>NZ_CP189962.1:0-5491879 GCF_050275925.1 Methylomonas sp. MS20
ATGAGTGTGATTTGGAACAACTGCCTGGCCAAGCTGGAACATGAAATTCCCGGCGCCGACCTGAATACGTGGATCCGGCCACTGCAAGCGGTGGAAACCGACAGCCAGTTAAAACTGCTCGCGCCCAATCGCTTCATCATTGATCATATCAAGCAACATTTTCTGACCCGCATCGAAGACGCGGTCAACGAATTTTCCAACGCCACGCTAGCGGTGCATTTCGAAATCGGCAGCAAGAAAGCGTCGGCGATCAAAACGCAAACGCTGAACAAAAGTCCGGTTCAGAAAAAAAACCAGCCCAACTTTTTAAATAAGGCGTTCACCTTCGAAAGCTTCGTCGAGGGTAAATCCAACCAATTGGCGCGCGCCGCGTCGGTCACGGTTTCCGACAACATCGGCAAGGTATACAACCCGCTCTTTGTTTACGGCAGTTCCGGCTTGGGCAAAACCCATTTGATGCACGCTATCGGCAATGCAGTGCTGCAGAAAAAACCGGACGCCAACATCGTCTACCTGCACTCGGAAAAATTCGTGCAGGATATGGTCAAGGCCTTGCAACAAAACCAGATCAATCATTTCAAGGATTACTATCGCAACATCGATGTTTTGTTGATGGACGATATTCAATTTCTGGCCGGCAAGGAACGTTCGCAGGAAGAGTTTTTCCACACCTTTAATAATCTGCTCGACCAAAAACATCAGGTGGTACTAACTTGCGATAAGTACCCAAAAGAAATCGAGGGCCTGGAAGACCGTTTGAAGTCCCGCTTCAGTTGGGGTTTGCCGGTGGCGATAGAACCGCCCGATTTGGAAACGCGCACCGCTATTTTAATCAAGAAAGCCCAACAGGTTGGCGTGGATCTTAGCCACGACGTGGCGTTTTTCATCGCCAAGCGCATTCCGTCCAATGTTCGAGATTTAGAAGGCGCATTGCGCCGGGTGGTCGCGAATTCGCAATTCACCGGCCGCGACATCACCGTCGAATTTACCAAGGAAGCCTTGCACGATTTGATCAGCTTGCAGGATAAACTGGTCAGCATCGACAACATCCAAAAAACCGTCGCCGAATACTTCAAAATCCGGGTCGCCGACTTATCGTCGAAAAACCGCAAGCAGTCGATTACCCGCCCTAGACAAATCGCCATGACTTTAGCCAGGGAACTGACTTCGCACAGCTACCCGGAAATCGGCGATGCTTTCGGCGGCCGCGACCACACCACCGTCATCAATGCTTGCAAACGGGTCGCCGAACTCAAGGACGAAGACGTCAAAATGGCGGAAGATTACAAAAACCTGCTGCGCACGCTGTCGCACTAAGCCTTGCAGCGGGCGATATCGCTCGCTGCCGCCAATTCCGGGCGCTTTCCGCCCAAAGCCACCACGCCGGCTCAAACACTAAACCTCGAAGTTCAGGCATCGACCGCTCTTCCTGTTACTCGGTCGTATCCCCATTCGCGCGGAAAGACCGGTCATTCCGACATCAATCTTTCGAATTACCCGCTTGACCGAAACGCGAACGATGTTTGTCGCAAACTTCTTATTTCTCCAATCCCTAAAAATTAGTCCTTCCCGCTCGAACAGCCGCCAATCAAACGGGTATCTTAGGCCTAATTCATTGCCTACACCGTCGATTCGCGCGTCGAGAAACCGTCATTTCTGCTGTTGACTATCCTGTCTTTATCCCACCGAGTAGATTGTGGTTCAGCTGTGCATAACTTCAAGACTCGAAGTTGTCCACAATTGCCGCACAGGCGTTACCTACCCGAAAAGACAAGATTCGCCAGACACTAAGACTATGAAAGCACTTCTAAAATTGGGCTTACCCACAACCAAAGGGCTTGCTAATAGCAGTAATAAACTATATTTCTTTTACATTGTTATTGATTAATTCGACGCGAGACGGTCGAAACGAAAAGTCGGTAAACAGACAGACAAAGCCCGTGGAACTCGTTTTTCGAGATTTGCGCGGGTGACGAAAACCGTCAAGCACGCACTAGCTTTTTCCACGATAATACGCCGACCAATTGTGGAAAACCCTGTCATTAGGACCTGGCGCTCTTGGCACGAAACTTGTGGATAAAGTTGCCATCTCTCGTTGTCCACAAATCGTCAACAGGCTATGGGCCGGGATCGCCGCCTTGTTACGTACAAGACAATCGTTTGTTTTATATTAC
The DNA here is from genome assembly GCF_050275925.1 of Methylomonas sp. MS20. Classification (NCBI taxonomy): domain Bacteria; kingdom Pseudomonadati; phylum Pseudomonadota; class Gammaproteobacteria; order Methylococcales; family Methylococcaceae; genus Methylomonas; species Methylomonas sp. MS20. The sequence goes on from NZ_CP189962.1 coordinate 2,175, forward strand.
GTAAATCGGGTTTTCCACAGCTTTGCGACTTGTTAATAGTAAAAATAAAAAATAGATATCTATGAAATTTGTTATTAGCCGAGATCTGATTCTGCCATCGTTGCAGCAAATCGTCAGTGTTATAGAAAAGCGCCAGACCATGCCTATTCTTTCCAACGTGCTGTTGTGGGCGGATGAAAGTTCTCTGGTGATGACCGGTACCGATACCGAAATCCAAATCGTCAGCAAGGTCTATTGTGAATCGATAGAAAACCCTGGCGTCATCACGGTACCGGCTCGCAAGTTTTTAGATATTTGCCGGTTGTTGCCTGGCGGTGCGGAGCTCAAGTTCGAGTTGCACGAAGACAAGGTAAAACTATCATCGGGCCGTAGCCGATTTTCGTTGAGCACCTTGCCGGCGGAGCATTATCCGGAGTTCAACGAATCGGAATACGAATACCGGTTTGCGTTAAATGCCGGCAAATTTAAGAAGGGCCTGGATAAAACCCTGTTTTGCATGGCCAACCAGGATGTCAGGTATTACCTGAACGGTTTATTGCTTCACGTCAGTAATTCGAAGATGAAACTGGTGGCGTCCGACGGCCATCGCTTGGCGATTTTCGAGGACGACATCGGTTTCGCCACCGGCTACGAATCGCGCATCATCATTCCCCGCAAAGCGGTTCAAGAGCTAAACCGTTTGCTGGACGATCCCGAAGCGGAATTGGATGTACAGTTCTCGGCCAACCATATCAAGGTCCAATTCAAAGATGTGGTATTCTCCTCAAAGCTGATAGATGCCAAGTTTCCCGACTTCAGTAAAGTCTTCAACCAATCTTTCATGACGCCGTTGCTGATTCAAAAGCAGGTGTTGCGCGACGCCCTGACTCGGGTGGCGATCTTGTCCAACGAAAAATACAAAGGCGTGACCTTCGATATCGGCGGCGACGTTCTTAAACTGAGCACGCATAACCCGGAACACGACGAAGCGGAAGAAGAACTGATCATCGATTATCACGGTCAGACGCTGAGTATTTCCTTCAACTCGCAATACATGCTGGATGCGGTTTCGAATCTTGATTCCGAATTGGCGGTGCTGACGATAGCGGGCAATGCCAGCAGTTGTTTTATCGAAGAACCCGAACAACCCTTATTTAAATTCATTGTCATGCCGATGCGCCTGTAAGCGGGACAATGACCTTGATCGCACTGGATGTTTTTTCGGTTCGAAACATCCGTGAAGCCAGCCTTACTCCTTCGCCGGCAATCAACCTGATTACCGGCGCCAATGCCAGCGGCAAAAGTTCGTTGCTGGAAGCCATTTTCATTCTTGGGCGCGCCCGGTCCTTTCGCACCACGCATATCAAGCAAGCCATTGCCTTCGACCAAACCCACCTGGTGGTGTCCGCGCAAAATCGCCAGCAAGGCCAATCGCTAAGTCGGATTGGGATTCAAATCGACGTCAAGCAATGCGAAATTCGCATCGACGGCGAGAATCGGCAAAAGTCGGATTTGGCCTATGCACTGCCGGTACAGTTGATCGACCCAAAGAGTTACCGCCTGCTTGATGCCGGTCCGCAAGTTCGCCGCGAGTTTTTGGACTGGGGGATTTTTAATCAACACAAACAGTTTCTGGGTCATTGGCGGAAATACGCCAAGGCACTGCAGCAACGTAATAGTCTGTTGAAGTCTCGCCAACTCAGGCAAATTCCGGCGTGGGACCGAGAGTTGGCCGAGCACGGCAAGGTCATCAACCAATTTCGACAAGCCTATGTTGACGAACTGTTGCCGGTGTTTAACGAAACCGCACGGCAATTTTTAACGGACGTTCAAGCGGATGTTCGTTTTCATCCGGGATGGCCTGATGAAAACGAATTGGAACATTACCTGAAACAGGATTTGGATAGAGATCTGCGTTACGGATTTACCCATAGCGGGCCGCATCGCGCAGACTTCATTTGTTATTGCGACAAACGCCCAGCCAAGGACTTCCTATCCAGAGGACAGCAAAAGCTCTATGTACTGGCTTTACTGATGGCGCAAGTAACGTTGTTGAACCGGATTAGCCCGAATGCCTGCTGCATTTTGATCGACGACTTGGCGGCGGAATTGGATACAGAAAACAAGGCAAAATTGTTAAAATATCTGGCTGAACTGAACTGCCAAGTCTTTATCACCAGTACCGATTTTTCCGACTTCGGCGATTTGGCGCCTCTCAAAACTTATAAAAGGTTTCACGTGGAACACGGAAGAATTCAAACGCCGTGATCGCAACGCGAACAAGACAACACAATAACTATAACTCTCACCAGCAGAAGCAACGATGCAGGAATAGATCCCCTCTGGCGTCAATGCGGCAAAACCCTACATTACGGAACACACCATGAGTGAACAATACGACAGTTCGAACATCACAGTACTGAAAGGCCTGGATGCGGTCAGAAAACGTCCCGGCATGTACATAGGCGATACCGACGACGGTTCCGGCTTGCATCACATGGTGTTCGAAGTAGTCGACAATTCCATTGACGAAGCCTTGGCCGGCTACTGTAAAGGTGTCGATGTGGTGATACACGAAAACGGTTCGGTATCGGTCTACGACGACGGTCGCGGTATCCCGGTCGATATTCACAAGGAAGAAGGCCGTTCCGCCGCCGAAGTCATCATGACCGTCTTGCACGCCGGCGGTAAATTCGACGACAACGCCTACAAGGTGTCAGGCGGCTTGCACGGCGTCGGGGTTTCGGTCGTGAATGCGTTATCCGAAGAGCTGACATTGAAGGTGCGCAAGAACGGTAAATTGCACATGCAAAAATATGTGCTCGGCGAACCGGTCGCACCGCTGGCCATCGTTGGTGATGCCGAAGGTAGCGGCACCTACATCAACTTCAAGCCCAGCCCGACCATCTTCACCAACATCGAATTCCACTACGACATACTCGCCAAACGGCTGCGCGAATTATCCTTCCTCAACTCCGGCGTCAGAATCTCGCTACGCGACGAACGCAGCGGCAAGGAAGACGTGTTCGAATTCGAAGGCGGCATCAGCGCCTTTGTTCAACACTTGAACAAGAACAAAACCCCGCTGTTCGAAAAAGTGTTTCACTTCCAGGCCGAGAAAGAAGGCGTCACTGTTGAAGTTGCGATGCAATGGAACGATTCCTATCAGGAAAATGTGTTCTGCTACACCAACAATATTCCGCAACGCGATGGCGGTACCCACTTGGCCGGCTTCCGGGCCGCGCTGACTCGCACCATCAACCAATACATCGAAAGCAACGGTCTGGCTAAAAAGGAAAAGGTCGCCACCACCGGCGACGATGCTCGCGAAGGTTTGACCGCCGTATTGTCGGTGAAAGTCCCCGATCCCAAGTTCTCGTCGCAAACCAAGGACAAACTGGTGTCCTCGGAAGTCAAACCGCTGGTCGAATCGACGATGAACGAGAAACTCCAGGAATTTCTGCTGGAGCAGCCTCAAGTTGCTAAAGCAATCGCCGGCAAGATTATCGACGCCGCCCGCGCCCGCGAAGCGGCCCGCAAGGCCCGCGAAATGACTCGCCGCAAAACCACGCTGGATATCGCCGGCCTGCCCGGTAAATTGGCCGACTGTCAGGAAAAAGACCCGGCCTTGTCCGAACTGTTCATCGTGGAAGGGGACTCGGCCGGCGGTTCCGCCAAACAAGGCCGCGACCGCCGCACCCAGGCCATCCTGCCGCTGAAAGGTAAAATTCTGAACGTGGAACGCGCCCGCTTCGACAGAATGATTTCATCGGAAGAAGTCGGCACCTTGATTACCGCGCTGGGCTGCGGCATCGGCAAGGACGAATACAACGTCGACAAACTGCGCTACCACCGCATCATCATCATGACCGACGCCGACGTCGACGGCTCGCACATCCGCACCCTGCTGCTGACCTTCTTCTATCGGCAATTGCCGGAGCTGGTCGAACGCGGCCATATCTACATCGCCCAACCGCCGCTGTATAAAGTCAAAAAAGGCAAACAAGAACATTACGTCAAGGACGACAGCGCCTTGAATCAATACCTGATCCAATTGGCGCTGGACAAGGCCCAACTGCAAACCGACGCCGATACGCCGATCATCCAGGGCCAGGGCCTGGAAAAGCTGGCAACCGAATTCGCCGAGGTCATGGCGGTCATAAATCGCCTGTCCAGACGCTACGACGATCTGTACCTGGAACAAATGACCTATTTACAGCCCCTGGACGCCACCGCCAAGGCCGACGAAGCGAAACTAAGCGCCTGGTTTGTCGATTTGGAGCAGAAGCTCAACAGCGGCGACCACAAGGCCGTATTCAGCACCGAGGTTAAATATCACGGTGCCGACGACTTCGACATCACCGTCAACAAGCGCCTGCACGGCATCACCAAAAGCTTCGTGCTGCACTCCACCTTCTTTACAGGCATGGACTATCAAAAAATAGCCCGCTACGCCGAGCAAACCCTGAGCCTGTTCGGTCCGGATTCAGTGATGCGGATGGGCGAGCGCGAGCAAAGCGTCGCCAATTTCAAGGAAGCCTTCGAATGGATGATGAAGGAAGTCAAAAAAGGCCAACACATCCAGCGCTACAAAGGTCTAGGCGAAATGAACCCCGAGCAACTCTGGGAAACCACGCTGGACAGCAACAGCCGCCGCCTGCTGCAAGTCACCATCAACGACGTGATCGCCGCCGACGAAATCTTCACCACGCTAATGGGCGACGTCGTTGAACCGCGGCGGGATTTCATCGTCAAGAACGCGCTGGATGTGGCGAATTTGGATGTGTAGAGATGTATCGGTGTCAGATCTCAAAATAGATGAAAAAAATCTCATAATTGTGAAATGAAATCTCATAAATCATGAAATGGGCTATTGGGATATGTATTTGAGAAATATTCTTATTTAATCGTGATTAGCTAACGGGAGAGTAAAAATTACTGCTCCCGTGGCTAAACAGTTTTTGAATAGCCGATGCACTTTTGATCCAGTTCTATCAATGAAGCGGGACAAAAAGTAGTAGCCGTCAACAATAACTATATTCAGTGTGGATGAATGCTTGGACGCAAAACTTACAACTCTGAACCAGCTTGAAAGCCACCTCTGGGAATCCGCCAATATTTTGCGCGGCCCGGTGGATGCGGCAGATTTCAAGACCTACATCTTCCCGCTACTGTTCTTCAAACGCATTTGTGATGTGTGGGACGAAGAGTATGCCGACATCGTGGCCGAAACCGGTGATGCGGAATTAGCGCTATTTCCGGAATCTCACCGCTTCCAGATCCCCAATGATTGTCATTGGAACGATGTCCGATCAGTTGCCAGCAATGTCGGCACCGCCTTGCAGCGCGCGATGCGTGAGATCGAAAAAGCCAACCCCGATACCTTGTATGGCGTTTTCGGTGATGCCCAATGGACCAACAAAGAACGCTTGTCGGATGCGCTGCTCAAGGATTTGATCGAGCACTTTTCCAAACTCCCCTTGGGCAATCACAGTGCCACCTCCGATGTGGTCGGCGATGCCTACGAATACCTGATCAAGAAATTCGCCGACGCCACCAACAAGAAAGCCGGTGAGTTCTATACCCCGCGCAGTGTCGTGCGTTTGATGATCGATATGCTTGATCCGAAAGAAGGCGAAACCATTTACGACCCGGCTTGCGGCACCGGTGGTATGTTGCTCGCAGCCGTGCAACATGTCAGCGAAATGCACGGTGACGTCAAACGCTTATGGGGTAAGTTGTTCGGTCAGGAGAAGAATCTGACTACCTCGTCCATCGCGCGCATGAACCTGTTTCTGCACGGTATTGAAGATTTTCAGATCGTGCGTGGTGACACGTTACGCAGTCCCGCTTTTTTCGACGGCGACCGGCTGGCGACGTTCGATTGCGTGATCGCCAATCCGCCATTCTCTTTAGAAAAATGGGGCGAAGAGCTTTGGCTTAACGATCCCTTCGGTCGGAACTTTGCTGGCTTGCCGCCCTCAAGTTCTGGCGACTTTGCCTGGGTCCAGCACATGGTCAAGTCTATGGCGGATGTCAGCGGTCGGATGGCTGTGGTTCTGCCGCAGGGCGCACTGTTTCGCAAAGGCGCGGAGGGTTCAATCCGGCAAAAGCTGCTTGAATTGGATTTGATAGAAGCCGTGATTGGCTTGGCGCCGAATCTGTTTTACGGCACCGGTTTGGCGGCCTGTATTCTGGTGCTTCGTAAGAAGAAGCCGGCAGAGCGTCAACACAAGGTCCTGATTGCCGATGCCTCGCGGCTATTCCGTCGCAGTCGGGCTCAAAACTATCTGGAACCCGAACATGCCCAGCAAATTCAGGGTTGGTTCCAGAACTACCAGGATGTGCAGGACGCCGTCCGTATTGTCAGTCTGGACGAAATCAAAGCTGAAGACTGGACCCTCAACATCTCGCGTTACGTGTTGCCACCACTCACGGAAGACATTCCACCGTTACCAGAAGCCATCGCGGCTTTCAAAGATGCGTTAGCCCGTTGCCGAGAAGCCGAAGAACGACTGGCTAACGTCATGAGTGAGGGCGGCTGGTTACAATGAGTTCTAGAAAATACATCTGTCCAAACTGCCGGCAGAAAGCCGGGGTGGATATTCTTTACGGTGAGCCGACCGAACTGGCTTTTGAAATGGCGGGTCGTGGTGAAGTTGTGCTTGGTGGTTGTTGTGTCGATTTGGAAGGTCCTGAGAGGGAATGCACCGCTTGCGGTTATCAATGGCGCATTAAACGCCAGGGAGATGAAGCTTGATTAGTCGCATCAGCCAACAAGAACTCGAATCCTACCTCTGGGGTGCCGCCGTCCTGTTGCGCGGCCTAATCGACGCCGGCGATTACAAGCAATTCATTTTCCCGTTGCTGTTTTTCAAACGGATCTCAGATGTCTGGGATGAAGAATACTACTTGGCTATAGCCGATTCGGATGGTGATTTGTCCTATGCCGAGTTTGCCGAAAATCACCGCTTCCAGATTCCCGACGGTGCTCACTGGAACGATGTACGGCAAACGCCCAAAAATGTCGGCATGGTAATTCAAACCGCCTTGCGTCAACTGGAAGCCGCCAATCCTGATTTGCTGACCGGCATTTTCGGTGATGCGCCCTGGACCAATCGCGAGCGCCTGCCGGACGAAACACTGAAAAACCTGATCGAGCATTTCTCGACCCAAACCCTATCGGTCGCCAACGTTCCCGAGGACGAGCTGGGCAACGCCTATGAGTTTCTGATCAAAAAGTTCGCCGATGATTCCGGTCATACCGCCGCCGAGTTTTACACTAACCGTACCGTCGTGCATCTGATGACGCAATTGCTGGCACCGCAGGCCGGCGAGTCGATCTACGATCCTACTTGCGGCACCGGTGGCATGCTGATTTCGGCCTTGACCGAGGTCAAACGTAGCGGCGGCGAATATCGCACCCTCAAACTTTATGGGCAGGAACGCAATCTGATCACCTCCGGTATCGCCCGGATGAATCTGTTCCTGCATGGTGTCGAGGACTTTCAAATCATTCGCGGCGACACGCTGGCCGATCCCAAACACATCGAAGGTGATCGCTTGCGCCAGTTCGATGTGATCCTTGCCAATCCGCCGTATTCCATCAAACAATGGGATCGCACGGCCTTCGAGCAGGACAAATGGGGGCGTAACTTTCTCGGCACGCCGCCGCAAGGTCGCGCCGACTATGCCTTCCAGCAACATATTCTCGCCAGCCTCAGTAATAAGGGTCGTTGCGCCATCCTCTGGCCGCACGGCGTGTTGTTCCGCAACGAGGAACAAACCATGCGAACCAAGATGGTTGAGCAGGACTGGGTCGAGGCGGTTATAGGTCTGGGGCCAAACCTGTTCTACAACTCGCCGATGGAATCTTGCATCGTGGTCTGTAACCGCAACAAATCCACAGCCCGCAAACACCAGGTGCTGTTTATCGACGCGCTTAATGAAGTCACGCGGGAACGCGCGCAAAGCTTCCTGAAACCCGAACACCAACAGCGCATCCTCGACGCTTTCCAAACCTTTGCCGACCAACCCGGTTTCGCCAAAGTGGTTACTCTGGGCGAGTTACAAGCCCAGGACTGTAATCTTTCGATCCCGCTTTACGTCAAACGTCAGACCAGTAATACCAAAAGCGCCGATAATAACGAGCAACCTTCCAGCCTGAAAGAAGCCTGGGAAAACTGGCAAACCAACGGCCGAGCTTTTTGGCAGCAAATGGATAATCTGGTAGAAACTCTCGATCAACTGGTTTCGGAGACCGAGTCCGATGCGTAGCGCCATCGAACTGTTCGAAGAACTTAACGCCGTTGATGAGTCGTCGCGCATAGAAGCTAAGCGGGCCAGCGAGTTAGGTAAATCGGTGATGCAAACCGTCATCGCCTTTGCCAACGAACCCGGCCTGGACGGTGGTTATTTATTACTCGGAGCCAACTGGAAAACCAACGACAAAGGCGATGTCGTTTACTGGGCAGAAGGCTTATCGGACTTGGACAAAGTACAAAAGGATTTAGCGACCCAATGCGCTAACATGCTTAACGTCGTGGTTCGCCCGGAAATGCAGATCGAAACAGTGGATGGCAAATTGGTACTGGTTGTTTATGTACCGGAGTCCGATGTCAGTCAAAAGCCTATTTACATTAAAGCCACCGGCCTGCCTCGTGGTGCCTACCGGCGTATTGGTTCCACCGATCAGCATTGTGTTGATGAAGACCTTTGGGTACTGCGCGGCGATCCGCAACCACAAACAGGCCCCGATATGGTCGTTATCCGCGAAGCCAATCGTGACGACATCGATCCCTTAGCGGTTGCCGAATACCGCCGTCTGCGAGCGGAGGCAAACCCGGAAGCGGAAGAACTTGCTTACGGTGATGACGATTTGCTGGAAGCGATTTGCGCGTTGAAACGTGCGGACGGGGAATTGTGTCCTACCTTGGCCGGCATCGTGTTGTTTGGTAAATCGCTGGCATTGCGACGGCTAATGCCTGCCCTGCGAATTGATTACATTCGTGTTCCCGGCATGCAATGGGTCGAAGACCCGGATGATCGCTTTGTCACCACGCTGGATTTGCGCAAACCCTTGATGTTGGCCCTGCGGCAAATGCAGAACACCATCCTAGACGAGCTGCCCAAAGGCTTTAGATTGGATGACGGCGAAATGCAAAGCCGCCAGGAGCCGTTATTACCGCGCAAAGTCATCCGCGAAGCGTTGGCCAATGCCGCCATGCACCGGAGTTATCAGATTCACAGCCCGGTACAGATCATTCGTTACAGCAATCGCATCGAAGTCATCAATCCCGGCTTCTCGCTCAAAGATATGGCCGACTTGGGTAAGCCTGGCTCAAGACTACGTAATCCGGCGATTGCTGCCGTATTGCATGACTTGCACTGGGCAGAAACCAAAGGCTCCGGTATCCGTACCATGCGCCGCCTGTCCGCCGATGCGGGTTTGCCCTTGCCGGAATTCAACTCGGACCGGCAGAAAAATGAATTCAAAGCCACGCTATTTCTGCACCACCTGTTAACCGAAGACGATTACCGCTGGCTCAAGTCCCTAGCTGGAGATACGCTTAATGCAGAAGAAGCCAAGGTTCTGATCTACGCTCGCGAAACGGGTGCGGTCGATAATACCGCCTGCCGGGATTTTTCCGGTCTAGATACTTTAACGGCCAGCCAAGTATTGCGCCGTTTGCGGGACCGAGGCCTATTAGTCAAACAAGGTAGTGGTAGTCGCACCTATTACACGCTGCAGTCGCCAGTTGTCGAGCCTGATCTTCATCCTGAACAGACGCGCTTACCCTTCGAGAATGAACCAGTGCTGGTTAAAGGTGGTAAGCTCAATGTCGAAGGTGGTAAGCTCAACCGTGCTGACTTACCACCTGAGCTTGCAACCTGTCTGCCTCAACCCGGCCAGCGATTGAGTGCTGAAGCACTGCGCGCGCTGATTTGTGAACTTTGTAGGTGGCAAGCACTTCGTGGCGAAGAGCTTGCCACCTTACTGGATAAAGATCTCAAATACCTGCGCAATAAACATTTGACGGACATGGTGCAAAGCGGGCAATTGACTCTGCTTTATCCGGAATCCCCTAATCATCCACATCAGGCTTACGTCGCGTCGGCACAAGACAAGGAAGAAAATGAACCGGGCGAATGATCGTCGTGAATTGGCTTGCCTGAGGATTACGCCGAGCGGGTACTTCCAACCCGCAGCAACGCATAAATTGACCTTGGTGCAACAAGGCGATAACTGCTGGATAGAAACCACCGAACAACTTGGACGTAAACGTAAGCAATCGCGAACCAGCGTAGCCCCGGAAGCGGTTGTCCAACAACTCGAACGGCTCCGCAACGCCACCATCCCAGCATTCCCGATCAGTCCGTTAGTGTGTGACGGCGAATATGAGGAACTGACCCTACATGGCGAATATTCAACTCTGACCCTGGGCTGGTGGACTATGCCGCCGTTTGGCGCCGATGCGTTGGCCGATTTTGCCGGCTGGCTGCGCGGTTTGGGATTGCCGGATGAAGACGATCAGGACGATGACAATGGATAAAAGCGTGTTGAAACCGGGTTGGCGCAAGGTGAAGTTTGGCGAGGTGGTGCGGTTGTCCAAGGCGCGTTGCGCCGATCCGCTGGCGGAAGGTGTCGAGCGGTATGTCGGGCTGGAGCATTTGGAGCCGGGCGATTTGCGGATTCGTAGCTGGGGTAATGTGGCGGAGGGTACGACTTTTACCAGCGTGTTCAAGCCGGGACAGGTGTTGTTTGGCAAGCGCCGGGCCTATCAACGCAAGGTGGCGGTAGCGGATTTCTCCGGGGTTTGCTCCGGCGACATCTATGTGCTGGAAAGCCGGGATGCCAATGTGCTGTTACCAGACCTGTTGCCGTTTATTTGTCAGACTGATGCGTTTTTCGAGCATGCGGTCGGCACCTCGGCAGGTAGTTTGAGCCCGCGAACTAACTGGTCGAGTTTGGCGGATTTTGAGTTTGCGTTGCCGCCTATAAGTGAGCAGCGACGAATCTTGGTATTGATGCGTGAGATCGATGAGACTATCGAATCATACATCGAAGCCCTCAAAAAGCATGAAACTGCAAGGCTTGCAGTGCTTGACGACTTGATCACTGATGGAGGAAAGGAGCTTGAAATAGGGTGGAGTAGTCAATGCCTTGGGGATGTTTGTGATCTCGTCAACGGCTATGGGTTTAAACCGCAAGACTGGCAGGAAGAGGGACTTCCAATTATCCGAATACAGAATCTTAACGGCTCACAACAATTCAATTACTTCAACGGCCAAGTAGACAAAAAATTTCATGTCTCAGCCGGGGACTTGCTTTTCGCTTGGGCTGGCGTCCCAGGTGTGTCGTTTGGTGCTCGCATTTGGCAAGGAACGAATGCAGTGTTGAATCAGCATATTTTTCGAGTTGTTCCGAAATCTGGTTTTAACCAACAATGGTTGTTTGAGGTGCTAAACCACATTACGCCTATGATTGAACGTCGCGCCCATGGATTTAAGACATCGCTTCTTCACATAAAGCGATCTGAGCTGATCAAGATGGCTGTAAGAGTTCCTCCACTAGAAGTACAGCATCAGATAGAGATTGTATCCAAAACAATGCAGCAGGGGCGCGATAGCATTAATGAACGATTACAGACGCTACGCACCTTGCGGCGTACTGTAATGTTTGGAAATGGAGAGCACCTATGAGTTCTATTTTTACCGAATCAAACACCGTCGAGGCCTACCTCTACGATTTGCTGTCAGGCTCGATCAAACCCGTTCCAACCAACGTCGCTAAAGAGCCGCAAACCGCCTATGGCCGCTCCTCGAAAGGCCTAGGCTGGCAACGCATCGCCAGCGCCGACATTCCCCGTCAACCCCAGGAAGTGCTGGTCGAGCCTTGGCTGCGCGAAGCACTGATCCGCCTCAATCCGGAAATTGCCGCCCAACCCGATCGCGCCGACGAAGTTCTGTACAAACTGCGCGCGATCATTCTTTCGGTACGTTCCGACGGATTGATTCGCGCCAACGAGGAAATGACCGCCTGGCTGCGCGGTGAGCGTTCCATGCCGTTCGGCGACAACAACCAGCATGTGCCGGTGCGGCTGATCGATTTCGACGATCTCGACCAAAACCAGTACGTCGCCACCCAGCAATTTACCTACCGCGCCGGCAGCGCCGAACGCCGTGCCGATCTGATGTTGCTGGTCAATGGGTTGCCGCTGGTGTTAATCGAAGCCAAAACCCCGACTCGCTCGGCTATCAGTTGGGTCGATGGCGCCGTGCAGGTGCATGACGATTACGAAAAATTCGTGCCGGAATTGTTTACTTGCAACGTGTTTTCAGTCGCTACCGAGGGCAAGGCCTATCACTACGGTTCGCTCGGTCTACCGATCAAAGACTGGGGGCCGTGGAATCTGGATGAGGATAACGGCGATGCCCGCCACCATCCGCTGAAGACTTTGCAGCTGGCCGCTGAAAGCATGCTGCGGCCGCATGTGGTGCTGGACATTCTCGCCAGCTTTACCTTGTTCGCCACCGACAAGAAGAAACGCCGTATCAAGATCATCTGCCGTTACCAGCAATACGAAGCGACCAACAAGATTGTCGAGCGAGTGCTGGCCGGCTATCCGAAAAAGGGTCTGATCTGGCATTTTCAAGGGTCCGGCAAATCGCTGCTGATGGTGTTTGCCGCGCAAAAGCTGCGCCTGCATCCGCATCTAAAAAACCCGACCGTGTTGATTGTGGTGGACCGCATCGACCTGGATACCCAAATCACCGGCACCTTTACCGGCGCCGACATTCCCAATCTGGAAAAAGCGGAGACGCGGGACAAGCTGCAGCAACTGCTGGCCCAGGATGTCCGCAAGATCATCATCACCACCATCTTCAAGTTCGGCGAAGCCGAGGGCACACTCAACCCGCGCAGCAACATCATCGCGCTGGTCGACGAAGCCCACCGCACCCAGGAAGGCGACCTGGGCCGCAAAATGCGCGATGCGCTGCCTAATGCGTTTTTGTTTGGCCTGACCGGCACGCCGATCAACCGTTTCGACCGTAATACCTTTTATGCCTTTGGTGCCGAGGAAGATGACAAGGGTTATCTGAGCCGCTACGGTTTTGAAGAATCCATCCGCGACGGCGCCACATTGAAGCTGCACTTCGAGCCGCGTCTGCTGGAATTACATATCGACAAACCCGCCATCGACGCCGCTTTCAAGGAAATGACCGGAGCGCTGTCCGACCTGGATCGCGACAACCTTGGCAAAACTGCTGCCAAAATGGCAGTGCTGGTGAAAACGCCGGAACGTATTCGTCGGGTGACGGAAGACATCGTTCAGCATTTCCAGAACAAAGTCGAGCCCAATGGCTTCAAAGGTCAGATCGTGGCATTCGACCGCGAATCCTGTCTGCTCTACAAACAGGCGCTGGACAAGTTGCTGCCGACCGAAGCATCGGAAGTGGTGATGACGGTCAACGGCAACGAGACGGAATACAAGCCATTTGCCCGCAGCAAGGATGAAGAAGAACGCTTGCTGGATCGGTTTCGCGATCCCAACGATCCGCTGAAACTGTTGATCGTCACCGCCAAACTGCTCACCGGCTTCGATGCGCCAATTTTGCAGGTCATGTATCTGGATAAACCGCTACGCGACCATACCTTGCTGCAAGCCATCTGCCGGGTGAACCGGACCTTTTCCGAATTGAAAACCCACGGATTGATCGTCGATTACTTGGGCATTTTCGACGACGTGGCCAAGGCGCTGGAGTTTGACGATAAAAGCATGCTGGCCGTGGTGTCGAATATCCAGGAACTGAAAGACAAGTTTCCGGAAGCGATGCAGAAATGCCTGGCGTTTTTTGCCGGTGTCGATCGTACAATCGAAGGTTACGAGGGTTTGATCGCCGCTCAGCAATGTCTGCCCAACAACGAAGTCCGCGACAATTTCGGCGCCGAATACAGTTTGCTCGGCAAACTCTGGGAAGCCATATCGCCCGATACCTTCCTTGGGCAATACGAGAAGGACTACAAGTGGCTGTCGCAGGTGTACCAGTCGGTGCAACCATCCAGCGGTCACGGCAAACTGATTTGGCATTCGCTCGGTGCCAAAACCATCGAACTGATCCATCAAAACGTGCATGTCGATGCGGTGCGTGACGACCTGGATACCTTGGTGCTGGATGCCGATTTACTGGAAGCGGTGTTGTCCAATCCCGACCCGAAAAAGGTCAAGCAAATCGAAATCAAGGTCGCGCGGCGCTTGCGTAATCATCTTGGCAATCCAAAATTCAAGGAACTCTCCGAACGGCTGGATGCCTTGCGCGACCGTTTTGAAAACGGCGTACTGAACAGCGTCGAGTTTTTGAAGCAACTGCTGCAAATCGCCAAGGAAGTCTTACAGGCCGAGAAGGAAACACCGCCGGAAGAAGAGGAAGATCGCGGCAAATCGGCACTGACCGAGTTATTCAACGAAGTGAAAACCGCCGATACTCCGATCATTGTCGAGCGCGTGGTGGCAGACATCGACGAAATCGTCCGGCTTGTACGCTTCCCCGGTTGGCAAAATACCCTGGCCGGCGAGCGCGAGGTCAAGAAGGCGCTACGCAAATCCTTGTTCAAATACAAACTGCATGCCGATGAGGAGCTGTTTGAGAAGGCTTACAGCTACATCCGACAATATTATTAGCTAAATTTTTTTGGCATTTTGCCGTGAAAAATTAAGCTAGATATCGCGAATATTTTGCCAAAAACAGTCACTTACAACGATAAGTACGTTATTTTTTCCTTAATTTTCAATGATTTGATATTTTTTGAGCTTAGAGTATCATCGTTATCAGTATTAATTTCTCTAATGCCTTTTTATAAAAGTGAGTCCATTTTCTCATCTGCTACAAGCTATCAGAGCCTCCAGAGGCATCTGCCAGTCAGAGCTCTCTGACTTGATCGGCTATGAGCAAACTTACATATCGTCTTTAGAAACGGGGAGAAAAGGCCCTCCTCCCCAAGCGTTTATCGATCGTTTGGCGAAAGTTCTTAATTTATCAGCGGATGAACACGCACAGCTAGTTGAAGCGGCTGATGCTTCTAATCGAAAGTTTATTATCGAAAAAGAAGTACCGCTGGACGTTTATTGGTTATTCAGCGATCTGAGGAAGCATCAGCTAGACCTATCCCCATTTCAAGTACGGATGATCCGAGAATTCATCTTATTGAAAGAGACCTTGGCGGCTCAACCAGAATATCCGGTTCAGAAAATAAGGCGTCGAAAAAATCGGGAGGTTCACATGTAAAAACGGGACAAACCTTGCGGCTTGCCCCGCTGGTGTAAGAATCATTGATTGATACCTACGTTTGGCGACTTCAGTATCATCAAAGTTCCCATCAGCGTCAAGCCCCTTCATCTTCTAAATTCCTGTTGATTATCGAGTTTTACTACTCGATATAGGCATTCTTTTGCCCAAAAACAGGCGTATTCAACATCACAGCTTAAGTTGTGAGGATTTGCCGCATCTAATGCGGTAAGGAATCGTTATGTCTATTGAATTTGATGACCCGCGCCAAAATGCTGGTCGGAGGCCAGATTTGCGTCTCATTATTACGCCTCAGCCCAAAGCTGAGCGAGCAAGGGAGCCAGTGACGCGATCTCGTGGCGAGGTTCGGGGGGGAGTTCCTTCGACAAAAATAAATCGCTCGATTGCCTGGGAATCACAGAATGAACAAAAAGCTTGTTACCACTTTGAATTTTCCCCAGTGGTCAAGGCATATAGAGAGCAGCCGCAAACCTTCTACCTACCAGCATCAAAGGGAATGTTCCGATATACGCCGGATTTTGAGCTGAGGTTGCGTAACGGTGAGATTTGCTATGTGGAAGTGAAGCCTTTAGCCAAGTTGTTTTTACCGAAGGTGCTGGAGAGACTACAGGCAGCCCACCGGTTTCTGGCTGATGAGGGTTACCACTTCATCGTTCTGACGGATGAAGAACTAAATTTCCCTAATCGAATCCGGAATTTTTCAATTCTAAGACCGTATCTGCGTTTCCAGATTCCCCCTCATATTTCCGAACAAGCCAAGGCTTGGGTGGAACAGGCAACTGATCCAACCTTGGAGGCTTTAAGTCGATTTTTGGGTTTCCGGTCTACGGCCTTTGCCCTTATTGCGCAATTGCATATCGGCTTTGACTTTGACCAACCGCTCGACAACACCAGCCCACTTTTTACCTCAACTATTGGAGATCATCATGAAACTTGCTTCTTTACATACCGGACAGGACCTGATTTTAAACAATGTGCCGTACCGTCTAATCCGCATGCTTGAGGATGGTCAATGCCAGCTAGAGCGGAAAAGTGATTTGTCATTAGTCAGTTATACCAAAACCACGCTGCTAGGTTTTATCAGTTCTGGAGAACTGATATTAGGCGGTCAGCAGATCATAACAACGACACTGGAAAGTAAGCAGCGGATTGAGCCGGACTTATCTTCTTATCCTGAGTCGATACAGCAACAAGTCTATTATCGGCTGAAATACTTGAAAAAAGCCGATGAATTATTGGGTGAAGCAATCACATGTTCCGGATTATCCAGAGTCATAAAGTTAGTATCGGATGAGATTGGTGACTGTGCTCCTCCTTCAACAATCAGTCTATATCGCTGGCGGAAACGCTGGATAAAAGCAGATCGCTCAATTACCGCTTTAGTGAGTTATGAGAAGGGACCAAAGAATAAACGCAGAATCATCAAGGATCTGGAGAATTTGGTTCAACAACTCGTCGAAGAAATCTATCTCAAACCCGAAGGTAATAGTGTTAATGATGTCTATGAGGCATTGGCACTTAAAATTAAGGCATTAAACGTCAACCGAAATATCCCTCTCGCTATTCCCAGCCGAGCAACCATCTACCGCTACATTGGCACCTATGATGAATACTTGGTCATGGCGGCTCGAAAAGGCAAGCAAGCCGCCGACAAGCATTTCCGCGTAACGGGTCGAGGCCCGGAACCCAAATATATCTTGGAGCGGGCGGAAGTTGACCATACGCCATTGGATTTATTGATCGTCGATGATCTGACCGGATTAACCATCGGTCGACCCACAGTGACATTTATTCTCGATCGTTTTTCCCGTTTACCGTTGGGGTTTGAAATCGGATTTGAGCCACCGTCAGAGTTAGCTGTCATGCGTGCGCTGCGGCATGCCATTCTGCCCAAAAACTATGTGGCCCAGCAGTATCCAGACGTCGAATGCCAATGGCTTGCATACGGCATCATGGTCACACTCGTCTGCGATAACGGTCTGGAATTCCATTCGGAGCAATTGAAACGGATGTGCGCTGAGTTGAATATCGAAATCATCTACTGCCCGAAAAAACAGCCGCATTACAAAGGCGCTATTGAGCGATTCTTAGGGACGTTTAACCGGCAACTGAGCCACAAAATTGCCGGAACCACGTTCTCTAATATTACCGAGCGCGGAGATTATGACTCCGAAAATTCAGCGAACATGACCCTGGCCGAGTTTAAAAAGCTGCTCCATGTCTGGATCATTGATGTCTATTGCCAAGCCACCCACAGAAGCCTGGGTATTAGCCCGGCGCTGGCTTGGCAAGACGGCCTGAAAATCATCGAGCCCATACTGCCGGAAAGTAAGGAAAAGTTGGATTTGATTTTGGCGGTTCAGAAAACCCGGAAGCTGAATCATGAGGGCGTGCAATTCAAAGGTCTGATGTATAACTCGGCGGAACTGGCGGTGTTGCGCAAGCGCGGTGTTGGATCGGTCACCATCCGCATCAACCCTGAAGATTTGGGTGCCATTTGGGTATTTGATGAGCACCAGGGCGATTATTTCACCGTGCCCTGTACCTACACGGAGTACGCCGATAATCTCACCCTGGCGCAACATCTATTGATTCGTCAGCACGCTAACCAAACTAGTGCTGAGCGTGTCGATGTGAGCCTTTACCAGCGCGGTAAGGAAAAGTTGCGTCAGCTCATCGCGATGGCTAACACCAGCAAAAAACTCAGCCAGCGTAAAAAAGCGGCTCGCTACGATACCAAGGCCCTGCAACAAACGCCATTCTCATCCAACACATTGCCGGAAAAAATCAATCAACCCTCCGACGAAAACTATCAAGTGATCGACATCCCGGATTTTGACGTGGATAGTAAGGGGGCTGATCATGATTGAACAGCATGAATTGAACCAGACCTGGGCCAACTTATCACGCCTGATCATTAAACATCCGGGTTTTAACCAAGCCTATCAGGCGCTTAGGAATGCCTATCTATTTAACCAGCAAACCGGGCTATCCAAGAACTACTGGCTGGTCGGTCCAGCGGGGACCGGTAAAACCACCTTGAAGGATATGCTGGTCAAAGAATTTCCAGCGGTTGATCGGGGAGACCGCCTTACTATTCCGGTACTGGCCATTGATATTCCGGCATTGCCTACTATCAAAAATCTTGCCGAGGAAATCTTGGTCCATTTGGGTGATCCGCTGTTTAATCGTGGATCGGCGATCGATAAAACCACTCGCATTCTGCATCTGATCAAGGTTTGTGACGTCAAACTGATCGTGTTCGACGAGATGCAGCATTTCATCGACCGAGGCCACAAGCGAGCGCCGGCCGAAGTGGCCGACTGGCTCAAGACCTTGATCGATAAAGCTCAGATTTCTACGGTGATCATGGGCTTGGAGCGCACTCAAATTATTCTGGACTCCAACGAGCAGCTTCGCCGCCGTTTTAGTCGTCGAATCGACCTGAAGCCTTTCGATCTTGAATGCACTACCAGCCGTAGTCACTTTCTGGGTGTCATCAAAAAAATCGACGCCACCCTCGGCCTACCGAGCCCGCTGGACTTGCAGCTGGACGGCATTGCGCGGCAATTGCATTTTGCGACCAATGGCATCATGGACTATATGATCAAGCTGATGCTAGGCGCTTATCAGATTGCAGTGAACCTTGAGCTGCCGGGCATTGACCGCAATTGTTTGCAAGCGGCGTTTAGCGAATCGATCTGGGTTGAAGGCGTAGGCAAGTTGAATCCCTTTCATGCTGATTTTTTCGGTCAACGCTTAGATCAGCGTGGCATGGTGTTCTACAAAGCCCCGGCCGTGGAATTGGCAAAGGCAAAAAAAGGGGAACTACTATGACTGGCACGCCGCTTACTTTGATTTGTCCACCGATTCGCACCATTGGCTACCCCGATGAAAATCCGATAGGCTACCTCATGCGTTTGGCCGCCAAGAATACTTATCCGTCTTACCGGTGGTTGTTGGAAGGTAAAGGGGTTGAAACCGTCGATTATGCAAAGTTATATCAAACCTTCCTAAAGGCGGATTGGACAGGTTTTCAAAACGTTGATCATGGCCTTGATCAGATCTGCGCCCTACCCACTATTCATCTGAATGCCACACGACTGCGTTATTGCCCGCTTTGTCTTCAGGAGGGTCACTATTGGCGAATTGGCTGGCAACTTAAATTGGCATCCGCCTGTATTCACCACCGAGTTTGGTTGCACGATGTCTGTCCGGTTTGCTATCAGGAACAAAGCTTTATCAAAGCGCCAGATAAGGACTGTGGCTGTTTGGCGCAATTATCCAGTGCGCAAGCCATTATTGCGCCGTCGTCGGTGGTTCAAATGCAGCAATTTTTGGAGAATGGAGCTCTGGAGGCCGGCAATCACTGGTTCGAGGCCAAACAGCTGCCAACACTGCGTCAGGGCGTTGACTTGCTGGCGTTCTTGATGAAGTGGTTGGCGATCGGTGATGAGTTAGCCAAACCCGGCAGGCGGCAGTTTCAGCACGTTAGTGACTTTCAGGTAATCGCTACGCAATGTGCTGACGCCCTATTTTCCGACGACGGGGGATTTTGGCGCTATTTGCAAGCCATTCATTTTAGTCGTGCCAGCCAGATCGGCATCCAACAGAAACGACTGGTATATTTTTACCGGCAGTTTTTCAAAGAATTTCCCGAGTCTTTGTTTGAGCCGCTAAAAGCCGTGGTCGAAGAATATGTCACATTGAATTTGATACGGGATATTACCCAAAAACACACCCTGTTCAGTAAAGATGCCAAGAGAGTTCAGCCTTGGGTTTCGTTTAACAGGGCCTGCAAGCAATACAATCTAGCCGCTTCGGTGTTGAGTCGAGCGATTACTGACAAACACGTTGCTGCTCATCATCAAACTACCTCAGCAAATTACACCCAATGCTCGATTTATCGACCGGATTTGGAAAAGATTTTGCCGCATTTGAAAAGCTTGATTTCGGCACAGGATGCAGCTGAGATTCTGGGGGCCACGAAAGCACAGTTTGCCCAGTTGCAAAACAGTGGATGCTTTAAATTCGAAATCCCACCTCGCGAGGGCTATTGTTCAACCTGGCAATATTCCAGGCTGGAGTTGGCAACCCTTATCGATATGATCAATCGAGGTGCGGCACCGCTCACTGACGATTGTGTTCTCTTGGCAGCTACCCTGCAAAATCGAATTCGAGGCAGCATCGAGATGCCGTTCTTGCAACTGTTTAAAGCCATTGTATCGGGACAACTCATCGTCAGGAAACCCGATGACCGACCACGGCAATTCCGCAATCTATGGCTGGATAAAGCGGAGATTTGCCGATGGTTAAAGCAGTTGCGGCCTCAGGTAGAGGCGTTGACAGTAACAAACGCCGCGAAGGTCCTGGGGATTAACGAAGAGTTTGCCTATCAGTTGGTCAATCGAGGTTATCTGAACTACCAGCTCGACTCACGAAACGCCAAGCGGATATGTCCAGACCATATTAGCCAGTTCAGGCAGGACTACGTCATGTTATCCAAGCTGTCCGAAGCGTCTGGCCTCAGTTCTGCAAGACTGGTCGATATGTTGGAGTCGTCGGAAATATTCCCTGTCGACCACAACGTTGCAGACAAGCTCAGGCAAAAGCTTTATCGGCGCGCCGATGTGTTGAAGACAAGCGCACTTTCTCTGTATGTTGAACAATTACCCGCACATCCTGTGCTTGAAAATCAAGTTGGAGACATAGGGCTGGCGAGCGTTGGAAAGCCAAACGCTTTTAATTCAGCATCTGAGTTTGATCGTCTGGATAACGCACCATTTGAGAAGGCCCTCTTCAACACCCCGCCTAAATTTCGGAAGGGGGAAGGATGTTGATTCCTTTTGACGACTATCCGATTCGCCCAGAGATGAAGCACGGAGAAAGCCTATTAGGTTATGTTTACCGCTTTTATGCGGCTAACGGGCATAGCATACCTGCAGACGTCTGTAAGTGGGTATGTAGATTATCACTGGGACTGGAACGAGAATTCGATGAGTCGCTAAAGGTGAGCCAATCGGTGTTCGGCCGTAGCTTGGCACTGGAAAATATTTGGTGGGTTCGATCTCGCCTGGAGGCTCGTGCAGGTCGACATCAGGATCGGAAATTTAGGATCAGACGTGGTCATATTCCAGTCCATTTTTGCACGATGTGTCTGAGTGAGTCGGGTTTCCACTATGATGTATTTGAGCATATGATGGGCGACGTATGTCCGCTCCATCGCCGAAACTTAATCAGTAGTTGTCCAAAGTGTTTTAGGCGCTTCTCATGGCGTACGATTAAATCTGATTGGCGATGCCATTGCGAAACACCGATTAAATCCATGGAAATGGGATACGCAACGCGAAATGGGATTTATATCTCCAATACATCGGCATTTGCGAGCTTTGAAGAATTGCCGTTTAGTTTCCAGTTTAAATTGAGACGGGAAGTAAATCCATCTGCTGTAGATCAATATATTCAGGGGCTGATGGCTCGGCTAGCAAGTCGGTAAAGCACTTATTCAGTACTCTGCCAAGACCAACAATGACCGGAAATAGGCGTGTATCAGTCTACATTGGCAATTTGCCCATGACATTGAAACGAATGTGTGAAGGGTTGGGAAAATTAGGGGGAATAGGTCGCGGGTCGATGTAGGTTTTAAGTTGAGAGGCTATTTACCTAGCCAAATTCCGGCCTTTTTGATCGAAATCCCCGGTTATTTACATCTTTTATAACCCAGTTAACAGGTCCGTCGGCTGGTTGGGCACAAAAACCTCACAAGGGGGGAATAGCTCGCGCTTTCAATTATGCAATCAGTTTTTAGATGTGATTGGGGCGATAACTAGGGTCTGTGTACACAACAAAAATTGATCGAAGGTTGATAGACCGGCAAAAACTGACGGTTGGAAACTAGTAACCATCTTTAACATGAGAAAAGGGCGGCAAGCTTACCGGAGGCACCCGGAAAGCTTGCCTAACCAAAACCAGCCTCACTAGGAGGCAAAGCAATGGCTAACAATACTCTATATGGAAAACGGACAAGATCCAGAATTGGATAACGAAAACGAACTTGAAGAACAAGAATTCGACGCGAACGATTCGGATGATGTAATGCTCTATCCCGGCCTTAATGCCGACAACCCGGCAGATGTTGACCGATATATTAGCGGCGAAGTACGTGCGCTGTATGACGTGTATAGCTACCGACATGCGGCGGCTATTTTGGCTAATTCCTTTCCCGAGGAACTCAAAGAAATAGAAGCGGCCTTGCTGGTTTTCCGTATTACGAAGCGAGACTTAGGAACGCCAGGTGGAAACAAATCCGATATACCCCAGAAATTTTCGCGTACTTTACGCCCTAGTGGATGGGTCGAATCGCGGATTCAAGGAGACCTTATAGTGAGGCTTCATGAGTACGATGAACAGGTTTTGTCTGATGGAAAAGTCCAAAAAGTGAAACGCCCTGACACTAAAACTCAGCTGATCGAGGCCTTTACTGATAGGCATAAAATCGACTATGTAAAAGGTCGTGTTGCCTTTGCTTTTGAATGGAACTCAACCAAAGAAAAGTTCGACCGGGATTTGCATGCCTTTCGGGCGTTCCACGAATTTGGACTGATTAGCTCAGTGGTCATCGTGACACGTAGCGATAATCTGAATCTCGTTTTGAACAAGGTGCCTCAGCTCAATAAATCGGGCGAGGAAACCGTTGAAATCGGAAAAGCGAAATACGGCGCCAGTAAAAACTGGATGAACAAGCTCCTATACCGGCTCAATGCAGGATTACATGAAGGTTGTCCTGTTTTAGTATTCGGCATAACGCCAAAATTGATTGAAGATTGGGAACGAACATGACGATCATATGATCCACTTGCGTCATACCGTCTTCTGTCGGTAGCGTGACGTTTTTGAATAGGCGATAGATAGACCATTACCGGGATTTGCTGAATAAATCAGCCGGGGAAGATGACATGTTTCGACTCCTGGATAATCATGCTTACGCTGATATGACTACAACACCGATTAGCGATTATGTGAATAATCCAAGGCATGATGACGAGCGGTGCTTAATTTGAGTGTGGTTATACTTATGCGAAGGAGGTGCTTGATTTGTTGAAGTACCGATTTGTAATTGGAAGGCATTTGACTAGGCTAGTTAATCTTATAATGGCAAATAACTAGGCTATGGAAACCGAAAGAGGCAAGCTGGTTCGCTGGATAGACGATAAAGGTTTTGGATTCATAAAACCGGAGTCAGGCGGTACCGATATTTTTATCCACATATCAGCATTAAAAGCTATGAGTCGTCCACCTATAGTTGGTGACATCATAACTTACGAAACCAGTCTGGATGACAAAGGCAAGCTACGCGCGATCAACGCAAAAATCGAAGGCGTATCTCAGGTTTTGACAGTTGCACCGATAGACAGGAAGCCAAAAACACAAAAATCAAGCGCTCCGCAGCAAAGGCCTCCCAGAGGCTATAACACCTATAGACCACCGTATAAGAAATCTGGATATAGATTTATTCCAGTGCTGCTTGTAGTTGCTGTTGTTTCAATCCTCAGCAAGTTTGGTAGTCAAAATCTATCTAGTGGCCAGCCAGTATTACCAATAGCTGAACCACCAAAACCAACTCAGACTTTTCAGTGTCGCGGCAAGGTATATTGCTCTGAAATGACCTCGTATGAAGAAGCTGAATTTTATCTACAAAATTGCCCTGGTACGAAGATGGATGGTGACAATGACGGCATTCCCTGCGAACAACAGTTCTAGCTCAAAGCAAGTCATGCACTTAGCATGTTCGTGGCCATAGGACAGAGGATAAGGTTGAAGAAACTCATAGGTGGGATTGTTTGCGTCTTATTTCTATCGGGATGCGCAACGTTCAAAAGCTTAAATGCCGAGGTGCCCTTGTATGAGCGCGTATTCGTCTATAGCGGAACCAGGCTCGATTGGGCGGCGTTAGAAAACGACGATGTGACTATCGGAAAACTCAAGGCTGAACCTCCGAGCTATCCTTTAGTGGACTTGCCATTCAGTTTTGCAATGGATTCTCTGTTTTTACCGTTAGCTATTAGTGCGGAGATTTTTCACTGATCGCAATTTTTAAAGGCCGTATCGGTAGTAGGAATAATATGAGCAATGGTTTTGCCAAGATCAGTATGATAATTTCTTCGCCTTACTGCGCTTGTCTGAGCCAATCCGGTAAGAGCTGATGTAGTTTGGTGGCATTATCGAATTCATCGCTACTCCGATTTTGTTCAGGCGCTTTGGGCATTTTAGGTTTTCGGCTATGGAATGTAATATTTCCTCATCTTCGAGTAATTGGCGCCACAGAAAACTACCTGGCTGAGCTAATTTTTCAATTCATACCTGCATGGGACTGGAATTTCCAATGAAACTTTTGTATGCGCCCTTTAAACCACGCGATTGATTTTTTAAACAAAGCCAGGACTGTATCAATTTATGCGGTTTTTGGCTCGACGAGTTGCCAAGGCAGCAATGCCTCGAAGTCTTCGACGGTTTTGGCCAGAGGTAACTGACGGAACAACGCCACCAGATAGGTGTAGGGTTCGATGCCGTTAGCTTTGCAGGTTTCAATAAGCGAGTAGAGATTCGCGCTGGCATGGGCACCGGCCACTGTGTCGCAGAACAACCAGTTGCGGCGACCAACGACAAACGGGCGAATAGCGTTTTCGCAGAGGTTGTTATCAATAGGCCAAGTACCGTTTTCAACAAAACGGATCAGCTTCGGCCACTGCGACGACAGATAATGCAAGGCCTTGCCCAGCAAACTGCCGGGAGTGACCCCATGCAAATGCTCTACCAGCAAGCCTTCGATCTTGGCCAATACCGGTTGACTTAACAGTTGTCGTTGTTGTCCACGCTGTTCGGCGCTCAGGTCTTTGGCCTTGGCTTCAATGGCGTACAGTTCGCCGATCGCCGCAATAAACTGTGTCGCCAGTGATTCCGGTCCACGCGCGGCTTTGGGAATGGCCGTTTCCGCTTCGACAAAATAACGGCGCGCATGCGCCCAGCAGCCGAGGTGAATGGCACCGCGCACCGCCGCAATGGCGTTATACACCTCATAACCGTCGCTCATTAATACCGCGCCGGGTTTGAGGCCTTCATACAATGGTTGCGCATGCGTGCCGCCGCGCCCTGGCGTGTAGCTGAACAGTCGGATCGGCGGGCCGGAACCGGTCATCTGTGCCCATAAATAACTTTTAGTTTGCGCAGCTCGCCCGGATTCCTTGAGCACCTGAACCACGGTTTCGTCGCCCAGAATCAGATCGGCTTCCAGCAGATGATCGCGCAGTAAATTGATGATGGGCTGCACCGCCTGCCCGACCCGTACCATGCTGGCGGCCAGCGTAGTGCGCGACAGATCGCCGCCGAATCGGCCGAGTAATGCGGCTTGTCGGTACAGCGGCAGACCATCTTGGTATTTGGCAGTGACGATCCAGGCCAATGCGGCTTCGGTGAATAAGCCTTTAGGAATGATGCGCGCCGGTGCCGGCGTCACCCGAATGCTGTTGTCGCAGCAGGGGCAGGCATATTTGATACGGTGATGCTGAATCACCCGAACCTGTTGCGGCACGATATCGAGTTGTTCGCTGATCTCCGCACAGATCTCCACCAGACGGGCACCGTCATGCGTACACACACGTTCGGCTTCCGGTAGTTCATGGCGCACGATCTCGCGCGGCAGATGGGGATCGAGCGGTTTGCGACCGCGCTTCTTGCGGCTGTGACCGGCGACTTCGATGGCTTGGGGCTCGCCGGTTTCCTCAGCAATGGGAGCGCCGTTCGGGGCTAAGGCTTCGGCTTCGTTCAAAAACAGATCACGCTGCGCCGGATTAGCACGCGCTTCGGACTTCGCGGCATAGAGACGATGCAAAAAGGCATCCACGCGTTCTTTCAACAGATCACGCTCGACCGTCACCAAGCGCAGTTGCTGAGCCAGCCGTTGTTGCTCGGTCAGCAAAGCCTGATAGTCTTCGGTGGACAGCGTGATGATGGTCGTCATGCCGCCATTTTACGAGATTTAAGTCATTGTTTCAGCTGGTTTTTGTATACATTCGCACCGGATGCGGCTGCATCGCCGCCAGGTCAATACCGGCTAACAACCAATGGAGTTGCTCGACGGTCAAGGTCACAACGGCCGCGTCTTTCGGCCAGCAAAATCGATCGGCTTCCAGTCGCTTGATCATCAGCCAGAAACCCGTGCGGTCCCACAACAACAATTTGATCCGATCCCGGCGGCGATTGCTGAATACATAGATGGCCGGCTCAAAGGGGTTTAGGCCTAATGCCTGCTCCACCAGCAAAGCCAAACCGTTGATCGCCTTGCGGCCATCGACTGGCTCGCGGTGCAGATAGACTTTTAATCCCGGTTCGAAACGGAACATGGCAGCTCAGCCAACGCATTCAAAAGCAACGGCAAATCGCTTAATGCAACAGACAGCAGTTCAAGCCTGATGCCGTTGGGTAAGGTTATGTTTAGCGCTGGCTTAGCCGGCTGCTCCGCACCCAGCGCTAAAACGGGTGCAAAAGTCGGCAACGCTAATGCGCCGTTCCGGACAGCGGAGCCTGCTTCTTGGTATAAGCCTATCCATTTACGCAGCAGATTGGCATTGATGCCGTGTTCTAGCGCGACCTTGGCAACCGATATACCCGGTTGCAAACAGATTCGGACCAACTCCCGTTTGGCTTCCGGATCATAAAGACATCGGCCATCTCGCCCGTGTCCTGTAATCAATGGGCGCGATAAGCGGCGAGTAGTGTGCTCCTTCATAAGTGTCCACCTGATTATAAGTGGACACTATCTTCGCTTCTTTCGAGGAACTGACATAGACGCTGTCTATAGATCGCTTACAAACTTTTTCATTTTCTAAGACCACTTTACAATGGGCTGCGACATTGGAGATGAGCAACTCATTTGAATTGAAAGACCCAGTGATGTGGTGTTTGGTATGACAAAGTTATACTCGTGAGACCATCAGAAGCGCTGGAATTGCATCGCATCGAGATACGCCAGTTGGTTGAAAGCTTTCGCGCGACCAATCCACGAGTTTTTGGCTCGGTAGT
Organism: Methylomonas sp. MS20; assembly: GCF_050275925.1. NCBI lineage: Bacteria > Pseudomonadati > Pseudomonadota > Gammaproteobacteria > Methylococcales > Methylococcaceae > Methylomonas > Methylomonas sp. MS20. The sequence goes on from NZ_CP189962.1 coordinate 29,541, forward strand.
ACATGGAACTGACCGCGAAGACAGTGATCTTGATTTATTGGTCGATACTTTGGACGGTACGACTTTATTTGATCTTGGCGGTCTGCAGGTCGAATTGCAAGACTTACTCACTGTAAGAGTCGATCTTGTGACTCCTGGCGACCTTCCGCCCAAATGGCGCCATCGGATACTATCCGAAGCCCAACCAATATAACATTTTGATTATGTCGTAGATGAATTTTGGTTTCGGTATCTAGCGAATTGGTCCTATCGACCCAAACTTGACGGCCGCACTCCTCCAAAGCGGTCAGTCAACCAAATCCGCATTCTGCGAACTGGTTGCCCAGAAAGCTGCCTTTGGCGATTTCAACCAATCGGCCAAAAGCGGTCACTTGCTCGCTGCCAAAATCAGTAAAGTGCTCGTCTTCAGTTATCAAGGTAGCTGACGATCGTAAAATTATAATGATTTATCTCAAGTGACCAAAGCTGACTGTCGCGGGCTTAGTGATTCCCCATTCCCATAAACGTCAGCTTTTGATTACTCCCCTATGGTACTTAATGCCATGAGCCGATTTTCAATACTGCGAAGAGGGGAAATTTCAGTCGTTACTGGTAGGTTAACCCTTTCTGCATTTGGCCCACCGATTTATCAGAGCTTCCCTGGCTCTTTAGGACCAGACCAAACAGCCAAGACATTCGTTACCTTACTTCTGGAAGCCACTCTTCGACTCCCAGGCGCTGGAGACCAATACGCAACTGTTCGAGTGCCTCATGCTTTTTCTTGCGACCTTCGCTGCACGTCTTTTCAGTGCTACGCCGAGGCATCTTGCCGTCGTAGGCGCGGCGATTGAATATGTGCTTGCGCAGATCATCAAAAAGCGCCCCCTTAACGTCAAGGGCTACTGCTGACGCGTCCTGGAGTAAGAGAAGCGCGTTGAACACATCGTTACCGGCATCGACGTCATCTTTCTCCTTTAGCCGCCTCACGACCTCACTCCAAGCGTTGGCTGTAGCGGTATAAACGTAGAGTGCCTCGGCCCAGTCTTCCTCATCGATTCTTTGAAACGCACGACGCCTGAAGAGTGAGGAGGCCATCGACAAAAGGTCGTTGCGCCAAATATCTTCGCGGATCGCACTCACCTTCCAAAACACAGTGATGGCAAAATCGCGCTGTACGTCCTCTCCCAACGGCAACCTTATACAGTTGCTTACTCCTCGTTTGTCCAATGGTTTAAATGCGAAAGCATTTAGGGGGCGGGTAAAGCGGTAGAGTTTAAGTTCTGGACGGTAGCTATTTAGACCGTCCTTCTCTACGAACTCAAGAATATTGAATCCTGCGTCGTCACCACTTACCCCGGTAGATGAGGGACACGAAAGGACATAAATTGTCGACCACGCCTCGTCCTCGGAAAGATAGTCACGAGTGAATATTCCATCATTGGGAATAGAATAGCGTGCAAGTCCAGACACATGTCGATGCCCATGCAAGATAACGTGGCAATCAAAAGACATCGCCGCACCGAGAAATGTTGCAGGACTTTGGAGGTACATGAACCCTTCGTCAGGAATAAACCCGAGTTCCTTGAATCCTTCTCCTGCTGCAAGAGGAAGCGGATGATGATGGAGCGCGAGTATGCGAAGCTCACCTGCTTCTTCATCGGTTCGGGCGGCCTTGGCATCACGAATCTTCCTTGCTAACTCATTTGACGACTTAAGGAGACCGTTGTAAGAATTTTGGTTCAATTTACCACGCGCGAAATTCGCTTTGCCGTTTGAATCGAGACCTATTACCTCAAGACCATCGGTCACGAATGATTTGTGCCATACTCCTAAACTCGAAGGAAAAGCGTCAAAGAAGGACTGATCGTCTTTCCAAATAGAACCGCCCATTTTCTTGACATCATGGTTGCCAGGCACAATCAATGGTGGATGGCTCAGTGGCAACTCTTTCTCAAGGGATTCAACATAATTCTTGGCGGTGGTTATGGCCTTGGTCGTTGGAGCACTAACAAGATCGCCAGTAATAATAAGGTAGACTGCACTTCCGGTCTTCATACGTACGTTATCCAGTTCCTTGCTTACAGCGCTGGTTAGCGTACACAGAGCATCTTCGGCTTCCGGTCCTGTGATGTGCAAGTCCGAAAGATGAACTAGGAAAAATCGCCGCATGTAATCCTCCAATTGCGAATTAGGCGCATACTAACTTTATCAAAGAGATCATCACCGGACCAGACTATTAGTAAGTCCTTCAATAGTGAATTACTTCCATCGCTAGTTGAGTGTATGGGGAGCCGATAATTTAAGTGAACACTTTCAAGCGTGTCAATCACTATCAGCAACTGGTTTTGTGCTGAAAATATGGTGATTGACGATAGCCGCCATTTAAACGGAATTGACGCGAACCACCGATGACCACCTTGGAGGATAGAGCGGTCATTGCCTTTACATTGAACACTATGGATTCGGCAACTTGAAGTTTTAACTTATCTAATACTGGTATTGCCAAAGCCAGCGTATTTATTGGCTTTCTGATAATACCGAGGCAAAAATTTTCAAACTTCAGAGGGCCGGATCAATAAGACACATCCATTCCATTTCAAACAATGTTCACAATTGGCTACAAAGCGGATATACAATTTAATCGATTCGTGTGTTTTTATATTGTTTTTGATTCACGATTCGATAATTCAAAGCAATTAAAGATATTCTCTGTTGTGCTGTGGGCGGCCCATAATTCGAAATGAAGAGTTAATAATTGAAATATTTATGAATCAGCTATAAGGTTAGACCCTGATCTTCAAAGTTCGTAGATCCAAAAAACAATAACTCAGGAGGTGCGTATGAGTGATAAAACTTTTGAACTAGGATTAGCAGGTGCCGATGCCATTTCTGCTGGTTCCTATACCTTCGGCGTCATCGATTTTCTAATTCAAGCATTAGATGCTTGGTACGCAAAGCACTACCGCACTACCTAAAATTATCAGTTTTTCAGGCGGATCCGCTGGAACAAGCACCGCAACTCTTGCCGCCGGTTATATCTGCTCAGATCAAAAAGCCGTAAGCACTCAAGAGGAAAGCAGAACAGTCTTTTCGATTCTTGGGTTAATTGGATTGATATCAAAAGACAGCTTGGTTACTTTTCACTAATCGGACGACCAGTATTCAAGCGACACACATCATCGCGTTAATAAATCATGTGGAGAAAACAATGAAAACAACTTTTCTAATAGCTGGTTTTACGGTTGGTTTTGTCTTAACGGGTTGCTCTTCTTTTGGCATCGATGGCTGGATGCAAAACAGCATGACGCTTGAGGCGGATGAACGCATGCTGCTGGTGACCGATAAAGCGAATATTCTGGATAAAGACAACAAACCTATTGAATTAATGCAAAAAAGAGTCGTCTGCGCGGAGCCAAGTCCCGATGCGATGGCCGCTGTTGCTGTTGGCGCAGCCTTAAAAGCCCCTTTAGCAGAAGGCAAAAACATCGAAGTATCAGGTCACTATGCCAAATCCGTTGCCGAACTTGGTGAAAGAACATCTGTGATTCAGATGCTACGGGATTCGATGTACCGCGCGTGCGAAGCGCATATGAACGGTCTACTCACCAAAAACGAGTATTACGACATCTTGGCATTTTTCGATATTTACAGCTTGACGTTGTTGAGCATCGAGGACTTAACCTATGTACATCGGGCACTGGCAAGCGTTTCGGCGCCGATTAACGTCAATATCGATGGTCAGGTCGGTCAGAAAAAAGTGGATACCGCAGAGGATGGCGCAAAATCAGCCCCAACGACTGAAAAACCAAGCATTTTACCCGACAAAGCTATTCAAGAAGCAGCGGCAAAAGCACAAGATGCAGGCGCTCATATTACCAATATTCTTCAAAACTATTACCAAGCGAAAAGCATGCTGTTTTGCATGATGGAAGTGAAAAAAGCCTATTCCAGGGTTCAAGTTACACCAGACAACCTAGGGTGTTATCAAGAAAAGCTGAAGTCTTGCCGTATTCCAGACACCGTCGAAAGCCAACAAGCCGCCAATCAAAATAAACCGGAGTTGGTCAAAAGTGCGTGCTCCGCAGCAACCAATGTCAAACCAAATGCCGAGCCAAACAACTGAATCATTATTTTGGCGACCGATAAAAATTTAGCCGGTATTTTTACTTCGCTAGCGACCGGGATACAAAATCAACACCGTTTATTGATATAGAGGAATGATTATGCGAACAGAACTTCCCCCAGCCACATTCGCCAATGTGCTCCCACCCAATAAAGACCACGACTATTTTCTCTATAAAAACCAATACCCCTTTCAGCCCCGCAGTCAGGCTTTTTCGCTAAGTAACGCTTGGTGGCTGGCCGAATCGGCTTTGCTGTCCTATGCGGAACCCGATTTTGCTATTGGCAAATTCAATGACGCGGGCTTTACGGTATATGACAACGATGTCATTCAGGGAGATGGCACTCAATGCTACGTGGTTTATACCGATAACGTCATCATTGTGGCGTTTCGCGGCACTCAGGTAGTGAAACCGGGCGAAACCAACGGATCGCTCAAGGAGGCATTAAATGAGGTCATCAAGGATGTCGTGACCGATGCCAAGGTGATTCCGGTATATTCAAAACAAGGCGGCAATGTGCATAAAGGCTTTATGGACGCACTGGATCAAATTTGGGACGAGCAGTTACTGCCTTGCCTTAAAAACTTATTGAGTGAGACAGGCAAAAACAGAACAGTGTGGATGACAGGCCATAGCCTGGGTGCGGCGCTGGCGACCTTGGCCGCCGATCGTTTCGGCCATGTCCAAGGCGTATATAACTTTGGTTCACCGCGCGTCGGCGACCAGTCTTTCGCCGATGACTATTTTGTCAATACCTATCGCTTCGTCAATAACAACGACATCGTGCCACGCGTGCCGTGGCGCCCCTATGTGCATGTCGGTCAGCTCAAATATATCGATAGCGACGGCCAATTGATCGACGACATCACTGTTTGGCAGTCGGTTTCTGAACAGTTTGTTGGCCGCTGGAAGCATCTCATCAATGCCCTGGGTGGATTGCGCAGTGGATGGGTTTTTCAATTGCCGGAAGATGGTTTCAACGATCATTCTCCAATGTTTTATGCGTTACATATACGCAATCTGTTATGCAACGCATAGTATCAAGTAATTTTATGAAAAACTTTATTTATATAATTTTTATCGTAATCAGTTTTTCCGCATTTTCTTTTGAAATTAAACCACAAGGGCCCGAATCAAAAAACTGGATAAGCAGTATCTCTTACAATGAAAAGCCCTGTGAAGAATGTGATGGTACATTTTATAAAGCATTTAGCGCCAAACCTCTTCATGAAATGATAACGTCCACCGCAGTTATTTCATTATGCAACACAGAATATGGAAATATTAAATATAAATTAGAAGAAGGGGTTTTTCATGGGAAATGCAATGCTTACAAAGTAAATAAATCTAGTTTTTTTCATGAGCTTTCCACTAATGATGCATTTATCAGCGGAACCGAATTTAACGACGACCCAACTGAGCTATTGATGAGGCATCAGCCATTATGGCTTCCATTACCCTATATTCAAGACAAGTTGAAGGCACAGGATTTTGAGGAGATTCTTAAAGTCGATGGGACTTTAACTTACCAGTCGCATAAAGGTGGTTTGCAGTTTTTGCACTCCATGAAGTCAACTAGTGAAGAGAAACCAAGTAAAACTATTTATAAGTCAATTGACTATATTAAAAATAATTTCAATCTCGCAAAAAAAATTGAACAATGGAAAAAACAGAAAAACTTTTGTAAATTGCAGGAATTCCCAGACGAGCTAGTTCCAACAAACAACTATTACCGTATATTTTTAGGTCATAAACGCCAATGCGACTACAGTGATTATAAAAAACTTAAAAAGTTTGAGTCGAGAGAAAATGTCTATTTTAAATTTGAAAGGATATTTTCTCAATGTGGCAATTTTTCGAGTTATGGTGAATATAGTGCGGAGCAATATAATGAATTGTCTAAGGAAGAGAAACCTTTCGCCCGATCTAAGGCCATAGCATTACTATCGCTAGGATCGGCATTGCATGTCATACAAGACTCATACTCAAGCTCACATGTTCGTCGATCAGCCGATTGGAAAATTGAAGAGTTTTATAATTACAACGACAACAAAGATAACGTCTCAGAAGCATATCCTCAGCACTGCGAACACGACCAAGCTAGTTTAAATAATAAAAGGCAAATCGAAAAGGCCGTTGCAATGACTTATATGTTTTTAAGGCTGTTTATCACTTCCGACTGTAATCCATCAGATGACGCTGCCCAGAATACCTGTTCACCCTTAGTTGATAAGTGGTTAAGAGACTATGTTTTTTTAATGTAGTCAACCCGAACTATTCTTCTTAAGTCAGCAGGTTTTAACCCAGTCTGAATCCGCCGAATGTGGTATCGGTCTAACGATTTTTCTCTAATGGAAAATACATCTGTATGGCGTATATAAGCCGTGTCATTCGGCGGATTCGCGAAGCAATCAACCACTGATGCCTTTCCATCTGAATGCGTTCGTTGACTCGGGGCATGGCGGATGCCTCTGGAGCCGAATTCGCCTTTGAAAACATCAGCAACGATAGATTTCTATCAAACTCAATGGCAGCAATAAGGTCACTTGCAGCCGTATAGCGAAGTTGATGCTTCGGCAGCTTTTGGCCAAAGGACTAAACCGCTACGCGTTAGGGAGTCTGTGTAGCAAAGCCCGAGGATAATTGGCAGCAAATCATGTGTTTCCCTATCCAAGAGACGAGGCAATTTGCCTTGTTTCGAGATAGGAGACGTGTCATGAGTTCCACAGACAAACCCATCAGCCCGTTGCGCCAACGCATGCTCGACGACATGCGGATGCGTAAGTTATCCCCCAAAACCCAAGCCAGTTATATCCGTGTTGTGAAGCGATTCGCGAAGTTTCTGGGTCGCTCACCGGATACGGCGAGCACGGAAGATCTACGCCGCTATCAGTTGCACTTGGTCGACTCTGGTATTTCGGCGATTTCACTGAATGCCAATCTCACCGGCCTGAAGTTTCTGTTCGAGACCACGCTGGATCACCCCGAGTTAATGGCCAAGATGCGCGCGGTGCATGAGCCACGTAAACTGCCGGTGGTCTTGAGTCGCGAAGAGGTGGCTCGCTTGCTAGCCGCAGCTGACAATCTCAAACATCAAACGGCCTTATCGGTCGCTTACGGCGCGGGCTTGCGGGCCAGCGAGGTCGTGTCGCTGAAGATCAGTGACGTCGATAGCCAGCGCATGACCTTGCGCGTCGAACAGGGCAAAGGCAGCAAGGATCGTTATGCGATGTTGTCACCGGTGTTGCTGGAACGCTTGCGTACCTGGTGGAAGTTTGCGCATGCCCAAGGCAAAATGCTGCCAGGCGGCTGGCTATTTCCAGGCTTGGACCCTATCGACCCGCTCAGCACCCGTCAACTCACCCGCGCAGTCCATGCCGCCGCCGAGGCCGCAGGGATAGACAAGCGGGTATCGATGCATACGCTGAGGCACAGTTTTGCCACTCATTTGCTGGAGCAAAAGGTGGATATCCGCGTCATCCAGGTATTGCTCGGCCATAAGAAGCTGGAGACCACGGCGCTGTATGCGCAGGTCGCCACCGATATTCTGCGGGAGGTCGTCAGTCCGATCGAGACCTTGCAGCCCCTGTAGTGCTGCCAACCCATGGCACGCCTCGCGCTCGAGGTCGCGGATATTTTCCGCGCCCACGGATCTGCTTGGCGAGACGCTCAGCATGATCACTTGAGCCTGGGTCAGCTGAAAGTCATGTCCGCCATCGAACAGTGTCGTACCGCGACATTGGGTGGTCATGTGCTGTGTTGCCCGGCCTGCCAGCATCAAGATATCGCCTACAACTCGTGCCGTAACCGACATTGCCCGAAGTGCCAGGCCAGCGCGGCCAAACGCTGGCTCGAAGCCCGCCAGGCCGATCTGTTGCCGATCGAGTATTACCACGTGGTGTTTACTCTGCCGGCGCCGATCAGCGCCATCGCTTATTACAACAAGGCGGTGATCTATGCTTTTCTGTTCGAAATAGCGGCCGAGACCCTACGGACGATAGCCGCCGATCCGAAACATCTGGGTGCGCAGATCGGCGCCACCCTGGTGCTGCATACCTGGGGCTCGGCCTTAACCCATCATCCGCACGTGCATGGCATCGTGCCGGGCGGTGGCTTGTCGCTGGACGGTGAGCGCTGGGTTAACTGCAAGCGCGGCTTCTTTTTATCGGTCAGAGTGCTGTCGCGGCTGTTTCGACGCCGATTTCTGGAGGCACTGAGCCAAGCGCATGCGGCTAAGCAACTACAGTTCTTCGGCGAGTATACCCATCTCTCCGATGCGACGGCCTTTGCCGATTGGCTTGCGCCGCTGAGAAAATGCGAATGGGTGGTTTACGCCAAACGCCCTTTTGCCGGCCCCGAAGCGGTATTGGCGTATCTATCGCGCTATACCCATCGTGTGGCCATTGCCAATTCACGACTGCTGGCCATGGATGAACGTGGTGTCACCTTCCGCTGGAAAGACTATCGGGCTAAAGGCAGAACGCGGCATAAAGCCATGACCCTCAGCCCAGATGAGTTCATTCGCCGCTTTCTGCTTCATGTGCTGCCCAGTGGCTTTCACCGTATCCGGCATTATGGGCTGCTTGCCAATGCCAGGCGGCGTGATCATATGAACCACGTGCGCGAACTGCTAAAGGTTGGACCTGCTCAGGTCGAATCCAAGGAGGCTATGGCTGATGCGCCTGAAAAAGCAGCTCAGCCTACCTTCGTCTGCCCAGATTGCGGAGCGGCGATGATGATCATCGAAATCTTAGCGCGCAAACCGCAGATTCGGGGGCCACCTGCACCGGGAGGTACGCCATGATGATATCCACTTGGCGAAGGCGAATCACGGCATCTTTACTGCGTTGGTTTTCACCCACTTCGGGTACGCTTGGCTTGCTGGCAGAAAACCCTCAATTCACCCACGGTGAGCCGGCTAAAAATTGCCCACATCTGCATAACGTCACGGCATTTGCTCGACGCCGGTTGCCCCTGCGTGAGACTTTTAATCGGATCAACGACCCACGTTATCCTCAAATCCCCATAGACGGTTACCCTTCCTAGCTCTCCGCTGCGTGGCCCGCGGTTTCCTCCCTCGGGGCTTGTCCGACGCCTGCCCTCGGCGATTTGTCCCAGCAACACGGTCTGCAATGAAGGGCAGGCATCCGACAACCCTTAACATAGTGGCGCAGTGATATAGTGAATTTGCTTGCCGAATACCGGACATTCAACTGGGTCACTGGGTACCTTAACTATTGAAATTGGATAGTGACCCCGACGGTCGGGTAATGGCCGTAGTGGTGAGTTGACAATGCCAATTTGCCAGCCGAATACCGGACATTCGGCTGGGTTACTGGTTGCCTTACCTATTGAAATTGGATGGTTACCCCGACCGGCGGGTTTTGGCCGAACTTGCTCTGTCGGAATTGAAAGAGGAAAATCAACTCGTTGTGGTCTATCGCCTAATCTAACTCAATCGCTGCAATTCGATCATTACCGGCTATTACCAACTGTCACTAAATGATATACAGAAACTTTTTCATTACTAGTTAAGCTTGAGCAGAACCCGAATTACTGGGATGTTCATTGACCGCTCGAAGAGGAGATAACAGCAGGATGGCTATAAGTAAGAAGAGGACGCCCATGACTTTCTTTTATCAAGCGGAACTTGACAGTTAATGGCTACGGTCAGAAAGCAGATACAGAGCGCTGACGAAGCGATCTGTCGAAATATCGAATTGCTCGCTGACCAGCGGGCATTGCTCTCCCAAAACGTGCTTTCTCAGCTCCGGAATCTAGTCGAGGGCGTAGCGGTTCGTCTGTACACGGGCTCACCAGATGCCGAATTCAACTACGACGTGATAGAACAGGGGCTCACCTTCGTCAAGAGCAAGGCGAAATTGAACTTCCTAGGCAAGTTCCACAAACTTATTCAGAAAAGTGCATCCCACTACACCCTGGATGGAGATGCTTCCGAGCGGTTAATGCTCAAGTACTACGAGTACCTTCTCCGTATCCGCAGCTTGCTTCGAGACAGCTGTGGGGTCTCGGTGTTGGCAAATCTAGAGGAATTCCCTGTCGATCTGGATCCGTCCCTGAGGGAGTACCACGAGAAGATCGCAGCAAGAATTGAGGTGGCCCGTTCATCTCGACCGGACGGTAGTCCGCGCGACAGATACTATATTCACAAAACTCGGCCGTTCTTCGTTGGCCGGCGCATCTACTACGAAGTCACCTTCTACCGCGCCGCTAACAAGGTAAGCAAGTTCGACCGCATCATCGCCTTCACCGATATCGATATAACTGAAAAGTACGCGGCCATGTTGACGCTCCGGCGAGACGCTATCGAAGTACTCGACCAAACAATGCCGATTACAATCATACTTGAGTGGGAGGTGTCGATTCGACCGTGCGAATTCAATAACTTCGCACGTCTCTTGGGGGGCACCATAGAAACACGGACCAACTCGGAAGAGTATCGCTTTCTGATGCGCAGGCTGACGGCGGACTCTGACAGTCTACTCGATCTAGTTGATATGCCCGACGACAAGTACACGACGGTGAGGGCGGAAGGTATGAGTGCTGTCACTAAGTTACATATTTTCCCCATACTTGACGAAGTGCGTCGCATCGTGAGGACCGCAGCTCCTGGGCACAACGTCCTCAGATATCTCATGCTGCGGATGCAAAATCAGATACTCAAGTCGCAGTATGACGGGCGAGGCTGTGATTTTCTCTCCGGAATGAAGCTTAAATTCGGCTGCATCCCTTTCGATACCATGCCGTTTTGTACATCGTTGCCGGGGCACAATCCCCGGTACTGGGACCTTGTCGAGAGCCTCGATACGAACGGGCGTAATCACGAACTGCTGGCTCGACGCGTGAAAAACAACGTGGAGCATCACGGAATCCTCTACACGCCAGTGGTTGACCTCGAAAAATTCGGAGATATCCCGGGCTTGATCTCCATTTACAATAGCAAGCTCTACCATAAGCATACTGAGCGTCGTCTCGTGCACGACAAAGGGCACGTTTTCATCTGCGGGTATGAGAACGAAACTGTCTCCATCGTTCAGAAGCTGCAGGAGTATGCATCGTCAAGGATCGACGGCTACACCCAAGCCGTCGAGCGCTGGCTCGATGAAACACCTCGTAACATTGATGACCCGGACAAGAGGGATGCGCTCAAGCAGTTGTTCAGCCAGTCGCGCATCGCCCTGATCTACGGGGCGGCGGGCACTGGCAAATCAACGATGGTGGATCACATCGCGCACTACTTCAACGACAAGCAGAAGCTTTTCCTCGCGCACACTAACCCAGCGATAGACAACCTAAAGCGCAAGGTAACGGCGCAGAACTCGGACTTTCGGACGATCAGCAGCCAGATTGGCAGGAGAACTTCCGGTCAGGAGTACGACCTCCTAATCATTGATGAGTGCAGCACCGTTAGCAACGAGGACCTGCTCAAGGTTCTGGATAAGACCTCCTTCAAGCTGCTCGTACTCGTCGGTGATGTCTATCAGATCGAGTCGATCCAGTTCGGCAATTGGTTCGGAATCATTCGCTCATTCATCCCGAGCATGTCCGTGTTCGAGCTGACGACGCCTTTCAGAACCAAGAATAACTCACTTTTGGGTTTCTGGAACAAAGTTCGGGCCATCGAAGACGACATCGCCGAGGTCATGGTCCGCAACGGGTACTCGACCGTGCTTGATAAGACACTATTCGAGACCCAAGGACAGGACGAGATCATCCTGTGTCTGAACTATGACGGCCTCTATGGTATAAACAACATCAACCGATTCCTGCAGAGCAGCAACCCGGGCGCCGCGACCACTTGGCGGGTCTCCACGTACAAGATCGGTGATCCGGTTCTCTTCAACGAGACCGAGCGGTTCCGACCGGTGATCTACAACAACCTGAAGGGGCGAATCGTCGGCATCGAGCATGCCCCTGGTCGGATTCAGTTCGATGTCGAGCTTGATCTACCACTCAGCGAGTTCGACGTCGTCGGTGATGAGCTCGAATGGATAGGTGGTTCGACTGTGCGCTTCTCCGTCTTTGAATACGATACCAGCGATGAGGACGACGATTCACTGAATACCACTGTGCCATTCCAGGTGGCCTACGCCGTGTCGATCCACAAGGCGCAGGGCCTCGAGTATGACTCCGTCAAGATCGTAATCACCGATGCTAATGAAGATGACATCACACACAGTATCTTCTACACAGCCGTAACTCGGGCACGTGAGCGTCTGCGAATATTCTGGACGCCTGAGACGCAGCAGGGTGTTTTGAAGAGCTTCAACCGCAACGCTAATCAAAAAGACGTCGCGCTAATCACTAGTCGGCGTGGCCTTGTGCCGGCCAAGGGATGAACTAAAAGAACATGGCGTATCAAAGACTATTTTCGAGTGGCTCGATACCATTATCTCGCAGGTAGATATGAAGATGCTTTGAAATGGTTGTAAAAAGGTGGGTATGTAAAAGTTTCTGAAGAAATCCGCAGTATATCACGCAAGCTAATAGCTGCTGAAATTCATTTATTAAATAAACGGCAAGAAAAATCATTTAGTTTAAATGGAAAAAACGATGACAATAAATCATGCAATCATTCATCAGCTACTTAAAAATTCTGGCTCTAATGAAGCCGAGATAAAGCCCGCAAATGCTGTTTTAGATGTCACCGATGATCTAGTAATAAAGCTGGTAAATGATCTCAGTAAGATTTATGGAACCAAAGAGAACGGTGCTATCTACGGTACTTTCTCAGAATCCAACGTAACTAATCAGTTCCCGCAGACCATTAAAGACTACTTAAATGAGGAAAACGTTGAAAACTTTATGGCATTAAGCAGTCGATGCATGATTGAGCTTAAGCGTGAAGCGGAAGCAAAACAATCCTCTACTGGCGGTTATATAGTATTTGTGCAGTACAACCGCTTTCTGCTGATTGCTATGATCAAAGACAAGCAAGGATTAAAAGTTGATGAAAATCTCAAACCGATAAGTAGCACTTCAATTGACCTGGCTAAAATTCACCAAGCGGCGCGCATTAATTTATCTACCTATCAGGCAAATACAGAACCTAGAGAAGATGATGAGGCAGATGACGAAAAAGCATACTTGAGCTTCATAAGCCCAAGAACTAATCAGGATGTTTCGGGCTATTTTATTAAAGCTTTGAATTGTACAGACGGGGTTCCGAGCTCACGCGCAACCAAAGCCATTTTTTCTGCAGTGGATGAGTATTTTCAGGCTAATGAAAATTTAAAGCCCTTCAGAAAAAGGGCGCGAGATAACCTTGTTAAGTATCTCGAAAAATGCCTAGAAGACAATAAGCCTGCGCATTTGGACGAGGTTGATCATGAAGTTCGCAAGGTGGTTCCTGCAGATCATCATCAGGCATTAAATGATTTTACTCGTGTTGCAAACAGCGAGAAGTTTCAAGTCCCTATCACGTTTGGCGTGAATAAAACCAAACTGAAAGACTACGTACGAATTCGTGAATCAACGTCAACTTGGGAATTAAATTTTGATAAAAAGGCAGTCGGCATAGATCGAAATGCCGAATTGTTTTACAACAAGGAATCGGGCACACTGACGATCAAATGCCCACCAAGGCTAATACAAGCCATTGATAAGACATTAAGCGAATAAATGTCCATAACACCCCAATTCCAAAAACTGGTAGACCTATATCGGCTGCTTCAACGGCCACCTATAGAACATACCAAATTCTGTGCTCAAGTAAATTACAACGATGAGCATGGAAGGCTTTTGTCTGGATTATGGGGGGAAAATTGCTGCAACTTAACTATTACCGTTAATGGAACAGACTATTCAACGGATATGGAGGAGGAAATTCCCGACCTGGTGGTGGGGCAGTCGATTGGGATTGAGGTTTCGGCCCCCCGTACCGAACGTTGTTTTTTTTATGCCGATACGAACGATTGGCTCAACTCTGCGAGTCCGTTACCAAAAGGCAATTTGCCGAATAATACGTATTTATGCAAAGAAGACACGGTCGTTGCGGATGATGCGAATCTACCTGAGATCGTCCTGGTGAGAACAGTTTGTTCTTTGATTCGGTTATTGGGAGAAATTGCGCATTATCGGGACGGAAGTCCAGATAGTAATGAAAGCTATCGTTTAGTTTATGTGATACCCGATAAAGACAATAAAATTTATCACCCGGTTACCCTTCAGACACAATTTACATCTGATCTTTTAAAGTATGCTGCACCCGATATTTCTGTTCTGGAGAGCATTTTAAATGAGCGGAACCAAGCTCGTTCAATACACGCCAGCGAGCGTGTCAGCATTTTTCAGATAGCTCTAGCTGAGTTTATTGAGCACATTCCTAATAATGAACCTGCATTTTTATATTTAATCGAGCATTGGAATGATGTGATTGAAAGCTTTAACAAATCTTGGGATCGCTATTTAAGCGGTTTTACATTTGATAAGCTAAAGGCTGAACTTGCTGATCAACAAGCAGCGGCTTCTCAAAAACTCAGCGATATTGTAAGCAGCTTAAGTGGACGCCTATTCAGTTTACCAATCGCAATTTCAGGTATTGGTATCCTTGAAAAAGCGGATTCTGATGTAGCGAATTGGTTTTATTTACTGAGTAACCTTTTGGTTTCCTATATGGTTTACAGTGCTGTAGGCATTCAGAAAGACAACTTGGCAAATGCACAGTCTAGCTACCAGATGTCATTGAGTAAATTCAAAAGGGATAAGGGGATCGATCAGCGGGACAATGAAATCATTCAGATTCTACAAAATGTCATTAAAACCCTAGACGCTACTTTTTCTAGGTTAAGCTGCAGGCTGAAATTTTTTGCCTGGATTGCTTGGTTACCATTAATCGCTTCATTAACGTATATGTTAATAAAAGCCAATGATTCTTTTTGGCTGGATTTGATTCAAGTAGTTAAAAAAATTTATCCCTGCTAAGGGAATTACCAGCGCTAAACCCCGTCATGCTAGATTTTTAGTTCGCATCGCCACGGTTTACCTTTCCTTATGTAGAGTAAGCCCCGGTTAAACTTTATTGTATAAGCTGTTGAATTTAAAGTATTTTAATTCTTTTATCACAAATTGTGAGATTTTGTTAGGTTTTTGCCGTTAATTATGAGATTTTTTTAAGTATTGGAAGTCTCATAATTTATGCAACTCGTTGATTTTTATTGGGGTCAATTTTTCATTAATTATGAGATCCGACAATCGGAATTACCCAAATGGGTGGTGCTGGGCATTAGTATTTCCAAATGAGATCGAAACTACTCGGATAACCGGTAAAGCCGACGCTAAAGCTGGGTAATGGTATGCGCCGATATTTCAAACGTCGCTTAACAGCGGCCGGCTTAATGTTTGGTACCACCAATTGGCCGCTTCACCTTTATTTGCGGTACGCATTGCCAGCCACACCGGTTCCGACGGACGCGCTTCTGCAACCTGCAACTCCATCAGCGATCCGGTTTCCAGATCTTGGGCAACTAATCGTCGCGGTAAAAAGCCAAAGCCCAATCCGGCCCGTTGAAATTGGATTTTGGTGTCGATATTCGGCACCGTAATGCGTTTTTGTCCAGACAATAAGCCTACCGTTTTTGCCGGTAGCGACCGGGCGCTGTCGGCGACGGCGATAACCGTATGCATATGCAGGATGTCGGTTTTAATTGGCTGATTCGCCGCAGCCAACGGGTGGACGGGCGCGACGCAAAATGCAAAATCCACGGTATCGATTTGCCTGACTTGATAGCCGCTCCAATTCGGGCAATCGCCGACGGCTATGACGATATCCGCCCGTTCCTCACGTAATGCCTCCCATACCCCACTCATCACTTCCGTGGTGAAGCGAATGCGGGTTCCGCATTCCAGGGTATTAAACTCATGCAAATCGTTAATAAACACCCTGCTGGGTATCAGTGAATCAAACACCACGGTCAGCTCGGCTTCATATCCCGACGCGATTTTATATAGCCGAGATTCGAGATCGCCAAAGGCGTGCAATAACAAACGCCCTTCGTTTAACAAGGCATTTCCGGCCGGAGTTAGCGAAAGCTTGGGGCCATTGCGTTCGAATAATTTCAGATTCAATTGTTCTTCCAATTTGCCGACGGCATAGGAAATGGTGGAGGGTACGCGATGCAGCAGTTCAGCCGCGCCCGACATCGATCCGGTGCGGTCGATCGCATCGATAATTTGAATAGCTTCCAGCGATAACTTCATTAGATCTCCAAAACCACTTTCGAAAAAATCGAATATTAAAAGCAAAATAACTCGTTTTAAATACTAAAAACTCAGGAGTATTCTAATTTCACTCGCTTAAAACCCCAAGATTTCAGACAAAAGCTGAGTGAATGTTAATTCGAAATTTTTGAAAGGAGCTAGATCATGCTGGAAATTCGTCCCGCCCACCGCCGAGGTAGCGCTCAGTTCGACTGGCTATTCTCAAGACACACTTTTTCCTTTGGCAATTACTACGATCCGCAGCAAAGCGGATTTTCCGATTTGTTGGTGATCAACGAAGATATTGTGCAGCCGGGTAAAGGCTTTGGCACGCATCCGCATCGGGACATGGAAATTTTTACCTATGTCATCGACGGTGCGCTGGCGCACAAAGATTCGATGGACAACGGCTCGGTGATCGAAACCGGAGACGTTCAGTTAATGACTGCCGGAACCGGCGTGACTCATAGCGAGTTCAATCATTCGCAGAGCGAGTTGGTGCATTTTCTGCAAATTTGGCTGGTGCCGAGTAGCAAAGGCGTCGAGCCGCGCTATCAGCAAAGTCATTTTAGCCCCGCGCAAAAACAAGGCCGGCTGGCGCTGATTATTTCGCCGGACGGTGCGGAAGGATCATTGTCGGTTTACCAAGATGTGCGGGTTTACGCCGGCTGTTTCGATGTCGGCGAACAGGCGCAGTTAACGCTCGCGGATAACCGTTATGCTTACGTGCATCTGGTACGCGGCACCTTGACCGCGAACGGTACCGTGCTGCACGCTGGCGATGGCGCCCGCATCCGCGGCGAGAGCCTAATCGATATACAACAGGGCCACAATGCCGAAGTGTTGGTGTTTGATTTACGCCCGCATGAGAAACCCAGCCGGTAGTGCGCCATGAACGAAATCAGCCAAACGCCGCCCAACAACGAACAAGTTTTTTTCGCCATCCGCCATCGGCTGAAAAAAGGTAAGCGCAACCTTCAGCAGTATGAGCGTTGGTTAAGCAAAATCATGCCGATCGCGGCGAGCTTTCCGGGGCATTTGGGGGTACAAGTCGTCCGGCCGCCGGACGGCCACAACGAGTATCTGATCGTGGTGCGCTTTGCCGGAATCCAGGCCTTGGAATTCTGGCAGCGGTCTCCGGAACGCCAGCAGTTGCTTCAGGAAATTACCGGGATTCTGGACAGCGAAGAAGCGATCGACATCAAAACCGGCATCGATTACTGGTTTACCCCGCCGGCGGTGGGTAAGCATCCGCGGCGTTGGAAGCAATGGCTGGTGACGACGTCGGTGATCTGGCCGTTGACGATGTATGTGCCGCCAGCGATGGAACCCCTGTTTGTAAAGTATCCGCAGCTGGGGGAGTTCGGCATTCGCCAGGGTGTATTGGCTTTGGTTATCGTCGGTTTGGTGGTGTATTTGATTATGCCGCTCTATGTCCGGCTAATCGCGAAATGGTTTTTTAAAAGTTAGCGTCCGAATTATGCCTAGGGCGAAAGTCAACGGCAGCGGACTGTGGCAATCGTTACCGCAGTCCTGGCAAAGCCTATTAAGACCACTTTAATAACGGGACAGACTGAATTATGGGACAAACTCCTTCCAGCAAAATACTGAACTGGCAGATTGAAGGTTGCCATTTTTCTCGCTTCGATATATCGCCCGAGCAGTCGATTTCATTGGAAAAAATCTTTCACGATGAAATTGCCATTATCGGTTTTTCCGGTGCGGTTTGGAAAAGCCGGCAAAATGGTCAGAACTATCTTGAAACGCCAAATTGTCTAGTGATGCGCGATGCGGGGCAAATATTCTCCCTGAAATCGGCTTTTATAAACAAGGACGGTGCAATTTGTCGCGAAATCAAAATCAGCCCTCGGCAACTGATCGATTATTGCGAAAAGCATGAGTTAAGCAAGTTTGTATTGGATTTTAAAAATCCGATCATTGATAACCTGTATTTACGGAATTACTTTGCCGATACGCATAGAGTTTTAGAAGCCAGCCAATGTGCCCTGGAACAATCGACTTGTCTGGCTTTGTTTGTGAATCGGTTTTTGCAGCAAGTGACAGGCAATCATTACGCTTGCCCGCAACTATTAAAGCCTTCGAAAGTGAAAATATCCATTGAATATTTGCGGACTTTTTATAATCGAAACATTTCTCTGAACGAGCTTTCGGAAGTCACTAAATCGAATCCGTTTGTGCTATTAAGGAATTTTAAAAAATGCTTGGGAATTACGCCCCACGAATATTTGCAAGCGTATCGAATTATTCAAGCCAAAAAGTTTATTTCTACCGGAATTGCATTAACCGACGTTGCGATATTGTGCGGTTTTGCCGATCAAAGTCATCTAAATCGCGTGTTTAAAAGAAAAGTTGGAGTAACACCGGGCCAATTTCGAAACGTTTAATCGAGATTGTTTACCCGCCGAATTACTGTCATTTGTACGGTAAAACTGTCATGGGTTTTGTAGCACTTTTCCTACCGGCTCCTCCATGTTTCGCTTTGCCTTTTGTTTACAGGAGAGATATTAAACCATTTTATTTATACGTTAATTTTTAAGAAAAAAAGTCAATATTGTTCAATACCCAAGCCACAGAGCTTGGTCAAATACAAGTCCGTGAATTCGGACTTAATCAATTTAGTTTAAAGGAGCAATCAATGAGCGCAGCCACCGAAAAACTTATTACCCCCGATAATTGTGCGTTTATTTTTATCGACCATCAACCGCAAATGGCTTTTGGCGTGACCAATATCGACCGCCAATTACTCAAGAACAACGCTGTCGCGATGGCCAAAACGGCCAAGTTGTTCAATATTCCTACCGTTCTCACCGCCGTCGAAACCGAATCATTCAGCGGCTATATTTGGCCCGAGTTGATGGATGTGTTGCAGCAAGACCCGATCGAACGTACCAGCATGAATAGCTGGGAAGACGAGGCCTTCGTCGCCGCCGTTAAAAAAACCGGACGGAAAAAATTGGTGATGGCTGCGTTATGGACGGAAGCTTGTCTGATCTTCCCAACCATCTGCGCGCTGGCGGAAGGCTATGAAGTCATCATGAATACCGATGCCTCGGGCGGTACTTCTGTAGAAGCGCACAATGCCGCCATCAGGCGCGCCGAACAACATGGTGCGGAGTCGATCACCTCGCTGCAGGTGCTTTTGGAACTGCAACGCGATTGGAGTCGTAAAGAAACCTATGTCGGCACAACGGATATTGCCCGCGAACATTTTGGCGCGTACGGCATGGGTATCGACTATGCGGCCAGCCTGGTGCACGACTATGGGCAACGCGCCAAATATCCGCACAAAGTTAATCAATAAACGGCGGCGAATTGAATGCGTTTCCCTGATAAATACAGTTGATGAGGTGCGTGGCATATGAATCCTTCTAGCCCGGAGACCATTTTATTTAATGGCAAAATCACGACACTGGATCCAGTACAGCCGGAGGTCAGCGCGATCGCCATCGCCGCCGGCAAAGTTCTTGCGTTAGGCTCGGATGCACAGATCCAGGCGCTGGCGACCGCCGATACCGTCGCCATTGATTTGCACGGTAAACGGGTCCTGCCGGGCTTGAACGACTCGCACCTGCATTTGATTCGCGGCGGCTTGAATTACAACATGGAGCTGCGCTGGGAAGGCGTTGGCAGCATCGCCGATGCCTTGGCGATGCTGCAGCTGCAAGCGGCCAGAACGCCGGCGCCGCAATGGGTGCGGGTGGTTGGCGGTTGGAGCGAGTTTCAATTTAAAGAAAGGCGGATGCCGACCCTGGCGGAAATCAACGCCGTTTCGCCGGATACGCCGGTGTTTATCCTGCATCTCTATGATCGGGCGTTATTGAACGGCGCCGCGTTGCGCGCCGCCGGCATCGGTAAAGACACGCCCGATCCGCCCGGCGGCAAAGTTCAGCGCGACGCCAACGGCAATCCGACCGGGATGTTGATTGCCGAACCCAATGCGATGATTTTGTATTCGACCTTGGCCAAGGGGCCGAAATTGCCGCTGGACGATCAGATCAACTCCACCCGGCATTTCATGCGCGAGTTGAATCGTTTGGGCGTGACCAGTTGCATCGATGCCGGCGGCGGTTTTCAAAATTACCCGGAAGACTACCAGGTGATCGAACAACTGCATGCAGACGGACAGATGACCGTCCGCATCGCCTACAACTTGTTTACCCAAAACAAGGGCGGTGAGCTGGCGGATTTTCAGAAATGGGCCGGCGTTGTCAAACCCTACAGCGGCGACAGTTACTTTCGCCAGAATGGCGCGGGCGAGATGCTGGTATTTTCCGCCGCCGATTTCGAAGATTTTCTGCAACCCCGCCCGGATATGGCGGCCAGCATGGAAAAAGAGCTGGGCGACGTGGTTCGGTTTTTGGTGGAGAATCGCTGGCCGTTCCGGTTGCATGCTACTTACGACGAAACCATAGACCGGGCGCTGGATGTGTTCGAGGCGATTGATCGCGACACCCGTTTCGACGATTTGCGCTGGTTTTTCGACCATGCCGAAACCGTCAGCGAAATAAATCTGGCGCGGATCAAGCAGTTGGGTGGCGGCATTGCGGTACAGCACCGCATGGCCTTTCAAGGCGAATATTTTGTAGACCGCTACGGTAAAAAGGCAGCCGAGCATACTCCGCCGCTGCGAAAAATGTTGGAAATGGGCATCCCGGTAGGCGGCGGCACCGATGCCACCCGGGTTGCCAGTTTTAATCCCTGGGTCTCTTTGTATTGGCTGGTAACAGGCAGAACGGTCGGCGGGTTGCCGCTCTACGGCGAGAGCAATTGCCTGGAACGCGAAGAGGCCTTGCGTCTGTGGACCGCCGGCAGCGCCTATAAATCGAACGAAGAGACGGTAAAAGGCGCGTTGTCGCCAGGCATGTATGCCGACCTGATCGTGACATCGCACGATTTCATGACCGTCGCCGACGAGACCATCAAGGCCATTAGCTCGCTGCTGACCATGGTAGGCGGGAGGATTGTTTACGCGGCGGATGATTTCAGCCGGTTCGATACGCCGTTGCCGCCAGCCAGTCCGGATTGGTCTCCAGTGCGCTATTTTGGCGGCCATCAAACACCGCAAACGCATTATGCGTTACCTGCCGCTTCATGCGCAGCGCACACCTGTGCGATTCACGGTCATCACCCAGGCCACGACGGCAAGCTCTCTCGCTGGTTGGGGCTGGACAATGCTGGAAAACAAGCACAGTTTGACAATCCGTGGGCACTGGGCTGCGGCTGTTTTGCCTACTAGTAGCGGCTCGCCTTCATGCAAAACCGCGAATGAGGTCATTGCCAATGAAACCCGGACTCATGCCATTGGCCTTATTGCTGGTTAGCACCGTAGGGATCGCGCAAGAGACCGAGCCGGGTTTTAACAGCAACCGCTGGCAGGAAAATTACCAATACCTTGCCAAGCACACTCGGCGGAGCAGCTATGAATCGCTCAAATACCTGCCGCTGACCGCCGACCGCGAGGACGTGTATTTATCCTTGGGCGGAAATTTTCGGGAACGTTTCAATAGCTACGACAACGATTTGTTCGGCCTGAAAACACACGCCGACGGCCAGCAATTTTTGCATCGCTTTTTGCTGCATGCCGATCTCCATGTCACCGAACACTTGAGGGCCTTTGTGCAATTGGGCAGCTATCTGTCTAATAACCTGGGGTTGCGGAAAGGGCCATTGGATAACGATAGCGCGGATTTACAGCAGGGTTTTATCGACTTGCATTTTCAAGCCGTGACCGCTCGAGTGGGGAGGCAAGAGTTTGCGCTGGGTTCGTCCCGTTTAATCAGCGCACGTGAAGGCCAAAATGCGCGGCGAGCTTTCGATGGCATGCGGCTTTCGCTAAAGAACGACTATCTGGACCTGGATGCGTTCGGTTTTGAAGAAGTGGCGATAACACCGGCGACTTTCGACGACCAGGGAAATACCCAAGAAAAACTCTGGGGGTTGAACAGCAAATGGTCGTTCAAGCCAACCGATGCCGAAATCTATTACATTGGCCTGCAACGTAAAGAAGCCCATTATCAAAACACCATCGCCGACGAATCCCGCCATTCGTTCGGCAGCCGGGTGTTCGGCAAGCGGTTTGGCTGGGACTGGAATTTTGAAGGCATTTACCAAATCGGCAGCTTCGGACCTTTGACTATCAATGCCTGGACTGCGGCATCCAACACCGGCTATACCTTTGCCACCCCAAGCTGGCGACCGCGCTTGGGTTTAAGCGCCAATATTGCCAGTGGCGACAGGAATGCCAAAGACCGGCAGCTGAATACCTTTAATCCCTTATACCCCAATCTGTCGTATTTTGAGGAAGCGGCGATACTGGCGCCGCAGAATTTTTTTAATGTGATGCCGAATCTCTCCTTGCAGCCGCTGCCGGGCATCCGGCTGTCCGTTGATTGGAATTTTTACTGGCGATTATCAAAAAACGATGCGGTATATACGCGAGGACTCAACCCATTGGAGCAGACGCTAGGGACTAACGGTCGATTTGTCACCCAAGCCCTTTCCACCAATATAGAGTGGGAAATCGATAAGCATTTTTCGCTTGGTTTTAGTTACAGCCATTTTTTTGCGGAACAGGTGATTACCGAAGCGGGAGGACGGGATACCGACTACGTCCGTACCCAATTCAACGCGGTATTCTAAAAACGGGTTCCGTTGCAGTTGGTTGATGCAATTGCCGGCGAGTTTGCCCCATAATCGGGGAAATTTTTCCGGTTTTTACGACTAAGTTAATTTATGGCTATGGATTCATCCGCCTTGCTGTCCCAACCTTTCCTATTCTTTGAAACGCCAATATTTACGCTGGGTACGCAATCGGTCAATGTCATTTGGTTGGCTAAATTCACGCTGTGTCTAGGGTTGATGCTGTTGGTCGTCCGCTGGATACGCCATATCCTGAATACGCGCTTGTTGGTCGGCCTGGTTGTCAACGAAGGCGATCGCAAACTGATCGCCAATCTCGCCGGTTTTACGCTGTTGGCGGTTGGTGTCGTAGCGATCATGCAAGTCATGGGCATCAAATTCGAGACACTGGCGCTCATTTTCGGCGGCCTGGGAGTCGCGGTCGGTTTTGGCTTGCAAGACATCACCAAGAACATTGCCAGCGGCATTACCTTGATGAGCGAACGCAAACTAAAAGTGGGCGATCTTATTTATTTTGCCGGTGGCGAAGGACGCATCCGGGATATTTTTCTGCGCTCGACCGTGATTACATCGTTCCAAGGTTCGGAACTGATCATTCCCAATGTTCAGCTCACCAACAATATCGTGGAAAAATGGGGGTATCAAGCCAAGCGTGGGCGGGTTGAAATTCCACTTGTGGTCGAACAGCACAGCAATCTGGTATTGGTAACCGAGTTGTTATTGAAAGCCGCCGGCCAGGAACCCAACGTATTAAGCGATCCGGCACCCAAAGCCTTGCTTCAGGGGTTTGGCGATATCGGGTTGAATTTCGAACTGTGGGTTTGGACCGATCATATCGATCAACGTAGCCTGATCAGAAGTGCGTTAAACTTTCGGATTGAATACTTATTTCGACTGCATGCCATTAAAATTCCCTATCATCCGACGAATAACCGGAACCTTTACCCGGTCACCGATGCGGCCACCAACCTGATCAACGGTTCGCCGGAAGCGGCAAGCATGCCGTCCATACACAATGCTCTCATTGAGCTGCCTTATTTTCAGTATTTCGATGAACTGGAAATACGCGAACTGATAGAACAGGGCTCGCCGCGTTATTTCAATCCTGGCGACATTTTGGTTAAACAGGACGAATACTTTCCATTTTTCTGCGTCATGCTCAAAGGCGAGGTCGATGCGATATTCGAGAACGAGAAAGTCAGTCAGCGCTTGTTTAGCCTGCAACATCGCGATTTTTTCGGCGAACTGCCCTTGCTTTTGAAGATTCCCTATCCGACATCGATGCGCGCCGTCGGCGAAGTTGTTTTGTTTACAATACCTGAGGATTGCTTTGCGGACCTGTTAAGCCGTTATCCGCAAATCAAGGCCGCCGTAAGCGAAGAAATGCTGAAGCGGCAGGAATACATTCAACTCTGTCAATCGTCGTTGAAAAAAATGGGTTTGCTCCCTGAAGAATTCGACAATAATCCGGTCACATGGCTAAAAAGCCGGCTCATGAAGCTGTGGGGGAATTGATCTCTTTCATTTTTTACAGACAAGCCGTAATCTCGGTTGTTGGGGAGACTAGGATCATGCAATATGCCTAACCCCCGGGCCGGATAGAATAGGTTTAAGAGGATGAGCGCGCCTGGGATCTTCTGGAGGTTGGCTGACCAGAATCTGAAAGAGAGAAACTCCAATGAGTGGCAAGGCTTGATCTCGATTGAATGTCACTATAAGTACAACTTTAGTGTGTTCAAAATCCGTTTTGCTAGTCCTGTAAGCTATTGAATTCAATGGGGGTAAATTCCCGCCATCACAAATTATGAGATCTGACATGCCGATTGAAAATCATGAAACCGTCGGAAGCGCTCAAATCCAAACGCATGGCGATACGCCAGATCGTTGGCCGGTTTCGAGCTGTCGAGTGACACAAAAAGTGAAAACTGTGCCAAATGAGTGAAAAACTAATGACACAAAAAATGAAAAAATCCGACAGTACTTGCTCATTTATTTCAAACTGAGCACTCGCGAGGCAGGTGCCCTTTCTTGGGATGGTACCTGCTCTCCTAAATTGATTTTGATTGTCAGGATTTTTGGTTTGATAGGGAAAAATCTAAGGGAATGGAAAAAATGCACATAGTGTGTCGGTCAATTCTGGCAAAAGCAGTCTACAGCAGCCATATTGATTCAATTGTGCACTGAATGCCACTGCATATTCCCGGCCTATACCAGCGCAATATTCCACCCCAAACCATCCCCAATTCCAATATGTTTGCGACAGTACAGAGCGAGGATTTTTGATAACTCGAACTGTCGCTATCGACCCGTTGCGGCCTGTCTTCCGAA
Source organism: Methylomonas sp. MS20 (assembly GCF_050275925.1). Classification (NCBI taxonomy): domain Bacteria; kingdom Pseudomonadati; phylum Pseudomonadota; class Gammaproteobacteria; order Methylococcales; family Methylococcaceae; genus Methylomonas; species Methylomonas sp. MS20. The sequence goes on from NZ_CP189962.1 coordinate 54,851, forward strand.
GTGATTCAATGGCAGCAACTTGACCGTCACCAGTCATAAATGCAAAAAATAAATTCTCGCTCAGCTGTGCATTTTTAGATTGGATATGCAGTTAACGAATTCATTGGTAACTTATTCATCAAAATCCGCAGCATGGCAAAGAACGACCGACTTCTATTAGATGGAATTATTGACGATCGTGTTGTAAGCAAACAACCATCGGAAAAGCGTGATGAGGCGTTTGAGTACCTCGCATTGGAGCAAATCCTAAAAGAATTCGATCTCTCGACTGATGAGATTCTTTACGGATCAATTGACGGAAGGGGGGACGGTGGAATCGATGGTTTTTTCATCCTAGTAAATGGTCATCTGCTACAGGATGTCGAATCTTTTGTATGGCCCCGCTCCAACTCAGAGCTTAAGCTAGTTCTGATTAGCTGCAAGCATCACGATACCTTTAAGCAAGCAACATTAGACTCACTTATTGCAACTCTTACAGAGTTGCTAGATTTTTCAATTGATGACGTAGAGCTAAAAGGAGGGTATTCCGAAGACCTGCTGCGTATGCGTGGAAACCTGAAGTTCGCATATAGAAAGCTCTCGCCACGACTCGCAAACTTTACAGTTAATGTGTACTACGCATCGCGTGGGGACACTGGTGAAATTGGTGACGAGGTTGCAGCCCGCGGACGACAAATAGCATTGCTTGCAGAAGATAGCTTTCGATCCTGTACATCCAATTTCACCTTCGTCGGCGCTACTGAGCTTGTAGAACTCCATCGAAAATTTCCAAACTACTCGTTGGAGTTACCATTCGTCGAGGCACTGTCAAAAGGCGAACGTTATGTGGTTCTTGCACGACTTTCCGACTACTATAAATTCATTTCCGATGGAGGAAAGCTCCGGCGCTACCTATTTGAGTCCAATGTCAGAGACTTCATGGGTCTCAATCGCGTGAATGAAGACATAAAGGTAACGCTCGATAACAAGAATTCGCCTGATTTCTGGTGGCTAAACAATGGTGTGACTGTTCTGGCTACTTCTGCTGCGATTACAGGCAAATCAATCCAAGTAAGTGATATTCAAATCGTTAATGGCCTTCAAACAACGGAGTCAATTTTTAGACACTTTGAGCAAGAACCGGGGAGTCTTGATGATCGTTGTGTCCTGGTAAAGGTGATTGTCACAAAAGACGAAGCCATACGTGACGCCATTATTCGCGCAACAAACAACCAAACAGACGTCGAGTTGGCTTCGCTCCACGCTACTGACAAAATTCAACGAGATATTGAGGATGTCTTTTTGCGGCATGGACTGTTCTACGAGCGAAGGAAAAACTTTTACGCAAACCAAGGGCACCCTCCTGCCGAGTTGGTGACTCCACTATATGCAGCCGCCGGCTATGTCGCTCTCATGCTCAAGAAACCACACATTGCGGCTTCACTCAGATCCAAGTTCATGAGATCAACGGAAACTTACGAGGCTGTCTTTGATGAGGCAGTACAGCTCGATGTCTGGCCTAGGATTGTTCAGCTCCTGAAGAAAGTCGATATCGAGTTGGAGATTCTGCGACCACAAGGGAAAGCAACAGACAGGTTCCTTAAAGGTTGGCGCTATGTGACGGCATTTTTGGTTTTGGCACAACACTTTCGCAAGTTTACGTATTCGGCCACAGAGCTTGCCACCTTAGATGTCTCCCAAATTACGCCCCAAGCAATCGAGCAGGTTTGGCATCAACTGAATGCCCAAGAATCCGCGAGCGCTCGAATGGGAGGCTGGACATCGCGTAAGAATGTGCTTGCAGCATGTGAAAAGGCGGCAAGCACGTTTGGTATAACGGGCGGGAAGGCGCTCTCGAACACCCAACCTGTAATTTACCAGCCGTCGTGCCGAACTCCGTTACGCCCCGTTATTACTAGCGAATTTGTTGAAAGGGTACGAGCTTTGCTACCACCTCAACCCTGGAAGCCGGGAATAAATAAAAAGGTATGTGCAGAATTGGGGTGTGAAACCTCGGCCTACTTTGCCGCTGTCGAGATGTTGATCGAAGATGGTGTATTTCTTAGGCAACGAGATGGTGTTCTTTACGATCCCGAAGGCAATGTAGTTGCTTTCGATACAGAACGAGTGGATCCGGATACCCTTGAACTACTAACGAACAAAACCTAATACTGCGCTCAGCCTGAACGTTACCGCATGCTGTTTCAATGCACCGAGGGCGTTGGTCGGGCCATATTTGGCCATTATTTCTGATCACCGAATGATATACCGTGTAGGAAGTTCTATACCAACCAATCAGTTATCGCTCAAATGAGATTTTGCTTGGTAATTTACTGAAACACTTCTTTATTGGTTAGCTGTCAAACCCATGATCGTACCTTGAGGTCTATGTCTCTTATAAAAATTGTCTTCGCTATTGCGGCCTTTGTGCTCGCCTCTTTCTCGGTGTGTGCTGAAGAAGCCAAGGCTTGTCCTTCACGCCCCCAAGCACGGAAGAATGTAACAGCCTCTTCAGCGAAACCAAACGTCCATGAAGTGACCGTTTTTTGCGGTTCGGCAACAGTGACTCAATATGTCGGTGACCCCATGGTCGAAAAGTCTGCGACGGATGGGCATTCCGAACCAACGTCTCTTGAAAAGTTACTCGAAGCGATAGCAAAAATTCTTTCCAGCATTGCTTGGCCCATCGCCGCAGTCTTTATTGCCCATTATTTCAAGAAAGAACTGGCAATTCTCCTGGCTCGTCTTAAGCGTCTCAAAGCTGGCGCAGCGGAAGCAGAGTTTGCTGATCAGTTGAGAGAAACTGAAGAGGAAGTTGAGATTGAGCGAACACCCGATGCTCAAGCGGTAACGCCTGCTGCTATCGAGGGTGCCGCTGCCAATCCAAGAGGAACAATCTTATCTGCTTGGCTTGAGGTTGAAGCCGCAATCCAATGGCTCCATGAAGTTAAAGGGCTCGCTCGGCCAGCGGTTCGACCAATCAGAGGGGTTTTACCATTGATGCGAGAAATTCAAAGGGCAGAAATCCTTGACTTCAATTACGTTGCTCTTTTTCACGATCTCCGATCCCTTCGAAACAACGCAGTACATGACCCAGATTTCAATCCTCCGGCCGAGTCAGTGGTCCATTACGTTCAGCTTGCACGAGAGTTAACGTCAGCGTTGAAGAAAGCCGCTATGGAGGTTTAATGCATTCACCCTCCGGATGCTTAGTGATGAAGTTGCGCAGGGCCGGTTACCTCACCGTTATGCGTAAGCGCTTTATGAACCCCGTCATTGATTTTCCGAACAGAGCGTTACGGGTTTGTTAGGTTATTGAATTGTTGAAATGCCAAGGCAGCAATGCCTCGAAGTCTTCGACGGTTTTGGCCTGGGGTAACTGGCGGAACAACGCCACCAGATAGGTGTAGGTGTTAGCGGAAAATGTTAAAGATGCATACCCTAATGTATGTATCCAAATCTGGCATCCTGAAAAAGACCTATATCAATATCTCTATTTCCAGACGGCTCATTTCGATTCCGGTGCGACCGAAGCGCCAATCCATTTGCCACCAACGGCAGCAGAATATAGAAAACAGATGAATATGATTCGGGAATCTGATTTTGGAAAAATTCTCTTTGACTCACCGGCAGCCAAGGAACAACTTATTGGGCTAGATCTCATTGCTTATCGTCATTTTCAAACACCGATTCCACCTTCAGTTTGGTATTCGCTTCTAAACAATGTTGCTATTTAAGTTACAAAGTACTTTATATGAGTCCCTTTCAAGGTCAAATGGCTTCTAGGGAGCACAGAAACGGGGTCAAGTATTGCATAAAGCATTTACAGGTAAATACGTAAAGGCAGCTATCTATTCAAGAGCTGTCATACGTAATAGTAACGTAACGACTTGAAGGCGTTGTGACCATGATGAAAATCAGCCCGTTCTATTTTCCGGGTGTTCTTTCAACCACGTTTTCAGGGCGTCATTGATGCGGGTTTGCCAGCCGCTTCCGGTTGCCTTGAAAGCCTCGACAATATCGGCATCCAGACGAATGGCGGTAAATACTTTGGGATTAGCCTTGCGCGGCCTGCCGCCTTTGGGTTTTAGCATTTCAGCTGCGATTTCCTCACCAAAAAGTTCCGGTAGCACCTCTGATGACGGGCGAGCGCGGGCAAAGTCTTGTTCTGTCCATTCCGGGTTATCCTCGTCGAGCGAAGCGGGGTTAATTCGATTGGCCATAGCGTTTTTCCTCTCGTTTATTCGCTTTTCTAAAACTGATGATATGCAGGGCATCGTCACGGGTTGTAAACACCACGGCAAAAAGACGGTCTTCAATCCTGCCGAATGCTCTGAAGCGCCGTTCACCATAATCCTGGCGGGTGTCTTCCATGATCAAGGCATGTTGCCAAGCGAAGTTTTCGACCATAGTGAAAGGCAAACCGCGTTCCTGGATATTTCGGGCGTTCTTGGCGGGATCAAAAGTCAATCTCATCAGGTTATTGTATAGACAAAATCATGATAAGCCCATCATGACTCATCCCACTTTCATGAATTTACGATGCTGACCTTAGAAAGGCTAACAACAAGATGCCATCGATACTCTGGGCAAGTTTTTTTCTCTGGCTCGTGACAGACAAAATGCCATGGAGGTATACGCCGAAGCGTTGCAAGTCCAAGGTCTACTCGCTCTGAACGTATTAGACGACAGGCATGATGCGTCACACATTAGAGTGGTATTGAAACTGGGATTAGGACGGCCAGTTTTAGCCAAGACGGATAGGATCGGTGTACTTTCCCATCTCCCATCATTTGGCTCAAAATTGGTTCTATCTGGCAAGCTTGAGCGCAAACAACGGCGCCAAGTGCCATATATAAAAATAAGCGATTGTAATAAAAGGTGTTTTCTTGTGGCTCACGATTGATTTATGAGCCAAGCTTACCAGTCAAAATCGGCGAGACCCCCAGAAATTGCGGCATAAAATCGGCTTGAACGCATTCCCATGAGCCCCGACCGCATATAAACCCAAGCCGAAGGCGTATAAAAAACGCTAGAAGTTGCCTTCCGGCCTTTGGAAGGTGCCTGCGGCTGGTTTGAGCGTGCCTTCCGGTGTTTCGGATGCGCCTTCCTGGGTTGCGAAGGTGCCTTCCGGACATTTTTATGTGCCTTCGGGTTGGATTTATGCGTCTTCCAAGCCTTTGGGAACGCCTTCGCGGCCGTCGGAAACCCGCCCGGATGCTTCGGAAATGACCACAAGGCGATTGCTCATGCCTTCGCCCTGTTTTATCGGCCAATAGTGCGACATTTTACCGCACTTGTAGAAGCGGAGAGCTTACCTATAATTCGTCGCGACCTATTTTTAGTGTTAGAAATCCCGTCGATGGATCATTTCCGCTATGCCGGCTTTCGGATTCGCCGATTCCCGCATGGCTTTAATCGCTTTGTTTTAAAAAGGAGAGCATCCCATGGCTAAATCGTAAGCGGTCCTTTAACAGCATCTGTATAAACAGCTCGAAAGGAACGAAGATAGTGTCCACTTATAATCAGGTGGACACCTATGAAGGAGCATAACACGCGATTATCGCGGCCATTAATCGTGGGGCACGGGCGAGACGGCCGTTGCCTTTATGATCCGGAAGCCAAGCGGGAGCTAGTGAAAGTTTGCTTGCATTCGGGCACATCGGTTGCCAAGATCGCTCTGCAATACGGTATCAATGCCAATCTGCTGCGCAAGTGGATGGGGCATTACCGAGAAACAGGACATCCGAATCCGAACAGTCCATTAACGTTGCCGGCTTTTGTGCCCGTTCAGTCGCTGAGCGCAGAGAAACCGGCTGAGTCAGCGCTCAGTGCGGAGTTGCCCAACGGCGTTAAACTCGCGTTACAGCCTGTCGCACTGAGCGACCTGCCGGTGATTTTGAAGGCGTTGGCCGAGCTGCCATGTTTCGTTTCGACGCAGGATTGAAGGTCTACCTGCACCGCGAGCCGGTCGACGGCCGCAAGGCCATCAATGGTTTAGCGCTGCTGGTTGAGCAGGCATTAGGCTTGAATCCGTTCGAGCCGGCCATCTACGTGTTCAGCAACCGCCGGCGGGATCGGATCAAACTGCTGTTGTGGGACCGCACCGGTTTTTGGTTGATGCTCAAGCGGCTGGAAGCCGACCGTTTTCACTGGCCGAAAGAGGCAGCAGTTGTGATGTTGACGGTCGAGCAACTCCACTGGTTGTTAGCCGGTATTGACTTGGCCGCGATGCGGCCGCATCCGGCACGAACCTATACCCAAGTGGGCTGAAACGCGGATGTAAAGCCGGTAAAATAACGGCATGACGCCCACCATCACGCTGTCCACCGAAGACTACCAAGCCTTGCTGGCCGAGCAGCAACGGCTGGCGAGTCAACTGCGGTTGGTGACGGTCGAGCGGGATTTATTGAAAGAACGTGTGGATGCCTTTCTGCATAGGCTGTATGCCGCAAAATCCGAGGCGCGGGCCAATCCGGCCCAGCGCGACCTGTTCCTGAACGAAGCCGAAGTGTTGGCGCCGAACGGTGCTCCAATCGCCGAGGAAGCCACGCCCGAAGCGGTCGAGGTGGCCGGTCACCGCCGTAAGAAACGCGGTCGCAAACCGCTCGATCCGCATCTGCCGCGTGAGATCGTGCGCCATGAATTAGCGGAAGCCGAACGCATCTGTGCGCATGACGGTACTCGTCTGGTGGAAATCGGCGCTGAAATCAGCGAGCAGCTCGACATCGTGCCGCAACAGGTGCGAGTCATTCAACATCACCGCGTCAAATATGCCTGCCCGTGCTGCGATGAAAGCATTCGCGTGACGCCGGCACCGGTTCGCATCATCCCCAAAGGCTTACTCACCGAAACGGCATTAGCCTGGGTCGTCACCGCCAAATACCAGGATAGCCTGCCGCTGTATCGGCAAGCCGCGCTGTTGAGCCGTTTCGGCGGCGATCTGTCGCGCAACACGCTGGCGGCTAGCATGGTGCGGGTTGGCGACGCAGTGCAACCCATCATCAACTTGCTGCGCGACCATCTGCTCGATGCCGATCTGATCCTGGGCGACGAAACCGTGGTTCAAGTGCTCAAAGAATCCGGCCGAGCCGCGCAAAGCAAAAGCTATCTGTGGGCACAAATGACCGGCTCCGGACCGCCGATTCGGCTGTTCAGCTACACGCCGGGGCGCGGCGGAACGCATGCGCAGCCGTTGTATGAAGGCATCAAACCCGGCGCGGTACTGATGAGCGACGGCTATGAGGTGTATAACGCCATTGCAGCCAGCCGGGGTGCGATTCACCTCGGCTGTTGGGCGCATGCGCGGCGTTATTTTGTCGAGGCCGAAGCCGCCATTCCTAAAGCCGCGCGCGGCCCGGAGCAACTGGCGACGCAGTTTATCGCGGCGATGGGTGAACTGTACGCGATTGAAACTCAGACGGAAGACCTGAGCGTCGAACAGCGTGGGCAGCGGCGCCAGGAGCAAAGCCGACCGGTTTTGGTCAAAATCGAAGCCCTGCTGCTACAACATCTGCATGCGGTAATCCCCGGTAGTTTGCTGGGCAAGGCTTTGCATTACTTGTCATCGCAGTGGTCCAAACTGATCCGCTTCGTCGACAACGGCGCTTGGCCCATCGACAACAACCTCTGCGAAAACGCCATACGCCCCTTCGTGGTGGGCCGCCGCAATTGGTTGTTTTGCGATACGGTGGCCGGCGCCCGTGCCAGCGCTAATCTTTACTCGTTGATCGAAACCTGCAAGGCCAATAGCGTCGACCCTTACACCTATCTGGTCGATCTGTTCCGAAAGCTTCCCACCGCAAAAACTGTCGAAGAGTTCGAAGCGCTGTTGCCTTGGAATCTCGACGCCCTAACGGACTAATCGTACGCCAACGGTTAAGTCATTGTCCGTTTCAGTTCTAGTGCGTCCTTCAAAGATCGCTTACGCTAAATCGGATTATTTTCCGCGTCCCGATGGCGAGTTATTGATGTGGCATGATCGATTTATCTTGAATCTTGCCAGTTTGAAAACGCAGCTGGGCTTATCCGATGAGGATATTGCCGGCTGCGGTAGCGATAATAAGGAACTGCACGGTAAAGTGGCCGCCGCCAATATTGCCGCGGCTGCCTCTCATCATGCCACCGCCGAGAAACAAGCGTATCGCAATCAATTGGAGGATAAGGTAAGAGCTTTGGCTCGGCGTATCAAATCTCATCCCAGTTACACGGATGCGCTCGGCAATCTGCTGGGTATCGTCGGCGCGGAAATCAGTACGGATTTATCGGATGCCAAACCGATTTTGAAGGCGGTCGATCAGACCGGCGGTATTGTGGTGTTGAGTTTTCAAAAGTCCAAAAGCGACGGCATCAATATTTATTCGCAACGCGACAACGATAGCGAGTTTTTGTTTTTAGCGCGCGATACGCTAACCCGCTATGTCGATAACCGTCCGCTGTTGATTGCCGGCAAGCCGGAGTTACGGCGTTATACGGCGGTTTATGTGGTCAAGGATGTTGAAGTCGGCCAATTCAGCGACGAGTTGGTCGTCAGTTGCGCGCCTTAATCGGATAACCCAAGTCTTACCGAGCGGCCTGATCGGCAAAGCCTTGGCGTACCGGGCACGCATTGGGCAGCGCTCACCGTCTATCGCGAAGACGGGCGGCTGGACTTCGACAACAATGCCGTCGAACGCGCCATTCGCCCCTTCCGGATTGGCCGCGACAATTGGATTTTCGCCGATACCGTTAACGGCGCCAAGGCCAGCGCCAAAAGGACTGCGCAAGGCTCGAACGCTTGCGGACATCGAACGACGAATGCCATGGGCCGCCGAATCCTACTATAACTAACTGAACTAAGTGGGGTAGACCTCACTGCGGCCGCGCCCGCTTTGCGCTGAGTAGCGCTCGACTTGCCAGGTAAAGCAATAGTCCGAGCGGGCCAAACAGGAACGTGGTGGGCAGGGCGATAACAAGCGGAAGGCGGGAATTGCCTTCGGACGAGGCGTCGTCGACCAACCACCTGCCGACGAGAAGGTCGAAGGCGAGAAAGTGCGTCCAAGCGCCGAGCATCTTGCCAGGGGCGGCGAACAGAATCTGCACGGCCTCAAGCGACTGAAATCCTCCGCCGGGCGTTGAGCCCCAGTACCGAGCGAGAAACGCGACATAAGCCGTGCAGAGCAGGAGTGGTGCTACTCGACCGCTGACGAACAAGATGTTCTCGCGAGCTCGGCCGGCCCGTAGTGGAGCCGCGAACGCAAGGCCCAACCAGGCCGCCATGGCGGCAATGCTTACGATGGAGAAGGCGCTTTCGGGCAAGGTGATGTCCCTTATTTGGCCGCATGCGCGGCGGGTTTGTGTGAGGTCTAAAGCTAACCGGGCGCGGCACGGAAAACTGAAAAATAAAGCCGTTGTAAAACCGAGCTCCGATCGAGCGCCATGTTATGCATTGGGGCCTTTGCCGAGCACACGTGTCAGACGATCAATATTCTGCTCGTTTGCGGAGCCAACCCTTTGCTTGACGGCTTGAGCTGTTTCGGCGTCTTCGAATACTTGTTCCCAAGTCAAGTGCGTACCTTCGCTGACAGGAATGAGTTGCACGGTAAGCTTGAAGTTTGGAGGGCAATCATGATGGATCACGATTTTGGTATCAGGTACAAGTTCCTCGAAGAAACTGTCATTGGGATAGTTGTTCCCATCAGGGCCGTGCATGATGAACTTCCAGCGACCACCTTCAGTGAACTCAAAAATTTCAAAGGTGTTGGAAAAACCTTCAGGCCCCCACCATAAAGCCAACAAATCAGCCGACGCAAAAGCGCGGTATATTTCCTTGGGCGTGTATGGCAAGTTTCTGGAAGTGCGCATTGTTCTATCTTCACTCATAACCATGACTCCGAGGTAAGTTGGGTTATTACTGCATAACGTCTTAATTCACCGGCCTACTCAACTTTTCGCGCAAGCGGGCATGTGAGTGGTTCTTCGATTGCGGTTGGTTTTTATTTTGAAACAACATGCGGGTTAGTATTGAGTTTCAAGCAACGCTGATGGCGCCAGGAATGAAGCGTATTAACCGGGCGCAATATCTAACTTTTTTTGTTTGACCTGGCGCTAGAGTAAAACGAACGGAATTTTTACCACATTCGCGCAAAATCCATGGATAGGATGCAGCGACTTCGTAATCTCCGGGAGGTAAATCATAGACATATTTCCCCCAAGGTTTGCGTTCTATATTTCCGTTGATCGTAATCGTAGCAGCGAGTGCTTTATAGAAGAACGCAAAAGGGTTGTGCGTAACTGTTACCTCAATACTACTTTTTGCATTTGAAGCGGCTGTGGTCATAAATATTCCTGGCCTAACGCTTAAATTAAGGTGTGCCGTGAGGCGTCCCGCTTGAATGAGGGGTTGGACGGCGATTTCACTTTTGCAACGGGCTACTGGGATTAGCTTGTGTTCGCACAATTCAAACCAACATTCCTCCGATTATGCTATCGCTAATAGTATCTACGCGGGCTTATTTGATGCTTTGAATCTTAGCATTCCAAATGCTGCGGCAATGCCACTGGCAAATAGTGCTAAAGCACTTGGTAGTGGCACTGGTGACGCCTCGACGTGAAAGCTATAGTAACCTCCTGACCAGTCATGCGATAGATACCCGTCGATTATAAGATGTGTGCCATCAAATGTGCCCACAAGACTTTCAGGAACGCCCCAATGCAAAGTTGTATTTGAGCACATATATCCCATTGCGGTTTCAAGAGCGCAAAAATTCCACTCAAAACCGGATATTTCTGTGCCAAACATGTTAAAAGGACCGATGCTATATATAGGACTGAAACCAGATACTTCAGGTGGAAGATCTAATGTTGGAAAATTTATACTAATGTTACGTAAAGTTAAAGGCTCATAACTTGGAGTACCGTCATACTTAGTATCGATATAGTAATCAGTTTGTAAGACCCGAACTAATCCACCAAAATTAGCATTAATTAGCTCTCTAGGCTCATCCCAATATGATGGGTTGTAAGTAAGTATACTTGATGACTCATTAATAATAAGGATGGTCGTTGTATCTGTTGCTGTATTTGCCCCTGCCGCCAGCAAGGGAAATGACATAAGCGTTGCAGTTGATAATAGTTTTTTAATCATAAGTTTTCTACTTTCCTATGTATTGTATTTATAAGGTACCAAAATATTAATGTGTAGGAACTTGTCGGTCCCTTACCTTTGTTAGGCTTCTTGGACTTACTCGCGACATTATCCGCTTTGAGAAGTGCCTCGCACTCACCAGACGATGGAACCGTGCGATCCGCATTAATGTTATGCCAGCCACCACGGTTCGGATCTGGGTAACCACATACCGTAAAGCGCACCGGATGATTCATCAGTCCTTTACGCTTTTGAACGGCATTCGTGCGCTCTTCATCCTCGATGATATCTACGATGGCTGATCGACCGAGAAATGGGCGTGACATAGTAGCTCCGGAAAATTTGAGGTGCCTAACGTAGAGCTAACCGGGCGCGACACAGAAAGCTGAGGAATAAAGCCGCATTATAACCGCGCTCCGATTGAGCGCCATGTTGGACGAAGCCGCTAACGCGGAGAATATCCCGATTGGCAGGTAGTTCATAAAATGTAACCTCACGCCCTCTTTAAGAGTGGACATTCCACGACGAATCATGAGGTTACTCGTCAATGACACCATCACCCGAATCCGATTTCAAGCCAAACTATCAAAGCCATCTTAAACACCTCAAGCTCAAAGGGTTGCAGCCCAAGACGATAGAGAGGCCTAACCGCCATCACGATCACTGCGGTCTGTTTTTTGAAAGCAACGTCATAAACAGACCGCAACCGCCCAAAACACCGAAAAGCTATTTTCTTATATTAAAGTGACCTACCGAACCCAGGGCTTGTCCGACAATCGGTTCAGATGGTGGCTTCGCGCGTTGCGCTCGCACCATCTAACCTTATTCGCGTTAGGCATTTTTCTTCTTGGGCTTGGGTTGGGGGAGCTCATTTGCCGTAACCTGAATTAACTGGCTTAGCCAGTCTCTGTCTTCCCACAAGTCTGCGGTAACTAAAAGGTGGGGTTTTGCTCCGGGATAAGGAGAGCCTTCAATTACCTGTGAAATAAACCCTCGGCCAGTACTCGTGGGTTTTAGAAACAGCTGATCGTCGCAGACTAGTGCGACGGGTTTCCCCGCCAAATACAAACAGTACTCCCCAAACATCTTTTTTGCGGATACTTGGCCTAGACTCGAGAGTTGGTCTAGGAGAAAGTCCATGGTTGTTTGAGAGGTCGTCATGCGGTTTATGCCTAACGCCAAGCTCACCCGACGAAAACCGCGTAGCGGTTTTTGGTCGGGTGGAGCGACATGTTAGGCATTTGCTGCATATTCTTCTGCCGAATAACCGAACAATGAAGATGACAATGATATTTTAGAGAGTTCTAATTCAGGCTCAGCATTAAGCGCCTTGTTTAGTGCATCAATTTCGGCTGAATTGGAAACAAGCATTTCTACGACCCTTTTACTGAATATCTCTGTGTATCCGTTTTCGAAAACTCCTAAAGCAAAGCCAAGGGCAGTTGTAAACACATGGCTGTCTGACACTTTGACCTTCTCGCCTGTATCCAAAAGATCGAATTCAGATGGGAACCGCTTCACTCCCATCTTCTTTAGCAAGCCCCAGCCAAATGCCATTGGAACCAAATCTGCTCGTAATCCGGCTGCTACTCTTGACAAGCCTTCTTCTGTTAGTCGATCAACGGCATTGTCACGATCACCGTTTGCAAGAAGATATGCCCGAATCGTCAAGTAGACCTGCCTTTCAGCTTCTGTATGATCCATCTTTTATGCCTAACGCCGAGCTAAGGGGCGTGCCGCTCACGGACGCTAAACGAAGCCCCAAAGCTTGATAAATTACAAAACTTTAAAACCGTCATGAGGCGGCACATCCCTTTGAGCGCCATGTTATGCATTTAATCTTTCCCAAACTTCTTTCTCCGTAGGTGCAGTTGCTTTGTTTTTAAGCTGAACTCTTCCGCCACTAGAAACTGCCGTTGCCCACGAAACTACATTTTTTACTGGTTTTTGCTGCCAGCCGTTTTCTAAAAGCCAAGACTGAAGACTAGATACATCTATTTCAATGTCATTTTGATGAAGTGCTCGAAGAGTTACTTTAATTCGATCCTCATCGTTGGGGTGTAATGCTGTCTTATTGCAGGTGGTAGATAAAGAGGTAAACGCTTTTTCGAGAATTTCGTTCATTTGTATTCCTTACTATGTGCATAACGTAATGTATACGACATTGCTTGTCCTATAATCCAGGGCATTATGTCGTAAGCGCTTAACAACAAATCACCATGCATTAAAATAGCGAGATTTCAGGTGTGGTGGTAGCGACAGAATGCGGGCAAGAGCAATAGAATTGAACGAAAGCGAACGAGAGCAGCTCCAGCAAATTATCAAAAAAGGGAGCGATTGGCGAGAACGGGAGCGGGCACAGACCATTTTGATGTTAGCCAATGGCCAGACAGTCATTGCGATTGCAGAACAGCAAGGCGTGAAACCGGAAGCTATACGGGAGCGGCGGCGGAAGTGGTGGAGAAATGGGCTGAACAGTTTACCGGATCAACCCCGCAGTGGTGCACCAAGTAAATTGACTGACGCGCATCGATGCCGGCTCAAAGAATGGATCGATGCGGAACCTTTAAACTGCCGGGCATTGGTCAGTCGTCTAACGACGGAATGCGACGTGACGATTAGCGCCAGCACCTTGCGGAACGAGTTAAAACGGATGGGCTATGTATGGAAGCGCACCCGTTACAGTTTAAAAAAAAGCGTGATCCCGAGCGCTTCGAGCGGGCCCAACACGACATTGCCGCACTGATTCAGCAAGCGCAAGCCGGCGAAATCGAATTGGCCTATGTGGATGAGGCCGGATTTGCACCACAACCACCGAATCGTTCGGCTTGGACCAAAAGCGGAGAAGTTCATGCCATTACCGCTAAACGCGCGCAGCGGATGAACGTCATTGGCGCTTTGCTTTCATCGGGTCGATTAATGCTGACTAAGCTGTGGCAAAGCGTCAATGGTCTGTGGTTTTTTGGCTTTCTGATGGCATTGGTCCAACGCGTCAGCAAGCCATTGGTGGTGATTTTAGATAATGCGTCCATTCATACGGCCAAAAAACTGAAGCCGTATTGGGATTTGCTGGAAGAGAAAGGTATTCGATTTTATTTCCTGCCGCCCTATAGCCCTGAGTTGAATCGGATTGAATTGCTGTGGCATAAAATGAAATATGAATGGCTGCCATTCAAAACATTTATGCCGGATGAGCTTGAGCAGGCTATTGACGAAATTGGCCGAGGGTTTGGCTCACAATACACGCTAACTTTTTGCTAAGAGCTTATAATCCTTTTTTCATGATAGCAAGTTATTGTTTGTGAAAGAATTCGCTCGGGCAAACGGGACATGTTATGGAAACAAATACGACATCGGCACCGCCAAAAAAACGACTGGATCAGGTACGCGATAAAATTCGTTTCAAGCACTACAGTCTGAGTACCGAGGATACCTATGTCTACTGGATTAAGCAATTTATTTTATTAACGCCAAGCGTCATTCGACGGAGATGGGTGCGGCCGAAGTCGAACGGTTCTTGACCTATCTGGCAACCCAGCGGCATGTCTCCAGCTCCACGCAAAATCAGGCTTTGTCGGCCATTCTGTTTTTGTATCGCGACATGCTAGCGGTGCAATTGCCTTGGTTGGACGGCTTCGAGCGCTCGAAAAAGCCGCGCAGATTGCCGGTGGTGTTGACGACGGCCGAAGTGCAGCAACTGCTCAAACACGCGGAATCAGCGTCGCCGCCCATAGGCCTCCTCATCCGCTTGCTTTACGGCACCGGCATGCGATTGATGGAAGCGGTTCGTTTGCGGATCAAGGATGTGGAGTTATCCCGCAAGGAGATTGTGGTTCGCGACGGCAAGGGCGGCAAAGACCGCGTAACGATGTTGCCGGATAGTTTGTTGGAGCTGATGCGGACACAACTGGCGCTGCGCAAGTCTTGGCACGATGAGGATTTGCGCTTGGGGAAAGTCGATGTCTGGTTGCCCGACGCGCTGGCGGTCAAATATCTCAACGCGGCAAGGGAATGGGGCTGGCAATAGGTGTTTGCAGCGGCAAATTATTCCGTCGATCCGCGTTCCAAAGGCGAACGCCGCCACCATGTCTATGAAAAACAGGTGCAGCGCTATGTCAAAAAAGCGGCCGCGGCGGCGGGCGTCGTCAAGCCGACTTCGCCGCATACTCTGCGCCATTCTTTCGCGACCCATATATTGCAAGCCGGCTACGATATTCGTACCGTGCAGGAGTTGCTCGGCCACAGCGATGTCTCCACAACCGTAACTATTCAGCGCGAAGTAAAAACGCCCTCTCCCGACGGAGCGGGGGGGTGAATACCTTGATGTCAGCTATGCCGTTCGCTGAGCGGAGTCGAAGCGAAATCGCTGGCTTCGGCTCCGCTCAGCCAGCGGCTTACATTGACTGTAACCGCTTAACTTGACGCCATTGGTAACCACCTTCCCCCCAAACGGCCTCTGAATAGTTACCCACGACCATGATATACACCCATGTACTGAACAAAGGCGGTAAAGGCGTGACCAGTCCGCTGGATTTAATTAAATAAGCACCAAACCGAGCAACAAGCCAGCAGAAATTCATCGGCGCCAGGTCTTGCAAAACCCGCGTAATCCGACAGGCGTTTCTCCGCATGATAGTAACCGATGGCGCTAGCACCGCTGCTGAAACACGACTAGCTTAACCCACCTGATTTTCGCCGTCCTCGCATACCTTGTCATAAACCTCGCGCAAGCTGAGTTGGCAGTCGATGCTTTCAAGGGGCACGTTCGCGTCCAATCCCAGCGATTCGCTCAATATCCAGACTTCGCCTTGGCGCAGATAGCGCTCGATGCCGGGCTGATCCTGGATAACCAGCAGATATTCGCGCAAACTGGCGATTTTTCGATAATCGGCAAACTTTGCACCGCGGTCGTAGGCCTCGGTGGACGGTGATAACACTTCGATCAGCAGCGTGGGATTGAGCAAGGTATCCAACTGGGTGTCTTCGAACTCCGGTTTGCCGCAAACCACGGCGACATCCGGGTAATGATAGCTGCGGGCCTTGGCGGCCTTGACCCGCATGTCGTTGACGTAGGCTTCGCAGGGGCGGTTTTTCAGTTGTCTTCGTAACTCTCCAGCGATATTGATGGTTATCAAATTATGCTCGCGGCTGGCACCGGTCATGGCATGGATTTGCCCGTCGTGGAATTCGCTTTTAATCGCGGCGCTGCGTTCCAGGCTTAAGTATTCTTCGGCGGTGTAGTGAGTTTGTTTAACCACGGCGGACATGAATCACCTCGGCAAATCATCGCAATTAAGGGAGCAGACCAAATGACGGTGCTGCAAATGGCGGGAAGCTCGATAGGCGTTCAATTCTACGGAAAAACTAAAATAGCAGGCAACTTCCTACTTTCGTTTTACAGGAATTCTTGTAATGCCGCGCCCTAAATGCGCTCGGCACAAACCACCCCGGCCTGAGATAATAAGCGCTTCGTTGTTTCGCTGTATTCGCCGTCCGTGTCCCCCAAACTCAATCCGCAACAACTCGCCGCCGTCAAAACCATCGATCATCCGCTGCTGGTGTTGGCCGGTGCCGGCAGCGGCAAGACGCGGGTGATTACCGAGAAAATCGCCTATCTGGTGCAGCAGGGCATGCAGGCCCGGCATATCGCGGCGGTGACCTTCACCAACAAGGCGGCGCGGGAGATGAAGAGCCGGGTGTCTAAACTGTTGGACGACAAGCAAAGCCGGGGCCTCAGAGTCTCGACCTTCCACTCGTTGGGTTTGGACATACTGCGCGCCGAGTACAAGACGCTGGAGTACAAATCCAGTATCAGTCTGTTCGACGAGCAAGACCGGCTGAGCTTGTTGAAAAATCTAGTCAGCCACGGCATCAAGGATTGCGAAGAGGATCAGATCGATGAATACAACTGGCAGATCGGCCAATGGAAGAACGCCTTCGTTACGCCCAAGCAGGCCTTGCATTTACCGGACGCGGCGCTCCACGCGCCGGCCAGGCTTTACGAGGCCTACACCCGCAGCCTGAAAGCCTACAACGCGGTGGATTTCGACGACCTGATTCTGTTACCGGTGTTGCTGTTTCAACAGCATGCGGCGGTGCTGGAAAAATGGCAGAACCGGATTCGTTATTTGCTGGTGGACGAGTACCAGGACACTAACATCACTCAGTACCAGTTGGTCAAACTGTTGGCCGGCAACCTGGGTCGCTTTACCGTGGTCGGCGACGACGACCAGTCGATTTACGCCTGGCGCGGGGCGCAACCTGAGAACTTAAGCCAGCTGCAGAAGGATTACGGTCGCTTGCAGGTCATCAAGCTGGAGCAAAACTACCGCTCGGCCGGGCGAATCTTGAAAGTCGCCAACCACCTGATCGCCAACAACCCGCATACCTTCGAAAAGAAGTTATGGAGCGAACTGGGTTTCGGCGACCCGCTGCGGGTGCTGAGCCACAAGAACGACATCGCCGAGGCCAAGCAGATCGTCGCCGAGATCGTCCACCACCGCTTCAAGACCGGCGGCTCTTACGGCGATTACGCGATTCTGTATCGCGGCAACCATCAGTCTCGCTTGTTCGAGAAGGAATTACGCGAGAACAACGTGCCCTATTTCATCAGCGGCAGCGCGTCGTTTTTTTCCCACGCCGAGATCAAGGACGTGCTGGCCTATCTGCGTTTGTTGGTCAATCCCGGCGACGACGCGGCGTTTTTGCGGGTGATCAACACCCCACGCCGCGAGATCGGCCCGACCACACTGGAAAAACTCGGCGCCTACGCCAACGAACGCCATATCAGCCTGTTCGACGCCTGCGGCGAGTTCGGCTTGCAACAGCGGATCTCCGAAAAGTCGACTCAGCGCCTGAACAAGTTTTGCGAGCTGATTACCGACACTGCCCGCGAGGTCGAAACCGGCGACACCTTCAAGACCATCCACCGTCTGATCGACCAGATTCATTACCAGTCCTGGTTGCAGGAAAACAGCAAGACACCGGCGGCGGCCGAGCGGCGGATGAAAAACGTGCTGGAGCTGGTCGAATGGCTGGAACGCATCGCCGTAAAAGACGGGTCTAGCGACGATGGCAATGCCGGAGCTAGCGCAACGCATGCAGCGGGCGCCGGCAAGTCGTTGGCCGAAGTCATCGCCAAGGTGATGCTGCTGGACATCCTAGATCGCAACCAGGAAGAGCAGGCCGGCGATCAAGTCAGTCTGATGACGCTGCACGCCGCCAAGGGTCTGGAGTTTCCGCATGTGTTCATGATCGGCATGGAAGAAAACCTGCTGCCGCATCAAAACAGCATCGAGACCGACAACATCGAGGAAGAACGCCGACTGGCCTATGTGGGTATCACCCGCGCCCAACGGACCTTAACCTTCAGTTATTGCACCCATCGCAAGCGCTACGGCGAAATGGCCGAATGCGAACCCAGCCGGTTTTTGGCGGAATTGCCGGAAGAGGATTTGGAGTGGGCCAACAAGAAACAGTTGGCGCCGGAAGAAAGCAAACAGCGCGGCAAGGCCAATTTGGCCAATTTGAAGGCGATGCTGAGTTGATTTGCATTGTATTTACAGTAATTTCGCAGTAGTCTTTTGTGTCGACGGTTTCACTTTTAGGAGCATTGACATGCCACGCTTTACGATAGATCTTTCCGCCGAGATCGACCAAAAACTCACCGAAATTTCGCGCAAGGAAGGCATCAGCAAAGCCGAAGCCATGCGCCGGGCTTTCGCGCTGCTGGCTGTTGCCGAGCAGGAGAAATCCAAGGGCAATTCATTGGGTATCGTGCGCGAAAATGCCGACAGTCATGAATTGCAAGCCATCGGCAGAATTGTGGGGGTCTGATGGCTGAAAAGCCGCAATCCCGGGACGTTGATATCAACGATGCTTTTCGGAGCGATAGCCAAGTCGGACTCGACGAGAGCGATAGGCTAAAATTGGCCCGCAGGTGTTAATGGGCATGGCGGCGATTTGTATTGGGGTATTCGTTGGATACGCCAGTTATCCCGACAACAAAGCGTTGGCGGATATTTTTGAGCTGATAAAGATCGGTGCTTTGCCGTTAATTACGTTAATCGTGTCGTTCTATTTTCCGAATAGTGCGAAGTGGCTCGATGAAAGCCGGGGCAATCCAGTTTACCCCGGCTTTTTTCAATTTATTGCAGCACTACGAAAAACGCTTCTCCGCCGCGCTGCAGATTGACCAACAGCGGGGCATTCGGATTAACCACCTGTTTGATTTCATCGAGATTGCGCACCCGGTAGCGGTTGGCGGTGACAATGATGTCGCCGGGGCGTAAGCCGGTTTTCCAGGCCTTGGAGTTTTGCTCGACTTTTTCGATTAGCACGCCTTCGACCTGATCCTTGGGCGTCACGCCCAGTGCCGCGCCGCTCAGCGTGGGGTGCAGTTTGTCGCCGGCCAATTGCGGACGCTTGGGTTTGCCTATCGTGGCTTGCAGATTCATCCGCTCTTCGCCGCGCACGACGTCCAGATTGGCGGTGTCGCCGATTTGCAGCAAGCCGACGGCATTGCGGATTTGGGCGCTGCCGCCCTTGACGTCCTGGCCGTTGATACCGACGATGATGTCGCCGGGTTCCAGACCGGCTTTCTCGGCCGGCGAACCGGCTTCGACCCGGCTGACCACGGCGCCGTGCTGGCTTTTCAACGAAAAGGCCTTGATCAGATCCGGCGTCAAATCCTGAGTGGTCACGCCGAGCAGACCGCGGCGGACTTCGCCATGCTGGACCAACGACTCCATTAAACGCATCGCCATGTTGGACGGGATCGCAAAACCGATGCCGACGTTACCGCCGCTGGGTGCCAGAATCGCGGTGTTCATGCCGACGAATTCGCCGCGCAGATTGACTAGCGCGCCACCGGAGTTGCCGGGGTTGATAGAGGCGTCGGTTTGAATGAAATCTTCGTAACCTTCGATACCCAAATTGGAGCGGCCCAAGGCGCTGACGATGCCGGAGGTCACGGTTTGGCCGAGGCCGAACGGGTTGCCGATCGCCACGACGAAGTCGCCGACCTTGAGTTGGCCGGAGTCGGCGACTTTCAACGCGGTCAGATTGTCGGCCGGAATTTGAATAACCGCCACGTCGGCTTCCGGATCGGCGCCGAGCAGTTTGGCGTTCAATTGCCGGCCGTCCGCCAAGGTCACGGTGATCTTGTCGGCCTTGTCGATGACGTGGTTATTGGTCAGCACGTAACCTTGATCCTTATCGACGATGACGCCGGAACCCAGACTGTTTTTTTGTTGCTGGCGCGGATTGTTGGGTATGTTGAAGAAGCGCCGAAACACCGGATCGTTCATCAGCGGATTTTCCTGCATCCGCACATTGGTGGAGGTGGAAATGTTCACCACGGCGGGCATGCTTTGTTCCAGCATCGGCGCCAACGACGGCAGCGGACTGCCATCCACTTGGCCAGGCAGCGCGGCCATGCCCCCGGTGCTTTGGAGACCTATCGCTATAATCAGTAACAATCGGGTAATCTTCATCATGGTTTCGGGTTTTAGGCGGTTAAAAATGCCAGCATGGACAAGCTGGATGACGAAATGTTTCTACAAGCCTATAAGTAATAATGTTCTATCATAATTCAAGTGCATCCGACGCAATCCCACCACTTTTTATCCGCAACTGACCCGTGGCTGTCGATATCCATTCCGCCGAAGGCCGGGTCATCCGGCAACTGATACCGCTGTCGACGCTGCCGTTCAACAAGTTCGAGGAGTTGTGCGGGCTGGTCGAGATCGAACAGGCCGAAGTGGGCGATTATTTGTTTCGCTACGGCGAGGATCGTAACGATCTGATTTATTTGATCGACGGCAGCGTCACACTGCAGACTGACGAGTTGACGATAGAAACCATCAAGGCCGGCGGCACGTCGGCCCGCTTCGCGCTAGCGCACCAGATCCCACGAAAAGTCAATGCGCTCGCGGATAGCAGGATTCGATTTTTACGCTTGAGTGCTGATATGATCAGGGCCGCGCAAGAGCCGCCGTACGAAGAAACCGAGAGTTATATGATAGTTGACGATGTCGAGGAAAACGACGATTGGATGACGACGTTGTTGAAGTCCCCGGTATTTCGCGCGTTGCCTCCCGCCAATTTGCAAAAAATTTTAATGGGTTTGCAGGAGGTCCGCTTCAATCCCGGCGACGTCATTGTCAGGCAAGGCGATGTCGGCGACTATTACTACATCGTCAAGAAAGGCCAATGTCTGGTCAGCCGCAAGCCGGCGCCCAACGCCAAGGACATTAAATTGGCGCAGTTGGGCAATCAGGATACCTTCGGCGAGGATGCGCTGATTTCCGGCGAGCCTCGTAACGTTTCGATCACCGCGCTGACCGAGGTGTCGTTGTTGCGCCTGGCCAAGGAAGCCTTCATCACGCTGATCAAGACGCCCACGTTGAAGTACGTCGATTATTACGAGATGCAGGATCTGGTGGCCAAGGGCGCCGATTTGATCGACGTGCGCGAGCCGGACGAATATCGCCGAGGTCATTTGCCGCTCAGTATCAACGTGCCGTTTTACTCGTTGCGGATGCAGATCAAGACCTTGAATCGTCAACACCCCATCGTGGTGGTTTGCCAAAGCGGCCGCATGAGCGCCACCGCCGCGTTCATCCTGCTCCGGCACAAATTCAACGCTTTGATCCTGAACGGCGGTTTAGACCAGATCGATCCCGGTCAATTGAAAACGGCCTCGTCGTTTCCGATCGACGACGGCGTCGAAACCAGCAACTTCATCGACACCACCGGTAGCGAACCGCAACCGGTCAGCAGTTTGCCGGCGACGACCCAGGCATCGTTCGCCGAATCGTCGTCGCTGCAAGACGATACGGTCCGCATGCGCCGCTTGTTGCAGCAACTGAAGACCAAATACAATATTTTGGATGCCGAGAAAAAGGCTTTGGAGATGAAGTATCTGGCACTCGCCAAATACACTGAAGCGTTGAAGGCCGAATTGGCCGAATTGAAAAAACCGCGCTAGCCGGGCCGACGATGCGAAGGCATCCGGCCCAATCCAGCGGACGGAAAGCCTTTATTTGATTTTGGCTTCTTTGTACATCACATGCTTGCGAACGACGGGATCGTATTTTTTGATCTCCATTTTTTCGGGCATGGTTTTTTTGTTTTTGGTGGTGGTATAGAAATGGCCGGTGCCTTCGCTGGATACCAATTTGATTTTGTCGCGCATGGTTAGTCTCCTTAAACTTTTTCGCCGCGTTTGCGGATGTCGGCCAACACTGAGTCTATGCCGTTTTTATCGATGATGCGCATGCCTTTCGGCGACACTCTCAAGCGGACCCAACGGTTTTCGCTCTCGACCCAAAATCTGTGGTAATGCAGATTGGGCAGAAAACGTCTTTTGGTGTGGTTCATTGCGTGCGACACGTTATTGCCGCTCAGCGGGTTTTTACCTGTTACTTGGCATACTCTGGACATGACTACCTCAGTGCGAGCTTTTATTCAAAATAGCCGCGCTTTATATCAAAAAAACTTAAGCCGGTAAACCACAGCGCGGAAAATAAATTTGATAGAATCGGACTTATTTTCTCCGGTTTTCCCCGCGAAAGGACAGCAATGGCTATCAAACTCGGCATGGTCATGGACCCCATAGACCAAATCAACATCAAGAAAGACACCAGTTTCGCCATGCTGTTGGAGGCCCAGGCGCGAGGCTGGGAATTGCATTATCTGGAGCTCGCCGATCTTTACCTCAGCAACGGCCATGCTTATGCCCGCAGCCGGCTGTTGAGGGTGGAACGCAATCCGAACGGATGGTTTGAGTTTACCGGCGAACAACGCATTGAATTGGCCGATCTCGATGCGATTATCATGCGCAAGGACCCGCCGTTCAATCAGGAATACATCTACGCGACCTACATGCTGGAACAGGCCGAGCGTCAGGGCGTTTACGTGGTCAATAAGCCGCAATCGCTACGCGACGCCAACGAAAAAATGTACACGGCCTGGTTCCCGCAATGCTGCACCGACACCTTGGTGGCTCGCGAACGGCAACGCATCCGCGAATTCCTGGCGGAGCACCGCGAAATCATTCTGAAGCCGCTGGACGGCATGGGGGGGGCGTCGATTTTCTACGTCCGCGAAGGCGATCCCAACCTGAGCGTGATTCTGGAAACGATGACCGACCACGGCAGCCGCTTCATCATGGCGCAAAAATACCTGCCGGAAGTCAGGGACGGCGACAAACGCATCTTGATGGTCAACGGCGAGCCGGTCCCTTATTGCTTGGCCCGCATCCCGGCCAGCGGCGAAAGCCGGGGCAATCTGGCGGCCGGCGGCCGCGGCGAAGGACGCGAATTGAGCGCCAGGGATCGCTGGATCGCCGAGCAAGTCGGCCCGGTGTTGCGCGAAAAAGGTCTGATTTTTGTCGGTCTGGACGTGATCGGCGACTATCTGACCGAAGTCAACGTTACCAGCCCGACCTGCGTTCAGGAATTGGACAAGCAATTCGGCATCAACATCAGCGCCCAGTTGATGGACCATATCGCCGCCAAGGTATCCGCCTGAAATGTCCGCACCGCCATTGACGCCAACGCCGTTATCGCAAAGCGACACGCTGCTCACCGCGCTATTCGTCGCGGCGATCATTCATGTCGCGGTCCTGCTCGGCGTCAATTTCACCGCGCCGCATCCGCCCAAGGCCGACAAATCGATCGAAATCACGGTCTCGCACGCGCCGGCCAAGCAGGCGCCCAAGGAAGCCAAATACTTGGCCGCCGATCACCAGATCGGCGCAGGCCGCGAAACCCGCAAGCCGGCGACGATTCCGCAAACTCTACCGAGAGCGGAACAAACCGAAAGTCAGCCGCGGCCTAAAGCCGCGCCCGTGCCGTCGGCACCGTCTCCCAAACCCGTCGTGCAAAAAGTCCTGACCCAGGCGCAAGCGCCGGTCAAGGTCGAATCGCGCCCCGAGCAGCCGGTCGAACCGGAACAGGTGGCCGAGCCGCTCGAAGACAAACCGAAATTGTCGGCCGAAGCCTTGCAACAGCAGATCGCCCAACTTGGCGAACGTATCCGGGCCAGCCAGCTCAGCGCCGAAAACACCAAGATCAAGTCCGTCAACGCCATCAGCACGCATAAATATTTGGCGGCGCAATACGTCAAGGATTGGGAGGACAAGGTTGAGCGTACCGGCAATCTGAATTATCCTGAGGCTGCGCGTAAAGCCGGCTCCCAGCAAATGCTGACCATGGATGTCGGCATCAACGCCGACGGCAGTATTTACAGCATGCGCATCGTCCGGTCTTCCGGCAACCCGGCCTTGGACGATGCCGCCAAGCGCATTGTCAAGATGAGCGCGCCGTTTGCCGAATTGCCCGAGGAATTGATGCGCGAAGTGAACGTTTTGGTAATAACCAGAGTCTGGAAATTTTCAGACGAAACCGGGATGACCGCCCGCTAGCCCAACAGTATTCCCATGACAGACGCGACTTATCTGAATAACCAATTTCTGATCGCCATGCCCAGTTTGGCCGATCCGCACTTTTTTCATACCGTGACCTACCTATGCCAGCATAACGACGAAGGCGCGCTGGGTATCGTCATCAATCGACCGACCGGTATGAAATTGCGCGACATCTTCGAACAAATGGGCATCGATTGCGACCTGAACGACGTGCTGGAAACGCCGGTCTTCGCCGGCGGACCGGTGCAGCAGGAACGCGGCTTCGTCATCCACGGTTTTTGCGAACAGCACTGGGATTCCAGCATTCCGACCGCTGAAAACATTACGTTAACCAGCTCGCGCGACATCCTCGAAGCCATTGCCAAGGGCAAGGGGCCTAGGGATTATCTGATCGCTCTCGGTTACGCCGGCTGGGGTAGCGGCCAACTGGAAAAAGAGATCGTCGAAAACGCTTGGCTGAATACCCCGTCCGGCGAAACGATCCTGTATCACACGCCGATCAGCCAGCGCTGGAATGCCGCCGCCAGCCAACTTGGCATCGACATCAATCGCCTGACCACGCCGGCCGGCCATGGTTAACCGCGACCCCTTGGCCGCCAAACTGAGTAGCGACACGTATCTGGGTTTCGATTTCGGCAACAAGAAAATCGGCGTCTCGGTCGGCCATGCCGACACCGGCATCGCCAGTCCGCTGGCCACGTTGCGCTCGATTCAGCAAGTGCCGGACTGGCAAGCCATCGGCAAATTGATTGTCGAATGGCAACCGGTCGGCCTGGTGGTCGGCATTTCCCGGCAACAAGACGGCAGCGACAACGTCATCACCCCCCGTATGCGGAAATTTTGCCGGCAATTGCACGGCCGCTACCAACTGCCGGTGCATCAGATCGACGAAACCCTGACCACGTTCGCCGCCAAGCAAATGCTGTACGACGATCTGCATGTCAGCGCTGCTAAACTATGGGCCGTGCAGGACCAATTGGCCGCTCAAATCATTCTGCAGAGCTGGTTCGACCGCTAGTCGAGGCCGCTTCGGCCCGGTTTTTTCTTCGCTGGTTTTTCCTATAATAATTACAATCCAACCGCCAACCGCCATGTCAACCGCTACTTTAAACATTGATGTATTACTCGACGCGCTGGAGTTGGCGATACGCCAGCAAATCGCCGAACGCAAGCTGCACAACCCGCTGCTGATCGGGATTCATAGCGGCGGCGCCTGGGTCGCCAATCACATGCATCGCCGCTTGGGCGGCAGCGAGCCGTTGGGCTTGTTGGACATCACCTTTTACCGAGACGATTTTTCGCAAATCGGCATGCATCCCAAGATCAAAACCAGCCAATTGCCGCCGCATCTGGAAGGCCGCGACATTATTTTGATCGACGACGTGTTCTATACCGGTCGCACCGCGCGGGCCGCGCTGAACGAAATTTTCGACTACGGCCGGCCCAACCAAGTGGTGTTGGCAGTGTTGATAGAACGCGACGGTCGGCAGATACCGCTGCAACCGGATTGCCGGGGCATCCGCATCGATTTGTCCGGCAATCAGCGCATCAAACTGACCGGCCCGGAACCCTTGGGCATCGAAATTCAAACCCCTAGCGGAGTACCTGCATGACCAAGCATTTGCAGCTCAACGAGCAGGGTAAGCTCAAGCATTTTCTATCCATTGAAGGTCTGAGCCGCGAACTGTTGACCGAGATCCTCGACACCGCCGAATCCTTCGCCGGCATGTCGGAGCATCAAGTCAAAAAAGTGCCGCTGCTACGCGGCAAAACCATCGTCAATCTGTTTTTCGAAAACAGTACTCGTACTCGCGCCACGTTCGAACTGGCCGCCGCCCGGCTGTCGGCCGACGTGATGAATATGAACATCGCCACTTCGTCAACGGCCAAGGGCGAAAGCCTGCTGGACACGATACATAACCTGGAAGCAATGCACGTCGACATGTTCGTGGTCCGTCACGCATTGAGCGGCGCCGCGCATTTCATCGCGCAGCATGTCGCGCCGCATATCAGCGTGATTAATGCCGGCGACGGTCAACATGCCCATCCGACCCAGGCGATGCTGGATATGTACACGATCCGCCAATATAAACAGCGTTTCGAGGGCCTGAAAGTCGCCATCGTCGGCGACATTCTGCATTCGCGGGTAGCCCGCTCGCAAATCGTCGCGCTGAATACCTTGGGTGTTGCCGAAGTCAGGGTCATCGCCCCAAAAACCTTGTTGCCGGCTCAGGTCGCCAGCATGGGCGTCGTCGCCGTACACGACATGGACGAAGGTTTGAGCGATGTCGATGTGGTCATCATGCTCAGATTGCAAAAAGAGCGGATGAATTCGGCCTTTTTGCCGAGCGAAAGCGAATTTTTTCGCTGCTTCGGTTTGACCGAGGCCAGGCTGCAACGCGCCAAGCCGGATGCCGTCGTGATGCATCCCGGCCCGATCAATCGCGGCGTGGAGATTGCCTCCAGCGTCGCCGACGGTCCCCAGTCGGTGATTCTGCAACAGGTTAGTAACGGTATTTCGGTGAGAATGGCGATTATGTCGATGACGATGTCCGGTCAGGGAGGAACGGCGTGAGCAAACTATTGATCAAGAACGGTCGGGTGATCGACCCGGCCAATCGAATCGACGCCCAAGCCGATCTGGCGATCGCCGACGGTAAAATCGTCGGTTTAGTCGGCGACGACTTCAGTGCGGATCAAATTATCGACGCCGCCAACCAAATCGTTTGTCCCGGCTTCGTCGATATGAGCGTGCGGCTGCGCGAGCCGGGCCAAACCCAAAAAGGCAATATCCTCGGCGAATCGCGCGCCGCGCTGGCCGCCGGCGTCACCTCGTTGTGCCTGCCGCCGGATACCCAACCGGTCATCGATACGCCGGCCGTCGTCGAATTCATCAAGGACAAGGCCGAAAAAGCCGAATACCCGCAAATCCACCCGGTCGCCGCCTTGACGCAACGCCTGGCGGGCAGCGAACTGAGCACGATGTTCGCACTGAAACAGGCCGGCTGCATCGCGGTCGGCAACGCCAGCGCGCCGCTCGCCAACCTGTTGATCCTGCGCCGGGCCATGGAATACGCCGGCAGTCACGGTCTGCTGTTGATGTATCGCGCCAACGAAGCCTCGCTGAGCGGCAAGGGGTGCGCCCATGAAGGCGCGGTTGCCAGCCGTTACGGTCTGCCGGGCATTCCGGAAGCGGCCGAGTCGATTGCGTTGGCCCAGTGCCTGGAACTCGCCGAGCTGACCGGTTGCCGCGTGCATATCAGTCAAGTCAGCTGCCGGCAATCCGTGATTAAAATTCAGCAGGCGAAAAAATACGGGCTGAACGTCACCGCCGACGTCGCGGTACACCAACTGCACCTAACCGAGAACGACATTACGCCGTTCGACAGCAATTACCACGTGATTCCGCCGCTACGCAACGATATCGACCGCCAATATCTGCGCGACGGTCTCGCCAACGGTACGCTAGACGCGATTTGTTCCGACCATCAGCCTCACGACCTGGACGCCAAACTCGGCGCGTTTCCGGAAACCGAGCCCGGCGTCGCCGCGTTGGAGACGCTGCTGCCGTTGACCTTGGCCTACGCCCGCCAACATGGCTTGAGTCTGGCGCGCGCCATCGCCAGTCTCACCGAGAAGCCGGCGGGTATATTGAGCCTGAACGCCGGCTCGCTGACGCCGGGGCGCCCCGCCGACGTTTGCGTGTTCGATCCCGAGTACCTTTGGCGGGTCGAACGTGGCCAATGGCTGAGCGCCGGTTGCAATACGCCCTATTGGGGACAAACCTTGACCGGCCGGGTCACGCACACCCTGCTCGGCGGTAGATTGGCGTATCGATTGCCACCCGGATGATGCTAGCTCGCCTCCGCTAACCCCATTTTGCGCCGCCACGCGGCATCTTTCAGGAATACCCATGGTTTGTATCAAAAACAGGAATAGCTCGCCGAGCATCATCGACGACTTGAAAGGCGATCAGTCTTGGCGCATTTTCCGGATCATTAGCGAATTCACCGAAGGCTTCGACGAACTGTCGGATCTGTGCGACGCGGTTTCCATTTTCGGCTCGGCGCGGCTGGAGCCGGAACACTTTTATTACCAAAAGACCGTCGAATTGGCCGAGCTGCTCAGCCAACAGGGTTTCGCGATCATCAGCGGCGGCGGGCCGGGCATCATGGAAGCCGCCAACAAGGGTGCGCTGGCCCAGGGCCAGACTTCCATCGGTCTGAACATCGAGTTGCCTATGGAGCAAAAGCCCAACCCCTACCAAAGCCTGTCGCTGAATTTTCGCTATTTTTTCGTCCGCAAGGTCATGTTCGTCCGCTATTCGATGGGTTACGTGTGCATGCCCGGCGGTTTCGGTACGTTGGACGAGTTCTTCGAAGCGTTGACGCTGATGCAAACTCACAAGATCTATCCGTTGCCGCTGGTCTTGTTCGGCGGCGATTTCTGGAACGGATTGGTGGATTGGATGAAATGCAAGATGCTGGAATACGGTACGATTTCCGAGGAGGACCTGTCGTTGATCACGATCACCGACGATCCCCGCCAAGTCGTCGACATCATGATCGCCCATCGGGAATGGAAAGACCAACAGCGGCGCAATTAAACTTTCCGGGCCGCCATCTGTCACAACCTTGCTTTAAACCAGGATTTTATTCGACATGACCGAGACCAGTCTCAGTACCAGCCAAGCCGCCCTCCAACAACTGCAAGCCCACATCAACACCCAAATCATCGGTCAGGCCGTTCTGGTGGAGCGGATGCTGATCGCGCTGCTGGCCGACGGCCACTTGCTGGTCGAGGGCGCGCCGGGATTGGCTAAAACCCGTGCCATCAATGTGTTGGGTCAGGGTCTGGAAGCCGATTTCCATCGGGTGCAATTCACGCCAGACCTGCTGCCGGCCGATTTGACCGGCACCGAAATTTACCGTCCGCAACAAGGTAGCTTCGAATTTCAAAAAGGTCCGCTGTTTCACAACCTGATATTGGCAGACGAAATCAATCGGGCGCCGGCCAAGGTGCAGGCGGCGCTTTTGGAAGCGATGGCGGAACGCCAGATCACGGTCGGCAAGGCCACCTACCCGCTACCGCCCTTGTTCATGGTCATGGCCACCCAAAACCCGATCGAACAAGAAGGCACCTACCCGTTGCCGGAAGCCCAGCTCGACCGTTTCCTGCTGCACGTCAAAATCGATTATCCCAGCCCGAGTCACGAGCAGGCGATTCTGCACCTGGCCCGAGCCGAGGCGCGCGGCGAGCTGGCGCATAAGACCGCGGCGCCGACCAAGGTCGGCCAACAAACTTTGTTCGCGGCGCGCGCCGAGGTGCTGGATTTGTACATGGCTGAAAGTCTGGAGCAGTATTTGCTGCAAATCGTGCTGGCAACCCGCAATCCGGGCGCGTACGGCCAGGACTTGGTCGGCTGGATACAATACGGCGCCAGCCCGCGCGCCAGCATCGCGTTGGACCGGTGCGCCCGGGCCAAGGCCTGGCTGCAACAGCGCGA
Source organism: Methylomonas sp. MS20 (assembly GCF_050275925.1). Classification (NCBI taxonomy): domain Bacteria; kingdom Pseudomonadati; phylum Pseudomonadota; class Gammaproteobacteria; order Methylococcales; family Methylococcaceae; genus Methylomonas; species Methylomonas sp. MS20. The sequence continues at coordinate 84,893 of NZ_CP189962.1, forward strand.
TTTCGTCGATCCCGGCGACATCCAGGACCTGGCCTACGACGTGCTGCGCCATCGTTTGATTCTGTCCTACGAAGCGGAAGCGGAAGGCATCAGTCCGGACCACGTCATCAAAGAGTTGATCGCCCGTATCGCGGTACCCTGATGAACCAGTTCCAAATCGCCGGCAACGAACGCATCGCGGTCGACTTAAAGACGCTGCTCGATTTGGCCAAACCGGCCGCCGCGTTGAAACTGGGCAGCGGCACGATTCGCGCCAGCCAGGGCGGACATTATCTGTCGCGCTTCAAGGGGCGCGGCATGGCCTTCGATGAAACCCGTTTGTACCAACCCGGCGACGACGTGCGCCGCATCGATTGGCGGGTGACCGCCCGCACCGACAAACCGCACAGCAAAATCTATCGCGAAGAGCGCGAGCGGCCGATGTTTATTGCCGTCGATTATCGCGCCAGCATGCAATTCGCGACTCGAGGCGTATTCAAGGCGGTACAGGCCGCCAGACTAGCGGCGCTGCTGGCTTGGGCCGCCTGGCATCAGGGCGACCGGATCGGCGGGCAGATTTTCGCCGAACACGGCTGCCAGGAATTCAAGCCGCAAAACGGCAAGGCCGCCGTGTTGCGTTTCCTGAACGCGCTGGTTCGGCCGGATTTTGCCGGCGACCCGGTGACCGGTTTGGACCAGCCGTTGGCGCGTTTGCTGCACCACGCCCGCCCCGGCAGTCGGGTCTATATCCTCAGCGATTTTCGCGGACTGAACGCCGCCGCCGAAAATCATTTGGCTTATCTGGCTCGCCACTGCGACATCGTATTGGTGCAAATTTTCGATCCGTTCGAGCTTGCCTTGCCGGCGAGCGGCAGATTCCGACTGGTGGACCGTTGGCGCGAACTGATCGTCGACGCCGCCGACCGTCGGCAAGCTGAGGCGCATCGCCAACGTTTCGAGCAACGCCAAACCTTGCTGCAGCGCTTGAGCAAGCAATTGCGCTTGTCGTGGCTGCAATGCAGTACTCAGCAGCTTCCGCGGCAGGCCTTGGGACCGACCTTGCCCGCACCCGGAGGCCGGGCATGAACGCGATGCCGCCGATGTTTAACATCGTAGACAATGGGTTCGGCCAGGTCGGCCGCGAAAGCCGAAGCCTGCCGCCCGCCGGCATCAAAGCCATGTTTTGGTTGGCCGCCGCGATGTTCGCCAGCGGCTGGGCCGGCTTGAATATCGTGATTCCGCCGGGCTATGCCAGTCCGCTGTGGCCGCCGGCGGGTATCGCGCTGGCCGCGTTGCTGATCTGGGGCCGCCGCTTGTGGCCCGGCGTCTGGTTAGGCGCGACCGCGACCCAGTTTCTGGCGATCGCCGACTTTACCGAACACTATTCGCTGGTTTCGGCGCTGACCGCGTTGGTGATAGGCGGCGGCAGCACCTTGCAGGTGTTGGCCGCCTGCTATTTATCCGCGAAATACCTGGAACCCGGACTGCCGAAATTGGACAGCCCGCGCTCGATACTCGGATTCTTTGTGCTGACCGCGCCGCTGGCCTGCTTGATCGCCCCGAGCGTCGGCGTTGCCGCGCTATCCGCCGCGCAATTCATGCCACCCGAGCAGTTGGGAAGCGCTTGGCGTAACTGGTGGATAGGCGACTGTCTCGGCGTTACCGTCGTTACGCCGCTGTTGTTGTGCTGGTTCGGGATGCCTCGCGAACTCTGGCGGCCGCGCGGGATCAGCGTCGCGCTGCCGTTGCTGGCCGCGTTGTTGGCTTTGGTGCTGGTTTTCGTTCAGGTGTTTCGGGCCGAGCAGGCTCGCATCCAGGTGGCATTCGATAACCGTGCCGGCGAGATCGAGCGCTTGTTGACCGAGTACGCAGCCAATGTACTCGACAATACCCTGGCCCTGCGCGATGTGTTCGTGGCGTCCGAGGAGGTGACCCGCCGCGAGTTCGCGGTGTTCGCCCAAGGCATCTTGTTGCGCCATCCGGAGATTCAGGCCCTGGAATGGCTGCCGCTGGTCAAAGCGGCACGGTTGGCCGCCTTCGAAACATCGGTGCGCGCGGAAGGTTACCGCGAGTTTCGAGTGACTGAGCGCCGGCCCGACGGCTCGCTGGCGCCGGCCGAATTACGTCCGGAATATTGTCCGGTTGCGTTTATCGAACCCATGCCGGGGAATCAGGCCGCCTTCGGCCTGGATTCCTGCGCCAATTCGGCTAGTAAAGCCTCCAAGGATTACGCTCGCGAAACCGGCAAGATTAGCGCCTCGCCGCTTTTGAATTTGATTCAGGATACCGCCGGTTTGCCGGGCATACTGGTATCGGCACCGCTGATCAAGCAAGCATCGAGCATCGATGCGCCGGTATTCGAGGGCTATATATCGGCGGTGCTTCTGCCGGCCAAAATGGTCGACATCGTCACCCAGGGTTTGAGTTTGGACGAATTCGGTTTAAAAATCGAAGATCTTGGCGCTCCGGAAACCTTGGCGGTGTTGTTCGCCAAACCCATCGACAGCCTGACCGGCAAATACGCTCTGAAAGAGTGGCACCATCGCTTTGCGTTCGCCGACCGAACTTGGCAAATCACGGTCAGTCCGGGTAGCGGCTTCGTGGCAGCGCAAGGCTCGTCGCTGCCCTGGATTACCTTGATCGGCGGTTTATGCTTCGCCAGTTTGCTGAACGTGTTGCTACTGATCGTCAGTGGCCGCACCGCTCACGTCGAAGCCTTGATCGAGGAACGCACCGACGAATTGGAAAACGCCGTCGCCGAATTGCAGTCGGCCGCGGCCAAGGCCCGAGAATCGGAAGTGAAGTTGCGCACCATCGTCGATTCAGAGCCGGACTGCGTGAAACTGCTGGATACCGCCGGCCGTTTGTTGCAGATCAATCCGGCCGGTTTGGACATGATAGGCGCCGAGAGTCTGGAACAGGCGCAAGCGCTGGATTTGGCCGAACTGATCGTGCCCAAGTACCGCGCCGCTTTCGAAGGCTTGAGTCGGCGGGTGTTTGCCGGCGTATCGGGAACCTTGGAATTCGAAATTATCGGCTTGAAGGGCCGCCATCGCTGGCTGGACACTCATTCGGTGCCGATGCGCGACGCCGAGGGGCGGATCACCGCGCTGCTGGGCCTGACCCGCGACATTACCGAACGCAAGCGCGCCGAGGAACATTTGCGGCTGGCGGCCAGGGTGTTCAGCGATGCCCACGAAGGTATCCTGATTACCGACGCCAACGCCAATATCATCGATGTCAATCCGACCTTTTGCGACATTACCGGCTATAGCCGCACCGAAGTCCTCGGACAAAATCCGAGGTTTTTGCAAAGCGGCAAACACCCAACCGATTTCTACGCGGACATCTGGAGAACCCTGCGGCTCAATTCGTATTGGCGCGGCGAGTTGTGGAACCGGAAGAAAAACGGCGAACTCTATGCCGAACATCTGACGATCTCGGCATTGTGCGACGCCGACGGCAATACCAGCCACTATATCGGCCTGTTCTCGGACGTGACCCACGCCAAGCAGCAACAGCAATTGCTGGAGTTGATCGCCCATTACGATCCGCTGACCGGCCTGCCCAACCGGATTTTGTTCGCCGACCGGCTGAACCGGGCCATCGCCCACGCCAAGCGCGAACCGTCGCTGCTGGCGATCTGCTTCCTGGATTTGGATGGTTTCAAGCCGGTCAACGATCAGTTCGGCCACGACGCCGGCGATCGGGTGTTGGTCGAAATTGCCGAACGCATCAAGGGCGGCATCCGCGAGGAAGACAGCGTGTCCCGCCACGGCGGCGACGAATTTGCGTTATTGTTGGGCGGCATCGAGTCGGTCGAACAATGCGAACAAGCGATATTGCGCATCCACCGGGCGATCTCGCAACCCATCCTGATCGACGACCAGCCGGTCGAGGTCGGCGCCAGCACCGGATTCACGGTGTTTCCACTGGACGACGCAGACCCGGATACCTTGTTGCGCCATGCCGACCAAGCTATGTATCAGGCCAAAATGGCCGGCAAGAACTGCTTCCGCCTGTTCGATACCAACCGCGACCAGCAAATCATTCACCGCAATCTGCGCCTCAAGGAAATCGAGGAAGCGTTTGGCGCCGGCCAGTTTTGCCTGTACTACCAACCCAAGGTCAACATTCAAACCGGTCGGGTGACCGGCGCGGAGGCCTTGCTGCGCTGGCGGCATCCCGAGCAAGGCTTGGTGCCGCCGCTGAGCTTTCTTCCCGCCATCGCCTCCACCGAACTGGAAATCCGGATCGGCAATTGGGTGATCGCCGAGGCTTGCCGACAACTCGCCGACTGGCAAGCGCAAGGCTTGAACTTGGAAGTCAGCGTCAACGTTTCGTCCTACCATCTGTTGTGGCCCGGTCTGTACGAGCACATCGAGGCGACGCTGGCCCAATATCCGGCGGTCGACTCGACCTATCTGCAACTGGAGATCCTGGAAAGCACCGCGCTGGACGATTTGACCGCGGTCAACCGTACCGTCAGGCATTGCCGCGAGGAGTTGGGCATCAGCATCGCCCTCGACGATTTCGGCACCGGTTACTCGTCGCTGACCCATTTGCGGCACTTGTCGGTGGATACCGTCAAAATCGACCAAAGCTTCGTCCGCGACATGCTGGACGATCCGGACGATTATGCGATCATCGAGAGCGTCATTGGGTTGAGTCAGGCGTTCCGGCGCCGGGTTATCGCCGAGGGGGTCGAAAACCCGGATCACGGTACCGTCCTGTTGTTGATGGGTTGTCAATTGCTGCAAGGCTATGCCATTGCCAGGCCGATGCCGGCCGCCGATCTGCCGGCCTGGATCGCCGCCTACCGCCCGTATTCGGAATGGCGGCATTACGCCAATGCCGGTTTGGCGCCGGATCGGGCCCTGGTCGAGATCCGCAAATTCGACACCCGCCACTGGCTGGAGCATCTGCGAGACAGTTTGAATGCGGAATCCGGTGCCGACCGGCATTGGCCGATATTGAATCCGCGTAAATGCCATTTGGGCCGTTGGTTGAAACAGGCCAAGGCAGGGAACAAACACAGTCAGGCCTGGTTGAACCAAATAGAGGTCCTGCACCAGGAACGTCATCGCTTGGCCAGCGACTTAAAACATCGCTACGATGCCGGCGAAATCGCGGTCGCTCGCAACGGGTTCGAGCAAGTGCGGGCCGTTCACGATGCGCTGTACGCGCTACTGGTCGCCGAACCCGAACCGGACACCGAGGACGCTTGATCATGGATGGCTTGCAACTCAAGGATATACATTTGCCTAGCCCGGTCGGCTATTGGCCGCCGGCACCGGGTTGGTGGCTGCTGGCAATAGTGCTGCCGGCGCTAGTTTGGGCGAGTTTCCGGTGGTACCGGCGCCCGCGCCGCCGCGCCGTCGTTAAAACCGCGCAAGCGATGTTGACGGCGATTCGCGACGATGCCGGAATGGACGATCGCCAAAAGCTGGCCGCCCTGTCGGCGCTGTTGCGGCGGGTGGCGATCAGTCGCGATGGGCGCGCATCGGTCGCCGGATTGCACGGCGACGCTTGGCTACGCTATCTGGACGCGAGTCTGGCCGACCGGCCGTTCAGCGAGGGCGAAGGCCGCTGCTTGGCCGACGGGCCTTACCGGCCGTCGGCGCCGGTCGACGACATTGCCGCCGTTGCCGCACTGTGCGAGCGCTGGCTGAAGCAACGAGCGAAATCCTCATGATTGAATGGCAATGGCCCTGGCTGCTGGTTTTGCTACCGCTGCCGCTGCTGATCAGAATCGCGTTGCCGGCCCGGCCCATGGATAGACAGGCCGCGCTAAAAGTACCGTTTCTCGACGAGTTCGGCGGCGGCGACGCCCGCATCGTCAGTGCGCGTAGTCCTTGGGCGCTACGCATCGCGGCAATCGCTTGGCTGTGTTTGATCTTGGCCGCCGCCCGGCCGTTGTGGCTAGGCGAACCCTTGGAACAGGCCATCAGCGGCCGCGATTTGATGCTGGCCGTCGACGTATCCGGCAGCATGCAAGAAGAAGATTTTTTTATCGGTAAACGCCGGGTCGACCGACTGACCGCGATCAAGCAGGTGGCGGGCGAATTCATCCGGCGCCGGGCCGGGGATCGGCTCGGATTGATCTTATTCGGCACTCAGGCTTATTTGCACGTGCCGCTGACCTTCGACCGCAAAACCGTGCAGACCTTGCTGGACGAAGCCTTCATCGGGATTACCGAGGACGATCCGAAAACCTCCATCGGCGATGCGATTGGCTTGGCCGTCAAGCGCCTGGAACAGCAGCGGGACGACAGCCGGGTCTTGATTTTGCTGACCGACGGCGCCAATACCGCCGGCGAACTGACGCCGTTGAAAGCCGCCGAAATCGCGGCCGAACACCATTTGAAAATTTACACGATAGGCATAGGCGCCGATGAAATGGTGGTGCGTAGCCTGTTTGGCAACCGCCGGGTCAATCCGTCCGCCGACTTGGACGAAACGACGCTGACCGCGATCGCAGAGGCAACCGGTGGCCGCTATTTTCGGGCGCGCGATACCGAAGAGCTGGATCGCATTTACCGGCTGCTGGATCAGCTGGAACCGGTCGAAAAGGACAAGCAATATTTCCGGCCGCGCCGGGAACTCTACCATTGGCCGTTGGGATTGGCGCTGTTACTGAGCGCCGGCTTGGCGACCGGTTATTTGCGGCGCGGCTGACGGAGACTTGAGCGATGATCGATTGGTCTAACTTTCATTTTCTACGTCCCTGGTGGTTGTACGCTTTATTGCCGGCCGCGATCTTGCTGGGACTGCATTGGAAGCGCCGTTTGGGGCGCGGGGCATGGCGGGCGTTTTGCGATGCCGAGTTACTGCCGTTCATCTTGCAAGACCAGCCGGCGACCGGCCGGAATTACCGTTTGCCGCTGGCCGCGGCGGTTGTGTCGCTGACCGTGGTCGCGCTGGCCGGCCCAACCTGGCAACGTTTGCCGGGTCCGGCCTTCCGCAACGAATCGGCGCTGGTCATCGCGTTGGATTTGTCGCGATCGATGGATGCGACCGACATCAAACCCAGCCGCATCGCCAAGGCTCGCTATAAAATCGCCGATCTGCTCAAGCAGCGCAAGGACGGCCAGACCGCGTTGCTGGTCTACGGCGGCGATGCGTTTACCGTGACGCCACTGACCAACGACGTCGCGACCATCGATAGCCAATTGACCGCGTTGACCACCGACATCATGCCCAGTCCCGGCACCAACGCCGGCGTCGCCATTCGCAAGGCCGCCGAATTGTTGCAACAGGCCGGCCTCGCCCAAGGCCATATCCTGCTGGTCTGCGACGGCGTCGATAGCGACAGCGCCGCGCTGGCGGAACAATGGTTGGGTCGCTATCGCCTGTCGGTGCTGGGCATCGGCACCGGCGACGGCGCGCCGATTCCGGTCGGCGGGGGCGGATTCCTAAAGGACGCCGATGGTAATATCGTCGTCGCCAAGCTCGATGCCGGCGCGCTGCAAGCCTTGGCCGACGCCGGCCGAGGCCTGTATCGACCGGTCGGCGCCGGCGATGAAGACGTCGAGGCATTGAGCAAGCTGTTCAATAATCCGAACACTACCGAGCCGCTGACCGGCACCGAATTGATGTTGCAGCAATGGGACGAAACCGGCCCCTGGTTGGTTTTGCTGCTGCTGCCTTGGGCTGCCTGGCAGTTTCGCAAGGGCTTGTTATTTTGGGCTGCCTTGGCGCTATTGCCGGCCTGGCCGGATGACGCCCACGCCCTGGACTGGCAAAGTTTGTGGCGCACGCCGGATCAACAGGGCCGGCAAGCTTTCGACAGCGAACAATACGACGCGGCGGCGAGCCGTTTCGAAAACCCGGAATGGCGCGCGGCGGCCCAATTTAGGGCGGGTCAATATCGGGAAGCCGCCGAAACCTTGAAATCGGCCACCAGCGCCGACGGCCATTACAACCGGGGGAACGCGTTGGCTCGGGCCGGCGATTTGTCCGCGGCGCTGGAAGCCTATCAACAGGCACTGAAATTGCAGCCAGATCATGCGGATGCCCGCTACAACAAAGAATTGATAGAGAAGCAATTGGCCCAACAACAGCAAGCGGAAAATTCGTCCGATTCCAAGCAAGACTCCACGCAAGCGCAACCCGGCGCTCAAAACCGGCAACAGCCGGGGTCGAAGCAGGATGATGCCACCCAATCGCCGCGTCCCGACCAACAAGGCCAGCCCTCGGACCCGGCGGCGGGTAACGAGAAGCGCCAGTCCGACACCCAATCGGCGCAAGCCGACGATCAACAGCGCGACGACAACAGCGAAAAGTCGCGAGAAGCCTCGCCGCAATCCGCCGAGCCGGCCAAGCCGCCCGAATCGACCGAGGCGGGTCGGGAGCTTACTCAACCGACCGCCCAGCCGGATCAAGCCGGCGAACGCGACGAAACCGAGCGGGCCAACGCCCAGTTGCTGAAACGCATCCCGGACGAACCGACCGGCCTGCTCAAGCGCAAATTCAAATACCAGTACGGTCAACGCAACCCGGCGCCTCGCGACGCGCCGGGTTGGTGAGCGCCGTGCCCTCCCGTCACTAGGATCGTGCGACGCTCGGAATGAAACCATAACGATGGACATAGGACTGATCCTGTTATTAATTGTCGTCAACGGCCTGTTCGCGATGTCGGAAATGGCCTTGGTATCGGCGCGCAAGGCCAGGCTGCGCAAACTGGCCGCCGAGAAACGGGCCGGCGCGGAAGCGGCGTTGAAACTGCACGACGAACCGTCGCGGTTTTTGTCCACGGTGCAGGTCGGCATCACCGGCGTCGGCATCTTGAACGGCGCGCTCGGCGAGGACGCCTTGACCGCGCCGATCGCCGGCTATTTACAACAGTTTCCGCTATTGGCGGACTATGCCGACTCGATCGCGCTGTTGGCGACGGTGGCGGTGATTACCTATTTCTCGGTGGTCGTCGGTGAGTTGTTGCCCAAGCGCCTAGCCTTGCTGCGGCCGGAAGCCATCGCCGCGCGGTTGGCGCGGCCGATGAACCTGATCGCGCTGATGGCCAGTCCGCTGGTTTGGTTGCTGTCGTCTTCCAGCAATCTATTGCTGAAACTACTGCGGGCCGATCGGACCCCGGAAGCCGCCGTCACCGATGAAGAGATCAAGTTGTTGATGGAAATCGGCGCGGAATCCGGCGTGTTTCATGCCGAAGAGCGCCACTTGGTCGGCAACGTGTTGCAACTGGATGCCCAACAAGTCGGCGCGGTGATGACGCCGCGTCAACGGATCTACGCCATCGACCTGACCGATGACTTAGCCGTCACCAGCGCCAAGCTGGCCGATTGCCCGTATTCGCGCGCCGTCGTCTGCCGGGGCGGCCTGGACGAGGTGATCGGCATCCTACAACGCAGCGAACTATTGAAGGCGGCGATGAACGGGCTCGCCTTCGATTTGGTTTCCGGATTGCACGCGCCGATCTACGTTCCGGAATCGCTGACGCTGACCCAGTTGTTGAAGCGCTTTCGCGAAACGCGTAGCGATCTGGCGCTGATCGTCGACGAATACGGCGACATCGAAGGCCTGGCGACGCTGAGCGACGTGTTGAAAGCCATCGTCGGCGACTTGCCCAGTCCCGAGCTCAATCTGGACAGCGAAGCGGCGCAACGCGCGGACGGTTCCTGGCTGATCGACGGCCGCTTGGCGATACAACGCATGAAAACCCTGACAGGCATCGATATGCCGCTGCCCGGCGAAAACGACGGCGATTACCACACCGTCGGCGGGTTCATCCTTTATTATTTGGAAGACCTGCCCAAGGTCGCCGATGCCTTCGAATACGAACGTTGGCGTTTTGAAGTGGTCGATATCGACGGCACGCGCATCGATAAGGTGCTGATCGCCGAGGTGTCGCGGCCATGATGCCCTCCACACACCGCCGGCCCAAGTCCGGCACCGACTCACTCGGTGGAACCGCCGGATGGCGGGTCGCTACCCGATCAATTACCAGGAATAGGTCAATGCCCATCAATCCTCGTTTCTCTCGTTACGCCCGTCTGTTGAACGCCGCGCTGTTGGCTTTGGCCTTGGTCCCGGCCGCGAGGGCCGAGTCCGGCCAACCGGTGACCGCCACGCCGGCGCTGTTGAAGCTGTTGAAAATCGCCGAAATCAAACCCGTCACGGTCAGCGAGTCGCTGAGATTGTCGGCGCGGGTGGAACTGGACCAGCATCGGGTTGCCAAGATCGGCGCCACCGTGACCGGCCGGGTCACCGAAATCAATGCGATGCTGGGACAAGTCGTCACCAAGGGCGAGCGCTTGGCCTCGCTGAACAGCACCGAACTCAGCCAAGCTCAATCCGAATATCTCAAGGCCAGCTCGCAAGTCAATTTGCGACGCCTGACCGTGCAACGCGCCGAGCGCTTGCACGACAGCGGGGTGCTGGCGGAAGCCGAGTTGCTGGAACGGCGCGGCGTGCTGACCGAAGCCGAAGTCGATCTACGGGCGGCGACCGACCGCCTGCGGGTGCTGGGCATGAGCGACGGCGATTTGAAACGCTTGGCCCAGCAACGGGTCATCGATTCGTTTTCGCCGGTGACTTCCAGTATCGCCGGCGTCGTCATCGAGCGTAACGTCGCGGTTGGACAGGTCGTGCAGCCGGCCGACAGCCTGTATACGGTGGCCGACTTGTCGCATTTATGGTTGGTGGCCGAAATCCCGGAGCAGCAGGCGTACTGGGCTAGGCAAGGCGATCAAGTTCAAGCCGAGGTGCCGGCCCTGCCGGGCCTGGAAGTCAGCGGCAAGTTGATTTACGTGGCCGATTTGGTCGATCCCGATACCCGCACCGTCACCGTGCGCATGGCCTTGGCCAATCCGGAACGCTTGTTCAAGCCGCAAATGCTGGCCACCTTGAAAATCAGTAAGCCGGACACCCAATCCCTGGTGGTGCCGAGCCGGGCTGTGGTCCGCGAGACCGATCGGGATTATGTATTCGTGCGTCTGGCCGACGACCGCTTCGAACTGCGGCCGGTGCAACTGGGCGCCGAACAGGCGCAGCAACGGCCGTTGTTGTCCGGTCTGAACGCCGGCGAGCATATCGTCGTCGACGGCGCATTTCATCTGAACAACGAGCGCTTGCGTAGCGCGTTGGAGTAAACCATGGTCAACGGACTGATCGAAGTCGCGTTGCGACAACGGATTTTGGTGGCGGTACTGGCGGTGGCGCTGATCGGCTTCGGTGCCAGAGCCATGCAAAAGTTGTCGGTGGACGCATTTCCCGACGTAACCAATATCCAGGTGCAAATCGCCACCGATGCCACCGGCCGTTCCCCCGACGAAGTCGAGCGTTTGGTGACGGTGCCGCTGGAAATCGCGATGGCCGGCTTGCCGGGCCTGGAAGAGATGCGTTCGCTGAACAAAAACGGCTTGTCGCTGATCACGCTGATTTTCAGCGACAGTACCGAAGTGTATTTCGCCAGGCAATTGGTGATGGAGCGGCTGATCGAGGTCAAGCAGCAAATGCCGGACGGCGTCAATCCGGTGTTGGGTCCGGTGTCCACGGGGCTGGGTGAGGTCTATCAATACACGCTGGACCGCGACGACGACGGGGAACGGCCTTTGTCCGTGGATGAATTGCAGTTACGTCGGGAGACTCAGGATTGGGTGGTGCGGCCCTTGTTGCGCGGCATTCCCGGCGTCGCCGAAATCAACTCCCAAGGCGGTTACGTCAAGCAATATCAGGTGTTGGTCAATCCGGATCGCTTGCACCATTACCGGATCAAGCTCAACGACGTGTTCGACGCACTGGCCCGCAACAACGCCAACAGCGGCGGCGGCGTATTGCCGCATTATGCTGAACAATATCTGATTCGCGGCGTCGGTCTGATCAACGATGTCGACGACATCGGCGGCATTGTTCTGAAGGAAGACAACAGCGTGCCGGTCCACATGCACGACGTCGCCGACATCGCGATCGGCCACGAGGTCCGGGTCGGCGCGGTAATCAAGGACGGTTACACCGAGGCGGTCGGCGGCGTCGTGATGATGCTGCGCGGCGGCAACGCCAAGGAAGTGGTCGGCCGGATCAAGGCGCGCGTCGCCGAAATCAACGCCAAGGGCATGTTGCCGCACGGCCTGAAGATCGTGCCGTACTACGACCGTAGCGATTTGGTGGACGCCGCGCTGCACACGGTCACCAAGGTGTTGATGGAAGGCATCGTGCTGGTCGTCATCGTCTTGTTCCTGTTTCTCGGCGACGTGCGCTCCAGCTTGATTGTCGTCGCCACGTTGATCGTAACGCCGCTGGTCACGTTTATCGCGATGAACAAACTCGGCTTGTCCGCCAATCTGATGTCGCTGGGCGGCTTGGCCATCGCGATCGGATTGATGGTGGACGGTTCGGTGGTGGTGGTGGAAAACGCGTTCCGCCTGCTCGGCGAGCGCAAGGGCCGCGCCACCAGCCGGGTCAGGGTCGTCGAAGCCGCCACGCACGAAGTGGCGACGCCGGTATTGTTCGGGGTCGGCATCATCATCCTGGTATTTCTGCCGCTGATGACCTTGCAAGGCATGGAGGGCAAGATGTTCGCGCCGTTGGCGTACACGATCGCGATCGCGCTGTTGGTATCGCTGATTGTGTCGTTGACGTTGTCGCCGGTGTTGTGCGCGTTTTTTCTGGAAGGCCACGACGGCGAGCACGACACGCGCTTGATTGCGTTCTGCAAACGCCAATACCTGCGTATCCTGAATCTGGCCTTGACCAACCGGCTTAAAGTGGTGGCGATCGCGCTGGCGATTTTCGGGGCGACGCTGCTCATGTTGCCCTTCCTCGGTACGTCGTTCATTCCGGAAATGAAGGAAGGCTCCATCGTGCCGGGCATCAATCGCATGCCGAACATTTCGTTGGAAGAGAGCATCAACGTCGAAATGCAGGCGATGAAGATGGTGCTGGGCATTCCCGGCGTCAAAAATGTGGTCAGCGGCGTCGGCCGCGGCGAGAGTCCGGCCGATCCGCAGGCGCAGAACGAATCGACACCCATCGTTACATTGAAACCGCGCGAGGAATGGCCGGCCGGCTGGACCCAGGACGATATCGCCGACGCGATGAGCGACACCTTGAACGCCAACCTGCCCGGCATGCAAGTGGTCATGGCGCAACCGATATCCGACCGTGTCGACGAAATGGTCACCGGCGTACGTTCCGACGTGGCGGTCAAGGTGTTCGGCGACGATTTGGCCGAACTGAAACGGCTGGCCGATGCGATCGCGGTCGCGGCCGGCGGCGTCGCCGGCGCCCGCGACATTCGGGTCGAACGGATGACAGGCCAGCAATATCTGAATATCACGATCGATCGCCAGGCCATCGCCCGTCACGGCCTGAATGCGTCCGACATTCACGACGTGATCGAAACCGCGATCGCCGGCAAGGTCGCCACCGAAATATATCAAGGCGAGCGGCGCTTCTCGGCGGCGGTGCGCTTGCCGGAGAATTTCCGCAACGATATCGCCGCGATCGACAATCTGATGTTGACCGCGCCCAACGGCGCTCGCGTCCGACTGGGCGACGTCACCGAGATCAGCTTGAACGACGGCCCGGCGCAAGTCAGCCGGGAAATGGGCAAGCGCCGCATCGTGGTCGGCATCAACGTTCGCGACCGGGATTTGGGTGGTTTCGTCGCCGAGTTGCAGCAAACCATTTCGGCCAAGATCGCGTTGCCGGAAGGCTATTATCTGCAGTGGGGAGGTCAATTCCAGAACATGGAGCGGGCCTTGGGCCACTTGCAGTTGATCATTCCGATCACGATCGCGGCGATTTTCTTTTTGTTGTTCATGCTGTTCCAGTCGTTGCGTTTTGCCGCGCTGATCATCCTGGTGTTGCCGTTCGCGTCGATCGGCGGGATCATCACCCTGTTCGCGACCGGCGAATATTTGTCGGTGCCGGCCTCGGTCGGTTTTATCGCCCTATGGGGTATCGCGGTATTGAACGGCGTGGTATTGATTTCCTACATTCGCGGTTTACGCGCCAGCGGCATGACCCAAGCGCATGCGATCCGTCAGGGCTGCGAGCAACGTTTCCGGCCGGTGATGATGACGGCGACCGTGGCCTTGCTGGGTCTAGTGCCGTTTCTATTCGCCACCGGGCCCGGTTCGGAAGTCCAAAAACCGCTGGCCATCGTCGTGATCGGCGGCCTGATCAGCTCGACGCTGTTGACGCTGGTGGTGTTGCCGGCCTTGTATGGCTGGTTCGACGACCGTAGCGACAGCCGCAAACCTTTTTCGATGCATTAATTTCCGGAAGCCTACGATGTTGACTCGCCTAGGCCGGCGCGCCGGCTTATTTTTTTTGTTGATGCTGATCGCCACGCTGTCGCGGGCCGCCGACATCCAGGTGTCGGTCAGCCGCAACCCGGTGGCGATGAACGAATCGTTTCAAATCGTGTTCAGCGCCGAGGATGAACCCGACGGCGAGCCGGACTTCGGGCCGTTGCGCGACCATTTCGAGATTCTCAACCAGCAGCGCAGTTCCAGTTCCTCCTGGGTCAACGGCAAAAGCAGCCGCAATGAGCAGTGGATATTGAACGCGATGGCCAAGCAGGCCGGCGAGTTGTTGATTCCGCCGATCCGGTTCGGCGCCGACAGTAGCCGGCCGCTGAAAATTGTCGTGTCCGCTTCCGCCGTCGATCCCCAGCAGGATGGCGATCTGTTTCTGGAGGTGACGGCGACGCCGGAAAAGCCCTACGTGCAATCGCAGGTCATCTATACCTTGAAACTGTTCCGGCGCGTGCAAATTACCCAGGCCAGCCTCGGCGAGCCGGAGATCAAGGACGCGCTGGTCGAAAAATTGGGCGAGGACGACAGTTACACGACGCAAGTCAACGGCGTCGAGTATTGGGTGACCGAACGCAAATACGCGATTTTTCCGCAGCAGAGCGGCTTGTTTACGATTGCGCCGCTGACGCTGAACGCCGAAGTCGTGGCCGGCGGCCGGCCGCGTTTCAACGGCTTCTTCAATCGGCCCACCACCGAAACCCGCCGGGTCACCTCCAAGCCGGTCACATTGAACGTGTTACCGGTACCGGCCGGGTTCGCGGGCAACTGGTTGAGCGCAGAGCATCTGGAATTGCGCGAGCAATGGTCCGATCCCGGTCGGCACGCCAAGGTTGGCGAGCCGCTGACCCGCACGATCACACTGACCGCTCGGGGCGCCACGGTCGGTCAGTTGCCGGAGTTGACGGATAAGGCGGCGATCGACGGCGTTAAGAGCTATCCCGACCAGCCGCTGTTGAAGGAAGACAAGCTGACCGACGGCCTGACCGCGCTACGCGAGGAGAAAGTCGCGTTGATTCCGTCCAAACCCGGCCGCTACACCTTGCCGCCCCTGGAAATTCCCTGGTTCAACACCCGTACCGGCAAAATCGAGAGTGCTCGGCTACCGGCCGCGACGATCATTGCCGAAGCCGGCGCCGGCGAGACCGCGCCAACCGGCTCGCAACCCCAGACCGGCGCGGACGCAACCATGCCGATGACGCGTGTCGAAACGGTGGTCGCCTCGGATAGCGAGTTACGCTTTTGGCGGGCGGCGACGGTCGTCTGCGCGCTAGGTTGGCTGGCTACCGGAATTTGGGCATGGCGCCGTCGAGCCGGTGCTGTGGCGGAAAACCGCGTCAAGCCGGTGCCGGCCGGCGAGTCGTCGCTGGAACGCAACTTGAAGCGGGCGTGCTGGGAAAACAATCCGCAAGCCGCCAAGCAGTGCTTGCTGCAATGGGGCCGTCAGCGCTTCGGTACCGACAGCCTGTCCGGGTTGGCCGACCAATGTAGTGCGATGCTGGCCGAGGAAA
This sequence comes from Methylomonas sp. MS20, assembly GCF_050275925.1. Lineage (NCBI taxonomy): Bacteria > Pseudomonadati > Pseudomonadota > Gammaproteobacteria > Methylococcales > Methylococcaceae > Methylomonas > Methylomonas sp. MS20. Next base: position 100,659 of record NZ_CP189962.1, read on the forward strand.
TCGAGGCCTTGAACCGATTGCTTTATTCCGGTGGGGAAGCCGATTGGCAGGGGCGTGCGCTTTGGGAGGCTTTCATCGCGGAATCGCCGGCCGCGCCGGTTCAGTCCGGGGTGGACGACGGCCTGGAGCCGTTGTTTAAAATCCGCGACTAGGCCTGATGCCGGCCTCAATCGCGTCGGCGCAAATGATCGCGCGCCAGGTATAACGCGGCGATCGAACGGGCCTCGCTGCACTCGCCGCTGGCCAGCAAGCTGTCGATCCGCGCCAGCGGCCACGGTACCACTTGCAGTTCTTCCGGCTCGTCGCCGACCAGTTTTTCCGGATAAAGTTGCTCGGCCAGGATGATGTCTATCGTGTGCTCCAGATAGGCCGGCGCCAGGGAAACCTGATGGAGATGCCGTAAACTGGCCGCGCCGTAACCGATTTCTTCCTTCAATTCCCGATTGGCGGCGCTGAGCATGTCCTCGCCGTCGTCCAGCTTGCCCTTGGGCAGCCCCAATTCGTAGCGGTGCAAACCGGCGGCGTATTCCCGGACCAACAGCACCGTGTCGATATCCAACATCGGCACGATCAATACCGCGCCGCAGCCGGTGCCGCCGCGCGCCAGGCGTTCGTAACGGCGGCGGACGCCGTTGCTGAATTCCAGCTCCAGCGCTTCGACGCGGAACTGGCTGGTCTGAGCGACCACGGTCTTGTTGAGAATTTTCGGTCGGTTCGGCATGGCTGCGGGTCGGCGTAAGGTCTTGAGTCACTATAACCCAGACCCGCCGACCGCCGGCAAGAATTTAGCCGGCGTCCGCCAGCGCGACGATGGCCGGCAGGCGGACGCCGGGGCGCTGGCGGAAACCCAACACCGGCGTGATGCCGCTCGCCAGCAAGGCTTGAATTTGACTCTCGCTCAACACGGTTTCTGCGCCGGCCTGCAACACGGTTTCGCCTTGTTCGCTGTAGGCAAACACCGGTATCTCCGGGAAAGCCAAGTCTTCCGGTTCCGGGTTGGCCTTTAACAAGGCCTGCGCGCACAAAAACGCCGGATTGCCCCAAAGTAGCTCTTCGACCGCCGGCGGTAGAGCGCACTCCTCGAACGCCAGACTTTCCAGCGGATCGCGTTTGGCGCCGTAGGGCAAGCGCATCAAATAGCGCGGATAAGCCAGTACGACGCGGTCGGCGGCGATGTCCAGGCTAGGCGCGTGGCGGGTCAGCGCGGCTTCGGCCCAGTCTGCCGCGATGCCGCCGATCGCGCATCCGTCCAGGCTCGCCGCCAGATCGGCGTAAGCGGCTAGCAGTGCCCGATCCGCGTCGCCCAGGCCGAAGCGGTGATCGATCAACACCACGGACGAACGGTCGTCCTCGCGGCGGCGGGCATGTTCGACGATAGCCGCGGCGGTTGCCGCGTCGAACGCCGCTGGATCGGCATCGACCAAAAACAGCCGATGTTCGCCTTCGGCCGCGGCGCCGACCAAGTTCCGAGTGGCGCGCCATAGGGCTTCCATATCCTGAAAGGCCGGGGCGTGCAAGACGCCGCGCAGATATTGGCCGACCACGGCGTCGATCAAGTCGGCCAGGGCGGTGTGTTCCGGTAGGGTAGCCCGACTGACGTGCGGCGCTACCAAGCCGTCTAACCAGCCGGTGAGCTTATCGGTCGGCACCGACGCGGCTTCCGAGGATCGGCCGAGCAGACGCCGTAAGGTTTCGTCGTCGCTTTCGTCGCCGGTCGGCGCGGTCGCTGGCGGCGGGGTTACGGCCGGCGCGATCGGCAGATACTGGCGGATTGCCGCCGCGGCCAACTCGGCGGTTGCCGGATTGTTCAAGCGAGTTTTCAGTTCGCTCAAATCGGCGAGTAGCGCTATCCGTTTCAGCCAGCGGTCGGGATGAAAATCGTCCAGCTCGGCAAACGGCAAAGTCTGGCCGCCGGTAACCGTCACCGTCGGCGCCAATTCCGCCAAAACCTGGTCGAAATTGTCGAGGTCAATCGCAATGGGACGCCCGGCGCCGGATCGGCCGGAGTAGCGCCCGAGCAGATAAATGCAACGGCCGTCGCCACCCTCGATGCGGCGCGATGTTGGCCGGTTCCAGCCCAGATTGAATTCGATACGGCCGGTCATGTCGTTGCTCCTAGTACTGGTTATTGGATTTTGGCCCGACGGGCCGTCACGGATGGGTGCGGTCTATAAGTCTGGACCAATTCGGCGAATTCGTCCGCTTGAGGTCGCGAAGATGGTCAGGCGCGACGGATTTAGTTAACATCGCGGCCGGCTCGGGGGCTTCCCGGCGCAACTAAAAGTTGAGAGACGATGCTGGATTGGCGAGAAATCGATACCGTGCTATTGGACATGGACGGCACGCTACTGGACCTGAACTTCGATAATCATTTCTGGCAGGAATTCGTGCCGTTACGCTACGCCGAATTGCACGGCTTAACGCTGGAGGCTGCCAAAGTGGCATTGGCGCCCCGATTTAAAGCGATGGAAGGCAAACTGGAATGGTATTGCCTGGACTACTGGAGCGAGGAGTTGAACTTGAATATCGCCGGTTTGAAACAGGAGTTGGCGGGTTTGATTGCCGTGCATCCGCATGTCGTCGAGTTTTTGGAAGCGGCGCGCGGCCGAGGCGTGTACTTATTGCTGGTGACCAACGCCCATCGCGACAGTTTGAGTCTGAAAATGGAAAAGACCTGTTTGCACCGTTTTTTCGATCGTATCGTCAGTTCGCACGATGTCGGGTTGGCCAAGGAACAATGCGGATTCTGGCGGCGACTGCAGGATCAGCATGTCTTCGAAAAGCAGCGGACCTTGCTGGTCGACGATAGTTTGGCGGTGTTGCGTTCGGCGGCGGCGTTCGGGATTGCTCATCTGGTCTCGATCAGCAAGCCGGATAGCCGCCGGCCGATACGCGAGATTACGGAGTTTCCGGCTGTGGAAGATTTTCGGGCGCTGATGCCGGGGCTGTTGTAGCGGGCTGGCCGTGCTCGCGGTGCGGACGCGGCGGCCGGCGGTCGCGTTCCGGTTTATCGCCGCGCGGCGGCCGCTTGCCGTGGGCCGGCACGCGTTCGCGCGGCTCGCGCCGTTCCGGCTTGATCACGTCTTCGATCAGCAATTCCTGGTCGATGGCCCTAACCGGCACTTTTTCGCCGATGTAATCTTCGATGTCGGGCATCGAGTAGGCATATTCCTCGCAGATAAAGCTGATCGCTTCGCCGCTGGCGCCGAAACGGGCGGTGCGGCCGATACGGTGTACGTAATCCTCGACATCCTGTGGCAGATCGTAGTTGAACACGTGCGACACATCGGGAATATGCAAGCCGCGCGCCGCGACATCGGTGGCGATCAGCAAGGTGACCCGGTTTTCCTGGAAGTCGTTGAGCAGGCGCTGACGCTTTTCCTGCGGCACGTCGCCGCTCAGCATCGCTACTTTGTGGCCGTTGGCTTGCAGATAATCGTCGAGCTGTTCGGCGCAACGCTTGGTGTTGACGAACACGATGCTGCGCACCGGCTGGTGGGTTTTCAACAAACCCAGCAATAGCGGAATTTTCTGATCGTTGGCCGGACAGAACGCGAACTGATTGATGGCCTTGGAGGTGACTTCCTCGGTCTCGATCTTGACCATCACCGGGTTATTCATGTGTTCGTAGGCGAGTTCGGTCACTTTGTAGGACAGTGTGGCCGAAAACAACAGATTCAAACGCTTTTCCGGCGGCGGCATCCGGCGTAGCAGGAAGCGAATGTCCTTGATGAAGCCCAGATCGAACATCCGGTCGGCTTCGTCCATCACCGACACCTGAATATTGTCGAGCGTGAATGCGCCTTGCCGGTAAAAGTCGATAATGCGCCCCGGCGTGCCGATAATGATGTCCACGTCGGTTTTCAGTTTATCGAGTTGCTTCTGGTAATCGGTGCCGCCGTAGATCAGCGCGAATTTCAGATTCAGATAGCGGCTGAGCGCCAGGGCGTCCTTATGAATCTGGATTGCCAGCTCACGGGTCGGCGCCAAAATCAATGCTCTGGGGTTTTTGATCTTTTCGCTTTCGTCGTTGATCAAACGCTGAAAGGTCGCCAACAAAAACGTGGCGGTCTTGCCGGTGCCGGTTTGGGCCTGGCCGGCGACATCGCGGTCGCGTAGCGCAATCGGCAGGGCTCTGTCCTGGATCGGCGAGCATTGGATGAATCCGGCTTCTTTCAAACCTTTGATAATGGAGTCGGACAACTCCAAGTTGCTAAAACGGGTTTCCGTCAAAATTGTTTTTTTCATAACGCGATAGAATACCGTAAAAGCCGTGGCGTTTGAAATCGATTGACAATCGAAGCGGGACGAAACTATAGTCTTGACTTTGCAAACTATTGGAGATTGGCGTGAGTGACCTAGTCCTTCATGTATCGGACGCGGAGTTTAACGATACCGTATTGAAAGCCAGCGGGCCGGTTCTGGTTGATTATTGGGCGGAATGGTGCGGCCCTTGCAAAATGATCGCCCCGGTTCTGGACGAAATCGCCTCGGAATACCAAGGTAAGCTGACCGTGGCCAAACTGAACATCGACGAGAACCCCAAAACTCCGCAACATTACGGCGTGCGTGGCATCCCGACGCTGATGATATTCAAGGGTGGCGAGATCGAAGCTACCAAGGTCGGCGCGCTGACCAAATCCCAATTGGCTGCCTTCATCGATAGCAACCTCTAAATTTACCGTATTCGACGTTAACCGGACCGCTGACAAATTAAGTTTGCTAAGTCCGGTTATTGCGCTAGAATTCCCGGCAGCGTATACCCCACACGCGCCTTAGCCGCCCGAACTCAAAACTCCAACAACACACTTACCCCCGCTGTAAACGGCATTCTGCTGCTTTACGTGTTCTTTTTTCCCTAAAACATCATGAATCTTACCGAGTTAAAACTTAAACAAGTCAGTGAAATCATCAATATAGCCGAGTCCCTAGGACTGGAAAACATAGACAGAGCCCGAAAGCAGGAATTGATCTTTTCGATCTTGAAGAAACAGGCTAAAAGCGGCGAGGATATATTTGGCGATGGGGTATTGGAGATTTTGCAGGACGGTTTTGGGTTTTTACGCACCCCCGGCGCATCCTATTTGGCCGGCCCCGACGACATTTACGTTTCGCCCAGCCAGATCAGACGTTTCGGTTTACGCACCGGCGACACGGTAAGCGGCAAGATCAGACCTCCAAAAGAAGGCGAACGCTATTTCGCGATGCTGAAAGTCGAAAGCATCAACTTCGAGTCTCCCGAGCAATCCAAAAACAAGATTTCCTTTTCCAACCTGACCCCTCTGTTCGCCAATAAGCGTTTTCGCTTGGAGCAAGGTAACGGTACCAGCGAAGATCTTACCGCCCGTATCATCGATTTGGTCGCGCCTATCGGCAAGGGTCAGCGCGGACTAATCGTGTCGCCGCCGAAAGCCGGTAAAACGATGATCATGCAAGCGATCGCCCATGCGATAGCCGAGAAAAACCCGGACTGCTACCTGATCGTATTGTTGATCGACGAACGGCCGGAAGAGGTCACCGAAATGGAGCGTTGCGTACGCGGCGAAGTGATTTCCAGCACCTTCGACGAACCGGCCACCCGCCACGTTCAGGTGGCCGAGATGGTGATCGAGAAAGCCCGCCGGTTGGTAGAGCACAAATTCGATGTAGTCATTCTGTTAGACTCGATCACCCGTCTGGCGCGCGCCTACAACATGGTAGTGCCGTCGTCCGGTAAATTGCTGTCCGGCGGTGTCGACGCGAATGCCCTGGAAAAACCCAAGCGCTTTTTCGGCGCGGCTCGAAATATCGAGGAAGGCGGCAGCTTGACGATCATCGCTACCGCGTTGGTCGAGACCGGTTCGCGGATGGACGAGGTGATTTTCGAGGAGTTCAAAGGCACCGGCAACATGGAGTTGCATCTGGAACGTAAGATCGCCGAAAAACGCGTTTATCCGGCCATCAACATCAACCGTTCCGGTACTCGCCGCGAGGAATACTTGGTCGATCCCGACGAACTGCAAAAAACCTGGATTCTGCGCAAGATACTGCAACCGATGGACGAGTTGGCGGCATCCGAATTCCTGCTGGGCAAACTCAAGGATTTCAAAACCAATGCCGAGTTTTTCGATTCGATGAAACGCTAAGCGGTTGGCCGAGGCGGTGCTGTCGCGCCGCCTCGACGTTGCCGATATCCGAATATCGCTTTTTCCCGCCGATCTTTGCTATAGTCCGCCCCCAGACTGTTTGGGGGGATGTGTTTTGCAACGCTCAAGTAAATTTCTTGTCCAGTTTTTGCACTTAACTGGACCATTCTGGAACGCCGAAAACAAGGCGCTTAGCCGTAGCCTGACGCTATCTCTCATCGGGTTGACCGTCGCGCAAATCGCTGTATCGGTGATTATTACCGAGTGGAGCGCGCACCTATTCGATGCTCTTGATCAGCATGACATGAGCAAACTCTGGACTCAAGTCGGCGCGATACTACTGATTTTCGTCGCCAACATCGGCATTACCGTTACTCACTTAAAAGTCAAACGCCGCTTGCAACTGGAATGGCGAGCCTGGTTGACCGAAAAAATGCTGGGCCAATGGATGCACAAGGGTCGTCATTATCTCGTTACCCATATTCCCGGCAAGCATGACAATCCTGACGGCCGGATTGCCGAGGATATTCGGATCGCTACCGAATATGCGGTGGATTTGTTTCATACCTTGCTGTACTGCGTGCTGTTGTTGATCAGCTTTACCGAGATCCTCTGGTCCCTGTCCGGCACGGTGACCTTGGATCTACTATTCGTTCAAGTGCCCATTCACGGCCATTTGGTGTGGTTGGCGCTGATCTACGCCGCCACCGCCTCGACCTTGGGCTGGCTGATTGGCCGGCCGTTGATCAAGGCCACCGACAACCGCCAGACCGTCGAAGCCAATTTCCGTTTCGGCCTGGTCAAGGCGCGGGAGAACTCGATGGCCATCGCGCTGATCCATGGCGAACCTCATGAAAAGCAACACTTTCAAACGTTGTTTGCCGACATCGTCGCCGCTTGGCACGATCAAACCAAGGCTTGGGAGAAGATTATGCTGTTCAGCTCCGGTTATTCGGTGCTGACGATGGCGTTTCCGATTCTGGTATCCGCGCCGCGCTACATCTTGGGTAGCATCACGCTCGGCGCGCTGATGCAATCGGCCCAGGCTTTCCAGCACACGGTGTCCGCACTGTCCTGGCCTGTCGACAATATGGGCAAGGTCGCGGAATGGCGGGCCTCGGTGGAACGCGTGCTGGGTTTGAGCCAAGGCTTGATCCAGCTCGAACGCGAAATCGCCAAGCCCGATCCGCACCGCATTCAAATCCAAAAAGGCAGCGACTCGGTGTTGCGTTTTCGCGATTTGTGTATCGCTCGGCTGGACTCCATTGTCTGCATTGCCAATCTGAACGAGGAGGTTCGTGGTGGCGAGCGCATCCTGATCGGCGGCAACGCATTTTCCGGTAACAAGTTATTCAAGGCGATTGCCGGCTTGTGGCCGTGGGGCGAAGGCGTCATCGAGCTGCCCGACGACGAACCCTTAATGTTCATGCCGCCGCGTCCCTATTTGCCGACCGGCACGTTGCGCGATTCGATTTGTTACCCGGCCTCCGGCACCGCCGTCAAGCAGGATGACCTGGAAGCTGCGCTGTTACTGGCCGGCTTGCCGGAATTGATCGAACCTCTCGACAAATTCGACGACTGGGCGAAATCGTTGGAGCGCGAGCAACAACAGCGGCTGGGCATGGTGCGCTTGCTGTTGCACAAGCCGAAATGGATATTGATGCAGGAGGCTTTCGACTCGTTGGATCCGGATGGCGAATTGGCAATGATCAATCTGATTTTCGAAAGATTGCCGAATTCGGCGTTATTGACGATTACCAAACAACCCAATATTCAAGCCTTACACCAGCGTCAAATCACGCTTTGCTAGTCGAATTGCGGCCGCCCGCGCTGGTGGTGAACAAGCACCAGACCAGTCGTTAAGGCTGGGTCCGGCCGGTTGGGCTAAATTTTTTTTGCACAATGATGAGGTTTTTCGCCGCTGAAACGTCTTATCAAATGAAACCCCGAAAAAGCCCGGCCGCATTTCGCCGCCGGACAAGGAAAAACTGGTGTAGTTCATGATAAAACCAAGACGCTCTAATCGCTCCAAAGCCGACGGCGATGCATTGGCCGTTACATCCGACAGCTTTCCATCGGCGCGTTACTTTCAAATACATTTCGAATATTTGCATGAAATGATCGGCGATTTGCGCCAACAGATCGGGCAAGCCAATCAGCAAATCGCCGAACTGCAACGTCAGTTGCGGAGCGATGTCGATTTGGACGAGATGGGATCTGTCGGTTATCAAGGCGAGAGTCAGGCACGTATCGGCCGGCCGGCCGGCTGAGCCGATCAGACCTTGTAACCGTCGCTGTTTTTTTCGACCCAGCGACTCTGCCCGGCTGCCAGGGTTTCCCGTTTCCAAAACGGTGCCCGACTTTTCAGCGCTTCCATGATGTAGCGGCTGGCATCGAAGGCGTCGCCGCGATGCTCGGCCCAAGCCGCGACCAGAACCAGCGTATCGCCTGGTTGCACCTCGCCGACCCGATGAATCACCAAGGTATCCAGCAGTGCCCAGCGCGAGTTGGCGTCGACCACGATGGTGGCCAATTGCTTCTCGGTCATGCCTGGGTAATGGTGCAATGTCATGCCGATAACGCCGTCGCCGAGATTAAAGTCTCGCATGCTACCGACGAATACCGCGGCCGCGCCATATTTCCCAATGTTTTCCGCCAGTTCGAATCGCTCGTAGTCCGCCAATAGCGACCAAGGTTCGAACGTTTGTTCCACGATGCGTATCGTCATGTCAGCCGCCGGTCACCGGTGGAAAAAACGCCACTTCGTCACCGTCGTTTAGCGCGGCGTCGCTAGAGGCATAATCCATATTGATTGCAATCAACATATTGTCAGGCCAGGCCAGATCGGGATTCAGGCGCCGCCAAAGCGCGCCGGCCGAAATCGGGCCGTCCCAAACGAATTCGTCGGCTTGCCGCCCTACCCGATCTTGCAGGCTGGCGAAATAGAGGACTTTAATCGACATAACAATTTTCCGGAGAATACAATACAAGCCTGTTTTACTACACCGAACACCCAGATGCCAGCAAAGCTCTCTCATTTTAATGCCGTCGGCGAAGCGCACATGGTCGACGTCGGTGATAAAGCCGTGACAGAGCGCACGGCTGTCGGCGAAGGCTATATCGCGATGCAGGATTACACTCTGACGTTGATTATGTCCGGCAGCCATAAAAAAGGCGACGTGCTGGGAATTGCTCGAATCGCCGGCATCATGGCCAGCAAGAAAACCGCCGAGTTGATTCCGCTGTGCCACCCATTGTCGCTGACCCACGTCGAGATCCAACTGGAACCGCAACCCGAATTCAATCGAGTTTATTGTCGAGCCACCGTCAAAACTACCGGGAAAACCGGCGTGGAAATGGAAGCCCTGAATGCTACCCAGGTAGCGCTATTGACGATATATGACATGTGCAAGGCGGTTGATCGCGGCATGACGATACAATCGGTACGCTTGGTGGAAAAAATCGGCGGCAAATCCGGCCACTGGCGCCGCGACGAATCCGAAATCGTTTGATGTCGTCGACCTTTGGCGCCAAGCACGCCAAAGGTATGCCGCGTACCACTTCAAGCTTTCGGAACAGCGCACGAATTTTACTGGTCAAAACGCCTCTCCATGCTATTTTAAACTTCCATGAAGCGCCTAATTTGCTGAACCGCAACTGGAAAAGGTCGGTTACCGATTCAATTGTCGCCAGAACAGGGTAGAATTAGCGAATGATGATGGCGTTGAATTTGGCAATTGGCTGCCGATATGCAAACGACCGTACTATCGCATCAGGAGTTTCAACCGTTTGACCATGACTTTTAAACCACGCGTCTCAATAGATCATCGCCGCCGACCTGCCTGGTTTACGTTACTGGCTTGCCTCGCGACTTATCAAGGCACGGTTCCAGCGCTAAGTGCGGATGTACCCGCAGCCGCGCCTGTGCTGGAGACCATGCCGCCAAGCCAGGTCAGTCCGCCTACGATTCCGATTCCTGCCGACAATCCTATCGGCGCGATACTGCTCAGCAAACAACACCCTTTGCTGCTGCGCGCCGATTTTAGCCGCGTGAGCGAGCTCGTCAATCAGGTCTACCAGAACAGCCATTTTCAACCGATTTGGTTCTCCGCCGCACGTTCCGAAAAGAATCTGCGCGATTTGATCGATATTTTGAATAATGCGCCTAACGATGCGCTAAATCCGGGCAATTATGATGTCGACCATATCCGGAATTTGATTGGCGGCTTAATCCCGACCGGAAACGCGATTGCCGGCCACGACGTCGCATTGACGGTGTCGCTAGTGCGCTTCCTGCACGAATTGCGCCAGGGTCAGGTCGAGCCCCGCGAAGTCGGCTATCCGGTGCATATCGCCCCTAAACCAACCTTGGATGTGGCGACCTTGTTACGAGAGCATTTAGATAAGCAGACTCTGCCCGAACTCGTCCAAACTTTCGAGCCGAAAGCCAAGCAGTATCAACAGCTGAAACAGATTCTGAATCGGCTGCGGCAACTGGACCGGCAAAGCGATCTGGCGGAGTTCAAACCCGGACATGCGTTAAGACCCGGCGACCGGCATCCGCAAGTCGCCAATTTGCGTCAACGTCTGGTCGCGCTGGGTGTGGTTGACTCGCTGCAAAGTGGAGACGATACGTATTCTAGCGATTTGGTCGAAGCGGTCAAAAAGATTCAGCAACAGCAAGCGTTGAAGGCCGACGGCGTCATAGGTCCGGCGACATTGGCGGCGTTGAACGCGCAATCCGTCGGCGAAAAAATTGCGCAAATCGAGCTGGCGATGGAACGGGCGCGCTGGATTCCAGATCCCGCCGACGGCCCTATGATAGTCGTCAACATCCCCGCCTTCGAATTGTGGGCGTTTAATTCGACCGACGATGCCAATCCGTTGAACATGAAAGTCATCGTTGGTAAATCCCCGGACAATCAGACGCCGCTACTCTGGGAAGAAATGAAATACCTGGAGTTCATGCCTTACTGGAATATTCCGAAAAGTATTTTCGAGAAGGAAATCTTGCCGAAAACCGCGAATAACGAAGGCTATCTGGCTAGCCAGGATATCGAACTGGTTCGTCACCAAAATAGCGAGGAGCGCGGCGGCGGCAGCTATTTGCGCGCCCGGCAACGGCCCGGCAAGAAAAACCCGCTGGGCCGCGTCAAATTCGTGTTCCCGAACACCGCCGACGTTTATTTGCACGATACGCCGGGCCGGGCGGCTTTCAATCGCCAACGTCGCGACTTGAGTCACGGTTGCGTTCGGGTCGCAGAGCCGGAGCAGTTGGCCGAATTCGTGTTGGGTGATCAACAAGGCTGGGACAAGGAAAGCATTAAATCAGCGATGTCCGCTCCGAAGACTCGCCACGTGACCTTGAAGCGCTCGGTACCGGTGTTGTTTTATTACGGCACCGCGTTCGTCGATCACCAAAACCAGTTGCGCTTTTATCCGGATATTTACGGGCAAGACGAGCAATTGAAAAAAGCCCTACAAAAATTGCAAAACCCGTCGGCGCCGAATGCCGCCGCCAACAATCAATTGGCAGCGAACAAAACCTCGGACCTCCCGACCAATCCGTAATCCGGGATGCCCATAAAAAAAGCGCCTTAAAGGCGCTTTTTTTATGGGCTGGCGAGTTACAAGCTCCAGGTTCTAAACGTTCCGGTATCCAGGTGGATGAAATTCGAGTCCGGATAATAGCCCACTCCGCCGCGATGCATCGCTACCGCTGCATTGTGGATGCGCCGCAGATCGAAGCGTTCGATGCGAATGTCGACCGCCCGGCCATACATATGGAAGCTGTTGTTGGCAACGCCCGAATGTTCGGCGTGCAATTTGGCGTTGGTTAACGGCGAGCGATAACCGCAAATCACATCGAACGGCTGACTTAGACCCAGCATTTGCTTGAGATCGTGTAATTGATCCAAAAGCTCCGGATCGATGGGGTGAACATCATCGGTGCGGTGGTCCCGCAGCAAAAAACTGATTTCGTTCAACGCATCGCTCAGATAGCGGCCTTTTTCAAAATAGGTCAGATTCAAGTGATCGCCGGTATGCGGATTTTGAAAAGCCAGCGAACGATGATTCACCAAGCGTCCCCGGTCCGCTAAAAACATCGGCTCGCGCGGGCCTGGCATCACCAAATCGCGTTGGATCGGTTGAATCTCCGAATGTACTCTACCGCCGTGATAACTATGCCGATTCGCATAGTGATATTCCGTCGTCACGCCGTGTTTTTTTCCGCCGTAAACGTCGTGTACCCGGCTGTTAGGCGCGCCATGCTGGTCCGCCGAAGCGAGACGGGCATGACCGTGATCCGGTCGCGCGGATTTAGCCGATCTGCTTGCTACCGTCATGTTTGATCCCCGGCTGGATCCAGACTTGTGAATTTCTCGCGCCGCCTTAGCGGCGTGTTTAGGTAAGCGCACCGCAGTTCTGCCGGCGGCTGCCGCGCCATGGTTGTGTTCCGATTTTGCCGCCGATTTTTTTGCTGCCTGCACCGCGCCGGGCATCGCTATAGATAAGACAGCGCCGACCGCGAAACGGCCGAAAAAACTACGACGAGAGAGTTCCACCTCGTCCTGTTTGCTGCTGTGATTTTCTAAGTTACGTCTCAGCATCCATCATCTCCCAATTTAACTTCGCTCGGATAGTTATTGATTCCGAAGGCCAAAACCCAAAAAGGTCCGGAACGATTATAGCACTGCATCACGGTTCTGGCCCGTTTTGTGGGAAACCGCGGCTCCCCTTCGGTGCGGCAATGGGTAGGAGCAGCTCAACGCGGCAGGTCTATCCGTTCGAAATATTTTTGCAAGTCGATCCGAATCGGCATGAAGTAAACGTGCAGATCGGCAATGGTGGCGGACGCGATCAGCTGGTTGGCGAAGGCAACGTTCCAGTCGTAATCGGGGCGGAAGTCGGCCGGAAATTTGACCTGGTTTTTGACTTCCCAATAATTCATCGACGCTTTGGTGGTGATCGGACTGATCCCGATATAAGTCTCCAGCCCCCGAACCTGCTCGGCATAAATTTCCACCATTCGGCTATCGTAGAACGGTTGCGAAAATAGCCCTGTCGCGCCGGCATCGGCCTTGCGCTGGATGTAGTCGCATTCGTCCCGCAGACCGTGCCGATGCGGGTCGAAACCGGCATAGATATTCAACTCGGGAAAACGCTGATGTGTCGCACGAATCAGATCCACGACATCGGTGTTGTAAAAAGCCCGCTTCAAGCCTTCCGGCGGATCGCCGGTGACCAGCAATACGCTGTCCAACTGGTACTGCTCGATGATCCGGTACAACTCGCCGCTCTCAATCTTGAAATCGATTGCTCGAAAATGCGGAACAAAGCGATATTTGCCGCGATCGATGCGAGTCGCCAATTCCCAACTACGGGTGTCGAAACGCTGGATATCCGGTATGTTGATGATATTGATACCGTTACCCAAACCTTGAACGAAAGCGTATTGTTCATCGAAAGCCGCAAGGCTTCTAGGCACTATTTCAAAAGAGATATTCATGGACGTTGCGTGCAGTGTTGAGCATCGATTCGCCGTTACCGTTAGCGCTTAGGTCGAACCAAAACTCAATCATCCTAGATGGCCTGCTCGGAGATTCGGCTGCCGGCGCTAGCGCTGGTTGCGATGTTAGGGTGTTGAAACGTTTGTTGGACGTTGAGTTAATGAATGTTGGGTTGGCGGCAGCGGATATTTAGGCATTTCCGACGGAGGCATCTCCGCCGGGGGCAATACACACGCTACATCTGGCCGATTGATTCGGTATTCTAGCCGACTCCGGGACAAAAAACGCGTGCGAGACGGTTCGGAACTATTTTGCTAAGGGATGAATTGCTCGCGCGTCTGTTGCTGATGCTGCTGAATTGCCAACTGCAGCTTGTACGCCGCATAGTATTTGTAAATATTGCGCACGTAGGTCGTGGTTTCCCAGCCTATTTTATCGGCGACGACCAATTCCAGGTTATTGAACCAGCGATTGGGGTCGAAGCCGCGCTTTTCCGCCTCATGGCGCAGACGGGTGATGGCGCCGGGGCCGGCATTGTAGCTGGCGAAGGCAAAAAGCGTTCGGTCGTCGTCGCGGAACTCGATGTCGCTGAAGTAACGCGCCATCAAATCGTCCAAATACTTTGCGCCAGCGTGGATATTGGCTTCCAAACGCCGCACGTCGCCGACGTTTAGGCTCCGGCCGGTGGACGGCAGTACCTGCATCACCCCAATCGCGCCGGTTGGTCCGCGCGCGCTCTGCCTCAGTTGCGATTCCTGAAAACCTTGGGCGGCCAGCATCAGTGGGTCGAAGCGGTATTGGTCGCCGTATTTTTCGAACAGCTTCAGCATATCGGCGAAACGCTGCCATTCCTGATCGGCGGTGTTGTTCCGGATTTGCTCGATGTTTTTATTGAAAGCCACGATGGTTTGTTCGATCAAACGATGTTTTTTGACATCATTGAAATAAAAGTCCCGCAGTACTGTCTGCAATTCGGGACTTTGCTTGCGAAAAACCCACCCCGACTGTCCGGCGGAGCGCACCGCCACATCGGTCACGGTGATATTGGGCAAAACCTTGGCCCAAATATCCGCCTTCCAATCGTCGACGATGATGATGCCGACCAAGCCGGCATTCAGCATTTCCATTAAATCTTCGTCTTCAATCGCATCCGGTACGGTGACGATATTGACCGGCGCTTTTCCGGTGCTTTTCAGTCGGTCGTTCAATGCGGTCAGGCTGGCGTGGTAGCTGGACGACGGGCGGACATGCACGGTTTTGCCGCTTAAGTCTTCGACGTTAGCGATTACTTCGCCGCCGCGACGAACCAGCACCAACTCGGAGATCGAATAGTCGTCAGGCGCCAGGAAGTCGACCAGATCAAGACGCTCCGGGGTTTTAGTCAGATCGGCGGCGACAATGTCTCCCAAGCCGCGCTTGAGATCATCAATCAGCCGGTCGCGAGTCGTCGGCACGATTACGACGGTAATCGGCCGTTTGTGTAACTGCTTGGCGTATTGATGGTTAATGAAACGTTCGAAGTTACGCACCAGTTCGGCGGTTAAACCGCGCTCGCGACCCTTATCGTGAAAATATAGCGTCCGGCTGTGAGGCGCTAAAACTCGAATTAATCGCCGCTCCAACATTTGCGAGAAATCGCCGACCCAAACCTCGTTGGTCAGCGACAATTGCCGGGTCGAACCGGATGAGGACCGGTTCGGAAATAGGTCGGCATCGGCAAGCGCGGGTTGCGGCAACGCCAGACACAGTAAAAACAGTTTCAGTATGAATTTCGGCATCGGACGATGAATAACATTGCTTTGAAATGATCGAAGACTGGCACTATACCGCGAGCCGGGGACAGGTGGGAACGTCGAGTTGGCATGCGGGTCCGCTTGATTTTCCGAATAGATTTCGTTGTCGAGTCAGCGTGGACGGCTAAGGTGCCGGGGTTACCCCCGTTTCTAATTACCAGGCCTCGAATCCTTGCGTATTGGTAGACTGCCGGCTTCAGGCTACGGGGGTAATGCCGTAAATTACTCGGTCACGACTGGAATCTTGCCAATCTTCGATTGCCATTCCTTGGGAGCAGTGTCGTGTATCGACTCGCCCCGACTATCGACCGCCACCGTCACCGGCATGTCTTCCACCACAAATTCGTGAATCGCTTCCATACCCAGCTCGGGAAAGGCCACGATACGCGCCTGCTTGATGGCCTTGGAGACTAAATAGGCCGCGCCGCCGACCGCGATCAAATAGACGGCTTTGTGCTTGGCGATGGCGGCTATTGCTTGCGGGCCGCGCTCGGATTTGCCTATCATGCCCAGTAGGCCGGTTTTTTCCAGTACCGTATCGGTAAAGCCGTCCATTCGGGTGGCGGTGGTCGGGCCGGCCGGGCCCACGACTTCGTCGCGTACCGGATCAACCGGGCCGACGTAATAGATGAATTTATCTTTTAAATCGACGCCGTTCGGTAACGGCTCTCCTTTGTTTAAAAGATCGACGATACGCTTATGGGCGGCGTCGCGACCGGTCAGCAATGTGCCGCTGAGCAACAAGGTTTCGCCGGGTTTCCAGTCGGCAACGTCTTGCTTGGTCAAACCATCGATATTGACCCGTCGCGCCGTGCTGGCGGATTGGGTGATTGCCGGCCAGTCCGATAAACTGGGCGGCGTTAACACGGCTGGGCCCGAGCCGTCCAAGACGAAATGGGCATGGCGGGTGGCTGCACAGTTGGGGATCATCGCCACCGGCTTATTGGCGGCGTGAGTCGGGTAATCGAGGATTTTCACATCCAGCACCGTGGTCAGCCCCCCCAGACCTTGGGCACCGATGCCCAGTGCGTTGACCTTGTCGTACAACTCCAGCCGCAACTCTTCCAGCGCGTTGCTTGGGCCGCGCGCGATCAAGTCCTGAATATCGATAGCGCCCATGCAAGCCTGCTTAGCCAGGATCATGGCTTTTTCGGCGGTGCCGCCGATGCCGATACCGAGAATGCCGGGCGGGCACCAGCCGGCACCCATGGTCGGCACGGTTTTCATCACCCAATCGGCGATGCTGTCGGCCGGATTCAGCATGACGAATTTGGACTTGGCTTCCGAGCCGCCGCCCTTCGCGGCGACTTCCACGTCCACTTTATCGCCTGGCACCAGTTCCATATGCACCACCGCCGGGGAGTTGTCTTTGGTGTTAATGCGCTTTCCGGCCGGATCGGACAGGATCGATGCCCGCAACACGTTATCCGGATGCAGATAAGCCCGCCGTACGCCTTCGTTGACCATCTCGCCGACGCCCAGCTTGGCGTCCCAGCGCACCTCCATGCCGATCTTCAAAAACACCGTGACGATACCGGTGTCCTGACAAATCGGCCGCCGGCCTTCCGCGCACATCCGCGAGTTAATCAGAATCTGCGCCATCGCGTCCTTGGCGGCCGGGCTTTGCTCCTTCAGATACGCCGTGTGTAAGGCGTCGATAAAATCCTGAGGATGGTAGTACGAGATGAATTGCAAGGCATCGGCGATGCTTTGGATGAAATCGTCTTGACGTATCGTTGTCATGGCGCGACTGAAAGCTAAAAATCAGCCGAAAATTTACCACGAAGAGCCAAGGAATTGAGTATTTTTGAAATCGCGGGATTTATCCGCTAGCTCGTTGATTCATTGGATTCGCAATAACCCCGCAACGCCATACGCCAAGACCTAGATATTCCCGACATTGACCAATAGGGTTCTGAAAGTGCGGCGTGCCGCTCTCGATCTCGATGGCCTTGTTTGATTATCGAAGGCATAAATCCGGCATATCGAAGAAGACTTCCAGGCGATCCAGTTCGGTGTTGGCGATTTCCAGCGCAGCATCGAAAGTCGCCAAGTCGCCGGATTGGGTGGCGATATCCAGCATCAGATCGCACATCGATTTGGTTTTGATCAGGGAGTCGCGTTGCCTCTCCAGTTCTTCCTGTTGCTCGTCTGTTATTAAGTAAATTTTCATGACAACTATCCTTTACCGTCCACGGTCAGTCCAATGTCAGCATCGCCATTTTTCTTTGAAAGAATTTACGATTTGGCAATCTGGTTTGATTAAAAATGTGATCAATTTTGCAATTATCGGCTTGTTGCGTATGGTCGCCTTGAAAGCGCCGGCCTGGAATTGTTCGAAGGTCCAGTGCGCGACCATGATGACGGTGCGGATGTCGGGAAGGTTTTTGACATGCGTCGGCGCTGGTCGGTGGGAACCGCGCGGTTCGCAACGCATTGAAACTATGGATGTGGAGTGTGAGGATTCAGTCGGGTGGACACCGCGCGGGCCGGCTCGCGCTGCAACCGGAATTTGCCAGTGCGTTTAAGGCCGGGCTTGGCGGCATTCGACTTACCGTACGACTTACGTTAGGCCTTGGGACTAACCAAGACCGTCCCCGCCCGCCGTTCTCAAATAGCCGCTTTTGATCGCTTGAGCCAGCTCGTGTACCGCCATCGCATAATGGGTGCTGTGGTTGTAACGGGTAATGACGTAAAAGTTGGGGTGTCCCAGCCGGTATTCGTCGCGGTCATGGTGACGGAGCAACAGCAAACTGAGCGGGTAATCGCAACTGCAGGATTCCGCCGGTTTCAGCCCCGCGTCAGTCAGTTTGTCCAGCGAATACCGGCTGTCGAAGCCGGTTTCCAAGTCGGCGGCGGGTTGGCCGGACGCGGCGGAAACCACCGGTTGACCGGCTTGCCAACCGTGTTCGGCAAAATAGTGGGCGACGCTGCCGATCGCGTCTTCCGGATTCCATAGATCGCGGCGGCCATCGCCGTTGAAGTCGACCGCCCATTGCAAAAAGCTGCTGGGCATAAACTGACCCAAGCCCATCGCGCCGGCGAACGAGCCGACCGGCTTGCCGGGGTCCACGCCTTCGGCACGGGTCATGACCAGAAAATTCTCCAGTTCGCCTCGGAAATACTCGCCCCGGCGCTGGTAATCGAAGGCCAAGGTGGTTAGGGCGTCAATGACGCGGTGATTGCCGACGAAACCGCCGAACGTGGTTTCCACCGCCAGAATGCCAAGGATGTACTCGGCCGGCACGCCGTATTCGCGGCTGGCGCGTTGCAGCGAGGATCGGTACTTTTGCCAGAAAGCGACGCCGGCGTCGATATGACGGGCGTCGAGAAATTGGGCGCGATAGCGGCTCCAGCCGCCCTTGGCCGGCTTGCCCTTCATCGCTTGGTCCGACTTGGCGAGGTAGTCCAGAGTCCATTGCTTGCGCTTGGCTTGGCTGAACAGTCCGTACAGATATTCGCGATGGAAGCCGTGCTTTTGGCTGATGTCGTCAATAAAACGGCCGAGCGCTGGGTATCCGGCGTAATCGCCGGATACCGAAGAGGCCCGATAGTTGCCGGGTTCGGCCAGCGGCCTTAAATCGGGTGTCGCGGTACGGCCGCGTTCCGGCGGCGCTTGCCGGGTTGGACTGTAAGCCCGCTCGGAGGGCGCGTTCTTGGAAATGGGTTGAGAGCTGCAGCCATCCAGCAGCGCAATCAGCAGGACGGCGGCGATTTTGTTGGCGCGCGGAGAATTCGGAGGTTTCAAAGGTCGGGTTACCCAATGTTATTTATACAGCGCGCCTCCGTCGTCGTCGTTTTCTTCCAGCATCATGTCCTTGACCTCGAAATTGACGTTTTCGGCGCCCAGTTTGATCATCAGGCGGACTTCGTTGCGGGAGTCGGCGGCGTGTAGCGCGTCTTCGTAGCTAATTTTACCGGCTGCGTACAAATCGTAAAGCGCTTGGTCGAAAGTCTGCATGCCGTGTTCGCGCGAATTCTTCATCAATTCCTTCAGTTTATGCACTTCGCCCTTGCGGATCATGTCCGACACCAGCGGGGTGTTCAACAGAATTTCGATCGCCGGATAGCGGCCCTTGCCGTCCGAGCGCTGCACCAGTTGTTGGGCGACGATACCACGCAGATTCAACGATAGGTCCATGAACAATTGGCTGTGCATTTCCTCCGGAAAGAAATGCAGAATCCGGTCCAACGCTTGGTTGGCGTTGTTGGCATGCAAGGTACAAACGCACAAGTGACCGGTTTCGGCGAAGGTGATGGCGTGCTGCATCGTGTCGCGGGTGCGTACCTCGCCGATCAGGATCACGTCGGGCGCTTGCCGCAAAGTGTTTTTCAGCGCGACTTCGAAGGACTCGGTATCCAGGCCCACTTCGCGTTGGGTCACAATACAGCCTTGGTGCGGATGGATGAACTCGATCGGGTCCTCGATCGAAATGATGTGACCGCTGGTGTTTTCGTTGCGATGCCGAATCAGCGCCGCCAGCGATGTGGATTTACCGGTGCCGGTCGCGCCGACGAACATCACCAGACCGCGCTTATACATGATCAAGTCTTTCAGCACCGGCGGCAGGTGCAGTTGTTCGGCGGTAGGAATCGTGGTTTCGATGCGGCGTAACACCATGCCGGCCGAATCGCGTTGAGTAAAGGCGCTTACCCGGAAGCGACCCAATTCACTGACACTCAGCGCGAACTGGCATTCCTTGGTATTCTCGAACTCGTCGCGCTGGCGTTGCGACATCACGCTGAGCACCAGTTTCATGGTTTGTTCGCTGTTCAAAACACCCTTGGATACTTCGACGACCTTGCCGTCCACTTTCATGGACGGCGCCCGGCCGGCGGTAATGAACAGGTCGGACGCTCTTTTCTCGACCATCAGCGCCAATAAGGCTTTAAAGTCCATGGCCCCTCCTTAACCTCAGCGGAACATATCTTTGTTGACCGCGCGCGTCATCGCCGCCTTCGCGGTGATCAAACCCTTATCAACCAGTTCCTTCAGGTTTTGATCCAGCGTCTGCATGCCGTCCTTGCGGCCGGTTTGGATCGCCGAATACATTTGCGCGACCTTGGCCTCGCGGATCAGGTTGCGAATCGCCGGCGTGCCGACCATGATTTCGTGCGCGGCGATTCGGCCGCCGCCGACTTTCTTCAGCAGCGTTTGAGAAATCACCGCTTGCAAGGATTCCGACAGCATGGCCCGGATCATGTCTTTCTCGGCGGCGGGGAACACGTCGATAATCCGGTCTATGGTTTTCGCGGCCGAGGTGGTGTGCAGCGTGCCGAACACCAAGTGGCCGGTTTCCGCGGCGGTCAGCGCCAGCCGGATGGTTTCCAGGTCGCGCATCTCGCCGACCAGGATGATGTCGGGGTCTTCCCGCAAGGCCGAGCGCAAGGCTTCGTTAAAACCCAAGGTATCGCGGTGAATTTCGCGTTGGTTGATCAGCGATTTCTGGCTTTCGTGAACGAATTCGATCGGGTCTTCGACGGTCAGGATGTGCGCGTAATCGTTGGTGTTGATGTGATTGATCATCGCCGCTAGCGTCGTCGACTTACCGGAACCGGTCGGTCCGGTCACCAGGATCAAGCCGCGTGGTTTGGTACACAGTTCCGCGAAAAATTTCGGCGCGTCCAAATCTTCCAACGTCAGCACCTTGGACGGAATGGTCCGGAACACGCCGGCCGCGCCGCGATCCTGATTGAAGGCGTTAACCCGGAACCGCGCCACGCCAGGCAGCGCGAACGAAAAGTCTGTCTCCAGAAACTCTTCGTAATCCCGGCGCTGCTTGTCGTTCATGATGTCGTAGATCAGCGCGTGGACTTCCTTGTGATTGAGCGGCGGGATGTTGATCCGCCGGATGTCGCCGTCCACCCGGATCATCGGCGGCAAGCCGGCGGACAAGTGCAGGTCCGAGGCCTTGTTTTTAACGGAAAAAGTCAGCAATTCTGCGATGTCCATGGGGCGGGGTCCAACGAAAAAAGGTGGTGGGCAAAGGATAGTACAAAATCCGAATCGGCGGCGGGGATGCGCGCCGAACCCGCCGGAAACGACAGGCTTGGACGTCACGATGCCGCGAACCCTGGCCGCCGGAATGGTTGCGGCCCTGAAGGCCCGGCCGTTGTTTTTGAATGCGGGGTTCAGGCCCGAGGGCTCGCGTCATCCGTCTGGAACCACTGAAGGTGATTCCTCGGCGGGTTTACTGTTGCTCGGCGCAGCGTATACAGAGCGCGGCGTAGGGCAACGCGGCCAGCCGGGCGGGCTTGATCGGCTCGCCGCAGCGTTGGCAGATGCCGTAGGTGCCGGCGTCGATGCGGATGATCGCTTGCTTGATTTTTTCGACTTCGTCCCGAGTGACGTTGCCGATGGCATCCAGCACTTCGTCGTTCTCGGTTTGGGTCGCTTGTTCGGAAAAATCGCGGTCCAGCGCTTGGTCGATGTGCTTAACGTCGTCGGTAATTTTACCGAGGCGGTCGTCCAGCTCTTCCAGCATGTTCAAAAGCTGGTCGCGCACGTCGTCGTAGTCTTTCATAAGCGTCTCCGCGGTCCGGCCGGATCGCATGGGTGTTGGGGCTGTCGGCTTTATACAACGAAGCCGATGGCGGGTGCAACCGGGCTGGACTATACTCGGCCGCAGCCCTTTCGCTACCGACATTTCTCCGATGGATCTCGCCCTCGAACGCTTATTGGACACCGCTAACCGGATTATCCTCGGCAAGCCCCGCCAAATCCGGTTGGCGGTTTGCTGTCTGCTGGCCAGAGGACATCTGTTGATCGAGGACATTCCGGGCGTCGGCAAAACCACGCTGGCGCACACCCTGGCCAAACTGTTTGGGATGGAGTACCAGCGCATCCAGTTCACCAGCGACATCTTGCCCGCCGACATTCTCGGCTCGTCGGTGTTCGATGCCAATCGCCAGAGTTTTACGTTTCACGCCGGACCGATTTTCAAGCAAATGGTGCTGGCCGACGAAATCAACCGGGCCACACCCAAGGCCCAAAGCGCGTTGCTGGAGGCGATGGAAGAGCGTCAGGTCACGATAGAAGGCAAGACCTATCCGTTGCCGCGGCCGTTTTTCGTGATCGCGACCCAGAATCCGGCTCACCAGATCGGCACTTTCCCGCTGCCGGAATCGCAGGTGGATCGGTTTTTGATGCGGATCGAACTGGGTTATCCCGATCGCCAGGCCGAACGCGAATTGCTAAGCGGCCGTCCCCGGCATGCCTTGATTGACAATCTGCCGGTGGTGATCGGCGCCGGCGAATTGCTCGAAATGCAATTGGCGGCGACCGAGGTTCACGTTTCGCCGGCCTTGCTGGATTATCTGCAAGGCATCTTGGATTTCAGCCGGCACCACCCGGATTACGCCAGCGGCTTGTCGCCGCGCGGCGGATTGGGCTTATTGGCCGCTGCTAGGGCTTGGGCGTTTCTGGACCGGCGCAAGGCGGTCTTGCCGGAAGACTTGCAAGCCGTGTTGCCGGCGGTGGCCGGCCATCGCTTGCAGGCGGGGGTTGTCGATTCGGCGGCCACCGTCGCGCCGATACTCGAACAAGTTGCCGTGTTGTGAGCCTGAAGCTGTCGGAACGCTTTCGCCTGTCCCGCTTCATTCGCGGCGAAGCGCCGTCCGGCGACGCGATAGAACTCAATCACCGGCGCATCTTCATTATTCCCAACCGGCGGGGATTGTTGTTCGTTGGCTTGATCGGCGTGCTATTGCTGATCGGCTACGTTTACGGCAACAACCTGTGCTACTTGTTGGGGTTTTTGTTGGCCGGCGTTTTTTTCGTGACGATACTGCATACCTATCTGGCGCTGGCGGGCTTGGTGGTGCGGGCCGGGCGGCAGGCACCGGTATTCGCGGGCCAACCGGCCGCTTACGCTTTTACGCTGGAACCGGGACGGCGACCTCGTCCAAATCTCGAGTTGAGTTTGCGGAGTCGCTTGACAGTGGAATTGCCGGCCGAACAAAGCCGTACCGTCACGTTATTCGAGACTGCCGCCCTGCGCGGACGGCGCCAACCGGGCACTTTAACCGTCAGCAGTAGTTATCCGCTGGGTATATTTCGGGCTTGGTCGCCGTTGCGTTTCGATAGTCCATTGCTGGTTTACCCTAAACCGGCCGAGCCGGGCGCGCCGTTTCCCGAGCAAGCCGGCGGCGACGGCCGGGCAGGCTATCGGGCGCGCGGCGGCGACGAGTTCAACGGATTGCGGGCCTACCAACTCGGCGATACCCTGCGGCAGATCGATTGGAAGACTTACGCCAAGGGCCAGGGCGTGCATAGCAAACAGTACGGCGGCAATACCGCCGCCGAGCTGTGGCTGGATTTGCAAGCGGCGTCCGGCCACCATTTGGAGGAACGCTTGAGTTTGCTGTGCCGCTGGGTGGTGGACGCCGAACATGCCGGCCTGCGTTACGGCTTGGTGCTACCCAATCTGCGCCTGGCGCCCGATCGCGGTACCCAGCATTATCGGCGCTGCCTGGAAGCGCTGGCGGTGTTCGGCGTATGACCGACTATTTACCCGACCGCCTGCTCTGGTTTGTGTTGGCATCGACCGGCCTGATCGTGTTGCCGCACGCCTGGCACGTGCCGCTGCCGCTGTTCGGTTTTTTCCTATTGCCGCTGGGTTGGCGATGCGTCGGTATCGGCCGGCCGGACTGCTTGCCGGGCAAGTGGCTGTTGTTCGCGCTGACCGTGGCCGGGCTGGCCTTGCTGTTCAGTCAGCAGCGCGGCGTGTTCGGCCGCGATGCCGGCACCGGTTTATTCGTGGTGTCGCTGGGCTTGAAATTGTTGGAAATTCGCGGCCGGCGCGACGTTTACGTGATCGTGTTTTTGTCGTTCATCGTCGCCGCTACCCAATTTCTTTACGAAGAAAGCATCTTGATGGCCGGCTATATTGCGCTGGTCTGCGTCCTAGGCTTGGCGACCTTGATTACGTTGAACAGCCGGACGCCGCGCACCGGCGCGGCGCTGTGGAGTGCCGGGCGCTTGATCGCCCAGGCTGTTCCGGCCGCGCTGGTGTTGTTCGTATTGTTTCCGCGACTGGAGGCGCCGCGCTGGAGTTGGTTGCAGGATACCGACAGGGCCAGGAGCGGCTTGAGCAATAAGCTGGAGCCGGGCGCCATCGCCGAACTGAGTCTGTCCGGCGACCTGGTGTTCCGGGTGAAGTTCGCCGGCGAGCCGCCACCGGCCCATCTGCGTTACTGGCGCGGGCCGATTTACGCCTTCACCGACGGCGTGGTTTGGCAGCAATTGCCCTACGCCGGTCGCGGCGAAACCGATCCGGCCTTCGATACGACTCGGATTTACGACTACACGCTGTTGATGGAGCCGCAAAACCAGCATTGGGTCTACGCGCTGGATTTGCCTTACCGCTACCCGCCCGAATTGCGCCGCAACGGCTTGTACCAATTGCTGGCCGACAACAACCCCGGCGAACGCGCCGAATATCGGCTGGCGTCTGCCCCCAACTACCGGACCGGCGACCTCGACGACTCGGGACGCCGGGAAAACCTGCAACTGCCGGGCAAACCGGCGCCCAGGATCCAAGCGCTGGTCGAGCGCTTGCGCGACGGCGATGCCGATCCGGAACGCTTCATCACTCGACTACTCGGGTATTTTCGCGAGCAGAATTTTCGTTACACGCTGACGCCGCCGACTATGCCGGTCAAACCGATCGAAGCGTTTTTGTTCGACCACCGGGCCGGCTTCTGCAGTCACTACGCGACCGCGTTCGTTTACGTGTTGCGGGCGGCGGGCATTCCGGCGCGGGTGGTGGGCGGTTATCAGGGCGGCCAGTTCAATTCGGTCGGCGGATTTCTGGAAGTCCGCCAGGCCGACGCGCATGCCTGGGCGGAAGTCTGGCTGGCGGAACGCGGCTGGGTACGCTTCGATCCGACCGCGGCGATTGCGCCGGAACGTATCGAGCGTGGCGTCGATATCGACCTGCAGGTTGCCAGCGGCGCGGTGAACTTTAGGACTTCCAATTTCGATCCAACGGCGCTGAGCTGGTTGCAACGCGGTGCTCAGTTGTGGAGCAACGTCGATTATCAATGGCAGCGCTGGGTCATCAATTACGATAACGCCAGTCAGCGCGAATTTCTGTCGGCGCTGGGGATCCAGGATTGGTTGACGCTGGCCTACTGGCTGTTTGCCAGTTTGGCCGGCATCGGCGGGCTACTGGCCTGGCGTTTGTTGAAACCATTGCGTCGGCGCCGGGACCCGGTCGCCGAGTTGTATAGACGCTTCGTCGCGCGCTTGGTCAAAGCGGGATTGATGGCCAAACCGGGGTATGGTCCGAGCGAATTGGCGGATCAGCTTCGCCGGCTAAGACCCGATTTAGCCGAACCGGCCGGCCGCATCGCCGAAACGTTTAACCGCCTGTATTTCGAGGAAACCGGCGAAGACGTCGATCTAAGCGATTTGAAACGGCGGATCGACGCTCTACGCTGATCGGCCCGGATCGGCCCGTTTTAGGGCTGAGCCGCCGGCTTGGCGGCCGGCGCCGGTTTAACGACCGGCACGTCGCCGCCGGTGGGTGCCGGCGGCGGTGGGGTTTGGGCCTTGGCTTGTTGGGCTTTTTCGGCTTGGAGTTCCTTGTTGCCTTCACCGTACATCACGGCCGACGTCATGAACAGGCCGGTGCAAACAAAGATGATCGGTAAGCGGCCGGGTTTGTCCATCCAAAATAGCAGCCACTTAGGCTTGATCAAACCGACCAGCAACAGGACTAAGGTAAGAATCAGGAGGTTGAAGCTGTAGTAAATCAGAGTGTTCATGTATCCGGGTTGGTTAGCGGCAGGTGAAAGAAACCTATATTATTACCAGGCTTAGGATCGGCAATCATAAAAAAATTACATCAGCCTCGGGAGGCAGTTATGGGCGGTTTCGGTTTATTCGTGACAGTGTTGTTCTTTTTCGCCATTTTGATGGTGTTCATGAGCGTCAAATCGGTGCCGCAAGGCATGGAATACACAGTCGAGCGTTTCGGCAAGTACACGGCGACCTTGACGCCGGGTTTGAACATCATCGTCCCCATCATCGATCAGATCGGCAGAAAATTGAATATGATGGAACAAGTCATCGACGTGCCGTCGCAGGAAGTCATTACCAAGGACAACGCCATGGTGCGGGTGGACGGCGTGGTGTTCTACCAAATCATGGATGCCGCCAAGGCGGCTTACGAGGTGAATTATCTGGATGTGGCGATTATCAATCTGGTGATGACCAACATCCGCACCGTGATGGGTTCGATGGACCTGGACGAATTGCTATCGCGCCGCGACGAAATCAACGCCCGTTTGCTGGCGGTGGTCGACGACGCGACCACGCCGTGGGGCATCAAAGTCACCCGGATCGAAATCAAGGACATTGCGCCACCCAAGGATTTGGTCGATTCGATGGCTCGGCAAATGAAGGCCGAACGGGAAAAACGCGCGCAGATTTTGGAAGCCGAAGGCTTGCGGCAGGCGGAAATTTTAAAAGCCGAGGGTTTGAAACAGAGCGCGATTCTGGAAGCCGAAGGCCGCCGCGAAGCGGCGTTTCGCGAGGCCGAAGCCCGCGAGCGCTTGGCGGAAGCCGAGGCCAAGGCCACGCTGATGGTGTCCGAAGCCATCGCCAAGGGCGACGTGCAGGCGATCAATTTTTTCGTCGCGCAAAAATACATCGAGTCCATCAAGGAGATCGCCACCGCCGACAACAGCAAGCTGATTCTAATGCCGCTGGAAGCCTCCAGCGTGATCGGTGCCTTGGGCGGTATCGGCGAATTGGCCAAGGAAGCTTTGTCCAAAAAAGGCTAGTGCGATGAGCGAATTCGACATCGTGTTCTGGTATTGGTGGGTGGCCGCGGTCGCGTTCCTGGGCTTGGAGATTTTGGTCAGCGGTTTCTTCTTTTTGTGGCTGGCGGTGGCGGCTTTCGTGACCGGCGCGTTGTTACTGGTCGTGCCGGTGATGGGATTTAACGTGCAAGTGCTGCTGTTCTCGGCGATGGCGATCGCGGCGGTACTGGCTTGGCGCCGTTACGCCGGCGCCAAATCGCAAACCAGCGATCATCCGCTGTTGAACCGGCGCGGGGCTCAATACGTCGGCCGTACCTTCAATTTGGTGGAAGCCATCGAAAACGGACAGGGCAAAATCAAGGTGGACGACACGATCTGGAAAGTCCACGGCGACGATTGCCCGGTGGGCGGTAAGGTCAAGGTAGTCGCCGTCAACGGTACCGTGTTCGACGTGGAAATCTGTCGCTAGCTACCCCCAGTGAGGGGATTGCGATTTTTAACCCAGGGTGAGCTTCAATCCGCCAATAGTTTGCCCTGGGTGCTCGTTATCGTTCACGGGCTTAACGCTGAAGAATTTGTCCAAAAACAACGAGGTAGTCTCGGCGTGGGTATTCAAGGGGCCGAGACCGCAAAAATCGATCTGAAGCAATCCTGAATCTCTTAGCAATTTGGCGGATTCCGGATGCCAGTCGGAGTTATCGAGAATAATCAAACCACCTGCTCTTAAATGCTTTAACGCGTTGTTTGCGCAAGCGTAGCGCGTCCTGAAACGAGATTCGCCGTCGACAATAATGACGTCGAACTGGCCGAAATTATTCAAAGCCTCCGCGTAATCGCCAAATGCTTGACTATATTCATCCCCATCTATTGCGACAAGTATCGGTGTGGTGTTGTCCGGTAAGACATTGGAAGACAAGATTTTGTCGTACCAGACCCGTGAGCCCTCCAGGCTCACGACCGATTTAGACCGGCCGGCCCACCATCGGGTCGAATTGCCGCAACCGAATTCAAAGACTTCCGCTTCTGAAAAATCCCATTTCGCCAGTTGTTCGATGGCCGGATAGGTGTACCAGGGGAGCGGATTACCTTCGCGGTCGACGCACATGGTTTCGCGAAGCGAACGCAAATACCCTCTATGAGTTCCAACCGCGCTGCAAGTGTACAAATACTGCTCCAACTCAGATGCGCTAAGCCTATCGTCCAGCAGATTACAGTGTTTAAGTATTCGGTACTTCTTTGCCAATTCAGGCAAGTATTTTATCTTTTTGAATAATTTTTCCATTTTCAGACCTGCTGTCAAAGTAATATTTATAGCCAACGCGGCGGCCTGTCTGGAATCTCCTCGCTAATTCCGAAGGAAATTTCCCATTCCGATGGACGACGCAAGTGATCGAGGAAAAATCAATCATCAAATAAACAACTTGCCGGACATTCAATTTCCGACGCCAATTATGATCGGAAATCAAACCGCTAAACTATCTACTTTTTAACGTAAAGATCGGTAATCGTCCCTTCTATCATCTCCGCCGCGAACGCAAACGTCTCCGACAAGGTCGGGTGCGGATGGATGCTCAGGCTGACGTCGGTGGCGTCAGCGCCCATTTCCAAGGCCAATACCGCTTCCGCCACCAACTCGCCTGCGCCGGGGCCGGTGAAGCCGGCA
Organism: Methylomonas sp. MS20; assembly: GCF_050275925.1. NCBI lineage: Bacteria > Pseudomonadati > Pseudomonadota > Gammaproteobacteria > Methylococcales > Methylococcaceae > Methylomonas > Methylomonas sp. MS20. Next base: position 129,520 of record NZ_CP189962.1, read on the forward strand.
CCCAGGATTCGCCCGTTGGTTTTGTCGGTCAAAATTTTAGTGATGCCTTCGCTACGTCCCAAGGCTAACGACCGACCGCTGGCGGCCCACGGGAATACGGCTTTGTCGTATTCGACGCCTTGCTGTTGCGCCTGGGTTTCGGTCAATCCCATCCAGGCCACTTCCGGATCGGTGTAGGCCACCGATGGAATCGTCAACGCATCGAAACCGGCTTTATGGCCGGCAATGGTTTCGGCGGCGATTTTGCCTTCGTGAGTGGCTTTGTGGGCCAGCATCGGGTTGCCGACGATATCGCCGATCGCGAAAATGTGGCCGACGTTGGTGCGGCCCTGTTTGTCGACCGGAATAAAGCCGCGTTCGTCGACGGTAACGCCTGCTTTATCGGCGTCGATTAGTTTGCCGTTCGGCCGACGGCCGACCGCGACCAGCACCGCGTCGAAAGTTTCGCTTTCCGGCGCGTCCTTACCTTCCATAGATACCTTAATGCCAGCGTCGGTGGCTTCCATCGCTTTCACGCTGGTTTTCAGCCACAGATTGTCGTATTGCTTTTTGATCTTACGTTGCAGCGGCGTGACCAAATCCTTGTCGCAGCCGGGGATGATTTGGTCCATCAACTCGACCACGCTGATTTTCGAGCCCAAGGCGTGATACACCGTCGCCATTTCCAGACCGATGATGCCGCCGCCGACGATCAGCAGCTTCTCCGGCACGAAGTTCAAGTTCAACGCATCGGTCGAATCCCAGACGCGCGGGTCGTCGTGCGGGAAACCGGGAATTTTAGTCGGCTGCGAGCCGGCGGCGATGATCGCGTTATCGAAAGTCACGGTTTGGCTGCCGGACTCGTTTTCGACGGTCAGGCTATTGGCTGAAGCGAACTTGCCGACACCGTTGATCACGGCGACTTTGCGCTGTTTGGCCAGCTTCGCCAAACCTTGATTCAAACCCTGGCTGACGCTTTGCTTCCAGCCGCGAATTTTATCCAAATCGACTTGCGGCTGGCCAAAGCTGACGCCGTGTTCGGCCATCGCCTCGGCTTCATGGATGATTTGCGCGGCGTGCAACAAGGCTTTCGACGGAATGCAACCGACGTTCAGACAAACGCCGCCCAGCACCGGATAGCGTTCGACCAGGACCACCTGCTTGCCCAAATCGGCGGCGCGGAAGGCCGCCGTGTAACCGCCGGGGCCGCCGCCCAGGACCAGAACTTCGGCGTGAGTTTGTGTATTGCTCATGAAATGGAACTCCTAAATGACGAAATCGGTGAGGCGTGCCAGCTGATGCCGAAACGGCGTCAACGCTTAAAGGCGATTTTACAGCTTACCGCGACGGATCAAAAACTAAACTGAGGCCTTTCGGTAAAACCTGCGTCAGCGACCGGCGGCACTCGAGAGCCAGATGCCCTGACGCGCTGAGCATCAGGCTAGGGGTAAGGATCAGCCGGGTTTCGGGGGGAACCCGGTCGGAATCGCGGGGCGACTTTCGAGACTGGGTTTTAACGGATGAGCCGTAGGCGAGGACCTGTGGCGTGGTATTCCACATAATCGAAGGCGTTTGGACACCGGTCTGTCCGTACTTTTTCGGCACAAACAGACAAGTGCCCGTCGGGTCCTTATACCCTCGGGCCGGCTACGGCACGCCCGCTGGCAGCGTATACACCGCTTGGGAGGTTTCGCCGATCGTCGCCAAAAAAGCCGACATGTCGGGCGCCGAACCGGACGTGTAGTAAGTGGTGGCGCTGGCTGGTCGCCGAGGCGCGGTGGCGGCCGGCAGAACACGGGCGAGTTGCCGGGCGATGGCGTCGGAAGGCTCGACCACCGCGACCGTCGGTCCGGCAATCCGCGAAATTTCCGAAGTCAGAAACGCGTAATGCGTGCAGCCCAGCACAATGGTATCGGCGCCGGCGGCAATGCCGGGTCTGATGAATTTGTCCAACAGATCTAAGGTTGCCGCGCTACCAAATTCGCCGCGTTCGACCTGGTCCGCCAAACCCGGACACGGTTGCAGGATCACGTTAACCTCCCGGCCGTAGGCGCTGCACAGTCGGGCGACCGACGCGCTCCGGATCGTGTTGGTGGTGGCCATGACCAACACCACCTTGGATTGCGTGATTCGCGCGGCCGGCTTGATGGCCGGTTCCATCGCGACGATCGGCAAGCCATGCAGTTTGCGTAGCTGTTGGGCGGCGACGACGCTGGCGGTGTTGCAGGCCAGCACCAAGGCTCGCGCGCCGCGTTGCACCAGGAAGGCGGCGATTTGCCGGGCGCGCGCTTCGATGAAGTCCGGCGCCCGGTCGCCGTACGGCGCGTGGGCATTGTCCGCGACGTAAACGAAGGATTCGTTTGGCAACTTTTCCCGTAAGGCGCGCAACACCGACAGTCCGCCGATGCCGGAGTCGTAAACGCCGATCGGCGCGGAACAGGTTTCGGAGGTGGGCATGATCGAGCTAAGGCTCCCAATTGGCGAACCGTGAATTTTCGCACATTCACTGAAAAACGCTCGCGCGGAATCCTGTCTTGGGCTTACCCAAGCGCTTTGCCGCTACTGCCCGAGGTCTACCCGGCGAAATTAAATTGCGGCCTAGCGGTCCCGTTAGTCGCCGCACCCCGCCTTGCCGGACTTGATGTCGGCAAGGCTGCAAGCACCGAAACCAAGCAATTGGCTGTCCAACAACGCCACTTTGACCGAACGTCCGGCCGCGGAATCGTCGGTTTGCTGCTCGGCGGCCGCTTCGTTTGTCGACGCTGACCGGCTGGCGGCGGCCGCTGCCGCGCCGGCATTGTCGGGCATGGTCGGGAGTGCCAGGATTTGGCCGAATCCGATACTGCTTCCCAATACCTGAATATTGCTGGCGCCGATCACGGCGGTGGCGGCAATTGTCACGTTCTGCCCACCGATACCGGCCTCGCCGGCATCGACGACGCCTTTCGGCGCGGCCAGCACGACATTGCCTATCCTATCGCTGTTATAGCCCGACTGCGCCCGAATACCGCTGCCGGAAATCGTCGGCGGAAATTCGACGATCAGTTGGCTGGTGGATTTGTCGATGCTGATTCTTGGCGCGGCGGTCGCCAAGGCCGCTTTGGCGCCGCGGCCCGCGTCGATATTGCCCTCGGAAGACCAGACGGTAATGTCGCCGCCGGCCAATGTGAATACCCGTTGCTGGTTCACCTGCAAGTCGTTTTTGACCAGGATGTTGATGTTGCCTTCGCGCTGAGCCATGATGCCCAGATCGGCTTGGTCGGCTTTACCGCCGGTAAATCCCGAAGCCAGGCCGACGTTGATCATGCCGCCCGGCGCCAACAGATTGACGTCGCCGCCTTGCACGGTTTGAATCCGGCTAAAGAACAACTTGATGTCGCCGGCCGGCGCGTCCGGGAACAACAGAGCGATCGCGTCGTAACCGCGTTGGTAGGCCGCCTGCTGCTTGGCGCCCGTCGTCACCGCCGCGGCCTTGGCCGAGGCGCGAATTTCGTCGAACAGCACCGCCAACGCGATTTGTAGCCGGCCGATCGGCGTGGTTTGTTGCTCTAAGGAAGCGCGCAAGCTTTGGTAGTTGCCGGACACGACATAGGTGTTCAGGAAGTCTTCCAGCGGCGCGGTGGAGTCGGAGAAGCGGTTGCCGGCCAACACGCTAATGTCGGCGCCTTGACTGGGTAGCGCAACGTTGTGCAAATTGCCGACCGAGATAATGCCGCCGGACACGCCCAGGTCAATATTGCGACCGGCCCACACGTTCAACAAACCCGGCCCGCCCAGTTCGATTTGGGCGTTGGTCGTAATATAAGCCCCGGTCGTCGGGTTTCTGATCAACTCGTAGAGGATGTCGCGGCCGGCGCTGATGCTGCTGACGTCGTCGGCATGCAGATTCTGCAAGGCCAAGCCCAGGTTTTTAAAGTCCAGTCCGGCGTAAAACGTGGTGGCCTTGGCGGTAATCACGCTGGCGGACCCGATACCGGTGATGCTGCCGTGCGCGGCAATCAGCCGATTTGAACGGCTGTCGTTGGTGTGGACCGATACATCGGCGTGCTGGGGCGAATTGCCGCCGGTATTGGTCGGATTCAGCACGGACGGCAACAGGCTGGGATCGGCGTCCAGTTGTTCGATCTTGCTGTCGCTTAGCGTACCGACGCCCAGGGTCAGATTGCCCCAGGCCGCCAGATCCAGCGTCCCGCCGCTGCTCGGAAACAGCGACAGCGAATTGTTGACGTTGATATCGCCGCTGAGCGCGTGGGCGGTCAGATTGCCGGGATAGTAGGACCACCAATCCACGCCGGCCTGAGAAATATAGGATTGCGGATCGCTGGTGGCGGTCGGGAAGGTTTTGGCCAGTTGGTCGATCAGATCCGTGTCGTTGTTAAAATCGATAGCGCCGGCCAGCGTTTGCAGTGCGAGGCCGCTACGCTCGCTGTAATTGAAAAAGTAGCTGTTGACGATGGCCGTATTGGACGCCGGATTACTGGCCGGTGGGACACCGAACGGATTCACAACCGCGCCGACCGCGATACCGATCGCCGCTTGCACGTTAAAGATCGAATCGCCGATCGCGAAAATCGGCCCCGCGCTGTAGACGACGCTGTCTTCCGGGGCGTCCGGATCGGATCGGCTGGCGGTAATCGCGCCGCCGGCCTTCAGGTTAGCGTTGCCCTTGTCCACAAAAAACACCCCGCCGGCAATGTCGCCGCCCGCCCGCAAGTTCAGATCGCCGCCGCCGCGAATCAGCGGCATGCTTTCGGCGATGTTACCGTCGGCATCGACGGCGCCGGTCAGCTTGGCCGAGGTCGGCAGCATCACCGACAAATTCAGAATGTCGCGGCCGGCGTTGATTTCTATATCGCCGCTGCCGAGCGCGCCAAGGTTTTCCCGGAAGCCAAAGCTTTGGTTTTGGTTGTTAAAGCTATACGGCGCATCGAAGCTGATACCCCAGGCCGTGGCGCCTGTCAATGTACCGTCATCGGCTGGCGATCGAACGCTGCCGTGTTGCAGCCAATCGCTGAGGAACTGCGAGCTGACCGCGCCGATGATGTCGCCGCCGGCGCGCAGCGCCAAGCCGCCGCCGTCGACCGGATATTCCACGAAAAACTCCTTGCCGGCGGTTTTACCGGACAGACTGCCGTAGCGGTTGACGGACTCGGCGCGGCCCATCGTATAGATTGCCGAAGTCCAGTCGGTCAGCTTGATATTGCCGGCGGCGGCAATCTCGATGTCGCCGGTGCCGGTCCGAATGCGGCTGTTGGCGCCCACCGTCAAATTGCCGGTGCCGAATGCCGGCGCGCTCAGCAAGCCCATCAGGTTCGCGCTGGACAAGTCGGCGCCGGCCACCAGTTGGTAGCTCCAGGACGCGCCGGTTTGCAGGACTTCCCGACTTTGCCAACTGTCGTTAGTACCCAATAATGCGTTCATTTGCTTGCCGTCATAACGGGCAATGCCGTCCGACAGGTTTTGATTGATGTCCAAATTTTCGGCGGCGCGAATCACCAACAGCCCTGGTACTTTTTCTGCCCCGAAATGCCAATCCTGGCCATTGGCGTAGGGCAAGGCCAGGTCCCAGCCGTTGAATTCGGTCAAGCCGCTCAGCGTGCGCGGGTTGGCGTTGGTAGTGCCCCTGAAAAACAAGGTTCGGTAGGTGGGCGAGTTGGGATTGGCATCGAAATAATAGCTGCCGGCAGTCAACGAGCAACTGGTCAGCGTGCACGGAGAGTTCGAAGACGCCGGCGAAAAGTAGCTGTACTCCTTGATAATCTCGCCATCGGCGTTTAAGCGGCGTAAGGCCTGGACGGCGCCGGCGATATTGTCCAGCTTGGTTCGCCAGACTGTCGTCGAGCCGACTCTGGTCCAGGTTGCCGTCGCCAAATTCTCGGACAAATTCATATCCAGACTGCCGCTGCCTTGCACGTCCAATCCGGGCTGTAGCGTAAAGCCGCCCAAGCGCCCGCTCAAATCCGCGTTGTCGGCGGCGGCGGTCATGAAAACGCGGGTATCGTCGTACCATTGCTTGATTTGGGCGTTGGTGATGGCGTCGGTCGCGTAATGGGCCATCGCCGCGACTTTCAGGCTGGCGGCGCCGGCGACGCTGCCGGCGGCAATATCGACCGCCGCATCGTCGTCGCCTTTGCGGTTGACGATGACATCGATTTCGCCGCCGCCGGCCGCGCCGCTCAGGTCCAGCACGGAGCCGGACGCTATCGCGACGCCTTCCAGCCCGTCGCCGTCGGCGTCGGTCGAGGTCAACGTGATCGTGCCGCCGGCCTGATCGGCACCGCTCGAAACCGCGCCGAGTTTGGCGCCGGCCAAGATCGTCAGTGCGTCGCCGGCCGCCAGTTGCAGTTTGCCGGCTTGGGTGCCGCTGACGCTCAGTTCGCCGGCCACCGTCAACGAACCGCTGTCGGCGGCCAGCGCGATGTTGGCGGCTTGCAGGCTTTGGCCGGCCGTTATTGTCATGTCGCCCAGGCGCTGGCGGATCGCGATATCGCCGTTAAAACCGCCGTCGTGCAATTGCCCGAGCAACCCGGCCCATTGGGTGGGGCTCAGGCTGAGGCTGTCCAAGGCCAAGCCGCCGCCGACCGCGCCGGAGTGAGCACGGCCCACCAAGCTGCCTGCCAACGTCAGCTCGCCGTTGGCGGCCGCCAGGTTCAGACTGCCGGCGTCGCCGCCGACACTGCTGCCGGATACGTCCAAGCGCGCGCCGTTCAGGATTGCCAGTTTGCCTTGCTCGGCGGTCAGCGAAATATAGCCGCCGCCGGCATAGGCTACCGCATCGGCCAGGTTGACGACCCGGCCGGCGGCATCGATGTCGCCGCCGACCGTCAGGTCGCGGCCGGCGTTCAGCGTCACGCCGCCGGCGGCCAGTTCGATACGGCCTTGTTGCACGATGTCGCGCGCGTTAACGGTCAAGCGCGCGCCCAGGCCGCCACCGACCGCGCCGCCGTTGCCGGCGCCGACCGTCAGATCGTGGCCGCCCAACTCGATCACGGTATTGGCGCCGGCACTGGCGGTCCACACCGGCGCGGTGACGGCCAAGTCGGCGGTCGAGTGGATCGTGGCGGTGCCGTCGTCGATCAGCGCCACACCGGCGCTGAGCGCGACTTGGCCGAAGCCGGACCAAGCGTATTCGCCTTCGGCCAAGCTCAGGCTGTTACGGGCGGATAAATCCAAGCGCATGTCGCCGGCTAAGGTTTGCGCCGCCGCCGCGCGACCGGTATGGGTCAACGTGATCGTATCGGCAACGATGCTGGCGGTTTGTCCACCGGCCACGCCGCGCAAGTTCGCGGCATTCAAGGTTAATTCTTTCACCGCCAGATGCAGCGCGCCGGCAAAGTCGATGGCGTCGTAGCTGTTCAACGCGATACGGTCCGCATTTAGGCCGTTCAAGCTACTGTCGCTCAGGTTCAGGCCGGCGGCCGTGCCGTCGCCGCCCAGCGTGATTCGGCTGGAACTCAAGGCCAGATCGCCGCCGTTCATCGCGATCGTGCCGTTGAATGCCACATCCCGGCTACCGTCCAGCAAGATGGAGCCGGCGCTGCTTAACACCGCGCCGGTTTTTACCTCCAGCAAGCCGGTCGCGTTGCCGACTCCGCCGCCGGAGCGCTCGATTTGGCTTTGCGCTCCCGCCGAAACCCGCAACAAGGCGCCGGCGCCGCTGCCGTCGGCATTCGTCACGCTTAATTCGGTGTCGGTGCGGCTCAACTGGCCGGATGCGGCCAAACTCGCGTTGGCGCCGACCGTGACCCGGTCGCGCGCGGCCAACAGGATTTCCCGGCCGTGCAGGGCTACTCCGTCGCCAATCGCGACGCTATCGGCGGCGACGGTCAGTTGAGTGCCGTCGCCGTTCCGTTGCCGGCGTCCGCCCAATAACAGACTATCGACGTTCAGCCGATTCAGTTGCTCGGCCAATAAGGCGACGCCGTCGCTCGGAACGGCCGCGCTCAAGTCTTGCACGACGTTGAGTTTATTGGCGCCGATGTCCAGCATGCCGCCCAAGCCGCCGGCCGCGGCGGTGGCACTGATGTCGGCGGCCAACGTCAGGCGGCCTTGCGCCAACAGGGCCAGATTGCCGGCATCTTGCGGCAAGCCGGCGCCTTTCGCGCCGAAAAATTCGCTGGCGGTGGTCTCGTCGTATTCCGAGCGGGTCCGGGCAACAGTGCCGGCTTCGACCGCGAAGCCGGACCAGCGGCCGGCGGCGATACCGGTATTCGCGGTGTAACGGTAACCGGCGATGACCTGGGTGCCGTCGATCAGACTACTGGTGGTGCCGGCGGCCATGTCCAAGCTGTCGGCTTGCGGCGTGACCAAAAACGCATTAGGCAACAGTGCGTAATGGGCCGGTAACAGCACGTAGTCGCCGGCCGCCAGATAATTGGCATCGCCCGGATTACCCAGCGCCGCGCTCAAATGCAGGTTGTCGCCAAAATTTAGACCCGAGTTGGCGAATTCGATGGGATCGTAAGCGGCGAAATCCGCCAAATAAGCCGGCAAGATCGCGTAAGCGCCGCTGGTGTCGAGGACATCCTGGCTGCCACCGGCGCCGGCGACGAATTCGAAGGCCGACAAATCGCCGCCGCCGTTCAGATTAACGCTGGCCCCGGCGGCCAGGTTGATGTCGGGCCCGGACAATACGATGGACTTGGCCGGTGCCGTGGTTTGGATGTTGCTGGCGGTGCCGAGCGGATACAGCCAGCCCAGACCGCCTTGGGTGCGGCCGAACGGAATCACGCTGTCGGCGCCGACCGAAGTAATGCTGCCGTCCAACAAGGCCAAGGATAGGCCGGCATTCAACTCGATGCTGCCGAACGGCGCCAGCAAGCGGCCTTGGCTTTGGATATGCGCCGCCTCTATCGTCAACGCGCCGGCCGCCGACAACGGCGTCGCCTGGCTGCCGACGCCGGGCAGAACCGTCACCGTGCCGTCGGGATTGACGGCCGCATCGATAGCGATCGTGTAATGGCTGAGCGTGGTCGGGTAGATTTCCCGAGCGCCCAAGACCAGATCGCCGGCCAGTCTCAGCGCGCCCAGCAAATCCGCTTCGGCATTGGGATTGATGCCGGTCAGCCGCAGGTCGCCGTTGCTGAGCAAGCGAGTCTCGGCGAAGCCGCCGATCGCGGTGGCGCCGAACAGGTTGATCAGGTTGGCGTTAACCGTCAAGCGGTCTTCGCCGCCGGCCGCGCCTGGCGAGCCGGACACGGTTCGGTTCAAGCTCGAACCCAGATTGACTACGTTGGCGGACAGAACGGCCGAACCGTCGCCAACGTGGCCAATCAACGGCGCATCCAGGGTCAAGCTTTGTTCGACGGCCAGAGTGACCGGGCCGTCGAAGCGGATTTCGCCATTGCTCAGGTTCGCCAGACTGAGCCGGTCGGCGCCGCTTTGCGTGATTTGGCGGGCACTGATATAAGCAAGACCATTGAATTCGGCCGGTACGGCGCCGGCCGCGATCGCGGCCTCGACATCGCTCGATAGCACCTCCGCTTCGGCGCCGACCCGAATCACCCGTTCGCCGGTCGGAAAATTGGTGAACTCGCCGGCGCCGCGTTTGCGGATGTCCAGAGCCAGATTGACGGTGCCGCCGGATACGCCGCCGCCGGCCGCGCCGGTACCGGCGCCGGCTTGCGCCAGCAATTGGCCTTGCAGGATCAAACCTTCGGCTGCACTCAGGTCGATCGTACCGCCGGCCGAGGCCAGGGTCTGTTTGGTTCGGCCCTTGGCGTTGAGGATGTCCAGCCGTGCCTGTGTGCCGGAAACGTCGATCGTGCTGCCGGCGGCGGCGGCAATATAGCCTCGGAGAGCGGTCAGCGACACCGTGCCGCCGGCTTTCACATCGCCCTGCGACAAGCCGGAGCCGTTCGGCGTTAGCACGCTGGCGCCGACCGCGTTGAGATGGCCGAGGGCGCCGAGGAAAATGCCTAAATCGGGATCGTAGCCGCTGTCGAAAGCGCTGCCGGGGCTGGTTAGGGCGATTTTGATGGTACCGGCCGGCGCATTCAGCGTGCCGTTAATACGGATGCTATCGTCGGAGGTCAGAGCGAATTGCGCGCCCCAATCCGCGCCTATCCAAGCGTTGGCGCCGATCACGATGCCGCCGTGGTCGCTGACGATGCTAAAACTGGTTCGTCTGGCATGGGTTAAATTCAGGTTAACCGCCTGGCGCTGGTAATCCGGCAGCAACGCCAGATGGACTAATTCGCTTAAAGGCGTGCCGCTGGCGGCTTGCATCGCGTTGCCGTTCAATTGCCAATTGGTTTGGCGCAATTGCCAGCGGGTGCCGTCGGCGATTTTTAACGCGCCATCCGTCGTTGTCAGCGCGTAAGCGCCGAAGTTGGCGTTTTGCAGCCAACTGCTGCTCAAATACAAGGTGCCGTCGGCTTCAATCGGCAGACCGGTGCCGTCGGCGATTTCGACCCGGCCGGTGCTGATGCTCAGCGTGCCGTTTTTTTGCAAGCCGACCGCCGACAGCGTGGCGCCGAGCCGGAATTCGCTCGGTTCGCTGGCGGTACTGTTGTTTTGCAGCGAGATGTTGCCGCCGGCGCCGCCGGTGACTTTATGGGTGGCGGTCATCCGGGCGCCGCCGTTGGCCGCCAAGCTGGCACCGCGCGCCAACAGCAAGCCGCCGCCGGCCTGCAAGGCAATGTCGCCGCCGTCCAGCCACAAGGTTTGCAAGCTATTGGTCCGGCCGTCCTTGATGTCGTTGATCCAGCGGCCGCTGGTGTCGATGCGGCTCGCGGTACCCAGCGTCAGCTTGCCGTCTAAATCGCCGGACACCGAGGTTAACGCGACGTCGCCTGCCGGCGCGATCAGGCTGCCCTGCACATCGATAGTTCCGGCACGGACCGTGAAGCCGCCGCCAGCCGCCAGGTTCAAGACCACGCCGGCGTCGATCGTGAAACGTCCCAGGGTTTTCAACTCGAAATGATTCAGGCCGTGGCCGAACAAGGCCGGCGTCAGCGCCAAGACGTTGGCGATGTCTTCGCCGCCGCCGTTCGCCGCGCCGACAAAGGCCACGGTTTGCGACGAGGTGTCGTTCCAAGTAAGATCCAGGTCCAGCGTGCCGCCGGCGGCGGCCGTGGCCGGATCGCGCTGATACAGGCCGCCGACGGTGTCGGCATTCACGCTGCCGTCGAGGCGCGCCGCTTGGGTCCGGATCGAAAGCGTGCCGGCAGCGCCGCCCTGCCGGTAAGCCGCTTCGTGATGCCGGCCGCTGACGATTTGTTGGTAGGTGCGGTTGGGGTCGGCCGTGGCGATGTCGAACAGGCGGCCGTCGGACAGTAGTTGCGTGGTATTGACGTAACCGCCGAGGTAACTCAGGTAGCCGCCGGAAATGTCCAGGTTGGCGCCGGTCTGGACGATCAGATCGCCTTCCGATTGCAAGCTGATCGTGCCGGCGCCGATACTGCGTTCGAATACCGAGTGCGGCCGCTTGGCGATCGCGCCGGAAGCGTCGGCCAGCGTCGTGCCGTCGCGGACGTCCACCTTGACGGTTTTACCGTGCAAGATACCGTCTTTCTGCAAGGGCGCGTCGCGCAACTCGTAATTGCGCAATTCCAGATCGACGATATTGCTGCTCATCGCCAATTCGACGTTCTTAACGCCGGATACGTCGATGTTACTGCCTTGCTCCAGGACGATCCGGCTGGCGTTGCCGGCGATATTCTGAGTGAGCGGTGCGTCGGGAACGGCGCTGGCGATCAAATTCACATCGCCGGCGTGGGCGACTATTTGCGCGCCATTCTTCAATCGAATGCTCCCGGCCTCGATGTCGATGCGCGAGCGCGGTTGGGTTTGTTCGTCCACGGCGGTGCCGCCGCTGGCGTCCAGCGCCACTTCGGTCAGACTGCCGCCGTCCAGCACCACGCGGGCTTGCCTGCCCAAACCGTCCTCGCCCGCTTGGGCCCTGGTGGTGGTTTTAGGTTTTAGCTTATAGGGGCCTGTTCCGGTCAATTGCGCGCCTTCGCGGGCCAGCAAGCGCACGCTGCCGTTCAAGGCTACCGAGGTCGAGGCCGAAACGACGCCTTGCTGCGACACCGCGAAGCCCAGCATCGTGGTGTTGCCGCGCTCGGTCAAAATCTTGCCGACGTTTTCGACGCTGCCGCCGGTACCCACCTCCACCAACAAGCCGCGCACATCGCTGGTGTCGCTGGCTTGCAAATAGACTTTATCGTTCGCGCCGACTAGCAGGACTTGGCCGTCCGGCGCGGTGATGGTGCCGTCGTTTTCTACGTCCGGCGCCGCCAGCAGCACCCGACCGCTGTTGGCGGCGGAGATCGCGGCGCCGTTCTCGACCAAAATCCGAATTTTCTCGCGCCGGCCGTTGCCGAGATCGCGGTAGACGGCGCCGTCGCCGGTCAACGCCGCGACCGGCGCGGGGTTGACGCCGGTCGCGCCGGAATCGACGACGTTGGCGATGCCCTTGTCGAACACCTCATCCTCGATTTTCAAGGTGGTGGCGACCAGCGAGTTGACGTTGACCGACGCGCCCTGTCCGAACACGAAGCCATTGGCATTGACCAAATACACCTGGCCGTTGGCGCTGAGATTGCCGTAAATCTTGCTGGCGTCGAGCTGGTGAATGTTGTTCAACGCAATCGAACCGCTACCGGGCTGGGCGAATTGCACGCTCTTGCCGGCATCCACGTTAAAGCTTTGCCAATCCAGCACCGCTTTGGCGGTGGTTTGGTTGACGGTCAGTTTTTGGCCGTCGGCGCTGTAGCTGGCGGAGGCATGGCCGACATCGATAGTCGGATGCAAGGCCGGGTTCGCCAACTCGGCGATGCTAGAACCGGGCGTTGCTCCTGCGCCGACCGCGACCGGCAAGCCGGCGTCGGCCAGTAATTCGCCGCCGGCGCCGGCCAGCAAGCCGCCCGCTAGAATCCGCCGAATGCAGACCGCGAGTGGAGCCAGTTTGAAGCTGAACGGGGAGCGCTGGGATTTCATCGAATTTCACCGGAATCGAGTTTGAAGCCTGTTATATATCAATGTCTATATCGAATTCGCAAGCCTTCGGGCTGGAGCGCTCTGGCTAGGCTAGTAAAAAAACTATGTTGCCAACGGTGTAAACGCTGATTTTCCGCAGGTTGTGTGGGATTATTTCCAAATTGCAAATAAGCCATTGCCTCTGAATGTGTTTGACGAGCTTCACATTTTTGCATTACGTTATGCTCCACGGTAAACATCGAAGATAGATGATTGAATCGTAAGGGCTGGGTAGCGGACGCGGATAGATTGATGCCGGAATGCTGACAAGGCCGTGGGCAACCAACGGGACGGACGTCCCTCTCAAACTAACTACAGAGGTAGAGTATGAAAATTTTTAACAAACACGGTTTCGGCTTGACGGCGGTGTGCATGGTGCTCGGCATGGGTTCGGCCCAGGCGGCGATTAACCCCGGTACCCAAGCGCAGCAAACCAGCGGCGAGATGTTTTTGAGCGTCTACGACGTCGACAATGCCACGACCTACGGCATCGATTTGGCGACCACGGTCAACGACTTCACCGACAACATTGCCAATGGCACGAGCTATACCTGGAATCTGGGACCGCGCTGGGCCAACTTTATCGCCAACGCCACCGGCGAGTTGCAATGGAACGTTTTGGGCAGCAACTATTACACTGCGGTCAGCTTGTTAGACCCGCATTACGGCATTCTGGTCAGCCAAACCAATATCTCGGATCTAAGGGAAGCCGATAAGCTTCTGGTGCAGGTCAGCCAGTTGCAAGGCCAAACCACCGGGGTCAAAAACCAGGCGCTCGCGCTTAACCAGGCCTTGCCGAACAGTACGCCGATTGTGACCCCGGGCAAGACCAAGTTGACCGACTACGCGGCGAACTGGGACTTGACGACGACCAATTCCAACGCGTTTAGCGAGGAAGGCGGCATTGGTCTGTTCCAGGCCTCTGCCTACCTGTATGCCGACGGCACGGAGCATACCAATTTCTTCGGTGAAAATGACGAAACCGTCAGAATGTTGTTTTGGCACACCGGTTCCACGCCCGGTACCACCACAAATAGCCAGGCAAACTTCGACTTCATGCCCGGTTATATGTCGCTGGATATCGCTAGCGGCACCTTGAACTGGAATTACGTCACCGCGGTACCGCTACCCGGCGCCGCCTGGATGTTTCTGGGCGGCTTGCTGAGCTTGTTGCGCTTTACCAACCGCTCTCGCCAGTCTGTTCAAGCCTGAATCAGCATTACAAACGGTAACAGCCCCGGCATGGCCGGGGCGATCGTTAACTTAGGAGACAAAAAATGAATCGCTTTACCCCTAAGCGCCTGGCTCAACTGAGCTTGGCGATCAGCATGGTATTTTCGGGCGGCGCCCTGGCGCTGCTGCCCACCGACGGCACGCCCGATCTGGCGCTCTATTTGCCGGGTTCGCAAGCCAACGATCCGGTGCTGGGCTTTCCGGTAGCCAATAGCGTCATCGACAGCATCTGTGCCGACAAGGCCAATATTGCCGGCACGACTACCCACGTCTACTTTCAAGCGCTGCCTTCCGAGGTGGACAGTGTCGCGAAAAACGACAGTTATTCGGGAATTTATTGCCTGACTTCGAGCGCGAAACTGGCCAGCATACTGGGTAGCGGCGCGGCCAGTACCTTGGCGACCGCCGGCAGCTATGTGGCCGATGCGACTCACCCCGCTCCCGCCACCGCGCCTTACAACACCGCCGCCACCAAGATCAAAGTCTGGATCTCGCGCCGCCGCTTGGGTGCGTCCGCGGTGGGTTTATCCGCCGCGTCCACGAATAGCCCGTTGGGTTTTATCAAGGACCCCAGCAATTGCGGCACGACCACCAATACCTCGGGCAGCTTCAGCTACTCGTCGGGCGGCACCACCTTCCAATATAACTTTGCTTGTCACCTCACGCCCGACGACCCGCTCGATACCTTCAACGTGGCCCTGCCCACCGGGGCGACCGGCGACGTCACCCCGGATGTGATGGGGGCACCGGACAATACCGTGCCGGATACCACGCCGATCGACTATACCCAGTTCAACACCCGCAGAACCATCGCCAGCCACATCATCGGCACGCCGGTTACGTTGAAACTGTACCAAGCCCTGCAACTGGCCGGCATCGTCAGCGGCACCCTGCCCAGCGACTGCGGTTTGGCCGGCCAAGGCGTAACCCCGGTCAGCTCTAACGCATCCGGCGAGAACGCCGCTTGCCAACCCAGCCTGACCAAATCGCAACTGGCCAGTATCTTTAGCGGCGCGGTCGGGGATTGGACCGCGCTCAAGGTGAAATTGCCGACCACGCCGACCACTGGCTTTACGCCGACCGATACCGATCCGGCACCGAACGACACCGATAACGTGATCGATTTGGAAGAGTTGGTCAGCCAGGCCAAGGCCGCCGGCTTCGCCGGAACCGGTACCGGTAACACCAAGTTGGACGTCCCCCAGGACACCAAGGTGCACGTCTGCCGCCGCGAAAACGGCGCCGGCCAACAAGTGGCGGTTTTAGCCAATATCTTGCAGTACCCATGCTTGGGTAGTCACGGACCGGTGATTGCCGATACCGGTTCGTCCAACGCGGATTTTATGTATGCGACCAGCTTGGGCGCGGTGGATAGCTGCCTGACCGACTTGAACAACGGCACCAACAACTATTTCAGCGGCACCAACTCCTGGAATAGCACCACCGGCGCGACCAGGCACAACCCCGCACCGTACAACGATTACCGCGACATTCCGCAAAACGTCGCTCACGGCAATCAGTGGGGCATCAGTATCCAAACTACCGAGCGTAACGCGAGCCGCAGTGCCAATTACCGCTTCATTAAAATCGACGGCGCGTCGCCAACCGGCAAGGAAGTGGCGCAAAACCGCTATCCCTTGGTCGGCGAGTACACCTTCTCCTGGCGCACGACATATAACACCGCCAACCTGGGAACCAGCAAGGGCAACGATGTTAACAAGTTGCAAAACGGCCTGGTCAAAGTGGGCCAACTGGCTTCTACCGTTGCCGCCCGCAATACCAGCTTGAGCAACCACGGTTGGGGGCAAGCCGGCTACGTGGCACTGAGCGCCAACGTGGCGCCGCCGGCTGGTTGGGACCCGGCCAATCCGGTAACCCCTTATCTGCGGCAAACGGCCGGCCAGCCCGATGCTTGCGCGCTGCCTGTCCTTAACACCAACTACAACGACTTGTCGTTGCCTACCCCTTAAGTTTCCCACGCCGCGGCCAAACCGGACCTTGGCCGCGGTATCCCCTGCGAACCGTGCATTGGCGGGAAGTCCTTTACCCAAACACGTTAGCGTTAACAAATCAGGATCTTCGAGCCTCTGTCCATAGGGAACCGGATACGCTTGGACGGCACACGGATGTGCACCCTTTCGCCGATCCGCGGGAAGCCAATCGGATTCCGCTACCGGATGTGTCAGCCGACGAGTTTCGGCGCATATGTCCAGAGCTTCCGCGATTTCGGCCTTTTACACTGGATTCAGGCTGGTCGACGATCGTGAATTTGTCCGATGAAGTGCTTTTATTCCCCTGTTCGCCTAAGTACGTTCGGCGAGAACGTGGCCGGCGGGCTTCCGAACTTTCAATCACTCTCCCCTAACGATTTTTCCCGATGATCCCATTCGATGCGTAATCTTATTCCGCGAATTCTATTCCTTTGTTGTTTACCTTCTCTCGGCCACGCCTGGTGGAACGCCGACTGGAGTTCGCGCCGGCAGGTAGCGGTGGACGCCTCGGCGACCGGAGCCGACATCCAGCAGACCTTGTCTGACGTACCGGTGCTGGTGCGGCTGCATGCCGGCAACTTCGGCTATTTTGCCGAACTGGCCGAGAACGGCCGCGATTTGCGCGCGTTGAAGGACGAGCAGACCCCGCTGGCCTATCAGGTCGAGCAAGTCGATGTGTTGAGCGAGATCGGCCTGATCTGGGTCAAGCTGCCGCAAGTGCGCGGCGGAGTGGCGACCGACGATTTCTGGTTGTACTACGGCAACGCCAATGCCGCCGACGGCTCCGATTCGAAAAGCCTGTACGACGTGGCCCAAGGCTTGGTCTACCACTTTGCCGCCGGCGAGGTCCTGCCGCAAGACGCCACCGCCTACGCTAGCCACGCCGCCGATTCCAAAGCCGCGATTCAGTCCGCCGGCTGGATCGGCGCCGCCGCTCAATTCACCGGCGCCGGGCCTATTGTCGTTAATCCGGCGCCGCAATTGGCGGTCGATCCGGCGAAAGGCTGGACCTTTTCGGCCTGGCTGAAAATCGACCAAGCCAACCCTGCCGCCACCCTGCTCAGCGCCCAAGCCCCCGGCCTGGACTTGCGTTTGAGTGTGCAAGGCAACGCCCTGACTGCCGTCGCCGGCGGTGCAAGCACCGCGCCGGCACCGCTGACCCTGGGTCGATGGCAACACGTCGCTTTGGTTTTGCGTCCGGAAAACCTGACCGCCCAGACCGGCGGCCAAGCCGTGCGAAACCCTGGCAGCGAGGTTACGCCGCAAATCGTCGAGCTTTATATCGACGGTGTTTCGGCCGGCAGCGTCAAAACCCAACTCCCGGCCGGCCAACCGGTCATCCGCTTGGGCGACAACTACCAAGGCTGGCTGGACGAAGTGCAAATCGCCGCCACCGCCCGCGGCGCCGACTGGCTCAAGTTCGCCTACCGCAGCCAAAGCCCCGACTTCGCCGTCATCGGCTACGGCCAGGACGAGTCCAACGGCGGCGGCTCGGATAGCCATTTTCTGGTCATCGTCCAAAACGTTACCGTCGATGGCTGGGTCGTCATCGGCCTGACCTTGGTGATGCTGATAATCGCCGTCATGGTTATGGTCGGTAAAGCCTTGGTGCTTAATCGCATCGGCAAGGACAACCGCGCCTTTCTCGAAAAATACCGCCAGCTCGATCCGAATAAGCTCGGCGGGCTGGACCAACAGGAAAGCTCGGCGGAGCACGAACTGGCCGATTCGGATTTACTGACCGCGCTGGTCGGCAAACACGATCACTTTCAAAGCTCGCCGCTATACCATCTCTACCACACCGCGATTCACGAGTTGCAAAAGCTGCAAGGCAACGCCGAACAAGTCGTCGCCCGCGAAGCCTGGGACTACTTGCGGGTCAAGCTCGACAGCCGAATCGTCCACGAAAGCCAACGCCTGAATCGGCATATGGTGTTGCTGACTATCGCGATTGCCGGCGGCCCGTTCTTGGGGCTGCTCGGCACGGTGGTCGGCGTGATGATCACCTTCGCCGCCATCGCCGCCACCGGCGACGTCAACATCAACTCGATCGCGCCCGGCATTGCCGCCGCGCTGCTGGCGACCGTCGCCGGCTTGGCGGTCGCGATCCCGTCCTTGTTTGCCTATAACTATCTGCTGACCCAAATCAAGGATATCACCGCCGGCATGCGGGTGTTCAGCGACGAATTTCTGGCCTTGTTGGCGATGCGCGCCGCCCGCCAAACAGCCGCGCGGCAAGAGGCCAGGCCATGAAGATCGACGACCAGGATAAAGTTTACGACGACATCAACATCACGCCGATGCTGGACGTGGCTTATGTGCTGTTGCTGATTTTCATCATCATGACCACCGCCACGGTGCAAGGCATCACCGTCAACCTACCCAAGGCCAGCAACACGCCGGCCATGTCCAAGCCTAAGACCAAGGCCATTTCGATTACGCCGGACGGCAGTATTTACCTGGATACCTACCCGGTGTCGCTACAGGAACTGGAAACCCGACTGGCGCAATATAAGGCCGCCACGCCGGACTTGCCGGTGGTGGTGAAAGCCGACGCCAGCGTGCAGTACCAGAAAGTCATCGATGTGCTGGACATCGTCACCCGCCTGCAAATCAGCCAGTTGGGCTTGGTGACGCAGAAGTTGGTGAAGTAGCGACCGATGACAAATCAGTATGCGTGGTTACGCCGTTTGCCGATGTTGCTCGGCATCGGTTTGAGCGTGGCGATTGTCTGGGGCGTGTGGTGGTTGGCGAAGCACTACGAGAAGCCGCCTCAGGCCAAGAAGCAGGTGCAGCAAATCGCGATGATCCAGCCGCCACCGCCCCCGCCGCCAACGCCGGACCAACCGCCGCCGCCGGAAGAGATCAAGGTGGAAAAAATCGAAGAACCGGAACCCGCGCCAGAGCCGGAACCTTCGCCCGAGAAGGACGAAGCACCGCCGGCGGAGGCGCTCGGTTTGGATGCCGACGGCTCGGCCGGCGGCGACGCTTTCGGCTTGCAAGCTCGCAAGGGCGGCCGCTCTCTGCTGGGCGGCGGGGGCGGCAACGCGGTGATTTGGTACGGCGGCCAAGTCCAGCGCCGAATCGAAGACGGCTTGCAAAACTTGCTGGCCGACACGCCGGCCGCCAGCGTGGCGTTTAGCGTGATTCTGGATATCTGGGTCGGCGCCGACGGCGGCATTAGCCGTAGCGAACTGGCGTCAGGCAGCGGCAATGCCGAGGTTGATCGTGCTCTGCGCGCGGCGTTGCCGAAGTTGCGGGCCAGCGTTGGCCGTCCGCCGCCGGAAACGATGCCGCAACCGATCCGGATTCGGCTGAATTCCAGGGTTTAGCCGTGGCTAACCCGGTGCTCGGCGCTGGCCCAAGCCGACTAACTTAAAAACCTTTGAATAGCGAAAACACCACGATGAATACCGCGATCAAACCCCTGGTTCTACTGTTGATTGGCGGCGCGACGACGGCCGCCCAGGCCGCCGCGCCCGGCGACGAAGTCATCCCGGTCAAGAAATCCACGTTGGTGAATTTGGTGGACCTGCTGGTGCAGCGGGGCGTCTTGAAACCCGACGAGGGCCAGGGTTTGGTGCGGGCGGCCGAACAGGAAGCCGCCGAAACCCAAGCCGCGCAAGTCAAAAGCAATGAAGCCAAAGCGGCGACCTCGACCGCGGAAGATGCCGGGGAGCCGGGTAATTCGGCTCCCAAAACCGGCAAAACCAAGCACGTCGGCTACGTACCGGAATTCGTCAAAAAGGAGATCCGCGACCAGGTACGGGCCGAGTTGAAGGCCGAGGTGTTGCAGGACGTCAAACAAGACGCCAAAACCGAAGGTTGGGGCATCCCCGCCGCGCTGCCGGAATGGGTGGCGGCGATTCATCCCAGCTTCGATATGCGGGTGCGTTTTGCCGACGAGTTTTACGGCAAGGAAAATGCCGGGGGGATCGCGAATGCCGGTCTGGATGCCGCCGGCAATTTTTTCGGCCCTTACAACTGGTTGGCGATCAACCGGCTCGCCAACAGTCCGCAAGGCGGCTTGCAGCGGCAGGTTTCTCAAAACCCTAATGAGGCCATCGTCAACAACCAAATCGATCGTTTGCGGCTGCGGGAACGTTTCCGTTTGGGTTTCGAAGCCAATTTGAGCGACGGCTTGAAAGCCGGCGTCCGCTTTGCGACCAGCAATCTGAACAACCCGGTCTCCAACGACCAGACCTTGGGCAACACCGGCCAGTCCTACCAGTTCGCGATCGACCGCGCCTATCTGCGATACGACTACCTGGACGAGCGAAACACTTCATGGTTCAGCCTGTACGCCGGGCGCATCATCAATCCCTTCCTGTCCACCGATGTGGTGTTCGACCCGGATTTGAGCTTCGAAGGCGTGGCCGGTAGTGTACGTTTGCCGTTCAATCGCGGTACCAGCAAATTGGCCGGCTATAAAGCGCCAAATCCGACCGCCCGCTTCGGCATCAACCAAGGTCAGCAAACCCCGGACAGTTTGTTCTTGACGCTGGGCGTGTTTCCGTTGCAAGACATCGACGTGTCGGTTAACGACAAATGGCTGTACGCCGGTCAGGTCGGCGCCGACTGGCTGGTGTGGCATGATTCCCGGCTGAATCTGGCGGCATCGTATTACGAATTCCAGAACGTCAACGCCCGCCGCAACCCGATCGGCAGCCACGTCTACGATTGGACCGCGCCGCAGTTCGTCCAGAAAGGCAACTCGATGGTGGCGATTACCGACGATCAGACCTTGAACGGTGTGTGCGACGATACGGTCGGTTGTTTATTCGGCCTGGCCTCGCGGTTTAAGGTGTTCAATGCCACCGCGATGTTCGACTACGCCGGCTTCGACCCGGTTCATGTATTGCTGACCGCCGATTACGCCAAAAACCTGGGCTACAACCAGCAAAAAATCCTGACCGAATTCGCCAACGGCATCGTTAACTACACCGACAGCCGGCCGCGCACCACCGCTTATCAGATTCGCGCCGATATCGGCCAAGTCGAGGTTCGCCATTTCGGCGACTGGAGTGTCAATTTGGCTTACCGCTACGTGCAGCGCGACGCGGTGTTGGACGCCTTCACCGACTCGATTTTCCATCTGGGCGGTACCAATGCCAAGGGCTGGGTGATCGGCACCCAATACGGTCTGTCCAAATACGCCTGGCTCAATCTGCGCTGGCTTAGCACCGATGCGATCGACGGCCCCAAATACAGCATCGACACTGTCAACGTCGATCTGAACGCACGGTTTTAGGGGATGGCGATGCGTTGGATTGGTTTATCAGGTTTAACGGTGTTGGTGTTGTTGGCCGGCCTCGAAACCGGTCGGGCCGAACCCAAGCCGGCACCCGTCGGCGACAGTGCGATCAAGAAAGCCCAGGGTATCATCCGCCAGCTCAGCCAGGAAAAATCCGCGCTGGAGGCGGAAAAAACCGCATGGCTGGCCGACAAGGCAACTTTGGAGGGCAAACTCAAATTACTCGAAAATCAGGCCAGATTGCTGCCGGCACTGCAGGACCAGGTGGAACGCTACAAAGCCGGCTTGGACAGCGTGCGCGGTAGCCTGGAAAATCAGTTGGTCCAACAGCGTCAGCGCGAACAGGCCTTGCTGCAAAAGCATAACGACATGGTTTTGCAGGCCCGCGCCATCCGCGAAGATAACACGGTGTTGGTGCAAGCGGTGCAAGAACGCGAGCGATGGATTAGCCAATGCGGCGAATTGAACCGTCAGCTGCGCGAGGTCGGCCGGGACATCGTGCAACACAGTGGCGATAAAAGTCTGTTCGAACAACTGGCCGAGCTGGAACCGATCACCGGGATTGCCCAAGTGCAAAACGAGGCCCAAGCCGAAACCTATCGCTATCGCTTGCGGCAATTGAAAGTCACGCCGTTCGAAGCCGTAGTGCCGGTACAATCCGACGGTACGCCCGCCGCCGCGGCGGCAATGCCGGCCGAACCGGCGTCGACCGGGGTACCTGGCGCCGGTGCGGTAGAGCCGGTTGATAACGCGGAATCGCCGGATGCCGGCCAAGCGGCGCGGGCGGCCGATGACACCGCGAGTCACGGCCGGGGGGCTGGCCGATGAGCCGCATCGCGCCTTTTGCCGTTGCGCTCGGGCTAAGCCTGGCCGTCACGACGGTTCAAGCGCAAACTGCGGCAGCCGCGCCAACCGGTGCCGGCGCCACGGGTGCCGATCGCGCCGCCAATGCCGAGACGGTCGCCGCCGAATGGGCGGGCGAGCAGAAACCCCGATTCGACGTTTTCGATTATCAAATCGACGGCAACACGCTGCTAGACGACGAAACCCTGGAAAAAGCCGTTTATCCCTTCCTCGGTCCGGATAAGAGCGTCGACGAGGTCGAACGGGCCCGCGCGGCGCTGGAGCAAGCCTACCGTCAGGCCGGCTATCCGACCGTGGTCGTGTCGATTCCGGAGCAGGACGTGGCGGGCGACAGCGTGCGCCTACAAGTACTGGAAGGCAGCATCGAAACCGTCTACATCAGCGGTTCGCGTTATTACGCGCTGGGCAAGATCCGCGAAGGCTTGCCGGCGCTGGCCGAGGGTCAAGTCCCGCACATGCCGCGACTACAGGAGCAAATGAACACGCTGGCCAAGCAATCGGCCGACCGCAACGTCACGCCGGTGTTCCGGGCCGGTGCGACGCCGGGCAAAATGGAAGTGGAACTGAAGGTCAAGGACGAATTACCGCTGCATGGCAGCGTCGAAATGAACAGCCGCAACTCCGAGCGCACCAGCTATTCCCGGCTGCTGGGCTCGCTACGCTACGACAACCTGTGGCAGGCTTTTCATAGCGCTTCCTTGCAATATCAGGTCTCGCCGCAAGTCAGCGAAGAAGTCGAAGTCTGGTCGGGCACCTACGTGCTGCCGACCGGTTGGGCCGACACCCGTTTGGCGCTATACGGCATAGGCATCAGCTCCAACACCCAACTCGGCGTCAATATCGGCGGCTTGTCGGTGGTCGGTACCGGCTCGATCTACGGCGCGCGGCTGGTCAAGCCGCTGGCGGGCTCTTCCGAAAGTATTTTTCACAATCTGACCTTCGGCTTCGACTATAAAAGTTTCGGTCAGCAGATTGCCAGCTTCACCGAGAATACGCCGATCAGCTATGCAGGGTTCATGGCCGGCTACGACGGAACGCGGCGCGGCGACGGCTACGCCAGTAGTCTGAACCTGGCCGGTCATTTCAGTTTTCGCGGCTTGGGTAATGATGCCGCCGAATTCGAGCGCAAACGGGCCGGGGCCACCCCTAACTATTTCTACCTGACTGGCGACGTGAAACACCAGCAGCTACTGCCCTGGGATTTTCGCTTGCAAGCCAGGGCCAGCGGCCAGGCCAGCATCGGAAAACTGATCAGTAACGAGCAATTCGCGGCCGGCGGCCCGCTCAGCGTGCGCGGTTATCATCAGACCCAGGTTCTGGCGGACCATGGCGTCAATCTGTCTCTGGAGTTTTACAGCCCGCACTTGCTGCCTGCCGACTGGGACGCCGCGCAAAATCTGCGCTTGCTGGGTTTTATCGACTGGGCCAGATTGTGGACAGACGCGCCGATCGCGCCGACTCCGGCGGTCGAACAACTCGCTTCGGCCGGTTTGGGCCTGCGTATGCAATGGTTCAAGCGCCTGCTCGGCGAACTGGATTGGAGCTATCCCTTTCACGGCCAAAGCAGTGTTTCCGCCGGCCAACAGCGCGTGGATTTTCGGTTGGTTTACGAATTTTAGGGCTGCAAATCAAACGGCTTTCGTAGCGTTTGCCGATCGCCGGAAGGCTAACGGAGTTCAACGGATTGCGGAGGCAAGACAACCTTTAGTGATGACAGCCAACAAGTCGGATCGGTGTTTATAAATCCCATCCCGTTCGTCGGTTCTCAAGAAACTGAAACCGTGATGGAGAAAAAGCGCGCGGATAACTTCATCAGAGCCGGACGATCAATTAAGCATCTTCACGAAGAAACCGAAACGACCTTCGACAAGGCTTTCCCGAGCGAGGCCGAAGGACTCGGGACAAACGGTCGAGACTAAACTGAACGGCAATGGGTGCTGGGCAAGGAAGGCCGTTCGAACCAGGGGCGCTGGTAACGCGTGTCGCGGTAACGCTCATTGCGGTGCAAAAAGCCGGCTTGCGATTGATTTTGGTGCGGCTTTTCGGCGGGCGGCGCGGGGAGGATCGGTGTGAAGGCCGGTAGCGTGGGACATGCAAGGGTTGGCACCGGATTTGCTAAATTAAAATCGTAACTCCTGGCTGTTCCTCCTGTCCTCTCCCGTGGGACTCACACCCTCCGCTTCTGACCGGGCCGAGGGTATTTTTTTGCGCCGAGTGCGGCCTTGGGTTTTGGAGGGGCTCAGTCGCTCAGCAGCGGCATGGTGCCTTGAAACTGCCGACGGGCTTGCGCGGTGAGTTTGGCAAGCCGCTCGCCGTCCAATTTCAGGCGCGACCAAGCCACGCCGTTGACTTGCAATTGGCGCGCCTCGCACACCTCGTCATCTTGGAGCGTTTCGGCCAGCAGATTGGCGGTATAGATGACATCGGCCATCGTCTTGCCGCCGCCGGGTAGATAATGGGTATGGTGCAGCGCGATCGCGTGTTGAATATCCACCGGAAAATTCCAACGTTTGGCAACTTCGCTGCCCAGCAGGGTATGGTCGAAACCGAAGGTTTCCCGTTCCAGTTGCAGCGGCGACAAGCCGCTTTCTTCGCTGAGTTCGCCTAATCGGGCGACGTCGTGCGGAAAACAGCTCCACATTACCAATTTGCCGATGTCGTGCAGCAGGCCGGCGGTGAACGCGGCGTCAGGGTTTAGGCCTGTGCCGCCCGCCAACAGCTTCGCGCACACCGCGGCGGCGACATTGTGCCGCCAGAATGCCCGCCAGTCGAAATACTTTTCCATGCCGGTAAAGACGTTGATCAGGCCGGCGGTCAATACTAAACCGCGCACGTTGGTGAACCCGAGCATGGCGATGGCTTCGCTGATCGAGCCGATCTGCCCGGATACCCCGTAAAACGGTGAGTTGGCGACCCGCATCAAGCGAGCCACTAGCGCCTGGTCGTGGGCGATTTTATTGGCCAGCGTGGCGATATTGACGTTTTCGTCGCCGAAGTTTTCCAGTAATTCTACGACCAATCCAGGCAGCGACGGCAGCTGCCGAATGCTGTCCAGAACTTTGTCGAGATTGCCGGCGTATTGGGATCTTTCAGTCATTGTCTCGGGTTTTCCTGACCGGATTCCGGCCAAAGCATCAGGATGCGTCCGCGCGAAACGCTGTCGGCTCCCATGGTTCGACAAAGCGCCCATGCGGATAGGCCGCCGGTCAGCACGATGCGCCGCTCGCGGCCGTCGGGATCGGCCAGTACCGCCAGCGCGGCGGCCGGCAGGCGCAGGGAGGCCTCGCAGCTCAGCAACGGTATGCCGTCGTCGCTGGCCAGCAAGCGGTTGGCCTGGCGATTGGCCATTACGATCAAACCGTCGTCGTCGATGCCGATCACCGCGGTCGGCAAATGTTCCAGGATTTCCCTGGACACTTGCAGCATGTTGATGCCCCGGCCGAGTTCCCGGGTTTTTTCGGCGATGCGCCGCTCCAAGTCCCGATTGATGGCCGACAGCTCGGCGTTGGCTTGTTCCAAGGCCCGGCCCAGCGCGGCATTCTCCAGCGTCAATTCGTAGCGTTGAAAAGCTTCGCGCACCGCGTCGCGCAGATGCTCCTCGCGCCAGGGTTTGTTCAAGAATTTATAGATGGCACCCTGATTGATCGCGTCGGTCACGGTCTGGATGTCGTTGAACCCGGACAGAATGATGCGAGCCGTGGCCGGGTAAAGATCCTTGACCTTGCGGAAAAATTCGACGCCGCTCATGCCCGGCATGCGCTGGCCGGACACGATGACGCCGACTCGCTGCCTGGCCAGTATCTCCAGTGCCTCGCCGCCGCCGGTCGCGGTCATAATCCGGTAGCCGTCGCCGTCGAGTTGACGCACCAAGGCTTCGACGACCTTGGTTTCGTCGTCGACCACCAGTAGACGGCGCTCCTCGCTGTCGCCGCCGCCGCGCCGGGCGGCCAATCGATCGAAACGCCGGTAAAAGTCGATGAATTCATCGGCCGGTAACGGTTTGCCCAGAAAATAGCCTTGCACTTCGTTGCAACGGTGATTGGCTAGAAAATTCAATTGGCCTTCGGTTTCTACGCCTTCGGCTATGACCCGCAGGCGCAATTCGTGCGCCATGCTGATGATAGAGCGGACCAGCGCGGCGACGTTGGGGTCGCTGGTCAGCTCGCGGGTAAAGGATTGGTCGATCTTGACCGTCGTGACCGGAAAACGGCTCAGATAACTCAGCGACGAATAGCCGGTGCCGAAGTCGTCGACGGCCAAGCAGATGCCCATCGCCCGTAGCGCTCGCAACGTACCTATCGACTCCTCGACGTTGCGCATCAACAGGCTTTCGGTCAGCTCCAGTTCCAATAATCTGGGGTCCAGACCGGTTTCCCGCAGTACCGCCTCGATGCAATCGGCCATGCTGTGTTCGGTGAATTGTACCGGCGACAGATTGATGGCCATTCTTAACGGGGGCAGGCCGGCCGCGCGCCAGGCGCCGACCTGGCGGCAACCGGTTTCCAGCACCCACCGTCCCAACGGCACGATCAATGCGGTTTCCTCGGCGATCTTGATGAATTCGGCCGGCGAGATCCAACCCAGCGTCGGATGCCGCCAACGCGCCAAGGCTTCGACGCCGATGATGCGGCCGCTATCCAGATCGATCTGCGGTTGATAATGCAGAGCCAGCTGGCGGTGCTCCAAGGCCAAGCGCAATTCGTTTTCCAGATGCAGCCGGTGGGCGTTGGCGGCATTCATTTCGTCGGAAAAATACAGATACCGGTTCTTGCCTTGTTCCTTGGCGCGGTACATCGCGGTGTCGGCGCGTTTCAGCAACACCACCGCGTCGGCGCCGTCTTTCGGAAAGGCGCAAACGCCGATACTGACCGTCAAAAACAAGGTGTGACCGTCGATGTAAAACGGCGCCGCCAGCAAATCGAGAATTTTCTGAGCGATGCAATGAATGTCTTCGAACTTGCCTATTCCGGTGGCGAGAATCACGAATTCGTCGCCGCCCAGTCTGGCCACGGTGTCGGCTTCGCGGATACCGCTGTCCAGTCGCACCGATGCCGCCACCAATAATTTATCGCCGATTTCGTGGCCCAAACTGTCGTTGATCAGTTTGAATCGATCGAAGTCTATCGACAGTACCGCTAGCCAGTGCTCGCTACGCCCGGCCAGCGCGATGGCTTGGCCGATACGGTCCAGCATCAGGTTGCGGTTGGGTAGGCCGGTCAATTCGTCGCGACTTGCCGCTTGCGTTGCCACAGCCGCGCGCTCGGCGGCGTAGATCAGCATCGTGCCATGCAAGGCGGCCGGCCGGTCCGACTCGGCCGCGGCGGTGCTCAGTTGCAGTCGCGCGGGCATTTGCGCGCCGTCCGCGCGGGCGACTCGACACTCGGTCCCGCTCGGCGAGAGCTGTGTCAATAAGTGCCGGTCTTCGGGGATGACCACGGTTTGCCAGAAATACGGAATTCGCCGCCAATGTTCGGCGGGGTAACCCAGTCGTTCGGTCTGGTCTGAGACGTAACGGCACAAGCCGGTCCGCGGATCGGCTTCCCACGCGATAGTCCAGATTCGTTGCAACAACTGATAACTTTCCGGATCGGCGATCATGGTACCTTGAGTAGCGGAAGCGGAACGAACAAGCGGTTAGATGTCATTTCAGTGAGAGTGGGTGCGGACCGGTCGACTTGGCGGACGAAACGCGGCGCAAACCTCCAAAAGGTAGTCGAAATCCGGGATTTGCCAATGGCGCGAACTTCCGACCGCGCCCTCGTCTAATGCCGTATTGACGTCGACGCGGGTCGCCGACGCCGGAATTCCGCAAAATGCCGGAGCCGCTGGCGCGCGTTGGGATAAGCTCCCCGCGCGCGGCAAGGCGCCCGGACATTGTCCCAATCAAATTCAGGATAGTTTCCAGTATGACGCATTGGCTTTATTTGGCCGTATCCATTCTGACCGAAGTCGCGGCGAGCTCGCTGCTCAAGTACAGCGACGGTTTTTCCAAGCCGTGGCCGTCGTTGGCCATCGCGATCGGCTACGGTCTGTCGTTTTATTGCTTTTCGGTGGCGCTACGCACGATCCCAATCAGCATAGGCTATGCGGTTTGGGCCGGGCTTGGCATTGTCGGCATCGGCTTGATCGACGTTGCCCTGTTCGGCCAGAAGCTGGACGGACCGGCACTGGCCGGTATCGGCTTGGTGGTGGCCGGTGTCGTGACGCTGAGTCTGTTTTCCAATTCGGTCGGGCATTAAGGATTTAGCGCTCAAACGGCTGGCCGGCCGGATCTCACGCTAGCGCGTCAGCCGCGATCAGAGGCTCGCCGGCCGTGCCTTAAGCCCGCGCCGGGCGATCTTACTCTTTTCGCGGCACGTAGCCGTTCGGCACTTGGAAACCGCCGGCAAACAGGAATTTTTCCCGTTCGACCTCCAGGACCTTCTTGGCGTAGGGATCGAAACTGGATAAGCGCTGCTCGTTAATGATCATAGTCTGCATCGCCAGCCAGTCTTTCCAGGCTTGTTTGGAAACCTGTTCGAAAATACGTTGGCCCTTGGGGCCGGGAAACGGTGGCGAGTCTAGGCCCTCCGCTTCCACACCCAGTTTTACGCATTGAACCATTCTTGTCATAGTGAACCTCGCTCTCGTTAGGTGGTCACAGCTGCTCCGAAACGTGCCGGAAGCCGTGAGTATTCCGGCCAGCGTTATACCAAAGCACGGGTTCCGCTTCCATCACATTGTTGATAGGGTTATTGGAGACGATGCCAACTTCGCCGATCGTAACCTCGGATCGCGGCGGTGCGGTTTTACCGTTCCGTTTTGCCGGATCGACAATGTATGAAAGAATCGGCGACGGTACCAACCCAGGCCCGATTCGGCAATCCGCCGGATCGGGCCTCCACTTCATATAGATCACGGACATGACGACCTTTTGCTTTCGCGGCACTGTTTTCCTCGCCGCTTGGATGTTTTTTGCCGGCTGCGGTAGCGACGTGCCGGCCACCGAATCGACACCCGCCACCAACCCCGCCCTGAGTGTGACGACGATACAGCCCGCCGGTCGGGATATTCCGCTGATGCTGGCCGCCAACGGTTCGATCGCCGCCTGGCAGGAGGCGATCATCGGCGCCGAGGTCGGCGATCTGCGGCTGGCCGAAGTCCGCGCCCAGGTCGGCGACGCAGTGCGCAAGGGTCAGGTGCTGGCGCTACTGGATGCCGAAACCGTGCAGGCGGATCTTGCCCAAGCCAAGGCCGTATTGGCCGAGACCAAGGCCAGCCTGGAAGAGGCCAGACTCAACGCCGACCGCACCCGCCATTCCACCTCGTCGTTGGCGCTTAGCGCCCAACAAGTCGCCCAATATCTGACGGGCGAAAAGACCGCCCAGGCCAAGGTCGAATCGGCTCAGGCCCAAGTGGACGCACAGTTGTTGCGCCTCAAGCATACCCAAGTGGTCGCCAGCGACGATGGCGTGATTTCGGCGCGCAACGCGACCTTGGGCGCGGTGGCTTCGGCCGGCCAGGAATTATTTCGCTTGATTCGGCAGAGCCGCCTGGAATGGCGCGCCGAAGTCACCGCCGCCGAAATTGCCAAATTGCGGCCGGGACTGGAAGTGACGGTCGAGGTGCCCAATGTCGGCCGGACGCCCGGCAAAGTCCGTCAGTTGGCGCCAACTCTGGACCCGCAAAGCCGCAACGGTCTGGTCTACGTTGACCTGCCGGATGCCGTCCGCCAAGGCCTGCGAGCCGGTATGTTCGCCAGGGGCGAATTTGCCCTGGGCGCCAGTCCCGCGCTGATCGTGCCGCAAACCGCGGTGTCCTTGCGCGAAGGTTTCAGCTACGTGTTCAAGCTCGGCGAGCGCCAGGGAGACTTGGCCAAGGTGGCCCTGGTCAAGGTTCAACTCGGCCGGCGCAGCGGCGACGATCTGGAAGTACTGGCCGGCATCAGCACCGGCGACCAGCTGGTGGCCGGCGGCGTGTCCTTCCTGGCCGACGGCGATCTGGTGCGGGTGGTGCCGAAATGAACGTCTCCGCTTGGTGCATCCGCAATCCGATTCCGGCCCTGATGCTGTTCGTGCTGCTGGGTTTCGGCGGTTTACAAGGCTTCAAGGCGATGAAAGTCCAGAACTTTCCCGATCTGGACTTGCCGACCGTGACCTTGACCGCCAATCTGCCCGGCGCGTCGCCGGCCCAATTGGAAACCGACGTGGCCCGCAAGCTGGAAAACTCGCTGGCCACGCTGCAAGGCCTTAAGCACCTCTACACCAAGATCTACGACGGCAACGTGGTGATCAACGCCGAATTTCGTCTGGAAAAACCGGTGCAGGAAGCGGTGGACGATGTGCGCTCGGCGGTCTCCAAGGTGCGCGCCGATTTGCCGGCCGACTTGCGCGAGCCGGTCGTTACCAAATTGGATCTGGCCGGCGCGCCGATACTGGCGCTGACCGTGTCCTCCGACAAACGCGACGACGAAGCGCTGTCCTGGTTCGTCGAGGACACCGTCGCCAAGCGCCTGCTGGCGGTGCGCGGCGTCGGCGCGGTGACCCGAGTCGGCGGCGTCAGCCGGGAAATCGGCATCGCGTTGGACCCGGTCAAACTACAGGCGCTGGGCGTCAGCGCCGCCGACATTTCCCGGCAACTGCGCCAGGTGCAGCAGGAAAGCGCCGGCGGTCGCACCGATCTTGGCAGCGGCGAGCAGCCCTTGCGCACGCTGGCGAAAGTCGCGTCGGTCGAGGAATTACGGCCGCTGCAACTGGCCTTGCCCGACGGCCGCCGCATCCGGCTGGATCAAGTCGCCGACCTGAACGATTCGGTTGCCGAACCGCGCGCGCTGGCCTTGCTGGACGGCCGGCCGGTGGTCGGCTTTGAGGTCACCCGCAGCCGAGGCGCCAGCGAGGTCGAAGTCGGTGCCGGCGTGCAACGGGCGCTGGCGGACTTGAAACTAAGCTATCCGGACGTGCAATTCACCGAAGCCTTCAATTTCGTCGAGCCGGTCGCCGAGGAATTTCAAGGCTCGATGACGATGATCTACGAAGGCGCGCTGCTGGCGGTCATCGTGGTCTGGCTGTTTTTGCGAGACTGGCGCGCTACCTTCGTCTCGGCGGTGGCGTTGCCGCTATCGGTGATTCCGTCGTTTCTCGGTATGTACTTGCTGGGTTTTTCGTTGAACGTGATTACCTTGCTGGCGCTGTCGCTGGTGATCGGCATTCTGGTCGACGACGCGATCGTCGAAGTCGAAAACATCGTCCGTCACCAGCGCATGGGCAAGACGCCCTATCAAGCGGCGCTGGAAGCGGCCGACGAAATAGGCCTGGCCGTCGTCGCCACCACGTTCGCGTTGGTGGCGGTGTTTCTGCCGACCGCGTTTATGAGCGGGGTGCCGGGACGTTTTTTCAAACAATTCGGCTGGACCGCCGCGCTGGCCATCATCGCCTCGCTGATTGTGGCCCGGATGTTGACGCCGATGATGTCGGCTTATCTGTTGAAGGATCGCGAACACGTCGCGGCGCCCGAAGGTTGGCTGATGCGGACTTACATGAACATGGCGGCCTGGTGCTTGCGCCACCGCATTGTGACGATGGCCGGCGCGCTGGCGTTTTTCATCGGCTCGCTGATGTTGATTCCGCTGTTGCCGACCGGCTTCATCCCGGCCGACGACAATCCGCAAACCCAGGTCTTCGTCGAGCTGTCGCCCGGCGCGACGCTGGCGCAAACCCGCGCCTCGGCCGAACAGGCCCGGCAATTGGTGGCGGCGGTGCCTTACGTCAAAAGCGTCTACACCACGATAGGCGCCGGCGCGGCCGGTAGCGACCCGATGGTAATGAGCATGGGTACCAGCGAGGTGCGCAAGGCGACGCTGACCATCACTCTGGCCGCCCGCCGCGACCGGCCGGTGCGCAAGCAAACGATAGAAAACGACATTCGGATCGCGCTGCAACGTTTGCCCGGCGTGCGTACCAAGGTCGGCTTGGGCGCGTCCGGCGAAAAATACGTGCTGGTGTTGAGTGGCGACGATCCGCAGGCCTTGAGCAAGGCCGCCGGCGACGTGGAACGCGATTTGCGCACGATACCCGGCCTGGGCAGCATCGCCTCCAGCGCGGCCTTGATCCGCCCGGAAATCGCGGTGCGTCCCGACTTCGCCCGCGCCGCCGATCTGGGCGTCACCACCGCCGCGTTGGCCGAAACCCTGCGCATCGCGACGATAGGCGACTACGACTGGTCGCTGCCCAAACTCAACCTGAGCCAGCGGCAAGTGCCGATCGTCGTCAAACTGGCGAGTGCCGGCCGCCAGGATTTGGCGGTGCTGGAACGTTTGACGGTGCCGTCCAACAAGCCCAACGCCGGTTCGGTGCTGGTCGGCCAGGTCGCCAAGCTGGAGCTGTCCAGCGGCCCGGCACTGATCGACCGCTACGACCGCGCCCGCAACGTCAATTTCGAAATCGAACTCAACGGCCAACCGCTCGGCGACGTCGCCAATGCCGCGCATCAGTTGCCCAGCATCCGCCACCTGCCGGCCGGCGTGCGCTTGCTCAGCATCGGCGATGCCGAAATGATGGAGGAGTTGTTCGGCAGTTTCGGTTCGGCGATGTTGACCGGCGTGTTGTGCATCTTCGTGGTGTTGGTATTGCTGTTTAAGGACTTCATCCAACCCATCACGATTTTGACCGCGCTGCCGCTGTCGTTCGGCGGTGGCTTCGTCGCTTTGCTAATCGCCGGCAAGGCTTTTTCGATGCCGTCGCTGATCGGCCTGGTGATGCTGATGGGCATCGCCACCAAAAACTCCATTCTGCTGGTGGAATACGCCATCGTCGCTCGCCGCGAGCATGGCCTGAGCCGCGGCGAAGCGCTGCTGGACGCCTGCCGCAAGCGGGCTAGGCCCATCGTGATGACGACGATCGCGATGGGCGCCGGCATGCTGCCGATCGCGTTGGGCATGGGTGCCGCCGACGCCTCGTTTCGCAGTCCGATGGCGATCGCGGTGATCGGCGGCTTGGTCACGTCGACGCTGCTCAGCCTATTGGTGATTCCGGTGGCCTATTGCTATCTGGACGATTTGAAAATGAGCTTGGCGCGCGGCTACGCTCGGTGGTTGAGCTGGTTGAATCGGCGGGCGGCGCAAGCCTGATCGCGTATCCGTTGGCCGCCAGCGCCTAAAGGAGGCGCGGACCGGGGGAAATAACCGCGCCGTCCGATTCGGGCATTTGCGCCAACAGCTGTTTGATCGGTGTCGGCAAACCCAGGGCGGCCCAGGCCTCCGGGGCTTGCCAGGCAAAAGTCGCGGGGTCGGCGATCGCGGCGACTTCCGCCAAGCTGGCCAATAACGGCGTGTAGTCCAGGTGATAATGCGAAAAGGTATGGCGGCGTTGCGCTAAGGCCGCGACGGCCGCCAAACGATAGCCGCGTTCGCGACACCACGCCTCGGCGCTCGGCCGATCCGGAAACTCCGGCAAACTCCACAAGCCGCCCCAGATACCGGTTGGCGGACGCTTTTCCAGCAAGATCGCACCGTCGCGCGCGGTCAACAGCAGCATATAACATTGTTTGACCGGCAAAGCCTTACGCGGTTTGGCTGCCGGCAATTGCCGAACCAGTCCCCGATGTTTGGCCTCGCATCCGGCCTGGACCGGGCAAATCTCGCACAGCGGCTTGGCGCGGGTACACAACGTCGAGCCCAAATCCATCATCGCCTGGGTATAGTCGGCGGTTCGGTGTTTCGGCGTGTAGGTCTCCGCGAGCTGCCAGAGTTGGGCCGCGACCCTGGTCTCGCCCGGCCAGCCATGGATCGCGTGAAAGCGCGTCAATACCCGTTTGACGTTGCCGTCCAATATCGGTTGGCTTTGCCCGCCGGCAATGCTGAGTATCGCGCCGGCCGTCGAGCGGCCGATGCCGGGCAAGGCGCTCAGCGCTTCGACGGTTTGCGGAAACTCGCCGCCGTTCGCCGCGACCAGGCGCGCGGTCTTGTGCAGATTGCGGGCACGGGCGTAATAACCCAGTCCGGCCCAATGCTGCAACACATCGTCCAGTTCCGCGTCCGCCAAATGCCGAATGGTCGGGAATCGGTCCATGAAGCGCTGGAAATAGCCGATCACGCTGGCTACTTGAGTCTGCTGCAACATGATCTCCGACACCCAAACCCGGTAGGGATTGATGTCTTGTTGCCAAGGTAAATCCCTGCGGCCATGTAGGTCGAACCATGCGAAGAGTTGTTGTTGGAAGTGGGCGGGTGACACGGAAGGAATATTGAAGCGGCTCGGTGAAATGGGATGACGATCCCACGGAAGGGTTCCTGAATCAAGCGTGATTATAGAGCTTGCTATTTGCGGTCGGCGGTTTATTCCACAACTACCGCCCGTCGAATTTTCACGACCTGATGTTTTCCTATGCCGGTCTGGGCAGTCCGCGTTCGGGATTGAACGAAAAGACCGGCGAGCGAGGCCGGAAACCGGGGCATATCGGGTTGGGCGTCCGGTTTTCGGCACTCGACGATGCTGGACCACGCGGGATTGGGCCGACCTACAACAGTCTGGCTAGATCCGCCGGCGGGACGCGGAAATGGGCGCTCCGACGGCGCAAAAAAATCAGATCAGCATGTAAACGCGGGCTGCGCTTATCTGCCTAAGGTTAGCCTGACGTCGGTTGTCGTGGCCCGTTACTCTCGGCGGATACGCTCGACTGCGGTAAATCCGTCGCGCGTTCGGTCATCGTGTCGTATCATCGGTCGCCAGTGACCCGTTTGCCCTTTCCGAGGAGCCGTTCTGATGAGTAAGAGCCATCCCGTCCCGATTTGCCGAAGCGATCAGTTAGCCGAGCTGGGTAAGTGGTGCTTTTCGGTGCTATACCGGGGAGCGCCCGAACCGGCCTTGGTGGTGCGTTTTAACGGCACGGTGTTCGGCTATTTGAATCATTGCGCCCATATGCCGAGGACGCTGGATTGCGAACGCGACGGCGTGTTCGATCCCACCGGCCGTTATCTGCAATGCTCGATGCACGGGATTTGTTACGATCCGGTGAGCGGACGATCGTTGAGCGAAATTTGTCTGGATAAGAGTCTGACGGCGATCAAGGTCGACGAGCAACAGGGTTGGATTTACCTGATCGACAAGCACGCCAGGCTGGAATCGACTGAGTCGTAAGGTTCGCTGCACCTAGCGCCATTCGATGACCGCGCTGGCTTCCTGGCGGGTTTTCGGGCGAGCCGGCGGGTTTTTCCGGTAACCGAAAGCCACCAGATAAGCGACGCTCCATTGTTCGAGGTCGATGCCGATCTCGGCGGCCAGAGCCTGTTCCAAACTGTTGCGCTCGAAGCCTTCGATCGGACAGGAGTCTATGCCGATTAGGGCTGCCGCCGTCATCATATTGGCCAGCGGAATATAGGTCTGCTTGCCGGCCCAGTCGTTGATGGCGCGTTCCGATTCCAGCAGCGCGAAGTCGTGCTTTTGAAATTTTTCCAGTACTTGGGTGCGGGTTTGGGCGGCGTCTTCCGGGTAATGCTGAACCTCGCGCATGAAACCTTGCACATAGTCGCTGTCGTAGCGCAGGTCTCGGCTTTTGCGGCACAGCGTCAAGATCAGGTGGCTGGCGGTCGGCAACTGTTTTTGACCGCCCCAGATGTGCGGACGCAGTTTCTCGCGCAATGTCGGGGTCTGAATCACCAGAAACTTCCAGGGCTCCAGGCCGAACGAACACGGCGACAGCCTAGCGGTTTCCAGTATGAAGTCGAAGTCCGCGCCGGCGATTTTGCGCTCGGCATCGAATTCCTTGCAGGCGTGGCGGAAGTGGAAGGCTTCCAGAATCGCGGGTTTATTGATCGTCATCGCATCCTCGTGGCGAACGGTGGACTAAGGGTTTGCCCCGGACCCCGGCCTCGCCGACAGCGGCCGGCAAGGCCCATGGGCGAGGGTCGGCCCTCGGATTCCAGGCGTTTAATGCTAGAGGCTATCGCCCACTTCGCGGTGGTAAAACGGCCATTTCTTGACGTGCAAATACTTGCGGATCGGGGTTTTGATGACCGACACGCACAGCGCGATCGAAAACAAACACCAGACCGCGCAATATTCGTTCGGATCGTCGGTGGTGACGTCCGATATCCACGGTCCGATCAAATAGTGAAAACCGACGAAACGCCAGGAACCATAAATGATGGGCAGATAAAACGCCGCCAAAATATAGGAAAACGCATGCAGGCCCCAGTTGAAGCCGAACAGCCACTCGACCGGATTGGACATCAAGCCGTTCAACGGCATTTTCCAGGCGATATGCCAGGCACCCGACACCGAACAGGTTTGCGCGCCGCAGAAGCCTTCGACGCCTTCCACGCAGTTGCCGGCCCATGCGAACGGATACATTTTAATCAACATCGCCAGCGAGCTGATCGCGCACAGCGTATAGACGGTAGTCCTGATTTTGAGCTTGACGCTTTCCGGAATGAAATACATCGCCACCATATTCACGAAAAACGGCTGAAAGGCAATATGCACGTAGCCGAGCAGCGTCAGTATCTGATTGTTCGGGTTGTCGCATAGATTGATGTACACATAGGTTGCCGCCTGCAACAGTTCCATCAACGCGAAATAAGTCAACGGAATCCAAAGTTCCTTGGACTCGCCTTTGTACGCCACGTAAACGGCGGTGGTCAAACCGGCGGCGGCTAATACGCCCGACGCTTCTCCGCTCCAACACATTGAAAAGTACCCCCTTTCGTTATTTTAATTATGTGATTGCCATTCGGATTGGGGTGGGGTGCTAGTCCCGCCGCCATAGACCGCAATCTTCCGGGCGGGGCGTTCGGTGAGCCCGAAGTGTCGGCCTGGCGAATACCCCTGGTTTTTTGCCGCGACCTCGAGCCGCGAAAAAGCGGCGAATTATCCCATAAAACCCTTCACTTACCGGCGGCTTTTTGCCGGGCGATCGCAGTGAATCGATAGCGGATGGTTAATACAAGTCCAGCGGATCGACATCCAGCGACCAACGTACCGATCTGGCCTCGCGCAAGTCGGCGAGGCGGGGGACCCAAAAATCCAATAGCCGCTGCAAAGCCGGGCGCTTATCGCTTTGCAGTAGTATTTGGTAACGGTATACCCCGGCGCGTCTGACCATAGGCGCGCTAACCGGGCCGAGCACTTGCACGTCGGACGGCGTAAAGTCGGTCAAACATTGAATAGCCGCCCGCAAAAATTGCGGCGGTGCGCCGGCGTTACCGGCTTGCGCCCGCAGCAGGGCTTGATAGCCGAATGGCGGCAGCCCCGCGGCGCGGCGTTCGCCGAGCTCGGCTTCGGCGAACGCCCGATAGCCGCGGCTCAGCAAGCTATGCAGCAGCGCGTGTCTCGGATGGCGGGTTTGTAGGATCACCCGGCCGGGCAATTCGGCCCGGCCGGCTCGGCCGGCGACTTGTACGATCAATTGCGCTAACTTCTCGCCGCCGCGAAAATCGATGCTGAACAGACCGCTGTCGATATCCAGGATGGCCACCAAGGTCACGTTCGGGAAGTGGTGGCCCTTGGCGAGCATTTGCGTGCCGAGCACGATGTCGGCATCGCCGCGATGAATTTGCTGCAAATAGCCTTCGAGCGCGCCCTTGCACTGCGTGGTGTCGCGGTCCAGGCGGACGATGCGGTGGCCGGCGAACAACTCCTTCAGCGTTTCTTCGATGCGTTCGGTGCCCAGGCCGAGTGCCTGCAACTCGCCGACGCCGCAGGCCGGACACTGCCGCGGCAAGGCTTGCTCGTAGCCGCAATGATGGCAGCGCAATTTGTGTATGCCGGCGTGGATGACCAGATTGGCGTCGCAACGGTGACAGCGCGATACCCAACCGCAATCGTGGCAGATTTGCACCGGCGCATAACCGCGCCGGTTTAGAAACAGCAGCACTTGCCGGCCTTCGGCGAGTTCCGCGCCGATCGCCGTTACCAATGGCTCCGACAGACCGGCTTGCAGCTTCTTGCCGCGAATGTCCAACACCTGAAATGCCGGCGGCTTGGCGTTGCCGGCTCGGTGCGGCAAGTGCGACAGACGGTAGCGGCCCTGGGCCACATTGGCCAGACTCTCCAGCGACGGCGTCGCCGAACCCATCACCACCGGAATATTCAGCAGCTTGGCTCTGGTGATCGCGACATCGCGCGCCGAAAATCGAAACCCGTCCTGTTGTTTGAAGGAGCCGTCGTGTTCCTCGTCCAACACGATCAGGCCGGGTTCCCGAAGCGGCGTAAACAGCGCGGATCGAGTGCCGAGCAGTATCCGCGCCACGCCGGCGCGCATACTCAGCCAGGCTTGTTGGCGTTGCCGGTCGGTCAGATTCGAGTGAAAGGTTTCGATCCCCACCCCGAAGCGCTGCCGAAACCGCTGTTCCAATTGCGGCGTCAGATTGATTTCAGGCAGCAATACCAAGACTTGCCGCCCCAAAGCCAGGGTTCGGGCGATGATCTGCATGTAGACTTCGGTCTTGCCGCTGCCGGTCACCCCCTCCAACAAATGCACCGCGAACCGGTCCAGGTCGGCGCCGACCGCGTCGATCGCGGCTAGCTGGTCCGGATTGGCGGCCAGCGCGGCACCGAGCACGACCGGACCATCCGACGGGTCCGGCATTCGCGGCTCGACCAAACCTTTGTCGATCAACGCCCGCAGGGCCGGCTTGTGTCCGGCCAATTCGGCCGCCGACCAAGCCGGTTCGCGGCTGAGCATTCGTCGCAGCAAATCTTTTTGCCGAGTGGCGCGTCCCAAATCGACATCAGGCGCCCGGCCGGCCGCGGTCGGCGCGAAATAACGCTCGCACTGCAATGTGGCCGGCAAACCTTGGCGTAACGCGGTCGGAAATGCCGTTGCCACTACTTCACCGATCGGATGGTGGTAGTAGCGGGCAGCCCATTCCAGCAACTGCAAATCGAGAGCCGACAACAACGGGGTGTCGTCCAGTAGCTCGATGACCGGCTTAATCGAGCGACTGGCTAGCGTCGAGCCGTTGGCGCTACCCATGACGACGCCGACGCATTGACGCTTGCCGAACGGCACCAAAACCCTGGCGCCACGCTGAAATTCCGCCGAATTGCCGAGTTCGGAAGGTCGGTAATCGAACAATCTGTCCAACGGAACCGGCACCGCAATTTTTAAAATCAAACTGTCGGCGGCATCGCATTTAGCCATTTTTGATGAGTTGTTTTCGATGTTGCATCGCTAAGTGATTATGTCGGCTAAGGAATTTAAGTTACCCACAAAACCTGTGGATAACTCTGTGGATGGAGGCGAATACGGACCGCTTAGTGTCGGATTTAATTACAGATTTGTTAAATTGCGTAAATTTGAGCCAATGTAATTTATCTTTATTTATCAATGACTTGAAATCAATCTTCGGCAGGCTCCATCGTTTTCCGTCTAGGCGGCGAGGCTTCGGGCGTTTGCTCCGTTTTTGTGCATAACTTGTTACAAAACTGAGGGAAATAACACAGCTTGGAGAAGGAAACCCTGTCCGATATTCGACAATGCTTATTTGCTAATGCGCGGCGCCGAATCGCCCCATAGCAGCCCGGCCCAGGTCGCCAGCAACAGGAAAGCAAACAAGGTCCAGGCCGGTATGCTCAATCCCAGTAAGGTCCAGTCGATCTTGGCGCATTCGCCGGTGCCGCTCAACATCAATTTGATGGTGTCGGCCAACGGGAAATTCTGAAATACGTATTCCAGGCCGGGGCTGCATTCCGGTACCTCCTCCGGCGGCAAATGCTGCAACCACACGTGACGGGCGGAAACGCTGGCGCCGATCAATGCGGCGGCGGCGGCCAAAACCGCATAGATCTTACGGCCGCGGTTGTGCAGGCCCGCCGCCAGGAAAATCAAGCCGGTGGCCAGTATGGCCAAGCGCTGCGAAATACATAGCGGACAGGGCTCCAGCTCTTCGACGAATTGCAAATAGGCACCGACGGCCAGCAAACCGGCGCAGGCCATAAAACCGATAAAGAACCGCGCGCGCGGACTGAAATAATCAAAAAGCGAGCTGATCATAACGAATGAGGGCTAAATTTGGAGTATGAAAAATCGGTTCGAAGCGGAGGCTTTCGAACCGCGCTAACCATCCGCGACATGTTAACAACTTCGCGCTGCGATGGCTTATCGGGTCCGAGCATTCCGCTAAATATCGCAAAACTCGTCTTCGACATCTTTTTTAAAAGCCCGAATTTCCCGAGTCGGCCCCAGAATGACCAGAATGTCGCCGGCGTTCAAGCGGCGTTCGGTTTGTTCGCTGACAAACTGCAACTGATCGCCGGCCTGTTGATCGACGATGCCGATCAGTATCAAATTGTATTGCGTCCCCAGCTCCAGTTGCTCGACCGTGCGGCCTTGTAAATAGCTGGTTTGAGGAATCGCGATTTCCGCCATCCGCAAATCGTGGCGGCCGAATACGGTGTGGTCGAAAATATCGGTAATGTCGGGCCGTTTCAGCATGTCGTGAATCTTGCGGCCGCAAATTTCGTAGGGATCGATGATTTTGTTGGCGCCGGCCGCCAGCAGTTTTTCCGCCGATTCCGGGCTGTCGACGATGGCGATGATGACCAGTTTCTTGTCCATCGCTCGCGCCGACAAGGTCAGAAACACGTTTTCGGAGTCGTCGTCGAAAAAACAAAACAGGATGTCGATATCCCGACCGATGCCTATCGATTTCAATTCCTCGTCGCTACGAAAATCGATCGTGGCCGATTCGAAGCCGTTTTCAGCGGCCATCGCGGTATGCAGCGGCCGATGGTCGATAACCAGGATGTCGTGGTGCTCGCGATCCAGGCGGCTGATGGCCTCGAACGACAGGCGGTTGTAGCCGAATACGGCGACCTTTTTCATGGCGACGTCCTATTCCACAAGCGGCGCTGCTCGACCTGATCGCGAAAATGATCGATCCCGTATTTCCGCCCCAGCAACACCAACAAATCGCCATGGCGCAGGATGAATTTTTCTTCGGGATTGAAGTAAAAATGCTGTTGTTTCACCTGGTACTTGTTCTTGTGCTTGAAATGGATGGGATT
This sequence comes from Methylomonas sp. MS20, assembly GCF_050275925.1. Lineage (NCBI taxonomy): Bacteria > Pseudomonadati > Pseudomonadota > Gammaproteobacteria > Methylococcales > Methylococcaceae > Methylomonas > Methylomonas sp. MS20. The sequence continues at coordinate 170,802 of NZ_CP189962.1, forward strand.
GTCGCTGATCACGCCCAGCAGCGTCAGCTTGTTTTGCTTCAGGTCCAACTGGCCGATGCGACGGTTGTCTAGCGGCGAGTTTTCGGTGACCAAAACGGTTTCCATCGTAATTTCGGTCTGGTTTTGCAGAATCCCGGAAATCGCCTCGAAGGCCACCGGCTGGCCGACGAACTCGGCGGCCAGCAACCCGGCGACCTCGAAGGGCCGAATCACGTTGTCCGCGCCGGCTTGGTAGAGTTTGTTGACGTTTTCGTGGCGGTTGGCGCGGGAAATAATCCGCACATTTTTATTCAAGTGCCGGCCGGTCAGGGTGATGTAAACGTTGACGACGTCGTCGCCGGTGATGCACAAAATCGCGGTGGCGCCGCGATTGATGCCGGCGTTCAGTAACACTTCGTTTTTGCTGGCATCGTTTTGCACCGCCAGATATCCCAGGTTTTTGGCCTGGACGACGTTAACCTCCTTGCGGTCGATAACGATGAAGGGCTGCTGCTCCCGATGCAGATGGCGGGCGATTTCTTGCCCGACCCGGCCGAAGCCGCAAATGATGATGAAATTTTGGTAGCGGTCCAGTTCGGCATAGGCGCGACTTTCGCGCAGCGACAGCATTTTTTCGGCGAAGGCGGCGATCAGAATCGATGTAAAAAACGACAACACGCCAATGCTGGTTAGGATCAGAAACACCGCGACCCAGCGTCCGCCGGTGGTTTGCGGGGTGATGTCGCCGTAACCGACCGTCGCCAAGGTCACGACGGACCAATAGAAGGCGTCGAACATGGTTTTGATGCTGCCGCTCGCCACCTGGTATTCGAACATATAAATCGCCACGCTGGCGATGAACAGCAAGAAACCGCTGAAAATCAGCAAGGTAGTCAGCTCGTAACGCCGGCTGGCCAGCACGTTGGCAAACAATTTGGCACTATCCGAATAGCGGAACAGCTTGAACAAGCGGAATACGATGAAAATGCGCAAGATGTCCAGCGGTCGATAGCTGGGCAAAATCGCCAAAATGTCGATCACCGCGAACGCCGAACTCATGTATTCCAGTTCCTTCGCGAGTATGCGCTTGCCGGCCGCCGGCAAATTGAACGGCAAATTCAAATAAAGGGCTTTTTCGTATTCTTCGATGATGATTTTGTAGGAATCCGAATAAATCCAACCGCGTAGCAAGTACTCGGTAATGAATACCGCCAGGATTGCCTGCTCGAAATAGCCGCCCATGGTGCTGGCCTGATGTTCGATCCGATACAGCAAAAAGATCACGCTCAACACAATCAGGCCGATCATGATGCTGTCGAAGCGTCGTTTACGCGGGCTATGCGGTTCTTCCAATAGCTGGTAGAAGAATTGTTTGCTGCGCCGGTAGCCTTCGGCCGACTTCAGAAAATACGCGGCGTAAACGATTAGTTTGGAAAGCATGACTCAGGGCTGATGGGGTGGCTTCTTAAAGTCGACGACCTTGCAGGCCGGGCCGAGGTTGATTTCGTCGATCACTAGGTGCGGGCCGGCTTGCAATATGTAGAGCGCGGCGTCGGCGACATCGTCGGCACTTAAGGCTTGCCCCGCTTGCTTGCCCGGTGCGAAGTGCAAGGTTTCGAAAAACGCGGTATCGACCATGCCGGGGTTGATCAAGGATACCCGAACGCCGCTCTTGCCGCATTCCTCGCGTAACGCCTGACTAAAACCGCGTAACGCAAACTTGCTGGCGCAATAGATGCTACCGTTACGGCTACCTTTCAGCGCGGCTTCCGAGCCGATGTAGAGCAGGTTGGCGCGAGCTTGTTGCTTGAGTTGGGGCAGCAGCGCCCGCGTCAAACAAGCTTGAGCGGTGAAGTTGACGGTTATCAGCTGCTCGATCTGCGCCTGTGAATGTTGCTCGAGCGCGCCGAACCGGCCGTAACCGGCCGCGAACACCACCGCGTCGAGATCCGGAAAGTCCTGCTGCAAACGCTTCGCGAACGGCGCGATAGCGGACAAATCCGCCAAATCCAGCGCCATCGGATAAAAACGCGGATGGACCCGCTCGAAACGACGGCTATCGCGGGACGTGCCGATCACGCGATGGCCTAGTTGTAACAGACGCCGGGCGATGGCGCGGCCGATGCCCGAACTCGCGCCGGTGACCAGGATTGCGCGGCTCACGGCATGCACCGGAACAACTGGGCTTCGTCTAGGTATTGCCGTAACATTTCGCTACAGTCGGCGATCATCGATTGTTCCAGGTCGGCGCGATACGAGACCAGGCCGGCCGAGGTTTGCAACGGACTGGCAAACAGGCGCTCGTCCGGATAGAGCTTATGCATCTTCTTGTAATACGCCTCGGGTAGGCGGAAGGTACCGAGGCTGACAGAGTGCAAGGTTTCGGCATCCAGGGTCGCGAAGACTTGCTGGAACAATGCCCGGTATTGCTCGCGATAGTCGTGTTGGTATATCAACGGATCGAAACGCAAACCGATGGGCCAGCCCTGTTGCTGCAACTTGGTAGCCGCTTCCAAGCGCTTGGCGACGGCTGGCGCCTTGGCTTCGACTTGTTCGGCCACCGCGTCCGGCGCCAAGCTAAATGCCACGACGCAACGCGGCCATGGCCGGCGCGTCAACAGGCTGCGAATTTGGGTGCTCTTGGTACGTAACTCCAGCCAGGCATTGGGCAGCGTCTCGAAAAACGGCAGGAACTGCTCGGCGAAACCGGTGATCGGTTCCAGGGCCAGGCTGTCGCAATCGTAGCCCGAGAAAAAATAGACGGCCTCGTTGGGCGTTTCCGCGCAAATTTGGTCGATTTCACGCTGAAAATCCTCGAAATTGACGAACAACACGTAATTGGCCGACTGGTACATGCCTTGTAAAAAGCAGTAGCGGCAGTCGTACAGGCAATTGAGCATATGCGAGAAGTAGTAATTACGTGTCCCGCCGATGCCGTAACCCGCCGGCGCCGGCAACGCGAATTTCCGGTATTTCTCGGCCAGGATCAACGCCGGCCTTTGCTTTTGCAAGCGAAAATTCTGCGCCCTGGGATTGAAGACTTCGCCGTAGCGCGCGCACTCCACTACGCGCGCTCGCGGAAAGCGGGCGCGTATCGCCGCCGTGCGGGAATGCCCGGCGACGGCGGCTTCGATATACAAGGTATCTATCATGCGGGCATAAACAACGAAGGCGAAAACTCGGTCGGGCGCTCATTATAAATGACGATAGGCCGGGGTCGGCGCTTGCTGATAGAATCGGCACTTTTAACCCGACACAGCCATGCGATTGATCAGAGGCCTGCACCATCTGGAGCCGTTGCGCGACGGTTGCGCATTGACGATAGGCAATTTCGACGGACTGCACCTTGGCCACCGCCGCGTCATCGAAACCTTGGCCGAGCATGGTCGCCGTCTGCATCTGCCGACCGTGGCGATGGTGTTCGAACCCCAGCCGCTGGAATATTTTCTAGGCGATCACGCCCCGTCCCGGTTGACCCGCTTACGGGAAAAAGCCATTCAATTCGCCAAACTGCCGATAGACGAACTGTTGGTGCTGCCTTTCAATCGGACTCTGGCGGATTGCGATGCCGAACATTTCATCCGTGACATTCTGGTCGAACGCCTGCGCGTCAAACATTTGGTGGTCGGCGACGATTTTCATTTCGGCAAGGCCAGGCGCGGCAATTTTGCGATGCTGCAGCATTTCGGCGAACAGTACGGTTTCGCGGTCGAAGACAGCCATTCCTTCGAAGTCGATAGTTTGCGGGTCAGCAGTACGTTAATTCGCGACGCGCTCAGCGAAGGCCAACTGGCGTTGGCTCGAACCATGTTGGGCCGCGACTTTTCGGTGTGCGGACGGGTAGCGCACGGCGACAAACGCGGTCGCGAACTGGGTTTTCCGACCGCCAATGTACGGATGTTTCGCAAAAATACCCCGATAGTCGGTGTGTACGCCGTGACGATGAGCGGTCTGGACGGTAACGAATATCCTGGGGTTGCCAACGTCGGCACGCGTCCTACCGTCGACGGCGGCGCCAAAGTGGTCTTGGAAACGCATTTATTCGATTTCAATCAAGATATTTACGGCCATTACGTGGAAGTTCATTTCAAACGCAAATTGCGTGACGAAACCCGCTTTGTGTCGTTGGCAGCCTTGAAAGCGCAAATTGAATTGGATGTGGTCGATGCGCGGCGGTTTTTCGCCGAGGAGGAGGCGCGATGAGTGGGCTGGATCGGGTGGCTTCGCCCTGCGTGCGCAATTGTTGTCTGGACGACGAGGATGTTTGCTTGGGATGCTTCCGGAGTTTGTCGGAAATTTGCGGCTGGAGCGTCGCCGACGACGGCGAGCGTCTGAGTTGCTTGGCCCGCGCCGAACAGCGCAAAGCGGCCAAAAAGTCGCCGAAAGCTCAAGTAGGAGCCGGCGAGCCGACTGGCGGAATCTCACCGTAAAATCCAAGGAGACGACGGTTACTGCTTCGGATCGGCAAATCACGCAACATTCGCCGATCCGCGCAATGGCGCGCGCCGCCTCGAAAATCTCACATCTTATGGGTCTGAATCGTCAATCCGAGCTGTTGATACCGCCGATAGCGCTGGCGACCGGCTTGTTTGCTGGCTTCACTGTTATCCAGGATCTCGAGTATCCGCTCGGTCGGTGGTGAGGTGGGCGGAAAGTCGGCGGACAGGTTGACAATGACACCGCGCCAGTTTTCCGGAATATCGCCGACGCCGATTAGAATCGTGCCGGGGTGGCTGGGCAGCGTGCCCGAATAGCGTTGATGGGGCACGAAACTACCGGGCCGAAACGTCCACAAGTGTTTGTCCATCAGCTCGGCCTGTTCGGCGGAATCGGTGAGTACATAACAAAACCGGCCGCTACGGTAGATCTTTTCGATCAGCTTGCAGGCGAATTCGTGGCGTTGCTCCAAATCGTGCGAGCTCAGCACGTAAAAGCTGACTTCAGGCGCAGCGGGCGAGTAGCCGAGTTCTGTCATGTCGTAGGCGTGGTTCGGCCGGGAGCTTGAAGCAGCGATCGCCATCGCGGCTGAGTTTGATTTTTCCCCAAAACGAACTTACGCCGCAGCCCGGTTCAGCAAATACTGAGTCAGCAACGGCACCGGTCGGCCGGTCGCGCCTTTGTTCGCACCGGTGCGCCAAGCGGTACCGGCGATGTCGATATGAGCCCAGCGGAAATCCTCGGCGAATTTGGACAGAAACACTGCCGCGGTGATGCTGCCGCCGTCTGGACCGCCGATGTTGGCCAGATCGGCAAAATTGGATTTAAGCTGTTCCTGGTATTCTTCCCAGATCGGCATGCGCCAGAGCATGTCGCAGGCGGTTTCGCTGGCGCCCAGCAGATCGTTGCACAGTTTGTCGTCGTTACCGAACAAGCCGCTTGGCACCCGGCCCAGCGCGACAATGCAGGCACCGGTCAGCGTGGCCATGTCGATCACCACGTCGGGATTGTATTTTTTGGCGTAGGTCAGCGTGTCGCACAGAATCAAGCGGCCTTCGGCATCGGTGTTCAGCACTTCGATGGTTTTGCCGGACATGCTGGTCAAGATGTCGCCCGGTTTGTTGGCGGCGCCGTCCGGCAGGTTTTCCGAGGACGGGATCAGGCCAACAATGTTCAGCGGCAAATTCAATTGGGTGACCGCCCGCAGAATCCCTAACACACTAGCCCCGCCGCACATGTCGTACTTCATTTCGTCCATGCCTTGGCCGGGCTTCAGCGAAATGCCGCCGGCGTCGAAAGTCAGGCCCTTGCCGACCAGCACGATGGGCTTGTAGCTACTGTCGCCGCCCTGATAGTCCAGGCAAATCAGCTTGGCCGGCTGGCGGCTACCGCGCGATACGGCCAGGAACGAGCCCATGCCCAGCGCTTCCATGTCGTGCTCTTCGAGAATTTGGCAGGTCAGCTTGTCGTGTTGGCCGGCCAACGCCAAGGCCTGCTCGGCCAGATAAGTCGGCGTGCAGACGTTGCCCGGCAAGTCGCCGAGCGATTTGGCCAATTCGACGCCGGCCGCGATCGCCGCGCCTTGTTGCAATCCGGCTTCGGCCTGGGCGCGTTGTGCTTCACTGGCAACGATGGCCAGTTGTTGCAACGGAATCTTGTCGTCGACCTTTTTTGTCGCGCTGTATTGGTAAACGCCGTCGCCGAACAGTTCCACGATTTGCCGGGCTTTCCATTGCACGTCGCCGGCTTCGACGTCGATGTCCAGCAACGCGGCGGTCGCGGCCTTGACCTTGCTAGCCTTGATCGCGCCGACTGCGGCGATCAGCGCCTTACGGAACTGCTTGCGGCCGATTTTGCCGCGCTCGCCGAAACCGACCAACACGAGACGTTGAATACCGCCTTCCGGCAAATGGTTGATTAACAGTGTTTCGGCGTTTTTCCCCTTGATGTCGCCCCGGCCGATTAGTTTGGAGAGCAGCCCGCCGAATTGTTGGTCTAGCGCCGTCGCGGCCGGGCCGAGTTGTTGGTTTTCGTAGAGGCCAACCAGCAGGCAGTCGCTTTGCAGTTTGTCTAGGGGAGCGCTTTCTATAAAATAGTCCATTGCGATAGGTCGTGGGTGTCTTGGATTGAAGGGGATCGCCGAGGCGCGGCCGGGTTCGCCGGATTATACCTTAGAAAATCAGGAGTGCGTTGTTGAGCAATTTGCGAGCTTTACCCAGTGCCGGCCGGCCGTTTCGGCTATTGACGGTGCTGGACAAAATGATCGTCAAGGAGTTGTTTTTGACGGTCGGCGGCGTGTTGACGGTACTGGTGGTCATTATCGTCAGCCGCAAGTTCATCCGGGTGTTGGCTCAGGCCATCGAGGGCAACATCGCCAACGAGACGGTATTGACCTTGTTGGGTCTGAAAATCGTGTTGGCCGCCAATGCCTTCCTGCCCGCATCGCTGTTCATGGCGGTGCTGATGGTGTTGGGCCGGATGTACCGGGAACAGGAGATGGCGGCGATCGCCTCCGCCGGCGGAAGTGTGTTCACGATTTACCGCGCGGTATTTCTGTTGGTCGTGCCGCTAAGTCTGGCTGGCGTGGCGCTGTCGATGCTCGCGGCGCCCTGGGCCGAGGCAATGAGCGAAAAGCTGATGCACCAGGATAGGCAGGATGCCGATATTCGCGGTATTTCAGCCGGCCGCTTCAGCGAATACAGCGACGGCGAGTTGATCTTTTACACCGAGAACGTCGACAAGGACGGCCGGATGCACAAGGTCTTCGTGCAAAACAAGCAGGGCGAGCGCACCGGCGTCGTCAACGCCGAGACCGGACGTTTGGCGTTTTTACCCGGCGGGCTATACCTGATACTGGAAAACGGCGAGCGGGTGATGGGCCAGCCCGGTAACCGGGACTTCACGATCGAAAAATTCGGCGAATACGCGGTCTTGGTCGAAAAGAAAACCACCGAACTGGTGTTGGGCCGAGAGGCGGTAGCGACCGAAGATTTGTGGTCGTCTCGGGAGACGCGCGATGTCGCCGAATTGCAGGATCGCTTGAATACGCCATCCGGCGTCATCCTGTTGGCATTCTTGGGCGTGCCGCTGGCCCGGCTTTCGCCGCGCGGTGGTATTTACGGGAGCATGATGGTCGCTTTCGGCATTTATTTCGTGTACGGCAACTTGCAACGGGTCAATCATAGCTGGGTGGTCGGCGGCAAAGTGCCGGGCTGGCTTGGCTATTTTTGGGTGGACGCCCTGTTGTTGACGGTCGGTTTGCTAATGCTGGCTCGACTCTACGGCTGGCGCTGGCTGTGGGAAACCGTAAGGGGGAAACTGGCATGATCAATGTTCTGACTTGGTATATCGTCAAGGAAATCGTCAAGGGTTCGTTGATTGCGGTGTTGCTGTTGCTGACGTTGTTTAATTTATTTAGCTTCAGCGACGAACTGAAAGATTTGGGCCAGGGCAATTACGGCCTGAAACAAATTCTGTGGTTTTTGACCCTGACCTCGCCTCGGGTGTTTTACGAATTGGTGCCGTCGTCGGCATTGCTCGGCAGCTTGTTCGTGGTCGGCTCAATGGCGAACGATCGTGAAATCGTCGCGATGCGCGCCGCCGGCTTGTCGATCGCCTGGATCATCCGCTCCATCATGTTGGCCGGCTTAGTGTTGGTCAGCGTCGCGGTCGCGGTGGGCGAATTCGTCGCGCCGACTTGCGAGAAGGCCGCGCAGGTCTTGAAAACCACGGCCTTGCATGACGGCGTCGTGATGCGCTCTTTATATGGTATGTGGCTGCGCGAGGGCGACAGCTTCATCAATGTCCGTAGATTGCAAGATGACGGTACCTTGGCCGACATTCGGATTTACGACATCGACGACCAACACCACGTGAGTCGAATCACCCAAGCGGAGCGAGCCCAATTTCTAGGCAACAAACAATGGAAGTTGGAAAACGTTCGCTATTCCGAAATCGGCCAACCGCGAATTTTGGCCGGCGCCCAGCCTGAACAGGCCTGGACTTCGGGCATCGATTCGGATTTGCTGAAAGTGGCGGTCGTCAACTCGGATAATTTATCGTTGTACGATTTATTTATGTACATCGACTTTCTGAAACAGAACAGTCAGAAGTCGCAGAGTTACGAGCTGGCGTTCTGGAGTCGTTTGATCAACCCGTTCGTGACCTTCGTGATGCTGATGGTGTCGGCGCCGTTCGTGATCGGCATAGGCCGAGGTACCAGCACCGGTGCCAGGGTGATGGTAGGTATCGTGATCGGGATGACTTTCAACATCTTCGACCGGATCGCCGGTCATGTTGGCTTGGTTTACGACATGAATCCGATGCTAATGGCCATGTTGCCGAGCGCCGTGGTGTTTTGCGTGGCTTCGTTGGCGGTGTGGCGAGTCAGCTAGCGGTGGGCGGGCGCTTGGGGCGGAAGTTTCCGCACCAAGCGGCATTGGGTTATTTGTGGGTCATGAACAAATAGAGAAATTTACATTTCAGCGTCATATCCTTGCCGTCCAGTTCAACGACCGAACAGTCTTCGTATTTTTCGCGGCCGGGCGTGATTTGTTTTTTGATCACACCGTTTTCGATACTGTATTTAATCGGAATGGTCATTTCGCCGATGCCGCTACGCGCATCTTCGCCGGTAGTGATCAAGGTACCGTCTTTTTGGAATTCCCAGGTGACCTGCAAGGGTTTCCTTTCTCTGTCCAGCGCGAGCGCTTCGGCGGTAACTTGCCATTTTCCGATGAGTTTAGAGTTATCTTGCAGTTGCACGTCGGCATCAGCGGCGGCCGAGATCAATGCGCCAAACAGTGACAGGGCTATTGTTATAGTTTTCATTCTGGACTCCCGGACTAGGATTGGTGTGAGGCGCGAATATAGCACATCCGTTTCGGCATTATCCCGGGCCGTCCAGAAAAAACAGGCGGGTGCCGGATAGCCGGTCGTGCCAGGCCAAGCCTTCTTTGTCGATCAAACACCACGCAAAGCCCAAGCCAAAAATTGCCCATGACAGCAGGCCGCCAATAAAGCGCACGCCGGCCCGCCGCCATCCCAGTTTGCCGCCGGCCTTGTCCGCGACTCGAATTTTCCAGGCCTTCAAGCCGAGCGTCTGGCCGCCATGCGTCCAAAACCAACCGTAAAAACCGAACGCCACGGCCAACAAATACAGCGGATAAAAATATTGGCCGCTGTTAAAGGCTTCTCCGGCATTGAACGGCAGAATCAGCGCGGTTGCGACAAACCAGATGGCCAACAACAGGAATCCGTCGTAAAACACGGCGGCCATGCGACGCAAAAAGCCCGGTGTCGCGGCTTTGGCGGCACCGGGCTTGGCGGTTTCAAAAAGATCGTGACGCAATTATTTTTCGAACAAAGCCAGCTTCTGGCCCATGTACATGCTCATGCCGACCAGACAGCCCAGCATGACCAGCGAAAACAAGAAAGGCGGCCGGTGAAACACCAGCAATGCGAAATCGGCCACGAACAAACTGGTGAACAAGGGTTGGTCGATAAAACCATTTAATATCTTCTTAAACATACGCTCCACGCTCCGAAGTAAATTGCCCGCCGCCGGAGCCCGGACAACGAGGACAGTCATCGATATTATTTAGTATCGCCGCCACTCGGCGAGTCTCTGAATTCTACCTATAAAGGTAGGGATTGTAAAAGAAAGCGCTCGATTGAGCATGAATCTGGCTCGGTGTTATGATAAAGGTGCCCGGCCGGCTCCGATCCTGCTTGATAGCCTTCGACCCGCCGCCACTTAAAACTTTAGGGATAGAGCCATTTTTAGTTTTTTCAGAAGAATTTTCTCGCCGCCCGGCACCGCTGTCGAAGCGGCTCCAGTCGCGCCGCATTCCAGTAATGCCCCGAGAATATACGCGCGAGCCGAACATTGCATCTCCAGAGCGCAAATCAGCGAAAATGCGTTGAAGGTATTGTTGCGGCTTAAAAAAGCCGATTTCGAAGCTTATTTGGTTGGCGGATGCGTCAGGGATTTGCTTTTAGGCCGGGAGCCGAAAGACTTCGATGTCGCGACTAACGCCAGCCCCGAGCAGGTTAAGCAGATCTTTCGCAATTGCCGAATCATAGGCAGGCGCTTTCGGTTGGCTCACGTGTTTTTCGGTCGGGAAATTATCGAAGTGGCAACGTTCCGAGGCTCGGAGGCCGAGGCGCCCGATCAGCAAGTCGTTCACGAAGATGGCCGCTTACTGCGCGATAATGTGTTCGGTACGTTGGAGGAAGACGTCTGGCGGCGGGATTTTACCGTCAACGCGCTCTACTATAATATCCGAGATTTTTCGGTCGTCGACTTTACCGGCGGCATGAGTGACCACTCGGCCGGCGTCTTGAAGCTAATTGGCGACCCTCAGCAGCGCTACCGGGAAGATCCGGTGAGGATGCTGCGCGCGGTGCGCTTCGCGGTCAAGCTGAGTTTCAGCTTGCATCCGGATACCGAGCAGCCGATATACGAACTGACGGATTTACTAAAAAGTATCCCTTCCGCCCGCTTGTACGACGAAGTGTTGAAGCTGTTTTTGGCCGGCTACGGTGTGCAAACCTTCGAAATGCTGCGCCATTACGGCTTGTTTGCGATTTTGTTTCCCGACACCGATCGCTGTCTGGCCAGTCAGGAGCAGGATTTTCCCCGCTTATTCGTGATCCGAGCGCTGGAAAATTCCGATGCGCGTTTCAATGACGGCAAGACGCTGACGCCGTATTTTCTGTTGGCCGCATTATTGTGGGAACCACTGACTGTATCGGCCCAACAACGCATCGACCACGGCGAAAACGAAACGCTGGCTTATCAAAACGCCGCCAACGAGGTTTTGGGGCGGCAAGTCAAGATTACCGCAATGCCGCGCCACATCACGCAGTCGATCCGCGACGTCTGGTTTTTGCAACAGAAATTCACTCGCACCGTAGGTTCTCGGCCGTTTCGTTTGCTCGAACAACCCAAATTCCGCGCGGCCTACGATTTTCTGCAGTTGCGCGCCGAAACCGGTGGCGCCGATCCGGAACTAGTGGCCTGGTGGACGGGCTTTCAGGAGGCCGACGAGGACGAACGTCATCGGATGACCGCACCGCCCAAGGGCGGCGGTAAACCCAGGGCAAGAAAAACAGGCCGCTACCGCTCCCGTTCCAAACAACCCAATTCGCAATGAGCCTACCCGTTGGTTATAGGGAAGCCTATATCGGCCTGGGCAGTAATCTGGAAGACTCGGTAGCTCACGTCACGCAGGCCAGAGGCGAGATTGCCGAGCTAGCCGAGGTTGTCGAACTGGGTTTTTCGGCCTTGTATCGCAGTTTGCCGGTTGGACCGCAAGATCAGCCGGAGTATGTCAACGCGGCAATGCGGATCGCCACCGCGCTGCCGGCCATCGATTTACTGCGCCAATTGCAAGCCATCGAAAACCGCCATGGCCGGGTGCGTGGGCAGCGCTGGGGCGCTCGAACCCTGGATCTGGATCTGTTGCTCTACGATGCCCAGATCATCGAACAACCGGATCTGATCGTACCGCATCCCGAATTGGCCAAGCGTGCCTTTGTCCTGTATCCGCTGGCGGAGCTTTCAGTACCGGATTTGACGGTGCCCGGTCTCGGCTCGCTGGCCGAACTGATGAGCCGCTGTCCGCCGGACGGTTTGACCCAAATCGATTCATGACCCTGTACGGCGAGACCACCAAAATGTTGACGATCAGCGATCTGGCGGCAATGAAACGCGCCGGCGAAAAGATTAGCTGCCTGACCGCGTACGACGCGAGCTTCGCGGCGGTACTCGATAACGCCGGCATCGACGTACTGCTGGTTGGCGATTCGTTGGGCATGGTCGTCCAAGGCGAAGCGAGCACATTGCCGGTGACTATCGACGACATGGTCTACCACGGCCGCTGTGTCGCGAAAACGCGTCGCCGAGCATTTTTGATCGTCGATCTGCCATTTGCCAGTTACGCACTGCCCGAGCAAGCGCTGAACAATGCCGCGCGGCTAATGCGCGAGGGCGGCGCGCAAATGGTCAAGCTGGAAGGTGCCAAGCCTGCCATCGTTGCCTTTTTGGTCGAGCAAGGCATCCCGGTTTGCGGACATCTGGGCCTGCTGCCGCAATCGGTCAACCGACTGGGCGGGTATCGGGTGCAAGGCCGGGACGCCGGCCAGGCCGAGCGCATTCTGGCCGACGCCGTGGCATTGGAACAAGCCGGCGCCGGCGGTTTGGTACTGGAATGCGTGCCGGCGGCACTGGCCGAGCGCATCAGTCGGCGGTTGGCGATACCGGTAATCGGCATCGGCGCGGGCGCGGCTTGCGACGGCCAGGTGTTGGTGTTGTACGATATGCTCGACATCGGCGCAGGCAAACGGCCGCGTTTTTCGAAAAACTTCATGACCGGCGCGGCCGGTATCGCGGACGCGGTCGCCAGCTACCACGCCGCCGTTAAATCCGGTGAATTTCCCAGCTCCGAGCACGCCTACTGATCATGCAAACCGTCGATCGCATCGAAGCATTGCGAATGCTGCTGAAACCCTGGCGCCGGGCCGATTTGAAAATTGCCTTCGTCCCGACGATGGGCAATCTGCACGCCGGACATCTCCGGCTGGTCGAGGCTGCCCGCCGTCATGCCGACAAGATTGTGGTCAGTATTTTCGTGAATCCGACCCAGTTCGGTCCGACCGAAGATTTTGCCAGTTACCCGCGCACCGAAGCCGACGACGTGGCCAAGTTGAGCGAAGTCGGCGCCGATCTGCTGTTTCTGCCCGGCGTCGCGGAAATCTATCCGCAGGCTTCCCTGACGACTATCTCGGTTGCCGGTTTGTCGACCATCCATTGTGGCGCGAGTCGGCCCGGCCATTTCGACGGTGTGGCGTTGGTTGTCTGCAAATTGTTGAACATGGTTCAGCCCGATCTGCTGCTGCTTGGCGAAAAGGATTTTCAACAATTGACGCTGATTCGGCGCATGGTGGCCGATCTGAATCTACCGGTGGCAATCCAAGGTGTCGCGACGGAGCGGGACGACGACGGCTTGGCGCTGAGTTCGCGTAACGGCTATTTGACGGCACCGCAGCGCGCTAGCGCGCCTGAGTTGTACCGATGTTTGCGGGCCGCTGGAGATGCGATACAGCGCGGCGAGCGCGATTTTGCCGGGATAGAAGCCGCCCAGTCGCTACGCCTGACACAAGCCGGGTTCGTGGTGGATTACTTTACGATTTGTCGCGCCGCCGATCTGGCGCCCGCCACTTCCGGCGACATGGATCTGGTGATTCTTGCCGCGGCCAAACTCGGCAATACCCGCTTGATCGACAACCTGGTTTGTCGTTCAAATGGTTGACGAGACAAGGCTTTCCGGCGATAAAGCCAATGCCGATATTTGATAGCCCGTTCAATTTCAGGCATAATCGCCATCCCTGTCTTCGAACTTGTTTACCATGCAAACCATCATGCTTAAAGCCAAGTTACACCGTGCGCGGGTAACGCATTCAGAACTGGATTACGAAGGATCCTGTGCGATTGACGGCAAGATTTTGGATTTTTCAGGGATTAGGGAATACGAGCAGATCCATATTTACAACGTCAACAATGGCGAACGCTTCACGACGTACGCGATTCGCGCTCAGGACGGCTCCGGTATTTTTTCGATCAACGGCGCGGCGGCTCGTTTGGCGTGTCCCGGCGATCTGATCATCGTCGCGGCTTACGTCAGTCTCGACGAAAAAGAGTTGAAAAACTATCAGCCGACGCTGGTGTATTTCGACGGCAATAACCACATCAGCCATTCCAGCCACGCCATTCCGGTACAAGCCGCATAACGTAAAAGCAACCGCCGCATTGCGTCGGCGGTTGCCGAAGGGTTTTACGCTTCCGATACGTCGATTTCGCTGACTTTCTCGGTTAGCGTGATGCTTTGTTCTATCGTCACCAAAACTTTCTGATAGCCGATGCGCTTGTTACTGTTGATCAGTAGCGGCGCTTTGATAGACCCCTTGATGGTCGGCTTGCCGTTTTCCTGTTCGTTATCCTTGTGCAGTAAAATCAAAATCAATAAATCGTCGCCTTCCTCGATCTTCAACAGCGCTTCTTCGTCGTCGGTCAGCGTGAAGTTGTAATTGATGTTGAAATGGGCCGGATGCGCGACCGAGAATGTCAATTCCGCGTTATCCACCGCTTGCAGCCAATAAACGATTTCGCTGCCTTCCTGATGAAACAGCTTGAAACGGGTTTGATCCTCGAAGCCAGGAATACCGCGCGGAAAGGTGATAATGGTGTCCGGATTGATGTCTTGGTTGCCTAGCAATTTCGATTGAATTTCCATGATCCCGCCAGTTTCTATTGAAGCCTTCTGAGCGGCTTCGTTGATAAATGCCCCAAGTTATAGCATGTAACCGGTGATTTGCAATCCTTACCGGGAGACTTGCCTTGCGCAAACGACTATTCCGGCCTAAAATCGCCTTCCCTCTTTCAGGTGTCCTGGACCGTATGGTCCGGCTTAAACAGGAAGTCGGTGAGCCGGTGTCATCCACCGTTCATGCCGACGCTGCCCCCGCAACGGTAGATAAGTCAAGAATTGCGAACAAGCCACTGTGCGATTGCGCATGGGAAGGCCGCAACTTCAGGCCGCTAAGGCCGCTTATGAGCCCGGAGACTGGCCCGAAAGATCATTCGAGACAGCGGAGGGCTGTTTACGGAATGGTCGCAGCCTGTCTACGCCTTTTTCGTGCCCCGTTCTCCTCTGTCGTTTTTATACCCCGAATGCGCGGTGGGCGCAGAGGACAACCATGCACAAACCTTACTATCCCTTGCTGGCGTTGGCGGGAGCCGGCACCGTATTTTCCGGGGCGACACCGGCCGAATCGAGCGTTAATTTGCCGGATACCGTCGTTACGGCGACTCGCACCGCCACGCTTACCGACGAACTCGCCAGCGCGACCACGGTATTTACACGCGCCGACATCGAGCAATCGCAAGTCAAAACCCTGCCCGATCTACTCAAAACCGCGCCCGGCCTGGACATTACTCAGAACGGCGGCTACGGTCAGCAAGCGAACGTCTATATGCGCGGCACTAATTCCGACCATATTTTGGTGTTGATCGACGGCATCAAGGCCGGTTCGGTCACTTTGGGCACCACGGCGTTTCAATGGTTGCCGATCGATCAAATCGAGCGGGTCGAAATTACCCGAGGACCGCAATCGGCGCTCTACGGTTCGGAAGCGATCGGCGGTGTCATTCAGATTTTCACCCGCAAGGGTGCTCGGACCGAAACCCCCAGCATCAGCCTGGATGCCGGTGCCGGGTCGTTCGATACCGTCAACGGCGCGGGTTCTATCAGTGGCAAATGGGGCGACAATTGGTATAGCTTGGGCGCTTCTCACCTGGGCAGCCAAGGTTTCAATACCCGCAGTATCGGCACGGAAACCGATAGGGATGCCTATTACAACACCGGCCTAAACGCCCGTGTCGGCCATCGTTTTGCGAACAACGCGGAGGTCGAAGCCTTTTTCATGCGCGCCGAAGGCAAATCCGAATACGATGGCACACCGAATCGAACCGTTTTCGTCAATCAAGTGGTCGGTACGACGGCCAGCTTCGACGTACTGGAACATTGGCGCTCGATATTCCGTTTCGGCCAGACCGAGGACAGGGCCGACAATTTCAACGCTAACGGCCAGTTCAACAGCCAATACAACACCACCCGCTGGAATGCCAGTTGGCAGAACGAATTTCGCCTGACCGAAGCCCATCGTCTGACCTTGGGCAGCGATTATCGCCTCGACGAAGTACGTAGTTCGGTGAACTACAGCGAATCCTCGCGCTACGACGTCGGGGTATTCGCTGACTTGCACAGCCGGCTATTCGATCGCCATTTCATCAACGCGGCCTTACGCTGGGACGAGAACCAAGCCTTCGGCGACCGGGTGACCGGCAATTTCGGCTGGCGCTTTAACTGGGATTACGGTTTGAGCGCGTTCGCCAGTTTCGGCAACGCGTTCAAGGCGCCGACCTTCAATGACTTGTACTGGCCGCACAACCAGTCCGACTTTGCCGGCTTTACCTACATCACCGAGGGCAATCCGCGGCTGAAGCCCGAGGAATCGACGACCTTCGAAGCCGGCCTCGCTGGACAGCATGACTGGCTGAATTGGCAATTGCGCGCCTATCACACCAATATCGACAATCTAATCGATTGGGCCGGCGAAATCCTGAATTCGACCACCTATCGCTATCAGCCGCAAAACGTCGATAAAGCCCAAATCGACGGCCTAGAGGCGGAACTGGGCGGTCAATGGCTGGGTTGGCAAAATAAGTTGAGCATGAGCTTGCTCAGCCCGCGCAATCGCCAAACCAATCTGGATCTGGCCCGGCGCGCCGAGCAAAGTCTGTCTTACGATTTGTCGCGCTCGTTTGGTGCCGTCGACGTTGGCGGCCATGTGCTGGCGCAAGGCCATCGCTACGACGACCGGGCCAACACCCGGAAAGTCGATGGCTTCGTGACCGTGGATTTACGCACCGCCTTCCACATCGACAAGCATTGGACGCTGAGCGCTAAATTGAACAATCTGCTGGATAAGCAATACCAAACCGTCGATACTTATAATACCGCCGGCCGGAACTTTTACTTTTCCGTACATTACAACAACTGATTCCCTTGGAGACCTCTCGATGACCATGCCTAGTTTTGCCGTCAAACCCGGTGCCGTCGCGTTGATGGCGCTGATGGCCGCCACCCGCTTTCACCATTTCGGCACGCCGTTCGCGCTACCCGATGCCTCGTTGGCGATTTTCTTTCTGGCCGGCTTATGGCTCGGCGGTCGCTATCTGTTCGCGCTGCTGTTGCTGGAAGCCGGGTTGATCGATTACCTGGCCATCACCAAGCTGGGCGTTAGCGATTTTTGCGTATCGCCCGCCTACGGATTTTTGATTCTTGCCTATGGAGCGATGTGGCTGGGCGGGAAGTGGTGCCGGCGATACAGCGGCCTTACCGCCGCCAATGTCGCACAGCGCTTCGCGGCGCTGGTCGTTTCGACATCGGCCGCCTTTTTGATTTCCAACGGCAGTTTCTACTGGTTGTCGGGCCGTCACGCCGAAACCTCGCTGGCTCAATATGCCGAAGGTTTCGCGAAATACTATCCATCCTATTTGTCGGCCACCCTGATTTACGGCATTGCGATTTTTGCGGCGGTCTCGGCCGTCAAGGTACTGTTAGCCCAGAAAGCGGCACGCGCGGCGATTTGACAGCCTTCGCGAGTGCTGCTCGCGATTCGGTCGTCGCTAAGCGGTTTGGAGCGGTAAATCCGGATTCACCGCTCCGCCGCTCGGTCAAGATTACATGATTCAGTTTTGCACCTGCCATCCCGAAAGGTCGGCCTCGCCGCATACCTTCATCCCTTAACCGCATGACCTTGACCCTGATCGTCCTTTTAGCCGTAGGACTGGACCGCTGCCTGGGCGAGCCGCGCAATGCGTTGCATCCGTTGGCGGCATTCGGCCGCTGGGTCGGCATTCTGGAACGAAGCTGGCTCGATCTGGCCGCCTCCCCGGCCAAGCAACGCTGGGCAGGCATTCTGGCTTTGCTAGGCGCGGTGGCCCCGGCGTTGTCGTGCTTGTTGGCGCTTCCGGCGATACCGGCATTGCAAGCCGGATTGGCGGTCGCGATCCTGTATTTTTGCATCGCCGCCCGTAGCCTGGAGCAACACGCCACGGCAGTTGCCTCTGCTTTGGAAGCCGGCGACCTGGCATTGGCCAGGCAACGGGTCGGCTACATCGTCAGCCGTCAAACCGAAACAATGTCCGAGGAAGACGTGCGGCGAGCCGTAATCGAGTCGGTGTTGGAGAATGGCGCCGACGCGGTATTCGCGCCGCTGTTCTGGTTTGTGCTGGCCGGCCCGGCCGGGGCGGTCGTTTACCGATTGGTCAACACCCTGGACGCAATGTGGGGTTATCGGAATATTCGCTACCGACACTTCGGTTGGGCCGCGGCGCGTTTCGACGATGTGTTGAACTGGTTGCCGGCGAGGCTGACGGCGTTGAGCTACGCGGCGTTGGCCGACACGGGACGGGCAATACGCGCGTGGCTGCAATTCGCGCCGTTACTGGATAGTCCGAACGCTGGTCCGGTGATGAGCGCCGGCGCCGGCGCGTTAAATTTGCGGTTGGGCGGTCCCGCCGTCTATCACGGCCAGCTCAAGCAAAAACCCTGGTTCGGCGGCGACAGATCGCCGGAGTTGGCCGACATTGCCCGCGCTTGCGGCTTGGTGCAACGAACCTTGTGGTTGTGGCTGGCGGCGATCGCGCTGGGAGACTACCTTGCTTGAGCACGGCGGCCGATTGCGCCGGGCCGCTCGGTATTACGGCATACCGCTGGCCGATTGGCTGGATTTGTCCACCGGCCTGAACCCAAACGGCTGGCCGGTGCCGGCCATTCCGGCCGAATGCTGGCAACGCCTGCCCGAGGATGACGACGAGTTGCCGGATGCCGCGCGTCGTTACTACGGGAACCCTCACATTCTGGCGGTGGCCGGTTCCCAGGCAGCGATTCAAGCCTTGCCGTCGTTGCGCCCGCCGGGGCGAGTCGGCGTACTGCATCCGGCTTACGCGGAACACGCCGCCAATTGGCAACGCGCCGACCACCAATTAGTCGTGTTGAGCGAAGCGGACATCGAACCGGCACTGGACGACTTGGACGTGCTGATTGTGGTCAATCCGAACAATCCGACCGGTAAGTTATGGCAGCCGGCCCAATTGCTGGCTTGGCAAATTCGTCTCGCCGAGCGCGGCGGCTGGCTAATCGTGGATGAGGCGTTCATGGACAGCCGGCCCGAATCGAGTTTAGCCAGCTTGCCGGTGCGGCCGGGCTTGATCGTGCTGCGCTCGCTGGGCAAGTTTTTCGGGTTGGCGGGCTTACGTTGCGGTTTCACGATCGCCGAAGCGGACTTGCTGGCTCTGCTGGCCGAAACGCTGGGGCCGTGGCCTATCAGTCATCCTGGTCGCTATGCGGCGACCATGGCCTTGGCCGATACGGTTTGGCAGCAGGCGACCATCCGGCACTTGCATAGCCAGGCGGCTCGGCTGGCGGCGTTGCTGAGCGACCACGGCTGGCCACCCGACGGCGGATGCGATTTGTTTCAATGGCTGCGTTGCCCGGCGGCGCCGGCCTTGCACGCCGCGCTGGCCGAGCATGGCGTTTTGACCCGTTTGTTCACCGAACCGGACGGCCTACGCTTCGGCTTACCGGGCGATGAGGCGGCCTGGCAGCGACTGAGTCTGACCTTGGCCCGCCCGGAAATTCAAGCATTGCGCCGTTACTGAGCCTCGTGCCGCGAGGCGGCCGGCGCCAACTGATATTCCTCGCCTTCCTTGGCCAGATAAATTGGCGGCTCGCTGCCGATGTTTTGCAGGATGGCGTTATAAATCGATTCCAGATCGGCGTCGCCGCGCGTTGGCTCGTGGTGGGTCAGAAACAGGCGCTTGGCGGCGGCCTGCTTGGCATGCGCTATCGCCGAGGCATAGGTGCCGTGGCCCCAGCCGCGCCGATGGGCGTATTCGGTTTCGGTGTACGACGAATCGATAATCAGCGCATCCACGCCGCTCATCGCGGCGATGACTTCGGCCAGTTTTTGTTCGGTCAAATCCTGCATTGCTTGAAAGCCGGGATGGTCGCTACGGTAGGGATTGGTCGGCGGTTCGTAGTCGCCGGTAAAGAACAGCGAACTGCCGTCGGCATCCTCGATCCGATAACCGAAGTTGTAGACCGGATGATTCAAGACCGTCGGCGTGACCTTCACCCCGCCAACCGCCATCGTTTCGCCGGCTTTTAGCGTGAAATAGCGGATGTCGGCTTGCAACTGGGCTTCGCTGATCGGGAAATAGCTGTGTTGCAATTGCACGTTCATCGCCCGCTCTATGCCTTGCTGGGTGAAGGGATCGAGTCCGCCGTAGATGTTGATGCGATTGCCGGCCTTGAACATCGGCAGAAAGAAGGGTAGGCCCTGGATGTGGTCCCAATGGGTATGGGTAATCAGGATGTGCGCGGTCAGCGGCTGACGGCTCTCCAGGCTCTGAGCCAGCGCGTGGATGCCGGTGCCGGCGTCGAGAATGATCAAGTCCCCGGACGAGCTGGCGATTTCGATGCACGTGGTATTGCCGCCGTATTTGACCGTATTCGGGCCGGGGGTTGCTATGGAGCCTCTGACACCCCAGAATTTGACTTTCAACGCCAATCCCCCATGCCGCTCAGTGCGCCTCGTCCCAATTCGCGCCGGTTCCGGCTTCGACGAGCAGGGGCACGGCCAACTCGGCGGCGTTGGACATGATGGCGACGATTTGGGCGATGCTGGCGTCGAGCTGGGATTCGGCCACTTCGAACACCAATTCGTCGTGTACCTGCATGATCATGTTCAAGTCGGCGCCGCTGGTTTCTATCCAGTGATGGCAGGCGATCATCGCCCGTTTGATAATGTCGGCGGCACTGCCCTGCATCGGCGCGTTGATCGCGGTGCGCTCGGCATATTGGCGCTGGGCGGCGTTGCGGGCGTTGATGTCCGGCAAATACAGGCGGCGGCCGAAGATCGTTTCGACGTAGCCGAGGCGCTTGGCCTGTTCGCGGATGTCGTCCATGTA
The DNA here is from genome assembly GCF_050275925.1 of Methylomonas sp. MS20. Lineage (NCBI taxonomy): Bacteria > Pseudomonadati > Pseudomonadota > Gammaproteobacteria > Methylococcales > Methylococcaceae > Methylomonas > Methylomonas sp. MS20. The sequence goes on from NZ_CP189962.1 coordinate 191,818, forward strand.
GCGTTTGACGCCGGGATAGCGGCTGAAATACAGATCGATGTAGGACTGGGCCTGATTGCGCGGCAGACCCAGCTGTTGCGCCAGACCGAAGGCCGACATGCCGTAGATCAGGCCGAAATTGATGGCTTTGGCCGAACGGCGCAAATCGTGGGTAACTTGGTCCGGCGCGACTTCGAACACTTCGGCGGCCGTGGCGCGGTGAACGTCTTCGCCGTCGGCAAAGGCTTTCAGCAAGCCGGCGTCGCCGGACAAATGCGCCATGATCCGCAGTTCGATCTGCGAATAGTCGGCGGCGACGATTTTATAGCCGGGTGGAGCGATGAAGGCCTGGCGAATTTTGCGGCCCTCTTCGCTACGGATCGGAATGTTCTGCAGATTGGGATCGGTGGACGACAGCCGGCCGGTCGCCGCGACCGCCTGATGGTAGGAGGTATGTACCCGGCCTGTCTTAGGATTGATCTGTTGCGGCAGTTTGTCGGTATACGTCGATTTCAGCTTGCTCATGCCGCGATGTTCCAAAATCACTCGCGGCAACGGATAATCGATCGCCAGTTCCTGCAGCACCGATTCGTCGGTGGATGGCTGGCCTTTCGGCGTCTTCTTCAGTACCGGCAATTTTTGGCGGTCGTACAGAATTTCCTGGATTTGCTTGGGCGAGCCCAGGTTGAAGGTCGAACCGGCCAGATCGTGGGCCTGGATTTCCAGGCCTATCATCCGATCGGCGAGTTCCTGGCTTTGCTGCGCCAACATGTCGCTATCGATCAACACGCCATTGGCTTCGATGCGGGTCAACACGTCGATCAGTGGCACTTCGATCTCGTTATACAGCGCCCAAAGACCGGGCTGCCGTTGCAATTGCGCCGACAAGGTTTGGTGCAAACGCAAGGTGATGTCGGCGTCTTCGGCGGCATACTCGGTGGCTTGGTCGATGGCGACCTCGGCAAAGCCGATCTGCTTGGCGCCCTTGCCGCACACGTCTTCGAAATGAATGGTTTCGACGCCGAGGTAGTGCTTGGCTAGGTCGTCCATATTGTGCTTGGTGGCGGTACTATTGAGTACGTAGGATTCCAGCATCGTATCGTGGCGGATGCCGCGCAACGCGATGCCGTGGTTGGCCAGCACGTGGGCGTCGTATTTTAGGTTTTGACCGAGCTTGGCTTTCGCGGGATCTTCCAACAGTGGCCGCAAGGCCGCCAACACACTTTCCCGGTCGAGTTGGGCCGGCGCGTCCGGATAATCGTGCGCCAACGGCAAATAGGCGGCCCGACCGGCTTCCACCGCGAACGAGACGCCGACGATTTGCGCGTCGCTGTAATTCAGGCTGCTGGTTTCGGTGTCGAACGCAAACAGATCGGCTTGCGTGAGCGCCGCCAGCCAGGAGTCGAAATCGGCTTGATCGAGGATGGTTTGGTACTCTCTGGTCAACGCGGCGGCGGATTCGGAGCTTGCTCCAGCGTTTCCGCCCTGGCTCTCGGCAACGTCGGAAACCGCGGTAGCCGAAGGCGCGGCGTCGCCGTTCAAGGTCTTTAGCCAACTGCTGAAGCCGAGTTGCCCCAACTGGTTTTTCAGGGCCGGGATGTTCGGTTCCTTGCGTTTCAGGTCGTCCAGCGTGTAGTGCAACGCCACGTCGCATTTGATCGTGGTCAGTTCGCGCGATAGCGGCAACTGACCCAGCGCGTCGCGGAGGTTGTCGCCGATTTTGCCCTTGATGTCGCCGGCGTGGGCGATCAGGTTGTCCAGCGTACCGTATTCCTGCAACCACTTGGCGGCGGTCTTCGGGCCGACCTTGGGCACGCCGGGAATGTTATCGACCGCGTCGCCCATCAAGGCCAGATAATCGATGATTTGCTCGGGCTTGACGCCGAATTTGTCGATCACGCCGGCGATGTCCATCCGGGTATTGGTCATTGAGTTTTCCAGGATGATTTGATCGTTGACCAATTGCGCCATGTCCTTGTCACCGGTGGAAATGACGACCTGGAAGCCCTGGCGGGCCGCGCTTTGCGCCAAGCAGCCCAACACGTCGTCGGCCTCGACGCCGTGCTCGATAATCAGCGGCAATCCCAACGCCCGGATCAGTTCGTGCAAGGGTTGGATTTGCACCCGCAAATCGTCCGGCATCGGCGGGCGATGGGCCTTGTATTGCTCGTACATTTCGTGGCGAAAAGTCTTGCCCGGCGCGTCGAACACCACCGCGAAATACGGCGTGTTGTAATCGTTGATCAGCTTGCGCAGCATGTTGGAGACGCCGTAAATCGCGTTGGTCGGTTCGCCTTGCGCATTGGTCAGCGGCGGAACGGCATGAAAGGCGCGGAACAGGAACGACGAACCGTCGACCAGGATCAGTTTGTGTGTGGCGGAATCGGACATGTGAGCTTATCGGCGCAAAGATTCGGGCAACGATACAGGGCCGAATCAGGCCCTGCAAGTGTTGAATATCACAGAGCGGTGGCGATTGGCGCGAAACTCGCGTGTCGCGCGGCATATCCCGGCCGGCGGCTTACTCGGCTTCGGCCGGTTCGGGCTGGTCCACCAAGGCGGCGATCACCAAATCGCCGCTAACGTTTAGGGTAGTCCGGCACATGTCCAAGAAGCGGTCCACGCCCAGAATCAGCCCCATGCCTTCGGCCGGAATGCCGACCTGTTGCGTCAAAATCATAATCAGCGGCAGCGAGCCGCCGGGTACGCCGGCGGTGCCGATGCCGGCCAATATCGCCATCATCACCACTCTAACCTGTTCGGCCATCGACAGATCGACCCCGTAGACTTGGGCCAGAAACAACACGGTAATGCCCTCGAACAGCGCGGTGCCGTTTTGATTGGCGGTCGAGCCTATCGTCAGTACGAAGCGGGCGATTTCCGGTTTGATCGCCAAATCGCGCTCGGCCAGCTCCAGCGAACGCGGCAGCGTGGCATTGGACGACGCGGTCGCGAAAGCGTATAGATAGACTTCCCGACAATCCCGAAAAAACGCCAGCGGCGACCGCTGGGTAAAGGTTTTCAACAATGCCGAGTACACCAGGGCTTGCTGCATTAGCAAGCCGCCGACCACGACAGCCACGTAAAATCCCAACGACACCAAAATGTGGTGGCCGAATTTGAACGTCGATTGAAACACCAGCGCGAACACCGCCAACGGCGCCAGACGCATCGCCCAATCGACGACGACCAGGCTGGCGGCGTAGCTTTCTTCCAGCAATTCGACCCAGCGCGACGTCTTGCCGGCCGTGATCGTGGCCAAGGCCGCGCCGAACACCAGCGAGAAGAACATCAGCGCCAGCATTTCGCCTTCCAACGCTTGCGAGGCGGTCGCGAATGGATTCTTGGGAATAATATCCAACAAAGTTTGTTCGATGGGTTTGGCTTGTTCGGCGTTTCGGCGGATGCCGCCGACCGCCGTGGTTTCGCCGTTTTGGGGAATTTCGACGCCGACACCGGGTTCGGCGATATTCACCAGAGTGATGCCGATCGCAACCGATGCGGAACTGGCCAACAACGTGAACAGCAGCGTGCGCCGCGCCACCCGCGCCAGGCCGTGGTGGCTGCTGAGTTGGAATACCCCCAGTATCAGGCCGCTGACGACCATCGGCACCACGACCATGAAAATCAGCCGCAAAAAGATTTGCCCCAACGGTTCCAGCACATAGCGAACGCTCAGTTGCAGCGGCAAGCAGCCGGCGTATTCGTGGCCGATCAATCCGGCCGCGGCGCCCAGTACGAGGCCAAGTAACAAGCGATGGTGATTTTTCATGGCGGTCTAGGACGAAATCGCAAAGTTCGGATGATACTGCGAATCGGCGCGAGGACCGAGATTGGATTGTTATGTTTAGGAATGGGTGCGGATGGCACGATGGGTCGTCCCTGCCTGGATAAAAGCCGATGTCCAAGCTTTTATCCAGGTATTCCTTGGCGTCGTTGTTTTCCATGTTCACGGGGGAGAGAACTTAACATCCTTGATGCCGCCTTTAATTTAGCAAGTGGTATGCCAAAACAACCAGGCCAAGCGCGATGCGCCATGCCTAGGCCGATCGACACGGAATTCGTTAAAAACTATGTTAAATTCCGTAAAAAATACAAATCGTAGCGGCATTTCCCGCACTTCGGTCGCTCTGGCGCGAATCATGGATAATGTCCGGGAAATTTACCGCCGCCGAACTTAGCTTGAGACATTTCCGACATCCCGAACGTTACCGCACCCCGGCCCGCCGCTTTCGGCCGGCCGCGGCTTCATCTTGGTGGCGTTCTCTGAAACGGGGATTCGGCTATGCGATTGCCGCTTTCGTCGTGGGGTCGGTGCTGAGCGTCGCGGTATTGCGCTACTTACCGCCGCCAACCTCGGCTTTCATGTTGAACCGGCATTGGGAAGATTGGCAGGCAGGCAAGGACTATCGGCCGATCTCCCAGCAGTGGGTCGACGGCGGGCGTATATCCCCGCATGCCTATGCGGCGGTGGTGGCTTCGGAAGATCAATTGTTTTTTCAGCACAACGGCTTCGATGTCGAGGCGATCGGCAAGGCATGGTCGCACCATGCGCGCGGTGGCAAGCTGCGGGGCGCCAGCACGATCAGTCAGCAAGTCGCGAAAAATTTGTTTCTGAGTCCGGCGAGAAATTGGGCCAGAAAAGCACTGGAGATTTGGTTTACCGTGCTGATCGAGGCGTTCTGGAGCAAACAGCGGATACTCGAGATCTATTTGAACATCGCCGAATTCGGCGATCATTTATTCGGCGTCGAAGCGGCCAGCCGCCGTTATTTCGGCGTTCCCGCCCAACAGATGACGCCGGCGCAAGCCGCATTGTTGGCCGCGACGCTGCCGAATCCTCTACTGCTGAAAGCCGATAGACCCAGCGCTTATGTCGCTAGGCGGCAGAGCTGGATATTGGCGCAAATGCGCGTGGCGGGTCGCTGAGGCGGACCCGTTCGGGCTCATTCGATGCTTTCGGTGTCGTCGTCGGATTCGCTTTGGTAGGCCGCGCCGGCATCGGCGATCAGCTGTTTCAAGTATTGATACAGCTGCCTTGCGGCCTTCGGCGGTTTGCCATCCTTCGCTTCTTTCTGAGCATTGCGTTGCAACTGACGCAGATGCTGGGTGTCGGCGTCCGGATATTCGCCGACCAATTCGGTAATTTGACCGTTACCGGAGTCGGCCAATAATGCGTCGCGCCAGCGTTCGGCCTGATGGTGCTCGCGCACCGCATGGGCGCTGCGGTTTTTGAGGCGGTCCAGCTTTTCGCGGATCGCGTCGGTATCGAGCTCGCGCATTCGCGCGGTGATGTATTTCAGCAGACGCTTCTTGGCGGCGTTTTGCCCCATTTTGCCGGCATCACGCAAGGCTTGCTCTATCGGTTCCGGCAGCTCGAATTCGGCGATTTGGGCTGCCGACAAGCCACAGATTTCCTCGGCCATCGCAAACACTTCGGCGATTTCCTTTTTGATGCGCGTCTTGTTTGGGCGTACCGCGTAATACTCGACTTCGTCGTCTTCGTCTTCCAGATAAAATTCTTCGTTCATTTCAAACCATTGCGATGAGGAACAGCACAAACATCACGACCATGACGAGCGGCACGATCAAGCCGCCCCAGTCGGATGGTGCTTGCCGGCTGCGGGCCAACGCGGCTTTGATGCTGGGTTGCATCCAGAATAAAATCAAAAGCGCCATGGCGCCAATCAGCAGATTTTCCCAAGTGGAAAGCATGGTGTCGCCCCAGTTACGGCCGATAGACGGCGGCCGGAGTGCCGTGTTCGGCATATCTTAACAAACCTGATGGAAAGCCATGGTCAGGTTTTGTCCGGCGCTTTAGGATAGTCAGGGAGTTGTCGCCGATAAATGATTGCCCCGGCAGGGAAAAGTCCGGATAGTCACAGAAGCTGTGGATAAGTCTGTGAGTTGAGCGGCGATTTCCGGTCGAATTCCCCGGTTTTCCTGAAGCGAGCTTAAATTGTACAGAAATTGGCCAATAAAAATACATTATTTATCAATGGCTTGTCTTTACTCTTTTGAATTCAACGAGTTATTTTGTCAAGCTTTTTTACAGTCTCGTCTTTAATGGCTAAATGTGAATAACTGATAATGAAGCGATCCGTCCGACTTGGACGATTCGGCGGTTTCCCCAATTGGCCAGTTCTAAGGATTCAACAAATTTGCGATAATGGCCGGTTTTTGACAGAGTCTTTTCATGTGGTTTAAGAATCTTGCCGTCTATCGGTTTTCCGAGCCGTTCGAGTTGTCCGCCGACGCCGTGCAACAAAAACTGGCTGAGTCTCCTTTCAAGCCATGTGGTAGCCACGACACCTTCAGTTTCGGCTGGACTTCGCCGTTGGGGCGGGCGTCCGACGACCTCGCGCACGTCAACAATGGCTTTTTGATGGTTTGCGCCAAGAAAGAGGAAAAGGTGGTTCCCGGTTCGGTCGTTAACGAGATGCTACAGGATCGGATTACTGAAATCGAAGAGCGCGAAGCTCGCAAACTGCCGGCCAAGGAACGCAGTCGGCTGAAGGACGAATTAATTTTTGATTTATTGCCGAGAGCCTTTTCCTTTTCCAAAAAGACCTATGCCTACATCGACAGTCGAGGTGGTTGGCTGGTTGTTGACGCTGCCTCGGCGAAGAAAGCCGAGGACTTATTGAGCCTGTTACGCAAATGCCTGGGCTCGTTGCCGGTGACGCCGATTGCCGGCAACGGCATGGCCTCCAGCGTGATGACCCGTTGGCTGCTATCAAACCAAGCCCCTGGTGACATTGTCATCGAAGACGAATGCGAATTGCGATCACCCGAGGAAGAGGGCGCAATTATTCGCTGCAAGCGCCACGACCTGGGTTTGCCGGAGATCAAAAATCATTTGGATACCGGAAAACAAGTCATTAAATTAGCGATGAATTGGACGGATAGGCTATCGTTTGTGCTCGACGAGAATTTGGCGATTAAGCGCCTGAAATTCCTGGATTTAGTGCAGGAACAAGCCGCGAATATCGAGGCGTTCGACGAAGTCGAGCAATTCGATGCCGATTTTTCGATTATGACCGCGGAACTTGCCCAGTTCCTGCCGCGTCTGCTCGAATTATTTAACGTTGAAGGTAAGGTTCAATGAAAACCCGATTATTGATAAGCCTGTTGATAGGTGTGGTCGCGGCCGTCCCGTCGGCCTCGGCCTTGACCTTGCCGCCGCCGGACCGGCCCGGCGATAGCCTGATCGGCAATCCGCCGCACGAGGTCAAATATGTTGCGGCCAAACAAGAAGACACGTTGATCGATATCGCCGTCAATTTCAGGCTGGGGCAGGATCAAATTGTGTTGGCCAACCCTTACGTCGACCGCTGGTTGCCGGGCGCCGGCGCTCAGGTGCGTATTCCCAGCAGTTTTTTATTGCCTAATGCGCCCCGCGAAGGGATTGTGATCAATTTGCCGGAAATGCGAATTTACTACTTTCCGGACGCTACCAAGGTAGTGACGTATGCGATCGGCATAGGCAGGGAGGACGACTGGAAAACGCCGCTTGGCAAAACCCGGATTCTCGGTAAAACCGAGCGGCCATCGTGGACGCCGCCTAAGTCCATCATTGCCGAACATTTGGCCGATGGCGACGTTCTGGAGCCGTATTACCCGCCCGGTCCCGACAACCCGTTGGGGTTGTACGCGTTTCGCCTGGGCATTCCCGGTTATTTGATCCATAGCACCAACAAAACCAATGGCGTCGGCATGCGCGTCAGCCATGGCTGCATCAGGATGTATCCCGCCGATATCGAGCAGTTCTTCCCGATGGTGAAAACCGGTACCACGGTCAATATTGTCAATCAGCCGATAAAGGTTGGCTGGTATCACGATACCTTGTATCTGGAAACCTATCCGCAAATGGAAGAGACGCCCGCGACTTTCGAGCAGCGCTTGCATGTGGCATTGGATTTAATCGAACAAGCCAATGGCGGCAAGATGCCGGTCATCAAGGGGGCGATTTTGAAAGCCGCTCTCGAAAAAGCGAGCGGCATTCCGATTGCGATTTACGAGAGACCCGTGCAAACGCCGGCTATCGTACAAAGTCAGGCGCACTGACCGCTAACTCGGGACAACAAAAAAAGCCCGTGAACCTTTCGGTTCACGGGCTTTTTTAATCGGCAACTCAAATAATAAAGCTTATTTGTGTTGTGATTTTTTGAACATGCGGTCCAATTTGCTGTTGGTATCTTGAGCATATTGAGCGGCACGGTTAGCAGCGGCTTCGGCAGCGGCAGCTTTAGCAGCGGCTTCGGCAGCGGCAGCTTTAGCGGAAGCGGCGTCAGCAGAGGCAGCGGAAACTTGTGGTTTCAGGCTGTCGATTTGACCTTGCAGGTTTTCGATATCTGAAGTGCTGGCGCAACCAGTAGCCAGAGCTGCAACGGCAACAACTGCTGATAATTTAATGGCTTTCATCATGGTGTTTTCCCCTTGATTGTGGTTTCAAAAAATAAAATGAAAAAACGGTGGCAATTGTCCAACATTTTTTTGGTTTTTACCAACATTATTTCACGGTGACAAGCGTCCCTTTTTCCACCCATTGACTCAACAAGTCTATTTGTTCGTTAGTCAATGCGATACATCCGTGTGTCCAGTTTGTGGTTTTATGAATGGCGAGATTGGCACTACCCAAGCCATGGATACCAATCTGACCTCCCAATTCGGTGTTTTGCGGCGGAATTTGGCCGGCAGTATGCGCCCGGGCGATGGCTTCGTAGGTGCCCAAATCGATTTTGCCTTGTTTCAAGGCTTCGTCGGCGTGGTCGACATCCGGATAGGTCAAGCCGAAAAACTTACGAAACGAGCTTTTCTGATTGATCCAGCCGATACGGTAGTTGCCGAGCGGTGTCACATCGTCGCCGCGATGGCTTTTCTTGCCCGCGCCGCTACGGCCGATGGCGATGTTTTCCAGCACGGCAAGCGTTTTTTCACCTTTCTTGACCTCCATGTTCAGCTTTTCGGTATCGACCAGCAGCCAGACGTCCGATGCCAGACTTACCGAGGACCCTAGACAGCCAATTAGGACAAAAACTTTCGATAATTTTTTCTTCAGCATGGCAATCTGTAAATAACCGGGGTTTTGGTGTAATTTAACCCTTCCGAAACGCGGTAAAACAAAGGGTAGCATATGACAATAACAATCACCAAAACCACTGCCTATGACGATCAAAAGCCCGGCACATCGGGGCTACGGAAAAAAGTAAGCGTTTTCCAACAACCGAATTATCTGCAAAACTTCGTCCAATCCATATTCAATAGCTTGGACGGCTTCCAAGGCGACACCCTGGTCATCGGCGGAGACGGTCGCTATTTCAATCGACAAGCCATTCAGATCATCATCAAAATGGCGATCGCCAACGGTTTCGGTAAGCTCATTATAGGCCAAGGCGGCTTATTGTCCACCCCTGCCGCGTCGAATATTATCAGGAAATACAAAGCCTTCGGTGGCATAGTTCTATCGGCTAGTCACAATCCCGGCGGACCTGACGAAGATTTCGGCATCAAGTACAACGTCGGCAACGGCGGCCCGGCCCCGGAGAAGTTCACCGATGCACTCTACGCTAATACCAAAGTTATTGCCGAATATCGGAGCGCGGAGGTTGCGGACATCGATCTGGATACGCTTGGCGAGCAGCAAATCGCCGGTGTGAAGGTTAGCATCATCGACCCGGTGGCCGATTACGCCGCGCTGATGACCGACATTTTCGATTTCGAATTGATTAAACAAAGCATTGCCGCCGGCTTGATCACTCTAAAGTTCGATGCCATGCATGCCATTACAGGCCCTTACGCCAAAAAAATATTGGAAGAGGAGCTCGGCGCGGCGCCGGGCTCGGTGTTCAATGCCGTACCGCTGGAAGATTTCGGCGGCGGTCACCCTGACCCGAATCTCGCGCATGCTCATGAACTGGCCGAACTCATGCTCGGGGCGGACGCCCCGGTGTTCGGCGCGGCATCCGACGGCGATGGCGACCGCAACATGATCATGGGCGCCAACATTTTCGTCACGCCCAGCGACAGTTTGGCGATCATGGCCGCCAACGCCAAACTGATTCCGGCCTATGCCAAGGGTATCAGCGGCGTGGCCCGGTCGATGCCGACCAGCCAGGCTGTCGATCGGGTCGCCGACAAACTCAGTCTGCCCTGTTACGAAACTCCAACCGGCTGGAAATTTTTCGGCAATTTGCTCGACGCCGACAAAATCACGATCTGCGGCGAAGAAAGCTTCGGCTCGGGTTCCAGCCACGTGCGAGAGAAGGACGGCTTGTGGGCGGTCTTGTTTTGGTTGAACCTGATCGCCCGCAAACGCCAGCCGGTCGCCGATATCGTCCGCGAACATTGGCAAACGTATGGCCGCGACATCTATTGCCGGCACGACTATGAGGCCGTCGATAGCGATATCGCCAACGGCATATTCGACCACTTGCGCGGCCTTCTGAACGGCTTGCCCGGTAAAAGTTGGGGCGATTACACGGTCAAATACGCCGATGAATTCAGCTACACCGATCCGGTGGACGGCAGCGTCAGCAGCGCGCAAGGCATACGCATCGGCTTCGCCAACGGTTCGCGTATCGTGTTCCGTTTGTCGGGCACCGGTACGGTGGGCGCCACGTTGCGAATTTATCTGGAGCGTTACGAACGCGACGTCGCCAAACACGATCAGGATGCTCAAGAAGCCTTGGCCGATTTGATCGCGCTCGCCGAGCAGTTTTGCGAAGTCAAACGGCGTACCGGCCGTAACGCACCTGACGTGATCACCTGATTCGGCGTTTTCAGGCGCCCCGGAATTTGGGTCGGTGCCGAGCGGCGCGGTTTTCTCCTCGGGTCGAACGCGGCAAGCCGCGCTTCGGCCTGCTAACATTAACGGCCAAAAGCCGGCCGACGCAGTTGGCGGGTTAGGTATCGCCGTCGCGATTGGCGCCGGCGGCTTTGCTGTTAACGCAGCGTCGGATGCGGCGCATTCGAAGTTCGGGCGATAGAACGGGGAGGAAGGGACATGTTGGATATTTTCGGTCCAGGTAGACGGGCGGACTCGTCGATTCGAGCTTTCGCTCGATGGGTATTTTCAACTTGTCCGGCCGCGGTCCCCGATAATCCCCGCGTCGTCGCGCTCTCAATCGGGCTATGCTGGACCCTCGCCGGCTTGCTGACGCTGGCTTGCGCCGGACCAGCCTGGGCCGGGAGTCCCTTTTACCTGACCGCCGAGCGCAGCTTTTCCAATACCGAGTCGCCGGCCGTACGCCTCGATTACACCGTCACCGACCAGCCCATGTTGCTTCGGGTATTGAAGGCCGACAACCTGGAAAATTTTTTGGATGGTCAATTCAATGTCAGTCGCAGTTACGAACAACCCGTTAACGAACTCAATCCGGGCCACTATTTCGCCAAGGGTCTGAATAACGCCCAATCGCCGTTGAAGCTGTTGCGCGGCCTGTTGGATGTGGAGTTCCGCAAGGCGTTGAAAGAAACCAACTTTAGCGGCTCGGTATTGACCGTCACCGAAAAACCGCTGGTCTCGGTGCCGCAACAGATTTTGGTCGCGGCGCCTAAAGGTTTTAGCGTCGTCAGGGAAAGCTATCTGGATTTGCAACGCAACGGCCGGCAAACCCATGACTTGGGCTGGTGGTTTAACGAAGACGCCTGGAGTGAAAACCGTTACAAGGTTAGGCAAGTCGCGCTCGAGCCCTTGCCGGACGGCCTTTATTTATTGCAGGCCGTGCAAGGCAAAACCGAGGCGCAATGCTTGATTCAGGTCAGCAGCTTGGCGGTCCAAGTCAAGCAATCCAGCGAGCAATTGCTGGTGCGGACGATGAACCGCGATCTGCAACCGGTGGCCGGCGCCAAGGTCAGCGTTCGCGACGGCCGTGGGCGTTGGCGGGCGATCCCGGGTGCTTCCGATGCCGTCGGCGAATTGCGTTTCGACAACCCCGACGGAATTCTGGACGGCAAATTGCTGGTCAGGGTCGATGCGCCGGCAGGCAAGCCGGGCGAAGCACCGCGCACCGCGCTGACCGCGACGGACTTTCTACCGACTCAGGCCAAGGACGACGCGGTGTTTGTCATGACCGACCGGCCGATCTTCAAGCCCGGCGAAACCTTTTTCTACAAGGGTATCGTCCGCAACATGCAGGATGGACGGTTGCAAATACCGGCTTTTCAATCCAGGCAAACCGACGTTTCGTTGCTGCGCGCCGACGGCAACGCCACCGGTTTGCAAGGCCAAACCCTGTTGACCGATTTCGGTTCGTTTTCCGGCAGCTTCGATTTGGACCCCGCACAGACGCCCGGCTTGTACCGCTTGCTGGCCCAGATCGACCAAAAAGCCTATGGCGGCGAATTCCGGGTGCGCGATTACATCAAGCCGACTTTTTATCTGGAATGGCTGGATCGCAGTTCCAGCGTGCAACCCGGTCAACCTTTCAACTTGAAATTCCGCGCCAAGCGCTATAGCGGCGGCGTACCGCAAAACGTCAAGTTCGAGGTGTTTCTGTACCGTAAGAAATTCGAGGTGCCGCAGTTCGTCAGCGAGGCCGGCGCTGGCTTGACGGCGGGCAACGACTACTTCGGCCAGATCAAATCCGCCGCCGCGCTGAGCCAGCCTCAGCGCTTGTTCAGTTCGATCGAAGCGCGTCAGGCCGTCGATGCCAGCAACCCTTGGGAAACCGCCGCCAAACTGGGCGAAAACGGCGACGGCAGCTTCGAATTCACGGTGCCGGTCGAGGCTCAAGCCGATGCCAAACAGCCCAAACCCGAACAGGAATGGATTTATACCCTGATGGTGCGCGCCCAGGACGCCGCCGGCGGCAGTGCGATTTTGACCGACAACCTGTACGCGACCTTGTCGGAAGCCCAGCCGGCGCTGCGCTTCAACAAAACCGTGGCGGCGGTTGGCGACAACGATTTGCAATTGTTGCTGCAAACCAGCTATCCGGACGGCAAACCCGCCGCCGGGGCCGGTGGCGTGGTCGATGTATTGCTAGAACAACCCGGTTCGGCCAAGCGCGGTCTGGTCAAACTGGATTTCCAAACCGACGAACGCGGCCAGCAAAAACTGACGATACCGGCCCTGCAACAGTACGGCCGCTTGTCGGCGGTCGCCCGCCTGGAAACCTTGGCCGGCAGGACGATGAACCATGCCGCGGAGTCGCAAGCCGCGACTTTGATCGTTGCCGGTAGCGGCGGCGAAGCGGTGGCGGACAATCCGGAATTGGAGCTGTACACGCCGACCACTATTCTCAGCCCCGGCGAGCAAGCCAGGATCTTCGCGCTGCTGCCCAAGGCCTGGGGAAATAACGAGCGCGGGGCAATCTGGGAAACCGTGGCGGGTGCCAAGTTGTTCGATAGCCGTAGCGCTCAGGTGCAAGGCCGCAGTCGATGGTTCGACGTGACCGCCAAACCCGAATTTGGTACCGGCTTTTACCATACCGTGACCGTGCCGGTGGCTGGCGGCAAATTTAAGGAACAGACGCTGGGGTTCAGAATCGTGCCGTGGGACAAGCGTTTGCAAATCGCCATCGAACCGGCCCAAGCCGACGCCGAGCCGCTGAAGCCGACCCAAATCAAACTTCAAGTCAAGCGCGCCGACGGCACGCCGGCCGCCGACACCGAATTGGCGGTGTCCATTGTCGATCGCGCCGTTTACGCGGTGCAAGCTGAATTCCGGCCCGGCATTTTCGACTTTTTCTACCCGCTGCAACGCAGCAATTTATCCACTTTTTACTCCGATGACCTGCAAGGCTACGGTTACGCCGATTTGTTACGCAAACCCAATTTCGCGCTGAGTGCCTTGAAAAGTCAAAGCAAGCTGGCGAAGAAAGCGATGCGCGATACCGCCGGCTGGTTTCCGCATGTCGTTACCGATGCCAACGGGGTTGCCGCTATCGATGTCGATATGCCCGCCAACGTCACCGAATGGCTGGTCACCGCGGTCGCCAGCGACAAGGACGGCAGGCTCGGCGAAACGACCGGCCAATTTCGCACCAAGACCGACATCGCCGTCGATACCGTCGGCCCGCAATTTTTGCGCGGCGGCGACGAAGTCGAATTGGCCGTGAAGTTGATCAACCACTTGGCCGATCCGGTTAAGCTGACCGGCGATCTGAGTCTTTCGGAATCGCTGCAGCGACAAAGCGGTGAGCTTGCCTGGGCTGCCGAATTGGCCGGCAAGGCCGAACAACTGTGGCCGCTGCGTTTACGGGCGGCCGTCGAATCCGGCAACGCGTCCCTGAGGGTGGGCTTGACCGCGCCGGCGCCGGTCAAGGTCGGTGGTGCCGAGACCTTCGATCTGCCTATTCAGCCGGCCGCGCTACCGCAAGTCTATGCAGCCGAACGCCGCGATGGCGGTTTGCATTTCGATATTCCGGAACCAGCCCAAGCCAAGCAACTGACGGTGCGGGTCAATTCCGGCTTGCTCGGCGCGGCCTTGCAAGCAGCGGCCATGCTGGCGCAATATCCATACGGCTGTACCGAACAATTGGCGCATAGCACGGTGCCGAATCTGGTGCTGCTGGACTTGATCGAGCGGGCCGGTTTGAAAGCCGAGCAACTCGGACCGCTCGAAAAGCCCTTGCAGCGTGCCAAGCAAAATGCCGCGCTGGGTATCCGCAAATTGATACAAAACCAAAAAGCCGACGGCGGTTTCGGATTGTGGCCCAACGACAGCGCCGCGAGTGTACCGGTTACCTTGATTGCGATGCAGGCCTTGAAATACGCCGAAGAACTGAAGATCGAGGGTGCCGCCGCAGCCTACGGGAAAGGCGTGGTCTGGCTGGAGCAACAGGCCGCTAGTAACCAAGCTTCGGACGGTTTTACGCTGGCCGGCTACACCGCCGCCACTTATATTTACCAAGGCCCATGGCAACAGCAGGCCGATTTCGTCGCCCGAGTGTATGCCGACGATCGGGCCGGCATCGCCGACTTGACCGCCGCGCTGCGCTTGGTGACCGCCTATCGAACCATTAGCTGGCACAGTTTCAATCAAGCCTTGCAGGACAAATCCGATCTGCAAAAACGCTTGGTTACCCGCTTGCAACAAGCCTTGGACGCGATTGATCCGGGTACTTATCAGTCCGAGCGCGGCGAGTTGTATGGCCGATTGGGTTTTGGCTTCGGATTGCCCAGCGTGGTTTCCGAAGGACTAGGTGTTTTGTTTACGGCCGGTGAACTACCTCAGGCTCTGGAAACCAAACTCAAACGCCTGCTGCTGCAAACTCAGCAACACGGCTATTGGACTTCGACTTACGACACGGCCCAAGTGATCTTCAACACCCGCGAACTACTCAGCAAGGAAGCCGCCGCCGCGCAAAACGCCAAGGCAAGGTCCTTGAAAGCCAGCGCGGCCGGCCGCGTGCTGGGTAATTTGAATCGAATACCCGGCGGTTATCTGGGGCGTTTCGACTCATTGCCGGCGGCCGGCGAGCTGGCGGACATCCGCATTGCCGAGTTAAGCGATACCGACGTGGCTTCGGCCAGCTTGCAAGTGGATGTGCCGTATCCGGCGGTTAGCGCTCGCGCGGCCGGTCTGACCGTCGAGCGGGTTTTTCGCCGCATCACGTCGAGCGGCAACGAATCGATCGACTTGAACCAGCCGCTAAGCCTCGGCGATGTGGTAGTCAGCGAAATCCGGATCAAACGGCATGACGAGCCGGGTCGTTTGCCAACCGGCAGCGAATTCGTCGTCGTCGAAGATGGAATTCCGGCGTTGGCGGAAGGCCAGGAGAACGACCAAACCTACTTGGCCGACGCCAAATTGCAAGCCAGCGACGACAACTATTGGGCCAACGTCAAGGAAACCCAGCGCTACCCGGACCGCATCGTTCGCGTCGCCAAGCTACAACCCGGTGGGGATTTAACCTTATACCAAGTTTGGAAAGTCGGCCGTCCCGGTAATGCTGCGATACCGCCGGCCAGCGGCTTCGACATGTATAACGCGGCGGTTAGGGGGAATAGTCCGGCCGGAAGAGTGATTGCGCGTTAGAAAAGAGGTGCCGGACTATCCGCCAAGCTCCGGCTCCGACCCGGAGCATCCGGCAAACCTGGTTTTTGACGGTGGCTTGTTGGAGCGTAACACCGGAGGATTTGCCGCTATTTTGGCGTTAGCTGGTGGCGAGCTTAGCAGTGGCAAACCGTCGCCGCCTGAAAACAAAAATCGAATAACAAGCGCCATTCCAGCGCTTGAATCCGTCGGCACAGCATTTCGATTTCCGCGTCACCCTTTCGGCCCAGCTCGCACAGGTCGACGAAACCGTAGGCGTCCCATTCGGGCAGTTTACCCAAAAAGCCCGCCATGCCGGGCAATTCCTGATCGGCAAGCAACCGTTGAACTTGCCGGTTCAAGTCGGGAAAAATCGGGTGGCGGCCGGTGCGATCCAGCCAATACTTGCTGTTGCCGCTGTCCGGTTCGCGGCGGTGCATGATCGCGTGCCAATAACTCCCGGAAGGCCCGGTTATTTTTTGGCTGATTCGATGGCTTTGTTCGAGATAGTCGTAATACAGCCAAAGCCCGGCAATACACAGCGCCGCATAATTGCTGTCCTTGACGACGCGCGGTGCGAATGCCGTTTCGATTTGCAGCGAGTTCAAGGTGTCGTAAACACTCGGTTCAGGCTGTCCCGGACCTAAATCCATCAAGCGCTGTTCGGCCAGCAATTGACCGAAAACCGGGCCGTAAAATTGGCTGTTGAAGGTCATTTCTTATCTCATCCGTCCGTCCGATCGATCGGTCTATACAACCATGCCGCCGATTCCGTTTGAACCCTGAATTCTATCGACTGAAGCGAGCTACCCGAACATAACCCCGATTGTAACTCGCATTCTAATGCGCGATCTTGTAGCCAAAAATGGAAACCTGTCTACAACAACAACCGCCGTATATCCGCCAGATTGGCTTTCAACGCTTCCATGAAACGCGCGCCCTCGGCACCGTCGATGACGCGATGGTCGTAGGTGATATCCAAAGGCAGCATCAGTTTCGGTTCGAATTCCTTTCCGTTCCAGACCGGTTGCACCTTGGAACGAGTCACGCCCAGGATCGCGACTTCCGGGGCGTTGACGATGGGTGTGAACGCGGTGCCGCCGATGCCGCCCAGGCTGGAAATGGTCATGCAACCGCCCTGCATGTCGGCGGGTTTCAACTTGCCGAGTCTGGCCAGTTCGCTCATTTCGGCCAATTCGGTCGACAGTTGGAAAATGCCTTTCTTGTCGACGTCGCGGATCACCGGCACCACCAAGCCATTCGGGGTATCGACGGCGATGCCGATATGGAAGTATTTCTTGAAGTACAGTTTGTCGCCTTCCGGGGACAGCGAGCTATTGAATGCGGGGTATTTCTGCATCGCCGCGACCAGCGCCTTCATGATGAACACCAGGCCGGTCAGCTTGACGCCGTCCTTGCCTTGGCCGGCGTTGACGGATTTGCGGAATTCTTCCATCTCGTCGATGGCGACTTCGTCGTGGTAGGTTACTAGCGGCAGGTTCAGCCAGACTCGGGTCAGGTTTTGACCGGTCAGGCGCTTGATTTTGCTCAACGGTTTTTCCTCGATTTCGCCGAACTGGCTGAAATCGACGGCCGGAATCGCTGGTATGCCGGCACCGCCGGTTGTCGCCGGCGCCGAGGTCATCGCTTGCTTGACGAAGTTTTTCACGTCGTCTTGCAGGATGCGTCCCTTGCGGCCGCTGCCGGCGGGAATTTTGCTCAAATCGACGCCGAGTTCGCGGGCGAACAAGCGCACGCTGGGCGTGGCGTGAGGTTTAAAGCCTTCGGCGCTGGCAACGACCGGAGCGGCAGGCGCTGGTGCCGGTTTAGCCGCTTCGGGTTTGGGCGCTTCGGCGACCGGAGCGGGAACGACTTCGGCGGGTCCCGCCGGGGCCGGCGCGGGCGCGGCCTCGGCAACCGCGGGCACGGCAGCGGCTTCACCGACTTCGACGGTGGCGATCAGGCTGCCTTCGGCGACTTTGTCGCCCGGCTTGATGTGTACGGCCTTGATGATGCCGGCCGCGCTGGACGGCAAGTCCATGGTCGCCTTGTCGGTTTCCATGACCGCCAGGGTCTGCTCGATGGCGACGACGTCGCCGGGCTGGACCAATACCTCAACGATGTCGATTTCCGGCACGTTGCCGACGTCGGGGACTTTTACTTCGATTAAAGAACTCATGTGTCGCTTTCCGTTAAATCAGCCGTTAAATCAACCAGGGCGCGGTGACGTTGGGATTGATATTGTATTTGGCGATGGCCACCTCGACTTTCGCGGCGTCGAACTCGCCACCTTGGGCCAGCGCGTGCAGCGCGGCGACGGCCACGTGGTAGCGGTCCACCTCGAAGAAACTGCGCAAATTGGCGCGGGTGTCGGACCGGCCGAAGCCGTCGGTACCCAAGACCGTGTAAGGTTGTTTGACCCAAGGCCGAATTTGTTCGGCAAAGGCGCGCATATAGTCGGTCGCGGCGACGATAGGGCCTTTGGC
Source organism: Methylomonas sp. MS20 (assembly GCF_050275925.1). NCBI lineage: Bacteria > Pseudomonadati > Pseudomonadota > Gammaproteobacteria > Methylococcales > Methylococcaceae > Methylomonas > Methylomonas sp. MS20. Next base: position 210,265 of record NZ_CP189962.1, read on the forward strand.
GCCGCCCAGGCAATGTTCGATATGCGTGGTACGCGGCTTTTCTGTGGGATGCAGTCGATTCCAGCGCTCGCAGCTTTGGCCGTCGCGCGCCAGTTCGGTGAAACTGGGGCAACTCCACAAGTCGGCATCGACGCCCCAATCGTCGTGGAGTAATCCGGCGGCTTCGATGACCTCGATAAAGATGGTGCCGGAACCCAGCAGTTGCACGCGCGGCTTTTTACTGTTCGGGCCTTTCTTGAACAAATACATGCCCTTCAGAATATCGGCTTCCGAACCTTCGACCAACGCGGGTTGATCGTAGTTTTCGTTCATCAAGGTGATGTAGTAGAAAATGTCTTCCTGTTCGACATACATCCGGCGCAAGCCGTCGTGGACGATCACGGCCAGTTCGAAGGCGAAGGTCGGATCGTAGGAATAGCAGTTGGGCACGGTCGCCGCCACCAAATGGCTGTGCCCGTCTTCGTGCTGCAAGCCTTCGCCGTTCAAGGTGGTGCGACCGGCGGTGCCGCCCAGCAGGAAGCCGCGGGTGCGTTGATCGGCGGCGGCCCAGATCAAATCGGCGACGCGTTGGAAACCGAACATCGAGTAGTAAATGAAGAACGGAATCATCGGCACGCCGTGGGTCGAATAGGCGGTACCGGCCGCGATCCAGTCGCACAGGCCGCCGGCTTCGTTGATGCCTTCCTGCAACACTTGGCCGTGCTTGTCTTCCTTGTAGAACATCAGTTGTTCGGCGTCTTGCGGCGTGTAAAGCTGACCAACCTGCGACCAAATGCCGAGCTGGCGGAACATGCCTTCCATGCCGAAGGTGCGCGATTCATCCGGCACGATGGGGACGACCCGCTTGCCGATTTGCTTGTCCTTGACCAGGATGTTGAGGATACGGACGAAGGCCATCGTCGTTGAAATCTCGTGACCTTCGCCGGTGCCTTCCAGCAGGGCTTTGAAGGCCGGCAGAGCCGGAATTTCCAGAGGATAGGATTTAGGGCGTCGCGCGGGCAAATAGCCGCCCAGATCGACGCGGCGTTGCCGCAAATATTTGAGTTCTTCGGAGTCTTCCGCGAAGCGGATATAGGGCAAATTGGGTAGTTCTTCGTCGCTGATCGGCAATTGGTAGCGGTCGCGGATGGCTTTGATCGACTCCAGACTCATCTTCTTTTGCTGATGGCTGGTGTTTTGCGCCTGACCGGAATCGCCCATGCCGTAACCTTTGATGGTTTTGGCCAGAATCACGGTCGGCTGGCCTTGGTGGTTGGCCGCCGCGTTGTAGGCCGCGAAGACCTTGATCGGGTCGTGACCGCCGCGATTCAGTTCCCAGATATCGCGGTCGGTGTAATCCTTGACCAGTTCCTTGAGTTCCGGCGTATTGAAGAACTTCTCCCGGACATAGGCGCCGTCCTTGGATTTGAAAGTCTGGTAGTCGCCGTCGACGCATTCCATCATGCGTTTGACCACCAAGCCGTCCTTGTCGCGCGCCAGGATGGCGTCCCAGCGCCGGCCCCAGATGACTTTAATGACGTTCCAGTTGGCGCCGCGGAAGTTGCCTTCCAATTCCTGAATGATCTTGCCGTTGCCGCGTACCGGGCCGTCCAGACGTTGCAGGTTGCAGTTGACGACGAAAATCAGGTTATCCAGTTTTTCGCGGCCGGCCATGCCGATCGCGCCCAGGGTTTCCGGCTCGTCGGTCTCGCCGTCCCCAAGGAAGGCCCACACTTTCCGGCCGTCGGTATTGGTCATGCCGCGATCCTGCATGTAGCGCATGAAGCGGGCTTGGTAAATCGCCATGATCGGCCCCAGCCCCATCGACACGGTCGGAAATTGCCAGAATTCCGGCATCAGCCAGGGATGCGGATAGGACGACAAGCCGTTGCCGCCGACTTCTTGGCGGAAGTTGTCCATTTGCGCCTCGCTCAAGCGCCCCAGCAAGAAGGCGTGGGCGTAAGTACCGGGCGCCGAATGGCCTTGCGAGAAAATCAGGTCGCCACCGTGTTTGTCCGAAGCGGCGTTCCAGAAATGGTTTTGGCCGACGTCGTACAGGGTGATCGCCGACGCGAAGCTGGCGATATGGCCGCCGACATTGGTGTATTTGTTGGCGCGCAACACCATCATCATCGCGTTCCAGCGCACGTAGGAGCGGACGGTGCGTTCGATATCGGTGTTGCCGGGATACTTCGGCTGCTTATCGACCGGGATGGTGTTGATGTAGGGGGTGTTGGCGGAGAAGGGTATATCCAGACCGGATTGCCTGGCGGTTTCAAGCAGGGTTTCGATCAGGTAGCTGGCGCGGTCGCTGCCTTCCTTTTCGATGACCGCCTGTAGCGCCTCCATCCATTCCTGAGTTTCTGCGGGATCGATATCGTGTTTGCCGGCAATGTCGGTATTGTTGGTCATTTCGGAACCTGGAATAACGTGGGATGAGCTTAAAAAGGATACCCGAAATGGTCGGCGCAAGCATGTTTTTTTGGGAGGCTTTCGGCCAATTTGTTGGCTTTGCGCCGCGATCGAAAAATCGCAATCGGCGGCGGCTAGCCGCTTGCGGACCGATACCGAACATTCCGTATCGTAAAGAGACGAGTTTCCCGTTAGTCCAGTGGCCTGCCGAGCGTGGATCGCGTAGAATTGGACCATCCTTTTTAGTCATGGGTAAGTCCTTATGCAGACCACGTTATCCAAACTCTTCGCCTTGCTGGGAATGGCCTTCGCCGCTTCTCACGCGAATGCCACCACGGTTACCTACACCCCGCCCAACCAGGTTACCTACACTTCTGAAGTCTTCTCGCCGAGCAATACCGCCAGAACCTTCGACTTCGAAATTCCAGAAGCCGTCATTGCCACCTTCATTGATGGCGTGTTCACGATCAGCGCCACCGGCGATTACACGATCGACGCCGCCAACGAATCGGTCAACGCCGTCGTGCTCGACAGCTACGTCCCCGGCGACGATTACTATCTTTACGATTGGGATGCGCGGCCGCAAACCGGTTTCGGCACGGCCACCGAATTGGGCGCCGAGGGAGGCGACATTTCCTGGGTACGTTGGACCAGAAGTTTCGATATTAGCGGCGACGACATCGTTAACTGGACTCAGGACGGTCGGGTCGTGATTCGATTGACCTTGTCCGATGGGGTCGATCTGGATTTGTTCAACAGCGGCTTGTCCGACCAATTTCCGCCATCCTTGCAAGCGACGCTGACTTATTCGGTGGCCGCGGTACCTCTGCCGGCCGCGACTTGGCTGTTTACGACCGGCTTGCTCGGTGTGTTGGGCGTTGGCGGACGCCGGCATTTGATTTAGCGTTACGCTGTCAGCAAAAAAAAACCGGCGCGAGCCGGTTTTTTTATGTCTGGAGATTTCGATTTTACGGCGTGGACAGCGCGTGCAAGCTATCGGGGTGTTCCAATACGCTGGCCGGGGTTTGCAATTGTGTCGTCAGCAAGGCCCCGGTGTCGACGGTAAAGCTGCCGGTCACGCTGTCGCCGTCGCCATCGGTCGCGGTAAAACCGAATTTCAAATCGAGCTGCTGGGTGTTGGGCAAATTCAGGTATTTCAGACCGCCAACCTCGAAACCGCCGGAGATCACCTGAATCTTCAGCGTATCGTAACCGCCGTCCACGGTGATCGCCGGCGCGTAATCGCCGCCGGCTGTCGCGTTAAAACTCACAGTCTTACTACCGACCACGGCGCCGTCGCGATAGGCGGTCCAGCGAAACGCATCGGCGCCGCTATTGGTGTTGAATTCCTGCAACTGTACCGAATTCACCAATTGTTTGACGGATACATCGAAGTTATCGACCGTTCCGAACTGGTAGGTAATCGATTCGCCCTTGTCCACGCTGGCGTTGCCTATCCCGATGTGACCGTTGGCGACATTAAGGTCGCTGCCCGTCACCAGCAGCGAATTGCCGACCGTCACTTGTCCGGCGGGCCCGGTGCTGGTGGTGCCGAAGCCGAGCGTCACGCTATCGGCCGGGGGCAGATCCAGTACTTGGTAGAGCGTTAGCGTGTAATCGCCGATTGCGGAGCCGTTTTGCGTCGGCGTCAACGTAAACACCATCCGGTCGCTGGCATCCAATCCCTGAGGGCCTTTGTCGATGAAGGCGTAGATTTCGTCCAAGCCGTCCGCGTTGGTGTCGGCAACCGCGAAGCTGACCGCGTCGGCGTCCGACGTCAATTGCCAGGGCGCGCCGTTAGAGGAAATTTCGGGCAGGTTCAGCGTAACACTGCCCAAGCCGTCGAATCCCAAGTCGTAATCGATCAACTGCGTTAACGCTTCGCCGACGGAATCTTTCAGTTGACCGTTGGCATTGGTGATGGTGGGGCCGTCGTCGTAAACCGTTACGGTAAAATCGGTATTCGCGCTACTGCCATCGGCGGCGGTCAAGCTTGCCGAGATGTCGAATGCCAGTGGGTTGCCGCTGCCGGTGTGGGCCAGCGGTTGTAGCAGTGTAAATTGATAGGTGCCGTTTTCGACCTTCACGGTGTAATGGCCGCCATCATCGGTCAATGTCTGCGTCGCCGGGTTCCAGGTGGCGCCGGCGGCGGCCAACGTGACCGAAGCCGGCGCCGCGCCGTCTATCGTCAATGCTGCTGTCACGGATCGGTCGGCGTCGCTTTCGTCGACGGCCGAATCGAGCGCGGTGACCGCCGGGGCGTAATCGACGCTGACCGTGGCCGGCTCCGAACGCAAACCCAGATTATCGGCGATGGTGTATTGAATCGGGGTCGGGTCGCCGATGAAGCCGGCGACCGGCGTAAACGTGATGGTGCCGGACTCGAGGTCGACACTCCAGGTGCCCTGGCCCGCGACCACTAGCGCTTGGCCCGGCGCCGACGTGCCGACAATCTGAATACTGGTCGGATCGACGCTACCGTCCGGGTCGCTGTCGTTGCTCAATACCTTTAATGTCGCGGCGTTGCCTGGAACTAGGCCGGAGATGCCGTCGTCGCCGGCCACCGGCGGTAGGTTGTAGTCGATACTGACCGTGGCTGGATCGGAACGTAGGCCGAGATTGTCCGCGACGGTATATTGGATCGGGCTCGGATCGCCGACGAAGTCGGCGGCGGGGGTAAACGTGATCGCACCGCTGACGGGGTCCACACTCCACACGCCCTCCCCGGCCACCGTTAGTGACTGTCCGGGCGCGGCGGTGCCGACGATTTGCACGCTGGTCGGGTCCAGGCTGCCGTCCGGGTCGCTATCGTTGCCGAGCACGTCCAAGGTGACCGGCGTGCCGGCCGGCAATCCGCTCGAGCCGTCGTCGACCGCGATCGGCGGTTGGTTGAGCCCCCCGTCCGCGGTTGCAGGCAGGCGGCGCGGATCGAGTAGCAGGACTTGCGGGGCGATGTCGTTGAACGCCACGACCGGGCCTATCGTATCGAAGCCGTTGTTGACCGGCGCGACGGGATTTAAATAATCGATGCTGACGATGCCGTGGCCTTCATTGCCGCCGCCGGGTCCGCCGCCGGCCGCCGGTGCGCCGGCCGCGGTGGGATCGGCAACCTTGGTCGGATCCTGGCCGGCCAACAACGCGGCCTGAATGTCTTCCACGCTAGGGCCGCTGGCTTGCGCTTGGCCGTTGCCGGTTATATCGCCACCGTCCGGCAACGCGTCGCCAAGCGCCATCCGGTCGTTACCGCCCATGTCCAGACTGCCGCCGCCATCCAATGCAACCACCAGGCTGGCGCCGTCGGCGGTCTCCAAGATGTCCGTCGCGTCGATGCGGTCGCCCACCTGCAGTATGCGCCGGCCGCCGTCGGCGGAAAGCGCGGTAACGGTGCCGGTGACAACAGTAACGGTTCCTACGGCCATGAGAGCTCCTTTGAATGCCTCAGCGAAAAATCAAGCGACAATGATAAGCCATGTCGGGTTACGCGCCAGTGTCACGACGCCGAAAATTACGAACTACACGAGAGCATCGAACAACCGGCGCGTTCCTTAGCCCAATCCGGCCGCTTCGCGGCGAACCGATCGCGCTCGGGTTGCTCGGCATACGGCGCGCGCAATAAATCCAGCAACTCCCAAACCAGGCTGAAATCGCCTTGTTCGGCCAGATCGATGGCTTGTTGAGCCAAATAATTGCGCAACACGTATTTGGGATTGACCCGATTCATGATTTCGCGGCGCTCGCTTTGCGGCAGGCCGTCGCTTAACAGCCTTTTCCGATAATCGCCGAACCAGCGCTCGGCCATTTCGACGACGGCTTCGCTCAAGGTCTCGTAACTGTTTCGTTGCAACAGCTCGATAAATTCGGCATTGGCTTGGTCGTCGGCCGATCCGGCGATATCGACATCGGCCAGTTGCCGGAAGAACAGCGTCATGTCGGTTTCGGCATTCTGCAACAACTTCAACACCCGATGGGTCAGGGCCTCGTCGCCGGCATCGGCATCGAATGCCGACAGGCCGAGTTTGGCGGCCAATGTCGCCTGCCATTGCCGGTCGAAGGTGTCGGTAAAGCTTTGCAGGGCCTGCTGCAAGCCCTCGGCGCGCTTAACCAGCGGATACAAGGCGTTGGCCAGTTGCACCAGATTCCAATAGGCGATTTTGGGTTGGTTGCCGTAACGGTAGCGGCGGCCTTGGGCATCGGTGGTGTTGGGCGTCCAGTCCGGATCGTAGTTTTCCAGCCAGCCGTAGGGGCCGTAATCGATGGTCAAGCCCAGAATCGACATGTTGTCGGTATTCATCACGCCGTGGACGAAGCCGACCCGTTGCCAATGCACCACCATATCGGCGGTTTTCCGGCAGACTTCGGCGAACCATTGCAGGTAAACGGCGGTACACGGTTCGCCCAATTCCGGAAAGTCGTTGCGTATCGTGTAGTCCACCAAGGCTTTCAGCGACTCCAGGTCGTCGCGGGCGGTGAATAATTGGAAGTTGCCGAAACGGACGAAGGACGGCGCGACCCGGCACACAATCGCGCCCGGTTCCAATTGCGGATTGCCGTCGTAAAACATGTCGCGCACCACGGTTTCGCCGGTCAAAACCACGCTGAGCGCGCGGGTGGTCGGCACGCCGAGGTGGTGCATCGCCTCGCTGCATAAAAATTCCCGAATCGACGAGCGCAATACCGCCAGGCCGTCGGCGCTACGCGAATACGGGGTCAGGCCGGCGCCCTTCAATTGCAGGGTTTGCCGCGAGCCGTCCGGGCAGATCACTTCGCCGAGATTGATGGCGCGGCCGTCGCCCAGTTGTCCGGCCCAATGCCCGAACTGGTGACCGCCGTATCCCATCGCGAACGGCTCCATCCCGTCCGCCAGCCGGTTGCCGGCGAAGACTTGGCAAAAATCGTCGGAGCGACAGACCTCCTCGGCAATGCCCAGCGCCGGGGCCAGGTCGGCGGCGTAGGCCACTAGTCGCGGGTTCTTGACCCTGCTGGGTGTGACTTTCGAATAACAGGACGCATACACTTGGCGGCGAAAATTGTCGGGTTCCGGGTCGCCCGGCAACTCGCGGACGAATCGGTTGTCGAAGCGCAGGCTATCGAGGGGGAGGCTATCGGCTGAGGCTGGCATGGTAATCGACTCACGGGCTAAAAATTACGAATCGTTGCGCGAACCGGCTAAGATACGCGGCGTTCCGCTACTTATATCAATCAATTTCCCTATCAGGCAATGCTTATGAGAAATATCGCGAAAATATTCAGCTTGCGGGCTGTTTCCCTGGGTTCGGCCCTGATGCTTTCCAGCCTGTCGGCGCTGCCGTTGAGCGGTTGCGTCACGGTCGGTCAGGAATTCGCCGCGTCCAGAGTACCGGAAATCAAAGTCGGTCAAACCCGCAAGCAGGACATCACCGAACTGTTCGGCACGCCCTGGCGTACCGGCATGGAAGACGGCCGGCCGACGTGGACCTACGGCATCTACAAATATTCGCTGTTCGGCGGCGACGACACTCAGGATTTGCTGATTCGCTTCGATAACCAGGGCGTCGTCAAATCCTACACGTTCAGCTCTACCCGGAAGTAGTTCGCGGCGTGTCGGCGCGCGGCGGCTTGGCGATGGTGCTGGTGCTGATTTGCGGCGGCGCCGACGCCAAAAAACTTTACAAATACCGCGATCCCCAGGGCCTCTGGCATTACAGCGACCAGGCGCCGCCGGACGCCGGTCCGGTTGAGATTCGGCAAATGAAGCCGGCCGCCGCTCAGAGAGTGTGGCTGGAAAAATCCGGCGACGACCGACGCGCGACCTTCGCGGTTCGCAACACCTATCCGGGACCGATTGAAGTCGAGATCGACTGGCGGGACGGCGAAAACGTCGAGGCCCAGCCAGCGCTGCCGAGCCGTTTCGTTGTCGGTCCCGGTCTGTCCGCGCCGCTGTTCGCGGTTGACGCCGTTCCCGGCGCCGGCCGATGGCACTACGGTTTGCAATATCGCTATGTGCTCGGCCAGCCGCTGGCCGAAGCGCCGGGGGACCCCGATTACCGCCCGCCGTTGGCGTTGGGAAGCCGCTTTCAAATCACCCAAGGCTTCGGCGGCGAATACAGCCATACCGACGACCAGAATCGGTACGCGGTGGACATCATGATGCCGGTCGATACTCCGGTGCATGCGGCGCGCGCCGGCGTCGTGCTGGATGTCGAAAACGATTTCGACGGCAACGGCACCGAACCCGCCTATGCCGGCAAAGCCAACACGATTCGCATCGGCCATGACGACGGCACGATGGCGGTCTATGCCCATCTTGCGTTGGAAAAAGCCCTCGTCAAGGTCGGCGAGCGGGTCGCGGCCGGACAATTGATCGGGTTTTCGGGAAATACCGGCCTTACCACCGGTCCCCACCTGCACTTCGCGGTGCAGGTCAATCGCGGCATGGCGTTGGTGTCGGTGCCATTCCGTTTTGTCGACGCGCAAGGTCGGCGCTTTACGCCGGAATTGGGCCGGTGGCTGGGCGATCAGCCGTCTCCGGCCGGCGTCGCGGCCGAGTCGCCGTAGAACCGATAACAGCCCTTGCCGGCGCATTTGGCTTGGTACATCGCTTGGTCGGCGTGCTTCATTAAAGTTTTGACGTCGGCTCCGTGATTGGGATAAATCGCGATGCCCAAGCTGGTCGAAATATTCACCGCGTATTGCTCGAGCGAAAACGGTCGGTTCAAGGCTTCCAAAATCTTTTCGGAAATCGCCACCACATCGCGCTCGCCGTCGATTTGTGGCAGCAGAACCACGAATTCGTCGCCCCCCAGCCGGGATACCGTATCGGATTCGCGGCGGACGCAGGCCCGTAGCCGGCAGGCCACGTCTTGCAACAGCAAATCGCCGATGTCGTGACCGTAACTGTCGTTGACCGGTTTGAACTGGTCCAGGTCCAGATATATCAAGGCGAGCCGGGTTTGCTCGCGTCTGGCTTGCGCCAGCGCCTGACGCAAGCGGTCGCTGAGCAGGATGCGATTGGGCAGATCGGTTAGCGGGTCGTGGTGGGCCAAATGGTGGACGTGGTCTTCGATGGCCTTGCGCTCGCTGATGTCGGTCATCGCCGCGACAAAATGGGTGATGGCGCCGTCCGCGCCTCGCACCGCGGTCATGGTTTGCCAGACTGGAAATACCGTGCCGTTCTTGTGCCGATTCCACAGTTCGCCCTGCCAGACGCCGTTACGGCGCAAGCCGCTCCATACTTCGTCGTAAAAGCGGCCGTCGTGAATATCCGAATGCAACAGGTTAAGGTTGCGGCCGACCGCGTCGGCCGGGGTGTAGCCGGTCATTTCGCTAAACGACAGATTGATTTTCAGGATCACCGCGTCGGCATCGGTGATGGCCATGCCTTCTTGGGACTCGAATGCGGTGGCGGCGATGCGTAACTGGGTTTCGGCTTGTTTGCGTTCGCTAATATTTTGCGCGAATGCAAACATCAGCGAACGATCGCCGTAACGGATGTAATGTCCGGTCACTTCGACCGGCACCAGCGTACCGTCCTTGCGGCGGTGCCGGCTCTCCAGCACGACGATTTCCTCGGCTTGTAGACGTTGCCACAACATCGGCCAGTCCGCCTCGCTCAAATCGAGGTTGAACTGCCAGGGGAACATGCCCAACAATTCGGCGCGGCTGTAACCCAGCGTTTCGCAGGCGTAATCGTTGATATAGGTGATACGGCCGTTTTCGTCCAGCCAGTAGAACGCGGTCTTGCTTTTATCGACCATGGCTCGGGTAAACCACAGCTCGGATTCGATTTGCTTGAATTCGGTGATGTCGTCGTAAACGCCCAGCACGCCGATGGTTTCGCCGCGTCGGTTACGTAACGGCGCTTTCGATGTGCGCAGCACACATTCGCCGTGATCGGACGTGATTTGTGGTTCTTCGTAAGCCAGTTTCGCTTGACCGGACTCAATGACCCAACGGTCGTCGCGCCGGTAGAGCTCCGCTTGCCGGTACCACGCCAATTGAGTGTCGACCTTGCCGATCACGGTCGCCACGTCCGGCGCGCCGCTGTCCTCGGCGAACAAAGCATTGCAGCCCAGATAACGGGAAGCTCGGTCCTTCCAGAATACGCGCAACGGGATGGTTTCGATCACCAGTTGCAACAAGTTGCGCGACTCGGCCAGCGCATTCATCGCCTCGACTCGCTCCGACACGTCGTACAGCACTACCAAGTGGAGGTGGTCGCAGAGCGGCCCCAACGGCGTTACGGTGACGACCACGTTTTTGGTTATGCCGTTCTTGCAAAAAACCTTGAGTTCCAGCGGTTCGAAGCGGGGCGGCTCGCAATTCAGCCGGCGCTGCCATTCGTCGGTTACCCAATAGCGATAGTCGCTGTCCGGATAGGCTTTGCGGCGCCAGGTTTCGACATCGGGAAGATCGGCCGCCAGGTAGCCGAAAGCGTTGCTGAAGGCCGGATTCAGGCGTAATATCCGGCGATCGGCGTCGAACAAGGCGATCGGTATCGGCAGGGCGTCGATGATCGTGTTCAGTTGCAAAATGTTGCGGTCTAGCGAAGCCATTTTCTCGAGGAGCAACACCGTGATGCCCGACACCAGAGACGCGACGATCAGCGACGCGACCAAGCCGGTCAGCAAATAATCCCAGGTGATTACGCCGCGCAACAACCAGCTCATCGCGGCGACGATGGTTTCGGTCAGCAGCAGCGCCAGTACCACGGCCAGCAGCCAGACCTGCCATTTGCGAGAGTGTTGCAGAGCGGGGATGGGAGCGAAATTCACGGACGGCCTCGAACTGGCGATACGACGGTCGAACGCCGTCGCTTGTAAGTGTTAACTTACACTTTACGTCCGGCTTTGGAAAGAGGGCGATCACTTGCCCGCCGTGTCGAGCGGAATACTCCCGGCCTTTTCAATGACGCGTGCGACGATCGAGTCGCAGCATCAGCCACGCGGCGGCGGAGAAGATCGCGCCGGCCACGAAAGTCAGCGCCGCGCCGTGGCTATCCCACAGCCAGCCGGCGACGACACTGGCAGCCAGCATTGCCAGGCCTGAGATCAGATTGAAAAAGCCGAAACCGGTGCCGCGTAAATCGGCCGGCGCGGTGTCCGCTACCAGTTTGGCGAGCAGACCTTGGGTCATCCCCATGTGAACGCCCCATAAACCGACGCCGGCCAGCGTCGCCCGCCAATCGGCGCTGCTGGCCAACACCAGGTCCGCGCCGATCAGCACCAGCAAGCCCCAGCTCAGTAAGCGCGCCGGCGAAATCCGGTCCGACAATTTTCCAAACGGATAGGCGGTTGCCGAGTACACGATATTCATCGCCACCATCACCAGCGGTACCAGCGCTAAGGCTATGCCCCCCTGTTGCGCCCTGAGTACCAGAAACGCCTCGCTGAAGCGCGCCAATGTGAACACCGCGCCGATGGTCACGACCCGCCAATAGGTCTTGCCCAAGCGGCGCAGATTGGCGCGGCGGATTGGATTGCCGTGCCTGGCCTTGACCAGATGCTTGGGTTCCTTGACGCCGACCAGCAGCATCAGTACCGCCAAGGCGCCCGGAATCACCGCCACCCAAAACACGGCCCGAAAGTCATTGTCCCACCACAGCATCAAGGTCACCGCCAACAAAGGGCCCAGAAACGCGCCGATATTATCCAGTGACTGCCGCAAGCCGAAGGCCGCGCCGCGAATTCCGGCCGGCGCCAGGTCCGCCACCAGCGCATCGCGCGGCGCGCCGCGTATGCCTTTGCCGACTCTGTCCAGCAAGCGGGCGGTCAGCACCATGCCGCTACTGGCGGCAATGGCGAACAGCGGCTTGGTCAGCGCGCCCAGACTGTAACCGATCAACGCCAGGCTTTTGCGCTTACCCAGGTAATCGCTGGCGACGCCGGAAAAGACCTTGACGATCAGCGCGGTGGCTTCGGCTGCGCCTTCGATCAAGCCGACGCTCAATGTGCTGGCGCTCAGCGTGCCGACCATGAACAACGGTAGCAGGCTGTGAATCATTTCCGAGGAAATGTCCATCAACAGACTGACGAAGCCCAGCGCCCACACGCCGCCAGGGATTTGCCGCCAAACGGCGATGGGTTTCGATGGGTTCATTTTGTTGATCGGTTGGGGCACTGGGGCGCCGGCGGCGCCGATTTCGGTGGCATTTCACCACAGATTGCGATAAAAAGCCGGTCCGATCATTTTTGCAACTAGGAGGACATCATGAAACCCATTTGGCTAGTGTTAAGCCTGTTAATCGCGAGCGGCGCGCAAGCCGCGTTGCGCGAGCAGACCGTCGAATACAGCGCCGGCGATACTCGGCTGCGCGGCTATCTGGCCTGGGACGACGCCAAGGGCCTCAAGCAGCCGGGCGTGCTGGTCGTCCACGAATGGTGGGGCTTGAACGACTACGCCCGCCAGCGCGCCAAAATGCTGGCCGAGCTGGGCTATACCGCGTTGGCGGTGGATATGTACGGGGACGGGAAGTCCAGCGAACACGCTGCCGAAGCGTCGGCCTTCATGAAATCGGTGCTGGAACGGGCCGACATCGCCAAGCAACGTTTTCTGGCGGCCTTGCAATTCTTGCGTGAGCAACCCAACGTCGATGTCGGCAAGATTGCCGCGATCGGCTACTGTTTCGGCGGATCGACTGTGTTGAACATGGCGCGGCAAGGCGTCGAATTGGCGGCCGTGGTCAGCTTTCACGGCAATCTGGTGACCGATACTCCGGCCAAACCCGGCAGTGTCAAGGCTAAGGTGTTGGTGTTGAACGGCGCGGCCGACGGCTTCGTGACGCCGCAAAGCATCGCGGACTTCGAAAAGGAAATGGCGCTGGCCAAGGCGGATTATCGCGTCGTCAATTATCCGGGCGTCAAACACGGTTTTACCAATCCGGATGCCGACCGTCTCGGCAAGGCCAACCAGTTGGACGTGGCTTACGACGCGGAAGCCGACCGGCTATCCTGGACGGCGATGCAAGAACTGTTCGATTCGCTATTTAAATGATCGCGGCGGCCGTTCCGGTGGAGCGGCCGCGCCGATGGTGGACGTAGGATGGACTTAGCGGGTGCCGAACACGACGATGGTTTTGCCGTGGGCGGTGATCAAGCCCTTGTCTTCCAGCTCCTTCAATACCCGGCCGGCCATTTCCCTGGAGCAGCCGACGATACGACCGATTTCCTGACGGGTGATGTGCAATTGCATGCCGTCGGGGTGGGTGATCGCGTCCGGCTCCTTGCACAGATCCAGTAAGGTCCGGGCGATACGTCCCTCGACGTCCATGAAGGCCAAGTCGCGGTATTTGCGGCTGGTAATCAGCAAACGGGTGGAGAGTTGCTCGCCGAGCACGGTCAGAATTTCGACGGCCTGATCGCGCAGATCGGCGTTCAGCAATTGCTTGAAACGCTCGTAACCGATCTCCGCCATCTGGCACTTGGTGCGGGTTTTCACCAACACGCTACGGGTTTCGGCATTTTTGAACACGCCGATTTCGCCTACGAAATCGTGCTTGTTCAAATAAGCCAGAATCAGTTCCCGGCCTTCTTCGTCTTCGACGCTGACGCTGACCGAGCCGTCGACCACAAACAACAACTTGTCGCCGACGTCGCCGGGGCGGACGATCGTGATTTTGGCCGGATAGGTCCGGACATGGCAGAAGCGCAAAAAGGCTTCGAGAGCGGATGGCGAGATCTTGTTTTGTTTAACGAAGCTCATAATTTGTAATAATTCTGTGAACTGATTTGGCTACCTTATCAAGGTGCAGGAGTTTCGGAAAAAAATCAAGACATTTGACGGGTTCGTTGTAAAATCCGCGTCAATTTTGGTTTCGACTTGGGTTAGAGGATGCAAGCAACGATTAAATGGGTCGACGGCAGATTGTTCGTCGGCGAGTCCGGCAGCGGACACACGGTGGTGATGGACGGTCCGCCCGACCACGGCGGTCGGAATTTGGGCGTGCGTCCGATGGAAATGCTGCTGATGGGCGTGGGCGGCTGCTCGTCGTTCGACGTGGTCGACATCCTGCAGAAAGGCCGCCACGAAATCGTGCATTGCAGTGCCGAATTGACCGCCGAACGCGCCGACGCCGTGCCGGCGGTGTTTACCAAAATCCACCTGCATTTCAAGGTGACCGGGAAAAATCTGCCGGCATCGGCGGTGGAGCGGGCGGTGAAACTGTCCGCCGAAAAATATTGTTCGGCATCCATCATGCTGGGCAAGGCCGGCGTGGAAATCAGTCACGATTTCGAAGTTATCGAGGGTTAAGCGGTTGAGCAAATTACAATTACACGGGTTTAACAACCTGACCAAATCGTTGAGCTTCAACATTTACGACGTTTGCTACGCGCCCAAGGAGCAAGAAAAAGCGTACATCGAATACATCGACGAAGCTTACAACGCCAAACGCCTGACCCAAATTTTGAAGGATGTCGCCAACATCATCGGCGCGCAGATTTTGAACATCGCTCATCAGGATTACGACCCGCAAGGCGCCAGCGTAACGATGCTGATTTCCGAGGGCGCGGTGATCCCGGCCGGCATGAATTCCGAGTCGCCCGGACCGTTGCCCGACACGATTTTGGCGCATTTGGACAAGAGCCACATCACCGTGCACACCTATCCGGAAAGTCATCCGGATACCGATATTTGCACGTTTCGGGCCGACATCGACGTGTCCACCTGCGGACAAATTTCGCCGTTGAAAGCCTTGAATTATCTAATACATAGCTTCGAGTCCGACATCGTCATCATGGATTACCGGGTGCGCGGATTCACCCGCGACGTGACCGGCCAGAAGATCTATATCGACCACAAGATCAACTCGATTCAAAACTACATCGCCGAAAGCACCAAGGAGCTGTATCAAATGATCGACGTCAACGTCTATCAGGAGAACATCTTCCATACCAAGATGATGCTGAAGGAAACCGAACTGGAAAATTACCTGTTCGAAAAGGAAAGTAATTTCAGCGACGAGGAGCAGGAAGAAATCCAGGAAATGCTCCAGGAAGAAATGGCCGAAATCTTCTACGGCCGCAATTTTTCGTAAGCCATTACTGACTTGATAGCATCGATGCCGTCGATTCCGGCGGCATCGCTCGATAGCCTTCGGCATTGCCGGTTTCCCCGTCCATCTACCCACTCCACGCATCATCCCCCTCGGCTAGGCGTTTGCGCGCTTGCCACGCAATTGTCGCGCTAGCGTCATCGGCTTTTCATATTCCCGGTTTGTAATGCCCAGCGGTGGCTGGGACGGAATCGTCCCAGCACCTTCAACGGCATCTTTCAAATGGGGTACAGACTTATGTTCAAACCAAGATTTTTCGCGGCGGTGGCGCTGGCATTCGCGCTACCGGCTCAGGCCCAAACGGTCGCTTTAGCCGTCGACGGCAGTTGGAGCGAGTTCGTTGTCGATGATTTTTCCGCCGAATCCGGCATCGATCCGCTCAGCTGGATCGCCGACGACGGCTCGGCCATCGCATTCGATTTCACGTTGAGCGCTCCGGCGATTCTGAAAGTCGTGGACGCCGGCTTTTCCGGCGATAGTTTCCAGGTCTTCGATAACGGTATCAGCTTGGCCTTTACTAGTGCCGGCATCAATAATTATCGGGATGGCGATACGCCGAGCGTGATCGATTTCGATACGGCCTGGAGTCAAACCAATTTCAGCCGGGGCTTGTTTCAGCTCGGCGCCGGCAGCCACCATATCACCGGCCTGTTGGCGGTGTCCGCGCTGGATGCGGAGGGGGTGCCCTTCAACGCCACCCTGGGCGGCGTCGCTCTGACGGCGGTTCCGTTGCCGGGCGCCGCTTGGCTGATGCTGTCCGGTAGCGGCTTGTTGGCTGCCGTCGCGCGGCGCCGTTCGGCTTAATTGGGAGAATCGCCATGAGAAACAAACAATTGATCGCCGGTATCGGCATCGCGTTAGCGACGCTGGGTTGCGCGCAAGCCGCCACTAGCACCGTTAAGATCGTCGCATTCAACGACTTCCACGGCAATCTGCAATCGCCGGGCAATTTCGGCGTGCAGGCCGGCGGCTCCGGCACCGCGATCGTCAGCAAGCCGGCCGGCGGCGTCGATATGCTGGCCGCTTACGTCGATGCGTTGAAAGCGGAGAATCAGAACAGCGTCGTCGTGTCGGCCGGCGACCTGATCGGTGCCAGCCCATTGATCTCGGCCTTTTTTCACGACGAAGGCACGATAGAAACGATGAACCGCCTGGGCCTGGAATTCAACGCGGTCGGCAACCACGAGTTCGACGAAGGCAAGGACGAGTTGCTGCGGATGCAGGCGGGCGGCTGCCATCCGACCGACAGCAACACCTGCAAGGGCGCGGAAGTCGGCACGCCGGTACCGTTCGAAGGCGCAAAATTCAAGTTTCTGGCCGCCAACGTGGTTAACACCGCGAACGGCAAGACCGTGTTTCCGGCTTACGCCATCAAGAGCTTCAACACCGCCGGCGGCAAGCTCAAGGTCGGCTTCATCGGTTTGACCTTGAAGGAAACCCCGACCATCGTCACGCCGGCCGGCGTCGCCGGTTTGGCGTTCAAGGACGAAGCCGCCACCGTCAACGGCTTGGTGCCGAAATTGCGCGCCCAGGGCGTCGAAGCCATCGTCGTGTTGCTGCATCAAGGCGGCTCGCAAGGCAGCGCGGCGCCGAATTTCATCAACGATTGCTCGGCGGCCTTGCAAGACCCGACCACTTCGCCGGTCAAGGGCATCGTCGCCCAACTGGACAACGCGGTGGACATGGTGATTTCCGGCCACACCCACACCGGTTTCATCTGCCAGTTGCCCAACAAGGCCGGCCGCGCGATTCCGGTGACCCAGGCCAGTTCGTTCGGCCGGGTGCTGACCGACATCGACCTGACCATCAACCACGCCAACGGCGATGTCGTCGCGGTCGATGCGCGTAACATCACCGTGGACAGGACCGACGCCAATTATATGGCCGACGCCGAAATCAAAGGCATCGTCGACGGTTATGCCGCATTGGTGGCACCGCTGGCCGCTCGCACGATAGGCACGATTACCGGCCCGGCTACCAACTCGGCGAACGGCGCCGGCGAAATGGCGGCCGGCGATTTGATCGCCGATGCGCAATGGCAAGCCACCTCGGCGGCGGCATTCGGCGGCGCCCAGTTTGCGCTGATGAACCCCGGCGGCGTGCGCAATCCGGGCTTCACCGCCGCCGGCTATCCGCACGACGTCAGCTACGGCGAAGCGTTTACGGTGCAGCCGTTCGGCAACAGCTTGGTGACGCTGACCTTGACCGCCGCGCAATTAAAAGATGTGCTGGAGCAGCAATTCGTCGGCGGCGGTTGTTTGTTGTCCGACGGCGTGACCAAGAACAATCAAACCTCGCAACGCATCCTGCAAATCTCCAACGGCTTGCATCAGGAGTGGAGCGAGTCCGCGCCGGCTTGCGCCAAGGTACGCAATGTATCGCTGAGCGTTTACGACGCCGATGGCAACCCGACCGCTACCGACCTGATCGTCAGCGACGGCGCGGTGATCAACCCCAGCCAAACCTACCGGGTCACGGTCAACAACTTCATGGCGACCGGCGGCGACAACTATAGCGTGTTCACCCAGGGCGGCGACATGCTAGGCGGCGCGCAGGACATCGACGCGCTGATCGGCTATCTGGGCCGTTATCTGCCGCCGCATCCGGCCTACGATCCAAGCGCCGCGACGTTGCACGCGCCGCGCACCGTCAAGCTGCCTTAAAACGCTGGGGCCGGTCGGACTGGACGCCGACCGGCCCTTTTACGCCAAATCCTCGCCGCGTTCGCCAGAGCTGATTCGCCCGCCCTTGTGGACCTCCAGCATGTAGACCTTGCCGTCGCCGTGGTGGCCGCTGTGGGCCACTCGCATCACCGTGGTAAAAATTCGCTCGGCCAGTGCGTCCGGCGCGAAAATCTCGATGCGCTTCTTGGGCAAGAAGGGTTTGTAGTCCTGAATATGTTCGGTCCGTTCCCGGCCGAAACCTTCGCAATCCATCACCGACATGCCGGGAAAGCCGGGAATCTCCAATAGCGCCAACGTCAAGGGATTGAGTTTATGCGGTTGGATGTAGGCGCGTATCTCTTTCATGGGCAGTCCTAGGGCTCGTCGGCTTCGGAAAAATAACGGTACAGGGCCGGTAGTAGGGTCAATGTTAGAACGGTGGCGGTCGCCAAACCGCCGATAATCACCACCGCGAACGGTTTGGCGGTTTCCGAACCGACGCTGGTGGACAAAGCCGCCGGCAGCAAACCCAGCATCGCCATCAGCGCGGTCATGACCACCGGCCGCAAGCGGCTGACCGAGCCGTTGACGATCGCGTCGTGCAGGGACTGACCTTCGCGGCGCAATTTGTTCAACTGCGATACCAGAATCACGCCGTTTTGTACCGCGATGCCGAACAGCGCGATAAAGCCGACCGCCGCCGACACGCTCAAATTGATGCCGGTCGCCAGCAGGATCAGTAAACCGCCGATCATCGCGAACGGTACGTTCATCACGATCAACAACGCGTTTCTAACCGACATGAAGGCCCAGAACAGCAAGACGAAGATCAATCCCAGACTGATCGGAACAATGATGGCCAGGCGTTTCATCGCCCGTTGCTGGTTTTCGAACTGGCCGCTCCAGACGATATGATAGCCCGGCGGCAAGGCCACTTGCTCGGCGACTTTTTCCCGAGCTTCGGCGACGAAGCTGCCCTGGTCGCGGTCGATTAGGTTACATTTGATCGCGATCCGCCGCATGTTGTCCTCGCGGCTGATGCGCGACGCGCCCTGATTGACCTTGATCGTCGCCAGTTGCGCCAACGGAATCTTTAAGCCGTCCGGCGAGCTGACCAGCAAATTCTCCAGGCTGGCGATCGAATTGCGGGCGTTCTCCTGATAGCGCAGCGTGATGTCGAAGCGCCGTTCGCCTTCCAGAAACTGAGAAGCCGCCTTGCCGCCCATGCCGATTTCCATGACCCGTTCCACATCGGCGACGTTGATGCCGTAACGGGAAATCTTGGCGCGGTCGATCTCGACGATGGCTTGCGCCAAGCCGGCTTGCTGCTCGGCGGCCACGTCGGTGGCGCCGCGGATCGAGGCCAGGATTTGGGTAATTTGATCGGCTTGGTCTTGCAAGGTTTTCAAATCGCCGCCGAACACCTTGATCGCGATTTCGCCCTTGACGCCGGAAATCGCCTCCTCGACGTTATCCTGAATCACCTGGGAAAAGTTGGTCATCAGGCCGGGATAAACCGCCAAGGCCTTATCCATCGCCTGCACCAGTTCGTCCTTGGAATGGTAACGCCAAGTCGATTTCGGGTTTAGATCGATTAACGCTTCCAGGTTATTGAAGCCTTTCGGATCGGTACCGTCTTCGGGCCGGCCCAACTGGGTCAGCACCATTTTCGCTTCGCTAAAGGTTTCCAGCTTGGCGCGCACCCGCCGTTCGATGTCCTTGGCGGTGGTCAGCGACACCGGCGTCGGCAGCGTGATGGTCAGCCAGATGTTGCCCTCGTCCAGTTTGGGCATGAATTCGGTACCGATCAGCCGGACGGTCATGAAACTCAACACCAGCGCCGCGACCGCCGCCGTAAACACGATTTTGGCGTGGCGCAACACCCATTCCAGCAGGCGCCGGTAGTGGCGTTCCATCGCGTGTACCAACGGATTGTGGCGCTCGCCGATGTTCGGCCCGAGCAAATAGGTCAGCATTGCCGGTACGAAGGTCAGGCTGAACAGCATCGACGCCACCAATGCGAAGCTCAGCGTGTAGGCCATTGGCGAAAAGATTTTGGCTTCGACGCGCTGGAACGTGAAGATCGGCAAAAAGGCGATGATGATAATGGCCTTGGAAAACAGGATGGGCCGGCCCATCTCGGTGGCGGTGTTCAGCAACGACTGGCGCAGATGGCGCATGTCGGCCTTGCGCTGCAAATCCAGGGTAATTTGTACCATCACCGCTTCCACCAGCACTACCGCGCTGTCGACGATAATGCCGAAATCGATCGCGCCCAACGAAATCAGGTTGGCCGAGACGCCGCCGGCATCGACCAGAATAAACGCGAACAGTAAGGACAGCGGAATGATCAAGGTGACCAGCAAGGCCGCCAGGAAGCGGCGCAAAAACACCAGCAGGATCACCAGAATCAATGCCGCGCCTTCGATCATATTGTGTTCGACGGTATGCACGGTATGGCCGACCAGCTCGGTGCGGTCGTAAATCGGCGTGATTTTGACACCGGGCGGCAGGCCGAACTGGTTCAGTTCGGCGATCTTGTCCTTGACGCCATTGACCACTTCCACCGCGTCGCGGCCCTTGATCAACAGCACGATGCCTTCGACGATGTCGTCGCGCTGATTCATCGCCACGATGCCGGTGCGCGGTTGCGGGCCGACCGCGATTTCGGCGATGTCCTTGACCCGCACCGGCACGCCGTCGTGGCTGGCGACGACGATATCGCCGATTTCGTCGGCCGACTTCAGCAAGCCGACACCCCGCACTACCAAGGCTTCGTCGCCGTCCTCGATATAGCCGCCGCCGGTGTTAGTGTTATTGGCGGCGATCGCCGCGTACACTTGGTTCAGATCGAGTTGGTAATTCTTCAGCCGATCAGGTTTGACCAGTACCTTGTATTCCTTGACGCCGCCGCCGTAGGAAATCACGTCGGCCACACCCTGCACGGTGCGCAACTTCGGTTCGATCACCCAGTCCTGCAACGCGCGCTGCTCGGTCAACGGCAGATGTTTGGCGTCGATCACGTAGCGGTAAATCTCGCCGACGCCGGTCGACAGAGGCCCCAACTGCGGTTTGACCTCGTCCGGAATGTCGGCATTGTGCAGGCGCTCCAGTACTTGCTGGCGCGAAAAGTAATCCTCGGCGTCGTCGTCGAAGGTTAACGTCACCACCGACAAGCCGAAGATCGACACCGAGCGCATGTTCAGCAGATGCGGCAGACCGTTCATTTCCCGTTCGATCGGCAGCGTGACCAACTTTTCGACCTCTTCCGGCGCCTGGCCGGGATACTGGGTAACGACTTGGACGAACACGTTCTGCACGTCGGGAAAGGCCTGAACCGGCAGTTTTTCGAAGGCAATGATGCCGGATACGGCGACGGCCAGCGTCATGCCGATCGCCATCAAGCGTTGCTGCAAACAAAAAGCGATGATGCGCGCGATCATGAGCTATCCCGGTCAATTGGCCTGAGTGTCGGCATCTTCCTCGGCGCGCAGCACCAGGGCGCCTTCGGTGACTAGGCGCTCGCCGGGCTGTAAGCCTTCCAGAACGACGCCTTGGTCTTTCAGGCGCAGGCCGATTTTGATCGGCTTTTGCTTGAAACGATTTTCCCCGGTCGCGACGAATACGTAATCGGATTCGGCCTCGGTAAATACCGCCGTCAGCGGAATCACGATCGCCTGTTGAGACGGGTCGCTTTCCAGAGTCACGCTGGCGTACATGCCCGGCAGCAGGCGGCCGTCCGGATTGGCCAGCTCGCACCGCACTTGCACGCTGCGGCTGTTTTCATCCAGTACTTGGCCGATATAGCGCACCACGGCCGGAAAACGTTCGCCCGGATAGGCGGGCACTTCGACGCTGACTTGCTGACCGACCTTGATCTTGCTCAGATGGATCTCGAACACCTCCAGCACCGCGCTCAGCCGGCTCAAGTCGGACACCACGAACAATGGACGGTCGGTGTCCGGGCCGACTTCCTGACCGGGATTGACGTTACGCTCGACGACGTTGCCGGCCAACGGCGATTTCAACGCAAACCGGCCGTTGGCTTGGCGACCGGCCAGATGCAGATTTTTCAAGCGGGTTTCGGTGCGTTGCAGTTCGCTGCGCGCCCGCTGCAAATCGTCCTCGGCTTGCTCGAAGTCCTTGCGGGCGACGACCTTGCCTTCGTAGAGCTCGCGCTGGCGTTGATAGGCCCGGTTGGCCAGCGTCGATTCGGCCCGAGCCTTGGCGAAATCGGCTTCGGCGTCGGCGACATCGGGGCTGTGCAATTCCAACAGCGTCGACCCGGCGGCGACTTGGCTGCCCAAGGCCAGCGCTTGGCCGACTACCCGGCCGGCGACCGGCGAGCTAATCCGCGAGGTCAGGTTTTCGTCGTAGGCGATCTTGCCGGCCAGAGGCTCCATCGTCGGCGGCCGGCTGTAGGCCACTTCGCGAATCTTGACGTAGGTTTTTTTCGGCGAATCGGCTTGCAACACCACCTCGCCCGGCGTTTTGGCAGCTGGGGGCGGCGGAGTTTTATCGGCGGCTTCGTTGCACGCGGCCAGCGCCAGCAAGCCCGCCAGCAGCGCGGTCCGAATCGGGACGTTAAAATGGCGTTTAAACACGGTGGTCATCAGGGCTTGGGAATGGAATTTGAATCGGCGGCCGGATGGCCGAGCGGGGTTTCGTCGCCGACGGCTTTGGCCAAGTCGTAATAGGCGTTGGCACGACCGACGACGGCCGCGAAGTAGTCGCGCATCGCGGTTTTGTAACTGCGCTGCGCCTCGATAAAATCCAACACGCCGGTCGCGCCTTTTTTGAAAGCCAGTTCGGCGCTGTCTCGCACGGTTTGGGCATCGGTCAGCAAGCCGTTTTCGTAGCGTTGGGCGATTTTATCGGCGCTGCGCCAGGCGGCCAGCGCATTGGCCACGTCGCTACGAATCGCCAGTTCGGTTTGTTCGACCGCCAATTGCGCTTGATTCAAACCGACTGTCGCCTTGTCGGCTTCGCCCTGGTACTGATAAAACACCGGCACCGGCACGCTGACGCCGACGAAAAACGAATTGAGCGCGTTGTTGCTGGGGTCGCGGGCGTAACCGGCGTTGACCGTGACGTCCGGGTATTTCAAGCGGCGGGCCAATTCCAGCTCCTTTTGCGCTTGCTCGGCGCGGCGCCGATCGGCCTGCAAATCCGGCCGCTGACGCAAGGCTTGGTCGAGCAATGCGGTTTCATCGCCGTGCTGGCCGATGTCGCTGAGCGCCGGCCAGACTTCGGTGGCCTCGAATTGCCAGTCCGGCTCCGGCCAACGCAGAACTTGCGCCAGCGAGGTTTGGGCCTGACGCACCGCCGCTTCGGCCGCGTCCAGATCCGCTTCGGCGCGGGTGGCTTCCATTTTGACCCGTAAAAAATCCGCTTCGGCGATGTCTCCGCTGTTTAGGCGCAGCTTGTTGGCCACCGCGATGTCCCGATAATGGGAGACGGCTTCCTGGGCTAGCCAGCGGTTTTTTTGGGCCAGCAACAGATCGAAGTAGGCGTCCAGCACCATATTGCTAAAGATACGCACTGCATCGCGCAGATCGGCTTCCGCGGCTTGCGTCGCGAAGCCGCTGCTTTCGATGCGCAAACCGCGTTTGCCGGCCATCTCAATCAACTGACTGAACGAAAAGTATTCGGCGGGCCCGCAAGAGACCGACGGATTGTGATTGCAGCCGCGCGCCGCCGAGCCCATGTTGGGATTGTCGCCGATCTCGGACAACTGGAAATTGAAATCCGGATTGGGGATGGCGCCGGCGATGACTTCCTGGGCGCGGGCCTGATCGATGTTGTATTGGGCGGCGATCAAATCCAGATTGCGCTGAAAGAACAGCGCCAAGGTTTGCTCGGCGCTGACTAGCCGGGTTTGCGCCCACGCCGACTGCCCGCCGAGCAGCGCCAGGAGGCAACAGAGTTGCTGGAATCGTTTTCGCATCAATTTCGCCGTGATTGATTAAACCTCCGGCCGCGCCGGAGCAGATTCAGTTTAGCAAGAGCTTTGCCATTACCGAGTCGGGGTTACGGTCCGCGCCGACACCCGCCGTTCGCGGGCCGCGCATGATAGCAGACTATTATCGATACGCTATCTTTTTCCGGAAAAGCCTTTTTTGGGTAAAATCCCCCAACCTGCGGTTGATTTCAACCGCGCGACGTCAGAATTCGAAATGGGCGCGCAGTCCGTAAACGTCGACCGGACCTCGATCGGCATTGTAGGCCGGATTGGCGATGTGCTGGTAGTCGGCGGTCAGCCACACCGAGGGCCAGGGATGGAATTTATAGTAAACGTCTACCAACTGTTCCGGCCGGTAGCGGATGGTGCCGTCGCCGATAAATCCGTCCACGCCGCCCAGGCGCAAATAGTCGACGTGGCTGGCCGACAACCAACTGCTGGCGAAGCCGACCCCGACCGTGTCGCGGGCTCGGCCCCAATATTCGCCGTCGACGGCCGCGCCCAACGACAACGAGCGGTCGGCCGAGGTATAGGAGTACACCTCGGTTTGCCCGTCCGAAACCATGCCGCGTAGAAATATCCCGATCGCGCCAGTCAAGCGCTGTTCGATATTGATGCCGATGCCGGTTTTGACGTTGGGTCGGCGCACCCAACACAGATCCGGCGCGCCGGCGTTGGTCGAGTCGTAATGAAAGCCGCCGCAAGCCGCGGCGTTTTTGCTTGGGTCGTCCTTCAGCGCCGCGATGGCCGCGTCCCAGCGACCCATGATTTCCCGATTGCGGTAGGCCAACAGCCGCACCGCGCCGTCTTGGCCGTACAGCGTGTGGCGGTGTTCGATCTCCAGTTGATCGCCGTAATGGTTGAACACGTTGAAATCCAACGGCAGATCGTTGGGATTTTGGGGCGTGGCGAAGCGGCCCAGCCGCAAGGTCCACGCGCCGAGATGATATTCGCCGGCCAGACCGACCGAATAACCGCGCGCGTCGGCGGCAAAGTCGTAAGCCGCGTGGCTGAGAAACGCCATGTTCAAAAACTGCTGGCGCAGGTCGGCGGAAAAGCGGTTCTTGTCGAAAATGTCCAACACGCTGAGATTGCCGAAAGTGACCACCAAGCGGTGGCTGTCCAACGCGCCGGCCAGTTGCAAGGGCGCGGACTCGTTGCGGCCGTCGTCGCCACCGAAGCCAAAGGTTTGCTTAAGATAAAACCGCGACTTGTACCAGGTCGCGCTGACCGAGCCGGTTTTTTGCAATTCGAAGTTTTGGATGCCGCCGCCCAAGCCCTTCAAGTCGGACAGCGGCAGTTCGGAAATCATTTCCGGCGCCAGATAAATCTCGCCGCCCGGCCAGGCTTTCAAACCGAAATAAGCGGTAAAGGTGCCGGTAAAACTGCGCTCGGCATTCGGACTGAGCGAATGCGGCGTGCCGTTCAGATTGGTGTAAGCCGCCGCGAAGGCCGGTTTCCAGCTGGAGATGTAGGTAGCCTGGGCGTAGGCGTTCCAACGCTCGTCGTCCAGGTCGTGCCAGCCCTGGTCGGCCAGGGCCTGCATTAACGAAAATTCGTCGCCCGCCAAGCCGGCCACGGGCGCCAGCAGCACCAGCAAGCACCATCTCCAACCACGGACCGCCCCCAGGATATTAGCCATCGCCCCGCCCCCATCGGTGAAAACCGGCGGCACTATACCAGTCTCCGTCGTGCGCGCGTGAAAGACGTAAACCCGTTTCGAGTAAAAAAGGGTTTGGTCGGTCTAATCTGGCCCGGCAGCGGCGAGCATCAGCGAATCCGAAAATAACGGACTTAGAAAAACAACTCGCGCATCTTCTTACCCGGCGATTCGGCGCGCATGAAGGCTTCGCCGACCAGGAAGGTGTATATGCCGTTGTCCTGCATCAGTTTGACGTCGGCCGGAGTGTGGATGCCGCTTTCGGTGACGATCAATTTGTCGGCCGGAATCGTGTTTTTCAGGTCCAGCGTGGTTTGTAGGGACACTTCGAAGGTACGCAGATTGCGGTTGTTGATGCCTATCATATGGGTGTTCAGCGCCAAGGCCCGTTCCAGTTCCTCGGCATCGTGCACTTCCACCAACACGTCCATGCCCAAACCGGTCGCGGTATCGGCCAGTTCCTTCAGCATCGCGTCGTCCAGCGCGGCGACGATCAACAAGATACAGTCGGCGCCCAGCGCCCTCGATTCGTGGATTTGATACGGATCGATCATGAAATCCTTACGGATCGCCGGCAGCGGGCAACGTTCGCGGACCATTTGCAGATTGGCTTCCGAGCCCTGGAAAAATTCCTTGTCGGTCAACACCGACAAACAGGTCGCACCGTTGAAGGCATAATCGACCGCGATTTCCACCGGCTTGAAGTCCTCGCGGATCACGCCTTGGCTGGGCGAAGCCTTTTTGATTTCGGCGATGATTGCCGGTTTTTGCTGGTCGGCCTTGTTGCGCAAGGCCTGGTAAAAGCCGCGCGGAGCCTGCACGGTGCCGGCCAATTCTTGTAGCATAGCCAACGGTGTGTTGTTCTTGCGGCGCGCTACTTCTTCGGCTTTTTTGGCGAGGATGGTTTTGAGGATGTCGGGTGTGTCGGTCATGTTGTGTGGTTTGGCTAGGTGATGTATCGCTAATGCTCGGATTATATTGCAAAGTGTTCCGGACTCGGCGTCAAAGCCATTCGGCTTGATTCTTTTTATTCGCTCGCGGCAACGGCGCGTTAGACGATTTCAGCCGCAGGGGCCACAAGCGCCTTTTCCAACCAAGCCGAAATAGGCCGGTTGTTTGCCCTGTCGCAGTGGCTTGCCGGATTGTTCCTGAATAAAGATGGCGGTTTTATAGGGGCGCCAGAGCGTCGGCGCTTCGGCGTGGGCGCCGACGCGGTAGTACTTCATCTTTCGCGCTGTTTGTTGGACTGAGAACGGCATTGTTATCAGTCCAGCAGCAACAATGCTCGGGGCGGAACTATGGAATTCTATCTGGCCGGGTTAGCGAGTATCCAACCCGGCTTTTCCGGCGTCGCACGCTAAACAAACACCTTCGCAGTCCGGGCTTGTTGCTTAGAGCCGCTTAACACCCAGCCTATTAACAAGACCGACAAGGGAAGCGCTAACGAAGGAATAGGCACTGGAACAGGTAACAGAAGCGGCGTAATTCCAGCCAGCGCGGCTTGCGGCGACAATGGTTGAGCAAGAAATCCGCTCGACGTAGTTTGATCCGCTTCAACGAAATTATAGCTTGCTTGTCCTGGAGACCAATGCGAGTAATAACTAAAAACTCGGTTTGAACTGTCAGGCGTAACGCCGTCGTAACTCCAGCGTATATATCCAACACCCTGACCCAGGTTAAACAGATCGGTATTGCCAATTTCCAAATTCCAACCGCTCGGTCCCGATAACAAACTAATTTCTTGATCCGAGAAATACGGAATAGTTAATGCGGCGTGTTCGTTGATTTGCTGGCCAAATATTTGATAGCTATATTGCCATAAGCTTTCAGCTTCGTTATAGCCCAATCGCTGACCAATAAGGACAGGATTCGAGGCAGGAACACCTTCGGGTGGCTGTCCTGGCGATATTGTTATACCGGGCAATTCCGGGCGAATGGTTACTTCGGGGACCGTTATTTGATTTGAGTGGATTGGCGTATTATCGATAACTTCGCTAGCGTGAGCATTGAATGAAAATACGCCAATCAATGCCGGCCATAATAATTTCCTGAACATTTTTGTTTCCTTACGTTTGAAAATAGGAGATGTCTGGAAGTAGAGTGTTTCGAGTCTCTACCACGGAGCTTGTCGCGCCGAACTGACTCTAACATATTAACTGATTGCGGAGCAATCCCGATTACCGTTATCGCGCTCCCGCGTGGATGCAATCCAGCGTTTCCCGCATCATCATCTCGCTAAACACTAGTTCGGCGTTTAGGCCTTTCTGCCAAAATGGGAATTCGCGGTCGTTCTTATGCGCGGCCTTGGCGAAACGCAACTTTTGCAAAAGGCGCTCGGCTTTTGTTGTTGCGGCAGGTCGATGATTCGCCGGTCAGAGTAGGATTTGAAACTGGCGACGCATTTGTCCAAAACCGTAGCCTGGGCGACAGGTTTTCCAGGATCGCGTAAGCGAAGAGTTTGAAATTGGCGTGCTGCCGTTGGTATCGCCAAGTATCCAGAACGATTTGAATGGCATCAGGGCGGGTAAACTCCGGCTGACTTTATTCTCGTTACAGGTTAGAAATGGGGTTTGTCCGGTTTGGTGATGAGGTTGCGGCTGCTGCCCATTTTGCCTCCCTTGGTTACGGACGCTGCTATGCTATAGCGTGGTCAAGCGGTGCTTGCCGCCGCTCGAACCTCTACGGTTGTAGGAAGTGACCCTGTTGGAGCGGGCTTTGGCAGTTATTCGCTTGCAAACACGACGCCACGCGGGGTGGCAAGGCTATATTGCAGCGACTTTGTCTTCGCCCTGGATGCACAGAAGATGTCGAGATGAGATGTGTATAACGTGAACGCAGAGCGCGGGAACGATGGAAATCAGGGTTACTAATCGGGTTTCGCGATATTACTCGGTTGTTCGCTTTCACCACCAGGCGTTTCTAACGATGATTCCGAATCGTGATTATTAACTCCAGGGAAAGAAGTTACCGCCATTGGTAGTGATTTATCTCCTTTTACAATACTTTCTAAACCAGTTAAAAGATTGAGCTGTATATTTTCAATCGTTCCGTGAGCTTCCGGTCGATAACAGTCCCTTTGAAGCTGAACTTTATCGTAGTCATAGTTTAAGGATTGCGCCATTGCATAAAGCAAATCAGTAAACAGCTCATCGCATTTTTTAGCCATGCCTCACCTGACTCATATGTATTTCTTTGGCCTAGGTGGTTATTATAATTCTTCCAACAATTAGTAACTGCTTGTTCTTTTTGAGTTTGATATCGCGTTCTTATAAGTGGAATCATTTGACCATAAAACTCAATGTCAATCATGTTTAGAGCTTGAACATGGTCTCTATTTAGGCGCTCTGCTCGTGTAGACATCAAGGTTTTGAACAACCTGATACGACGTTCCTTTTTTTCACTAAAATTTTCAAGAAATTTCTGAGCCTGGACAGCAAGGATTGGCCCCACAATGACTGAAATGGTCATTATCCAATCTTTAGTATCCATATTCAGTTCATTAATCAAAGGCATGGTGCCAAGCCCTAAAAAATTACGAATTAGATGTTGAATGTTTTATTTTTCAGCGCATCTTTACTCCCACTCAATCGTCGCCGGCGGCTTGCCGGAGATGTCGTAAGTTACTCTGGAAATCCCCGGCACTTCGTTGATGATGCGCCTTGAGACCAAGTCCAGAAAGTCGTAGGGCAAGTGGGCCCAGCGGGCGGTCATGAAATCGATGGTTTCGACAGCGCGCAAGGCCACGACGTAGTCGTATTTGCGGCCGTCGCCCATTACGCCGACCGATTTGACCGGCAGGAACACCGCGAAGGCCTGGCTGACTTGGTTGTACAAATCATGGCGATACAGTTCTTCGATGAAGATGGCGTCGGCCTTGCGCAGTAAGTCGGCATAGGATTTTTTGACTTCGCCGAGGATGCGCACGCCCAAGCCGGGACCGGGGAAGGGGTGGCGGTAGATCATGTCGGCCGGCAGGCCCAGTTCCAGGCCGAGTTTGCGGACTTCGTCCTTGAACAGTTCGCGCAGTGGTTCGACCAGTTTCAGCTTCATGTTTTCCGGCAGGCCGCCGACGTTGTGGTGGGATTTGATCAGATGCGCCTTGCCGCTTTTGGCGCCGGCCGATTCGATGACGTCCGGGTAGATCGTGCCTTGCGCCAACCATTTGGCGTCGGTCAGTTTGCCGGCTTCCTCGTCGAAAATCTCGACGAACAATCCGCCGATGATTTTGCGTTTTTGCTCCGGGTCGTTGACGCCGGACAGTGCGCTCATGTAGCGGGCCTCGGCATCGACGCGGATGACCTTGATGCCCATGTGTTCGGCGAACATTGCCATGACCTGATCGCCTTCGTGCAGGCGCAACAGGCCGGTATCCACGAACACGCAGGTCAGTTGCGAGGCTATGGCGCGGTGCAATAAGGCCGCGACCACCGATGAATCGACGCCGCCGGACAAGCCGAGAATCACTTGGTCGCTACCGACTTTTTCGCGCACCGCGTTGATGCTATCTTCGATGATGTTGCTGGCGTTCCACAGCGCCGCGCAGCCGCAGATGTCCAATACGAAGCGGCTCAGGATGCGGCCGCCCTGCTTGGTGTGGGTGACTTCCGGGTGGAATTGCAGCGCGTAGAAATTGCGCGCCTCGTCGGCGATGCCGGCAATCGGCGCGCCGTCGGAGCTGGCGATCAGTTTGAAGCCGTTCGGCAATTCGACCACGCGGTCGCCGTGGCTCATCCATACGTCGAGTAGGCCGTAGCCTTCCGGTGAGACGTGGTCTTCGATTTCCGTCAACAGTTTGGAGTGGCCGCGAGCGCGAATTTGGGCGTAGCCGAATTCGCGGTGGTCGGAGGACTCGACCTTGCCGCCCAACTGTTCGGCCATGGTTTGCATACCGTAGCAAATGCCCAGTACCGGCACGCCTAATTCGAACACGGCCTGCGGCGCGCGCGGGGTGTCGCTGCTGGTCACGGTTTCCGGACCGCCGGACAGGATGATGCCCTTGGCGCCGAAGTTTTTGACTTCGTCGTCGCGACTGTCGCAGGAATAAATCTCGCAATACACGCCGATCTCGCGGATGCGGCGGGCGATCAGCTGCGTGTATTGCGAACCGAAGTCGAGGATCAGGATTTTGTCGGCGTGGATGTTGGATGCGGGAGTCGTCACGGGAACACCTTGAAGTAACGGAAGCGGCTTGGGCTTTAATCTAGCCCAAGCCGTCGGAAATAACAGAAAATCGGTCGCTGCCTAGAGTACGCGATACTCGCGGTACAGCTGATCCAGCAGGGCTTTGCTATCGGCGACCGGCTGGTTCAGTCCGCGCTCGGCGATGCTGCGTTGCAGTTTTTTCAAAAACCGCAGATAGGGCGCGGCCCGCATGAAGTGGCGCAGGTTGGTATGGCCGCGCACGATCGCGCCGATCCGGTCGGCGTTGCCGCTCAGCGCTGCCGAGTCGGCTCGGACTTCGGCGGGTTTGAAGAACATCGTCAAGTTGCCGCCGTCTTCCGATAAGCGGTATTCGCTTGCGGTCAGGCCGACTTTTTCGCCCATCCGTTGCAGGGTGTTGGCGTTGAAATTGAACAGATGGGCTTCGTGAAAGCTGCTGGCCGGCGATTGGCAGACGGCCTCGACGTTGGGTACTTCGACAACCAGGATACCGTCGGGTTTGAGCAGGCCGCGCAGGCGGCCGAGCACCGCGCTGGGGTCTTCGGTGTGTTCCAGCACGTGCCAAATCGTGACTAGGTCGAAACTGGCGTCGTCGAGTGCGGCGTCCTGGATGAAGCCGATTTGCAGATTCAAGCCGTATTGGGCGGCGGAATATTCGCCGTAGCCCTTGTTCGGTTCGATACCTTGCAGCTCGTGGCCCAGCGATTGAATCAGGTAGGCGAATTCGCCGCCGCCGGTGCCGACGTCCAACACCCGTCGGCGTTGCTGCAACAGATGCTTGATCTTGGCGTGGCGTTCCAACGCCACCCGGCCGGCGCGCAGGATATGCTTGGCCTTGGGCGCGTAGGTTTGCTTATAGGCCAGACGGTAGTCGTCGGCGTAAAACTGGCGGGGGTCGTGCGGAAACGGGTCGCTCCATACCAGGCCGCAATCCTTGCAGATTACGGTGCGTAACGCCGCGCCGCTACGGGAACGGTTGGACAGTACCTCGACATGGCGGCCGCCGCACAGGTTGCAGGGCATGGAGGATTCGAGTTGGTTTGCTTGCATGCTGATTTCCGGAAACCCGCCGTCGCCGGTCGGCGACGGCCAGGGAGCGGACCGGGATCGGTCCGGATTAGTTCATGTGGTAGTTGGGCGCTTCCTTGGTGATCGTCACGTCGTGGACGTGGCTTTCCCGCATGCCGGCGCTGGTGACTCGAACGAACTGAGCATTGTTGTGCATTTCTTCTATCGTGCTGTTACCGGTATAGCCCATCGCCGAGCGCACGCCGCCCAACAATTGATGGACGATGGCCAGTACCGAGCCTTTGTAAGGCACCCGGCCTTCGATGCCTTCCGGCACCAATTTTTCGACCTGCTCGGTATCTTCCTGGAAATAGCGGTCGCTGGAGCCTTGTTGCTGCGACATCGCACCCAGCGAGCCCATGCCCCGGTAAGATTTGTACGAGCGGCCCTGGAACAATTCGACTTCGCCGGGGGCTTCCTCGGTGCCGGCGAACAAGCCGCCCAGCATCACCGCGTGAGCGCCGGCCGCCAATGCCTTGGCGACGTCGCCGGAATAACGAATGCCGCCGTCGGCGATCAGCGGCACGCCGCTGGCTTTCAAGGCGTCGGCGACATTGCTGACCGCGGTGATCTGCGGCACGCCGACGCCGGCGACGATACGGGTGGTGCAGATCGAGCCGGGACCGATGCCGACCTTGACGCCGTCGGCACCGGCTTCGACCAGCGCCTTGGCTGCCGCAGCCGTGGCGATGTTGCCGCCGATGACCTGAACCTGCGGAAAGTTTTGTTTGACCCAGCGCACCTTGTCCAGCACGCCTTGCGAGTGGCCGTGGGCGGTGTCGACGATAATCACGTCCACGCCGGCCTCGACCAGCGCGCCGACCCGTTCGCCGGTGTCGGCGCCGGTCCCGACCGCCGCGCCGACGATCAGCCTTTCCTGCTCGTCCTTGCAAGCTTGCGGATTGTCCTTGGCTTTTTGAATGTCCTTGACGGTAATCATGCCGCGTAAATGAAAGGCGTCGTTGACCACCAGGACTTTTTCGATGCGGTGGGTATGCAGTTTTTCGATGACTTCCCGGTGGCTGAAGCTTTCGCGCACGGTGACCAGCTTGTCTTTCGGCGTCATGATCTGGCTGATCGCCACGTCGAGGCGGGTTTCGAAACGCAAATCTCGGCTGGTAACGATGCCGACCAATTCTTCACCGTCGACGACCGGCACTCCGGAAATATTCTTGGCGCGGGTCAGTTCCAGCACTTCGTGGACCGTGACGTTGGGCGAAACCGTGATCGGGTCCTTGATGACGCCGCTTTCGTATTTTTTGACCCGCCGTACTTCGCCGGCCTGCTGCTCGACCGTCATGTTCTTGTGGATGATGCCGATGCCGCCTTCCTGGGCGATCGCGATCGCCAAGCGGGCTTCGGTAACGGTGTCCATCGCCGCCGAAACCAGCGGGATGTTCAGGGTGATTTTGCGGGTCAGCCGGGTTTTCAGCTCGACTTCGCGGGGTAATACGGAAGAATGGGCCGGCACCAATAACACGTCATCGAAGGTGAGCGCTTCCTGAATAATTTGCATAATCACACCTGGGGCTAATCTTTAATAAGCCCGCCATTGTACAACCTAAGCGCCCATCCTAAAAATCGGAAATAGTCAACGGGATTTGCCGGCATCACGGGGTTTTCCGGGTCAGCTCGGCGACAATGCGCTGATATTCCTCGGTCTTGGGTCGATGCAGATACACGCCCAGCGCCGCCATCAGGCTGAAAATATAGAGGGTGTTGTAACCGTCCCCGATCAGAAACATCCCGAAACCGAACAGCCCGACCCATGCGATCAGCCCCTGGGTGACCGCAATCGTGACCAGATAGCGGGCCGCCGCCGGTTTGGGGCCTGGCATGGTCTGGTTCAGACGCAGCAGGACGTGGCGCAGCAGATTGGTGAACGGAAACAGCACGATGGCAATGCCGTACAGCACGCTACGGATCAGCTCGCGCCGGTCGGCCGGCCAGCCGAGCTGAAACTCGTTCGGCCAGAAGTGGCAAAACGCGTTGTAGGCTAGCAGCAGCGCCAGCATCGCGACGCAGATCAGTTTGTGGGCCGTCAGCTTATCGTGGTTGTCTCGACCAGGCGACTCGGGCATTACTGGCTCCTTAACTGGCGGTGGCGGTAATCGCGCAGGATAACAACAAACGCGACGAAGTCGTAAGCGGCGTGGGCCACCATCGGCATCAGCAGGTTGCGCTCGCCGCCGTAATCCAGCAAAACGCCGAGATAGAGACCGATCAGCAAGGCCAACACCGCGTACAATGGGGTTACCGCGTGTACCAGCGCGAACACCGTGTTGCTCAGCCAGAGCGCGGGCAGCGCGCCCCAACGGTTCTCCAGCCACGGCTGCAAAAAGCCGCGAAACAACGCTTCCTCGCCGAAGCCGGCTAGACCGGCCAGAATCAGCAGATCGGACCAGTGCCGTCCGACCAGTCGGGCGCCCAACGTCTCCAGCAGCAATTCGCGAATGTCGCGCAACGCCGGATATTCCAGCGCTTGCAGCGCGAAAAACACGATCAACAGCGGCAGCGTGGCCAATAAGCCGTTCGCCAATGCCGGTTCCGACCAATCCAAGCCCGCGAACGGATCGACGTCGGTCAACCAGCCGAACAGAACCGCCAGCGGCGCCAAGCCGGCCTCGAATAGGCAGGCCAGCCGGAAAAAACGGTCTTGCGGCGGAATCGAATCGGACATTAGCGGTGGCTGCGAGAAGGGGTTGACCGAAAATTCTAAACAAAAACCGTTAAAATTGGCAGTCCAAACCAATCCGAGAGCCGCGCATGCAATGCTTTATTTATAAAAGCCTTAAAAAAGACGAACTCTATTTATATCTGGACAAGAAAGACGATTTCTCGGCTTTACCGGCCGATTTGTTCGCCAGCTTGGGTCGCTTGCAATTCGTGATGGAGCTGGAGTTGACGCCGGAACGCAAACTGGCCAGGGAGAAGGTCGAAAAAGTCATCGCCAGCCTGCGGGCGAAAGGCTTTTTCGTGCAACTCCCGCCCACTCGGCTGGCCGATCCGCTATCGCTTGCCAACGCCAAGCTGCACTGAAATCGGCGAATGCCAACCGGTTAATCCGTGCTAACATGGTCGCATTTTTATCGGGGGGCGGCTTTCTCCTGTTTCTCAAAAGACTCACCGGGAATTGTTACAAATGTCAGATAATCCATTAGCTTACGAAGACTCCAAGTCGAGAGGCATTCTGTGGGGATTCGGATCCTTGGTCAGCGTGGTGGTCATCGTGATGCTGGTTTTGGGGGAATGGTGGAGCCAGGAGCCGGAACAATTCAGCGTCGAAGATGAAGCGATCGAACGCATGAACGTGACCCACACCGATCAAATGCCGATCGGCTACGTCTACGCCAACACGCTGGCGCACATTGCCGACGTGATTTTATTCAAGGCCGGCGGGTACTTATCCAACGACGTGGCGCCGCCCGGCTTGTTCTGCGATAACATCCAAAGTTTCGAGTACGGCGCGCTGGTCATGCTGCGCGATGGCACCACCGCCTTGCGCAACCACTTCGCCCGCGACCAGTCGCAATCGGCCGAAGACCCGGATTTGGCGAAAGCGGAGCCTTATTTTTACTACGAACGCAATTCCTGGGCGCTGCCGTCCACCGAATCCGAATACGTTAAAGGCGTCGAGGCATTGCATGGTTACAT
The DNA here is from genome assembly GCF_050275925.1 of Methylomonas sp. MS20. Lineage (NCBI taxonomy): Bacteria > Pseudomonadati > Pseudomonadota > Gammaproteobacteria > Methylococcales > Methylococcaceae > Methylomonas > Methylomonas sp. MS20. The sequence continues at coordinate 245,850 of NZ_CP189962.1, forward strand.
GGCGCGTTTGCAAAATCCGACTTCGGAATCCAAACCGGCCCAGTTTCATGCCCGCGCGGATAACCTGTGGCAATACACCGAGGTTGTCATCAAACGCTTGGGCGGATTGTCCACCCGTTTGGCGGCCAGTACCGACCGCTTCTCCGGCGCCGCGCACGGCGACCCCTCCAACCCGGTCGATATGAACATGCCGACCATCGGTCAAACGCCTTGGCTGGAAATCGATAACGTGTTCTACGAAGCGCGCGGCGCCAGCTGGGCCTTGTTACACATTCTGCGGGCAATCAAGCACGATTTTTCCGACATTTTGCTCGACAAGCGGGCGATGAATACGCTGGACATCATGATCCAGTCGCTGGAAAAAGCCTTGACGCCGACCTTGAGTCCGGTGGTATTGAACGGCGATGGCTTCGGCCTGTTCGCCAACTATTCGCTGGCGCTGGCCAACTACATCGCCCGAGCCAATGCGGCGGCCTTGGACTTGCGCGACGTGATGAACCGGGGTTAAGGCGGCGATGCAGGACCAAATCAACGAAAACCTGAAAAAAATCGAAACCTGGAAGCGGATCATCTTCATGGTGATCTACGCGGCCATCGACAGCCTGGTGAAGTTGTTGCTGTGGCTGGTAATTCTGTTGCAGGTCGGCTCGGTGCTGCTGACTGGCGCATGCAATCCCAACATCCTGAATTTCGGCCGCTCGCTGTCGATTTATCACTACCACATTTTGCTGTTTCTGACCTTCAATACCGACAAATTGCCGTTTCCGTTCGCGGACTGGAACGACACTGCCAATCTGGAATTGCCCCACAAACCCTAGTACGCCATGACCGAGGTGCCGCGCAAAATCATCCATATCGACATGGATGCGTTTTACGCGGCGGTCGAGCAACGCGACCACCCGCAATACCGCAACAAGCCGGTCATCGTCGGCGGCCAGCCCGATTCGCGCGGCGTTGTCGCCACCTGTAGCTACGAGGCCCGCGTGTTCGGCGTGCATTCGGCGATGCCGTCGTCGCAGGCCTACCGGCTCTGTCCGCAAGCGATTTTCGTTAGACCGCGTTTCGACGTGTACCGGGTTGTTTCGGCAGCCATCCGCGCCATCTTCGCCCGCTATTGCGATTGCATCGAGCCCTTGTCGCTGGATGAAGCCTATCTGGACGTCAGCTCGGCCGAATCGGCGATGCGATTGGCCGGGCAAATCAAACAAGCCATTCGCCGGGAAACCGGACTAATCGCTTCGGCCGGCGTGTCCTATAACAAGTTTTTGGCGAAAATCGCCTCGGATTTGGGCAAACCGGACGGTTTGCACTTGATCACCCCCGAGCAAGGCCCCGCCTTCGTCGAAACCCTAGCCGTCGGCAAATTTCACGGTATCGGTCCGGCCACCGAACGCAAGATGCAGGCGCTTGGGATACTGACCGGCCTGGATTTAAAAAAAGCCCCGCTGGCCTTGTTGCAACAGCATTTCGGGAAGGCCGCCCAGCATTATCACGACATCGCCCGAGGCGTCGATCACCGGCCGGTGCGGGCCGACAGACAGCGCAAATCGGTCGGCGTCGAAACCACCTTCGAACGGGACGTCGCCGACGCGGCGACTCAGTCGCGTTTGCTACAGGCTTTATTCAGCCAAGCCCTGTTACGGCTGACCGAAAAGCAGATGACGGCTTACACGCTGACGGTCAAAATCAAGTACCGCAACTTCGTGCAAGTGACCCGCGCCCGGACGCTGGATCGACCGATCGCCGACGACGCGGATACGCGCCTATTGCTAGCCGAGTTGTTGCACAGCGCCGGCACCGGCAGCGAGCCGGTGCGATTATTGGGGGTCACCTTATCCGGCCTGGACCCGGAGCGCTCCGCCGGGCAGTACCACCAGCTCGATTTATTCGAACACCTCTAGGACAGGATGACCCGACGCTCAGGCGCTTTCCAACTGATCCTTGATCGGCAAATGACGGATACGCTGGCCGGTTGCCGCGAAAATGGCGTTGCACAGTGCTGGCGCGATCGGCGGCACGCCGGGTTCGCCGACGCCGCCCAACGGCACATCGAAATCGCCGGCCGGCAGCAAATGCACCCGAATCTCGCGCGGTGCATCGTCGATTCGGGCGATTTGGTAGGCATGGAAATTATCCTGTTGCACAGCGCCGTTCTTGAAACTGATCTCGCCTTGAGTAGCCAAGCTGACACCCATATTGCAAGCGCCTTCGATTTGCGAGCGTATCCGTTCCGGGTTGACTTGCGGGCCGCAGTCGACGGCGATGTCGATGCGGGGAATGCTGAGTTTGCCGTCCGCGCCAACCGCGACTTCGGCGACCACCGCCACATAGGTGACAAAACTGTAATGCGCCGCCAGGCCCAGACCTTGACCCTTGGGCAAGGCTCGGCCCCAGCCGGCTTCGCGGGTCGCGGTTTCGATGACCCGACGCAAGCGGCCGGTATCGATAGGATAGCGTTCCGGCGATTCGCCGTGGTTCCAGTTGTCGCCGAGTCCGCGTGGATCGATTTTGCGAGGCGGACCGATCAAGGCCAGCAAAAAATCGCGGTGATCGTGGCTGGCCGCCGCCGCCAACTCGGCGACGAAGGATTGCACCGCGAACGCGTGCGGAATGTTCGAAACCGAACGGAACCAACCGATTCGGGTATGGGCCTCGGCCTCGGCGGTTTCGATGCGTAGATGCTCGATCGCGAACGGCACGTTGATCACGCCCATGCCCAATTCCACCGGCATCGGCAATTTGCTGCCGGCGACGAAGGTCGAGGAAATGCTCGGCGAGGCGCTGCGGTGCAACCAGGACAGGGGCTTGCCTTCCGCGCTCAGTCCGGCTTCCAGGCGATCGAGCGTCACGGTGTGGTAGTAGGAATGATGCAAATCGTCTTCGCGGGTCCAGGTGACCTTGACCGGTTTGCCGGCCATCGCTTGCGACAGCAAGGCCGCCTCGATCACATAGTCCGGCATCGATTTGCGGCCGAAGCCGCCGCCGAGCAAGGTGACGTGAACCGCTACCTTGTCCTCGGGTAGTTTCAGCCATTTGGCGACCTTTTCCCGGCTCAATTGCGGCGCTTGCGTGCAAGCCCACACTTCGCAACGGCCGTTGCCGATGCGGGCGGTCGCCGCCGGCGGCTCCATCGGTGCCTGGGCCAGATGCGGGACGTAATATTCGGCTTCGACGCGCTTGGCGGCGGATTTCAGCGCGGCCCCAACATCACCTTGCTGGCGGATTACCTTGGCGGGTTGGCGTGCCGCCGCCTCCAGCTCGGCTTGGTAGGCCGAGGAGTCGTACCCGGCGTGCGGGCCGGCGTCCCATTCGATTTTCAACGCCGCGCGTCCCTGAATCGCCGCCCAGGTGTTGGTCGCAATCACCGCGACGCCGCCCAGCGGATTGAATTCGGCCGGCGGCGGACTGCCGGGCAATTCGACGACCTTGACCACGCCCTTCACGTTTAGCGCGGCACTGGCGTCGTAGCTTTTAAGCTTACCGCCGAAGACCGGCGGCCGGGCAATCACGGCATACAACATGCCTTTCAGCCGAATGTCTATCCCGTATTGAGCCTTGCCGGCGACGATGTCGGCGCCGTCGTAAATGTCCGACTGGCCCTTGCCGATGTAGCGAAATTCGGTCGGCGCTTTCAATCGCAGGGTATCTCGTTCAGGCACCGGCAGTTTCGCCGCCGCCTTGGCCAGTTCGCCGTAGCCGACGGTCTTGCCGCTGGGTAGGTGTTTGACCTGATGCAGCTCGGCGCGTACCTCTTCGATAGGCACGCGCCATTTGGCCGCCGCCGCTGTTTCCAGCATGCGTCGGGCCGCCGCGCCGACCCGGCGCATCGGTAGGAAAAAATGCCGAGTGCTGCGCGAGCCGTCGGTATCCTGATTGCCGAAGCGGACCTCGTCGCCGGGCGCTTGCTCAACCCTCACCCGTGCCCAATCGGCTTCCAGTTCGTCGGCGACCACCATCGGCAAACTGGTACGCACGCCCTGACCCATTTCCGAGCGGTGGCAAACGATGGTGACCATGCCGTCGGCGGCGATTGCAACGAACACCAGCGGATCGTCTATCCAGCCGTGCGGCATCGCGTCGGCGCCGTACTTTGCCGGGGTTTGCGGCGATGCGGTTTCGTCGGCTTTCAACATGGCCGGAAAGCCCGCAGCCAGTACGAAGCCGGTCAGCGCGCTGGTTTTCAGGAACTCGCGGCGGCTGACGTTGACGATGCTTAGCGCGTCGCCGGGACGATCGGAAAACGGCCGGTTCATACGGGCTCCTCGTTCAGACTCGCGGCCTGCTTGATCGCGGCGCGGATGCGTTGGTAAGTACCGCAGCGGCATAAATTCACGCTCATCGCCTTGTCGATGTCGCTATCGCTGGGCCGAGGGTGTTGTTTGAGCAGCGCGGTTGCCGACATGATTTGTCCGGACTGACAATAGCCGCATTGCGGCACGTTCAACGCCAACCAGGCGTCCTGCACCTTGCGGCCCACCGGGTCGTTGCCGACGGCTTCTATCGTGACGATTTTCTTGCCGGCCGCCGCCGAGATCGGCGTCACGCAGGCGCGGGTGGGGGTGCCGTCCAGATGCACCATGCAGGCTCCGCACACCGCCATGCCGCAGCCGAACTTGGTGCCGGTCATGCCGAGCCGGTCGCGCAAGGCCCACAGTAGCGGCGTGTCGTCGGGCAGATCGATTTTATGGCGTTTGCCGTTGATATCGAGCGTGGTCATGGTCTATCGCTCCGTTAGGTGTCGCGAAAAATGCCGTGTGGCGAGTGGGCGCATCGTACACGGCGGTTGTCGGCCGGTAAAGCGGCCGAATTAACCGGGCGGACTTGCCGGGAGGCCGCTCAACGGTACGCAACCCGCGCCCCGCCGAACCGCGACCATTTCGGCGACGATCGCCAGCGCGATTTCCTCGGGCGTTTTCGCGCCTAAATCCAGTCCGGCGGGCGCCCGGATACGCTTCAGGGAGGTTTCGTCCCAACCTTCGCCGGCCAAGCGCGAAATCACCAATTGCGCGCGTTTGCGGCTGGACACCAATGCGATGTAGCCGGCTTCGGAATTTAGGGCCTGGGTCAGCGCGTCGTAATCGCCTTTGTGGTGGGTGGCGACGACGACAAAATCGCCGGCAAACGGTTGCAATTGTTGATAGCGCTGATCGTCGGTAATCAGCCGGCAGGCGCCGGGGAAGCGTGTCGGCAAGGCCTGATGATCGTCAACGATGGCGTCGAAACCCAGGCGGCCGGCGAATTCGCACAAGGCCTCGACGATGCGGCCGTGGCCCAACAGCCAGGCGCGCGGTTTCGGCACCACCGGCTCGACGTAGACCCGCATACTGCCGCCGCAGGGCATGCCGGCGCCGAATACTTCGTCGGTCAGATCGACATCGATCACACAGGGTTCGCCGCTGGCCAGGGCTTTTAGCGCGGTATCGACCGCCATCGCCTGCGCGCAACCCCCGCCTATCCAGCCGGCCAGGACCTCGCCGGTTTCGCCGATCAGAGCCTTGGCGCCGGGTTTGGCCGACGACGAACCGAGAATTTCGACCACGGTGGCCAGGGCGTGCGGACGGCGGGCGTCGCGCAATTCAAGTTGCAAACTTAACAGATCGGGTTTTTGCATTGTCGGGGGAGTAAGTCTTCGGGCCTGTCGATGTCGCGGAAAATACCGGGGTCGTCGCAATCGAGCAGCATGAGTTGATGAAGATGGGCTTGGATGACCGATTTTGCGCCTTGATCGCCTTGCAATGCAATCAATTCAGGCGCCAATGCCGCGGCGAAACCGACCGGATGGCCGCGCCGGCCGTTGAACACCGGGGCAGCCACTAAGGCGCCGCCGCGCAAGGCCTCGGCGACTTTGATCACCGTACTCGGCAATATCCAGGGCATGTCGGCCAGTGCCACCAACCAGCCGGCGGCCGGCGAGGCCACCTGCACGCCGCGGGCCAAGCTGTGTCCCATGCCCAGGTCGGCATCGCGGCAAACCGCGACTTCGGCGCCGGCGGCTTGCAAACGGTCGGCCAAGGCCGGATTGTCCGGCCGAACCACCGTGACGACCCGATCGCAACCCTCCGCCAGATTCCGGTAGGCGCGTAGCGCAATAGGTTCTCCATCCGGCAGGCATTGACTCAATTTGTCGGCGCCGTAGCGGCGACTAGCGCCGGCGGCCAACAGAATTCCGACTATTTTCGGCATCGGCTAAAACATGCGGTTGAGTGTGGCGACATCGGGACGGGTGAAAAGCCTGGATTCGAGTTAAGCGTTACCGAACAGGGGAAACGGCGCGCCGGTGAGTCCGATTGCGAAGCGCGACTGATTTCAATGCCCGGCACTCGGCGATTTTTGCCTAGCCCGGACCGCCGGCGAACCTTAGCATCGACGCAACGGCGGCGCAATTGCCCGTTGGATTCTTCTCGCTGGCGCTTAATTCGTGTTTGTCGGACTCTCGATAGTGCGGGTCAATTTGGCGGGGGGCGCTTTCGCGTTATTACGGGGGGCAACTCATAGGCCACGGGTGGACCGATGTTTACCTTCGCGGCTAACGTCGTTCCGGCGCTCGTCTGTGTATTTTTCGGTGCAAAACGTCGTTTTCCGTCGGTTGGGACTCTGCGCTGACATACTAAGCCTGGGCGGACAACGGGCAGGCCGACTATAATTGGCCCAACTTCGTCTTGAAAACCGCACCGATGCTCAAGCTCAGTTTTTCGCCAGCGATATTGCCGATAGCGCTATTGGCCGCGTTGCTGGCCGGTTGCGCCGGCGACGACAAGAAGGCGCTGAATATCGCCCCGCAAGCAATACCGGCCGACGCGCCCAAGGTGGTCGCCGAGGCCTTGCAATTGCAGGGGCGGCCTTACGTTTACGGTGGAGCTTCGCCCAGCCAGGGCTTCGATTGCAGCGGCTTGGTGTATTACGTCTATAACCGCCAAGGTTTGCGTCTGCCGCGCGATACCTTTTCGTTGGCCACCCAGTTGCCGGCCGTCCATCCGGAGCAGCGCCGGCCGGGCGATCTGTTGTTTTTCAATACCGACAAGCCCTACTCCCACGTCGGCATTTATGTCGGCGACGACCGCTTCGTGCATGCCCCCAGTAGTCGGACTGGTCGGGTCATGGTGTCCGATTTGAATCAACCGTATTGGCGGGAGCGCTTCATCGGCGTGCGCCGGCCGCCCAGCCAGCCCGCGCTATCGATGAACGAAGCTTGTTTCGGCGGCTAATATTGGCGGCCGGCGCGCCCGTTTCTAGCGATAGTACGATCAGGTTAGGAACAATCCTCCGCCAGTCGAGCCCAAATCCGGCCGCGCACCGTTAAACGCAGCCGTTAAACAAGTACAAGGCTATGAATCAACGCATTCCTGCTCTCGATAATCTGCGCGGTCTGGTGATGGTACTGATGACTCTGGACCATACCCGCGACTTCTTCAGCAACGCCCATTTCGATCCTACCGACCTGGACAAAACCTCCCCGGCCCTGTTCATGACGCGCTGGATCACCCATTTTTGCGCGGCGGTGTTCGTGTTCCTGGCCGGCACCAGCGCTTATCTGTGGGCGACCAAACGCGGTCCGGACGCGCCGCTCGGCGAATTTCTGGTCAAACGCGGCCTGCTGTTAGTCGTGTTGGTGGCGACCGTCGAAGCCTTTGCCTGGAATTTCCGGGCCGACTTGCGCCAGCTCGACGCTGGCGTTTTGTGGGCGATCGGCTGGTCGATGATCGCGTTGGCCGGCCTGGTCAAACTACCGCTGGCTTGGCTGGTGGCGTTCGGCGGTTTCATGGTGGCGACCCACAATCTGTTCGACGGGATTAAACCGGAACACTTGGGCGGGTTCGGCCCGTGGTGGGCGGTGTTACATACCGGTGACGACATCGATTTCGGCGCCGGTTGGAAACTGAATCCCTATTATCCGCTGGTACCGTGGATCGGCGTGATGGCGCTGGGTTATGGCTTCGGCGGACTGATCAGCAGTCCGGGCTGGCAAAGCGGTCGGCGGCTGGCCGGATTGGGCGCCGCGCTGATTCTGGGATTTATCGCGCTGCGCTACAGCAATTTTTACGGCGATCCCAAACCCTGGCGAAGCTACCCCGACTCGACATTTACGCTGCTGTCGTTTATCAATTGCCATAAATACCCGCCGTCCTTGCTGTACTTGCTGATGACCTTGGGTCCGGCCATGCTGTTTCTGGCAGCCAGCAGCGGTCGGCTGTTGCCGATTTTGCCGGTGTTCGGTAAGACCCCGCTATTTTACTATTTGATCCATCTTTACCTGATACACGGTTTGGCGGTGCTCATCGCCTATTGGACCGACGGTCCGGTCGCTGCCATCGCCGGCGGCGGCATTTGGCGGAAAGACTTGCCGGCGGACTACGGCTACGGGTTGCCCGGCGTTTACGCGATTTGGCTGCTGGTGTTGCTGATGCTGTATCCGGTCTGCCGCTGGTTCGAAGCCTTCAAGGCGGCGCGTCCGGATTGGCGGTGGCTGCGCTATTTGTAGCGCGCTGCGAAGGCTAATTCGCCTCGACGACCACCGCCGTCAAGTCTTGCACTTCAAAGCGCTTGGCGGCCGCGCGCGACACAGCGTTCACCCGTGGCGCCGAACGAAAGATCGGCCACGACTACCTAATTTCTACAACAACCGGCTCGGCCGAAAGAGGAACTTCTTGCTGGAACTCGACTGGATTGCGGCCTACCTGGGCCTGGGGGTGGCGGTCGGCTTTTTTGCCGGCTTGCTAGGTATCGGCGGCGGCGGCATTATGGTGCCGGTGTTGACCACTTTGTTCGCAATGCAAAACTTCGGCGCGGCTCACTTGGTACACATGGCGCTGGCAACTTCGATGGCGGCCATCATCGTGACGTCGATCGCCAGCCTACGGGCTCACCATCGGCATGGGGCGGTGATTTGGCCGGTGGTATGGACGCTCTCGCCCGGCATTATCGCCGGCACCTTCGCGGCGGCGTTCGTTGCCGCGTTGATTCCAAACCGACCGTTAGCCCTGTTTTTCGTGGTGTTCATGGCTTATGTGTCGCTGCAAATGGTGCTCAACGTTCGCCCCAAGCCCAGTCGACAGCTGCCGGGCGCTACGGGTTTAAGCCTGGTTGGCCTGTTGATCGGCGCGGTGTCGGCGCTGGTGGCGATCGGCGGCGGTTCTTTGACCGTGCCGTTTCTAAGCTGGTGCAACGTGCGCATCCAGAATGCGATCGGCACCTCCGCGGCGGTCGGCCTGCCGTTGTCGCTGGCCGGCACTTTGGGCTACATGGCCAGCGGTTGGCGGGTCGAAGGCCTGCCGGCCCATAGTTTCGGCTACATCTATTTGCCGGCGGTGGCGGCGATTGCGCTAGTCAGCGTGGTGACCGCGCCATTGGGCGCCAGACTGGCCCATCGCCTGCCGGTACCGGCCTTGAAAAAACTGTTCGCGCTGTTGTTGTTGCTGCTGTCCGCCAAGATGCTGCACACCGTCTACGACGCCTGAAACCCGGCCGGGAAAATCGGCGGGCGGCCGAGCGCGATTGGTTATAATGCCGGACAACGGAATGCACTATAAAGTGGAGGGATTTCATCCATGCCGCGCCGCGGCTATTGACTGGGGAAGAATATAAATGGCTGATGAACTACATAAAATCCTGATCGTCGGCGGCGGTGCCGCCGGTCTGGAGCTGGCGACCGAACTCGGGAAAAAACTCGGCAAGTCCGGCCAGGCGGAGATCACGCTACTGGATGCCACTTCGACTCACATCTGGAAGCCGTTGCTGCACGAAGTCGCCTCCGGCACCTTGGCCGAAGCCGAGGAAATCGAATACATGGCTCAGGCCCACCGCAACCATTTCCGTTTCCTGTTCGGCCGCATGGAAGGCCTGGATAGAGCAAACAAGGAAATCGTCGTTGGGGCAATCACCAACAAGAAGGGCGAAGAGATCATTCCGCAGCGCCGCTTCAAATACGACACCTTGGTGATGGCGGTAGGTAGCGTCAGCAACACCTTCGGCATCAAGGGCGTCGACCAGCACTGCATGTTCATCGACACCACTACCCAAGCCTATCGCTTTCAGCGGCAGTTGGTGGAAACCTATTACATCCAGTCTTACGCCAACCAAAGCAGGCAACGCGACAAGCCGCTGTCCATCGTCATCGTCGGCGCCGGTGCCACCGGCGTGGAGTTGTCCGCCGAATTGCACGAGGTCACTAAACTGCTGGCGACTTACGGCCTGGAAGGCTCGATAGAAGTCAACATCACCATCATCGAAGCCGCCACCCAATTGCTGCCAGCCTTGCCGCCGCGTTTGTCGCAAGCCACCCAAGACCAATTGCTCAAGTTGGGCATCCAGTTGAAGCTGGGCCGCAAAGTCACCGAAGTCACCGAGACCGAAGTGCATACCTACGACGGCGAGGTGTTCGACGCCGATCTGAAAGTCTGGGCCGCCGGTATCAAGGCGCCGGACTGGATGAAAAGTCTGGACGGTTTGGAAACCAACCACATCAACCAGCTGGTGGTGGATCAAACCCTGCAAACCAGCGATCCCGACGTATTCGCGATCGGCGACTGCGCCGCCTGCGCCTGGGCCGACCATGCCGGTAACGTGCCGCCGCGCGCTCAGGCCGCCCATCAAATGGCCTCGGCCGTTGCCAAGACCATCGTCAACCGTCTGAACGGCAAGGCGCCGGTTAAATTCGTTTACCACGATTACGGCTCGCTGGTGTCGCTAGGTAAATTCAGCACGGTCGGTTCGTTGATGGGCAGCCTGATGGGTACGGTCAGCGTCGGCGGTTTTATCGCCTATGTGGTGTATTTGTCGCTGTACAAAATGCACCAAGTGGCGATTCATGGCTATTTCCGCACCGCGATGCTAACCCTGTCCAACCTGTTCCGGCGCAGTACCCACGCCAAAATCAAGATGCACTAATCCACCCGACGAGCGAGCGCAATGTTAGAAATCGAATACGAATTCCGCGAGGAAGACCTGGTTCACTTCAACGAACTCAGGCTGAAAAGCGATCCGGAAATGCAAAAGAAAATCCGCAACAACCGCCTGTTCGCCCCCGGCGTGATGATGGCGATCGGTTTGTTTTACTACGTGTACTACGTGGATATGATGACCACCGCCTACATCACGATCTTGGCGCTGGGTTGGGCGTTTGCGTCGCCTTTCATCATGAAAATCGACATGCGCCGCCAATTCTTCAATAAATACACCGAGGCCGAGAAAAAAGCCATGTTCGGCATCCACCATCTGACGGCGGAGCCGGAGTTCTTGCGGGAAACCTCGCCGGGCGGCAAGCACAAGACGCTGTGGAAAGACATGCTGCGCGTCGAGCGCCATAAGGATTACGTCTACATTTACGTCGATTTCGACGCCGCCATCGTCATCCCCCGCGCAACCGTCAAAAAGGGCGACCTTAAGGTGTTCGCCAAGCAGGTGGAAGGCTTGATCGAGCGCGCCAGCTGAGCTTTTGCCAGCCCGATAGGCTTTGGCCGCGACTTCGCCCAGCCAACCGCTTGTCTCAAGACGTCAATTGGTCTCTCCGCATCGGCGATGGAACGCTGATGCAAAAGTCGTTTTTGCCGGCGAGCTTGACCTGATACATCGCTTTGTCGGCATGATCGATCAACTGGGCAATCGACAAATGGGCGTGCTCCGGTCCGCTGGCGCAGATGCCTATGCTAACGCCGATATTCGCGTTTCGGCCCTGATTCAACGGGATGTCTTGCAGCAGTAAGCGGATTGTTTTTTGTGCTATCCGGCTTAAGTCGGCTTGGTTGATCGCCGGTTTGCAGATTAAAGCGGCCAGAAATTCGTCTCCGCCCAGCCTAACCAGAATATCGTTTGCCCGAAAACAAGCCAATAAGCGCTCGGCTACCGCTATCAGAACGGTATCGCCGGCTTCGTGGCCGTAGTTATCGTTGATCGGTTTGAAATTATCCAAGTCCATCAGGAAAATCGCGAAGCCGCAGGCTTCTTGCAGGGCCAGATCGCGCATCAGATTAAGGCGGGTTTCCAGGCCATTGCGATTGAACAGCTTGGTCAATGGGTCGCGCTCCGCTTTAAAACGCGTTTGCAGTTCTTCAATCTTTCGTTCCGTGATATCGATTACGATCATTTGCACGAAAGCGCTGCCTTCGAATTCCGACGTTTCGCTCACCCTGGCTTTTGAAAACAGGCATTGAGCCCAACGCGGCCCATCTTGGTCGTCTGTAGTCACCAATTCGAATTCGCCGTTCGTCAACTCGCCGGCGGTTAGCGTGTCGAATACGATACGATTAATTTGGCGGGCATCCTTGAAAAATTGCTCTACGCGGGCCGGACCTTCGGGCGCCGCGTCCAGACGCAACACCTCACGGCAAACCGGGTTGTGCAAAATGACATCGCCGTGTTCGTTCAGCACGCAAATACCGACGCTGGCATTCTCGAACAGCAGTCGAAAACGTTGTTCAAGCTTTTCGAGCTGCTCGCGCAACTCACGTTCGGAATGAATACGGAAATGCGAAATATCCAACAGGAAATTGATGTCGGCGATCAAGTGGCCAATTTCGTCCTTTCGGTGGCTAAGCGGACAGTGCAAGCGTTTCGTGCCGCTTGGGTCGATACGGTTCAGTGTGGATGCCACCGTTTTGATGGTGCGCACGAAGATTTGCTGGATAGCCAGCATGATGATCAGCGCCACGATCAACGTGTACGACGACAGGAGTAGCGCCTGATTTCGAGCGATCAGCTTGGCATTGCGCTCGATAACGTCGTGTTTGGGGAAAATTTGCAGCACACCGACTTTCTCGCCCGGACTGAATGGAGAATCCAGGTCGAGCGCTAACGGCGCTTCGCCGAGAGCATCATTCAGCGGTTTATGGTCATTGGTCGAATGCCAACCGCTTTGACTTTTCAGCAAGACGCCGGCTACGACTTCGTTATTCATTAAACCGCCGATAACGTCGTCCGCAATCTCTTGGTTATCCAGGTAAGCCGCGATCTGCGCGCTTTTTTCGACGGTTTTGGCTAATTCCATGATTCTGGCGTAAGCCTTATTGCGCTCTTGCCGCAACGTATCGGTATAGGACACCGCCGAGCCGACCCCCGCGACCAACAGCGCAAAAAAACTGATGACCAGCGTAATCCGTACCGAAAGTTTCTTAAAGGTGATCATGAGTTAGGCGAGTGAGTCGTCAGTCGGCCGGTTTTAGACGATATACGACTTTGCAACAGCCGTCATAGTCCCGGCCGTCGACATAACCGATGGCATCGGCGTTTTCCTTGACCGCCGACAACACCGCGGCCGGACTGGGCAGCATTTTCGGCGGCGTGGCGTTGCCGGTGAACAGCAGTCGCGCCCAATAGGCATTGACTTGGGGAACGGATTTGCCGACCAATTGTTGATAAAAATGCGCGCGGGTCGGGGAGTCCTGCGCCAGATCGATCGTAAACACGGCTTTGCCGCTGTGGAAATTCTGCTGGCGTCCCATGAAGAAGTCGATCACTTGGTTGCGGCTAAACTCCATGGCCTGATTGGTTTGATTGACCACCACCAAAACCTCCTCGCCGCAACATGCGGGTTGCCCGTGTAGCGTCGCCAACGGAATCAGAAAAATATAGGGATTCAAGAAACGGCGCTTGCCGGCCGGCAGCGCTTCCGAAGGGCTGACCCGCCTTGCATCGCTACGATTGGTGCCTCGGAAACGTCTCATGTTCAAACGGCCCGCCATCATTAAAAAGACCAATTCATGCTGAGCGAAAACAAATCGACATCTAAATCCGGCGTCGAAATCTCACGGCTGCCGTTCAGCCAAAGACTGGAAGAGTTAGCGGCGACATGACTGTGGTCCCATTGAATCTTGGCGGCCAAATTGGGCGCGAAATCCCAGCGGGCACCCAAACTGATGGTCTCCTGATTGATCCTATACTCTTGCATGGCTACCGATGTGGCGGCATACAGTTGGTCTTGCAACGGACCCGAGATTTCCGGCGGTACGACCGCTTTTGACTCGCCGCTCGGTCTGGCGATGCTGAACAAGAGATAGGGGGTAATGTCGCCGATGTGTCGGCCAATACTGAAGTAACCGCTGAATTGGCTTTGTATTTCGGGCACGCCGGAATCGAGATAACCAAACTCGCTTTGAATGCTCCATTCGTTGGCGTTATAGGCGGCGCCTATTGAGTAAAAGCCAATGCCTTTACCAACCTTGTTGAGTTGCGCGGCGTAATCGGCCGCATTGCTCCAGACGGTTTTCACTCCAGGGCCGGTGAGCCCTTGGAGCAGCTGCGAGATTCCCGCGAAGTTTTTATCGAAAATGGTATAGGTGGCGCCGAGGGACAACTGCCAGTCCTCATCTTCGTAACTGAATTTGCCACCGAATATCGGCGAAAGCGCCAAGGTGTTTTTTGAAACGGTATCGAGCTGAAAGATCGGAAACGAATGCGAGTAACTACCGGCAAACGCTTTCGCTTGAAAAAAACCCTGCGCGAGCGGTACGCGCCAAGCCAGGTCCACGCCATCAAAGTTTTGGTTAATCAAGGAGCCGTAAAATTCCGTGGGCGGCCTTTCCCACAAATAGGCGTAACCGACATTGCGGTAATCGGATAGCAGATAAACATCCAGCCCCAAGCGTCCCGCGCGCACGGTGAAGTTGCGGCTGGGTTGCCAGCGCAGCAAGCCCCAAAATAAGTTTTCGTTCAATGAGTTGTACGATCTGTCCTTAATCAGGAACTGCACCATTGCATCCCATTCGTCGGTAAATTTGGCGCTGGCCTGAATACCGAGTTGGGTGCTAGATCTCCACGACCAATGACCGTCGAAGGTGTTCGGTTGATCGGTCGATGTTTGTAAATACAGGATGTCGCTGCTGTCGTAAACAACGCCTAAGGTACCAAAACTGCTCAGGCGTAATTTTCCATCCTCCGTGGAAAAAAAGTCCGCACGAACGGTTCGCACGCTCAATAGAATCGGCAGACTACACACAAACAATGAAATTATCCGCTTCACGACGCACTCCGAATGCCTAGGGCAATGGCGTTAAGTTAACAAAATCAAATCATGTCGCATTTCATAAGTTATTGAAAAATATTTGAATAAAACATTATAGAGGCGTCAGTGCCAGTGCCGGAACTGTCGGAAACCGATGGATCACTGGATTAGCGCATTGAGATTACGAAGCCTACCGTCAACCGTCAAATCGACTCTTACGGTATACATTGTCAACGTCCGCACGGTATTCAGAGCGTTTGGAAGGCGATTTCAGCACAACCGAGTCGTTTGCAGATTCAACAAGTGTAGACGTTACGCGTTAATGATAGAACGAAACCGGATAGGCAGCTTATTGTTGTATGGCGTCTTCAATGAATAGGCCCAAAACAACCTCTCGACCTGTCTTGCTTCAACGCATTGGGTCGCGATCAAGAGCGCCGGCTTTGCGAGCAGGTTCTATCGCTCAAGGCTTCCGGAATTCGGATTGGCGTGACCTGCCTAACTCAGCTTCTTGTATTTTTCCGGACTATCTTTAACCGAATATAATCGATAAAGTGGCGCCGGTTCTACACGAGCGTCTGGCCGATCGGGCATGCAATCACCTCTTGGAAGTAGCAAAGCAGATGAAAAATTATCCTGAAGTAAAGATTCCTTCCCTGGATGCCTGGGCCAAGGCGGCCGCGAAATCCGCGCCGGGCGGCGCGGTCGAGAACCTGACCTGGACGACGCCGGAGGGGCTGTCCGTCAAGCCGCTCTACACCAAGGCCGACACCGAAAACCTGCCGTTCGCCGATACCCTGCCGGGATTCGAACCGTTTTTGCGCGGCCCGCAAGCGACGATGTATGCGGCGCGGCCCTGGACCATCCGCCAATACGCCGGCTTTTCGACCGCCGAGGAATCCAACGCCTTTTACTGTAAGGCCTTGGCGGCCGGCGGCCAGGGCATCTCGGTGGCCTTCGACCTGGCCACCCATCGCGGTTACGACTCCGACCATCCGCGGGTGACCGGCGATGTCGGCAAGGCCGGTGTGGCGATCGATTCGGTCGAAGACATGAAAATTCTGTTCGACGGCATTCCGCTGGACAAAGTCTCGGTGTCGATGACGATGAACGGTGCGGTGTTGCCGGTGCTGGCCGGCTACGTGGTCGCCGCCGAGGAGCAGGGCGTGTCGATGGCACAATTGTCAGGGACCATCCAGAACGACATCCTCAAGGAGTTCATGGTCCGCAATACCTATATCTACCCGCCGACGCCGTCGATGAAGATTATCGCCGACATCATCGCCTACACGGCCAAGCACATGCCCAAGTTCAACTCGATCTCGATCTCGGGGTACCACATGCAGGAGGCTGGCGCGACCCAGGCCTTGGAACTGGCGTTTACCTTGGCCGACGGCCTTGAGTATGTAAAAACCGCGATTGCCTCGGGCATGGACGTGGACGATTTCGCCGGCCGGCTAAGTTTCTTTTTCGCGATCGGCATGAACTTCTACCTTGAGGTCGCCAAGCTGCGCGCGGCGCGTTTGTTGTGGTGGCGGATCATGAAGGCGTTTGAACCCAAGAATCCCAAATCAATGATGCTGCGTACCCATAGCCAAACCTCGGGCTGGTCGCTGGCCGAGCAGGACCCTTACAACAATGTGGTACGAACCACGATAGAGGCGATGGCGGCGGTATTCGGCGGCACCCAGTCGCTGCATACCAACGCGCTCGACGAGGCCATCGCCCTGCCCACCGAATTCTCGGCGCGGATCGCCCGCAACACTCAGTTGATCATCCAGGAAGAGACCCACATCACCAAGGTTATCGATCCTTGGGCCGGCTCGTACATGATGGAATCGCTGACCCAGGACATTGCAGACAAGGCTTGGGCCATCATCGAAGAAGTCCAGGCGATGGGCGGCATGACCAAGGCGGTCGAGACGGGCTGGGCCAAGCTGCAAATCGAAAAATGCGCCACCCAAAAGCAAGCCAATATCGATTCGGGTCGAGACGTGATTGTCGGCGTTAACAAATACAAACTGCCTCGGCAAGACGCCATCGATATTCTGAACGTCGATAACCACGCGGTCCGCGACGCGCAGGTGGCGCGTCTGGCCGAGATTCGCGCCAGCCGCGACGCCGGAGCGGTTCAGGTGGCGCTGGCCGCTTTGAGCGACTGCGCGAAAAGCGGCGACGGTAATCTGCTCGACCTGGCCATCAAGGCTATTCGCCTGCGCGCCACGGTCGGCGAAATCTCCGAAGCGCTCGAACAGGTCTGGGGCCGCCATCGCGCCAGCAATCAGGTCGTGACCGGCGTGTACGGCGCGGCCTTCGAGGCCGATCAGGAGTGGACGCAACTTAAGGAACAGGTCAACGATTTTGCGGCCGCCGAAGGTCGCCGGCCGCGCATCATGATCGCCAAATTAGGCCAAGACGGCCACGACCGCGGCGCTAAGGTCGTCGCGACCGCCTTCGCCGATCTGGGCTTCGACGTCGATATCGCGCCGCTGTTTCAGACGCCGGAAGAAGTCGCCCGCCAAGCCATCGAAAACGACGTGCACGCGATCGGCGTATCGACGCTGGCGGCCGGCCATAAAACGTTGGTGCCGGCGCTGATCGACATTTTGGCCGGGCAGGGCGCCGGCGATATCATCGTCTTCGTCGGCGGCGTGATTCCAGCCCAGGACTACGAGTTTTTGTTCGCCGCCGGCGCCAAGGGCGTGTTCGGACCCGGCACGCCGATTCCGCAATGCGCGCGGGATGTGTTGAACGCCATCCAAGCGGCGCAAGCGCCGACGGCATCCTGATCCGGGGCCAACAGCATGCCGGTTCTACCGAATTTCCAACTCAACCGCGAAGACCAAGCGCTGGTCGGTGCCGTGCTCGCCGGTCAGCGCCGCGCCTTGGCCAAGACGATTACCCTGATCGAGTCGACCCGTAGCGACCATCGCCAGCGGGCAGGGACCCTGTTGCATGCCCTGCTGCCGAACAGCGGCAACTCGATTCGGCTCGGCATTTCCGGCACGCCGGGCGTCGGTAAATCCACGTTTATCGAGGCACTCGGCTTGCACCTGATCGAACAGGGGCATCGGGTCGCGGTGCTGGCGGTCGATCCGTCATCCTCGCGCTCCGGCGGTTCCATTCTCGGCGACAAAACCCGGATGGAATTATTGTCCGCACGCGACGAAGCCTTCATTCGCCCATCGCCTTCATCCGGGTCGCTGGGCGGCGTCGCCGCTTCGACGCGAGAAGCCATGCTGGTTTGCGAAGCGGCGGGCTTCGATGTGATCATCGTCGAAACCGTTGGTGTTGGTCAGAGCGAGACAGCGGTCGCCGGCATGACCGATGCGTTCTGCCTATTACAGCAACCTAACGCGGGCGACGATCTGCAGGCGATGAAAAAAGGTATCGTCGAACTGGCTGACATTTTCGTCGTCAACAAGGCCGATCTCGATCCCGTGGCGGCCGACCTGACCGCAGGCCAAATCACGGGGGCGCTGACACTGCTGCGGCCAAGCGCCGCGCGCTGGCAGCCGCCGGTACTGAAAGTCAGTGCGGCTTTGGGTGAAGGTATCGGCAATTTCTGGCAACAACTCGGCCTCTTTCGCCAGACCGTCGGCGAAACCGGCGAATTGGCCGCTAAACGCAGGCATCAGTCGTTATCCTGGATGTGGGCGCTGATCGAGTCCGGCCTCCAGGAACGCTTTCGAGAAAACCCCGGCGTCCGGGCCGCCATGCCGGATTTAAGCGCCGCCGTCGAAAACGGCAGCGTATCGCCTACGCTGGCTGCGCACCGTTTGCTCGAACTGATGGGCGATACTACCGGGATTTAGCCCGAACGCTGGGCGACAATAAGGCAAAAGGGGCATGCCGGTTAGCCGATAGCAGGCATTAAAATAGCGCACATACTACCTGCCCAAGGTTTGCATCATACGACTGGCCGCATTTTCGGCTCGAGGTGTGCTGAGCAGATGAACATCGTTAGTCATCAACGCCCAGGCAGAAATATCGACCTCAGTTTTTCGACGCCAATTGGTGCATCCTTACGCTGCGGGAACTGCGAATAAATCTGCGGTAACTTAGTTGGATGGCTTGCCGTCGGTTAGCGGGTGCAAGGAGGATTTCTCGGTGTTACCGGCTTCGGTTGTTTGGGAGTCAAGGTTGTTTTGAAGCGCGCGCCGCGCCCGAAAGGCGCCCGGCGGCTCTTGGAATTGCTGACGGAATTGGCGATAAAAGTAAGACAGATCGTTAAACCCGGATTGGAAGGCGATCGCAGCGATATCAAAGTGGCGGAACTTAGGGTCGGCCAGCAGCCGGCATGCCCGGGCAATTCTTAGTCGATTAAGAATCTGAGTAACACTTTCTCCGGTTTCATTCAGCAGATCGAACAAATACCTCCGGGATATTCTCAATTCGCCGGCGATTTGCGCCGCATTCAGCCCTGGCTCACTAAAGTGCTTTTCCAGATATCGAATGACGGCCGCTTGCCGGGCCGCCCGCACCCCTCCGGAATGGGACTCCTTAACCACCTCGTCGTTACAAAGAAAAGCGATGAGATCGACAATATGATTCCCCACTAGTTCGCCTAGGCTAGGATCTTGAGCGACGCCCCCCCGGTCTAGCATTTGCAGGTAATTTCTTAACAACTCTATGCCCTCCGAGTTGCAAAGAGGAGTCATAACCAGGCGTTCGGCTTTCGGTACCCGTTTGGTCAATTCTGATCTGGAAATGCGCAAGCTCAAGAGTTCCTGGTATCCCTCGGGCGAGTCTGGTCCGAACCCGCCGTCGAGAACTTTGGTCGAATCAACTAAGCCGGCGGTGCTTCGATTGATCAACAGTCGCCGCTGTCCTTGCATAACCTCCCAGATACCGGCTACGCATACCGATAGGCCTAGGTAATCGTCTAACCCGTCTCCGGAAATGAGTTCACGAGTACGGCGAAAACGCACCGCGGTACTAGTATGCGCCGCCAAGTTCACGTGGCCGAAGGAATGAAACCGTGTTTGGTTGAAAAAAGGCCGCGAATCGGCGTGTTCGACATCGAATCCAGCAATTTTTCTGGCAAACATTTCGCGCCAAATGTCGACCCGGTCTTTATCCGGGAAATCAGTGCTGGAAAAGATGAATGCAGCGTTAGTCATAGGCCCAAATTCATTTTACTTTTTGATGGATGCGATCGATGGCCTGAAACCAACATCGAACGCCAGGGAAATAAAGAGGTCGGAGAAAAATAAAATATCATCCAGCTACTTGTCCGACTTATCTTTTTGCTCATCTACTGGTCGTCCCGATTTTTTTGCCGTTAACAGGCTGTTGAAATTTAAAAAACTGCTCCACTTTTGCCTCCAAAAACGCATTTTCCGCAAAATAAAGTTTTGTAAGTCCCTGATTGTTTGTCACAGCTAAATGACTTTTAGCGACAAATTGGAAGATTTTTTCCACCGAGTTTCTTTTTCAACAACCTGTTAGACGCAAGCTAAGTTAGTCCCCGCCAAGTAACATGTCGAGTGAAGAAATACCTTGAGGTCGTCTAGGAGAAACGGGCTCCGCTTCCTGATGGCGACTCAAGCTTCAATTCGTCATGGCGAGCGTATCGGGTCGATTTGAACGAGTGTTTTCGCTGAATGAATTCGAAGCAGTGATCGGTGTCGCGGAGAACGAACCGCGAGTTGGACCGCGTTAAAATTTTTTTAGGGGCATTGAACCTTAGCGTTGCTCCGGGGATATACCAACGAGCGGCACCGGTGCTCCGACCACCCCCTATTCGGTAGCTGCGCCATGCCGCTCGGTTATACGGTCTATATTCCTTGTAAACCGCAATCGCACCCGGAGGGAACTTAGTTTCCCGCCGGGTGCTTCCATCGGATATCAGCAACAGAGGATAGGTGTATGAGAATCAACACAGCGAAACATTGGGTATTCGTCGCGATCATCGCCGCCGCGCAGCCGGCGCAAGCCGTCGCGGTCAGCGACGCGATCGGCGATTATGTCGCCGGATACAACGGCAGTACGGCGGGCGACTTGGATGTGGTGTCGGCGTCGGTCAGTTACGATCAGGCCACCGCGACTTTCCGTTTGGATAGTACGTTCAATGCCGACATCGGTTCGTCGCCGAGCGGTTTTTATATTTGGGGCTTCAATCGCGGCGGCGGTACCGCGCTTTTCGAATCTAACGGTCTGAAGAATATTTTGTTCGATTCGGTCGTGCGCTTGAACAACGACGGCACCGGCTTGGTAACCTTGATCGCGCCGTCGTTCAGCACGACGAACCTCGCTCCGGGCTCGGTGACGATCACCGGTAATCATATGGTTGCCGAGATTGCATCGGGTCTGTTGCCGTCGACCGGTTTCGCGCCGGAAAGTTTTACCTGGAACCTGTGGCCGCGCGACGGCGCGGTTGCCGCCGGCTTCACCCAGATTTCCGATTTTGCCCCGGACACCTTCAACGTTGGCGTACAGGTCGTACCCCTGCCAAACGCGGCTTGGTTGTTCGGTTCGATGCTGGGCTTGATGGGGTTGCGCCGCAACCGCCGCGCGGCTGGACGGTAAATTCGCCGGGCTCTTGGCTCTTGCAATCGGGCCGGAACGGCCCGATTGCAAGGCTTTGCTAGCTGTCGTCCTGAATGATCGAAATCAACAGTTCGTTGAAGGTATGGATTGGGGAACCGGTTCCCACCGTATCCACGACGGTCGCCAACAGGCGGTTCACCGCGCCGAGCAGCTTTTCCAGGATTTTATGGCCGCCGACCAGTTCGATGCCGTAGAGCATGAACTCCTCGGTAAAATGATTGATGACTTTCAGCTTCAAATGCAGCGGACTGCCGAGCAAACCGTGCGTCAACAAGGTGTTGGTGTCGGCGCGTTGAATCGCGTCTTTCAATGCGTAAAAGTGAGGGTCCAGTTCGCGCCACGCCCGTTTGTAATCGTCGCGGAATTTGGGCAAAAAATACTGGTCCGCGCCGATCAAGTCGCCGAGCAGCTTTTGTAAGGTATCGACGAAGTGGAGTAGATTTTTCCTGTCGTCGTCGCTCACGCCGAATTCGAGTTTTTCCATGCCGTATCCAATGCCAGGGGTTCCGCGCGGCGCGCGCCAAGGCGCTGGCCCGCAAAAGTTCACTGCCCGGCGCGGTTTCGGGCGGTTATTGCTTGGATAATAGCAGAAACCTGCCGGCGCGGCGGTTCGCGCTGTGCGACGCCGACGATTTACCGTTAACAGATTCCGCTGACGATCGGCATTTGCGTTCTCGGCCCCGGATGCCGGACCGAACCGCCGTCGCCGCTACGGGTCAGGGCGTGACTTCGTAGTTGGAATACGGTTGCGACTTCAGTCTGTCTTCCAACACGGTCAGCTTCATGATCGGCTCGGCCAGTTCGTAGCAAGTCTCTACGCTGTCCTTCAACATCGCATAGCCTTCCGGATCGGCGACCGGTCGTTGCGACTGCCAGGCCTCGCGCCAAGCCGCTTCGTCCGGCCATTGCGCATAGGCTACCCAACTGCCGTCGGCATCGCGGTGCAACCGCGATCCGAGACTGCCGTACATTTGATAGACGGCGTCGGTCACCTTCAGCCAGCCCTCGCGAAATTTCGCTTCGTATCCCGGTTTCACCCGCCAACGATATACGGCAACAAACATGGCTATTCTCCTATCCAGTGTGTACGCGCCGGCCCGAGGCCGGCCTTCGATAATGTGTTACCAAGCTTCCAGCACCACCACTTTCCATTCCCGGTTCGCCACCGGATTTAGACTGACCCAAGAGGCGATGCGCCGGCCGCTATACGCCGCCGAATTTTCATAATACCCCACCCCGCCCCGTTGCCCGGCAATTTCTTCGGCCAATTGGCGCAGCTCCGGGAGTTGGGCATACCGTTCCTCCCGAAACAGATTTAGCCCGATTTCGTTTGTCTCGGTATCGAACAAAATCAACCCGTCATCCTGGATGATCCAAATGGTTCGGCGGCTGTCTTGCAACTCCGCGTGCAGTAAGCCGCCTAGAAATTCGGCGGCCTTGATACGACCGGAGACGAAGCCGATCGTCGCATTGCCGGCCTTGACCGGCGCGACCAGCGTGACAGCCTGATAACCTTCCGGTGCCGCATGCACCTGGCTCAGCACCGGCTCGCCGCTTTGTAAGGCCATTCGGTTATGTTCCAGCTGCGAAGTGTCGGCGCCGATCGCGTGCCGGTAGCGGGCCGGCGCCACGGCCAGGAGGGTGCCTGGCGCCCGGGTGGCGGCGGCACTTTCCAGACGCGGCAGCTCCGTGGTCAGTTTTTCCAAGCGCGGCGTGGCGCCGACCAGGTCGGCATCGGTCCGAAATTGAGTCGCGGCCTGAACTAAGCCGTTCAGCAAATTTGCGAATTCGCCGCCGATACTATAGGCAATCCGGCTGGCGACGGTTAGATTGGTGTTGGAAATGCGGGTTACGTCGGCCAGCGCCTGCTCGGCGCGTTGAAACTGTTGCTTGGCCTGTTCGCCCTCGGCGACCGCCAGTTTGTGGGCTTGCTTGGCTTCGATACCGAATCTCAATGCCAAGCCGGCGCCGATCACGATAGACGCCATGACCGCAGCTGTTGCCAGCAACAACACCTTGTTGCGGGCAATAAAACGCTTCAGCAGTTCGGCGCGGGTATAGGCGTAGGCATTGACGAGACGCCCGTCGCGAAACGCCCGCAATTCGTCGGCGAACGCGCCGGCATCCTTGAACCGCTTGGCCTTGTCCTTGGCCAACGCGTGATCGCAGATCGCCACCAGTTCGACCGGAGCCGCCAACTTCGGATTCCGCGCGGTCGGCATGGCCTGGTCGGAAGCCAACTCGGCTAGAATCCGGTCCATGCCGCCTTGTAGAGGAGGTCGGCCGTTCAGCAAATAAAATAGCATGCAGCCCAGCGCGAACACGTCAGTGCGGGCATCGATACCGCCGAAACGCGGGTCGGCTTGCTCCGGCGCCATGTAAGCCGGTGTGCCCAAGATGTCGCCGAGCCGGGTCAGGTCTTCGTCGTCATCAGCGTTCGAGCGGCCGGCGCGCGGTAACGGCGCCGCCGCCGACTCCGTCTCGCTTTCGACCTTGGCCAAGCCCCAGTCCAGCACGATGGTCTCGCCAAATTGACCCAGCACCACGTTGCCGGGCTTCAAATCGCGGTGGACCACGCCTTTGGAATGCGCGTAAGCCATCGCCTCGCAAACGTCGATCAGGCGGTCCAATAGGGCCAAACGCTTGGACAGCGCATGTTCGGGCAACGGATCGGCGTTGCACTCCTTCAGCGCCTGGGCCAAGGTGTCGCCGCGTACCAGTCGCATGACGTAGTAAGGCGCGCCGCTGGGCTTAACACCCAAGTCGTAGACCGGCACGATGCCGGGATGCTCCAGCCGGCCGGTGATGCGTGCCTCGCGCAGAAAGCGGGTGCTGAGTTCGCGGTCTTCGTTGGCGGCCTGGTCCAGCATTTCCTTGATCGCGACTTCCCGGCCGATACGCTCGTCGAAACCGAGCAGCACCTGGCCGACGCCGCCGGCACCGACCGCACCGCGCAACGAATAGCCGCCGCCGTAAGCCTCGTCGTTCGCGCGAGTGTCGGGCAACGGACGCGGGTAAGGCCGCGGTTTCAGCACCGTTAAATCGTCTTGCGGGAGAAGGCGGGTCAGGTCGTCGTCGGGCGTCATCGGCTAACCGTGGGAACAAACAGTTGCGCCAAGTATAGGTCGCTATTTGCGGTGGGGCCGGCCGCGCGCGGATTAGGTCGGCGGCGGCTTGCGGTCGGCGTGGCCCAGATCGCGCTCCGGGGCGATTTGATCGCGGACGCGTTGCTTAAGCTCGGTGATGTCCGGGAAGCGACCCTCGGCCTTGCGCGACCAGACCAGTACGCCGTCGGCATAGACCTCGAAAATGCCGCCGGTGCCGGGCTGCAAGGCCAGTTCGGTCAGGTCGCCGTCGAAAGTGCTCAGCAGTTCCTGAGCCATCCAGGCCGCGCGCAGCAGCCAGCGGCATTGGGTGCAATAGCGGATTTCGACACGGTGGCTCATAGCGACTTACAAAATCTCGCGCAAGCGTTGGTAGATGCCGCCGAAACTGCCGTTGCTCATCAACAAGACGTGGCAAACGCCGCCGGCTTCGGCGCGGATGGTTTCGATGATGGCATCCAGGCTGTTGCAAATCTCGATGTTGTTGGCGTATCTCAGCAATTGGCTCAAGTCCCAGCCCAGTCCGTCCGGCTGAAAGATGATGGCCTGGTCAGCCTGGCTCAGCGATTCGGCCAGCGACTGGGTATGTACGCCCAGGCGCATCGTGTTGGAGCGCGGTTCGACGATGGCCAGGATTTTTTCGCTGCCGACCTGTTTGCGTAGGCCGTCCAGCGTGGTTTGGATCGCGGTCGGGTGGTGGGCGAAATCGTCGTAGACGGTGATGCCGGCTTTCTTGACAATGACTTCCATCCGCCGCTTGACGTTCTGGAATTGGGCCAACGCGGCAATCGCGTCGGCCGGCAACACGCCGACATGACGAGCGGCGGCAATCGCCGACAAGGCGTTGTAGACGTTGTGTCGGCCGGTCAGCGGCCATTCGACGACGCCTTGGGCTTGGCCTTCGAAATGCACCGCGAAGCGGCTGCCGTCTTTGCTCAGCAATTCGGCTTGCCACGGCGCCGGGGCGTCGATCGCGGTCAGTTGCACCGGGGTCCAACAGCCCATGTCCAGTACTTCGGAGACATGCTGCTCGCAGTCGGGCGCGATAATCAAGCCTTGGCCGGGGATGGTTCTGACCAAATGGTGGAACTGTTTTTTGATCGCGTCCAGATTTTCGAAGATGTCGGCGTGGTCGTATTCCAGGTTGTTCAGAATCGCGGTGCGCGGCCGGTAGTGGACGAATTTCGAACGCTTGTCGAAAAAGGCGCAGTCGTATTCGTCGGCTTCGATGACGAAGAAATCCGATTCACCCAAGCGCGCCGAAATCCCGAAATTCAACGGTATGCCGCCGATCAGGAAACCCGGTTTGAAACCGTTGAATTCCAGTATCCAGCCGAGCATGCTGGTGGTGGTGGTCTTGCCGTGAGTGCCGGCCACCGCCAACACCCATTTGTGTTGCAGCACGTGTTCGGCCAGCCATTGCGGGCCGGAGATATAGGGCAAGCCCAGATTCAACACGGCTTCCACCTCGGGGTTGCCGCGCGACATCGCGTTGCCGATGACGACCAGATCCGGCTTGACGTCCAGATTTTCGGCCATATAACCGTTCATCAAGCGAATGCCTTGCTGTTCGAGTTGGGTGCTCATCGGCGGATAGACGTTCTGGTCCGAGCCGCTGACGCTGTAGCCGAGTTCGCGGGCGATCAGGGCCAAGCCGCCCATGAAAGTGCCGCAGATGCCGAGGATGTGAATATGCAAAGGTTTGTCGTTGGTCATGTGGCTGGTTTATTTGCCTGCTTCCTTGGGGGTCTCGCCTTCGGGCTTAGCTTCGCCTTCGGGTTTGGCTTCGGTTTCGGATTTGGTTTCTGTGCCTTTGGCGCCTGCCGCTTCCAGCAACTTGACGATGGTCTCGCGGCCCGTCTTCTTGGCTTTGTCGAGGATTTTGACATTCTGGCCGTCGGCGGCATTGACGTTGGCGCCGGCCGCGATCAACACGCCGACCACATCGGCGCTGCCGAACATCACCGCGTCGCCAAGCGCGGTGGCGCCGGTTTTATCGGCGGCATTCACGTCGGCGCCGTAGGCCAAAAGCGCTTTGACCACCCGCAGATTGCCGTTGAAACTGGCCGCCATCAGCGCGGTTCTGTCCTGTTCGATCTTGGCGTTGACATCCTCGCCTTGAGCCAGCAAAGCCTCGACTCGCTCCGGCTTGCCGGCCGCCGCCGCCGCGAACAGCTCCTTGCCGCCCTCGGCGCCGGCGGTAACTGAAATCGTCAGCAGCGCCAGCGCCGCGAATCGGGTCGTGAACATTCGGATTGCTTGCTTGCGTTTGCTTATCAGTTGGGTTGAAATAACCGGCATAACGATTTACATCATCTATCAATGAGCGAAAAAAACAAAGTTTTAGTTGAGGCCCAGCCTTACTACATCGAGGCGCAATCTTCGCCCGAAGACAACCGCTACGTGTTCGCCTATACCGTGACGATTACCAACGTCGGTTCCAGCGCCGCCAAGTTGCTGACCCGGCATTGGCTGATTACCGACGCCAACGGCAAGGTGCAGGAAGTCAACGGCGAAGGCGTGGTCGGCGAACATCCGCATCTGAACCCCGGCGATTCGTTCCGTTACACCAGCGCGGCGATGATCGAAACCCCGGTCGGCGTGATGCAGGGCAAATACCAGATGCAGGCCGACAACGGCGAAAGCTTCAACGCGAACATACCTAAATTTACCTTGTCGATTCCCCGCACTCTGCATTAATGGCGACCTACGCGATAGGCGATATTCAAGGGTGTTACGACGACTTGCGCCGCCTACTGGACCGGGTAGACTTCGATCCGGGTAAGGATACGCTGTGGTTGGCCGGCGATCTGGTGAATCGGGGGCCGAAGTCGCTGGAGACCTTGCGCTTCGTCAGGAGTTTGGGCGACGCGGCAGTCTGCGTGCTTGGCAACCACGATCTGCATCTGATCGCCACCGTGGTGGCGCTGGGCAAGTCCAGCAAGAAAGACACGCTGGGCGCCATTCTGCGAGCCGCCGACTGCGACGAATTGATAGCTTGGCTGCGCCATCGTAAATTATTCCATTACGACGATGATTATTGCATGCTGCATGCCGGTCTGCCGCCGCAGTGGGATTTCGAACTGACCCGGCAAATGGCGCTGGAAACCGAACAGGCCATGCAGAGTCCGGACTACGAGCGCTTCTTTCGGTCCATGTACGGCAACAAGCCGGCGGTCTGGCAGGACGATCTCAGCCACACCGAGAAACTGCGGTTTGCGATCAATTGTTTCAGCCGACTCCGTTATTGCAGCGCCGACGGCGTGTTGGATTTCACGCAAAAAGGTCCGCTCGGCAGCCAGCCCGCGCATTTGCTCCCCTGGTTCGCGGTGCCCGGCCGGCGCAGTCTGGGCATGCGGATCATCTTCGGCCATTGGTCCACTTTGGGGTATTACGAAGGCTACAACTGCTACGGTATCGATACCGGTTGTCTGTGGGGCGGCCAATTGACCGCGCTGGAATTGTCCGACCCGCCGCGCCGCCACCAAGTCGAATGCCAAGCCGCCAGCGATCCGCTGGCCGTATGAAAACCTGAACTTTAGCGGTGTTTGCTTATCCATTTCGACGCCGCCCTGAAGGCGCGCATTCATTCAACCCTCCGAGAGTACATCCGATGATTAAACCGCTACTGATGCTGGCCGCGCTGATTTTGCCGCTGACCGCGACTGCCTACCCCAGCGAAAACGATTACGGTCAACCGACCGACCACAAGCTCGAGCACTTGAGCAAAATGCTGCAACTGACGCCCGAGCAAAAAACCAAGCTGGAAGCCATTTTCACCGAGCAACACGCCAAATTCCGGGCGATACACGAAGAGTCGCACGCCCGCATCAAGGAAGTGCTGACCCCGGAACAGATGCAGAAAATGGACGAGATGCGCAAGGAGCATATGGAAAAACGCCAGGAAAAGCGTGGTGCGCTCAAACCCAGCCAACCTTGATCGGTTCGGTTCCTCGCATGATAGGTCAGCCGCCATGCTAACTCGCATACTTCTGGGCTTGGCGGCCGGTGCCAATAGCCGGCCCTGGACGCTTACGCCGGCACCGGCCGGAACAAGTCTTGGCGGCGAACGGATCGCCGGGCATGGATAGCTCGCCCACCGTCGCCATCGTCGGCGCCGGTCCGGCCGGTTTGATGGCCGCCGAAGTGCTGGCTCAAGCCGGTGCCGCTGTTACCGTTTACGACGCGATGCCGTCGGCCGGGCGCAAATTCCTGATGGCCGGCAAAGGTGGCTTGAACATCACCCATGTCGAAGGTTTTGAAAGTTTTTTATCGCGCTACGGTGCACGGAGCCACGCTCTGGCCGGGTTTATACACGATTTCTCGCCGGAGATTTTGCGCCATTGGGCGGCCGAATTAGGCATTGCGACTTTCGTCGGCAGTTCTGGCCGGGTGTTTCCCAACGAAATGAAAGCGGCGCCGCTACTGCGCGCCTGGCTGCATCGGCTGCGCGGCAGCGGTGTCAAATTCCGGATGCGTCATCGCTGGCTGGGTTGGACCGACCAGCGGCTGCGCTTTGCGAGTCCGGACGGCGAAAAACTGATCGAAACCGATGCACTGGTATTGGCCTTGGGCGGTGCCAGTTGGCCGCAGTTGGGTTCCGACGGCGCCTGGACTCAGCCCCTGGCCGAGCGCGGCGTGACCATCTCGCCGTGGCAACCCGCCAACTGCGGCTTCGAAACCGGTTGGAGCGATTATTTCCGCGAACGCTTTGCCGGCGAGCCGCTGAAGTCGGTGGCCTTGACGTTTGTCGGAAACGACGGCCTGGAATGCCGGCGGCTTGGCGAAATGACGATCGCGGATTACGGTTTGGAAGGCGGCTTGATCTATACGTTGTCTGCGCCGATTCGCCAGCAGATCGCCGCCAACGCCGCCGCCGTCGTCCATTTGGATTTACTGCCCGGCTTAACGGTCGAGGAAGCCGGCCAGCGTGCCGGGCAAGCGCGCGGCAAAATGAGTTTGAGCAATCATCTGCGCAAACGCTTGGGTCTCGGCGGCGTAAAAATGGCGCTGCTCCGCGAAGTCTTGAGCGCCGCCGAAATCAACGACCCGCACCGCCTCGCTATCGCGGCAAAAGCCCTGCCTATCCGCCTGAGCGTGGCCCGACCGCTGGCCGAGGCGATCAGCAGCGCCGGCGGCATAGACTTTGCCGAACTTGACCAAGGCTTGATGCTGCGGCGTTTGCCGGGGGTGTTCGCGGCCGGCGAAATGTTGGACTGGGAGGCGCCGACCGGCGGCTATCTGCTGACCGCTTGCCTGGCGACCGGCCGCGCCGCCGGGCTGGGCGCGGCTACCTGGCTGCAAGCACGTTGACATTTGCGGCGCGTCGCGGTTTGTTATCATAACCGTCTACCTTAACCGGCCGCCCGGGACTGCCGTTCCGAAGCGCCCCAACCCACGACGCTTGCCATGCAAATTCAGGCCACGCTGCAAAAACTGCTGGATAAACACGACCTCGACGGCGAGGAAATGCGCGCGGCGATGCGCGCGATGATGAACGGCAAGTTGACCGACGCCCAAATCGCCGGTTTTTTGATCGCGTTGCGTTGCAAAGGTGAAACCATAGACGAAATTGCCGCGGCGGTCGGCGTGCTGCGGGAGTTGGTGCACAAGGTGCCGGTGACGGGCAAACACGTCATCGATACCTGCGGCACCGGCGGCGACGGCGCCAATACCTTCAACATCTCTACGACGGCGGCTTTCGTGGTCGCGGCGGCCGGCGGTAAGGTCGCCAAACATGGTAACCGTTCGGTGTCCAGCTGCTGCGGTAGCGCCGATTTGTTGGAAGCCGCCGGCGTCAATCTGGACCTGCCGGCCGAGCAAGTCGGCCAATGCGTCGAAGACATCGGCGTCGGCTTCCTGTTTGCCGCGAAGCACCATAGCGCGGTGCGCCACACGGTCGGGCCGCGCAAGGAAATGGGCGTGCGCACGCTGTTCAACCTGATCGGTCCGTTGTCGAATCCGGCCAATGCGCCGCACCAGCTGATCGGTGTATTCGACAAACAATGGCTGGTGCCGGTGGCCGAGGTATTGAAACGCCTGGGCAGCCGCCACGTGCTGGTCGTGCATGCCCACGACGGCCTGGATGAAATCAGTATCGCCGCGCCGACTGACGTCGCCGAACTGCACAACGGCGCGATCGGCACTTACACAATTACCCCTGAATATTTCGGCCTGCGCCGCGCACCGCTCGACAGTCTGGCCATCACCTGTGCCGAGGACAGCCTGACCATCGTCAAGGCCGTGCTGAATAATCGTCCCGGCCCGGCGCTGGACATCGTCGCGCTGAACGCAGGCGCCGCGATTTACGCCGCCGACCTGACCGACTCGCTGGAAGCCGGCGTCCGCCGGGCCTATGCGGTGCTGGCGGACGGTAGCGCGTTAGCCAAGTTCGAGGCCTTGGTAGGGTATTCCAAAGTCGGTTAAAGCATTGATTTTTTTCTAATCATTCGAGTAGCCACTCGGCGAGCGGCTGTTAGCTTGAAAGAGGGATTGAATCCGGGCCGTTTGGTTCGCCGGCCACGCTCAAGCCTTCCCTAGCGTCTACGTCGCAATCCGCCCACCAGCGCTAATCCCGATACGAACAACCCCAACGATGCCGGCAGCGGCACGGCGGTCGGCACGTTGGCTTGGAATACGCCGGGCACCGTGGCGGAGCGCAGGCCGGATAGGAACACCGCGCTATCCCAAAGCGGATCGTTGGAATCGGCAATGACGGCTTCCAGACTATGATTGGCCAGGGCTGGGTTCAGTAAGGCATTGACGGTCAAAACCGCCGTATAACCGTCGAACTCGAACGGAACCGAGCTGGCGCCGGCGTTGGGCGTCAGAAAGCCGTTGTCGTTTTGTACGGTGTCGGTGCACGGATAAACGCCATTGCTGCTGCAATTGTCCAGCACCACGAAGTTCGAGGCATCGAAGTGTGCGTAATTGACGCCGTCCACGACCAACGCAAAGCCGTCGCGGAAAATGCCGGTCCATTCCGGGTATTCCTCGGAGGCAAACACGAACTGGGTCGTGATGCCGTTGGCGCTCGACGCTGACGGATCCAGGGTAAAGTCGAACTTCAGCGAATTGGCGTCGTAGGTCATTTGCTTGCTGAGCTTGGAAACTTCGTAGCTCGCGCCGGTTCCGGTCACGCCGGTTGCCCCGCTGGACGTGTTGGAATGGGCAAAGTTAGCCATGCCGGTGGTCAGGACGATGCCGTCGGCGTTCACCACGCTGCTGAATTCGCTGGCGGCATAGACCCGCGCCTGGTCGCCCTTGCCGATGTAACTCACGTTTTGCGCGACGATGCCGCTGTTGGGCACCCGCCAGGCATTCAACAATTGATTGCCGGTCACGGTATCAAGCGGAGTCTGCACCGGCGGCGGAGTGACTTTTATCGTCTCCAGTTCGGTTTCGGTGATTTCCGGTGTGTCGGCATCGTTTTGCTTTTCCGCGCCGTATTGCAGCACGTAAAGGTCCGAAGCGGAGGGATTGTCGTCCACGGTGCCGCTGTTACCTCCGCCTCCGTTCCCGCCATTTCCACCACCGCCGTTACCGCCGCCGGCAGCCCAGGTTGCGTTCGTAGCCGCCAGTAAAACCATTAGTACAGCCAAATTCACGATTTTCATATTCGATCTTTCTTTTTCAGGGTTAAAGGTCATTCGTTTCCCAGCTCGGCGATCCGATCGGGGCCGGTTAGATTGGAAATCCCTTCCGCGCCGTTCGGTCTCGCTAACATGTGTTAATGCGAACTGGCGCGTAAGAAGTTCAATCGGATAAATTTTCGGTGCGAAATGAGGTTAAGAATTGGGCTGCGCGATAACGACGCAGTTTGAAAGGCCGAAGCCCGCGTAAGTCGTAACGGACGCGGGCAATACCGGGTTCACGCGCCGACGTGAGGTATCAACCGGTTTCGATAGCCGCGACTGTCCTAAATCCAAGGCTTATCGGGGCCGGGGCGGCCGATTGACGACGGCGCCGTGAAGCAATATGATCGCCGCCAGAGTTGTCATTCTGTTGTCTTGATTCCGGGCGAACCGCGATGGCGCCAGATTCAGCGACTCGCCACACATGCGTTCTGCTTTACTCCATCAGTCACCTATAGTGCGGGCAAGAAGTCGAACTTATGCCACTTTAGCGTGCCGGGAGCTTCATGACCTTTACCCAGTCCCACGTTTTAAACCCTAGTCTGTCTCATCCGAAATATCGCCCCGATATCGATGGCTTGCGAGCCATCGCCGTGCTGTCGGTCGTTGCGTTCCATGCCTTTCCGAACGGTTTAAAAGGCGGCTTCATCGGCGTCGATATCTTTTTTGTGATTTCCGGCTATTTAATTTCCACGATCGTTTTTCAGAACCTGGAAAAGGGTACGTTCAGTTTCAGCGAGTTTTACATTCGCCGGATCAAACGTATTTTTCCGGCGTTGATTCTGGTATTGGCGGCAAGCTTTACGTTCGGCTGGTTCGCGCTGTTTGCCGACGAGTACAAACAGTTGGGCAAGCATATCGCCGCCGGTGCCGGCTTCGTGTCGAATCTGGTGTTGTGGAATGAGGCCGGTTATTTCGACAGCTCCGCCGAAACCAAGCCCTTGCTGCATTTGTGGAGCTTAGGTATCGAGGAACAGTTTTATATTGTCTGGCCGTTGTTGCTGTGGCTGGCGTGGCGGAAAAATTTCAATTTGTTTACGGTGACGGCGATCGTCGCCATTGCCTCGTTTTATTTGAATGTTCGCGGCGTATTGAACGATTCGGTCGCCACGTTTTACTCGCCGCAAACTCGGTTTTGGGAACTGCAGTGCGGCAGTTTGTTGGCGTGGATGGCCTTGTACCGCAAGCACGCCTTCGCATCGGTTCGACACAGGCTGGACGGTTGGCTGGTGGCCGTCGTCTATCGGGAGGGCCAGCCGGTGGATGGCAGAACCCTGGCGAACGTGTTGTCTTTCCTCGGTATCGCGCTGTTGATTTACGGGTTCAGCGTCATCGACAAGGACTCCGACTTTCCCGGCAAATGGGCGATATTGCCGATGCTCGGCGCGGTATTGATCATTTCGGCCGGACCGAATGCTTGGGTCAATCGGAAGTTGTTATCCAACCGGCTAGCGGTTTGGGTCGGTCTCATCAGCTTTCCGCTATACCTGTGGCATTGGCCGCTGCTGTCCTTCGCTCACATCATTCAAACCGACGAGCCCAGTGCCAATATCCGAATCGCCGCGGTGCTGTTGACGGTGGTGTTGGCGTGGTTGACGTATGCCTTGGTCGAGAAACCGATACGCTTGGGTAAGCACAGCGGCGCCAAGACCTTGACCTTATTGCTGCTGATGCTGGGTATCGGAAACGTCGGCTACCAGTTATATCTGAAAAACGGCCTGGAGTTTCGGGATGCCGACGCGCTCAGTAAAACCCAGATGTTCGCCGATGTGAACGGTACCGTGCTGTTCAATACGCCGGAAGATTGGGTAGACGATCGATGCCGCGCCGAATTGGGAGCCAGTTACAATTACTTGATCTGTCGATTTACCAGCGCCACGCCGAAAACCTTGGTGGTAGGCGACAGCCACGCCGCGCAGTTTGTCTACGATTCCATTTCTCATGGCGCCGACGATCTGGCGCTGGTGGCGGTGAACGGCTGTCTGCCGTTTATCGATTTGGTTACGATCAATCCGACCGAGCAGTACGAGGAAAAGTCGACGCGTTGCAAGGTCATCATGCCCATCGTGCTGAAACTGTTGCGGGATTTTCCGTCGATACAGCGGATTGCGTTTGCTACCCGAGGCGCGATGTATATCGAAGGCTCCGGTTACGGCAATACCGAAACCAAAAATGTTTATCGGATTATCAACGGTCCCGACGATGTATTGGTGGAAAATTATCACAAGTTTATCGACGGTTATTTGGATTCGATTAATCCGATCCTAAAACTCGGAAAAGAAGTGGTGTTTATCGAAGACGTGCCGGAAATTGGCGTCAAGGCCAAAAATTGCGTTGACGAGCGGCCGTTTCATATCAGCTCGAAAGATCGCCCGGAATGCAGCGTATCCAGAACGTCGTTCGACAAACGTAATGCCAATTATCGGAAGGCGGTGGATTCCATCGTTAACTCAACCCAGCATCAGGTTAAGGTATTCTCGGCCTATCAATATTTGTGCAACGATATTTCTTGCGGCGGCATGCACGAGGATATGTCTTACTTTTACGACGACGATCATCTTTCGATGCGCGGCAGCCATTTTATTTTTGGAAAGTTCGCCGAATGGCTGGACCGGTAAACCGGCCAAGCATTCCGAAGTTCGAGTCCGCTTCCGGGCATGCCGGCGCCGAAGGCGTATTGTGCTGTCTGAGAAGTCCTCTAATCCACTTGTAAACCGCGACTGATTCCGTTCAGTTGTGTGGAATGGGATATTTGGGACGCGCGGAAGATTAACGTAATCAATTCAAGGGCGACGATCACCTTAGTTTTATCAAAATCGCTAAAAATAGTTTTCGCTATTTTTAATGGCTTAGCACACGAACTGAATAGCGATAACCAACCATTAGGATTGATAACATGCAATCACTGCAAACCGGCGACCAAGCCCTATTTCCCCTGAATATCCCCTTATTCCCAAAATGCACTTTACAACTGCAAATATTCGAACAGCGCTATATCAAGATGATATCTGCTTGTTTACGAAGTGGATCGAGTTTTACCGTATGCTTGCTGCGCGAGGGTTTTGAAAAACAGGAAGTGCTTGTTAATGCCGATTCACCCGCAAAGAACGAGTCAATTTTTTATTCAATCGGTACCAGCGCTAAAATCATCGACTTTGGCCAAATGCCCAATGGCTTGCTGTCTATCTCTTTACGGGGCGAGCAACGCCAAAGTCTGGATGAAATTCATCAACAAGCCGATGGACTGTGGCTTGCCAAAACGGGCAATTTAGAGGAAGTAAACGTTTGCAACGGGGAAGTTCTACCTATTTGGGCGGCCGTTTTGAAAAGTTTGATCCAAAGTGGCGTTGTCAGCTGTTCCGAGGTGGAACTTTACGACCACCCGGAACTAGCGATGAATTATTTTGCCATGTACGCACCTCTGCCATCGCATTTGAAGCAATCTTTATTGGAAATAGATGACTTACAAATTCGCTGGCAACGTTTGCAAGAATTTACCGCGCAAAGCTTAATTAAGGTTTAGATGTAATGATTTAGCCTGGATAACACGTGGCCTTAATCCAAGTTTCGCCTTTTAAAACGAGAGAGTGAGGGGAATATATTTAAATAATCCGCTATCCCTCATTTTCAAAGAGGGGGCAGATCGCTGAGCAGTGACAAAATCCGTTTGATTGCAAGCTGGCACGGAAATTTCTAAGTAGTCCGGACACTCGCGGAAACCGCCGGATCGAGCGCGTTGGACGAGTGCCATTGTTTAGAAATCGAACATAGACATTGTTCATCTGCCTGCAATTCGAACACTTGCGCCACTAATGGATAACTTGAGATACCTGCGTATCGCGTTGGGCATGGTCTTGGCCCTAAGCATTTCCCCCTCTTCGGCGACCGACGCCCACATCAGCGACAAAGGCCTGTACCGGGTGAGTTGGCAAAGCTTGGCCCCGGAACTGACAACCGATTTGATACACGAGTGGCTATTGCATGTGGAGACCGCTGACCGACGTCCGGCGGATAACCTGATCATCTCCGTTTCCGCCCACATGCCGGGACATGCGCACGGCCTGCCGACTCAACCCAGGGCGACTGCGTACCTCGGCAACGGCGACTACCGAATCGCCGGCATGAAATTTCAAATGAGCGGCGTTTGGTGGGTACGCTTCGATTTTTGGCGTAAGAACCGGCGCGACTGGGTGATCTTCGAGGTCCCGGTCAAATGAGCGCCCCGTTCAAACCCGAGCTCGCCCCAGCGATCGGCCGGGACGATAAGCCCGGTGCCGTAGACATTCCTAGAAACGAACCGCTTACCCGGCAACGGCAGACTTGTTCGGCCAAGCGCTTGGCGGGCGGTTGGACTCTGCTCCTGGTGTTGAGCGCGACCAATGCTGGGGCGATCGATTCCGGACTATGGTCCGATAGCGAACTGACCACGCTGCGCTCGCTAGCGCTGTCCAGTCTGCCGCCGTTGCCGGCCGATCCGTCCAACCGCTTCGCCGACGACCCGGCGGCCGCGGTGTTGGGGCGGCGCTGGTTTTTCGACCAAGGGCTCAGTTCGAACGGCAAAGTCGCTTGCGCCAGTTGTCACGATCCGGACCGGGATTTCCAGGACGGGCGAGACCTGGCGAAAGGCGTCGGCCGAACCAACCGTCGCGCGATGCCGCTAGCGGGCATGGCTTACAGCCCGTGGCTGTTTTGGGACGGTCGCAAGGACAGCCAATGGGCGCAGGCGCTCGGTCCGCTGGAAAACCCCAACGAACACAATCTGACCCGCGGCGGTTGCGCCAAATGGGTGTTGGCGCATTACCGGTCCGAATATCGCGCTGTGTTCGGAGAGCCGCCCGATCTGTCGGCGCTGCCGGATAACGCCGGTCCGCTGGGCGACAAGCGAGCTCGGCGTGCTTGGATCGGGCTTGACGATTCGGCGCGCGACGCAGTCAATCGGGTTTTTGCTAATGTCGGCAAAGCCATCGCGGCTTTCGAGCGGCGCATCGCGTGGAACGAAAGCCGGTTCGACGCCTATGTGCGGGCCTTGGGGGAACAGGCTCCGGCCACGCCGGAAAACTCGTTGAGCTCGGAAGAGATCGCCGGACTGAAACTGTTCATCGGCAAGGCCCATTGTGCCGAATGTCATCGCGGGCCATTGTTCACCGATTTGGATTTTCACAATACCGGCGTGCCGGCCCGCCCCGGTTTGCCCAAGGATTTGGGGCGCCTGGCCGGCGCGGAACAGGTCGTCGCCGACGAATTCAATTGCCTCGGCGGTTACAGCGATGCCAGTCCGGAACAATGCCGGGAGTTGAACTTCATCAACAAGGGTGAGCGACGCCTGTTGCGGGCCTATAAGCCGCCCAGTTTGCGCAACGTCGCGCAGCGTCCGCCCTATATGCATGCCGGACAATTCGCCAGCCTGGAAGCGGTGATCGGCCACTATAACCGGGCGCCCGCCGCCCCGGCGGGGCGCAGCGAAATCAAACGCTTGCATCTGAAGCCTGCCGAAATACGCCAACTGGCCGCCTTTCTGAACACGCTGAGCGGCACCATCGATAGCCCGGCCGACGCGCGACCGCCTGAGTCGTCTCGATAGCCTGTCAGCGCTCGAAGAGGCTTGCCTTGAACTGGCACGCCCGCAATCAAGCGCGTCGTGGAAACCGAACCGATTCCGTTCAGGAGTGCCCGTGGGCTTAGGCTGGCGGTTTACACGGACGTGCAAAATCCCGTGCCCGCCGACAAGCCGGCGGACGCATCTATTCGGGAAGAGGACCGAAGGCGCCGGCGGCTTTGGGTAAAACCCCGCGCCCCGCGCTATGGTCTCGCTTTAATTACGCTTGGGACAGTTTTCGCAACGCGTTTCCCAGCCGGTTTGCAAGGCCAGATCCATTTTGGCTTCCAGTCGCGCCAAATGCCGGTTCAGCGCGCGAATTTCCTGATGCAGGGATTGGTTGTTTTCGTGTATGTGCTGGAAGTGGGTCTGAAAATATTTTGGCAGCGGAAACAGCTCGATAAAATCGGATTCCGGTTTGGCTTGCCGTTTGTTTTTCTTGGCTGCCTGAATATTTTGGGATTGCGATACTGTCGTCAATTGCGTCATTGGATAACTCCTTTTCAGTCAATGCGTTCGCCTCGGCGAACGCTGGATAAATCCATCCGGGATCTCTCGGGTGTGCATCCTTGCCCGTTGTCGGTGCCAGGCTCGCCGGCGCCGGCAAACTCATTTCGCGGCGAAGGGGTGCTTGGCACCGGCCTTGGCCGCAATCACTTCGGCCGCGCCGGGTCGGTGGGAAACCGCCCGTTCGATAGCCAATTTGGTTGCTTGGTAGTTGTAGCGTTCGATTTTGTTGTCGTCCTCGGCTGCCCAATGGATGAACACGCCGACCGAGATGAACAAATCGTCGGCCTGCTCGAGTGGGATCGTGCCGTTTTCAACCGAATCGGCCACGGCCATTGCCACGCCGCGCTGGGCCGGGCCGAACATTTGCACGGCCTGCCTGGCGCCCTTGATCGTGACTTTGTTGAACAGAATCGTGGCCGGCTTGACCATCAAATTCGGCGCGACGACGGCCAACAGCGTCGAAAAGCCCTCTTTGTTGTTGGTCAATGCCAGTGCGAACGCGGTTTCGGCGGCGGAGCCACGCGGCCCCAGGATCAGGTCGATATGAGCAATCTCGTTGCCGTCGCCGACTAAGGCTTCCCCGACGCAAAGATGAGTGATTTTCGTCATGACGGTTTGTCTCGTGAGAGGTTAAAGCTTAGCGCAACATGTAGTCGGCGATGGCCTGCAGTTCGGTTTCGCTCAGATGCGGAAAACCGGGCATTTGCATGCTGTTCTCGCGCTTCTTGCCGGGATTTTGGGTCCAGCGGATCAGGCCCTTGGCGTCGCCGGCGTAAATTCGGCGGATTTCCCCCATGTCCGGGCCGACCGTCGGCAGATTAATATGGTGGCAAGCCGCGCAATTGCGCTGAAACGCTTGTTCGCCGAGATCGACCGGTTCGCTTTGTTGCGCCAATGCGGCCGATTCCGCCTCTTGCCTGGCGTCGGCCGCCGCAGCCAGATAGTTGGCGGTTTTCTGGGCGATCGCGAGTTTATGGTCTTTCAACGCGTGTTCTCGATACTGGTGGCGGGCCACGGCCATTGCCAAAATCGTGCAGGCGAACAGAACTATGATTCTGCTGAAATGCCTGTCCAGCGAGTTGTCTGGGTTCACCAGATTGCCCCACATCCAGTACAGCGCCGGAACACCGAAACCGCCACCGGCGAACAGCAGCAGCGTCACGCCCCAGCTCATGCCCTGGGCCGGAAGACTGACGAAGACCACCAACCCGGACAATATCTGAAAGATGGTCGCGCCAAACGCAAAGGCGTAGAAAAAGCGGCGTACCGATTGCAGCAACGGTTGGCTGAGTTTGACCTTGGCTTGAAATGCCGGTCGGCCGCTCCACCACGCGAAAAACAGCGCGCTGAATAAAATCGCCGCCGAAACGAAGTGCAAGTAACGCTGCAACACGTTCGGCAACAACACTGCCGAGAAAAAGCCTTTCAC
Organism: Methylomonas sp. MS20; assembly: GCF_050275925.1. Classification (NCBI taxonomy): domain Bacteria; kingdom Pseudomonadati; phylum Pseudomonadota; class Gammaproteobacteria; order Methylococcales; family Methylococcaceae; genus Methylomonas; species Methylomonas sp. MS20. The sequence goes on from NZ_CP189962.1 coordinate 285,607, forward strand.
CTCCGGCCAATATTCCGGAAACAACATCAGATTGACGTTGGTCATGTAGATCAGCGGAATAAACAGGAACAGTGCCGATTCCAGCGCGGCGATGCCGATATGCAGTTCCGGAATGTTGACGAAGCGATCCCACCAAAACTTATGCGCGTAGGCCAGCAGAAAGGCGACCGCCACCAGTGGGATTACGGCCATCCAGGCGCCACCGATCAAGGCGCTGGACGCGTAAAACTGCGGCGCGTACAGCGTGTTGATGATCAACAGCGGAGCGACGCCCATCACCACCGCCAGACTTTTGTTGACGGTGACCGCCTGGGCGATTTTATAGGCCAATCGCTCGTATTCGATCTGCTTCAGCCCCTTGATCTGGCAGAACAGGCTGAACAGCGATCCACCCAGCATCATGTGCACGAACACAATATGCACGATGAACGAGACGATCAACAAGACTTCGAGCAATCCCTCCGGCGCCGGCAGCGGAAGCGGGATGTCGCGAGGTACTGGAACATTCATGTCGGGTTTCCTGATTATGGATGAGTAAGATCGGGGATGCTGCCGTAGTGCGTCGAAGCGGCCACGTGATCGGGCTTGGGAATGCCGGTGACCTGAACGCCTTCATACGACTGGGCGCGGTTTTGCAGCGAAGCCAAATAAACCGCCAGCGCGGTCAGTTCTTCTTGGTTGCCTGGGAACGGCGGCATGAAATAGCGGGCGCCGTGCATGTTTTCCAGATAGGCCGCAATCACGTCGGCGTTCCAGCGCTGGTCGCCGTACATCCTGACCAACTGGGCGCGGATGCCGTTGACGCCCTTGACGGTGTGACAACGGGTACAGGTCAGTTGAAACACTTCGCGGCCGGCGATGGTTTGGTTGTCGGAGCGTATGTCGCGCACGCCGGCGTAAACCGCGTGCTTCAAAATTCCGTCGCGCCGCAGCAAGGGGTACTCGGCGACCCGTATGCCGTTGGCGTACATGTAGTTACCGATGATGAACGGCTTGCGGATGAACTCGCGGACCCGCTCGAACTGTCCCAGCATCACGCACAACACCAGCGCCGCCGCCACATACTGGCCGCCGTGCAAACGGCCGGGACGGCGCAGGCTGTCCGTCAGGACCCAGCCGACGAACAGCAGGCCGGCGATCAGCACCCATTTGAAATTGGCGAGCCAGTCGGTATAGGCCTGGGTGGTGATCGCGACCGGGATATTGGCCAGCATGTGCGCCGGCACCACGCTGGAATACCACCATGCGGCTATCGCCAGCAGACCGGTCCACAATGCGGTCCAAACGCATATCGTGCGCGCCAAGCCCTCTCGAAAAGCCGTGTCGTGGTCGGTAAACCAATAGCCGAACGCCATCATCGTCATGCCGCCCATGACCATGGCCAACGAGGTTCTAAAGGCCAATTGCGGCAAGTACATCGGATTGAACAGGCCGGCCCACAAGGACTGCCGTTCGTGCCAGTCGCCGGGGTCCATCATGAATCCGAGGATTGCGACGATGATGGCCATCGTAATCCACGAAAACGCCGCCAACATCACGCCAAAGCGCATATGGCGGCGTTTGGCTTGCGCCGATTCGGTCGAGTTCGGCCAGCTCAGGAAATACAGCATGATCAGCGAGACTTCGCTAACGAATACGATCCATTCGACGAACCAGCCCCAGAAAAACACCCGAATCAAACTGCCGATGGCCGCCGGATTGACCAAGGCCGCCGAAAACCAGATGCCGACGCCGGTCAACGCGCCGACCGTGGTTGTCACGATGAACACCACTTTCAACAAGCGGTAGGCCAACGTGTCCCAGCGCGGATCGCCGTGACGAATACCGGTGTATTCCAGCAGAACCACGATAGGCAGGGCGCCGATCGCGAAGGCATGATTAATCAGTACGTGCAGAATCGCATCGACCGCGATCAGCAGGCGGTTTCCGATGAAGTCGATATGAAATATTGGAAAATCCATGTAGGTCCCTAAGCAAAAGTCAGATTTGCCTCAGCCCAAGGCAAATGCCGTGCCTGTTTTGCCTAACGAGCCTGCCGCGCCGCGAGCTGCAAGGCTTGGCGTTGGCAACAAAAATTTCGCCCGGCAAAATGGGTCGCCATTTGTAGCGAATCGATTCGGCGAAATAGTGTAGAAACTGGACAGGTATGCAGAAATTAAACGGACAATAACTGCCCGATCCGTCGGGGAATCGCGGCGGCGGGCAAGGCCGGCCGAGTTCGGTATAACGCCGGTTTGGCCGGAAACCGGTTTTGGGTATCGTGGGCGCCCCAAAATTCGGTTGGCGGGATTCGAAAAGTCGAGCCGCCGGTTTGTGGGCCGACAGCTCGGGCTCGCTTAGAAAGCGTCTAACGGTTGTAAATGTACATCGTGACTTCGAAGCCGAAGCGCAAGTCTTGATAACGTGGTGTTTCCCATTTCATGTCGATGATCTCCTAATGAGTTTGCTTGTTAAATACTCGGTGCGACGCCGAACCGGCCGATTTGGTCGGTTCGGCGTTCGTCTATCGGCTGGGATGCGCTTCCCACCAATTGACGAAGGTTGGCTCCGATCCGGTTCCCAATAAGCGTAGATAGGCCGTCAGGTTGGCGAGATCGTTGGGGCACAAGTTGTTTTTGAACGACGGCATGCCCTCGCCTTCGCCTTGCGTTACCACCTCGGCGGTTTCGTCGGCTTCCCCGACCAAGCTCGGGCCCATCGCGCCGCCGTGACCGCCCATGCCGTGGCAGCTATAACAATTCATCCGCATGAAGGCTCTCCGGCCTTCGCCGGCGGCGTCCTGTGTCGGCGTGATGCATTGCGGCGGGGTGGTCAATTTCGGATCGGCCGCCACGCTGGTCCCGCCACCGGTGCCGGTCCGGCTGGAAGCCGTTTCCGAATAGCTGCCGCCCGTCTTGGGTCGATCCGCTCGCGCGGCGCCGATGCCGCCGACGATGAGCATCAAGCCCAAGGCGGCGCAACTGAGTGTCTGTAAAACTCGCATGATTGATTTACCTCTTATATCAATGGTTAGCGGCCACGCTATCCGTCGCGGATGGCGTTGAGCCGACGATAGGTTGGATGATCGGTACGCGGTAAGCCGCCAGAATCGCTTGGATCTCCGGCCGCTTTCGGGTCAGGCTGGCCGCTAAACGATCGGCCAGGGCCTGGTCGTCTTTGCGGACTCCCAGCGCGATGTCGAACGCAAACGGCATTTCCGGACTAGCGGAATCGGCCGGTACCGGCGCGACCTGGATTGCGTTGCCGTAAGGCTTGGCGAAATAACCGGCAATCGGCCCCCAGACCACGGCCAGATCGATCTCGCCGTTAGCAACGGCCCCCACGATCTCGCCCTGAGGGTTTTCCTGAGTTTCCTCCCCCCACATCGAATAGCCGACGATGTTTTCGACGATGCCTCGGCTAGCCAGCGCGTGCGCCGGCGGCGAATTGGCGCCGTCGTTGCCGATCGCATGCAGACCGATTTTCAGATCGTGCAAGCGCGGATCGTCGAACGACGAGATGTCCAAATGCCGGCCGGCAGGCGTCACGAAGGCGTAACCCGAGCGATAATACGGCGGGGTGGAGCGCACCCGTTCGTAACCGTGGGGCACGCCCATCACGACATCGCAATGACCGGCACCCAAGGTTTCCCGTATGAAACCCTGGCGTTGCTTTTGCCAGTAAAAGCTCAGCTTGGCCGGCAGATCGTTGGCTAACAACGCGGCGATCTTGTTTTCGAATCCCTCTTGATTGCGATTGGAAAACGGCAGATTGTCCGGGTCCGCGCACACCCGCAGCTCGGTTTCGGCCGAGGCTGGCGCGGCTAGACTGAATAGCGCCGTCAATAAAGCGATCGCGGCATTGCGACTGGAAGGTGGGTGCATGGCAGCTTTCTCCGTACCGATGAAGGACATCAGGGCAGTTTGTAAACGTGAACCCAACCGCCGTTACCGGTGGGGTGTTCGCCGCCGGAGTTGGCCGCGCACTTGTCGTCGCTGAATACCGCGATACGTTGCTTGCCGTCCGCGCCGGCAAAACTGATCGGGTTGCCGACCGTATTGCATTGCAGCGCGGCGCTAAACAACGGTGCACCGGTCTTGGCATCGACGGCTTTCAAAGCGGGTGCCTTGGTCGAGTAAAACACCACGCCGCCGGCCGTTGTCAGAGTACCCGCGTAGATCCAGGCTTGCTCCTTGACGCCCCAAAGTTTCTCGCCCTTGGTGGCGTCCCAGGCGATCAGCTCGCTGGCGTAACTGGTGTCCGAGGCTGGCCCGATGCTGTAATCGGTACCCATATAGGGTGCGCCGGAAATGAATTCGGCCTTCAATGCCTCTAAATTGCTGCACAGATTGAAGGTCGGCGCGTAGAACAATCCGGTTTTCGGCGAAAACGAAGCCGGTTCCCAACCCTTGCCGCCGAGCACCGACGGACAGATCTTCTCGGTCAGCACGCCTTGGTGGACGCGCATGTCTTCGTTGACATCCGGCAGTCCGGTCGCGGTATCGACTTCGTTGGCCCAGTTGACTTCATCCACGAATTGCGGCGCCAACAGCACTTCGCCGGTGGCCCGGTCAAAGGTATAGGCAAAACCGTTCTTATTGAAATGCACCAGCAATTTGTCATGGCGAACGCCGCCGACCGTGACGGTTTGATTGACCGCGATGGCCTCGCTGGCGGCGTCGTAGTCCCAACTGTCGTGTGGGGTAAACTGGTAGGCCCAGACCGCTTCGCCGGTATCCGGTTTTCTGGCGAAAACCGATGCGCCCCATTTATTGGCGCACTTTTGCGGGTCCTTGGCATACGCGGTTTGGTCGCAGCGCATATCGGCGTTCCACACGCCCGGCTGGCTGGTGCCGTAGAACAGCAAGTCCAGCTCGGGATCGTAGGTCAAATAACCCCAGGCGGCGCTACCGCCCAATAGATAGGCGCGCTGGTTGGGCCAACTGGTCGCGCCCTGGTCGACTTGACCCTTGTAATAGACCGAATTGTCGCGGAAGTTTTGGCCGATCAGCACGTCCTTGTCGGGACCCGTGTTATAGGCGCGCCATAAGGCTTTGCCGGTTTTCAGATCGAGCGCCTGAATCCAGCCGCGCACGCCCATCTCGCCGCTGGAAGACGCCGTAATCACCTTGCCTTTGGCAATAATGGGCGCGACGGTCATCGTCACGCCGGTATGCGGATCGGCCAAACGATTGCGCCAGACTTCCTTGCCGGTGACCGCGTCGACCGCCACGGTGGTGTTATCGAGCAGGTTGAAGACGATTTTACCGTCGGCGTAGGCCGCGCCGCGATTGATGCCGCCGCAGCAATTGGCGCCCTTGGCGTATTCGCTGATGTTTGGGGCGTAGGCCCATTTGGGTTTGCCGGTGGTGAGATCGTACGCGATCAATTTGTTGGGAAACGGTGTGACGACGTACAGCGTTTTACCGACCACCAATGGTTCACCCATGTGGCTGCCGTGAGTGCCGGTTTTAAAGGCAAATTCTTCTTTTAATTTCGCGGCGTTGGCGGGGGTAATGTCGGCCAGCTCGCTATAGCGTATGCCTTCCGGCGTACCGCCGGCGGTGGTCCACTCGGCGCCGGCGCCGGTTTGCGCCGACGCGGTTTGCGCGGCCAACAGTCCGGCCCCAAACAGCAGGGCGGTGATCGGCGTCGTTCGCCGATTTCGGCTGAGCTTTGAATTACGACAAAGCGGGTTGTCAGTGGTCATTGAATGGCCTCCTTCTAATGGTTTAACGGTCGAAAAGGCAATAACGAAATCAGCGGAAAATCGCGAGAAATGAATATCGAAATTCGTTTCGATAACTGATGACGTCGAGTCCCTTCGAATTTGTGAGAAAACAAACCTAGTGTTTAGGCGTGAATGCGCCGATATCGGAAAACGATCGGGCATATTCAGAATATCGAGCTGGAATGAATGTTTTGTTAATGCGGGATTAAATCCAAATTAAAACCGGGATTTTTTCCTATTGACAGGGTTGGCTTGAATGCTTGCGCTGGCTAAAAACTCTATATAGCTGATTTGTATTGGTTATTTCTAATTGACTGGCGGCGGATTGGTGGCTCGGCACGAATTGGGCTTTGCCGGTAATTGAAATGCCACGGAATTTTAATTTGAGTGGTTCGGTGTCGAATAACTTTGAAAATACTCCGCCCCATTATCCCATTTAATTAATTCTGGTTCAGGATTGGCACAGTAAGCCGGTAGAATAAATTCAAGCTTAAAACTCTATTAGAATTTTATTAAAATCGCTTGGTCGGCAATCGGCAAATTGTGCCGGCGATCTATCGTTACCAATATCAATCCAAGGCAATCTCGGTTTAACGGGGCCGTTACCGCGCGGCGTTTGCCGCCCCATAAAACCCAAGCCAATTAATGGCAGCAAGAGCGAGGACTTGAGAAAACGCAGCCGAATATTGGTGCGCTAGTCAGGAGGCGAGCGTAGCGCTTTAGTCGGATAGTGAGAGATAGTTTGGTGCTGGAGCGGACCCGCTTTACTCAATGGCGGCGAGCGGTTCCGAGTGGGGGGCGGTCGGGAAATCTCCGTTTAAAGCAGCCTATCCAGAATCGACATCACAATCTCGACCGCGATCAGCCAGATGATGATCCATTCCAGCGCCGAGGAATGCTGGTGCTTTTGTTCGTCGGCCAGCATCTCCAGCAGTTCGTGTATCGTTTCCAGTTTTTTCGACAGTACTTCGGTGCGCGGCGCGACTTCCAGATAATTGGCGGCCATCGAATACATGCTCTGATATTCCGGGTGTTCCCAGAAGAATTCCGGGGTATCGAGCAAATCGTAGTTCAGGATGATGTCGCTCTTGGTTAGGAACAACTGGCCGCGGATCATTGCCATCGCCTGGCGGTTGAGCTTGATTTTGCCTTCGCGAGCCAGCGATCGGGGCAGGTGAGCGGTCGCGCGGATTGTGTCGATGGCGTGGCCTTCGAAGGCCGCCAGTTTGATCGACTGGGCCATCGCGTGCGACAAGGCCAACAAGACCAGGAAGTCGCCGGATTGTAATTCGATATGATCGTGTTGAAAACGATCCTGCTCACAGTCGGTTTCGTAGCTGAAATTGTCTTCCGGCGGTTCGTCGGCCGGCGTCGTCGCATATTCGAGCAACAACTCTTGCAAGCCGTGGCGCTCGTCCAGAGCGACGTTCCAGTAAACCACGACGCCGTAGGAAAATACCACCGCGCAACCGGTTTTGTAATCCACGATCAGCGCGTTCCGAAATACTTGAGTGCGCCGGGTGTCGAGCAGTTTTTCGCGCAGATCGGCAAAACGGAACGATTGCGCCAGGCAGACGGTCATGCAGCGCTTAACGATACGATTTTCCATGGTCAGGTCGATTTCCGTTACAGGCTTAGCATTACTTTGTATCACAGGCGGCGCAAAGGTTAAAATAGCGGTTTTCGACCATTCATCGAGCCTACGGCCACGCTTATGCCTACCCACTATAACACCGACGATTTAAGAATTTGCGACACCAAGGATGTCGTAGCGCCGATTCAGGTTCATGAAGAGATCCCGATGACCGAATTCGCCGCCGCCAATATTCTGAAGACCCGCGCGGCGATTCACGACATTTTGTACGGCAACGACGACCGGCTGTTGGTCGTCATCGGCCCTTGTTCGATACACGATCCGGAAGCGGCGGTGGAATACGCCCGGCGTCTGAAGTTGGAAATCGAGCGCCTGGAGCGAGACCTGGTGATCGTGATGCGGGTCTACTTCGAAAAGCCGCGTACCACGGTGGGCTGGAAGGGTTTGATCAACGACCCGGATTTGAACAGCAGCTTCAACATCAACAAAGGCTTGCGGATGGCGCGCAAGGTGTTGTCCGACGTCAACAATCTGGGCGTGCCGGCCGCGACCGAATACCTGGACTTGATTACGCCGCAGTACGTGTCCGACCTGATCTCCTGGGGCGCGATCGGCGCCCGTACCACCGAAAGCCAGGTACACCGGGAGCTGGCTTCCGGATTGTCTTGTCCGGTCGGCTTCAAGAACGCCACCGACGGTGGCGTCAAAATTGCGATCGACGCGATCAACGCCGCAATGAGTCCGCACCACTTCCTGTCGCTGACCAAGGAAGGCCGTTCGGCGATTTTTTCGACCCGCGGCAACGAAGACGCCCACATCATCCTGCGCGGCGGCAATAATCGTCCCAACTACGACGAAGTCAGCGTCCAGCAAGTCGCCGAAGGTCTGGAAGACGCCGGCCTGCGCCCCAATATCATGATCGATTTCAGCCACGCCAACTGCCAGAAGAAATACGAACGGCAAATGTTGGTGGCGCAGGACGTGGCCGGGCAAATCCGCCAGGGCGATCGCCGCATCGTCGGCATCATGGCGGAAAGCCATCTGGTCGAAGGCCGCCAGGATGTCGAAGACGGCAAGGCGTTGGTCTTCGGCCAAAGCATTACCGACCCCTGCCTGGGTTGGGACGATACCGTCAAATTACTTAACGATTTGGCCGGCGCCGTCGAACGCCGCCGTGCCGCGACTACATCGAAGGTTTAACGCATGAAAATACAAGTCAACGGCGACAGCCGCGAAGTGGCCGATAATACCTCGGTCGCCGACGTCATCGCCGATTTGGGTCTGACCGGCAAACGCATCGCCGTCGAATTGAATCTGGAAATCCTGCCGTTTACCCAGCACGGCCAACACGCGTTGAAGGACGGCGACCGCCTGGAAATCGTTCACGCCATCGGCGGCGGTCAGGACGATTATTTCACGCTGGCCGGCAAGCAATACCGCTCCAGGCTGTTGGTCGGCACCGGCAAATACCGGGATCTGGACGAAACCCGCGATGCGATTGCGGCCAGCGGCGCCGAAATCGTCACCGTGGCGATTCGCCGTACCAACATCGGCCAAAATCCGGGCGAACCGAATCTACTGGACGTGATTTCGCCGGACAAATACACGATATTGCCCAACACCGCCGGCTGCTATACCGCCGACGACGCGGTGCGCACCTGCCGTCTGGCCCGCGAGTTGTTGGGCGGTCACAAGTTGGTCAAGCTGGAAGTGCTGGCCGACCAATTGACCCTGTTTCCCGATGTTGCCGAAACCTTTGTTGCTGCGGAATTGCTGGTCAAGGACGGTTTCGACGTGATGGTGTACACCAACGACGACCCGATCGCCGCCAAGCGCCTGGAAGACATCGGCTGCGTCGCGGTGATGCCGTTGGCCGCGCCGATCGGTTCCGGCCTGGGCATCCGCAATCCCTACAATATCCTGACCATCGTTGAAAACGCCAAGGTGCCAATTTTGGTCGATGCCGGCGTCGGCACCGCTTCCGATGCGGCCATCGCGATGGAATTGGGTTGCGACGGCGTATTAATGAACACCGCGATCGCCGCCGCGAAAAACCCGGTGCTGATGGCCTCGGCGATGAAAAAAGGCATCGAGGCCGGCCGCGAAGCCTTCTTGGCCGGCCGCATGCCGCGCAAGCGTTTCGCCTCGGCCTCGTCGCCGATCGACGGCTTGTTTTTATAAGCCGGCGCCTGGCGGCCGTCGCTCGCTACGCCGGCTTGTACGGCTGGCGCGGGCGACCTCGATCCATCACCCTAAAAAGAGCAGTTTGGCGATGAAAAATCCCGTTCGTCCTGAGTTTGTCGAAGGGCGTGCGGGATTTTTCATTCACCCGTTTGGCGAGTGTATTGCGAGCCGTACATCATGCTTCGACAGGGCTCTCATGAGCGCAGCCGAAGGACTCAGCACGAACGGCCCGCAATACACGCAAACTACCCTTTTTAGGATCACGCGGTAAAAGCGGCGATTTGCAAAGTCGGCTTGAACTGAAAACCGCCGAATTTCAATTTTCCTGCCCTTTCTGCCGAGCCGGTTTAGCCCGAACCGGCCGCCGGCAACCCATCGGACCGGGAAACACTCGCCCGGCCTAAGCCAGTCTCACCCCGGCAAGGCCGGCCCGAGGTCATCGGTCTTTCCGTGCCGTGCTTCCAAGCTTCCGTGCCGTGCTTCCAAGCTTCCGTGACGTGCTTCCAGCGTTCCGTGACTTGCTTCCAGCGTTCCGTGACGTCCTTCCAACCTTCCGTGACGTGCTTCCAAAGTTCCGTGTCGTGTTTCTACGGCTCCGTGAAACCGGAATCGCCGGAAGCCTTGCCAGCTGTGGGCTGCGGCGGTTTTCCCCCAACGTTGGAAACACGCGTAAAAACCGTTCCGGGACGGCCTTCCCGGCCGGGGTGCCGTCAGCCGCTTTGAAACGCGCGTGGATTCGTTGACCAGGTAGCTAACGTAACCTGAGCGGCTAATGCCATAGCCGATGCGCACGCTGCTTGAGCGTTGGATAAGGTAACCTATACACCGGATACAGCACGGTAAGGCCGCTAGTGTGCTCACGCGGATATTTTTCGATGCGCTATGATTCAGCACACTGCGGTACGGAATTTTAGCGGGTGGCTTGCGATCCGTTGCGGACTATCGGTTGATCTGATTCAATGACGGCAGTCTGGCCATTGCCAGTCATTATTTCATCGTCGAATGATATATAGAAAGGAAGATCGTATTCTAATCAATAAATTATCGTGCCGAAGATCGTTTTTCTGTAGATATACGGAAACTACTTAATTCCTTGTTGGGCATCAGCTATCACTCCTTGGCCTCTCTCATGACCGAATCAACTACTTCATCGACCGCCCTTCCGCTCAGTCGCCGAATTCTGTATGCGGTCGCGGACTGGGCACTGCTTGTCGCGGGCCTGGCCAATCTCGCGGTGGGAACCTTCGCAGCGTTCCACGACTCGGCGGCGATAGCTGCCACGTCTCTCGCAGCCGGCCTTGTACTCCTTTTTGCCGCAACTATTGACCGCTTCGAATCATTGAAGGGTCTAGGTATCGAGGCCAAAACCAAGCAACTCGATCAAAAGATCATCCAAGCCGATGAAGCGTTGCGACGGTTACGCGAAATGACCGAGATTACCGGTGCAGCACTGATCGACTTAAACAGCAAGATGGGACGATGGGACTCCGCTCCTGGACCGCGTGAGTCGATTGCCTTTGCGGATCGCGTTCGACAGATCATGAAGAATCTCGGCTCTAGCGAAGAGATTATTGCGTCTGTGTTACGTCCTTGGGCTAAGACTCTTTGCTTTGACATGGCTCGCGTACAAGCGCATGAATTGGAAAAGCTACTACAGGCTCGTTTGGCGGCACTGGAGTCCGAACGTCAAAAGATCAAGCAGCCCAGAAACCCGGACGACCCACTCTTCAACCAACTGACTTCCAAGATTCGGGCAATAGGTGAATTTCAGGCGTCACGACTCAACAACATGCGTCGACTAGAACTGGAAGACTATCCACACAAATTCATGGAAATATTTGACGATGTGCCAGAGGTAGAAGCAGCCGAGGTCGATGCGCTACGTACCGCCGCAGCGCGCTTTGCATCCGGTATGGCCTCGCTCCGCGAATCCAGGTTGTTGCCGGACTCTGAGTTGTGGATTGACGTACTTGCCAAAGGAAGGGGCCGCTGATGCCCAACCCTGCGGTCAACCGGACCTGCGCGAAAAGCTGCGCAGGCCGGTTACCTTGAACGTGTGTGCCGGGCATGGCACGTTACTATGTCGGTGAACGCCGTCAGCCAGGTTTTCGTAGAGCCGAAGGCTAGGGAAACGGCAAGGGCGTTGTCGTGAGGCAGTCCGGTAGGGTGGGCACGGTTTTTGTGCCCACGCGGATTTTAACGGTGGGCAAATTTGCCCACCCTACATCTGCTAAAAGCAAGTAGCCTCGATGGAATCGAGGATTCAAAGGCCGACACCCTTTCAATTGCCGATTTTGGTTTGATGACGGGTTGGCCGCCCTTCGATTCCGCTAACGCTGCATCAAGGCTACGCAAGACCTGCAACGCTATCTGGCCGAGTACTACCAGGCAGCTATCTATTCAAATGTGGAAGCTGGCAAAATAGGGTCGTACGATGCGATAAACAACATGCATCGCCCCCCCACCAAATTTTGCAAACACCCAAAACCTCGGAGCGGCGGCGGCCGGGATTCGGTAATATAGGGGCTGCCGCGCTTGACGGCCAACAAGCCATATCAACATCATAGCCTCGGAACATTCAGCATGAGCCTCGACCAGGACGACGTCCTTTGTTTTTGTAGCGGTACCACTCGCCGCCAGATCGAACAACTGATCGCCGACGGCATAAGCGATCCCGAGCGAGTGTCTCGTATCACCGGCGCCGCATCCGGTTGTGGCGGTTGCGAGTACGAATTCGAGCAGTTGTTTAAAGCCGAAGCTCGCCGGGCGGCCGGCGGCGCATAAGCGGGGTCGCGGAGGCGGTTAGCGTTCGGCCAAGAACGCGGCGACCTGCTCTGCGTTGAACGGCCAGTTCAGTTCCGTACCGTCGGCCGGGTCGCGCAGTACCGGAATCCGAAGCGCATAATGTTGATAGACCGCGTCGTCGTTTAGTATCTCTTGTTTTACGAAGTGCGCGCCGGCCCGAGCCAACAGCGTTTCGGCATCCTCGCACAAATGACAGCCGTCGCTGCCGTACAAAATCAATTCCGCCATCAGTGTTTGGAAATCTTGTCCAGGTAGCCCATGAAGAAGGCCGACACCACCAGCGTCAGGTGAATGATCACGTACCACTGCAATTTGTCGGTTTCGGTGGCGTGCAGATTCATGAAAATTTTCAGCAGATGAATCGACGAAATCGCCACGATGGACGAAGTGACCTTGGTTTTCAACGAGCCGTAGTCGTGGGTGCCTAGCCACTCCAGCTTTTCGGTGTCGGACTCGATGTCCATCCGCGACACGAAGTTTTCATAGCCGCTGAACATCACGATCACGGTCAGGCTGCCGACCAAGGCCAGGTCGATGAAGGTCAGCAATTTCAGGATGATTTCGGTATCCGGCAAGTCCATGACGTGCGGGATGAAATGCCAAAGCTCCTGAAAGAACTTGACGGCCAACACAGCCAGAATCAGCGTCATACCGAAATAAATCGGCGCCATGATCCAGCGGCTGGCGTACATGGTGCGTTCCAGAAAATGTTCGATGCGTTTTGGGGTGCTCATAGTCGTCTTGGGTCGCCGAGCTAAAGACCGAAAATCAGAGCCGGTCTCTAACTCAGCCAAGCTTAGTGGTTTAAATGTGCCGCCAGCCAACGTTCGGCCACTTCGACGTTGATGCCTTTGCGCCGCGCATAATCTTCCAGTTGGTCGCGATCGATTTTGCCGACATTGAAATACTGCGACTGCGGATGCGAGAAATACCAACCGCTGACCGCCGCGGTTGGGTACATCGCGAAGTTTTCGGTCAGTTCTATCGTAGTATTTTCGGTAACGTTGAGTAATTCGAATAACTTGGCCTTTTCGGTGTGATCGGGGCAAGCGGGATAGCCGGGCGCCGGACGGATGCCCTGATACGCTTCTTCGATCAGGGCATGGTTGTCGTACTTTTCGTCTTCGGCATAACCCCAATAATCGCGGCGCACGGTTTGATGCATGTATTCCGCAAAGGCTTCGGCCAAACGGTCGGCTAATGCTTTCAGCATAATAGAACTGTAGTCGTCGTGATCTTTTTCGAATTCGGCGAGTTTGGTTTCGATGCCGATACCTGAGGTAACCGCAAAGCCGCCCAGATAATCGGCAATGCCGCTGCCGACCGGCGCGATAAAGTCGGACAAACAGTAATTGGGCCGACCCGGTGCCTTGACGTTTTGCTGCCGCAAATGATGCAACACTGCGCGTTGCTCGGTCCGGCTGTCGTCGGTATACAGCACGATGTCGTCACCGTCGCTATTGGCGGGAAAGAAACCGATCACGGCTTTGGCGGTCAGCCATTGCTCGCTGACCAGTTGTTGCAACATTTTTTGCGCATCTTCGAATAACTTCGCGGCTTCGACGCCAACCACGTGGTCATTGAGGATGGCCGGGTAGCTGCCGGATAACTCCCAAGTCTGGAAGAATGGCGACCAGTCGATGTAGCCAACCAATGTTTCCAGCGGCAAATCAGTGACGACCTTGGTACCCAAAAATTTAGGCTTAACCGGCTGGTGGTCGGCGTAATCGAATCGATTTTTCCGTGCACCCGCCAAATCGTGCTGTGGATTCTTGGCTTGCCGGCCTTTATGGCGTTCGCGCACCAAGGCATATTCTTCGCGGGTTTTTTCGACGAAGTCGGCTCGCAAGTCTTCGCTTAACAGCGCACTAACGACGCCGACACCGCGCGAAGCATCGGTGACATAAACGGTCGGCGCGGCTTGGTAATTGGGTTCGATTTTGACAGCCGTGTGGGCGCGCGACGTGGTGGCGCCGCCTATCATCAAGGGGATTGTAAAACCCTGCCTCTGCATTTCCTTGGCGACGTGTACCATTTCATCCAACGATGGGGTAATCAAACCACTGAGACCAATTACATCGACTTTTTCGTCACGCGCGGTTTTCAAAATGGTTTCAGCGGGAACCATCACGCCCAAGTCGATAACTTCGTAGTTATTACATTGCAGAACCACGGCGACGATGTTTTTGCCAATATCGTGTACATCACCCTTTACCGTGGCCATCAGCACCTTGCCGTTGGTTTGCCGTTCGCTGCCATCGACTTCCGCATCCATAAACGGCATCAGATAGGCTACGGCTTTTTTCATGACCCGCGCCGACTTGACCACCTGCGGCAGGAACATCTTACCCTCGCCGAACAAGTCGCCGACGACATTCATGCCGTCCATCAACGGCCCTTCGATGACATGCAGCGGTTTTTCGGCTGCCAGCCTTGCTGCTTCGGTATCTTCTTCAATGTAATCGGCAATACCTTTCACCAACGCGTGTTCCAAACGCTTACTGACTGGCCATTCGCGCCATTCCAGGGTTTCCACCTTAGCTGCCTGGCCACTGCCGCGATATTTTTCGGCAATTTCGAGTAGTTTTTCAGTGCCTTCAGGCGTGCGATTCAGGATAACGTCTTCGACGGCGTTACGCAGTTCTTCCGGAATATCGGCGTAAATAGCCAACTGTCCGGCGTTGACGATACCCATGTCCATACCGGCGTGGACAGCGTGATACAGGAACACCGCGTGTATCGCTTCCCGCACCGGGTTGTTACCGCGAAAGGAAAACGAGACGTTAGAAACGCCGCCGGAAACCAAAGCATGCGGCAGGGTTTGTTTGATGATGCGGGTAGCTTCGATAAAGTCGACACCATAGTTGTTGTGCTCTTCGATGCCAGTGGCGACTGCGAAGATATTTGGGTCGAAGATGATGTCTTCTGGCGGGAAGCCAATTTGTTCAGTCAAAATCTTATACGCGCGGCTGCAGATTTCCACCTTGCGCGCCATCGTATCGGCCTGGCCTTGCTCGTCGAAAGCCATCACAATTACCGCCGCACCGTAGCGGCGCACCAGCTTGGCGTGTTCGATGAACAGTTCTTCGCCTTCCTTGATCGAAATCGAGTTGACAATGCCTTTACCCTGAATACATTTCAGCCCGGCTTCCAGAATCTCCCATTTTGAGGAGTCCAGCATGATCGGTACTTTAGCGATATCCGGTTCGGCAGCTAGCAAATTCAAAAACCGCACCATCGCCGCTTTCGAATCCAGCATGCCTTCGTCCATGTTGATGTCGATAATTTGCGCGCCGTTTTCGACTTGCTGTTTGGCAACCTCCAAGGCTTCTTCGTAGCGTTCTTCAATGATCATTTTTTTGAAGATCGCCGAACCGGTGACGTTGGTACGCTCGCCGACGTTAACGAATAAAGTTTCCGGCCCGATGCTCATCGCTTCCAGTCCGGCCAGGTGGCAGCGCTTTTCCAACTCGGGAATCTTACGCGGCGGATATTTGCTTAACGCGGCTACAATGGCGCGGATGGTATCCGGCGAGGTGCCGCAGCATCCACCAATAATGTTCAAATAGCCACTGGCGGCCCAGTCGGCCAATTCGGCGGCCATCATTTCCGGCGTTTCGTCGTACTCGCCGAATTCGTTGGGCAGGCCGGCGTTAGGGTGCGCGGAAACGTAGGTATCGGCGATATTGGAAAGTTCTTCGATGTACTGGCGCAGTTCCTGGGCGCCCAATGCGCAGTTGAAGCCGATAGAGATAGGCTGCACGTGTTTCAGCGAATACCAGAATGCGGCGGCGGTTTGTCCGGACAGGGTGCGGCCGGAGGCGTCGGTAATGGTGCCGGAGATCATTACCGGCAATTTGTAGCCGAGTTTGTCGAAGGTTTGTTCGACCGCGAAAATCGCGGCCTTGGCATTCAGCGTATCGAATACGGTTTCGATCAGGATGATGTCGGCACCGCCATCGATCAGACCTTCAGTCGCTTCGCTGTAAGCAGAGACCAGATCGTCGAAGGTAATATTGCGGAAGCCGGGATCGTTGACGTCGGGCGACATCGACGAGGTGCGGTTGGTCGGGCCCAATACACCGGCGACGAAACGCGGCTTGTCCGGCGTGAGCGCGCTGGCCTCCAAGGCGGCTTGCTTGGCAACCCGCGCGGATGCGACGTTGATCTCGTAAGCCAGGTCTTCCATCCGGTAATCGGCCATCGCGATTCGGGTGGAATTGAAGGTATTGGTTTCCAGTATATCGGTGCCGGCGTCCAAATACGCCTTATGTATCGCCTTGATGATGTCGGGCTGGGTGATCGACAGTAAATCGTTGTTGCCCTTCAGGTCGACCGGCCAATCGGCAAAACGCGCGCCACGATAATCCTTTTCGCTCAGCTTGTAGCTCTGTATCATGGTGCCCATTGCACCGTCCAGAAACAGTATCCGTTGTGACAAGAGCTCGTGTAATGGTTGTGTTCTGTTCATCGATCCGAAGAATAAGAGTGGTTACCGACTCGGAGTGGGCGATGCCATCAAGGAATCCGTTTTAAACACCGAGGGGAAAAATGTCGAAACCCAGCATGTTACATGTTATCAAAAGCGTGCTCGCCGCCGGAATCGGCGTACAAAGCAACAAGAACCGGGAAATTGATTTCAAGCACGGTTCGCTACCGGCTTATATCATCGTGGGACTAATTGCGACGGTACTGTTTGTTTTCGCCATCGTGACGGTGGTCTCGCTAGTCACGGGATGATCAGTACCGGTGGGACGGCGCGTAAGCCCAAATTCAGGCTTTAGGGCTTACGCGCGGCGATTAATTGCTGGAGGTTTTAAAGCTGTCTTTAATGCTAATGAGCATTTCCTTGATACCGCTAAACAGGTTGGCCGGTGTCGGCGCTTCCTTCAAAATGACTAGCGTGCGGATGGCGGCCACGGCTAGAACGCCGGCAACCGACGGGAATAATTCGCACAAGCTGTTGACGAAGAAGCCGCCGGGGTTTTCCTGGGTTCTTCTGTCGCTGACGCTAGCTAAATCGCGATCGTAGCTGTCGCCTATATCCTTGCCGCCCAATGCGTCGATGATTTCAATGCAAAAGATCTGGGCAACGAATTCGACCGCGAAAAACACCACCACGCATGCGGCTACCCACATGAGCACATTGCTCTTTTTGGCTTTCATCATGGTCTGGTAGACCCAGATCGCCGTTAAAACCATTACTATGCCGCCTATCATGATTTCTCCCCTATGACTATTGTTATTGTTATGAAATTAACACGCGCCCATACTACTCATATTCTCTCTGGATGGCAATTGCACCGCGATCTTTAACAATCACCCACCAATTGCTTGACTTTGCAAGCAGCTAAAGTAACATATGATGCTCGACCGCCAACGAACTGGCACATTTTATAACAATTAACTTATTTAGGTAGGAGGCACCCATGGGAGCGATCTTAGACTTAACAGAAATGCTGAAAGAACCTTCAGGCATGATCGGCGCGGTAGTGATTATCGCTGCCGGATATTTTTTCGTAAAATGGGTGTTTGCCGAACCTAAAGACGAAGAATAAGACAGTTCGGTTACGAACAAGCTTTTCTGGAAAAGGCGGCTACGGATTGATCCGTAGCCGCCTTTTTTTTGCCAAAAATTCGGGAGGAAGGTTGCAATACCTTATAATTCCTGATCTTTTTCTTTCGCCGTTTCGATCAAACATGTATAGAGCCCTTGTTTCCAAATTCGCAACGCTTTACTCAAAGCGAGTTCCAGCCACGGGCGTGGGGCTGTTTCGCATGTTGTTCGGTCTGGTCACGCTTCAGGAAGTGTGCTTTCTGATCTATTTCAATCATTTGATCTTCGACCCCATCCCGTTTCTCGATGTCGAATTTCCGATGATCGTATTCGCCCTGTGGCTCTGGGCCGTTGTCGCGCTGTGTTTGGCGGTGGGCTACCGCTGTCAAGCCGCCAGCGTCGCCAACTATCTGTTATGGCTGATTTTCGTCAACTTCACGCCGATGCAGCGTGATTTCGACGGCGGCTTCGATTTGTTCATGATAGGCGGCAATTTTTTCTTGATGTTTATGCCGATGGATAGGGCGTTTGCTATTGATGCGCTCCTCCGTAAATTGCGGGCGCCGTTTGCTATTTACGACCGCACACGAGTGGAGCAAGTGTCAGCGTTAGTCTATATTCTGCCGGTTTCGATCTGTCTAGGTCTGCTCTATTTTGATTCCGCCATCCATAAAATGTTTGCCGAGCACTGGCGGAACGGGTTGGGTGCCTGGTTGCCTTCCTCAATGCCGTATTATATTTCGGCCGTCGATCTGGCTTGGTTGCTGAATATCGAAAGCCTGCAAAAATTTATAGGCTACACCATCATCGTCTTCCAATTCAGCTTCCCGTTTTTTTACTTTTTAAGACGATTGCGGCCGCTGTACTTTTTGATCGGCGTCGCGCTGCATCTGGGCATCAGCTTGTCGTTCAATATTTATCCGTTCGGTATGGGTATGTTGATTTTCTATGTCTTAGTCATGCCGTTTTCCTGGTATCGGCGCATCGGTACTTGGCTGAGAGGCAAGACCAAGCTGACGGTGTTCTACGACCGGCAATGCCCTCTGTGCAATCGCACGGTGTTGACGCTCGCTCATTTCGACGTTTTACGCCGTGTCGAATTCAAGCCGGCCCAAGTGCATGCAATCGAATATCCCGCGTTGGCCGAATTGGACGAACAGCAATTGCTAACCGATCTCTACGCGGTGGATAGCGAGGGGCGTGTGTATGCCGGCGTCGATACCTATGCGCAAATCCTGATCGCAATGGCCTATCCTGCCCCAATCGGTTGGCTGATGAATCTCCCGCTATTGCACGGTTGGTTATATCGACGCTATCGTGCGATCGCCGACAGTCGTGCCCGTCTGGTCTGCGACGTGAGCTGCGTTACAGAGACGGCGCCGGACGTAGCGTTTTCCTGGTATGAGCGAGTCTTCGAGCCGGAGCATGCGACGCCGGCGCGTAGCCGAATTCACAAGATTGCCAAAGTCGTAGTGGTGCTGTTGTTTTTTCAGTTCAACAGCAGCATCCATTACGGTTTGCTATATCGCTTGCATGTCGACACCCGGCAAACGATGCTGGCCGGCATGTTGACCGACGCGAGCAACGGGATTTTAATGCTCTCGCATACCTTTCTAGGCATTACTCCTCACGCGCTTTACTTGCACGACCACTTCGAAGGCTACGATCGCATTCTCGGCATCACTTATCTGAACGCCGATGGCGAAGAGTTCTGGTTACCGTTTGTGAATCGGCAAGGACGCTTACTGGCGCCCAATTGGGGGCGGGTGCATTCGATGTGGGCTAACATCGCCGTGACCCCGAATATCGACGAAGTCAGGCTCAAGAAATTCATCATGAAGGTCACCGCTTTTTGGGGAAAAAAGTCCGGACTGGATTTGGAAAACACCCAATTCATCATCAAAATGAAGCGAACCCGTGCACCGTCTTCTTGGGAAAAAGATCTAAGAAATAATAACTTATCTGGAGATTGGGAGGCGATAGGTTCGGCGGCCTGGTCCGGTAAGGAAATCAAGATTAGCCTGCCAAAAGACATCGATTCGCTATGAATATAAGGGGTGTTGCAAGCCGAGAATGATCATGCTATAAAATCCTGGTGCTCGAGATTTGTGCACGAGAACTATAAAAACCTACATTTTTATTCGGAGGATGTTATGAAAAAAGTTTTGTCTCTTCTTGCGATGGCGATGATGATTGTTAGCTTGAGCGGCTGCATGGACGACCCGGACCAAGGTAATCCAAAACCAAAAAACTACGGTACTCCTGCCCAACAAGGTTCAGGCGTCAACTGATCGTAGTTAGGGATTTAGCAAAATCCTTTTATAAGGCCCGCTTTATGCGGGCCTTATTTGTTCTGAAACCGTTCTCTAAAGATATTTTGTTTGCGAAAATCGGCTTTAGTCTGTATAAGTTTCGCCGTGCTTAATTCTTTTTTGATTTCGTACACGAAAAAATATAAAAAACATTCATTTGGAGGATATTGTGAAAAAAGTACTGTCTTTGTTGGCGATCACCCTGATGCTGGTTGGCCTGAGTGGTTGCATGGACGATCCGGACGCATCCAAACAAAAAGTTTCAAGCTCTACTTCCGTACAGCTCTAAAGCTTAACGGCAAGGCCCGCTGTCGGCGGGCCTTGTTTATGGTTTTTTCCTAATATCCTCTTCAAAAATCAAGCGCTCTCGGCGGAAATCTCCGTCATGGCATTCCCAATCCATTCTTCCGCAGCGGCGTTAATCTCTTTAGCGGTTTTGCCGGTGACTTCGATAGTCGGCCCTATCTTGACTTTAATTACGCCGGGATATTTCAAAAAACTGTTGCGCGGCCAAAATTCGCCGGCATTGTGAGCCAGCGGTATTACCGGAAAACCGGATTTTTGCGCCAACATCGCGCCTCCGGCGTTGAATTTTTTGGAGTCGCCTGGCGCGACACGAGTGCCTTCCGGAAACACCAACACAAACAGACCTTCCTTGAGGCGCGCAGTGCCTTGTTCCAACAACATTTTCAGTGCCTCTTTTTGCGCGCTTCGATCGATCGCAATTGGTTTTAGCGTTGCCAAGCCCCAGCCGCCGAACGGGATGCGTAATAACGACTCTTTCAAGACAGCGGTTTGCGGCGAGATAAACTGACGTAGCGCGATAGTCTCCCAGGCCGATTGATGCTTGCTCAGGATCACCGCCGCGCGATCCTTGGGAACGTTTTCCAATCCCTCCACCTGGCAACTCAAACCGCAACAAAGCTTAAGCATAAACATCAGGTAGTTTATCCAGATATCGGCGATTCGATACCGCAGCTCGAAAGACAACGGTATTGCCGCCAGTATCAGTACGCCGACAATCGGGGTGGAAAACAGAATGTAAATAAAGAATAGGGTGGAGCCCAAATAGACTCGGAAATCAGCTTTGCGTGACGATGAAGTTGGCTGCGTCATAAAGAGTGTCGAAGATAGGACAGTAAAGTTCTGGATGATCTTGCATGGTTTTCAGGCCCTTGCCGGTCTTGACCAGGATAGGCTTGGCGCCGGCCGTTTCGGCGGCTTGCAGGTCGCGGAACGAGTCGCCGACCGCGTAGATTTTGCTCAAGTCGGCGCGGTAGTCGGCGGCGAAGCGGCGAAATAGCCCGTCCTTGGGTTTACGGCAATCGCAGGCATCGTCGGGCCCGTGCGGGCAGAAATAGATTGTTTCGATCTTGCCGCCCGCGTCGATTACCAACTGTTTCATCTTGGCGTGTATCGCCTCCAGCGTTGCGAGATCGAACAGGCCGCGCGCCACGCCGGATTGATTGCTGATCACCACGACTTTAAAACCATGGTGGCTCAATAAGGCGATGGCATCCAGGCTACCGGGTAGTGGTTGCCATTCTCCCGGCGACTTGACGAAGGTATCCGAGTCGACGTTGATGGTGCCGTCTCGATCCAGGATGACATAACGGTCCGTCACGCTTGCAGCTTGGAAATGTCGGCGATCCGCAAGAACTGGTTGGACAATTTGGCCAGCAAGGCTAGGCGACTGTTGCGCAATGCTATGTCGTCGGTGTTGACCATGACGTGATCGAAAAACGCGTCGACCGTATCGCGTAGCTGCGCCAAGCGGCTCAGCGCCAGCGGATAATTGCGCTCGGCCAGCAGTGGCAGAATCGCGGTTTCCGATTCCTCGGCGGCAACCAGTAGATTTTTTTCCTGTGCTTCGGCCAGATTACCGATGGTTTCCGAAACCGGCTGTTCGGACTTCTTCAAGATATTGATGATGCGTTTATTGGCGGCGGCCAGACTTTCGGCTTCCGGCAAGGCGCGGAAGGACTGCACCGCTTTAATCCGCAACCAGAAATCGAACGGACGGGTCGGGTTAACCGCGAATACCGCTTCGAATTCGTCGTTGCTGAAACCTTGATCCAAGCAATAGCCTTTCAGACGATCGAAGATGAAGCCAGTCACCTTGTTTCGGGTTTCGGCCTTGTCGAATGTATGACTGAATTGCGCCAGCGCGGCATCCAGCAATTCGACGACATCCAAATCCAGGCCGTTTTCGATCAAGGTCCGCAAAATGCCCAAGGTGGCGCGGCGCAGGGCATAAGGGTCTTTGTCGCCGGTTGGTATCAGTCCGGCGCTGAAAATGCCGGCCAGGGTGTCGATTTTTTCCGCCACGGACAGCGCCACGCTGATAGCCGCCTTGGGAATCTCGCCACCGGATTGTTTCGGGAAATATTGTTCTTCCTGGGCGTTAGCGACCGCTAAGTCCTCGCCGTCCGCCGCCGCGTAATAACGGCCCATCGTGCCTTGCAGGTTGGTAAATTCGCTCACCATATTGGTCAGCAAATCGGTTTTCGCCAGCAAGGCCGCGCGTTTCGCCAACGCGACATCGGCGCCGAGTTTTTCGGCGATCAAGCCGGCCAGATGGGCGATGCGCTCGGTCTTGTCGAGCAAGGTGCCCAAGTCTTTTTGAAAGACGATGGTTTTCAGGCTGTCGACGCGATCGGCCAGGGATTGCTTGCGGTCTTGTTTCCAGAAGAATTCGGCATCGACCAAGCGCGGCAACACCACGCGTTCATTGCCGGCGCGTATCGCCGCCGGATTGGAGCTTTCGATGTTGGCAAAGGTGATGAAGTGCGCCAGCAAGCCGCCGTTTTCATTCTTGACTGGGAAGTACTTCTGGTTGGACTGCATAGTCGTGATCAATACTTCCTGCGGCAATTCCAGGAAGCGGGCATCGAAATTGCCGACTACCGGCACCGGCCACTCGTTCAAGGCCGCGACCTCTTCCAGCAAATCGGCCTCGATATGCGCGATGCCGCCCAGTTCGGTCGCCGCCCGCTGGGCGCCGGTTTCGATTTGCCGCATGCGCTGTTCGAAATCGACCGTCACTTTCGCCGCCAACAGTTTGTCCACGTATTCATTGGGATGGCTTAGCTCGATCGGCGCTGGTGCATGCATGCGGTGGCCGAAGCTATGACGACCGGTCTTCAAGCCCAGGATCTCAGCCTCGATAATGTCGTCGCCGAATAGCAGCACCGCATTGTGCACCGGTCGCACGAACTCGTGGTCGTAATTGCCCCAGTGCATGCGCTTGGCGATCGGCAGTTGCGCCAGGCTTTTGCGGATGATGTCGGGGATAAGCTGGGAGGTCGCTTGACCTTTGACAGCCTGTTTGAAAATCAGCCAGGAACCTTTATCGGTTTCCAGTTTTTCCAGTTGCTCGAAGCCGGCGCCGCAACTGGACGCAAAGCCCAGTGCCGCCTTACTTGGTGCGCCATCCGGACCGTAGGCCGCTTGCAAGGCTGGGCCGCGCTTTTCGACCACCTTATCCGCCTGCTGGCTGTCCAGGTTACGGATGATCACGGCCAAACGGCGTGGTGTCGCGTAGGCCTTGGCCTCGCTAAATTTCAAGCCGGCGTCATTCAAGCCGGCGACCATGCCGTCCAGCAAAGACTGGCTGAGTTTCTTCAAGGATTTTGGAGGCAGTTCTTCGCCACCCAGCTCGAATAACAAATCATTGGTGCTCATGATTACGCTCCTTGTCTGGCCAGAATCGGGAAACCCAGCGCTTCGCGGCGGGCATAGTAGGCTTCGGCGACCGACTTGGCCAGATTGCGCACGCGCAAGATGTAACGTTGGCGTTCGGTGACCGAGATGGCGTGGCGCGCATCGAGCAAGTTAAATGAGTGTGAGGCTTTCAAGACCATTTCGTAGGCGGGCAGGGGCAGGTTTTGTTCGAGCAGTTTTTGGCATTCCGCTTCGAAGGTATCAAAGCATTGGAACAGAAAATCGACGTTGGCGTGTTCGAAGTTGAACGCCGACATTTCCACTTCGTTTTGGTGGAATACGTCGCCGTAAGTCACTACGCCTTGCGGGCCGCGGGTCCAGACCAGATCGAACACCGATTCCACGCCTTGCAGATACATGGCAATACGTTCCAGGCCATAGGTGATCTCGCCGCTGACCGGCTTGCATTCCAGGCCGCCGACTTGTTGGAAATAGGTAAACTGCGTGACTTCCATGCCATTTAGCCAGACCTCCCAACCCAGCCCCCAGGCGCCCAGGGTCGGCGACTCCCAGTTATCCTCGACGAAGCGGATGTCGTGCTCCAGCAAATCCAGGCCTAGATGGCGCAGAGAACCCAGATACAATTCCTGGATGTTGTCCGGCGACGGCTTCATGATGACCTGGAACTGATAGTAATGTTGCAGGCGGTTGGGGTTTTCGCCGTAGCGGCCGTCGGTGGGGCGGCGCGAAGGTTGGACGTAAGCCGCGTTCCAAGGCTCCGGGCCTATGGCGCGTAAAAATGTCGCGGGATGGAAGGTACCGGCGCCGACCTCCTGATCCAGGGGTTGTAATAACACGCAACCCTGCTCCGACCAGTATTGTTGCAAGGTCAGAATCAGGCCTTGAAAAGTAGAGACATCAGTGTTGGTCGTCGTCACGTCGCAAGCCATTTTAAGGGATTAAAAAATACTGCGATTATACTCCAAAAGCCCCCTCGAACGCGGCGGATGGCAACCGACCAGCGCTGATGGTTACTCGGAAAATTCGGTTACACTGGCCGATTCGAATTAGGAGACGACACTATGCGGATCGATTTGGCCTGTGCGGCCGACATCGCGGTCCTAAGCGATTTGTTGACTGAGCTCTTCGATCAAGAAGCCGAATTTTGCCCGGATTCGACGGCGCAACAGCGAGGGTTGGCGGCCATCATAGGTGATCCGACGATCGGCGAAATCCTGGTGGCGCGGGAAGACGGCCGGCCTGTCGGCATGGTCAGCTTGCTATACACGGTGTCCACGGCGCTCGGCGGGCGCGTGGCATGGCTGGAAGATATGGTGGTGACCGCGAATCGGCGCGGGTCGGGGATAGGCCAAGGATTGCTGAAAGCGGCCATCGCACACGCCAAATCCGGCGGTTGCCGCCGGATTACCTTGTTAACCGACGCGGAGAATGCGGCGGCGCAAGACTTTTATCGGCGGGAAGGTTTTAACGCTTCGCCAATGCGGCCTTACCGCTTGTCGTTGGAGTGACGCAGCCGAATGCGTTTGACGTCACGCGCCGGATTATTCGCCGGCCGCCGTAAAGGCGTCGCGTAATATTTGTTCGGCGCTGTAACCGGCTTCAGCCAGGGCTTGGGCGCGCAATATCGACAATCCCAGGCCGTGGCCACTGCCCACGCCTTCGAATTGCCAGCCCCTCCCGCCACTGAGTGCTTCGATCCGGTCCGGGCAGGACGGCAATTTGAGGGTATTGCGGAATACTTCGCAGGCTAGGACCTCCTCGCTTTCCGGATAGTATAGGCGGACCAACAATTCGCCGGTTTTGCGGCGTTCGCGGCGGATAGCGTCGATGCGTTGTTCCGCGAAACGGCCTTCCAATTCCGCGGCCGCGATTTGGCGAATCCAGCGTCGGTCGCCGCCGTTGGCGAAGGGCAGCCAAGTTTGTCCGTCCGCCAGCGCATCCAGTAATCGCAACAAGTTGGGGTCGGTTCGCTCTCCGCTACGGGAATGGGCGTTTGGCGCCTCGCCCAGAAACACCATGCAATGGGTGGTATCGCACAGAGCCTGACTCTCCGAGTGGCGATGCTTGCCGTGGCTGCCGTTCCAAATCACGAGGGCTCGCATCGCTCGGCGGGCACTGCCGGTCAAGGTTTGCGCCTCGGCTGACAAAACGCCATCGGCATAGGTTTCCGCGTCGGTTTCCAAAATGTCGGGACCGTCGCCGACGTCGTTCAATAGACCCGCAATCAAGCGAACGGAACGACTGCCGCGCGCGCTGGATACCAGTGTAAACGACCCGCAACGGCTAAATCGTCCGGCCGGCCCGTTCAGTTCCGGGCAGTCTGCGTCGGCTTGCCAGCTATTGCGTTCGGTGGCGGACAGTAAGCGTACCCGGACGGCGGCGAATTCGGCGGGATATTGTTGTTGCCAGCGTTGCAGCCGCGGCGACGCATAGGCTAGGACGCCGGCGCCGTTGACGCCGCGCTGGCGGAAAACCGCTAAATAGACCGGATGTCCGGCCGGCCAGGCCACCATCAGATGACCGATCTCGGCTTGGCCGTCCGCGCTCGAGACCGTGCCGGTTTTTGCCATTGCCTGTAATCGGCGCAATATCGCTAGCTCGGAGTCGGGACGAGCGGCCAAGGTCGAACCCGGAAGACTACCGTTTTGGGCTAGGCCTTGAAAATAGCTGGGCTGGCTTAACATGGCGGCTCGCATGGTCAGCGCCAATTCGGGCAAGTCGGCGACGATCGGGAAGCGGCCGTCGGCGTCGCGTTCGCCTAAAAACACGCGCCAACCTTGGTCGTCAATCTGGGCTGTCGGTGGAGCTGGCCGCGAAGCTTCCGGCAAAAATCGTCGGTAAAGGTCGGGTTGAAATTGGGCGCGGCGTTGTAGCAATTTGTCGGTGTCGCTGGTCGCTAATTCGGTGGTCAGCACTTCCGGATTGGCGTTTCGCAATGCGGCCGCATAGGGAATCTTCAATAACGAGCCCGGCGGCAAAGCGGTTTGCGAGTCACCGCCTTGGTCCAAAATCCGCCCCGAAATCAAGTTCATCAGTAAGTAGCCTGCTCCCGCGCTCGCATTGGAGCCCAACCAAGATTGCCATTGTGGCGGCGCGCCACAGGCGCGCGCCGGCCATTCAGCTGTCACCGCGAGGCGGCCCAGTAACGATCTGGCTTTAGCGCTCAATTGATTGCCGGAGCGGATGTCTGCCGCTAGGGCTTCCAACTCGGCAGCATTGAGTTGAGACGGGGCATCGACGTTGGATAGTTCGCCGCTAAAGCGCATTGCGGCGGCTTCCTCGATCCAGGTCGGCCAAAGTCCCCCGCAGCTGCGATGGCTGGCTTCATGAAACAGCTCGTGGCGCAGATAGACTGCCGCATCCAAACCGCCTTGCGGTTGCTGGCGCAGGTAAATGGCGCCGGGTCGCCAGCCGCCGGCATGGCTAGCGCTGAATTGGCCGTTCGTTAATGTCGGAAACACTCGTACCGGATCATTTTCGCTGGGGACTCGGTAGCCTTGTTCGATCAATTCGGCCAACGCTGCAACGCCGGCGTCGTGCAAATCTGGCGAATGGGCCAGGCTGCCGAAAAACAGGATAGCGGCACCGGCTTCCGCGTAGTACCCAAAGCGAAGCAAGGGGCGTATCCAGGCCGCAATGGTCGTCAAAGCTAAAATCCTCCAACAAATAATGTCAGGGTACGTCATCTCTCGTTTAAAGACACGAATTAGATTGACAAGCCGGCGAATCAGCCTAGAATAAGGTCAGCTAGAAAATACGTTTTTACCTTTGTTTATCAAATCGGTGTCGGTAAGTTAGACATTCGTCCTTGTTCTTCATTTAGTAATTCCAGCATTTACCAGCGTTACCGGCCTATCGCAGGCCAAATTTTAATATTTTTCTAGGACTTATCATGTCTACTACTTTCACCACCGGCGTCGTCAAATGGTTTAACGCGGATAAAGGCTTCGGCTTTATCGAGCAAAAACAAGGCCCGGACGTTTTCGTTCATTTCAAAAACATTCTGAACCCGAACAACAGTTACAGAACCTTGGACGAAGGCCAGCACGTGCAGTTTAAATTGGGTCGCGGCCCTAAAGGTCCGCAGGCCGAAGAAGTTAGCATTATTTAATGCGGAGAAAGGCCGCCGAGATGTCGGCGGCCTTTTATGAGCCGCATCCGGTTTGGTGCCAGCTTCGCTATCCAGATGGGCGGCGCTAAACTCCCTCTCCTTACTCGATTCGGTTCTGGTTAGCGAAAAGCTTGCGCCGAAGCTACCCATCTTTGTTAGAATAAGCCATCCAAGACGGCATCGGAGTGTAGCTCAGCTTGGTAGAGCACTGCCTTCGGGAGGCAGGGGCCGGAGGTTCGAATCCTCTCACTCCGACCATTCCAAAATGATTGAAAATCCCTCGTGATTGTCAATTGTCATCGATAGTCTCAAGTATAAAACCGGCGGTTGCCTGACAACGTGGATCACGCCGCTTCCCTGGCTCGAAACGGTTCAGGGCATTTGAAAACTTCAGCGTTGTTCCGGAATTGTCTTTGTTGAGATCAATTTAAACTTGCCCTGCTAAGCTATTACCAGCTGGATTTTAGAGCGCAAACGGAATGCTGAAGGCGGCCCGCATCTGGTGGCGGATGCTATCGGCGTGCTTTGGACTTCGCAGATGATTTCCCCGGCGGAGTGTACGCGCAGGTATAGCGGCTGCGGACGCGTAGGGAAATCAGCATTTTCATCCCTCGCCATCGGCCGTGGTACCCGGGTTACAAACTGGAGGAGATGGCTGGCGCCAACTTTTTAAATGCTTGGCACCGATGGTTTGTCTTTCACGATTACAAGGGGAGCTGAATGCCGTGAGTTACGGTAAAAATAGATCGTCGGCGTTGCCACTCGTTTTCAATTGACTTCTTAAGCACTTGAACTGACTTCCTGGCGCCGCGAAGGGATATCAAACCGTCTCGGCCCCATATCTACAGCGCCCTTAGGCATTTTCCACTGTCCTTAACGCAATCGTTCTAGCCTGGACGGTGCGCTAGCCAATCTCGAAAAAACGGCCCGAAGCAGCGATGGTATCGCTGAATGTCGTGCAAGTGTGGTCGGCGTGGCTGTCCACGCAAGTAATTTCGTTGCAATCCTCGCTTACAATGGATGCGAACCAAGTTTTGGGTTCGAGCCTGCCGCGACTTTGGCGTTGGAACGGCGGTTAACAAAGTTTTACCTGCTTTTACCTTTTCGGTGGCCCCGTCGAAGGCGATGTCTTCTAGTATTTCGTTGGCCGGTCAAGTCGCAACTTCCCTCTATTCGGTTTGGCCGGCTACCGGCGACGGCGTTGCCGTCGCCACATTCCAACGAAAACCAGGAGTTTTAATCATGACTAGAGCATGGCTGATTTCCAGTCTCTTGATCGCGTTGGTCGGCAGTGCGCCGGCTTACGCCAAATCGTCGCAAACCGCGCTACGGACCGCCGAGTTCGAGGCTGCCAATACCGACACCGCCGACGACTTGACCTTGGCTGAGTACCAGACCTATATCGCCGGTTTGACCGACACTCGTTTCGACGAACTGGATGCGGATGATAGCGCCGACATTTCGCTTAGCGAATTCGTCGTCGGCAAGACCGGGAAGGCGCTGACTTTGGAAACCGAAGTTTTCAATTTGGCTGATGCTGATGCCAGCGGTGCGTTAAGCAGCGAGGAGTTCGCCGTGACCGCATTGGGCAACAGTGATGGCGAAGTATTGCGCCGCTTCGCGGATATGGATCGAGACAGCAGCTTGACGGTCAGTCTGAGCGAGTATTTGGTCGGTTGTCGGAAACAACGTCATTGATTCGCGTACTCCGTCGGAGGGTTAACTGGGCGGCAAACGCACAGAGGCGGTTCGCCTTGATTTAACTCCTTACGGCTCGACACGCCTGTCCGCGAGAGGGAGCTTCGCCCTAAAAAGCACGCAAGACCGGCGCTTGGGCCAATTGAAAATGCAGCTCGAAATTTGTCGAAACTGGCGGCGTTTTTCGATGCCGGTTTCGGCGCGGCTCGCGTTTATTGGGTTTTGTGAGCGAGAGCGGAGTCGGGTTTTAAAATCACCGCCGTCCGCAGCCTGGATTTGCCGAAACAGCACATCCGCTCGAAATCCTCGCGGGCGATCGGGATGAACTGGCAATCCAGGTCGCTTTGCCGGCCGTCGTCGGGGTCGGAGTCGTGCATGTACAAGCAATCGTTGTCGTAGCCGCTCATGACGACCCAATGCGGGGCTTTCTTACGGTCCATCGCATAGGTGCTGATCAGAATCAAGGGAATTGCACCGGTCTCGAACGCGGCGATTAGATCGGCCTGGCTGATGCTGGCGTAATGTACCGGTATTTGCCGACGCTCGGCTTCGCGTTTGAAATATTGATCAGTGAGTTCGATGACGCGTTTTTTCTCGTCGCTGCGTACGCTGTCGATGAACAAGGTCGAGGTTTGGTTGATCCAGGTTTCCACGTGAAAACCGCGCCGGCCCGCCGCCAGCGCTAAACCGAGCGGGTGGCAGCCGCCGTGGCCGGAGGTCATGAAGACTGTGGTGGCCTCGCGCCAAAGATTGATTTCTTCGTCGGCCGACGGCTGGTAGGTTCGGTTCAAGGCGTGCATCGCCATCATCAGCGCGGCCGGCCCGCAGGTAAACGGCGTGGTTTGTCTGAGCCAGTGCACCGAGCGGTGCTGCGGTTTGTCGCGGTAACGGCGGATGCGTTTTTGATAGCGCAGCGCGTCCTTGTGATCCTGATAATAATCGCGATAGACCCCGAAACGCTGGTAGCCTAGCGCTTCGTAGAGCTTGATCGCCGCCGCGTTATCGACGCTGACTTCCAGGCGCAGATAAAGCCTGCCGTCGTCGCGAGCGGCTTGTTCGCCGGCGGTCATCAAGGCCTTGGCGATGCCGTGGCCGCGCAACTCCGGCGCCACGGCCAGCGAGTAAATTCGCGCCAATCGGGTGCCGGGATGGTAAATGATCAAAATGTAGCCCGCCATCCGATGTTCGAATTCGCCGACCAGCAGGGCGCGATGCTCGTTGGTCAGCCAATGCCGAAAACTGCGCCGACTGAGTTTGTCGGTGGCGAAGCTGGCGTTTTCCAGCGCGACCAGCGCCTCCAGATCGGTCGGCAGCGCCGGGCGTATCGCGGTCGTCATCGTGCCAGCCCGGCTAGTGCTTGGCCGATAACCTGACGGGCGCGAAACAGTACCTGTTCGCGCCAGACCGGGTCCTCCGGACAGAAATGCCGGCGCATCGCGTCGCGGTGGATCAGGCGAGCCGCGTCGTTGCCGGTTTGCGCCCAAAGCAAATGATCTTGCAGCAAGACATCGAACAGCGCATCGGTGGCGTAGGTGCCGAACTCCAGCGTGACGTAGCAACCGGCATCGCCGATTGCCGCGTGCCACAAATAATCCAGCAAACCCCATTTTGGTACCGAACTCGAGGTGCCGGCCGCCGGTAAGGTCACCGCGTCGCCGTACCAAGTTTTTGCAAGCGTCGAGCCGATGCTGTTCGGCGCGTGGTCGCAGATGATTTCTCCGTAACCGTAGGCTCCTAGTCCTGTGTGGATGTCGACGACCGCCAGCCGGCGCCGATTGAGTTGATAGCGAGAAATCAACGCTTCGCATACCTTACGGCCGTGAGCCGGCGCGCGGCCGCCGTAAAAAGGCCCGAGCGGATCGAGGTATTGCCCGCCGCTGATCGCGATTTCCAGCGCGGTTCGACCGTGGCGGGCGGCGAATTCGGCGAACGCTTGTTGGCGGCGGCCGGTATCGGCTTCGAACAAGATCGGCCGCAGTTCGCGGTAATGCGGGTTGTCGGGTGGCGGTAGGGAGAAATCGATTGCATTGCGGTTCAAATCGACGCCGTCGGCATCGCAGCGACGCGACCAGGCATAACCCCACGGCGTTAATGCATGCACCAGCACTAATGCGACACCGTTGGGCAGCAGCGAGGGTTGTGCACTCAAACGGTGCAACCAATCGGTTTGTACCGCCGAACCGGCGTAGCCTTCGATGCCGTGGGTGCCGGCCAGAATCACCACCACTTGTTCGGCATCGGCTGGTCCTATCCAAATGCTGTCCGTGAATAAGGCCGCGCCGTCCGGTCCTTGGCCGGGACAGGGAAAATCCAAACTCTCGCAATGCAAGCTTAATTCCGCCGCCGCTAGCCAGCCCTGGCGCGCTTCGACGTAGTTGCTTGGAAAGCAAGCGAGGTCTAATGGGTTGGAAGTGGTTGAGCTGGACATGGTGTTTTGGTGGCGGGGCGAAGGCCGGTTTTGCGGTTCACGGATTATCGGCCTTCCTCGGCTAGTGAGTCCAGCGCTGACTGGAGAAATACCGGCCGGGTTTTTGCATGGATTCGTCCGCAACTATCGGTTATCAGTAAATAGTCAATTCGTGAACAATCCCGATTTTCGGCTGTGTTTATTTGCTGTTTGCAATAGAATAGCTGCATCACCGCCATTAAACGCAAGCTTTCAGGAGAATTCCCCGATGACTGACAGAAAAGTGACGATAAAACGGGACGATCAGGACCAGCACTACGAATTGCCGGTGATGCCCGGTACCTTGGGGCCTTCGGTGATCGACATTCGCTCGCTGTACGCGCAGACCGGCCATTTTACTTACGACCCTGGTTTTACCTCCACGGCCAGTTGTACGTCCAAGATCACTTTCATCGACGGCGACGAGGGCGTCTTGCTGTATCGCGGCTATCCGATCGAGCAATTGGCTGAAAAATGCGACTTTTTGGAGGTTTGCTATCTATTGCTGAACGGCGATTTGCCCAACGGCGCGGAAATGAAGAATTTCGTCACGACGGTCAGTCAACACGTGATGGTGCACGAACAATTGACCAAGTTCTACAACGGTTTTCGCCGCGATGCCCACCCGATGGCGGTGCTGGTTGGCGTGGTCGGCGCGCTGTCGGCTTTCTATCACGACGTCATGGACATCAACAGTCGTGAGGATCGTTACATGTCGGCAATCCGGCTGATCGCGAAAATGCCGACCATCGTGGCGATGTGTTACAAGTACAGCATCGGCCTACCCTTCATATATCCCAAGCGCCGCTTGGGTTACGCCGAAAACTTCATGCGCATGATGCACGGCGATCCGTACGACGATTACATCGCCAATCCGGTGCTTACCCGCGCGCTGGATCGCATCCTGATCCTGCACGCCGATCACGAACAAAACGCATCGACCTCGACGGTGCGTCTGGCGGGTTCCAGTGGGGCGAACCCCTATGCCTGCGTCGCGGCGGGCATCGCTTGCTTGTGGGGTGCTGCGCATGGCGGCGCCAATGAAGCGGTGTTGAACATGTTGGAGCAGATCGGCGATGTCTCCCGAATTGGCGAATACGTGGCGCGGGCCAAGGACAAAAACGACTCGTTCCGCTTGATGGGGTTTGGGCACCGGGTCTACAAAAATTACGACCCGCGCGCCAAACTGATGCGGCAAACCTGCCACGAAGTGTTGGACGAATTGAATTTAAACGACGATCGCCTGTTCAAGCTGGCGATGGAATTGGAACGCATCGCGCTGGAAGATCCGTATTTCGTCGAGAAAAAACTTTACCCCAATGTCGATTTCTACTCGGGTATCGTGTTGCGGGCGCTGGGCATCCCGACCGAGATGTTTACCGCGATTTTTGCGCTGGCCCGTTCGGTGGGTTGGATCGCGCAGTGGGACGAAATGATTTCGGATCCGGAGCTGAAGATCGGCCGGCCGCGCCAGCTATATCGCGGGGTCGGCAAGCGCGATGTCAAGTTTATCTCCGGCCGCTAGCTCTTAAGGCCGCCAAGCGGCCGGCGCGCGCCGGCCGCGTTCCGTCAAACTCTTGCTCGATCGCTTAGGTTAGCCGCCAAATAATTGGTGGTCGATCAAATCGCACAAACAATGCGAAATCAACAAGTGGACTTCCTGAATCCGGGCCGTGGAATAGGACGGCACGCGGATTTCGATATCGGCTTCGTTCAATGCGCCGGCCAATATTCCGCCATCCTTGCCGCTCAGCGCGATCACGGTCATGTCGCGGTCGTGCGCGACTTTCACGGCCTTGACGATATTGCCGGAATTGCCGCTACTGGTATAAACCAACAAGATGTCGCCGGCCTGTCCCAGCGCGCGGAGTTGTTTGGCGAAGATTTCGTCGTAGTGGTAGTCGTTGGCTATCGAGGTGATGGTGGACGTATCGGTCGTCAACGCAATCGCCGGTAAGGCCGGCCGTTCGCGCTCGAAGCGGTTCAGCATTTCCGACGAGAAATGTTGGGCGTCGCCGGCCGAGCCGCCGTTGCCGCAGGTTAATACCTTCCGGTCGTTGACCAAGGCCTCGACAATTTTCTGCGAGGCGAATTCGATCAACTCGCACAAACTGGCCATCGAATCTTGCTTGGTTTGGATGCTGTCGGAGAAGTGACTGATGATGCGGTCTTGTAAGCTCATGTTAGGTTTGAAATGCGTTTTTGATCCAATGGAGATGCTTGTCGCCGGAGACGGCCACTACATCGAAGCGAACCGATAGGTGGTTGAGCTTGTGGATTATGACATAGTGCTGAGTGGCGGCGATGATCCGGGCCTGCTTTTGCGGCGTGATACTGGCCAGGGCTCCGCCGTATTGTTCGGATTTGCGGTAGCGAACCTCGACGACGACCAGCATTTCGCCATCGCGCATTACCAGATCCAATTCGCCGCTCTTGCAGCGGAAATTGCTGCACACCCAGATCAGTCCTTGGCTTTGCAAATGGTTCAGTGCCAAGCGCTCGGCGTCGGCGCCGCTTTGCAAATGCGCGGGTTTGGGTTTGCCGAAACGGATCAATTTAAAAATCCGTCGGCGACCGGCACGCCGGCCTTGAATTGCGCGCAAACCAGCGCCCGGCCGATCCGGTTTTCGCCGGTTAAGGTCAGACGTCCGGTAGCGCCGGCATAAGCGCCGCCGGCTAACTGGTTC
Source organism: Methylomonas sp. MS20 (assembly GCF_050275925.1). Taxonomy (NCBI): domain Bacteria; kingdom Pseudomonadati; phylum Pseudomonadota; class Gammaproteobacteria; order Methylococcales; family Methylococcaceae; genus Methylomonas; species Methylomonas sp. MS20. Next base: position 320,395 of record NZ_CP189962.1, read on the forward strand.
AATTGCCCGCTCAGATTGTAGGCGTCCACGCCCAGCGCCACCAGTTTGATTTGGCTGTCAGGCAGTCCTTGCCAGATGTTTTGCAACGCCGACTGGCTCAGCGGGCCGGGATAGTATTCGCCGAACAGCCACGGCATGTCGCAAAAGCGGATGGCGCCCAAGTCCACGTCCCGCACCGGATTTTGCCGGCCGCTGTAAAGGTTGGGCATCGCGTAAATCGACAATTCGGCGCTTTGCGGGTACTTGAGCTGCGGCGCCAATTCGCGGGCGACTTCCGGGCTTGCGCTGACGAATACCGCCAAGGGTTGTTTCTTACCGTCGATACTGACCGAGGGCGCCAGCAAAGTGGCGACCGATCCCGAGAAATCGTGCTGCTTGGGGTCGTATTGTTCCAGACCTACAACGCTGCCACCGCCGGCCTGCCAGGCTGAGGTTAGCAAATGGCCGACGCGCTGGCCCTGTGGGGTATTCGGCACCAGAAACACCGCGTTTTGCAGGCCGTCGCGGCGGGCTTTTCGCGCCAGTTGCTCGGCTTCGTCTTGCGGACTTAGACCGAATTGGTACAGGTTGGCCTTGCCGAGATTGTCGACCTGGTTCAACGCCAGCACCGGTATCGGCAGCTCGCCGGATAGCGCTAAGGTTTGAATGTCTTCCTTAACCAACGGGCCGACCACCAAGCCGGCGCCCTCGGCGATGGCCTTGCGGTACAGTTCGCCCGGTTCGCCCTGGCTGGTGTCGTAAAACTTCAATCCCGGTTGCGGCGCAGCACTGGCCGCCAAGCGGTGGGCGACCGACAAACCCTCCTTGATGGCTTTCGCGGCGGGTGCGTAAGGACCGGCACTGGGTAACAACACGGCGAGGTTGGCACCGGCGGCGGAGGTCGCCGAGGCCGGGCCAATAGCGGTTTCACTCGGCGCGGGTTCGGCCGCGGCCGCCGGCGCATTCAGGTAGGTTTGCAGATATTCGGCGTTGGCCGGATGGTAGGGATAGGCTTGCCGCCAGCCGGCGATTTGCCCGCTCAAATCGAAACCCGGCGAACCTTGCTGCTTCAGGATCTTGGCCAGCGCCATCCAGCCGCCCAGTTCGTCGGCCACCGGCGCAGATGCATTCAAGGTTTCCACCGGCAGTACGCTTAATGCGTCCAGGATTGCCGCGATATTCTGTTTTTGCTGCTCCGGGGCCTGCAGTAATTGACCGAGTTTCAAGCGGGCGCGCACCGAGGGCAGGACGTCGCCAAGCAAGGCATGCACGAAGGCCAGGGATTGGTAGTAAGCAATTCGATCGCCTTCGGCCAACACCGCCGGCCGGGTGCCTTCCAGTTTGTGCAACGCTCGTTCGGCGTCTCCGGCGCTCAACGAGATTTGCGCGTCGAGCAGTTTATACTTGCTCAGTTGCTCGGGCGTTAGCTGCTCGGGATTGATCCGGTCCAGGGCTTTTTGCGCGGCTTCGCTGTCGCCGGCCTGTATGCGGGTATCGGCATCGAGCAAATGCAAGCCGTTCTGGTTGTCCGCTATTCGGTAGCTTTGGGCCGGTTCGTTGGGCTTGCCGCGTTTCGCCGCCGACTTGGTCCGCGCGGTCTGAGGTTTGACGGATTTCACCGGCTCTTCGGCGCAGGCCGTCAATAACAGCCCGAAAACACAGCAGGCGGCCAAGCGAGCGGGCATAATGGCGGCGAATTTAAAATCAGACATGGCAAGAGGGCCTGCAGCGGAAATGTCCGGGAAATTATACGTGGTCGCCACGCCGATAGGGAATCTGGCCGATCTCAGCTTTCGAGCCGTCGAGGTTTTGAAGTGCGTCGATTTGATCGCCGCCGAGGATACCCGCCACGCCAAGCTGCTGATGCAGCACTACGGCATCGGCAAGCCGTTGCAATCGCTGCACCAGCACAACGAAGAGCATGCCTCGGCGGGCTTGATCGCCAAAATTCAAGACGGCCAGTCGGTGGCACTGGTCTCGGATGCCGGCACGCCGCTGATCAGCGATCCTGGCCTACCCTTGGTTCAACTGGCGCGACGCAAACACATCGATGTCGTGCCCATTCCGGGCGCTTGCGCGTTGATTGCCGCGCTCTCGGCCGCCGGCTTGCCGACCAGTCGCTTCAGTTTCGAAGGGTTTTTGCCGCGCACCTCGTCGGCCCGCAAAGGCTTTTTCGAAACCAAATTAAGCGATACTTCGACCTGGGCCTTCTACGAGTCCAGCCATCGGATAGAGGATGCGTTGGCCGATATGCTGATGGTGTTTCCGCCGGAACATCCCATCGTCGTGGCCAGGGAAATCACCAAATTGCACGAGACCATCGTCGGCGATCGCTTGGATAAGGTTGCCGAGCGCGTCAGAACCGACGAAAACATGCGCAAGGGCGAGTTTGTGGTTATCGTCGCCGGCTATCAAGCGCCGGAAACCGCCGGCGAAATCAGCGACGAAGAGCGGCGGATTCTGGCCTTGTTGTTGAAGGAGTGCTCGACGAAAACCGCCGCCGCGTTGGCGGCGGACATCACCGGGCAGCGCAAAAAGTTGCTGTATCAAGCGGCGTTGGCGATGCAGGGCGGCGCCAACGCCGCCGATTAACCTACGTTGCCACGGCTCAGCTTCGACGGATTAGCGGCTTCAGATCGAAGGCCGCGACGACCGTCAGATAAATCGTCAAGCCCAGGCCGCCACTCAGCCAGGCGTTCCAATGGAATTCGCTTAGGGTCCAGCGATTGGCGACGTATAAGCCCAACCCTAGGATCAAGTAACTGAAAATCCGGGCCAACGGATACGGAACCGGGTAATAGTGCCGTCCCAGCAGCCAGGAAGCCGCCGCCATGAAGGCATAGCAAGCCAGCGTGGCCCAGGCCGAGCCGACGTAACCCCAAAGCGGTATCCAATAGATATTCAAGGCGACCGTCAACGCGGCGCCGGCCAGCGATACCCAGGCGCCAAGGCCGGTGCGGTCGCCGAGTTTGTACCAGACCGCCAAATTCACATAGATACCTAGCAACAGATTCGCCATTAACAGGACGGGCACGACTTCTAGGCCGGCTCGATATTCCGCGCCGATAAAATACTGGAAAAAGTCGATAAACAGCGTCACCAACAAAAAGATGAACACGCCGGCGATGACGAAATAGCGCATCACCAAGGCGTAGGCGCGCTTGGCGTCGGCGCGGCCGGCGTAAGCAAAAAAGAACGGCTCGCCGGCGTAGCGGAAGGCCTGAACGAACAGGCTCATCAGAATCGATAGTTTGTAACAGGCGCCGTAGATGCCCAGCAGTTTCAGGTTGGTCGCCAGATCGTAAGGTAGTAGGATTTTCAGGATGGCCCGGTCCAGCATTTCGTTAACCATGCCGGCGAAGCCGATCACCACCATCGGTAGCGAATAGCGCAGCATGGGGCCGAGCAGCGCCGGATTTAGGTTGACCGGTATCCGGCGGAATTGTGGCATCAGCAGCAGCCATTTTGCCAGGCTGGCGATCAGGTTGGCGATGAAGATGTAGCCCACGCCCACGTTGGGGTCGTAAAAGTGCAACCATGCCGCGTCCGGCCAGCGTTGCGCCAGTTTCGGGCATAACAACAGGAAAAATAGATTCAGCGCGATGGTTATCGCGATTTCGCTCAATTTGATGCCGGCGAAACGCCAGGCGCGGTTTTCGGCGCGCAGGCGGGCGAACGGTAGCGCGGTGATGCCGTCCAGCGCCAAAATCGCGGCAAACCAGACCAGATACTCCGGATGATCCGGATAGCGCAGCCAATCCGCCAAGTCCTGGCGCCAGTAAGCGACGGCGGCGAGGAATCCGGTATTGGCCAAGGTCAGCAAACTAAGAGCGTTAGCATAAATCGCGTCGCTGGCGTAAGCGGGATTTTGCCGAAACCGAAAGTAACCGGTTTCCAGGCCCAACGCCAACACGACCGCGAAGAAGCCGGCGTAGGCGTAAAACTCGGAGACCACGCCGTATTCCGCGGCGCTGTAGGTATAGGTGTAAAGCGGGACCAACAGATAATTCAAGAAGCGGCCGACAATGCTGCTGAGGCCGTAGATTGCGGTTTGGGAAACCAGTTGACGGAGATTCACTTGACGAAACCGGGGGAACGAGGGCAACGCTTATTGTAATCGTTGCAGGCGCGAGCGAAATGGCTCAATCGCGGGCCGATGCGATCAGGATTTTGGCGGCCTCGCGCGCCAAGCGCATGTGTTCGGTGCCGCGCCGCATTTGCTCGCCGACCATCGCGCCGGCGATCAACATCGCCAACTGTTTGGATAACGGCTCCGGATCTCGGACGCCGGCCCGAGCGGCCAAATCGGATAACAGCGCGCGAAAGCCTTCCGAAAATTCGGCGGCGGTTTGTTGAATCGGACTGCCGGAGTCGGCGAATTCGGCGGCGGCGTTGATAAACGGGCAGCCGCGAAACGCCGGGTTGGCCTGCAAATCCCCGAAAGCATCGAAAACCGCCAGCAGTTGTCGCCCCGGATCGGTACCGGCCTTGAACAAATATTCTTGGATGTACGCCTGAAGTTTGGCCCGGCTCTTGCGCAAATGCGCCAACACCAGATCGTCTTTCGACGGATAATATTTGTACAAACTCATTTTGGTGGTGCCGGCCGCTTTGACGACGGCATCGACACCGGTGGTTTTTATGCCCTGGCTGTAAAACAGCTCCGAGGCGACATTCAGGATATGTTCTTGCAGATTGCGGGTCATGGCGGCGAGAGAAAAACGATGTTGCAACTATACCGACCAGTCTGTATTATTTCAATAGACTGACCGGTCTGTTCGGGTCGGTCGTTTTTCAACCAAGGGAGACAACAGCATGATTACTCTATACGGTTTTGCGATCAGCAATTATTACAACAAGGTCAAATTCGCGCTTTTAGAGAAAAACCTGCCGTTCAATGAAGAATTGGTGCGGCCTAGTCAGGACGAAACGGTATTGAAGCGCTCCCCGCTCGGCAAAATCCCGTTCATTAAGACCGCCGACGGTTATTTGTCGGAATCTCAAGCCATACTCGAGTATTTGGAAGACGCTTTCCCCGAGTATCCTCTGTATCCGGCCGATCCTTACCAACGCGCGAAATGCCGCGAATTCATTCAACATATCGAATTGAACGTCGAACTGATCGCTCGCCGCCTCTACGGCGAAGTGTTGTTCGGCACCGCCGTGTCCCAGGAGGTTAAGGACGAGGTAAAAACCAAGGTGGAAAACGGTTTGAAAGGTCTGAACCGCATCATGCCCCGGAGCCCGTACGCGCTGGGCGAGCACTTCACGTTGGCCGACGTGATCGCCTGGCCGCACTTGCAATTGGTGGGGTTCGTGACGCAGAAGATTTACGGCGTCGATTTAGTGGCGGAGCATTTGCCCGACGTTGCCGCTTACATCGCGCTGATCGAAAGTCGTCCGCATGCGCAAACGGTGTCGGCGGGACGAGCCGAAGCTCTGGCGAAGTTTTTCGCACGTTAATTGTCGGGAAGACGGGCTGGCCTTAACTCAGATGTTCCCAGGCGACGTCGGCGCTCAAAAACGCGGAGATGGCCTGGGGCGAGCCGAAATTGGCGAGCGCCAGTATGAGTTTGGCGTAAGCTGCTTCCAGCGATATATTCCAAACCATTTCGGCGCCAGCCGAAAGCAATGCGCGGGTCGAGGCGTAAGCGTCGTCCGAATACAGCGCCGGGGCCAGATACAGCGGAATGCCGCGCTGCCGGCACGCGGCGGCGAACTCGATAAGGTTGTATTCGGCGCCAACTTCTGCCGATACGCAGGCGGTGCCGGAGTGGTACAGGTCGTGCAGCACTGCATCGCAGCCATCCAGACGGAGGTCGCGGTAATTCAAGCCGGGATAGGGGCGGATCACCAGCAATTTTTTCGAGAAATCAGGTTTTAGTTCGTACGGGCTACGTGGCGACAGCGGATGATGGAATTCGAAACCGTCGGGCGAATAGGTCGCGTAGGGCCGGGATTGAGCGCTGATGAAATCGCTACCTAGCGGCAGACAGGAGGCCAGGCGACTGGCCAGATGTAAGCGCATCACGCCGCCTGGGTTGCGATACGCCGCAAACACGCCGGCCGTGCCGATGTCGCGGATATAAGAAACCGCGCAACTGAAGTTATCCAGCCCGTTAGCCCGCGGATCGGCAAGCGGTTTATCGCTGGAGACCAGTACCAGCGGTATAGGCAAACGGTTGAAGTACAGCGCCAGCATCGCGGCGGAAAACGCTAGGGTGTCGGTGCCGTGGGTAACGATGATACCGGCGAAACTCGCCAGATCCAGGGCTTCTATCGCGGAGACCATGGATCGCCAATGGCTGGGGTGTAGATTTTCCGATAGTATGCCAAACGGCTGCATACTGGAAAACGTCACGGTTTCGGCAATGTCCGGGTGGCTTTGCCGGTAGAGTTGCAACAACGCGAAGCCGGCGTCGGCCGAGGTGTTTATCGTGCCCGCCTCCGATTTGGAGCCTATCGTGCCGCCGGTAAATACCACCAGTATGTTTTTCTTCATGGGCTGATGTCTAGTATCATCTTCGGTTTGAACAAGGCTAGCCATCTTAACCCACTCCATGAAAATTTCACTGATCGTCGCGATGTCGTCCAATCGGGCGATCGGCTTGGACGGCCGTATGCCCTGGCATTTGTCGGCCGACTTGCGGCGCTTCAAACGCATCACGCTGGGCAAACCGGTTTTAATGGGGCGTAAAACCCATCAGGCGATCGGCCGGCCGCTGCCGGGTCGGGAAAATCTGGTGGTCAGCCGCGCGAGCGATTACAAAGCCCAGGGTTGTCTGGTGTTCGCAGGCATCGACGCGGCGCTGGCGCATTGCCGGGACAATGACGAGGTATTCGTGATCGGCGGCGCCGAACTTTACCGGGCCTTGCTGGACCGGGCCGACTGCTTGTATTTGACCTGCATAGACCGGGATTTCGCCGGCGACACGTTTTTTCCGGAAATTGATGCCGAAGCTTGGCTTGAGGTCGAATCCGAGGAAGTCGACGACGACCCCGTCGTCGATTTCCGCTATCGGTTTTTGACGCTACGCCGCGCCGCCGTAGCCGATAGCTCGGTTAGGCGCGAGTGACGCCGGCGGCCGGCTAGGCCTACAATTCGCCGGCAATTGTCACAAAACTGTCATATTCGCTTCATACTATTGTCACGCTTGCTTGGCAAACTGTTTGCAAGTTTTAAAACAAACCTTTTCGAGATCATTTATGAAAAATACTTTCGCGCTGAAGTCACTGGCATTAGGATTCGGGTTCGTATCGGCAACGCTGACTGGAGTCGCGGCCGCCGCGCCTGCCACCTTAGATCCCGCTCTGCCCGAATACGCGCCGGCCAGCGGCGTCTCCGGTAACATTTCCAGTGTCGGCTCCGATACCCTGGCCAACCTGATGACACTGTGGGCGGAAGAATTCGGCAAGATTTACCCTAACGTCAATATTCAAATTCAAGCCGCCGGCTCATCGACCGCGCCGCCGGCGTTGACCGAGGGAACCGCGAATCTGGGTCCTATGAGCCGGAAGATGAAAGACAACGAAATCGACGATTTCGAAAGCAAATACGGTTATAAACCAACCGCTATCCCGGTCGCGATCGATGCGTTGGCGGTATTCGTCAACAAGGACAACCCGATCAAGGGTTTGAGCATTCCGCAGGTCGACGCCATCATGTCGTCCACCCGAAAATGCGGCTATGCGAACGACATCGGCACCTGGGGACAAGCCGGCCTGACCGGCGGCTGGGCGAGCAAGCCGATCCAGTTATACGGCCGCAACTCGGTTTCCGGCACCTACGGCTTCTTCAAGGATGAAGCACTGTGCAAGGGCGATTTCAAAAGTAACGTCAACGAACAACCCGGCTCGGCTTCGGTCGTGCAATCGGTGACCACGTCCAATAACGGCATCGGTTATTCCGGTATCGGCTATTCGACTTCCGGCGTAAAAGCCGTGCCGCTGGCCCGCAAGGACGGCGAAGCCTTCGTCGAAGCGTCTCCCGAAAACGCCACCTCCGGTGCTTATCCGTTGTCGCGCTTCCTATACATTTATGTCAACAAAAAACCCAACGAGCCGTTGGCACCGTTGGAAAAAGAGTTCTTCAAGATGGTGCTGTCCAAAGCCGGTCAGCAAGTCGTGATTAAGGACGGCTATATTCCGCTGCCGGCCAAAGCGGTCGAAAAAGCCCTGTCCTTGGTACAGTAATCTAAGTTTCAGGGATGGACGATACATGGATTTCGTTGCAGGGATGCAACCAAGGAACGGCGACTTGCATCAATGCCTATTCCCCACTCCCCCTTTCTACGGGCGTTGATCTTGTATAATGCTCAAGCCGATAATCCCTAAAGGTTATCGGCTTTTTTGTTGGCGCCGCGTCGTTTCCAAGCGGCGCAACCCAAGTTAACTACACATGCCTTGTTATGACTGAAGTCCAATCGATTCCGGCGAAACCTACGTTGCTGCAGAGCGCCTCGAGCGAACGTCATCAGCGTTGGCGGCTGTTAAAAGACAAAATCGTCGCGCGCGGCGTGGTGGCGGGTGGTCTGAGCATCATTGTCGCCGTCGTCCTGATTTTCTTCTATTTGCTGTATGTGGTGTTTCCGTTGCTGTTGCCGGCGACACTGCAGCCGGCCGGCGGTTATCCGGTGCCGGAGCCGGCCTTGGGCAAGACTCGTTTCCTGGCCACCGAAGAGCAAAACGAATTGGCCGTGCGCTTTACCGATACCGGTAATGCGGTATTTTTTCGGGTCGCGGACGGGCAGACAGTGAAAGCCCAGGAATTGCTTGGCGCCGACGCCGCCAAGATTGCCAGTTTTAGCCACGGCAGCCCGGACAGCGGTGTCGTCGGCTACGGCCTGTCCGACGGTCGCGCGGTAATTATGAAGCACGAGTACAAATTAAGTTACCCCGACGGCAAGCGGGTGGTGACGCCGAATATCAGTTACCCGCTCGGCGAGCAGCCGTTGACGATAGACAACTCCGGTCAGTCCTTGCTGCAATTGACGTTCGCGATCGGCGATGAGCATAGCCTGCTGGTTGCCAAGACCGCCGATCATCGTTTGATTCTGGTTAGGCTCAGCAAGAAAGAGTCGATGTTCGACGACGAAGTCACGTTGGATAGAAGCGATGCAACGCTGGATGTACCGGGCGACGATGTCGAATTCATGTTGTTGGATAAGGAACAGCACAACCTTTATCTGCTCTCCAAACAGAGCCTGACGGTGGTCGATGTTGGCGAATCGTCAACCTTGGCTGTCAAGCACAAAATGAACTTGGTCGATAACGGCCGGCAAATTACCGACGTCGAGTTTTTGAATGGCGAAAATTCGCTGCTGGTCGGCGATTCCAAGGGCGAATTGGCGCAGTGGTCGATGGTACGCAACGAGCAGAATTACGTTAGCTTGCAAAAATTGCGCAGTTTCAAGCTCGCCGACAGCCCCATCGTCAAAATCAATCCTGAGCAGCGCCGGCGCGGCATGCTGGTGGTCGATAACAGCGGTATGCTGGGCGTGTTTAATTCCACCGCCGAGCGCGAACTGATCAAACAGCCGGTAATGCCCGGCGCGCCGATGGCAATGTCGTTGTCGCCGAAAGCCGACCATGTGCTGGCCGAGGACGCCGACGGCAACCTCAAGGCCTGGAAGCTGACCAACGAACATCCGGAAATTTCGATGAAATCGTTGTGGCGGAAGATTTGGTACGAGAGCTATTCCAAGCCGGATTATATTTGGCAATCCTCCTCCGCCAGCAACGACTTCGAACCGAAAATGAGTTTGACGCCGCTGGTGTTCGGCACATTGAAGGCGTCGTTTTACGCGATGTTGGTCGGCATTCCGCTGGCCTTGTTCGGCGCGATTTACACCGGCTATTTCATGTCTTCGGGGATTCGCCAATACGTCAAACCGGGCATCGAAATCATGGGGGCGTTGCCGACCGTGATATTGGGTTTCCTGGCAGGTTTGTGGTTGGCGCCGTTCGTCGAAGCGAATCTGGCGGGAATCTTCGCACTACTGATGATCGTGCCGTTGGCGGTAATGCTGTTTGCCTACGCTTGGCAGTTCCTCCCGGAGCAAAAACGGCAAAAAATTCCGGACGGCTGGGATGCCATTGTATTAATCCCGGTCGTGGTTTTCGCCGCTTGGCTGGCCTTTCAAGTCAGTCCCGGTATCGAAGCCTTATGCTTTAACGGTGATCTGCGCACCTGGATGCGCGAGGAATTCGGCATCGCTTACGATCAACGCAATACATTGGTTGTCGGCCTGGCGATGGGGTTCGCGGTCATTCCTATGATTTTTTCGATCGCCGAGGATGCGATTTTCAGCGTTCCCAAGCATTTGACCACCGGATCGCTGGCCTTGGGAGCGACGCCCTGGCAAACCTTGACCAAGGTGGTTTTACTGACGGCCAGCCCCGGTATTTTTTCGGCGATCATGATCGGCTTCGGCCGGGCGGTCGGCGAGACGATGATCGTGTTGATGGCGACCGGCAATACCCCGGTGATGGACCTGAGTATTTTCCAGGGCCTGCGGACCTTGTCCGCGAATATCGCGGTGGAAATGCCCGAATCCGAAGTCAATAGCACCCACTATCGGGTGTTGTTTTTGGCCGCGCTGGTCTTGTTCATGTTTACCTTTGTGGTCAACACCTTGGCTGAAATGATTCGGCAGAATCTGAGACAAAAATACAGTTCATTATGATGAAAGAATGGTTCAAAAGCGGCACGCCGTGGATTTGGTTCACCGCCGGCGCGGTCAGTATCAACCTGGTTCTGGTGATCGGTTTGCTATTGTTGATTGCGGTGCGCGGTCTGGGGCATTTTTGGCCGGCCGACATCGTCGAATATCACTACCGCGATCAGCAAGGCTTGGACAGCGTTATCGTCGGCGAGCAGGTTGCCACCGCATTGCTGCCGACCGCGCAAGCCAGGGCCGCCGGTCACGAAGTCTTGAACAATGCCGAATACTTGGAACAGCATCTGGTCAAGACCGGCAATCGGGATATATTAGGTAGCGATTTCCGTTGGATATTGCAGCAATACATTACCGGAATAGCGCATCCGGACGATCTGGCGTGCATCGAGCGCCGCGAGTGGGGCAATTTTTACGGCCGACTGGTCGCGGTCAAGGAGGACGGCAACGTCCTGGCGCAAGGCGGATCCGCTTGGTCGGTAGCCCAGCAAAAACTGAATGACGCGCTGGCCTTGCATGAACAGATCGACCGTTTGCAAAACAAGGACATCGGCGCGATTAATTACAATCTGGAGCGCCTGCGCTTGCGGCAACGCAAGCTGGAGTTGGAAGGTACCTGGAGCGCCGACACCGAGCGCGAATTCGCCGCCCAAAAGCAGGCCTATCAGGTGCAATATCAGCAAATTCAACAACAACTCGCACAGCTCAACCGGGAGATCAAACGCGTCAATCTGGTCGTCGCGGAAGCCGGCGGAAGAGAAGTCAATCTACCGTTGCATCGGGTCGTCAAACTGACGCGGCCCAATGCGATGAGCACCTTCGATAAATCGATCGAATACGTAGCGCGCTTTATCGACTTCATCAAGGAAGAGCCGCGCGAAGCCAACACCGAGGGCGGCATATTCCCGGCCATTTTCGGTACGGTGCTGATGGTGTTGCTGATGGCGGTGGTCGTGACGCCATTCGGCGTGATTGCGGCGGTTTATTTGCGCGAATATGCCAAGCAAGGTTTCATCACCCGGGTGATCCGCATCGCGGTGAACAATTTGGCCGGGGTGCCGTCCATTGTGTATGGCGTGTTCGGTTTGGGCTTTTTCGTTTATATCATCGGCGGCAATATCGACCGGCTGTTTTATCCGGAGGCGGCGCCCGCGCCGGTGTTCGGTACGCCGGGTCTGCTCTGGGCGGCATTGACCTTGGCGTTAATGACCCTGCCGGTGGTTATCGTCGCCACCGAGGAAGGTTTGTCGCGGATACCCAAATCCATCCGCGAAGGCAGTCTGGCGCTCGGCGCGACCAAGGCCGAAACCTTGTGGCGCACGGTGCTGCCGATGGCGAGCCCGGCCATCATGACCGGTTTGATCTTGGCCGTGGCTCGTGCCGCCGGCGAAGTGGCGCCGCTGATGTTGGTGGGTGTCGTCAAGCTGGCGCCGACCTTGCCGCTGGACGGCAATTTTCCCTATCTGCACTTGGACCGCAAGTTCATGCATTTGGGTTTCCATATCTACGACGTCGGTTTTCAAAGCCCCAACGTCGAGGCGGCCCGGCCGCTGGTATACGCGACATCGCTGCTGCTGGTGATGGTCATCGTCGGTCTGAACATGACCGCGATCGCGATACGCAATAACTTGCGGGAAAAATACCGCGCCCTCGAAAACTAACAGCCATCGATATCCCGATGTTCGGACCCGATAACATGACGACACTACAAAAACGCACTCACGGCATTGACATTAATGCGCTGAATCGAGAAGAGAAGCCCGATGCCGGCAAAATCGAAACCTGCATCAAAGTTGAAAATCTGGAATTGTTTTACGGCCAAAAACAAGCCTTGCATAGCATCAATATGGAAATGCCGCGTAAGAAGGTCACGGCCTATATCGGTCCCAGCGGTTGCGGCAAATCGACCCTGTTGCGTTGCATCAACCGGATGAACGATCTGGTTGACGGTGTCAGCATCCGCGGCAAAATATTGCTGGACGGCGACGACGTCTACGACAAATCGGTCAATGTCGCGGCCTTGCGGCGCCGGGTCGGCATGGTGTTTCAAAAGCCTAATCCTTTTCCGAAGACCATTTACGAAAACGTCGCTTACGGTTTGCGTATCCAAGGCATCAACGACCGACGGGTTCTCGATGAAGTGGTCGAGAAATCGCTACGCGGCGCGGCGCTGTGGGACGAGGTGAAAAATCGCTTGAACGACAACGCCTTGGGTATGTCCGGCGGCCAACAGCAGCGCTTGGTGATTGCCCGGGCCATCGCAATCGAACCGGAAGTGATTCTGCTCGACGAACCCGCTTCGGCCTTGGACCCGATTTCTACGTTGAAAATCGAGGAATTGATTAACGAGTTGAAGGAACAGTACACCATCGTTATCGTCACTCATAACATGCAGCAGGCGGCGCGGGTATCGGACTACACAGCGTTCATGTACATGGGCGAACTGATCGAATTCGGTGAAACCAGCGAGTTGTTTACCAACCCGGCTAAGAAACAAACCGAAGATTACATTACCGGCAGGTACGGCTAGGAGGTAAACATGGATAACAGCAAAATCAAACAACACATCTCCCAGCAGTTCAACCAGGAAATGGAGGAGCTGCGTAACAAAGTGATGATGATGGGCGGGTTGGTGGAAGAGCAAGTCGATCTCGCTACCAAGGCCTTCATGAGTTACGACATGGAAAGCGCCGATCAGGTGGTGTTGCAGGATCATCAGGTCGATACGCTGGAAAAGGAAATCGACCACGAATGCACCGATATCATGGCGCGCCGCCAGCCCGCCGCCTACGATTTACGGATGCTGATCGCGACGATCAAGATCATTACCGACCTGGAGCGGATCGGCGACGAGGCTACCCGGATCGCGCGGATGGTGATGCGTCTGGAAGGCACCGACTACTACCAGGACAAATACTACGAAATCGAGCATTTGCTGAATCTGGTCAAGGGTATGCTGAACGGCGCGCTGGATGCCTACGCCCGCAACGACGTCGAGGAAGTCATCGCGATCACCGCGCAAGACGCCAAGGTCGACCGCGAATACAACAGCATCACCCGCCAGCTGATCACCCAGATGATGGAAGATCCGCGCAATATCACCCGCGCGTTGGATATGCTGTGGACCGCCCGCGCCCTGGAGCGGATCGGCGACCATTCTTGCAACGTCTGCGAACATGTAATTTACATGGTCAAGGGCAAGGACGTTCGCCATCTCAGCCGCGAGGAAATGGAACGCACCATCAATTCCGTGCGTTAGCACCGAGCTCGGCCGGAACCCGCGAGCCAGGGGGCCGGCCTTGCGCCCTTACGGTTACCGGTGAAGGGAAGTTCCCGCCCTACCCTTGACTGGACTCAGGGGTCACGCCGTATCCGGTATAAACCCCTGGCTCCGACTGGTCGGCGTCGGTGGAGGCGACCGGCAGTAAAATCGTGAAGCGACTGCCCACGCCGGGCCTACTGTCGACCAATAATTCGCCGTTCATCAACTCCACCATGTGTTTGGTGATCAAAAGACCGATCCCGGTGCCTTCGATGGTTTCCTGTTCCAAATGAAAACGGGTGAAGGGTTGAAACAGCAGGGGCATATTCTCGGCGGCGATGCCGCGGCCGCTATCTTCGACGGCGATTGCGACTTTGGTCTCGGCCATGAAGATCGATACCTGGATCGTGCCGTCGGCGCGGTTGTATTTCATGGCGTTCGACAGCAAATTCAACAAGCACTGTTTCAAACGCAAACGATCGGCGCTCGCCGGCGGTAGCGCTTCGCCGCCGCTGATGCCGATTTGCAGTCCCGCTTGATGAACTTGCGGGGTGACAAGTCGGACGGTTTCCTCGACCAGCGATCGGCACTCGATCGGTCCGGGTACCAGATTCAGTTTGCCGCTTTCCACGGTAGCGAGGTCCAGCAACTCGCTGATCAGCGCCAGCAAGTGATTTCCGGAATTCAGGATATGCCGCACCGAGTCGTGTTGCTCCTCGCTTAGCGGGTGTTCGGGGTCCGATTCCAGTAATTGGCCGAAACCGATAATGGCGTGCAGCGGTGTGCGCAGTTCGTGGCTCATCCTCGACAAAAACTCGGATTTGGCGCGGCTGGCGCGCTCGGCTTCCCATTTGGCGTGAGATAGTTTGACGATCAGGGCATTCTTGTTGTGTTCCTGTTGTTCGAGTCGGTCTAGCATGTTGTTGAAACTGTGGATTAAAACGCCGGTTTCGTCGCGGCTGTCGGTATTTAGGCGCGTGTTGAAACTATGATTGCGGCTGACTTGTTCGATGCTACGGGTCAGACGTTGCAATGGACGGCTGACCCGCCGCCCCAGCCAACGGGCTAGTAATACCGAAAATAGAATGGCGATCGCTAAGCCGGAAACGGCTTCGTGGACCGTGCGTCTGAAATGTTCCGAAGTTTCCGCCAGCGACAGATGCAGGTCGATGAACCCGACCCATCGGCTGTCCAGTCGAATCGGTACGACGACGGCCAGACAATCGTCATTAAAGCGGTAGGTCGCGTCGTCGCTGGATAGCGTGTCGACGGTGTGGGAACCCGCTGAAATCCCTTGGTCGATTTCAGCCAATAACGCCATGTGTTGGCTTAAGCGGCTGCGATATTCCGCGAAAACCTGGCGGTCCGGTGTGAATACGTGGGCCGAGATCACGTCGGACTTTTCCTTCAGCGCGGCCAATACCTCGGTCGCGGTGGCCGGATCGTGGTAAATCACGGCGGCGGCCACGTTACTGGCTAGGATGCGCGAGAGTAATTTGCTTTGCTCCAGCAGGGTTTGTCGCTGCTGATGAAAATCGGTAACCAAAAAAAACGACAACGACAGGATTCCGGTCAGCAAGGCAGTCGCAAGCGCCATCGCTAGAATTTTTTGTCTGATGGATGGCGTGCCGCTGAACATAATGCCGCCTACTCGACCAGATGGGAGCTGCGCAACAACTTGGAGCTGATCCGCAGGTTGCCGTTCGAGACATTGCGCAGTTGGATCACGGGTACTATCCGCCGACCCTCGCTAGCGAGTCGAATCATGCCGCCGCGTTGTTCGAAATCCGGTATGTCGCTAACCGTCAACACCGGGTATGGCTTGATTTGTTCCAGCGCGGCGGCCGTTATGCGCTCCTGTTGCAGCGGAATGAACAAAATCTGGCATTCGCTCAGTCGATCGGAACCCGGATCGACAACTAGCCGGAACGGACGGTTGTGCAATCGTTCGCCGTCAACCAATCGGGCCAACACCGGCGTCACCGGCGAGGCGGAATAGCTGCAAATGTTGAAGTTCGCATGGATGTCGTCATCGGGCCAGCTGGCGAAATACGCGAAGTTGTATAAGAACGCGGCTTTTAGTTCGTGTTCGCTAAACTGGTGTTGCTCGGTGGCGCAAACGATGCCGGAAAGCAGCCAGCCCAGCAGCCAGCCGCGTCGCGGCCCCTTGGCGGGACCCGGAAGTCCGGGCTTGCGGATGCGGAAGCTTTGCTTCGCCGGCATTTAGTAGCGCACCGTGGCTTTAAGATAAAAATTGCGTTCGATTTCGCTGGCAACCAGGGCATTGTCCGGGCTGGGTGCGAATTCCAGGTGCCGGTTGTCCAGCAGGTTCTGGGCGCCGAGTGCTAGTTCGAGATGTAAATTAGGCTGCCAGCCCAGTCTCGCGTCGAAGCGGTGGTATCCGTCAATTTGGCTGCGCAAGCGGCCGGTGTAGTACCAGTGTAGGTCCAATTCCAGTTGGTGGGGCAGGTTCAAGTACGAGCTGATGTTGAAGCGGTTGGAGGGGCTAGCGGTCTCGGCGGCTTCGGCGGCGCTATCCAAACTGGCCGGACGCTTGTGCAGCGCAATGCCGAACAAGCTGTAGCTGGCTTGCAACCGCCAACTTTGCGCGGGTCGCCAATTCACAGCCGATTCCCAGCCGTAGGTTTCGCCATAAGCCTGATTGTCGATCAATAGCGGGATCGTTATGGTCCGATTCCCGTTGATGGGATCGAGCGGTTCGGTCGTGGTCAGTCGGCTATAGTCGCCGTAGAACAAGGTGGTGTCCAGACTAAACGCCGAATTGGGAAAGAAGCGATAGCCGATCTCGTAATTGACGACCGTTTCGGCAGCTAAGTTCGGGTTGCCGCGAATGTTGGCGGTCGTGCCCGGTCCCAACGAGAAAAAGGTATTCAGGTCATGTTCGACGCGCGTCGGAACGCGGACGGCCCGCGAAACGCCGGCCCAAGCACCGTGATGGGGTGCCGGTTGCCAAAGTAGGCGGGCGGAGGGTTGCAACTGGTAACCGCTAAAATCGTTATGCTCAAGACGGCCGCCCAAAACCAGGCGCAGTTCTTCCGCCAGTAAGCGCCACTCGTCTTGGGCAAACAGGTTGAACCAATGTCGGTCTCGATGCGTTGGGCATATCGTCAACGACGGCGACTTAAGTTGGAGCATGTCGCCGACGTAACGATAGCCGGCGCCCCAAGTCAACAGATGGTCATTCCAGGGGAAATCGTGCTGCATGTCCAAGTCGAGGGAGTCGCGGCTGTAGTCGAGTAACGACTGGTCGCGGGTGGCATGGTCGAAGTAGCCGCGAATTTGCAGGCGAGCGTCGTCGGCCAGCGCCTGCTGCCAGCGAAGCAGTAAGTTGCCGCCGTAGGATTTACCGGGATCGGCCGAGATGCTCATACCGTCCAGCGGATTGCTTAGAGTCTGGTCGGTGTTACCGTTGTAATAGTCGCCTTGGGCGATCAAGCTATGGCGAGCGTCCAAACTCCAATCGCTACGAAAACCGGCACGGCCGATGTCCAATGCGTCGTAAGCCAGATCGCCGCCGTTCAGATGTAAACGGTCGCGGTGGTTGTATTTGCCGTATACGCGATAATGCAAGTCGTTGTCGAGTTTTCCGCCGTAGCGGACACTGACGAAGCCGGGTTCTTCCTGGCTCGTGCCGGTACTGACCAGCGTGCCTTGGGTCTCCTGCGCGGAGCGAGTGACGATATTGATCACGCCGTTAACGGCATTAGAACCCCACATTGTAGCGGCGGGTCCGCGAATCACCTCAATACGGTCGATATCCTCGAGCGGATAATCCTGTTCGTTCCAAAACACGCCGGAGTTGAGAGGATCGTAGACGGTGCGGCCGTCCACCATCACCAACAATTTATTGGCGTAAAGTCCGTTGAAACCGCGACTGGTGATAGCCCAATGATTTCCGTCCACTCGGGCGACTTCCAGGCCGGGCACTCGGCGGAGAATCTCCGGGATAGACTGCAAACCCGAACGGCGGATTTCTTCCTGATTGACCACGAATACCGCGGAGGGTGTTTCGCCGACCGCCTGGCTGCGCTTGGCGGCGATCGCCACGGTACTGCTGCTTAGCGCCTGGAGAGACAGCGATTTAAGCTCCGAAATCGCTTCCTCGCCATGGGTCGGTTCGGCGGTGACCGCCAACAGCAGTAAGAGGCGCGCTCGCGCGATGATATGTGAAAGTGGCATAAACCCAAAGCCGATTGCGTTAGCGTCCGGCCATTTTAGACCGGGGGGCGCAAATGGTAAAACCGGGATGCCGTTGGACTACTTGACCGCGCGGATCAGTTTGATCATGTCGCCGCTGGCCGGATCGACGTAGATATGCCGGAAGGGGCAGGATTGGACGTTTTTGACGGTCTCTCGGTTGATGTTGGCACCGAACAGACGGACGGTTAATGGATTGCACAGCCGCATCAGTGCTGCCATGATCCGGTTCGCGCTTAATACGTGTTCCAAAAGCAGCACTTGACCGCCGGGCTTGCAGACTCGGTAAAGTTCCTTCAAGCCCTTGCGCGGACGCGGTACCGAGCAGAACACGAAGCTGGCGATCACGGTATCGAAACAGTTATCGGCGTAATCCAGAGCCTGCACGTCCATCAACGCCAGTTCCGCGCTCAGGCCCTTGCGTTCGCGCTTACGTTGGGCGATCGTCAACATGTTGGGGCTGAAGTCTATCGCGGTCACGCGAGCGTCGGCCGGGTAAAACGGAAAATTCTTGCCGGTACCGACGCCCACTTCGAGTATGTGCTGCCCTTGGACCTCGGCCCAAAGTCGCTTGCGCCAGCGGCGGAAGAAAAGCCCTTCCAGGACGCTCTCCAGGCCGTCGAACCACGGCGCCAGCCGGTCGTAGCGCCGCCGAATCTCGCGACTGTCGGCCGCCATGCTCAATTCTCGATTTGCTGGATACCGTCCAGATACCAGCGCGGCTCATTACTGAATTTCGGTTTGGTAAAATGCCAGGCTTCCCTTACGGGGTTCGCTTGACCGCCGTTTTCGCGGATCGTGGCATCGAATAGCACCGAGGCTTCCAGTTCGCTACCGACTTCCCGGACATCCAGTAATTCAGCGGTCAGCGCCAGCACTTCGGTGCTGTGGGTTTCGCCGGAAGCGCGCAGCTGCTCCTGTATCTCGGCGAACACTTTATCGGTAGTGAGGCTGCGGATTTCCGCCAGATCCCGGTTGTCCCAGGCCGCTTGCAAATGTCGATAGACGTTTTGCGCGCCGTTCAGAAAGACTTTCGCGTCGAAACCGGCCGGCAGGTTGCCGGCGTCGAAGGCTTGCGGCGCCGGAGCGCTACCGACTGCCTTGCCCTTGCCGAATAATAAATCGGTGTTGAAACCGGCCGTGCTTTGCGCGGGTTGTCGGTAGTCCGCCGGATCTGCTTGGGGCGGGTAAGCTTCGCGGGCATGCGCGCCTTCAACGGCGGGCTGGCGCGCGGATTTGGCGGCGAACAGCCGGTACAGGAGGAAGGCGAGGCCGGCGAATAGCGCGATATCCATCAAATTGAGACCCTCGAAGGCGCCTCCGAAGAACATCGAACCGAGCAAGCCGCCCAACGCCAATCCGCCCAGCATACCCATCAGGCCACCACGTCCGGCCCAGTTTTGCCGGGCGGCCTGATTTTGCGCGGCGGCTTGTTGCTGAGCCGGCGAGCGGATAGGTTGGCTGGTCGGCGCGCTGGGTGTGGGACGCTGGTACGGCGTGCTGTAACTGGGTTTACTGCCGAACGATTTGCCGCCGCCCATGCGCTTGGCGTGGGCCGCGTCAATGCCGCCGAACGCCAAGGCCATTGCGATCAGCAAGCCGGCTAAAGTACGCGTTTTGTTGTTCATGTTGTGGTTTACCTGGTGTTGATTGAAGTCTATGCCGATAGTCGGGGTAAGATCGTCTTTTTCAAGTAGAATAACGGTTCGTGCCAACGGCAACAACCCGAGCTTACCTGAATCCGCCATCATACAGAGTATTAAACATTAAAATGGTTGCATTCTTGCGTCGGTTTCTCGTGGTGTTTTTGGTGTTGCTGCAATTGGTAGCCCCGCTGGTGCATGCGCATGTCGGCGATGAAGTCGGTGTCGGCGGCTGGCATTTGCATGAATTCGAGCAATGGCGTGCCGCGAACGCCGACGAAGTGCTGGCCCATATCCATCACGAGCTCCATGCGCAAAGTGCCGTGGTTGAAGTCGGTTCGGCAATTAAGCTCAATTTACCGTTATTTTACGCCGATAACCTTTCCCATGCGTTCGACACGTCGATATTCGGCCCAGCACCGCTAGCGTCTGCGACTTTGGTATTCCGTCGTCTCGATCCCCCTCCGGAACTCATCCAGCCCGGTGTTAGTCTCCATTCTTCTCGCGCGCCTCCCTGTTGATTAGTCAAACGTCGCGCTGACGTCCGGCTTGCTTCGGCCAAGCTCGGTATTTTGGCGCTCACCCGTTTCAAATCGGGTATTCTGGATTTCTGCATACCTACATTTTCGGAGAAAAATATGACCGGATTTCGTCATATTCCAAACGCGTTGTTCGGCGCGTTGTTGTCAGCTGGCGCGTGTTGGGCGGAGCCGCCGGCCACTGAGTTACCGCCGCCCGTTCACGCAATGTCGGCGGGGCCGATGATCGTCGAGCATCTCGATCCGATAGAAACCGATCCGCAACTGAGTTTACCGGGCTTGATCGAACAAACCTTGGAAAAATACCCCGACCGCTTGATCAGCGAGGCTTTGAGCCAGGAGGCCGAGGCTCTGACCGAGCGTAGCGACAGTTGGGTGGCGGGTTCCACGGCCTTGCAATTGGGTTACATGGACGACCGGATCGCCGACGATCTGGGTTCGCGGGAAGCGTCGGCCCAAGTGGAGATCACTACCTGGAAATGGGGGCAGCGCGAAGCGGGTCAGGTCGTGGCGGATCGCGCCGGCGCGGCCGCGCAAAAACAACTGGCAGCGGTTAAGTTGGAAGTCGTTCGGCTGGTGCGCGATGCCTTGTGGAATATGGAAATTGCCAACATCGGCTTGCAGCAGGCGCAAAACGCGCTATCGATCTCCGAGCAATTGATGAAAAAGGTCGAGCGCCGGGTCGAGCTGGGCGATTTGCCGCGCGCCGACTTGCTTTTGGCCAAGGGCGAATATTTGCAAAATCGGGCGCTGGTGACGCAGGCGGAAGCCGAAGTCATGCACAGCCGCAAGGCCTACACCAATCTCACGACACTGACCAAGGTGCCGAGTAGCTATCGCGAACGCCAGAGCGAGATTACCACGGTCGCCAACGATCATCCGATGTTGGATGCCATCAACGCCATCATCGAGCGGCGGCGCGCCGAGGTCGAATGGATACGCACGACCGATCCGATCAACCAGCCGAAACTAGGCGTAGGCGCAAAGAGCCAACGCGACGGCCGGGGCGGGCAGAATGTCGAAAGCGTGGGCGTGAACGTCGTCATGCTGTTTGGTGGCGATGCTTACAACGCGCCGGAAATCGCCAAGGCTAATCTGGAGTTGAACAATGCGATGGCCCAACGCGAACATTTGTACCGGCAGCTCGAAAAGAATTTGCACGAAGCTGAGCATGCCCTGGAAGTGACCCGCGCGGAACTGGCCATTGCCAACGAACTGAAAGACATCGCCGAAACCCATTTGAAGATGACCGAGATCAGTTTCTCGGCCGGCGAGATCAACCTGCTGGATTTGTTAAAAATTCAAGCCAGAGCCTTGGAGGCGATTCGTAACGCCAAGCTGCAAGAGGTCAAGTTGGAACGCAATATCGCCTTTTATAATCAGGCAGTAGGAGTAGCGCCGTGAGATCGATGTTTTTGTACGGTCTTTTTATCGTGTCTTGCGGACAAGCGAGCGCGGAACTCTCGCAAATTCGCATGTCCCAACAGCAAATCGACAATCTGGATGTGCGAGTGGCGCCTCTTGCCGCCAGCTCGGACATCCCGCTGTTTTACGCGCCGGCGCGCGTGACTGTGCCGGCCGATCGCGAAGCGCTGGTCGCCAGCAGCGTGGCGGGTCTGGTCACTAAAATTCACGTCAATATCGGCGATCGGGTGGTCAAGGGCCAGGTGCTGGCCACGTTGAACAGCCCGGAGTTGGTTGGTTTGCAACAGGCTTATTTGACGGCCGGTAGCGAGCATAATTTGGCCGATATCGAGCAAGGGCGCGACCAAAAGTTGTTGCAGGAAGGCGTGATCGCCGAACGGCGTTTGCAAGAAACCGAAGTGTTGCATGGCAGCAAATCGGCCAAGGCCGATGAAACCAGACAATTGCTCGAGCTTGCGGGCATGTCGGTTGGCGAAATTAAGCAACTGGCGAAAACCAAGCGCTTGAATAACCAACTGGCGATCCGCTCTCCGCTGGATGGCGTGGTATTGGAACGGCTGGTGGTGTTGGGCAGTCGATTGGATATGCAGACGCCGCTGTTCCGGGTCGCCGATCTCTCGCAATTGTGGCTGGAAATCAATATTCCGCAAGAACGGATGGGGCAGGTCAAGATTGGCGACAGCGTCGGCGTCGAAGATAGCGGTATCGTCGCCCGCGTTGCTTTGCTGGGCCAAAGCGTCAACCGAGATAACCAAACCGTCGCCGCCCGGGCCGTGCTCGATGGCAAGGCCGAGGGCTTACGCGTCGGTCAAAGCGTCAACGTCAAACTGCTGGGTGGTGGTCAGACCGGTTTCCGGGTGCCGAATACCGCGTTGGCGCAAAACGAAGGCCATAGTTATGTATTCGTGCGCAATGCCGAAGGCTTCGCGGTGACCGAGGTCAGCGTGGCTGGTAAACAAGCCGATGTGACTTTGGTTAACGGCCCGTTGACCGGTAACGAGCAAATAGCCGTCAAGGGCGCGGTGGCGTTGAAGGCTAACTGGTTGGGTTTAGGGGGCGACGAATAATGGCCGGCTTGATCCGCTTTGCGCTGATCCAGCGCCTGTTGGTCATGCTGGCGGTCGCGTTGCTGACCGGCGGCGGCTATTACGCGTTCACCAATATCCCGATCGACGCGTTTCCGGAGGTGTCGCCAACTCAGGTCAAAATTATCGTCAAGGCCAACGGCATGACACCGGAAGAGGTCGAAGCCAGAATTACCGCGCCCGTCGAAGTCGAGTTGCTGGGCATTCCCCACCAAGTCATGCTGCGCTCGCTAGCCAAGTACGCGATCACCGATATTACGCTCGATTTCGAGGAAGGCACCGATATTTATTGGGCGCGGCAACAGGTGGCGGAGCGGCTGAACGGGATTTGGGGCAACTTGCCGGAAGGGGTTCAGGGCGGTATCGCGCCAATGACGACGCCGCTCGGCGAGATGTTCATGTTCGCGATCGAAGGCGGCGATTTGACTCTGATGCAGCGCCGCGAGCTGCTCGATTGGACGATACGGCCGGCCTTGCGGACCGTTAAGGGCGTGGCGGATGTCAACGCCTTGGGCGGCGAGGTTCGCAGTTTCGAAGTGGTGCCGGACAACATTCGAATGGCGGCACGCCATATCGACATCGCACAACTCAGCGCGGCCTTGAAGAAAAACAATGCCAACGATGGCGCGGGGCGCTTGACCGAGGGCGAGGAGGCACTGATCGTCCGTGCGGAAGGCCGGATTCGCGACGAGCACGACATCGCGACGATCGTGGTCGCCGAGCGCGACGGTCTGCCGGTCAAAATCGAAGACGTCGCCGAAATCAGGATAGGCGCGCTGACTCGTTACGGCGCGGTCAGCAAGGATGGGGTCGGCGAGGCGGTCACCGCGGTGGTGCTGGGCTTGCGCGGCGCCAATGCTCGGCAGACCATCGCGCTGCTAGAGGAAAAATTGGGGCAATTGCAGCCCAGTTTGCCTGAAGGCGTTAAGATCAATGTGTTTTACAACCGGGGCGTGTTGGTCGGCAAGGCGGTCGCGACCGTATCCCAGGCGCTGCTCGAAGCGATCGTCCTGGTCGTAATTCTGCTGATTGTGTTTCTGGGCGATTTGCGGGCCGCGGTGACCGTGGCCTTGGCACTGCCGATGGCGGCGCTGATTACGTTTATCCTGATGCAGGCCTTCGGCATGTCGGCCAATCTAATGAGTCTGGGCGGCTTGGCGATTGCGATCGGCATGCTGGTGGACGGTGCCGTCGTGGTTGTCGAAAACATCATTACCCAACTCGCCGACCATCGTAAAGCCGAGCATTTGCCGCGCCTGCACCTGATTTATCGGGCGACCCGGGAAGTCGCCGCGCCGGTGACGTCGGGCATCCTGATCATTGTCATCGTATTTTTGCCGTTGTTGACGCTGCAAGGGCTGGAAGGCAAATTGTTCGGCCCGGTCGCGATGACGATCGTGTTCGCGCTGAGCGGTTCCTTGTTGTTGTCGCTGACGGTGATTCCGGTGTTGGCCTCGTTTCTGTTGAAGAATGTGTCGCACGAAGAGCCTTGGCTGCCGCGTAAATTACTGGCTTTGTATCAGCCGGTGTTGGCGTGGTGTTTGGCGAACGCCAAAACGGTGTTTATCGTCGCGGGAGGATTGTTGCTGGCAACGCTACTGGTTTTCAGTCGAATCGGCAGCACTTTCATACCGACGATGGACGAAGGCGACATTATCGTGCAACTCGAAAAATTGCCGTCGATTACGTTGGCGGATTCGGTGGCGCTGGATGTGCGGGTGCAGAAAAACATTCTCGAGCATGTTCCGGAAGTGGCTCACGTGGTGTCCAGGGTCGGCACCGACGAATTGGGTTTGGATCCGATGAGCCTCAACGACACGGATACCTTTTTAATTCTGAAACCGAAAGCCGAATGGCGGATGCATACCAAGGAAGCGCTGATCGAGGAAATCCGCAAGGTCATGCCGCACACGCCGGGTATTGCGTTCGGCTTTACCCAGCCCATCGAAATGCGGGTTTCCGAGATGTTGACCGGTACGCGCGGCGACGTGGCGATCAAGCTGTTCGGCAGCGATCTGAACGTGTTGAATCATAAGGCGGAGGAAATCGAAGCGGTATTGAAGACAATACCCGGCGCCAGCGACGTCTTCACTCGCAAAAACGAAGGCATGCAATTTCTGCAATTGAAAATCGACCGGTCGGCCGCCGGTCGTTACGGTTTGGATGCCGAAGGCATCGAGAATCTGCTCAGAGCGCAGATAGAAGGTTTGCAGCTCGGCATCGTTCAAGAAGGCGTCAAGCGCACACCGCTGTTACTGCGCGGCGCCAGCAACACCGCGAATTTCGATAATTTGCAAATCACGCTGCCGAGCGGCAGCCACATACCGATTTCGGCGGTAGCGAAAATCGAAGCGGTGGAAGGCGTGGTGTCGATAGATCGGGAAAAAGGCCAGCGCTTTGTCGTGATTCGCTGCAATGTCGAAGAGCGCGATCTGGTCGGTTTCGTCGAAGAGGCTCGCAAGACGGTCGCGGAACGTGTCCGACTGCCGACCGGTTTTCACGTCGAATTCGGCGGTCAGTTCGAGAACCAACAACGCGCCGCAGCCCGGCTCGGTTTGGTGATCCCGTTGGCGCTTGGCTTGATCTTCCTATTACTGTTTTCGACCTTCGGTTCGGTGCGGCAAGCCTTACTGGTGTTGTCTAACATTCCGTTGGCGATGGTGGGCGGCGTGTTCGGACTGTGGTTATCCGGGGAATATTTGTCGGTGCCGGCCTCGGTGGGTTTTATCGCGCTGCTCGGTATCGCGGTATTGAATGGCGTGGTGATGGTCAGTTACTTTAATCAGCTATGCGCGACCGGTCTGGAATTGTCGCGCGTCGTGATTGTCGGCTCTTGCCGTAGGCTGCGTCCGGTGCTAATGACGGCTAGTATCGCCGCGTTCGGCTTGATTCCGCTATTGTTCGCCTCGGGGCCGGGCTCGGAAGTGCAACGGCCCTTGGCCATCGTGGTCACCGGAGGGCTGGTGTCGTCGACGCTACTCACGCTGATTTTGTTGCCAATACTGTATCGTGCTTACGGGCGCGGCGAGGAGACCGCTGAATGAATCATGAGGCTTATCTGCTAATGGTCGACGTTCCACCGGATTTGGAGGAGCAATTCGTGGACTTTTTATTGGCGTTGGCGTGGCGGCAAAGTTTTTCCTGTATGCCGGCGAATATCCACGACGCGGACGACCAGGGCCTGTCGCTGGCCGAGCAGGTCAGCGGTTATCGGCGCAAGGTCCGCTTTCAAATTTTTATCGAAAAAACCAACATTTCCGGGTTATTGACTAAGCTAAAAGCGGACTTCGCGGGCGCCGGCTTAAAGTATTGGTTGTTGCCGGCATTGGAGCGCGGAAAAATCTGACCGCGAGGTATGCAGAATTCAGTACGGAATGCTACAGTTGTCTCGTATGTTTAAAAAACCGACCCTGTCACTTTGCAAGCGAACCGATGAACATATTTCTGAGAAGAATTCCGGCCAACACCAGACACTCCGAAATTACCGAATTCATTAGTCCGGCCTTGAAAAGCGGCTTTTTCCTGAAGCCGGGCCGGATAGTGGACGTGCAGATTCTGGCACTGCAAGACAGTCGCTTCGGTTCCATGGAGTATCACGGCTTGGTGACGCTGGATTCGGAGTTGACCGTGCAGCGGGTCATCAAGGGTTTGAAAAACCGGCGCTTTAACGGCCGGATGGTGGTCGTTAGACCTTATTACCATCGCAGTTGGTATAACGATCCCCGGCAGCATCAGCGAGCCGATAATGAATTTGTCGAAAAACGCAAGGGAGACCGGCGGCGCGGCAAATTTCTGCAAGTCGTCAAAAATGCGTCGGATCGATTCAATAGCGAGGACGACTTTGTCAACACGCTACAGCATCAGCAATTTTCGATTTCGTTTGTCGTGCCCGGCGATATGGAAGCGGCGGTGATGGAGTGTTTGGACGAGTTCGAAACCATGCGCTTGAACGGGGACGCGGCCAGTCACAAAATCGTCAAGCTGCCCAGCGAGCATGACGAAGCAGAGCCCAGAAATACCAGTTTTCAGATTTACTCGGAAAAAATTGTGATTTCCGCGCTTTTGGAGCGCTTAAAGGCTGAGTTCGCCGGCTCGGGTATCCATTATTGGATCATGCCGGTCGTCGAGAAAGGCGAGATTTGATGCTTTAAAGCGTTAGCCTACGTTGTTGGCGGGGAGCGCCAGCGATGTCGCGGCGCTCCCTGTATCCCGTAACGGATTATTTTTCCAGCAATTTAAATTTGTCCGGCTTGCCGTTCCATTCGTCGGCGTCCGGCATCGCGTCCTTGACTTCTGTGATCAACGGCCAGGTTTTGGCCAATTCGGCGTTCAACGCCGCGAAGTGCTCTTGGCCTTCCGGCAGCTCATCTTCGGCGTGAATCGCACCGGCCGGGCATTCCGGTTCGCACAGCGTGCAATCGATGCATTCGTCCGGATCGATAACCAGAAAATTGGGTCCTTCGTGAAAGCAGTCGACAGGGCATACGTCGACGCAATCGGTATATTTGCATTTGATGCAGTTTTCGGTAATTACAAATGCCATAGTGTTCTCCCAAAGTGGGGTGCGGGATTAAGCTGACGTACATCGCGCAAGCTTTATCGTTAAAGAGACGCCTGAAAGACAGGCGGCCAAATCGCAAAAAAGGCTGCTCGGAGACCTTGCGGTCTCGGGGCAGCCCCACTGTTTACTTGTCTTTGTTTTTGTTGCGTTCGTTGACTTCCTTGATCACTTCGTCGGCCACGTTTTTCGGGCAGGCGATGTAATGCGAGAATTCCATCGAGAATTGGCCGCGACCGGAGGTCATCGTCCGCAAGTCGCCGATGTAACCGAACATGTCGCTCAGCGGTACGTCCGCTTTGATGCGAACGCCGGTGACGCCTGGATCTTGGGATTTGATCATGCCGCGGCGGCGGTTCAAGTCGCCGATCACGTCGCCCACGTGTGCTTCCGGTGTGAACACGTCGACTTTCATGATCGGTTCCAGCAATTGCGGACCGGCTTTCGGAATCGATTGACGATACGCGGCGCGGGCGGCGATTTCGAACGCGATGGATGACGAGTCAACCGCGTGGAACGCACCGTCGGTCAGGTTGACTTTGAAGTCCAAGCAAGGGAAGCCCGCCAATACACCTTTCTCGATACTGGCTTTGAAACCTTTTTCGACGGCTGGCCAGTATTCGCGAGGTACGTTACCGCCGACAACCGAGGATTCGAATTGGAAGCCGCTGCCGGGTTCGCCGGGTTCGATGATGTAGTTGATTTTCGCGTATTGGCCTGAACCGCCGGATTGTTTTTTGTGGACGTATTCGTCTTCGATACGTTTGGTGATGGTTTCGCGGTAAGCCACCTGTGGTTTACCGACGTTCACTTCGACACCGTGGGTCCGTTTCAGGATGTCCACTTTAATATCCAAGTGCAGCTCGCCCATGCCTTTGATGATGGTTTCGCCGGATTCCTGGTCGGTTTCGACGCGGAATGACGGGTCTTCGGCGACCATTTTGCCGATCGCGATACCCATTTTTTCGTTGCTGCCCTTGTCTTTTGGCGAAATCGCAATCGAGATAACGGGGTCAGGGAATACCATCGGCTCCAATGTGGCCGGTTTGTCCGGATCGCACAAGGTGTGACCGGTTTGCACGCTTTTCAAACCGATCAACGCGACGATGTCGCCGGCTTGCGCGGTTTCGATTTCGTTACGGTCGTCGGCGTGCATTTCCACCATCCGGCCGACCCGCTCGGTTTTGCCTGTGTAGGTGTTCAGGACCGTGTCGCCTTTTTTCAGCTTGCCGGAGTAAATACGTACGAAGTTCAGCGCACCGAAACGGTCGTCCATGATTTTGAACACCAGGCCGCGGAATGGGCGCTCGGGGTCGACGATCGCGTGTTCGCCGGTCGGAACGCCTTCGATGTCGGTTTCCGGTTGCGGATTGACTTCGGTCGGGTTCGGCAGGTATTCGACGACGCCGTCCAATACCAATTGCACGCCTTTGTTTTTGAACGAAGAGCCGCAAAAGGTTGGGAAGAAATCCATCGCGATGGTGCCCTTGCGGATACACTTTTTGATTTCTTCGATGGTCGGCTCTTCGCCTTCCAGATATTTTTCCATGATGTCGTCGTCTTGATCGGCGACTTGGTCGATCAGTTTGGCGCGCCATTCTTCGACTTGCTCGACCATATCGGCCGGCACGTCTTGGATTTCATATTTCAACGGGTCGCCGGAGTTATCCCAAATCCAGGCTTTGCGGGTCAATAAGTCGATCACGCCGACAAAGTTTTCTTCCTCGCCGATCGGCAGGGTCATAACCACTGGTTTGGCGCCTAGTACGTCCTCGACTTGTTTGACGACGCGGTAGAAGTTCGCGCCCAAACGGTCCAGTTTGTTGACATAGATAACGCGAGCGACTTTGGAGTCGTTCGCATAGCGCCAGTTGGTTTCCGATTGCGGTTCAACGCCGCCGGAGCCGCAGAATACGCCGATACCGCCGTCCAACACTTTCAGCGAACGATACACTTCGATCGTAAAGTCGACGTGGCCCGGGGTGTCGATGATGTTGAAGCGGTGCGGCGGAAATTGGTTGGTACTACCCGGCCACATACAGGTGGTCGCGGCCGATTGAATGGTGATGCCGCGTTCTTGCTCTTGCACCATGAAGTCTGTGGTCGCCGCACCGTCGTGTACTTCGCCGATTTTGTGGATTTTTCCGGTCAGCTTCAAAATCCGCTCGGTCGTGGTGGTTTTACCGGCATCGACGTGAGCGAAGATCCCGATGTTTCTATAAAGCGATAGATCAGTCATGGTTATACTCTAAAAATGGACATAAAAATTCTTTAACCCCAGCACCATTGCCACGGTTTTAGTGGGTCACATAGCTGCTGTTCTAGCGAAGTATGCGGCCGGACTCCACTTTCCAAGCAACTTGGAAGTCAGCGAGCGGCTTCTTCAAAGACAAGGTCAATGAAAATCTTCACATTCTAACCGAAAAATCGGCAAAAACGGAATGTCAATTGTGTGACGGGTGTTTTCCGCCCAGGCCCGTCGCCGACTGTTGTTCCCGTAAGCGCATCAACGCATATAAGGATTGCAGGCAAGGCACATCCAAACCCAAACGTTCGGCGGCGCGGACAGTATTGCCGAGTATCGCCTCGGTTTCCATACCCTGGCCGGTTTCGAAATCCAGCAACATACTGGTTTTGTAGGGCGGCATGCTTCGAGTCATCGCGATATTTCGCTCGATAATGTCGGCAGGCAGCGGATGGCCGGCGGCTTCGGCGATGGCTTGGACTTCCGTCATGATACGTCTGATCAGCGATTCCTGGCTCTGCAGGATGGTCTGAGTCGCCAATCCGCCGGACAGCACCGACAGCGGGTTGAACGGCGCGTTCCAGACGCATTTTTGCCAACGGCCGCCGACGATGTCTTCGCAAGTTTCGGCCTCAATGCCGCTGGTCCGGTACAGGTCCGCCAGGCGGCGGGTTTTGTCCGAGACTCCGCTCGGCATATTGCCTAACAGCAGCCGGCCGTAGGCCAGATGTTGAATTTCGCCCGGTGCGATCCGGTTACAGCAAACGAAGGCCAGGCCGCTGATCAGTTCGTTATCGGGAAACGCGGCCTGCAACTCCGCTTCGATGTCGATGCCGTTTTGAATGAAGACGATCGCGGTATTTGGGCCAACCGCGTCGCGAATCAATTCGGCCCGGTCCAAATCGGGTTTGACCTTGGTACACAGCAGCAGGAAATCCGGCTCGCCGCCGTATTCGCCGGCGCGTTGCACCAGGCGCCGCGGAAAAAACCGCCAACTGCCCAGCTCCCGGCTGTCGATTCGGAAGCCTCGCCGTTTGACGGTCTCGAAATCCGAGCGGCAGGTCATCGTCACGTCGGCACCGGCCTTGGCCAGTAAGGCGCCGTAAAAGCCGCCGATCGCGCCGCTGCCCACCACCAATACTTTATTGCTCATAGCTCACCCGCCAAAATTTGTTTCAGGAACGGCACGGTCAGTTTGCGCTTCGCCGCCAGCGTCGCTTGGTCGATTTTGTCTAATAGCAGCCAAAGCGCGGGCAAATCGTGGACGTAGTGGTTCAGTAAAAACCGTCCGACCGATGCCGGAATGTCGAAACCCAGAAAATGCGCCTTGTGATTTAACGCCGCGATTAATTGATCGTCGCGCAAACTCTGGATTTTTAGCGTCAGTCCCCAACCCATTCGGGTTTTCAAATCCAGTAATTCGAAAGGCAGAAATTTAGGTGGACAATCGGCGGCTAATACCAGCTTGTTTCCGTTTTGGCGGTGGCGATTGTAGAAATTGAATAAAGCTTGCTGCCAATCGGCACGCCCTGCTAAAACAGGCAGGTCATCCAGGCAAACCAACGCCATGTCATCCAGGCCCTCCAGCACGGCCGGCGGCGGCAGACGGGCCGCGGTCAGGCACAGGTAAAATGGGTCCATGCCGATCGCCTTGGCGTGTTGGCAACATGCCTGCAGTAGATGGCTCTTGCCGCTGCCGGTATCGCCCCAAATGTACAATTGCTGTTCCCCGTTCGGTGCCGCCAAGCTTTGCAGTTGTCCGACGATTTCGGCGTTCTGGCCGGCGTAATAGCTCGCGAAGGTCTGATGGCTCTGGAATTCGAACTGAAGCGGCACTTGCATCGCGGCTAGCCTCTGATTTTCTCGGCTTTATAGACGTAAAGCCCCGCGCCGAAACACAGTAACAGGCTGAAGCCGACCTCGGCCAGTGCGTAGGTCCGGCTAGCCGGATCGACATAGGCTTCGATAATGCCATGCACGAAGTACGGCAAACTCAGGTAGCTCATCCAGGTGCAGCTTTTCAGGTCGCGGTTTAACAAGCCGCGCATCGGCAACAGCAATGGACCGGCGCTGACCAACAATACCAGTGCCGTTGGAATGTGCTTGGGCGGCGCCAGCAGCGTGGGCCAGGCCATCAATAACAAAAACAGGCCGAAAAATCCGGCCAGGCCGGCGTAGTAATAATGGATGCGTTGCATGAACGGGACAGGGCGTTGAGCGATTCGACAGGCGGCTATTATCACAGACTCGGCTCGGGAATGTTGGCCGGCTACCTTCTGCTGCCCGGGCGGCGCTAAGAAATCTTCGGTAGCAGCGCGTATAATCCCGCCATTTTACGACAAGGCAGATCCAGATGAGACCCAGCGGACGCACCCCCGAGCAACTGAGAGAAATACGCTTTACCTGCAATTACACCAAGCATGCCGAAGGCTCTGTGTTGGTAGAGTTCGGGGATACTCGGGTCTTGTGTACCGCCAGTGTCGACACTAGCGTGCCGCGCTTTCTGAAAGGCAAGGGCGAGGGCTGGATCACCGCCGAATACGGTATGTTGCCGCGTTCCACGCACAGCCGGATGGAGCGCGAAGCCGGTCGCGGCAAGCAGGGCGGGCGTACCCTGGAAATTCAACGCTTGATCGGCCGGTCGCTGCGTGCCGCTATCGACCTGAAAGCCTTGGGCGAAAACACGATCACCATCGATTGCGATGTGTTGCAGGCCGACGGCGGCACGCGCACTGCGTCGATTACCGGCGGCTTCGTGGCCTTGTCCATCGCCATCGAACATATGCTGAAAACCCAACGAATCAAGAAAAATCCGCTGCACGGCCAAGTGGCCTCGGTTTCGGTCGGAATCTACGGCGGCGTGCCGGTACTGGATTTGGATTATGCCGAGGATAGTCAGGCCGAAACCGACATGAACGTTGTGATGAACGATGCCGGTGCTTTCATTGAAATTCAGGGCACCGCCGAGGGGCATGCGTTCCGCAAGGACGAACTGAATGCGATGCTGGAGCTGGCCGAACTCGGCATACGCGAGTTACTGGACAAGCAAGCAGCGGCATTGCAAGCCGCCAAGACGCCGGCCGCCGCATGAGTTCCATCGTGCTGGCCAGTGGTAATGCCGGCAAGATTCGGGAAATTCAGGCGATTTTGCAAAACGATTTGATTCTGCCGCAATCGCAATTTCAGGTCGTCGAGCCGGAGGAAACCGGTTCGACCTTCGTCGAAAATGCCATCATCAAGGCGCGCAATGCCGCGCGGCATTGCGGGTTGCCGGCCATCGCCGATGACTCCGGCTTGGTCGTCGATGCGCTGGGCGGCGCGCCCGGTGTGCTGTCGGCCCGCTACGCCGGCGCGGCTGCGTCGGATAGCGACAACAACGCCAAGTTGCTCGATGCTCTGTCGGCTGTGCCCGACCACCAGCGCACGGCCCGCTTTGTCTGCGTAATGGTGTTCATGCGTCATGCCGACGATCCGACCCCGATCGTCGCTCAGGGCGTTTGGGAAGGGCGTATCCTACGCGAACCGCTCGGCGGCAACGGCTTTGGCTACGATCCGTTGTTTTGGGTGGAGGCCTTCGCAAGTTCTTCGGCGCAACTGGCGCCCGAGCAAAAAAATGCCGTCAGCCATCGCGGCCAGGCTCTGCAAGAGCTGCGCCGCCAACTCGGCGGCTTGTGAATAACCTACGCGGCATCGCCGAGCATTTTGCCGGCGGGCAGTCGGTGTTGGCCGTCGAATCGCTCGGCAATGGCCTGATCAACGATACTTACGCGGCGGCAACCGCAACCGGGCGGTTCGTGCTGCAGCGCTTGAATTCCGAGGTGTTCGCTCGGCCCGATTGGGTGATGGCCAACTTGCGGTGCCTGACGGCTCACGCCGCACGGTGCGCCGAAACTAGCGGCTTGCAAGTACCGGGCTTGTTGACCGGTGCGAACGGCG
This sequence comes from Methylomonas sp. MS20, assembly GCF_050275925.1. Classification (NCBI taxonomy): domain Bacteria; kingdom Pseudomonadati; phylum Pseudomonadota; class Gammaproteobacteria; order Methylococcales; family Methylococcaceae; genus Methylomonas; species Methylomonas sp. MS20. Next base: position 353,961 of record NZ_CP189962.1, read on the forward strand.
CCGACGTTCTAATCGACGATCAGGGATTTAGCTGGCGAGCCCTGGAGTATCTTGGCCCGTCGGAAAGCCGAGAGGCGCTCAGCCGTCCGGCCGAAGCGACAGCCGTCGGCGAGGCGCTGGCCCGGTTTCACCGCTTATGCGCGGATTTGCCGGGCGAAGCGCTGCACGATACCTTGCCCGGCTTTCACATTACGCCGACCTATTACGAGACGTATCTGCAACGCCTCGAGCTGCCGTTACGGGTGGCCGCCGACGCCGACTTTGGTGAATGCGTTGCCTATATTGAGAGCCACGCGGCCGCTATTCCGGTGCTGGAGCAAGCCAAACAGCGCGGCGAGCTGGTCGAGCGAGTGATCCACGGCGATCCCAAGCTCAATAATTTTCTGTTCCGGCCCGGTAGCGATAGCATTATCGGCCTGATCGACCTGGATACCGTCAAACCCGGCCTGCCGCACTACGACATCGGCGATTGTTTGCGCTCTTGTTGTCATACGGACGGCGACCGTTTCGATCTGTCCACCGCGCGGCGCGTTCTCGGCGGTTATTTGACGGTCTGCGGCGATCTTATCGATGCCGCCGCCGACGAAAGCCTGTATGCGGCCATCTGGTTGATTCCGTTCGAGCTGGGTTTGCGATTTTTCAGCGATTATCTGGATGGCAGTCGCTATTTCAAGGTGAGCGATCCGTTGCACAACTTGCGACGCGCCCTAGCGCAGTTTCGGCTGTGCGACAGCATCGCCGAGCAGCGCGCGGCGTTGGAAAGCAGCATTTCGAAAGCGCGGCGCGGGACGGTTTGACAATCCGCAAGGCGCGGGAACACTGGTTTATGTCAACAATCCGCCAGGAGACGATTATGACAACTACCGTGGTTTCCGGACTGCCTTCCGCCCGTTCCGAATTCTCCGACGCCGTGCTTGTCGGCGCTATCGTCGATCGCGTTTGCGAAAAGATGCTCGACGATTATCGGATCAACCGATTTTTCAACAATCGCCCGGTTGCCGAACACGCCAAGGCACTAAAGGCCTATTTGAACGTGGCCTTATCCAGCGACTTAGACGCGTCCAAGCTGTTGGATGCTTATTTCGCGGTGGCTTTCGGACGCGACAGTCCCAAGCCCAGGACGTCGGCCGGTCATAATTTCGTGCCTTTGCCGGACGTCGTCCGCGCGGAGGAAGCACGCGCGAACAACTTGTTATGTCCGGCGCATCGGTGTTTGATGAAATTCCATCCGGACGACGCGCATTACGACGTAGCGATGGCGCATTTGGCTGCCGTCTTGGGCGAGCTTAAGGTTAGCGAAGCCGGCACCTACCGCCTGACCATGCTGGCGGAATCCGTGAGGGATGCCGTGTTGGGGCGGCGCGTTTATGACCGTAAAGTGGCCTAGAATTCGCTTGAGCGGCGGCCAAAGCCCTGTCCTGATTCGGTCCGGTTCCCGCCGGGCGATTTTTTTTCTTTGGCGTCACCGCGGGAGTAAGATACGCCGCCCCGGACCGCGCGCAGCATTGGTCTCGGTCCGAAATCCACGACTCCTGGTGCTTTGCCATGGCCGTTGCCAATCTAAAATTTGCCGATCTTGTCGATGTCGCGAGTTTGCAGACATTGATGGACGGGTTATGCGAGCTGATTGGCATCGCCAACGCCGTCATCGATACCGACGGCGTCGTTATCACCCACTCCGGTTGGCAAGAAGCCTGCGCGCTCTATCATCGCGTCGATCCCCGCACTCGCGGCAATTGTTTGGACAGCGATACGGTATTGGCCGCCAGTTTGCTGAAGGGAGAGGCGTTTGCGATTTACGCTTGCCTGAACGGTTTGGTGGACTGCGCGATGCCGATTATCGTCGACGGTTATCATGTCGCGAATATTTTTACCGGCCAGTGTTTTACCGAGTCGCCCGACTCCGATTATTTCCGGGAGCGAGCACAGAATCTGAAATTCGATGAAGAAGCGTATTTGCGTGCCATCGCCAAGATTCCGGTGGTGCCTCGAGAGCGTTTGGAGAAAATCACCCGCATGTACGCCGATCTGGCGCAAATTCTCGGAGCATACGGACTGGATCGCTTGCGCCAGCGGCAGACCGCCGAGGAATTAGTGACGTTAAGTCAGCGGCTGGCTGAAAAAGTCGAGGAACGTACCCTGGAGTTGCACGAACGCAATAGTCAGTTGCAGCGCGAGAAGCAGGCATTGACGGATAGCGAGGCGCGCTTGCAGGCCTTATTCGAAAACATGAGCAGCGGTGTTGCCGTGTATTTGCCGATTGACGCCGAAGCCAGCGATTTCGTGTTTCTGGCCTTTAATAAAGCGGCCGAGGCAATTGACAAGATTCAGCGTGACCAAGTGATAGGCCGCCCGTTGAGTCAGGTGTTTCCGGGCGCCGCCGAATTCGGTTTGGCGGCGGTATTGCGCCGGGTCGCCGCGACGGGTCGGGCCGAGGCGTTTCCATCCGCGCATTACCGGGACGGACGGGTCGACGGCTGGCGCGACAACTACGTTTACCAATTGCCCAGCGGCGAATTGGTGGCGATTTACGACGATGTGACCGAACTTCGCGAGCGCGAAACCGTGCGTCAGGAACTGGATGCCCGCTTCCGCTCCACCTTCGACGCCGCCGCCATCGGCATGGCGTTGGTTTTACCGGATGGCCGTTTCATGCAAGTCAACGCCGCGTTGTGCAAGATCGTCGGTTACAGCGAGGCGGAATTGCTGGGTCTGACTTTTCAAGACATCACCCATCCCGACGATTTACAAACCGATTTGAGTCAAGTTCAAGCGCTGTTGGACGGTGACGGTACCGGCTATCAGATGGAAAAACGTTATTTTCATAAGGACGGCCGGCTGATTTGGATTTTGCTGAGCGTTTCGGCGGTTCGGGACGGCGAAGACCGGATTTTGTACTTCGTGTCGCAAGTACAGGACATCACCGATCGCCGACATTTGCTGGAACAATTGGAACGACAGGCTCATCTGGATTATCTGACCGGTATCCCCAATCGGCGGTACTTCATGGAGCAGGCCGAACTGGAACTGGCCAGGGTACAGCGTTACGGCAACCACTTGTCGGTGTTGATGCTGGATATCGATCGCTTCAAGGCCATTAACGATACTTACGGCCACGCGATCGGGGATAGGGTTTTGCAGAAAATGGGGCAAATCTTCATCGAGACGCTCCGCGAAATCGACATTCCCGGCCGCTTGGGCGGCGAGGAATTTGCGGTGTTGTTGCCTGAAACCGGTTTGCAAAAAGCGGTCGAAGTGGCCGACCGCTTGCGGGTCATCGTCGCCGCCAGCAAAATTGCGCTGGCGTCGGGGTTGCCGTTACGGTTCACCGTGTCCATCGGTATCGCTACGTTGCGCGAATCCAGCGTCAACATCGATACCTTGCTGAATCTGGCGGACCAAGCGCTATACCAAGCCAAGCAAACCGGGCGTAACAAGGTGTGCTGCCTCGAGGAATAACGGCAACGACAAACGAGAGTCGCGTCTCGCGCTAAACTTACCCGGTCCGACTTGACTTGCGTCGGTACTCTTATCGCGGATTTCGCATGTACCGATGCCATGGATCGCGACTAGCGGAATCGTGCCGGCGATTTGATCGGCGACAATTCCGGCCAATTTTCCGGCGATGCGATCGGTGATAGCATGCCGGCGCTTAGTCATCGTTGCCAACTCGAACCCAAGGATGTCATGAATTCGGAAATTTTCAGCAAGCTGCATATCGACGTCGCCCGCAACTCCACCGACGACTTCAACCTGTTTCACGACAGTAAGAAGTGGGGTCGGATCAGTCGGAATCCGTTCGCCGGCCCGATCGTGATGGGGTTTCAGTTGGAATCGCTGGTCGAGGGCAAAGTGGCGGATTTCCGCCGCGAGCTGGGTGAAGAGCGGTTGATTGCCGAGCACGGTCTGCATTTCAGCAATTACCAGTTTACTTTCGCCAACGCGGTCAAGCCGGGTCAACACGTGGCGGTCGAGATCAAACAGTCGCAATTCAAACTCGAACCCGAGCCGGTACTGAGCAACCGGATCGCGGTCAAGGCCGATGGCGGCCTGGCGTTGATGGGCTTTAAAAAGGAAACCACCCGGCCGTTGGTGACGGGCAAGCCGGATTTGCTCGGCATTGGCGAGATGCGGATCCAGCCGGATCGCTGCTTTCTGCCGAACGGCTATTTCCTGAAACGCAAGTTCATGATGAACAGCAATGCCAAGAATTTTCTGTGCGGCTCATTGCGGGATCAATCGGAATACATCGACGAAATTCAGGATGTCGTCGGTTTTCCGGAGTTGTTTCCTTGCGCGCTGTTGTCCAGTGCCTTATTGGAAAAAGCGTTGAAATGGCAGCACGACTTCGAGCGTAATCCGATGGTGTACACCTCTCACAAAATCAGCATCGACCGGCGGCTGTTGGCCGAATTACGCAGTAACGACGCTTTACATATTCTGATCAAACCGGCCGCCAATTGCGCCGAACACGATTTCGGCGATCTGCGCGCCACGCCGCTGGATTACGAATGTTACGGGCTATTTCGCGCGGACAACGCCTTGTTGTTCAGCGCCGAAATTTCGTTGGTGCCGCTGGAAACCATCTTGCAGGCCATGGCCGCTTCCGCTTGAAGCCGTATCCCGTCCAACGCCATTTCACCTCTCGAGGAAATTCAATGAAGTTTTTGTTTGCGATGTTGCCGCTGCTGATGTTGATCGGCTGCGAGCAACCGGTGCCGCCGCCGCCGCCGCCCAGGCCGGCATTGGTGACGACGGTGGGGGAACGCACTGCCGAAGCGCCGACCACGCTGGTCGGCGAGGTTCGTTCGCGATACGAAAGTGTGCAGGGTTTCAGGATCGCCGGCAAGATTATCGAACGCAACGTCGACGTCGGCGCCGTGGTCGTGGCCGGTCAGATGTTGGCGAAGTTGGATGCGGTCGATACCGGCTTGTCCACTCAGGCCGCCCAGGCCGAAGTGCGGGCCGCCGAAGCCGATCTGGCGCTGGCGCAGGCCGAATTGGACCGGCAGCGGCAATTGTACGCCCGCAAGTTTATCTCCAATCAGGCCTTGGATATTCAGGAAGCCCAGTACAAGGCCGCCGCCGCCCGCGCCAAGCAGGCACGCGCTCAGGCCGCCGTGACCGGCAATCAGTCGCGCTATACCCATCTATTGGCCGAACGCGACGGCGTGGTGACCGAGATCCGCGCCGAGCCGGGGCAGGTTGTCGCGGCTGGCGAACCCATCGTTCGGATCGCGGTGGCCGAAGCCAAGGAGGTAGCGATCGCGGTACCCGAGTCGCGGATGGCTGGAATTGCGGTCGATACGCCGGCTGAAGTCCGCTTATGGGCGTATCCGGGGGTGACGTATCAGGGCCGGGTCAGGGAGGTGGCGCCGGCCGCCGATAGCGCCACCCGCACCTTCCAGGTGCGGGTGGCGCTTCAGAATCCCGATGCGGCGGTACGCTTGGGCATGACGGCCGGGGTGCGTTTTTATCGGCAAGATACCGCCGCCTATTTGCTGCCGACGCCGGCGTTGACCGAGCGGGACGGACGGACGGTGGTTTGGGTCGTCAATCCAGCCAATGGCGAAGTGCGGCCCAGACCGGTGCGGGCCGGCGATTACCGTGAGGATGGCGTGCTGATCCTAGAGGGTTTGCAAAGTGGGGAGCAAGTCGTCGCGGCGGGTGTTCAGACCTTGGTGCCGGGCCAGATCGTCAGAGCGGTGCCGTCGCGGAGTCGGCCATGAAGGGATTCAACCTGTCCGAGTGGGCCTTGCGCCACCCGGCGCTGGTACTGTACGCGATGCTGGTAATGACGTTGGTCGGGATGGCGTCTTATACCAAGCTGGGGCAATCCGAGGACCCGCCGTTTACGTTCAAGATCATGGTGATAAGAACCGGTTGGCCTGGAGCTAGCGCGGAAGAGGTCGAGCGGCAGGTCACCGATAAACTCGAGAAAAAACTCCAGGAAGTGCCGTGGCTGGATACCTTGCGCAGCTACTCGCGAGCCGGCGAATCATTGATATTTCTGTCGGCCCTCGATTCGACGCCGCCCAGCGAAGTCCCCAATATTTTTTATCAGGCGCGGAAAAAGGTCGGCGATATTCGCTATACCCTGCCCGACGGCGTCGAAGGGCCAACCTTTAACGACGAATTCGGCGATGTCTACGGCAATTTATACGCGTTGACAGGGCCGGGTTACGACTACGCCGAATTGAAACGGCACGCCGAAACGGTACGCGCCGAATTGTTGCGGGTGCCGGACGTCGTCAAGGTGGATTTTTTCGGCGAGCAAAAACAGCGTATCTACGTCGATTTGTCGAATGCCAAGTTGGCGACGATGGGTATCGATGTGGTCAGCATGCTGCAGACCCTACAGGCCCAAAATCTGGTCACCGGCAGCGGCAGTTTCGACTCGCCCGACGAGCACGTCCGGATCGCCGTATCCGGTCGCTACGACCAGGTGGAGGCCTTGCGGGATGTGAGACTCCGGGTTAACAATCAGGAATTTCGCCTCGGCGATGTCGCGACAGTCGGCAGGGGCTACGAAGATCCGCCCAAGGACAAGGTGCGTTTTAACGGTCAAGAATCCTTATTGCTCGGTGTCGCCATGCGTGACGGCGGCGACATCATTCGGCTGGGCAAGGCTCTGGACGCCGCGGTCACCCAAATTCAAAGCCAGTTGCCGGTCGGTCTGGAACTGCATCCGGTTTCGTCTCAACCTAAAGCCGTGCAGCGATCGGTCAACGAATTCGTCAAATCGCTGGCGGAAGCGGTCGTGATCGTGTTGGCGGTTAGCTTGATGTCGCTGGGATTACGTACCGGCATCGTCGTGGCCATTAGCATACCGGTGGTATTGGCGATCACCTTTTGGCTCATGCATTTGTTCGGCGTCGGTTTGCATAAGATTTCGTTGGGCGCGTTGATTTTGGCGCTCGGCTTGCTAGTGGACGATGCCATCATCGCGGTCGAAATGATGGCTTCGAAAATGGAGCAGGGCTGGGAGCGTACCAGGGCGGCGGCCTTTGCCTATACCTCGACCGCGATGCCGATGCTCAGCGGTACCTTGGTCACCGCCGCCGGTTTTTTGCCGATCGCCACCGCCGAATCTTCGACCGGCGAATACACCCGCTCGATTTTCCAGGTGGTGGTGATTGCGTTGTTGGTGTCTTGGGTCGCTGCGGTGGTGTTTGTGCCTTATTTGGGATTTCGGCTACTGCCGAATTACCGAGATCGCCACGCCCGACCGTCGGTGTTTGCCCGCTGGTTGGCGCGCGCGGGAATCGGCAGCGAGGCGACCGGTCACGACGATTTGTACCAGACGCCTTTTTATCGCCGGTTTCGCGGGTTGGTGGCCGGCTGCGTCTCGCATCGTTGGTTGGTGATTACGATTACGTTGGCAATGTTCGTCGGGGCGATCGTCGGTTTTAAATTCGTGCAACAACAATTTTTTCCGGATTCGACCCGGCCCGAACTCGTCGTGGATCTACGTTTGGCCGAAGGCGTATCTTACGCGGCGACCGAAGCCGAGGTGAAAAAACTGGAAGATTGGTTGAGCCGGCAATCCGGCATCGAAAACTACGTGGCCTATGTGGGCAACGGCAGTCCGCGCTTTTATCTGCCGTTGGATCAACAGTTACCGCAGCGCAATTTTGCCCAATTCGTGGTTTTGACTCAGGGACCCGCGGAACGCGAGGCGCTGCGGCTTCGCTTGATTCAATTGTTCGAACAGGATTTCCCCAATTTGCGGGGCAGCGTTCTGCGTTTGGAAAACGGCCCGCCGGTCGGTTTTCCGGTGCAGTTTCGGGTATCCGGACCGGATTTGAGCGAATTGCGCCGTCTGGCTCGACAGGTGGCCGATACGATGCGCGCCACCCCTTATTTGTCCAATGTGCAATTGGACTGGGAGGAACCGGTCAAAGTCGTCAGGGTCGATGTCGATCAATCCAAGGCTCGTCTGCTCGGCATTGGCTCCAACGACATTGCCAATCTGATCAACGGCGCTTTGCAGGGATTGTACGTCACCGAGTTTCGCGAGGACATCGAGCGCATCGATTTGCTGATTCGCGGCACCAAGGTTGAGCGCCAGCATTTATCGCTATTGCAACATCTGATGTTGCCTACCAGGAGCGGGCATAGCGTGCCGCTGTCGCAAATCGCGATTCTGGAATACGGCTTTGAGGAGGGCGTGATCTGGCGCCGGAATCGGATTCCGACCGTGACGGTGCGGGCGAATCTGTACGGCGACATCCAGGCGCCGATGGTTTCGGCCCGGATCGAGGCCGATCTGGCCGAATTCAAACGTAAGCTGCCGGTCGGGTATCGCTTGGAAACCGGCGGCGCGGTCGAGGAGTCGGCGAAAGGCGGCGAGTCGGTGGCTGCCGGTATGCCGCTGTTCGTCATCAGCGTCTTGACGGTGTTGATGATTCAGTTGCAAAGTTTTTCCCGAGTCGCGTTGGTCGTATTGACCGCGCCGCTTGGCATGATAGGCGTGACACTGTTCTTGTTGCTGTTTCATCAGCCGTTCGGCTTTGTGGCGATGTTGGGCACGATCGCGTTGTCGGGCATGATCATGCGTAATTCGGTAATCCTGGTCGATCAAATCGATCAGGATAAAGCGGCCGGCCGTGCCGATTTCGATGCCATCGTCGATTCCACGGTGCGGCGTTTTCGCCCTATCGTGTTGACGGCGGCGGCGGCGATATTGGCGATGATTCCGCTGACGCGCAGCGCGTTTTTCGGCCCCATGGCGGTCGCCATCATGGGCGGGCTCACTGTGGCCACGTTGCTGACCCTATTGTTTTTGCCAGCCCTATATGCCGCCTGGTTTCGAGTCGAAATGCCGGAAGCGAGCGATTAGTCGTCGCATCTCCGTGTGCGGCGATCCTTTCAATTTTCAATGATAAACCGATTGCATGAGCAGAATTGTATCTTCGTTGCCTGGACGAATCAGAATACGCGACAAAGGCTTGCGGGACCCGGCTCGACAAACTCAACTTAGCCGGGAGTTGGCAAACATCACGGCGATTACCCAATGGCAAGCCAATCCACGCACCGGCAGTGTCGTCGTGAGTTTCGATCCCGGCGATATAGACATGGCGGTGCTGGAAACTCATCTCGATGCCGCCGTCGACAAGGTGTTGGGCGACACGTTAACGCCGCCGCTGTTGACCAAGAAGCGCATTAACCGTTACAACAAAATCGCCATGTTGGGGAGTCTGGCGGCCTCGCTGGCACTTACTACGGTGCGCCGAAAACGCTGGCGGCACTGGCATGCGGCGACGGGCTACCTGTTCGTCGCCAATTTAGGCGTGCATTTATATCTTTACCGGAAATCGCTATTTCGCTAAGTACCGCGCTCGCGGTTGTAAAAGGTGGAGCGTGCGACCTTGGAGTCCGCCGGCGACTTGGCTGGATTGCCAAAGTGATGGTGGCAATCGAGGCTGCGGGTTTTTGTATCTGAAAAAGGCATAATAGTATTCATTTTTATCATTAAAATGCCGACCGGTAACACTGGCATAATGTCCGCGCTTATCTGAATTAACGAAATAGAAGGCCGGAAATTATGAATTTAATGTATACGCTGTCGGGTTTTGTAGTCGGTTTGCTGGTGGGCGTGACCGGCGTCGGCGGCGGCTCTTTGATGACGCCGTTGTTGGTGTTCCTTTTCGGTTTCAAACCAGCCGTCGCGGTCGGTACCGATCTGTTATACGCGGCGATTACCAAAACCGCCGGCGTTTTTGTTCATCACGGTAAGCACAAGTCCGTGGATTGGCGCATCGTCGGTTGGCTCGCGCTGGGTAGCTTGCCGTTCGCGGGTATGACGCTTTACGTGCTGAAAAATCTGATGGCGGTCGGTAAGGAAACCACCGGTATGATTACTTTCACGTTGGGCGTGGCTTTGTTGCTGACGGCCTGCGCGTTGCTGGTTCGTAGCTGGATGCTACGTCATTCGGCGAAAGAAGAAATCGACGACGAGCATAGCAATCAGGATAACAGTGGCCGGTTTTCGCCGAGTTGGGAGCGATTTGCAACGGTGTTGACCGGCGCGATATTGGGCGTGTTGGTGACCCTGTCGTCGGTGGGAGCCGGTGCGCTGGGTACCGTCGCGCTGCTATTTCTATATCCGAGAATGACGACGCTGAAAATTGTCGGCACCGATCTGGCCCATGCGATTCCATTGACCGCAGTGGCCGGGCTTGGGCACTTGAGTCTCGGAAACTTCGATTTGCAATTGCTGTTGAGCTTGTTGGCGGGTTCTCTGCCGGGTATCTGGCTGGGTAGCCACTTGAGCGCGAAGATTCCGGAGCAATTTCTCCGTCCGGCCCTGGCAACCTTGTTGCTCGTGATCGGTTTGAAGTTTGTGCTGCAATAAACCGAGGTTCAACGCGTGCGGCAATACCGGTTGGCGCGTGCCGATTTTTGTCGATGATGCTGTTTGGCTGGATTGACTGAGTGCGGCAAGACGGCGTGGCGGGTCGTGGATTCGCCGGTCCGGCAATAGCGGGGTTCCGGACCACTCGATCAGATCGCCGGCCTCGAAGCGAGAAACCGGCGATTTTCAGGTTTGCGCGTGCTGGTTTATTCAGCTGAACGCGAGGCGCGTTTGCGGTCGTTCTCGGATAGCAGCTTTTTACGCAGGCGTATCGATTGCGGCGTGACTTCGACCAGTTCGTCCTCGTCGATGAATTCCAAGGCCTGTTCCAGCGTCATTTTTTGGATGCGGGTCAGGATCAGGTTTTCGTCGGTGCCGGCCGCGCGGATGTTGGTGAGCTGTTTGGCCTTGGTCGGGTTCACAACCAAATCGTTGGCGCGCGAATGAATGCCAACCAGCATGCCTTCGTAGACTTCGTCGGCATGCACGATGAACAATTCGCCGCGTTCTTGAAGGGCGAACAGCGCGTAGGCCAAAGCCTTGCCTTGAACCATCGAGACCAATACGCCGCGCTTGCGCACACCGAAGGTGCCGGGTTTGACCGGGCCGTAATGGTCGAAGACATGGTAGAACAAGCCGGAGCCGGAGGTGGCGGTCATGAACTCGGTCTGGAAACCGATCAGGCCGCGCGACGGTACCATATATTCCAGGCGGATACGGCCCTTGCCGTCCGGGACCATGTTCAGCAAATCGCCCTTGCGCTCGCCGAGTTTTTCCATGATCGCGCCCTGATGTTCGTCTTCCACTTCGATGGTGACCATTTCGAACGGTTCGGTGGTGACGCCGTCTTCTTCCTTGAAAATCACTTCAGGACGCGACACGCCTAATTCGAAGCCTTCGCGACGCATGTTTTCGATCAAAATCGACAAATGCAATTCGCCTCGGCCGGACACTTTAAATTTGTCCGGATCGCTGGTGTCCTCGACGCGCAATGCGACGTTGTGCTGCAATTCCTTGTGCAACCGATCGCGTATTTGCCGCGACGTGACGAACTTGCCTTCCTTGCCGGCGAACGGCGAGTTGTTGACCTGGAACGTCATGCTGACGGTCGGTTCGTCGACTTTCAGCGGCGGCAAGGCTTCGACCGCGTCCTGCTGACATAACGTGTCTGAAATTTCCAGTTTGTCGATACCGGTGAACGCGATGATGTCGCCGGCTTGCGCTTGCGGCACTTCGATACGTTCCAGCCCCTTGAAACCGAAGATTTGCAGCATTCGGCCGTTGCGGGTGGCGCCTTCTCGGTTGATCAAGGTCAGCGGTTGGTTGGTTTTGACGCTGCCGCGCTGGATGCGGCCGATGCCGATCACGCCGACATAGCTGTTGTAGTCCAGGCTGATGACTTGCATTTGGAACGGGCCGTCGATATTGACCGGCGGCGGACTCACCTTGTCGACGATGGTTTGGAACAGCGGGGTCATGTCGCCGCCCTCGACGGTGCTTTCCAGTTCCAGACCCGCGTAACCTTTCAGCGCCGAGGCATAGACGATCGGGAAATCCAATTGTTCGTCGGTGGCGCCGAGCCGGTCGAACAAATCGAAAGTTTGGTCGATGACCCAGTCCGGGCGGGCGCCGGGGCGGTCGACTTTGTTGATGACGACGATGGGTTTCAAGCCCAGGGCGAAGGCTTTCTGAGTCACGAAGCGGGTTTGCGGCATAGGGCCGTCCACGGCGTCGACCAGCAACAATACGCAATCGACCATGGACAGCACCCGCTCCACTTCGCCGCCGAAATCGGCGTGGCCCGGTGTGTCGACGATGTTGATGTGATAGCCGTTCCAGTCGATCGCGGTATTCTTCGCCAGAATGGTGATTCCGCGTTCTTTTTCCAGCGCGTTGGAGTCCATCACGCGTTCGTCGACTTTTTCGTGGGCGTCGAAGGTGCCGGATTGTTGCAGCAATTGATCGACGAGGGTGGTTTTGCCATGGTCAACGTGAGCGATGATGGCGATGTTTCTAAGTTTTTCTATCACAGGATTGTCGGATTTTTAGAGAATAGGGAAATCGATGTAGGTAGAGGCGCTTGCCTCGATACTGAAAAATACTTGCGACGGCTTAGCTTTGTTCCCAGGGCAGGCCGTGGAAACGCCAGCCGCCGAGTTTTCCGCGGTGTTTTTGCTCGTCCAGCGGGCCTTCGAAGCCTTCCAGGATGTTGACCAAATGCCGGTAGCCGGCCGCTTCCAGAGCTTTGGCGGCTTCGACCGAGCGGACGCCACTGCGGCATAACAACAAAATCGGCGCCGATGGGTCCGGGGCGTGTTGTTGCACCTGCTCCACGAAGGTCGGGTTGAGTTGCATGCCGGGGAATTCCTTCCAGGCGATGTGTATCGCTTTAGGCGGATGGCCGACGAAACCGTGTTCGATCGCGGTTCTAACGTCGATCAGTACTGCGGATGGGTTGTTCTGCAGTAAGGCCCAGGCTTGTTTGGGGTCGAGATTGTCTATCATGGTGTCGAGTCAAGGTTGGTATTCTGTCCGATGAAGGCCGCTTCGTTGCGTGGTCCGCGCCGCAAGTCGCCGGTGCGGGCGTATTCCCGGTAATATACCGGCGTCAGCGGGGCAAACAGTTGTAACAATTCGTTGCGGTTCAGCAGGAAAGCGGGGTTGCTGGGGCCGATCGGTTCCGGTTTGTCGCGGATAAAGGTTTGATAAAACAACAAGCCTTCGGGCTTCAAGGCCGTCATTATCGCATTACACAGGGTGCGGTCAAGAAAACGACTGATGACAATTACATCGAATAGCTGATTGCGCAAGCTGTCGGCTTCGATACGGTGTTGCCGGCAGGTGATGTCGAGCGATCTTAGCTTGGCGTGGGAGGCCAGTATTTCCAGTGCGCGCGCGGAGATGTCCCAGGCTTGGACGCGCAGGCCTTGCTCGGCTAAATACAAAGCATTTCCGCCTAATCCGCAAGCCAGATCCAGCGCAGAGCCCTCGGCCGGTAACAGGAAGGGGTGTTCAGCCAGCACTTCGGTCGGCGGTCCTGGTTGGTGGGCGGCTTGATAGATCGCGTCCCATTTTGCTTGCAGGTCGTTCACGGCGGATCCATGCCGATGCGATGCGGCAGCCAAGCTTGGATAAAGTCCAGAAAAGATCGTACCTTGGCCGACAAATATTTGCGGTGCGGATAAACCGCGTAAATTTCCAGCGGGGTGATGCCGTATTGTTCCATCACCACTTGCAAGCGACCTTGTTCGATGTCGCGGCCGACGATGTAGCGCGGCAGCATGATCAGGCCAAGGCCGTTGACGGCGGCATTGCGGATCGGGTCGGCCATATTGGCCTGCATCCGGCCGGTCACGGTCACTGTCCGTTCGCCGAGAATGCCTTTGAAACGCCATTTGTTACGTGGCGGAATCGCCCAGTTGATCAAGCAGCTATGATCCTCCAGGTCTTCCGGATCTTGAGGAGTGCCGTGCAGCTTCAGATATTCCGGCGAAGCGCAAACCACCAGCGACGAGGTGGCGATTTTGCGGGCGACCAAGCTGGTGTCGTTAAGTTGGCCCAGGTAAATCGCCAAATCGACGCCTTCGTCGATCAGGTCTACCTGGCCGCCTTTTAGCACCATATCGACCGACAGGTCCGGATAGTTTTTCAGATACTCGGTCAGTCCGGGCGAAATGTGGCTGGCGCCAATGACCGGCGGCGCCAGGATTTTCAACATGCCGCGCGGTTCGGTTTGCAAATGGGTGACCGCCGACTCCATCTCGGCGACGTCCAACAGCACCTGCTGACAGCGTTCCAAATAGGCTTCGCCGGCCTCGGTTAGACTTAGGCTGCGGGTGGTGCGGTTGAACAAGCGGGTGTTCAATTCGCTTTCGAGCTGCATGATGTGTTTGGTGGCCATCGCCCTGGAAATGTCCAAGTCCTTGGCGGCACCGGCAAAGCTACCGGCTTTGGCGACGCGTACAAACACATTCATGCTGGTCAGTTTATCCATCGAAACCTCCTTGGTCGTCTGGGGGGGATAGGCGTGCTAATACGCTAATTGTTTCTCTAATGGATACAATTTATTTAATAAATTCCGAATTGTAAACTTTTTTTTGTACTGTATAGTATGCGGCAACTGAAAAGCAAACAGATGGAATCTTGTCAAGGGCAAGGTTGAGAGGAGATGAAAGCGATGCAAGGCATGAAAAAAGATATTCTGATCGGTACTTTGTTTTTTGCCGGGATTTGGAACTTTATGTCCGGTTTGTTTTTGGTCTCGACGGTTCTGTTTGCGGCGACGTCGATGTTTAGCAATATGTCCAAAGCTCAGTCCAACGGCTGATCCCGAATTTGTAACTACCTCCTGGTGTTGTAATAACGAGCGGTAACCTCCTTCTTAAGTACTCCGCTTGGTTTTTTGCCTTCCACCGCGCAAGCGCTGGGAGGTTTTTTTTGCCCGTCGGTTTTTGCGGCGGTCGTGTTATGATTTTGACTTTATTAACCATTGTCCCTGGTTGAATGAGCGACGTTCTGCACCAACTTGCCGAAGTTCTCGAACAGCGCAAGCAACAATCCGCCGATCAGTCTTATGTGGCGGGTCTTTACGCCAAAGGTCTGGATCAAATCCTAAAAAAGATCGGCGAGGAGGCCACCGAGACGGTTATGGCCGCTAAAGACGGCGATCCGGAAAAGATTGTCTACGAAGTCGCCGACCTCTGGTTTCACAGCATGGTGTTGCTGGCGCATCAAGGGCTGGGCCCGGATGCCGTGTTGAACGAGTTGCGCCGGCGTTTCGGCTTGTCCGGACTTCAAGAAAAAGCGCAGCGTCAATCTTCCCAAACGAATTAATTAGGAGCGAGTCATGGGCTTCAGTATTCCGCATTTGTTAGTGGTGTTGGTGATCGTGGTTCTGGTCTTCGGTACCAAGCGCTTAAAAAACGTCGGTGCCGATCTGGGCGAGGCGATCAAGGGTTTTCGTTCGGCGGTCAAGGAAGGAGGTGAATCCGATAAGTCGTTAGCTAAGGAAAATGGCGAAACCCTGGAAGGCGAAGTGACTCATAAAGAAAAAGATCAGGTCTAAGCCATGTTCGAAGTCGGTTTTTCCGAGTTGCTGATGATAGGGCTAGTGGCCCTTCTGGTGCTGGGGCCCGAAAAGCTGCCTAAGGCCGCGCGCATCGCGGGTTTATGGGTGGGTAAGGCGCGCGGCATCATTTCGACCGCCAAGGCCGAAATCAAACAGGAATTGCAGGCCGAGGAAATGCGGCAATTGTTGCAACAGCGAATCGGAACCGACGAATTGCAACAGGCCTTGAGAGACACCCAGTCCGCCGTGGACGACATCAACTTTAGCTTGCAGGCGCCGACCGAGACCGATCAGCCCAATGACCCGCCCAAATCCGCAGGATAGCGAACAATCTTTTTTCAGTCATCTCGTCGAATTGCGCGACCGCCTGCTTAAGGTGGTGTTGTGCGTACTGTTGGTGTTCATCGGTACCGCCAGCTATGCCAACGAGATTTACGCCTATTTGGCGGAGCCGCTGTTGGCGCACATGCCTAAAAACAGCTCGATGATCGCTATCGACGTCGCTTCGCCGTTTTTCACGCCGTTCAAGCTGGCCTTCGTCGTCGCGGTGTTCGCCGCTATTCCGTTTATTCTCTATCAGTTTTGGGGCTTCGTCGCGCCGGGTTTATACCGCCATGAAAAGCTGATGGTATTGCCGCTATTGGTTGCCAGTACCTTGTTGTTTTACGGCGGCGCGGCATTTGCGTATTTTCTGGTGTTTCCGTTGGTGTTCGGTTATTTGACCGCGACCGCGCCGGCCGGGGTCGCTGTGATGACCGACATCGCCACCTATCTCGATTTTGTATTGGGGATGTTTTTTGCGTTCGGAGTTTGCTTCGAGGTACCGATTTTTACGATCGTACTGGTTTGGGCCGGCATCGTTTCGCCGGAAAGTTTGGCCGAAAAGCGTCCTTACGTCATCGTCGGTGTGTTTGTGGTTGCGATGTTTTTGACGCCGCCGGATGCTTTGTCGCAAACCTTGTTGGCCGTGCCTATGTGGATGCTGTTCGAGTCCGGCTTGTTGTTTTCCCGTTTGTTCGTGGGTAAGCGGAGCGATGAGTCGTCATGACGACGATAGCAGAGCGCTTCGCGGCGGTGACCGCCGAATTGCGTGCCGCCGAGATCGCCGTCGGCCGGGCGACCGGATGCGTGCGTTTGTTGGCAGTCAGTAAAACCAAACCCGCCGCCGACGTGGCCGCCGCCTATCGTTGGGGGCAGCGCCATTTCGGCGAAAATTACCTACAGGAGGCTTTGATAAAGCAGCAGGCATTGTCGGCGTTTGCGATCTCCTGGCATTTCATCGGGCCGATTCAATCCAATAAAACCAAGCCGATCGCCCAGCATTTCGCCTGGGTGCATAGCGTCGATCGACTGAAAATCGCCGAGCGGCTCAGCGAGCAGCGGCCGGATTATCTGCCGCCGTTGAATGTTTGCTTGCAAGTCAACATCAGCGGTGAAGCCAGTAAATCCGGTGTGGCGCTGGCCGAGCTGCCGGCGTTGGTCGAACAAGTGGCGAAGTTGCCCCGGTTGAGGTTGCGCGGCGTGATGGCCATACCCGAGCCGCAATCCGACTATGCCGCGCAATGCCAGCCTTACCGCTCGCTTTGCTCGGTGGTTCAGGCGTTGAATCTGCCTGGGTTGGATACCTTGTCTTATGGCATGAGTGGCGATTTGCGGGCCGCGGTCGCCGAAGGCTCGACGTTGGTGCGGATCGGCACGGCGCTGTTCGGCGAGCGTTCTAGCCTTCGCTAGGGTTTTCGTGGATAATGGCGAACATTTTTCGACGAATCCGCATCGACCGACGCAATGAAACAAACGCTGGAATCTCTGTTACAACAATCCGTTAACGCACTGAAAGCGGAAGGCATACTCGACAGCGATTTTGAAGCTCAAATCAATCTGGAGCGGACCAAGGACGCCCAGCACGGCGATTTCGCGACCAATCTAGCGATGTTGTTGGCCAAGCCGGCCAAATCCTCTCCCAGAGTTCTGGCCGAGAAAATCGTGGCAGCGTTGCCTGTCGATACGTTGGTTAGCAAAGTCGAGATCGCAGGCCCCGGCTTCATCAATTTTTTCATTAATCCCGACAGTCAGTTCGAAGTCGTCAAACAAGTCCTGGACGCCGGCGCCGGTTTCGGCTTGAGCACGATCGGCGCAGGCCAGCGGGTACAGGTCGAATTCGTTTCCGCCAATCCGACCGGGCCCTTGCATGTCGGGCACGGACGGGGAGCCGCCTACGGTTCGGCGGTGGCCGATCTGCTCGAAGCGGCCGGTTTCGAGGTCGAACGCGAGTATTACGTTAACGATGCCGGCCGACAGATGGATATTTTGGCCACCAGCGTCTGGCTACGCTATTTGGAGGCCGTAGGCGAAGTCTTGACGTTTCCGAGCAACGGCTATCGCGGCGAATACGTTCGCGACATCGCGGCGAATCTGCAGCGAAATGCCGGCGAGGCCTACCGTCGGCCAGTGGAGCAAGTGCTGGCGGATTTGCCCGCCGACGAGCCGCAAGGCGGCGATAAGGAAAAGCATATCGATGCGCTGATCGAACGCGCTAAAAGTTTGTTGGGTGCCGAGGCTTACGGCGCGGTATTCGATGCCGGCCTGAATGAGATTCTGGCTGATATCAAGGACGATCTCGAAGAATTCGGCGTTGGTTACCAGCACTGGTTTTCCGAACGCTCGCTGATGGACGACCGGTCGGTGCAAACCGCATTGAAGCGCTTGGAAGACGCCGGGTATTTGTACGTGCAGGACGGCGCCACTTGGTTCGCGTCCAGTCGGCTCGGCGACGAGAAGGATAGAGTGGTGGTGCGCGATAACGGGCAGACCACCTATTTTGCGTCCGATATTGCCTACCACATGAATAAGCTGGATCGAGGTTTCGACCGGATCGTCAACATTTGGGGTGCCGACCATCACGGTTACATTCCGAGGGTGAGGGCGGCGATGCAGGCGCTGGGCGCCGACGAGGCCAAATTGAAAGTGCTGCTGGTGCAATTCGCGGTGTTGTATCGCGGCGACGAGAAGGTGCAAATGTCCACGCGATCCGGCGAGTTCGTCACGCTACGCCAGCTTCGCGGCGAAGTCGGCAGGGATGCCTGCCGCTTTTTCTACGTCATGCGTAAGTCCGAGCAGCATATGGATTTCGACCTGAAATTGGCGACCTCGAAAACCAACGAAAATCCGGTGTACTACGTGCAATACGCGCACGCCAGGGTGTGCGCCGTGTTACGGCAGTTGGACGAGAAAGGCCGCCGCCGCGATCCGCAATTGGGCCTGGCCAATCTAAACTTGCTGACCGAGGAACAGGAAAGCGCGTTGTTGACCACCTTGGCTAAGTATCCGGAGGTGCTGGAAAAGGCCGCCGTTCAATATGAACCTCACCAATTGATTCAGTATCTACGCGAGTTGGCCAACCAGTTCCACGCTTATTACAACGCCCACCAATTCCTGGTCGATGACGAGCGCTTATGCAATGCCCGCCTGAATTTGATTTGCGCGGTCAAGCAGGTACTGGTTAATGGTTTGACCTTGCTGAAAATTAACGCTCCAGAAGCGATGTAAATGGCCAGAGATTACAAACATCGCGTCCAGTCGGCCAGTTATGCCAATAGCCGCAGGCGCCCCCAGAAAAAAGGGATAGCGCCGTGGCGTTGGTTGGTTGTGATCGGCTTGGTGGCGGCTTTTGTGGTGTTTTTGAATATGATCCGCAAAATGGTACCGGAACTGACCGCCGCCAAGCCGGAATCGGCGACGCCGCCGGCCGCCGAGATCGTCAAGCGCGAATTGCCGGTGCAAGCGCCGACGCCGGCCAAGGTGGATTCGAAAGAGACCAAGCCCGAGGAGGCTAAAGCCGAAACGGCCGCGCCGGCGGAGCCGGAAGAGCCGCGTTACGAGTTTTATACCATCCTGCCGCAGGCCGAAGTCGTGGTCCCCGATTACGAAATCAAGACACGGGTGCGCGAGCAGTTGGTCGGCAAAACCAAGGCGACCAAATACGTGATGCAGGCCGGCTCGTTTCGCGAGGCGGCGGAAGCGGAGCGGCATAAGGCCAAGCTGGCTTTGTTGGGGATAGAATCTCGCGTCGAGAAAGCGAAGGTCGGCGAAACCATTTGGCACCGTGTCAAGATTGGCCCCTATGACAACCCGGCCAGCGTATCGACGATCAAGGAATTGCTGCAGAAAAACGGCATCGGCGTGATTGTGACCGAGAACGGTCATTAGTCCGCTTATTTATTCAGATGCCGCTGCCGGCGGCGCGGCGCGATGATGCCGGTCGCCAGTGAAATTTCCCGCAAAAAGCATAACAATCCGGCAATCAATGCCAGCATCGCCGCGACGAATAGCGTCGACACCAAATTCGACAGATCCACCGTGACCTGGACGCCTAGGAACATCGTGACGATCGATAAGCAAATCAATAGCGCGCACACCGTGCACAACGTAATCGCCCAGCGAATCCAGAGGCCGCGTCTGGCCAGTGTTTGCATCTCGGCATAGTGTTTGTCGCCTTCCTCTCCGGCCAGCTTGGACAGCGTCCGAAACCGGTCTACAGCTCGGCCAAGCCGGTTAGTTAGGACACTCAACAAGCCGGCGACACCGGTCAGCAGAAACACCGGGGCAACCGCCTGTTGGATAACGTGGGCGACGGTGGGGATATTGTCTATGGCGTCCATCTGATTTTTTCCGCGAATGAATTGTATTTTGACCGAAGGTGGGGCCTGAACTATTCGGTCGGCTAAGCGATCGAACAGCTATCTTGTGGCCCGCGCATTGGTTTGGGGATTTTACAAATCCTGGTTGCATTTAGGCCAGTGCCGACTACATTGGCGGTTTAGCTTTACTCGTCGGCAGTCGTCTTTTTGGAGTTCCCCGGTGTCCTATCTTCGAATCCTCAACTTGGCGTTAATCGCTTTATTGGCGAGCGGCGTATGCTCGCGGGCCGGGCTGGCGGCGATTTCGCCGCTCTATCAGCCGTCGCCGGCGCTGGAGGCGGCCGATTTGGCGGTCATTGTAAATGACGCCGATCCGTTGAGCCGGCGCATTGGCGAATATTATCAGGTCAAGCGGCGCATCCCGGCCGATCAGATCATCCATGTCAGCTTCGCGCCGAATCGACCGGTCATGTCTAAGCAGGAATTCACGGCGCTGAAACAAAAGCTGGACCAGCGGACGCCGGAAGCCGTGCAAGCGTATGCGATCACTTGGTTGCAACCGTTCCGGGTTGAATGTATGTCGATTACGACCGCGCTGGCGGCCGGTTTCGATTCGGCGTTTTGCGCGAATGGCTGTCAGCAAACCCGTGGGAATCCGTATTACGCGTCCGAAACCGATCGTCCTTTTAAGGCGCACGGCTGGCGACCGACGATGGCGGTGGCCGGTGCGACGTTCGAGGAGGCCAAGCGCTTGATCGATACCGGTGTCGCCGCCGACTACAGTCAGCCCAAGGGCGCGGCCTATTTGCTGAAAACCTCGGATAAGGCGCGCAGCTCGCGGGCCGTTTTGTTTCCGGAAATCGCCAAGGGTTTGAGTCAGTTTTGGCCGGTGTATTATTTGGAACAGGATTACATTGCCGGTCGGCAGGATGTGATGTTTTATTTTACCGGCTTGACCAGAGTGCCGCATATTGCCGATAACCGCTATTTGCCCGGCGCGGTGGCCGATCATTTGACGTCGTCGGGCGGCGTGATGTCGGGCAGCGATCAAATGAACATTCGGGAATGGTTGCGGGCCGGGGCGACCGGCAGTTACGGCGCGGTGGTCGAGCCGTGTAATTTTCCGGCCAAGTTTTCCAATCCGGGTGTACTAATGTACTTTTATTTACGCGGCAGCAGCCTGATCGAGGCTTATTGGAAGAGCGTCGCGCAACCCGGTCAAGGTATTTTTGTCGGCGAGCCGCTGGCCAAACCGTTTGCCTACCCGCCGCGCGTCGGCGCGGAGCATTGAGTACTTTGCGTCAATCCGCGACGACAACCCGGTTGCGGCCGCCGTTTTTGGCCAGATACAGGGCCTGATCCGCGCGGGTAATCAAATCCAGGCGGTTATCGCCGTGCTCTGGATAGAGCGACATACCGATCGAGGCCGTGACGCTCGTTCTGGTCCCGGTTTCGGTTTTGTAAGACAGGCTTTCCACCGCCGACCGTAGCGAATTCAGGCGTTCGACGGCGGCGTCCACGGCGATTTCGGTCATGACGATGACGAATTCCTCGCCGCCGTATCGGCAGACGATGTCGTTGCCGCGCCGGAAGCGACTCATCAATTGCGCGACTTGCCTTAATACCTCGTCGCCGGTGTCGTGTCCGTAAGTGTCGTTCAGCCTCTTGAAGTGATCGATGTCCAGTATGGCGATTGCCAGCGTTTGGTCGGCTCGGTGCATACGGACCAGCTCCCGATCCACTGCTTCTTCTAGAAAACGGCGATTGAACAGTCCGGTCAACGGATCCCGTATCGATAGCGCATGCAATTCCTCGCGCAAGGTCAGATTGGCGAGCGCCAGACGGGCGCTGTCGGCCGCGGTTTCGGCAATCGAGAATTTGCGCTGAATTTCTTCCGGGTCCATACCGCCTAAGTGGTACTCGATGTGAATCAGGCCTAATCCGTGAGAGTGGGCCAGTAGCGGAATGCAAATATAAGCGGCGGTCGTTTGCTTAACGTGCCGGCAAATTGGATTGATGGCGCGTCCGTCGCCGGCGATATGAATTCGCCCGCGCCGCATGCCCCAGCAATCGTTCGGCATGAACAGTTTTTCCAAGTCCGTCCGGCCCCATTGATCCACCAGAGTCAGTGCGCGGGATTGCGGTTCCATGATGTAAACCCCGCCTTCGGTGTTGGGAAACAGTGCGACCAGCGCCGTTTTGATAATCGGGTAGGCTTCGTCCGTTTTCTGGCAGCTCTGCAACAAGTCCGTCATTTCCCGAATCAATTGCATTTGGGCGATCGCCGATTCGAGTTCCCGTTGGGCTTTTTTCAGCGCGGTGATGTCGCGCGCCGCCGCGAATAGGCCGGCAACATTGCCTTCCTCGTCCCGGTATACCGACGCGTTATAGAGCACCTCGGTGATTTTGCCGGAGGCGTGGCAGATTGCTAGCGGGTAGTCCATCACCGTGCCTTGCGAGAAGGCCAGCTGATAACCGTCTCGGGCTCTCTGTGGCTCGGTGAAGTAATTGGAAAAATCGCTGCCGATCAGGGCTTTTCGTGGGACGCCGGTGACTTTTTCGGTAGCTCGGTTTACATCCATGATTTTGCCGTCGGCGCTAATCGTTACCAAGGGGTCCAAACTGGCTTCTATCAGGCTGCGGGCGTAAGAGCTTCTAGAATGTTTCATGGCATGGGCTCCGGCGACGACGATATGGCGCTCCCTGCGACGCGCGACATAAGGCGGCTAGACGCGCGCTTGGTCTGGACGCGCGAAATCCTTGAGGTTTCAAGAGATTCTTCGAACGGCGATTTTACCTGCCTGGCGCCGGGATTATTCGTCCCAGTGGCCGAAGTATGCACGTTGCCGCAGTTCAGCGCGGCTCCGAACCGCCAGTTCGGCCGTTCGAAATTCCTCGGGAAGTTCCTCGGCGTCCGCTTGATAACCGATCGCCAGCATCGCCATCGGCGTGCATTGCTCGGGTAGGCCGAAAGCTTGCCGGGCCGCCGCCGCGTCGAAACCGCCCATTTGATGGCTCGCCAGGCCCAGCGCACCGGCTTGCAGGCATAGGTTTAAGGCCGCCGCCCCGGTATCGTACATCGCCCAACGGTTGGCTTGGCCGTTGTGGTTGAAGTTCGCCATCGCGACCGATAGGATTAGTACCGGCGCGTGGCGGGCCCATAGCCGATTTTTGTCGTTGATGATTTCCAAAGCCCGCGCCCAAGCGTCCGGGTGGGTGGATTTGTCGCAAACCACGAAGCGCCAGGGTTGATCGTTGAAGCAGGAGGGCGCCCAGCGCGCGGCTTCCAGTAACGCGGTCAGGTCTTCGGCCGATACCGGACGATCCGGGGCGAAAGCCCTGGGACTCCAGCGTTTGGCGATCAGTGGGTGAATGGCGACCGAGGTGAGGGCGGGTTTGTTGGACATCTCGACTCCTTGCCGCAGGTGTAGGGAAGTGACTTGCAAAAACCGAAATTAGCGCTAATATAATAGCGAATCAAAATTATAATAACGAGAAGGGGGTTCATTATGCCAAAAAGCACTCACTTTTGGACCATGATTTATTTCGGTATGGCCTTTATTGTGGCGCAGTTTGCCGAATCCGCCATCGCGATAACGGGGGATTCCGCCGCATTGCGAATGTCCAACCTTTTGGATTACGACCATCCGTTTACCGCGGTCGCCGTCAGCGCCTTGATTGCGGGCGTCTACTGGCTGTACTGGTTGCGACACAGGGTCTGACACGACTCTCTCTTTGACATCCGCGTCAAGCGGATAGCGCCCGTCGGATTCCGGCCGTCATTCGGCTGGATAACCGCAGTCCACGCTTTCTAGCGGTCAGTTAATGATGCTAGAATCGCTCGTTCAATTATGCCATTTAATTCATCAGGCTAATCGATACCGGCGCTTTTCGCTCGCTCGGCGTCGATTCGCCCATCCAGATACGAGCATGGACTACAAACAAACCCTGAACCTCCCCAAGACCGAGTTCGCGATGAAAGCCAATCTGGCCCAGCGCGAGCCGGAGATGCTGAAACAGTGGAACGAAAACCAGCTGTATCAAAAAATTCGCGAGGTTTGCGCCGGCCGGCCCAAGTTCGTGTTGCACGACGGCCCCCCTTACGCCAACGGCGCGATCCACATCGGTCATGCCGTCAATAAGGTCCTGAAAGATATCATCGTCAAATCGAAGACCCTGGCCGGTTTCGATGCACCCTATGTGCCGGGTTGGGACTGCCATGGTTTGCCTATCGAATTGATGGTTGAAAAGTCGGTCGGCAAGGCCGGCGTCAAGGTTTCGCCGGCCGAATTTCGCAAGGAATGCCGCGCTTACGCCAAGAAACAGGTTGGCATTCAAAAAGAAGAGTTCATTCGTCTCGGGGTATTGGGCGATTGGGACAATCCCTATCTGACGATGGATTTCGCCTTCGAGGCCGACATCGTCCGCGCCTTGGGTCGCATCGCCGCCAAGGGTCATCTCAGCAAGGGTTTCAAGCCGGTGCACTGGTGTACCGATTGCGGCTCGGCGCTCGCCGAGGCGGAAGTCGAATACGAGGACAAGCACTCGCCGGCGATCGATGTGCGCTTTGCCGTCGTCGACGAGCATGCCTTCATGGAAAAATGCCATCACGCCGGCGACCGCGAAGGTAAAGGCCCGCTGTCGGTGGTGATCTGGACCACCACGCCGTGGACCTTGCCCGCCAACCAGGCCGTGGCCTTGAATCCGGAGCTGGAATACGCCGTGGTGCAATGCGAGATCGACGGCCAGACCGAGCGGCTGCTATTGGCCGAGGCCTTGTTGAAAGACGCCGTGTTGCGTTACGGTATCGGCGAGCACCACATCGTCGGCTACTGCAAGGGCAACGCGCTGGAAGGCTTGTTGTTGGAGCATCCGTTCTATGACCGGCAAGTGCCTATCATCCTCGGCGAACACGTCACCACCGATGCCGGTACCGGCGCCGTGCATACCGCGCCCGGCCACGGCCAGGAAGACTACGTGGTCGGCATGAAATACGACCTGCCGGTCGATAATCCGGTCGGCGGTAACGGCGTGTTTCTGCCCGGTACCGAGTTATTCGCCGGCCTACACGTATTCAGTGCCAACGACAAAGTACTGGACGTGTTGCGCGAACGCGGAAAGCTGTTGCACCACCATGCCTTGCTACACAGCTACCCGCATTGCTGGCGGCACAAAACCCCGATCATCTTCCGCGCCACGCCGCAATGGTTTATTTCGATGAACCAAAATGGTCTGCGCGACACTGCATTGAACGAAGTCAAGCGCGTCGATTGGGTGCCGGATTGGGGCCAGGCACGCATCGAGGCGATGATTTCGAATCGCCCGGACTGGTGCGTCTCGCGCCAGCGCACCTGGGGTGTGCCGATTGCCTTTTTTGTGCATAAAGAAAGCGGCGAGCTGCATCCGCGCAGTGCCGAATTGATCGAACGAGTCGCGCAGCGTATCGAACAACACGGCATTGATGCCTGGTTCGAGCTGGATGCGGCTGAGTTATTGGGTGCCGAAGCGGAAGACTACGAAAAAGTCGCTGACACGTTGGATGTCTGGTTCGACTCCGGCGTGACCCACGCCGCCGTGTTGGAACGCCGCGAGCAACTGAAATTTCCGGCCGATTTGTATCTGGAAGGCTCGGACCAACATCGCGGTTGGTTCCAGTCGTCGCTGATGGCCTCGGTGGCGATGAACGACGTCGCGCCGTATAAGGAAGTGTTGACCCACGGCTTCACGGTCGATGCCGAAGGCAAGAAAATGTCCAAATCCAAGGGCAACGTGGTGCTGCCGCAAACGGTGATGAAATCGCTGGGCGCCGACGTGTTGCGGCTTTGGGTGGCCAGTACCGACTACCGCTACGAAATGTCGGTCTCCGACGAAATCTTGAAACGCACTTCCGACGCCTATCGCCGCTTGCGCAATACCGCGCGCTTTTTGCTGGCAAATCTGGACGGCTTCGATCCCGCGCATCATCTGGTCGCCAAGGATGACTTGCTGGCGCTGGACCGTTGGGTAGTCGACAAGGCCTGGCAGTTGCAGGAAGAAATCAAGGCCGCTTACGACAGCTACCAATTCCAGGTGATCTATCAAAAAGTGCTGAATTTTTGCAGCATAGACTTGGGTGGCTTCTATCTAGACATCGTCAAGGATAGGCAATACACCGCTAGGGAAGATTGTCTGGCGCGCCGCTCCGGCCAAACTGCGATGTATCACGTGGTGGAGGCGTTGGTACGCTGGCTGGCACCCATTACCAGCTATACCGCCGACGAAATCTGGTCTGTCATTCCCGGCCAGCGAGGCGAATCGGTATTTATGGAAACCTGGTACCAAGGCCTGTTCCCGTTGGAGGCCGATGCCACGATCAATCGCGACACTTGGGAGAAGGTCATGGCGGTGCGCGCGGCGGTTTCCAAGGAACTGGAAGCCCTGCGTAAAGACGGGGCGATTGGCGCGTCGTTGAATGCCGAAGTCGAACTTTACTGCGACGAGGTCTACGGCGCGGAATTGAACAAGCTGGGCAAGGAGCTGCACTTCATCTTCATTACGTCGAACGCCGGCGTTTCCGATATGCGATTCTGCCCGGACGATGCGGTCGCAACCGACATCGACGGCTTGAAGGTCAAGGTCAGCGTCTCCGAACAACAAAAATGCGTGCGCTGCTGGCATCAGCGCTACGACATCGGCGAACATCCGGAGCATCCGGAGTTGTGCGGCCGGTGCGTCGAGAACGTGGCGGGCGTAGGCGAGACGCGATTGTATGCTTAAGTGGTTATGGGTTTCCGTATTGGTGTTGGTGCTCGATCAGGCCAGCAAACTGGCGATCGACGCCCACTTTCAGCTCTACGAATCAATTCCGCTGTTGCCGAATTTCAATTTGACTTACGCCCGCAATACCGGCGCCGCGTTCAGTTTTCTGGCCCAGGTCGGGGGATGGCAGCGCTGGCTGTTCGCCGGACTGGCGGTAGTGATGAGCGGTATTATCGGCATTTGGCTGTACAGGCTGAAACGGCACGAAACCATGATGGCCTGGGCCTTGTCGCTGGTGTTGGGCGGCGCGATAGGCAACCTCATAGACCGAGTGGCCTATGGTTATGTGATCGATTTTCTCGATGTTTTTTACCGGGATTGGCACTGGCCCGTCTTTAATATTGCGGATTCGGCGATCTGCGTCGGCGTTGGCTTGATGGTGTTGGAGAGCTTCGGCATCGGGCGACGAACGGCGGAGGTTCTGGAGTAGCGTTGCGCCAACCAGTTGACTTGCCGCAACGAACCCTATCGGTTGCGCGATTGGTATCGGTAAATTGCGGCGTCGGTTGAGGATCTAAGGCTCGCCAGTTTGGCGAGCCTTTTTGTATCAAGCTTTCCGTAAGCGTTTGTAAGCGTTGATCAAACCATTGGTAGAAGAGTCGTGGTCGTCGATGACATCCTCATTCTTCAATTGCGGAAGAATGGCGCGAGCCAGCACTTTGCCGAGTTCCACGCCCATCTGGTCGAACGAATTGATGTTCCAGATCACGCCTTGCACAAAGATTTTGTGTTCGTAAAACGCGATCAGCATCCCTAGCGTTCTCGGCGTCAGCTTTTTGAATAAAAAGGCATTGGACGGTTTATTGCCTTCGAAAATTTTCGAGGCAATCAGCGCGTCGTCCAGATTAGGTTCGTGACTTAGGTCGTTACGGACTTCGGCTTCGGTCTTGCCGCGCATTAGCGCTTCGGCCTGCGCCAGGAAATTGGAAATCAGGATGTCGTGATGATCCGGCAAATCGTACTGGCTCTGAGCCGCCGCCAAAAAGTCGCCGGGTATCAGTTTGGTGCCTTGGTGGATCAACTGAAAAAACGCATGCTGACCGTTGGTGCCGGGCTGGCCCCAGATGATGGGGCCGGTGTTGTAATCGACTTTGTCGCCATTGACCGTCGCGCTCTTGCCGTTGCTTTCCATGTCGCCCTGCTGGAAATAGTCGGCGAAGTATTTTAGCGATTGCGCATACGGTAGGATTGCGTAGGTTTCGGCTTCGAAGAAGTTGTTATACCAAATCCCAAGTAGGCCCATGATGACCGGGATATTTTGCTGATAGGGCGCGGTACGAAAATGTTGGTCGGCCAAGTGCGCGCCCATCAACAGCTCCTCGAAGTTGTCCATCCCGATGTACAACGCGACCGACATGCCGATCACCGACCACAGCGAATAGCGGCCGCCGACCCAGTCCCAGAATTCGTACATATTCCGCGGGTCGATGCCGAATTCCTTGACCTTTTCTTCGTTGGTGGAAATCGCAATGAAGTGTTTGGCCATGTGTCCGGGGTCCCGCGCGGTTTTGAGAAACCAGTTGCGCGCCGAACGTGCGTTGGTCATGGTTTCCTGGGTCGTGAAGGTTTTGGATGAAATCAAAAACAGGGTGGTTTCCGGGTTTAGCGGCGCCAGGGTTTCGACGATGTCGGTCTGGTCGACATTCGAAACGAAGTGGGCTTTCAAGCCCTCCTTACCGTAGGGAGTTAGCGCGGTATCGACCATTTTCGGCCCCAAATCGGAGCCGCCAATGCCGATATTGACGATGTCGGTAATCGCCTTGCCGGTATAGCCGGTCCAGGCGCCGGAACGGACTTGTTCGGTGAATACCCGCATGCGCGACAACACGGCGTTGATTTCGGGCATGACGTCCTCGCCGCGAAAATAAACCGGCGTGTTGCTGCGATTTCGTAGCGCGGTATGCAAGACAGCGCGTTTTTCCGTGGTATTAATGATGGAGCCGGAGAACATCGCCTCGGTTTTTTCCTTCAGCTTGGCGCGTTCCGCAAGCTGAATCAACAGCGGCAGCGTTTCCTCGGTGATGAGATTCTTGGAGTAATCAAACAGTAAATCATTGAAGGTCACCGAGAAGTTGTCGAAGCGATGTTTATCCTTGTCGAACGCATCCTTCATGCAAAATTTGCCGGCAATTTGTTGGTGGTGTTGTTTGACGGCTTTCCATTCGGCGGATTCGATTAGTTTGGACATATATTAGTGAGACAGGATGAGAGATTCTTTCAGCTGATCAGAACAGATCGGCGCAGTTTGGGAGAGAATTCATAACCCCATTATAAAGATTGTCTTTGATTGCTGACAAAAAAAATTGAACATAGCCGGTCGCCAACTATTGCCTTTCTTTGGATAGGGTGATGTGCTAGAGTTAGCGCCGGTTTAAGGCCGATTCGAGCGGATTTCTTGCACGGCGGCTTTAACGATATTCGTGCATAAGTGCATGAATCATAATAAAAAATGATATTAGAACACGGGAAGGGTGTATATGAGAAACTCACGCATAGTTAGAAAAGGCTTGTTGGTATTGTGGGGTCTGTTTTTTTCCTCCGCGCTTTGGGCGCACGGTGGCGCGGCCGGTACCGATACGGACCAATGTAAATTCGAGCTGGAGAAAGACCACTGGATCCACTACACAGCCTATCAGCCCCAAGCTTATCCCGCCGAAGAATTCTGCGGCAATATCCCCGATACTGCTACGTTGACTCAATTGGTATTTGACTATCAAGATCAACGCTATCGCGGTATGGCGGTGGAATTCGAAGTCACCAAGGAGCCGGAAGGCAAACGGGTGTTTTTCCAGGGCGCCGAGAAACACAAATCCGGTACCGTCGTTCTGTCGTTGCCGCAGGGCGTGCCCGAGCAAGGCAAATACCTGATTCATATCACGCTGCTGCAAGATAACGGCGAGCGTTTGGACGCACACATGGGCTTTAAGGCTGGAGCAGGTCAACCGACTAGCAAAGGTAGCATGGGGTTGTACGCTTTGGTTTTGTTTGCCGGTCTGTACATTCTTTATCTGTCCAACGCCGGTTTCAAACGTCAAATCGACGGATTGTTGGGTAAAGCCAAGGAGTTTTAAGGCTTGCGGTATCCGCCATTCCGTCGGTGCTACGCGGCGGAATGGCTTGGGCATTACACACACGTGTATGCCCGCGTCGGAACAGTAGATGGACAGTATTAAGATTCGCCCCTCAGAGGTAAACCCGCCATGTTCGAAAAGAACAAACTCGCATTCCTAGCCCCGTTAATCTGCCTACTCTCGCTATCCTCGGCCCGCGCGGTCGAGATCGAGGATCACAACCAGATGATGAATCACGGCGACGGGCATCTGATGGACATGGAGGGCGCCATGGTGATGGGACAAAACACCGATACACTGCCCGGCGGCTGCGAAAAAATCGCCGCTACCAAAGAAATTACGGTTCGGGCTGGGCACAAGTATTCGGAGAAATTTCCTGGAACGATGTACGCGTTCGATCAGCAGGAGTTTCACTTCGAGCCTTGTACCAAACTCACCGTTCACTTCATCAATGAGGACCAAATTCGCCATCAATGGATGATGCACGGTCTGCCTAAGTATTTGTACCCGAAAGGCATGTTTCACCTGGAGGTCAGTGGTCCCGGTAAAGTGTCCGGCACTTTGATTTTGCCGCCCGGCGATAAAACCTATCTGGTGCATTGCGACATTGCCCAGCATATGGAAAAAGGCATGAAGGGCCAGTTGAAAGTCGGCAAGGGCAGTGAAGATTTGCCGAGTATTCCCGGCGTGACGCCAGCGGTGTTTCCGGACGATTACAGCGGAAAGGTTTACGATCCTAAAGTCGACGCTCCTGTGACGCCGGTTGCCCTCGCTCAGCCGCCGGCACAGCCTGCCGCGCCAGTCGCCGCGCCCGCTCCGGAGCCCGGCTTTATCTCCGGCGGCTCCGTGATCGGCTTGGCAATCGGTCTGGTATTGGCCCCCTGGCTGGTCAAGCGCTTTAAAGGCATGTCGGCCGGCGAAATCGTCGCGACATTGATTGAGCAAGCCGCTCATTTAGTGAGTGTCGCGATAGAGTTTATCGCTAAATTGATCAAATTGGTCGGTGGCAAAAAAGCGATTCCGCTCCCCGATAAATAATTCGTTACTTATCAAGCCCCTGAAACTTGCGGTTTCAGGGGCTTTTTTGCGGGACAAAACACCATGCCGTTCGAATCCTGGGGCCTGATCGGTTTATTCGCCAGCGCCTTTATCTCCTCGACCGTCGCGCCGGGCGGATCCGAAGCGGTGCTGGCCTATTTGGTAAGCCGGCACGGCCACTCGGTGCTAGAGCTGGTAGCGATCGCGAGTGTCGGTAATACCCTGGGGGCGCTGACCACCTGGTGGCTAGGACAGTGGGGGGCGCAAAAATACCCGGCTGAATCCCTGGTCAAAGATCGGCAAAGATCGTTGCAAACGATCCGGCGCTGGGGGGCTTGGGCCTTGCTGCTTTCTTGGTTGCCTTTAATTGGCGATGGCCTGTGTTTTGCCGCCGGCTGGTTGAGGTTATCCTTTTTGGCCTCGCTGACCGCGATATTTTTCGGTAAAGTGCTGCGCTATATTGCCGTGGCTTACGTTTTCGTTTGATCGCCTATGAGTTTTTTCTCGCTCCCTCATTTTCCGTCGGTCGACTGTCAGGCTGAACACCGCTCGCGCGACTACCAGATCGCCGCATTCACGTTCGTGACTACCACGATCTGTCTGACCACCGATGGCTTCGCGCCGCAATTCATGCAATATCTACTGGCGTTTTTCGGCTGGCTGTTTTTGTTTGCCTGGTTGCGCGGCGAATGTAAATACGTGCGGACCCAGGTTGCGGTCGCCGTGACGTTTGCGGTGATTGGCGAATATTTCGCGTCGGTCTACATGAAGGGCTACATCTACCGTTTCGGCAACGTACCGGCTTACGTGCCGGCCGGGCACGGTCTGGTCTACTTGACTGCCGTGGCTTTGGGGCGCTCCGGATTGTTTCAACGCCACGCTCGTCGGATCGCCGTGTTGGTGGTCGCTGCTTGCGGCGGTTGGGCGGCGGTCGGTCTGAGCGGCTTGGTACGGCTGGACATCATCGGCGCAGTGCTGTTTTTGGTGTTTTTAGCTTATCTGTTTAAAGGTCGCTCGCCGATGGTTTATCTCGGCGCGTTCTTTATTACCTCATGGCTGGAAATTGTCGGTACCGGCGCGGGCACCTGGGCTTGGGCCGAGATCGACCCGGCCTCGCATTTGCCCCAAGGTAATCCGCCCAGCGGCGTCGCGGCTTGGTATTGTCTGGTCGATGCGGTTGCGATTGCCGGCGCCGGGCCGGTACTGCAACTATTCGGCAAGACCGCGCAAGCCTTACAGCGGCAACGAGCTTGACGTAGTTGGGCGCGAACGTCTAGCCGAATTTATTGATTCGCCGATTCGGTCCGCACCTGGATCAAGTTAACCGAATCGCCGACGCGAATTTTGCCGCCCGTCAAGATCCGCGCCGTGACGCCGCCATGCCCTCGCAGCGCGTTATAACTCCCCATGCCCAACTCGGCCGCTATCTTTGAACAAGGATCGCAAGGACCGGTCACTTGCATGCGAACTTCCTCGCCTATCGCCCATTCCAACCAGACACCCGGAAACAGTGAGCGCATTCCGATCAGATTTATGCCGGACACCAGCAGATTTCGCCGCAAGCGAATCGGGTTCAATGTCGCAAGACCACACCAGTTGGCAACGAGAGGCAAGTGTTCGGCTTGGAACAACGTCAATTCGCGCTTCGATGCCTGCCGGCGGGTAGCGCGGTGGTCGCCGAGCAAGCCTCGTCCCGGTTCGGCGATGGCCTCGCCGACCGATAGCGCCGGTTCCCGGCGCAACGGGCGTAAGATGATCGCTTCGATACGGCCCGTGGTATTGAATTGCTGGCTGAGATCGCGGAGAGTCGTAATGGAGATCGGCGCGGATAAATTGGATGGCATAAGCCCTTGGTATTGGGGTTTCGGTAACCGGCGAGTGGTTCAGTCGGCCGTCAAGCGTTTTTGATATTCCATCGTCTATTCGTCGGCGCTTCTGGTACAAGCGTCCGCGGACGGGTGAGTAACTTCATTTCTTTTTCGGTCCGGTTAGGTTAGATTTTATCGGTCTTTATCGGCCGGAGCTCTTAGGATGTTTCATTCGGTTGCGATAGTAGCGTTGAACCTCACCCCCATCTCCATCGACCGAGAGTTGCCCCATGCCAGTCCGCTCAGTTTTGACGCCGCTCGATGTATTTTGTACCGTTTTATTGGTGGCGTTGCTAGGCGCGGTGATCTTTTTGACGCCGGTCGACATACCGGATGGCTTTCCATTCCGGGCCGAGGCCATACCGACGTCTAAGTTGGTCAAGGCGGCGCATCCGTCGGCGGCGACGTTCGCCGATCGGACCTGGGAGTCGGGATTAATGTTTTCCCATCAACAAGGCGACGAACATCTGGCCGGCATCGACGAGTCTTTAGGTTCGGGAGCGTGCGCGGCGGATTTTAATAACGACGGCTATGTGGACTTGTTTCTGGTGAACGGCTCCGGGCAAACCCGTTATTACGGCAAAGCGTATTGGTGGCAACAAGCCGAGGGTAATGCGCTTTTTTTGAATGAAGGCGGTCGTTTTAGAAATGCCACCGAAGAGAGCGGATTGGTCAGGACAATCTGGGGCATGGGCTGTTTGGCGGTTGATTTGGATAACGATGGCAACACCGATTTATTGGTGACCGGCAAAGACGGCAACCTGCTCTACCGCAATAGCGGCGCGGGGCGTTTCGTCGACGTGACGGCCGATGCCGGGTTTGCCGGCGACGGGTGGGCGACGTCGGCCGCGGCGGCCGACTTTAACCGCGACGGTCTGTTGGACCTCTACGTCGGCCAATTCGTCGATTTCGAGAAAGGTAAGAAAACCTTCGAAGCCAACAGCCAATTTGTCGGCGAAAAAAAAGGCGTGTTCGACGCTAGTCTGTATCCGGCGCTACCCAACCGTCTGTATTTGAATGACGGCGGCTTTAAATTCCGGGAAATCGCCGAGGCTGCGGGAGTTCGGGATGCCGACGGCCGCACCCTGGATGTGAGCTGGCAAGATTTGGATAGCGATGGTTGGCCGGATTTGTTGGTGAGTAACGATCGCGGCACCGGCTCTAACAGCGCTTATCTGAACCGGAGTGGTGAGCGGTTCGAAGCCGGAGGCCAAGCCTTGGGCTTGCGGTCGGCGTTGGGCAATCGCGGCATCGCCTCCGGTGACTTGGATGGCGATGGGCGTGGCGATCTGGCGGTGGCCAGCGCCGCCGGTGAAAATACGGTTGCGTTAATCCGGGAAACGGCGGCGGATGGGAGCGAGCATTTTAAGGATAAGGCCAAGGAAAACGGCATCGGCGCCAATCGCTATCTCAGTCTGTCCGGTTGGTCGCCGTTGATTCACGATTTCAATAACGATGGGTTTGACGACCTGCTTCTGGCCGCCGGACATTTGGAGCCCGATCCCGACACCGCCCGAATCAGCCAAGGGCAAGCCAAACAACTTTGGCTAAACGACGGCAACGGTCAATTTGTAGACGCGGGTAGCGAAGCGGGTTTGGCTCTGAAAGACGCTCAGTCGGCGCGCGGCGCGGTGGCTGCGGACTTCGACAACGATGGGGATATCGACGTCTACGTCAGTCATAACAACGATTTGGGCCAGTTTTTAGCGAACGAGTCGCCGCCTCGGCATTGGTTAGGCTTGAAATTGGTCGGCGAAAAATCCAACCGCGATGCAGTCGGCGCGGTCGTCCGTGTGTATGCGGCCGGACGAGTTCGAATCAAATCGGTGCTTAGCGGTGAAGGATTTTTGTCCGATAGCGACAAGCGTTTGGTGTTTGGGTTGGGAGACACCGCTGCGGTCGAAAGATTGGAAATCGCGTGGCCGAGCGGCCTTCGCCAGACGCTGCATCCAACCGTTATCGATCGTTATTGGTTGATACGCGAGGGGAGCGACGAACTCGTCGCATTGGGCGGATCGCAATCCGGTCCACCGGTGCGGCCGCAACTGAGATTGAAATTGGGGGCCGACCGTCCGGAACTGCGGATTCGCTATTTGCACCTGCTAGAGCATCGCCAGTCCGAAGCCGATATTTGGCCGGAATTGACGGCCGGCGCGCGCGATCCGGAGCCAGCGGTGCGACGCGCGGCTATCGATATCGCGGCTCGGGCCGGCAATGGGCGGGGATTAGGCCTACTGATCCAGTCCCTGGAAGATTCCGAGCCAGCCAATGCGGTCGCCGCGGTCGCCGGCCTGCGAAGTCTCGAGGACGAAGCGTCGGTGCGCTGGCTGCTCAGGGCGTTCTCGCGGGAGAGCGCCGAGGTCAAAATCGCACTCGCCGATACCTTTGCCTATTTCTTTCAGGAAGAAGAGGCGGTGGTTTACCGCAAGTATTTGGCGGTGCCGTATTTGATTCGCCTGCTGGAGGACGCCGAGCCGAGCGTGCGCGTCGCCGCCTCGCGGGCCTTGGCGAATGCTGAACGCTTTCGGGGTGTGCATGCCTTGCTTGCCGGCTTGAGCGACAGTGATGCCTCTGTCCGGGCGGAATTCGTCCGCGCCTTGGGATTGATAAGGCAGACCGAGGCTAGTCCAAAACTGGCTAAGCTACTAACCGATGAAACGCAGGAATCACAGGTTGTCGCCAATGTGTTCGTAGCTTTGAAGCGATTGGGCGATACGGAAAATGCCGGCAGATTGTCGGATTACATTGGTGGACGTGGCGATTTCTCGGGCTTGGCGCAAGACAAGCGGTTGGCGACGCTCGAATGTTTGCTGGCGCTTGGCGACGAAGCGGCGGTATTTAATGCCGATGAAATCAATTCGTTGGTTCGAGAAAGTTTCGGGCGAACGAAGCCGACTGAAACCGCGTTGCGCGCGCGTTGGATTTCTATTTGGCGGTATGTGGCCGACCCGGCGGGTTCGGCTTGGTTGGTGGCTCAAACCAGGGCCGCCGAAGCGGATATCCGCACAAGGGCTTTCTCGGCGCTATCGACTCAAAACCCTCGCGACACCGAGTTGTTGCGACAAGCCTGGCGCGACCCGGACGAGTCGATTCGCCGATGGGCGCTCATCGAGCTTCTGAAGCGAAAAATCGACCTGGCGCGCGACGAGTACCAGTCGATTTTGAAGAGTTCGGACTGGCGAGAAGTGGCTGTGGATGCCTGGATGGAGCAGGGTTTGCCCGGAGATTCGTCGCGCTTGCTAGAGGCGCTGTCGGCGGTGTTTCCAATGGCCGGCAAGCCGGCGACATTGGCATCGGTTTGCGGCAACTCCGACATGCGAATTCAAGCGCTTTGCCCGGTATTGTTGCTCGCCGATTCGAACGCCGAAAGCCGTCGGCTTGCTGGGCAACTGTTAGCAGACCGTTCGACGGCCTTATCCTTACGTCAGGCGGTGTTGGCGCGGTTGACGCCGGTCTTCGAGCCGGATGCGCTGAATGTCGTGTTTGCTCTGGCTCAGGCCAAAAAAGATCCGTTACGCCACGCGGCAATAGAGAAGTTGTTGACGTTTGATGGGGAATCGTTGGTCGCCTTTGCGCGGAAAATCGCCGACAATCCTAGCGAAGACCCTGAAATTCGATTCCTGGCCGTCGAGTTTTTACTGCGCAACGGTGATCAGGCTGCGCTGGACATACTGTACAGATAACACCACGCGGGGAAGCTTATGAACGTTTCGAATAGCCAAATGATCGCCGAGCGCCGCTTCGCCCGGCCCTTGGTCGCCGTGACGGCCGTGTTGGCGTTGAGCGGATATATCAGTTGGTGCTGGCCTGGGTTCTCGGTAACCGAGCAATGGCTGTATTTGCTGCATACCTTGTTGGGCCTGGTGGTCGCGGCGTTGCTGGCGCCATATTTGATCTTGCATTTTCGGCGCACGATAGGTCTCAGGCGTTCCTGGATTGCGTTTTCCGGCATCTTGACCGCGCTGCTGTTTTTGGCGCTTGCGCTGACCGGAGTTCAGATTGCTTGGCAAGGCCAGTCGGAAGCCGGACGCTGGATTTTCGAATCCCACGTAGGCTTGTCGGTCGGTGTGTTGCTAATGACGCTCGGACATGTGTTGTTTCACGCGGTGTCTTTGCCGGAACGCAGAAAACGAAACGAACCCAGCCGATTTCCCTCGCTAATCGGCGGAATGACAAAGGCGGTCATCGGCTCGGTGGTTGTCGCGGCGATAGCGGTGCTGGTGGCTAGCGCGGCTTATCAATGGCGCACAAGCCCTTATCGGGACGCGCCGGCCGTCGAGCCTTATCTCTACAGCTACGGCGAACATCCTTTTCGGCCCAGTCAAACCGAGACCAGTACCGGCGGTTTTTTCGATCCCCGGCGGATAGGGGCTTCCGAGCGGTGTGCCAGTTGTCATCGCGAGATCGCGGAACAGTGGAAGGCATCGATTCATTCCCAGGCCGCTTCCGACAAAACCTACCAAACCAATATCAAGCTGCTTTCAGAGCGCAAAAACATGGAAGCCACCCGCTATTGCGAAGGCTGCCACGCGCCGGCGGCATTGTTGAGCGGACAACTAACCACGGGCGGTAAGCTTGATACGCCAGGCCATCTGCAGGAAGGCGTCAGTTGCATGACTTGTCATGGCATCGAGCGCATTGAGCATCTAAAGGGCGTCGCCAGTTATCGATTCGCTCCGCCCCAACCATATTTGTTCAACGGCGCCGAGCGAGCGCTGCCGGTGTTTTTGCATAATCTGCTGATTCGCTTGAAACCCGAGCAGCACAGGGCCGATTTGGCCAGAAATGTGTTGTCGACGCCGGAAATGTGTGCGACGTGCCATGCTCAGTTTATGGACAAGGATTTTAATAACTGGGGTTGGGTGAAAATGCAGGACGATTACACGGCTTGGCTGAACGGACCGTATTCCGGCCAAACCCGACAGACTTTCGCTCATGCGCAACAACGCCGCTGTCAGGATTGCCATTTTCCGTTACAGCCGGGTAGCGACCCTTCCGCGAGTAGCAGCGGATTGATCAAGACCCATTTCAACGTCGGAGCCAACACGGCCATTCCCTGGGTGACTCGAAATCAGGCGCAACTTGAGCGAACGCGTCGGTTTTTGACGGCCGATCAAGTCAGGATCACTATTGACAAGCCGAATCGTAGTGACGCCGTTGAAAGCGCCCGTCATGTCGACCCGGCCTTGATCGCGTCTTCCGAGGCGCCGGCGTATTGCTACTTGGGCGAAGCCGTGACCTTGAAAGTCGCGGTGACTAATGCCCAAGTCGGTCATGCCTTTCCCGGTGGAACTACCGATATCAACGAAGCGTGGATACACTTTCTGGTTAAAGACGGTCAGGGCCGGACGGTCTACGAATCCGGACAATTGGATGCCGGCAACAATGTCGAACCGGCCGCGTATTTTTACCGCTCCATTCCAATCGATCGGATCGGCAACGCGGTTTGGCGCCACGACTTGTTCAACATGGTCGGCGACAGTTTCAAGCGCATCATTCCGCCTGGCGGTACCGATGTGACGAGCTACGTATTCAACGTGCCGGACGACATTAAAGGGCCACTAACCATCACGGCCGGCGTCAATTACCGCAAATTGAATAACCGTTATGCGCGTTGGGCGTTGAAGGATGAGCAAGTCGAGCTGCCCATCGTGGAAATGGCTTCGACATCGCTGGTTTTACCGGTGCGGATTAAACCGGAAGTGGTGAATAACCTCCAAGTCGATTCCGGCCGGTAAGTCATTACCGTGGCAGGGAGTTGTTGGTTTTTTTTACACTTTTTCTATATGGTTATGGTCTTCGTCTCTGTTTGAATATATAAGTTATTATTTATTCTATGGAATATTTTGAATGGAACGAAAATTGAGTGCCATTGGCTTCAACAAATTTATTCAGGATGTAGGACTATGCTGAAAACACGCCTATTCTTTTCAAGCTTAATACTCGCGGCATTGAGTTCCGCCAACCCTGCGGTGGCCGGCACCATCGTGAATGGCAGTTTTGACAACGATCTCTCCGGTTGGGCGGCATTGACCAGCGGAGGGAGTGCGCAATGGGAAGCCGGCGCCGCCGTTTTAGCGGGTGGACAAGGCGCAAATCCGTTCGCGGCCAGTCTGGTGCAAGGCGATGACGGTAGTTTTAGTTTTACTTCACCGATCATCCTTAGTGCCGGTAACGACTGGTTAAAGTTTGATGTCAGTTTCACTTCGCTAGGCGTTGATGCGCTGGAGACCCCAAGCGGATTTACCGACAATTTGACGCTTACCTTATACGACGCGGACGATATTACGGGCGCCAGCGATGCGTTGATCGCATCAATCGATTCGACGACCATTGGAGTGACCTCTATCGCTTTCGATCTGTCGGCGTTTATCGGTCGATCCGTCGCGTTTTCCTTCGAGTTTAACGACGAGAACGATGGTTTCGATTATTCGGCGGCCATAGACAACGTGCGTTTTGAAGCCAGTCCGGTACCCGTGCCGCCGTCGGTTTTATTCGAGGCCACAGCACTAGCCGGTTTCGCGGTTGCCTCTATCCGCCGTCGCAGAAACGCTTGATTTGATCTAGAAAGTTTGAATTGCCTCAGGTGTTGGCCGCTGATAGACTCGGCGGCCAATATTCGCGGGAAGTGTCGGAAGATTTTACGGATATAAATCTTCTCAGACGGCTAAGGTCGCGAATCGTAAACGACAAAGGTTCCCCTTGTAATGGGTGTCTAAGCGATCGATAAAAATTATAAAAGGAGTGAGGGATGTCGCCGAGCCAGCGAGCGATCAAGTCGAAAGTGGAGCTTGATCCAAATACGCCGATTCTAAAGTCAGGCGAGACGAGGACCGCAAATTCGGCAGTCTGGCTGTTGTTGCCTTTGCTCGTGCTGTCTTTTTTTTCCAAAACGGCTTTGAGCGTCGCGGCGACCAACTGGGAACCTGTCTCGACCAGCCAAGTGACGGTGAAGGTAGCCAACCCGGTGCGCAACCGACGTGCGGCGGACGCGACGGTGGCGGTGACGCTGAACAACGTCAGCGGCCAAAGCCTGAAAGGCCCGTTCCGGCTGGTCATCGTCGGCCTGAGCCCGGCGGCGAAAGTGGCTATCGGCAACGCCAGCGGCACCACCGCGGCCGGCGAAGCCTACTACGACCTGACCGGCTATCTCGGCAACGACTTCACGCCCGGCGGCGGCGGTCTGGTCTCGGTCATCGTCACCGGCGGCGGCCCCAATACCTTCAGCTTCACGACCCGGCTGGAACGCCAGGTGCAAAGCCCAGCCCTGGCCGTCAAAATCACCAGCCCGGCCACGCTCTTGACCGTCGGCCACACCCCGCAAACCGTCAAAGGCACCGTCAACGACCCCAGCGCCCAAGTCACCCTGAACGGCGCGCCGGTCACCCACGGCAACGGCAGCTTTCAAGCCGACGTCGCACTGGAAGAAGGCCACAACACCATCACCGCCCGAGCGGTCAACGCCCAGGGCGAAGACGTCAGCGACACCATCTCGCTATCGCTGGACATGACCCCGCCCTACCTGACCGTCGAATCGCCGAAAAATGGCGACACCGTGCGCACCGACCACATCGCCGTGTCCGGCCTGATCAACGACATCGTACGCGGCACCGTCGCCGCCGGCCAAGCCAACGTCAAAGTCAACGGCATCGCCGCCACGATCGCCAACCGCAGCTACCTGGCCCAAAACATCCCGCTCGCCGTCGGCACCAACACCCTCAAAATCGACGCCGCCGACAACGTCGGCAACACCAGCAGCCTCAGCCTGCAAGTCAGCTACCAACCGCTGGCGCCGCAACACATCGAACTGCTCGGCGGCCAAAACCAAAGCGGCAAGATCAACAGCGTGCTGGCCCAAACCCTCAAAGTCAAACTGCTGGACGGCGCCAACCAAGCGGTCGCGGGCAAACCCGTGATCTTCCGCGTCACCGAAGGCGACGGCATCGTCGGCGCCGGCAACAGCGACCAAGGCCAAGGCGTCCTGGTTCAAACCGACGCCCAAGGCATCGCCGCCACCGCCTTCAAACTCGGTAGCCGAGCCGGCAGCGGCAACCAACGGGTCCGCGCCACCTCGGTCGGCTTCGACGGCGAAGCCCTGTTTTATGCCAGCGCCACAGTCGGGGCCGGCGGCAAAGTCACCGTCAACAGCGGCAACAACCAACGCGGCGCGGTCAGCCAAGCGCTGCCGCTACCCTTCGTCGTCGCCGTGGTCGACGACGGCGCCAACGTCGTGCCCGGCGCCCAAATAGAATTCAAAGTCACCCAAGGCAGCGGCCGCTTCCAAAACGGCCAAACCACGCTGACCGCCACCACCGACAGCGACGGGCGGGCCACCGCCGAATTCACGCTGGGCAGCGAAGACGGCCTCGACGTCCACCGCGTCACCGCCACCCTGGTTGGCACCAGCCTCTACGCCGGCTTCACCGCCTCCGCGCTAAAAACCGGCAACGCCGGCCAAACCAGCATCAGCGGCGTCGTGCTCGACAACCAAGAACACCCGTTGCCGAACGTCACCGTCCGAGTCGACGGCACCACCCGCGAAGCACAAACCGACGCCCAAGGCCAATTCAAAATCAGCGAAGTCCCGGTCGGCG
Organism: Methylomonas sp. MS20; assembly: GCF_050275925.1. NCBI lineage: Bacteria > Pseudomonadati > Pseudomonadota > Gammaproteobacteria > Methylococcales > Methylococcaceae > Methylomonas > Methylomonas sp. MS20. Next base: position 395,392 of record NZ_CP189962.1, read on the forward strand.
CGGTACGCCTGGTCGCCGACGGCAGCACCACCAGCGCCGAAGGCGAATGGCCCACGCTCGCCTTCAACCTCGTCACGATCGCCGGTGCCGACAACCCGCTGTCCGCGCCGATCTACCTGGTCAAACTCGACACCGTCAACGCCAAAACCGTCGGCGACCAAGACGTCACGCTGACCCTGCCCGACGTACCCGGCTTCGCGTTGGAAATCAAACGCGGCTCGGTCACCTTCCCGGACGGCAAGAAGACCGGGAAGCTCTCGGTCACGCCGGTCAACGCCAGCAAAATCCCGATGGCGCCGCCGAACGGCATGCAGCCGCAGTTTATTGTCACCATCCAACCGGTCGGGGCCAAATTCGACCCGCCGGCCCGGCTGACCCTGCCCAACGTCGACGGCCACAAACCCGGCGCGCAAGTGGAAATGTACTCCTACGACCACGACCTGGAAGAATTCGTAGCGATCGGCCTCGGCACGGTCAGCACCGACGGCAGCATCATTAAATCCAATGACGGCGTGGGAGTAATTAAGGCAGGGTGGCATTGTGGGAGTCAGCCGGGCGGGAGCGGGTGTGCGGCCAGTCCGGGGGAATGTCAAAAATGCGAGGGCAATTGTGTCATCGTCGATTTACCCAAGGTGCCGAACGTGGCGGGCGATTGCTTGAAACCCAAGGATTGCAAGTCCTCGGAAGCCGACCCGAGCGACGTTCCGGCTGATGTTGCCGGCGATTGTAAAAAGCCCGCTTGCCCGTCTCCAACCGTGGATACCAGCGACAAGCCGTCCGAGGAATGTAAACAATGTCAATCCGACGGCTCGATCGGTAACAAACCTGATGGTCAGTTTCCGGAATCGACAACGCGCTGTTGCTATCAAGGTGAATCGGTGCCGAAAACGCCGGCCGATTTTGCAAGCTTGGCGAAGTGCCCTCAAAAAACGCAGAACACCACACGAAATCATGAAATCGACGGTTGCTCCAATTCGCCCGACGACTTGGAGAGTTGGGACAACCTGCCGTTCGCCACGAATTACGACATGTACGTGACTAATCCGATCTGGGGTACCGTGTTGGGCACGATTTCCAATGCGACTGCCGCGACCCAGACCTTGCCGTGCAATTTGCACGACATTTGTTATCAAACCTGCGGCTCCAGCCAAGCTACTTGCGATGCCGCCTTGGGCGCCGGAATTACCGCGAGTTGCGATACCGGCTACCCCTTCCCCTGCCCTTATGCAACGGCGTCGCAATGTCTGGAATACGATGAGGAATACGCGAGTTGTCGTGGTATCGGCCCGGTCTATCAAGACGGGGTTGCCAATTTCGGTAGCTCGGCTTTTGAAGAACGGCAAACTCAGTATTGCGAGTGTTGCTAAGCGCCATGAAAACGATTAGCTGGGGAATCTTTTTAGTGCTGGCGGTGATGCTGCGAGTCGAACTCGCGGCGGCAGACGTCAAAGTCTTCGAGTCATTATTTGCTAGGTATCAGGCAAATATCGATCAACAGTTTATTCGAATGATTCCGGAGGACGCGGATTCCCCTGCGATCCTGTATAAAAAATATCTGGATCACCGCAAGGCAAAAGCGCTTCCAGGCCAGGCCGAAAGCGTCGAATATTTAATCTATGATAGCCGCGCCGGTAAATCGATTAGTTTATGGGAAGCGAGAGCGGCCGATAAAACCGTCGTTGGCAAGATCGTCAAGAGAGATGACGGATATCTGATACCTTTGCTGAACGGAAAAGATCTCAAGATATTTAAATACAGTCCGAAGCAACAAAAACTTGAATCGGTAAATTTGAAGCCGTTCGGTGTTAAGGCCGGTAATTCAGTCAAGCAACTTTTTCACATTTCTACCGGTTATATTGCCTTGGTTGACGCGGAAAAAACTTCAAAATTGGTTTTCCAGGCCTATGGCTCCGATGAGCAATTGTCCGTGGATTTTGCCTACCTCCAATTGCCGATCGTCGGAATAGAGGATGTTGCGGAGGCTAATGATACGATCTACATCGCAGCTAAGGCGAAAAAGAATTTGGATGAAGCAGCTAGCTTTCTTTTTAGAGTTAATAACAAGTTTGCGGCGGACAGCGTAAAAGTGGAAGGATTGGATGTTGATCCGAGATTAGCGCAGCATGCGTCGTTTATATCGACGACGCATGTTCAGCCCTCGCTACAAATAGTCAGTCGTAAGCGAAACCCTAGTCCGCCAAGTTTGTACTTGTATCGTGTTGGAGAGAAGGCCAAATTGATTTGGCATTTCGACTTCGATGAAATCGAAGCCGGGAGTCATTTGCAGATATCTGGAATTTGTCATGATAATTACCTGTTCGCAAGGCGAACAAAGCCAAACGGTAAAATTTCCGATACTGCTGAATTCAGATTACTGAATGCAGAGGGAAAGGAGTTGATGACTTGGACGAAGCAAATGATGACTAACGGATCACTGGTTGATGTTCGGCCTGAATCGATTGGACAAAGCGTTTTCTTAGTCAGCAATTTTTCAAAACTGGAAGATGCCCGCCGGCAGGACGGTTGGTACAGTTGGATGGGATTACAGATTGATAGAGTGCCGGTTTCAGAAGTATGTGCTACCAATCAAAAGGTTAATTGAAACAGTATTTCCGGCTCTTAACGAGTCTATGACTAATGCAGTTTTTCAAGAAATTCAGGTGTGTAAGGTATTGATTGAAGCTGAAATTCGACATGACGAATTAATCAGAGGCTTCTTAAGGTTTCAAGGTCCTAAAATTTAGCGAAGAAATTAGATTTAAAGCGCAGGATTTGATAATGCTTTCCGCGACATTAATTTAGCTTGAAGTTATTTAGGCAGGTTGCGAGGAATGACAAGTGATTAGAATTTTTCGGGGGTACTGATGTCGGTTTTTTGGCACGTATTGAGTAATACGATATCGAGAAAGTTAGTTGGCCAAGTTCGCGGTTCCGTATTGGTTAACTTTATAATGGTTCTGTCGGTAGTCTTAATTAGCTGGATCACCCCCCCGGCGGAAGCGGCGGCGAACTGGGAACCTGTCTCGACCAGCCAAGTGACGGTGAAGGTAGCCAACCCGGTGCGCAACCGACGTGCGGCGGACGCGACGGTGGCGGTGACGCTGAACAACGTCAGCGGCCAAAGCCTGAAAGGCCCGTTCCGGCTGGTCATCGTCGGCCTGAGCCCGGCGGCGAAAGTGGCTATCGGCAACGCCAGCGGCACCACCGCGGCCGGCGAAGCCTACTACGACCTGACCGGCTATCTCGGCAACGACTTCACGCCCGGCGGCGGCGGTCTGGTCTCGGTCATCGTCACCGGCGGCGGCCCCAATACCTTCAGCTTCACGACCCGGCTGGAACGCCAGGTGCAAAGCCCAGCCCTGGCCGTCAAAATCACCAGCCCGGCCACGCTCTTGACCGTCGGCCACACCCCGCAAACCGTCAAAGGCACCGTCAACGACCCCAGCGCCCAAGTCACCCTGAACGGCGCGCCGGTCACCCACGGCAACGGCAGCTTTCAAGCCGACGTCGCACTGGAAGAAGGCCACAACACCATCACCGCCCGAGCGGTCAACGCCCAGGGCGAAGACGTCAGCGACACCATCTCGCTATCGCTGGACATGACCCCGCCCTACCTGACCGTCGAATCGCCGAAAAATGGCGACACCGTGCGCACCGACCACATCGCCGTGTCCGGCCTGATCAACGACATCGTACGCGGCACCGTCGCCGCCGGCCAAGCCAACGTCAAAGTCAACGGCATCGCCGCCACGATCGCCAACCGCAGCTACCTGGCCCAAAACATCCCGCTCGCCGTCGGCACCAACACCCTCAAAATCGACGCCGCCGACAACGTCGGCAACACCAGCAGCCTCAGCCTGCAAGTCAGCTACCAACCGCTGGCGCCGCAACACATCGAACTGCTCGGCGGCCAAAACCAAAGCGGCAAGATCAACAGCGTGCTGGCCCAAACCCTCAAAGTCAAACTGCTGGACGGCGCCAACCAAGCGGTCGCGGGCAAACCCGTGATCTTCCGCGTCACCGAAGGCGACGGCATCGTCGGCGCCGGCAACAGCGACCAAGGCCAAGGCGTCCTGGTTCAAACCGACGCCCAAGGCATCGCCGCCACCGCCTTCAAACTCGGTAGCCGAGCCGGCAGCGGCAACCAACGGGTCCGCGCCACCTCGGTCGGCTTCGACGGCGAAGCCCTGTTTTATGCCAGCGCCACAGTCGGGGCCGGCGGCAAAGTCACCGTCAACAGCGGCAACAACCAACGCGGCGCGGTCAGCCAAGCGCTGCCGCTACCCTTCGTCGTCGCCGTGGTCGACGACGGCGCCAACGTCGTGCCCGGCGCCCAAATAGAATTCAAAGTCACCCAAGGCAGCGGCCGCTTCCAAAACGGCCAAACCACGCTGACCGCCACCACCGACAGCGACGGGCGGGCCACCGCCGAATTCACGCTGGGCAGCGAAGACGGCCTCGACGTCCACCGCGTCACCGCCACCCTGGTTGGCACCAGCCTCTACGCCGGCTTCACCGCCTCCGCGCTAAAAACCGGCAACGCCGGCCAAACCAGCATCAGCGGCGTCGTGCTCGACAACCAAGAACACCCGTTGCCGAACGTCACCGTCCGAGTCGACGGCACCACCCGCGAAGCACAAACCGACGCCCAAGGCCAATTCAAAATCAGCGAAGTCCCGGTCGGCGCGGTACGCCTGGTCGCCGACGGCAGCACCACCAGCGCCGAAGGCGAATGGCCCACGCTCGCCTTCAACCTCGTCACGATCGCCGGTGCCGACAACCCGCTGTCCGCGCCGATCTACCTGGTCAAACTCGACACCGTCAACGCCAAAACCGTCGGCGACCAAGACGTCACGCTGACCCTGCCCGACGTACCCGGCTTCGCGTTGGAAATCAAACGCGGCTCGGTCACCTTCCCGGACGGCAAGAAGACCGGGAAGCTCTCGGTCACGCCGGTCAACGCCAGCAAAATCCCGATGGCGCCGCCGAACGGCATGCAGCCGCAGTTTATTGTCACCATCCAACCGGTCGGGGCCAAATTCGACCCGCCGGCCCGGCTGACCCTGCCCAACGTCGACGGCCACAAACCCGGCGCGCAAGTGGAAATGTACTCCTACGACCACGACCTGGAAGAATTCGTAGCGATCGGCCTCGGCACGGTCAGCACCGACGGCAGCATCATTAAATCCAATGACGGCGTGGGAGTAATTAAGGCAGGGTGGCATTGCGGCAGTCAGCCGGGAGGGAGCGGCTGCGCATATAGCGCGGAATGCCAGACTTGTAGCGGAAACTGCCAGCTAAGCAATAAGCCGGATGGACCAATCGCTGGAGAGCCATGTGCCAGTTGTAGCAACGGCAGTAAGGTTCCTCCTCCCACGGATGGCGAATGTTGCACTCAGCCGGATATACAAAATGACTCTGATTATCAGGCGGGAACATTACTTGGCACGGTGACCTGTTGTCGAGGTGCGCCAATTTTATGTATGTATCCCGGTAATTTTCCTAGTAGAGGGAACGTTCTCGGTGACGCAATCGCTCAGCAATGCGTTGCTGTCCACGAAGGAAAGCATAAAGATCACGTTAATTGTGTTGGGGGGGACTGTAAAACTTGGCCTGGTTTCAAACCGGAAGTAAGCCAGGCTCAGGGCGAATGCGAAGCGAGTAAGGCTGAAAAGCAGTGCTTAGACAACGCTCGGTCTTCATGTAATTTGAGTCCCGATCCGGATGCCTGTAGAGCGGTAGTAGATCATTGGATTCAAGAAGCTATTTCATATGGCAATGGCTTCTTTACTCCGCCCGCCACCTGTTTCTAATGACTTTGTGAGGAACGCATAATGTTTTTTCAGAAAATAATAAATTTGGCGATTCTAGTTTTAATGGTGGATCTGGCTTGCGCGGAGCCAAACTGTACTGCTCTAGAATTATCAAAGGAACAGGTGGTGGATATTGTCAATGCCGAGAGACGGAGTAGAGGCGATTTGCCGAAAGCCTTTTCGGAAAGTCAATATACGTTGAACAGACATGGTTGTTATTATATTTTAATTGAGTCGGCGGTCCCCTTGCGTCCGGGTAAAAACATTGTTTTTAAACTGAATCAGAATGGTGTTATTGTTGATGCCATGCGCGGTCGATGACCTTGGAGATGCGATGAATAAAATTTTTCTGGTCTTGTTTGTTTTATTTTCGAATTCGGTTTTGGCGCAGGAATTAAGTTGCCCAGGTAGAGGACTTTCGGAATCTGAAATTATAGATATTGTAGAAAAGCAACGTGCGTTGAGGCCGGAGCTCCCTAAAAAATATGGCGTTTATGAAACCAGCGTCACGAGATTAAGGTGTCTATACGTGATGTACGAAAGACAGGTCCCGGTTGAGAATGGGATATACCAGACTTTTACTGTCGATCCATTTGGGGAGTTGATGGAGTATTACGTGAACAGGAAATAATGACTATTTTAAGTAGATACACCGTGGTGAATAAGTTAAGTGTGCTTGTGATTCTTTTGCTTGGATTAACAGAACTCGTTTGGGCAAAGGATGACTGGGTCGCCGACGAAATCTTTATGCAAATTTCGGAAATGCGCAAAGAAATTAGTGGGCTAAAGGAAAAAGTCGCTAATTTAGAGAAAAAATTAGCGGATGCCAAACCTAAAGTGGCACCTGTTTCCTTGTCCGATACCGAGGCAATGGCGTTGGGAAAGAGCGATGCACCCATAGCAATATTGGAGTTTTCGGATTACGAATGCCCATTTTGCGGAAAGCATTACAAAAACGTTTTCCCCAAACTGCGCGAAAGTTATATCGATAAAGGCAAGGTTAAATACGTTATGAAGGATTTCCCGCTGGATTTTCACGCGCATGCCAAAAAGGCCTCGCTGGCCGCGCGTTGCGCGGGCGAGCAGAAGCAATACTGGGCGATGCACGATGCAATTTTCGAGGCCCGCGGCCAGGCTAGCGACGAATTAATTGCCGGCGTTGCGCAACAACACAAATTGGATGAATCCGCATTGAAGAAGTGTCTTGATGACCCGGCGCAATTAACAAAGGTACAGAACGACATCGCGCTTGGCAGTCGTTTGGGCGTTAACGGTACGCCTGCGTTCTTAATTGGGCGGATCAAGGATAAACAGTTAGTCGATTACCGGCGCTTCGACGGCATGCAGTCGTTCGAAACCTTCGTCGCCGCGATCGACAGTTTAAAAAAGTAATATTCGAAGCGTCTGCGGTATCGGGAGATAAAGACGATGAACACTCAGGTCATGAAAGCTTTTTATGTGTTGGTCTTGTTGTTGGGGCTTGCTGGAAGCGGGCAATCGGCGGCCAACGTGCTGGATGAGAACTGCGTCGTCAATATTCTCAACCGAACCGTACAGGTCGGCAAGGATGGTGCTTGGTCGATGCCTAACGTGCCCTCGCAAATGGGCCGGGTCAGAGCCAGGGCGACTTGCACCAAGCTGGGCGACACCTTCTCCGGAGAAAGCGATTACTTCAATATTGTCCAAAACGGCATCGTTAACGTGCCGGACATCACGTTTGAGAATATTGAACCCATCCCTGTTAGCCTGAAGGTCAGCGAACCCACAGTCGAAACTCTCTCCAGCCAAGGCGCAACCGCGCAGTTAAAGGTTGAAGCAACCTACCGCGACGGTACCGTCAAAAACGTCACCGCCTCCTCGAACGGTACAAACTATAGTTCCAGCAACCCGGCTATTGTGTCGGTCAACGCCGAAGGCTTGGTTACCGCGGTCTCCAGCGGTAGCGTATTGATCACTGCCCGCAAGGATGAAGTCGTCGCCTTCAAACGCATCAGCGTGTCGACGACCGGAGATGCCGATAACGACGGTCTGCCGGACGATTTCGAGCTGGCCAACGGTTTGAACCCGAACGATCCTCTCGACGCGCAAGAAGACCCCGATAACGACGGTTTGACGACCAAACGCGAGTACCAGTTGGGTACTAATTTCCGTTTGGCGGATACCGACGGCGACGGCTTAAGCGACGGCATTGAAGTCGCCGGCTCCAACGGCTACACCACCGATCCGCTGAAAGCCGACAGCGACGGCGACGGCGTCAACGACAACGATGAAATCCTCGCTGGTTACAACCCGACCGACGGTACTGACGGCGGCGGTCGCAGTTTTGTCGAGCTGATCGTCGCGCCAGCTAATCCGACGATGACGTTCAATACGGTTTATAACGAGGCCAATTTACAGGTGAAAGTGTCCGGCAAGCGCGGAAACGGCACGCTTGAGGACATTACCGCTAAATCCACCGGCACTAGTTACAGCTCCAGCAACTTGAGCGTTGTTAGCTTCGGTGCCAAGGACGGTTTATTGTTTGCAGGCCAGGCCGGAACCGCGAATTTAACGGTTCGTAACGGCGGATTGGAAAAAACCGTCACAGTCACCGTCGGTTCGTTCAGCCCGACCGCGCTATCGTCGATTTCAATCCCCGGTTATGCCAACAATGTCGATGTGGCCGGCGATTTCGCTTACGTCGCCGCCGGTAGCAAGGGCTTACAAATCGTTAACGTGGCCAACCATGCCAGCCCGACGATAGTTGGCGGTTTGGATACTGCGGGTACCGCGATCGACGTCAGGGTGGTTGGTAACGTGGTTTATCTTGCCGACGGCGAAGATGGTTTGCAGATTATTGACGTCAGCGATCCGGCCAATCCTCTTCTACTCGCCTCTTACGAAACGGCGGGCGTCGCGCAAGACGTCAAAATCGACAACCAATTCGCCTACGTTGCCGACGGTAACGGTGGCCTGGAAATCGTGGATGTCCATAAACCCGCACAACCGATCGCGGCTGGCTCTCTCGGTGGACTCGGCGAAGCTAAAGGTGTGGATGCGCAAGGTAATATCGTGGCCGTGGTCGCTGGAACTTCGCTGCATATCATTGATGTAACCGACAAAGCCAATCCTGTTAAAAAAGGCAGCCTTAGTATCGGTCCGGTAAAAGACGTTGCCGTCAAGGACGGTTACGCGTATGTCTCGGCCTATACCTCCGGCTTCAAGGCAGTCAATATAGGCGATCCAACAAATCCTATCATCGTGGCTTCCGATGCGGCGTTTTATCCGTACGACGTTGAATTGACCGATAGCTTTGCGTTTTTCGCCGAAGTCTTGTTTGTCAATTCAGTCCCGTACGTCAATATCGAAGACCCGGAATCCGCGGTGTTTCAAGGCACTGTCGACTTTAGAAATTTCAACGACTACAACGGCACCGGCGTCGCGCTGGATTCCAACTACGTTTACTTGACCGCATCCAGTTCAATCTCCGATTTCGAAGCGAACGGTACCTCGACGTTATTGATCGGACAATACCGTTTGACCGAAGACAAAGGTGGCGTCGCGCCGACGATAGAAATCAGCGAGCCGCCGCAAGATACCATTGTTGTCGAGGGTAAAAAAGTTACCGTGACGGCGACCGCCGATGACGATATTGGAGTGAAGTCGGTATCGTTCATTGTAGATGGTCAGACGGTCTACACCGATACCTCTCGGCCTTATCAGTACCCGGTAACCGTGCCGTTCGGCACCGTCGGCAACACGATAACCGTGGTCGCCAAAGCAACCGATTTCGGCGGAAACCAACAAACCTCAACCAGTTTGACGCTGACCGTGCAAGCGGATACCGACCGGGATGGCTTGAGCGACGAACAAGAAGCTGTATACGGTTCGAACGTTAACGACACCGATTCCGACGACGATGGTCTTTCCGACGGCGACGAAGTCGACATGCACACCAACCCGATCGATACCGATTCCGACGACGACGGCGTTCCCGACGGGACCGAGGTGCAAAACGGTACCGATCCTTTGAATCCCGACGTAACGCCGCCGACGGTGTCCGGAACGTCGCCGGCCGACGCATCGATCGACATTCCGGAGAACAATCCGATCATTGTCAGCTTCGGCGAGCCTTTGTCCGCCAAATCGATTAATGCCGATTCTATTACCATTTTTCAAGGTTTGTTGGAAGGGGGCGCCAAGATTGCCGGGAAGGTGCGATTGTCGAGCGACGGCTTGCAACTGATTTTTACGCCCTCCGATTTATTGGCGGACTATACCGAATATAAGGTTGTAGTCGCTGGAGTGCGCGATCGCGCGGGAAATCCGATCGCGACTCCCTATTCGTTCCATTACAAAACCGGAAACACTGTCGATACGACGCCGCCCACGGTAGCGGCTATCGACCCAGCCGCCAACAGTACCGGCGTAGCAGTCAATGTTGTAGTCGGTATCCGCTTTAGCGAACCGGTGCATGGAGATACCGTTAACGATCAAAGCGTTCAACTCTACGATCAAGTCACGGGGCAACAAATTCTCGGCGTCGTAACGCTAAACGGCGACGGGCAAAGCGCGACCTTCGTTCCGAACGTCGCGTTGGCGGTTGGGCGGCAACACCGGATAGCCGTCACTAACGCCATCAAGGACTTGTTCGGAAACCCACTGGGCTACGTCAATTACTACTTCACGACCTCGTTTGACCGAGACGCGAATGGGCCACGCATCCTTGGATTCAGCGTCGGCGCAGCTCAACTCGACGTCCCGACGAACGCAGTGCTGCAAGTGCAATTCGACGAACCGGTGAGCGGTTTGAGCCTGAGTGGAGTGGAACTGCGCAAGGGCGGCGACGCGATCGCGGTGACCCGCGAGCTGAGCGGCGACCGGAAAACCCTGACGCTGAAGTTGCAACAACCGCTGCTGGCGAACACCGGCTACAGCCTGCACGTCGAAGGCGTGGAAGACCTGAGCGGCAACGTACTGGGCACGGCACAGGACAGAAGCTTCACGACCGGCGCGGGTGCCGACCTGCTCTCGACCAGTGTGGTGCAATACAGCCCGGCCAACAACACCAGCGGCATCGGCCTGAACAGCCCGGTGGTGATCACCTTTGCCGAACGGCTCAACCCGCTGGCATTGAACAGCGACACGATCGCGCTGTACGACGCGGTGACCGGGCAACGGCCGAGCGCGAGCTACGCGCTGAGCGCCGACGGCAAAACCGTCACGCTGACGCCGAACGCCGCGTTGACCGCCAACCGGCAGTATTATATTTACATCAGTAACTGGGCACCGCTACCGGACCAAGCCGGCAATCGGATCAACTACGCCAACTGGTACTTCCGGACCGGAAGCGCCAGCGACCAGGAAGTACCGCTGGTCAGCGGTCAAAACATCGTTGACGGCGCCAGCGGCATCGCGGTCAACGCCAAACTGCGCTTCGTGCTGGACGAACCGATCAGCGCCTTCAGCGTCGCCGGCAGCGTCCGGCTCAGCGTCGGCGGCGTCGACGTGGCCGGCACCGCCAGCCTGGGTAGCGACAACCGGACCATCACCTTCACCCCGAGCAGCACGCTGGCGATCAACAGCGACTACACCGTCGTGCTGGATGGCCTGTACGACTATATCGGCAACCGGCTGAGCACCGTAACCAGCCACTTCACGACCGGCGCCAGCGCCAGCGCCGACACCACCGGCGCGACGGTAACGATCAGCCCGGCCAACGCCGCCACCGGCGTTAGCGCCAGCGCGCCGATCACCTTCAGCTTCAGCGAAGCGATCGACCCGACCACCCTGGACAGCGGCATCGCCATCAGCGCCAGCGGCTATAGCGGCCAACTGGCCGGCAGCTTCGCGCAAAGCGGCAACGTCGTCACCTTCAGCCCATTGACCCCGCTGCCCGGCAACACCCAGATCAACATCACCGTCAACGGCGTCCTCGATCTGGCCGGCAACAGCAACAGCTACCGCTACCAATACTTCACCACCGGCACCGGCGGCGACAATACCGCGCCGCAACTGCTATCCATCACCCCGAACGACGGCGCGATGGACGTTTACGGCAACAACCCGATCGTCCTGACCTTCTCCGAATCGCTCAACCAAAGCACGGTCAGCAACAACGTCGGCTTGTTCGTCAACGGTGACGTCGTCAGACCGTCGATCAGCTACTCGGCCGACAGCCGCACCGTCACCCTCAACTACAACCTGCCGGCCTCGGCCCTGGTGACCGTCCTGCTGACCGACGACATCAAAGACCTCAGCGGCAACCGGCTAGCCGACACCGTCAAAGTCTTCACGACCGCGGCGGCCAACGACACCGGCCGGCCTAGCATCGCCACCGCCTTACCCGGCAACGGCGCCTACAACGTGCTGTCCAAAAACAAAATCGTGCTGTACAGCAACGAAGCGCTCAAAGCCAGCAGCCTGGCCGGCGCGCTGCACGTCTCGCAAAATGGCGTCCTGATCACCGGCAACCTGCAACTGATCGGCGACGGCCGCACCTTGGTCTACACCCCGGCGCAGCCCTGGGCGAAAGACGCGCGGATCGAAGTATTCTTGGACAGCACCGCCCAAGACCTGAGCGGCAATGCCCTGAACAGCTTCTACACCTCGTTCCGGACCGAAGAAGACCCGGCGACGAAAACCCCGTACGTCCTGGCGTTGAACACCGACGACGGCATCACGCTGCCGCTGAACCCGGCGATCGAGCTGCAATTCAACGAAGCGCTAGACCCGGCCACGGTCGACAACAGCCGCTTCGTCCTGCGCAACTACTACTACGGCGCCGAAATACCGACCACGGTCAGCCTGCTGAAAGGTAACCGCGTCGTCAGGCTCGTGCCCAACGCCGCGTTGCAAGCCAACCAAGGCTATCAAATCGGCATCCGCGCCGGGGTCAAAGACGCCAGCGGCGCCGAATCGACCTACAACAGCGACTACCTCTGGTACTTCGCGACGGCAGTCGGCGCCACGGCGGACAGCATCGCGCCGAAAGTCACGGCGCTCAGTCCGATCGACGGCGCCGGCCAAGTCGGCATCAACAACCGCGTCTCGATCCGCTTCGACGAAGCGGTCAGCCCGCTGAGCTTCCTCGGCGACGACGGCGACCAGCCGCTGGCGCAAGTGCCGAACTACGATGCGCGTAGCTACTCGCTCAGCTTCAGCGACGGCAACCGGCAAGTCAGCTACCTGCCGCACGAACCGTGGCCGGTGGACAGCGACGTCACGCTAACGGTGGATCAACCCCAAGACTACGCCGGCAACGCCGTGGTCAGCCGGAGCAGCCAATTCAGCACCGGCAACGGTCCGGATACCGCCTCGCCCAGCGTCGTGGAATGGAGCATGGCCGCGAGCGCGACCAACGTCCCGGTCAACGCCGTCTTCAAAGCACGGATGAGCGAAGCGATCGACCCGGTCACGGTCAACGACGGCGGTTTGTACCTGTACGACACCGTCACCGGCCAGCACGTCCCGGCGAGCCTCGACCTGAGCACCGACGGCCGCACGCTCACCCTCGTGCCGACGCAAGCCTTGGCGGTAGGGCGCAACTACTACTTCTACGTCTACTCCGTTCAAGACATGAACGGCAACAACGCCTATCAGAGCCGCTACTTCACGGCGGCACTGACGGCGGACAACCTGGCGCCCAACGTCGTCGGCTACAGCATCGTCGCCGACCAACTCGACGTCCCGACGAACGCAGTGCTGCAAGTGCAATTCGACGAACCGGTGAGCGGTTTGAGCTTGGGCGGAGTGGAACTGCGCAAGGGCGGCGACGCGATCGCGACGACCCGCGAGCTGAGCGGCGACCGGAAAACCCTGACGCTGAAGTTGCAACAACCGCTGCTGGCGAACACCGGCTACAGCCTGCACGTCGAAGGCGTGGAAGACCTGAGCGGCAACGTACTGGGCACGGCACAGGACAGAAGCTTCACGACCGGCGCGGGTGCCGACCTGCTCTCGACCAGTGTGGTGCAATACAGCCCGGCCAACAACACCAGCGGCATCGGCCTGAACAGCCCGGTGGTGATCACCTTTGCCGAACGGCTCAACCCGCTGGCATTGAACAGCGACACGATCGCGCTGTACGACGCGGTGACCGGGCAACGGCCGAGCGCGAGCTACGCGCTGAGCGCCGACGGCAAAACCGTCACGCTGACGCCGAACGCCGCGTTGACCGCCAACCGGCAGTATTATATTTACATCAGTAACTGGGCACCGCTACCGGACCAAGCCGGCAATCGGATCAACTACGCCAACTGGTACTTCCGGACCGGAAGCGCCAGCGACCAGGAAGTACCGCTGGTCAGCGGTCAAAACATCGTTGACGGCGCCAGCGGCATCGCGGTCAACGCCAAACTGCGCTTCGTGCTGGACGAACCGATCAGCGCCTTCAGCGTCGCCGGCAGCGTCCGGCTCAGCGTCGGCGGCGTCGACGTGGCCGGCACCGCCAGCCTGGGTAGCGACAACCGGACCATCACCTTCACCCCGAGCAGCACGCTGGCGATCAACAGCGACTACACCGTCGTGCTGGATGGCCTGTACGACTATATCGGCAACCGGCTGAGCACCGTAACCAGCCACTTCACGACCGGCGCCAGCGCCAGCGCCGACACCACCGGCGCGACGGTAACGATCAGCCCGGCCAACGCCGCCACCGGCGTTAGCGCCAGCGCGCCGATCACCTTCAGCTTCAGCGAAGCGATCGACCCGACCACCCTGGACAGCGGCATCGCCATCAGCGCCAGCGGCTATAGCGGCCAACTGGCCGGCAGCTTCGCGCAAAGCGGCAACGTCGTCACCTTCAGCCCATTGACCCCGCTGCCCGGCAACACCCAGATCAACATCACCGTCAACGGCGTCCTCGATCTGGCCGGCAACAGCAACAGCTACCGCTACCAATACTTCACCACCGGCACCGGCGGCGACAATACCGCGCCGCAACTGCTATCCATCACCCCGAACGACGGCGCGATGGACGTTTACGGCAACAACCCGATCGTCCTGACCTTCTCCGAATCGCTCAACCAAAGCACGGTCAGCAACAACGTCGGCTTGTTCGTCAACGGTGACGTCGTCAGACCGTCGATCAGCTACTCGGCCGACAGCCGCACCGTCACCCTCAACTACAACCTGCCGGCCTCGGCCCTGGTGACCGTCCTGCTGACCGACGACATCAAAGACCTCAGCGGCAACCGGCTAGCCGACACCGTCAAAGTCTTCACGACCGCGGCGGCCAACGACACCGGCCGGCCTAGCATCGCCACCGCCTTACCCGGCAACGGCGCCTACAACGTGCTGTCCAAAAACAAAATCGTGCTGTACAGCAACGAAGCGCTCAAAGCCAGCAGCCTGGCCGGCGCGCTGCACGTCTCGCAAAATGGCGTCCTGATCACCGGCAACCTGCAACTGATCGGCGACGGCCGCACCTTGGTCTACACCCCGGCGCAGCCCTGGGCGAAAGACGCGCGGATCGAAGTATTCTTGGACAGCACCGCCCAAGACCTGAGCGGCAATGCCCTGAACAGCTTCTACACCTCGTTCCGGACCGAAGAAGACCCGGCGACGAAAACCCCGTACGTCCTGGCGTTGAACACCGACGACGGCATCACGCTGCCGCTGAACCCGGCGATCGAGCTGCAATTCAACGAAGCGCTAGACCCGGCCACGGTCGACAACAGCCGCTTCGTCCTGCGCAACTACTACTACGGCGCCGAAATACCGACCACGGTCAGCCTGCTGAAAGGTAACCGCGTCGTCAGGCTCGTGCCCAACGCCGCGTTGCAAGCCAACCAAGGCTATCAAATCGGCATCCGCGCCGGGGTCAAAGACGCCAGCGGCGCCGAATCGACCTACAACAGCGACTACCTCTGGTACTTCGCGACGGCAGTCGGCGCCACGGCGGACAGCATCGCGCCGAAAGTCACGGCGCTCAGTCCGATCGACGGCGCCGGCCAAGTCGGCATCAACAACCGCGTCTCGATCCGCTTCGACGAAGCGGTCAGCCCGCTGAGCTTCCTCGGCGACGACGGCGACCAGCCGCTGGCGCAAGTGCCGAACTACGATGCGCGTAGCTACTCGCTCAGCTTCAGCGACGGCAACCGGCAAGTCAGCTACCTGCCGCACGAACCGTGGCCGGTGGACAGCGACGTCACGCTAACGGTGGATCAACCCCAAGACTACGCCGGCAACGCCGTGGTCAGCCGGAGCAGCCAATTCAGCACCGGCAACGGTCCGGATACCGCCTCGCCCAGCGTCGTGGAATGGAGCATGGCCGCGAGCGCGACCAACGTCCCGGTCAACGCCGTCTTCAAAGCACGGATGAGCGAAGCGATCGACCCGGTCACGGTCAACGACGGCGGTTTGTACCTGTACGACACCGTCACCGGCCAGCACGTCCCGGCGAGCCTCGACCTGAGCACCGACGGCCGCACGCTCACCCTCGTGCCGACGCAAGCCTTGGCGGTAGGGCGCAACTACTACTTCTACGTCTACTCCGTTCAAGACATGAACGGCAACAACGCCTATCAGAGCCGCTACTTCACGGCGGCACTGACGGCGGACAACCTGGCGCCCAACGTCGTCGGCTACAGCATCGTCGCCGACCAACTCGACGTCCCGACGAACGCAGTGCTGCAAGTGCAATTCGACGAACCGGTGAGCGGTTTGAGCTTGGGCGGAGTGGAACTGCGCAAGGGCGGCGACGCGATCGCGACGACCCGCGAGCTGAGCGGCGACCGGAAAACCCTGACGCTGAAGTTGCAACAACCGCTGCTGGCGAACACCGGCTACAGCCTGCACGTCGAAGGCGTGGAAGACCTGAGCGGCAACGTACTGGGCACGGCACAGGACAGAAGCTTCACGACCGGCGCGGGTGCCGACCTGCTCTCGACCAGTGTGGTGCAATACAGCCCGGCCAACAACACCAGCGGCATCGGCCTGAACAGCCCGGTGGTGATCACCTTTGCCGAACGGCTCAACCCGCTGGCATTGAACAGCGACACGATCGCGCTGTACGACGCGGTGACCGGGCAACGGCCGAGCGCGAGCTACGCGCTGAGCGCCGACGGCAAAACCGTCACGCTGACGCCGAACGCCGCGTTGACCGCCAACCGGCAATATTATATTTACATCAGTAACTGGGCGCCGCTACCGGACCAAGCCGGCAACCGGATCAACTACGCCAACTGGTACTTCCGGACCGGGACGGAATAGCAGAAGAGGGCAAATCGATGATGAAGTTTCCCAGGCGGGTTACCGAGCCATATGGCGTTTGGTCACCGCGCTTTAATACGCAAGCTATCGACCGGGTTGAATGACGATGAGGCTCCGGTTTAGTGTGGCTGCTTTGGCTATGTTACTAAGTGCTTGTTCGTCCGACGACAGTTCGTCGAACAAACAATCCGTACAACAGACGAGTGCAAGGCCGCCGACTTCCGGGGCGGGGGGCGGCGTGCCGCCGGTTGGGCAGAGCGTCGTACCCGGGATTTCGGATGAGCCGGTAAAACCTAACCGTAGCGAATTGCGGGTGATGACTGAAGACGCCAAGGCTACCGAAAACGCCGTCAAGAATGTTATTGAGCGCTTCGACGCTAATTTAAGCGATCATCAGGCTCGAGAATCCGCGCAAAACGAATTTAAAGCGATGCTGCCCGACTATAAGGAAAAGATGTTGCAAATCGGTAAGGCCAAAATGAAGGGCGAGTCACATCCAGTTGAAACGCCGTGAACACCCTATTTCGGAATGTCGTTAAAAATCCGCGGGGATTGATACATCGGAGTGATGATCTGTGATGGTTGCCGTTCTCGCGGCGCGTCGGCGTTCCTGCTCGGAATTCCGTAGTCGGCGCGGAGTATGCTGAGTAAGGTCTAATAATTTTTTAGGTATTGCAATAATTCCAATACGCGGCTTTTGATCAGAGCGGTTCGGTAGCCGTGACGGGAAATCGCTGAAGAAGAGCCGAATTGCTCGATGGTCCAATTTCCGTTAATAAAATCCAGTTCAGCATCGCGAAATTGTAGCCATAAGCGTTGCGAACGCAACAAGGTTTGTTTGCTCGGTTCGGGCAGATTTTTCTGCAGAGATGAATACGCGCGGTTAAGCGCCTTATCCAAAAACTCTGCGTAGTCGCGGTAAGCCTGATCGGTTTGTTCCGCGGTTTGCGCGTGTTGGTAAATTGCCTGTTCGAACGCATCGGCGCGAGATAGGAATTCCGCTGTAAGATCCGGGGTGTCGGGGTTGTCGATCGCGTGCGCGAAATTAAAACTTAAGCTCAACACAACCGCGATCAACGCGGAACGGCGACGGAATCCGATCATTTGCTCACCATTTTTTGTAAACGCCTTGTGAAAAAACCACCCATTCGCATGCGAGGCGATTCTCCAAGCCTTTCAATACCTTGCCTTGCGACTTATTCCAAGCCTTCCAGGCGGCTTCCAGATTGGGGTAATTGGTTTTCGCGGTGGGGTCGTTGATCATCTTAACCACTGAGGAACCGGCAAAGCCGTTGGCACCGGCGCCGATGTTGAAAGCCAGCATCACTAAGGCATCAAACTGGTGCTGTTCCAAGGAACTCGTAATCCCGCTACGAACCGCCGTGACAAACGGCGTGAGGTCCAGACCGAACAATGTTCTCGCGGTAAACTCGGTGATGCCGTTTTTGTACAAATTCCATTCGGCGGCTTTGATCAAATGCCCGTAACCGACGGTTGCTCCCGCGACCCATGCGTTAACCAAAAATGAGAAATCCCCCGGCTTAGCCGGGGAGACAGCAGGAGTTTGACATTTAGAGGAGTCCATCAGGAAACTCGAGAGCGTGAGCCGCCAAGCAAACGCAAGAGGAGAACCTGATGGACGAGAACGGTAAGCGATCTTTGAAGGACGCACTAGAACTGAAACGGACAATGACTTAACCGTTGGCGTACGATTAGTCCGTTAGGGCGTCGAGATTCCAAGGCAACAGCGCTTCGAACTCTTCGACAGTTTTTGCGGTGGGAAGCTTTCGGAACAGATCGACCAGATAGGTGTAAGGGTCGACGCTATTGGCCTTGCAGGTTTCGATCAACGAGTAAAGATTAGCGCTGGCACGGGCGCCGGCCACCGTATCGCAAAACAACCAATTGCGGCGGCCCACCACGAAGGGGCGTATGGCGTTTTCGCAGAGGTTGTTGTCGATGGGCCAAGCGCCGTTGTCGACGAAGCGGATCAGTTTGGACCACTGCGATGACAAGTAATGCAAAGCCTTGCCCAGCAAACTACCGGGGATTACCGCATGCAGATGTTGTAGCAGCAGGGCTTCGATTTTGACCAAAACCGGTCGGCTTTGCTCCTGGCGCCGCTGCCCACGCTGTTCGACGCTCAGGTCTTCCGTCTGAGTTTCAATCGCGTACAGTTCACCCATCGCCGCGATAAACTGCGTCGCCAGTTGCTCCGGGCCGCGCGCGGCTTTAGGAATGGCGGCTTCGGCCTCGACAAAATAACGCCGCGCATGCGCCCAACAGCCGAGGTGAATCGCACCCCGGCTGGCTGCAATGGCGTTATACACCTCATAGCCGTCGCTCATCAGTACCGCGCCGGGTTTGATGCCTTCATACAACGGCTGCGCATGCGTTCCGCCGCGCCCCGGCGTGTAGCTGAACAGCCGAATCGGCGGTCCGGAGCCGGTCATTTGTGCCCACAGATAGCTTTTGCTTTGCGCGGCTCGGCCGGATTCTTTGAGCACTTGAACCACGGTTTCATCGCCCAGGATCAGATCGGCATCGAGCAGATGGTCGCGCAGCAAGTTGATGATGGGTTGCACTGCGTCGCCAACCCGCACCATGCTAGCCGCCAGCGTGTTGCGCGACAGATCGCCGCCGAAACGGCTCAACAGCGCGGCTTGCCGATACAGCGGCAGGCTATCCTGGTATTTGGCGGTGACGACCCAGGCTAATGCCGTTTCGGTGAGTAAGCCTTTGGGGATGATGCGAACCGGTGCCGGCGTCACGCGAATGCTTTCATCGCAGCACGGGCAGGCATATTTGACGCGGTGATGTTGAATGACTCGCACCTGTTGCGGCACGATGTCGAGCTGCTCGCTGATTTCAGCGCCGATTTCCACCAGACGAGTACCGTCATGCGCACAGATGCGTTCGGCTTCCGCTAATTCATGGCGCACGATCTCACGCGGCAGATGCGGATCGAGCGGTTTGCGACCGCGTTTCTTACGGCGGTGACCGGCCACCTCGACCGCTTCGGGCGTGGCTTCCTCGGCGATTGGAGCACCGTTCGGCGCCAACACTTCGGCTTCGTTCAGGAACAGGTCGCGCTGGGCCGGATTGGCCCGCGCCTCGGATTTTGCGGCATACAGCCTATGCAGAAAGGCATCCACACGTTCTTTCAATAAATCCCGCTCGACCGTCACCAACCGCAGTTGACTCGCCAGCCGTTGCTGCTCGGCCAGCAAGGCTTGGTAGTCTTCGGTGGACAGCGTGATGGTGGGCGTCATGCCGTTATTTTACCGGCTTTACATCCGCGTTTCAGCCCACTTGGGTATAGGTTCGTGCCGGATGCGGCCGCATCGCGGCCAAGTCAATACCGGCTAACAACCAGTGGAGTTGCTCGACCGTCAACATCACAACTGCTGCCTCTTTCGGCCAGTGAAAACGGTCGGCTTCCAGCCGCTTGAGCATCAACCAAAAACCGGTGCGGTCCCACAACAGCAGTTTGATCCGATCCCGCCGGCGGTTGCTGAACACGTAGATGGCCGGCTCGAACGGATTCAAGCCTAATGCCTGCTCAACCAGCAGCGCTAAACCATTGATGGCCTTGCGGCCGTCGACCGGCTCGCGGTGCAGGTAGACCTTCAATCCTGCGTCGAAACGAAACATGGCAGCTCGGCCAACGCCTTCAAAATCACCGGCAGGTCGCTCAGTGCGACAGGCTGTAACGCGAGTTTAACGCCGTTGGGCAACTCCGCACTGAGCGCTGACTCAGCCGGTTTCTCTGCGCTCAGCGACTGAACGGGCACAAAAGCCGGCAACGTTAATGGACTGTTCGGATTCGGATGTCCTGTTTCTCGGTAATGCCCCATCCACTTGCGCAGCAGATTGGCATTGATACCGTATTGCAGAGCGATCTTGGCAACCGATGTGCCCGAATGCAAGCAAACTTTCACTAGCTCCCGCTTGGCTTCCGGATCATAAAGGCAACGGCCGTCTCGCCCGTGCCCCACGATTAATGGCCGCGATAATCGCGTGTTATGCTCCTTCATAGGTGTCCACCTGATTATAAGTGGACACTATCTTCGTTCCTTTCGAGCTGTTTATACAGATGCTGTTAAAGGACCGCTTACCGAGAACGAAAGCTTAAGCCACTCGAAATGGGAGTGCAAATATCACGTTGTGTTTATTCCCAAGTGCCGTCGCCGAACGCTGTATAGGGCGTTGCGCAAGCATTTGGGCGAGGTGTTTCGAAGGTTAGCGAGCCAGAAAGAAAGCCGAATATTGGAAGGGCATTTGATACCGGATCATGTGCATATGTTGATATCGATTCCACCGAAATATGCGGTGTCGCAGGTGATTGGCTACATCAAAGGGAAGAGTGCGATTCACTTGGCCCGTGTTTATGGTGAAAAGAAGCGTAACTTTGTCGGTCAACATTTCTGGGCGCGAGGGTATTTTGTTTCGACGGTGGGCCGGGACGAAAGGATGATACGGGAGTATATCCGTCATCAAGAACAGGAAGACCAACGAATCGAACAAATGAACCTTTGGCAATGAGTCGCCGCCTATTGGCGGCTAAAGTTAAAGGGCCGCGTTAGCGACCCTATTTACCGCTTTGAGCGGTTCACAACATAAAGCCCCCGGCTTTGCCGGGGGATATTTACTTTCCTTGCCGGTTTGGTCGTCGTATGGCTTTAAACGCAATGTTTCGATGTCTTTCAATAGCTTCAATCCGTCTCCGCTCAGGGCTAGTTCCTTGGCGGGGTTGGTGTCGCTTTGCAGCGAAGTGCCACTCAAGCTCGACCTGCCGGAGGAGACTTCCGCGAACAAGCAGGGTATCCAGTCGTGAGTATGTGCGGGCCGGGTAATGGGCTAAGCGACCGGCATAGCGTGCCTTGGTCGATATCGTTGTCGAACAATCCTTGTAACGGGCCTGGAATGCGGTAGCTCGCCATATCGAATTCTCATTGCAAAAAAGCGCGGCATACAAGCTGTCTGGAATGCGTGTTACCGGAGTATAGACCGGAATTGTTTCTCAGCAGGCATCGGGCCGATGCCGCAGTCCAAATTTTCCGGATAAAAAAACCGGTAGAGAGCCTAGCCCTCTACCGGTTTTTGCTCTACGGCCTTGGCTATTAGTGTACGTCTTTCCAGTACTCCTTCTTCAATAAGTAAGCGAGTGCGATGAACATCAGCAGGAAGAACAGCACGAATTTACCCATTTGCTGGCGTTCCAACTGCACCGGCTCGCCAACGTAGACTAGGAAGTTAACCAAGTCGGTCACCATCTTGTCGAATTCCTTGGGCGACAACTGGCCGGGTTGCTCCAATTTGAGCTCGGTGATCACGTCGCGACCGTCGACCTTATGAACCACTGCGGTCTGCGTGCCTTGCAACTGCCAGAATACGTTGGGCATGCCGACATCCGGAAAGACCGAGTTGTTGACGCCTAGCGGCTTGTTTTTGTCGTTGTAAAAGCTCCGCAGATAGGTATATAACCAGTCCGCGCCGCGTGAGCGGGCAATTAGCGACAGATCCGGCGGCGTAGTGCCAAACCACTTTTCGGCGTCGTGGGCATTCATCGCCGAATGCATCTGATCGTATATGCCGGCACCGAGCGGCGCGACGTTTTTCAGGATTTCGCTTTCATCCAGCTTTAAATCCATCGCGATGCGCTTGTAACGAATGTGCTTCGCGGAATGGCAGCCCAAGCAATAGGTGACGTAATGCTTGGCGCCGCGTTCCAACGATGCGGTGTCGCTGAGATCGATGTCCGGACTATCCAGTTCGATTCCGCTACTGGCGTTAACGCAAAAAGGCAGCAAAAACAAAAGAGTGCAGAGTATCTTTTTCATGGCTTAGTCCAGGCTCTTTTTCAGGTTTTTGACAAAACGAATCAGCACGGCTTGAACGCCGGCCCAATTCGGCCTTTTCTTGGCGATGGTTCCTCCTAAATTGTCGGGAACATGATGAACTTCGACGACTTCGTCTATCAGTGCCAATACCGCTGGAATGCGGTCTTCCAGCGTTGGTTGCTCCGTCAGGCGCTCGGGCAGCGGTTTGGTCTTCTCCCAGCGGGTATATAACGGCATCAGAAGGAAGAAGCCGAAGTAGATCGCGGTCAGGAAGCGGGCTACCGTCGTCGCCGCCGGCGTGGCCGGTTGGGTGCCCAAATAACCCAAGCCGATGAAGCTAATCACGAACAGCAACAGTGCTTTCTTGAACATACCGCCGCGATAGCGGATGGATTTGACCGGGCTGCGATCCAGCCAAGGCAGCATGAACAGCACTACGATCGCGCCGCCCATCGCGATGACGCCGGCGAACTTGTCGGGAACCGCGCGCAGAATCGCGTAGAACGGCGTGAAGTACCAGACCGGCGCGATGTGTTCCGGGGTCTTCAGCGGATCGGCCGGGATAAAGTTGGCGTGCTCCAAAAAGAATCCACCCATTTCCGGCATATAAAAAATTACCGTCGCGAAAAAGAACATGAACACGCCGACGCCAACGATGTCCTTGACGGTGTAGTACGGATGGAAGGGGATGCCGTCAATCGGATGTTCTTTCCAGTTCAGATTTTCCTTGATTTCGATGCCGTCCGGATTGTTCGAACCTACTTCGTGCAGTGCGACGATGTGCAGGAATACCAGAATCAGCAAAACCAGCGGCACCGCAATGACGTGGAACGCGAAGAAGCGGTTCAAGGTAGCGTCGGAAACCACGTAGTCGCCGCGGATCCACAGCGACAATTCGTCGCCGACTACCGGTATCGCGCTAAACAGCGAGATGATGACCTGCGCGCCCCAGTAGGACATTTGGCCCCAAGGCAGTAGATAGCCCATGAAAGCTTCGGCCATCAGGCACACGAAGATCAGCATGCCGAAAATCCAAATCAGCTCGCGCGGTTGTTTGAACGAGCCGTACATCAGGCCGCGGAACATGTGCAGATAGACGACGATGAAGAAGGCCGAGGCACCGGTGGAATGCATGTAACGCACCAGCCAGCCCCAGTTGACGTCGCGCATGATGTATTCGACCGAGTCGAAGGCCAGTTTGGCATCCGGTTTGTAATTCATTGTCAGCAGAATGCCGGTTATGAACTGGTTGACGAGTACGAACAGCGCCAGCGAGCCGAAGAAATACCAGACGTTGAAATTTTTCGGCGCGTAGTAATGCGCCATGTGTTCGTTCCACAAATCGGAGAGTGGAAAACGCTCCAGCAGCCAGTCGCTGCATTGATTCATTTTTTGCTTCATGCTGATTTCGCCTCGTTGTCTTCGCCGATCATGATCAGGCTGTCGGTCACATAACGGTAGGGTGGAATCTCGAGATTGGTCGGAGCCGGCACGCCGCGATAGACGCGGCCGGCTAAATCGAACCAGGAGCCGTGGCAAGGGCAGAAAAATCCGCCTTTCCAATCGGGGCCTAGATCGTTAGGGGCGATTTCCGGGCGAAACGTGGGCGAGCAGCCCAGATGGGTACACAGGCCGACCGCGACGAAAATTTCAGGTTTCAGCGCGCGCAACGAGTTTTTGGCGTAATCAGGTTGATGAGATTCGTTGGAGACAGGGTCTGCGAGTTTGCTGTCCAAAGTCGCCAGCGTAGATAAAACCTCCGGGGTTCGATTCAAAACCCAAACGGGTTTGCCGCGCCAAGCGACGCGGATCAATTGGCCGGACTCCATTTTGCTGATATCGACCTCGACCGGCGCGCCGGCGGCCATGGCCTTGGCGCTCGGCTGCATTTGCGAGAGAAAGGGAACGGCCAGATAGCCGGCCCCCACGGCTCCGACCACCGACAAAGCCGAGGTCAGAAACTGGCGTTTTGAATGATCGACGCCTTCTTGGTTCATAGGTAACACTCCTGCGTGATGTGCGGTGTATCGGGCAATACACCGATTATTATAGTTTTTGGCAAATATACCTTACTGGCCCGGATTAATGAAATGGTTCTTGGGCTGGCGGCCGCGCCTGGCGTGGGTTGCTGGCGGTTTTGGCCCAAACGGGGAGCTGGCGCCTTCAGCGCGGTAATTCGGCCAGAGCAGCGGCCAGCGCGTTCAGAAAACTCTGGTTTTCTTCGGGTTTGCCTATCGTGACACGTAGGCAGTCGCTTAGCACGCCGCCTTGGCCGGACAGATTCTTGATTAAAATTCCGCGGGCTTTCAGTCCGGCGAACAATTGGTCGGCTGTGCCAACCGGTGTGCGAAACAGGATGAAATTGGCCGAGCTGGGATAGACGGTCAGCGTCGGCCAGGCTTTTAAGGCCTTGGCCATTGCAGTTCGCTCGGCACGGATGGCTTGGGTTTGTTGCGCGAGGAAATCGCCGTGTTCCAACGCGAAGCCGACCGTCGCTTGGGTCAGGCTGTTGATGTTGTAAGGTAGACGGACTTTGTCAAGTTCGGCGACGATCTCGGCCGGGCCGGCCAAATAGCCCAGACGTAAACCCGCCAGACCGAGTTTGGAGACGGTACGCATCACTAGCAGATTGGGATAATTCCCTAATTCGCCGACGAAGCTGGCGTCGGCGAACGGCGCGTAAGCCTCGTCAACGACAACCAATCCCGGCGCCGCGGCGATGATGGTTTTGATGGCTTGGGCGTCGAACAGATTGCCGGTTGGGTTGTTCGGATAGGCGATGAAAATCGCCGCCGGCCGGGTGTCGGCGATGGCTGCCAGCATCGCGGACAAGTCCAACGCGAAATCGGTCGCCAACGGTACGCCGACATAATTTAGTCCCAGGCTACGGGCGATTTGTCGGTACATCACAAAGCCGGGTTCCGGAGCCAGTACCGTGGCATCGGCGGATAGCGCCATCAGCAGAATCTGGATGATTTCGTCCGAACCGTTCCCGAGCAATAGCGCGGCATGATCCGGAATCGCGTTCGCGCGTCTTAATTGTTCGCACAAGGCGGAACCGGTCGGGTCCGGATAGCGGTTGATCGGGCAGGCTTTCAACGATTCCAACCAGCGTTGCTGAATGTCTTCCGGCCAGGTGTACGGATTTTCCATCGCGTCGAGTTTGATCAAGTTGCGGGCATCGGCGACATGATAGGCCGACATGGCGAGAACTTCGGGGCGGAACAGCTTGGTAAGCGCGTGGTTAGGCATGGTGTCGAAATCGGCGAAATCGGAATGGGCGGCGAGGTACTAGGTCCGGTCAATCGGACGGCCGCAGGCAAATTGGGCCGATTCTACCAAAGCGGAGAGCGAAAGCCTAACCTCGGAAAACCGACGGTCCAGCGTCCCCGTTGACGCACATCGTTCGCTTCGGCGCGAGATCGATGCCGCGCGGATTCTAACACCGCTGGCGATAAGCAGGCAAAGCCCGGCCGCACCCTTCACAGAGTTCCAGAAGGTATGCGCGCAAATGGCCGAAAGCGAACGCCTCCATGCACAAATTCGAACACCGACTACATTTTTAGGCCTGGTTCTAAAGTAGCAAGTCAAGGCTCCGTCGTGCACAAACAAACCCACATTAGCTATCTCGACACGATTCGCGGCTTGGCGGCGTTGACCGTGGTCAGCGAGCATTATGTGATTGCTTATGGCTTGCCCTGTCAAACACCGTTATGCGAACAAATTTTGGATTTTTCGCCGTTGCATTTTTGGTGGGAAGGTTCCGCGGCGGTGTCGATGTTCTTCGTGTTGAGCGGTCTGGTGCTTTCCCTAAAGTACTTCCAGCATGGCCACATGCCGGACTTGACGCGCTTCGATTTGACACGGTTTTTGATCGGTCGAGTGTTTCGAATTTGGTTTCCTTACCTATTGGTGTTGGGGCTCAGCGCCGGATTGTTCAATCACACCTTCGGTCGCCCGGTACCGGTTACCGCGCTGGCGCCGACCGACTGGATCGTAAATATGTGGCATAAATTTCCGTTGGATGCGTCGGCGATGGTCAGGGAGGGCTTTTTGCTGGATATGCCGGATCTTATCGTGCTGTTGCCGCAATCCTGGACCCTGGGCGTCGAGTTGGTGTTGTCCCTGTTACTGCCGGTTGGCTTGCTGCTGGTCGATCGTGGCACGTCCTGGGTAGTCTTTTTCAGCGTGTTGGCCATTGCTTTGTTGGGCGTATCGGCCTTTTTGCTGCATTTTTTGTTGGGTTTGACCATTGCCCGCTATCTGCCTACGATCAAAGCCTATCTGGTCGGATCTCCGGCGCTACGGCGTTTCTTGTTAGGCGTGGGGGTTTTGTTTTATACCGGAGCAACTTTGCTACCCAAGCCGTGGATAGCGTGGAGCGACGGTCAATTGGTGTGGTTAGGAACCGGTCTGGGTGCCGGCATGATCTTGCTGTTCGTGCTTGCGTCGGTCCGCGTGCAGGCCATTTTGTCGAAGGCCTCGCTGCGGCAAATCGGCAAGGTTTCCTACAGCACCTACCTGATTCACATGGCGGTCCTGATATGTCTGACCCCTTACGTTTTGATGGGTCTGCAAGCGTTTAGCGAGAACCGCCTGTTCTTGTGGTTGGGGGGATGGTTGCTGACGATGTTGATCGTGCAAGGCTTGGCCTTGCTTTGTTATCGTCTTGTGGAGATCCCCAGTATAGTGGTCGGTCGTTGGTTGGCGGACCGCGTCGTGCTCGCAAGACACTGATCGTACCTCGGGCAATTGGAGCTTAGGAAGGCCGGAACGTCGCCTGGGATGGTTTGACTCGGTCCGGTGTTTTACGAAAAACACTGAGGCGAACGGGCCGTCGATGGCAAACGGCTCTGCCTCGGGTACTATGTTAACTATCATCGTAACCACTCAGCGCGACCATGTCTCTACTCAGATCGGTGCACACCGACATTGATGCCCGAGTCGCCGCGACCCGTACCGCGTATTCCGGTTGGCTGTGTCGGCGTGGTTGCGAAGGCTGCTGTCACAGGCTGGCGGACATCCCCAAAATCAGCCGTGCCGAGTGGGAGCTGCTGGCCGAAGGGCTAGCGTTGTTGCCGCCGGACGTGATGCGGACGGTGGGTCAAGAGATCGTTGATCTTGCTAAACAAGTCAATCGTCCGTTAGTTTGCCCGCTACTCGATCGCTCAACCGGCAGTTGCCGGGTTTACCTTCAGCGCCCGGTCGCCTGCCGCACTTACGGCTACTATGTGCAACGCGACAAAGGTTTGTACTGCAAAGATATCCAAGCTCAAGCCGACAGCGGCGTTTTAAACGATGTGGTTTGGGGTAATCACGATGCGATCGATAGACGGCTTGACGCGATGGGTGTGGCCAAGGCGTTAACGGAGTGGTTTCAAGAGTCGTTGCTTGCTGAGAATTCTGGATGATGTTTGAGTTGTGCCTGTCGCTGGGATGTAACTCCTACTGATTTGACGAAGCATTTGCGTGCGTTTCGAGGGAAATTAAGCAACTTCATGAGCTCTGTGCCGACCTTTCTTCGGCGAATCTCAACCGGTCCTGGTCTTGGACTCCAGTCGGCCATTCGAGCGGTCGACCATCTATTGCGGTCACTTAAAGGAACTTTCCCCAGTCTTGCATTGACTTAAGCTCGAGGACTCATGGAAAATAACCCGTTTAAATCTAATATCCGCCGGCGAACTCCGCAAATGCCCAGCAGCGCAAGCCCCGAAAACCATATCGTTTCCGTCAGCAACTTGAGCTTTGCCAGGGGCACTAGAAAAATTTTCGACGGCGTCGATCTGTCCATACAGCGCGGCAAAATCACTGCGATCATGGGGCCCAGTGGCACCGGTAAAACCACTTTGCTGAAACTGATCGGCGGCCAACTGGCGCCGGACCGGGGTCAAATTCTGGTCGATGGTCAAAACGTGCATCGCCTGAAAACCCGCGAGCTTTACGAATTGCGCAAGCGGATGGGCATGCTGTTTCAAAGCGGTGCCTTGCTGACCGACATGAACGTTTACGATAACGTGGCGTTTCCGTTGCGCGAGCACACTCATCTGCCGGAATCCATGATACGTACGCTGGTGCTGATGAAGTTGCATGCGGTCGGCTTGCGCGGTGCTCACCGTCTGATGCCCAACGAATTATCGGGCGGCATGGCGCGCCGGGTGGCTCTGGCTCGGGCCATCGCCCTCGATCCGTTGATGATTATGTACGACGAACCGTTTACCGGCCAGGACCCGATTTCGATGGGCGCATTAGTGCATTTGATCAAGTCGCTGAACGTGACATTGGGATTGACCAGCATCATCGTATCGCACGACGTGCAGGAAACCGCCGCGATCGCTGATTACATCTACGTCTTGTCGGAAGGCAAAATCGTCGGCCAGGGCACGCCGCAACAGTTGCGACAGTCGGACTCGGCTTGGGTGCAACAGTTTATGCACGGCGACGCGGACGGTCCGGTACACTTCCACTACCCAGCGCCCGATTACCTGGACGACCTGCTGGCCGGCAAAACTACCTTGTAATTAGCGATGCTAGAATTTTTGCAAAACCTGGGCAAAACCACCCGCGACAGCTTTGCCAAGCTCGGTCGCGGCGCGTTTTTCCTGTCCCATACCTTGACCGGCATCGGCGACGTGTTGCCGCGTCCCAATTTGCTGCTCAAACAACTGTATTCGGTCGGCGTTTTGTCCTTCCTAATCATCACCATTTCCGGTCTGTTCGTCGGCATGGTGCTCGGCTTGCAAGGCTTTAATATCCTGTCGGACTTCGGCGCCGAAGAGTCGCTGGGCGTGATGGTCGCCGCATCGCTGGTTCGAGAGTTGGGGCCGGTGGTGTCCGCTCTGTTGTTCGCCGGCCGGGCCGGTTCGGCGCTGACCGCCGAGATCGGTCTGATGAAGGCTACTGAACAACTGTCCGGCATGGAAATGATGGCGGTCGACCCGATCAAGCGCATCATTTCGCCGCGTTTTCTAGCCGGCTTCCTGTCGATGCCGCTGTTGGCGGCTTTGTTCAGCGCGATCGGCGTGATGGGCGGCCATCTGGTTGGCGTCGGCATGCTTGGCGTGGACGACGGCGCGTTTTGGGCGCAGATGCAAGCCAGCATCGATTTTCAGGAAGACATCGTCAACGGTGTCATCAAAAGCGTGGTATTCGGCTTCGTGGTGTCGTGGATTGCGCTATTCGAAGGTTACGACGCTATCCCAACGTCGGAGGGCGTCAGTCGCGCCACCACCCGTACCGTGGTCAACTCGGCGTTCTCGGTACTGGCTCTCGATTTCATACTAACCGCACTGATGTTTGGAGACATTTAACATGCAGCATTCCAAGACACAGGACACCTTGGTCGGCCTGTTCGTCGCTTGCGGCATTGCCGCACTGTTTTACATGGCCTTGCAGGTCAGCAACCTGGGTACTTATACCAGCGACGACAGCTATACCGTGATTGCCCGCTTTCAAAACTCCGGTGGTCTGAAAGTCAAGTCGCCGGTGTCCATCGCTGGGGTCCGCATCGGCAGGGTGTCGGCGATTACGTTGGACCACGAAAGCCACGAGTCTGTCGTGGAAATGCGCATAGAAGCCAAGTACGACAATCTGCCCGAAGATTCCGGTGCCAGTATTTATACGGCGGGTCTGCTAGGCGAGCAGTACATCAATATCGATCCGGGTTCGTCGGACAGTTTTTTAAAGGACAAGAGTAAGCTCGATATCACCAGCTCGGCCATCGTATTGGAGGAAATGATCAGTAAATTCATGATGAATAAGGCGGAAGGCAAGTAATGGCCGTATTGACGCTGAGCGAACTGGCGCCCGGTCACTACGCCGTCACCGGCAATTTGACCTTTGCCAGCATCGACAGACAATCCCTGAAATCGTTTAAGTTCCTGAAAGGCATGGACAGTATCTGCATCGACCTGGCTCAAGTCGGTACCACCGACAGTGCCGGTTTGGCTTTGATGATCGAATGGATCAAGCAGAGCCGGGCCAGCCGGGTGCGCCTGACTTTCAAAAACGTGCCGGCGCAACTGCTGGCGCTCGCCAAACTCAGCGGTTTCGACGAAACCGAATATTTTGCCAACCGCGGCTGATCGCGCCGCCAAACCATCGCATACACCCATGGATAAATTGTTAATAACCGGCGGTAAACCGCTGACCGGCGAACTGAGAATCTCCGGCGCCAAGAACGCCGCTTTGCCGATTCTAGCCGCCACCTTGCTGTCCGAAGTGCCGGTCAGCGTCGGCAACATTCCGCATTTGCACGACATCACCACCACAATGGAATTGCTGGGGCAAATGGGCGTCGGCTTGACCGTCGATGAGAAAATGAACATCGAAGTCGATTCCAGCACCATTCATAAGTACGAAGCGCCCTACGAATTGGTAAAAACCATGCGCGCGTCGATCCTGGTACTGGGCCCCTTGCTGGCTCGCTTCGGCGAGGCTTACGTGTCATTGCCGGGCGGTTGCGCGATCGGTACTCGGCCAGTCGATATTCACATCGATTCTCTGATCAAAATGGGCGCGGACATTACTGTCGAATCCGGTTACATCCACGCCAAAGCCAAGCGCCTGCAAGGCTGCAGGCTGGTGCTGGACAAAATCACCGTGACCGGTACCGAAAATATTCTGATGGCCGCCACGTTGGCCGAAGGCGTGACGATTATTGAAAACGCCGCCAAGGAACCGGAAGTCACCGATCTTGCACACTTTCTCAATAAAATGGGCGCCAAGATCACCGGCATTGGCACCGACATTCTGACAGTGGAAGGTGTCGAAAAGCTGGGCGTGGCCGGCCTGCACTACGACATCCTGCCGGACCGCATCGAGACCGGCACCTATCTGGTGGCCGGCGCGATCAGCCGCGGCCGGGTTAAACTGAAAAACACCGATCCGACGATTCTTGACGCGGTACTGGTCAAACTCAAGGAAGCCGGCGCCGACATCACCTGCGGCGAGAATTGGATCGAACTGGACATGCACGGCAAGCGACCCAAGGCGGTCACGGTGCGTACCGCGCCCTACCCCGCCTTCCCGACCGATATGCAGGCCCAGTTCACCGCGCTGAATTCGGTGGCCGAAGGCGTGGGCTTGATCACCGAGACCGTGTTCGAAAACCGCTTCATGCACGTCCAGGAATTGCAGCGGATGGGGGCGCAAATCAAATTGGAGTCCAATACCGCGATCTGTACCGGTATCGAACAAATGAAGGCCGCGCCGGTGATGGCGACAGATTTGCGGGCCTCGGCCAGCTTGGTTTTGGCCGGTTTGGCCGCCGAGGGCGAAACGCTGGTGGATCGGATCTATCATATCGACCGCGGCTACGACCACATTGAGGAAAAGCTGGCGCAACTGGGCGCCACCATTCGCCGCGTTCCCAACTAGCCAAGACATCCGCCATGCTGACCATCGCCGTATCCAAGGGCCGAATTTACGAAGAAGCCTTGCCGTTTTTGGAACAAGCCGGTATCACGCCGACCGACGATCCTGACAAAAGTCGCAAGCTGATTTTGCAAACTACCCGGTCCGACGTGCAATTGGTGATCATCCGCGCCACCGACGTGCCGACCTTCGTTGAATACGGCGCGGCGGATCTGGGCATTGCCGGCAAGGACGTGTTGCTGGAGCACGGCGCGGAAAGCCTGTACGAGCCGTTGGATTTAGGTATCGCCGGCTGCCGGCTGATGACCGCCGCGCCGGTCGGGGCCCCGGCCTTGAAGGCTAACTTGCGGGTGGCGACCAAATATGTCAAAACCGCCCGACGTTATTACGCCGACTTAGGGGTGCAAGCCGAAATCATTAAGCTCTACGGCTCGATGGAGCTGGCGCCGCTGGTAGGTTTGGCCGATTGCATAGTCGATCTGGTCGATACCGGGAACACGTTGAAAGCTAACGGTTTGGAGCCGCGCGAATTGATCGCTAACATCACCTCGCGGTTGGTGGTCAACAAGGCCGCGATGAAAATGAAACATCAGGCTATCCAGGCGTTAATCGACCAGTTCGAAACCACCTTAGCGCGGAGGTCCGCATGACCGCGATCAAGATGCTCAGACTCGACGGCAACTCCGCCGACTTTGAAAAACGCCTGCAAGCCCGTTTGGCTTGGGATGCCAGTGAAGACCTGGAGATCCACAAGCGCGTGTTGGACATTATCGGCGATGTCCGCAACCGCGGAGATCGGGCGTTAATAGACTACACCAACCGCTTCGACCGAACCGCCTTTAAATCCGGTGCGGAACTGGAGCTGTCCAGCGGCGAGCTGAAACTAGCTTGGGACACGCTGCCCAGCGCTCAAGCCATCGCCTTGCAAACCGCCGCCGACCGGGTAAGCGCCTACGCCGAGCATCAGAAGCTGCAATCCTGGCAATTCACCGAACTCGACGGCACGTTGTTGGGCCAAAAGGTCACTCCACTGGATAGGGCTGGTCTGTACGTGCCGGGCGGCAAGGCGGCGTATCCGTCGTCGGTATTGATGAACGCGATACCGGCCAAAGTGGCAGGCGTCGGCGAACTGGTCATGGTGGTGCCGACACCGGGCGGCGAAACTAATCCGTTGGTGCTGGCAGCCGCTTACGTGGCAAGGGTCGACCGGGTGTTCACGATCGGCGGCGCTCAAGCCGTCGCCGCACTGGCCTACGGCACCGAAACCGTGCCGGCCGTCGATAAGATCGTCGGCCCCGGCAATATTTACGTCGCGACCGCAAAAAAACTAGTGTTTGGCCAGGTCGGCATCGACATGATTGCCGGACCTTCCGAGATTTTGATCATTTGCGACGGTCAGACTAATCCGGATTGGATTGCGATGGATCTGTTTTCTCAAGCCGAGCACGACGAAAACGCCCAAGCCATTCTGATTAGTCAGGATGCGGTTTTTCTAGATAAGGTTGAAGCCAGCATTAACCAACTATTGCCGACGATGGAGCGGGCCGACATTATCCGTGCTTCCTTGACCGGTCGCGGCGCCTTCATCAAAGTCGCCGACTTGGCTCAAGCGGCCGAGGTTGCCAATCGCATCGCGCCGGAACATCTGGAGTTGTCGGTTGAAAACCCGGAGGCGCTGGCCGATAACATCCGTAACGCCGGGGCTATCTTCATGGGCCGCTACACCGCGGAAGCACTGGGTGACTATTGCGCCGGGCCTAATCACGTATTACCCACTTCGAGCACTGCCCGTTACTCGTCGCCGCTAGGCGTTTACGACTTCCAAAAGCGCAGCAGCCTGATCAACTGTTCCGCCGCCGGCGCGCACAATTTAGGCAAGATTGCGTCCGTGCTGGCGCGCGGGGAAAGTTTGACGGCACACGCGAGGTCGGCGGAGTTCAGGGTTTGATCCGGCGGTTGACACTCCGCACAGGGTCATTTTGCGGGTAATTCCATTGCATTGTTCCGTGCGTTCGGCGGTAGCAGGTTGCGTGGCTTGCGATTACGTCGTATCATAAGCGGCTGTCTATCAAGTTAAGTGGCCCCAAGCGGGTATGTGAGCGCTATGAAACCAGAAATCCACCCTCAATATAAACAAATTACAGTGACCTGCGGTTGCGGCAACACGTTCGAAACCGGTTCGGTTTTGGGTAATGACCTGCATATCGAGGTCTGTTCGTCTTGCCACCCTTTTTACACCGGCAAACAACGTGTCGTTGATACTTCTGGCCGGGTAGATAAGTTCCGTAAAAAATTCGGTAAGTAATTTGTTGTGTCCCTCGAGCCTCGGTAAGCGTTATTTGTAATTTGTACGCTTGCCGACGGTTCGCTGATGTTTGGCTGGGTTTTCCTCCGCCCTCTTTCAGTTAAAACAGCGCGTCTTCCGGGGTGAAGTCCTCAAACTCAGGTTCAAGTTTGGGTGTGGACATCGCGGTTGGCGCGGTCTCCTTCGCGAAATATTCCCAAATCCCGCCTTTTTGGTCTTGCGGTAACAGTAAGCCGTCCGAAGGATTGATGTAGGCTTGGACGATGCCTTCCGGTACCGTTAGCGGTTTTTCCGGAAAATGGTGCTGTATCGCTTTCATGAATTTTATCCACATCGGCAGCGCCGCTTTGCCGCCGGTTTCGCCGTGTCCAAGCGGCGCGGAGTTATCGAATCCAATCCATGCGGAGGCAACGATGCCGGTCGCAAAGCCATTAAACCAAGCGTCTCGTTGCGCGTTGGTTGTGCCGGTCTTACCCGCTAAATCTGCCCGGTTCAGTTGCTTGGCTTGAGTGGCGGTGCCGCGCTGTACCACGTCGCGTAGCAGGCTGTTCATCAAAAAATTGGTTTTCTCGGAAATAACTCGCGTGGCCATGTTCGGCCGGATTTCGCCGGTCGTCGCGCAGTCCTGGCAGGCCGTCGCCGGTTTCGCGGAGTATATCAGTCGATTCTCGCGATCTTCGATGCGTTCGATTAAATAAGGTTGAATCGAAAACCCGCCGTTGGCGAACACTGAATAGGCGGCCGCCATCTTTAGCGGTGACGCCGAGCCGCTACCCAGCGCGAGCGAAAACGTGGTCGGCAGTTGGTCCTTGTCGAATCCGAAGCGTTGGGCGGTATCGATAGCGTGAGGGATGCCGACTTCTTGCAACAAGCGTATCGAAACCAGATTGATCGATTCCCTTAGCGCCACTCGCAATGAGGTTGGCCCCAAATACCGGCGATTGTAGTTTTCAGGGCGCCAGTCGTTTTCCTGAGAGGGGTCTTCTATGACGATGGGAGCGTCGTTGATGATACTGGCCAGGGTGTAACCTTTTTCCAGCGCGGCCGTGTAGATGATGGGCTTGAAGCCCGAGCCGGGTTGTCGTTTGGATTGGGTCGCCCGGTTATACTTGCTGTGGTAAAAATCGAAGCCGCCGGCCAGGGCCAAAATAGCACCGTCATCGGGGTTCAAGGCTACGAACGCGCCTTCCACGGTGGGGATTTGGGTCAACGCCCAGCTTTGGTTTTCGAGTTGTCTGACCCAGATCAAGTCGTTGGTTTTAATAATGTCGCGGCTTTCCCGTGCAGTTTTTGCCGATGCCTTTGCCCAATTCACAGATTCCCAAGCCAGTTCGATATTGGTGCCATCGTGGAGCTTGGCCGCAACGCCGCTGTCAGTCAGACCGGTAACGATGGCTCGATGCGCGTCGCCGACCAGGGTGTCGCCGTCGCCCTGGCCATTTATATGAGGAGCATTTCGGTAGCCGTGACGTTCTTCGTACTCATGTAGCGTCGCTTGCAGGGCGCGATCAGCGGCAAGCTGAAATTCTTGGGTGATAGTCGTGTAAATTTTCAATCCTTGCGTGTAGGCATCTTCGCCGTATTTGGCCATGATCTCCTGTCTAGCCATTTCCGCGGCGTAGGGGGCCTGCATTGCGATGCCTGACGGTTGTTGGGCGGCGTCATCGCTCGTGCTTAGCGCCGCATCGTAGGCGCGCTGGCCGATATACCCAAGTTCCAGCATTCGTCTGAGTACGTAATTGCGACGCTGCAGCGCACGTTCCGGGTTCGTTAGCGGGTTATAAATTGACGGAGCCTTGGGAAGGCCGGCGATCATGGCCTGTTGCGCTAGCGTGAGCTGGTTTAGTTCCTTGCCGTAGTAGGTTTGCGCCGCGGCCGCCAGGCCATACGCGCGTTGCCCCATGTAAATTTTGTTTAAATACAGCTCGAGTATCTGATCTTTTGAATAGCGCTGTTCGATCTTTAGCGCCAGCATGATTTCCTTTAACTTGCGTAGGTAAGTCTTCTCATTACTCAGCAGGAAGTTTCTGGCGACCTGCATCGTAATCGTACTGCCGCCTTGACGCTTTTGTCCGGTCGAAATCAAGCGATTCGCGGCCCTGGCCAAGCCTTTGAAATCCACGCCGCCATGCTTGTAAAACCGGTCGTCTTCAGCGGCGATGAACGCCTGTAATTGGCGTTGAGGGACTTCGGCGATTTCGATAGGGATGCGGCGCTTTTCGCCGAATTGGCCGATCAACAAGCCCTCGCGGCTGTAGATGCTGATTGGTGTTTGATATTGGACGTTATCGAGCAGGGATATGTCAGGCAATTCTTTATCAAGCTCCAATAGGAAGTAGTAGCAGGCTACCGCCAGGGTGCCGACGAACGTGAAGATGACCAACATCAGCCATTTGAACAAGGTTTTGAGCAATGACTTCGGTTTGGGGGGCTTTTTTAACGGCACTGGCGGCGGGGCGTTTGGAGTTTACCGGAAATCGGCAAATATCAGCGTATAAGATCTTAGGAACAACTTAAAGTATGTTCTATAACTTACTGTCATAAATGTGTGAAAATCAAAAAATCTAACTATACTTCGGCTTTAAACGGGTGGCGCGTTGCGGCGCTGCTCCCGAATTGACTTTCAATGTTTGGTAAGGGTTTGTTCATGAGCTGGTTTAGCAGTGGTCAATCGGCTGTGCTCGGTGTGGATATTAGCACCGCGGCGGTAAAATTGTTGGAGTTAAGCCGGGTGGGCGCGCGTTACAAAGTCGAGAGCTATGCGGTGGCGCCTTTGCCGCAAGACGCTATCGTCGATAAGAACATTACTAACGTAGAGCAAATCGGCAGTGTGATCAAGACCGCCGTCAAGCAATCCGGAACGCGCGCCAAGCACGCTTGCGTGGCGGTGGCCGGTTCGTCGGTGATGACTAAAATCATTTCCATGCCGGCGTCGTTGTCGGAGGCGGAAATGGAAGAGCAAATCATGGTCGAGGCCGATCAGTACATTCCGTATTCCTTGGACGAGGTTAATCTCGATTTCGAAGTGCAGGGCGCTACCAAGGCCAACCCGCAAATGGTCGATGTGTTGTTAGCGGCGTCCAGACGTGAAAATATCGAAGACCGAGTGGCGGCCTTGGCTTACGCCGGGCTAAAGGCGGTCGTTGTCGATGTCGAGGCTTTTGCGATGGAAAACGCTTTCAAATTGTTGGCCGATCAATTGCCGGAGGCTGTCGAACACAAGACGGTTGCGATTGCCGATATCGGCGCCACGATGACCTCGCTGAATATTCTGCATGACGGCAAGACCGTCTATACCCGGGAACAAGGCTTTGGCGGCAAACAGTTAACCGAGGAAATACAGCGTCGCTACGGCTTGTCTTACGAAGAGGCGGGGTTGGCGAAAAAGCACGGCGGCTTGCCGGACAACTACGTCAGCGATGTTCTGGAACCTTTCAAAAAAGCCATGCTGCAACAAATTGCCAGATCGTTACAGTTTTTTGTGTCTTCCAGCGCTAACCGGGATGTCGATGCGTTGATCTTGGCTGGCGGTTGCGCCTCGATAGCCGGTTTGGACAAATTGGTGGAACGTGATTTGGGCATCGCTTCCTATATCGCCAACCCCTTCATCAACATGGCTCTGTCCAACAAGGTTAAGCCGCAGAGCCTGAATAACGATACTCCGGCGATGATGATCGCTTGCGGTTTGGCGCTGAGGAGCTTCGACTGATGGCGAAAATCAATTTACTGCCCTGGCGGGAAGAATTAAGGAAAAAGAAGCAGCAAGAGTTCGTCGCCGGTATCGGCGCGGGTGTGGCGGCGGCGTGCGCTATTTTGGGTTTGGTTTACCTCTATATCGAAGGATTGAAGGAATACCAAACCCGCCGCAATACTTTGTTGCAGAACGAGATCGCGATTTTGGATAAGCGGATTCAGGAGATCAAGGACATTGAAGACAAGAAAAACAAACTGTTGACCAAAATCGAAGTGATTCAAAAATTGCAAGAAAGTCGGCCGGAAGTGGTGCATTTGTTTGACGAGCTGGCCAGGACGACGCCGGAAGGGATCAATCTGAGTAAATTCAGTCAGGCCGGCAGCGATTTGACGTTGGTTGGCAAGGCGGAATCGAACGCCAGGGTCTCGGCCTATATGCGGGCTATCGACAATTCGCAATGGATCAATAGCTCGGTACTCACCGTGATTAAAGGTGAAGGCAAATCCGGCGGACAAATGAACGACTTCACGTTGACGGCAAAGCAAGGCCGAAAAACCGACAAGCCGGCGGGAGGTGCGGGCAAATGAATCTTTCCGAAATCAATTGGGATGTCAACGCGGCTGGAACTTGGCCAACGCCGTTAAAAGCGATTGCTATTCTGCTGATCGCGTTGGTCACCGGCGGTATCGGCGTGTATTTGTTGACGGTACCGCAACTGGAAGAACTCGATACGCTTGAGAAGCAGGAAGAAAGTCTGAAAACCGCATTCGAAGCCAAGCAAAAAAAGGCTGCGAATTTGCAGGATTATCGGGATCAGCTGGATCAGATCGAAGCATCGTTGGGCGAGATGCTCAAGCAAATGCCCACCAAAGCGGAGGTTGCCAGTTTGTTGGTGGATATTTCGCAGACCGGTTTGGCTAGTGGTTTGGAGTTCAAGTTGTTTCAACCAAGCGGCGAGATTAACCGCGAGTTCTATTCCGAGCTTCCCATTGCGATACAGGTTGTCGGCAAATACGAGGAATTGGGGTTGTTTGTCAGCGGATTGGCATCGTTGCCCCGAATTGTCACCGTTCATGACGTGGTGATGACGCCGCTCGGCAAGGACGGCATGATGACGATGAATGCGACGATCAAGACCTACAACGAAGGCGAGAGCGCTAGTAAGGGTCAACCCGCCAAACGACGGAGAGGCTGATGATGGGAAATCGGACGGCAAGGCCGAAATGGTCTGGCGCCTGTTTAGCGGGCATGACGCTACTGATGCTGGCGGGCTGCGATAACGACGACTTCAGTGATTTGAACAAATACATTCAAGAAATCAAAGCCAGGCCCAAGGGGGCAATTGAGCCGCTGCCGGAAATCAAAGTGGTCGAATCCTTTATTTTTAAACCGGATGGACTGCGTGATCCGTTCCAGCCGATTGAGCGTAAGGACAGCGAAGACAGTATCGATGTGTCCGGAGTTACCGGCGTCAAACCCGATGTCGAGCGGCGGAAGGAAGAGTTGGAAGCCTATCCGCTGGATTCTTTGCGGATGGTGGGTACCTTGCGCGACCCCAAAGGATTTTGGGGGTTAGTCCGGGCTCGCGACGGCACGATACATCGGGTTCAGGTGGGCAATCACCTGGGGCAGAATTACGGCAAGATCATTCGTATTGTCGAAGATAAGATTGAATTGATGGAAATTGTTCCGGATAAGCCGGGTACGTGGCGCGAACAACCGACTTCATTAGCGCTGGCTGGCGACAAAGGGTTATAAACATGGCGAAATTACGAAACACCTTAGAATCTCAATCCGCCGGCGCGGGGCGCCTATGGCCGCTGTTGCTGGTCTTGTTGTTGAGCTTGTCCTTGTCCTTGGCGAACGCCGAAGATGCCGCCATCAACAATCTTGAGTTTTCGACGTTAGCGGGTAATCAGGTGCAAATTCAATTGGATATGGTCGGAGAGGTTGTGACGCCGAAAATATTCGAAACCGATAATCCGAATCGGATCGCGCTGGATTTTGCCGGGGTCAAGAGTAATTTGGCCAAGAAAAGCTTTCCAATCAACCAAGGCGCGGTGGGTACGGTCTACGCGGTAGAGGCGTCGGGAAGGACGCGCGTCGTGGTTAATCTGCTGGAGAAGGTGCCTTATGAAATCAAGGCGGAAGCCGGCAAATTCTATTTGGTCTTAAAGTCGGCCGCCACCGTGGCGTCGGTCAGTCAGGTGTCGCCGTTAAAGCAAGCAGCCAAGGATTCGGTCGTCAGCAAATTTTTGCCCGAACAAACGATAAAAACCCTCGACTTTAGACGCGGCCCCAATGGCGAGGGGCGCTTGTTGTTGGGCCTGTCGAACGCGAACACGGTGGTCGATACCAAGCAGAACGCCGGCAAGGTGGTCCTCAACTTTTTGAACACCAAGCTGCCCGACTCATTGACCAAGAATTTCGATGTCTCCGATTTTGCCACTCCGGTGCAAAAGATCGAGGCCTTGCCCAAGGGCGAAAATGTGAGGCTGACGATTACCCCGAATAATGAAAATTACGAATATTCGTCCTATCAAGCGGACAACCTGCTGACGGTCGAGTTCCGGCCATTGACGCCCGCCGAGAAAGAGGCGCAGCAAAAGGAAAAATTTCCTTATATCGGCAATAAGTTGTCTTTAAATTTTCAGGACATTGAAGTCAGGTCCGTATTGCAAATTCTGGCCGATTTCACCGAACTCAATATTATTGCCGCCGACTCGGTAGCCGGCAACGTGACATTGCGTTTAAACGACGTGCCTTGGGATCAAGCGTTGGAGCTGATTCTGAAATCCAAGGGCTTGGCCAAACGTCAAAGCGGGAATGTGGTGATGGTGGCTCCTGTTGCGGAGATCATGAAAATCGAGCAGGAAGAGCTGGATTCCAAAAAAATCTTCGAAGAGCTCGAGCCTCTGAAGACCGAAAACATTCAAATCAATTACGCGAAGGCTGGAGAGATTTGCGGTGTGCTGATGGGGGTGGGCAATAGCTCGCAGGGCGGACAATCCGGCGCGGCAGGCAGTTCAGCAGGGAGCGGCGGTGGCGGCGGAGGTGGTTGCGGCGGTGGCGGTGGCGGAGGAAGCGGCGCGGGCGGTCAGTCTGGCGGAGCTGGTCAAGGCGGCGCTACCAGCATGCGTCTATTGTCCCCGCGCGGTACAGCTATCGTCGATGCTAGAACCAATACGCTGATTGTCAAGGATACCGCGAAGGCGATGGAGGACATTCACAAAATGGTTAAGTTGTTGGATGTGCCGGTTAGACAAGTGCTGATCGAATCTCGGATAGTGATTGCCGACACTAGTTTCGCGCAAAATTTGGGAACTAAGTTCGGAGTCGCCAACAAAGGCGCGGCGGGTGGCGGCAAGCAATATGGATTTACGGCATCCGGTGCGGAGACCAGTGAAAACTCGCAAATTCTGTCCGACTTGGGTACTGCTTTGGCGGCCTCCAGCGGAGGCTCTCTGGCCATGACCCTGGCTCGCGGCGCGGATTACATGCTGAATCTTGAAATTAGCGCGTTGCAAGACGATGGCAAGGGTGAGCTGGTATCGAATCCTCGGGTGATGACCAGCGATCGGGTGTTGGCCTCGATCAAACAGGGGGTGCAAATTCCCTATCAGACTCAGAGTCAGGCGACCGGTCCGGTGACGCAATTGGTCGATGCGGTTCTGGAGCTTAGTGTAACGCCGCAAATCACCCCCAGCGGTAGCGTCATTATGCAATTGGACATCAAAAAAGATTCGCCGGGTACGCCATTGGCAACCGGTGGCAATTCTACCGTGCCTATCGATACCCGGCAGTTGAAGACCAAGGTGCAAGTTGAGGACGGCGAGACAGTCGTGCTTGGCGGTATCTACGAGTCGACGGTTCAAGATTCCTACAATAGCGTGCCTTGGTTGGTCGATTTGCCGGTGGTTGGATGGATGTTCAAGAAAACCGTCAAGACCGACAACAAGAAGGAATTGCTAGTATTTATTACGCCTAAAGTCGTTAAGGAATCGTTGACGATCAAATAATCGGCGACTGCTTCGTAGGCTTGGGAGCGGGCCCGTATGGCCAATGGCAGGTGAATATTTGCGGACGGCCTATGTTATATTGGTCTACGTTGATCTTTTGATGTCTAACCTATGATTGTCTTTCGGCTTTTAATTGCTGTATTCGGGTGGTTGTTGTTGCAGGGCTGCGGTCAGACTGGCCCCTTGTACCACCCGGACAGTCCGCCGCCTATCTACGTACCCAAATAAGCCTCTATCCATGGATTTTTTTAATTATCGGCAGAGTACGCTCTACGCCGAAGGCGTGCCTGTCGATCAAATTGCGGCCGAGTACGGAACGCCTTGCTATA
Organism: Methylomonas sp. MS20; assembly: GCF_050275925.1. Taxonomy (NCBI): domain Bacteria; kingdom Pseudomonadati; phylum Pseudomonadota; class Gammaproteobacteria; order Methylococcales; family Methylococcaceae; genus Methylomonas; species Methylomonas sp. MS20. The sequence continues at coordinate 437,960 of NZ_CP189962.1, forward strand.
TCTACTCGCGAGCGACATTGGAGCGCCACTGGCTAGCCTTCGATCAGGCCTTGGAAGGGCGCCGGCATTTAATCTGCTATGCGGTAAAAGCGAACTCCAATCTGGCGGTCCTTAATCTCCTGGCCAGATTGGGGTCGGGCTTCGATATCGTGTCGCAAGGTGAAATGCGGCGTGTTTTAGAGGCGGGTGGAAGTGCCGACCGAATTGTATTCTCCGGGGTTGGCAAGCGCGAAGACGAGATAGTCGCAGCGCTCAAGGTTGGAATTCGCTGTTTCAATGTCGAGGTTAGTGGTGAATTAGATCGGATTAACCGGCTAGCGGGAGAGTTGGGTGTAATTGCACCGGTGTCGTTCCGGGTCAATCCGGATGTGGATGCCAAAACTCACCCGTACATTTCCACCGGACTAAAGGAAAATAAATTCGGTGTTGATATTGCTTCGGCGCGGGATGAATACCTCCGCGCGGCCCGGATGCCTCATATTCGGGTGGTCGGCGTTGATTGCCATATTGGATCGCAATTGACCGAAACCGCGCCGTTTTTGGATGCCTTGGATAAAGTACTCGAATTGGTCGATCAGTTGGCTGGCGACGGCATTGTGCTTGAACATCTGGATTTGGGCGGTGGCTTGGGCATTTGTTACCGCAACGAGCAGCCACCGGAACCGGGAGAATATATTTCCGCCGTGTTAAGTCGCTTAGGCAATCGGAACATCGAAATCATGCTCGAACCGGGCCGTGCAATCGTCGGAAATGCCGGCATTCTGGTGACTCGGGTCGAATACTTAAAGCCGACCGAGAACAAAAATTTTGCGATCGTCGACGCAGCGATGAACGACCTGATCAGGCCGGCGTTGTATAGCGCTTGGCAAGACATTATCCCGGTACTCGCTGGGAGTGGTGCCGAGGAGCAGGTTTGGGATGTTGTCGGTCCGGTTTGCGAGACCGGGGACTTTCTCGGAAAGGAACGTCGATTGGGTTTAAGTCCAGGCGACTTGCTGGTGGTTCGGTCGTCGGGAGCGTATGGTTTCACGATGAGTTCGAATTACAATTCCCGTCCCAGGGTCGCCGAGGTCATGGTCGACGGCGATCGTTGTCATTTGATTCGGCAACGGGAACCCGTCGAAATGCTCTGGGCCGGTGAGCAAATATTGCCTTAGAAGCGCCCATGCGAATTCACTTCACCAAAATGCAGGGGCTGGGTAACGATTTTGTAGTTATCGATGCCATCAATCAGTCGGTACGGCTGGACGCGCGGCAAATTCGCTTTATCGCGGATCGGCATTTTGGCGTTGGTTGCGATCAGTTATTGTTGGTCGAGCCGCCTGTTAGCGAAAATGCCGATTTCAAATACCGGATTTTTAATGCCGATGGTAGCGAAGTTGCGCAATGCGGAAACGGCGCGCGTTGCTTCGCTCGTTTCGTGCTTGATCAAAGCTTAACCTCGAAACGTTCTATCGTCGTCGATACCGACGCCGGTCAGCTAGTGTTGAACGCGAATGAGGATGGCGACATCACCGTTAATATGGGCGTTCCGCGGTTCGAGCCTAAGCAAATTCCGTTGCTGATGCCGGAGGAAGCGCTGGTATACACCGTCTTTCTCAATGGAGATCAGGTAGCATTTTCCGCTCTGTCTATGGGGAATCCTCACGCGATCATTTGTGTTGAGGATATCGAAACGGCTCCGGTGAGTGCTCTAGGGAAAGTTCTGGAAAGTCATCCGCTGTTTCCCGAACGCGTCAATGTTGGCTTTATGAAGATCATGGATCGCCAGAGTGTTAAGCTCCGCGTGTATGAGCGAGGCGCCGCTGAAACCTTGGCATGCGGTAGTGGTGCTTGCGCGGCGGTGGTCGCGGGAATCGAGCGGGGGGCATTGGAACGGGTGGTTTCCGTGCAGTTGCCGGGAGGATCGTTAAAGATTGCTTGGCAAGGTCGCGGTCATTCCGTTTTTATGACGGGTCCTGCCGTTTCAGTATATGAGGGGCAAATTGAATTATGACTGGTGAAGCATTAACGGATCAGCAAGTGGAGGCGTATTTGCAAGCGCATCCCGATTTTTTTCAACACCATTTGTCGTTGCTGGAAAGAATGCAGATACCGCATCCCAGTGGAAATGCCGTTTCGTTGATCGCAAAGCAGTTGGAGATTTTTCGCGTTAAACACCAAGAGCAGGAAAACCAGCTGACCGCGTTGATCGAAATCGCCAGGGAAAACGACGCTTCGTTCGGGCGTATGCACGAATTAACGTTGGCAATGTTGGAGGCGAATTCGCTGGAGGATGTCGTAGCGAATTTAAGCGAAGTGCTAGCGGAGTGCTTTTTGACCGACTTTGTAGCGGTCAAGATTATCCGGGAGTACGCCGACAGTCCCATCGGGCAATTGTTTGTTTCGCCGGGGGACGAAGGGTTAAAGCTGTTTTCCGCCGAAATGTCCGGAGAGCTGCCTAAGTGCGGTCGGCCGACTCTGGCTCAGGCCAAATTCTTGTTTGGGGATATAGCGCCAGAGGTCAAGTCCTGCGCAATTATTCCGATGATGTACACCCAGCTGGAAGGATTGCTAGCTATCGGAAGTCGTGATGAAGGGCGTTTCCATTACAGTCTGGGAAGTCTTTTTTTAACCCAAATGGGAGAGATTGTAGGTACCCGTCTAATCTCGTTGATGCAGCGTGTGGAGTAAGCTGCGTGGAAGAGTCCTGCGAGGCAGTTTTACAAGCCTACCTTGACTATCTCTCTTCTGAGAGGCGATTAGCAGCGAATACGCTAAGTAGCTATCAGCGAGATTTGTCGCGGTTTGTAGGTTACTGTGGCCAAAAGCAGATTCCAGTATACGGCGTCAAAACGTCAGATGTTCGTCGTTATATTGCCGGTCGGCACCGCGACGGGTTGGACGCTAAGACCATTCAACGCGAATTGGCTGCCATTCGGGGATATTATCGGTACTTGGTGAGGACGGGAGTCTTGGATCAAAACCCTGCTTTGTCGGTTCGCGCGCCGAAGGGTGAGCGAAAAATGCCGAAGGTGCTGGATGTTGATCAGATGTGCGGTTTGCTCAGCGTCAACCCGAATTCGATATTGGAGATTCGGGACTTGGCAATGTTTGAATTATTCTATTCATCGGGGCTGCGGCTGACTGAGTTGGTCGGGCTGGATGTTCGCGATCTTGATTTAAACAGCGGAATGTTAAGGGTGCGTTTCGGTAAGGGAGGCAGGCAACGATTGCTGCCGATGGGAATGCGTGCCGTATCGGCGGTAAGGCATTGGCTGGAATATAGACCGTCTTCGGAGTGTCAGTCCCTTTTTGTAGGTTTAAAAGGTAATCGTTTAAGCCCTCGAAGTATTCAGTCTCGGTTAGATAGATGGGGTAAGAAGCAGGGCGCTGCTGAGCGCTTGCATCCTCATATGTTAAGGCATTCGTTTGCTAGTCATATGTTGGAAGCCAGTCACGATATTCGCGCTGTTCAAGAGTTGTTAGGGCACAGCAATTTAGGAACTACACAGATATATACCCATTTGGACTTTCGCTATTTGGCTGACATCTACGACAATGCGCACCCAAGAGCTAGGAAAGTGAAAAATAGTTGACAGATGATGGTATCTGGCTATAATGAGCGGCTCTTCGTTACTGACTGAGTTAGCGACGAAGAGCGGCAAGATTTGCCGGGCTTGCGGTAGTGTTGTGGTGGCTGGTTTTTCGGAAGTTGTTGGTTTCTGGCTTCGAAAATAAAGTGTTGACACTTTCTGAAAGTTCTGTAGAATATGTCGGCTCAACAGGGCGAGATGCTCTGGCTCTTTAACAAGATGAATCGAAATAATTTGTGTGGGTATGTGTGGCGATACGTTTCTGTTAGAAATTATCGGCGCAGAGAATCCACGTCAATTCGCAAGAAACGACGTTCTGTAGTCGAGCCAAGATTGGATACTAATCTTATTTAGTATCAAGCATTATTAAACTGAAGAGTTTGATCATGGCTCAGATTGAACGCTGGCGGTATGCTTAACACATGCAAGTCGAACGCTGAAGGGTGCTTGCACCCGGATGAGTGGCGGACGGGTGAGTAATGCATAGGAATCTGCCTATTAGTGGGGGATAACGTGGGGAAACTCACGCTAATACCGCATACGATCTACGGATGAAAGCCGGGGACCTTCGGGCCTGGCGCTAATAGATGAGCCTATGTCGGATTAGCTAGTTGGTGGGGTAAAGGCCTACCAAGGCGACGATCCGTAGCTGGTCTGAGAGGATGATCAGCCACACTGGGACTGAGACACGGCCCAGACTCCTACGGGAGGCAGCAGTGGGGAATATTGGACAATGGGCGAAAGCCTGATCCAGCAATACCGCGTGTGTGAAGAAGGCCTGAGGGTTGTAAAGCACTTTCAATAGGAAGGAATACCTATCGGTTAATACCCGATAGACTGACATTACCTATACAAGAAGCACCGGCTAACTCCGTGCCAGCAGCCGCGGTAATACGGAGGGTGCAAGCGTTAATCGGAATTACTGGGCGTAAAGCGTGCGTAGGCGGTTTTTTAAGTCAGATGTGAAAGCCCTGGGCTTAACCTGGGAACTGCATTTGATACTGGAAGACTAGAGTTGAGTAGAGGAGAGTGGAATTTCAGGTGTAGCGGTGAAATGCGTAGAGATCTGAAGGAACACCAGTGGCGAAGGCGGCTCTCTGGACTCAAACTGACGCTGAGGTACGAAAGCGTGGGTAGCAAACAGGATTAGATACCCTGGTAGTCCACGCCGTAAACGATGTCAACTAACTGTTGGGTTCTTAAAGAACTTAGTAGTGGAGCTAACGTATTAAGTTGACCGCCTGGGGAGTACGGCCGCAAGGCTAAAACTCAAATGAATTGACGGGGGCCCGCACAAGCGGTGGAGCATGTGGTTTAATTCGATGCAACGCGAAGAACCTTACCTACCCTTGACATCCTCGGAACTTGTCAGAGATGACTTGGTGCCTTCGGGAACCGAGAGACAGGTGCTGCATGGCTGTCGTCAGCTCGTGTTGTGAAATGTTGGGTTAAGTCCCGTAACGAGCGCAACCCTTATCCTTAGTTGCCAGCGAGTCAAGTCGGGAACTCTAGGGAGACTGCCGGTGATAAACCGGAGGAAGGTGGGGACGACGTCAAGTCATCATGGCCCTTATGGGTAGGGCTACACACGTGCTACAATGGTCGGTACAGAGGGCAGCAAACTCGCGAGAGCCAGCAAATCCCAAAAAGCCGATCCTAGTCCGGATTGCAGTCTGCAACTCGACTGCATGAAGTCGGAATCGCTAGTAATCGCGGATCAGAATGCCGCGGTGAATACGTTCCCGGGCCTTGTACACACCGCCCGTCACACCATGGGAGTGGGTTGCAAAAGAAGTAGGTAGTTTAACCTTCGGGAGGGCGCTTACCACTTTGTGATTCATGACTGGGGTGAAGTCGTAACAAGGTAGCCCTAGGGGAACCTGGGGCTGGATCACCTCCTTACAAAGACAGAACACTGTCACACGTACTCACAACAAATTATTTCGATTGAAAGACGCACCTGGGTCTGTAGCTCAGTTGGTTAGAGCGCACCCCTGATAAGGGTGAGGTCGGAGGTTCAAATCCTCCCAGACCCACCAACTAACGAAAAGGCGAAAGTCTGAATCTATTCGGGGCCATAGCTCAGCTGGGAGAGCGCCTGCCTTGCACGCAGGAGGTCGGGAGTTCGATCCTCCCTGGCTCCACCATCACGTGACGTCGATCTTAAGCCAAGATATCAACATCAACGCTATACAGCTTTTCGGTTAATAACCCAAGGCTCGATAGCATTGATATTCGTATCAATACGCTCTTTAACAATATGGAAATCTGTAACCTAAGTCTTGATCGGCTAACGATCAATACTTAAAAACGAGTTGCGGGCGGTAGCCAGCGGCTTTCGAAAGAAAGCGGCCCAAAACCTCCGTAAAACGTTCTCAAGCAACATCAGCGAACATGTCAGCGACTAAAAACCTTAATACAGACGTATTCGGGTTATATGGTCAAGTGAATAAGCGCATACGGTGGATGCCTAGGCAGTAAGAGGCGATGAAAGACGTGGTAGCCTGCGAAAAGCGTCGGGGAGGTGGCAAACAACCTGTGATCCGGCGATGTCTGAATGGGGAAACCCGGCGAGGATAACCTCGTCATCTTTGAGTGAATACATAGCTCACTGAAGCGAACCCGGAGAACTGAAACATCTAAGTACCCGGAGGAAAAGAAATCAACCGAGATTCCCTAAGTAGTGGCGAGCGAACGGGGACTAGCCCTTAAGCTAGGATAAGGTTAGTGGAACGGTCTGGAAAGTCCGGCGATACAGGGTGATAGCCCCGTACACGAAAACCTTTTTTTAGTGAAATCGAGTAGGTCGGCGCACGTGAAACGTTGACTGAATATGGGGGGACCATCCTCCAAGGCTAAATACTCCTTACTGACCGATAGTGAACCAGTACCGTGAGGGAAAGGCGAAAAGAACCGCGGAGAGCGGAGTGAAATAGAACCTGAAACCGTATGCGTACAAGCAGTGGGAGCCCCTTCGTGGGGTGACTGCGTACCTTTTGTATAATGGGTCAGCGACTTACATTTTGTGGCAAGCTTAACCGAATAGGGGAGGCGTAGGGAAACCGAGTCTTAATAGGGCGTTGAGTCGCAAGGTGTAGACCCGAAACCGGGCGATCTATCCATGACCAGGTTGAAGGTGTGGTAACACACACTGGAGGACCGAACCCACTCCCGTTGAAAAGGTAGGGGATGAGTTGTGGATCGGAGTGAAAGGCTAATCAAGCTCGGAGATAGCTGGTTCTCCTCGAAAGCTATTTAGGTAGCGCCTCGTGTATCACTGCTGGGGGTAGAGCACTGTTTCGGCTAGGGGGTCATCCCGACTTACCAACCCGATGCAAACTCCGAATACCAGCAAGTGTCAGCACGGGAGACACACGGCGGGTGATAAGGTCCGTCGTGAAAAGGGAAACAGCCCAGACCGTCAGCTAAGGTCCCCAAATCATAGCTCAGTGGGAAACGATGTGGAAAGGCACAGACAGCCAGGAGGTTGGCTTAGAAGCAGCCATCCTTTAAAGAAAGCGTAATAGCTCACTGGTCGAGTCGGTCTGCGCGGAAGATTTACCGGGGCTAAGCTATGTACCGAAGCTACGGATTCACGCTTTGCGTGAGTGGTAGAGGAGCGTTCCGTACGCCTGCGAAGGTCGATTGAGAAGTCGGCTGGAGGTATCGGAAGTGCGAATGCTGACATAAGTAACGATAAAGGGGGTGAAAAACCCCCTCGCCGTAAACCCAAGGTTTCCTGCGCAACGTTAATCGACGCAGGGTTAGTCGGCACCTAAGGCGAGGCCGAAAGGCGTAGTCGATGGAAAACAGGTTAATATTCCTGTACCAGTTGTAACTGCGATGGGGTGACGGAGAAGGCTATATCAGCGGTCGGTTGGAAGTGGCCGTTTAAGCGTGTAGGCAGGCATCTTAGGCAAATCCGGGATGCTATATGCTGAGGCGTGATGACGAGTGTCTCGAAAGAAACGCGAAGTGATAGATGCCCTGCTTCCAGGAAAAACCTCTAAGCTTCAGGTTACAAGTGGCCGTACCCTAAACCGACACAGGTGGGTGGGATGAAAATTCTAAGGCGCTTGAGAGAACCCAGGTGAAGGAACTAGGCAAAATGATACCGTAACTTCGGGAGAAGGTATGCCGTTGATAAGTGAAGTCCCTCGCGGATGGAGCGTAAGGCGGTTGCAAAAAATCGGTGGCTGCGACTGTTTAGCAAAAACATAGCACTCTGCAAACACGAAAGTGGACGTATAGGGTGTGACGCCTGCCCGGTGCTGGAAGGTTAATTGATGGGGTTAGCGTAAGCGAAGCTCTTGATCGAAGCCCCAGTAAACGGCGGCCGTAACTATAACGGTCCTAAGGTAGCGAAATTCCTTGTCGGGTAAGTTCCGACCTGCACGAATGGCGTAACGATGGCCACACTGTCTCCACCTGGGACTCAGTGAAATTGAAATCGCTGTGAAGATGCAGTGTACCCGCGGCTAGACGGAAAGACCCCGTGCACCTTTACTATAGCTTGACACTGGACTTTGAACCTACTTGTGTAGGATAGGTGGGAGGCTTTGAAGCAGGAACGCCAGTTCTTGTGGAGCCAACCTTGAAATACCACCCTGGTATGTTTGGAGTTCTAACCTCGATCCATTATCTGGATTAGGGACAGTGTCTGGTGGGTAGTTTGACTGGGGCGGTCTCCTCCCAAAGAGTAACGGAGGAGCACGAAGGTACCCTCAGCCTGGTCGGAAATCAGGCAATGAGTGCAAAGGCATAAGGGTGCTTGACTGCGAGACGGACAAGTCGAGCAGGTACGAAAGTAGGTCTTAGTGATCCGGTGGTTCTGTATGGAAGGGCCATCGCTCAACGGATAAAAGGTACGCCGGGGATAACAGGCTGATACCGCCCAAGAGTTCATATCGACGGCGGTGTTTGGCACCTCGATGTCGGCTCATCACATCCTGGGGCTGAAGCAGGTCCCAAGGGTATGGCTGTTCGCCATTTAAAGTGGTACGCGAGCTGGGTTCAGAACGTCGTGAGACAGTTCGGTCCCTATCTGCCGTGGGCGTTTGAGATTTGAGGGAAGCTGCTTCTAGTACGAGAGGACCGAAGTGGACGAACCTCTGGTGTTCCAGTTGTCCTGCCAAGGGCATTGCTGGGTAGCCACGTTCGGACAGGATAACCGCTGAAAGCATCTAAGCGGGAAGCCCCTCCCAAGATGAGATCTCACTGGGACTTTAAGTCCCCTGAAGGGCCGTTGGAGACGACAACGTTGATAGGCACGGTGTGGAAGTCCAGTAATGGGCGTAGCTAACGTGTACTAATTGCCCGTGAGGCTTGACCATATAACACCCAATGCGTTTGGGTTGTCTAAGACAATCGCTGAAAACAACGCAAGAGAACGAACTCGATACAGATTTCCATGAAAAGCAGGTCAAAGGCAAAACCACGTAAGCGCGAATGTCCGCACAAGCTGTGGTTAGATTAAATAATGCCTGAAGGCTAAGCCAAACGGCTTAACCGACCTGTTGCATGACAGTTGGTCAACAACCGACTTAACCAGTTTGCTTGGTGAACATAGCAAGCGTGAACCACCCGATCCCATCCCGAACTCGGAAGTGAAACCGCTTAGCGCCGATGATAGTGTGGCAGGTTGCCATGTGAAAGTAGGTCATCGCCAAGCGCCTATACCAAAAGCCCGCTTATTAATCTAATAGGCGGGCTTTTTTTGTCTTGCTCGATTAGTAACTGTCTATTTGGCGACTTATTCTGAACGATAGCCCATCGCTCGTTCCAACGCCCTTGAGCGCAAGGTGAAATAAGCTTCAAGCCGCGCTACTAGATTTTTATAAGGTGTGGCTAGGTATTCGGTTGGGAATGCTTCGTTAAGACGCGCAGATGGCACAACAACAAGCGAATTCAAGCCAGATCCAAAAAGACTGAAATAATCTCCATCTGCCGGCCTAAAATGCTTTTCTTGCGATTTCCATCGACCACATGCCAAGAATACCAGAATAAGAGCGATTTCATGTATGTAATGCTGTATGGACTCTAGAAGCGGTCTAACCCCTGCCAACTGGGCGTTTTCATTTGCCAATTCGCCAACAGAGCGATGCGTTAAGTATCCAAATTTATGGTCGGAGAGCTAAACCAGATTTAACGATATGGCTGAACGTAATATGCTGCTTAGGCGGGCGCAAGCACTTATTGTAGGAAACGATGAATTGACTTGACAAGGATTTGCAAGATGGTAGACTGCCTCGCACCTCAAGGGAGGGGGTGTCTTCTTAATTTAGAAGGCTTGAATTCAGGAAAAACAAAGAACTCCCGATATGATCGGGGATTTAGACAATCTTTTAGGAGGTAGAAATGGCTGCTACAACTGAATCAGTTAAGGCTGATGCTGCGGAAGCACCGCTTTTAAATCAAAAAAACCTGTGGGCAGGCATCGCACTGTACTTGGGTTTTTATTCATTCATTCGTTGGTACGAAGGCGTTTACGGCTGGTCAGCTGGTCTGGACTCATTCGCGCCTGAGTTCGAAACATACTGGATGAATATGCTGTACATCGAGATCGTAGTCGAAGTTATCCTGTTCGCAGGTATCAACGGCTATATCTGGAAAACTCGTGACCGTAAAGTAATGTCGATCACTCCACGTGAAGAGTTGCGTCGTCACTTTACTCACTGGACTTGGTTGGTTTGCTACGGTTGGGCAATCTACTGGGGTGCTTCTTACTTTACCGAGCAAGACGGCACATGGCACCAAACCATCGTTCGTGATACCGACTTTACCCCAAGTCACATCATCGAGTTCTATCTGTCTTACCCAATCTACATCATTACTGGTTCTGCTTCTTTCATGTACGCAAAAACCAGACTGCCTACCTATCAAGAAGGTTTGCACCTGATGTATTTGATCGCAGTTATCGGTCCATTCATGATTCTGCCAAACGTTGGTTTGAATGAATGGGGTCACACATTCTGGTTTATGGAAGAGTTGTTCGTTGCACCTTTGCACTACGGTTTCGTATTCTTTGGTTGGGCTGCTCTGGCTATAATGGGTGTTGTGAACACCGAAGTAATGGCAATTACCAAATTGCTGAAAAAAGACCTGGCTTAATTCAGGCTTTTAAAAGTAAAAACTATCTCCTTTCTTGCTCCGGTCCGCCATTGGTCGGAGCAGGATAAGAGAGTGGTAAAAAATATAATTTTAATTCTTTAGGAGGTAAGCTAATGAGCGCATCTCAATCAGCTGTACGTTCTCGTGCGGAAGCGGTACAAGTTTCCCGTACGTTTGACTGGATGATTCTTTTTACACTGTTCACAGCGGTTCTGGGCGGTTATCACATTCACTACATGTTGACCGGTGGTGACTGGGACTTCTGGACCGACTGGAAAGATAGACGTCTGTGGGTAACCGTGGCGCCTATCGTTTCTATTACTTTCCCTGCGGCTGTTCAAGCATGCTTGTGGTGGAGATACCGTTTGCCAGTCGGCGCAACTCTGTCTGTTGTTGCTCTGATGATTGGTGAGTGGATTAACCGTTACATGAACTTCTGGGGTTGGACATACTTCCCAGTCAATATCTGCTTCCCTTCAAACCTGATTCCTGGCGCAATCGTGCTGGATACAATCCTGATGTTGGGCAACAGCATGACTTTGACTGCGGTAGTTGGTGGCCTTGCTTATGGTCTGTTGTTCTACCCAGGTAACTGGCCAGTAATCGCACCTCTGCACGTTCCTGTAGAGTACAACGGTATGATGATGACTTTGGCTGACTTGCAAGGTTATCACTATGTTCGTACCGGTACTCCTGAGTACATCCGGATGGTTGAGAAAGGTACTTTAAGAACTTTCGGTAAAGACGTTGCTCCTGTATCAGCGTTCTTCTCCGGTTTCGTTTCTATCATCATCTACTTCTTGTGGCATTTCTTCGGCAGATGGTTTGCTAAAACCGATTTCATCGCTGACGACGCTTCTTAATTAGAACGGTTCGATAAAAATGAAGCTGGCAATTTAATTGCATATAGATTGCCAGAAAGTCTTAATTTAAATTCTCTAGTGATAGAGGAGGAAATATGAAAATAATAAAAGACAAAGTTGCAAAACTGTCCTTTGTCGCACTGTTGGTCGCAATGACAGCAGCGATGTTTTACGCTCCAACGGCATCTGCTCATGGTGAAAAGTCACAGGCTGCGTTTATGCGGATGCGGACTATTCACTGGTTTGACTTGAACTGGTCAAAAGAAGAAGTACCCGTTAACGAAACGATGACCATTTCTGGTAAGTTCCTGGTATTCGCAGGCTGGCCTGAAACCGTTGATAAACCAGAAGTTTCGTTCTTGAACGTTGGTATTCCTGGTCCAGTATTTATCCGTGCTGGTTCTTGGATTGGTGGCCAACTGGTTCCTCGTTCAGTTTCCTTGGAATTGGGTGAAGTATACGAATTTAAAGTTCTGCTGAAAGCTCGTCGTCCTGGTGACTGGCACGTTCATTCCATGATGAACGTACAAGGCGGTGGTCCTATCATCGGTCCTGGTAAATGGGTAACCATTACCGGTTCAATGAAAGAATTCGTAAACCCTGTTACCACTCTGACCGGTCAAACCATAGACCTGGAACACTACGCTCTGGATAACGTCTATTTCTGGCACGCAGTATGGTTCGTAATTGCGTTCGCTTGGTTGCTGTTCTGGATCAAACGTCCTCTGTTCGTTCCACGTCATATCGCTGTAAGCACCGGCAAAGCAGATTCTTTGATCTCAGCTGGTGACAAAAAAGTTGGTATGCTGTTCGCAGTTGGTACTATGGTTATCGTTGCCGCCTCAATGGGCACAACCAACGAAAAATACCCTGTAACAACTCCGCTGCAAGCTGGTTTGTTGCGTGGTATGAAAACTTATCAAATGCCAGAAGCTACTGTTTCTGTAAAAGTTGATGACGCTTCTTACCGTGTACCTGGTCGTGCGATGCAAATGACCTTGACTATCACCAACAACGGTGATTCTCCTGTTCGTTTGGGCGAGTTCAACACAGCGGGTGTTCGCTTCCTGGATCCTGCGGTTCATGAAGACGATACAGCTTATCCTGACGACTTGTTGGCTGAAGAAGGTCTGACTGTTAGCGATAACAGCCCTCTGGCTCCAGGCGAAACCCGCACTGTCGAAGTTACAGCTTCTGACGCTGCTTGGGAAGTATACCGTCTGGCCGACTTGATCTACGATCCAGACAGCCGCTTCGCTGGTCTGTTGTTCTTCTGGGATGCTAACGGCAGCCGTCAATTGGTAACTATTGACGCTCCGCTGATCCCGACTTTCATCTAATTAATGAAAGTCTAAGCGTAAAAGCTTAGAGGATTGAAAGCCCTCGCTATTGAAAAATAGCGGGGGTTTTTTTTTAATCTGTGTATTTAATTTGCCAGGCAACGCAATGCCCAAGGCTTAAATGTGTAGCACGGATTGAGGTTGTAACAGGATTATTTAAGAGCAAGGCATGAAAAAAATCTTATTAATTGTACTGTCAGTAACTATCTTGGCAGGATGTTCGGAAAAAGAAGACTATAAACTAGCCGTATTAGAACAAATGAAAGCAGATAAGGACATACAGGATTACAGAATATCACCGGAGATTATGACTAATTGCGTAGTAGCTTCAACGTCAAGCAATATGCCTGGATTGTTCTTATTAGATCCAGTACGTCGAGTAGCCTACAAAAATTACACAAAAATGTTGAGCTTGAATAAATCTCCTGATCCTAAAAAAACGCTATCGGAATTGAGAAGCGACTTTGGTGATCCAAAAAAACTTGCGGATGCACATTCAAATTACACCGAGAGCATAGTTGAATGTATGTCGAATCAGGTGACCAGCACCGAAGAGAGTAATCCGCAAAAATAAGATTTGCCGATAACTCAGTAGCCAAGCTTGTATCTGGTTAATACGTATCGCACAGGGGATAAAATGTGCACTACACTTTACGACGCAGAAAAATGAAGAACAAACCTTCGGCTATGTTTCGAAGCAAGCCGTCGTTCACAATTTGGATATTTTGTCAAAGTTAGGTAAACGCAAACTTTATGAACCTCACTCTGCAAGTGCTGACTTATAAAGGGGTGCCTATTGCTCAACCGCTGAACGCGGAATTCGATGAGAAAGGCGGGACGATAGGCAGAAAGCCGGGAAATACGTTAGTCTTGGTTGATCCAGAGAGCTTTATATCCGGTCACCACGCGAATATCTCTTTTCAAGCCAACTGCTTTTATATCCAAGATGCCAGTAAAAATGGCACACACTTGGTCAATGAGGGACTAACGTTAAATAATGAATTACACTTATTGCCTGATAATTCCTTAATACGTATCGGTGAGTACGAGCTTATCGCTAACTATCGAGTTAGCGAGCCAATTACTTCGCCGGTAACTGAAAACACAAGCGGAGCGTTTGAGTTTTCAATGCCGGGCCCTTTCAGTGCGGATAATTCTCCGTTTGCCGCAGTGCAAGATGACATTGCTCCGTTTCAAAAAAATGCGTTCGCCGAAGAGCTAATATCTTCTACCTTTAATGATAGCTTTACACCTCCTCCGGCATTAAGTGTTGGAGATGCGCCTAAGGATATTGGAGATTTATTGAAGGGACTCGATGCGCTGGCAAAAAGTAGTGACGAATCGGAACTATCACCCTTTCAGAGTGCCCCTGATTTCTGTATTGACGCACCAAGGGAGATACCTGAGATTAAGCAGTTTGAGGTAGAGGCACCGAAATCCAGTGTCGCGCAACCTTCGCCTTCTTTCCCCGAGGCTCCAAAACCGTTTACCGTAGCAAAGTCTGCAGATGAAGATGCTGTATACGGAACGGCAACTGACACGAAACACCTACTCTCATGTTTTTTGGAAGGCGCAGGTGTGCACGAAGCGGCGTTTTCAACGCCCGAGCAATGGCCCGAGGTTATGCGGACAGCTGGGATATTATTCCGGAGTTTAACTGTAGGCCTTATGGACGTGTTAAGGGCCCGGGCAGAAATGAAAAGCGAATTCAGAGTTTCGGTGACGACTATCAAATCATTCGACAACAACCCGTTAAAATTTAACCCGGATGTCGAAAGCGTGCTGAAACTAATGTTAATGCCTGGAAATCCAGCGTTTATCGACCCGAAATCAGCGGTGGATGAGGCGTATAACGACATTAGTTCGCATCAAATGGCCATGACTGCCGGAATACAGGCATCGCTTGTCGCGATATTAAAACGTTTCGATCCAGATTTATTCGAAAAGTCACTCGGTGAAGGTATCGTGTTTCAAAAGAAAGCGAAATGTTGGGATCAATACTGCGAAGCCTATCCGCATTTGACAAAATCGGCACAAGAGGATTTCTTCGGTGAAGAATTCGCTAACGCGTATGAAATGCAAATGAAATTGCTCATGCGCCGGTAAAAGGCCGGGAGCGGAGCGCTAAACGACTTCCCTGTAACTAGCAAAATGTTTGACTAAATATGTCTAATAACAACAGGATCGTTTGGTCCGAGGGTATGTTTCTTCGCCCGCAACATTTCCAGCAGCATGATCGCTATTTGGAAGCGCGGATAGACGGACGCTGTCATGGCATTCGTGCATTCGATTGGGGTTATTCTGCCCTGGAAATTGATCACGGATCATTGGCGATTGGAAAAATCTGCCTGTTAAGGGCAAGGGGAATCTTCCAAGACGGTACACCATATAATCTGCCTACGGAAGACGAATTACCGTTACCACTGGATATACCATCAGGGACTACTGACGAAAGGGTCTATTTAGCCTTGCCTATGCGTCGGTCAGAAGCTGCGGAAACCGATGACGAGTATACGCCCGATTCATTGGCTCGTTACCGGATAGCAACTAGGGATGTGAGAGATAGCAATGCTGGGAATGATGGACGCTACCCGGTTCAAATTGGGGTTATTCGCCCGCGCTTAATGTTGGAAAGCGAGGAGCGCTCGGGTTTTTTGTGTTTGGGCGTTGCTCGAATAATTGAAGTTCGCGCGGATAAAACTGTGCTACTGGATGAAAACTATATACCCCCTGTTTTAAAGGCGGGTGCGTGCGGCTTATTATCCGGCTTTTTACGAGAACTGAATGGTTTGTTACACACTCGTGGGGAAGCTTTGGCCTCGCGAGTATCCGGCGCATCGCAAGGTGCCGGGGTTGCGGAAGTCGCCGATTTCATGTTGCTGCAAACCATCAATCGCTACCAACCGCTGCTTCAGCACTTAGCCAACGAAACGAGTCTCCACCCGGAAAGCATGTTTAGTCTAAGCTTGCAAATCATGGGAGACCTCTCAACTTTTTACAGGCAGAACAAGCGTCCGGCGAAAATGCCGGACTACCAGCATGACGATTTACGGTTAAGCTTCATTCCGTTGATCGAAGAATTACGTCGGTTACTGAGTATGGTGCTTGAGCAGAACGCCATCCAGATTCCGCTAAACAAACATAGTCAATCCGTTTACTACTCCGGTCGTCCAGACGTCAAACTGTTGGATAGTGCGATATACGTGTTGGCGGCAGGCGCGCAGATTTCGTCGGAAATGCTACGTACTCACTTTCCGCCACAAGTCAAAATAGGTCCCGTCGAAGAAATCACTCAACTAGTGACAGCGGCGCTACCTGGAATCTCTATTCACCCACTACCGGTCGCCCCAAGACAGCTGCCCTATCACGCCGGCTATTCATATTTCGAACTCGACAAACATAGTCCGTACTGGAAGAAGATGGCGGATTCAGGTGGTTTCGCTTTCCATATCGGCGGTAATTTTCCAGGCTTGGAATTGGAATTTTGGGCCATCAAAAAAGGGTGATGATTATGGTGCAAGGTGGACCTTTCGGTGACGACGACAAAACCGTACTTCGGCCCATGCCTGGCGGGCGATCACCGGATGTCGGCGCCAGCCGGCCAGCCGCTCAGATTCAGCCCCCCCTAAATATTCAGGCGCCTGTCAACTTGATAGAGGCCTTGCCGTTTAGGCAATCCGGCTCCTTGGTCGATTTGGCTGCGGGCTTGTTGTCACTAGCGTCCAGATTGAAACAAACGGTAAGCTACCCTGCGGTTGATGAACTCAAGCAAAAATTGGGAAAGGAGGTGCGCGAGTTCGAAAACCGCACCTTGGCCGCCGGCATTCCGACTGAACAAGGCCGAATGGCCAGCTATTGTTTATGTACGTTTCTGGATGAAATCATTCAAAACACCCCTTGGGGCAGTCAAAGTAACTGGGGGCACCAGAGCTTGTTAATCGTGTTTCATAAGGAGGCCTGGGGTGGAGAGCGTTTTTTTCAAATCGTCGATTATCTGGTCAAGCAGCCGGCGCAAAGCTTGTCATTATTGGAGTTTTGCTATGTATTAATGAGTTTTGGGTTCGAAGGGAAATACCGAGTTATTCCGAATGGTTTAAACGATATAGAGCGCCAGCGCTTGGAGTTATATCAGCTCATCCAACGAGTTCGGGGCGACTTTGAACCGGAGTTGTCGCCACGCTGGCGCGGCCAAAATACTGGAAAAAGCAACTTGATGAAGCAGGTTCCCCTCTGGATATTCGGAGCGGTGGCGGCGGGTTTGCTGATACTGTGCTATCTAGGGTTTGCCTATTGGATCAATTCGACTTCAGACCCGGTATACCGAGATTTATTAACGTTGACCGCCGCGCCAGCCCAAACTACCGTTGATACGTCCGCGGCGCAATCTGCTCAAACGCAAGTAAAAGCCGTGCCGCATCTGGAGAGGTTCAAGCCGCTGCTGAAGGACGAAATCGCCGCGAATATGGTAGAAGTTGTCGATGATAGCGTCATTCGCGTCCGTAATTCGTTTCCATCCGGTAGCGATCAGGTGAAACCCGAGTTTCTGCCAATGCTCAAGAAAATCGCCAAGGAGCTGGAAAATGGTCAGGAGAGTATATTAGTAACCGGCCACACCGATGATAAGCCCATTGTGTCGGCCAAATTCCCGTCCAATTGGAGTCTGTCCACCGCTAGGGCAAAAAACGTATTGACTATTTTGCAACAGTCGGCCCAATTGGCAGGCACTGCCCGAGCCGAAGGCCGGGCTGACGGAGAGCCGCTGGAGCCTAACGATAGCCCGGAACACCGGGCGTTCAATCGTCGTGTCGATATTTTGGTGAAGTGAGATAGCCGCGTGGGACGGATTATGGTTTTCTTGAAAACAAAATGGGTGCTGGAACTGCTTGGCGTGCTTGCCGTTGCGCTGCTGATCTGGTTTATCGGTCCGTTGATTGCGATAGCCGGAGCAGTTCCGTTGGAGTCCGAATGGGCTCGCTGGTTGGCGATAGGGATTTTGGTCGCTGTCTGGTTGGCATATCGTATGCTGCATAAGGTACTCTCGACCAACCGCGAGAAAAAACTGATCGCGGACTTAGCGACGGCCGATGCCAACGACGCGGCTTCCGCCAGCGAAGCGGAATTGGACGTGCTGCGGCGCGGTTTTGAGGATGCCCTACAGCTATTAAAAACGCCGACCGGTAAATCGCGCGGTAGCCAGTATTTGTACGAGCTACCCTGGTACGCCATCATCGGTGCGCCGGGCTCCGGTAAAACTACCGCACTAATCAACTCCGGCTTGCATTTTCCTCTGGCCGAGCGCTTGGGCAAACATGCGATTAAAGGCGTCAGCGGGACCCGAGATTGTGATTGGTGGTTTAGCGACGAAGCAGTGCTGTTAGATACCGCCGGTCGATACACAACCCAAGATAGCCATCAGCAGGTCGATGCATCGGCTTGGCACGGCTTTTTGCAGTTGTTAAAAAAATACCGGCCGCGTAGGCCGTTAAACGGGGTTTTCGTCGCCGTCAGCGTCGGCGATTTAATGCGGCAAACCGAGGAAGAAATTCGCCAGCATGCCACGGCTGTGCGCCAGCGTATCATGGAACTAAACGGCCAATTGGGCGTGCAGTTGCCCGTTTATGTATTGTTCACCAAAACTGATTTGCTGGCCGGGTTTACCGACTTTTATGCCAATCTGAGCGAGGACGGGCGTGGACAGGTATGGGGTGAAACTTTTGCGCCGGGAGCGGGCGTTCAAGACCTGCCGCAGCACCTCGATCAATTTCGGCTCGCGTACGACGAATTGGTGGACCGCTTGCTGCAGCGCCGCCTGAAGCGCATGCAAGAAGAGCGCGACCTACAACGCCGTGCGGCGATATTCGATTTTCCGCAGCAAATGATGTTGTTGAAATCGTCAGCTTTGCAATTTCTCGAAACCACGTTTGCGGTTAGCCGATACGAGGAGCCGTTTTTACTACGCGGGGTTTATTTCAGTAGCGGTACTCAAGAAGGCACGCCTATCGACCGGGTGTTGTCAGCCTTGGCGAGCAGCTTTCGCTTGGAACGTCAGGCCGTGCCGATGATGAGCGGACGCGGCAAGAGTTTCTTTCTCGGCAAATTGCTCAAACAGGTCGTATTCCCGGAAGCCGATTTGGTGGGTGTCGATCCGAAGATCGAACGCCGCTATCGATTGTTGTCGCTTGGCGCTTACGCCGCCACGGCGGGCGTCGTCGCTATTGCCGTGGTTTGCTGGTTTGTTAGTCTGACCGCAAATAAACTGGCGCTGGCTGAAGTCGAGAAACATGTAGCCGCGTTTCGCGCCAGCAATGCGGTCGGCACGGACACCCGCAGCGGATTTATCGCGTTGTTGCCCAAACTCAATGCTCTTACCGATGCACGAGAGGTTTATCGCCAAGTGGGTTGGAGTGGGGGGGGCGGCCTCTACCAGGGCGACAAGATCGAAGCCGGTGTCAATGTGGCCTACGAAAAACTGCTTAGGGATAACTTCTTGCCGTTAGTTGTCGTGCGCTTAAAGGAACGTATGCAGGGCGACGAAGGCGCTAATCTGGATGTGTTATATCAGTTGTTGCGCGTATACCTGATGTTCGGCGATCCGAAGCGCATGGATATCAAGGTCGCGCAACCCTGGGTTAAGCTGGATTGGGAGCATCAGTTTTCCACGGACCCCGAAACGCAGGCCCAGTTGCTGACTCACTTGGACAATTTACTGGCGCTCGACTTGGATTCGGCGCCGATTGATAACAGCTTCGTCACGTCGGTTCGTAACAAACTAACCCAGGTGCCGCTGGTCAACCAAGTTTATAGCCGCTTCAAAAGCGAAGCCCTATTCGATCACGATCACGATGTCATATTGGCCGGCCAATTGGCGCCGAACGGCGATCGCGTATTTTCCGCCGCCAATGGCAAGGGCCTGGATAGTCTGATTGTGCCCGGTTTGTTTACCGGGTACGGCTATACTGACTGGTTTTTAAAGAAAGGCATGGATTACGTCAAGGAAGCCGCCTCGCAAAATTGGGTGCTGGGTGTCAGTGCCACCGATACGGTGTTGGAATTGGATCGCCTGTACGGCGACTTCAAACGCCTGTATCTGGCCGATTATCAAAAGATGTGGGATGGCGTGCTGACGGCGGTCAAGTTTCGACCGCAACCGAGCACGACGCAACTGGTCGATACCTTGGATCTGCTGTCCCGACCCGATTCGCCGTTAAAACTGCTGCTGGAGTTGGTCGAGAAAAATACCTCGTTGAGCAAGCTGTCGGCCAATCTGGCGGATAGTTTGACCAAAGCGGCCGGCGGCGGGTTAGCCGTTCCGGAAGCGGCAACCCAAAAGTTGCTTGCCATGGCCAAGCAAGGCGACAGCGGTATTGATCCGGTTAAAGCTTTGGAGGCTTATTTCGAGCCCTTCAACTTACAAGTGCGTGGCGCGGCCGATAGGCCTGCGCCGATAGCATCTACCCTGACCAGTCTGAAGAATTTGCACGACTATCTGATGCAGATCGGCGCGGCCAGTAATGCCGGAGGCCAGGCACTGTCCACCGAGGCCGCCAAAGCCGCCGGCGGCGGCATCGATCCCATCCAAGCCGCCAAAATGGAGTTCGCGCGTTTGCCAGGTCCGATCGCCGCGTCGTTGAACGCATTGACCGCGACTGGCGGCCAGCAAATCAAGACGGGCGCCAAGGGCCAGTTGAACGATTTGTTGAAGACTTCGGTCAGTTTGCCGTGCAAAGCCGCATTGACCGGTCGCTACCCGTTCGCAAAAAACACTCCGCAAGACGTGTTGATGGCCGACTTCGGCAAGGTCTTTGCCGCGAACGGCGTGGTAGATCAATTTTTCAACACCAATCTGAAGGCCTTTGTCGATACCGCGCAGGTGCAATGGCGGGAGTTGGCCTCCGATAACGCGCTGGGCTTGGCGCCGGCGAGCATCCGCCAATTCCAAATTGCCGCCAAAATTCGCGACGCGTTTTTCCCGAACGGCGGGGCGGTGCCGCAAGTGCAATTCGAGTTAAAACCGTTGACCCTGGACGACCGGATCGGGACTTTTCGGCTGAATGTCGAAGGCCAGGAGCTGGTTTACCGCCATGGTCCGGAGCAGTTGACCAAATTCCAATGGCCCGGCACCAACAACAGTGCCGGGGTTCGGGTCGTGTTCGAAGCCTTGGACGGCAAGCAAGTCAGTCGGACTAAGGAAGGGGCATGGGCTTTATTTCGGATGCTGGACGAATTCAATATCGAGCCGACTAGTCTGCCGGACCGCTTCAATTTGACCGTGCAATTGGAGGGTTATAGCGCCCGTTTCGAGCTGCGTGCCGCTAGCGTCAATAACCCGTTCGGCATCAGCGAGTACCAAACTTTTCGTTGTCCGGAGTCGTTGTGAGCGTTCCGGAAAATCACCGCGTCGGTTTTTTCGGCAAAGTACCGGCGCTGGGTGATTTTGTCAGTCGGCGCTTGCCCAGACAGTTTATCGATCCCTGGGATCAATGGCTGCAAGGATCGTTGCGTGCCAGCCAGGAAATGTTGGGCGACCAGTGGCTTTCGCTATTTCTGGTCAGCCCGATTTGGCGCTTTACACTTAGTCCCGGCCTTTGCGGGCCGTCGGCTTGGGCCGGCGTGATGATGCCCAGCGTCGACCGGGTGGGGCGTTATTATCCGCTGACCTTGGCGCAGGCGGTCGATGCCAATGCCGTTTCAGCTTTGTTTTTGCCGGAGTCCGATTGGTTTTCCCGTTTGGAGGAGGCGGCTTTGGCCGGCTTGGCCGAACAGTTTGATCTGGATGGCTTTGATCGCGAGATTCTGGCGATCGATGCGGCGTCGGCCGGTCAGTTCGCGCTGGATTCCCCGGGAGAACGCGTAGGTTCCGCTAAGCAAGCGGTTCGCTTCGACCTGGACTCATTGGCGCAGGTGGGCAACGTGTTCCCGCGCTTGAGTCAGTTGTTGCTTGACCGCTATTTGGGCAATTACAGCCTATGGGCTTGTCATGGCACTCAACAGGGCCGGCCGAATTTTTTGTATTGCGAAGGTTTGCCGCCACTCGATGCCTACGCTGGTTTCCTACAAGGCGCGCCGCGCCGCAGCAATGCTTGGCAGTGCCAGGTTTTCAGTCTTGCGACGCCGCCGGTTTCCGAGGCCGTCGGTGGCGTGAATTCGGAGCCGCCGCCGCTGCCACCGCTGCCGGAGTTATCCGGCGTTGTGCCGAGTTTGGCTTGGAATTCTCACGGGATTACCGTGGTGGGCAACAAGCGTAAACACAACGAGGACGCGATGCTGTGTCGACCAGGCCAGGGTTTATGGGTGGTGGCCGACGGTATGGGCGGCCACCAGTCCGGCGATTTGGCTAGCCGCCTGTTGGTAGACAGTCTCGCGGAAATGCCTGAATTGGCCGACTTGGATGCGGAAATTGCCTGGGTCGGTAGTCGTTTGATTAAGGTCAACGACGATTTGTGCCGTTTTGCGCTAAGTTTGCAGCAAGGTGCGGTGATCGGTACCACCGTGGTAGTGCTGCTGGCCAGGGGGCGCCAGTGCGCGGCGGTCTGGGCCGGGGACAGCCGCTTGTACCGGTTTCGGGCCGGCCGGATAGAGCAGGTCACCCGCGACCACACATTATTGGACGAATTGATGGAAACCGGTTTGATGAGCCGAGAAGACGCCTTGCAGCAAGTCGGCGCCAACGTAATTACTCGGGCAGTCGGCGGTCAGAGCAAGTTGGAACTGGATACACTGCGCTTCGTTGCCGAAGCCGGTGACCGCTATCTGTTATGTAGCGACGGATTGGATAAGGAGCTGGCTGACGATGAAATTGCCGACATGTTGGCCGGTGCCAGCTGCCAAACGGTTGCGGAAGCCTTGATCAATGCCGCGCTAAATCGCACGGGTCGGGACAATATTACCGTCGTCGTCGCCGAGTGGGCATGACTGCGGTTGAGTGGCTTCGCGAGCGGTGATAGTTTTATACTCATTTTTTGGAAAGCAGGGGGAAGGCCATGAACAATAACGCCAGTTGGTTGGGTTTAACGGTAATTGCCGGATTGCTGGCTACCGAGGTCTGGGCCGAAGACAAAAACTTCGGTAAGGCTACTCCCAATCCCAACGAGATTATCGAACATTTCAAGGAACCGGCGGCGCAGCCGGCACCGGCGGATGCCGACGATTACCAGGACGTACCCGAGTCCGAGTTAGAGAATGTCAGGGGGCTGAAGAAAATCAGCAATATCGACAAAGCCACCGGTCGTAAGGTGCAGTTACCGACGACGGTGGCCGAGAAGGCTATTTCGATGGAGATTTTGTTCGACTATAACTCAGCGACCCTGAATGCCCAGGCCAAGACTCAGTTGGAGCCGGTCGGTAAGGCCTTGGCTTCCGGCGAACTGGAAGGGATCAAATATCGGATCGAAGGTCATACGGATGTTGTCGGGGGTGATCAATTCAATATCGAATTGTCGAGGCGGCGCGCGGAGGCGGTTAAGGCGTATTTGATCGATAAATTCGGTGTTGCCGGCAATGCGATTCAGATTGAAGGGCGCGGAAGACAGGAATTGGCCGACGCCAAAAATCCAACCGCCGAGGCGAATCGACGGGTACGTATCGTCAGTCTGGGTAAGCAATAGCCACGATTTCGGCGGGACGAGAAGAGAATTCACTTGAGCGTAAGCAATCTGCCCGCTACTGATGCCGTGCCGGTCGAAATGACAGCCGTTGACGGAGAGCGTCCGTGACGCCTGCTGAAGACGACGACAAAACTCACTTGTTTACCGCAAGCGCGGGTCAGGGCGTGCCAGTCGCCGATGCGCCTAATTCCGACGCCACGGTATTGGCCAACGAGGCCACCGAACTCGCCAACGACAGGCTACCTCCGGCGTTTCAGCAAATCGCCCGCCCCCCGGCTATCGGCGATTTGCTGAAAGACCGTTTCGAGCTCATTCAAAGTTTGGGCGAGGGCGGTATGGGTATGGTGTTCAAGGCCGTTGATCGACGCAAAGTTGAAGCCAGGTCGAAAAACCCCTATGTCGCGATCAAGGTATTGAATCCCGCACTGGCGCTGAACGAAATGCTGGTGGCAGGTTTACAGCGCGAATGCGAAAAGGCCCAGGAACTCTCGCATCCCAACATCATCACGGTCTACGATTTCGATAGAGACGGCGATCACGTGTTCATGTCCATGGAATACCTGGCTGGTCGGTCTTTAAGCCAGTTGATCCGCGACGCCTCGGCGTCCGGTGGTGTTGCATTAAAGAGGGCCTGGCCGTTGATATTGAGCATGGGCGAGGCCTTGGCCTACGCGCATCGCAAGGGAATCGTGCATAGCGACTTCAAGCCGGCCAACGTGTTCGTCACCGAGGGCGGTGACGTCAAGGTGCTGGATTTCGGCATCGCTACCCGCACCAAACAAAGCGGCGATCCGGACGCAACGGTTTTCAATGCCCGGGTCGAAGGCGGGCACACGCCACCCTACGCCAGTTTCGAGATGATGAACGGTGCCCAGGCCGATCCGCGCGACGACATCTACGCTTTTGGGTTAGTGGTTTACGAATTATTAACCGGCCGGCATCCCTACGGCCGCAAACCAGCGTCTACCGTGTTCATCGGGCAGCAACGCGGGGAGAAGCTCGCGCCGGCACCGGTCAAGGGCCTGAATCGCCGCCAATGGCAATTGTTGAAATCGACCATCGAAATACTGCAGGAGCGTCGGCCCAAGGCGCTGGAAGAGTGGTTGGAACAATTCGATCCGGAAGCAGGTTGGTCGCCGCAATTGGTCGGTGGCAGCGTGGCGATCGCTTTGGTTTTGGCGGGCGGACTCGCCAATTGGTGGTTGACCCGGCAGTCGCCGGAACCGTTGCCCGCCTCCGACGCCCAACGTTGGCAGATCGCCGCTCCGCCTCAGGTTGCGGCGCCGCCTTCGGCCGATGCCGGCGCCGATCGGCAAGCGACCGTCGGCGACAGCGTCAAACTTGACGCTAGTGCTTCCAGATCCGGCGACGGGCAGCCGCTGACTTATACCTGGAAACTGGCGCAAATGCCGGATGGCAGTGCCGTTTCTTTGCAAAATGCGGATACAGCGCATCCCGAGTTGACTCCCGACAAAGCCGGCGATTACCGCGTGGAGTTGACGGTCATGGACGGCCATACCCGTTCGGCCGTCGATGTTGTCGAAGTCAGAGCGGAGGCGGTTAAGGCCGCAGAACCGAAGCATCAGGCGGCTAGTGCCGACGGCGTTCTCAGTTTGGCATCCAGTAAACCGCAGTATCGGATTGGAGAGGAGCTGAAGCTGACGCTCTATACGGCCAAGTCCGGCTATCTGCGCGTGGCTTACATCGGTGCGACCGGCGAAATCAGCGAGCTGTTGCCCAACCAATACCAGAATGGCAAAGTCAAGGCGGACACCGAATACCGAATTCCGCCGCGGCCCGACAAATTCAAGCTGGAAATCACCGGCCCGGTCGGTACCGACAACATCGTCGCCGTTTTCAGCGAGCAAGCCTTGCCAAATGTCGAGAGTATCGCCAATAGCGATGGTTCGTTAGTCCCGGCGATGCAGGTACCAGGCATTATATGGGTCCGGATTCAATACGAAGTCGCCAAGCGAAAATAGCCACCAGTGGATGCATTGTTTAAGTGGGTTGATGCGTGTCTTGGAAACATAACTTAGATTGACCGGATTCGTGCTTTTGGATAAAGTTACCTAAAGTTTTTTTCAAAAATGTGAGCTAATTAATAAAAGAGGGTTCGGTTGGGGATGGATGCCGTGTTTGCGTCAGTTCTGCCGACCGGGCGTTAAACCCGCATTCCCGAGCCGAAAAACTAAGGTTCCGCAACACTTTTATTAAACCTTAGGTGAGGCGCCGGCAACTTTTAATCCCAATGAGGTGTTTCGTTGTGGCAATCCATCGTAAGCACCCCGCGGATTTGGGTCTCGTAGCTGGGCTAGCGCTGGTGTGGTATGGCGTGGATGCTTACGCGGTCGGGGAAGTGGTTGTCGATTCGACGCTGAGAGCCGGACATACCCTCACGCCGAGCTCAGGCGTGACGACCATTACTGGTGAAACGGATGGTGTCAAATCCGGATCCAATCTGTTCTTCAGTTTTTCTAAGTTCAATCTCCCCGCAAATACCGATGAGGCGCGTTTCGTTTGTTCCGGCGCCAATTGCGGTGCCGGTTCAAGTGTGGATAACGTTATTGCCCGCGTAAATTTTGACGGCACTAATGGGGCATCCACGATCAACGGTATTGTTAGTTTTGGCAATCAACTGACCAATGCTAACTTTTGGTTGTTCAATCCCGAAGGAGTAGTGATTGGCGCGGGCGCTTCGATAAACGTGCCCGGATCGTTTCACGTTGGTAATGCCACGCAGGTTAGTTTTTCATCTAGCGAATTTAGTCTGGCCACGACGGATGTTAGTTCATTGAGCATCGCTCCTACCGGGTTCGGTTTCACCAGTGTTGATCCCGACGGCGCAGGGGTCAAGTCGAGTGTTTCCCCCTCCGGAAGCGTCAGTCTTAGCGGCGGTGCGATTAATACCGCCTCAGGATCGGTGGATATTCAAGGCTCCCAGGTTCTTTTAAATGGTTCGACGGTGACAGCGGGCGGTGCCGGTACTATTTCGATTTCAGGCACGAATTTATTAATTCAAGACGGATCGACGACGACATTGACGGGAGGAGGCGCGACACTTGTCAGTTCTAGCGGTGCGATCCAAATCGGGAGCGGCACCAACCTGCAAGCCGACAGCGTGACGGCCGGCACGACCTTAAGCAATGCCGGCACGCTCAGCGGTTCCGCCACGGCCGGCACCGACCTGACCAACTCCGGCGACATCGGCGGCAACGCCAGCGCCGGCACGGTACTGACCAATAGTGGCACCATCGACGGCAACGCGACAGGCGGCACCTCGGCC
This sequence comes from Methylomonas sp. MS20, assembly GCF_050275925.1. NCBI lineage: Bacteria > Pseudomonadati > Pseudomonadota > Gammaproteobacteria > Methylococcales > Methylococcaceae > Methylomonas > Methylomonas sp. MS20. The sequence goes on from NZ_CP189962.1 coordinate 464,738, forward strand.
GGCGGCGTTGCGGGCCTGACCGCCGACGGCAACGGCAAGATTTACACCGTGGTGAACCAATTCGGCGGGACATTGGGCGACGCCGGCGGCGATACCGTCAGCAGCCAGAACGGCACGGATATTCAAAACTTCGGCGTGACCGGCGGCGCGGTGACAGCGGCGCGCTATCTGGACAACAGCGGCACGATCGGCGGCCTGGCCCGCGCCAATAACGGCGGCAGTCTCAGCGGCGTGACCAGCTTGACCAACGCCGTGGGCGGCAGTATCAACGGCGGCGCCCAAAGCCAAAACGCCACCGATCTGAACAACCAGGGATCGATCACCGGCACAGTCACCGCGTCGCGCAACTTGAGCAACAGCGGCACGATCACCGGCGACGCGACCGCTACCAGCGGAACGCTGAGCAATGCGGCAAGCCAAACCATCGCCGGCAACGCCAGCGCCGGCACGGTGCTGACCAACGCCGGTACGATCGGTGGCAGTGCCACAGCCGGCACCGACCTGACCAACAGCGCGACCGGTACGATCAACGGCAGCGCCGTGGCTACAACCGGAGACTTGCTCAACCAAGGCCTGATCGCGCTGACTGGGTCCACCGATCAAAGCGTGACAGCCGGCGGCGCACTGACCCTGGACGGCAACGGCAGCAGTACCGGCGTGGTCACCGTCAACAAAACCTCCGGTACGGTCACCGTCTCGTCCGGCGGCGCGCTGAACCTGGGCGACACCAACGTCGGAGCGATTCTTAAGAACGCTGGCAGCGGCGATTTGACCGTGACCAGCGGCACGACGCTGAGTATGACTGATGGCTCCAAAATCGAATCGAATAGCGGTGTACTACAAATTCAGGATGCGGTTGTTGACGTTGCCACCGCGTCAGGCAATGCGTCACTGTTACAAAGTGCTGGCCTGCGAACCTTGACGGCAAACGTGGATATCAGTAACCAGGGACAGTTTTCTGGGAATCTGGTCTCAACGGCAGGCAGTTTAACCAACGACGGCATGATCAACGGCTCCGCCACGGCCGACGTCGACCTGACCAATAGCGCGACCGGTACGATCAACGGCAGCGCCGTGGCGACAACCGGCAACTTGCTCAACCAAGGCCTGATCGCGCTGACTGGGTCCACCGATCAAAGCGTGACAGCCGGCGGCGCACTGACCCTGGACGGCAACGGCAGCAGTACCGGCGTGGTCACCGTCAACAAAACCTCCGGTACGGTCACCGTCTCGTCCGGCGGCGCGCTGAACCTGGGCGACACCAGCAGCGTCGGTGCGATCCGCAAGAGCGCCGGCAGTGGCGCTTTGACCGTGACCAGCGGCACGAGCCTGGGCGTGACCGCCGGATCGGCGATAGAGGACAGTAGCGGCGGGGCGGGGAATCTGACGGTAACGGTTGGCAGCGGCAACTTGGTGCTAAGCGGCGGTAGCGCCGTGACCAAAACTGGTGGCGGCGCGCTGAGCGTGGACGTGCAAGCCGGCGACCTGCAAATCAGCGGGGTCGGCAGCGAAATCAGCGCCGATCAATCGGGCGCTAGCGACAGCATCCGAGCCAGCGGCGCGATCCAAATCGGGAGCGACACCAACCTGCAAGCCGACAGCGTGACGGCCGGCACGACCTTAAGCAATGCCGGCACGCTCAGCGGTTCCGCGACAGCCGGTACCGATTTGACCAACACCAGCGACATCAGCGGCGACGCCAGCGCCGGCACGGTACTGACCAACAGCGGCACCATCAATGGCAACGCGACAGGCGGCACCTCGGTCGTTGGCGTCGCGGGCCTGAGCGCCGACGTCAACGGCAAGATTTACACCGTGGTGAACCAAAACGGCGCGACATTGGGCAATGCCGTCGGCGATACCGTCAGCAGCCAGAACGGCACGGATATTCAAAACCTCGGCGTGACCGGCGGCGCGGTGACAGCGGCGCGCTATCTGGACAACAGCGGCACGATCGGCGGCCTGGCCCGCGCCAACAACGGCGGCAGTCTCAGCGGCGTGACCAGCCTGACCAACGCCGTGGGCGGCAGTATCAACGGCGGCGCCCAAAGCCAAAACGCCACCGATCTGAACAACCAGGGATCGATCACCGGCACAGTCACCGCGTCGCGCAACTTGAGCAACAGCGGTACGATCACCGGCGACGCGACCGCCACCACCGGAACGCTGAGCAATGCGGCAAGCCAAACCATCACCGGCAACGCCAGCGCCGGCACGGTGCTGACCAACGCCGGTACGATCGGAGGTTCTGCCACGGCCGGCACCAATTTGAGCAACACTGGCGGTATCAGCGGCGCCGCGACGGCAACCGCCGGCACCTTGACCAATGCGGCCAACAAAACCATCGGCGGCAACGCCAGTGCCGGCACCGTGCTGACCAATAGCGGCACCATCAATGGCAATGCGACCGGCGGTATCTCGGCCGTTGGCGTCGCGGGCCTGACCGCCGACGGCAACGGCAAGATTTACACCGTGGTGAACCAAAACGGCGCGATATTGGGCAATGCCGACGGCGATACCGTCAGCAGCCAGAACGGTACGGATATTCAAAACTTCGGCGTGACCGGCGGTGCGGTGACAGCGGCGCGCTATCTGGACAACAGCGGCACGATCGGCGGCCTGGCCCGCGCCAATACCGGCGGCGGTCTCAGCGGCGTGACCAGCTTGACCAATGCCGGCATCATTAACGGTGGCGCCCAGAGCCAAACTAACACTGATTTGAACAACCAGGGATCGATTACCGGCACAGTCACCGCGTCGCGCAACTTGAGCAACAGCGGCACGATCACCGGCGACGCGACTGCCACCACCGGAACGCTGAGCAATGCGGCAAGCCAAACCATCACCGGCAACGCCAGCGCCGGCACGGTGCTGACCAACGCCGGTACGATCGGTGGCAGTGCCACGGCTGGCACCGACCTGACCAACAGCGCGACCGGTACGATCAACGGCAGCGCCGTGGCGACAACCGGCAACTTGCTCAACCAAGGCCTGATCGCGCTGACTGGGTCCGCCAATCAAAGCGTGACAGCCGGCGGCGCACTGACCTTGGACGGCAACGGTGCCAGCACTGGCGTGATCACCGTCAACAAAACCTCCGGTACGGTCACCGTCTCGTCCGGCGGCGCGCTGAACCTGGGCGACACCAGCAGCGTCGGTGCGATCCGCAAGAGCGCCGGCAGCGGCGCTTTGACCGTGACCAGCGGCACGAGCCTGGGCATGACCGCCGGCTCGGCGATAGAGGACAGTAGCGGCGGGGCGGGGAATCTGACGGTAACGGTTGGCAGCGGCAACTTGGTGCTAAGCGGCGGTAGCGCCGTGACCAAAACTGGTGGCGGCGCGCTGAGCGTGGACGTGCAAGCCGGCGACCTGCAAATCAGCGGAGTCGGCAGCGAAATCAGCGCCGATCAATCGGGCGCTAGCGACACCATCCACGCCAGCGGCGCGATCCAAATCGGGAGCGACACCAACCTGCAAGCCGACAGCGTGACGGCCGGCACGACCTTGAACAACGCCGGCACGATTACCGGTTCCGCGACAGCCGGCACCGACTTGACCAATACCGGCGACATTACCGGCAACGCCACGGCCAGCGTCGGCGGCTTGAACAACGCGGTGGGTAGCAGCATCGGCGGCAACGCCAGCGCCGGCACCAGTTTGAGCAACGATAGTACGATCGGCGGCAGCGCTACTGCCGGTACTGATTTGACTAACAACGGCGACATCGGCGGCGATGCTACCGCGACGGCGGGGGCTTTGACCAACGCGAGCGGCAAAACCATCGGCGGCAACGCCAGCGCCGGCACGGTGCTGACCAACGACGGGACGATCGGCAGTTCCGCGACGGCCGGTACCGACCTGACCAACACCGGCGGCATTACCGGCAACGCCACGGCCACCGCCGGTGGTTTGAGCAACGCGTTGGGCAGCAGCATCGGCGGCAACGCCAGCGCGGGCACCGGTTTGACCAACGATGGCATAATCAGCGGCAGCGCCACGGCGGGTAGCGATCTAACCAATAACGGAGGCATTGGCGGCAGTGCCGTCGCAAACGTCGGCAACTTAATCAATGGCTTGACTAGCGAGATAGGCGGCGACGCCAGTGCCGGAGCGGTATTGGACAATAGCGGCACGATCACCGGGAAAGCGACCGCGAATACCGGCGGTAGCCTGAATGGTGCCGTCGCGCTGACGAATAACGCGGCAGGCCGAATCGAGGGCGGCGCGGAAACTCGGAACGGCGGCCATCTCGACAATTTGGGTACTATCGTTGGCAGCGTGACGGCTGGCGGAGACTTAACTAACGACGGTGCGATTACCGGCGACGTCAATGCGAGCGGCAGCGTGTTTAATTTCGCCAGTCGTACGATTTCCGGCAACGTCGAAACTGGAACGAGTTTGATCAACGAAACCGGTGCCAGTATTTCGGGGTCGGCCAACGCCGGAAGCGACTTGACCAACGATGGGACGATAGGCGGTAACGCCAGCGCGGCGACCGGTACGTTGGCCAACGCCGGCAGCGTCGGCGGAAATGCGACGGCTACGTCAGGCGCACTGACCAATGCCGCGGCCGGTTCAATCAACGGTAACGCCAGCGCCGGGACGACGCTGGTTAACGCTGGCGACGTCGCTGGCTCCGCCACGGCGGGTACCGATCTAGTCAACACCGGCACGGTCGGTGCCGCCGCCATAGCCGGTGCGGGAGCGTTAACCAACAGCGGTAGCGTCGGCGCGTTCGCTAACGCCGCGAGTTCGCTAAGCAATACCGGAAGTATTTCCGGCAATGCCGATGCCGCTGACATCGATAATGCCGGCCAAATTGGCGGCGATGCGAGCGCCGGTAACGACCTGATCAATTCCGGCGCGATCTCAGGTAGCGCCAGGGCCGACCGCGATGTCGACAACCGGACCGGCGGCGTGGTCGGAAGCGGTATTCATGCCGGCCGGGATGCATTTAACAACGGCACTGTCCAGGCCGGGGGTATCTCCGCCGACCAGGATATTGCCAGCCTAGCCGACGGCGATATTACCGGTGCCGCGGCTGCCGGACGGGATTTGAGCAACGCCGGCCGAATTCGTGGCGGCGCTCAGGCCGGCGGAGCCTTGAATAACGCCGGACGGCTGGACGGGGACGCGGTGGCCGGTGGCAAAATCACGAATACCGGTACGATCAACGGTCGTGCGGACGCGGCCGGTTCCAGCAGTCAAGCGTTGTTAATCTCGCTCGAAGCCGACGGAAACCGCATCGGCTTGCTGAATACCGGTACGATCGACGACGGCGCGGAAAGCCTAAACGCTACCGATATCGACAATCGCGGCCGTATCGGCGGCGATGTCGCCGCCGCCGGCAATCTGACCAATGACGGCACCATTGGCGGCGACGCGGTGGCGCGAGGCGGTTATCTGCTGAACAATCGCGGCATCGTCGCGGGCGCCGACGTTGAAATCGACGGCGATGCCGAGGCTGCCAGTTATTTGGTCAATGCCGGCCGCATCGGCGGTCAGGCCTGGGCCAAGGCAGGCGATTTGACCAATGCCGAAGGCGGGCGGATCGGCGGCTTGGCCTTAGTCGGAGACGGGGCGCCGGCGGCGGGCGACACGGCCCATGCCGCGTTGACGATGGCGGCGCCGCCGGCCGACGCCGCCTACAATATCGTCAATGCCGGCAGGATCGACGGCGATACCAGCGCGCCGGGCAATATCGTCAATAGCGGCACGATAGGCGGGCGGACGACGGCCGGCGGCAACGTCGAAAATACCGGCACATTGGACGGCCGAGTTCGCGCCGGCGGTAGCGTCACCAACTCCGGTAACATCGACGGCGATATCATCGCCGGCGGCGATATCGACATCGGCGGCCGCGTGAATGCGGCCTTGCTGCAAGCTGGGAACAACATCCTGGTTTCCGGCAGTTTGACCGGTAGGGCCGATAGCGGCCTGACCCTACAGGCGGTGCAACTGATTTTGGCCGGCGCGCGGATTTACAGTCCGGCCGCAATGAACATCGGCACGCCGTTGCAAATCACCCAAGTGATTTTTTCAGGCGGAGGTACGACGGTTTGGGTGCATGGCGATTTGGGCGTTAAAAACGAGGTTTACTATCGGCTGCCGGAAGGCGGCGATTACGGCAATATTCTGGGTAGCGAGACCGGAAAACTTTGGGTGCAGGCCGACAATTTGAAAGCGATCAAAGCTAATCCGCAATACCAGGGCTATTTGGCACCGGCCGGTAGCAGCCGCTCCGATTGGACGCCGGCCGCCGGGTTGAACCTGTTCGTCAACGGTTTCCAAAGTGGACAGCCCGGTAATTTGGTCAATGTCGATGTCTCCATCGTCGCCAAACCGGTGGATTTGCCGGATGTTCCGAACGATCCCTGCGGTAACGGCAGTTCGCTGGAGTTTAAGCAGAGCAACGGCGTTGTTCTGGCTTACGAGCAAATTCTGCCGTTTTCGGTATTCGGCGATGCGCCGCTCTCGCTGAGTTTGGCGGCGGCCGATCGCTTAAGCGTAACTTTCGACGCCCCTTCGACCGGCCGTTCTTGCGGTAAGGCATAAGCGATGGCGATACGGCGAAAGCTTGGGATGTTGGACGGTCGCGGTTTGGTACAACGCGGAGCCAAGCCGGCGCCGGATGCGGGGACTGTCGGCCCGGACAGATTGAAGGCCGCCACGGCGCTCGCTAAGCGAAACCCGATTTGGTCTCGCCGCTTGGGAATTGGATTAGTGATTGCCGCCTTCGCGACCAAGACCGTGGCGGACGAACCGCCGCCGCTGAATGCCGACCCGACCAAGTCCCGACAGCCGACCTTGGCCCAGCCGGAGCGGCCGGCTGTTGGCAGCGGCGGTTTCGTGTTGCCGGAACTGCCTAAGTCGGGAGCCCCGGCGTCGACCGGCGGCAGCGTCGAGCTGCAGCGTGTCATTTTCGACGGAAATACTGTTTTCGAAGACGCGGAACTACAGAGCGTCGCGGCGGCATTTTTGCACCGTCGAATCGGCGCCGCCGACATCGAAATGCTACGACGCGCGGTCAGCCAATACTACATCGATCACGGCTATATCAATTCCGGCGCCGTGCTGGCGAGTCAGTCGCTGGCCGACGGCGTGCTGCACTTGAATATCGTCGAAGGGCGGTTGACCGAAGTCCGGCAGAGCGGGCAACAGCGTTTGCGCGAGGGGTATTTGCGAGACCGCTTGTTGGTTGGGGCCGGCGAACCGTTAAGGGTCGAGGATTTACAAGACAGTTATCGGCAATTGCTGGCCGACCCGCTGATTCAACAACTGAATGGTCGCTTGGTGCCGGGGGAAAAGCTGGGCGAGGCGATTTTGGATTTGCGAGTCGAGCGGGCCAGGCCTTACCAGTTATATTTGGGCGCCGACGATTACCAGACGCCGGCCGTGGGCGCATATACCGGCCGGGTCGGCGGTTGGGTCGACAACCTGTTGACTCTCGGCGAGCGGATCGACGGTCAGTTCATCGTCAATGAAGGCGTGCAGGGTTACAACACCGGTATCAGTGTGCCGCTGACCGCGCGCGATTTGCGGGCCAGTTTTCGCTACAGCGACACCTACAGCAGCATCGTCGAACCGCCGCTGGAGACTCTGAACATTACCAATCACATCGTCGGTTTCGAAGCCGGACTTAGCCATCCGATCTATCGGCGCTTTAACGACGATCTGACATTCAGCGTGAATATGGCGTTTCGCGAAAATCGCAGCCAAGTCAGTAATACTTGCCAACCGATTTCCGGCGGCGAAGGCTTGGGGTGCGCGACCCAAGCCAGCGTCATGCGAATTGCCCAGCATTTTTCGCATCGCGGCGAGGACACGGGATTGGTGTTTTGGTCTACCTTCAACGTCGGTTTGGATATGTTGGGGGCGACGACTAATCGACCGGGTTTGCCCAGCGGCCAATTTTTCAGTTGGTTGGGCCAGAGTTTGTTTTCGGTGAAGTTGCTGGAGAACGGCGCCGCCCTGTTGGTGAAGGCGAATATTCAGTTGGCGGATAAGCCGCTACTAAACTTGGAACGTTACGCGTTGGGCGGGGCCTACACGGTCAGAGGTTATCGGGAAAATACGTACGTGCGCGACAACGGCTTCAATGTCGGCGCTGAAGTCAAATATCCGCTTTACCTAGATGTCGGCGGCCGCGACGGCCTGCATTTGGTGCCGTTTATCCAATACGGCGGCGCTTGGGACAGCCCGACCGCGACCAATGCTCGGCCATCCACTCATTATCTGTATTCGGCCGGTATCGGCTTGCAGTGGCAGTTTCGAGGTTTGACGACCGAATTTTATTGGGCGCATGCGTTTACGCCGGTGCCGAATCGGCAGCGCAGCAGCCACAGTATTCAAGACGACGGTATCCATTTTCGGGTCAATTTCAACGTTTTTTAGCGGAATAGACCCTAGCGGAGTGGCGATATATCGCGAGTCTTACGAAATCCCGTGCCGATTTCGGTAGGCGAATGGCGGTTCTGACGTTCGGCGCTCCGCGAGATATTCGTTAAATCCTTTTCAGAACAAGTTGTTATCGGAAACGAGGCGGCTTTGGTCGTGGTTGGCACGCTTGTTGACATATTAAGCTGGTTGGAGACGCCAACCTCGACGCCGGAGCGACGATAGCGAAATCGGTTCTCGGCGGATCGGCAGGGGGATCGGTCGAATAGCCGCGATAGCGATTGCCGAAAATCCGGTCCAGCCATGGCCAATCCAAGACGAGGAAATCGAATTGCCAAATTTAATGCTAGAAGCGCAAATGCGGCTAGACTTGATTGCCATAACTGTTCTGGCGCTGGGAGTGGCGGTCGGAAATGCCGCGTCGGCCGAGATGCCGGTGCCGGTTTCCGCCGCCGAGATTCGATCGGTAGTCTTGCGCGGCGAGCAACTGCGAGACAACGGTGAGTTGCAAGCGGCGCAACAACAGTTCGATGCCGCGCTGCAAGCGGTGGTCGATGTTAAGGGCGATATAGGTTTATTGGCGGCGGTCGAGGCGGCGGCGGGTTACAACCTGTTCTTGTTGAACAGTAAAGAGGCCGCCGAACCCTTGCTCAAAGCCGCTTATCGGAATACCGAGACCGGGCCGGACTATTTACGCGGATTAGTTGGGCTCTATTTGAGCGAACTGGCTCTAGCCGGGGGCGATCGGCAACAGGCCTTGCAATACGCAGATCAGGCTGAAGCGGCATTGCGGAGCCAGGGCGACAGCCCGTTACGAATGAGCGTGGCGTTGAGTCGGACGGCGGCGGGTGAAGATAAAAGCGGTCGAGTTGCCGCATTGCTTGAGCTGGCTGCCAGAAGTGAAGGTTTGCCGAACGATTTTCCGGCGGCCAAGGTACGGCTGAAAACCGCCGAGGCTTTGCTGGCCGAGGCGGCGCCGAGCGATGGCCAGGGCTGGGTTGGCGCGGCGTATGCCGCACTGGACAAGGTGTTGGTGGGCGCTAACCCGCCGCCGCGCATGCGGGTGGAGGCCTTGTTGGGGATGGCTAGATTATATCGCCAGCAAAACCGCGATCGCGAGGCCCTGGCACTGACCGAGCAAGCGTTGGCCTTGGCCGGAGATCGACGCTACCTGGAATTGCTGGCCGAGCTTGAAGCACTGCAAGGCGACTTGTTGCTGCGTTTGGGACAACAGGTACCGGCGCTACGCGCCTACGAGCAGGCGGTGAACGATTTGTTGGCGATTCGGGGCGATTTGCCGATCAATTTACCCGATGGTCGCAGCGCGATCGATACCGTGATCGATCCGTTACACCGTGGCTACGTCGATTTGTTGTTACGGCAAGCCGGCACCGGCGATTCCGAGCAACAGGCGCTGAACAAGGCCATGTCCAGCATGGAAGCGATCAAGGAAGCCGATTTGCAGGACTTTTTTTTGGGGCGGTGTTCGATCTCGGTGCAAACCCGGGACGATTGGCGAGAACTGGCGTTTCCGGAAACCGTCATCGTTTACCCGATTTTGTTGACCGACAGGCTGGAGTTGTTGATGAAGCATGGCCCGCTCGTTGTGCGACGTAGCGTGCCGGTGTCGGCCGAGCGGGTACGCGAACAGGCGCAAATCCTGACGCAGCGCTTGCATGCCGGCAAGGACTACCGGGCTGCGGCCAAACAGCTTTACCAGTGGCTGTTCGAACCGATTGCCAACGATGTCGCGGCGGCCGGCGCGAAATTGCTGCTCTACGTGCCCGACCGCAATTTGCGGGCGGTGCCGTACTCGGTGTTACAGGATGGCGGCCGGTTTTTGGTCGAACAATACGCGATCGTGACATTGCCGGGTTTGACGTTTCAAAATTGGGACAAGCAGGTCGCGAAACGGAAGAACTTGCGGGCCCTGGTCGCCGGTTTGAGCCGGCCGGACGGCGCCGCGATCGACACGCTGCCAGACAACGTCGTCGAACGTTTGATCGGCAATAAACCCGCCGATGTCGCGCAGAAAGCCATGGACCGTTCGCGCTTGGTCGAAGAATTGAGCTTGCCCAATATCGAGCGGGAAATCGATTCGGTCGCGAAACGACAGAACAGCACGATGTTATTGAATAATCAATTCACGGCGTCGGCGTTGAAGAGGGATATAGAAACCGGCGATTACGCGAAGGTGCATATCGCTTCGCACGGGTATTTCGGTAAGAACGCCAAGGAAAGTTTCGTGATGGCTTACGATCAGAATCTGACCTTGCTGGATTTCGAGGGCAGCTTGGGTGGCGATCGGTTGAAGAGCGAACCTATCGATTTATTGACGCTGAGTGCTTGCGAAACGGCCGAAGGCGACGACCGGATGCTATTGGGTTTCAGCGGATTGGCGGTCAAGAGCAACGTTTTAAGCGCGGTCGGCAGCTTGTGGTCGATCAACGATCAGGCCGCCACCGAATTCATGCATTTGTTTTACGACGGATTGGGCAATTCCTTGAACAAGGCGGAAGCGATGCGCCAGGCGCAGATCGCGATGATCAAGTCCAAACGTTTTAAACACCCGTTTTTTTGGTCGCCGTTCATTCTGATCGGCGGGTGGCAATAACCGACCCTAACAGGAGCAGGACTGAACCATGGCCGATTTATCCGGTTTACTGGACGAGATTTCCGCCGACAACCCTTGCGGCGACAATCTGGAATACGACAACGCCAGGGTGGCGTTGGATACCGATATTCTAGGGACGCCGGAGAATCAATTTTCCGGCGAAAAAGCCATGCCGCCCAATTGGCGGCAAGTGCAAAAGGATGCGTTGGCCTTATTGGGGCGGTCTAAGGATCTGCAGGTCGCCCTATATTTAATCCGTTGTCTGATTCCGACCGAAGGCGTGCGCGGTTTTCGAGACGGTTTAAACCTGTTGACCGAGTGGATAGATCGCTACTGGGAGCACCTGCATCCCCAACTCGATCCCGACGATGGCCTCGATCCGACCCTCAGGATCAATATCATCGAAGAACTGAACAATTTCGATTGGGTGCTCAGGCCCTTAAGTCAGACGATGTTGGTTGAGTCAAAATCGGTGGGTCGGTTTTGTTTGCGCGATATGCAATACGCCACCGACAAGCTCGACCTCCCGGCTGGCCAGACCAAGCCGGAAATCAGCGCGATCAACGCGGCTTTTCTGGATGTCGAACTCGAGGAGCTCGCGGCCAATTTTCAAGCCATCAATGACAGCATGGCGCTATTGGACCGCTTGGATGCGGCCGTTGTCGATCGAGTAGGCAATAGCCAGGCGGCCAGTTTGAGCGCGGCCAAGGCCTTGTTTAAAGAGATTCGGCATTTTTTCGAGCAATTTGCCGGTAGCCGCTTGGCTGACCAAGCCGAGCCGGAAAGCGACGTTGCCGAGGAGGATGTGGCGGATGCCGGCGAAACGGTCCGAGTGTCCGCCAAGCCCAAGGCGGGGGTAGGCGAAATAGCGACGCGCCAGGATGTTTTGAAATCGCTGGATTTGATTTGCAAGTATTACGCGGAGAACGAACCCTCCAGTCCGGTACCGATTTTATTGTTGCGGGCAAAACACCTGGTGACCGCCGATTTTCGCGAAATTGTCCTAAATTTGATGCCGGATGCCCTGACGCATATCGATGCGTTGAAAGGCCCCGATCCACACTAACCTTTTTTGTAGTCGTTAAATATCTCAAGCGGAGAATATCATGGCAGAAAGCAGTCAAAAGTTTATTCAAAGGAACCGGGCGCCCCGGGTCCAGATCGAGTACGACGTCGAGTTGTACGGCTCGGAAAAAAAGGTGCAGTTGCCGTTCGTGATGGGCGTCATGTCCGATTTGTCCGGCAAGCCGGCGGAACCGTTGGCGCCGGTGGCGGATCGTAAGTTACTGGAAATCGATGTCGATAATTTCAACGAACGCTTGAAATCGATGAAGCCGCGCGTGGCTTTCCAGGTGGCGAATACTCTGACCGGCGAAGGAAACCTGAATGTCGATATTACCTTCGAAAGCATGGATGACTTTTCGCCGGCCGCCGTCGCCAAACGGGTCGCCGGCCTGGATAAAATCGTCGAAGCCCGCACGCAGTTGTCCAATCTGATCACTTATATGGACGGCAAGACCGGAGCGGAGGAATTGATTGCCAAATTGATCAACGATCCAGCGTTGCTGCAAACCTTGGCCGCCTCGGCCAAACCGGCCGACGCCGAAGGCAGCGAGGGTTAAGTCATGGCGGAATTGGAAAATCAAGCCGCGCAAGGCGCAACCCAAACTCTGGAACTGGACGACTTTTCGGCGCTGTTGGCGAAGGAATTCAAACCGGGCACCGAAGCCGCCAGCCAAGTCAATACCGCGGTCGGCACCTTGGCTCAATACGCGTTACAGGACGTCACCAAGGTCTCCGACGATGCGATCAAGAGTATCCAAGCCATCATTGCCGGCTTGGATCAAAAAATCACCGAGCAGCTTAACCTGGTTCTGCACCACCCGGATTTTCAAAAACTGGAAGGGGCTTGGCGAGGCCTGCACTATTTGGTGAACAACACCGAAACCGACGAGATGTTGAAAATCAAGGTATTGAACATCTCGAAAAACGAATTGGGTAAAACCCTGAAAAAATTCAAGGGAACGGCCTGGGATCAAAGCCCCTTGTTTAAAAAGATGTACGAAGAGGAATACGGCACCTTTGGCGGCGAACCCTTCGGCTGTCTGGTGGGCGACTACCACTTCGACCACAGCCCGCAAGATGTCGAGTTGTTAGGCGAGATGGCGAAAGTCAGCGCCGCCGCGCACGCGCCGTTCATCTCCGGCGTCGCGCCTTCGGTGTTGCAGATGGAAAGTTGGTCGGAGCTCGCCAATCCCCGCGATCTAACCAAGATTTTCCAAACGCCGGAGTATGCGGCCTGGCGCTCGTTGCGGGAGTCCGAGGACTCGCGTTACATCGGTCTGGCGATGCCGCGTTTCCTGAGCCGCTTGCCTTACGGTTCGAAAACCGATCCGGTCGAGGAGTTCGATTTCGAAGAAGATACGTCCGGCGCCGACAGCAGCAAGTACACCTGGGCCAACGCCGCGTACGCAATGGCGGTCAACATCAACCGCTCGTTCAAGCTTTACGGCTGGTGTTCGCAAATTCGCGGCATCGAGTCCGGCGGCGCGGTCGAAGGTTTGCCGGTGCACTCGTTCCCGACCGACGACGGCGGTGTCGATATGAAATGCCCGACCGAAATCGCAATCACCGACCGGCGCGAGGCCGAATTGGCGAAAAGCGGTTTCATGCCGTTGTTGCATAAGAAAAATACCGATTTCGCGGCCTTCATCGGCGCGCAGTCCTTGCAAAAACCGTTCGAATACCAGGACCCCGACGCGACGGCCAACGCCAACTTGGCGGCCCGCTTGCCTTACTTGTTCGCGACCTGTCGCTTCGCGCATTATTTGAAGTGCATCGTCCGCGATAAAGTCGGATCTTTCAAGGAGCGTCAAGACATGCAGGCTTGGCTGAATACTTGGATTAGTCAGTACGTGTTGACCAATCCGGCGGTAGCCACCGAAAAAGACAAGGCGCGCAGGCCGTTGGCGGGCGCGGAGGTGATTGTCGAGGAAGTGGAAGGCAACCCAGGCTACTATCAGTCCAAGTTCTTTCTGCGGCCGCATTATCAATTGGAAGGGTTGACGGTGTCCTTGCGCTTGACCTCTAAATTACCGTCACAAAAAGGTTAGACCGGTTCGGCGAACCGAGTTTGGTATGCGTTGGCGGCGGCCGCCTATTTGGTCGCCGCCAGCGGCAGATGTTTTATACATCCCGGCGCGCCGGGGCTATAAATCTCAGGGTAAAGATACCCGTTAAATTTTTTCTTAAAACTTGATCGGAAAGGAGAGCACCATGATTTTATTAAAATTCGCAACCGAAATTAAAGGCGACAGCACCGTAGCCAGCCACAAGGACTGGATTACGCTGGACAGCCTGCAAATGGGCGTGGGCCGGGCGATTTCGCAAAGTGGCGGCGGTAAGGACCGCGATACCAGTAATCCATCGTTTTCGGAAGTAACTTTTACCAAAAATATGGACGTGGCGTCGGTGGATTTGTGGATGCAAGCCATTTGCGGCAAAAGTTTGGGAACCGCAACCATTCACTTCATCCAAACCGGCGGCAGCGATGCCAAGGGCCAGGTTTATTTGGAAATCGAACTCGCGGATGCGATTATCAGCAGCTACAGTCAAGGTAGCGGCGGCGATCGTCCGACCGAGAGTATCTCGATCAATTTCAACGAAATTAAAATGAAATACAACTCGTTCGGCGAAGGCGAGGCACCGATTACCGGTGCGTTCAAAGGTTGGAGCGTCAAAGCCAACGAAACCGTTTAAGGGCCTATCCCCGGCGGTTTTCCGCCGGGGTTTTTCCATCTTTTGGAGTCATCCATGCAGGACGTTTCACGCTTGATTGCCGACGGCGACTTGGACGAGGCGTTGCGGAACACGCAACAACTCATCCGGCAAAACCCAGCGGAGCCTAAATCCCGCATCTTGCTGTTCCAGCTTTATTGCCTGATTGGTCAATGGGACAAAGCCCTGACCCAATTGAACGTGTTAAGGGACCTGGACAAGTCCACCCTGCTGATGGTCGGCACTTACGAACAAGTATTGCAATGCGAGGCATTGCGCAAGGATGTTTTCGCCGGACTGAAAACACCACTGATTTTCGGCGAGCCGCGGGAATGGCTGGCTTTGTTGCTGGAAGCGCTAAAGCTGGAAAATAACGGCAACTATCAACAGGCCGCCCAGATGCGCGGACAGGCCCTGGAGCAGGCGCCAGCCACCTCGGGGAGTGTCGACGGTACGCCGTTTGCGTGGATCGCCGATGCCGATAGCCGGCTTGGGCCGTGTTTGGAAGCGATCATGAATGGTCGCTATTACTGGATTCCTTTTTTGCAAATCGGCAAGATTCAGTTGGAGCCGCCCACGGATTTACGCGATTTGGTTTGGGTCCCTGCCCACTTTACCTGGGTCAACGGCGGCGAAGCGGACGGTTTGATTCCGACCCGTTATTCCGGTTCGGACGCATCCGACGACCCGCGGATACGCCTGTCGCGGCTGACCGACTGGCAAGCGGTCGCCGACGGAATCGTTCACGGACTTGGGCAACGTTTGTTGGCCACCGATGTCGACGATTACGCATTGCTGGATTTGCGCCTGATCGAATTGGCTAGCGAGTAGGGGCACGCGAAATGGCTGAATTGTTGCATTCCGAGCGCCTGCAACCCTCGTTACTGGATCGTCTGACCGACGATGCGCCGGAGAATCGGACCGAGGCGCGCGAGCAGCGGGTGATGTCGTTGCGTCAGTTGCGGCAAAGCGTGCTGCGCGATTTGAGTTGGTTGCTCAACACGGCGGCACTGGAGAGCATGGTGGATTTGTCCGAAGTGCCGCATGCCGCGCGTTCGGTGATCAATTTCGGTTCGCCGGTGTTTTCCGGCGTGGCGGTGACCGGCATCGACGTGCGTAAGGTCGAAACCAAGGTTCGGCAAGCCATCGCTCAGTTCGAACCGCGCATTTTGGCCGACAGCCTCAGCGTCGAATTGATCAAGGACAGCGAACAAATGAGCAATAAAGCGCTGTCGTTTCGAATAGAAGGCGATTTGTGGGCGCAACCGCTACCCGTGCATTTGTATATCCGTAGCGATCTGGATTTGGAAACCGGGGAAATCACCGTGAAGGATTGGGACGGTTAGGCGATGGACCCCAAGTTGCTGAAATATTACAACCGCGAGCTGCAATACGTGCGCGAGGTCGGTGCGGAATTCGCGGCCGAATATCCCAAGATTGCCAGCCGTCTCGGTCTAGACACTTTCGAATGCTCCGATCCCTATGTCGAACGCTTGTTCGAAGGCTTCGCCTTTATGGCGGCGCGGGTGCAGCTTAAGGTCGATGCCGAGTTTCCCAATTTTACTCAGCAATTGCTGCAAATCGTTTACCCGCATTATTTGTCGGCAACGCCGTCGATGGCGGTCGTCGAGTTCAAACCGGATTTTGCCGAAGCGGCCTTGGCCGACGGTGCGACGATTCCCAAGGGGACGGTGCTGCGTTCGCAAATTGCCAAGGGCGAACAGACGGCTTGCGAATATCGCACCTCGCAAGCGGTGGAATTGTTGCCGCTACAGATTGGCCAACTCGAATACCTGCCGACCCTGGCGGCGGTTTCGAGTCATGGCGTGTCGGCCGGCAAATATGCCGTGCCGGTCAAGGCGGCCTTTCGCATCGTGCTACGCAGCTTGGGCGGCGCCAAATTCAATAAAATCGCGCTCGACCGCTTGCCGCTGTTTCTGCGCGGGGCCGGCAATATTCCCTATCGGCTCTACGAACAATTGTTGGCCAATGTCGTCGGCATTGCCGGAAAACACACCCGAGCCAATGCTTCCACGGTGCGTTATTTGGACGGCGGTCGTCATTGGGTGCGAGGAATGGGCTTCGAGCCGGAAGAGGCCTTACTGCAACAAACGCCGAGGTCGTTCGACGGCTACCGGATTTTGCAGGAATATTTCGCGTTTCCGGAGCGGTATCTGTTTATCGAATTGGATGGCTTGACCGAACTGGCGGCGGCTTGCGACGGCGAGGAACTCGAATTGTTCGTGTTGCTGGACCGTAGCGACGCTCAATTGATTAACGTGCTGGATCAAAACAATCTAGCCTTATTTTGCGCGCCGGCCATCAATCTGTTCCCGAAGCGGACCGATCGGTTGCAGATCGATCAGCGCCAATCCGAATATCACATTGTCGTCGACCGCAGTCGCCCGATGGATTACGAAGTCTACAGCGTCGCCGAAGTGACCGGTTATAGCAAGGATCAGGGCAGCGAACGCGCGTTCCTGCCGTTCTACGGCTCGAAAACCGCTTACCAGGGCCACGGCGAGACCGCCTTCTACTCGCTCAGGCGCGTGAAACGGGTGCTGTCATCGAGACAGCGGCGTAAGGGCGTGCGCTCCAGCTATATCGGCAGCGAGGTGTTCGTCGCGTTGGTGGACGCCGCCGAAGCGCCGTATGCCGGCAATTTGGCGCAATTGGGGCTGGAGACGCTATGCACCAATCGCGACTTGCCGTTGGTGATGCCGGTCGGTCTCGGCGATACCGATTTTACGTTGCAGATTAGCGCCCCAGTCAAGGCGATACGTTGCATCGTCGGGCCTACCCGGCCGTTGCCGGCGGCCTACGAAGCGGACTCGGTCTGGCGTTTGGTAAACCATTTATCGCTGAATTATCTGTCGCTGATCGATACCGATCCGAAAGTCGGCGCCGGCGCGTTACGCGAACTATTAAGTCTGTACGCCGACCAGCGCGAGCCGGCCGTCAAAAAGCAGATCGAGGGCGTGATATCGGTCAACGCTAAAAACGTGGTCAGGCGTATCGACGCCAACGGCCCCATGGTCTTCGGCCGCGGGCTGGAAATTACCGTGGTGCTGGACGAGTCCGCCTTCGAGGGTGGCGGTTATTTTCTACTGGGTACGGTACTGGAACGCTTCTTCAGCCGTTATGTGTCGATCAATTCGTTCGTCGAAACCGTGATTCGCAGCACCGATAGAGGCGAGGTGGCGCGTTGGCCTGCGAGGATGGGATGTCGTCACACGATTTGATGGCCGAATTGATCAAGGACGCGTCGCGATTCGATTTTTTCGAGGCGATGCGCTTGATCGAGTGCGCCAATCCCGACAAGCCTCGGCTGGGAACCAGCGTTAAAGCCGTGGACGATCCGGTGCATTTATCGCAAGAGCCGGAGTTGGAATTCCCGGCTTCGACGGTGGCTCGCTACCACGCCGACGGCGCCAAGCCACGCTTGGCCGTGAATTTCATGGGTTTGTTCGGTCCCAACGGACCGTTACCCTTGCATTTGACCGAGTACGCCCGCGAACGTCTCCGACATCATCACGACCCGACCTTCGCGCGCTTTGTCGACGTGTTTCACCACCGGATGATAGGCCTGTTCTACCGGGCCTGGGCCAATGCTCGGCCGGAGGTGAGCTACGACAGGCCCGAGACCGACCGCTTCGGTTTCTACGTGGCGGCCCTGCAAGGCACGGCCGGCAACGCTTTTCAGGATCGCGACGCGCTGCCGGATCGGGCTCGGCTATTTTATGCCGGCCATTTTTCGGGACAGGCCAAGCACCCGGATGGGTTGCGGTCTATTCTTTCCGATATTTTGCGGGTTCCGGTGCGGATCGCCGAATTCGTCGGCGAATGGATGGATATACAGCCGCGCGAACAGACTCGTCTGGGCTTGAGCATGGTCACCGCCGCGCTGGGACAGTCCGCCGTGATCGGTGCCAGCGTGTTCGGTTGTCAGCACAAGTTCAGAGTCGTGCTGGGGCCGTTGCCGTTGGTTTTGTATTTGGCGCTGCTGCCGGGCGGGATCTTGCTGCCGCAACTGGTGGCCATCGTCCGGCAATACGCCGGCGACGAGTGGGTGTGGGATGCTCAACTGAGTTTGCAGGCCGATCAAGTGCCGGCCGAGCTCTGCTTGGGGCAACCGGCCCAGCCGGCCGTTCTGGCCGAGCGCGGTGGCGGGCAGCTGGGCTGGAGTCTGTGGTTGGGGCCACGCTCGACCTGCGCCGATGCCGACGATTTAACGCTTAACCCGTTCATCGCCGCTGTCGGCGCCCGATGAGCGATATCTAAAACGATAACGATGGGAACCAACGATGGCGGAAATTAGCCGAGTCAAGCTGTTCGGGAAGTTAAATAAGGTTTGCTACAAAGCCGTGGAAAGCGCGACGGTGTTTTGCAAATTACGCGGTAACCCTTATGTCGAACTGGTGCATTGGTTGAGCCAGTTGCTGCAATTGCCGGACTCCGATATTCACCGTCTGCTCAAGCATTACGGCTTGGACGGTTCGGTGATCGCCAAGGAAGTGACAGCGGCGTTGGACAAATTGCCGCGCGGTTCCACCGCCATTTCCGACTTCTCGCCGCACATTGAGGACAGTGTCGAGCGCGGCTGGGTTTACGGCACCTTGCTGTATGGCGAAAATCAAGTGCGTAGCGGGCATCTGTTGATCGGCATGTTGAAAACCAAGGCGCTACGCAACGAATTAATCGGCATTTCCCGCGAGTTCGACAAACTGAAACCGGACACCGTTACCGACGAATTTCCGAAAATCACCGCCGGTTCCCCGGAAGAAGGTTTGGCGGCCAGCGACGGCTCGCATATCGCCGCGACGCCCGGCGAGGCCAGCGGCGCGATCGCGCCGGCGGCGATGGGCAAGCAAGAAGCATTGAAGCAGTTTACCGTCGATCTGACCGAACAGGCCCGTAACGGCAAGATCGATCCGATTGTCGGTCGCGACGAGGAAATCCGCCAGGTTATCGACATCCTGATGCGCCGCCGCCAGAACAACCCGATCCTGACCGGCGAGGCGGGCGTCGGCAAGACCGCCGTCGTCGAAGGCTTCGCGCTGAAAATCGTTGCCGGCGACGTGCCGCCGTCGTTGCGGGACGTCAGTTTGCGCACCTTGGATGTCGGCTTGCTGCAAGCCGGCGCCAGCATGAAGGGCGAATTCGAAAACCGTTTGCGTCAAGTGATCGAAGAAGTTCAGGCTTCGCCGAAACCGATCATTTTGTTCATCGACGAAGCCCATACCCTGGTCGGCGCCGGCGGCGCGGCGGGTACCGGCGACGCGGCCAACCTGCTGAAACCGGCATTGGCGCGCGGCGCATTGCGTACCGTCGCGGCCACGACCTGGGCCGAATACAAAAAACATATCGAAAAAGATCCGGCCTTGACCCGCCGCTTTCAAGTCGTGCAAGTTCACGAACCCGACGAAGCCAAAGCCATCGGCATGATGCGCGGTGTCGTATCGGTGCAGGAGAAGCACCATCAAGTCTTGATTCTGGACGAGGCGCTGGAAGCCGCCGTCAAACTGTCGCATCGCTACATTCCGGCTCGGCAATTGCCGGATAAAGCGGTCAGCTTGCTGGATACCGCCTGCGCCCGTGTCGGCGTCAGTCAACACGCGGTGCCTGCGGAAGTCGACGATTGCCGCAAGCGCATCGACGCGCTGGAAACCGAACTGGCGATCATCGGCCGCGAGAAAGCCGTCGGCGTCGAAGTGGCGGGGCGCGAGGAACTGGCCAACGAAAAACTGGCCGCCGAACGCGAGCGCCTAGTCGGTTTGGAAGAGCGCTGGAATGCGGAGAAAGCATTGGTCGAACAGATTCTGGCGCTGCGCGGCAAGCTACGCGCAGCCGGGCACGCGGTGGACGGGGCCAGTGACGCCGAGGCCGGCGGCGAGGATCGCGACGCGTTGCTCGCCGAATTGAAAGCCCTGCAAACCCAGTTGCACGAACAACAAGGCGAATCGCCGTTGATTTTGCCGACCGTCGATCACCAGGCCGTGGCTTCGGTGGTGCAGGATTGGACCGGCATTCCGGTCGGCCGGATGGTCAAAAACGAAATCGAGACCGTGCTGAAATTGGCGGACAATCTGGAGCAACGCATCATCGGCCAACGCCACGCGTTGGAGATGATCGCCAAGCGCATCCAGACCTCGCGCGCCGGTCTCGACAACCCCAACAAACCGATCGGCGTGTTCATGCTGGCGGGTACCTCCGGCGTCGGCAAGACCGAAACCGCGCTGGCGCTGGCCGAAGCGCTCTACGGCGGCGAGCAAAACGTCATCACCATCAACATGAGCGAATACCAGGAAGCGCACACTGTCTCCACGCTGAAAGGCGCGCCTCCCGGCTACGTCGGTTACGGCGAGGGCGGCGTATTGACCGAAGCGGTCCGGCGGCGGCCCTACAGCGTCGTGTTGCTGGACGAAGTCGAAAAAGCTCATCCGGACGTGCACGAAATCTTCTTTCAAGTGTTCGACAAGGGCTGGATGGAAGACGGCGAGGGCCGGGTCATCGACTTCAAAAACACGCTGATCCTGCTGACCACCAACGCCGGTACCGATTTGATCGCGAACCTGTGCAAGGACCCGGACCTAATGCCGGAACCGGAAGGCATCGCCAAAGCCTTGCGCGAGCCCTTGTTGAAAGTGTTCCCGCCGGCGTTGTTGGGCCGTCTGGTTGTGATTCCGTACTACCCGCTCAGCGACGAAATGATAGGCGCGATCGCCCGCTTGCAGTTAAACCGGATCAAAAAGCGGGTGGAAGAATCCCACAAAGTGCCGTTCAGCTACGACGACGAGGTGATCAAACTCATCGCCAGCCGCTGCACAGAACTGGAAAGCGGCGGTCGAATGATAGACGCGATCCTGACCAATACCGTGTTGCCGAAAATCAGCGAGGAATTTTTGATCCGGATGATGGAAGGCACGCCGATCGAGCGAGTGCATGTCAAGGTCGAGGACGGGGAGTTTGGGTATGGGTTCCAGTGAATGGCCAAATCGGGTAGATATTATTTATTAACAAGTACTATTTGAAAATTGTGGCTAATTGAATATGTAGTGGAAATATCCATTCTTGAATATTGTTTTATTCAGGAGTGTTTCGCCTCGGGCTAGCAAGAGGTTTCAATTTCTGGGCTGAAGATTATTAGGGGGGATGATGTGTGACTTTGTCGATTTTAGTTGGGGGCGGTTGCCCAAATACTATTTGAATGCGCAGGTTGATAAACCGGATGCGAATATGTATTTCTATGAGTTGGAAACGCCTATTAAGGGCGGGAAGGGGTTTTTGGTCGATGATGAGAAAGTATCGGCGTTTGGGCGAACCGGCCAAAATAAGATCCAAAAGCCGCTTCATATTAACGTGACAAGGCAAAAGCATAGCTTTCAGGCTGGTTTTCATTTGACGTGGAAGATTAGAGGTGTTGGTGGTTTTCCTGGTATGCAAAAAGCATATTTTTTCTGGGATCTCGTGCCTGCTAGAAATGGGAATAGATCATTTGAGTACCGAAGTGGGAATTCCGGGAAGGTTTGTGTATCGGCAAATGGGTTCTACGAAGGAACTGATTCTCCGTTCGACGAGGCTTCGGACGCAAAAGTGTTAGAAGAACACTCCTTTAGAATAGCGTATGGATTCATTGAAAAAATTTGTAAATTAAATGGAGATATAATACATCCTGATTTGGCCTAATGAGCAATCTGGATGAAGCCTAATGATAGTCTGAGTAAGGGCTCTTCAAAATTGGCGGGGCTGATTAATAGATTATTCGATCGAGGCCTTTTTCTGAAATCGCACTAAATAAAAAGAAATATATTCAGCTAGTGGTCGGTATAGAGTATGGTTGCGAATTTTTTGGTGCTAATAAACCAGAGGGGGCTGCTGTTCGGATGCATTTAAGCGAATAAGCTAATAGAGAAGTTTAAAAGCCTAGTGCTTTGGAGTGTCTACGGGCGCTGTTTCTTTAGATATTTTCAATAAATCGAGTTTTAGGTAGTCTCTGATTTATTCGCAATATTAAATTTCAATAACAATTAAATCAATGGCTTAAGCATCAGTTTGTCTTGAAAAACTGAATTAATCAGAAGTTCCTTAGGCGCTTGGTTTTAAAGGTGTAGTGCTTTTGTTAAATGATTTCGGCGCCTACGCAGTAGGATACTGAGGGACATGTCACTGTGCTAAGTCTTTTTAAAATTATCCTCTTTCTTGGTCGAAAGATATATATGGGAGTCTGTTCATGCAAATGAGCAAAACGTTGGTACTTAACACGCTTTCCGGTTTAGGGGCTACCAATAATAATTGGGGTATTTGTGGAATCAATGCTTGCATGATGTTGCTGTTTGATTTTAGAGCCGGCCCGAGGAGACGTGAACTAATCAATCATACGCAATTTCATACGGTATTGATTGCCATCAGCAAATGGTTGGAAAAAATCGAGCAAACGGGTGACCCAATTAAGCAGAGTATCATCGCGTTTGCCGGCGATTTCGGTATGCCGAATGGGACTAAGTTGGTGTGGGACTATCAAAAAACCAGGGGAGAAATCCTGAAGGTTTTGTCTGGTGACAAATCTCAAGTCACCGAAGAGAATTTAGCGAAATTGGAAATTAATCTTCCGCTGCCGCCGGAAGCCGTGACGCACTTTTTAAATAGCATGTATGGCGTGGACGCCGCTTGGGAATCAACGAGTAGTCAGACGGCAACCGGTATTATCGGTGTCAAGAGTCCTTTAGCAAAAGGCAATACCAGTTATGGCGGATTGGGGCATTGGATTTATGGCGGAAGAGGTAAGTATTATACTTGGGGCTCGGGATACGACTCTATTAAAGAAATAAAGCCTTGGGATTTTGAAGCCGTGTATAGGGTTTATTTGAAGAGTAATTTGAACGTTAGGACGACAACCCAATCTCTGGGCTAGATTTGTCGATGTTTTGGGTTTGTCCTTGCGGAGTTAGACAAATGGTTCCACGACTCGGGTGTTTTCGGTGGGGGCGTAAATTACGATTGTTGTGTTATTTCTGGGTTCAGACTGAGTGACTCAATTGAGGTGGGGTAGCGTTAAATGGATTTCTTGTTTCTTTAATATGGTGCGTGTTTTAAAAATTATATATTCGGAGCAGTTAGATGGCTAATTGGATTATTTCTTGTCACGGTTACAGCGACGTTAAGTCAGGGAACAAATTAGCGCTTACCACGAGACAATCTTACGAGAATTGCGCTATACCCATGGGTGTCGAGTTGGTGACTTATACCGAGCAAGACCAGAATCTTTCGATGGCCGATGGTTGGGATCTTTGGACTAAACTGACCGGCAATCAGGAAGCGGCCGCTTATGCTCTTAGGCATAAAGGTAAAAAATGGCCGACGTCGATCATCAATTACGGTCTTAGTGGTCCCCACGACGCTTCGGATTACCAAGGGTGGCTTGATGCAAACGGCGACTACGCGTGCGGATTGTTTGAAGTTGGTAACCGGCAGCCGTTTTGGGCATTTCAAATTGGCGTGCAGGTTACCACGCTAAAGGATGTATTAAATCAAGCTAAGACGGCGAAGGTTGCCCGCGTTTATTATCTGGCCTGCCAGGAGTTGGGGTAGGCTTTTCGAACGTAGTGAGAATTGGCTGAATCGACTACGGAAAATGTAGTTCGTTGCTGGGCAAATTGAATTTTGAACGGATGGAAAGGCGACGAAACACCGTTGTTTGCTTGTTCGATGATTGGAAGGTTACGTTTCCATTTTTCCCACATATACAATCGACTGAAGAAAATATATGGCCACCTGTCTAGACTACGCAAAAATCGCCATCGCCGCTTATTACAAAAGCGCCAACCAATATTACGCCGAACCTCCCGGTCATATGGTGGACGATTGGCAGGTGCAGAAATGGGAATCGGGGACTTGGTACGGCGATGGTTTTCAAGGCGGCATATGGTGCAATAGCACCGACGTCGTGGTTGGTTGCTGCGGCACGAATCCGGGGCAAAAAGGAAAACTATTCTCCGATATTGGGGCGGATCTGAGAATCGGTTTGCGCATCCTGCCCAACCAATGTTCGTCGGCGCGGCAGATGCTGAAGGCCGCCAAGCAAATCGCCAACGGCCGGCGGTTGTCGTTAACCGGCCATTCGTTGGGCGGCGGTTTGGCGCAAGTGGTTGGCGTTTGGGAAGGCGTGCCGTTCGTGACGTTCAATGCGCCGGCGATGGCGCAAGTGATTAAGGCCGCGCACGTGAATATTCTAAAACCGCAAATGATGATTCGGACTTGGCAATCGAAAAGTGCGTCCGATTGCCCCGGCGTCAATTTTCGGATCGCCGGCGATCTAGTCAGCATCGAAGGTCTGGCCGGCGATCATGTCGGCATGGTGGTCGATTTGCCCAATGCCACCGGCGGCGGCGCTCACGGCAAAACCAATTGCTGGCAGGCGGTTTTGCAGACCGATTGGGCGAATATCGATCCTTTCGAAGCGCTGTAATGTTCGGCGCCCGCCAAGCGTATCCGGAGTGGCTCGAGAAATGCCAAGCACGTTTTGATTTCACTTGCTGGGATGACTTTTTGCAATCATTCGCCATCGGATTAGATCGACGTCGGCGACAGGAGACAACATGACAGGTGCGGTTACTTTACAAAAAGTGACGATACCCAAGGCGGTGCAAATCTGCCAGGATATTCAGCTCGACCCGGCGGCGATGCAATGCCTGGCGGCCGACACGACGCCGGTGGCGTTTTTGTTGGCTTTGATCGAACTGAAATTATTTCCGGACGCCGTACGTTTTCTGGCCCGGGCCTTACCCAAGCGCGAGGCGGCCTGGTGGGCCTGTGTCTGCGCGCGTAGCTCGATTGACGACAAAACGCCGCCTGAAGTCGTAAAGGCTCTGGAGGCCGCCGAGCTTTGGGTTTACAAACCGACCGAGCCCAACCGGCGCAACGCGAACGCGGCCGCTCACAGCGCGTCGTTCGAGAATCCGGCGGCTTGGGCGGCGATGGCCGCGTTCTGGAGCGACGGCAGCATGGCGCCGGAAGACGCGCCGTCGGTTCCGCCCGCCGACAACTTGACCGCCAAGGCCGTCGCCGGAGCGGTGATGCTGGCGGCGGTGCTCACTTATCCGGAGAAGGCCCAGGAGAAATACCGGTTTTTCCTGGAACAAGGCATCGACATCGCCAACGGCGGCAACGGCCGCATTTGGCAACCGACTTAATCAGGAGTAAAACCATGGGTCAGCCCGCCGCGCGCATCACCGATATGCATGTTTGCCCGATGTTTACCGGTCCGGTGCCGCACGTCGGCGGTCCGATATTGCCGCCGGGCGCGCCTACCGTGTTGATCGGCAAGATGCCGGCGGCGCGCGCGACCGACATGGCCGTCTGCGTCGGTCCGCCCGATACCATCGTCAAGGGCTCGGCGACAGTGATGATTGCCAACATGCCGGCCGCCCGGATGGGCGATAGTTGCGCTCACGGCGGAACGATCATCCTGGGCTGCCCAACGGTATTGATTGGCGGTTGATTCGCGCTCCAACCATTAAAACAGCGTTAGTTTTAGGATTTCAACATGGCTCTCATACAATCTCAACGTGCCGCAAAGGTGACTACCGCGCTCGGCGAAGGAGCCTTCGTGCTTTACCGGATGACCGGCACCGAACCGGTCAGCCGGTTGTTCGAATACGAGCTGGAATTACTGAGCGAAAGCGAAACTCTGGATTCTCAGGCCTTACTCGGTACCGGAGTGACGGTCGAACTGGCGCTGGAAGACAATGCCAGCCGGATCTTCAACGGTATCGTTACCCGGGTAAATCAGTTCGGCATGATAGGCGATTTGTATTACTACCGAGCCACCGTGCATCCCAAGCTATGGTTGCTGACGCGGGCCGCCAATTGTCGGGTGTTATCGCCGGCCATCGACGCCGATAGCGGTGCCAGCGAAGCCGCGCCGACCACGGTGCCGGAGATTGTCAAGAAAGTCTTGGCCCAGCACCAAGTCACCGATGTAATCCTGGATTTGCAGGAGACCTATCAGCCGCGCGAATTTTGCGTGCAATATCGGGAGACCGATTTCAATTTCATCAGCCGACTTCTGGAAGAAGAGGGTATCTATTACTACCACCGGCATAGCGTCGCCGGCCATACCCTGGTGTTATGCGACAACATGCTCGCCCACTTGCCCAGGCCGGTTAGCGCGACCGTCAAATACTACCCGCTGGCGAATCAAGGGGGGCGCGACGAGGAACACATGTTCGAATGGAGCATTAGCCGGCAAATCCAAACCGGCAAGTACTCGTTGAACGACTACAACTTCGAGACCCCCTCCGCCGATTTAAAAAACTCGACCACCATCGCGGGGACGCATGCCGGCGCGGACAAGGAGGTTTACGATTACCCTGGCGAATTTGCCGTGGGATCGGCCGGCGAGCGCTATTCCAAATTGCGGATGGAAGAAGTCCGCGCCGAACATGAACAAATCGTCGCTAGGGGTAATGTGCGAAATTTGGCGACCGGCTTGACCTTTACCTTGTCGCAATTCCCGCGCGACGATCAAAACCGCGAATATCTGGTTTTGGCCACGCAATTTCAGATTCAGAACAACGATTTC
Organism: Methylomonas sp. MS20; assembly: GCF_050275925.1. Taxonomy (NCBI): domain Bacteria; kingdom Pseudomonadati; phylum Pseudomonadota; class Gammaproteobacteria; order Methylococcales; family Methylococcaceae; genus Methylomonas; species Methylomonas sp. MS20. The sequence goes on from NZ_CP189962.1 coordinate 492,106, forward strand.
GGCGCGGGCGGCGGTGGCGATCCCGAAGAGTTTCAATGCACGTACACCTTGATCCCGACCAGCTACGTGTACCGTCCGCCCAGGATGACCAGAGTCCCCGTGGTACAGGGCGTGCAGACCGCCGTGGTGGTCGGCGCGGACGGAGACGAAATCCTGACCGACTCGTATGGTCGGGTCAAAATCCAGTTTTATTGGGATAGATTGGGTGTCAGGAACGAAAACAGCTCTTGCTGGGTTAGGGTCGCGCAAATCTGGGCCGGTAAGAACTGGGGTGGAATATTCATTCCGCGGGTTGGTCAGGAAGTGATCGTCGATTTTCTGGAAGGCAATCCGGACGCGCCGATCATTACCGGCCGGGTGTATAACAACGAAAATATGCCGCCCTACGCTCTGGATGCCAACAAGACGCAGAGCGGCATCAAAACGCGCAGCACGCCGGGAGGCTCCGACCAAAACTTTAACGAAATCCGCTTCGAGGACAAGAAAGACGAAGAAGAACTTTACGTCCACGCCGAGAAGAATTGTACCCGCATCGTCGAGAACAACGATGTCCAAAAAATCGGCTTCGAAAAGACAGACGCCGGCGACCAGACGATAGACATCTACAATCACCGCACCGTCACGCTGGATCAAGGCAACGATACGCTGACGATCAAAACCGGCAACCGCGTGGTCGAGGTCAAGCAAGGTAACGATAATTTGACCATCAGCACCGGCAATCGAACCGTCAAGCTCGATCAAGGTAACGATGATCTGACGATTAGTTCGGGAAACCGGACCGTATCGCTGGGCACGGGCAATCTGACGGTGAAATTGGATGGCGGTAGTATTTCGAACGAAGCCGCGCAAGGCATCGAACTCGTGGTCGGCTCTAACAGCGTCAAAATCGATCAGAGCGGCGTGACGATCAAGGGTGTGATGGTTAAGATTGAAGCCGATGCGCAGGCCGAACTGAAAAGCCCGATGACGACGGTCAGTGGCGACGGCATGATGACGGTCAAGGGCGGTATGGTGATGATCAACTGAGGCGGTCGCCGGCAACCTTGTTCGGTTCCGTTCGGAAATGGTTGCGCCAATTCATACTCACGATCATGAAAATACGGCATCGTCCCGGAACATGAAAGCCAGTGGAGTGGGAGCGGCTTTAGCCGCGATTGACAGGGCTCCGACCCTGGATTCGGTAGCGGCTCCTCTGACTTTTATATTACCGCTCGGGCGAGAAGGAATACCCGCAATGCATACATCGGTAACGGACCGCCAAAATCCCTCAATGTTGAAATTCGATCCCATCCAGGCTCTGTCGTGTTTCGCTCGACAAGCCGGGAGCTTCGACCGTGACTAGCTCTCGCGATCCCCGACCAACCGGCGCGGAACTCAGGCTCCGCAATTTGAACGACGGTACCACGACTCGCGACTTGTCGCCGCGGCCATTACCGGTCGGCGTCAAGTCGGCCAAACCCGGCGCTAGCCTTAAGTCTCCCCGCGTCCGCGTCGCGAAATCCGCGCCACCGACGCTCAAGCAGGGCCAGCAAGGCGACGACGTTCGCCGCCTGCAACGATTACTTAATGCCTGTCTGAAGCCCAGTCCGCAGTTGGACGATGGCATTTTTAATTTGGCCACGCTGCAAGCCGTGCGGCAATTTCAAACCGGCGTTGGCCTGACCGCCGACGGCATTGTCGGCATCGACACCTGGTTTTATTTGTTCAAGGGCGAATCGGTTCAAGGCGCGGCGTTGGCGGCGCCCAAGCCGGTTGCTCCCGGCAACGTGACGGCCGTATCGGCGGTGCCGGTCAAGCCCGGCGTCGCGGACTGGCCGCTGGCCGATAAATTTGCCGAGGTACTGCGCCGCACCTTGCCGTTGTTGCCGGCCGGTGTGCGCGGCGAATTCGAGGCGATGATCAGCCCGCAAAATTTGGGGATTACCGCCGGTGTATTGGTGGTTTGGGCGGGCTCCCATGCGTTTGGCGTCGGCGAGGTGGTCGATGTCGTGATGCTGATCGGCGGCGCGTTTTTCCTGGGAATGGCGGTATTCGACGTGGCGGCCGATATTGGCGACTTCTTGACGTTGACGATAGACGCCGGCAGCGACCGCGAACTCGACGAAGCCGCCCGCCATCTCGCGAGCGTGATCGCGGTAATCGGCGTCGCGGCGTTCTTTGCGCTGTTGGCGAAGGTGCGGGCCATGAAAGGACGCAAGGCCCAGGCGAGGGTGTCGGCGTCCGAGTCGCCCGGCAACGCCGTCACGCCCTCGGAAGCCGCACGCGGATCGGGCGGTACCGGCAACGCGAAGAGCCGAAGCCCAGCGCCACCGGCCGATGCGAATTCAGGACCGCCGACATCTAATCAGACGGCCAATACTCCGAGCAATTTATGCAAGAAAGAAGGTTGCCCGATTAGCATGGTCACCGGCGAGGAAATGCTGGAAAAGGTCGACTTTACCTGGGAAGGTCCGCTACCTCTCGACTGGCGACGGTTTTACCGTAGCGGCCAGTCCGACATCGACCGGCAACTGGGTTACGGTTGGCTGACGCCGCTGGACGAATGGCTGGAAATCGGCCAACGCGCAACCTTTTGCAATGCCGACGGCCAACGCATCGATTTGCCGCTGCCAGCGGTGGGTGGCTACAGCATCAATCTGCCGGAACAATTGCGCTTGTACCGGGAAAATGATCATTTTCGCCTGGTCGAGCAAAGCGGATTGGCGAAAACCTTCACCGGTCGGTCTGGCCGTTGCCCTCTGCGGGCCTGGCACAACAGCCAAGGCCAAAGCCTGTATTTTCATCGCGACGCCAACGGTGATGTCGAGCGCATCTCCTCTAGCTGGAACAAACATTTACTGTTCGAGCGCCAAGGCCGGCGCATCGTCGCGATTCGTCCCGGCAAACGTGTCGGAAGCGGATTCGAAGCGGCCGGCGAGCCGTTGGTGAGCTATCGGTATAGCGACGCAGGCGATTTAATCGGTGCTCGCGACCGGCTCGAGCAAGGCGAAACCTACGCCTATCGCAATCATGTCATCGCCCGCCGTACTCTGGCTAGCGGCTTTAACTTTTATTTCGAATGGGATCAAGACACGCCGCAAGGCAAATGTCTGCACAACTGGGGCGATAACGGCGTTTACGATTACCGCTTCGAATGGTTGCCGGACGGCGTCAGTCATGCCATCGACTCGCGCGGCGGCGTCGCGGTGTATCGGCACGATCCGCAAGGTTTGTTGCTGCTGGAACGTAGCTCGGAAGGCCGCGAAACCCGCCACAGTTACAATGTCGATAACCAACTGGCGCAAACCGTGGCGCCGGACGGCGGTATCACCCGGTTTAGCTACGATAAGGAAGGCCGCTTGATCGGCGTCTCCGATGCGCTGGGTTTTAGCCAGCGCGTCAAATACGACAAACAAGGCAATCCGGTCGAACTGATCGATGCCTTGGATCAGCGTTGGCTACGCCGCTACGACGCCAGCGGCCGACTGGAAGAAATCGTTGCCGCCAACGGCGCGATCACCCAATACCAATACAATGCCCAAGGCGTGCCGGTACGCATCACCGATGCGCTGGGCCGGACGCGCTCGCTGTTGTGGGACGAACAGTTGCGCCTGGTCGGCGAGATCGGCTTCGACGGCATCAAGACCCGCTACCAATACGACGATGACGATCGTATCGTCGCCATCGTCGATCAGGACAAACGCACCACGCGTTACGGCTACGATGCCGCAGGTCGGGTCACGGCCGTGCAACACGCGGACGGCAGCACTGTGCAATTGCGCTACAACGCTGCCGGCTTGTTGACCCATTACATCGACGGCCTGGGCAACACCACTGAATATCGCTACGACGACGGCCTGTCCCAGCCCACCGCCCGCATCGATCCGCTGGGTCATGAAATGCGTTATCGCTACGACAGCGAACGCAATCTGATCGGCCTGATCAACCCGAAAGGCGAAACCTACAGCCTCAACTACGACCGCGACGAAAACCTCATCGAAGAAATCGGCTTCGACGGCCGTATCCAGCGTTACCGCTACAACGCCGCCGGTGCGCTGGAAGCCTACCTGCAACCCGGCGCCGACGGCGATTGGAGCGTCACCCGCTTCGAACGCGACCGTCTCGGTCGGCTGCTAAAAAAGCGTGCCGCCGACGGCAGCCTGAGCCAATACGGCTACGATCCGCTGGGCCGCTTGCAACTAGCCAAAAATGCCGACAGCCTAGTGCTGTTGGGTTACAACGCCCTGGGCCAGATCAACCAGGAAAACCAGAACGGCGCCATCGTCCGCCACAAATACGACTTGCTGGGCCGGCGCATCCACACCGAAACACCGGACCGGCATCGCATCGACTACCGTTTCGGCGAGCGTTACCTGGACAGCATCGAATTCGACGGCCAAACCCTCACCAGCCACCGCTACGACGAACTGGGCCGGGAAATCGGCCGTAGCCAAGGCCAACTCAACACCGACTACGACTACGATCCGCTGGGCCGCTTGTTGCAGCAACGCGCCGCGCTCAAAGGCCAAGCGGTGCTCATCGGTCGCCAGTACAACTACGATGCGGCCGGTAAGCTCCGCGAACTGGACGACCTGCGCCAGGGCCGCAGCCAATACCACTACGATCCCGCCGCCCGGCTGATCCGCAGCGAAGGCCTTAGCCCGGAAAGCTTCGTCCACGATCCGGCCGGCAACCTGCTGGGCGCCAGTGCGGAAGGCGGCCGAATCGAAGGCGACCGCTTGCTGATGATGGGCGACCGGCACTACAGCTACGACGCCGCCGGCAACCTGATCGAAGAAAAACGCGGCAAGGCCGGCCAAATCGTCACCCGCTACCAGTACGATAGCGACAACCGCCTGATCCGCGCCGAAACCCCGCAAGGCGCCGCCCAATACCGCTACGACGCCCTGGGCCGGCGCATTGCCAAACACACCGCGCAAGGCGAAACCCGTTTTCAATACGACGGCCCGCGCCTGCTCGCAGAAACCGATAGCCAGCGCAGCCGTATCTACCTATTCGAACCCGGCAGCTTCCGGCCCTTGTTGCTGCACGAACAGGACAACACCCAAGCCAGCGGCACCACCTACCACTACCACCTGGATCATCTCGGCACCCCTAGGGAGTTGACCGACGGTCAAGGCCACATCGTCTGGTCTGCCCGCTACCGCGCCTACGGCAACCTAGCCCTGGCAGATATTGAGGAAATCGACAATCCGCTACGCTTTCAAGGCCAGTACTACGACGCCGAAACCGGTTTGCATTACAACCTGAACCGGTATTACGATCCGAATGCTGGAAGGTTTATTCATCAGGATCCGATTGGGTTGGAGGGTGGCACTAACGTTTACCGGTATGCGCCTAATCCTTTGAATTGGGTTGATCCTTTAGGCCTAGTTAATTTAAACACCAACTCGGCAACGGGAAATTTTGGAGTTTATGAAATTCAGATTGATGATGTGCTTTACAAATATGGGAAAGCTGACTTGAGTAGGGTAACGCAAAGCTCCGGCCTCCCTACTAGGTTGCATCAGCAAGTTGTAAAATTGGGAAAACAAAACCCCGATTCTGAGGTGGTTGGTAGAGTTATTGATAAAGGTATGTCTACGACAAAAGAGGCAAAGGCCGTGGAGACTAAGAAATTACAAGAGTATTTTGATCAGACTGGTAATATACCGGAAGGTAATAAGAAAAGCTTTAAGCCGACAAAAACTAAGGATTGTTGAAGCAATGAATATATCTACATGTCAAGTTTATCCGGAAGTTGATGTCAGTTATAAAATTCCTAGTTTTCTTATGAAAGAGTTGCGTAAAGGATTAAACTCCTTGGGTAAGGAAATAACTTCTTTTAAGGAAAAATTCAAAGGACAAGATTTTGAGCTTGGCATTGTTATTTCGGCAACGCGTGAAAAAGATAAGCCTTTAGTCATGGGGCCTACATTTTTTAATCGATATAGGCGTGTTGATTTTGTATTACATATTCCTTATAAAAAATTCGATAGCTCTTATGATGAGTTTTCTTATATTGTCGAAAACCTGCGAAGTGGATTGGTGAGTATTTTTGACAAATATAGTGAGGATAGCTCTGGTATAAATGAAGTCTTGCAGGGTATATTGGAAATGGCGCCGCATCCCTAAATCGGAATAGCCCGAATAGAAAGTGTTAGCGTCAGCGTAATCGCAGGCCTGGAAGTGTACTGATTCGCTGCAAAGTCCTGAATCAGAAAGTTTCGTCCTCGCTGGGCCGGCAACCTGATCGAAGAAAAGCGCGGCAAGGCCGGCCAAATCGTCACCCGCTACCAATACGACAGCGACAATCGCCTGATCTGCGCGGAAACCCCGCAAGGGACCGCCCGGTACCGCTACGACGCCCTGGGCCGGCGCATCGCCAAACACACCGCGCAAGGCGAAACCCGGTTTCAATACGACGGCTCGCGCCTGCTGGCGGAAACCGATAGCCAGCGCAGTCGTACCTATTTATTCGAACCCGGCTGCTTCCGGCCCTTGGCGCTGCACGAAAAAGACAACACCCAAGCCAGCGGCAGCACCTACCGCTACCACCTGGACCATCTCGGCACGCCTAGGGAACTGACCAACAACCAAGGCCACATCGTCTGGTCCGCCCGCTACCACGCCTACGGCAACCCCTGGCAGCCGTCGAAGCCATCGACAACCCGCTACGTATCCAAGGCAAGTATTACGACCAAGAAACCGGTTTGCAGGACACGCTTACGCGGATGGGGTTTTGCCGGCGCGGCGGATATTCGAAACCGATCCGTCTGTATCGCTCCGAGAGCCGACTCGTAACGTGTTTTACGGTTAAAATACTCCTTCTGTTTTCAATGCAAGCTGATCCGACACACCTCATGGACAAAACCTATTCCCCGCACGCGATCGAACAACGCTGGTACCAACATTGGGAAGACAGCGGCTATTTTGCCGCCAAGCGCGAAGGCGCATCGTATTGCATCATGATTCCGCCGCCCAACGTCACCGGCAGCTTGCACATGGGGCATGCGTTTCAAGACACCATTATGGATGCCTTGACCCGCTATCATCGGATGAAGGGACACAACGCCTTGTGGCAACCCGGCACCGATCACGCCGGCATCGCCACGCAAATGGTGGTGGAGCGCATCATTAACGCCGACGGCAAGACCCGCCACGATTACGGTCGCGACGCCTTCATCGAAAAAGTCTGGGAATGGAAGGAACAATCCGGCGGCACCATTACCCGCCAATTGCGGCGCATGGGTTCGTCGCTGGATTGGGAAAAAGAACGCTTCACGATGGACGACGGCATGTCGGCCGCAGTGCAGGAAGTGTTCATCAAATTGTACGAAGAGGGTTTGATCTATCGCGGTAAGCGTCTGGTGAACTGGGATCCGGTGTTGCACACCGCCGTTTCCGATCTGGAAGTATTGTCCGAGGAAGAAGCCGGCTCAATGTGGCACATGCGCTATCCGCTGTCCAACGGCACCGGTTATTTGATCGTAGCGACCACGCGCCCGGAAACCCTGCTCGGCGATGCGGCGGTGGCGGTGCATCCGGACGACGAGCGTTACAAACATTTGATCGGCGAGTTGGTGGAACTGCCGCTGACCGGCCGCTTGATCCCGATCATCGCCGACGATTATGTCGATCCCGAATTCGGTACCGGTTGCGTCAAGATTACCCCGGCCCACGACTTCAACGACTACGAAGTTTGGTCGCGGCACAAGCAGATGACCGTCATCGCCGATCAGCCGCACGGCGGCTTGATCAACATCTTCACCGTCGACGCGGCGATCAGAGCCAACGATGATGGTTTTGCAATCCTTCCGGAAGCTTACGTCGGCCTGGACCGCTTCGAAGCCCGCAAACGCATCGTGGCCGATCTGGACGCCCAAGGTCTGCTGGAAAAAATCGCCGATCATAAGTTGATGGTGCCGCGCGGCGACCGCACCGGCGCGGTGATCGAACCGTTTTTGACCAATCAGTGGTACGTCAAAATCGCACCATTAGCCAAGCCGGCCATCGAAGCCGTCGAAACCGGCGCGATCAAATTCGTGCCGGACAATTGGAAAAACACTTATTTCGAGTGGATGCGCAATATCCAGGATTGGTGTATCTCCCGGCAAATCTGGTGGGGCCACCGCATTCCGGCCTGGTACGACGATAAGGGCAATACATACGTCGGCCATAACGAAGCCGAAATTCGCGCCAAGCACGGTTTGGCCGCCGATTACCCGCTGTTCCAAGACGAAGACGTGCTGGATACCTGGTTCTCGTCCGCGTTGTGGCCGTTCTCGACGCTGGGCTGGCCGGACAAAACCCCTGAGCTGGCCGCCCATTATCCGACCAGCGTGTTGGTGACCGGTTTTGACATCATCTTCTTCTGGGTGGCGCGGATGATTATGATGGGTCTGAAGTTCATGGGCGACGTACCGTTCAAGGAAGTCTACATCCACGGTCTGGTGCGCGATGCCGAAGGCCAGAAGATGTCCAAGTCCAAGGGCAACGTACTCGACCCGATCGACATCATCGACGGTATCGAACTGGATGCCTTGGTCGAAAAACGCGTGTCGGGCATGATGCAACCGCATCTGGCCAAGAAAATCGAGCAAGCCACCCGCAAACAATTTCCGGACGGCATTCCGTCCTACGGCACCGACGCCTTGCGCTTTACCTTCGCTTCGCTAGCATCCACCGGTCGCGACATTCGCTTCGATTTGCAGCGCACCGAAGGCTACCGCAACTTCTGCAACAAGCTGTGGAACGCGGCGCGTTACGTGTTGATGAACACTGAAGAGCAAGATAACGGCGTCGATTGCGCCGAGTGCCGCTACAGCCAGGCGGATTTGTGGATTTTGTCGCGGTTGAACAAAACGATAGCCGCAACCACGGATGCCATCGACAGCTACCGCTTCGATCTGGCCGCGCAAGCGATCTACGAGTTTACCTGGAACGAATACTGCGACTGGTATCTGGAGCTGGCGAAAATCTCGTTGCAAAGCGACGATGCGCTATTGCAGCGTGGTACCCGGCAGACCCTGGTCAGGGTGCTGGAGACCGTGTTGCGCTTGGCGCACCCGATCATGCCGTTCATCACCGAGGAAATCTGGCAACGCGTAGCGCCGTTGGCCGGTGTCACCGCCGCGACCATCATGTTGCAATCCTATCCGGAAACGGATGCCGAAGCGGTTAACGCCGCCGCCGAAACTCAGGTGCAATGGGCGATGGCCTTCATTCTCGGCATCCGCCGTATCCGCGGTGAAATGAACATCGCACCGGGCAAGCCGCTGAACGTGTTGCTGCAAAACGGCTCCGTCACCGACCAAGCCAACCTCAAAGAGCTGGAAAGCTATTTGCTGAAACTGGGTCGCCTGGAAAACATCACTTGGCTGAACGCCGGCGATAACGCGCCGGAATCGGCGATTGCGCTGGTCGGCGATATGAAAATCCTGATCCCGATGGCCGGCTTGATCGACAAGGACGCCGAACTGGCAAGACTGGATAAAGAAATCCAGCGCATCGAAAAAGAACTGCCGCGCATCGAAGGCAAATTAGGCAACGCCGCCTTCGTCGACAAGGCGCCTGCCGACGTGATTGCCAAGGAACGGGAAAAACTGGCCGGTTTGCAATCATCATTAACGAATCTGAAGGAACAGTACGCGAAGATCAACGCGCTGTAGCGGATGCCCGGCAACATGCCAACGCCGCCTAAAACCCTGGACGAATGGGCCGAAATGCTCCGAGTCCAGGAAATGCCGATCTTTTCCAATACCGCCAGCCATATCTACGCTTATCTGGACGATCGCAATAAGGGGGCGATGGAGTTGGCGGCCATCATCCTGCAAGATCCCAACTTGACCGCGAAATTGCTCAAGGTCGGCAATAGCCCTTATTACAACCCGTCCAAGCAGAAAATGAACACGATCTCGCGCGCCATCGTGGTGTTGGGCGCCGAGGTGATTCGCGAACTGACTTTGGCCTGTTCGTTTTTCGAAGCGATACTGACGTCGTCCAACAAGGAGCGCGCCAACCGGGAAATCGCGTTGGCGCTGCATGCCGCCGTGCAGGCGCGGGAGTTGGCGGTCATCGTCGGCGATACTTCGCCGGAGGAAGTGTTCATCGCGGCGCTGTTGCACAACATTGGTCACATTGCGTTTTGGTGTTCGAATAATCCGCAGGCGCGTAAAATTCACGAATTGATCGAGCGTAGCGGTTTGCGGTCGAGTGAAGCGGAAAAGCAGGTGCTGGGCTTTTCATTACGCGATTTGGGCAAGCGCCTGGGCAAGTCCTGGCACTTAGGTGGACTGATAGAGGAGGCGATGAGCCGGCCGGAGGCGGCCGATTCGCGCATTCGTGCCGTAACGATGGGGCATAAGATCTGCGAAGCCTTGAAAGCCGGCGGCGATTCGGCATCGATGCGCGATTGTCTGAGTAAACTGGCCGGCATGACCGGTAAAACCACCGACGAACTTAGCGAACGCATCGAGAAAAGCACTCGGCAAGCGATACAGATTGCCCGCCAGTTCGGCGCCAACGATGCGTCGCGCTTTATCGGCGGCGGGTTGGCGGTCGCCAGGGCCGCCGACGAAGAAGCCGACGCCAAGCCTGACAAGAAACAACTGCAAATTCAAATTTTGCAAGACATCAGCAGCCACATCAGCGGCGCCATTGATTTGAACGTGTTGTTTCAGATGGTCTTGGAAGGCATACACCGCGGCGTCGAAATGGATAGAACGCTGTTTATGTTGCTGACGCCGGACAAGCACACGCTGAAGGAGAAGTTTTCGCTGGGATGGCAAAAGCCGGTCGGTGGCGAGAAAATCCAAGTGCACAACAGCGAAGCCCAGGCCAATTTGCTGTTCGGCGCGCTGAATCAATCCGAAGGCGTCTGGCAGTATCCGGATCAACAGCCCACCTTGTACACGGCGCAAATCGTCGAGCGTATCGGTCGCCATCCGTGCTTTGTTTTTCCGGTCCATGCCGAAAACAAAGCCATAGGCTTGATTTATTGCGACCGTTCGATTAATGGACTACCCTTATCCGGCGAAGATTTTACCGCCGCCAAGCACTTCGCCAAACAGGCTCATATCGGCCTTACGCTTTATCGGATGAAAGCCCATTAGCGAATGAACAGTCCAATACTCAGCAACTTGCGCGTCTTTCTGGTCGAGCCTTCCCACACTCAGCAGCACATTATTGTTCAGTATCTCAACCGTTGCGATATTCACGATATCGACATGATAGGCAGCGGTGCCGAGCTGTTCGAACGCCTGCGTCAGGAACGGCCGGATTTAATCATCAGCGCGATGTATTTACCGGATATGACCGGGGTCGAACTGGTTCACGAACTGCGGCAGGACTCGGCGTCCTACGAAATGGCTTTCTTGCTGATTTCCAGCGAAACCAACATCAAGTACTTGGAACCGATCCGGCAGGCCGGCGCGATTGCCATATTGCCCAAACCGTTCACGCTGCAAGCCTTGTCAACGGCTTTGCATTCGACGCTGGATTATGTCCATCCGGAAAAAGCGGCGTTGGAACATCTCGATATCGAGGACTTGCGAGTATTGCTGGTGGACGACAGCGAGTTCTCGTTGAAATATCTGACCAAGGTTTTCAACAACATCGGCATCGATCAAATCAGCACCGCGACCGACGGTCGTGAAGCGCTGGACTTGTTCAACCAGCAATATTTCGATTTGATCGTTACCGATCTGAACATGCCGGACATGGATGGCTTGCAGCTCGTCGATCATGTCCGCAAGCATCCGGAGCGCGGTAGCGTGCCGATTCTGATGGTCACCAGCGAGCAAAACCAGAATCGGCTCGCCGCCATTGAAAAATCGGAGGTTTCGGCAATACTGGACAAGCCGTTCGAGCCAATGTCGATAAAACGCCTACTGATCAATTTGCTGAATTAGATCGCGCATTTGGCGGCCGCGCCTTTGCGGAGGGCGTGGCATCAAATAATAACATTACAAATTTCGAGGCATTTTCAGCCTTCAGGCACGGTCAAATGAAACCAGCGATCACCCCGATCAATCAAGAACGCAAACTTGCCGAAGACGACTTTATCGTTTCCAAGACCGATACGGCGGGACGCATCACCTATGCCAACCGGATCTTCATGGAAATCGCCGGCTACCCCGAGCAAGAATTACTCGGGGTGCAGCACAACATCATCCGTCATCCCGAGATGCCGCGCGGCGTATTCCGGTTTATGTGGAATACCTTAAAAGCCGGCAACGAATTCTTTGGGTTCGCCAAAAACCTGTGCTCCGATGGTAGCTTTTATTGGGTTTTTGCCAATATTACGCCGGATTACGACAAGAATGGCAAATTGCAGGGCTACTATTCCGTGCGCCGTAATCCGCCGCGTTCGGCGCTCGAGGCGTTGATCCCAGTATACCAAGAGATGTTGGCGATCGAGAAAGCCAGTTCCGTAAAGGACGCTCCAGACAAATCGTTGGAATATCTACTGGATTTCGTTCAACAAACCGGTGCGAAGAATTATGACAGCCTGGTTCTGAGCCTCTACAAACCGCACGGAGTTTAAGTCATGAAGAAAAGGGCCAATTCCAACGCGAATATTCCGTTTCTGCGTACTCGCCTCAATTTTGCGGTAGCGATTATCCTGGTTTCGTCGATCGGACTTTTTCTCTACCACCTGCTTAGCGACGGATTCTCGATAGTCACGCTCGGTTTGACGCTGCCTTTACCGGCGGTGGCTTACTACCTTTGGAAAACCGGCAAGCAAAGTTTGACGGTGCTGGAAAGGATAGAAGACGTGTTGCGACTGACCAATAACGGCGAACTTTATCATCGCGTCACTCAAGTCCACGGCATGGGTGAAATCGGTAAGGTGGCCTGGGAGTTGAATGAAGCGCTGGATTTAATGGAAGCCTATTTCAAGGAGGTCAACTCCTGTTTCAAACATTCGGCGGAAGGCAATCACGGCCGTTACGCGTTGGTGGATGGCTTTCCGGGCCTGTTGAAGCAGTCGGCGGTTAGCGTTAACGACGCTATCAAACACATGCGGGAAAACGAGCGCTTGATGATTCGGCGGCGCTTGTCCGCTGGACTGCACGCCTTGAATACCACTAACTTGCTGGGCAATCTGAAGGGCAATCAAAGCGATTTGCTCAATATCACCGAACAGCTGGAAAAGGTCGAGATCATTGCCGCCGACACCGGCCGCAATGCCGATGCCAGCTTGTCGACCGTCGAAACCATCAGCGGGTCGCTGACCGACATCAACGCCAACGTCCACTCGGTGTCGGAAGTGATCGGCGCCTTGATCGCCGATAGCAAGAAAATCACCGAATCGCTGTCAATGATTACCGGCATTGCCGATCAAACCAACTTGTTGGCGCTGAACGCCTCTATCGAAGCCGCGCGTGCCGGCGAGCACGGTCGAGGCTTCGCGGTGGTGGCCGACGAAGTGAAGAATTTGTCCGAGCATACCAAGAATGCCGCGCTGGAGGTGTCGAAAACTTTGAACGCCTTCAACAAGCGGGTGCAACAGATGCACGCTGAAGCCGAAAATTCGGCAGGCCTGTCCCAGCAAATTCTCGAGCAGGTCAGCGCGTTTCGTCACCAATTCTCGAATCTGTCCGAATCCGCCAAGGCTTCCGTTGGCTACATAGCTTATGCCAAGGATAAATCTTTCGGGCTACTGACCAAGCTCGATCATATCGTTTACAAGCAAAACGGCTACATTTCGATCGAAGCCGCTGGAGAGTGTCCGCAGCAGCAAGCCATACTGGTCGACCATCACAATTGCCGTTTGGGCAAGTGGTATTACGAGGGCATGGGCCATCAAAGCTTCCGGACCACCCAGGCCTACGCGAAACTGTCGTTGCCGCACGGCGATGTCCATGACGCAACGCAAGCCGCTTTCAAAATTTCCAGGGATCGCTGGATGGAAGATCCCAGGCTACTCGACGAAATTATCAATCAAATGCGCCGAGCCGAGGACGCCAGCGCCATCGTGATGCAATGCATAGATGAAATGGTTCGCGAAAAACACGTCGACGATAAATATTAAAAAACCGTTGAGGCTTGCGAGAAAACTCGGCGGGCAACACATTCGGTCGCGCGGACGGATACGCCTATTCGCCTGCTCCGCGCCAAATCCCCCCAACGGACCAACACAACCAAGCCCAACGCAGCCAGTTGAGCAAGGCTCTGGCCAGCCACAGCGCCCAGGCCAGCATCAGCAGATGGTAGGCGAAAATCGGTAGGCTGACCACGCCGGCCGTCGGCAATCGCGCTGGATTGCGGTCTTGATACCAGTTCAGTCGATAGGCGTCGGAGTGATTTCCGGCAATTTGCATGTCCGGGGTGCCCAGCAATCCCTGTCGCACCGCTAGGCCTAGCAGGGTCAGCGCCAGCAAGCCTAACAAGGCCAAGCCGATCTGGCTGGCGTTAAAGGCCAGTCGGGAATGGGCCGGCCGTCGGGCGCGCCAATCCAGTGCAAACAAGCAAGCGACCACGGTCAGCGCGGCGGCGATATGTAGCTGGCTCAGGCCCACCAGCAACAAAAACCAGGCGCCGCCGCCGAGCGGCACGCGGCCAATTTTCGCTAAGCCCCAGGCCGCGCCGGCCAGCACGACCAATAAGCCCCAAATCAGCGCGGCCGGTCCGAAACGCGGTCCAACCGTCCAGACTGGCCAGCGATCACGAGGTATAGTCATATGGATATCGCTGTTGACGCTAGGCGTGCCCAAGTCCATCGGCGGGGTTTCCAACCAAAAGCCGGGCTCGGCGGCGGCTTGCCAATGGACTTCGATCCGTTGTTCGCCCGGATGAATCGGCAGACTCAGCGTCGCGCCTTGTTGGCGTATCGGTTGACTGGCGCCGTCTATCGTTACGCCTTGCAATTCAGCGCCGGCCGGCAGCGTCAGCTTATGCTGGCCGCCCTTGGAGCTACGTAAGTGCAGATTTAAGCGGCTATCGACGCCGCGTTGGCCAGGCGTAACCTCCAGATCGCTATGATCGATGGTCAGCGTATCGCCCGCTAGGGCCGCCGGCCTGTCTATGCTCAATTCGACCGTTTCGCCCGGCCACGGCCGCCACTCCGGCAGCCAGACGCCGGCATCGCCGTGATGAACCACCGCGATGCCGGCGATTCGTAAATGCCAAACCGGGCTGACGTCGGCTCGCCAGACTTCGGTCCATTGAGTCGTGTCCGGCGCCTTCAGCGTCAAATGCGCGGATTTTTCCAACAGCGATTCCCAAACCAAACCCTCTTGGCCGGCGGCCATATTGATCAGTACCTTGCCGTCCTTGACGCGGACCTCCGAGCTGGTGACCGCTTCGCCCGGCAATAGCGGCAACTCCAGCAAAACCGGCTGACCACTGGCAACCAATGGCTCGATGCGGGTGGTGACGCGCCAATCCAAGCCCAGATGCAAGGTCCGTTCGACTCGGACGAAAGCCGGTAGCGGTTTGGCCGCTTTTTGGCCTGGTTCGCCGGACTCGCGCGGCTCACGGCTAAATTCCAGCTGCGGTCCGGCCAAGCCGTCTTCATAGACGCCGCCGATCGTCCAGCCTAGGGCTTCCAGCGTGACATGGCGCGGCGCCAACGGTAGTGGTAGCGCGAACTTGTCCAGGTTGGCGTAGCGACCTTGCAATTTGAAAACATGCACGCCGGCCGGCACCAGCACGCTCAAGCCGCCATCTTCGCGGCGAATTGCTGTCCGGGCGGCGCTGCCGTCGACATCAATGCGTTCGGGAAACCAGATGCCCAACTTGGCGGGCAGCGGCACGGCCACTTCGCGCTCGGCGGCGATTCTCAGTTCGATGGTCAAGGTGTCCTGGCGGGCAAACACCTGCATCTCGGCAATCTGCGCGCATTGCGGGACGCAGGCTGGCGGCTCCAGCAGGCGAGTTTTCAGTTGTTCCAGCAAGGCCTGATCCGGCCAATCAGCGGCATGGACCGGTGGCTGGGGGGCGATCAGCAGGATCAAGATCAATGACGCGACCGAGCCTTTGCCCAGGCGCCAGGCGGGCAGTGTGAAGCCGGCCAGACGTAGGACCAATAAGGCCGCGATAGCCGTTTGCAGCACGCGTAGCAGCGCGGTGGCCCACGGCGGTAGATACCAGAACCGCAAGTGCTCGGTGCTATCGACCGGACCGTTCCAGTTTAAACGGACCCGTTGCCAATGCCAATTCGGCAAACCGGGGCCGGTTTGTAGATTGGCGTCCGGATCGATGCGGTCCAGGCCGGCGGCCGACGAGAGTGGCGCCGACATCGGCAAGGCTTTGCTCAAATACGCGCGCCTCGGCGCCTGCTCGGCAGCGGCGGTTTCGGCCAGTTCGGCGGGCGCCGCGGCCGTTATCGCGTCGGCGCCGGCCGGCACCTCGGAGTAGCCGAAATCATTGAAGGCCGCCGGCTCGGCCAGCTGCGGATAGACGGCCGCGCGCAATTGGTCAATCGCGAACGGCACCGCGACAATCACCAGAGCCGCCAAGCTGGCGCCGCGATACCAAGTCAGCCAGCGGGCCAAGCGTCCGCTCGGTACCACGCGAAGGAGTCCGGCGATGGCCAGACCGTTCGGCCACAACCAGCGCGGCGCATCGGCTTCGTGCCAGATCAAGACCAATCCGAGCAAGGCCAAGCCGCCCCAAGCCGGCGACCAGAGCCTGCCGGCCGCGATCGCGGCCAGCGCGACCAGAAACAAGTCCAGCAAAGTCCAGCGCGCCAGCCAGGTGTCCGAGCTGTTGTCGACGCCGGTCACGGCCAATAGTCGCCAACCCGGCGGCAGGTTGAGTTCGGCGCGCAGCGATTGAAAACGTTGCTGCCAGCCGTCGGCGGCTATTTCAGAGATGCCGTTTTCGATGCGGCTATCCGCGCTGAGCTCGATCGCGCCGCGCCGGACTTCGATGCCGTCGGATTGATCGAGCCGGGTCAGCAGTTGGTTTTGGCCGTTCAATTGCACCTGCCCGAGCCGGGTTTCCGGCAGCGCGTTCAGCCGCCAATCTCGGCTCATCGTGCCGCTGATCTTGTCGTTAACGGTGTAGCCGCCGCCGTCGAAATCCAGCCACAAGGTCCGGACCAGGGACAGTTGATTGGGTTCCGGCTCCGGATCGCCTCGACGCAGCAGTTTGAAATGCAGACTTTGCCCCGGTGTTACTTGATAGGTCGGCAAGTGCCGCCAGTCTTCGGGTAAATTGGTCTGGCTGCCGTCGATCGCCGGCAGATTGTCGATTTCCACCAGGCGCAGGGCAGGCATGGCTTGAAAGGTCCACAGTTCGGCGCTCGGCCATGAGGCTTCGCCGGTCGGCAAGGCCATCTCTTCGACGGGGCCGGGATGGCGGGCGAGCAATTCGACGCGCCAGCGTCCAGGGCGCAGTTGTAGCCAAAGCCGGCCGTCGCCGTCCAGCCGGGCCGGCAATGGGCTGGTCAGCTCGACGGGAATTAGGCCGGGCAGCAAGGCCAGCGGCAGCGCGATTTCCCGGGCGGCGCCGGATACTTCCAGATCGAGGCGAGTGAGCACTTGCAAGGGGATATCGTCGATGATTTGGCGGAATACTTGCACGTCCAAGCGATCCTGACCGGTGCCGCCGGCATCGGCGCGCGGCCAAACCGCGCCTTGCTCGATGGTCGGATAAGGAATGGTTAGTCCGGCCACGCTGAGTTGCAGCGGACCCACAATCTCCGGTAGCGCTAACTGTTCGGGTAGCTGTTGCCAGCGAAACTCGCCGGCGATCCGATAGCGTCCGGCCGGCAGATAGACCGCCGGCTTGCCGTTGCGAATCAATACCGGCAAGGCTTGCCGGTCGGCGCTTACCGCTTGCGGCCAATGGCGTTCGTCGCCGGGCAGTTCCAGCCAGTCGCGGCGATACAGGGTCCAGTCGCCGGCGAACCGGCCGCCGTCGCTTTCCAGTTGCAATTGCAACGGTCCCGGCCATAGGCACTGCTTGGATTGAAAGTCGTCGTGGGCGAACGGACAGCCGTGTTCGGGCTGGTCGTGCAGCACCCACTCGGCCCAGGGTACCAATGGGGCTGGCAGCGCATCGGGCGGGATGGCGCCGGCCGTACGCCAGAACCAGAGTCCGAAACATAACACCACGCACATCAATCGCCACATTCTTGCCTCCCGAATCAATTCCCGCTCAAGCGCCGATAACGGCGTCATTATGCGGCATGGATTGGTGCTTGTGAAAATCCGCGGTCGGTTTCAGAATGCCCAGCTTGTTTCCACTCTCCGCAAGGCAATTTCCGCGATGGCAAGTACGCTACTGGTAGTCGACGACCTTTCCGACTGGGGACCTTATTATCCCAGCGAACATGTCATCACTTTCGAAACCTATCTGGCAACCGCGTATGCCGATCCGGATCGGCGGATGCGGATCATCAATTTGTGCGGCGACTATGCCTATCTATCGGACGGGTACTACTGTTCGCTGCTCGCGGAAGCGCGCAATCACCATGTGATTCCGTCGGTAAAAGTCATCAACGATTTGGGCAAGAATGCCTTGTACCGTCTGCAACTGGAAGATTTTACCGAGCCTTTGCTGCGAGCATTCAAGAAGCAGAACAAGGATGGCGAGTTCGCGCTGTACAGCTATTTCGGCACCACACCCGATCCGGCGTTTCAAGAGTTGGCGCGCTTGCTGTTCGAGCGCTTTCCCTGCCCGATTCTCAAGATTACGCTCCGCCCGCAACAGCAATGGGAAATCACCGATTTGACCGCAGTATCGCCGCGGCAGTTGAACGACGACATGCAAACCTTGTTCGCCGACGCGCTGGACAAATTCAGCAAGAAAGTCTGGCGCAAGAGCCGGGCCCGAAAGTCCGCGCGATTCGATCTGGCGGTGCTGATCAACCCGGCCGAAACCTTGCCGCCCAGTAATCGCGGCGCGTTGAAGAAATTTATCCACGTCGGGCGGCGGATGGGCATCGACGTGGAACTGATCACCCAGAATCACTACGGCCGGATTCCCGAGTTCGACGGCTTGTTCATCCGCGAAACCACCGCCATAGACCACCACACTTACCGCTTCGCAAAAAAAGCCGAGGCCGAAGGCTTGGTGGTGATCGACGATCCCAATTCGATTTTGCGTTGCGCCAACAAAGTCTATTTGGCCGACCTGTTCCGTACCCACCGCGTGCCGTCGCCGCGCACGTGGATTTTGCACAAAGGCAATGCCGCGCATCTGGACCAATTGGAAGCCGCCGCCGGTTTCCCGGTGGTGATCAAGATTCCGGACGGTTCGTTCTCGCGGGGTATCGTCAAGGTGAATAATCGGGCGGAATTGGATCAAAAAGTCGCGGAACTATTTCAGCAATCGGCGTTGCTGTTGGCTCAGGAGTTTTTGTATACCGATTTCGACTGGCGTATCGGCGTGTTCAACCACAAGGCTTTGTACGCTTGCCGTTATTTCATGGTGAAAAATCATTGGCAGATTTACCGGCACGGCGCTAACCGCACCGATAGCGGCAGTTTCGCGACGTTACCGACCTTCGAAGTACCGAGGGTGGTGCTGGAGGCCGCGCTGAAAGCCACCCAGCCGATAGGCAACGGATTGTACGGCGTGGATGTCAAGGAAGTGGCCGGCAAGGGCTATGTCATCGAGGTCAACGACAATCCCAGCATCGACAGCGGCGTCGAGGACCAGTATCTGGGCGACGAACTTTACCGCGCCATCATGGCGGAATTTCTGCGGCGGATGGAAAACCGTGGTAAGGGTTTGGCGTGAATGCCCTGCTCGGCTTATTGGCGAGGCAGGGCTACGTAGAGTTAACCGCAAGTTAAAAAAGGCGGGAATAAAATCGATTCAGACAGGCTTCAATACCGTCCGTTGTTAACGTTTCTTCGCCACAATTCTCGCCCAGCGTGCAACTCAGGTTGCGCCAGCGATGCTTTTTGCTATAGGACTCTCCAGTCTGGGTTTTGATCCAGTCTAGAAAGCTAATACCTTCTAACGCCGACGTATAAAACTCACTGTAGCTTAATATCGTATGGTCACAACCGGGGTCGATATAGCTGCGATAATTGTGTGGCAGGTTGGTTTGATTAGCTACAGTCATTTCCAGCATACGAGTGCTCCAGGTCGCCAGGTCTGGTAAAGGTTGCGGGATTGGTTGCATAAGATTCCAAAATATTGCTTGAACATAATCGTATGCGTTGGTGTATTGGCTGAATCGATCTTCGGGATATTGATTAGCGAGTATCCTCAGTGCTGAAGGTATAAAATTTAAACCTTCAGTTACCTTCGATAATCGCCTTAATGCGGGGTGCAAGGTTTGCTCTATCGACCAGGATGTATTTGTTCCAAACAGTGAGTCTTGGATGAATTCATCGGTCAGTACTCCGATACTGCCGTCACTGACCAGAGAAGTTTTCGCATTGCGGCCCAGAATTTTCTTAATCCAGGGATAGTTCAGCGTACTACCGTATCCGCCAGCACTGGAGCCGGATACCAAAATTTTATCAAGATGTCTGTATCGGCTATCCAGGTAGTTCATCACGTACAGGAAGTTATCGAAACCGCGGTGATGAACAGTAAACACATCGGGAACGGCGTTGTTCGGACTGAGCTGCGGGTTGCTGTAAACGGTTTCTTTCGCCCCGATGAACACGTCGCCCGTACAGTAAGGTAGAAAGACTATTGTCCAGTCCTTGTATGGGTTGCTAGGGTTGTCTATCGCAAGAAGGCCATCCCAAGTTGCCGGATTATTGGCGAGATTGGTGCTCGGTATAAAAGTTGCCTGACTCGGATCGTTGCCGAATGCGGTGGAACAGGTGCTGTAATTCCAGCAAGCGCCACCTCCGTTGAAATACACCACCAACTTTTCAGAGTTGCCTGGCTTCAAATAAAACTTGTACCCATCCTCAAACGCGCAGCTCGGATGAATTCGCCGCGCTTGGCCGGTTACATTAACCCGATAGTCTCCAGGAGCAACGACAACTTCTTGCCAAGTGTCCTTGGCTTGCACACAGGTGGTGGCCAATAATGCGGCGGCACCAAAATAGCGCCAAAACTTCGAATTCATAGTTTTTCCTCGTAGTTATTGAACAAATTAAGAAACACCCCGATTCGCATCGAGTGGTTATAGGTTCGGTTCGACAAGTCATTCCGCCGGCTTGACCGCTAGCGCGGGCGGCGGCTCGGCGGATGCATCGGCAGCCAGTGTATTCCCCTTGATTTTCAAAGTCACCATGTTGTTTTGATGCGCGACCACCGGCGCGACGGCGCGCCATTGAGCGTTATCCAGCTTTCGAAAAGCCGCGAAAAACCCTAGTGAGCGAGTGTCGCCGGCGGGTTCGATATGTATCGCTTTGTTCTCGCCGGGTTTGATCAGCAATTCCTGCTTACGGACCAAATCGGCGGCCAGCGTGGCCTGATCTTTATCGAACAGTGCAAAAAAGTCCGCGCCATTGAACGAGCTTTGTTCACGCAGCTCGTAAACCCGCAGCAAAACCGGGGCGGCCTTGCCGTCGGTATCGGGGTTGATCATCGGCGCGCTTTCGATCTTCAGATCGACCTGAGTCGGCGGTAAGGGCGCCGGTTGCTCCGGGGTTTCGGCACATCCGAGAACCAGGAGTAAGGGCAAGTTGAACAACAGTCTGGTTAACCACATATTGAAAGTCTCATCGGTGTTGGTAGACGCCGAACGCCGCTTAGGATACGGCGTCAGGGTTTGCGGACAGTATAGTCCTATCCGGTGTTTCGGTGGATGGTAGGCGTCGGAGCCGGTTAGGCGAATCGCGCGCGGAAAATTTCTCTGCAACGGTCTGCAATCGCGGCACACTGGCGGAAACTTTTGCGGTGCTTTTGTCATCGCTGGCGCAAAGAACAAGGTTGCTGGCGAGGTTCGGACCGGGGGAGGAATGGAGGTTTCAAACGAGTGTCGTCTCAGTACTCGGTAGACCAATTTGCCGATATCAATGCCTGAACGCCTAGCAATGCGCAGGTTTTGTCGCGGGAACCTCTCCCTCCCTGGTGTCGCCGTTCGCGACGTATGTTAGTGGGTCGCGACGCCACCAAATCTCTAAGGACATCGAATGAAAACGATGAACACTCACTTGTTACTGGTCGCGCACGGCAGTCGCCGAGAACAAGCTAACGACGAGATTCGTCGATTGGCGGACACCTTGGCCATCGGCAGCCGTTATGCCGGTGTCGCGTGCGCATTCCTGGAAATTGCCGAACCGAGCATCTCGGACGGTTTACGTAGGCAAATTGCGGCCGGCGCGCGGCGTATTGTCGTCTTACCTTACTTTTTGGCGGCCGGTCGTCATGTTGGCATCGATATTCCGGCGCAAGTAGAGGGCATGCGCTGTCAGGCGCCGGAGGTCGAAATTCTGATTGCCGAGCATTTAGGCAGCGCGGCCGCGATGCGGCCGGTGTTACTCGATTTGGCGTTCGATTGTCTGGGCGAGCTTTCGTGAAAACATAGCGGATGAGAACAGCGATTTCGGTCGTTCCGGCGTGCTAGCGATTTTCATTTTTTTCGCTGATTTTGCTCGGGGCATAAAAAAGCCCGCATATTGCGGGCTTCGTCCGGTTTATTATTGTGTTTTGGACGTCTGTCGAATTGATTTCGACAGCTTAACTTGCTGCGCTTATTGTTGTTGTTTTACCAGCGAACTGGCCGCTCTCCTCCCCCGTTGAAAGATGACGATTCTTGCCAATCGCATCGACCTAATTCAAGGTGAATGCATTCTAAGAGATTAAAACCGGGTTGTCCAGAAAAACTGCGACAAATTGCCGCAGTTTTTTCCCGATTCCTCGCGGTCAATAGGCGGCGTCGTGATAAACGTTTTGCACGTCATCCAGTTCATTCAGCATATCTAAAAATTTTTCGAATAACACCGCGTCGTCGCCCGCGATCGGCGTTGAACCCTTCGGTAAAAACTGAATTTCATCGACTTCGAAATCGATTTCACCTAGCAAGTCGGTCAGCGCCTGCTTGGCTTTGAAATAGTCGGCTTGCGGCGTGAATACCGTTAACTTGCCTTCGTCGTTTTCAATATCGCTGACATCGACGTCGGCGCTCAGTAGGGCTTCGAGAACGCTGTCTTCGTCATCGTGGCGAAACGCCAGAATCGCGGCGTGATCGAACATGTGGCTGACGGTGCCCTGCGTACCTATCTTGCATTTGGTTTTAGTAAAACACAGACGTACGTCGCCGAAAGTGCGATTCGGATTATCGGTCAAGCAATCGACGATCACCATGCAACCGCCCGGGCCAAAACCTTCATAGCGAGCCGGCGCGAAATCCTCGCCGCCGCCGCCCTTGGCTTTGTCTAGGGCTTTGTCGATGACGTGGCCGGGGACCTGATCCTTTTTAGCCCGGTCGATAAGTCCGCGTAAGGTCAAATTGCCGGACGGGTCGACGCCGCCGGACTTGGCGCAGACATAAATTTCGCGGCCGTATTTGCTGTATACCTTGGTCTTCGCATCGGCCGTTTTGGCCATCGACACCTTTCTGTTCTGGTAGGCTCTACCCATCGGACTGCTGCTCCATAGACAACGCGGTTAAAGGCGCGGATTTTAACGCCAAGTATTTTTTCGCGGGAAACTTTTCGCTGTCGGCTGGTCAGCGGGGCGCGGTCGAGCCGATTGGCGAGGATGGCCTTGATGAATCTTCTTTGTATCCGACTCCGGCAAAAATACCGCAATCCGGTCCAACGTAGCCGAAAACCGGAAAAACTCCCGCACGATATTGAAATTTAATTTACTTTAACAATGAATTTTAACGGCTTGTTTTAAATTGTATTGTTGTTGTACTTCATTGATTGTGTTGCCAAAACCCCTGAAAGGGGCTATTGAGTTTTATCGGGAAAGTGGCAAACTCGCCAAACGGGAGGCTTTAATTGGGAGGTACTATGAAAATACTAGCTATCTTGGTCTTGGCGGGGCTCGGCTACGGCGCGGTCAGATTTATTCTTACAGTGGTTAAAGAACTGGCGTTGTTTGCCGTCGAAGCTTGGCGCGATATCGAGGTTGAGCAATAACGCTAACCAAAAATCAATTCATACAAAAGGGCTACGGGCCTATTATTGCAGATCAGCAAACAGCCGGGTAAAACCGGCTTTTTTGTGCCCTAGAGTCCGAGAAAGCCGAGCTTGGCTAATAAAGGAAGACGTAGCGTAAAACAGCTGTCGCAGTGTTGTTGGTGGTCAATTGCCGGTGAGATGTGGGTAGGCCCTGACAAAATTGAAACCGCTAGTCGTCCGAGATGTATTGGTACGCGGCCTACTCGCCGAACGATATACTTTGCATTTTCCGTCGGCATGCGACGTCGTCGCCATCAGTCTGTCCGAGTAGTTAGCCGGTTATAATGCGCGGCCAGTATTCGCCCTTTCCGTTGCCATGTCCGAAGATTATTACTTTTCTCCCGATCAAGCCGTCGAGTCTCTGAAAGTCCCGCCGCATTCGATCCAGGCCGAACAATCCGTGCTGGGTGGCCTGCTGCTGGATAATCGCACCTGGGATTCGGTGGCCGATAAAATCGTCGAGGGCGATTTTTACCGACGCGACCATCGTTTGATCTTTCGCGCGATCGCTCAATTGGCCGAGAAACAGGATCCGTTCGATGTCGTGACGATTTCGGAAGTCTTGGAAGCCACCGGCGAACTGCAGGACGGTGGCGGCCTCGCGTATCTGGCTTCACTGGCGCGCGACACGCCCAGCGCCGCCAATATCGTCGCCTATGCCAACATCGTCCGCGACCGCTCGGTCTTGCGGCAGCTGATTCATGTCGGTACCGAAATTTCCGACTCGGCCTTCACCACCGAAGGCCGGGAAACCGCCGATTTGTTGGAAAACGCCGAGCGCAAGGTATTCGAAATCGCCGAGCAACGCCAACGCGGTCAAGGCGGTTTTGCGTCGATCAAATCCTTGCTGGCCAAGGCGGTGGACAAGATCGAAATGCTGTACGAGCAGGACGGCGACATCACCGGCGCCAGTACCGGCTTCACCGACCTCGACGAAAAAACTTCCGGACTGCAACCGTCCGACTTGATTATCGTCGCCGGCAGGCCTTCGATGGGCAAGACCACGATCGCGATGAACATGGCCGAAAACGTGGCTTTGAAAAGCGGGATGCCGGTCGCCGTATTCAGTATGGAGATGCCGGGTGAAGCCCTGGCGATGCGGATGATGTCGTCGCTGGGCAGGATCGATCAGCACAAGGTGAGGACCGGCAAGCTCGACGACGACGATTGGCCCAGACTGACCTCGGCGATCAATCTGCTGGCCGAGACCAAAATGTTTATCGACGACACCCCGGCGCTGACGCCGACCGAGGTGCGTTCCCGCGCCCGCCGTTTGACCCGCGAGCACGGCCAACTGGGTTTGATCGTGCTCGATTACCTGCAGCTGATGCAATCGCCGTCCAGCGGCGATAACCGCGTCCAGCAGATTTCCGACATCTCGCGCGGCCTGAAGGCGCTGGCCAAGGAGCTGAACGTGCCGGTGATCGCTTTATCGCAGCTCAACCGGAATCTGGAGCAACGCCCGAATAAACGGCCGGTGATGTCGGATTTGCGCGAATCCGGCGCGATCGAGCAGGATGCCGATTTGATCATTTTCGTGTATCGCGACGAGGTGTATCACGAGGACAGTCCGGACAAAGGTATTGCCGAAGTCATCATCGGCAAGCAGCGGAACGGTCCGCTAGGCACGGTGCGACTGACCTTCCTCGGCCAATACACCCGCTTCGAAAACTTCGCGGGCGTTTATACCGGTAGCGAGGATTACGAATGACGCCGGCCGCTTACGTGCATCTGGATCTGGACGCCGCCCGCCACAATCTGGCCCAGGTTAAACGCTATGCGCCGAACAACCGGATCATGGCGGTCATCAAGGCCAACGGCTACGGCCACGGTATGGATAGAGTGGCGGCGGCGTTGGCCGAGGCCGACGGTTTCGCGGTGGCGCGGGTCGATGAAGGCGTGCGCTTGCGCGAGGCCGGATTCACGCAAGCGATTACGGTCTTGCAGGGCTTTGTCTGTCTGGACGAGCTGCGTTTGATGGTACGCCACAAACTAGCGGCGGTGATTCATACGCCGCAGCAAATCGGCATTTTGCGGCAACTGGCGCCGGAATCCGAAAAATTACCGGTTTGGTTGAAAATGGATACCGGTATGAACCGCCTGGGTTTCAAGGGCGGCGACTTTTTGGCCGCTTATCAGGCGCTGGCCGATTGTGTCGCCGTCGCGCAACCGATCAATCTGATTACCCATTTCGCCAACGCCGACGACTTGCTCGACGACAAAACCCGCCGCCAGATCGACGTATTCAACCATGCGGTCAAAGACTTCCCCGGTCAGCGTAGTATCGCTAATTCGGCCGGCATCATTGGCTGGCCCAACGTGTCTTCCAACTCGGCACAGGTTAGGGGGGGGGATTGGGTCAGGCCGGGATTGATGCTGTACGGCTGCTCGCCGTTTGCCGGTAAAACCGGCGCGGATTTCGGTCTGCGACCGGTGATGAGTCTGCATTCGCGGTTGATCGCGGTCAAGTATGTCGCCGCCGGCGAATCGGTCGGTTACAGCGGCACCTGGACTTGCCGGCAACCGACCCGGCTGGGCGTGGCGTCGATAGGCTATGGCGACGGCTATCACCGTCACACCCAAAGCGGCGCGCCGGTGTTGGTCAATGGTCGGCGTGTGCCGTTGATAGGCCGGGTGTCGATGGACATGATCACCGTCGATCTTAATAGCCAGCCGGACGCCCAGCCCGGCGATCCGGTCACGTTGTGGGGCGAGGCCTTGCCGGTCGAGGAAATCGCCCGTCACGCCGACACGATACCTTATACCTTACTCTGCGGGATTACCCAGCGGGTGCAAGTGATAGAACGAAGCCCGGCGGAAACTTTTGTCTCCGCGACGACCATGGCCGGTTGAGTTGGCCGTTGCATCGTGGACAGCCAGGCTTAACGCTGCTTATGCCCTTTGAAAAACGCCAGCGCGCTGGTCGGACCCGGTGCGCGAGGTAGCTCGCGATGTGCCGACACGAGGCGGTGCGGCTTGGCGAGGCTGTAGGCCTTGATCGCCGCCTGAAATCCCAAAGATGGATGATCCCAGTTTCAGGTGGTCGAGATGCGCTCGATTCGAGTTTCAGGCGATCAAAGCATGTCGTACAAACTGCGGAGTGCCACCGGCGAGAACTGTCCGAACCGGTTCTGTTCGATTGCGAACGACCGGTTCTTGACTAACGGGCTCTCGACCAGTTTGGTTCACGCTGCCGTCGCTAAGCGGCAATCCCGTTGTGCCGTAGCAAGGCGTCAATCCGTGGTTCGCGGCCGCGGAAGTTTTTAAATAAAGTCATCGCGTCGCTGCTGCCGCCTTGTTCCAGGATATTGCGCAGGAAGGATTCACCGGTAGCGCGATCGAAAATGCCTTTTTCCTCGAACAGCGAGAAGGCGTCGGCCGACAGGACTTCCGCCCATTTATAGCTGTAATAACCGGCCGCGTAACCGCCCGCGAAGATGTGCGAGAAGCTGTGGGCGAAGCGGTTGAATTCGGGCGGCTTGACCACCGCGACTTGCTCTCGCACTTGTTGCAAGGTCTGATATATCCGTCCGCCCTTGGCCGGGTCGTAGTGCTGGTGAATTTTGAAGTCGAACAGGCTGAATTCCAGTTGCCGCACCATCATCATGCCGGCCTGAAAGTTTTTCGCGGCCAGCATCTTATCGTACAGCGCATCCGGCAATGCCTCTCCGGTTTGGTAATGGCCGGAAATCAGGCCCAGGGCTTCCCTGTCCCAGCACCAGTTTTCCATGAACTGGCTGGGCAGTTCCACCGCGTCCCATTCCACGCCGTTGATGCCGGACACGCCGAGGTGGTCGATCCGGGTCAGCATGTGATGCAGACCGTGGCCGAATTCGTGGAACAGGGTTTCCACTTCGTCGTGAGTTAGCAGGGCGGGGGCGTTGCCGGACGGCGGTACGAGTTCCATACTCGTTACCGCACCCCCACCATCCCTGGCGATCGGCGGCGTGAAGTTGCAGGTCAGGTAGGCGACTGGCGTTTGCAGGCCGGTCGAGGTTTTCTTGCGGCAGACGCAATCGTCCATCCAGGCGCCGCCGCGCTTCTTGGCGCGGGCGTACAAGTCCAGGAAGAAGCGGCCGCGTAGTGCGCCGTCCTTGTCGGCGATTTGATAAAAGCGCACATCCGGGTGCCAGGCGTCGAACTCCTGGATTTCGCTGATTTGCAGACCATACAGGCGTTCGACGATCGCGAACAAGCCAGGTACGACTTTGTTGTCCGGAAAGTAGGTCTTCACTTCTTCTTGCGACAATTGATAGTAGTGCTGGCGCATTTTTTCCGAGTAGTAGCCGATGTCCCAGGCTTGCAGATCGTGCAGGCCGTGTTCCTGGGCGGCGTATTCCTTCAGCTCGGTCAGGTCGCGGCGCGCCTGGCGCCAGGATTTGTCGGCCAGGTCTTCCAGAAATTTGACCACATCGTCGGTGGACTTGGCCATTTTGGTGGCCAGCGAATATTCCGCGTAATTGCTGAATCCCAGCAATTGGGCCTTTTCGTGGCGCAGAGCCAAAATCTGCTCCATGATGTCGGTGTTGTCCCATTGGCCGGCGTGCGGACCCTGGTCGGATGCGCGGGTGCAGAAGGCTTCGTAATGCTCGCGCCGCAGTTCCCGATTGTCGGCGTAGGTCATGATCGCCAGATAGGACGGAAATTGTAGATTGATCAACCAGCCGTCCTTGCCTTCGGCTTCGGCAGCCTGCTTGGCTTGGGCAATGGCCGACTCGGGCAGGCCGGCCAAATCGTCGAGATGGGTAATTTGCTTGTGCCAGGCGTTGGTGGCGTCGAGCAGGTTTTCCTCGAACTGGCTGGCCAACTTGGACAGTTGCTGACTGATCTCCTTGTAGCGCGCTTGTTGCTCGGCTGGAAGGTCGACACCGGACAAATGAAAATCGCGTAGTGCGTTATCGATAATCTTTTGTTGGGCGGGTTCGAGATTGGCGAATTCATCGCTGTCGCGAATGGCTTTGTAGGCTTGTTGCAGCGCCTTGTTTTGGCCGGTTTCGGTGGCGTAGGCGCTGAGTTTGCCAAGGCAGGCGTTGTAGGCGTCGCGCATGGCGTCGCTGTTCACGACCGAATTCATGTGGCTGACCGGCGACCAAGCCTTGTTCAAGCGGTCTTCGGCTTCCTCGATGGGCTCGATCAGGTTATGCCAAGTGTAGGGGCCGCCGCCTGCTAGCTGGGTATCAATGGCGGCGCGAGCATTGGCCAGTAATTGATCGATCGCCGGTTCGACATGTTCGGGCAGAATTTTGGAAAATTGCGGGAGTTCGGTACGTTCTAATAAAGGATTGGTCATTACGGTAGCCGGAAAGTAATCGGAAAAAATCAGGATAACAGTTGCATCGCCACCTGCACGCGGGCCTGAGCCTTTTGTAACACGGAAAGCGAAAAATCGGGGTTGAGCTTGCCCTCGCTGAGTTTGGCGTAGGCCGGTATCGAGCAAATATAGGGTAGGTCGCGGGATTTGCCGCTACCGAAATAGCTGTGTAATTTGGCTAGCATGACAATGTCGCTCAGCGTCAGTTCCGAGCCGCTGTCATACAGCCAATTTTCGGCGAGTGGCGGAATGCCGGTTAGGGTTTCCGAGAAGCCCAAGGTATGCAGTACCAGAGTGCCGACCGGAGCGCGCAGATAGGTTAGCGAGGCTTGTAACTCCTCCAGGCTGGGGCTGGCGTCCGGGAAGTGTTCGGCAAAATGCAGTAGCGGTATCGCGCCAATGTCGGCGACCAAACCGGCCAGCAATGCGTCTTCCGGGTTGATGCGGCTGCACGCCTGGGCCAGCACGAAGCTGAGGCTGGAGACGTACAAACTGCTCCGCCATAACGCTTGCATGGCTTTCATCAGCGCTGGGTCCTTGCAATGGAACAGTTGCTTCAAGCTGATGCCCAGAACCAAGTTGCGAGTCGCGTTGAGGCCGATGCGCGATACCGCGTCGTGGCAATTGTGGATCGTGTTGCCGGTGGAATACAGAGCGCTGTTGGCAACCTGAATCAGTTTGGCGACGATGGGCGGATCGAGTTGAATAATTTCGACGGCGTCGGCTATCCCTATCTCCTTGCGCATCGCTTCCTTGAGTTTAAGCGCGACGTCGGGTAACGAGGGCAACCTTAACTGATTTTCCCGGTAGGCTTGGGCAAAGCTGACAAAGAACTGGTGGCCGTTCAACGACTCGGGGAGTTCGATATCCACCAGTTCAACACAGCTGGTCGATTCTCGGCAGTGGTCGGACCATAGCCGGTTCAGCTCTATCGAGACTTCCAGGATCAAGACGTCGTCGAGCGCGGTGGCGGTGGCGCCGCAACGCGTGGCGCTGTTTAAC
Source organism: Methylomonas sp. MS20 (assembly GCF_050275925.1). Classification (NCBI taxonomy): domain Bacteria; kingdom Pseudomonadati; phylum Pseudomonadota; class Gammaproteobacteria; order Methylococcales; family Methylococcaceae; genus Methylomonas; species Methylomonas sp. MS20. The sequence goes on from NZ_CP189962.1 coordinate 522,403, forward strand.
GGCAGATGGGCTCGCGGGGTGTCGGCGACGATTTCGTAGCTGCTTTCGCTGTCGGGTTGCATGTTGAGCCGCCCTCGCACTAAATAAAACACGCTGTCGGTGCGCTGGTCGAAGGTGAAAATCACCGAATGTTTGGCGTAGCGGAGGGTTTGGCGCGGCAGCGCGGCCAAATGCGCATCGTCGAGATTGCGTAGCGGAACGAATTGCTTGAGTTCCGCTGGAGGCAGGGATTGTTTGAGCCTCGACATCGGCGGTGTCACGCCCGGTATTTCCACCGGTATGTTTACGTTTTTCGCGGCGATGTTGGTTGGCGCCGAAGACGTTGGCGGCGGCGTTTTTTTGAAGAGGCGCGTGAACCAGTTCATGTCAGGCCCGGAAAAATGCCAAGGCCTCGGCGATTTGCTGTTTGGCGTCCTGCAGTACTTGCAGGGACATGTCGGGCGTTAACGCGCAGTCGTCCAGTTTATGAAAAGCCGGCAAGGTGTTCAGCGGCGGCAACTTGTGCATCCGGATGCCCCCCAACTGACTGTGAAATTTGGCTAACAATACAATGTCGTGCAATTGCAGGCCCTCGCCGGCGTCGTAATACCAGTTTCCGGTTTGCGCCGGAATTTGGATCAGCGTGTCCGGAAAATGCCATTTTTTCAGTATGAAAGTGCCGAATAGCCCCTGTAGGTAGTCGATGCAAGCGTCGAGTTCGGCCTCGGTGTACTCTGAAGCGGGCAGGCTACCAGCCAATGTAATGATAGGCAAGACGCCGATATTGTGAGTCAGGCCGGCAAGCAAGGCTTCGTCGGCGTTGATCTTTTTACCGAGACCGGCCAAGGTACAACTCAAACTGGCGATTTGTATGCTCTGCTTCCAGGCTTGCTGGGATTTTTGCTGAAGCACTTTATTGGTGCTGCGGAACAATTGGTGCAGGCTGACGCTGGTGACCAGATTTTGAGTAATTTTGAAGCCCAGATGATTGACCGCATCGTGGCTATTGCTGACCTGCTTTAAGCCTCGGTAGATCGGACTGTTGGCGACCTGTACCAGTTTGGACGAAATCGCCGGGTCCAGATTGACGATTTTCACCGCATCGGCGACGCTGATGTCTTTTTGCAATGCACTACGCAGCCTTAAGGCGACGTCGGGCAGGCTGGGGACTTGCAGCGCGTCGGCGTCGTAGGCCGCGCAAAGTTTCGCGAATAGCCGGCTATTACGCAGTTCGGCGGGCGGATTGGCGCGGTTTGCCAGCGGATTGTGTGGCTGAGCGCTGCTTTGTCGCAGTAACGATAGTGGTAGGTAAATCAGCTGGGATGGGGTTTGGGCAATGGCGCTGACGCTATGTTCGCCGTGAGCCGCCAACGGATAGCAGGCCTTGAAGGTATTCTCTTCAACCGTGTATCCGCCGTTGGCCGACTCCAGAAACACTTTGCCGCTGTAGAGATAAATCAAGGTGTCGGAGGCTTCGCCGCGATTGAAGACGATGTCCCCGGCATTGAACTGGCATAACGCAATCGGCAGTTTTATCAGTTCTTTGCTGTCCAGCTCGCCGATCGGGATCAGTTTGCGTAAAAACTCGATGGGCAGACGGTGGGCCGGACGTTCGCCGTTGCTTGCCGCGGCGACGGGTTTGGTCGCCGCCCGTTTAAATAACTTGCCGAACATATCAAGTGATGAAGGTGTTCAAAGCTTCCTGAATCTTGGCTTTGGCGTCGTGCAGGATCGCCAGCGTGTTTTCCGGCGATAGCGAAAAGGTTTTCAGTTTGGCCGCCGCCGGGATCGCGCTGATTGCGGGCAGATCGGCGTTGGCCTTTTTGCCGATCAAGGCATGTAGTCGAGAGAGCACGACAATGTCGGTCAGTGTTAACGTGTCACCGCTAGCGTGAAACCAATCGCTGGAATGTTTGGCCGCCTGAATGAACTCATCGGCAAAATCCCATTCCTTGAGCACGACCGCGCCGACGGGCGCTCTGACGACGGGGATCGCTTGTTCGATTTCGGTCTCATTGTGGTACTCGAGCGGCAAGTCCGCCACGAAGCTGAGAAACGGAATCACGCCAATGTCGCAGGTTAACCCGGCCAACAGCGCATCTTCCGGATTTTGTTGCTGGCTATGGCTGGCCAGCACGTGACAAAGGCTGGACAAATACAGGCTTTGTTTCCACAAATCTTCGAGGTAAGTCTTCAGCAGCGGCGATTTGGATTTGAAAATCTGCTTGATACTCAGTGCCGTGACCAAGCTGCGCGTGGCGTTCAGGCCGATGCGGATCACCGCATCCTTACAGTTTTTGGCGGGGACAGTGGTCAAGTACAACGGGCAGTTGGCCACTTCGATCAGTTTGGCCGAGATAGCCGGGTCGAGTTGAATGATCTTGACCGCGTCATCGATATTGACGTCTTTTTGGATGGCTTGGCGCAACTTGATCGCCACTTCCGGCAGCGACGGAATTTCCAGTTCGTGGTGGTGGTGCTGGAAATGGTCGGCGAACAGCGATAACAGGCGGTTACCTTGCAAGTCTTCCGGTACGTCCAGTTTGCCGTGGTCGAAGCGGCCGGAGGTGAGCATGATTTTTAACGACACCCGCAGAATACTAATGTCGGTTTTGGCGGTGGCCGTCGCGGTTTGTTTGGCGCCGCTACAGATCGGAAACTTGGCTTGCGCGCTGCCGGCGCTGATTTCGTAACCTTTACCGTGCTGATCGGCCAAAATCACGGTTCCGTCAAGCAAGAAAATCGCGCAGGTCGAAGGCTCGTTGACCGAAAACAGGGTTCGACCGGCTGAGTAGGTTTCGACGTGGTTCTCGGCCGCGAAGGTTTGCAGGATTTCTTCGCTCAGGTTTCTGATTGGGAAGAGTTGCCGCAAGGTTTCGGTCGTGATGGGCTGTGTTCCCAGCGGGGCTGGGGATTTGCCGGAGACTTTGCCGAATAATGATTTGATGGCCTTCATGTTGGTCCGTTAAGCAATGATGGATCGTGGAAGAGTGATTGTCGTTGGGGTGGACGGAGGTCAATCGTTTCGAAGCGGAGGCAGCGTTCGCTCGCGGTTCAGCAAATCGATGACCGGACGGGTGTCCGGTCTGACGCCCCGCCAAAGATAGAAGGCTTCGGCGGCCTGCTCCACCAGCATGCCCAAGCCGTCGAGGCAGAGCGAGGCGCCGTGCCGAAGGCCCCAGTTTACGAATGCGGTAGGCTGGTTGGCATAAGCCAAATCGTAGCAGCAGCCGCCGTCGGCGAGAATATCGTCGGCCAGCGGCGGCAGGTCGCCGCCCAAACTGGCGGAGGTTGCATTCAAAATGACGTCGAAGCGGCTGTTCAAATCGGCGTAGCCGCAGGCGTGCAACTCTCCAAGATCGGCAAACTCATCGGCAATGGCCTCGGCTTTTTCGAGTGTCCGATTGGCGATGACGAGCTGCGCCGGTGCCTGTTCCAGCAGCGGCGCGACGATACCGCGTGTCGCGCCGCCGGCCCCGAGCACTAAGATCCGGCTGGCACGCAACGGAATGCGATGGTTGATGGTCAAGTCGTTGAGCAGACCGACGCCGTCGGTATTGTCGCCGAGGATGCGGCCGTCGGCCTGGCGCGCCAGGGTGTTGACGGCTTTGGCGAGCAGGGCGCGGTCGCCGAGGCGGTCCGCGAATTGCCAGGCGAGTTCCTTGAGCGGCACCGTGCAATTGAGACCTTTGCCGCCGTCGGCAAAGAAGGTCTCGACCGCGGAACGAAATTGCTCGGCCGGTACGTCCGCCGCCCGGTATTGCAGACGTTGACCGGTTTGTTCGGCGAATAGGCCGTGGATGCGCGGCGATTTGCTGTGGTTAATCGGGTGGCCGAATACGGCGTATTGGTCGATGGCTGTCATTGGTCGGCTTGTTTGCGGGATTTGAATTCCCAATACAGGGTGACGATGACGAGCAGGCCGGCGAGCACGCTGACGGGCAACATGAACTGTTCAACGTAGGCGATAATAATTGCGCATGCGCCGAGAAACAGGCCGATCAAACCCAGTTGCCAGCCGATACGGATGCCGTCCAGCATCGTGGCCAACGACAGAATCAGCAACACCACCAGCGTCGCGGCGTTTTCGTCGATACGGCCCGATTTCTGCAGCAGAAACGCGCCGCCGGCGACCAATACCGCACTGGCCCAATGCAGCAATTGTTCCTTGAACGCAGCGGCGAAGTCGAACGTGTGGTTTTTGGCTTTCATCCGGCCGATGGCGATCGAAATGCCGGCGAATACGGTGACCATGAACAACCAGAAAGCGTAACCGTCTTCCGGCGAAAAGCGGGTGACGGCGATACCCAGCATGGACAGCAGCAGGAGCAGAATAAATACACCTTCCTCCAGCCGTGATTGCCGACGCTGTTCGGCATTGCGGATGTCGCGCGCGGTCGCCATGGCTTGTCGATCTAGGTTTGTTGCAGCCATTGTGCCGCCGGTTTGGCGAAGTAGGTCAAAATTGCGTCGCAGCCGGCCCGTTTGAAGGCGAGTAAGGATTCCAGCACGACCTGACGTTCGTCTAGCCAGCCGTTTTGGGCGGCGGCTTTCAGCATCGCGTATTCGCCGCTGACTTGGTAAGCGAACGTCGGAACGCCGAAACGATCCTTGGCGCGGCGAATGATGTCCAGATAGGGCATGCCCGGTTTAACCATGATCATGTCGGCGCCTTCTTGTAAATCGAGCGCGATTTCGCGGATCGCTTCGTCGGAATTGGCGGGGTCCATTTGGTAGCTGTATTTGTTGCCGCCGCCCAGATTGCCGGCCGAGCCGACCGCGTCGCGGAACGGGCCGTAGAAACTGGAGGCATATTTGGCCGAATAGGCCAGAATGCGGGTGTTTGGGTGGCCCTGGGACTCCAGGACGTTGCGGATCGCACCGATTCTGCCGTCCATCATGTCGGACGGCGCGACGATGTCGGCACCGGCCTCGGCATGGGATAGGGCTTGTTTGCGCAGCACGTCGACGGTGGCGTCGTTGACGACGTATCCGTCAGCGTCAATCAGGCCGTCCTGGCCGTGCGTGGTGAACGGGTCGAGCGCGACGTCGGTAATTACGCCGAGCTCCGGAAATTCAGATTTCAGCGCTCGCGTACAACGTTGCGCCAGGCCGTCGGGATTGTAGGCTTCTTCTGCGTTCAGCGATTTTTGACCGGGGTCGACGACCGGAAAGAGCGCGACGGCGGGGATACCCAACTTGACTAAGGATTCGGCTTCCCGCAACAGCCGGTCGATGGACAGGCGGCTGACGCCGGGCATCGACGCCACGGCTTGTTGGACGGATTGGCCTTCGACGACAAATAATGGGCAGATCAAGTCGTCGGTAGTCAGGCGGTTTTCCCGCATTAATCGGCGGGAAAAATTCTGGGAGCGCATGCGGCGCATCCGGGTGGTTGGGAAAAAGTCGTTAGGGGTAGACATCTTTTCCATAGTAAAATAGTGAGGTGTTTGCCGATCCTCCGCGGGTTGGTCGAGCCTGAGGCTGGGTTTTCCGCTTCGGACCTTAATTGTAGCAGTGTATGGTTTGGGAAGGCTGAAATTAGCGCCCTGTATCCTTATTAAGAGATGGTTTATATGTATATCAAACGTTATTTGCAGTTTTTATTGATGGCGATTTGGGCGGCGACGGCGTTGGGCTGGGCTTCCGGCGCGGCGGCGGAAGGCGAGCCGCAGAAGATTATCGAGGACGCCTCGAACAAGCTGAAGCAACGCATGCAGGAGCCTGGGTTTACGCAGGATTTCAAAAAAATCACGGTGTTCGTACACGACGTGATCTACCCGCATGTCGATTTCGACCTAATTTCGACGTTGGTGCTCGGCAAAATGTGGAAAGACGCTACGCCGGCCGAGAAGGACGGTTTTAAGAAGGAGTTCCAAACCCTGTTGATTCGCACCTATTCCAGAGCGTTTGTCGAGTTCAAGGACTGGTCGGTGCGTTTTCTGCCGGTTAGCAGCGAAGGCGACGATAAAAAGGTATTGATCAAAACCGAAATCTTGCAACCTGGCTTGCAACCGATTGCGGTCAACTACCGTATGCTGAACGAGAAAGGGGCTTGGAAAGTCTACGACATCCTGATCGAGGGTGTTAGCTTGGTCACCAACTATCGGACCAGCTTTAAAAACGAGGTCGAACGTTCCGGATCGTTGCAGGAAGTGATCAATCAGTTGGCCAAGCGCAATACCGAGGCGCTCAGCAACAACAACGTCCCCAACAATTCTTAAGCATTCGCCAGTCTTGCTTGGCCGCGCTTGTTCAAACCAGCGCGGTCGCTCCTCATGCCAGCTTCGAAAGATTCTTTATACGCCAGTCCGCTAGGCGAAATCGCGGCATTTAGCTTCGACGAGAACGTCGTCAAGGTCTTTCCGGACATGATTCGACGCTCGGTGCCGGGCTACGGCACGATGATTTCCGCAATTGGTTTGTTGGCCGGCCGTTACGCCCGCGAAAACAGTCGATGTTACGACTTGGGATGTTCGTTAGGTGCGGCGGCATTGGCCATGCGCGCCAACATTGCTGTCCGAAACTGCAAAATCGTCGCGGTCGACTGTTCGGAGGCGATGATCGAGCAATGTCGGCGCGATATTGAGCTGGCCCCGGCGGAGGTCGACATCGAATGGCGTTGCGCCGATATTCGCGATATTGAAATTCGCGATGCATCGGTGGTTGTGCTGAATTTCACGCTGCAATTCATACCTCTCGAAGACCGTGGTCGCTTTATCGCTGGGCTTTACGACGGCCTACTGCCTGGCGGCGTGTTGATCTTGTCCGAGAAGCTGGCGTTCGATGACAAACGTCAGCAGGATCTGCAAACCGAAATGCATCATCTGTTCAAGAAAGCGCAAGGGTATAGCGAACTGGAGATCAGTCAAAAGCGAACTGCGTTGGAGAACGTCTTGATACCGGAGACTTTCTCCGAGCATCGCGCGCGCCTGGAAGCAGCGGGGTTTTCCAGTGTCGAGGTTTGGTTCCAGTACTTCAATTTCGCGTCAATGATCGCGTTGAAATGATCGATTACCGGCCTTTATTCAACTTGCTTGTCGAGGCGGGAGGTCAGCGCTGGGCGGCATTATTGCCGAGGCAGTTAGCTACGGCATTCGATGAAACCGGGCATGGCGATTTGCGACGCTGGCGGAGCGTGGTCGATGCATTGCCGCCTCTGACACCGAGCGTTTGCGACTTGCTCGATCAAGTACAAATCGGCGGCGACTCGGACATTTCCGAAACGGCACGCTCCGAGTTACGCGAGCGGTTGATGGCCTTGCATCCTTGGCGGAAGGGGCCGTATCGTCTTTTCGGTATCGAGATCGACACCGAATGGCGCTCCGATTGGAAGTGGTGTCGTGTTAAAGATGCCATTGCGCCGTTGCGCAACCGATTGGTGCTGGATGTCGGTTGCGGAAACGGTTACTACGCCTGGCGGATGTGGGGCGCCGGCGCCAGAATGGTGATCGGTATCGATCCGACTCTGTTGAGCGTGATGCAATTTCAGGCGGTTCGTCGTCTGCACGGCGGCGATGCGCCAGTCTTCGTTTTGCCGCTGGGTATAGAGGATGTGCCGGCGGACTTGGGAATTTTCGATACGGTATTTTCGATGGGGGTTTTATATCACCGGCGTTCGCCGATCGATCATTTGCTGGAATTGAAAGGTTGCCTGAGGTCGGGTGGCGAGTTGGTGTTGGAAACGTTGGTGATCGACGGCGGGCCGGACCGCGTACTGTTGCCGGAACGACGTTATGCCAGCATGCGCAATGTTTGGTTTTTGCCGAGTTGTGAAGCAATGTTGGTTTGGTTGCGTCGTTGCGGTTTTCGAGACGTGCGATTAACGAGCGTTGAAAAAACGCGTGTGGAAGAGCAGCGTTCGACAGATTGGATGCGCTTTCAGTCGCTGACGGACTTTTTGGATCCTAACGACTCGGATAAGACTATCGAAGGCCTGCCGGCTCCTGTCAGAGCTGTGTTTGTCGCCACGGCATAGGGGTTAGTTATTTTCGGAATTTCGTATTGAAAAAATAGGTTTAGCTTCTACAATCGACTAGCTTTTCAAGTCATTCTTAATGGAATGAGCCGATTAAGCCTAATCTCTAACTAAATTACGAGGTCGAATTATGAAAAAGCTATTTCTGGTTCTATTGCTTTGTTCGTTTTGGGTGAATGCTGAACCCATCAATATCAATCAGGCAGACGCGGAAGCAATTTCCACTGCCTTAACCGGAGTCGGCCCGAAAAAAGCCGAGGCCATCGTGCAGTATCGCAAGGAGCATGGTGATTTTAAAAGTTTGAAGGATTTAGAGGCGGTCAAAGGCATTGGCGAAAAAACCGCTATGGCGAACGAGAAAAATATTCTGTTTGGCGATGGTGTGCCAGTTCCATCTGATACTAAAACGGAAAAAACGGAAAAAGCCGGTAAGGCAGCAAGCGCCGAGAAGCCGGACAAGGGTAAATCCGAAGTTAAGCCTAAATAACGCGACTGAACCGGCGCGCTTGCGCGCCGGATTTTGCGCTGTCAGCCGAACGTCGAGCTGTTCCAGCCCCAAAACTCAGCCGGACAATTACTGAACTCAATGTAAATTCGGTCGCCAGCGATGCCGAGTTCCTCGGACAATATTTGGCAGAGGGACGCTGAAAGCTTTGTGGCTTGGCTGGCGCTGAGCCCTATGCTTTTGCACTCCAAATAAGCTAAAGGAGAATCGCTGCCGGTAAACAGCATGAAGTGATTTCCGGAAATGTCGATCATGACATAGCGTTCCGGTTTTCCGGTCTCCTGGGCTAGCAAGCGCGAGAAGGCTTTCAGCAGGTTAGGAGATTGTTCGGCGGTAATAGGGATGTTAGTGCGCAGTTTCAGCATGGGCATGGTCGGTTCTCCTCAGGTTTGTATCGGCTGCTTATGACAATGATGGCCACTCCTCGAGAACCCGATATTGGCGGCGTCCGGAGTTTGATACCGACTCGGCCAGGCAAAAGCCGGTGGCGCGCCAAGTTATCGGTTCGAATTCGGTATCGAGTGGGCGTTTGATTTTACGACATAGCGTGATGTGTGGAGTGAAGGGGCGGTTGTCGATTGGTATGTCCAGCCCCTTGCTGATTCTGGTCAATTGTTCGGAAAGTTCGCTCGCGGCTGTTAATCCGTCGGTGGAGGTCAGGCAAAGTATGCTGGGTTTTTGCCAAAAATCGAGTCGGTCGAACGTCAGTTCGGCGCCGTGAAATTTGATGGTGTTGGCTCGTCTGCGCAGTTCCCGTTCTTGTTTGTGATTTACGGTGCCTAAAAACACCAACGTAACGTGCAAGTTGGAGATAGCCAGAGGAGTTATTGGGCGATCAAGGTGTTGAATTAGCTGCTGGAGTTTGGCTAGGGCGTCAAGTGGTGGCCAGAGCGCGAAAAATAAGCGTTTCATAGACAGTGCTAGGGTGAGCGGGTTGGTGTTTTAGAGTCAACTATCGTCCTGAAAAGGCGATTTCCCATCGGGAAATTTCGCGGTTTGCGATGTTGGGTTTTTCGGCTGATAAAATCATTGGTCCGAGTGCCCTGAAGCTTTGTATTTGGCGGCAGTCAAGCATTGACAGCCGTGCTATTTCTATCTTACAGTTACAGATGCATCACACGTACGTGACTAGCCTAGCGGGTTGTGGCAATTTGCGAGAATCAGCTATCAATAAAATAAAACTTTTCGGAGCACATCACATGGCAAGACCATTAATTCAAATGGCGTTGGACTCACTGGATTTCAACCAAACCGTCGCGCTGGCTGACCAAGTAGCCCCTTACGTCGACATTTTCGAAATTGGCACCCCTTGCATCAAATACAACGGTGTCAATTTGGTCAAAGAACTGAGACAACGTTACCCCGATAAATTGTTGTTGGTTGACCTGAAAACCATGGATGCCGGCGAATACGAAGCTGGTGCTTTCTACGCTGCCGGCGCGGACATCTGCACCGTATTGGGTGTTTCCGGTCTGGCTACTATTGGTGGCGTGATCAAGGCGGCTAAAAAATATGCTGCCGAAGTGCAAGTCGACTTGATTAACGTGCCTAACAAAGGCGAGTGCGCTCGCGAATCCGCGAAGCTGGGCGCCCAAATCATGGGTGTACACACCGGTCTGGACGCACAAGCGGCCGGTCAAACGCCTTTCACCGACTTGGCCGAAGTCGCCAACCTGGGCTTGAACGTTCGCGTTTCCGTTGCTGGCGGTATCAAACCAGCCACTATCGATCAAACCGTTAAAGCTGGAGCCAATATTATAGTTGTCGGCGCGGCTATCTACGGCGCTCCATCACCTGCCGAAGCGGCTCGTGAAATCCGTGAATTGGTCGACGTGGCGGCGGTGTAAGTCATGCATCAAGAGTTAGTCTTAAGCAAAATTTCCAGCATTCTGGAAGCGACACCCGATTCGCACGACAAAACTTTGGTCGACATGTTGGACCAGGCCAAGCGCGTGTTCATTTCTGGTGCTGGTCGCTCTAAATTGGTCGGTAATTTTTTCGCGATGCGGCTGATGCATGGTGGCTATGATGTCAGCGTTGTCGGTGAAATCGTCACGCCTAGTATTAAAGCCGGCGACTTGTTGATCATTATTTCCGGCTCCGGAGAAACTGAGCAGCTGGTGGCCTTCACCAAGAAAGCTAAAGAAGTGGGTGCGAAAATCGCGCTGATTTCGGCCAAAGACGATTCGACTATCGGCGATTTGGCCGACGTTACGTTGCAAATCGGTCGTGCCGAACAATACGGTAAAGTCAGAGGCATGCCTATGGGTACCGTATTTGAATTGTCTACTCTGCTTTTCCTCGAGGCTACGATTTCCCATGTCATTCATGAGAAGGGTATCCCGGAAGAAGAAATGAGATCGAGACACGCCAACTTGGAATAAGGACGGCGTCAAAGCCGCGGGCGTCACTTGTCGGTCGCGGCTTTGGACATTTACAAGGTATCAAGGTGATGCCAATTCCGGCAGTCTGTTAAACAGTAGCGTCGTGTTGGTTTTCCTTGCAATTACCAAGCCCCAGCCAGAGCGATGTTCTAGTTTACGGGCATCGTACCTAAAATAACAAAATAAAGGAGACCAACATGCCTTCGCGCCGAGACTTAGCGAACGCCATACGCGCACTCAGCATGGACGCCGTCCAAAAAGCCAACTCCGGCCACCCTGGTGCGCCGATGGGCATGGCCGACATCGCTGAAGTATTGTGGAACGATTTTCTGAGCCACAACCCCACCAACCCCAAATGGCCGAATCGCGACCGCTTTGTCCTGTCCAACGGTCACGGCTCCATGCTGATTTACTCGCTGTTGCACCTGAGCGGCTATAACCTGCCGATCGACCAGTTGAAACAGTTCCGGCAACTGCACTCCAAAACCCCGGGTCACCCGGAATACGGCTACACCGACGGCGTCGAAACCACCACCGGCCCGCTCGGCCAAGGCATCACCAATGCCGTCGGTTTCGCCATCGCCGAACGCGCGCTGGCCGGTCAATTCAACCGTCCGGGTCACGACATCGTCGACCACCACACCTACGTGTTCCTGGGCGACGGCTGCTTGATGGAAGGCATTTCCCACGAAGCCTGCTCGCTGGCCGGCTCCATGGGCCTGGGTAAACTGATCGCCATCTACGACGACAACAACATCTCCATCGACGGCGAAGTGCGCGGCCACGGCGACGTCCACGGCTGGTTCCTGGACGACACCCCGAAACGCTTCGAAGCCTACGGCTGGCACGTCATCCCCAAAGTCGACGGCCACGACCCGGAAGCCGTGAAGAAAGCCATCGAGGCCGCCAAAAGCGTCACCGATAAGCCCTCCATCCTCTGCTGCCAAACCATCATCGGTTTCGGCTCGCCGAACAAACAAGGCAAGGAAGAATGCCACGGAGCCGCCCTCGGTGAAGCCGAAGTCGCCGCCACCCGCGAAAAACTCGGTTGGCCGCACGCCCCATTCGAAATCCCCGCCGACATCTACGCCGGATGGGACGCCAAAGCCAAGGGCGCCGAACGCGAAGCCGCCTGGAACGCCCAATTCGCCGCCTACCAAGCCGCGCATCCGGCCCTGGCCGCCGAATTCGAACGCCGCGTCGTCAAAGGCCAACTGCCCGGCGACTGGAGCGAAAAAGCCAACGCCTTCATCGCCGACGTCAACGCCAAAGCCGAAACCATCGCCAGCCGCAAAGCCTCGCAAAACACCCTGAACGGCTTCGGCCCACTGTTGCCCGAACTCTTGGGCGGCTCCGCCGACCTGGCCGGTTCCAACCTGACCCTGTGGAAAGGCTGCAAAGACATCAACGCTGCGGGCCACGACGGCAACTACGCCTACTACGGCGTGCGCGAATTCGGCATGAGCGCCATCATGAACGGCATCGCCCTGCACGGCGGCTTCAAACCCTACGGCGCCACCTTCCTGATGTTCTCGGAATACGCCCGTAACGCGTTGCGGATGGCCGCGCTGATGAAAGCGCCGACCATCTTCGTCTACACCCACGACTCCATCGGTCTGGGCGAAGACGGCCCGACCCACCAACCGATCGAACAAACCGCCACGTTGCGCATGATCCCCAACATGCAAGTCTGGCGTCCGTGCGACGCGGTGGAATCGGCGGTCAGCTGGAAAGCCGCGATCGAACGCACCGACGGCCCGAGCACCCTGATCTTCTCCCGGCAAAACCTGCCGCACATGCCGCGCAGCCAAGCCCAGATCGACGCGATCGCCAAAGGCGGCTACATCCTGAGCGGCGAAGGCAATCCGGACGCCATCATCATCGCCACCGGCTCCGAAGTCGAACTGGCGGCGAAAGCGGCCGAAGCGTTGAGCGCCAAAGGCAAAAACATCCGCGTGGTGTCCATGCCGTCGACCAACGTGTTCGAAGCGCAAGATCAGGCGTACAAAGACAGCGTACTGCCGCCGAGCGTGACCGCGCGAGTGGTAGTCGAAGCCGGCGTGACCGATAGCTGGTGGAAATACGCGGGCAGCCAAGGCCGAGTGGTTGGCCTGGACCGCTTCGGCGAATCGGCCCCGGCCGGCCAACTCTTCAAAGAGTTCGGCTTTACCGTGGATAATGTCGTCGCTAATGTGGAAGCCGTACTTTAATTTTTATAAACAGTAGCAGGGGTTTAAATTGTTGGTTCGTCAATGATTTAAACCCTGTGTTTCTAACAGCATAGGTGAAAGACGTGAAAACAAGTGAATTGACGAAAGGTGTGATGGCAGCCCTGCTGCTGAGCAGCTCCATGGTCGTGGCTCAGGATTATCCCGCCGCCGACTATCAGCCTAAGGTGCTATACAGCAACCCGGACTACGCCAACAGTAGCTCGGCTAGCAATGTTGCCGCGCCGGCTGCTAAAGTGGTGGAAACTGTGGAGGCGGATCCTAATTATCCCGCTACCAATTTCCAGCCGAAAGTGTTGTATTCCGATTCGGCTTACAAGCATGACAAAACGGCTCCTTCGATAGGCGGAGCCGCGACAAGTGTTAGCAGTGCGAGTTCGGATGCTGTGGTCGAATCGGCCAGTGCCGAACCAGCCAAGGAATCGTCTAACAACGCCTTGTTGGGCTTGGTTGGGTTGGCTGCGGTTGGTTTTTTCTTGTACAGCAGGAAGTCAGGGTCCTCTTCGTCCGGAGCCGGTTCTTCATCCGATAGTTCGGCTACCTCCGGTGAGGCCACCGGTGTTGAAAAATACATCGATCGCCTGGGTATGAATAAAACCGGGGTTGCTAAATACTTGGAAAAACAAGGTTCCAACCAAACTACCGGTGTGGCCAGATACATGGCTAAGCAAATCGTGAAAGACCGGGAAGCGGCGGCAGCCAAAGCTACCGGCGTGGAAAAATATCTGCGCGACCGCGGCTAATATAATCTGCGATAGCCGATAGATGTTGGCGAGTTAGTTTTCGCGCCCGCGAAATCGATCGTCGGCTTTCTCCGAGTCGCCACTTCTCAAGGATGGACGCAAGCTATTTGCGTTGAACCTTGTGGAGTGGCGATTTGGTCTTTACCGGTCTTATTAATCAACCATCCTTTCGCGAGTTCGATGCGCCCGCTTTTCCGAGCTTGGGGCTTTCCGATAGCGAAAGACGAGTTTCATTTCAATCTGAGGATATTTTCATGGCAAAAAATTTATTGGAACAATTGCGCGAAATGACCGTCGTGGTCGCGGATACCGGCGACATTCAAGCGATCGAAACTTTCAAACCGCGCGACGCGACTACCAACCCGTCGTTGATTACCGCCGCCGCGCAGATGCCGCAATACCAAGGTATCGTTGACGATACGCTGAAGGGTGCTCGCGTAACCTTGGGTGCCGGTGCGTCTGCTGCTGAAGTAGCTTCACTGGCCTTCGATCGCTTGGCGGTTTCGTTCGGTTTGAAAATTCTGGAAATCATCGAGGGCCGCGTTTCAACCGAAGTGGACGCTCGCTTGTCCTACGATGTTGAAGGAACGATTGCCAAAGGCCGTGACATCATCGCTCAGTACAAAGCCGCCGGCATCGACACCGAAAAACGCATTCTGATCAAGATCGCCGCGACTTGGGAAGGTATTCAAGCTGCCGCCGTACTGGAAAAAGAAAACATTCATACTAATCTGACACTGTTGTTCGGCATCCACCAAGCAATTGCGTGCGCCGAAAATGGTATCCAACTGATCTCGCCATTCGTTGGCCGTATTCTGGATTGGTACAAAAAAGATACCGGCCGTGACTCGTACGCACCGTCCGAAGACCCTGGTGTATTGTCGGTCACCGAAATCTATAACTACTACAAAAAATTTGGTTATAAGACCGAAGTTATGGGCGCCAGCTTCCGTAACATTGGCGAAATCACCGAATTGGCGGGCTGCGATTTGTTGACGATTGCCCCTTCTCTGTTGGCCGAATTGCAATCAGTTGAAGGCGAATTACCACGTAAACTGGACGCAGCTAAAGCGGCGAGCGCGAATATCGAAAAGATTAGCGTGGACAAAGCGACTTTCGAACGTATGCATGAAGAAAACCGCATGGCGAACGATAAACTGAAGGAAGGTATTGACGGTTTTGCCAAGGCTCTGGAAGCTTTGGAGAAACTGCTGGCCGATCGTTTGGCCGTGCTGGAAGCTTAATTCCAGACATCGGATTTGCGCGTCGTAATTTGCGCGCGATCTTTTTCCGATACGAAAGGCCGCCGAATCGAGTAAGCGGCCTTTGTTCATTAATATAGGTAAGTTAAATGGCAAAAATTTTTGATGTAGTAAAACCCGGTGTCGTAACCGGAGAAGATGTGCAAAAAGTCTTCGCGATTTGCAAGGAAAACAAATTTGCGTTGCCAGCGGTCAATGTTATTAGTACGGATACGATCAACTCTGTGCTGGAAGCCGCCGCGAAAGCCAAGTCTCCGGTTATTGTGCAATTTTCTAATGGCGGTGCCGCGTTTGTTGCCGGTAAAGGCCTGAAGTTGGAAGGCCAAGGTTGCTCCATCGCCGGCGCTATTTCCGGTGCGCGCCACGTTCACGCGATGGCCGAGTTGTACGGCGTACCCGTCATCCTGCACACCGACCACGCGGCGAAAAAACTGCTGCCTTGGGTTGACGGCATGCTGGACGAGGGCGAGAAACATTTTGCGGCAACCGGTAAACCGTTGTTTAGCTCGCATATGCTGGATCTTTCAGAAGAGAGTTTGGCGGAAAACATCGAGATCTGCGGCAAATACTTGGAGCGGATGTCTAAAATGGGCATGACGCTGGAGATCGAACTGGGCTGCACCGGCGGCGAGGAAGACGGGGTTGACAATTCCGGAATGGACCACTCCGCGCTGTATACCCAACCGGAAGACGTGGCTTATGCTTACGAGCATTTGAGCAAAATCAGCCACCGTTTCACGATTGCTGCATCATTCGGGAACGTGCACGGCGTCTACTCGCCAGGTAACGTTAAACTGACCCCGAAAATTTTGGACAACTCGCAAAAATATGTGTCCGAAAAATTCGGTTTGCCGAACAACGCACTGACCTTCGTTTTCCACGGCGGATCGGGTTCTTCTCCGGAAGAAATTAAAGAATCCATCAGCTACGGCGTCGTCAAAATGAACATCGACACCGATACCCAATGGGCGTCTTGGGAAGGGGTGATGAATTATTACAAGAAAAACGAAGGCTATTTGCAAGGCCAAATCGGTAATCCGGAAGGCGCTGACAAACCGAACAAAAAATACTACGATCCGCGTGTGTGGCAACGTGCAGGCCAAGAAGGCATGGTGACCCGTTTGTTGCAAGCATTCCGCGAATTGAACGCGGTCGACTCGTTGTAATCCGTTCGTCCGGCTGCAAAGGTACTCGCGACCTTTGCAGTCTCGTCGCTTCACCTCCGTCAACTAATTGACGGCAAATCCCCGCAAAATCTATTTACGGCCATTCTTTAGGCTCGGCTGACGACATCCGCAGGCTATACTATCTTTTCGCGACCCCGGTGTTTCTTATATTATCCGGTGCCTCGACAGCGGTCCGGCGAGCTACGTTAGGACTTGAAGCAGTTCTTGGCACGACCGGTGCTTATTCAATTCAACAGGTGGAATATGGCAGAAGAGCAAGGTAAATCGGAAGGAAAAAAGTCGCCTTTAAAGTTGATTTTAATCATCGTGGTAGTGTTGTTGGCGATGGTGGCTGGCGCTGCAGGTGGCTATTTTTACATGGCGAAAAAAGCAGAATCCGAGCACGGTAAACCGGATAACGAAGTAAAGCACGAAGAGGAAAAACACGACGAGGAACACGCCGAAGCGGTTCCGGAGGTTTATTATGAATTACCCAGCCCCCTGTTGGTCAATTTCCCGGCGGGGGCTAGCGCTAAGGTCATCAAGATTTCCTTGACGATTTTGACCAAGGGCGAGGCTAGTATCGAAGCGATGAAAAAGCACGAGCCGATGATACGCAACAATTTGTTGATGGCGATCAGCACGATTGGCGCCGATAAGGCCAAAACCACCGAGGGTAAGCAGGAGTTGCGGGCGATGATGCTGGCGGAAATCGGCAAGGTATTGGAAAAAATGGCCGGTAAGAATACGGTCAAAGATGTCTATTTCACTGAATTTGTAATGCAATAAATGTCTACTGCCGATCTGTTATCGCAAGACGAAATAGATGCGCTGTTGCACGGCGTCGACGATGGCGACGTTGAAACCGGGCCCGATGACGACGACTTAAGTCGAGGTGCGGCCAGACCTTACGACTTTAACAGTCAGGAACGCATCGTTCGGGGGCGGATGCCGACCCTGGAAATGGTTAATGAGCGTTTCGCGCGGCATTTTAGGATTGCATTGTTTAATTTCTTGCGGCGGGCTGCGGAAATTTCGGTATCGGGCATTCAAGTACAAAAGTTTTCGGAGTTTATCCAGGGCTTGTTCGTACCGACCAATCTGAATGTTATCCGCATGTCGCCATTGCGGGGCCGAGCCTTGATTGTCATGGAGCCGAGGTTGGTATTTACCGCGGTGGACAACTTCTTTGGGGGGGGCGGGCAGTTTTACAACAAGGTTGAAGGCCGCGAGTTTACCCCGACAGAAATGCGGATTATTCGTCTGATCATCGATATGATCTTCAAGGATCTGGCTGAGGCCTGGAGACCGGTGATGGACATCGATTTCGAATACATCAATTCAGAGGTCAACCCGCAGTTCGCCAACATCGTCAGTCCTTCGGAAATCGTTGTGATTTCGACGATACACGTTGAACTGGAAGGCGGCGGAGGGGATATTAATATCGCGATGCCGTATTCGATGATAGAGCCTATCCGCGAATTGTTGGATGCGGTGACCAGTGATCGCGGCGAAGTGGACGGTCGTTGGCAAGAGTCTTTGCGTATCGAGGTGATGCGTAGCGAAGTGACCTTGAACAGCAATCTGATCGAAAAGGAAATGTTGATCAGCGATGTGATCGAATTAAAGAAGGGCGACGTGATACCGATCGATATGCCCGAAACCGTGGTCCTGGAAGTGGAGAGGGTGCCGGTTTTTCGCGGAAAGTTGGGTTTGTCCGATGGCAATTACGCGATCGAAATTACCGAAAAAATGAATTTGGACAACATTTAAACGATTGTAGGTTGTGGTCATGAGCGAAAACGACGAATTGGGCGACGACTGGGCGGCCGCGCTGAACGAGCAATCGGAAGCAGAGGCCGAAGCCGACTGGGGCGATGCGCTCAAGGAGCAAGCTGCCTCGGGGGCCGGAGGGTATACGGCTGCGGAGTTCCCGGAATTAGACGGAAAAGCCGGCCCGAAGGACGGCGCGCGCGGGGATGAAGTTAAACTGGATGTGATTCTGGATGTGCCGGTTACGGTTTCGTTGGAGATTGGCCGGACCAAGATCAACATCCGCAATTTGTTACAGCTTAACCAGGGGTCCGTGGTCGAACTGGACCGTTTCGCCGGCGAGCCGATGGACGTTTTGGTCAACGGAACCTTGGTCGCTCACGGCGAAGTAGTAGTGGTTAACGATAAGTTCGGTATACGTCTGACCGATATTATCAGTCCGTCCGAACGAGTTAGAAAGCTAGGCTGAGTGCCGTGCGGATTGCTTGCATGATCGGGTTGACGCTATCGGCGGGAGCGGCCGGCGCCGACGACGCCGCATCGCTGGCCCGAGCCGGCGGGCGCGTGGTTTCCCCGGCCGATGTCGGGCAGTGGTTGTTGGCATTATTGATTGTATTGGCGGTATTTTTTTTGGCGGCTTGGCTGTTGCGCAAGACCGGCGGTTTCGGAATATCCGCGAAGGGGCCGTTGGCTGTAGTCGCCGGCTTGCCGCTAGGTGTGCGCGAAAAGTTGGTGTTGGTCAGGGTCGGCGAAAAACAACTATTGTTGGGCGTCAGTAACGGCCGCATCGACAAATTATTGGAACTGGAAGGCGATCAGCGCTTGTTTCTGGGGGGCGCCGATACGGCAGATACCTCGCCCTTCGCGAAGAAATTGCTGGAAGTGCTACAAGGTAGGGTGGGCTGATGCGGTGGCGGCTGTGGGTCGGGCTGGTTGGCGCTGCCTTGCTGATGCTGGGGCCGGTCGCCGCGGACGCGGCGGGTATCGACGCGGTGACGGTGACGACCAATCCCAAGGGCGGAGAAACCTATTCGGTGACGATCCAAATCCTGGCGCTGATGACGATGCTGACCGTGTTGCCGGCATTGTTGCTGTCGATGACGGCATTTACCCGGATCATGATCGTGCTCGGTCTGTTAAGGCAAGCCATCGGCGCCGCCCAGGCGCCGAGCAATCAAGTGTTGCTGGGGCTGTCATTGTTTCTGACGATATTCATCATGATGCCGGTGTTCGAAAAGGTTAACGAAACCGCGGTACAGCCCTACCTGGAAGAAAAAATCGATACGCTGACCGCGTTGCAAAAAGCCTCCGAACCGTTCAGGCAGTTCATGCTCAAGCAGACGCGCGAGGCCGATTTGGACACCTTCGTGCGGATTTCCGGCCGGCAACAGATCGATAAGCCCGAGGATGTGCCGTTTTCGTTGCTGGTGCCGGCTTACCTGACCAGCGAGTTGAAGACCGCATTTCAAATCGGTTTCCTGATCTTTCTACCGTTTCTGGTGATCGATTTGGTGGTTGCCAGCGTGCTAATGTCGATGGGGATGATGATGCTGTCGCCGATGATCGTGGCTTTGCCGTTCAAGATCATGTTGTTCGTGTTGGCGGACGGTTGGACGATGGTGTTGGAAATGCTGGCTGCCAGTTTTTACGTTTAATGCGGGGGCGGCAATGACTAACGAGACTATTTCAATCATTGCCCAGGAAACCGTCTGGGTTTCTTTAAAATTGATGGGGCCGGTGCTGCTGACGTCGTTGTGCGTCGGCTTGTTGATTTCGATGTTTCAGGCCGCGACGTCGATACAGGAGCAAACCCTGACTTTTATCCCTAAATTGGCCTCCATCATTGTTGTGTTGATGATCGCCGGCCCCGGCATGTTGCAGACCCTGATCGATTACTTTCAGGATTTGATGCGAGACATTCCAACGCTGATAGGATGAATGTTCGCGAAGACGAATTGCTGGCTTATTTGACGACCTTTATTTGGCCGTTTTTTCGGATCAGTTCGATGTTCGTGACGATACCGGTATTCAGCGTTCGCGCCTTGCCGGCCAGAATTCGTGTGCTGGCCAGCTTATTGATTACCTTCACTTTATTACCGGCGTTGCCGGCGATGCCCGATGTCGAACTGTTCGGGTACGATGGCTTGGTCGTCGCGGTGCAACAGGTGGCATTAGGTATGACGACCGGTTTCATTCTGCAAATGGTCTTCTCGGTGATGTTGTTTGCCGGGCAAACCATCGCCTACAGCATGGGCTTGGGCTTTGCGTCGATGGTTGACCCTGCCACCGGTGTGCAAGTACCGGTTATCGCGCAGCTGTTTGTCATTGCCGGCAGCTTCAGTTTTTTGGCGGTGGACGGGCATTTATTGTTGATCGAGATGCTGGCGCGTAGCTTCCATGCCCTGCCGGTTTCGACCGAGGGCTTACGCAAGGAAGATCTGTGGTTGATCGTGATGTGGAGCGGTCAAATCTTTGCCGAGGGCTTGTTGTTGGCGCTGCCGGTGATGGCCGCGTTGCTGTTCGTCAATATCAGCTTCGGCGTTGCCTCCAAGGCGGCTCCGCAATTGCAAGTATTCGGCGTGGGTTTTCCAATCACGATATTGTTGGGCATGATCCTGGTCTGGATCGGTTTGCCGGTGTTGCTGGAAGGCTTTGGCGAAAGTTTGCGGGACGGCTTTGCTCTGGTTGGGCAAATCTTGAGGCTGGGCTGATGGCTGAAGATTCCGGCCAAGACAAAACCGAAGACCCTACTGGCAAGCGGCTCTCCGAGTCGCGTAAAAAAGGCCAGCTACCGCGGTCCAAGGAGCTTAACACCTTTGTCACGTTAATCGTGGCATCGGCGCTGTTCGTTTACATCGGCCGACATATGGCGGAGGGCCTGTTGGCGATGATGAAGCAACAATTCCGACTTAGCCGCGATCAGGTGTTCGATCCGGCGACACCGGTCGCCCACCTTAAGCTGGCCTTGGTCGACGGCTTCACGGTCGTGGCTCCGTTTATGCTGATTCTTCTGGTCGCCGATTTTTTGGCATCGCTACTCCTCGGCGGCTGGAATTTCGCCAGCGAAGCCTATCACCCCAAGTTTTCCAAGTTGAATCCGCTCGCCGGCATGAAACGTTTGGTCGGTATTCAGGGCGTTGTCGAATTGATCAAAGCCGTCATTAAAACGCTGCTGGTGGCGATCGTGGCGTGGAATTTATTCAAATTGCATTTCGACGACTTCATGGGTATTAGCCGGATACCGGTCGATCAAGCCATCTACCGGGTCGGCGATATTATCGTGGTCGGCCTGTTGATCATGAGCTCGACGCTAGCCTTGGTGGTGATGCTGGACGTGCCTTACCAGCTCTGGAACAACCAGCGCCATTTGAAAATGACTAAGCAGGAAGTGCGCGAGGAAGCCAAGGATCAGGAGGGCAGTCCAGAGGTTAAGGGCAAGATCCGGCGCATGCAAATGGAAGCGGCGCGGCGGCGCATGATGGACGCAGTGCCTAGCGCCGATGTCATCGTCACCAATCCGACGCATTTCGCGGTGGCGCTGAAATACGATCCCAGCGGGGCCGGCGCGCCGATTTTGGTCGCAAAAGGGACGGACTTGATTGCCAGCCAAATCCGCGAATTGGCGCTGGCGGCCAAAGTGCCGCTGGTGGCAGCCCCCGCGCTCGCGCGCGCCTTGTACTACTCTACCGAACTGAACCAAGAGGTGCCGCGCGGCCTGTTTTTGGCGGTCGCGCAAGTGCTGGCCTACGTGTTTCAATTGCGGGCCTCCACTCAACAAGGCTGGGGACGGCCGACGCCGCCGACCGACGTATATGTCCCAGACGATTTCAAGCAATAACTTATTCCGATGGATTTCAGCAAAATTCTTGCTACGCTAAAGTCGCTGACCGGCCTGGGGCTGGGCGCGCCACTATTGATTGTCATGTTGTTGGCGCTGCTGATATTGCCGCTGCCGCCGTTTTTGCTGGATCTGTTCTTCACCTTTAACATCGCGTTTTCGCTGATTATCCTGCTGGTTGTCATTTATACGCTGAAACCGCTGGAATTCGCGTCGTTTCCGACCGTGATTCTGATCGCCACTTTGTTACGGCTGGCCTTGAACGTCGCATCGACTCGTGTGGTGTTGATCCGCGGTCACGAGGGTGGCGATGCGGCGGGCAAGGTCATCGAAGCCTTCGGCTCGTTCGTGATCGGCGGCAATTTCGCGGTCGGTATCGTCGTGTTCGTGATTTTGGTCGTCATCAATTTTGTCGTCGTGACCAAGGGCGCCGGCCGGGTCGCCGAGGTGAGCGCCCGCTTTACGTTGGATGCGATGCCCGGCAAACAAATGGCGATCGACGCCGATTTGAATTCGGGTTTGATCAATCAGGACGAGGCTCGCGCTCGCCGTGAGGAAGTCGCCGCCGAGGCGGATTTTTACGGGTCGATGGACGGTGCCAGCAAGTTCGTACGCGGTGACGCGGTCGCGGGCATCATCATCTTGTTCGTCAACATGATCGGCGGTTTGGCGATCGGCGTCGGCCAGCACGACATGAGCTTCGCCAACGCGGCCAATGTTTACGTGTTGCTGACGATAGGCGACGGTTTGGTGGCGCAGATTCCGTCGTTGCTGTTGTCGGTGGCCTCGGCGATGGTAGTGACGCGGGTGCGCGGCTCCAAACAGGACATAGGCAAGCAGGTCACCTCGCAGTTGTTCGAGGACCCGCGTACCTTGCTGGTGACGGCGGCGGTGATGGGTTTGTTGGGCATTATCCCCGGCATGCCCAATCTGGTGTTCATACTGCTGGCCTTGTCCCTGGTGGGAGCCGCTTATTTGATCGATCGGCGCCGCAAGCTCGAGGAAGAAAAAGCGCTGGAAATGGAGCGGATGGTCTCGCCGCAGCAATTGGCCAAAACCGAAATCAAGGAGTTGGGTTGGGATGATGTGATGCCGGTCGATGCGATCGGCCTGGAAGTCGGTTATCGGTTGATTCCGTTGGTGGATCGCAACCAAGGCGGTCAATTGATGATGCGCATCAAGGGCGTGCGCAAGAAGCTGTCTCAGGAGCTGGGCTTTTTGATTCCGTCGGTGCATATTCGCGACAACTTGGATTTGTCGCCGACCGAATACCGGATTTCGTTGATGGGGGTGACGGTCGGCGAAGCCAGCATCATGCCGGAGAAAGAAATGGCGATCAATCCAGGGCGGGTGTTTGGCACGGTGCAAGGCACGGCCTGTAAGGACCCGGCGTTCGGTTTGGATGCTGTCTGGATCGACGCCGGCCAAAAGGATCAGGCGCAAACGCTGGGATACACTGTCGTCGATCCCAGCACCGTGGTCGCGACCCATTTAAGCCATATTCTGCAAAGCAACGCGCACGAACTGTTCGGGTACGAAGAAGCGCAGCAATTGCTCGACAATCTAAGCAAGTTGGCGCCGAAACTGGTCGAGGATTTGGTGCCTAAGACCCTGCCACTGGGAATCCTGGTTAAAGTGCTGCAAAACCTGCTGCAAGAGCGGGTGTCGATCCGGGATATGCGGACGATCGCCGAAACTTTGGCGGAGTACGGGGTCAAGAGTCAAGATCCGGACATCTTGACCTCCGCGGTTCGGGTGGCCTTGGGCCGATCTATTGTCCATGAAATCAATGGTGCGCAGGCCGAGATCCCGGTGATTACTCTCGATCCTGGCTTGGAACAGATATTGCATAAGTCATTGCAGACGGCGGGCGATGGCGGCGCGGGTTTGGAACCGGGCTTGGCCGAGCAGATGCACAGGTCGTTGGAGGAAAGTGCCCAGCACATGGAATTGGAAGGCCAAGTGCCGATATTGCTGGTGTCCTCCTTCATCAGGCCTTGGCTGGCGCGCTTCGTCCGTCATTCGATATCCGGCTTACATGTGCTGGCCTATAATGAAATTCCTCAAGATCGGCAGATCAGAGTGGTTTCCACGGTTGGGCAGCGTGCAAAATGAATTGAGGTTGCGCGATGAAAATTAAACGCTTTTTTGCGGCAGATATACGTCAGGCCATGCGTATGGTCAAAGAAGAGCTGGGAGCCGACGCGGTGATTATGTCGAACCGCTCAGTGGATGGTGGTGTCGAAATTGTGGCGGCCCGCGATTTTGATGAACAAGTCATTCATAAAAATCTGAAGCAGCGGGAACAAGAGAAACAGGCGGTCGCCGAACCCAAGAAGTTGGAGTTGCCGGATTTCGACGCTGAACAAAAGCCCGTCCACTTAGTCAGCAGCGCCAGAAAGCGCGGCGCCGAAAATTCGACACCAGTCAATCCGATCCGCCGCCATCTCGATCAATATATCGGCTACGCTGAAAAGCTGCAGGTTGCCAACGTTAATGCCCAAAAAATCGGCGAAAAACTGAAAGCCGCCGACAAACCAGCCGAGAAACCGGCTTGGGCGGGCGGTGACCCGAAAATCCGAACCGTCGCGGAAGCCAAGCCGGCCGCCCCCGCCAAACCAGCGGTCGCCGACCAGTTCATGGCCGAGATGCGTGGCGAGATGAAAGAGCTGAGGGCCATGCTGGATGCCAAATTGTCCGGTTTAGTCACGCAGTTGCCGCAATCGGCGGCGCCGGTTCGGCAAGCCTTGCAGGATCGGTTGATGGATAGCGGTTTTTCCCGGACGCTGGCCGGCAAGATCGCCAATCGATTGGGCGGTCACCAACAATTGGATACCGCCTTCGCTAAGTCGCGGGACATGTTGGCCGGCTTGCTGCCGATCGCCGACGACGATTTGCTGGAGTGCGGCGGTATCGCCGCCCTGGTCGGTTCCACCGGCGTCGGCAAGACCACGACGATCGCTAAACTGGCCGCCCAGTTTAT
This sequence comes from Methylomonas sp. MS20, assembly GCF_050275925.1. Taxonomy (NCBI): domain Bacteria; kingdom Pseudomonadati; phylum Pseudomonadota; class Gammaproteobacteria; order Methylococcales; family Methylococcaceae; genus Methylomonas; species Methylomonas sp. MS20. The sequence goes on from NZ_CP189962.1 coordinate 547,242, forward strand.
TTTGAAACACGGTACCCGCCAGATCGCGCTGATTACCACCGACAACTTCCGAATCGGCGCCCACGAGCAGATCAACACCTATGGCCGTATTCTGGACGTGCCGGTGCGCGTCGCCAACGACGCCAACGAATTGCGGCGGCATATCGACAGTTTTTCAGACAAGCGTCTGATTTTGATCGATACCGCCGGCATGAGCCAGCGCGACATGCGCCTAGCCGAGCAACTGAAAACCCTCCAGCACGGCGATTTGCCGATACGCACGTATTTGGTGATGTCGGCGACAACCCAATACAAATCGATGTTGGAAATTATCGAGGCGTTCCGGATACTGGAACCGCAAGCGACTATACTTACCAAATTGGATGAGGCGGTCAGTAAGGCGACGGCGTTGTCGGCGATAATCGAGCGACGCATGCCGTTATCGTTCGTCACCGACGGTCAGCAAGTGCCGGAAGATATATTTCTGCCCGATGCCGGTGCTTTGATACGGCAATGTCTGGCCGACGCCGAAGAGGCGCCGGCGTACGAGGGCGAGAACCAAGACGACTGGATGGCGGAAAGCCATGCATAAGCCACTCGATCAGGCAGCCGGAATTAGACAAATGAGACAGATGAAACCAGTACGAGTAATCGCCGTGACTAGCGGCAAGGGTGGCGTCGGCAAAACCAACTTGTCCGTCAACATTGGTGTGGCCCTGGCCAAAATGGGACGGCGGGTGGCCATACTCGACGCCGACATGGGCTTGGCGAACGTCGATATTTTGTTGGGGATGTTTCCCGAATACAACCTGTCGCATGTTCTAAACGGCGAAAAGACGTTGCGGGAAATCATGATGACCGGACCCGCCGGCCTGAAGATTATCCCGGCGTCGTCGGGCATCCAGCGCATGTCCGATCTGTCGAATGTCGAACAGGCTGGCGTGATTAGGGCTTTTAGCGACATCGACAAGGATCTCGATGTGCTGATCGTCGATACGGCGGCCGGTATTTCGTCGAGCGTGGTCAATTTCGCTCGTGCCTGCCAGGAAGTGATCGTAGTGGTCTGCGACGAACCGACTTCGTTGGCCGATGCGTATGCCTATATCAAGTTGTTGAACCGTGACTACGGCTTGAACAGTTTTCATATTGTCACGAATATGGTGCAGTCCGCCGAACACGGGCAGGCCCTATTTACCAAACTGAGCAAGGTTACCGATCGCTATCTGGACGTGGCGCTACAATTTGTCGGCGCGGTTCCGCAAGATGAATATCTGCGGAAATCGGTACAGAAACAGCAGCCAGTCGTCGAAGCCTTTCCGCAGAGCAAGGCGGCCTTGGCGATTAAAAATCTAGCGAGAAAAATCGACAGTTGGCCGATCAAGCCCAAGGCCGGCGGCTATTTGGAGTTCTTTGTCGAGCGGATGATTCAATATAGCGCCAAAGAGGATGTTGCATGAGTGGAGCGGCAATGTACGCTGCCGTGCAGGCCGGAAATCTGGATAACTTGGTTATCCAGCACGCGCCGCTCGTCAAACGCATTGCCTACCATTTAATGGGTCGTTTGCCAGACACTGTACAAATCGATGACATGATTCAGTCCGGCATGCTCGGACTGTTGGAAGCGCTAAAGCATTACGACGCTGCTCAGGGTGCCAGTTTCGAAACCTACGCCGGCATCCGAATCCGCGGAGCGATGCTTGACGAATTACGCCGCTCCGATTGGACGCCGCGCTCGGTCCATAAAAAAGCCAGGGCGGCGGCCGAAGCGATTCGCGATGTGGAGAGCCGCCTGGGTCGAGATGCCAAGGATAGCGAAGTCGCCCGGCAGATGGGCATCAGCCTGGAGGAATACGGCCGGATTTTGCAGGACGCGATGTCTTGCAAAACCTTTAGCGTCGAAGAATTGGTGCAGGGCGAAGACGGCGTCATCGACGCGGTACACGATGGATTTCAGCCGGAAGAAGCGTTAATCCGGCAAAGTTTTCAACAAGCGCTGGCCAAGGCGATTGCCGAGTTGCCGGAGCGTGAGCGGTTGGTTATATCGTTGTATTACGACGACGAACTGAATTTGCGCGAGATTGGCAAGGTATTGGATGTCAGCGAATCCCGGGTCAGTCAAATATGCAGTCAAGCCCTGCTGCGGCTCCGGGCTAGGCTTGCAGATTGGCTGGAAGGAACAGATAATGAAAAGTCGGGTTAATTTGTGGTTATTGCCGAACGTTGGTTCGGTTTTTTCAGCGAATCGCCTCTTTCTCAAATGAATTAAGTAGTCAGGGTGGAGATTTTCCTTGGATAAGAATATGCGCATTCTGGTTGTCGACGACTTTTCGACAATGCGGAGAATTGTAAAAAACCTTTTGAAAGATCTGGGGTTTACGAACACTGTGGAAGCCGACGATGGCCGAACGGCGTTGCCGATACTCGAGAAGGGCGGTATCGATTTTCTGATTACCGACTGGAATATGCCGGGGATGACCGGTATCGATCTGCTAAGAGCGGTGCGAGCCCACCCGAGCCTGGCCAATCTACCGGTGCTGATGGTGACGGCGGAAGCCAAGCGGGAGCAGATTATCACCGCGGCCCAAGCCGGTGTGAACGGTTATGTGATCAAACCGTTTACGGCGGCAACGTTGAAAGAAAAAATCGAAAAGATTTTCGAGCGTATCGAAGGCTAATTGTCCGGAACGAGGCCCATGAATAGTGATTTGCTGAATTTGACCCGGAATTTGGTCGCGGCGCTGGAAAAGCAGGATGAAAACGAGGCGGATCGCCTGTTGGATCAAGTCGCCGGGCTCCGGGAGACGCAATTGTTCAAGGAAGTCGGTCGTTTGACTCGGCAGCTTCACGACACCATGGTCAGCTTTTCCGTCGACTCGAAAATTACCGAATTGACTGCCCACGACATTCCGGATGCCAAGGAGCGCTTGCATTATGTGATCGCGATGACCGAGCAGGCCGCCGACCAGACCTTGACCGCCGTCGAAGAATTGCTGCCGGTTTCCGATGAGTTGAGCGATAGGGCCAAACAATTGGCGCAACAGTGGAACCGGTTTTTAGATAGGGAAATGCCTTTCGAAGAGTTCAAGGCCATGAGCGTGGAACTCAGCCAGTATTTCAATCAAACCCAAGGTTCGTTTGAGCGGATTCAACAAGGTTTGAACGATATTCTGATGGCTCAAGGCTTTCAGGACATCACGGGCCAAATCATTCGTCGCGTCATCGACTTGGTTCAGGAATTGGAAACCAGCATGGTCAATTTGATCAGTATTTCCAGCTCGCGGGTCGTGCCGCATGCCGCTCGCGCCGAGTCGGCATCGCACGAATTGCCGGGGCCTGTAGTGCCGGGCGTGGACGACAAGGCTGGCGATGTCGCCACCAGTCAAGTGGATGTCGATGATTTGCTCTCCAGCTTGGGTTTCTGAGGAAAGACTATGGCGATCGATTTGGACGACGAAATTTTGCAGGATTTCTTGGTCGAAGCCGGAGAAATTCTGGAGTCACTTGGCGAACAATTGGTTGAACTAGAGCAATCGCCCAGTGATTTCGAACTGCTAAACGCGATTTTTCGCGGCTTTCATACCATCAAGGGTGGCGCCGGTTTTCTGTCGATTTCCGCACTGGTCGATATTTGTCACAGTGCCGAGGATGTATTCAATGTCTTGAGGCAGGGCGATCGCCAAGTTACTCCGGATTTGATGGATGCAATTCTGCAAGTCATCGACATCGTCAATGAGATGTTCAATATTGTGCGTACCGGCAACATGCCGAAAGCCGCCGATCAGGGGTTATTGCAGCGTTTGCACGGTTTCGCGACAGCTTCTTCCTCTGAAGATACGCTCCCGGAGCCGGAGCCGGAGCCGGAGCCGGAGCCGGAGTCTGATGCTGAGCAGGAGTCCGACCATTTGGAAGTCGTCGACCCACAGGGTTTGACGCCGCAGGAATTGGTTGCGCAAGAATTCGAGGCGATGCTGGATCCAGAGGAAATGGACGAATCCGAGACCGGAGCCAGCGACTTAATTACCGAACAAGAGTTCGAAGAACTGCTCGACGCATTGCACGGGAAGGGCGGTTCACCGACGGTGCCCGCATCCGCCAAGCCGGTTGCCGACGACGAAATCACCGAAGACGAGTTCGAAAATTTACTTGATGAGTTGCACGGCAAAGGCAAGTTTTCTGCCGCTCCCGTTGAGAACCCAAGCCCGGCCACCGATTCCGGAGACATCACCGACGAAGAATTCGAGCAGGTCCTGGACTCATTGCACGGAAAAGGTAGGTTCGATGCCGCGAATTTACCGTTAGGCGACATCGAGCCTATGGTTATCGATCCGGAACCGGTCGTGGAAGCCCCCAAACCGGAAACGGCAAAACCGGTCGTGCCCCGAGCCGAGGTCAGCAAACCCCTTTCGGACAACGAGCGGACCCCGGCCGCCAAGGTAGTCGGTGTTGAAAACGGCAATGCCAAGGCGACTCCTCAAGCCGATACCACGGTTAGGGTAGACACCCAGATCCTCGACGATATTATGAATATGGTGGGCGAGTTGGTCTTGGTCCGTAACCGGTTTCAGACCTTGAAGGCGACCGCCGAAGCCAACGAACAGCTTTCCAAGGCAATTTCCAATCTGGATGTCGTGACCGCCGATCTGCAACTTGCGGTGATGAAGACCCGAATGCAACCGATTAAAAAAGTGTTCGGTCGCTTTCCTCGGGTGGTACGCGATTTGGCCAGAAATTTGAAAAAGGAAATTCGCTTGGACTTGGTCGGCGAAGACACCGATCTGGATAAAAACTTGGTGGAGGCTTTGGCCGATCCGTTGGTGCATTTAGTTAGAAACGCCGTCGACCATGGCATAGAGTCTCCCAGCGAGCGCGAAGCGCAAGGCAAGCCCAGAGAGGGTGTCGTGGTATTGAAAGCGTCGCAGGAGGGCGACCACATCCAACTGTCGATCACCGATGACGGTAAGGGCATGAATGCCAACGTGCTGCGAGCGAAAGCGGTCGAAAAAGGTCTGATGGATGAAGAAAGCGCGGCCAGGCTGGACGACAAGGAGTGCTACAACCTGATCTTCGTGCCCGGTTTTTCGACGAAAAGCGAAATTTCCGATGTGTCCGGTCGCGGTGTCGGCATGGACGTTGTCAAAACCCGGATCGCCCAAATGAACGGTATCGTCGAGATCGATTCGGTCGAGGGGCGCGGCAGTACCATTATTATTAAAGTTCCGCTGACGCTGGCGATCATGCCGACTCTCATGGTCAAACTGGGCGGGCAGGCCTTTGCATTACCGTTGGCCAGCGTGTTGGAAATCCTCGATCTGGATTTGAGCAAAACCAACAAAGTGGACGGGCAGTTGGTCGTCATGGTTCGTAATAAGGCCTTGCCCTTGTTTTATCTTAGCGAATGGTTGGTGCAGACGCCTTATTACCGGACGTCGGAGGCGCAGGGTACCAGTCACGTCGTCGTGGTGAACGCCGGCGGTCGTCAGGTCGGCTTCGTCGTCGACCAGCTGGTCGGCCAGGAAGAGGTGGTTATCAAGGCATTAGGCGCAAAGTTGCACGGCTTGGATGGCTTATCGGGAGCTACGATCACCGGGGACGGAAAAATCGCGTTGATACTTGACGTGCCGGGTCTGGTGAAAAAATACGCGATCTGACGACTGCCATGACCATACGGGTTTTGGTGGTGGATGACTCCGACTTTATCTGCAAACGTATCCGGGACATTTTAGAGGAAGAGTCCGACTTTAAAGTGGTTGGGATTGCCGCAAACGGCAAGGAAGCGGTTCGGATGGCGGCCCTGTTAATGCCTGATGTGATCACGATGGATGTCGACATGCCGGTCATGGACGGCATCACCGCCGTCAGGCAAATCATGGCGACCCGGCCTTGCCCGATTCTGATGTTCTCGGCAATGACGCAGGTCGGCGCGAAGGCGACGCTGGATGCGCTGGAAGCCGGGGCCCTGGATTTTCTGCCGAAGCAGCTCGAAGATATCGACGCCAATCGCAAGCTTGCCTGTCAAACCTTGCGCTTGCGTCTGCGGCTATTGGCCGCGCAAGCGCGGCGAATGCCCGCCAAACCCGTCGCGGGTCCGGGTTACAGCTCTCCTACCGCACCCCGGCCCACCGATGTCGAGCGCCACCCGGCGGCGTCGCTCCGCGCTGAACATGGCGGCGAGTCGATCGAGCGTATTGATTTACTGGTTATCGCGGCTTCCACCGGCGGCCCGATGGCTATCCAGGACATTTTGACGCACTTGCCGCCAGCTTGCCGTTTTCCGATTGTGTTGATTCAGCATATGCCGGCGCATTTCACCAAGAGTTACGCCGATCGCTTGAATCAACTATGCGGTGTCGGGGTCAGGGAGGCCCAGGACCACGACGAACTGCAAAACGGCGTGGCTTTATTGGCGCCGGGGGGCGTACAGACCGAGTTCGTTCGCACCGCCGGCAAATTGACGGTGGCGTTGCGAAATAAAACGCCCGGTGAACTCTACGCGCCGGGGGTGGATATCGCCTTCGCCTCGTTGGCGGCTGAATTCAAAGGGCGTATGTTGGCGGTCGTATTGACCGGCATGGGGTCGGACGGGCGCGAAGGTGCCAAGCAACTCAAACGAGCGGGCGCCGCGATTTGGGCTCAGGATGAACGCAGTTGCGTGGTTTACGGCATGCCCAGAGCGATCGCCGAAGCCGGTTTGGCCGACAAAATTTATTCGTTGAGCGAAATCGCCAATCAATTCAAAAGACTGCATTAATGGATATTCTCAGCATTTTCGGAGTTCTGATAGGGTTTGCCGCGATCATCGGTGGCAACCTGATGGGTGGCGGCGAAATCGGATCGCTGGTCAACGTCCATGCCTTCGTGATTGTGGTTGGTGGTACGCTGGGAGCGACTCTGTTGCAGTTCCCCCCCAAGGTTTTTCTACGTAGCGTGCGCATCTTCGGTTGGATATTCGTGCCGCAGAACTTACAGCTGAAAAAGCAGATCGACAAAATCGTGCGCTGGAGCACCTTGGCCAGAAAAGAGGGCTTGCTGGGTTTGGAATCGGTGATAGAGTCCGAGAAGGACGGGTTCGCCAAGAAGGGTTTGCAACTGTTGGTGGACGGCAACGAGCCGGAAGTGATCCGCGATTGTCTGGACGTGGAATTAACCACTAAGGAACATCTGGACATGCAAGCCGCCAGGGTGTTCGAAGCGATGGGCGGTTACGCTCCGACGATAGGCATTATCGGCGCGGTGATCGGCTTGATCCATGTCATGCAGAATCTGGCCAAGCCCGAGCTGTTGGGCAGTGGTATCGCCACCGCCTTCGTGGCCACGATTTACGGCGTCGGCTTGGCGAACTTGTTGTTCATTCCGATTGCCAATAAGCTGAAAGCGTTGGTGTTCGAAGTCACTCAGGCCAGGGAAATGGTCATCGAAGGGATTTCGTCGATCGCCGAGGGTGAAAACCCGCGCAACATCGAATTGAAACTCTCCGGTTTTTTGCTGGATAAGTAACGATGGTACGCCGCCGCCGCAAACCGCCGCATCAGTCCGATAACCACGATCGCTGGATGGTGTCCTACGCCGATTTCGTCACGTTGCTGTTCGCGTTTTTCGTCGTGATGTACTCGATTTCGTCGGTCAACAAAGGCAAATACGAAACCTTTTCCGAATCTCTGGATCAGGCGCTGTTCCACAACGAGAAAGTCCAGCGCGACGCCGAGCCGATTCAAATCGGCGCCATTCCGACCACGGTTCAACCGATCGAGTTGCCCAACCTCGTTACGGCCGAGGAGCGTGAGCTGAGCGAGGAGATTATGCAGGAAAAGCGCCGTCTGGACGAAGTCTCCCAAGAATTTCAACGCGCGCTGCAACCCTTTGTCGAAAGCCAATTAGTCGGTATTAAAAAGCACGATTTTTGGGTGGAGCTGGAAATGAACAGCGAGTTGCTGTTTGCCAGCGGCAAGGCCGAATTGTCGGCGAAGGCGATCCCGGTGCTGCAAAAGGTCGCCGAGGCCATACGCGATGTGCCCAATGTCATCAATGTCGAGGGTTATACCGATAACGTGCCGATTTCGACCGGTTACTTTCCGTCCAACTGGGACCTGTCGTCGGCCAGGGCCACCAGCGTCGTCAAGGAATTGGTCAAGAACAACATACCGTCGACCCGTTTATCGGCGGTCGGCTATGGAGAATTTCATCCGATTGCCGATAACAATCACGAGGAAGGCCGCTTCAAGAATCGCCGCGTCGTATTGGTGTTGATGTCCCAGGCATTTGCCCGCTACGGTATGAGTGACGACGAACGCGCCAAGGCCTTGAATTTGGCGCCGCAGCCACCGGCGCCTCCCGAAGCGCCGGTCGCTCAACCGGCTCCATAAGCGGCGAATGTATGAAAATCTGGTCAGTATCCAATCAAAAAGGCGGGGTCGGTAAAACCACCACGGTCGTCACCTTGGGTGGATTGCTCAGCACTTGGGGCTTTCGCACGCTGTTGGTCGATCTCGATCCGCACGGCTCGTTGACCAGTTATTTCGGCATGAATCCGGAGGAAGTCGAACACGGCGTTTACAACTTGTTTCGGGATGCCAGCGAGAAAAAGAAGAATATCGATCCGGAGCTGTATGTCGCCCGCACCGATTTCGACGGAATCTCGGTGATGCCGGCTTCCACCGCGATTGCCACGCTGGATCGGCAGGTCGCGGCGATCGGCGGCATGGGCTTGGTGATTTCCACCGCGTTGCACAAACTTTCCGACCGTTACGATTACGTGATTATCGACAGCCCGCCAATGCTGGGTGTGTTGATGATCAACGCAATGGCGGCCTGCGAGCAACTGATCGTGCCGGTGTTGGCCGAGTTTTTGGCCCTGAAGGGGCTGGACCGTATGGTGCATACCATTCAAATGGTGTTTCATTCGCGCAAGACGCCGCCGCGTTTTACCATCGTGCCGACGATGTTCGACAAACGCACCAAGGCCGCCCGCGACGCGTTGGCGGCGCTGTATCGGCAATATCCCGACAACGTCTGGCCATCGGTGATTCCTGTCGATACTAAAGTCCGCGAAGCCAGCCGAGTCGGCGCTCCGCTGCCTTTGTTCGACAAAACCGCGCGGGCGGCCGAAGCCTATACCGAATTATTGGAATTGTTATTGCTTGAAAAAAGCGGCGACAACTCTTCGACACCGCATTCATGAAACAAGCAAAACCGCCTCCGCGCATCGTCCAGCAGCAACTTGCGCTGGACGCCTATCTGCAAACCTTATTGGAAGTCGTTCCGGAGGCGGACGAGGCCGATCTGGCTACCGTCGCGCCAGCAGAACAGCGGTCGGCGCAGACACTGGCGCCCGCTGTGGCGGTCCAAGCCGAGAAAGCGCTCATTCACTTGCCGGAGCCCGCGCTTGTCGCGCTAGAAAATCCGGCTAAACTTCAGGCATTGACGGTAATGCCCGATTGGGCGCTGACTGAATTCCAGGCTTTGTTTTTCAAGGTCGATCAATTGATATTGGCGGCGCCGCTGGTCGATTTGGCCAGAACCATCCGCCTTGAACGCAAACCCGGTAAAATTCCGGGCCAGCCCTCCTGGTTTCTGGGATTGCTCGACGATCAGGATAGCCGGATCGGCGTGCTCGACACCGGGCAATTGGTGTTCGGCAAGACGCGTGGTCAGCAACGCAATTTGGAGGAACGGCCGTTCAAGTGCGTGTTGGTGACTCAAGATAAAAAATGGGGTCTGGCTTGCGACGAAATTTTGTCGATAGGCAAACTGAAACCGGAAAAAGTTCGGTGGCGAACGGTCAGGCGCAAGCGCCCTTGGCTGATAGGCACCGTGATCGAAGAATTGACCGCGATCGTCGACGTCAAACAATTGGTGCCGCACCGCAAACCTCAGTAATCAATCCGGATGGAACAACATGAGCGAAGATAGAAAACAAAGCGATCCGATCATGCAATGGGTGACTTTTTGCCTGGGCGACGAAAAATACGGCATCAACGTGATGCAGGTTCAGGAAGTGCTGCGGGTAACCGAAATTGCTCCGGTGCCCGGCGCGCCGTCCTACGTGTTGGGTATCATCAATTTGCGCGGCAATGTCGTCACGGTTATCGACACCCGAAACCGGTTCGGTCTGCCGTCCAAGGAAACCGACGACGCCTCGCGGGTCGTCATCATCGAAACCGACCGACACATCATCGGTATCTTGGTGGATAGCGTTGCCGAAGTCGTCGAGATGCGGGCCTCCGAAATCGAGACCGCGCCGAATGTCGGTAACGAAGAGAGTTCCAAATACATCCAGGGCGTCACCAGCCGCGACAACCAGTTGTTGATCTTGGTCGATTTGAACAAATTCCTCAGCGACGACGAAAAAGCCGAATTGGACATGTTCTAGTTCGCCTAGTCGGTAAGGACCGGCGGCGATCGTTACCGAATAGCATTGCAGCCTCGGGAGGCTGGCCATGACTGAAATCACTCCGATTAGTCCCAACCCGCCGGTCATTGTCGTTCCTCGGGTCGAGCGCGACGAGCGCCAGCGTCGCGAGCAACGGCAACAACCGCCGACCAAGCCCAAATTGCCGCCAAACCGACAACCGGCCGAACACATAGACGAAAGAGTGTGATGAGCGAATATCTGCTTTGGGCTTTGACCGTAGCGGTCGTCGCGATGTTGTTGCTGATGCTCCGGTTGTTGCACGACCACCGCAAGCTCAGGCAAGCCTATGGTTTGCTGGAGGCGCAGATTCAGCGTAACCACGACGATTTGGCCGGATTGTGTTCGGCGGCGGTTGCGGTAGACCGGCGCTTGGCGAATGCCGACGCCAGACTGAATAGTATCGCCGAACGGGTTGCCGAGCGGCCGCGAGCCGCCCTGGACACGCCGGCGGTGGCCGAAGCCGTTGAGCGTCCCGCCCAAGGTTACGAAGATGTGATAGCGAAAATTCGCCGGGGTGTCGGCGTCGAGGATTTAGTGCGCGATTGCGGCTTGACGCGCGACGAAGCGGTGCTATTGACCCGCTTGCACGGCGGCCGGAGTCGTTTGTAATTCAAAGGTGTCGCCTACGCCGCGTTCGGCTCGAATCACAGCGGGGTCGGCGACTCGCGCCAACAGTCGTTGGTAGTTTTGGTCGTGGCGGCTCCGGTCGTTTTGGCGATGCCATAAATGCAGCACCGGTGCCGCGAAGCGGCCTTCCTTGCGGCGAATGCCGCAGTGCAGCAAACGGATCACCAAGTCCGAATCCTCGTACCCCCAGCCTTCGTAGATTTCATCGAAGCCGTTCACCCTGAAAAAGTCATCTTTCCAGACCGCCAGATTGCAAGTCATCGCGTTTTGCCAATGTTCGGCGCGCGCGTAGCGCCAAGCGGTCAATGGCAAATACAGCAAGGGCAGCCAGCGGTTGATCCGGCCGCACAGGCGTTGCACCAAGAAATACGCCTTGCTTCGACTGTGTAACGGCAAGCCTTGCCTTAACACCTGCTCGGTATAAGCCTGACTCAGCAGGCAGCGGTTCCCCGGCACGAAATAGCCGGTTTCGGCGAGTTGGCGGTGGCGGGCGACAAAGTCCGGCAAAGTCACACAGTCGCCGTCGACGAACAGCAGATAATCGCCCCGGCTGACCGCAACCGCCCGGTTACGTATCGTTCCGGCCCGGAAGCCGCGATCTTCGTGCCACACATGGCGGATCGGCCGGCTCGCAACGGCTTGCCATGCGGCAATCCGAGCGGCGGTTTCCGGTTGCGAGCCATCGTCGGCGACCAAGATTTCGAATTGACTGTCCGATTGCGCCAGTAAACCGGCCAAACAGGCATCCAGTGCCTCGGGCCAGTTGTAGGTGGCGACGATGACCGAAATCAGACCGTTCATCGATGTAAGCGGTGCAGTTCCCGCAATTTCAGATATTTGTAATACGCGCCCTCGGCATTGGAAATCGCCAGCATCAAGCCTTGCGGGCCGTCGAGAAAGCCGGCCTTGAGCACGTAGCCGCGGAAAAAAGTCCACAGCCCCTTGGCGATGGCCTTGCCAAGGCTGGCGCGCGCGCCGGCTTTGAACAGTTTCTCGGCACCCAGCGTCGAATAACTGTTGATTTTGTGCAGTACCTCTTCCGGATCGACGAAAGCCTCGTGTAACAACGGTTGGTTCAAACGGCCGATCGGGCCTTGCACTTCGACCCGTTCGTGAACTACCTCGTTGCTGAATCGGCCCGCGTCGCGCCGGAACAATCGCAAGACATAATCCGGCCACCAGCCGCTATGTTTAATCGGCCGGCCGCAGTAGCTGGACAGCCGGGGAATTTCGAAGCCTCGGATAGCATTTTGCCGGATGGCCTGTTGAATTTCCTCGGCCAAGGCCGGGCCGACTTCTTCGTCGGCGTCTAGCGATAACACCCAGTCGTGAGAGGCTTTATCCAAGGCCCGTTGCTTTTGCGGGCCGAAGCCGGGCCAGTCGGTCACGAACACTTGGTCGGTAAACTGCCGGGCTATCGCGACAGTGTCGTCGCTACTGCCCGAGTCGAGAACGACGATTTCGTCGGCCCAGGCCACCGAGGCCAGGCAGCGGCCGATATGGCCGGCTTCGTTTTTGGTGATGACGATGACGCTAAGCATCGTCAAGCTCGGCCGGTCGGCTCAGCAACGCGCCCAGAAAGAACGCCAACAGATAGCCCTCGGCGAACGTTTTGAAATGGGAATTGAACAGGCTGGAAGCACTGATCGCCACCAAAAAACTCGCGGCGATCGCGCCGTAAGGCCGATTCGCCAAGCCTTCCCGCAAGCCGACGCCGATGTAGGCTAAAAACAGCAGTACGCCGAAAATCCCGTTTTCGACCCAGATAAACAGATATTGGTTGTGCGGGTCGCCGGTACTCATCGCGTGCCAACCCTGACCGTTGAGTTTCGCCACTTGCTCGTAAGCCGGTTTGAAACCCGAGGTGCCATAGCCCAGCCAGGGATGCTCGCGGATCAATTGCCAGGTATTTCGGTAAAACACCACTCGCAGACCGATCGAGGTCTCGCTGGCGCTGGTTTGATAATGGGCTTGTTCGTCCAGCGTGACCTGTATCCGCTGTTGCACGGTGTCGGAGGTCGCGACGAACAGTGCAACCGCGACCGCCGCCGCACCGATGAAATACGGCAATTTCCGAAAACCGTACAGCGAGCCGAAAGCAAACACCGCCGCGACCGGCAGCGCCAGATAGCCGCTACGGGCGGTGCTGACGAAGAAAATATTGAACACGAACAGCGCGGCGGCGCTCCAGACCGCGATTTTCCAGCGCGGCGACAGTGGTTCGTGCAACACAAATATCGTACCCAGCAGCGCGGCCGTGAACGCCATGCTTTGCGTCGAATGATTGGTCATGAAGATGCCGGCGCCGCGGCCGCTACGCACCACCCAATCGGTCGCCCATAGTGGAATAGCGACGATAGCGGCGACGGCCATAACGCCGACGAAATAATAGACGAAGCTTTGTTGCCAGCGCCGCGATTGAAACAGGCCCAGCAGCATAAAGGCGTAAGCTAGTTTCTTCCAACTCGACAGGGTTTGCAGTTTGGCCGGCCAGTCCGTGTCGGCATAAAAGGTGCCGACGACCAGCCAGGCGTAAAACGCGACAATCATTTTGCCCAGCGGATGCCGCCACGATTGCCGCAGCGTGGCGAAGGCCTTTCCGGAAGCCAGCCAAGCCGCCAGCATGGCCACGCAAGCGATGCTGGTCGCGGCGGTGGACATCGGTACCGCGACGACCGCGAAAATCGCCAGTCCGCGGCTGACGTTCAGCGCGGTGTCGGAATAAGCGTGAGTCATGGAGTTAACGCCACAGTTGATAAATATATTTGCGTTTGAGTTTTTCCCAGCGGAATAGCCAACCTTTCAGCAACGGCGGCGGATCGCTTTCCAACGCGCTTCGAAACAAGCCGTTCTTGCTGCCTTGCTCGACGACCGGCTCTTCCAGCCATAGGATTTGAATGCCTAATTGCTTGTCGATGGTCTCGAACTGATTGTCGATCGGTTGCGCGATACGATTTTCGGTAATCCAATTCAGGCGTTTTTGCGCGGTGGCGGAGTCGATGATGTACGAATCGGCAAAGCGGCCGCGATGGCCGGGGTACAAATACTGGCCGGGGCGGCGCTGGCTTTTTGGCGTGAAAAAATTGCCGCCGGAACCGATGTAAATGACCTTGTGGCCTGGAAACCGCTCGCTTTGTTGCAGAGCCCGCGTTATGCCCAGCCGGAAGTCGGGACTGAACACCGCGTCGTCTTCCAATACCAGTGCGTGGCGGTCACCGGCGGCGGCGATGCGGCGTAGGGCTTCGACGTGCTTTAACGCGCACGATTGTTGGCCCGGCGTCAGGCCATCGGTGCTGAAGGTTTGACTTAGCATCTCGGTGGTCAATTCCTCGATATCCCAGTCCGTGACGAATTCGGCGCTCAAGCCGAATTCGGCCAATTGGCGTTCCATGAATTGGCGGCGCCCGGTGAAGGCTTTGACATTCAGTACCAGGATGCGGTCGAGCGTCGGCGATTCGGTCATGCAAAAGTCGAAAGTCATGGCTAAGGGACGATTATCGACGGTTTTACGTCAAAACACATCCGATTGTTCTCGTGATGCCGGACGATGGTCGCGGCTTCGCTGCTCCAGTCGGCGTCGATTGCGGCAATGACGCGCTCGGCCGGCAATTGTTCCAGGCAGTCGCTGCGGCTATCCCGGCGGCGCTCGCAACCTTCCAGTTGGCAGGGCAGGCAAGCGCGCGGCGCGGCGTCTTGAATCAGATGCACGTTGCCGACTTGGCCGGAGCCACACTTGGCAAACGGCGGCCTGTTTTCGGCGTAACCGGTCGGCCAGGGCGCCCATTTGCCGGGGTCGGTCGGCCCGAATAGCGCGAATACCGGCACGCCGGTCGCGGCGGCCAAATGGGTGATGCCGGTATCCGGGCCGACGAACAACGCAGCGTTGCCGATCAGCCGGCTCAGTTCGGCCAGGCTTGGACCACCGCTCAAATCCAAGACATCGCAAGCCAGGCCGGATTTGAATTCCGCCAAGACCTGGCGCTCGGCCGGCTGGCCGCTGCCGGTTAATACGATGCGATAGCCGCGATCGGCTAAAAATTCAGCCAGTTGCCGCCACTGCGCCAGCGGCCAGGCCTTGTAGCGCCATTGCGGTTGAATGTGCAGTACCGCATAGGCTTGGTTCGCTAGATCCGTGGGTAAGTCGAACGATGACTCGGAATAGGGCGGCGTCAGCCGGAATACCGGCGGAATGCCGAGGGGCGCGCAAAATCTCAGGTTTTCCAGCACCGCATGGCCGTAATCGTCGCCGAACACCAGCCAGCGGGTCAGCAAGCATTGCTTCCACCAAGCCTTGCCGGTTTGCTCCGGTACGAAGCCCAAACGGACTTTGCCGGCCGCCCAGGCATACAGCGTCGGCCGGTCGCCGGTCTGAGTCGAGATCGCCAAGTCGTAGCGGCGACATAATCGAGCCAGAATCGCCAATAATTCGAAAACCTTGGGTTTGGCCGGCACCGGAATCAGTGCGCTCACGTCCGGGTTGCCTTCCAGCATGCCGACGTTGCCGCGCGACAGCAGCACGTCGATGGCCGCGTCCGGATATGCCTGCTTTAGCGCGCTGAGCAAGGGCGTGGTCAACAGCGTGTCGCCCAGATAGCGCAGCGTTATCACCAAAATGCGTTTAGGTTGTATATTGAGCGGTTCGGGCGCCGGCATGCATTGTTGTGTCGATAATAAAGCCGTTATTTTAAAGGTAAACCGCATTGAGCAAGTCACAGAAATCACGCCAGACCATGACCGACAGTCAAGTCTACCAGCGCTTGATGCGCTTTGTGTTGCCGTACTGGCGGATGTTTCTGGTCAGCGCGTTCGGCTTTGCGATTTACGCCGCGACCGAGCCGGCCCTGGCGATGATCGTGCAGCGCATCATCGACAGTTTCAATCGCGAAGACCGCACCGGTATCGAATACCTGCCGCTACTGTTCGTCGGCTTGTTTCTAGTGCGCGGCGTCGGCTCCTTCCTCGGCAACTATTATCTGGCGCGGATTTCCGGCAACTTGATACACCGGTTGCGCTGCGACATCTTCGATCATTACACCGGTTTGTCGGTGCAGTATTTCGACAGCCATAACAGCGGTTACATGATTTCGCGGATCACCAACAACATCGGCGAAGTCACCCGTGCTACCTCGGATTCGATCCGTTCCTTCGTGCGGGAAGGCTTTACCGCGATAGGCTTGTTGGCCTATCTGGCGCACACCAATCTGCAGTTGTCGTTGGTGTTCCTGGCGATAGCGCCGGTGGTCGCGACGATGGTGCGCTACGTCGGCAAACGCTTGAAGCGCCTGAGCCGCAACATGCAGGACACCGTCGGCGATATTACTCACATTACCTCGGAAGTGGTGTCCGGCAATCGCATCGTCAAGAGTTTCGGCGGCGAAGATTACGAGCGCCGCCGCTTTCGCGACGCCAGCCTGGAAAATCGCCGCCAATACCGTAAGTTGATCATGACGGTGTCGCTGAACAACCCGTTGATGCAGTTGTTGATTTCGATCGCGCTGGCCGGCATGGTTTATCTGGCCTTGATCGTAATGCGCGACTCGACGCCGGGCGAATTCGCCGGCTTTTTCATGGCGGCGATTTTGTTGCCCAAGCCGATCCGCCAACTCAGCGACGCCAATTCCGAGATTCTGCGCGGCATCGCCGCCGCCGAATCCTTGTTCGAAGTGTTGGACGAACCGTTGGAACGGGATGGCGGGGATTACCAAACCGAGCGAGTTCAAGGCCGCATCGAGTTCAAAAACTTGCGCTTCAGTTACCCCGGCGCCGAGGTGCCTGCGCTGGGCGGCATCGACCTGACCATAGAACCCGGCCAGACCGTAGCCTTGGTTGGCGCGTCCGGCGGCGGCAAGAGTACCTTGATTAATCTGCTGCCGCGCTTTTACGACTATAGCGAGGGCGAGATCCTGATCGACGGCGTGGAGTTGAAACGCTATCAACTGGGCTGTCTGCGCCGGCAAATTGCGCTGGTGACCCAGCATGTCACGCTGTTCAACGCCAGCGTCGCCAACAATATCGCCTACGGCGCGTTGCAGGGCGCCGACCGCGCGGCGATCGAGCGGGCCGCCCGCGATGCTTACGCCACCGATTTCATCGAGCGGATGCCGGAAGGTCTGGATACCGAGATCGGCGAAAACGGCGTCAAATTGTCCGGCGGCCAACGCCAGCGCCTGGCCTTGGCGCGGGCGCTGCTAAAGGATGCGCCGATTTTGATTTTGGACGAAGCCACCTCGGCGTTGGATACCGAGTCCGAACGTTACATTCAAGCCGCGTTGAGCCGGGTGATACAGGGTCGAACCACGCTGGTGGTCGCGCATCGGCTATCGACGATCGAGGCCGCCGACGTGATTTTGGTGATGGACAAGGGCCGGATTGTCGAACGCGGCAGTCACGCCGAGTTGCTGGCCCGCGACGGTGCCTACGCCAAACTGCACCGGATGCAGTTCCAGCACGCCGACGCCGAAGGCGCCGGATAAATCCCCAACCGGCCGAACCCACCGGGTTCGGCCGTTCGCCCTCAATCCGCGCTTGTGAAAATCCACCTCGCCGGCCGGGTATTAGTTAACAGCCGCGCCACTCTCCGCTCTCTATAGTCGTACCGGGTAGAATCGAGGCAGGGGTGCTCTCCGATACCGGACTTTCAGTTCGCCACAAAACGCCAATTCGTTGGCGCGCCGGCCGCCGTCGTTGTTGGTGGCCATCGGCCATTTTCTCCGCCTCGTTCACGCCGCGTTCCGGCCGGTTCGCCCAACGAACCCGGCCGCCGACCATGTTTACGACGAGGGTACGACAATGGCTAAGTCCAATGAAAAAATGCAATTGCAGGTCAATTTCGAAAAGGCGCCGTGCCAGGAAATCCCGCTGGTCGGCTTCCTGTTCTCGCGGGGCGGACGCTTGCTGGAAAAGGCACCGGTCCAAAAAGGCCAGCTCGAACTCAAAACGCCCGACAAGAATCCTCGGGAATTGCGGCTGTTGATCGCCCCGGCGGCGGACGGTCGCATCGACGCGGTGACCACGCTGGCGGCCTTGGAAAAATTCAAGCCCTACGAGGCGAGTCTGGTTGCCAATCCGCGCGGCGGTTGGCTGGCGCTGACGATTCCCGACTTCGTCGCGTCGTTCTGGCGCTTGCGCATGTGCCGGATACGCGGTCGGGTCATCAAACAGTTCAGCATCGGCGACCTGACTCAGGATCGCGGTATCTGCAACGCGCGGGTACACGTTTGCGAAGTGGACAGAGTTCGCTGGTGGATAGACCGGATTCCGGACTGGGTGATTTTGAAAATTCCGGAAATCATCGTCGAACCGCAGTGGCCTATCCCGGTGCCGGAACCCGGTCCGGACTGGAGCGCGGTCGCCTTGAATCCGCAGCCCTTGCCGCCGGTGGAAAAGCCCGCATTCGGCGCGGTATCGGAACTGCGCCGCGACTGGTCCAGCCGCATCACCTTGGCGCAATCGGAGCGTTTGGCGGCCGTCTTGGACAGTAATGTCAGCCAGCGGCTGTTGTCGGGCAATGCACAGGCAATCCGCGGCGTGCTGGTCGAGCAGTTTCCGGTCTTCCACCCTTATTTTTGCGGCATCCCCTGGTTGTGGCCGTATTTTTACCGTTGCGACGAAATTGCGCTGACCTACACCGACCTTAACGGCGGCTTCGAAACCCAATACTGGTATTGGGACGACGGCGATCAACCGGATATCTATTTGTGGGTGGAATATCTGATCGACGGCGTTTGGACTACGGTCTATAAACCGGCAATTCCGTGCCATACCTACTGGAATTACGCCTGCGGCAGCTCGCTGACGGTGCGGATCACCGACCCGCGCGTGCGTTGGGAATGCAATGACGTGGTCGACGGCGACATCGTCTGGATCAAAACCATTGGCAGCAGCGCCAGCGTCGTGCATATTCAGCAAACCGATCTGAATGTGCCGGTACAGGGCAAAAACTTCAATCGGATCGGCTTGAGCGACGTGTCGGTGTGGGCCAGTCCGAATCCGGTCGGCGAGTTCCGGCGGCCGTTCGGCGGCGGATTGAGTTTTGTCGTGCAGTTCGGTAGCGGCTTGCCGAGCAACGGCATGTATTACTACCGCTGGAACTATCGCAAATTGCGCAACGCCGATCTGTCGCCGGCCGCGCCGATGTTGCCGGCATCGCTGCACGGCGGTCAGGCGCTTTACAAATCCTATACCTACGAATTCTTCGATGCCGCGCTGCATAAACACATCGGTGTCAATAGCTTCAAATTGGGGCCGGTGACGAAAAACGGCCATGACGATTTGTTCGTGATTCCGCCGGCCTATCCCAGCGCGGCGCCGGTCAGCGCGCCGGAATTGAATCCGCTGTGGGATCAGAACACCGTCACGGTCAGCTTCGATTCGGCCAAATTTGCCGACGGTTTGTACGAATTCACGTTGGAATTGTTCGACGTTAACGGCAACAAACTGACCGCGATCCCGCGCCAGTTATTCCAAGTGCCGGACTATGCGAGTTTCGCGCCGTCGCTGGATGCGCCCGACGCTTATGTCCAACTCAGCGCGCCGGGCAGCGCGTCCGCTTATCGGATGAACGCGCGGATCGACAATCAACGTTGCGAGGCGCAAATTTACCAAATCAAGGTTAACGGCAGCGAAGTGGCCAGCAATTGTTGCGGATTCGTGCCGTATCCGCCGAATGCCAACATCGAAGTGGCATTCCGGGCCTACCATCCGCACAACTTCGCGACCTTCGATTTCGTCGTGCAGAAAGGGACTTGCGACGATCCGGTGCAATCGGCGTTAACCCACGCCGCCGGCCTGGTGATCGGCGATGTCGGCGTTTACGGCCGAGATGCCAGCAGCATTTACCGCCACGGTTTTACCCCGGCGCAATTGTTGGGAATCTGTAGCGCGGAAGGCAAGGCCGCGTTTGCCGAGCAACTCGGCGTTTCGGTGTTGACCACCGACGGCAGTTATCGGTTGTACACGCTGGATGCCTCGGCGCTGGCGGCGTTCGCACTGGAGCCGGTGTAAGCGCTTAACCGGGCGAGTTCGTCGAATCACGCTCGGACAACGCGATGCCGGACGACGCTTAGCCGATGTTTTACCGTTCGCACGGCGCGCCGCGCACGAACAGCAGCGCGCCGGACTCGGATTCGGCGTTGCCGTGCCGGCTGCCGGCCGGCGCCATCTGATAGTCGCCCGGCAGCAGCAAAATGTCGCCCAAATACAGGTCGCCGGATAGCAGGATGCACTCTTCATCGATCGGATGAGCATGACCGCTAATGCGGCTGCCGGGGGCGAAGCGGTAGTAACTGGATTCCAGTTCGCCGTCGCGATACAGCACCCATTGTTCTATGCCGGGCGCCAGTTCGCGCCAGTCCGCCGCCGAATTCAGGTAACAGCTTTGCGAGCGGTCCGCGCCCGGCAGCAGGCCGCCCAAGACTTCCCGGATCACGCCGGGCGTATCGCCGAGCGAGGTGCCGCGCAGAAAGGCCAGCGCTCCGGTTTCGGAATGGATGGCGCCGTGCCGGCTGCCGGCCGGCGACACATGGTAGTCGAATTGGCCCAATCGCAGGTCGTCCATCGTCAATTCGCCGTGCAGTACGATTCCTTCCTCCAGCCAGTTATGGCGGTGCGGCATCAGCGAGGCTCCCGCCGCGAAGTCAATCAACACCGATCCGCCTCGAGGCCCGTCCCACAGGGTTTTGTAACGCACGCCGGATTTCAAATCCCGCCAGACGCCGTGGCGGGTGCGTACCGTCAACAAACCGGCGTGACTCGCCAGACTGTCGGCGACTTTGGTCAGCAAACCTTGACGCATCGCTTCGCGTTGCGGCGCGGCGACCGGCAGCGGCGTCAGCGCGTCCAGCAGTTGCGCGGCAATCGGCTCGGCGGCGTCGGTGGGCTTGCGGGGTGGGTTGTCGGTCATTCGCGATAATCCTCGCCTAGGTTGATCGATAAAGACTGTTGCATGCCGAGCAAGGCTCGACGGATGTGCGACTTGACCGTGCCCAACGGCAAACCGCTGCACTGCGCGATTTCCTCGTGGCTCAGCCCGCGCAGAAATGCCAGCGACACCAATTGCCGGGGTATCGGGTCCAGGGCGGCGAGCGCGGCATGCACGCGATGGCCTTGTTGGGTGGCGGCCAACACGTCGATCGGTGCTTGCCCGCCTGGCCCTTCGATCGCCGCCCATGCTTCCGGTTCCAAGTCGGTCAGGTCCGAGTCGAATTGGCGCAGCAAGTCCAAGGCCCGACTGCGCGCGATGGTCAGGACCCAGGCCTTGACCGTGCCGCGTTCCGGATCGAAGCGCGGCGCTTGCCGCCAGACCTGCCAGAAGGTGTCCTGCACCACTTCTTCCGCGCTGGCCGGTTGTTTCAGAATACGCAAGGCCACACCGTAAACCTGCTCGACCATCGCGTCGTACAAGATTCCCAGCGCCGCCTGATCTTGATCGACGATGCCGGCCAACGCTTGCCGCAACGCGGTATCGGCGGCCATGTTGGCATCGAGGTCGGGAATCGGGTGGGTTTCGGTCATGTCGCCGTCGTGGTGGTTATAAGTGCTATACGCCATTCGTCCGAGTTTGGATGCAGCGGGGCCAAGTTGGCTTCGGCAGTCGCGATGAACTCATCGCATCGGCGTATCGCGCGGAGGGCGGCAAATGCCGGGAAATTTCGGCGTTTTTGTCTCCCGTACGGCCATAAGCCGGCGCTATCCAAAAATTTATCACCGCTGTTGCATCCAAATCAGCGGAGTCCCCGTAGTAGTCATTGCAGGCCAGGCACCGATGCGCGTTAGCGCGGTTGGTCGCCGAAGAGGCTTGCATTTTGACCCATGACGAGGACATTCCTATGAAAACACAACTCTACGCGGCGATCCTGAGCGGCTGCCTGATCGGCGGGCCGGCCGGGGCCGCCGATTTCGATTTTGCCGGCAATTTCAGCCGGGACAACTCGGTGGTCCGCTTCGATTTCAGTATCGCCAATCCCGGCAACGTCACGTTGTTTACGGCGTCGTGGCTGACGGGCGGTTTCGATCCGATTTTGACGCTTTGGGACGCCAGCGGTCAACTGCTGGCCGAACAGGACGACGGCAACGGCGGCGGAATCGCATTCTCGAACGGCGTGCCGCTGAGCTACGGCGAATTCGACAGCTATCTGACGACCAATTTGGTGGCCGGCGATTACATCGCCACGTTGACGCAATACGACAACTTGGCGGTTTCCAGCGCGCTGGCCGACGGATTTTTACGCGATGCCGATCCCTGGTTCACCCAGGTGTTCGGATGCGGTAACGCTCAGTTCTGCGAGGGTTCGCTAGTCGATGGCAACGGCGATTTGGTCGATGCCAATCGCACGTCGGCCTGGGACTTTCATATCGTCGGCGTCGATGCCGCGCAAGCCGCGACGGTTCCGGAGCCGCCGACCGCGATGCTTTTGCTGGCGTCGGCGATGTTTTTTGGCTTGGGCCGCTGGGCGCAACCGCGTAACCGGGGCGGCATGACCTCGGCCATTGTTTAAACGTTTGGGAGCATGACCATGAAATCGATAAATCGCTATAGCCTAAGTCTGATCGCCACGTTGCTCGCCTGCGGCGCATCGTCCACGCAAGCCGCCAACCACCGCGAAGCACCGTTGACCGCGCTGGATGCCAAGGCCGACATCACCGATTGGTTTGCGTTCGTCAGTTACGACGATCCCAGCAAAGTCACGATGATTTTGAATGTCGATCCCTTGCTGGACCCGAGCAACGGCCCGAATTATTTTCCGTTCGATCCGGAAATCCTCTACGAAATGAAAGTGGACAACGATTTCGACGCCGACGAAGACCTAACCTTGCAATTCCGTTTTAAAACCGAATCCCGCTTGCCGGGCGTGTTTACCGGCTTCGTCGGCATCGGCGACGGTCTGAACACACCGTTCAATTCGCCGGTGCCGCTGCCGGCCGGCACGCCGCTGGTACCGGCGGCGATTTCCGCGTTGGATGGGCCGGGCTCGGAAGGCTTGGGCTTGCGGCAGAGCTACACGGTGACGCTGATCAAGGGTAAGGGTAAAAACCGTCAGGTGCTCGAGTTGAACGGCGGGCAAAAACTCTATGCGGTGCCGTCCAACGTCGGGCCGCGCACGATGCCGGATTATCCGGCGCTGGCCAAACAAGGTATTTACGACTTGGCTGGCGGTATTAAAGTGTTTGCCGGCACCGTCGACGATCCGTTTTACATCGATTTGGGTGCGGCCTTCGATACCTTGAATTTTCGGAGCGGCGCTTCCGGAGTCGGCGTGGCCGGCGTGTTGAGCGACGCGCAAAGCGCCGACGACGCGCGTAACTTCGCGCCCGACGACGTGGCCGGTTTCAACGTCAATGCTATCGCCATCGAACTGCCGATCGCAATGTTGACCCAGGACGGCAAATTGCACGGCGCCAACGAGGCTTTCGCGGTCGTCGGTACTTATGCCACCACATCGCGGCCGCGTACCAAATCCTATGCCGAAAAACCCGGCGGCCGGCCCAAATTGGCCAACGCTTATACGCAAATTCAGCGGATGGGCAATCCTTTGGTCAACGAATTGCTGATCGGTACCGGCGACAAGGACAAGTTCAGCATGAGCGAACCCAAGCAAGACGGCGATTACGCCGCCTACGTCGTTGATCCGTTGATCGCGCGGGTCCTTAATGCCGCGACGGCCGGCGTGCTGCCGGTGCCGGCGCCGCCGCGCGTCAATCCGGACCAACCGGCGTTCGATTTAGGCCCGTTGGTGTTTTACTCGGCGCCGATTTGTCCGGCCTGCACCAGCGAGCAACGCGGGCCGATCGCCGATTTACTCAGGCTGAACACCGGCATCGCCCCCGCATCCGCGACCGCGCGTAAACGGATGGGTTTTCTGGCGGGCGATAGCGCGGGTTTTCCGAACGGCCGGCGGGTATCCGACGACGTCCTGGACATCACCGCGCAAGTCGCGGTCGGCGTGCTGCGCGCCGGTTTCGGCGCGTTTCCCAACAACCGGGTCGGCGATGGGGTCAACGCCAACGACCGAAATTATCAGGAGGGTTTTCCCTACGTGGCCTTCGCCAATAGCGGCCGGCAAAGTCGGCACGTCGATCCCGGCGAAGCCGGTTGCGCCGACAGTTTGACCTCGGCGGCGGCCAATTGCCCGGAGCAATAGTCGTTGGTCGGTCGGGCGCCGAAGTTTGGCGCCCCCATGATGCTAACCAACGATCATGAATCGTTTTTGGAAGCGAAATAAGGCGTTGGCTGAGCGGAGTCGAAATAAGGCGGTGGCTGAGCGGAGTCGAAGCCAGGGATTTCGCTCGACGCCGCTCAGCGAACGGCATAGCTGACATTGAGGTGTTCATCCCCTCACTCCGTCGGGAGAGGGTGTGTTTACTTCGCGTTGAATAGTTAGCCAATTTGAATGCAAACAGGAGCTATCGATGAGACATTTACTATTGACGGTGCTACTGGCGTTCGGACCGATTGCCTTGGGTCAAGCCTTCGTACCGGCGGACGACGATCGGGTTTTGGAAGTACTGCCTGAGCGCGGCGGCGATGCGCAACTTCGCGCGTTGCGCGAACAACTGCGGGCGATGCCGGACGACCGGGCGCGGGCTTTGCAGTTAGTGGAGCGTTACATCGCGTTGGGACGGGCGGAGGCCGATCCGCGTTATTTCGGCCGTGCCGAGGCGGTGTTGGCACCGTTGGCTCGCGCTAACCCGTCTCCCGAGATTCTGACCTTGCGCGCCGTGCTGGCCCAGAATCGCCACGATTTTTCGGCGGCTCTGGCCGATTTGCGGCGAGCGCTGGCTTTAAGACCCAGGCTGATTGGGGCCTGGCTGACGCAGGCGGCAATTCATCAGGTGCAGGGACGTTATCCCGAGGCGCTGCAAAGCTGTTTGACCGTCAGCCGCCTGGCGGCCGGTTGGTCCGGGCGGGTGTGCGTCGAGTCCGTGTTGGCCGACAGCGGCCAGCTCGAACCGGCTTACCGGCGCTTGGCGGCGTTGTTGTCGGTTGCCGGCCCGGAGTCGGCCGACGAAAGGCAATGGGCCTGGACCGTGCTCGCTGAAATGGCGGAGCGGCTGGGCGATACCGGTGCGGCCGAACGCCACTACCGGCGGGCCTTGGCTATCGGCCGGTTGAGTGCGTACCCATTGGCCGGTTTTGCCGATTTTTTGCTGGATAGACAGCGCTATGCCGAAGTGCTTGAGTTGTTGACCGGCGAGCAGCGCGCCGACGGCTTGTTGTTGAGGTTGGCCTTGGCGGAGCGGCAGTTGGGGCATTCCGAAGCCGAAGGGCACCGGCGGACGCTGGCGGCGCGTTTTGCCGACAGTCGTCGCAGGGGCGATACCAGTCACCAGGGCGAAGAAGCCCGGTTTGAATTGCAATTGAATAGCGAACCCGAACAGGCTTTGGCGCTGGCCGCCGCCAATTGGCAAGTGCAGCGCGAGCCGCGCGATGCCCGTATCTTGCTGGAAGCGGCGATTGCGGCCGGCAAGTTCGACGCCGCTCGCGACGTATTGACGTTTTTGGCGCGAACCGGCTTGGAAGATGTGCGTTTGCGGGACCTGGCGGCACAGCTCGCCGGGAGGGCGACATGAGACGCTGGCTCGTATTTCTGATATTGATCCTCGGCAATTGCGCCGCTTCGGCGCACAAGGCCAGCGATGCGTATTTGAGCTTGACCTGGAACGGCGAACGCTGGGTCGGCCGCTGGGACATGGCGCTACGCGATTTGCAGGAAGCGGTCGGTCTGGACCAGGACGATGACGGCCGCATTACCTGGCGGGAGTTGCGCGAGCACGGCGATGCCGTCACGGCGCATGCGTTAAGCCGTTTGGACATCAGCGGCGACGGCCGGGTCTGCCGCTTGGACGGCGAGGGCTTGCGGGTCGACGAACACAGCGATGGCGGTTACGCGGTACTGGATTTTCGGGTGGATTGTCCGGCGACCGTGCGGCAATGGGTGGTCGATTACCGCTGGTTTTTCGAATTCGACGCGCGCCATCGCGGCTTGTTCAGTCTAGTTGCACCCAGCGGCACGCGCGGCGCGATGTTTAGTCCCGAGCAACCGACGCAGACCTTCGAGCTTGCCGGCAAAGGTGGCATCTGGCCTGAGCTGGCGGCGTTTGTCCAAGAGGGGATGACGCACATCTGGGCCGGCTACGATCATCTGCTGTTTTTGTTGAGTTTGCTATTGCCGGCGGCGTTGGCGCGCGACGGTTTGACCTGGCGGCGCAAGGGGAATCTCGCCGAAATTGGCACCGATGTGTTGGCGGTGGTGACGGCGTTTACGCTGGCCCACTCGCTGACGCTGGCGTTGACGGTTTGGCAATATTTGGCGCTGCCTAGTCGTTGGGTCGAAGCGGCGATTGCCGCTTCGGTGGCGGTCGCCGCGCTGAACAACATCTATGCCTGGTTTACCGAACGCCGGGTGTGGTTGGCCTTTGGTTTCGGATTGATTCACGGCATGGGCATCGCCGGCGTGCTGTTGGATCTGGCGTTGCCGAAATCCGGGCAAGCGTTGGCCTTGCTGGGGTTTAATCTCGGCGTCGAATTGGGGCAATTGGCGATTATCGCGGTTGCTTTGCCGTTGATCTATTGGGGTAGCCGGCAGCGCTATTATCCGGTTTGGGTCTTGAAATACGGCTCGACCGGTATTGTAGGGCTAGCGCTGATTTGGTTGGTCGAGCGCGGTTTGGATGTGGCGATATTGCCGAGTTGACCAAGTCGCGATTGTCGTCGGCGGAACTGGGTATGTCGTTGGGAACCGGTTGAGGCCGGTAATCGATTCGTAATCTTGGCGTAAAGCAGCCGCGCGGATTCGATTAGGTTTTAACTTCGATGACCAGATTTTTTTGCGGCGACTGCGGCGGGATGGGGTGGGTGGCATTGGGATACCACGCCAGGATTTGCTTCACATAGTTCTGAGTTTCGGTATAAGGCGGAATGCCCTTATAGCGCTCGACGGCTTTCTCGCCGGCATTGTATGCGGCCAGAACCAGATCGACCTTGCCTTCGAAATGGCGCAACAGCCAATGCAGATAAGCCGTGCCGCCCTTGATGTTTTGCACCGGATTCCAAGCATCCTTGATGCCGAAGCGCTCCGCAGTTTCGGGTATCAATTGCATCAGACCCTGGGCGTTTTTGCCGGACAGCGCGGTCGGATTGAACGCCGATTCGGCTTTGATGACCGCCATCACCAATTGCGGGTCGATGCCGTAGACTGGCGCGATTTGATTGACCCAGGCCTCGACGATTTGCCGGTTGGGGTTGTTGTCGGTTACCGTCACCGTCACGACCGGTTCCGGGTGGCAGGCTGGGTCTTCGGTGGCCGGAGCGTCGCCGAAGCGGCTCAACATGGTTTGAGCGTGATGGTCGCCGCGGTCGGCGGCTTGTTTGAACCAGTGACTGGCCAGCGGCAGATCCCGTTTGACGCCGCGACCGTTGAAATACATAAAGCCCAGGCCGTAAGCCGATTCGCTGTCGCCGGCCAACGCGGCCTTGCAATACATTTCGAAAGCTAATCCGTAATCTTGTTTGATGCCGCGGCCGTGCTCGAAATCGGCGGCGGTTTGGCGCAATTGCGCCAAGTTTAGCGGGGAGGCAACGTCGGCGGCGGATGGCGTGGCGGTGGCAAGCAGCAGGCCGATCAGCGGAAAATATTTCAGGTTCATCATGTTCTCGTTCTGTATTGCTGAGACTGGGCTTTCACAAACCCGGCCGGAAAAGAACGGTACCCGTTCTCCAAGCTTCCAGCTACCGTATACATGGCAAGTGCGTAATCGCCCGGAAGGCTGCATCGCCTGCAATGGCCGATCTTACAAAATCGTAAGGTCGCGCTTGAAATGGCTATTGATCCGTCTAGTATTAATCTCAGCGTGAGAACCAGTTCAAGTTTTTCGTACTATATCGAGCGGCTATCTCGCTTGACATTGCCCAGATGGGCAGTTTTACGGTCGAAACTATACCACACGGCGATTGTCGGCGGAATTGCGCGGCGATGACCCGGACCGGTGTAAACTAGCCTCGATTAGGCTAGTCGCGGCAGGCTGCACAAGGCTTAGGCAAGTGTTCGACTGAACGTTAGGGTTAGTTCGGCAGTCGTCGATATTGTCGATCGGCCAACAGTTTTTCAGGTTTTCCAGGATGGGTCCGTGATCGGAGCGTGGGCCTTAGGAGTGTTGTTGCCGCCAACTGACCATCCCTTGCCGCTCGGCATGGAGCCTTGCGGCAAGGGATGTGATTTCTATAAGTTTTTCAACAGTCGCCGCACCAGGTTGCGAATCGGCATGTTTTGTTGGCGGTAATCCTGGAATAAGCGTTCGATGTCGACCGGATTGAGGTATACGTAAGCTCCGTAACCGGTTTGAGCGATAAACTCGCCGCTCAAGTTGTCCATAAAGGTAGTCAGTGCAATGCTGTTGGGGTGGTTGACGGTGTTCATGGCGGTTCTCCCGATAGATGTTTTGTTTTTATATAAGCAGTTCGCGTGCCATAAATAAATAGTTTTTATAAAACAAAGAGTTGTTTTTATTTTGCGGGTTGCGTCATTTTGTTGTCGGAGTGTTTTGTTAGAATTCGCGACGACATGACGTACATTTACGCTATATCGTGGCGACAACGAAGGGTGACATGGCAAATCCGAAACTTAAGAATCCGCGAGGCCAGGGCGGGACTGGAGATCAGGGGCGGTCTGGACCGGTGTCGTTCTGCGCTTGGGACGGGGATGTCTTGGTGTTGAACGTGCTTGGCACGCCGAGCGCCAAACGCGATGTCATCGGCAAACCCAAGGGCGCTCAACTGAAAATCAGCGTTACCGCGACACCGGAGGACGGCAAGGCCACCGACCACATGGTCCGGTTTTTGGCCAGGGAGTTTGGCGTGACGATCAAGGATATCCAAGTCGTGTTCGGTCAGTATCACATCAACAAGCAACTGCGAATCCGGATGCCGAAGCGTTTGCCGCCGGTCGTCGAAGCGGAGTTGGCGGCTTCGGCAAGCAGCTAGTCATTCCGCTGCGAGCCGGGCTTGGAGAGCCGGCGTCATTTCGGGTCATTGCCGCCGAAAGGTCGGAAGCGCTGAGCCGGACAAAACCGCTTCGGTAAATGCCCGCTATCGACGGTTTTAATCCTTTAATTTGGCAACCAACATTTTATTCACTTCTGCGGGGTTGGCCTTGCCTTGGGTTTCCTTCATGATTTGGCCGACCAGCGCCATCAGCGCCTTGTCTTTGCCGGCCCGGTATTGTTCGACCGGTACCGGATTGGCGGCGATGACCTTGTCGACGATGGCTTCGATGGCGCCGGTATCGGTGATTTGCTTCAAGCCTTCCTGTTCGATGATTTGATCCGCCGTTGCGCTGCCGTTCCAGAGTTTGTCGAACACCTGCTTGGCGGTCTTGCCGGAGATGGTGTTGTCGGCAATGCGTTTCAATAGGCCAGCCAAGCGTTCGGCGCTGACCGGGCAGGCGTCGATTTCCAAGCCGGCTTTGTTCAATGCGCCGAGCACGTCGCCGGTTAACCAATTCGCAGCCAACTTGGCTTCCCCGGATTCGGCCGCGACTAGTTCGAAGAAGTCGGCCAATTCGCGCGATGAGGTCAGCGTGGCGGCGCTTTCCGCATCCAACGCGTATTGCTCGATGAAACGGTGCTTTTTGGCGCCTGGCAATTCCGGCAATGTGGCGCGAATTTCAGCCTTCAGGGCTTCCTCGACGATCACCGGCAACAAGTCCGGGTCCGGGAAATAACGGTAATCGTTGGCTTCTTCCTTGCTGCGCATCGAGCGGGTTTCGTCTTTGTTGGCGTCGTACAAGCGGGTTTCTTGGACCACTTTGCCGCCGGCTTCGATGATGTCGATTTGTCGCTCGATTTCGTGATTGATGGCTTTTTCGACAAACTTGAACGAATTGATGTTCTTGATTTCGGCACGGGTCCCGAATTCGGCTTGGCCTTTGGGGCGAACCGAAACGTTGGCGTCGCAGCGAAACGAGCCTTCCTGCATATTACCGTCGCAGATTTCCAGATAACGTACTAGCTCGTGTAGTTTGCGCATATAGGCCACGGCTTCCTTGGCGGAACGCATGTCCGGCTCGGAGACGATTTCCAGTAGCGGCGTGCCGGCGCGGTTCAGGTCGATGCCGGTCAGGCCGTGAAAATCTTCGTGCAGCGATTTGCCGGCGTCTTCTTCCAAGTGGGCCCGGGTGATGCCGATGCGTTTGGTTTCGCCGTCGACTTCGATATCCAGATGGCCGTTGCCGACAATAGGTCGTTCGAATTGGCTGATTTGATAGCCTTTCGGCAGGTCGGGGTAGAAATAGTTTTTGCGAGCGAAGATCGAGTGCGGTGCGATTTCGGCATCAATAGCCAGGCCGAAGGTTACCGCCTTGCGTACCGCGTCTTCGTTCAATACCGGCAATACGCCGGGTAGTCCCAAATCCACCGCGCAAGCCTGGGTGTTGGGTTCGGCGCCGTAGGCAGTCGCCGCGCCGGAAAAGATTTTCGATTTCGTAGAGAGTTGGGTGTGGATTTCCAAGCCGATGACGGCTTCCCATTGTGAGCTCATGTTGCTTTCCTTTAAAACTATTCGGCAAAAACGTCGTTCAGGTCGATTTGCAGGTCGGGGAATAAATAGGGGATGGCAATCTCGTCGCCGGCGTGCATGGCGTGCAGTTGGTATTTTTCGTTCTGATCGAGCACGAATTGATGGACTGCTTGCTCGTAAGGATAAACCGTCCAATATTCCGTCACGCCGTTTTCCTGATACAGCTGGTATTTCAGACGCAATTCCTTTTGGCTGTTGCCGGGCGATAAAATCTCGATGATCCAATCCGGCGCCCCATCGCAGCCTTGTTCGGTCAGTTTGTCTTTGTCGCAGATCACGCACAGGTCGGGCTGGATGACGCTGAAAACTTCGCGGTCTTGAAGCAAGGATTTACGGCGGTCGTAGAGCTTGACGTCGAACGGCGCAGGGTAGAGTTTGCAATCCTTGTGCTTAAAGTAGTTGCCAAGGCTGACGGCAAAATTTAGCGATACGCTTTGGTGCTTTCTGCTCGGCGCCGGCGACATGGCCATGATCTTGCCCTTGATCAGTTCGACCGACTCCTCGAGCTGCCAAGTCAGGTAATCGGCGTAACTATAGGTGCCGTTAGGATCCAATTGTGATAATTGCGTGATCGGCGCCATATTGCCCCCTGTTATTCGAAACCCTTCGGCACTTGATTGTGCCAGTCGGTGACCTGCTGGTAGCGGTGGCCGACGTTCAACAACTTGGCTTCGCCGAAATAGTTACCGATGATATGCAAGCCAACGGGCAGGCCGGCTATGAACCCGGCCGGAATCGACATCGCCGGCAGGCCGGCCAGATTGATCGCTATCGTGTAAATGTCTTCCAGATACATCTGAATCGGGTCGTCGGTTTTTGAACCGATTTTGAATGCCGTGCTCGGCGTGACCGGTCCCATCAATACGTCGACTTCGCTAAGAGCGCGTTTGAAATCGTCGCTGATCAATCGGCGCACCTGTTGGGCTTTCAGATAATAGGCGTCGTAATAGCCGGCCGACAGTGCATAAGTGCCCATCAGAATCCGGCGTTTGACTTCCGCGCCGAAGGCTTCGCCGCGCGAGCGGATGTAGAGGTCGGTCAAATCGGCTGGGTTTTGGCAGCGGTAGCCGAAGCGCACGCCGTCGTAACGCGACAGGTTGGACGAGCATTCGGCCGAGGCGATCACGTAATAAGCCGGTATCGCCAGTTCCAGATTCGGCATGTCCACTTCCCGCACCGTCGCGCCGAGTTTCTGGTATTCGGCGATCGCGGCTTGAATCGTCGCCGCGATTTGGCTGTCCAGTTCTGGGCTGAAAAATTGTTTCGGCAGGCCGATTTTCAAACCTTGCAGGCTGTCGTTCAGACCGGCGCTGTAATCCGGTACCGGCTGGTCGACGCTGGTGGAGTCCTTACCGTCGAAACCGGCCATGACTTGCATCAACAAGGCCGCATCTTCGGCGCTACGCGCCATCGGTCCGCCCTGATCCAGGCTGGACGCGTAAGCGATCATGCCGTAGCGCGATACCCGGCCGTAGGTCGGTTTCAAGCCGGTGATGCCGCATAAGGCTGCAGGTTGCCTAATCGAGCCGCCGGTGTCGGTACCGGTCGCCGCCGGCGTCAGCCTCGCCGCAACGGCGACCGCCGAACCGCCGGACGAGCCGCCCGGCACCCGTTCGGTATCCCATGGATTGCGAGCCGGGCCGTAGAAACTGGTTTCGTTGGACGAACCCATAGCGAATTCGTCCATGTTCAACTTACCCAGCATCACCGCGCCAGCCTGATTGAAGCGTTCGACCGCCGTGGCGTCGTACGGGGCGATGAAGTTGTCCAGCATTTTCGAGCCGCAACTGGTTTTAACGCCTTGCGTGCAAAAGATGTCTTTTTGGGCGATCGGGATGCCGGTCAGCGGCGCCGGCGTGCCGGCGGCCAAGCGCCGGTCGGCGGCTTCCGCCTGCTGCAAGGCCTGTTCTTCGCTGACCGTGACGAAGGCGTTCAGGGCTTGATGTCGTCCGACGCGAGCCAAAAAGACCTGGGTCAATTCGGTGCTGGAAAATTGCTTGCCGCGCAGTCCGGCGGCTAATTCGGTTAGCGATAGCGTGTGCATGGTTCGGAATTATTCGATGACTTTCGGGACCAGATAAAGTCCGGCTTCGGTTTGCGGGGCGATGGCTTGAAAATGCGCTCGTTGGTTGGTCTCGACGGCGGTATCGGCACGCAGGCGTTGGGTTTGGTCGAGCGGGTGCGCCATCGGAGCGATGCCGGCGGTGTCGGTTTGCCCCATCCGGGTCATTAAATCCAGCATGTTGGATAGGTCTTTGGCGTAATGTTCGACCTGCGATTCCTCGATTCCCAAGCGCGCCAGATAGGCGATTTTTTTAACGTCATTAGCCGTTAACGACATCTTCTAACTCCAAGTTTTATCGGTAAATCTATGATACTTTATATCTTGCCCTATCGCCCGCTTGATTGTTAAAGTAGCGGGATTTTCTGTGTGCATTTAGGATACCGTTTAATGTTCAAAAGAATTCGTGGCCTTTTTTCCAATGATCTGTCTATCGACTTGGGAACGGCAAATACGCTGATTTATGTTCCGGGCCAGGGAATCGTATTGAATGAGCCGTCCGTCGTCGCGATTAAGGAGGACAAGATCCGCGGCCAGAAAACCATCGCCGCGATCGGCGCCGACGCTAAAAATATGTTGGGCCGCACGCCCGGTAACATCACCGCGATTCGGCCCTTGAAAGACGGTGTGATCGCCGATTTTGCCGTAACCGAACGCATGTTGCGGTTTTTTATTAAAAAGGTGCATGAAAACAAACTGCTGCGGCCCAGTCCGCGCATTCTGATTTGCGTGCCCTGCGGTTCGACTCAAGTCGAGCGGCGGGCGATTCGCGAGTCGGCGGCGATGGCTGGCGCTCGCGAAGTGTATTTGATCGAGGAACCGATGTCCGCCGCGGTCGGGGCCGGTTTGCCGGTCGATGCGGCGCACGGGTCGATGGTGCTCGATATTGGCGGCGGCACTTCGGAAGTCGCGGTCATTTCATTGAACGGTATCGTCTATTCGGCGTCGGTGCGGATCGGCGGCGACCGTTTCGACGACGCGATCATCAGCTACGTGCGCCGCAACTACGGCACGCTGATCGGCGAAGCCACCGCCGAGAAAATCAAGCATGAAATCGGCGCGGCTTATCCCGGTAGCGAAGTTCGCGAAATGCAAGTCACCGGCCGCAATCTGGCCGAAGGCGTGCCGCGCAGTTTTTCATTGAACAGCAACGAAATTCTGGAAGCCTTGCAGGAGCCTTTGTCCGGTATCGTCAGCGCCGTCAAGGTCGCGCTGGAACAAACCCCGCCGGAATTGGGCGCCGACGTTGCCAGTCGAGGTATCGTCCTGACCGGCGGCGGTGCGCTGTTGAAAGACATCGATCGCTTGATTTCCGAGGAAACCGGCTTGCCGGTATACATTGCCGACGATCCGCTTACCTGCGTCGCTCGCGGCGGCGGCATGGTGTTGGAGATGCTGGACGCCCGAGGCGCCTCGGCATTTTCGCTGGAATAGTCCGCTCGGCGTTCGGTCGTTCGAGGGACGGCGTTAACCGGTGATGTCGGTTCCCGCCGTCTTTTTTGTTTCAGCGGGTACCATTCGGCGGTTGCGGATCGTTGGACTGGGCCTGTCGGCAATCCTTTATTTTCCGTCGGGATTGCCGCTTCAAAATCGCTAGAGGTTTTGCCATAAAACTGCTATTCGCCAAAGGCCCTTCGCTGAATACCCGTCTGTTGGTCGCGGTATTGCTTTCGGTTGCGCTGTTGGTGGTCGATTACCGCAGCCAACGCTTGAACATGCTGCGCTCGCTGTTGGCGATGGCGACCTACCCCTTGCAAATGCTGGCCAGCCTGCCCATCGACGCTTACCATGATTTGTCCGATTCGGTGATTTCCTATGTCGAACTACAAAAAGAGAATCGCCGGCTGAAGGAGCAGCAGTTCGTCAACGACGCCAAGTTGTTGAAACTCGCGGCCCTGGAGAAGGAAAACACCCGGCTACGCATGTTGCTTGAGAATTCGTTTCAACTTGGCGAGCAAGTGCTGGTGGCCGAATTGGTGTCGGTCAAACTGGCGCCCTACGAGCATACCGTCGTCGTCAACAAGGGCTCTCGCTTCGGCGTGCATCCCGAACAGCCGGTGCTGGATGCCAGCGGTATTGTCGGCCAAGTGGTCCGCACGATGCCGTCCAGCTCGGAAGTGATGTTGATCACCGATCCCGATCACGCGATCCCGGTGCAAGTCAATCGCAACGGCCTGAGGACGATAGCCTTCGGCACCGGGCAACCCAACCGGCTGCATCTGCCGTTTTTAGCGAATAACGCCGACATCGTACCCGGCGACCTGTTGGTCACGTCCGGTTTGGGCGGCGTGTTTCCGGCCGGTTATCCGGTCGCGGTAGTCGATAAATTCGAGGCTAGACCGGACAAATCGTTCGCCAATATCTATGCCACGCCGAAAGCGGAGTTGGATAAGAGTCGGGAGTTTTTGATCGTTTGGAGCGATTCGACGCCGGTCGTTCTGGGCGAGCCGGTCAAGCCGGACGTCGCCGAGCAAGCGGCGCCGGTCGCCGCGAAACCCAAGGATGCCAAACATGTCGGGCCATAACGCGCTGGCTTTGATTTATTTTGTCGTCACGGTAGCCGGTGCGATGGTGCTGCGGGTGATGGGGCTGTTTCCGGGGATGGAAGTGTTCAATCCGGATTGGGTGGTGTTGGTTTTGATCTATTGGTCGATCGCGCTGCCGGAACGCTTCGGCGTATTCAGCGCCTGGTGGATAGGGCTGTTGACCGACGTACTGACCGGGCGCTTGTTGGGGCAGTACGCGTTGATTTATCCGTTGATTTGCTACTTCAGCATCAACGAACACCGGCGGCTGCGACAGTTTCCGATGGTTCAGCAATGCCTGTTCGTACTGTTTTGCCTGCTCGGTTCGCAAAGCGTGATTTTCGCGATCGAAAGTATTAAGGCGGGTAATCGCTTGCCGTTGTCGTTTTGGTATCCGGCACTGAGCGGGGCGCTGGTCTGGCCGTTGGTGTTTTATCTGCTGCGCTTTATCCGGGTCATGGCGCGCCTCGACTGACCGGCGATGGACAGAAAATTCGCGATCAAGGACCCGCTGGCGGAAAGCCGTCTGTTTCTAAGTCGTATCGTCACGGCCTTTATCCTGATTATCGCGTTGATGATCGGGCTGGTGGTGCGGCTGGTTTACCTACAAGTGGTCGGTCACGAACATTACGCGATGCTGTCCAAGGACAATCGCATCAAGATCGCGCCGTTGCCGCCGACGCGCGGCGTCATTTATGATCGCAAGGGTCGGATGTTGGCCGAAAACGTGCCGACTTACAGCCTGGAGCTGATACCCGAACAAATTGCTAACCTCGACGACACTTTGAAGAGGCTGCAGCAACTGCTGAACATTCCCGACGAAAAAATCGAGGCGTTTCAAAAACTGCGTAAGCGCAACAAATCGTTTACCAGTACGGCCTTGCTGCAAAATCTGACCGACGAAGACGTCGCCAAATTCGCGGTCGTCCGACCGTATTTTCCCGGCGTCGACGTCTACGCTCGCTTGGTGCGCCACTATCCTTACGGCGACTTGACGTCCCACGTGGTCGGTTACGTCGGGCGGATCAATGAGCAGGAGTTGAAGACCCTGCCTTCCGTCATGTACCGCGGGACGGACCATATCGGCAAGACCGGCATCGAGAAGACCTACGAGGAACATCTGCTCGGTACCGCCGGTTACGAGGAAATCGAAACCAACGCTCAAGCCAGGGCGGTCAATACCGTGGCGACGGTCGAGCCGGTCGCAGGATCGAATATCTATCTGACACTGGATATCGACATACAAAAGATTGCCTACGACGCATTGGTCGAGTTCAACGGCGCGGCGGTGGCGATAGAAGTCAAAACCGGCGCGGTGTTGGCTTTTGTTAGCCGGCCGGGTTTCGATCCTAATCCCTTCGTTTCCGGCATCTCCGGCAAGGACTACAAGGCTTTGCAGGAATCGCCGGACCAGCCCTTGTACAACCGGGCGCTACGCGGACTATATCCGCCCGGTTCGACGGTCAAGCC
Organism: Methylomonas sp. MS20; assembly: GCF_050275925.1. Classification (NCBI taxonomy): domain Bacteria; kingdom Pseudomonadati; phylum Pseudomonadota; class Gammaproteobacteria; order Methylococcales; family Methylococcaceae; genus Methylomonas; species Methylomonas sp. MS20. The sequence goes on from NZ_CP189962.1 coordinate 583,883, forward strand.
GTTTTTGGGCTTGGCCGGGCTGGAGTACGGCGTCATCGATTTCGGCCACCGGCTGTTTTGTCCCGGCTACTACAAGTTGCCCAACGTCGACCATAAATACCGCGACTGGAAGAAGTGGGGACACGGGATGGTCGACATGAACGAAGCGATCACCCAATCCTGCGACGTGTATTTTTACGATCTGGCGCTGGCGCTGGGTATCGATAAGATGCATGAGTTCATGGACAAATTCGGTTTCGGTCGCAAGACCGGTATCGATCTGGTGGGCGAAATCGACGGCTTGATGCCGTCCAAGGCTTGGAAACGCCACTACCGCAATCAGGCCTGGTTTCCGGGCGAGACCCTGATTACCGGGATCGGTCAGGGCTACACCCAAGTTACGCCCTTGCAATTGGCTCACGCCACCGCGACGCTGGCCAACGGCGGCAAGGTCATTACGCCGCATTTGGTACATAGCATCATCAGCGCCGATTATGCCGATCGGATCGAAGGCAAGGCCGACCGGATCATTCCGCTGAAACCGCAAAATGTCGAGAACGTCATTCGGGCGATGACTAACGTGGTACATGGCGCGCGCGGTACCGCCGGCCGGCTGGCCAAGGCCATCAATTATCAGATCGCCGGCAAGACCGGTACCGCCCAGGTGTTTACCGTCAAACAGGAAGAGAAATATAACGAGGACGCGATCGACTTCAAAATGCGCGACCATGCCTTGTTCATCGCATTCGCCCCGGTGCACGATCCGCAGATCGCCGTCGCGGTGATCGCCGAACACGGCGGTCACGGCGGTTCGGTGGCGGCGCCGATCGCCGGTGAAATTATCGATGCTTATCTGAACCAGAAAAAGGACAGTTCGCCATGAGAAACGAAATGCGCAACGAACAATTTCAAGCGCCGTCCTTGCTTGGCAACCTGCTGCGCAAGCTGCATATCGACATCCCGCTGTTCATCGGTTTGTTGCTGATTCTGGCGCTCAGCTTCGTGATTTTGTACAGCGCCGGCGGGCAGGAAATGGCGATGTTGGTGCGTCATGCCAGCCGGATGGGCTTGGCCATTGTATTGATGATCGTGCTGGCTCACATCAACCCCCGGCAATTTCAGACTTTCTCGGTCGCTTTGTTTTCGGTGTGCGTGCTGTTGTTGCTGGCGGTGGCGGTGATCGGCCAAATTAGCATGGGCGCTCAGCGCTGGCTGGACTTGGGCTTTTTTCGCTTCCAGCCGTCGGAGTTTACCAAGATCAGCGCGCCGATGATGGTGGCCTGGTATTTGTCCGAGCACGCCTTGCCGCCTAAACCCAAGCATCTGTTGGCGGCCGGGATATTGTTGTTGGTGCCGGTGCTATTGATCGCTAAGCAGCCTGACTTGGGCACGGCTCTGCTGGTCGCCAGTTCCGGGGCCGCGGTGTTATTCTTCGCGGGCCTGTCGTGGTGGGTCATGTTGGGGGCCGTGGCGGTGTTGGGCGCGCTGACCCCGGTCATGTGGCACTTCATGCGCGAGTACCAGCGCAGCCGGGTCTTGACTTTCATCAATCCCGAGGCCGACCCGATGGGGGCCGGCTACCATATTATTCAGTCCAAAATCGCGATCGGTTCCGGCGGCGTGGACGGCAAGGGTTGGCTGGGCAGCAGTCAGGCCGAGCTGGATTTTTTGCCGGAAAGTTCCACCGACTTTATTTTCGCGGTTTTCGCCGAAGAATTCGGTCTGTTTGGCTGCGTCGGTTTGCTGTTGATGTATCTACTGGTCATCAGCCGCTGCTTTTACATTGCCGTGCAAGCCCAGGATACCTATTCCCGGTTGTTGGCCGGCAGTTTGTCCTTCACCTTCTTCGTTTACGTGTTCGTCAACATCGGCATGGTGATCGGCGTGTTGCCGGTGGTTGGAGTGCCGCTACCCTTGGTCAGTTATGGCGGCACCTCAATGGTGACGCTGATGGCCGGTTTCGGCATTCTGATGTCGATACACACTCATCGCAAGTTGTTGCCGGTTTGAGGCGATCGCCATAAACCAGCGGTCCGCTCGGGAAAAACCGCGTAATATTCCCCAATTATTCCTTTTTTCTGTCTGAGTTTATGAATTTTAAAGTCGCGTTTATGTTGTTGTTATTGTCGGCCGTCGGCCAGGCACTGGCTGAAGTTGCCACCACCGATTCCTTCAACGGCTTCATCAAGCAGATGGTCAAGCAACATCGTTTCAACGAAACGGAGTTACGGAGTTTGTTCAAGGCGGTCAACATCCAGCAGCCGATACTCGATGCCATGTCCAAGCCTGCGGAGGGCAAGCCCTGGTTTCAATACCGCGAAATTTTCATGACCGAGGCCCGCATCGCCGGTGGCGTGCAGTTTTGGAAGGATAACGAAGCCGCGTTGCGCCAAGCCGAACACCAATATGGGGTTCCGGCGGACATTATCGTCGCCATCATCGGCGTCGAAACCAAATACGGCGCGCACACCGGCAAATACCGGGTGATCGATGCGTTGGCGACATTGGGATTCGCCTATCCGCCGCGTAGCGAATTCTTTCTGAAGGAGTTGGAGCAATTTTTGGTTTTGGCGCGCGAGGAGGGCATGGACCCGTTGCAGCCGATGGGTTCCTACGCCGGTGCGATGGGCTTGCCGCAATTCATGCCGAGCAGTTTTCGAAGCTATGCCAAGGATTTGGATGGCGACGGTAAACGCAATATCTGGACGAATCCGGCCGATGCGATCGCCAGCGTCGCCAACTACTTTGCCAGCAACCAATGGAAACCCGGCGGTCCGATCGCGTACCCGGTCAACGCTGCGGGAGAGGCGTATAAAAAGGCCTTGAGCAAGGGTGTCAAGCCCGATACCAGTGCGGCCGAACTGCGCAAGTTGGGGGTCGAATTGCCGGCCGGTTTGCCCGCCGGCGAGGCGGTCAAGCTGCTGGCGTACCAACAGCAAATCGGCGAAGATTTATGGATAGGCTTGCACAATTTCTACGTCATCACCCGTTATAACCATAGCCCGCTCTATGCGATGGCGGTTTACCAGCTCAGCCAAGCGATCGCGGCACGCAAGCTCTAAACGGAAAGCGGCCGACAATATCCAAGTCCCGGTCGTTACGCTTCGATTCGCGAACAGAAAACTGAGTTTCCTTCGATGGGCGGCAAACCGATGTGTTTCGCTACGAAATGTAATTGAACAATGACAGATTTTGCACCTTGGTAAACGCGGCTTGCGCGGCTTGCAACGACGTTTGTTGCAGACTGAATTTACTCAATGCGTCGGCATAATCCAAGTCGCCTATCGCCGACGCGGTGGTTTTGTTGGCCAGGATGTAGTCGGTATTCAAATTTTGCTGATCGTCCAGTGCGTGCAAGCGCGCGCCGGTCGAGGCGCGGGTGGTTTCGAAGCGGACCATCGCTCTATCGATATCGTCCAATGATCCGCTGTTTGGCGTATTGGCTTTCAGATCCTGAGATAACCGGTTGATGGCTTGAAATGCATTGTCGATGCCGCCGGGCGTCAATGTTCCGGCCGAGTACACGCCGAAGACTGCTTCACCGGCGTCGCCATCGGTTATGGTCCGGCTGGGGCCGATGGCGATGCTGCGCTGGTTGGCGTCGCCCTGATAGGCGTAAGTGGTGGTATCGAACGGAATCGTGTCGCTCTTGTAGCCGGCAAACAAATACTCGCCGTTAGCGTTTTTGGTGTTCGCCATACCCAGAAACTGTTTGTTTAGTTCATCGATTTCTGCGGCAATTTCCTGACGATTGGTTGCGGTATTGCTGTCGTTCATACCTTGCACGGCCAATTCGCGGATGCGTTGCAACACGTTGGTCGCGTTTTCCAGGCTGGACTCTTGCAACTCCAAGCGTTGCCGGGCCGCTCCGATGTTGGTCTGAAACTGTTGGTTCTCTTTGATGTTTTGTTCCAAATTGATCAACGACACCGCCGCCGGAGCATTTTCGGACGGCGACAGATATTTCTTGCCGGACGACAATTTGAGTTGGGTGTCGCTGAGTTTGGACTGTTGTTCCAGCATCGCGTCGACGCCGAGCTGGTGGTTCCAGGTCGTGGAAATGCGCATGTGAATTCTCCTAACGGACCGCTCCAATGAGGGTGTCGAATAGCGTGCTAGCCACCGATACGGCCTTGGCGGCGGCTGCGTAAGCGTTTTGGAATTTGATCAGGTTGGCGGCTTCCTCGTCGAGATTCACGCCGGAAACGGTTTCCTTGGCGCTGGAGGCCTGTTTCAACAAGGTATCCTGCGCGGTCCGGTTGACCGATGCCGCGTGCGTTTGCGAGCCCACATCGGCCACCAACTGGCTGTAGACCTGGGTGAAACTGGCCTTGCCGTTTTGCATCAAGGTTTTCGTTTCCAGATCGGCCAGCGCCAGCGCGTTACTGTTGTCGCCCGGTACGCCGGCGCTGCTGCTGGCGGCCGCGATTTGTTTGGGATTGGTGATCGCGCTGTTCACCTTCAAGGTGCCGGCCGCGTTAAAGCTCGGGCTGAGGTCGAAGGTATCGCCGCTGGTCAGCGAACCGCCGCTGAACGTGATGCTGAAGCCTAAGGCTGCGGCGGCGGTGGCAAGCGTCGTGTCGTCCAGGCCGGTTTGGCTGGTGTTGCTGCTCAGATTGGTCAACGTATAGGCGTTGGGGCTGGTGCCGGTGACACTGATCCGGTAGCCGGTATCCAGGTTGGCCGACGAACTGGGGGCGACGAAGCTGGCGGTGGCCAGCAGGTTGTCGTCGGCGGCGTGCGGCGTGACCTGAACCACCGGCGAGCCGAGGTCGAAGAATGCCAGGCCGGGGTCGCCGTTCAAATCGAAACCGGCCTGATGGGTGCTGTTAAACTCGGTGGCCAGACCCATCGCCAGCGTGCCCAGTTGTTTTTGAGCCGGGTCCAGTACTTGGTCGCGGAAACGCAAATTGCCGTAAAGCTCGCCGCCGGAAATCAAACCGGAAATGTCCTGGCCGTTCAGCAGAATTTCCTTGTGAGTCGAGTCGGTGGCGGAGGACTGCAGAGAGAGTTGCGAGGCGGAATTACCCAATACTAGAGGTTGACCGTTGCCGATGAAGACATTGATCGATCCGTCGGTTTGGCTGGTGAAATTGACGTCGACTTTTTCGGCGATTTTGTTCAGTAGCAAGTCGCGTTGGTCCAGCAAATCGTTGGGCATTTCTCGACCGGAAGCCCTGCCGATGTCGGCGACGATTTTTACGTTGAGATCGGCCAGGGCCTTGGCATACCCGTTGATCTCGGTGAGATCGGTCTCCAGGTTGGTATTGACCTGATCGCGCAATTCGCCGAAGCGGGTATTCAAGGTGTTGAACTGTTGGGTCAACGAGCTGGCCTGCGTCAATAAGGTTTGGCGGGCCGGGATCGAGGTGGGGTCGTTGGCGACGGTGTCGACTGCGTCGAAGAACGATTTCATCGCCGGCGCCAGACCGGTGGTGTCGTCGGCGGTGATGTTGTCGATTTGGCTGGACAAGGTATAAAAACTATCGACGTCGTGGTAGGCCGAGGTACTGGAGCGGACCTGGCCGGTAATGAACTGATCGTAACTGCGGGTGATATTGACGACGCTGACGCCGCTGCCGACGTAGCCGGAGCCGGTATATTGCTCGCGACGGGTGGCGGTTTCGACGCGCTGCCGGCTGTAGCCTTCGGTGCTGACGTTGGAAATGTTGTTGCTGGTGGTTTCCAGCGAGCGCTGAAACGCCGTCAGTCCGGATAATGCGGTGTCCAATATGCCCAAGCCCATGATGGTCTCCTAACCGTTGGTGTCGCTCGCCGCGCTGTCGCCGGCATGGCTGCGATAGATAGACATGACTTTTTCCGCGTATTTGGGGTCGGTGGCATAGCCGGCTTTTTGCAAAGAGCGGATGTATTGCGCCGGGTTCTCGGCGTTTTTCAACGCTTGTTCATAACGCGGGTTGGATTTGATGAAGTCCACGTAATCGTTAAAGCTATCTTTGTACGAGTCGTAAGCGCGGAAACCGGCCACCTGTTTTTGGGCGACGCCGCCGTCGAACTCCAATGTCATTGCCTTGGCTTGCTTGCCTTGCCAGGCTCTATCCGCTTTGATGTTGAACAGGTTGTAGCTGTTATCGCCGCCGTTTTTGACCATCGCTTGTCCCCAGCCGGTTTCCAGCGCGGCTTGAGCCAGCAACAGTTTGGCGTCGACCCCCAAGCTTTGCGCGGCTTGCCGGGCATGCGGCATCAATTCGTTGAAAAAGGTTTGCTGGGCCGGCGTGGCGCCGTCATCGATTACGTCCGACGAGGCCGGTGCCGAGTCCAAGTCGCGCCAACGTCCGGCGGTGTTGGACTGGTCACGCTCCAGTCGAGCCAGGCTGCGTTCCAGGCTGCTCAGTCCCGAGGCGTCCAACGCGTTGGACGCGGCTTGCCCGCCGCGCGGCGGTTGCCGGTTGCCGTTGGCCGAGCCGCTGCCGGCGACGCGATCCAAGTAGTCGCTGGCTTGTAGTACACGGCCTGGCTCGTCTTCCTGCTTGTCTTGCCTGGGGCTCAGCTGCTTAGCGATGACTTCCGCCAGCCCGACGCCGGTGCCGGATAAATGCATGGCCATTTGCTGGTCGTACATGTCTTGGTACATCTTGCTCTGTTGACTGTCGGCAAAGCCGTCGGCCAGTTTGGCTTCGCGCATGCTTTTCATCACCATGCCCAGAAACAGCGACTCGAATTGTTTGGCGGCTTCCTTGATGGCGGCCGGCGACGATTCGCGCGCGCCTTGTTTTAATTTGGCCAATCCGGCGAAGTCGGTATAAACCGATGCGGTATCCGCGTTTAACATGGCAACCTCCCAAGCACTGTCAGACTTAAATGACGATCAATTCCGCCCGTAGCGCGCCCGCCGATTTCAGGGCTTCCAAAATCGCCACCAAGTCGCTGGGTCCGGCGCCGACGCCGTTGACCGCCTGGACGATTTCGTCCAACGAAACGCCGGGGTTGAAGACGAACATATGGTTTTTGTCCTCTTTGATCGACACCTGCGATTGCGGCGTGACCACGGTACTGCCGCCCGATAGCGGATTGGGCTGGCTGACTTGCGGGTTTTCGTTGATCGTCACGGTCAAGCTGCCGTGCGATACCGCCGCCGGCTGCACCCTGACCTTGCTATTGATGATTACGGTGCCGGTTCGGGAGTTGACGATGACCTTGGCCGGCGCGTCGTCCGGCGTGACGTCGAGGTTTTCCAGCATCGAAACAAAGCTGACCCGTTGCGAAGCTTCCACCGGCGCCCGCACGCTGACCGAGCCGGCATCGACGGCGCGGGCCGTGTCGGCGCCGAAGGCTTTGTTAATCGCTTGCACCACGTTGTTGGCGGTGGTGAAGTCGGTATTGTTCAGGTTAAAGACCAGATCGCCGCTTTGGTCGAACGAGGTCGGCACCACTTGTTCGACCGACGCGCCGTTGGGAATTCGGCCGACCAACGGATTGTTGACGGTGATTTTGGAGCCGTCCTGGCCGCCCGCGCTCAGGCCGCCGACGACCAGATTGCCTTGGGCAATCGCGTAAACCTTGCCGTCGGCGCCCTTCAGCGGGCTCATCAGCAAAGAGCCGCCGCGCAGGCTTTTGGCATCGCCGATGGACGACACGGTGACGTCGATTTTCTGACCCGGTTTGGCGAAGGCCGGCAGTTCCGCGTGAATACTGACGAACGCGGTATTTTTGGCTTTCGGATCGGTACCCGGCGGCAGGGTCAGGCCGAGCTGGCCCATCATATTGCGCAAGGTTTGCGGGGCGAACTTGGACGATTTGTCGCCGGATTTGTCCAGGCCCGTGACCAAGCCGTAGCCGACCAACTGGTTGGAGCGTACCCCGGCCACCGACGCCAAGTCTTTGATACGTTCGGCATGCGCCCAGCCGCCGCTCAGCAGCCAGAAGGCGATGACGATCAATGTGGTTCTGTTCATGATGGTATCCTCAAAAGAGCGCCGAAACGGTTTAGAACGGGAAAATCGGACTCAGGAAAAATCGGGCCAGCCAACCGATTTTGTTGGAATCCGCGATGCCGCCGTCGCCGGTGTACATAATCGTTGCATCGGCGACTTTGGAGGACGACACGGTGTTGGCGGCATCAATGTCGATGGGGCGAACAATGCCGGACAAGCGCACGTATTCGTTACCGTCGTTCAAGGCCACCCGTTTCTCGCCGCGCACCCGGACGTTGCCGTTCGGCAGTACTTCGACGACGGTGACGCTGATGTCGCCGGTCAGCGTATTGCTTTGGTCGGCCTTGCCCTTGCCGTCGAATTGCGTGGTCGCGGCCAAGCTGGTTTTCAAGTCGTGACCCAACAAGGCCTGGCTGGCGACGCCGAACAGCGTTGGCGCGGTCGCCGACACCGAGGTGTTTTTCGAGGTGTTGGTATTGGCTTGTTTTCTGGCTTGGGTGGCTTCGTCCAGTGTGACCGTCAAAATGTCGCCGACCCGGCGGGTCTTGATGTCTTCGAACAGGCGCATGTCGTAACCGGCCTGGTAAATCGAGCCGTTGTTCTGTTGCGGGGGCCTCAGGTCTGCCGGTTGGACCGGTGCGAAATCCGGATCGCGCTTGGGCAGAGTGTCGCAACCGGTCAGTGCCAGCAGCAATGCGGCCGCCAGCGGCAAGAGTTTGCCGGAGTACCGGCGCCGATGCGGAAAATAGGTGTTCATCGTCATGCCCCTGAATTAGAGTTGTTGGGTAACGAACGACAGCATTTGGTCGGTGGTGGAGATGGCCTTGGAGTTCATCTCGTATGCGCGTTGGGTTTCGATCATATTGACCAATTCCTCGACCACGTTGACGTTGGATGTCTCCAGCGAGCCTTGCACCAGATTGCCGAATTCGTTCTCGCCCGGCGTACCGACGATAGGCGCGCCGCTGGCGACGGTTTCGCGGTACAAGTTGTCGCCGATCGGCTCCAGGCCGGCGGTGTTGATAAAGTCGGCGGTTTGAATCTGGCCGATTTGGTTGGCCGCCGCCGAGCCGGGTTGGGTGACGGTGACGGTACCGTCTAGGCCGATCGTAATGCTGGTGACATCCTGCGGTACCGTGATGGCCGGCTCTAGCGGCATGCCGTTGGAGGTGACGATCTGGCCGGTCGAATCCAGCTTGAACGATCCGTCGCGGGTGTAATTGATCTCGCCGCTCGGCATCAGGATTTGCAGGAAGCCGCGGCCGCTGATGGCCATGTCCAGCGAGTTGCCGGTTTGCTGAACGTTGCCCTGGGTATGCAGCTTCTCGGTGGCGACGGTTCTGACGCCGGTGCCCAACTGCAAGCCGGTCGGCAACTGAGTGTTTTGGGTGGATTGGCCGCCGGCTTGACGGACGTTTTGGTACATCAAGTCGGCGAAAATCGGTCGGGCTTTCTTAAAGCCGGTGGTGTTGACGTTGGCCAGATTGTTGGAAATCACGGCCATTCGGGTTTGTTGGGCATCCAGTCCGGATTTTGCGACCCATAATGCTCGTTCTGTCATGTTCGTCTCCTGATCTGACAAATTTTTGTCTTATCAGGGATAAAGCAGCTTCTATGCCACTTGCATGATCTTGGCAGTGCTGTTGGCGGTTTCGTCGGCGGTTTTCATGACCTTGCTTTGCAGATCGAAGTTTCTGGACAGTTCGATCATCTCCACCATCGCCGCCATCGGATTGACGTTGCTGTTTTCCAGGGCTCCCTGGACCAATACGACGTTCGCGTCTGCCGTCTGAACCGCGCCGTCCTTGGTATGCATCAAGCCGTCCTCGCGTTTCTCCAGCGAAGCCGGATCGGGATTGACCAGCTTGATTCTGTCGACGATCACGGTGTTGGTCGAATTTTCGCCTTGCGGCACGATGTTGATGGTGCCGTCGTCGCCGATGTCGATTTTGCGAGCCGGCGGTATCGTGATGCCGAGCGCGGCTTCGCCGACGACAGCGAGTCCGGAACTGGTTTGCAGTTGACCTTCGGGCGTTATGCGCAGATCGCCGGCGCGGGTGTAGGCTTCCTTGCCGTCCGGCGTGGTAACCGAGATCCAGCCGGGGCCGTTGATGGCGACGTCGAGTTCGTTGCCGGTGGTTTGCAGCGCGCCGGACGAGAGATCGCTGCCGGGCCGTTCGGTCATCGCGTAAACGCGGGTCGGATAACCGGGTCCGAACGCCGGCATGGCTCGAAATTGCTCGAAGTCGGACTTGAAGCCTGGGGTCTGAGTGTTGGCGAGATTGTTGGCGTTGGCGGTTTGCGCGAGCAAGGTCTGCTTGGCGCCGTTCATCGCGATGTAAAGGCTGCGGTCCATGGGAAATCTCCGTAAAAGCAGGCGGGACCGGCGCCGCTTGCCGGCCTGGTCTCGCGCTAGCCGTGTTTACCTGATGTTGAGGACGGCCTGCATAATGGTGTTTTCGGTCGTGATGGTTTGGGCGTTGGCTTGATACGCTTGTTGGGCGACGATCAGATTGACCAATTGCGCCGATAGATCGACGTTGGAACTTTCCAGCGCGCCGGATTGAATCAAGCCGAAATTGTTGGAACCGGCTTCGCCGGCGATCGGGTCGCCGGAGGTGGCGCTTTGACCCCAGGCGGTATCGCCGAGTTTGGACAGGCCGTTGGTGTTGGCAAAACGGGTCAGAGCGACCTTGCCCATGGTTTGCGAGCCGCCGTTGCTGAAGCGGGCGAAAATCACGCCTTCATCGTCGATGTCGATGCCGGTCAGGCGTCCGGCAGGCAGACCGTTTTGGGTCATCGCGTTGACGCTGAATTTCTCTTGGACCTGGGTGGACCCGAAATAGTCCATCGTCGATACGGTGATGTCGGACGCGCCGGTGGCAGGCGTGATGGTGTAGGCGCTGAGCGCGAAGCGGCCGTTGGATGGGGTGGTCAATTTGCCCGAGGAGTCGAAGGTCATTGTCGCCGGCGTCGGCGGCACCGTTAGGTCGGATGGCGCGGACACCGTCGAACCGTAGGTGCCGGCATTGACCGGCGTCTTGGCGGTCGGCGTGGCCGGTTCGCTCATGTAGTGATAGACGTCCCAGTCGGTGGAACTGGCGGTTGACGTGCCCTTGACGAAATAGGTGGTCAGAATGTGCGGCGAACCGAGCGAGTCGTAAATCGTCACAGAGGTTTGCGAATTATAGGAATTGCTGTCGGTCGGGTCGAAGGTGGTGACGCTCGGGGTGGCCGCGTTGGCGTTCAGGTTGACGGTTAGCGAAGCGGTATCGGTGGCGCTGGGCAGGCCGGTCAGGGTGTTGATTTGCACGGATTGGGTGACGCCGGTACTGAAGCCGTCGGTCACCGAGGTACCGTTGGGCGCGTACACCATCAAGGCCTTGCCCTGGTTGTTGACCAGATAGCCGTCCTTGTCCAATTTGAATTCGCCGGCGCGGGTGTACGATAAATCGGTGGTTTCGGTAGGGCTTTTCGCTAACGTAAAAAAACCCTCGCCGCTGATGGCCAGGTCCAAATTGTTGTCGGTGAATGACAAGCTGCCCTGGTTGAATTGCTGGGCCACGTTGGTGACCTTGACGCCAGAGCCGGCCGTGGTGCTGCTGACGCCGCCGAGGCTGGCGGCATAGACGTCGGCGAATTCCGAGCGGGATTTCTTGAAACCCACCGTATTGGAGTTGGCGATGTTATTGCCGGTTACCGACAGATTGTTGGATGCGGCATTCAAACCGCTGAGTGCTGTTGTAAAAGCCATGACGCCTGCTCCTTAAAGAATTTGTTTGATTTTGCTGAATTTGATGTCGCCTAGACCTTCCAGATTCACGGACAGACCGCTACCGTTACTGCCGATGGCGACGCTTTTTACCTTGGAGTTGATGCTGGTATCCAGCGCGGTATTGGTGCCGTCCAGCCAGCCGAAGGCCTTGATTTTGTAGACGCCTGGATCGGCCGGAGTGCCGGCGCTGTCGTTGCCGTCCCATTCGAATTTCAGCGTTCCGGCCGATTGAGCGCCCAGATCGAGTTCCCGAACCACCGTGCCGGTCTCCGGGTCGACGATCTGCACGCCGACGCTGGTTGCTGTGCTGGGTATATCGAGTTCGCCGGATACGCTGCCGCCGGCGCTAAGCAAGGCTTGCGAGCCAGGTGCCACGACGGTATGGCCAACGATGCTGGCCGCCTGCAGGGCTTGGTCGGCATTTAACGAATCCGACAGGGTCTGGAATGAGGTTTGTAACTCCTGAATGCCGGAAACCGCGCTGATCTGCGCCATTTGGCTGACGAATTCGGCGTTGTCCATCGGTTTGGTCGGATCTTGATGGGTGAGCTGGGTCGTTAACAGTTTCAAGAATTCGCTTTGGCTTAACGACTGGCTTTTGCTGGTCGCGCTGCTGGCGCTTGAGGCCGAGCCGGTCGTGGCCAGTCCCAAACTGTTGAAGGTATCCGTTAGGGTCGTCATGGCTTAGTCCTCATTGCCCCATCTTCAGGGTCTGTAGAATTAGGTTTTTAGCGGTGTTAAGCACCTCAACGTTGTTTTCGTAGCCGCGCGAGGCCGACATCATGTTGGCCATTTCCTCGATGGTGTTGACGTTGGGTTTATAGATGTAGCCTAGTTCGTCGGCCATCGGATGATTCGGCGCGTATTCCATGATCGGTTGCGCCTGGCTTTCGACGACGCCGCGGACTTCGACACCGGTGGTGCCGGCTCGGCGGTCGAGCTGGTTTTGAAATTCGGCCGCAAACACCGGCTGCCGCGATTTGTAGACTTGGTCGATGCTGCTGCTGACGCTACTGGCGTTGGAAATGTTGCTGGCCACCAGATTCAGGCGCAGGTTTTGCGCATTCATGCCGCTGCCGGCAACGTCGAAGATTCGCAATGAGGACATGGTTATTCTCCCTTGATGGCTCTGACCAGCCCGGCAAAGTCGTCGCTGACGAAGCGCAGACTGGCTTGGTATTGCACGGCGTTTTCGGCGTATTTCGCCTGTTCGATATTGGTCTCGACGGTATTGCCGTCCAGAGAGGCTTGATACGGCGTCCGGTACAGCAGTTCGGCACCGAGCAAGGCATTGGGGCCGGTCATGTGGCCCTGATGGGTGCGACGTAGGTCGCCGCTAGCGTCCGCCAGGGATTGCTGGAATACCGATTTGAAGTCCAGATCCCTGGCTTTGTAATCGGGGGTGTCCGCATTGGCGAGGTTCGCCGCCAAAATTTCGCTACGTTTTTCGCGTAGGGTTAGCGCTTGCGGATGAACGCCTAATGCTCGGTCGAAATTGATTGACATGGTTTGCCGCCTCTTCGAGTTGATACCCGTATTCAGCATAAAATATGCCAGAAATAAAAAGTCTGAATAAATCAGTTGGATTGGCTGGAGTGGCGTCTGGACGAGCGTCAAAATTTGCCGTTTGCCGCGCGGCGGCAAAATTTTTCCGCATGACCGGTGCGCAATTTTGCGGGGTTGAGACCGGCGTTTAGGCGAGGTGCGTCAAGAATCCGGCGGAGGGGGCTGGCCGGGTTACACCGCGGGATTCCGTGGGCTGGTGGGGGCGGTGGGGGTGTCCGGTTAGGGGAAGTCTATCAATCGACGCGAGAGCGCATGAAGGACGCGGCGACGACGAGAGCCGCCAGTCCGGCGCAAATCCACATGAAGGGCTGGAAGAAAGCGATGATTAATGCGCAGCCGACCAGAAAGAAGCCGAGTAGGCTGAACTGCCAGCCGATGTGATATCCGTCCAGCATCGTCGATTGGCCCAATATCAGCAGGATCAGCATATCGCTTGAGACGCCGACCATTTGGCCGGATTTGTTCAACATGGATGCGGCGGCCACGACGACTATCGTATGTAGCCAATGCATTGCCTGGGCTTTTACGATTTTGCCCAGATCCGCTTCGTTGCTTTTGGCGCGCAGGCGGGCCACGAAAATCGACAGCAGTCCGAACACGAAGACCATCGCCAGCCAATAACCGTAGCCGTCGTCGGGGTTGAAGTCGGTGATAAAAATGCCCACCAGCGACAGCAAGATCAGCAGGATGAATACGGTTTGTTCGATGCCGAAATGGCGCTTGGTGGGCTGGCTTTCGGTCGGGATTTCGTCGTCGGTCATGGTTCGGGTCCGGTGGTGTGGCGGAGAATAGGGTTTTGGGAGTAATACCGGTTGGCTTGAATCCGTCGAGCCTGGACGCTGGCCGCCGTTTGGCAACCTGCCCGTGCATCGAGTACTGCTCGATATCGGGGTCGGTTGTCAAAGCCCGGTTCAGCCGCGCTTTTTGAAATAGGTTGATTGACCGTTGCGAACGGGTTCAAACGCGCCGAGACCGGTCGGCATTGACTCGGTGCTGCTCAGAAACAGATAGCCGCCGGTTTCCAAGTTCTCGGCCATGCGGCCAATAATGTCACGCTTCACCGCGTCCGAAAAGTAAATCAACACGTTGCGGCAAAATATCACGTCGAAACGGCCGAGCGCGGCGAAGGATTTAAGCAGATTGAATTGCTGAAAGCGCACGAGTTGGCGGACGTCGTCGTTGAGCGTGTAGCCTTCGTAACTCTTTTGGAAGTAGCGGGCTTGAGTGGCGCTGTCCACGCCGCGCGATAAAGCCAACTCGGAATACACCGCGCGTTTGGCGTCCGCCAGCACGGTTTCGGAGATATCGGTACCGATAATTTGGATATTGCGGTTTTTACCCGTGCCGCGCAGGACTTCGAGCGCACAGATGCTCAGCGAGTAAGGTTCTTGACCGGTAGAACACGCCGCCGACCAAATCCGCAGGCTACCGTTTTTTTGGTTCAGTAACTCCGGTAATACCCGGTCCTTAAAGTCGGAAAACTGTTTGTCGTCGCGAAACCAGTAGGTTTCGTTGGTGGTCATCGCGTCGATGACCGCGCTTTTTAGTTTGGCGGAGGAAAACGCGGCGGATTGCAGGGCTTGAGCAAGTTCGTTGAAATCCGCTAATTCGAACTTGACCAGCAACGGCAGCAAACGGCTTTTTGCGAGATATTGCTTGCTGTTGCCGAGCACGATGCCGCAGTTCTGGTCCAGGAACTCGCAGATGCTTTGGTAAGCGGCCGAGCTTAAATTCGGCTCGCCGCCGGCCGAACCGATAAGATTGGACATGCTGGAAGTCAAGCGTGGTACGCCGGGAAACGGTCGGCGTTAATGGTGCGTGGCATGCTGATGTTTAAGTTGCTTTTGAATGGAGTCCAGCAAGGCATCCGGGTCGAATTTCGCGAGGAATTCGTTGGCGCCGACTTTCTGCACCATCGAGGTATTGAAGACGCCGCTCAACGAGGTGTGCAGGATCAGATAGATGTGCTTCATGTTGGCATCGGCCTTGATTTTGGTGGCTAGCGTGTAGCCGTCCATGCGCGGCATTTCCACATCCGAAATAATCATCGCGTAACGATCCTCGATTTTGACGCCGTCGGCGATCAGATCGCTCAAATGGTCCCAAGCCTCCTGCCCGTCTTTCAGCAGGGTACACTCCAGGCCGATTTGCTGACACACGCGCTTGACTTGATTGCGGGCGACCGAGGAATCGTCGACGACCAGAATATGGTCGTTTTTGCTGGCGATGTCGACTTCAATGTTTTCGGCGGCGGCTTCTTCACGGCCGCCAATGACTTCCTTCATCACTTTTTCGACGTCTATCACTTCGATCAGCTCGCCGTCCACTTCGGTGACGGCGGTCAGGTAGCTTTCCTTGCCGGTGCCGGTGGGTGGCGCTTTGACCTGCTCCCAGCCGATATTGATGATTCTATCGACCGATCCGACCAGAAAGCCTTGAATCGAGCGATTGTACTCGGTCACGATCACGTAGCAGCCCGCATCTCTGGTCAAAGGGCGCATGCCGATGGCCATCGAAAGATCGAGGACCGGAATAGTTTTGCCTCGTAAATGGGCGACGCCGCAAATCACGGAGTGGGAATTGGGAATTTGGGTCAACGGCGGGCATTGAATAACCTCTTGAACCTTGAAGACGTTGATCCCGAAGCGTTGCTGGCTGGTCAGCTTAAACAGCAGCAGTTCGAAACGGTTGTGCCCCGCCAATTTAGTGCGCTGATCGACGCCGTCTAAGACTCCGGCCATAAAATTCCCCTGGAATGACAGTGTTCCAAAATTATAGCGACTTTGCCTTGGTTTACTTTAAAAAATGCTGGCATGTTTAGTGCTAGATTGACGGCATAGTCAAAAAACCGACAAGCGAATATGAAAGCCTTAGCAATAGCAAGCCTGTTGGCGGCCGGGCAAGCGGCGGCCGCGTCAACCCAGCCGGTGCAAGAGATACGGGACAGCGTGACCCAGTTTGTCGGCGCCGCGTTGGAGCCTGGCGGCCGCTACGAAGTGGTCGTCGCCCAGATCGACCCGCGCTTGCAACTACCGATGTGTGCCCAGCCGCTGCAGGCCTTCGCCCAGTCAGGTGAGATCAAGCCGGGGCGCAATACCGTTGGTGTGCGTTGCCAGGCTGATAAAGGCTGGACGGTGTACAGCGTTGCTATGGTCAAGGCCTTCAAACAGGTCGCGATCCTCAACAAGTCGTTGCGCCGCAACGATGTGATTCGTGCCGAGTATCTAAATTTCGAAATCCGCGATGCCGGCATGATGCAGGCCGGTTATGTGACCGATGCCAGCCAAGTGGTCGACAAACAAGCGGTTCGCAATATCCCCGCCGGCAGCGTGCTGAATCGTCAACATTATGCCGAACCGACCTTGGTCCGACGCGGCGAGCGGGTCAACATACAGTCGGGCAAGTTCGGGATGTTGATTACCGCGATGGGGACTGCGTTGAACGATGGCACCGAAGGCCAGAGAATCAGTGTCAAAAACCTGTCGTCGCAACGGGTGATCCAGGCCGTCGTGGTCGGTTCCGGACAAGTGACGGTCAATTTTTGACCGATGCCTAAAGGAATTTATGATGATGCCGCTAACAGCTCCAGATAAAACTCTTTTAGGAATGTCGCCATGGCTATCGAATCCATCAATGGTAAAGCTTTCAGCACGGTGGTGCCCGCAAAAACGGCCGCGAAAGATCTGGTCGAAGCCAACAAAGACCAGTCGGCGAGCGCGCTGGACACGGATACCGTCAACATTACCGCGACGGCGCAAGGCTTGGCCGAGGCCGCCGCGACCAGTGCATCCTCGCCCGCCGTGAACGAAGACCGCGTCGCCGAAATTCGCGCGGCGCTGCAATCCGGCACTTACTCGTTCGACCCGGAGCGAATTGCTCGCAAAATGATGCAATTCGAGGATAAATTACCAGACAGTTCCTGACGCCATGATAGAGAAAACCTTCCCCATCGCCGAAAAACTTCTGATTCACGGCCATAAGGCTACCGGAAAATTGTTCGAGCTGTTAAAAGCGGAAGCCGAACAGCTCGGACGGGCCGCCGATCCCGATGTCATCTCCCGCATTGCCGCCGAGAAAAAAGAGATGGTGGCCGAACTCGATCAATTCACCCGCCAATTCGGCCAGGTGCTGGCCACCGAACAACTCGGCGTCGGCGGCGACGGCGTCAAAAACTACCTCGTAAAAGCGAAGGCCGCCGGTCTGAGCGTGCTGGAGGCGTGGAATCTTTGGCGGCAAATCGTGGCGGTTTCGCGGCAATGCAAAGCCATCAACGAGCAGAACGGCGCAAGCATCGCATTACTCAGTCGCCACACTCAACGATCCCTGCAAATTTTGCGCGGCAAATCGCCGTTGGCCGCCACTTACGGCCCGGACGGTTCGACGCGGAGCGAGCTGTTTTCTCATACCTTGATTTCGGTGTAGACTGAAATCCGCTTACAAGGTAGGGTCGTTTTACATGCTCAAAAAACTTAAGCAATGGTTTGCCAAATCCGATGAGCCGGTGCCGGAATCGGACGACAGCGATTTTTTCGCGTTCGAAAATCCGAATTTTTTGACGGACCCGGATCGCATCGCCAAATTGCTGGCCGAAATCGAGACCGGATCGCCATTGTGTACGATACAAATCGAAGGTTGTCAGGAAGACTTCAGTTCTTCGATACTCGGCGTCAAGCTCGATAAAAACGCCATTATTCTCGACGAGTTGGTGCCCAAACATGGCAATGATTTGTTACTGCGTAGCCGGTCGCTAAAGTTATCGACCTTTCATAAGGGCATTCATTTGTCATTCAATCTGAGCGCGATCGAAATCGGCCATATGCGCGGGATCAGCTATTACAAGGCACCGTTTCCGGATCGAATTTTTTATCCGCAACGCCGCCGCTCGCCGCGCTTGGAGATTGCTACTCTGGAAATTCCGTTCAACGGCATTGTCCAGCGCACCAGCATGTCGATCGGCGGATATTTGTTCGATTTGTCGCGCGGCGGTGCCGGCATTAACATTCCCGCCAATCGGGCGCGGGTCCAACGCGGCGACAAAATCAAGGGTTGCCAGATTCAGTTCGAGGATTACGCGATGGATTTCGACTTGATCGTCCGTTTCGTCAAGCCTATAGGGCAGAGTTCCAGCAAGGTTCAAATCGGTGGATTCTTCGAGAGTCTGTCATCCAAAAGTCAATCCAAGCTGTCGTATTTCATCACCTCCCTGGAGCGGGTGGAAATCCGAAAACAAAAGTCCTAATCAAAAGGGCTGTGTTAAAATTCGCGGTCTAAGTCCCGGTAGCTCAGCAGGATAGAGCGGTCCCCTCCTAAGGGACAGGTCGGACGTTCGAATCGTCTCCGGGACGCCATATATATCCTAATGTTGTGTGCTGATTATTCAAATCTTAAAACGCTCTGCGTCACACTTACGTCACGCTAAGAAATAAAAATCCTCAAAAACCTATCGAATTTCTCTACTTAATAAACGCTAACCAATTCGGTTAGATGGCTTGGCTTCAAACGCTCGCTTTCCCGCCGAAATTGCAAAGTTAAGGGTTTCAATCCAAATGGACAGGTCAGATACTTCCATTACCCTCTCCAGGAAATCTTAGCGCTCATCGACTAAGGGTAACTTTGCCGCTGTCTAGGAGCCTGTCGGACTTAAAAGCCAATAGTCCCTTCGGTAACTTGGTTAGATAAAATAGGTGGTATAGAAAGAACCAGCAACCGGGAGAGCCCTTGATGAGTCGATTCATTCCTGTCAACCGCCATCAAGTCTATCTATTACCCCCCTCGGTGGACGAATGGTTGCCGGAGGATCACTTGGCGCGTTTTGTCGTCGAAGTCATCGAGCAGTTGGATTTAAGCCGGTTGACGAGCCGCTATCAAGGTCGGGGTTCGGCGGCGCACCATCCGGCGATATTATTGGCACTGCTGGTCTATGGGTACGCCACCGGCGTGTTTTCCAGCCGGAAGATCGAACGGGCCACCTACGATTCGGTGGCGTTTCGTTTCTTGTCTGGTGATACCCATCCCGATCACGATACCCTGGCTCACTTCCGCAAGACGTTCCTGGTCGAGTTGGAAGACCTGTTCGTCCAAGTGCTGAGTCTGGCGCAAGCGATGAAGTTGGTGAAGCTGGGGCAAATCGCGTTGGACGGCACCAAGCTCAAAGCGAATGCCTCCAAGCACAAGGCCTTGTCCCACAGCCATATCGAAAAGCTCGAAGCACAGCTACGAGACGAAGTTCAGGCCTTACTGCAAAAGGCCGACGAAACCGACGCGGTGGACGACCGGGACGGCCTTGATCTGCCGGACGAATTGGCGCGGCGGGAAGACCGGCTGAAAGCCTTGCGTGAAGCGAAAGCCAAGATCGCCGAGCGGGCCAAACCGCGCGACGCGCAAGCCGAACAGGCATACGAGGACAAGGTGTCCCGCCGGGAAGCCCAGCGGCAAGCTGGCCAAAAGCCGCGAGGCCCGGAACCCAAGGCGCCGGTAGCCGGCCCCAAGCCCGACGATCAAATCAACCTGACCGACGAGGAATCGCGCATCCTGCCGAGTCACGAAGGCTTTGTGCAAGGCTACAACAGTCAGGCCGCCGTCGATGTCGATACGATGCTGATCGTGGCCACCACGGTCACGCAGCAGACCAACGACAAACAACAAGTTGAGCCGATGCTGGCCGAACTGAAAAAACTGCCCGACGCCTTGGGCCAAGCCGAAGCCCTACTGGCGGACACCGGCTACTTCAGTGCCGCCAACGTCCAGGCTTGCGAACGAAACCGGATCGAACCTTTAATCGCCATGGGCCGTGACAGTCATCATCGGCCGTTGGCGGAACGTTTAGCCCCGGATGCGCCGGAACCGACTGGCGACGATCCGCTGGAAAAGATGGCTTGGTACTTGAAAACCCGCGAAGGCAAAGCCCGTTATGCCAAGCGCAAATGCACGGTGGAACCCGTGTTCGGGATCATCAAACAGGTACTCGGCTTTCGCCAATTCTCCTTACGCGGTCTGGATGCGGTCACCGGTGAGTGGAAACTGGTGACCATGGCCTTCAACTTGAAACGGATGCATATCTTGGCGAGGGGCGTCTAATGGTCGAAACGATTGGTCAGCAAAAGGCTCGATTGGCGTTATCGGAATCCAACGCCAAAACGCTCGCCTAACCAGTGGCAAATCCTTCCTTCGACCGCCGTCTTCGCTGAGCTGGATGACAACAGATGTGCTGGTAAGTTAAGTCCGACAGGCTCCTAGGTAATGCCGATAGGCCGCTTCTGCGCGCTTGGTGTCTTGGCTATCTTCCAGGTGGTCGAGTAGTGTGGTTTTAACCGGTTGGGCAGGGCCTAGGTGCTATTGCTCGGCCAGTACGCCAGCGGTTTCGTCGTCGAGTTCTAATGTCATCGTGGCGAGTTCTCATAGCGTTAAATCAGGTGGGCGATTTTTAGCAATACGCCAATAATCAAACTGGTTTGCAGAAACCCCGCGCCAATAATCCAGCGGGTTAAATCGGCCTTGGTTTCGGCAATCCGTTGATTGGTTTCGGCAATCATGCGCCCGGTCTCGGCTCTTAACAACTCGGTTTCGTGACGTAATGCGGTTTCCATTTCTTTCAGGTCACGCTTGGTGGCTACGTCGTCAAGGTGATAATCGTGACGGGCCTGCTCAAGCGTGTTGTCGGTGGCGGTGCGTTGCAATTCGGTTAATACCTGTGCTTGTTCTTCGCTGAAACCTACCGATTTAAGACGATTGGCAAATTGCAGGGTATCAAATGGAATAGCGTTCATGGTTGTTCCAGTAGATTAAGGGTTAGCGCCGAATATCCGGCTGTTCATGCGTTCGACTACGCCGGCAATATGGGCGTCGGACAGGTGCGCGTAACGCTTCACCATGTCCAGGGTACGGTGACCAAGGACGGCGGCAATATCGACCATGGACGCGCCGCCCATTGCCAAATAAGATGCTGTGCAATGTCTCAAGTCGTGCCAGCGAAAATTATTCACCTCGGCGCGTTGTAAGGCTTTCAACCACGCCTTTTTTAGCTCGATGGGCTTGTGTGGGTGTGTGGGGGAGGGAAAGACTAGCGCTGTGTCCAATCGTCTAACCTTGCTCCGTTTTTGCAGCTCGGCCAACGCTTGATTGGCTAATGGTACGCGCCGCCGGTCGCCGTTTTTGGTTGCATGCAGAATGATGCAAGATTCGGAGAGATTGACCACGCCCCAAGCGGTTTCTGTTGGCGGGCTTTCCGGTTCCCGCCAGTACAGGTTCATGGTTTCCGATTGCCGCATGCCTGTAGAGATAGCCAACACAAAGGCGGGGTAAAGCAATTCGTTTGGCGACTCCTTACATGCCGCCGTTAGCCTGGATAGTTCGCCGTCATCCAAAAACCGAACGATACCGCGCGGCAGTTCCGGCATTTCAATGATGCCATCCTTGAGCGGGTTTTTCTCAATCCAGCGCCATTCTAAATGACATATTTTCAAAACGTGACCGATTGCGACAAAGTGGCGTTTGACGGTTGCAGCGGCTAGCGGCCTGCCTTTATTGCCGCCGTGGTTTACTAGCTTATCCCGGCAGGTAACAAAATCCGTTATGCTCAAATCGGACAGGCGAAGGTAGCCTATTTCAGATTTCCACCATTCGAGAATCGGGCCGCGTATGCGCAGCTCGTTAGGTTTGAATTTGTTGGGGGCTACGTCGGTTGCATACCGGTCTATCATATCCGCGACCGTGTGCTTTTTTGCTTCGGCTGTTTTGAAGTGCCGCCCCTCCTTGATTGCAGCTTCCGTTAATTGTGCCCACTTGCGCGCATCGGTCAGGCGGTTAAAACTTTCGTTTTGTGGTGGACAGCCTTTCAGCCTAATTTGCACCGTATAGTAAGTCTCGCCGGTTTTGGTGGTGCGCTTGCGTATGTTTGCCATGTTGCCGCCTATGGGACAGCAATCGGCGTTTTGGTATGATGCCCTCAGCCATTGCTTAACCCTGTCCGTTAAGTGTATCGGTTAGGGCTTGATGATGTTGGTAGCGTCATCAGGCCCGTTTTGTTTGCGGGTTTAAGTATACTGCAGCGTCACACTCACGTCACACTAAGCCACAAAATCCATAAGAAGTGACAAACGCTAGGCCAAGATGTTTGTGAGTAAGTGTTTGATTTTTATTGTTACGTTTTGTTGTGCTTTGTGGTGGCTTTTGATTTGAAGCGCACTCATAAGGGACAGGTCGGACGTTCGAACCGTCTCCGGGACGTCATATAAAACAATGGCTTGAAGTGTTTATAACCATTCGGGTATGTGGCGCCGCGAAAAATCGCGCCGATTTCGATTCGTCGCGACGCCAAAAAAGTTTGCAAAATCGGCGTCAATCCCGTTAGACGATATTGAAATCCGCCGCCGTCAAAGCCGGAATGCCGGTCAGCGACACAAACTCGACTCGGGCGCCGACGCCGTTGCCGTCGGCGTCGTAGTAAAGGCTGCCGTCGTTGGTGTCGTAGATCAGGTAGTCGTTGGCGTCCAGCGCGGTCGCGCCGGCGCCTGACCTGAATTGATCGGCCGCGATGTTACCGGTCGCGGTAAACGCCGCGAAAATCGCGTTGTCCAGCCGCAAGGTGTCGTCAACGACGCTGAAATCCGAGATTAAGTCGTTGTTGGTCAACGCGTTCAACGCGGTATCGAACACGAACAGATCGGTACCGGCGCCGCCGTTCAGAATGTCATTGCCCAGCCGCCATTAATGACATCGTTGCCGCTGCCGCCGCTGATCGAGTTGTTGCCGCCGTTTCCGGCTAAGGTGTCGTTGTAGCCGCTGCCGCTCAGATTCTCAAAGTTGCTCAGGGTATCGGTACCCGCTCCGCCGGTGTTTTGCGCGACGATCAGGCCCAGGTTGACGGTCACCGCGCTGGAGGCGCTGCTGTAGGAAACCGTATCGGTACCGGCGGCGCCATCCAGCGTGTCGTTGCCCGAACCGCCGGTCATCACGTTGTTACCACTGTTACCGATCAACGTGTCGTTGTAATTGCTGCCGGTCAAGTTCTCGAAGTTGCTCAAGGTATCGGTTCCCGCGCCGCCGGTATTTTGCGCGACAACCAGTCCCAGATTGACGGTCACCGCGCTGGAGGCGCTACTGTAAGACGCAGTGTCGGTACCGGCTGCGCCGTCCAGGATGTCGTTACCAGCGCCGCCTTCGATGATGTTGCCGCCGCCATTGCCGGTCAAGGTGTCGTTGAGGCTACTACCGGTCAGATTCTCGAAATTGCTCAGCGTATCGGTGCCGGCGCCGACGGTGTTTTGTGCTACCGTCAAGCCGAGATTGACAGTGACCGCCGTCGAATTTCCGGCATAGGACGCCGTATCGGTACCCGCGCCGCCGTCCATCACGTCGTCGCCGAGGCTGCCAATCATCACGTTGTTGCCGCTGTTACCGGTCAGCGTGTCGTTCAGGCTACTACCGGTCAGATTCTCGAAATTGCTCAAGGTGTCGGTGCCGGCGCCTATCGTGTTCTAAGCGGTTGTCAGACCCAGATTGACGGTCACCCCTGCGGACGATCCGCCGTAAGACGCGGTATCGGTGCCGGCACCGCCGTCCATCACGTCGTTGCCCAAGCCGCCGATTATCACGTTATTTCCGGCGTTGCCTGTCAGCGTGTCGTTAAGATTGCTACCGGTCAGATTCTCGAAATTGCTCAGCGTATCGATGCCGGCGCCGGCTCCGCCGTCCATGATGTCGTCGCCGACGTCGCCCAGGATAGTATTGGCACCGGCATTGCCGGTAATCGTATTGTTTAGCGCGTTGCCGATGCCGGTCACGGCATTGCCGGCTAGCCTTAAAATTTCCACGTTCGCGCCCAAGGTATGCGACGACAAATAACTGATGACGGTGTCGGTGCCGTTACCGCCGGATTCGCTATAACTGTCGCCGCTTTGTTCGATGATATAGGTGTCGTTACCGGCGCCGCCGGCGTAACTGTCGTTACCCAAGCCGCCGTCGAATCAATCGTCGCCGTTATTGCCGCTCAGCGAATCGGCGAATTCCGTCCCTTTCGAGACGTCATGCCCGCTGGTACCGTTGATTACAACTGGCGCGACCGGCGCGGGGCTCTCGTTATCGATAATGGTAGCGGTCGCTAAAGGCGTGGCAATCGTGGCATTGACCGCGCCGTTGAGAGTTAGCGTAAAGTTTTCGAGCGTGGTTTCCGCGACGATGTCGTCGGCTAACGTGATTCGCACCGATTTGGTGATTTCGCCGGGCGCGAACACCAACGTGCCACTGGCGTTTGAAAAATCGCCGCCACTGGTGGCCGTGCTGCTGGCGGTCGAATAATTCACTTTAACCTGGGACGCGCTGGGCGCCGATAAGGAGACCAGAAAGTCGACCGTACCCTTGGTTTCCAACGCCACCGCTTCGGCGATTGTGATTGATGGCAACGCCGCCGGAGCGGCATCGCTGTTGGCGATCACGACATGCGAAATGGCATCGCCAATGGTGGCGCCGATCGGGCTGGACAACACGACATCGAAGGACTCGAAGCCTTCCGCCGCCGTGTCGTTCAAAATGCCGAACACGACTGTTTTGGCAACTTCGCCTGGCAAGAATGCCACTTTCCCGAACGGGAAGCTCCGGAAATCGCCGCCGTCCGTCGCTATCACGTTTTGCGAGCCGACATTCAGCGTCACGTTGCCGGTGGACGGTTTATCTAAAATCACGGTCACGCTGACGGTTTGCGCGCTTTCGTCGACTACCGCGTCGGTAATACGAGCAATGGGCGTGCCGGAGGCGGCGTCGTTGTCGATGATGTCGGCGATCGCGCGTTCGTCGGCGATGGTGGCGTTGGCGCTGGGCGAGTACAGGTCCTGGAAGAAGTTTTGCAGGGATTCGGGGCTGACGTCGTTGGTCAGTTTGACCCGCACTGTCTTTTCGGTTTCACCGGCCGCGAAGGTCAAAAAGCCGGACTGGCTATCGAAATCGCTACCGCTGCCGGCCGTGCCGCCGACGGTGGTGTAATTCACTTTCACCGTGCCGGTGTTGGGTTTGTCCAGCCGGACAATGAAGTCGGCGTAGGCTTGCGATTCGTCCACCACCAGATCGTCCACGTAAATATTCGAGTTGGTCACCGCCGCCGCGTCGTTTTCGAAGATGATCGCGGTGCCGGTGCCGTCCAGGGTGGTGGCGTTGCTTAGGCTGGACAGCACCAGATTGAAGGCTTCCGAGCTTTCCGCCGCCGTGTCGTTGATCAGGGTGACCTTGACGGTCTTGGCGGTTTCGCCGGGTGCGAACACCAGGCTGCCGCTGGCGGCCACGTAGTCGGAGCCGGCGCTGGCGCTGCCGTTTTGGGTGGCGTAGTTCATGGTCACCACGCTGGTGGACGGCCGGTCCAGGGTAATCACGAACACGGCTTCCCTGCCGGGTCGGAGCCGGCGCTGGCGCTGCCGTTTTGAGTGGCGTAGTTCATGGTCACCACGCTGGTGGATGGCCGGTCCAGGGTAATCACGAACACCGCCTCCTTGGTGGCCTCATCGACGATGAAGTCGTTGATGCCGACCACCGGCGTGCCGGAGGCGGCGTCGTTATCGACGATGCTGGCCATGCCCCATTCGTCGGCGACGGTGGCGTTGGCGCTGGGCGCGGTCAGCCGTAGGAAGAAGTTTTGCAGCGATTCCAGCGCCGTGTCGTTGATGATCGGCACGCTAACCGTTTTAGTCAACTCGCCGGCCAAAAAGCTCAGTGTCCCGTTTACGCCGGTAAAATCACTCCCGCTGGTCGCGGTACCGTTTGACGTTGAGTAATTCACCGTAACCGTTGTCGCGTTTGCGACATCGAGTCTCACGGTAAATACCGCATTGCCATTGGTTTCGTCTACAAACAGATCATCAACCGAAATCATACTAATCGCCACGGCGCTTCTCCTAGAAGATTGTTATTTTTAATTTTCACGCGAAATTAACCCGACGATTTGGCGACGAAATGGCGATTGACGCTGGCTCAAGGAAAAGTGCGCGCAAAAAACCGTTCTCGCCACCGATAAAATCGGCGAGTCGTGTTGGTTAACCGGGTAATGAGTGGGGATAGATGAGATGAGGCAATATATGGCCTAGACTCGGAAAGCGCCCGCAACTGGTATCTTGTTAACTTGCCCTCAGGCAGTCCGGCTGTCCGATCTGGATCCGCGACTTTCCGCCCCTATTTTCCAATAGGTTTAGCTAATCTGAATGGGGTGATGTTAAGGACAGCGACGCGCTTTTGTCAACCACGAGTCGGCGCTAGATTTTCGAGCTGTTTTTTCTTGCGATGGCAATGATTTCATTAACTTGACTGCTAGCGGTTTCCTGGTTTTTCTGGAGCCGATTCTTCAAGTAGTTTGCCGATAAGCCCTTTTTGCTTGTGTTTGGCACTGGCGCGTTGTTGTCCATGGGCATTCGGATTTTATATCGGCACTAAGGCTAATCCCAGTCTCTCAAAATGCCGTTGACCCATGGCAATTAAAAGGTGTTAGAAGCCATGCTAAGGTGTCTAACACGATACGCCGTTGCGTCTTTCGGTTTCTGGGTCCAATTCAAGCTATCTATCCAGGAATGTGTTCCACTGCGGTTCTCCTCAACGCCTCGGCTTTGCGTTTCCGAGGGTTGCGTTCCGAACTTCCAGCAATTAGCTTGGGTTTGATAGCAGAACCGCGTTTGTAGCAGAGCCGACAAAACCACTGAATTTTATACGGTTGTTGCCAGCCGGCTGCCGGCAGCCGAATTCCGGATGCCTTGCCGTACATGGGCTGGCGAGGCGCCGGTAAAATTGGATTGAAATTTGCTTTACCCCGGTATCCTTCACCTTCTTTTACATGGGGCGCAATATGTCGAACAGTGTTTTTTCCGAAATCTTGAGCGGCTTGTACGACAATCAAGTCATACCTTATCTGGGACCTGGCGTGGTGTTCGACGCCCAGAACAAACTGACTCGCGAGCCCATGCCGGCCGATAGCGATAGCTTGATTCTGGCGATGAACGGTGGCAAACCGATGGCGCCGAAATTGATGTACGAATTTCCGCGCGCCGCGATGAACCAGGAACTGAAGCGCGGCCGCTCGTTTCTGACCCAGTTTCTGGACAAAACTTACGGCGATGCCCAATACACTCGGGCGGCGCTGCACGATTGGCTGGCCGAATGGCGGCCCAAATACGTCATCGATATCAACCGAGACACCCAGTTGCAGGATAGCTATTCCGACGAAGAGCATACCTTGGTCGTCGGTGTCGCTCGGATTACCGCTACCGCGTTCCGGTTTAGAATTTACCATTACGACGGCTCCAGCTATTTCGAAATCCCGCAAGAACAAGTCGACAAGAAGTTGCCGGTACTGTTTAAGCCGATGGGCACGCCACGCCCCGAAGCTAACTATGTCGTTTCCGATGCCGACTATGTCGATTACATCACGGAGCTAATGGGCGGCTTCGCGATTCCGGATTTCTTGAAGGATTACCGCAAAGGCAAGAAATATCTGCTGATCGGCTTGCCGCTGAACCGCGACTCCGAGCGCATGGTGATGAGCGACATCGTCTATTCCGCCGCCGAGCCGAAAGGTTGGTTTATGCGCAAGAATCCGACCCCCAAGGAAATACGCTTTAGCGAACGTCTGGGCTTTGAATTGATCGACGCCGATGTGCAAGAGTTCTTGCAGGCCGTGCAAGGCAGCGCGGTCGCCGCGGCGTAATCCTTGGCCGTAAGCAAACCCGGTTCGGTCGTCAGGCGCGGATTGGGTTTGCGCTTTCTGGCCGAACGAACCGTGGCAATAGTGGTTCGCCAGCGGCAAACCCCGATAACTCCCGTCGTTTGGCCAAAATCCAAGTTTCTAACACCGCAAGCGTAACGTAGTTTGTCTTGTCGATCGGGCTCTGGTCGAATCGTCGGCGCGATGAGTTATTGGCTCGGTCTGGCGGACGGAAGGACCGCTCGCGCTAAACACGGGCAATGTCGCGTCGTTCCATCCGCGCCGGCACAAACCGGCTGCCTCATTAACCTTTTACGATGTTATTGGTTTGGCTGTCCGCCTCGGCTTACGGGGATTGTCGTTCCGGATAGCGGTCCTGTCACATTCCTGTAACTTGTTGGGCTTACAGTCAGGCATTTCCGGCTTTGGGCCGTTTTACGAGTGGCGAACGATGACGACTTTGAGCGAGAGCGCGACTGGCGCGCACACTGTGCGGGCATTCGACGATGAATTGCAGCAGTTACACAGCTTGTTGCTGACGATGACCGAACTGCTGATGCGGCAGTTGGAACAGGCGATGCGGGCACTGGACGCCGGCGATATGGATTTGGCGGAGAAGGTACTGGCGCGTGCCAGCAAGGTCAAACATTGCGAAACTCGAATCGACAACGAGGTCTTGGCGCTGATCGCCAGACGCTGCCCGGTGGCTAACGATCTGCGCACGGCAATTTCCAGTTCGAAAATCGTTGTCGAGCTGGCGAAAATCGGCGAGGAGCTTGCGGACTTCACCCGATTGATCACGGTGCTATACGATCCGGATACCAGCGACCCGAATCCCAAGCTACTGGCCGACATTATCAAGATCGGCGATTTGATCAGGCTGATGTTGAGCAAGTTGATTCAGGCGTTGGAGCAGAGCGACACCGAACCGGCCTACGCCTTGTTGCGTCACGACAGGGATTACGAAATCGAGTTGCAGGAAGGTATACGCCACCAGTTGGCCCTGGTGCTGAAGGACGTCAGGATGACGCGCCGCGCGCTGGATGTGATGCAAATGATGAAAGCGCTAGAACGCTGCGGCGAGCATAGCCGTAATATTGCCCAGTACTTGATTTTCATGCTGGACGGTATCGACGTACGCCACGCTCGCGGTTAATCTCTTCACGCCATTTGGCGTTCAAATCCTACACGGCGTGGGGCATTCGGTCCGCTCTTCGTCGCTCCTGGCTGCAATTGCGGTTAAAATAGCCGGCTATCACTGACTTCGTTGTGGCTAATCGGCATGAAAAGACTATTGAACCAGAGCTTTCTAACCAACCTTATTTCGTTGTTGGTGATCGCCGCCGGCTACGTCAGTCCCTACTATCCCGAAACCTTGAAGGCTATCGGTTTTTTCGCGTTTTCCGGGGCGATTACCAACTGGCTGGCGATTCATATGTTGTTCGAGAAAGTGCCGCTTTTGTATGGCTCCGGCATCATTCCGGCGCGCTTTCAGGAGTTCAAGGCGTCGATCAAGGCCTTGATGATGGAACAGTTTTTTACCGTCGCGAATATCGAACAATTCATCGAGCGCGAGGAAGCCCAAGGCGGCCGGGTGTTGAACCTGGAGCCGTTGCTGAATGCGGTCGATTACGACAAGGTCTACGAAGGTTTAGTGGCGTCCATTATGAATTCGTCATTCGGCGGGATGCTGTTGATGATGGGCGGCGAGGACGCCCTGCAACCGTTGAAGCAACCGTTTACCGATAAGATGCGGCTGACCTTGGAGGAAATGGCCGAGTCTGACCGCTTCAAGCAAGCGCTACGGCAAGGCTTGAACGCGCACCGCATCGGCGAGGATTTGACCGGCAAGATCGAAGCCGTCATCGACAATCGCTTGGCGGAATTGACGCCGAAAATGGTCAAGGACATGGTGCAAGGCATCATCAAGCGGCATTTGGGTTGGTTGGTGGTTTGGGGCGGTGTATTCGGCGGGGTGCTCGGCGCCGTGTTCGGTTTTGCCTGAGACGCGCATGACGACGCTCGAACTGGCCTACGAGAGTTACGGCGAACCAGGCGATACGCCGCTTTTGTTGATTCATGGTTTCATGGCGTCCTCGCGCAATTGGCGGACCGTCGCCAAACAACTGGCGCGGCGTTACCATGTTTATGTATTGGACATGCGCAACCACGGCGCGTCGCCGCATGCGACGCTGCTAGACTATCCGAGCATGGCGGCCGATTTAGCGGCGTTTATCGACAATTTGGGATTGGATCGCGTGCATTTGCTGGGGCACAGCATGGGCGGTAAGGTGGCGATGTGGCTGGCGTTGAACCAACCGCAGCGGATCGATCGCTTGATCGTCGCCGATATCGCGCCAGTTGGCTACCGGCACAGTTTCGATGCGCTGATCGACGCGTTGCGGGCCGTGCCGGTGGAGAGCATCGTTAACCGCAAGCAGGCCGAGGAGGCTTTGGCGGACGGCATTCCCGATCAGGCCTATCGGCAATTTCTGCTGCAAAACCTGTTGCTGAAAGATGGCCGTTACCAGTGGCGCATCGATTTGGACATTATTCGGGATAACGCCCATCACATCGTCGGCTTCCCGGACGCGGCGGGCCGGGCGTATTCCCGGCCGGCGCTGTTTATCGGCGGCGGCAAGTCCCGCTACCTCGATCGCGCGGCGATTGGTCGATTGTTTCCGCTCGCCAGCGTCTCCGAAATTCCCGACACCGGGCATTGGCTGTATGTCGAGGCGCCGCATGCCTTCTGCGGTCTGGTGGACGACTGGCTTGCCGGGCCGGATTAGCTGCTCGGGCCGGTTTTGAACCTTGGTACACTTGCCGGAATTCGCTAGAACATTAAGCTTGCTTTCCCACTTGTTCCGACCATCGGGTCGAATCGACAAGCGGCGGAATTCTCAGTTTGAAACGCGCGGGGCAGCCCAAAATGACAGATCTTTTCTTCCGTAGGCGCCGGTTTCGGCGGATCGGCAAGTCGGCATTGACATTGGCCGAGTTGTTGGCGACCGGCCGGAACGCGCCGCTGAGCGATTATCTGTCGTTATCGCTCAGCGACTGCGGGCAGTACACCAAGATCAGTCTGACCACCACCGATGCCGAACCGGTCACTTATTCGGCCCTGCTGACCGACGCTTCTCAAGCCGATCTGCAATCCCTGGTCTTCGTCGCCCAAAACGGCCGGCAAGTTAACGACCCCCGCATCACTTCCTGATTCAGCTTCGGTCGGGGCCTGTGCTAAAATCGCCGGCCTAGCGGCGCGCGGGCCTAAGCACATCCAAACGCCGCGAATGCGGATTCCGCATCGAGTACCATCACTTTCTCAACCGATAACCATCAACACGCTCATGAACAAACCCAAAAAAGTCGCAATCCTTACGGCCGGCGGTTTGGCGCCATGCCTGAACTCCGCCATCGGCAGCCTGATCGAACGTTACACCGAAATCGATCCCAGCATCGAAATCATTTGCTACCGGGGCGGTTACAAAGGCCTGTTGTTGGGCGATTCGTATCCGGTGACCGCCGAAGTGCGCCAAAAAGCCGGTTTGCTACAACGTTTCGGCGGCTCGGTGATCGGCAACAGCCGGGTCAAGCTGACCAACGTCAAGGATTGCGTCAAACGCGGTTTGGTTAAGGAAGGCGAAGATCCGCAAAAAGTCGCGGCCGACCAATTGATCAAGGACGGCGTCGATATTCTGCACACCATCGGCGGCGACGATACCAATACCGCGGCGGCCGATCTGGCGGCGTTTTTGGCAAAGAACAACTACGGTCTGACCGTGATCGGTTTGCCGAAAACCGTCGACAACGACGTGTTTCCGATCAAGCAATCGCTGGGTGCCTGGACCGCCGCCGAGCAGGGCGCGCGTTATTTCATGAATGTGGTGGCCGAGAACAATGCCAACCCGCGCATGCTGATCGTCCATGAAGTGATGGGCCGCAACTGCGGCTGGCTGACCGCCGCGACCGCCCAGGAATACCGCAAATTGCTGGATAAAGCCGAGTGGTTGCCGGAGTTGGGCTTGAGCCGCGCGTCCTACGAAGTCCACGCAGTATTCGTTCCGGAAATGGCGATCGATCTGGAAGCCGAAGCCGCTCGCCTGCGCGAAGTCATGGACAAGGTCGATTGCGTCAACATCTTCGTATCCGAAGGTGCCGGCGTCGAGTCCATCGTCGCCGAAATGCAAGCTAAAGGTCAGGAAGTGCCGCGCGACGCGTTCGGCCACATCAAGCTGGATGCGGTCAACCCCGGCAAATGGTTCGGCGAGCAATTCTCGCAAATGGTCGGTGCCGAAAAAACCCTGGTGCAAAAATCCGGTTACTTCGCCCGTGCCGCCGCATCCAATATCGACGACATGCGCTTGATCAAGTCCTGCGCCGACTTGGCGGTCGAATGCGCGTTCCGCCGCGAATCCGGCGTGATCGGCCACGACGAAGACCAGGGCAATGTGTTGCGGGCGATCGAGTTCCCGCGCATCAAAGGCGGCAAGCCGTTCAACATCGACACCGACTGGTTCAACACCATGCTGGGCGAAATCGGTCAACCTAAAGGCGGCAAGGTCGACGTCAGCCATTAAGCCGCGTTCGGTTTTTGGTCTTTTAGGGGCGGATTGATCCGCCCCTTTTTATTGGCGCCGCCGCCATTTGCCGAGACCGGTCGGTTTCACAATCCCAATTCGGTTAAACCGGCATGGTCGTCCGGGCGCCGGCCCAGCGGCCAATGAAACAAGCGCTCGCCGTCGGCGATCGTTAAATCGTTGATGCTGGCGAAGCGGCGTTGCATCAATCCGTATTCGTTGAACTCCCAATTCTCATTGCCGTAACTGCGGAACCAGCGGCCGGTGTCGTCGTGCCACTCGTAGGCAAACCTTACCGCGATGCGGTGGTCGGTAAACGTCCACAACTCCTTGATCAGCCGGTAATCCAGTTCCCGGGCCCACTTGCGCTGTAAAAACTCCTTGATCTGTTGCCGACCGACCGGAAACTCGGCGCGGTTGCGCCAGCGGCTGTCCTCGGTATAAACCTGCACGACCCGGTCCGGATCGCGGCTGTTCCAGGCGTCTTCGGCCATCCGCACTTTTTGCGCGGCGGACTCGGCGGTAAAGGGGGGTAAAGGCGGTTTGGTTTCCATGATGTGCTCCGGATAAGGAAAATTGCCAGGGTAGACAGTTTTGTCTACAGGTTGATCGTATCAGGATGTAGACTGATTTGTCTACATGAGGCTCGGTATTCCAGAGTTAAGTGATCTTGAACGGCTTTCCCGCGAGCTCTTTATTCTGTTCGATTTAAGACCGCCGCCAAATCCGTCTCGTCTCCCGCCAAATGCGCATCGCGCGGCGGCAATACGTCGGCCACCGCGGCCAAGCGTTTCCAGGCCGGCGCCGGAGTTTTTCGTTCGGCTTTGGGCACGAAAGTCGATTCTTCGATCAGCGCCATTTTATGAATGTAGCGCGGGCAATTTGGGAACATTTCTCTAAGGCTTACCCGTACTACCAGTTCCGCTTCCGGCCATTCGCCGCGCAGAACATCGTCGACTTCGATGTAAGCGTCGCCGTTGAACCGCAAACGCGCTTGACGTTGAAAATCGACAAACAGCAAGCTGACATGCGGAATGATAGACACATTGCCGGCGGACAGATACATGCCGCTGCCGTCGTATAGCGGGAAGGCAATGGTCGTTTCGTCCAAGACCCTGACGAAGCCGGTGGCGCCGCCCTTGTAAGAACAGTTGGGTCGGCCGGCTTCGTCGACGGTTGCCAGGAAAAACATGTTTTGCGCTTCGATAAACTCCCGGTCTTCCGGGCCGATTTGCGTGTCCACAATCGCTTCCCGCAAGCGGTCGGCCAACGCGCGGGTTTCGAAACGATCTTGGAAGCGCCGGCTCCCCTCGTGATAAAAGTCGGTCATTCGTTAGTCCTGGTTTGATTGTGGTTGGCTGCCGCTGGTATGGCGGACGCCTGTTGGTAGGTGGCGATCAAAATTTCAGCCACTCGCTTGGCCTGCCGCGATGCGCCGGCATGGCGTTTCATTTGTTCCGAGACGATGGCGCCTTCGACCAGTAACGTGATTTGCGTTGCCAGACTATCGTGGCCAACGATGCCGCATGCCGCGGCGAGGCTGCTGATGAAGGCCGAGAATTTGTCGTAAAACTCGGCGGAAAGCTGGTGGACCGGATTGCCTTCTACCGGAAATTCGGCCGCGGCATTGATAAAGGCGCAGCCGCGAAAACTCGGAACCGACATCCAATCCTCGATCACATCGAAAATCGCCAATATCTTGTCCTTGGGATGCTCGGCTTTGTTGTTGAGTTGCTCGACGAACCAGTGCGTAAAGTCTTCATCGCGCTTGCGTAGAAAAGCCAGCACCAACTCGTCTTTCGACGAGAAATAGTTGTACAGCGTCATTTTGTTGGTGCCGGCCAATTTGACGATGGCGTCGATGCCGGTGGCCTTGATACCTTGGCTGTAAAACAGCTCGGTGGCCGCGTCGAGCAAGCGTTGTTGTAGGTTTTTTGCCATACGGATGTTATGTCGGTCCAATTTGCCAAGCGGTCAAGGGCGGCGGATACGATAAGGCCAATTTCTCGTTTGACAGCTTGCTTACCGTTCAATATACAATAAATTAACTTACCGGTAAGTAAGTTTTCGAGATTCGCGTCCGGGATAGGTCTTGAATCAGAACAGGGTATTTTTTCAAATCAGACAAAGAGGTTGTGATGAGTGTATTACTGTTGGGTGCGGCTGCCTGCATCTTGGCGTTGATATTGTCGGCGTGGTTGATGACGTTTGCTCGCTGGTTTCCGATCGAAGGCGTCGACGGCAAGTTTCTGGTGGATTACAAAACCATGATTCGGGCGCATGTGGATTACGCCTTGATGGCCTTGTTCAATTTGGGCTTTTACGGCATCGGCATCGATCTGCCGATAGTGGCTTGCTGGTGCGTCGCTATCGGCGGCTTCGCCAATCCGACCGTATTTACCATCGCCGCCTTCGATACCGATTTTTGGCGGAAGGCGCATTGGCGCGTTTATACCGCAGCTTCGTTCGTCGTTTCGACGATCGGTTTTTTGTGGATAGCCTGTGTGCTGGCCCAAGCCGCCTTGGCCGCGCTATAGATTTTGGGAAGAAACCGTCTGGAAAGAAACCGACCAAGAAGGCTGGTAGGTCGTCGTTAACAATCCATCGGCTGTCTCGGCGGAAGGTCCGTCGAAGTTAACCTGAATCTTCGAATAGTGCATCGCGAACCCTACGCGAAAGCGGGCGAACATAAGAGTTTGCTTGCCTGCGCCGGCTGGTTGAACGCCGGTATCGCGTGGCGGAGAAACGATTCGTTACGGAACCCATCGCAGTTGCCGTCGGGTTCCGGCTCAACGCGTTCTTTTGATCCGGCCGGACTGGCGCCGTGATTGGGTTCGGTGGGAGCGCCGGCTCGACAATCCGCGCTACAATCGCCAACATGAATGACAAGAGTCCATCGATAGCCGATAAACCGCCGCGCGAGCGTATTTTGCTGACCGCGCACGATCTGTTTTACCGTGACGGCATCCGCGCCACCGGCATCGACAAAGTCATCGCCGAATCCGGCGTGACCAAGGTGACGTTTTACCGGCAATTCCCTAGCAAGAACGATTTGATTCTGGCGTTCTTGAATTACCGCCACCAGCGTTGGATGGCGTGGTTCGAGGACGCGCTGGCCCGCCATGGCGGTCGGGACGGAGGCGGCCTGGCGCCGGTAAGCTTGGCGCTGGCGGAGTGGTTCGACAACCCGTTGTTTCGCGGTTGTGCGTTTATCAATAGCGTCGCCGAGTTAGGCGGGGCGATGCCGGAAGTGGTGGCGATCTGTCGAGACCATAAACAGGATATGGAGCGGGTCATAGCCCGCTTGCTGCCGGACGGCCCGATGCGCGGGCGTCTGGCCGAGGCGGCGGCGATTGCGGTGGACGGCGCCATCATCCGGGCGCAGGCCGAGCCTAATCGCCCAGATGACGAGGCCGCGCGGCGAGCCGCGCTACGCGGCTTGGAAACCTTGCTGGCGGCCTTGTCGGCCGCCAGCTTAGCCTGGGTTGAAGCGGCGCCAGATTAATTTTTCGAGCCCCACCATTGCATAAATAACCCAGCCGACCGCGACGATTAACAACCATTCCTCGCTGCCGATCGGCGCGCTGCCGAACAAGGCTTGCATGGTCGGCCAATAAGTGAATAGCAGTTGCAGTCCTATCATGCTTAATACGCCAAATATCACCCAGGGGTTGGAAAACACCCCGACCTTGAACATCGAGTAGCGCAACGAGCGGCAATTGAACAAATAAAACAATTCGCCGAATACAAAGACGTTGACCGCGACCGTGCGGGCCTTGGCGAGCGTTTCGCCGTGACTCAATTCCCACTCGAACAAACCGAACGCGCCGGCCAGCAACAGCACCCCGACCAGGCAAATTCGGAATGCCAAGTGCTTGGTGAGTATCGGTTGGTCGGGGCTGCGCGGCTTGCGCCGCATCAGGCCGGGTTCCTTGGGTTCGAAGGCCAGCATCAAGCCCAGCAACACGGCGGTGGTCATGTTGATCCACAAAATTTGCACCGGCGTGATCGGCAGGGCAACGTTGGCAAACACTGCGGCCGTTATCACCAAGCCTTCGCCGAGATTGGTCGGTAGGGTCCAGGCGATGAATTTGATCAGATTGTCGAACACGCCGCGGCCTTCCTCGATCGCGGCTTCGATGGTCGCGAAGTGGTCGTCCGTCAAAATCATCGCCGCGGCTTCCTTGGCGACTTCGGTGCCGCCCATGCCCATCGCCACGCCAATATTGGCTTGGCGTAGCGCGGGGGCGTCGTTGACGCCGTCGCCGGTCATCGCCACGACATGGCCGGCCGATTGTAGCGCTTCTACCAGTGCCAGCTTTTGCTCGGGGGCGATGCGGGCATAAACCGAGCAGGTCGCTAGCGTTGCAGGGTAATCGGCCGGCGCGAGCCGTTGCAACTCAACGCCACTGATCACCCGCTCGGCCTGGCGCATGCCGAGTTGCTTGGCGATGGCCAGCGCGGTGACCGGATGGTCGCCGGTAATCATTTTGACGGCGATGCCGGCCCGGTAGCAGGCGGCAATCGAGGCTACCGCTTCCGGCCGGGGCGGGTCCATCATTGCTTGCAGGCCGATCAGCGTGAGGCCGCCGGCGACTTCGGCGTGGGCAAGCGCGTCGTCTTGATGGTCGCGGCGGGCGAAGGCCAATACCCTCAGGCCCTGTTCGGCCATCTCTTCCAGTTGGCGAATCAGGCGCTCCTTGTTGAGCGCGACCGGCTGCATATGGGGGTCCAATGCGCTGTCGCAGCGGGCCAGCACGCTTTCCAAGGCGCCTTTTACATAGATCCGCCGGCTGTCGGTCGTCGGGTCATGGTTCAGCGTTGCCATGAATTGGTGTTGCGATTCGAACGGGATCGCGTCCAGGCGGGGATGGGCGGTGCTGACGGCGGCATGGCGCAGACCGGCCTTGCGTGCGGCCACCAGCAGCGCGCCTTCGGTGGGGTCGCCTTCGATGCGCCAGTGGTTGGATTCGGCGATCAGACGGGCGTCGTTGCACAATAAGCCGGCCTTCAGGCATTCCATTAGTGTCGGATAGCTTAGGTAGTCTATCGCTTGGCCGTTGTGGCGAAACTCGCCGTCCGGCGTGTAGCCGGAGCCGCCGACTTGGAAATAATCGCCGCCGGCGTATATCGCTTGTACCGTCATCTGGTTTTGGGTCAGCGTGCCGGTTTTGTCGGAACAGATGACGGTGGTGCTGCCCAAGGTTTCGACAGCCGGCAATTTGCGGACGATGGCGTTGCGCTTGGCCATCCGCGATACGCCGATCGCCAACGTGATCGTAATCGCGGCCGGCAAGCCTTCCGGTATCGCGCCGACCGCCAGCGCGACCGAGGCCATGAACATCTGCAGCATCGATTCGCCGCGCCAGACGCCGACCGCAAAGGTCAGCACCGCGCAGCCGACGATGACCCACAACAGCCATTGGCTGAATTCACTCATTTTTTGGGTCAGCGGCGTATCCAGCTCGGTGGCGCTGGCGATCATCCGGTTGATTCGGCCAATTTCGGTACGGTCGCCGGTTTCGACGACGACGCCGACGCCACTGCCGAACGTGACCAGCGTTGACGAATACGCCATGTTAGCGCGGTCGGCTAGCGCGGTTTCGTCGGCCAGCGTCATCTGGCGTTTTTCGATCGGCACCGATTCGCCGGTCAGGGCCGATTCGTCGATTTGCAGATCGCGGATGCGTAGTAGGCGCAGGTCGGCCGGCACCTTGTCGCCGGACTGCAACACGACGATGTCGCCGGGTACTAATTCCGGCGCGGCGACGGCGCGGCGCTGGCCGTCGCGCAACACCGTGGCGCCAACGCTTAACGCGCGCGCCAGGGCGTCGATGGCTCGGATCGCGTTGTATTCCTGAACAAAGCCGATCAGTGCGTTGACCACTACCACACCGAAGATGACGCTGCTGTCCACCCATTCTTCCAGGAATGCGGTAACCGCTCCGGACAGCAATAGGATGTAGACTAACGGTTGGTGAAATTGCGACAAAAATAGCTGGACCGGTCCCTTGCCGCGACGCGGCGTTAATCGGTTAGCCCCGTAATCGGCTAGGCGTTTTTCGACTTCCTCGGCCGCCAGGCCCTGACCGATGTTGACGCGCAATTCGCGGAGCAGTCGATCTTCGGCGACGGCGTGCCAAACGGTTTTTTCGGCGGAGGGTGAACCGGCTTTGGCGGGTCGTTTTCTAATGGGCATCGGCTTCCTTGAGGCTGGCGAAAATTTGCGCTTGTTCCCCGGTAATTATAGGGTTATAGTCCGAATCGAGGCCTAAGGCCTTATTTTAGAAAAATAAAAACAAAACAATCGGAGGTAGTTATGGGTGGAGTCATCGAGCTGATGGTGCTGATGTTGATCATTGCCGTGTTCGCATTCGCGCCGCTAGGGTACTTTATTTACATGTATACGATGAAAAACGGCGAGCCTTTCGGCGACATCGAGCCGCATGGCGATAGCGAGTCGGCGTTGTTGAACAACGTTGCCAGAATCATTGAAATGGTCAGGCATAAAATCGGCAAATAAGTGTTAGGCGCATCGAAAAAGCCGGGGCAACCCGGCTTTTTTGCGACTATCGGTGTGAAACGCTGCCGCAGGTTGGGCAAGCCGGGTTGCGTTTTAGGCGCATGCCATGCCATTCCATCGTTAAACCGTCCAATAGTAGTAATCGGCCCGTCAACGGCTTGCCGCAGCCGACTAGCAGCTTTATCGCTTCCAGCGCCTGCATGCTGCCAACGATGCCGGTGATTGGCGCTATCACGCCGTTTCTGGCGCAGTTTTGCAATTCCTCGCCGTCGTTTTGGTACAAACAGTTATAACACGGACTGTCGTCCCGGCCCGGTGTAAATACGCTGATTTGACCTTCGAAACGGATGGCCGCGCCGGACACCAGCGGTTTGCAGGCCGTTACGCAGGCGCGGTTGATCGCGAAACGGGTCGGAAAGTTATCGCTGCAATCCAGTACCAAGTCGGCTTCGGCAACTTCGCGCGTCAGAGTGTCTCCCGCCAGTTTTGCCTTGTGGGCCTCTACCGAGACCCCCGGATTGATCTTTTTCAAGGTCGCTCGGGTTGAAATCACTTTATCCAACCCTATATCGGCGGTGTCGTGAGCGATCTGGCGCTGTAAATTGCTCAAGTCCACTTGGTCGTCGTCGTAAACCACCAGTTTGCCGACGCCGGCGGCGGCCAGATACATCGCGGCCGGCGAGCCAAGCCCGCCCGCACCGACGATCAGCACCGAGGCGGACAGTAGTTTTTGTTGGCCGGCGATGTCGACCTGCGGCAGCATGATCTGACGGCTGTAGCGGAGTAATTGTTCGTCGTTCATATCTTGTAAGGCTGTCGGCAAGGACCAGATGATGCCAAAGAGCTTGACAGAGTGCAAAAGCGGGATATTATTAGCACTCGTCGATAGAGAGTGCTAATAACTCGGATGCGGTTTAAAAGCCGGTCCTTCGGATCGCCGGGGCTGAGTTTTAAAACGTTT
The DNA here is from genome assembly GCF_050275925.1 of Methylomonas sp. MS20. NCBI lineage: Bacteria > Pseudomonadati > Pseudomonadota > Gammaproteobacteria > Methylococcales > Methylococcaceae > Methylomonas > Methylomonas sp. MS20. The sequence goes on from NZ_CP189962.1 coordinate 623,830, forward strand.
CTTAACTTGTAACTTTAACTTTATCCATATTGAGGAGACCTTGATGAACATTCGTCCGTTACATGACCGTGTAGTCGTTAAACGCGTGGAAGAAGAAACCAAAACCGCCGGCGGCATCGTGTTGCCCGGTTCCGCGGCCGAAAAACCGAGCGAGGGTGAGGTGTTGGCGGTAGGTGCCGGCAAACCGCTCGATAACGGTCAAGTGCGCCCAATGGCGGTTAAAGTTGGCGATAAGGTGCTGTTCGGTAAATATTCCGGTACCGAAGTGAAAGTCGACGGCGAGCAATACATCGTCATGCGCGAAGAAGACATCATGGGTATCCTGGGTTAATCCCGGATTGCCTAACACACCACATTGATTTCAAACTCATTTTTAGGAATTAAGAAATGGCAGCAAAAGACGTAAAATTTGGTGGCGATGCCCGTGCATTGATGGTTGCGGGCGTTAATATTTTGGCCAACGCGGTAAAAGTCACCCTGGGTCCTAAAGGCCGTAACGCGGTTCTTGACAAAAGCTTCGGTGCCCCGACCATCACCAAGGACGGCGTATCAGTCGCGAAAGAAATCGAATTGAAAGACAAATTCGAAAACATGGGCGCGCAAATGGTCAAAGAAGTGGCGTCCAAAACCTCCGACGTCGCCGGCGACGGTACCACCACCGCCACCGTACTGGCGCAAGCCATCGTTAACGAAGGCCTGAAATCGGTTGCCGCCGGCATGAATCCGATGGATCTGAAACGCGGTATCGACAGCGCGGTAACCGCCGCCGTTGCTTCAATCGAGAAAGCGGCCATCCCTTGCAGCGACAGCAAAGCGATTGCACAAGTCGGCACCATCTCGGCCAACTCCGACGAGTCCGTCGGCGCGATCATCGCCGAAGCGATGGAAAAAGTCGGTAAGGAAGGCGTTATTACCGTCGAGGAAGGTACCGGTTTGAACAACGAACTGGATGTCGTCGAAGGCATGCAATTCGATCGCGGTTATTTGTCACCGTACTTCATCAACAAGCAAGAAAGCATGAGCGTCGAACTGGACGATCCTTTCGTGTTGTTGTACGACAAAAAAATCTCCAACATCCGCGAAATGTTGCCGATTCTGGAAGGCGTGGCCAAATCAGGCCGTTCCTTGCTGATCATCGCCGAAGACGTCGAAGGCGAAGCCTTGGCGACGTTGGTGGTCAACAACATGCGCGGTATCGTGAAAGTCGCGGCAGTGAAAGCCCCTGGCTTTGGCGACCGTCGTAAAGCCATGCTGGAAGACATCGCGGTTCTGACCGGTGGCGTCGTGATTTCGGAAGAAGTCGGTTTGTCTCTGGAAAAAGCCGACATCAGCCAATTGGGTACCGCGAAACGCGTCCAAATCAATAAAGAAAACACCACTATCATCGATGGTGCCGGTGACGAAAGCCAAATCAAAGGCCGCGTCGCGCAAATTCGCGCGCAAGCCGACGAAGCGACTTCCGATTATGATCGTGAAAAACTGCAAGAACGTCTGGCCAAACTGGCTGGCGGCGTAGCGGTCATTAAAGTCGGCGCCGCGACCGAAGTGGAAATGAAAGAGAAGAAAGCCCGCGTGGAGGATGCGTTGCATTCAACCCGCGCCGCGGTTGAAGAGGGCGTCGTGGCCGGTGGCGGTACCGCGTTGATCCGCGCCTTGTCCGCGTTGGACGGCCTGAAAGGTATCAACCACGATCAAGACGTAGGTATTAGCATCCTGCGCCGCGCGATGGAAGAACCTTTGCGCCAAATCGTCACCAACGCCGGCGATGAAGCGTCCGTGGTACTGAACGAAGTCAAAAAAGGCAGCGGTAACTTCGGTTACAACGCGGCAACCGGCGAATACGGCGACATGATCGCGATGGGTATTTTGGACCCCGCGAAAGTCACCCGCTCCGCGTTGCAAAACGCCGCATCCGTGGCTGGTCTGATGATTACCACCGAAGTAATGATCGCCGACGCGCCGGCCGACAACAAAGCTCCGGCAATGCCTGACATGGGCGGCATGGGCGGCATGGGCGGCATGATGTAATCGTGCCGTTTAGCTCACGCTAAATCAACCCCGGTCTTCGCAGGAAGCCGGGGTTTTTTATTGCCGGCGGAAAGATCGGCGCGAAGAAAAAAGGTGGCAGTGGTGGTGCAAAACTTCTCGGTGTTGATTGCCGACGACAACGACCTCAATCGCTGGTTGTTGCGCGAACAACTGGAAAATTGGACGGGCAATATCCACGAAGCCAGCGACGGTTTGCAAGCTTGGCACACGTTGCGACAGACCGAATTCCGCATCGTATTCCTGGATGTGAATATGCCGGGACTCGACGGTCTGGCGTTGATCGACAAATTGCGTACTAGCGAAGTGAGCTGGAGCGGTGTTCCGGCCGTAGCGGTGACCGCTCATGCCGGCGAGGACCAACGTCAGGCCGCGATGGCGGCCGGATTTGACGATTATTTGGTAAAACCTATCCGGCTGGAGCACTTGCGGCAAGTCCTGGACCGATGGTTGGAGCCCGAGAGGCCCGGTGAATACGGCGCTTGTCTGTTGCGTAAAACCGGCGACAACCGCCGCCTGACGTTTAATTTGTTGGAACAGTTTTTCGCGGAATTGCCCGGCCAAGTTGCCGGCATAGATGACGCGCTGCAGCAGGGGCGCGACGAAGAGGCCTGGAAGATCGTGCATAATTTGCACGGCACGTTTTGCTTTTTCGAGTTCGCCGATTGCCGGGCGCTAGTGGAGGCGTTGGAAACGGCTATCAAACGTGATTCACGGTTGGTTCCGGCGAGTTTTCGAGCATTTCAAGTCAGAATGACATGGCTAACGGCGAACAAAGCCGCCGTTATGCAAGGCTTGATTGCCGACTAAACCAAGACCCTTATTTCAGTTCGTCCAGTAGGGCTTGAGCGGCGGCTTGCTGTTGCTTGGAACCCTTTTCGAGGACATCGTTGGCGATGGATTTCGCGGTTTCGGTATCGCCCATGTCGATGTAGGCTTTGGCCAGATCGATCTTGGTCTCGAATTCGTCCATATCGGTCAGGTCGGCAACGCCTAAGTCGGGTGTGCCGTCCGCGCTGGTCGGTACGATCGGCGCGTCGAAGTCGAAATTGAAATCGAACTCATCGTCGCTGGTCGTCAAACCGGGCGATTCGCTGGTGCTGGTAGTTTTAGCGTTATCCTCAAAACCGGAAAAATCGAAACTATCCAGTTCTAGGGTTTCAATGGTTGGCGACGTGTCCTTGGGTTTCGGTTTGGCGGGTTCGGAAAAATCCAGTTCAAAGTCGAAATCGAAGCTGTCCGGCACCGTGGAACTTGCCGTCTGTTTCGGATCGGCGGCTTTGTCCGCGGGAATTTCCAGGCCCGAAAGGTCGAACGACTCTAGTTCCAGCTCCGTGCCGGCCGGCGTGGGTTCCGGTGTTCTGTGGGACTGTTTAGGGAGGGGCGCTTGCTCGACATCGAAGTTGAAGTCGAAACTTTCCAGATCGTCGGTATCGGTCGCGAGCTGCTTAGCGCTAGCCGGTTCGTCCTGGGGTAGCTCGGTCGGCGTTTCCGGAGCGGTCAAAGAGAACTCAAAGCTCTCGATTTCAGGTTCCGCGCGAGCCGTTGTCGGCGTGACCGCTTCGGTAACGGCTTTGCTGTCCGCGGCAAAGGCGGCCAGATCGAAGTCTAGAGAATCAGGCGTCGAAACGATGGCGTCGGACTTGCGGGCGGCCGATTGGACCGTGCCGATTTCGAAATCCAGACTTTCCAGGTCATCGTTAGTCGAGGATGATGCGGAGGTCAGATCGTTTAAGTCGAAATCCAGGCCGTCGCTTAAACTGGCGTTGAGATCCAAATCCAATTCGGCGAAGTCGTCGTCCAGCGAAAACTCGGTCTCGGCGCTTTGCACGGCGACCGGTGCCGGTTTGACGGTTTCGACCGGAGCGGGCGCCGCGACGCCGCTTCCACCGAATAGCGGCAGATCGGGAGCGATTTCCATCGCCATGTCGCTGACCTTGTTCCAAAAGGTCTTGTCGGCGGTTTTGCCGGCCGCGGCGAGCTCTTCGACAAATTGCACGAATCCGCTTCTGTTCTCGCTGGCGTAAAAAATTTCCAGCAGCTTCAGTTTACATTCATCGCGGTGCGGTTGTTCGCTGATCGCGGTGCGCATCAATTCTTCGGCTTGTTGGTAGCGGCCGTAAGCGAGATAGACATCGGCTTCCGAAATCGGGTCGATTTCGTTTTGATCGGTATCGAATGCGTCGAAATCGCTAGGCGTGAAGTCGCTGATAAACGAGCTTTCGCCAACGGTACCGACGTCGTAATCGTCGGTGCTGCTGATGTCCATGACCGGCACCGACAGGCTGCTTTCGGTGTCCGGCATCCGGATTTGGCTGGCCGATGCGAACATGCTTTCGGTGTTGGTACGTTCGTCGATTTTCCGCTTACGCCATAGCAGCCAGCCGAGCAGACCCAGCATGCCGGTGCCCAGGCCGCCGACGCCCCAGTAATATAAATCGGAGTCGAAGAAACTCGGTTCCTCGACGGGCGGCGGTACTACAACGGGCGGTGGCGGCCGTTTTCGCGGTTTGGCGGGCTCTGCTTGGGCCGGCGCCGGCTGCGCGACCTCGGCTACCGGCGCTGGCGTGGTCACGGCGGGCGCGGGAGGAGGCTCGGGAGCGGCGACCGGCGGCTGAGTCGGAGTCGCGGACGCTTGTTGGCTAGGCGCGGGTTGCGGTTGGGGCGGCGGCACGGCGGAATCCGCTGGCGTCTGGGCCGGTTTGTTGTTTTGCAAGGTGGCGAGTTGTTGATCCTTTAATGCCAACAACTGTTGCATCATGCCTAGTTGTTGTTCCAGCTTTTCAATTCGGGCCTGCAGTTCCAGCGCCTTGCCGTCGCCGGTCTGATCCGAAGTGCCGCCAATACCCGTTTGCGCGGTTTTTTCGGCGGTCTTGGCTTGGTTGGCGACTACCGCGTGTTCCGGAATTTTCGACTCGGCAGGTGCCACCAGTTCCAGCGGTTTGGCGGTCGTGGCTTCGGCCGGCTTGCGGGCGCTGGATTTCGCGGTTTCGGCGCGCGGCGGTTTCGCTTGGGCTTGCGCCATGCCGTCGGCCGCCGGAATTTTCAGAACCGCGCCTTCCTTCAGCGAATTGATATTGCCGTTGAAAGCGCCGGGGTTCGCTTTGTACAAAGCATTGAGCATCTGTTGCGCCGATACGCCGCGTTCTTCACTGAGTTGCGTCGCGATGCTCCACAAGGTGTCGGAACGTTGCACCGGGCCGAACTCGCCGTCGGTCGAGATGGGTTGAGTCGGTTCGGGGGGGGCGGCATTGCGGATCGCCTTTCGCGGCGCGCTACGTATTGGTCGTTGCACGGGTTCCAGCGGTTCGGCGCTGAAGGGCGTCGCATCGACTGCCGGAAGGACCGCTTGATTATAGCTGGTGGGCGGATCGATCAGCAGTGTGAACTCTCGCGTCATACTGCCTTGCGGCCAAGTGACTTCAAGCAGGAAATCCAGAAAAGGTTCGGTGACGACTTCTCGGGTTGTGACTTTGACCAGGATGCCGCCGTCGGCCTGTACCACCGGTTCTAAACGAAGCTTGGACAGGAAGTAATTCCAAGGTACGCCGGCCTGATCGAACTTTTCCGGCGGCGCCAATCTGACCGAGACGTCGCTAGGGTTCTCGCCGTCGGCGACGCTTAGGCGGATTTGCGCATTCAGGTTTTGGTTCAGCGAAGAGTGCAATTGTATGTCGCCAATGCCCAGCGATTGACCGCTGACGGGGGCCAGCAGGGAAACAACCGCTAAAGTCTTAGTAAAATGGCGCACATTGCTTTCCTTCACTGGTATATACCTCGGTACTGGCGGAATCGCAGGTTGGACATGGGCTAAGGTTAGCCTAGATGTAACTTTTTACCAGAACCTCGGCGATCTGCACACTGTTAAGCGCGGCACCTTTCCGGACATTGTCGCCGACCACCCACAGGTCGATTCCCGTCGGGTGGGAAATGTCCTCGCGGATGCGCCCGACGAACACATCGTCGTTGCCGGCCGACTCGGTTACCGCAGTCGGATAGCCGCCGTTCGCCCGTTCGTCCAACAGGGTCACGCCAGGAGCCTTGCTCAGCAGTTCGCGTACTTGCTCCGCGCTGATCTTTTGCTTGGTCTCGATGTGCACGGCTTCGGAATGGCCGAAGAACACCGGTACCCGCACCGCCGTCGGGTTGACCAGAATACTGTCGTCCCCCATGATTTTGCGGGTTTCCCAGACCATTTTCATTTCTTCCTTGGTGTAGCCGTTGTCCATGAACACGTCGATTTGCGGCAACACGTTGAAGGCAATTTGCTTGGGGTAAACCTTGGGTTCGATCGGCTTGGCGTTGAGCAGGTTAGCGGTTTGCGTTGCCAGCTCCTCGATCGCTTCCTTGCCGGTACCGGACACGGCCTGGTAGGTCGCGACGTTGATGCGGCTGATACCGACCGCGTCGTGGATCGGTTTCAAGGCCACCAGCATTTGTATCGTCGAACAGTTCGGATTGGCAATGATGCCGCGATTTTTGTAATCGGCGACTTTCTCCGGATTGACCTCGGGCACGACCAACGGAATGTCGTCGTCGTAGCGAAATTGCGAAGTGTTGTCGATGACCACGCAGCCCGCGGCGGCCGCCTTCGGCGCGTATTCCGCCGATATCGAGGCGCCCGGCGAGAACAGGCCGATTTGGACTTTGGAAAAATCGAAAGTCGCCAGATCTTCGACGACCAGCGAGCCGCCCTTGAACGGAATGCGCTTGCCGGCGGAGCGTTCGCTGGCCAGCGCATAGACTTTTCCGACCGGAAAATTGCGCTGTTCCAGGATTTCTATCATCGTCTCGCCGACCGCGCCGGTGGCGCCGACGACGGCAACATCATAGGTTTTTGCCATGGTCTTAAGCTCCTTTCAACGCGCCGAGGACGGCGTCGCCCATGCCGGAGGTACTGACCTTGGTCATGCCTTCCGAGTAGATGTCGGCGGTGCGGACGCCGCTGTCCAACGCACTATTGACCGCTCGCTCGATGCGCTCCGCGGCATCGTTGCGATTGAAGGTGTAGCGCAGCATCATCGCCACCGACAATATCGTCGCCAGCGGATTGGCGATGCCCTGGCCCGCGATGTCGGGCGCCGAGCCGTGGATCGGTTCGTACATGCCCTTGGCATTGGCGTCCAACGAGGCCGACGGCAGCATGCCGATCGAGCCGGTCAGCATCGCGGCGATATCGGACAGAATGTCGCCGAACATATTGGTGGTGACCAACACGTCGAACTGCTTGGGCGCGCGCACCAATTGCATGGCCGCGTTATCGACGTACATGTGGCTCAGCGCCACGTCCGGATAGTCCTTACCGACTTCGGTCATCACTCCGCGCCACAGTTCGGTGACTTCCAACACGTTGGCCTTATCCACCGAACACAACTTCTTGTTACGTTTTTGGGCGATCTTGAAGGCCGAATGGGCAATACGGCGGATTTCCGATTCGCTGTAGATTTTGGTATTGATGCCGACTTTCTCGCCGTTTTCGGCGACATGCACCCCGCGCGGCTGGCCGAAATAGATGCCGCCGGTCAGCTCGCGGACGATCATGATGTCCAGGCCGGACACCACTTCCGGCTTCAGCGTCGAGGCATCGACCAGTTGCGGATAGAGAATCGCCGGCCGCAAATTCGAGAACAGATTCAGTTCCGAACGAATGCCGAGCAGGCCGCGCTCCGGGCGCACCGCGTGAGCCAACGGCTCCCATTTCGGCCCGCCGACCGCTCCGAGCAGCACCGCATCGGCATTTTTGCACAGGTTCAGGGTTTGCTGGGGCAGCGGCGTGCCGAAGGCGTCGTAGGCGGCGCCACCGACTAGCGCATTTTCAAAACTCAAGCCCAAACCCATGTCGGCGTTCAGAAAGCTCAGCACTTTCACCGCTTCGGCAACAATTTCCGGGCCTATGCCGTCGCCGGGCAATACTGCGATTTTTTTAGTCATCTATCTACCTATCTAAACTGAAGCGTTCTGAAACAGCCACGGAGCGCGTTTGGCGCGTTCGACCTCGTAGGCTTTGATTTTGTCGGCATGCTGCAAGGTCAAACCAATATCGTCCAAGCCGTTCAACAAGCGGAAACGGCGGTTTTCATCCACGCTGAACGCGATCGTCGCGCCGCCGGGCGTGGTGATGGTTTGCTCGTGCAAATCAATGGTCAATCGGTAGCCGTCCGCAATTTCCTTGAACAAACGGTCAACCGTTTCCGCCGGCAATACGATGGGCAGGACGCCGTTCTTGAAGCAATTATTGAAGAAAATATCGGCAAAGCTGGGTGCGATGATGGCCCGGAAACCGTAATCTTCCAAGGCCCATGGCGCGTGTTCGCGCGATGAGCCGCAGCCGAAATTCTCGCGGGTCAGCAGGATTTGCGCGCCTTGATATTGCGGCTGGTTCAGTACGAAATCCGGATTCAGCGGACGCTGGCTGCAATCCATCTCCGGTTCGCCGCGATCCAGATAACGCCATTCGTCGAACAAGTAGGGGCCGAAGCCGGCGCGGCGGATCGATTTCAAAAATTGCTTGGGAATGATTGCGTCGGTATCGACGTTGGCCCTGTCCAGCGGCGCGACCAATGCTGTTAAGGTGGTAAAGGCCTGCATGATTAGCGTTCCTCCGCGATATTGACGAAATGGCCGGCGATCGCGGCAGCGGCAGCCATCGCCGGGCTGACCAAGTGGGTGCGGCCGCCGTAGCCTTGGCGGCCTTCGAAGTTGCGGTTCGAAGTCGAGGCGCAATGTTCGCCGGCTTCCAGGCGGTCGGCATTCATCGCCAGGCACATCGAGCAGCCGGGCTCGCGCCATTCGAAGCCGGCGGCGGTAAAGAGCTTGTCCAAGCCTTCGGCTTCGGCTTGCTGTTTGACCAGGCCGGAGCCGGGCACGATCAGCACTTGCTTGACCGAATCGGCCTTGCGGCGGCCGTTAATGACCGCGGCGGCGGCGCGCAGGTCTTCGATGCGCGAGTTGGTGCAGGAACCGATGAAGACCCGATCGACCGGGATGTCGGTAATTTTTTGATTGGCCCGCAAGCCCATGTATTGCAAGGCGCGCAACATGCCTTCGCGTTTGACCGGATCGCTCTCGGCGGCTGGGTCGGGTACGGCGGCATCGACCGCCACCACCATTTCCGGCGAGGTGCCCCAGGTGACTTGGGGTTTGATGTCGGCGACGTTCAATTCGACGATTTTGTCGAATTTGGCGTCGGCGTCGGAATGCAGGTTTTGCCAGTAGCGCACCGCCATGTGCCAGTCATCGCCTTGGGGCGAGTAGGGGCGACCGTGGTAATAGTCGATAGTCACATCGTCGACCGCCACCAGTCCGGCGCGGGCGCCGGCCTCGATCGCCATATTGCAGACTGTCATGCGGCCTTCCATACTCAGCGCGCGGATCGCATCGCCGCCGAATTCTATCGTGTAACCGGTGCCGCCGGCGGTGCCGATCCGACCGATAATGGCCAGCACGATGTCCTTGGCGGTGACGCCCGGACCGGCTTGGCCGTTCACTTTAATCAGCATGTTCTTGGCTTTCTTTTGCACCAGGCATTGGGTCGCCAGCGCGTGTTCGACTTCGGAGGTGCCGATGCCAAAGGCCAGCGCCGCCGAGGCGCCGTGGGTCGAGGTGTGCGAGTCGCCGCAAACCACGGTCATGCCGGGCAGCGTCGCGCCTTGCTCGGGGCCGATGACGTGGACGATGCCTTGACGCAAGTCGTTCATGTCGAATTCGGTGATGCCGAATTCGGCGCAGTTTCGGTCCAGGGTTTCGACCTGCAAGCGCGATACCGGATCGGCGATGCCATGGTGGCGGTCGCTGGTCGGCACGTTGTGGTCGGCGACCGCCAGGTTGCGGGCGATGCGCCAAGGCTTACGGCCGGACAGGCGCAAACCGTCGAAGGCTTGCGGCGAAGTCACTTCGTGCAGCAATTGCCGGTCTATATAGATCAGGCACGAGCCATCGTCTTCGGTGTGAACGACGTGATCGTCCCAGAGTTTGTCGTATAAGGTTTTACCTGCCATCGCGGGTTCTCTTTTATCTGTAGGGTACGCAATGCGTACCGAATTCAAGCTGGAAGGTACGCGGTGCGTACCCTACGCCAATGCAGCGAACAATTTGTCGGTGATGTCTTGCACCGAACCGACGCCGGCAATCGACGCGAATTTGGCGGATTGTCCCGGCGCAGAATAAAAGCCGACCAGCGGCTTGGTTTGTTCGTGGTAGACGCATAGGCGCTTGCGCACCGTGTCTTCCCGGTCGTCGTCGCGTTGGATCAGCGCTTCGCCGGTAAGGTCGTCGATGCCTTCGGCTTTCGGCGGATTGAACACGACGTGGTAACTGCGGCCCGAGGCCGGGTGCACGCGGCGGCCGCTCATGCGTTTGATGATTTCCTCGTCGTCGACGGCGATTTCGACCACGTAATCCAGCTCAACACCCATGTTCGCCAGCCCTTCGGCTTGAGCGATAGTGCGTGGGAAGCCGTCCAGCAGAAAGCCGTTGGCGCAGTCAGCTTGGGCGATGCGCTCCTTGATTAGTCCCAAAATGATGTCGTCGGAGACCAGACCGCCGGCGTCCATCACTTTTTTAGCTTCCAGACCTAGCGGCGTACCTTCGCGGACCGCGGCGCGCAACATGTCACCGGTCGAGATTTGCGGAATCGCATATTTCTCGGTGATGAACTGGGCCTGGGTGCCTTTACCTGAACCTGGACTACCTAACAGGATGATACGCATAGCTATGACTCCGGAGCATGAATCAGGCGGGTCTTGCCTGGGAAAAGATGGAAAGGATTGACGGTTTCGGCGTGGCGCGAGTCCGCCGTTAAAAAACCCGGCATTTTATCGCAATTGACTGGGCTTGCCGTTAAAAACTTGTCAAGGATTTTCTGCTTGGAAATCGGCATGGTTGGCCAGTCGCGCGAACTCGGCCAGCGAGATCGACTCGGCGCGTAAATTGGCGTCGATGCCCAGTCGCTCGAACAGTTCGGGGCCGACTAAGCCCTTCAACGAGTTGCGAATGGTTTTGCGACGTTGGGTAAAGGCCTGGCCGACCAGTTGCGAGAAATTGCGGAAGTTCGCGACGTCGACCGGAGCTTGTGCGTGCGGCGCCAGTCGGACGATGGCCGACATCACTTTGGGTGCCGGATCGAAACTTTCCGGCGGGACGTCGAATAACGCTTCGGTTTCGCAGAAATACTGCATCATCACGCTGAGGCGGCCGTATTGTTTTCCGCCCGGCTCGGCGCAGATCCGCTCGACGACTTCCTTCTGCAGCATGAAATGCATGTCTTCGATACAACGGGTGTTTTCCACTAAATGGAACATCAGCGGCGTCGAGATGTTGTAGGGCAGATTGCCGATGACGCGCAACTTCTCGCCGGGTTGGGCGAGCGCGGCGAAGTCGAAAGTCAGGGCGTCGGCGCTGTGTATCGTCAGTTCGGCGCGGCCGGCGTATTGTTTTTGCAGGCGGGCGACCAGATCGCGGTCCAGTTCGACGACGTCGAGCCGGATGCCGCTGTCCAGCAAGGGTTTGGTCAGCGCGCCCAAGCCGGGACCGATCTCGACCCAGTGCTCGCCGGCTGCCGGGTGGGCGTGCGCCAAGATATTGTTGATGATCGCGGAATCGTGCAAGAAGTTTTGGCCAAAGCGTTTACGGGGCTGGTGAGTCATGGGCGATGCGGAGTCGAGGGTGGCGGAGTGTGTCGGCCTCGCGGCCGCAAAGCCGGAGATTGTAGGGCATTTGCTTGGTCCGCGGGCAATGTAGAGAGTGGGCGGAAAGCCGTTGCGGGGCATTTGTAAGGTTTGCGACAAATTTCTCGCCGCCGGCCGGCTTGTCATGTCGGTGTTGCGCCAAGCGGCCGGGGAAGTCCGCAAAATCCCTGGATTTACGCACTTGGCAAGTGTTTTGCTTTAAGCCTAGCAAGGGTGAGGTTAAGCCCAAATCACCGAATTGTTGCTGATTTGTATCGAGGTTCCAGCATGACATTTCCCGCTCGTTCCATCGTAATCGACGATACCACGCTCCGCGACGGCGAACAGTCGGCCGGTGTCGTGTTCTCGCTGGACGAAAAGCTGAATATCGCCAAACAACTGGCCGAACTAGGCGTGCCCGAGTTGGAAATCGGCATTCCGGCGATGGGCGAGCAAGAGCGGGAAGAGATCAAAGCCATTGGCGCGTTGGGCTTGTCCAGTCATTTGCTGGTGTGGTCGAGGATGCGTCAGGAAGATTTACAACACTGTTTGGGCTTGGGTGTCGATACCGTCGATTTGTCGATTTCGGCTTCAGACCAGCACATTCAGCACAAACTGAAACAAAGCCGCGCCTGGGTGTTGGCAACGATAGATCGTTGCGTCAAGGCGGCGCTGGATGCCGGCATGCGAGTTTGCGTCGGTGCCGAGGATGCTTCCCGCGCCGATAGCGATTTCCTGGCGCAAATGGCCGAAACGGCGCAAGCCGCCGGTGCTTGCCGAATCCGGTTCGCCGATACCGTCGGCGTGATGGAGCCGTTCGGCGTTCACGACGCGATTCGCAAGCTGCGGGCCGTTACCGACATGGACATCGAAATGCATGCCCACGACGATCTGGGTTTGGCGACCGCCAACACCTTGGCCGCCGCGCTAGCCGGAGCGACTCACGTAAATACCACCGTCAACGGTTTGGGCGAACGCGCCGGCAATGCCGCGCTGGAGGAAGTCGTGGTCGGCTTGAAGCAACTGTATGGTATCGAGTCCGGCGTCGATTTACGCAATTTTCCGGCCTTGTCTCATCGAGTGGCGACCGCGTCGGGCGACACGATAGGCAGTCGCAAAAGCCTGATCGGTCGCGACGTGTTCAGTCACGAAGCCGGCATCCATGTCGATGGTTTGTTGAAAGATCCCGCGAACTATCAAGGTGTTGATCCGGCGCTGGTCGGCCGCAGTCATCAATTGGTGCTGGGCAAGCATTCCGGCAGCCAAGGCGTCGTCCACGCCTACCGGCAACTCGGTATCCAGATTAACCGCTGGCAGGCCGGCCGTCTGCTACCGATGATCCGGCAATTCGTCAGCGTCAACAAACGCGCGCCGCAATCGGCCGATCTGAATCAGTTTTTACATAGCCTATAAGCGAGGTGTCCGATGAGTAGCAAGCGTCAAAAATCAGCCGTGCCGGTCAACGGTAAAGTGGAAGCGCCGATTAGCAATTTGCCGCGGGACGAAGCGCCGGACGATCGTTATCCGGGGACCTTTTTCCGGGTGCCGGGCGTGCCAATGCCGGGTAAAACGACTTGGAGCTTAGCAAAATGATGTTCTTCTCGCCCTCCCGCATCGCTGCCACACCCGGCTTATGGCGGGATTGGCGGGAAGACGTGGCCTGCGTATTCGCTCGCGATCCCGCCGCCCGCGGTTGGTTGGAAGTCTTGTTGGCCTATCCCGGCGTGCACGCGGTATTGCTATACCGGGTCACTCACCGTTTATGGTTGGCCGACTGGAAGTTGACGGCCCGATTGTTGGCTGCGTTCGCCCGCTGGCTGACCAACGTCGATATCCATCCGGGCGCCACGATAGGTAAGCGCTTTTTCATCGATCATGGCGCTTGCGTCGTGATTGGCGAGACCGCCGAAATTGGTAACGACGTGACGATGTACCACGGCGTGACCTTGGGCGGTACCACTTGGAACAAGGAAAAACGCCACCCGACGCTCGGCGACAACGTACTAATTGGAGCCGGCGCCAAAATACTCGGCGCGATCACGCTCGGTAACAATGTCCGGGTGGGCGCCAACTCGGTGGTCATCAAGGACGTACCGGCCTGCTGTACCGTGATTGGGATTCCCGGCCGGATCATTCAGCAGAAAGGCGTCAAGATTCAAGATCCGCGCGGTATCGATCTGGATCACCACCTGGTCCCCGATCCGGTCGGTAAAGCGATCAATTGTCTGGTTGAGCGTTTGGACGAGCTGGAAAACAATCAGAAACGTTTCGTGGTGGCCGAGGAAACCTGCGGTAGTTGCGAGGCGGAAGGGGTTTGCCACGGCGAAGAATCGCCGGTCAAACTGCGAACCGCAGCGGGTGGCAAATAATGGATTTGTTACAGTTCGACGCTCAGGATTTGTATTACGAGCAGGATGACTCTCAGGAAGTGCAGGATTTGATCAAATATGCGTCCGAGCGCTATGCCAACGGCGATGCGGAGTTGCCGCTATTGCAAGCCTTCCTGAGGGCGCCCGAGTCATTGAACGTTTTGGTCTCGTTGAATCGTTTCTACTATTACCAGCACCGCTTGGCGGAAGCCTTGATCATTTCGGAGCGGGCGCTGGCCTTGATTCGGCCCGGCATCGATTTCCCGGAAGATTGGCGAGCACTGGAACGTAGCCATGTTACCGAAGCGCCTAAGGAATTATTGACCCGCGTTCGCTTCTACCTGTTTACGTTGAAGTCGATCGGATTTTTGAACATGCGCCTGGAAAATCTCGAGTTGAGCCGGGCCATATTCGAAAAACTGGTGGCCTTGGACGATAAGGACCGGATCGGCGCGCAAGGCTTGTTGGAATTGGTGGTGCGGCGCCAGGAAGCGGCCGAAGGTATTTTTCGGTTGCCGGACGTGTTCGGGTAAGCATAGCCCCCGCGACGGAAGTAAATAACCCTGGGCGATATTGTTTCGCTCACTCAACCTGAAGGTGAATGCCGTGATTAAACGAAAATCCGATCCGTTTTTAGCGCAGACCTCGACGATGTTATTGATTTTATTGGTCGTATACCTGACTGGCGCCAATGCGGCGCTGCCGGGTGTCGATTTCCCGTTATCGATGAGGTAATTCTGATGAGTTTTGAAGAAGAAATGGAAGAGATGGAAGCCGCCGAGGACTTCCTGGTGTATTTCGGGCTGGAATACGACGCGACCGTGGTTCACGTTAATCGGCTGCACATTTTGCAACGTTTCCACGATTATCTGAGCCAAGCCAAGAGCAGCATGCCGGAAGACGAAGACGCGATGCGGGAAGTGTATAAAAAACTATTGCAACGCGCTTATGGCGATTTCGTCGGCTCCGACGCGCAAACCGAGAAGGTTTTCAAAGTCTTCAAGATGATGGAACCGCAAACCGTATTCGTATCACTGGGCGATATAAAAACATGATAGAAGAACGCTTCGACGAAGAACGCTTCGAATTCGGCGAAGCCGTTCGGGTCACCCGTAACGTGCGCAACGATGGCACCTATCCCGGCATGGAAATCGGCGACTTGCTGATACGGCGGGGTAGTGTCGGCAACGTCATCGAAGTCGGCACTTTTTTGCAGGACCAGGTGATTTACACAGTGCACTTCCTGAACCACGGCCGCATGGTCGGTTGTCGGGCCGAAGAGTTGATCTCGGCCGACGCGGTTTGGAAGCCCAGTCGCTTCGAGTTTCGCGACAAGGTCAAATGCACGATAGACCTGGGCGTGCAAGGCAACGTCATCGCCGCCAAGGGTAGCGACGGCGAGATATTGAAGGTGCTGCGCGAAACCGAACCCTTGCAATACCACGTGCGCTTTCCCGGCCGAACCCTGCAAGTGCCGGAGAGCGTGTTGGAACCGGCCGATCCGAGCAAGTTCCGAGAACCGGAGGAGTAACGATGAACCAGACGGCGGACGTCAAAATAGAGCCCTATACTTTGCTGCGAGCGGCGTTGAACCTGTTCAAGAAAGCGCCGGCCGAACTTGAGCAACCACAGTTGAAGCAAGTCGAGATACAGGCCCGCAACGAATTCGAAATCGAGAACCGGGTGTTGAGCTCCGACGAGGCCACCGGGGTGGTGATTTCCGATATCGAACTGGAAAGGGCTTATCAGGACGTGCGTGGTCGTTTCGAGGACGAAGACGGTTTTATCGCGGCCTTGGAGGCCAATCATCTGGACGAACAGGCGTTGCGGAGCGCCTTACATCGGCAATGTCGGGTCAATACGGTACTTGAGCGCGTCGCGGCGCGGGCGCCGAAGGTTAACGAGGTCGAGATCGGTATTTTCTACCACTCGCATCCCGAGAAATTTCACAAACCCGAGCAACGCAAGGCTCGGCATATCGTGATCAGCATCAATCCGGATTTTCCGGAAAACACTCGGGAGAAAGCCCTGGAGCGGATGACCGAGGTACTCGAAACGCTGCATCGCAAGCCGCATAAATTCGCCGATCTGGCCTTGAAGCATTCGGAATGTCCGACCGCGATGCAAGGCGGAGAGCTGGGTACCGTGGCGGCCGGTGTGTTATATCCGGAACTCGACGCGGCCTTGTTCGCGCTTAAGGAAGGCGGCTTTAGCGATGTTGTCGAGACCGAAATGGGCTTTCACGTGATTCAATGCCTAAAAATCATCCCGGCGGAAACGCTGTCGTTGAAGAAAGCAACCCCAAAGATTCAGCAAATCATGCAGGATCGTTATCGCAGAAACTGCCAGCGCACTTGGTTGGCCAGTCTGCCCGCAATCAAGAGGAGTGTTTAACATGGTAAAAGAACCCAAGCATTGTTCGTTTTGCGGCATAGAAGCGTCAGCCTCGGTGCCTATGATCGCGGGCACCGAAGGTTACATCTGCGAAGCCTGTGTTACGTTGGCTAGCCAGGTGGTTTCCAGCTGGGGCAAGAAGAAGGAACTGGCCGACATGCAAGGCCCGTTGCCCAAGCCCAAAGAAATGAAAAAAATGCTCGATCAATACGTGATCGGGCAAGACTTGGCCAAGGAAATTCTGTCGGTCGCCGTTTACAACCACTACAAGCGCCTCAAGCACGAGACCAGCAAAACCGGCGGTTTGGGCGACGCTGATCCGAAAGTCGAAATCGGCAAGTCCAACATCTTGATGATAGGTCCGTCAGGCACCGGTAAAACCCTGTTGGCCAGTACCTTGGCGAAAATCGTCGGCGTGCCTTTCGCGGTGGCCGACGCGACGACGCTGACTCAGGCCGGTTATGTCGGCGACGACGTCGAAAACATCCTGGTACGTTTGCTGGACGTGGCCGACGGCCAGATCAGTAAGGCCGAGTGGGGTATCGTCTACATCGACGAAGTAGACAAGATCGCGCGCAGTCCCGAGCAAGCCTTCGGTACCCGCGACGTGTCCGGCGAAGGCGTGCAGCAAGCGCTGCTGCGTTTGGTGGAAGGCTCGCAAGTCAAGGTGCCGACCAAGGGCCGCCGTAAGGACCACAGCGGCAGCGATTCGGTGATGGTCGATACCAGCAATATTCTGTTCATCGCTGGCGGTGCGTTTCCCGGCTTGGAAAAGCACGTCGAAAAACGCTTGCAACCGCCGAAAACCGCGATCGGCTTCCACGCCGAAGTCAGCAATCCCGACGACAAGCCGACCCTGGAAGCGATGTTGAACGCCACCCAGCCGGACGATTTGAAACGTTTCGGTTTGATTCCGGAATTCATCGGCCGCTTCCCGGTTTTGGCGCCGCTGGAACCGCTGGACGTCGACGCGTTGATTCAGGTGTTGACCGAACCGAAAAACGCGCTGGTCAAGCAATATCAGCAATTGTTCGCCTTCGACGACGTCGAGTTGGAGCTGACCCAAGACGCCTTGGTGGAAATCGCCGAGAAAGCCATCGCCCGCAATACCGGGGCGCGCGGTTTACGCGGCATCATGGAACACGTCTTGCGTAAAACCATGTTCGAGTTGCCATCCAAGGATAACGTGACTCGCTGTATCGTCAATGCCGAAGTCATCCGCGGCGAAGCGGAAATTCAGGTGGTCGAGCGCGACAATCCGGACGAACCCGATTTGCAACGCTCGTCGGCGGGCTAACCGCCAAGGACGCCGGCCACTTGGCCGGCGTCCTTATTCCCAATTCAATCAGGCTTAATTTATGAGCACTCAAACCACCAAAGAAAAGATCTTGCAACAATTGGCCGAAAACCCGGTGATTATTTATATGAAAGGCGTGCCCAGCGCGCCCGAATGCGGTTTTTCGGCGAAAGCGGTCGGTATCTTGAATGAAACCAAGGTGCCGTTTACCTACGTTAACGTGATGAAAGCGCCGTTCATTCGCGAGCGTTTGCCTTCGGTCTCGAAATGGCCGACCTTTCCGCAGTTATTCATCAACGGCGAACTGATCGGTGGGGCCGACATCGTGGAATCGATGTACAACGACGGCAGCTTGCTACCGTTGCTGCAAGCGGCGGTGACACCGGCCGATCCGGTTGCCGCCAGCCAAACCATTACCCATTCCGAAGTCGAAGCCTTGCTTCTGAGCGCCTATCCCGGCGCCAAAATCGAAATCGAGGGCCAGGGCTGCGACTTGGGTATCGTCGTCGTCAGCGAACTGTTTGCCGGGCAGACTATGATTAAGCAACATCAAGGCGTCATGGAAACCCTGAGCGAACCGTTGGCTTCCGGCCGTCTGCACGCGGTGACGCTGAAGACGTTTACGCCGGAACAACAAGCCGCGCAGCAACCGGCCGCCAATCCGGGCTTGCTGCAAATTCAACTCTAATTTCGTCAACAAGGAGTAAACCATATGGCAAAAGTAGGCATTTTCTTTGGAACCGATACCGGCAACACCCGCAAGTTTGCCAAGCAAATCTCCAGCAAGCTGGGCGACGTCGCGGACAAGCCGGTCAACATTAACAAAGCTTCGGTCGATGACCTGCTGGCTTACGATGTATTGATCCTGGGCTCGCCAACCTATGGCGAAGGCGAATTGCCGGGCATGAGCGCGGGTCACGACAACGAAAGCTGGGAAGAATTTCTACCGACCGTCACCGGCGCGGATTTCAGCGGCAAAACCGTTGCGCTGTACGGCTTGGGCGACCAGGAAGGCTATCCCGGCCACTTCGTCGATGCTCTGGGCTTTTTGTACGATGCGTTCGCCGACGCCGGCGCCAACATCGTAGGCTTTACCAGTACCGAAGGTTACGAGTTTAAAAAATCCAAAGCGTTGATGGGCGACCAGTTCGTCGGTTTGGCGCTGGACGAAGACAATCAAAAAGAGTTGAGCGAAGGTCGTCTGACCGCTTGGCTGGATTCGATTTCTTCCGCCTGGGCATAACGGCCCATGATCGAAGAACAGGCTGTGGTGACCCGAGTCGGCCTTGATGGACGGCCTTGGATCAAAAGCCTGCAAACCAGTGCCTGCGGCGCCTGTCTGCAAAAGCAGTCGTGCGGTACCGCAACGCTGGCAAAAGTATTACCCAAGCGTGAATTCGCCGTCGATTCCGAACTGGCCCTGCAAGCCGGAGATCGGGTCGTCGTCGCGATCGATGACAGTCATTTGGTGTTGACTTCGCTGTTACTGTATTTACTACCGCTATTGCTGATGTTCGGGGGGCTAGGGCTGGCGCAATGGCTAATACCGGCCGCGCTGATCGATGTTTGGTTACCGGAAATTGCCCTGTCCACGCTCTTGCTTGGTTTCTGGCTGATACACCGCGCGCAAAATCTGTTGTTGCTGCAACTCTGTTTTCGACCTCAAATTATCCGCAAATTGGCGGCCGAAGCCTGATCGTTGGCTTACCTCTCGATTTCCTACCCTCGCTCCGAAAATCTTGGCATTTTGCCTTTTCGGGTAAACGGCATGCCAACGGCCGGGCGCTCGAATATTAATCTGCGCGTCATCCTACTCCTTGAACTCGTTGGATTTAGATCAATTCAAGTTGGAATGATCGATAGTCGCCGGATTTATAAGGCGTTCTATCGTGCAAAGCCAAGTTGGCGAAGGCGTACCGCTCAAGATCGGTGAAAAGCGCTTTGCAAGCGCCTCGCGTTCATGTGCCGACTGTTGAAAATTGTCGCGGGCGCGACAAATCCATGGGCAAATTGTTGTGTTGTTGGACACCGCACTCGAATTCGACGCCGGATTTCTGGACGAAATCGGTTAAAACCCTGTATATAAGCGGGTTTTATCGTCTTGATTTTGATGGCACCTAAATTGCTTAACAGAGGCTTGAAAGTCCCGGATTTTCAGCGTTGCGGCGGACGAGGGACGCGGTTCGTCGTCGGTGTAAGCTCAGTTGTAGAGGTGATGAAATGATCGAAGTGTTGATGGTATCCCTGGTAATGCTGGTGGTGGCGGTTTGCGCGTTTGCGCCGCTGGGCTGCACGATATTCGCGCAATCCAAAACGGCGGTAGCGGCGAAAGCCAAGGTCAGCGAGTCCGTGACGGAGTTTTCCGGTATTTTGGTACCGGAAGATTCGGTTTTAAAACGCCATTTTCTGGCACAGTTGCAAGCCGAAATTGAAGCGACGCTGTTTCCGCGTCCAACCGATTCGATGCTGCAACGCCACTATGACGCTTTGGTCGCGTCGGAGTTGGAAAGCCGTTTGGCCGGTGGCCGTTAAACGCCACGGTTAGGCGGAGAAAAGGGTCGCCGGCTTTGCCGCGCGGCCCTTTTTTTGTGTGGATGGCTCGCTTTACCGGGGTGTTACCTAATGCTTTCTAAAGGTCTTTTAAGCATACGGTATGACGGAAAGCGGTTTTTAGTAGAGCTAACATAGTTTCGGTGAATTGTCGTTGCTCGGGGTCATGACCGTGAGTTACGGAAAACACTCTTCAATGGATCAACCCGTGTCGCATATCCAATCGCGCCGGGCGGGCTGGCGCGAGTCTCGCGGCTAGGATGCGTCCATCTTGTAACCGAAGCCGCGCACGGTCTTCAACAGTTTGGGTTCGTAGTCGTCGTCGATTTTTCGGCGCAATTGCCGGATATAGACGTCCACGACATTGGTTAGCGGGTCGGCGCTGTATCCCCAAACTTGTTCGAGAATCCGGGTACGGCTCAGTACCTTGCCCGGCATGCGCATAAAGCATTCCAACAATGCAAATTCCTTGGGCGTCAGCTCGATCGGGCTGTCGCCGCGGCGGACTTCGTGAGTCTCGCCGTTCAGCGTCAGATCGGCGATGCGCAATTCCTTGGCATCCACTTTCAATTCGCCGCCGCGTCGCCGCATCAAGGCCTCGATGCGGGCTAATAATTCTTCAAAAGCGAAGGGCTTGGTCATGTAATCGTCGGCGCCAGCGCGCAGGCCGGTGACTTTATCCTGTACGGTATCCTTGGCGGTTAGCATCAAAATCGGCGTTTCGACGCCGTTTTCGCGCAGCCGTTCGCAAACTTCGCGGCCGTTCATGTCGGGTAGGCCCAGGTCGAGAATAATGACTTGAAAGCCGCCTTCGGCGGCCAGCAATATCGCTTCCTGGCCGCCGCCGGCCCGCTCCACCGCATAGCCTTCCGCTTTCAAGCCGCGCTGCACGAAGTCGACGATGCGCTTGTCGTCTTCGACCAGTAGGATTCGCATATAGCCGTTTTCGGGGGAGGGGGTATATTGGTTTTTTTCGTTCATGGCTAGCCAGTTGGGGATTGCTTGGACAAGGGAAGAGCGATCGTAAACGTAGAACCGGCGCTCTCGGTACTGCTGACCGAGATCCGTCCGCCGTGGGCCTTCAATATCGACTTCGCCATCGGCAGGCCTAGGCCGGTGCCGTCGTCGCGGGAGTGTAACGCGTTTTCGCTACGAAAGTGGCGGTCGAAGATGCGCTCGAGGTCGCCGGCCGGAATGCCGATGCCTTGGTCGCTGAGACTAAACACCGCTTCGCCGTTTTCGACCACTAGCGCGGCGGCGATATGGCCGTCGGGATTGGAATAGCGGCAGGCGTTGTCGCCGAGGATGAACAACACCTGACGCAGGCGTTGTTTGTCGCCGCGGACCCATACGGGGTGATCGGGCAGGTGCAGGGATACCGACAAGGCATTCTCCTCGGCCATGACTTTAAAATCCTCGATGGCGCCGCCGATCAATTCGGCGAAGTCCAGCCCATCCCATTCGAACTGCATCATCGTGGTTTCGGCGCGCGCCATGAATAGCAAATCGTTGACGTATTTACCCAGTTGTTCGGACAGTTCGACGATGCGGTGCAGCGCGTCTTGGTACTCTTCGGGATCGCGTTCGCGGCCGCGCAGCGTGACTTCGGCCTCGCCGCGGATTACCGTGATCGGCGTGCGCAGTTCGTGGGAGATGTCGGCGAAGAATTCGCGGCGGGCGTTGTCCAGTCTTTGCAACTCTTCGTTCAGTTGGCGCAACTCTTGGGTTCGTTCGGCGACGCGGCGTTCCAGCACGGATCGGCCCTTGCGCAATTTTTCCTGCTGGCGTTCGAGTTCCTGGGCCATTTGGTTGAAATGCTTGGCCAGATAGGCAAATTCGTCGCCGCTGTCCAGCGCCAGCCGATAGCGCAGATTCCCGGAGGCAATTTCGTTGGTGCCGGCCATCAAGGCTTCCAACGGCTTGCGCAAACCGCGCATCAAGTAAAGGCCGGACGTCAGGCTGAAAGCGGCGGCCAGCAGGGCGCTGCCGATCGCCAGCCAGCGCGAGCGTTTGACCAGCGCTTCCAATTCCTCGCGGGCCTTGTCGGCCTTGGCGCGCTCCGCATTGATCGCGACATCTATCAAGGGTTGAAATTTGCCGTCGATTTCCTCTTCCGAAAATTTGGACAGCAACTGGGTGGCTTTTTCGCGTTTACCTTGTTGGCGCAAGCGCTCTACTTCGTCGAAACGGTATTTGCTGGCGTCCAAGAATGCGGTGAAATGGGCGACTCGCTCTAGCTCCGCGGATTTCCCGGACCAATCCGCCCGGTCCTCCGCCGAGGGTTGGACCGCCGTCGCGCGTAACGCGGAAACCGCGTCGTAAAGGTGCTGCTTGGAAGTGTCGACGCCGGCTTGGGCGGCCGGGCTGTCGGTAATCAGACGGTCCAGCCGTTCTTTAAAATGCCGGTAAGCTTCCAGCGATAGGCGCTGATAATGGTCGAAGGCTTCGTAAGCGCGCTGGCTGCGTTGGAAATAACCGGCGACCTGATTCGTTTCCCAGAACATCGTGCCGCCCATGGTTAGCACGAAGCCGAACGAGATGGCGATGACCAGCGTCAGGCGGCGGCGAAACATGGCGGTTTATTTGGCGTCGCCGCCGCTCTCGTCGAGTTGCTTTTCCATGGAGCGAATGGCTTCCAGTTTTTCCCTCAATAAACGGGTCTCGTCGGTTTTCGGCGTTCCGACATCGCTCCTTTCCTTCGCTTCCGCCGGTTGGGCGGTTCGTTGTTTGCGTTCCAGGTTGCCGAGTTTTTTCGAATAACCTTGAATTTGCTTCAACGTCGCGGTTTGGGTGGCTACGAATTGCTTCATCGCTTCGTCCGGCAAGGCCGCCGGCGGCAGGTTACCGACGTCGTCAAGGATTTTCGCAATATCGCCGCAGGTGTCGGAAAAGACCCGGCCAACCAGAATTTGCAGCCGGTTGGTCAAATTCGGCGCCTCCTTGTTTTGTTTGACCAGTGCTTTGCATTGCTCGGCGCGAGCCGCTGGGGTCAGTTCGGCGGTTTTCGCGGCGAACGCGAGCAGCCGGTCGAATTCGCTGGCTACTTTCGGCGGTGTGTAGCATTCTGGCGTAGGCGGGCTGGGCTGGGGTTCCATTTGGGCGCAGCCGGTTAAAAGCGCGACACTCAGAACGGCGAGTTTGGATTTCATCATCGGGTTGTTACACGGGTTAAACGGCGATTTTACCGGTTCTAGTCGAGCATCGGTAGCGATAGTCGAAAGCGGTTGCCGTGCAGGCCGGGTTCGCCGTCCACCCAGGCCAATTTGCCCTGGTGGTTGGCGATATAGGTTTTGACGGTTTCCAGATTCAGTTCGGCCATATCGCCGAAAGAGCCGGCCGGAAACCGGAAAAACGGTTCCAGGATCGCGCTGCGTAGCGCCGGATTGATGGCGGGGCCCTCGTCTTCGATTTCCAGCTCCAATTCGGTATCCTGGAGACGTAAGCGCAACGTGATTTCGCTGTCTTCCGGCGCGTGAGCCCAGGCTAGCAGCAACAACTGTTCGACGATCAGGTGCAGTTGGTCGGCAACGCCGGAAATGACCGCCGGTTGGGTCTGTTTCTTCAAATGCAGCGACTTGGCGCGTAACTTGGCGCGCAGTCCGCTGATTACTTCGTCGATCAAGTTTTCCAGGTCGATCAAGTCTTTTTCTTCCGGCTCCTGGCTGAATTGGCTGTCGTTTAGCTGTCGCAGGCAGTCGTCGTACAGTGCTTGCAGGTCGGCGACCGCGTCGTGCAGGTTACTCGGATCGCCGCCATGGCCGAGCGAGTGTAGGCCGATCTTTAACGCGGCCAGCGGGGTGGCGATCTGTCGGGTCATGCCGGCCATGGTTTGATGTTTGGCGTATTCCAGTTCGTGCAGGCGGTTTCTCAGCCATTCCAGGCGATTCCCGAGTTGTCGCCAATCTTCCAGGCCGTCCAGCAGTATCGGCTCGGCCAGACCGCCGCTCAGGCCGCGTACCGCGCGTTCCAATTGGCGGATGGCACGCATTTGCACATAGACCAATCCGATCACCAGCAAGGCGGAAATCGCCGCTAGCAAGCCGCCCTTGATCATGACATCCCGTTCCAGCGCGGCCGATTGGCGGTTCAATTGCCGAAAGCGCTGATCCACGTAGGTTTCAAAATCCCTGGACAGGGTGGCGGCCGATTCACGCAAGCTTTGAAAGGCTTCATCCAACGGAAGCTTGATATCGTCTTCGCTGGCCGAGCCGATGATTTGCTGATAAATCAAGACTTCTTTCTCGGCCAGTTCGTTGGCCAGCAGCGCGATACGATTGTCCACCCGCAGTTTCAATAGTTCGTTCAACGCTTGCTTAAACGTGGTTCGGGTGGCTTCGTAGGACTCGCGCTCGTAGGGTTGGCGCAGCGCCGGATCGGACAGCAAAACGAACAAGCGTGCCTTGCGCTCCACGTCCGAGGTCTTTTGCAGCACCAGCCGAATGTTTTGGGTTTGCTCGAATATTCGGGTATTCAATTCTCTGCCCAATGCCGAGGCCTCGCGCATCGTGGCCGCCGAATGAACAGCGGCAACGAACAGCGGGATTGCGGTCGCGACGAAGCCCAGCGCGGTCAGGGCCTTGAAAGAAATCAGTTTTTTAAAGTTCATCCTAACGTCGCCGCCTTGGTCATAATGCAATAGTAGTGGGAATTCCGGAATTCGGTAGGTTCGCGCCCGCCTGCTTGCCGCGAAATGGATGGGATAATGCCGGGTGGCCTTCATTTAATTTTAATCAAAACTTCAGGGTTAATCTCATCTGGATGGGCTAATCTCTGGTCCCGTATACGCTCGAAAAAGTACCAGCATAAGAGAAACAATGGCTTAGGCGTGGTATCTGGATTGTTTTTCATAAGCTCTCGAGTTCACTGGCAAGGGCGCTAACGAGGCAAGCCGCGAGGCAGGGTTCAGCCCCGCGATGATCGAAATCCTACACTGGCTCCCAAAGTAAACTGGGAGTGCGGTCACTGAAATTTAAAGGAGTATTCACTTGGTTTTCCAGCAGCACACCTTCGATAGTTGTTTCGAGGTCGTTTTGGCAGATACCCCCGAGAGCCAGCGTATTCATTACAATCTGAGGTACCAAGTCTATTGCGACGAAATGGGCTACGAAGATAAATCGCGTTTTCCGGACAAAATGGAGTACGACGAATGGGACCATCATTCGGTGCATTTTTTGGTGCGCGATAAACTCTCCAAGCAATGGTTGGGCGGATTGCGTTTGGTATACCCGCAGTGCTTCGAGTTTCCGTTCGAGCACAAATGCAACGATGTCGCGCCGATTTCGGAAGAGCAATATCTGCAGGCGGTGGAGATCTCCCGCTTATGCGTGATCAAGCAGGCCCGTCGCGTGGCTCAGCCGGGCAGCGAGGATTTGGGCGGCAACGTCACGATGTTGCGGGCTTACCGTCAACAGAGTAAAAGCCTGATGTGGGGTTTGTACCGGGCGGCCGTGCTGTATTGCGCCCGTAACGGCGTCAAGCATTGGTTTATTCTGGTGTCGCCATCCTTGGCTCACGCGGTAAAAAAAGAAGGCTTCCAGATGACGCAAGCCGGCAATCCTTGTGAGTTCCGCGGCCAGCGCATACCTTATATACTGGACGTCGATCAAATTCTGGCGAATCCGTTCTGGCTGACCGATTACCGAAACGAATATCTGCGGTTTTCCCAACTCGACCGCGTCGCGCCGGCGGCGCTCAAAGCGACGGCGTCAGGTCGCTCGCAGTTCGGATCAGTTCGCTGAGTTCGCGGATCAGCGCGTCCCTGGCGCTGGTCTTGCGCCAAACCAGGCCTATCGTTCGATTCGGTGCCGGCGGCTGAAACGGTAGATAGCGAAGCCCGGCCTCGGCGCGCGCCGCGATGCGCGGCACCAAGGTAATGCCGGTTCCGGCTCTGACCATCTGTCGCAAGGTTTCCAGGCTGGTGGCGCGTACGTCCTGCTCCTCGTCCGCGCCAACCGTCCGACAGACTTGCAGGGCGTGGCCGCGCAAGCAATGGCCTTCGTCCAGCAGCAACAAGTGTTCGCCGCTTAAATCGTCCGCCGCGACCGGCGCTTTATCGATCAACGGGTGGCTGTCGTGTACCGCCAATAAAAACTCGTCGTCGAACAAGGCCTGGCTATTCAGAAAATCCTCATAAATCGGCATTGCCAGCAACGCGCAGTCCAATTGCCCGCCACGCAGTTGTTGCAACAGCTGTTCGGATTTTTCCTCGACCAGTATCAAGCGTATGCGCGGTAACGCGTGTTTGATCAGCGGTACCAGTTGTGGAAACAAATAGCTGGCCAACGTCGGAAACGCGCCCAAGCGCAGATTGCCGGACAGCGGGTCTTGAGCGGTGGCGGCCAATTCCTTGATGTTGGCTTGTTCCTTCAGGATGCGTCGGGCCGAGGCGATGATTTGCTCGCCGAGTTCGGTCGGCAATACCTTTTTATTGGTGCGTTCGAAAATTTGTATACCCAATTCGTCTTCGAGCTTTTTGATTTGAGTGCTCAAGGTCGGTTGGCTGATGAAACAGCGTTCGGCGGCTTGGCCGAAACTGCGCAAATCGGCGACGGCAATCAGATATTGCAAGTCACGTAGATTCATCGCGTGCGATCGGAGGGGCGGGAGTTTTTAAACGGCATGGTGGTTACTATAACCTATCCCTTTGAATGGGTAGCTGCTCTCGGTAGCCCGCATGGTTTGTTGACCTCCTGATTGGATGCGGCGCATCTCATGCTGGCTTGTGCCATTCTTGATTGAATCGGAGATACCGATGAATTCTAAACTCATTCGTTTAGCCGGCATCGCGCTGGCCCTGGTCGCTGACCCCTTGCCGGCGGCGGACATCTACGAATTGTCTCGCGAAGGTAATCTGGCCGGAATTGCCGAGTACGTACAGCGCGGCGGCGCGGTGAATACGATCAACGCAGACGGCTATCCGCCATTGATTTTGGCCGCTTACCACGGCCATCTACCGGCCGTGCAAGCGCTGCACGCGGCCGGCGCCGACGCTTGCGCCGAAGATACCAAGGGTAACGATGCCTTGATGGGCGTGGCCTTCAAGGGCGACAGCGAGACCGCGCGCTGGCTGGTTGAAAGCGCCGGTTGCAACGTCAATCACCGTAATCGGCTCGGCCAGACCGCGTTGATGCTGACCGCGCTATTCGACCGCGAGACCATCGCCGAACTGCTGCTGCGACACGGCGCCGATCCCGAGCTGCGCGACGCGTTGGGCAACAGTGCAGCCAGCCTGGCGCGGAGCCAGGGCCAGGACCGGTTTGTCGCGAAATTGCGGCCGCTCGCGAGCTTGCGTTGAGCCTTCAGTCCCACGCCAACGCGCCGCCGCTTTGGTATTCGGTGACGCGAGTTTCGAAAAAGTTTTTCTCCTTGCGTAGATTGGCCTGTTCGTCCAGCCACGGTAAGACGTTTTTGGCGCCGGGGAAAGGCTCGATGAGGCCAAGCTGCCGGGCGCGGCGATTGGCGACAAAGCGGAATTGCTCGATATGCAAGCCGGCGTTGTAGCCCAGGATCGGTTCGCGTAGCAGGTAGCCGGCGTAATCTGCTTCCGCCGCTTCGGCTTCGTCCCACATTCGGCGGAGCGCATCGGCGTCGAGGACCAGGTTTTCTTCATCTAATAGTTGCCGCACTACGCGGATGCCGAACGCGCAGTGCAGCACTTCGTCGCGCATGATGTATTGAAGTTGCTCGGCGGCGCCGGTCATCAGGCCGCGCCGCTGCAACGCAAACACCGGGCTGAAGCCGTTGTAAAACCAACAACCCTCGAACACGGCGGCGAAAAACAGATAAGCCATCGCAAATTCGTGCAGCGCGTCGCGTTCGGTCAACGGCCGGCCGGATTGCAGCACGCCGTGCAAGCGGCGGTTGGCCAGCGCGATCTTGGCCTGAATTTCCGGCACCACCCGGTAGCGGTTATAGATTTCGCGCTGGTCCAGCCCCAGGGTTTCGATGCAATGCTGGTAGGTCCAAGTGTGCAGCGCTTCCTCGTAAACTTGCCGGGCCTGGTAGATTTGCAATTCCGGCGCGGTCATTTTTTCCATAACCGCCAGGCCGATGTTGCGCATCGCCAGAATGTCGGAAGTGGTTAAGTAAGCCAGCACGTTCTCGAACACATGGCGCTCGGCCGGCGTCAGTTTGTGCTGATAATCGTGTACGTCCCGCGCCATCGAGATTTCCAACGGCGTCCAATGGTTGCGGTTGGCATTCAGGAAAAACGACCAGGCCCACGGGTACTTGAACGGCGCCAATTGGTTGATGTCGGCCTGGCCGTTGACCACCCGTTTTTGTTCGGCATCGACCGGAGGTAAAGCCGATTCGCCTGGAAGCGCCTCGCGTCCTGCACCGGCTTCCGACAGGTCCGGCGCCGCTACTCCAGCTTTAAATGCTTCACCCTGGTCTACTGGCGCGACCGGCAAATCCCAATCGTCGAATGCTAAGCCGGCCTTCATTGGCAGGCCTCGCAATCCTGGTCGGCGATCGAGCAGACTTTTATATCGTTCCCACGCTCAGCGTGGGAATGCAGTTCTAACCGCTCTGCGGTTCCCGCCTCTGGAGCGTCCTCCACCGGGTTTCCACGCGAAGCATAGGAACCGTAATCGCTAGTGCCGCCGGCTTTTTCCATCGCCGTCGCCCCCAATCCGCGCAAATAGTAAGTGGTCTTCAAGCCGCGTTGCCAGGCTAGCCGGTACAAACGGTCCAGTTTGCTGCCGGTCGGCGCGGCGACGTAGAGATTTAACGATTGCGACTGGTCTATCCACTTCTGGCGGCGGGCGGCGGCTTCGATCAGCCATTCCGCATCGATTTCGAAGGCGGTGGCGTAACGCGCCTTGAGGTCGGCCGGCACCCGTTCGATGGCGGCCAGCGAGCCGTCGAAATATTTCAAATCGGCCACCATCACCGCGTCCCACAAACCCAGCGCCTTCAACTCGCGGACCAGTGCGGCGTTGACCACGGTGAATTCGCCGGACAGATTGGATTTGACGTACAGATTTTGATAAATCGGCTCGATGGTCGCCGACACGCCGACAATGTTGGCAATGGTCGCGGTCGGCGCAATCGCGATGCAGTTGGAATTACGCATGCCGACTTGGCCGATGCGCTCGCGCAAGGCTTGCCAATCCAACTGTCCACCGGCCGGTACGCCCAAGTCGCCGCGCGTTTCGCTTAAGCGGTCCAGCGTATCCGGCGGCAACAAACCTTGTTGCCACAAGCTGCCGCCAAAACTGCTGTAGCGGCCGCGTTGCTCGGCTAAATCAGCCGACGCTTGGTAGGCGTGATAGCACAGCATTTCCGCCGAGCGGTCGGCGAATATCAGTGCTTCCGGGCTGGCGTAACCGAGCCCCATCCGCTGCAGACAATCGGCGAAGCCCATCATGCCCAGCCCAACCGGACGGTGGCGCAGGTTGGCGTTACGGGCCTTGGCCGTCGCGTAATAGTTGATGTCGATGACGTTGTCCAGCATCCGCATCGCGGTGGCGACGGTGCGGCGCAGCTTGTCGTTGTCCAATTGCCAGACGCCGCCGCGTTCCACCAAATGCGCCGGCAGATTCACCGAACCCAAGTTGCAAACGGCGGTTTCGTCGACCGAGGTATTCAGCGTGATTTCGGTGCACAGATTGGAGCTATGAATGACCCCGGCGTGTTGCTGCGGCGAACGCAGATTGCAGGCGTCCTTGAAGGTGATCCACGGCTGGCCGGTTTCGAACAGCACGGTCAGCATCTTGCGCCAAAGTTGTACCGCGCCGATGCGTTTAAACAATTTAATCTCGCCACGCTCGGTCTTGGCCTCGTAGGCTCGGTAAGCTTCTGCGAAGGCCGCGCCGTAAAGCTCGTGCAAGTCCGGCGTATCCACCGGCGAAAACAAGGTCCAGTCGCCGTTATTTCTTACCCGCTGCATGAACAGGTCCGATACCCAGGCGGCGGTGTTCATGTCGTGGCAACGGCGCCGATCGTCGCCGGTGTTTTTGCGCAGCTCCAGAAATTCCTCGAAATCCAGATGCCAGTTTTCCAGGTAGGCACACACCGCGCCCTTGCGCTTGCCGCCCTGATTGACCGCGACGGCGGTATCGTTGACTACTTTCAAAAACGGAATCACGCCCTGGCTGTGGCCGTTGGTGCCCTTGATCCGGCTGCCCAGCGCCCGGACCGGCGTCCAGTCGTTGCCCAGGCCGCCGGCGTATTTTTGTAGCAGCGCGTTTTCCTTGATGGCTTGATAAATGCCGTCCAAGTCGTCGGAGACCGTGGTCAGGTAGCACGACGACAGTTGCGGGTGGCGGGTGCCGCTGTTGAACAAGGTCGGCGTCGAGCACATGAAATCGAAGCTGGACAGTAGACGGTAAAACTCGATCGCCCACGCCTCGCGGTCGATTTCGTTTAGCGCCAAGCCCATCGCCACCCGCATGAAAAACCACTGCGGCAATTCGATGCGGCGGCCGTCGACGTGTAGAAAATAGCGGTCGTACAGGGTTTGCAAGCCCAGATAGTCGAATTGCAGATCGCGTTCGGCCAGTAGAGCCTGACCCAGCTTTTCCAAGTCGAATTCGGCCAGACGCGGGTCCAGCAATTCGGCGGCGATGCCGGCCGCAATGAATGCCGCGAAATCGGCGGGGTAGCGTTCGCTCATCGCCGCTTGAGTCGCCGCCATGCCCAGTACTTCCTGGCGCAGATTGCTCAATAGCAAGCGCGCGGCGACCTTGCCGTAATCGGGTTCGGCTTCGATCAAGGTCCGCGCGGCCAGCACCAGGGCCTGGCGCACAGCCGCCAGCGGCATGCCGTCGTACAGATTGGGCTGGGTTTGCGTCCAGACCGTCTCGGCATCGACATCGCTCAGTCCGGCGCAGGCCTCGCGGCACAAGGCGATGAACCCGGCGCTGTCCAAGGGCAGGCGTTGGCCGTCGTCGTCCACGTGCAAAGCGGGAGCGGGTTTGTCGCCGGCTTGCCGGGCAGCGCGTTGCTCGGCGTGTTTCTCCCGGTACAGCACATAGGCGCGGGCTACGTCGTGGGCGCCTGAACGCATTAAAGCCAATTCCACCTGGTCCTGAATATCCTCGATAGGCACGGTGCCGCCGCTGGGCAGGCGCCGGGCTAGCGCTTCGACGACGTTGGCGGTCAACCCGGTCACCTGCTCGCGAATCCGCGCCGAATTCACGCCGTGTTGGCCTTCGACCGCCAAAAAGGCCTTGGTGATGGCGACGGCGATTTTTTCCGGCCGAAAGGCGACCACGGAGCTATCGCGGCGGATGACTTCCAAGCCGCTATCGCGCGCGGGTAGTGGGCTGTGATGAACGGCTTCGGTGCCGGAGGTGTTGGTGATAGGTCGGGCGGTGGCGGTGTCCATGCGATTCTCCACGAAGGCAGCGGGGAGGCGCAAAGCCGCAACGGTGGGCGCGCGACCGGGTAAGGCCCAATCCGCGACATCGACCATCGCCCTCGGAGACACCCCGCTCCCGGTTGATAAAGGTTTCGAGGGCAGGTCTCCTGGCTCTCGGGTCGTCGCCTGGGTTCGCCTTCCCGGACTCGCGTCCAGTGACATGCTTGAACCAAGACTCGCCGATTACAGTTGCGGGGGCAGCTCCGGCTTTCCGGCGATCATGCGAGAAACGCAAGCGCCGACCGGATTCCCTTTTAATCCCCTTCGGGGGGAACCGTCTTGGCGAGGGAGTTTAGGCGGGGCAAAACGATCTGTCAAGGCGATATTCACTATATATTGTGAATATTTTATTGTAATTTCCCGTATATAGTGCCTGGGAATCGATGCCGGCAGGCCGCCGCCCGCTTCGGTGACTGTCCTGCCGGATGGTTGGCGAACGCTGCGTTGGAATCTGTCGAGACACTCCGAAGGCTTGATTGACGTGATACGGACGCGGGGATATATTGCTTGTATATAGCATTCCGGAGGCGCCCATGACGACCAGTACCGTATTTACCAACAACCGCAGTCAGGCCGTGCGCCTGCCCGCCGACATGCGCTTTCCCGACAGCGTCAAAAAAGTTGAGGTTCGTGCCGTCGGGCAGGAGCGCATCATTGCCCCTGCGGACGCGGCCTGGGACAGTTTTTTTCTCGACGGTCCCAGCGTCAGCGACGATTTTCTAAACGAACGCCCTGGCCAGCAGCAAGGCGAGCGCGAGAGTTTTTAAGCGCATGCTGAAATATCTGCTCGACACCAACATCGTCATCTATGTGATTAAGCGGCGACCGATCGAGGTGTTGGCGACCTTCAACCGGCATCACGGCCGCATGGCGATTTCCGCCGTGACTCTGGCCGAATTAATCCACGGTGCCGAGAAAAGCCAATTTCCCGAGCGAAATCTTGCCACGGTAGAAGACTTTTGCAGCCGTTTACAGGTATTGCCTTACAACGACGGCGCCGCGATGCATTACGGCGGCATACGCGCCGCGTTGGAGAAGATCGGCCAGCCGATAGGCGTCAACGACCTGCATATCGCCGCTCATGCCCGCAGCCATGGCTTGATACTGGTCAGCAACAACTTGCGGGAGTTCGAACGCGTGCCGGGGTTATTGATGGAGAATTGGTTGGCGTGATTTTTTACTGAGTAGGGTTTGTTTAACGCATCCTACTGGATTGAAGGTCACAAACATCAGTTACAAATGTCCTAAATTGCGGTTTTTATGTCATTTAGGCACCAGGGTGAATTTGTCATCATGCGCATGGGCGGCGCTGCCCCAACATCCTTAACATTTTCGGAGATCAAACGATGATGCAAAAAAACCAATCGCAGCCACTTCCTTCCTATCAACGCTTCGCGCAAGCCATGTCTCCGTCCGGCACCCGGCCGTTTCGGGTCGGTATCGTGATCGGGCCGGGGTTCCTGCCGATGGATATGGTCGGGATACAGGCGGTTTTCGGCTTCTGTCCGGGGGCTGAAATCCATTTGCTGTGGAAATCGCTCGATTTGGTGGAAGGTTTCCCGGCTTGGTGGACCCAACCGACCACCACGTTTTCAGATTGTCCGGAAAAGCTGGATGTGCTGGCCGTGCCGATGCTGGCGCCGGAAACCACTAACGATCCAGAGGTCATCGCGTTTGTGGCCAAGCAAGGCCGCGAGGCTAAATATCTGATCGGCGTTTGCAATGGCGTGGTTTTACTGGGCGCGGCCGGTCTTTTGCAAGGCAAGCGCGTGACCACGAGCCTGAATTCGCTGTCGCTGCTGCATCAGTTGGGTGCGGCGGAAGTCGTAACTAGCGGCGGTAGTGTCGTGGTCGATGGTAATCTGTATACCGCAAGACCCAGCATTGGTAGTTTTGAAGCTGCGCTGATGGTGGTGGATGTTGCTTTTGGACGCGAATTCGCTGAATTGGCTAACCTGGTTCTCGAATACGACCCCCATCCGCCGCTTGGCCCTGGCACGCTTGAAAATGCCGGCAAGGCGATCGCCGGGAAATACTCGAATTTAATCGACGATATGATTCAGGCGTATAGCCAAGGGGCCGTCGCGGCTTATCAGAGACAGGTACAAGGCTGACACTAGCTAAAACGAACCGTGCCGTTCCACTAATATCCCGGGTGGTGCTGTTCTGCACATTTCGGCATGAACTCGATTCAGTAACAGGTAAGTTCCTAGCGGGCTAACTTAAATGAAGCGACAAATCACTTTCTTCGTCTATCCGGAATTCGAATTGCTCGATTTAAGCGGTCCGTGCTCGGCGTTTAATTTGGTCAACGAACTTTACGGCGGCCAATACCAATTTAGCGTGGTGTCCGTGACGGGTGGCGCGATTAAAGACCGCGCCGGATTAAGTATAGCGACGGAAAGATTGGCCGAAGTTGGCGACAATCAGACCATCGTGGCCGTTGGCGGCCCGACGGCACATGTCTACGGTTTGAACGCCTTAACCAAGGACTTCTTCTCGGAAAGCGCCCGTCAGGGTAATCGCGTCGTGAGCGTATGCACCGGGGCGTTTCTGCTTGCCGCCGCCGGATTGCTGGATGGCCGCAGAGCGACCACGCACTGGCGCTATGCGGGATTGTTGCAATCATGCTATCCCAAAGTGCTGGTCGATATAGACCGGATTTACATCAAAGAAGGCAATATTTGGACGGCGGCCGGATTGACCGCCGGCATAGATCTGGCTTTGATGCTGATCGAGGACGATTTCGGTTCCTCGGTCGCTAAAAGCGTTGCCAAGGATATGGTGGTCTACCACCGCCGCTTGGGCGGTCAATCGCAATTTTCGGCTATCCTGGATATCACACCAACATCCGGGCGGGTTAGGGACGTACTTTGTTATGCCCGCGACCATTTGCGCGAATCGTTATCGGTCGAGCGCCTTGCCGAAGTCGCTTGCATCAGTCCCCGCCAATTTAGCCGGACTTTTTTTAATGCGACCGGCATGACGCCGGCCAAAGCCATCGAGCGGCTTAGACTAGACGTCGCGCGGCCCAGAATCGAAGAAACGCTGGAGCCCCTCGAACAAATCGCCAAGGATGTGGGTTTTGGTTCCGTGGAAAAAATGTGCCGCAGTTGCTTGAATGTGTTCGGACGGACTTCGCAAGAATTGCGGCGCGCCGCGCGTAAATCGGGCGGTGGGCAGCCCGCTTAAGGTAGCGAAGCACAATCGGATGAATGTGGTGTTTTGCGATACAAACCAGCGCATCCAGGGTTCGTATCCGCGGAAGGCTTTCAACGTTTGGTCCGCCTCACCCCACCACTCCGCCGGCATGTTCCACCAGCCAGCGCAAATATTCCAATTCCGCATCCTCGTGTCGGCAAGCCAAGTACATGGTCTTGGCGATGGGTAGACCGGCAAAACTTAAACCGGTCAGGCCGAGTTTGGCGGATTTGTCGGCCAGCAGCCATTCCGGCAGCAGGCAAACGCCGCGGCCGGCGGCGGCCAGTTGCAGCATGATGTCGGTTTCCTCGACCTGGATGTGGGCGGCGGGTTCGATGCCGGCCGGTTGCAGCACTTTGCGGAACATGTCCAGCCGCTCGCGAGCGACCGGGTAGGTCAGCACGGTTTCGCCGCGCAGACCGGCAGGCGTTATTTCCGCGCGGCCGGCCAGCGGGTGGCTGTCGGCGACGATCAACACTAACTCGAAATCGAACAGCGGCTGGTAACTCAGCAGGCCGTTATCGATCGGGTCGGAGGTCAGCACCGCATCCAGTTTGTATTGGCGAATGGCGTCGAACGACTCGAAGCGGTAGCGCGAGGTGACTTCCACCGTCAAATCCGGCCAAGCCCGCAAATAGGGTTGCAGGATGTTGCGGAACCATTCGTAGCAGGCGTGGCATTCGATGCCGATGGTGAGTTTGCCGGTTTTGCCCCGGGCCAACTGGGCCAAGTGGTTTTCCGCCGAATCGACGGTGGCGATCACCGACTCGGCCACTTCCGACAAATAACGGCCGGCTTGACTCAACACCAGCGAACGGCCTTGCTTGTACCACAATGTCACGCCCAGGCGTTGCTCCAGGTTTTTGATTTGATGCGACAACGCCGACTGGGTCAGGAACAGCGTTTCGGCGGCCGCGCCGAGCGTGCCGTGGCGCTGCAAAGCCAGCAGGATGCGCAAGTGAATCAATTCCATAATTATGAATTTATCTCATGAGTTGGTGAGAAAGCATCGATTATCGTCACTCAAATGCCTGAATACAATGCCTGACTTGTAAAACATTCAACAATAGGCGTTTATCGATGATTAAAATTCACAATTTAGGTTTTCCCCGGATCGGCAAGAGCCGCGAACTGAAATTTGCGTTGGAGCGCTATTGGCGCGGCGAAATCAACGCCGACCAACTGCGCGCGGTCGGCGCCGATCTGCGCGTCAGACATTGGCATTTGCAAGCCGGTTGCGGATTGGACTATCTGCCGGTGGGCGACTTTTCCTACTATGACCACGTACTGGATACCAGCGCGATGCTGGGCGCGCTGCCGCAGCGCTTTGAATGGGCCGGCGGCGAGGTCGATTTCGACACCTATTTCCGGATGGCGCGCGGCCGAGGCGCCGACGGCGTCGGCTGCCGGGCGCTGGACATGACCAAGTGGTTCGACACCAATTACCACTATCTGGTACCGGAGTTGAGCCGGGATCAGGTTTTCGCATTGTCCAGCCGGCGCTTGTTAGACGAAACCCGCGAGTTGCAGGCCTTGGGTTACCGACCCAAACCGGTGTTGCTCGGGCCGCTTAGCTGGTTGTGGCTGGCGAAAAGCGTCGGCGATTTCGACAAACTGAGCCTGCTGGAGCGCGTGTTGCCGGTGTATCGGCAAATTCTGCAAGGATTGGCCGAGCAAGGGGTGGAATGGGTGCAGATCGACGAACCGATTTTGGTGCTGGACTTGCCGGAAGACTGGCGCGCCGCGTTAGCGACGGCCTATGCAGAGCTGCAAGCGCCGGCGCCGAAGCTGTTGCTGACGACCTACTTCGGCGGCTTGGGCGACAACGCGGCCCTGGCTTGCGCGTTGCCGGTGGCCGGCTTGCATCTGGATCTGACCCGCGGCGCCGGGCAACTCGACGCGCTGGCCGAGCTGGGCGGCGGCAAGGTGCTGTCACTGGGTTTGATAGACGGCCGCAACGTTTGGCGTTGCGATTTGGCGGCGGCGTTGGCGACTGTCGATCGGGCGCGGCGGGCGTTTCAGGGCGACGTGTGGCTGGCGCCGTCCTGCTCGCTGTTGCATGTGCCTATCGATCTGGAGCGCGAAACCGGGCTGGACCCAGCCGTCAAACCGTGGCTAGCTTTTGCCAAACAGAAATTGACCGAATTGGAGTTGCTGCGTTTGGCGTTGGCGGAAGGCGTGGATGCCGCTCAACCGGAATGGGACGCGGCGTTGGCGGCCGTGGCGGCGCGGCAGCGCGCGGCGAGCTTGGGTAGCGGCGCGGCGAGCCTCCCAAGCGGGCTGGCCGGCGATCTGGACCGGCGTGCCAGCCCGTTCCCGATCCGGCGGGCCGCGCAGCAGGCCGAACTGAATCTACCGCTGTTTCCTACCACGACGATAGGGTCTTTTCCGCAGACCCCTGAAATTCGCAAGGCCCGCTTGGACTTTAAGCGTGGCGAGCTGGCCGATGCCGATTACCGGGCTTTCATGGAGCGTCAAATCAAACAGTGCATCCGCGAACAAGTGGCGCTGGGCCTGGACGTGCTGGTGCACGGCGAGCCGGAGCGCAATGACATGGTCGAATATTTCGGCGAGCAATTGGACGGCTTCCTGTTTACCGGGCATGGCTGGGTGCAGTCCTACGGTTCCCGTTGCGTCAAGCCGCCGATCATTTACGCCGATGTTTCCAGGCCCAAGCCGATGACGGTAGCCTGGAGTCGATACGCTCAATATTTGACCGACAAGCCGGTCAAGGGCATGTTGACCGGGCCGGTCACATTGCTGAACTGGTCTTTCGTTCGCGACGACCAGCCCAGGGCGCAAACCGCCTATCAATTGGCGCTGGCCATTCGCGGCGAAGCGGTCGATTTGGAAAAGGCCGGCATTCGGGTGATTCAAATCGATGAACCGGCTTTTCGCGAGGGTTTGCCGCTACGCCGCGCCGATTGGCCGGACTATCTGGATTGGGCGGCGCGGGCGTTTCGAATCAGCGCTGGCGGCGTCGGCGATGCAACGCAAATTCACACCCACATGTGTTATTCGGAATTCAACGACATCATCGCCGCGATCGCCGAGCTGGATGCCGACGTGATTACCATCGAAACGTCGCGCTCGGATATGGCCTTGCTGGACGCTTTCGGCGAGTATCGCTATCCCAACGATATTGGGCCCGGCGTTTACGACATCCACAGCCCTAACATCCCCGACAGCGCGCAAATGTTGGAACTGTTGACGCTGGCCGCCCGCCATATTCCGGCCGAGCGGCTGTGGGTCAATCCCGATTGCGGTCTGAAAACCCGGCAATGGCATGAAGTAAGGCCGGCGCTGGCGGCGATGGTCGTCGCGGCGGCTCAGGCCCGCCGGGAAGTCGATACCGTGCCGCTGGCGAGTGCCGGCTGATCCGGCCGGCGCGGCATGGCACCGCGTTGGGACGGATAGTCGGCATAGTATGGAATCGATGATTTCCACATGACTAAGGACTTGTTCACAAAAGCTGTGGATAAGTCTGTTGGCAAGCCGTTACCGAGTCGGCTAAGTTGTTGTCGCGGCTACACTGATGTTAAATTGACTAAAAATTAGACAATCGAACGCCGATGTTCGCAACGTCGGCGCCGCCGGCCATACTTGGAAAACGACATGATAGATTGGAACAGAACTTATGCGGCAATCTGGCGTCAGCGCCAGGCTTATCTACGGCCGGTACGGGAGATCGATCCGATTCGGCTGGAGCAGTTGTTCGGCATTGACGAGCAAAAACGCCAATTGGTGTCGAACACCGAGCGCTTTTTGGCCGGCCAACCGGCCAACAACGCCTTGTTGTGGGGCGCGCGCGGTACCGGTAAGTCGTCGTTGGTCAAGGCTTTATTGAACGCGTACAAGGACCGCGAATTGCGGGTCATCGAAGTGGATAAACAAGATTTGCTGTATTTGCCGGAAATCGTCGACGAAATTCGCGAGCATCCGCAGCGCTTTATCGTCTACTGCGACGATTTGTCGTTCGAGGCCGGCGATACGCTCTACAAGCCGCTGAAAAGCGTGCTGGAAGGTTCTATCGAACTGCCGCCGGAGAACGTCAAGTTTTACGCGACCTCCAATCGCCGGCATTTGCTGCCCGAGCGGATGAGCGACAATCTGGATACGCTTTTGATCGACGGCGAAGTGCATTATTCGGACGCCATCGAGGAAAAAATTTCGCTGTCGGATCGCTTCGGTCTGCGCTTGGCGTTTTATCCGCAGCATACCCAGACCTATCTGGACATCGTCGACAGTTATTTTCCGGATTATCCCGGCGACCGAGCGATTTTGCACAAGGCCGCGCTGGATTTCGCCCATTTGCACGCCGCCAAGAACGGCCGCACCGCCAAGCAGTTTTACAATAGCCGGGCCGGGCGCGGACCCGCCGATTGAGCTTGGCCGGCATGACCGCTTCGGGCATCGTCAGCAGTTTCTACGCGTATTTGTCGCGCTTGCGTTGGATCAAACGCTGGGGCTTGAAACGCAACGCCCATGCCGAAAACGTGATGGAACACAGTTGGGAAGTGGCGGTAATCGCGCATACGCTGGCCTTGATCAAAAACCGCTACTTCGGCGGCGACGTGGATGCCAATGCGGTCGCCGCCGCCGCGCTCTACCACGATGTCACCGAGGTCATCACCGGCGATTTGCCGACGCCGATCAAATACCATTCTCCGGAAATTCTCGGCGCCTATCGGCGCATCGAACAGCAGGCCGAAACCGAGTTGTTGAATTTGTTGCCGGAAGCCTTGCGCGATGCATTTCAGCCGCTGCTGTGCCAGGCATTGTTGCCGGAATCGCAGCGGCAGTTGGTCAAGGCGGCCGACAAGATTTCGGCCTATTTGAAATGTCAGGCGGAATTGAAGGCCGGCAATGCCGAGTTCGAGCTGGCCGCCAAGCAATTGGCGGTGGATATCGAGGCCTTGCAACAACCGGAAGTGGTGTTTTTCATGGAAGCCTTCGCGCCCAGTTGCGGGTTGACGCTGGACGGTTTGATGCAAACTCGGTGACGGCCTGGCTTATTGGAGTTGTTTCAAATCCAGTTTGCGCAATTTCGGCGCCAGGCCGGCCGTCGCGGCGACCACCAGCAGCGTCATCGTGCCGCCGAAGATCACCGACGGAATCAGCCCCAGCCAACGCGCGGCGAGGCCGGACTCGAACGCGCCCAGTTCGTTCGACGAACCGATGAACAGGCCGTTGATCGCGGTGACCCTGCCGCGCATCGCATCCGGCGTCGCCAGTTGCATGATGGTGCTGCGCATCACCACCGACACGCCGTCGCAAACCCCGGACAACATCAGGGCCGCCGCGCCCAGCCAGAACAGCGGCGCCAGCGCGAAACCGATCATGCATAAGCCGAAGCCGGCCACCGCCGCCAACAGCCAGCGCCCGGCATTGCGCTCCAACGGGAAGCGGGCCAGGGCCAGGCCGGTCAATACCGCGCCGGCCGCCGGCGCGGCCCGCAAGATGCCCAAGCCTTCCGGACCGTAGTGAAACACGTCCTGGACAAAGGCCGGCAGCATCGCCATCGCGCCGCCGAACAACACCGCAAACATGTCCAGCGCCTGCGCGCCCAGTACGATTTGGTTGCCGAACACGAAGCGCAGGCCTTCGCCGATGCTGGCGAAGATCGGCGCCGCGGCGGCCGGCGGCCGTGCCTGGATGCGCAGCAGCAATAAAGCCAAGGCCGCGGCCAGTGCCAGTCCGGCCGCCACGCCGTAGGCGGCGATCTTGCCGGCCGCCGCGATCAACAAACCGCCCAGCGCCGGGCCGGCCACTAAACCGAACTGAAACACCGAGCTGCCCAGGCCGGCGGCTCGGGCGTAAAGCTCGCGCGGCAAAACCGCCGCGAACAAGGCGCCGTAAGTCGGGCCTATGAAGGCGCGGGCCACGCCGGTGCCGGCGATACCGGCGTAAATCCACGATTCCGCGCTACCCGGTATGCGGCCGGCCGCGACGGCGACCAGCAACAGGCCGTTCAGGAACAGCAGCAGACTGGCGGCCACGCCGAACCAGCGCCGCGAATAATGATCGACCGCATAGCCGGCGAACAACGCACAGCAAAAATACGGAATCACCTCCGCTAGACCGACTAGCCCCAGGGCCAGCGTGTCGTGGGTCAGTTCGTAAAGATGCCAGCCGACCACGGTGGCCGTGGTTTGATAGGCCAGTACCACCAGCAGGCGGAAGCCGAGCAGTTTTAAAAACGCGGAATTGCGCAACATCGGATCTCGCCGCCGCTCAGGCCGCCGCGCCGGCGATGTCCAGCGCCCGGTCGAGTTCGGTCAAGCTATTATAGAAATGCGCCGAGAAGCGTATCCCGCCGCCGCGCGGCGCGCAGACCACTTGATGGCGCTGCAAATGCCGGTACAGGGCGGCATTGTCGGCGCGGCGGTGTTGAAAGGTGACGATGCCCGATTGCAACGGCGTGGCGGGTGGGGCCAGCAACACCAAATTCGGATCGGCGCCGATTCGCTCGCGCAAATAGGCGGCGCGTTCCAGCACCAAGGATTCGATGGTGGCCATGCCGGTTTCCAGCAGCAAGGACAAGCTGGCGGACAGCGCATGAATCCCGACCATATTCGGACTGCCGCATTCGAAGCGGCGGGCGGTGGGGTGGACTTCCCACGGCCGGTTTTCGTAATTGTGCGTGTCCTTCATCATGTGCCAACCGTATTGCGTCAGCTTGAGACGGTCGCGCGCGGCCGGCGTCGTGTAGAACACACCTAGACCTTCCGGGCCGAACAGCCACTTGTGGCCGTCGGCCATCACGAAATCGGCGCCGCAGGCTTGCACGTCGAATCGCACCGCGCCCAGACTTTGAATCGCATCGACGCAAAACAAGATATCGCGTTTTTTACAGAACTCGCCCAGTCGTTCGAGATTCAGGCGCAGGCCGTCGGCGAACTGGATCGAGCTGACCGCCAGCAAGCGGGTCCGGCGGTCAATCAGCGCGATTAACGCGTCTTCCGGCGTCGCGCCGTCGCACATATCGGCCTCGCGGAACTCGACGCCTTGGTCGGCCAACGATTGCCACGGCAATCGGTTGGACGGAAATTCCTGGTTGCTGGAGACGATGTTGTCGCCGGCTTGCCAAGTAAGGCCGTAGGCGACGAAGGACAAGGCCTCCGAGGTGTTTTTGACCAGCGCGACATCGTCGGCGGACGGCGCGTTCAGCAAGTCGCGGAACTGCTCGCGCAGCTCGGTTTGTTTCTTCAGCCAGTCCAGGTAAAAGTGCGAGCCGTAGCGGCTGTTTTGCTCGGCGAAGGCGATCACCGCCTCGCTGGTACGTTTCGGCCACGGCGCGACCGCGGCGTGGTTCAGGTAAATCAGATCGTCGATCAGCGGGAATTCGGGGTGTCTCATTTCAGGTTTCCGAGTTGCGGGGAGCGCGGGCGTGGGCCGGCTCGTCGCGTGGCCGGCCCGGCTATCATAACGGTCGCGACCGCGAATGCCAAAATGGTCGTCGGCCGTAAGCCTGGTGGCGTTGGCCCGCGACATTTTGGGGCAATTGTTTGAGAGCGCCGAATCAAGTAGTCTTTAGCCTTTTAATCGGTTAGGGACGGCATGAAACAGCAGAGCTGCAATACGATCTGGCATCAAGCCAGCGTGACTCGCGCCCGGCGGGAAGCGTTGAACGGACATCGCTCGGCGATACTCTGGTTTACCGGATTGTCGGGGGCAGGCAAATCCACCTTGGCGCATGCGGTCGAAGAGCGTTTGCACGAACTGGGTTGTTTGACCTTCGTGTTGGACGGCGATAACGTCAGGCACGGCTTGTGCGGCGATCTGGGCTTTAGCGATGCCGATCGTCACGAGAATATCCGACGGGTCGGCGAATTGGCCAAGTTAATGCTGGAAGCCGGCGTGATTACGTTGACGGCCTTCATTTCGCCGTTTCGCGCCGAGCGCGAACTGGCACGGCGCTTGGTCGCCGACGGCGATTTCATCGAGATTTATTGCAATTGCAGTCTGGACGTGTGCGAGAGTCGCGACGTCAAAGGCTTGTACCAAAAGGCGCGCCAAGGCCAAATCCCGCATTTCACCGGTATTTCGTCGCCTTATCAGCCGCCGGACCATCCGGAATTGATCGTGAATACCGATCAGGCGGAGCTGAAGGCTTGCGTGGAGCAGGTCATGCGGGTCTTGACGGCGCGCGGCGTGGTTGCCGCCGAACGCGACGAGGCGGGCGATGCAATACGACGTCTTTAACGGCGATGCCGACGGCATTTGTGCGCTATTGCAATGGCGGCTGGCTTATCCCGAGCCCTCGATTTTGGTAACCGGTATCAAGCGAGACATCGCATTGCTGGAGCGCGTGCCGGCGCGTGCCGGCGATCGGGTGACGGTGCTGGACGTTTCGCTGGACCGCAATCGAGCGGCGCTGTTGAAGTTGTTGGCGGGCGGTGTCGAGTTATTTTACATCGACCATCATTTCGCCGGCGAAATACCAATACATCCCCGCTTTAGCCATCGCATCGACACCGCGTCCGACTGCTGTACCAGTTTGCTGATGAACGCGCATTTGGCTGGGCGTCACGTCGCGTGGGCGGTGGTGGGGGCGTACGGCGACAATCTTGATAGCGGCGCGGCGGAGGCGGCCCAGTCGCTGAGTTTATCGGCACGGCAATTGCTTGAGCTACGCCAGCTCGGCATTTGCATTAATTACAACGCGTACGGCAGTTGTCTCGAAGATTTGAATATCGCCCCGGACGATTTATATCGCCGATTGAGCGTTTACGCGACCCCGTTCCAGTTCGTTGCCGACCAGCCGGAACTGTATCGGCAATTGCTGGATGGATACGCGGCCGATATGGCGGCCGCGGCGGGTTTGGAGCCCGAGTTTAGCAACGAGGCGATCGCGGTTTATGTGTTGCCGGACCAAAAATGGGCCAGGCGCGTCAGCGGCGTGTGGGCCAACGCCTTGGCCAACGGGGCGCCGGAGCGTGCCCATGCGATCGTCGGTGTCAACGCTCGCGGCAGCTACCAAGTCAGTGTCCGCGCGCCTTTGACCAACAAGGCCGGTGCCGACGAATTATGTGCCGGCTTCGGCGGCGGCGGCCGTAAGGCTGCGGCGGGGATCGACGATTTGGCTATCGATAGATTCGACGAGTTCGTGGAAACCTTCAATCGACGCTATTCTGATTTGCGATGAACGGACTTTCGGTGTTGCCGTGAAAAATCGGTTGTTGCTGGCTTGTGTTTTATACACGGTCTTTGTGATCTACGGCAGTTTGGTGCCGTGGCAGTATAACGGCTTGTCTTTTGGACAGGGTTGGCGGCGGTTTCAACAAATTCCCTATTTGGACTTGGGTATTGCTTCCCGAGCGGACTGGGTAGCCAACATCTTGTTGTTCGTGCCGTTGACGTTTGGCTGGTTGGGCTGGTGGTCTTATCAGCGGAGTCAGGCGGCCCGGATTGTGGCGACGCCGCTGGTGTGGCTGGCGGGCTTGGGATTGTGCTTGGGCATCGAATTTACCCAGGTCTTCTTCCCCCCACGTACCGTGTCGATCAACGATGTGGTCGCGGAAAGCTTTGGCGGGGCGGTCGGGCTGGCCGCTTGGTGGCGGTGGGGCGAGCGATTGATGAGCTGGCTGGTCGCATGGCAGCTTCGACATCAAGGCGTCACTCCGTATTTGCAACTCTATTTGGCCGGTTTATTCGGTTATAGCGTGTTGCCGCTGGATCTGACTCTCAGTCCGGTCGAGTTCTACCATAAGTGGCACGAGGACCGAATCATCCTATTGCCTTTCGGCGGTCTGACTGGCGATTGGCTGAAGAATGTCTACGATATTTTGGCTGATGTCGCGCTTTGGGTGCCGGTGCCTTGGCTTTGGGCGAAGTTGACCCCGATGACGCCACGCCAGATATTGTGGAGGGTATTCTGGTCCGCTCTGGCGATAGAGGGTTTCCAACTGTTTGTTTACAGCCGGGTAACCGATGTGA
This sequence comes from Methylomonas sp. MS20, assembly GCF_050275925.1. NCBI lineage: Bacteria > Pseudomonadati > Pseudomonadota > Gammaproteobacteria > Methylococcales > Methylococcaceae > Methylomonas > Methylomonas sp. MS20. The sequence continues at coordinate 668,656 of NZ_CP189962.1, forward strand.
CCGATATCGGCTTGGCGGTGGTCGGCGGCGGTTTAGGTCTGCGTTTGTTGGGCCGGCGCGGCTGGCAATCCGCGGCTGGACTGCATGGCGATACGCTAGGGCGTCGCTTAACGCTTTACGGGAGGTTGGGGTACGTGTCGTGGGGTTTGCTGCTGATCGCGACCCTTTGGTATCCCTACGATTTTCGTTTCGAGCGTCAAGCGCTGCTCGGATGGGAGAGCCGGTTTTTCAGCGTACCTTTGCGGGCTTATTACTACGGCACCGAATACCGAGCCATCACCGAGGTATTCCACAAACTGCTATTTTTCGTCCCGGTTGGGGGCTTTTGCCGGGTGATGTTTGTAGCGCTTGCGAAGCGGCCGCGCCGGTGGGTGTCGGGATTGGCAATTGCCGTCGTCGCGTTGGTCGTCGAATCCGGGCAGATGTTTATCCCCGGCAAAAATTCCGATATGACCGACTTGTTGCTGGAAATCGGTGGCGGTCTGTTGGGGTTTTTAGTGACTGGGCGGGTATTGGCGGAATTTTACGAAGACTCGCGGTTGGTCCTTGGCGACCCGCCGTCGGTTCTCGCCAAGTCGCCGAACGCCGCTGCGAAGGGTAGGTCCACGAATGGCGGATGGTGGCCGATGTTGCTGGGGGTAAGCGTGACTTGGGCCGCGTTGACCTGGGTTAGCCAGTATCCAGGCACACCGTACAACGTTCGGGAGTGGTTTTCCGCCGATTTTCCGGCGCTGAGCGCTTTCGGTTTGACAGTGTTGTTTTTTTGGTGCTTCGGCGGTCCGTTGGCGTTTTTATTAAATGCGCTGGGACGCGGTGCCGGCATGGGTTTTTGTCCCAAGGTTTTGGCTTTGCACGGTTTGGGAGCATGGCTGATGGTTCGCCTGTGCCTGCCGTTGGAAAGCCTGCATGATATCGTGGGTTCGCCGATCTTGCCGGTCAACGCCGACTTGGAATTGGCGGTCCGGTTTTTGGGCTTATTCGGTGTATTTTCGATTTTGCAGCAAGGCGGCAACCATCTGGCCTTGTTGCCGTTGGCACGCTCCGGTCATTTCGCCAGGTTGTTCGTCGTCGGCGGCGTGTGGGCGGCCGTGGTGTTGCCGCTTGGTTTTTGGATCGTCGTCGATCGGGCCGCAACCGACAATCTGACCGAGCTATTGCCGAATGGCGGTTACGCCTGGGCCGTGTTGAATATCGGAATTTATTGGTTTTTGGTGAGTTGGTTAAGTTCGTCGCTGGCGGTTAGCGCGGTATTTTTCAAGATTAAGCGCTTTTCGGTGGTTTTGGCGGCATTCCTGGTGTCGTTCGAAGTGGGATATCGCTTAGTGAATTGGGGAACCGAGCAGTACGTCTTGAAATACGATCAAGTCTTTTCAACGCTGCAGTTTTTATTGAGTAGCGACCGAGCGCATTTGACGCCGATAGCCGAGCTACGCGGGCGGTTTTATCCGCTGCATGCCGGCGTCGTGGCTCTCGGCTTTTTTGCGCAGTATGCGATGGCGGTAATGTTCCGAGATCGCATTCAACAGAATTATTCGCCGCCCAAGCGGCGGAACCTCTTCAACGGGAGATAGCTTTGACTGGAGTTTGGATATTATGGGTTGCCGGCGGCTTGGCGCATCGCGATGCCGGGCGGTAACTCGGACGTGGCATTGTTTCGGATCAGTCCTTTCAGGCTGCCTCGTTTGGCTTGCGTGGCGGCATGTGTCTGGTTGGTCGGGGGAGAACCGGCATGGGCCGGCGCGCCCAGGAGCGGCGGAGTTTTGGTGGCGACTACCGAGGCGACGGCCGGCGCCGATAGCAAGCTCGGCACCGGTCGCGTCGAACAGACACCGAACACCGCCGAAAATCCGGCGGTAAATGTCGAGCGTAAGCCGTTTGCGGCGGATTTCTCGGCGCAAGTGGCGATGACTCAGGCGCTATTGGTCGAGCAGCGTAGAATGGAAGCGCTGATGACCGGCCATGTTGCGCAAAATTCGCTACCAGGACAAAGCGACATCCATGACCGCTTCCAACAGGTATACGGCTTAGCGATTGAAGCGCCGGCTTACGATCAGTTGCTGAACGACATTCGAAGTCAAATCGGCGAAGAAACGTATAGCCGTTTGCTATGGACTTATTTCGATATCAAAGCGTTGGACGTAAGTATCAATGCTCGTTTGGCGGAATACGATCAGGCCCTCAGGCAGTGGATGCAGGATACTCAGCAACGCTGGGGGCTGGACCAGCGCTTTGCTTTTCTCGGGGTTTCCGAGTTGGAAAACAGGATGGAGGTGTCCACGGATTTGGGACCGGTGCCGATTTTGTCGCCAACCCACGCCGGGGGGAAAGCGGTTTTGGATATTCGCCAAAATCCGAACGGCGTTGCCGAGGGTGGTATCAACGAGGACGGATTTGTAGCGCGATTGATAAAACTCTTTACGATCAAGAACTTCGTGCTATTGTCGCTAGTGGTGTTTTCGCTCGGTTTGCTGTTTCGCGGATTCCGGTTTTTAGTGCGCCAGCGCAATGCCTAGGCTTACTCGGCAGTGTCTGCTAGAAGGTTCCGCCGAGTTCGGTGTACGGTTCCGTCGCGGCTCGGATTTTAGCGTTTCATAGCTTGCCGGGCTTAAACGGCCTTACGCACGCCGCCGGTTTTGCCTTGAAGAGCACTCAAGGTACTTCGGTTAGCTGCCCCGCGGTTTAAACTGGTGGCGGCTTCGGCGTTTTTGTAACCAACGAACCAAGCCGGTGGCGTAGAGCAGCGCGCAAAGCGGCCCCGCCGCGAAAATTAACAAGCGGCCGGGCAAGCCGAAGGCTTCGCCGCTGTGCAGAGGATGCAGCCAACTCCAGAATAATTCGCCGCCGCTAAAATTCTCGGGGGCGTTCATCGCTAATACCTCGCCGCTATATTGATCGATCCAGACGTTGGTTTTCGGAAAGCGCCGGCCCGGCTCGCCGGGCTGGCGCAGATTGATGCGGTAGCTGCCGGCCGCGTCGTTTGGCGTTTCGATCCAGACCAGTGTCGCGTTCGGATAGCGCGCCATTCCCGCCGACACGGCGGTATCCACGTCGATGGTTTTGCCGCCGGATTGGCGGGAGCGCGGGTTGGGCGGGTCGTGCATCGGCGCAGCCTGCATCACCAACGGCTTCACGTATTCGGGGATCTCCAACGCGATGCCGGTGATCGCCAAAACCGCAAATACGAGCCATCCGTATACGCCGGCCAGCTTATGCAGATCGTAGATCAAGCGTTCGGAGCTCGCGCGTTTTTTCAAGGTCAATGCTGTTCGCCATTTGCCCGAATGCGGCCACCAGAGCACCAGGCCGCTGATTAGCGCGATCAGCAGTAAGCCGCCGATGACCGCCATCACCAGCTTGCCCGGCCGGTCCAGCAATAAGGCGTAATGTAAGTCGTACAGCCAGGTGGTCAGGCTGTCGCCCCAAAGATGGCGTCGCACGACCTGACCGGTATAGCGATCCACCGAGACCAGCAGCGGCGCGAACGACTTCCGTTCTGTTTCGATGGGTTTGTAATAGCGAGCGGTGACGGCGCGTAGCGGATTTTCGGGGTTTTCCAGTCGCCAGCCATGCGGCCGTTCCGGTTCGGCGCGGCGCAGAGTCTGGTAAGTGGCTTCCCAGCTTAGCGGCGGGTTGGCGCTGGGTTTGGCGAGCAGCTCCGGCGCCAGGATGGGGTCCAGTTCCTGGTAAAACACCAACACGCTGCCGGTAATGCCGGTCAGCGTTAGCAACAAACCTAGATTGAGTCCCAAGTAAAGATGCAGCGCCCGCCAGAATCGGCGGGTGCCGCCTGTGCGCGAAGCCATCAATAATCAAACTTGACGTTGACGGCACCGTAGAACGCAATGCCGTCGCCTGGCGAGAAGAACGGTTGGGCGGTGGCGCCGAAGCTTTCGTCGTACCAAACGTATTCCCGGCGAACGTCTGCCAGGTTCTTGGCCTGAAATTGCACTTCCACTTCCTTGGTCACCTGATAGCCCAAATCCAGGTTCAGCAAGGCGTATTCGCCGTATTTGCCGCGGACATTGGCCTGGTCTACGAAATAGTCTCCCTGGCCGCTGGTCCATAGCGACGAACGCAGTTGCGGCAGGATTTGGTAATCGATGCCGGCCGAAAACAAGTAATTCGGGGTATTGACCACCTGATTGCCTGCGACGTATTGCATCGCACTGGAAACAGCTGGCGGATTGGTGACTTTGGCTTCCTGCAACGAGTAGGCGGCCCAAACACCAACTTTGTCGGTCGGATAAACCTTGATCTCAATGTCCACGCCCTGCCGTTTGGTGGCGCCGATCATCGTCGAATCCACGCTGGCCAGATTGCGGCTGATTTCGTTGCTGGCGTCTTGCGCCCAATAAGCGACCCGGCCTTCGGCCCAATCCACTGGTTTTAGTTTTATGCCCACTTCCCAACCGTCGTTCAAAGAAGGGCCAATATTCTTTTGGCTGCTATTCAGAATGAATGTGGCTTGACCCAAACCTACCTGAAATGTGCGTCCCCAGTTTCCGTAAAGGCTATAGCCTTCGATGGGTGTAATCACCGCGCCGATTTTCGGCTGGGAAATAGTGCCGTAATCGTTCAATGGATAGGCGCCGTAGGTCGAGCCAGCGCGGTGATTGAAAAAGCTGCCGTCGATGATGTCGGCGCGGTAGCCCGGCGTCAGCTTTAACCATTTGAATGGCTTGATCACGGCCTGAATGTAGCCGCCATAATTCAAGAAGTCCCACTTCTCGTCATTACGCAAACCGTCGCTGTTGCGAACTCGGCTAGTGGTTATATAACGCAGGTATTTATTTTCTTGCTGTTGGAAGTCGAATCCGGTTTCCAATGAAAAGTCGTCCAGCCAACTGACGACCGGATGGTAGGTCAGCGAGGTCATCGCGCCGTATTGGATTTCGTCGCGGTCGCGTTCTTGCTGCTTTGCGTCTGGGCCGTAAGTCACGTAGCGCTGGTCGTCGAACAAGGTGCCGTAAACCTTGGACGACCAGAACAAGGTCGGGCTGAGGTTGACGTCCAAATGAGTGCTGACCTGGCCGACGGTGCGTTTGCCGCCGTCAGTGGCATTTCGGGCGAAGGTTTGGGTTTGGTTGAGCAACTGTTCCTGATAAGTCATGTAGCCCGGTTCTTGAGCGCCGGCTTCGCTCCAGCGGGCGATCAGACCTATTTTGTATTTTTGATCGTCCGGCGTGTAAAACCATTTGCCGGAAAAACTGTTTTTGTCGGTATCGCTGTGGTCGCGGTAGCCCTCGCTGGCGCGATAGGAAATCTGATAATTTTGCGAGAAGCCGTCCTTTTCGTAGCCAAGTCCGGATTGGATGTCGTGGGTATTGAAGCTGCCGTAACCGACCCGGCCCTTGACGTAGTTACCGCCGGTGGTGGTGTTCATGCTGATGTTGCCGGCGAAGGAGTGCAGGCCGTAGCGGGCGTCGTTGGTGCCCCGGACCACTTCAATCGACTCGATGTCCAGCGGAAACAATGAATCGACGAAATAGGTGTCGCCGCTATTGGTGTTGCTCGGAATACCGTCGATCAAAAGCTTGACTGCGTTGACCCGGCCTTCGCCGTTAAAACCGCGAAACGACATTTTTCCGGTCGTGATGCCTTGGCCGAATTGAGTGACCTGCACGCCTGGCATGCGGTGGAACAAGTCGTAGGCCGTCAACACGTTTTGATCGGCAATTTTGTCGGCGTACATGATGTCCACCGAGGTGGCAATGTCCTTGCTGGTCAATTTGCCGTTTTGTTCGTTGTCGCTCACCGTGACCGCGCCGAGTTCGAAAATCGAATCGTCGTTGACCGCTTTCGGTTTGGGTGGTGGGGCTTTTTTGATGGCGATCATGCTGTCGCCGACCGTTTCGTATTGCAAGCCGTTTTTCGACAATACTTTCTCCAAGGCTTGGCCGATCGTGAATTGGCCGCGCAGAGCCTCGGCGCTCAGGCCTTGCACGACCGCGTCGGCATAAATCAGCTTGGTGCCGGTGGATTTGGCTAATTGTTCCAGCGTCGCGGCCAAGGCTTGCGGCGGCAGGTCGAAACGGCTGGCGCCATTGTCGGCTAGCGTCTCGAAACTGGCCGCCAACGCCAATGCCAGCAACGGTAAGGTCCGGCGCGCTTGGGCCGGCGCCCATAGTCCTATCTTCATGTTGATCTCCTGGTTTCGTGGATTGCGGCAAGATCGTGTTTGCCTTAATACCTAATAACGATCCGGAACCGACGAACTGGACAATTATTTTTGCAGAGCCATGTTTGAACAGCTCTAGCGAAGCGCTTGTGCCGGAAAAATCCAGTCTGGCAAAGGGTTTAGCGCGGATGCAGTACGATGGTCTGTTTTTGCTGTTGTACCCGAACCGGCAGGATTTTTTCGAGCGCCAGCAAAAACGGTTTTAAATCGTCGGTATCGAAGCGGCCGCTGACGGTCTGGCGCGCCAGTTCGGGGGCGGCCAACACGAAATGCACCGGATGGTAGCGTTCCAACTCCGCCGTCACATCGGCGAGCGGGGTATGGTCGAACCAAAGCTGGCCGTCCGTCCAGGCGAGAGATCGTTCGCGGGTGGCGGGCTGGATTGGCAACCAGCGGCCGTTGGCGTCGATTTGCCGGCTGAAACCGGCGCGCAAGTTCTGGCCGATCCAGCTGGATTCCTTGCGCAGTTCCACTTCGCCTTCCAGAACTGCTACCGCCGTTCCCGCCGCGCTACGCCGGACGTTGAATACGGTACCTATGTCGCTGATTCGAATCCCGCCGACGGCAACGCCGAACGGTTGCCAAGTGCGATGCGCGATGTCGAACAGCGCCTCGCCCTGCTGCAGCTCGACTTCCCGGCGTAGCCAGGACATTCTGACGCCGAGGCGAGTCGCGGTATTCAGCTGTATGCTCGATCCGTCGCCGAGGACGACGGTGCGGCGTTCGCCGATGCCGGTTTGGTAGGTCTCCTGAGGAGCGCTGGCGTGTTGCCACCAGGCGCCGCCTAGCAATCCGCAGGCGAGCAGCGCGCTGAACAGTGCGGAGGTTTTGCGCCAGGAGCGGCGGCCGGCGGCGCGAGCGTCGTTCAGGCCGGGGACATCCCGGCCTTTCAGCGTGTCGATGTCGCCCCAGAGTTGTTCGATTTCGAAATACGCTTGGCTGTGGGCGGGGTTTTCAGTCAACCAGTCTTCGAACTGTTGGCGCAGTAGATCGGTGCAATGTTCCGATTGCAATTCCACGAACCAAGTCGCCGCTTGCTTCAGCAGATTTTGTTGTTCGGCGGAGGTAGTCATAGCGGGCCTCAACCGGTTTCTAGCAAGGCCCGGTGGCAGTGCAACATGGCCTTGACCAATTGACGCTGGACCGTCTTTTCCGAAATCCCCAGTTGCTCGGCGATGTCGTGGTAGCTGAGTTCATCGAATTTGCGCAGCAGAAAAATGTGGCGGCATTGGCCGGGCAGTCCGGCGATGGCTTGCAGCAAGCGTTGGCACTGTTGACCAAGCATAGCAGATTCGTCCGGTTGCTTGGCAGGGCAGGGGACGGTTTCGTCAATGATGGTCTCGCGCATTTCCCGGCGGCGATTCTGACGGACAAAGTCTATCGCGAGGCGCTCGGCTGTGCGAAATAGATAGCCGGTCAAGTTTTCGTCATGGCTGAGCTCGTGTTTGCGCAGCAAGCGTAAATAGGTTTCTTGACTGAGATCCTGAGCAGTATCCGGGCAATTAACCCGCTGTAGCAAATAGGCGACCACGGTGTCTCGGTGGTCGCGAAACAATTCGACGATTTGCTGCTGGTGTAACGTGATGGCGGTCATGGGCTGCCTCCGCGGCAAACTTGGCGGATAAAACCCTAGAAATCCGCAATCAATATGCCAGTTTCCTGTTAAGGCTTGTCGTTTCTGGATCGAAGTCTTTTTGGGGAAGAGCCGGAGTGGCGTCGGCGCGGAAAAACTGCGGCAAATGACCTAGCGGGGTGTGGGAAATGCCGTATTTTGCCGGCGGCCGCGATTCGGTCGGCATCTATAGGGGCGATCGCTTCCGCTGCCCTAATCCTTCGCTTTCCGCTATGATGCCGCCACCATTGACAAGCAGCGGGGGCAACCATGGACTTAGCGAGAGCACTGGGGTTGGGAGCGGTCGAGCCGGACGAAACGGCGGCCAGGCAGCAACTACATCTCTATATCAACCTGAAATTGGCTTCTTGCGGGCAGCCGATCTGTGTCGACGCCGCCTCGGTGCGTTTCATGGACACCGCTCAGGACTTGCTGAATAGCTACTTGGAGAAGAGTCGGCTGTTGGCCAGTTCGTCGTTGTACCCGGCCGACCGGCGGATTCAGGACTTCCTCGATCGCTATTGCGCAGACTTGAATTTGCCGGCGATGCCGAGCTTGCCCACGATGACCTTCGAACTGGATCGCCACGGCGTCGCTCGCGAGTTGTCGCTGCCGATCGGCGAGGACGAATTCCGCTCGGAAATCGTGTCCAGTTTTCGGGTCAAGCAAGGGGTTTTGCACAATCCGGCCAGCGATCGTCGTACCACTAAAGGCTCCTTTCACATCGCGGATGGCGGCCTGCCGGTGCCGGGCGACAAGAAGCAAGTCCCAAAATTGACGTTTGCGCTGATGTTGGCGGAAGCGCTGAAACCACCGGCCGACATGTTGACGTTGCCGTTTACCGCCAAGCAGGCCAGACCGGCGCGGATGTTCGCATCGCTGCTGTTGCGGCCGGTCGTATGTCCGGAGATTCCCGGCGTGTCGGCCGAAAAAACGATGGAGATTCGCTTCTTCGCGCCCGGCAATTTGGTCAGCAATCTGGATTTCGTCGAAAGCATTTTCGGCAACGGCGGCAATCCGGCCTTGCCTGAGTGCGACGCGGGGCTGGACGTGGACCATTGGAGCGGTCACAGCGGTTGCGTGATATTGGCGCCGCATCTGGCCAAACTGACCAAGCAGCAAGTCGGTTTGCCGAATTGGGAAGCGGCGACCGATCGGCAGCGCGCCGACGGCATGTGCTGGCAAACCCCCGACGAACTCTACAACGACGGTCAGGCCTTCAAGCTAACCGCCCGCGACCGCTCCGGCGTTATCGTTACCTTGTTGGCCGACAACTATTACGGTTATTGCAAGAAGGAAGTCAAAACCCAGATCAGCTATGCCGCCAACCTCTACGGGTTGGCCGAGGAAGAACACGCCGGCGGCGCACTAGCGTTTCGCCGCTTCAATCACGGCGACGAATTCGGCATCGGCAGTCTGACGCGTGAGCCGGGTTACGACTTCGACGACATGGCTTACCGCTACGGCGCCATCATGGACATCCGGCCGGAAGGCTACGCGATCGACCGGCAGTACCCGGACATCGTCTACGTGCCGCAAGATTTGCGGATGAACTTGAGCACTCAGAAAATCAGTTGGGTACGCAACGGCCAAAGTCACGGTATCCGCTTGCAGCCCGGCAAGATTTATATTCAGCCTAACGGCTATAAAATCGAGATGTGCAAACATCCCGGCGCGCCGTCCTGGCGCTTGGTCGGCACCGTCGCCGAAGGCACGTTCTGCCACAAACCGTGCACCGTGTCTGGCGGCGGCAAGTCGGAAATCTCTAAGTCCATCGAAGATGCGGTAATCTACGGTCCGCTATTCGTCGACGACTTGCAGAACGACCTGGATCGGGTCCAAGCGATCTTCGACAGGGATTACCGGAGCGGGCGCTTTCTGCCCGGTCACGAGCATGAAGATCGCGATCCGGCCAGACCAATACTCAGCGACGAACGCAGTCTCGGGTCTGTCATCAAATTGCTGACCCCGTCGCCTTATTACACGCCGGAGTTCAACGCTTGGTTGAAGTCGATTCCGCCCAGTATTTTCGCGTTGGTATTCTTGATTAAACGCTTTTATCGCAGTGAATGGGAAAGCCGCTGGCGCGACCATTTGTCGGTGGACGTGATCGACGGCGCGCCGGGCCACGAGTTGAAACTGGATCAGCGCAAAATCGTAGCCACCTATTTGCGGGTCGGTTTCGATCAGGAGGGCGGCTGGCGCACCTTCAAGGTCCGTCAGGATTACATCGCCGCCGAGAAAGTGCAGATGGAAGACGACATCACCGCCTCGGTGGTGGTGCCCGCCGACCGGATCAAGGCTTGGTTGCCGCTGACCGACTACCCGCATAGCATCAAATTGGTCAGCAACTGCGAATATCGGCTGTTTCAACGGCCCGACGACGCGATCATCCCCGGCTACGACAAGCAAACCGAGGCCAATATGGCCGCGCCGGGCAATTTCATCGCCAACTTCGAACCGCTCGATCGCGCCAAGTTGGCGGCGGTCGTCGAGGATGTGACGACCTTCTCGCGTTTCACGCCGGCGATGCGGACTCTGTTGAACCAAGCCTACCGCGACGCCAACGGTTTCGTCGTGTCGTCGGCGCATCCGCGCTTGGTCGACGGCAAACCGTCCAAGAACCCGCGCTATCTGGAAACTCGCGCCGACATCGTCAACCCGATTCGCAAATACATCGCCGAAATCGGCGCCCGCCTGCACCGCAAGATTCCTTTGTCGGAGCCGCTCTGTCATCCGGTCGACGCGGTATTGACCGGGCGGCGGAACAATCCGCCGGAACCCGGCATTCGCCCGCTGGCGGTTTACAACCCGATTCACTATCAGGAATTGCCGGAACTGTTCATGGACTTTATCTGTTCGTTGACCGGCAAGTCGCCGTCCACGACCGGCGCCGGTAGCGAAGGCGCTTTGACCAAGGGACCGTTTAACGCGTTGCGTCCGACCGCCGATCTGAACAATGCCTTGGTATCGTTCATCCTGACCGACTATCCGGGCTTTTCCAGTTCGGCCGGTTTCATCGGGCCGGATACCCGGGTCGATCACGACATCAGCCTGTTGATCCCGGAAATCTGGGCGCGCTTGCCGCCGCGCGAGCGCCGGCCGGACTATCTGATCCAGCACGGCTATCTGGAAGCGGTGCGGGACTTTGAGTACCAAGGGCGCAAGGTGTTGGCCAGCCGTTTGGGTTACCGGATTACCAGCCACTTCGTGCATGGCTTGATGGGCAAGATTTTCGATAATCCTTACGCGGTGTTCACCGACGAGATTTTGCAACCCGAACGGCAGAGTCTGGCGGTGTTTGTGGAAGGGGTTAACAATATCGTCGATACTCAGCAGCGGGTGGCCCGGCAGTATTTCGAGGATGGCAGTATTCAAGACGCTTGCCCGCCTCTGTTCGCCTTGCTGCATATCATGGCCGACGGATACTACCAGGGGATGGACGCCAGTCATCCGCAAATCCGAGCCATGTTTGGCCGCGAGGCTTTGTTGGCTTCCGATTGGTACCGCGAGCGGCTGAGTATTAAACAACGGCGTGACATTGCGCTGTGGCAAGGCCATGTCGATTATCTGCAAGCCTTTTTAAACGCCAGCGGACACCAGGCGCCGGCGGCGGAATTGAACTTGGTAGAGCGCTTGCAGCGGGCGAAGACTCGCTTGTTGGCGGTGTCGGCGGCGGAGTATCCGCAAACGCTGGTCGGCACGCTGGGCGCCGATCCGCTTGGACCTTATGCCGCGGGCTAGGCTTAAGGCCGGCCGGTTTCCAGGTAGCCGCGGAGTTCCGTCAGGTTCCGCGGCGCGCTGAAGTAAAAGCCTTGCGCCAGATCGCAACCCAGCGCGCCTAGCATAGCGGTTTGCCGCTCGTTTTCGACGCCCTCGGCGACTACGCGCAAACGCATGCCGTGCGCCAAACCGACGATGGAACGGACGATACAGGCGTCGCCGGTTTCCACGTGGAGGTCGTCGATGAAGGACTTATCGATTTTCAGCGTGTCGATCGGCAGCTGACGCAAATTATTCAGCGACGAGAAACCGGTGCCGAAGTCGTCGATGCTCAGGCGCATGTCGCGGCTTTTCATCGCCCGCATTTGCGCGATCGCCGCGTCCAAATTGTCCATCAACATGTTTTCGGTCATTTCGAATGCCAGGCGGCTGGCCGGGAAACCGGTTTCCGCCAGTATCGCGTCGATGCGATTCATCAGGTCGGGTTGCTTGAACTGGCGGGGTGACAGATTGATCGCCAGCATCAAGCCGGCCGCGGCCGGCAAGGTTAGAATGTCGCGGCAGGCGGTACGCAATACCCAAGCGCCGATCTCGACGATCAGGCCGCTGTCTTCGGCGATGGGAATGAATTCGTCCGGTTGAACCTCGCCGATGTCCGGGTGCCAGCGCAACAATACTTCGACCCCGACCGGCGCGCCGCCGGGCAAGGCTACTAGCGGCAGATAGCGCAATTGGAATTCGCCCCGGGCCAGCGCCTGATGCAAATGCTGCTCCAGCGTCACGCGCCGCAACGACAGGGCGTTGGCCGACGCGTCGTAGAATTCGAATTTATTGCGGCCGCGCTGTTTGGCCTGGTAGAGCGCGTCGTCGGCGTGTTTTATCAAGGTTTCGCTGTTTTCCCCGTCGGCCGGATACACCCCGATGCCCAGACTGGTACCGATAAACAATTGGTGGTCGTCGATAAAAAAAGCTTGGTTGACTTGCTCGATCACCCGCCGAGCGATTTCGCCGGCATCGGTGGCGGTGCGCAGATTTAGTCCGATGATCGCGAATTCGTCACCGCCCAGGCGGGCCACGGTTTCGTGCTCGCGCAAGCAAGCGGTGACGCGCTTGCCGACTTCGATCAACAGTTTGTCGCCGACCAGATGCCCCAGCGTGTCGTTGATATTCTTAAATCGGTCCAAATCCATGTAGAGTAACGCGAACTCGGTGCGATGCCGGCGCGCCTGACTAATAGATTGCGCCAGCCGTTCGTTGAACAGGGCGCGGTTGGGCAAGTCCGTCAGCGGGTCGAAATACGCTAGATGCTTGATGATTTCTTCCGAATCCTTGCGGTCGCTAATGTCGTGGATGATGGAGACAAAGTGGCTGATGGCGTTATCGTCGTCCAGAATCGGCGTGATCGACTCCAGACACCAGAATAAGTCGCCGTTTTTCTTGCGGTTCAGGAATTCGCCGTGCCAGTCCTGGCCGGCATTCAGGGTTTGCCACAATTCGTCGTAGATTTCGTTGGCGGTCAGATCGGATTTCAATAAATTGGCTTTGTGGCCGATCACTTCTTGTTCGGTAAATCCGGTGATCCGATAAAATGCCGGATTGCAGTATTCGACCTTGGCCTGGTGGTCGGTGATGATGACCATGCTGGAACTGTATTGCATCGCCAAAGACAGCTTGCGCAGTTCGCGTTCGGTCTTACGGTGATTGTCGATTTCCTTGGCCAGCGCAGCGTTGGCGGCCATCAGTTGGCTTTGGCTGGGTATCGCCAGAATTTTCGGGATCAGCGGCCAGATTAAGACCGCCGTGGTCAACGAAGCCGCGGCGGTAGCCAGTTTGACCAGTCCCGACGCCCAATAATCGGGTACCCAAACGTTCCAGATACTCAGCAAATGGGTGGTGCCGCATAGGAAGATAAACAGACCGAATAGCCAGTATACCCAGCCGAATTGTATGTCCTGGCGGCGCTTTAACACATACACCATCGCGAACGGAATGGAGTAGTAAGACAGCACGATCAGCGCGTCGGACACGGTATGCAACAACAGCAAGTCGCTTTGCCATAAGTAACATTGGCCGTGCGGCATGTAAGCCTGCATATCGAACAAATGGGGCTGTGATTCGTGCATGGCGCTCCCGAAAACAACGCTCCGGCAATCGGCCGCCGGACCGAAAAGGCGTTACTCCCGAAGCCGGGATGACGCGCGAATTTAGCGCAAAATCCCTTGCAATAAAACAGTTTTGTAGCAGTGCGGGTTTCAGGCCGGCGGCAGCCGGCCCGTTATGTCGTGTCTGGGCTTTGACTCCGTGCCGCGCGTTGCCGACAAAGCCAGCGCGCGGCGGGACGGTTCCTACTGTTGATGTTTGCGTTTGCCCTTGGTTTTGGTTTTCGGAAATTCCTGGGCGATCAACGAACGCGCCAGTTTACGCAGTCCGTTGGACGAGACTTCCAGGCCGAGCGGCGAGCCTATCGATTCCAGTTCGTACATCAGGTCGGTCGCGGCCACCAGCGTCACGTAGCGCAAGTTCTCGCCGCCCGGCAGTTGCGTGGACGCCAAGCGCAGCAGCGGTGCCAGTTTGTCCCACGAGCTGTTGAAAAATTTCCGTACCGGATCGTTTTCCGCCACGTATTCGCCGGTCAGACCTTGTTCGAACGCGCTGCCGGCCTTTTCCAAAACCTCGCGCATCGTGGCCTTGGCCGATTCGTCGGCGGCGGTCAGTTTGGTGCGTTCGATGGCTTGCTCGACCGAGCCTTGCCAGTTTTGCCAGAGTTGCCGCCATTGCGCGAGTTCGGTTTCGGTCAATACCGGCGACGACTTGATCCCGTCGCTTTTCCGGTCGTTGGCCGTGTAGCCGACACCTAGCAACAAGCCCTTGGCGTCGGCCTTGGCTTGGTTGAAACGTAGACTGTTGACCGCGTCGTGCCAGTCTTCGCTGTGCTCCGCCGAGATAAACGGCAGCAGCGATTTGGCGATGTCCGGGCGAGCCCGGTTCAGGTCGATTTTTAGTGAGGCCAGTTTCGGTTCGGCGGCTTTTTTAATCAGCGACAGCAATTGGTCGATGTTCAGCGCTTGACCGTTGCCGTCGTAGGCCTGGGTGCGAGTGACCGGAAACGACAGCACGTTACCGGTCGAATCCAGCGTGGGCTGTTGAAAGGTTTGCAGAATGCCGGACCATTCGACGATGGTCATGCATTTGTTGCCGAGCGCGGTGCCGATCTTGGCCTGCACGTGGTTTTCGATTTTGACCAAGCCGTCCTCGCCGCCGATTTGCGGCTGGGACAAATCCAAAAAACTGCATTGCTTGCCGTCCTTCCAGACGCGTGCGGTTTCGCCGGCGCCGGTGTAAAGCTGGTTGACCAGTACGCTTCTGATCAGGCCGTATTCCATCGGCACCGGTACGTTGATCTCGCGAGCCTGGGCGGCTTGCGCCGTCAGCAGCAGGCCGCCGGTGAATAACAGGGTACGCAGGGTTGACATGATTTACTCCGTAACGTTGTCTTGCGCGGTTGGGTTGAGTTCGGAAATGCCCCGGTAGGCCGACGAAATCGGATAACGCCGATCCCGGCCGAAGGCGCGAGGGGTAATGCGGATGCCGGGCGGCGATTGCCGGCGTTTGTATTCGTTGCGATCGACCAGCGAAATCGCGCGTTCGACCGCCTCGCGCGGATAGCCTAGCTCGACGATGTCGGCGGCCGATTGATCCCGCTCGATGTACAGCGCCAAGATCGGGTCGAGTACGGAATAGGGCGGCAGCGAATCTTCGTCTTTCTGGTCCGGCGCCAATTCCGCCGACGGCGGCCGGCTAATCACCCGTTCCGGAATCACCGGCGTCAGCGTGTTGCGGTATTCGGCCAGTTGGTAAACCAATAATTTAGAGACATCCTTGAGCGGCGCGAAGCCGCCGGCCATGTCGCCGTAGAGCGTGGCATAGCCTACGCTCATTTCGCTTTTATTGCCGGTGGTCAACAACAGTTTGCCTTGTTTGTTGGACAGCGCCATCAGCAAAACGCCTCGGCAGCGGGCTTGGATGTTTTCCTCGGTGGTGTCGGTCTTGGAACCGGCAAACAGCGGCGCCAGCATGGCGTTGAACGCGGAGACGGCCGGTTCGATCGGGATCACGTGATGCCTGACGCCGAGCGCCTTGGCTTCCAGCTCGGCATCTTCGTTGCTGATGTCTTGGGTATAACGCGACGGCATCAGGACGCATTCGACCCTATCCGCGCCCAACGCGTCCACCGCCAATGCCAGAACCAGTGCCGAGTCTATGCCGCCCGATAGCCCTAGGATCGCACCTTGGAAGCCGTTCTTGCGCACGTAATCCCGAATGCCGAGCACCAGTGCCTTGTATTCGCTGACCACCGGCTGGTAGAGAGCGACGATGCCGGTTTTGGCCGGCCGCGAGCCGTTGAACTCGACGAGATCGAGTTGCTCCTCGAATTCGGCGGCGCGATAGACAATCTCGCCATCGCGATCGGCGACGAAGGAGGCGCCGTCGAAGACCAATTCGTCCTGGCCGCCGATTTGATTAACATAGACCAACGGAATGCCCGCCGCGCGAACTTGGCTGCAAATGATGGTTTCGCGTTGCTGCATCTTGCCGGCGTGGAACGGCGAAGCATTCAGGGTCAGGATGATGTCGGCGCCGGCGTCGCGATTGGCGGCGATGATGCCGTCGCGCCAGATGTCCTCGCAAATGGTCAGCGCCAGTTTCGTGGTCTTGACTTCGAAAAGACAGGTTTGCCGGCCAGCCTCGAAATAGCGTTGCTCGTCGAAGACGCCGTAGTTAGGCAGGGCGAGTTTGTGGTATTCGGCGACGATCGCGCCATCCCGCAACGCGGCGGCGGCGTTGTAGAGCGTCTCGCCTTGCCGGCTCGGGTAGCCGATTACGGCGGTAATGCCCTGGATGTCTCGCAGCAGCCGGGTCAGACCGCGTTCGGTCTGGGCCAAAAAATCGCCGCGCAACAGCAAGTCCTCCGGCGGGTAGCCGGTCACGCACAGCTCCGGGAAAACGATTACATCGGCGTGTTGGTGTTTGGCTTGCTCGACGGCGGACAGGATTTTTTCGACGTTGCCGGAAATGTCGGCGACCGTGAAATTCAGTTGAGCCAGGGCGATGGTTAGAGTCATCGATTACCGGGCGATACAGCCGCGCATTGCCGCGCCGATGTCCGACGGCGAGCTGACCATGGTCACGCCGGCCGCCTGCATCGCCGCGATCTTGCCTTTCGCGGTGCCCGCGCCGCCGGTGATGATGGCGCCGGCGTGGCCCATGCGTTTGCCGGGCGGCGCGGTTTGGCCGGCGATATAACCGACCACCGGTTTGGTGACGTGGGCCTTGATGAATTCCGCCGCTTGTTCTTCGTCGCTACCGCCGATCTCGCCGACCATGACGATGCCCTCGGTTTGCGGGTCGTCTTGAAAGCGGCTTAATACGTCGATGAAGTTCATGCCGTGGATCGGGTCGCCGCCGATGCCGACGCAGGTGCTTTGGCCGAGGCCTTCGCGGGTGGTTTGGTGGACGGCCTCGTAAGTCAGGGTGCCGGAGCGAGAGACGATGCCGATCTTGCCGGGCTGATGAATATGGCCGGGCATGATGCCGATCTTGCATTGGCCGGGTGTGATCACGCCGGGGCAGTTCGGGCCGACCAGCAAGGATTGCGTGCCTTGCATCGCCGCCTTGACTTTCAGCATTTGCAACACCGGGATACCTTCGGTGATGCAGACGATCAATGCTATGCCGGCGTCGACCGCTTCCAGGATCGCGTCGGCCGCGAAAAACGGCGGCACGTAAATCATCGTCGCACTGGCGCCGGTGGCCTTGACGGCTTGCTGGACCGTGTCGAATACCGGCAAATTCAGATGGCTGGAGCCGCCCCGGCCCGGCGTGACGCCGCCGACCAGTTGGGTGCCGTAGGCTAGCGCCTGTTCGGAGTGGAAAGTACCTTGTTTACCGGTGAAGCCCTGGCAGATGACTTTGGTGTGTTTGGCTATCAGAATAGACATTAGGCCACCTCTTGAGCCAGTTTCACCGCCAATTCGGCGGCTTGATTCAAATCCTCGGCGGGCGTCAGTCCCAGGCCGGAGTTTTTCAGCATGGCCAAGCCCTGCTCGACGTTGGTGCCCTCCAGGCGGACCACGACTGGAATCGTCAGATGCATGTCCTCGACCGCCGCCAGAATGCCGGCCGCGATCACGTCGCATTTGACGATGCCGCCGAAGATATTGACCAGCACGGCTTTGACGGTGCCGTCGGACAGGATCAGCTTGAAGGCTTCCTTGACCTTGTCCTTGTTGGTACCGCCGCCGACGTCCAGGAAATTGGCCGGCGCGCCGCCTTTGAGTTTGACCATGTCCATGGTTGCCATCGCCAGGCCGGCGCCGTTGACCATGCAACCGATATTGCCGCCCAAGGTGATGTAATTCAGATCGAATTGCTTGGCCTCTGCTTCCTTGGGGTCTTCCTGGCTGGCGTCGCGCAGCGCGGCGATGTCGGGATGCAAGGCCAGGGCGTTGTCGTCGAAATTGATTTTGCCGTCCAGCGCCAGCAGTTTGCCGTCTTCGGTTTCTATCAGCGGATTGATTTCGATCTGGCTGCAATCCTTGCTTAGGAACAGTTCGTACATGCCGTTCAGGATGGCCGGCAATTGCACCTGTTGCTCTTTGCCCAAGCCGAGCGCCGCGCCGATTTGCCGGCCCTGATAGGCTTGCAGGCCGGCGGCGGGGTGCACCGGAATACGGACGATCTTCTCGGGCGTTTCGGCGGCGACGGCTTCGATGTCCATGCCGCCGGCCGCCGAGGCGACAAACAACAGGCGCTCGCTTTCCCGATCCAGCAAGAGGCTCAAATAAAATTCGTTTTTGATCGCGGATGCCTCTTCGACCCAGACGCAGTTGACCGGCAGTCCGAAGGCGTCGGTTTGATGAGTGACCAAGCGTTTTCCCAGCATTTCGGCGGCGTGCTCGGCGACTTCGCGGGCATCGCGGGCCAGCTTGACGCCGCCGGCCTTGCCGCGCGCGCCGGCATGGATTTGCGCCTTGACGACCCAGGCATCGCCGCCCAATTGTTCGGCGACCTTGGCGGCGTTCGCGGCGCACTCCGCGATATCGCCTTTCGGCACCGGTACACCGTACACGGTAAACAGTTGTTTCGCCTGGTATTCGTGGATATTCATGTCCCGCTCCGATTCACGTTGATTGCCGCCGTCACTATAAGACTAGCCGCCGGGCAGGTCCTCCGCCGACTTAATGCTATGATGAAAGCCATCTTCATTCTAACTGAAACCCGCTGACAGAGACGGCATGCCTCCCGGTCAAACCCATACCTATTACCCTTGTCCGTTTTCCCGAGGTTACGGCATACCCGAGCGGCAAGCATGGCTGATGCTGAAGATATTCGCCATCTATCGCTTCATGGCCGGCAGTTTGTTCGTGATGCTGTTTTATTTACGGTTCGGCGCATCGACGCTGGGCACCTACGACAACACATTGTACCAGTTCGCTAGTCTCGGATACCTTGCGATTTCCGTGGTTGCCGCGCCGATCACGCTCAGGCATCGCTTCGGTTACGCGATGCTGGCGCAGATGTTTATCTTCACCGATATTGTCTTTATCACGTTGATGATGCATGCCAGCGGCGGCATCGCCAGCGGCATCGGCATGTTGTTGGCGATTTCGATCGCCGCCGGCGGGCTATTGATCGGCGGCCGTTGCGCGATCTTGTTCGCGGCGCTGGCTAGTCTGGCGGTGTTGGCCGAGCAGGTTTACGCGATTCAGACGCGCAGTTTCGAGCCGGTGACGCTGACCTATTCCGGCATGCTGGGCATTTCGTTTTTCTCGATTGCGTTCCTCTCGGTGATTCTGGCTCAGCGCGCCGAGCAGTCGGCGATTCTGGCGCAACAGCAAGCACAGACTATCGCTCGCTTGGAAGGCTTGAATCGCTACATTATTCAGCATTTGCAATCCGGAATTTTGATCGTGGATGGTGAGCGAATGCTGCAATTAGCCAATCAGTCGGCGCTGCGGTTATTGGATCTGGCGGATATTCCGCCGACATTGGCGGACTTGGCGGCTCCCTTGCAAGAAGCCTTCGGCTTATGGCGCGACAACCCCGAGCAGGATTTTGCCATCTTGCATTTGTCCGGCGACAGGGAAATTCAGGTACGGTTTTCCGTGTTATCGATGGACGGCGAGGCTTTGTATCTGTTGATCATCGAGGATATCGCTTTGTATAACCAACGCTTGCAGCAAAGCAAGCTGGCTTCGCTGGGTCGCTTGACCGCCAGCATCGCCCACGAGATTCGCAACCCGCTTAGCGCAATCAGCCACGCAGGACAGTTGTTGTCCGAGGCGCCAGGCTTGCCCGCCCAGGAAGTGCGGTTAACCGAGATCATTCAGAACCACTGTCAACGGGTGAACTGTATTATCGAGGATATTTTGAAGTTGTCCCGCCGCCACTTCAGCCATAAGCAAAAAATCAATCTGGACGCTTGGTTGACGGCTTATTTCAGCGAGCAGAAATTCGATTTGGGCGGACGCGCAGATGCGTTCGCGCTGGCGTTTGTCAGGACGGGCTTGACGGCTTGCATCGACGACGGCCATTTGAAACAAATTCTGGATAATTTGTGCGCCAACGCACTGCAGTACGGCAGGCCGGAAGCGGGGAAAATCCGGGTTGTGGTCGATCTGGTCGACGAACAGCCGACGATCAAAGTGATCGACAACGGTCCCGGCATCGGCGGTGAACATCTGACGCATTTGTTCGAGCCGTTTTTCACGACCTCGCACAAAGGCACCGGGTTAGGTTTGTACATTTCCAAAGCGCTCGCGGAACTGAATCAGGCCGATCTCGGCTACGTTCAGGATGGCGGAAAATCCTGCTTCGTGCTGGCGCTGGCTAACGCGGAAAACACGGTGATAGAAATATGAGCCCACCCGTCACGCTGGTTGTCGACGACGAGCCCGACATTCGGGAATTGCTGGAAATCACGCTGAACCGAATGGACATTCAAACCCGCTGCGCGGCTGATTTGGCCGGGGCCAAGCAATTGCTGGCCAATCAACGTTTCGATCTGTGTTTGACCGATATGAAATTACCGGACGGCGACGGTTTGGAACTGGTCGACCACATCCAAGCCTGCGGTCTGCCGTTGCCGGTGGCGGTGATTACCGCGCACGGCAATATGGATATCGCCATCAAGGCCATGAAAAAAGGGGCTTTCGACTTCCTATCCAAGCCGGTCGATTTGGCGGTGTTGCGGCAGCTGGTCAACCATGCGTTGCAAGCCTCGCAAGGGCGGGCGGCCGAAAAAGAGCGCCGCACTCGCGATGTGTTGTTGGGCGATTCGGTACCGATGCGGGCGATACGCTCGAAAATCGAGAAGGTGGCGCGCAATCAGGCGCCGGTCTACATCAGCGGTGAGTCCGGTTCCGGCAAGGAATTGGTGGCGCGCTTGATTCATCAGCAAAGCCCGCGCGGCGCGCAGCCCTTTGTCGCGATCAATTGCGGCGCGATTCCGCTGGAGTTAATGGAAAGCGAGTTCTTCGGTCATAAAAAAGGCAGCTTTACCGGCGCGGTCAGCGACAAGCAAGGTTTGTTTCAGGCTGCCGAAGGCGGCACGCTGTTTCT
This sequence comes from Methylomonas sp. MS20, assembly GCF_050275925.1. NCBI lineage: Bacteria > Pseudomonadati > Pseudomonadota > Gammaproteobacteria > Methylococcales > Methylococcaceae > Methylomonas > Methylomonas sp. MS20. Next base: position 689,790 of record NZ_CP189962.1, read on the forward strand.
CGACGAAGTCGCCGATTTGCCGTTGCCGTTGCAAGTCAAATTGTTGCGAGCCATCCAGGAAAAGAAGGTCCGGCCGGTTGGCGAGCAACGCGAAGTCCCGGTTGACGTGCGCTTGCTGAGTGCCACGCATAAGGACTTGGCGAAAATGGTCCAGGAAGGGGCGTTTCGGCAGGATTTGTATTACCGGATCAATGTCATCGAACTGAATTTGCCGCCGCTGCGGGCCAGGGAAGTCGATATTCCGCAATTGACCCGCCACTTACTGACCAAGTTAGCCGCCGCCAACGGCACGGCAATTCCCGATCTGAGCGATGCGGCTTGGCGAGCGCTAAAGGGGTACTGCTTTCCAGGCAATGTGCGGGAATTGGAAAACATTCTCGAGCGAGCGTTGGCCTTGCACGAGGGCAATCTGATCGATGTTGACGATTTGAATTTGCCGTTGGGGCTGGAGGCTGCCGCGGCCGAGGATTTCGACGCGCAAAAGATGTCGCTCGAAAGCTATTTGGAGGGCATCGAAAAGAAAGCGCTGAGCAGTGCGTTGGAAGAAAATCGTTGGAATAAAACCGCGACCGCCAAGCAACTGGGCTTGACCTTCCGTTCGTTGCGGTATCGGCTGAAAAAGCTGGGACTGGAGTGATTGCGGCAGCCGGATCGGCTGCCGAGAAGCGGGTTGCGTTAGCGGTACTTGTCCATGGCGGCCAGTTGCTGTAGCGCGGCCTGGATTTTGGTTGTCGCGGCTTCGTCCAGTTCGTTGTTTTTATAGACTTTGTCGAGCAAGCCTTCCTCAACCAGCGCATCCTTGATCCAGCGCTTGGCAAAGGCATAGTTGCCGGAAATTTTCGCGACTTCGCCTGTTTTCGGATTTTTGACGCTGTCGGCAGTGGCGGTCGGTGCGGCGGCTTGGGCTGGCGCGGCCGGCTTGGCGGCGGTTTTGCGGGTGGAAGGACGGGGTGTCGCGGGTTTTGCGGCGGGGGCTGGCGGCGGGGGTGTCGGTTCGGCTTGACTGGCCGTGGGTTCCGGCGCCGGCGTTATCGCCGCTTCCGGTTTGGCGGCGCTCGGCTTGGGATTTTTATCGCCCATGACCACAAAGACGACGTAAGCGACAAATATCGTGGTCGCGATGAATAACAGTTCGGCCATAACCCTTCCCCTTTGTAAATATTATTTTTTGGTTTAAGAACAATGTGATGACAATTGTAGACGCCGGCCGCGAATATACCAGAGGCGGGCGAAGCGGTAAATACGGGCGATTTTCCCGGCGGGTAACTCGGCTTATTTCACCGGCGTTTGATTGGTGTGGCCGTTCAGCAAAATCGCGATCGACACTTTATGGCTATCCAGAAGATTGATGTCGGGCTTGCCGAAGGCGTAGCCCTGGCCGAAATTGACGCCGATTTCCTTGAGCTTGAGCGCGGTGCTGGCCGATTCGACGAATTCCGCGATGGTTTTTTTGCCCAATTTGGCGGCGATTTCGACCATGGATTTCACCAAAATCTGATCGGTTTCGTTTTCCAGAAGGTTTCGGATGAACTGGCCGTCGATTTTGACGTAATCGACCGGAAAGGTTTTCAGGTAATTGAACGAACAAAAGCCGGCGCCGAAATCGTCGAGCGCGAACTTGCAACCCAGCGCTCGAATTTTGTTGATCATGTGGCGGGTTTTTTCGAAATTGTCGACGGCGGCGGTTTCGGTAATCTCGAAGGTCAGGCGGCCGGCTTCCACCCAGGTCAATTCCAGCTTGTCCCGTATCGTCGGCAGCAGATCGGGATACTGGAAGGCGGTACTGGACAGATTGATCGCCAGCGACACGTAAGACATGTAAGACGGCATCGCCGCCAAAAAATCGATCGCGTGTTCGACGACCCATAGGTCGATCGCGTGGATCAAGCCGGTGCGCTCGGCGACCGGGATGAACTGATCCGGCGTGATCACTTCGTTGTTTTCGCCGCGCATGCGCAGCAACACCTCGTAGTGGGAGATATTGCCGTCGCATAACTGAACGACCGGTTGAAAAACCAGAAACAGGTTGTTTTCGCGCAAGGCCTTGCGAATCAGCGGTACCCAATAGATGTCGCGGCGGCGTTCCTTGACCGAAATATCTTCGCTGTTGTAAAGGCATACCTTGTCCCGTCCGCTGTTTTTAGCATAGTTGCAGGCCTGACGGGCGTGCAGAATCATCTCGCCGGGATGCACGGCGGCCACTGAATTATCGAGTGCGGCGATGCCGATCGAAACCGATGCGCTATAACAAACTTCGCCGGTAAAAAAACGGAAATTGTCGACCGCGTTCTTGATCGTCTCGGCGAACACTCTGGCTTGTTTTTGGGTTTTGTTTTCCAGGAACAGACAGAATTCGTCGGCGCCGATGCGGGCGAACAAACTGCCCGGCGGCGCCATTTTCCGGACCAGTATGGTCAATTCGACCAACAGACGGTCGCCGACTTCGAAACCCTCCAGCTCGTTGATCAAGCTAAAGCGATCGACGTCGATAAACAGCAGGGCGCCGTCTTTCTGCAGTTTATTGCTGCGGTTCAGGATTAAACGCAGTTGCCGTTCGAAACTGCTCCGGTTAAACAAACCGGTCAATTCGTCGTGGGCGACCAAAAACTTCAATTTGGCGTCGATGATGCTTTTGGCGGCCAGTTCGTTGATCAATTGTTCTTCCTGCTTGAAGCGCAGTAAACGCTCCTGATGCAGGCTAAGCAGAAAGCGGACCGCCAGCAACAATTCCTGGGTGTTGAATGGATTGTTGATTTTGTACACCAGGCAGTTTTCGTACTCCTGAGGGCATGGCGACGCACTGCAGTCGGGGTTTTCGTCGTCCAGGATCACGACCGGTATCACCGACGCTTCGTTGGCATTGGCCAAGCTGTGACAGAGATCCGCGGTTTTACAGGCCGGCAATTTGGCGTTCAGCACGATCAGGCCGACGGCTTGCGGCTGGTCGTGGAAGGGTTTGAGAATCTGGTAAATTTGTTCGCCGTTGCTGGCCGAACGGAGGTTTCCGAAGCCTTTGGCCTTGAGGGTGGCGGCGATTTTTTGGGCGGAAACCTCGTCATGCTCGGCAATGATGATAAGTTTTTCCTTGAGCGCGTCACTGGCAATCATCTGTCCATACCGTCCAGGTATTGAAAAAATCTTGAACCATCATAAACCATAGCGTGCGCAGGAATCCAGCAGGGTGAGGATTGAAAAATTATATAAATGGTCTAGGTTTAAACTGAGTGCTTAAAGTCATTTCTATAAAGCTGCGGTTTAGTATAGGTTAAATTTTCATTCCAATAATCCAGATGCAACTTTCTTCGTCGTTGGGTTTAAGCGTTTCGGATTTACTTCGAGGCGACATTCAGTTGGTTTCGCCCCCCAATGTTTATTTTCTGCTTAAAAAAATCATAGACGATCCGCAAAAATCGGCTAGCGATGCGGCCTTCGTTATCGAAGACGACGCGGCTCTGGCGTTGAAGGTTTTGAAGATCGTCAATAGCGCGTTTTACGGGTTTCCGTCGCAAGTCAGTTCGATCGCCAAGGCGATTTCGCTGATCGGCATGCGCGAATTGCAGAACTTGGTGTTGGCGATGGTGGTGGTTGAGAGGTTCTCGGAACTGCCGGGGCAATTGTTGTCGATGCACGACTATTGGGCGCGCAATTTACGTTGCGCGCTGCTGGCGAGAGCGCTCGACAAACTGCTGGGAAAGCGTTACGCCGATACCGCCTTCGTGTGCGGATTGGTCCACAACATCGGCCAACTGGTGTTCTACCGACGAATTCCGGTGCTGGCGCGGGAAGTCGATTTGTTGCTGCAGTCGCAAGCCCAACCGGAAAGCGACGACGAAGTGCGCATCGAGCAAAACGTCATTGGCTTCGATCATTTCCAAGTTGGCGCCGAGCTTTGCCGGCTTTGGAAGCTGCCCGAAGTCATCGTCGAAAGCGTCAGGCTGCATTGCTATCCGGACACACTGGCACCCTGCGCCGACATTGCCGCCATCGTCAGACTGGCGAATCTGCTGTGCCGAATCGAGAATCCCTACGATGCTTTTACTATCGACGCTCTGGGCTTGACGCCCGATCAGCTCAGTGTCGTGTTGGACGACATCAGCATGGAATTCGAAGGCATTTTTAAATTGTTCTATTCCTAAACCCGAAGCGGGCTATCCGAGGCCGCCGCCTACGGATTTTCCTTCGCCGAAGCCGGCGAGTTTCAGGTTGCAGCGTCGCTATGCCCGGCTTTTCGGTTTCGTTTGGCGGCTGAATCCGGTTATTATCGGGTTTTGGCCGATTTCGAGGGAAATCCATGATGGCTGCGTCAAACAAACTTCGCCGCGCTGGGTTTTGGTGCGCTTGCTTGCTGATGTTGCGGATGATACCCGCGCATGCCGCCGAAACCCGGCCGCCGGCCTGGCCGGAATTTGTCGAAGGCTTTATTGCCGGCTACTTTGAGCAGCAACCCACCTTCGCCGCCGAGGCCGGCCGCCACGAATTCGACGGTCGCTTGCCGGATTGGAGTCCGCAAGGTTTGCGCGATACCGAACGCTGGCTGGAAGCGCAGCGGATGTTGGCGCTGGCCTATCCGGACCAAGCCTTGACGCCGGCGCAACGTTTCGAGCGCGACTATTTGCTAGCGACCGTGGCCAAGGAATTGTTCTGGCGGCAAGTCGCGCGGCGGCCGTTCAAAAGCCCGCAGTTTTATGCCGGCGCCTTGGACCCGAATCTTTACATCAGCCGGCCTTATGCACCGTTGGCCGAGCGGATGCGGGCGTTCATTGCTTACGCCGGCAACGTGCCGCGCGCCGCTGCCCAAATCCGCGCCAATCTGGAATTGCCGCTGCCGCGCACCTACCTCGACATCGGCAAAACCGTATTCGGCGGCCTGGCCAAATTTTACGAAGCCGAGGCCAAGGCCGCGTTTGCCGATGTCGCCGATCCGGAATTGCAACGGGCGTTTGTAGAAAAAGTCGGTCCGGCGGCACAGGCGCTGCGCGAGTTGGTGGATTGGCTGGAGCAACAAAGGCCGACGGCGACCGACGCATTCGCGCTGGGGGCGGAAACCTTCAGCCGGATGCTGGCTGATACCGAAACCGTCGAGCTGCCGTTGCCGAAGCTGGAGCAAATGGGCCGCGCCGATTTGCAGCGCAATCTGAAAGCATTGGCGCAAGCCTGCCGCCGGTTCGCGCCGCAAGCGACGACGGCCGAGTGCGTGGCGCGGGCGGAGGCGCATAAGCCGGCGGCCGGTCCGGTCGCCGCCGCCGGCGAGCAACTCAAGCACTTGAAAGCCTTCGTCGCCGAGCGGCAATTGCTGACCATCCCCAGCGACGACGAAGCCCATGTCGCGCCGTCGCCGCCTTATGCGCGTTGGAATCTGGCTTACATCGACATTCCGGGACCCTACGAGCACGGCCTGCCGTCGGTGTATTACGTCGCGCCGCCCGATTCGGCCTGGAGCGCGGCCGAGCAGGCCGCCTATCTGCCCGGCCAAGCCAATTTGCTGTTCGTGTCGGCGCACGAGGTCTGGCCCGGCCATTTTCTGCAATTCCTGCACGCCCATCGGGCCGGCTCCAAATTCGGTCAACTATTCGGCAGCTATGCGTTTTCGGAAGGTTGGGCGCATTACGCCGAGGAATTGATGTGGGAAGCCGGCCTGAACGACGGCGATCCGGAAACCCACATTGGCCAGTTGGTCAACGCCTTGCTGCGCGACGTGCGCTTTCTGGCCGCGATCGGCTTGCATACCCAAGGCTGGAGCGTCGAGCAGGCCGAACAAATGTTCCGGGAACAAGCCTTCCGCGATCCCGGCAACGCCCGCCAGCAGGCCGCGCGCGGCACCTTCGATCCGGCCTATCTGAACTACACGCTGGGGAAATTGCTGATCCGGCAACTGCGCGACGACTGGAGCGCCCGGCGCGGCGGCCGTAAAGCCTGGCGGCAATTCCACGATACGTTTTTAAGCTACGGCTCGCCGCCGATTCCGTTGGTCGCGAAGGCGATGTTGGCCAGCGAAGGGCGTTAACTCGCATCGGAAATGCGGTACGTCCGGCGCGGATCGGCGGATGGCAGGCACTCCCATGCCGTAAAGTCGAGGATTAACCGTTGGTCCCGAGCGCGGCCGGAGGGCGAACTGGTAAACCGTCCATGGTTCGACAGACTCACCTCGAACGGTTTACGAGCTACCGCGAATGGTTCGACAGGCTCACCGCGAACGGTTTACAAGTTCACCAGCAACGGTCTACAGGCTTGCCGCGAGCGGTATTGAGGGCCGGTTTAATCGCCAATGGCTTTGCTCTCGCGACGGCTGTTTTTATAACAAAGTCGCCGGTCCAGCCGCCGGCGCACGGTTTCGGCGCGCTGCCGATCGCGGCGGAAGCCGTGCCTACGCCGATGCGTTTTATTCCGCGCGGTGAAAATCCCGTCCTGATCGTTAGGCTATGCCGGTAGGCGGTGGCGGGCCTCAAATTGTGTATCGGTTTCGCTGCACCGCGCGGGATTTTCGGCCGTTGCCACATTCCGCCGAGTCGTCGGCACGGCCGGGTGATTCGACTGTATCCGTCGCCCCCAACAGTGCCTGGACCTTTTTTGCGAGATCAACAAGGCGGTGGCTTCGGCCAAGGCTTTGTCCTTCCGGTTCTTGGAAGGATTCATTTTTTGATCTCAAATTTAAATTCGGTTGAAAATTTGAGGCGACAACTATTCTGACGCGGGCGGTCAGTTGAACAACCTGTCCCACATCGCATCAACCTTTTTAATGACGTCCTCGCGCATCACGATAGGCCTGCCCCATTCGCGCTGGGTTTCGCCGGGCCATTTGTTGGTGGCGTCGAAGCCGACTTTCGAGCCTAGACCGGACACCGGCGACGCAAAATCCAGATAATCGATTGGCGTGTTTTCCAGTATCGTCAGGTCGCGGGCCGGGTCCATGCGGGTGGTGATGGCCCAAATCACGTCTTGCCAGTTGCGCACATCCACGTCGTCGTCAACGACGATCACAAACTTGGTGTACATAAATTGCCGCAGGTAGGACCAGGTGCCGAGCATGACCCGCTTGGCGTGGCCGGCGTATTGCTTCTTCATGCTGATTACCGCCATCCGGTACGAGCAGCCTTCCGGCGGCAAGTAGAAATCGACGATTTCCGGAAACTGCTTTTGCAGAATCGGCACGAACACTTCGTTCAAGGCCACGCCGAGAATTGCCGGTTCGTCAGGCGGCCGGCCGGTGTAGGTGCTGTGGTAGATCGGCACTTGGCGCTGGGTGATGCGCTCGATGGTGAACACCGGGAATTCGTCCACTTCGTTGTAATAACCGGTGTGGTCGCCGTAGGGACCTTCCGGCGCGGTTTCGCCGGGATGGATAAAGCCTTCCAGGACGATCTCGGCGCTGGCCGGCACCTGCAAATCGTTGCTCAGGCATTTGACGACTTCGGTCTTGCTGCCGCGCAACAGGCCGGCGAAGGCGTATTCGGACAAGGGGTCCGGCACCGGCGTCACCGCCGCCAGAATCGTCGCAGGATCGGCGCCCAAGGCCACCGCGACCGGGAACGGTTCGCCGGGCCGCTGCTGTTGCCATTCCCGAAAATCCAGGGCGCCGCCGCGATGCGCCAGCCAGCGCATGATGACCTTGTTTTTGCCTATCACCTGCTGGCGGTAGATGCCCAGATTCTGGCGTTCCTTGTTCGGCCCCTTGGTAATCACCAGCGGCCAGGTAATCAACGGCGCGGCGTCTTCCGGCCAGCAGGTCTGGATCGGATAATCGGCCAAGTCAATCTCGGCGCCGATGCGGATTACTTCCTGACATGGCGGATTGCTGACGACTTTGGGTGCCATGTTCAGCACCTGCTTGAACACTGGCAGTTTTTCGAAGGCATCCTTCATGCCCTTGGGCGGCTCGGGTTCCTTTAAATACGCCAGCAATTCGCCGATGCCGCGCAGTTCGGAAATATCGGTGGCGCCCATGCCCATCGCCACCCGCTTGGTGGTGCCGAACAGATTGCCGAGCACGGCGATATTGGAGCCCTTGACGTTTTCGAACAGCAAGGCCGGGCCGCCTTGCTTCAGCACCCGGTCGCAGATTACCGTCATCTCCAAATAGGGATCTACCTCGATTTTGATGCGTTTCAGTTCGCCTTGTTTTTCCAGTTGGGCGATAAAGTCTCTTAAGTCTTTGTATTTCATCGGATGGTGGGTGGTCAGTGGGGCAGGGAACGGCAGGTTTTAAGACCGAACGACCGGCGGTTCCAGGCTAATCGGCGACAAGTTTGCCCGCTTTGTCGGGGGAATTGCAAGGCGAGCCGGGCGCCCGAGCGGCGAGCGCTTAAATTCGGTCGGCGTCGTTAGGCTTCGGAGCGGATAGCCGGGTACCGAACAGGTAGTCGCACCCAGGCCAGGTCACGCACCAGTTGCCGGGTTTGGGTAAGGTGTGGTGGTCGTAGTGCCAACTTAAATGGCGCCGGCCCCAAGCCGGGTCTAAATGGGCCTTGCGGTGGCGGGTGTAATAAATCAGTAGAGAAAAATACAGGCCGCACGGAAAGCCGGGCCAGATCGCTAGTAACGGCGCGTGCAGCGAGGCGATGCCGGCCAATACCGCCAGTTCCTTGGTCTGCGCGTTCCATGCGTTCAAGCGGATTTTCGCGTAACCCGGATCGTACATCGCGTGTTCGGCGCAGGTCGCGTGGTGCCCGTGCCAGTGATAGGCCCAAAAGCTGTTCCGGCGCTTGCCCAGGCCGTGCAGGATAAATTTATGCATCAACCATTCGCCGAGATTGGCGTAACAGAGCGCTAGAACAAACTGGACGGCAAACATCATCGGTAATCCTGTTCGATTGGGGGAAGACGCTTTGGAGGCGGCTGTGGCGACTTGGACTGGCGTGTCGATGTTCGATTTCTTGTCGGCTGCCCCCTCATCAGGCTCGGTTTTGTGTGGCGGCGCGGCCTGCTGAAGGCTGAGCGTATTGTAACTATTCAGCGCGAAGTAAAAACGCCCTCTCCCGGCGGAACGGGGGATGAACTTCTCAATGTCAGCTATGCCGTTCGCTGAGCGGCGTCGAAGCGAAATCGCTGGCTTCGGCTCCGCTCAGCCAACGCCTCATTTCGGCTCAGCCAGCACCTTATTTCGGTTCGGCCAGCGCCTTATTTCGGCTGGGCCAAAGCCTCATTTCAAGCTCCGTTCAGCCAGCGGCCTACATGGACTGCAACCGTTTAACTTGGCGCCGTTGGTCATCACTTCCCCCCAAAAACGCCTATGACTAGTTACGGCGTATTTATATAAAAAAGCTATCGATATTATAAAAACAATCGATTTTATTTATATAAAAATCTTCTCCAGAATAGCGACCAAGCCGGACGAACCGGGCGAGATATCGCCGCCGGCCTTATCAAACACCTATCAGGAGAACAGCCATGAACACCAGCAAAACCATTAAAATCGCCGCCGTTATCGCCACCGTATTGATGGCCGCCAACGTACGCGCGCACGGCGACCGAATTGAAGCCAATAGCGGGGAAGCCAAAACCGCTATCGCCGAAGTGGTCTACGACAATCCGGCCTATAGCCGGGGCATACACAGCTACCCGAACCCGATCGCGGAGCATCCGATGGGCAAAGCGCGGGCGATCTACGTCGATAAAGCATACGGCCAAGCTATTTATAGCTATCCGGGCAACTGGCGGTAATCGCAACAGCGCCGGGCGGCGCTTAATGGGCAATGCGGTAAAGCTGTCCGGCGCGCTCCAGGATGGCGGTGAGGTCTTCGGCCGGCATCGGTTTGCCGAACAAGTAGCCTTGGGCTTCGTCGCAATCGTTTTGCATCAGGTATTGGGCTTGTTGCTCGGTCTCCACGCCTTCGGCGATGACCTTGAACTTGAGGATACGGGCGATCGAAATAATCACTAGTACGATGGCGGCCGCGTCGGCGTCGTGCATGATGTTGGCGACGAAGGAGCGGTCGATTTTCAACTTGTCGAAGGCAAAGTGCTTCAGTTGGTTCAAGCTGGAATAGCCGGTGCCGAAGTCGTCTATCGAGATTTGCATGCCGGCTTCGCGCAGTCGAGCCAGAATCTCGCGCTTTTTTTCCGGGTGGCGGATGAATAGACTCTCGGTCAATTCCAACTCGACGTATTGCGGCGGCAGGCCGGTATCGGCGACGATCGCGGTCACCTGATCGGCGAAATCCTCGTGATCCAACTGGCGTGCCGAGACGTTGACTGCAACGCTGAACGGCGGATAGCCGGTTTGCTGCCACAAACGGTTTTGCCGGCAGGCTTCGCGTAACACCCAGGCGCCTATCGTTTCGATCAGACCGATTTCCTCGGCCACCGGGATGAAGGCATCCGGCGGCACCAAGCCTAGTGTCGGATGCTGCCAACGGATCAACGCTTCGGCACCGATGATACGGCCGGAATTCAGATCGATTTGCGGTTGGTAGTGCAGAAAGAATTCGTCGCGTTGCAAAGCCCGGCGCAAATCGCTTTCCAACCGCAGTTTCGACGATACCGCGAATTCCATGCTGTCTTCGTAAAAACAAAAAGTGTTGCCCTGTTCCTTGGCGCGGTACATCGCGGTGTCGGCGTGTTTGATCAACAAACCGCTGTCGATGCCGTCGGCCGGAAACAAGGAGATGCCGATGCTGCAACTGATATAGAACTCTTGCTCCATCAGCAGGAAGGGCTTGGCGATGGTGTTGCAGATTTTGTCGGCGACCGCCACCGCGACCTGGGCGTTGCCGATTTTTTCCAACAGTAGAATGAATTCGTCGCCGCCGAAGCGGGATACCATGTCTTCCTTGCGCACGCAGCTCTGGATGCGCTCGGCGGCGGCTTTCAACAATTGGTCGCCGACATCGTGGCCCATCGTGTCGTTGGTGAGCTTGAAGCGGTCCAAATCCAGAAATAACACCGCGTGCAATTGCGGGTGGATGCCGTCGGCCTGGATGACCGCGTTCAGTTTGTCCATGAACTGGGCACGGTTGGCCAGATTGGTCAATGGGTCGTGATAAGCCAGGCGGTTCAGCGTGCGCTGGCTGCGGCTGGCATCCAGCAAGTGGGCGATGCGTTTACGCAACACCGTGAAATGGATCGGCTTGGGAATGTAGTCGTTGGCGCCTATCGAGAAGGCCAACTCCACCGAATGTTCGTTTTCCAGCGCGGTGATCATCAAAATCGGCACTTCGGCGCCGTTCGGCAGCGCCCGGATTTTTTGGCAGGCTTCGAAGCCGTCCATCTCCGGCATTAGCGCATCCATCAGGATCAGATCGGCCATTTGCTGTTGACAAATAGCGACGGCTTGCTGACCGGTGCCGGCCAGGTCGACGATGTAGCCGTCCTTTTCCAGAATATCCTGCAACGCAAAGCGCATCGCGCGGTCGTCGTCGGCCACCAGAATGCGCGGACCTTGCGGCGTGGGCGCGGCGTCGGCGATCGTTTCGGTGCCGATTTCGCGTAGCAGCAATTGTTCGATGAATTGATATTCCTCGCGCAATTGGCGCAGCAGCGCTTCGCTGTTTTCAAGACTATGCTGCTCTCCGGCATCTTCCAGCTGCTTGGCGACGGCCGCCAGCTTATTGGCGCCGAGGTTGCGGCTGGCGCCTTTCAGGCTATGGGCGAGTTCGCGAACCTGTCGTGCGTCGTTGGTCGTCAAGGCCAAAGCCAATTGTTGGATTTGGACCGGCGAATCTTCCAGATAAAACCGTACCATCCGCTCGAAACCTTGACCGATTTCGTCGCGCAATTGGCGCAAGACCTGGTCGTCCAAGGTGTTGGGCGTCGCGTTGGCGCGGATATTGGGCTTCGCCGCGACAGGGGCGTTCTCCAGCCAGTGCAGCAGCTTTTCGCGCAACGGCGCCAATTTGATCGGCTTGGCCAGGTAATCGTCCATACCGGCGGCCTGGCACAAGTCGCTGTCGCCTTGTCGGGCGTTGGCGGTCATCGCCACGATCGGAATGCGCGCCAACGGCTCGGGCAATAGCCGGATGCGGCGAGTGGCTTCGAAACCGTCCATGTTCGGCATGTGGCAATCCATCAAGACCAGGTCGAAGGGTTTGCGCGCCAGCCATTCCAAGGCTTCGTTGCCGGACGCGGCGATTTCGTACGCGCAGCCCAGCCGCTCCAGCATGCCGGCCGCCACCATCTGACTGGCGCGGTTATCCTCGACGATCAGGATTACGCGGCCCAACTCGGCTGAGTGCGGCGTTTCGGCGGCGGCTTCGACCGGCGCGGAGTCCCGGTAATCCTGGCCGACGGTCAGGATGAAGTCGTATAACTTGGATACCTGTACTGGTTTGGTCAGATTGGCGGCCACGTTGGGCAGGCGGGACTGGCCGGCGGTGTTGCCCGGATTGGACAGCAGGATGATTTTCAGGTCGGCCAGCGCCGGATCGTGAGCGATCAAATCCAGCCAACTCAGGTCGCCGGCGTCTTTCAGATCGACGATCGCGAATTGGTACGCCTGGTCCTGTTCGCGCGCCGAGCGCAGCATGTCGACCGCGCGAATGCCGTATTCGCTGTGGCGGTAATGGATTTGCCAATGTTCCAGGGTCTGGGTCAGGAATTGGCGCATCTTGGCGTTTTCGGAAATTACTAGGACGCGCAAATTGGCGAAATAAGCCTGGCGGGCTTCCGACAACGCTTGAGTGCCGCGCGGCGCCTCGAAGGGCACGGTAAACCAGAAGGTGCTGCCGCCGCCGGGCTGACTGACCACGCCGATCTTGCCACCCATCAGATTGACCAGTTGCCGACAGATCGCCAGGCCCAGGCCGGCGCCTTCGTGGTGGCGGGTGCTGGAGCCGTCGGCCTGTACAAAGGCGTCGAAGATGGTTAACTGGGCGGCGGCGGAAATGCCGATGCCGGTGTCGCTGACCTCGAAGCGCAGCAGATGCAGGTCGGCGCTGGCGCTTTCCACGCTAACCCGAATCGAGATTGCGCCTTGCTCGGTAAATTTCAGCGCGTTCCCGACCAGATTGATCAGCACTTGCCGGACCCTGGAGGCCTCACCGTTCATCACCAACGGGATTTCGTCGGCGACGGCGTAATGGAGTTGCAGGTTTTTGCGGTGAGCTTGGCCGGCCATCAATTCGACGACTTCGTCCAACGTTTCGTAAAGTACGAAATCCACCGGCTGACGTTTCAACATACCGGCTTCGATCCGGGAAAAGTCGAGGATGTCCTCGATCAATTTCAACAATGCTTCGCCGGCGTTGCGGGCGATCATCGAATATTCGAGTTGCTTGGGCGTCAGGCCCATGTCCTGCAATAGTTCCAACATGCCCAGCACGGCGTTCAGCGGCGTGCGCAATTCGTGGCTGACGTTGGCGGCGAATTCGCCTTTCAATCTCGCCGATTCCAGTGCGGTGTCGCGGGCGCGTTCCAACTGCTTTTCGCGGGTTTCCAATACTTCCATCATCGTATTGAAGGCGCTACCCATATCGGTGATGTCGCGCGGGCCCTGTAATTTGGCTCGGACGTTTTTCGCGCCGGCCGATGCCTTGCCCATTTGCTTGGCCAGCAGTTGGATCGGCAGGGTCAGGCGGCGGGTCATCGCCAGCAGGAACACGAAAAACAGCATGGCCGCGCCGCCCGAGACCAGCAGCGTCGCCCAGAGTATCTGTTTTTTCATCACGTTCAGCGAGTGTTTGCCCTGGGCCAAACGCACGTAACCGATCAACTCCGGTTCGGCCTGGGCCTCGAACGGCGACGCGTCCTGGTCGCCGCCGCGCGCGAACACCGGTGCCACGAAATACCAGGCTTGATCGGTTTCCTGGACCAGACGCAGGTCGTCCGGCCAGCCGGATGCGTCGCCGCCGTCGGGCAGCGTGGTGTCGCCGCGCTCGAACAAGGCTTGCCGGGCGGCGTTGAAAATCGCAACCCCGCGCACGTCCGGGAAGGACAGAAATCGCCGGGCCGGTTCCTCGGCGTTTTCCTTGCTGGCGTAGAGCAAGGCCAGCGCGCTTTGGGCGGCGAAGGCTTCGGTGGATTGGCGGCCCTGGGCGATCCATTGATCGCGAACGATGCGGTAGGACAAGGTCGAAATGCCGAACGAGGACAGTAGTGAGATCGCCAGCAGCCCGACGGTAAAGGTGACCGTCAGTTGTTGTAAAAAACTCGCTCCCCGCAGGCGTGGCCTCGATCGCTGCTTCATTCGGGCTTAGGGGGTTGGGAAAACCATGGCGAATTCGCGGCGGGTCTGACTGGAAAAACGCAGGCCTAAATGTTCGGCGGTCCGTAAGTTGACGGCGACCAGCAAATCCCGCAGCAATTTGACCGACTCGAATTTGCCGTCGGGCCGGGCTTGTTGCAAGGCCAGGCTGGCCAAGCTGCGGCCCATGCCGAAATTGTCCGGATACAACGAAAACAACGCGCCTTTGCGGACATGGTCGAGATTGCTGGAGAACACCACGAAGTTTTTCTCCCAGGCTTCCCGGAGCACTTCGGGCAACAGCGATTGTTCGTCCATCGCCGCGTTTTCGCGCGGTAGCCACAACGCGATCGAGTTGTCTTTGATTTCCAGCAGGATCTGCCGGAACAGGTCCGAGGAATCGCGTAGGTTGCCGGTCGGTTGGGCCGTCAGGATCAAGTCCCTCTCCTTGGCGGCACGTTCGGCGTGTTCGATTTCCCAGGCGGTTTGGCGGGGATCGTAAATCACAGTGACTTTTTTGATGTCCGGCACCAATTTTTTCAGATGGTCGAACATCGCTTCCGGGGCCGGCGTCAGACTGATGCCGGCCAAGCCTTGCGGTACCTCGTCCGGGCGGATCATCGTTGCGCCGATCACGACCGGAAATGCCGCCGAGAGCGGCTTGGCCACCGCCAGTCCGGCGCGGCCCAGCGTGACGACCACGTCGATCCGGTCGTTTTTCAGGGCGCCGATCAAGCGGTCGGCGGCGGTCGAGTCGCGGTCGTTGAGCAGATAGTGGCCGACCGGTTTGCCCAGTTCCTCCTCCATGCCGCGGGCGATTTCCAAAAACACCGAGCGGTAAGGTTCGCGGACATCCGGATAAACGATTGCTACCGTCGGCGTATCGGCTCGCGCGATACCGGCCATCGCCGACAAAAAGACTGCCAATAGCAGCGTGAAAATCAAACGACCGAACAAAATAACTCCTGAATAATGCATGAATGAGCCAGTCGCGGCGACAATTCGTCGGCTAAAAGTTAACGCTGATTTCCCCGTAAAAACTGCGGGTCGCCAGCGGTAAATCGTTGGGGATGGCGGTCGGGCTGCCAACCAAGCTGGGTTCGCGGGCGCTGACGTCAAATAGGTTGCGAACCGAGAACGCCACTTCGACATGTTTGGCCAGATTTTGCCGGCGTAGGGTCAAGTCGACCCAAGTATAGTCGGCTACCGGCTCGCGTGTGTCGCCGTAGCTGCGTTCGCGGCCGACAATCCACTTGGCTTGCGGGCTGAGCGACCAGTCAGGCAGGAATTCCCAATTGGCGCGCAAATAAATCTGGTGATGCGGCGCATAGCCGGCATCGTGATTCAGCGCTTCGTCGCGGCTGCGTTGGTAGGCGTAATTGCCGATCAGTTTCAGATTGTCGGCGGCCTGCCATTCCGCTTCGAACTCGGTGCCGTAACCTTGTTGGGTGCCGGTGTTCCGCGCGGTGGACGTCGTCGAACCGCTGTCCGGCACGAAGCGGATAATATCCTTCCACCAATAGTTGAAGAAGTTCAAGCCCAGGCGCAGGCTGTCGGTTGGCCGGTAGTCGAAACCCAGTTCGAGGTTTTCCATCGTTTCCGGCTTCAAGCGCGGATTGCCGAGCTGCGCCGGGTTGTTGATGATGTACATCTCCTGAAACGACGGCGCGCGGAACGCCGAGCCGTACATCAACTTGGCGGTCAGGTTGTAGTCGGCCTCCCAGATCAACGCGGCGCGCGGATTGAAGGTGTTGCCGAAATCCGAATAGCGGTCGTAGCGGGCGCCGGCGGTCAGCGTCCAGTCGTTGGCGAAATTCCACTGATCCTGCAAAAACAAATAGGCGACCTTGCGGTCGACTTCCGGGATAAAGGTCGACGCGGTGCCCGAAACATCGGTGAGCGGAATGCCCGGTAGCGACGGAATCGGCAGGCCGGTGGTCGGGTCGATACCGAAATTCTGACTGACTTTGGCCCGGAACAGACTGTCGTAATTGAAGCCGATACCGCTGCGCAATAAATGTTGCTGAAAACCGGTGTAAGCAATCGATTGGTTGATGCGAACATGGCGTTCCCAGACTTCCGGGTTGCCGATATAGCCGTTCGGGAAGGTGACCGGCGCGCCGAGGCCGATCTGGCCGTTGCCGCCGATCGGCAACGTGGTGCCGGGCGGAAACAGTGTCAAATTGCGTTCGATTTCCTGGGTGGTTTCGAAATAACTGGCTTGGGTGGTCAGATCCCAGTTATCGATATCGTCGTTATGGTAGGTGACGTCGGCATTCCAGCGGTCGCTGGCGTAGCGGTTGATCGGGTCCAGCGCCTGAGCGACGCCCGAGCCGTTACCGAAATCGCCGCGATGTTGCAGGCCGCCGCGAAACCGCCAATGACCGCGCGATAAATCGATGCGGGCATCGAGATTGTCGCGCGACAGATTGAGCGGTCCTGGTGCCAACGAGGCTTTCGGCCCCAGGCCCAGACTGTCGAAATAGCTTTGCAGGTCGGCATCGACGATCGAATCCTGGCCGGCGGTCTTGTGGTATTCCAGCGCCAACGCCACGTCGAAGCCGGCCCATTCGCCGCCGTGCAGCGCCCAGCCGTCGTACGTGTCGAAGCTGCCGACCCGGCCGCCCACCTCGGTGCCCTCGATGTCTTGCCGAGTTTTGGTGATGACGTTGATGACGCCGGCGAAGGCGTCCGCGCCGTACACCGCCGAGCCGGGACCGCGCACCACTTCGATCCGGGCGACGTCGCGCAGCGGCATGCCGCCCCAGGCCTCGCCTCGGCTGCCGGTATAGGAATTGGTGATCGGGATGCCGTTGACCATCATCAGCACTTGCTGATTGAACTGCGAAAAAATGCCGCGAAAGGTGTAAATCGGGTTATAGCCTATGGTGTTGCGCTCCACATGCAAGCCGGGAACCGTTTCCAACGCCTCGTCGATATCGGTCGCGCCAATCGATTTGATGTCTTCCGCGGTGATGACCGTCGCGATTGACGGCGCTTTGGAAATCGGCTGTTTGTAGCCGCTGGCGATGCTGACCATTTCTTCGCCGCCGTAGATTTGCGATAGGGCTTTTTCTTCTTCCTCGGTCGAAACCGGTTGCGCCGAGGGGCTTGCGCTGACGCAAACCGCGGCGAGGAAGAACAGGCGGCGATGCATGGTGGGCTCCTGAATGGATGTCTTGTCTTGATGGCGAAGCTCGGGTCACCGATGGGCCGGGCCGGTTGCGGAGCATACCAAGCCCGGACCATCGATTGCCAGAGATAATTGAAGCGCAGTTTAGTCGGGCTTTGCGGGATGCCAAGTGCGGCGAGGCGATCCGTCGTAAACAATGCCGTCGCACGGCGTAGGGTAGAGCGTGCCGGCCGGGCGTTCGCTGGCTTCGATATAACCCGGCGGCATTCCGGCCAGAAATACCGGAAAGATGAACAAATACAGCTCGCGCGCGCTCATGCCCAGGTCGCTGCCCAAGGCGGCGACCAGCGCGGCGTAATTCATTTTCATCCGCCAGCGGCCGTTCAACAACATTTGCTCGACCGCCAAGGCCAACTTTAGATAAGGGCCTTGGTCCAGGCCCAATGCCTTCGCCAAATCCAACAACGGACCGATGCGTTCGTCGCCGTTGACTAGCGGCCTGCCGTAACCGCCGATGCCGCGGTGGGTGGTCAGTTCCTCGCGAATACAGGTCTCCAGATCGCCACCTTGTTCGAGTTGGCGTAACGCGCGGCTGAAAAAGTCGATCGATCGTACGAAAATGCCGCCGCCGTATATTTCCGCTTCCGATACCGCCAGGGCCGCCGCCAGACCCAGCGTCCCGGTGCTGCGGGTACTGCCGGCCAAGGCCGCGACCCGATTGTTCCACAGCCGGACGTCGGGATAACTGGTGTAAATCCAGATCGCGTGCAGCAATTTCAGTTGGGCTGGGTCGAAGTGGCGGCCGGTGATGCCGAACACGTACAACTCCAGCCAGTCCATGTCTTTTAATTCACTCAGCAAATCCCGGCCGCGAAACACCACGTGGCTGCCGGGGTAAAACTTGCCCATCCGGCTTTTCAAGACGCCGACGTGGCGGTCGAGTAATTTTGCCCCCCTCATGCCGCTTGCTCCACCGGTGGCGTTTCCAATTCGACGACGCCGAACGGAAATTTCTTGTAACCCAGCGGCCGCTGTTCCAAGGCATGCGCCGCCGCGCCCGGCAGACGCAACAGCAGATACAGCATTTCGCTTTGTTCCGGGTCGAAACCCAAATCCGCTAGCGCCGCCGCCGCGACGCCGGACAGTGCCAAAGGCCGGCCGGCCAGTGCTTGCAGCGCCGCCAGATTTTCGATCAGCCAAGGCAGGCGCGGCCCAACGCCGTATTTCGCCAGGCAGTCCAGGGTTTGCCGTACCGGTAGCGAGGTGCCGGCGCCATGGTCGTCAAACCCGGACGGATGCTCGACCGCCGGCCAGACACTGCCCGGATCGGCGGTCAGCGACTCGGTCAGCCAACGCCGCCAGGCGTTCAAATCGGTGCCGCAGCGCAGCCAGCCGTTCGCCGCGTTGTAGACTTCGCGAGCGCCGCCGGCCTGACCGGCGCCGACCGCCAACGCCGCCATCAACGACGAGGCGGCCGGCGAGCCGCACACGCCGCCGCACATGGCCGCATGCACGGCCGGGTCGCGCGGTCCCGGATTCGCCAGCGCCAGCGCCAAGCTGTCCAATAGGGCGGATTGTTCGGCGCTCGGCGCTTCCGGCATGAACAGCATATACAAGAGATCGGTCCAGCGGGCCTGGCCCAGCATTTCCCCGTAAACGTCGTAGCCTCGGCAATAGGCGGTTCGGGTGGCGAAACGGTTGTCGGACTCGGCTTCTTCCCGCCAGATGCGGGTGCGTATCGTCGGGATGGTTTGATCGGCGCTCATAATGCCTCCTAGGGTAAACAAACTAAACTGATGCCGCCGTCGACGACGATTTCTTCGCCGACGACATAGGCCGAATCGTCGGACGCCAAAAACAACGCGACCTTGGCGACTTCCTCCGGCGCGCCGAAGCGCTTGATCGGCGAACGGCCCTCGATATCGGTTTTGATGGCTTGAAACACGTCGCCGGGTAACGGCAGGCGGTTGAAGCCTTCGGTATCGATAGGGCCGGGGTTGATCGCGTTGACCCGTATGCCTTGTCCTATCAAGGTCAATCCCAACGATTGCACCATCGAACGCAAGGCCGCCTTGGTGGCGGCGTACACGCTGAAATTGGGGGTGCCGCTACGGTTGGTGATCGACGTGGTGACGATGATGGAGGCGCCGGGTTTGAGCATCGGCAAGGCTTTTTGGATCGTAAAAAACACGCCCTTGAAATTGACCCGCATGATGCGGTCGAATTGGTCTTCGGTGGTCAGTTCCAACGGTGTCGGTTCGGCGATGCCGGCGTTCAGAAACAGAATGTCCAAAGTTTGAAAATGTTGGCCGACCTGTTCCAGCAGGGCTTCGATGTCGTTCAGACAACCGGCCTCGCTGACGAGGGCCAGCGTGTCGTCGCCCAACTGTTGGCGGGCGGTTTCCAAGCGTTCCGGGTCCCGTCCGGTGATCGCCAGCCGGGCACCCTCGGCGAGGAATAGTTTGGCGCTGGCCAGGCCGATGCCGCTGGAGCCGCCGGTAATCAACGCGGTTTTACCGCTGAGTTTGTTCATGAAGTCGCCCCGCTTATAAGGTGTTGGTCAGGACGCGCATCCGCACGTTCATCGGCGGCTCTTCGTCGGGATCGATCAGCACGTCAAGCAGGGTCGGCCCCTTGCGTGCGCAGATCGCGGCGATATTCAGATTGGTCAAGTCGTGCGGCGAGCGGATCGTGTAAGCGTCGGCGCCGAGGGCGCGGGCCAGGGCCGCGAAGTCGCTGGGCGGCAAGTCGCAACCGATTTGTTCGGCCCCGGCCAAGCGCTGGCCGTGTCTGACCATGCCCAACGACTGATCGTTGAGCACAATAAACACCACCGCCAGACGCTCGGCGACCGCGACCGAAATTTCCTGACCGTTCATCAACATGCTGCCATCGCCGGTGATGCACACGACCGGCTGACGGCGGTTGGCGATCGCGGTGCCGATCGCGCCGCCGATCGCCCAACCCATCGCCGCGAAATTCATCGTTACCCGCAACCAGCCGCCGTCGGTGCGGCGCAGGCCCGGCGTGATCTTGCGGCCGCCGCCGCCCAATCGGCGTTCGCCGACCCGCCGGTCGATGCCGGGGTGCAGATAATGCACGGCCCACGACACGCTATTGCCGGTGTCGGCCAGAAAGCGGGTGGTCGGCGGAAACAGTTGGCCCAATTCGCGCATCAAGCGCTGCGGTTTCAGCGGCGTGGCATCGCTTTGATATTTTTCCGGCGCGCTTAACAGTTGGTGGGGGTCGTGTTGGTCGACCTTGTGTTCGCGGGAGGCGCGCTGCCGGGCATATTCGAAATTGTCGGTTTTTTGCTGGTGATGCAGTTGCTCGACCAGCCGGCTGAACACCGACAGAATACGGCCGCGCACATGCAGGCGGGCCATCGGCGTACGCGACAGGTTTTCCTCGGACTCGTCGATGTGTACCAGGCGCTCGTTGAGCAGGCTGTCGCTCCAGCCGCCGCTGTTCCACTCGCCCATGTTGGCGCCGATGGCTAGGATCAAATCGACTGCTTTGTCTCGCAGCGCGGCGTCGGCGGTTTCGTGACCGCCGAAACCAAACACGCCCCGGAACAACGGATGGCGTGGATTGACCAGGCCTTTGCCGTCGGGCGTGGTGACTAGCGGCGTGCCTTTCAGCGCGGCGAATTGCAGAATCGAACCGATCGCTTCGCCGCAGCCGCCGCCGATCAGCAGAACGACGTTTTGGGCCTCGGCCAGCATGTCGCGCAATTCGGTGATGGCGTCGTCGTCCACCATCGACGACGGCGCCAGCAGTTGCTCCAAGTTGTAGGACGGTGTGCCGCGGCTGCAGGGGCTGCGGAACACATCCACCGGCACGGTCAGATGCGACGGTCCGCGCGGGGCGCGAATCGCCCGTTGCAGCGCGGTCACCAGTTTGGTTTCCAATTGCTTGGGGTGGGAGACCAACGAGTTGTATAGCGTGCAATGCCGGAACATGCCCAGCGTGTTGATGCCGGTGCACGAGGATTCTTGCAAGGGGTATTTGCCGAACGCCGGCAGGGCCGGCTGGCCGGTAATGACCAACATCGGAATGTTGTTGTCGTAAGCGCAGGCCACGCCGGTAATCAGGTTGGTGGCGCCGGGACCCGACGTGGAGCAGCAGACGCCGATTTTGCCGGTTTCCCGAGCGTAGCCGTCGGCCATGAAGGCGGCGCCGGCTTCGTGGCGGGCCAGCACGTGACGGATACCGCCGCGCCGGCTGCTACGGGCGATGGCGTTGTAGAGCGGCTCGATGGCGCCGCCGGGCACGCCGAAAACGTATTCGACCCCCATCTGTTCCAGATAGGCGACCAGCAGATCAGCGATGTCCGCCGGCTGCGCATGTCTGGGATCGGCGATGTCGTCGATTAGGTCTGTATGGTGATGAATCAGGGAAATTTGCGCGCTCATGGTTACCCCGCGAGGTTAAACAATACCGGGTTATCGATAGCCGAATGGTTCGGGTGCCGGAACAGCGCCGCCGCGCTGCTTGCGGCAGGGTTGGCCGAACTTGGCCGGTGCGGTTCCGAAGAGAAAGTGTAGAGGAGCAATTTCCGCCGGTAGCGCGGGGGAATCGGGAGCGTTTCCAAATCGGGAGGGATTTTACGCGTGGCGGATGGTGGCGCGGCCGGATTGGCGGCTAAGCTTGGCCGGGGTACGCTTTATTCCAAGGCCGCTCGGGTTTTCTGTATCTTTTTGAGAAAATCGGCAAGCGTTGTCGCTCTGCTGCAAGCTCGATTGATCGCGAGGCGCCGACGGGCATTTAGGCGCTGGAAGGACAAGTCCAATCTGTGAAGAGGCTAACAAACGAATTTGCCTTGCCCGCGATTTGATGCAAGCGACGGCTGAGAAATGCCCGCCTTCAGGCTAACGGATTTGCGAAGTGGATCGCAAATTCATCGGAGTCGCCAAGTGTCGATTGCGGCGTATCGATCAGGTTGGCGAATGCCGGGGTTGGTGGCTGGCGACCAAGCGTTACCGAAACAGCCAAATCGCCAACCAGGGCACGACCAGAATCGCCAAGCCGGTTTGCCAGGTCGCTAAGGAAGCGCTGGGCGGCGGCGGTTCCAGACGGTCGGCATCCGGGCTGCTGGGAATAAAGGCCAGTATGAGGGCGACCAGCAGCATGAACGGCGGCGCAAACAAAAATCCCAGTAAAATTCCCCATGCCGACGAGCCCAGATCGCGAGCGCGTTTGATCATTGCCGTGATGCCGAACAGACCGAGACCGCCGACCAAGGCCCAATAAAAACCGTTGCGGATGTCGTCGGACCAATGCTCCGGCCGCAGTTCCAGCATGTAGATCACCAACGCGGCATTCAGAAGACTGGGTAGGCCCAGGGCGATAAAGCGGGAGCGGTCGTAACGAAGCATGTTCGCGGGTATTCCGAAAGGTGGCGCAAGTTGGGATTTTAACGCATTCGGATTGACGCGCGCCCGTTCTTACGAACGGCGGCCGGCCGCGCTAGCTTGAATATTAGGTACTTTACGTCGCCCGGAGCGTAGAATGCGACCCTCCTATATCAATAAAAGTCGGGGGTTGGACATGAAGAACATAACATTAGCGCTGGTTTTGTCGGTCGTCGCAAGCCAGGCGTTTGCCGATGTCCCGCTGCAATCCGGCGACGAAGTACAAGGCAGTTGGAAACTGGAATACACCAAAAAATCGGCGGCGACTCAAGAAACCATCAAGCGGGAAGACACGTGGACCTTTGGCGCCGGCAAGGTCACGATCACCCATATCCCGCGCGAAGGCAGCTATTACGACCAATCGCCGGTCAATTACGAAGTGGAAAACGGTAAATTGAAAATTTCGCTGCTGGGCCGGTCGGATAAATTCGATATCTTCTCGCTGGTCGAAAAGGACGATAAAACGATGACGTTAAAAGGCAAGTTTGGGGATATTTACCACTTTAACAAGAAATAGATTTTTTGAATTGTAGGGCGGCTTTGCGCAAGCAAGCCGCCAAACTGTATGTATTTAGGCTGGTGTATTTAAATTATTAGTGATTTTAAGGCCCATGAAGGGAAAACCAAATTATGGATTATTGAAAGGTAACTTTCGGGGCTTTCATGGTTCAAAACAGTGAACGCAGTATTTGACGTTTCTTCAAAAATCGCCAAGCCTTTTGGAGTTATGCATAAGTTTAGGTCTGGGTGTTTTATCTGGTTGTCTAGAATATGTTTCTGAATTTGGCCTTCTGGGTTTTTAGCAATTTCTGAAATTTTTCGAATCCAGTGACGTGCTTTGTCTGTCGACTCCATAACCCTGGTTGAGGTTGCTGCGGATGTAATACCCAATCCTGGACCAAAATATGCCTTTCCGTTTAAGATAATAGGGATATTTATTCCGGCCAATCTTAGTTTTTGGATTTCTCGCGGAGATATGGTTTTTTGTGGCGGCAGTATGTCTCTTAAATGAAATTGTTCCATATAGTTTGGCCAACTATGATTAACTAATATTATTAGTTCGTTGTCTGAAAACAATCCATCATCATTGTGCTCTCTGACATCTATTAGAGCAAAAGTGTCATTCTCAACTAGGAAGAATAATAGCCAACTTCTACCGTCGCTACACTTTCTCTCTGAAAATAATTCGCCTGGTTTGATCGGTATATCTGTGATATGTAAGTGAAATATGTTCCAGTCTGCCCATAAAAGGTCAGTGCGTTTGGCCTTTCTTTTTCCGCTAATGTCGTGGAAACGTTGAATTGATTTGGATTGATATGCGTTTATATCTACTCCCATACGCATCAGTTTTTGTATATGAAGAAAGCCAGTCTCGACAGTTTTAGGAAGTTTTTTTGGGAAAACCTCTGAAAATACTATCTGCCTGGGTTTGGGGTCAATATATCGGAGGCGAAAATCCAGCCATCTCATTAGAGGGCAGCTAAGGCCATTAATTTGCTTTTTGAATTCAAGATTGTAGTGTGAAATTAGGTCCTGGGCGATGCCATTTAGATCGGTTTGAAACTTCTGATTCAAATTATTCATTTGGCTGTTGACGAGGCAATTTTAAGCGCTTGAAAACTTGTCTTTGGCGTGAGTTTAAGTAACTAATTAAACGATACTGGCATGCACATTATCTGCGATTACACTTCACTATTCGGAGGAATTAAGGTGTTAAACTCGTTGGGTTACGTTTCACGAATCGGATCTACATTTCTGGAATTCCAATTTGTAATGTTTGAGCCTCTCTTGCAGCGTCAACACGTTTCAATCTTCAATCGTTGCATTAGCATTTGAAAAATTGCCGTTCAGTTGGATTTGCGTGTTTATTGGTCTATCGATAAGTCCGAATTTTTGAAATCGCGGCGTTTATGAACCACTGTGACAACATAGGCTTGATTAAACTTAATTTGGTAAATGATTCTCCAAGAATGCACGCCGATTTCCCTTAATTCCTGTTGTTCAAACTCGGGCACTTTTTTACCGAGGTAAGGAGACACCAGCAGGCTGTCGGTTTTTTGTATCAATTCCCGGATGATGCGTTTGGCAGTAAGCGGTGAATCCTGCGCGATGTAATCATGAATGGCTTTGAGGTCTGTTCTGGCGCGAGGCGTCCAAATTACCATTGCTCGATTTCGCGTAGCAAGATCTCGCTGCTAATGCCCTTGCCGTGCTCTACATCTTCTAGCCCCTGATATATTTTGTTCAGAACGTAGAGCCGATACACGATTTCTTCAAAATCTACCGTGTCTGGCAATAGACTGATGGCGGCGATGGCTTCTTGCTTGGCGGTTTGACAGTGCGACATATTACCTCCAAAAAATTAAAATCAAGATTTAGGCGCCAATCGTATCAACAACTTCTCCAAAAACGCCACCTTATCCTCCATGTCCTTAAACGTGTTGGTAAAGCGCAATTTATCGGCGCCGTCGAATTTGTAGACCTGCGACTGGCTTTGGATCATCAGGATTAACTCGGCGGTATCGATTTGCGGCGTGGCGGTAAACACGATGCGGCCGCCGCTGGCGTGGGCTTCGATTTTCTTGATGCCCAGGTTAGCGGCGTGTTGCTTGAGTTCGGTGACCGCGAACAAGGCTTTGACTTGATCCGGCAACAAGCCGAAGCGGTCGATCATTTCGATTTTTAATTTGCGCAAATCGTCTTCGGTTTCGGCGCTGGCGATGCGTTTGTACAGCACCAAACGAGCGTGAATGTCCGGCAAGTAGTCTTCCGGGATCAGCGCGGCGATTTGCAAATCCACTTCCGGGCCGGTGTCTAGCGGCGCATCCAGTTCCGGTTGTTTGCCGGATTTCAAGGCTTTCACCGCGCGTTCCAGCAACTCGGTATACATAGTAAAACCGATTTCCTGAATCTGGCCGCTTTGCTCGTCGCCCAGCAACTCGCCGGCGCCGCGGATTTCCATATCGTGCGAGGACAGCATAAAGCCGGCACCCAGTTCGCCGGAGGTTTCGAAGGCTTCCAGGCGTTTGATCGCGTCCTTGGTCATCAAAGACTTGGGCGGCACGATGCAGTAAGCATAAGCGCGGTGATGCGAACGGCCGACCCGGCCGCGCAATTGATGCAACTGGGCCAGACCGAGCTTGTCGGCGCGGTTGATGACGATGGTGTTGGCGCTGGGAATGTCGATACCGCTTTCGATAATCGTCGTCGCGATCAATAGATTGAAGCGCTGGTGGTAGAAATCCAGCATGATTTGCTCCAGCTCGCGCTCCGCCATCTGGCCGTGGGCAATCTGAATGCGGGCATCCGGCACCAGTTCGCCGAGTTCGCGCATCATCTTGTCCATGGTCTTGACATCGTTGTGCAAGAAAAACACCTGGCCGCCACGTTTGATTTCGCGCTGGCAGGCTTCCTGGATTTGCGAGTCTATCCATTCGCTGACGAAGGTCTTGATGGCATGGCGGTTTGGCGGCGGCGTGGCGATGATCGAGATGTCGCGTAGGCCGGCCATCGCCATGTTCAAGGTGCGCGGAATCGGCGTCGCGGTCAGCGTCAGCAAATCCAGTTCGTAGCGCAGCTTTTTGAAATGTTCCTTTTGGGTGACGCCGAAACGGTGTTCTTCGTCGATGATCACCAGACCCAAGGCCTTGTATTTCATCTCTTTGGATAACAGCTTATGCGTGCCGATGACGATGTCGACCTTGCCGTCGGCCAGATCGTCGGCGATCGCGGTTTGTTGTTTGGCGGTGACGAAACGCGAGGTGACTTCGACGCGCACCGGCCAGTCGGCGAAGCGGTCGCGGAAGTTTTGATAGTGCTGTTGCGCCAGCAGGGTAGTCGGCACCAATACCGCGACCTGTTTGCCGCTTTGCACCGCGACGAAGGCCGCGCGCATCGCCACTTCGGTCTTGCCGAAACCGACGTCGCCGCAGACCACGCGGTCCATCGGTTGCGGCGCGGCCATGTCCTGCAAGATGGCTTCGATCGCGCTGAGCTGGTCCGGGGTTTCCTCGAACGGGAAGGCGGCGGCGAAGGCGTTGTAATCGCTGTTGTCGATGTTGAAGGCAAAGCCTTCGCGGGCGGCGCGTTTGGCGTGGATGTCCAGCAATTCGGCGGCCACGTCGCGGGCCCGCTCCATGGCTTTTTGCTTGGCCTTGCTCCATTGCTCGCTACCGAGTTTATGCAGCGGCGCGTTTTCGGCGCTGACGCCGCTATAGCGGCCGATCAGGTGTAGCGATGCCACCGGCACGTAAATTTTGTCGCCGCCGGCATATTCCAACATTAAAAACTCGGCTTCGATGCCGCCGACCGTCAAGGTCTGCAAGCCCAGATAGCGGCCGACGCCGTGTTCCTGGTGTACCACCGGCGAGCCGACGCTCAGTTCGTCGAGATTGTTGAAGATGTTTTCCAGCGCGCGGGCGGCGGATTTGGCCCGGCGCCGGCGTTGCTGGACTTTCTCGCCGCTGAGCTGGCTTTCGGTGATGATGGCCAGTTTTGGATCTTCAAGCCATAAGCCTTGGTCCAGCGGCGCGACGACGATGCAGGGCGAATCTTCGCCGCGTAAAAACTCCGGCCAGCTCTGTATCTGTTTGGCGCTCAGCTTGACGCTTTTTAGCTTGTCGATCAGGCCTTCGCGGTGGCCGGCGGTTTCGGCGACGAATAGTACCTTTCCGGAAAAGCCTTCGATAAACTGCCGCAAGCGTTGCGCGGGCTCTTTCAAGCGGCTGTCGATCGCGACATCGGGTAGAACCCTGCAATCGAGCGATTCGCCGTGTTCGGCTTGATTGTCCAGCACGATACGGCTGAAGCCGGCGATGTGGTGCTGGATTTCCTCGGTCGACAAAAACAAACGTTCCGGCGGCAACAACGGCCGGTCGACATCGTATTTGCGCTGCTGATAACGCTCGTCGGCTTCGTGGTAAAAGCGCTCAGCGTCGCCGGCGAAGTCGGCCGGCAACACGAATAACGCGGTCTGCGGCAAGTAGGCGAGCAGCGATTCGGTACGTTCGACGAACAAGGGTAAGTAATATTCGATCCCGGCCGGGGCGATTTGCTTGGAAACGTCGAGGTAGAGAGGGTTTTTTGGCGAGGCATTCGGGAACTGTTCGCGAAAGGCCTGGCGGAAGCGTTTAATCGCGTCGTCGCTAAACGGGAATTCGCGGGCCGGAAACAACTCGATCTTTGGCATTTTGTCTTGCGACATCTGCGTGTCGGGATCGAAGCTGCGGATCGATTCGACGTCGTCGTCGAACAGCTCGATGCGGTAGGGCTGTTTTGAGCCCATCGGAAATAAATCCAGAATCGAGCCGCGCACCGCGAATTCGCCGTGCTGGTAGACTTGCGACACACACTGGTAGCCCACCGCTTCCAGCTTGGCGCGAGTTAGCTCCAGGCTCAAGGTGCCGCCGACTTCGATCGCAAAACTGTGAGCGAGGATGTGCTCGCGCGGCGCCAGCCGGTGCATCAGCGTCGAGACCGGTACGATCAGCGCGCCGCGCTTGGTTTCCGGCAACAAGGCCAGCGTTCGCAGGCGTTCGGAGATGATTTCGGGTAGCGGCGAGAATACGTCGTAGGGTAGGGTTTCCCAGTCGGGGAATTGCAGGATGGGGTAGGCGTTGTCGAGAAAAAACGCCAGTTCGTGTTCCAGCCGTAGCGCGGTTTGAGTGTCCTGGGTGACGATAACCAACAGGCGCTTTTCCTGGGTAATCGCACTGGCCAGCGCTAGCGAGTCGCCGCAGCCGCTCAGGTCTTTGAAAGTTTGAGTGGCGGCGGAATCGGGTAGACTGGGAAGTTTGAGTGGCGAGCGAGTCATCGGTTATTGGCGGTGGAGAATGGCGAGGTGTGTGGCTGAAATTTGACGGTCGCGCTGGCCGCGCAAGTCGCCTGAAAAGTCTTGAGCGGAGATTGGTGGCTGGTATGCGCTTGAATCTTCGGAGGAGCGCCGACGTAAGAGCGAATCGACTGTCTGCCGATGATCTTGGCGCGCGCTAACCGATGTTTTTTTGTTGCCGCTCGATGTCTTGGACGTAACGTTGAATGCTGGATTCGAACATCTGCGAAACTTGGGTGAACTGGCAGCCGACCCGCTGCTGTTTACCGGCCGCTCCGGCCCGCATGGTGGCGATATCGCGGACCATGATGCCGACATTGGCGCGGCTGCCGTCGTTTAGATACAGCGCGCAATCGCCATGTTCGGCGCCCTGTTGCAGGAATTCGGAGAACTTGGTGTCGTTTACCAGCATCGCGAATCCGGAAATGCTCAGATCGGCCAACGGAAAAATCCCCGAGAGCGTTTGCGGATTGTTGTCTTCATCCACGGTGCGAAACTCGATTTCACAGAAACTGTTTTTATGCGAGAGCGGAATTTTTACTCGATAAAACTGGCGGCGCTGCATCCAAAATATCGCGTCCGGCAACGGCATCGCTAGAACCGCCATGCCGTTACGCTCGGTTTTTTTTATGGCTTTGCCCCGGAAAGAGACTTTGATACCGTCGAACTCGGTACGGAACAGGACTTTCGCCGAAGTCAGCAATTGTCGGTTCAGTTGCTCGTTGGGCGCGACATCGAGCGCCAGCAGATTGGCTTTCTGGTCGAGCTCGACGATGGTGGTCAAGAACGAAGCGTTGTCTTCGCCGAAATTCGCGGCGATGATGCACTTGTTTTTTACCAAGTCGGTCAAATGGCCATAAATCATTTTGGCGTTGCGAACGAGGTAGTCGGATTCTTTTTCCATTTACAGGGCTAAATAATGCGGTTTGACAGAAACGCTATTGTAAAATGCTCCGATTATAGCGTATGTCCGAGGAGAGTTGATGGGTTGGCTGTTGCTGTTGGCGGCGGGTTGTTCTGAGATCGTATTCGCGATCAGTCTTAAATTTAACGATGGCTTTACCAAGCTGTGGCCGAGCGTGGTGACCGGGATTTCCGGCGCCGGCAGTTTTTACCTGTTGATGTTGGCAATCAGAACCTTACCGCTGGGCACCGCGTACGCCGTTTGGACCGGTATGGGCGCGGTCGGCGTGGCGATCGTCGGCATTTTCCTGTTCAAGGAATCTTCCGATTGGATACGGTTGGCTTCGATTCTGTTGATCGTGATCGGCATCGTCGGCTTGAAACTGACCCATACCGAATAATGTTGCATATCGTGGCTTCCTCGCCGGTCAGGCCGGAATGGCTGGAGCGTATCGGCTCGGGCGATGACGTCGTGCTGTTGGATGCCGCCGCGTTGTCGGCTCGCGCCGGACATCGGGATAACCCGCTGTTGCAAAGCGTGCTGGATCGGGAATGTGGGGTTTTCGTGTTACGGGAATACGCCGAGGCCTGCGGACTTGCGCCGGACGCCGCGATGGCCGGCGTGGCCTGGACGGATTACGCCGGGTTGGTCGATTTGACGGTCAAGCATCCGGTGGCTCATACATGGCGTTGATAGTCGACGGTGCCGAATTGGCTACGACCGATGACGGATTTTTGCGGAGTGCCGATCTGTGGAATCGCAACGTCGCCGACGAATTGGCGCGTCTGGAAGGCTTGGTGATCGAAGAGGCGCATTGGGAGATTTTGCTGTTTATCCGCGATTACTATCGAAAATTCCAGCATTTGCCGAATGCCCGGATGTTCGCCGCCGCGGTACGCAAAACCCTGGGTGAAGAAAAAGGCAATAGCCGCTATCTGCAAAAATTGTTTCCGCAAGGCCCGTTGAAATACGCCTGCAAAATCGCCGGCCTGCCCAAGCCGCCCACCTGTTTATAGTGTTATCGAGAATGTCGAATGAGTAACCCCCGTGTTGGATTTATCAGTTTGGGCTGCCCGAAAGCCCTGGTCGATAGCGAGCAGATCTTGACCCGCTTGCGTAGCGAAGGCTACCAAGTATCGCCGAATTACAAGGATTCCGATCTGGTCATCGTCAATACCTGCGGCTTCATAGACGCGGCGGTCGAGGAGTCGCTGGACAGCATAGGCGAAGCGCTCGCTGAAAATGGTAAGGTCATCGTCACCGGTTGTCTGGGCGCGCGGCAGGACGAGATTTTGGCACGGCATCCGCAAGTGCTGAAAATCACCGGCGCTCACGCGACCGACGAAGTGGTCGAAGCTGTGCACGAGTATCTGCCGCCGGCGCACAATCCGTTCATGGACTTGGTGCCGCCGCAAGGGATTAAATTGACGCCCAAGCATTACGCCTACTTGAAAATTTCCGAAGGGTGCAATCACCGTTGTACGTTCTGCATTATTCCGTCGATGCGCGGCGACTTGGTCAGCCGGCCGTTGGACGAGGTGATGGTGGAGGCGGAAACGCTGGCTGCCGCCGGTGTTAAAGAGCTGCTGGTCGTGTCGCAAGACACCAGTGCTTATGGTTTAGACTTGAAATATCAAAGCCGCGATTGGCGGGGACGAGCTTACCAAACCCGATTCCAAGACTTGGCGGCGGCGTTGGGCGAACTGGATATTTGGGTCCGAATGCATTATGTCTACCCCTATCCGCACGTCGACGACGTGGTGCCGTTGATGGCGGACGGTAAAATTTTGCCGTATCTGGATATTCCGTTTCAGCATGCCAGCAGCAGGATCTTGAAATTGATGAAACGCCCGGCCGCCGCTGAAAACAATCTGGAACGCATCCGTGCGTGGCGGCGCATTTGTCCGGATTTGACGATACGCAGTACTTTCATCGTCGGTTTTCCCGGCGAGACAGAGCAGGAATTCGCAGAGCTACTGCAATTCTTGAGCGAAGCGCAAATGGACAGAGTGGGTTGTTTCGCCTATTCGCCGGTCAAGGGCGCGGCGGCGAACGCGTTGCCGGATGCGGTGCCGGAAGAAGTCAAACAGGAGCGATTGGCACGATTTATGGAGCACCAAGCCGCGATCAGTGCCGAACGTTTAAAGCAACGGATAGGCCGTCGTGAGGTGGTGTTGATCGACGAGGTTGTCGAAGAAGGCGCCGTGGCTCGCACTAAAAGCGATGCTCCGGAAATCGACGGTCAAGTGTTTATCGATGGTGCAAACCACCTGAGGGTCGGCGAATTCGTTGAGGTCGAAATCGAGGAAGCCGACGACTACGATTTGTGGGGTGCCTTACTCTAACGACGGAACGAGCCATCTCTCCGCGCCAAACGGTGCGGTTGGATGGATCGTGTTACAAGCAAATCGGCCGCAAATGAAAAAGCCGCTGGTCAGGCGGCTTTTTCAGTTCAATTTACAGCGGTGTTACGTTTTCCGCTTGCGGGCCTTTTTGGCCGTTGGTCACTTCCATCGTGACTTTTTGGCCTTCTTTCAGGGTTCTGCGGCCGGAACCGTTGATAGCGCTAAAATGGACGAATACGTCTTTGCCGCCTTCTTGCTCAATGAAGCCGAAACCTTTCTCGTCGTTAAACCATTTAACTTTGCCTTCTACTTGAACTGACATAAATCTCTCTTGCTAAAAAGTGCTTTCGCTGTTTGGAACTAGGGTTGGTGAATAAAGCGGGTAAGCGGAAAACAAAGTTTGTTGATCCTATTGCGAGCTTGAAAAGCGACAACGATACCGAGCTAAATCGGCTTCATTATACATGGCTATTCCAAGCGTTCCACAAAAATAGCAGGATTTTGCGTGTTAATGGATTATGACGATCGAGCAAAGAAATGAATATTCGTCAATCGGTTTGATGTACAGGGAGTGGTTTCTTATTAAGTAATTGAAATTTTTAGAAAACTGGGTGTTGGCCGCGTGTTGCCGAATTGGCCGCTCGGTTTACGGTAGGTTAAAAATAGTGGCTGTTTAATAAAAAATGCGCGGCGATACTGCCGGCGTAACCGAGCAGGATGACCGGCATCCACTTTAAATGGGCGCTAAAGGTGTAAACGCCCTTGACCTGCCCCATCAGGCCAACCCCGGCCGCCGAGCCGATTGCCAGCAGACTGCCGCCGACGCCGGCCGTCAGCGTGACCAACAGCCATTGGCCTTGGGAAATCTCCGGGTGCATCGTCAGCACCGCGAACATGATCGTGCCGTTATCGATGAAGGCCGACAAGATGCCGACGACGATATTGGCGATCGTCGGATCCATGCCGACATACAGCACGTCGGAAGCCATCGTTAAATAACCGATGAAACTTAGTCCGCCGACACTGACCATCACGCCGTAAAAAAACAAGAGGGTATCCCATTCCAAATTGGCGACGTTTTTGAACACGTCGAAGCGTTGATTTTGATTGGCCAACGGCAGTTCGACGTTGAATAATTTGTAAACGTGGGCAAAATCGCTGACTTTTTGTTTATCTTCGGTTTTTTGCAGGTAGTAGCCTAAAAACTTCAGATAAGTCAGTCCGGCCAGCATGCCGGCGGCGGGCGGCAGATCCAGGAAGTTTTCGAAACTGACCGCGGTAATGATCGTCAACAAGAACAACACCATCATCGTCAAAGCTCCTCGTTTCATTTTCGGAGCTTTTCCGACGGCGGCCGGGTGTTCGTTGGGTATCCAAAAATGCATCACGGCGGCTGGCAGCGCGAAATTGACGACGGCCGGAATGAACAGCGAATAGAAATCCACGAAGGGCACAACGCCGCTTTGCCAAACCAGTAATGTGGTGATATCGCCGAACGGACTGAACGAACCGCCGGCGTTGGTGGCAACAACAACATTGATGCAGGCCATCGTCATAAAGCGCTTATTATGCTTGCCCATTGCGACGATGACCGCGCCCATTAGCAGCGCGGTGGTCAGGTTGTTACACACCGACGACATAAAGAATGACATCACGCCGGTTATCCAGAACAACTTGCGATAACTGAAGCCCTTGCTGAGCAACCAGACACGTAGGTTGTCGAATACGCCGCGGCTTTCCATCGCATTCAGATAGGCCATCGACACCATGATAAACAAGAACAGTTCGGCGTAACTTTCCAGGCACGCACGGAAGGCGCGGCCGGCTTGTTCGCCCATCCCGCCTTGCACGTAAATCGAAGCAATGAAGGCCCAGATCAAGCTGGCCGCCAGCACCATCGGTTTGGACTTGTTCAGCTCGGTGATTTCCTCGGTCATCGCCAGCATGTACGCCAGCGCGAATATTGCGATCGACAGATAGCCGACCCAATGCCGAGTCAGGTTGAGGGCGACTTGGTTGGCATCGGCGTCAGCCCAGGCCAGTAGCGGTAGGAAAATTAACGAAATGGCAAGCAGGGTGCGCTGCAACACGTGTGAACTCCAATTTCAAAGGCTGTCGGCGAGGTGTCCGGCGCGGAATACTAAGGTTCGCGGCGCCTCGCGAGCGGTTCCGCCACCCGGTTCGGCGGGTGGCGGTGGGCCGAGCTGGATTGGCTCTAGCCGCGTTCGCTTTCCAACAAATAGGTTAGCCACAAGGACGACAATTTCTCCTGCACCGTATTTTGCCTCAATCGCGCATTCAGGTTGGGAAAGTCGACGTAATCCAGCGCTTGATCCTGGTTGTAGCAGGAATACATAAAGCTTTCCTCGCCGGTTTCCGGATCGACGTGTTTGCACATACATTGTGCGCAAACGCCTTTCATCATGCATTGCATCGGCGAATTGATCGAGCCGACGGCTTCGTGGCCTTCTTTCAGGTAAGGCTTCAATGCGCCGAAGCGGGCCGCCTTAACCGCCGCCATCATCCGGTCGGAACCGATCACGATCAAATGCTCGACATCCTGCAGTTTCAACGCGGTGTCGCCCAGTTGGCCCTCGGCATAGGCGATCATCGCTTCGACGATGTTGCCGACGAACGTTTTGTCCTGTGGACGGGTGACCGGAATCGCCTCGTTGCCCGGCAATTTATCGACCGCCCAGACGATGACGTCGGAAGCGTCCTCGATTTCAGGCACCTTGAACAAGTCGATGCGGTTGCGGTAGCCGGCAAAATACAACACCTTGTTGCCGGCGGCGCGCATGGCCTTGCCGATCGAGAACAATACCGCGTTGCCCAAGCCGCCGCCCAATAACAATACGGTTTTGCCGGTCGGGATTTCGGTCGGTGCGCCGGTGACGCCCATCAATACCAACGGATCGCCGGCCTTCCAGGTCGCACATAGACGGCTGGAGCTGCCCATTTCCAATGCAATCAAGGATACCAGGCCTTGGTCTTTGTCAACCCAGGCACCGGTCAGAGCCAAACCTTCGGCTGCCAGCGCGGTGCCTTCGACGACGGGCGCCAAGGACTCGTAGTTCTGTACTCGGTAGAATTGACCCGGCTCGAAGTTTTTCGCCGCCGCCGGAGCCTTGATCACGACTTCGATAATGGTCGGTGTCAGGCGGTTGACTTCGACGACATGGGCCAGGAACAATTCGTCGAGTCTATCCTGCATGGCCCGCCAGGCCGCGTCGCGCTCGGCTTGTTTTCCGGCATCCAGCTTGGCGATTTCGTTTTCGAACAGCTTGACGATATACGGATAACCGTCCTTGGCGCTGGCCATCGCTTTGACGACGTTGCCGGCATAAACCGGATGGTTGTCGCCGTAGAAGCTGATGTAACGGCCTTCGCTTTGGTACGAGGTAAACGGTGCGGGCTTGCCGACCTTGACTTGCGCCTCGTCGGCCATCGGTACCAGTTTGGCCTTGCCTTGCAGCCAGTCGGGTTCGTGGCGTTTGTAGAACTTGCCTTCCATCGCGAAAGTGCGTGGGTGTTCGGACTGGTAAATCGTATTCGGCGCGGTGCCGGCGGCGATAAACAGGCCGCGCAACGCGACTTCCTGTTCACCGACGGTGCGCCAACGGCCTTCCTGCAATTCCAGCTTCTCGAAGCGCACCGCTTTTAGGTGGCCGTAGTCGTCGTTGATGGCTTCCAGCGGACTCATGCCTTCGGCCAGATAAATCCCTTCCGACAGCGCTTCGTGGATTTCTTCGTGGTTTTGCCGATAGGCCGGCGAATCCTTGATGCCTTTGCGATAGAACATCGTCACGCCGCCCCATTGTTTCAGGAAGGGCAGGAAGTTCGGCGTTTCGCCGGCCGCCGCCGCGCGGGCGCGTTCGGCTTCGATCACCCGGCCGTGGGCTAGGAATTCTTCCAGGATTTCCAGTTCTTCCTTGTCGTAACGGCCGCGTACTTCGGCCTCGCCGTATTTGGCGACCAATTTGTCGTAACGTTTGGTGATTTTGCTGACTTGCAACGGATAGTAAGCCAGCAATTCGGTGGCGGTATCGATAGCGGTCAAACCGCCGCCGATCACGCCGGCCGGCATTCTGACTTGCAGGTTGGCCAGTGACGATTCCTTGGCCGCGCCGGTCAATTGCAAGCCCATCAAGAAGTCCGAGGCCTTGCGAATGCCGCGGGTCATGTTGTTTTTCAGATCGATGACAGTCGGTTTGCCGGCTCCGCTGGCGATGGCGATGTGGTCGAAACCCAGACCCCAGGCCTCGTCGATGGTGATCGTGCCGCCGAAACGCACGCCGCCGTAACATTTGAAGGCGCTGCGGCGCAGCAGGGTCAGGTAAATCACTTTCAAAAAATTCTTGTCCCAACGCACGGTGATGCCGTACTCGGCGACGCCGCCGAAGCCGAGCATTACTCGTTTATCCAGATCCTCGTAAAGCGCTTGGAAATCGATGATCGGTAACGGCGGATTGTCCCGGTCGCCGGTCAAATGCAAGGGCAGCGGTTCGATTTTCAACGCGTCGATGCCGACCACGCCGAAGCCTTCGTTGAGCAAATAATGCGATAGCGTGTAACCGGCGGGCCCCATGCCGGCCACCAAGACGTTTTTACCGTTGTAGGGCAGTGCGACCGGGCGCTTGACGTTGAGGGGGTTCCAGCGGGTCAACAGGCTGTAAATCTCGAAACCCCACGGCATGAACAGCACGTCGGTCAGGACGTTGGTTTCGATTTGCGGAATGTTGACGGCCTCGGTTTTTTGGTAAATGCAGCCGCGCATGCAGTCGTTGCAAATCCGGTGGCCGGTGCCTGGGCACATCGGGTTGTCGATGATGATCATCGCCAGCGCGCCGATGTTGTCGCCTTGACGCTTGACCAAGTGCATTTCGGAAATTTTTTCCTCCAGCGGGCAACCGGTCATCAACGAACCCAGGTGGTTGGCCTTGAAGGTGTTGTCTTTTTTGTTCTTGATGCCTTTCGAGCACGAATCATTGTCGCGATCGTGGCAGTAAATGCAGTGATCGATTTCGTACAGTGCCTGGCGTTGTTTGAAGCGCTTGTCGGTCAATGCAAAACCATCGCGGCGGCGGTGATGGTGTTCGTCGCAGGCCCAGACTTCGTAGCCGTCTTGCAAGACGCTGGCGTGCGCCACCAAGTTGTCCAGGTCGGTTTTTTCGGCGATCTTGAAGCTCAGCCATTTTTCGACGACGGCTTGCAGTTCCGGCACTTGTTTGGCGGCGAAGCTCCAGCGGCGGACGATGTCGAGCAGCGCGGCGGCGAAGGCGGCCGGGCCGTCGCTGATGACGGCCTTGCTCAATATCGGTGAATCGGTGACTTGTTGCTTCAATGCGGCAATGTCGGCATCGCTGAGATCGGCATTTTGGGTTAAACGCCAAAAGTCGGCGCCGAGCTGGCTGACCGCCAGTTCCGGATCGGTTGCATATAGCTCGGATCTGCCGGTTGCCGCCAGCAGGGCATCCAACTGTGCGCCGAGTTCGGCGATGTCCCAGTCCTCGATAGTCTGGCCTTTGAACAGTTTGGCCAAATTGCCGACGATTTGCGTGCGGTAAGTGAACACGCTGTCGAACTCGCCGCGAATCTTGTCGATTTGTTGATCGCGCACATCGCCGACGTTGAACAGTTTCGCGACGAAGGTGCCCACTAGCGGCGCCATTTTGACCAGAAGTTCCGAGATGTCCTCGGGCCTCATGCCCGCTCCGCCGCAGGCGCGGTAAGCCGCGATTTCCTTGAACAAGTTAGGATCGTGTTGCTCGACCGACAGGTCGAACACGGTCATCAGGTCGTTCAGTCGCCGACTGTCGTACAGGTCTCGATAGTCGAAACCGGGGATGCCTAAAGTGAGTTGAGTCAGGTCGCGGGTGTTTAACTGTTTGGTCATCAAGTGTTTCCGTGATAGTTCGCTTGAAGTGGAAAATCGTAGTCTGGCATCGCGGCCGTCGTCACGGCCGCGATATGGAGCGCGCCGTGGCGCTCCTTGCGTGGAATGTTTTACGGCAGTTGATCGACGGTTTCATCTTTTTCGGGCGGCATCAGGTCTTCCCGGGTCAAGCCCAGGCTTAACGCCAAGGAGCTGGCGATATAAATCGACGAATAAGTACCTTTGATGACGCCGATCAACATCGCAATCGCGAAGCCGTGTATGGTTTTGCCACCGAGGAATGCCAAGGCCAACAGGGTCAGGAATACCGTCAGCGAGGTCAGAATGGTCCGGCTCAAGGTGTCGTTCAGGGCGCGGTTGGTGATGTCGGCGATCGGTTCGCGGCGGCTGGTACGGACGGTTTCGCGAATTCGGTCGTAGACGACGATGGTGTCGTTGATCGAGTAACCGATCAGCGCCAGGATCGCCGATAGCACGGTCATGTCGAATTCCCAGCCGAACACCGAGAAGAAGCCCATCGTGATGATGGTGTCGTGGAACAGCGCGGCGATCGCGCCGACCGACAGCTTCCATTCGAAGCGTATGCTGACGTAGACCATGACGCCGACGAAGGCGAAGAACAGCGCCAAACCGCCGTCGTTGATCAATTCGTCGCCGACTTGCGGGCCGACGAACTCGACGCGGCGCAGCTCGCCGGCTTGGGCTTGACTGCTGTTGGCGACGGACAGGACTTTCTCGCTGAGTTCCTTTTGGCTGATGTTTTCGATCGGCTTTAGGCGGATCAAAATATCTTGCGAGCTGCCGAAATTTTGTAGGTTGGCGTCGGCGAAGCCTTGTTGTTCCAGGGTCGAGCGCATTTTGTCGATGTCGACCGATTGGTTGTAATGCATCTCGTAAACGCTGCCGCCGGTAAAGTCGATGCCCAAGTCCAGGCCCTTGACGAAAAACGAAATCAGAGAGATCAGGAACAGGGTGCCGGAGAAGAAATAAGCCAGCTTGCGCTTGCTGAGGAAGTCGATATGGCGTTCGGCGGTCATGACTAGGGTTTCCGATAATTGAAGTGGTGGCGGGGCCAATGCCGGACGGCGACGGCGCCCTCGGGCGATAAGGCTGGGAATTGTACTATTTTCTCCAGAAAGTGGGAGTAAAAAGCACGATCAGCGTGATAATTTCCAAACGTCCGAGCAGCATTGCCGCCGAGCAAATCCAGGTTTGAAAATCGCCGAGGCTCTGATAGTTGGTAGCCGGGCCGACTTGGTTTAGTCCGGGGCCGGCATTGTTGATGCACGCCAGAATCGCGCTTAACGCCGAGATCGCGTCCAGCCCGGAAAAAATCAGCGAAAAGGTCAGCACCACCACCGAGATAAAGTACATA
Organism: Methylomonas sp. MS20; assembly: GCF_050275925.1. Lineage (NCBI taxonomy): Bacteria > Pseudomonadati > Pseudomonadota > Gammaproteobacteria > Methylococcales > Methylococcaceae > Methylomonas > Methylomonas sp. MS20. The sequence goes on from NZ_CP189962.1 coordinate 728,800, forward strand.
AAGATAAAGGCCAGAACCGCGAAAATGATCTTATTGGGTATCGGCATGTCGCCGATCCGGATCGGGTTGATGGCCCTCGGATGGAGAATGCTGAACATCTCCCGGCTGGCCTGCTTCCAAAGCAGCAGTGTGCGAAACATCTTGATGCCCCCGCCGGTAGAGCCGGTGCAGCAGGTAATACAACTCAAATACAGCATCCACCAGGGGACGAACGGTGGCCATTTGTCGTAATCGACGCTGGCGAATCCGCAGTCGGTCGCGATCGAGACCAAGTTGAACGCCACGTGTCGCAAGCTTTCGAGAAAGGTGGAATACACACCGTTATCCCAAATGTACCAACTGCACAGCCAGATGCTAAACGCGACCAAGGCCAACATAGGCAACACTTCGGCATCCTGCTTGTAGGGCATTAGGCTTCCGAGGTGTACGGCCTGGTAATGCAGCGCGAAGTTCATTGCCGAAATCAACATGAACACGATCAAAACCAGTTCGATGGCCGGCGAGTCGTAATAGCCGACGCTGGCGTCGTGGGTGGAGAAGCCGCCCAGGCCCATTGCCGAGAATGCATGGCATATCGCGTCGAACCAACTCATTCCGGCCATTTTAAGCGAGGCGATGCACGCCAGCGTGATGCCGGCATAGACTAGCCACAGCAGGCGGGCGGTTTCCGTGATGCGGGGCGTGATTTTGCTGTCCTTGATCGGCCCGGCGATTTCAGCTTTGTAGAGCTGCATGCCGCCGATACCTAAAAGCGGCAGAATCGCCACCGCCAACACGATGATGCCGAGGCCGCCGATCCAGACCATTTCGTGCCGCCACAGATTCAGCGACGGCGCTAGCGCGTCCAGACCGATCAATATCGTGGCGCCGGTGGTCGTAAAGCCGGAAACCGTTTCGAAGAAAGCGTCGGTAAACGACAGGCCAGGGATGCCCCACAGTAGCGGTAGCGTTGCCGCCGCCGACATCAATATCCAAAACGAGGCGACCAGTAGGTAGCCGTCGCGGGTTTTAATGTCGCCGCGAAAGCGCATCGTCAGACCGGCCAGCACGCTGCCAAGGCCGATATTCAGCGACATGCCGCGGACGAAATGATCGGCCATGCCGTCGTCGAAGTAGAGCGAGGTGGCGATGGGCAGTGCGTAAGTCAGGCCGAAGACCATCAATATCAGGCCGAGTACGAATCCTAATGTACAAAAACGTTGCATAGTGCCCCGAGGTTGCCGGAGTGGGAACGGATCGATCATGGGTTGCCGGTAGCGCAAGGTCTTGCGCGACGCCGGGCGCGACCGTAAATTGTAGCAAACCTGGCGCGCGGCTAAAAATTCAATCGCCGCGCGCTCCATCGCGCCGGAAATTGCCAACCGGAGTCCGCCGGGATTGAAATCGCGCGAAGAAACCGTAGGCGATTCATTTGGTATAGCTTGCTCGGCCGGAGTCGAGCAACCATTGCTCGAATTGCTCCGCCGGCAAGGGAACGGTATACCAATAGCCTTGCGCGTAATCGCAGCCGGCCGCGGCCAGCAAGTCGCGCTGCCGTTCGGTTTCGACGCCTTCGGCGATGACCTGCATGCCCAGCGTGTGGGCCATGGCGATCATCGCCGCGCATAACACCCGGTCGTTCTCGTTGCTGTCCAGGTTGCGGACGAAGCTGCGGTCGATTTTCAGGAAATCGATGTCGTAGCGCTTCAGGTAGGCGAGCGACGAGTAGCCGGTGCCGAAGTCGTCGATCGCCACCTGGATGCCGGCATCGCGAAACAGTTGCAGCTTTTCGGCGACGATGGGTTTGCCGCCCAAGGTCAGGCTCTCGGTGATTTCGATCGTGACGCTGTCGCCCGGCAAACCGGCGTCGAGCAGAATTTGCAGCCAGTTCTTGTAAAAGGTTTGATCGGTCTGAAACTGTACCGGCGACTTGTTGACGCTGATCTGGAAATCGGGGCGAAAGCGCTCCCGCCATTCGCCGACTTGGCGGATCGCCCGCCGGAAAACCCAGTCGCCGATATCCAGGATCAAGCCTTGTTCTTCGGCCAGCGGGATGAAAATATCCGGCCCAATCAGGCCGCGTTGCGGATGTTGCCAGCGGATCAGCGCTTCGGCCTTGTAAACCGAACCGTCGCGCAGGTCGACGATGGGTTGGTAGTAGAGTCTGAGTTCGGCGTTGGCCAGGGCTTGGCGCAGGCCGTTGACGATGCTCAGTCGATTCAGCGCGACTTCGCGCATGTCCGAGGTAAAGTAGCTATAGCGATTGCGACCCTGGTGCTTGGCATCGTACATCGCTTGATCCGCATTTTTGCGTAAGTCGTCGAGCGCCTCGGCGTCGTCCGGGTAAAACGTGATGCCTATACTGGCCGAAATGTAAAAAACCTCGCCTTCCACATGAAAACTGGTCGCCAGTTTTTCCAGGATATGTTCGGCGATACGCGAAGTGGCGCTCGGCGACTCGATGTCTTCGAGAATCACGGTAAATTCGTCGCCGCCCAAGCGCGCGACCGTGTCGGTGGCGCGCACGCTGCCGCTCAGACGCCGAGCCGCTTCCTGCAGCAATTTATCGCCGATGTCGTGGCCCAGCGTATCGTTGATTTCCTTAAAATGATCCAGGTCGATAAACATCAAGGCCAGCGGAATGCCGCTGCGCTCGGATTTTTTGACGGCTAAACTGAGGTGTTCTTGAAACATCCGGCGGTTGGGTAGGCCGGTGAGCGGATCGAAATTGGCCTGGGTCCAGATCAATTCCTCGGCGCGCTTCTTTTCGGTGATGTCGGAGAACAGAGCCACACGCCGGTGCGGCGCGCCGGCTTCGTCGAAAATCGTATTGATCGTCAGCCACTCGGCAAAGATTTCGCCGTTTTTGCGCTTATTCCAGATTTCGCCCTGCCAGGAGCCGCAAGTGTTCAAACGATGCCACATTTCCTGGTAAAAGCCGGCATCGTGGCGGCCGGAATTGAGCATGCGCGGTTTTTTGCCGACCACTTCGTCCAGCCGATAGCCGGTCAATTCGGTAAAGGCCGGATTGATGTTCAGGATCGCCCCGTTGGCGTCGGTGACCATCATCGCTTCGCCGCTGTTTTGATAGATCAGCGAGGCCACTCGCATTTCGTCCTCGTTGCGCTTGCGTTCGGAGATGTCGCGAATGAATGCGGCAAATTCCCGGCCTTGCGCGGTTTCGACCAAGGTAACCGACAATTCCACCGCGAAATGCCGGCCCTGCCGATCGATCGCCAGGGTTTCGACGCGCATGTTCAGGCGGTTGGCGCCGGATGCCAGAAAGGTCCTCACGCCTTCTCGATGCTGCTGCCGATAAATCGGCGGCACGATGGTTTCCAACAGTTTCCGGCCCAAGGCCTGGTCCCTCGGCCAACCGAACATCGTTTCCGCCTGATGGTTCCAGCCGCTGATGGCCCCGCTTTCGTCCATCAGCACGATAGCGTCCAGTGCGTTTTCGATGATCGCATCGAGCTTGAGTTGTTTTTCCAGGACCCGGTTTTCGCTGGCCAACAGTGCCGCCTGATAGGTCAGCTCGGCGATTTTGGCTTGGTGCTGGCGCAATTCGTCCAGTTGTTCGTGAATGATCTGATTGAGCAGGTCGATGTACTGGCCTTCGGTGTGCTTGACCACGTCGTGTTCGCCGACGGTGGCCAGCATGTCGCCCCGGTCGTCGACAACGACCAGGTGACGGACGCCGCGAGTCTGCATCAGTTGAACCGCGTCGATGACCAGATGCTCGGGAGACACGCTGAGCACCGGACTGCTCATCGCGTCGCCGACCAGCATATCGGCGGCTTGGCGGCGATAAAGGCGGACCATGTCGCGTTCGGTGACGATCCCTACCGGCTTGACGCCGTCGACGACGATCGCGCAACTGGCGCGGTTGGCGTGCATGCGGATGGCGGCGTCGCCGACGGTCGTGGTGCGGCGTAGCGACAGCACGTTGGTGTCCATGATGCTGGCGATCGTGCGCAGCCCGACGAATTCCTCGATCCCGCTGTGCCGGCGAAAATCGGTTTCAGTGACGATGCCGGTGAGCCGGCCTTCGTCGTCAACCACCGCCAGATGGCGTATTCCGTGCTGGATCAGCAGATGAACCGCGTCCCGGAAATCGGTGTCCGCTGGCGCGGTAATCAGTGGGGCGGCCATGAAATCGCCGACCGGCAACGCCAGATCGGTGCCGTTGCCGAGCAATTTGACCATGTCCCGTTCGGTGACAATGCCGAGCGGCATTTGCTGTTCGCCGATGACCAACGAGCTAATGCGGCGGCGCGCCATCATATCGGCGCAATCCGCCAGCGGTGTCGCGGGCGCGACTTGCACGACCTCCCTGGTCATCAAATCGGCAATGGTTTTTCGACTCATCCTAATCTCGTGGTGCCCTATGCGGTGTCAGGCCCGGCCGAGCCTTCCGCTATTTTAGCCCTTTCGCGCCGGATCGGGTTGTCACACAACCTTAAACAAACCTTCATTCCACTGTCACACGGCCAATTTAAGCTAGTCCCATCGCGTTAAGGACCAAATAACAAAAGGAAAAACGGTTTTCCAACGCCGTGCGGCCGTCGCGGTCGACACGCGCGGCAAAGTTGAGGGGGAAGGGCCATGAAGCTGATTTATTCGATACACAAATACGACGTTTCGTTATTTACCTGGCTGAACGGCGTCGGTGCGCACGCCAATTTGGTAGGTGTATGTCGATCGATTTCCAAGACCGGCGACGGCGTGCCGTATGTGATGCTGGCGATTTGGTTGTACTGGGACCAGGGCGGTCACGACCGGCTGCTACAAGCGCTGTTGCTGGCATTTTTGTTGGAGCGTCCGATTTATTGGTTGCTCAAAAACGGTTTCAAACGCAACCGGCCGCAGCAGGCGCTGCGCGATTTTCGCAGCACGATCAAGCCGTCCGACCAGTTTAGTTTCCCGTCCGGCCATACCTCGGCCGCTTTCATGGTGGCGACTCTGCTGGGCAATTTCCTGCCGACGCTGATGCCGTTGTTGTATCTGTGGGCGGCGTCGGTGGGGTTTTCGCGGGTAGTGTTGGGCGTGCATTTTCCGACCGATACGTTGATGGGGGCTCTGCTGGGCGTTGCCATCGCGATTTTTAGCTTAAATCAAACCTTATTATGAAAATATTTTACGGGGTGCAGGGGACCGGCAACGGTCATATCACCCGCGCCAGAGTGATGGCCAGGGAGCTTAACGCGGCCGGTTTCGATGTGACGTTTCAATTCAGCGGCCGGCCGGCCGACAAGTATTTCGACATGGAAGTGTTCAACGGCTACCAGCTCAAGGATGGCTTGACCTTCAATACTCACAAGGGTCAGGTCAGTTACGTTAAGACCGCGTTGCAAGCCAAGCCTATCCGCTTTGTCAAGGACATCGGCAGCCTGGACTTGAGCGGCTACGATTTGATCATCAGCGATTTCGAACCGGTGACGGCTTGGGCCGCCAAACGCCAGCGCAAGCCGGTGTTGGGTATCGGTCATCAATACGCCTTTGGCCACGACATTCCGCGGGCCGGCGGCGACCCCATCGCCGAGCGGGTCATGAAGTATTTCGCGCCCGCCGACATTGGTGTCGGCCTGCATTGGCATCATTTCGGCCAGCCTATATTGCCGCCCATCATTGAAACCCCGGCGTTTCCGCAAAGCGTGCAGGCGAACAAGATTCTGGTGTATTTGCCGTTCGAGGACATCGGCGAAGTGATGACGCTGCTGAGTCCTTTCGAAAATTACCAGTTTCATGTCTACGCGCCGGAGCCGATCGCCAGCCCCTACTCGCATATTCAGTGCAAACCGCTGTCTCGACAAGGCTTTCAAACCGATTTGTACGACAGTGCCGGCATCATCAGCAACGCCGGCTTCGAGCTGGCCAGCGAATCCCTGCAATTGGGTAAGAAGATACTGGTCAAGCCCTTGCACGCCCAGATGGAACAGATCTCCAACGCCGCCGCGTTGAAACAACTGGGTTACGGGCACACGATGTACAACCTGGACGCGGCGGTGATCGACGAGTGGTTGCGGCATCCGCACGCGGTGCATGTGACTTATCCGAACGTTGCCAAAGTCATCGTCGATTGGCTCAAGGACGGCATGCCGGCAATGGACGCCGACTTCACCGAACGGGTCTGGGAAAAAGTGGACGTGCTACAGGTCAGCTATTGATCCCGTCTTCAATCATCGCCTTCGCCGCTGGCGGTGCCTTTCAATTGCTGAGACAGCAACGTCTGCGCGCCGGTCGTGACGACTTCCTCGCCGGCTTGCAGGCCGGCCGTCACGAAATAGTCAAGACCGTCCGCCGCGTAGTCCAGCAACGGCCGCGCGCTGAAACGGTCGTCGGCCGCTTTGACGAACACCGTGGCTTGCCCCAAATGCCAGACCAGCGCGGAGGCCGGAATCCGCACGCCGGTCTGGCCGGTTTCGGCGCCGGGCAGCCAGGCCGTTAGCGGCGCGCCGTAGGGCAGGCGGCAGGCCCGACACAACATAAAGTAGCGGCGGCCCTGGCTGACCGGATCGACTTGCGGCGCCGGGGCGATGGCTTCGGCGGTCAGTTCGGTCTGGCGTTGGGCGTCGGCCTGAATTCGGGCCTTGCCGACGGCAAGATCGACGGGTGCGTCGGCCGGTAAGGTGATTTGCAATAGCTGGGCTTGGCCGGTCAGTAGCTGTTCGGCTTGCGGATGATTCGGGCGGGTGAACCAGTCGGTCAGCGTGACGCCCCAGGTCAGGCGGCTGGCGGCGGCGATCGCTTGTTGTTGGTAGCCGCTACTTGCCAGGCCGGATTTGTCGGCCTGCCACAGCGCTTGTTGTTCCTGGAGGCGGCGAGTGGAAACAATGTCTTGCCGGTGCAGGTCGCGGGTCCGGGCCAAGTTATGGGCCGATTCGTCGAATTTGGCCCGAGCGCTGTCCTGTTGGACTTGCGCGGCCAAATATTGCTGGCGGATTGCCAACAGCGGCTCCGGGTTCAGCGCGCTGCCGTAGGCCGAAAATTCGGAACGGCGCCGGCTGCTTTCCAGGCGACGGGTGACGATGCCGGCCAAACGTTGGCCGGACCGAGTCAGCGTCAGCGCCTCGGTGGTGGCGCCTGCGGCCGGGACCTGGCCGGGCTCGGCATCGTCCGGGTCGGTAGCCGCGGCGGCGCTGGCCGCGACCGAGGCAGCGAGCAGACAGGCCGGAATACGGAGATTGCGCATGATGTGATCGAGTGAATGTCTGAGAAACCGGCCGATTCGACGCCGGCGGATCGTCGAAATTATAAGGGTGCGCGCCAATGGCGCCCTGAATTTTTTGTTGTGTAAAAAAATTAGCCCGTTATGCTGTTGGGCTACCGTTAGGCTTTACAGGATATCGTCATGAGTGAAACGCCAGAAAACTTGAAATACGCGGCCACCCACGAGTGGGCCAAGCTGGAGGATGCCAACCTGGTTCGGGTCGGGATTACCGATTTCGCCCAGTCCGAACTGGGCGACATCGTGTTCATCGGCTTGCCGGAAGTCGGCAGGACCGTCAAGCAAGGCGAGCAATGCGCCGTGGTCGAGTCGGTAAAAACCGCGTTCGATCTGTACAGCCCGGTTGGCGGTAGCGTCGTCGCGGTCAACGACAGCGTGGCCGACGCGCCGGAGCAGGTCAACGACGCGCCGTACGCCACTTGGCTATTCTGCGTGCAGGCTGCCGATCCCGGCGAATTGGACGGCTTGCTGGACGCCGCCGCGTATACTGCTCAAATCGAGGCTTAGGAAACGGCATGGCCAATCAAAACGCAAAAGGATTGAAGCGCTTGGTGAATGCCTGCTTCTTCTCGATCGCCGGCTTCAAAGCCACCTGGCAACATGAGGAAGCGTTTCGCCAAGAGGTGGTTTTGTTCCTGGTGACTACGCCGCTGGCGATCTGGTTGGGGCATACCCCAATCGAAAAAGCCTTGCTGATCGGCAGCGTGGTGTTGGTGCTGTTGGTGGAACTGTTGAATTCGGCGGTTGAGGCCGTCGTCGATAGAGTCGGTTTCGAGCATCACGAATTGTCCGGCCGGGCCAAGGACATCGGCTCGGCGGCGGTGATGCTGTCGCTGATTTGGGCCGCCGCGACCTGGGCTCTGATCTTGTTGTAACGGCCGGACCGGTTCGGCCGGTCTGCTATCTTTGCCTTGTACCGGGCGCCAACATCCGGTACCTTAGCGCCCGCCGAAAAACGTTATTTCAAGGACAACAATGAGCGCACTTATCTGTGGATCGATGGCCTACGACACCATCATGGTGTTCCACGACAAATTCAAAAATCACATCCTGCCCGAGAAATTGCACATATTGAACGTGTCATTTCTGGTACCGGCGCTGCGCCGCGAATACGGCGGTTGCGCCGGTAATATCGCGTATAACCTGAAACTGTTGAACGAGGAACCGCTGATCATGGCCACGGTCGGCCACGATTTCGAACCCTACGCCCATTGGCTGAGCCAATGCGGCATTTCCAGTCGTTACATCAAGGTGCTGGACGACCATTACACCGGTCAGGCTTACATCACCACCGACGTGGAAGACAATCAAATCACCGCCTTCCACCCCGGCGCGATGAATTTCTCCCATCTGAACAGCGTGCCGTTGGCGTCCGAGATCAGCGTCGGTATCGTTTCGCCGGACGGCAAGCAAGGCATGCTGGAGCACGCCGAACAATTCGCCGAACTGGGAATTCCGTTTATCTTCGATCCCGGCCAGGGCATGCCGATGTTCGACGGCGACGAATTGTTGAAGCTGATGGATCTGGCCAATTACGCCACGTTTAACGATTACGAGTCGGAATTGATGCAACAGCGCACCGGCTTGAGTCTGGAACAACTGGCCGAGCGGGTCGACGCGTTGATCGTGACCTTGGGCGGCCAAGGGTCGAAAATTTATACGCGCGGCGAGTGCATCGACATCCCGTCGGCCCAGCCCAAGCAACTGGCGGACCCGACCGGTTGCGGCGACGCATTCAGGGCCGGCTTGTTGTACGGTCTGATGAACGACTACGATTGGGACGTGACCGGCCGGATCGCGTCGTTGCTGGGCGCGATCAAAATCGAGCACAACGGCACTCAAAACCACACCTTCACACTGGCGGAATTCAAGGCCCGTTACGAACAAACCTTCGGATCGACGTTTTGAGTTTAGCCAAAACCCAAGCCTTGCTGGCCTTGATGGCCCGGCTGCGCGACCCTGAGACCGGTTGTGCCTGGGATGTCAAGCAGGACTTCCGCAGCCTGATTCCCTACACGATAGAAGAAGCCTACGAAGTCGCCGACGCGATCGAGCGCGACGACTTCGACGATCTGCGCGGCGAACTCGGCGACTTGCTGCTGCAAGTGGTGTTTCATTCCCGAATCGCCGAAGAACGCGGCTTGTTCGATTTCGAGCAAGTCGCCGGCGCGATCGGCGACAAGCTGGTGCGCCGCCATCCTCACGTATTCGCCGACGCCAAATTCGACAGCGACGAACAGCGCCAGCAAGCCTGGGAAACCGCCAAGGCCGAGGAACGTCAACAAAAGCGGCCGGCCGACGCCGATGAAAGCGTGCTGGCCGGCGTCGCCCAAAGCCTGCCGGCTCTGGTGCAATGCGAGAAAATTCAAAACCGCGCCGCCAGTCACGGCTTCGATTGGCCGGCCGTCGAACCGGTGTTCGACAAGGTTCGCGAAGAATTGCAAGAAGTCCATGAAGCCTGGCAATCCGGCGATCAAGCTCACATCCACGAGGAAGTCGGCGATTTGCTGCTGGTGGCTGTCAATCTGGCCCGCCATCTGAAAGTCAATCCGGAAATCGCGTTGCGCGAAGCCACTCGTAAATTCACCCGCCGCTTCAATTTCATCGAACGCGAGGTCAAGGCCAGCGGCCGGCAATTGTTGGATTGCGAGCTGGCCGAACTGGACGCGTTGTGGAACGAAGCCAAGCGCCGCTTGCAAAGCCAATGAGTCGCTTGGCCGGTCCGATCAGGGGGGCGTGTCTCGCCGGGGCGCTATCGTTGGGGGTATTGGTGGCCGGGACCGTCCGCGCGGAAGTGCTGGGCACGATTTCCGAGGACTCGGCCCCGCCAACGGTGCCGGCCGAGAGCAGCGGCCGCGACGATCGGCGAATTGTTTACCGGGTCATTTGTACGCCGGAAGACCACGATTTACCTGATTGCGATCAATCCACTGTCGATGGCGGCGTTGTCCCGTCTTCGGCCAATGCGGTTGCGGTACCCGATTTACCGGCCGATGCCGAGGACGACGCCAAACTGGAGCGCGCGGCCGCCGAACCGGCGGCCGCCCATGCCCGAAAATCCGGCAAGTCTAAAAAAGCCGGAAAAAAGACCGCGGCCAAATCCAGCACCGGCAAGAAACGGCATCGCTAGCCGCCGAATCGGGTTTCAGGCCGCCTGGGCGTAACCGCCGGTGGCGGTTTGCGGCTCCGGCGCGGCATCCAGCAGGCGTTGGCTGTCTTCCAGCCAATGTACGATGCTCAACTGGCCGGCGGCATTCTCGACCAGGGCGGTACAACTTTCCACCCAGTCGCCGCAGTTGGCGTAAGTCTTGCCGAACTCCATATCGCTGATGTCGGCGTGGTGGATGTGGCCGCAGATGATGCCGTCCACCTTGCGCTTTTGGGCTTCCAGACTGAGGATGTGCTGGTAGTTGTCCATGAACGCCACGATATTCTTGACCTTATGCTTCAAATACGCCGACAGCGACCAGTATTTGTAACCCAAACGGGCGCGGATCGCGTTGAACCAGCGGTTGATGTACAGCAGCACTTCGTAAGCCTCGCCGCCGATGTAGGCCAAGCTCTTATTGTGGCAGACGATGCTGTCGAACTCGTCGCCGTGCAACACCAGAAAGCGCCGGCCGTCCTGGGTCTTATGGACCGCGTTTAGTTGAATGTCGATGCCGTTGAAATGCATGCCGGCGTGTTTGCGGAACATTTCGTCGTGGTTGCCGGGAATGTAGACCACGCGGGTGCCGGCCTTGGCTTTTTTGATGATGCGTTGCACGATGTCGTTATGCAGCGCCGGCCAGTAAAAGCCGCTACGAAATTTCCAGCAATCGATGATGTCGCCGACCAGATACAGGTAGTCGGACTCGCTGTTGTCTAGAAAGTCCCGCAAGTACTCGGCCTTGCACCCCTTGGTGCCGAGATGGGTATCGGAAATCCAGATCGAACGATAGTGCAATTTCATGGCACGCTCACCATAGCAGTTTGACATGAGTTCAGCATAAATCCGTTATGTGACAGCTCGGTAAAGCTTGCGTGACATTTCGGTTAAAGCTGCTTGGGCCGCCACTTTCGGCGTTGTCGGCTATGCTTGTGGCGTGGCGTCCAGCTTGATCGCTCCGTCGATCGGCATGGTTGTCGTTATCCGAATCGCCATCGTTTCAGCCGAACCTACGGAGTAGTCATGAGTACCGAAATCAACCTGTCCGACACCGAACTGCGCCAGATCGACGCCTACTGGCGCGCGTGCAATTACTTGGCCGCCGGGATGATTTACCTGCGCGACAATCCCTTGCTGCGCGAGCCGTTAAAACCCGAGCACATCAAGCGCCGCCTGCTTGGCCATTGGGGTTCCAGTCCCGGTTTGAGTTTTGCCTACGTGCATCTGAACCGCTTGATTAACAAGTACGACCAAAGCGTGCTGTTCATCGCCGGCCCCGGCCACGGCGCGCCGGGCGTGTTGGCGCCGGTTTACTTGGAAGGCACCTATAGCGAGATTTATCCGAACAAGGGCGAAGACGAAGAAGGCATGCGTCAGTTTTTCAAGGAATTCTCGTTTCCGGGCGGTATCGGCAGTCATTGCACGCCGGAAACGCCGGGCTCGATTCACGAGGGCGGCGAGCTGGGTTACAGCATTTCCCACGCCTTCGGCGCGGCTTACGACAATCCGGATCTGCTAGTCGCGGCCGTGGTCGGCGACGGCGAGGCCGAGACCGCCGCGTTGGCGACCTCCTGGCATTCCAACAAATTCCTGAATCCGGCCCGCGACGGCGCCGTGCTGCCCATCCTGCATCTGAATGGCTACAAGATCAACAACCCGACCTTGCTGTCGCGCATCTCGCATCAAGAGCTGGAAGACCTGTTCAAAGGCTACGGCTGGACCCCGTATTTCGTCGAGGGCGACGATCCGCTGACAATGCATCGGAAAATGGCCGAGACCCTGGAAACCTGCCTGCTGGAAATCCGCAAGATACAACAGGCCGCCCGTGCGGGCAGTGACGTGGTAAGGCCGCGCTGGCCGATGATCGTGTTGCGCTCGCCCAAGGGTTGGACCGGCCCCAAGTTTGTCGACAATCGCAAGGTCGAAGGCTTCTGGCGCGCTCACCAAGTGCCGATGGCCGAAGTCAGGGAAAAGCCGGCGCATTTGGCGCAATTGGACGAGTGGCTGAGGAGCTACCGGCCGGAAGAATTGTTCGACGCCAACGGCAGTTTAATTCCGGAATTGAAAGCACTGGCGCCGAAGGGGCCGCGACGGATGAGCGCGACGCCGCACGCCAATGGCGGCGTATTGCGCCGAGCATTGCGGATGCCGGATTTTCGCGACTACGCGGCGGCCTTGCCCGGCCCCGGCAAATCGGTCGCCGAGAACACCCGGCCGCTCGGCCTGTTCCTGCGCGACATTATGGCGGAGAACATGCGCAACTTCCGGGTATTCGGCCCGGATGAAAATTCGTCCAACAAACTGGATGCGATCTACGGTGCCAGCAAAAAAACCTGGCTGGCCGACTATTTGCCGGAAGACGCCGACGGCGGCGAATTGGCGACCGACGGCCGGGTCATGGAAATGCTGTCCGAGCACACGCTGGAAGGCTGGCTGGAAGGCTATCTGCTGACCGGCCGCCACGGTTTTTTCTCGACTTACGAAGCCTTCGTTCACGTCATCGATTCGATGTTCAACCAGCACGCCAAATGGCTGGCGATGATGAAGGCCGTGTCTTGGCGGGCGCCGGTGTCGTCGTTGAATCTGCTGATTACCTCGACGGTCTGGCGCCAGGACCACAACGGTTTCACCCACCAAGACCCCGGTTTCCTGGACGTGGTCGTCAACAAAAGCCCGGAAATCACCCGAATCTACCTGCCGCCCGACGTCAACTGCCTGTTGTCGGTCGCCAACCATTGTTTGCAAAGCACCAATTACATCAACGTCATCGTCTGCGACAAGCAAAAACACTTGCAATACCTGGACATGGACGCCGCGATCAAGCATTGCACCAAGGGTATCGGCATTTGGGAATGGGCCAGCAACGACAACGGCAGCGAGCCGGATGCGGTGTTGGCCAGCGCCGGCGACATTCCGACCAAGGAAGCCTTGGCGGCGGTGGTCCTGCTACGCGAGCATTTCCCGGACTTGAAAATCCGCTTCGTCAACGTCGTCGATCTGTACAAGCTGACCCCGGCCGCCGAGCATCCGCACGGCTTGAGCGACAAGGACTTCGACAGCCTGTTTACCGTCGACAAGCCGGTTATCTTCAATTTCCACGGCTATCCGTGGCTGATTCACCGTTTGACCTACCGCCGCACCAACCACAAAAATCTGCACGTGCGCGGCTACAAGGAAAAAGGCAGCATCAACACTCCGCTGGAATTGGCGATCCAAAACGAAATCGACCGTTTCAGTCTGGCCATCGACGTGATCGACCGGATACCCGCGCTCCGAGTCGCCGGCGCCCACGTCAAGGAAAAGCTCCGCGACCGCCAAATCGAATGCCGCAACTACGCCTACGAAAACGGCGTGGATCTACCGGAAGCCGACAACTGGCTGTGGCCGTGATCGTTTGCTAAACCCGTCGGCAGCCAGCCATTCCGGCGCCGCCGGAATGGCTGGGACATCGCCTCGGGCGCGGCGGAAACCTAACAGGCTGTTGAAATTTGCCGATATACCTTCGGTTTCGACGCCATTTTCCGAAGCACCGGGTGGTCTGGAAGCCTGATTGGGCCTCAAAAACCGGTTTTAGCCGGTTATATTCACCCCGAAGGGGGGCAATTCCGCCTTTGGGCGGATTTCAGGCGTACTAGCGCCTAGGCGGTCGTGTAACGCCAGCCGAAAATGGCGCCCATCCGCGTTAGGTTATAGGCCGCAAACGTAAAAATCGTTTGCGCGGCGACTTTCTTCAAACCCCGGAACTTGGTTTGCCGTAGCGGACCGACGGTCTTGGCCCAGCCGAAGACCTCTTCGATCCGCTTGCGGATTTTGAGGCTTTTGCGGTAGCCGTCGTGTCGGGTGGTGCGGCCGTCGATGGCCGAGCCTTTGTCCTTGCTGGCGACATGCGGGGTCACCTTGCGCTGGCGTAGATTGGCGACAAAGTCTTGGGTGTCATAGTTTTTATCGGCACCCAAGGTCGCGCTCGGCTTGTGGATCGTACGCTTGACCATGGTTTGAGCCGCTTCGCGTTCCGCTGTTCCCTTGGCCTGAGTGACTTCGACATCGACCACCAGGCCGTTACGGTTTTCCATCAAAGCATGACCAAGAAATGCCAACTGCGATTTGTCGCCCTCGCTCTTTTTGTACAGCCGCGCATCGGGATCGGTACGTGATACGTGAGTCTCGTTACTGCGCTTCTCGCCCTTGAAGTTGACCGTGGGATTACGGCCGCCGTCTTCCGGCGGCGGGGTCGAGCCGTCTTTTTTGACGAAACTCTTGTGCGAGGCCCAGGCCTGAATCAGCGTACCGTCCACGGAAAAATGTTCGTCGGACAGCAACTTTTGCCAGTCCGCCAAGGCCAACACCCGTTCGAAAAACAAACGACTGATGCGCTCGTTCAGCAAGCGGTCGCGGTTGGCGCTGAAGGTGGAGTGGTCCCACACGGCGTCATCCATGGTCAAGCCGACGAACCAGCGGTAAAGCAGATTGAAGTCGATATGCTCCACTAACTGCCGCTCCGAGCGGATGGACAACAAGACTTGCAGCAGGCTGGCGCGTAACAGGCGCTCCGGCGGAATGGAATCCCGGCCGCGACGGGCGTAGAGCGCATCGAACTCGTCATCCAATGTGGCCAGCAACAGATCGACCACTTTGCGCAGCTTGCGGAGCGGATGTTTTTTTGGAATCCGTTCTTCCAGGGTTCGGTAACTGAACAGTTCTTCTTGGGTAATGTCGGCGCCGCGCATGGATTCGATGGAATATGTGGAAAACAAAAGCATTTTACCATGAATAACAACGTGTTACGAATATATCCAGCACCTAACTCAACGAATCAATGCGGCTTGCGGGGGAGATAAAATCAACAGCCTGCTAAGTGTTGTCGCCTGGCGCTTGGCTTGATTCAATGGCCGCGCCTTAACCGCGATTGCAGATCGTAAAATGATATATGGAAAGAACAGCACGAATTTAAACAACAGGTTTCCGCGCGGGAATCGTGGTTTGGTGGTATGCGGAAACTGTTTAATTGCTTGTTAGGCACACTCGTTATTTCAATAAACATATGGATTCTAAGAAGGACCGTAGGTCCGATTAGCGGTAGCGTAATCGGACGTATGCGATTTCGTTCCTCCGATTAAGCTACGCTAATCGGAGGAACTCTAACTGGGATACGACAAAAATCTCCAGGCAGCATAGTTTGTTTGTTTGACTGAAATTGCCCGCTTCTATAGAATCCGCGCAGCCTAGCCAAAGGTTAGGAAGCCTGCCAATTCAACAATTCAAGGAGAACTCATGTTTAGATTTTTGGATATTTCACGCGGGATCGCTCTGCTAGGCGGCATGCTGGCAATCAGCTCGGCACAAGCCACAGTAGTTGCCGGAGTGGATTTCGGCAAAACCGCAACCGCTCATTACGTTATTAACGCAACGGGGAGTTCGGCTACCTACAGACCCTCTTTAATCGTAATCGGCGCGGATGGCTCGGAGCCAAGCGAGAACTTTGGACCATTCAGCATATCCGGTTCATTTGACGTCGAACGCTATCAAAGCACGGCAAGCCCTTCTTCAACGTCGGCAAGCGGAGAAATCGCCAACAGGATATTGTTTACCAACGCCAATATCACGCTGAACGGCGCAATCCATAGCTTCGATTTTCCCAGCTTCTTTAGTGCCATGATTAGCGGCACGGCATTTCAGTCGGAGCCTGAATCTCTCGGTTGTTCCATCCCGTCAGGCGTCATTGCTTCCTGCGTGACAATGCCCAATCTAAACCCATCTTTTTGGTCCGGAACACTGAGCGATCAATCCATAAGCATTGACGGTTTCGCGGCGGTAGATAGTATAAAAGCGGGGTATAACTATCACATAGAAGCTTCCGTCATTCCGTTGCCAGGAGCCATATGGTTGTTTGCTTCCGTACTGAGTTTGGTTGGAATGAGCCAAAGAAAACGCCATAGCAATTAAGTTTTTCGCGAAGGACCGTAGATACTGTTAGCGGTAGCGTAATCGGACGTATGTGATTGCGTTCCTCCGAATACGCTGCGCTAATCGGAGCTTGTACTGTGGCGCGCGCCTTTTATGTCGAATGTTCGGTCGCTTAGAGATTTACTCTGGTACTGACAATATGAATACTTACGTTGCCTTTTTTCGCGGTATCAATGTCGGTGGCAGCCATTCGCTACCGATGAAGGAACTTGTTGCCGCCTTGGAACACATCGGGGCTCGGAAGGTTCGGACATATATTCAAAGCGGCAACGGGGTATTTGAGAGTACTGAAAATAACCTGGCTCATCTTTCCAAGCAACTTTCCGCCGAGATCAATATGCGCCGTGGTTTCGAGCCGCATATTCACATTCTTACTCTCGAAGCACTCTCCAAAGCCATCGCGGAGAATCCATTTCCCGAGGCGGTGATTGCCCCGAGTAGCTTGCACCTCGGTTTTCTCTCCGCATCGCCACAAAATCCAAATTTGGAGAAGCTTGCCGCCCTAAGAACGAATAGCGAACGTTTTCTGTTAACCGAGCACGTGTTTTACCTTCATGCGCCGGAGGGGATTGGTAGGTCGAGGCTCGCTGCTAACTCAGAGAAACTTTTGGGTATCTCAATGACGGATCGCAACTGGAAAACGGTTTGTAAAGTCATGGAAATGGCGAGTTCGGGATAGCAGCTTCCTAAGCTCGCAATGCGCCGGAGCCGCGCAAAAAGCCGCGCAGTTCATGGTTCGTTACTATGTTGGTTAAAGCTCGGCGGCCGGGTTTTCGTAGAGCCGAAGGCTAGGGGGACGGCAACAGTGGTGTCCGAGACAGCAATTGCGAAGCGCCTGCGAAAGCCGGCGTTCTAAAACCCTTCAATTTCATTGTGATTCGGCTCATTCCCGACAGATTTGACTTCTTTGCTTAGTTTGAGCAGTTGAGCCGTCACCTTGATGCTCTTCTAAATGGTAAGCAATGCCTACCCAAAGCCCGAGTTTTGAGACAAACCCAGCCGTCGAAGGCTTCATTTTCGTCAACGATGATTGCTGACCGTCGGCGGAATGGAGTTGCCGCTGGCTTGCAAGTCTATGGCCTCCGGATGCGCGGTGTAGTGTTGCCTGAGGCAAGCCGCGAACGCTTGCTTGGTCGCGTCTTCGATCGGGCAGGGGTCGGTTTCCGGCAGACAGGCCAGCAGGCCGCGCAATAAAGCGTCCTGCGGCGCCGGTATTCCGGCGAGCCACGAGGCCAGCAAGCCGCGATGAATTTGGGCCGGCAACGAAGCCAGAATGCCGATGTCGTTCTGATCGTGTACCAGCAAGCCGGAAGTGGTGCCGCGATCCAAGGTCAACACTTGGAAAAGATACAAGGTGTGGTAGTCGAGCTGGCGTTGGCGGTGTTCCTCGCTGGGTTGGGTGCGGGTCGCCAGCGCCGCCGCCAATATCGCGCAATAGGTATCGATCGCGGCCGTGCCGACGGCCTGGGCCAGCTCCAGATCGGCGTCGAAATCGCCGCTATTATGGTTTTCCAAATAAAAGTGGCTGACGCCGCGATGGCGCCGTAACGCCGGGATATAGAAGTAGCGGTCGCCTTGTCGCGCGGCTTCGTCGTAGAGCGCCGGCGCGGCTTGTTTCAGGCAGTCGGCAAACCGGGTCGTGTCCGATTCGATCGGGTTCGACGGATTCAGGTCGGCCATCATCCGCCAGTAACCGTTGCCGTCCTTCATTTCGGTCCAACTGATGTGGATGTGTACCGACGGCGCCAGCGGGTTGTTCGGATGGATGATCGTGGAAAGCGCCGACGCGGAAGCCAGCTTCTTGGCGGGGTCGTCGTCGTACTGAACTTGCGAGGTGTTGACCGAGGCGCGGTTGAATGCGTTCAGGTCGGTGGCCATGTAGCGGGCGCCGCCGCCGTGCCGGCCTTGGTCGCGCAGCCATTCGATCGGCTCGAATGGCTGGCCGTCGCCGAATTGGACCGCGATTGGGTTCAGTTGGCTCACGAAACGCCGCCTAAGCTCGCGGAGCATCGCGTAAGCGCGCTCGGCGCGCGGGGATTTTGCGTGAATCGCTGGCATATTCTGATTTCCGAGATTTAACGAGTTGGTTGAGGTGGGTTAGGCAACGGTCGCCGCGATGCGCCGATCGGGTGCTACCGGGGCGGATCGATGGTCTCGACTCGGTTTTGGGTTTGTTGTTGAAATTCAGGGACCAATTGTTTCAAACAAGATAGCAGCTCGCCGGCTTCGCGGCACAGGCAGCCGGCCTGCATGCGCTCGATGCTGGCCAGCCATTCGCCGCTGTCGTAGACCCTGGCCTTGGCTAGCCGCAGTTTCGGCAGGCCGGTGGCTTGCAAGGCCTCTTGTTCATGGAACAGCTCTTCGTACAATTTCTCGCCGGGACGCAAGCCGACGTATTCGATCGCGATGTCCCGATCCGGGATTTTGCCGCTGAGCCGGATCATTTGTTCGGCCAGATAACGGATCTTGACCGGCTCGCCCATGTCCAACACGAAAATCTCGCCGCCGGCGCCGGCGGTTTCGGCCTGCATGATCAACTGGCAGGCTTCCGGTATCGTCATGAAGTAGCGGGTGATGTCCGGGTGGGTGACCGTGACCGGGCCGCCGGCCTTGATTTGCTCGCGAAACAGCGGCACGACGCTGCCGGCCGAATCCAGCACGTTGCCGAAGCGCACCGTCGTGAAGCGGGTCGAGCCCGGCCGGTCCAGGTTCTGGCACAGGATTTCGGCGGCGCGCTTGGTCGCCCCCATCACGTTGCTGGGATTGACCGCCTTGTCGGTCGAAATCAACACAAAGCGCGCCACGCCGCCGGCGATGGCGGCTTCGGCGAGGATTTTGGTGCCGATCAGGTTGTTGTGCACGGCTTCGCGGACCTGATATTCCAACAAGGGCACGTGCTTGTAGGCGGCGGCGTGGAACACGATTTCCGGACGCTCGGTTTCGATCAGGCGTTGCACGGTTAAGACGTCGGCCACGTCGCCGAGCACCGCGACGCGCGGCAATTGTGGAAACAGCCGGGCCAGGTCGGCGTCGATCTTGTACAAATTGAATTCGCATTGGTCCAAGACGATCAGCCGCCGCGGCTTTACCTTCGCGAGTTGCTTGCACAGTTCCGAACCGATAGAACCGCCGCCGCCGGTGACCAACACGGTCTTGTCGCGCAGATGGGCCTGAATGCCGGGCCAGTCCAATTTGACCGGCGCCCGACCCAGAATGTCTTCGATCGAGACGCTACGCAGATTGGCCTTGGTGACCGCGCCGCTTAACAACTCCTTGACCGACGGCAGGGTTTGGAAATCGGCGCCGCAGCCTTCGCAGATTTCGACGATACGGCGCATCTGCGCGGCGTTGGCCGACGGCACCGCGATCAACACGGTTTCGATGTCCCATTGCTTGACCAATTCCGGAATTTGCTCGGCGTTGCCGGCCACCCGGATGCCGCGAATCTCTCGGCGAAATTTGCCCGGATGGTCGTCGACGAAAATGACCGGAACGTAGCCGCTGTCGTGATTCGCAAGCAGGTCGCGCGCCAGCATTTCGCCGGCCGATCCGGCGCCGACGATCAACGCCCGCCGGCCGACCCGCTCGACGAAGGCCCGCTCCTTCCAAAACCGGTACACCAAACGCGGCACGCTGAGCAGCGAGAATAGAATGATCACGTATAGCGGTACCACCGAGCGCGGCACGCCTTGCAGACGGTTGTAAAGAAACAGGCCGCAGGCGATCCAAAACACCCCGCTTAACACCGCCTTGCCGATCCGGATCAGGTCGGGCAGCGACGAATAACGCCAGACGCCCCGGTACAAGCCGAACAGCCAGAATTGCCCGACCTGGACGCCGATGACGCCGGGCAGAAACAGAAACGCCGAATACAGGTATTCGTCCGGAATCGCGTGCAGATTAAAGCGCAGCCAATAGGCGCCGAACCAGGCCAGCGGCACCATCGCCAGATCGTGCAGAAAGATCGTCGTGCGCGAGCGGAAACGCCAGGTCACGGCTGAAACTCGGGGTGGCCGGCTTGATAATGCCGGGCAAGCAGGATCAGCGGCGTGTAGGCCAGCGCGATCGCCGCCAGCGCGTAAGCGGGGCGGGAGAACACCCAAAATGCAATCGGCAACAGCCAAAGCAGATTGATCGCCCAGCAGGCCAGCAAGACGTTGGCGTGGCCGTGGCGCTTGGCGGCGTGTTGATAGGTGTGCGAGCAATGCGCCGCGTACCAGCGTTGGCCGCCGAGCGCGCGGCGCGCCAACGTGTAGCTGGCATCGACGATGAACAAGCCGTAAAGAATGACACCGCAATACAGCAGCGCCGGGGCCTCGCGCGTGGCCAGCACGATCAGCAAACCCAGCGCCAAACCGATGAAGCCGCTGCCGACGTCGCCCATGAAGATTTTCGCCTTCGGCCGGTTCCAGATCAGAAAACCCGCGCTGGCGGCGGCTAAGGTCAGCGCCGTTGCTGCTAGGCCGGGGTGGATGTAATGTAGCAAACCGGCCAGCGCCGCCGACACGAACAGGGCTTCCGAGGCGGCGATGCCGTCGGTGCCGTCCATGAAATTGAACAGATTCAACGACCAGACCAAGCCCAACAACGCTAAGGCATAGCCCAGGCTGCCCACTTGCCAAATCAGCCCGCCCAATAATCCGTCCAGCGGCGCCGGCATCAGCACGGCCGGTAAACCGTTCAGTAGCCAGACGGCCGTGCCGGCCGACAGCAGATGAACGGCCAGTCTTAAACGGGCGCTGACTTCGGCATGGTCGTCGAGAAAGCCGATCGCGGCGACCGGTAGCGCGGCGGCCAAGGCTAGCGCGGCGTCGGCAGGTAAACGGCCGTCGAGGTATAGCCAAGCCGAGGCGGCCGCGAAACTGATGACCATCGCCAAACCGCCGCCGCGCGGGGTTGGCGTGGTGTGGGAGCTGCGTTGATTGGGGATGTCCAGCACGCGGTTGCGCAAGGCGTAAAGACGGATCAGTCCGGTCAGGCCGGCCGACAGGCAAACGACGAGGAAGAAAAGCAGCACGCGGATCAGGTCAAATAGCGAATCAGGTCGGGCAGGGCGTCCCGAAGATTGCGGGTGGTAGTAAAGCCCAGTTCCCGGCGGATTTTAGCAGACGAATACCAGGCCGAATCGGTTAATTTCCGCAAGGTGTCGCTATCCAACGGCATGCGCTGCCGGCACAGCCGGTTCAGGCCGTCGCCGAACCGAGCGGCGGCGCGCAGAGCTTGGAACGGCACGCGCCAGCGCGCCGGCGGTTTGCCCAGCGCGGTGCGAATCCAGTCGTAAATTTGCCGGGTGGAATAGGGCGTATCGTCGGTGACGATATAGATTTGGCCGGCGGCGGCCGGGTGTTCCGCCACCAGGATCGCTGCCTCGACCAGATCGGCGACATGCACCATCGAGCGCCGGTTGCCGGTTTCCGGCAGCGGCGGAAATCGGCCTTGGTGGATGGCGCGTATCATCTGCGGCAAATTGCCCTTGTTGGTGTTGCCGTACACCATGCACGGCCGGATCACGACCGGATGCGGCACGTAGCCGCCGTGCAATACCAACTGCTCGGCGGCGTATTTGGAGCGGCCGTAAGGCGTGTCGGCCGGCGCGGACGCGGTTTCGTCCCACGGCGCTTGCTCGGCGTCGCCGACGGCCTTGACGCTGCTAAAATAAATGAAACGCCGCACGCCCGCCGCTTTGGCGGCTTCCAGTAATTTGTGGGTGCCTGCGGTATTGACCGCGAAGTACTCGGCCTCGTCCTGGCGATTTTCGGCCAGCGCATGGGCCTTGCCGGCCAGATGGAACACGGTATCGATACCGTCCAGCAACTCGGGCGGACAAGCCGCTTCGCCGGCCATGTCCCAGGCGAAGTCAATGCCGGCCGTCGTGGCGCGGCCGGCGGTTTTCGGCGCATGGCCGCGCACGCATAAGGCGTCGCGTAGGGCCGAGCCGATAAAGCCGTTGGCGCCGGTGATTAAAATCGAGCGGATCGCGTCGTTCATCAAGTGGACAGGGATGCGGCCGGAGTTGGGTTTAGTCGGGGGCGGCGTCGAGCAAGAGCCGATACACCGCGAGTGTTTGCGCCAGGACGATGGCGTCGGAGAATTCCTGTTCGACCTTGCGGCGGCCGGCTAGTCCCATGGCTTGGCGCAACGCTGGGTTGGTCAGCAGTTTTTCCAGCGCGGTGGCCAGGGCCGGTACGTCCTTGACCGGCACCAAATAGCCGTTCTCGCCGTCGGCGACGATTTCGTCGCAGCCCGGCGTGTCGGTCGTGACGATGGCGCGGCCGCTGGCGGCGGCCTCAATCAGGCTCTTGGGAATACCTTCGCCGTAAAACGACGGCAACACCGCGATGTGCGCGTCGCGCCAGAAGTGGGCGACGTCGTCGACGTGGCCAACGCAGCGGACGTCGCCTTGTCGGTTCCAAGCCGTCAACTGGGCTTGGCTGATCGGCGCGAGGTTTTCGTGATCGGGGCTGCCGACCAGCAACGCGTCAAACTCCAGGCCCTTGCGTTTCAAAAGGCCGACGGCGGCGACATACTCGCCGATGCCCTTGTCCCACAGCAAGCGGGAAACCAGGGCTATCGTTACCCGGCCGGGCGGTTCCGGGATGGCGCGAAATTCGTCGGTATCGACACCCGAACCCTTGATCAGGTGCAGGGCCGACTCGGGAACCCGCAACTGGTCGCGCAACAACGCGTAATCCGCGCGATTCTGGACGATGGTTTGGCTGTTGGGGCGCCGGAACAACAGGCTGAACAGCGGCTGGACCACTTTCCGCAGCCATTTGGCGCGTTGGTGTGACGACGAAAAAATCGTACCGAGGCCGGCCAACAGGTTGACCGTTTTCAGTTCCGGCATCAGCAATGAGACGATGCCGCCGTAAAGTACCGGCTTCAGCGCGACTTGGTGGACCAGATCGGGTTTTAGGTGGCGATAGGCCCGCCACACTTGCATCAAGGTGTTTAATTCGATCCACGGATTGGTGCCGCCGCGATCGACCGGCAGGTCGATCAGTTCGAAGCCGGCCGCGCGGATCGCGTCGCCATGGCGAGTGACGCGGGTCATGACGCTGATGTCGAAGCCGGCGGCTCGAGCCGCCTTGGCCAACGCCATCCGGTGCGAGCAGAAATACCAGTCCTCGGTGACGAAATAGAGCAGTTTCGGGTTTGCCATGACCGAATTATCCGCCTAGCCCGTCTGCTTTTCCAGCCATGCCTGAAACATTAATACGTTCCACAGCGGGTATTGACGATTTAAACGGCCACCTCGGTGGGCTTGCCAGGCCTCGACTATCGGTCGCGGTTTTAGAAAACCCTGCTCGCGCAAGCGGCGTTCGTTCAATAGGTCGTCGGCCCAGTCGCGCAACGGTTCGCGCAACCATTGGTCCAACGGAATCGAAAAGCCGGTCTTCGGCCGCTCCAGCAACGCCGGCGGCACGTGGCGGTAAAGCACTTGTTTGACGATATGTTTGCCTTGGCCGCCGCGGATTTTCATCGCCAACGGCAAGCGCCAGGCAAATTCGACCAATCGGTGATCTAGAAACGGCACGCGGGTTTCCAGGCTGACGTTCATCGCCGCTCTATCCACCTTGACCAGAATGTCGTCCGCCAAATAGCCGACGGTGTCGGACAGCATCATGCGTTCGACGAAACCGAAACGAGCGTCGGGCGATGGCGTTGCCGGCTCGCGGCCGTCGACGACTAACTCGGCCGGTTCCCGCCAGTGCGAAATCAAATGCCGATACAGCGCGTCCGGCGAGCGGGCATGCAGCACGCCGGCCAGTTTGTGCAATTTGTCGCCGGGGTTGGCGTAGCGCCAGGCGTTCGGCAATAACGGCGCGGCCAACCGGGCCAGCCGGTTCCACTGTTCGGCGCCGAAGCCGGTTAACAGATTCGCCGCGAGGGTGCGCGCGACGGGCGGCAACGGCGCCAATTTGCGCCATAAACCGGCACCGAGGAAATAGCGGTTATAGCCGCCGAACAATTCGTCGCCGCCGTCGCCGGACAGGCTGACCGTCACTTGCTCGCGCGCCAATTGGCTGACCAGCCAGGTTGGAATTTGCGAGGCGTCGGCGAAGGGTTCGTCGTAAATCGTCGGCAGATTCGGGATTACCGCGCGGGCCTGAGCCGCCGAGACGTAGAGTTCGGTATGCTCGCTGCCCAAATGGCGGGCCACCGCGTGGGCGTATTCGGCTTCGTTGTAGCCGGCTTCGTTAAAGCCGATCGTGAAGGTTTTTACCGGCCGCGCCGACTGCGCTTGCATCAACGCGACGATCAACGACGAATCGATGCCGCCCGACAAAAACGCGCCGAGCGGCACGTCGGCCAGCATCTGACCGGCGATCGATTGGTTCAGCAAGTGCTCCAATTCGGCGGCCGCCTCGGCTTCGTTGCCGGGATAGGGGGAGTCGATCCCGGCCGCCGCCGCGTTTGCCGTCGACCAATACGCGACCGGTTGCGGGTCGTCGCGCCCGGCGAAACGGACGTAACAGCCAGCCGGCAATTTGCCGATACCCCGGTAAATCGAAAGCGGGGCGGGCACGTAGCTCAGACGTAGAAACAGGGTCAGCGCTTCGCGGTCGATCTCGCCGCGAAAATCCGGATGCGCTCTCAGCGCTTTCAACTCCGAGCCGAACAGCAGCGTGCCGTTTTGCCGGCCGTAATACAACGGCTTTTCGCCCAACCGGTCGCGGGCTAGCGTCAACACGCGATCGCGCCGGTCCCACAACGCGAACGCGAACATGCCGACACAGGCGGCCAGGGTTTGTTCCAGGCCCCAGGCGGCAATGGCCGCCAGCAGGGTTTCGGTATCGGAGTGACCGCGCCAGACCGGCGCGCGGTTTTCGCGTTCCAACTGTTGGCGTAGCGCCAGGTGGTTGTAGATTTCGCCGTTGAAGGCGATGACGTAGCGGGCGCAAGCCGACGGCATCGGCTGGTGGCCGGCCGGACTCAAATCCTGGATCGCCAAGCGCCGATGCGCCAAACCCAAGCCGGCCTCTGCATCCAGCCACAATCCGCTGTCATCCGGGCCGCGATGGTTCAGCGTGGCGTTCATGATAGCGAGGCTGTCGCCAAGACGCGTGGAATCGCCGCCGTTGGGCTGAAAGATGCCGGCAAAACCACACATGGTTTCAGTGTCCTCGAATATTGTATGTAAAGGTGTTCATGCCAGCGCTTCCGGGAAAATCGCTTCAACCGCCCGCCGCCAAGTATAGCGTCGATTGTAGTCGCTCAGCTCCGGCTGGGTCCGGTCGGCCAAATAGGCGGCGATTTGCTCGGCCGCCGCGTCCGTGGCGAGCGAGCAGGGAATTTGGCAGGCGCCGGGCGGGGTGATTTCCGGCAACGAGCCGCCGTCCGACACGACGATTTTGCGGTGGAAGCGGGCGGCTTCCACCACCGGTAGGCCGAAACCTTCGTAGGCCGATAAAAACATCAAGGCGTCGGTGTGGGCATACAGCGCTAGGAGTTCGGCGTCCGAGACGTTGCCCAGCACGCGGATGTCGGCGCGGTCGGCGATATAGGCGTCCAAATCGAAATCGAAGTTCCGCCGGGAACCGGCCAGCGCCAATCGGCCCTGGTAACCGTGGCGGTCGCGCAGCAACTTGAAAATATCGACGATGCGGCGCAGATGTTTGTGCGGACGACGGTCGCCGACGTAAAGCAGATACGGCGGGTTCAGCAGCGGCGGTTCGATGTCGCCGCCGGCGTCGGTCAGCACCGGTCCTTCGTAAGCCACCCGGACTTTGCCCGCCCAGCGTTCGCCGACCTGTTCGAGTATATCCTGGCGAGTCGTGGCCGACACCGCGTAACAGGCTTGCGCCCTGGCGACGTGGTGGCGCAGCATTTGTCGGAAATACAGTTTCTTGGCGAAGCCGAGCGACTGCACATAGCCGTCCACCAGCAGCGGAATCAAGTCGTGGACGACGAAGGCGCTCGGTATCTTGATCCCCAGCGGCATGTCGAAATGCGGATAGAAATAGCGGTCGGCGCCTTGCCGGTTGACCCAGCGCGGCACCGAGACGTGTTGACGGAACGAAATCGGCGGCGCATCGACGGCGTGCAAGCGGCAAGCGCCGAGTTCCAGATAACGTTGCAGGGCCCGATAGTGCATGCCGTTGGGATCGCAGCCCCGGTCGATCAGCACGTCGATGGTCAGGTCGGCGCGGCGCGGACTGTCCAACAGGGCGAGTAGCAGCGAGGCGGTGTAGCGGCCCAGGCCGGTGTATTGCAGCGCGATCGGGCGGGCGTCGTAGATCAGTTTCACGGTGGTCTGCTTGGGTTAACGGTGATTGACGGCCGGCGCTAGACGTTCGGCGATTTTTGTCAGCCAGCTATCGATGTCGTCCGGATCGGCTACCAACGCCGTCGGGTCGGCGATGGCCTCCGGCAGGCCGCCGCGCGCCGAAGCCACGACGGGAATACCTAGGACTTGCGCTTCCAGCACCACGCGGCCGAATGCTTCGTGCCAGCGCGACGGGACGATGACCAGTTTGGCGTGGGCGTAAACCCGGCCCGGCGATTGCCACGGCATCGATATCAGATTGCCGTCGCGTCGCTCGGTCAGGTTGCGCCGGTCGAACAAATAAAACCGCTCGCCGGGCAAACGCGCGGCGATTTTACGGGCGATATCGCCGCCCTTGAGAATATTGTCGCCGATCAGGACGATGCCTTTGTTCGACACGTAGGTCGCGTGTCGCGCGAAATCGGCTTGTAGCGTCGCGGTATCCAGCTCCGGATATTCAATGTCGATGGGGGCGTCCGGCGCCAAGCCCTGCAATTCCTGGGCGATAAAGTGCGAATTGGCGATCAGCCGCGACTTGGCGATGGCACGGCGCAAATCGCGCAACCACAAGCGCTCCAGCGGCCATTCGGCGAGCCGGTACAGCGCGAACAACCATCTTTTCAAGCCTTGCCGGTAGTTTCGGTTCCAGCCCAGCCCGTATTCGTCGCGCACCAGATACACGGTTTGGCCGGTAAAAGCGTTGATTACCGCCGGTGCGTACAGGCCGTAAGCGTAAAGTGCGTCGAAATCCTTCAAAGAGCTACCGAGTTCGCTTAGCGCGGCGCGGTTGCGCCAGTAGGCGAAAAAGCGGAAGCGCACCGTATCGGCCGGCAGCGAAATCGAGCGAATGTGCCAGGTGTCCGGCAGCGGCATGCGCAGCGACTCGGCGCCGTGGCTGCGCAGATTGGCGACGATGACGGCGGTGATATTGTCGCCGGCGGCTTCGCGGCGTTTCAACAGCTCCAAGGTGCTGTGTTCGGCGCCGCCGATGTTGTAACCGAAGTACTTGGAAAAGATCGCGATACGGGCCATCAAAAATTCCCGCCGGCAAACTGTAAGATCGCTTCGGCGCGCCGATGCCAGGAATAACGTTGTTCGGCGGCGCTCAGCGCGTTGGCGGCACGGCGCGCGGCGGCGGCTGGGTCGCTCAGGAATGCTTCGAAGCCGGCGTCGATACTGGTCGCTTGCTCGGGATCGAAACAAAACCCGACGCTGTCGTCGAAGACTTCGCCTATCGAGCCGATGCGGGCGCCGAGTATCGGGGTGCCGCTGGCCATGTATTCGAACAATTTCAGCGGCGAGGTACACCAGTAAATCGGCGAATGCCGGGTTGTCATATAAAACAGCAGATCGGCGGCGACCTGGTACTCGCGTATCGTGTCCGCCGGGCGGTGCGGCACGAACTGGACGTTGCTTAGGCCACGGTCGCGATAGTAGTCGCGCCAAACTGCGCACTCGCCGTCCTTGCCGCCGACATGCACGACAGTGATCTGTTCGCGGCCGCGCGCCAGGTATTCGAACAGTTCGGCGCCGCCTTTGTAGAGGCTGCCGGTATGTACCACCAAGAGTGTATCGGTCGGCAAATTCAGGCGTTGTCTGAGCGCGGCTTTCGGCAATGCACGCAACGGCGCGTAGGCTTCCGGAAAGGCGGCATTGTGGGCCGGCAGCAGGTTGGAGTCGCTAAAGCCGTAGACCTTGCGGTAGTGTTCGGCCAATGCCAGGCAATTTGTGGTCATTTTAAAGCGGCCCGCTCGGTTCAATAGCCGAAACAGGGTTTTGGGCAGCCAGCCGTGCGGTTGATCGTGCGCTTCGTAAACTACTTGGCCGCCGGCGAAAATCACGCAGAACGCGACGACGATGTCGCGGGTGACAAATAGAGCCGAGTGCTCGGCACGAGCACCGCTCAACGCCGCCAGACAGGCTCGGATATAGCGTTGCCATTGCTTGGCCGACCAGGGCAGCGGACGGTGCGCGAACGGCGGATTGCCACTCAACCCGCCGGGCGAAATCAGCAGAAATTGCCCGGCCAGCCGGTCGTGGTAGGCCTGGGCCATCGACAGGATTTGACGGGCCTGGGCGCCGGACGCGGACAAGCTGGCACGGGTGATGTAAATAACGCGCATGCGGTTCCAATATTTTCAACTAACGATCATGAAGCGGTTTTTTCGGCCGAACAAGCAAAAAACTTGGCGTGGGAACGGCCGGGCTTAAGCCGGACGCCCTTCCGCGCCGGACCAGGCCAGCAGCAATTTCGCGGTCGCTACGTTCAATACGGTATTGACCAGCAAGGCCAGCGCCAGCGCCAGCGGCTGGGTCAACTCCAGCGCGGCCAGCAAGGCCAGCAAGGCCGTGGCCGGCAAATAACTCAGCGGCGACACCCAATAGACTTGGCGCTGGGTGATGGCGTTGCTCAGCGTCGTCCGCCACACCAAGAACGGCGAGCCGGCCAAAATGGCTACGGCCGCCAGCAAGGTATCGTTCCAGCCCTGTTCCAGCGCCAGCGCCAATGCCGCCAACCCGGTGCTGAGCAGCACCGAAGTCGCCAGCACCCAGCGGGCTCCGCGTCGGTATTGATCGCCCAAATCGCGATCTTGCCGGAATAGGCCGTGACGGACATGCAGGCGTTGTAGCACAAAGTCGGCGATGTTGGTCACCAGGCCGCAGACCTTTTGCAAATAACCGAACAGGCCGGCGCTGCCGAAATCGGCTTGCGCGGCCGGAATCAGCAGCAAGTAGCGCACGCCTAACTGTTGCAGCAATTTGGAGAAAAACAGCGTCATCGCTTGATAGACCAAGTCGCGGTCGAGTCGGCGTAACGACAGATTGACGCTCAGCCGATAGTAACGGCAGATTCGCAAGTTGCTCAAACAGCCGCCCAATAATTCCAGCGTGACGATTTGCAGCGCGTCGCCGTACCAAACCAGCGCGGCGGTCAAGCCCAGGCGTAACGCCGTTCCCTGCGCCAATTGCGCGTCCAGCAACTCGGCGTAACGCTCCGGATCGGCGATTTTGGCGGCGTGAATTCGAAATCCGCAACCGGCCACACAGAACAGCAACATAGACCAAAACCCGGCGGATAAGGGTTCCGGATACAAAGTGGCGAACAGACCAGCCGCCCACGCTAGGCTGATCAGACCGGCATAAGTCGCGGCGCGATCGATCAACGCGTCGCTGGCGGCTTTATCGAGCGACAATGCCGCGCGGCGGCGGATCAATTGCTTATCCAGTCCCGATGCCGTCAGCAAGGTTGACAGATTGAACAAGGCCAGCAAACTCATATATTCGCCGATTTCCGCGAACGGCCAGCGCCATTGCATGACCAATAAAAACAGGCCTTGCGAGGCAACGCTGAGCAGGCGCAGCCAGATCGGTTTGACTACCGCGCGGGTTCGGGCGCGATGGGGGCGGGACGGAGCCGGCATCCGGTCCTACCAAATACTGTCGTGGCGGGTTTCGCCGGTGTAGGCGGAACCCGCCAATGCCGGTCTAGTCCGCATTCGCCAGACGCGCCCGCAACTCGGCAAACATTGCGCGGACTTCGTTCAGTTTCTCGGCGCGGTTTTGCCGGTAGGCGCCCCGATAATACGCGCGCCCGGCTTCGACGGTGTCGCCGTCCGCTATATTCAGAGGATATTGCCAAGCTTGCAGCAGCGATTCGTATTTTTCCGACCAGCCGACCGTCAGCAAGGGGACCTGCGCGTATAAGGCCAGGCAGCAGCCGTGGTAGCGTGCCGATACGCAAATCAGCGCTCGCGGCAACCAGTCCCAAACCGCTTCGGGATCGGGCGCGATGCTAACCTCGACGCTACCGGCGAGCGCGGCGCGGATTTCTTCGAGGTAGGCGGCCTTCTCGCCGGTATAAAACGACGCGATGACCACTTTCCGGATTGCGTCTCCGTGAGCGCTCAGCATGCGTTGGGCGGCCGCGACGATGTCGGCGGTTTGCGATTTAAAGTTGGGAATCACCAGCAGCACGTCGCGCGCTGCCGGGTCGTTCGCGGTTTCGAACGTGGCCAGCCGGGGGTGGCACAATACGAAGTCGGAGCACAGGCCGATGGGCTGGGGCAGGCCGATGGGCTGGGGCAGGCCGAGCGCGGCGGCGGCGGCGTGGGAATGCGCGTCGCGGGCGTACACGATGTCGGCCAAGGCATAGAGTCCTTGGAAAATCGGGCGGTGCGCAGCTTGCTGAATCGACAGCGAATGGGGCAAAAACGCGATCTTGGCGCCGGCGGACTTGGCGAGCCGCAGCAAATGCAACTTATTGTTCATCAGCATCGGCGCATTCGCGTGGTCGTGCAAATAGCCGCTGATGTCCAGCACCGTACCGATGTCGGTCAGCGTTTTAAAGCCGAGCCGGGCGAACGGGCCCGGCGCCAGTCGCGCGCACCATCGGTCCAAGCCACGACGGATCAGCGCGTTCGGCATCAAGAAATAGCCCCGGTACCAGGCGTGCCACTGCGAGCCGCGCGGCATTTCGATGACCGGCGCCGCGCCATCCAGTAAATGATGGGCGACGGTTTCGAACATCAGCCGCGAACCGAAATTTTCGTAGCCGAAGCCGGTCAGCAATACCTGTTTTTTCACGATCAAACCTTGCAAATGCGTCCGCTTTTCGGAGACTTACCGCTGGAAAGCGCGGGGTTTTGGTGGCCGACCAACAGACAGAATACGATCTTCTGGGTGGCGGGTAAATTCAGAACGGCGCGGGATTGGCGATCGGTGTTTGGGCGGATCGGCCAGTTCAAATAGCAAGTGGCCAAGCCCCGGCTTTGCGCGGCCAGCGCGAACAGCAAGGAGGCGAAGCTGCAATCCATGACCGGCACGTGGCGGTCGCGCGGATGGTTCACCGCCGCCAGATCGGCGACGAAGGCCAGCACTGTGCAATGCTCGACGCCGGTGAAATTGGTCAGGCCGATGCTGTTTGCCAGCAGCCAGTCGCGTTTTTCCGGGGTTTCGACGATCAGTACCCGGTACGCTTCGCGGTTGCACGACGTCGGTATATGGCGAGTGTCGTGCAGGATCTCGGCGATGGCGTCGCCGGCGGGGGCAGGCGCGATGAAATGCCGGCAACTGGTGCGTTGGGCGAAGGCGGCGCGCAAGCTGGCGTAGTCGGGTGCATCGAGCGGGATCGCGACGTCGGCCGGCGCTTCGACCGGCAGCGCCGGATTGGCGTGTCGTTGCCGATATTCGGCGAGGACGTGGTCGCCCCAATCGGCGATGGCTGGCGGCAATTGCGAACGGTAGGTTTCGAAGTCGCGTTCGGTTTGGCCGGCATAGGCTTGTCCGAACGGAATCCGGCATTCCGGGTTGCGCAAGCCTTTTTCCAGCCGATGAATGTTACGGCGTAGCAAATATTCCTTGGCGTTGGCGCCGCGCCGCTGGCGGATACCGGCGAACAGCAGGCGGTTGTCGGCCAGAAAGACTCGGAAATATTCGCGAAGAGACTTTAATTTGCTGAACACGGGTGATAGGTCAATGGATTGAGCGGGCTAGCTCCCCGCGTAGCCGGCGGATTCTCCACTTAGCGGGCGGCCTTGTCAATCGGAGCGACGCAAGCGTGGGCGCGGTCGGCGAGTTCCCGATACAGCTCGATGACTTTGGCGGCGTAACCGTCCCAACTGAATTGGCGCGCTCGGGCGCGGGCGTTGTCGCCCATAGCGCGGATTTGTTCGGGATGGGTCTTGAACCACAGCATCCGCTCGCGCAACGCGTCGCGGTCGCCGGCCGCGATCACGAAACCGTCGATGCCGTCGCGCACCACCGAGCCGGACGCATCGCTGACGATGGCCGGCAGTCCGCAGGCCATGGCCTCGAACACCGCCTTGGCCGAACCTTCCAGCCAGCTGGGAAAGACAAACACATCGCAATTCGGCAGGTATTCGAAGGTGTTGACGAAACCCGGCGTCAGTACCGGGTTGGTGGCGGCCGCGACATCGATTTCGGGATACAGCCGGCCGCACAAATGCAGGCTGTCGCCGGCAAAGGCCGGATCGCGCCAGGCATCCAGCAGCAGATCGACGCCCTTGCGGCGGTTAATGTTGCCGGCGAAGCAGAAGTCCAGCGGAGCACCGGGGCTTTTGGGCGGGTGTAGCTTAGTTGGGCCGGAAGGCGGGTCCACGCCGAATTCGGCAATGCGGATTTTGTCCGGCGTCACGCCGATGCGTTGCAATTCCTCGGCGACGAACCACGATGGCGCGGCAATCAAGTCGGCCAGTTCGCACGCGGCTTGCTCGAAATCCAGCATGCTGCGATGGGTCATCAGAAAATCGAGGTCGTATTGCTCGGCGATGCGCAGTGAATACGCGGTCGGTGCGACCGGTATGTCCAACAGGACCGGAATACCAGCCGTCTTCAATGCCGTCAGCAATCGCGGGCAGGCGTCCCAGACGTGGGCGATCGGCCGTGGTCCGGCGCTGGCTTCTTGCCAGTGGCGGGCCGCGAACCACTCGAACAATTTGACGTCCGGATAGCGATGATTAAAGCTGGGGGCCAGATAAATTCGGGTGGCGTTCAACAGTCTCGGGAGATGGCCGAGCCAGCCCATGTCCCGGTAGACAAAGCCCGGCGATTTGAGTTGAGCTTGGCGCGACAAACAATAGCCGCTATCGCCTTGGGCCGACAGCGCGCGGATGATGCGCTCGGTGCGCACGCCGATATTGCCGGGCTTGCCGACGATGGTATTGGCGAAATGGCGGATATTCAACATGGCCGGAGGAGTGGGCAATACCCCCGCCCGGCGAGAGGTGGCCGGGATGAAGGGATCAAAAAACCTAAATTTGCGATTTGATAACGATATTCCGTCATTCGGAGGGTGTCGTAAAAGCCCCTCTCCTTGCGGGAGAGGGGTTGGGGAGAGGGTTCTGTTTCGACTTTTACGACACCCTCATTCCGACGGAGGACGCCGAATCCAGCCGCGTCAGAACACAAGACTTGGCGTTCTTGATTTGAGGTCCACTCTCGGTTATCGGTGTTTAGCTAGGCTTAAACCGGGCTGGTAAAAGCCGGGCGGGTTTGCCGTGCCAGCCGATCAGCGACCGTTACCGTGTTCGGCATAAACTGCGTAATGCCCATCCTTATCGAAAGACACGACTTTGTAGTCATCCTGGCGGCCGCCCATTTCCATGCCGGGGCTGCCCATCGGCATGCCGGGCGCGGCCAACCCGGCGACGGCGGGTTTTTCCTTCAGCAATTTTTGCACGTCGGCGGCCGGGACGTGGCCTTCGATCACGTAGCCGTCCACGACGACGGTGTGGCAGGACGCCAATTTCTCCGGCACGCCGTAACGGGCCTTGATTTGATCCATGTCCGAGCTGATCACGTCCTTGATTTTAAAGCCGCTGTTTTCGGCATGCTCCAGCCATTTGCCGCAGCAACCGCAGGTTGGGCTGCGGTAGACGGTCATTTCGGGTTGGCTGGATTCCTCGGCGAATAACAGACCGCTGAACATCGTAGCCAGCGTTAAAACGGAAATTTTCGCTATTTTCATAAGAGCCTCTTCATTCGCCATTCAGCGTTGCGATAATCGTGCGCGGCCCCGCGTGATTGCGGTGTTCGCATAAATAAATCCCTTGCCAGATGCCCAATGCCAATTGGCCGTCGCCGACCGGTATCGTCAGCGAGCTGCCGAGGATCACGGTCTTGATGTGGGCGGGCATGTCGTCCGCTCCTTCGAGGGTGTGACGGTAGTAAGGTTCATTTTCCGGCACCGCTCGGGAAAAGTAACTTTCCAGGTCGCGGCGCACATCGGCGTCGGCGTTTTCGTTGATCGCCAACGAGGCCGAGGTGTGTTGCAAAAACAAATGCAGCAGGCCGACTTCCAGTTCGCGAATTTCGGGCAGCTGGTTGACGATCTCCCGGTTGACCAGATGAAAACCACGCGGTTTGGCCGCCAATTGCAGGCGCTTTTGAAACCACATCAGCCGGCGCGATGGTATTGCGGACTGAATTCGCGCACGGCATCGACCATCGCCTTGACGTGCTCGGGGGCGATGTCCGGCAAAATGCCGTGACCGAGATTGAACACGTGGCCGGTGCCGTAGCCGAAGTCGTGCAGGATCTTGCCGACCTTGGCGCGGATCACCTCGGGCTTGGCATACAGCGTAATGGGGTCCATATTGCCTTGCAAGGCCACCTTGGCGCCGACGCGGGCGCGGGCGTTGGCGATGTCGGTTTGCCAATCCAAACCCAGCGCGTCGTAGCCGGTGTCGGCCATCGTTTCCAGCCACAGGCCGCCGCCCTTGGTGAACAAGATGGTCGGGATTTGCCGGCCGTCGCGCTGGGTGTTCAGCAGTTCCCGCACCTGGCGGGCGTAGCTCAACGAAAACTCCAGATAATCGTCATGGCTAAGCATGCCGCCCCAGGTGTCGAACAGCATCACCGCGTCGGCGCCGGCGGCGATTTGGGCGTTCAAATACGCGGCCACCGCTTGCGCCAGTTTGTCCAGCATTTGATGCATCAAGGCCGGTTCCTCGAACATCATGCTTTTGACTTTCTGAAAGCTTTTGCTGCCCTTGCCTTCCACCATGTAAGTCGCCAAGGTCCACGGGCTGCCGGAAAAGCCGATAAGCGGCAGTCGGTTGCGCAGATTGGATTTGATTAGACGCACGGCGTCGACGACGTAACGCAATTCGGTTTCCGGATCGGGAATCGGCAGGCGCTTGACGTCGTCGGCAGTGCGGATCGGATGGGCGAATTGCGGGCCCTCGCCCTCGGCGAAGGATAAACCCAAGCCCATCGCGTCCGGTATCGTCAGAATGTCGGAAAACAGGATGGCGGCATCGAAGCCAAAGCGCTCCAAAGGTTGCAGGGTTACTTCGCAAGCCAGTTCCGGGTTGGTACACAGTTGCATGAAACTGCCGGCTTTGGCGCGGGTAGCGCGGTATTCGGGCAAATAGCGGCCGGCTTGGCGCATCATCCAGACCGGGGTGCGTTCGACCGGTTGCTTTAACAGTGCTCTAAGGAATATGTCGTTTTCTATTGTTGTCATCGGTGAGAAGGTGGTGAGTGATCAGCGTTTGCCGTCTTTTTGAATGGCCTTGAACCGGATCGGCTGGGCGTTTTGAAATTCGCCGGGCATCAGCGTTTTAAACTGATTGGCTTCGGCCGGGCTGGCGAACGAGCCGTAAATCAGCACGAACTTTTCCTGGTCGCCTTGGTGAATCGTGTAGTACTTCAGACTCTCGCTGTATTCTGCGTATTTCTTGAAAAAGCGCGGCAGGCCGGCTTTATTCGACAGCGTCATGACTTGTAGCGTGTAATGAGTGCCCGGTTGAGCGGCAATCCAGTCGCTATCGCCCTGATCCGACGGCTTGGCCGGTTTCGCCGGCTTTTCGGGCGGCTTGCCGGCGACGACCGGCGGCGTCGCGGATTCGGTTTTGCTCGGAACCGTCGGCGTCACGGCCGGTGTCGGCGGCGCAACGGGCGGAGTCGCCGCAGTGGTTGCCGCAATCGGTGCGGGAAGGCTGGGTGCCGCATCGGATGCGGGCTGCGCTGGCACGGGTGCCGACGCGGTTTGCACGGCGTTTGGTTCGTTTTCGGCCGGCGCGGCTTTAGTCGTTTGCGGCGGAGTTGGAAGCGGCTGGGTGGATTGCGGTGTTGGCAACGGCGCCGGTTTTGCCGCGTCGGCGGCAAGCTCGCCGGCCCGAGCGACCGGTGCGGTCTCCGTAAGCGGTTTGGATGCCGGTGCCGGCGTTTCAGCCGGGGCCTGGGCGGGTGGATTCACCGGCTCGGCCGGTAGCACTTGGCTCGTCGGCTTGCCGAGGGACGGCGCGGCGACGAGGGTTTTCTCGTCATTGTTCGGCCACAACCAAACCATTGCACCCCCGGTGCCGGCGATCACTGCGATGACTCCCAGCCACAAGCCCCAACGCGCGCCGGTCCGGCCTTGTTGCTCGGCCAGTTTCGGCAATTCTTCGAGTATCCGGCCGGGAATGCCGTGGGTTTCCAGGTACAGCGCTTCGATCAACGGGTCGGTGACCGCGTTGAACGAAATGGCGGAACCCGGTTGGGCCGACAGGTTTTGCAGAAAATCCCGATAATGGCGCTGCTTGAGCGGCGGCAGTTCGATGACGTGGGCGTCTTCGATGCGCCGGTCGGTACCGGCCTTGATGCTGAATTGGTCGTGGCTCAGTGCGAATACCAGATGCAGGCCCGGCAGCGAATCGGCGAATTCGATCAACATCGTGATCAGCCCCGGCATCAGATGGCCGGCATCGTCGATCAACAGCACCACCGCCTGCTTGCCGCAAACCTCGCGCAGCCGGGTTAAATCGAAGCTGGCCGCCAGATTATCGATGTTCAGGCTGCGCAGCAACTCGTGAACGATGCTTTCGAAACTGGATGCGGCGGACGCCCGCAACAACGATAGTTGCCACTGGTCGCGCTGGCTTTGTTGCAAGGCTTCCAGCAGCGTGGTCTTGCCGATGCCCGGCGGGCCGCAGACGACCAGGGCTTGCTGCAGATTGCTCAGCAAATGCACCAACAAGTCCAGCTTTTGGGCGCGCTCCGGCGTCAATAGGCTGCGCTCGGGCCTATGATCCAGCGTGCGCTTTTGGTAGCTGTAAGTCAGATTTTCGTTATCCGGCATAAGCGTTCAAGGTTGCCTGCAACGGCGCTCTCTCCACGCTGATCGGCAACAAGGCCTTGCCGAGCGCTTCCAACAAAATCACCCGAATCTTGCCGTCGACGTTTTTCTTGTCCACCGCCATCAAGTCCAGATATTGCTCGGTGCTCATCTCGGTCGGCGGCCGGGTCGGCAGGCCGGCGGCGTGCAAAATGGCCAGCACGCGCGCGACATCG
Source organism: Methylomonas sp. MS20 (assembly GCF_050275925.1). Taxonomy (NCBI): domain Bacteria; kingdom Pseudomonadati; phylum Pseudomonadota; class Gammaproteobacteria; order Methylococcales; family Methylococcaceae; genus Methylomonas; species Methylomonas sp. MS20. Next base: position 766,186 of record NZ_CP189962.1, read on the forward strand.
GCATCGCTCAGATAACCCAGCCGGCGCGACAAGTCGGCCGCGAAGCCGGTGCCTATCGCCACCGCCTCGCCGTGCAGATATTGGCCGTAACCGCAACCGGTTTCGATGGCGTGGCCGAAGGTGTGGCCCAGGTTCAAGGTGGCCCGTACGCCGTTTTCGAATTCGTCTTCGCCGACTACCGCCGCCTTATTGGCGCAGGAGCGTTCGATCGCATAAGCCAAGGCGGCTTTGTCACGGGCCAGCAACTTCGGCATATTGGCTTCCAGCCAGTCCAGAAACTCCGGATCGCGGATCAAGCCGTATTTGATCACTTCGGCCAAGCCGGCCGACAATTGGCGATCGTCCAGGGTATCGAGCACGTCGGCGTCGGCGATCACGCATTGCGGCTGATAGAACGCGCCTATCATGTTCTTGCCGAGCGGATGGTTGACGCCGGTCTTGCCGCCGACCGATGAATCGACTTGCGCCAGCAAGGTGGTCGGAATCTGGATGAAGGCGATGCCGCGCTGGTAGCAGGCCGCCGCGAAACCGCCCATGTCGCCGATGACGCCGCCGCCCAGCGCGATTAGCGTGGCATTGCGACTGAATTTGTTGGCCAGCAGCCCGTCGAAAATCTTTTCCAGATATTGCAGGGTTTTGTACTGTTCGCCGTCGGGCAAGATGACCGTTTCGGTTTGGTAATCGCCAAGCCCGGCTAAGACCTTGGACAGATACAGCGGCGCGATCGTGTCGTTGCTGACGATCGCGACCTGCTTGGAACGGATGTACCGGGTCAGCAGCTCGGCTTGGCCGAGCAGGCCGGCGCCGATATAAATCGGATAGCTTCGTTGCTTGTCGAGTTCAACTCGCAGCTCTTTCATGGTTCTCCAGGGCGGCTTGATATTGCTGCAAAATGGTTTTGACGACGGTCTTGCCCGGCAACATGCCGGAATCGATTCTAAAATCCGCGCATTCCCGGTACAGAGGATCGCGGATGGCAAACAGTTCCTGCAAACGCTGGCGCGGATTTTCGGTGCGCAGCAGCGGCCGCTGAGTATCGTGTTTGGTGCGGTGCAGGATTTTGTCGATCGAACAATGCAAATAGACGACAAAGCCTCGGGTTTTCAGGGCCTCGCGGTTTTCCGGCCGCAGTATCGAGCCGCCGCCGGTTGCCATCACGATGCCGTCCAGTCCGGTCAATTGGCGAATCATCGCCTGCTCCCGGTTGCGAAAGCCTTCCTCGCCTTCGTAGGCAAAAATGGTCGGGATGTCGGTGCCGGTGGTTTCTTCTATGACCTTGTCGCTGTCGTAAAACGGCCATTGCATCGCTTTCGCGACCTGCTTGCCTATCGTGGTTTTACCGACACCCATCAGGCCGATCAGATAGATATTGGGAGCTGGTTTCATGGCGCGGATGGGAAGCGGCTATCAAAAAATTCTACCATTATGCCGTCTTTTGCCGTCGAACGAAACGCCAGCCAACCCGCGAACACGGCAAATCGAGATTTGCACTCCGCACAGCGACTCGAACAGACCCTACCGGAGTGCAAACCTCGGTTTGCCTCTCTGCTTATTCAAACTGAGCCGCAATTTGCCGCTGTATTTTTTCCGCCATGGCTTTGCGGTCCGCGGCGTCGCGGATCGGCCGGCCCACCACCAAATAATCGGCGCCGCTTTGGATGGCCTGTTCGACGCTGACCGCCCGTTTCTGGTCGTCGTCTTCCCGGTTGTCGACCGGCCGTATGCCCGGCGTAATCACCAATAACTTGTCGCCCAACTGGGCGCGAATCAATTCCGCTTCCATGCCCGACGACACGATACCGTCGCAACCAATTTGCAGTGCCCGTTTGGCGCGCGACAGCACCAGTTCGCGCACGTCGCATTGAAAGCCCAAGTCGTCCAAATCGCCCCGGTCCAGGCTAGTCAACGCCGTCACCGCCAAGACCTTCAGATTGCCCTTGGCTTCGGCCGCGGCTTCCATGATGGAATCGTTGCCGTGTATCGTTGCCAGGTCCACGCCCTTGCTGCTCAGGGCTTTGATCGCTCGCCCGACGGTGGCGGGTATGTCGAAAAACTTGAGGTCCACGAAGACTTTCTTGTCGTGCGCCTTCAACCATTCGATAAAGCCGAAATAGTCGCCGGACATAAACAGTTCCATACCGACTTTATAAAACACCACGGAATCGCCCAGTTCCTCGACCAGGGCTTGGGCTTCGGCGATGCTGGCGACGTCCAGCGCCATGATCAGGCGTTCGCGAGGAGGAATGGGTTTTTGAGAGATAAAGGTATTTGACATGAGAAGTCCGAATTAACGTTAACGGCGAGATTTTAACCGCAAGCCGGATTTAAATTGGGAGCATTTGCTGGCCCTTCAAAGGCCTGGGCGGGGATAAACACGCAAACACCGTGTCCGCGCGGGAAGGGCGGAACAAAATGACTAAGCCGCGCGAGGCTTTCCTGCGATTTATCCAATGCGGTGTAGGCCGAATTCGTGACCGTTTTCCGAGCGTGACGTGAACAAGCGACGGAACTTTTCCTGGAAAAACTTTCACGGAATGGATTTTTGCATCATTATTAACTTGGAAAAGTGGGGTAACCGATGACGAAAACATTAGGATGTCATTAAAAACGACAGATCGGAATGCCGTTCGCGTATAAATCGGCCGTTTGTTTACGGCTGCGGGAATGTTCGCATTCGGGCCGGGGAGTCGTAAAGCATTGATTAGCAGGCTAAAGGTATCGCCGAAAGGCGTTTTGCGACTTTGTCGGCGTGATGATGAACCAAGATGGTGCGGTTGCAACGCTATGTGATGGTCGGCAAAAAACTCGACACTGGGCACTTAGCGCGTGTTGTGCCTGATGAAGATTGGCTTATCGGTGTATCCTTAAGGCGCACTCGGGATGGTGTGTTCGGTCACGCTTGACATTGCTGCGGTGGGCCACGAGTGGAACCAGCGTTTAGAGGTATGGCAATCGTCGGGGGCTTCCCGGCTAGCAGGGATAACTGGTGTGCATTTTGCTGACAGTTACGTTTGAATCCAGTCGCCGCATCGAGCGGCTGGCGTATAGAAGCGGCCTATCAGTGTTTGCAACGACTTAAAACACCGAAAGGCCGAATCGATAGTCGGGTAGGGAGCCTAGATTCATGGGGCTGAAATAAAGTGCTGATAAATTATTGGATCAGCGCGGATCAATCGGATGTTCAACGAATAGTCTATAACTTCTGGATATGAACCAACTTCGCTCAAAAGGATTTATCCGTCCCTTGCGGCCTGAAATGCAAGGGGTTAAACGCGCCATCGATACCGGGATCATTTTTGTGTCGATGTTTGCGTCGCTGGAGCTCTATCAAATCCCTTTCACGCGCGAGTATTTGATCCTCTTCATCGCTTGTACGGTGTTGTTCGGTATCTTCGCCGAACATCAAGAGATCTATCACGGTTGGCGCGGCGACCCGATGTTCGACGATGCATTGCGGATTTTACTGTCGTGGATAGGCTCGTTTGCGGTGGTGTCCAGCGGCGTGTACTTGCTGGAGCCGGATTTCGAATTCTCCAAGCAAGTGCTCGAGTTGTGGTTTCCGCTGGTGCCGTTGGGCATTATATTGGTGCACACGCTTCGGCGAGCGACATTGTCGTTTCTGCGTTTGCACGGTTTGAATGTCCGTTATTACGCGATATTGGGTGCCAATCCACTCGGCAAGCGCTTGAATATCGCGCTGACCGAAATGCCCTGGTTGGGCTACCATTTTGCCGGCTACTTTGACGATCGCGTCGAAAACCCGCAACGCCGCGAGCAAGGCGAGTTGATAGAAGACGACATTACCGGCGATTTCAAGGAATTGTTAAAGCGCAGTCAGCGCGGCGAGATCGACCATATCTACATTACCCTGCCGCTCCGCGCCGAAGTACGGATCAATCAGTTGATCCGCGAACTGGCCGACAGTACGGTGTCGGTGAATATCGTTCCCGATTTTTTCACCTTCAACCTGATGCAATCCAAACTCAGCAGCGTCAAGGGTATCCCGGTAGTCAGCGTGTTCGACACCCCGCTCAATTCGGTGTTGGACGGTATGGCCAAACGTCTGGAAGACTTGGTGTTGTGCGCGCTGATTTTGCCGCTGATCGCGATTCCGATGCTTCTGATTGCGCTCGCGGTCAAGGTCACTTCGCCCGGTCCCGTCATCTTCAAACAATTGCGTTACGGCGTAAAGGGCGAGCCGATCGAAGTCTGGAAATTCCGCTCGATGTCGGTCTGCGAAAACGGCGACACCGTCAAGCAAGCCACCGCCAACGACAGTCGGGTCACGCCGCTGGGCGCGTTTTTACGGCGTACCTCGTTGGACGAATTACCTCAGTTTCTAAACGTCCTGCGGGGCACGATGTCCGTGGTCGGCCCGCGTCCGCACGCGATTGCTCATAACGAATACTATCGCAAGCAAATCCAGGGTTACATGCTGCGCCACAAAATGAAACCCGGCATCACCGGCTTGGCGCAAATCAGCGGCTGCCGGGGCGAAACCGAAACCATCGACAAAATGCAGGCCCGAATTCACTACGATCTGGAATACATCCGCCAATGGTCGCTGTGGCTGGACATCAAGATCGTATTCATGACCGTCTTCAAGGGCTTTGTCGGGGAGCAGGCGTATTAAATGTTTCCCCGCCGGTAGAACAGCAAACCGCACAACGCGGATATCGCTAAACCGAAAACGATACCAATGCAGTCGATAAAGATGTCGCCCAGTTGCGGTCCTCTGCTCGGGATAAATAGCTGTAAGATCTCGCTGCTGGTCGCGAACAGGCTCATCAAGAAAAACCGGCTGGCGGAAATCGGCCGAAACCGGTTGCTGGCGCCTATGGCCCAGGCGAGTAACGCAAACATCGTAAAATGGCCCAGTTTGTAAATATCGATGATCGGAATCGAAAAATCCAAATTAAACGTTTGTACAAATTCGGCGTGATCGCCGTGTGGTGCCAAAGCGGCGGCCGGCCATAGGGTTTCGCCGAGAATTTCCTTCAGCGATTCAGGCATCAAAACCCCGGCCAGAATGCCGAAAGTTGCCAGCAACACCAAGCGATTCGACGGGGTGTTTAAACGATTCATAACAAAGGGCCAGCCAATCCAAAAACCGAGGGCCAGCCAGGCCGCGAAGAGTACAGAACGGTAGCGGGCGAATTCAGGATTTAACTGTACAGCGTGCAAATTGAGTCCTGTAACCAGAAAGCGCCCTCGACTATGCACCAATTGGGCGCTGACTTGCAGACTAGTGGTATCCGGGCTGACTTGAAATACCCGTTGATGTTGGGTCCAATCGGAAGTGCCGAATAGCGATGCCAGCACATGTGGACGGTCGTAGCGCGGTTTCCCGGAATGGTCATAAGCCACGAGTACGATACGCGCGATTTCCCAGTCGAGCGGTCCCTTGACGACGTTTTCCACTTTGAGGGTTGCGGAAAGTTGCAATAATGTTCCGGGCGCGGAAGGTGGAAGCGACTGATTGATTGAGATAATTTTGTCGCCCATATCGCTGCTTAGAGCAATGCCGCTACGGGGTGTATTGCTGACGGCCGAAACCGAAGCATCGGTTGGTGAGCGAGTGGCTTCATCCGCCTGTTTAAAGGCTAGAACACCGTCACGGGACCACGACCAATGGGATAGCCCGTCAAGGAAATTCGGGTTTGCCAGAAGTTCCGGGCCGGCGCTCAAAACTTGCGGATACCGATTGAAATAACCAATAGTCGCCAGTCCGAGCAGAACGGCGCAGAGGACTTTAGGCAATAAGCGAGTCTGATATATGGGGTGATGGTCGGTTGATGTCATTCGTAGTCGAACAGCGATTTAGGTTGGAAAGCGAGCGGACGATTATTTAAAGCCGCTGGAAATTCTAACAGGAAGAGGTCAATTCAATCCGTGATGCGAAGATGGCAAGAAAATATAAATCGCAGTCGAACGACGTATAGCGGCCGGAGTAAAACCGGTTTGAAACAAGGCGAGTCGGCAAGCGATTTGAGTTTTTGATTTTCAACGAATTAAATGAGCATATTAAATAGCGTTAAATGGAATTATCTTGGAGTGGTAATCAAAGGCGTTTCCCAGTTGGCCGTGCTGGGCGTCATGGCCAGATTGTTGACGCCGGAAGAATTCGGGTTAATGGCGCTAGCCTTAGTTGCCGTTAAATTCGGCGGATATTTTTCGGACTTTGGATTGTCTGCCGCCATTCAGCAAAAAGACGAAATTGACGACGCGGATATTCAGTCTTCGTTTTGGTTTTCGCTCGTGACCGGCGTCGTGTTCTGTGCGGTTACCGTTTGGCTGGCAGAGCCGCTGTCGGTTTTTTTCGAATCGCCTAAGCTGGTGCCTGTCATCCAGTTGATGGCCTTTAATTTTGTACTGATCGGTGCCGCCGCGACATCCACTGGACTGATCAAGCGGCGAATGCAATTCAAATATTTATCGATACTGGAGACCGTAAACTATTTAATCTCCAACGGACTCATTGGTATCGTATTAGCTTATTTAGGTTATGGGGTGTACAGCTTGGCGATTGCGAACCTAAGCCAATCGCTGATTTTGCTGATCGCCTGCTACTTTAAGACCAAACACACGTTACGCATTAACTTAAGAATGTCCGCGTACAAACATATATTAACCTTTGGTGGAGGGTATTCGGTAGCCAGCTTTATGACGTTTGTCGGCTCGAATATCGACCACATTCTGGTCGGCAAGTTCTTTGAATCGGCGGAACTGGGCTTGTGGAACCGAAGCCGTAATATTATATCCCTGCCGGCATACAATCTTTTGGTTTCGATTACCCGCGTATTGTTGCCGGCCTATTCCCGCTATCAGCAACAACCAGACTTATTTGCGCAACTTTACTTGAAAAGCCTGACGATGACCGGCTTCTTCCTGATTCCGGTCGGCGCAGGCATGTATGCCGCCGCACCGCAATTAGTCGACGTTTTATTGGGGGCGAATTGGCAGTCGGCGGTCCCGTTCGTTTGCATGTCGGCTCTATTCGTACCGATAGAAATGCTGGCCAGCGTGGCGGCTACCGCATGCAGCGCATTGGGCGTGCTGTCCATGCAAATTCGGCTGCAAATCTATTTGCTGATCTTGTCGATACCAGCGATGTTGTATTACGCGGTAAATCATCAATTACAGATGATACTGTGGGTCTTGACAGGCTATTACTGGCTGCGCTTTACCGCATATATCCTGATTCTGGGATACAAACTAAAAATTAAAGTCGTCACGCATCTTCAAATTCTGGGGTCTCAGTTGGCCTGCGGAGCATGGGTTGCGGCGCTGATTTACTTGTTGGAAAACAAATTCGCTTGGATTGGGGCTTTTCGCTTATTGCCGGCCGAGGCCGCGTTGGGTGGTATCGGCTTAATGACTTTTATTGTTTTCGGCCCGGCGCGGTATTTTAGAGCAATCATTCGAGAGTTTTTAGCCGGTCGATCCGCGGCAAGTAAAACGGCACGAATGGCAAACTTAATATTAAAGAAAGGATATTGATGATGAAAAAACTCAGGCTGCTGTATCTGCCGGTCGAAACAGCCGAGGGCGATCAACGAGCTAGACGAAAAATTTTCGCCGACATGCTTTCCGAAGGCCGCTTGGAAGCGCTGGAAATCTTTTCGTATCGAATTTTCGGACGTGAACACGGTTGGGATGCCATGGCGGAAAAGGTCTACGAAATTGCAAAAGATTTCAGTGCGGATGCAATTTATTGGCATGGACTCTGGACCGGACATTTAAACGAGCAAATCATGGCAAGGATCAGGGATTTACCGACCAAGCCGGCGATCTGTAACGAAAACGGCGATCCGTTCGGCAATTTTTGGGTCGTGCCCTATCCTAAGTGTCTATTGTCTTTAATTAAGTACACCGATGTTTGTTTCAACTCAGGACTGGGGCGCGTAGCGGAATATTTGAAAAGACATGGCGCGAGGCATGTTTATTTATTGCCGCACGGATACGACGAGGTATCATTTGGCGAGCCTATAAAAACCGAAAGGGATTATCAGAACGACTTAGTGATGATCGCCAATCAATGGAAATCTCGCCGGCCCTTCGCATCCGCGCCCGGAGCTAAAGAACGGTCCAAGTTAATTGCCGCGCTACAAGAAGAGTTCGGAGATAAATTTGCGCTCTATGGAAAAGGCTGGGACAAGTTCCAGTGTGCCAGAGGGCCTATCGACTTTTTTAAACAGGTCGATGCATATAACGCATCCAAAGTCGCAATCGGTATTCCGCAATTTAGCGACATCGAATATTACGACTCCAATCGTCCGTTCAACACCATCGCAATGGGTATCCCTTACGTTTCCGGTTATTCGCCGAAATTTGATGAAATCTTGAAGGACGGGGTACATTGCCATTATTTCAAAACGCCCAATCAAGCCGTCGATAAGGTTAAATGGTTGCTCAGTATGCCTGAACAGCAAAGACTGGAGATGGCCTTAAACGCAGCTGACTATGTTAGGCATCATCACACCCAACGAAGCAGAATGGAAATTTTATTATCTACGTTGGAAGGGATTTGGACGCATAAACATTATAATTCTGCATTTCCTGAAGAAATAAAAAATTTTATCGCCCAATAAGTTTCAAAATTTAAATGAATATTCTCTTTAAAGTCGCCGGAAAGCTTCGATATTGGTATTGGCAAATATCGGCCAGAATGTTGGCTAGAGTGCATGGCGTGGTTTTGGGTAGGGGATGCAAATTCTATGGCATGCCGATATTCTCCATCGCTAAAGATTCGAAAATAATAATCGGCGATAGAGTTGTTTTTTGCTCCGACTCAAGATTTACCGCACTTGGCGTCAATCATCCTGTTATTCTTAGAACTTTGCAGCCGGGGGCAGTGTTGATGATAGGGGACGACTGTGGGCTTAGCGGTACGAGTATTTGCGCCGCCAAGTACGTCAGTATCGGTAAGAGAGCGTTATTAGGTGCAAATGTGTCGATATTCGATACCGATTTTCATGCAAAGGCTTCGGATAATCGCAGATATTGCAAAGACCCGGTCAAAATCGCCGTAAAACCTGTTGAAATATCCGATGACGTATTTATCGGAGCCAATTCAATTATCGTAAAAGGTGTATCTATTGCTGCGAATAGTATTGTAGGAGCTGGCGCCGTAGTTGTGCGAGATATTGCGCAGTCAAAAATTTATGCCGGAAACCCGGCTAAGGAAGTCGGCAATGTCGATTAAAAAAATTCTCTACGTCCAGCATTCCGGAGCGAATGGTGGGGCTCCGATGAGTCTGTTCTATTTGTTGGAGTATGTCAGAAAGCAATACGACATCGTTGTTTACTTTATTACCGAGGGTCCGGCTGTGGAATTCTACCGAAAGGCCGGCATTCGTTGTGTCGTAGATAAGCGGCTTGGAAAGCTGCCCCATTGCACCATCGAAAATCAGTCGCTGAATCCATTCGGCGCAAAGTTTTATTACGATTTAAAAACTTATACGCGGCACTATCTAAAATTGCTCCCAGGCTATTTGGCAATGAAGCAAATCATTGCCGCAGAGAAGCCGAATATCGTGCATTTGAACTCCACGGTATTGATTTCAGAAGGCTTGGCGGTTAAGTCGATGAATATACCCTTGGTTTGGCACCTGCGGGACTTTTTGGAATATGGCAATTTCCGCTTACGCTATTCAGTGTTGCGGAATATCATCTCTTATTGTGCCGATGTAACGATTGGGTTATGTGAGTCCGAGTTAAAGCGGATAGGCCCGAGCAAGCGCGGCGTCGTGATTCCCAATTTCGTGAATTTCGATAAGTTCGATTACCGCAAGGCCCGGCCAGTGTTCTTAAGGCAAAAGCTTGGGCTTTCGGAATCCGCCAAAGTCATTGCAATACTGGGTTGGCACACGCCGGCGAAAGGTGCGTTGACCTTATTGAAAGCGTTCGCGGCAGTCGCCGATAGGCATCGCGATGCGGTATTGGTGTTTTTTGGTGAGGGTGCTAAACACGCGGACAGCAACCCAGTCAAAAAGCTACTGAGTAAGCTGGTTGGCAAAAAGAATTTGCGTTCTGAATTGCAATGGGTGATAGAGCAACACGGTTTACAAAGTCGGGTGTTTTTTCCGGGCGTGATTTTCGATATTGCAGATTATATTGCTGAAGTCGATATCGTCGCGGCTCCTTTCACCGAGCCGCATTTTGCCAGACCCATATTGGAGGCGGGCGCGATGCGAAAACTAGTGATTACCAGCGACATCGACGGCACTCGTGAGATGGTTTTGAATGGGAAGGCCGGGTTGTTGGCGAAGTCCGGTGATATTCTCGATTGGTCGAATAAACTGGATTTAGCGTTAACGACGAATAATCAGGAGAAAATCGATTCTATGTTCGAGAATGCTTTTAATACCTACAATTCGAATGTTAACGCTAGCCGAACGATAGATTTATATAGTTTTTTGAATTATGATTATTGAGTTTGAAAGTATTGCGTAACGCGGATTGTTTCTGTTTTATTAAATTATAATTAATAGATTGCTCGCTCATTGCGAGGTGGGTTTAAAAAAAGCAGGTGGTAATGTGATGCTTGGGTAGATTTGCTAATTCTTTATTGTCGGAGGACTTATGAGCTGGAAAACATTGTTTATGCTGGTGTTAACCAATAACAAATGGATTAGGTTAATGCTTAGGCGGGTGGAGCTGCTAGAGGACATCAAGTGGTTTCAGCTTTTAAGTCCATTGAACGGAAGATATGTGCCTTGGACAGGGTCTGCTATGAGGCCTGGTGCGCTCCAAATGATTTTGAATGATATAGCGGTAAATAGGCGAACCAAAATTGTCGAGTTGGGCGGTGGATTGTCTACAATATATATTTGTCGCCTCTTGAGTCAAATGCGATCCGATGGAGTGAGCCGCAAAATAGTTTGTATAGAGCACGATGATGAATGGGTTAAGATATTAACCGCTATACTTAAGGCTAACGAAATTCCGGATGATTTATTTGAGATAATGCATTGCCCTCTGATTTCCAGCGCGAATACAACTGGGAGTTCATGGTATGCTGAGAATGAGTTCATGAAGGCTGTTACGGATATTGAATTACTGTTGATCGATGGCCCTCCCGCCTACAGAAAGGAAATTGAAATGGCAAGAGAGCCCGCGCTGCCTTATTTTTACAGCAAGTTATCCGAAAATGCTTCGGTTTATCTCGATGATATAGATCGATCAGGAGAGAGAAAGGTTGCCTATAAATGGTGCAAAAAATTCAATATCTCTATTTCAGTGTATAGACTGAGAGGGAGCTTTGCTGTTTTTAGAAAGTCGGTTGGTCTTTTTAATGTTTAATCCACTGATGAAGAGTTGAGTTCGAATCGAGTAAGGTTTTTATGGAACACAATATTTTTCAGTGTTGATAAGATATTAATATGATCGAGATTGCTATTTTTTTTGTTGTCGCCGTTTTTTTATTTCTTATGCCTACGGCGATCCCCTATTTGGCGCTGCTATATTTGTTCATTAACGGACTTGCCAGTCGAGAGTTTGTCGGCAGCCTGAAGTTTACACTGGGAAGTGTTAATATTCTTCCACTTGATTTGTTGTATGCCGTATCGGTAGTTTTTATGATGATCTTTTTTGTAAAGAAGTTTTTCTTAAAAACTGCGGTATATCGGGACTCAGCAGAAGCGAATGTTGTTATATTTTTGATAGTTTTATATTTTCTGTTTTACATGGGTAAGTTAGTCAACGGGTTTTTGAGTAATGTTCCGTTGGATAGCTTGGTTCGAATGTTCATGTCAGATACTCAGCAGGTTTATTTTTTTCTGCCATTGGCTATTTATAGTATTGGCAGTCAGTTTAAACGATTAACTGTTGTTGTTATTGTGTTGTCAATATGTTTTCCTTTGTATCAGCCGTTTTTGTATGGCTCTAAAGATACAATGACGGCCTTGAGGGGGCAGGATACTCTGAGGCTCGGGTTTGGTGATGGTAATGTACTTTTAGGTTTAGGTGCAATTGCTCTTTTTTGCTGGGAGTATAAAAAATATCTTACATTTTTACCGCTTTCGGGTATTTTAATGTTAGGTCATCGTTCTGCTTTTATTTCAATAGCGCTCGCTTTTTCGGCGCTTTCCTTTTTTAAAGGAAATAAAATAAAAAACCTTGTATTGATAGGGTTGTCTGGTGTGCTTATGCTGGCGGCTTTGACTGCGATGCAGAGTTTTGCGAACATAAATATGTTAGATAAGCTAATAAGCCGTGTTGAACAAACATTCGAGCCTACAAAAACTACCATGGTTAGGGCTGCGGTTATTACAACCGTCATAGAAGAGGTTGATAAACGTCCTTTTACCGGCTTAGAGTATCGGGAGCTAAAGGAAATAATTAAACGTGCGGAGTTCAGTCCGAGGGATTTTAATATTTATCATCCCCATAATTTTATCTATTTGTTTTTGATGGGCGGAGGTTTTTTGGGCTCGGCTTTGTTGTTTTTGGTTATTGGAAGATCAATGACGGCCGCATATGTGCTCGCCAAAACCGACGAGTTTAAATTGCACGGTAGTTATCTTTTTTCTAGTATATTGTATTTTTTGATCTTCTCATTAATGAATACAACAATGACAACGGTCGGTTACGCTCTTTGGTTTTTATGTGGTTGTGTTTTCTGGTTTTTTAATAAATATAAAGCTACCGGAATCGAGTGATGAAGATTTGGATTTGTGTTCCTGTGTTTAATCGCGTTGAATTTACATTAAAATGCCTTTCTACTATTAAAAAGCAAAGTTTTCAAAGTTTTAATGTTGTTATTTGCGACCATGGCTCTACCGATGGTACGACAGAAAAGATTGGGCAGGCTTTTCCAGATATCGTGGTGTTGAAGGCAGATAGTAGCTTATGGTGGACCGGTGCCATAAATATCTGTGTTGAATATGTGTTACAGCATGCCGAGCCTGATGACTTTGTGTTGACGTTAAATAACGATACAGAGTTGCCGGAGGATTATTTAGCTGAAATGGCCGCTCAAGCAGTTAAATATCCGCATGCGTTGTTGACGTCAGTGGTTCACGACATAGCTACCGGTAAAAGAGTTAGAGAAGGATTTCGGCAGAGTTGGTGGGGAGCTAAAGACCGGGCGGTATATTTCGCTCAAGACCATTGTCCGAGTGATGAAAACGCGATGCTGGTTAGTCTGGTTTCCGGAAGAGGGACTTTGATTCCGGTACAGGTGTTTCGCCAAGTCGGTTTATATGACGAGGTTCATTTGCCGCATTATGCCGCCGATTATGACTTTGGGCATAAAGCTCGGAGAGCAGGCTACCCGGCATATGTCTTTCAAAGCTGCAAAGTATTTTCGTATGTCGATGCTACGGGTATGACAGCGGTGCGAGATCAATTTTCTTTTAAGAAATTAGTAAATTTTTTGTCCAATATTAAGTCGCCAGCGAATTTACGCGCGCGGTGGTGGTATGGTTGGAATAATTGCCCTAGGTATATTTTTCCATTTTATATTGTAATTGATTTGGCTAGGGTGTTGGTTGGCTACTTTAGGTACTTTATACGCGGTCAATCAGTTGCTTAGCGCGCGGCGTGAGTTTAACTATATTTATTTTTGAAAATAAAATTTCCGCAGGCTAAACAAAGATGTTTAATAATTTATTAGCTGCTGGGCGTCGCATACAAACACAGTTAAAATTAATGCGCTCAACGTCGATTACTCGGGTTGGAAGAGACTTACATATCGGCGCGCGCGGTCGTTTTTGGGCGCCGAATGAAATTACCATCGGCAATGGTGTGTATATTGGTAAGGATGTGTTGGTGGAAACCAATGCGGATATTGGCGATTACGTTTTAATTGCGAATCGAGTTGCGTTGGTGGGGCGGCGGGACCACGACTTTCGATGCGTTGGTATTCCGGTTCGGTTTTCTCCGTGGATAGACAGCAAATCGTCACCGAATCCTTATCGAAACGACAAAGTGGTGATCGGTGCCGATGTTTGGATTGGCTATGGTGCCATCATTCTGTCCGGCGTCACGGTTTCTCGCGGTGCGATTGTCGCGGCTGGGGCGGTGGTAACGAAAGATGTGGGGCCATATGAGATCGTTGCAGGTAATCCGGCCCAGAAGGTGGGTATGCGCTTCAAAGACCAAGAAACCATCGATACGCACGAAGCATCCATCACTTCCGGACGTTTCGTCTCGTCGGAAAGAGGTTACGAGCATTGGGTTATCGAACCAGGTAAAAATTCAATACTTGATTAATCGATTGGATAGGACATGAAAAAAGTCGTCATTTTGCAACATCGGTTGTTGCATTATCGCTTGGGATTATTCGAAGGCTTGCGTTCGGCCAGCGCCGCTCGAGGCATAGATTTGCATTTGGTTCACGGACAGCCAACCAAGCGCGAGGAAAAGAAACGCGATGTCGGCACTTTGCCTTGGGCCAGCGTCGTCGTTAATCGTTACGTGTCTATCGGGGGCAAGGATATTCTTTGGCAGCCCTATCCGGAGGAGCATCGCGATGCGGAACTTGTGGTGGTGATGCAGGAAAATCGTTTGGTGTCCAATTATCCCTGGTTGCTGTTGCGTGGGTTTCATAAAACGAAGTTAGCCTATTGGGGGCATGGACGTAACTTTCAGACTACGAAACCGAGCGGTTTGCGGGAAAGATGGAAGCAGTACATGGTCGATAGCGTCGATTGGTGGTTTGCTTACACTGATATGACCAGGGATATTTTAATCGCGGACGGTTATCCTGCCGAACGCATCACCGTGTTGGACAATGCGATTGACAACGAACGATTCGAAGCCGATTTGGCGACGATATCGGATGATAGATTGCGGGAAGTTCGTGCCGAGTTGGGTATCGGCGATACCAGTCGCGTAGGATTGTATTGCGGATCGCTTTATCCGGATAAGCGGTTGGACTATCTGGTCGCCGCGGCCGACCGGATTCGCGAGTCGATTCCGGATTTTCAGGTGGTGATTATTGGCGACGGGCCTAGCGCGGCGGATATTCAGGCGGCAGCGGAAAGTCGCCCGTGGTTGCATTGGCGGGGCGTTCGAAAAGGGGTAGAAAAAGCGGCCTATTATCGCCTGGCCGACGTAATATTGAATCCCGGCCTGGTTGGCTTGCACGTATTGGATGCGTTTTGCGCCGGTTTGCCGATGGTAACAACGTCCGACGCGCGACATAGTCCCGAGATCGCTTATTTGAAGGACGGTGAGAACGGATTGGTCGTTAACGGCGCTTCGGATGCTTACGCCGACGCCATTGTGACACTACTTGGGGATTCCGAAGCCTACCAGCGGATACGCGCCAATGCGTTGGCCGCCGCGCGTCGTTATACGTTGACGAATATGATCGATCATTTCGTTGACGGCATGGAGCGGTGTTTGGCGATGGAGCGTAAAAAATAGGGCAAGTTTTGCCCATAGGGTTTTGCTGGCTTCTGAGAGCGCCCAACGGAAAACTGTTTTTAAGGCAATTGTCCTGGGTTTGGCAATCGTATAATAAGGCACATTGCCGAGAACTAGTTTTCTGTGGCAGACCTTATGCCGAATTGGGAAAGTTCGGTCTTATAGGGATAAAAACTCTTCCTCGTGGCTGTTCTTTGGGGTCATCGGACATAAGAGTAGAAACCGTGTTAATCGTGCTAGCGGTTACTCAATTATTTATTCAGAGGATTTTGTCGTGACAACCTTTACAGACAGGTTGATGGGGATGCCCGTTTACACCGGGCCCCACGCAGACGTTTTGGCCGAAATGGCTAGGGCGATTTCAGCGGGCGAAACCGGCCGATACATCTCGATCACCAATACCGAATCGATGTATCACGCCTTGCGCCGCCCGGATCATTTAAAATTCGTTCAAAACGCTAACTTTTCATTGTGCGACGGCGTGGGCGTCATCGCGGCCGGTTATTTTTGGGGCTTGAAAATCAACCGTTATAATGGCCCGATCTTGCAATTGGATTGCAGTGAATACGGTCAGTCCAGAGGGTGGCGGCATTTTTATTACGGCGGCAAGGAAGGCGTCGCGGATTTAATGGCGGAGAAATTGAAAGAACAATTTCCGCAAATGCAGGTGGTCGGCACCTACTGTCCGCCGTTTCGGGAACTGACCGCCGAAGAGGACGAGGAAGTCGTTCGCATGATCAACGAGACCAAGCCCGATATCGTTTGGGTCGGCTTAGGTCTGGTAAAGCAGGAAGCCTGGATCGCCAAGCATTTGCACCGGGTTCGCGCGCCCTGGATGGTTGGGGTTGGCGCGGCCTTCGATTACCATTCCGGCGCGGTGCCGTGGGCGCCGGAATGGATACGCGCGCTGGGATTGGAGTGGGTATTCAGGCTGATCATACAGCCTAAGTTAAGGGCTAAGCGTTATTGGTGGTCGTTTATATTCGTCGCCGAGGCCGCCGCGGCTGGTTTAATGCGGCGGTTTCAGCGAGCAAAAGTTAATTGAAAAGGAGTAATGCGGTGGTTCGTGTAGCTGTTGTAGGTTTGGGAAAAATGGGGTTGTCGCATCTGGCGATTATTAATGCACATCCCGATGTGCAGGTAACGGCGATCTGCGACGCGACTGGCTACGTCCTGGACGTGTTGAATAAATATACCGGGGTGCCGACGTTCAGCGATTACGACGTCATGTTGCGGGATGCCGAACTGGATGCGGTGGTGATTGCCACGCCGTCCAGCATGCACGGCCCGATGGTTCGCAAGGCATTGGAAAAAGGCTTGCATGTATTTTGCGAAAAACCGTTCAGTCTCAATCCGCAAGAATCCGAGGAACTGGCCGGTATCGCGGCGCAAAAAGGCTTGGTCAATCAGGTGGGCTACCATTACCGATTTGTCGGTGTGTTTCAAGAGGTCAAGCGTTTGCTGGACATGAACTTGATCGGCGATATCTCCCACGTTCTGGCCGAGGCTTACGGCCCGGTCGTGATGCGTCCCAAAGGCAGTTCGTGGCGAACTCAGCGTACCGCCGGCGGTGGTTGTCTTTACGATTATGCGGCGCACCCGCTGAATTTGCTGACTTGGTATCTCGGCATGCCGCTCGGCGTTGGCGGCAGTGTCTTGAACAGCGTATTTTCTAAGGAGACCGATGACGAGGTCTTCGGTACCTTGTATTACCCCGGCGGTATGAATGCGCAAATCTCGGTGAACTGGAGTGACGAGTCTTACCGCAAAATGAGCACTAAATTCAGCATTTGGGGGGCCAAGGGTAGAATCATCGCGGACCGCCAGGAGTTGCAAGTTTATTTGCGCGATACCGCCACGATACCGGCCGGTTACCAACAAGGCTGGAATGTCAACAACACCACCGCGTTGACGGAAGAAGTCTGGTTTTATGTGCGCGGCGAGGAATACTCCGCGCAATTGGATTACTTCGTTAAATGTATCGCCGAAAAACGTGCCGAAAACGTCAACTCGTTTGCCAGCGCGGCCGAAACCGACAAAGTGATCGCGATGATGATTGCCGATGCCGAAAAGGGGCCGTCGGTGAAAAACGACGAAGCTTTGCCGGTTACCGCCCCTAAAAAAGGCGGGCTGTTTTCGTTCTTGAGCAATTGACGATAGGCTGGTTGTGATCGTTATCGCCCAGGCTGGCTGAGCACGGTGTTGTAGGAGCGGCTTTAGCCGCGATTACGGCGGTATGCGTTAACTTAGCCGTTCGTGGTGAGCTAGTTGAACCATTAACGACTTAATCACCCGCCCTTCGGTTTTGCTCGGGACGAATGGTTAAGCCTTAACTAAACGGTATTGGGGTAGAAAAGAGGTTAGCGAACTGTGGGTTCGTTTTCCTCGTCTTAACTTTCCGCAGAGCGAGGGGGTAATAAACAGGGAATTTGCCCGCTTTTAGCCTTTGACGAATTGCTACCCGTTTTTAACAGTTACCCCATGAAGGGGCTGGAGTAGATTAGATGGACCAATTACTTTTTGGCGACAATCAATTTTTTGGCGTCAATCATATGTCGGAAGAAAAGGCGCGTGCTCAGGCCATGCGTTTTCAGGACATCGGGGCCGTGATCGAGGTATTGGACAATGCCTACGACGAAGGCATCAAAACCTTTATGTGTACCACGCACGAGCGGATAGCCTTGGTTTGCGACCACATGCGCGCCAACCCAACACGTTACGCCGATTATAAATTTTACCCTTGCATGCCTTATGCGCATAAATACGCCAATGCAATGACCGATCACGGTTTGTTGGGGGCGATCAAACACTTCTTGCCGGAAGAAGGCTTCCTGGATTCGGCTATGCGTGGCGGTATGTCATTGGCAAAAAAAGACATCGAAGGCATCACCACTTTATTGATAGACGCCGAGATGAAAATGTTCGCTGGCTTGCAAACACCGGTGATTTTCTTGCAGAACGTGGTCGTCGACTTTTTGCTGGGCCTGGGTTTTAACGAAGCCTTCCGGATATTTGCCAACCACGTCAAGGCGAGATACGGCGCCGAGCCCGGCTTTATCACGATGAATATGCCGAGGCTGTTGGATGTGTTGGAGGAATTGGGTGTCGAGAATCCCATCGTTTGCGCGAATATCAATAAAGTAGGATTCAGGATGTCCGGCGGATTCGAGGCCTACGAAACGGCCTTGAAAGAGAAAAAATTTCGAGCCATCGCGATGTCGGTATTCGCCTCCGGCGCCATCCCAGCCAACGAGGCTATCGAATGGGTCTGTGCCCAGCCGAATATCGAATCGATTGTCTTTGGTGCTTCCAGCAAAGGCAATATTCGGTCTACCCGCGAGTTGGTTGATCGGTATTGGCCTCGGAATTGATTTGCCGTCGCGAAATGGTTTTCACCACGACGTATACCTCCTCGCTCCAATAATGTCGTAACGCTAAGGATTGACCGTTCGTCCTGAGTCTGTCGAAGGGCGATTGGTTAAGCCGTTCATGGTTCGACAAGCTCACCACGAACGACTTAACTTAACGGCATTGCCCTACGGGAGAGGGGGGGCAAAAAACCGAACTTTGAAGTGCGATTACCATAGTAAATATACTTGTCACTGTTCGGAGTCTAGCAAAAGTCAGCTCGCGATCAAGAGTAAACTAACTTCTTCCGACTGCTGAATAATTGCGTACCATCAATTAAATTGCCGAAAATCTTTGAACGCGGAATTTAAGCTTAATTTGTACCATATTATTTAATCAAGCCAATATCGGCTGGAATAGTTTGAAAGCCGATGCGCTTTGCCGGCGATTCGGCACAAAAGACTGCTTGTTTGCCAACAATGCTAACGCATGGGTCAGCGATCGAGCTATCTTTTTCGACTCCTAGGTTAATCCAGTCTTGCCAATTAATGATCGATTTTTTCGTGCCTTTCTCGCTGAAGAAGTAATTGACAGCGACCTTGCCGGCGGTAGACCACACGATATTATTTCCTATTACAGTACCCATTGTGGGTAACCAGTATCGGAAGATTTGGCCATCTGATTTGCTGCTGACCACGACATTCCGCTCTATCCGGTTCCCTTCCGGCCAGATTTTGTTTGTCATAGGTGCCGCCAACTCAGGGTATTTTTGTTGCCAGTGTGCCGTTTTGTAGGGCGATGTATCCAATTTCTTTTGATTTTCACTCCAATTGAAGGTTTCAACCATTTGCGAGACCCAAATTGCCGAATCATTGGTGACGATTAGGTTATCGTGAATCTTGTTATCTCTTCCTCCATGTATGTGGATAGCGACAGATCCTGCGTTTTTGAATATATTGCCGCTGACATCGAAACCGCTGGCACCGTCATCCAAATACACGCCCATCGAATAATTCGGAGATTGGTAAATAGCCTGATTGTTGGCAATATCCACACTCTTCATACCATAACCGATCACCTCGTGAAGGTAATTGTTACGGATGATATTGCCTCGGGCCGACCAGTCCCGGCCCGTATAGATGGCCCCACAATCGGCCGCTTGCAGGCAAAAGTCGTGAATTTCATTTTTTTCAATTAAATGATCATTTCCTGTAAGAATGATTGCGTTGCTAGGCCCATATTCCAGCAAGTTATTGGTGACGATATTGCCAACGCCGTTTATTTCGATGCTTGGTCGATTCATCAATAATATTTGGCCGGTTTGGCCTATTTGATTGTTTCGTATTGTGTGTCCGGATACTTGTAATAGGTTTTTATCTCCCCCGGACACCACCATGCCTTGAGTCCCGGTATCGTGAACCTTGCTATTCGCCAGGGTTACGCGGCGGCCGCTCTTAATCTCCAGGCCTTTACTGCCGGTCTGACTTATTTCCACGCCATCGAAAAGCACATTCGAGGCATTCTTGACAATCACGGCCGTGTCGTCGCTATGTTTGAACTTTAATCCTTTGAAGCTGACATTGGCTATGTGATCGGCAATAAGCAAGTTCGGTAAAACACTAACTATCGCGGTACCGGGGGTGCTGTTTGCGCCGGCCTTTTCCGGCGGAATTAAAATGACCTCTTTGGCTTGGCGGTCGAAATACCATTCACCTGGCATATTCAGCAGTGCGCGCAAATTGCGCAGATAAAAACGTCTGCCGGATTGCAGCTTATATTTCGCGGGACTCGCGGTTTTGATGGTGTTGGCCGTGCTATCGATGGTTTCGACGCCAACATATTGATCGAACCAATCGTTGCCGGGGAAAATATGCAGTTGCGCATCGTAGACATCTTGACCCAGTGGTGGTAGCGATTCCATCGCGCTAAAACTGCTTTTGTCGTCGAATGGCAGTTTGATGTGCGCCCATTCCTGATCCGGCCAGCGTGCCAGGGTCATACGCTGGTCACCGACATAAACGTCGAAGGTCGGTGCGTTGCCCTGAATCCGGTCGCTATCGATAGAGTCGGTTTTGACAGGTACTTTCGAAAACGGACAGTGCCACAAATTGTCGGCGCCTGATTTGCATTGAATGGCTTGTCCACCGCTCAATATCGTGTCTGCACCGGGTTGAGCTTGCCAGACGATTTCGTGGTTCGGCGTACCGGAATCGGTGTCGTTAAACAGCAAAGAATGGTCCAGATAATAGGTGCCGCCAGCGATATTGACTTGAATGGTCTCGTCAGGTCCCCGGCTTTGTTTTGCAGTCCGGATTGCTTGCTGCGCCCGTTCCAGCGTTTTGAAAGGGCCGTCGTTTCCGGATTCATTGGGAAACTGGCGAGTTCCGGACCACGCATCGTTTCCATTCTGGCCGACAAAGTAATCCAAGGCCGCGGCTGGTGTGATGAAAACGATGAACGCCGTGGTGGTCAAGCTAAGGATCGGAAATTTCATAATGCGTTGTCCTGTGTCTAACAATTTTGATGAAACCGTACTCCGCAAGAAAAAACAAACGGCTAGGAGAGGGATTGGGCCGCGATGTTGAGTACCAGTGTAGTATAGAGGCCCTGGGGTGAGAGCCGTTCCATTGACCTAACGGTCATGAAAACGCTGCATTCCCCCGGCAAATGAAAGTTAGTGGCGTGGGAGCGGCTTTAGCCACGATTGACAGCCTTCCGACACTGGATGGGCTACCGGCCGTTCGGTGACTTTCAGAGTGACGATCTGAAAATGCTGTATTCCCCCGGCAAATGAAAGTCAGTGGCGTGGGAGCGGCTTTAGCCGCGATTGACAGCCTTCCAATACCGGATTGGGTGGCGGCGTCCGGTGGCTTTCAGAGTAAATCGTAGGTTAGAACCGTTACCTGGAAAAGCCTATCGCCTTGTTGGCGTTCACGGTGCGTGGCTGGATTCGCTTCGTGGCACGGTCGAGAAATCTAATAGTTGTAAAGGGAGTAATGCTTAACTTCGCGGTACCAGGGCAAGTGCCAGCTATTCTTGACTAACTATTTCCCTGTCGCGCCCTTGTGATCACAAGGGCGGCAGTTCCTGGGACTGAGGGTTCTCGCGTGTCGGGCGCCTAAAACCCGCAGGCTTCAGTTTTTCAAGCTTATTTTGCCAAGCCCATATCGGATGGCAGGCTTTTGATGCCCAGTCGGGTAATCGGCGAGTTGTCGCAGGTCAATCGAACCGTGCTGCCTACGATTGTTAGGCAAGGATCTTCGTTCAAGCTATCGGTTTCTAACCCTTGGGCAATCCAGTCGCTCCAAAGTGCGCCACCTTTCAATGCCCCGGTATCCGGTATTCTATAATCCACTCGAATGTCGCTGCTCGCGTGCCATGCTAAATTGTGATCTACTTGATTGCTTTCCGAAGCCAGTTGGTATCTTAAGGAGTAGCCTTTATAAGCCGTCGAGATTACAACGTTATGCTGAATAGTATTCCCTTCCAACCAGGTGTCGTGCGCCATCGGCTGAGTCAGTTCGGGATATTTAGTTTGCCATAATTCGCTATCAATAGGCATGGTTAACAATGACGCCCGATTCCAGTCCCAGTTGTAATATGGACTATACATCGACACCCATAAGCCAAACTTATTGGTTTTGATAATGTTATTTTCAACTACAGTGTCCCTGCAATTACCCAATTGAATGGAGTTGCTTCCGGCATTGACCAGTAGGTTGCCTAATACAGTGGTTCCGCTCAGGCCGTCGTCCAAATACACGCCTCTGGCACCTGTGTAGGTGTACTGAATTATATTTTTGGCGATATCCACATTCGCCAACCCGTAGCCATAAGAGTCATGGATGTAGTTGTAACGGATGATATTGCCTCGAAATGTCCAGTCGCGCCCAGCGTATATGGCTCCGCAATCATTGCTGTTTTGGCAAATCGAATAAATTTCGTTTTTTTCGATTACGTGGTCATTGCCGGCAAAGCGTATGCCGCCGCTAAGCCCTTGTGCAATTAAGTTGTGAGAGACGTGAGTTGCAACGCCTCCTATTTCCACACCGTATATCATTAGGTTGGTGCTGAAATTGTAAATTTTGTTGTTATAAATGCTGTTACCGGAAGCTTGCAATGTCGGTCTGTCGCCACCGGTTAGAGCGATGGCGCCAGTTCCGGTGTGATGAATAGCGCTGTTGGATATTGTGATATTGGTATTGTTATCATCGACAATGCTTTGCTCGTCGGCCGCAATGCCTTTCCCGCCAACATTATTGATTTCCAAGCTGTCGAAGGCCAGGCTGTCGGAGTTTATGATCGTGATCGCGTCGCCGGTGCTGTGCCTGAGTGTCAAGTTTTCGAAGCGTATATGGCTTGCGTCGGTCAGGTTAACTAGGTTTTTTGTCGACGAAATAACCGGCGATTTGGGGATCGAATCGTAAGGTGGAATGAAGAATAGCTGGGCATTATCCTTGTCGTAAAACCATTCGCCGGGGGTGGTCAGAAAATCCTTGGCGTTTTGCAGATAAAAACGTCGACCTTCGGCTAATTCATAGTTGCTTTCAGAGGCCAAGGTGATTTTATTGTTGGCTTGATCCAGGATTTTTACGCCCAAGTATTGATCATAATAATCGTTACCGGGAAAAATATGTACTTGCGCATTGCTCAGGTCTCCGGAGAAGGTTGGCAATTTCTGGAAAACGCTGAATTGGGTTTTAGCGTTCGACGGAGTCTTGATGTAAAGCCAGCCGTAGTCCGGATAACGGGCCGGTTGCATGCGGGATTCGTTTAAGAACATTTCGAACGCCGGGCCATTGCCCTTAATGCGGCTGTTGTCTTCGGCGGTTATGCTGTCGGTTATTGTGGAGTCCAGAGGGCAACTGAGGATTTGTTCGGGATTTTCGGCGTCGTAAGCTTGACAGCCTGTTAACAGTAGGCCGCCGGTAATCAACGTGGCGCCTTTTTCACCAAGCCAAGTAATGTCCTTACCGGCTTCTCCTGAATCGGCCTCGGTAAACTCCAACGGGGCTTTCAGTTGGTAGACGCCGGCGCTTATATGTACCGTCACCGCTTCGGTCAGATTGCCGGCGGCTTTCAGGTCGCGTATCGTTTGTTGGGCTTTGGCGAGGGTTTTGAACGGTCCGGTTTTGGTGGCAGTGTTTATTGTTGTGGACGATCCGTCCAGCCTGTCGTCCCCGTTCCTGGCAACGTAAATGTCCTTGGCTAGGGATACCGAACAGAAACAAAGCGACGCGGCACTGACTATCAGTCTTATTGACATAAACTTCTCCTAAAAGCTGGCTTGGCATACCTATGTTTCGCCGACCATGGCTTGCAAGCGGTTAAAAATATAATGAATTCGGGGAGGGTGTGTTTCCGTCCTGGGATACGAGGATACTTTAGGATTATTACAAGGATGGGGTTAGGTCTATATAGCACAGAAGGTCAATTTCTCCAACCCCTGGCGATCTGTTACCCGTGGTGCTATTCCCAGCGGCAGTGTTTTCCTGGCCGCTTCTGGATGTAGGAGCCGCTGCGTCGCGAAGGCGCGTAAAAGGCGGGGAATGGTGTTTTCTGGCTACTGATCATTCCGGTCTGGAACGAAAAAGAATTTTATCTTTAGCATTTCCAATGCCGGTAGGTCATTCCCCGTATGCGGAAGGTTGGGAGGAAATTACCTCAAATCAATAGGTTGTTTTACCTCCGCAGACTCGGATGGTTTGGTTTGGCATGGTTCCCGTTTGGACAGGCAAGAGGTTCGCTTCAACACTCAAGCATTTCCTCCTGATAGCCGACGATCTCTGATGAACATCGAGCAATCTATTTTTGCAAGTCAGACTTCTTGTTTTAACAGGCGCCATTGATTGTTGGACAGTCAGGCGTTTAATTTGAACACTGGATGATTTTTGTTTGACAGCGGGGCTTCCGTGATTGCAGCGCACGCCCCACGGGCTATCGGCGGCGGTTGTATGTTGTTTGTGAATTGAGGGCTGTTTATCGGAGAACGTCCGATGTTGATCGCGGAACGCTGGATGCCCATTGGAGAATTCTGTGTGTTGATCGGTCGGTTGCGGATGTTCTACGTAAATGTCCGCGTGTCGCTAACGGATGTCGGCCTGTTCGAATGGCGTCGTTGGTTGTTGCAGCTAAAGCGTTGGGTCTTATGATTCGACCTTTTGAGGTTTTGCTTTGAAAGCCTTTTGGCAAAGTAGGGACGCGCGGGAGCCGGAATGCTCTTAACTGCGGCAACGCTAATTCCGGCTGGGCGTGTTAGCTTTGCCGGGGTGTTGTGCCCGGCAAAGCCGTTAAACAAGCGTGTTAATCGCTACTTGGGATTGTTGTCGGAAGACGAGCCTGGCGTCTTGCGGGCAAAGCGTTTGCCCAAACTATCCAGATGCTCATCCAGGGAGCCGTCCTTGCCGGCTAGTTTGGCGGACTGATAGACAACTAGCGTTTGGGTATAGGCGTCGCTGCCCGCCGCTAAAAAAGTATCTTCCATTTTTTTCATCAGTTGTCTCATAGCCATCATCAGGGGTTCCAGATTTCTGACCATTTCGACATCGGCGCGGTATTCGTCCAGATCGAAGATACGCGGCAGAATACCTGTGTTTTGCGTGGCCAATGCCAGGCCTTGATCGACGAAGGCTCGGCTCTTGCCGCCCATTTTAGGCAGCCCCTTTCTATCTTCTATCGATAAGTCGATTAAAAACGGTAGCTGGGCCTGTATGTCTCCTATCAGTTTTAATACGGCTTCTTGTTGGTCTGGGAGTAGTTCTCCTTTAATCGTAAGCGGTCCTTTAACAGCATCTGTATAAACAGCTCGAAAGGAACGAAGATAGTGTCCACTTATAATCAGGTGGACACCTATGAAGGAGCATAACACGCGATTATCGCGGCCATTAATCGTGGGGCACGGGCGAGACGGCCGTTGCCTTTATGATCCGGAAGCCAAGCGGGAGCTAGTGAAAGTTTGCTTGCATTCGGGCACATCGGTTGCCAAGATCGCTCTGCAATACGGTATCAATGCCAATCTGCTGCGCAAGTGGATGGGGCATTACCGAGAAACAGGACATCCGAATCCGAACAGTCCATTAACGTTGCCGGCTTTTGTGCCCGTTCAGTCGCTGAGCGCAGAGAAACCGGCTGAGTCAGCGCTCAGTGCGGAGTTGCCCAACGGCGTTAAACTCGCGTTACAGCCTGTCGCACTGAGCGACCTGCCGGTGATTTTGAAGGCGTTGGCCGAGCTGCCATGTTTCGTTTCGACGCAGGATTGAAGGTCTACCTGCACCGCGAGCCGGTCGACGGCCGCAAGGCCATCAATGGTTTAGCGCTGCTGGTTGAGCAGGCATTAGGCTTGAATCCGTTCGAGCCGGCCATCTACGTGTTCAGCAACCGCCGGCGGGATCGGATCAAACTGCTGTTGTGGGACCGCACCGGTTTTTGGTTGATGCTCAAGCGGCTGGAAGCCGACCGTTTTCACTGGCCGAAAGAGGCAGCAGTTGTGATGTTGACGGTCGAGCAACTCCACTGGTTGTTAGCCGGTATTGACTTGGCCGCGATGCGGCCGCATCCGGCACGAACCTATACCCAAGTGGGCTGAAACGCGGATGTAAAGCCGGTAAAATAACGGCATGACGCCCACCATCACGCTGTCCACCGAAGACTACCAAGCCTTGCTGGCCGAGCAGCAACGGCTGGCGAGTCAACTGCGGTTGGTGACGGCCGAGCGGGATTTATTGAAAGAACGTGTGGATGCCTTTCTGCATAGGCTGTATGCCGCAAAATCCGAGGCGCGGGCCAATCCGGCCCAGCGCGACCTGTTCCTGAACGAAGCCGAAGTGTTGGCGCCGAACGGTGCTCCAATCGCCGAGGAAGCCACGCCCGAAGCGGTCGAGGTGGCCGGTCACCGCCGTAAGAAACGCGGTCGCAAACCGCTCGATCCGCATCTGCCGCGTGAGATCGTGCGCCATGAATTAGCGGAAGCCGAACGCATCTGTGCGCATGACGGTACTCGTCTGGTGGAAATCGGCGCTGAAATCAGCGAGCAGCTCGACATCGTGCCGCAACAGGTGCGAGTCATTCAACATCACCGCGTCAAATATGCCTGCCCGTGCTGCGATGAAAGCATTCGCGTGACGCCGGCACCGGTTCGCATCATCCCCAAAGGCTTACTCACCGAAACGGCATTAGCCTGGGTCGTCACCGCCAAATACCAGGATAGCCTGCCGCTGTATCGGCAAGCCGCGCTGTTGAGCCGTTTCGGCGGCGATCTGTCGCGCAACACGCTGGCGGCTAGCATGGTGCGGGTTGGCGACGCAGTGCAACCCATCATCAACTTGCTGCGCGACCATCTGCTCGATGCCGATCTGATCCTGGGCGACGAAACCGTGGTTCAAGTGCTCAAAGAATCCGGCCGAGCCGCGCAAAGCAAAAGCTATCTGTGGGCACAAATGACCGGCTCCGGACCGCCGATTCGGCTGTTCAGCTACACGCCGGGGCGCGGCGGAACGCATGCGCAGCCGTTGTATGAAGGCATCAAACCCGGCGCGGTACTGATGAGCGACGGCTATGAGGTGTATAACGCCATTGCAGCCAGCCGGGGTGCGATTCACCTCGGCTGTTGGGCGCATGCGCGGCGTTATTTTGTCGAGGCCGAAGCCGCCATTCCTAAAGCCGCGCGCGGCCCGGAGCAACTGGCGACGCAGTTTATCGCGGCGATGGGTGAACTGTACGCGATTGAAACTCAGACGGAAGACCTGAGCGTCGAACAGCGTGGGCAGCGGCGCCAGGAGCAAAGCCGACCGGTTTTGGTCAAAATCGAAGCCCTGCTGCTACAACATCTGCATGCGGTAATCCCCGGTAGTTTGCTGGGCAAGGCTTTGCATTACTTGTCATCG
The DNA here is from genome assembly GCF_050275925.1 of Methylomonas sp. MS20. NCBI lineage: Bacteria > Pseudomonadati > Pseudomonadota > Gammaproteobacteria > Methylococcales > Methylococcaceae > Methylomonas > Methylomonas sp. MS20. Next base: position 793,791 of record NZ_CP189962.1, read on the forward strand.
CAGTGGTCCAAACTGATCCGCTTCGTCGACAACGGCGCTTGGCCCATCGACAACAACCTCTGCGAAAACGCCATACGCCCCTTCGTGGTGGGCCGCCGCAATTGGTTGTTTTGCGATACGGTGGCCGGCGCCCGTGCCAGCGCTAATCTTTACTCGTTGATCGAAACCTGTAAGGCCAATAGCGTCGACCCTTACACCTATCTGGTCGATCTGTTCCGAAAGCTTCCCACCGCAAAAACTGTCGAAGAGTTCGAAGCGCTGTTGCCTTGGAATCTCGACGCCCTAACGGACTAATCGTACGCCAACGGTTAAGTCATTGTCCGTTTCAGTTCTAGTGCGTCCTTCAAAGATCGCTTACCTTTAATCAATTCGCTGGACATCATAACCTCCGAGTTTAGAAAGAATTTGGCGTTTGCCGTTTTGAAATGAACCTAGGGAAATGATGGGCGTTAGATGTTTTGGACAGAAAACGCCGCGAAACAATGCTGGGCATTGTTCAAAAATGACGAATTCCGTGGACTCGACACGGAGTATAGCGGAGGAAGTGCCAATGTCGCGGCAAACGCGAAAAGCAATTCGACATGGTCTGGGTTGACCGGCCGCGATTGGGTTGCGCGGATCGCAGGTAGGTGGGGTCGGCCTGTAAGACGAGGCTTACCTAAATGTACTTTGGTCTAATGTTGCTTGCTTTACCGACTCCGTAAACTGTGACGCAAGTTTAATCATTCAGGAGTTAAATTCATGCAAGTCGTAAAATCACTTCTGCTGGCCGGCTTTGTCGTACTATCCGCATCCAGCGTATCGGCGGTCCAAGCGAGTACCGTTTTAACGCCGGCCTCGGCAACCGTGATCAACCAGTCGGTTGCGGACGGTTCGTTTCAGGACGTTTACAGCTTTGCGATCGACAACGCCTATAGCGCCTACAACTTGTCCGGCGCCTTGAGCTTTCAATCTATTCAAACCGTGGTCAGCTTGACTAGCGATTTTGCGTCGCCGTTGGTGACCAGTACCACTGGCATCGCCAGCGCTAGCGTCGAGTTGCTGGATTCGTCCGCTGCTCTCGTTGCGACCGGTTCGTTGAGTTCTTTCTCGAGCGCGTCCGCGCCGACTTTGGTTTCTTTGCCGATCCCCGGTTTCCCGTCGTTTTATCAAGCATTGTTGACGACGTTCAATACCATTACGTTGAACAACGTCCCGGTAATCGGCGCGGGCAATTACTTCCTGAAAGTGCAAGGGTTGGCATTTAATAGCGGTACGTATACCGGTAGCTTGAGCGTATCGCCCATCGTGCCTGCTGCGGTACCTCTGCCGGGCGCCGCGTGGGCGTTCCTGACCGGTTTGTTGGGGGTATTGGGTGTACAACGCCGCCGTTTGATGAAAGCCTAGGCTTACGCATTGCTCGCCTCAAAAAGCCGGCGGTAATGCCGGCTTTTTTATGTGCGGCATATTGTCGCTGTTGCGGTGCCGAGGTGATAAATGCCAGTCGAAGATCAATGGCAGTGGCGTGCGACATGCTTTTATAAAGCAAGGCGATGATGGGGGTATGATCGATCTAAATTTACTGGTAGATTTTGCGAGTTCGCCGCTGGGAGCAGGCGTTTATTTCACAGAGGCTTTCGGCATCAATGATCGAGGTCAAATCATTGTCAAAGACTCTTGGTACGGTGCGGAATCATTGACTCCGATTGCGAGTGTACCCATCCCAGGTTCAATCTGGTTATTTGGTAGTGTTTTCATTTTGCTTGTTAATTCTTTGTCAGATTCTCCACGAGTTCGTCATGCCCGCCGGGAAGCGGGCATCCAGAGCCAAGGATGGTAGGCTCGAACCCATCCATGGTGCCTGGATTCCGGCGATCCATGCCGGAATGACAACTTACAGAAGAAGTAACGCCGGTTCGTTTGGGGGGCGTTTTGCTTTGGCCGGAATGGGATTCTGGCCTAAACTGGTAGTCTCGTGGGTTGGAATGCGCCTGGTCTGATTGTTTCGGTTAGAGATTTGTAGATTTTCGACAAGAATCAGCTACACTAAAAACCACGGGATCAATTGGATAAAGCGATTCCGTTAACGATATCGAATAGTCTATATGACGAGGAGGTTTGCGACAGTGTCTCTAACTTATATTTCTGTACTCGGTCGTTAAGACCTTTATTGATTCGTGGAATCAAATACCTAGAAAATACCAACGAACCCCGAAGACGCAAAATCTTCGGGGTTTCGTGTTTTAAGTGTCCAGCGATGCCGGAGAGTCGATGGGGATATGTTTGTTATCTCTCCCAATTGCGTTGACAAATGCGCGTGTTTTGCTTCGAATTGCCGGTTTGAACGGCGAATCCGACGGATGGCATTAGCTCATTGATCGCTTTCCCGGCAAAAACAAGCTTGCGGATAGCATTAACGGGCCTGTTGAAATGGTTCCACGCATGCCCTTTGGGTCGCCGGTAGGGTCTCCGTCATAGCAAAATCAAAAAGTCCAGGGTGTCGCCTACATCTTTAACACTTTAGTAAAGTCGCGGAGAAACGAAGAGCTATCCAAATTTCAGCATTGGCATTCCGGTGTTTGCCAGACGTTGAGCTAACGCTCAAGAAACTGCTACGTCGCCCCGGCAAATGAAAGTCAACGGCGTGGGAGCGGCTTTAGCCGCGATTGACAGCGTTCCGACACCGAATTGGGTGACCGCGTTCGGTGACTTTCATAGTAAAAAAGATGGAAAGGTATTAATCACAATAAAGTTATGGTATTTTGTTCCGGCGTAACTTGCGTGTTAAACCAGGAGGATTCGTTATGAAAGCTTGTCCTATTTTAGGTGTCATACTGCTTTTGGTTGCAAGCTCAACCAAAGCGGATTTTATTTATCAGCCGTTTAGCGGTAACGAACAGAACCCTTATTGGGGTGGGTTCGGAACCATTTCCATCCCTATTGCGATCACCGAGGATTTGGGCAACGGCTTATTTAGCTTTTTCGCTGCAAATTCCTACGATTGTTGCGGGTTTTCGGGCATTAACGGGACGTTAAGTTACGAAAATGGTGAGGTCACTCGTTGGGATTTCACAAGCTATCGGGGCGATGCGCGCATAGCAACTTATACTAGCGTGAGTCGCTTCGACGGGACCAATTTTTTCGAATCTTACTCGGTAAGCGACACCGGCAGCGGCTTTCCAAGCGACGGTGGCGTAGTGTATTCCAGCGCGCCGGGAACTTGGACTTACATTGATGTCCCGCCGCCACCGCCGCCGCGAATCGTTCCGATACCCTCATCTTTGTTCTTGTTTGTGTTGGGTATGGTGCAAATTGGGCTACTCCGGGTGCGCCGAGGTTTTTCAATTCCCATCCAACTCGCTCCGTTGTTTACTATTGGGACGTCGCGCTTCGGTTTCTAACCTATCCGCTTATCCGCTTATCCGCTTGGCAAGCCGGCCGGCGCTGTCACGGGCGCCGGGCCGTCACAGGATTGACGCGCACATCGTCGTAACGTCACTATATACGCCTTCGGCTGTTCAAATTTTGGTACATCCGCCCTCTTGCTCTTCGGAGGGCTGCCAGAGTCGGAGAATGAGAAAATTGGAAAATAGGCGTGCGGTGATTTTTGCCATTAAAGGACTATGTATGGAAACCTCCGAAATCAGAAAATACGAGTCTAAATCAATTGCTGAGTGCAATCCATCCGTACTCGCGCGGCAGCGAGGCCGCTTTGTCTTTGGGAGCTAGCGAAATTAACGGCGACGACGGTAGACAGTTTCTCGGGCGGTTAGCTGACTTGAGGGGGGCGGCGTGGCGGCGGCGGACATGACCGGCCTGTCGGCTTTGGGCAGTAACAGCCTGCTTGAAGTGCAAGCAGGAGAGACCGAGGCACAGGCGCCCAGCCTGTCCGACTCCGGCTTGCTGGACAATATCAATGATGCCAATACCTGGTTATTTCCAGGCCACACGGCCGGTGCATGGCAAAATCCGTTTAGTTTTGCCGCGATTAAAACGAATGGTGCGGTGATAACCTGGGGTGGGACTACGGATTATTCCGGGGAGATGGCTAGCCAGCTCAACGGCGAGAAGGATGTCGTGCATGTGTATTCGTCCGGCTCCAGTTTCGCCGCCTTGCATGCGGACGGTTCCGTGTCGGTTTGGGGCGCAAGCCTCGGCGATTACCGCGACGCGATGCAAGCGCTGGACGGCAGCGTGCCGGCGCTACAAATGTTCTCGACCCAATTCGGCGCGTTTGCGGCGTTGCGCGCGGACGGATCGTTGGTGACCTGGGGTTCCATCGCCGCTTTCAACAGTTCGGACCCGATCGCGGCGCAACTGGACGGCACGATCGATGTGGAACAAGTGTTTTCAACCAGCCAGGATTTCGCCGCCTTACGTGTCGACGGGTCGGTGGTGACCTGGGGTTCGTCGTATTATGCCGGCGATAGCAGCGGCGTGGCCGGTCAGTTGGACGGTACGGTCGATGTCCTGGACATTTCTTCTACCGGCTATGCTTTTGCCGCGCTTCGCGCCGACGGCTCGGTCGTTACTTGGGGATTTTCACCGTTCGGCGGCGATGCTAGCACGGTCGCCGGTCAACTCGATGGCTCGCTGGATGTGCTGAGCATCGCGGCGAATTTCGTATCCTTCGCCGCTATTCGCGCCGATGGTTCGGTGGTGACTTGGGGCGAATCGACGTGGGGCGGTAACAGCGGCGTGGTTGCCGATCAATTGGACGGCACTGTTGACGTGGTGTGGATTTTTTCCTCGTTGTATGCGTTCGCGGCATTGCGTTCCGACGGTTCGGTGGTGACCTGGGGACGGGCATCCGACGGTGGCGACAGTCGTTCCGTGGCAAGCTCGCTGAACGGCACGGTGGACGTGGCGGATATCTACGCGACCGAGAATGCGTTTGCCGCGGTGCGTGCCGACGGCTCGGTCGTGACTTGGGGCGATGCGCAATACGGCGGCGACAGCTCGGCCGTGGCGGACGAAATCGACGGGACTATCGACGTGATGAACGTTTGCGCCACGAATGGCGCCTTTGCCGCGTTGCGGGCCGATGGCTCGGTGGTGACGTGGGGCTATGCGTTCACGGGCGGCGACAGTAGTACGGTCAGCGCCGCATTGGATGGCACGGTCGATGTCGTGCAACTGGTCAGCAGTGGCGTGGCGTTTGCCGCGTTGCGGGCGGACGGTTCGGTAGTGACCTGGGGCGACTCGCAATTCGGCGGCGATAGTGCCGCGGTCGCCGCCGAATTGCAGAAAAACGTGCTCGAGCTAGTCACCGTCGAGGATGACCGTCATTTGACGTTCGCGGCGAATCAATTGCCGGTGCTGTCGGGCGTCGACGATGCGACCTTCGCCGGGCCGTTCCAAAGCCGGACGCCGCAAATCGTGGACGGCGACGTCGGTGTCAGCGATGCTATTACCAATAACTTGGTGCGCGGGCAGTTACTGGTTTCCTACGATCCCTATTTCGCGGGCTCATATAGCGACAATCTGTCTTTCGTGGATGGCGTGGGCGGTATCGAAGTGTCCGGGCGGGCGCTGTCCTACGACGGCCATGTGTTTGCCGAGTTGGATGCGATAGAGAACGGGGCGCACGGCGGGCGATTGGTTTGCCACTTTACGACGGACTATGCGACGCCGGCCGCGATCGAGGCCTTAATCCAAGCCTTGGCCTACCAAAACGACCCGCAAGCCAATTCCTATAACCCGGAGTCGCGGGTTCTGACGATCCGCATCAGCGACGGCGAGGGGCAGACCAGCAGTCCGGTTCAAATCACCATCCATACCGTGGCAACCACGGTCGGAAACGATGACGCGATAGGCTATTTTGGCGGGGACCGGGCCGATGCGATCTTCGGTTTGGGGGGTAACGATACGTTGAACGGCCTGGCCGGCGACGATTGGCTCGACGGCGGGACCGGCGCCGACAACCTGATCGGCGGGGCCGGTAACGACACCTATATCGTCGATAACCTCAAGGACAAAATCGTGGAACTTGCCGGGCAGGGCGTCGATACCGTGGAAGCCGGCGTTAGCTTCACGCTGACCAAGTTTTTGGAAAATCTCACGCTGACCGGCGCCAACTCCATCGCCGGGAAAGGCAATAGCTTGGCGAATACGATCACCGGCAATAGCGGCGGCAACGTACTGACCGGTGCCGCCGGCGACGACACGCTGGACGGCCGTTTGGGCAACGATAGCCTGTTGGGTGGAGCCGGCAACGATTGGCTCCTCGGTAGCTTGGGCGACGACCTGTTTAACGGCGGGGCCGGTATCGATACCGTCACCTTTGCCGAGGCCGGTAATGGCGTATCGGTGAGTTTGCTGACCAGCGGCGCGCAAGCGACCGGCGTGGGCAACGACCGTTTCGTCGGAATAGAAAACCTGATCGGCGGCGATCAAGCGGATTATTTAAGCGGCGGCAACGTCGGTAATCGTCTGGACGGCGGCGGCGGCAACGACGTACTACGCGGTTTGAAAGGTAAGGATGTGTTGATTGGCGGCGATGGCGAGGACATCTTCGTTTTTGATACCAAGTTTTCGAAGGCCAATCTCGACAGCATGCTGGATTTCGCTAGCGGAACCGACCGTATTCAACTGGACGATGCCGTCTGTAAGAACATTGGCGGCTTAGGTCGATTGGCGATGGACGACGAGCGGTTTTACCTGGGCGCTAACGCCCACGATGCCAGTGACAGGGTGGTATACGATCCATCCTCCGGGACGTTGTATTACGATGCCGACGGTACCGGCAGCACGGCGGCGGTACCGATCGTTTTAGTGGCCAACCATGGCCCGGTCGTCGCGACCGACCTTTGGATTGCATGAGCGGCCGGCGGCGTTAGCCCGGCGCCGGGCTTGTAGGCGCACGAATCGTCCGAGGTTTGCTTGTCGCTAACAAGCGTGGCGGAGGTCGGCGGCTTATCGCGGCGGGAGTAAGTCTTCTAAAAAAAAGGCCGACAGTTCGCTGCGTCCGGCGACCCCGGCCTTGCGATAAACCGCTTGCGCTTGGTCGCGTATGGTGCGTTCGCTGGTCCGCCGCAGCTCGGCGATATCGCTCAGACCGAGGCCTTTCAAAATCAACAAGCCGACTTCCGTTTCCGCCGGCGTCAAATGCCAAAGATCAAACTGCTTCTGAATTTGAGCAGCCAGCCCGGCGACCAGTTCGCGATTGGTTTCCCGCCATTGCCGGGCTTGTTGCTCGGCTAGTGCCAAATCCTGGGTCAGTCCGGAAATTTTAGACTGCGCGAGTTGGTAGCTTAGCCGGCCGAAGTAGACCAGTCCCGCCAGCGACAACATCAAAATGACCACTTCGGTCAGCAAGTGCGTCCAGGACACGCCATTGCGATAGTCGCCGAACAGATCGATAGCAATCAGCACGAACACCAGCAGGCTGACGGCTATGGCCCACAGGTTGAAACGTTTGTTATCGTCGATTAACGCCACGGATCGTCGCTTATCCGTCGGATGACGGATGTTAAAAGTCGCAGTTTAACCCACTATTCGTTCCAACTTAATTCGTATCGGACATCCGGTTGGAGACATGTCATGAGAAACGCTAAACAAGTAGTGAACGTATGGGACCCGGTGATTCGAATTGGACACTGGACTTTGGTGCTTGCCTTCTTTACCGCCTATTTAACCGAAGACGACCTTATGACCGTACACGTTTGGGCCGGGTATTGCGTTGCCGGCTACCTGTTGCTTCGATTGGCGTGGGGGCTGATCGGCGGCAAGTATGCGCGCTTCAACCGTTTTGTTTACTCGCCGGCAAGGGTATTCGCGTATCTGAAAAACTTAGCCGCCGGAAAGTCGCAGCATTATATAGGCCACAATCCGGCCGGCGGCGCGATGGTGATCGCCTTGCTCTTAAGTTTGAGCGGAACCGCGTTGACCGGCATGAAGTTATACGCGGTCGAGGACAATAAAGGACCTTTCGCGGTATCGATAGGGCACGCGGAAACGTCATTCCGATTTATTGCCGCTGCCAAGGCGGACGAGGCTAAGGATGACGATGAGGACGGCAAATCAGCTGATGCCGGAGAACGGGTGGGTCGGCAAAGCGAGGAGTTTTGGGAAGAGTTGCATGAGTTTTTTGCCAATTCGACATTGTTGCTGGTGTTATTGCATGTTTTAGGTGTCGTGGTTTCCAGCCGCGTCGACAAAGAAAACTTGGTGAAAGCCATGCTGACGGGTAAAAAAGACATCGATGACACTTATCAATAGAATCGCAAGCGCCGCTACGACATTATCGATGGCTAGGAGTCAAGTTGAAACATTTGGAATTCCATAACGCGACGAGAATCGGCTGGTTGCGGGCCGCGGTGTTAGGCGCCAACGACGGCATTGTGTCGGTATCGAGCCTCATTATCGGTGTGGCGGCTTCCCATGCCGACCCGCAATCGATAGTGGTCAGTGGCGTTGCCGGACTGATGGCCGGCGCCATGTCGATGGCGGCCGGCGAATACGTATCGGTAAGCTCGCAAGTCGATACCGAACAAGCCGATTTAAAGCGGGAAGCGCGGGAGTTGGCGGAAAATCGCCATCACGAGCTAAACGAACTGACAACGATCTACGTGAGTAGAGGGCTACAACCCGAACTGGCTCGACAAGTGGCCGAACAATTGATGGCGCACGATGCTTTGGCGGCCCACGCGCGGGATGAACTGGGTCTAACGGATATCGCCGCCGCTAGGCCCCTGCAGGCTAGTATCGTCTCGGCTCTGACATTTTCGCTGGGCGCTTTGTTGCCGCTTTCGATGGCGATGATTTTCCCGCATTTGCCGTTAGCTCCAGTCAGCCGATGGCTGATTGCGTTTGGCGGATCGGCTGCATTGCCCTTGATTAGTGCGGTAGGGGCGATTTCCTTGTTGGCGCTGATGTCGTTGGGTGCACTGTCCGCGAGGGCCGGCGGCGCATCGGTGTGGTTGGCGGTCGGACGGGTTTCGTTTTGGGGGATGTTGTCGATGATCGTAACCGCCGGCGTCGGTTTGCTGTTCGGTGCGGCAACCGCTTGAGGGCGTAGCTCGCGCAGGCCGATGCATACGTCACCGCTTACAAGTGCTAAGCCGGCAAGCATTTCAATCGAAACCCTTCCTGTGCTGCCCCATCGCCCAAACACCGCAGGAACATCCCTTGGTTATGGAGGGTCCCTGATGCCAACTACTGGGAAACTTCTTCAATAAAAAGCAGATTGAGGATACATAAGCTTTGTGGTGCGAATCGCAAAAGTGTGCCGATGCTGCTGGTGAGCAGGGTCAGCGTTTCTGTATCGGGTTGGAATCCGCGCTTGCTTGGGCGCTTTGCCAGAGCGACCGTTCGCCTGCTGCTTCGGGCCAGATAGTGACGAGGCTGCGGCGTTACCTTGCTAAGCCAGCGTATCCAGCGCTCTCAATGCCGAAGGGTCGCCGACGGCCGGTAGCGGCACCGCCCCGGTAAACGGCTCATCCTGAAAACCCGCGTCGTCGGCAAACACGACGCGTTGGCTAGCGGTAGGCCGGTCCGGCAAGCGGTACCATGGCATCAGGCCGGCGGCTTGTGAGGAAACCGGGCCGCGAGCTTGGAAATCCATCTTGCCCTGTTCCGTGCAATATTTCATTTGAGTGAGTGCGTTGGCGATGTAATTCAAACGTTTCCAACCGCGTAATTTGGCGTGCCAGCGCGATTGATCCTGTTTGCGGTTCTCCAGAAAGGCCAGATAATTGCTTTGCGACAGTACCGACTCGACTTCGTAGGCAAAGGTCAGCATCTGGCTACGGGTCCATTCGGCCGGTATGCCGCTGTGAACCAGGGTGTAATTAAGCTTGCTGTCGTGGTGGATCAGGCCTCGCCGGCGCAGCCAATTCAGTAATTCGTCGCGGTCCGGGGCTTCCAGCACCGCGCGGTTGCTGCCTTGAGCGGGCGAGAAGCCGGCGGCTTGCATCAATAATTCCAGATCTTGGTTGCCCAGCACGCAGACCGCGCTTTTTCCCAGTCCCTTGACGTAACGCAGAACCTCCAGCGATTCCAGCCCGGCGCCGACCAGGTTGCCGGTCAGCCATAAGCGGTCGGTTGCGGGATCGAAGCCGACATCTTCCAAGCATTTGCGCAAAGCACTGAAATGGCCGTCGATACTACCTATCGCATAAATCGTCATGGTCTAGTTCCGAGGGGAATCGTTAAGGGCACTCGATTTGGCTATCAAATTGGATGCCAGTTCGGCTGTCCGATGTTGGGTCGTCGATTATTTGACTCTAGCACTTGAATTTACTGAGGGGCGCGCTTGGTCTTCGGTTGAAAGCGGTATGCCGAATGGCGATTCCCTTCGGCGATTGCTTGATTATGCGGCTTGCTTTGTCGGGACTGCGACAAAAAGCCGGGCATGCGCTCGCGACAAGGAGCGGATAACGAGTGGGGTGCCGGCGGTGCCAACCCGCTTGGGTTCCATTGGACGGATTTAAGCCAACCATCCGTGGCGCTGGATGCCTGCTTCCCGGCCGGCATGACGGTCTTGAACATATCCGACAAAGTAGAATTCGAAACGGGGGATAAACACCTTGATGTCCAAGGTGCCGTTCGCTAAGCGGAGTCGAAGCGAAATGGCTGGCTTCGACTCCGCTCAGCCAGCGGCTGACATGGACGGTCGCCGTTTAACTTCCGGGCACTGGATACCCGCTTCCCGACGGGCATGGCGGCCTTAAACATATCCGACAAAGTAGAATTCGAAACGGGGGATAAACACCTTGATGTCCAAGGTGCCGCTGGCTGAGCGGAGTCGAAGCGAAATGGCCGGCTTCGACTCCGCTCAGCCAGCGGCTACCTTGTCCGCCCAGCCACAGGCTTGCATTGCCCGCTCAGCCAGCGGCTGACATGGACGGTCGCTGTTTAACTTCCGGGCACTGGATACCCGCTTCCCGGCGGACATGGCGGCCTTAAACATATCCGACAAAGTAGAATTCGAAACGGGGGATAAACACCTTGATGTCCAAGGTGCCGTTCGCTGAGCGGAGTCGAAGCGAAATGGCTGGCTTCGACTTCGCTCAGCCAGCGGCTATATTGTCCGCTCAGCCAGCGGCGGGGATTGCCAGCTCAGCCAATGACTTACATGGACTGTCGCCGTTTAACGTCAGGCATTGGTAACCGCCTTCTGCCAAACGCCCTCCGAATAGCTACTCGAATTAGTTTTCGGCATCGTGGACCTTGTCGCAAAAACACGACGTTTTTTTGCGTTGCTGTCACGCTGTCACAAAGTTGTCATATTGCCTGCCTAAAATGCCTCCCAACTCGCCGAACAGCCGAAAGCGGCTCGGTAATGTGTTGATTTTATTAAATATCGGAGACATCGAAATGAAGTTTTCTAAACTGGGTTTGGCGGTGGCGGCGGTGTTGGGCGCCGGTACGGCCGGTCAAGCACTGGCATTGGACTTATACGTGGATACAAAAACCCAGCAGATTTTTGCCGAGCCGGGTCCAGGCCGGGCCAAGCTGGGTTCGTTCGAGCGAGTGGAAGACGGTGCAAACCAAAAAGCCGAGATGAGCGCACAGAAAGCCGAGATCGCGCACATTAAGGAAGAATTGGCATTGAAAAACAACGAATTGAAAGCGTTGGACGAACACGTCAAGGACGAGAAATACGGCGAGTTGCAAATCAACGAAAAAGGCATCAAGTTCGAAAGCAAGGACGGCAATTTCGAAATGATGATCAACGGCCGTATGCAAGTGGATTCCCAAACCAATGTCTCGGGCTTGAGCAACCACGGTATCGCCGACCCGACCGGGGCGAGTACCACTAATCAATTGGCCGACGGTGCCGGCATCCGTCGCGCGAGGATCGGTATCGAGGGTAGTTATTACAAGGATTTCGGCTACAAGTTCGAATACGACTTTGCGCGCGGCAACGGTACGGTGGCGAGTGGTCTAACCGACGCCTTCCTGACTTGGAACGGCTACGCGCCGTTTCAAGTGAAAGTTGGTCAGTTCAAAGAACCGTTCAGCATGGAAGAAGCCACCAGCAACCGCTATTTGACCTTCATCGAGCGTAATAACGTGGTTAATACGTTCTCGGATAACGACAATGCTTACAAAGTCGGCTTGGGTTTAGGTTACTCGGAACCGCGTTGGACCGCGAATATGGCATTGCAGACCGAATCGGTCGGCTCGGGCGGCGCGACGAGCAGCACCAGTTCCTTGAATGCGATGGGTAACACCAACCGCAATAACGGCTCCGGCGATACCGGTTGGGGCGTTACCGGCCGGGTGACCGGTCTGCCTTGGTTCGAAGACAAAACCAAGTTTTTGCATGTCGGTTTGTCGGGTTCCGAGCGCCAGATTGAAAATAATTTCCTGGCGAACGGTACGTTCAGCAACGGCGGCATCAGTTTCGGCAACCAGATCAACACCAATGTCGATAGAACCTATATTCTCAACACGGGTAACTTAACCGCTACCAACGGTTCCAGAATTGCCCAACGCATAGCTCGTTTCGGTGGTGAAACCGCGTTGGTCTACGGTCCGTTCTCGGCACAAGCCGAATACATTCAGGCCAACGTTTCCGGTAAAGGTTATCACGACGAGATGTTGAACGGTTGGTACGGTTACGCCAGCTACTTCCTGACCGGCGAATCGAGAGCGTACAAAACATCTACCGGCGCTTGGGATAGAATCAAGCCTAACCGCAACTTCAGCGCGCGCGGCGGCTGGGGCGCGTGGGAACTCGCGGCCGGTTACGATTATTTGAACTTGATCGACGGCAGCATCAACGGTGGCCGTGCGCAAACCGCCAAGTTCGGTATTAACTGGTATCCGAACTCGCATATTCGGATGATGGCTAACTTTGTCCATGCCTTAAACATCGACACTGCCGGCGTAATTAACGCCGCAAACGGCTCGGCGAACGCTCGTGCTCGCGCCTATAACAGTTCCAACTTCGACGTGGTTGAATTGCGCGCGCAAGTTGACTGGTAGTTGCCGTTTCGGGCAAGGATGCCTGCTAATCACCAAAAGCCGCCTCGATTCCTGAAAAGGACGAGGCGGTTTTTTTATGGTGCGTTGGGTGAGACCGAGTACCGTGGTAAATTTGCCGGCATTCATTGACTGCAAGGTAGTTGTTTATGTACCCCACGATGCGCCAGTTGCTGTTCCGTCCGGTCATTTTCGTCAGCTTCGTGCTGGGCATCCTGGTGGTTGGCGAATTGGCCGCCATCGGTCGGCTGACCTGGGTGAACGATCAACGCATTCATACCATAGAGCAGGACATTGGCCGCGGCCGGCATCTGGAAGAAACGATATTCGAATTGCTGCATTTGCAGCTCAGCTTGTCGGCCGAGGAAGGGGTCAGCGACGCCGAGAAGGCTCAAAAAGCCGCGATTCAGGCGCAATTGTTGGACAGTCTGCAAGATCACGACGCGGCGATTCCGGTCGATTTGCAGCAATTGCAGGACATATTCGCCAAGGCGGTGCAAGGCGATCGCACCAATCTGCTGACAGCCTTGCAAGTCATCAAGCAGGTGCTGGACAAGCAAGCCATGGAGGAAGAGAAACTGTTGATCAACATCGAGGACGATGGTCAATTGGAAATGCAGCTGGCGGTCATTTTGCCGTTTTTGTTGCTTTGGGTGGTTAGCTATTTCTTCCGAAACAACGTCTTGGAGCCGTTGGACGCTTTGAAAGCCTTGTTGTCCGGTCTGGCCGAAGGTGAAATGAAACCGATCACCCGGACCACCTCCGATCCGTTGATGCATTCGTTATTCGATCGCTACAACCATCTGGTGTCTCGCTTGGTCGAATTGGAGCAAGAGCATTTGGAACATACCGCGTCGCTGGAATATCGGGTGCGCCAAACCACGCACGCATTGCTCGAACGCAGTCAGCAATTGGCCAAGGCCGAGCGCTTGGCGGCGCTGGCCGAATTGGCGGCCAGCACTGCCCACGAGTTGCGCAATCCGTTGGCCAGCATCCAACTGGCGCTGGAAAATATGTTGGCGGAATGCCGCGACAGCGATTTGGCGGAACGCATGCAGTTGGTCTATCGCGAAGTGCAGCGCTTGACGCGCAATTTGAACGATTTACTGGCTTCGGCGCGCGGCAACGATGCGGCGGCACAGCGGATCGCGGTCGCGCCGGTCGTCGCCGAACTGCTGACCTTGCTGAAGTATCAGGCTCAGGAAAATATCGGATTCGATTGCGAAATCGACGCCGATGTTCACGTATTCCTGCCGGAAAGCGAGTTCCGGCAAGTGTTGCTCAATCTATTGTTGAATTCGATACAGGCGATAGGCCCCAACAGCGGCACGGTCAGAGTCACCGGCAGGGTCGAAAACGGGCGCTTGCTATTGACGGTGAGCGATAGCGGGCCGGGCTTTAGCGGCGATTTCCTGCGGCACGGCATTCGCCCTTTCGTCAGCCTTAAGGACGGCGGCAGCGGTTTGGGCTTGGCGATGGTGCAACGCTTCGTCAAGGATAGGCAAGGCCGGCTGGATCTGCGCAACAGCCCGGACGGTCACGCTTGCGTCACCCTGAATTTGCCGGTGACCGTTTAGATCGGCTTGGGCTTGGCGGCCGGCAACTGCTAGACTAGTCGGCCTTTTTTCATGGTTTTTCCGCCTATGTCTCAATCCAATTCGCTGACGGCTTACGGCTGGCTATCGATAGCGGCCGCGCTGAGCACGATAGCGCTGAAAAGTTACGCCTACTGGTTGACCGATTCGGTCGGTTTACTGTCCGATGCGTTGGAATCGCTGATTAACTTGGTCGCCGCGATCATCATGGTGATCGTGCTGAGCGTATCGGCCCGGCCGCCGGACGATAGCCACGCTTACGGCCACGAAAAGATCGAGTATTTTTCCAGCGGCGCCGAGGGCATCATGATTGTGTTGGCGGCTTGCAGTATCGCTTTTGCCGCCTGGGAAAGGCTTTGGCATCCGCAAGCTTTACAGCAGCTCGACTTAGGCATCGCGGTGTCGGTGTTCGCGTCGTTGATCAATCTGACGGTGGCGCGCATATTGATTGGTGTCGGGCGCTCACGTCAATCGATTACTCTGGAGGCCGACGGCAAGCATCTGATGACCGACGTCTGGACGACGGTCGGCATTTTAGGCGGCATTGCGCTGATCGCGGTCGCCAACCGCTACGACCGCGAACTGGCGCTGGCCCACCAACTGGGACTCGCAGGGTGGGACGTGCTCGACCCGCTGATTGCGTTTCTGGTGGCCGTGCAAATCGTTTGGGCCGGATTTCAGTTGATTACTCGGACGGTTGCCGGGCTGATGGACGCGGCGATGGCGCCGGACGAAGTCAGGGAAATTATTCAGGTGTTGGAGCATTACGCGGTCGAGCGCGGTATTGCTTACCACGCCTTGCGTACCCGCTACGCCGGCGCGCGGCGCTTCATGTCGGTGCACGTTTTGGTACCGGGTGGTTGGAGCGTCCAGCAAGGCCACGATTTGCTGGAGGAAATCGAAAGCCGTTTGATGGATTGCTTCGATAATATCGACATCGACACCCATTTGGAACCGATTGAAGATTTGGCCTCCTGGGAGCATTGACCGAACATGAACGACACGTTGCTGATTATCGAGGACGAAACCCTGCTCGGCTCGGAGCTGGCCCGATTTTTCCGAAAGAAGAACTGGGAAGTTTCGGTGACCGAATCGATACGCGAAGCCGAAGAGCATTTGTTGAAACAGGCCATCGATCCGCTCGTGGTTTTGTCGGATATGAATCTGCCCGACGGCAACGCTCTGGATTTGCTGGAGCGGATCAAGGATAAAAACGCTTGCAGCAGCGAATGGGTGTTTTTGACCGGTTACGGTAGCGTCGCCGATTCGGTACGCGCGGTGCGTTTGGGGGCTTACGATTTCGTCGAAAAGCCCTGCGAATTGGAGCGCTTGAATTTGTTGGTCGAGGGCGCGGCCCGTAGCGCCAGGGCACAGCGCCGAGTATTGCAGCAGGCAACGGCCCAACAGCGCCGCTACAGCGTCGACGCGCTGATCGGCGGCAGCCCGGCGTCGGTGGCGCTGCGCGGCATGATGACGCAGATTGCCCAAGTGCCGTTTTCCAGTCTGATCGTCAGCGGCGAAACCGGCACCGGCAAGGGTTTGATCGCTCGTATCCTGCATTGCGCCGGCGCGCGCTCCCACGCGCCGTTGATCGAAATCAATTGCGCGGCCTTGCCCAGGGAATTATTGGAATCGGAGTTGTTCGGCTACGAGGCTGGGGCATTTACCGGCGCCAAGAAGCGCCATCGCGGCCTGTTCGAGCAGGCCCATACCGGCACCTTGTTTCTGGACGAGATCGGCGAGATGGATCTGGAGCTGCAAACCAAACTGTTGAAAGCCGTCGAGGACTTGCGGATTCGTCGCTTGGGCGGCGAGTCCGAAATCGACATTGACGTGCAGATCATCGCCGCAACCAATCTGGATTTGGCCGAAAAGGTCAGGGACGGGCAGTTTCGGCGGGATTTGTATCACCGGCTGAACGTGATGAGTCTGCGGGTGCCGCCGTTACGCGAGCGTAAACAGGACTTGGACGAATTGGTGCCGATATTCATCGCCGACAGTAATCGCAAGTCGGCCAAAAACGTCCGCAATATTTCCGAAACAGCCTGGCAGGCGCTCAAGCGTTACGACTGGCCGGGCAATATCCGCGAATTGCACAACGTGTTGGAGCGTTGCGTCCTGTTGGCCAGCGATGAGAATTTTCCGGAACAATGGTTGCAGTTACCGGATCTCGGCGGTCAAACATCGGCGGGCGTGCGCGGCGACGGCATTTATTTACCGCTGGACGGCAGCTTGAGTTTGCAGGACATCGAGAAATTCGTGATTCAGGAAGTGTTGAACCGGACCGACGAAAATGTCACTGCCGCGGCCCGCATGTTGGGCATGACGCGTGAAACTCTGCGCTATCGGGTGCAGAAATACAATCTGAAATGTAAATAATCCGTTCAGGATTCGGTCATCGTCAGTATCGCTTCCCGGCTGACGCCGTTGTGAATTTGAAAGGCGCGCAATTCCAATACGCCTTTGGTATTCAACGAAACGATCAATTGCAAGGCCGTCGGATATCCGCTTTGCTCGATGTCGGCCGGCGACGGGACGGCCGGAGCGCTGGGATGGGAATGATAGATCGCGAATAGTGTTTCGCCTTTATCGCGCATCTGCTTCATCGCGGCAATTTGTTGGCGGCTGTCGAGCAAAAAGCGGGTGCCGGGCGTTTCGGCATCGTTGGCGATCGGGTAGCAGCTAATGGGTTTGCCGTCCGCGTCGGCGCCGATTAGACCGCAAACTTCCGCCTCGGGCGACAGTTGCGCCAAGTGCAACAGTTGGTTGGTGAGTTTGCGCGGGAGTTGGATTTCCGATTTATTCATAGGGGTTGCCATAGGCCTGAAGTAACGCGGGGATTGCCGGCGAGGTCGCGATGGGTAGCGACTGCCCGGTAACCGTGATTGTCGAAAATGGCTTGGACCGGCGCGGCTTGCTCGTAACCGTGCTCCACCAACAAACGCCCGCCCGGCTTTAAATGCCGGCCGGCTTGTTCGGCGATCGACTCGATGTCGCTCAAACCCTGTTTTTGGCTGACCAGCGCAGAGCGCGGTTCGAAACGCAGATCGCCCTGTTGCAAATGAGGGTCTTCCGCGGCGATATAAGGTGGATTGCTCAGGATCAGGTCGAAGTCTCGTTCCGGCACTTGCGCAAACCAATCCGAAACAACGAAGCGGACATTGTCGACCGCGAGTCGCTCCGCGTTGCGTTCGGCGACGGCCAAGGCCGGGCTGGAATTGTCGCAGGCTAAAACCGTGCTCAACGGCCTTTCCGCCGCGAGCGTGATCGCCAGTATTCCCGAGCCGGTGCCGAGGTCGAGTATTTTGGCGGCCCGGTCCCTTGCCAGCCAGACGAGGCTGAGTTCCACCAACAGTTCGCTGTCCGGGCGCGGAATCAGCACGTCCGGGGTCACGATAAATTCCCTCGACCAGAATTCGCGCAGACCGAGTAGATAAGCGACCGGGTGGCCTTGGCTTCTCAGCTCGAGCATGCGCTGGAATTCTTCGGTTTGCGGCAAGTCCGGGTGACGTTCCGGCCAGGCCCGCAAATACGAGCGGGGTTGCCGCAAGCAATGACATAACAATACTTCGGCATCGAGTCGCGCGGACGGGGACGTGTTTGCCAGTTGCCGCTCGCCGGCCTCGAGTAGCGTTGCTATTGAGGTAGAGCCGGGGTCAACGACAGGTTTGGTACTATCAAGCATTGCCCAGTTGGGTTAGCAGTTCGGCTTGGTGTTCGTGGATCAAGGGTTGGATAACTTGATCCAGGGCGCCTTCCATGATGTCTTCGAGTTTGTAGAGGGTCAGGTTGATGCGGTGGTCGGTGAGTCGGCCTTGCGGATAATTGTAAGTGCGAATGCGCTCGGAACGGTCGCCGCTGCCGACTTGCAGCTTGCGGCTTTCCGATTGCTCGGCGTGTTGCTTTTCCTGCTCGGCGGCCAGCAATCGCGCTTGCAGTACCGACATCGCGCGGGCGCGGTTTTTGTGTTGCGAACGTTCGTCCTGGCATTCCACCACCACGCCGGTGGGAATATGAGTGATCCGGATCGCCGAATCGGTGCGGTTGACGTGCTGACCGCCGGCGCCAGAGGCGCGGTAGGTATCGATGCGCAAATCGGCCGGATTGATCTCGATTTCGTCGACGCTGTCGACTTCCGGCATGATCGCGACGGTGCAAGCCGATGTATGCACGCGGCCTTGCGATTCGGTTTCCGGCACGCGTTGCACCCGGTGTGTGCCGGACTCGAATTTCAGTTGCGAATACACATTCTGGCCGGCCACGCGCAGGATGACCTCTTTATAGCCGCCGTGCTCGCCGCGATTTTCGTTGATGATTTCCACGCTCCAACCTTGGCGCTCGGCATAGCGTTGGTACATGCGCGCCAGATCGCCGGAAAAGATCGCGGCTTCGTCGCCGCCGGTGCCGGCGCGAACCTCGAGAAATATATTGCGGTTGTCGTTGGGGTCCTTGGGTAGCAACAGGATTTGCAGTTCTTGTTCGAGTTGTTCCCTCAGTTGTTCGGTCGAGGCGATTTCCTCCTTGGCCATCTCCCGTAAATCCGGGTCGCTGTCCTTGGCCATTTCCCTGGCCGATTCGAAATTAGCTTCGTTTTCCCGATAAGCGTTGTAGCAGGCCACGATGGGTTCGAGTTGGGCGTATTCTTGGCTTAGGCTGCGGAATTGGTTTTGGTTGCTTTGCACTTCCGGTTGAGTGAGCAGTGCGGTGATCTCCTCGAAGCGCTCGCCGAGGTTTTCCAGTTTGGTTTGTATCGAGGGTTTCATCAAGGGTTAACGTAATTTGAAAATTTCGCGCGAGGCGGCGATAAGATCGTGGCGCTCGTTGGCGCCGGCTTCGCGCAATTGCGCGCAGGGCGTGTGGATTAGTTTATTGGTCAGCGTGTGGGCCAGGCGCTGTAACACTTCTTCGGCGGATGCGCCGTTGCCGAGCTGCTGAACGGCTTTTTGTAACGCTTCGTCGCGCGCCAATTCAGCTTGCCGGCGGTAGTCGCGAATGGTTTCTTGGGCGCCTTGCGAACGTAACCAGGCCAGGAAGTGTTCGACCTGGGTGTCGATGATTTCCTCGGCCTGCTCTGCGGCCCGGCGGCGCGAGTCCATGTTTTGGTTGACGGTATTTTGCAGGTCGTCGACGGTGTACAAATAGACGTCGCGCAATTGCGACACTTCGGCTTCAATGTCGCGGGGTACCGCGAGATCGACCATGAACATCGGCTTATGCTTGCGCTTTTTGATGGCGCTCTCGACCCGGCCCTTACCTAGAATCGGCAATTGGCTGGCGGTGGAGGAGACGACGATATCGGCTTCGGCCAGATGGTCGGGTAGTTCCGATAGCGCGATCGCATAGCCGTTGAATTGCATTGCCAGGGCGTGGGCCTTGTCGTAGGTGCGATTGGCGATGATGACACGGCCGATGCCGTGCTGATACAAATGCCTAGCGGTCAATTCTATCGTTTCGCCGGCGCCGATCAGCAGTGCGGTTTGTTCGCTGAGTTTATCGAAGATTTGCTGCGCCAGTTGCACGGCGGCAAACGCGACCGATACCGGACTGGAGCCGATCGCGGTATCGGTGCGAACCTTCTTGGCGGCGGAAAATGTGTGATGAAACAACTTGCTCAGATTCCTGCCCAGCGTGCCGGCCTGATAAGCCGCGTGGTACGCGGTTTTCATTTGGCCGAGAATTTGCGGCTCGCCGAGTATCATCGAGTCTAGGCCACAGGCTACGCGAAACATGTGGCGTATGGTTTCGCTGTCTTTATAGCTGTACAAATAGGGCGTAAACTCCGCCGGCCGAATTTGCTTGGTGTCGGCGATCCACTCGATTAAAGGTGCTTGGCTATCGTTGTCGGTTTGACAGTAAAACTCGGTACGGTTGCAAGTCGACAGAATGGCTGCCTCGTTGATTTCCCGCAGACTCCGCAGATTCCGTAACGTGAAATCCAGGACGTCCGTCGGGAACGACAGGCGTTCCCGGACGGCTACCGGCGCGGTGTTGTAGTTAATGCCTACGGCGAGAAATGTCATCGGCTGCGAACAATAGCACACTGAAAGTATCTTATTTTAAGGACTGCGCGGTTTTTGTCCAAATGCAAACAAAGCCGGCCCCGTTTCGGCGCGGTTTTCTGGTAATCTATGGCTCCATATTTCTTGAAAAAACGGGTCGAATGATTGCATGAATAAATGGATAGGCATCGCAATACTTTCCGCTTTGTCGGGGTGCGCGTTAGCGCCGGAACAGCCGGCGGAAAACGAGGCCGCGGCGGTCAAGCCCGAGGGCTTGGATTTTAGAGTCAACCGCAATACCGTGATCGACGAGGAAGTCTTGTATTTGCTGATGGCGGCGGAAATGGCCGGTCAGCGCAATCAATACGATTTGGCCATGGATGCCTATCTGCAAGCGGCCAAGCGCGTTAACGATCCGCGAATCGCCGAGCGAGCGGTAAAAATCGGTTTGTTCCTAAAGGACGAACGGCGCACGCGCGAGGCTTTGTCGATCTGGCTGGAGAAAGACGGAAAAAATCTCGGTGCCCGAAAATTCGCGGTGATGCTGGCGTTAAAAAATGGCGACCGCAGTGCGGCTGTCGATCACCTGAATGCGATGCTGAACGATGATCCGGCCGGTTTCGAGGCCGGAATGTTGGAAATGGCCAAGATTTTGGAAAAAGAAGGCCGGGTACAGTTCGCATACGACGTTTTGGACGAATTGGCCAGGCAGCGACCCGATCAAGCCGGCTTGTTGTTCGTTCAGGCAGTGTTCGCTTCATTATTGCCGAATAACGAATTGGCCCAGCAAAAAATCGATAGAGCCCTGGAGTTGCAACCCGACTGGAATAAAGCAGTCATTTTTCAAGCGCAATTAGCCGGTCGTGCCGGCGACATGGCCAAAGCCCGGCAGTTTTTGGAAAAGGCGGTCAAACAGGCGCCGGACGACAAGCAGTTGCGGAAAATGTTGCTGGAGGTGTTGATTAACACCGGCGGGTTCGATGAAGCGATTAAATTATGCCAAAGCGTTTTGGAGGATAAGCCTGACGATCCTGAGACGCTGTTTATGCTGGCGGTTATTTACTTGCAACAGAATCAATCGGACAAAGCTGAAAATTATTTAGAAAAACTCGTGAGTAACCCGGATTGGGAAAGTCAGGCCAGTTTTTATCTGGGAAAGATAGAACAAGAGCGTCAGCGGCCCGACAAGGCGATTGCCTGGTTCGACAAAGTGGGTGAGGGTAATTACGCATTTGACGCCGACATGGCGGCTTTGTCGCTATTGATGGCGCAGAAACGATTCGATGAAGTCGAGAGCCGAATCGGGCGGATGGAGACCAAGTATCCAGACCGGCGCTTGCGGGTGTTGCTGGCCAAAGCCGAGCTCTTCAATCAACAAAGCAATTACTCCGAAGCGTTTGGTGTGTTGTCGGAGGCGCTCAAGGAAGTGCCTGACAATCGCGAGGTCTTGTATGCCAGAGCGCTGGTTGCCGAGCGCTTGGACAAGCTGGATGTTCTGGAAGCTGATTTGTTAAAGATCTTGGAAAAGAAACCGGATGATATCGCGGCGTTGAATGCCTTGGGTTATACATTAACAGACAGGACAAATCGCTATAGCGAGGCTGAGAAATATTTGGAGAAGGCCCTGGTCTTGCAGCCGGATGAGGCGGTTGTGATCGATAGTTATGGATGGTTGCAGTTCAAATTGGGCAAGCCGGAACAGGCCTTGGTTTATTTGCGTAAGGCTTACGAAAAGCAGGCGGAAAACGAAATAGCCGCTCATATCGCCGAGGTGTTGTGGTCGTTGGGTGAGCAAAAAGAGGCCACGGAGTTTTTTGAAGGCGTTTACAAGAAATTTCCCGACGACGAATATTTACTTGAGTTTAAGAAGCGGTTTCTCCAGGTTACGCCGTAGTGAATCAGCGTGTTTGGTGGTTAGTCGTTCTCGGTTTGCTGGCCGGCTGCACTACGCTGTCGGAGGGGCCGGTTCTCGAATACCGGCTGGCTGACGCAGGTGCGGCGCAAACTTTAGATCGTTGGTATTTCGAGGGGCGTTTGTCCTTTGTCGACGAGCGGGAGTCGGTTTCGGCTAGTGTGAATTGGCGTCACTCCAACCAAGTCGATGAAATCGAATTGGTTGGGCCATTGGCGCAAGGGCGCGTTAGGATTTCCGTGAGCGGCGACGTTGTTGCGATCGATGACGGTGAGGCGCGTCGCGAACTTCGGGGGGATGTTGACTCGATGGTAGAGGAAGGGCTGGGTATTTCCCTGCCGATCAGTGCGTTGCGGTTCTGGGTGTTGGGCGCGAGTCAGCCGGAATCTACGGTTACCGTCCAGCCAAGCGGTTTTTTTCAGTTGGGGTGGTTAGTGATTTTTCAAGAGATGCTTCAGGTGGAGCGAGTCGCTTTGCCGAGGAAAATGAGTGTGCAGCGGGACAAAACCCGAATAAAGTTATTTGTGGATCGGTGGGATTTGTCGTGACGAGAATTCAAGAAAATCGTTGGGGTGAGCGTTGGCCGGCGCCGGCCAAACTCAACCTGATGTTGAGAATTACCGGTCGGCGACCTGACGGTTATCACTTGCTGCAAACCGTATTTCAATTAATCGATTTGTGCGATTGGTTAACATTTCATCCGCTTGACGAAGACGTGGTTGAATTGGTTACCGAGATTCCAGGCGTGGCGGCGCAAGACGATCTCACCGTCAGGGCTGCCTTGTTGCTAAAGCAACATACCGGATGCAAGTTCGGTGTGAGAATTCAGGTGGACAAGCTGTTGCCGATGGGTGGCGGTTTGGGTGGAGGCAGTTCGGACGCAGCGACGACATTGGTGGTGCTGAATGCCTTGTGGGGGCTGAATTTGTCGACCGAAACTTTAATGTGTTTGGGGTTGCGTTTAGGTGCCGACGTGCCGGTATTTGTTGCCGGGCATTCCGCATGGGGAGAAGGGGTGGGTGATGTCTTAACGCCAATGACATTGCCTGAATCCTGGTTTGTGGTCATTAAGCCGGACTGTCACGTGAACACGAAGGAAATTTTTTTAGCTGACAGGTTGACACGGGATAGTAAATCAATCAGAATGAGCGACTTTATTGCAGGGGATAGCGTAAACGACTGTCTCGCTGTGGTTAGGGAGTTGTATCTGCCCGTGGCGAATGCATTGGACGCCTTATCGGGTTATGCGGAATCTCAGTTGACTGGTACGGGCGCGTGCGTGTTCGCGCGGTTTGAAAGCAGGCTTTCGGCTGAGAAAGTTTATTCTGCTTTGAAGGGTGATTGGTCGGTTTATTTGGCCAAGGGGGTAAATAAATCCCCGCTTCATAAGATGTTCGGACACGGATCTGTTTAATCTAATTTTTGGGCTGTCGCCAAGCGGTAAGGCACGAGGTTTTGATCCTCGCATACCAAGGTTCGAATCCTTGCAGCCCAGCCATAATCCTCGTATGTAGCCTCTTGGGAGTATGCTTCAATGCACGAAGCTTCGGTAATGGTATTCTCCGGTAATGCCAATAAGGCGTTGTCCGAAGGTATTGTAAAGAAGCTTAATATGCGGTTAGGCATGGCCAGTGTTGGCCGGTTCAGCGATGGTGAGATTTTTGTAGAAATTGAAGAAAACGTAAGGGGGCGGGATGTCTTTGTAATCCAGCCTACTTGCGCGCCAGCCAACGAAAACCTGATGGAGTTGTTGGTGATGATCGATGCCTTGCGCAGGGCATCGGCGGCAAGAATTACGGCGGTAATGCCTTATTACGGTTATGCGAGACAAGACCGTCGCAGTCGCTCGGCTAGGGTGCCTATCACGGCTCGGCTGGTTGCCGACATGATAGGTAATGCCGGAGCAGATCGAGCATTGACGGTGGATTTGCATGCCGATCAGATAATGGGTTTTTTTGCAATTCCCGTTGATAACGTCTATGCGTCTCCCATTCTTCTGGGTGATATTTGGCGGCAAGAGTACGAAAATTTGATTGTTGTCTCTCCAGATGTTGGGGGGGTTGTTCGGGCGAGGGCTATAGCCAAACGGTTAGGTGATGCGGATTTGGCCATCATCGATAAGCGTAGGCCTAGGCCGAATGTGTCCGAAATCATGCATATTATCGGCGATGTCGAAGGGCGCACTTGCGTGATGGTCGATGATTTGGTCGATACGGCCGGTACTCTTTGTCATGCTGCGGATGCTTTGAAAAAGCACGGAGCGAATAAGGTGGTGGCCTATTGCACCCACCCGGTTTTATCCGGGGCGGCTGTAGACAATGTCAGAAATTCGGTCTTGGACGAGTTGGTTGTAACAGACACGATTCCGTTAAGTAACGAGTTGGTGGCTGTTGATAAGATTCGGCAGCTCAGTGTGGCGGAGATGCTGGCTGAAACAATCAGGCGGATCGCCGTAGGCGAGTCGGTTAGTTCGCTTTATGTGGATTAGGGTTTTATTAGTTTTTGGGCGAGTGCCTTTTGGGGTGCTGCTTTTGGAGAAATAAATGGCTAACGTATTTGAATTTGTAGCGGAATCTCGCTCAAGTGCTGGAAGTAGTGCTTCGAAAGGGGTTCGTCGCATCGGTAAGGTTCCGGCGATTATTTATGGTGCTGGTGCTTCCCCGCAAATGCTGGTGCTGGATCACAATGAAGTTGTTAAGCATTTGGAGCATGAGGCTGTTTACTCTCATGTGTTGGATGTGAAAATCGACGGTAAAACTGAAAAAGCCGTTTTGAAGCAGATTCAAAGACATCCTGCCAAGCCGCAAATTCTTCACATGGATTTTATGCGTATCGATGAAACGCATAAGTTGAAAGTTCATGTGCCGTTGCACTTTGTCAACGAGGCGGTTTCCGTTGGTGTTAAAAAAGGCGGCGTTGTTACTCATGCGATGGTCGATGTTGAGGTGCTTTGTTTGCCTGCGGCGTTGCCTGAGTTTATCGAGGTCGATTTGGCTAAGGTCGAAATTGGCGAGGCCGTACACTTGTCCGATCTCAAATTGCCTAACGGTGTTGAGGTCGCTGCCCTCCAGCACGGTGCCGAGCATGATCATCCTGTTGCACAAATCGTCAAATCTCGTTCTGGTGAAGAATCGGAATAACAGTGTTTTTTGATGATTAAGGTGCTGGTTGGTTTGGGTAATCCAGGTCGGCAGTATGAAAAAACCCGGCATAATGTCGGGTTTTTGTTTCTCGATCATCTTTTGCTTGGTTCTGGTGGGCGCTGGCGAAATGTAAGTGGGTTTGAGGCGGAGATTGGGGAGCTGGTTATCGGCAATAAGATGCTGGTGTTGGTAAAGCCTCAAACGTTTATGAACAGAAGCGGGTCTTCGGTTGCTAAGGTTTTAAAGTACTACAAATTTGCGAGAGAAGCGATGCTGGTTGCTCACGACGACCTTGAGTTACCGATGGGTGTGGTTAAAACCAAGCAGGGTGGTGGGCATTCGGGGCATAACGGGCTTCGCGACATTATCGCGCATTTGGGTTCAAACGAGTTTGCTAGGTTGAGGTTCGGCATCGGGCGTCCAGACATAGGAGAGCGTGTCGCTGATTATGTGCTGAGCTCTCCTTCTAAGGAAGTGTTATCAAGGCAGTCTATGTTGTTTGATGCTGTCTCGGCCAAAATAGAAGGGATGCTTAATGGTGAAGAGCTTGTCTACGGGCTTTAAAAAGATATTGACTGAAAGGTTTAAAACGAGGATAATTGACTGATTAAGTAAAGGAGGGGTTCCCGAGCGGCCAAAGGGATCAGACTGTAAATCTGCCGGTTCTACCTTCGGAGGTTCGAATCCTCCCCCCTCCACCACTTCATTTGAAATTAGAAGGCTACGCGGGTGTAGTTCAATGGTAGAACTCCAGCCTTCCAAGCTGATTGCGTGGGTTCGATTCCCATCACCCGCTCCATTTTCTGGAAGTTTATTTTGCTCATATAGCTCAGTAGGTAGAGCACTTCCTTGGTAAGGAAGAGGTCACCGGTTCAAATCCGGTTATGAGCTCCAGTTTGGTTGATTGTTTTGTGTAGGGTGTTTTTACAATGGCAAAAGAAAAATTTGAAAGAAAGAAACCGCACGTAAACGTGGGCACGATTGGTCACGTCGACCATGGAAAAACCACGTTGACCGCCGCGTTGACGAAAGTAATGGCGGAGCTGCAAGGCGGTGAAGCAAAAGCTTTCGATCAAATTGACAATGCGCCAGAAGAGCGTGCGCGCGGTATTACTATTTCGACCTCGCACGTTGAATACGAGTCTGCGTCACGCCACTACGCACACGTAGACTGCCCGGGTCACGCCGACTACGTCAAAAACATGATTACCGGCGCCGCTCAAATGGATGGCGCGATTTTAGTTTGCTCGGCCGCCGACGGTCCGATGCCGCAAACCCGCGAGCATATCCTGCTGTCTCGTCAGGTCGGCGTTCCGTACATCGTGGTGTTCCTGAATAAAGCCGACATGGTCGACGACGCGGAACTGATCGAGCTGGTTGAAATGGAAATTCGCGAACTGTTGAATCAATACGAATTCCCCGGCGACGACACCCCTATCATTATCGGCTCCGCGCTGAAAGCGTTGGAAGGCGATCAAAGCGAAATCGGCGTGCAATCCGTCGTCAAGCTGGTTGAAGCACTGGACAGCTATATCCCTGAACCAGAGCGCGCGATCGACGGCAAATTCTTGATGCCGATCGAAGACGTCTTCTCGATTTCAGGCCGCGGCACCGTCGTTACCGGTCGTGTAGAGCGTGGGATTATTAAAGTGGGTGAAGAGGTCGAGATCGTCGGCATTCGCGACACGCAGAAAACCACCTGTACCGGTGTAGAAATGTTCCGCAAACTGCTCGATCAAGGCCAAGCGGGCGACAACGTAGGTGTCTTGTTGCGTGGCACCAAACGCGACGACGTCGAACGCGGTCAAGTTCTGGCTCACGTGAACAGCATCAAGCCACACTCGCACTTTAAAGCCGAAATTTACGTGCTGTCCAAGGAAGAGGGTGGTCGTCATACGCCATTTTTCAACGGCTATCGGCCGCAATTTTACTTCCGTACCACCGATGTCACAGGCGCGGTTGAATTGCCGGAAGGCGTCGAAATGGTGATGCCTGGCGACAACATCTCCGTCACCGTCAAATTGATCTCACCGATCGCGATGGAAGACGGTCTGCGCTTTGCAATTCGCGAAGGCGGTCGCACCGTGGGTGCCGGCGTCGTGGCTTCAATTATCGAATAAGTTGCCTTTAGGCGACTGCACAATGAGTTCTCTGGAATAGGTCAGTAGTTCAATTGGTAGAGCAGCGGTCTCCAAAACCGCAAGTTGGGGGTTCGAGTCCCTCCTGGCCTGCCACCCAGGGTTTCTTTCTTACTTACATCTTTAGTCAAGCAATGAACGCACAGGCAGAAGAAGCTACCTCGGTAGGCGATATAGTAAAGCTGGCTTTTTCGCTGGTTGTTATGGTAGCGGGCATCGTTGCGTTTTATTATTTTTCGGATTTCCAGCTTCTCTACCGCGTTCTCGGATTAGTTGCATTGATTTCTGGGGCGGTTGCGGTTTCATTTACGACCGCGAAGGGTAGAGAGTTTTGGGGTTTTATGCTTGAGGCCAAGCAGGAATTTAAGCGTATCGTGTGGCCAACTCGCGACGAAGCGGTCAGGACCACTTTGATGGTGTTCCTGATGGTATTTATTGTCGGTCTGATATTGTGGTTGCTTGATATGTTCCTGTTTTGGGGTGTTCAGCTTTTGATGAATCTGGGGATTAAGTAAATGGCGCTACGTTGGTATGTGGTTCACGCCTATTCGAATTTCGAAAATAAAGTCAAACAGGCCCTGGAAGAAAGAATCAAGCGCGAAGGCTTGAGCGAATACTTCGGCAAGATTCTGGTCCCAACCGAAGAGGTAGTTGAAATGCGAATGGGGCAGCAGCGCAAAAGCGAGCGTAAGTTTTTTCCCGGATATGTTCTAGTACAGATGGAGTTGAACGACGAAACATGGCATTTGGTTAGAAACGTTCCTCGTGTATTAGGTTTTATTGGAGGTGCCTCCGATAAACCTTCGCCGATTTCTGACAAAGAGGCGATGGCGATACTGAGTAGGGTTGAAGAAGGTGTGAACAAACCTCGCCCGAAAGTGTTGTTTGAAGTTGGTGAGGTGGTTCGCATCGTTGATGGGCCGTTCAAGGACTTCAATGGAAGTATCGAAGAAGTCAATTATGAAAAAAGCCGTTTGCGCGTTTCGGTCCTGATTTTCGGAAGGTCTACTCCAGTTGAGTTAGAGTTTGGACAGGTTGAAAAAGTCTAATTCTTGTATTGAGATTTTGTGAAAATCCCTGTCATCGAGGTGGCAGGGATTTTTGTTTGTTGGGGAGCTGGAAAGCGTTAATACCCGTTTAGGAGCGAAAAATGGCAAAAAAAATTGATTCGTACATCAAGCTGCAGGTGAAAGCAGGCGAGGCAAATCCAAGTCCACCGGTGGGCCCCGCGCTTGGTCAGCGCGGTGTTAACATCATGGAGTTTTGTAAGGCTTTTAATGCCCGCACTCAAGAGGTTGAAAAAGGCTTGCCTCTTCCCGTTGTAATTACGGTTTACAGCGACAAGAGCTTCACCTTTATTACTAAAACACCGCCTGCATCAATTTTGCTTAAAAAAGCGGTTGGCATTAAAAGCGGCAGCAGTAAGCCGAATTCCAATAAAGTTGGTACCGTTACGCGCGAACAACTCGAAGAAATCGCGAAAACTAAAATGGAAGATTTGAATGCGGCCGATATGGAAGGGGCGATTAAAACAATCGCAGGTAGCGCTCGTAGCATGGGTTTGAATGTGGAGGGCGTGTAATGGCTAAAATCACTAAACGTGCAAAAGCAATCAAGGAAAAAGTTTCTAGAAATAAACAGTACAGTATTTCAGAAGCAATTGGTTTGTTAAAAGAATTCGCCAATAGCAAATTCGACGAATCAGTCGATATTAGCGTTAATCTTGGTGTCGACCCTAGAAAATCCGATCAGAACGTTCGTGGTGCTTCCGTGTTGCCGCACGGGACAGGTAAAACCGTGAGAGTGGCGGTTTTTACCCAAGGCCCCAATGCCGATGCCGCTAAAGAAGCTGGCGCCGATATCGTTGGTATGGACGATTTAGCCGAACAAGTTAAGCGCGGCGAAATGAATTTCGATGTGGTTATTGCGTCTCCCGACGCGATGCGGGTCGTCGGTCAGCTTGGTCAAATCCTGGGTCCAAGAGGCTTAATGCCAAATCCGAAGGTCGGCACGGTGACGCCTGATGTTGCTACTGCCGTGAAAAACGCAAAATCGGGTCAAGTTAGGTACCGGACGGATAAGGCTGGCATTATTCATTGTTCTATCGGTAAGGTTTCATTCGATGAAGTGGCAATTAAACAAAATCTGGAGTTTTTGATTGCCGACCTTAAAAAAGCAAAGCCGACCGCCGCGAAAGGGGTTTATCTGAAAAAGATTTCCTTGTCTTCGACAATGGGGCCAGGCTTGTCTATCGACCAAAGCAGCGTCGATATCTAATCACATTCACGACTTTGGGTTGCCGGTAAACGGCAACCGTCAAAGACCGTAGGGGCGAAAGCTTAATCATCCTACGCAGACGGAAGCTGGAACCATCGATGGTGAAAGGGACCGTAAGGAGCATCGCAAAGATGCGTTTTATTGTTTCTGATATCACATCGGAAAATAATTGGAGAAAAATGTGGCACTCAATTTAGATGGCAAAAAAGTTGTCGTAGAGGAAGTTGCTGAATTCGCCGCCAAAGCCCACTCCGCAGTTGCTGCGGAATATCGTGGATTGACCGTTACCCAATTGACGAAATTGCGTAAAACCGCGAGAGAAACGGGCGTTTACTTGCGAGTAGTCAAGAACACATTGGCTAAACGTGCTGTTGCGGGAACTGAATTTGAATGTATGCAGGAGGGTCTGGTCGGACCGCTGATCCTCGCATTTTCAATGGAAGATCCAGGCGCCGCCGCGCGATTGGTAAGCGATTTCGCGAAAGAAAACAATAAACTGGTTGCGAAGGTTGTTGCGATCGGTGGTCAAGCATTTGATGGTTCCGAACTGGAGCGCTTGGCCAGACTGCCGACTCGTGATCAGGGCATCAGTATGCTGATGTCGGTCATGAAAGCCCCCGTCGAGAAACTCGCCAGAACCTTGGCGGCTATCAGAGACGAGAGAGAAGCGGCATAACTATCGCCTTAACCAGTTAATTAGTATTAAATTTAGAGGAATTAAGAATGGCAATCTCAAAAGAAGATATTTTGGAAGCAGTCGCGAACATGACTGTCATGGAAATCGTTGATTTGATTTCTGCAATGGAAGAAAAATTTGGCGTATCCGCGGCTGCTGCAGTCGCGGTAGCTGCTCCGGCTGCTGCGGCGGCGGTTGTCGAAGAACAAACCGAATTTGATGTAATTTTGACCGGCTTCGGTGAAAACAAAGTCGCGGTCATTAAAGCTGTACGCGGATTGACCGGTTTGGGCTTGAAAGAAGCAAAAGACGCTGTCGAAGGTGCACCTACGACTGTCAAAGAAGCTGTGAACAAAGCAGAAGCAGAAGCCGCCAAGAAAGAACTGGAAGACGCAGGCGCAACTGTCGAAATTAAATAATTATTTCGACAGCACCTTGGGCAGCGAATGCCCAGCAAACCGGGCTGGCGGTATTTTACCGCCGGCCTTTTACTGTTTGTCAAACAAACGGTAGTAAATCATCCCTGACGACGAAGGTATAGAAGCAATATGGCCTATTCTTTTACCGAAAAAAAGCGCATCCGTAATAATTTTGGGAAAGGTTCGGAAGTACTCGAAGTTCCCTATCTCTTAGCAACACAGATTGATTCTTACGCAAATTTTTTGCAGTTGGGCGCGGACCCAGAAAAAAGACGCAATCAAGGATTACATGCTGCATTTTCGAGTGTATTTCCGGTGGTTAGCCACTCAGGATACGCGGTTCTGGAATATGTCAAGTATCGTTTAGGTGAGCCGGCGTTCGACGTCAGAGAGTGTCAGCAGCGGGGGGCCACTTTCTCCGCGCCATTGCGCGTAATGGTGCGCTTGGTGATTTACGACAAGGACGCCCCTGCCAATACCAAAGTCGTAAAAGATATTCGCGAGCAAGAAGTCTACATGGGTGAGTTACCGTTGATGACTGAAAACGGCACGTTCGTTATCAATGGAACTGAGCGCGTCATCGTGTCGCAATTACATCGTTCGCCTGGGGTGTTTTTCGATCACGATAAGGGTAAGACTCACTCTTCCGGTAAATTGCTGTTTAACGCTCGAGTGATTCCGTATCGCGGCTCTTGGTTGGATTTCGAGTTCGACCACAAAGACGCGGTTTATGTGCGTATCGACCGCCGCAGAAAGATTCCGGCAACGATCTTGCTGCGCGCCTTGGGTTACGACAACGAAGAAATGATTCAAATTTTCTTCGACACCAATAAGTTTTCGTTGACTGCCGACAAATTCATGTTCCACGTGATTCCGGAACGGCTGCGTGGCGAAATGGCGGTGTTTGACATAAAGCATGACGGTAAAGTGCTGATCGAAGAAGGTCGGCGCATCACCGCGAAACACGTTCGCCAACTCGAAAAATCCGGCGTCACCGAGATCGAGGTGCCACGCGATTATTTGTTCGGGAAGATTCTTGGGCACAACGTTGTGGATACAGCCACTGGCGAATTGTTAGCCAGCGTTAACGACGAATTGACCGAAAACCTGTTGCAAAAACTGATCGATGCCGGTGTCAGCGAGATCAACACCTTGTACGTAAACGATTTGGATCGGGGCCCATATATTTCCAACTCGATGCGCCTGGATACGACAACCAATCGCTTGGAGGCCTTGGTAGAAATTTACCGGATGATGCGCCCAGGTGAACCGCCCACGGTCGAATCCGCCGAAAACCTGTTCGAGAACCTGTTTTTCACCGACGAGCGTTACGATTTGTCGGCAGTCGGCCGGATGAAGTTTAATCGGCGCTTGGGCCGAGAGGAAATCATCGGTACGGGCACGTTGAGCAAGGAAGACATCATCGACGTATTGAAGGAGTTGATCAAAATCCGCAACGGAAACGGCATTGTCGATGACATCGATCATTTAGGTAATCGCCGGGTACGGTCCGTGGGCGAAATGATTGAAAACCAATTTCGGATCGGATTGGTGCGAGTCGAGCGAGCAGTTCGAGAACGCTTAACTCTGGCTGATTCCGAAGGGCTGATGCCGCAAGAAATTATTAACGCTAAGCCTGTGTCTGCCGCAGTGAAAGAGTTTTTCGGCTCCAGCCAATTGTCGCAGTTTATGGATCAAAACAATCCATTGTCGCAAGTGACCCACAAGCGCAGGGTCTCCGCGTTGGGTCCAGGCGGTTTGGCCAGGGAGCGTGCCGGTTTCGAGGTTCGCGACGTTCATACCACGCACTACGGTCGGGTTTGTCCGATCGAAACGCCGGAGGGACCAAATATCGGTTTGATCAACTCGTTGTCGGTCTACGCCAGGACTAACGAATACGGCTTTCTTGAAACGCCGTACCGGAAAGTAGTCAACGGTATGGTGACCGATCAAGTCGATTATATTTCGGCTATCGAGGAAGGCGAGTATGTGATTGCGCAGTCCAGTGTCGCGGTAGACGAACACGGTAAATTGGTCGAAGGCTTGGTATCCTGCCGCTACAAAGACGAATTTACGTTAGCTTCGTCAGAGACCGTGCAATATATGGACGTGTCCTCCAAACAAATCGTTTCGGTCGCGGCATCGATTATTCCATTCTTGGAACACGACGACGCTAACCGGGCGTTGATGGGCTCCAACATGCAACGGCAAGCGGTTCCGACCTTACGAGCGGAGAAACCGCTGGTTGGTAC
Organism: Methylomonas sp. MS20; assembly: GCF_050275925.1. Lineage (NCBI taxonomy): Bacteria > Pseudomonadati > Pseudomonadota > Gammaproteobacteria > Methylococcales > Methylococcaceae > Methylomonas > Methylomonas sp. MS20. The sequence continues at coordinate 827,114 of NZ_CP189962.1, forward strand.
CGGTATGGAGCGTGTCGTCGCCAAAGATTCCGGCGTAACTGTTGTGGCGACCCGTGGCGGTCGTATCGAAGCGGTTGACGCGGCCAGGATCGTGGTGCGAGCCAACGATAATGAAACGGTCGCCGGCGTACCGGGTGTCGATATTTACAACCTGATTAAATACACCCGGTCTAACCAAAACACCTGCATTAATCAGAAGCCGCTGGTTAAATTGGGCGATATCGTTAACAAGGGCGACATCCTCGCCGACGGTCCTTCTACCGACTTGGGCGAGTTGGCTTTGGGGCAAAACATGCTGATCGCCTTCATGCCTTGGAACGGCTACAACTTTGAAGACTCGATTCTGGTCTCCGAGCGCGTGGTTAAGGAAGATCGTTTCACGACAATCCATATCGAAGAGAAAACTTGCGTCGCCAGGGAGACGAAGCACGCTCCGGAGGAGATTACCGCCGATATCCCGAATGTCAGCGAGGAAGCGTTATCCAAGTTGGACGAGTCTGGTATCGTTTACGTCGGTGCCGAAGTCAAGGGTGGCGACATCCTGGTCGGAAAAGTTACGCCCAAGGGCGAGACTCAACTGACGCCGGAAGAAAAACTGTTACGGGCTATTTTCGGCGAAAAAGCCGCCGACGTTAAAGACACCTCGTTACGGGTGCCTGGCAACGTAAGGGGTACCGTTATCGACGTGCAGGTATTTACTCGCGACGGTGTCAAGAAAGATAAGCGCGCTCTGGAAATCGAAGAAGCCGAAATCAAGCGTTATCGGAAGGATTTGGACGATCAGCTGAAAATTGTCGAGCACGATATTTTCGCGCGGGTCAAAGCGATGTTAGTTGGTAAGAAAGCTGAAAAAGGTCCGAATGGTCTGAAAAAAGGCGAGGATATCGTTCGCGAGTATCTGGATAGTTTGGTCCCTTCGGAGTTGATGAAAATCAAAACCCAAGACGAGGATATCAACGTTCAATTGGAAACGATCGCCGAGCATATCGAGCAACAACGCAAGGAATTCGACGAACGTTTCGAACAGAAAAAGAAAAAAATCACGATGGGCGACGATTTGGCGCCTGGCGTGCTGAAGATGGTCAAGGTTTATTTGGCGGTCAAGAAGCGTATTCAGCCCGGCGACAAGATGGCGGGTCGACATGGAAATAAAGGGGTTATCTCCCAAATCGTGCCGATCGAAGACATGCCTTACACGGCGGACGGTAATCCGATCGATATCCTGCTGAATCCGTTGGGCGTACCTTCGCGGATGAACGTCGGGCAGGTGTTGGAAACCCATTTGGGTTGGGCCTCGAAAGGCTTGGGCATCAAAATCGGCAAAATGCTGGAAGCTCAGGCCAAAGTTGTTGAAATTCGCGGTTATCTCGAAAAAATCTACAACTGCAGCGGACGGAAGGAAGATTTGGATTCGTTCTCCGATAAAGAGGTGCTGGAGTTGGCGGCCAATTTAGTTGGTGGCGTCCCGATGGCAACCCCGGTTTTCGACGGCGCATCCGAGGATGATATCCGGGAAATGTTGCGTCTGGCCGATCTGCCTGAACACGGACAAACTCGGCTTTACGACGGGTTAACCGGTGAACCGTTCGAGCGTGAAGTCACCGTCGGCTACATGTACATGCTCAAATTGAACCACTTGGTGGATGACAAAATGCACGCGCGTTCCACGGGGCCATATAGCTTGGTCACTCAGCAACCGCTGGGCGGAAAGGCGCAATTCGGCGGCCAGCGTTTTGGGGAGATGGAGGTGTGGGCCTTGGAGGCTTATGGCGCCGCTTATACCCTACAGGAAATGTTGACCGTGAAATCCGACGACGTTACAGGCCGTACCCGAATGTATAAAAACATTGTCGACGGAAACCATTCAATGGAAGCGGGAATGCCGGAATCCTTCAACGTTTTGGTCAAGGAAATACGTTCGCTTGGCGTCAATATTGAAATGGAACAAGAGTAATCGGGCTCTGGATTTGGTTCTGGACAACATCGGATAACAATTAGAGAGGATAAGCTCTTGAAAGATTTAATGAATTTTTTAAAACGTCAAGGTCGCACCGAAGATTTCGACGCTATCCGCATTGGTTTGGCTTCTCCCGACATGATTCGCTCGTGGTCGTATGGCGAAGTGAAAAAGCCCGAAACGATTAATTACCGCACATTTAAGCCTGAGCGTGATGGTTTGTTTTGCGCCAAAATCTTTGGTCCTATCAGCGACTACGAATGTTTGTGCGGTAAATACAAGCGCTTAAAGCACCGCGGTGTAATTTGCGAAAAGTGCGGGGTCGAAGTAACGCTATCCAAGGTTCGTCGCGAACGGATGGGACACATCGATCTGGCCAGCCCGGTCGCTCACATTTGGTTCTTGAAGTCTCTCCCGTCGCGTATCGCGTTGCTGCTAGACATGACTCTGCGGTCGATCGAGCGCGTGTTGTATTTCGAGACATTCGTCGTCACCGATCCCGGTATGTCGCCGTTGGAAAAAGGTCAGTTGTTGACCGACGAAGAGTATTTGAATGCGATGGAAGAACACGGCGATGATTTTGTCGCCAAAATGGGCGCCGAGGCGATTTATGATCTGTTGAAATCCATCGACTTGAAAGATGAAATCAACAAGTTGAAGGAAGAGATCAATTCGACCAACTCCGACACCAAGATTAAAAAGTATTCTAAACGGCTGAAGGTCATCGATTCTCTGCTGGCGTCCAACAATCGTCCGGAATGGATGATTATGACCGTGCTGCCGGTGCTTCCGCCCGAATTGCGTCCGCTGGTGCCGTTGGACGGTGGCCGTTTCGCGACCTCCGACTTGAACGATCTGTACCGCCGTGTCATCAACCGCAATAACCGTTTGACTCGGTTATTGGACCTGAACGCCCCGGACATCATTGTTCGCAACGAAAAACGAATGCTGCAAGAAGCCGTCGATGCCTTGCTGGATAACGGCCGTCGCGGCCGGGCCATTACCGGTAGCAACCGGCGCCCGCTGAAATCGCTGGCCGATATGATCAAGGGCAAGCAAGGTCGTTTCCGCCAAAATCTGTTGGGCAAACGGGTCGACTATTCGGGGCGTTCGGTAATCGTGGTCGGTCCAACCCTGAGATTGCACCAATGCGGTCTGCCGAAAAAAATGGCCTTGGAGCTGTTCAAGCCGTTTATATTCAGCAAGCTGCAACTGCGCGGATTGGCGACCACTATTAAAGCCGCTAAAAAAATGGTCGAGCGCGAAGGCGCCGAGGTGTGGGATATCCTCGAAGAGGTCATCCGCGAGCATCCGGTGTTATTGAACCGTGCGCCAACACTGCACCGTTTGGGCATCCAAGCATTCGAGCCGACCCTAATAGAGGGCAAGGCGATCCAACTGCACCCGCTGGTATGTAGTGCATTTAACGCCGACTTCGACGGCGACCAAATGGCCGTGCATATTCCGTTGTCGATTGAGGCGCAGTTAGAAGCTCGTACCTTAATGATGGCGACCAACAACATCTTGTCGCCCGCAAACGGAGAGCCGGTGATCAACCCGTCGCAAGACGTGGTTTTGGGCCTCTATTACATCAGCCGTGAAAAAGTCAATGCGGTCGGAGAAGGCAGCATATTCACCGATTTGGCCGAGGTTATGAAAGCCTTGGATGCCAAGACAGTGGAGTTGCAAACCAAGGTTCAGGTCAGGATTACTGAAAAACTTAAAAACGCTGACGGTGAGTGGGAAAGCATCACCAGTCGTAAACAAACAACGGTGGGGCGTGCCCTGATCTGGGAGATTGCTCCTGATGGCATGCCGTATGAGCTGATCAACGTTGATATGACCAAGAAAAACATTTCGAGGTTGATCAACTATAGCTACCGCTACTTAGGTATAAAAGAAACAGTCATTCTCGCCGACCAAATCATGTATTTGGGTTTCAAATACGCAACGAGAGCGGGTGTTTCGTTCGGTATCGAAGACATGGAAATTCCGGCTAAAAAAGCCGATATCATTCGTTCCGCCGAGGCCGAGGTTAACGAAATCCAGAATCAATATGCGTCAGGGTTAGTGACCGACGGCGAGCGATACAACAAGGTCGTCGATATTTGGTCGCGGGCAAACGATCAAGTTGCGAAAGTGATGATGGAAGGCTTGGGTGAAGACGAAGTGGTCGACGCCAAAGGTAATAACGTCAAACAAAAATCGTTTAACTCGATCTTCATGATGGCCGAATCTGGCGCGCGGGGTTCAGCGGCGCAGATTCGCCAATTGGCGGGGATGCGCGGATTGATGGCTAAGCCGGACGGTTCGATCATCGAAACGCCAATTACAGCGAACTTCCGGGAAGGTCTGGACGTATTGCAGTATTTCATCTCGACGCACGGTGCTCGTAAAGGTTTGGCGGATACGGCGTTAAAAACCGCTAACTCCGGTTATCTAACTCGACGTCTGGTTGACGTGGCGCAGGATCTGGTGATTGCCGAGCTGGATTGTGGGACCCAAAACGGTCTGACCATGACGCCGATCATCGAAGGCGGCGATGTGGTCGAGCCGCTGGTCGATCGGGTATTGGGCCGCGTGGCAGCAGTCGATGTGACCGACGCTTCCGGTTCAAAAGTGTTGATCCCGGCGGGTACGATGATCGATGAGAACCTGGTGACCGTTTTGGAGGAAAACGGCGTTGATAAAATGCTGGTTCGGTCGGTTATTACTTGCGAATCTCGGGTGGGCGTTTGCGCCAAATGTTACGGCCGCGATTTGGGACGTGGGCATCTGGTCAATAGCGGCGAGGCCATTGGTGTCGTCGCGGCTCAATCGATCGGTGAGCCGGGTACTCAGTTGACGATGAGGACCTTCCATATTGGTGGCGCGGCCTCCAGGTCGGCGGCTGTCAGCAATGTTCAAGTTAAATCCAGCGGTACCGCAAAACTGAATAACCTGAAGACCGTTAGAAACCGAGAAAACAACTTGGTCGCGGTATCCCGTTCCGGCGAAGTTGGCGTGATGGACGATTATGGCCGTGAAAGAGAACGCTATAAGATTCCGTATGGCGCGGTACTTTCGGTCGACGACGGCGGACGTGTCAGTGCCGGTGACATTATCGTCAACTGGGACCCGCACACTCATCCAGTTATCACCGAAGTGGATGGCTTCATTCAGTTGATCGATTTTATCGACGGTATCACCGTTCAAGAGCAGTCGGACGAAGTCACCGGGCTTACATCGCGTGTGGTAACCGATCCTAAGCAACGAAGTGCGGCCGGTAAAGAGCTGCGCCCCATGGTACGGTTGATAGACGAACAAGGTGGACAAATTAACTTACCTGGAACCGATATTCCGGCTCAATATTTCTTGCCCGCCGGCGCAATTGTCGGGGTTAAGGATGGTGGTGAAGTAAAGGTTGGTGACGTATTGGCCCGGATTCCGCAAGAATCCAGTAAAACCCGCGATATCACCGGTGGTTTACCGCGGGTTGCGGACTTGTTCGAAGCTAGAAAAACCAAGGATCCGGCCATTCTTGCCGAAGCTACCGGTATGGTGTCTTTCGGTAAGGAGACGAAGGGTAAGCAGCGCGTCATCATTACCGACGCCGAAGGGGAGCAATATGAAACGCTCATTCCAAAATGGCGTCATATCACGGTGTTCGAAGGTGAGTTTGTAGAAAAAGGCGAAACGATTGCCGAAGGGGAATTGACGCCGCACGATATTCTGCGTCTGAGAGGTATCGAGGAGCTGTCTGATTATCTGGTTAAGGAAATTCAGGATGTTTACCGTCTACAGGGTGTAAAAATAAACGACAAACATATCGAAGCCATCATCCGGCAAATGCTCCGGAAAGTTGAGATAACGGCTTCCGGCGAAACCGATTTTGTGAAAGGTGAGCAGGTAGAGCGCGTATTGGTCAATATTGTTAACGAACAGGCGGAAAAAGAAGGGAAAATTCCTGCTAGCTATGACTCGTTGTTGTTAGGGATCACTAAGGCATCGTTGGCGACTGAGTCGTTTATATCCGCCGCCTCTTTCCAAGAGACCACAAGAGTGTTGACCGACGCTGCAGTGCGAGGCATCAGCGATAGTCTGAACGGCCTAAAAGAAAATGTCATTGTTGGTCGTTTAATCCCGGCCGGTACAGGTCTGGCCTATCACGAACAAAGGCGGAAAAAACGACATGCCGACTTGGCGAGCGGGATGGATTCCGGCATGTCTTCAGTCGAAGTGGTCGATGTCGAGGAAGCGCTGAAACAGGCGTTGAATATAGAATAGCTCTAGTAAAAAAGCTTGACCTAACAATGATCTGCAGGTATTATGCTCTGCTCACATCAGCCAAGAGATTTGGGTGGAGCAATGCCATTCGGTTGGGCGACTAATTGTATTGCTTATTAACATTGCATATTTGGAGTAGTTAAGAATGGCCACGATCAATCAGTTGGTCCGTAAGCCTCGTGCTAAAAAAATCGAAAAGACCAATGTTCCGGCATTGGAAGCCTGCCCCCAAAGGCGAGGTGTGTGTACTCGTGTTTATACGACTACGCCTAAGAAGCCTAATTCGGCCTTGCGTAAGGTGGCTAGGGTTAGATTGACCAATGGTGCCGAGGTTAGTAGTTATATTGGCGGAGAGGGCCACAATTTACAAGAGCACTCCGTGGTTCTGATTCGTGGTGGCAGGGTCAAAGACTTGCCCGGTGTTCGTTATCACGTAGTTCGAGGAAGCTTGGATACTTCAGGCGTAAAAGATAGAAAGTGCGGGCGCTCCAAATATGGCGCTAAGCGGCCTAAGAAATAAAGGTTGGTAAACAATGTCTAGAAGAAGAGTTGCGGCGAAAAGACCGGTCAATCCTGATCCAAGGTTTGGTAGCGATATGTTGTCCAAGTTCATGAATATGATCATGGTGGACGGCAAAAAGTCTGTCGCTGAAAAAATTGTATATGGTGCGTTGGATGTGATTGAGCACAAAGGGCATAAAGAGTCGCTAGAGCTTGTGGCAAAGGCGCTGGAAAATGTGCAGCCTAGGGTTGAGGTAAAGTCTCGTCGCGTAGGAGGGGCAACCTATCAGGTTCCGGTGGAAGTGCGTCCTGCGCGTAGACTGGCGTTGTCAATGCGTTGGTTGATTGATGCTGCCCGTAAGCGTAACGAGCGGACCATGGCTGCGAAGCTGGCCGGGGAATTGCTAGATGCGTCCGAGGGTCGTGGCGCGGCGGCTAAGAAGCGAGAAGATACTCATAGAATGGCCGAAGCGAACAAGGCTTTCGCTCATTATCGCTGGTAAGGTTCGTGATGCCTTTGGGGTGATAACGTGGTTCGCAAAACGCCTATAGAGCGTTATCGAAATATAGGCATAATGGCCCACATTGATGCCGGGAAGACGACCACTACCGAGCGTGTTCTGTTTTACACAGGGGTTTCGCATAAGATCGGCGAAGTGCATGACGGCGCCGCGACAATGGATTGGATGGCTCAAGAGCAAGAGCGGGGCATCACGATTACGTCAGCGGCGACAACGTGTTTTTGGTCTGGAATGTGGAAGCAACATTCCGAGCACAGAATTAATATTATCGATACGCCAGGGCACGTTGACTTTACGATTGAAGTTGAGCGGTCTCTTAGGGTGTTGGACGGCGCTTGTGCGGTGTTCTGTGCGGTAGGAGGTGTGGAGCCTCAGTCCGAGACAGTTTGGCGGCAAGCTAACAAATACCACGTTCCTCGTTTAGCATTCGTTAATAAGATGGATCGTACCGGGGCTGACTTTTACAGGGTATTAGAGCAGATAAAGGGACGATTAGGTAGTAACCCTGTGGCCATGCAGCTGCCAATAGGTGTAGAGGACGGTTTTAAGGGGGTTGTTGATCTTATTGAAATGAAGGCTGTGTATTGGGACGACACCAGTATGGGGCTGAAATTTCAGCAAGGGGAAATTCCTGTCGACATGGTTGTTCAAGCTGGTGAATGGCGGGAAAAATTGCTTGAAGCGGCTGCTGAGGCGTCCGAAGAGTTTATGGATAAATATCTTGAGCAAGGCTTGTTGAGTAATCAGGATATTAAGTTAGGTATCAGAGCGCAAACGCTTAATAATAAAATTGTTCCGGCGTATTGCGGCTCCGCCTTTAAAAACAAAGGCGTTCAGTGTGTATTAGATGGTATCATTGACTATTTGCCATCCCCTTCAGACATTGATGCTGTGGTAGGGCATGTAAATGACGAATTAGATGCTATACGTCAGCCGACTGACGACGAATCTTTTTCCGCGTTGGCTTTTAAAATCGCCACCGACCCGTATGTTGGGATGCTGACATTTCTGCGGGTTTATTCAGGTGTTTTAAAATCCGGCGATGCTGTTTTGAATGTTGCAAAAGGCAAGCGTGAACGAATTGGACGCATTGTCCAAATGCATGCCAATAGTCGGGAAGAGATTGGAGAAGTTCGAGCCGGCGACATCGCCGCCGTAATCGGATTAAAAGAGGTTACTACCGGTGATACGTTCTGCGATATGGCGCATCCCATTTTGCTGGAGCGTATGGAGTTTCCTGAGCCGGTAATCTCTGTTGCGGTAGAACCGAAAACCAAAGCCGATCAAGATAAGATGGGCAATGCGTTGGCAAAACTGGCGCAGGAAGATCCGTCCTTTCGTGTGAGTTCCGATCCGGAATCCGGGCAAACGCTAATAGCGGGCATGGGGGAGCTTCATCTCGAGATCATTGTCGATCGGATGCGGCGCGAATTTAATGTCGAAGCTAATGTCGGCGCACCGCAGGTGGCGTACAGGGAAACGATACGTAAGTCCTTGGAGTGCGAGGGTAAATTTATTCGACAGACCGGCGGCAAAGGGCAGTACGGTCACGTGTGGCTCAAGTTGGAGCCCAAGGCGGCTGGTAGCGGCTATGAGTTCGTAAACGGCGTTGTAGGTGGGGCTGTTCCTAAAGAGTATATCCCTGCGGTAGATAAAGGTATTCAAGAGCAAATGGAAAACGGCGTACTCGCTGGTTTCCCAATGGTGGACGTCAAGGTTACTTTGTTCGATGGTTCGTATCATGATGTCGATTCGAATGAAATGGCTTTCAAGATAGCAGGGTCTATGTGTTTCAGGGATGGGGCTAAGGCTGCAAATCCTGTATTGCTGGAACCCATTATGAAAGTGGAAGTAGTCACTCCAGAGGATTATATGGGGGAAGTCGTTGGTGACGTTAACCGGCGCAGAGGGGTTATTCACGGCATGGAAGACGTACCGGCTGGTAAGGTAATTAGTTGTGAAGTGCCGCTCTCGGAAATGTTTGGCTACGCAACCGATTTGCGATCGGCCACGCAAGGTAGAGCAACCTACAGTATGCAGTTTGAAAGATATAACGAAGCACCTGCGCATATAGCGGAAGCGATTATTAGAAAAGTATCTTAAATTTTTTATAAATATCAGGTATCGAGTCATGGCAAAAGAAAAATTTGAAAGAAAGAAACCGCACGTAAACGTGGGCACGATTGGTCACGTCGACCACGGAAAAACCACGTTGACCGCCGCGTTGACGAAAGTAATGGCGGAGCTGCAGGGCGGTGAAGCAAAAGCTTTCGATCAAATTGACAATGCGCCAGAAGAGCGTGCGCGCGGTATTACTATTTCGACCTCGCACGTTGAATACGAGTCTGCGTCACGCCACTACGCACACGTAGACTGCCCGGGGCACGCCGACTACGTCAAAAACATGATTACCGGCGCCGCTCAAATGGATGGCGCGATTTTGGTTTGCTCGGCTGCCGACGGTCCGATGCCGCAAACCCGCGAGCATATCCTGCTGTCTCGTCAGGTCGGCGTTCCGTACATCGTGGTGTTCCTGAATAAAGCCGACATGGTCGACGACGCGGAACTGATCGAGCTGGTTGAAATGGAAATTCGCGAATTGTTGAATCAATACGAATTCCCCGGCGACGACACCCCTATCATTATCGGCTCCGCGCTGAAAGCGTTGGAAGGCGATCAAAGCGAAATCGGCGTGCAATCCGTTGTCAAGCTGGTTGAAGCACTGGACAGCTATATCCCTGAACCAGAGCGCGCGATCGACGGCAAATTCTTGATGCCGATCGAAGACGTCTTCTCGATTTCAGGCCGCGGTACCGTCGTTACCGGTCGTGTAGAGCGTGGGATTATTAAAGTGGGTGAAGAGGTCGAGATCGTCGGCATTCGCGACACGCAGAAAACCACCTGTACCGGTGTAGAAATGTTCCGCAAACTGCTCGATCAAGGCCAAGCGGGCGACAACGTAGGTGTCTTGTTGCGTGGCACCAAACGCGACGACGTCGAACGCGGTCAAGTTCTGGCTCACGTGAACAGCATCAAGCCGCACTCGCACTTTAAAGCCGAAATTTACGTGCTGTCCAAGGAAGAGGGTGGCCGTCATACGCCATTTTTCAACGGCTATCGGCCGCAATTTTACTTCCGTACCACCGATGTCACAGGCGCGGTTGAATTGCCGGAAGGCGTCGAAATGGTGATGCCTGGCGACAACATCTCCGTCACCGTCAAATTGATCTCACCGATCGCGATGGAAGATGGTCTGCGCTTTGCAATTCGCGAAGGCGGTCGCACCGTGGGTGCCGGCGTCGTGGCTTCTATCATCGAGTAATTAACCATGGCAAATCAAACTATCAGAATCCAATTAAAGGCATTCGATCATAAACTCATCGATCAATCCGCCGGAGAGATAGTAGAGACAGCGAAGCGGACTGGCGCCCAAGTTAAGGGTCCGATTCCTTTGCCTACTAGAAAAGAAAGATTCACAGTACTTATTTCGCCCCACGTTAACAAAGATGCGCGCGACCAGTACGAGTTGAGAACTTATAAGCGGTTGCTTGATATAGTCGAGCCAACCGATAAAACAGTCGATGCCTTGATGAAGTTGGATCTGGCGGCTGGCGTAGATGTACAAATCAAGCTGAAATAAGCAGTAAGTAATAATTTTGAGGATTGGCAGATGTCAATAGGTCTTATTGGTCGTAAATGTGGTATGACCCGGATTTTTTGCGAAGACGGTTCAGCGGTACCAGTAACTGTGCTCCAAATTGACTCGAATAGGGTCATACAAGTGAAAAGTATCGAAAAAGATGGGTATCGTGCGGTTCAAGTTGCTGCGGGCGATATCAAGTCTTCGAAAGTCAATAGAGCAATGGCCGGTCACTATGCATCTGCCAACGTTACAGCGGGTAGGGGGTTGTGGGAGTTTCGGCTGAGCGACGAACAAGGTGTCGATTTGGCGCCCGGCGCATCTTTGGACGTAAATGTTTTTGAAGCCGGACAAAAAGTGGACGTTTCCGGCACAAGTATCGGTAAAGGTTTTGCCGGTACGGTTAAAAGGCATAACTTCCGTACTCAGGATGCAACGCACGGTAACTCGCGATCTCACCGCGTACCCGGTTCGAATGGTATGAATCAGACCCCTGGACGGGTTTTCAAGGGCAAGAAAATGTGCGGTCAGATGGGTGCGGTGAAAACCACGGTACAAAACCTGACGGTTCATTCTATTGACTCTGAAAGGGGGTTAATACTCGTTAGAGGCGCTGTACCCGGTGCTAAGGGCGGTGATGTCGTCATCACACCAGCAGTCAAGAAAGGTTAATAAGGTTAATTTATGAGTTTGCAAATACCTGCAATAAACGGTGGAGACGCAGCTCAAGCGCTCGATGTCTCTGAAGCCGTATTCGGTCAAGAATACAACGAGACGCTGGTGCATCAACTGGTAACAAAATACATGGCTGGTGCTAGGGCCGGAACAAAAGCGCAAAAGACTCGCTCGGACGTGAGCGGAGGCTGCGCTAAGCCGTGGCGGCAAAAAGGCACTGGACGTGCACGCGTTGGTAGCACTCGCAGCCCAATTTGGCGGACAGGCGGTGTTACATTTGCCGCCCAGCCCCGTTCGTACGACCAAAAGTTGAACAAGAAAATGTACAAAGTAGGCATACGCTCAATCTTTTCAGAGCTTTTAAGACAGGGGCGTCTTGCGGTTTGCGATGACCTCACTCCTGCCGTGCCAAAGACCAAAGAGTTCCTAAAAAAAATCAGCGGGATCGAGGTCAAACGTCTACTAGTAGTGGCTGAGGATTTGAACGAAAATCTGATTCTTGCTGCCCGGAATATTCCTTATGTCGCAGTTGTAACACCGACCAGCGTCGATCCGGTGTCTTTGGTTTCGGCTGACAAAGTCATTGCCACGGCTGCGGCGTTGAAACAAATTGAGGAGCGATTGGCATGAGTGCTCAAAAAATTAAGTTAGCAAATGTGCTGCAGGCCCCAATCATTTCAGAAAAAAGCACAAACGCTGCGGATCAAAACAACCAGTTCGTCTTTAAGGTTCAAAAAACTGCTAGCAAACTACAAGTAAAGCAGGCGGTCGAGCTCATGTTCAATGTAAAAGTCGAATCAGTTCGGGTTTTGAACGTGAAAGGAAAAATAAAGAGATTTGGACGCAGTATCGGTAAACGCTCTGATTGGAAAAAAGCATATATAAAGCTTGAATCCGGTCATAGCATCGAATTGGCAACGGCATAGTAAGTTTTAATTAGGTTAATTAGGAGCGGTAGAAGAGCATGGCTATTCTGAAATCAAAGCCGACATCTCCAGGTTCTCGGTTTGTAGTGCGTGTACAAAATAATGATTTGCATAAGGGTAAGCCATTTGCGCAACTACTGGACAAAAAAGGGAACACTGGCGGTCGTAACAACATGGGGCGAATCACCACGCGCCACATCGGCGGAGGACACAAAAAGTTCTACCGTATCATAGATTTCAAACGCAACAAGACAGATATTCCGGCTGTTGTTGAACGGATCGAATATGACCCAAATCGGACTGCGAATATCGCGTTGGTGCTATTTAAAGACGGTGAGCGCCGCTATATTATCGCGCCCAAAGGCATTGAGCTGGGTCAAGAAATACTGAGTGCCGAAACAACGCCAGTTAAACCAGGCAATTGCATGCCATTGCGGAACATGCCACTTGGCACGACTTTGCACTGCGTAGAGTTGCGGCCGGGTAAAGGAGCTCAAATCGCCCGGAGCGCCGGAACGTCGGTGCAATTGGTCGCGAAAGACGGCGCCTACGTTACAGTTCGCCTGCGATCCGGTGAGATGCGTAAGGTCTCCGCAGATTGCAAGGGTGTCGTCGGCGAAGTATCTAACTCCGAACATAACTTGATTTCGTTAGGGAAAGCCGGTGCGAAGAGATGGAGAGGTGTTCGCCCGACAGTGCGCGGTGTCGCAATGAACCCGGTCGATCATCCCCATGGTGGCGGTGAAGGGCGCACTTCCGGTGGTAGACACCCGGTATCACCCTGGGGTACCCCTACTAAGGGTTATAAAACGCGCAAAAACAAACGTACTGACAATATGATTGTCAGACGCCGTAAGCAAAAATAAGAGGTATCTGACGTGCCACGTTCAATTAAAAAAGGTCCATTTATCGATCACCACTTGTTGAAGAAAGTAGACGAAGCGGTTCGAACGAATAATAGGAAACCGATTAAAACCTGGTCTAGAAGGTCGATGATTAGTCCTGAGATGTTGGGGCTGACCATAGCGGTTCATAACGGAAAACTACACGTGCCGGTCTTGATTACCGAAAATATGGTTGGTCACAAGTTGGGTGAGTTTTCGCCAACGAGAACCTACAAGGGCCATATTGCTGACAAGAAATCGAGATAAGGAGTGAATGTGGAAGTATCAGCAAAATTGAGTAACGCTCCGCTGTCTGCTCAGAAGGCAAGATTGGTTGGCGATCAGATTCGCGGTTTGCCGGTTGAAAAAGCGCTAAACCTGTTGAATTTCAGCTCAAAGAAAGCCGCCGCAATTGTTAAGAAGGTTTTGGAATCGGCAATTGCGAATGCAGAGCATAACGAAAATGCCGATGTCGACGAGCTGAAAGTATCGACGGTCTTCGTGAATGAAGGCAGGACGTTAAAACGCGTAAGTGCAAGAGCTAAAGGGCGTGCAAACCATATCCTGAAAAGGACTTGCCATATAACCATTAAAGTAGCAGAGAAATAGAGGTAGAAAATGGGACAAAAAGTACATCCCACTGGGATTCGTCTCGGGATTGTAAAAGATTGGACTTCTAGATGGTACGCAAATAGCCAGAACTACCCTGTACTGCTGCTGCAAGATCTTAAGGTTCGCGAATACATAAAACAAAAGCTTGCGCACGCTTCAGTTAGTCGCGTTCAGATAAATCGTCCGGCGAACAACGCGAACATTACTGTGCATACTGCGCGGCCTGGTATTGTTATCGGCAAGAAGGGCGAAGACATCGATATTTTGCGACAAAATATTTCCGCAATGATGGGCGTTCCGGTTCAGTTAAATGTGGAAGAGATTCGGAAACCTGAACTAGATGCTTATTTGGTAGCGGAAAGTATCGCTCAGCAACTCGAAAAACGAATTATGTACCGCCGAGCTATGAAAAGAGCCGTTACGAACACAATGCGTTTAGGTGCCGAGGGTATCAAAATTACAGTCGCTGGACGGTTAAATGGTGCGGAGATCGCTAGAACCGAGTGGTATCGCGAAGGTCGAGTTCCTCTTCATACGTTGCGAGCCGATATTGATTACGGTACCGCCGAGGCGAAAACGACTTACGGCATTATCGGTATAAAAGTCTGGATATTTAAAGGTGAGGTGTTCGATATGGACGCCCATACAGCCTCTTTAAATGCCGAAAATAAGAAGTAGTTGAAGGAGTAAATTAGACATGCTTCAACCGAAAAGAACAAAATTTCGAAAACAACATACCGGCAGAAATAACGGCACAGCCTTGCGGGGTTCGTCTGTTAGCTTTGGCGAATATGGCTTAAAGGCGTTAAGTCGTGGTAGAATGACGGCCCGTCAAATCGAGGCGGCACGTCGGGCGATTAGTCGGCACGTAAAACGTGGAGGAAAGATTTGGATCAGAATCTTTCCCGATAAGCCTATCACCAAAAAGCCATTAGAAGTTCGGATGGGTAAAGGTAAAGGTAGCGTGGAATACTGGGTCGCTCAAATTAAGCCTGGTACCATGCTGTTTGAAATTGAGGGTGTTTCCGAGGAGATGGCTAGGGAAGCATTTCAGCTAGCGGCCGCGAAATTGCCGGTAAAAACTACTTTCTCTGCACGGACAATAATGTAATGAAAGCGTCAGAATTACGAACCAAAACAAAAGACGAACTCCTGACAAATCTACTGGAGCTGTCCAGAGAACAATTCAACCTGCGGATGCAAAAAGGCACTGGTCAACTCTCCAAATCCAGCCAAGTAAGGCAAGTCAGAAGGGACATCGCGCGGATCAATACTATTCTTGGCGAAATGGCGCGGGCTTAAATATGAACGAAAATGTAGATAGCGTACGCAAGGTAACGGGACGCGTCGTGAGCAACAAAATGGATAAAACAGCGTCGGTTCTAGTAGAACGATTGGTTAAGCATCCAGTTTACGGTAAATATATAAAACGCTCGACTAAGTTGCTGGTGCACGACGAAAATAACCTCTGCCAAGAGGGAGACATCGTCGCAATAGCCTCGTGTCGCCCTATTTCAAAGCGGAAATCTTTTACGTTGCTGGAAGTAGTTGAGTCTTCAGGCAAATAATTTAAATAAGTTGGGAATTTAAAAATGATTCAGATGCAAACTAGCCTTGACGTCGCCGATAATAGCGGCGCAAAAAAGGTCATGTGTATCAAAGTTCTAGGCGGGTCTCACCGCCGGTACGCCGGAATTGGCGATATTATAAAGGTGAGTGTAAAAGATGCCATGCCAAGAACTCGCGTAAAAAAGGGCGACGTCTATAACGCGTTGGTTGTGCGCACCAAACGAGGTGTGCGCCGTTCCGATGGCTCTGTCATCCGTTTCGACGGCAACGCTGCGGTCATTTTGAATAACCAACTACAACCGATCGGCACCCGCATCTTTGGACCTGTTACGCGTGAACTTAGGGGTGAAAAGTTTATGAAAATTATTTCATTGGCGCCAGAAGTCCTATAAGCGAGGGTTTACAGATGCAAAAAATTAAACAAGGCGACGAAGTAATTGTCATCGTCGGCAAAGACAAGGGTAAGCTCGGAAAAGTTGCGAAAATCCTGGATAACGAAAAAGTTCTGGTTGATGGGATAAATGTGGTAAAGAAACATCAGCGTGGAAATCCGAATTTGGGCGTTTCCGGCGGAATCGTCGATAAGAATTTGCCGGTCCATATTTCAAATGTAGCCCTTTATAACCCAAAAACAAAGAAAGGCGATCGTGTCGGCTTTAAAGTCCTTGATGATGGAAAGAAAGTCAGATTTTTTAAGTCTACAAACGAGAACGTCGAGCTCTAAGGGTAATTAAAAATGGCTAGATTAGAAAAAAAATACAAAGAGGAAATCGTTCCGGCTTTGGTGAACCAGTTCGGTTACAAAAGCGTTATGCAAGTTCCTAAGTTGACCAAAATCACTCTGAATATGGGCGTTGGCGGCGCCATCGCAGATAAAAAAGTGTTGCAATCCGCTGTAGCAGACATGGAGAAAATTTCAGGTCAAAAAGCCGTAGTTACTTTGGCTCGAAAATCAATCGCTGGGTTCAAAATTAGGGACGATATGCCGATTGGTTGTAAGGTTACATTGCGGGCGGATCGCATGTACGAATTTTTAGATCGCTTGATCACAATATCGATTCCTAGGATTCGCGATTTTCGCGGTATGAGTTCTAAAAGTTTCGACGGGCGTGGAAATTATTCGCTCGGTATTAAAGAGCAAATCATTTTCCCCGAAATCGACTATGACAAGATCGATGCACTTCGCGGTATGGATATTTGCATTACGACAACGGCGCAAACAGATGAAGAAGGCTTGGCGCTGTTGAAACTTTTCAATTTTCCATTCAAAAACTAGAGGCGCAACGATAATGGCTAAAAAATCCATGATAGCGCGCGAATCGAAGCGCGCTGGTTTGATAAAAAAATTCGACACAAAAAGAAAAGAGTTAAAAGAAATTATTCGTTCGCCTGGTTCTTCGTTTGACGAAAAAGAGGCTGCTCAATTACAACTTCAAAAACTACCAAGAGACTCCAGCAAGTCGCGGTTACGCAACCGTTGTAACTTGACCGGTCGTCCGCACGGTTTCTACCGTAAATTCGGACTCGGTCGGAACAAATTAAGGGAAGCCGCCATGCGCGGTGACGTTCCTGGTTTGACTAAAGCAAGCTGGTAAGTCCGGTTATAAAAGAGTTTTTGGAGATTAATTTATGAGCATGACAGATCCAATTGCAGACATGCTGACCAGGATAAGAAATGGTCAAGCGGCTGGCAAAAAAAGCGTCAAAGTACCTTCGTCGAAACTTAAATTGGCAATCGCAAAAGTTTTGAAGGAAGAAGGCTACATTAGCGATTATAAAACCGAGGTTAACGGTACGCATACCGAAATGACCGTTGATTTAAAATATCACAACGGCGTCCCTGTAATCGAAAATGTAAAGCGTATTAGTCGTCCCGGCTTGCGTATCTACCGATCAAAAGACCAATTGCCAAAAGTATTGGGCGGATTGGGCATTGCTATCGTTTCTACATCCAGCGGTGTTATGACTGACAGAGCGGCGCGCGCGATCGGTCACGGCGGCGAAATTATCTGCACCGTTTGCTAATCATTCCGAGGTAAGTTATGTCGCGAGTCGCAAATTCGCCGGTTACCGTCCCAGCCGGTGTAGAAATCAAATTGGACGGAAAAAACATGTTAGTTAAAGGTAAGCTGGGTGAATTAGCCTTTACTTTGAACGATGCTGTTGACTTAGAATTGCAGGATAATCTTATCCGAGTGAAGTGGGATGCCGATTGCAAAGGCGCGAAAGCGCATGCGGGCACGACGAGAGCTTCTATTAGCAATATGGTCGTGGGAGTTTCGGACGGCTTTGTTAAAAAAATGCTTTTAGTTGGTGTTGGTTATCGGGCTCAGGTTAAAGAGAACCTACTAACACTAGCGCTCGGTTATTCCAACCCAGTCGAATATCCGATTCCTGACGGGATTACTATCGAGGCGCCAACTCAAACGGAGCTACTGGTTAAAGGTCGCGATAAACAACGAGTTGGACAAGTCGCTTCTGAAATTAGAGCGTTACGTCCACCGGAGCCCTACAAAGGCAAAGGGGTGAGAATCGCCGATGAATATGTCGCTCGCAAAGAAGCTAAGAAGAAATAGGTGAAGTGATGGATAAAAAATCATCCAGAATGAAAAGAGCGTTGCGCTTACGCTCTAAAATTAAAGCTCTGAACGTTAATAGGCTAACAATACACCGCACTTCTCAGCACATTTATGCGCAAGTCTTGAGTGCGGACGGAAGGTCCACATTAGCCGCCGCTTCTACGGTTCAAGGCGATATTAAGAGCGCGTTATCTAACACGAGCAATATTAAAGCCGCATCTGAAGTCGGTCGCGTAGTCGCTGAAAGAGCGTTGGCTGCTGGTGTCACCGAAGTCGCGTTTGACCGTTCGGGTTTCAAATATCACGGTCGCGTAAAGGCACTTGCTGATGCCGCCCGCGAAGCCGGACTGAAGTTTTAAGGGGTTATCATGGCAACAGCACCATCTCAAGGTAGTACAGACGGATTACAGGAAAAACTCGTATCGGTAAGGCGGGTTGCAAAAGTAGTGAAAGGCGGACGGGTATTCGGCTTTGCAGCGCTGACCGTGGTTGGCGACGGCGATGGCCGTGTTGGCTACGGGGTTTCTAAAGCGCGCGAAGTTCCGGTCGCCATTCAAAAATCGCTGGAGCAAGCCAGAAAGAACATGCGCAAAGTCGCGCTTATTAACGGCACGTTGCAATATTCCGTCATGTCAGATACCGGGGCTGCGAAGGTTTACATGCAACCGGCTTCGGAGGGTACCGGTATTATTGCCGGCGGTGCTATGCGAGCTGTGTTTGAAGTGGTTGGCGTGCACAATGTATTGGCAAAATGCATCGGTACCAGTAACCCGATTAACGTCGTTAGAGCGACTATTAACGGGTTGACCTCGATGAAAGATGCCAAGCAGATCGCCGCTAAGCGTGGCCTATCCGTTGAACAAATAACAGGATAAGTATATGTCTGACAAAGTATTGAGCGTCACGATGACCAAAAGCAAGAACGGTCGCTTGAAAAATCACCAAGAGTGTTTGAAAGGGCTTGGGCTGAGGAAAATTAGGCAGACTGTAAGAGTCATCGATACCCCCGAGAACCGCGGCATGATTAATAAGGTCGCGTATATGGTTAAGGTCGAGGAAGTCTAATGTTTTTAAATACTATCCAAGCATCCGAAGGTGCTAGAAAAAAAGCGAAACGTGTGGGCCGGGGTATCGGCTGTACTGATGGTAAGACTTGCGGAAGAGGGCATAAAGGTCAAAAAGCTCGGGCTGGCGGTTTTCACAAAGTTGGCTTCGAGGGCGGTCAGATGCCGTTGCAGCGTCGTCTGCCTAAAGTCGGATTTACGTCCCACCTTAAGAAATTTACCTCTGAAGTAAGGTTGTCAGAAATCAATTCGCTTACTGATGAGATCGTTGATATTCAGGTCTTAATTGCGAACAACGTTGTCCCCGTTTTCACAAAAAAAGTTAAAGTCGTGAACACTGGCGTTGTTAATCGTGTTTTTACGGTTAAAGGGTTGGCTGTAACGGCGGGTGCGGTATCAACTATCGAAGCTGCTGGCGGCAAAGTAGAGGCGTAAAGTGAGTGCGAAAGGGTTTGATGTGGCAGCCGGCACGTTTCGGTTTGCGGAGTTAAAATCGCGGTTGTTGTTTGTCTTGGGTGCTTTCGTGGTGTATCGCGTAGGTGCTCATATTCCCGTGCCAGGCATCGATCCTAAAGCGCTTGCTACCATGTTTGAGCAGCAATCGGGTTCTATATTGAACATGTTTAACATGTTCTCTGGCGGGGCTTTGATGCGGCTTAGTTTATTCGCCTTAGGGATCATGCCCTACATTTCAGCCTCTATTATTATGCAGCTGATGACAATAGTCATTCCTGCGATGGAGCAGTTAAAGAAAGAGGGTGAATCCGGTCGTCGTAAGATTTCTCAGTATACCCGCTACGGCACGGTAGTGTTGGCTATGTTTCAATCGGTAGGGATTTCTGTCGCGTTACAGAACCAGACGGCAGGCGGTTTGGCTGTCGTTATACAGCCGGGCATCGGGTTCGTCGTGGTAACCACAATTACGCTGGTCACTGGCACGATATTTTTGATGTGGCTAGGCGAGCAAGTAACCGAGCGCGGCATAGGTAATGGCATATCCCTGCTTATATTCGCAGGTATTGTTTCCGGATTGCCGTCGGCTATCGGCGGGACTCTTGAGCTTGCGAGAACTGGCGAAATGAATGGTGCTTTTATCGTGCTGTTGTTCGTACTCGCAATCATAGTTACGGGGATTGTCGTCTTTGTAGAGAGAGGGCAAAGGCGTATCACAATCAACTACCCAAAACGTCAGCAAGGGAATAAGGTTTACGGCGGTCAAAGCTCCTTTCTTCCTCTAAAGTTGAACATGGCCGGGGTGATACCGCCTATCTTCGCGTCCAGCATTATTCTGTTTCCAGCCACTATCGCCGGTTGGTTCGGAAACGTCGATGGATTTGCCTGGTTGCAAGACATTTCTTCGGTGTTGTCTCCAGGACAACCCATTTATGTGCTTTGCTACGCTATTGCTATCGTTTTTTTCTGTTTTTTCTACACAGCGTTGGTATTCAATTCGAAAGAAACAGCTGAGAATCTGAAAAAGTCCGGGGCTTATCTTCCAGGTATCCGGCCAGGCCAGCACACAACGCACTATATCGATAAAGTCATGACCCGGTTGACATTAATCGGAGCGGTTTATATCACTCTAATTTGCTTGTTACCCGAGTTTTTAATTGTATATTGGAATGTTCCTTTTTCCTTTGGCGGTACTTCTTTGCTGATTATCGTCGTGGTTGTGATGGATTTCATATCGCAGATGCAAACGCATTTGATGTCGCAGCAATACGAAGGATTAATGAAAAAAGCCAATTTGAAAAAGTCTTAACTTAATTTAGGAGTCAGCGATGAAAGTGCGCGCCTCAATAAAAACTATCTGTAAAAGTTGTAAAGTGATCAAGAGAAATGGTGTGGTCCGCGTGATTTGCAAGGACGGACGTCATAAACAGCGTCAAGGCTAATTTGTTTTTGTGATTTATTTTTCGGAGTGATATAATCCTCCGTTTAACCTAATAGCACTGTGTTTGGAGTATCTGAATGGCTCGTATTGCCGGTATTAACGTGGCTGACCATAAGCATGCGGAGATCGCGTTAACAGCGATTTATGGGATTGGCAGGCAGACTGCTAGAAACATCTGCGATCAAATTGGGGTGTTGCCAACCGTTAAAATTAAAGACTTGACCGAAGAACAAGTTGAAGCAATCCGGAAAGTCATTTCAGGTATGACTGTAGAAGGCGACTTGCGTCGTGAAGTGTCTATGAATATTAAGCGTTTGATGGATTTGGGCTGCTATCGCGGGATCAGGCATCGGCGTGGGCTGCCTCTCAGAGGGCAGCGAACCAGAACCAATGCCAGGACTCGTAAAGGTCCTAGAAAACCAGTTACCAAGTAAGATTTCCAGAAAGGCAAGTTAGATGGCAACCCAAAATCGAGTAAAAAAGCGTGTTAAGAAAGAAGTCGCTGATGGCATAGCTCATGTCCATGCTTCGTTCAACAACACTATTGTTACTATAACTGATCGCAAAGGCAATGCGCTGTCTTGGGCGACGTCCGGAGGCTCAGGCTTTCGCGGATCCAGAAAGAGTACACCCTTCGCTGCTCAGGTAGCCGCCGAAAAGGCTGGCGCTGTTGCTCAGGAATATGGCATGAAAAACCTCGATGTCATGATTAAGGGGCCCGGACCCGGAAGAGAGTCGGCTGTTCGGTCGCTTAACAGCATGGGTTTTAAAATTTCAAACATCGTGGACGTCACTCCCATTCCTCATAATGGCTGCCGTCCACCAAAAAAACGTCGCGTTTAGGATAGTGGAGTAAACAATGGCAAGATATCTTGGCCCTGCTTGTAAACTGAGCCGTAGGGAAGGTACTGATTTATTTTTGAAAAGTAGAGGTAAATCTCTAGAGGCCAAATGTAAGTTAGATCAACGACCCGGGCAGCATGGCGCTAAACGTACAAGAAACTCCGACTACGCGCTGCAGTTAAGGGCGAAGCAACGGTTGCGCAGAATTTACGGCGTCCTGGAAAAACAATTTAGAAATTACTATAAAGCCGCAGACCAAAAGAAAGGCGCGACTGGTCAGAACTTGCTGAATTTCCTGGAAAGCCGCTTGGATAACGTGGTTTACAGAATGGGTTACGCGGCTACCCGCGCTGAGGCCCGTCAACTGGTATCTCACAAAGCAGTAATTGTGAATGACAAGTTGATCAACATTCCGTCTTTTCAAGTCTCGGTTGGCGACCAAATCAAAATCAGGGAAAAGTCAAAAACTCAGCAACGCATTAAAGATGCGTTGGTCGTCGCTGAACAATACGGGTTCCCGGCTTGGGTAGAAGTGAACGCTAAAGAAATGAGCGGTGTGTTCAAATCCGTACCAGATCGTATCGATTTGGGTTCGGACATCAACGAACAGTTGGTTGTCGAGCTTTACTCCAAGTAAAAAATAAGTCCAGGATTTAATCTATGCAGAGTTCTATTGGCGGCCTTTTAAAACCCAGACTAGTCGAGGTTGTTAACGAAACGGCCAACCACTCAAGAATCGTTATTGAGCCTTTAGAGCGCGGTTTTGGGCATTCTTTGGGTAACGCGTTGCGCCGTGTCATGTTGTCGTCTATACCCGGTTGCGCGGTTACCGAAATCTCGATCGAAGGCGTTTTGCACGAGTTTACTACGCTGGAAGGAGTTCAAGAAGACGTCATCGACATCATTTTGAATTTGAAAAAGCTTGCGGTGGTAGTGCATTCTCGAGACGAAGTCACGTTGACTCTCTCCAAGAAAGGAGTCGGTTCTGTTTCGGCTGGCGACATCGATTTGCCCCATAATGTTGAGATCATAAATCCTGAGCTGGTGATCGCCAATATCACGCAACCGGAATGCGCGCTGAACGTCAAAATTAAGGTTGAGCGTGGTCGCGGTTACGTACCCGCCAGCGTTAGAAAGGAACAAAATGAAGACGCCCCGGTTGGCGTTTTGATGGTCGACTCGTCATTTAGCCCGATTGTTAAGGTTGCATACCACGTCGAGAGTACGCGTGTTGAGCAGCGCACGAACCTGGATCGGTTAGTAATCGAACTGGAAACGAACGGCACAGTTGATCCAGAGCAGGCTATTAAGTTAGCTGCTTCTATTCTCCATGATCAATTGTCGGTTTTTGTTGACTTCGAGAAAGTTAACGAAAGGGTGGAAGAAGAAGTTGTTATCGAAGAAGAAACCTTCGACCCTATCCTATTGCGTCCAGTAGACGATCTGGAGTTGACCGTAAGGTCTGCAAACTGTTTGAAGGCAGAGAATATTTTCTACATCGGGGATCTTATACAGCGCACCGAAGTTGAGCTATTGCGCACCCCTAACTTGGGAAAAAAATCGCTTACCGAAATCAAGGATATCTTGGCCATTAAAGGTCTGTCGCTAGGTATGAGGCTTGAAAACTGGCCGCCAGAGAATTTGGCCGATCAGTCACAATCAGGCATTTGAAATATAAGGCATAAAAATGAGACACCGTAAATCTGGAAGACAGCTTAATAAAAACAGTAGCCACCGTAAAGCCCTATTTAGCAATATGGCCTGTTCGTTGTTTAAGCACGAGTTGATTAAAACTACTTTGCCGAAAGCCAAAGAGTTGCGCATGATTGCTGAACCTCTGATTACCCTTTCGAAAATTGATTCAGTAGCTAAGCGCAGGCAGGCTTTCTCTAAGCTGCGTGACCGTGATGTGGTTACTAAACTGTTTAACGAACTGGGGCCCCGTTATCAATCTAGAAATGGCGGCTATCTGCGCATCATTAAATGCGGGTTTAGGCCCGGGGACGACGCGCCGATGGCTTATGTCGAATTGGTTGATCGGCCTGAGCCGGCTCAGGCGTCCGCTGAGTAAGCTAGTTTCGAAAGGAACAAAAAAGCCGTGTCGGCCCAAGCCGACGCGGCTTTTTTAGTTTTAGGCCTTGCTGGTCTAATCTATTGAGACTCCTGAAGGGGGCGATTGAGGAGTTCAGGTAGCACACGCCAATTTTCCAGTTTCTGTTCGAAGCTCATCGCGGCATTGGCTGGGCTAGTTGAAGGTAAGCGGTAGCGCTTAATTTTTTCGGTAAACGCCTTGCTATAGTAATGCTTGTTGAATATTTTGTCGGCAGTCGCGCCGTTAAATAATATTGCTTCAATTTTGCCGTGGCTTTCGAAGAAGCTATCGAAGTCATTGATTACGACGCTCGTAAAGTCTATATCGGAATCCATGCTGCCGGGGCGGCGGCATCTCTTCATTACATCCCACAATGCGACGCCCGATAGGGTAAGTTTGTTTAATCTTTCGACATAAGCCGAATCGGGATTGATGCTTAGTAGCTTACAAATGATCGGCCAGAATTGATTCCTGGGATGAGCATAATATTGCTGATCTTGCAGAGAGCGAATGCCGGGTATGCTGCCCAGGACAAGTATTCTGGCATTCTTGTCAGCGATAGCTTGGAAGCTCTCGATTATCGTCATTTGATGAAGATTCCCGTAGATATTTATGTTCTAAAAAGATCGTTTATCTGGTTATAGGCTTTAAATGTCATGACTGTGAAGCTGGTTTTAAGCGGTCTGCTTGGCTATCGATATTGCTTATGTCTGGTTCCGGTTCTGCTAGCAATCGATTCTTTGAGGTTTTAGTAGCCAGCGCGTTTGGTTTTAAAGGTCGTCATCCTTGTCGGCGAATTTATCGGATAGCCGCAACAACACCAGTAGCGCGCCCGCGCCACCGTGACTTCTGGGTGCGGAACAGAAAGCTAATACGTCTCGGTGCTGACGTAGCCAAATATTGATGTCGTTTTTTAAAACTGGCAGTTGATCCGGCGAATTGTAGCCTTTGCCGTGAATAATCAATAAGCAGCGACAGCCTTTTTCAACGCAACGGTGTAAAAAGTTCAATAGCTGGCTTTGCGCCGAGCGACTACTTAGGCCGTGCAGATCGATTTCGGCGTCTAGGTCGTAATGCCCCTTACGTAGTTTTTTTAATACGTTCTTTTGTACGCCCGGCACGGCGAATAGCATTTGGTCTTCTTGAAATAAACGGGAAGGTACATCGTCCAACGGTATTTCCAAAGGATCGACAATCTCTGGCAATTTAGGTTTCGGCCTGGGAGGCGGGCTCTTATTGGGTCGTAAAATGACCGTGTCGGCTTTGATTTCTTTGACCTTGCCGACGGCCTCGCGAAAAAGCGTGGTCTCTTCAGGCGTTGTGGTTTTTTTTGTCACGTAAGCTGCTGGATTTGCGGTTTTTTTGCTAACATGCGGCAATTTTAAAGCGTTTTATCGCGACATGCATATTCTGATCAGCAACGACGACGGCTATTTGGCGCAGGGCATCAATACCTTGGCCGCAGCTCTCAGACCATTCGCCAAGGTTTCGGTAGTCGCCCCCGATAAGAACCGTAGCGCCGCCAGTAATTCGTTGACGTTGGATATGCCGCTTAGGGCGACCGTGTGCGAGAACGGTTTCGTTCGGGTTGATGGGACGCCTACCGATTGCGTGCATCTAGCCATTACCGGATTGTTGGCGGATGAACCCGATATGGTCTTCGCCGGCATCAATCACGGTGCAAACCTGGGGGATGACGTGATTTACTCGGGGACAGTCGCCGCCGCTACCGAGGGACGTTTTCTCGGACTGCCGGCGGTGGCTATCTCATTGGTTGGGCACAATGCCAAGCATTTCGATACGGCTGCCCAAGTAGCGGTGACTTTGCTAAACAAAATGCAACTTCGGCCTTTGCCGGAGGACACCTTGTTGAATGTCAACGTGCCCGATTTGCCGTTTTCCGAAATTAAGGGCTTCTTGTCTACTCGGCTTGGTCAGCGGCATAAAGCCGAGGCGGTCATTCGCGGATTTGATCCGCGGGGGCAAACCATCTATTGGGTGGGGCCGCCTGGTGCCGAGCAGGATGCCGGTCCCGGAACCGACTTCGACGCCGTTAAGAACGGCTATGTGTCAGTCACTCCGCTACAGCTGGATTTAACTCGCTACGAGCGTTTGGAGGGACTGCGCGACTGGCTGGCATTGGACGCATAAGTATGAGTCGACGAATACAAGGCATCGGTATGACCTCGCGGCGCACCCGCGAGCGTATGATCTCCCGGCTACGCCAACAAGGAATTTCCGATAACAAAGTGTTGGCAGTCATGGCCGACACTCCCCGCCATATTTTCGTCGACGAGGCTTTAGAGAGTCGCGCCTACGAAGACACTGCATTGCCGATTGGGCACAATCAAACGATCTCGCAGCCGTACATCGTCGCGAAAATGACTGAGTTACTGCTGCAATCCGCTGTTCCGGCCAAGGTCTTGGAGATCGGTACCGGTTGCGGTTACCAGACGGCTATCCTCGCCAAACTGGTCAGTCAGGTTTACACCGTTGAGCGAATTGCTCCTTTGATGAAAAAAGCACGCGATACCTTATGGGAGTTGAACATCAAGACTGTCGGTTTCAAACATACCGATGGTGGATGGGGCTGGCCCGAACATGCGCCGTTCGAGGGCATCTTGGCTGCGGCGGCTCCCGCCGAAGTGCCGGAAGCTCTATTGCAACAGTTGGCGGTCGGGGGGGTGCTGGTGATACCGGTCGGTCAAGAGGGGAAGCAGTATTTGCATCGTATTGTGCGTACCGACGAAGGTTATTTGGACGAAGTGATCGAACGCGTCACTTTTGTGCCGTTTCTGTCGGGTGTTATCGGGTAATTCGCGAAAACTTTGCTTGTGGACTCCTGATTCCTGAAGGCGGTAACCCTCCGTTGTTACTCGCGAGCAGTTGGTGTTGGCAAACTTGATTACAGGTTTCATTGTGCCGGCGCCAATCCTCTTCTTCGGCGAGATTGCCGGCATCTGGCATACAATGGATGCAATTCAATCGTGTCCGTGATTCCGCTTTGAAAAATAATACCCAATATTCGGTCGGTATCGACTTAGGTACTACCCACACCGTGGTTGCTTACGCCGAGGCCGAAGATCCGCACAAGACCATCCGTCTGTTCGAAATACCTCAATTGATTGCGCCGGGTGAAGTTGCTTCCAGGCCTTTGTTGCCGTCGGTGCGATATCACCCGGCGTTTGGCGAGCTTAATGCCGATAGCGGTTTTTTAACGGCCCCCGATGGGGCGGTGCTTGGGGAAGCGGCGCGATTGCTCGGCGCCAAGTCTCACGGCCGGCTGGTGACTAGCGCCAAGAGCTGGTTGTCGCATAATGCTGTCGATCCGGCTGCGGCTATTTTGCCGTGGGGTAGCGACGAGTCGGTGTTCAAGGTTTCTCCGGTGGCCGCGAGTGCCAGCTATCTGCAGTATGTTCGTAGCGCATGGGATCAACATTTTCCCCAGGCGCCGTTGTCCAGGCAGAACGTGGTGATCACGGTACCGGCGTCATTCGATGAATCGGCGCGTGCGCTGACCCTGGAGGCCGCCAAGTCCGCCGGCTTGGTGGATGTACGCTTACTGGAAGAGCCTCAGGCGGTTTGTTATGACTGGTTACGTCGGCATGACGGCAAAGTCGCAGCCAGTCTGGCCGGTTGTCGTCTTTTGCTGGTCTGCGACGTCGGTGGAGGCACCACCGACTTGACATTGATTCGTATCGACCACGGTGACGGCGATCCAAAACTCACTCGGATCGGCGTGGGCGATCACTTGATGCTGGGCGGCGACAACATCGATCTAGCGCTCGCGCGTCTAGCCGAAACACGGTTAACCGGGGGTGATAAGAAGCTGTCGGCGGGTGATTTGTCGCAATTACTCGAACAATGCCGGGTAGCAAAAGAACGTCTGTTGGCGGATGCCGCTCCGGAACAATTCGCCGTCACTTTGCTGGGCAGTGGTTCGAAACTCATAGGCGGAGCTCGAAGCAGTTTTCTTACCCGTGACGAAGTGCGACGCATCGCGCTAGACGGATTCTTCCCGCTGTCCGGAATCGAAGAGCTGCCGGACAAAAAACGAAGCGGAATGGTGGAGTTCGGTTTACCGTACGCCCCGGAGCCCGCGATTAGCAAGCATATCGCCGCTTTTCTTAAGGCGCATGCCCGAAGCTCGAGAGCAGCGTTGACTGGTACCGGCGAAGGGGCGGAGTTCGCGGGTCCCAGCGAGGTAGTAGACGGCTTGATCGTGCCTGATGCGCTGCTCTTGAATGGTGGTTTATTCCGTAGCCCTGCGCTCGTTACCCGCGCGCTAGAGTTGTTGGGACATTGGCGCGGTGAGCCACCAGTACAATTAGAAAACCTTGATCCGGAATTGGCAGTGGCCTACGGTGCTGTCGCGTATGCGATCGCCCGGCGCGAGCAAAAACTGAAAATCGGCGGTGGCGCGGCCAGGGCCTATTTTTTACTGGTAGACACCGTTAACGATGCGGGAGCTCGATTTACCAAACCTGGCATCTGTATCTTGCCCAAAGGTAGCGAGGAGGGGCGGGAAGTCACATTGACCTCCCGGCAATTTGCGCTACGGATCGGCCAGCCGGTACGTTTCCATCTGATGTCGAATAGCACGGACGCCGATTATCGCCCCGGCGACATCGTCGAACTTGACGATGACCGTTTTCATGGGCTGCCGCCGCTCGCTGTCGCGTTCGCCGGTGATCAACGAGTGGAAGTCGTCGTGCAGTTGGTGGCGACCTACACTGAAGTCGGCACCTTGCGCTTGCAATGCGTGGCAAAGGCGGATTTGATTCAGCGCTGGGATGTGGAGTTTCAAATAAGAAAAACTGCCCCAACGATCGGTGGAGGGGAGTTGCCGAATCAACTACCGCAAGCCCTAGAAAAGATTCAGGCGGTTTTTGGAGCGAAATCCAGGGACGTTGATCCGCAAGCGGTGAAAACCCTACGTGCCGATCTGGAAAAAATCCTGGGCGCGCCCCGAGCCGATTGGCGCACGCCATTACTGCGCGAGCTTTTCAATGCGCTGTTGGAGGGCGGAAAATATCGGCGGCGAAGCGAGCAGCATGAGCGTTTGTGGTTGAGTCTGGCCGGATTTTGTCTGCGGCCCGGTTTTGGGTATCCGCTCGATGATTGGCGGGTTGAGCAACTATGGAAGTGGTATGGGGACGGACTCCAGTTTGTCAACGAGAAACAAAATTGGACGGAGTGGTGGACCTTGTGGCGGCGCGTGGCCGGCGGTTTGCAGGCCGAGGCTCAGCAGCGGTTGTTCGGCGACATCGCCAAATTTATAAACCCGGCCACGACTCGTCAGGCGGGTGTTGCCAAACAATTGGTGACGCGCGGGTATGAGGATATGGTGCGCCTGGCCGCGGCTCTGGAGCGTTTGCCGGTTGCCGATAAAACGCAGTTTGGCGAATGGCTGTTGAAACGACTGGAAAAGGCCGGAGAGCCTGAACAAAGTTGGTGGGCACTTGGCCGGGTTGGCGCGCGCGTCCTGTTTCATGGCAGCAGTCACGAAGTGATTCCGTCGGATACCGTATCGATGTGGTTACACCGGTTATTGGCGGTCGATTGGAGAAAGCAATCTCAAGCCGGTTTCGCCGCCGCATTACTCGCACGCCGCTGCGACGATCGTGTCCGCGATATCGACGACCATTTGCGTGCCTTGGTGCTGGACAAGCTCAAGCAGGCAAAAGCGCCTGTCTCTTGGCAGCAAATGGTTTCCGACTACATGCCGCTCGACGAGCAGCAAGAACGGCAAATATTCGGAGAGGCGTTGCCTCCAGGCCTGAAGTTGCTTGAAGAGCATTAACCGCGCTGTAGCGAAATTGCGACGTTGTCAATAGTGGCTTGATGGTCCTGCATTAGTATTGTCGGCAAAACCACAAATTCACGGCGGATATCTGTCCATTGTTAAAAATTGGGCTAAACTCGACAGCGTTTTATGTCGTCGTAATTCCTAATCCAGTCACGTATGGAGCGAGCAAACCTTCTCCAGCTTGACCGCGAGATCGGCACAGGCGGAACGCACAGGGGCGGCAAGCGAGTTTGCCGCTAACGACGAGCATCCGGCAATCGAAAATCGATGGTCGGCGGGACGGTCAATCATCGGAACAGCCTAGCTTGCGTTTAGGCGGCTTTCCAGGAACTCAGTAAAGTAGGTGGGCTATGGCTTCGGTAATTTCATTATTCACCACGGCGCAAATCGCCGGACTAAGCACAGATGCTGTAGCAGCGCTAACCACCGAGGACATGCAGGCTCTGAGTACTGCTCAGATCGTCGCATTTACCACTGTTCAATTTCCGGTATTCAACAGCCTGCAGATTGATGCGTTGAGCACGGCGCAAATCGTCGCCATCGAAACCGCCGATATTGCAGTGATGAGTACGCTAGCCCTATCTTCCGGGCTATCCAGCAGCGACTTCGCCGCGCTGAGCACCCAACAAATCGTCGCGCTGAGCACCGCCCAAGCCTTCGGGTTAAAAACCAGCCAAGTGGCCGCGCTGACCACCCAACAAGTGGCCGCGCTGGAAACCGCCGACCTGGTGGGCCTGGGTACCAGCAATGCCGCATCGCTGACCACCGCCGGCATCGTCGCCCTGACCACCGCCCAAGCGGCGGCGCTGGCCACCGCCCAAATCGCCGGGCTAACCACCCAACAAGTAGCCGCGCTGGAAACCGCCGACCTGGCCGCGCTGAGCACCGCCCAAGCCGCCGCGCTCAAATCCAACCAAGCCGCCGCGCTGACCACCGGCCAAGTTGCCAACCTAATCACCGCCGACCTGGCCGCGCTCAGCACCCTGGCGCTGAGCAGCCTAACCACCGCCGGCATCGTCGCGCTGACCACCGCCCAAGCGGCGGCGTTGACCACCGCCCAAATCGCCGGGCTAACCACCCAACAAGTGGCCGCGCTGGAAACCGCCGACCTGGCCGCGCTAGGCACCGCCCAAGCCGCCGCGCTCAAATCCAACCAAGCCGCCGCGCTGAGCACCGGCCAAGCCGTCAACCTGGAAACCGCCGACCTGGCCGCGCTGACCACGCTGACCCTGAGCGGACTGACCACCGCCAGCACCGCCGCGCTGAGCACCCAACAAATCGTCGCGCTGAGCACCGCCCAAGCCTTCGGCCTGAAAACCAGCCAAGTGGCCGCGCTGACCACCCAACAAGTGGCCGCGCTGGAAACCGCCGACCTGGTGGGCCTGGGTACCAGCAATGCCGCATCGCTGACCACCGCCGGCATCGTCGCCCTGACCACCGCCCAAGCGGCGGCGCTGGCCACCGCCCAAATCGCCGGGCTAACCACCCAACAAGTAGCCGCGCTGGAAACCGCCGACCTGGCCGCGCTGAGCACCGCCCAAGCCGCCGCGCTCAAATCCAACCAAGCCGCCGCGCTGACCACCGGCCAAGTTGCCAACCTAATCACCGCCGACCTGGCCGCGCTCAGCACCCTGGCGCTGAGCAGCCTAACCACCGCCGGCATCGTCGCCCTGACCACCGCCCAAGCGGCGGCGTTGACCACCGCCCAAATCGCCGGGCTAACCACCCAACAAGTGGCCGCGCTGGAAACCGCCGACCTGGCCGCGCTAGGCACCGCCCAAGCCGCCGCGCTCAAATCCAACCAAGCCGCCGCGCTGAGCACCGGCCAAGCCGTCAACCTGGAAACCGCCGACCTGGCCGCGCTGACCACGCTGACCCTGAGCGGACTGACCACCGCCAGCACCGCCGCGCTGAGCACCCAACAAATCGTCGCGCTGAGCACCGCCCAAGCCTTCGGCCTGAAAACCAGCCAAGTGGCCGCGCTGACCACCCAACAAGTGGCCGCGCTGGAAACCGCCGACCTGGTGGGCCTGGGTACCAGCAATGCCGCATCGCTGACCACCGCCGGCATCGTCGCCCTGACCACCGCCCAAGCGGCGGCGCTGGCCACCGCCCAAATCGCCGGGCTAACCACCCAACAAGTAGCCGCGCTGGAAACCGCCGACCTGGCCGCGCTGAGCACCGCCCAAGCCGCCGCGCTCAAATCCAACCAAGCCGCCGCGCTGACCACCGGCCAAGTTGCCAACCTAATCACCGCCGACCTGGCCGCGCTCAGCACCCTGGCGCTGAGCAACCTGACCACCGCCGGCATCGTCGCGCTGACCACCGCCCAAGCGGCGGCGTTGACCACCGCCCAAATCGCCGGGCTAACCACCCAACAAGTGGCCGCGCTGGAAACCGCCGACCTGGCCGCGCTAGGCACCGCCCAAGCCGCCGCGCTCAAATCCAACCAAGCCGCCGCGCTGAGCACCGGCCAAGCCGTCAACCTGGAAACCGCCGACCTGGCCGCGCTGACCACGCTGACCCTGAGCGGACTGACCACCGCCAGCACCGCCGCGCTGAGCACCCAACAAATCGTCGCGCTGAGCACCGCCCAAGCCTTCGGCCTGAAAACCAGCCAAGTGGCCGCGCTGACCACCCAACAAGTGGCCGCGCTGGAAACCGCCGACCTGGTGGGCCTGGGTACCAGCAATGCCGCATCGCTGACCACCGCCGGCATCGTCGCCCTGACCACCGCCCAAGCGGCGGCGCTGGCCACCGCCCAAATCGCCGGGCTAACCACCCAACAAGTAGCCGCGCTGGAAACCGCCGACCTGGCCGCGCTGAGCACCGCCCAAGCCGCCGCGCTCAAATCCAACCAAGCCGCCGCGCTGACCACCGGCCAAGTTGCCAACCTAATCACCGCCGACCTGGCCGCGCTCAGCACCCTGGCGCTGAGCAGCCTAACCACCGCCGGCATCGTCGCGCTGACCACCGCCCAAGCGGCGGCGTTGACCACCGCCCAAATCGCCGGGCTAACCACCCAACAAGTGGCCGCGCTGGAAACCGCCGACCTGGCCGCGCTAGGCACCGCCCAAGCCGCCGCGCTCAAATCCAACCAAGCCGCCGCGCTGAGCACCGGCCAAGCCGTCAACCTGGAAACCGCCGACCTGGCCGCGCTGACCACGCTGACCCTGAGCGGACTGACCACCGCCAGCACCGCCGCGCTGAGCACCCAACAAATCGTCGCGCTGAGCACCGCCCAAGCCTTCGGCCTGAAAACCAGCCAAGTGGCCGCGCTGACCACCCAACAAGTGGCCGCGCTGGAAACCGCCGACCTGGTGGGCCTGGGTACCAGCAATGCCGCATCGCTGACCACCGCCGGCATCGTCGCCCTGACCACCGCCCAAGCGGCGGCGCTGGCCACCGCCCAAATCGCCGGGCTAACCACCCAACAAGTAGCCGCGCTGGAAACCGCCGACCTGGCCGCGCTGAGCACCGCCCAAGCCGCCGCGCTCAAATCCAACCAAGCCGCCGCGCTGACCACCGGCCAAGTTGCCAACCTAATCACCGCCGACCTGGCCGCGCTCAGCACCCTGGCGCTGAGCAGCCTAACCACCGCCGGCATCGTCGCCCTGACCACCGCCCAAGCGGCGGCGTTGACCACCGCCCAAATCGCCGGGCTAACCACCCAACAAGTAGCCGCGCTGGAAACCGCCGACCTGGCCGCGCTAGGCACCGCCCAAGCCGCCGCGCTCAAATCCAACCAAGCCGCCGCGCTGAGCACCGGCCAAGCCGTCAACCTGGAAACCGCCGACCTGGCCGCGCTGACCACGCTGACCCTGAGCGGACTGACCACCGCCAGCACCGCCGCGCTGAGCACCCAACAAATCGTCGCGCTGAGCACCGCCCAAGCCTTCGGCCTGAAAACCAGCCAAGTGGCCGCGCTGACCACCCAACAAGTGGCCGCGCTGGAAACCGCCGACCTGGTGGGCCTGGGTACCAGCAATGCCGCATCGCTGACCACCGCCGGCATCGTCGCCCTGACCACCGCCCAAGCGGCGGCGCTGGCCACCGCCCAAATCGCCGGGCTAACCACCCAACAAGTAGCCGCGCTGGAAACCGCCGACCTGGCCGCGCTGAGCACCGCCCAAGCCGCCGCGCTCAAATCCAACCAAGCCGCCGCGCTGACCACCGGCCAAGTTGCCAACCTAATCACCGCCGACCTGGCCGCGCTCAGCACCCTGGCGCTGAGCAGCCTAACCACCGCCGGCATCGTCGCGCTGACCACCGCCCAAGCGGCGGCGTTGACCACCGCCCAAATCGCCGGGCTAACCACCCAACAAGTGGCCGCGCTGGAAACCGCCGACCTGGCCGCGCTAGGCACCGCCCAAGCCGCCGCGCTCAAATCCAACCAAGCCGCCGCGCTGAGCACCGGCCAAGCCGTCAACCTGGAAACCGCCGACCTGGCCGCGCTGACCACGCTGACCCTGAGCGGACTGACCACCGCCAGCACCGCCGCGCTGAGCACCCAACAAATCGTCGCGCTGAGCACCGCCCAAGCCTTCGGCCTGAAAACCAGCCAAGTGGCCGCGCTGACCACCCAACAAGTGGCCGCGCTGGAAACCGCCGACCTGGTGGGCCTGGGTACCAGCAATGCCGCATCGCTGACCACCGCCGGCATCGTCGCCCTGACCACCGCCCAAGCGGCGGCGCTGGCCACCGCCCAAATCGCCGGGCTAACCACCCAACAAGTAGCCGCGCTGGAAACCGCCGACCTGGCCGCGCTGAGCACCGCCCAAGCCGCCGCGCTCAAATCCAACCAAGCCGCCGCGCTGACCACCGGCCAAGTTGCCAACCTAATCACCGCCGACCTGGCCGCGCTCAGCACCCTGGCGCTGAGCAGCCTAACCACCGCCGGCATCGTCGCGCTGACCACCGCCCAAGCGGCGGCGTTGACCACCGCCCAAATCGCCGGGCTAACCACCCAACAAGTGGCCGCGCTGGAAACCGCCGACCTGGCCGCGCTAGGCACCGCCCAAGCCGCCGCGCTCAAATCCAACCAAGCCGCCGCGCTGAGCACCGGCCAAGCCGTCAACCTGGAAACCGCCGACCTGGCCGCGCTGACCACGCTGACCCTGAGCGGACTGACCACCGCCAGCACCGCCGCGCTGAGCACCCAACAAATCGTCGCGCTGAGCACCGCCCAAGCCTTCGGCCTGAAAACCAGCCAAGTGGCCGCGCTGACCACCCAACAAGTGGCCGCGCTGGAAACCGCCGACCTGGTGGGCCTGGGTACCAGCAATGCCGCATCGCTGACCACCGCCGGCATCGTCGCCCTGACCACCGCCCAAGCGGCGGCGCTGGCCACCGCCCAAATCGCCGGGCTAACCACCCAACAAGTAGCCGCGCTGGAAACCGCCGACCTGGCCGCGCTGAGCACCGCCCAAGCCGCCGCGCTCAAATCCAACCAAGCCGCCGCGCTGACCACCGGCCAAGTTGCCAACCTGATCACCGCCGACCTGGCCGCGCTCAGCACCCTGGCGCTGAGCAGCCTAACCACCGCCGGCATCGTCGCCCTGACCACCGCCCAAGCGGCGGCGTTGACCACCGCCCAAATCGCCGGGCTAACCACCCAACAAGTAGCCGCGCTGGAAACCGCCGACCTGGCCGCGCTAGGCACCGCCCAAGCCGCCGCGCTCAAATCCAACCAAGCCGCCGCGCTGAGCACCGGCCAAGCCGTCAACCTGGAAACCGCCGACCTGGCCGCGCTGACCACGCTGACCCTGAGCGGACTGACCACCGCCAGCACCGCCGCGCTGAGCACCCAACAAATCGTCGCGCTGAGCACCGCCCAAGCCTTCGGCCTGAAAACCAGCCAAGTGGCCGCGCTGACCACCCAACAAGTGGCCGCGCTGGAAACCGCCGACCTGGTGGGCCTGGGTACCAGCAATGCCGCATCGCTGACCACCGCCGGCATCGTCGCGCTGACCACCGCCCAAGCGGCGGCGCTGGCCACCGCCCAAATCGCCGGGCTAACCACCCAACAAGTAGCCGCGCTGGAAACCGCCGACCTGGCCGCGCTGAGCACCGCCCAAGCCGCCGCGCTCAAATCCAACCAAGCCGCCGCGCTGACCACCGGCCAAGTTGCCAACCTAATCACCGCCGACCTGGCCGCGCTCAGCACCCTGGCGCTGAGCAGCCTAACCACCGCCGGCATCGTCGCCCTGACCACCGCCCAAGCGGCGGCGTTGACCACCGCCCAAATCGCCGGGCTAACCACCCAACAAGTAGCCGCGCTGGAAACCGCCGACCTGGCCGCGCTAGGCACCGCCCAAGCCGCCGCGCTCAAATCCAACCAAGCCGCCGCGCTGAGCACCGGCCAAGCCGTCAACCTGGAAACCGCCGACCTGGCCGCGCTGACCACGCTGACCCTGAGCGGACTGACCACCGCCAGCACCGCCGCGCTGAGCACCCAACAAATCGTCGCGCTGAGCACCGCCCAAGCCTTCGGCCTGAAAACCAGCCAAGTGGCCGCGCTGACCACCCAACAAGTGGCCGCGCTGGAAACCGCCGACCTGGTGGGCCTGGGTACCAGCAATGCCGCATCGCTGACCACCGCCGGCATCGTCGCCCTGACCACCGCCCAAGCGGCGGCGCTGGCCACCGCCCAAATCGCCGGGCTAACCACCCAACAAGTAGCCGCGCTGGAAACCGCCGACCTGGCCGCGCTGAGCACCGCCCAAGCCGCCGCGCTCAAATCCAACCAAGCCGCCGCGCTGACCACCGGCCAAGTTGCCAACCTAATCACCGCCGACCTGGCCGCGCTCAGCACCCTGGCGCTGAGCAACCTGACCACCGCCGGCATCGTCGCGCTGACCACCGCCCAAGCGGCGGCGTTGACCACCGCCCAAATCGCCGGGCTAACCACCCAACAAGTAGCCGCGCTGGAAACCGCCGACCTGGCCGCGCTAGGCACCGCCCAAGCCGCCGCGCTCAAATCCAACCAAGCCGCCGCGCTGAGCACCGCCCAAGCCGTCAACCTGGAAACCGCCGACCTGGCCGCGCTGACCACGCTGACCCTGAGCGGACTGACCACCGCCAGCACCGCCGCGCTGAGCACCCAACAAATCGTCGCGCTGAGCACCGCCCAAGCCTTCGGCCTGAAAACCAGCCAAGTGGCCGCGCTGACCACCCAACAAGTGGCCGCGCTGGAAACCGCCGACCTGGTGGGCCTGGGTACCAGCAATGCCGCATCGCTGACCACCGCCGGCATCGTCGCCCTGACCACCGCCCAAGCGGCGGCGCTGGCCACCGCCCAAATCGCCGGGCTAACCACCCAACAAGTAGCCGCGCTGGAAACCGCCGACCTGGCCGCGCTGAGCACCGCCCAAGCCGCCGCGCTCAAATCCAACCAAGCCGCCGCGCTGACCACCGGCCAAGTTGCCAACCTAATCACCGCCGACCTGGCCGCGCTCAGCACCCTGGCGCTGAGCAGCCTAACCACCGCCGGCATCGTCGCGCTGACCACCGCCCAAGCGGCGGCGTTGACCACCGCCCAAATCGCCGGGCTAACCACCCAACAAGTGGCCGCGCTGGAAACCGCCGACCTGGCCGCGCTAGGCACCGCCCAAGCCGCCGCGCTCAAATCCAACCAAGCCGCCGCGCTGAGCACCGGCCAAGCCGTCAACCTGGAAACCGCCGACCTGGCCGCGCTGACCACGCTGACCCTGAGCGGACTGACCACCGCCAGCACCGCCGCGCTGAGCACCCAACAAATCGTCGCGCTGAGCACCGCCCAAGCCTTCGGCCTGAAAACCAGCCAAGTGGCCGCGCTGACCACCCAACAAGTGGCCGCGCTGGAAACCGCCGACCTGGTGGGCCTGGGTACCAGCAATGCCGCATCGCTGACCACCGCCGGCATCGTCGCCCTGACCACCGCCCAAGCGGCGGCGCTGGCCACCGCCCAAATCGCCGGGCTAACCACCCAACAAGTAGCCGCGCTGGAAACCGCCGACCTGGCCGCGCTGAGCACCGCCCAAGCCGCCGCGCTCAAATCCAACCAAGCCGCCGCGCTGACCACCGGCCAAGTTGCCAACCTAATCACCGCCGACCTGGCCGCGCTCAGCACCCTGGCGCTGAGCAGCCTAACCACCGCCGGCATCGTCGCCCTGACCACCGCCCAAGCGGCGGCGTTGACCACCGCCCAAATCGCCGGGCTAACCACCCAACAAGTAGCCGCGCTGGAAACCGCCGACCTGGCCGCGCTAGGCACCGCCCAAGCCGCCGCGCTCAAATCCAACCAAGCCGCCGCGCTGAGCACCGGCCAAGCCGTCAACCTGGAAACCGCCGACCTGGCCGCGCTGACCACGCTGACCCTGAGCGGACTGACCACCGCCAGCACCGCCGCGCTGAGCACCCAACAAATCGTCGCGCTGAGCACCGCCCAAGCCTTCGGCCTGAAAACCAGCCAAGTGGCCGCGCTGACCACCCAACAAGTGGCCGCGCTGGAAACCGCCGACCTGGTGGGCCTGGGTACCAGCAATGCCGCATCGCTGACCACCGCCGGCATCGTCGCCCTGACCACCGCCCAAGCGGCGGCGCTGGCCACCGCCCAAATCGCCGGGCTAACCACCCAACAAGTAGCCGCGCTGGAAACCGCCGACCTGGCCGCGCTGAGCACCGCCCAAGCCGCCGCGCTCAAATCCAACCAAGCCGCCGCGCTGACCACCGGCCAAGTTGCCAACCTAATCACCGCCGACCTGGCCGCGCTCAGCACCCTGGCGCTGAGCAGCCTAACCACCGCCGGCATCGTCGCGCTGACCACCGCCCAAGCGGCGGCGTTGACCACCGCCCAAATCGCCGGGCTAACCACCCAACAAGTGGCCGCGCTGGAAACCGCCGACCTGGCCGCGCTAGGCACCGCCCAAGCCGCCGCGCTCAAATCCAACCAAGCCGCCGCGCTGAGCACCGGCCAAGCCGTCAACCTGGAAACCGCCGACCTGGCCGCGCTGACCACGCTGACCCTGAGCGGACTGACCACCGCCAGCACCGCCGCGCTGAGCACCCAACAAATCGTCGCGCTGAGCACCGCCCAAGCCTTCGGCCTGAAAACCAGCCAAGTGGCCGCGCTGACCACCCAACAAGTGGCCGCGCTGGAAACCGCCGACCTGGTGGGCCTGGGTACCAGCAATGCCGCATCGCTGACCACCGCCGGCATCGTCGCCCTGACCACCGCCCAAGCGGCGGCGCTGGCCACCGCGCAGGTGCGGGCCTTGACTACTACGCAGGTCTCAACTCTGGAAACCGCCGATTTGGCTGCATTTACGACGGCTCAAGTGGTTGCGCTGGCGACCAATCAGATCGTCGCGTTGACGACTGCGCAGGTGGTTAGCATGGAAACGGCGGATGTGGCCGCATTGACCACCAGCCAATTTATTAAGTTGGAGACCGCCGACATTCAGGCGCTATCTACCGCGCAGATTTTCGGTTTAACCACCGCTCAAGTTTGCGCGATGACCGATGCCCAAGAACTTGCGCTGACAACGGCCCAGTTGAACGCGATGACCACCGCGCAATTGAACGCGTTGTTTACGACACCGTTGGTGCTGGATCTGAATGGCGACGGTATTTCGACTTTAAGTCGAGCAGCCGGCGTGAGCTTCGATATCGACGCCGACGGTAGTCGGGAGACAGTGGGTTGGGTCGGCAGCGGCGACGGTTTGCTTGCGATCGATACCAATCGAGACGGGGTCATCAATGACGGTTCGGAATTGTTCGGGTCCGCGACCCGGCTCGCTGACGGTCAGACCGCCGCCGACGGTTACGCCGCATTGCGAGCCCTTGATAGTAATCAAGACGGTTGGATTAGCGCCGACGATAACGCATTCAAGGAGTTGAAGGTCTGGACCGACAACAATGCGGACGGCTTAAGCCAAGCCGACGAGTTGCATAGCTTGACCGAGCTTGGCATTAGTCGGTTGGGTGTGAACGCCGAGACCACCTCTTCTCTGGATAACGGTAACTGGATAGGCTTGACTTCGAGTTACGAAA
Source organism: Methylomonas sp. MS20 (assembly GCF_050275925.1). Lineage (NCBI taxonomy): Bacteria > Pseudomonadati > Pseudomonadota > Gammaproteobacteria > Methylococcales > Methylococcaceae > Methylomonas > Methylomonas sp. MS20. The sequence continues at coordinate 866,978 of NZ_CP189962.1, forward strand.
CCGTCGACGGTGACAACCGCGCGATGGTCGATGTCTGGTTTGCGAAGAGCGATCAGGCTAATCCAGAAGCCGATTTGAGAGCCAACGTCAATCGCCTGGCCCAAGCGATTAGCAGCTTTGCCGATGCTGACAGCGGTAATGCGTTACCCGTGACACCCGGTTTGCCGAGCGGCTCGGAAAGCGTGTCCGCCAACCCGGCATCGCTTGCGACGCTCGCCCTTGCGGATACCCTCAAGCAATTCGACGCCAATGGCAACCCGCTGGCGTTGGCGGCCACACCGTCGCAGACCGCGCGGACCGGTTTGACGCCGTCGCTGCCTGGTCTCGACGATCCAGCCAGCGGCTATCTCGCCAGCAAAGGCAAATAAACGCGTTACCTTCAAACAACAGGCATCGGGAGTTCGCTCCCGATGCCTTTTTTATGTCGTTTGCGTTATTTGGCTGATAGCGGCGGCATTGCAACACCATGATGTCCGGCCGGTTGTGTTTTCCAGTTATCATGCCGGGTTTGGCGTATAGCACTAGCGGGTATCACACTCTACATGGCTGACAAGTTTCAACATTCGGTTATTCAATGTTTGACCGCGATCGCCCAGCATCACGGCATACAGATCAATCCGGAACGGCTGATCGACGAGTATGCACTGGAAGCCAAGGAACCCAATGCGGCGATGTTGCAGCGTATTGCTACCGATATAGGGCTGAAAATCAAGATTGCCCGCTTAAGCTGGCAGACTTTGCTAGCGCAAACCGGCGTTTTCCCAATCATGGCCAGACTGCGAGACGGCGGCGCCGTGATTGTGGTCGGCATCAAGAAAGAAGCGCCGGAACAGGTGGCGATCCTCGATCCGCTGGCCGGCGACGCGGCCGTGACCTATTTGGACCGCGAGCAATGGTGGGATCGTTGGTCCGGCGAAGTGGTGTTTCTGAAGCGTCACCACGCCCTCGGCGATCCGAATCAGCCGTTTGGTTTGCGCTGGTTCATTCCGGAAATCCTGAAGCAGAAGGCGGCTTTTCGGGACATTGCGGTCGCCGCGTTCGCGATGCATTTTTTAGGGCTGGCCTCCCCGATCTTCTTTCAGTTGGTCATCGATAAAGTGTTGGTTCACCAGAGTCTATCCACGCTCTGGGTCTTGGGCATCGGTGTGATGCTGGCCTTGGTGTTCGATTCGATATTCGGCTACCTTCGCCAGTTGTTGACCTTGGCGGCCACCAACAAAATCGACATGCGCCTGACGCGGCGCGCCTTCGCGCAATTATTGTCGCTACCAATCGATTATTTCGAGACCACGACGGCCGGCGTCATTACGCGCCACATGCACCAATTGGAAGGCATACGCCAATTTTTGACCGGGCGGCTGTTCTTTACCGCACTGGACGTGTTGGCGCTGCTGATATTTCTGCCGATTTTGTTCGCTTATTCGGTCAAGCTGGCGATGATCGTGTTGGGGTTTTCGGTGGTGATCGCGGCGATTATCGCGGTCTTGCTGCCCAGTTACCGGCGCCGGTTGGATGCCTTGTACAGTGCCGAGGGCAAGCGCCAGGCTTTGTTGGTCGAAACCATACACGGCATGCGTACCGTCAAGGCGCTGGCGATCGAACCGATGCAACGGCGGATCTGGGACCAATTTTCCGCGCAGTCCATCACGATGCATTTTCGGGTCGGCAAATTGTCGATCGCCGGCGGAACCATCACCGATTTCCTCGGCAAGCTGTTGCCGATCGTCATCATCGTCATCGGCGCTCAAGACGTGTTCGATCAGACCTTGTCGGTCGGTGCCTTGATTGCGTTTCAAATGTTGTCCAGCCGGGTCAGCTCGCCGTTGTTGCAAATCGTCGGCTTGATCAACGAATATCAACAAACGGCGCTGTCGGTGCGCATGCTCGGCGAGATCATGAACCGCGCCCCGGAAGGCCGGTCCGGCGCCGGCGGTTTGCGGCCGCAATTGGCCGGCGCCATCGCCTTCGACGCGGTGGCTTTTCGCTATCCGGGGTCCAGCGTCGCGGCGCTGGATAGAGCCAGCTTCACGATCCCGGCCGGCAAGGTCATCGGCATTGTCGGCCGGAGCGGCTCCGGTAAAACCACGCTGACCAAACTGATCCAAGGTTTGTATCCGGTGCAGGAAGGCATTATTCGTTTCGATGGCGTGGACATGCGCGAAATCGATTTGTCTCATTTGCGGCGGCAAATCGGCGTGGTGCTGCAGGAGAATTTCTTGTTTCGCGGCAGCGTCCGCGAGAATATTTCGGTTACCCAGCCGGGCGCCAGTTTCGAAGACATCGTCGCGGTAGCGCAGGCGGCCGGCGCCGACGAGTTCATCGAACGCTTGCCGCAAGGCTACGATACCTTGCTGGAAGAAAACGCCGCCAACCTGAGCGGCGGGCAAAAGCAGCGGTTGTCGATCGCCCGCGCCTTGCTGTCGCGGCCGCGAATATTGATCCTCGACGAAGCCGCCAGCGCCCTGGACCCGGAAAGCGAGGCGATCTTTATCCGCAACCTGTCCCGCATCGCCGTCGGCCGCACCGTGATTATGATTTCCCACCGTTTATCGACGCTGGTCAACGCCCACGCGATCTTAGTGATGCAGCAAGGCAAGTTGGTGGACAGCGGTCGCCACCAGGACTTATTAAGCCGCTGCGATACCTATCGGCAATTATGGAACCAACAAACCAGTCATCTGTGAAACCCGGCGTTCCGAATAAGCACGCCACCGACGAACTGGCGGTGGACTTCCTGCCGGATGCCGACGAAATCGAGCGCAGTCCGCTGCCGCGTCAGGCCCGCATCACGCTCTACGTGCTGCTGACCGCCTTGCTGGGCTTTTTGCTGTGGGCGATTTACTCGGACGTCGATCGGGTCGTGGTCGCGCGGGGTCGGCTGGTCACACCGCTGCCCAATATCGTCGTGCAGCCGCTGGAAACCTCGATCATCGCCAGCCTGGACGTGCGGGTCGGCCAAATCGTCCACAAGGGTCAGCAATTGGCGACCCTGGACCCGACCTTTGCCGAAGCCGATCAGGCCCAGTTGCGGATACGTCTGGATAGTTTAAACACCCAAGTGCAACGTCTGAATGCCGAACTGTCCGGGGCCAAGTCGGCCGATGCCGAATCGGACACGGCCGACCGGCAATTGCAGGCGCAACTGGACGCCGAACGCAAAGCCAATTATCAGGCCCAGCAAAAGCAGCTCTCGGAAAAAATTCAACAACTGCATGCCGGGATTACGACTAATCTACGCGATCAGCAAGCGCTATCTGCAAGGGTCAAGCCGCTGCTGGAGATCGAGGAAATGCAGAACAACTTGGTCAACCGCCATTACGGCGCGCGCGTGCAAATGCTGGAAGCCCAGGAGAAGCGCATGGAAGTCGAGCGCGATTTACAGTTGGCAAAGAACCGCGAACAGGAATTGAAGCGGGAGCTGGCCGCGCTGGAGGCCGAAAAGGCGGCCTTCGATAAAGGCTGGCGGCAAAAAACCATGGAAGATTTGCTGGCGACTCAGCGCGAGCGCGACGAGGTTAACGAACAACTGCAAAAAGCCGAAAAACGCCACAAACTGGTCACGTTGGTATCGCCAGCCGAAGCCGTGGTGCTGGATGTCGCGAAATTGTCGCTGAGTTCGGTAGCCAAGGCCGCCGAACCGCTGTTTACGCTGGTGCCGTTGGAAGCCGAATTGGAAGCCGAAGTCGAGATCGATTCGCTGGACGTCGGCTACGTCAAACCGGGCGATCTGGCTAGGCTGAAACTGGACGCCTATCCCTTCCAACTGCACGGTACCTTGGAAGCGACGGTGCGGACGCTGAGCGAGGACGCGTTTCGCCGCGAATCGGCCGGTCCCGGCATGGAGGCCTATTACGCCAGCCGCTTGGCCTTGGGCGACGGGCGGCTAAAGAATCTGCCCGGCCAAGCCAGATTGTTGCCGGGCATGACCTTGACCGCCGAAATCGTGGTCGGCAAGCGTTCGGTGATTTCTTACCTGCTCTGGCCGCTGACCAAGGCGTTGGACGAATCGATACAAGAACCCTGATGGCACACAACACAAGTAATGCAACCATGAAAGCGACGACTTTGGTGGAGGTCATGGCGCAAGCCGACGCGTTGGCGAAAAGCGGCGACAGCGCCGCCGCGATCGCCTGTTATACCGATTGGCTAGCCTCGCCCGGCGCCGAGCCGCAATTGCGCCACCTGGCGCTGTTCAATCTCGGCAGCCTGCTGCGTCCGGCCGGACGCATCGAGCAGGCGATCGCCGTCTATCAAGAGGCCCTGCAACTTAGGCCGGATTTTTATCAGGCGGCAGTGAATTTGGGTTTGACGTTGGAAGCTCAGGGCAATCAGGCCGGGGCAATGGCGATCTGGTTGCAGGCGCTGCAACCGGTCGAGGGGCAGACTTTGTTGTTGAATCACGCCGGCCGTCTGCAAGAGGTCAACCGCAACTTCGACGAAGCCGAAGCCTTGCTCGGGCGCAGCTTGGCGGTCATGCCGGATCAACCCGACGTGATGCAGCATTATCTGCATATTCGCCAGAAAAAATGCCAGTGGCCGGTGTTCGACGGCGTGGCCGGCATCCCGTTACGGACTTTACAACAGAACGTCGGGCCCTTGGGCTTGCTGGCCTCCAGCGACGATCCGGCCCTGCAATTGGCGGCGATCACCGCCTGGGTGGAGCGCAAGGTGCCGCGCAATCTGGCGAGGATGGCGCCGCTCGACGGCTATCGGCACGACAAATTGCGGATAGGCTATTTGTCCTGCGACTTTCGCTGGCACGCGGTCAGCATTTTGACCGCCGAGTTGCTGGAACTGCACGACAGAGAGCGCTTCGAAGTGTACGGCATCGATTTCAGTCCCGAGGACGGCGGCACGATGCGGCAGCGGATGCTGGCGGCTTTTGATAGGCATTTGCCTATCCATGCGCTGTCCGACGAGGAGGCGGCGCAAACGATACGCCGCCACGAAATCGACGTATTGATCGACCTGACCGGCTTGACCGCCGGCGCCCGGCCCGGCATCGTCGCCCACAAGCCGGCACCGGTGCAGATTTCGTATCTGGGTTACGTCGGCAGTTGCGGCATGCCCGAGATCGATTACATCCTGGCCGACCGCTACGTATTTCCGGAAGCGCTGGCCCGCTACTATTTCGAGAAGCCCCTGTATTTGCCGGAGGTTTACCAAGCCAACGACAGCCAGCGCCCGATTGCCGAGACGCCGAGCCGGGCGTCCTGCGGTTTGCCCGACGACGCTTTCGTGTTCTGCTCGTTTAACGGTAGCTACAAGATCAGCGAGCCGGTGTTTACGGTATGGATGAACATCCTGCGGCGGGTGCCGAGCGGTGTGTTGTGGCTGGCGATCGACAACCCGACGGCGCGCGGCAATCTGGCGGCCGAGGCGGTAAAACGCGGAGTCGATCCCGGCCGGCTGGTGTTTGCCGACAAAGCCGCCCCGTCCGAGTATCTGGCCCGCTACCGGGCGGCCGATTTATTGCTGGACACTAATCCCTACAACGCCGGCACTACCGCCAGCGACGCGTTATGGGCCGGTTTGCCGGTGCTGACCTGTTCCGGCAAGACCTTCGCGTCGCGGATGGCCGGCAGCTTGCTGCACGCGGTCGGTCTGCCGGAATTGATTACCACCAGCTGGCTGGATTACGAAAATCTGGCGGTGGGGCTGGCATCGGAGCCGACGGCGTTGCAAACCTATCGACATCGCCTGCACACCCAGGGCCGCAGTTCCGCGCTATTCGACACCCGCCGCTTCGTCAAAAACTTCGAAGCGACGATCGCCGGGTTGTTCGACTAAGGACGGACCGGGCAATCACTGCGGGGCCGGCCGTTGGTTCGAAGGCGGTTCCGCGCGATTTGATTGGCGGTTTTCGACGCTTTCGCCGCTAGCCGAAATTGGCGAATCAACCTAACGATCATGAAAGGGTTCGCCCCAAGGCGTGAGAAAAAGGGCGTGGGAGCGGCTTTAGCGGCGATTGACGGCGTTCCGCCACCGGTATGTCCGTATTTTACCCAACGGATTCTTTTAGGCTTAATGACCTACGACAACCTGCAAATCACTCGGAGAAGCCCATGATAATACCGACCGAAGCCATCGGCAGCATCCCCCGCCCGCCGCAATTGTTGGATGCGCTGAGCGAATTCCGCGCGGGCCGGTTGCCGCGCGAACGGCTGGATGCGTGCTACGACGCGGCGCTGCGAGACACCCTGGAACGCTTCGAGCGGACCGGATCGCCGGTGATTTCCGACGGCGAACAGACCAAATCCAGTTTCGCCACCTATCCGCTGGAAGGGCTGGACAATCTTGCCGCTGACGGGGTGGTTATCCCGTTCGCCGACGGGCATACCCGGCAACTGCCCAGGTTGAATGCCGGGCCGTTCCGCTACGGCGCTTATGCCGGCGATTATGTCCGCGCCGCCAAACGCTATACCGCACGGCCGCTGAAACAGGCCGTCATCTCGGCGTCGGCGCTCAGTCTGCTTTACCCGCAACAGGGCTTGGAAGGCTATACGCGCGAGGCGTTTATCGACGATCTGATCCGGGAAGCCGTGGCGGACATCTGCGGTTGTCTGGCGCAAGGCGCGCAACATGTGCAGATCGATTTTACCGAAGGCCGATTGTCCGTGAAGCTCGATCCGTCCAAACAACTGCTCCGGCAATTCATCGCGCTGAACAACCGGGTATTGGCGCATTTCACGGCGGACGAACGCCAACGGATCGGCGTCCATACCTGTCCGGGCGGCGACCACGACTCCACCCACAGCGCCGACGTTGATTATGCCGAGCTGTTGCCCGAGCTGTTTCAACTTCAGGCCGGCCATTTTTATATGCAACTGGCGAGCGAAAACCGACCGGAACAGGTCTTGGCCGTGGTCCGCGACCATCTCCGGGGCCATCAGCGGGTCTATGTCGGCGTCATCGATGTGCTTGATCCGGCGGTCGAGTCGCCGGAATCGGTCCGCGACCGGATCTTGCAAGCCGCCGAATTTATACCAATCCACCAATTGGGCAGCACCGACGATTGCGGATTTTCGCCGTTCGAGGACGACCGCTCTACCGGGCGAGACACCGCATTCGCCAAAATCGAAGCCAGAGTGATCGGCACGAAGCTGGCCGAGGCCGCGCTGAAATTAGGGTAGGCAGTGGTTGAGGCAAACCATTCCGAAGCCAGCTTGAATCCACGCGATTTCGCGCGGATATTTCAACCGAGCGATCCGTGCTTGTCCTCGCTTTGGTGTCTTAGGCCCACACATCGGCGCTGACGGCCATTTCGCCGGGCGAGGCATTTTTGGGGGATCGCCCTGGTCCGGGTCGCGCCGGGAGCTTGAGCGGCGGAACGTTAATGTTCGCGCGCTTCGCGGCGTTTTTAGTTCAATCCGCCGCGATGTGCCCGACAGGTCCGGCGACTCTGAGCTGAAGACCAGCGCTTCAACAAAATCTCACATCGATTGCCAATCACACTGGACCGTTCCGGTTTAGACCGGGAAGCATTCAAGGTGAACCCGCAGCGGTCAGTGTTGGAAGTGCAGAGTTCTCGACGAAACGGCTAACGACTTCTCGGCAACCTGCAACGTTCTCGGTTGAACATAGACCAGTGTCTGGTTGAGGTAGATCGCTCGATGCCCGCCGAAGAACATTGTCCGATTGGAGTAGATCGCCGAGGTGGCGCAGTGCGGCGTTCCATGGTTATCGTGGAACGCTTCAAAAACTTTCTAGGCCGATTCGCGTTCATCGTAAAACGTTCCGTGTTCCAACAAGCACGTTGCTTATCGAAGCTGGAACGATGCTGTACCAATAGAGAAGCATGCATGTTCAACACAGATCGCTGTGGCTTGCAGCCGGAATCGTCCCCGCTCAATCCGCAACGGTGAGGTTTGAAACCGCTCCGTCGAGTATCCCGGCCGGCCGGCCCGAGGTTTGAGCCGGAACGGGAGGTTTTCGGCCGGCGGGATAGATACATCTGGTAGATTGCTTGGAAGTAATGTCTTTAAGTTAAGCCGTTGGCTGAGCGAAGTCGAAGCAAAATGGCTGGCTTCGACTTCATTCGGCCGGCGGCTTATATGGACTGTAACCGTTGAACTTCAGGGCATTGGGGTGTTCGGCAATCCGGTCGGCTATACGGATCCGACGGGGACTTTCGGGTTGTTCGGGGCGTTTGTTGGCGCAACCTTTGATTTTGGTTTGCAAATGTACAGCAACGGTGGTGATATTGGTGCCGTCAACTGGGGAGATGTCGGTATTTCCGCTGCTTTGGGGGCGACGGGTGGAGGTCTCCTAGGAAAAATTGGCAAGATTACCGATACAATTTGGGATACGAGTAAAGTTGTAAAGGAAACAACCAGAGTCGGGCGGTGGATGTCGCAGGCTGAGCATGATGCCATGAAGGCGTCTGGAAAGGTGCAGGAAAGCTTTTCTGGAACCACCCATGTTGCGGATCCAGAGGATGCTTCGGCTTTTATAAACCAGGCGAAGCCGGGAAGTATGTACGTTGAGTTCAACGTCCCGACGTCATCGTTGAAGGCAACAAATGAAGGTTGGGCTAAAATTATTGGCCCCAACTCTCTAGAGGGGCGGCTTGCGGCTCGAAAAGGAATGTCAATTCCTTAAATGCCCGAAGCAACGGATATCCTACACTCGGCAACTAAACTTCCATGAGAGGAGAGAGCGTGTTGGACACCTTTATCGGCTGGGCAAAGCAAATCACAGATAAGGCTCTCGGCAATGATGTCGAGGCGAGAGTCACAGAAAGCGAAATGTCACACAATCCATCAGCGCGACTCGATATAGATACGCCTACGATGGTGGCTCGGATTACATATTGGGAAAGTGGTGATTTCGACGCAGAGATTATTGAGCTAGAGACGGAGAGGACTATTTTCTCAAGCCATGGAAGTTTACATGAGGGACGGGCGTTCTCGGAACAGTTCGCCGACTTCTTTGAGTCGCTTAGTATCGCTGGGCCGTCCGATTATGCTTAGCGTCGGTTCCGAAGCGGTCGCGTTTAACGCGGGTCACAAATTCCCGAAAGATGCCGCGCCATTACCGGCATCATCTCGCCGGCGATCTGTTTCCCGGTCGTGGCCTTGCGCGTTGGCGGTCGGCTGCGTTGCCGACTTGGCGTCACCGCCGGCAGGGTTCCGGCCTATTTTGAGTAGCCTATGAAAATCGATATTACTTTTTTGAATTACGAGCAGTGCCAGGTCATGTTGTCGGAGACGCCGCGCGACGGCGTGCTGGTGGTTTGCCAGACCGACGCAGCCGGCGCCGAGGTCGTGCTGGGCCGCTTTCCGCTGACCGGCGCGGCCTTGCCGATCGCGATACCGATCGGCACCGAGCGGAGCGAGGAGTTGGAGCGCCTGGTGTTCCACGAATACAACGGCGACACGCAACGGGCGGTCGCGCACCGGTTGAATCTGGCCGCCACGCTGTTAGCCCGGCAAGCCTTGCAAGCCGGGGTTTACCGGGCTAGGCCGAGTACGGTCAAGCGGGTGGCGGCGCTGACGATTGCCTATAACGAGGACTTCGTGCTGCCGAAATGGGTGGATTACTACGGACGCCAGTTCGGTCTGGAAAATCTGTATGTGATCGACGACGGCTCGGACCGCGATCCGCGCACTTATCTGCCGGCGGCCGTCAACGTGATTCGCCAGCCCCGCACCAGTTTCGATTCGTGGCGACTGTCGCGCAGTCTGGGCATTTTCCAACATTTTCTGCTGGAGACTTACGACTTGGTGGTGGTGACCGATTCAGACGAATTCATCGTGCCGACCCGCTCCGCGTATTCGAGTCTGGCCGATTACGTGACCCGCTTGTCCGTCGATACGCCCAGGCGGTTAATCCCGACCGGTTGGGATTTGGTGCATCTGCGTGGTAGCGATGCGGCGATCGATCTATCTCAGCCCATCGTCGGCCAGCGGCGGGCCTTGTTGCGCAACACCGCCTTGGACAAGGTGGCCATCCTCAGCGACCCCGTGTCGTTCACGCCGGGCCAGCACCAATGCTACGAACGCAGCGAAAAAGCCGACGACCTGACGCTGATTCATTTGCGCTATTTCGATTACGAGTTTTCCCGCGAAAAACTCCAGCGCTACCGGACCACGACCTGGGCCGCCAACGATTTATCGGCCGGCCTGTCCTACCATCAACGCCAGGAATTCAGCGCGTTGGAGCAGGAGTTTCAGCGCTTCGAGGACCGTTACCAAGGCGGCGGTCAGGAAACCAACGTACTGAACGACTTCTGGCGGGCGCAGTTGGGGGTGTAGCGGGGAGGGCTTTTTTGAGCAATCAAGACGCTCGGATTCTGCGTTTGAAGAAGGCGGTTGTTGGTAACGCGGACTGCCGCTATCGATCCGTTTTTTACGGTTGCGCTTCGCCAAAGCGGCTTGCTGGGCCGGTCCAACTTCCGCGAACTTGAGGCGGCAAAGCAACCACGGGCGACCTCGCCAAATTAGCCTGTCAGCCGGTCCGGGGCAACAAGACTCGAAAGCAAGTGCCCTTGCCGACCGTGCTTTTCACTTCGATGCGTCCGTTGTGTTTGTTCACGATGCCGTAGGATAAGGAAAGACCCAAGCCGGTGCCCATGCCGACCGACTTGGTGGTAAAGAACGGATCGAAGATTTTTCCAAGCTGATCTGGCTTGATGCCCTTGCCGGTATCCTCCACCTCAACCCAGACACTGTTCTCGTCATAAGCGGTGCGAAGCGTAATTCGGCCGTGATCCTCGATGGCTTGCACCGCATTGATCAGCAGGTTCATGAACACTTGGTTGAGTTGGGACGCGATGCAGTTGATCTCGGGGATTGCGCCGTATTCCTTGACGACCTCGGCTTTGTACTTGATTTCGTTCCATACCACGTTCAGCGTGCTGTCGAGCCCCGCCTCCAGATTCGCCGACTGCTTTTCCAATTCGCCAACGTGAGAGAAATCCTTTAGATCCTTAACGATACGCCGCACTCGCTGCAAACCGTCGAGAGATTCCGCCAGAAGTTCGCCGATGTCTTGGCGCAGATAGCCGATATTGATTTCCTGCTTCAGAAGCGTAATGTCCTGCAAGGCCTCATTCACCAGCTTACCTTCGACGTCTTCGTAAGCCGCCAGCAGTCTGAGCATTCCATCCACATACTCCTGCAAGGTACTCAAGTTGGAGTTGACGAAGCCAATGGGATTATTGATCTCGTGAGCCACGCCGGCCGCGAGCTGACCGATCGAAGCCATTTTTTCGGATTGCAGCAGTTGCATCTGGGTTTCTTCAAGCTGCTTGATCAGGTCCTCTTGACGCGCCTTCTCGGCCAGCAGTTGGGTATTGGCCATTTGCAGCGAGGCGGTGCGCTTTTGAACCTGCTCTTCGAGTTTATCTCGGGAGTCGCGCAACGCTTCCTCGGCGCGTTTGTGTTCGGTGATATCGTTGAAGCCGAAGACGCGACCGATGATGTGTTCGCCAAGATATTGCGGCCGCGATCGGCATTCGAAAACCCGGCCATCCTGGAGACTCAGGATATCTTCGGTTTCCCCGTCCCCAACGAGCTCTTGTAAGCGCACACGAAATGCCTCGGGCTCGACGACCTGCCCGGTAATGAACTCGAGAATATCGGCTTCTTCTGTCTCGAACAGCAAGTCGTCCGAAATGCCCCACATGCTACTGAACTGGCGGTTGATGTTGGCGATCTTGCCGTGCCAATCGATGACCAGTATGCCGTTGCCGGTCGATTCCAGCGTGGCCCTGAGCTGGGACAATAGCTGGGCCAGGGCATCCTCGGCCTTGTGTTCGTTTTGGACATCCCTGGCTTGGATCAGAATCAGCGGACGGCCATCGTGGTGAATGATCTTGACCGATTTGGTCACCGTCAGCAGCGAACCGTCGGCGCATTGATAAAGCCCATCCTGGGTCTCGATATCCTGGTATTGGCCGTTGCGGACGTCTTCCCAATAAAACACGTCCTGCAATGAACTTTCGATATTCGTGATCGCCATGGCCAGCAAATCCAGTTCCGAATAGCCGAGCATTTTCTCTGCCATCTTGTTGGCGACGATGATCCGCAACTCACCGGGTTCAACCAGCAGCATCATATGCTGGCAGTAATCGATCATCAGATGTTCGAGGCTGCTCATCTGGCTTGCTCCTGGCCGGGGCTGCTCGGGTCGAAATAATAATTGACCCGTTTGCGAGGACTGAGGTAGTTGTATATTTCCCTCGGAACCTGCGCAGGTCTGATCGCCTTCGCGATATTCGCATCCGCTTCGCAGGCCATGTCCACCAGGATAGCCTCGTCCCTGGGGATATCCGCGTCGTAAATGAGCACCAGCGGTTTCATCGGCTTGGCGGTATTGACGGTGACGACCATGCCGATCACGCCGTTGGAAAACTGCACGATCGTACCGGGCGGATACACCCCAAGACAACGGATGAAGACCTGGAGCAATTTCTGATCGAATTTGTTGCGCAACTTGGCGAACATCGTCGACAAAGCCTCGTGAGGCGTCAGCGCGTTGTTAATGTTCACCGGGTTGCAAAGTTCATCATAATGGTTGGCAATGACGACGATGCGGGACAGTAAGCCTATCGCTTCGCCCTTGAGTCTGCTCGGGTAGCCGGTCCCATCGAACAATTCGTGATGTTCGCTGATGATGGTCAAGACGGCGGGTGCAAGCCCCAGTCGCTGGCCGATATCCGCGCCATACTGGCAATGCATTTCGAATAAATGCCGCTCGGCCTGATTGAGCGGCTCCTTTTTCATCAGGATCTTGGACGGAATCTCCTTATGACCAATATCGTGAAATAGCGCGCCTATGCCCAAAGTGCCGACCACTTCTTGGGGCAACTCGATGTCGCGCGCCATCATCAGCGACAGCATGGTGACATTCAACGAGTGGTAATACATTTCCTCGGCACCTGCCTTGCCTATCATGACGTGTATGGCGAGTTCCGGCGCGGAAAGCAGGGAGTCGATAATTTGATCCACCAATTGTCCCGCCTTTCGCACGGTCTCCGCCGGCATGGTAAACAGGCTTTTCTCGATGCCGTGTATCGTTTTAGCGGTATCGATAAAGGCATTTTCAATCCGCGCCGCTGCCTCTCGCTGCCGCTGGATGCGTTCTACCAGCGCGACCTTGGCCGCCAACACCGGCGAAATATCAGGCTTGGCCGCTTCCGGTGTTTGCTGTACCTGCTGTGTCTTTTGAGGGAGCGGATTGACATCGCTGAGGGCCGGATCGTAACGAATCGACTTGAGCCCGAGACTCTGGATGGTCTTGATCTGTGCCTCGTTCTTGATCTTGAAATTGCTGAACGAGAACGGGTGATCAAACCACTTGAGATCGAGGTGGATATATAACCCGACCCGGAGCTGATCCATCGTAATATTGAAGTTATCTGGCATCGGTAGCGACAGTCCGATCTACTTGTATCAAATGGAATACCGCGGAATTCGGCGGTCTCGACCGATATTCCGCGCCCGGCCACTCAAGATTTTGCGATCCGTCTTCCGATGGATGTCGGCACCGCCGCAGTGTGATTGAGCGGAAGTCTCTTCCAAATTGACGTGCCGGTGGCGGTTGGTTTCGTCCCGTAAACTTATGTATCGGCGCATTTGCGAAGCCGGCCGCTCATTTTTCCCGAAAACCAATGTGAAACGCTGCCGCAAAGGTTGATTCGAGATTTTCGGTCAAGGTCGTCTGGCGTTCATTCTCCGCCGAATGCCTTCGGATTAGGCCACTAATTTTCAGTGTCTGTCAACGCGCGCTTGCACGCTATCATAACAACTCGAGCAATCACAAGGGAATTGATGGAGCGATAGCGATCGGTCACTAGTTCTATTCGACTTCGTCGGATACTCTGGTGGCCGGCTAGGTGACTGATTGCCTAACGTTCGTGAAAAGATTTTCGCCCCGGAGAATGCAACAAATGGGCGTGGGAGCGGCTTCAGCCGCGATTGAGGGCGTTCCGACACCGGTCTGTCCGCACCGTGATCAACGACTTTGTGCAAGGTCCATCACCGAATACTTGGGTTACCGCCAATTTGCCGCGAAATTCGGATCAGCAATCGCCGTCGGCATTTAGCAAGCCCGGCATCAGACCGTCGACGAAGCTGGCGAAGCGGCGTGATAGCCGCTCGGGAGCCGCCGGCGTTTTATCCTCGAAGACTTCGATCAACTCGATGAACCAGCATACGACGTCGGCGGCAAACACCGGTTGCAAGCTGTAGGGCGGCGCGCAAAATTTCAGGTAGCCGGCCAGCGCTCGCGGGTGCTCTGCGAACAGCATGCGGGCGGCGGCGTGGCTGGATTCGGCACTGACCATCGGTAGAAAGCCGGCGGCGTAGATTTTGGCGAATACCTGTTGGGCGCAGACGGCGCGTTGCAATGGGTCGGCAATCGGCGAGTGGCTGCCGCCCAAGAACAAGGCGCATTGGACCGCGGTACTCAGCGCGGTGAAATACACGAACGAAAACTGCAGACCGACGCCTTTGCAGATCAGTTCGTAGAAGCGTTGGGTGCCGTCGCCGTTTTGCGAGCCGTTCGCCGGATAATGTACCAAGCAGCCCGGCCCTGGCTGGCTGACGAAATCGCCCAAGGCCAACCGATTCAATTCCCACAAGTCTTCGGCCAAGGTCAGGCCGTGCAGCGGCGTCGCGGCCAGGAATTGCAAGGCGTGGTTCAGCGCGCCGCGTCGCGAGGCGTTGTACATCGTCGCGCGGGCCACCTCGGGGCGCCAGGTTGGCAGACGTTCGGCCGGGGTTGCACCCTGCATCGCCGCTTGGCTGACGTTGACCAGCTTGCCGTCGCCGATGTCCACGAAGGTACTGCCGACCTCGGCGCAGCTGAGTTTGGCGTCGCCGCGCAGCAGTTCGAAGGCGTCGGCGTGATAAGTCGGCGACATCCAGTCGTCGTCGGCCATCATCGCGCAATAGGGTAAGTCGCCGCACCACTCGAACAGATAGCTCAAATTGCCTGCGCCGCCGACGTTCTTCTGGTGTGCGATCGCGAAGATATAGGGATTCAGGGCCCGGATGCGTTCCAGAAATTCGCGTTTTTCCGGCGTTTCGCTGTTGTCGGCGACCAGCACCACGGTTTCCTCGTTGGCCGTGCCGACCAGCGAGGCGATCACCGAGCGCGCCATCGGCGTCCAGCGCGCGGTCGGCAATAAAATCGCGGCTTGCGCGGAGGCGGGCAGCGGCGGAAAGTGCCGGTCGCCGGTGGCGATTAACGGAACTTCGTGAGTCATGGCGCGTTCGGTGCGAGGTATCGAACCATGGTTGGTGTCAAGCCGGTACGCGGCGCAGAAAGCCGTCCGGCGAGGCGGTGATGGCGATTTTATGTTCGAGGGTTTTATCAATCTCGAAATTCAGCACCTTGCCGTCGGCGGCTTGGCGGCCTTCGCCGCGCAGCAGGCGCAGATATTCCCAAACCGCGGTTTTCGGGTTGTTGCCCTTGTCCCAGGGACGGTCGCGGCAAAAGCCTTCCGGCAGATCTTCGACGCCGGTATCCCAGACCACGCAGTAGCTGTCTTCCGAGGTCAGCGGCGCGTAGGCTTCCAGTTCGGCCAGCACATGGTCGTGGGTGTGGTTGGAGTCCAGGAAAACCAAGATGCGTTGGGCTTGCGCGGCGCGGGCCTTGACGGTGGCGACGATGTCCGGGGCGATCGACGATCCCTGGAGGGTCTCGATTTTATGCGCCAGCGGATGGGCTTCGATGGCCGCGCGGTTGTGGGGACGGATGTCGATGTCTATGCCCAATACCTTGCGCGGGCTTTGCAGCGGGTCCAAGGCTTGGCCGGCGGCGACCGCGTCGCAATAGTCCAGCAGGGCCAGCATCGATGCGCTCAGCACCAGCGAGCCGCCGTGGGCGATGCCGGTTTCGACGATCAGGTCCGGCTTGACCCGCCAAATCAATTCCTGAATCGCGTAAACGTCCTGCGGCACCTGGATGACCGGCCGGCCTAGCCAGGTAAAGTTCTGGGCGTAATTATGGCGGATGGATTCGCGCACCCAGATGTTGGAAAGTCCGATGAAATCGCGGTCGGTGCCGATCCGGCGAATGTTGTCGGCGACGTAAGTTTCGAATTGCTTGTTGGCGTCCATGAGAGGTTTCGGTGTGGTGGGGGCGAAATCGGGTGGTTATTCTTTCCAGCAATACAGCACGGTTTCCATCAGCAGCGGCGAATGGTGGCGCAACGCGAAGCGATAGCTAGAATCCAGGCTACGCACGTAGGCCGGAATCTCGAAAATATCGCTGGGGAAGTGGTAGACGCTGAGCGCCATTTTGGGGCCGCAGCGGCGGATCGTGGCGGCCGCGCCGCGCAACATTGCTAGTTCCAGGCCTTCCACGTCGGCTTTGATTAAGCTGGCCGGCTGGCCTTGCAGGTAGTCGTCCAGGCTGTAAACCGCGCTAGTCGGCAGATCGTCGCGATCGGCGGCGGCCTCGACCAGATTCAAGCTTTGTGCCGGTCCGCTGACGTTGACGCAAGCCATCCGGCCGCTGGCCTCGGCAACGCCGGCGTTGACCAGCGCGATTTGACCGTCGTCCAATGCCCACTCCGCCGTCAAGCGTTCGGTCCGCCGGCGCAACGCGGCGAATTGCCGCTCGCCCGGCTCGAAGGCGTGAATGCGTTTGAAGGCGCCGTGGCAGGCCCAGATGAACTTCTCGACGGTATCGCCGACGTAGGCGCCGGCATCGATGAAAATGTGGCGGTCGTCGTCGGCAAATCCCGGCAGGCAAAAATATTGATCGGGGGCTTGCACGTCGCGGCAAGGTGCCGGCGAGCCGCTCAGCCAGGCCAACACCACGGCGCCCAGGGTTTGCCGGGATAATTCGTCGGCGAGAAAAGCCTCGTTGATTTCCAGAATGTCTGGATAGCGGCTGACCGCGAAAAACGCATCGAAACTCAGCGCGGTCAGGCCGGTTGCGGTCAATTGCTCGACGACGGCTTTAGCCGCGTGGCGGGCGGCCACCAGCACCCAGCCGGTTTCGGCGACCGAAGGATGCTCCGGCGCTACGACCGGAACGCCGCGTATCGCCGTGTGCCATTTTTCGGGATTGCGGTCCGCCACGCAAACGACCTTGGCGCCCAACCCTTGCAGATACTGGACGGCCCAGGTGCCGACGAATCCGGCGCCGTAGACGACGATGCCCGTCGAAAGCGCTGCCTGAAAGCGGCTAACCAAGGGCTGTTGATCGGTACGGAGATCGGCGGCGCGCGTCCAAAAATCGCTCAATGGCTGCTCCGTTCGTTGGGCAGGGCGTAGATCACCGCGCCGGTGCCGCACCAACTGTGCAGGCGCAGCAAGAACCGGTAATTCGGCAAGGTTTGCATCAGCCACAGCGGCAATTCCCAGAGTCCTTGGACGTTGTGGTAGGACGTGGCGACGACGATAGGCCGATGACTCAACAAGGTCTGCTCGGCGCCCTTCAGCGCGTCGAGCTCGCCGCCTTCCAGATGCAGTTTGATGAAGGTCGGCGTAAACTCCAAATCGTCCAGCGCGACGACCGGCAATTTGCGCTTGCCGAGCGGGGTCAGTTGCGAGGCATAGTCCAAGCCTTCGTAAAACCGCCCCATCCCGGTTCGAGCGGCGATTCCGCAATCCATGACCCGCAACCGGGCATCGTCGCAAAGCCCCAGTTCGTCCATGGTGACTTCGAGTTGCGCGAGGCTGGTTCGGTCAGGCTCGATCAAGCAGAGTTCGGCGAAGCGGCCCTCGGTCAGTTGGCAAAAGCGCCGGGCGACGCCGCCGGTATGGGCGCCCAAATCGATAAAACGCTCCTCGTGGTTTAGGCAGTCCAACACTTCGGGGATAAAGAAGCGGTCGTCGGTCGTGACCGGCGCGGCGGAAAACGTCCATTCCTGGCGCAGCCGCCGCCAGGCGATGAATTGCAGGTGGTGCGCGCGGGACACGGCGTCGTGCCAGCCGTCCAATACCGTTTCGATGCGGTCCAGATCAATGTCGCTGAACGGGTCGGCGAACCAGCCGTTGGAGAGCGGATGGCGATCGCGGTAGGCTTCGGCAATGTCGTAAAACGGCACGGCATCCTGCCAGCCTTGCCGAGTCAAATATTCGGCCACCGGTGTAAAAGGATCGTTGGCGATGCTGATTGCCAGCAAGGTCTTGGTTTTGAGTTTGTTCGGGACGTCCTCGGGCGCGATCAACCGGGTTTGTTCCCAGAACGGGGTGTTTGCCAGCGTGCCGGCGTTGGCGTCGACGACGGTTTGCACGGTGACGTCGATCCGCTTGAAGTAGGCATGGGCCAGTCTGCCTAAATTGCCGGCACCGTACAACGTTACCGGCTTGTCTACTCGGCGAGGGGCTGCGTGACTCGGTACTTGCTGTAACCGGCGCAGCATTCGGCGGGCTTCGGCCGGATCGGGTAGGCGGCTAAATTGCCGGGCGATGGGATGTTGCAAGATCATCGGCTGAACGGATTTGCGATCGGGAACACGACGAATCGGGGCGCTTCAATCGTCCAACAGCGTCCGGATTTGTTCGGCATGGGCGCTGAGATCGACGACGGTTTTGGCGCCGCAGTAATAACAAATTGGTTTCTGGTGCTTGAGATCGCCTCCCAGCATGGTTTTGCGAATGTCGTTGAGCGCGCGGCCTTCCAGTATCTCCCGCAGACTTTGTTGGCTCAGATCGCCGATCGCCAATTCGCCGAAGATGTCTGCGCAACAGGCCGAAATCTTGCCGTCGAATTTGACGTAGGCCATGTAGAACGGCATTTCGCAGGGTGCGTTGGAACCGGCGAAGCCGATTTTTTGGCCGTCGTGGGTGTGGAACACCGGCATGTCTTTCAGATGGACCACCTGCGAATGCTCGCATAAGGTTTTCAGGCCGTCCCAACCTCGCTGGAACAGGCTGTCGGTGATGCCGTACAACTCGGCGTCGGATGAGGCCAGTTTGATGTAAAGCTGGACGGTTTGACGCTGTTCGACGGCTTCGGCCGCCGCGTAAATGTTGCGCATCAACTTGTCGAAGAAGTCCTTACCCTTGATGGTTTGGTATTCCTCGCGGCTGAAGGCATCCAGACTGATGTGGATTTCGTCGACGCCGGAATTCAACAGTTCTTCCAGAATCTCGGGTTTCAGGACGGTGCCGTTGGTGATGATGCGCAGCTTTCCGGCTAGCCCCCGCGACTTGCAGGCGGCCAGCATCGCCGCGATCTTTTTGTTCAGCAGCGGTTCGCCGTAACCGTGAAATTGGATCATCGCCATCTTGTAAGGTAAGGCTTGCAGATCGGTTAGCAGTTTGTCGAACACCGCGTCGCTCATCATGCCCTTGCGGTGATCGGTGTCGTAACGTCCGGAGTGCATGTCGCAGAAGGTGCAACTCAGATTGCATTCCGATGTCGGCTCGACGATCAGACTCAAGATGCGTTTTTCGGCGAGCGCCTTGAGCAGATTGTCGACCCGGGTTGCGGCGATGTCGATGTTTTTGGCTTCTTGTTTGGTGAGCATAAAACTTACGCTAGGGTTTGCCGGGCATTGAGCGGTGCGGAACGGAGCGGCTCGGCGAGCGCCCGGCTCCAGGACCGCAGTCTCGGGTTGTCCGGAAAGTACTTCAAAAAGTGAAACACGCTGCCTTTTGAGCGCTCGAAATCGCCATGCGCCAAGTCCGCGCCGGCGGGGATACTACCGTCGTCGGCATACGGGCCGTTCGGGTTTTGGAAGGCTTTAAACCAGTCGCAGGGGCAGTTACCGAATACGGCGGCGTAAGCAGGTTGGCGTTTTTCGGCGTTCATCAAATCCAGGTAATGCGCATTGAGTCCGGCAGTCATTTCGGCAAAAGTGTAGCGGGTTCTGGCGAATCCGGCGGCCTGCTGGGCCAAGGCCAAGCGTTGTTCGGGTTGGTTAATCAGCCCGGTCAGCGTCTCGGCGAATTCGGCGGGGCCGTTGACGACCAAACCGGTTTGGCCGTGCGTGACGATTCGGCGCTCGGCCGGGTTGTCCAGCACGATAGGCACGACGCCCATCGCCATCGCTTCGACCAGCGCGTTTTCGGCGGTGCCGTAGTGCAGCGGGTTCAGCAGATATACCAGAATATCCAGGTCGGCCAAGGCGGCGAGGATGTCCTCGGAATAACCGGCGAATTCGAATAAATCCGGCCGGCCGACGGCGGCGCACCGCGCTTGCAGTTCGGCGCGGTTGGCGATGTCGCCGAGCAATTTAACGCGTAGGTTGGCCAGCGGCACCGCCGCCAGAAACTCGACGAAGCGCGGATGCAGCTTGGCGAAGTTCAAGGTGCCGACGTAACCCAGACGCGGCGGCCGGCCTTGACGTTGCGGGAGCGGCGGCAAGTCGGCGAGGCCGGCGCTGGAGACCACGCCAAGGCTTTGTCGCTCGGCATCGCTCAAATCGGCGAAGGCAGGGTTATCCAGCGAGCATGCCGAGGTGAACACCCAGCGGTCCGCGATCGCCGCTAAACCGGCCGGGATGAGCGGATTCCCCAGGCCGGAAATATGGCACCAAAACAAGGCCCTGTGCGGCGGGAGCTCGGCTTCGCATAAGCACTTGGGCAACAGCGGATGGTTCCAGAATTCGAATTGCACGATGTCAGCCTCCGCCATCGCAACGCGCAGCCTATCGGGCGACGGACAAACTTCGACCGCGAAATTCGGATCGCCTAGCGAGGTGATGGCTTCGACGAACTGGGTTTTTTCCAACGCTTCCAGGCAAATAAACCGGTGCGACACCCCGGCGTTCTCAGCGGCCGCTTGCCGGGCTAGGCCCGATAGGGCTTTACCGACGCCGCCGCCCAGGTGCGGGGTGATGTGCAGGACCCGGATCATTGATGGTTGGCTGGAAGCCGTCGGTTCAAGCGGTTTCTAGGACGCTGCGTCGCAACAGCTTGGGCAGCAATTGCTCGCGGTAAGGATCGATGTTGTCGGGCAGGCAATGAGTGAGCTGACCGCATTGCGAGCACACCGGGTTTTGCCGGCGCTTGCCTTCCAAATGTTGAATCCGCAAGCGGTTGAAGGCGTCGGAATGCCAGATGTCGCGGATCGATTGTTCTCTGGCGTCGCCGATGATCAACTTGCGGCCCCAGTCCAGAAAGCAGGAGCTGACCAAGCCGTCGGCATTGACCGACATCGAATAAAAAATGTAGGGGCAGGTGTCGGTCGGCGTGATGGGTTGCTGGTAAATGCCTTCGGTAATCTTGAAGCCGGTGCGGGTTTCCACGTCGAATTCCGGCCAGCATGGCGCGAAATTTTCGATAAAAATCCGGTCGCAGTAATCGCCGAAGGTATCGTAGAACTCTTGCTGCTGAGCTTCGGTAATCAACTCTCTGGGAATTTTGATGACGATTTCGCAATCGCCCTTGTGCTCGTACAACCAATGAATGTTATCGACGAAGCGCTGGAACTCGAAGTCGAACTTGGTGAAGCGTTGGTATTGCTCCTCGTTCATACCGTCGACCGAAATATTGATCTTATCCAGGCCGGCTTCGATCAGCGGTCCCATCCGGTCCGGATCGATCAGCGTGCCGTTGGTGGTGGTGTCGATGTAAGGTATCCGGCCGCTTTGCTTGGCATAGGCCACCATCTCGGCCAGGTGTTTGTTCAGCAGCGGCTCACCGTCCTTGTACATCCGCAACACTTTGATGTCTTGCGGGAAGTCCGCCAAGTCGTCGATGATCTTTTTAAACAGCTCCAGCTTCATCGCGCCCTGGTAGCGGCCGGTTTGCTTAATCAGTTCGCGGTCGCCGGTCGGGCAAAACGTACATTGAAAGTTGCAGGAACTGGCCGGATCGACGAACAACACGAACGGCGTTTCCAGCGGAATCACGTCTTGCAGCGGGGTGCGTTCGTCGAGGTTAATGCGAGGTTTGATTTGTGCTTTCATCAAGGTTTTCCTAGGGTTGGCTCCTGCGGTGTCGATAGCGCCCGACGACTCAGTCGAGCGTTCCCAACAACTGGGTCAGTTTGCGCCGATTGCCCCAAAACGCCATCGGTTCGTAATCGGGGTAGGCATGGTAGCCCAGATTCAACGCGATGTCGGCGCCTCGCTTGCGAATATGCCGCTCGACCAGCGTTCTGATCGAAATCGGCGTACCGCTACAGACGTTGTAGACACCGTTGGCGTCCGGGCGTTCGACTAATTGCACCAGGCGGCGGGCCGCGACTTCGATCGGCAGGTAATCGCGGAGCTGTTCTCCGCCGGACATATCGAATGTCGGCCGCCCGTCGGCAATCGCCCGCTCCAATTGCGCCAGCAGGCTGTTGGCGTGCTGGCCTTCGCCGTACAGGTAGAACAGTCTAGCCCATTGCAGCGTGAAGGAATGATGTCGTTGGAGTTGTTGCAGAAATTTTCGCAAACTGTCCTTCGCCAGCGCGTAGGGATTGGCCGGCAGCGTCGGCAAATCTTCGGCCAGGCAGCCGTTTCGCAAGCCGTATTCGAAGCAGGTGCCGGCGACCAATAATTGCCCGACGCCTTGTTCGACCAACGACTTCAGGAAGCGGTAATCGCCGATCAGGTTTTGTTCGAAATGGAACAGCTCGCGGTAATTGGGCAGTCCCGGCCAAGCCAGGTGGATCACCGCGTCAAGTTGTCCCAAGCGGTCCGGCAAGCGGTCGGCGTGTACGTCGCCGCTCAGGAACTCGACTCGGTCGAACCAAACCAAACCTTGCGCCTTGCCGGCGTCGCGAGCCAGCGCGGTGACGCGGTGGCCGCGTTCCAGTAAGTGTGTGACGACGTGGCGGCCGACGAAGCCGCTGGCGCCGGTAACTAAGACTTTCATGGTCGGCTCCGGGCGAGTCTGGGCTGGATTCGCGTCGGCATCTTCGGCCTAAAACACGCTCAATTCCGGCACCGCGACCGCGAATTGCCCGCCCCAGTCGCGGATTTTCCGGTAATCGGCGACGATTTCGGCGCGGATATTCCACGGCAGAATCAGCAGGATGTCCGGCTGGCGCTCCGTCAGCGCGGTCGGCGGCAGAATCGGGATGTGCGAACCGGGTAGGAATTTACCTTGCTTGGACGGCGCGGCATCGCAGACATAGGCCAGCAAATCCGGTTTGACGCCGGCATAGTTCAGCAGGGTGTTGCCCTTGGCCGCCGCGCCGTAGGCGGCGACTCGCCGACCGAGCCGGCGTTGCTCGATCAGAAAGGCCAGCAAATCGTTTTTGATGCGGTCGGCGCGCGGCTGAAACGCCCGGTAAACGGCCAAGTCGGCCAGGCCGAAGTCGCGCTCGTGGGTCAACACCTGGGCGACCGCCGCCGTCGGCTCGCGCCCGTGTTCGGCATGGCAACCGTACACCCGCAGGCTGCCGCCGTGGGTGGCCAGTTCCTCGACATCCCAAATCCGCAAGCCGGCCCGTTCGAAGATGCGGCTGACGGTTTGCAGCGACAGGTAGGAATAGTGTTCGTGGTACACGGTATCGAACTGGGCCGATTCGATCAGCCGCAAAAGGTGCGGAAATTCCAGCGTAATCGTGCCGGCCGGTTTCAACGCCGTTTTGAGGCCGGCGGTAAAGTCGTTGATGTCCGGCACGTGGGCGTAGACATTGTTGCCGACGATCAGATCGGCGCGTCGGCCCTGGTCGGCCAGACGGTGGGCCAGCGCGTCGCCGAAAAACTCGCGCAGAATCGGAATGCCTAGGGCTTCGGCGGCGGCGGCGGTGCTGGCGGTGGGTTCAATGCCCAGGCAGGGAATGCCGGCGGCGACGAAGTTTTTCAGCAAATAACCGTCGTTGGCGGCGACTTCGACGACCAGGCTGTCGGCATCCAACGCCAAGCGCTCGCGGATGGTCTGGCAGTAATCGGCGGCGTGGCGCAGCCAGCTTTGCGACACCGACGAAAAATAGGCGTAGTCGCGATCGAACAATTGCTCGGCCGCCGCGTAATCCTCGGTTTGCACCAGCCAGCATTGTTCGCAGACGTAGAGTTTCAGCGGGTAATACAGTTCGGGCTTGTTCAGGTCGGTGGCATTCAAGTAGGCGTTCGACGGCGGTGCGAAACCCAGGTCTAGGAATACGTGTTCGAGCGGCGCGTGGCAGTGGCGGCAGTTCATAAGGCGATTCCGCGAAAGTCGGGGGGCAGGGCGGGGTGTTGGGCGTCTCTGGCCGATAAGTCACCGATCGGTAAGGGCCAGGCGATTTGCACGGACGGATCGGTCGGCGAGACGCCGGCTTCGGCATCCGGACAGTAGGCGGCGGTATGCAGATACAGCAGTTCGCTGGCGGCTTCCAGCACTTGAAAGCCGTGCGCGCAGCCTTCCGGAATCACCAGCATCCGGGCGTTGTCCGCGCTCAATTCCTCGGCGTGCCATTGTAGGAAGGTCGGCGAATCGGCCCGTAGATCCAGCGCCACGTCCCAGACCCGGCCGCGCAAACAGCGAACGAATTTGGTCTCGGCATGCGGCGGCCGCTGATAGTGCAGGCCGCGCGCCGCGCCGACCGCGCGGGTCAGCGAATGATTGATCTGGACGATGCGGCGCGTGCCGACCGCTTGAGCCAGTTCGTCTTCGCAAAACCAGCGGGCGAACGCGCCGCGCGAGTCTTGAAACGCTGAGGTCTCGACGACGACGACGCCGGCCAGCGGGGTGGGTAAAAGCTTCATGACCGAGCCCAGGCGATGCCCGCTTGCCTCGCCGCTGCCGAATAGTCCTGCAATTGCGCCCGACTGACCGCCGGCTTGGCGGATAGCGGCGCTTGGTACCAAGCTGCCGTGGCGGCCAGCGCGGTATCCAGCGGCCAAACCGGCCGCCAATCGAGTCGGCTTTTGGCCTTGCTGCTGTCCAGATACAGTAGGCCGGCTTCGTGCGGTTGCGGAGCGCTGCCGATTTGCCAGTGCAGTTTCGGCCAATGCCGCTGCAACTCGGTCAATACGTCGGCCACGCTACGGTTGCCTTCGGCGTCCGGGCCGAAGTTCCAGGCGTCGGCGGCATCGCGCCGTTCCTCCAGCAAGTGTTGGCCCAGCAGCAGATAACCGCTCAACGATTCCAACACGTGTTGCCAGGGCCGGGTGGCTTGCGGGGAGCGGATTTCCAGGGTCTCGCCGGCTTCGACGGCGCGGACCAAATCCGGAATCAGCCGGTCTTCCGACCAATCGCCGCCGCCGATCACGTTGCCGGCGCGGGCCGTGGCCAGTAATGGCGTACCGGAGCGTTGAAAAAAAGCATCGCGATAACTGGCCGCCAACAGTTCCACCGCCGCCTTGGAGGCGCTGTAAGGGTCGTGGCCGCCTAGGCTATCGGTTTCCCGGTAGCCCCACGGCCATTCGCGGTTTTGATAGCACTTGTCGGTGGTGACGACGACGACGGCTTTCACCGCCGGCACGTGGCGGCAGGCCTCCAACAGATTGGCGCTGCCGACGACGTTGCTGGTCCAGGTGTCCAGCGGTTGCCGGTAGCCGCGCCGTACCAAGGGTTGCGCGGCCAAATGAAAGACGATGTCGGGTTGGACATCGGCGACGATTTCGGCCACCGCCGCGCTGTCGCGCATATCCTGAAGGTATTCGACCATGTCCAGGCCGAGTAGCTGCCAATGGTTGGGCGCGGTTTCCGGCGGCAAGGCCAGGCCGATCGGCTCGGCGCCCAGTTCCCGCAACCACAGGCTCAGCCAGCTGCCCTTGAAACCAGTGTGGCCTGTAACCAGCACCCGCCGGCCGCGATACTGGCCGTTGAACAAGGTCATGCCCAAACCTTCCAGGGCGGATCGAGGCGCCACAGTTCTTCCAATTGGGTCTTGTCGCGCAAGGTATCCATTGCTTGCCAGAAGCCGGCGTGCTTGTAGGCGCGCAGTTGGTCTCGGGCGGCCAGATCGGCCAGCGGTTGGCCTTCCCAACTGCTTTGATCGCCATCGATTACTTCGAAAATATCCGGCTCCAACACGAAAAAGCCGCCGTTGATCCAGGCCCCGTCGCCGGCCGGCTTTTCCTGAAAGCCCTTGACTGCGGTGTCGGCGATGTCCAGCGCGCCGTAGCGGCCGGGCGGTTGGATCGCGGTGACGGTCGCCCATTTGCCGTGGCGGCGGTGAAAATCAATCAACGCGCCGATGTCCACGTCGGACAATCCGTCGCCGTAGGTAAAACAGAAGGCTTGGCCGTCCAGGTAATCGCGCACCCGTTTCAGGCGGCCGCCGGTCATCGTCGCTTCGCCGGTATCGATCAGCGTGACCCGCCAGGGTTCGGCGTAGCGCTGGTGGACTTCCATCCGGTTGGCGGCCATGTCGAAGGTGACGTTGGACATGTGCAGGAAGTAGTTGGCGAAGTATTCCTTGATCACGTAGCCCTTGTAGCCTAGGCAGATGATGAACTCGTTGATGCCGTAATGCGAAAACAGCTTCATGATGTGCCAGAGTATCGGCCGGCCGCCGATTTCTATCATCGGTTTGGGCTTTAAATGCGATTCCTCGCTGAGCCGCGTGCCGAGGCCGCCGGCCAGTATGACTGCTTTCATAGGAGTTCGATTAAGGCGTTGGCGGGAAGAGATTACTCGCTGCTCCGGCGCCGGCATTGGTCAAACCGGCCGGCGGCTAAACGGCGGCCATGATACCGCAATTGGGAGGGATTCGGGTTATGGCGGCCGGGATGGAGCGTTTCCGGTGGCGGAGCGTTTTGGGATGCCAGGCGCGTCGCCGGATCGGCGCTAAGCGCCGGGCGGGCTCAGTTCCCGAAAGGTCAACACCGCGCCGACCAGTTTGCCGTCGACGTGCATCGGGTGGGCGGAGCATTCCACGGTAAACGTGCTGCCGTCCTTGCGCCGGAACAGGTCGGTGCCGTGGCGAGGCGTGCCGTCGTGGCAGGCGGCGTAAATGCCGCATTGCTCTTCGGCGACCGACGTATCGCCGTGGATCGTGGTACAAGCGTTCTGGCCGAGCAGTTCCTGTTGACTGTAGCCGAGCATCGCCAGGGCCGCCGGATTGACGAAGTGGCACAGACCCTTGCCGTCGACGCCGACGATGCCGTCGCCGGCAGACTCCAGCAACAACCGGAAACGGGCTTCGCTGGCGCGCAACGCCGCTTCGGCTCGCTTGCGTTCGCAGAGCTCGTGGTCCATGCGGGCATTGGCCGCCTCCAGAATCGCGCTTTGCTTTTCCAATTGCTCGGTGCGTTGCGCGACCAGTTCTTCCAGGCGGCGCCGGTAGTAATACAATTCCTGAGCGGTTTCCTTATCGGCGGTTACGTCGATCAACAGACCTTGCAAACACAGCGCGCCGCGCGCTTCGTCGCGCACCACCTTGGCTTCGTCCAAAAACCAGCGCGCTTGACCGTTATCGTTGAGCAAACGGTATTCGCAATGCAGCGGGGTGTAGTGTTCGTAGGTCGCCGAATAGGCTTCGACGACGGCATCGCGGTCTTCGGCATGCACCCGTTTTAAGAAGCCGTCGCTACCTTCCAGCCAGCTGTCCGGCGCGAAACCCAGTTGCCGGATCTGTGGGCTGACGTACAGCAGTTTGCCCGGCGTGTCGAGCGAGGCGATATAGGTGATGGCCGGCATTTGCTCGATCAGGCAGCGGTATTTGGCTTCCGCTTCGCGCAATTGTTCGACGGCTTCGGTTTTATCCAGCAAGGCTTGTTGTTCGCGCATCGCCCGCATCACCACCGCCGGCAGCCATTGCAGCGTTTCGCCGTTGGCGTTGGAGCCTTTCACGACGTAATCGCGGGCGCCCAGTTTTAAGGCGTCCACCGCGATCATCGCGTTGTCGGAGCCGGTCAGCATCACCACCGGCATCGGCAGCTCACCGGATGCTTCGGCCAATTCGGACAGAAACTCGACCCCGCTCAAATCGGGCAAATGGTAGTCGAGCAGGATGCAGTCGATCTTCTCGTCGCGCGCCAGCTTCAAGCCCTGGTTGCCGGTTTCGGCTTCGAACAATACGAACTCGCAGTCGTGGTGTTGGGCTAGCGCTCGCTTGCAAGCCATCCGGTCGATTTGGTCGTCTTCCACCAACAGTAGACGGATGACCGGTTTACCGTTTAAATCGGTCATAGCGGCGACTCGCTGATCGTCCAATAGGCGTCGATGGCGCGTACGATCTCGACGAATTGTTGGTATTCGACCGGCTTGCGCATGTAGCCGGCCACGCCCAACTCGAAACTTTCCACCTTGTCTTCCTGTTCGTCGGAGGTGGTCAACGCGACGACCGGAATGCGTTTGAGTTCGGGCAGCGATTTGACGGCATGCAGAAACTCGATGCCGTTCATCACCGGCATGTTCAAGTCCAGCAGAATCAAACAGGGTTGCTCTTGACTGGCATCCTGAAGGTGCGCCAGAGCTTCCTCGCCGTTTTCGACATGGGTCAGTGGGTTGGAGACATGCAGCTCTTTCAAGGCGCGCTTGACCGTCATCGCGTCCACGCTGTCGTCTTCCACCAGAAGGATGGGATTGCTCTTGATTCTCATGGTTACGGGTTCAATTGGGTTGCGGGTGCTTGTTTGGGTACCGTGAAATAAAAGATACTGCCTTGGCCGGGCTCGGAGTCGAGCCAGACCCGTCCGCCGCTTTGTTCGACGATTTTTTTGACGATGGACAGCCCGACGCCGGTGCTTTCCACCCGGTCGCGCGGGTGAAGGGTTTGGAACAATTGAAAGATGCGTTCGAAGTGGCGCTCGGCGATGCCGGGGCCGTTGTCGGCGACGCTGAATTGCCAAGCGTCCGGCTGTTCGGCGCAGTCGATGGCGATGCGGCCTTCGGGTTTGTCCAGATAACGGATCGCATTGGACAGCAGGTTTTGCAGGACCTGCTGCATGCCGGTGCGTTCGACGGCCAGCGTCGGCAGATCGGCCGCGACCGAGACCGCGATGTGGGACGGCGGGGCCAGCGCATCGATCACCTCGCGCGCCAATTCGTTGAAATCGACGGAGCTGACCGCCTCGTGGATACGGCCGATCCGCGAATAGCGCAGCACGCCGTCTATCAAGCCGTCCAATCGGCGCACCCGCTGAATCAACAGCCGCAAGTGTTCCTGGCCTTCGGCATCCAGGCGTTCGGACTGGTCGGCGGCAATCCAGTCGGCCAGCGAGCCGATCGCGCGCAACGGCGCTTTCAGATCGTGAGAGACCACGTAGGCGAAATTCTTCAATTCCTCATTGACGCTTTCCAGTTCGTGGATCATGCGTAGTTTTTGTTCTTCCAGCTGTTTGCGCGGCGTGATGTCGTACACGGTGGCCAGCACGCGGCCGCTGTCGATCGGGGTGATGCTAATGTCGGTGGCGAATTCGCTGCCGTCCTTGCGCAGTCCGCACAGCGTTAGACCGCTGCCCATTTTGCGGTATTCGGGATGTTCGGCGTAAGCGGCGCGCTTTTCGGCGTGCGCGAGCCGGAAGCGGCGCGGGATCAGGTCTTCGACGGTCAGCCGGGTGAATTCGTCGGTGTCGTAGCCGAACAGGCGCTCCGCCGCCGGATTGGCGAGCAGAATCCGCCCGTCCGTGTCGGCAACCAACATCGCGTCGGCGGCGATCTCCATCAGCCAGCCGGCGTCGTGTCCGTTCAAGATATTTCTAGCGGCAATCATGCGGATGCTCCTCGG
The DNA here is from genome assembly GCF_050275925.1 of Methylomonas sp. MS20. NCBI lineage: Bacteria > Pseudomonadati > Pseudomonadota > Gammaproteobacteria > Methylococcales > Methylococcaceae > Methylomonas > Methylomonas sp. MS20. Next base: position 896,429 of record NZ_CP189962.1, read on the forward strand.
TCCTACCGACGGTAAGAGCCAGGATCATACAATAAATTCAGAGAAAATAAGCATTCTCTAAAACTGTCTCCGGCTGGCGCGCGTCTGTCCGGCCGTGTGAAAGAGTGCGCCGGTACTGTCGCGCGTACCGGCGTTGCTGTACTAAAGTAGTGCCGAAACCGTCTATTACAATCCGACCCGATGACATTCGCTTCCCATCCTCTTAAACCCCGCTGCCTGTGCTTGGACATCGAAACCGCCCGCCAGGATAGCTTACATCTGCGCGAAATCGGCGCCGTTCGCCCGGATACCGGCGCGAAACTGCGCATTTCCGGCAAGGCTAAGGACTTGAGCGCGCGGCTGGACGACATCAGTCTAGGCGCGGCGTTTGTGTTGGGGCATAACATCGTCGCCTTCGACCAGCCGGCCTTGGCGCTGTTGCATCCGGGTTTATTCCTGCACAGCTTGCCGCTGGTCGATACCCTGGAACTGTCGTCGCTGGCCTTTCCGCAAAACCCTTACCACCGCCTGATCAAGGATTACAAACTCTGCACGACCACCCGCAACGATCCGGTACGCGATGCCGAACTGGCTTACGAGCTGTTTCTGGAGCAGCGCGAGGCCTTGTTGCAACGCGTCGAGGAACACCCGAACGACATGCTCTGCCTGCATTTTTTGTTGGCGCCGGAAAGCGGGCGCGGCGTTGCCAGTTTCTTCGCGACCTTGCGCAATGCGCTAAGGCCGACCTTGGCGCAAGCCCAGGCGGCCTGGTTGAAAGCGACCTCCGGCAAGGTTTGCATCAACGCCCAACGTCGGATCGCCGAGGACTGTTTCCCCGATCCTGACTGGCACAAGCCCTTGGCCTTCGTGTTGGCCTGGCTGCGAGTGGCCGGCGGCAATTCGGTATTGCCGCCCTGGGTCGGCAGTCAGTTTCCTCGAACCAAAATCCTGATTAGCCAACTGCGCGACGTGCCCTGCGGCGATCCGGCTTGCGCTTGGTGCCGCGAACAGTACGACTTGAAAAAACTGCTGGCGCGCTACTTCGCCGGCATCCCGGATTTTCGCGCCACGCCCACCACCGCCGACGGCCGCTCCTTGCAGCAAACCATCGTCGAGCACGGTTTCGCCGGTCGGCCGATGCTGGCGATTTTGCCGACCGGCGGAGGCAAGTCCTTGTGTTACCAGTTGCCGGCCCTGGCCCGCTATTACCGGAGCGGCAGCCTGACCGTGGTGATTTCGCCGCTGCAATCGTTGATGAAGGATCAGGTCGACAATCTGGAAGCGCGCGGCATCGCCTGCGCCGGCTATTTGAACAGCCTGCTCAACCCGTTGGAGCGGCGGGTCGTGCTCGACAAACTGCGCTTGGGCGATTTGGGATTGATCTTCGTCGCACCCGAGCAATTCCGCAGCAGCGCCTTTGCCAACGCCCTGGCTCACCGCGACGTCGGCGCCTGGGTGTTCGACGAGGCGCATTGTTTGTCCAAATGGGGGCACGACTTCCGCCCGGATTATCTGTACGTGTCGCGCTTCATCAAATCGCGGCAGAAGGATAAACCGTCGCCGGTATTCTGCTTTACCGCCACCGCCAAGCCCGACGTGGTCGCCGACATCGTCGGCCATTTCAAGCAGCGGCTGGACATGGAGTTGGCGGTGCTGAGCGGCGGGGTCAGTCGCGACAACTTGAACTACGAAGTCCACGCGGTGCCGGCCCAGGCCAAATACCCGGCGGTGTTGAGTTTGCTGGAAGCAGCCTTGCGCGGCGACGGCGGCGCCATCGTGTTTTGCGCCCGCCAGAAAACCGTCGAGGAAATGGCCGAGTTCTTGACTCAGGCCGGCCTGGACTGCGGCCACTTCCACGGCGGCATGCCGCCCGAACGCAAGCGGCGGATGCAGGAAGCCTTCATCGCCGGCGAGTTGCGGGTCATCGCCGCGACCAATGCTTTTGGGATGGGCGTGGACAAGGCCGACGTGCGGCTGGTGATTCATCTCGATACCCCCGGCTCGCTGGAAAATTATTTGCAGGAAGCCGGCCGCGCCGGCCGCGATCAGGCGCCGGCGCGCTGCATCTTGCTGTACGACGACGCCGACCTGGACGTGCAGTTTCGCTTGTTGCGTAATTCCAGGCTGACCCAGCAGGACATTTACGCGATTCTCAAAGCCCTGCGCAGCATAGAACGCAAGGACAGGAGCGAGGGCAGCGTAGTCGTCACCAGCGGCGAAATCCTTTTAGAAATCCCCGACAAGCATGGCATCGACCCCGACGCCGCCGATGCCGACACCAAGGTGCGCATCGCCGTGGTCTGGCTGGAAGAGGCGCGGTTGCTGGAGCGCCAGGAAAACCATACCCGGGTGTTTCCAGGCTGTTTGCAAGTCGCGACGCTGGACGAAGCCGGATTATTGTTGAAGCAAAAGCTAGGGCCCAACGCCGATCCCGAACCTTATCTGGCCGTGCTCGCGGAATTGCTGAACGCCGGCGACGACGAAGGCATCAGCACCGACGACCTGATATTGGCCACCGGCCAGCCGGCGCAGGTGGTGCAAAACCTGCTCCGCGATTTGGATCGCTTCAAGCTGGTGTCCAACGACACTGAAATCGGCGTGAGCTTTTACCTCGACCCGGACACCGTCGATAGGCTGGCCGACCTTGTCAAACTGGAGGACGCGCTGGTCAACTGCCTACGCGAAGCCACCCCGGACGCCGATCTGGAACAATGGCAGATGCTGCACATGCGCCGCTTGTGCGACACCTTGCGCCGCAATGCCGGCGTCGAATTGGAACCGGACCGTTTGACCCGCTTGCTGAAAGCCTTTGCCGAAACTTTCGGCGACGACGGCGACAAATCCCGGCGCGGCTTTTTTGCGTTGCGCCCCGGCGGCCCGGACCACCGCTACGTCAAGCTGTTGCGCGACTGGCGGCAAATCGAGCACATCCGCGCCAAGCGCATGCGACTGGCCCAGGCCCTGGTCGGCTATTTCGCCGAACTGCGCCAGGGCAACAACTTGCTGGTGACCTGCAAGCAGGGCGTGTTGGAAGCGGCTTTGCAAAGCGATTTGACCCTGCAGGACCTGGAAATCAGCGACTGGCAACGGGCGCTGGCCGCCGCGTTGCTGTATCTGGACGCCAACGAGGTCTTGCACTTGGCGCGCGGCAAGGCGATTTTCCGTTCGGCGATGCATATTCAACTGAATCCCGAGGCGCGCCGCCGCCAGTTTAAGAATGCCGATTACGCCGAGCTGGCTTTGCATTACAAGGACAAGATCATCCAGGTGCACGTGATGGCCGAATACGCCAAGCTGGCGCTGGGCAAGATCCAGGCGGCGATGAGTTTCATCGTCGATTACTTTGGTATGGAACGGGCCGAATTCGTGCGCCGCTATTTCGCCGGCCGCGAGGACATCCTGGAAATGGCAACCAGCGAGGCCGCCCACCGCCGCATCCTCACCGATCTGAAAAACCCCGAGCAGCAAGCTATCGTCGCCGCGCCGCCGGACGCCAATTTGCTGGTATTGGCCGGACCCGGCGCCGGTAAGACCAAGGTTATCGTCCATCGAGTGGCCTGGTTGCTGCGCGAGGCGCTGGTCGCGCCGGATGCGATCATGGTGCTGACTTACAATCGGGCGGCGGCGGTCGAGATTCGGCGTAGGCTGTGGGCCTTGGCCGGCGCCGATGCCGCCGGCGTTACCGTGCAAACCCTGCACACGCTGGCTCTGCGCCTGACCGGTACCAGTTGCGCGGTGGCCGCCGAGCGCGGCGAAGCGGTGGACTTTAACGCGGTGATCAAAAACGCCGCCGCTAATTTGCGACGCGCCGACGCCGACGAGGAAGCCGGCGCCTCGGTCCGACGCGACCGCCTGCTGGCCGGGCTGCACTACTTGTTGATCGATGAATACCAGGACATCAACGCCGACCACTACGATTTGATCAGCGCCTTGGCCGGCAGGGCCTTGAACGGTGCCGACGACAAACTGGCGCTAATGGCGGTCGGCGACGACGACCAGAACATCTACGCCTTCAACGCCGCCAACGTCCGCTTCATCCGCCAGTTCGAAGCCGACTACCAAGCCAAGGTTTGTTACCTGTTGGAAAACTACCGTTCGACGAAGCAGATCATCGCCTGCGCCAACCAAGTCATTGCCAAGGCCAAGGAACGGATGAAGCGGGAGCAAGCCATCCGCGTCGATCACGCCCGCCGCGACCAACCGGCCGGCGGTGAGTTCGAGGCCTTGGATTCGCTGACATTGGGCCGGGTGCACATACTGAAAACGCCGCCGCCAGCCGGCGCCGAACTGGCGGCGGCCTTGGCCGAATTGCGGCGCCTGAACGGCTTGCAACATCCCGAAGCACCCAGCCACTGGGGCCGCTACGCGGTCATCGCCCGCCATTGGCAGGCCCTGGAACCCTTGGCGGCATTGTGTCGACAACAAGGCATCCCGGCGCGACTGCTACGCGACGAAGATTTGCCGGCCTTGCATGCCACTCGCGAAGGGGCGGCGTTGCTGGCGCTGTTGAGCCGAGTGCGTCGCGGCAAGCCGAGATTGCTGCTGCGCCACGGTGCCCTGTCGCGCTGGTTTCGTCGCCGCTACGGCCAGTCGGTTACCGAGGCTATCAGCCATCCCTACCGGGCGATGCTGGCGCAATTCATTGCCGACTGCGAAATGACCCACACCGAAGACGTACCCTCTTCCCCTGGCGGGTATTGTGTAGGTTGGGCTGAGCAGAGCGAAGCCCAACAAAATCAAAATGTTGGGCTTCATTGCATTTACCCCCAGGGGTACAAGCAGTCCAACCTACCTCTTGCGATAACCTCCGGGAAGGGACTGGGCGAGGGGCGTTTACACCAGCCTAGTCGGCGAAACCGCCCGGGGATGACGGACTCCCGGCTGGTCGCCGCCGACCTGATAGAAGCCCTCTACGAATTCGGCAGTGGCCGCCAAGCCAGTTTCGCTGACGGCCCAAACGCGCCGCTATTGCTGCTGACCGCCCACCGCGCCAAGGGTTTGGAATTCGACCACGTCCTGATCCTGGATGCCGGCGGCTGGCAACAGACCAGCGACGACGAACGCCGCCTGTTCTACGTAGCAATGACCCGCGCCCGCCAAACCTTAACCCTGTGCCAAAGACTAGGCGGACGCCACGCCTTCATCGCCGACTGCGCGCCACTGTGCCTGACCAGCAGCGGCGAATCGGTCAGCGAAATCCCGGAAACCCGGCAACGCCGTTGGCTGGCCGGTCCGGAACAGGTCGTCCTGTCCTGGCCCGGCTACTTCGCCGCCAACCATGCCATCCACCGCGCCATCGCCGCCTTGGACTACGGCGACCCGCTAACCCTGCGCCCACGCGGCGACGGCAAACCCGGCTGGGAACTCGCCAACGGCACCACCGTCAGTCGCATGGCGCAAGCCTTTGTTCCGCCGCAAGGCGCTATCGTCGCGGTTCGCGTTGCCGGGATTTTGGCGAGGCAGGCCAAGCCGGGCGATGCGGAGGGTTTGCGGTGCGAGAGGTGGGAGGTGGTGTTGGCGGAGGTGGAGTATTTGGCTGGGTAATGGGTTGTGCGGCCTGGGTATTTTCGGGATGATATGCAGAAACTATCTAATAACTTGTTAGTCGTCACTTGAAGAGGTGCTATGAACGATAAAACAGCAGAAGAAAAATTGTCTGATCGCGTCATTGACGCCGCACAGAAGAAACGTAAGCGCACCATCAGAAGCTACCCGGCTTGCGCCTTCGAAGAGGCTGTTGACTTTGCAAAGAAAATTCTGGAATTTGGCAGTGGCCAACCAGTTCGTAGGCTTTCTCTATTCGACGAGCTTGGAAAATCTCCTGATAGCAGCACAAGCCGCCAATTAATCGTAAGCGGTCCTTTAACAGCATCTGTATAAACAGCTCGAAAGGAACGAAGATAGTGTCCACTTATAATCAGGTGGACACCTATGAAGGAGCATAACACGCGATTATCGCGGCCATTAATCGTGGGGCACGGGCGAGACGGCCGTTGCCTTTATGATCCGGAAGCCAAGCGGGAGCTAGTGAAAGTTTGCTTGCATTCGGGCACATCGGTTGCCAAGATCGCTCTGCAATACGGTATCAATGCCAATCTGCTGCGCAAGTGGATGGGGCATTACCGAGAAACAGGACATCCGAATCCGAACAGTCCATTAACGTTGCCGGCTTTTGTGCCCGTTCAGTCGCTGAGCGCAGAGAAACCGGCTGAGTCAGCGCTCAGTGCGGAGTTGCCCAACGGCGTTAAACTCGCGTTACAGCCTGTCGCACTGAGCGACCTGCCGGTGATTTTGAAGGCGTTGGCCGAGCTGCCATGTTTCGTTTCGACGCAGGATTGAAGGTCTACCTGCACCGCGAGCCGGTCGACGGCCGCAAGGCCATCAATGGTTTAGCGCTGCTGGTTGAGCAGGCATTAGGCTTGAATCCGTTCGAGCCGGCCATCTACGTGTTCAGCAACCGCCGGCGGGATCGGATCAAACTGCTGTTGTGGGACCGCACCGGTTTTTGGTTGATGCTCAAGCGGCTGGAAGCCGACCGTTTTCACTGGCCGAAAGAGGCAGCAGTTGTGATGTTGACGGTCGAGCAACTCCACTGGTTGTTAGCCGGTATTGACTTGGCCGCGATGCGGCCGCATCCGGCACGAACCTATACCCAAGTGGGCTGAAACGCGGATGTAAAGCCGGTAAAATAACGGCATGACGCCCACCATCACGCTGTCCACCGAAGACTACCAAGCCTTGCTGGCCGAGCAGCAACGGCTGGCGAGTCAACTGCGGTTGGTGACGGTCGAGCGGGATTTATTGAAAGAACGTGTGGATGCCTTTCTGCATAGGCTGTATGCCGCAAAATCCGAGGCGCGGGCCAATCCGGCCCAGCGCGACCTGTTCCTGAACGAAGCCGAAGTGTTGGCGCCGAACGGTGCTCCAATCGCCGAGGAAGCCACGCCCGAAGCGGTCGAGGTGGCCGGTCACCGCCGTAAGAAACGCGGTCGCAAACCGCTCGATCCGCATCTGCCGCGTGAGATCGTGCGCCATGAATTAGCGGAAGCCGAACGCATCTGTGCGCATGACGGTACTCGTCTGGTGGAAATCGGCGCTGAAATCAGCGAGCAGCTCGACATCGTGCCGCAACAGGTGCGAGTCATTCAACATCACCGCGTCAAATATGCCTGCCCGTGCTGCGATGAAAGCATTCGCGTGACGCCGGCACCGGTTCGCATCATCCCCAAAGGCTTACTCACCGAAACGGCATTAGCCTGGGTCGTCACCGCCAAATACCAGGATAGCCTGCCGCTGTATCGGCAAGCCGCGCTGTTGAGCCGTTTCGGCGGCGATCTGTCGCGCAACACGCTGGCGGCTAGCATGGTGCGGGTTGGCGACGCAGTGCAACCCATCATCAACTTGCTGCGCGACCATCTGCTCGATGCCGATCTGATCCTGGGCGACGAAACCGTGGTTCAAGTGCTCAAAGAATCCGGCCGAGCCGCGCAAAGCAAAAGCTATCTGTGGGCACAAATGACCGGCTCCGGACCGCCGATTCGGCTGTTCAGCTACACGCCGGGGCGCGGCGGAACGCATGCGCAGCCGTTGTATGAAGGCATCAAACCCGGCGCGGTACTGATGAGCGACGGCTATGAGGTGTATAACGCCATTGCAGCCAGCCGGGGTGCGATTCACCTCGGCTGTTGGGCGCATGCGCGGCGTTATTTTGTCGAGGCCGAAGCCGCCATTCCTAAAGCCGCGCGCGGCCCGGAGCAACTGGCGACGCAGTTTATCGCGGCGATGGGTGAACTGTACGCGATTGAAACTCAGACGGAAGACCTGAGCGTCGAACAGCGTGGGCAGCGGCGCCAGGAGCAAAGCCGACCGGTTTTGGTCAAAATCGAAGCCCTGCTGCTACAACATCTGCATGCGGTAATCCCCGGTAGTTTGCTGGGCAAGGCTTTGCATTACTTGTCATCGCAGTGGTCCAAACTGATCCGCTTCGTCGACAACGGCGCTTGGCCCATCGACAACAACCTCTGCGAAAACGCCATACGCCCCTTCGTGGTGGGCCGCCGCAATTGGTTGTTTTGCGATACGGTGGCCGGCGCCCGTGCCAGCGCTAATCTTTACTCGTTGATCGAAACCTGCAAGGCCAATAGCGTCGACCTTTACACCTATCTGGTCGATCTGTTCCGAAAGCTTCCCACCGCAAAAACTGTCGAAGAGTTCGAAGCGCTGTTGCCTTGGAATCTCGACGCCCTAACGGACTAATCGTACGCCAACGGTTAAGTCATTGTCCGTTTCAGTTCTAGTGCGTCCTTCAAAGATCGCTTACAATTAATCGTCAACTCGAACAAGTATGGACTGACCGAGGGAAGTTACACTGCTGAGTACATAAAGCTTACCACCGGCGGATTACGTGCCATTGATGAAGAGATTCAGCAACGAGAGCGGGCAAAGGCTCGCGTGCTACTCGCAATAGAGAACATCGAGCCGTTCCAGAATCTCTATGACCGTTTCAAGGGAAATAAGCTTCCGGCGAAGACGGCACTAGTTGATGCGGCGATGGAAACAGGTTTAGAGAAGGAGGCAGCAGAGGAAGCTGTAGACACGTTTATTCTCAATCTTCGTTATGTGGGCCTGCTGCAGATGCTTTCTGGCGCTGAACGCATAGTAACGTTGGAGCACTTGCTCGACAGTCTGCCTTCAAGCTCAGCCCAGCCGCAACGAGCCAGTGAAAATGCTATATCTAGCACTACGTCGCACCAGCCGTCTCCCTTGATGACCGCCGAGCAGGCACGGTTTGAAACGGTCTGTTTCTACGTAACGCCAATCGGCGAGGATGGATCGGAGCATCGAAAGCACTCCGATTTATTCCTTAGCTCTATAGTAGAACCAGCGTTAGAGCAGTTCCACATGAAGGTCATCCGCGCTGACGCAATAGACAAGCCTGGAACGATAACCCGGCAAATCATCGAGTACCTAATTAGGTCGAGACTCGTTATAGCTGACCTATCGTTTCACAATCCAAATGTTTTTTATGAGCTCGCAATTAGGCACGCAGCGCGCCTTCCGGTTGTTCAAATTATTCGCGCCGCCGACAGGATTCCCTTCGATTTAAGTCAAAGTCGCACAATTCGGATAGATACAACAGATATTTATTCACTAGTTCCCCGACTAGAGGTATACAAATCCGAAATTGCTAGTCAAGTGCGACGCGCTCTAGAAGATCCAGACGCAGTTGACAACCCTATTTCTGTTTTCTATCCGAGCTTTAAAGGGGTGGTGTCTGCTTGACCAATATAGCTAACAATAACATTCACTCGGACTGGACCGATGTGCTGAACGGAGCCCCGTAGTTGCGTAGGGTGGGCACGGTTTTTGTGCCCACGCGGATTTAAAACTGGGATGAATATTGTTTCGCTATCGTGAGGCCTAATTTTTAATGTCGGTTCGCGGACTGGCAACCGCGATACTTTTTCTACGAAAACCATCCATGGTTTTCGCCTTTCGGGCCAGCCTATCGGCTGTTCAAATTCGTTCCAGACGAATTTGTGTTTGGCCTCGGTAATTGCTCTTGCATCCTTGCAGCTATGTAGGGTACGCACCGCGTATCTTTTGCGGCGCTAGTGATGAGTAACTCTGACAAGGTACGCGATGCGTACCCTACGGTGGACAATCCAATAATTGACGGAGACATGGCCGATTATCGCCGTTGTTATATGCCGGGTCGGTCGTATTTCTTTACCGTGGTGACCGAACGGCGAGCCGGGATACTGGCGAGCGACACGGCGCGGGATTGCTTGCGCGAGGCGATTCGGCATTGCCGGCTAACCTTGCCGTTTGCCGTCGACGCTCTGGTGATGTCGCCCGACCACATCCACATGATCTGGGTCTTGCCTCCAGGCGACGGCGATTTTTCCAAACGCTGGGGCATTATCTAAAAACACTTCACCCATCAATGGCTGGTGCTCGACGGCACGGAACAAAGCCTGACCGCGTCCCGCTCGCGGAGTTAAACAACATGGGTTTGAAACGGTGGGGCTTGTGGGGGCAATCGGCTTTTGCGACATTATGAAGGCGTCGCTAGGTTCAACTGCTGGGTGCGGAAAACCGCATGTCCGATGGTGTGGGATTGGGAGGAAGACCACCGCAAGCTCGTCGCTCCGAGCTGATCATTGCTTTCGATCAGGAATGTTTGGTGCGCCCGAAGATTGTCCAGGCCAACGGCGCGGTATGCGCCGATTTGGGCCGAGGCGCCTGCGGCGCAGGTGGGCGAAGGAAAAGTTCTAGCATATTTGTTATGCAGACGTCGGCGGCAAATTGTCTTATGATTCTCGCGCTTGGATCAAGCTCCAACTTTCGGCGAGGGTGTCTGATGAATCGAGGTATGGCTTTGAAAATCGGCTTGGTGGTCTTGCTGTCGGGATGTGCTAAACCCGGCTTGCAGACCGGAGGCAGCGGTAATCTGGTGTCCGGATCGGCGGCGGGCGGGACCAGCGTCGATGCGAATAAAACGCTGGAGCGTTGCTCCAGCCCCATGGGGACCTTGGCGGTCAGCGACGGCCGCATCACCGGCGGGCAGGCGGTGACGACGGTCGATCCGTTGATCCGCTTGGCGGTGCAACAATCCAATTGTTTTGTGATTACCGCGATCGGCAACACCGCCACGCGGGCGTTGATTAACGAAATCGTCGGCGAACAGCGCAATTCCGGCGAATACCGGGCCGGATCCAAACAGCATAAAGGTCAGCGGGTCGCCGCCGATTATCTGATGGAACCGCAAGTGATCGTGTTGAACGAATCGACCGAAGGGCATCGGGCGGGCGCCTTTGGCGCCGGCTACCGTCATTACTCGCCGCCGGGGCAAATTTCGTTGGGCGGCATTCTGGCCGACTCGCTGGCCGCCACGTTGGCGGACGCCGCCGACAAACGGACCACCGATGTGACCCTGACCTTGACCGATATTCGCTCGACCGTGCAGATCGGCATCTCGCAAGGCAGCGCCACCGCCAACCGTTTGCAAACCAACGGCTGGGGCGGCTATTTGGGGGACAGCGTTGGCGCGGTGGTCGGCTTGGCGAGCTTCAAAAACACGCCCGAAGGTTTGTCCACGGCGGCGGCGTTTTTGGATGCTTACAATCAACTGGTCGTCGCGGTTAAAAACTACAAGGCGCAGGAAATCAAGGGCGGTGCCGGTACCGGCGGCGTGTTGAATCTTCAATAGCGACGGGGCGGAATGGCTTGGATCGGCTACGCACCGCGTACCGCTCGAAGTCGCGGCTCGCGATTCAGTTCCCGCGCCGGTTTTCCTGAAACGCCAGATACAGGCGCAGATCGAACTCCAGTTGGTGATAGTCCGGTTCCATGTGGCGGCACAGTTGGTAAAAGGCTTTGTTGTGGTCTTTTTCGCGCAAATGGGCCAGCTCATGGACGACGATGGCGCGCAGGAAGGCGGCCGGCGCGGTTTTGAAAACCGCGCCGATGCGGATTTCGGTTTTGGCCTTGAGTTTGCCGCCTTGCACCCTGGCTACGACGCTGTGCAAGCCCAGCGCTTGATGAACGATGTCCAGTTTGTCGTCATAGACGATTTTGCTGAGCGGAGCGGATTGGCGCAAATATTGGCTTTTCAAGTCCGTCACGTAGTGATAAAGCGCCTTGTCGGTCTGGACGTGGTGAGTCCGCGGGTATTTGTCGGCCAGCCAGTCGCCCAGCTTGCCGCTGGTCAGCCATTGTTCGGCGCGCTCGACCAATTCGGCCGGATAACCGTTTAAATATTTGGAAACCGGGGTGTGCATTGGACCGAGAGGCTTATCGGGCCGGAACCGGCGCGGTCTCTGGGGAAACGGCGGCGTCGGCCGGCTTGATTCGGCTGCCCTCGCGTAATTTGTCGCTGCCGCCCGCGACCAGGACATCGCCGGGAGCGAGGCCTTCCAAAACGGCAACGCGGTCGGCGTCGACCGGCCCGGTCTTGATCGGCCGAATCGTGACGGTTCGGTCGGGTTTGACCCAGTAAACGAAATCGCCGTTGGCGCCGTGCTGAATGGCGGCGGCCGGGGCTAGCGTCGCGGCGGGTAGGGTGTCCAGCCGCAGGCGGATATTGACGAACTGGTTGGCGTACAGTCCGCGCTCGGCGTTGTCGAACCAGGCCTTGAGTTTCAGGGTGCCGGTGGCGGTATCGATTTGGTTGTCCACCGCCAGCAATTTGCCGTCGGCCAATTTGCGCAGGCCGGAGCGGTCGAAGGCTTCCACCGTCAGACTGCGTTCGCTACGCCAGCGGCGCATCACCGCCGGCACCTGATCCTCGGGTAGCGTGAACAGCACGGTGATCGGTTGAATTTGGGTGATAACGGCCAGACCGGTCGTGTCGCCGGCGCGGACGATGTTGCCTTTATCCACCAGCCGCAGGCCGATTTGACCGGCGATTGGCGCGACGATGCGGGTGTAGTCGAGTTGGAGCTTGGCGTTGTTGACTTGCGCTCGGTCCATTTCGACGGTGCCCCGGTATTGGCGTACCAGTGCCTCCTGGGTGGCGGTTTGCTGGGCGGCGATTGAATCCTGTGCCAGCAGGGTACGATAGCGCTGCAAATCCTGCTCGGCATTGCTCAACAGTGCTTCATCCCGCATCAGTTGGCCCTCGGCCTGGTGCAATTGCACCTGATAAGGGCGGGGATCGATCTCGGCCAGCAGTTCGCCGGCTTGTACGGTTTGGCCCTCCCGGAAGGCTACCTTGAACAGTTCGCCGTCCACTCGGCTTTTGATCGTCACGGTTTGTAGCGGGGTGACGGTGCCCAGGCCGTGCAGATAAATCGGCAGGTCGCCTTGGTTGACGGTGGCGGTGGTGACGCTGGCCGCTGGTGCGTCCCTAGCGCCGGTCGAGCCGGGTCGCTCGCTAGGCTCTTCGGTGGCGTGCAGGCGCCAGTAAGCGTAGCCGGCGGTCAGCGCGAACAGCAACGCGGCGGTCGGCCAACCTGACCGGCTGGCGGCGCGGGTTTCGGGAGGTCGTGGATTGTCCATGCGGGCTTACCGTGGTGTCCTTGTCGGCGGGGCGGAGTGGCCCGGCGACTTCGAGGCGTTGTCATAAAAAAGGCATCCGGTGGATGCCTTTTCCAAACCTCGGGCCGGCCGCGCCTTAATCGTAGTGATAGTGTTTGCGTAGCGGTTTGACTACTTCCCAATGACTGTCCAAACCGGCTTGAAAGATCACCAGATCGCCGGGGACGATGCGCACCGCTTCGCCGCCGGTCGGCGTGACCAAGATTTCGCCGTCCAGGACGTAGGCGGTTTCGGTTTCGTCGAAATCGATCGTGAATTTGGACACTTCTTTTTCCCAGATCGGCCATTCGGAGACGCCCAATTCCTGTAAACGCTCCTCGCTGGGATTGTGTTCGATAATAATCTGACTCATGACTTCCTTTCGGGTTCGGGTGGTAAGAGGGTTTGATTCTACCATTGTCGGCGGCGCGGGGCCACGCGGCCGCGTGCTAGAATGGCTCGGTAATTTTAGTCAAGCGGGGCCGGGCGTCACAGTTCGAGTCCGGCACATTTCGGGCGGGGGCCGATTTTGAAGACTCTACAACACGTCAATATGCACGAGGCGATCGCCGCGTTGAGCGGCGCTCTGGACCTGGTGGGCGTCGACGAAGTCCGCCACGGTAAAAGGGTGGCCATGATCGCGCGCGGCGTTGCCGATCGTCTGGGTTGGTCGGCCACCGATCGGATGGCGATGTTGCATGCCGGCATGTTGCACGATTGCGGCGTGTCGCGGATTCACGAGCACCGTCAGTTGACCGAGACGCTGGAATGGGACGGCGCGGAAGATCATTGCATCCGCGGCGCCGAGTATTTGGCGGCCTGCCGGCCGGTTGCCCATCTGGCCGACGACATTCGCTATCACCACACCCGTTGGCGGACCTTGCTGGAATTGCCGCTGGCGCCGGACTTGCGCTTGCGGACCAATTTGCTGTTTCTGGCCGATCGTATTGATGTGCTGCAGGCGCCGTTCTTGAATAGCGAGCATATTCTGAACGAATTTTCGAATATCATCGCCCGGATTCGCGGTTTGGCCGGCTTGCTGTTTTGCCCGGAATTGGTCGAGGCGTTCGCCGAGTTGGCGGAGGTCGAGGCGTTCTGGCTGGCGATGGAGCCGGAATACCTCGACGAGGACTTGCGCGTGATTGGCGCCGGTTTGGAACCGGTGTTGCTGGACATGGCCGAGCTTAAAGATTTGGCGACTTTGTTTTCCCGCGTGGTCGACGCCAAGACCCCATTTACCGACGAGCATTCGCAGCGGGTGGCGTTGATAGCCCGCGAATTGGGCGCCGATTTCGGATTATCCGGTTGCCATCTGGAGCAGATTGAAATCGCCGGCTTGCTGCACGACATCGGCAAACTGCGCGTGTCCGAGGACATCATCAATAAGCCGGGAGGCTTGACGCCGTCCGAACGGGCGACGATGCACCGGCACAGTTACGATACCTTCAGGATTTTACTGCGGGTGTTCGCCGATTCCAAAATCCCGATTTGGGCCGGCTATCACCATGAAACCCTGGTGGGAGACGGTTATCCGTTCCGTAGTCAGCCCAAGGAATTGGATTTGGAATGCCGGATCATCGCGGTGGCCGATATTTTTCAGGCATTGATTCAGGTACGGCCTTACCGTCCCAGCGTGACGGCGGAAGAAGCTTTGGCTGATTTGCGCCGGCGCGTCGCGGAAGGCAAGCTGGACCCGGACGTAGTCGGCAAGTTGGCGGCGCGCGCGGAGGCTTACTATCAATTGGCGAGTGCCTGACGCTAGACTGTCGGCGACCGACTCTGTCTTGACCAAGGTTCTGGTACTCGCTCGGCAGCGGAGACCGCTCGAAAAGGCAGGATTTGTAGGGAGAAGGGCGTTTGTCGTTCGCGGCGTTCGTCGGAAAGACCAAAACTCTTCCGGTGCCGGAGAGCCTTCCAGCACGGCTAAATCCCGGCCTACGCCACCGGCTTTCATTTTTCGTGGGGATGCAGGGGGAGGGACCGTTAGGTTAGCGCCGGTCGCGGCGGCGGTCCTCGCCGTCTTCGCGCGGCGATTCGTTAATGGCTTGTAGCGGATCGAAGCCCAGTGCGTCGGGCGGTCGGCGCCTGTCCAGCAATTGTCGGCGATCGTTCGGAGACGGCCGGTGCGGGTAAACCCGAATGCCGGTTATCGTTTGCAAGTTGCGCAATTGTGGATTGGGATTCAGATAGTCCGCCAGCCAGACCGCGAACAGACCCGCCCCCACGCTGGCGGCCAACGCGATCGCGGCGGCCAGCCAATAATCCGGTCGAATCGGTTCGGTCGGCAGGGTTGCCCAATCGATCACGCTCAATTGCGGATGGGTCTGGCGCTGTTTGACTTCGATGTCCGCCAAGCGCTGCTTGGTGTCTTGCTGCAGTTTTTCCAGGCCTTCCAGTTCTTGCAGCATCGCTTGGTATTTTTCGAATTGTCCAGTGTATTCGGCGGCTTTTTGCTTGTGTTGAGCCAGTTGCTTTTGCAAATCCGCGACGGTGCGTCGGGCGGCCACGTAGGCGGTGTTTGCTTCCTGCAACATGAAATCGGTGCCGCTATGCTCTTTTTCGCTGATCTTGGCATCGAGTTCGCTCAACTGCTGTTTGACGATTTTCATGGTCGGATGAAAATCGATGTAATGCTCGGTGTAGCGGCCGCGCAGGTTTTCCAGTTTGTCGCGCAAGCGCTCCGCGGTTTCTTGCAGAACCGCCAAACTGCGGCTGTCTTGGTTCGGAATTACCGGCCGACCTTCTTCGATCGCGGCGCGGATCGCTCCGACTTTCGCTTTCGCCTTGGCTTCTTCTTCCAGCGCGTTATTCAGGGAGGCGTTGAGACCCTGCAGGCGGGCGTGGGCTTGGTTGTCGCTACTATCTTGGGACAGAATATTGTGGGTTAGTCGGAACTGATCCAATTCGCGGCGTTTTGCCGACAACAATAGTCCCACCCGATCCAGTTCGCCGTCCAGGGTCGCCGTGGATTGGGCGGTGACTTGGCGAATGTAGTCTTCGCGGAGTTGTCGATAAGTTTCTATCCAGGCGTTCAGAATCACCTGCAGTTTTCCAGGGTCGTAGCCTTCGGCGTGTAATTTAATCAGATTGCTGTCGGCCACCGGCGTGGCGCCCAGCATCTTATGCAGATCCGCGACGTCTGTCGGCGCGGACCGCTCGCTGAGACGCGCGGCGGTTTTTTCGAGGATGTCCTGGCCGAGCAAGACCTGGGCCTGGATGCCGGTCTGTTGCGGATCGGCCTCGGCCGGCGCTTGGTCGACCTGGGCGGATTCGCTGGTCAATACCGAAGCCTCGCTACGGTATATGGCCGGTTGCATAAAAATCAGAATTTGAGAAATCGTAAACAACGGCAGGAAGGCCAGCAAAAACAAGCTGATGCGCTGCGGAATTCTTAATGGCGGTGTTGGGTACGCGTTAGCGTATTGTCGGAACGATTTGAGAAACATCGCTGTGTTCTCCTCATGTCGGCACAAATTACGGTGGTTCTTGCGGCCGGCGCATGTGCCGGACCGTGCGGTGGAGCTGGGCCGAAGCAAGGCGCCGGAAGATCGCCGGCGTGGCTGGAAAGGGCAGGGAGGTCCGCCGAGGTACGCAGTGTAACGCAATCGGCGGCGAGTGTAATCGGGTTTTCCAGGTTGTCGGGCGACGTGCGTCGGCTATAGTCCTATTCATGTATTGCGATGGGCGTTTGCGAGCCGCCGGGAATAGCGGTGGATGGGGAAAGGGGAGAAGCGTTGGCTCGCCCACGGTGCGCCGCGATGTGAGCGGTCTTGGAATAGCACGGCGGTGGATTCGCAAAATGTGCGAGACAAATCAATATTTTGTGGCATCCAAGCGTGTTAGGCCGGTCGATCTATTGCACAATGCCGGCTCGATTTTGGTGGGGTCTATGTCTGCGAATAAAGCTGGAATAATCAGAATGCATGTTTACGAACTCAGAGTCGGAATGTGCGTATGCGAGTTGGAAGCACCGAAAGGCGAAAATCCGTTTATGCTGGATCGCATTGTCATCGAAAGCCATGCGGATATTCAGGCCATACAGGCGGTTTGCGATTACGTTTATATCGACGTCAAGTTTCAAAAAGACCATACCGGAGCCATTCCGACTCGCTCGACCGAGGCGCGCAAACAGCTCAGTTTTGCGCGTTCTTTCGAACAGACCGCCGTCACCTTTCAGCGCGTCGGCAATTTGATTAAGACCGTGCTGGACGATATTCGCTTCGGTAATCAATTCAATACCGAGGCAGTCAAGCAAGCGGTTGCCGAATGTGTCGACCAAGTGCTGGAACATCCCGAAACCATGTTATTGCTGACCCAGTTGAAGGACCAGGATCAATACACCGCTCAACACTGTATGAATGTGTGCATTTTGGCGATCCTGCTCGGCAGGGAATTGAAGTATTCGGTCGAAGACCTCAACAAGATCGGCTTTTGCGGGTTGATGCACGACGTCGGCAAAATGAAGGTGCCGTTGGAGATTTTGAACAAGCCCGGCAAGCTCGACAAGTTCGAACTGGACATCATGCGCAATCACACGGTCTACGGCCGCAACGTGTTGATGTCGGCCAGAGGGGCATTCCCCGGCGCGGTCGATGTCGCGCACAACCACCATGAACAACTAAACGGCGGCGGTTACCCGCGCGGCTTGGATAAATCGGCGTTGTCCGATTTCACCAAAATGGTTGCCGTCGTCGATACCTACGACGCGATGACCAGCGACCGGGTTTATCAGCACGGCCAACCGCATTTGATTGCGTTGGGCACGCTGGTCAAGGGGATGAGCCAACGTTACGAAGCCCATTACGTCACGCATTTCATTAACTGTATCGGCTTTTATCCGCAGGGCAATGCCGTCGAATTGAGTAGCGGCGAAATCGGCATCGTGGTCGAACAAAACAAGGTCGATCGTTTGAAACCAAAGATATTGATCGTCAAGGATAGCCAGCGTAGCGACATCGAGCCCCGGTTGCTGGACTTGGCCAAACCGGTGGCCGATCCACAGGGAAACCGCTATGCCGTCAAGCAAGTGGTGCGAGCCAAGGATTATCGGTTGGATTTGAACGAATATTACCGGGATGGCTTGTTCGTCAAGGACTACGCCATAGTCGGAGCCTAGGGGCGCGGCGGACGGCTGGCATGATAAAAAAAATTAACGCCGAGCAGCTGGAGATCGGGATGTATATCGTCGATACCGATCGAAAATGGCTGGATTTGCCGTTTTTTCGAACCCGCTTTGCCGTGACCTCGGCCAAACAAGTCGCGACCTTGCGCGAGTATTGCCGGTTTGTGTGCATTGACACCGCCAAAGGCAAGGATATTAGCGATTCGCCGCCGGCCGGCGCGATTCCCTCGAGCGCGGATCTGGATACGACGACTTGGGAAGGCTGTTACGCGGCGGTTCGCCTCGGCTACGCCGACGTTTTGCGGCGCGCGGCGGCGGAAAATACGCTGGATTTTGCGACGGTTGATAAGCTGGCGGCGGAGCTGGAGCAGGGGATTTCGCCGGACTCCGGGCGGGTTTGGGGAGGCTTGATGCGCGACACCCAACCGGACCCGGCCGCGAAAGCGGTCAATGCCGCCGCGTTGGCGTTGGTTTGGGGGCTGGCGACAGGACTGTCGGCCGAGGCCTTAAGACACTTGGGCAGCGGCGCGCTGTTGCTCGACATTGGCCTACAACGTTTGCCGGACGCGATACGAGCGGCCGAGCGGCCCTTGGATGCCGGCGAAACGGCTTTGTTTTGGCAACATCCGCAATGCGGACGCGATATGTTGCTGGCGGCTTCCGACGTACCGGCCGAGGTATTGGACATCGTGCTAAATCATCATGAACGAGCGGACGGCAGCGGCTATCCGCGCGGACTCGGTGGGGGAGATTTGAGCAGAGCGGGGCAAATCGCGGCGATGGCCGCCGAGTGCGAGGATTTGTGCTGGGAACACGCCGGTCGCCCGGCGATGAGCGGTTTACAAGCCTTGGCAAGCATTTATAACGCCGGAGCGCGGCTATTCGACGGCGATTTGACGGCCGATTTCGTGCGGGCGCTAGGCGTTTGGCCGCCGGGTTGTTTGGTCGAACTGGCCGGCGGCGAGTTGGCCGTGGTTGGAGACATTCCGGCATCCGAATTCGGCGCGCTTAGCCTAAGGCCGGTCACCAATTCGGCGAAGGAGCTGCTTGATTTTGCCGCCGATCCCGATCGCACGGTGAGGGTATCGGCGATTGAAATCGTCCGCATACTGTCGCTGGCGGACCCGATTGCCCGGTTTGTCCGCTATTACCTGCGGCAATGCGGGGGCCATTAAAGCCGCCGGCGAAACTTAGCCCGGTTGGCTTTTTGCGCGGGCCGGCAGCAAGCTTCTCGCCAACGCCACGACACTGTCGGCCTTGATTTGATTGATCGAGAAATCCAGCTTGTTCAGTTTGAAGGGGTCGACGACGGACGGCGACTTCAACACCTTGTTGATGGCCGTTTGGTAAACCCGGCTGACCGGCGTCGGTCCGAACAGCGTAATCGATGGCCGGTTCAAACCCCAGGCCATGTGGGTCGGTCCGGTGTCGTTGCCGATCAACAGGTCGCAACGGGCAATCGCGGCCTTTAGGTCGTTAAAACTCAGTTTCGGCAGCGGCCGCGCCAGACTGCGTTCGGCCAGCCATTGCGCCATCCAGTGTTCTTGCTGGCTGCCCCAGCAAATCAGCATATTGGCTTCCAGGCCGAAAATGACCCGCAGGTACTGCTCCAGCGGATAATTGCGGCTGGGCCAGGTCGAGCCGATCACCAAAATGACGTTGGGCTGGTCCGGCACGAAGTACTCGTTCAACTCGGCGGTCGGCGGCGTGAAGTACAGAAAGGGTTGCTTGGCTAAAATCCGGTCGGGGCCGATGTCCAGACCCAGCGGTTGGGTCAGCACCGCGACGTTGCGGTCTATCGTGTTGGCATCGTAGGGAAACGCCACGGTTTCCCGATAAAACCAGGCCGCGAATGTCTCCCGGATCGAATCGCGGTCGAATCCGACGCAATTGGCCGACAACAGGCGCGCGACCAGCGCCGATTTGATCAGCCCCTGGGCGTCGATGACCAGATCGTAATTCGCGGCGGCATAGCCGCGCACCTTGGCAATTTCGCTAAAAATCGCGGCTTTGTTCGATTTCAGCGCTTTCAGATTGACGGTCAGGACTCGGTTGACGTGCGGATTGTGCTCGATGACGCCGGCAAAGCCAGCCTCGACGATCCAGTCGATTTCGCTATCCGGTAGCGCTTCCTTGATAAATTGCAGCGCGACCATCGCATGGACGATGTCGCCCAGAGCGGACAGTTTGACGATGGCGATTTTCATCCGCTCAGGGGGCGAGTAGCGCCAATACTCGCTCCGGCGCGATGTCGGCCAGACAGCGGGTGTGACCGAGTGGGCAGTCGCGCTGGAAACACGGCGAGCAATCCAGGCCCAGGGTCAGAATTCGCGCGTTGGGGTGTAAAGGCGGCGTGAATCCCGGATCGGACGAGCCGTACAGCGCGACGACCGGCTTGTTCAGGGCGGCGACGACGTGCATCAAGCCCGAGTCGTTGCTGACGACCGCATTGGCCAGCGACAGTAAATCGACCGCTTCGGCCAGCGCGGTTGCACCGGCGAAATTGCGGCAAACCCTGCCGGTCAGATCGTTGATGGCGTTAGCCACTTCGCGGTCCTTATCCGATCCGAACAGCCATACCTGCCAACCCTCCGCGTGTTTGGCCTTGGCGACGGCGGCGAAATGCTCGGCCGGCCAGCGTTTGGCCGGACCGTATTCGGCACCGGGGCAGAGTGCCAAGATTTTAGTGTCGGCCGCGATTCCAAATCGGTCCGCGACACGTTGCCGTTGTTCGGCGGTTATCGCCAATTTCGGAAACGCATAGGCCGGCGGTTGTTCGGCGTCGGCCGGCAGGCCCAGCGCGACGAAGCGTTGCACCGTCATCGTCAAGCGGCGCTCATTCAGCCGGCGAGCGTCGTTCAGCAAGCCCCAGCGCAGTTCGCCGAGATAGCCGGTGCGTTGGGGAATACCGGCGAAAAACGGTATAAAAGCCGACTTCCACGAGTTAGGCAGGACGATGGCCCGGTCATAACGCCCGCGAATTGACCGGCCCAGTCTAAAACGCGCGCTCAGCCCGAACTCGCCGTGCCCCAACGGCATCGCGATGCCGTCGCGCACTTCCGGCATCCGCGCCAACAGAGGCAGCGACCAGGCCGGCGCCAGGACGTCGATGTGACACTCGGGGTGTTGTTGCTGGAGGGCGATGAACAGGCTTTGCGCCATCACCATGTCGCCGACCCAGGACGGGCCGACGACCAGGATGCGATGCGGGGAAGGCACGTCGGCTTAGGACACCAAGCTCAACCACTCCTTGCGGTCGGCGCGGCGGCCGTGAACGTAATCGAAGTACAAGGCTTGCAGTTTTTCGGTGACAGGTCCCCGGCTGCCGGAACCGATGTCGCGGTTGTCGTACTGGCGGATCGGCGTCACTTCTGCGGCGGAGCCGGTAAAGAAGGCTTCGTCGGCCACGTAAACTTCGTCGCGGGTAATGCGTTTTTCGATGACTTCGTAGCCTTGCTCGCGAGCGATCGTGATCAAGGTATCGCGGGTGATGCCTTCCAACGCCGAGGTGGTTTCCGGGGTGTACAGCTTGCCGTTGCGGACGATGAACAGGTTTTCGCCGCTGCCTTCGGCGCAGAAGCCTTCGTGGTCCAGCAACAGCGCTTCGTCGTAACCGGTGGACAGCGCTTCCTGCAAGGCCAGGATGGAATTAATGTAATTGCCGTTGGCCTTGGCCTTGCACATCGTGCTGTTGACGTGGTTGCGAGTATAGGACGAGGTGCGGATGCGGATGCCTTTTTCCATGTTTTCCGCGCCCAGGTAGGCGCCCCAAGTCCAGGCCGCGATCATCACATGGACTTTCAGATTGTCGGCGCGCAAGCCCATGCCTTCGGAGCCGAAAAACACCATGCTGCGGATGTAGGCGCTGTCCAGATTATTCTTGGCGACCGCGTCCTTGTGGGCCTGATTGATCTCGTCCTTGGAGTACGGCATTTTCATGTTCATGATATGCGCGGAACGATACAGACGGTCGGTATGTTCGGCCAGTTTGAAAATCGCGGTGCCGGCGTCGGTTTTGTAAGCGCGCAGGCCTTCGAACACGCCGCAGCCGTAATGCAGGGTATGAGTCAGTACATGCACTTTCGCATCGCGCCAAGCGACCCATTGGCCGTCTAGCCATATCCAACCGTCTCTGTCATCCATCGTTGTCATCGTCTGAACCTGCTGTGTTGTTGAGTTAGCGCGCCGCTACGGCGAGAATCGGGCGCAAATTGTACTATAAACCCGACAATCGCGGCACTGGTCGGGCACGCCGGGCGGTTTTCGCCAACCGGGCTACTTTTCAGCGCCGCGTTTACCAAAATTTACCTTTCCAGGCGTGGTTTTACGCGCCTTGCCGGTTAAAATTCAGCCACGGTCGCTCCGTAGCGGATATTCAGGGGGCGGCGTTTGCGATCGACTTTAACCATCAGGAGGAAGCATGTGCAATAAAAGGAAATGGGCCGGGG
This sequence comes from Methylomonas sp. MS20, assembly GCF_050275925.1. Taxonomy (NCBI): domain Bacteria; kingdom Pseudomonadati; phylum Pseudomonadota; class Gammaproteobacteria; order Methylococcales; family Methylococcaceae; genus Methylomonas; species Methylomonas sp. MS20. Next base: position 918,998 of record NZ_CP189962.1, read on the forward strand.
TTGCCGCCGGTTTGATGCTGGCGGTCGGTCAGGCCGACGCCGCGTCGTTTCAGATCAATTTGAACTTTAGCGGCTTGACCAGCGAACAGGAAAGCTATTTCCAAGACGCCGCCGGTTTTTGGGAATCCATTATCACCGGCTACGATAGCGCGGTAACTGATCAACGCATCAACGGCGTCACGATCAGCGCCTCGGCGGCGGCCATCGACGGCAGCGGCGGAACCTTGGGCTCGGCCGGTCCGTCGCAGACATGGAAAGCCAGCGGGCGTAATTCGTATAACACCGGCGGCTACCAGCTGACCCGGCTCGGCGACATGCAATTCGATACCGCCGACATCGCCAATATGATCAGCAACGGCACGTTCTTATCGGTGATCGAGCACGAAATGGCTCACGTGCTGGGCTTTGGTACCTTGTGGGAAGCCAATGGCTTATACACCAGCGGCAGCGGCCAATACACCGGCGAATATGGGGTCGCGGCCTACCGTAGCGAATTCGGTCAAGCCGGCGCGACTTACGTGCCGGTGGAACAGGGCGGCGGCAGCGGCACCGCCGACGGCCATTGGAACGAGGTCGACAAAGGTGCCGCCAATACCGGCATCGTCGATACCGAAGGCCACGACATGCGTTACGAACTGATGACCGGCTGGCTGAATGCGCCTGCCTTTCTGAGTAATACCACGATACAGTCGTTCCGCGACCTGGGTTATTCCGTGGTCGCGCCGGTGCCGCTGCCGGCTTCGCTATGGATGTTCGCGGGCGCGCTGCTGGGATTCGTCGGATTGCCCGGCCGACGCCGGTCGGCTTGATGGCGGGCGCGGGTAGCGGTCGGCATCGGCGCGCATCCGGCTGCTCGGCCCGCCGATGGTGGCGGGCGTTTCCGGCGCGGGTCTGGCTGGTATTCGGTCTTGCGGTATCGGCGGCGTCGGCTGGCGCCGGCGGATACGGCTTGCCGGCCGACGTCGACGCGGTGATACTGCGTTTCGATATGGCCGGCGGAATGCAGTCCCGGCCGGCCGACTCGCCGTTACTGACGTTGACGGCCGGTGGCCGCTTGACCGGGTCCGCCGCCTGGTTCGGCGACGGCGCGGATCGCAGCCGCCAACTGGCGCCGGCCGAGCTGCAAGCCTTGTTGACGTATCTGCTGGCCGACCAGCGCTTGCCCGATCTTGCCGCCGCCTCGATCGCCGAACGGATACGGGCCTTGCGGGCCGCCGACGGGCGTTTATTCAATATCGCCGACGCGCCAACCACGCGCATCGAGCTGGCGTTACCGGAACACCGGCACAGCGTCGAATTTTATGCCGTCGATGCCGCCGCCCGCCAATTTCCGGAGATTGCCGAGTTGAGGCGGTTGCAGGCGATCCAAAACCGCTTGCGCGACGTGCTGGACAGTCTGCGTTAAAGCTCGGCCAATACCGCCAGCGCTTCCTGAATGTTGCTGACCGCGTGTATCTCCAGATTCTTGATAGGGTCCTTGGGCTTGTTGCTCTTAGGAATAATCGCCTTCTTGAAGCCGTGCTTGGCGGCTTCGTTGAGCCGAGCATGGCCGTTGGCGACCGGGCGGATCTCGCCGTTCAAGCCCACCTCGCCGAAAAACACCGTGTCGTAGGGAATGATGCGGTCTCGTAAGCTGGACACCACCCCGACCAGAATCGCCAAATCGGTGCTGGTTTCCGAAACCTTGATGCCGCCGACCACGTTGGCGTAAATCTCGTCGTTGCCGGTGAAAATGCCGCCGTGGCGCGACAGCACCGCCAACAGCATCGCCAGCCGGTTTTGATCCAAACCCACCGCCAGCCGGCGCGGATTGCCATATTGGCTTTCGGTGACCAAGGCCTGAATCTCCACCAGCAACGGCCGCGTGCCTTCCCACAATACGGTTACTACGCTGCCCGGCGACGGCTTTTCGGCGCGCGATAAAAACATCGCCGACGGATTTTTCACTTCCTTCAAGCCGCTGCTTTCCATCGCGAAAAAACCCAGTTCGCCGACGCTGCCGAAACGGTTCTTGTCGGCGCGCAACACTCTAAAGCGCGAGTCGTCGGTGGACGACAACACCACTTGCGCATCGACGATATGGCTCAAGGTCATCGGTCCGGCCAGCGACTGGTCCTTGGTCACGTGGCCGACCATGAAAAACGACACGCCGCTGCGCTTGGCGTATTGGGTCAAATAGCTGGCGGATTCGCGCACCTGCGATACTGAGCCCGGCGCGGAATCGGAGTCGGCGGTGTACATGACTTGAATCGAATCGATGATGACCACCTTGGGCTGTTCCTCGTCCAAGACCTGGCAAATCTGCTGCACCGAGGTCTCCGCCAGCATCTTGATGCCGGCCGTGTTCAATTGCAGACGGTGGGCGCGCTCGGCGATCTGCTGCAACGATTCCTCGCCGGACACGTACAACACCGGTAAATGCCGGGCGATATGGGCGATGGCCTGCAGCAAAATCGTGCTCTTGCCGGCCCCCGGCGCGCCGCCGATCAACACCACGCTACCGGTGACGATACCGCCGCCCAGCACCCGGTCGAACTCGGCCAGGCCGCTGGAAATCCGCTCGGCTTGGGCCAGATTGACCTCGGACAGCAAACGCACCTCGCTGCGCGCGCCGGCGTAACCGGATTTGTCGCGCGCGGTCTTGCCGCCACCCAACTGCACCTCCTTGATGCTGTTCCACGCCCCGCACTGATTGCATTGCCCGGACCAGCCGGGATAATCGGCGCCGCACTCGGTGCAGACGTAGGCGGATTTGGTTTTTTTAGCCATAGCGATAAAGGTTTAACGATTTAGCCACAAGCCAGCCAAGTCATAGCCGAGTTGTTGGTGGTGTTTAATAGCGAGCGGATACATGCGTCGGCCGGTACAATTTGCTGTTGATGTCTTGCAAATTGGCGAGAAAGTGATCGGCAAAACCTACAGAGCGGTTCAAACGGATGCCGAATTTGCCCGAGCGTGTTTGATTTGCTTCAAGGCTTCGCAGGCATCCTGGTGGCACCCCGCCGCTACATCGGCCAATCCGCGTTCGATTTCATGCAATAACAATAAGTGGATATGCGCCCGTTCCAGGCGATGGTAACGATCCAAGCGTTCCGCGCCGATCAACGCCGCCGCGGCTTCGCCATTTTTTTCCTTACCGGTTTGCGCCTCGCTCGCCAAAGCGGATAACTGGGTCCAGGCTTCGGAAAACGGCACTATTTCGGTGACGGCAATACTCATGGCGGCTCCTGATTCGTTGGCGCAAAATTTCGTTCAATATTATGAGCCTTAGACTGAGTTGCATAGCGAAACTTTCCGGTCTATCCCATCTTCTGCTGCCTATCTTTAACGCACCAGCTTGACCGCAGATTTGGCGCTGCAGCGATTGGCTCTGAACCAGAGCTTACGAGTGATTAATTCTGCCTTGTCAGATTCTCGGTAGTGCTCGTCATTTCGGCAGGGATAGCCGAAATCCAGAGCCCGCGGACGGATCGAAGCTTGCCATCCTGGCACTGGATGCCCCCATCCCGGCAGGCATGACGGCGTTGCTTAAATCCGACAAAGTAGAATTAATGGCCGGGCTTTTTAAGTCTGTTTCTATCGAGCCGTTGCGGACTATGGCTCGATCTGATTCAATGGCAACAGTCTGGCCGTTACCGGTCATTATTTCTCCGCCGAAGGATATACAGAAAGGAAGATCACATGCAGATCAATAAGTTATCGTGGCAAAGGTCATTTTTCGGCAGATATACGGAAACAATCTAATTCCTTGTTAGGCGTCATAGGAATGTAGAACGGCAATACCGGAGCGAATTTATTTATGAAAGAATCAGACAAACTATTTATAGGTTTAGTGAGGGCTGGGGCGCTCATAGGGCTTACCGTTATACTAAATGAACATGGGATTCCACATGGGGATAAAGCTGCTGAGGTTTTGTTCAAACTGCTTGAGCTGTTTGGCATAACTGGAGTATTTGAGCTTTGGTATTATAAGCGCATGCAAAGCCGATAAGTAATCGCTCAGTTTTCTGGTCTGCGTTGCAGTGTAGTTTATGTCATCAGGCCTAACATGGCGCTCAACCGGAGCGCGGTTATAATGCGGTTTTGTTTTTTCAGCTTTCCGGGCCGCGCCCGGTTAGCTCTACGTTAGGCACCAAATTACGCATGAAAAATATTTACGAACTGATAGAACTAATAAGCACGCGTACTGCAATGTATACGGGAGAGTGCAAGTTATCTAATGTTCGTTCATTTTTGGATGGGTATACCTTTGCGGTTGAGAATGAAACAACCCTAATAGATTTTCTGAGCAATTTTCAGGGGTTTCATGACTGGGTTGCAAAGAAATTCGGCTTTTATGAATCTACTGCTGGTTGGCAAAACATGATCCTAGCAATCGAAATAGGTTTATCGCCAACAAATATCAAATGGGAAGGATATTCGTGTAATGTTACAGAAGAGCAGCATAGGTCATCTGTTATTAGATTTTTTGAATTGGTAAAGGAGTACAAAAATGCCTAACGATTGCGTCAACGTGACCGGTTTTCCGCTAACGCTCCAAACCGGCCCGTTACGCTGGCGTTAGCCGGCGATACTCACGATGCACACGTTACCGCACACAATTTTCCCGGACGAAAGATGTCACGAGCACGGCATCATTGACACATTGCCGTGTCCATGGCCCGAATGCCGGAATGGGGTCGAAGAAGATCAGTTTCAGGTGCTGTCACTCATGGAGGGCGAGCCACCTGATATCTACACGCGCCGGAGGTGGGTCGCCACATCTGGCACACCCTATTTCTCTTGGGACAACAATAGATTTCCAAACTGGTTCTCAGCACCGAAGACGTTCTGGAACGAAGCGAGAAGAAATCACTTGGTGCGAACCAAGACACCAGATCTCATTTACCACTACACATCACTCGATGGCTTCGTGGGTATAGTCGAAAGCGGAACTATTTGGCTCAGTGATTACGCATACCTGAATGACACCAGAGAACTGGCACACGGTGCGGAGTTGGTTCTCGACGTTATTGAAGAAATAACGAAAACTGAGACTGCCGAAGGTGTTCTTGGGCTACTTCAGACGTGGGGAAAGGACATCCAACAAAGTACGCACAGAATTTGCGTTGCTTCATTTTCTGCTGATGGTGACAGCTTGAGTCAATGGCGCTCCTATGGCCCGGTTGCAGTTGGCTTTGAGCCACGCAACTTGTCCTTGCATGCCTATCGCGCTCATCTTGGCCCTGTCGAATACGATCGGGAGCGCCAGCGTAGTCTTGTATCAACCTACCTAAACCACTTGTGCCAAGCATACGCCGTTGATATGGAGGCGAGTCGTCTGGATAGAATTCCAGACGTATATCACAAGGTTGATCGCCTTCTCGAACTGATTGCCTTCTTCAAAGACCCAGCCTTCCTGGTGGAAAACGAATACAGACTTGCCTATATTGAGTATCCCAGCCTCATTGAGGCATTTGAAATCGCCCCGACGCCAAAACACTTCCGCACTACGCGCACAAGACTTTTGCCGTATGCGGCCGCCAATGAGCTTGCTCCAACACTCTCCAATCAACCGCCACTGAAGCTTAGTCAAGTAATCCTTGGTCCCGACAGTGACATGCTGCTAGAACGTGGAATCCGAGAATTTCTTGCGACAAAGCAGCTTTCTGACGTTGAAGTTAAGCGATCAATAGTGCCCTACAGAACATAGCCTTGAGAATGTCAGCGTCCGACCATACATCGCCGGCTAACCCATCGTTCCAGGGGACGCTGCGCGATAAAGCTGCGCAGCGCCCCTGAGCTCAGACATTATGCGTCCCGAAATTCAGCAACTCATTGATCTCGGACCATTGCCACCCGAGGCTGAGGCTTCGTTGGAGTATCTGCGCGAGGCAGAAGGTTTGCTTCGAGCCATCGAGAAACCGTTGTCGGATGAAGAAGCAAGAAACCTTATTTCACTTTTTGGTCCGCCCGACAGCTGTTACGGTTTTGCGTGGTCACTCCTTCATCTGATTGAGACCGCGCCAAGTTGGCCAATGGCTGATTGCCTTGAAAATCCAAAAAATGAATGGGTGTCCTCTCTCAGAGATCGTGCGGTTCGTGGAGGTTTTTTGTGACAGCTTTAATGCTAACTGTCGCTTCAGAGCATAACGATTGCGTCAACGTGACCGGTTTTCCGCTAGCGCTCCAAACCGGCCCGTTACACTGGCGTTAGGTACTCGTCATATGCCAATCTGCACGAAATGCGGCGGATCGAGGTTCAACAGTTGGAATCGCTGTATGGACTGTAGAAACGCAAGAGCCAAACTACGCGCCCAAAGGATCAAGGAAAACGGAGGGAGCCATACCAAACGCGAATGGAGCGCTCTGCTTGCAAGATCGCCAACATGTGCCGAGTGCGACAGGGAATGGTCAGCTATTCCCCCAAGGCCAGACTCGCGTTACAAGAACGTCTGGACAAAGGGGCACAAGCACGCGGTCTATCACGGCGGCACTGACGACATCTCGAATATTCAGGCTGAGTGCTATGAATGCAACTTCAAGAAGAATGCTGGCCGCCTCAAAAGAACCTAACAAGTCCGTCAACGGGACGCCAAAATGCTGCGCATTTTGGTTCCCTTCGCTGCACTCCGGCGCCCGTTACGTCCAACGTTATGCCGCTTGATACTTTCACTCCCGGTTGGAAGCCCGTGCATGTCGGCGTTGAAGGCGACGGCGTGTCCATACTTGGGCTCAAGCTCTGGAAATTCAAATGGCAAAGCGTCGGTCAAGAACCTATCGTGGTTCCACATCCGAGTTATCTCCACGAACGCCACCAAGCGTGGGTTTATGAAGTCGAGACTTCCAGCAAGGTCGTCCGGTTTGCGGCGGGCGAACTCTCCAATGGTGTCTGGGGCTTTTATGTTCCTACCTAGTGCGTAGGTTGGGTTATCGAAGCGTAACCCAACACGTCGGTGCTGTTGTTCGACCGCAACGGCAGAGCATACTGGAACAGTGCGTAGGTTGGGTTAGCGCGTAGGTTGGGTTAGCGAAGCGTAACCCAACGTGTCGGCGTTCAATGGACCGGCAACCGCGAACCTTCGCTCCTAAAACTATCCCTGGTTTTAACCCTGTGGGCCAGTCAGGCGGCTATCGAATCCGTTTTTTAGGTAAGGCATTGATTTTATCCCCCTCACCCTGCCCTCTCCCGCAAGGAGAGGGTTCTGTTTCGACTTTTACGACACCCTCCGAAGCGAGGCGGTTCGATTTCGACGGATTCTCGCTCGATAACAAGCGATTGATCTTCCGACATCGGTGGGCTGCTCGGCGCTTAACAGCGCATGCGGATGCCAACGGGTTTTGGCCGCGCATGCGCCGGGAGAATTCACACTTGCGGGGCAGGATATGCGCTCAAAATTCGCGGCGTTCGCGCCGCCGTTTCCGCCGACCGCACGTAAAACTCATTCCACCGTACAGACTATCGTCCCGACCGCGTTCCATCGAGATTCGACCGCACCTTCGTAACCGCCGAACGGACGGCCGAGAGTGTCGAAGGTACGTTCGGGTGTCGCGGCGGTACGTTCGAAGCGTTGGAGCGTGCCTTCCGGTGATTTTTATGTGTGGTCGGCGTCTTTTAAAACGCGGCCGCGGCCGTTGGAAGCGCGGGCGAAGCCGGCGGCAGGCTGAAAAAAGCCTGCGGCCATGCGATCGGGGCGTTTTAATATCGAAAATTTGCCGGCCGGCGCGTACCGGCCGAGCGATGGCCTGAATTTGCTGTGAACGTCGGTGGGCGAAGTCTGACGCCACGGACGGATTTAAGCCTACCATCCACGGCACTGGATGCCCGCTTCCCGGCGGGCATGACGGTTTTGAACAACGCTGACAAATAAGAACTAGCGGAGCGAATCCGGACTCAACAGATGGATTTAAGCCTACCCTTCATGGCACTGGATGCCCATTTCCCGGCGGGCATGATGGTCTTGAACAACGCTGACAACTAAGCACTATCGGCGGATTTCAAGCGCGGCGGATTTAAGGTGTTCGAATCAGACCGATGATCTATGATTAGGGACTCTTACAACCAATCAGAGGGGGCCAGGATGTCGACCACGCCGCATCCGGAAAATGCCGCTCCTTTCCAAGCGGCCGTGTTGGCGGCACTGGCCAAACAATATTGCGTGTTGGATGCCGACGCCAAGGTCGTGCACGTCAGCGAAGCCTGGTTGGCGTTCGACCAAGCACACGCCAACGCCAAGCCGGCTCTACGACTCGGCCAACACTATCCGGACCTGCTCGCCGCCGGCCTGACCAACGACAGGGGCGGCCAGGCGTTTTACGACGGCATCTTGGCGGTGTTGAACGGTACGCAGCCGGAATTTTCGTTGGAGTACGCGTTTCGTACCGCCACCGGCCAACTGTGGTTTACCGGAAGAGTCGCGCGCTTCGCCGAGCCGGCCTTGGGCGCGGTCATCGTCATCCACGAAAACATTTCCGAATACCAACACCTGGAGAACCGGTTTCGGCAGGCGGTGGAAGCAGCGCCGAACGCGATCGTGATGGTCAACGAATCCGGTTGCATCGTCATGGTCAACGCCCAGACCGAGCTGTCGTTTGGGTACACCCGCGCCGAACTGATAGGCCGGGCCGTGGAAATGTTGGTGCCCGAGCGGTTTCGCGGCGGCCATGCCGACTTCCGTCGCGCCTACTTCGCCGATCCGGTGTCGCGGCCGATGGGTGCCGGCCGCGATTTATACGGGAGGCGCAAGGATGGCAGCGAATTTCCGGTCGAGATCGGCTTGGGCCTGATCGATAGCCACGATGAAACCCTGGTGCTGAGTTCCATCGTCGATATCACCGCCCGCAAACGCCTGGAACATCGATTTCGGCAGGCGGTCGAATCCGCGCCTAATGCTATCGTCATGGTCAACGAGTCCGGCACGATTTTGATGGTCAACGCGCAAACCGAGACCTCGTTCGGTTACTCGCGCACCGAGTTGCTGGGGCAGCCGGTCGAGCTACTGGTCCCGGAACGCTTTCGCGGCGGACACGTCGCCGCTCGCCAGGCCTATCTGGCCGATCCGGTATCGCGGCCGATGGGCGAGGGCCGGGATTTGTTCGGCTTGCGCAAGGACGGCAGCGAATTTCCGGTCGAAATCGGCTTGGGGCTGATCGACGACGAGAACGGCACCATCGTCCTCAGCTCCATCGTCGATATTACCGAGCGCAAAAATGCCCACGACCGCTTGCGCCAAGCGCTGACCGAAAAAGAGGTGTTGTTGAAGGAAGTCTACCACCGGGTCAAGAACAACCTGCAGGTGGTTTCCAGCCTGATCAATCTGCAAGCCGCCAGCGTGACCAACGCGGAAACCGCCGATCTGCTCCAGCAAAGCGCCGACCGAATCAAGGCCATGGCGCTACTGCACGAGAAGCTGTATCAATCGAAGGACTTGGCGAAAATCGATTTCAACGAATACATTCGCAGCCTGGTCGATCACTTGTTATTCGGTTACGGCGCGCATGCGGGTAACATCGCGATCGAAATGGCCATCGACAATGTGTTTCTCGGCGTGGATACCGCGATTCCCTGCGGCCTGATCATCAACGAATTGCTGTCCAACGCGCTCAAGCACGCGTTTCCCGGCCATCGCGCGGGTCAAGTGCGCATCGCTTTCAGCCTGCGGCTGGGCGAATACTGCCTGACGATCGCCGACGACGGCGTCGGTCTTCCCGAGGCGCTGGACTTTAAAAACACCGGCTCGCTGGGCTTGCAATTGGTGGATACCTTAACCCATCAATTGCTCGGCGGGATGGACTTGAACCGGACCGCGGGCACGGCGTTCACGCTGCGTTTTCCGGAAAATCCGCAATAACCCGATAACGAGGGGGCGACGATGCAAGCCAGCAAAATCCTGATTGTCGAAGACGAAGGCATCATCGCGATGGATATCCGCAGACAGTTGGAAGGCTTCGGCTACCAAGTGGTGGCGACCGCGTTTTCCGGCGGCCAGGCCATTACGCTGGCCAACCAGCATAAGCCGGACTTGGTGATGATGGACATCGTGTTGAAGGGCGAGATGGATGGCATTAGCGCCGCGCAAGCCATTGTCGAATCGTTGCGGATTCCGGTGATTTTTCTGACGGCTTACAGCGATTCCGCGACACTGGCGCGGGCGAAAGCCACCGGCGCCTACGGCTATTTGGTCAAGCCGTTCCGGCCGGACGAACTGCATGCTTCCATCGAAGTGGCTTTGTACAAGCACCAATTGGAACGCAAACTTAAGGAGAGCGAGCAGTGGTTCGGTAAAACCCTACGCTGCATTAGCGATGCCGTCATCGCCACCGATACCGACAGTAGGGTCCGGTTTATGAACCCGGTGGCAGAGGACGCGACCGGCCAAAGTTTGGAGCAGGCCAAGGGGCGCCGAATCGAGGAGCTGATGACACTGGTTTCCGAATCGGACCGGGGCGTGCTTGAAAATCCGATTATAAGCACCCTGAAAAGTCTGGAGGTCACAGCGCTGGAGCGCGCCACGATACTGGTCAATCCGCAGGGAACCGAGTTTCCGGTGGACGACGGCGCCGCGCCCATCATCGACGACGACGGCACCTTGTTCGGCGCGGTGATGGTGTTTCGCGACATCACCGCCCGCCGGGAAATGGAAAATTTACTGCGGGAAAGCGAAGAGCGCTTTCACAGCTCGTTCGAGATGGCCGCGATCGGCATGGCCTTGGTGGCGTTGGACGGCGCTTTTCTGCAAGTCAACAACGCGTTGTGCGACACCTTCGGTTACGGCCGGGCGGAGTTGTTGAGCGGCAGTCTGCGGATGTTGCTGCCGGAAGGCGAGCATCCCTTGCTCGATCAATGCTTGCGTCAACTGTTGGCCGACGAACGGCCCACATTTCAAATCGAATTGGAATGCACGCACAAAACCGCCGGCAAGCGGGTTTGGACGCTGTGGAGCGCCTCGTTGGTGCGCGGCCCGGACGGCGTGCCGCAATATTTCATCGTGCAGGTCCAGAATATCAGCAACCGCAAATACGCCGAACAGCAACTGATTTACTTGGCCAATCACGATCCGCTGACCGGGCTGCTCAATCGCGATCAATTTCATGCCCGGCTCACTCAAGCGCTGTCGGCCGCCCGCCGGCACGGCAGCAAGCTGGCTTTGATGTTTCTGGATTTGGATCGCTTCAAATTGATTAACGACACCTTGGGCCACCGCTTGGGCGACTTGTTGCTGCAAGCGACCAGCGATCGCTTGAAAAGTACCGTGCGCGGCAACGACGTACTGGCCCGCTTGGGCGGCGACGAATTTATCGTATTGCTGAACGACATCACTCACAGCGACGACGTCGCGCGCATCGCCCAGAAGACCATCGATATCCTGACCCAACCCTTTACGTTGGAAGGCAACGATCTGGTGGTCACAGCCAGCGTCGGCATCAGCGTGTTTCCCGACGACGGTAAAGACAGCCACACCCTGCTGATGAACGCCGACACCGCGATGTATCTGGCCAAGGAGCGCGGCAAGAACAACTATCAATTTTATACGCTGGCGATGACGGAGCGCTCGCTGGAACGGATGACCGTCGAACGCGGCTTGCGGCGCGCGCTGGCCGAGCGGGAATTGCGCCTGCACTTTCAAGTGCAGATAGACAGCGTCAGCGGTCTGGCGACCGGTGCGGAAGCCTTGGTACGCTGGCAGCACCCGGAATGGGGATTGGTTTATCCGGACCGCTTTATTACCGTCGCCGAGGAAACCGGGCTGATCGTGCAAGTCGGGGCTTGGGTATTGCGCGAAGCCTGTTTGCAGGCCAAGGCTTGGATCGAAAACGGCGGACCGTTCGCCAGCGTGGCGGTCAATGTCTCGGCGCGCCAGTTTTTGGAAGCGAATTTGTTTCAAACGGTGAGGGATATTCTGAGCGAAACCGGTCTGAATCCTAACGCGCTGGAATTGGAAATCACCGAGTCGGCGGTGATGCAAAACCCGGAAAGCACGTTACAGGTACTGCGCCAGTTTCAGGCCTTGGGCGTGCGGCTGAGCATAGACGATTTCGGTACCGGTTATTCCAACCTGACCTATCTGTACCGGTTTCCGGTACAGAGCGTCAAAATCGATCGCTCCTTCGTCATCGGTCTGGCCGACGACGGTAGCAGCAAAACCCTGGTCAGGGCGATCGTCGCGCTGGCCCACGAGCTAAGGCTGTCGGTGGTGGTCGAGGGTGTGGAGACCGCCGAGCAACTGGCCTTTTTAACGGCGCAAGGCTGCGATTCGCTACAAGGTTATCTGTTCAGCCGGCCGGTCAGCGCCGAACAATTCTCGCAGGCTTTCGTCGGCGCCGGGCTCAGGAGCCACTTGCCTTAAGCCGTAATGTCGTTAGGTTAAGGTTTGACCGTTCGCCCTGAGCCTGTCGAAGGGCGAATGGTTAAGCCGTTCATGGTTCGACAGGGCTCTCCTGAGCGCAGTCGTAGGACTCACCACGAACGACTCGACTTAACCTAAAAAGAGCAGTTTGGCGATGAAAAATCCCGTTCGTCCTGAGCTTGTCGAAGGGCGCGCGGGACTTTTCATTCACCCGTTTGGTGAGTGTATTGCGAGCCGTCCATGCTTCGACATTGCTCAGCACGAACGGCCCGCAATACACGCCAACTGCCCTTTTTAGGCTTAACGATCATGAAACCGCTGCATCGCCCAGCAAATGAAAGGTAGTGGCGTAGGGGTGGCTTTAGCCGCGATTGAAGGCGCTCTGCCACCGAATTGGGTGGCGGCGTCCGGCGACTTTCAGAGTAACGGCATTGCCGTGAGCCGGGATAGGCGGTCGTCGTGTCCGATCCAGCCCGCGACGTCGGCAAGCAAAATCGGATCGATACGACAAGATTTTCCGAGCGGAAGGCGGTGTGTTAACGTGGCCGTTTTTACCGGAAACCATCACTCGTTATGACATCATCCTTCAAGCTTGCTCTCGCCGCTCTCCTGCTGCCCGCCGCCGCGCTTGCCGCGACGCCGGCCGGGCAGGACCGCTTGCATATTTTTAACGACATGCCGACCAAGGCCGGCGATGCACTGTTTTCGTATACGGCGGAATGGCGTATCGACGACGGCGAACTTTATCGCGCCACCGGACTGAGCTTTTTGAATCCAGCCAAGTTCGAAGGCGCGGCGCCGACCGCGGTGACCAAAAAGCTGCTGATCGCGATCAAGGACGGCATGATACAGCTCGATCCCAATTGGCGCGGGATGACCGTCAACCAGCCGGAGGGTCAGCCTGAATTGGCGATTGCCAATCGAGCCGGCTACGCGCTGACCAATATCATCGTCAGGGATTACACCAACCAAAAAATGCGTTATGCCTTGGGTGACCGGGCGTTCGGCGCCGCCGGCGTCCGGGTGGCGGTCGATTTGGTATATGCGGCCGACGTTGAGTATTTGGAGGGTTTTACCTCCAAGAAGAACCAAAGCGGTTCGCACGGCGAAATCGAAATCGTAATCGACGGCCAGCGGCCGGTGACGCTCAAGACCGACGGCAAGACCACGGCCGAATTGGAACAAGAACTGGCCCGGCAACTGGCCGGTAGTCAGCTTGCGGTGACGCCGCTGTTTCCGCACATCGTCAACAAGGATACCCGCAACAACAAACCTTTCGACGGCAGCGAACTGCAATGGACCAATCTCGGCGCCAAGGCGATTGCGATCAATATCACCGATCCGCAACTCGGCGTTCTGGTCAAATTCAAATACCCGAACGATACCGCTGGCGGCGCGGTGGCCGATTCCAGTCTGATCCTGCCTTTGCTCGGCGCGGCGGCGGTTGGGGTGGTTGGATTTTTGGCATACCGCCGTCTCCGCCCCGTGTGATTCGGCGGCGGATTCAGTCGGCAAACTTTAATCCGGTTTTCACCGTTTTTTAATTCTCTCTCCAGAATGTCTTCATGCGGATTGCGTATTCTGTTTCACGTGCGTTACCGGGCCAGGCTGCGTCGCCGGCGGCTTGGGTTGGTAACGCACAAGACAGGATGTGGGTCGCACAAGGACGTGATTTTAATTTTTGGAGACAGTATGGTCAGATTCGGGACCGTTGTTTTAATCGGCTGGCTACTGGCCACCGATACCCCCCAGGCCAATAACCGGCTACCGACCGACCAAATTCATCATTTTCAGATTTCGGATAGGCTGTTCGATCAGTACGATTTCGAGCGGTGGAGTTTGTTAGCCGAAAGCGGTGCCGCCTTGCAACGGCCGGCTACTCCCAGCGCGGTTGGCGCGCGGCGCTTGGAGCTTGCCCATCAGAGCGGCGTTTCGTCCGGAGTCTATCGGTTTCAGGGCGAACGTTTGACGAATGCCGATCTTGGCGGCGAAAGCGCCGCGCAAATCTGGCTGGATAATGTGTTTTTGTTGGCGCTAACCGACGGGCCTCGCCGTAAAGTGCCGGCGGCGAATGTCGCGCCTATTCCGGATCTTGGCGGCGTTTCGGTGCCGTTGCCGGCGGCGGCGTGGACGATGTGTTCCGCCGTGATGGGGCTGCTGTACGCCGGACGGCGCAAGCCGGTTTAACGCTTTTTCTTCTCTTCCGTCCCCGCTCCGGGCGGACGGCCGCGAGTCGTCCCATGCGCCCGCGTCCCCGGTTCGGTGCTTGCTTGGCAAGCACCGGCTTCGGGTGCTATTCGGTCAAACGCTGGCAGATGCGCTGATACGCCGCTTTCAATTCCTCTCCGACCACTTGTGCCTTGGCAATGTAGTCTTCGGATGTTTCTATCGACTCGTCGGCGATTTCGGAGGCCTTGGACTTGAACTGCTGCCAAAGTTGTTCGGCTTCGGCGAATTCGTCCTTGGCATCCATAGAGGCCAGATGCAGTTTAAGTTGTAAGCTCTCCCGTTCCGTATTGAGTTTTTCCAGCAAATGATCGAAATCTTGGCTTAATGACATGGTCTATCTCCCGTTTGGTTGAGACCGTGCGACCGCCAATTAGCGGGAAAGTTTAACCGTTAAGCCGGTTCGCTGGCTTGGAACGCACGCGCGGCCGGTAGGGCTCGGCTTGATCGAGATCAAACCGTCCGGCGCGGCGTTGGGGTTAAATGTACTCGGAAAGTTCGCCAACGCGGCCGGCCGAGTCGTTGTCGATTCGGTCGGGTCTCGCCAGCGGTGCGCCGATTCCGCATCTTTTGGAGATAGGGGAGGACAAATGGATAACGACCTACTGATCGATCAAGCCCGCCGTCTGTATGCCCGATTGGCGGTATCGCAAGTTTGGCTACCTTACCCGCAAACCGGCGGCGCGTTGCGGCGTTTCGAGCAGGCGACGGAGCGCGCCTACGGGCGCTATCTGCGTCGCTTGAACCGTTGCGCCTGCTGCCATCGCCAGCGTGGCTACGAGTGCATCCGCCTAGCCGGGCATAAACGCATACCCTGTTTGCGTCGGCCTGCGGTCGCAAAGTCTCGGGCCGAGCAGAGCTGGCGGGATTACCGTTTAGCCGGCTGAGCCCGAATCCGCCGGTTTTCAGGCGGGGAGCTTCACTCTAGCGTCTCCTCTGCACGGCATCCGGGCTATCCTAAAATCGCCCACACCCTGGCGGCCGTCCCGCGCTAAAATCCCCGCCCAGGTTTGGCATGGGGCCAGGCCGACTGCTATCGCCACCATCATGCTCAATTTCAAAAACATCGCGATCCGCCGCGGCAACCGCTTGTTGTTCAGCGGCGCGTCCTTCACGATACACAAGGGCCAAAAGATCGGTCTGACTGGCGCCAACGGCGCCGGCAAATCCAGCTTGTTCGCGCTGTTACGCAACGAACTTCACGCCGACGAGGGCGAATTTTCGATGCCGCCGAATCTGGAGATTGCCCACGTGGCTCAGGAGACTCCGGCGCTGTCCAGTTCGGCGATCGATTACGTGTTGGACGGCGACCGCGAACTGCGCGCCTTGCAGCAACAATTGGCGGCGGCCGAGGCCGATCACGACGGCATCAAGTTGGCCGAATTGCACGTCGCGCTGGACCACGTCGGCGGCTACACCGCCCAGGCCCGCGCCTCGCGCTTGCTGAACGGCTTGGGATTCAGCACCGAACAGGAAAGCCGGCCGGTCAGTTCGTTCTCCGGCGGTTGGCGGATGCGCTTGAATCTGGCTCAAGCCTTGATGTGCCGGTCCGACGTGTTGCTGCTCGACGAGCCGACCAACCACCTGGACTTGGACGCGGTGATGTATTTGCAGGACTGGCTGGTCAAATATCCCGGCACCTTGCTGTTGATTTCGCACGACCGCGATTTTCTCGACACCATTACCGATCACATCGTCCATATCGAACAAAACCAGGCTGAGATCTACACCGGCAACTATTCGGCGTTCGAACGCATGCGCGCCGAAAAACTGGCCCAGCAGCAATCGGCTTACGAAAAACAGCAGCGCGAAATCGCGCACATGCAAAGCTTCGTCGATCGCTTCAAGGCCCAGGCGACCAAGGCCCGTCAGGCGCAGAGCCGGATCAAGGCCCTGGAACGCATGGAATTGATCGCCCAGGCCCACGTTGATTCGCCGTTCGGTTTCAGCTTTCCGCCGCCGAAAAAAATGCCCAATCCGCTGCTGCAACTGGAACACGCGGACATCGGCTACGGCGACAAAGTCATCGTCAAAAACGCCAGCCTGACCATCACGCCCGGCGATCGCATTGGCTTGCTGGGACCCAACGGCGCCGGCAAGTCCAGTCTGATCAAGGTGCTATCCGGACAAATGCCGGCCTTGAGCGGCAAGTTGCGGAACGCTCAGGACTTGAACATCGGCTACTTCGCCCAGCATCAACTGGAGTTGCTGCGGCTGGAGGAAAGCCCGCTGTGGCATCTGCAACAGCTCGACAAGCAAGCCACCGAGAAGGATTTGCGCAATTTTCTGGGCGGTTTCGATTTTCGCGGCGACAAGGTCAACGATCCGGTCGAGCCGTTTTCCGGCGGCGAAAAAGCCCGGCTGGTGTTGGCGATGCTGGTTTATCAAAACCCGAATTTGCTGTTGCTCGACGAGCCGACCAACCATCTGGATTTGGAGATGCGTCATGCCTTGAGCGTGGCCTTGCAGGAATACCAAGGCGCGTTGCTGGTGGTATCGCACGACCGGCATTTGCTGCGCTCGGTCACCGACACCTTGCTGCTGGTGGCCGGAGGGCAAGTCCAACCCTTCGACGGCGATCTGGACGATTACAAGCAATGGTTGGCCGAACAAAAAAAGGCCGGCGACGAACCGGCCGGGGTGGTGGAAGCGGCGAGCGGCGTGTCCCGTAAGGATCAACGCAAACAGGATGCCGAACGCCGGCAGCGTTTGAAACCGTTGCTGGACGCGGTCAAGAAAGCCGAGGCGGCGGTCGAGAAGTTTCACCAGCAGCAGCGCGAGCTGGAGGAACAACTGGCCGATCCGGCTATCTACAGCGACGACAACAAGGAAAGGCTCAAGCAGTTGTTGGCTCAAAAGGCGAACGTCGATAGCGCGCTGGAACAGGCCGAACTGGATTGGCTGACCGCCGAGGAAACTCTGGCGCAGGCCGAATAATCGGGGTTGGCCGATCCGGACGCGGCCGCCCACGTCCGGGCGGCGATTTGACAGACCGCCGATGTCCCGGCAGTTTAGCTTGCCAAGCCGGCGCGAGCCGGCACCTACTCATTTCAGCGGAGCCATCATGTACCAACTAGTGCTGTTGTTTTTCGAGATCTGCATGCTACGCAAGGGGCCGCAAGACGTGCCGGCGTCGCGCTGGCTAACCCGGCTGGCCTTCCTGCCTTACGCGCTGATCAATCTGTTGATTTTGCTGATCGGCAGTAGCTTCGCCGGCGCCCTGCTGCAGTTATTGCTGCAAACCGCGTTGATCGTTGGGTTTACCTATCCGTTGCTGTATTTTTCCGGCAATCCGAACCGCTTTCCACAAACCCTGACGGCGTTGCTGGGCTGCGATGCAATGATCACCTTCTTCGCGATTCCGGCGATGGCCAGTTTGGAAACCCAGGCCAACCAACTCGCCTATATCGCGATGTTGTTGCTGATGGCCTGGCACTGGCTGATCAACGGCAACATCTATCGCCACGCGCTGGACAAGCCGTTGCCGTTCGGGTTGGCGTTGGCGCTTTTGTATATACTGATTTCGTCGCAAGCGATGTCCTTGCTGTTTCCCGAACTTCCCACCGCAGAATAAGAGAGAGCCATGGCCATTTACCAACACATATTACTGGCAGTCGATTTTTTCGAGGCCAACGATCAAGTCGTTCACAAGGCTAGCCAAATTGCCGAGCAGAACAATGCCAAGCTCAGCTTGGTGCACGTCGTCGACAATTTGCCGATTTCCGATCCGGCCGCCGACGCCATCATCCCATTCGATGTCGAATTGACCCAAGAGCTGATGGATGCCTGCAAACAACGCCTAATTAAACTCGGCGAGGAGTTGCGGGTGCCGGTCGAACGCCAATACCTGGAAATGGGTAGCCCGAAAATGGAAATCGTCCGGATTGCCGAGGAAAACCAGGCCGACTTGATCGTGGTCGGCTCGCACGGCCGGCACGGTTTGGCCCTGCTGCTCGGCTCTACCGCCAACGGCGTGTTGCACCACGCCAAATGCGACGTACTGGCGGTCAGGCTGGCGGATGATTGAATTGGTGCTGGGCGGGGCGCGTTCAGGCAAGAGTCGCTATGCCGAAACGCGGGCCGCCGAATCGGGCTTGCCGGTGGTCTACGTGGCTACCGCCGAAGCCGGCGACGCCGAGATGCGCGAGCGCATCGCCCGCCATCGTCTAGATCGTCCCGCCGGCTGGGTGACCGTCGAGGAGCCGCTGGATCTGGCCGGTACGCTACGGGCCGCTGCCGCCGATCACTGCATTCTGGTCGATTGCCTGACGCTGTGGCTCAGCAATGCCTTGTTCGATAGTCGCGGCAATTTGCGGGCGGATCACTACTACCGCCACCGCGACGCGCTGTGCGAGACCTTGAGCTCGGTGCGGCGACGGGTGGTGATGGTCAGCAACGAAGTCGGTTACGGCGTGGTCGCCGCCGATCCGGCCACCCGCCGTTTCGTGGACGAGGCCGGTTTTTTGCATCAACGGCTGGCCGAAATCTGCGACCGGGTGACGTTGGTGGCGGCCGGTTTGCCGCTGGTTCTGAAATCGGCGTGAGCATGGATTGGATATTTCAAGCGCCGGCCCAGCCGGACCGGCGGCTGTTCGAGATCGCCGCCGCTCGGCAAACGCAATTGACCAAACCGCCCGGATCGTTGGGTGTTCTGGAGGAAAGCGCCGTGCGCTTGGCGGCTTTGCAGCGCCGGGAGCGGCCGAGCGTCGAACGGGTCTGGGTCAGTGTGTTCGCCGCCGATCACGGCATCGCCGAGGTGGGCGTGTCGGCATTTCCGCAAGTGGTCACCCAGGAAATGGTCAAGAATTTCGCGGCCGGCGGCGCCGCGGTCAACGTATTGGCTCGGGCCCTCGGCGCGGACTTCGAAGTCGTCGATGTCGGTCTGGTGGCGCCGGTGGACGTGCCGGGCGTCATCGATTGCCGCGCAGGCCCCGGTACGGCCAGCTTTTTGACGGCGCCGGCAATGAATGCCGAACAACTTGCTGTCGCGTTGTCCGCAGGCCGGGACGCGGTGGCGCGAGCGCTGGCTGCCGGCGCCGAATTGTTCGTCGGCGGCGAAATGGGTATCGCCAATACCGCCAGTGCCAGCGCATTGGCCGCCGCCCGGCTGGGTTTGCCGGCCGCCGATTTAACCGGCGCCGGTACCGGTCTGAGCCCTGGGCAGATCGACAGGAAGGCGGCGGTCATCGAGCAGGCCTTGGCTTTTCACCGCGAGGCCTTGAGCTCGCCGCTGGCGATGTTGCAAATCCTGGGCGGTTTCGAAATCGCCGCGCTGACCGGTGCCTATCTGGCCGCGGCCCAGCAGGGTTTGCCGGTCGTCGTCGACGGCTTCATTAGCGGGGTGGCGGCCTTGCTGGCCGCCGCGGTTTGTCCGGGCTGCGCCGATTGGTTGTTCTTCGGCCACCGTTCGGCCGAAAAAGGTCACGTTCTGGTGTTGGAAGCGCTACACGCCAGGCCCTTGCTGGCGTTGGATTTGCGGCTGGGCGAAGCCAGCGGGGCGTTGATGGCGATACCGGTGTTGCAAATGGCTTGCCGCTTGCACAACGAGATGGCGACCTTCGCCCAGGCCGGAGTCAGTACCGCTTGATGCCGGCGGAACGCCAGCCGTGGCGGCCGGGCGGCGTTTCCCGTATCATGAGCGGCCGAAAACGCCAGGGCTGATCCGGCGTTTTCGGCTACCGGGTCGGACTCCGACCTGCTTCATAAGAATAAACCCGCCCGAGAGCCCGATGCGGCGTATTCGAGGCGGCGAGAACCGGGTTAACGACATGCTAGGACATATAGAGAGTTACGACGCCGATTGCCAAACCGGCGTTATCAAAGCTAAAGACCAATTTTACGAGTTTCATATCGAGCAATGGCAATCCGACGCGCCGCCCAAGTCCGGCGACGACGTGGATTTCGATTTCGAGGACGACAAAGTCACCGAAGTCAGTCTGGTCGGTGCCTATCTGATGGAATCCCAGCCGGTGAAAAGCCGGATAGTGGCCGGTTTGTTGGGTATCTCGCTGGGCGCGGTCGGTTTGCACCGCCTCTATTTGGGCTTTTACACGATAGGCATCGTACAGATTCTGGTGACCTTGGCGACCGGCGGTTACGGCGTGATGTGGGGCTTCATCGAGGGCGTGCTGATCCTGACCGGACATATTTTCAAAGACGCCAAGGGCAGGCACCTGAAATAACCGTGCGAGCGTTCTGGCTGGCCTGGCAATTTCTGACCCGGTTTCCGGTCCCGGCGGTTGGGTTCGACGGACCGACGGCCGGCCGATCCTTGCTTTGCTATCCGTTGGTCGGTTTGCTGCTCGGCGGCTTGTTGAGCGGGTTGGCGGCCTGGTTGACCGGAACGCCGGCCTACTTGCTGGCGGGCATCTTGTTGACGGCTTGGGTACTGGCGACCGGCGCGCTGCATTTGGACGGTTTGGCCGATTGCGCGGATGCCTGGGTCGGCGGCCACGGCGACCGCGAACGCAGTTTGCGCATTATGAAAGATCCGGCCGCCGGGCCGGTGGCGGTCTGTTTGCTGGTGTTAATCCTGTTGCTGAAATGGGCGGCGCTGACGGCGCTGTTGGAACGGCATGATCCGTCACCGCTATGGACCGCGCCGTTGCTGGGGCGCACGGCGATTTTGCTGCTCATGTTGACCGCCGACTACGTCAGCCCAGCCGGGTTGGCGGCGACCTGGCTGGCGCATGCCGATTTCCGGGCGATGCGCTGGACCGTCGGCGCGGCGCTGTTGTTGGCGTTGGGCCTGTCGGGCTGGCTGCCGCTGCTCGCGGCCGGTCTGGTGCTGTGGTGGCTGCGGCGCGCGGCGCTGGCCCGTTTGGGCGGCGTGACCGGCGACGTGTACGGCGCCGCCGTCGAATTGGTCGAAACGACGGTATTGCTGGCGGTGGCCTTGTGAATCGGCCCGTGCCGATTAGTGAATCCGGCGAAACCGGCGCGGCTTCGGCTTTCAGTGCGGCCGAAATTGCCGGCGTTTACCGGGTGATCGCCGAGCGTCGCGATATGCGCCATTTTCTGTCCGATCCGGTCGATCCGGCCTTACTGGCCCGCTTGCTGCAAGCCGCGCATCAAGCCGGTAGCGTCGGTCTGATGCAACCCTGGCGCTTTATTCGCATCACCGATTCCACATTGCGGCAGCGCGTTCACGCCTTGGTCGAACAGGAACGCATCGCCACCGCCGAGGCGCTAGCCGAACGCCGCGACGAATTCATGCGCCTGAAGGTGGAGGGCATACTCGAATGCGGCGAATTGTTGGTGGTGGCCTTGCCGGATCGGCGCGAGCGGCATATCTTCGGCCGGCGCACCCTGCCGGAAATGGATGTGGCGTCGGCGGCCTGCGCGATACAAAACCTGTGGTTGGCGGCCCGCGCCGAAGGTCTCGGCATGGGCTGGGTGTCGCTATTCGATCCGGCGGCGTTGGCGGCCTTGCTGAATATGCCGGCCGGCGCCAAGCCGATCGCGATTTTGTGTTTGGGCCACGTCGCCGAGTTTTACCCCAAGCCGATGTTGGAACTGGAAAACTGGGCGACGCCGCAAGCCTTGTCGGCGTTGGTCTGGGAAAACGCTTGGCAAGATGATCCCTAAAGCCTTGATGGTGCAAGGCACCACTTCCGATGCCGGTAAGAGCACGCTGGTGACGGCGCTGTGCCGTTACTACCGGCGCCAGGGCGTGGCGGTGGCGCCGTTCAAGCCGCAAAACATGGCTTTGAACAGCGCGGTGACGGTGGACGGCGGCGAAATCGGCCGCGCCCAGGCGGTGCAGGCCGCCGCGTGCGGCTTGCCGCCGCATAGCGACATGAATCCAGTGCTGCTGAAGCCCCATTCCGATACCGGCGCTCAGGTCATCATTCACGGCCGGGTACTGGCCAACCAGTCCGCCGCGCAATATCACGATTACAAGACGGTGGCGATGCAGGCGGTGTTGGCCTCCTGGCGGCGTTTGACCGGACAATATCAAGCGGTGATCGTCGAAGGTGCCGGCAGTCCGGCCGAAATCAATTTGCGGGCCGGCGATATCGCTAATATGGGTTTCGCCGAAGCGGTCGACTGTCCGGTCATCTTGATCGCCGACATCGATCGCGGCGGGGTATTCGCCCACATTGTCGGTACTTTGGCGCTGTTGAGCGAAAGCGAGCGGCGGCGAGTCATCGGCTTCGTGATCAACCGGTTTCGCGGCGACATCGGGCTGCTTCAACCCGGCTTGGACTGGCTGGAAGCCGAAACCGGCAAGCCGGTACTGGCGGTGTTGCCTTATTTGCCCGATTTGTTCCTGGAGGCCGAGGACGCCTTGTCCAGCCGGCATGGCCGCAGCGACGGCGCACGGCCGTTCGACATCGTCGTGCCGCATCTGCCCAGCTTCAGCAACCATACCGACTTCGATCCGTTACAACTGCATCCCGGCGTCCGGGTGCGTTTCGCCAGATCGCCCGAGCGGATCGGCGGCGCCGATTTGGTGGTGTTGCCGGGCAGTAAGGCGGTGTGCCGCGACTTGATGCGTTTGCGGGCGATGGGCTGGGATACCTTCATCCAACGCCATTTGCGCTATGGCGGCAAACTGCTGGGTATTTGCGGCGGCTTTCAAATGCTGGGCCGGGCAATACACGACCCGCGCGGCATTGAGGGCGAGCCGGGTAGCGTGGCCGGTCTGGATCTGTTGGACATCGAGACCGAGCTGGCGCCGGACAAATGCTTGCGCCAAACCGTTGGCCGACTGGCAGGCACCGAGACGGCGGTAGCCGGCTATGAAATTCATATGGGCATCAGTCGCGGACCGGGCTTGGCGCGGCCGCTGTTGGAATTGGCGGCCGGCCCGGACGGCGCCGTGTCGGCCGACGGCCAGGTGGCCGGTACTTATTTGCACGGCTTGTTCGATTTGCCGGCGGCGGCCGATGCCTTACTCGCCTGGGCCGGTTACGCCGATGCCGGCGCGGTGGATTTGGCGGCCTTGCGCGAGGCGGGTATCGACAGCCTGGCCGACTGTCTGGCCGAGCATTTCGATTTCGCCAAGCTGACCGAGGGATTGCGCGAGTTTGGTTGAGTCCGCTTAGATGTAAAGCTCCAGTTGTTCCAAGAGCTGGATGATATCCAGGTTGGCGTTCAACAAACGTTGGTAGGTCTCGCCGGTCAGCGCGGGCCGTCCCTGTTGGTGTTCCCGCAACACTTGTTCGGCCAGCAAGGTTTGACGGGCTTGGGCTTGCGCCAGTTTGCCCAGCAAACGGCGGTCGGCGCTGGTTTCCAGTTCCAAGCGTTCCAGCCATTTGTTCATGTGCGATTTTTTCTGGATCAAGGTCGGCCAATAGCCGCCGTTGTCGGCCGGCGCGCGCAAATAGGCTTCCAGACGGCGCAACCAATATTGTTGCTGCAATTTCAGCAGCGACAACTGGACGCGACCGGGATGCAGCGGGTTCCGCGCGCTGGCGGTCCAGGCCGGGTAGTTGCGGTAATCGCGGATCCAGTCGGCCAGTGCCGTGGCCGGCATGGGCCGGGCGATGCCGAAGCCTTGGGCCAAATGGCAGCCTAGATGGATCAGAAACACGCCGTGTTCAATGTCTTCGACGCCCTCGGCGACTACGTCGCGCTTGAAGGCTCTGGCTAAGGCGATCACGCTTTCGACGATCGATAAGTCGTCCGGGTCGTCGATCATGCCGCGCACAAAGCTTTGGTCGATCTTGACCGCGCTAATGGTTAAGTGCCGCAGATGGGTCAGCGACGAATAACCGGTACCGAAGTCGTCCAGCACGCAGGGGATGCCCAGTTCGTGATAGCACTGCTTCAAGACTTCGCCGACCGAGATCAGGTCGTCGAGCACGCTGCTTTCCAACACTTCCAGTTCCAATTGCCGCGAAGAAATACCCGGATGGGCCGCCAGCAATTGCTCCAACTCCGGCACGAATCGCGGCCATTGCAAATGGCGCGGCGAGACGTTGATGCTGATCTGCAGCTTGAGACCGGTGTCTTGCCAGCGCTGCAATTCGGCGAAGGCGCTTCTTATTACCCAGTTGCTGATGTCGATTTCCAACGGATGACCTTCGACGATGGGCAGGAATTCAGCCGGTGCCAGCAAGCCCCGCTCCGGATGTTGCCAGCGGATTAGCGCTTCGGCGCCGACCACTTCGCCGCTAGCCAGATTGACTTTGGGTTGGTAATACAGGCGGAACTGACCTTGTTCGAGCGCGGCGCCGATTTCCCGCAACGCCAGTTCCAGCCGGTTCGGCGGCGCCGACTTCCGCTCCGGCAACTCGGCAAGTTCGTCGTAGAGGCGGTAGCAGTTGCGGCCGGCCAGTTTAGCCTGATACATCGCGTGATCGGCGTGGCGCAGCAGAAGGTCGGGTTCTTCGCGGTCGAGCGGATAGATCGTTACGCCGCTGCTGGCGGCGATCCGGACCGGACCGGCCGCCAGCTCGAAGGGTTCCGCGATGGCTTGATGGATGCGTTTTAACGTATCTTCGCATTGCGATACCGATTGCAGGTTTTCGAACAGCAGCGCGAATTCGTCGCCGCCCAATCGGCACACGGTGTCGCCCTCGCGCAGATTTTGACGGATGCGCTTGGCGACTTGTACCAGCAATTGGTCGCCGGCCTCGTGGCCGTAGCCGTCGTTGACCTGTTTGAAGCCGTCCAGATCCAGGTAACAGACCGCCAGCAAGCATTCCGAGCGCTTGCTGTGGGCGATGGCCTGAGCAAAGCGATCGCCGAACAGCGCCCGGTTGGGCAGCTGGGTCAGAACGTCGTAGTGAGCCAATACTTCCAATGCTTGTTGTTGGCGCTTGGTATCGGTAATGTCGGAAAACAGGCCGATGTAATGGACGATCTTGCCGGCGTCGTCGCGCAACGCCGAAATCGTCAGTAGCTCGGCGTAGCAGTCGCCGTTTTTGCGCCGGTTCCAGATTTCGCCCTGCCAATGGCCGTTGTCGGTCAACGCCTGCCACATCTCGGCGAAAAACTCGTCGGGCTGCTTGTCCGACTTCAGCAGGCGCGGGTTCAGGCCGAGCACTTCGGCGCGGTCGTAGCCGGTGATGGCGGTGAAGGCGGCGTTGACATCGATAATATTGGCTTCGGTATCGGTGATGACGATACCTTCGTGCGCGTCGGAAAACACCCGTGCCCACAGGCGCTGCTTTTCCTCGGCCGCCTTGCGTTCGCTGATGTCGTGGACGATGCCGCGCATCCGTAGCGGTTTGCCCTCGCTGTCGCGTTCGGCCTGGCCGACCGAGCGCATCCAGCGTTTTTGACCGTCGGCGTCCACGATCCGGTACTCGACATCGTATTTCGCGCCGGTTTCCAGGTGGGCGCGAGTCGCGGCCAGCACCGCCGGCCGGTCCTCGACATGCACCGCCGCCAAAAAATCGCCCCAACTGTGTTGCGCGGTTTTCGGAAAGCCCAGGCTGCCGGTGACGATCTCGGACCAAAACTGCCGGCCGGTCAGCAACTCCGCTTCCCAGATGCCGATGCCGCCGTAGATCTGGCTCATCCGGAAACGTTCCTCGCTCTGCGTCAGCGCCAGTTCGGTTTGTTTGCGCTCGGTGATGTCCTGGACCAGTACTACGAAACGGTCGGTGTCGGCCTTGTAGCTGTCGATCGCGTACCAGCGGCCGATTTCCTCGACGCGGTTTTCGAAATGGCGCGGTTCGCCGCTGGTTTCCAGGTCGTCGAAGCTGGCGATCCACGGGCAGTGGGTGTCCGGCAGCAGTTGCCGGACGGTTTTGTTCAGCCATTCTTGCCGGGCGATGCCGGTCATGCGTTCGAAGGCCGGGTTGATGTCGAGATAGCGGTAATCGACGATCTTGCCGGCGGCATCGCGAATCACTTGGTGCAGCGCGAATCCGAGCGACATGTTGGTGTAGAGCAGCGCCAATTCGGCTTGGCTGCGCTTGCGAGCCTTGACCTCGCGGTTCAGCCGATACAGCCAATAACCGACCAGGGCAAAGGTCAGGATGGCCGGCAAGCCCCATTTGAACAGAGTTTCCGGGCGGATGCCTTGCTCGATTTTCAGGCCCAGCCAGCGGTTGACGATGGCGTCGTGTTCGGCGTGGCTGATGGTGGTCAAGGCTTTTTCCAGAGCCGACAGCAATTCCGGGTTGGTCTTGCTTACCGCCATTCGGCTTTCGCTCAGGTAGCCGGCTTGGCCGGCGATGCGCAAATTCAGCAGGCCGGCGCGGCCGAGAGCGTGGCTGGCCGAGGCGGCGTCGCCGATATACACGTCGGCCTTGCCTTCCGCGACCAGGTTCAGCGCTTCGCCGACCGACGCGGCTTCCAGTTGCTGCAGCGTCGGGTGGTCGCGACGCAGCAATTCCTGGACGAAATAGCCTTTTTCGACGGCGACGCGTTGGCCCGCCAGCATTTGTAACGACCCAATGTAGCCGCTGCTTTCCGGCGCGATGATGACGGTCGGCGTCGAAATATAGGCTTGGGTAAAACTCAGGTAGTGCTCGCGTTCGGGGGTTTTGACCGCGGCGGCGATCATGTCCAATTCGCCGCGTTGCGCCATTTCCAGGGTTTCGTGCCAGGTTTTGTCGCGAACCGGTACGAATTCGACATTCAGCAGGCGGCTCACCAGACGAAGGAAATCCGGCGCGATGCCGATGTATTGGCCTTGGGCGTCTATCGACTCGTAAGGGGCAAAGTTAGGGTCTATCCCCAGCCGGATCTGGCGATGGGTCTGCAACCATTGACGTTCTTCGGCGGAAAGTTGCGGCCCGCTGGATTGGTTGCCGCCGCCGTATACAAAACCGTCCAATTGGGCGTCGTTTAGCGGCTTGGCCAGATTCAGGCTGGCGTAGATTTCGGCGACGCGCCGCAGCCGGCCGGTTTCTATCTGGCCGAGCGGGATCTTGTCCGGTAGGATCAGCTTGCGGGTTTCGGTGGCTTCGAAGCGCAGTTGCGCTTCGCTCAAGTCGTTGCGGTATTTCGAGCGGATCAGCCGGATGATTTCGTCCGGATGATCCAAGGCGTATTGCCAACCTTTCAGGCTGGCGCGGCGAAAGCGTTCGGCACGACCGGGGTGGCGCGCCAATTCGGTTTGGCTGGTGAACAGTAGGTCGCCGTAGAAATCGACGCCGTAGTTTTGCGGATTGATGATGTTGAAGCTGATGCCGGCTTTCTGCAGGGTGTAAGGGCGATCGGTGATATAGCCGGACATCACGTCGACCCGGTCCTGGATCAAATCCGCGTCGTCGAAGCTTTCCGGGACTTTGACGTAATGGCTCTCGTTGAGATTGGCTTCCGACAGCAGCGCCCGCACCGGCGCGTTGTTTTCGCCGACCACGTCGTACATGATGCGCTTGCCAGCCATCTCGTAAGGGCTGATGATGCCGGACGCTTGCTTGCTGAACAGCACCAGCGCATCGTGCTGAAAGATGGCGGCCAGGGCGACGATGGGCTTGCCGTTGGCATAGTCGGCGACGATGCCGGAGTCGCCGATACCGTAATCGGCCGCGCCGTCGGCGACTTGCCGAATGTAATCCTGGTTTGGCGAGCGTTCGCGAACTTCGACCTGCAAGCCTTCCTCGGCGTAATAGCCTTGTTCCACCGCCGCGTAATAGCCGGCGAATTGGAACTGGTGGAACCATTTGAGTTGCAGAACGACGTTTTCCGGCGGCGGGTCGGCGGCAGCGACCAAGTAAGGAAGCAGCAGAACGAAGACTGCCGCCAGCCGGGAACGGGTGAGTATCATGATTGCCGCTACGCGCTTCTGAAAAACTTAGCCCATTCTACATGCTCAGGCTTTGCTTTCAGCCGGATTTAGCGGGTTTGGTTGTTGGCGTCCGCAAACAGCGACTGGTATTTGGTTTTGCCGCCGGCTTGCCGGCCTTGCTCGGCTTGGGTCAGGGCCGATTTGGCGGCGTCGCGCAAGCGCAGGTCCGCCAACGAGGGCTGCTTGCGCAGTGGTGCCTGAATCGCTTTTTGCAGAAAGCTTACTGCTTCGGCGGTACGGTCTTGGTCGAGCAGGTAATCGGCGTAAAAATAATTGGCATCAATGCCGTTAGGGTTGATGCTCAGGCTGGTTTTCAACATTTGCTCGGCTTTCTGGTTGTCGCCGAACGATACCGGCCAGCCGGGTACCATGTAATACAAGGTGCCGAGCGTGACGTAAGCGGCGCCGTCCAGCGCGTTGGGGTTCATGCGAATCGCTTCTTCGAGTAACGCCTTAGCCGAATCCAGCGTGGACAGCGCTGTCAGCGAGGATTGAAAGGCCGCGTTGGTGACCATGATCGTGGCTTGCCAAATCTTGGGTTCGGCGGCATTCGGATAGCGCGCCGCCAATTCGGCGGCTTGCGCTAGCAACAGCGGATATTCCAGTTTCTGACGGTCTTCGTCGTGCTGGTAATACGCGTTGGCCCAATTGCTTTCCAGGGTGGCGATCACGCTGGAAAGCTCCGAAGCGGACGCGGCGGAGGAAAAAAGTATCAAAAAAACAACAATAGTAGCTTTAACCATACATTGACTATAGTGCATTTCAAACACCATTTCAATGTGTTGGTTAAATTATTGTTATTTATCCCAATCCTTGAACGGTTTTTGCGACAAATTGTTGTTGTAATAGCGCAAATCATCGGTGACTTCCTGGCCTAGCCACGCCGGTTTTTCAAAGGATTCGCCAATTTGCGACAGCTCGATTTCGGCGACGATCAGCCCTTGGTTGTCGCCGATGAATTCGTCGATTTCCCACAGGTGCGGATTACGGCGCACGAAATGGCGGGTTTTCTCGACTAACGGTTTGTGGCACAACTCATCCAATAGCGTGTTGGCGTCGGCCAGCGGAATTTCGTATTCGAATTCGTGGCGATGGGTGCCTATCGTCGCGCTTTTGATGTTTAGCCAGGCTTGAGTGTCCGAGACGCGTACCCGCACCGAACTGAGCGGACTGCCGCTCAAATAGCCTTGCCGGTAGGACACCGAATGCTCGACTTCCGCTCGCCAATCGTCGTTCGCCAACAAAAATTTATGCTCAATCTCAAGCGCCATGCCTATTCCCCTGCGATTAGATGGTGATCTGTGATAATTCTTTATTATAATGCTGGGTAATTAGGCGAAGGTACTTCCGGAGCCTAATAAGTTGCTGCTGTTCAATCACTCTGGAGAAAGAAGATGGCTTTTGAATTACCTGCATTACCGTACGCAAAAGACGCTTTGGCGCCGCATATTTCCGTGGAAACCATCGAGTATCACTACGGCAAACACCACCAAACCTACGTGACCAATCTGAACAATCTGGTACCCGGCACCGAGTTCGAAGGTCTGACGCTGGAAGAAATCGTCAAAAAATCCTCCGGCGGCATCTTCAACAATGCGGCCCAAATTTGGAATCACACCTTCTATTGGAACAGCCTGTCGCCGAACGGCGGCGGCGCGCCGACCGGCGGTTTGGCCAACGCGATCGACCGCACCTTCGGTTCGTTCGACAAATTCAAGGAAGAGTTCACCAAATGCGCGGTGACCACCTTCGGTTCCGGCTGGGCTTGGTTGGTGAAAAACGCCAACGGTAGTTTGGAGCTGGTCAGCACCAGTAACGCCGGTTGCCCGTTGACCGCAGGTCAAACTCCCATTCTGACCTGCGACGTTTGGGAACACGCTTATTACATCGACTTCCGCAACCTGCGTCCTAAATACCTGGAAGCGTTCTGGGCCTTGGTCAACTGGGAATTCGCCAGCGCCAACTACGACGCATAATCGCTAAACGCGGGGCGGGCGGTGTCCTCACAGGCCGGCTCGCTCCGCTCCTTTTTTGCCCTCCGCCGCTATTGCCGCAAATAAGCCGTCGGTTCTATCCGCCACCGGCCCGGCATTTCAAAACTTAATATCCGCCGGTTACAACTCGGCTTCGCCAAATCGTAGTCGCGCGGTTTGATAAAACGCCGTTGTCTGGCATCGAATATGGTCCTGACCTTGGGATGCAGCAAGTCTTCGCGATGTTGCTCGACTACCACGGCCAACTCGTCGCTCTCCAATTTGACCAGGGTGCCCACCGGGTAGATGCCGACCGTGCGGATGAACTGGTGCACCAAACGGGTATTGAAATGGCTGCCGCCGCCCTCCAGCAAGGTTTTCAGCACGGCGGTCGGTTCGGTACCGTTGTGGTAGACCCGGTTCGAAGTCAAAGCGTCGTATACGTCGACGATGGCCGCCATCTGACCGAAGCGGCTGATTTGCTCGCCGATCAAGCCCAGCGGGTAGCCGCTGCCGTCGTAACGTTCGTGGTGTTCGGCCGCGACGCTGATCGATATCGGCGAGATGCCGAAAGTGTTTTCCAATAGACCGCGGCCGGCCTCGACATGGCCCTTGACGATTTCGAATTCGGCGCTCGTCAATTTGCCGGCTTTGTTCAGTAGCTCCTGTGGAATCCGCATCTTGCCGATGTCGTGTAACAGTCCGCCCATGCCTGCCAATTCGATTTCGGCCCGCTCGATGTTCAGCGCCCGGCAAAAACTGATGAGCAATGTGCCGACCGCGACCGAATGTTGGAACGTGTATTGATCGGCGCGCTTCAAGCGCAACAAGCTGACCAAGGCATCCGGATTGCGGAAAATCGACTCGGTAATCGCCGTGACCACTGGGCGGGCTTGTTCCAGCGCCACCTGCTTGCCCAATCGGCAATCCTGTAACATGTCGCGCACTATGGAATGGGCTTCGTGGTAGACGTGGCGGGCTTGGCGCAGTTCTTCCGCGATCGGCACCGCCGCCACGATAGGCTCGATAGCGGCGCTGCGATGGATTTCGCTGGTCTGAGCCGGCGTGAATTGGTTCGAGTCGCCACTTGGCGCCAAGTCGTCGCCTTTGTCGGTGTCGATGTATACGTAACGCAAGCCCAAATCGGCGATTTTTTCGACATCTTGCGCCGACGCCAGCTTAAACCGGTTGCGCAAGAACGGATGCTCGGACCAGTCGCGGTTCAAATCGTGGACGTACATGCCAGGCCGCAGATCGCCGACCTCGATTTTTTTAATCACTGGGCTTAAGCTCCTGTCCGATGGGCGAAGGCCCAATCCAGGCGCCCGCGCGATCGCCTAGTTTGCGGTGTATTCGGCTTGGCCGTCAACCCGGAAAACCGGCCGAAGTGTCCGGGGACGACGGCGGGCGCCGCGTCTGCCCGCCGTCCCTTTCGGCGCTATAAAACCGTACGTTCCAACAACCAGTAAGCGCCCATCATGCACACCGCCGCCGAACAGCTTTTCAAAAATCTGTCGGCGATCGCGATTTGATTATTCAACCACCAGATGATCGGTAACACGATCGCGGCGACCGCGATCTGGCCGGTCTCGATGCCTAGGTTGAACGACAGCAGCGGCAACAAGATGCCGGTATCGCTGCTGGAAATCTCCATTTCCCGCAACACGCTGGCAAAACCGAAGCCGTGAACGAGGCCGAAGCCGAAAGTGAGCCATTCGCGGCCCTTGGGATGGTCGCCGCGTATCAGATTCTCGGCGCTGACATAAATAATCGTCGCGGCGATGAAGGGTTCGACGAAGCTGCTCGGCAGCTCGACCAAGTTCAAGCCGGCCAGCGCTAACGTGATCGAATGGGCGATCGTGAAGAAGGTGATGATTTTCAGCGCCGGCCAGAAATTGTGGGTGACCGCCAGCAATGCAAACAAAAACAGCAAGTGATCATAACCGGTCAGAATGTGTTCGACGCCCAGCTTAAAAAAGTCGGCGAAGGCCGTCAGCCAAGCGCCACCGCCGGCTTGCGCCGCGCCGGCCGTCAACTCGACGCTCAGGCTGGCGTCGTTTTTACCCAACATTTTTTCCGCCAAGGTTTTGCCGTTGCCGTCCTTGACCGTCAGGTATTGCTGATGACCGTCCGGCAGCGAAGCCAGAAACGCGGATTGCAGCGTCAGTCGGCCCGAGCTTAGCGGTCCGAAATGGAACTCGACGTGGGCGTTGTTTTGCTCGTCGTAATCGACCCGGCCCGGTTCGCTGGGCGCCAGCACGGCATTGCCGTCCAGAAGTCGAAATTGATCGGCCAATAATTTGGCGACGGCGGGTTTGGCCGCCTCGCGCTCGGCGTCGCTGACTTCGGCGTCCAGATCGCTGTCCATCGGCGAGAAGGCCTCGATGTCTTGTAGCGCGAACGTCACCTTGGCGATGACGCCGTCGGGTTTGACCACGACGTCGACCGAACTTAAACCCGGCGGGTGGGCGGCAACCCAGGCGGATTGCGTCAACAGCCAGCAGACTAGTAGGGTGCGAATCAGCCATGCCGGCTGAAAACATAGGTTTAGCTGACGCATCGCGTTAATTCTCCTGGCCTTCGGATGGCGGGCTCGGTTTGCGCTTGCGTAGAAAAAACCACACGCCAAATCCGGCCAACAATAATCCGCCAACGCTGCCGCCGATCAGCACCAGCGGCGGTTGGGCGCCGGCCGGCGCCACGCCGACTTCCAGCGGCACCCGAAATTTGTCGTCTTCCTCGATCGCATCGCCGATTAAAAAGTACAGCACGTAGTCGCCGGTTTTATCGACATCGGCCTGTGCCTCGACGGCGCCGCGCGGATAGAGTTTGGCCGGAAACTCGGCGACGGTACGGATCTCGCGGATATCGTTCGGCGGCTGTTGGCCGGTCTTTTCGACTTCAACCAGTTTCACGCCGATCGGGGTAGCGCGGATGTCGCGGTCGATCAAATCGGCGGTGAAAAACATCTTGCCGGCGCGGGGGATTTGCTGACAAAACGGCACGAAGGCGGCTTTGGCGTCGGCGGCGTTATCGGTTTTTTCCGGCTGGATATAAGCACTGAAATGCACCGCGTAAAAGTCGTTGGCGATGATGCAATCCAGATCGGGGCGATTGCCCAAGGCGTTGGATTGTTTGGCGCCGAAGCCGAGTTTATCGCAGCCGCTCAATAGCGGCAGCGCGGCCAGCAGCGCGGCTGTCAAGGAAAAGGAAAAACGGGTCATGGGCTTGCCTGGGAATTATGGTTTCACGGTGAAATCGAATTTGCCGGTGACGATGTGCGTATCTTCCGACACCACCCGATAGCGGACCGTGTACTTGCCCGGCGCCAAGTTGGCGACCGTGGCGTGAATATGGGAGCCGTCGGTCAGGCTTTGTTCGACGTCGTGATTATCGACGCGCTTGCCGGCGGCGTCGATGACCGCCAAGGCTTTGTATTCGCTACGGACCGGATCGTTGAACCACAAATCCACTTGTTTCGGCGCTTCCTTGACTTCCTCGTCCTTGGCCGGTTGCGACTTCACCAGGATGGCGTGCGCGAGCGCCGACAACGGGCTCAACAGTGCCGTCGCCACCAGGCCGGCCTTTATTATTGTTGTAATGTGCGACTTGGGCATGACTACCTCTCGAATGACAAAAATCTAATGAATCAACGCGGCCCGCCATTGTTTGGCGGAACCCGGTTGTTGCTCGTACCACAATGCCAGCCAGCCCTGGCCGGTTGCGACGATGCGCGGAAAACCGGCCGAGGCGGCCGGCGCCGACAGCAAGCGGCCCGGCGTCCAACTCGTGCCGTGGTCGGCGGACTCGGCCAGATACACTTTCGAGCCCGCCGGTCCCAGCGCGTCCCAAACCGCGAGCAAGCGCTCCGCGCCGGCGGCCAGATCGGCGTGGAACGGACTCATGCCGTTGCCCAGCCGATGCGGCGCGCTCCAGCTCGCGCCGCCGTCGGCCGACTGCAAATGATACAGGCCGATCTGTTGGTCCGCGCCGGTCCACACCAGCGCGTGCCGGCTGGCGTCGTCGGCGTAGGCCAGGCTGCCGCCGTTGTGCGGACAGCCGTCGAATTTCCAGCCGAAGCCGCCGACCGCGGCACTGCGTTGCCAGCTGATGCCGGCATCGGTGGATTGCGCCAGCGCCATGTCGCGCGGCTCCATGTCGCGGTACAGAATGTCGATCTTGCCGTCCGGCGCCGCCGCGATCCGGTTCCAGCAACACGAACAACTGCTGTCGTCCACGCTTTGCGCGGCTTGCCAATGCAAGCCGGTGTCGTCGGAGCGGGCGTAGCGCACGCCCTGATAACCGTTCTCGTCGCGGTCGTCCAGCCAGACCAGATGAAAACGGCCGGCCGCGTCGGCCGCCAGATCGTGGTGGGATTGGTCGACGTCGCTGCCGGTCGGGTTGGCGCCGGCTTGCCAGCTTTGGCCGCCGTCGGCCGAACGTGCCACGAACAGCGGGCCCATGCCTGGAATCTCGCCGCTGACTTGCCAAACCAGAACTACATTGTCGCCGCTGGCGGCCACTTGAATATCGTTGCCGGTTTTCGATTCCACCGGCCGCTGAAATTGCCCGGCCAGCGCCACCGGCGCCGACCAATGCCGGCCGCCGTCTTCCGAATGCAGATAACCGATGTAGGGCTGGCGCGGATCGCCGCCGTCGGCGATAAACGCCGCATGCACTTTAGCGCCGTTGGCCTGCACGTCGAAACTCCGCAGTCCCTGCAAGCCCAATGCCGCGAAATCGACGATTTGCACCGGTTCCGGCGCCGTGCCTATCACGTTCGCGACACCGCCGGCATCGCGCTCGGATGCGTTGTCGCAGGCCGTCAAGACGGCGGCGCTCAACAGGGCGGCGGTGCGGAACAATCGGCCGAGCGGCATCGGTGGTACTTCCGGAAATGGAATGGGGCGCTGATTAGACCACATTGGCGGGCAAAGCTGAATATCCGAAGAGCGGGGATGGGGTCGAGCGGCGCTTTTGTGGGTTTCGACCGAGACAATGTCCACCGAGGAAGGGATAGCCGGCCAATCGTCTTTTAGACTGTACAACCGGGGAAGTTTTCGCATGACTTCGCTGCAGCACTAGCGGGATAGAGGAGGCCGGTCTGACGATGATTCGGTTTGCCGCGAAATCCGGACGCAGCAGCATATCGCGCTTCCAAGCCGCTCGACGCGGGGCAGGCTGGTCATTTTAAAAACGATCCGACCGCATGGCCAGTCACTTTTTTGAAACTGCCGACTTCCCCGCCCGCGCTTCTACTAAGGTAGAAACTATTGCCTAGAATCACGCCTACCGATCTCGCCGTTTCGGTAAGCGACATCCATACAAAACGAATCTCGATATGCGGTGTCGACAATTTTTTAGAAATGTTTTAATAACCTAATTTTTAGAAGAAAAAATAGGCCTATGACCACCGCCAACATCAACACGACCATGCTGACCTGGGCGCGCGAGCGCTCCGGCATTGCCGTGC
The DNA here is from genome assembly GCF_050275925.1 of Methylomonas sp. MS20. Taxonomy (NCBI): domain Bacteria; kingdom Pseudomonadati; phylum Pseudomonadota; class Gammaproteobacteria; order Methylococcales; family Methylococcaceae; genus Methylomonas; species Methylomonas sp. MS20. The sequence continues at coordinate 954,692 of NZ_CP189962.1, forward strand.
CTGAATTTGCGCGGAAATGCGGTGTCAGCCCAGACAAGCTCAGCGAATGGGAATCCGGCCATCGGCCTTTGACTTTCAAGCAGGCTATGACTTACGCTGAAAAAGCACATATCCCGTTCGGCTATTTGTTTCTGGTCCAGCCGCCAATCGACGAATTGCCGATTCCCGATTTAAGAACCGTCGAAGGCCAAGCAAACCGCAAATTCAGCGCCGAATTGCTCGACCTTATCAAGCTGATGCAACAGCGCCAGGAATGGTACAAAGATTACCTGCAACAACATTTTGTCGGTCCAAATCCTATTGTTGGCCGCTTTGCCGTCAAAGATGGGGTAACCACCATCGTCCACGACATGCGCACCGCGCTTGGTGTCGGCATTCATCCGCAACGCGGCAGTTGGGAAGACTATTACCGCGATTTGGTTAACCGTATCGAGTCTGTCGGGGTTTTAGTGATGCGCCAAAGTGATTTAGGCCACTACACGCGGCCGTTACGTGTCGAAGAGTTTCGCGGTTTTGCAATCGCTGACGACTATGCGCCGATCATATTCGTCAACCAAGCCGATGCCTTGGGTGCACGGCTGTTTACCCTGGTCCACGAACTGTGCCATATCTGGATCGGCCAGTCCGGCATTTCCGACGCTAGCACGCAAACCCACCGAGAAGAAGAGGTTCTTTGTAACGCCGTCGCCGCCGAGTTTTTAGTCCCGGCTACTGAATTTCAACCCCTATGGCAGCAGGGTCAGAAAAATTGGCAGTTTAATTTACCGACTTTGGAAGCGCATTTTCACGTCAGCACCTGGGCATTGGCGCGTCGCGCGCTGACGCTAAATTTCATCACACCGGACGAATACCAGCGTTACATCAACGCTCAGCAAGCGGCGTATCAAGATCGGAACGACGAAGGTGGTGGCCCCGGTTATTACCGCACCAAAAAAGCCCAAATTAGCCAGCGTTTTTCCCGTGCGGTCGTTAGCGAGGCTCTCAGCGGCCAATTGTTACTCCGTGAAGCCAGCCAGTTGTTGGGCGGCATCAAACCCGACAAAATCGCCACTTTTGCCAAGGAGTTGGGCGTTTGAAATATCTTCTGGACTCAAATACCTACATTCAAGCCAAGAATTTCTATTACGGCATGGACATCTGCCCGGCTTATTGGGATTGGCTGGATCATCAGTTTCAACTGGGTTTGGTCGCCAGCGTTCAGATGATAGGCAAGGAACTCAAAGACGGTGACGACGAACTGGCCGCTTGGGCCAAGGCCCGCCCAGAACATTTTATCGACAACGACGACACCGAAACCCAGGCGATGTTTTCCGAAATTGTCCAAAGTGTCGCAGCCGGCGACTATAACTCGGGTAACCGCGACAACTTCTTAGCCAAAGCCGATCCCTGGCTCATCGCTAAAGCCAAAACCCTGGGTGCGACAGTAGTCACCCACGAAGCGTTGCTGGCACCCAATACCAAGAAAGTCAAAGTTCCCAACATTTGCCGCCAATTCGGCGTGCCGTGCCTGGACACGTTTCAGTTTCTGCGGGAACTGAATGCTCGGTTCGTTTTGGAACGCTAAATTCCAGCCAAGGGTACGCACCGCGTACCTTTTTGGCTCAAACGATAGACATCAACGATCACTCCCCTCCAATCTCCACCAACCCTCCAAACAGGAAAGCACGGCGGTTTCAGGTTCGTCGTTCGTAGTGTTCTATGCGGCCCGCCCAGGATTGCGGTCAACGAATAGCCTAGTTGTCCGGAATACCTTAAACGATCCGATTCAGTATCAACCGCGCCTGCAAGCCGCCCATCGGCGAGCGGCCGAAAGCGATGTCGGCGCTGTGCAGCGCGACGATGCGCTGGACGATGGACAGGCCTAGGCCGCTGCCTTCGGCGGATTGGGCGGTTTCGACGCAGCGGTAGAAACGCTGGGTCAGGCGCGCCAGTTCGGCGTCGGCGACGCCGGGGCCGGTGTCGTCGACGCAGACCGCGACTCGGCCGGCTTCGAGCCGGCAGGACGCCAGCACCGCGCCGCCGGCCGGGGTGTATTTGATGGCGTTGTCCAGCAGATTGCGCAGCAGGATTTGCAACAATTGCGGATTGGCCGTGACCGCCAATTTGGCGTCGCCGCGCAATTCCAGATCGATTTGCTTGGCGCGGGCTAACGGTTCCAGATCGGCCAGCGTGTCGGCCAGCACTTGATGAATGTCCACGCTTTGCAAATCGATCCCGGCGTTATGGTGTTGCACCCGCGCCAGCGTCAACAATTGCTGAACCAAATGCGTCATCCGCAGCACGGCCTGTTGGGCCTTGGCGATGGCTTGGTCGCGCATGGCCGGATCGACGGCTTTTTGCGCCACTTGCAGTTGGGTTTGCAGGCCGGCCAACGGCGTGCGCAGTTCGTGCGAGGCGTCGGAGGTGAAATTACGTTCGTTAACGAAGGCCTGTTCCAGCATCGCCAGCAAGGCGTTGAGCTGATTGACCACCGGCAGCATTTCCTCGGGCAAGGCGTCCAAGGCCAGCGGTTGCAGGAAGTCGGCCTCGCGGCTGGCCAGTTCGTCCTTCAGCCGGTTGATCGGCCGCAAGGTGCGGCTGACGATCAGCCAAATCACCAAGCCCAGTACCGGCAGAGCAATCAGCACGCCGATGATTTGCTGGCCGGCGATGCTTTCGACCAGTTGCCGGCGGATGTCGTCGCGCTGGCCGACGTGGATCACGTAATCGCCGTTCTCGCTGCTCAAACTGAACACGTGCCAGAGCTGACCGTCCAGTACCGTTTCGCTGTAGCCGTTGCGGGTCAGCGACAGCGCGAATTCCGGCGCGCTTTCCGAGCGCAATACCAGACCGTCCTTGATCGAACGCAGTTGGAAGGCAATCTTGCGTTCGTATTTGTGGCCGAGGATAGGGGTGTCGAACAATTCCGGGGTTTTCTCGCGCTCCCACAATTTGGTCAGCGCGCGCAGCCGCAGCATGTTGTCGACGAAGGCCTGCACCACCCGCGCCGATTGCGCCAGCTCGGCGTTGAACAATTCGGCGATTTCGTCGCGGGTGCGTTGGTAATTCAGATAGGCGCTGACGCTCCAGCCCAGCAGCAGGGCCGACAGCAGCGAGAACAGCAGTTGCTTTTTCAGCGAGCGCGGCGCCAGCCGCCAGCGTTGGGTCATCAGTCGTGATCGACGATGTAACCGACGCCGCGTATCGTGCGGATCAGGCCAGCGTCCAGCTTTTTGCGCAAATGGTGAATGTGGACTTCGACAGCGTTGCTCTCGACTTCCGAGCCCCAGGCGTACAGCGCTTCTTCCAGGCGGGCGCGGGAAATCACCTGGCCGAGATGGCCGAGCAAATAGCTGAGCACCTCGAATTCCTTTTGCGCCAGATCGACCGGCTTACCTTGGAAAAACACCTGATGCGCGGCCGGATCGATGGTGACGCCCTTGTGCTCGATCAACGGTTGGGCGTGGCCTTCGTGGCGGCGCGCCAAGGCCCGCAGTCGGGCGCAGATTTCGGCCAGATCGAAGGGCTTGGCGACATAATCGTCCGCGCCGTTGTCCAGCCCGGCCACTCGTTCGGCCACGCCGTCGCGGGCGGTCAACAGCAACACCGGCGTGCCGTCCTTGCGGCGGCGCAGGTTTTTCAGGACCGTCATGCCGTCCATGCGCGGCAGATTCAGGTCCAGCACGATCAAATCGTAGTGGTTCAATTTCAGCGCTTCGTCGGCCTGGGCGCCGTCGGTCAGCCAATCGACCGCGTAGCCTTCCAGTGTCAGCCCGGCCTTGATGCCGTCACCCAAGATTGCATCGTCTTCCACCAATAATAAGCGCATGATGTTCCCAACCGGTTGCACAATTCGGCCGGCATTGTAGCAAGGAATTGCAACGGCGGATTTGCCGGTCTCAAGCTTGGATTTGCCGTTAGACCGAATCGTTGCTACATTTCGAACGTTTAGATCAATTCCGGCCGGAGGCTAATATGCGGCACATTTCTAGGTTCAAAGGCCGGCGCCGCTGGGGGGCGCCATGGCTAGCGCTGGCGTTTGCCGCCGCCGCGCAAGCCACGCCCAGCGACGATTCCGACATTCTGGCCCGGCGCGGCCAGCAACGGCCCTTGCCGACCGATGCCAGCCAGCCGCCGACGCTGACGTTGAGCCAACCGGCCGGCGGTTGGACCAGCGGCTTGCAGATCAAGGTGGAAGGCACTTGTTCCGATCCGGCCGCCGACCCGGTGGTGGTCAACATCAACGGCGTGCGCTACTACGTGCGCAACGTCAACGGCGGTTTCGCCCGTGCCTTCCCGGCCGCCAAGGGCAAGAACACCGTGATCGCCGAATGCGCCAACGCCGCCGGCGTCGCTAAAGCCTCGACGACGGTGGACGCGGTGATCGCGCCGATTCCGTTGAAAGTGGTGCTGACCAGCGACAGCGACGGTGTTTACACCGATTTGCATATCTACGAGCCCGACAATACCCACGTTTATTGGGCCGATACCAACTCGACCAGCGGCGGTATCTTCTTTCTGAACCAGAATGGCGACAATTTCGACCAGGCCGGTTACGGGCCTTATCTGTACGTCCATCCGGCCCCGCCGGTCGGGGTGTTCCGCATCGACACCAATTACTGGCCGGGCGGTGCGGTGCAGCATACTCTGGCGAATTTGGACATTATTCTCGACGAAGGTTTGCCCAGCGAAAGCCGGCGTCGGGTGCAAAAGCCGCTGGCCCGGCCAGGCGAAACCCAAACCCTGGCCTACGTGGTGATTCAAGGCAATCGCCGGCCGGCGAAAATCTACGTGCCGGGCCAGGACGCCGAGCGCGACATGCCCGCCGAGGTGCGCGACTACATCAAGCACGAACCCAAACGCGAAGGCGAGGACAGTGGCGGCGCGGAGCTGGGTTACCTGCCGCCGCAAGACGAACAGGCGTTGCGTCAGGTCGTTACCGACGTGGCTCTGCTGCAAGCCCGTAAATTCAGCCCCCTGTGGGAAACCAAGCAACGCGATTGCGCCGGCCTGGTGCGCTTTGCCTACCGCACCGCGCTGGAACCGCGCGACGCCGCTCGCACCGCCAAATTGGGCGTGCCGGCCAAGCTGAATTTACCGCCGGTATCGGAGCAGGCCAGGCAGGTGCTGCCCGCTTATCCGCAAATCTGGCAAACCGGCATCGGGAACGGTTTGCCGCGCTACGGCCATTTCGCCGACGCCGAGACGTTGATCGGCTACAACTTTCGGCTGAAATCCCGCGACCTGGCGGCGGCGCGAAACGGCGATTTACTGGTCTATCAAAAGCCCTTGATTAACGACGAGCCCTATCATTTGATGCTGTTTGCCGCCGGCCGCGCCGAGGATCTGGCCGTCTACCATAACGGTGCCCTGGGTGCCGACGGGCAGGTGCGGGTGGTCAGAATCGCCGAATTGTTGGAATCGCCCGATCCGGTCTGGATACCCCGGCCGGAGAATCCGTATTTTCTAGGAGTGTACGAATGGAACCGCTTACGCCCGCAAAACGCCTGACCGCGATGGCCGCCGCCGCAGCCCTGGTCGTGACGGCCGGCGTCGTCGCTTACCGGCAGTTGACCGAAAAACCGCTGGGGCAATTGACCAGAGCCGGGTTACCGATGCTGGATTTGGCCGTGCAATTGACCGACGCCGACGGCAACGTGTTGGTGGCCGAGGGTTCGCGGGTGGCCAACGGCGAGCCGGCGCCGGAAGGCGACGAACGCTGTCCGGCCTTGAGCGGCGGCGATATCGCCTCAGCGACCGCCGTCGATGCCAGCGTGCCGCGCGCCGGCGATTGCCCGCGCCGGGCCGCGTGGTACGTCAAGAAACATCCGGTGGCGCTGACCCTGCGTTTCAACGACGGCGCGGCCTTCTTGAATTGGTGGGACCGCCAGCCGCGACTGCAAGCCTTGGCCGACGACCGCTTCGTGCATGGCTTGTTTTTCGGATTGCTGCAAAGCCTGAAGGTGAGGGCCGAGCAGCTCAACCTGGATGGCTTGCAAGGCGAGTTTCTGCAACAACTGCTACGCGACGCGCTCGGCGCCGACGCCGAATTGCATTACGACATGGCTCATGCCAGCCAGGGCTGGGTGCTGAGTTATCGGCGTAGCGCCAGCCGCTACAGCGACCGGGCCATGCCGGCGCTGGCCGGCTTGTTGGCGGCCAGCGGCTATCGGGTCGGCAAGTTGCCCCAGCCTATCTTGGAAACCCGGATTGGCCCACAAAAGCTGTTTTTTACCGAATATCAGGGCAGGGTGTATCTCGCGCAAGGCTTGGAAGCTCTTCTGAACGTGATCGATAGCGTCGCGCCGCAAACCCAAGCCGGCGCCGCGCCGTTGAGCCTAACCCTGCGCGCCGAAGCCTTCGTCGGGCATTTGCTGCCGGTGTTCGTCGGCGCGGCCGAATATCCGTTGCGTTGGGATTTCGCGCTGACCGAAGGCGAACTCGGCGTGTTGCAATTGCCGCCGGCGCTTTGGCAAACCCGCTTGCACGGCCAATTGTTCGAAGGCGTGCTGGCCAGCATGCCGCACGACGCGTTCGCCGGCGTCGCCGCCAGCCTGGCACTGCCGCCGACCTGGACACTGGACGACTGGCGCGGCTTGGCGACCGACGGGCCGGCAACGGCGCCGCCAAGTCCCGAGCCGGCCGGCATCGCGCTGATCTGGGACTTCAATGCCGATAGTCCGGCCGGCGCGGTCGGCGTGATCGTCGCCAATCCGGGCCAACCGCAAGCCAGCGCCGCCTACGTCCAATATCTGAAAAATCCCGATCTCAGCGCCGAATGCGCCGGCGGTAGTCTGTTTTTGGCCGCCAGCTCGGAAAGCCTGTTGACGCGGATGAAGGACGCTTGCGCCCGGCAATCGCTCAGTCCGTTGGATTGGCAGCGCGGCGCCGAAAAGTCGCGCTGGCAAGCCGCGCAACTGGCGGCCTTCGTCAATCCCGGCGCCGGCCTTCGCGAACTGTTTCTGGCCGGCGGCGCCGGCGAGACCGCCCAGGACAGCAACGAATTCGCGCCGCGCTGGCAGCAGGATTACGCCAACGCCAAGGCCGCGATGCGCCGCGACGGCGACAAACTGTTCGCCGGATTGCCCATTTTCAGTTACGCCGGGCGCGTCGATACCGCAGGCGCCCGGCTGGCTGGGCGCTTGCTGGCCCAGTGAGCCGCCGGCTCAGTCGGTTGCTTAGTCTTGGCGCTGGGCAAATAGTCTGTGCCGAGGTAGGCTAGACGGCCATTTCCCAGCGGTTCTTAAAGATGAAATACAAAATTCCGATCGCCGCGACCTTGCTGGCCGTGGCTGGCGCGATTTGGCTGGCCAACCGCAAGCCGGCGCCGATCGATGTCGAAGTCTATACATTGGCCGAGGGCGAGGTGCGCGCCACGGTCGCCAACACTCGGGTCGGCACGGTCAAGGCCTGCCGGCGCGCCTATCTGGCGCCGGCCACCGGCGGTCAGGTCGCCAAGCTGCACGTGCGGGAAGGCGATAAGGTTCGGCAAGGCCAGGTATTGCTGGAAGTCTGGAACCAGGATTTACACGCCCAGGCCGCGTTGCAGCAGGCCCAAATCGCTGCCAACCTTGCCGCCGCCGAGCAAGCCTGCCAACTGGCCGGCGGCGCCGAGCGCGAAGCGGCCCGGATCAGCCGCTTGGGGCGGCGCGACCAAATTGTTTCCGAGGAACAAGTCGACAAATCGGTGACCGGCGGCAAAGCCCAGCGGGCCGGCTGCAAGGCCGCGCAACGGGCGGTCGATGTGGCGCAAGCCCAGCTCGGCGTCGCCGAGGCCGCCATCCAACGCACCTTGGTCAAGGCGCCTTTCGACGGCACCGTCGCCGAAGTCAATGCCGAGCTCGGCGAATTCGTCACGCCGTCGCCGCCCGGCATTCCAACCTTGCCGCCGATCGATTTGCTGGACTTGAGTTGTTTGATCGTGTCGGCGCCGATCGACGAGGTCGATGCCGCCGCGCTGAAGACCGGCATGACCGCTTGCGTGTCGTTGGACGCTTTTCCGGACAAGCGCTGCTCGGGCGTGGTCAGCCGCATCGCGCCCTATGTGTTGGAAAAGGAAAAGCAAGCCCGCACCGTCGAAGTCGAAGTCACCATGAAAGACCCGAAAGATCTGGCCGAACTGATGCCCGGTTACAGCGCCGATATCGAGGTGTTGCTGAACCGTAAGGAAAGCGCGCTACGCCTGCCGGCCGAAGCCATTCTGGAAAATAACCGGGTGTTGACGATAGATGCCGACGGCATCTTGCGCGAGCGCGGCTTCAAACCCGGTTTGTCCAACTGGAGCTATACCGAAGTGCTGGATGGCCTGCAAGCCGGCGAGCGAGTAGTCGTGTCGCTGGGTAAGGAAGGCGTTAAGGCCGGCGCGCGGGTCAAGGTCGTCGAGTGATACGGCTGAGCGGCATCGGCCGGCAATTCCAGGTCGGCGAACAAACCGTGCAAGCCTTGCGCGGCATCGATTTGCACGTGGCGCGCGGCGATTACTTGTCGGTGATGGGGCCGTCCGGCTCCGGCAAATCGACCTTGCTGAACATTATTGCCCTGCTGGATCAGCCCAGCGCCGGAAGCTACTGGCTGAACGGCCGGGATGTCACCCAACTCAGCGATGACGAACTGGCGCGAACCCGGCGCGATAACATCGGCTTCGTGTTTCAGTTTTTTCATCTGATCCCGCGCCTGACCGCCGCCGAAAATGTCGAAATGCCGATGATCCTGGCCGGCATTCCGGCCAAGCAACGCCGGGAACGGGTCGGCGAGGCGCTGGCCTCGGTGAGTTTGGCCGACCGTGCCGCGCACAAGCCCAACCAGTTATCCGGCGGCCAGTTGCAGCGTATCGCCATCGCCAGAGCCATGATCATGCGCCCGGCTATTCTGTTGGCCGACGAGCCGACCGGCAACCTGGACAGCCAGTCCGGCCTGGAAATCGTCGAACTGCTGGAAAACCTGAATCGGCAGGGCGTCACGCTGGTCGTCATCACCCACGATCCCAATCTGGGCGCGCGGGCCGGAAGGCAAGTCAGGATAGTGGATGGGACGTTGGTTTGAGTCCGGCAGCGGCCGGACTGGCGGGCGAATCGATAGGCGCGGTGTGTCGAGTTTGGTTTGAACTGCTTAAATTTTTCGCTTGAGTAGCCGCCGACGCTTAAGGTTCGAATAGCTGCGGAACGGTCTGATATTGCGCCGATCCGGGCGTTGGAAACCTGAGATAGGTGAACGTTTCGAGTTGGAGTTTGTGAAATCGCTCAATTTGTCCTATAGCTTGAACTACAATTCCTAGCCGTTAGGTATACGGCTTGGCTTGAGTCACCGAAATTCGAGTTTTGTTGTTTTTTGGAGTCACCAACCGATCGTCAAGCTTCCAAATATTCCAATTTTTTCAGTTAGTTGTAGTTCATCTGACGGCGTTCTCGCTATTAAGGGCGGAACGTTTTTCTTAAGTGACGCCGCTGTTTTTGTTTTCAAAAACGCGTAGGAGTAACACTATGCAAAACGCTAAGACTCTACTGACTTTGTTGCTTGGGCTTTCGCTGCAATCCACGCCCGTTCAAGCGGCTACATACACTGTTACGGACCTAGGTACGCTGGGTGGCACTAGTAGTTCCGCCACGGCCATCAATAACAGCGGTCAAGTGGCGGGTCATTCCCGGACGGCCGATCGAACTAATCGCGCTTTTTTGTTTCGAAACGGCGTTATCAGCGATATAGGCGCCTCGGGCAATTTTGGCAGCGCCGCCACCGGTATTAACGATAGCGGGCAAATCGTTGGCGATAACCATGTGACGATGACGGCTTCTCGCGGCTTTCTCTACAGTGGTAATGGAATCACCGAATTCGGCACCTTGGGCGGCACGAATAGTTTGGCTTTGGCCATCAACAATGCGGCGCAAGTGGTAGGCTGGTCCAATGCATTGGACGAGGCCCAGCATGCGTTTATTTACAGTGACGGCGTGATGACCGATTTGGGCGCCTTGGGCGGAACTTCGAGCGAAGCAAGCGACATCAACGACAGCGGGCAAGTCGTTGGTTGGGCTCAAACCGCGAACGGCGAAATACATGCGTTTGCGTACGACAACGCCACGATGACTGATCTGGGTACGTTAGGTGGTCCCACCAGTGGCGGCACAGGCATTAACGGCAGAGGGCAAGTGGTAGGCTACGCGAGTGTACCCGGCGAACTTTATGGGCACGCCTTCCTATACGACAGTGGCGTCATGAACGACCTGGGTAGTCTGTATGGTATCGGTAGTGTTGCCAACGACATCAACGATAGCGGGCAAATCGTCGGTAATGTGTTCACCACCGGCGATTTGGAAGAGCATGCCTTTATTTACGATAATGGCGTCATGACCGACTTAAACCGCCTAATCGCGGCCAATTCCGGTTGGAATTTGGTCACAGCCTTGGCTATTAATGATCGGGGACAAATTGTGGGTTCGGGTTTCAATCCGCAACATGAATCCCACGCGTTTTTATTGACGCCCACGGCTGTTCCCATTCCGTCCGTCATTTATCTATTCGCTTCCGCTTTGCTGGGTCTAGGATGGTCAGGGAAGTCCGCGTGAGTGGTCCGGGCGAAGCGGCCCGGACTCCCGTTGTTTGCGATCTTGCGTTTGATTTAGCGCCGTTTTACCGGGCTGGGCCGCGGAGTCCGCGATCGCGGAAAAGTATCGTCAATAAAACACCCTGAACAACCTTTGAATCTGTTCGAATTCGAACAAATACGGTTGGGCCACGTCGCGGTTGGCGGCGACCACCAGCAGGTCGTGGGAGAACACCGAGGTGTTGTACCAGTTGAAACTGCCGTCGATAACGATGTAATCGTCGATGACGCAGTATTTACTGTGTATCGGCGAGTAGGGCACCGGCAGATCGTCTTGGCCGTAAACCAAGCCGACCCGGATGCCGGCGTCCTTCAGGCGTTGCACGGCCGGCAACAGCGGGCGGGCCAGTTCGTCGCGCATTGGCCGCTCGACGCCGATCTTGCCTTGGCGGGCCAGATGACCGTTCAGCAACAGTTGCACGTCCACGCCGCGATCGCGGGCCTGGATCAGCGCCGACACCACGCTGTCGTGGTGGTCGCCGAGCAGGTCGCCGATCAGAAACAGACAGACTTTGATCGAGCGGCGGGCGCGGTGGATTTCGGCGAGTATCGCGTGATGCGGCCGGTAGACCTTGCCGTTGGCCATGGTTTGCCGGCCGAAGGTGTACAGCAGATTGAACGGGCTGAGCGGGTCGATGCCGTATTTTTGGATGACGCCGCCGCGCTGGCTTTGGAAGATGTTGTCCAGCAGCCGGCACACGCCCTGCGAATGAAAGCTCATCCCCGATTCCCAGTTGGCCCACCAGCGGTCGAAGGTGATGTTGAACGAGCCGAGGATGCAGTCCTCGTCGTTGAAGATCACGAACTTGGTGTGCATGTCCGGCTCGACTTCGATCAGATGATGCTTGGGGGTGCAGAACACGCCGACCAATTCGATGCCGGCCCGTTTCAGGCGTGCGTAGTTGTCGCTGTTGGTCAGCGTCATCTTGCGCCAATCGACGACGCATTGCACCAGCACGCCCTGGCGGCTGGCGTGGATCAGGTGGTTGATGAAGTCGTGGTCGTCTATGCAATCGACGCTGACCTTGATCGTGCAAAGCCGCCGCGGCTGATGATGCTTGGCGGCGATGGTCTTGTCGATGTGGTCGTGGATGTAGCGCTTGGGATGGTAGGGGTGGTGCTGTTGCCCCTTGGTGAATTTCGGCGTCAGATTGAGTGTGTCGAAACGTTGGGCGTACCAGTCGGCGTCGCTTTGTAACTGCTTGGGATCGAGTTCGTGGGCACGATAATGGTTGGGCGTCGCCCAATGGTCGCCGATGTGGCGATGCTGCGGTTCGGGATCGCTGGGTTGCTGGCCGTCCATGAAGATGTATTCCTGGCGGGAGGCGATCGAATGTTCGCCGATATGGACGATGAACGCAAACTTGATGCAGTGAATCTTGCCGAACTGGCGCGAGTAGGGCAGCACGTAGAAGTCGCGGGTGCTGCGTTTATGGCGGTTCCATTCGATGTCGTAGGCGTCGGTATCGACGATATAGGTCTCGCAAATCTCGGCCCGGTACACGCGTAGAATCACTTTCAAATTGGCCGCGATGCCGTGATTCATCTCGAAATCGAGCTTGCCCCAACGGATGTCGAAGCTTTCCCGAAAATCGTTGCCGCGCGGAAAGTAACCGCCCAGTTTGCCGAACACCGGCCTAGCGTAATGTTCTGCTGCTTGCATCTGTGATTGCCTACCTCGAACTAGCGATGAAACGGGTTAACGGGGCTCGAACTCGAAAAGATAACCGCAATGATCGGAAACCCTTCCGTAGTCCTGTTCAGTAAAGACCGCCCTGGCGGCGACGGCCTTGAGCGCGCCGCTCTTGTTCATGAAAATGTAATCGATTCGATAGTCTTCCGCCAAGTAGTTATGCCAGTGCGGATCGTTGACCCGGTAGATTTGTTGGTACAAATTGGGCGCGCTGGCCGCCAAATATTGATCGCGGTATTGGTTGCCTTCGACGATCAAGCGGTAGCCGATCGAGCCGGCCGCGACGTTGAAGTCGCCGCACAGCAGAGTGCCGCAGACCTCGCTGTCGCGGCGGGCGTCGGCCCAGGCCGCCAAACGGCGGAATTGGCTTTCGAACCCGTCTTCCCACCAGCTCAGATGCGCCGAGAATACGTCGATGCGGCCGAAGCGCGGCAGCGTGACGTTGGCGGCGACTACTTTGCGAGAATGTATGCTGTAGACATCGCTGCTGTCGGACACGTAGCGCGATTCCTGGCGTTCCAGCGGATAGCGGCTGAGGATGGCGACCCCTTCCCGGTAGCGGTCGAAACCCAGATGCGACCAATCGCAATGCAAGTGAAACGGTCGAGATAGTCGCGCGTTAATGATGTTGGCGGCGTTGGACGGCCAGTCGCCGTAGCCGTTGTTCCAATGCTCGGCGACTTCCTGCAAGCACACCAAATCGGCCCGCCAGTCGTCGATGGCGCGGGCAATCTGGCTGAATTTGCGGTCCTGATCGTTTTCCTGATAACAATGCAGATTCAACACCAGCACCCGTAGCGGTGGCCGGCTGAGCCGGTAGTTTTGGCCGGCGCGATTGTCCCAGTAGCTGCGGGACCGGGTGTGGGCGGCGATGCAATATTCGATGCGAAAGGCTTCGCCGATCCGCAAGCGCGTGTGCCAAAGCCGGGCCGGCTTCAGGCCGGTCGCGGGTCCCGCGACCGGTTTGCGGCGGCGGCCGGCCGCCTTGCACGGCGCTTGCCGGGTGCGCCGCCAACCGTCGCCGCTCCAAAGCACGCTGACGTGGTCGATGTCCAGCGTCGCGTCGGTCGCGACCACGACAGGCCATTCGACGGTTTCCAGATCCAAGGCCGTCGGCAAGGTCAAGGTTTGCAAGACCAAATCGTCGGCCAGATGATGGCCGCTGCCGGCGCGGGTTTGATAGTCGCGGCCTAGATTATTATCCCAGGCTTCGCCGTCCGGCCAACGGTAGTGCAGCGCAAATCGGATACCGCCCGGCAAGGCCGACCCTGCCTCGGCGCCGAATTCGGCCGCCGCATGCCAAACTTCGCCGCCTTCCGGCGTTTTGGTCAGATAGTTCGCGGGCAGGCGTTGCCAGACGCCGTCGTGGCCGCACCAGACCACATCGACGGTTTTGCGGTAGTCCAGATCGGCGACCAGGATCAGGAAGGTTAAGGTTTGACGGCGCGCGCCGGCCCGGCCGCCGGCGGTATTGCTGGTGTAAAGCAAGCGTATCGGGTCCATGCCGGGCTCCTGGTGCGATGGGCTGGCGAAATCCGGCGCGGCGGTCCGGGACGCGATGCCGGCTTAGCCGGCGTAATCGCGAAAGTCTATGTCGGGGAAAATATCGTCCATGATCTCCAGTGCTGTCAAATATCGCTCGTCGATGCGATTCTTGCGGATCGCGTCGTGCAGATAATTGAAGCGGGCCAGATGGTCGGCGATCCGCTTTCTGGCGTAATCGACGGTGGTGCCGGCCTTCATGATGAAGGGCCAGTCGGAGGCCTGCGCCAGCAGCAACGAGCGGGCGGCCTGATTCAGCGCGCGTTCTTGCGCCGGCGTGATCTTGAGGCCGTTCAGATCGTTGGCGAGCTTTTCCATTTCGGCGGCGGCCCGGTGCAGCAGCGGATAAATCCAGTCGTTGCTTTCGTTCAGCCAATAGCTCGAATAGCCGTGTTCACCCCAGCTCGACGCGGCCGGTCGGCCGATACCGTGGCGCAGCGGTTGCTGAAGGTAGTCAGAGCAGGCGGCCGTCGTCAAGCCGCTATCCGATTCGGCCGCCAACCGTAACACCTGTTCCAGCCAAAGCGGACCCTCGTACCACCAATGGCCGAACAGCTCGGCGTCATAGGGGGCGACAATGATGGGCGCTTGCGACAGTTCGCCATCCAGCGCGGCGATTTGCTCGCGGCGGCGGCGCACGAAGTCGGCGGCGTGCTGTCTGGCCTTGGCGTGGGCCTGAGCGGGTTGATAGGCTTGCTTGGGTTGGTTCTGCCCGGTGATACGGTAATACTTGATGCCGGTATTGACGCGGGTTTCGCGGTCCAGGATGTAGGGCGCGACGTACTCCAGCGGCAGGTCGAAGCCGATGTCCCGGTAATACTCGCGGTAATCCGGATCGCCGGGATAGCCCTGCTCCGCGCTCCACACTTGGCGCGACGAGGCCGGATCGCGACCGAAGGCGGCGACGCCGTTTCCGCTATCCAGCGGCGCGTAGACGCCCAGGCCCGCCGTATTGGCGGCGGTCATCAGTGCATGGCTGTCGACGAAGAAATGGTCGATGCCGGCGGCGGCCAATTCGTCTTCCAGGCCCGGATAATAGCCGCATTCCGGCAGCCAGAAGCCGCGCGGCCGAAAGCCGAAGCGCGACTCGAAACAGCGCAGGCCGACGCCGATTTGATTGCGGACAGCGGTCGGACTGACGTTGAGCAAGGGCAGAAAGCCGTGAGTGGCGGCCGTGGTCGTCAATTCCAGATTGCCGGTGGCGTGATGAAACTGAAATGCCGGCAACAATTCGCAACGGTAGCGCTCGCGGTAGCGGTACAACGCATCTTGATATTGCCGCAGATAAAACTCGGCCAAGGCCTGAAACTGGGGCAGGCCGCGGGTGCGGGCCACCTCGCGCTCGGCCAGTTCCACCCGGCCTTGCAAATAGTGCAAGTAGCGGTTTTGCAGCAAGGCGTCGCCCAGCATCGTGATCAAGGTCGGCGACAGCGACAGGGTCAAGCGGTAGGCGATCCGGTCGTAATGCAGCCGCTCCAATACCCCCAGCAAGGGCAGATAGCATTCGGTGATCGCCTCGAACAGCCAGTTTTCCTCGAAGAAACTGGCGTGTTCGGGGTGATGCACATAGGGCAGATGGGCGTGCAAAACGATGGCGAGATAGCCTTTAGTCATCGGCGTCTGAAGTCGGAGCCGCGGGATCGGCGGCCAGGGTTGAGGAAGCCGCGAGCTGCAGCGGCAACATGAATTGCGCGACGCTCGGCGTCAGATCGTGATTGCCGTCGGGTAACGCGGCGGTCGCGGCATCGTTGGAAATTGCCAGCGGACTGAATTGCCGGTCGCCGGTCAAGCGGCCGAGTACGGCCCGGTAGTGGGCGGCGGCGCCGCCGAGGTATTCGGGCAGGACGATGCGTTGCCGCGAGGCGTCGGCGGCTACCGGCACGTCGAACCAGACCGGCGCGCTGGCCGGGGGGGCCGGCGAGTCGGCGGCCGGGTTTGTTGCTGGGGCTTGCCGGAAGATGCGCAGCGTCAGCGGGCTGGATTCCGGCTGGTTCGGCAAAGTCGCGGGCGGCGGAGCGTCCAATTGCCAAAATGCGTGCAGGTGGCGGGGGTCTATCGGCAACAGCAGCAGGCTGGCTTGACTGCCGCGCGCGCGCGGCGCGTATTCGCGGCTGATTTGTTGACTGATTTCCAGCAATTCGCTGGGCGAGAATCCGCCGGTCGGCGCGCGCCGAACCCCGGATTCGTAGCGGCGCGGCGCGAATTGGCGGCTGATGGATAGACTGATTTCGCGTAATTCTTCGGCCGATAGCGGGGCGCGACTAGGAGTTGGTGACTGCGAAAAAGCCATCGGCGACGATAAGGAATCGGATTGTTGGTTTCGACTCGCTGTCAACTGCGTGAATTGTGCGGTATTTGGCAAAATCGGCAAATTGCGAAGACTCTACTCGTTGTCGCCTATTTACGCAAGGCATAGGCCGGATCGCCCGAATTGCAGTAGAATCGGGGCTTTCGGACTTTTTCGGTCAAGGAAATGCATAAACAATACCACTTGAAGTCGGGTAGTCCTTATCCCCACGGCGCCAAAGTCGGCGAGGGGGGCGTCAATTTTTCGATTTCCAGCCGTCATGCCACTTACGTGGAGCTGTTGCTGTTCGCTCAGTCGGACAGCGAAAAGCCGTTCCAAATTATTCCGTTAACCACCGATAAGCACCACACCTTTTTTTCCTGGCACGTGTTCGTCGTCGAATTACCGGTCGGCACCTGGTACGCCTGGCGCTTGGACGGCCCGTCGCAGACGCGGGAAACGGGATTGCGCTTCGACCGCGACAAGTTGTTGCTCGATCCCTGGGCGCGAGCGGTCAGCGACAAGTTGTGGGTGCGCGGCGCGGCCTGCGTGCCCGGCGACAATAGCTATCACGCGATGCGCGGTGTCGTCGTCGACGACCATTACGATTGGGAAGGGGATACGCCGCTGTCGATACGCAGCGAGAAAGTCATCGTCTACGAATTGCACGTCGGCGGTTTTACCCGGCATCCGTCGGCCAAGGTTAAGCATCCGGGGACCTTTCTGGGGCTGATCGAAAAAATTCCCTACCTGAAAAAACTGGGCATCACCCACGTCGAATTGTTACCGGCGATGGCCTTCGACGAACAGGACGTGCCGCCGCATACCGCCGAGCGCGGTTTGACCAACTATTGGGGTTACAGTACCCACAGCTTTTTCAGCCCGCATCCGGGCTATTGCGTGACGCCGGAACAGGGTACTCACATTAGGGAGTTTCGCGATCTGGTCAGGGCGCTGCACAAAGCCGGTATCGGCGTGATCATGGACGTGGTGTTCAACCATACCTCTGAGGCCGGCAGCGATGGGCCGGTCATCAATTTCAAGGGGATTACCGGCAACAGCTTTTATCTGACCGACAAATACGACAAAAGGCTCTTTCTGGATTACACCGGTTGCGGCAATACCGTCAACGCCAACCATCCGTTGGTGACTAACTTCATCATCACTTGCCTGGAATATTGGGTGCGGGAGATGCACGTCGACGGTTTCGGCTTCGATTTGGCCAGCGCCTTGGCGCGCGGCGAGGACGGCAGCGTGTTGCAGGACCCGCCGTTGGTGTGGGGCATCGAGCTGTCCCAGCAGTTGGCCAAGACCAAACTGATTGCCGAGGCTTGGGACGCGGCGGGTCTGTATCAAGTCGGCAATTTCCCCGGCTACCGTTGGGCCGAGTGGAACGGCCGCTACCGCGACGCGATACGCCGCTTCGTGCGCGGCGACGGCGGCATGATCAACGAAGTGGCCACCCGCATCTGCGGCAGCAGCGATCTCTACGAGCATCAACATCGCTTGCCGATCAGCGGCATCAACTTCGTGACCTGTCATGACGGCTTTACGCTGCACGATCTGTTCAGTTACAACGACAAACACAACGAAGCCAACGGCGAGGAAAACCGCGACGGCTGCAACAACAATTTGAGTTACAACTGCGGTGTCGAAGGGCCGACCGACGATCCCGAGATTTTGGCCGTGCGGCGGCGGCGCGCCAAGAACGCGTTGGCGATTCTGTTGCTCAGCCACGGTGTGCCGATGTTGCTGGCCGGCGACGAATTTTTGAATAGCCAGGGCGGCAACAACAACGGCTATTGCCAGGATAACGAGCTGAGCTGGTTGAACTGGGAGGATGCCAAGAAGAATGCCGACGTGCTGCGCTTCGTGCAGACTCTGATTAAACTGCGCAAGCGCCACACCGCGCTGATGCGCCGCCGCTTCCTGACCGGAAGGCCGCTGGAAGGTAAGACGCTGCCGGATATTCACTGGTACGACGTCGATCAGATGCATCCGCCGGCCTGGACCGATCCCGAGGCGCGCTTTTTGTCGTACACGCTGTCCGCGTTGGCCAAGGAGGAACCGGATTTGCACGTGGTGATGAATATGGCGAGCGAGGATGTGCTGATCGATTTGCCCAAAATCGAAGGCAAGGCTTGGTGTTTGTCGATCGATACCGCGCTGAGTTCGCCGGCCGACGCCGTCGAACTCGCCAATCAGTCGCCGCTGTCGCTACAGCAATACTGGGTGCGCGGCAATTCGGTGGTGGTATTGGAGAACACCCGTTTTTCCAACGAAGGCGGCGGCGAGTCCGTGTCGCATAAAGCATCGGCCTTTCTGAGCAAATTGACCGGCATCCGTTTGATCGATTAGGCCCATGCCGCCGGGGCTCGCTCTCGAGCCTCGGCTTCGGCGGCGAACGCCCCAAATTAGAGCACTGGTTCGAGTTTCGGTATCATGCGGTTTTGCCGTCGATACAGGAAACCGCCCATGCCCATTTTTGCCGCGTTGTCCCGCCATGCCGCTCCGCTGCCCGAGGATTTGCAATCCGTCGCCGCCGGTTTTTGCGAGCGGTTGGCGGCGGTTCTGGACGCCGAACAGGCGGCGGTGCTGGAGCACGAGGCGATCGCGGCGAGTGCCTTAAAGGTTTGCGTTTGCAGTCAATTCGTCGCCGACAGCTGGCTGCGCGAACCGGGCTTGATCGCGGAATTGGCGGCCGCCGGCGATTTGTTCGCGCCGACGCGCCGGGATCAATACGCCGCCGCGTTACGGACGGCCGTTGCCGAGATCGACGGCGAACCGGCGCTGGCCAAGGTCTTGCGCCGGTTTCGGCGTCGGGAAATGGTGCGTATCGCCTGGCGCGATTTGGCCGGCTGGGCCGATTTGGACGAAACGCTGGCCGATCTGACCGCGTTAGCGGAAGCCTGCATAGCCGCCGCGTTGGATTATTTGTACGCTCGGGCCTGCGATCGCTGGGGAACGCCGACGCTAGCCGACGGTAGGCCCTTCAATATCGTGGTGCTGGGCATGGGCAAGCTCGGCGCCTGGGAATTGAATTATTCGTCCGATATCGACTTGATTTTCGCGTTTGCCGAAGACGGCATGTTGACCGGCAAAAAAGAAATCAGTTACGGGGAGTTTTTTACCCGCTTGTGCCGGTCCTTGGTCAAGATGTTGGACGAAATCACCGTCGATGGCTTTGTGTTTCGTACCGACGTCAGGTTGCGGCCGTTCGGCGACAGCGGCCCGTTGATCATGGATTTCGACGGCATGGAAAAGTACTACCTGACCCAGGCGCGGGAATGGGAACGCTACGCGATGATCAAGGCCCGCCAGGTGGCCGGCGACTTCGAAACCGGCCGGCAATTGGCCGCGCTGATCAAGCCCTTCGTCTACCGCCGCTATCTGGATTACGGGGCCTTCGAGGAATTGCGCTCGTTGAAGTTTCAAATCGCTCAGGAATTAAAGCGCCGCGACCGCTTGGACAACGTCAAACTCGGTCCGGGCGGCATCCGCGAGGTCGAGTTCATCGGCCAGGCCTTCCAGTTGATTCGCGGCGGCCAGGAGCCGGTGCTGCAGCAGCGCGAGATTCAAGTCATCCTCGCCGCGCTGGCCGACCTGAAGCTGATGAGCGGCGATGACGTGGCGGCGCTGAAGTTCGCGTACCGCTTCCTGCGCCGCACCGAAAATCATATCCAGGAATACCAGGACAAACAAACCCACGATTTGCCGACCCAGCCGGTGGTCCGGCAAATTTTGGCTTACTCGCTGGATTTCGAGGATTGGGAGGCCTTCAAGCGCGAATTGGATGCCGTGCGCGAGCGGGTGCAGGATACCTTCGAGCAAGTGTTTTCGCTGAGCGAACAGGACACCAAGCAACGCAGTGCCCGGTTGATCTGGACTTGCGCCGCCGACGACGATTTAGCGTTGGAAGCGCTGGCGGACTACGGGTTCTCCGAACCGCGCAATGTGCTGCAAGCCATCGTCGATTTCAAGCACAGCCACGCGGTCAAGCGCATGACCGCTAAGGGCGCGACCATACTGGAGCGGTTAGTGCCGCAGACAATAGAACGCGTTGCCGAGACCGAACACCCCGAAGCCACCTTGCCGCGGGTGTTGAAACTGTTCGAGGCGGTGACCGGCCGGGCCGTCTATCTGTCCTTGTTGGCCGAGAATCCGCAGGCCTTGGCGCAATTGATCAAATTGACCGCCGCCAGTCCTTGGATCGCCGACTATCTGGCGTTGTATCCGATACTGTTCGACGAATTGCTGGATACCGGCGCCCTGTACGCGCCGCTGCAAAAACAGGCGTTGCGCGAGGACTTAGGCTTGGCCCTGAGCCGGGTCGAAGCCCAGGACAGCGAACAATTGATGATCGCGTTGCGCCTGTTCAAACATCAGCATGTGTTGCGGGTGGCGGCGGCCGACATCATGGGCTTTATTCCGGTGATGGTGGTCAGCGATTACTTGACCTGGATCGCTGAAGCAATCTTGGAGCAAGTGCTGACGCGAGCCTGGGCCATGCTGGGCGCCAAGCACGGTTATCCGCCCGTGACCGGACCGGAACCCAAGCATTTCGCGATCCTCGGCTTCGGCAAATTCGGCGGCATCGAACTCGGTTACGGCTCCGACCTGGATTTGGTATTCCTGTACGACGCCGCCGACGGCGATGCGCTCACCGATGGCGATAAGCCGATCGGCACGGCGCAGTTTTATATCAGGCTCGGCCAGAAGATCCGCCATATCCTCGACACCCGGATGCTGTCCGGGGTGTTGTACGAAGTCGATCTGCGGCTGCGGCCCAATGGCGATTCGGGTTTGTTGGTCACGCATATCGGTCATTACGAAGCGTATTTGCGCGATCAGGCTTGGACTTGGGAGCACCAGGCCCTGGTCCGAGCCCGCTTCGTCGCGGGCGACACCGAGTTGCAAGCCACGTACGAGGCGATTCGCGCGCGGATTTTGGCGCTGCCCCGCGATTACCGAGCGCTGCAAACCCAAGTGCGTGAGATGCGCCAAAAGATGCGCGACAATCTGGCGGCCAAGGATCCGGCGGTATTCGACTTAAAACAAAGCGCCGGCGGTATCGCCGATATCGAATTCATCGTGCAGTTTTGTATTCTGGCGCATGCGGCACGGCATTCCGATTTGGCCAAGTACACCGACAACGTCCGGCTGTTGGACGGCTTGCAGGCCCACGGCTTGATGCCGGCCGCCGAAACGGCGCTGTTGAAACAGGCTTACTGCGCCTATCGCGATTACGGCCACCACCAAGTATTGCAAGATCTGAGCGCAACGGCGGCGGCCGGCGATTTCACGGCGCTGCGCGCCGAGGTCGAGCGACTCTGGCAACAATACATGTGTTAGATCCTCGATACGCTAGGCTTGAAACAGGCGTTTGGCGGCGGCAACCACTGCTCGAGCGAGGAAGGAGAGCGTTTTTCAAGGTGCGTTAGCATACGTGGAAAATGCCGGCTGGAAGCGGGTTTATTGGCGTACGGCGTAAAAACATTCGGAGGTGCGTACGCGCGCAGGCGCGTTGGAAATAACCGCAGAAACCGGGCGTTAATTTTTCGCGATGGAGTCCGCTACACTTGTGCTTCGGGTTCGTAGCCGCGTTCTTCCGGAACCCCGCGTCGATGGGCGTGCTAGTTCGGTACGGGGGAAGTTACCGGGGAAGGTGTGGACGAACGCAGAAACTTCAGCACAGAGAATAACATGTTCGATTTCTTCAATCGGCGCTTAAAAACCGACTTGGCCGAGGCTCGGCGCCGCTTGGCCGATGCGACCGATTTTGCCGACGCGATCGAGGCCAATATTGCCACGATCCAGTTTCAGCCGAATGGCACGATCATTGGCGCCAACCGTTTGTTCCTGGATGTCGTAGGCTATTCGGCCGCCGAATTGCAGGGTCAGCAGCATCGAGTTTTGTGCGATCCGGGGCATGTCAATAGCGCCGAGTACGGCGCGTTTTGGAATGCCTTGAAAGCTGGGCGTCAGCAACACGGTACTTTTCAACGCCGCCATAAAAACGGGACGACGCTTTGGCTGGAAGCCACGTATTTTCCGGTTGTCAATCGTCAGGGCGATGTCACGCGCGTGTTCAAGATCGCAGCGGACGTCACCGAGATGCAGGATCGCTTGCGCGACCAATTGGCGATACAAAAGGCCATCGACCGGTCGATGGCGGTCATCGAATTTACGCCCGATGGACAAATCGTCACCGCGAACACCAATTTTCTGAGTGTAATGGGTTACCAGCTCGCCGATTTGGTCGGCAAGCACCATCGGGTGTTGTGCTTCGATCAGTTTTATCGGGATCAACCGAACTTTTGGGAAAAAATCCAGCGTGGCCAGTTCCAATCGGGACAATTTCAGCGCCGCAGTGCGCGTGGTGACAGCGTTTGGCTGGAGGCTTCCTACAATCCGGTGTTCGACGCCGACGGGCACGTGGTTAAAGTGATCAAGTTCGCCACCGACGTGACCGAGAGCGTCAATCGCAATACCACAGTGATCCAAGCCGCCGAGATGTCGTTTTCTACGGCGGAGGAAACCAGCCAGATTGCGCAGAAGGGCGCCGAATTGCTGGCGACATCGGTGACGATGTCCAACGAAATTACCGAGCAGATCAATCAGACCGGTGAGGTGATCAACCAGTTGAACGAACAATCCCGCAATATCGCGGCCATCGTGTCGACGATACGCGAGATCGCCGATCAAACCAATTTGCTGGCTCTGAATGCGGCGATCGAAGCGGCAAGGGCCGGCGATCAGGGACGGGGCTTCGCGGTGGTCGCCGACGAGGTGCGGCAATTGGCGGCCCGCACCAGCAAATCCACCGCCGAAATCGATCAAGTGGTTTACGCCAACCGCAACTTGACCGCGACCGTGACCGAACGGATGGACATCGTCAGAAGCAGCGGCCAATCCAGCAACGAGCAAATCGCACAGGTGTCGAAGGTCATGGACGAAATCTATCTCGGCGCGGTGAACGTTTCCAAAACCGTCGCGTCGTTGCTGACCAACCGCAAGTAAGACTTAGCCGTGCTCGTCGGGGCCGCGATCGGCACGGCATCGAAAGCGTAGCGCGCGACTTCGGAGTGCGGGAACAAAGTCGCCGCGCCTATGCCGGTGAATAGCAGGAGACGGCAGCGAACGGCCTCCGCGCAGGGGGCAACAGGCGGGACATCCACCAGGCGTCGCCTTCCTTCAAATCGACCACCGCAACCTCGCACTGGGTGGCAAGTGCCAGCGTATCGAGTATTTCCATCGGAGCGGCATCGGTGACGACGGTACCCGATATGCCGATGTTGTCCGCCAGTCTAAACGCCGGGTTGCTCGGCGCGGGGCCCGAAATCGATCTTGACGCCCTGGATGTCCAGCAGCGCTTGCCGCCGCGCCAAAAACTCAACCACCACCAATACCAGTGGCGCCAAGCCGGCCAAAATAACCGTCGGGACCAAATAGTTTCCGGCGTCGGCGTTTGGCCAATCCCGGTATCGATGGGTAAGGGCCGGCAGAATGCCGCATGTCAGCTAGATCAATGGCGCGACCAATAGCGCGAGTGTTTGCCGTAAGGCCACGGCGAGAACGTTGAATCGGTCATGGAGATACTCTCGGCGCGTGAGCTTGGGAACGAAATCGGCGCCGGCGGAGCTGATCCGGCTTAACCTCGTTTCAACGTTATATATAGCATCGGTCGAAAAGCCGAAAGCCGGATAAAACGGTATTGACGAACGCCTATCGAGACCGTGGCGCCAAAGGTTTGAAGCCATTCGAAGGGCATCGTTGCAATAACCACACGTAGGCTGTGAGTAAAACGACAGTGGCCAATACAAAATGTTGGGTATACGACTACATTGTTAGGCGTTTTTTGGTTAAAAAATCCTTTATAAATCAGTATCATGACTAACTCCGGCAAACTGGCACGCCCATTGCTGTAGTAGGGTTGTTATTAACAAAGCCCACAAGAGGAGAAAGTCATGGCGAAATTACGTCAATGTGCTATTTACGGTAAAGGTGGTATTGGTAAATCCACCACAACCCAAAACCTGGTTGCCGCTCTGGCGGAAGCCGGTAAAAAAGTGATGATCGTCGGTTGCGATCCTAAAGCCGATTCTACTCGCTTGATCCTGCACTCAAAAGCGCAAACCACCATCATGCATTTGGCTGCCGAAGCTGGTAGCGTCGAAGACTTGGAACTGGAAGACGTATTGAAAGTCGGCTACGGCGACGTGAAATGCGTTGAATCAGGCGGTCCAGAGCCAGGAGTTGGTTGCGCTGGCCGTGGTGTTATCACCGCGATCAACTTCCTGGAAGAGGAAGGCGCATACGACGACGAACTCGACTTCGTTTTCTACGACGTATTGGGTGACGTTGTTTGCGGCGGTTTCGCGATGCCTATCCGCGAAAACAAAGCGCAAGAAATTTACATCGTTTGCTCTGGCGAGATGATGGCTATGTACGCTGCCAACAACATCGCTAAAGGTATCGTCAAATACGCCAACTCAGGCGGCGTTCGTTTGGCCGGTTTGATCTGCAACTCTCGTCAAACAGCTCGTGAAGACGAACTGATCGAAGAATTGGCAAGACAAATGGGCACTCAAAT
The DNA here is from genome assembly GCF_050275925.1 of Methylomonas sp. MS20. NCBI lineage: Bacteria > Pseudomonadati > Pseudomonadota > Gammaproteobacteria > Methylococcales > Methylococcaceae > Methylomonas > Methylomonas sp. MS20. The sequence goes on from NZ_CP189962.1 coordinate 979,383, forward strand.
GATCCATTTCGTACCACGCGACAACGTTGTACAACGTGCTGAAATCCGTCGTATGACAGTTATCGAGTACGAACCAACCGCGAAACAAGCCGACGAATACCGCGCTTTGGCTCAAAAAGTTCTGCACAACAAAAACTTGGTGATCCCTACTCCGATCACGATGGACGAGTTGGAAGAGTTGTTGATGAACTTCGGTTTGATGGAAGAAGAAGACGCAACTTTGATCGGTAAAACCGCTGCCGAAGAATAAGTCTTGCTAGAAACCGGCGGGCGGCTTGCCGTCCGCCACCCTATCTGTTCCCAAAAACTGTCTGTTGGGGGATTGCCCACGACATTAGGAGGATAACATCATGGCAGCCATGACAAGAGAAGAGACCGAAGCGCTGATCGCAGAAGTGCTGGAAGTCTATCCCGAGAAAGCCAAAAAAGACCGCGCGAAACATTTGGCGGTCAACGACCACGAGTTGGAAAAATCCAACAAATGCATCACTTCAAACCGCAAATCGTTGCCGGGCGTAATGACCATTCGTGGTTGCGCGTATGCCGGTTCCAAAGGTGTGGTTTGGGGCCCGATCAAGGACATGATCCATATTTCCCACGGTCCAGTCGGTTGCGGTCAATATTCCCGCGCCGGCCGCCGTAACTATTATGTCGGTACCACTGGTGTCAACACCTTCGGTACGATGAACTTTACCTCCGATTTCCAAGAGAAAGACATCGTATTCGGCGGCGACAAAAAACTGGCTAAATGTATCGACGAAATCGAAGCCTTGTTCCCATTGCACAAAGGCGTTTCGATTCAATCCGAGTGCCCGATCGGTCTGATCGGCGACGACATCGAAGCGGTTTCCAAAGTGAAATCCAAAGACATCGGCAAAACCGTTGTACCAGTGCGTTGCGAAGGCTTCCGCGGTGTTTCCCAATCTTTGGGTCACCACATCGCCAACGACGCCATCCGCGACTGGGTTTTGGATAAAAGCGACGGCAAACAACCCGCTTACGAGGTCGGTCCATACGACGTAGCCGTGATTGGCGACTACAACATCGGTGGCGACGCTTGGGCTTCGCGTACCCTGTTGGAAGAAATGGGCCTGAAAGTGGTCGCGCAATGGTCCGGCGACGGTACCATCGCCGAGATCGAAAACACCCCGAAAGTGAAATTGAACTTGATCCACTGCTACCGTTCGATGAACTACATCGCTCGGCATATGGAAGAAAAATATTCCATTCCCTGGATCGAGTACAACTTCTTCGGCCCAACCAAAATCGCCGAATCGTTGCGTAAAATCGCCGCGCACTTCGACGACAATATCAAACAAGGCGCGGAGCGCGTGATCGCTCGCTACAGCGCGGAATACGAAGCCGTTATCGCTAAATACAAACCGCGTCTGCAAGGCAAACGCGTGATGTTGTACATCGGCGGTTTGCGTCCTCGTCACGTGATTGGCGCCTACGAAGACTTGGGTATGGAAGTGGTTGGTACCGGTTACGAGTTCGGTCACAACGACGACTACGATCGTACCATCAAGGAAATCGGCAACGCCACGCTGTTGTATGACGATGTCACCGGCTACGAATTCGAAGAGTTCGTCAAAAAAGTTCAACCTGACCTAATTGGCTCCGGTATTAAAGAAAAGTACATTTTCCAAAAAATGGGTATCCCATTCCGGCAAATGCACTCTTGGGATTACTCAGGCCCATACCACGGCTACGACGGCTTCGCCATCTTCGCCCGCGATATGGACATGACGCTGAATAACCCATGCTGGAAACAAATCAAGGCGCCTTGGAAAACCGAAGCGTCTGAGAGCGAAGCGGTAAAAGCGGTCGCTTAATAGCGAATGCGATGATGCCGTAGGGCACGCGCCATCGCTCCTCGGGGCAATGGGCGTACCCTGCCTTTCGAAGATCGGGCTGTCTGGACAAAGCAGCCCGACTAAATCCAATCAACGCCGGACCACAGATTAGTGGCGCGTTTAGGAGATTATCATGAGCCAAAATGTCGACAAAATAGCCCCTAGTTATCCCTTGTTTCGAACCGACGAATACAAGGAAAATCTTGCCAACAAACGCGCGATGTACGAAGAGCGTCACCCGCAAGATACCATTGACGAAGTATTCGAATGGACGACGACTAAGGAATATCAAGAATTGAACTTCAGCCGCGAAGCGATCACGATCAATCCGGCTAAAGCTTGCCAACCGCTGGGTGCCGTGTTGTGCGCTCTGGGTTTCGAAAAAACCATGCCGTATGTCCACGGTTCGCAAGGTTGCGTGGCTTACTTCCGTACCTACTTCAACCGCCATTTCAAAGAGCCGGTTTCCTGCGTTTCCGACTCCATGACCGAAGACGCGGCGGTATTCGGTGGTCAGAAAAACATGTTCGCGGGTTTGGAAAACGCCAAAGCCCTATATCAGCCGGACATCATCGCGGTATCCACCACTTGCATGGCGGAAGTGATCGGCGACGACTTGAACGCGTTTATCAACAACGCCAAGAAAGAAGGCCATGTTGATCAAGATTTCCCGGTGCCATTCGCTCATACCCCAAGCTTCGTCGGTAGCCACACCACCGGTTGGGACAACATGTTCGAAGGCATGGCGCGCTACTTCACGCTGAAAACGATGGAAGGCAAGGAGCCCGGCAAAAACGGCAAGATCAACTTCGTACCCGGCTTCGAAACCTATTTGGGTAACTACCGCGTCATCCACCGGATGATGAAAGAAATGGGTGTCGATTACACGATGCTGAGCGATCCGACCGAAGTGTTGGATACCCCGGCGGACGGTACTTTCCGGATGTACTCCGGCGGTACCACGATGGACGAAATCAAGGATGCGCCGAACGCGATTACCACCGTGTTGCTGCAACCTTGGCAGTTGGAAAAAACCAAGAAATTCGCCGAAACCACTTGGAACCACGACGTGCCGAAACTGAACATTCCGATGGGCTTGGAATGGACCGACGCGTTGCTGATGAAAGTTTCCGAACTGAGCGGCAAACCCATTTCGAAATCACTGGAAGTCGAACGCGGTCGTTTGGTGGATATGATGACCGACTCGCACGCTTGGTTGCACGGCAAAAAATTCGCATTGTACGGCGATGCGGACTTCGCGTTGGGTATGACCAAAATGCTGCTGGAGTTTGGCGCGGAAGTCACCGACGTGTTGGTTAACCACGCCAACAAACGCTGGAAAAAAGCTTGCGAAGAAATCTTGAAAGCGTCGCCTTACGGTCAAACCGCTACCGTGCATATTGGTCGCGACTTGTGGCACTTCCGTTCGTTGATGTTTACCAATAAACCGGACTTCATGATCGGCAATTCCTACGGTAAATTCATCCAACGGGATACCATGTACAAAGGCGAGGAGTTCGAAGTGCCGCTGATTCGGATCGGCTTCCCGATTTTCGACCGTCACCACTTGCACCGTATGACCACCTTGGGCTACGAAGGCGCGATGTACGTGCTGACTACGCTGGTTAACGCGGTACTGGAGCAGTTGGATAAGGAAACCCGCGGTATGGGAACGACCGACTACAATTACGATTTGATCCGTTAACAAATCGTTTATCCGCGGGGGCAAATGCGAGTTTGCCCCCGCTTTCGTTTGGAGAAATCTATGCCCAGCGTCATGCTCAGAAAACGCGAAGATGGTAAACTGCTGTTCTATGTTGCCAAAAAAGACTTGGAAGAAACCATAGAATCGTTAGAATTCGATGGCGAGGACAAATGGGGCGGCGAAGTCACGTTGGGTGATGGCTCAAAATATTACTTCGAACCGATGAGTCCTCCACCGAAGATCCCAACCACATTGCAAGCCAAGCGATTAGCGGAGGAATAAAGCATGACTCTCTACATTGTTGCCGAGGAATGTATTTCCTGTGGTGATTGCAAACCTGTGTGCCCAACCGACTCGATCAAGGAAGGCGCGGTGGTGTTCGAAATCAACAAAAAAACCTGCACCGAGTGCAATGGTGACTTCGACGAACCGCAATGCGTTAAGGTTTGCCCGATTGACAATTGCATATTGCCGTTAGTGGCATAGTGCCATGCGCCAGTCCGCCTTGACGAGGGAACTGGCTTTGCGTATCGGGTTGGCGTCTCGAGCCCTGCCCGATACCGCTCCCAAATTATTTGTGTCGATTTTGCATGCTTGCGTGGGGCCGGTATTGGACGGCAACACGCTGGCTGAGCTTGGCGAGGACCGCTTCCGTCAGGCGCTGAGCAATTTCGGGATCTCGGCGGACCCGCAAACCGTGCGTTTAACGCTGGGGATATTGCAAAGCATCGCCTTTCCCGATCCGCCCAAGCCGCAAACCTTGCCGGCCGATGCCGCCGGCTCGATATTGGTGGCCGTGGTCAGCGACGATCCGACTCGGATCGCCGGCCATTTCGGCTCTTGCCGCCAGTTTTTGATCTATCAGGTGTCCGCGGACGAAGCTCGGTTAATCGACATCCGTAGTGTGGACATGGATGCTCAGCGGCGTCATGCCGACAAGAATACTTACCGCGCGGAGTTAATCGCCGATTGCCGGGTGCTCTACACCGCGTCCATCGGTGGTCCGGCGGCGGCTAAAGTCGTTAAATTCGGCATACACCCGATCAAGACCGAACTGGGCGCCGTCGTCTCCGAATTACTCAATCAATTGCAAACCGTCCTCGCCGATGCGCCGCCGCCTTGGTTGGCCAAATCGATGGGCATCCGCGCGGGCCGCCGTATCAGTCTCGAACAGGAATCCACTTCATGATCAAACCCGAACAACTGCAAGAAATCGCCGGTAAAATTGGCAGCGAAGTCCTTAACGAAACGGTCGTCGGTATGCTACGCGAAGCCTATACCGACATCCATTTCACCTATTGCATGGACGACGACATTCCCAATAACGAACCTGTGCTCGAGGGGCGGGGTTTTAATTTGTATCTGGTGGATGGCCGTGAACACTGTTTATGCCTGACCCGCGACTACGATCATGCCACCGGCATCGTGATTGCCGAAGTCATCGAGGATTGAGCGCGGCATGGCGGAATCAGACGCTCCCGACTCTACACCGATAGGTGACTGCAGTATCTGTCCCTTCCGCGGCAAAACGCTATTGATGGGGCGTTGCATGCCCGGCGACACTTGCGTGTTCGTCGATAGCGGCCGCCAAATCGACCGGTTTTTCCGGGTCAATCCAGCCTACGCCACGCACTATTTGAACGATAAATTCTGGGAGCGGCGAGCAATCGCGGTACGCTATGCCCCGCAGAAAGCCTTGCAGGCCTTGATACACGACGAGGATGAGGTCGTGCGGCGGGCGGTCGCCTTCCGCTTGCCGGCTCAGCAGTTGCAGAGCTGGATAGACGACCCGGATCGGGAGGTGCGGATGACGGTTGCCGACCGCATCGACCTCGAACATCTCGAGTTATTGGCGAACGATCCGGATTATATCGTTCGCTTGACCGTCGCGAAGCGTTTGCCGCCCGGCCGCTTGTTCCGCTTTATTAAGGATGAGGATTTGCAGGTGCGCAAGCGGGTCGCCGAACGTTTGCCGGAAGTTAGCTTGGGACTGATGGCCGAGGATCCCGCGTCCGATGTGCGGCGCATCGTCGTCGAGCGCATGCCGGCCGACGATGCCGCGACGATGTTGCAAGACCCGGACTGGGTGGTGCGCTATACTGCGGCTGCCAAGGTCGATCCCGCCCGTTTGACGGTACTCGCGGACGACCCGGAACCCGATGTGCGAGAATTGGTACATCAACGCTTGAATTCCACTAACAGCCCCAAAGCCGAACATGACTGAAGCCCGACTCGCGATTGCCGGACAAGACATTGCCGAATGCTGTAAAAAAATCATCCCAGGTCAAACCGACGGACTGTTGCAAAACAAGCTGCAACAACTGATTTCAGATTTCCCGCTCCGCTTGGCCATGATAGGCGACGAGTGGTACAAGCTTGGCGGTGTCGTCGACATGAACGGCACCCGGATCGCCAACGACATCACCGAATGGGTGGAGAGATCCTATATCGAGTGCGGGCAGAATCTGCAGACTCTGATCGAATATGCGCTTGAGCAAAAGCTGATCGCCACCAAACAGACCGGTAAAACGCTGTATTTTGTCGTGCAGACCGGCGATAGGGCAGAAGACTTTACGCTGATCGAAATCGATAAGACTCACGAAGTTTCGGATAGGATGTTGGTTGACGAAGCCAATCCGCCGGACGATTTGGAAGAGTTTATCGATCCGATTCATCCGTTTTGCATCGAGAGCTTCGGTTTCGGCCATTCGCGCTACGCTTATCGGCGCAAAACCGACGTGGCGTTGTTCATGGGCGTGATAGACGAGCGCCATCCCGGAGAGCACTCGGTGCGCCGCTTCATGGACGATTGGAATCGCAGCAGCGCCGGGCAGGTGGCTCGAATGTCGGAAGACTGGATCATTCGACCCTATTCGCATACCGGGCGTTTCGGGGAGCAAATCGTTAACGTCGAGTTGGTCAATACCCACAAACATCATCTGCCGCATCTGGAAGATTTCGCCGGTAAGAAAGGTAGCGCTCTCAGCAATGTGCTGACCCGCTTCGACCGGCAGGCCGGCCATCCGTTCGCCTGGTTTTTCTACATGTTGAAAGGCCGCTTGGTATCAACCCATATTGCCGAATCGGTATTTCGCGATATTTCCGGCGATTTTGCCTACTTGCCCAAGCGCGACGAAGCGGTGTTGCGCGATTGGATTGCCACGCCCTATAACGTGTAACGCAAGCGCCGTCGTCTCCGGGCTACGCGGTTAACTTGGGCCGTGCAGCCCTGCGGGAAGGGTGTTACAGGTATTTGAGATGAGGACTTGGCCGGCGACATCGGTCATGGGATCGAGGTCGGCCAGAGTATGGCTAACAAGAAAATCTCCCGCCTGCGCCGTCTGATACTTTCGTCCTTGAACCGGAGGTTCAAGTGGAAACCAAATCCAGTCAATCAGGCTTCCTGAGTGAACAGGCATGCACACCATGACGGGTAAAAAGCTTCCGGGGCAAATGCAGGTTCAGGAAACACCCAGTACTGCTCGAACGCCGCAGGAGATAGGGTCACTATTCTAAACGAATTAAGGGGTTTCCAAAACGTTTTCTATTTTGCGGCGTAAATCCGCCAATCGGCCGGCCATATCCGGGCTGGAGCTTGCGGCCTTATTGCCGGATGCCAAGTCGTGGGCAAGATTCAATGCCGCCAAGACCGCGATTCGATCAGCGCCGGTGACTTTGCCGGTATCGCGGATTTTGCGCATTTGCCGATCCAGTTCGCGGGCGGAATCGATCAGCGTGTCTTTTTCCTCGGCGGCGCAAGCGATTTTGTATTCCTTGCCCAAGATGTTTAACGATACGGCTTGCATCGTTTTACTCATGAATCGTGCTCCATCGCCTTCAAGCGGGCGATCATCGCCTCGACGCGAGCTTTGGCCAACGTGGTTTTTTCGAGTAGTCTGGCTTTTTCCTTGACCAGGGCATCCTGTTTAATTTTCAAAGACTTATTTTCGTTTTTGACTTGGTTGTATTGTGCTATCAGCGCATCCAGCTTGGCTTCCAACGCTTCGAGCTCGGTAGTTGGGTCTTTTTCGCTTTGAGACATAGCACGGAGAGGAGTTGAACCGATAAGGCGGTATAATCGTCGGGATTTCTTAACAATGTTAGCATAAGCCTCGTGATTAAACAGCCTATCCAGGCGCCAAGAGCCAGATGACTTATCAAACCTTAAATGCCATTTTGGAGCAACACGACGCCGATATGGGCGGCGCCGAAGCGCACGGTATCGCTACCGGTATGTTGTGTGTCGAAACCCGCGCGGACTTTGGCAATTGGTTGCACGAGCTCTTCGACGAAGACCTCGAATTGATCGACGAAGACCGCGAGTTTTTGGCGGGTTTGTTCGAAAAGACCCGGCAACTCCTGGAAAATCAGGATCAGAGTTTCGAGTTCGACTTGCTGATGCCCGACGAAGCCGAGCCGCTCGACGAACAAGTCGAGGCATTGCGTTGCTGGTGCCAGGGCTTTTTGTTCGGGGTTGGCTATGCCAAAACCGACGCGGACTGGCCCGGCGATACCGCCGAAGTGATGCGCGACATGATAGAACTGACCAAAATCGACAGCGATGTCGGTGGCGAAGACGACGAAAGCGCATTGACCGAAATCCGCGAATACGTGCGTGCCTCGGTGTTTACGGTTCGCGACCAATTCGCCGGCGACGGCGATCAACAAAGGCATTGATCTTTTTCTCATGAAACAAAGCGAATTCAAGAAGCGCCGGTCGGCGTTAATGAAACAAATCGGCAAGGGCAACATCGCCATTATCGCCAGTGCGCCGCAGCGCACCCGTAACCGCGACGTGCACTATCCGTTCCGCCAGGATAGCGATTTCTACTACCTGACCGGTTTCAACGAAGCCGAATCGATGGCGGTGTTCATCCCCGGCCGAGAGAAGGGCGAATACATTCTGTTTTGCCGCGAATTCGACGAGAAAAAGGCCCTGTGGGAAGGCGCCCACGCCGGCTTGGAGGGCGCTACCCAGCACTACGAGGCCGACGACTCCTTCCCGATAGCCGATCTGGACGACATCTTGCCCGGTATGCTGGAGAACAAGGGCAAGGTGTACTATCCGATGGGCAAGGACAGCGATCTCGATCATAAGCTGATGGAATGGATCAACAACATCCGCAAGCAATCGCGCTCCGGCGTCAGCGCGCCCGGCGAGTTGGTCGCGCTGGAGCACATCCTGCACGAAATGCGTTTGTTCAAAAGCCCGGAAGAGCTGAAATTGATGCGCCGCGCCGCCGAAGTTTCCGCCAAGGCCCACGTTCGGGCAATGCAAGCTTGCCAACCGGGCTTGTACGAGTATCAGATCGAAGCGGAACTGATTCATGAATTCATTCAGGACGGATTGCGGGCGGTAGCCTATCCGTCCATCGTCGCCGGCGGTAAAAATGCCTGTGTGCTGCATTACGTCGAGAATAAGGACAAGCTGAATAAGGGCGATCTGTTGTTGATCGATGCCGGCGTCGAATGCGACCACTACGCCGCCGACATTACCCGCACGTTTCCGGTTTCGGGCAAGTTCAGCGAACCACAGCGGCTACTCTATCAATTGGTGCTGGATGCCCAAACCGCGGCATTGGCCGAAATTAAACCCGGCAATCCGTGGAACAAGGCCCACGACGCCTCGGTGGAAACGTTGACCAGGGGTTTGGTCGAGCTTGGCTTGTTAAAAGGCCGGGTCAAGAAATTGATCAAGGACGAAAAATACAAACAGTTTTACATGCACCGCATCGGTCATTGGCTAGGCATGGACGTGCACGATGTCGGCGATTACAAAATCAAGGACGAATGGCGCTTGCTGGAGCCCGGTATGGTATTGACCGTCGAGCCCGGCTTGTACGTGCCGGCCCAGTGCGAAACTGTGGACAAACAGTGGCGCGGCATCGGCATTCGGATCGAGGACGACGTGCTGGTGACCAAGGACGGTCACGAGATTTTGACCGGTGGCGTGCCGAAACGCATTGCCGATATCGAAGCGTTGATGAATGCCTAAATGGCCCACGACTACGACCTGATCATCGTCGGCGCCGGCTTGGCGGGCAACTGCCTGGCGTTGGCGCTGAGGAACAGCGGCTTGAAAATCGCGCTGGTCGAAGCCAATAGCCGCGAGCAACTACGCCACTCGCCGGCCGGCGACCGGGCATTGGCCTTGGCGAAGGGTTCCGTCGAGTTGCTGGAGCAGTTGGGCGCGTGGCGCGGCGTGGCCGCCAAGGCCACCGCGATCGCGGACATCCATATCTCCGACCGCGGTCATTTCGGCAAAACCCGGCTGTCGGCGGCGGAACAGGGCGTCGATGCCTTGGGTTACGTGATTGTCGCCCGCGACATCGAACAGCATGCGGCCGACCTGGTCGAAAAAACCGACACTGATTGCCTATATCAAACGCGGGTTGCCGGCTTGATGGCGGGATACGATGCCGTCAACGTCAGCTTGAAGCAGGCCGACGGCCGCTCGTTGAATTTGAGTGCCCAAGTGCTGGTTGGTGCCGATGGCGGCGACTCGACGGTGCGCAAGTTACTGGAAATTCCCCAGCAAGTCAGCGAATACGGTCAAACCGCGCTGGTGACCACGGTGCAATCGGCCTTGCCCAATCGCCATGTCGCTTTCGAGCGTTTCACCGAATTCGGCCCGTTGGCCTTGCTGCCGGTGGCGGCCAAGCAATCCGCGGTGGTGTGGACCCGCAGCCACGAGCAAGCCGAAGCCTTGTTGGCCGTCAACGATCGCGAATTCCTCGCCGAACTGCAAAACTGTTTCGGTTACCGTTTGGGCGAACTGAAACTGGTCGCGCCGCGCCGCGCATTTCCGCTGAGTTTGATCCGCGCCGAAAGTATGGTGGCCGACCGGACCGTGATCATCGGCAACGCCGTCCACCAATTGCATCCGGTGGCGGGTCAGGGCTTCAATCTGGGTATTCGCGACGTCGCCTTGTTGGCGGAGTTGTTGATGGACCAGCACGATCACGGCGGCGATCTCGGCGCGGCCAGTCTATTGCGCGACTATAGCCGGCAACGCCGCCAGGATCACGACCGTACGATCGGTTTTACCGATACCGTGGTCCGACTGTTCTCGAACAACCGCTTGCCGGTGGCCGCGTTGCGTAACGCCGGTCTGGCGGTACTGGATCACCTGCCGTTCGCCAAATCGGCGCTGGCCAAGCATGCGATGGGCTTGGCCGGTAAATTGCCGAAATTGGGTAAGGACGAATAATCGCGGCCGCCGCTCCGGCGAGGCGGCCGGGCGGTATGGCTCAAGCTCTGGACGAAAATTCGCCGGTTTCGGTGTTCACCTTGATGATCTCGCCGGTTTCGATGTATTCCGGGATCTGCACTTCCAGGCCGGTCGTCAATTTCGCGGTTTTGGTGCGCTTGGTGGCGCTGGAGCCTTTCATCGCGGGCGGCGTTTCGACAATCTGCAACGTGACCGTCGTCGGCAATTGAATGCCCAGCGGCGCGTCGTCCATCAGCAACATGATGATGCCTTCCAGGCCGTCGCTCAAATACAGGGTCTGGCCTTCCAAATCCTCCGCCGCCAGCGCGTATTGCTCGTAAGTCTCGCTGTTCATGAAGTAATAGGTTTCGCCGTCCTGGTAGGAATACTGCACGTTGCAGCGCGAGCAATCCGCGGCCTTCAGCATGTCGTCGCTCTTGAAGGTTTCGTCCAGCTTTTGGCGGGTTTTCATGTGGGTGAAGCGGACTTTGTACAAGGTCGTCGCGCCGCGCGACGTCGGATTGCGCACATCGATGCTTTTGACGACATAGGGTTCGCCGTTGATTTCGATAGCGGTTCCTTGCTTGAGTTCGTTGGCTTTAGGCACTGCTTATTCCTCGTGGATTGAAGGGGGTAAAAGGGATTGCCATTGGCCGGCGATCAGGCCGGACAGCGGTTGATAGTCGATTTTGTAGCGCATTTTACGGCATTCGGCGATCCAAAAACCCAGATAAACGTAGGGTAGCTCCAATTGTTTGGCGTATTCGATCTGCCACAGCACCGCATACACGCCGGGACTGTAGGCCGCCAGGGCCGGGTCGAAAAAGGTATATACCGCCGACAGGCCGTGATCGACGACGTCGACGACCGCGACGGCCGCCAGCCGGCCTTCGATCAAGAATTCGACGAAATGGGTATCGCACCAACGGCTGCCGAGAAAACGCAAATAATCTTCCTCGCTCGGCGGCGCTTCGTCCGGTTTGTCGTGGCGAGCCCGCAGATAGGTTTGATAAAGCCGGAAATGGCGAGGATCGAATTCGGCGCCGCGTATGACGGTCCGGGTGGATGTGTTCCGCGTCAGGCAACGGCGTTGTTTGCGGTTCGGTTGGAATTCTCGCACTGGAACGCGGGTGGGTATGCAGGCTTGGCAGTGGTCGCAATGCGGCCGGTACACGTGATCGCCGCTACGCCGGAAGCCCAGTTCGATCAGGCGCGAATAAACGGCGGGATCCAGTTCGGTATCGGGATGGACGAAGGCCGAGCGAGCGCGCCGATCGTCCAGATAGGCGCAATCCTGTTCGCCGCTCAGCCAAAGAGAAATCGATTTTAGATTTGCCACGCTTGCGGATGCGGTGCCTGTTTGCACAAGACGGCCAGTGCCGCCGCGAATTCGCGGCGCGGGATGTCCTCTGCGCCTAAACTGAGTAAATGATCGCTACTGACTTGGCAGTCGATCAACTGGTAACCCCAGCTATCCAAATGACGCACCAAATCCACGAATGCGACTTTCGACGCATCGGTGGCGCGATGGAACATCGATTCGCCGAAGAACACCCGGCCGATCGCCAGACCGTACAAGCCGCCGACCAGTTCGCCGTTTTGCCAGGTCTCCCAGGAATGCGCGACGCCGAGTTGATGTAGCGTTTGGTAAGCGGCGCGCATATCGTCGGTGATCCAGGTGCCGCCATCCTCCCGGCGCGGCGCAGCGCAGGCCTCGATGACCTCGGCGAAAGCCGTGTCGCGGCGGGTTTCGAAATGCCCTCTACGCAGAGTTTTCGCCAGGCTGCGCGATACGTTCAAACTCTGCGGAAACAATACCAGGCGTGGATCGGGCGACCACCACAAGATCGGTTCGCCGGGGTTAAACCACGGAAACGCGCCGTGCCGGTAAGCGTTAACCAGACGCCGAGGCGATAGACAACCGCCTATCGCTAGCAGGCCGTTAGGCTCGGTCAGCGCGCGTTCCAACGGCGGGAACGCTTGACCGGGGCGCAGGGGGTCGAGAACGCTGAGTTGCATGCTGGCCGGACGTGAATGAATGGAGTTGCCAACATTGTAAAGCAAACCGGCTTACGGCGGATTGCTGGCGGGCGGCGGCCGTTAAGACTTCGCGGTGGGCGGGTATCGGTCTGGCAGAAAACGGACTCACGTATTCAGCGACAGTCCCAACACGAAATCGACCAGATTGAACGTCAAGCCAAAAATCGCTAGTTCCAGTTTGGCGGGAGATTTAAACAGCGAGGTCGCGGCCAGCATCATGCCGCAAGCATTGGCGGCCAGGAAACCGTATTGCATCAAGCGTAATACCAACAGCGAATTGTGGACGGGACCGTCGCTGGCTTGCACCGCGAACGACAACGGTAGCAAGAACGTCAGCCAGACTATCAGCGCGATGCCGCCAATAATCAATGCCGATCTGGCATAGCCGTACGAGCGATAGCGTCGCTTGCGGAGATTGGTCTGGCGGGAGATTTTGTTGTGGGTCAAGATGGACGCGGGCGGGTTTGTAACGGATATTTAGTTCTAAACGCTTGGGTGGGCAAAGTCACGGATGATGGCTGAAAACTGTCGCGCGGTGCAAATAATATTTTGCACTCCAAACGGCGCGGACTAATACTGTTAAGTTGCCGCGCCGCGAATGCACGCAAAACATGCCCGATGCCGATTAGGCACTGTTTAGAACCAAATCAATGCGGCGTTCGGAGGTAATGAAGAGCGGGGGGATTCGGCAACGAAGTCGTCGACAAACCCCAGAACGGCAAGCCCGGTTTAAACCGGCGCGGCCAACATGCCTTGGGTGACGATGAATTGAGCGACGGCGTCCAGGCCAACGCCGGCCTTGATATTGGTAAACACGAACGGCCGCTCGCCGCGCATTTTCTTGGCGTCGCGGTCCATCACCTCCAACGACGCACCGACGTAAGGCGCCAGATCGATTTTATTGATCACCAATAAATCCGATTTGGTAATGCCGGGGCCGCCCTTGCGCGGAATTTTGTCGCCGGCCGAGACGTCGATTACGTAAATCGTCAAATCGGCCAGTTCCGGGCTGAAGGTGGCGCTGAGATTGTCGCCGCCGCTTTCCACCAACACGAAATCCAGCTCCGGGAAGCGCTCGCACAACTCGTCCACCGCCGCCAGATTCATAGACGCATCTTCGCGGATCGCGGTATGCGGACAGCCACCGGTTTCCACACCCAGGATGCGTTCTTCCGGCAGCGCCTGGCTACGGATCAGAAATTGCTGATCCTCGCGGGTGTAAATGTCGTTGGTGACCACGCCGATTTGAAAATCCTCGCGCATGCGTTTGCACAAGGCGTCCACCAACGCGGTTTTGCCGGAACCCACCGGGCCGCCGACGCCGATTCTCAATACCTGTTTGTCGTTCATGTTGTCTCCAGTTGCCCGGATGCAATCCGGGGATTTAAGTTGATCCAACCTCGATTCCGCTGTACGGCAGCGAGGATGCGTCTCTCGGTAGCGGCGAATTATTCACCCGGCCCGCTTTATCACCGGTATTCCGTTCGGGCCGAGCTTGTCGAAGCCTGAGGTGGCAAGCTTTTCGACAGGGCGAACAGAGCGTAGGGCAATGCCGTTAAGTTAAGCCGTTCGTGGTGAGCCTGTCGAACCATGAACGGTTTAACTTAACGGCATCGAAGCGCAAGCTGGGCGCAGTAAGTGCCCACCTGCGATCTCAAGACCTAAACAGCCGCGAATACTGCATCTCGTGCCGGCTACTGGCCAAAGCCAGACCGAAACAACTGCCGCCGATCTGATCGTCATTCAATTGCAACGCCCGCTCGACCAAAGCCGGCAACTCGCCGGCCAAGCTTTGCAGCAACTGCTGCCCGGCCACCTGGCCCAGCGGCACCAGCTTGATCGCACCCAGCACCTGATTTTCCAGCCAGCCCCACAAATAACCGGCAACCGCATCGGCTTTATCGATTTGCCAGCGGGTTGCCGCCAGCGCAAACAAGGCCGCCAAGGTCGCATCGGGCCGTTTTTGCCAAGTCTGGGCTTCCGGCATCTCCAACTTGATCAGCAAGCGCGCCAGGGCCTGGCCGGTCTGCTTGTCCTCGGCGCGCAATTCGGCGGTTTCCCGGCAGGCGCTCAGGGTTTGGCTCCAATGCGTGACAGCCGTAAGGTCATTGGTCCGCCAGGCATCGTACAACCTTGCCAACAACGGCGCATCGACCTTGCCCAAGCCGTTGTGCAACAAGCCGCGCAGCCAGTCGCCGGTTTGTTCGGCATTGGTTACCCAGCCGTCATGCACCGCCGTTTCCAGCCCCTGGGAATAGCTGTACATGCCGATCGGCAAACTGGGGCTGACCAGTTGCAGCAGCCGCAACAAGCTTAAATCAGTGACCATGGCTGTGGTAAGCGCCGGCTTCCGGTTCGAACGGCAGGGTTTGATGCTCGACGGTCAAGCCCAAACCGACCAGCATTTGATCCAGCACATGATCGGTCAAAAACCGCAATTCGCCGGGCAAAATTTGCAAGGCCACGTGACGGTTGCCCAAGTGGTAACAGGCGCGGGCGAACAACATCGGATCGGCGCATTTCACCACCGATAAGGCTTCCGGCGCGGCGTTGACCCGCACCTTGAAGCCCTGGGCGTTGGTTAGCACCGCGCCGTGCTTCAAGGTTTGCCCTCTGGGCAAAAACACCCCGACTTGAACGCCGCCTTGGGTAATGGCCGGTTGCCGGGACTTTTGCCGGGCCTCGAAGGGCAGGGTTAGGGTGTCGTCGGGAGATTCTTGGGATTCTGTGGTTTCGGTGAGTTTTAGCATTTGGTTTTTTTGTGTAGGTCGGGTTAGCGAAGCGTAACCCGACACGTCGGCTTCCAGATTACTTGATGTCTTTTGGTCTTGTTGTGTCGCTGTCGCGACGGTTTTTTTACATGTCGGTTCGCGGACCGACAACCGCGTTACTTTCGCTACGAAAATCGTCCCTGGTTTTCGCCCTTTGGCCAACCTGTCGGTTGTTCATATTCATTCCAAACGAATTTGTGCTTGGCCTCGGCAATTGCTCCATGCCTTGCTATACCTCCGGCATCCATATGGAAAAAGCCCCTCTCCCTTTGGGATAAGGTTGGGATGACGGAAACAAAATAAAGCTTTCTTGCCTATTTATCGCTCTCACCCTAGCTCTTCCTGAGGCAGAGGGGAGCATCCGTTCTTAACTAAATGGCAGTGGCGCAGCGCGTGGGGAAGCATAAAATTATCAGCAGCCACCGCCGCCTTCGTTTGAATGATTACTGGGGCCAATTTTCCGCCATTCACTATACCCGCAGCGTTTGCAACGATAGAAATATTCCAATTCATATACGGCTTGTTTCAATTGCCGGCTCTGGCCGGTTTTATTAAACGACCTGTATTCCTGGCAATGCGGGCATTGGTCAATGAAACACAAACCGATACAAACCACAAACAACAAAATCAGTATGAAAAATGCCATTTAATGACGCTTATTTATTTGATGTCGCTGTCGGGGCGGGTGGTTGAAATGTCGGGTCTCGGCCCGACAGCCACGATACTTTCGCTACGAAAATCATTCCTGGTTTTCTCTCTACTGGCCTTGATGTCTTTTGGTTTTGTTGTGTCGCTGTCGCGACGAGTTTTTTACATGTCGGTTCGCGGACCGACAACCGCGATACTTTCTTTTGCTTGGCCAAAAGAAAGTATCCAAAGAAAAGGCCATCCCATGCCGCTTGAATCACTCGGTACATTCATATACCTCGCCCTTCGAGTGCTATCGCATGCAAATCGGCTATCCTGTCGATTTGCCCTGTGCTCCGAAGGGTTTGAGCGGGGGCTCGAATGGGCATTCAGCCCCTGCGAAAAACGCGATGTATCCTTGCATCGCCCCTGCGGACAAATCCGCCTCAACCCTCCGGTACTCGGCGCGGCGTCAGGGGAGAAAAAAACTCCCAACATTAATGCTGTCTTGTTTCTTATCGTTCCGAAACTCCAGCGTCGGAACTACTCAAGACGTGGGTTAATTGCTTTGCAATATGGGTGTAAACCCTTTGGTTGCTAACCATAAGCTTATGTAACGGTGCATTGATTTTATGGTTGCTAGCCATTCGCCATTCGGAGCTTTTGGACGGCACTATCATCGCATCTAGCGGCGTTCTATACGTATGTAAGGCAATATGCGCAAGCTTGTTTTCGGACTTGGCTAGTTCATTAAGTAACGGGCTATTCGGCCTTAAATCCTTTACGCCTTGGCCGGGGTACAAATACGCGGTTAGCGTTCCTTTGAGCGGACCGGATATCGCGAAAAAAGCTTTTGTCCGTCGATAGCCGTCTAATTGTTGCAAGTAATAACGGGATACTATTGTGCCCATACTAAAACCGACAACGGCAATCGGCTCATCGTTACTAACTTGTTCGTCAATATATTGCTTCAGTTTTTCAGATAGATCGGCAATTCCTAGTCGCAGCATCTGCTGGTTTTAAGTCAGGTGCAAAGCATTGATGACCGTTTGCTTCCAATTTCGCGATTAAACGGTGAAATATTCTTCCTGTATCAAATATGCCATGGACAAGTATTACTTTCATAATCGGATATTTAGGATATTTGTTGTATTGTTGAGCCGATTTTGAAGTGCCCAGGTTGAGCACGATTTAGCCAGCGTAGTCCAATGGGATGGACTCCTCCCCCCTAGCGGCATCGAAGTGCCGGAGGGGTAAACTTAAGTGACCCAACAAACGGATAACGACACCTAAAAACACAAAAACCATCAAGTAGGGTTTGCTTCGCAATATATGCCCATGGATAACGCTATAAACCAAACTCAAGCCATTTTCCGATCAGAATCATCCGAAAGATGGACGTTAAATTTCAGTCCCAATGCATTTGTCACCTTCAAAATAGTGCCGAAACTTGGATTACCCTCGCCGGACAACGCTTTATATAAACTTTCCCGCCCCATACCGGTATCCTTGGCCAACTGCGTCATGCTGCGGGCGCGGGCGACATTGCCCAAGGCTTTGGCGATAAAGGCGGCGTCGTCGCCGGCTTCTTCGAAACAAGCTTGCAAATACAATTCGATGTCTTCGTCGGTTTGTAAATGCTCGGCCGAATCCCAGCGTTTTAATTTGATTGTCATGATTGCTCCTTAATTTGTCTGGCCAACTGAATAGCGGTCTTGATGTCTTGAGCCTGCGAGGACTTATCGCCGCCAGCCAGTAGTACAACGATTTCGTAGCCGTCTCCACGTTGCGTGTAATAAATCCGATAACCCGGACCGGTGTTGACGCGCATTTCGGATACGCCTTCGCCAACCGGTTTGCAATCGCCGAAATGACCATCCTCGGCACGGTCGATACGCATTTGGATACGACGTTTGGCCTGAATGTCTTTCAAGCCGGTAAACCAGTGGTCGAAAAGCTCGGTCGTTAAAACGGTTTTCACGTTCCGATTGTATCCTAATTTATACAGATATAAAGCGATTGATCGGACTTAAACATTCCAGCCTTTCAACATCAAAACAAAAAATCCAACGCCGCCCTAATCTCAAACCGCAAAGCCTCCAGCGATGTTACCGGCTCCGTCAATATTCTTACCGGAACCGCAGCCAATTCCGGCATTTCCAAAACGTATTCGACGCCGTCGATGTCCAAGACCGGCATTAAATTAGCCGGTAACGAAATCGCCCGGAAGCGGTCGCGGCGCCGTAACGGGACCACAATCCGGCTATCCAAGCCATTCAAAACATCGCTTTGCACATCCAACAAAAAGGGTGCATCGGCGGATTTGTCGCTGTTATTGCCGTAGACCTCGAAACGCGCCATGTCAGAAGATCCGGAATTCGTCTAGCGGTAAACCATCTTGTTCCAAGATTTGGTTATAGGCCGAAATAAATTCGGCATGTTCCTGCCGCCAACTGCTTTCGCGCTCGCTACGCACCAGTTCGCGCAAGTAGCGGTCGCAGGCTTGCGAAATATTCATGTTCAACGTCTTGGCTTCGGCCAGCACGTCGGCGGACAAGGTGAGATTGGTGGCTTTTTGACTGTGCTGTTGGGTGCCATGATTACGCCTTAATGCGTCTAATGTATGCGCAACATAATGCACATGACAGCTAATGCTTGTACATCGGGTGAATTCCCCATGCAGTGCCGAGCATCGGAGGGTTCGACTGGTAACCAAGCTCCAGCTTGGTTACCTGATCTTGGAAACTCCCGTTTCCCGGTCAAATCAATCAAAGCTGGCGTTTTCAAGGCGCGGTTCCCAAACTGGAGTTTGGGGAACCGCCGCAAGTCTTTTTGCTTTTCGTTTAATGCTCTGAGCTTCACGCGCAAGGCTTTTTGCCTTTCGTTTATTGCTCGGAGTCTCGCGCGCAAATCTTTTTGTGTTGCGTTTATCGCTCGGAGCCTCGCACGCAAGTCTTTTTGTGTTGCGTTTATTGCTCGGAGCCTTGCGCACAAGGCTTTTTGGCTTGCGTTTATCGCTCGGAGCCTTGCGCGCAAGGCTTTTTGCCTTGCGTTTAATGCTCTGATCCTTGCTCGCCAGTCTTTTTGCGTTGCGTTTGCCGCCGGAGACAGCATCGACAAGACAATTGGCGTTGTTGGCCCGGTTTCGAATCGCACCGCACCCGTTAAACGCTTTGAGTAGCGCAAGCCGCGCCTTGGATTTACCACCGCAAACTAGGCATGTCCGGCTGGGCGCCGCAGTGCCGATGCTGTCTCAAACCCCAGATGCCCGCCGCATATCGCGAGATACCGAGAGAGTCATCCGCGTTTGCGCCAATGGCCGCCCGAAATAAAGCGTGGAAACCGTCACACTTTTCCAGTCTAAAACTTAACAGAGCGCCAAGGATAGTTTCCCTAAATTAACACCGTCCCAAACAGTTTCGCGGAGATTAAAAAAATGATCGCGAAGACCTACGGACACACTGCCCTTGCATTTGGATATTACCCATTTCCGAGTAAGTGGTATTCCAGATTTAAGCGCAGTGATTGCCAATTAATCCTTGTGTTTACTATCTTTTAGGTGAATCTCATGAAAACCATCAAAAATCTGTTGTTAATGCTGTCTGTAGTTGCTGCTTCCATGTTTGGCGCTAGTGCCGCCAATGCGGCGAGTTGTGGCGGAGGTTGGACTTATGTCTCCGGTGTCTACGAATATAATGTAAACGGCAACACATACGGTTATATTTACACGGTGCCCGAGCACAGCGTATTGCCGGGCTATACCAACTATTTCTTGACTTATAATCAAACCGCCTTGATCCAGGCAAAAATGGCGCTGCAAAACCATCAAAGCTTGTATTTGTACGGTGATTCCGGCACTGCAGCCTGCCCAACTTCCGGATCTTTCCGCTACCTGGGTACTTTAACCTATCTGTACGAGTATTAATCGCTAAACCGGATCATGCGGAATCTTTGGCCTGATTCGTCCGACCGAGATTCCGCTCCGAGCAAACTCAAACTAGGTCAAGGTCATGAACAAATTTGTCTCAATACTGGGTGTGGCTAGCATTTTTGCGAGCGGATATTTTGCCGGTCAGCAATTTCCGGATCGCGGCGAGAGCCATCCGGCGGCACCGGAACATGCCGCTTCAGCTTCCGCGCCGGTTATCGCGGTCGGCGCGAACAGAAGGCTGGATATTCCGCCGGCAAATACCGCAATGTCTCAGGATACTCAATTACCCCCGCACGAGCGCCAACGGCTGGCGCCAGCCAATAGCTTGTCGCCCGAGGATGAGGCTGCGCGTAACGAAGCCAATGCCGAGATGATTGCGTCGATGCGAGCTAACCATTTACCGGATGAGCATATTGCTCAAATGGAACAGACTTTGAAAGAACAGGAATCTGCTGGTCCCGTTCAGCCCGAAGAACCGGTCGCGGAACGAACCGGCGCGGAATTGAGCGCAGAGTTACGGGCAAGCCTCAAGCAATCCGGTGTTCCGCCGGAAATCATCGAAGCGATGGCTCAGCAAGTGGAAGCCGACACCGTCAGCATCGACGAACCGGTTCCGCCCCATAAAGCCCCCAGACCGGGTTCCTAAGCCAACGGCTGGCGAGTTTTCTTCCGCCATCCCTTTCTTGTTGTGGCTGGCCGATACCGGGCCGGACACGGGATAGGGATGGCTAAACCGTCCTCAAAACAAGAAATACCGCTGCGCCATCGGCAACACCACCGCCGGTTCGCAAATCAACAACTCTCCATCCGCCCGCACCTGATAAGTCTGCGGACAAACCTCCATCACCGGCTGATAGTCGTTCAATTTCAAATCGGCCTTGCCGATGGTTCGGGTGTTTTTCACCGCACCCACCCGTTTTTGTAGTCCCAATTGCTCCGCCAAACCCGATGCCACTGCCGCTTGAGGCAAAAAGATCATCGAATTGTTGGCGGCGGTGCGGCCGAAGCTGCCGAACATCGGCCGGTAATGCACCGGTTGCGGGGTGGGTATCGAGGCGTTGGCATCGCCCATCGGCGCGGCGGCGATTAGGCCGCCTTTGATGATCAGGCTGGGTTTGACGCCAAAAAACGCCGGTTGCCACAATACCAGATCGGCCAATTTGCCGGCTTCGATGGAACCCACTTCGTGGCTGATACCGTGGCTGATGGCAGGATTGATGGTGTATTTGGCGATGTAGCGCTTGATGCGGAAATTGTCGGCCCCCTCACCCTTAGGGAGAGGGGTTAGGGGTGAGGGTAAATGCCCACGCTGCACCTTCATCTTATGCGCAGTCTGCCAGGTACGAATGATCACTTCGCCGACCCGACCCATGGCTTGCGAATCCGACGAGATCATCGAAAATGCGCCCAAGTCGTGCAGAATGTCCTCGGCGGCGATGGTTTCGCGGCGGATGCGCGATTCGGCGAAAGCCACGTCTTCCGGGATGCTGGGGTCGAGGTGGTGGCAAACCATCAGCATGTCCAGGTGTTCGTCTACGGTGTTGACCGTGTAGGGCCGGGTGGGATTGGTCGACGACGGCAGCACATTGTTCAGACCGCAGGCTTTGATGATGTCCGGGGCGTGACCGCCGCCGGCGCCTTCGGTATGGTAAGTGTGGATGGTACGGCCCTTGAAGGCGGCGAAAGTGTCTTCCACAAACCCGGATTCGTTCAAGGTATCGGTGTGAATTGCCACCTGCACGTCGTAATCGTCGGCCACACCTAGGCAGCAGTCTATCGCCGCCGGGGTGGTGCCCCAATCTTCGTGCAGTTTCAGGCCCATCGCTCCGGCTTTGATTTGTTCTTCCAATGCACCGGGCAGGCTGGCGTTGCCCTTGCCCAGTAAACCAAAGTTCATCGGCAAACCGTCCAGCGCGGTCAGCATTTGTTGCAGATGCCAGGGGCCCGGCGTGCAGGTGGTGGCGTTAGTGCCGGTGGCCGGACCGGTGCCGCCGCCGATCATCGTCGTTACGCCGGAGCACAGCGCTTCTTCGATCTGTTGCGGGCAGATGAAATGGATGTGGGCGTCAATGCCGCCTGCTGTGAGAATCTGGCCTTCGCCCGCGATGACTTCGGTGCCGGGGCCGACGATGATGTCCACACCGGGTTGAATGTCCGGATTACCGGCTTTGCCGATCTTGAAAATGCGACCGTCCTTAACGCCGACATCGGCTTTGACGATGCCCCAATAATCGATGATCAAGGCGTTGGTAATCACCAAATCCACTGCCTGATCGTTGCCCAACTGGCTTTGGCCCATGCCGTCGCGGATCACTTTGCCGCCGCCGAATTTCACCTCGTCGCCGTAGACGGTGTAATCGGCTTCTACTTCCAGAATCAAATCGGTGTCGGCCAGCCGCAAGCGGTCGCCGGTGGTGGGGCCGAACATGTCGGCGTAAGCCGCTCTCGAAATCTTGCTCATGCGGTTTTCTCCAATGCGCCCATCACCTCGCCTCTAAAGCCATACACTTCGCGCTTGCCGGCAAAAGCCACCAATTGCACCTCGCGCTGCTGGCCCGGCTCAAACCGCACCGCAGTGCCGGCCGGAATATCCAGACGAAAACCCAAGGCCACGCTGCGGTCGAAATGCAAGGCTGGGTTGGTTTCATAAAAATGATAATGCGAGCCGACCTGAATTGGCCGGTCGCCGCTGTTGGCAACCAAGACTTTAACGGTGGCGCGGCCGGCGTTGAGTTCGATGTCGCCAGCGGCTGGGAAGATTTCTCCGGGGATCATTTTGGGCTCCTTTTATTCATTTTTTCCGCGTGGGCACGATAAATCGTGTCCACCCTACATGTTGGATTTTCTTTGCTTTCTGACGAATTGTCGTAGGGTGGGCACGTGCTTTTTGTGCCCACGCGATGATTAAACAATCGGCTCATGCACCGTCACCAGTTTGGTGCCGTCGGGAAACGTCGCTTCCACCTGCACCTCGGTCAACATCTCGGCGATGCCGTCCATCACGTCGTCGATGCTCAACAGCGTGCGACCATAAGCCATCAACTCGGCCACGGTCTGGCCGTCGCGGGCGCCTTCCATGATCGCGGCGGAGATATACGCCACGGCTTCCGGGTAGTTAAGTTTCAAGCCTCTGGCTTTGCGGCGCTCGGCGAGGAGGGCGGCAGTGAAGAGGAGGAGTTTGTCTTTTTCTCTTGGGGTTAATTGCATGGCGGTATTGTCAGCTAAATAGTAATGTTTGGAATGTGAGTAAGTTATATCGCGGTTAAATGTTTCCCAGCTTGCATAGGCCTATCTTCCGAGTTATTGTGCCGTACAGTTTTTCGTACAACAGGAGCATTAATGGACGCCATCAGTTACAGCGCCGCTCGCGCCAATTTAGCCAAAACCATGGACAAGGTTTGCGCCGACCATGCCCCCATCATCATCACCCGCAAAAGCGAATCCCCGGTGGTGATGCTGTCTTTGGAAGACTACCAAGCCATGGAGGAAACCGCCTATTTATTACGCTCGCCAGCCAACGCCCGCCGCTTGCTGGAATCCATCGCCGAGCTGGAATCCGGCCAAGGCACGGAGCATGAGTTGATCGAGTGAAAATCACTTTTTCCGCCGATGCCTGGGATAGCTATCTGTACTGGCAAACCACCGACAAGGCCATTCTTAAACGCATCAACCAATTGATCAAGGAAATCCAGCGCCAGCTGTTCGAAGGCATCGGCAAACCGGAACCACTGAAACACGGTTTGTCCGGCTATTGGTCGCGGCGGATAAACGACGAGCATCGAATCGTTTATAAGGTTACCGGGGATACTTTGTTGATTGCGCAGTTGCGGTATCACTATGAGTATTGATGTTGGTTGTTTATGTTGTGTCGCTGGCGCGATGGTTGTTTTTAATGTCGGGTCTCGGCCCGACAGCCGAGGTACTTTTCTTTGGACGGCCAAAGAAAAGTACCCAAAAGAAAGGCCGCCCCATGCCGCGTTGATCCTGCGCTCCGAAGGGTTTGAACGGGGTTTTCGGAAGGGCTATCCCTAGCCCTCCGAAAACGAGCGGCATCCCTGCCGCTCCCCTGCGGGCTGATCCGTCCAAACCCTCCGGTGCTCGGCGCGGCATCAGGGGAGACAACCGCCCCGGAATCACGAGTTACGGAATAGGTCGATATTGTAAAAAATGACAAAATCAGTAACGACATGGGTCCATATAAGGCCCATAAGTGGCATTCGGATCCCAAGAGCATGCTTGGTAATCAATCGAGCCCCCTTCTTCAAAAACGGATGCTACGGAGCGACATTGTCCGGGTGAAAGGTCACCTTGCATCCAAGCCCCACCATTAATTCGCCAGCGAACCGATATTTTGTTGTTGCATATATTAGAAATGTTGCGTTTGCCACCATTGCATTTAAAGCTTTCCGGTACAACTTCAACGCAGGCTGTCGCGTCTTTAGAATTGTATTTTTGATTTGATGATGGTTTTTCAATATCACCTTCATTGGATATTTCGTTATTGTTCGGCGATTGAACAGAAATATTAGAACCTTCCTTTGCGTGTTGCTCATTTAATATTTTGGCATAGATTGGTTCAATTTCCTCCCCACGTGCATCTTGAAATCCTTTGCTATTCATGCAATTGATAAACGTTGGAGTATTCATTTGGGCACTTTCTCCATGCTTAGCAATAATACTGCTTAACACGCAAGCTTTTTCCTGTTTGATTCCTGATTTCATTAACAGGCTCAGTCTTAATAGGATCAGGTTGTTTTAGGTTTTCTTGTATTTTAGATTCGGAGGCGTTGACGCTGGACTTACTCTGACCATCCGAGATACATTCCAACCATTTAATTTTTTCTCGGTATTTTGATTAATCGCGTCACAATTAAAGTCGGCAGTGGTGATGCAAGGAGGAGAATTGTTAGCTCGTTCCTTAATGTAACCAATTTCTTTTTTTATATCTGTAGTGGTTCCAGAGCCAGAACCGTCGCCATTAAACCAATCAGTTTGCCCGGCTACTTTCCCGTAACCAACCGTTCCCTTTGAATAGGTACGAGTATATGTTTGCCCATTACGTCCCCTGATGGTTACTGGGTTCTCATTTATTAACTCATAACCACTTAACCTAATAACGCCAGAACCGTTATCGCGATCATCATCTTGGACGATAACTTCTCGACCGCATTTAGATGCCGCATTACTTTGCCCTGCTTTAGCACTTGGCTGTAAAAACACAAAAACTAATATAGGTATTGATAGAAAAAATTTAAACATATCATTGACCTGAATTAAGCTAGCTTGAAAAAGGCGCATTTTTAAAAATCATTCTTTACGAAAGATGCACCACTAACATCCGAGCATCCTAAATTTACTGTTTTATTGAACAAGCAAGATATATTACGCCAATGATAAATAATATATGTTGTAGAAATGCTGCCACATACAGAGGTGCCGGAAACCATTCAAACAGAATCATTTGATGTATATTTGAGTCATCTTCAGACCTTTGTAATATTGAAGGTAAAGCGCCTAATATAAAAGTTGCAATAACTATAGAAATAATAAAACACGTTAATGTCAAATCATTTAGGGTTTTACCTTGCAACCCAAATAGACCAAGAACTCCAGTCTGTACTGTCACTAACCAAGTACTCCAGTCTTTTAAAAGTTTTATCGCTTCAAGTTGATTCTTCATTACTTTTGTCCCATAAAAAGTTAATATATTGGAGCCGTAGGATGCGCCGAACGGAGTGAGGCGCATCGGTCGCGATCAATGCGCTTCCTATTTTCGGTAGCATCCTACAATAGACCTTGAAACCTAAATTACAAATTTATCCAACAACCATTTTTCACGAGAGGGGGGGTTAATCCCCTGATGCCGCGCCGAGCACCGGAGGGTTTGGACGGATCAGCCCGCAGGGGAGCGGCAGGGATGCCGCTCGTTTTCGGAGGGCTAGGGATAGCCCTTCCGAAAACCCCGTTCAAACCCTTCGGAGCGCAGGATATAAGCGGCATGGGGTGGCCTTTTCTTTGGATACTTTCTTTTGGCCAAACAAAAGAAAGTATCTCGGCTGTCGGGCCGAGACCCGACATTAAAAACAACCGTCGCGCTAGCGACACCAAATCCCAACTCGAAGCCATCCATGGCTTCTGGATTCCGGCAATCCATGCCGGAATGACGCGTTCAGTAAGACCGCTGTAAACCGATACGACGACACCAGACAAAACAAACATGCTTACGTCGCCCAAATCCTCGGCGCACAAACGGCCTTACCAACAACATCCCCCCTCACCAAGCCCCAAACTTCTTCAAAAAACCCCTTCAACAAATCAGCCCTAAGATCCAAGCCTCGACAAATCAACAAACCCTCTATCAAAGTCACCCCGCGATTAGCCTCATCCCCAATCAACTCCTGCACCGCCGCTAACTGCGAAGCCGTAGCCGGATAAACAAACATCGTCCCGCAAGCCGAATGCCCAAACAAACCCCAGCGGGCCTTAAAGGCTTCCGCATCCAGATGCAAGCGTTCCATGTAAACCATGCGCCCGGCACGACTGATGCGCCAGCTTAAAGTGGCTGCCCCGTTATCGAAGCCTTCACCAGCAGCCGGGCGGCCCAAGGCTAATATTTCCCAGCCGATGAAGCGGGCGTGTTCGGCCAAATCGATATTCATGCTGGAATTTAAGCGCGCACCTTCGTAAACGATGGTTTCCTGCGGTAGCCATTCCAGGCTGGCGCCGTCGGCGACGCTGAGATTGACGTTTTGCCGCGCTTCGCCGCCGCCGCTACGATAAAACTTGCCGGCGGCTGGGGTGGTGATTAGTGCTTGCGCATCGGGTTCGACAGTGGCTGTAATGCTTAATTGATCGCCGGCCACCACGCCACCGGGCGGGTGTAGCAAGTACACATGGCAGACGCCGCCTTCGGGGTAGAAGGGGCGCTGCACGGTCAACGGGCCACGGTGGGCGCGGTTGACCAGGGCGGTTTTGGATCCACGTGGGGCGAAACCTAAAGTGAGTTCGGCTTCCCAGTGGCTGAACGATTGACTACAAAACTGTTTCTCCGCGAGCTCGTTACTCATTTGAATCTGTTAGTTGTTCAGGGTTCGAAACCTTATTTTGCGTGCCCTTCGACAAGCTCAGGACGACCGGTAATTAGAGGCGGGTAACAAAGTCAATCCGTTCGTCCTGAGCTTGTCGAAGGATGAACGGATTGACTTTTCACAAGCCGGCTAACTTCAGCCCAATCACCTCTCATCATGGCTTCTTTCTTTTTCCGACTCCAGCCCTTGATTTGCCGTTCCGCCGATAGCGCTTCTTCTCGCGTGCTGGTTGCCTGAGACCAAATGCACTCTACCGGAGGACGCGGTAAAGTGTAGCCACCGCATTCGCCAGCTTGATGTTGGGCTATTCGTTTTTCGAGATTATCGGTATGGCCGGTGTAATAGCTGCCGTCGGCGCAGCGAAGGATATAAACCCAGAACATTCTGCTTCCTTATCCTTGTTTGAGGTGTTGTAGGTCGCTGTTACGCCAATCAATTCCGCCGGGAAATAATCGCTACTCGCCAAACCGTTCGTGCTTCGACAAGGCTCTCCTGAGCGCCGCCGAAGGACTCAGCACGAACGGTTTGGCGCAGAGATGCACGGATTTTCCCGCCCATCCTTCGACGGGGCTCAGGACGAACGGGAAAATCCTAGCATGCAAACGGAAAAGTCGATTTTCGCCCCTAGAAAATCAAAATACTACACCGTCAAATACCGCTTCACCATGTCGTCCGCCAATTCGTTCATCGCCCCCACCGCCACATTCCGCCCCCGGTCCATGATGCAAAACTGATTGGCGACCTTGCGAGCAAACGGCAGTTTTTGTTCGACCAGCAATACCGTTACGCCCAGTTCTTTATGGATGCGGTCGATGGCTTGGTGGATTTCGCCGGTTTCCGGTTTTGGGGCCGGTGTCACTACACCGCGCGATTTATTCAGACGAATGATCACGTCGCCGATTTCGCTGACGATGTTGGGCTGAATGCCTTCGGTCGGTTCATCCAAGATCAGTAGGCGCGGATTCAGTACCAGCGCCCGGCCGATGGCCAATTGCTGCTGCTGGCCGCCGGACAGGTCGCCGCCCCGGCGTTTGAGCATTTGTTTTAGTACCGGAAAAATCTCGAAAATGCTGTCCGGCACTTTTTTGATACCGTGTTTGTTGGCGGCGCGCAGCCCGGTTTTCAGGTTTTCTTCCACCGTCAACAACGGAAAGATTTCCCGGCCTTGCGGCACATAACCGATGCCCAGTTCGGCGCGGGATTCGGCTTTGGCTTTGGCCAGTTCGACGCCGTCGAATTGAATGCTGCCCTCGGCCACCGGCAACAAGCCCATGATGGCTTTCAGTAGCGTGGTTTTGCCGACGCCGTTGCGGCCCATCAGGCAGACGCAGGCGCCGGCCGGCACGCTCAAATCCAGGTCCCACAAGGTGTGGCTGGCGCCGTAGTATTGTTGCAATGCGCTAATCGTTAACATCATCCCCCCAGGTAAACTTGGATCACGCGCGGGTCGTTTTGCACTTCATCCATCGTGCCTTCGGTCAGTACCGAGCCTTCGTGCAGCACCGTAACTTTACGGGCGATGCTGCGGACGAATTCCATATCGTGCTCGACCACCACGATGGAATGCTTGCCTTGCAAGGACAGCAATAACTCGGCGGTGCGTTCGACTTCCTGATGGGTCATGCCGGCGATGGGTTCGTCGACCAGCATCACTTTCGGGTCCTGCATCAGCAGCATGCCGATTTCCAGCCATTGCTTCTGACCGTGCGACAGCGCGCCGGCCAGTTGCCGTTGTTGAGCGGGCAGGGCGATGGTTTGCAATACATCCTGGATGCGGTCGCGTTGCTCGCTGTTGAGTTTATGAAATAAAGTCGGCCAAGTGCGCTTGTCGGTCCGTAAGGCCAGTTCCAGATTTTCGAACACGGTCAAGGCGTCGAACACACTAGGTTTTTGAAACTTGCGGCAGATGCCGGCCTGGGCGATGGCCGGTTCGTCCAGTTCCAGCAAATCGATGGTCTGGCCGAAGAATACCGAGCCGCTGTCGGGTTTGGTTTTGCCGGTGATGACGTCCATCAAGGTGGTCTTGCCGGCACCATTGGGGCCGATCAGGCAGCGCAGTTCGCCGTCGTCGATGTACAGCGATAAATGGTTCAGCGCCCGGAAGCCGTCGAAGCTGACACTGACGTCTTCCATGTACAGAATCGGGCCGTGGCGGGCGTCGATTTCCCCGACCAGCGGTAGGCTGGCGCCGCCTTCGGTGGTAGTTGCAGCCGAGATCATCATGCCGGTTGTCCTCCGGTAGCGTTAAGAGTGGGTTTGGGTTTACTGCGACGGCGCAGCAGGCCGACGATGCCGTCGGGCATTAATAAGGTGACCAGGATGAAGGCACCGCCCAGGCAAAACAGCCAGGCGTCCGGCATCAGGCCGGTCAATACGGTTTTGGCGTAGTTGACCAGCACCGCGCCGATGATCGCGCCGTATAAAGTGCCGCGCCCGCCGACCGCCACCCAGATGACGATCTCCAGCGAGTTGAGTGGTGAGAATTCGCTGGGGTTGATGATGCCGACCTGAGGTACGTAAAGCGCGCCGGCCAAGCCGGCCAGCATCGCCGCGAACACGAATACCCATAGTTTGAACAATTCCACCCGGTAACCGAGAAAACGCACCCGCGATTCTTGGTCGCGAACCGCCGTGACCACCCGGCCGAGTTTGCTATTCACAATCCAGCGGCACAGCAACAAGGCGCCAATCAGACTCAGGCCGGTCATTAGTAACAACACCGAGCGGACTGCTTCGGATTGGATGTTGAAACCCAGGATGTCTTTGAAATCGGTGAGGCCGTTATTGCCGCCGAAACCCATTTCGTTGCGGAAGAACGCCAGCAGTAACGCGTAGGTCAGGGCCTGGGTGATGATGGATAAGTAGACGCCGGTGACCCTTGAGCGAAACGCCAGCCAGCCGAATACGAAAGCCAGCAGTCCCGGCGCGAGCAATACCATCAACATCGCAAAGCCGAAATTATCGAAGCCGTGCCAATACCAGGGCAGCTCAGTCCAGTTCAGGAACACCATGAAGTCTGGTAATTCCGCGTTGCCGTAAACACCGCGGGTACCGATCTGCCGCATCAGATACATGCCCATCGCGTAGCCGCCCAACGCAAAGAATGCGCCCTGGCCCAGGACCAGAATCCCGGCGTAGCCCCAGACCATATCCAGTGATAAGCCGAGCAGGGCGAAGGTTAGGTATTTGCCGATTAGAGAGACTGAATAGGCTGAGAAGTGCAAGGCCGAATCTTCGGGGAAGATTAGGTTGCAGAGGGGGATCAAGAGGGTGACGCTTGCTAGGGCGATTAGCACTGAAGAGTAGGTTTTGTCTTGGGTCAGTTTAGCGATATTCATTTTTGACTTCCGTCTGTTTTAAAGTGTCGCTGTTGCGACGGCTTTTTTGAAGTCGGGTCTCGGCCCGACGGCCGAGGTACTTTCTTTTGCTTGGCCTCGGCAATTGCTCCTGCATTGCTCTACCTCCTGCATCCATGCAGTCGAAAAGAAAGTACCCAAAGAAAAAGGCACCCCATGCCGCTTTGATCCTGCGCGCCTACGGATTTGGCGAGGGTTTTCGGAAGGGCTGTCCTAGCCCTCCGAAAACGAGCGGCATCCGTGCCGCTCCCCTGCGGGCAACTTCTCGCCAAACCCTCCGGTGCTCGGCGCGGCATCAGGGGAGAAAACCGTCCCGGAAGTTAACGTTGCGTAGGGTGGGCAACTTTGCCCACAGTTGGCGGTTGGTTCCGCGTGGGCACTCAACCGTGCCCACCCTACGACTGAGCAAATGCGAAGCACATCGGTCGCGAGCGATGCGCCTCCTGTCGTCGGCACATCCTATAAATTCTTACCATCGTCAAACTATCCATCCACTTTAAATCCGCGACGGGTTTAATCCCCGCTCAAACCCGCAGGAGCGCAGGATACAAGCGGCATGGGGCGGCCTTTCTTTTGGATACTTTTCTTTCGACTGCATGGATGCAGGAGGTAGAGCAATGCAGGAGCAATTGCCGAGGCCAAGCAAAGAAAAGTATCGCGGTTGCCGGTCCGCGAACCGGCATTTAAAAAGCCGTCGCGATAGCGACACCAAACATTCCAGTCCCAGCCGCCGCGCCAAGTCAGGGTTCCCACGCAGCGCGTGGGAACCAGTAAGCTAAAACCTCACGATTCCGCCGCCCTCCCTTTCTGCGGAAACAACCCCCTCGGCTTCTTCTGAATAAACAAAATAATGAACACCAACACTAAAATCTTCGCCAACACCGCCCCGGCATAAGGCTCCAACACCTTATTGGCAATCCCTAGCGAAAACCCAGCGACTAAGGTACCGAACAAATTCCCCACGCCGCCGAACACCACCACCATGAACGAATCGACGATGTAGGCCTGACCCAGATTCGGCCCGACGTTGGTGATTTGGCTCAAGGCCACCCCGGCCACCCCGGCAATTCCGGAACCCAAACCAAAGGTCATCGCATCGACCCGCGAGGTGGGAATACCCATCGCTCTGGCCATGCCGCGATTTTGCGCGACGGCGCGGACTTCCAGGCCCAGCTTGGTGCGCTTCAAGATTTGCAGCAGCGCGGTAAACACCAGCAGGCAGAAAATCAGGATGTAAAAGCGGTTCCAGGTCAGCGACAGAAAGTCGTTGATCTGCCAGGAGCCGCTCATCCACTCCGGCGTGGAGACGCTACGGTTTAGCGGCGAGAAGATAGAGCGCACGGCTTGTTGCAGGAACAGGCTGACGCCGAAGGTGGCCAGCAGGGTTTCCAGCGGCCGGCCGTACAGGAAGCGGATGATGCCGCGTTCAATCGCTATACCTACTAGCGCGGCCACCAAAAAGGCCATCGGTATCGACAAAATCAACGCGGTACCCAGATTGTTCGGCAGCAGTTGCTGCATCACGTAAGTGGTGTAAGCGCCCAGCATCATCAGTTCGCCGTGGGCCATGTTGATCACGCCCATCACGCCAAAGGTAATGGCCAGGCCGATCGCGGCCAACACCAGCACTGCGCCCAGGCTCAGGCCGAAGAATACGGTTTCGACGACCGCGTAGGTTTGCAAGCGGTTGTGGATGCTGACCAGCGCGGCTTCGGCCAGATTGCGAATGTCGCTGTCGGGTTCGATGAAATTGCCGTCGGCGTCTTTCTCGGTCAGGGCTTGCAGGCGGTTGGCGGCGTCCTGGCTGGTACGGTCCTTCAAGGTGCCGATGGCGGCGATGCGCTTGGCCTTGTCGTCGCTGTCGATGTCTCGGAGCAGCAGAATTTCTTCGATCGCGGCGCGGACCTTGGGCGCGCTTTCTTGTTCCAGGCGGCCGCGCAGCAAGTCCAGGCCCTTGTCGTCGATCTCTTTTGCCATCGCCTTGACCGCCGCCAAGCGGGCGTCGGCATCGGCCACGTTCAACTGTAACTGGCCGATGGCCTTGCGCAAGCTGCCGCGCAGTTTGTTGGTGACGTTGATTTTGCCGACCGCCGCGCGGTCCACTTCCGCGAGTGCCGCGCCGCTGGCCGCGTCGGTCAATTGATAGCCGGCCGCCGATTCCACGCCGATCACCAGTTTGCTCTCGGCTTTTAAGTCGAACAATTTGCCGTCCAGTAAGGCTTGCAGCGCCGGCAAGGCGCGGCCGTCGGCGGCCAGGGTTTCGATCGCGGCTTCGCGCTCGGCCATGCTGCCGACGCGCAATTGCTCCAGATATTGGCTAAAGGCGTCCGGTTCTTGCGCCTGTACGGAAACCGCGAACATAAAAAGTAGGGTACGCACCGCGTACCAGGCGGTCACTCGAAAACCGGAACGCAAGCTACGCAATGCGTAACCCACACACGAAAAAATCGCTTTGATAACGCCGCTCGGCTTGGCCCCGGCCCACAGAGGAGTACGAACTGAACACAGGGATAGGGAAAGAGCAACGGCAAAGGCGCGGCCGAGCGGCGTTATTAAAGCGGTTTGCGAACAATGAACAGACATGGCGATTCCTTCGAGGTGGGTTGCGCCGGCTTCCGTGCCGGCGCAACCCTTGGCTAAGCGTGAGGCGGATCTGATCGAGGACCCGCCGGGTTCATCCGATCAGTATTTTTGACCTGAACATTTCTTGGTTTTGGTGTTGTAGTTGCCGCAGCTGATCGGCGCGGTCCAGTCGGCGATGATCGGTTTGCTGTCCGGCAAGAAGTCGGACCAAGCGTCGCCGTCGACGACTTTATTGGTTTGCCAGACCGTGACGAACTGGCCGTCTTCCTGAATCTCGCCGATCAGCACCGGTTTGCTGATATGGTGGTTGGGCAGCATTTTCGCCACGCCGCCGCTCAGGTTGGGGAACTCGACGCCGATCAGGGCTTTTTGTACCGCTTCGGGATCGGTGGTGCCGGCTTTCTCAACCGCTTTCACCCACATGTTGAAACCGATGTAATGCGCTTCCATTGGATCGTTGGTGACCCGTTTCGGGTTTTTGATGTAGTCCTTCCATTGTTGGATGAAGGCCGCGTTTTTGGTGGTATCGACGCTCATGAAGTAGTTCCAGGCCGCCAAATGGCCGACCAGCGGTTTGGTATCCATGCCGGACAATTCTTCCTCGCCGACCGAGAAGGCGACGACCGGAATGTCCTCGGCTTTGATGCCTTGGTTGCCCAGCTCTTTATAGAAAGGTACGTTGGCGTCGCCGTTGATCGTGGAAACCACGGCGGTTTTCTTACCGGCCGAGCCGAATTTTTTGATGTCGGCGACGATGCTTTGCCAGTCGGAATGGCCGAACGGCGTGTAGTTGATCATGATGTCCTTATCCTTGACGCCTTTGGCTTTCAGATAGGCTTCCAGGATTTTGTTGGTAGTACGCGGATAAACGTAGTCGGTACCGGCCAAGACCCAGCGTTGCACTTTCAGGTCGTTCATCAGGTAGTCGACCGCCGGAATCGCTTGTTGGTTGGGCGCGGCGCCGGTGTAGAACACGTTTTTCGACGACTCTTCGCCTTCGTATTGCACCGGGTAGAACAGGATGCCGTTCAATTCCTCAATGACCGGCAACACCGATTTACGCGACACCGAGGTCCAGCAACCGAAGATTGCCGCCACTTTGTCCTTGGTCAGTAATTCGCGGGCTTTTTCGGCGAACAGCGGCCAGTTGGACGCCGGGTCTACGACGACCGCTTCCAGTTTCTTGCCGAGCAAACCGCCTTTCTTGTTTTGCTCGTCGATCAGCATCAGCATGGTGTCTTTCAGCGTGGTTTCGGAAATCGCCATCGTCCCTGATAGCGAATGCAGCACGCCGACCTTGATAGTGTCTTCGGCGCGGGCCGGCGAGGCGCCGAGCAGCGCGGCGGACAGAGCCGCGACGGTCGCCAGTTTGTGGAAGGAATTGCTCAGTAGTTTCATCGTTTAAGTCCTATGTCGGGAAGAAATCGTCGGTGATGTGTCACCGGTCTTGTAGGGCAACGCCGTTAAGTTAAGCCGTTCGTGGTGAGCTGGTCGAACCAAGAACGGCTTAACCATTCGCCCTTCGGCAAGCTCAGGACGAACGGTCATCCGGAACTTAACGGCATTGTCTTGTAGGGTGGGCATCCAATGCCCGCGCGTGAAGGCTCCGCGTGGGCACCTATTCGGTGCCCACCCTACGGTTTGTCGCGTTGGCGTAAATTTGCGTACCCCAGCGTCATTAAATTTGCCATTGGAAGCCGACCATCACCTGGCTGGCGTTTTCGCCGCTGGCGGTGGATTTGTAGTTCAAGCCCTTGGTCAGCAAGTCACCGTATTGATAGGCGGCGAAAATTTTGGCGTTGTGGCCGTCGATGATGTAGTTGACGCCGCCTTCGTAAACTTCGCGGTTGGGGCTGTTGTCCGGCGATACATTGACGTAACGCAAATATGGCTGGAATTGGCCGATGCCGATCTTTTGCGGGAACAGATACATGCCGCTGATATCGTAGGCGTTGCCTTCGAACATCGAGAACTGGGCCGGCGCGCCGTCCGAGCCTTCCGCATCCCGGATCGCTTGGCTGTAAGGTCCGGAAATGCCGTAGTTTTTGTACTCGCCGTTTAAAGTGACCACGCCGCCGCCAGGCAACACTTTTTCCATCAACACGTCGGCGGTGGTGCCGCGGAAACTGCCGGGCGAACTTAGTGTGCCGGCGCCGTCTTCTTGATATTGGTTGGATACTCCGACGGTCAGAATGTCGCCGCCCTTGCCGTAATAAGTGCCCGAGGTGTAGTAGCCGGGATTTTTCTCGACGTCCCAGAAGTTGTAGGCGAAGCGCTGAGCGTACAGAATGTTGTCGTCGACGTTGGCGCCGCCGCGCAAGCCGCGGAAAAAACCGGCCGCGTATTGGAAACGGCCATCGAACACGGCGCCCCAGAAGGTGGCACCGTCGTCGCGGCCGAATGAGCCGGCCGAGGTGCCGTCTGATTTGATGGTCAGGTTGTAGTCCGACGGTTCGAACGGCGTGCCGGCGGAGAAGATGTTGTACACCGCGCTGTAGAACGGACCGTTCATCTCGCGGCGTTCGGCGGGAACCAGCATCCGGCCCACCCACAAGTTGGCGTAGGGCGTGACTTCGAATTTGCCGATGGCGTCCAGCACCCGCACTTCGCCGCCGTTGCCGCAAGTTTGACAGTCGGTGTTGAATTCGACTTTCAGATATTTATGAATCTGGCCGTTGATGTACAAACGGATGTTGTCCAGATTGAAATCGTTGCTCCATTTGTCGGCGTTCGCGCCGACCGAGCCTTCCTGGGCGCGGAAGCTGGTCCGCAAACCGGCGCCGACGCTGACCCATTTGGTGTCGTCGATTTTAAACGTCGCTCCGGCCAGCGCATCCGGCGCTTGGCTCAGGCCGAGGGCGCTTAGCGCCACGCTACCGAGCATCTTGGCGGCCCGGCGACTGTGTTTGGGTGGATTGATGCCTGTCATTACATTCCCCTGGTTTGGATTGAAAACTGCCGGGATTGGCGGTCCGGCGTTCGAAGACTTCGGGGAGATTTTTGAATTTTGTCGCTACCCGCCACAATCGGGTAAATGACTCATCAGTTATTTGACGTATGGCTGTAAAAGAACGGCTTCCCGTAGAGTAAGCCCCCAAGAACCGAGGGAAATTTATGAATTCGACACTAGAAATTGGGCCTGAACGGCCGGCCGGTAATTCGTTGGTCATGAAATATACGAGCGGCTTCAGCCGCGATCGATATATGGATTCGGCTCGAAAACCGCTAATGTACCGGATGGCCGGTTTGGCGCTGGCCGCCGCCGCATGGTTGGCTCCGCCGACGCCCGCGCTCGCAGCCGACGCCGTCAAACCCTTGCAAGCCGTGGCGTTTAGCGTGGCCGACGACAATCTGCGCCAGTTCGGCTTTGCATTGGAATCGGCGGCATTGGCCGACCGGGTCAGGGACAATCTGGCCGAATGGGAATTTCCGTTGCCGGTCCAGGGACCGTTCAGCCACAGTTTGCAAGCCAAGCTGGGCAAGGTCGCCCACCGCGAAACCCCGGTCGGTTTCTCGTTTTCGTCCGGTAACTCCGACCCGCGCGCGACCGACTTCCAGAAAGCCGACGTGTTGCCGATCACTTGCATTTTGCGCGATGCCGGCAATCAGGCGGTGTTGATCGAACGCGAATCCACCTTCAGCGCCCATGCCTTCGGCAAGGATGTCGCGCAAAGTTACGTGACCGACAAATTGGTCGATCAAATCAGCACCGCCTGTCTGGACGTGCTGGAACACGCGCCGTTGCCGAAAACCGAAGGCCGAGTGAAGACCGCGTTGTTCAAACCCAAGTGGATGCCGGACGTGCGGGTGGAGGTGAGAGAAGGTCAGGGCACGGTTGACGCGAATGGCGTGGCGCAACCGGCGGCTGTGGGCGACGAGCCGAAGAAGGAGGTGATTATCCACAACCAAGGCAATCCGGTGATTTTTACGTTTGGGCATGAGAGGAAGTAACGCTTGTCTTGCTCGCAGGGATGCGGGACGTCCAAAACACCGTCGAGCGTTAGACTCGGTCATTGCCGGCCGAGCCGTTCGCTAAGGGGCCATGTACTGAGCAGAGCCGGTCGCTGAGCGGATCCGAAGCGTTAAGCCCGAGCTGCGAACGGTCGCCGATTACGATCAGTTATAATCCGGACCGTCAGACAGGATGAGAATTAGCCATGAGTACCTACGAAACCGACTTCTACCGTTGGACCCACGAACAGGCCGCGGCAATCCGAGCGGGGCGTTTCAACGAATTGGATCTACAAAACATCGCCGAGGAGTTGGAAAGCATGGGCCGAAGCGAAAAACGGGCATTGGATAGCCGCTTGACGGTTTTATTGGCGCATTTGCTGAAGTGGCGGCATCAACCGGCACGGCGCGGTAAAAGCTGGCAACTGACGATTAAGGGGCAACGTCTCGCGGTGGCCGACGTGCTCGACGATAATCCGGGGCTTACCGCTAAATTGCCGGAAATCCTGACCCATGCCTATCGGCGAGCCGTTATCGACGCGTCCAGCGAAACCGGACTTGACGAGGAATTGTTTGCCGCCGATTGCCCGTGGACCTTCGATCAAATTGTCGATGCCGGGTTTTTTCCGGAGTGAATTGTCGCGGCGCGGCGTTGGTTTTGTTGTAAGGGTTTTGATGGTTTTGATGGTTTTGATGGTTTTGATGATTTGTGTCGCTGGCGCGACGGGTTTGATTTGAAGTCGGGTCTCGGCCCGACAGCCGAGATACTTTCGCTACGAAAACCATCCATGGTTTTCGCCCTGCGGGCCAGCCTATCGGCTGTTCAAATTCGTTCCGGACGAATTTGTGCTTGGCCAAAAGAAAGTATCCAAAGAAAAGGCCACCCCATACCGCTTATATCCTGCGCTCCTGCGGGTTTGAGCGGGGTTTTTGGAAGGGCTATCCATAGCCCTCCAAAAACGCGCGGCATCCCTGCCGCGCCCCTGTCGGGCACCACCGCTCAAACCCTCCGGTGCTCGGCGCGGCATCAGGGGATTAACCCCGTCGCGAGATGAAAGGTCGGCGGGTAGTTTTGCAAATTTGGATAAATGGTTCTGATGTAGGATGTCACAGAAATGGGAGGCGAAAGAATCCCAAACAACGCCCGTCTCGCTCAGTTTATTCTCTGGACCTAACAAATTATATTTTTTATGAAAAAACCGGCCGCTATTAATTGGGTTGTATCGCTTTTGTATCGGGTGGCTTTATTGCTTTGGGGGCCCACTATAAAAAGCTACATCAATTGTCAGTTTAAGCATTTTTTGTCGGAATATTATAGGCACTCGCAGAAAGAATGTTTATCTGATTATATTCAAACAATTATAAGTTCCTATAAAGAAGGCATCATTGTTCTAGGTTGGAGTGATGTTTGTGCCTTAAGAGTCGCTATTATTGATAAATTAAATGTTAGTGAACTAAAAATTGAGGAGAAACATTTAAAGCTGAGATTTAAGTCAATAGCTGATGATGATCAATATCATGCGTACGAGGAGTTTGTTAATAGCTCTGATGCCTCGGATGAAGTCTTTTTGCGCAGTCAAGTTGTTTATTTAGCAAATCGCTTGTATTGGGCCTATGCGCTTGCCACTAAAGGTCATGAGATTCGATCTTGCGTTAGCGTTGTAGTGTCAATCATATTTATTTTGTTGCTTTTTTTTATGTTTGCATATTCTCATGTTTATGCGGCACCTGAAAAACATGATCTTCTAGTTTCTGTTGCGTGCTTTGGCGCGTTTGGCGCATTTATTAGTTTCCATAGAAGGATGTCTCGTCTAAAAATCCATAGTGAAACTTTTTTATCATTTCTTCAGCTACGAAGTGGCTATTTTGATGGGGTATCTGCACTTTTTTCAGGAGCTTTATTTGCATTATTGGTATTGATATTGTGGGAGTCCGGTGTTTTAAGTTATATTTTGCATGGTGTTTTTAGTAAGGAGCTATTAGGGGTTATTTTGCCTGAAAAAACGCCATATGAATTAGGTTGTCCCACGAATATACCAAGTTTGTTTCTATGTATGAGCACCAATAGTTCACAAGATTTTGCAAAGCTACTCGCTATTTCTTTTTTGGCTGGGTTTGCTGAGAAATTGATTCCTGATGCTATTGATGGAATTGTTGACAGAGCAAAGCCTAAACAATAGTTCTAGTAACGTAGGGTGGGCACACGCTTTTTGTGCCCACGCGGAAACGCCAAAACCCTGATTTAACCGCCGAAATTTAACAACCGAAATGTCCCGTTACCGCCGCTCGCAAAATTCCGGAGCAACGTATTTTTTCACGGTGGTGACGTATCGGCGGCAGGCGATTTTATGTGATGAAACGGTGCGGGAGGCTTTGCGGAGAGCGATTGCAAGCACTCGCGCCAAACGGCCGTTTACCATTGATGCCTGGGTGTTGTTACCGGATCATTTGCATGCCATTTGGACCTTGCCGGCTGATGATGC
This sequence comes from Methylomonas sp. MS20, assembly GCF_050275925.1. Classification (NCBI taxonomy): domain Bacteria; kingdom Pseudomonadati; phylum Pseudomonadota; class Gammaproteobacteria; order Methylococcales; family Methylococcaceae; genus Methylomonas; species Methylomonas sp. MS20. The sequence continues at coordinate 1,018,984 of NZ_CP189962.1, forward strand.
GGACTTTGCAACCCGTTGGAGCGTGATCAAACGGCAGGTGAGCGTGGTTTGTGGCGAAGCATATCGGCGGGCCGAATGGATTAATGCGTCGAAACAAAAACATCGGGAATCGACCTTATGGCAACGCAGGTTTTGGGAACATCAAATTCGTGATGACACCGATTTTGCCCGACATATGGATTACGTTCATTTTAATCCGGTGAAACACGGCTATTGCCGACGAGTCAGCGAATGGCCTTATTCGACGTTTCATCGGTATGTTAAGGAAGGCGTTTATCCGATGGATTGGGGAGATGGCGTTGATATCGTCGTTGCGGGGGAATGAAGGTTTGTCCGCGTGGGCATATAAACTGTGCCCACCCTACGAAATCGGGATGGTTTTTATCCCCTGATGCCGCGCCGAGCACCGGAGGGTTTGGCGAGAAGTTGCCCGCAGGGGCGCGGCAGGGATGCCGCGCGTTTTCGGAGGGCTAGGACAGCCCTTCCGAAAACCCTCGACAAACCCGCAGGCGCGCAGGATTAAAGCGGCATGGGGCCGCCTTTCTTTTGGATACTTTTCTTTGGCGGAGCAAAGAAAAGTATCGCGGCTGTCGGTCCGCGAACCAGCATTAAATCACCCGTCGCGTCAGCGACACAACATATGAAAGCCATCCACCAAAACATCACCAAAATCCGCCGCGACTACAACCTGCTGGTCGCCAACGAAACCCTGGAAGATTACGCGCTCCGCTACGCCCCGCGCAGCTTCCGCAAGTGGTCGGAGTTCGAAGTCGCCAATACCGCCTTCGGCTCGACCTCGTTTCTGGTGCTGGAAGCGATCGGCGGGTTTTTGTCGATCAACTACGGCTTCACCAATGCCTTTTGGGCCATCATCGCGGTCGGCGCGGTGATCTTCATCACCTCATTGCCGATCAGCTATTACGCGGCCCGCTTTCATATCGACATCGATTTGCTGACCCGCGCCGCCGGCTTTGGCTACATCGGTTCGACGGTGACCTCGCTGATTTATGCTTCGTTCACCTTCACGCTGTTTGCGTTGGAGGCCTCGATCATGTCGCTGGCGCTGGAGCTGTATTTTCAGATACCGCTGGCCTATGCCCACGTGATCAGCGCGCTGATCGTGATTCCGCTGGTGACCTTCGGGATTACCACGATCAGCCGGATGCAGTTGTGGACCCAACCGGTGTGGCTGGCCTTGCTGATCGCGCCGTATATCGCGGTGGCGCGGACCGAGCCGGAAGCGTTGATGACGTTGGAGACCTATTTTTGGATCGCCGGCAGCGGCCAGGGCTTCGATTGGCTGCTGTTCGGCAGCGCGGCGACGGTGGCCTGTTCGATGGTGGCGCAGATCGGCGAACAGGTGGATTTTCTGCGCTTCTTGCCGGACAAGACCGCCGAGAACAAATGGCGCTGGTGGGCGGCGATGCTGAGCGCCGGGCCGGGCTGGGTGGTATTCGGCGTGCTCAGGCAGTTGCTTGGCGCCTTGCTGGCCCATTTGGCGATACGCCACGGCATCGCCCCGGAACATGCCCACGAGCCGACCCAGATGTATCTGGTAGCGTACAACGAACTGTTCGAAGATCCGCGCTGGGCCTTGGCCGCGACGGCCTTGTTCGTGGTGTTGAGCCAAATCAAGATCAACGTTACCAATGCCTATGCCGGGTCGCTGGCCTGGTCCAATTTCTTCTCGCGGCTGACTCACAGCCATCCCGGCCGGGTGGTGTGGTTGTTGTTTAACGTGATGATCGCGCTGCTGTTGATGGAATTCGGCGTGTTTGGCGCGCTGGAAAAGGTGCTGGGGCTGTTTTCGAATATGTCGATCGCCTGGATCAGCACGGTCGCGGCCGAGTTGATGATTAACAAGCCGCTGGGCTTAAGTCCCAAGGAAGTCGAGTTCAAGCGGGCCTATTTGTCCGACCTGAATCCGATCGGCATGGTGGCGACCTTCGTCGCGTCGGTGGTGTCGATACTGGCTTACGTCGGTTTGTTCGGCGAATGGCCCAAAGCCTTTTCGGCGTTCATCGCGCTGGGCCTCGCGTTCGCGCTGGCGCCGTTGCTGGCGTGGTGGAGCAAGGGCCAACATTATCTGGCGCGCGATCGCGACGAACACAACCGCTACGCCCGCAACACTTGTTCGATTTGCGAGAATGAGTTCGAACACGACGACGTGGCCTATTGTCCGGCCTACGCCGGCAGCATTTGTTCGTTGTGCTGCACGTTGGACGCGCGCTGTTTGGACGCCTGCAAGGTCGGCTATCGCTTCGACGATTATTTGGAACGCCTCGCCAAACGCGGCTTGCCGAATTTTTTGAGTCTGTACGTGCGCCTGCGGCTGTTGCGCTTCGGTTTGTTGTTTGTGTTTCTGTCAGTGTTGACCGGGATTTTCGTCAGCATCATTTACTACCAGGATTTGTTGAGCATTCGCCAGGATTGGCCGGCCTTCCAGTTATTGCTGAACAATTTCCTGAAAATATACGCCTCGTTGCTGGTGTTCATCGGCCTATGCACTTGGTGGCTGATCTTGAATGCCGAAAGCCGCAAGGTGGCGCAAGAGGAAACCGCCAAGCAGACCCAGCTGTTGTTGCAGGAAATCGAGGAGCATCAGAAAACCGACTTGAAATTGCAACAAGCGCTGAAAATGGCCGACGCCGCCAATCAGGCCAAGAGCCGTTTTCTGAGCAGCATGAGTCATGAAATCCGCTCGCCGCTGAACAGCATTATCGGCTACGCCCATATTTTGAACCAAGACCCCAGCATTCCGGAGCACCGGCGCCAGGCCGTCGATACCGTCAAGCGGAGCGGCGAGCATTTATGCGCATTGATCGAGGACATTCTGGATATCGCCCGGATCGAGGCGCGCAAATTCGATCTGAAGCAGGAAGCCTTTAACTTTCCGTTGTTCATCGAGCACTTGGTGCATACCTACCAGGCACAGGCCGAGGACAAGGGCTTGCGCTTCGTTTGCCAGATCGGCAACACCCTGCCGCAGCGAGTGCGCGGCGACGAAAAGCGGGTGGGGCAGATATTGATCAACTTGCTCGGCAACGCGGTCAAGTTTACCGACAGCGGCGAAATCGTGCTGCGGATAGGCTATAGCGGCGGCGTCGTCAATTTTCAGGTCATCGATACCGGCGCCGGCATAGCGGATGAGCAAATGCAAAATATCTTCCAGCCCTTTACCCGGCTCAATCAGCCGACCGGCAACGCGGTGGCCGGCAGCGGCTTGGGTTTGACGATCAGCAAGATCTTGACCGAAGTGATGGGCGGCGAAATAACGGTGAAAAGCCGACTCGGCGAGGGCTCGACCTTCAGCGTGCGCCTGCTGTTGCCGAGTTTGAACGTCGATGCCGAGCCGGAACCGCGCGCGGACATCGTCGGCTATCACGGCGTCCGCCGCAAGATTTTGGCGGTGGACGATCAGCGCGAGCATCGCGATTTGCTGCGGGCTTTGTTGGAGCCCTTGGGCTTCGAGGTTTGCGAAGCGGATTCGGGCGAGGAATGCCTGGTTCGGGTAGCCGAGCAATGTCCCGATCTGGTGATGCTGGACATTTCGATGACCGGTATCGACGGCATCGAAACCGCGATCCGGCTGCGCGAGCAGGGTTGGGCGATGCCGATCATCGTGCTGAGTGCCAATGCCTATCCCAGCGATCGTTTGGCGGCGCTGAATGCCGGTTGTAACGACTTTCTGGCCAAGCCGGTCCGGGTGGGCGATTTGATGGACAAATTGAAATTGTATTTGGCGCTGAGCTGGCTGTACCGCGACGAGGTCGCGGCGGTCGAACCGGGCGTTCGGGCGGCGTTGGCGGTGCCGCCGGAACCTCTGTTGCAGGGCTGTGTCGATTGCGTAAGGATCGGCGATCTGCTGGCCCTGAAAAAACAATTGGACGAACTGGCCGCGGCGCATCCGGACTATGCCGGCTATTTTGCCAAACTGAAAACACTGGCCGGCGAATTCCGGGTCGGCGAACTACGCAAATTGTTGAACATGAACCCGAAAACGCAGGAGGCACGATGAACGGCACCTATGGCAGTAGTGGCACGGTCTTGATCGTCGACGATACGCCGGGCAATCTGGCTCTGTTGTCCGATACCTTGTCGGAAGCCAATTACCGGGTCTTGGTCGCCACCGACGGTTGCTCGGCGATCGAACAAATTCAATACGTCAAACCCGACATCATTTTGTTGGATGTGATGATGCCCGGCATCGACGGCTTCGAAACCTGTAGCCGGCTGAAAGCCGATCCGGCCACCGCAGCGATTCCGGTGTTGTTCATGACCGGCCTTAGCGAGCTCGATCATTTGTTGCGCGGTTTCGGCGAAGGCGCGCTGGATTACATCGTCAAACCGATTCGGCCGGCCGAAGTGCTGGCGCGCATCGAAGTGCATCTGACTCAAACCCGCAATCTGCTGCGGGCCGAAGGAGTGCTGGACGACGGCGAATTCGCCGCGCTGGCGGTCGATGCCGGCGGCCGGATCGTCTGGTTAACGACGGCCGCCGCCGCCTGGCTGGCGGATTTTAAGCGCGGGCAGGGCGAGGCGGGGGCGTGCGGACTCGGCGACGCGTTGCCGGGCCGCTTGTTGGCCTGGTTCGCCAACTGGCGCGGCGACGGCGGCAAGGTGCCGGACGAGGAAAGCTTTGGCGCGGCGGTTGGCTTCAGCGTTGAGATCGGCGTTTGCCACCACCCGGACGAATATTTGTTGCTGCTCAGGCGCGAGGACGACGGCGCCTGGAATCCGGAACAATTGCGCGAGCGCTTGAAATTGACCTTCCGCGAAGCCGAAATTCTGATGTGGATTGCTCGCGGCAAAACCAACAAGGAAATCGGCATCATCCTCGGCAGCAGCCCGCGCACAATCAACAAGCATCTGGAACACATCTTCGAAAAGCTCGGCGTCTCGACCCGCGCGGCGGCGGTGGCGGCGGCGTTGCAGAGCGGTTGAGCCATAAAAAAAGCCCGCGGCCGGATCGGCGGCGGGCTCTTCGGCGCGGGTGATCGCCGGCCTAGGGCATGTACATGCCGCCGTTGACGTGCAGGGTTTCGCCGGTGATATAGGAGGCTTGCTCCGAGGCCAGGAAGGATACCGCGTGGGCGATTTCTTCCGGCTGACCGAGGCGGCCCAGCGCGATCGCGCCCAACAGGCTGTTTTTGATGTCGGCACCCAATTCCTTGGTCATGTCGGTATCGATGAAACCCGGCGCGACGGTGTTGACGGTGATGCCGCGCGAGCCGACTTCCTTGGCCATCGACTTGGCGAAACCGACCATGCCGGCCTTGGCGGCGGCGTAGTTGGTTTGGCCGGCGTTGCCGGTCGAGCCGACCACCGACGAGATATTGATGATGCGGCCGTACCGGGCCTTCATCATGCCGCGCGAGACGGCTTTACACATTCTGAACACCGAGGTCAGATTGGTGGCGATGATGTCGTCCCATTCCTCGTCTTTCATCCGCATCAGCAAGTTGTCGCGGGTAATGCCGGCGTTGTTGACCAGCACGGCCGGCGTGCCGAATTCGTCGCCGCTGATTTTGACGAAGTGCTCGATATCGGCGGCGTCGGCCACGTTCAGCTTGTAGCCCTTGCCGTTGTCGCCCAAATACGCGGAAATGGCGTCGGCGCCGGCGGCGGAGGTGGCGGTGCCCAGCACGTGGAAGCCGTCGGCGGCCAGTCTTTCGGCAATGGCCCGGCCGATACCCCGGCTGGCGCCGGTGACGATGGCGATTTTTTTATCCATTCAATTGCTCCACAACGTTGGCTAGGGTGTCCGGATCGTAGACCGCCAAGTGGGCGGCGTCCGGGGCGATGCGTTTGTTCAGGCCCAGCAGCACTTTGCCGGGGCCGCATTCGACAAAGGCGGTCACGCCTTGTTCGTGCATGAATTTGACGCTCTCGACCCAGCGCACCGGTTTGAATAGTTGTTCTTTCAGCGCATAGCGGATGACTTCCGGCGAGCCGTGCGATTTGACGTCCGCGTTGTGGATCAACGTCATCGCCGGCATGTCCAGCGCGGTGTTTTCCAGCAACGCCGCCAGTTGGCCGGACGCGGCTTCCATTAAACCGCAGTGCGAGGGCACGCTGACCGGCAGTTTTAACGCGCGCTTGGCGCCCAGTCCTTTCAGAGCGTCGATGGCTCTATCGACCGCGGCGGCGGCGCCGGCAATCACGACTTGGCCGGGGGCGTTGAAATTGGCGGCCGCGACGATTTCACCGTTGGCTACTTCGGCGCAGGTGTTAACTACTTGGTGGTCTTCCAGGCCGAGGATGGCCGCCATCGCGCCCTCGCCGGCCGGCACGGCTTCCTGCATCAGGCGGCCGCGTTCGGCGACCAGTTTGATCGCGTCTTGGAAATTCAGCGCGCCGGAGCAAACCAAGGCGGTGTATTCGCCCAAGCTATGGCCGGCCATCCAGGCTGGACGGATCGTGGTGGTTTCGCACCAGACCCGCCAAGCCGCGACGCCCGCCGCCAGCATGGCCGGCTGGGTGTTGCGGGTTTGATTCAGGTCGGTTTCCGGACCGTTGGCGACCAGATTCCACAGATCGAATCCCAGTGCTTCGGAGGCTTGGGCGAAGGTGTGTTCGACGGTCGGGTGGGTTTCGGCCAGCGCGGCCAGCATGCCGATGCTTTGCGAGCCTTGGCCGGGGAAAACGAAGGCCAGATTGTAGCTTTGTGCGTTTGGATTCATTTCAGTACCGAATTAAAGCGGAACCCCAGGTAAAACCGGCGCCGAAGGCTTCCATCAGCACGGTTTGGCCGCGTTGAATACGGCCGTCGCGCACGCCTTCGTTGAAGGCCAGCAGCACGGAGGCGGAGGAGGTGTTGCCTTGGTTTTCCAACGTGAGGATGACTTGGTCCATCGACATGCCCAGCTTTTTGGCGGTGGCGGCGATGATGCGGGTATTGGCCTGATGCGGTACCAGCCAGTCGATGTCGCTTTGGGCCAAACCGCTGGCTTCCAGGGTTTCGTCGACGATACGGCCCAATGTGTTGACCGCGACCTTGAAGACTTCGTTGCCGCGCATGCTGATATAGGGCGCTTCGTCCTGCTTGGCGGTCGCCGCGACTTGCGGGTTGGGGCAATACAACAGGTCTTCGTAGCCGCCGTCGGAATGAATATGGGTGGACAGGATGCCGGGCCGGTCGCCGGCGCTCAGCAACACCGCGCCGGCGCCGTCGCCGAACAGGATGCAGGTACCGCGGTCGCTCCAATCGACGATACGCGAGCAGATTTCGCTGCCGACCACCAATACGGTTTTGGCGAAGCCGCTTTTGATGTATTGGTCGGCGATGCTGAGTGCATAGACGGTGCCGGAACAGGCGGCCTGAATGTCGAAACCCACGCCGCGCTTGATGCCCAGGCGTTCCTGCAATAGGCAGGCGGTGCTGGGGTAGACTCGCTCCGGCGTGCCGGTGGCGACGATGATCATGTCGATGGCGTCGGCCGGCAGATTGGCCATCTCCAGCGCCTGACGGGCGGCGATCTCGGCCATGCTGGAGGCGGTTTCGTCCGGCCCGGCGATCCGCCGGCTTTTGATGCCGGTGCGCTCCTGAATCCAGCTATCCGACGTATCGACCATCGTTGAAATGTCGTCGTTGGTTCGGACGGTTTCGGGCAAGTAGCCGCCGGTGCCGATCACTTGAGACCAGATTGTCATGCCACAACCTTTTGGGCTAGCGCGATTTCCAATTTTTCGCTGATTTTACGGATGACGCCTTGCGCCACTTCGACTTCGGCCAGATGGATCGCGGTTTCGAAGGCCAACGCGTCGGCGCCGCCGTGACTTTTGATGACCAAGCCGCGCAAACCGATGAAACTGGCGCCGTTGTAAAGGCGCGGGTCGATGCTGTCCTTGAAGCGTTTCAGCACCGGATAGGCCACCAGGCCGGCCAGCTTGGTCAGCCAGTTTTGCGAAAAGCTGTCCTTGAGTTTGGAACTGATCATTTTCGCGGCACCTTCGATCGATTTTAACGCCACGTTACCGACAAAGCCATCGGTGACGATTAGATCGACCTTGGTATGGCCGGCGTTGATCGAATTGCCTTCGACGTAACCGATGTAGTTGAGCTCGGAATTTTCCAGCAATTTCGCGGCCGCCTTGACCTGCTCGTTGCCTTTCATGTCTTCTTCGCCGATGTTCAACAGGCCGACGCGGGGGCGTTCGATGTTTTCGACCGCCTTGACCACTTCCTCGCCCATCACCGCGAATTGGTACAGGTGCTCGGCGCTGGAATCGACGTTCGCGCCCAGGTCCAGCACATGGGTGTGGCCGAAGGTGGAGGGCAGCGTCGAAATGATGGCCGGCCGGTCGATGCCGGGGATCATTTTCAACACGAAACGGGCGGTCGCCATCAACGCGCCGGTATTGCCGGCGCTGACGCAGGCGTCGGCCCGGCCTTCCTGAACCAGGTTGATCGCGACCCGCATCGACGAATCTTTCTTGTTTTTCAGAGCCTTTTGTGGCGGTTCGTCCATTTCCACCACCTGCGATGCATGTTCAATGCTAAGCCGGCCGGCGAATTCGGTCAGGGCCGAGCCGAGTTTGTCCTTCAGCAAGGTCTCGTCGCCGACCAGGATCAAATTCAGTTTCGGGTTTTTTCTTAGACAAACCAGCGATGCGGGTATCGTGACTTGCGGTCCGAAATCCCCGCCCATGGCATCGATAGAGAGAGTTACGCTCACGCTTGGGATTAACTCCTGTGGTCGGAAGAAGCCGACAACAGCAGAAATACCCGTCGGCTTTACGTGATGGTGAATTTGCGAAGATTAATCTTCGTCTCTGCCGGCAACGATCTGGCGGCCTTTGTAAAAACCGTCCGGGGTCATGTGGTGACGCAGATGGGTTTCGCCGGTCAGGGTGTCCTGAGACAGGGTTTTGCCGACCAATGCATCGTGTGAACGACGTTGACCGCGTCTGGAACGCGATACTTTGCTCTTTTGTACTGCCATTTCAATCTCCAGTTTTTTTAAGTTTTGCTAACACGGAAAAAGGATTGTCTGCCTTAGTCCGGCTATCGGTGTAGTCGTTGTCCGAGGAGCTGTTGCGCTCGAGACAGCGGTGCTCGTGTCTGGGAAAATCCGGAATCGCCAGCAGGATTTCGTCCTCGACAACCGCGTGTAGCGAGATTTTGTCGTCGTCCAGCACTATCGGTTCGTAATCTTCCAATCGTTCGGCCTCGGTCGGCGTGGCGACGACGGCCAATTTGAAGCGAATGTCCAGTGGCCAGGCCACGCCTTGCAGGCAGGACTGGCATTCCAGTTGCACCGTGCCGACGATTTGGCCGCTCAACACGACACGCTTGCCTTCCTTGTCGAATTCCAGCCTGACGTCCACCGCGCCGTCGCGCTCGACAACGTAGTCCGACAAGCGTTCGAATTGGGCCAGCGCGAGCTGGCCCGCCACGGTGCCGCGCCTTTCGGCGAACACCAGAGGATCGATACGGTCGGGAAACTTGTCTGACATAACTGTACAATGATACAGACTACTCGCGGCCGCGTCAAACAAACACTCGATTAAACAATCACCTAGCCATGTCCGCTCTCGTTCTCGCTTCCGGCTCGTCTTATCGTCGGCAATTGCTGGCGCGCTTGCAGCTCGCATTTACCGTCGCCGCCAGCGACGTCGACGAGACGCCGCTGGTCGGCGAAACACCGGCCGACCTGACGGCTCGCTTGGCGTTGGCCAAGGCTCAGGCTTTGCGCGCCGTGTATCCAGAGCACTTGATTATCGGCTCGGATCAAGCGGCGGCAATAGACGGTGCTACCCTGGGCAAACCCGGTGGTCGGGAGGGGGCGATTCGGCAGCTCGCCCTTCAAGCCGGTCGGGTCGTGACATTTTACACTGCGGTTTGTTTGCTTGACGCCGGTTCCGGCCGCTGCTGGTGCGATCTCGATGTCTGCCAAGTGCATTTCCGGCCACTGACGCCGGCGCAAATCGAGCGTTACGTCGATCGCGAACAGCCGTTCGATTGTGCGGGTAGTTTCAAGTCCGAGGGATTGGGAATCGCGCTGTTCGAAAAAATCGTCGGCGACGATCCGAATGCCTTGATCGGCTTGCCGCTGATCAAACTGACCACGTTACTGGAACAGGCCGGCGTTTCGGTTTTGTAGGGTAGCGCGAACTTTAGTGAAAGCGCTTGCCCGGCGACAGCAATTCGAACATGTGCATGAATTCGCCTTCCACCTGTCCCATCAAGGCGATGATTTGTTCGCGGCTCAGCCGGGTCAGCGACAGCGATTGTTCCGACAGCATCGCCGCCGTGGCCTCGACGCCGTCCGCGTAGCGACCGCTATCGGCCAGCAGGGCCGAGATGTGTAGCAAGTGAGCGTCCAGTTTGTGGACCAAGGCGCGATTCGGTTCCAGGTAGCAGCCGACGGTTTCGTATAGGGATTCCGGTAGGCCCCAGCTTTTCAGCAGTTCCTGACCGACGTCGGCGTGGGTAAAGCCGATAATCTGGTATTCGAAGCCGGGTACCAAGCCGCGGTCGTGGTTGGCCGCCAGCAATACGGTCCGTGCCGCGTCCGGCATTCGTATATACAACACCAGCGAGCCGATGTCGTGCAGCAGGCCGGCCAGAAACAGCCGCTCGGCGTGTAACACGCCGCTGCGTTTGGCGAGCAGCCGAGCGATGACGCCGCAGTGCACGCTGCGCATCCAGTAGGCGGTCATATCCACCAGCTCGCAGGGAATCCGGCTGAATTCGTCGACGACCGACGTTGCCAGGATTAGATTGTTCAGATCGTCGACGCCGATAATGGTGATGGCGCGCGAAATTGTGTCTACCTTGGACTGAAAACCGTAAAACGGGCTGTTGACGATGCGCAGCAGCCGGGCGCTCAGTGCCGGGTCCTTGGAAATCACCTTGCCGAAATCCGTCATCGTGTAACGCGGATCGCGCACCATTTCGTTGAGTTGGAAATAGATGTCCGGCAGCGAGAACAGCTTGGTCGTGTCGTTGACCAGACTTTGTAGCGAGGACACGGGCACTAGCCTTTTCCGTAGAGCGACATCACATGTTGGACATAATTTTGAGTCTCGGGGTAGGGCGGAATCGTGTAGTTATACTTCATCACCGCACCTTCGCCGGCGTTGTAACCGGCCACGGCCAATTTCAGGTTGGAATTGAACATCGCTAATAGATCCTTCAGGTAGCGGGTGCCGCCGTCCACGTTTTGTTCGGCGTCGCGCCGGTCGCTGACGCCGTAACGCCGCGCGGTGTCCGGCATCAGCTGCATCAAGCCGACGGCTCCGGCGGACGACACGGCATTGGGGTTGTAGGCCGATTCGGCCTGAATCACCGCATGCAACAATTTGGGGTCCATCTGATGCTTGGCGGCGGCTTTGGCGATCAAGTCGTTGAACTTGCTTTTGTTCGCCGACAGATATTTTAGATCGTGATTGTAAGTTTTGGGGCGGGTGCGGATGATCAGCCGGTAGTCGAAGCCTTTTTTCGGCTCGTCGGTGTAATACACCCGGCCGTCAGGCGCGACGTATTTGTAGATATCGGCCTGACCCGACCCGACGGCGAACAGCAGAAACCAAGCGGCGGGCAAGCGTTTCATCGCCATATTCGGCTAATCCGCCGCTAAGATCCTGATCGCGGCGGCGGCCCGCACCGCGTTGGCGGTGGCTTCCTCGACATCGGCGGCGGTCGCCAGCGCGACCCCCATCCGCCGGGCCGCGAAGGCTTCCGGTTTGCCAAACAGTCGCACTTCGCTGTCCGGCACCGCCAATGCTTGCGCCAAGCCGTGATAGACCACGTTTTTCGCATCAATGCCGCCCAAAATGACCGCGCTGGCCGCGACCTTGTCCAAGCCGGTGTTGACCGGCAGACCTAAAATCGCTCTGGCGTGCAAATCGAATTCGCTCTGGCGTTGGCTGACCATCGTTACCATGCCGGTATCGTGCGGGCGCGGGCTGACTTCGCTAAACCAGACTTGATCGCCGCTGACGAAGAGTTCGACGCCGAACAAGCCCAAGCCGCCCAAGGCTTCGGTGACGTTGCCGGCAATCTGCCGGGCCAGTGCCAGCGCCGCGTCGCTCATGGCCTGCGGTTGCCAGCTTTCCCGGTAGTCGCCGTTTTCCTGGCGGTGGCCGATCGGCGCGCAAAAATGGGTTTGGACGGTACCGTCGGCGTCCAACGCGCGTACCGTCAGCAAGGTAATCTCGAAATCGAAATCGATTTTGGCCTCGACGATGACCTTGCCGGTATCGGTTCGGCCGCCGGCCTTGGCGTAATCCCAGGCGGCCTGGAGTTGATCGGCGGATTTAACCATCGATTGGCCCTTGCCCGACGACGACATGGTCGGTTTGATGAAGCAGGGATAGCCGATACCGTTTTCGACCGCTGATTTTAACTGTTCGAAGGTTTCGGCGAAGGCGTATCGGGACGTGGGCAAGCCCAGATGCTCGGCGGCCAGTTGGCGGATGCCTTCGCGGTTCATCGTTAGTTGGATCGCCCTGGCGTTGGGTACCACGGTTGCCGAGCCTTGCGCTTCGATGTCGGCCAGGGCGCCGGTGGCGATGGCTTCCAGTTCCGGAATGATGTAGCGCGGCTGCTCCCTGGCGATCAGGGCCGTTACCGCCGCCGCGTCGGTCATGTCGATGACGTGGCTGCGATGGGCGACCTGCATCGCCGGGGCATTGGCGTAGCGGTCCACCGCGATGACTTCGACGCCGTAACGTTGCAGCGAAATTGCGATTTCCTTGCCCAATTCGCCGCTGCCCAGCAACAGGGCTTTAGTGGCGGCGGCGCTGATGGGGGTTCCTAGTGTCATCACGATTGGGCTAAATAGTGGTCGATATCTTGTTTGGAAAAGCCGATTTTCTTGGCCACCCGGTCGGCATGGCTGATCCGGGAAATGCCGGCTACCAACTTGAAGGTCGGCAGATCGTCGGCGAATTCGACTTGTTTGGGATCGGCGATTTTGCGTTTGACGAATTCGTCCACCAGTTGATGGTTGTGGGTAATCAGGATCGTACTGTTGCCTTTGCGGTAAAAACCGTCCAAGACATCGATCGACGATTGCATCTTCTCTTCAAAAGTAGTGCCTTCCGCCATTTCGTCAAGCACGACCAAGCTTTTCGCACTGCTGGCCAGGAAAATGTCCCGGGTGCGTTTCAGCTCGGTGCCGAAGCGGCCCTCGCCGTCGTCGAGGTGGCTGATTTCCGGCGCCTGGTAGAAAATTCGGTCGGCGACGCTGAGTTTGGCCGACTTGGCCGGTACGAAGCAGCCCACCTGAGCCAACAACTGGATTTGGGTAACGGTCTTGCAAAAAGCGGTCTTGCCGCCGCTGTTCGGTCCGGTGACGCAGACCAGACGGGCTTGATCCATCGTAAAATCGTTGCCGACATAGTCCGGGTTTTTATTGCCGAGTACCGGATTTTTAGCGTCGGTCAATACCATGTCGTGGCGCTCGCCGCCGTGCAGTTCCGGCAGCACCATATCGCTGCCGTAATGTTCGGCGTATTTGATGAAGGCCAGCAATTCGTCGAGTTGGCCCAAGGCGTCCAGCAAATCGCCCAGCGCCTTGGATTGGCGGAAGATATTGCGCAACGGAATGATGCAGTTGTCGCGGTCGTAACCGCCGACCACCGGAATATACACCAAGGCCAGCGGCAAAAAGAATACCGAGGCGATCGACAGGCCGTCGCGGGTCACTTCGAATATATTGGACGGGAAGACTTTGGTTATGCCCCAGATCACCGCGACGATCATGGCGATCAGTAGCGGCTTGAACAAGGTCGGTCGGAATATCGTCGCCGGCGCGAACGAGTGCTTGCGCTCTTCCTTGCTTTGGATGCCTTTTTCGCTGTTGTACACCGGGCCGACCATTAGCGAGTATTCGTTGCTGTCGGCAAACGCGGCGATTTTGTCGAAGATGGCTTGCAAGTACGGTGTTTTCGGCTTTCCGGAATTGTGGATGGCGCCGACCAGTTCCAGCGGAAGGCGGATGCCGCGACTATAGGGTTTGTAGCCGTAGCCTTCGATTTGATGGTCTTGGCGGGCGGTGCCGAAACTGCCCAGAAACTCGCCGAACAACAATACGTAGAGGCGTTTTTCGGTTTCGGCGGCGCGGGCCACGATCGTTTCGATGTTGTCGCGTACCGCCGGATTGTCCTGAATTTCCCGCACCGCCGCTTGTTTGGCGGCAATCGCGTCGGCGTCGGCCAACGGCTGGGTCAGCGAGCGGTACAGCACCGATTGGCCGGCGGTCGTCGCGGCGTAATTGACGTGGTCGAACAATTCGTCCACTTCGATGGTGTTGAACGCGCCTTGGTCGATGACGCCGGCGCCGGTCGGCGGCGGGGTGCTGGATCGCACCGTGGGCCATTGGTCATTCCAGCTTTCTAAGATATTCGCTTGCATGCTGCCTCCCCGGTTTTATTTTATGGTTCCGCGTTTCTAACGCGCGGTTTCGATCAAAGCTTGCATCACCTCGACGTGGGCGTCGCTGTCGTTCAAGGCCGGAATATAGCGGTAGGTTTCGCCGCCGGCTTCCAGAAAAATCTCCCGGTTGGCGATGGCGATTTCTTCCAAGGTTTCCAAACAGTCTACCGAGAATCCGGGGCACAGCACATCGATGTTGCGTATTCCCTGGGTCGGCAGTTCCGCCAAGACTTCCACGCAATAAGGTTTCAGCCATTCGGCGCGGCCAAAACGCGATTGGAATACCAGACGCCATTGGCCGTCGGCCAGTTCCAATTGCTCGGCAATCCGTTTAGCGGTGGCTTGGCATTGGTAAAAATACGGGTCGCCGAGTTCGGTCAGTTTAGCCGGCAGGCCGTGGAAGGACATTAGCAGACAGTCGGCTTGGCCGTGTTCGGCCCAATGCGTGCGTACCGAATCGGCCACGGCCCGAATGTAGGCCGGGTGTTGGTGGAATTCGCCGATAAAACGCAGCGACGGCAGATGCCGCCAGCCGACGAAGACTTCGGCGACCACGTCGAAAATCGACGCGGTGGTGGTCGAGGAATATTGCGGATACAGCGGCACGACGACGATGTCTTCGACGCCGTTTTGCTTGAATTCGGCCAGTTTCTCGGCCAGCGCGGGTTTGCCGTAACGCATCGCATATTCGACTTGAATGTCGGTGCCGGCCAGGCGCGCGGCCAGTTTTTCGGCCAGCCGTCGGGTGAACACGATCAGCGGCGAGCCTTGCTCGGTCCAGATCGCGCGATAGGCGTGGGCCGATTTTTTCGGGCGGAACGGCAGAATGAACAAATTCAGGATCAGCCACCACAACGGCCGAGGCAGATTGACGACGCGCGGGTCGCCCAGAAACTCGCGCAGAAAGCGGCGCACGTCGCCGATCTTGGTCGAGGCCGGCGAGCCCAGATTGACCAGCAGAACGCCGGTTTTGCGTAGCGCTTGCCGGCTCATGTTATTTGCGGTTGATCAGATTGAGGAATTCGGAACGGGTGCTGATTTCCTGACGGAAAATCCCGGTCATTACCGACGTGGTCATTACCGAGTTTTGCTTTTCGACGCCGCGCATCATCATGCACAAATGCTTGGCTTCGACAACCACCGCCACGCCGCGCGCGCCGATCGCGGTTTCCACCGCCGTGGCGATCTGCCGGGTCAGTTGTTCCTGGATTTGCAGGCGGCGGCCATACATGTCGACGATCCGCGCCAGTTTGGACAGTCCCAGCACCCGGCCCTGCGGCAGATAACCGATGTGGCATTTGCCGATGAAGGGCAGTAAGTGGTGCTCGCACAACGAATACAGTTCGATGTCCTTGACGATGACCATGTCCTCGGTGTCGGCCTGAAAAATGGCATCGTTCAGCACGTCGTCCAGCGTTTGCTGGTAGCCCTTGTTCAGGAATTTGAAGGCTTCGGCGGCGCGTTTGGGCGTGTCGCGCAAACCTTCGCGGTTGACGTCTTCGCCTATCGCTTGAATGATTTTGGAAAAGTATTCTTCCATTGCCGTCCCCCAGGTAAAAAAATGCGGTGAGTATACCGTATCACCGGGTAAATTCTAAGGCGTCCAGCAAGACCCCGGCGCCGGCGCCGGGTTTGTTGGCATTCTCGCTGAGATGGCGCCGCCAGGCCCTGGCGCCGTCGACCCCGTGGAACAAGCCCAGGATATGCTTGGTGATCGCGTGCGGGCGCACGCCCAACCCGGCCTGTTGTTCGAGATAGGGCAGCATGGCTATCGCAATCTCGCGGCGGCTGGGAATCGTGCCGCTATTCCCGAACAGCTGGCGGTCGACTTCGGCCAGAATATAAGGGTTGTGATAGGCCTCGCGGCCCATCATCACACCGTCGATTTCTTGCAATAACTCGGCGGCGCTGTCCAGCGATGTCACGCCACCGTTGATGGCGATCGTCAAATGCGGAAAATCCTGTTTCAGTCGAAACACCACGTCGTATTGCAGTGGCGGAATCTCGCGGTTTTCCTTAGGCGACAGGCCCGACAGCCAGGCTTTGCGGGCGTGGACGATGAAGGTTTCGCAACCGGCAGCCGCCACCGTCGCGACGAACTGCGCGAGCTCTTCATAGGAGTCCCGGTCGTCGATGCCGATGCGCGACTTGACCGTTACCGGTATCGTCACCGCCGCGCGCATCGCCGCGACGCAATCGGCCACCAGTCCCGGCTCGGCCATCAGACAAGCGCCGAATCGGCCGTTTTGGACCCGGTCGCTCGGACAACCGACGTTCAGATTGACTTCGTCGTAGCCGTAGTCTTCGGCGATTTTTGCGCACAGCGCCAAATCGGCCGGATCGCTGCCGCCCAGTTGCAGGGCCAGCGGATGTTCCTCGGCGTTATAACGCAAATGCCGCTCCCGCCCGCCCTGCAAAATCGCTCCGGTGGTGACCATTTCGGTATACAGCAAGGCCTCGCGGGTCAGCAGACGATGAAAGTAGCGGCAATGCCGGTCGGTCCAATCCAGCATAGGCGCAACGCTGAAGCGGTGACTTGCGAACGGCCGGTTTTCGGTGTTTTGCATTCCTCAATATTCCACGAAATTTCAGACTAAGGGGGACAATCGTATCGCAACACGGTGCCGCCTACCGAAACTGGCGCGTTTAGTTGTCATCCGCGCGGGACCGCGCCGGCTTGGCGGGCAGACGGCTTTACAGCGAGTAACTGATGCTGAATCCGAGCCTGACGTCCTGGTCAAGAACCGGTAGCGAGCTTTGTTTGTTGGCGAACGTGCCGACTACGGTACCCATCACCGACCAATGGTCGTCGATCGAATAGGTCAGCATCGCGCTGGTCAAGGCTTGGCCGGCGTTGAGCGTGCCTTGGTTGTAGGAGATGAAGGTTAGGGTGTCGTTCCAAAAGCGGCAGTTGTAGCGTATCAGCCAGGTACCGAAGATGTCGCCGTTGCTGGTGCGCTCGCTGGCGGCCAAGCCGGTGTCGTGGTCCAGAAACGAGCGTGCCTGTACCGAGGCATTGATGTTCTGGTCGTTGGTCAGCGCGTAGTCGAAGCCGAAGGATGCGCCGATTTGATCCTTGCGCGCGGTCGAGGTATGCGGGATCGGCGCAAGGATGTTCGTGTCCTCGAGCAGGCCCACGCTGTAGGCCAAGTCCAGCTTCAGCAACAACTTGCCGATGGCCCGGTTGGCGCTGGCGCCCAGCAGCCAATAACCGTTGTTCTTGGACTGGATGTGGCCGTTCAGCGTGGTCGGCGTCAGATAATGCAATTGGTTTTCCTGCAAATAGGCCGCCATCAGGGACAGGTCGCTGTGTTCGACCGACCATTGCATCCGCGCGCCGACTTCAATCGGGTGCCGGTCCGGGCTGGGATCGTCGATCGGAAATAGCGGTGCCGAGTAAGCCGGGCTGCCCTGACGCGGCAGCGGATTGAATTGCGGATTCAGATTGACGAACATGGCCCACCGCCGATTGGCGGCGAAATGCTCCCAAACCGCGAACCATTGGTTGATGCGGGCGTCCTCCACCTCTATCGTGCTCAGGTCGCGGTATTCCAACACGTTCAAGGTGTCCAGCACCGAATTGCCCTCGGCCTCGCCCCACACCAAGGTCTGTCTGCCCAGCTTGAAGGTGTGGCTGCCGAAGGTCTTGCTCAGATACAACTCGTTTAGCCGCATTTCGACGTTGTCCAGGCGCTGTTCCATTTCGATGGACTGGCTGCTCAAGCCCTCGAAATCGTAATCCGACGGCCAGTACAGCTTGGCCTGACCGCTGCCTTGCAGATTCCAGCCGGGGGCGAAGGGGTTTTGATATTTGACCAGCAGGCCGAGACGGTTGTCTTCGACGGTGGCTTGTTTGTGGACGCCGGAACCGGTTTTGTGGTCGTGAACTTGCGCGTAAAGCAGTTGGGTGAATTTGAAGGTAAATCGGTCCAGCCAGCCTGAATCGGTATCGGCCGGCGGCGATGCCGAGGCGTCGTCGAATGCTAGCGAGCCAGTGTCCGGCAAGTCCAGCACCGGTTCGGACGCCAACGCCGCCGCGCCGGGTTCGGCTCTCGCCGGGAGCGCCAGACTCAAGACGACGGCCAAATACAGCCGTGACCGCTTAGGGCCAGGTTTGCGCGGTGGGCAAGCAATCACCGTCAGTTCGTTTGGGCCCGCAATTGTTCCAGCGTGGTTTCTCTAAAAGCCACGTCGGTTAACGTGCGCTGGGTCAGAAAGTCGTCGGGGATTTTTACGCTGCTGTTGATTTCGCTGCGGGCCATATTCGATAAACGATTGGTGACCAGATTCATCATGGTTTGCGAACGCGCCGTCCAGACGCCTTTGATTTCCTCGACCTTGGAAGTCAGCAGGCGCTTGATTTCCTTGTTTTGCTTGTCGTACAGCTCGACCCGCAACGACACGTAGCGCTCCTTGTCGACGTACATTACCCGGCGGCCGTAACGGGTCTTGCGGGCGCGCTCGGCATTGGGGATGGTTTCGATTTTCCAGACCGGCCGGCCCGCTTCCACGGTGTCGCCGAGCACGTTGATCGTGTAGTCGTCCAGTTTGCCGGTTTCGGTGTCCTCGGTGGTGAATTCCGAGCCGAACAGCGAGGCCGGTTCGGAATCGTCGTCGGAATTACCGCTGGCAATACGCTTGACCTTACCCAGCGCCGACAGGTAGAGCCAGGTTTCGTTGTCCTTGCCGGTTTCGTCGTAGGTGTAATTCAACATGCCGACGCCTTTTTCGGAGGCCGGTTCCAGTACGATGGTCACCGCCTTGGTGTCTTTTTTGTTCTTGCCGTCGTTGATGCCGACCGCTTCCAATAGTTTTTCCCGAGGCGTTTCGGCGCAGGTGATTTTGTTGTCCTTGATGCCGTACTGGCAACTGGACAGGCGCGATTTGACGAAGGCCGAGTCGGTGATGCTGCGCTGGTAATCCGACAGTTTTTCCAATATGGCCCGCCCGTCCGGCGCGCCGCCTTCCTCGGCCGCCGCCGGCTGAGCCAGTAAGGCGCAGACAGTCGCCAGAATCAGCCGATTTGCAAAGCGATTACACATGCTTGAACCTCATAAATTGACGGTCGTATCGACCTGTTTGAGACCGAATTTCGGTTTGAAAGCCACCAGCAACGCCGGTAGCAAGAACAGTTCGCACAAGATGCCGACGAAAATCGCCAAGCCGCCGAAGATGCCCATCTTCGCGGTGCCGAGGTAGTCGGAAAAACCTTGAATCGAAAAACCCAAGCCCAACACCATGCCGGTAAACAGTATCGATGGGCCGACTTCCTCTATCGTCTCCCGCAAGGCTTCGGCCATGTGCCGGGTCTTGATCAGCGCCTGTCGGTAATGGGTCATGAAATGGATGGTGTCGTCCACCGCCAAGCCGATGATGACCGGCGCCAACAGCAAGGTGTCGGTATCGAGCGGTATGTCCAGCAAGCCCATCAGGCCGTAAGTGAACAAGGCCGGAATCACGTTGGGAATCAACGACAGCAAACCGGCCTGCACCGAACCCAGCGTCAGGAAAATGATCACGCTGATGACGCCCAGCGCCAACAAAAAGCCGTCGTATTGCGAATGGGCGATGATGGCCTGGGTGCGCATCGCCAGCGGAACCGTGCCGGTCAAGGTGACTTCCAGATCGGGAAACTCGTTCTTCACGTCGCCGAACACTTGTGCAATTTCCCGGTTCACTTCGTCGAAGAAGGCTTGATATTGCGAAGAACCGGCGCTGTACACGTTGACGCTGATATGCGACTGGCTATAGTCGTCGGACACGATGCCGCGCCGATCGGCCGGATTGACGCTGTTGAACAGATACAACAATTGCGCCACCATCGTTTGGGAATCCGGGATACGGTAAAACTCCGGCCGGTCTTCGTTCAAAACCCGGTATGTATCCTTGACCAGATTCGCCAGCGAATACGTCCGGCTGACCTTGTCCGGATATTTTTCGGCGATTTTTTGTTGCAGGCTATCGATGCGGGTCAGGATTTTCGGGTCGAGAATGCCGTCCGCCGTTTTGGTATCCAGCATGATTTCCATGTTTTGGGTGCCGGCCATCTTGCCGTCGGCGGTTTGGTAGGCGACCCGGATGGCGCTGCCCTCGCGGGTCAGTTCGGTGACGTTGGAGTCGATGCGCAGCCGGCTTTCGCCGTACCAGCAGGCCGCCACCAACGCGCCGAACAACAGCAAGGACAGCCGAAATTGCCGCGAGGCCAAGCGCGGCACGGCGCTCAACAAACGTTTCTGGCCGCGGATCACCGCGTAGGTCAATACTGAAATCAGCGCGATATAGCCGCCCACGCTAAAGCCCAAGGCCAGCATGACCAAGCCGACGTAGGCAATGGTGCAGACCGAGCGGGTCGCGGTAGACAATGCCAGCCAACGATTCGCCATGCGCCGCGGCCAGCCTGGTTTGACCGACGCGTCGGCCACGCCGGGATGCCAGAAATCCAACAGGATCGGCAACAGCAGCACCGAAAATAAGTAGGCCAGCCCGACGCCCAAGGTGGACATCGCGGCGAACACCCGGATCGGATAAAGCTCGGACGAAATCAGCGAAAAAGTACCGGTCATATTGGTGATGCTGGTAATCAACATCGGCAAGCCGGCGGTCGCGTAGGCATCCGAGAGCGCCTGTCGGTGGTGGTCGCCTTGCTGGCGGCGCGCTTGGTAAATGCTGATGACGTGGATGCAATCGGCCATGCAGCAAACGAACACCAGCATCACGGTCAGACTGATCATCGTCGATAGACTCTTGCCGGCCCAGGCGACCGCGCCGGTGACCCAGACGATGCTGAACAACACGATCAACACCGGCCACAGCACCGCGCTGAACGAGCGGAACAGCACCCACAGCAGTACCACGTTGATCAGTATCATGCCCAGATTCAAACCGGCCGATTGCTGCAGCACTTGCTGAACGAATTCCATCAGCGGCGGATAACCGACTGAATAAAATTCGAAGTCGTGGTCGTAGCGTTGGTACACCGCTTTCAAGGCCTTGACGAAGCGGGCGTAAACAAAATTATCGACCTTCTCGTATTGGATGGCCTGCACTTCGGCACTGTCGTCGAATTTCAAGGTTTCGGCGCCGCCGGCCACATCGCCGAAGCTGTCGTCCAAGGCCACGCCGTCGGCGTTGACCTTGGGCACGTAGTCCTTGACCGGTATCGCGCCGAAATCGGTTTGGATCAACACCGCCGCGTATTGGCCGTCCGGCGAGTAAAACGCCAAGCGATAGTCTTTTTGCGCCAGGGCCTGGGCTTTGATTTCGGCCAATTCGGCTGGATTGTCGGGCAATTGGCGCGGCACCAAGCGGTTGGAATGCAGGGTATCGCCGTCCGCGCTCTGCACGCGGAGGTTGCTTAAGGATTGTACCCGGCGAATATGGCGCAGTTCGTCCAAGTTCGCGGTCTGTCCGCCGGCATCCTTGACCTTGTCGCCGAGTTCACGCCAGTTTTCCAAGTCGTCGGTCAAGGTTTGCAAGGCGGCCAACGAACGCCGCGAGAAGACGTCGCCGTCCTTGGCCCGGTAAACCAAAAACACCGAGTCGTCGCTACCGAACTGGCGGCGAAACTTATCCAAGGCGACGATGGCCGGGTCGCTTCTATCCAGAAAGCTGTTCGCGGCGGTGTTAATGCTGGTGCGGGTCAGCGCCCCGAATAGCAAAAACAGGGTTAGCGCGAGGGTTGACAGCAAAATCCACCATTTAAACCGTATCACCCGTGTCGGGACACCGGCAAAATATCCGTTCAGACTGTCGAACAATTTTTCCATCGCTACTCCATTGCGCCGCTGCCGAAAGCGGGGAATCGATTTCGGCGGTTAAGTTTTTAGGTGTCTGAAGGCGCGGGTGTTGCCGGGGGGGAGCTGAAAAAAATCGCGCCGCTTACGCCCGCAAGCAATTACCAAGCCAAGCAAAAGGCACCGAATAGCAAGGCTTCCGGACTCTCGACGGGTGTCCGAATCACTAAACTACGTTATTTGACTCAGGCAGCGCGTGAAATGGCGCGATTGAGCGGCTAGGAATAATCGATGAGCTGGGTTGTGCGCGGCCCGGCCAGCGGTTTGGAGTACAAGCCGAGGTTTGTACTCCGCCGTTCGTCGGCGCCCATCGGGCATAGAGGCGACACCACTCCGCCTCGAAGACGGTAGGACCGGTGTTACGGCGTTGCTACTTGGTAGCGCCGCAAGCTCGGATCGGCTTCGATATCGGCATCCCGGAACAAACAAGGTCGCCAGCCTTTCTTGGAGAACAATTCAGTCTGGTCCGCGAAATGCGGCGACTCGGGGTCGGTCGATTGCGAGAAGGCCAGCACCGCTTGACCATGCGGGCCTTGCGGCGTTAATTCGACAGCCAGCAAAAACGAGGTGCCGTAATTGACCACGTAGCCTTGGTCGGTCAAACCGGTGGCCGGATTCAGCACTTTTCCCCGCTGGGTACCCGGTAGCAAGGTGTCGTTCGAGCCGCTGTAAGCCGCCATGTTCAAAATGCCTTCCTGGCCTTGACCACCGTGGATAGGAATCTTGGCGGCGTTTTTCTGGCTGAATTGCAGATCGCCCAATTTGGCATCCAATGCGATGCCGGCTTGCCGCAGCGTCTGCACGGCCTTGCCCAGCGCCAGCAGCGCTGGGTCCGGACCGTGTTTCGGCGCGGGGGCGAGGCCGTCGGGCGTCGTGAGCGGCGCGGCCGGGTCGAAGGCCCGGGCAAAGATTTTGTCCTTGGCCGACATCATCGTGTCTTCGTGGCCGCCGGCTTCCGGGCGAAACGTGCTCAGAAACTCGCGAAACAACACCGCGCCGCGGCTTTCCAAATCGAAGCGTTCGTCCCAGTTGGCCAGTATTCGGCACGCTTGGCTCAAATCGACGCGCTCGGTGCCGATTTTGACCGATTTGGCGGCGCGGCAACGCTCCACCAGGCCGGTTCTGAACAAGCGGCCGGCCAGCGATTGGTTGGACAAGGCCGCCTCCTTGACCGATTGCAGCGAAAATTTGCCGGTTTGCCGGGTCAAGGCCAGCGCGTTCATCCGGGTCCGCAGCGACGGCGGCTGACGCTCGTCGCCGTACAGCGCGTAAAAGCCTTCCAGCGGCTGCTTGGGATTGTTCAGCCAGTGGCTGTCGTTGGCGTTGAACACGAAATCGCTACGCAGCAGTTGCGGCGCGCGCTCGAACGGTAGCAAGCCCGGCTTGCGGGCGGCCGGGGCGTTAAGCCATTCGTCGCGCGATGTGCTGCCGTCCAGCAAATAGATGCCGTGAAACGCGTATAGCGCCGCGACACCCGGATCGCTTTGCTTGGCCTGTTGCCAGGCCTGCAACGCGGCCGGCGACAAATGCGGTACCGGCGAACTGTCGGCGTACCAAGCTTTGCCTTCCACGGACGTGGCGATGGTGTTCGAGAACGGTATGCTACCTGCCCAACGCCGGTGGGCGTCGATCAGGCCTTCCAAGTTCGTTGCCTTGGCCATGTCGAAAAATTGGGCGAGCATCGAATCGTTGTCGATATTGGCGTCGCGGTAAGTCAGAACGTGTTGGTTATTCCATGCCAGATCGGCCATGCCGCCGGTCAAGGCGGCCGGAATAGACAGGATCGGTCCGTAGTGGCTGCGCCACAGCTTGCGGGTTCTGGGTTCCAGTACGCCCGCGCCGTTCAGCACTTCTATCGTGTAATCGGTCGATTCCATCGCCTTGATTCCGTCGTCGTAACGATAGCGAGTTGGATCGCCCGGATCCAGCGCTAATCGGTAGAGCGTGGCTTTCGGCGACGTCGTTACGGTCAAGGTCCAGGCGACCGCGGCATTGAAGCCGACCAGCGTGTTCGGTACGCCGGGGACGGTAATGCCGTAGACGTCGAGTTTGCCCGGCACCGTGACGTGCGACTCCCAAGCCTGCAATGCGCCTTCCCACGGAAAATGCGGTTGGGCCAGCAATAGGCCGTGGCCGGACTCGCTCAAATCGCCGCCGATCGCCCAGCCGTTGCTGCCGGGCTTTGCCGAGTCGGCCGGGACTGCCGGTGGCGATACCGGCGCGCCGGCCGCTTGCGGCGGTTGGGCGTTACTCAGAAAGGAGGTCAGAAACCGGCCGCTTAAAAAGATGCTGAAATCGGTGGCAATCGCCAACAAATCAGCTGGCGTAACCGTCACGTGCCGCTTCGGGTCGCGGCAGGCGCCGGGCAATTTACCGGAATCGGCGACAGCCACAAAACGGTTGATGCCGGCGGCATGCGCGGCCAGCATGTCTTGAATATCCGCGGGTAAGCCGGCCAATTTTTTTTCCGCATCGGCCACTAAACGCAGATGTCGGTAAGCAAAATCGCTTTCGACGTTAGCTTCGTAATCGCCGGCGCCGAAATAACGCGAACGTTGGCCGCGCACCTTGATGACTTGATCCAGCAACACGCAAATCCGGTCTTCGGCCATCGCATAGCCTTGGCCGAACCAGGCGCCGGGTAGATCCGGGGCGGAGATGTGCGGAACACCGTAACTGGTGCGCCGAATGGTTGCCGAATAGGCGCGTTCGCCGACCGTGGTCGGCATGGTGTTAGGTTCCATGTTTTTCAACGACTCCGAATGACAGGTACCGCTTAAAAACGGAATGAATATAAAAGCCGCCAACGCGCAAGCGTTTGTAAATGATCGATTGGCATTCATGGTTTCTCAAGAAAACTATAAAAAACGAATAATTGAATAAGCGCTTATTTAAAGCGGGAAAGTTTTTTCGTAATAAATGATGAGGTGATTATAACGGTCCTGGATGGATCTCGTTCTGAAAATAGCGTGCGGCTGAATTGTAGTTAAATTTTTGAAAGTCATCAATCGCGGCTTTAAATTCATAACAGCTGGCGGATTAAGAATCGATGCTGAGTTTTCGCGAAAAAAATTAGCTTTTAAGCTCAGCGATTGTTCTTGATTTTAGTTGGGTGTCGCTAGGCGGCTGGGCGCCGGTAACAACAATATCTGGTGTGCATGGCGGGCTAAAAGCTGTTCGTCCTAAGCCGGCAGTAGAGCATCTTACATGGCGTATAGAACCGGATCAATCCGAATAGTCATTCTGATCTCGGCGGCCGTCGGCTGGTGTTTTCCGGTTCAATTGTCTCCGCTTCAAGCCGTCTTGGAGCAAAAAAACGACGGATTCGGCGATGCGTGTCGGCGTTTTTTTAGCACTAGGCAGGTTCGACGGAAAAATAAATTTAATATTAAATGGTATGGCATATGCCGCAAAGCGCTAAAAATTGCGTGATATGCCTTAAAAAATATTAACTTTTTGGTCAAATAAACTAGTTATTTAACACAGATTTTTAGTCGGTATGCGACAAATCGCCGCGCGACAATTTGTCTCATTGCGAATTGTTTATTCTCGCTTGAAGATGCGCCCGGCTCGAAAAAAGCCAAAGAGAGTGTTAGAGGTGTTTTTTGAACGATTAAGGGTTCTGTCTTTAAAATGCCGATTAATGCTGATTTTATTTAAAGCTGTTTAAATTATTTTTGATAATCCGCGCGCAAGCGAGCAGGTTATTCAAAACCAGGAGTTATAAATGAAAAAAAGCAATAAAATCAAAGTAGGAATATTCGCTTTAACCGCGCTATCCAGTGCATTGACGGCGATGGAGGCGAATGCGGCGATATGTACGAATGGCTCCACGAACGCCGCGACGATCACGCTAAATCAAGCGGTATTAGCCACGATGCAAGGCGATGCGTCTAGGCGAGTCCCCGCCGGAGGCACGCTTGAAACGCCTTCCGACTCGGACGTACCAACCCGGCCATGGAACGCGGGGACTAACGACTACGGCGACCGTTTCATCTACCTCAATAAGTTCTATGCCGATAGCGCATTTTCCTACGCGACTGGCGTCTCTAATACCTACCCCACCAATTACACGACCGTGACTCCTGACTCCGGTACTAAAACCCTGCCTGTCGTATGTACAACCGGCACTCCAGGTTACCAAACAGGCAATGTCGTATCCACCTACAACGGCACGTCGGGCAAGCTTGGTTTGGCCGGATTGTTTAAATTGCGTAGCTCCTTTCAAAACCCGACCTTGTCGAATCGCTTCGGGAAACTGAATTTGAGATACAACAACACGGCAGGCAGCGGATGGGAGCTATGGGAAGGCATTTACGGCGAGAGCTTTCTCAAACTAACCGAAGTCTATGAGTCTAAGTCTCCGGCGGGATGCGTGGCCGGTACCGGCGCTTGCACGCTGACCTTGAAGGCTAATCTGCGCTTCGCCAACGGTGGGGCCGCGGCCAACGCGACAGGCTGGGGCAAGTGCTATGGCGGCTTTGCCGGAGGAAATGCCGTTTGCTTGTCACCCGGCGGTGGCACAGGTGCCGGTTGGTGGATAGGTTTGGGCTTGGATACTTCTTATAACATCTTATTGATGGGAGCCGGAACCGGCACCATTACGCCTACTTCCACTGGCGTATTGAATACCGGCGTAAGCCCGGCGAGATATTGGAACGGCACGACGTTGCCAACCGGAACGGAAGCCCAGGCCTTGGTGGGAAGAATTGAAGTGACCACCAAGTATTAATCTAGGCGGTTTGCTTCGGCGATCCGGGCATGGTCATCCACCCGGATCGTTCGTTTGCCAATCAATCGCCTGGGTAAACATGCCTGTCTACTCGGGCGATTTCATCGCCAGCATCGAACTTATTAAACTCACAAGCTAAGCAGTCGCAATCATGGAAACTACAAACAAGCACACCCTAAATGCCATTACCTTCGTCGCACTGGCAACCCTAAGCATCTCCGCCAGCGCGGATATTGCCTTCTCCGGTATCGTCGACGGCACCGCCTATCTGACCTACGATCAAGCGGCCTGGGCGACGATGAAAGCCTTGTCGCCCCGCCTGGATATGAAAGGGCTGCCCATCGGCGTCAGCGAGGCGGAACCGGGCGGTCATTTGGAACAAACTTCAGATACTTTCGGAAACCGCTTCCTATATCCGCAGTTGTTTCGCTATCACGACGAGTCAGCAAGCATAAAGCTATCCATGCTGGCGTCGGACAAAAAAATCGCCGACGGCACGGCCGATCCCGAAGCGGTTGCGCAGTGGCGGCTTTTCGACCCAGCGCAGCGCGTCCCGACCGCTCAGCCGGTTGGGGGCTGGGCGATGCCGATAGATTCGTTCAAGCAGGGGCTGGATAGCTTAGATTACGTGTCAAGTATGCCCGAAGGCTGGGGGAGCGGTTACAACCCCAGTAACTACAACCCTGAACCTGGTGCTTCGCCTACACTTTCGATCAGCCTAGGCGGCTCCATGCGGGTTGCCAGCGATTTCATCTCCCCAGGTGGCTCCATCTGGTTTGCCGGATTGGATGTGCGCTTGGACAGCTGGGCGACCGGAGAGCCGAAGTGGTACATAGGCAGCAATGCCTACGCACTGTCGTCAGGCTCTATTTTCGAACTCATCAATCCGGTATTCGGCGTTAATGAATTAGGACTGATGACGCTGGAAGCGGACTACAAATGGGGCGATTCCGCTTGGAGTACTTTCCTGCAATTTGTCGGTAATCCCGAAATCGATTCAAAAGTGCTGGGCCATATTTCGTTCAATCCCGCTGCGTCAACCGCGCCGGTGCCATTGCCTTCGGCGGTTTGGCTGTTCGGCAGCGCGCTGCTGGGTTTGATCGGAGTCAAGCGGCGCGGCTATACGGGATGATTCGACGGGTTTTGGGCGAGGATAACCGTTAGTATTCTTTGTTGGAGTTAATACCAGACATGCGACGATTCAACATTTTTTTCCTCCCGGTTTTCCTGGTGGCGTGTTTGTCGATTTATTGGCTTGGCGGTAGCGGGTTCGATCGGCCCAATCCGCAACCAGCGCAGTCGGTAAAGCCGAGCATAGGACAGTTCAGCCCATTGGACAGGATTGTCCGGCTTGGGCCTAAAAGCCTGGCATTGCCAAGCGAGCAGGCGCTATCCGAATTGACCGACTTATTTTCCGATAGTGCCGAACCCGATGCCGATGGTGCCGGAAAAGTCCCGGATACGAGCGAGTTGCTGGCGGTATTGGAAGAGCAAGCCGCTCGCGGTCTTAGCTACGAGGACTTACTTAGCGGCAAAGAACTGCAACAGTTATCCTCTCGGCTACAATCGGATTCCGCGGCTCGCGGCCAGGTGTTAGAACAGTTTATCAAAGCCAGCGGTACGCCTTTGGGCAAGGCGTTAAGCCAAACCTTGGGAATGGTTGGCGCGGCTAACGATATGCCGGAACTCAAGGCGACCGCCGTTAAATTATTACAAAACGGTTCGGCGGAGCAGCGCTTTGATGCGTTGAGAATGCTGGGGCAGACAGTGAGTTATGATTCCAAAACGCGCGCTACCGTGCTGGATGTGTTGCGGCGGGACGCTACGACCGACCCGGAGTTGGCGATAGCGGCAATGGCTAATTTAAACCTGCAAACACCGGCATCGAAAACCGAGCAACAAGAGATCGTTAAAGCGGTTTATCCGTTTATCGGCAGCGACGACCCGCAAGTGCGGTTGAGCAGTTTGCAAGCGCTTTCGCAATGGGTTGGCGATGATCAGGACGCCATCCAGGTCTTCGCCAACGCGGCGAACGATGCGGACCCCAATGTCAGGCGTTGGGTGATTGCCGCGATGGGCAATGGCGAGTTTGCTTACGACAGCGTGCGCGAGCCGTTGCTGGCAACGTTGCAAAATCCGGATGAGGACCCGGCGGTGAAAGCCGTCGCGCAGCGGGCGCTGGAACGTTTTCCCTTGGACGAACAGGCGCAACAAATTTACCAGGAACATTTGGCTAGCGAATCTTACCAGGCGCCTACGGGCGGGTTTGGCTTCAATTAACGGCCTTGGCTGCATGCGCGTCTTTTCTTGATGCCACTACCATTATCAAAAAGGCCATTTCCTTGAAATATAGGGAATGGTGTTATTCCAGGAATGGTGATATAAAACTCAGTATTAATAGTTAAAACGCTGCTAATGTAAATGGGTGTTTTATTGTATTAAACGGTTTAACGCTTCACTCGTTTTTGCTGATTTCCGAGTTTGGCGTCCTGTTATTAATATCATTCAGTAAAGCGGTAAGTATTGATTTCAATTTAAATAAATCGCCGCCTTCCTCAAGTCTGAAAAGTCGTCATTGAATAATAAACATTAGCTCTTAAGCTGCGTTAACCAGTTGAGGCCGGTTGTCTACAATTCGACTATTCCAGCAGAATCGGGTCGAAGAGACGATCACGATTCATCCGCCAGGGCATCGTTTTTGGCGTTAGCTTGTTTCAGAAGTTGTTGGGGGTAAAAAATATTTTCATAATCAAAAATTCGCCTGTCATTGGTAATTGCGGCATATGCCGTAAAATCGACCGAAATTGCGGTATATAAAATAGTTATTTAACACAGTATCGATATTATGGCTGAGATAATTTGTCCTGCGACAATTTGTCTCATTGCGAATTGTTTATTCTCGCTTGAAGATGCGCCCGGCTCGAAAAAAGCCAAAGAGAGTGTTAGAGGTGTTTTTTGAACGATTAAGGGTTCTGTCTTTAAAATGCCGATTAATGCTGATTTTATTTAAAGCTGTTTAAATTATTTTGATAATCCGCGCGCAAGCGAGCAGGTTATTCAAAACCGGGAGTTATAAATGAAAAAAAGCAATAAAATCAAAGTAGGAATATTCGCTTTAACCGCGCTATCCAGTGCGTTGACGGCGATGGAGGCGAATGCGGCGTGTACGACGGGTAATAACGCCACGCTCACCTTGCATAAAACCGCTTTAGCGACGATGGCGGGTGGGGGCAGGGCCGGTGGCCTGACGCTACCGTCTGCGGACTCGGATACGGGGCAGGCGCTTTGGGGAGGGGTGGATTACGGTAAACGTTTTATCTATCTCAATGCATTTCTTGCCGATAATGCTTTCAGCTACTCCACTCTGAATAATGCCACACCGAGCACCGGTACCGGCGGAGCTGCGGTGGTTGCGGGCACGACGACCTACAATGCTCAGACTTTGCCTGTGGTCTGTGCGACCTCGGCGACACCCAATTACACCACTACGTTTCAAACCGGAAATAAAGTCTCTACATGGAATAACGCTTCAACGGGCATAATCGGTTTAGCAGGGGTGTTGAAGGTGCGTAGCGCATTTCAAAACCCTGCGTTATCGCTCAGATGGGGTAAGCTTTCCCTGGAGAATACGGGCAATACGGGGGGGGCAACGGCACTTGGGTGTTGAAAGAGTATTTGACGGGTAATACTCTTTTCAAACTGACCGAAGTCTATACCTCGCTGTCCGGAACCACCTTGACGTTGAAAGCCAATTTGCGCTTTGCCAATTCCAGCACTGATACCGATGGAACCGATTGGGGAAGATGCTTTAAAGGGACGAAGACAGGAACGGTTTGCGATGACTTCTACGGTATCAATGTAGCGCCGGCCAATGGTGCCAATTGGTGGCAATATACGGCCGATTCAGTCAATAACATGACCATGTTGACCGGTAGCGGTACTTACACCACTCCAACCTCGACAAAATCCGGCACTCCGGCTGTGTATGGTTCGCCGGCGCCAACAGGCTCTGAGTCGCAAGCCATCATAGGCACCATCGAAGTAACCCATCAATATTAACCATTGAAAGCGTGGGCGGCGATGGGTGACTAAGGCTACCTTCGCCTTCGTTGATAAGCATCAGGGAAAGCCTTTCGCCGCCCCTGATGGTTTTCCGGTAACAGTAAAGATAAAAAAATTTGATATTCAGGAAGAACCGCATGAAAAAACAATTACCTAACGTTAAGAAAATAACCCTGCTTTCCGTCAACCTGGCCGCGTTGATGATTCTATCCGCGCCCGCTGACGCCAGCACCTTGAACGGCACTATCGGCGGTATGGCTTACTTGACTTATGACCAGCAGGTCTGGGCGACGATGAAAAGCGAGTGGTTTCGAAGCGATATACACGGTATTCCGTTAAATAATGGTGCCATGGAGCCCACCTCCAACACCTACGGCAACCGCTTCTTTTATCCGCAATTGTTCGTTGGCAACGAGGTGCCGTCCGAAATTCCCAATTCGATAACCGCCTCGGATCGATCTATTCAGCGTGGCCAGTCCACGCCGGAAGCTATCGCGGCTTGGCGGATTGACGACCCAGCGCAGCGAGTGCCACTCGAGCAGCCGGTTGGCGGCTGGGCGATGCCGGTGGAATCGGCCGATTCGCCGGGGTTGGATCCTGGTTGGGGGGCAGGGTATGCGCCGGGTTCGTACGGGCCGTTGATGGCCGACGGCATGGGTTATAGCGATCCCGACTTTCCGGATTTTGTCCATTACATTAGCTTGGGCGGTTCCTTGCGCTTTGCCAGCGACTTTGCTGCGCCTGGCGGTACGCTCTGGCTGCGGGGTATTGATATTCGAGAATATCAAAGCGGTGATACTAATAGATGGTATATAGGTGCCAGCGGCCATGCGGAAACAGCCAAATATACGGCATTCCAGCTATTGAACCCTGTGTTTGGCGTTAATGCCCAAGGCATGCTGACCCTGGAATCTGATTACATTTGGGGGGACAGTTCGTGGGCCAGCTTTTTTCAACTTGGGGATCCAGAAGTCAATTTGGTTCTGGGTCACCTTTCCATCAACCCCGATGTTACCTCTACGCCGGCGGTCCCGGTGCCGGGAGCGGTCTGGCTGTTCGGTACCGGCTTGCTGGGGCTGCTAGGCCTTAAGAGGCGGGGCCGCGCCGGCTAAGCGTCAAAGCCGTGGGACGTGCTGAACGACGCGCGGCACACCCTATAGGCTGAGTCGTAAGCAATCATAAGCGCGCCATCGAAGTAAGCTATCAATATCGACCGTTGAAAGCGTGGTGGGCGATGGGTGGCTAAGGCTCCCATCGCCTTCGTTGGTAACCGCCAGGGAACTCTTTCGGCGGGGTCGAATAGATTTTATCGTTCCCACGCACCTGCGTGGGAATGCATCCCCTACCTCTCTAGTGGTGCGGCTTGGTACGCAGGAGCGTCTGTTTTGTGTTCCCACACTGGAGCTGGGAACACAATAAATTGATGCGGGGTGCTTGCTGCCCGCTAGGGCGCGGGCAATCTGGCTTGGGTTGAGTTCTTTGATGGAGTTAAAACTAGACATGCGGAAATTCAGTGTTTTTTTTGTTCCGGTTTTCCTGGTGGCGTGTTTGTCGATTTATGTGCTCAAGGGGGCCGGGTTTGATCGGCCTGAATCGCAGACTGGGCAACCGGCCGGTTCGGCGACTGCTCCGCTGAGCCAATTGCTGGATGTTAACCCGCTTGGGCCTAAAATCCGGACCTTTACCGACGAGCAAGCCTGGCTGGATTTTTCCGACGACACCTCCACCGACGAGGTTGCCGACACTCAAAGTACAAGCCAGTTGCTGGTGGCATTGGAAGACAAGGCTGGGCAAGGGCTAAGCTACGAAGTGCTGCGGGACGGCGAGGAATTTCAACTGATCATGGCCCAGATCCAATCCGACCCCGCCGCCCGGCAGCAAGTGTTGGCGCACATTATGAAGTTCAGCGGCACGCCGTTGGGCAAAACCCTGAGTTTGGCCTTGGCGACCTCCGGTGCCGCCGTGGGCATGTCGAAGCTTAAAGCGGCGGCCGTCCAGTTATTGCGGAAAGGTTCCGAGGAGCAACGGCTGGATGCCCTGCAATTGTTGGGCGCGACGGCCAGTTACGATGCTCCGACCCGCGCCGGTCTGCTGGATGTATTACGCGGAGACGGGGCGGCAAATTCGGAATTAGCGGTGGCGGCCATGGCTAATTTGGTTAAGCAAAGTGGAGGTGCTTCGCCGGCCGAGCAACAAGAGATCGTTAAGGCGGTTTATCCGTTTGTCGGCAACAGCGATCCGCAACTGCGGCTGAACGGCCTGCAAGTGCTGTCCAAGCTGGCGGGTAGCGATCAGGATGCCCAGCGGATTTTCGCCGAAGGGGTCAACGATGCCGATCCCGAGGTCAGACGTTGGGTGATTGCCGCGATGGGCAATGGCGAGTTTGCTTACGACAGCGTGCGCGAGCCGTTGCTGGCAACCTTGCAAAATCCGGATGAAGACCCGGCGGTGAAAGCCGTCGCGCAGCGGGCGCTGGAACGTTTTCCGTTGGACGATCAGGCGCGACAAATTTACCAGGAACATCTGGCTAGCGAGTCTTACCAGGCGCCTACGGGCGGCTTTGGTTTCAATTAACGGGTTTGATATCCAGTCCGGTCAGGCGCTGAAAACGCCAAAATGCGAATTGGGTTTGCCCAATATCGTTTATTGAGGTTCTTCCGCCTTTTCAAAATGAGGATCGAAGGGGATATATTTGGAAAATCTCTCCAGCCCTCTTTTGCAAAGAGCGGAACAAATGGCGGGAGTTTTCCTCCGGAAGGATGACGATTAACAAAAGACTCGCCTGCCAATAATCAGCTTCACCCACTGACAAAGCGCCGCAGCTGCAACGGCTGGCGGCGTATGTTTCGTCCATCTCTTTTCGGTTGGTCATTTACCTCTTCTCCGGCAACACCTTTCCGAGTTAGTTAAGCCGGTATGACTCACATCAATGGGCCTTCGAAATTCCCGGGGCAGTTCACTCTGTGTTGTCGTCCGATAGGCGTTGACTACAAAACGCGGCGCATCAGTGTCTCATCGCGATTGGGTGCGGTGCCAGACCGCGACGCAATTCGTCGATTATCCTGGTTTTGTGAGAGTCGCGTTGAATAAGGCGGTAGGTTGAAGGGCTCAAACGCTCGGCGAGGTTTCTTAAGCTATGTGTTTTAACGCAATAAAAACAGGTGAAATCACTTACTTTTTTTACTAGTCGATTCGCAAAGCATTTCAGCAAACCCATTTTACGGTTTTGCTAGGCGAACATAGGGGTTTTTGGTAGTCTTTATTTAAAAAAATACACTAATTTTCAATTGGTTATATTTTTGATGATGGCTCGGTTGTTTCTTGTTTTTCTAAGTGGCGCGTTTGTTGCATTTAGTTGAAGCAATCTTATTGCTGCATAGATAACCATGATCTTAACGTCGCCTCAAACTCTCGCCGAAATCTCTACATGGCAAGCGCAATACCAGGGGAATTCAATTGCCTTCGTATTCGAAGAGCAGAGTTTGACGTTTCGCGAATTCGATCAACGGGCTAATCAAGTAGCGGCGGGGCTGTTAGCTGTCGGGATAGAGCCTGGGGCGCGCGTTGCGATATTGAGCAAGGACAGTATTAATAGCTACGAAGTGCTGTTCGGTTGCGCAAAATCCAGAGCGGTTTTAATCGGAATTAACTGGCGGCTGACGCCGCAGGAAATTCATTACATTCTGCAGCACGGCAACGCCGAGATTTTGTTTGTCTCTAGGGAGTTCTTAGAAAGAATCGAGGCCGTTAAAAGCGAATTGCCGAGTTTGCGCAAGATTATCGTATTGGATGGCGAATTCGAGGATTATTCGGGTTTCCAAAATTGGCGGGATCAATTTTCGCCGAATGGCGTCGGTCTGACTTATTCGCCGGATGAAGTCGTTGTGCAAATGTATACCAGCGGCACTACCGGCCATCCAAAAGGCGTGCAACTGCCGAATTATTCGTTCTTTAGATTGATGCAGGGAATGCGCGAGCAAGGCGATCATTGGATGAACTTGAATCCGGACGACAAATTGCTGATTTCGCTGCCGCAATTTCACATGGGCGGAATTTGGTGGGCGATTCAGGGCTTCATCGCCGGCGCGCAAGGTTTCATTATCGATACGTTTATTGCTTGGAAGGTGTTGGAACTGATCGAACGTCACCGGATTAGCAAAGTGCCGATGGTACCCGCGATGATTCAAACCACTTTGGCGGAACCTTCTTGCGAAACCACCGATTTATCGTCGGTACGGGGTTTTTTATACGGTGGATCGCCCATCGCGCCTGCGTTGCTGCAAAAGGCGATGCAGCGTTTCAACTGCGGATTTTTCCAAATCTACGGTATGACCGAAACCGGCAATATGGCGGTTTGCCTGCGCCCCGAAGATCACTCGCCGGCACATCCAAAACGTCAAGAATCCGCGGGCAGACCTTTGCCCGGTGTGGAAATACGCGTATCGGATATATCAGGAAATGCCTTGCCGGCTAATGCGGTCGGCGAAATCTCGATTAAGTCGCCCGCTAACATGATTGGTTATTGGAACAACGACGAGGCAACCCGGGAGTGCCTGTCCGAAGGCGGATGGATTAGAACCGGAGACGCCGGTTACGTCGACGAGGAAGGCTATTTGTATATCTGCGACAGGATCAAGGACATGATTATTTACGGCGGCGAAAACATTTATCCCGCCGAAATAGAAGCGGCGCTGTGCGAGCACGAAGCTGTCGCCGAAGCAGCGGTCATCGGTATACCAGACGAGCGTTGGGGCGAGGTCGTCAAGGCGTTTGTCGTATTGCGGCCCGGCCAAGCGATTAAGGCGCGCGAACTGATTAACTTTACCCGAAATCGAATCGCCGACTTCAAGGCGCCAAAGTCGATCGATTTTCTCGAAAAGCTGCCTCGGAACCCGAGCGGCAAAATATTAAAACGAGAATTAAGAATGCCTTATTGGGCTGGCCAAGTTCGGCAAGTCAATTAGCGCGAGGCGGATTTTCGCCGCGACCGGGTTTCGTTAAAGCGTATTGGCGGAGCATTTTATGAGCTGTTATCCGCCGGGAAATTTATAAAACCTTCACCTTTGGTTAGAGGAGAGTATGTATGAGCGTTGAGACCTTGGAAATGGAAGTGATCGAATCAAAATCCGGAAAAATAGGCGCCGAAATCCGTGGCCTGGATATCAATGGGTTGGCGGATGACGCGCCGGAACTGGGCATGATTCGTAGCTTGATCTACAAGAATAAACTGGTTGTACTGCGCGATCAGGAATTGGATGAACAAAAATACGTTGCATTCGCCCGTAAACTTGGGCGGCCGCAAGTCTATTTTCAGCCGCAATATCATCATCCGGATCATCCCGAGATATTTGTTTCTTCGAATGTGCCGGACCAAAACGGTAACAAAATCGGCGTTTCCGGTACCGGAAAATATTGGCATACCGACTGCGCGTTCGAAAAGAACCCCTTGTCGTTTACCTCGGTTTATCCCTTGATTTTCCCGAAAATGTCTAGGGAAACCTCTTACATCGATATGGTAACGGTATTGGAAAATCTGCCTACGGATTTAAGACAGTATGTCGACGATAAAATCTATATCCATGCGGGGCAATTACGATACAAAGTTCAAGCGTCCGATATCGATAAATCGCTGGCCGAGCTTCTCGATAGGATTAATAGCGAGGTGCCGCCGGTCGAGCATCCCGCCGTTATTCAGCACCCGGTAACCGGTGAGTTTTCGCTTTACATCAGTAGCGGCTTTACGACAAAAATCGCAGGATTGACTCACGAGGAAAATCAGCGCGCGTTGACGGCGCTATTTGATTTTATCGAACGTCCCGAACACGTGCATACTCACTATTGGGAAGAAGGCGATTTGATTATATGGGATAACCGCTCGGTTATACACAAGGCATCCGGCGTCAAGCCGGGAGAAACCAGCAAAATGTATCGGGTCGGTATTTACGATGACTTGCCGTTTTACGTGGGTATCGGCAATTAACATTCGATACGGTTAGTTTGGTCGAAACTTGTTCTATTAACATTACTATTATTAAGGGTAGCGCATGATTACTAAGAGTAAGGGATTGGAAATTAACGAAGCGAAACAGGGTAAAATCGGTGCGGAAATTATTGGCTTGGATGTCAATAGTTTGTCCGAAAACGCGCCGGAACTGGCGCTGATTAGACAATTAATATATAAAAATAAATTGGTGGTCTTGCGCGGTCAGGAGCTGAATGCCGAAAGATATGTTGCATTCACTCGGAAACTCGGTCGTCCGCAAGTGTATTTCCAGCCTCAATACCATCATCCTGATCACCCGGAAGTATTCGTTTCGTCGAATGTGATCGAAGCGGACGGCAAAAAACTGGGCGTTTCCGGCACGGGGCGGTATTGGCACACCGATTGCGCTTTCGAAAAGCATCCATTGTCGTTTACTTCGATTTATCCGTTGGTTTTTCCCAAATCGGCGAGAGAAACCTCTTACATCGATATGGCGGCGGTTTACAGAAAACTGCCGGATGAACTCAGGTCTTACGTCGAAACGGCTACCGCGGTTCATGAAGGTAAAATGCGCTATAAGGTTCAAGCGTCGGATATCGACAAATCGCTTGCCGAATTGCTCGATCGTATTCACAACGAAGTCCCGCCGGTTAACCATCCGGCCGTAATCCAACATCCGGTCACGGGCGAGAAAATCCTATATATCAGTAGCGGCTTTACCACCAAGCTGGCCGGTCTGAGTTACGAAGAAAATGAACGGGTGATGCAGGCCTTATTCGACTTTGCGGAAAAACCGGAACATATTCACACGCATTATTGGGAAGAGGGCGATCTGATTATCTGGGATAACCGACCCCTGGTACACAAAGCGTCATCCATACAACCCGGAGAGAAAAGCAAAAGTTACAGAATCGGGATTTACGACGACTTGCCTTTTTATGTGGGAATTAACTAATGACTTCTATTTTGGAATTGCCGGAGCGGGAAGCGCTCAGTTTAACGGATATTGACGCTTCGTTTGTAAAAACGGTGTTGACGCCTTATCGGGAGAGTTGTCGGTACTTAAAAAAGGCGTATTTTCAACAGCAGGAAGACTTGGGTATTCAGGGTATGCTGATGAATGGCGAGTTTTCAATTCCGGAGTCTTGTTACATCGACGATACCGGGCATTTCAATGCCGTAGAATATAATATCTGCTACAACCAGATTGCTTACGTTCATTTGGGTTATTGCATAAAAAATGGATTAATTCCGGAGTTGGGCGACTACGATCCCGATTTGTTTTTTGAAAAACAGCTTTCGAATTTCTTGATTGCCAATCTTAATTCCGGTTTTCAAAGTCTGATTAACGCGAAGCACTTCTACGGCACATTCGGTATTCATACCGTAAAAAAAACGTCCCGCTGTGTGTTTCTGAAAACATTTTGTCATTTTCACGATGACGAGGTCGGTAAATCCAAGGGTGAAGTGATGCTGGCTATATTGCGTCCCGGTCCTTAATAGCGTGAGCTCCGGCATTTTCTGACTATAGCTAAAGGTGCTTCGAAACATTGAAAGCCGGCGGAATTAACGCGAGCAATGGTGTATCGGCAAAGGCTTGCTATCCGGGTTGGGACTGTCGCGATTTTGATGTTGGGGTATGAATAGCTTCCGGCATGGAATTCAAATTAAAACGGTATCGGATATGGCTAGTTATTTGCTGTTTATTTTTGCCGGACTTGGCATGGGTTGAGCGATTAATTTCCGGCGCCTGGTGAACAGATAACCGTCCGCACGCCCGCGTTTCAAGCTGCTTCGTATTTTGCCAAGACGCGCCAATGTGGCGGTCATCTTTAATTCGGGTTTTTTAGCTGTTTTCGCGCTAATTTTCGATCATTCTTAAATTATTTACTTATATATCATGGGGACGGATATACAGTTTCCGCGAACGCGCGACGAGTTCATCGACGCCAGCAGCGTTTTAGATCGGCTCGCCGTCGCGGGTTCCGGTTCGCGCCAAGCCCTATTGACCGACTTCATTCGCGATTTGTTGGTTGAGTTTCTGGAGTTGGACAGCCCCAACGAGGTGGCCGACGATCAGAATTTCGCAGCCTTGGGCGCGGATTCGATGCAGGCGGTCGACTTCAAGGTAGAGCTTGAAAAGCGCTTGCAGTGCGCTTTGAGGTCGACGGTGCTGTTCGATTATCCCAGTTTGGATTTGCTCACGCGGTATTTGCTGGATGAGGTCTTGTCCTTCGGCGACGTTTCGTCGGTTGACGATCCCTTGGAATCAATCCCGACAGCCGTGAAGGGGCAGGGTCCCGAGCTCGATCCGTTCGCTATCGCCGTGATAGGCATGGCCGGCATATTTCCGGAAGCCGAGAATGCCGCCGCGTTGTGGCGGAAAGTCATTTCAGGTTCGCCGTTGCACGTCGCCAGCCATCCGGGAAAGTCGGAATTGACCTATGCTCGGGTCGATCCGGGCAGATTGCAGGCCCTGGAATGCGTGAAGATGTCGCGGGCCGACTTCGCGGCTTTACCGCGTCAGGAGCAGTTACTTTATCAATGCATCGAAGACGCGTTGCATGACTATCGGCTTGATCTGTCCGCGCTGATAAAAAGTACGACTGCTGTTTACATCGGCAGCCGGGATACGGTGCCGACACCGGACGTGGCCTACCAAATTCCGCTCGCCAACAAGGTTTCGTTTCAATTGAACCTGAAAGGTCCCAGTGAAACGATCAACACGTTTTGCACCAGTGTATATGTTGCCTTACATCGGGCCATACAGAGCCTGCGAGCCGGCGAATGTCAACAAGCGCTGGTCGGCGGCGTCAACGTGATCGGTGCCGACGAATTTACCGAAGCTTCCCGTCAGGGTCTGTACCGGGACATCTTGAGTCCGGACAATCAAACCAAAAGCTTTGGCGATGCCGCCAACGGCTATTTGCGCAGCGAAGGGGCCGGGGTGTTGATCGTAAAACCGTTGGCTGAGGCGGTGCGGGACGGCAACACGATTCTGGGCTTGGTCAGGGGCTCGGCGGTTTATCACGGCGGCCGAGGTTATTCGTTCGAGGCACCGAATTCGCAGGGTCTTAAGGAAGCGATACGCTTGTGCTTAACGCGTGCCGATCTGGACTCGGATTCGATCGACTATGTCGAAGCGCACGGCATCGGCAACCTGATGGCCGATGCGCTGGAGCTAGGCGCTATCGATCAAGCTTACCGGCAGGCCGGCGCCGATTCCGCCAAACGCTGGCATATCAGCAGCGTGAAGCCCAGTATCGGCCATCCGGAAGCCGCTTCTGGTATCGCGTCGATCATCAAGGTGTTGAAAGCCTTCGAGCACGGAGTGCTGCCTGGCGTGGCCGGCCTGGACGCGATCAATAGCGACTTTCCCGCTGGGCACGCCTTGACGCTGCAACACGAAAATCGTCCTTGGCCGGGAGCCGACCGGCCGAAACGCGCGGCCCTGAATAGTTACGCCATCGGTGGGGTAAACGCTCACATTGTTCTCGAGGAATACCGGCCCGATGCCGAGTTGCAAGCTCGGGCCGCCGGTCATTCAGCGCCGGTGACGGTAAAACCGCTGGATGGCTTGAGTCCGGATACGCCGACTTTGGCGGTCGTAGCCAAGCTGGTGAAAGACATTTTTAAGCTGGACTTGGCCACGCTCGATTTATCGCTGTCCCTGATCGATTACGGCTTCGATTCCATCGACGTGGTGCAGTTCGTCGGCCGCTTGAACGAATCTCTGGATTTGGACATCAAATTCAGCCAGGTGTTGGGGATAGACGATTTCGCCGGTTTTTTCGATTTGTTGGCTCGCCGACAGCAGCAAAAGCGCAAGGTGGCGCATGACACCAGCTCCGCGCGCTCGCTGAGTTTGGCGTCGGAGATTCGCAGTCCGTTGTCCGAAGTGCAAAAAGGTCTGTGGTATGTCAACGAACTCGCCCCGGAGTCGATCGCGTTTAACGTGCCGTTGACCTTCAAGGTCTCTGGCGGCGTCGAGGTCGAAAAACTACAGCAAGCGCTCGCCGCGATGTTGGCGGAGTATCCGCTGCTTAGGGCGGCGATTATTCAGCGGAGCGACACCGGCGATAGCGAGCAAGTGATTCGGCCACCGGATGACGGTCCTCTCTGCCATGAAATTCGCCTCGAGTCCGGGGCAATGCTGGATGATTGTTTGTGGGCGCTGTTGAGGCAGCCGTTCGATCTAGCCACGGAGGCATTGGTCAGGCTGTATGCGATCGACGCGGCGGATGCCGGCGCTTACGTGTTTTTCGTGATCCATCACATCGTCTTCGATGGTACCTCGGGCGCGTTGTTTATTGCGTCGTTTTGGCGGAAATATCATGCTTTGCTGGCTGGCGAAACCTTGGTTTGCCAAGCCCCGGACTTGGCTTTTCTGGACTACGTCGAATGGGAGCGCCGCTATCTGGCCGGTAGCGCCGGAGACGAGGATAGGCGTTGGTGGCGCGCATTATTGGCCGATCAAGCGGCGACCTTGAATCTGCCCTACGATCGTATGCCGCAAGCCAGTTTGTCGGCCGACGGCATCGGCTGTCGTAAATATACGCTGGACGACGCGACGCTGGCGGCTCTCAAACAATTGGCGACGCGCTGCAAAACCAGTTTGGCGGTGCTGTTTCTGGCGACATTCCAGATTTTTTTGCACAAGCTCACTCAGGAGTCGGCGCTTACGGTTACCACGCCGGTGCGAGGACGGCCCAAGCAGGCGCACGAGCAGAGTATCGGTTGTTACATCAATGTGATGGTGGTGCCTTACACGATGCAAACCGAGTTGGCCTTCGTGCAATGGGTCCAACAAGCCCGCCAACAATTTTTCGATTGCCTGGACCATGCGCACTATCCGTTTCCCCGCTTGTTGGCGGATTTGGGATTGAATCTGGCCAACCCGCAAGAAAATCCGTTTCCGGTGTCCTACACCTACCAAAATTTCTTCGACGAACTGTTGAATAACGCCGATGTGTTGCAAGGCGTGACGACCTTGTACGAGGTGTTTCAGCAGACCGAAGATCATTACACGCTGGAGATTTACGATTTCCGGCAGAGTCTGCAGATCAATATCAAGTACAAACGCAGTTTGTTCGACGACGCCACGATCACGCGGCATTTGGCTTGCTTCAAGCAGTTGTTGACCAGCGTAATCACCGACCCCGAGCAGGCTATCGGCGGCATCGAAATCGTTCCGCCGGCGGAAAAGCAATGCTTGTTGAGCGATTTCAACGCGACTCAGACCGCGCCGCTTGGCGAATTTTGCATCCACGACCTATTCGTTCGCCAAGCCCTGAAAAGCCCCGATCAGTTGGCGGTGATCGGAGAGGATCGGTCACTCAGCTACCGGGAGTTGCACGAGCAAAGCGACCGGCTGGCGAGCTATCTGCAAGAACGCGGCGTGGCGCCGGATACTGTCGTGGCGGTGTGTCTGCGCCGCTCGCCGCTGATGCTGGTCGGCTTGTTGGGCATCCTCAAGGCCGGCGGCGCCTATTTGCCGCTGGACGCCAATACCCCCGTCGAACGCAGCAAAGCCTTGCTGCTGGACAGCGGCGCCCAAATGCTGCTGACCGAAGCCGGCTTGGCCGACGGCTTGGCTGAAATCCGCGCCGGTTTGGCGATTCAGACCCTGGTGTTGGATAGCGACTGGCCGCTGATCGCCCAAAGCGCCGCGCAACCGCGCCCCAGCGCGCGTCCCGAACATCTGGCCTACGTCATCTATACCTCAGGTTCCACCGGTCAGCCCAAGGGCGTGATGGTCGAACATCGCAACGTCGTCAATCACAATCTGGCGGTGATAGCCGCCTATGCTCTCGACGACCGCGACCGGGTGCTGCAGTTTTCGACGATCAGCTTCGACATCTTCGTCGAAGAAGTCTTCCCGACCCTGCTCAGCGGCGGCGCGGTGGTGATGATGGACGGCGAGCGCTTCACCGACGTGGCGTATCTGAAAAGCCTGCTGGAACGCCACCGGGTCAGTCTGATCAACCTGCCCACCGCCTACTGGCATACGCTGGTGGACCAAGACTTTAGCCACACCGCATTGAGCCGGGTCGTGATCGGCGGCGAAAAGGCCGAGGCGCAAAAATATCGGGCCTGGCGGCAACGCAACCCGAACATCGCGGTGATCAACACCTACGGTCCGACCGAAACCACGGTGATCTCGCTACTGCACCCGATAGATCCGGCCCAAAATGCCGACCAAGCGATACCGCTCGGCAAACCGTTGGCCAACACCCAGGTCTACGTGCTGGACAGCGAACTCAAACCGGTGCCGATCGGCGTGCCCGGCGAACTGCACGTCGCCGGCGCCGGCGTCGCTCGCGGCTATCTCAACCAACCGGAACTGACCGCCGAGAAGTTCATCGCCAACCCGTTCGGTGCCGGCAAGCTGTATAAAACCGGCGATCTGGTGCGCTGGCTGGACGGCGGCAACCTGGCCTTCATCGGCCGCCGCGACCATCAGGTCAAGATTCGCGGGTTTCGGGTGGAAATCGGCGAAATCGAAAATGCCTTGCTGAGTAATCCGAGTGTCCGCAACGCGGTCGTTCTTGCCCAAGAACATGCCGGTGGCAAACAATTGGTCGCGTTCTACCAGCTCGGTCAGGCAATTGACGCAACCGAGTTGAGCCGATTTTTACGCGAGCGCTTGCCCGATTACATGGTGCCGGCCGCCTGGGTCGAGTTGGAGGAAATGCCGTTAACCAGCAACGGCAAGATCAATCGCAAGGTTCTGGAGGATAGGCCGGTCGATCTGTCCGCTCGGACCCATTACGTCGCGCCCGGCAACGCCGTCGAAGCGACCTTGTCCGAGATATGGCGGGATGTGTTGGATCTGGACCAAGTCGGCGTGCAAGACAACTTTTTCGCGCTAGGGGGGCATTCCCTACTGGCGATCCAAATTGTGCTCCGCATCAAGGCCGCGCTAGGCGTGGAACTACCGCTCAGCCGCTTTTTCGAGGCGGCTGACATTCAGCAACTGGCCCTCGCCGTCGCCGGCGGCGCGCAAGTCCAACAGGAAGATTCGCTGGCTAGTTATTTGAAGCACATGGAGGTGTTCATTGTTTAAACACGCTCGATCGC
The DNA here is from genome assembly GCF_050275925.1 of Methylomonas sp. MS20. Classification (NCBI taxonomy): domain Bacteria; kingdom Pseudomonadati; phylum Pseudomonadota; class Gammaproteobacteria; order Methylococcales; family Methylococcaceae; genus Methylomonas; species Methylomonas sp. MS20. The sequence continues at coordinate 1,063,020 of NZ_CP189962.1, forward strand.
GGCGGAAGGCGTTCGTCCGGATTCAGCGCTTAAGATTTTTGCCATTACCACAGCCAATAGCATGTTGAGTGAATTGATAGCAAAGGGCGCGCGGTTCAGTGCCACATCCGCCGGGGATTTGCAGGTACAGGCAGGCCATGGCCTGCTGACCGAGGCGGTTAAATCCGCGCTGACCGCCGATAAACCCAATGTTCTAGCTTACTTGGCCGGCGACAAAATCGCCTGCCAGTCCTTTTCCCAGGAGCGCTTGTGGTTTCTGGATAGACTGGGGTTTGGCGGCCAGTACCACGTGCCGGGCGTGGGGAAAATCGACGGTCCTTTGGATGTCGACGCGCTGGCGAAGGCGCTGAACTGCATTTATGCCCGCCATGACGCGTTGCGCACCAATTTCACGGCGCTGGACAATATTCCGTTACAAAGAATCCGCCCGGTATCGGAAGTCCTAATCGAGCAGCACGATCTGAGCGGGCTCGGCGAAGAAGCGCGCCAGCACGAACAAAAGCAAAGGTTGAAAAGCTTTATCGAGCAGGCGTTCAACTTGGAACATTCGCCGTTATTCAGGGCGATGCTATTGCGTTTGGACAGCGAAAGCCACGTGCTGGCTCTGTGTCTGCACCACATCATCACCGACGGTTGGTCGATGCGGGTTTTGCTGAACGATCTCACGGCCGCCTACACGGCATTTATCGAAGGCCGGCAGCCGGTATTGCCGGCGTTGGCGGTGGACTACGCGCTGTTCGCCGGCTGGGAACGCGAAACTCAAACGGACGCCAGATTGGCCCGCGAACTGTCTTATTGGCAACGCCAGTTGTCCGGCTATCAAAATCTGGAAATGCCGTTGGATTTCGCGCGTCCGGCCGCCGCCAGCGGAAAGGGTGCTTACCTGTCATTCGAGTTCAGCACGGCCCAGGGGCTAGCGATCAAACAAGCCGCGCGGGCGAGAAAAACCACGCCGTTTACCGTGTTCATGACTGCGGTGTATCTGTTGTTAAGAAAATACAGCGGCCAGGACGATATTTGCTTAGGTATGCCGGTGGCTAACCGCAATCAGCGCGAAATCGAAGACATCGTCGGTTTTTTCGTGAACACCGTCGTGATGCGCATTCATCCCGAGGCGCAATCCAACTTGTCGGTCGATGCGCTACTGGATCATGTGCATGGCGTAATCGTCGACGGCCAGGACAATCAGCACGTGCCGATCGAGAAAATTTTCGACTTATTGCAGCCTGAGCGGGATTTGAGCCGAAGCCCGGTGTTTCAAGTGCTGATCAATTACACGCCGTTACGGCTTGGCGCGGTGCCTTTCGGCAATTGCCGCTTGCAGCCGGTATTCGACTTCGAAATCAACGAAGCAAAATTCGAATTAACCTTCACTTATAACGAGTATGAAGACGATCATGCCGTTATCGGTATCGAGTATGCCTCGGATCTATATTTGCCGGCGACTGTGCAACGGCTGGCGGCGCATCTGTCTCGAATCATGCAGTTTTTGGTCGAGTCGCCGAACGGTACGCTGGCGGAACTGGATCTGCTGGATGCCTACGAACGGCGCAAGATCCTGGAAGATTGGAGCCGGACGGCCGGCAAGCCAGTCCCGGATGCCTGCATCCACGACCTATTCGTCCGCCAAGCGCTGAAAAGCCCCGATCAGTTGGCGGTGATCGGAGAGGATCGGTCACTCAGCTATCGAGAGTTGCACGAGCAAAGCGACCGGCTGGCCGTATATCTGCAAAAGCTAGGCGTCCAGGCCGATACCATCGTGGCGGTGTGTCTGCGCCGCTCGCCGCCGATGCTGGTCGGCTTGTTGGGCATCCTCAAGGCCGGCGGCGCCTATCTGCCGCTGGACGCCAATACCCCCGTCGAACGTAGCAAAGCCTTGCTACTGGACAGCGGGGCCAAGCTGTTGTTGACCGAAGCCGGTCTGGCCGACGGCTTGCATGAAATCCGCGCGGGCCTGGCGATTCAGACCCTGGCGCTGGATAGCGACTGGCCGCTGATCGCCCAAAGCGCCGCGCAACCGCGCCCCAGTGCGGGTCCCGAACATCTGGCCTACGTCATCTATACCTCAGGTTCCACCGGCCAGCCCAAGGGCGTGATGGTCGAACATCGCAACGTCGTCAATCACAATCTGGCGGTGATAGCCGCCTACCATCTCAGCGAGCGCGACCGGGTGTTGCAGTTTTCGACGATCAGCTTCGACATTTTCGTCGAAGAAGTCTTCCCGACCCTGCTCAGCGGCGGCGCGGTGGTGATGATGGACGGCGAGCGCTTCACCGACGTGGCGTATCTGAAAAGCCTGCTGGAACGCCATCGGGTCAGTCTGATCAACCTGCCCACTGCCTACTGGCATACGCTGGTGGATCAAGACTTCAGCGACACCGCGTTGAGCCGGGTCGTGATCGGCGGCGAAAAAGCCGAGGCGCAAAAATACCGGGCCTGGCGGCAACGTAACCCGAACGTCGTGGTGATCAACACCTACGGTCCGACCGAAACCACCGTCATCTCGTTGCTGCACCCGATAGACCCGGCCCAGAATCCCGACCAAGCGATACCGCTCGGCAAACCGCTGGCCAACACCCAAGTCTACGTGCTGGATAGCGAACTCAAACCGGTGCCGATCGGCGTGCCCGGCGAACTGCACATCGCCGGCGCCGGCGTCGCCCGCGGCTATCTGAACCAGCCCGAATTGACCGCCGCGCAATTCATCGCCAACCCGTTCGGCGCCGGCAAGCTGTATAAAACCGGCGATCTGGTGCGCTGGCTGGACGACGGCAACCTGGCCTTCATCGGCCGCCGCGACCATCAGGTCAAGATTCGCGGCTTTCGGGTGGAGTTGGGCGAAATCGAGACCGCCCTGGCCAGGCATCCGGCGGTCAAGTTGGCGGTGGTGGTGGTCGGCGAACACTCTCATAACAAACAACTGCTGGCTTTTTATACCCACGACGGCAAGCCGCCCGAGCAGGAGGTGCTGAAAGCGTTTTTGCGTGAAAGCTTGCCGGAATACATGGTGCCACTCGCACTGTTTGCCGTCGAGGTTTTGCCGATGACGCCCGGCGGGAAAATCGACCGGAACGCCTTGGCGCGGCAAGCGAGCGGCGTACAGATCGGCAATGCCGATTTTAGTCCGCCGAGCGGCCAACTGGAGCAACAACTAGCCGACATTTGGCGGGCGCTGTTGAACATCGAGCGGGTTGGCGTGCGCGACAATTTCTTTCAATTGGGCGGCCACTCCTTGTTGACCGTGCAACTGATTAGTCGTATCAACGCCATTCTCCCCGACAGCTCGTTGAATCTCGCCGATATTTTCAAATACCCGACGATAAAAGCGTTGACCGACTACTTAGAAAGCTCGATGGATAAACCAACGAATTCAGTATATTTGCTTAATCTGCGCTCGGGGATTCCGACGTTTATCGTGCCGGGCATGCCCGGCTTGAGCGACGGCTATGTTGAACTGGCGGAATGCCTCAAGCGCGAAGGGCCGGTTTACGGCTTGCAAATGAAAGGCTATGCGGGCGATCAGCCGGCGGCCACGGTCGAGGAAATGGCGGCGCACAATATCGAGCAGATCGGGCGCGTCTGGCCGCAAGGGCGAATCAATTTATACGCGCACAGTTACGGTGGCACCGTCGTCTACGAAATGCTGCGCCAGTTGCAAGATTCGGCCTACGAAATCGGCGAAGTGGTGTTGATCGATAGCGGTTTGTTGTTGAGGCAAAGCCGCGTGGACAAAGCCTCGGTCAAGGCCTTTTGCAACTTCATGCTGACTAGCGCCGGCATTTCGCCCGAGCCTTATCGCGCCGCCATCGCCGACGTTTTAAAAACCAAGCCCTACTCGGAATGGAAAGACTGCTTTGCGTTGCTGTTGGCGGATATCGTTCCTAATCTGGATGCCGGGGATTTTCGGAAAATCTGGCAGGTGACCGAGGCGTCGATTACCGCTAATTACCGTTACACTGCCAAGTTGCCGTATTCGGTGACGCTGGTGATTGCCGACGGCAGTAAAGGTTGGTTGGCGGCCAACGAGTGGGACGATTATTACCAAACCGTCAACGTCATCAAGGCCAAGGGCGAGCACTTCACGGTGGTCAAGCAGCCATTTTGCGCGGCTTGGTTGCGCGAACTGAGTCCGGAGCCGGCGGCTTCGCCGTCAACGCTAGCCGCGCCGCCGCTTGCCGAGTCTGGCGCGATCGCTAGCCTGCTGAGCGTTAGGGGGCTGGAGAAGCATTACGGAAAAGTCACGGCGGTCGCTGGCGTCAGCTTTGAATTGCAAGCCGGGACGTGTTTCGGCTTGCTGGGTCCGAACGGCGCGGGCAAGACCTCCACGCTGGAAATGATGGAGGGCATACTCAAGCCCAGCAAAGGCGAGATCTTGTTTCGCGGCGAGCCTATCGACCGGCGTTATAGCCAACATATCGGCATTCAGTTTCAGCATACGGCCTTGCCGGACACCCTGACGGTCAAGGAATCCCTGCAACTGTTTCAAAAGCTGTATCCGCGCGGTTTGCCGCTGGAAGAGATTATCGAAGCCTGTGCCTTGCAAGACTATATCAATCGCGATTCCCGTAAATTGTCCGGCGGTCAGCGGCAACGCTTGTTGCTGGGCATCGCCTTGATCAACGATCCCGACATTTTATTTCTGGACGAACCGACCACCGGTCTGGACCCGCAATCGCGCCACAACTTCTGGAGCTTGATTCGGGAGATTAAAACGCGCGGCAAGACCATTGTGCTGACCACGCATTACATGGAGGAAGCGGAGCAGCTTTGCGACGAAATCGCCATCATGGATCAAGGCAGGATTATCGTCCAGGACACGCCACAGAATCTATTGCAGGAGCATTTCGACGGCGTACTGATCCGTTTACCGAGTGCCAGCGGCCTGGCGGACATTCCGGGCTTGCCGTTCGCGGTGACTGCCGGCGCCGAAACGGTCGAGTTCGTCACCGCCAATGTGGAAGCGGCGATCGCCCAATTGACGCGCTTGCATGTCTCGCTGGAAGGCTTGACGGTCGCCACGCCGAATCTGGAAAACCTGTTTCTTAAATTAACCGGCCACTCCTTGAGAAATTGAGATGAAGCATTTTTTGGCATTGCTAAAAGCCCGCAATATCGAATTGATCCGCGACAAAGCCACCTGGATCTGGAATTTCGTGTTTCCGGTGATTTTGATCGTCGGCATAGCGGCGATATTCGACGATCAGGACAGCGCGCTGTTTAAAGTGGGCGTGACCGGCGAGGCTAATTCGCAGATTACCGCGTTTAAGACCACCCAATATCTGCAATTCATCGACTACCCGGAACTGGATAAGGCGTTAGCCAAACTCCAGCATCATCAACTGGATATGGTGGTGCAAGGGGGGGCGGAAAACGGGTATTGGATAAACGACAGTTCCGGGCAGGGCTATCTGCTGGAAAAAGTCCTGCTGGCCGGCGATCCAGCCGCCACCTGGAAAAAGCAAGTGGTTTCCGGGCGGCGGGTACGCTACCTCGATTGGGTTTTGCCCGGCATTTTAGCCATCAACATCATGCACGGCAGTTTGTTCGGAGTCGGATTTACGATCGTCAGGTATCGCAAAAGCGGCGTGCTTAAACGCTTGAAAGCCTCGCCGGTCAACGCTTTTGAGTTCCTGTCGGCGCAAGTCGTCAGCCGGCTGGGGCTGTTGATGCTGGCGGTCGTGCTGCAATTTGTCGCGATGAACGTCTTGTTCGACTTTTTAGTGCAGGGGGCTTATGCCTTGTTGGCGCTGATAGCGGTACTCGGTTCGGTAACTTTGATCAGTCTAGGTTTGTTGATGGCGAGCCGGACCGGTAGCGAGGAGTTGGCCTTGGGCATCCTGAACCTGCTGACCTTGCCGATGATACTGCTGTCCGGGGTTTGGTTTTCGCTGGAAGGCGCACCGGCGCTGTTGCAGAACCTGACGCTGATTTTCCCGCTAACCCACATGCTGCAAGCGGCTCGCGCGGTCATGATCGACGGCGCCGGTTTGGCCGAGATAGCACCGGCGTTGATGAGCCTGGCCGCGATGACGCTGTTGTTTCTAACGACCGCCGCGCTGCGGTTTAAATGGGTGGAAGATTGAGGATCGGTCAATCCATGGAGGTCCGTGCGACTCACCGGGAGCTGGCGCATTCCGCCCGTTGATTCGACGCGGCTTAGGTTTCAATTGTTACAAATACCGGCAAATCGTTTGAATAGGTGATTTCACGCAGTTGCTGAGGCAAATCACGTGGTTTGGGTTTGTTTGGCCGTCGGTAAAAATGTTAGTCGTTGTAAAACAATGACTTTTTAATTGGCCTGGTCTTTGCTGTTAGATCAGCAACTCGGGAAATGACGATAGGTTTATGTCGGCGGGTTTGCGTTTCGCGACGCCCTCTCTAAGCCAGTATCGTTGGGTTTCGAGCCTTGGCGGCTGCCCAATGACGGCATCTTGCGCCGTTCGGAAAAGCCGCCGGAAATCTAGGAAAACCTCGCTCAAGGATTCGGGCGATGCCGCACGGAAGCGGCAATTTCGCCACATCCGCCGCGAGGCGGAGCCGGAAAGCCACGGGTCTTGGAATAAGACGGCCGGGTTGCCTTCGAACTTTGGGCTCTGCAATGGGATGTGACGCGCTTCCATCCGTATCGGGGCCTGGATTTTGCCCATTAAATCAATCTTAGATCGTTTTGTAAGGAAAACAATGAACCTATTAAACAAACACAGTTTGAAAGCGGCCTATGCCGGCGTTCTGGCAATCAGCGTATTCGGCGGCGGTCTGTTAACGGCAGGCGATGCCAACGCGGCCCTCGTTAGCGGCGTCGCGAATATGACCATCGACAATTCAGCATTTACCTCGGCCGTTGGCGGTTCCGAAGGTTGGTATATCGCCAATTTTTGGGACGAGACTTATAACGCAACGCCGATCGATCTGGACACGACCGGCGGTGTTGCTCTCAGTCAGACCGAGACCTTCAGCGTTTCGTTGCCGGTGAACGCCAATGGCACCACCATCAGCTACGGCGCGAGAAAGCAGGAGGCCACGACGATGGATGCCAGCAACACGGCGGCAGGCCAAATCGGCTTGAGCGGTGCATTTCGGATGGAACCCGCCGGTGGCGGCTCCTACCTGAACCCCGGTGATTTTTACCTGAAAAAAGCCGGTGGGACGTGGAATATCTTTACCTACAGCGCCGGTTTTAGTAGCCCCGCGCAAGATCCAGCCTTGTTCCGCTTGGTGAATGCCACCGAGTCGGTAAACGGTAACGGCGAATTATCGCTAAGCGGCGATTTGTATCTTTCCACTTTGGGTTACTCCTGGAATTTGCTGTTTAACGGCAGCACATCGGTCAAAGTGGGTACCTTCAATCTGGCGCCCGCCGCAGTGCCGCTGCCGGCCGGCGTGTGGTTGTTCGGGAGCGGATTGGTTGGCCTGTTAGGCGCTTCCAGAGGTAAATCGGGCTTATCCGCCTAAGCCTACCAGACCGCTCAACCTTCCGTCGCAAAAGGCTGCGGGGCGCTTTGCTTTCCGTTAACGGACGGGGGTAGAGCCTGAACTTGGCCGGTAAGCGACTTATTAGAAACCCAATTTTTTTCAAGGAATACGCATGAAATTTCTATACCTGATCGTGCTGTCGTTAACCCTTGCCGCGACATCCGCGCATGGCGCTACCGTATCCGGAGGTTCGCTGATTATCAATATCGATCGAGACGCTTTCGAGAACGGTATCGATTTGGATAGGACCGCTGCGCCATCCATATACGTCGAGGAATACTACGACGCTTCGCTGGCCTCAAAAACCTTTGAAGAGTTGCGCGATTACAATACGCCCGTCGATCTGACCGATTACGCGGCGAACGAAATTCCGGCCACCGGATTGAAATTTACCGTCAATGGCGCGCATGTGGCTGACAACCCGTCGGGTCGGCACAATAGCGCCACTACCTTCACGTTCGACCCTAACGACATTACCGGCACCGCGTCGGGCTCTATCGGCCTGGCCGGCGGCCTGCGCTATCGAGTGGATGTCACGCCCCCCACTAACCGGGTATTAATGGGCGACATGACGCTGACCTATAATCCCGCGGAAGCGCTAAAAACGCCGGAAAGTTCGGATTGGGTCATTTACAACACCCTCGGCTTTAAAGCGGTGGCTTTCGAGTTGTTTAACGTGGTTTCCGAGATCAACGGAAACGTGCTGTCTTTGAGCGGCGAGTTGGGTTACGGTTGGGGATTCGATCATCTTGGGGCCGGTCCGGCCCGCAATGCTAATGCGCGCATCGGTACCTTCAGCTTTCAAACCTCCGTGGTCCCGCTGCCGGCCGCCGTCTGGATGTTTATGACCGGCTTAATCGGCATGGGCGTGAGCGGTTTTCGCAACAGATCCGCTTGATCGGGATATCAGTTAACAGGAGGTTTCGATGACATGCCATCGCCTTGAAACATCAAAATACTTGACCGTGGTTTCGACGGTTTTCGCGCTGGTCGCCGGCGGATTCGTTACGCAGGCCGATGCCGCGTTGTTAAACGCGAATTCCGGAGGCACCTTCACGATGAATCTGGACCGCGATGCTTTAGCGCTCTCCAACTTCGGCTCGTTGACCCAGCCGGGATACTTTCTGGCGCAATATTTCGACACCATCGAGTCCGACTACACGGTTCGCACCGATTCGTCGTTTTACTTCAATAATCCGACGCGTGTCGAAATTTCAGCCGTGAACTTGGTACACGACATCACCCCCGTCAGTGCCAGCAACCCCAGCGGTCAGCTTTCCGGCCGCAACGTCCAAGCCACGACGCCGGACTTCTCAATCGATTCGGACACCTTGGCGGGTACCGGCACGATGGGCATGACCGGCGTCGAGATGTTTCGAGGAAGCTTTTCCGGCACCTTGCTGAACGGCGATTACTCGCTGAAATACGACCCGGAGGCGCGGCAGACCATGTGGGATGCCTTTGGCGTTTCGGGCACGCCGGGCGGCTGGTATTTGCAGAATAACGTTTCGTTTAGCGCGGTGGCTTACGAATTGGCTAATTTGCGGTTGCAGTACAGCAGTGCCGGCGATTGGATGCTCAGCGGCGATTTATTACTGTCCCCCGAAAACGCGTTCTTTTTGAAAAATACCGTCTTGGCCGATTTGGGGGATTTTTGTTTAGGCGTGGGTGCCTATAGCGGTTGCGGCCAAGTGGCCGCCGTTCCATTGCCTTCGGCGGTTTGGTTCTTCGCTTCGGGGATTGCCGGTATCGGTATCAACGGCTATCGCCGATTCAGGAGGGCGTGATGGACGTTCGCCTAGGTCGCGTCGTGCCGTTGCCGCGAGGGATTTTCGCCCATTGCTTGGGCTTGAGCGTGTTAGCGGTCTGCGGCGCGATGCCGGAAAGCGCCGCTGCGCAATCGCTGTTTCCGTACGGACCGTATTCGAGCATTCAAATGAATGTGGACCCGGCCGGCGACAATATCGCCGGCGACGCGGCTCACGAGCCGACGATCGCTCTCGATCCGAATAACCCAGACCGGTTGGTCGCGGGCTGGAAGCAATTTGCCAGTATCGCTTCGGGCAGCCGGGAAGGCGGTTGGACTTATAGCGACGACGGCGGTAAGCACTGGCATTTTCAAGGCGTGGTGACGCCGGGCGAACAACGGACCAACATCATGGTGGATGTCGATTCGGCGGGCAATTTCTACTACCAGAGTCTGCATTACGACAGCACCGGCAACTTCGCGGCGGACGTGCAGGTCTTCAAGTCGCTGGATGGCGGCGTCAGCTGGCAAGCGCCGGTCTACGCACACGGCGAAGGCGCGGATAAAGGCCGAATCGGCATAGACCGGAGCGGAACCGCCAGCGACGGCCATATTTATTTACACTGGCGGGAAGGTTTGGACGACAAGCGTTTTACCCGCTCGGTTGACGGCGGCCTGAGCTACGAAGCGCCGGTCAGCGTGCCGGAAAACCCGTCGTTCGGTACCATCGGCGTAGGTGCCAACGGCGAAGTGTATCTGGCCGGTCGTAAGGAAAGCGGCAGCTTGGTGGGTACCAAGCTGGTCTACGACGGTTATTTGTTCGCCACCTCGTTGAACGCTCGCGATCCCAACGCAATACCAAGTTTCACGACCCAAGCCATCGATATGGGCGGTTCGCCGATCACCTTCATGATTCCCAACAATCCCAACCCGCTTGGTCCGATCGGCGATATTCAAGTCGCCGTCGATCATTCGGCAGGTGCGTTGCGCAACAACATTTATCTGCTGGCTCCGGTCGATCCGCCGGGCACGGACAATCTGGACGTCAACTTTATCCGCAGCAGCGACGGCGGGCTGACCTGGTCGGCGCCGCTACGCATCAACACGGATACGGCGGACCGGAACGCCTTTCAATGGTTTCCGATGTTGGGCGTTGCCGACAACTCGCGGATCGATGCGGTTTGGTACGACACCCGAGAAAAACTCCAAGCCGGCACATCCCAGTTGTTTTATTCCTACTCATGGGACGGCGGGGCGACTTGGAGTCCGAATCGAGCGGTCACCGCGACCTTCAACACCCAAACCGGTTATCCGTTGGGCGTCGATAAAATCGGCGACTATAGCCATCTGGTTTCCGACAAATACGGCGCTCACGTGTCCTACACCGCGACCTACAACGGCGAGCAGGATGTGTACTATTTGAACGTATTTCCGGATTGCAATAACAACGGCAAATCCGACGTCTTGGACATCGAGCAACGCCAAAGCGGCGATACCAACCAAAATCATCTGCCCGACGCTTGCGAAAACATGACCGTGACCGGCGATCAAGACGGCGACCGCGATGTCGATTTACTCGACCTCAATGTCGTGCTGGCCGCTCGAAACAAACCGGCGAGCGGTGCCGGCGACCCCAGGGATTTGGATCATAACGGCACGATCAATGTGCTCGACTCGCGCAAACTGGCCCTGTTGTGTACGCGACCGCAATGCGCGAAGTAAGCTCGCGGGATTCGATACACACGTCTTGGATACGATCGCTTTAACCGTTCCCCTTCACTTCCGATTGACGTCACCGACCTGCCGCTCGGTGACGGCTTGTTCGAATCGCCGTTCCCTGCTCTCGAGAAATCGGAACTGGCATGCTTTCATGTTTGTGCAAATCATCGGTTTTATCCTACTGACACGGCTACTTGTTCTGTACCGGCGAGTAGATAAAAGACGTCACACGATGATGACCGGCCTGCTAAAACGCTCCAATCCTTCGAATCGTAGCCGTTTGGCAGCGTAGCGACTTACCACCGCTGCCAAGGTCATTGATCTATTGACTCGCGATATCGGGATCACGGCCCGACGAGTCGGCGAATTTCGGCGGAATCCTTTTCAATGTTCATGATCCGGCCGATGGCTCGGCCTCTTCGCCTATCGCTAAGCCGAGAATGCACCGATCCGTGATAATCTGCTAGCCGAGGCGATGGCGCCGCGAGTTCCGCGCGTCGATTCGTCGCTTCGACTTTTTATAACGTGCCCGGGGGATGACGATGAACGAAGATACCTTGAATTTGGAAGTCCGTAAGTTCCTGAAAACCGTTGGGATCGCTTCGCAGCGCGAACTGGAGCACGCGGTGTTGAAAGCGGTCGAGGCCGGCATACTCGAGGGTTCGGAGACTCTCGCGGTGGCGATGACCTTGGAGGCGCCCGCGCTGGGGATACGTCACACCATCGAGGGCAGTATCGCGCTGGAATAGTTTCCGCGCCTAACGTTGCGATTGGCGTCGGCGCGAGACGGCCGACGGTCCTTGACTTGTCCAGCGACTCTATTTTTAAGACCGGCCCGCATGGCTGGCCGTTTTGACTCAGCATGATTGATTTATGACCGAACTGATCTGGATCGCCGCCGCTTATTTGGCTGGCATGGTCGCCAGCCGCTTGTCGTTTCCACCCTTGGTCGGCTACTTGGCCGCCGGCTATGCCCTACATGGTTTGCAAATCGCGCCGTTGCCGAATCTTGGTCACGTGGCGGAAATCGGCATCGAACTGTTGCTGTTTTCGGTCGGTTTGAAGCTGAAGCCTTCGTCGCTGATCCGCCGCGAGGTGTTAAGCGTCGGCGGTTTGCACCTGTTGCTGACGGCGGTGACATCGGCGTTGGTGTTTTTCTGGCTGGAACAAAAGGTGACCGGCGGTTTGGTGTTGGGAGTCAGTTTGGCGTTTTCCAGCACCGTGTTGGCGATCAAGGTATTGGAAGACAACGGCGAATTGTCGACGCTGCACGGCCGCGACGTGCTGAGTATTCTAATTTTGCAGGACATTGTCGCGATCGTCTTGTTGGCGGTGGCGGACGGCAAACAACCCCAGCCTTGGGCTTTGGCCTTGTTGGCCTTGCCGCTGTTGCGGCCCCTGGCGCATCGGATTTTGTCGGCCAGTCGCGCCTCCGAATTGAAACTGCTGCTGGGAGTCTGCTTGGCGCTGGCCGGCGGCGTCGCGGCCGAACGGGTCGGCATTTCCGCCGACATCGGCGCGCTGCTGACCGGCGTGATGCTGGCGACCCATCCCAAGATCGACGAATTGACCGATCGGCTGTGGAGCTTGAAGGAGTTGTTTCTGGTGGCCTTCTTTCTGCAAATCGGTCTGGCCGATCTGCCGAATCGCGAACAGGTGACGCTGGCCTTAAGTTTACTCGGCTTGCTGCCGCTGCAAGGCGTGTTATTTTTCGGGTTGTTTCTGTTCGCCGGCTTGCGCGCGCGCACCGCTTTCGTGTCGTCGTTGGCCTTGATGACTTATAGCGAATTTGCATTGATCACGACCGGCGCGGTGGTCAACGCCGGTTTGCTGACCGAGGATTGGAAGGCGATTATCAGTTTGGCCGTGGCGGGCTCACTGGCGGTGGCGGCGCCGCTGAACCGCTACTCGCACCGCTTGTTCGGCTGGGCCGAGTGCTGGCTGGTGCGTTTCGAAAAACAATCCGGGAATCCCGACCGCTTGCCGGAATCCTTCGGTGCTGCCGAATGGCTGGTGATCGGCATGGGCCGCACCGGCGTCGCCGCCTATCGGGCGTTGTGCGAGCGCGAACAACGGGTGGTCGGGCTGGACGCCGACCCGACCGTGCTGGAAACCCTGTTGGGTAATGGGCGGCGCGTGGTCTACGGCGATGCCGAGGACAGCGAGCTGTGGAGCGGTTTGCCGCTGGAGCGCGTCAGGGGGATTTTATTGACGGTGCCGGCGTACGAGGTGCGCTGCGCCGCGATCGAGCAATTGAGGCGGCGCGGCTATCTTGGCCAGATCGGCGCGATTTGCTATCACGCCGAGGAAGCCGATCACATGAAAACGCTGGGTGCCGATTTTGTGATACATCCGCTGGTCGAGGCCGGCAATCAATTGGCCAAACAATTGCTCGAAGGCGGCGCGTAGGCTTGGCCGACATCGAACCCTGGGTAAATTACGATAAATGGATAGAAAAAGATGAGAGCATTCCGGGACTGGACCGCGTTGGCGGCGTTTTGCGGCTTGATTTTCTGGTTGTCGGCGCAGGAGAGTTTGCCGGTCAAGATGCACTTCGAGTTTCAGGACAAAGTCCAGCACGCGCTAGCTTATTTCGTGATGGAGGTGTGCAGTTGGCGGGCGTTTTGGCATCGGCTGGCCGAGCGCCGCTTACTAGGCTTGGTCAGCGTCGCCTATTGCAGTTTGTACGGGATCAGCGACGAATGGCACCAGTCCTTCGTGCCGGGGCGCGAGCCGGGCGTCGGCGATTGGTTGGCCGACAGCTTGGGCGCGGCGTTGGCGGCCGGAGCGCTTTACGTCGCCGGCCACAGATCGGTTCTGGCCTGGATCGCGCGCTGACCGTTTATTTCGGCAAGTCGCCGAGCCGCTTGCCGGCCCGGTAAAGGCTCCAGGCCAATATCGGCACCACCAACGCGATCGCGCCGAGCAGAAATGCTCGGCTGTTCAGCAAGTTTCTCAGGGAATTGTCGGCGCCAGTCTGGCCAGTTGCGAGCGCCTCGCCCAAGTTGGCCGGCGTCGGGACGATACCTTGCCGCAGCAATTCGCCGATCGCGGCGGTGTCGTACCGGGCCGGCGCCAGGCCGGCGTTTCCGTAAGTCAGGCGATACGCGCTATTGGGGTTGGCGATAAACAACAAGCGATAGTTTTTGCCCAGTCCGGTCAGCGCGGTGATTTGCAGTCGCGGATTGTCTTGATTGTGAATCACCAAGCGATATCGCTCTCCGCGTTGTTCCGGAAAGTCGATCCGGGTCTCGGCTTGCTGGATGTCACCGAAGCGCAAAGCCCGCAGTTGCCCGCTGCTTAGGGTTTGCCAAGCCGAGTCGCCGCCGCCGGTTCGAGGCGTCTGCAGTTCGACATCGCGTTGAAAGCTGGGCGTGGCGACGTCCAGCCGCAGCCCGGTCAGCGGCAGTTTGCGGCTGTCGATGTCGATTAGGGTGGCGCGTCGCTCGGCGTCTTCGTGTACCTGAAAGTCCGGCAACGGATAGTCGACGACGGTTTCGGCCTCGGCGCGGCTTTCCGAGCGCAGATGCCAGAACTCGATCCGCTCGACATGTAGTGGCTCCCGATACAGGGTTTGCGTTTCGCTGCGTTCCAATTCCTCGTGGCCTTGCATACGCCGGGTCAGCGCCGTGATTTCCGCGATCCGGGTTTGGCCGGTCTTGCCGACCAGGATTTTGAAATAGCGGTCGCCGTTGGCGGGCAAGGACACGTCGAGATTGGCGATCGCCAAGTGCCGGGAGTAATCGTAAACCGCCGCGTGCTCGGTCAGCGTCCGCCAGTGTTCGCCGTCGTTCGAGCCTTGTACCGTGAGTTCGTACTCGAAATCGTGTTGAGCGGTGATCAGCGTCAAGCCGTCGGCGGGTTCGGCGTTGTCGGCGAGGTGGACTTCGAAGCTCAGGCTGTCGCCAGCGGTTTGCAGCGCGGTGATCTGGCCGAGGCTGGGGCGGCGGCTACGGACCGTTTTGGTCGCGGCGGCCGGGCGCAACAGAAACGGTGTCTCGACGGCTTGGCCGTCGAGCAGACGTAGATCGCCGAAGTCGGCGGCGCTGGCGGCGTAGATTTGGCTGTCCAATTCCACGGCCAACAGCGCCTGACCGTTACCGGGCGCTTGCTGGACGGGGCGGCTGAATTCGGTCGCGCCCACCGGGGCGGACAGCGACAGCCAGCAGACTAAAAAGGCGTTACGGGGGCTCATCGTTTGCTCTCGGTCTCGGCGTTAGCGGCGAAGTTTTGCCGGTAGCGCATGTAGAAAAACGCGCCGCCGAGTACCAGCATGCCCAGTACGATGAAGGCGACGATTCGGTAAATTTGTTCCAGGCGGGCCAGGTCGACGAAGAACACTTTCCAGGCCACGATCGCAAACAAGACCAAACCGGCCAAGCGCAGTGCGGCGACTTCGCGGCGGATGCCGTGGTAGACCGACGTCAACGCGAACAGCGACCATAGAATCGTCACGCCGCCGGAGCGCAAGCCGGGCAAATAATGCAGCAACAGCGAATTGGTTTCCAGGCTGAGAAACGCGAACAACAATACCAGCGCCGCCGTGCCCAGCCAGCGGCGCACGTCGGCGGCGCTGCCTTCGTCGCCTTCCAGCCGGCGGAAAGCCAGGGCCAGAAACAGGATAATCGCGCCGAAGTCCAGCAGCCGCATCAGCGCCGATTCGAAGCGGTAAGTGCCGCCGTAATGCAAAGTCAGCAAACTGTCGCCGATCGCGGCGTGACCCAGCGTCAGGCCCCAGGAAGGCAAATCGAAAAACGTCAGTTTGATCGCCAGGCCGATCAGCAGCCAACGCAGGCCGGCTAACATGAGCTGGCCGGAGCCGGTCATGTAGCGATTCAGCAGTAGCGCGCCCAAGCCTAGCCAGACCAGCGTCAATGCCGGCGCTTGCAGTGGCGGATACAAGTAGGCCAGGCTGCGGTAGAGTTCCAATTGCAGCGTGACGAATACCAGGGCTACAACGATTAGTGCGATGACGGCCAAGACGCCGCCGTCCTTCAGCCAGACCGGCACGTCCTGGGCCGGCGAACAAGCCAATTCCGTCGCCGGTGCCGGTTTTTCGATCAGTGTATAGGCCAGCGCCATCGACAGTATCGGGATGCCGAAGCTGACCAGGCGTTCTATCAGCCCGAACCAGAATTCGCCCGGCGCGGCGTCCCCAGTCGCCCCTTCCGCGTATTGGCCGGGCAAATCGATGAAAGCGTAGCGGGCGACGACCAGCAAATACAACAGGTAGGCGGTTTGGCGTAAAAACGCGCTACGCACTTTGCCGGCCATCCAAATCATCACCAGTGCTTGCAACGACCAACTGACGGTGATCCATTGCTTGGACAAGATTAACGGCACCGCCACGCTCAGAAAGAACGCCGCCAAGCCGATAAACCCGACTACCAACTCTCTATCCTCGATGCGGCGGGCCAAGCAGTAATACACGTGGCCGACATAGAATGCCGACAGGGCGAGGCACGGCAACGCGGTCCAGACTTGCCCGTATTCGGTGGCGATCAACTCGTAAGCGGTGCCGAAATAGATCGCCGCGTTGACCGCCAGCGCGACCAAGTCCAGCAGCGTCGAGCGTTGCCGATTGACCAGGCAAAACAAAAACACCGTCGTCGAATACAACACGAAAAATCCGGTCAGAAACGGCAGCACTTGCCAAAAGTAGCCGGACTCGTAGCGTTGCATCGCCGCGAAAAACAGCAGATAGTTGAAGGCGAAGCCGAGAAAATTCAGTACATGCCATTGCTTGTACCAGTTCACCGCCAGAATGCCGCCGCCCAGCAACAGCATATAGCTGAACAAGCCGACGAAATTCACTTGACCGGTGGACAGCAAAATCGGCGTGCAATAGCCGCCGATGATGGCGAAGATCGCCACCAGCATCGCGTCCAGCCGGATCGCCAACGCGGCGGCGCTGGCGGTAACCGTCAACATCAAGCCGAAGGCCGGATAGGCGCCGAGCAGGTGGTAAAAGGCGTAAGCGGCGAACACGCTGAAATACAGCACCGCTATGCCGCCGCCCAACAAGCCCTGGCTGAACAAATGGTACTGGCCGCCGACTAGGCGCACGCCGCCGACGATCATCGCCAGTCCGGTCAATACGCTGAGCGCGACCCGTGCCTGTTCGCCGAGCAAGCCGTTATCGATCGAATATTTCAGAAAAAAGCCGATGCCGGTGACCAGGATTAGGACGCCGATGCGCAGCAACCAGTTGCTGGCGACCGCGTATTCGATCGAAACGCCGTCCGGACGGTGGCCCTCGCCAACTACGATCCAGTTCCAGATTTGTTGGAGTGCTTGCCTTGCCGCCAATTCGAAACGGCTCGGTTCGGCGACTTGCCAGCCGGCGGTTTGCCAAGCGTCGTTGGGAGCGGGTGTGCTCGCCGTCGGTTCGGTGTCGGCCGGTTCCGCTCGGCTGGGTTCGGGTGCCGTCGTCTCCACCGATGCGGCGCGGGGTTCGAACAATATCTGCTCCCGCGCCGGCGTTTGCGCGTCGAAACTGGCTGGCGCGGCGGCCGGACGCTCGGTGCCGACGCGTTCCGTCAACGTCAGCAGCAGTTTGCGGTCCTCGCGCAAAGCGGCGTGCAGGTCGGCGAGCGAATCCTTGATTTCCCGGTTGATTTCGCGTTGCCGGTTGAGCAGTAGAACCAGCAGTACGATTACGACGATCGGCACGACGACCGCAACCACGGCGAGCAGTTCGAAAATATCGTCCAAGGTGGGACTCCCGGTCTATAGTTAAAGCGAGCGGAGGCTGTGGCCGGCAGGGCCGGTTTCGAGCCGTTTCGCAACCTTAGCATATTTATGAAAAATGACCGGGCGGCCGCTGGAGTGGTCGTTGCCACCTGATTGCGGAGACCGGCGGAAAAATGACCAGGAACGCAATTTTTCGCATGGGTCGTTCAGGTTTCCCCGCGCGGTGCCGATGACTCGTGATAAATTTCCAAGGAATGTTAAGCGGCCCAGAACTATGAACAGTCAAACTACTATCCAATCAAAAATTCTGCTCAGCATCGCCAGCGTGTTTGTGGTGTTGATGTTGGTCAGTAACGTGTTCATGGCCGGCCGCCAGAAAGATATGGTGCAAGCGCTGGCAACCGACAAAGCTAAAAATATCGCCGCCGGCTATTTCGACGGTATCAACACCCTGATGCTGACCGGCTCGATGTCTCAGGTCGAAGTGTTGCGGGAAAAGGCTTTGTCGCATCCCGGCGTCAGCGAGGTGCGCCTGATTCGCGGCAACGGGATCGTCGAGTTGCACGGTAAAGGCAAGCCCGAGCAAGCGGTCGTCGACGAACTCGATCGGCGCGGCCTGAGCGGTGAAGCGCTGATACGCCACGGCAACGATGCCAACGGGCGTTGGGTGACCGTGGTCGAGCCGATCCTGGCCAGCAGCAATTTTCGCGGCACCAATTGCCTGACCTGCCATCCGGTCAAGGAAGGCGAGGTGTTGGGCGCGGTGCGGGTATCCTATTCGCTGGCGAGCCTGGACGACCAAATTAACCAAGATCTGATCGCCGGATCGGCGATTTCGTTGGCGATGTTCGCCGCCGGCTTGTTGCTGGTCAATATTCTGATGCGGCGCATCGTCGTCAACCCGCTGGTGACGATGCGCGACACCGTCGATGCCATCGCTCGCCATTCGGATTTGACCGCGCGCTTGCCGGTCAACAGCGGCGATGAAATCGGCCAGGTCAGCACCTCGTTTAACTCGATGTTGGCTAATTTCGCGGCGAGTTTGAACCGGGTGTCTGACGTCAGCCGTTTACTGACCGAC
This sequence comes from Methylomonas sp. MS20, assembly GCF_050275925.1. Taxonomy (NCBI): domain Bacteria; kingdom Pseudomonadati; phylum Pseudomonadota; class Gammaproteobacteria; order Methylococcales; family Methylococcaceae; genus Methylomonas; species Methylomonas sp. MS20. The sequence continues at coordinate 1,081,733 of NZ_CP189962.1, forward strand.
GCCACCGATCGCATCGCCACCGTATCGAGGCAAACCTCGCAGGCGGCCAGTCAGCAGCAGAGGGAAACCGAAAACGTCATTCAGGCGATCCACGAACTGGAGGAATCGGTGAGGGATGTGCGGCACGGCGCTGACGGTGCGGCGCGGGCTTCGGTCGAGGCCGACCAGCAAGCCGCCCAGGGCGCGGAAACCACCAAAAACGCCATCGACGGCATCTATGTGCTGGTCAGCGAAATCGAGCGGGCCTCGGAAGTCATCAAGCGCCTGGACCAAAAAAGCAACGGCGTCGGCGCGGTGTTGGACGTGATCAAGGGCTTGGCCGAACAAACGAACTTGCTGGCGCTGAACGCCGCGATCGAGGCGGCTAGGGCCGGCGAACAAGGCCGGGGCTTCGCGGTAGTGGCCGACGAGGTCAGAACGCTGGCGACCCGCTCGCATCAGGCGACTGAAGAGATCGAGAAAATCATCGACCAATTGCAGCGCGAGGCCAAGGAGGCGGTGACGGTGATGGATAAAGCCAAAACCAGCGCCGAGCAACGCCGCGAACAAGTCCAAAGCGCCGATCTAGGTTTAAGCGCGATTGCCGAGCGGGTGACTCAGATTCGCTCGTTGAATTCGCAAATGGCCTTGGTGGCCGACAATCAAAGCCGTGTCGCGCAACATGTCGGCCAAAGCATCGGCAACATTGGCGGCTTGACCGATCGCACTTCGCAAGATGCCGCGCAAACCAGCGACGCCAGCCGCGAGTTGGTGCAACTGGCCGTGCAGTTGAATGAATTGGTCGGTAAATTCCGCCGTTAACGCGCTACGTTTGACAGTTTTGGCCGGTCCGGCTTATAGTCGCCCCATGAGTCGTTTTTTTTCGTCACGTTTTGCAAACAAGTCATGGCTATGGGCTTTGCTCACGGCCGTGGTGTTTGCGTTGTTCTAATATCAGTTCAAACCACCGCGGGCTCGACCGCGGTGGCTTTGTCATTTGCCTAGGGCTCGCACCAGCACAGGAGCCCTAATGAAGTCCCTTAGCACCACCTCCACTCAAACCCTGCTCGGTTACGGCCTGGCGGCCTTGGCCGCGATCGGTTTTTCCGCCAAGACGATATTGGTCAAGCTTGCCTATGTGCAAGCCGTCGATGCCGTGACGTTATTGGCGTTGCGGATGGCGTTTTCGGTGCCGTTTTTCCTGATCGTCGCGTTTCAGCAACGCGGACCCGCCGCGCGGCCGTCCCTGACGGCTCGGGATTATTGGGTCGTCGGTGTGCTCGGTTTGCTTGGCTATTACCTGTCCAGTCTGCTCGATTTCACCGGTTTGCAATATATCTCCGCCGGTCTGGAACGCTTGATTTTGTTCTTGTACCCAACCTTGGTGCTGGCGATGTCGGCACTGTGGTTGAAAAAGCCGTTCGGGTTCAGGGAACTGACGGCAGTCTTGCTGAGTTATAGCGGGATCGCACTGGTGTTCGTCGGCGAGTTGGATGGGGGCGGCGATACATTGTGGTTGGGGGCCGCTTACGTGTTTGCCGGCACGGTCAGCTATGCGCTGTACTTGCTGGGCGCGGGCCAGGCCATCGCTCGCTTGGGCGCGATGCGCTTTACCGCGTACGCAATGTTGGTCGCGTGCGCGGCGTCGATCTTACAGTTCGTGTTGACGCATCCGCCGGAGGCCTTGCTGTTGCCGATGCCGGTATACCAGTTGAGTTTGGCAATGGCGATCGTCTCGACGGTGTTGCCGGTGTTCATGCTGTCGGCGGCGATCCGCCGGATCGGTTCGGGCCATGCCTCGCTGGTCGGCACGATAGGGCCGGTTTCGACGTTGCTGATGGCGGCGGTATTCCTCGGCGAACCGATGACGCTATGGCAGGTCGGCGGGGCAGCTCTGGTACTAATGGGCGTACTGAGTTTGTCGGTGCGTTGATGCCCGCCGGCTAGGCTTCGCCGCCGCCCAGGCTCAGCATTTCTCGGGCGTGCGCCAAGGTGTTTTCGGTGATGGTGACGCCGCCCAGCATTCGCGCCACCTCCGCGACCCGTTCGTCCTCGCAGAGTTTGCGAACCGTCGACGAGGTGACTGCGGCATTTTGGTTTTTGGCGACGAATAAATGCTGATGGGCTTGCGAAGCGACTTGCGGCAAGTGCGTGACGCACAGCACTTGCCGGTTCAAACTCAGCCGGCGCAGCTTTTGGCCGACGATCTCGGCGATGCCGCCGCCGATGCCGGAATCGACCTCGTCGAAGATCATCGTCGGCGTGGTCTTATCGGTGCTGGTCGTGACTTGTATCGCCAAGCTGATCCTAGACAGTTCGCCGCCCGACGCCACCTTGGCCAAGGGTTTGGCGGGCAAGCCCGGATTGGTGCTGATCAGAAACTCGATGCGATCCAGGCCGTTGCGTTGCGGCTCGTTGCCATCCTCCCGGTCGAGCTTGACCAGGAACTCGCCGTGCGGCAGGCCCAATTCCTTGATTGCGTCGGAAATGCGGTGCTGCAACTCGTCGCCGGCCCGGCGCCGGCTGGCGGATAATGCCGTCGCCAATTCGCGGTATTGCGCCAGCAGACGCTCGCAATCGGCTTGCAGAACTTCGATGCGCTCGCCGCTATGGCTGAGATTGTTCAACTCCAGCGCGAATTGCTCGGCCAGCGCCGGTAATTCCTCGGCTGGTACCTTGTGTTTGCGGCTCAGGCGTTGAATCACGCCAATCTGGTTTTCCAGCCAGCTCAGTTGGCCGGGATCGGCTTCCTGATTCTCCAGGAAGCGCCGCAGTTGTTGGGTGGCTTCGCCGATCTGGATTTCGGCGTCGCTCAGCAATTCGACGATGCCGTTCAATTCGGCGGCGTATTGGCTTAATTCGCCGACCGAGTGGATCACGTGACCCAGCATGTCGGCGACCGATTGCTGGTCGTTGTCGTAGAGGATGTCGAGCTGTTGTTGACCGACGCCCAAAATTCTACCCAGGTTAGCCAGTTTGTTGTGCTCGTCGGCCAGGGCCTGATAATCGAAATTTTCCAGATCCAGTTGCTGCAACTCTTCTAGCTGATAACGCAGCAGCTCCTCGCGTTCGGCTTGGTCACTACCGGACTTTTGCAGTTGTTGCAGTTCTTTATGGGCTAGCCGCCAGTTTTGTTGGCAGGCGTTCAGATCGTTGAGCAATTCGGCGTGGTCGGCGAATCCGTCCAGCAGCAGACGCTGTTCGTCGGCATCGAGCAGCGTCAAATGGGCATGTTGGCCGTGGATCTCGACCAATTGCCGGCTCAGCGTTTGCAGTGTTTGCAGATTGACCGGCCGGTTGTTGATATAGGCCTTGGAGCGGCCGTCTTCGCTAACGGTGCGACGGACCAGGCATTGGCCGTCGTCGTCCAATTCGTGGTCGATCAGCCATTGGCTAACCAGCGGTGCCTTGGATAGATCGAATTCGATGTTGATTTCGGCGCGCTTGCTGCCGGGGCGCACGTAGCCGGAATCGGCGCGATCGCCCAACGCCAAGCCCAGCGCGGTCAGCAATATCGATTTGCCGGCCCCGGTTTCGCCGGTCAGCACCGACATACCGGGTTCCAGGTCCAGGTCCAGTTTGTCGACCACGGCCAGATCGAGAATGTTCAGGTTCAACAGCATGTCATTTGGCGGAATAACCGCCGCTCCAGTTCAGTTTGCTTCGCAGAATGTGGAAGAAATCGTGGTCTTCCGGGTGCAGAATGTTAATCGGTTTGTCGGCTTTTCGAATGACGATCGTGTCGTTAATGCGCACGTCCGGGATTTCTAAATGATCGCAGGTGACCAGGGCGTTGATTTGCTTGGTCTGGCTGAAACGGATCTCGATCGTGGCTTTGTCGTCGATGACGATGGACCGATTGGACAGCATGTGCGGATTCAGCGGGACCAGTACCAGCGCATTTAGGGTTGGATGCAGAATCGGTCCGCCGGCCGACAGCGCATAGGCGGTCGAACCGGTCGGTGTCGCGACGATCAGGCCGTCGGAACGCTGGGTGTTTAGGAACACGCCGTCGATGCTGGTGACGATTTCGATCATGCTCGGCGTGACCCAACGATGCACGACGACCTCGTTGACCGCGGTCTGGCGATGGATGAGTTCGCCGTCGCGGATGATGGCGGCCTGTAACAAATGACGCTGTTCGGTCTGGTAGCGGCCGTCGAGGATTTGCGCCAGGCGGCTCAGCAACTGGTCCGGAGAAATGTCCACCAGAAATCCCAGTCGGCCGAGGTTGACGCCGAGCAGCGGAGTGTCGAAATCGGCGGCGGCGCGGGCGGCGGTCAGGAACGTGCCGTCGCCGCCGACCGCGATCAGCAGATCGCAGCATTCCGGCAGCCGGTTGATGTGCATGCCGACGACGCCTTCGGCTTCGATTAGCTCGGCGCTTCGGCTATCGGTGGCCACCGAGTGACCGCGCTGCAGCAAAAAGCGGTAGAGCTCGCTGAGCGTGGCGGCGATACCCGGATCGCCGAATTTGCCGATGATGCCGATGCGTTGAAAGGGTGAAGGCATGTTTGAGCCGGGATTCAAAAATGCCTGGGATTATACAAACAATTCGAGCAGGCACTAGCGAAGCTTCGCCCTCGGCGTCGCGAGTACGTCGGTCGGCGCGGCCGGAATATCGGCGTCGGCCAAATTCCGTGCGGTTCGGTGTCGTTAACACCCTGAATTTGTTGCCAGGTAATGGCCGTGCCGCGACCAGGCATTCCCGTAGGCGTCGGGCCAATGTCTGAAATCGGGCGCTATCCACCGGCATTGCGAATGCCCGAGATCCCCGACAGGCTTGGGTTCGCACGGATTTTAGGCGGATTGACAAGGCTCCGGGCACCTGTTAGCTTTCCCCTCTGGCACTCGTTACGTTGGAGTGCTAACGAATTTTCTAGGGTGTCAATGTGGCTAGCGGACCGGATTTAAACGAAAGATCGGCGTATTTGCTGAAGGCCTTGGTTGAGCGTTACATACAAGACGGTCAGCCGGTCGGCTCGCGGGTATTGTCCAAGGATCCGCTGCTTAAGCTCAGTCCGGCCAGCATTCGCAACGTCATGGCCGATCTCGAGGAAATGGGCTTGATCCATTCGCCGCACACCTCGGCGGGCCGGGTGCCGACCGTGGCCGGATACCGTTTGTTTGTCGATAGTCTGTTGACGGTCAAGCCGCTGGCGTCCAGTGATCTGGATCAATTGCAAAGCGGTTTGCTGGCCGATGCGGACAAAACCGGCGACGTGCTCAGCAAGGCCTCCAGGCTGCTGTCGGATATGACCCATATGGCTGGTGTCGTCACCCTGCCGCGCCGTGAGATGGTCACGTTGCGACACATCGAATTCCTGCCGATGTCCAGCATGCGCGTACTGGTGATTTTTGTCACCGATGGCGAGGAAGTTCATAACAAAATCATCCATACCCAGCGTCAATTTAGCCCGGCCGAACTGCAACAGGCCGCCAATTACATGAATTCGGTTTACGCCGGCCTCAGTCTGGCCAAGATCCGCGAGCAAGTGTTGCGGGAGATGGAGCAAGATCAGCAGCGCGTCAATCAAGGCATGATAGACGCGGTTAGCATGGCGCAACTGACCTTCGCCCAACAACCCAACGACGATTACGTGTTGAGCGGCGAAACCAATCTGATGGGCTTTTCCGAATTATCCGACATGGACCGTCTGAAACAGCTGTTCGAGGCGTTCAGCCAAAAGCGCGGCGTGATCCATTTGCTGGATCAATGCCTGTTGGCCGACGGCGTGCAGATTTTTATCGGCGAAGAGTCAGGCTATAGTGCATTCGACCATTGCAGCTTGGTCACGGCGCCTTATTCGGTCAACGACGAGGTGGTTGGCGTGTTGGGCGTGATCGGCCCAACCCGGATGGCGTATGAAAAAGTGATTCCGTTCGTCGACGTGACGGCAAAAATATTGGGCGCGGCCTTGAATCCCAAATAATCGCCCTTATCGTAAGGCCGACCTAATATTTTAAGAACCACGGAGTCCCAAATGAGCCATCAGCAATCGAGTCACGAACAGCAATCCGACGCCGAATTGATCGCCGAGGTGCTGGAGCAGACCAAAGAAGCCGGCGAAGACGTTGTTGCCGAGGCAACCGAGGCCGGCGAAGTCAGCGTCGAAAGCCTGCGGCAACAACTGGAGCAAGCCCAACAACAAGCCGCCGCGAATCTGGACAAGGCTTTGCGCGTGCAGGCCGACATGGAAAATCTGAAAAAACGCGTACAAAAGGATTTGGACGACGAGCGTAAATACGGCTTGGCCAAGTTCGCCAAGGAATTGCTTAGCGTGTTGGACAGTCTCGAGCTTGGCGTGCAGGCGGCGACCGGCGATAGTCCGGAAGTGGCTAAATTGCGCGAAGGCAGCGTGCTGACCATTAAGCAATTCGAATCGGTGTTCGCCAAATTCAATATCGAAGTCCTCGATCCGACCGGGCAAGCTTTTAATCCCGAGTTGCATCAAGCCATGGCGATGCAGCCCAGCGTCAGCGCCGAACCCAATACGGTTTTGAACGTGTTTCAAAAAGGCTACATCTTAAACGGCCGTTTGCTGCGCCCCGCGATGGTGGTGGTGGCCAAGGCCGAGGACAAACCCGCCGACAGCGCGAAAGTTGACGAACAGGCTTGAAATTTCATCGATCAACCGCATATCGCCAATAACTTTTTAACTAATACCTAATTCAAGTCTGGAGAATCTCAATGGCTAAAATCATCGGAATCGACCTAGGAACCACCAACTCCTGCGTCGCGGTCCTGGAAAACGGCACCGCGCGGGTCATCGAAAACAGTGAAGGCGCGCGTACCACGCCGTCCATCATCGCCTTCACCGGCGACAACGAAGTGCTGGTCGGTCAGTCCGCCAAACGTCAGGCGGTGACCAACCCCGAAAATACCTTGTTCGCGATCAAGCGCTTGATCGGCCGCCGTTTCAAAGAAGACGCGGTACAGAAAGACATCAAAATGGTGCCTTACAAAATCATGGAAGCCAACAACGGCGACGCTTGGGTCGAGTGCCACGGTAAAAAAATGGCGCCGCCGGAAGTGTCTTCCCGCGTGTTGATGAAGTTGAAAAAAGACGCCGAAGCCTTCCTGGGCGAAGAAGTCACCGAAGCGGTCATCACCGTACCGGCTTACTTCAACGATTCGCAACGCCAAGCGACTAAAGATGCGGGCCGGATCGCCGGTCTGGACGTCAAACGCATCATCAACGAGCCAACCGCGGCGGCGTTGGCGTTCGGCATGGACAAACCGAAAGGCGATACCACCATCGCGGTCTACGACTTGGGTGGCGGTACCTTCGATATTTCCATCATCGAAATCGCCGAAATCGAAGGCGAGCACCAGTTCGAAGTATTGGCCACCAACGGCGACACCTTCCTGGGCGGTGAAGACTTCGACTTGCGCATCATCGATTTCCTGGCCGGGGAATTTAAAAAAGACACCGGCATCGATTTGCACAACGATCCATTGGCGCTGCAACGTCTAAAAGAATCTGCGGAGAAAGCGAAAATCGAGTTGTCTTCCGCCGAGCAAACAGACATCAACCTGCCGTATATCACCGCAGATGCGTCCGGTCCGAAGCACTTGAACGTCAAACTGACCCGCGCCAAACTGGAATCGCTGGTTGACGAACTGATCGAGCGCACCAAAGGTCCTTGCTTGCAAGCGATTAAAGATGCCGGCATTTCGACCTCGAAAATCAACGACGTGATTTTGGTGGGTGGTCAAACTCGGATGCCGAAAGTGCAGGCCTTCGTTAAAGAATTGTTCGGCAAAGAGCCGCGCAAAGACGTCAACCCTGACGAAGCGGTAGCGCTGGGTGCGGCGATTCAAGCCGGCGTATTGGGCGGCGACGTCAAGGACGTGTTGCTGCTGGACGTCACGCCATTGTCGTTGGGTATCGAAACCCTGGGCGGGGTGATGACCAAACTGATCGAGAAAAACACCACGATCCCAACCAATGCTTCGCAAGTATTCTCGACCGCCGAAGACAGTCAAACCGCGGTCACCGTGCATGTGTTGCAGGGCGAGCGGGAAATGGCGTCAGGCAACAAATCGCTGGGCCGTTTCGATTTGCAGGACATTCCGCCTGCGCCGCGCGGTATTCCGCAAATCGAAGTGTCGTTCGACATCGACGCCAACGGTATCCTGAACGTGTCGGCCAAGGATAAAGCCACTGGCAAGAAGCAATCCATTGTGATCAAGGCGTCCAGCGGTTTGTCGGATGCCGAAGTCGAGCGCATGATCAAGGACGCCGAAGCGCATGCCGATGAAGACCGCAAACTGAAAGAGCTGGTTTCTGCGCGTAACTCGGCGGAAGGCATGATCCACGCGACCGAAAAGTCGTTGAAGGAATTGGGCGACCAAGTCACCGGCGACGAAAAATCGGCGATCGAAGCGGCCATCAGCGACTTGCAGGGCGTGTTGAAAGGCGACGACAAGGACGCTATCGAAGCCAAAACCGCCGCGCTGACCGAGCTTTCGGGTAAACTGGCCGAACGGGTTTACGCCCAAAAAGGCGGAGCGGACGCCGCTGCCGGCGAAGCCCATGCGGCTAGCGGCCAGCAAGCCGAAGACCACAATGTGGTCGATGCCGAGTTCGAGGAAGTGAAGGACGACAAAAAATAATCCTCACCGGGGAGCCTCTCGCCGTTAACGGAGAGAGTCAGGGTGAAAGGTGTTAATCACCCTCATCGTTCCATTCATTCAACACACTAAATAACCGCTGGTAAACGCCGGCGGTTTTCTACGTTATGGCAAAAGAAGATTTTTACAAACTGTTGGAAGTCGATCGTAACGCCAGCGAAGCCGAGATCAAAAAGAGCTATCGCAAAATGGCGATGAAGTATCATCCCGACCGCAACAAGGACAATCCGGAAGACGCCGAGAAGAAATTCAAGCAAATCAAGGAGGCCTACGAGATATTGTCCGATTCGAAGAAGCGGGCGGCCTACGATCAGTTTGGTCATGCAGGCGTCGATCCGTCGATGGGTGGCGGCCGCGGCGGTTTCAGCGGGGCGGAAAGCTTTAGCGACATTTTCGGCGATGTGTTCGGCGACATTTTCGGCGGCGGTGGCGGACGGCAGCGCAGCAGCGTCCAGCGCGGCGCGGATTTGCGTTATAACCTGGAGTTGACGCTGGAAGAAGCCGTCGGCGGTACCGAAGCGACCGTCAAGGTGCCGGTGCTGGTCGCCTGCGGCGAATGTAACGGCAGCGGCGCCAAGAAGGGCAGCAGCCCGGTCACCTGTTCGACTTGCCACGGTCATGGCCAAGTGCGGATGCAACAAGGCTTTTTCTCGGTGCAGCAAACCTGTCCGACCTGTCACGGTACCGGCAAGCAAATCAAGGACCCTTGTCCGAAATGCTACGGGCAAGGCCGTATTCAGGAAACCAAAACGCTGTCGGTCAAGGTGCCGGCCGGCGTCGATACCGGCGACCGGATTCGCTTGGCCGGCGAGGGCGAGGCCGGTATCAACGGCGGTCCGTCCGGCGATTTGTACGTTCAGGTTCAGGTTAAGGAGCATCCGATCTTTACCCGCGACGGTGCGAATCTCTATTGCGAAGTGCCCATCAGCTTTCCGACCGCCTGCTTGGGCGGCGAGTTGGAAGTGCCGACCCTGGACGGCAAGGTGATGCTGAAAATCCCGCCGGAAACCCAGACCGGCAAAATGTTTCGATTGCGCGGCAAGGGTGTCAAGCCTGTACGTGGCGGAGCCATAGGCGACTTGCTGTGCCGGGTACAGATAGAAACGCCGGTGCGCTTGACCAAGGATCAGCAGGCTCTGATCGAGCAACTGCAAGTCTCCCTCAGCGGTGGCGGTAAACAACATAGTCCCCAGGAACATAGCTGGATGGACGGTGTGAAAAGCTTTTTCGACAAGTTGACGGGATGATGGCGATGCGTATCGGCGTGGTGGGTGCTTCCGGGCGCATGGGATTGTGTTTGTTGAAAGCGGCGTTAGCCGCGCCGCAAGCCGAATTGACGGTCGCGATTTCGCGGCCGGACAGTTTGGCGATAGGCAAGGATGCCGGCGATTTGGCCGGCGTTTCGCCGGCCGGCGTGCCGGTCGGCGACGATTTGGCGGCAGTCGTGGATTGTTTCGACGCGCTGATCGATTTTACCCGGCCGGATGCGACGATGGCCTACCTGGACGTCTGCCGGCAAGCCGGGAAAAAACTTGTCGTCGGTACCACCGGGTTTAGCGAGAGCCAAAAAGCGGCAATCGCAGAGGCCGCGCGGGACATCGCAATCGTGATGGCGCCCAATTTCAGTGTCGGCGTCAATCTGTCGTTGAAGTTGCTGGAAACGACCGCGAAAGTGATGGGCGATTACACCGACATCGAAGTCATCGAAGCCCACCACCGGCACAAGATCGATGCTCCGTCCGGCACCGCATTACGGATGGGCGAAGTCGTCGCGGCGGCGCTGGGCCGGGACTTAAAGGACTGCGCCGTTTACGGACGGGAAGGCGAGACCGGTGCCCGCGATCGTAAAACCATTGGATTTTCGACGATACGGGCCGGCGATATCGTCGGCGAGCACACCGTGATGTTTGCCGACGAAGGTGAACGCGTCGAAATCACCCACAAAGCCAGCAGCCGGATGACCTTCGCCAACGGCGCGGTGCGCGCCGCTATTTGGCTGGCCGACAAATCCAGCGGTCTTTACGATATGCAGGACGTACTGGGTTTGAAAAACTGAGTTTTCTCGAACGCGCCCTGCGGGCCACGCACTCGAATCAGCGTCCACTTATATTCTTAGCGGCGCTATTTCTCCGGTCAGTTTATAATGACGGTAGTCGGCTATGACCAATGCGTGATCGAAGGCCAAAACCGGCGGCAAATTGTCAAAGGTAAACAAACCGCAATTCTTGGCGTCGTCGGCCGCTGTTGGCGAGCCGTGAGCTTCCGCGATGTAAACCGCCGTCGCGGTGTGGTTGCGCGGATCGCGTTGCGGATTGGAATAAATGCCCAGCAATGCAGTCAGACGAACGTCAAGACCGGTTTCCTCCGCTGCTTCCCTAACCGCGGCATGTTCAACCGTTTCACCGACATCGACAAAGCCACCCGGCACAGCCCAGCCGTAAGGCGGGTATTTGCGTTCGATCAACACGAAGGGGCGCTGCGGGTGGTCGATCAGTTCGATCAGAATATCGGCTGCAATCAAAGGCGTAATCGGTTTGGGCATCACAGTGTCCTGTTTTCGAGTGAGGGGGAGCTTGTTGGGCGGATTTAACCATGTTTTCCCCATTTTTCGGAAGCCGACGGAGTCGTTGGATCGATACCGATACCGGACGTAAAGTGGAAAGACCAGAGGCTATCGGCGATGGTCGTACGGTCGGCATAACAGACAGACAACTAAATCAATGAACGAATTTATTCCCGGCCAACGCTGGATTAGCAACACCGAATCTGAGCTCGGCTTAGGCATGGTATTGGAAGCCGAATACAATCGCGTCACGGTGCTTTTCCTGGCGACCGGCGATCGGCGGGTTTACGCGCGCGATAACGCTCCGCTGACGCGGGTCAGGTTCGCGGAAGGCGATACCGTCGAATCGGTGGAATACGTCAAGATCAGCGTACAGCAAGTGGACGAGCACGCCGGGCTGTTGACCTATATCGGTGTCGACGAAGACGGCGGATTGCAGCAAATTGACGAGATGGAACTCAACCACCATATTCAATTCAACAAGCCGCAAGATCGATTGTTCACCGGCCAGTTCGACCCGACCGCCTGGTATTTGCTGCGCTACGAAACCTGGCGGCGCCAGCAACGCCATCAACAGTCGGCGGTCAAGGGGCTGCAAGGCGCGCGCGCCGCGCTGATTCCCCATCAATTGTATATCGCGCATCAGGCCGCTAACCGCGCCGCGCCGCGCATTATGCTGGCGGATGAAGTCGGTTTAGGGAAAACCATAGAAGCCGGCTTGATCATTCAACACCGTCTGATTAACGGCTTGAGCGAACGAGTTTTGATTTTGGTGCCCGAAAGCCTGATGTACCAATGGTTGGTTGAAATGTTGCGGCGCTTCAATCTGCGTTTCAGCCTGTTCGACGAAACCCGTTGCATGTCGTTCAACGACGACGGCAATCCGTTTCAAAACGAGCAATTGATACTGTGCAGCCAACAGTTTTTTGCTGACTTTCCCGTTCGCCAGCCACAAGCGTTGGCGGCCGGCTGGGATATGGTCGTCGTCGACGAGGCCCATCATTTGGAATGGAGCGAGACCGCCCCCAGCGTCGAGTACCGTTTCGTCGAGCAGTTGGCGCAAGCGGTGCCGGGCTTGGTGTTGTTGACCGCCACGCCGGAGCAATTGGGCAAGGAGAGTCATTTCGCCCGCTTGAGATTGCTCGATCCCGATCGCTTCTACAGCTTTGCGCAATATCTGCAAGACGAAAAGCAATTCGAGCCGGTGGCGCAGTTGGCGAATCGGCTGATTTCCGGTGAGCCGTTAAACGAGGCAGAGCAAGTCGAGTTAGGCGAGTTGTTGAAACACGACAATGCCGAAGCATGGCTGAAGCAAGTCAACGACAGTAATGTCGGCGCGCGCGAGGAATTGATCAAGTTGCTGTTGGATCACCACGGCACGGGTCGGATCTTGTTCAGAAACTCCCGACATACGGTCAAAGGTTTTCCGGACCGGGAACGCCATGGTTATCCGATTCTCGGCGAGGACACCGCCGAACTCGCCGACAGTCCCTATCTGTTTTGGCTGATTGACACCTTGAAGACCCTCGGCGACGAGAAGGCGTTGCTGATTTGCCGGCGAGCCGACACCGTGATCCAGCTGGAGCAAATACTGCGACATCACGTGGGACATACCGCGGCGGTATTTCACGAGGGCATGAGTATCGTTGAGCGGGACCGAGCGGCGGCATTCTTTGCCGATGAAGACAGTCGGGCGCAGGTTCTGTTGTGTTCGGAGATCGGCAGCGAGGGGCGCAACTTTCAATTCGTGCGGCATCTGTTTCTGTTCGATTTGCCGGAAAACCCCGATTTGCTGCAACAGCGTATCGGCCGATTGGATAGGATCGGCCAAAAGCATGTGATACAGATCCACATTCCCTACCTGGTCGGCAGTTCGCGCGAGGTGTTGTTTCGCTGGTTCGACGAAGGTTTGGACGCGTTTCGACATAACGTTTCGGCGGCGTCGCAGGTGGCCAAAGCCTTGAGTGGGCCGTTGTCGGCGGCGTTGGCCAGTCGCGAGCGAGCAGCGGTTGAAGTGTTGATAGAAGAAACTCGCCAGCTGAATGCGCGCCTCGAAGCGGAATTGCAGAAGGGCCGCGATTTGTTGCTGGAACTGAACTCCTGCCGTCCGGAGCCTGCTCGGCAATTGGTCGAAGCCATTCACGCCAGCGAATCCGATGGCAGTTTGTGGCCTTATCTGGAGGATATTTTCGATTGCTACGGCGTCGACGTCGAGTACCACTCCAAGGCTTGCCATATCCTGCGGCCCAGCGAAAATCTGCGCATTTCGCATTTTCCGATGTTGCAGGACGACGGCTTGACCGTAACGGTGGCTCGGGATATTGCGTTGGCGCGCGAGGACATGTTGTTTCTGACCGCCGAACATCCGATGGTTTTGGCGGCGATGGATTTGGTGTTGTCTAGCGAGACGGGCAATGCCGCGGTCAGCGTGGTCAGGCATGCACAATTGAAGGCCGGCCAATTTTTGTTGGAATTGCTGTTCGTACTCGAGTGTAGTGCGCCGGCCGAACTGCAAATTGGCCGGTTTTTGCCGCATACGCCGATTCGGGTGTTGATAGACCAAAACAAGATGGATCTAACGGCGTCGGTCAGCCATGACAGTCTGATCGAAACCGGCGATAAGTTCGAGAAGGCCCAAATCAGTCAGTTTTTGAATAGCCAACGCCAGCATATTCAGGAGATGATCAAAGTAGCGGAACAAGCCGCTGGCGGCAAGGCCCAGCAATTGATTGGCGAAGCCACCAATCGAATGGTGGCGGCATTGACCGGTGAAATCAAGCGGATGGTCAGGCTGAAAAAAGTCAATCCGGCGATCAAGGATGCCGAGATCGAACAACTCAAGGAAATGACGATGTTATCGCACGAGAGCATACAGGACGCGCAATTGCGTCTGGATGCGGTTCGTTTCGTGATTACCGCTTGAGCCGGATCGCGCCGGACGGTGTTTTAATTGGTTTTGATCAACACGGTACTTTCGTCAAGTTCGACGCACTCGAACATCAGATCGTCTATCGACCCTTCGACGTGGTCGATGTAATGCAGGCCGCATTCGGATTCGCTGTGCTGATGCTTGATAACGCCGTGCACGCTGAACGGCGTGCCGGATTCCGGCAATATCATCGTGATCTTGATTTTGCCGACTATATCGTCCGCCAGCGGCTTGCGAAGCCGGACGCGAATGCCGCTGTAGCTAATATCGAGGATATCGGCCTCGAACGCCAGCTCCTTGGCTGTCGTGGGGTTGAAAACGATACCTGCCTGCAGGCCTCTAGGTCTTACTCTAAGGTGATTGCGCTTCTCGGGTTTCATCGTTTGGCTCCTGCGGAATGATGAAGGGCGTCCTTCCTCGGGTCATAAAATTTCAGAATAAATATAGCCGTATTTTGGACACGGTTGTCATGTCCCGAATTTTTTCCAAATTTTCCCGAATTATATGACGGAAACAACATAAGGTTAATCCATGCTATTTTCAGAACTCGGTCTTTCCGAGCAAATTCTTAGAGCCGTTGCCGAACAAGGTTACGAAACGCCTACTCCGATTCAGGAGCAAGCGATCCCGGTGATATTGCAGGGGCGGGACGTGCTGGCCGGTGCTCAGACCGGCACCGGCAAAACCGCGGGCTTTACACTGCCTTTGTTGCAATTGCTGCAACAAGCGCCTGTGAGGAAAAAGCCCCGACCTATTCGGGTGTTGATCCTAACGCCGACCCGCGAACTGGCGCTGCAGGTCTACGAGAGCGTTTGCTCTTACGGTAAGCATCTGCCGTTTTTTGCGGAAGCGATTTTCGGGGGCGTCAGCAGCAAGCCGCAAATCCAAAAATTGCAGCGCGGAACCGATATCGTGGTTGCGACTCCCGGCCGCTTGTTGGATTTGATCCAGCAAGGCTATGCGGACCTGTCGCAAATCGAGTATTTCGTGCTCGACGAAGCCGACCGGATGCTGGATATGGGGTTTATCCGCGACATCCGCAAAATTATCCAATTATTGCCGGCACGGCGCCAGAATCTGTTGTTTTCGGCAACGTATTCGCCGGAGATCAGCACGCTGGCTGAACAATTGTTGAGCGACCCGGTCGAGATTGCCGTTGCCAAACGCAATTCGGCGGCGGAAACCGTGTCGCAGTTGGTCTACGGTATCAAGCGCGAGTCCAAGCGCGAATTGCTGGCGCATCTGATCGGCGACGGCCGGTGGCAGCAGGTGCTGGTTTTCGTGCGTACCAAGCACGGCGCGGATCGCTTGTGCAAGCAGCTGATCAAGGATGGCATACGCTGCGCGGCCTTGCACGGCGACAAGAGCCAGGGAGCCAGGACCCGCGCGCTGGACGATTTTAAAAGCGGTGCGATCACGGCACTGGTGGCGACCGACATCGCCGCACGCGGGCTTGATATCGAACAGTTGCCGCATGTTGTCAATTACGATCTACCGCAAGTCGCCGAGGACTATGTGCATCGCATCGGACGCACTGGCCGGGCCGGCGCGGAAGGGCAGGCAATCTCGTTGGTCGATGCTGAAGAAGCGCAATTGTTGGCGGCAATCGAAAAACTCCTGAAAAAGTCGATTCCGCGGGTTGCCGATACAGGCTACGAAAAAGTGTCGCTGGAACCGGTTTCCGCCAAGTCTCAGTCCAAGGCCAAGCCTAAGGCAGCGGCTAAACCTCGGTCGCAAGCTCGGCCCGGCGACCGTCCGGGCGAACGTGCTCGGGGCGGCCGGCCGCCTCGAGCCGCTGCCGGTGGCGCGCGCGGGCGATGAGTGGGCCCGTCGCTTAGTGGATAGGCTACAACAGATGTATAGGATTTAGTTGTGCTTAGGCCTGAATGATTCGCTCGGTTACTTGCTTGATTTCGACGGCGCTATTTGCGATAGCGTGGTGGAAGCCGTGGGCTGTGGGCGCGGTTTCAAGTAAGTGATAGTGATCCGGACCTACGCTAATCACGCGTTGGTATGACTGAGTTTGAAGTTCGCGCAGATAAGCGATCGAATGGGTCTTGATCAAGCAATAAACCGTATCGCCTTCCTGTAGAGCCATATCGCGGGCTGCGCCGTGGGTAATTTCGGCCAGCAACGCGCCGCCGCAATCGATTTGCACAATTAAGCTCTCTCCGCTGGGAATAAGCGCGCAGATGCGGCCCTTGATCTGGTTCTGGATCGAAATGCCGCTTAAGTAGCCGCGCGACAGCGCGATGTCGTTGGCGCGGATCGATACCTGGGTCCCGCTGCCCGGAGCCAATTGCGGCCTCAGCGGCAGCGCCAACGGCAGCCCGAAACTGTCTGCCTGGGTGTGGCCGGCGGAATGGTCGTGATGACGTATGGTGACTGGCAGCAAATTGTCTATCTGACGCATGCCCAGATAGCGAAGCATGCCTTGTCCCTTGGCGATTTCCGGTAATGAGCCGCTACGCGTCACCTTCCCCTGATCCAGCACGATCAATTGGTCGGTCAAGTCGAGGATTTCCCCTAAGGATTGACTGGCGTAGAGTGCGGGCAGGTTGAGTTCGATTTGAGCGCGCTTGAGCAGTGCCAATAGCAGCGGCCGGTAGTCGTGGCCTATCGTCGCAAAGGTGTCGTCCAGCAGGAGCAAGCGCGGCGACTTCACCAGCGACCGGGCCAAGGCCACCCGTTGCCTTTCCCCGGCTGAAAGCAGCGGTAAGGGTTGGTCGAGCAGACTGCCCAATTCGAGTAACTCGATCAAGAACGGTAGCTTGAAGTTTCTCCGATGCCTCAGCGTGCGCTCGCGGGTGGCGTTCAAGTTTTCGCGGACGGTTTCGGACGGATCGGCGCAATCCAGTTGTAGTACGGCGCCTACCGGACGTTGTTCGCGCGGCATGACGATACCCTTGCGACTGTCGAACAAGATCTTGCCGTCGACCAGAATGTAGCCGCTATGCGGCTGAATGGCGCCTGCGATCAAGCCCAGCAAGGTGCTTTTGCCGGCGCCGGATTTCCCGAGCAGGCCCATGCTGTTGTCATTGATCGCCAGCGATGTGGTCAGGTCGAAATGGCCTCTGCGCAATTTGACGTTCATTTCTAACAACATGGTGGCCTCGCTAGTTTGGTGGGTGATCGTTGCTCTCGAAGAGCCAGGGTTAACCGGCGAACGCTATCGTCAACGCCCCGACTTAAAGATCGCGCTTGTCGGCAGGTTTTCTTTGACAGCTTGGCCGGAACAGGTGTTTCAGTAACAAACGAAGCGGATATTCGGTATATCATATTATATATATCGAAAGACGTGATTGTTCGTGAAACGGTTCGGGACTAACGCTGATCGAGTGCGATAGTGGCGATTTGACTGAAAGTTGTCGCACTTTGCTTGATGGGCATAATCCACGTATTTACAAGCAGTTTTTGGGCCATGGCTCTGGCCGTGGACGAGCGCGGTAGGGCATTAGCGAATTGGGGTAGTGTGTTTGGCGAGGTAGTTCGTTAATTATATTTGAGTATATCGATTCGGTAGGGGCGCTGCAAAATAGTGTTAAAGCCTACAACGGCGAACCGAAAAATCGCGTGGAATTTGTAGTGTTTGCGACATTGTTGGCGGTCGCTGTCGGCAAATCGGGGTTTTCCGATAAGCCGGAATGACCCCAATTCGTGAATAGCCCCAGTTGCGATAAGGGTATGCTTGGCTGGCAAGGCTCTTGCTTAATTAAATTGAACCGAATTTTTTATCTATTAGGAGATGTTTCCGATGTTACTCGACAGTTACAACAGCCAAGGCCTATTGACCATTTCTACGGTATTGGGCAAAACCAGCACTGCGGGTCTGACTGCTTGGCGCGGCGACTTAGTGCTGATCGAAGGTGCCATGCGCGAAGGCGCGACCAATCCCAACGACCGTAACCCGCCCAAATTATTGATCCAGCAAGCGGCGATGCTGGCCGATAGCGACAAGATCTTGTTTTTAAACGGTATGGTCTATCAGTTGGAGTCCCTTGCACTATTCGTCGAGAAATATAAAGCCGGTTTGACCGCCGATACCTTGGCTTTGATTTACGTCGAAAACATCGCCGCTCCAATGGTTGTCGAATTGGAAGGTTATACATTCAAATTGTTGCCGTACAGTGAGGGCATGGTCTGGAACGAAACGATGGAATTTCTGTACATCGAGAAAGCAGACTTGAAAGGCCAGTCCGCCGAAGACAAAGTCATCACCGTGTACGACGCGGCAAAAAGCTTTAAATTTAAAGGCGAAACGTTGAGCTACGAAGCGGCGTTGACTAAAACCATCGAAGTTAAACGCGAAGCAAGCTACGGTCCGGTGTAACGGGTCGGCGAAGCGAAACGGGGGTGAGGACTTATGAAAAACTTTAAGACGCTTACGGTGGCCGAATCCGAAGCCTTGATCGCCGAACAGCAGCCGATGATCTTGGATTGCCGGGACCTTAAGGACTATAAGGCAGGACATATCGACAATGCGATGCACGTACACGAACAGTTGCGCGACACCTTGATCAGAAAAGCCGATAAGTCCAAGCCCATGCTGATTTATTGCTATTACGGCCATGCCAGCGAGCATATGGCGGAAATGTTCGGAGATTTCGGTTTTCAGCAGGTATACAGCATGGCCGGCGGTTACGCCGACTGGAAAGAACAGCACAAACTTTAGGGGTAACGCTATGGAATTATCAAGAGATATCGCGCTCCGCATTGCGTTGGCGTCAAGAGTGTTGCCCGGCGTGGATGTGGCGTCGCTGATTGGAATTCTGCACGAAAAAGTCGGTTCGCCGTTGACCGACGAACGCCTGAAAACCATTACCGTCACCAATTTGAAAACCGGGATTGGCAGCCACGACGGCGAGGAAGATGGCGAGGATATCGACATTGGATTGGCCAACATCAAATTGGCAGTGCGTTATCTATGGGGCGAGGAAGACGGTGACGAGGGCTTGCCGGAAATCCTCCCCTACAAGGAAGGCGACATGCCGGAATCGATCCGGGTCGCGATCGCATCCAACAGCGGGCAGTCGTTGAACGGGCATTTCGGCTCGTGCATCCGGTTTTTGGTGTATCAATTGTCCAAGGACGCCATGCGATTGGTGGATATCCGCTCTACGGTGGAAGCCGATACCGCCGACGATAAAAACCTGTTCCGGGCCGAGTTGATCAAGGACTGCCATGTGTTATTCGTGCAGTCTATCGGTGGACCGGCCGCCGCGAAAGTGATTCGAGCCGATATTTATCCGATCAAGATCCCGGACGTGATCGAAGCTGAAGCACAGTTGCGCGAGTTTCAGAAAGTGTTTGACGCGCCGCCGCCGTGGATGGCCAAGGCATTGGGTAAGAGTGCCGAGGAGCGCAAGCGCTTCGCTCACCAAGATTGAATGAGGGCCGGAGTACACAATTTCGGTGTGCTCCGGTTGTTCGGTCTAACCGGACTTAGTCCGGAGTCTTCAAGACTTTTCCATGGTCGCGATAAAGCTATCCGCTTCGTTGATCGATTTTTCCATTTCAAGGACTAGCGCGGAAACATCCGATTTCACGCTATCGAGCTGGCCTTTTAGCGAAGCGATGGCCTGAGCATTTAAATTGTGCTTTAGAAACAAGACTTGGTCTTTGAAGACATTCAGTACCGGCTCCAGTTTGGACTCCGCTTTGCGCATTGCTGTCAGCAATTGCCGGTACTGGGTTTTCGTTACGGTCAGTTTTTTGCTGCTGGTTTGTCTGAGCGAGGCGTTGGTGTATTCCCTAAGTTCGGCTTCCCATTCGGCAAACAACGCTTCCGAAACGTCCTCGATATCGGCGATGCGTTTGTGAATTTCATCCGCCTTCCGCACGCTGGCATCATACTCGTCGTTTAGTTTCCGGTAGGTTGATTCCAGGTCGCCACCCTGAAAATTGGTCAATACGGTGAACTGTTCCAGTGCCGATTTGAATTGTTGCTTGGTTTCCTCCTGGGTCTCGCGGGCTTTTTCGACCCGATGTACCATGACTTCCCGCTTAGGAATGCCCAGTTTTTCCAGGCCGCCGTAATAGGCTTTCGAGCAAGCGGTAGCGGTCAGTGCAATCAGTACAAGGGTGCAATGTAAGCGACTTTTCATTGGGTCACCAGGAGAGGTTAAGGGGAAAATTGCCGCAGTGTAAAGCCAGTTTCCGGCTAAGGCTAGCCCGGAAATCGGCTTCGACAATACTGGCGGATTGCCAACCAGTCGCGAATTTTTCGACAAAGAGTGCGATATTCCTCCAATAGTCGGTCACTGAGGTTGGCATTTGATCAAGAACTGGCTTTTACTTAGTCCCGACGCCGCCAAGTCGAATAGCGATGACTTTGGTGGGTGGATTTATTAAAGCTGTTTCTTATCAAATGTCGCGGAGGTTGTCATGAACGAATTTAAAAAAGATTTAATGATAGGGGTTATTTCATTTACCGGTATTGTCGGATTTATTTCCGGCGAGTTTATTCTTTCGACTTTAATGTTCGGTGTAGCGGCTTTAATGAGTAATATCGCGGCCGAACCCACTTATCCGGTTAAGCAGTCTGTCTGATTCTCCATTGGCGGAGATTCGCAAACGAAGCATCCATCGTTCGTTTGTTTCCACGGCCTCGCAATCCCCAGGGTTGCGAGGCTTTTTTTTACGCCTTCGAAATTTGATCGCATCAGGTTTTTTTGGCCGGTAAGCCGCGCAGGAAGTTAAGCTTTTCTTTAATTTTACTTTCCAACCCGCGTTCGACCGGAAAGTAATAACGGCGGTTTTGTAAGGCGTCGGGGAAATAATTTTCGCCAGCGGCGAATGCTTGATCTTCGTCGTGTGCGTAGCGATATTCGGCGCCATAGCCTAAATCCCGCATCAGACCGGTCGGTGCGTTTCGTAGATGCATTGGAACTTCCAGCGAGCTGCTTTTTTTGGCATCGATCATTGCCGCCTTGTAGGCCGTGTAGACGGCGTTGCTTTTCGGTGCGCACGCAAGATAGGTTACCGCTTGCGCCAAAGCCAGCTCGCCTTCAGGGCTGCCCAGTCTTTCGTAGGCCTCGGTAGCGTTTAGCGCGAGTTGTAAGCCGCGCGGATCGGCGTTGCCGATGTCTTCGGCGGCCATTCGAATCACGCGTCGGGCAATGTAAAGCGGGTCGCAACCACCGTCCAGCATCCGGGCAAACCAATACAATGCCGCATCAGGATCGGTGCCGCGCACTGATTTGTGCAAAGCGGAGATTTGATCGTAAAAAATATCGCCGCGCTTGTCGAAGCGGTTTGCGTGGCCTTGCAGGACTTCGTCGATCATTCCAGGCTTAACGACTTCTCGTCCGTCCGCGGTCTCGGCTAGGTCGGCGGCAATTTGCAGAATATTCAGACTTCGTCGGGCGTCACCATCGGCGGCCTTGGCGATCATCGTCAGAGTTTCGCGGTCTATCTCGATCGGCCGCAGACCCAAGCCGCGCTGTTTATCTCTTAGCGCACACTCCAGCAGTTCGATCAGCGCGTCGGTATCGAGGCTGAGCAGTACGTAGACTCGCAAGCGCGACAGCAGCGCGTTGTTCAGCTCGAACGACGGATTCTCGGTGGTGGCGCCGAACAGCACGATTGCGCCACTTTCGATGGGCGCCAGCAACGAGTCCTGCTGACTCTTCGAAAAACGGTGAATTTCGTCGATGAATACGATGGTATTCAAGCCCTGTCGAGCCTTGATTTCTTCAGCCTCGCCCACGGCGGCGCGAATCTCCTTGACACCGGCCATCACCGCCGACAACTCGATGATATGGCTATGGGTCATGCCGGCGATAATCTTGGCCAGCGTGGTTTTGCCGACTCCCGGCGGTCCCCAAAATACCAGCGAATGCAATACGCCGTTGTCGATAGCTGCCCGCAGCGATTTGCCTTTTGCCAGGAGGTGTTGTTGGCCGATAAATTCATCAAGGCTGCTTGGTCGCATTTTGGCGGCTAGCGGCATATAGGCGTCGCGAGGACCGGAGTATTTGCTATTCATGAATGACATAAGCGTGACGGTGACCATAGGGGAGCGGTCGCACGCTAAGCGAAACCGCGGCCGAAATAGATAGGCAATATCGGCTTTTTTTAATAGAATTGCCGGCCATTTTAGAGATTCCGCTCCCGAAAGCCATGGATTTAAAATTTCTTGATTTTGAACAGCCGATTGCCGAACTGCAAGCCAAGATTGAAGAGCTGCGCAAAGTCGAGCTAGACAACAACTTCGATATTTCCGAGACGCTGAAGCAGTTGGAGCAGAAATGCGAGAGCCTGACCGAGAGTATTTTCAGCGACTTGTCCGACTGGCAGATTTCCCAATTGTCGCGCCATCCGGGACGGCCCTACACGCTGGATTATATCTCGTTAATTTTCACCGAATTCCATGAGTTGCATGGCGATCGCGCATTCGCGGACGACCCGGCCATCGTTTGCGGCTTAGCGCGCTTGGAGGGTCGGCCGGTCGTCGTGATCGGTCATCAAAAAGGTCGAGACACTAAGGAAAAAATTTACAGAAACTTCGGAATGCCGCGGCCGGAAGGTTATCGGAAGGCCTTGCGCGTCATGAAAATGGCCGAGCGCTTTCAGTTGCCGGTCATTTGTCTGATCGATACTCCCGGCGCCTATCCTGGCATTGGCGCGGAAGAGCGCGGTCAGAGCGAAGCGATTGCCCGTAACTTGTTCGAAATGTCCAAATTGCGGACACCGATTATCTGTACCGTGATCGGTGAAGGCGGCTCCGGTGGCGCGTTGGCTATTGGGGTGGGCGACCGTTTGCTAATGTTGGAATACAGTACTTACGCGGTAATTTCGCCGGAAGGTTGTGCGTCTATTTTATGGAAAAGCGCCGACAAGGCCCAGTTGGCTGCCGAGGCCATGGGCATAACCTCCGACCGCGTGCGCGAACAAGGCTTTTTGGACGAAGTCATCCGCGAGCCGGTCGGTGGCGGTCACCGCAATTTCGCCAAGATCGCCGCCAATTTGCAGGAAGCCTTGCTCAGGCATTTGGGTGAATTGCAGGCGGAAGCTGGCGACATGGACAAACTGTTGGAGAAACGTTATCAACGTATCATGCGTTTCGGCTCGTTCATTGAAGAGCCGGCCAAATAATTCCTTTGTCCGGAACATCAGCGTAGAAAAGGCCGATTTCTCTCGGCCTTTTTTTTGGAGCGTTGCCTTATGCTGAGCTTTCAGGCAGTGAGTTCCGCGCTGCCGGAGCGGGTTGGGCGTTTGTATGTCGCATACAGTGGTGGCGTGGACTCGCACGTACTATTGCACCTGTGCGCACGGCAACCGGATTGGCAAGCCAAGCTGTGCGGGGTCTACGTCGACCACCGCTTGCAAGCGAAGTCGACGGCCTGGGGCACCCATTGTCGTCGGCAATGCGAAGCGTTGGGTGTCGAGTTCTTGCTGCTGACTGTCGACGCCTCGGCTGCGCCGGGTGAAAGTCCGGAGGCGGCTGCTCGTCGCGCTCGATACGCCGCGCTAGCCGATTTGCTGGACCGCGACGATGTGGTGCTGGCGGCTCAGCACCGCGAGGATCAACTGGAAACGGTGTTGCTGCAACTATTTCGCGGAGCTGGCGTGGCTGGATTGGCGGCGATGCCTCGGATATCGCCGCTGGGCCGAGGGTCTTTGGTCAGGCCGCTGTTGAAAGTGGGCAAGGCCGAGGTATTGGTCTACGCGCGCCAGCAAGGCTTGGTTTGGATAGAGGATCCGAGCAATGCCACGAATGATTTCGACCGGAATTTTCTGCGAAACCAAGTTCTACCGCTACTGAAACAACGCTGGCCTGGGCTGGATAAAACGGTGGCGCGGTCGGCCGAGCTGTGTGGAGAGGCTGCGGAATGCCTGGACGAGTGGGCCGAAGCACAATTGGCCGCCGTATCCGGTTTGGACAGGGGCGAGCTGGCGATCGACCAACTGCCGGTTGCGGCAAGTCGCCGTCGCTTGCTGATTCGGCAATGGTTAGCTCGCAACGGCCTCCGGCCGCCGAGCCGAGCCATAACTGAAGCGATTCTGGCGCAGGTCGTCGATGCGCGTGGCGATGCGAACCCGCAATTATGTTATCAGGGCGCGCTGATTCGAAGATACCGCAAGCGCTTAGTTTGCGTGCCGGCCCATCCGGCTGTTCGCACGCACGGCGAAGTGGTTTGGCCTGACAATGCCCAGCAGATCGAATTGGGCGGCGGTTGTCGCTTGAGCAAGGAAGTTTCCGTTGACGGCATCGCTCAAGCGCTTTGGGATCGGGCTAGTGTCACGGTGAGGTTCCGGCGCGGCGGCGAAAAGTTGAAGTTGCCGGGGAGGGGCGGCCGGCATAGTTTGAAAAAGCTCTATCAGGCAGCCGGCACCCCTCCGTGGGAACGGGAGTGGAGGCCGTTGATATATCTGGATGGCCGCTTGGCGGCGGTGGCTGGCCTTTGGGTGGACGAGTGGGTCAGCGGTTCGAAAAACGAACCTTGCTACCGAGTGTCTTGGCAGTTTCGACAAAGCGTGTGATGATGAATGGATAAACCCTAGTCGGAGAAATGAGATGTTTGCCGAAGTTTTGCAGTCGGCGATCGTCGGCATGATGATCGCCATTCCCACTATCGTAATCTATAAAAAAGTGGGGTTGAATCCGCTTTGGGCTGGACTGGTTTTTATTCCGGTGTTCGGTTTATTAATCGTATTCATCCAGTTGGCCTTCGCGGAATGGCCAAACGCGCGGCGGGGAGGTTGAGATGGCGTTGTTTTTCATTTTGTTGCCCGTCTATATCTTGTTTTGTTTGTGGTTGGGATTTCGAATACTGCGGAAAGCCGGCTTTGATGGACGTTGGGTCATCGCATTATTGGTGCCGGTCTTGAATATCATCATGATTTGGGTGTTCGCATTCAGTCGATGGCCTGGTTTGCGGGAGGATGTCGATCAGGGGTTTTAGGTGGTATTTTTGCTCTGATTTTCTTTTTATTCCCGAGATATTGGGTTCTCTAAAATTAGGTTGTGAAATGTTATGAATCTGAGGCATATTTGGTGGAGAATTGCTGCAATTAAAACGCCCGGCCAAGCTTTCGATGCGGTAGCTTCAGAGCTGACGCCATATTTTTATCGGCATTTTCAACGGTTAAATCGAGGCGTTTTTGCAATTGAGATCGTGAATTCCAATTTAGGGTTTTTCGCGGTTCTGAATTGGGCGCTGTTTGTTTTGCATTTCTGTAAGAAGCAGGGTTTAGTACCCTATTTAGAATTTACTACGAAGAATTATTCGGATCCGGTTTTGGGGCGCGATTGGTTTAAGTATTATTTTTCTAATCGAGCAATGTCAGCGGCCGGTTTCGCAGCCGAGTATAGGCCTTGGTTGGTTACCAAGGTTCGACGTATCAGAGATTTACGGATGCCGGGTTGGTGTTTTCACGATTTGAGCTTGGAACAAGCCGGCGAGATTTTTCGTGAATATATTGAGTTCAATCCGGTGATTTCCACTGAGGTGGAAGCGTTCGTTGCCGAGCATTTTGCAGGTAAGTATGTTTTGGGGGTTCATTTTCGAGGTACCGATAAAGTAGTCGAGGCGCCACAAGTCGCTTGGGCGTATTGTGAACAAACGATTCGAAATTTTTTAGCGGATCACCCCAGCGTCGATGTTCTATTTGTCGCTAGTGATGAAAGTCGTTTTATTCAATATATGCTGGAAAAATTTCCAGATATTGCTGTGGTGAGCCATCAGGACCATTTTCGCAGCGATGGCATTAAGGCAATTCATAGTCTCGATGGGGGCGGCGATAATTATTCGAAAGGATTCGATGCGTTAGTTAATTCTTTGTTGTTGTCGAAATGCGACGCACTAATCCGGTCGTCGTCATTTTTATCAGCTTGGGCGTCGATTTTTAATCCAAAAGTGCCGGTGGTTTTGTTGAACAAGCCTTTGGAAGATGCGTTATGGTTTCCTGAGGTAGAGATAATGAAGCGTTCCTTGGATCATTACTTGCCTGATTTCACTGAATAGGAAGCTTGTATGAGAGTCCTGCTAAGCCTATTGAAGAGGCTGGGAAAAAAAGTCAGTCTGGATGTTGCGTATAATTTCGTTCAGTTAAATTATCCAATTTGGGTTTTTTACTTTAAGAAACTGACGTTGCCGAATTTTGGCGGTCGCCACGAGATTAAAATTTCTGGTAAGCCCGCTATCTACGATGTATTCGTTTCCGGCGATAAAAATTACGTGGTAGCTATTGGTAGATATGACCGCGTTGCCGACTGGAGTAGATTAATATGCGTATTCGACTCAGGTTGCGAAGTTATTGGGCAGGTCGTTGAGGATTTTGCCGATGAAAAGGAGGCTTATCAGGTTTCAATCATTAAATATTTGATTCCCTCTGGTTGTCGGAGTAAGCCCGTGGTTTTGATTACGTTAAAGTTGGACGGTAGTCAAATCGTTAACTCTCTCCAGCTTTCGAATCATTCGGTCGAATTGCCGCGGCATAAGCTAAGTGTGACGACGTTGATGAAGGATGAAGATAGGTTCATCCCTGAGTGGATCGCATATTATCGTATGATAGGCGTAAGTCATTTCTATATATACGATAATCGTAGTTTAAAAAGAAGGCGGATACGTAACTTGTTGGAGCCTCTAATTGCCCAGGGAGTTGTGACGTTGATAGATTGGGATTATCCTTACGTGTCCGGTGCTCCCGATAATAGCTGGCGTTTTTGTCAGCGAGGACAGATGCACCATTGTTTATACAAATACGGTAGTTTTTCCGATTGGATGTTGTTTATCGATGTTGATGAGTTTATCTATCCTGTTAATGCCGAGCAAGATTTTTTGAAGTTTTTAGAGAGTCGAGAGCATCCAAATATAGCCGCGTTGCAGTTCAAGATGATCTGGTTTGGAAATTCAGGATTTGAACAGGTTCCTAAGGGTTTGATTATTAATAATTATATTCGACGTTCTCCGGAGGTTTTGTCCTTAGGTCGAGAGAAATGTGCTGTCCGGCCTCAGTTAACGAAGCTAATGTTTATTCATGGGGTTAAGGCGTGTGAGGAAAATTCATGGATGGATGTGGTGTCTCCCGAACTGTTTCGGATTAATCATTATTATGCGACTAGTTCCAAGCGTCAATTTAAGGGGTATTCGGACCATAACGACGTGGAAGATACAGGAATGAGAAAATACGTTGACTCCGTGGAAGAGTATATTGGGAAAATATAGTTGTGCTAAAAATTGATATTTATCTTGTATAAGCACAGTTGGAAATGGTTTTGTTAGAGCCCTTTCGAAGATGTTATGCGTCTAGTAGTAAGCTATGTGCCCTCCAGCTGACAGAGGGATTCCATGTCATAACGTTGGGCGAAACGACGCAACGCTGACGAATCGAAAAATCTTTAGCGACTTTCCGGCGCCGCTTCCAATAGCGTTGGACTTTACGCCTTGTTGCTCGGCAATGGCCACGATTGTTTGACTGTGGGTAACATTAAAAATAATAAAGGTGTGCGCGATCTTGTTTTGCCAGTCGTTGCCCGTCTTTTTCTCGAGATCAGGCGCTTCGTGCGACATTTCGTCGCATTCTTGGCGTTTTAACGCTTGCTAACTTGATGTACGGCAGTTGTTGTCGTGAGCTTACTGTGAGGAATGTGCCTGAGCTTTTAGTGGTTGCTGTGGGGGCGCAAGGGCTAGATTTGCCCGGCAGGCATGGGACAAAGCTGTTAAAATTCCGGTTTAGTGTTGACCTCATTGCCAGACGCTAGACAAGGCGCAAATTTTTCATGACAAAATTCATCTTTATCACCGGCGGTGTGGTCTCCTCGCTGGGGAAAGGCATCGCTGCTTCTTCCTTGGCCGCAATTTTGGAAGACCGCGGCCTCAAGGTCACCATCACCAAACTCGATCCCTACATCAACGTCGATCCGGGCACCATGAGTCCGTTCCAGCATGGCGAAGTGTTCGTCACCGAGGACGGCGCGGAAACCGACCTGGACTTAGGCCATTACGAGCGGTTTTTGAAAACCACGATGGCCAAAAAAAACAACTTCACGACGGGGCAGGTATACGAACAAGTGCTTCGCAACGAGCGTAAGGGCGAATATCTCGGCGCGACGGTGCAAGTGATTCCGCATATCACCGATGAAATCAAGCGCCGGGTTTACGCCAGCGCGGAAGGCAAGGACGTGGCGCTGATCGAGGTCGGCGGTACGGTCGGCGACATAGAGTCGCTGCCGTTTCTGGAAACCATCCGCCAAATGGGCGTCGAATTGGGCCGCGACCGCGCGGTGTTCATCCATCTGACCCTAGTGCCCTATATCAAGTCGGCCGGCGAACTGAAAACCAAGCCGACCCAGCACTCGGTTAAGGAACTGCGCACCATCGGTATTCAACCCGATATTCTGATCTGCCGTTCCGAACAAACCATCCCGGCCAGCGAACGCCGCAAAATCGCGCTGTTCACCAACGTCAGCGAGAAGGCGGTCATCACCGCGATTGATGCCGATACCATCTACCGCATTCCGCTGCTGTTGCGCGAGCAGGGGCTGGACGACATCGTCGTCAACCAATTGCGTCTGGACGTGCCGCCCGCCGATTTGAGCGCGTGGGAAAAAGTCGTCGACGGCCTGACCCACCCAACCGACGAGGTGCAAATCGCCATCGTCGGCAAATACGTCGACCATACCGATGCCTACAAATCCTTGAACGAAGCCTTGTTGCACGCCGGCATTCATACCCGCCACAAGGTCGAGATCAAATACATCGATTCCGAAACCATCGAGCAGGAAGGCACCGCTCGGTTGAAGGATGTCGACGCCATTCTGGTGCCGGGCGGTTTCGGCGAGCGCGGCGTCGAAGGCAAGATTTCGACGGTGCGCTTCGCCCGCGAGAACAGAATCCCTTTTCTGGGTATTTGCCTGGGCATGCAATCGGCTGTGATCGAATTCGCCCGCAATGTGGTCGGCCTGGAAGGCGCCCACAGTACCGAATTTCTGCCGAAGAGCCCCCATCCCGTGATCGGCTTGATTACCGAATGGATGGACGAGGCCGGTGAACTGGTCACCCGCGACGAAGACTCCGACATCGGTGGCACCATGCGCCTCGGCGCGCAAAAATGTCGCTTGAAGGACGAATCACTGGCCTTCGAGGTGTATCGAAAAGACGTGATCACCGAGCGTCACCGCCACCGTTACGAGTTCAACAACCAGTATCTGAAACAACTGGAAGCCGCCGGCATGCGTTTTTCCGGCAAATCCTTGGACGGCCGGCTGGTCGAAATCGTTGAGCTGCCGGAGCATCCCTGGTTCCTGGCTTGCCAGTTCCACCCCGAATTTACATCGACGCCGCGCAATGGCCATCCCTTGTTTTCGGGTTTCGTCGAAGCCGCCGCCAAACACAAAAAAGCACTTTAACGAGCATAAACAACAAGGTTAAGCATGCAACTCTGCCATTTCGAAGCTGGTCTGGATCAACCGTTTTTCTTGATCGCCGGCACCTGCGTGATCGAAAGCGAACAAATGACGTTGGATACCGCCGGTAAACTGAAGGAAATCACCAGCGCACTCGGCATCCCGTTCATTTACAAATCCTCTTTCGACAAGGCCAACCGCTCGTCGATGTCTAGTTTTCGCGGCTTGGGACTGGAAACCGGCCTGCAAATTCTGGAAAAGGTCAAGCAACAATTGGACGTGCCGGTTTTGACCGACGTCCACGAAGACACGCCGCTGGCGGAAGTCGCTTCCGTGGTGGACGTCATGCAGACACCGGCTTTTCTGTGTCGTCAGACCAATTTCATCCAAAGCGTCGCCGCTCAAGGCAAGCCGGTCAACATCAAGAAAGGCCAGTTCATGGCGCCTTGGGACATGGGCAATGTGGTCGCCAAGGCCAAGGCCACCGGCAACCAGCAAATCATGGTCTGCGAGCGCGGCGTATCCTTCGGCTACAACAACCTGGTATCCGACATGCGCTCCTTGGCCGTGATGCGCGACACCCAATGTCCTGTGGTGTTCGACGCTACCCATTCGGTGCAATTGCCGGGCGGGCAGGGCAGTTGCTCGGGTGGCCAGCGCGAACACGTGCCGGTACTGGCGCGGGCGGCTATTGCGGTCGGTATTGCCGGATTATTCATGGAAACTCATCCTAAGCCAGAAGACGCTTTGAGTGACGGGCCAAATTCCTGGCCGCTGCATCGAATGCAGGAACTGCTGGAAACTTTGATGACCCTCGATCGCGCGGTAAAAGCGGCGGCCTTGATCGAAAACACCTTGAACCAACAAAACAACTAAACCTACCCATCACTCCCACGGAGCAATTGAAGATCATGAGAATCGTTGATGTAAAAGCTAGAGAAATTCTGGACTCTCGCGGCAACCCCAGCGTCGAGGCCGAAGTTTATTTGGATTCAGGTGTCGTCGGCAGCGCCATGGTGCCTTCCGGGGCCTCCACCGGCGAACGCGAAGCTATCGAATTGCGCGACGGCGATAAATCTCGTTACTTGGGCAAGGGCGTGTTGACTGCGGTTAACAACGTTAACACCGTGCTGAAAGATGCCGTGGTTGGTATGCAAGCCGATAACCAAGCCGCGCTGGATCAAAAAATGATCGATCTCGACGGTACTAATGCAAAAAGCAAACTGGGCGCCAACGCCATTTTGGGCGTATCGATGGCCGCTGCCCGTGCCGCCGCGCAAGAAGCCGGTAAACCGCTGTATCAGTTCATGAACAAATCCGGCGAATTCATTCTGCCGGTACCGATGATGAATATCATCAACGGCGGTTCGCACGCCGACAATAGCGTCGATTTGCAAGAATTCATGATCCTGCCGGTTGGCGCACCAACCTTCCGCGAAGCGATCCGTTACGGTGCCGAAGTATTCCACAACCTGGCAAAAGTCTTGAAAGGCAAAGGCTTGGCGACCACCGTCGGCGACGAAGGCGGCTTCGCACCTAATCTGCGTTCCAACGAAGAAGCCATCGAAGTGATCCTGGAAGCGATCGAAAAAGCCGGTTACAAAGCCGGTCAAGACATCTACCTGGGCATGGACGCGGCGGCTTCCGAGTATTTCGACGACGGCAAGTACGTGTTGTCCGCCGAAAACCGCAGCTTCAACTCAGTGGAAATGGTCGACTTCCTGACGGCTTGGGTCGATAAATATCCGATTATCTCGATCGAAGACGGTCTGGACGAAAACGATTGGGACGGCTGGAAATACCAAACCGAAAAGTTGGGTAACCGCATCCAATTGGTCGGCGACGACTTGTTCGTTACCAACCCCGCAATTCTGAAAGAAGGTATCGAGAAAGGCATCGCGAACTCCATCCTGATCAAGGTCAACCAAATCGGCACTTTGACCGAGACCCTGGAAGCGATCACTATGGCTGGAGCGGCAGGTTACAGCGCGGTGGTTTCTCACCGCTCCGGCGAGACCGAAGATACCACTATTGCCGACTTGGTGGTTGCTACGGGCACAGGCCAAATCAAAACCGGGTCATTGAGCCGCTCCGACCGCGTCGCCAAATACAACCGTCTGATGAAAATCGAAGACGAGTTGGGCGCGAAAGCTCGCTATGCCGGCCGTGGCGCGTTCCAAATGCTGAAATAAAAAGCGTTGGTTGGGTTGATCCTTTGCGAAAGCGGAGGATTGACGCAACTTTAAGAGTCGTCGTGTTGGGTTACGCTCCGCGTTGCTTCGCTAACCCAACCTACTCTTTTCTAAAGAGACACCGCCATCAAAACCCTGATCCTTGTCATCATCGCGTTGACGCTGCACTTCCAGTACCGGTTGTGGTTCGGCGACGCCAGTTTGTCGCAGATTCGCGAGTACCGCGCGCGGCTGGAGGAATTGACCAAGGATGCCCAAGAGAAAAAAGAGCGTAACGACTCGCTGTACGCCGAAGTGCTGGACCTGCGCAAAGGTCTGGAAACCATCGAAGAACGCGCCCGCTACGAGCTGGGCATGATCAAGGAAAACGAAACCTTCTTTCAAGTGCTTGAGTAGCGCATGAATCAAATTCTCAAATGCTGGGCAGTAGTCCCGGCAGCTGGCGTCGGCAAACGCATGCAAGCCGACCGCCCCAAACAATATCTGCCGCTGGCCGGCAAGACCGTCATCGAACACACGCTTTCTAGGCTTTTGGGCTCGGGAGCTTTCGTAAAAGTCGCCGTGGCGATTTCTGTCGAAGACCCGTACTGGCCGGAGCTGGACATTTCCAAACACCCCGACGTGATTACCGCGCCCGGCGGCAAGGAACGCGCCGACTCGGTGCTGTCGGCGCTGAAATCCCTACAAGGCTTGGCCGGCGAAGACGACTGGGTGCTGGTCCACGACGCCGCGCGGCCATGTCTGACCGCCGCCGACATTCATTTGCAAATCGACAGTCTGAAGGATGACGCCGTCGGCGGCATTCTAGCGCTGAGTTCGCACGATACGTTAAAGTATGTCGATAGCGATACCATCACCGCGACCATCGACCGCAAACACGTCTGGCGCGCCCTGACCCCGCAGATGTTCAAATACGGCATGCTGCGCGACGCCTTGCAGCAAACCGAAGGCAATCCAGCGGTGACAGACGAAGCCAGCGCGCTGGAAATCCTTGGTTTCAAGCCTAAGATCGTCGAAGGCCGCCCAGACAACATCAAAATCACCCGGCCCGACGATCTGGCGCTGGCGCAATTTTATATGGAGCAACAAACATGATTCGAGTCGGTCAAGGCTACGACGTCC
The DNA here is from genome assembly GCF_050275925.1 of Methylomonas sp. MS20. Lineage (NCBI taxonomy): Bacteria > Pseudomonadati > Pseudomonadota > Gammaproteobacteria > Methylococcales > Methylococcaceae > Methylomonas > Methylomonas sp. MS20. The sequence goes on from NZ_CP189962.1 coordinate 1,114,508, forward strand.
ACCGTTTCAACGACGGCGACCACATCATTTTGGGCGGTGTCACCATCCCCTACGAAAAAGGCCTGGAAGCTCATTCCGACGGCGACGTGGTGCTACACGCCTTGGCCGACGCCATCTTGGGCGCGGCGGCGCTCGGCGACATCGGCAAGCACTTCCCGGATACCGATCCCAATTTCAAAGGTGCCGACAGCCGGGTATTGCTGCGCCACGTGTACAGCATCGTCCAGGAGAAAGGCTACAAACTGGTTAACGCCGACGTCACCATCATCGCCCAGGCGCCGAAAATGCTGCCGCACGTGCCGGCGATGCGCGCCAACATCGCGGCCGACTTGGCGGTCGATGTCGATTTCATCAACGTCAAAGCCACCACCACCGAAAAACTCGGCTTCGAAGGCCGTAAGGAAGGCATTGCGGTGCAGGCTGTGGTGCTGATCGAAAAGTGAGCGAATTTCCGTTACCGGACTGGCCTCGCGCTTTCGGCGGCCCATCCGGCACTGGTGACATTAAAATCATCCCCGAGGATTTCTTTGTCGAAGAAATTCTCGGCTTCCAACCGGAAGGCAGTGGCGAGCACGTGTTTCTATTCGTCGAAAAAATCGGCGAAAACACCGAATATGTCGCCCGGCTGCTGGCCCGCCACGCCGGTGTTAGGCAGCGCGACATCGGTTACGCCGGCCTGAAAGACCGACACGGACGCACCCGGCAATGGTTCAGCGTTTGGTTGCCCGGCAAGGTGGAGCCTGATTGGAGAATGTTGCAGGGAGACCATCTGAAAATACTGGAAGCAGTTCGCCACCCACGCAAGTTAAAGCGAGGTGTGCTACAGGGCAATCGATTCGAGATTTTGATCCGTAACTGGCAAGGCGACCGCGAACGTTTGGATGCCCAGCTCGAGCAAGTCAAGCGCTTGGGATTTCCCAATTATTTCGGCGAACAACGTTTTGGTTTCCAAGGCCGCAATGTCGCGCGAGCGGCTGAAATGTTCGGCGGTGTCAGGGTGAAACCGGAACAGCGCTCGATTTACCTGTCGGCGGCGCGGTCTTATTTATTTAATCTGATTCTGGCCGAACGGGTGGCGACCGGTAGCTGGAGTACCGGCCTGACTGGCGAGGCTTTTATGCTGGCCGGCAGTCACAGCTATTTTGCCGCGGATGAAATCGATTCGGCGCTGGCGGCGCGACTGGCGGCCGGCGACATTCAGTGCAGCGGTGCGTTGTGGGGCAAGGGCGTTAGTGGGGCTCGCGCCGATGCGCTGGAACTAGAGCAACGAATTGTCGCGGCGCAGCCGATACTGGCGCAAGGTTTGATTTCGGCTGGCCTGACGCAGGATAGGCGAGCGCTCGTGGTTAGGCCGACCGATTTGGTGTGGGGCTTCGAGAGTGAAGCGGTTTTGCGCTTAGGTTTCGGTTTGCCGGCCGGCGCTTACGCGACGGCGCTGTTGCGGGAAATTGTCGCGCTTGACGAGTCGTTAGGCCTGGTCGCGACCTAGATTTTCTTCAGGATTAACTCCAACACCAGTTTGCTGCCGAAATAAGCCAGCAACAGCGACGTAAAGCCGATCAATGTCCATTGCACGGCGCTTTGTCCGCGCCAGCCGTAGCGCAAGCGGCCGAATAGCAGTGCGGAAAATATCAGCCAGGCGAGAATCGACAACACGGTTTTGTGCGCCAGATGCTGTGCAAACAAGTCGTCGATAAACAGAAAGCCGGTCAACAACGAAATGGTTAAAAACCCCAGGCCGGTAGCGATCATTTGGAACAAAAGCGCTTCCATGGCCTGCAACGGCGGTAGCGCTAACATAAATTGCTTCGGGTGATGATGGCGCAGTTGCTGTTCTTGAATCGCCAGTAGAATGGCTTGTACCGCGGCGATATTCAAAAGGCCAAAGGCTAAAATCGACGTCAAAATGTGGACGGTCAACTGCCAGTCGTGATGGGTGAGCGGATGGGGTCTACTTGGATAGGCTACGTCGCTAGCCAAAAGTAATGCCGCCACTGGGAATACCAATACGCCGAGTTTTGCCACCGGCTTATCGAGGGCGGCAAACAGTAGTAACCAGACAACGACCAACGCGGTTAGCGACGCGGTGTTGAAAAAACCGAACGAAAAGCCGTTCTGCTCGTGGATGTTTAGGAAGGTATAAGCGCTGTGCAGGCCGGCCGCGGCCCAAGCCAATTTGAGTGGAAGTGAGGACTGTCTTTGCGCGGCAAGGATTTCTCTAGCGATTCCCGCCCCCGCGAGCGCGTAGGTCAGAATCGATAAAATGCCGATGGCTGTGCTGAGGTACATGGCCGGAAGAATCGAAAGGCGTTGCGAAGCGCTTATGTTAAACTAAGCGGCCTGATTGTCGTAATTCGATTGTTACGGCGGATCATCACCAGGACTTCAGAACTATAAAGACGTAGCTATGTTTGACAATTTATCCGATCGCCTGAGCGGTGCGCTCAAAAAAATCAAGGGTCAGGGCCGCTTGACCGAGGCCAATATCCAGGACACCATGCGGGAAGTGCGAATGGCGTTGCTGGAGGCCGATGTCGCTCTGCCGGTCGTCAACGATTTTATCGAGCAGGTGACGGAACGCGCGCTGGGTCAAGAAGTTCAGACCAGTTTGACGCCGGGGCAAGCTCTGATCAAAGTGGTGCAGGGCGAATTGGTGCGAGTGATGGGCTCGGCCAACGAAGAGCTGAATCTGCGGACCAATCCCCCCGCGTTGATTTTGATGGCGGGCTTGCAAGGTGCGGGTAAGACGACGACGGTCGCCAAGCTTGGCCGGCATTTAAAGGAAAAGAAAAAGAAGCGGGTCGGGGTGGTCAGCGTGGACGTCTATCGTCCGGCGGCAATCAAGCAGTTGCAAACCCTGGCCGACGATCTTGGTCTGAAGTTCTTCGACAGCGAATCCACCGAGCAGCCTGTCGATATTGTTAATCGGGCTATCGATGCCGCCAAGCGCCAGTTTTTGGATGTGTTGATCGTCGACACTGCGGGCCGTCTTCACGTCGACGACGAGATGATGGCTGAAATCAAGGCTCTGCATGCCGCGATCAAGCCGATAGAGACACTGTTCGTCGTCGATAGCATGACCGGTCAGGATGCGGCCAATACCGCTAAGGCTTTTCATGATGCGTTACCGTTGACCGGCGTGATTTTGACCAAGGCCGACGGCGATGCCAGAGGCGGGGCGGCGCTGTCGATTCGGCATATTACCGGTAAGCCGATCAAGTTTATCGGTGTTGGCGAAAAATCCGATGCGTTGGAGCCGTTCTATCCGGATCGATTGGCCTCGCGTATCTTGGGTATGGGTGACGTGTTGTCGCTGATCGAGGACATCGAGCAGAACGTCGACAAGAAAAAAGCCGAGCAGCTCGCCAAGAAGTTGCAGAAGGGCAAAAGTTTTGATCTGGAAGATTTGCGCGAGCAGTTGACGCAAATGCAAAACATGGGCGGTATCGGCGCCATGATGGATAAGTTGCCCGGCATGGGCGCGGTGCCGAAAGAAGTTAAGGAAAAGGTCAACGACAAGGATTTGGTGCATCAAATCGCCGTGATCAATTCGATGACCAAGCAAGAGCGGCGCTTTCCCGATCTGATCAAGGGCAGTCGCAAGCAGCGCATCGCTGACGGTTGCGGTCTGGATTTGAATGCTGTCAATCGTGTGTTGAAGCAGCACAAGATGATGGAGAAAATGATGAAAAAGTTTAGCAAAGGCAACATTGTCAACATGATGCGGGGTCTGAAAAGCAATATGCGCGGCATGAAGATGTGATTTTTCAATTTTTTCTTTTCTTGCGCGGCAAATCGCGTAGAATAGGTAGATTAAATTTTTGACTCATTGTTATCTAGGGTGTGCAGATGGTAAGTATTCGTTTGTCCAGAGGCGGCGCTAAAAACCGTCCTTTCTATCATGTCGTCGTAACCGACAGCAGAAGTAGCCGCGACGGGCGCTACATCGAAAGGGTAGGTTTTTTTAATCCTCTGGCGAGAGGCGGCGAGCAGCGCTTGGTTTTGGATACCGAACGCGTTCAATATTGGACCGCTAACGGCGCTCAGCCTTCGGATCGAGTCGCCAAACTGATCAAGGACGCTAGCAAGGCTGTTGCCTAATCCCGCTTGTCTGCCGAAGAGTATTTGAGCGTCGGTCAAATTTCCGGCGTGTTTGGCATCAAAGGATGGGTAAAAGTTTTTTCTTATACCGATCCGCGAGAAAATATCTTGGCTTACTCGCCTTGGTGTCTTAGGAAGAACGATCAAATTCGCGAGTTTAAGGTCCTAGCCGGCAGGCGCCAAGGCGCTGCCGTTGTGGCCGAACTCGAAGATTTGGATGATCGCGACGCGGCGATGGCGTTGATGGGGTCGGATATCCTGATACGTAGACAACAGTTGCCCGAGCCGGCGGATGGCGAGTATTACTGGACCGACTTAATCGGTCTGAGGGTCGTTAATCAGGCCGCTATGGAGTTGGGGGTGGTCGATCATTTGTTGGAGACCGGCGCTAATGACGTTGTGGTGGTTTCGGATGGGCAACAAGAACGCTTGATCCCGTTTCTGATGGGGCAAACAATCCTCAAGGTCGATACCGAAAAAGGCTGCATTTTGGTCGATTGGGACGCCGATTTTTGACGGCTGTTGCGGTATGCGCTTCGATGTGATCAGCATTTTTCCGCGGATGGTCGCCGACGCTGCCGCATTTGGGGTTACCGGTCGGGCGATAGAACGCGGATTGGTTGATCTTGCTGTTTGGAATCCTCGAGATTTTACTCAAGACCGACATAAAACGGTCGACGACAGGCCTTACGGTGGCGGTCCGGGCATGGTAATGAAATACCAGCCTCTACGTGACGCGGTTGCCTCGGCAAAGCTAGCCGGTTGCGCCGGAGGTGGCACTAAAGTCGTGTATTTGAGCCCGCAGGGGCGAGTGATTTCGCAAAATTTGTTGCATGAGGCCAGTCGATTCGAACAGTTGATATTGGTGGCCGGACGCTATGAAGGTGTCGATGAGCGATTTGTCGTTCAAGAATGCGATGAAGAGTGGTCTATCGGCGACTATGTTATCAGTGGCGGAGAGCTTGCCGCGCTGATTGTTATTGATGCGGTGACCCGCTTGCTTCCCGGCGTATTGGGGGATGATGAGTCGGCAAAGCAAGATTCTCATGTGGATGGCTTGTTGGATTGCCCCCACTATACGAGGCCGGAGCATGGCGAGTTCGGTGATGTGCCGGATGTGTTGCTTGGCGGAAATCATGCGGCGATCAAGCGCTGGCGTTTGAAACAAGCGCTGGGCCGCACGTGGATGCGGCGTCCGGAGCTACTCCGGAGTTTGAACTTGACGGCAGAGCAGGAGGCTTTGTTGAGTGAATTTAGAAATGAAATTGTTTAATAGGGTGTGGTTATGAGTAAAATTATTGAAGAGTTGGAAGCGGCTCAGCTTAAACAAAACGTGCCAGAATTCGGCCCAGGCGACACTGTCGTGGTTCAGGTTCGGGTTGTGGACGGCGAGCGGGAAAGATTGCAGGCTTTCGAAGGTATAGTTATCGCCAAACGAAATCGCGGCATGAATTCAGCGTTCACCGTTAGAAAAATTTCCCACGGTGTCGGCGTCGAGCGAGTGTTCCAAACTCATAGCCCCGCCGTCAGCAGTATCGAAGTCAAACGCCGTGGGGATGTGCGTCGAGCCAAGCTGTATTATCTGCGCGACCTGACCGGTAAAGCCGCTCGTATTAAAGAACGACTGTCTTAATGGTGAGGCGGCGACTCGGCGTTAAGCAGAGTCATCAAAAAAGGCAGCCGATTCGCTGCCTTTTTTTTTGTCGGACATTGGGAGTCAACGATGACGTTACACATTCGTTGGGAGGCTGTCGCGGAGGGCGAAACCTGTGTCATCGCCGTGCCATTTTGCGAAGCTAATTTAATCGTCACGATGACTGGCGATGTCGTCGTCGATGCGTCTTGGCGGACTGAGTCGGTACGCGAGGCGGTTTCTTCGTTGGCAAAGCCTTTCGTAGCGTTTCTAACGGAGCCGGAGTTTGTCGAATTGAATGTGACCATGCTGGCGCGCGGTAGCGCACACCGTAACCGGGTTTGGCGAGCCTTGTTGGATATTCCGCCAGGTAAGACCAAAACGTACGCCGAACTTGCCGCGGAATTGGGTTCCGGGCCGAGAGCGGTTGCCGGCGCCTGCCGAGACAATCCGTATGCCGGTTTGATCCCCTGCCATCGTGTCGTTGCCAAATCCGGTTTGGGTGGATTCATGGGAGAGACTTCCGGTGATTATCTGGCGTTGAAAAGCCGCTTGCTAAACTACGAAGCATCCAGGATGCAGAAGTAACCGAGGCCATGAATTCCGCTCAAGTGGTCGAGGCGTTTTTGAACGCCCTGTGGTTGGAATTAGGTCTTAGCGACAATACGTTGGCGGCTTACGCTAGCGATCTAAAACAGTTTTCAAGGTGGCTCAAGGATAAACATTTGCTTGAGGTCGATCAGACCGACATTAAGGGGTTTTTGGCGGCGCGCCATGCACAAGGTACCGGCAATCGTTCGGCGGCCCGGTTGTTATCGTGTTTGCGGCGTTTTTATGGTTATTGGCTGCGCGAGCAACGGATCGAGCGCGATCCTACCCAACTGATCGATGCGCCGAAACTGGGGCGGCCATTGCCTGATACGCTGAGCGAGCGGGATGTGGAACGATTGATCGAGGCGCCGGAGATAGGCGAATTGTTGGGGTTTCGCGATCGGGCGATGTTGGAAGTTCTTTACGCGACCGGATTGCGCGTATCCGAGCTGGTCGAATTGACGTTCGCCCAGCTCAATTTGAGGCAGGGATGGGTGCGAGTGATGGGCAAGGGCGGCAAGGAACGACTAGTGCCGGTCGGTGAAGACGCGCTGGACTGGCTAGAGCGCTATTTCGCTGGTCCGCGTTTGGCCTTGTTGGCGGGTAGGCAAAGTGATTTTCTGTTCGTCACCAAGCGCGGCGAGGGCATGACTCGTCAGGCATTTTGGTATTTGATCAAGCGTTACGCTGCGGTAGCCGGCATCGATAAACCCCTGTCTCCGCATACGTTACGCCATGCGTTTGCTACCCATCTTCTTAATCACGGCGCGGATTTGCGGGCGGTACAAATGCTGCTTGGACACTCCGACTTATCGACTACTCAGATATACACTCACGTCGCTCAGCAAAGGCTGAAAGAATTACACACTCAACACCATCCGCGAGGCTAACCATGACCGCTCTGATTCATCCCACGGCTTTTGTTTCACCCGATGCCAGCTTATCCAAGGACGTTCGGGTTGGGCCGTTCGCGGTGATCGAAGCGGGGGCGGAGATCGGTGCCGGTTGCGAAGTCGGTGCGCACGCCGTGGTGCATGGTTGGGTCAAAATGGGTGCCAGGAATATCGTGCATCCTCAAGCGGTGCTGGGTGGTTTGCCTCAGGATCTCGGGTTTGATCCGGCGACGGCATCGTGGCTGGAAATCGGCGACGACAATGCGTTTCGCGAGGGATTTACCGCGCACAGAGCCACCAAACCGGGCGGAAGCACCAAGATCGGCTCCGGCTGTTATTTCATGAACAACAGTCATGTCGCGCACGATTGTTCGGTAGGCGACAAAACCATTTTCGCCAATAACGTGGCGATCGGCGGGCATGTCGATATCGGCAAGAATGTATTCATGGGTGGCGCCGTCGTGGTGCATCAGTTCTGCCGGGTCGGTGCTTACGCGATTGTTCAAGGTACAACGGGCATTAATATGGACGTGCTGCCTTTTATGCTAATCGGTGGCCGGCCGGCCAAACACTATCGCTTGAATTTGGTAGGCTTGCGCCGGGCGGGCATCGTCGGCGATCGGCTGAAATTATTGTCCGCGGCTTTCCGCTTGCTTCGGCATAAAAAATGCCTTGATGAATTGCAATCCAGCGAAGAGCTGCAATACTTAAAAGACTGGCTGGCTGCGGACTCCAAGCGCGGATTGCATGGATTTGTCGAGTTGGCTGACTGAGTTTTTTCCGTGACGGACACGCAATTTCGTATGGTGGGGGGCCGGCTAGCGGTAATCGAGCGGGCGTGTTCGCAATTTTAAGCATCCTTAGGTTATGAAAATCCACGTAGTCGATAATACCGGACAGATCCCGCCATTGTTGCTGATGTCCGAGGAAGACGTTTCGTTTTATAACGACGAAATACAGGCTTTGAATGCCGCCGAGGCCCAGCAGCCCAGCTTGATTTTACTGAGCTTCTCGTTGCGGGGCGATGAAACTCCGGACTATATCGGCTTGTTGTTGAATGCGAGTCCTGCCAGCAAGATCGTGGTGATCGGCGACGAGATCGGCGAGGACCGCATCTTGAATTGTCTGCTTGCCGGCAGTCGAGGCTACCAAAACAGCGGTCCGTTGAGTGGCTATCTGGCGAAAATGATTCAGGTTGTTGCCGACGGCGAGGCCTGGGTGAGCCGAAGAATGGTCGGTCGTTTGCTGGACGTCATCAGTCAGAATAATCTGGTGCTTAGCGTTTAATTGGTCGAATATTGGTTAGTGGCTGCAATCGGCGTGGCGGCTAGCGGTTTAAAAATGCAGAGCGGCTTCGAAGTAGAAGGTTTGGGCCGAAATCGGTAAGTTGTAGGGATAACTAGCGATGGCCGGTTCCTTGCCCTGACTGTCGAACAGGTTGCGTACCGACGCGGTCAAATCGAGCGATCCCATCAGTTTTTTGGCGTTTAACGTCAAGTCCACGGTTTGGTAGTCTTTTAACACCCGGTTATCTCCGATATCGCTAAGCCGATGCCCGACCCAATTGACTTGGGTCTGAATTTGCCATTTGGGATGAAAGTTCCAGGACAATGCGGTGTAAACATGGTGTTCTGGGACGTTGCTGACTCGCCGTTGGGTGGCTCGGTCGACCGAGTATTGCCAAGCGTAATTGCCACGCAAATTCCAGTCGTCGTAGAATTTCCAATCCCATTCGAATTCGCTGCCCAACCCATCTTGACCGGGATTGTTGACCTCGGACAGCGTGGCGCCCTGATTGGTTAATTTGCCGCCGATTAAGTCGTTGATTTCGTAGTAATAGACATTCAATGTGGTTCGCAGGCTCTTCCAGGGGCGGTAATCGAAAGCCAACTCGGTGGTTTCTATCGTCTCCGGACTCAACGAGGCATTGCCGACGAACAGCGGATTATTTTTCTGATATTGCTCGACGAAGCTAGGTGCGCGGTAGGCCTGACCGTACAACAATTTGCCGGTTAGATCGTCGTTAATATCCCAAACCAACGCGGCTCTTGGGTTCAAAGTACCGCCGAAATCCGAATATTCGTCGTAACGCAAGCCGGCCGTCAATTGCCAATTCTTGGAGATCTGCCATTCGTCCTGCAACGCGACCGACCAGATCGATCGATGGGTGTCGTTCATGAAGGCGTAGGGCGTGCCGGTGACGTCGGTCAGGTCGCCGTTGACGACTAATTGCTGGCCGTCGATGACGCCGATGCCGTAATTGCGCAGTTCGCTGACATTCAATTCCTCGTAACGGAAGCCGGTGATCAATCGGATCAGGTGGTTTTCGAACCCTTTGTAAATACTGGTCAGTTCGGTGCTCGGGACGGTATTTTTGATACCGGGGACGAAACGCATGCCATTTGGAAACGACACAAAGTTGACTAAGGTGGCGGGGTTGAGATTGCCGTTGGCATCCACGGCTAGGTTACCGTTCCCATCGATAGGTAAAACCGTGCCTACTGGAAAGTTACGGCTATTTCCGTTCAAATCGGTGTGCAGAAAACTGGTGTGAAATTGCAGTTCCCAATTTTCCAGGTCGTTCTCGGTCGAGTAACGGACGTCACCTAAATAATGGGCGCCGTCCAGCGTGCCGCTATTATCCAACGCGCCGCTGGCGCCGGCCGGGAAGCCAACGGACTGGTTGTAAGCCCAAAAGTTCAAATCCCAGTGTTGGCGCTGTAAATTCAGATGAGCGTTCCAGCGCTCGCCGGCAGTCTGCATGGCGCCGGGTGCCTGAGACGCGTGCGTGTTCAGCGCGTTATCCAATGCGGTTTGAGCATCGGCCGCCACGATACGATCCGGATTGATCCCGCTATGGCTATATTGCAGGCTACCGGCAACATCCCATTCGCCGTAATGGCCGCCGTGCTGCGCCCAGGTGCTGGTGCGGTCGGCGCTACCGCCGCGCGCGCCTAGCGTGGTACCGTTGAGGTCGCCGGCTTTTTTCGTGACGATATTGATGACGCCGGCGAAGGCGTCGGCGCCGTACAAGGCCGAGCCCGGCCCGCGAATGACTTCGACACGCTGAATGTTTTCGACCGGTACGATCATCCCCGCCATGTGCGAGCCCTGATAAGGAATCGAAAACCGGGTGCCGTTCAACATCAGCAAGACTTCCGAGTTGGTTTGATTACGCATGCCGCGCATCGTATAGGTGTAATCGTTGGTGACCGGTTGAATACTGACGTGCATGCCGGGCACGGTTTCCAGCACTTCGTGCAGCTCGGTGGCGCCCATCGCGCTGATTTGGTCGGCGGTAATCACAGTCGTGACCGCGGCGGATTGCGATACCGATTTGGCGGTCCCCGAGGCAATGCTGACCGAAATATTGGCCAGCTCGGCCGGTGACAGTTCGAGCAAGTCGGTCATGCTCTGGTCTTGACCCTGGGCTGGTTGACCGAGGCCGCATAGCAACACGGCCGGCACTACGCACCGTTTGCCGAAGACGTTGGGTTTGGGCTGACTCATAGTTCTTCCAAGGGTACCGGTTTAGCAATGCCGTAACCCTGGGCGTAATTGACGCCTAAGGTTTTCAACAACTCGAAAATATCGCGGTTTTCGACGAATTCGGCGATGGTTTTCTTGCTCATCACATGAGCGACTTCATTGATCGATTTGACCATGGTCAAATCGACCCGGTCTTCCAAAATATCCTTGACGAATAGGCCGTCGATTTTCAAAAAGTCCACAGGAAGGTTTTTTAGATATGCAAATGAAGACAAGCCGCTGCCGAAGTCGTCCAGCGAAAACAGGCAACCCTTGGTACGCAAGGAATTAATGAACTGGCGGGCGTAGGACAAATTGCTGATGGCGGCGGTTTCAGTAATTTCAAAGCATATCTTATGCGTCGGAATATGCCATTTTTGAAACTGCTCGTCGATAAAGGTCAGCATCGTTTCGTCGGACATCGACAGGCCGGACAGGTTGACCGAGCACATTTCCAGGCGTTCCAGCAGGTTCGGAGTGGTTGCCAAATGCTCGAACAAACGGGAAATGACCCATCGGTCCAACGGTGGAGCAATGTTGTAACGCTCGGCGGCCGGCAGGAACGCGCCGGGGGGAATGACTTTGCCCTGTTCGTCGATATAGCGGATCAGCGTTTCGAAATGCAGCCCTTCGTCGTTCGAGGCAATCGGCACGATTAACTGACCGTAAAGTTGGAAACGGTTTTGTTCTATCCCCATCCGGATTTTTTCGACCCATTGCATTTCGCCTTGTCGCAACGTCAATTCTTCGTCGTCGGGGCTGAAGACGTGGACGCGGTTCCGTCCTTTTTCCTTGGCGGCGTAGCAGGCGGCGTCGGCTTCCTTGAGTATGTCGACCGCATTGCCGCTGGTCAGATTGATCGGAGCGATACCGACGCTGACGCCGATATTAAAGCTACGATTTTCCCAGGCAAACTGAAAGTCGCAAATGATGTTGCGCAGTTTCTCGCAGGTCGAGAAGGCTTGCTCGACCGAACAATGCGACATCAAAATGCCGAACTCGTCGCCGCCCAGTCGAGCCAAAATGTCGGTCTTACGGACCTGGTGGCGCAGGACCTCGCCCAATTGGCGCAGCAGTTCGTCGCCCGCCAAATGACCGCAGGTATCGTTGACGATCTTGAATTGGTCCAAATCCAGGTAGCAGAGTACGTGCTCGCTCTCGTCGATTTCGGCTTGAGACACCAAACTCTGGATGTGAATATCGAATTGGCGCCGGTTGACCAGACCGGTCAGTTCGTCGTGGCTGGCCTGATAGGCGATTTTTTCCGACAGCCGGCGGGTTTCGGTGATGTCCTCGCAGACCAGTAACAAGCGCTGGAAGTTGGACTCGTCGGTGACCAGGCGCGCGGTTTCCCTGACCCAAATCACGTTGCCGTTGCGGCAAATTTTGCGGCTTTCCTGGCGATGAATCAGTTCCGGGTGGTGGCGGCAAGTCTCGAAAAACTGTTCGAAACCGGCGGCATCGTCCGGATGCGAGAAGTTGCTGATCGCGCAGCCTTGTAATTCTTCGACGCCCAAGCCCAATTGCTTCGCGCCGAAGCGGTTGACCGATACGATGCGGCCTTGCATGTCCAGATTGAAGACCATGGTCGGATTGTTGTCGTAGAGCGCCTGGTAATTGTTTTTGACCGCGATTAAGGCTTTGTTTTGGGTTTCTACGGTGTCGAGCATGTCGTTGAAGGCATCGACCAGAATGCCCATTTCGTCGCTGCTGTGCTTTTCGGCTCGTAGCGAATAATCGTGATCTTGGCTGACTCTCTGCGCGGTTTTGGCGAGCTGGGCGACCGGCAATGCGACTCGATTCAACAGTGGGACAGTCAGCAAAAAGGTGATGAACAACGCGACGAAGAGAACCGCAATAATCAAGCTGACGAATTTCAGTTCTCGCCAAATCGCCGCACTCAAGTCCGAGGCCAGATACACTGCCCCGATTTCTTCGCTGTCAACCACCATCGCCTGGTATACATACAGCATCAAATTGTCGTAATGGGTATGCAGACCGTAGGCAACGTCCGGGCAGGGTAGGGCCTGATTGTCCAGTGAGGTAAACAGATGACCTTTCTTGACGTAAACGCAAGCGCTACGCAAGTCCGGAAAACTGTTCAACGAAATCAGGTTTTCCTTGGCGACGCCGGCGTCGTCGAACATCACCGCGGCCACGCTGCGGTTGGCGATCAGACTGGCGACGGCCTGCAGATCGTCTTGAGCCTTGCGCTTGACGTCGGCGGCATTGATCGTGACGAGAATGACCAGTGCCAGCAACATCGAAAATAGGGCGGAGGTCACCGCGATTGTCAGCAGCTTCGTTTTAATGGAGAGGGCGGTAAACCATTTATTCACGGCCGCCTCCTTCCACCAACGTGGCGACTTCGATCAGTTTAGCGCTGATCGATAGTCCGCTTTGCTTCAAAGCCTTTAAGTTGATATGCAGGCGCACTTTTTCATCGTCGAGCACGAAACCTATCATGCCGCCGGATTCGGCGAAGAAGGGCTGGCTACTGACTGTCAGCGTTTTACCGAGGTTGCCGACTAGCAAGACGCCGGTCAGATTGATGTCGATGCGTTGTTCGGTCTTTTCGGCGTACAGAATCTGGCAATCCTGCGCCTGTTTTAGGGAATCGAGGTGGCGCAAACGGATAGGTTTGTCGGCGACCGTTTTGGTCTCCAGCGTGTCGAGCAGATTGCCGAACGGGTTGTCGCCAATCAAGCAAATGTTGAACGACGGCCCAGGGTTGTTTGGCCAAGTGATGAATTTGGTGAAATTGTAAAGGTAAGCGGCCTTGATTTTGTATTCCAGATTCGGTTCGTCGGCGTGCGCTGTACTTAACACCCAGCCACAGACGAGCGCTGATTTGGCGTAAAACGCTGCACGCTGCAATGCAACATTGCAGTGGGACGAAAAGATCGGAAACAAAATTATTCTCTACCGGGCAAGAGTACACGGCAAGAATAGTAGAAATACTAAGGGTTGCTGAAAAAAACCTCCAGTGCGCCGACCATGTAAGCGTGGTCGGCGACGCCGGCGCTTTCCCTGGCGCTGTGCATCGCCCACATCGGCGAGCCGACATCGACGCTACGTATACCCAGCTTGGCGGAGGTGATCGGACCTATCGTGCTGCCGCAGGGCAGATCGCCGCGATGCGCGTACTTTTGAAAGGGCACGCCGGCCTGTTGGCAGAACTGGGCGAAAATCGCCTCGGATACGCATTCGCTGGCGTAGCGGTGATTGACGTTGATCTTAATCACCGGTCCGTGATTGACCAGGATTTTATGGCCCGGCTCGTAGGCGGCCGGAAAATTGGGCTGGTAGGCGTGCGCCATGTCGGCGCTGACCAGAAAACTTTGAGCCAGCGCGCGCGGATAATTGTCTGGCCGATCGCCGCATGCCCCGGCAATTCGAGACAGAACGTCGGCCAGGAAGCTGCCGGCCGCGCCCTTGTTGCTTTCGCTGCCGACTTCTTCGTGGTCGAAAAAGGCGCATACCCGGGTAGCCGCCACGAGTTGTTCCCGGCAATTCAGCAAGGCGGTCAGGCCGGCGTGGCAGGACGCCAAATTGTCGAGTTGGCTGTCGGCGATGAATTGTCGATCCGCGCCCCAGAACGCACCTTTTTGGCTGTCGTGGACGTTGAGCTCCCAGCTTAAAATTTGGTCCTCCGTCAAGCCGGAAGCCGATTCCAGTAGGCCGTAAAACACGTCGTTTGCCGGGCTATCGCCCGGCAGATTGGCTAGCAGCAGCGGCAGCTCCGTTTGTTTATTCAGTTTGAGGCCATCCTCGTTGACGGCGCGGTTCATATGGATGGCCAGGTTCGGCAGACGCAACAGCGGCTCGGCAAATCGGACCAGCGTCGTGGTCACGCTACCATCGCCGTCGCGGTAAGCGATGCGTCCGGCCAGACTTAAATCGCGGTCGGCGAAAGTGGCTAAGATCGGCCCGCCATAAACTTCGACGGCAATGCGTACGAATCGATCGCTGTCGACGACCGGTCGTGGCTTTACCCGCAAACCCGGAGAATCGGTATGGGCGCCAAGGATCTTGAATCCGGCTTCGGCCGGCGCGGCGGCGCCGACGATGAACGCAACGATGGACGAAGCGTCTCGAATCACATAATATCGGCCGCCAAGGCTTAACGGCCAGACTGCGCTTTCCTCCAGTTTTTGGAAACCGCGCGACAGCAGGCGCTGTTCCATGGTGGCAGCCGCGTGCCAGGGGCTGGGGCTGGCGTCGATGAAATCCAGTAAATCTTGAGCGAGTTGCGGAGAGGTCATGACTTTTCTAGATCCAACGCAACCGAGTTGATGCAATAACGCTGACCGGTCGGTTGCGGACCGTCCGGGAAAACATGGCCGAGGTGGGCACCGCAGGAGCGACAGGTGACTTCGATGCGACGCATGCCGTGACTGGTATCGAGCGACTGCTCCAGACTTTCGCCGGCGATGGGAGCCCAGAAGCTGGGCCAGCCGCAGCCGGAGTGGAATTTTTGATCGGACGAAAACAAGGGTTCGCCGCAACACACGCAACGATAGACGCCAGCCTCCTCGCAATCGGTATACTTGCCGGTGAACGGCGGTTCGGTACCTTTTTCTCGGCAGACGTGGTATTGCTCGGGGCTGAGTTTTTCGCGCCAGATTTGTTCGCTATCGTCTTGGTCGGCCATATCGTTATTCCGGAAATTTGCTGGGATGTCGCATTGTACCCAGACTTGATCCAAGGCCAAAGTGTGTCGCGCCCACGAATACCCACCGCGAGTGCGCGAATGTAACAATCTTCTATAGTTACGGACAATTCGGGTGAGGTCCGGATTCGAGGAAGGGTAGATTTTGGTTGCGTATGTTAGAAAATTCTAATATTCTAGGTTTCGCACGGTCGGTGGCTTTTATAACACGATAAAGAATAACGATAGACTCGGCCGCGTATTCGTTTAGACATCAGCGAGAGGAGCATGTCATGGCAAGAATCGTAGTATTAGGCGCGGGCATCGGTGGCGTGCCGATGGCGTATGAAATGAAGGAAATCGTCGGCAAGGCTCACGAAGTGGTCGTGATATCCGACACCCCGACGTTCCACTTCGTCCCTTCGAACCCGTGGATACCGCCGAAATGGCGCAAGCCGGAAGATTTGAAAATCGAATTGGCGCCGGTGATGGCCAAGAAAGGCATCAACTTCATACAGAAGTCCGCCAGTAAAGTCGATCCGGCCAATAATAAAGTCGATCTGGCGGACGGCACGTCGGTGGAATACGACTTTTTGGTGATCGCCACCGGACCTCGTTTGGCCTTCGACGAAGTGCCCGGTTTGGGGCCGCACGGCGGGCATACCTCGTCGGTTTGCCACGTCGATCACGCCGCATTGGCCTCCGATGATTGGGACCGCTTCATGGACGACCCCGGCCCGATTGTCATCGGCGCGGTCCAGGGCGCATCCTGTTTCGGTCCCGCCTACGAATACCTGATGATTATCGAAACCGAATTGCGCAAACGCAAGATTCGCGACAAAGTACCGATGACCTTCGTGACTTCCGAACCCTACATCGGCCATTTGGGCTTGGGTGGCGTCGGCGATACCAAAGGGTTATTGGAAAGCGCTTTGCGCGATAAGACCATCAAATGGATCACCAACGCCAAGGTCGACAAAATTGAACAGGGCATGATGTATGTCACCGAAGTTGACGACGACGGCAACGAAAAGAAAAAGCACGAGGTGCCGTTCAAGCATTCGATGATGCTGCCGGCTTTCACCGGTGTCGACGCGGTACGCCACTGCGGCGCCGAAGGCCTGACCAACCCGCGCGGCTTTGTCATCGTCGATGAGTATCAACGTAACCCGACCTATAAAAATGTTTACTCGGTCGGCGTTTGCGTGGCCCTGCCGCCGGTTGAAAAAACCCCGGTGCCGACCGGGACCCCGAAAACCGGTTACATGATCGAATCGATGGTCACCGCGACCGCGCACAATATCCGTGACGAATTGGCCGGCAAACAGCCGACCGACAAACCGAGTTTGAGCGCGTTGTGTCTGGCGGACCTGGGCGATAGCGGCGTTGCCTTCTTGGCCGTACCGCAGATTCCACCGCGTAACACCACTTGGTCGGCTCATGGCAAGTGGGTGCATCTGGCGAAGATTGCGTTCGAAAAATACTTTATGCGCAAGGTTAGAAAAGGCATTAGCGAACCCTTCTACGAACGAATGATGTTGAAATTCATGGGTGTGGTGCGTTTGAAATAGGAGGTCCTTATGTCCATCGATCGCTGGGTGATGGCGTTTGCCGGTTCGTTCATCTTGTCGAGCCTGGCCTTGGCGCATTGGCATTCGCCGAATTGGTTATGGTTTACCGCCTTTGTCGGTGCGAACCTGCTGCAAGCCGCATTCACTGGTTTTTGTCCTCTGGCGATTATTTTGAGAAAGCTCGGCGTCAAGCCTGGCCGCGCATTTTAGTCGTTCCCTCTCGGTCGGGCCGCGCAGTCAAGGCGGCCTGACCTTTTTTTCGCTTGACGGATAGTCAATCGCCTATTTTAGGACTTGAAATTTTGCAAAGTGCTCCTAAATCCAAGTCGGACGAACCGTTAGCCGGTTCGGTAACCGTGATCTTGAAATTTAGGAGGATGGAATGATGCGAGTCGAATACACCCCAATATATCGTCCTAACCTGGCTTCCGGCCAATGGGCCGCTATGCTGGACGGGATTTTGCAAACCGATCGGGCCAACTACGATTACCCACCTTACGACATTGAACTCGTCGAGGATAAACAGTACGCGATCAGTTTAGCGGTAGCTGGTTTCTCCCCGGAACAACTCACTATCGAAACCGAAAACAAGGTGTTGACCGTTAAGGGCGAAAAACCACGGGCGGGCGATAAACGGCATTTTTTGCACCAAGGCATTGTCAGTCGTAATTTTGAGCGACGCTTCAATTTGGCCGAACACATTGAAGTGGCGGGCGCCCATTACCGCGACGGCATTCTGACCGTGCGCTTGACTAAGCGAGTGCCGGAAGCGATGAAGCCGCGCCGCATCGAAATCGATAGCGCCGGTCAAGTTTTAAGCCACGACGCGGCTGAAGTTAGCGTGGTTTGAGTTCCGCGGATCGAAGCGGTTTTTCCTGAATGAAGGTCGCCGGGTCTTACCGGCGGCCTTTGCACGGATAAAACGGCGAGCGGGTTGCACTAGCCGTCGTCTTGGCAGCCGAAATGGTATTGGTAGTCGGCCATCGACCGTTTAATCACTTCGTGCGCTTCCTGTCTACCGTAGACGTGAGTAATTTCGCAAACGCTTTTCTCGCTGGGTAGGTGTTTGTAAGTCAAAAAGTAGTGTTTCAGACGGTTGATGTAGGATTCCGGACAATCGGAAACGTCGCGCCATTGCCGGTAAAACTCGTCGCCCTTCATCACCGCGATGATCTTGTCGTCGGCCTCGCCACCGTCCAACAGGCGGAAACCGCCGATCGGTATTGCTTGCAGCAAGATGTCGCCGTGCGTCACGCTACGTTCGCTGAGTACGCAAATATCCAACGGGTCGCCGTCGCCCTTGCTGACCGGCCGGCCGGATTGCACGGCTGCATATTCGGCGATTTTTTCAGCGCAATAGGTGCGCGGGATAAAGCCGTACAGGGTCGGAATCATATTGGAAAATTTCTGAGGTCGGTCGATTTTCAGATAGCCGCTGTGTTTGTCGATCTCATATTTGACGGTATCGGACGGCACGATTTCGATAAATGCGGTGACGATGTCCGGAGCGCTATCGCCGGGAGCGATGCCGTGCCAGGGATGAGCTTTGTGTAGGATATTCATGGAATCGGAGGAGTTGGATTCAAAGGGGTTATTTTAGCCGGGTTATCGGCGGCGGCGCTTGTCGGGTTGCCGCGAATGCCGACTGCGTCAGGTTCGAGATTTTCTACGGAGACGGAGACTGTCAATTCGTGATTCTGGCCGCCGAAAATCACGCCCTTCAGCGGTGCGACGTCGCCGTAGTCGCGGCCCCAGGCCACGGTAATATGGCGGTCGCCGGGCAGTTGATTGTTGGTGGGGTCGAAATCCAGCCAGCCCAGTTCCGGCAGAAACACCGAAAACCACGCGTGCGAGGCGTCGGCGCCGATCAATTTTTCGACGCCCGGCGGCGGTAGGGTTTCGATATAGCCGCTGACATACCGGGCCGCCAAGCCTTGCGAGCGGATGCAACCAATCGCCAGGTGGGCGAAATCTTGACAGACTCCGCGCCGATGCTCGAGCACTTCGCTCAGTGGGGTCGCCAGATTGCTGAAATGCGGATCGAAAGTAAAGTCGCGGAAGATACGCTGCATCAAATCGTGAACCGCTTCGATCAACGGTCGGCCGGGCGTGAAAGACGCGCCGGCATACTCGGCTAGGTCCGCCGAGGGCGGGATATAGGGCGACGTCAGAGAGAATTGGCGGGCCTCCTGCATCGCTTCGCCGGTATCGGCGGACAGTGCCGCCTTGACGCTTTCCCAATCGGCCGATTCGCACCAGTCCAACTGGGCCGGCGCCGGGGAGACGACAATATCGCTAATGGCGGTGACCGCGAATTCCCGATGGGGTTCTCGGATTGAAAACCAGGTGACCCTGTTGCCGAAAAAATCGCTGCGCAGTCGGTAATCGCTGGGCTTGGGGCTGATTTCCAGCGTCGAGGCCAGCAGTTGTTGGTGCGGGCACGCGCGGGGCTGCATCCTGACTTCGTTGTAAGACAGGGCTACCATGTCGCGATAACGGTAACGGGTGGTATGGGTAACGCGGTAGCGCATGCGGCCTCCTGCCTCAAGACAGCGATTGCGGCGTGTCGCCGTGACGGAAATAGCCGGCGGTCAGCGTATCCGATAACGCCGCCAGCAACGCATAAATCCGGCTGAGTTGTTGATCCAGGGTCTCCCGCACGCCGGATTTCTCGACGACCAGCCAAGTGTCGATGTCGGTCAGATTCAGTATGCAGTTGGCTTCCAGCATCAAGCGCTGCGCTGGGCCGAGCCGGCCGGTTTCGGTTTCCCTCGGCAACTTGTCGGCATGCTCCTGCAAGCGGGCGATTTGATACGCCAGCGAACGCGGATTGTTGGGGTCCAGTACCAGCAGCTCCAAAAACGACGCCAATTCCGGGTTGCTGCGGTAGTGTTGCCGATAACAGATCAAGTTGTCGCTACACTCCAGCAAGGTCTCGATCAGTCTGGTTTCCGCGCCTTCCGGCAGCGGCTCGGCAAATCCGGTCCGCAACACCGAAATCAATTGCAGACCCCGCTCCAGGCGACGGCCGATGTCCAAAAACAACCAACCGTTGCCTCGCGTCATGCTTTCCATCACCAAACCGCTGAATGCGGACAGCGACGTGACCAGTTGATCCAGGTGCTCTTGCATCGTCCACAAACCGGTTTTACCGGCGCGTTTGGTGTCGGCGATTTGCTCGCCAATTTCGTCGATAACCCGCCAAGTATCGGACGACCATAAATCCCGCACCGCGTAGCCGGCTTGTTGCAAGCCCCGCACCGAATTGGGCAGGCTGCCGGGTCGGGTATCGTCCTGCATCAAGGCCAGCAGTTCCGGCTCAGGCGCGCGCAGGAGCTTGTCGTCCGCTTTCTTGCCGAAGAAGCCGGGATAACTACCGGTCAGACTCGTGACGCAGTGCAGCAGGCGATGCAGGCTGGGCGGATAGTCGGGATGGTCGCTGTCCGGGTTAATCACCAACCGCTTCAACGTCGCCCGCAACAGACGCACGCAGCCTTCGGCGCGTTCCGCATTGCGGCCCACCCAAAAAATATTGTCGGCGGCTCGGCTCGGCAAGGCATTGCGCAATCCGGGAGGTCCGCCGGCGCTGGCCGGGCCGGCGCTGGCCGGCGGGGATTGCGGTTCGGTGGCTATGACCCAAGTATCCTTGCTGATGCTGCCGAGTTGATTGGTAATGTAAACGTCGCCATAGTTGGGCGCGCTACGGGTCAGGCCTCCGGGCATCAGTGCGTAGCCGCCGGCCCTGGCCACCGCGAAACAACGCAGCAAGGCCTGGCGCGGTTCGAAGCCTTCGCCGACCATCGACGGCACGGTCGAGAAACTTTCGTATTCCTGGGCGACGTAAAAGGCGGGGCGGGCTCGGATACGCTCGCGCCAGACCTCCAGCTGCGACTTGCTGAGCTGGTGGCCGAACACCGCGTGTTCGCCGGGTTGCCGGTAAATCGGTTTGATGACCAGACGTTTCAGATTGGCGAGGACATAGGACAATTCGCCGGCCTGACCGCACCACCAGGTGGCGATCGAATTCAGCTTTAACGGTTGGCCGAGAAAGTGTTGTGCGATACCGGGCAGGAAGGCCAACAGACCGGGGTTTTCCAGAATCCCGCTGCCGAGCGGATTGGCGATCGCGACATTGCCGCGTCTGGCCGCTTCCAAAAGGCCGGGCACGCCCAGGCGCGAATCTTCGCGCAGTTCCAGCGGGTCGCAATAATTGTCGTCTACCCGGCGCAGAATCACGTCGACCCGTTGCAAACCGGTGAGCGATTTTAGCCAGACATAACCGTCGCGGACGGTCAGGTCGTCGCCTTGCACCAGTGGGTAGCCCAGGTAGGACGCCAGGTAGGCGTGTTCGAAAAAAGTTTCGTTGAGCGGGCCGGGGGTCAGTACCACCACCATCGGCGTGTGGGCGGTTTGCGGAGCGATCGCGTTCAGGCCGGCCCGTAGCGCCTGAAAGAATCGGGCCAGTCGGTGGACCTGAGCATCTCGAAACAGGCTCGGCAATACCCGCGACATCGCCAAACGGTTTTCCAATGCGTAACCGGCGCCCGACGGCGCTTGGGTGCGGTCGCCCAGTACCCACATCTTGTTGTCGGGGCCGCGCGCCAAATCGGCGGCATACAATACCAATTGTTGCTCGCCCGGCAAGCGCACTTGATCGCAAGCGCGCAGGAAGCCGCCGTGGTTGTATATCAGCTCCAGCGGCAACAGGTTCTTTTTGATCAGCGTGCGCGGGCCGTACAAGTCGGCCAATACCAGATTCAGCAATTCGGCGCGTTGCAACAGGCCGGCTTCGATATCGAACCACTCGTTGCCGGAAACGACGAAGGGTACCGGGTCGAGCTGCCAAGGTCGGTTCAGGCCGTCCGGATCGCCGTAGACGTTATAGGTGACACCGTTCTCACGCAACAGCCGTAGCGCTTCGCGATACCGGTGAGCCAGTTCCTCGGGTCCCAACTGTTGCAGAGCCTCCATCAAATGCCGCCAATGCGGCCGGACGCGACCGGATTTGTCGAGCATTTCGTCGTAGACGCTGGGGTTCAGACGATAGCCGGGGGATAACGCTTCTTCTAGCAATAACTGGCTCATGGGCTTAGTTTGCCGGTTTAAGTCGTTTGGCGCAATTTGCGGTGGGAAGCCGAGCGATTTTTGCTGGGTCGGGGTGAGCGCGGAGTCAATGGCGGTCCTGAGTTGACGAACGATAAGCTAAGCGACAGCAAATTTCGCGCCTAAGTGTATATCGGGAGACCCGCGGGCGGGCGGGCAACGATGTGGCAGCGAGGGGCGGCATTTTCGTGTGTTTCCGACCGCCAGTATCCGTAGCGGTGGTTCGATTGTCCGATTTTTGGGCAGCTGTTGGCAATATGCACAGCTTTGGTGAATACCGCGCTTTTTCCGGGCTTTTTGGCATCAGGCTTGCATTGACGAAATGAAACCCGCGCAAACGGCGCGGGGTGAGTCCGGAATCGGCTTTTGTGCGCCAACTTAGTGCGGTCCGGCACCATAATAGCGATAACCAGGGATGCCCGCATGAAGTCCGAGCAATCGATATGGGCGCAATACCGCGCCAACCAAGCCTACGACGAAATGATGGATGGTGGCGGCCAGCCGCGTCAAACGTGCGCCACTTTGAGTCAGTACTTGCAATCCTTGGGCATGGAAGCCATCAAGGGGCGCCTGTCGGCCGCCGAGGCGGCGATATTGGAGATGGGTATTACCTTCACCGTCTATAGCGACGAAGGCAACATCGACCGGGCTTGGCCGTTCGACATCATTCCGCGCTTAATCGATTTTCAGGAGTGGCGGGGCATTGACGCCGGCTTGCGGCAGCGTTTGCGGGCATTGAACCACTTCATCGACGATGTTTATAACGAGCGGCAGATCATCAAGGACGGCGTGGTGCCGACCGAATTGATTGCGAGTTCCAGCAATTTTCGGCCGGAATGTGTCGGGTTCAAGCCCAAGTTCGGGGTTTGGGCCAATATCTGCGGTAGCGATTTGGTACGCGACGGCGACGGCGTGGTTCACGTACTGGAAGACAATTTGCGGGTGCCGTCCGGCGTGTCTTACATGATCGAGAACCGGGTCATCACCAAGCGAGTGTTTCCCGAGTTACTCGAGAACTTGAACATACTGCCGGTGGACGACTACCCGACCCAATTGTTCGAAATGCTGACGTCGATTGCGCCGAGACCGGAGGATCAGCCGCAAATCGCGGTATTGACGCCCGGAATTTATAACTCGGCATACTTCGAACATGCATTTTTGGCTCAACAAATGGGCGCCGAGTTGGTCGAAGGCGGCGACCTGGTGGTCAAGGACGACGATTGCGTGTACATGCGCACCGTCAAGGGTTTGGAAAAAGTCGACGTGATCTATCGGCGGATCGACGATATGTTCCTCGACCCGGAGGTGTTTCGGAAGGATTCGGTGCTGGGCGTCAAAGGCTTGCTGAGGGCTTGGAAGGCCGGCAACGTGGCGTTGGCGAACGCGCCCGGCGCCGGCGTCGCCGACGACAAGGTGGTGTATGCCTACGTGCCGGCGATGATCCGCTACTATCTTAACGAAGAGCCGCTGTTGCCCAACGTACCCACCTATCTTTGTAGCGATCCCGAGCAATGCGCCTACGTGCTGGAGCATCTGGCCGAATTGGTCGTCAAGCCGGCAAACGAGTCCGGCGGTTACGGCATGTTGGTCGGGCCGCATGCCACCCAGAAAGACATCAAGCAATTTCATAAACTGGTCCAGGCCAATCCGCGCAACTACATCGCGCAGCCCACGCTGGCGCTTTCGACCTGTCCGACCTTGTGCGGCGATCGGTTGGAGCCTCGCCACATCGATTTGCGGCCGTTCATCCTGCAAGGCGAGCGCGGTTTCGTGACCGCCGGCGGTCTGACCCGCGTCGCGTTAAAAGCCGGTTCGCTGGTCGTTAACTCGTCGCAGGGCGGCGGCAGCAAGGACACTTGGATCATCAACCGGGAGAAATGACATGCTATCTCGCTCCGCCGAACGTCTCTATTGGCTGGCCCGCTATCTGGAACGCACCGAGAACACCGCTCGCTTGATCAGCGCGACGATGCACTTGATCTACGATTTGCCCTACGGCGTTGAAATGGGCTGGCACAATCTGCTGAATATTTGCGGCGTGGAGGCCGGGTTTTACCAGCGCTTCAAAAACCCCAGCGAGCACAATACCACCCGTTTCCTGTTGGCCGATACCGGTAATCCCGGTTCGCTGTTATCGTCGTTGTCGGCGGCGCGGGAAAATATCCGCACCAGTCGCGAACTGATGCCGGACGAAGCTTGGGAATTGGTCAACGAAATGTATCTGTACGCCAACAACCATCTGGACAGTTTGTCGAATCGGCGTGGCCGGGCTCAGTATTTGCAGGAAATCATGGCAGGTTGCCAACGCTTCACCGGCTTTATTTACGGCGCGATGAGCCGAAACGACGCTTACCGTTTTTTATGCATCGGCCGCAATATCGAGCGCGCCGACATGACCAGCCGGATCATGGATTTCGGTTCGGTGCTGTTGGCGGAAAACCGTAGCCACAAGATGCGCGAGTACGAAACCATTCTATGGATCAATGTCTTGAAATCGCTGAGCGCGGTGTTGATGTATCGCAAGCAGGTGCGTCAGCGCATCAAGGGCGAGGATGTGTTGGACTACTTGCTGAAGAATCCGGATTTTCCGCGAGCGGTGCTGCATTGTCTGGACGAGATCGCCCATTGCATCAAGCGTTTGCCCAATGCCACGGCCTTATTCCCGCATTTGGAAGCCCTGGAGAATCGCATCCTGGCTGTCGATCTGCGTCAAACGCCGCCCGGCGAACTGCACGCATTGCTGGACGATCTGCAAACCCGTTTCGACGACTTGCACCGGCGCATCGCGGCCGCCTGGTTTTTCGACGCCGACAACGGCGAAGCGAGCATGGAGTTGGAAAAGGCGGCTTAACTGTTGCCGATTCGGCGAAGGAACGGGCGGGCGGTTCGGCAGGGCCGGCGAAACAAGTCCTCCTTCGCGCCACCTAGATCGGACGCGAAGGGTGGGCGCTTGGGTTCAGACTTTGCGCCGTGACTATGCAGATACGACGCTTTTCATCTGTCCGGCCGCTGCGTTCCCCGGTTAAAAGCAGCCCGGTAGCGGTTTAGCGTCATCCTTGCTGAATTGCGGCAAGGTCGCGAAGGCCTCCTTTAGCTTTTCGTGCCACATCCGCCGCAATTGAATCAGGTATTCGTTATCTTCCTGAAAGCAGTAATACTCGTCCAGCTTCATCGCATCCTTCGTGTAAATCAACAGTTCCACCGGCGCGCCGACGCTGGCGTTGCTGCGCATCGTCGAATCCATCGAAATCAGGCAACAGCGGCCGGCTTCGTGCAGGTCGGTATCGATTTTCAAAAATCGATCCAGCACCGGTTTGCCGTATTTGTTCTCGCCGATTTGCAAATAAGGCGTTTGCCGCGAGGTGGTGATGCAATTGCCCTCCGGGTAAACCAGATAGGCGCCGTGCGGCTCCTGGGCAATCTGGCCGGCCAGAATGAAGGTTGCCGACGGATTGAAGCTGCTTTGGCCGTCGTCGGTGTGGCGGCGCTGTTTTTCCACGCTGATTCGACCCAAATACTCGGCGGCTTCGGACAAGTAATGCACGGTGTTCAAATTGATTTCCGCGTGTTCCTTGACGTCGCGCTTGATTTGGTCGATGACCGACTGCGTGGTGGCCAGATTGCCGGCGCTGAGCATGACGATCTTGCGGTCGGGGTTGGTGTTGAACGCGTGCATCTTGCCGTAAATGCTGACATTGTCGATGCCGGCATTGGTTCTGGAATCCGAAGTTAACACCAGTCCGTCCTTCAACGAGACTGCAATACAGTAAGTCATGCGCGCTGCCTGAAATGAAGTAATCGGTTCAGTGTACTAAAGTCGGCGAGTCAGGCCAAGCCGACCGGCGCAATTGCCGACACGTCGGCGGCGGATAGGGAATTTATCAACAATATTAACCAGATAGCTTGCATGGAATCTGGCGGAGTTGGTGCGGCAGACCGCACCGTGCTGGTGCGACAGCTACCGTCGCCGCGCCGGTCGGCCGGCGCCGGCCGGCGAAATTCGTGGTTTCGATCGCTTGGTACGGTTTTTGTTTCCCGTTTGGCGGCCGCACGGAGATCGGCGGCGTGTAGTGCGGGAAGCGTCGATCCGCGTCGGCGCTTCCCGCAATGCATCGACGATGTCATGCAATTCGTACCGGAAGTCGGCGATTTCGCCGGCGCCGGTCGGGAACGCTGTTTCAACCTACCGCAAACAAGGAGTTTTATGCAGGCACTTTTGGAAAACAGTTCGGATAAATTGTTGTCGGCGATGCCCGACGTCAAGACGTTCGAACGGCAGCTGGCGTCGTTAAACGATTGGTGGGGCAAAATCGCGCTGATCGGCAAAATCAATAGCCACAATGTCGCCGCGACGATATTGGACGACATGAATCAAATCCAGGGCAAATTCGGCGAGCTGCAAAAAAAGCTCACCTACAATCTGCTGCTGGAGAACGTCCAGAAGCTGGTATTGGATAACGCGTCCAAGGCCCAGGTGGCGATCGATTTACTGGTGCGGAATTTGTTCGAACGGACCGCCGACGTCGGATTTCTGGCGACCGACGACGATATTCGCGCCTTTCTAAGTCTGGCCGCGCCAACCGCCGAACAAACCGCGTTCATTGAAGACCGGCTGCGCGAATACGTTAAAAAATACAGCGTTTACGACGAAATTCTGGTGTTGGATACCCAGGGGCGGGTCAAGGCGCATCTCGATAAGCACAATCCGGTGACGGTGTCGTCGGATCCGCTGATTTCGGAAACCTTGACCGGCGGCGCAGCCTATGTCGAAACCTTCCGATATTCGGATTTACAGCCGGATCGCCGCCACTCGTTGATCTATTCCTGTCAAATTACCGAAACCAACCAGCGCGATTCCAAACTGCTGGGGGTGTTGTGCCTGTGCTTTAAGTTCGACGACGAAATGCGCGGGATTTTCGCCGACCTGCTCGGCGCCGGCGACGACGGTATTCTAGGGGTGCTGGGCGACGACGGCCGCGTGATCGCCAGCAGCGACGAATTATTGTTGCCGGTCAATACCTGGTCCAGCGTCGAACGCTCGGTACGCATCGCCCGTTATCACGGCGCCGAGTACATCATCAACACCCGTGCCAGCAACGGTTATCAAGGCTTTCGCGGTTTGGGCTGGTGCGGACAAATGATGACCGCGCTGAATCAGGCGTTTAGCCGCGATCCAATGGCGGCGGCCAATCAGCCGGACATCATGGAGCAGGCCAGCAGTTTTCCGCCGGAACTGCGCGACATCCGCAAGGCGTCGGCCGCCATCAACGACGATCTCGGTTTACTGGTATTGAACGGCCAGATCGCCTCGGCCCGCAAAAACGCCGCCGAATTCATGCCGGTGTTGGAAGCGATCAAACAAATCGGCACCGATATCGCCAGCATTTTTACCGCCTCGGTCAACAGCTTGCAGCAAGCCACCGTGATGTCGTCGCATCTAAACAACGCGGGCTTTTTGGCTTCGTTGGCGGTCGACATCATGGACCGCAATCTGTACGAGCGCGCCAACGATTGCCGTTGGTGGGCATTGACCTCGGCATTTCGTCGTCACCTGGCCGCCGGCAGCCCCGATGCCGGCCAGCGGCGCGAAATCGCCGATATTCTGCAATACATCAACGCCTTGTACACGGTTTATACCAATCTCTATGTTTACGACGCCAACGGTGACATTGTCGCGGTGTCCGATCCTAACCAACAGGCCTTGGTCGGCGGCCGGGTTGGCGACGATAGCGGAGCGGTCACGGCCCTGAAATGCCCTGACAGCCAAAGCTATCGGGTCTCGCCTTTTGCCCGTTCGGCGTTGTACGCCCAGAGACCTACCTATATCTACAACGCAGCGATCACCGATTTGGCCGATACGACCCGGGTCGTGGGCGGAATTGGCATTGTTTTCGATAGCGAGCCGCAATTCGCGGCGATGTTGAGCGACGTATTGCCTCGCGACGAGCAGGGTAGTCCGGTGGCGGGTTGTTTCGCGCTGTTCGCAGATCGGCAAAAGCGGGTCATCGCGACCGCTGGCGACTCGGATTTGGGCGCCGGCGAGTTGTTGGATTTGGACGGTGCCTGCTTTCGCTTGCCGGCCGGTCAGCGCGAATCCCGAGTGGTGCAATACCGCGAACGAAATTACCTGCTGGGTAGTGCCGTGTCCAAGGGCTACCGGGAATACAAAGTCGCCGACGGCTACGTCAACGACGTGATCGCCTTCATCTTTATTCCGTTCTGAATCTACCCGAGGCGGCCGATCGCCCATTCGCCGTTTAACTTTGGGTGTTCGGCTGACTAGGGCATGGAAACGCAGTCTTGAATTCTCGGGGGGATAAGGCTTTGTCTTCCGGGTAGCTCGCATTGCCAATTCCGGCCCTTGCTCCACCCAACTTTTGCACATATTGGCTGTTTGGAAGCATTACTAATCCAACAAAGTTTTGCTTACTACGGCGATACTTAAAAATTAGGTACGTTCTAATTTTCAAGCTTAGAATGAAAATGCCCGGTATTTTTCCAGGTTGCATCTAATTCAAACCAAGCGGATCTGTCGGCTCCATACGCTAAAAACAGTCCAAGCTGTTGGCGTCCTTGCTGGTCGGCAACCAGCCGCTCGGCATGTCGTCTTTCAAGGCCACGCCGGAAAGTCCGCGCCGCAGCGCTTGCGCGCTCAGATAAGCCAGTTTGATCGCGGCGGCTTCGTAAGCCAGGCCCTGTGGCGGGCGGATGTTGGATAGGCAGTTGCGGTCGGCGTCGGTATTGCCGAGGCGCGGCGCGTGGGTCAGGTAAATGCCCAAGCTGTCGGCGGCGCTTAAGCCGGGGCGTTCGCCGACGATGATGACGGCGAGTTTGGCTTGCAGCAGTTCGCCGATTTCGTCGGCGACGGCGACGCGGGCTTCCGGCACCAGACAAATCGGAGCCAGGGTCAGGCCGTAAGCGCGGTAAGCGGCCGTCACCGCTTGCAATAGGTTGAAAGCGTGGCGTTCGACCGCAGTCGAAGACAGACCGTTGCTGACGATCAGCGCGACGTCGGAGCCGGTCGGGTTCAGCGCCGTCAGTTGGGCGCGGCTGTCTTCGGTCAAGCGCCGGCCCAAGTCCGGTCGGCGCAAATATTGAGCGCGATCCGCAATCGGCGTGTTCAGTACCAAAACCGGCCAGCCGGCATCGGCGACTGCATCGGCACAGGCGCGAACCGCCCACGGTTGATGCACCGCGTCCCGAGCCGCGGCGTGAGCGGCGTTGAATTCCAGTTGCGCCGAGGTTGGCAGCGCGCAGCCGGCCCGGCCCAGCGCGATGCGAGCTTGAGTGTAACGGCGCAGTTCCAGCCAGGGATCGCTCATGCGGTCAGTTCGCCGCGAAATTGGCCGAGCAGCCGGGACGCGTCGCGGCGGTCGGTTAGGCGGTTATTGTCGAAGATGCCCAGGCTTTCCAGCCAGGCTTCGAATTCCGGTGCGGGGCGCAGGCCCAGCGCTTCGCGCAGATACAGCGCGTCGTGGAACGAGGTGCTTTGGTAGGCCAGCATCACGTCGTCGGCGCCGGGTACGCCCATCACGAAATGGCAGCCGGCGACGCCGAGCAAGGTCAGCAAGGTATCCATGTCGTCCTGGTCCGCCTCGGCATGATTGGTGTAGCAAATGTCGCATCCCATCGGCAGGCCGAGCAGTTTGCCGCAAAAATGGTCTTCCAGACCGGCGCGGATAATCTGTTTGCCGTCGTACAGGTATTCCGGGCCGATGAAGCCGACCACCGAATTGACCAGCAGCGGATCGAACTCGCGGGCGACCGCGTAGGCGCGGGCTTCGCAGGTTTGCGCATCGACACCGTGGTTGGCGCCGGCGGACAATGCGCTGCCCTGGCCGGTCTCGAAGTACATCACTTGATGGCCGACGCTGCCGCGCCGTTGCTCGTCGGCCATCGCCCTGGCTTCGCGCAACAGAGCTAAATCCACGCCGAAGCTGCGGTTGGCGGCTTCAGTGCCGGCGATCGACTGAAACACCAGATCGATCGGTGCGCCGCGCCGCATCAGTTCCATCGTGGTGGTGACGTGGGCCAACACGCAGGCCTGGGTCGGGATCGCGTAGCGTTGGATGATGCCGTCGAGCATTTCCAGCAAGGCGCGGACATTGTCCAGGCTGTCGGTGGCCGGATTGATGCCGATTACCGCGTCGCCGCTGCCGTACAGCAAGCCGTCGAGAATGCTGGCGGCGATGCCGCGCGTGTCGTCGGTCGGATGGTTAGGCTGCAGCCGGGTGGATAGCCGACCCGGCAGTCCCAAGGTATTGCGAAATCGGCTGACCACCCGGCAACGGCGGGCGACCGCGATCAGATCCTGATTGCGCATGATTTTGCTGACTGCGGCGACCATTTCCGGCGTCAATCCGGGCGCCAGCGCTGTCAAGTCGGTTTGACCGGTCAGCAGCCAATCGCGGAATTCGCCGACCGACAAACCGGCGACCGGCGCAAATGCGCGCTGGTCGTGGCGATCCAGGATCAGGCGCGATACTTCGTCGTATTCCGGGTCGATCAGAGGCTCTTCTAAGAAGCGTTGCAGCGCGACCTCGGCCAGACAACGCTGGGCGGCGGCCCGTTCGATCTCGGAATCGGCGGCCAATCCGGCCAATTCGTCGGCCGCCCGGCGCGGCGATGCCTTGGCCATCAACACCCGTAGATTCGCAAATTGAAAGAAGCGGCCGTTAACGGCGGTCGAGTAGGGCATTCCGCGAGCGAAAATTGATTGATGATTGGACCGCGAGCATAAGCCGGTTTTATGACCGATTCGTGACACTGGCGAGCGCATGCTTGCCGCAAACTGGGGTATCTCAAAAAGATCCGTTGTCACGTGTTTTGGGCCGTCCATGTTTCGACTTTGCTCAACACGAACGGCCTAAAACACACTCACTTACCCGGTGAATAAAAAATCCAGCTTCCACTTCAGAGGGTGTCGTAAAAGTCGAAACAGAACCTTCTCCTCGCGGGAGAGGGCAGGGTGAGGGGGATAAAATCAATGCCTTACCTTGATATTTCCCCTCACCCCAACCCCGCAAGGAGAGGGGCTTTTACGACACCCTTCTTCAGTGGGAGTTACGCGGTGTCGGGCGCGGATTGCGGTCAGTAGTTGAGACCGGGCAATTGGAGGATCAGCGCGGCGCTGATCATCGCGGCGGCGGTCAAAATGGCCCACAGCGAACGGCGATTGTTGGATTTGAGCTGTTTGCGCAGCAATACCATTTCGCGCTGGTGGTGCTGGATTTGTTGCTGCATCTGGGCGGTGCTCTGCAATGCGTGCAACACCAGGGCCGGGATTTCCGGCAGTTGCTCGGTGATTTCCGGGAGTTTGCCCAGCAGTTCCTTGAGCTTGGCGGCGGGTCCCATCCGTTCCTTGAACCAATTCTCCAGGAAGGGTTTCGCGGTTTGCCACAGGTCCAGCTCCGGGTAGAGCTGCCGGCCCAGGCCTTCGATGTTCAGCAAGGTTTTTTGCAGCAGCACCAATTGCGGTTGGACCACCATGTCGAAGCGGCGGGCGGTCTGGAACAGTCTGAGCAACAGCAGGCCGAAGGAGATGTCTTTCAACGGCTTTTCGAAGATGGGTTCGCAGACGGCGCGGATGGCTGCCTCGAATTCCTCGACCCGAGTCGTGCTCGGCACCCAGCCCGACTCGATGTGCATTTGCGCGACCCGCCGGTAATCGTGGTTGAAAAAGGCCAGGAAATTCTCGGCCAGATAACGCTGATCGGAATCCGACAGGCTGCCGACGATGCCGAAATCGACCGCCAGGTATTTGTCCGGCAGTTGCACGAAAATATTGCCGGGGTGCATGTCGGCGTGGAAGAAATTGTCGCGGAATACTTGGGTAAAGAATATTTCCACGCCCCGTTCCGCCAGTTTCTTGAAATCGGCTTGGCCTTCGCGCAAGGCGTCGATGTCGCCGACCGGAATACCGTAGATGCGTTCCATCACCAGCACTTTGCGGCGGGTCAGCGGCCAGTGGATTTCCGGGATGTAGAGCATTTCGGAGTTTTTGAAATTGCTGCGGATCGCGCTGGCATTGGCGGCTTCGCGGACCAGGTCCAGTTCGTCGAGGATGGTCTTCTCGAATTCGGCGACGATTTCGACGGCGCGCAGGCGGCGGGCATCCGGCCAGAAGCGCTCGGCCAGTTTGGCGAATTCGAATAACAGCGCGACGTCCGAGTGAATCTTGCCGGCGATGTCCGGGCGCAACACCTTGACGATGACTTGCTCGCCGCTGTGCAATTGCGCGGTATGAACTTGGGCGACCGAGGCCGAGGCCAGCGGCGTCGGATTGAATTCGGCGAAGGCTTCGCCCAGGGTTTGGCCGAGTTGCTGCTCGATGATTTTTCGGGCCGTTTCGGCCGGGAAGGGCGGCACCTTATCCTGTAGCTTGACCAGCTCCTCGGCGATGTCTTCCGGCAGCAAGTCCTTGCGGGTGGACAGGGTTTGGCCGAATTTGACGTAGATCGGCCCCAGGTCTTCCAGGGTTTTGCGGATGCGGACGCCGCGCGGCAGCGTGGTGCGGCCCAGCCAGTAGTTGGGCGAGCAATAGGCCAGAAAGCGAATCGCCCGGAACAAGCGGGTTTTCAGCACGATTTCGTCCAAACCGTGGAACATCATCACCCAATTGATATGAATCAGGCGCATCAAGGTTTTGGGACGAATCACAAGCAGTCCTTTTAACGGGGTTCGGTGGGTGGAGTGAGGGCGGCGGCCAGCCGGTCGAGGCGCGCGGTCAGTCTATCGGCATCCTGCCGGAGTTCGTCTATCCGTTGAAAGACTTGCTCGGCTTCCGGTTTGGCGGGCAGTTCGCGGGTTTCTTCCTGGAGAAATTCCTCCAGATTGAGTTTAAACGTGGTCAGGCCATGCCGCGACCAGGCGCGGCCGCCGCGCACCCAGCCGGCCAGGCGGTGGGCCAGGTCGGCGCCGGCGTAGCGGGCCAACTTGGCTTCCCAGGCGATGTCCAGTTTTTCGAACAAGCGCTGCAGCTTGCGGGCCAGTTGGGTATCGCCGGCCAGTTTGACTTCGCCGCGAAACAGCGAGCGCATGGGCGTGGCGCTCAAGCCCATCAGGCCCAGAGCGGCCAGCGAGCCGCTCAAACTGGCATCGGGTTCGCCGGCGTAACTCTCCAGAATCTGGATGCGCCGGGTGCCGGGACACAGGAACAGTTCGGCGCCGAAGGGCTGAATGCGCAACGCGATGACCTTGCCGGCCATCGGCGCCAGATAGTCTTCGAGGTGGTCGTCCAGCACCAGATACTGGTTCAACGCGGTTTCCAGCGCGGCTACCAGCAGGGGTTTGACTTGCAGAAAATCGTTCGCCATTAGCCGTTCGTCGATCGGAGCTGTTGCGGACAATCGCGCGCTACCATCCGGGGTCGATGGAAGCCGCGGCGCTTAAAATTTGTAGCCCCGGTGCACCGCGACGATACCCTGGGTCATATTGAAATATTCGCAGCGCTCCAGGCCGGCGTTTTCCATCATTTGTTTTAGTTCGTCCTGCTTCGGGTGCATCCGGATGGATTCGGCCAGATAGCGGTAGCTTTCCTCGTCCTTGGCGACGACCGCGCCGATTTTGGGCAGCAGATTGAACGAATAAAAGTCGTAAACCTTTTCGGTAATCGGATCGGTCGGATGGGAAAATTCCAGCACGATGACCCGGCCGCCCGGTTTCAAGACTCGGTACATCGAACGCAGCGCGGCGTCCTTGTCGGTGACGTTGCGCAAGCCGAAACCTATCGTCACGCAATCGAAGGTATTGTCGGCGAACGGCAGGCATTCGGCGTTGACCTGGGCGTAACGGATATTGCCGGCCAGACCTTTGTTGACCAGGCGTTCGCGACCGTTGCGCAGCATCTCGGCGTTGATGTCGGCCAATACCACTTGGCCCTTGGCGCCGACCCGTTTCTCGTACAGCATCGTCAAATCGCCGGTGCCGCCGGCCAGATCCAGTATTTTATCGCCTTCGCGCACATTGGCCAGTTGTACCGCGACCCGCTTCCAGATCCGGTGAATGCCGAACGACATCAGATCGTTCATCAGATCGTAGTTGTTGGCGACCGAATCGAACACGCCGCGCACCATCGCGACTTTTTCCGAGACCGGTACTTGTTTGAAGCCGAAATGGGTAGTGTTGTCGTTAGTCATGGTGGCGTTTAATGAGTAATGGGCGAGCGGCGGCTAATGCCGGCGGCTTGGAGTTCTTCGAGATATTGCGACCAGAGCAGCGGAAAGTCCGAACCCAGTTTGTACAACAAGTCCCAACTGTAAATGCCGGTATCGTGGCCGTCGCTGAATACCAGTTTGACCGCGTAATTGCCGACCGGCAGGATGTCGGTGATGGCAACGTCCTCCTTGCCTGTTTGCAGGGTTTCCTGGCCGGGGCCGTGACCGACCGCTTCGGCCGACTGGGTGTAGACGCGCAGGTATTCGGCCGGCATTTCGAAGATGCTGCCGTCGTCGAAATGGATTTCCAGTATACCCGACACCTGGTGCAGCTTGATTTCGGTCGGGACGTGGTGGCAGGGCGGAATTTCGATACGCATGGCTTATAAGATATAGCGGCTGAGGTCTTCGTCGTCGGCCAGTTCCAGCAAATGGGCGTTGACGTAGGCGGCGTCGATGGTCACGGTTTTTTCCGGCAGGTCCGGGGCGTTGAAGGACACGTCCTCCAGCAACTTCTCCAAGATCGTGTGCAAGCGGCGGGCGCCGATGTTCTCGGTTTTTTCGTTGACCTGCCAGCCCAGCTCGGCGATGCGGCGGATGCCGTCGGCGGTAAATTGCACGTCCACGCCTTCGGTTTTGAGTAGCGCCTGATATTGCTCGGTCAGCGAGGCGTTCGGCTCGGTTAGGATGCGGACGAAGTCTTCGGCGCTGAGCGCGCTCAGTTCGACCCGGATCGGAAAACGGCCTTGCAACTCCGGAATCAGGTCTGACGGTTTGGTCAAATGAAAGGCTCCGGATGCGATGAACAGCACGTGGTCGGTCTTGATCATGCCGTATTTGGTGCTGACCGTGCTGCCTTCGACCAGCGGCAGCAAGTCGCGCTGCACGCCTTCGCGGGAGACTTCGCCGCCGCCGATTTCGCCCCGTTTGCAAATCTTGTCGATCTCGTCCAGGAACACGATGCCGTTTTGCTCGACGGCTTGTAGCGCCGTTTGCTTGATGTCTTCCTCGTTGACCAGTTTGCCGGCTTCTTCTTCCTGTAGCAGTTTCAGCGCGTCCTTGATTTTCAATTTGCGGGTCTTGGTGCGGCCGCTGTTCAGGTTTTGAAACATGCCCTGTAACTGATTGGTCATTTCTTCCATGCCCGGCGGCGCCATGATCTCGACACCCACCGACGGCGCCGCGACATCGACTTGAATTTCCTTGTCGTCGAGATCGCCTTCGCGCAGTTTTTTACGCATTTTCTGGCGGGTGGATTCCTCGGTTTCCGACAGCATGCCGCCCTCGGCGCGCGGCAGCAGAATGTCCAGCACCTTGTCTTCGGCGGCGTCGGCGGCGCGGTTTTGCACTTTTTCCATTGCCGCGACGCGAGTCATTTTGACGGCGGTGTCCACCAGATCGCGGATGATGGATTCCACGTCGCGGCCGACGTAACCGACCTCGGTAAACTTGGTGGCTTCTATTTTAATGAAGGGGGCGTTGGCCAAGCGGGCCAGGCGGCGGGCGATTTCGGTCTTGCCGACGCCAGTGGGGCCTATCATCAGAATGTTCTTCGGAGTGATTTCCTCGCGCATGCCGGCATCTACCTGGCCGCGGCGCCAGCGGTTGCGTAGCGCGATAGCGACCGAGCGCTTGGCGTCGGCCTGGCCGACGATGTGCTTGTCCAGTTCGCTGACGATTTCTCTTGGGGTCATTTGACTCATGGTTGTTCTTGCTCCGCCGGTTTGGCTTCGGCGTCCAATTCTTCGATGCGTAAATTGTGGTTGGTGTAGATACAGATGTCGGCGGCGATGTGCAGCGATTTCTCGACGATGTCGCGGGCGCCGAGTTCGGTGTTTTCGTACAAGGCGCGGGCCGCGCTTTGCGCGAACGCGCCGCCGGAGCCGATCGCGATGAAATCGTATTCCGGCTCGATCACGTCACCGGTGCCGGAAATGACCAGGGTGGTCTTGCTGTCGGCGATGATCAACAAGGCTTCCAGCTTACGCAGCGCTCGATCGGTGCGCCAATCCTTGGCCATTTCGACGGCGGCGCGGGTCAGATTGCCGCGGTGTTTTTCAAGCTTGCCTTCGAAATGTTCGAACAGGGTAAAGGCGTCGGCGGTGGCGCCGGCAAAACCGCCTATCACCTTGTCGTGGTAAAGCCGGCGCACCTTGCGGGCGTTGGCCTTCATCACGGTGTTGCCCAGCGTGACCTGGCCGTCGCCGCCGATCACGACTTTGTCGCCGCGCCGCACGGACAATATGGTGGTACCTTCGAAACTCGTCATGTTTTCAATCAACGGAACGGGGAAAGCCGAGGATTTTACATGTTCTGGATTGCGATGGGGAGAAGTTTGCTGGGGCTCGCCGGCCGGCCAAGCGTTGAACTATCGGGCGAAACTGATTAAAGTGAGGCGGCCGGATAGGTGGTGCCGATAACGCTGCCGTAGAGCGGCGGCCGGGACGGCTTTCGATCATTAGAATAACAACAAGGGGATCAACATGAGAGGTTCATCAGGCTGGAAATGCGCGGCTTTGCTGTGCGCGGTGTTCTTTTCGGGCGCGGTAGCGGCGGTAACGCCCGACGAAGAAGAAAAACAGCAATGTAAAAAACCCAAATTTCGGGACTTCGCGCCCGCGCACATGGCGGAAGTGGCGCCGGGCGTGCCGTTGTCGTTTCACGTTTCGCCCAACGCCGACCCGTTTACGATCACCGCCGAGGCGCGTGGCGAGAAAATGAAAGTGGATGTTGTCAATAAAAAGACCTTCTATCTGGTCAATGCGACCTTGCCGGCGCTGAGCGGCGGATTTGCCCGGATACACGTCACCGCGAAAGCCGCCGAAAGCAAGACCATCGCTAGCGGTTGCCTGGGTCAGGATGGTTGGTTGCTGAAAATCAAGGGGGCCGAGACACCCGCGAAAACGGCGGTGGCGCCGGCCGCTCAATAGCGGATTTTGTCGGTTTTGGCCTGCCAACGGCGGAACGGCAGATCCGGTTCCGCCAGCGGCAGTCGGCGCATTGCGATTCGGCGGTGCTTGGCGGCCTTGCCGATTTCGTCGTAGATAAAGCCGTCGTCGAAACCGGCTTGGGCCGCGTCGTGGCGGTCGCAGGCGTAATACACCGCCTTTAGCCGCGCCCAATAAATCGCGCCCAAGCACATCGGGCAGGGTTCGCAACTGGTGTAGAGCGTGCAGTCGGGCAGCTGAAAGTCGCCGAGCGCCCGACAGGCCAGACGGATCGCCGCGACTTCGGCGTGAGCGCTCGGGTCCAGGTCGGCGGTCACCCGATTGCCGCTGGCGGCGATGACTCGGCCGTCCCGGACGATCAGCGCGCCGAACGGTCCGCCGCCTTGTTCGACATTGGCGGTGGCCAAATCCACCGCTTGCTGTAAAAAGCCGGCGTCCATTAGAGGCCCAACGGGTTGTCCGGGTCGATGCCGGTCATGAACGGCAAACGCCGGTCTTCGTTGGTGATTTGGTAAACCTTGCCCAGCCAATTGTTGAACACCGCCTTGGCGGAGTCGCGCCAAGTAATGTCCAAATGGCCGAGTATCTCCTCCTCGGGCAGGGCTTTTACCGGTCTGGCGCCGTGCCGGGCGGCCTTGACCTCCGCTTCGTACTCGGACAGTAGGCGTTGCGTCGCCGGATCGAAGTAGTTTTCCGGGAACGGCGGGTAATCGTCGCGCTCGGCTCGGTAAAACCGCAGTACCTCGCGCTTGTATTCCTTCAGCAGGCTGATGTCGTCGTATTCCGGATGGCCTTGGAAGAATACGATACGGAAGCCGTCCGGACTGACCGCCAGATGTACGCCCGCCTGATCGCTGGCCACCAATACTTTCAATCCGTGTTTGGCCATGTCCGCTTGAAAGACTTCGTTGTAGCGCGAGTGCGGTACGTCGAAGCGGGTGTTGATTTCGGCCACCAACGGATGGCGGCGGTCGACGACCTTGTGCGAGAACACTCCCCAGCGTTTGCTGGGCAAGCGGGTGCGCTCGACGCCGTAGCAGTGTTGGATCAAGGCATGGGTGGCGAGGCAGGAGCACAGGACCGACGTGACGTTTTGCTTGGCCCATTCGAAGACTTCGGTCAACGGTCCCCAAAACGCTTCGTCCTGCAAGTGGTCGTGGGTGACGTTGGCGCCGCTGATGATCAATGCATCCAGGCCGTCCCGCTTGATTTGCTCGAAGGATTCGTAATAGCGCTCGATATGAGCCAGCGCTTCAGGGCCGCGTTCCAGGCCGGCGATCGTGAATGGATGCACATGAAATTGGGCAATCTGATTACAAGCGCCGACCAGCCGGAAAAACTGGCGTTCGGTGGCTTCCAGCGCCGCGTCGGGCATGATGTTGAGCAGGCCGATATGCAATTCGCGGATGGATTGGCCTAGCGCGCGCGCCGGACTGAGGATTTCTTCGCCTTCGTCGCGCAGACGGCCGAAGGTCGGCAAATCGGTATGGGCAACTAACGGCATCGCGGTAGAGGCCTCATGCGCTTTGGCGGTTGATGGCCGCGGCGATCAATTCGATGAAATCTTGCTCGCTTTGAATCCGGGCCGTTTCGTCGGCGCTGACCGTGTAGCCGTATTGGGCGGCAATCGCTTCGTAGCGCGGCACGCGGGCCTTGAACAGCTCCGGAAATACCCAAGTGACGAAGTCGTCCGGCGGAATTTGGTCGGTCGAGGCGTAACCGCGTTCGTTCATGAATCGCGCCAGCTTGGCATCGACGAATTCGGGGCGGTAGTAGAGCGGTTTCGGATCTTGCTTGGCGCGGTCGATGATGGTTTGTTCCAGCGCCGGCGGAATCTGGATGTAAACGATCAGCGTGTGCTCTGCCAGCGTTTCGAGAACCTCAGGGCAATCGAGTTCGCAGACGCTACCGCCTGCGTCGTTCAAAAAATGTTTGTAGCCGTAAATCGCTTCGGCCTTATGAATGAAATCCGGCACGTCGTTCATCGCCGCGATTTCGGCCTGATGGTGTAGTGCCTGCCGGCGCTTGAATTCGGCCAGCGTCAGGCCGCCCTTGGCCGGATCGCCGATTTTGCCCAGGAAACTCGATACCGGCGCCAGATTATCGACGGTAATATTGTTGCAGATGTAGATCGAGTCCGATTTAAGCAGCTCGCGCAAAAACGGCACGCCCATCGCCTGCTGTTTGATGTTGTCCAGGATGGGTTCTTCCAAGTACTTGGTGCCGATCCGGTAATCCCCGGAATAGTGGAACCATTTGTCCTTGGGCAGTTTGTTGGACAAGGTAGTCTTGCCCGCGCCGGACATGGCCAGCAGCGTGATGCTCTTGGATTCCCAGTCCAAGAATTGTTGGGCGGTCATTTTCATAAAAGGTGATTGCTTAATCCAAAAAATCGCTGATATCCAAATCTTCCGAGTCCGGGCGGGCGTGGCGATCGGGATCGGTATAGCCGAGATCGTCGGCCTCCAGATCGTCGAACGGCGCGCTCCAGTCTTCCGGATCCTCGATATAGTCTATCGTCGAGTTGTACCAACTTTCGTTGTCGTATTCGCCCAGATCGCCATTGGCGTATTGGACTTCGATGTTGTCGTCATTGCCTTCGATGGCGACGACCTTGAAGGTGAGGTTGCTTTCCAAGTCTTTATACCAACGGCCGATCACCGGGTCTGCGATAGTAGTCATCGTTGCGTCCTCGCTAAGTGGTTTACCCGCCCAATGATAGCGAGTTTGCCGAGACTGTGCGAGCCGAGTCGCCGGCGAATTCGGTTAGAATGGCGATTTACTCTTGGTCGGTACAGATCATGAACGTGGATAGAATCATCGAATTGGAGATCAGGCAGGCGTATCAGGAAGACCTGATACAGGCCCTGAATCAGGTGGTGGCCGGTCAACAAATCCAGATCGGCAAACTGGAAGAAACTTGCAAGTTATTGCACGACAAGATTAAAAGCCTGGGACATGCCATTAACGATGGCGGCGGAGCGCAGGCGGACGAGCGTCCGCCGCATTATTGAACCAGCCGGCATCCGGCCGGGCTGTGCTTCCCGCCGTTTAGCCGGCCTTGACGCGCCGACGCGGCGTTTCGGCGCTAGCGACCGATTTGGCGGATGGCGGCAATGCGGTGCAATCCAGGTTTTTAGAATGCAGTCGTCGGCAGAAATCGCGGCTGTCGTCTTGCGCCAGCCCGGTCCAAACGGTTTTCCAAAACACGCCGCCCTTGAATTTTTGGCGGACGATACGCGGTTGGCCGGCTTTGGCTAGCGAGCCGAGCGCGCTTCTGGCGCGTTTCAGATTAACGTCAGCGTCGATCTTGCGCGCGAAATTGCCTATCGCGACCGACCAAGCACGCTCGCTGGAATGGCTTTTGACGCCGGTCGCGCGGATTTCCGCAACTGCCTTGCGGCGTTCCGAATGGCCGGGATTGATCCGAATCGGCTCGTAACGGTTGTTGCCGGAGTCGGCACCCATTTGTTCCGCGCTACCGGCGCAACGATTGGAGGACAGCTGGAACGGCGGCGGCGCGCCGCTGCCGTCTTGCAATTGGCTGATGTGGCTGCCGTACAAGCCGCTGGCACTGTTGGTAAAGCCCAGGTCCAGCAGGTTTTCCATTTGTTGAAAGCGTTCGGCACTACTGTGCGCCCCCAACAACACGCCGATCAAGCGATGGCCGTTGCGTTTGGCCGAGGCGATCAGGTTGTACCCGGAGCCGCAAGTAAAACCGGTCTTCAGGCCGTCGGCATCCGGATAGCTTTTCAGAATGCGGTTGGTATTCGGCAGAACCCGGCCCTTGTAGCGAAATTCGGTCGCCGAGAAAAAACGGTAGTGCTGCGGAAAGTCGCGGATCAATGCGGCGGACAACAAGGCTAAATCGCGAGCGCTGCTGATCTGGCCGTCGTCAGGCAGGCCGCTGGCGTTCTGAAACGAACTGTTATACATGCCCAGCCGATGCGCCGTTTGGGT
Source organism: Methylomonas sp. MS20 (assembly GCF_050275925.1). Classification (NCBI taxonomy): domain Bacteria; kingdom Pseudomonadati; phylum Pseudomonadota; class Gammaproteobacteria; order Methylococcales; family Methylococcaceae; genus Methylomonas; species Methylomonas sp. MS20. The sequence continues at coordinate 1,155,642 of NZ_CP189962.1, forward strand.
CATCATCGCCGCGAAATTGCTTTCGGTACCGCCCAGATGCTCTGCCAGCACCACCGCCGCGTCGTTGGCCGAGCGGGTCGTTACCGCCATGATGGCCTGCTCGACGGTCAGGTTTTGGCCTTGGCGCAAGCCCAACTTGGAGCTGGGTTGCAGCGAAGCGTGTCGGGATACCGTGACTGTGTCGTTCAGGTGCAGGTGACCGGATTCTATCGCCGAGAACGTCATGTAAATCGTCATGACCTTGGTCAGCGAGGCAGGATACCAGCGATGCGTGGAGTCGGTTTCGTGAACGACTCTGCCCGTATCGGCATCGATGACGATGGCCGCGTAACGGGCGGCGGCCGGCGAACCGTGCAGCAGCAGGCAGGCGATTGAGGCGAGGGCTAGGTTTAGGCGCGGCACGGTACTCAAGTTCTTACTTTGCTCCAAGTAGGTGGTGTAAGGTTTTGACTGGATTATTTAATCAGAATAATCGCTTTCAAAAAAGGCTTATTTTCGAATCGGTGACCAAATATTCTGGAATTTTTTTGGGCAAGCTTAGCCGGTTTTTTGCTTGAACAAAAGGGCAATTGCGGTTTGTAAATGCTTAAAATTGTTATATTATCTAAGCTCGGGGCTGCTATTTGACAAACAGTCTGGGCAGCAAGGGATCTATAGTCGTCGGGATGGTGTCGCTTGATTGAAGAAAAACGTTATTTTGACAATAGTTTTGATGTGTTTCTGGCTGATACGCCCGAGAGTCTGGAAATCCATTACAACCTCCGGTTTCGGGTGTATTGCGATGAAATGGGCTACGAAGACAAGGAGCGGTTTCCCGATAGATTGGAGAAGGATTATTGGGATGAAAACGCCGTCCATTTTTTGGTCCGCCATCGCGATAGCGGCTGTTGGCTGGGAGCCATGCGGTTGGTCAAGCCGAGAGGCTATCGGTTTCCGCTCGAGGATCGCTGCACCCCCTACCAGCCTCTGTCGGTGAATCAATACCGCAACTCGGTGGAAATTTCCAGGCTGTGCGTGCTGCGGGAAGCGCGGCGCTTAAACTTGCACAGGCGGCCGGCCAAGGTGTTGGCCAACGGCGAAGTCGATCGGCGTGTCAGTTTCCTGCAAGATTATAAAAACTTGAGCCGTAGCGTGATGTGGGGTTTATATCGGGCGGCCGTCGTGTATTGCCGGCAAACCGGAATCAGAGACTGGTACATCCTGGTCACGCCGTCGTTGGCGCATGCGGTCAAGCGCGAAGGCTTTGAAATGACTCAGATCGCCGAACCTTGCGGACTGAACGGCGTGCGTACCGCATATCGATTGAGCGTGGCGCATATCCTGAAAAACCCGATATGGGAACACGACTACAAGCGCGATTTTCTGCGCTACTCCGAGCTGAACGACGAATTCGCCGCCTATGGTTATCTGCGCAGGCCGCTACGCCAGATCGGCTCGGTTTCCTATATTCAGCCGCGCTATTAGAAAAACTATAACGGCGGAAATCGATAGACCGGCAGCTCGGTTGCCGATCATCGATAGAAGAGTGCCGCAGCGCTAGTCACGGCGTTAGTCCTTGAGCGTTCCGGCTTGCTCGAGCCATTCGGCAAACAGGGCGCCAGACGTGCAAACTGGGTTTGCGCGCCTGGCTTTTCCGTATCAACCACCGCCGGCTTGGCGAAACCGTTGTCAAGCGGAATCAATCCTCGCGATGCCGGCCGCGGCGGCATTGACTAAAGGTCGAATCGGCGTTCGCCGAGGCATCGCGAGCCGCCACGCCGGTGTCCGGGAAGTCGGTGAACAAGCCATCCACGCCTAAATCGAAGTAGTAGATCATTTCCTGTTGCGGGTCCGCGAAACCGTAACCACCGGAGTCGTTGCGGAAGGTCCAGCTATGCACCTGCAAACCCTTGTCGTGCGCCATTTCCAGTACGCCGGTACTGCCGTCCACTCGGCGGTCGTGAAGGTCTATGCTACCGTCGCCGGTACGGTCCACGCCATCGGCCACCGTTTTCACCAGATAAGGTTTCCATGGGCCGATTGCGTCGGCATAGGACTTAACGAAATCCAGGCCGGTTTCGCTTAACAAATCCGCAAAAGTGCGCGGGTCGCCGGCTTTGACGAAATCGTAAGGCTGTTTGTAAGGCGGAACCAGCGACAGTGAACCATCGGCATTGACATCGTCGGCGTCGATCAACTGCACCAAGCGAATGTCGGTTTTCCTGCTCAGATATTGCAGATTGCCGACTTCGAAGGATTGGATGAACACCGGTGCGCAGGCGCTGTCGCCGTAGGCGGCGTGCAATTTGGCCAACAACTTGTTTTCGAAGAAATTCCGGCCGAACAGCGGCCGGCGGTTGGCGGCTTTCAAGTCGGCGTGATAGGTGGAATGCTTGATTTCCGGATAAATGCCGATGGTCCGGCCGGTTTCCCGGCTTTTTTGCTTGGCCAGCGCGATGACTTCTTCCAGTGTCGGAATTTCATACAGGCCGTCGTAGGCGGTGTTGGCCGGCCGCGTTTGCGGTAAACGTTCCCTGGCGCGCAGGGTTTTGATCTCGGCCAACGTAAAGTCGCTGGCAAACCAGTCTTCGTATTCGACACCATCCACCATCCGCTTGGTTTTGCGGCCGGCGAATTCCGGGTGATTGGCCACGTCGGTGGTGCCGCCTATCATCGGCTCGTGGCGGGCGATCATCTGGCCGTCCTTGGTCAACACCAAATCGGGCTCGATGAAATCGACGCCCATCTCGATTGCCAGCGTATAGCCCGCCAATGTGTGCTCCGGCCGGTAACCGGCGGCACCGCGATGGCCGATGACGAGAGGGCTGGTTTGCATGGTGCCGTGATCTCGGTGATAGGAATGGGCGGCGGCGGTGCCGGGCCCAGTCAATATAGCCAGGGAAACGGCCGCCGCCGGCAGGTTGTAAAGCATTTTAAACATGTTGGCTCCTTAGTTAAGGAAAGGTGAGCTTCCTAGGATATTAATCGCGGCGTTCGCCGTCGGCGGGCAGTACTTTGCTGAACACCGTCGCGCCATTGATGTCTTTCAACGCAACCCGCAGGGCTCGGCTGCGCTGGTCGATATCGACTTGACCGAAGAACTGCAAGCCGGCGTACGGTGACAGGTTCACTTGACCGGCCGGTGGCGCCTTGCTGAATACCACTTGCGGGCCGAAGGTGCCGTCGGTGCCGTTCGGGCCGAACGAACCGGCGTTCAGCGGGCCGGCGACGAATTCCCAGAACGGCGCGAAATCTTTGCTGGCGGCCTTGCTTGGGTCGTAATAGTGCGCGGCGGCGTAATGCACGTCGGCGGTCAGCCACACTACGTTTTTGACGTGCGCGTGTTTGATAAAGCTCAGCAAGCGGGCGATTTCCAGCTCGCGGCCGGCGGCCGGACCATTGTTGCCGTTGGCGACCGCTTCCCAGCGCGGCGTGCCGTCCGGCAAGCTACCGTCGCCGATGTTCAAGCCGATCGGCATGTCGGCCGAAATGATTTTCCAGGTGGCGTCGGAGCTGGCCAAGGCTTCTTCCAGACGAGCCAGTTGTTCCTCGCCCAGGAATGCGGTTTCCTCGCTTTCGGAGGTTTGCAGATTGGCGGTGTTCGGACCACGGTAGCTGCGCATGTCTAAGACGAACACCTCCAGCAACTTGCCGTAAGACAATTTCCGGTAAACCCGGTCGGATTCTTCCGCACCGTGCGGGCGTAGCGGCGCGTATTCGTGGAAGGCTTGGGTGGCGTGGGCGATCAGGGTCGGAATATCCTTGATGGTATAGCGCGCGTCGTTGCTCAGGTCCTTGGCATCCGACCAGTTGTTGACCACTTCGTGGTCGTCCCATTGCCAGATTTGCGGTACTTCGGCGTTAAAGCGGCGCAGATTGGCGTCCAGCAGGTTGTATTTGTAGCGGCCGCGAAACTCGTCCAGCGTTTCGGCCACTTTGGAGACTTCCGGCGTGACCAGATTGGTCCAAACTTGGCCGTTCTCGGCGACCACGCTTTCTTTAATCGGGCCGTCGGAATACACGCTGTCGCCGCTTTCGATGAAGAATTGCGGTTGGACTTTACGCATCGCTTCGTAGATTTTCATGCCGCCGAAGCTTTCGTTGATGCCCCAGCCCTGGCCGGCGATGTCACCGCCCCAGACAAAACGGATGTTGTCGCGTTTGCCTATCGTGTGGAAATGCCCGGTCACCGCCGCGCTGGCATTGCGAGCGTTGGTCAAGTCTTCGAACCAGACCTTGACGTAAACGTCTTGGCCGGCCGGCAGATCGACCAAATCCTGGCGGGCGGTGAAATCGGATTCAGGCGTCGCATAAGGGCCGCGAATCGTTACCGGATTGGTGAAGTCGGCATCGAATGCATATTGCACGAACATCCGGGCCGGTCGGTCGGCACGGCTCCACACCACGGTTCTGCCCGGCAGCGGATCGCCGAATTGGATGCCTTGCGGCATTTGCGGGGCGTCCACCGCGCAAGCCGGGTTTGTTAAAGCGGCAATGGCCGCCAGCAGCGCCGATTGGCCGGCGATACGGGTAAATCTGCTTAATTTACGCATGCTTAATTCCAGGGCTGGGTAGAGGAGGCCGGGATTATAGGCAGCGCAAAATGACAGGATGATTAAGCGGAGCCGCTTGATTTCTCGAGGGAATCGGCGTGATCGGGTGGTGGGAGGGATTTGGAATGTCGTTTTTATCAGTCGTTCGCCGCGCGGATTTGTGCTGTGGCGAAGTCGTGGCAGACGCATCGAATGCGCTGTTAAGCCCGCCCGGCTGTTGCTGCCGGGCGGAATGAGCTGGAGTGAGGCTTTGCGTTGCAGGACACAGGCGGAATGCACTCGCCGTGTCGTTTCTTTCGCGAGTGCGTTTGGCGCGAAGGTTTGGGCTTGCGGCGCGGTCGGTTTACTGAAGACGTCGCGGCCGAGTTCCGGTGGGGACCGGTCCCCGGTTTACAAGCGGCCGTTTTGGTAGTCGTCGATCGCTTGCAGAATTTCGGCCTCGCTGTTCATCACGAACGGGCCGCGCTGAACGATCGGTTCGCGCAGCGGCCGGCCGGCGATCAGTATGGCTTGGCTGTCCTGTTCGGCGATCATCACCACGCCGTCGCTTTCCGACCGATTATTTAACACCGCCAATTGCCGAGCCGCGAGCTTGCGCCCGCCGATCGTCAGCTCGCCGCGATAAACGTAGATAAAGGCATTGCGGTCGGGCGGCAGCGCTTGGCTGAATGCGTCGCCGGCCGGTAAGTGCAGATCCAGAAACAACGGTTCGGTGACCGGCCGTTGTATCGCGCCAGCTACGCCGTGACTGGCGCCGGCAATCACGCGGAGCAGGCCGCCGTTCGGCAGCTCGAGTTCCGGTATCGCCGGGCTTTGCACGTCGAGGTAGCTGGGGGGCTGCATTTTGTGCGCGGCCGGCAGATTGATCCACAGTTGAAAGCCTGCCAACAAACCGTCTTTCTGCTCCGGCATTTCCGAATGGATAATCCCGCGTCCGGCTGTCATCCATTGTATCCCGCCGGTCTCCAATAGCCCGGCGTGGCCGGCATTGTCGCTATGCCGCATGCGGCCGGCCAGCAAATAGGTCAGGGTCTCGAAGCCGCGGTGCGGGTGACTGGGGAAGCCGGCGACATAATCGCCGGGATTGTCGCTGCCAAAGGCGTCCAGCAATAGAAACGGGTCCAGCCGTTTTTGTAAACTTGGCGGTATCAGCCGCGTCAGTTGGACGCCGGCGCCGTCGGTTGTGTTAAGCCCGGTGACTAATTGTTCGATAGTCCGGGAGTGATTTACGGTGGAAGCGGATGTTGGGCTCATCGGTTGATCTCATGTTAATTGGGGCGCGTTTTAAGGTCCCTTCGGCATCGCGCGGGGACCGAGCGGCATCGGCACAGTTCCTGATCCGAGCGTGGCGTTTCCCTGAGCGGAGCGTGGCGTTCCCTGAGCCGAGCCGAAGCATCCCCTGAGCGGAGCCGAAGCGGTCCCTGAGCGGAGTCGAAGGGAACATGCCGGTCGATTCAATCACCGGCAGGGCAAATCCTCGAGGGGGTGACGGATTTGGAACTCGCCGCAAGGATGGGGTCGGCCGGTCATATTTCCAGCGCGGCAATTTCCAGCTCGGCTTGCCGCAAGGCCAGTTCGGCGACATCGCCGCTTCTTGCCAGGCCTTCTGCATGGATGAAGGTCAGATCGGTCATGCCCAAAAAGCCCAGCATCGTTTGCAGGTAGGGCGTCATCGTATCCAAGGGAGTGTCGCTGTGTTGTCCGCCATAAGTTAAGGTTAAATAAACCTTTTTGCCGCGCAACAAGCCTTCCGGGCCGGACTCGGTGTAACGAAACGTCAGGTCGGCGCGGGCAATGGCATCGAACCAGGCTTTGAGCTGGGCGGGAATCCCGAAGTTGTACATCGGAACGCCCAGCACGATACGGTCGGCTTGTTGGATTTCGTCTATCAAGGCGTCGAAACGTTCCGCCAAGGCCTGCTGTTCGGCGTCGCGCTGTTCGGCCGGCGTGAACAACGCGCCGAGGGCCGCGCCGTCCAACAGCGGTGGAGCGGATTGCGCCAAGTCGCGTTTAATTAACTCGGAATCCGGATAGGCGGCTTGTAGCTTTTCAGTCAATAGTGTTGCCAAATGGCTGGAGTGGCTTTGTTCGCCGCGAATGCTGGTGTTGATTTGCAGAAGGTTCATCGTTGGTCTCCTAAATGTCAGTGGATGGGGCTACTATAATTCGGGATAATCAAAACGATAAGACGTGAAAATGGATAACATTATTCCACTAGAGCAACAATATCCCGGCATCGAGCCGAACGATTTGTGGCTATTCGCCAAGGTGGCCGATTGCGGCAGCTTTTCCAGGGCCGCCGAAGCGGTGGGATTGCCCAAGTCGTCGTTGTCCAGGCGCATCGCGTTGCTGGAGCAGCGTCTGGGCGAGCGTTTGTTGCAACGCACGACGCGTAAGTTGACCCTGACCGAGCTAGGCGAACGTTTGCGGGAACATGGTCGGCAAATCGGTGAGGAAACCAACGCGGCGGCGGCCTGGGCGGCGCATCGGCAAGTGACGCCGTCCGGCCGGTTGCGTTTATCCGTTCCCGGCGATTTCGCCAGTTTGGCTTTGGCGCCGCTGTTGGCCGAATTCGGGGAACGCTATCCAGATGTGATGTTGGCCCTGGATCTATCGCCGCGACGGGTGGATTTGGTTGGGGAAGGCTACGACTTGGCGATTCGGGTCGGCGAATTGGCCGACGACACGACGTTGGCGGCTAAGCGCCTGGACCGGTTCGAATTCGGTTTGTACGCGGCGCCACACTATTTGGCGCGCGCCGGCACGCCGGATCATCCCCGGCAATTGGCTGAGCATACCGCGTTGCATCTGGTAGCGGCCAATCAAGAAATCGCGCCCTGGCGGTTGCGGCGCGGTGAAGAACTTTGGACCGGCCTGCCGCCCGCGGCGGTCACCGCCAATTCGCCGGAGTTATTGGTTAAATTGGCTCGTCTTGGTCGCGGTATTGTCGCGGCGCCAAAAGTCTACGGTGAATTGAGTTTGCATACTGGTGAACTGGTGCGTTTGCTAGCGGACTGGCAGCTTCCCGGTGTCGATGTCTGGGCGGTATTCCCCGGCCGAAAGTTAATGCCGACCAAGACTCGAGTGTTCTTGGATTTTTTGGCGGAGCGCTTTGGTAAGGGGGCATTCTAATGAACAGATGATTTGTCGCCGAGGAAGGTGAAAAAGCTGGGCGTAGTGAGGTTACTTAGGCTACGATAAGAGGTGTCGATTTAACGGTGCTGCCCTTATAAATATGGCATATTGAGGGGGAAATGCTGTGTAGTGAGACCAAGTTACAAAAGTTGACCGGAAGCACTAAGGCAAAAAATAACCGCCAGTCTGTTAGAACTGGCGGTTGGTATATAGCAATATCGCTTGGTAATTCGATCTGCTTACGCGGATATTATGCTCTGGCTTTGAGTTTACGCTGACCCGCTAGACCTAAAAGCCCGATTCCTAACAGCGCTAACGATTCAGGCTCTGGTACAGTTACTGTGTTGCCGTTAAGCTGGCCGTTTCCCCCGTTTGAGTACTTGTCATTGGCGGTAGTGTTAAAAAACGCACTGGAGTTGTATTCAAGGGTTTTGGGGTCGAAATAGGAATATGCCGTACCGCCGACTGCTCGTAATGTTGCTGAAACGCTACCGCCTTGGATATTGGAACCGGTGTTAAAGATCAAAGAATCAATCACTAAATCAAGCCACACGGTCCCAGTCTGAGCGGCGGCAACTTCTGCGCCACTACCAGCCGGAGTGGTGTAGTTTGGGGTCAAGTCATTAACGTAAATTCTAGCCCATGCGTTGGTCGTATCGTAGGTTGAGTCGAAATTCAACGAAATACCTCCAAACGCAAATGTCAATTCGTAACCTGCATCCATAAAAGCAGGGCCGGATGAAAATCCTCCGTTAACGCGGTCGATTTCGCCTACACCTTCTAGGTAGAAACCAGTGGCTCCAACACCGCCACCAGCGACAGTACTTGTTACGGTATTGATCGCGACTCCGTTATTGAACACTGCGGAACCGGTGTCGCTGGCTGAGTACCATTGAGTAAACTTGAATTCACTTAGAAAGTCATGGTCTGTAGAGTCAATGTAGTTTGGATCCCAGTTTACGTGGCTAACGCTTAATGCGCTTGCTGTTCCGCTGAGAGCTATCATGCTGATTGCGCCGATTAATTTGAGTTTTGTCGTTGTTTTCATGTTGGTTCACCTTAGTTTGATTGGTTAAGGACTTGTATGAGTCGTATTTTTACAAGCATGTATTGTGCCGCTTTTCTTAAATAGCCATAATATATTGATATTTATGATTTTTATTCTGTCTTGTGCGATGAGCGCTCTCTGGTATTTTTTGTGGTGTAAAAAAAGCCGACGCTTCGTTTTGCCGCAGGAGAGGTCAATGGTTCTTGGTTGAAGCTGCTATACTTTAAGGACTAGTCGGTTTTTAGGGGAATTAAAATGGAACCAGATACATTTGCCATTGCCTTGACCCGTTTTCAACAAGCAATTGGTGCTGATAGGGTCAATGCTGATTCGGATATGTTGGACATCGTTACTAGCGATTGCTCTATGTTACGGCGCCGTATTATCGCTACCCTTGAGCTTTCGAGCGCTTCGGATGTGTGTGAAGTTGTTAGGATTGCCAATGAGCATCGCATTTCCCTCTATCCCTTTAGCACAGGACGAAACTGGGGCTATGGATCGAAAAATCCCGTCCAGGATTGTTCCGTACTGGTGGATTTGTCACATATGACTCAGATTATCGACTTCGATGATGAAACAGGTTTAGTTACTATTGAGCCTGGCGTTACTCAACGTCAATTAGATGCCTTTTTACGTGCGCATGGGCATCCTTATATCGTCCCTGTAACGGGAGGCGGTCCGGATTGCAGTTTGGTCGGCAACGCTCTAGAACGCGGTTACGGTATAACGCCTTATGCCGACCATTTTAGCGCGGTGATGAGTTTGGAAGCTGTTCTGCCAAACGGTGAAATTTATCGTTCCATGATGGAGGGGTTGGGCGGAGTTGAGATAGATAAGGCCTTCAAGTATGGGATGGGGCCATACTGTGACGGTTTGTTTTCTCAAGGCAATTTTGGAATTGTGACGAAAATGACGATAGCCTTGGCGCCTAAGCCAGAACGAGTCGAGGCTTTCTTCTTTGGCGTAAAAAAGTCTGACGATTTGGAGTTGGCCGTAGAAAAAGTGCGGCAGGTTCTTAGAGAAGTCGGTGCGGTGACGGGATCGATAAATTTGATGAACGGACACCGGATGTTGTCGATGTCGGAACCTTACCCGAAGGATAGGCTAGGCGAGAATGGAATGATTCCTGACGCGGTTTTGAAAAAACTGATGCGGCGCAATCTATTTATGGAATGGACCGGCGTTGGAGCAATCTACGGCAATAAGAAGGTCGTGAAGGCGGTGAAAGGCGAAATTTGCAAAATATTAGGTCCGGTTGCTAAGCGGTTGGTGTTCTTCACGCCAAAAAAAGCGAGATTTTTATTTAAACTAGCTTCAGCTATCCCGATCTTCCGGGATTCGCAAATTGTAAAGGGTTTGGCATCTGTCAACAAGAGCATGCAGATATTTGCAGGAGAGCCAAGCGAAATAGCCTTGCCTCTCGCTTATTGGCGATCGGGTGTTATGCCGGCAGACGGGACGCCTATGAATCCAGATGTCGACGGTTGCGGTTTAATCTGGTACTCCCCGCTTTTGCCGATGAAGCCGAGTTTGACAAGAGCCTATGTTGATATGGTTACGAAAATTTGTGTAAAACACAAAATTGAGCCACTAATTACGCTAACGAGTATTTCCGATCGCTGTTGGGATAGCACGATACCAATTTTGTTTGATAGGCAAAATTCAGAAGAGGTTGCTCGTGCTCATGCGTGTTATCACGAGTTGTTGGATACCGGTATAGCATTAGGATTTATACCTTATAGGCTGGGCATTCAGTCTATGTCTTTGCCAAGCGAAAAAAATGCAGTACCTTCTTTCTTGCAAGTTGTAAAGAAAGCAGTGGATCCGAGTAATATTATGGCTCCGGGGCGTTACGGATTGTGATTCTTCGCTCATTCAGCAATGTAGTCGTTAGGGAACCTCTGATTAACAGGTTGTTGAAAAATGAAACTCGGTGGAAAAATTTTCCAAAATCCTCCAATTTGTCACTAAAAGGCATTTGGCCGCTACTAACAATCAATGACTTACAAAATTTTATTTTGCGGGATATGCGTTTTAGAGACAAAAGTGGAGCAGATTTTTAAATTTCAACAGCCTGTTAAATCAACGGCTTATGTATTCGAATGTTTTGAAAAACTGAATTAGTCAGAGGTTCCTTAGCAAAATCAAAAGGTTTAATAAATCATAATCCTTCGAAAGACAGGTTGTATATACTTGAGCATTGCGCAAAAAACCACTTGTTATTTAAATCGCTGGCGAGTCCAATATCGTGTAATTACTGTTTGAAAATATGTGTGGGTTAAAGGTGGCTGGATCGGTAGAGTCTGCACTGATAATTGGTTGTCAAAGCTGGTCCGAGCCTCTAAATATGCTAAAAAAAAAGGAAATGACTTTGTTTTTCGGCGGGTGCTCTTCGGGATAAAATGTTTAGTAGCTTTGGTTAATATATTGAAAGCCCATAGTGGAATAGATATAACTTTCGGTATATCTAAAACATGCTCCTTTGATATACATTGTAATATTTTTATTATATCGACTAATTTTAATGCTTGATTGGGTCCGGAGCAAAGATGAAATATTTTTCCAACGAAATCTAGTCTTTGCGAGCTGGTTTTTATACATTTTGCAACATAATCAACGGGTATTATATCCAGCTTTGCGTTGCCGAGGTGCGGTAATAGTCCAAATGTAAGGCGCCCTGACAGAAAGTCACAAATATAATAAAAAATTTGGAAGTGAATAATCTTACCTGTTTCGGAGTGTCCGACAACCATACTCGGACGGTGTACAGTTACAGGTAAATTGAGTTCGAGCATCTTTTCTCTTAAGTAATCTTCTGCTTCAGCCTTGGATTGCTCGTATGTGTTATGAAATGCTCTAGTTTCGGTAATCCATGTTTCCGGTATTAAGCCGGGCATCTTGCCTGCTACCCCAATAGTGCTGACATATTCTACCTTCTGCAATACTCCCGCCGCTTGGCAGGCGTGAGCCAGTTCGACAATGTTTTTGACGGCGCTCAATGCGTGTTTGCGAGCCGTGTCCAGCGGCAGATTCATCCGTACCACGCCGGCGCTATGGATAATGTGCGTGCATGAATTAACGATTTCTCCATAGGCTTGCTCGGATAGGGCAAAGCGCGGCTCATCGGTGTCCCCTTGTAGTAGGCTAATCCGTCGGCGCGCGTCGTCGGCTCGAGTGGTATCCAGTTCCCAGAATTCAATCAGTTCCTCTAGTCGTTGCCGGAGGTGTTCGGGTGAGTTCGCGCGGATTAACAACCAAATTCGGTTTTGTGGTTCTTCCAGCAATAGCGGTACCAGCATGCTGCCGATAGCGCCGGTCGCGCCGGTGACGAAGTAATTGGATTTCATCGTTATTCCTTGGGTGCGATTGGACGATCTGCAAAAGGACTTGTCAGGCCGGTAACTTCAGCAGCACGATATTAGGTTCAATTAACAGGGGTTGCTGATGAATAGTTGAATCGCCATTGTCTAATGCGTCGTAAAGCTGGTTTATCCACGCTCCGTAATCTTGTTGAATATTCCTCCGCAACAGCTTTAAATTACGCGTCAGTTCATTTCTTTCGACCGACAGTGACGAAAAGCTTAACACAGCACCGACCGGGCGCTTGTAATTGGGTAATTCCGTTGCGGTTTCGGCGAGCGTCTTCGCTAATTTTCTGGCGAAATCGAGCATTTCGCCGGCGTCTTCCGGTCGTTTGGCTCCCACTGTTACCAAGGTTGTCAAAAATTTGCGGTTTGCGCCGAATACAACCGCGTGCTCGATTTTACTATGGCTTTTTAACAAGTCTTCGATTTCGACGGGGGCGATTTTGCGGCCGGTGGAGGTCTTAAACACGTCGGATTTTCGCCCGGTCAGGCGAATGTAGCCGTGTTCGTCGATCTCGGCATAATCCCCGCTCGCCAAATAACCGTCCGTGGTTAATCTGCGGTCTTCTTGTTGTTCCGCTACATAGCCACCAAAAACTCCGCTGCCTTTAACGAGTAATTCACCGTCTTCCGCAAGTATTACCCTATTAGGGCTTAGTGGTTTCCCGACAGTGCCGAATCGGTAGTCGTTGCCGCGGTTTGCGGCAATCGGAACAACGTTTTCGCTGAGACCGTAGGACTCCAGAATCAACAGCCCTGTTGCGTAGAAGCGTTTTAGCAGCCAAATTGGTATCGGAGCGGAACCGCTAATCAAATATCGAATGTTGCATCCGAACAATGATGTAAACGACTTGAATAGGCGGCGATTGATAAAACGAAATAGGCATCCGACCGGCGAATCGTTTTCCCCCGCAGACAGACAATAGCAGAGGAGGTGATAGATAGGTTTTGGTTGTCTATTTAATTTGTTCTCGACTTCTTGATAGAGCTTTTCGTAAAAACGCGGGACAGCAATAAAGACATGCGGGTTGATTTGAGGTAGATATTCAATGATTTTTTGCGGCTGAGTTACGAAAAATATTTCCGAACCTCCAGCAAGCGCACATAGGTTTACAATGCGTTGAAAAAGATTCGATAACGGCAACCAACAGACCAAATGGCAGGGGGCTTGGCCAATTTCCGGGAAGGTGTCCAATATGGCTTGAATAGCAGTGACGATCTGTTCGTGTCTGTACGCTATTCCCTTGGGGGTACCGGTGGTGCCGGAGGTGAATATGATCGTTGCAATGTCGTTGGGGAATATCGCCGTTGATAAAACCGTGTGGTCGAGTTTTTCGTCGAGGTGGTCGTGAATGGTCACCGAGTGAAGCTTGCTCTTACCGGATTCGCTGGCATCTTCAAGTGAAATAACGGTGGATATTTGATTAAAGACGCTGTCGCCAAATTTTTCCAAACGTCCAACTCGATCGATAATCATGGCATCGATTTTGACCAGAGTGGAGATGGTTTCGAGATGTTCCGAGGTTTCTTCGGGATCTATCCCGACAATGATACCGCCGAGCATCAGAATAGCGTGATGAGCCAACTCCCATTGGCTTGAGCTTGCCGCCAAAACAATGACGGTCTGCCCTTTTTCGATACCGAGAGTCTTTAGCTGCCAAGCTAGATCGACTGCCTGTAAATAGAATTGGCTGATGTTGGTGGGTGACCATTGGCCGTGAATATCGAGCGACCAATGAGCGTTAGCGTTCGGAGTTTGCCTGGCTCTTGTGGCTAACAATTCAGGGAGCGTCGCTCTTTGCATTTTGCAATCTCCTTGTTGCTATCATGGGTGGATCGTAAGCACCCAGTGGGTGGTTTACGGTCAATTCCTTTTCCGATAGGTCAAGCCATTTCAGGCTTCTTGTCACCTCACTGCCTAAAAATACTTTCTTTTTGAGCATAAAGTCGATTATAGGCACGAGTATGCGCCATTGGTTTACATTGGCCTTGCCCTCGCGTATTAATGCGGAAAACTCCGGCAGATATGGGTTGTACCCAAAATGCTTTAAGTCTGAATACATTAATAGCCAATTGATTGGATAATTGCTGAATATTGGGCTGGCGTGCTTTCCGGATTTTACCAAACCCAGTTGCACGACTTTTTGCATGATCTGTTCCTGGTTGTAAGGCCAGGCGTGATAGGGTGCTAAGTATCTGGGAAATACAGTTCCGGAAGGATAGTTCTGGGGATTGAAAAATCGGGAAAGCTCTAGTTCGTCAAATTCGGTGCTGGTTTTCAGTGCCGGTGGCGTCCAATTGACTTTGGCAATCAAATCCCTGGAGAACTCGTAAAGCATTCGTTCAGGTTCGGGTTGGCCGGGCGAATATCCGGCCAGTATCAGCGGAATATTTTTTTCGAGGGCCAACTTAATGGCATCGCCCTCGAATAGCGGGGCGTAGACGTACGACACGGTGTATACCGCGCCGCGCGGTTCCTGATTTTTCAGCAAATGCCGGAAGAGCTTTTGGTAAAACTGCTCGGAAGGCCGGTAAACGACATGGTCTATGTCCAGCTTATTCAGCGTGCGGCGAATATTGTCCCAGGCTAACGGCGGAATATTGATGTCGGTGGTGAAGGCCAGAACCTTAAGGCCGTATTCGACTTTTAACTTATAAAGTAAATAAATGCTGTCCTTACCGCCGCTAAGCGGCACCAAGCAATCGTATTCCGCTTGATTCTTACACTCGCGCAGGGCTTTTTCCAGATCGGCTTCGCGTTCGGCACGCTGTCTATCTAAAATTTGGCTGTCTTCCGGTTTATAGTTTTCGCACAGATTGCAAATCCCATTTTTGCCGAGTATGACTCCGGGTACCGCATCGGATATTAAACATTTAACGCAGTTTGCCATAATAGTTCCAGGGACAGGTTCTTAATTTCGCGCTAACAGGCGAGGGGTGTTGCGCTCGGTAAAACTATCTGGCTCCCTTACCCCATAAGATGACCTCGACGGTGCTCATCATGATGGTCAAATCTAAAAACAGACTGTAGTTTTTTACATAATATAAGTCATATTGCAATTTCTGCAGGGTGTCGTACTCGCTGGCGCCGTAGGGGTAGCATAGCTGCGCCCAGCCGGTGATACCGGGTTTTACCCGGTGCCTTTCCTTGTAATAGGGGATGCGTTCTTCGAAACCTTGCACAAATTCGGGGCGTTCGGGTCTTGGGCCAACGAAGCTCATGTCGCCTTTCAACACGTTCAGCAGCTGCGGAAGCTCGTCTATCCGATATTTGCGGATAAACTTGCCGACCTTGGTGACTCTGTCGTCTGTTTGCGCGGCCCATTGCGCGCCGTTTTTTTCGGCATCCACTCGCATGCTGCGGAATTTGATGACGTTAAATACCTCGCTACGATAGCCTACCCGCCGCTGCCTATAAAATACCGGCGCGCCAAAGCCGCTTTCGACGTAGATCGCCATCATGGTCAGCACCATGATCCACCAACTGACGGATAGCAATAACAAGCTGGCAATCACGTCGAACGTGCGTTTGACGATAGGGCGGGTGCCGTCGTTAACGAAACCGTCGGAGAACACCAGCCAACTCGGGCTTAACGTTTCCAGATATATCAAGCGCTGTTCGCGCTCGTAAAAGGTTTGCAAATCCATGATTTGAACGCCGGACATCTTGACGTCCAGCAGCTCGTCGACAGGGAGCTTTTTGCGCCTATCGTCCACCGCGATGACAATTTCGTCGACCTCGGCGGCTTCGACAATGTCGTTCAAGCGCAATTTCTCGTTGAGTGCGATGGCGTGCGGTACGTTGATGGGTTCGTCTTCGAGTGTCACATAACCGACAATTTCGAAGCCGCGATAAATGTAACTGGAATTGATGACGCTCAATTCCCCGGCGCGCTGGCCGCAACCGATGACCAGTACCCGGCGCTTGAGTTTTTCCAAGTTCACGAAACGATAAAACAGGTGGCGGGTCAGCAGTAGCCCGGCGTAGGAGAGAATCAACGCGGAAATCAAAACGCTACGTGCCAACATCAGGTCTGGAATCACGTAGTAGATAAATGCCAACATGAAAACCGCAATGGCGAACGCAAAACTAATACGCTGTAGGATATTGTATTCTTCCTTATCGAGCGTTTTCCGGTATAGCCCCAACGCCGAGCACGCGGCGGTAAATACCATTGAGTACATCAAGGCGGCGGCTCCCAGTTCGTTGGAGGTATACCAGGAGGCCGTATAGAGAAAACGGACTGTCGCGCCACAATACATCGCCAGAAAAAAGACCAGCCATTCCAGGATTAACAGCCATAAATAAGCCGTTGAAATATAGTGTCGAAAGATTCGAATCATATTGGGTGCGAATTACGGTCCGGGAAGAATTATTGGAGAGACGTTTGGCCGGCCAGTGCTCGGATGTATTCGGCCGGAATGGCATAAGTGATGCCACTGGGGTTGGTGATGGCGTTTTCCTTGCTGCCTTGCACGAACACCTTGTTGATGATGCCGACGACCTTGCCCGAGTCCGGATCGTAAAGCGGGCTGCCGCTGTTGCCCGGATAGGCGGTCGCGTCGAGTTGGAACACGTTGTACGGGGTCTGCAGTTTTCTCAGCATGTTCACATTCAATTGATTGGTGGCGATGGCTGGGATTGCATTGGGCGAAATCGCTGAAACCATGGTGTGATGGGTGACAGGGTATAAGCCCAATACCATGCCGATCGGATAGCCGGTAAAAGCGAATTGCTCGCCTTCTTTAACCTTTCGCGAATCGCCGATTTCCAGCGGCGGCAGTTTGCCGCCTTCGAGCGTCAGCATCGCCAAGTCATGCTCTCCGTCCACGCCGGCAATATTCGCGATCAACATGTGCTCTTTTTGGTCCTGTAGATAGAACACCGCGAAACGCTCCAACCGGGCGCCGTCCAGCTTTTTCTCGAGCACATGGGCATTGGTGACGATCCGGTCGCCGTTACCGACCGCAAAGCCGGTCGCCAAAAACAGCGCCCTGGGATTACGGGTAGGCATGTAAGTTCCGACAGCAACCACGCCGGGTTTGATAAGGGCGATGGTATCCGGAAGTTTGTTGTCGTTGGCAAGCAAGTCGCCACTGGCGGCAAGCGTTAAAGCACTACCCAGAAAATATGCCGCTAAGTTAATCATGCAGAACTGTCGAGGGGGTCATACGAAGCCATGCCTAAAGTTTAGCCTATCTTGTCGTCAATACTAACACCCTGCCGAGAGTAGCGGCGCAAATTCGTTGGTGGTTCGATCCAAGCAGAGTTTTGGCTTGGAAACGGTTCGGTCGGGATGGCTGGATGAATTTGGAGACGCGGAGTCGCTACGGTTGGTTTTTTCCCGAAACAGCGGAACTTGACCGGCATTGGCCGGTCTACTTGGGCGGAGATAGTGCAGCCGGTAGCGCCGCGATCGGGAAACAGTGAGATCCCGTTCCGCGTTACCGGTTTTTTTATGGGTATAGCCTTTCCTGCTGAAACGAGGAGCCGTTCCAGCACAGTGCGCTGGCGCCGTCCATCGTCCAGTCAGCCAGCACGAAACGCTTGGCATGGCGGCCTTCCAGCAGGAATTCGTGCAGGTTCGGGCGATGGGTGTGGCCGTGTATTAGAATGTCGCAGCCATGTTGGCGCATCGTTTCGGCGACGGTTTGTTGATTGACATCCATGATTTCATCGGTTTTGCCGCGCTTATGATAAAAGCTGCGTAGGCGGTACCAGCGCGCGGCCAACAGGCGAAGTATCAATGGTTTGCTCAGTACATTGTTGCGCCACCGAGGATTACGGGATTTTTTCCGAAACGCTTGGTAAGCCTCGTCGTCGGTACAGAGCAAATCGCCATGCGTCAATAAAACTCGGGTGCCGTTCAAGTCGATAACACTGTAATCGTCCAACAACGTGACGCCGGTTTCCCGACAAAACTGTTCGCCCAGCAAAAAATCCCGATTGCCTTGCAATAAAAAAATCCGGATTCCAGCTTCGGTCAGCGCTCTTAATGCCTTTTTGATACTTCGATTCGGCGGAGTTTTGTCGTCGTCGCCTATCCAGGCGTCGAAGAGATCGCCGAGTATATAGACGGCTTGGGCGCGCGGGACTCGGTACTTTAAGAAATCGAGAAAGCGCCGGGTTAGTCCCGGCTTTTCCCATGCCAGATGCAGGTCGGAGATGAACAGAATATCCGGGTGTAGAGACGCCTGCTTCGGCGTCTCTAGCGAGGATTGCGGCATGGCGTTATTCGACGACTTCGGCTTTCTCAATGACGATGTCGGTTTTGGGGACGTCTTGATGCATGCCGCGGTTGGCGGTGGGTTGCTTGGCCATCGCATCGACGACATCCATGCCTTCGACGACTTCGCCGAATACCGCATAGCCCCAGCCGCTAGGCGTTTGGTTGGTATGGTCTAAAAAGGCGTTGTCTTTATAATTGATAAAAAATTGCGCGGTGGCCGAATGAGGATCGTTGGTACGGGCCATCGCGATGGTGCCGCGCTTGTTTTTCAGGCCGTTGTTCGCTTCGTTTTGGATGGTGGCCTTGGTGGCTTTTTGATTGAACGACGTGTCGAAACCACCGCCTTGAGCCATGAACCCCGGAATGACACGATGGAAGATCGTGCCGTTATAAAAGCCGTCGTTCACGTAGGCAATGAAGTTGGCCGTCGATGCAGGCGCTTTGACGGCGTCGAGTTGGATGACGATGGTGCCTAGCGTGGTGGTCAATTTGACTTTGGATTGGGAGTCCGACATTTTGTTTTCCGTTGCAAATGAAAGGGTTGAAAATAAAAACAGCATCAGGTAAGCGAACCGGTTACGCATGAAATATCCTCGTTAGCGCTGTAAGCGGCGAATTCTATGTGTTTTTATGTTGAAAGAGAAGCCGGAATCTTGGTAGATTGCGGAGTCTTTGCGCCGTAATCGATCAACGCCGATGCTGAAAATTTACAACACCCTGACTCGCAGCAAGCAAGAATTCATTCCCCGGGAACCCGGCAAGGTCGGCATGTACGTTTGCGGCATGACTGTTTACGACTATTGCCACGTCGGCCACGCTCGGGTGATGGTGGTTTTCGATACCGTGGCCCGCTATTTGCGCCATGCGGGATACCAACTGACGTATGTGCGGAACGTCACCGATATAGACGATAAAATCATTCAGCGCGCCAACGAAAACGGCGAAGCCTTTACCGAATTGACCGAGCGTTTTATCGCCGCAATGCACGAGGACGAAAGGGCGCTGGCGGTATTGCCGCCGGACATCGAGCCGCGCGCTACTCAATCGATTGCCGACATCATCCGGATGATAGAAACGCTGATCGACAAGGGCTACGCCTACGTCGGCGGCAATGGCGACGTGTTTTACGCGGTCAGCCGTTTCGACGGTTACGGCAAGCTGTCCGGCAAGAACATCGAAGATTTGAATGCCGGCGAACGGGTCGGCGTCGATACGGCCAAACGCGATCCGCTGGATTTCGTGTTGTGGAAAATGGCCAAACTCGGCGAACCGGCCTGGGAGTCGCCTTGGGGCATGGGGCGTCCCGGCTGGCATATCGAATGCTCGGCGATGTCCACCTGCTGCCTCGGCAATCACTTCGACATTCACGGCGGCGGCATGGATTTACAGTTTCCGCATCACGAAAACGAGATAGCCCAGTCCGAGGGCGCCACCGGTCAGCCCTTCGTCAATTATTGGATGCATAACGGTTTCGTTCGGATTAACGAAGAGAAAATGTCCAAATCATTGGGCAATTTTTTTACGGTGCGAGAGGTGCTGAAACAATATCGGCCGGAAGTGATTCGGTTTTTTATACTGTCCAGCCACTACCGCAGTCCGCTGAATTACGCCGACGAACAGCTCGACGAAGCCGGCACCGCGTTGACACGTTTGTATACGGCACTGCGCGGCGTCGAAATCGCCGACATCGACATCGACGTCGATTATCGGCTGCGTTTCGAGCAAGCGATGGACGATGACTTCAATACGCCGGTGGCCCTGGCGGTACTTTTCGATTTGGCTCGCGAATTGAACAAAACCGAACACAAAGCCCAACTGGCGACGACGTTAAAGCGTTTGGCCGGAATTTTGGGATTGCTGCAAGACGATCCGGACGATTTTCTGAAAGGCGGTAGCGGCGCGGACGGTTTATCCGAGGCCGACATTGAAAGTTTGATTGCCGATCGTAAAGTCGCCAAAACCAATAAAGATTGGGCGCGAGCGGACGCGATCCGGGATCGCCTAAAAAGCTCGGGCGTCATTCTGGAAGATGTGGCCGGCGGGAACACCATTTGGCGGCGGGAAAACTGAGAGACAGAAATGACTGAAATCAAAGATCAATCCGTTCAACTGTTTCTCGACGAACTAGCCAGCAAACAAGCGACACCGGGCGGGGGTAGCGCGGCGGCGCTGTTGGGAGCGCAAGGCGCTGCGTTGGTTTCGATGGTTTGTAATCTGACGATAGGCAAACCCAAATATGCCGAAGTCGATGCCGAGATGCGGGCGTTGCTGGTCGAAGCCGAGAGCTTGCGCGAAACTCTGATCGGCATGATCAAGGCCGACGTCGAGGTGTTCGATCGCTTGATGGCCTGTTACGGCCTGCCCAAGACCACCGATGCGGAAAAAGCCTACCGTTTGGAGCGGATTCAGGCGGTGCTCAAAGAGGCCACCGATGTGCCGCTGGCCTGCGCCAAGGCTTGCGCGCAAGCGATTGCATTGAGCCGGGTTGCGGCCGAAAAAGGTGGGCAGGCGGTAATCAGCGATGCCGGCGTCGCGGTGATGGCGGCCTATGCCGGCTTGAAAAGCGCGGCGCTGAACGTTCGGATCAACGCCGGCGCCTTGAAGGATAGGGCGTTTGCCGACAGCCGAATGGCGGAGTTGCAAGTCTTGTTGACGACAGGCGAGCAGGAGGCCGATGCCATTTATCGGATCGTGCAAGACAAACTTTAACTCGCCAATCGCCCAAATCAGCCGCTCGACTATCGGGGCGTTTGCTTTGAGCTGTCTAGGTTACAACAGGTCCAAAGCCGATAAGTTAAGTGCTTACGGTCGATCTAGGCTGGGCTGAGCGGAAGCCGAACTAAGCTGCTGGCTGAGCGGAGCCGAAGCCAACCGTTCGCTTCGGCTCTGCTTAGCGAACGGCTTAACCTAACGGCAACGGCAGTTGCAGCAGGCTTAGGCGCGGATTGGCTCAAAGCTGTTTGACGTTAATATTCAAGGTTTGAATCCGATAGGCGATCTGCCTAGGCGTCATATCCAACAATCGAGCTGCCTTGGCTTGCACCCAGCCGCTTTGCTCCAGCGCGGCGATTACTCTTTCCCGCTCGTCCATGTTTTCGTCGTGCAGATCGATTTGCTTAATTTGTTGCGGCGTCCGGCCGATGCCAATTTCGCTTTCCAGCCCGGTCGCGGCAATTACGTCGCGATCGATGACGCCGTCCTGGCTCATAATCGCGGCGCGTTCCAGGCGGTTTTCCAATTCGCGGACATTGCCGGGCCAGTCGTGTTTCATCAAAATGCGGATCGCGCTTTCCTTGACTTCCAGCGGCCGGCCGCCTTGTTGCTTGGAAATCCGGTTCAGTAAAAAGCTGGCCAGTTCCGGAATGTCTTCGATGCGCTCGCGCAGCGGCGGCATATTGATAGGCATCACGTTCAGCCGGTAATACAAGTCCTCGCGGAAGTTGCCGTCGGCCACCTCCTGCTCCAGATTGCGGTTGGTTGCGGCGATGATGCGGACGTTGACTTTCAGGGTGCGGACGCCGCCGACCCGCTCGAATTCGCCCTCTTGCAATACCCGCAATAGTTTGGCTTGGAACGAAGCCGAGATTTCGCCGATCTCGTCGAGAAATAAGGTGCCGCCATCGGCCAGTTCGAAGCGGCCCTTGCGTTGACCGATCGCGCCGCTGAACGCGCCTTTTTCGTGACCGAACAACTCGGACTCGAGCAAGGTGTCCGGTAGTGCCGCACAGTTCAGTTTCAGAAACGGGCCGTTGGCGCAGGCCGAGTTGAAGTGGATGGAACTGGCGACTACTTCCTTACCTGTGCCGGATTCGCCGCGAATTAAAACGGTGGTATGCCATTTTGCGACCTGACGAATGATGTCGAACACCTTCAGCATCGGTTCGGAATGGCCGATGATGTTTTCGAAGCGATAGTTTTTGACCAGAGTCTGTTTGAGGTAGTCGCGCTCGCTGGCCAGTTCGTTTTGTTTGCGTTCCATGACCCGCAGCATGTTGACGCTGTGGGCGATCAGGTTGGCAACCATTTCCATGAAGCGGGCGCGTTCGCCGAGGAAGCCTGCGTCGCATGGCTGAGCCGCCAGGATGCCGACTACTTCTCCTTGTTCGACGGCCAGCGGCGAGCCGATGAAGGGTAGGTCGGGGTTGTATACGCCGAGCCGGCTTAAGAAGCGCGGTTCGTCGGCGATGCGCTCCACGACGATGGTGCTGCCTTCGTCCAAAATCGCACCGACCAAGCCTTCGCCGGGTTGGTAGCGGACCGAACGGTCGATGTCTTCGCCGTAGATTTCGCAGATGCTCATGCTGTCGTCTTCAATGTCGCGTAGCGTGATCATCCCGAAATGCAGGCCGGTACGTTTGTGCAGTATCTCCAATATCCCCTTCAGTTTGGTTCTCAGATCGTGGGTGCTATTGAGAAGTTGGCTGACCAAATACAGGGTGTCCAGTTCCGATTCGACCAGTAGTAATCTTTCACTCATGGATGCTCACCATGGCTGAGTTTTTTTGACAGGGAAAACTGAGTTTGAAACTGCAGCCGTTTTGATAGTCCGGATCGATTTCGATCATGCCGTTGTGCTGGTTGACAATTTCCTTCGCCATTACCAGCCCCATGCCGGCCTGTACGCTGCCCATCGTCGGCGAAGTGGTGAAAAACGGTTCGAACACTTTGCTGCGTTGATTCGCCGGGATGCCGGGGCCGGTATCGTCGATAGCCACGTGTACCCAGGCGCGGTCGCTGGCGGTGCTGATCTTGATCAGCCGTTCGCGACTGCCGGCACGGTTCATGGCATTGACCGCATTGTCGATCAGTTGTTTGAACAGCATGCGCAGTTTGTTCTCCGACCCGAGGATAGAAGGCAAAACCGGATTGGGCAACCAATCGACGACGATGCCGTTGGCTAGAAACTTGGTGCTGTAGAGCAGCATTACCTCGTGCAGCAGTTGATTCAAATTGACGGGTACGACCGCCGATTCCGGGATCTCGGGCACGCAGCGTTGCAAAGTCGCCAGGGTTTCCTCGCCCATGGCTTGTACCTGACTGAGCAGGTCGCGCAACGGCTGGTTGTGCGAGTCGTTGCGCTGACTCATGATCTGTATCGCCGCGTGAATTTGATTGAGCGGCTGGCGGATTTGGTGCATCGCGCCCAACAGGGTTTCGCGGATGCTGCGTATGTGTTCTTCCTCGGTCAACAAATTGCGCAAAGTCTGAATCTGCAGTTTTTCCTGCTGGCGACGCTGTAGTGTGATGTCGTTGACGCTCAACAATAGATAGTCTTTAAACTGCTTGGCGAAGAAAGTGTCGGCGCAGACGTCGTTTTCGGTAAACCAGTTGCCGGAGCAGGAAAACCAGCGGGTGCCGCGGATGCCGGTGCCGTCGTAACGGATTTCCCGGTTGGTGAAGCCTTGGCGAGTCGTGGCGGCGTTCCACAGATCGCCCATGTCCTGCTCCAACGCGTCGAGGAAAAACAATGCCGGTTCCGGTTTATCCAGTTCGCTGATCAGCATCTTGTACATTTGGTTGTCCAGGACCACCCGCTTGTCGCTGTCCAATACCGCCATCGCCACCGGCGATGCGTTCAGCACCGATTCGATCAATTGCTTTTGGTTACTGACCTGCTGTTCGACGTGGTGAGCCTGGGTGACGTCCCGGTGCATGCCGATGTAATGACTGATGGCGCCGCGTTCGTCGAACATCGGCGCGATCGTCAGGTCCGCCAAATAGCGGTCTCCCAGTTTACGCCGGTTGACCAACTGGCCGTGCCAAACTTGCTTGCGGGAAATGGTGTGCCATAGGTCGTAATAAATTTGCCGGGGCGTGGACTTGTCGGAGAGCTTGGATTCGTTTTGGCCCAGAATTTCGGCGGCGTGGTAGCCGGTCACTTGGGTGAAGGCGTCGTTGATATACAGGATATTGGCTTTTTTATCGGTGATCGATATGGCGACCGGGGCTTGTTCGACCGCTTTCACGAACAGCGAGAAAGGTAGGGTTTGGTTTCGCTTGTCGCCGCGCTTGGCCGGGGTGGTATCGGCCTGGCCGGGCGCCAACAGATTGGCCGTGTCGATCTCGATTTCGCCCAGCATGAAGTCACGGGTGGATTTGGTCATGGCAAACTGCTCTCTAGGTATATTCCGGATGAATGATTGTTGCCCGCCGAGCAATCGACAGCAAAGCCGGCGGCAAGGGCGACCGGCTCCGGGCCGGTATTTCCTTAAAAGCATATGCAATTTGGACGCCAAAGTTGGTAAGGCTAGTCTGCTGTTGCTTATTCCCGGCTAATTGTAAGGTTTACGACATTTATTTGCCCGCTTGTTTTGAATCTGTGTTTTTTGGCACAGAGCTTACAGGAAACCTGAGCCCTGATTTCGCGGGATTCGGCGGGTATTCGCCGAGATAGTCGCTTGGCACGGATGATGCTGAATAGTTAACACTACACAAGGTTCTTAAAACGATGAGCGAATACTTATTGCTGATATTGGGCACGGCGCTGGTAAACAACGTGGTGCTGGTCAAGTTCCTCGGATTATGCCCGTTCATGGGCGTTTCCAACAAACTTGATACCGCATTGGGCATGGGCTTGGCGACCACCTTCGTACTGACGCTGGCCTCGGCCGCGAGTTGGGTATTGGAGCACCGCTTGCTGTTGCCGTTCGACATCGGCTTTTTAAGAGTGTTGGGTTTTATTTTAGTGATCGCCGCCGTCGTGCAGTTCACCGAAATGGTCATTCATAAGACTAGTCCGGTGATGTATCAGGTGTTGGGTATTTTCTTGCCGCTGATCACTACCAATTGCGCAGTCTTGGGCGTGGCCTTGCTAAACATCCAAGAACAATACAACTTCGTCCAAAGCCTGTTGTTCGGCTTTGGTTCGGCATTGGGTTTTACCCTGGTGATGGTGCTCTTTGCCGGTCTCCGTGAACGCTTGGCGTTGATGGCTGTACCGGCACTTTTTTCAGGCACCCCCATTGCGTTTATCACCGCCGGCATTATGTCGCTGGCATTCATGGGATTTGCGGGTCTATACAGCAAATAAGAGGCGCAGCCATGTACGTTTTATCCGCGATAGTGATTTTGACCGCTCTGGGCCTGTTTCTGGGCATCAGTCTGGGCATTGCCGCTAAATATCTGAAAGTGGAATCCGATCCGCTGGTCGAGCGAGTGGAAGAATTAATGCCGGGTTCGCAGTGCGGCCAATGCGGCTTTCCAGGATGTCGGCCGGCGGCCGAGGCCGTGGTATCCGGCGCCGCGCCGGTAACCTTATGTCCGCCGGGCGGCACGGCCTTGGTCGAGCAACTGGCCAAACTGCTGGGTGTCGATGTCGACTTGAGCCAGACTCAGGATCAAGAACCGATGGTCGCTAGGGTCAGCGAAGAGACGTGCACCGGTTGCACTCGCTGCTTTAAGGTCTGCCCCACCGATGCGATCGTCGGCGCACCAAAACAAATCCATGCGGTCGTTGCGGATGCCTGCATAGGCTGTAAAAAATGTGTGGAAGTTTGCCCGACCGAGTGCCTGCAAATGCATCCCGTCGAAGTCACCTTGCGGAACTGGCGCTGGCCCAAGCCTTTGGCGGCGTAAGGAAAAAGTTTATGTTTGGATGGTTTGAAAATCCTAGATTACGCGGCGGCGTCCATGCCGAAGAGCATAAGAGCGAAACGGCGAAGCTGAGTATCGCCAGCGGCTTTCCGATTCCGAAAAAGCTCTACATTCCGGTGCAGCAGCACGTCGGCAAGCCCGCCGAGCCAGTCGTCAAGGTCGGCGAAAGAATTCTAAAGGGTCAACTACTGGCCTATAGTCAAGGCACCATTTCGGCGCCGGTTCATGCACCAACATCGGGCGTTGTCGCCGACGTGAAAGATTTTCCGGCGCCGCATCCGTCCGCGTTGCCGATTCGAACCGTTGTCATCGAAAGCGACGGACACGACGAATGGGCGCCGCTGGAAGTGCCCGACGATCCGTTTGAACTTGATGCGGAAACGATTTGCGCGATGGTCGGCTCCGCGGGCGTGGTTGGCTTGGGCGGTGCGGTGTTTCCGTCCGCCGTTAAACTCAGTCTGGGCCGAAAAAGCAAAATTCATACATTGTTGATCAATGCTGGAGAATGCGAGCCCTACCTGACCTGCGACGATAGGTTGATGCAGGAAAAAGCCGACGAAATTGTCGCCGGTATCCGCCTGATGCTGCGAGGCATGGGCGCGCCCAAAGCGATGGTCGGTATCGAGGACAATAAGCCGGCGGCGTATCAGGCCATGCGCGATGCTTGCCGGGATTATCCGAATATCGTGGTATCCCAAGTCCCGACCCGCTACCCGATGGGCTGGGACCGGCAGATGCTGCGTTATCTGACCGGTCAGGAAATTCCGGCCGATGGCCGAGCCGCCGATATTGGCGTCGTGGTTCACAACGTGGCGACCGCCCACGCGGTTTACAAAGCGATTTGTCTGGGTCAGCCGTTAATTTCCAGGGTGGTTACCGTATCCGGTGCCGCCGTTGCCCAACCTCGCAACGTCGAAGTGCCGATCGGCACCTTGATGTCGGAAGTGCTGGCATTCTGCGATTGGGATAAAACCAAAATGGCCCGCTTGGTGATGGGCGGACCGATGATGGGCGATGCGCTGCCTATCGCCGACGTACCGGTAGTCAAGGCGTGCAATGGTATTTTGGCTCTAACGGCCGCCGAAATCGAAGAGCCCGAAGTGCAACCGTGCATTCGCTGCTCGAGTTGCGTCACGGCTTGCCCGGTGGGTTTGCTGCCGTTGGAAATGGCTAGCCGGATCAAGGTTAACCAACTCGATGCCGCAGTCGATCTGGGCTTGAAGGATTGCATCAGTTGCGGCAGCTGTTCCTATGTTTGTCCTTCGAATATCCCGCTCGTGCATTACTTCAAATTCGCGTCCGGCGAACTGGTCAAGCGCCAGCAGGCCGATCACAAGTCGGAACAAACCAAACGTCTGATCGACGAACGCAATCAGCGAATGGAGCGCATCCGTCTGGAAGCCGAAGCCGAGGCGCAACGTGCTCAGGAAGCCCGCGCCGCCCGTTTGGCCGCTCAACAAGCGCAGCAGGCACAACAAGCCCAGGCGAAAGCGGAGGAAACCGTATGAGTGTAAAACCGGTTAGTGGTCCTCACGTACTGGCTACCCGCCGTTCCGATCAGATCATGCGTCTGGTGATTCTGGCGATGGCACCGTCCGTAGGTTTCGGCGTGTTGCTATTCGGTTGGCCGGCCTTGTATTTGCTGGTTGTCACGGTCTTCTCGGCGCTGGCCTTTGAAGCGTTCTGCCTGAAATTGAAAGGCGTCGCGGCCGGACCCTATTTGCGCGACGGTTCCGCGATCGTCTCCGGCCTGCTGGTGGCGATGACCTTGCCGCCGTGGGCACCCTGGTGGATAGGCGTCGTTGGCGCCGGTATCGCTATTGTGTTGGGTAAGCATGTCTATGGCGGTCTGGGACAAAATTTATTTAATCCGGCGATGCTGGCCAGGGTGGCCTTGCTGATTTCATTTCCGATCGAAATGACGACGTGGGCGAACGTATCGCCGCTGTTCACCGGGCCTGGCGTGTTCGACAGCTTCGCAATCACATTTTCGGGCTTAAGCAACGCTGATGCGGTAACCGGTGCGACCACGCTGGGCCTGGTCAAGACCGAATTTTCACAAGGTCACGTATTACCCGGCATATTGAGCGACTATTCCGGCTTCTTGGCGATGTTGGGTTGGGAGCGCGGTAGTCTCGGCGAAACTTCGACGCTGTTGATTCTCGGCGGCGGCCTGTGGCTGATGCGGCAGGGCGTGATCCAGTGGCATATCCCGGTTTCGTTGTTGGCGACGATTTTCCTGCTGTCCTCCGGCTTTCATTTGTGGGACGCCAAACATTACTTGAGTCCGTGGGTGCATTTGAATTCCGGCGCAGTCATGCTGGTGGCCTTCTTTATCGCTACCGATTACGTGACCTCGCCGAATACGCCGCAAGGACAGGTGATCTTCGGCGCCGGCTGCGGCTTGTTGATATTCGTAATTCGTTCCTGGGGGGGGTATCCCGAGGGCACCGGTTTTGCCATTTTACTGATGAACGCCGTGACTCCATTGATCGATCATTACATTCGGCCGCGTATTTACGGACGTTACCGTAGCGGTAAACCGCTAGACATTTCCAATTCCTGAGATTGCCGATGAGTTCCGATCCCGTGCAAAAACAAGCGGCTGGCGGCGAAGCGCTGGCGGCGGCGATTTCCGCAGGCAAAACGCTGAAACGTAAGCTGGCGGTCTGGCTGGAGCCCGAGAATTTGCAGGCATTGCGGCCGCAATTGCAATTTCAGGCCGGCGTTTTGGCGGGTTTCGCGTTATTGGCGGCGCTGTTGCTGGGCTTGGCCGATCTGGCCACCCGAGGCGTGATCGCGCTGCGATTGCAGGAAGACTTGCAGGCCAATTTGGCTCAGGTGGTGCCGGCAGATTTGCACGACAATAACTTGTTGGAAGATAGCGTGATGTTGGATTCCGCCGATGCGAATCTGGGCTCGCCGCAAACGCAGGTGTATCTGGCCAAGAAAGCCGGCGCGGTCAACGCGGTGTGTTTCAAGCTGATCGCGCCGGACGGATATGCGGGACCGATCAGTCTGGTCATGGGTGTGGACCGAAACGGCGAAATTCTGGGCGTGCGGGTGATTGCCCACGTCGAAACGCCGGGTCTCGGCGACAAAATCGAAATTACCAAATCCAAGTGGGCCTTGTCTTTCGACGGCAAATCGCTGGATAACCTGACCGTCGAACAATGGGCGGTCAAGAAGGACGGCGGGGTGTTCGATCAATTCAGCGGCGCGACCATCACGCCGCGTAAAGTCGTGCAAGCCATTCGGCGCGGTCTGGAATTCTATCGCGTCCATCAAGCCGAACTGCTGGCCGCCGAATAGCCGCATCCTGGTAAACCACGTTTTCGTTTCGGAGTGTATCCATGAATCTTTCGATATTGTTTTCCGAGCCCTACCGCAAAATCGCCAAAGACGGTCTGTGGGACAACAACGTCGTATTGACCCAGAATTTGGCCTTGTGTCCGCTTTTGGCGGTGACCGGTACCGCGACCAACGGGCTGGGCATGGGCTTGGCGACGATGGTGGTGATGCTGGCGTCCAATGCCGCCGTGTCGGCCAGCCGGCATTTGATTCCGGCCGAAATTCGGATTCCGATCTTCGTGTTGTTGATCGCGGCGCTGGTGACCTTGGTCGATTTGTTTCTGAACGCCTGGATGCACGAGTTGCATAAGGTGCTCGGTTTGTTTATTCCGCTGATCGTTACCAACTGCGTCATTTTGGGCCGGGCCGAAGCCTTCGCCTCCAAGCAGGAAGTGTTGCCGTCGATGTGGGACGGCTTGATGATGGGCGTCGGCTTCACCGCCGCGATGGTGGTGCTCGGCGCGATGCGGGAAATCAGTTCGGCGGGTACCTTGTTCGCGAATGCGTCGGTATTGCTCGGCGAAAGTTTTCAATTTCTGGAAACCGTGTTGATTCCGGAATACAAAGGTTTTCTGCTGATGGCGCTACCGCCGGGCGGATTCATCATGTTGGGATTCATGGTGGCCTTGAAGCGACTGTTCGATCGCAAGGCCGCCGAAAAACCGGTCCAACCGGCCGCGCCGATCGAAGCAGCCGTCGTCGAATAACCGAGGTCAACGATGAACGTAGGAGTTTGTTACGCTCAAGCGGACCGGCAAATCTGGATGCGTCTGGAAGTGCCGGAAGGTAGTACCATCGCCGAGGCGATAGAATTATCCGGTGTTTTGAGCCAGTACCCGGAAATCGATCTGGAAACGCAAAAGGTCGGGATCTTCGGCAAACTGGCCAAGCTCGATACCGTGGTCAAGGAAGGCGACCGGGTGGAAATCTATCGCAAAATTACCGCCGATCCCAATCAAGTTCAGCGGCGCCGGGTGGCTTAGCCATGTACGTCTGCGTTTGTAAGGCATTTACCGAACGCCAGCTTGATGCGGCAATCGCCAGTGGAGTATCCTCGCGTAAACAATTAACCAATTGTTTCGGGGTTGGCGGCGAATGCGGTAAGTGCAACCGGGAGCTTTCGCAACGATTGCTCGGCAAAGCATCTTCCGGCTGTTCATCCAGCATCCATGCCGTGACCAATCATTAAAACGAATCACCGGGAGAATCGACATGCAAGGCGATAAAAAAGTCATCGAGTTTTTAAACAAAGTGTTGGAAAACGAACTGACCGCGATCAACCAGTATTTTTTGCACGCGCGGATGTTCAAGAATTGGGGTTTGCACAAACTTAACGAAAAGGAATATCACGAATCCATCGACGAAATGAAACATGCCGATCGCTTGATAGAGCGGGTGTTGTTTCTGGAAGGATTGCCCAATCTGCAAAGCTTGGGGCGCTTGATGATAGGTGAGAATCCCAAGGAAATGCTGGAATGCGATCTTAAACTGGAACAACTGGCGTTGCCGTTGTTGAAGGAAGCGATTGCCTATTGCGAGTCGGTGGCCGACTACATTTCGCGCGAATTGTTGGAGCATATTCTGGAAAGCGAGGAAGAACATATCGATTGGCTGGAAACCCAGCTGGATTTGATCGAAAAACTCGGCATTCAAAATTACCTGCAATCGCAGATGTAATCCCTATTTCGCCTCTTCCATCCGACCGCCTCCGCGTGGCTGTATGGAAGGGGCCAAGCTTCGTTTTCTCACGTTATCTTCTTTCGAACCTCCCCGTTCGCGTAAAACCGGGTACCGATGGTGTTGGCGTTCGTCCGCCGTTTTTTCCGAAGACATTGCGGAGCGCTGATCGCGCCAACGGGATTTTTCCCAGCGCTCAGCAGAATCGTCGGTTTCTCGCTAAAATGACAGCTTGATTCTCTACCGGCCGGACCAACGAACGACACGCATGGCTTGTCCGACGTCCAAGGCCAACGATCGCCAGTTCGGTGCCCACTGAAAGGATTTATGCTGCAAAACGCCTTTACGCTCGAATCATTGCTGGAGACTCACGATCTGCCGTTCGTGATCATCAATGCCGATTTAAGGATCGTCGCGGTGAATCGCGCTTGGGAATTAAGTTTTGGCGTCGATAGGCAGCAGCAGGTTGGTCGGCCCTGTTGCGCCGATAGCGGTCGCTGCCGCCACCGGCAATTGTTTCAGTCCTTGGAAGGTTACGCGGGCGTTCATGGCGGTGTCGGTACCGTTCCGCCCGAGCTGTCGTTCAATGTACGGGGATTTCCGCTGCTGGATGCCGATGGCACGCTGTATTTGGGTGAAACCCTGGCTCCGATCAGCAAGCCGACCGGTGCTTACAGCGGGCCGACGATGATAGGCCAGTCGGCGGCGTTTACCCGCTTCAAATCCACGTTGTTGCAAGCCGCCGTCAGCCAGGCGCCGGTGATGTTGTTGGGCGAAACCGGTACCGGCAAGGAATTGGCGGCCGAATTCGTGCATCGCCAATCGCCGCGCGCCGACGCGGATTTCGTCATTGTCGACTGCACGATACTGGGCGAGGATTTATTCGAAAGCGAATTGTTCGGCCACGAGAAAGGCGCGTTTACCGGCGCCGCCGTCGCCAAAAAAGGCCTGTTCGAACTGGCCAACGGTGGTACCTTGTTTCTCGACGAAATCGGCGATCTGCCGTTGTCGCAGCAACCCAAATTGCTCCGAGCCTTGGAAAGCGGCCAGTTTCGCCGGGTTGGCGGAACGACCATGTTGAAGTCGGACGTGCGTATCGTCTGCGCCACGCACCGTAATTTGGCCGATATGGTTAAAGCGGGCCGGTTTCGCGAGGACTTGTTTTACCGGCTTTCGGTGTTTCCGGTGGACGTGCCGCGCCTGCGCGACCGCAAACAGGATCTGCCGGTGTTGATCGATTTTTTTCTGGAGCAGCTCGGCGGTCGCGACGGCCGTACTTATCGGCTGAACCAGCCGGCTTTAATCAAATTGCTGCAGTACGGATGGCCGGGTAATATCCGCGAGTTGCGCAATTGCTTGCAGCTCGCCGCCGGCTTGTCGCAAAACGGCGTGGTCTCGGAGGCTTGCGTGCATTTCATGCAGCCGCTGAACCAAGCGGCTGCGGTCGAAGCGACGGTCGCGGCAACGCCGGAGCGCAAGCCCTGTTTGAACAGTTTGGCGGAATTGGAAGCCGATTTCATCAACAGCCTGATCGTCAAATATCAAGGCAACCGCAAGTTGATCGCCGCCGAAATGAACATCAGCGAGCGCACGCTTTATCGCAAACTAAACCGTTTGAATTTGAATTAGGTCGCGGAGCATATCGTTATGGAAGCCAATCTTATCAACTGGACCTTAACCAGCATCAGCCCGCAACGCAACGGATTCACGCCGCCGCGCGACATGCGGGAGACCGTGGCTCAAATCAAGGCCTTGCCGCCATTGCCGGGTAGCGCGATGCGTATCTTGAAACTGACTTCGGACCCGCATGCCGACGCCGCCAAGTTGGCGGAAATCATCGAGCTTGATCCTTTGTTGACCGCTCAGATCATACGCTGGGCCAGTTCGGCCCTGTACGGTTACCGGGGCAAGATCACGTCGGTGCATGATGCGATAACCCGGGTGCTGGGTTTCGACTTTGTCATGGATCTGGCCTTGGGCTTAGCCGTATTGGCGCCGTTGAAAGCGCCCAAGGACGGGCCGATCGGCACCCGGATGTTTTGGACGCATGCGCTGGCCAGTACTCAGTTGATGGCCAAATTAGCAGCGGCGATGCCGGAGCCGAGTCGGCCGTCGACGCAAGCCTTGTTTTTGGCGGCGCTGATGCACAACATTGGTTTTCCGTTGCTGGGCCATCGATTTCCGGACGAATTCGCCTATTTGAGCGGTTTGATCGCCGCCAATCCCAGCTTGGTGGTATTTCACCTGGAAAACTTCGCGTTCGGCGTCAATCACGCCGAAATAGGGGCGTGGCTAATGAACGATTGGTCGATGCCCCGATTGGTAACCGACATCGTTTATCATCACCACAACCCTTGTTACCGAGGCGACAATTACATGCTGAATTTGCTGACTTTCGCAAACGACAGCTTGCTCGGCGAACTCGGGATCGGCGATGCCGCCAATCAGACCTGTTCGGAGCAGGCGCTCGAGCAGTTGGGCCTGACGCAGGACGCGTGCCGGGAAGTACTGGACAGGCTGAATGACGATCTGGCCAAGGTCGTCGCCACCGCCGAACAGCTGACCGAATAAGCTCGCGCCACTAGTCGCGCATGACCGCGTTGCGGCGGTCCTTGCGTTTCAACACGCCGCCCAATATCCACATTTGGTACATCGATACTGTCCACATGAACGCGAACGCCACGCCGAGGCCGGCACCGGCGAGAATCACCAGTAGCGCGAAATGCGGATTAAGCTTGGTCAACCACCAGGATGCGATGTCGATCAGTAAAAACAAATACGGCATCACCACGGCCGGATATTTGTACTTACAAGGCACGCCGGTACTGAAGCTGAAAATAATACCGACGAACATGAAGATAAAACTGATCCCAAACAGGTGGATGTGCGAAATGCGTATCAGCGATTGAAACGTGGCACCTTCATTGGAAGCGGCCAGTTTCTTTAAATTGTCGAATCGGCCGAAGTCCGGCAACGAGCCGGCGGAGGCGTTGTGGCACATCAAGCAGCGGGTCTCGACAATCGGCTTGATGTCCCGATCGTAAGTCGCTTCCTCGGCGCCGTCCCGCACCCACTGGATGATTTTGAAGCGTTCCTGGTCGGGGGCGTTGTACTTCATCGAACCGTTCAGTTTCGATTCCAACACCGAACCGGAGCGGTCGCCGTAATAGCTGTAGACGATGTCGTCCAACGACAGGCCGAATTTGCCGTCGGCCATCCCGTGAGTGAACAGGATTTGAATCAGCGCCATCAGATAACCGGCGCCGACCGTGGTCAGATAACCGCTGAACAGCAGTTTGATCGAGGTGCCGAAGCTGATCAGATTGATGCCTTTACCGGCGCGGTCGAGAGTAGGTGGATCGCAGTTCATGGCGGAATTCCGAGGCTAAACGAAAATACCGTCCGGCGCGTGAGCGCCGAACGGGCGAGGGCGATTTTCGCGCTCGCTATTGTTGACTATTCTGGTAGTACAAGCCAAGCGCCTCGATCTCGGAGTCGCTTAAGGTCTCGGCCAGAATCCGCATCCTGGCGTAGATGTCGTTGTGGCGTTCGCCGGATTTAAAGGCGCGCAAGCTGGCGGCCAGATAATCCCCGCTTTGGCCGGACAACGCCGGAACGTCCTGCGCTTGCCCCTTGCCGTCGGTGCCGTGGCAAACTTCGCACGGCGGCAATAAGCGCTGCTTGTCGCCGCGCTTGACCAAGTTTTCGGCGGTCGGGTAGGCGTCTTTCGCGTTCGCCGACAAAATCGCCGCAGGTCGAGTCGAAAACCACGCCGCCAAATCGGCAGCGTCTCTCGGCGTTAGGCCTTTGGCGATACCGTTCATCAGTGGATTTTGCCGGCTGCCGTCGCGGTAGTCTTGCAGTTGTTTGAATAAATAAGTCGGCAATTGGCCGGCGAGCGAGGGGTAGGTCGGCACGGCGCTGATGCCTTGCTCGCCGTGGCAGGCGGCGCAGGCTTGCGCCAGTTCCCGGCCTTTTTGCGGATTGCCGGATTCAACCAAGCTCAATTGCTCGGCGGTCCACGCCAGTTTCGACGAGGGTTCGGCGCAAACCAGCACGGGTGTCAGTACTGCGATCAAGCAGAATAGGTTTTTCATGATCAGACCCCCCATCTGCCGGAACCGAAGGTTTCCATCAGGAAGAATTGCAAAATCGGGTAACCGAACGCAATCAACATGAATACCGCGATGACCGCGTTCCACAATCCGAAACTGTTCAAATAGGCTGGTAAATCCCGGACCGGACGAATCGGTTCGGCGTATTCGACTTCACCACGGTAGGCTTCCGTACCGCACTGGGTTTTATACAGGTTGTAGAGCAACATGCCGGAGGACACCAGCAGGATCGTGCCGCCGAAGATCATCGTGACTTCGTAGGGCTCCCAGGACAAGGTCAGCAAGTTGTTGTAATTGACGCTGTCTATCCGCCGCGGCTGGCCTAGCAAACCCAGAATGTGCCAGGGCGTGGTCATGATGATCATGCCGACGAACCAAGTCCACAATTGGGTGATCGCCAACGACGGGCAATGCAGCGGCTTGCCGGTCAGAACCGGCCAGAAATAATAGGCGATCCCGAAATACATGATGATGGTCGTGCCGCCGAAGATCAGAT
The DNA here is from genome assembly GCF_050275925.1 of Methylomonas sp. MS20. Classification (NCBI taxonomy): domain Bacteria; kingdom Pseudomonadati; phylum Pseudomonadota; class Gammaproteobacteria; order Methylococcales; family Methylococcaceae; genus Methylomonas; species Methylomonas sp. MS20. The sequence continues at coordinate 1,191,184 of NZ_CP189962.1, forward strand.
GGAAATGGCCGGATACCCAGGCCGTGTTATGTACCATCGCGTTCATTGCATAGCTGGCGTTGACCAGGCCGCCGAAGCCACCGAAGATCAGCATCAGCAAGCCCAGAATTAGCGCCAACACCATTGGGTTGTTCCACGGCAGCGCGGCGATCCAGCCGAACAAGCCCTTGCCGCCGTTAAGGCGGCCGGCGATTTCCAGCGAGGCGATCACGGTAAAACCGGTGATGAAGGTCGGCAACGTGACGACGAAGGTGCCGATCGCGTGCAGGATTTTCCAGCCGTGGCCTTGCTCAGGATCCATGTACAAATGGTGGAAGCCTATCGGCAAACTGAAGACGACCAACAGAATGAACGCGGCTCTGGCCATTTCGTCGCTGAACAAATAACCGCCGGCCTGTTTGGGGACCAGGGTATAAAACGCGGTATAGGTCGGAATCAGCCAGAAATAGACGATGGGATGCAAGGTCCAGGCGAACAGCGTACGAGCCAGACCGGCGTCTATCGTATCTATCCAGCCTAAGGCCCACGGGATCAATTGAAATAGGACTTCCACCGCGACGCCGACGCTGGTCCACAGCCACAGAATCGCATTGGCCGTGGTGGCGAACATCGCCAACGGCACCGCTTGGCCAGGATGAGCTTTTTTCCATTGCATGTACATCACGATCATCGACACGCACCAGAACCACGAGCCGACCACCAGCAAGGTCGCGCCAATATAAAACAGCGGGTGGGCCATCAACGGCGGATAAAAGGTAAACAACACCGAGGCCTTGCCCAGCAGCAACGGCAGCGCGGCCAGCACCACGCCGGTCAGGGCAACGCCAAAACCGCTCCAAGCAAAACTTAGGTTCCAGATTGGCAGTTTCAGCGTGCTGGTGGCCACGTAGTAGCCGAAGCCCATGATGAAAAACGTCGTCAGTACAAAGCCCATCAGCACGCCATGGGTACTGACCGAGGCGTAATACACTTCCCGCGACTCCAAAAAGCCAAAGAAACCGCTACGTTCAATGACTTGGTACAGCCCCATCAACGCCGCCAAACCGAAGGCGGCGAACGCGACCCACAGATGGGTCAGCGCCAGTTTTTTCGCGCTTGCGTTATCCATGTTGTTCTCCCCCTTGCTTGGCCAGCGCGTCCCACTCGGCCTTGCCTACCACCTTGATGTTGCTCCACATGTGGGCGTGGCCCATGCCGCAATACTCGTTGCACAGCAAGGGATAGTCGCCGGTGTGGTGCAGTTCGGTCTTGACCTGGGCGACATAGCCCGGCACGATCATCGTGCTCATGTTGGTCATCGGCATGTGGACGCCGTGGATGACGTCCAGGCTGACCCAGCGGAAGGTGATCGGCGTTTCCGCCGGCACCGTGAGGGTTTTTGGGAAAAAGCCGTAGCGGCCGGCCACCATGCGCACCGTGACGCTGCCGTCCGGGTTGCGGCTGGCGCCGAGTTTGTCCTCGGCGAATTCCTTGGACAAATGCAGTTTGGCCGAGTCTATGGTTTCGACATTGCTCGGCGCGTGTATGCCGTGCAGCAAGGCCGAGCCGAGAATGGCCGAGACGAACACGCCGGCGATACCCAGCGCGACACCGGCCCAATTTCGTTCCAGTTTATCGATATGCATGGTGCCCCCTCAACCGATATGGCCGCGCGGCAGGAACACCCCGTAATACATCAGCAGCCAGGCGATCAGCATGCCGCCGCTGACGATCAGCATCAGCGCCCAGGTGCCGACCGGCGAGCTTTCCAGGATTTTTTTTCGTTCTTCTTCACTTAATCGAGTCATACCCATCCTTCCTGTTTAATTATTTTTAGGAATTGAGCAATAAGCGCCGACTCGCGGCCCGTCATTCTTGGCGATGACTATTCCCTGGTTATTGCAAGGGAGATGATACCCTGATCGCGTGCGGACGCAAAACGCCAAGGTGGCGCTCGCGTTCCAACCGCTTTAATGCGGGTGGGCGTTGAGGCGATACAGCTTGTAATCGACGAACTCCCCAGCTTCGGTCAGCGTTTCGGCATGGGTGAGCTCGATGTCGAAATGTTCGGCGTAAAGGTGCCGTACTTCGGCGGCGATCTCGGGGTGCGTGGCAACCGTTTCCGTGGTTTCGGCTTCCTCGGCGGTCAACAGAAAAATCTTGTCGGTATCGGGCAGAATGCGCTCCAGATGTGCGACGTAAAGTTTGCGAACCTCTTCCGGCAAGGCAGTCAATGCCGCGCGGTCGTAAACCGCGGCGACGGTGCCGAGATCGGTAGCGGTCAGCGAAAAATAATCGCCACACAATATCGTCAGGCGATCATGCCGCCACGCCACGAATTTGCCGATTTTTCGACGGCTGGGTTTCAAGCTGTTCTCGCGGAAAAACGCCGCGACAGCAACCGGGCTGAGTTCGATGCCAATCACTTCGTGGCCTTGTTCCAACAACCAGATCAGATCCAGGCTCTTGCCGCACAACGGCACGAATACGCGACTGCCCTCGGCCAAGTCCTGTCCGTTCCAAAAGCGGCGTAGTAAGGGATTAACCGCGGCTTGATGGAAGTCGTCGCGTTGGTCTCGCCAAAATTGCAACCAAAGCGGATTGTCGCGGGCGGTGGCGGCGGACGAGGAAGGCGTGGCAGGTTGCTGGGCTCGGTTGGACATGGCTGACTCGCTGTGCGGTAGGGTTGTGCTTCGAAAAGGTTCTGATCGAACGGGCACAACGCTTCGAGAGAAGAGCGATGCAGGCCGAAAAGGCGCTTGCGGCGGCGGAGCGACTGGGTCAAAAGTGCCCGCTGGGGTCAAGGGTAACACGCGGGCCGGCTGTCGTGCGGGAATTTGTCCGGTTTGGCGCGTGACCAAGCCGCGCTTCGATCTGAGCGCGGTCATAATGGTCGAACCGAGGCCGGCGAAATCGGTTTGTGTCGGCCGTGCGACCGCTGGGTTGAGAGGGCTGGACCCGCGCCGGGGCGACCGTTGGCCGCCCCGGCGCGGGTCTGGGTTATAATGGCGGTTTTTTCAAAATCAACGAGTCGTAACATTGTGGACGTAACCCGCTACATGCAGCAATTGGGCAAGCAGGCCAGACAGGCCGGTCGCGAGATCAGCAAGGCCGATACCGGCCGCAAGAATCTGGCCCTGGTGAAAATCGCGGAAGCCTTGGCCGCCAACGCCGACACGTTGATCGCCGAAAACGCCAAGGATTTGCAAGCCGGCCAAGCCAACGGCCTGGATGCCGCTTCGTTGGACAGGCTGGATCTGACGCCGGCCCGTATCGAAAAAATGGTCGAGGGCTTGACCCAAATCGCCGCGTTGCCGGACCCGGTCGGCGAAATCACCAACCTCAGTTACCGGCCGACCGGCATTCAAGTCGGACAAATGCGGGTGCCGTTGGGCGTGATCGGTATCATTTACGAATCCAGACCGAATGTCACCGTCGATGCCGCCGCGCTGTGCCTGAAAGCCGGGAATGCCTGCATTTTGCGCGGCGGCTCCGAAGCCATTCATTCCAATCGGGCCATCGCCGCCTGTATCGCGCAAGGTTTGGCCGAGGCCGGACTGCCGCAACAGGCGGTGCAAGTCGTCGAAACCACCGACCGGGCGGCGGTCGGCGCGCTGGTGACGATGAAGGAATTCGTCGATGTGATCGTGCCGCGCGGCGGTAAAAGTCTGATCGAGCGGATTAGCGCCGAGGCGACCATCCCGGTCATCAAACATCTGGACGGCATTTGCCACGTTTACATTGATGTCAAGGCCGATCTCGACAAGGCGGTGGCGATCGCGTTGAACGCCAAAACCCATCGCTATGGCGTCTGTAATGCGATGGAAACGCTATTGGTCGCCGAAAGCGTTGCCGGCGCGGTATTGCCCATCCTGGCCGAGCAATACGCCGCCAAGGGCGTGGAGTTGCGCGGCTGCCTGAAAACCTGCTCATTGATTCCGGGCGCGGTCAGGGCCAGCGAAACGGACTGGCACACCGAATATTTGGCGCCGATTTTATCGATCAAGATCGTCTCCGGCATCGACGAGGCGATAGACCACATCAACACCTATAGCTCGGCGCATACCGAAGCCATCGTCACCGAGGATTTCACGCTGGCCCGGCGTTTCTTGCGCGAGGTCGATTCCAGCTCGGTGATGGTCAACGCCTCGACCCGTTTCGCCGACGGCTTCGAATACGGTCTGGGCGCCGAAATCGGCATCAGCACCGATAAATTGCACGCGCGCGGACCGGTCGGCTTGCACGGCTTGACTTCGTTGAAATACATCGTGTTGGGCGACGGGCATATCCGCCAATAATGATCGGCGTTTACGGCGGCACCTTCAACCCGGTTCACTACGGGCATTTGCGGACCGCATTGGAAGTGCGCGAATGCTTCGAATTGGACGACTTGAAAATGATTCCGTGCCGGGTGCCGGCGCATCGCGGCGAGCCGGATGTTTCGGCGGAGCACCGTTTGCGGATGCTCGAATTGGCGGTCGCCGGCACGCCCGGTTTGAGCGTCGATAGACGCGAACTGGACCGGCCGGGACCGTCCTACATGGTGGATACCCTGCAATCGCTGGCGGCGGAGTTGCCGGGGTCCGGCTTGGTGCTGTTCGTCGGTGCCGACGCCTTCACCGGTCTGGAAGGCTGGTATCGTTGGCGGGACCTGTTCGATTACGCCCATATTGTGGTGATGACCCGGCCAGGCTTTCAACCGTCGGTACTTGGCGATTTTATGCGAGCCCGCCTCGCGGCGCGGCGGGACGAGTTGCGCGACGCCAGGGCTGGCAAGTTGTTTTTTCAAGCGGTGACCTTGCTGGACATTGCCGCGACCCAAATCCGCCGGATCGTCGCCGACGGGACGAATCCTAGATTTTTATTGCCGGACGCCGTTCTGGCCTATATTCAACAACATCAACTTTATCGAGCAAGCTCGACATCTACGGAAACCTGAATGCAAAGTACCGAATTAGCCCAATTGGTCCAAACCGAACTGGATCTGCGCAAGGCCCTGCATATCGCGACGTTGGACGTACGCGACAAGACCAGCATCACCGATTTTATGATCGTCGCGACCGCGACCTCGGCGCGGCACGCCAAGTCGCTGTGCGATTACGTTGTCGTGAAAGTTAAGGAAAACGGCATCCAACCGATCGGTACCGAGGGCGAGCAAGGCTCGGATTGGGTTTTGCTGGATCTCGGCGACGTGATCGTGCACGTGATGACCGGCCAGGCTCGCGAGTTCTACCAGTTGGAAAAACTCTGGTCGGTACCGGCCAAATCCGCCTGAGCCCGGAGCCGGCGCGGCCGATTTAAATTGGCCGTCCTCCTCAAGATTTCGGCCGGTCAGTCGATGACTAGGCTAGCCCGAGGAGGAACCATGAACACCCTGAGACTGCTTCAAATCATCCCGCTGTTATGGCTGGTGGGCTGCGCCGGGCCGGCCGGCAAATCCGCCGCTCTGTCCGAATCCAAAACGCTAAGCGCCAGCGGTATCAGCCGCTTCGACGACAGCGGCGCGCTGAACGTCAAGCAACGCTGGCAGCAAGCCCAGCAGAATGCCAAACTCGACGCCTACCGAGATTTGGCCGCTCAACTTTATCGCGAGCCACTGCCCAACGGTTCGACGGTCGGCGCCCAAGTGATGCGCGACGAAGCCTACCGCGTCTACGTCGATAGCTATTTGCGCGAAGCCCGTCCGGCCGACTACCGTACCGTCCGCGACCATCTGAAAGCCAGGCTGGACCTGACCTTGACGCCGCGCTTTTATCGGTGCATGGCCGGCGACGCGGGGCAGGTCGGGCAATGTCAGCAACAGGACCAAAAGCTGGCTTTCACCCGATTGGGATACCGGGAGGCTACCATGGTTTCAGCGAATCTGGCTTGCGGTAACCGGGATTGTAGCGACCAATACCACGTCAAGGGCTTTTCCAAACAACCCAATGTCGTCGATGATGTCTTGCTTGATGCCGGCATGTACGACAGCGAATGGACAATCAACACCGGCGCGCGTACGCTGTTGAATTATTTCCTGACCAACGGGTTCCTCAATGCGCTGTAACGGCTTTAGCCACGTTTTACTGATTTTGCTGTTGGCCGGTTGCGGCGGTGCCGGTACGCGAGACGATAGCGCCAGCGATTTGGCGGCCTCGCGACAGGTTAGCGCCGAGGGTAGCGCAGCGATTGCCGGTGCGAATCGCGAGGCGGCTCGGCGGGCCGCTATCGACAACGCGGTCGACGCGGCTTCGGCTCGGCTGCGGCGCGGCAATCGCGGCGACCAGTTGATCAGCGATATCAAGGTGGTCGACGAATGGCAGGACGGCGCCGTCTACCACGTGCAAGTGCTGGCAATGTTGGCCGACAGCGAGCGTTGCGCGTCTCCCTATCGCAAGAAGATTGTCGCGACCGGCTTTCCGATTATGAACGCCGATCAGCTCAGCGGTTCCGAGAGCCAGGATTTGTACAGCGGCATTCCTCGCGAGATCAACAATCGACTCATGGAAACAGGCGACTTTATCGGCCGCAACCTGACCAATGCCGCGCTGTACGCCCGACCGGACATCGCGCCGGAGTTGGTGCCGGCCGAGGGCAGCGGTGAATCCATGGTGTTGAACGTGGCCCGCCAGCAAAACGCGCAGTTCGTGCTGTCCGGCGTGATACGCGATTTTCGGATCGAATCCACCGAGTACGTGCGCGGCACCGGCGTGTTGGCCGATCTGAAATCGTTGGTCCGCGATTTTGTCGGTCGGCGCAGCGTCGGCATCGACGTATTCGTTTACGACGGCTTTACCGGGGCGCTGTTGTTTCAGCAGCGCTACACCGACTCCATCGTCGGCGATGTCAGCCTGCCGACCGGCTACACGGTCGGTAGCGACCGCTTCAACGCGACGCCTGCCGGCCATAAGATCGATGAGATCATTACTCAGGCTTCGGAAGACATACACAAAATGTTCGGCTGTTACCCGTTCGCTACACGGGTGGCGCGGGTCGAATCCGGCCGCGTCGTGATTGCCGCCGGGGCGCAAGATAAGGTCAAGGCCGGCGACAAATTGATGGTGTATCCACTGGCCCAGAATCGGGCCGATACCGGCTTGGGTGACCCCAGCGGCATTTTGACCATCGTCGACGTTAGTGCCGCGACCGCCGTCGGTCAAATGGACGCCGGCGCCGCCATTGTCCGGCCCGGCGACTGGGTCAAGAGTTTTCAGTCGCGTTAAACGGTTTCCGCCAATAAGGCTTCGATGTCGCCGCGCAAAGTCTCCGGAGCGGTCAGTGGCGCGTAGCGTTGTTTGACGCAACCATCCCGGCCGATCAGAAATTTGGTGAAATTCCATTTGATCGCTTCCGAACCCAGCACGCCCGGCGCGCTAGCCTTCAGAAATGCGTACAACGGATGTGCGCCGTCGCCGTTGACTTCGATTTTTTCGAATATCGGGAAGTCGATTTGATAATTCATCGCGCAAAATTCGCCGATCGCCTGGCTGTCGCCGGGTTCCTGGGCGCCGAATTGATTACACGGAAAGCCCAACACCGCGAAGCCTCGGTCTCGATATTCGCGGTATAGCGCTTGCAAGCCTTGGTATTGCGGGGTGAAGCCGCAACGGCTCGCGGTATTGACGATCAACAGTACTTGGCCGCGGAAGGTGTCGAATGCCAACGGCGCGCCGCTCAGGGTGACGGCTGAAAACCGGTAAATAGTGTCCATGGTAGCTTTGTCGATGAATGTGGGTGGCCCGGACCGGCAGAAGCCGGTCCGGGGCGTTGACCCTCAGGCCGGAAAACCGCCGGTTAGGCGTTTGTCCAGTTCGGTTTGCAACAGCGCCGCGTAATGCCGCTTCAACGCGGAGTCGGTCGGTTGCGGCGGCAATTGGGATTGTATATCGGACAGCAATTGCGTCAGTACGTGCCGTTTCAACACCGAGTCCTCGGGCAGCTGCGCTGATTTGGGTATGGGGCGGGCCGGCTGGTGGCCGGCTGCCGACGCCGGTCGCACTGCGGATGCCGTTTCGAGTGCCGCTTTTTGCATTGCGTCGTAGTGTCGGCGCAGCACGGAATCGGTGGGATAAGGTCTCGCCCGTTGCTCGCGCTCGGCGAGGCGCATCGCCAGATAATGGCGGCGCAGCACCGAGTCTTCCGGGATCGCCGTATCGCTTGCGGTATGCGGCAAGGGCACCGAGGAGACGGCGCCGAGGTTGACAGGCGCGGCGCTCGGTTTTGCAGGCTCGGCGCATGTCGGTTCCGCCGCGGGCGGCGCGTTCAGGTGTTGTGGGTTCGCGTCGGCTGGCATTGCCGAACCAGGCGTTGCAATTTGCGCGGTTTCCAGCTGCCGGCGAAGGGCGATCTTGCGTTTGATCGCCCAGACCAACAGACCCAGCAGCAATAGCGAAAAAATGGTTGAGACGACGATAATTTGGATCATGAGCTTTCCCCTGGTTATTGTTGTTATCGATCCGGAATGGACGTCGGGCCTGCAGTGGTTTCAGGCTGAGCTCGGCCCAGCGGCACGGTCCGGTTCAAAGCATCGTTGCGCTTCCGCGTTCCGTTCGTCCTGGTGCCGGCGTTACCTTGGCGGTAGCGCTTTCGGGGCGCGGCGATCGGTCGGCGGCTGGCCGGCCAATCGGGGTGATTTATATCATAAATCCTTGAAAAACTTATGAAGTCTATTTAAGTGGCGTCCGCGTCACTCGATCGACGGTACGCTCACTTGGGTCTGCCGGTATGCGCTGACAAAGGGCGCGGTATAGTTGGTCGTGGCGGTCTGGTCGGACGAATGTATCGACCCGGCCGGATAGCCGCAGGGGCCGCCGGCGCACTGCGTGCTCAGGGACGGCGACGAGAACAGCAGGATTTGCGGGCTGTAATAGCTCATGATCGTGCCGAACAGGTTGTCTATGCCCCAGGCGTAGGAATATTCGAACTTGCCTTGCAAGTTGCTAAACTCCCGGTCGTGGACGTTACCGAGCGTATGGCCGATTTCGTGGGCGAAACTGCCGGTGGTGCAATAGTAATTATCCGATTCCAAGGAATACCCGTCGCCGACCACCGCATAGGCCAAGAACGGATAGGCATCGCCGCCGTTGTAGAACCCCTGGTAGGCGATGCCGCACATCTGGCCCGACGCCAAATGGTAGAAGGGACGGAAAAATACCACCACATCGGCGCCGTAGCGGTTGCGCAGAGCCTCGACATTGGCAAACGCGCCGTTACCGGCGCCCAGATCGTCCAATGCGGTGTTGTCGAGGTTGGTTTCGGTATAGGCGCTGGCTTCGGTATGCACCAGGCGCAGACTGGCGTGGATGCCCGAGTCCCGGTAAGCCTGGTTGCTGACATCGACCAGATATTGAATGCGCTGCTTGGCGTAATCGGCGCTTTGCCCAACCGTGGTGTAGAGCACCATCACGTCGACGACGTTGGTTTCGGTGGTATTGCCGCCGCCGTTTCCGTTATTACCGTTATTTTCGGTATTGCCTCCGCCGGTCTCGTTCAGTCGGGCGGCGTAATCGGCTTCGGCTTTTTCGGCCTTGGTATTGGCCTTTTTATACGCGGCGATCTTTTTGTTGTAGGCGGACAGTGCCGATTTTTCGAATTTCTTGACTGCCTTGAGGTTGGTGTTGGCCTGTTTTTCAGCGGCTTTGGCGGCATTCAGCGCGGATTTGGCGCTGGCGACCGCCGCTTGCAAGGTTGCGTCCTTGGGTGCCGATTTCAGAGTCTGCTTTCGGCTTGCCAGCTCGGCTTTCGCGGTTGCGGTGTTTGCCTTGGCCGCGGTCAAGGCGGTTTGCGCGTTGGCGACCAGTTGTTGGTTATCGGTGTAATTGCCGTACAGATTCGTGGCTTCCTGATTCAGCGCGGTGGCGTCCGCCCTTAGCGACTCGGCTTTGGTTCTCAGGCTTTCGGTCGATAGGGTGGCCTTGGCCATTTCGGTTGGCGCCGGCAAACCCGACGGTTCGATATGGTCGCCGTCGAAACCGCCTGCCGTCAGGCCGGAATGCTGCAGGTCGACCAGCACGGCGGCCCCCCCGGCACCTTCGATCAAATATTCACCGTCCGGCGTGTAGAGATTGCCCATCAGTCCGGCCGCGCCGACGGACAGATTCAGCCGGTACCCCAGACCTTCGTCGGCGAGATGGCCGGTCCAGGTCGATGAGCCGTCGGCATGGTCGGTGCGGCGGTCGTGTTCGACTTGGTATTGACCGATCGGCAGATCGAGAAGTGCGCGGTCGCCGGCTTTCAATTGCCGCAACTGGGCCATTGGCAGCTCGACCGGCATGGCCGAGCCGGGTTTCAGGCGGCGGTAACGTTCCGGCAGACCGTCGACCTTGCGGGGTTCGATAGCGATGCCAGCGGATGTCGGGTCTACAAGGCCGTTGTGACGGCGGCCGCTGATCAGAACCGAGCGAATCGCGCCGGGTTCGCCGACCAGCGTGTAGTTGTAATCCTCTAACAATTGCGCCAATGCCGCAGGCCAATCGGCGGCGGCCAGCTTGCGATTCAAACGGTCGGATTCCAGGCCGGCGGCGATCCGGAAGCCGAAGCCGCCGCGATTGGCGATCGATGCCGCCGCCTGGGCCAGGGTTTGATCGCGAACCACGTGATAAATCGGATGCGGTGGTTCGACCAAAGTCGCGCGCGCGCCGTCGGCCAGCGCACTGGTCGCGCCGAGCCAGACAGCCAGAGAGAGGTAGCGTAAGTTTTGGTTGATTTTCATCCGCTGATAACCTTGAATGTGACGGGCTTCGCAATTTCTGATCAAGAATACCACAGCTCGGACTTCCGGAAAACCGATTGACGAAAGATTTAGTCCGTTAGGAAATAATCCGGTTAAAACCATAAAAAGCTGCAATAAATGCCGGGGCCGTGTATCGTTCCCAGGCCGAAGCCCGAAATTACCGGCCGAGGCGAGAGGAGGCCACCGGCGTGGCTGTTTTGTCTGACTTTTTGATACGGATTCACTATGTGTTTTAGCGCCGATATGTCGTTGGGCTTGGGCGTCGCGGGTTTGGCCGCGGCGACCGTGACTGTGCTGGACAAGGACGAAGCGTTTTGGGTCAGGTTGGCCCGCGCTTACGCGATTTTTCATTTTTCGCTGATGGAATTCATTCAGTTTTTCGCCTATCCGGTCGCCGACCAATGCGGCTACGGTACCAATCTGCTGCTTAGCGAATTGTCCTCGGTACATATCAGCCTGCAGGCCTTCGCGATCATGCCGGCCTTGGCGACGTATTCGAGCGACCCGGCGGCCTTGAAGAAGGCCTTCATCGCCGGGGCGAGTTTAAGCGGCTTGTTTCTGGTGTTCGGCCGGCTGCCGAACGAGTGGCAATTGTTCGGTTTGGAGCCCAATTTCATCGGTCGGATGAACTCCTGCCTGTTCATGGGCATTTATCATATCGGTTATGCCATTTCCAGCGCCTTCGGTACCTTGGTGACCCACGGTTCCTTGTTCGCGCTGGCGCTCAGCGGTTTCGTCTGGAAGCACAACTGGCGGATCGCGTCTTACCATTTCGGGATGGCGATGATGACGCTGTTCATGCCGCAATGGTTGTTCGGCGTCAGTACCGGCGAGGCGGCGGCGATGTATTGCTTTTATTCGATTCCGATCACCGCCAGCTTCATGCCGCAATTCAAAAAGTTGTTCGCGGCGCGGCCGGACGACTGGTCCGGTCGGTTCGCCAAGCAGCAATCCTGAATCGAGCCGGGCCGGGGCCCGGCTTTTTTCTGGCCGCCGCCCAATTTTCAGGCGCGGCGTCCGCCTCTAACGAGCATCGCCGCCATACCGGATGCAAACAGCAGCGCGCCGGTTGGTAACGGTACCGCGACGATGCTCAGGTTGAAATCGGCGGCAATCGCCACCGGTCCCCGGTTCAAAAAAATCAGGCCTTGATTCGGATCGGCCAAATCGCCGCGTATGCCGACGATGGCGCTACCCGCCGCCAGCGCCCGAAAGTACAGCGTGGCGAGTGTGATATTTGCCGGCGTGTCGTCGGCGCTCAGTCCGGGAAAGGTCGAGCCGGCCGCGGTTAGGCCCACGGCGGCAGAATCGTCGCTAAACACCGGATTCACGCTGACGCCGGTCCATTCCAGACGTTCGTCGTCCAGATCGCCGAGGTTTAGACCGAAGGCCAGCAGCAACTCGTCCGAGTCCGCGTCGCCGAACAGGTCGTGAGCGACCACGTCGGCCGCGAAGGTATCGCCGACAGTGACGGTCGAGCTCCGCGGAATCAGGCTAAGGCTCAAGGTGGCAGCGTCCGCGGTAGGCCACAAGCCGACAGCGGTCAGAATCAAAATACAACTCAGTGTTTTCATGGCATGTTCCGGTAAATGAAAGTAAAAAGCGGCCGGTCGGCGTCATGCCGACCGGCCGTGCCGGCTTAGAGGCCGGTCGCGGCGGTTTGATACCGCTGGTAGTGGCCGTACCAGGTCCGGTAATCCGTGTAGGAAACGCAGCCGTTATTGTCGTAATCCGCTTCGCGGTTGAACGTCTGCCGGCTCGCGCATTGGCCGATTTGCGCCTTGGCCGCGGCGGCATCGGTGCTGTCCACATCGCCGTCGCTGTCCAGGTCGCCGGCCACGAATAATTGCACCAACAAGGGGTCGTGGTCGGACGAGCGATAGGCGTCGGCGGCGTAAAAGTCGGCGATCTGCCCGGCCGATTTGAACTCCTCGTTGTAATCCAGCGCCCTCGGCTCGTCGGCGTTGATGTGCCACTCCGAGACGGCCTTGACTTGCGGCGCTAGAGCGGTATTTGCCAAGGCGTGATCCAGATAGCCGGAAGCGCCGTCGAACACGTAGCTGTAGGCGGCGTGATTGCCGACCAGATTCTCCAGCAGATTGCGATAGCCGGCCGATTTTAGGGCGCTGATCGGATCTTCCTCCGCGTAGCTGTTCAAGTCGCCGACGATCAACGCGTTGGCGGAGCCGGCATGGGTGGGGTCGGTGGCGAGCCACTGGGTCAGCACCTGGGCGGCGGCGGTGCGAGTCAGATTGCAATTGCCTTGGCCATCGCCGGTATCCGGATCGTTGACATCGTCGCAAGCCGATCCCTTGGATTTCAGGTGGTTGACCGCGACGGTCAGCAACTTGTTGGAGGTTTTGTCGCGGAAAGTCTGGGCGATGGTCGGCCGGTTCTTGGTATCGATAAATGCCGGGTCGAAGGCTGAGCTCAGAATGGCCGCCGGACCGATCGGAGAGGCCTTGGCCGGTTTGTAAATCAGACCCACGGCGATTTCGTCGCTGCCCACCGGCGAGACGCCCGGGTTGATATAGGCATAGGTGCCGGGGCCGGCGGCTTGATTTAGCCCGGCCACCAGGTCGGCGATCGCGCTGTTGGCGGCGTAGCCGTCGTTCTCGATTTCCATCAGGCCGATCACATCGGCGTTTAGGCGAGTCAGGGCCGCGACGATTTTGGCGCGTTGCTTGGCGAATTCGGCCGGGCTGTCGGCGCCGCGCGCGGTTGGGAAGCCGCCGCCGTTGCCGTCGCCGTTGAAATAATTCAAGACATTGAAGCTGGCGACGGTCAAGGATGTGCGTCGGTCCGGCGTGGGCGCCTGGTCGCGCGGGTTGTCCGCATTCAGCGTCAATGTTTGAGTCGGTTGCAAACGGTAGGCGCCGAAGTCGTACGCCAAGATCCCGGTCGCGCCGCTTACGCTGTCGCCGACCCTTAAAGTATTGGCGCCACTCAGACCGGCCGGCTCGGGGTAAATCACGGGATCGGGATTTTGCAGATTGGCGCCGTCGTCAACCAGCAGTTGATTGGCCAGGTTTTGCGCGGCGATGGCCAGGGCCGGCGCGCCGGGCTCGGCGGCTTGGGTCGGCGTTAGCAGACGGCCGCCCGACGAGAGTAGGAATTCGCCGTAGCGAGCCAGATTGTAGTTTTCGGTGACGGTCAGGGTTTGCGGCAGGGTTACCAGCATGCCTTCTCGGCTTTCCTGCCGGTTGTCCGGGCCGAACGGCAACTCGACCGCGACGGCGGCCGGCAGCGCCTGTCCACTGGCGCAGACTTGCGGCGGCGAGACGTTTTCCAGTCGAGTCATGCCGTAGGTTTCGGCGACGTTGCCGGAAATGCGTACCCGGTCACCGACATGGATCGATGCGGACGCCGCTATGAACAGGCCTTCCGAACTGGTTGGATCGGCGTCGGTCTCGCCGTCGGCTTGCTGGACGAAGAAGCCGTTCAGTTTGGCGCCGCCGCTGAAATCGGCGGTGACGATGGCCTCTACCGTCTGGCGTGTGCCAACCAACGGACTGTCGATGTCGTTACCTTGGATCGCGCTAATCGCGGTGGCGGGATCGCGGCATTTGTCGGTCGAGTCCGGCGGCGCGGCGGCAAAGCTTTGACCGGCGTTGACGGCGCCGAAGTTGTCGTCGGATGCGCTAGCCCAAAGGAAGTCTTCGTAAACCTGACCGCTACCCTGCAATTGCAGCGAAAATCCCACCGGCGTGGCGCTGGACTCGGACACGCCGATGTCGGTGCCGGCTTGGCCGGCGGCCGGTCCGCCAACCGCGTTGAACGTGCCTTCGTAGCTTAAAAATTGTACGGCGACCTGATTGGCATCGACCAAAGCGATCCCATCCGGCGCGCCGTTTTGAATGCCATCGGTCGGAAAGCCGAAACTCAAGGTTCCGAAGCCGCTGCCCGATTGGTCGGCGATGACGCCGCTTAACGTCGCGGTTCGGTAATTGGCGCCGCCGTTGCCGTTGTAGAGCACCAACGACCAACCGCTAAGGTCGGTACCGGCCGGGCCGGCGATTTCAACGGCTTCGCCGCTGTCGGTGCCGGTGTTATCGTAATGGATTTCGTTGATGAATACCGGCGTGGCGGCTTGAGCGCCGCCGAATAAGCCCAGCGCGGCCAGCGTGGTCAGTGCCGGTTTGAAGAGGGGTCGTCTTCTGAACATGGTCGGAGTATCTCGGAAAAAAATGTAGACGCGAACGGGCGCTTGGCCCGGCTAGGCCCGACCCGGTCTGAAGCCCGGCCGAGCCGAGCCGCGCGGGTGCTTGAGCCGGCGATCATTTTGGCGTTAAAGCGCCGACACTGGGTTAAGGATGCGTGACGGTTTGCTGAAGATTACGTGAAATGTAATACAGGCTTGGGCCAATGTTTGGACCCTCGCCGCGATCGCGGTCGGCCCGCCCGGCGGGATTATTGCCAGCCGGCCAGGATGTGTTGATAGAACGCGGGGTCCTCGACTGTCGCGCCGTGCCTGCCGACCAGCGCGGACGCGAAATCCTGCGCGCGGCGTAGCGTTAGCGGTAAGGGCCAAGTGGAGGCGATGCCGTGCAGCAGCACGGCGGCGAAGGCGTCGCCGGCGCCGACCGTGTCCGCGACTTCGAGCCGGGCGTTCGGGGTGACGCCGAGTAGTTCGCCGTCGGGCGTCAGAGCTAGCGCGCCTTCTTCGCCGCAGGTGACGAAAATGCCTTGCAAATCGAATTCTCGAACGATCAGGCGCATTTTGTCGGCGATATCCTGAGTGCCGGGGAAGAGTTGGGCCAGCTCGGCGTCGTTCAGTTTCAGCCAATCGGCGCCGGCGATCAAATCGAAAATGCGGCCGGGTTGCCACCACGGTGCGCGCAAATTCACGTCTAAAAACACCGGCCCGCGCCAGGCGCTCGCTAGATCGGTCCACGTATGGCCCGAAACCTCGCCGCGTAGCGCCAAACTGCCATGATAGAGCAGGCCGTCGCCGGTCCCCGGCTGGACAGGCTGGATAAAGTCGTAAGCTTGGCGGTCGAGAATTTGGTAATCGGGTTGGTCGTCGGTTATGCTGACCGCCACGGTGCCGGTCGGCCGACTCGGGTCGATTTGCAGGTCGGACGGGTCCATATCCCAGCGGGTCATCGCGGCCAGGATGTCGTTGCCCGCCGCGTCGCCGCCGACCCGGCTGATAAAGCGGGGCCGGTCGCCGAAGGCTTGCAGATGCCAAGCGACGTTGAACGGCGCACCGCCCAGTACCCGGCTGCCGTCGGGGAAACAGTCGAACAACACTTCGCCGAATAACGTAATTTGGGCTTTATTCATTGGTTGAATCGCGGATGGTGGTACAAGTCACTTACGATAGTCAAAGCCGGCGAAATTGCCAACGTATTTGCGCCGAGTGGTCGTTTTGGGGCGAGGGTGCGCAGGGTTTGCGCCAATTTGGTGCGTTAGTCGGCCGCGTTGGGCCGTCCGGACCGGTTCGCCATCGTTTGACCGGGTTGGCATGTGGATTGCTGTAAGGAGCCTATGAAGCCACTGAATTATTTCGACGAAATGCGGACACCCGACGGCAGCGTGCGGGCGCTCTATCAACCCTTTGCGGACTGGTTGGACGGCATCGATCAGGCCCAGCTGATGCAAAAGTCCCGAGAGGCGGAGATGTTGTTCCGCCGGGTTGGCATCACCTTCAACGTCTATGGCGACGAGGCCGGCGCCGAGCGGCTGATTCCGTTCGATGTCGTGCCGAGGATTCTGGCGGCCAGCGAATGGCGGCAATTGGCCGACGGCGCGATTCAGCGGGTGAGGGCCTTAAACGCGTTTCTGAACGATCTCTACCACGATCGGGAAATCGTCAAGGCCGGCATCGTGCCCGCCGCCATGCTGGAAAACGAAATGTACCGCCCGGAGATGCAGGGCGTCGCGGCGCCGGGCGGTATCTACGCGCACATCGCCGGCATCGATATTGTGCGAACCGGCGAGAATCAATTCTACGTGCTCGAGGACAACTTGCGGACGCCGTCCGGCGTGTCCTACATGTTGGAGAACCGCAAAATGATGATGCGCTTGTTCCCGGAATTATTCCGTCGCTATGCGGTGGCGCCGGTCGAGCACTATCCGCAAGTGCTGTTGAACAATCTGCGCGCGGTGGCTCAGCCCGGCGTGCAAGATCCGACGGTGGTGTTGCTGACGCCGGGCGCCTACAACAGCGCCTATTTCGAACATGCGTTTCTGGCGCAGCAAATGGGTATCGAACTGGTCGAGGGCCAGGACTTGTTCGTCGAGGACGATCTGGTGTATATGCGCACCACCGACGGTCCCAAGCAGGTCGATGTGATTTACCGTCGTATCGACGACGACTTCATCGATCCTAAAGCCTTCCGGCCGGATTCGCTATTGGGCGTGCCGGGTATCGTCGAAGCCTATCGCAACGGCGGCGTGACGCTGGCCAACGCGATCGGTACCGGCGTTGCCGACGACAAGGCCACGTATACCTATGTCCCGGACATGGTTCGGTTCTATCTGGGCGAGGAACCGATCCTGTCCAACGTGCCGACCTACAAACTGGCGGAAGCAGACGACCGCAAATACGTGTTGGAGCACCTGGACGAACTGGTGGTCAAGGAAGTACAGGGTTCCGGCGGTTACGGCATGTTGGTCGGTCCGACCGCTTCCAAGCAGCAAATTCTGGAGTTTCGTGATCGCATTCTGGCCGATCCGGATAATTACATTGCCCAGCCGACCCTGGCGCTGTCGACCTGCCCGACCCTGGTCGAAGCCGGCGTGGCGCCGCGCCACGTGGATCTACGGCCGTTCGTGCTGTCCGGCAAGACCGTGACCTTGGTACCCGGCGGTTTGTGCCGGGTCGCGATGCGGGAAGGGTCGCTAGTCGTGAATTCCTCGCAGGGTGGTGGGACCAAGGACACTTGGGTGTTGAACGAGGACAAACCATGCTGAGCCGCACCGCCGACCATTTGTACTGGATGGCGCGCTACATCGAGCGCGCCGAGAACATGGCCAGGGTCCTGGATGTCACCTACCGGATGTCGCTGGTCGCCAACAGTCCTTACGACGAAGCCGCGCGCTGGAAACCGCCGGTGCTGATCGCCGACGATATCGAGGTATTCGAACGCGATTACGGGACCTATACCGCCGCCAACGTGATTCGCTACATGGCGCTGGACGAACGCAATCCGTCCAGCATCGTCAGCGCGCTGGGCGCGGCGCGCGAGAACGCCCGCGCCGTGCGGGTCGCGATGTCTTCGGAAATGTGGGAAACCGTCAATGCGTTGTGGATAGAGCTAAGGCAACGCATCCGCGGTGGCTTGCCCGAAGCCGAAATCGGCGAGTTCTGCGATTGGGTCAAGTCCCGTTCGCACTTGTTTCGCGGCGTTACCTTCGGCACGATGTTGCGTGACGACGGTTACAAATTCGTGCGGATCGGTAGTTTCGTCGAACGGGCCGACAACACCGCGCGGCTGCTGGACGCCAAATTTCAACTGTTGTTGCCCGACGCCGATCAAACCACCGAAGTCGATTATTACGAATGGAGCTCCTTGCTGCGGTCGGTATCGGCGTTCGAGGCTTACCAGAAAGTGTTCCGCGATACGCTGGAGCCCTGGAAAGTCGCAGAATTGCTGGTGTTGCGCGACGACATGCCGCGTTCGCTACACGCCTGCTACGACGAATTGGCGCCGATCCTGGAACAGTTGTGCGGCCGGCGCGGTCGAGAATGTCTGCGCTTGGCCGGCGAAAACCACGCACGCCTGCATTTCGGCCGGATGAGCGACATCGTTCGCACCGGTTTGCACGCGTTTCTACAAGATTTCATCGTCCGCAACAATGCGTTGGGCGTCGAGATACAGCGTACCTTTCTGAACGGTCCGTCCTGAAAAACGCCCCTAGAGGCAAGACCGGTTCGGTTAATGGATAGTTACACTCACGAGGAAATTGGATGATCAATTCACTGATCCACCCCAGGCACGGCGACAAAGCCAATTCCGCCTGGTTCGACGAATTTCTGGTCAAACTGTTGGAAAACCGCGACCGCACCGGCCTGACCGAGATGATCCGCGAGATCGACGCGATGATGATTACCGTCGAGCCGGGTTGTTCGGCCGCCTATGTCAGCGAACTGGCGCTGATGACGCCGTACCATTATTTGGTGACCTTGGAAACCGAATCGCATTGGACCCATATTTTGCGTATCGACATGAATTCGCCGGATCTGCTGGTCCGCGAAGTGCGCGATGCGGGGCGCGGCGATATTTTTCGGGCCTTGAACGAGGTCTACCCGATCGGCGCCCACAAACCCAATTCGCGCTATATGGGCGAAGTGTTTCGGGTCAGCAACCTGCACGAGGTGGTCGAACAGCAAAAGTCGCGGGAGATTCGCTTCTTTAACCAGGACCAGATCCGTAAGCTGGGTTTGCCCGGCAACATGGCCATCGTCAAGCCCTCGCCATACACCCACAATATCGTCGGCTACTGGGAACGGCCGCCCGAAGATCTGCGAGTCTACGCATTAGGTAACAGTATCATTCGCGACGACGTCAATCGCGGCTATCTGGAAGCCAAGGAAATGCAGGCCGAGCTGGGTCTGGAGCGGCTGATTCAGCCCATCGACCATCTGGCGACTCGGGTGTACAGCCAGAATCGCGAAGTGGCAATCCTGGAGTATCTGACCTTGTCTAGTTACTTCTATTGGGGTTCTTACGATATCGCCAACCAGAACTCGTCGACCAACGTCACCAAAAGCATACACTATGCCGAGGAGAGTTTTAGTCCGGCCAAGGTGTTTACCGCCGCCAATCAACCCTATTTCGTCAATCATTTGGTCGGTCTGCCTTCGCCGACCGAAAATTTCGTCCGCAATTACGGGCCGCGCCTACATCACGTGGCGCTCGGCGTCGCCGACGGCGATACCGGCGGCCGGGCCAACATCGACTACGTGGTCGATGCAATTCGCGCCAAGGGCAAGGACTTTTTGCTCGACGTGATCGGCTCGCGCGAGGAAGGCTTGAAGCAGATTTTTTCCAGCGCCTCGGAACACTCGTCTCTGATTGTCGAATACGTGCAGCGCTTCGGCGATTTCGACGGCTTTTTCACCAAACAAAACGTCGCCGAGCTGACCCATGCCGCCGGCGTCGAGGAAAATCTGCGGCTGCTGCAAGCGGAAAGCGAAGCCGCCAACCCAGTGGTAACTCCATGAGCATCAAAGTCGCGATCAATCACAAGACCTGTTACCGCTACGACCAATCGATACAGCTCAGTCCGCACGTACTGCGGCTGCGGCCGGCCGCGCATTCGCGGACGCCGATCAGCGCCTATTCGCTGACCATCAAGCCGGACAAGCACTTCATTAACTGGCAACAAGACCCGTTCGGCAACTATCTGGCCAGACTGGTGTTTCCGGAAAAAACTCGCGAATTCTCGATCGAAGTCGATCTAATCGCCGAAATGACGGTGATCAATCCGTTCGACTTTTTCCTGGAGGAATACGCCGAAAAATACCCGTTCGGCTATCCCGAACAATTGGCCAAGGAATTGGCGCCGTATCTGGAAGTCAAGGACGACGGTCCGTTGTTGGGCAAATTTCTGAAAACCTTGGATCGGCGCGAACGCGGCGTCGTCGATTTTCTGGTCGATATCAATCAAGCCGTGCACAAGGCTGTGACGTATTCGATCCGGATGGAACCCGGCGTGCAGACCTGCGAGGAAACCCTGGAGCGTAAAGTAGGTTCTTGTCGGGATTCGGGCTGGCTGTTGATGCAGGTGTTGCGGCATATGGGATTGGCGGCGCGCTTTGTGTCCGGTTATCTGGTGCAGTTGACCGCCGACGTCAAGGCGCTGGATGGACCGTCCGGCACCGAAGAAGACTTCACCGATCTGCACGCCTGGACCGAGGTGTACATCCCCGGCGCCGGTTGGATCGGTCTGGATCCGACTTCCGGCCTATTCGCCGGCGAGGGCCATATTCCGCTGGCCTGTACCGCCGACTATGTCAGCGCGGCGCCGGTCAGCGGCGGCTTCATCGGCAAGGCGGAAACGTCGTTCGAGTTTTCCAACCGGGTCAGCCGTATCTACGAAGACCCGCGCGTGACCAAACCCTATACCGACCGGCAATGGGAGGAGATCGATCTGCTCGGTGAAAAGGTCGATGCCGAATTGAGTCTCGGCGACGTCCGCTTGACGATGGGCGGCGAACCGACCTTCGTGTCCATCGACAACATGGACGCGCCGGAATGGAACACCGCCGCCGACGGTCCCGAGAAGCGCAAGCTGGCCGGCAAACTGCTCCGGCGTTTGCGCGAGGTATTCGCACCGGGGGGCATGTTGTATTTCGGCCAGGGCAAATGGTATCCGGGCGAACCGTTGCCGCGCTGGCAAATGGCGTGTTTCTGGCGTAAGGACGGTGTGCCGGTCTGGAAAAATCCGGCGCTGTTCGCCGATGAAACCAAGGACTACGGTTACGGCCGCGAGCAGGCCGACGCTTTTATCCGCGAATTGGCAAAACGCTTGGGTCTGCGCGGCGATTGCATCCTGCCGGGTTACGAAGATCCGTTGTACTACCTGCTGCACGAAGGATTGTTGCCGGAGAATATCGATTTCAGCCATGCTGATTTGAAGGACGAGCTGGAGCGGCAACGCTTGGTCAAGGTGTTGAGCGCCGATCTCGGCGCGCCTGCCGGTTACGCGTTGCCGTTATACTGGGATTACCGCGCCGGTGTATGGTGCAGCAGTCCCTGGCGGTTCAGACGTGGCGACATGTTTCTGGTGCCTGGCGATTCGGCGATGGGTCTGCGTTTGCCGTTGAATAGTCTGCCTTGGGTGGCGGCGGCCGATCGCGATCCGTTGATCGAACGCAGTTTGTACGACGCGGTGCCGCCGCTCGGCGACATCGATTCCGAAGTCAGCCGCCGCTACAGCAAGACGGTCAAACAAGATCCGCTGCACCCGAACGAAATGGCGTCGGCCGACGACCGCGCGCCGCACGCCGGCGGCTGGACGCCGCACACCGCATTAACGGTTGAAGCTCGCGAGGGCAGGCTCTATGTGTTCCTACCGCCGACCCAGGAGCTTGAGCATTATCTGGATATCGTTGCCTCGGTCGAAGCCGCCGCCGCCGCGCTGAAAATGCCGGTCGTTATCGAGGGCTACCAACCGCCGCACGATTTGCGCTTGTTGCGCTTGCCGGTAACCCCCGATCCGGGTGTCATCGAGGTCAATATTCATCCGGCCGCCAATTGGAAGGAACTGGTGTTCAACACCACTTCGCTTTACGAACAGGCCCGGCTGACCCGGCTCGGCACCGAAAAATTCATGCTGGACGGCCGTCACACCGGCACCGGTGGCGGTAATCACGTCACGTTGGGCGGGATCACGCCGGTGGACAGCCCGATGTTGCGCCGGCCGGATTTGCTGCGCAGCTTGATTACCTATTGGCAACATCACCCGGCGCTGTCCTATTTGTTTTCCGGCTTGTTCCTCGGTCCGACCAGCCAGGCTCCGCGCGTTGACGAGGCCCGCAACGACAGCTTGTACGAGCTGGAGATCGCCTTCCAGCAAATGCCGGACGGCGAGGTGATGGCCCCGTGGCTGGTCGATCGCCTGCTGCGTAATCTGCTGGTCGATATGACCGGCAACACCCACCGCAGCGAGTTCTGTATCGATAAACTCTACGCGCCGGGCGCCGACGCCGGCCGCTTGGGTCTGCTGGAGCTGCGCGCCTTCGAAATGCCGCCGCATGCCCGGATGAGCTTGATGCAGATGCTGCTGCTGAGAACGCTGGTGGCCTGGTTTTGGCGTCAGCCCTATAGAAAGCCGCTGGTGCGCTGGGGAACTCAATTGCACGACCGCTTTATGTTGCCGCATTTCGTGGCGGCCGACATTCAGGATGTGGTGCGCGATTTGCAAAGCGCCGGCTACGAGTTCAAGGCCGAATGGTTTGCGCCGTTTTTGGAGTTTCGTTTCCCGCGCATCGGCACGCTACGCGTCGGCGACTTGCATCTGGAATTGCATCAAGCCATCGAACCCTGGCACGTGCTGGGCGAGGAAATCACCAGTACCGGCACGGCCCGCTACGTCGATTCGTCGGTCGAGCGCTTGCAAGTCACGCTGAGCGGCACGATGGGCGATCGCTACGCATTGACTTGCAACGGTCGCTTGGTGCCGCTACGCGCCACCGGCAAGCAAAGCGAGATGGTGGCCGGTATCCGCTATCGCGCCTGGAATCCGCCGTCGGCGCTGCATCCGACGATAGGCGTGCAAGCGCCGCTGGTGTTCGACTTGATCGATACCTGGAACGGCCGGTCTATCGGCGGTTGCACCTATCACGTTAGCCATCCGGGTGGGCGCAGTTACGAGACCTTGCCGGTCAACGCCTACGAAGCCGAGGGGCGCCGGGTCAGCCGTTTCTGGCAACACGGCCACACCCCCAGCGTCGCGCCTTTCGACGTGCCGGCGGAGGATATCAATAAAGACTTTCCGTTTACGTTGGATTTGCGCTGGCAAGCCAGATAATCGGTTTTCTCATGCTCGCGCCGACTGGCCGCGGGTTAGGGAAATCCGGTGGCTGGATCGGCCGACCGGCGCGCCTCGGTCGTCGTGACGCGATTGCCGTCTTGAATCGGGCGCGAAACGGTGCTGTTGAGTTTCGAGCTTCGCGCTATCCCAGCGCTCTGCCCGGCTAAATCTTGAAACGTTGCGCGGTCTGGCGCATCGCGGTAGCAATGCCGGCCAGATTACGCGACAGCTTGGCGGTTTGTTCGGCCACGTCGCTGTTTTCGTCGCTCATTCGGGCGATCTGCTCGACATGCACCGCGATTTGCTGGCTGGCTTCGCCCTGCTCGCGGATCGCCCTGGAAATCGCATTGGCTTCGGCTTCGCTATCTTGGGTGCGTTCGGTGATCAATTTCACCGAATTTCCCGCGCCGTCGGCGACGGCGACGCCGGTTTCCACTAACGCGACCGCTTCGGTCATTCGGGCCCCGGCATCCTTGACGCCGGCTTGAATGGCAGTGATTTTGACGCCGATGTCGCGGGTTGCCACCGCAGTACGCTCGGCCAGCTTACGAACTTCGTCGGCCACCACCGCGAAACCGCGGCCTTGTTCGCCGGCTCGCGCCGCCTCGATCGCGGCATTCAACGCCAGCAAATTGGTTTGTTCGGCGACGTCGCGGATGACTCGAATAATTCCGGAAATTTCCTCGGAGGCGGCGCCCAGATGTTGGACCGACATCGAAGTCTGTTCGATGCGCGTGGCGATTTCCCGCATCTGCCGGATCGAATCGGCAATGACAGCGCCGCCGCTGCGGGCGGCATCGCCGGACTGGTGGGCCAGGTCGAAAGCGCGAGCGGCGTTCTCCGCCACTTGATTGATGCTAACAGTCAACTCCTCGACCGTCGCGGCCATGCTGGCGGCGGCTTCCGACTGGCGTTCCGAGCTTTGCGAGGCCAGATCGGCAGTCGTCAGCAGCCGTTCGGCATTGCTGGCGTTGTCGGCGATACCGTTCAGCAGATCGCGTAGCGCCGCTTGTATCGCGGCGGCGACCCGATTCACCGCGTCGGCGGTTTCGCCGATTTCGTCGTGCTTGTCGACGTTGGCTCGCAACGAAAAATCCAGGCGCTCGGCGATTGCCGTCGTCGTCGTATCGATATGTCTGAGCCGAGGCACGATGGCTTTGAACAACCAGGCGTTCAAGCCGATGGCGGTCAGCAACACGGCCAACGTGACGGCGACGGTCAGCGTTTGGCTGGACTCGGTCAGCGTATTGGCGTCTTGCTCGGCCTTGTCGGCATTGGCTAGACTGGCTTCGACCAAGACGTCTATCGTCGGTAGCAACTCGCGAAACGCGGAGCGGCCGGCGCCGCGAAAATAACTCAGCGCCGACTCGTATTCGCTTGCTTTGATCAAGGCTTCGAATTGCTGGTGGCTTTGCAGATAGGCTTGCAATTTATCCCGGTAGAGCCGGTGGCGGGCGATTTCGTCGGCGCCGGTCAGCAGCGGTAGCAAGGCTTGTTCGTGACTTTGCAAGTCGGCCGAATTTTTGTTCATCCGGTTTAGCGTTTCGGCAATCTCGTCGGCGGAGCGGGTCAGCAGCAGCTGGGTTTCCCGGTTGCGGTAGTCGATCAGCGCCGACTTCATCGCCTCGGTGTGGCGGATCTGCGGCAACAAAACATGGTGAGTATGTTCCAGCGTGTCGGCAATACGATTCAGCCCGACCATGCCGATACCGCCGACTACGGCGGTTAATAGGAATACCGCGACGAACGCGAAGATGAGTTTTTGCGAGATGCGCATGCCGTCTGTCCTTGGCTGAACGGAAAAAATGAGAGCTTGGCCCGTTTGGCTGGACCGGAGATCATAAGTTTAGCCAAGTTTGACGGCGGCGAAGCAATGAGGACGTCGAGGAGGGCGCTTCCCGTTGTGTCGGGAATCAACTCGGGTGGCGTTTAGGCCGTCGCTTTTGCCGCCAGCGGATGAAGCCGGTGACAAACAGCGTTGGACACGCCAAACCGGTGAGAAACACCAATATCCGCCCGGTCATCCCGAAGGCCTGGCCGGAATGCAGCGGCCATTGCCAGTGGGTGAAGATTTCCCCGGCCGTAGCGGTCGGCAGGCTGGGATCGTCCAGATCCAGAATCTTACCGCTGTAACGGTCGATCACCGTGCAGCGGCGTTCCAATAAGCTACCGGGCGCATCGACGCCGTCCTGGCAAACCGTATAGGTTTTGCTAGGTTCGGTAGCGCCGTATATCCAGTGCGGCCGGCCTGTTGGGTATTGTTTCAATGCGATCGCCACCGCTTCGTCCATGCCGATGGCCGGCGCATCCGGCTTGGGCGCCGCGGATTGAAACCAATAGCGGTAGGTTACCGGCGAAAACAGCTCCAGCACTGGCACCACGTTATGCGGCAGCACCATATATATCCCGGAAAACAACACCGGCACCATCACCAGCAAGGTGTAAAAGCCGCTGATTTTATGCAGATCGTAATTGAAGCGTACTTTGCCGGCTTTGGCTTTAAACGTCAGTGCTTGCCGCCAATGCCCGGTCAGCGGCCACCAGACGATCAGGCCGGTCAGCGTCGAGATGATCAGCAATGCCGCCGAGATACCGACAATCGCCGCGCTGACTTCCTCGGACGGAATCAGCAGAGCGTAATGTAGTTCGAACATCAGGCCGATAAAGGTGTTGGGTTGCCAGTTGTCGGATCGGCCTTGCAGTAGTTTGCCGGTGACTCGCGCCGTGTAAGGGTCGACCGCCACCAGCCAGCGTTCAACGGCTCCGGCGTTTGGAAAGGCAAAGTTCAATTTGAACGCTGCCTCCGCGTTGCGCGGATAAGTGGCGAAGGTATGCTTCGCGGTTGACGGCATCGCTTGCCGGCCGACCTCGAAAATTTCCGCCAAGGGTCGATATTCGGCATGCTCCGGTGGTTGCACCGTTAACATCTCGGTGTGCAACCATTCGTCGATTTCCGCATGAAACACCAGAATACTGCCGGTGATGCCGTAAATCGACAGCAAAAACCCCAAGGTCAAACCCAACCAGAGATGGGCAGTCAGCCAGCGTTGGCGCCGAGCTTTCAAACGAGTCAGGCGTTGGCTTGGAGTATGGCGAAGAGGTATCGTCGCTAAATTATCGGTTTTGATGTCCATGGTTTTAGTCGAAAACAAATTTGGTCGTGACGGCAAAAGCATCTAGTCATCAATAGGACGTCACAGCAAAGAAAATCCCCACGTCGATTGGCATTTGATCAATATTTGTCGGCACATCTGTCACGGTTGGGTTAAGTGGATTGGCTGCATTGAGGTCGATCTGGTATATCCCGACTTATTGAGCTGTTGAATATGCCTTGCCAAAACGGACTAAAACTCCAAGCGTACCGAACCCATGGCTGTCAGTGGCGCACCAGGGTAAATCCCAACTCGCGGCGGGGCGTTTTGAAAAGGATCGGTGGATTCGTAGTAGGTTTTATCCAGCAGATTGCGGACATTAAATTGGGTGATCAAGCGGGATTTGCCAAGCTGATAGGTATAGCTGGCAAAGGCATCCAAGCGGGCATAGCCGGGTAATACAAAGGTATTATCGTTGTCACCTTGCCGTTGTCCCGCGGCAAACAAACCCAGGCCAAAACTCAAACCGTTCAACGGTTCGTAGTGATGAATATCGTATTTGAGCCATAAACTGCCGGAATGCTCCGGCACATTGTTAAGACGGTGGCCCTGCAGACCGGAAAAATCTTTGGTGATACGCGCATCGGTAAAGGCATAGTTGCCGATGATGCTGATCTCGTTGGTCAGCCGTCCGGCCATATCCAACTCAATACCTTGACTGCGCGCTTTGCCGATAGCCGCACTGGCGAAAGGATCGGGGCTATTGAAATCGCGGGTCATCAAGTTTTCTTTGGTTAAATGGTAATACGCCAGTGTCGTGGACAGGCGCTGGTCGAAAAACTCGGTTTTAAACCCGGCTTCGAATTGTTCGCCGATTTCCGGATTAATCGTCGCGCCAGTGGCGGTTATGCCATTGTTGGCCCCGAAAGACGTGGTCCAATTGCCGTAAATACTGGCCCAGGGCCAGGGCTGATAGAGAAGACCCACTCTAGGGCTAAAGCCCTCGTCTCGACGCGAAGGTAGGGCTGCATCGGCGGCGCTAGCCGAATTACCTATGCCCAAGCCGGTTCTTGCCCAGTCGTAACGACCGCCGCCCAGGATATGCACTTTATCCCACAGGGTAATCTGGTCCTGAAAATACGCGCCGTACCAGTCGTCCCGGAACAGGTAATGGTTAGCCCCACCGTCGGAGGGTGTTGTCAGCGCATCGGCGTAATAGGCCGGGTCGATGCCGTATTGGGGATTATAAATATCGATCTCCAAACCCGGCACCGGATCCTGGTAGTTGCCGTAGAATTCATAGCTGCCGACCGCGCGCAAGTAATCGACGCCAATCAGGGTTTGATGACTGACTCCCATTAAGTCGAATTTCCCAGTTAAATCTAGATTGGTCGTATAGGTTTCGTTGTCGGAGGTTTGAGAAAATATATTCCGTGCATAGTGGCGATTGCCCGTGCTCGGATCGAGAAACTGTTCGACGGTAAAGCCATTGGCGGGTTTGACTGAGATATTTTTATCGTAAATAAACGAAGCCAGGAACCGATTGCGTAAGGTCCAGTTGTCGTTGAAAGCATGGCTTAGATTGAAGCCAAGGTTTACCTTGGAGTTAGTATCGACCGGATCGTTAGGGTCGATAAAGGATCGGCTAACCGGAATCGGTGCCGGGCGATTGCCGATAGCGAACAAACCTCTGTCAACCTGATAGTCCTCATGTAAGGCCTCGACCTCCAGTGACATTTCAGTTGCATCACTGGGCCGCCAGGTCACCGATGGATTGACCAGCACCCGGTCATTAAAATTAAAATCCCGAAACGATTTGTTGTTTTGATAAGCGCCGGAAAAACGATAGCTTAATGACTTATCGCCGGTTATCGGTCCGGTGGCATCCCATTCGGTTCTATAAAAATCGTACGCGCCGAAACGTTGCTCCACCGAGTAATAGGTCTCGTCGCGAGGTTTTTTTGTCACTAGGTTAATTAAGCCGCCAGGCTCGATACGGCCAAACAAAACCGCCGCCGGACCTTTCAATACTTCGACGCGCTCCAGATTCGCCGAATCGAATTGAGCCCCCTCGCCAATACCCAGGCCGTTGGCGACCAGACCGTTTCGATAAACCCGCCCGTTCCTAAAGCCACGAACGATGTAGGCATTACTCAGGCCCAAGGACGATTGCGGACGTATGCTGCTGACGTTTTCGAGCGCGTCTTTAATGGTCGTGGTTTTTTGATCGTTCATTACCGCTCTGGGTACGACTTGAATCGATACCGGGGTTTCCATGATCGGCGCATCGGTTTTGGTGGCGGCGCTGGCGCTGGTGCGGTTGTAGTCGGGATTATAAGGATCGCTGTCGGCATAGCCGGATTTGCCTGTTACCGTCACCGCCGGCATAGTCGTAGCCGTTAGGGGCTCAGCTACCGCGTTTTTTTCCAATTTCACGGTATTGCCATTATTGAATTGGTAGCTTATCCCTGAACCCTTTAGCAAGCGCGTCAACGCGGCTTCCAATGAATACAGTCCGCTAACGCCCGGCGAATCGATACCCTTGACCAGTTCCGAGTTGTAAACGAATTGCACGCCGGATTGTTCGGCCAGGGCGCTGAGCGCGGCATACAGCGGTTGCGGGGCGATGCTGAAGGCGCGGGTTTCGCCGTTGACGGCGGTGCTGTCGGCTTGGCTGGGCAACGGCAGAGCCAGGGCTGCAAGGCTGAAACACAGCGACAAAGTCTTGATGCCGCGCGATCGGCCTGGCGGGGTTTTGCCGGTTCCAATGGCCGGGCTTTCTGTATTTCTCATGGATTGGGTCCTCAGTGAATGTGTTCAAGCTGAGAACGATTGGCGGCTAACAAAGCCGTACAAGTCAGCCCGCGACAAATTGTCGCAGGGCTTCGCGGCCGGCTAGGATCGTAAAAAGATCAGCGGGCCGGCACGTACCACTTTGATGGGCAGGGTTTGTTCCAGTGCTGTCAGCCAGGCGTCGATGTTTTGGATATCTACGGCGATATTGACTTCCCGTTCCGCCAACCGATCGTTCAACAGCCGGATCGGGCCGCGCCGGTAGCGGTTGATTTCGGAGATAACCTGCTGCAAAGGTACGAAGTTCATCAACAAGCGACCACGCCGCCAGGCGTCGGCGCTGCTTAATTCCGCCGTTTGCGGCGTACCCAGCCTATCGGCGGTAAAAGCCAATTGTTGACCCGGTTGCAGCGTGGCGCTGTCGGTTTGCGCGCCGTGCGTGGAAGGCCGACTGCTGCGCACCTTGCCTTGCAGCAGCGTCACCGCGCCGGCCTTACCGTCGTATCGAACGATAAAGCGGGTGCCCAGGGCCTCGGTCGTCGTGGCGCCAGTAGCGACACGGAACGGCCGACTGGCATCGTGCGCGACATCGAATTCGGCTTCGCCGCGCAGCAATACGATGCGGCGTTCGATGCCGTTGATCGAGACATCGATCGCGGTGTCGGTATTCAAATGAACGATGCTGCCGTCGGCCAGTGCGATCGAGCTTTGCTCGCCAATGCGGGTGCGGTAATCGGCCAGCGGATGTTGCAGATAATCCGGATAAAAACCGGCCAGCGCCGCCAGCAATAGCGACGCGGCGGCGGTAGCGCTCCAACCGCGTCGAAGCACGCCGCTGGCCCGTCGCCGCTTGGCCGAGGCCAGACGTCGCCGGCGATCGGCCAGCAGCGGCTCCGGCAGGACTTGCCACAGTTGGGCGATGTCTTGATAAGCTCGCTCGTGCGCCGCATCCGCCCGGCGCCAGGCGGCGAACGCGGCGGCGGTTTCCGCCGAGACCGCGCCGGACGTCAGACGCACGTGCCACTCGACGGCGGTGCGGCGCGCGCGGTCTTCGAGAGTTTCGGGCGTATCGGTCATCGGCGGGTGGGCAAACGGTTTAGGGAAATCACTATAACGAATCGGCGCGGGCTAAACCATATTAGGTGTCCAGGGCTTGGCGGCATTGCAGTAGGGCGCGGGCCAATTGCTTCTCCACCCAGCTCAGGGAAATGCCCAGACGCGCGGCGATTTCGGCGTGGCTCAGCCCTTCGATCCGGCTTAGATACAAGATGTCGGCGCATAAATCGGGCAATTCCGCCAGCGCGGATTCGATTTGCCGCCAGTCGTCCCGCGCTTGCGCGCTGCGCTCGGGCGACGCGGAAACATCGACTTCAGTGGCGCCGCCCAGGTAGTGGTCGAGCAAATCGTGATGGCGTTTCTCGGCGCGCAGATAATCGATCGACAGATTGGCCGCCACCGCGTAAAGCCACGCGCGCACTTCGCCTTCGCTATTCGGCGGCGGCTTCAGCAAGCGTAGTCGCAGGTAGATGTCTTGAATCAGGTCGGCGGCGGTGTCCGGGCAACGCAGGCGTTGTTGCAAAAAGCCAAGAATCCGCGGTCGGTGGTCGATAAAAATTCGATAAATGTCGTGTTCCGAGAATGCCATCCGCGACCAGCCGCCGATCCCAAGTTGCCAAACGTGGCAAATCCCAAAGCGGAATGCGTGCCAGATTCGTTGGTTTGTACGGTGGACCAGCGTTTTCGGGCGGTTCATGACGACGAATCAGCGGCTCGGTGGTTCGAGCTCGGGTTAAAACTGTGTGATATGCCTCAGCGCTAGGGCATATACCTCACTCAGGCGCCGATCCGAAGGTGGCGGAAATTATCGAATCCATGGTGTTCGGACTCAATCGATACCGGTTCTAGGCTTGCCGCCGTCGCTTGCTTCGCGGCCCGAAAAGGCCTGGACCGAGCGGCTAAACGCTTGGAGTTGGGCGTCGATTCGGCCGTTGAAGCTATCCGCCGGATAGCGGCCTTGGTCGTCGGCGCGGCCGATGTCCGTTCCGGTCAGCAAGGCCAGTGCTTGCTCGACGCCGCCGACCGGGTATATATGAAACTGGCCGGCTTGGGCGGCATGCACCACGTCCCAACGCAGCATCAAATGCGGCACGTTGCCCGCCGGGATGATGACACCCTGCGTGCCGGTCAGGCCGCGGGCGTTGCAAATGTCGAAGAAGCCCTCGATTTTTTCGTTGACGCCACCGATGGGCTGCACCTGGCCCAACTGGTTGATCGAGCCGGTCATCGCCAAGTCCTGGCGTAACGGTACCTGCGCCAGCGACGACAAAATCGCGCACAGCTCGGCCAGCGACGCGCTATCGCCCTCGACATGGCCGTAAGACTGTTCGAACACCAGACCCGCCGACAGCGAGAATGGCGTATCGCGGGCGTAACGGGCGGCGATGAAGTGCGACAAAATCAGCACGCCCTTGCTGTGTAGCGGGCCGCCGAGTTCGGTTTCGCGTTCGATGTCGACGATCTTGCCGTTGCCCATTCGGGTAGTCGCGGTGATGCGGGACGGCTGGCCGAACGCGAAATCGCCGACTTGCAACACCGACAAACCGTTGATTTGACCGATCACCTCGCCGTCGGTATCGATCATCAACGTGCCGCGTTGGATATTTTCGTAGAGCTTTTCGCGGATCTTGTCGAGCCGGCGGGTCTTGAGGTCGATAGCCTGTTGTACGTCGCTGTTGGCGATGGCGGTATGGCCGTTTTCGCCGGCCCAGTAATCGGCCTCGGTCAGCAAATCCTTGATCGTGCGCAGATGGGTCAGCAACTTGTCGGCGTCGCCGGCCAGCCGGGCGCTGTGTTCTATCACCCGCGCCACCGCTTGCCGGCTCAATGGCCGCAGCTGTTCGCGGCGGGCTATCGTCGCCAGCAAGCGAGCGTATTCCAGCGTGCCGCCGTGCCGGTCCATGCTGCCTTCGAAATCGGCGGCGACCTTGAAATAGTCCTGAAATTCAGGATCGTAATAACCCAGTAGGTAATACAACATCGGATCGCCGAGCAAAATGATCTTGACGTCCAGCGGAATCGGTTGCGGTTCCAGCGAGGTGGTGCTGATCAGGCTCAACGCCCGTTCCAGCGACTCGATGCGTATCTCGCCGGCCTGCAAGGTACGTTTCAGCGCTTCCCAAGCGTAGGGTTGTTGCAGCAGTTTGCGAGCGTCCAGAATCAGATAGCCGCCGTTGGCCTTGTGCAGCGCGCCGGGCTTGATCATTGTGAAATCGGTGATTAGCGAACCCATCTGCGCTTGATGGTCGATGCGGCCGATCAGATTGGCGTAGTTCGGCAAATCCTCGCAAATTACCGGTGCCGAGCGTTTGCGACTGAAATCGACGATCAGATTGACCTGATAGCGCTTGAACGGCTGCGGTTCCTGCGGTATTTCCAGGAAGGACAGGGTTTTTTCGCCGTGCGGCATGAAGTCGCGGACATGCTCTACGATGTCTATTTGCACCGCGGTCAGATAGTCCAGAATCGGCTGCCACTTGGCGTATTTTTCCTTCAGCTCGTCGATCGAGTGATTGACCGCCAACTCGGCCATCTCCCGATTCAAGGCTTGCAGCTTGCGCTTGGTTTCCTTGCGCCATTGCGGAAACAGTTTGATCGCATCCTGTACCCGTTCCTGCAAGCCCATCACCGTGTCGTGGTAGTGGCGTTGCTTGTCCTTGTCGAGTTTGCCGAATTGTTCCGGCGTCAGCGGTTCGTTGTCGTCGTCGGCCGGCAGAAAGGCGTAACCGGTCGGCGTTTCGGTGAAGATGATGTGCGCCTGATCGGCGTCGTCGCGGATTCGGTTCAACACGTTGAGTTCGCGCTGGCGCGATTCGTTGTCCAGTTCGCCGGCCCGCGAGCGGTATTCGTCGCCGTCGAACGCCGCCGGAATCGCCACGCTGAGTTCGTCGATCAGTTCGGCCATGTCCGACTGAAAGGCTCGACCCTGACCGGGCTCCAGGCCGATCGCCTTGGGTTTGGACGGCTGCGCGAAATTGTGCACGTAACACCAGTCCAGCGGGACCGGCTGGCGATGCGCCTCATGTTCAGCCAGTTCGCGGACGATGGTCAGCTTGCCGGTGCCGTCGGGTGCCAACGCGAAGATGTTGTAGCCGGGCTTGCGTAGCCGGACGCCGAACTTGATCGCTTCCAGGGCTCGCGTCTGGCCGACGACGATGTCCAACTCCTCCAGTTCCTCGGTGGTCGCGAACGGCAACTCCTCCAGGCTGCAGGCTTTATAAAGCAGGGTCGGCGCGAGTGCTGGGATGGTCATCGGGTAAAGTCCTTGTCGAAAGATCGCGGGTTAATGGCGTGTGGCGCGCCGGTGAACGTCAGAACGTATCGTCGGCGCCGGCTGGGTAGTCGCGCGGCGGGCAGGCGTAGCGTTGCTTGAAGACCCGGCTGAAGTGAGCCATGTCGTTAAAGCCCCAACGTAGCGCGACTGCGGTCAGATTGCGGCAGGCGGGCGGACCTGCGCGTAACTCGGCCGCGCAACGCGCCAACCGGCGTTCGCGGACGTAACGCATCAGCGAGGTGTTTTCGGCGCCGAACAAGTCATTCAAATAGCGGGCGGACAGCCCCAGTTCGCGGGCCAAGCGGGCCGCGTTCAGCTCGGGATCGGCCAAGCGCGATTCGATGTGGCGTTTGGCGCGGTCCAGCGCGGCGGCGCGGCTGGCCGACAATTCGAAGCGGGCCGGCCGCAGTTCCGCGAAAGCCTTGACCAACAAATCCTGGAGCTGCTCGGCGATCAGCGCGGTTTCGTCGGCCTTCAACGTGGCGGCTTGCGCCAGCGCGGTCCGCGCCAGGGCGCCGGCGACGGCGGCCAGCCCTTGTTCGCCCGGCAGGCGTAGCGCGGTGCAATGTTCGACGCCCGGCAGGCGGGCACGCAACAAGGGGCGCGGAATGGCCACCAGCAGCTTGGCGAAACGGTCCGGGCAGTCGATGCGGTGGGCTTGGGTGGCGTCGTATAAGGTCCAATCGCCGACTTGCGGAAAGGCCTCGCGGCCGTGCTGGCGCAAGCGGTAACGGCCGTCCAGCAGCAGTACCGCGAAATAGGCGTCTTGGCTGGCCGAATCCGGTTCGCCTGGCAAGCTGCGCAAGCCCAACGGGTTGGAGCGGATCGCCGACAGACGCAGATTGGACCAGTGATGTATCGTCATTTCGTTGAACAAGGGCTGGTCGGTGGGCGGCTCGACGTCGACTCTGGCGTATTCGCGGCCGATGACTTCGCGCAACCAGGCCTGCCGGTGGGACGGCGCGATGGTCTCGGTCGAGTAAAAGTCCGCGTGTATGGGCTGGTCGTCAATACGTTTGGTCATGGCTGATCTGGGTTGGCGAGCGCAACATACTATTGGCGTAAGTGCCGTTTTGGTCAAGCGTCGGGGCCGATTCGGACAAGCGGGCGAGCGCCGAGCACGTTAGCATACGGTTTTTTCCTAGAGGTCCGCGATGAATTCCTTATCGAATCCGAATCCCCTATTGCTGAAAGGCGCCGGTTGCTGGCTGTTGGTCGCGCTGGTCATGGCCTGGTGTCTGGTCGGTCTGCACTTCGAGTTGGCGCCGCTCCAGGCCTTGTTTCCCGGCAAGCCGGCCCGCTTGCTGCAGGCTCATCTGGACTTTTTATTGATGAGCGCGTTGCTGTTGGGCTTTTACGGCGCTCGCTTTCCGCTGCCGGCTATTGCCTGTTGGGCCATGGTGATCGGGGCGTTCACCAACTCCAGCCTGTTTTTACTGATGGCGATGTTTCCGGTGCTCGACGACCCGGCCGCGACCGGCGTGGCGGTCGCGGTCTTCAAGCTGTATACCTTTGCCAGCATCGTCACGACCAGCTTCGGTTTTGGCCGCGCGGCTTGGGCGGCGGTCAGACACGCCGCTCAGTCGGCTTGAGGTCGGATCTCGATTAGGCTCAGACAGCGTTCGGCGATGGCTTGTGCTTGGGCGTCCGGCTCGAATCCGGCGTATTTCGCCGCGAAAGCTGAGGCCGCGGCGGCGTAGTTCGGCCGCGCGCTCAGGTCCTTGAGCAATGCGCGGAAATTGGGCTTGAGGGTTTCGGCCGGTAGCTGGATGCCGGCACCGACTTCGACGATGCGGCGGGCGTTGATGGCTTGCTCGATCTGCATCGGCAGCACCAATTGCGGCTTGCCGGCCAATAGACAGGCCGCGCCGGTAGCGGCGCCGCCGTGGTGGACGGCTAGATCGCAAGTACCGAGCGCCGCTTCCAGGCGTAGCGGCTGAGCGCAAATATGTAGATTGGCGCCGGCGTGTTGGTCGGCAAAGGCCGCGGACGCGCCGGGAATGTGCAGCAGGCACGACCAGCCGCTGGCGGCTAGCGCTTGCAGTAGAGGGCCCAGGGCAGGGTACTCCGGGCGCAGGTAGCCGAACAGCTTGAGTGCCGAGCCGGTCGGCCAGCGTGGCTCCGAGCCGGCGGTCGCATGCAGCGCCGGGCCCCAATAACGGGCGGAGACGCGTTGCGGATAGGCGTCCAGTTCCGGCCAAGTGCACAAAAACCTTTCGGCGGTCTCGAACAAATCCGCCAATGTCCGCAACGTCGGTGCTTCCAGCCGAGCCGCGACGGCGTTGGCTCCGGCCAGCACGCGCGCTTCGGTGTCGGCCAACTCGCGTGGCGCGGTCGGTAACCAGGGACGTAACGCGGGCAGGGGGTGGCTGGCCGGCGGAATTTGAAAGCCGCCGCCGAACAGCGCCCCGGTCAGCGGCAGACCGCGCGCGGCCAATTGTGCGGTCGGCGCGTGGTCGAACACCAGCAGGTCGGGTTTCAGGTGCCGATACAGGGCACGCCAAGCGTTTGCTCGGCTGTAGAGCGCGGCCGGGTCGGTGTAGCCGGTGTTTGCTAGTATCCCGGCGTAATTCAGCGCCGCCGGTAGCGGCCGGCCGTCCGGCCAATAGACCGGCGCTTGCAAATAGCCGAAAGCCTCGTCGCCGAGTAGCACGTCGGCGAATTGCAGATTTTTCAGCACAAAAATCACGTCGTGCCCAGCCTGTCGCAACCGTCTCGCCACCGGCAAGAACGC
This sequence comes from Methylomonas sp. MS20, assembly GCF_050275925.1. Taxonomy (NCBI): domain Bacteria; kingdom Pseudomonadati; phylum Pseudomonadota; class Gammaproteobacteria; order Methylococcales; family Methylococcaceae; genus Methylomonas; species Methylomonas sp. MS20. Next base: position 1,227,309 of record NZ_CP189962.1, read on the forward strand.
GGCGATATGGCCGTAACCGGCGCCCAATTCCCAACAATACAGAATACGGCTCATCGCCGGCATGCCATTGGGCTGGAAACACTAGGGGAGGCCGGAGATTGCGCATTCCGCGATTCGTTTCGGGCCGTTGGTCCCGGCGGTTCCGCACGGGACGCGGTTTCCGCCCGCCGCTCCGGATTTCCCGCCGCGCCATTCACAGAACGCTGCCCAACGGCTATCTTTAACGCTGTCATTTTTTTACCGTGTCATCTCGTGATGTTATTACCCTTGGCAAACCCGGATAGCGGCGCTATCCCAGCCGCCGGTCCGGCGTGTCGTAAACCAGCGTACCCGTTCAGTGTTCTCGAGCCGCGCAACGTCGCGTCCAAGTCGCTTATTTTAGCGGCCTTCGCGGCGTTGGCTTCGGCGCCGTCGGCGGTCGAGGCTTACACGCTCGACTTTTCTCCAAGCAGTTACAGCGTCGACGAGGCCGGCGGTGCCGTTGAGGTCACCGTCAATTTGGCATTGGGGCGGAGCGATTACGGTAGTTGTTTCGTCTCCGGCGTGGTTTCCGCCAGCGGTGGTACTGCCACCGCCGGCAGCGACTTCAGCATCTCCGGAGGCGATTTCAGCTTGGATGCGGTCCAGAACGGCTCGGCGACCGTCGTGGTCAACATTAACGACGACAGCGAGGTTGAGAGTAGCGAGACGATCAATCTGACCTTACAGTATCAGCCTGACTGCGACGGTTCGATCAATGTCGGCTCCGGGGCCACGATTTCGATCGCCGATAACGATGTCGCGCCAACGCCAACCCCGGATCCGACCCCAACGCCCGATCCAACCCCGACCCCGGATCCAACGCCGACGCCTGATCCAACCCCAAATCCGACGCCCAATCTGACCAACGATCCGGGCTTCTCGCCAAACCAACAAGCCATCTACGACGGCCTGACCTCCGCTTGCGAAAATGCCAGCGGCGCTTTGGCGGCACGTTGCGAGACCATCACCAATAACGATTTGAACCAGGTGATTCCGGATGAAGTGGCGGCTCAAGGCGCCGCCGCGATCGATTTCGGGTTCAAGCAGTTTTCGATTATTCACGGCCGTATCGTCAATTTACGAAATTCGGGGTCGCAAGGTTCGACCTTGCTCGGGTATTCGACGATCAACATCAACGGCGAGATCCTGCCGGTCGGCAAGGCTTTGCTGGCGGCCTTGAGTCCGGCGCGCGGCGGCGCGGCCGGCGACGATCCCGCCGAAGATCCGTTTCGGGACAGTCCGCTGGGCTTTTTCATCAAGGGCCAATTCAACGTCGGTCAGCGTAACGCCAGCTACAAGGAACAGGGTTACAAGGTCGACCGCAAGGCCGTCACGCTAGGCGTCGATTACCGGTTTACCGACGATTTCGTATGGGGCGCCTCGTTCGGCTACGGCGGGGCCAACACCGATTACCAACGCAACAACGGCAAAATGGCCAACGATGCTTACGAGTTTTCGTCCTACGGCAGCTACTTTCTCCCCGCCGACTTTTATGTCGATTGGATCATGAGCTATGCATTGCACGCGTTCGAAATGGACAGGCGCTTGAATTTAAGCGACATCGATACCGTCGCGCGCAGTTCGGTCAACGGCGACCAGTACGGCATCAGCCTGGGTCTGGGCAAGGATGTCGCCATCGATAGTTTCGTGCTCAATCCCTACCTACGTTGGGAGTACATCAACACGCAAGTCGATGCCTATCGGGAAGCCGGCGGCGGAGGTCTGGGTTTGACCTACGACCGTCAGGCCATGGAGTCGGTCACCTCGACGATAGGCGCGCAAGCCAGCAAATCGGTCAGTACCCCCTGGGGGGTGTTGACGCCGGGCGCTCGTTTCGAATGGGTGCATCAGTATATGAACGACAGCCGCGCGATTCGAGCCCGCTTCAGTCAGGCGGCGGCCGGTACCGGTTCGTTCAGCGTCGCCACCGAGAACCCGGACCGGGACTATTTCAATTTGGGCGGTTCGCTGGCGATGACCTTGCCGGAAGGGCGAGCCGGCTTCTTACGTTACGAATACCGCGCCGGCCAAGCCTATATTTCCGATCATACCGTCGAGCTCGGGGCCAGGATTCCGTTTTAAGCACCGGATTTTGCAGGTGCTTGGTCGCTTGCTTGGGTAATAGCGTTGACCGGACGCTATATAGCCATGCGAACCCGCCGCCGACCAAATCCGGAACTAGGGTCGATTCGGGTCTATGCTTTCTTCACGAGGCCGTTTTTTGCGTATCGGCCGCTAGCCTTCTGGGAGGGGAAATGGAAAGTTTTGCGAACTTGTCGATTCGGGTGAAAACCGCGATTCCGATTGCGTTGATGTCCTTGGTGTTGGTCGTGGTGGCCGGGCTCGGCTACAACTACCTATCGAAACTGGGCGACCACACCCGGCGCCTGGGCGAGGTCGAATTGCCGGCGCTGGCGGTGTTGCTGGAAAGCGACCGCGACATGTATCAGGCGATGCTGGCGGAACGTACCCTACAATCGCCCGGTTTGGACAGCGCCGCGGCCGACAAACTCAAGGCGTTTCACGCCGAGAACCTGCAACAGGCCCGTACTCGCTTCAGCAAGTTTCTGGCCTTGTCCGACCTGCCGAATGCCGGCCAGTACGAAGCCCGCTTCGATTCTTCCTTTCAGGCTTGGGTTAAGCAAAGTCAGGCCAATATCGCCTCGGCATTAGCCGGTAAGCCTGCCCCCTATCAAAAAGGCGAGGCCGATTTCGAGAAAGCCCGGGCGGTCATCAACGAATTGACCGAGTTGGTCAACGCTCAAGCCGACAGCTTGCGCGCGGCCGCCGGCGCGGACGTGGCGTTCAGCGTGCGGGTGTCGTTGGCGGCGCTGTCGGTGGGATTGGCCTTGGCCTTGGCCTTTGTGTGGGTCTTTCCTCGGCATATTGCCGAGTCGCTGCGACCCGCGCTGGACGCGGCGCGGCGCATGGCCGACGGCGATTTGAATTTCGAGCTGAAGACCGAACGTACCGAGGAGACCGGTCAGTTGCTAAAGGCGATGGAAAGCGTCCGGCTCAGCCTGCGGGCGATGGTGGCCGATACCGAACTACTGGTGGGCGCGGTGTCCGACGGGCGACTGGAAGTCAGGGCCGACGCGGACCAGCATCGCGGCGCCTATCGCAATATCGTCGCCGGAATCAATCGGACCCTGGAAGCGATCGTCGAACCGGTTAGCGCCGCGATCGCGGTCCTGGAAGAGGTCGAACGCGGCAAATTGACCCGAACCCTGGACGGTGACTATCGCGGCCAATTCCTGAACTTTAAAAATACCGTCAACAACACGATCAACCGTCTGGCCGAAACCATCGGTCAGGTGATGCTGGCGGCCGATGCGTTGCGTAACGCCGCCGAGCAGATCGACGCCACTTCGCAAGCCTTGGCCAGCGCCGCTAGTCAGCAGGCCAGCGGGGCCGAACAGACCAGTGCCAGCATCGAGCAAATGGCGGCCAGCATCGAACAGAACGCCGATAATGCCCGGATTACCGACGGCATGGCCGGCGAGGCCGCGCAAGAGGCGGCGACCGGCGGTGCGGCAGTCCGGCAAACCGTGACGGCGATGCAGCAGATCGCAGCCAAGATCGGCATCATCGACGATATTGCCTACCAAACCAACATGTTGGCCTTGAACGCGGCGATCGAGGCGGCGCGGGCCGGCGACCACGGCAAAGGCTTCGCGGTGGTCGCCGCCGAAGTACGCAAGTTGGCGGAGCGCAGTCAGGTCGCGGCTCGGGAAATCGGCAAACTGGCCGAAACCAGTGTCGAAACCGCCGAAAGCGCCGGTAACTTGCTGGACCATATCGTGCCGGGCATCGCCAAAACCTCGGAGTTGATTCGGGAAATCGCCGCCGCGTCGCATGAGCAGTCGATTGGCGTCAGCCAGATCAACGCGGCGATGTCGCAAATGAACCAAGCCACCCAGCAAAACGCGTCGGCCAGCGAGCAGTTGGCCGCCACTGCCGGCGGCATGACTGGACAAACCGACCAATTGTTGGAATTGATGCGGTTTTTCGACATCGGCGAAGCAGCGGGGCCCGCCGCCGAAAAATCCGTGCGTCCGGACGCGCCGCGCGGACGATTCAAACGTTTTTGAATGAGGGTCGCGGCTTTTTGAACGGTTGGGGACGCCGATGACGTCACGATTTTTCAATCGCTTCTCTCTGGGCACGGCGAGTTTGGCCGGATTGGTCGGGGTCGTCGGCTTTGCGGTATTGATGGGATTTAGCCTGTGGCAGGAACGGCTACAGCGCATTGCCCACGCCCGGGTCGAAACCGAAAACATCGCTATGGTCCTGGAAGGGCACGCGCTGGCGACCGTGCAAAAAATCGATTTGATCTTGAACGACGTACTGGGCCATTTGCGGGCCGACGATATGAAGGCGCGCTTGGGCGACCAGACCGAACGCGCGTTGGAACTGCATCGTTTGCTGATGGACAAGGCCGCCAGACTCAACGACGCGGCTATCATCGAAACCGGCGCGATTCAGGTGTTCGATGCCCGAGGCGATTGTCTGTACAGTTCGCTGGACAGCCAGCCGCCGATCAGTATCGCGGATCGTGAATATTTCCAACGCCATGGCGCCGACCCCAGCGTCGGTTTGTCGATCTCGCCGCCGCAGATTTCCAAGACCCTGGGTCTGCGAAAAATCTCGCTGACCCGGCGCATAGACGGTCCGGACGGCCGCTTTGCCGGTGTCGTCAACGTTGTGACGCTGTTGAGTTCCTTCGAAAAGTTTTACGCGACACTGGATTTGGGCGAACACGGCGCGGTCGTGCTGCGCGACGACGCGATGCGCTTGCTGGCGCGTCATCCGATGCTGACCGAGGACGCCGCCCAACCTTTTCCCGACCACCCGGTGCTCGGTTTTGTCGCGCGCGGTAGCGATCGCGGTCATTACGTCGAAATCAGTCCGGCCGACGGGGTCAAACGCCTTTACAGCTTCCGCCGGGTGGGCCATTACCCCTTATTCGTACTGGCGGCCATCGCCGAGCAGGACTATCTGGCCGAATGGTACGAGCACCTGCGCTGGTACGGGGCCGCCGGTCTGCTGATCGCGCTGTTGTCGCTGAAATTAATGCTGACGGCCCGTTACGGTCTGCTGAAGTGGCAAAGCAACGAAAAAAAATACCGCTATATCGTCGAAAACGCGCCGATCGGCGTCTTCCAATGCGACAACCAGGGCAAACACCTGTTCGCCAACCTGACGATGGCTCGGCAGTTCGATTGCGAGTCGGTCGAAGAATTCATGGCTACTTATGGTGGCGCCGACTTTCGCTTCGCCGACTCCACTCAATTATGCAAGGCTTTGGAATCCGACCGGGAAGTCCGCGAATTCGAAACCCGCGCCGTGTTGGCCGGCGGCCATACCAAATGGTTCTCGCTGTCGGCCAGGGCCGACGCCAACGGCGTCGTCAACGGTTTTACGCTGGACGTCACCGACCGCAAGCAAACCGAGGAAAAATTGCGGATGTCCGAAGAGCGCTTGCGGCTGACGCTGGAAGCCGCGCAAATCGGCATTTTCGACTGGGATGTGGTCAGCGATCGTTTCGTGGTTTCGCCGATTTACTACAGCATGTTGGGTTACTCGCCCAAGGATGGTCAAGGCGACCGCGAAGAATGGCTGGAGCGGGTGCATCCGGACGACCGGGCGATGGTGGCCGGCAAAATCAACAGCGTGTTGGCCAAGCAAGCCGACGCCTACACCTACGAGGCGCGGATCCGCCACGCCGACGGCGAATACCGTTGGTTGAGCGCCAAGGCTTTCAACGTGGAACGCGGCGCGGACGGCGCGGTCGGACGCGTGCTCGGCATTCGGATGGATGTCACCGACCGGAAACGCAACGAAGAGGAATTGGCGCATTATCGAGATCATCTGGAGCGCTTGGTCGACGAACGCACCGCCGAACTGCTGGAAGCCCGGAAGCTGGCCGACGACGCCAACCGCGCCAAGTCGGATTTTCTGGCGAATATGAGTCACGAAATCCGCACCCCGATGAACGCCATCATCGGTTTGACCCGCTTAGCGTTGGATACCGAGCTTAGTCAACAACAACGCGATTATCTGGGCAAGGTATTGAATGCGTCGCAGGCTCTGCTGGGCATACTCAACGATATTTTGGATTATTCGAAAATCGAAGCGGGCCGGATAGACATCGAGGCGGTCGATTTTTGTTTGGAAGATATTTTGCGCGCCACCGCCGATTTGTTTTCGTTTCGGGCCGAGGAGAAAGGGATCGAATTGTTTATCGACATGGCCCCGGACGTGCCGGAGTGGCTGGTCGGCGATCCGTTGCGGCTGAGCCAGATTGTCGACAATCTGGTCGGCAACGCCATCAAATTTACCGAGCGCGGCGAAGTGCATTTGAAGGTCGAGCAAAAAGAGATCACGGCGGACGCGGTGTGCTTGCGCTTCGCGGTGCGCGATACCGGGATCGGCTTGACGGCGGATCAGGCCAATCGCTTATTCCGGCCGTTCGTGCAGGCCGAGGCCGGCATCACCCGCCGTTTTGGCGGTACCGGCCTGGGCCTGACGATTTGCAAACGCCTGGTCGAGATGATGCGCGGCCGCATCGCATTGTCGAGCGAACCGGGGCGCGGCAGTACGTTCGTGTTTACCGTGTGGCTGGGTTTGCCGGATCCGCAAAAACCGCGAGCCAAGCCCGGCCGCGGCTTGCACGACTTGCGGGCGATGCGGACGCTGGTGGTCGACGATCAGGAAACCTCTTTGCTGATTCTGCGGACCATGCTGCAAAGCTGGGGCTTTCAAGTGACGACCGCCGACTCCGGCGCCGCCGGTTTGCGGTTTTTCGAAGAGGCCGAACGCGACGGTCAACCCTACGATTTGTTGATCCTGGATTGGAAAATGCCGGCGATGAACGGGCTGGAGTTCGCTCGGGCCTTGGCCGAACTGAAGCCGGAGAATCGGCCGCCGATTACGGTAATGGTGACCGGTTTCGGCCGAGAAGAACTGGCCGCCGCCACCGACGGCGCCTTGATCGACGCGATTGTCGGCAAGCCGGTGACGCCGTCTGAAATGTTTGACGTTTTGATGGCGCTGCAACGTCAGGAGCACGTTAGGTCGAAACCGACCGCCGACGTGTTCGAAACCAGCCGGGTGTTGTTGGATGGCATACGCGGCGCCCGGATTCTATTGGTCGAGGATAACGAACTCAATCAGCAAGTGGCTAGAGAGTTTTTGACGAAAAGCGGATTGTCGGTGGAGCTGGCTAACAATGGGCAGGAGGCCGTTGATCTGGTGCAGCGCCAGCGTTTCGATGCGGTGTTGATGGATTTGCACATGCCCGTCATGGATGGCCTGGAAGCGACCCGGCGAATTCGGGCCCTGGCGGAGGGCCGGCATTTACCGATCATCGCGATGACGGCGGCGGCGATGGCGCAAGATCGCGAGGCTTGCGCGTTGGCGGGCATGAACGGCCACGTCGCCAAGCCGGTTGAGCCGCGAGAACTCGCCGAAGTGCTGGCGCGCTGGGTCAAGCAGGGCGGAGAGCGGCCGGTGACGATACTTGAGTCGGCCGGGACCGTCGATGCGGCGCCGGCCGCGGTCGATAGCGAAGCCGAAATCGCCGGATTGGCGCGGGCCTTGCCGGGCGTTTCGGTCGGGGTGGCGTTGCGACGCATGGGCGGTGATCCGCTGTTCTATCGGCGCTTGTTGGCACGCTTTGCCGAGCGTCATGGCGATGCCGGCGCGCAAATTCGGCGCTTGGCGGGCGACGGCGATAATGAAGCGCTCTATCAGCTGGCCCACAATCTGAAAGGCGAGGCCGGCAATTTGGGCCTGGACAGCATTGCCGGTCCGGCCGATCGATTAGGGCGCTTGCTGAAATCCGCCGGCGCCCAAAACTGGGCCGAGTTGGCGGCAACCCTGGCGAGCGAATGCGAGGCGATGACGGCGCGCTTGGCCGCGCTGACACTCGATGCCGCCGCTGTCCCGGCGGCGCCGAGCGGCGGTGGGGCGGGGGAGTTTTGGCCGCGCCTGACCTTGCTCGAGCAGCAGTTGCGGAGTAAAAGTTTGGAGGCCCGCCATCTGGTCGACGAACTGGAAGGAACGCTGGACGATCCGATTTTGGCGGAGCAATTCGCCAAAGTCGTCCAAGCGGTCAAACAATTGCGTTACGACGCTGCGTTGGTCGAATTGGCCACACTCGGCGAAGACCGTAGACCTTAGGAGTAGAACATGAGCGCGCAAAACAAGGCTCAACGGGTTTTGATTGTCGACGATTCGCTGAGCAATATTGAGTTACTGGACCACATCCTGGGGAGGCATTACGCCACCAGCTTCGCGACTAACGGTGCCGAGGCGCTGGAACTGGTCGACCGGTGTCCGCCGCATTTGGTGTTGCTGGACGTGGTGATGCCGGGCATCGACGGCTACGAAGTCTGCCGGCGCTTGCAAGCCGATAACGCCACCCGCGCCATTCCGGTGATTTTCTTAACTAGCCTGGACAGTCCGGTTGACGAGGAATACGGTTTGTCGTTGGGCGCCGCCGATTTCATTCACAAGCCCGTGTCGCCGCCGGTGGTGTTGGCCAGGGTGCGCAATCATCTGGCCCTGGCCGATACCACGCGAGAGCTGCGCCGGCACAACGAAAATCTGGAGCAGTTGGTGGCCGAGCGCACCGAGGAGTTATTGCAGCGCAACCGGCAATTGATCGCGGCCCAAGGCTCGGTGATCTCGGCGTTTTGCGCGCTTGCCGAGGTCCGCGATAACGAAACCGGCAATCACATCCGGCGCACCCAAAATTATGTGCGCGAACTGGGTGAAGCCCTGCGCGGCCACCCGCGGTTCCGAAATTGCTTGAACGACGAAACCATCGAGTTGATGTACAAAACCGCGCCGCTGCACGACATCGGCAAGGTGGCGATTCCCGACGCGGTGTTGCTGAAGCCCGGTAAATTGACCGATGCCGAGTGGGTGATCATGAAACGGCATTGCGAGGCCGGTCGCGACGCGATCGTGTCGGCGGCTCGCGAATTCGGCGACGGCGAGGGGGCATTCCTGGAGTGCGCGGCCGATATTGCCTATTGCCATCACGAGCGTTGGGACGGCAACGGCTATCCGCGCGGTTTGCGCGGCGATAGCATTCCGATTAGCGCCCGGTTGATGTCGGTCGCCGACGTCTACGACGCACTGACTACCAAGCGGGTTTACAAGCCGGCCTTCAGCCATGCCGAATCGGTGAAATTGATCTGGGAGGGGCGCGGCAGTCAGTTCGATCCCGACGTCACCGATGCGATGACGGCGCTGGCAGGCCGCTTCGAGGCGATAGCGGAGCAATACCGCGACGGCGAATAAGACGCCGTCACAACCAGCCGTCCCTGGCGTGGTCGAGGATCGCGGTGACGGCCGGATGTTGCTGTTTGCGGCGTAGCGTGATCGCGTAAAAACGTTCCAGCACCGTTTCGATCCGGCCCAACACCTCGACGCCGTATTGCCGGCAAATTTCGCCGGCCACCGCGCTCGGCGCGACGAACAGGCCGGCGCCGCCGGCGCCGAACGTCTTCAGCAGCGCGCTGTCTTCGATTTCGGCCTGAATGTTGGGACTGATCCCGTTGGCGTCGAACCATAAGTCCAACGAGCGCCGCAGCGCGGTATTGCCGGTCGGCAGCAAGAACGGCGCGCCGGTCAGCGAGCGCGGAAAGCGATCCCGATAAGTCGCCGCCAAGCCGGGACTGCCGAACACGCTGACATCGCATTCGCCCAGAAAGTGGTTGAAGGCCTTGGCGCCGCTGGCCGGGGTCAGCGGCGTATCCGACAGTACCAAATCGACGCCTTGCACGGCAATCTCGGCCAACAGCCGGTCGGCCTTGTCTTCGTAGCAATGAATCTGGACCGGTTCCGGCAAGCGGAAAACCGGTTCGATCAGCCGGTACACTGCCAACTTGGGCAATGCGTCGGATACGCCGACCGTCAAGCGCCAGGCTCGCCCGGTCGGCAGGCCTTTCAAGGTATTGGTCAGTTCCCTGCCCAGCGTGAATATCTCGTCCGCGTAATGAAACACCACCCGCCCGGTATCGGTTAGCAGCAACTTGCGGCCGCTTTTGAAGAACAACTTGTCGCCGATGGCTTGTTCGAATACCGCCAGTTGGCCGCTGACGGTCGGCTGAGCCAGATGCAATTTTTCGCAGGCCCGAGTGATGCTGGCTTCGCGGGCCACATGCCAAAAATAAAACAAATGCTGGTAATTGATGCGTTCCTGCATGGCCTTTACATAGAAATTTTCGATGTATTTATTCTAATCTTTCTATTTAACAATACCAAAGACTAGCGTTACGCTATCGACAAAGTGGCCGGCCCGCTTTTTGCTGCTCGATGCGGTAACCGCTGACCATGATGGAGACTTAAGTGACTAAACATACCGACGATAAACAACTGCGCCGCTCGATTCGTTTGCTGAGTTCGATGTTGACCAGAGTGTTGAAACACCAAGGCCAACGCGATGTGGAGGAATCCGTCGCGCAATTGCAGCGACGCTTCGCCGCGCTGATGCGCGACAACACGCCGGCCCGGCGCAAGCCCCTGCAGGATGTCGTCGAGCGCTTGGACGCCGACGAAATCGGTCAGGTGGTCAGAGTGTTCAACCAGTATTTCAGCCTGTTGAGCATCGCCGAGGAGTCGCATTCGCTAGGCCAGCGCCGCCAGCGCCAGACCGGGCATTTCTGGCCGGGCTCGTTCCACGACACCTTGTGTACCTTCAAGGAATCCGGCATCGGCGCCGAGCAAGTGCAGACCTTGTTGGCTGATTTGCTGTATTTGCCGGTGATGACGGCCCATCCGACCGAGGCCAAGCGCCGCACCGTCAAGGGCGCGTTGCGCAATTTGTTTTTGACCCACGAACAGATTGACGGCAGCCGGCAGGGTCCGGGCCGTAAGGCGGCATTGGAACGCTTGCAGGCGCAGATTCAGTTGCTGTTGCGCACCGATGAAGTGCGCGGTCGCAAGCCCGGCGTGGTCGACGAAATCGATACCGGCCTGTTTTATTTTCCGCTGTCGCTGTTCGAGGCGACCAGCAAGGTTTACCGGAATTTCGAGGAATCGATGGTCGATGTCTACGGCGAGGAAGCGGCCGCCGGCGCGCGGATTCCCAGTTTCTTGAAGTTCGGATCGTGGATAGGCGGCGATCGCGACGGCAATCCCAACGTCACCCCGGAAACCACGGTGCTGGCGCTACGGCTGCAAGCGCAAGCGATCCTGCTGGAGTATGCGCGGCGTCTCGATGCGTTGCGCGGCCAGTTGTCGCATTCCTACGGCTTGTGCGAATTGACGAGCGAATTCAGTGCCAGTCTGGAAGCCGACCGCACCGCATTGGGGCCGGCGGTGGCCGAATTGGCGCGGCCTTATCTGCAAGAGCCCTACCGCCATAAATTGACCATCGTCAAATACCGGATAGAGCAGGGCTTGGAACGCATTGCCAGGCGCTTGCGCGGCGACGCGGAACCGGCCGATTGCCACGCCTATCCCAGCGTGGCCGAATTCCTGCGCGATTTGCGTCTGATCGACCGGTCGCTGCGCAACCACGGCGACGCCAATATCGCCGAACTGGAATTGCACGACCTGATTCGCCTCGCCGATACCTTCGGCTTTCATTTGATGCATCTGGACGTGCGCCAGGAATCGACCCGGCATAGCGAGGCGGTGGCCGATATTCTCGGCGCGGCCTTGGGCATCGATTATCGGGCGATGAACGAGGAGGATCGCTTGCAATTGCTCGGCGAGGCGATCGCCGCGCCGGGCGGCTTGATGTTCGATCCGGGCGCGTTGCCGTCGGCAACCCGCGAAACCCTGGCCTTGTTCGAAGTGATGGCCAGCAGCCGGCGCGAGATCGGTCCGGACTGCTTCGGCGAATACGTGATATCGATGACCCACCACGCCAGTCACGTTTTGGAGGTGATGTTACTGGCCGCCCAGTGCGGCTTGGTTGGTCGGATCCGAGGTCATTGGTACTGCAATATCGGCGTCAGCCCGCTGTTCGAGACGATAGACGACTTGAACCGGATCGAGGAAGTATTGAACGACTTGTTCGATTCGCCGACTTACCTGACCTTGCTGAAGGCCTCCGGCCGTCGTCAGGAAATCATGCTGGGCTATTCCGATTCGTGCAAGGACGGCGGCATCCTGGCTTCGGCGTGGGGCTTGTACCGGGCGCAACGCCGCATCGTCGATATTTGCGATCGGCGCGGCATCCGCTGCCGCTTGTTTCACGGCCGCGGCGGTACGGTTGGCCGCGGCGGCGGTCCGACCCACGAAGCGATTCTGGCGCAACCCGCCGACAGCGTGCGCGGTCAGATCAAGTTTACCGAGCAGGGCGAGGTGTTGTTCTATCGCTATAACAACATGGAAACCGCGATTTACGAACTGACGATGGGCGTGACCGGTTTGTTGAAGGCCAGCGCCAGTCTGGTGCAACCGGTCCCCCCCGATAACCCGGAAAATTTGGCGGTGATGGACGAGTTGGCGAGGATAGGCGAACAAAGTTATCGGGATTTGACCGAGCGCACGCCGGGCTTTTTGGACTATTTTTACGAATCGACGCCGGTCGGCGAAATCGGCCGCTTGAACATCGGCTCGCGGCCGTCGCACCGCAAGAAACAGGACCGCTCCAAAGAGTCGGTGCGGGCCATTGGCTGGGTATTTGCCTGGGCCCAGTCGCGGCAAACCTTCCCGGCTTGGTACGGCGTCGGCCTCAGCGTATCGACCTGGTGCGCCGGTCGAAGCGAGCGGCTGGAGCAATTGCGAACGATGTACCGCGACTGGCCGTTTTTTCGCAATTTGCTCAGCAACGCTCAGATGGCCTTGAGCAAGTCGGACATGGAACTGGCGCGGGAATACGCCGGCTTGTGCGTGGACCCGGAAACCGGCAAACGCGTGTACGGCTTGATCGCCGGCGAGTATCAACGTTGCGTGGAGTGGGTGTTGGATGTGGCGCAAATCGATAGGCTGTTGGCCGATAACCCTAGCTTGGCCGACTCGTTGCGCCGCCGCGACGCTTATCTGGGGCCATTGAATTTCTTGCAGGTCTGCCTGCTGCGCAAGGTGCGAGAAGACGATGCCGGCGCCGGCGACAGTCCTTGGCTGAATCCGCTGTTGCGCACGATCAACGCGATCGCCGCCGGCATGCGCAACACCGGCTAATTTCGCGGCGGCTGGCCGGCGCCACGACAGTCGTTAGGGAGGCAGCATGATTAACGAAATCGTTAGTGGATCGACCGGCGTCTTGGCGAATGCCTACGCGGCCGCGAAGCGCCGTTATGGCGGCCGGCGTTTGGCCTACTTCGTCGCCGCGCTGGTGATGTTGAGCTTCGGCGATACGCTGTTGCCGCTGATCGGCCACGGCGTGCACGTGGCGATAGAAATCGTCGAGTGGCTGTTGGAGCATTGGTTGGAGGCCGCCTTCGGCTTATCGCCGCGCCAAGCGGAAATCACGGTGTTTTGGCTGGGCATCGTCGCGATCGGTTACGGATCGTGGCGGGTCGCACGGGCCGCGTATCTGGCCGCACTGGCCTGGCGGCGCGATTTGGCGGTGCGTTGGCGGGCAAACTCGGCGGGGCGGGCGTATTGGCCGGCCTTGGCGCGCTCGGCCTTGGTGTTCGGCGCACTCGGCTCAACGCTGTTGATGTTCACTTGACAGTAACGGCGGTGATGTCGCGTCGGCCATCATGAAACGTGGCTGCGGGAGTTGCCCGGCTGGATACGGTCTTGGGATCGGCGCGCGCGTTCGAACGACTTTAATGGGGCCGGCACCTGCCGATTCGTCAATCCATCAGGACTCGTGAAACGATGCGGACCTTACAAGCATTTTTGAGCCGACTGTTGGCGCTGCCGGAAACCGGACCGGTTCCGGACCCGCCGGCGAATTTGACCGAACTCGCCGACCGTTTGGGTCTGCGTCTCGAGCCGGCGGTACTCACGCCGAACGCCGCCGCCGAAACCTCGGCGCCGCAAACCCCGTTGCTGGCCGAACTGGCCGAGCGGGAGGGGTGGTTGGTGTTGTCGGGCTTTCGGGCCGGTTCGGTGCGGGTCGCGCTGATTCACGGCGACGCCGTCGAAGAGCGTTTGATCAAGCCGGCCGAGGTCGCCGGCTTGCTGGGCTTGAGCGGCGACCGTTCGACCGGGTGGTGGCTGATACAAGCCAGGGCGCCCTTGGCCAACGCGGTGAGTCCCGACGGCCACGGCCATCTGCCGCCTTGGCGGCGTTTGGTCGAGTTGCTGCGCGCCGATTTACCCGATCTTTGGCTGGTGCTGGGGCTGGCCTTGGGCTCCGGCTTGCTGGCCCTGGCGTCGCCGGTCGCGGTGCAGGCACTGGTCAACACCGTGGCGATGGGCGGCATGGGCCAACCTCTACTGGTGTTGGCGGTCATCCTGTTTTTCTTTCTGACTTTCGCCGGGGCGGTTCACGTACTCGAGGCCTATCTGGTCGAAATCGTTCAGCGCCGGGTGTTCGTGCGCCTGGCCAGCGATCTGGCCCACCGCTTGCCGCGAGTGCGGCGCGAAACCGGCGACGCTCACCACGGCGCCGAATTGGTGAACCGTTTTTTCGACGTGCTGACCTTGCAAAAGGCCGGTTCGGCCTTGTTGCTGGACGGCTTGAGCACGCTGGTGCAAACCGGCGTGGGTTTGCTGATGCTGGCGTTTTATCATCCGTTCCTGCTGGCCTTCGATGTGGTATTGCTGTTCCTGATCGGCTTGATCGTGTTTGTATTGGGGCGGGGCGGCGTGAAAACCGCAGTTCAGGAATCCATTACCAAGTACGCGTTGGTGGCTTGGCTGGAAACCGTGGCCGCCAATCAGCAGATTTTCAAATTTTCCGGCGGGCCGCGCTGGGCGGTCCAGCGGACCGACGAGTTGTCGCTGAGCTATCTGGACGCCAAGCGCGGTCACTTTCGGGTGTTGCTGCGCCAAATCGTCGGTTCGTTGGCCTTGTACGCCGTCGCCAGCACCGGCTTGTTGGCGCTGGGCGGTTATCTGGTGATCGACGGGCATTTGACCTTGGGGCAATTGGTGGCCGCCGAATTGATCGTGTCTTCGGCATTGATTTCGTTGATCAAGTTCGGCAAGCATCTGGAAGGGTTTTACGATCTGATGGCGGGGACCGATAAAATCGGTCATCTACTGGACTTGCCGTTGGAGCGCGGCGATGGCGAGGCCTTGCCGGCGGCCGGCGCGTTGGCGGTGAACGTGACCCGGCTCGGCTTTGCCTACGGCCAGCGCCGGCCGGTTTTCAAGGACTTGAGCTTCGCGATCGGTGCCGGCGAAAAAGTCGCGCTGCTGGCCGGACATGCCGCCGGCAAGACCACCTTGGTCGAACTGCTGTGCGGCTTAAGGCCGGCGGCTAGCGGCCGGATTGAAATCGGCGGCGTCGAATTGGGACGCTTGCGCTTGGAAAATTTGCGGGACCGGGTCGCGCTGGTGGGTCGGTCGGAGTGGGTGGCCGACACCTTGTTCGAGAACGTGCGGCTAGGCCGGTCGGATATCGACGCCGAGGCGGTCAGGCAGGTCTTGGAGCGCTTGGGTTGGACGCGCTTCGGCTACGACGCGGCGCTCGACGCGCTGGCCACCGAGTTGACGGTGGGCGGCGCGCCACTGTCGGCCGCGCAAGGCCATTTGGTGCTGCTGGCCAGGGCGATGGTCGGTCGGCCCGGCATTTTGATCGTGGACGGCTTGCTTGACGACATGAGCCAGGACTGGCGCGACGCGGTGTTGGCGACTTTGTGCGCCGCCGACGCGCCGTGGACTTTGATCGTGACGACCGGCGTGCCGGCGGTGGCAAGCGGTCTGGCGCGCGTCATCGAGTGGGGAGGAGAGGGCGATGGACGAATGGCATAACCGCTTGTCGGCCCTGGCGGCCGCGCATACGCCGAGGACGGTCGGGCGTTGGGCGCGGGCATGCGTCTGGGTGTTCGTGCTGACGCCGCCTGCCTTGTTGGTGACGCCCTGGCAGCAAAACATCCACGCCAGCGGGCGAGTGTCGGCGTTCGCGCCGCTGGAGCGTCAGCAAACCGTCGAGGCGCCGGTCGGCGGCCGTATCGTGGCCTGGCATGTCAAGGAAGGGGACAAGGTGAAGTCCGGCGAAGTGTTGCTGGATATCGCCGATGTCGATCCGAGGTTGTTGGAGCGCCTGGCCGGCCAACGCGACGCGGCCGCCGCCAAATTGGCCGCCAAGCAAGACGAGTTGAACGCCTACCGGTTGCAGCTCGACAATCTGCAAGCTACTCGGGATTTGCAGGTCGCGACCGCGCAATATCGGCTCGACGTCGCCAAACAACGCGCCCGCGCCGCCGCCGAGGCGATCGCTTCGGCCCGCGCCACGCTGGACGCCGCCAGTTTGCAGCGCGAGCGTCTGCAACGTTTGCTCGGCGACGGCTTGGTGTCGCAACGCGAGTTCGAACTGGCCGAGCGCGACGGCGTCGTGGCCGGGCGCGGTCTGAACAGCGCCCAAGCCAGTCTGGAAGGCGCGCTGGCCGAGCAGCGCGCCGCCGAAGCCGAGATCGGCCGGATTCGCGCCGACGCCCAGGCCCGCATCGATTCGGCCAGCGCGGCGGCCAACAAAACCCAGAGCGAACTCGAGGACGGCCGCGCCAGCCTGTTAAAGGCCGAAGTCGATGTGTCCCGCCAACAATCGCAATCGATTACCGCGCCGCGCGGGGGCAGTGTGTTGCGCCTGCTCGCCAATCCGCAGAGCGACTTGGTGCGCCAGGGCGATCCGCTGTTGGTGCTGGTGCCGGACCGCGACGTCAAGGCCGTCGAATTGTGGGTGGACGGCAACGACGCGGCGTTGATCACGCCCGGCCGCCACGCCCGCCTGCAATTCGAAGGCTGGCCGGCCTTGCAGTTTGCCGGTTGGCCGGAAGTGGCGGTCGGTACCTTCGGCGGCAGCGTCGCCTTCGTCGACGCCAGCGACGACGGCAAGGGCAAATTCCGGGTTCTGGTGATACCGGACCCGGCCGACCGCGAATGGCCCAGCGAGCGCTTTTTGCGCCAAGGCGTGCGGGTCAAGGGTTGGATATTGTTGAATCGGGTGACGATGGCCTACGAATTGTGGCGCCAGTTGAATGCGTTTCCGCCGCAATTGACCGTCGAGGCGCCGATCAACGATCTGGTCAGGCAGAAGCTGAAATGAGCAGGCGGCGAACTCACTACCTTGGCTTCCCAAACGTCTGCCCGGCGCTTAGCGGCTTAGTCTTGCTGCTCGCGCTGGGCGGCTGCGCCGGCTATTTCGATACCGCCCCGGACCGCCGACTGGCCAAACGCGTCGAGGAGCGGCTGCAAACCGATCAAGGATTGAACTTGCCGGCGCTGTCCGCCGCGCCGCCGCAAACCGTCGAACAGGCTTTGCCGCGCTTCAAGGAACGCTTGGTTACCAACTTGCCCAAAGCGCCGCCCAAATCCGTGCAGCCCCGACCCGAGCGGCCGGCCGCCGAGCCGGAAGCCAGCCGGCGCCTGTCGATCGCGGCGGTGCGCGGCTTGGCGCTGGAAAACAATCTGGATCTGAAAATTGCTCAAATCGACCCCAAGCTGGCGCAATTGGCGGTCAGCGAGGAACAAGCCAAATTCGACGATTTGATCTTCGCCAAGGCCAAGTACGGCCAGAAGAACACCCCGGCCGAGAATTTGGATGTCGTGACCTTTACGCCCAGCGACGCCGACTCGCCGCTGAAAAACGAAACCGATAAATTGACCGCGATTGCCCAACGCACCGAAGGCTTGGAACTGGAGGCCGGCGTGGTGATACCGCTGCGTACCGGCGCCAAGGTCACCATTAGCGCGCCGTTCGACGCCAAGAAGCAATATCGCGGCGTGGCTTCCGACCAATACCGCAATGCGCTGCGCTTTTCGATCAGCCAGCCGTTGCTGCGCGACGCCGGCATCGCCAACAATGTGGCCGGCATCCGCATCGCCCGCTACGAACAACAGGCGGTCGATGTCAAAACCCGCTTGCAGGCGATTCGGGTGCTGGCGGCGGTCGAGCGGGCGTATTGGAGTCTCTACGTCGCCTGGGGCGAGTTGGACGTGCGCCGCCAGCAATACGAAAATGCCGCCGGCAATCTGGCGATGGTCAAAAAACGGGTCGGCGAAGGTTTGACCGCCGCGGTCGAAATCAATCGCGCCGAGATCGGCGTCGCCGAGCGGCTGGAAACCTTGATCGTCGCCGAAACCACGCTGAAAACCCGGCAACGCCAGCTCAAGCTGCTGTTGAACGATGCCAATCTCGATTTGGATTCGCCGACGGTCTTGATCCCGGAAACCGAGCCGACCTTGTTGGAATTCGGCTTCGATCGGGAACAATTGGCGGCGCGGGCCTTGGACGGGCGGCTGGAGTTGCTGGAACTGGAATTGAAGCTGGCCGCCGACGCCACCAAAATCGATTACCTGGAAAATCAGACCTTGCCGATGTTCATGCTGGATTATCAATATGCCGGCTTGGGGCGCGATACCGGTTCGATCAACGGCGCCTTCGATCAAACCCTGAGCGGACGCTATTCCGACTGGTCGGTCGGCTTGCGGATGGAAATTCCGTTGACCAATGAATTGCGCCGCGCCCGTCTGGACAAGGCGGTGCAGGAGCGTCTGCAACGCTTGACCACCAAGCAATTGCGCGAACTCAGCGTGCGCCGGGAGATTTACGATGCGCTGGACGTGTTGGGCCAGAACTGGCGGCGCATATTGGCCGCGCGGCAAAACGTGCTGTTGGCCGGCTTGAATTACGACGCCGAACTCAAGCAATTTCGGGAAGGCTTGCGAACGATGACCGAAGTACTGGAAACCCTGACCCGGCTGGGCGAGGCGCAATTGCGCGAGGTCAGGGCGGTCGGCGATTATCAGGTGGCGCTGGTCGATCTGGCTTTCGCGACCGGCACCGTGCTCGGCCATAGCCGGGTCGATTTCGAGCAGGCGGCGGCGCGCTAACGCCGATTGCCGGATCGCCAATCGGGCAAGAAAAGGAAAAAACCGGGTTTACAGCGATCCGCTATCGGTCTATCGTGGCAAGGCGTCTTTTGCCGCTTAGTTTGCAAACTACCTTTCGTTGATTAAGGGTATCGCGGCGCTTGCCGCCGTCGGCCGGGCATTCCGTCGCCGTCGCGATGATCTTTTTTTGGGGAGGAATGACGATGCAACGCAAATCTTTCAAATGGCTGGGATTGGCGGCGATGGCCGGATTCGGCCTGACCAATACGGCTCTGGCCAGTCAAACCGTCTGGGACGTCGGGACCGCCGAACTGCGCTTCGACGCCGACGAATTTTTGTTTTCGATCGCCGACGACGGCGCCAACGCCAGCGGGAACGTGCAAGTCACGCCGATCCCCGCCGCCGAACTGGCAATCATGCCGATCGCCAACGGTTTTAAAGTGGACTTCGGCGGCCGGATGCAAGTCTACGACGATACCCACGGCTTGACCGACAACGGCGTGGCAGGGCTCGGTTCGATCGATCTGAAATTCAATTTCGCGCCGAAGGCCGGCTACCGGATTAGCGGCTACAACGTGGCGTTCACCGGCCGGTATTCGTTTCAGGGCAACGCTTATTCGTCGGCTTATCTCAATCTGTCCGGCGACGTGCGATCGGTCGACGACCTATTCGGGAACCACGGTTTCGGCGTCGGCGGCGCGCCGGCCAATCAGTTCACCGCTTCGATACTGGCCGTGACCCAGGTCGAGGCTTACGAGCAAATCGTCGGCTACACCACCGAATGGGTGTCGGTATACATTGGCACCGAATACAGCGATCCGAATTGCCAGGAAGACGGTTGCCCGCTTCAAGACGTTTACGAACGGATGCAAGTCGAAACCCCGGTTTACGACTGGTACGACATTCCGGGCTACGCCACGATCGCCATCGACAGTTTGAGCCTGTCCGCCAATCTGGAACCGGTGCCGTTGCCGGCCGCGGCCGGGTTGTTCGCCGCCGGCCTGCCGTTGTTACTGGTCCGCCGCCGCGCGGGGTGATCGCCGGATTGCCGCCGATTTGCTTTCCCGGCCGGCATTCTCAATAATCGCAAGCTGTTTTGACTGTCACGGATTGCGATTATGTTCGAACTTTATTTAGACAGCGCCGATCTGGGCGCGATTCACGCTCTCTCCGCCAGCTTGCCGCTGGCTGGTGTCACGACCAATCCGACTATTCTGGCCAGTAGCGGTCAAGGCTTGCAGCAATGGCTGCCGGCCCTGGCCGATATTTTCCGCGGACAGCTTCGGGTACACGTACAAGTCGTGGCGGTGACGACCGAAGCCATGGTCGCGGAAGCGCTCGAACTGGCGGCATTGCCCTACGACATTGTCGTCAAGATACCGGCGCATGCGCCTGGTCTGGCCGCGATCAAGCAAATCAAGCGGCAGCACGACATTCCGGTATTGGCGACCGCGATTTACAGCGTGCAGCAAGGCTGGTTGGCGGCGCTGAACGGTGCGGACTATCTGGCGCCGTATTTGAACCGGATCGACAACCTGGGTCAGGACGGCCTCGGCGTGGTGGGCGACTTGCAAGCGCTGATCGACCGTTACCATTTGCCGAGCAAATTGCTGGTGGCCAGCTTCAAAAACGTCCAGCAGGTCTTGCAGGTCTTGAAGCTCGGCGTCGCGTCGGTAACGCTGCCGCCGGACATCGCCCGTGCCATGTTGGCCGCGCCGGCCACCGACCGGGCCGTCGAGGCGTTCTCGCTGGATTGGCGCGGCGTACACGGCGAACGGCTGTCGTTTCAAAGTTAAGCCGGAACTACGATGCCAAGCGATGCGCACACGTCGTTCCGCTGGTGGCGGGCCGGCGATTTGGACGGCTTTTTCGGCCTGTTTGTCGATAACCTGATTCAACTGATCCTGATCGTGGTGCTGTGCGGCAACCTGCTGCAAATGCCGGGCGAACTGGTGTTTGGGCGGATTTTGCCCGGCGTCGCGGTCAGTCTGCTGGTCGGCAATGGCTTTTACGCCTGGCAGGCGCGCCGGCTAGCGTTGGCGACCGGCCAAGCGCAAGTGACCGCGCTGCCCTACGGCGTCAACACCGTGTCCTTGTTCGCTCACGTGTTGTTCGTGATGAAGCCGGTGTTGGAGCAAAGCCACGACGCCGAATTGGCCTGGCGGGTTGGTTTGGCGGCCTGCCTGGGTTCCGGCGTCATTGAGCTGGCCGGCGCCTTTCTGGCCGGCTGGGTTAAGCGCATCACGCCGCGCGCGGCCCTGCTGGCGACGCTGGCCGGCATCGCAATCACGTTCATTGCCATGGATTTTTGCTTTCGGATATTCGCCCAGCCCTTGGTCGGCTTGCTGCCGCTAGCGGTGATTCTGCTGCAGTACATCGGCCGATTGCGCCTACCTTTCGACGTGCCGGCCGGTCTGGTCGCGGTGGTGTTGGGCACCGGGTTGGCTTGGGGCTTGGGGCGGATGGATGCCGCCGCGTTGAACGCCGCGTTCGCGCTGAATCCGCAATGGCCGGCGTTGTACCTCGGCGATTTGCTGGAAGCGACTTTCTCGAACTATTTGCTGCAATTTCTGCCGGTCATCGTGCCGATGGGCTTGTTCAACCTGATTGGCTCGCTGCAAAATCTGGAAAGCGCCGAGGCGGCCGGCGACCGCTTCGGCGTGCGTAGCTCGCTGGCGATGAACGGCGTCGGCACAATCGCGGCGGCCTGCTGCGGCAGCGTGTTTCCGACCACGATCTACATCGGTCATCCCGGCTGGAAAAAGATGGGCGCCGGCGCCGGCTATTCGGTGGCCAACGGCGTCGCTATCACCATGCTGTGTCTGTTGGGCTTGGTCGGCTGGGTGGCGGCGTTGGTGCCGGTCGAGGCCGGCGCGGCTATTTTGCTGTGGATAGGCATCACCATCGCCGCCCAAGCCTTTCAGGCCACGCCGGCCGACCATGCCCCGGCGGTCGTGGTCGGTTTCTTCCCGGCCCTGGCGGGCTGGGGCCTGTTGATGTTGGAAAGCGGCTTGCGTGCCGCCGGCGCCAACGTCGAAACGGTCGGCTTGACCGCGTTGACGCAACAGTTGCCGATCGCCGGTTTGATGGCGCTGGAACGCGGTTTTATTTTCACGTCGATGATTTGGTCGGCGCTGACGGTCTGTTTAATCGAAGCCCGCTACCGCGCCGCCGCTTATTGGGCGCTGGCCGCCGCCGCGATCAGCGCCACCGGCCTGATGCACGGCTACGCGATCGCCGGCGGCGCCATCGTCAACGCCTACGGCCCGGCCACGACCTGGCCCTTCGTCGCAGGCTACGCGGCGATGGCGGCGGCGTTTTGGATGGGCGGCTGGCGGGCGTCCTGCAAAAAATCGGGAGTACAAATCTAGATTTGTACTCCGGCAAATTGCCTGCGTCGCTTGGCGGCTTTGAGTTGATCGCGGCATTGGTTAGGCCACAGCCATCCGTCAAGCGTTTTTCTAGGTCTATATCGTTAGGGTTAGCTGCGCGGAGATAGTTTCAGGTAGGCACACCTGGACATCTCCCGGAGTACAAATCTAGATTTGTACTCCATGACACGACGCTTGCTCTGGTGGACAAAGCCGACTGACCGGGAACTCGCTAGCAGAAAAATAGCGGATTTTCCGGCGAGAGCGGCGTTTCCGAGTGCAACTCCAGATGGGGGCGTCGGCTGATAGGTTGCAAAGCTTCTGGGGTTATCGCGCCTGCGATAAGTTTTCGCCATCCGCTTAGTCCATTCTCTTAAGATGTTGGCTCGGGGTCTGGTTGTCCGTTAGCCGGAGTACAAATCTAGATTTGTACTCCAAGCACGACGCTTGCTTTGGCGGATAAAACCGACTGAACTGGAAACGCGCTAGCCGAAAATTAGCGGACTTTTCGACGAGAGCGGCGTTTCGGAGTGCAAGTCCAGTTGGGTTCGCCGGCTGATAGGTTGCGAAGCTTGGCGTTTATCGCGCCTGCGATAAGTTTTCGCCATCCGCCTAGTCCACACTCTAAATATGTTGGTTCTTGGTCCGGTTGTCCGTCTCCCGTAGTACAAATCTAGATTTGTACTACCGATAAATTTCGTTAGACTCGGAAGAGGACTTTCCGGGGAGTTGAAGCCGATGTTTAAGAAAGGTCGACACGCGCCGGCGCATTTACAACTCGATCGCGCGCAATATTTCGTCACTGGTGCGATTTATCGAAGGCGGCCGCTACTGCGAGACCACGACGTTAAGCAATATTTGTTGGAAACCATGCGGGATTGTCTGGCCGAAAAAGCTTGGCAACTTGAACACTGGGTGATACTCGACAACCACTACCATCTGACGGCGACCAGCGCTCTTGGGAGCGACTTGCCGAAAATCTTCCGCAAACTCCACGTGTTGTCGGCCCGCTATATCCTGGACCGCCAACATTCCGAATTACCGATTTGGTGGAACTATTGGGACTACTGCCCGCGCGACGAACGCGACTACTACGTGCGCTTGAATTATCTGCTGAACAACCCGGTTAAGCACGGTTACGCGAGCCGCTTGGAGGACTACCCGTATTCCAGTTTTGGTCAAACCTTGGCGAGTTTGGGGCGCGAGCGTTTGGCCAGGCAATTTACCGAGCACGCCGGTTATCGTAGCCTGAATTTGCCGGAAGATCGGGACGATTAGCGGGAATACAAATCCTGAGTTGCACATCCAAGCTTTGATGCCCGCTAAAAATGGATGCGGTTTGGCGGTATTAAGCCCTAATCAAGGCTGGAATTCACGACCGTTGGGTTGGCGGCAACGCATTGTCGAAAGAAGACAACAAACTCAAAGCCGGCAACCGGTGCCAGCGACTCATTGGAGTACAAATCTAGATTTGTATTCCGCCTCGGTGACTTAGTCACTGATCGCCATTAAGCCCAGGGTTACATTGGCATCGTCCGCCGCCGCCAGCCGGTATCGCGGGCGTTCCGATAACTAAAAACGGTAGGTAATGGCTATGAGAGACTTGATCTTCGGTTTTGCCGAGAGCATTTTGCATATGAATCTGCGCGATCCGCACGACATTCCGTTCGCATTGCCGCTGATGTTGGCGGCGGGTTTGGGTTTTATACTGGGTTTTATCTTCATCCAATTGCTGGGCAACGAACAACGCCAACAGCGCGACGATTAGTCGCCGCCGGTCAGCAATCCCCGCAACGCGGCGGCGTCGACGATTTCGATGCTGCCGCGCTGCAAATTCAACCAACCCAGGCTTTCGAAGCGCTTCAAGTGTCGGGATACCACTTCCCGCACCGAACCCAATTCCAGCGCCAGTTCCTGATGGGTTTTGTGGATCGTGGGGCCGTCGGCCGCCAACAGGGTTTGCGCCAGGCGCTGGTCGATGCTGGCAAAACTCAGCGCCGCCATCCGCTTGATCACGTCGGCCAGCCGCGTCGAGAAATTGCGAAACACGAATTCGCGGAAGAACGCCGACTGCTGCAGGCAGCGGTGGAACACGTGGGCCGGAATCGCGAAGGCGCTAACGTCGGTTTCGCTGTAACCCTCGGCCGGATACTGGCTGTCGCCGAGCAGGCAGGAGGTGGTCAGCACGCAGGAGTCGCCCGGCAACACCCGGTACAATAACACCTCGCGGCCGTCGGCCGACAAAATCTGCGCCTTGACGCTGCCGGACAGCAGCAACAAATAATGCTCGCAAGTCTTGCCCGGATAAAACACCTGCTGCCCCGCCGGCACCGTCACCAGCGTCGCCGCCTCCATTAATTGTTCCACCACCGCGTCCCGGCAACCGGCGAATTCCGGGAAGCGGTCTTTCCAGGCGTTGGCGTGTTTGAGCATGGCGGTCTCCGGCGGGATTTTTGTGGCTGGATTATAAGGCGGTTTGGGGGATTGAATGGGGTTTGAGCGTTGGGGCTGTCGCGCGCTTGGTCGGTTTGTTAGAATGGATTTGATTTGGTGTTTCACGGCGTAGCGTGTGAAATACAGAACTATCTAATAACTAGTTAGAGGACATCACCGTGATTTTTGATGCCGACACAATTGCAAAGATCATTGGGCCAGTTCTCTCGCTCGTCCTGGGCGCCCTGTTCAAGCACTACACGGAGGCCCGAGCTAGGCTCGTGTCATTCATCGGCCACGTCTCATCCTTCACGCTGCAAGACGAGAAACGAACGGTTGTTCACGCCCACAGCGTTGTGGTGAGAAACGCAGGCCGTAAAGCGGCACACAACGTCCGCCTGTCGCATACAGTGCTTCCTCCCAATGTCACAGTTCATCCGCCTGTGCAGTACACAATTGAACGAAACCCCGAGGGGGCGGGTGAAATTCTCATCCCCGTGCTGGTCGCAAAGGAGCAAGTCACCGTTTCCTATCTCTACTTCCCGCCGCTCACTTGGAACCAAGTTAACGCAAGCACCAAGTCTGATGAAGGCTTTGCGAAGATTCTCAACGTCATCCCAATGCCACAACCGAGCAAGGCCGTATTGGCGGCAGTGTGGTCCCTCATCTTCGTGGGTGCTTCGTTCCTTTTCTACTGGCTCGCCAAGTTGGTGGCCTATGTCCTCTAACCTTTCGTTCCAGTTGCGTAGGGTGGGCACGGCGTTTGTGCCCACGCGGATTGAAAGCAAATCTATCTTGTGTTTCGCTAACGCGTAGCTGATTTTAACGTCGGGTCTCGGCCCGACAGCCGAGTTTCTTTCTTTTGCTTGGCCTCGGCAATTGCTCCTGCATTGCTCTACCTCCTGCATCCATGCAGTCGAAAAGAAAGTATCCAAAGAAAAGGCCACCCCATGCCGCTTATATCCTGCGCTCCTGCGGGTTTGAACGGGGTTTTTGGAAGGGCTATCCATAGCCCTCCAAAAACGCGATGCATCCCTGCATCGCCCCTAACGGGCAAATCCGCTCAAACCCTCCGGTGCTCGGCGCGGCATCAGGGGACAACCCCCGTCGCGATTGTAACGTTGCCCAATCAGCCCGCGTAGGTACGATTAGCGGTAGCGTAATCGTACGCATGTTGTTGACTTTGCCGCGACTGATTTTAATGTCGGGTCTCGGCCCGGCATCAGGGGACAACCCCGTCGCGATTGTAACGTTGCTTAATCAATACGCTCAGCCTTGCAATCTCTCGCTGCGGAGCTTGGCGCCGTGAGATAGTCGCATTGGAGTACAAATCTAGATTTGTACTCCAATGCGTGGCTTGGGCGGCTCCGGTTGGGAAGCGCGGGGTTGAATCGCGGCTGGTCGGCCGAGCGAAAAACACTCGGCGTCGAGTATCGCGGGGTCGACATCGGGTAAAAAATACTCGGCGTCGAGTATCGCCGGGTCGGCGTCGGGCAAAAAACACTCGGCGTCGAGTATCGTTGGGTCGACGTCGGGCAAAAAACACTCGGCATCGAGTATCGTTGGTTCGGCATCGGGCAAAAAAGACTCGGCGTCGAGTATCGCGGGGTCGACATCGGGTAAAAAATACTCGGCGTCGAGTATCGTTGGTTCGGCGTCGGGCAAAAAACACTCGGCGTCGAGTATCGTTGGGTCGACGTCGGGCAAAAAACACTCGGCATCGAGTATCGTTGGTTCGGCGTCGGGCAAAAAAGACTCGGCGTCGAGTATCGTTGGTTCGGCGTCGGGCAAAAAATACTCGGCGTCGAGTATCGTTGGTTCGGCGTCGGGCAAAAAATACTCGGCGTCGAGTATCGTTGGGTCGACGTCGGGCAAAAAACACTCGGCGTCGAGTATCGTTGGGTCGACGTCGGGCAAAAAACACTCGGCGTCGAGTATCGTTGGTTCGGCGTCGGGCAAAAAAGACTCGGCGTCGAGTATCGCCGGGTCGGCGTCGAGCAAAAATGACTCGGCGCCGCATGTCGCTGGTGGTCGGCCCTAGCCGCGTAGGGTGGGCACGGTGTTTGTGCCCACGCGGATTGAAAGCAAATCTATCTTGTGTTTCGCTAACGCGAAGCTGATTTTAACGTCGGGTTTCGGCCCGACAGCCGAGTTTCTTTCGCTACGAAAACCATCCCTGGTTTTCGCCCCGCGGGCCAGCCTATTGGCTGTTCAAATTCGTTCCAGACGAATTTGTGCTTGGCCTCGGCAATTGCTCCTGCATTGCTCTACCTCCTGCATCCATGCAGTCGAAAGAAAAGTATCCAAAAGACAAATCCGCCGGGAGCGGATTTGGACGCCATTCTTCTCCGTTCCACTAGCAATGTTGCCTGTCTCGTTTTTTGTGTACGGCCATCGGCTTGGTGCAGCTAAGGTGGCCGCGGACTTCTTGAAATCGTGGTCTGCCCGCTTGCCGCAACTCATCAGTCGGCACTGGACAGCTTGTGCGAGACTTTGTTGGACTTGTTGGACTTGTTGGCGTTGGCCGAGATTCGGCCTAACGCTATCCAGTCGTCGCGGTCTCAAGCCGTTACCGTACTGGAAATCAAACGCCATGTCGAACGGCGACTGGCCGATCCGGCGCTGAATGCAAGCGGCATTGCCCAAGCCGTCGGACCGTCGCCGCACTATATCAATGCCCTGTTCGAACAAGAACAGCAATCTCTGATGCGCTATGTTCTGCAGCGACGCTTGGAGCGCTGCCATCAAGCGATCGCACGACGGCAAACGGCGGGATTGACGATTTCGCGGATTGCCTTTCGTGGGAGCTTTAACGAGTTGGCGCATTTCAGCCGGGTATTTAAAAAGCAATATGGCGTGTCGCCCAGCGCATTGAAATTAGCGGAGTAGACTTAGAACCAGATTGTTCTGGTGCAAACGTCTGTTCGATGAGGCCTCTTTGAATTGCAGGGGAGGGCAGTAAAACCCAGGTCATTGCCCGCCGACCATCTGCGCCAATCTGACCAAGGCCTGATTGACCCGTTCGTCCCAATCCACCGCGCAATTCAGGCGGATGAAATTGCGGTATTTTTGCGTCGCCGAGAACATTGGACCGGGCGCGATGCTGATGCCTCGCTCCAATGCTCGCCGGCTCAACGCCGTCGCATCGACCGTTTCCGGCAACTCCACCCAGATCACGAAGCCGCCCTCCGGCTGGGTCACGCGGGTGCCGAGCGGAAAATAAGCGCCGATGGCCGCCGTCATTCTGTCCACCGCTTGCCGGTATTGGTTGCGCGCTTGACGCAGATGGCGTTCGTAGCCGCCCTTGGCCAGCATTTCCGCGACCGTCAATTGCGCGTGAGTCGGCGTCGCCAAGTTGCCGACGTATTTCAGGTACTCGGTTTGCTCCAGGTACGGTCCCGCCACCAGCCAACCCACCCGTAAACCGGGGCACAGCGATTTGGAAAACGACGAGCAATACAACACCCGGCCTTCGCTGTCCCAGCTTTTCGCCATAGCCGGCCGTTGCGGGCCGAAACCCAAGTCGCCGTATATATCGTCTTCGATCAGCGCGATTTTATGGCGGTTGACCAACTCTACCAGCGCGCGTTTGCGTTCGTCGCTCATGCAGTAGCCCAAGGGGTTGCTGTAATTGGGCACCGCGATACAAGCCTTGATCGGCCATTGCTCGCAGGCCAGTTGCAGTGCGTCCAGCGCGATGCCATCGCGCGGATGGGTCGGAATCTCGATCGCGCGCAGTGATAACGATTCGATGACTTGCAACAGCCCGTAAAAGGTCGGCGATTCGACGGCGACGATGTCTCCCGGCTTGGTAACCGCCCGCAAGGCTAGCGTCAGCGCTTCCTGGCAGCCGTTGGTGATCAGGATGTCGTCGGGATCGACCGGGCAGCCCTGTTCCGACATGCGCCTGGCAATTTGTCGGCGCAATTCCGGTTCACCCGGTGGGAACTCGTAATTGGCAATGCGCTGACTGTAACGGCGGGCGACACTGGCCGACAGCTGGGCCATTTTTTGTGTCGGTAAAAATGCCGCCGCCGGCACCGCCGCGCCCAATTGCACGATCTTCGGATCGTTGGTGGCCTTGACCAGACGCAATACCCATTCCTGACCCGTCACCAGCGTTGGTTCGCGCGGCGGTGCCGACATCGTTGGTTCATGCAGCGAACTGCGTGGGCGCGGTTTGACGTAATAGCCAGAACGCTGCCTGGCTTCGAGATGGCCCTGATCCTCCAGCAAACGCAAGGCGCTGACCGCCGTCGCGGTGCTGACTTGGTGCTGCCGGCTAAGCTGGCGTACGCTGGGCAGGCGTTCCCCTGGCCGGTACAGATTCTGGGCGATGGCGTTATATAAATGTTCGGCGAGGTTTTCGTAACGAAGATTCATGGCGGCGAGCAATACAGTTTCGGCGCTTGGCAACAGATACAATTCAATTGTGGTTAAAATTGTATCGATATAATTAACAGAGTTTGCATCTGTATCGATTGCCGGATCATAGCCTAAAGTAGCGCCTCCAACCAACTCATTAGAACAGCTCAGGAGGATACGATGGTCAAGCAATCGGTAACTTGGTTGAACGGCCAACTGCTACCCACAGAACAGGCGACCGTTCCGGTCAACGACCACGGTTTGTTATACGGCGACGGCGTGTTCGAAGGCATACGCTTTTACAAGCGCCGTGCCTTCCGTCTGCAACGGCACTTGCAGCGGCTACAGCTGTCGGCGCGGGCGATTGCGCTGGCAATACCACTCTCCACCGAAGAATTGAATGCCGTGATCGAACGACTGATCGAAGCGTTTGCCGACGATGACGGCTATATCCGCCTGATGGTGACGCGCGGCGCCGGACCGCTGGGCTTGAATCCCAATAGCTGCGTGTTACCCAATGTCATCGCCATCGCCGACCAGTTGACGATGATTGCAATCGCTGAACAACAGGCCGGGGCGAGGTTAATCGTGTCCTCGGTACGCCGTTTGCCGGCCGACGGCCTCGATCCGCGCATCAAAAGCCTGAATTATTTGAACCACATTCTGGCCAAAATCGAAGCCAACCATGCCGGCGCCGACGAAGCGATACTGCTCAACGGCCAAGGCCGGGTGGCCGAAGGCACCGCCGACAACATCTTCCTCGTCCGCGACGGCCGCTTGCTGACGCCGCCGTGCAGCGAAGGCGCGCTGGAAGGCATCACCCGAGAATTGGTGTTACAGTTGGCGCAAGACAATGGCATCGAAACCAGGGAGCAGCCGCTGGGCGTTTACGACCTCTACGCCGCCGACGAATGTTTCTTGACCGGCACCGGGGCGGAACTGATTCCGGTCGCCAGTATCGACTGGCGATCATTGCCAAATTGCCCCGGCCCGGTATTCCAACGCTTGCAACAGGCTTTTCGGCGGACCATAGACCAAGAGTGCGGAGTGGTCTTATGAATTCATTGGAAAATTTGCAGTTGCAGGCGCGATACAGCCAGTGGGTCAATCAGCGTCTGTACGGCGCTTGCGCATCCTTGCCGGACGCCGAACGCAAATAGGTATGCGCAATGCGGCCGACGCCGGCAAGCGTTTAGAACTGGGTAAAAGCGCGCTTAAAGCGTTGGGGGTATTGTGAGAACGACGATGCCTAACCGGACAACGACTGGGATGCCGGTAAATTTGCCGCGACGATTGTCGATGCGCCGTATCTTTTAGCACCTGGAGACTTACCATGATTGAACAATCAACTCTAAAAGACGCCGAACGCGTCGTTCGCGTGCTGATGGCGATCATTCTGCTCACTGCCGGCACCAGCAAGTTTTTCAGCCACGGCGGTTTTTTCGAATACTACGCGGGGTTGTTTCAAGGCGACCTTCGTATTCGGCTTCCCACATGGCTGGTCAAGGCTTACTTGTACGCGATACCGTTCATCGAAATCGGACTCGGCTGCGTGCTTCTCAGCAATCGCCATAAAATACTTGCCGTTTATGGCTGGTTCGCCTTCATGCTAAGCCTGCTCATCGGTCACTACATCCTGCAAGAATGGTCTTCCGTCAATCAGATGCTCGACTATTTCTTTCTAGGATTGCTTTGCCTGGTATTGCCCAGGCATCAATCGTGGCTTAGACGGGACATTGCATGACTGACAGGCGGATCCGGACGCTAGGGTTCTAGGTGTGCAGCGTGAATTTTAGACCACTGACGCGTGTTGTCGCGGTCCTGCTTTTGCTTTCCGGCACTGTGTTGACTGGCTACTATGCCAACGAAATCCGTGTTGCGCGTAGCGAGACGCCCAAAATTCTAGCCCTAGCCTGGCAAACCCACGGCAAACGGATCAGCTTACGGGATCTGCCGCTCCAACGTTTGCAATGGCTCCTGGCGATCGAGGATCCGGCCTTTTACCAACACCAAGGGGTGGACCTCTACACACCGGGTGCGGGCATGACGACGATCAGCCAGGGTTTGGTCAAGCTGTTATATTTTCCAGACGGATTTCAGAAGGGTATCGCCAAGATTCGCCAAACCTTGATAGCCCGGTACGCATTCGATACGCTGGTGTCGAAAGAAGAACAACTGGCGTTGCTGCTGAATACCGCATACCTGGGGCAAGTGAACGGTGTCGCGATTTATGGTTTTTCCGCCGCCGCCGAAACCTATTTTCACCGGAATTTTGCCGCCCTTTCGGATGGAGAATTCAAGTCGCTGGTAGCCATGCTTGCCGCTCCGGACCGGTTCGTTCCCGGTTCTTCCGCGCTGCTTGAGCGCACCGCACGAATCAACGCATACCTGTCGGGCGCGTACCAACCGGCGAGCGTTCTGGATACAGAGTACGACGGTAAGACTAAAGGCTCGCTCGGAGAAGAGGTTTTTATGGCTATGCTACGGCTCATCACAGGCGCAAAACCGCAGATTCAAGCCAATTCAGCGGTCAGGCACAGCCAACCCGTAATTCCGTCAGGCCCGTCACATTAAGTCAGGCTCGGTGAGTCACATTTGAAATGGTCTAATAATCCCGGACGCTTCTAAAGGCAGAATTCATACTACTTAAAAAGGTGGTCATAAGTAACGACAAAAACGCCGGATTCAGGATCAACGTTTGTCATTAAAACTGTCAATGGCAAGGTTCGAAAAAAAGGCAAAGGCTTGAGCTTTTTCTACAATGTCGCCACGGCTTCGATCGCCGCCGTACCGGTCAGTGCTCAGGAAGCTCCCTTCATTTTCAAGCTGTTGACGGCAGACTTTCAATCTGTGACTGTGCAAGGCCAGATGACGTATCGTGTGGCCGAGCCGGAAAGCATGGCCGAGATGCTGAATTACAGCCTGAAAAACGACGGTCTGACTTATGTTTCGGAAGACCCATTGAAACTGTCGGATATCAGTGGCGTCTGCAAGAGGCCGAACGGACGCTGAAAGCATTGGGCCGGTTTCAACTGCTGGAACGGCGTTTGCTGCCCAATTACCAGTTTGGACCAACTGATATCGTGGTCACCATCGGCCAGGATGGACTGGTAGCCAATACCCTGAAATATCTCGAAGGCCAGCCGGTCATTGCCATCAATCCCGATCCTGATCGATGGGATGGGAAACTGCTGCCCTTCGAAATAGGGGAGTTACAATCAGTGGTGACGCGTACCCTTGCCGGCAAGTCGGCTTGCAAAACCATTACCTTTGCTGAGGCAAAGACCAATGATGGTCAACGCATTCTGGCAGTCAATGACCTGTTTGTCGGACCGAAAAGCCACACTTCGGCCCGATACCTGCTGTCGTGGAATGGCCGAGAGGAAACTCAATCATCGTCAGGCATCATTATCTCGACAGGCTTTGGCTCGACAGGCTGGTTTCAGTCGATCTTGGCAGGGGCCTTAGGCGTTTCCGGCAGCGAGTCCCATCCGCTTAAGAAGGGTTTTGCCTGGCATGAACAACGCTTGCAATTTACCGTTCGTGAACCGTTTCCGAGCCGGACTACCGGTACCAGCTTGGTATTCGGCGCCATCACACTCGCCACGCCGCTCAAACTGGAATCGCAGATGCCTGAAAATGGCGTGATCTTCTCGGACGGTATTGAAACCGACTACTTGGCATTCAATTCCGGTACCGTGGTGACGATCAGTTTGGCAGCGACTCAAGGGCAATTGATCGTTTGAATTTGGAATTTGACACATATTTAGGTATTTCAACGCCCCCGCCGGTTTCAAATTGAAACCAATCTGACGCCAACAACAAAAGACCAGCTTTGGCACTGATGGGTTTTTGAAGTATCAAATGCTCGGAACCGGCCATAGGACTAAGAGAAATAGTCAAATCTGGTGTACGGCTGAATTGAATCAGGCGGCCATCTGCTGGGTTTCTTCAGTTTTCCACGTTTCCGTGATGACAGCGATGCCGTCCTGAAAACGGATGCCCTCAATCACCTCTGGCAGGCGTTTAAATCCGCGTATCTTGCGCCAACTTTTTTCGGCGACCAGCGCCAGTCGGAACACCAAACCCAACAAGGTATTGCGGGACAGGCAATTCTTAGTGCAGGTCGTTCGATGGCAAATAAAATCAACAACTTGTTAATGCAAGTTTGGCTTTGAAGGAGGGTGAATGTTTTCTTCTGGGTTTTTGGACATCTTCTAATGGACTGTTCAATTTCTCGGCGCAAGCCCTCCCAACTGCATCATCCGGGCAAAAACGGACAGATTGCAAGGGTGCTTTTGACCTGT
This sequence comes from Methylomonas sp. MS20, assembly GCF_050275925.1. NCBI lineage: Bacteria > Pseudomonadati > Pseudomonadota > Gammaproteobacteria > Methylococcales > Methylococcaceae > Methylomonas > Methylomonas sp. MS20. The sequence continues at coordinate 1,260,727 of NZ_CP189962.1, forward strand.
TGCTACGCCAACACTATGGTGGGGAAATTATTTCCGTTAGTCGTCTCCATTTCAAATAACCGGTTTCAAGGAACGTTAGGTTTCTATTGTCAACCGACTAAAGCGCTCAAGCGCTACCGGTTTTACGCCACTTAGTAACAAGACAAAAGCAACACGCGATTATGAATTGCATTTGAAATTAGGGGCGGAAATTCAAAGACGAAATTTCATTCAACATTGGGTTGGATAGAACCGGAGGCAAGATGTTAAACGAGCGACATTATTTTGATGGTTCCGCCAATGATGTTTTAAGGGTAGAAGGAGCCACTTCTCTGACGGATGTGTTGCAGCGACGCGCAGAATGTCATCCTCACCGGATTGCGTATACATTTTTGGATTATGGCGCATCAGGCCAGCATTCGCTGACCTATGGCGAACTGAATGCAAAATCCAGGCAATTAGCCGCATTGTTGCTGCAGATGGGTTTGCAAGGTGAGCGAGCCTTATTACTCTATCCGCCCGGCCTAGATTACATCGTGGCCTTTTTTGCTTGCCTTTGTGCAGGGGCGATTGCTGTTCCGGCCTATCCGCCGAGTAATAATCGGCATATGCCCAGACTACAGGCCATTCTTGATGACAGCAAAGCCAAAATAATTCTTACCACCCAGCAAGTTGCCAAGAACATTCGTCATTTTCCCAGCGCCACGGGTAATTTGTTAGACAAGCATTGGTTGCAAACTGATGTCGTCGAACACAATGTCGATGCAAGCTCATGGCAGGCCCCTATCCTACAAGCCAAGGATTTGGCCTTTCTACAATACACCTCGGGCTCTACCGGCGACGCAAAGGGGGTGATGATTAGCCACGGTAACCTGATGGCTAATCAACAGTTAATCAAACGCCGATTTGGCCACGACGAACGGTCGACTGTGGTCGGTTGGCTCCCGCTTTATCACGACATGGGCCTGATCGGTAATGTCATGCAACCCCTGTATTGTGGCGCCAGTGCAATTTTGATGGCGCCGATGGCGTTTTTGGAAAAACCGCTACGCTGGTTGCAAGCCATTAGCGATTACCGTGCGCATACCAGTGGCGGTCCTAACTTTGCTTACGATTTGTGCGTCCAAAAAATCAATCGCGATGAATTGATGGGGATTAATCTCAGCAGTTGGCAATTGGCATTCAATGGCGCCGAGCCTATCAATCCGCTGACCTTGCAACGATTCAGCGACGCATTTAAGGCATGTGGATTCCAACAGCGTTCATTTTATCTCTGTTATGGCCTGGCCGAAGCAACATTACTGGCGACTGGCGGCGATAAACAATCCCTTCCAAAGATTCGCGCATTCGATAAAGCTGCCTTGGAACAACGCATAGTCCATTCGATTGATGATAATCAATTGAATGCCAGAAGCCTTGTAGGATGCGGAACCATCGATATTCATGATGGACAAGACTTGCGTATTGTCGATCTTGATAACGCCACTTGTTGCCCGAATGGTCGAATCGGAGAAATCTGGCTGAGCGGTCCCAGCGTGGCCCAGGGCTATTGGCAAAACCCCGAGATGAGCGGTAAAGCTTTTGTCAAAGATTTCAAAGGCCAATTCTGGCTACGCACGGGTGATTTGGGATTTATAGACAAGGGTGAATTGTTCGTTTCCGGGCGCCTAAAAGACCTAATCATTATTCGCGGTCGCAATTATTATCCGCACGATCTTGAATATGCTGTTGAAACGGCAACCGATGCTTTGAACCCTGCCTCAACAGTGACATTTTCGGTTGATGACGGCGATGGTGAAAAGCTGATTGTGTTAGCCGAATTAAAGCGCAGTCGGGTCAGACAAGGTGATTATCGAAGCGAATTCTCTGCCATCCGTACCCGATTAACCGAAGAATGCGGTATCCAAGCCGACCAGATTTTGTTTCTAAAACCCGGCGCTATTTTAAAAACCAGCAGCGGAAAACTTCGGCGAAATGCTTGCCGTGAACTTTTTATCCAGCAGGGGTTTGAGTATATCGCCATCGACAACTTACGAGTGTCGGGCGAGGTATCACAGTCTCTAGTGAATGTTGATTCGGGGGCAAACGAACGCCGCTTATTGCGCCAAGCTTTACTCAAGATGAATAGCAGCAATGCCGCCGACTTATTGGCGGAACATCTTGCACTGAAAGCCTCGGGATTATCCGGATTGGCCGCAGGTACTGTCGAGTCAAACTATACACTATCGCAACTGGGTTTAGACTCGTTGAAAGCCGTGGAAATGAAATATTTCATCGACGACTTGCTGGGTATCGATCTACCCATCACTGACTTACTCGGTAGCTCAACCTTATCTGCTTGTGCTGTAACTGCGCTGAATCAGGCCAAACATGCGGCAAACCTACCCGTTTCTCTTGCCAATGTCGGCATAGAGAAGGCATCGAACTCTGCTATGTCATACAACCAAAAGGCATTGTGGACACGCGCACAAATAGCACCCAGCAATGCCTCGCACCACATGTCCATAGCATTGCAAATCAGGGACGAATTAAACCGCGAAGCGCTGGGTCGCGCACTGATTGAATTGCATGAGCGTCATGCACAATTACGTGTTGGGTTTAAGCTGGGCACTGATCAACATCCGGTTTGTCTAGCTATTGACCAAGTAGGATTGCTGGAACAGGTTGATTGTTACGACTATTCGCAGCAAATCACGAATCTGCAAAATTTCGTCAACAAGCCGTTTGACCTGGAACGTGGACCGTTACTGAGATGCGGGGTATTCAGTTGTGATGATGACTATCCTGTTCTGGCATTTTGTGCGCATCATTTGATCGTCGATTTTCGTTCTCTGCAAGTATTGCTGACGGAGTTACAAACACTCTATTTAGCTCAAAGCGCCGGTCAGACATCTCTATTGTCATCCTCTACTTCGGTTTACTCGGATTATGTCGCATGGCAACGGAATTATCTGGACAGCACTGCCGCAGAACAAGACTTGAACTATTGGCGGCAGCAGCTGGCTGGTGAGTTACCCAGGTTGGAGCTGCCAGGTGAACGTTCATCAGCCGGTGCCGATTCATACCAAAGCGCTGCAGAAACGCTACATATTTCGGCTGAAACGTTGCAGAAGCTTAAACGATTGGCCGCAACCCATCACACCACGCTGTATACGCTGTTATTGAGTATCTTTAAGACCCTGCTGTACCGCTACAGCGGTCAAACCGATCTAATCGTCGGCAGTCCAACCTTAGGACGGCCTAAACGTGAATTTGCCGATTTAGTGGGTTATTTTGTCAATCCAGTCGCATTGCGTAGTCGACCTCATGGCGAACAGCCATTCTGCGATTACTTGGCTCATGTCAATACCACCGTGCTGGAAGCGCTCAATCATCAACAATATCCCTATGCTTTGTTGGTGGAAAAGGTTTTGCATCGCACTGCCAACGATATAGCACCATTTCGGACCTGGTTCGTGTTGCAGTCCGCAGATGATCCATTGGCGGCGGCGCTGGCCTTGGGACAATCGGGTATTACTGGCCAATGGGGTGATATTGCGGTTGAAACGGTTGCCTTGCCGGAACGATCGGAAGAGTTCGATTTGGCCTTGCTATGCGCGGAAATTGATCAGGGTTTGAAGGTCGTGTTTAGCTATCGTTGTGACGTCATGAGCCGATTGACAGCACTGCGTATGCTGGGACATTTTCAATGTCTGCTGAACGGCATATTGGCGGAACCCACCGCCCGGTTGAGTCAATTACCGTTTTTGACTGTGCCGGAAAAACAGCAGCTGGCTGCATGGAATAGCACGACAACTTGTTACCCAGAGCACCCGAGCATCGTTGATCTATTTGAAGCGGCTGTAGATCGTCAACCCCAGGCAACGGCTTTGATATTTGGCGAGCAGCGAATTTCCTATGTCGAGTTAAATCAGCGAGCCAACCGGTTGGCGCATTATCTGATCGCACAAGGTGCCGGTCCGGAGCGTCGCATCGCATTAAGCATGCCCCGTTGCTCTGCCTTATTGATCGGCATGTTGGCCATTTTGAAAGCAGGTGCGGTCTATGTGCCGGTTGATCCAAGCTATCCCCAAGAACGGCAGACTTATTTGTTTCAGGATGCTGGGGCTGATTGGTTATTAACTGTGATGTCCTTGGCACCGGCTTTGGATTCCGGCCACTTGGTGAAAATCTGCGTCGACCAACCTCACGAGTTTAGCGCTTATAGTGCGGCAAACCCATCTTTAATACGTTTTCCGACATCCGCTGCCTATTTGATTTACACCTCCGGATCGACCGGGCACCCCAAAGGGGTGGTGGTCAGCCATGCCAATCTGTTGCATTCAACATTGGCGAGAAGCGCTTACTATCGCGAACCGCTTGATTGTTACCTGCTATTACCGTCGTTTGCATTCGATAGCTCGGTTGCGGGCATTTTTTGGAGTTTAAGCCAGGGAGCCGCGCTGTGTTTGCCTGACGACAACCTGCTTAAAGAACCGCTGGGTTTGGGGGCCTTGATTGAGCACAACCAGGTCACCCACCTGTTAACCCTACCCTCGTTATATCAACTCTTGCTGGAACATCTGCCCAGCGTTGCTTTGCAAAGCCTGCGTACCGCCATTGTCGCTGGTGAAGCCTGCCCAGGTGTCTTGACTGAGCTTCACCACACACGTTTACCGAACGTCGAGTTATTCAACGAATACGGTCCGACCGAAGCCACTGTTTGGTGCAGCGTATATCGCGTACAACCGACCGATTGCGATGCGACTCTGCCGATAGGCACTCCCATTGCCAATATGCGCATTCATATTGTCGATGCGGCGATGCAGCCTGTTCCAGTCGGTGTGGCAGGCGAGTTGCTGGTTGGCGGCGAGGGTATTAGCCGTGGTTATCTCGGCCAACCCGGTTTGACCGCAGAACGCTTTGTACCGGATCCGTTCGCGCACAACGGCGGACGCTTATACCGAACTGGCGATCGGGTGAGGTATCGCGCGGACGGAAATATTGAATTTTTAGGGCGTTTCGATCAGCAAGTCAAAATCAGAGGCTATCGCATTGAACTCGGTGAAATCGAAGCCTGCTTATTGCGTCATCCAGGCGTGAATGCCGCCGCCGTCATCGTTCGAGAAGACGCACCGGGTATGAAGCGTCTGGTCGCCTATTGGAGCGGTGATGCTTCGGTTCAGGATGGGTTGAAGTCTCTGCTTAAGGATGGACTGCCCGACTACATGCAGCCATCGGCTTGGGTATGGCTTGAGTCCATGCCGTTGAATGCCAATGGCAAGCTGGATCGCAAAGCGCTGCCAATGCCGGAAATTCGGACCGACGATCAAGACACCTTTGTGGCGCCGCGCGACGAGGCCGAGGAAGCGGTAGCGTCTATCTGGCGTGAAGTCCTGGGTATTGATCGTTTGAGCATTCACGATGACTTTTTCGAGCTGGGAGGACACTCATTGGCGGGCGTGCAAGTGATGGCAAAAATACAGGAAATGTTCGCAATCGATCTACCCGTCAACGTGTTGTTCGAGGCAACGACGCTAGCCAAATTCGTTGATCGCATGGCTGAGTGTCAGAGTGAAGAATGATGAAGCATAGCCTGGATTTTGGAGCGAATTGGTTCATTTCCAATGGCTTGATAACAAATTAATGAACAAGAAACGGAAACCATGAACGACAAAACGCTATACCGACTTGCAGATTCCACCGCAGTAGAAGCGCTGGTTGATCACTGGGTTGCCTGGCCGCACACTTTTTCGCCGGTCCCCTACAGCCTGCATATGCTGAATTATCAGAAGAAGAACCTGACCTCGTACCTGCAAAATCCGGAAATTCATCTTAAATCCAGCGCTAATCCAAAACTGCTGGGTGGTCCTTTTGTGAACGTACCGCTCGACAGAGTGGCCGACATTGCGCAAATGTTGGAACGTATGGGCGGTGAGCATGCGGAAAGTCTACAAATGGCCGAAGACCTCATCGCTTTTCAGAATCTGCTGGATCGAGAGGCTATCGGGCAAAGTCTGGAAGTGTATTACCCTCAGCTACCCCAGTCGTTACGCGGTTTCGTCGAACTGCTCTATGACTATAACAACCGCCCGATTGTTCGCTGTATCGAGAGCCTGTTTTATAAAAGCCGGCATTACAAAAAGCATTTGCAATCGTTACGGCTTTTTACCCAAACCCACGACAGAGTCCGTGCGTATTATATGAGTACGCCACGCCTGCCCGATGACGATAGCGTATCTTGGCAGATTCCGTTTGCCGAGTTGGCCGTCGACGAATTATTCAAACTGGATAGTCAGCCTCAATCCCTGGGCTATATCCGGGAGGTTCTGGGCTTGGATGCTTGCGACGAAGATAAACTGATCCGTTTATTAACCGCGCAATCGGCTCGCACTGCCGAACCCTGGCAGGGTCCAGGTGCGCGCGTCCGATACCTTGGTCACGCCGGCGTTTTAATCGAAGCCGCTGGTATTGCCGTGCTGATTGATCCCTTCATTGCTGTAAAACCCAGTCAGGGTGGAATAGATCGTTATAGTTTTCAAGATTTGCCGGCACATATCGATTACGTGCTAATTACTCATGTTCATCATGACCATTATGTCTTCGAAACCCTATTACGGTTACGGCACAAAATTGGTTGCCTAGTTGTACCTAAAAGTTCGGGCATTTTTTATGCCGATATCTCGATGAAACTGTTGGCCAGAGAATTGGGTTTTCAGCAGGTCGTTGAAGTTGATCCGTTAGATAGTATCTCGTTTACCGGTGGTGAGATCGTCGCGGTACCTTTCCTGGGCGAACACAATGATTTGCCTTTTGCGAAAAGCGCCTATTTAGTTCGCGCCGGGAACCGGAAATTGTTGTTTGCTGCCGATTCGAACTGCCTGGATAAGCACATGTACCAGAATCTATGTGCTGAATATGGATCTATCGACACGGTGTTTTTAGGCATGGAATGCATTGGCGCACCGCTCTCCTGGGTTTACGGCGCTTTATTACCTAAGCTGCCGGATCACAAGCACTGTCAGGCCAGACGCTCCAACGGCAGCAATGCCGAAGGCGCATTGCAATTACTGGAAGCCGTCGGCGCCAATCGCGTCTACGTCTACGCCATTGGTCGCGAGCCGTGGCTGCAATATTTCATGGCGCTGGAGCCGGAAGACGACGATGCCTACATTCGCGAAATCAACAAAATGTTAACGGTTTGTCATGAGCGTGGCTTTAGCGATGCCCGGCGTCTATATGGATGCGACGAGATTTTTCTAGGCCAGGATTAAGTCGGCTCTCTTTTATCAACTTAAGGATTCGACACGACATGACTATCTCAACCGCTAACCCTGTTTCCGTAACAACTGATCGCTCGCGTTTGATTGCCCGCCTCGGGCAGAATACCACGGCTGACTCGATAACGAAGCGCGCAGCTGGTGAAACGGCGCCTTTATCCTATTCGCAAGAGCGCCTATGGATTATGTCGCAATTGGAGCCGGACAATCCGATTTATAACGTTGCCGGAGCTGTGCGGCTTGATGGCGCTTTACGCGGCGAGCTGTTGGCGCAAGCCTTGAGCGAAGTGGTCCGGCGCCACGAAATTTTGCGCAGTCGTTTTTTGGCGTTGGAAGGGGGGCCCGGCCAGCAAGTCGAAACCGAAGCGCAATTGCCGCTGGAAGATTGGGATTTGTCGGCGTTGGCGGAAAACGAAAAAATGCCGGCTTTCGAGACGCGGGCGCAAGACTTCATTCGCCGTCCGTTCCGGCTAGACCTGCAGCCGCCGCTTCGGGGAGCATGGGTTGACTTGGGCGGCGAGCGGCATATTTTGTTGCTGGTCTTACACCATATGGTGTCCGATCGTTGGTCGGTCGCGGTGTTGATGCAAGAAGTCGCGACCCTTTACCAAGCCTTCGCCGAAGGCCGGCCGTCGCCTTTACCGGAACTGGCGATTCAATACGCCGATTATTGCGTTTGGCAACGCGGCCGCGACGCGCAACGGCAAAGCCAATTGGAATATTGGACGGCCAAGTTGGCCGGCGCGCCGCCGCTGCTGGAATTGCCCTTGGACCGTCCGCGGCCGCCGCAGCCTAGTTACAGCGGCGAAGTTTATCGCTTCGAATTAAGCGAGGATTTGAGCCGGCAAGTCAAGCAATTGGCCGGGCAACACAAGGCCACATTGTTCATGGTCATGGCGGCGGCGTTTTCGGCGCTGTTGCACCGCTATTCCGGCAGCCGGGATTTTTGCATCGGCTATCCGGTGGCCGGCCGCAATCGTAGCCAGGTTGCCAGTTTGATCGGTTTTTTCGTCAATACTTTGGTGTTGCGTTGCCGGGTCGAAGGCGAAATCTCTTTCGCCGACTGGTTGGCTCAGCTTCGCGAACAAGCCTTACAGGATCAAAATCACCAAGAATTAGCTTTTGGACAGTTATTGGATGCCCTGAATCCGCCCCGCAACCCCGGCCATGCGCCCTTGTTTCAAGTGATGCTGGCGGTGCAGAACGTGCCGGTGGCGGATTTTCGGATGGGGAGTCTGAATGTTTCACCTTTGACGTTAAACAACGGCGCCGCCCAGTTCGATTTGACCTTGTTCGTCGACGAAGGCGAGGGGCGTTTAGCCTGCAGTTTCGAGTACGCCAAAGACTTATTCGCCGCCGAAACGATAGAGCGGATGGCCGGGCATTTACGGGTTTTGCTGGAACAAGCGGCGGCCGAGCCGAAGCAATCCTTATGGCAATTGACGGCTTTGCCGGCCGAACAGTACCGCAGGATCGTCGAGGAATTTAACACCACGGAGCGCGATTATCGAAGCCGGCCGCGATTGGTTCATGCCTTGATCGAGTCTCAATCGGCCAAGACCCCCAACGCCGCAGCCTTACGTTTCGAGGCCGATTGCCTGAGTTATGCCGAGTTGAATGCCAAAGCCAATCGCTTGGCTCACGAGCTGATCGGGCGAGGCGTGGGGCCGGAAGTCCTGGTCGGCGTTTGTCTGGAGCGTTCGCTGGAAATGGTGGTCGCGTTGTTGGCTATCCTGAAAGCCGGCGGGGCTTACGTGCCGCTAGATCCCGATTATCCGGCCGAACGGCTGCGATTTATGCTGGCCGATTGCGAGCCAAGATTGCTGATTGGCCGGCAAAGTTTATGCGGAGCTTGGCCGGAGCCGGCGCTTGCCGGCGTTAGGACGCTGTTGCTCGACGACGCCGATACCGAGGCCGCGATCGCTTTACGTTCCGATGTCAATCCCGATGCGGCGGCCATGGGCTTGGCGCCGGTCAATCTTGCTTACGTTATTTATACCTCCGGTTCGACTGGCCAGCCCAAAGGAGCGATGAACCAGCACGACGCGGTAGTTAACCGTTTGTTGTGGGCGCAAGACCAATATCAGCTGACGGCTGGCGATAAGGTGATGCAGAAAACGCCCTTCAGCTTCGACGTGTCGGTTTGGGAGTTTTTTCTGCCGTTATTGGCGGGCGCCGAACTGGTGCTGGCTCGCCCCAAAGGCCATCAAGAGCCCGACTATTTGCAGGACTTGATCGAAGTGGCCGGCGTGACGACCTTGCATTTCGTGCCGTCTATGCTGCAGGCCTTTTTGCCCGGTTTGGATGCGGCAAAATGCCGTTCCTTGCGGCAAGTGCTATGCAGCGGCGAAGCCTTACCGGCGGCTTTGACAGCAAGGTTTCACGAAGCCTTGCCGAACGTGGCCTTACATAATCTGTACGGGCCGACCGAGGCGGCGGTCGACGTGACGGCCTGGCTGTGCCAACAAGACGATGGCGCTACGCCGCCTATCGGCCGGCCGATTGCCAATACTCGGTTATACATTCTCGATTCCGCGTTGCAGCCTGTGCCGTTGGGGGTTATCGGCGAAATTTATATCGGCGGCATTGCGGTCGGTCGCGGTTATTGCCGCAAGCCGGCCTTGAGCGCCGAGCGTTTTCTACCCGATCCGTTTGCGGAAGGGGCGCGGCTTTATAAGACCGGCGATTTGGGGCGCTGGCGCGCCGACGGCGGCATCGATTATCTAGGCCGCAACGATTTTCAAGTCAAGTTGCGCGGTTTTCGCATCGAATTAGGGGAGATCGAAAGCCGTTTGGCAGCCTGTGACGGCGTCGGCGAGGCGGTCGTGGTAGCCCGTGGCGATCGTTTAGGCGACAAGCGTTTGGTGGCTTATTTGACCAGCCGTTCCGGCGGCGAATTATCGCTTGGCGAATTGCGCCAGCAGTTGGCGGCCGATTTGCCCGATTACATGTTGCCGGCGGCCTTCGTACTGTTGCCTTCCTTGCCGTTGAACGCCAATGGCAAGCTCGATAGAAGCGCTTTACCGGCACCGGACACGGAGACTGTATTAGGCCGGGAATACCAAGCGCCGCAAGGCGAGGCGGAAGCGGCGTTGGCCGAAATTTGGCAAGACTTGTTGGAACTCGAGCGTGTTGGCCGTAACGATCATTTTTTCGAATTAGGCGGCCATTCCTTGTTGGCCTTAACGCTAGTCGAGCGCCTGCGGCAACGAGGTTGGAATTTGCCGGCCCGCGAGGTATTCGCCCGGCCGCTATTGGCGGATCTGGCGGCAGCGATCGCCGAGGATGAGGCGACCGACTGGATACCGCCGAATCTTATTTCCGATGCTTTTTCATTATCCGCTAATACGCCGACGGAGGAATTCCGGCTATGAGTTTGAACGCTGTTTTTTCGCTGCTGAAATCCCGGAATATCGCCTTATTGGAAGAAGAAGGCGAACTGGTGATACGGGCCCCGCAGGGGGCGATGGACGAAGACTTGCTGGCGCGGTTGAAACTACATAAGCAGGGTTTGCTGACTGCCTTGCGTAACGGCCGAGATGTATCGATTACGCCGCAAATGCTGACCCTGGTCGAATTAAGCCAGGAAGAAATCGATGCCATCGTCGCAAACGTCGACGGCGGTGCCGCCAATATTCAAGATATTTATCCCTTGGCGCCGTTACAGGAAGGTATCTTGTTTCATCATTTGCTGGAAAGCCAAGGCGATCCTTACGTTACGCGGACCCAAATCGTCTTCGAAAATCGGCGCTATTTGGATCATTTTCTCGCGGCCTTGCAAACCGTGATAGAGCGGCACGATATTTTACGCAGCGCTATGCATTGGCAAGGCTTGCGGCAGCCGGTGCAGGTCGTGCAGCGCCGGGCGAAATTGCCGGTACACGACTTATACGGCGGCGACGCAGAAGCCCGTTTGTCGGCGACAACGGACCCCAGACAGTGCCGGATGAATTTGCAACAAGCGCCTTTATTGCAGGTTTACATCGCCGCCGAGCAGGACGGTTTGGGTTGGCGTTTGGTGTTACTGAATCATCACTTGATCGACGACAACTATACCTTACAGTTGGTGTTGTCGGAAATTCGCTTGTTGCTGGCCGGGCGCGGCGACGAGTTGCGGGCGCCTTTGCCGTATCGCAATTTTATCGCCAGGATGCGCCGCACTTCGCAGGCCGAACACGAGGCTTATTTTCGAGAGCAACTGAGCGACGTTTATGAGACTACTGCGCCGTTCGGTTTATTGAACGTGCAAGGCGACGGCGGTAAAGTCGAAGAAGCGACCTTGCGCTTGGACACGGAATTATCGCGGCGGATACGCGATACGGCGCGCAGTTGCAGCGTTAGTCCGGCCGGTTTGCTGCATGCCGCTTGGGCGGTGGTGATGGGGCGTTGCAGCGGCCGCGACGACGTAGTGTTCGGTACGGTTTTGTCGGGGCGTTTGCACGGCGGTGCCGGCGCCGAGCGTGCGGTGGGAATGTTCATCAATACCTTGCCGATCCGCGTGCCGTTAGGGCGGCACGCTTGCCGCGAGGTGGTTGCGTTGACGCATCGGCGCTTGAATAGCTTATTGGCTCACGAACAAGCCTCGTTGGCGACGGCGCAACGCTGTAGCGCCGTGCCGTCCGGCACGCCGCTGTTTACGACCTTGATCAATTATCGGCATGCGGCCATCGTCGAGGCGGACGATAAGGCCTTGATGGCCTGGGAGGGGGCGCGGGTCTTGTTCAGCGAGGAGCGCAGCAATTATCCGTTGACGCTGGCGGTCGACGATTTCGGCGATGATTTCGCATTGACCGTGCAAGCGGCGCCGGGAATCGATCCTTTGCGTATCGCCGACTATATGAGAACCGTTGCCGAGGGTTTGGACGATGCTTTACGCCACGATCCCGATAAAGCGGTTGCCGAAATCGCCATGTTATCCGCAGCCGAGAAGCGGCGATTATTGTTCGATTGGAACGCGACCGAAGTCGACTACCCTGAGTCGTCTTGCTTACAGGCCTTATTCGAAGCTCAAGTCGAAAGGACGCCGAACGCCGTTGCCTTGAGCTTCGAAGACAACAGTCTGACTTACGCCGAACTGAACGCTAAAGCCAATCGACTAGCGCATTATTTGATCGAGCACGGCGTCGGCCCGGACGTGCTGGTGGGTATCTGCATCGAGCGCTCGTTGGAGATGGTGATCGGCCTGCTGGGCGTCTTGAAGGCAGGCGGGGCTTACGTGCCGATCGATCCTCACTATCCCGAAGAACGGCTGCGTTACATGCTGGACGACGCCGGCGTCAGCCTGCTGTTGACCCGTTCCGGTTTGGCGGAGTTAACGGATTTCGATCGGCAACGCAGTTTTTATTTGGACGCCGATTGGCTGCAGGCGGCGTTTTACCCGGCACACAATCCCGCCGTTCGCAACCGGTCGCAGGACTTGGCCTACATCATCTACACCTCGGGCTCGACCGGCCAGCCCAAAGGTGTGGCGGTGGCGCACGGCAATGCGCTGCATTCGACCCAAGCGCGGTTTGCTTATTATGCCGATCCGGTTCGGGCCTATCTGTTGCTGTCGTCGTTCGCCTTCGACAGCTCGGTGGCCGGCATCTTCTGGACGCTGGGGCAGGGCGGTTGTTTGTGTTTGCCGAGCGAGGAGGCGGGTAAAGACCCTGCGGCTTTGGCCGCTTTGATCGAACGCCAGCGGGTTTCGCATCTGTTGGCCTTGCCGTCGCTGTATACTTTGTTATTAGAGCAAGCGTCCGAAAAATTGAAGAGCCTGAAGGCCGCCATCGTCGCCGGCGAAGCCTGCGCCACCGAAGTCGTTAAGCGTCATTTCGCTATTTTGCCGGTCGTCAAACTCTACAACGAATACGGCCCGACCGAGGGCACAGTGTGGAGCAGCGTTTACCAAGCCGGTTCGGACGACCTCGATCGGACGTTGGCGATCGGTAGGCCGGTCGCCAACGTCCGCCTGTATATTCTGGGCAAATCACTCAATCCGCTGCCGGTTGGCGTCGCCGGCGAACTTTACATCGGCGGCGCCGGCATCGTGCGCGGCTATCTGAACCGCCCCGAGCTGACGGCCGAACGTTTTATCCCCGATCCGTTCCAAGCCGGCGGCGGCCGCTTGTACAAAACCGGCGACTTGGCTCGCTACCGGGCCGACGGGGCGATCGAGTTTTTGGGGCGCATCGATCACCAGGTAAAGATTCGCGGTTTCAGGATAGAACTCGGAGAAATCGAAGCCGAGCTGCTGAAACAGCCGGCGGTCAAAGAGGTGGTGGTCGTGGCGCGCGAAGAGCAACCCGGCGACAAACGCTTGGTGGCTTATCTGGTGGAAGATCAGCATGGCGCCTTGGTCATCGACGAATTGAAAGTCCAACTCAAACAAGCTTTGCCGAACTACATGGTGCCCAGTGCCTTCGTGGTGTTGGACGAGATGCCGCTTTCTGCCAACGGCAAATTGGACAGGAAAAAACTGCCGGCCCCGGACATCGGCGAACAATTGAAAAAGCCATACGTCGCGCCGCGCACCGAAACCGAAACCCTGTTGGCCGAAATTTGGCGGGAAGTGTTGGGCGTGGAAAAAGTCGGGGTCGAAGACGATTTCTTTGAATTGGGCGGGCATTCGTTGTTGGCGACCCAGCTGGCGTCGCGGGTGGCTAAATGCTTTTCGATCGATTTGCCGCTGCGCAGCGTGTTCGAGGCCGGCAACGTCGCTACGTTGGCGGAAATAATCGACGACGAAAAACGCGCTCATCCGGGCGTCGCAATGAATGAGGACAAATTTACCATCGCGGCGGCCATGCGTTCGGCGCCCATCCCATTGTCCTTCGCCCAGCAAAGGCTATGGTTTCTGGATCAACTGGAACCTGACAGTCCGCTCTACAACATTCCGGTGGCGTTGCGTTTGTCCGGCCGTTTGGATCTTGCCGCCTTGAGGCAAAGTTTTAGCGAGATCGTTCGTCGCCACGAAGTATTGCGGACGATATTCGAGACGGGCGAGGACGGCGAGCCGGTGCAAAAAATATTGCCGAGTTTGACACTCGAGATCGACAGTGTGGATTTGACCTCTACCGACCGGCCCTGCGTTTGGCAGGCGCTGTGCCGCGACGAAGCCGCCAAGCCTTTCGATTTGCGCCGGGGGCCGTTGATTCGGGCCGGCTTGCTGATGCTGGACGACAGCGGCGACAGCCAGGACGCCATCCTGATGCTGACCGTGCATCACATCGTCTCGGACGGTTGGTCTTCGGCGGTCTTGGTCAAAGAGTTTGCCGCGCTGTACCGGGCTTTTGCGCGGCATCAAGCCTCGCCGCTGGCCGAATTGCCGATCCAATACGCCGATTTCGCCTGCTGGCAACGCCATTGGCTGAGCGGCGAGGAATTGGATAGGCAAATAGGCTACTGGCGCGAGCGCTTGCAAGGCGCGTCCGGTGTCTTGGAGCTGCCAACCGACCGGCCAAGGCCGGCGCTGAAGACTTACCGGGGCGCTCATTTCGGTTTCGAAATCCCGCCGGCATTGGCTTTGCAAGCCAGAGCCGTGAGCAATCGATACAACGTTAGCTTGTTCATGCTCTTGCTCTCGGTATTCAAACTCTTGTTGAGCCGCCATAGCGGCCAGACCGACCTCTGCGTCGGCACCCCGTTCGCCAACCGTAACCGCCAGGAAATCGAAGATTTGATCGGTTTCTTCGTCAACACCCTGGTGTTGCGTAGCGACTTATCGGCCAATCCGCCCTTTGCCGAGCTGTTGGAGCAAATCAGGGCGACGGTATTGGACGCGCAAAACCACCAGGATTTGCCGTTCGAAAAGCTGGTCGAAGCCTTGCAACCTACGCGCGATCCCAGCCGCAGTCCGTTGTTCCAAGTCATGTTCGTGCTGCAAAACCGCGACAACCTGACCTTGAGTTTGCCTGATGTGGAGGTCGCCGTGCTCGAAGACGACAGTCGAACCGCCAAGTTCGATCTGACCCTGCACATCCAGGACTGGCCGGACGGTCGCTTGGGCGGCAGCTTCGAATACAACAACGATTTGTTCGACGCCGAGACGATGGCAAGATTGGCGCGGCATTACTTGATATTGTTGCAAGCGGCGCTCGAGTGTCCGCAAACACGGATTTTTGAATTGCCGTTGCTGACCGATGGCGAAAAACGGCAACTTTTGCAAGAGTGGAACGCTACCGAAGTAGAGTATCCGCAAGGCCGTTGCATTCACCAGTTGTTCGAGGCTCAAGTCGAGAAAACGCCGGATGCCGTTGCATTGAGCTTCGAAGATAGCAGCCTGACTTATGCCGAACTGAACGTCAAAGCCAATCAGCTGGCGCACGCTCTAATCGATCGGGGCGTCGGCCCGGATGTGTTGGTGGGTATCTGCATCGAGCGTTCGTTGGAAATGGTGATCGGTCTGCTGGGCATTTTGAAGGCCGGCGGGGCTTACGTGCCGCTCGATCCTCACTATCCCGAGGAACGGCTGCGTTACATGCTGGACGACGCCGGCGTTAGCCTGCTGTTGACTCGGCAAGGCTTGACGGAGATGTTGGCGGGGAATAATCGAGGCGTAGGGTACGCACCGCGTGCCTTGGCTGAACCCGGTGTTGGCGCCGGACCGGTACGCGGTGCGTACCCTACGGACGACGTCGGCCGGCGCCCTCGCCCTCTCCCAGCGGGAGAGGGCCGGGGTGAGGGGGCATTAAAAACGCTATGTCTGGACAGCGATTGGCCGGCCATCGCCCCATGTCCTGAGCATAACCCCGAACCGTGCAACCACCCGCTGGATTTGGCCTACATCATCTACACCTCGGGCTCGACCGGCCAGCCCAAAGGTGTGGCGGTGGCGCACGGCAATGCGCTGCATTCGACCCAAGCGCGGTTTGCTTATTATGCCGATCCGGTTCGGGCCTATCTGTTGCTGTCGTCGTTCGCCTTCGACAGCTCGGTGGCCGGCATCTTCTGGACGCTGGGGCAGGGCGGCTGTCTGTGCCTGCCGAAGGACGAAGCGGGCAAAGACCCGGTCGCCTTGGCGGACTTGATTGAACGCCATGGGGTTTCGCATCTGTTGGCCTTGCCGTCGCTGTATACTTTGTTATTAGAGCAAGCGTCCGAAAAATTGGACAGCCTGAAGGCTGCCATCGTTGCCGGCGAAGCCTGCGCGACCGAGGTGGTCAAGCGTCATTTCGCCGCTCTGCCGGCCGTCAAACTCTACAACGAATACGGCCCGACCGAAGCCACGGTGTGGAGCAGCGTCTATCAAGCGAGTTTGGACGACCTCGACCGGCCGCTGGCCATAGGCCGGCCTATCGGCAACGTCCGTCTCTATATCCTCGACAGCTACCTAAATCCGGCGCCGGTCGGTGTGGCCGGCGAGTTATATATCGGCGGCGCCGGCATCGTGCGGGGTTATCTGAACCGTCCCGCCTTGAGCGCCGAACGCTTCATTCCCGATCCGTTCCAAGCCGGCGGCGGCCGCTTGTACAAAACCGGCGACTTGGCCCGTTACCGGGCCGACGGCGCGATCGAGTTTTTGGGCCGCATCGATCACCAAGTCAAAATTCGCGGTTTTAGGATAGAGCTGGGCGAGATCGAGGCTCGGTTGC
This sequence comes from Methylomonas sp. MS20, assembly GCF_050275925.1. Lineage (NCBI taxonomy): Bacteria > Pseudomonadati > Pseudomonadota > Gammaproteobacteria > Methylococcales > Methylococcaceae > Methylomonas > Methylomonas sp. MS20. Next base: position 1,277,537 of record NZ_CP189962.1, read on the forward strand.
TGCAACACCCGGACGTCAAGGAAGCCGCGGTGCTGGCGAGGGAAGATCAACCGGGCGACAAACGACTGGTGGCCTATTTGGTGGAAGACCAGCTTGGAACCTTGGTCATCGATGAATTGAAAGTTCAACTCAAACAAACTTTGCCGGACTACATGGTGCCCAGTGCCTTCGTGGTGTTGGACGAGATGCCGCTTTCTGCCAACGGCAAATTGGACAGGAAAAAACTGCCGGCCCCGGACATCGGCGAACAATTGAGAAAGCCATACGTCGCGCCGCGCACAGAAACCGAAACCCTGTTGGCCGAAATTTGGCGGGAAGTGTTGGGCGTGGAAAAAGTCGGCGTCGAAGACGACTTTTTCGAACTGGGTGGGCATTCGTTGTTGGCGACGCAGTTGGCCTTTGCCGTTCAAAATCGGTTGCGACTGCCATTTCCGGTCAAAGCCGTGTTAGAAAAACCGACCGTAGCGGAGCAAGCCGGCTGGTTAAGCGGCGAGGCCGACGAAGAAAGTCTCGATCTGCAGGTCGAAGCCGGGCTGGGTAGCGATATTCTGCCCTTGCCGGCCAAACCGGCCGAGCTTGGGCAATCTCGCGCTCTGCTGCTGACCGGAGCGACCGGATTTCTCGGCGCATTTTTGTTGGCCGATTTATTGGAACAAACCCAGGCCCATGTTTATTGCCTGATCCGCGCCGCCGACGAAGCGCAGGCCTTTAGCCGACTGGAAAAGCAATTGGCACGTTATGACTTACTCGAGCGCATTGATTGGCGGCGAGTGATTCCTGTGTGTGGGGATTTGGCGTCCGAATGCCTGGGGCTTAGCGAAGATCGTTACCGAGAAATCGCCGCCGGCGTCGATGCGATCTTCCACAACGGTGCATTGGTCAATTTCGTTCAGCCCTACCGGGCCTTGAAGGCCGCCAACGTGTCCGGCAGCGTCGAAGTCTTGCGTTTGGCGGCGACGGAGCGGCCGAAAGCGATTCATTACGTTTCTACCTTGTCGGTATTCGCCGGCAATCCCTCGAATCCGCAAGGTTTTACGGAAACAGACGAACCGCGACTTAGCGACGCATTGGTCGGCGGTTACGCGCAAAGCAAATGGGTGGCGGAGGCCATATTGCGCAAGGCAAGCCTGCGAGGCTTTCAGGTAGCCGTCTACCGGCCGGCGACGGTTGCCGGCGACAGCCGTAACGGCGTCTGGAATACCGACGATTTTTTATGCCGCGTCTTCAAGGGCTGTATACAGATGGGCCTGGCGCCGGAAGTCGACAGCCGTTTGGACATGGCGCCGGTGGATTTCGTCAGCGGGGCGATCGTGGCCTTGGCGCAAGAAACTGATGTTGCCGGCGGCGTTTTTCATTTGAATCATCCCTATCCGCCAACCGCAAATGCCTGGTTCGATTGGTTTATTGCCGCCGGTTTTCCGTTGCGCAAGGTATCGACTCGGCAATGGCGGGCGGCAATGCTCGCCGCCGCGGAAACGATAGCCGATTTTGCGTTGGCGCCGTTGCTGACGCTCTTTGCCGAGGAGGCGGAGCCGGACGGGGCAGCGGATAGTGACGAAGCCGCAGGCTACGACTGCTCGGCAACGCAACGCAGGCTTGCGGCGCGAGGCATGGCTTACCAACCCATTGAAGATACCTTGCTGGCGCGTTACCGCGACTATTTTGTACGTAGCGGATGGATAGACGCCGGCAAGATCGAAAAAAACGGCGAATGACGATGGGGAGAACCGGGTGTGCAGTCGTCTTCCGAGTGTAAAGCGAATGCAACAGCCTGGGCTTCGGGTGGACGCTTTGTAATTCATTCTTTAACCATCGGATCAAATCATGAGTCATTCAGGAAAACATTGCGATTTCAAGGCTAGCCGGCAACAAAAGGGAAATAGGCCGCGGCATGCCTTGAAGGCGGTTGCGCTGTTGTGCGCGATGGCGGCTTCGAGCGGGGCGATTGCGGAAAATGCCGGCAGCGGCGAGGTTTACAAGTTCAATATCTCCGCCGGCGACATGTCCGCGTCGCTGAACAAATTGGCGGAAACCGCCAACTTAGAGCTCAGCTATCCGGCCGCGATGGCGAGCGATATGAAATCCAATGGCCTGAAGGGCAATTACACGGTCGAGCAGGCGTTGCAACAACTGTTGAAAGGCAGCGGACTGAATTACCGGGTGGCCGGTGGGAATTCGATTACCGTGGAGAAGGTGGCTGTGGCGCAAGCGAACGATGCGACGACGATGGCGGCGGTGACTGTGACAGGGGCTAGGCCGGGATACGATGCGACCGATCCTTACACCAAAGATTATGCGGTTCCCAGTTCCAGTGCCGCCAGTAAGACGGAAATGGCATTGATGGAAACGCCGGTCAATATCCAGATTGTGCCTCGCACCATCATGGATGACCAGCAAGATATCGAAATCACCGAAGCTTTAAGTAGAAATGTCAGCGGTGTACAAAGGAGCATGGATTACGGCGATCTGTACGAAAACTTTAATATCCGGGGATTCAGCACCAATTTTTCCACCTATCGTAATGGGTTGCGGCGTTATACCAACTATTCCGATCCTGCGAACATCGAGCAAGTAGAGGTTATTAAAGGCCCGGCAGCGGTGCTTTACGGGCAAATTCAACCCGGCGGCATGGTCAACGTCGTCACCAAACAAGCTCTGGATAAACCCTATTACTCTCTGCAGCAACAATTCGGTTCCTACGACCAATATCGTACGACGGCTGCGGCCACCGGCCCCATCGACGACGCTAAGACACTGAAATATCGGTTCGACGCGTCCTACCAGGATTTAAGCTCGTTCAAGAAATACGTGGGGGACGAGCGGGTATTTATCGCGCCCAAACTGAGTTGGACGCCTAATGACCGATTCGAGGCCAATGCCGAGTTGGAGTTCAAGCACGATAAACGTGTGAATGACAACGGAATACCGACGATTGGTAATCGTCCGGCGCCGGTAGCATTTAATACCTACCTTGGCGATGTGGCGAAAGGCCCCACCATGAATTCCGTGCTGACGGCATTTGATTGGTCTTACAAATTTAATAACCAATGGAAAGTGACGAACCGGTTTATGCACGAGGATTGGGATATCAATTATTTCGACCTTCAGCCTCAATATATGCTCAACGCTACAATGTTAAGGCGATTTCCAATAACTGGCGTGGCCTATCATGATACTTATGGAACCAACCTGGATTTAATTGGAAATGTCGAGTTGTTCAATACCAAACACGAATTGTTAATCGGCGGCGATTTCTCGAGAAGAACCCGAAAAGCCGATAAAAACCGATTCGCGTGTTGTAACGGGAACAACACCGGCGGAACGGTTGATATCTACAACCCGGCTTATAATACCGTTGACTTGGCCGCTATTTATTCTTCGCCTTACGACTATGCGGTGAGAGAGAAAGAAGAATGGTTTGGTGTGTATTTTCAAGATCATATTACCTTGTTTGAAAAGCTCCATATCTTGGGCGGCGGCCGCTACGATTGGGCAACTTTTGGACGAGGTTTCGATTTTGCTACGGGTAGCTATGATGTGGCGAGCGCCAATTATAAAAGCACCGACAATCAAAAGTTCAGTCCGCGGGTTGGTATTTTGTATCAGCCGATGTCATGGCTTTCTGTTTACGGTAACTATACCGAATCCCTTGGTAGTGCCAATACCGGAATGGTCTATGAGAACCAATCCATTAAGCCTGAGATTGGCGAGCAATTCGAGGCTGGTTTTAAAACGGAGTTCTTCGATCAGAGACTAAGCAGCACCGTATCTTTCTATCATCTGACAAAACAGAATATCCAGCTTTCTGATCCTATTCATACCGGTTTCACCGTGACAGCCGGAGAGGCTCGAAGCCAAGGAATTGAGGCCGACCTTAAGGGGCGTGTCACCGATGATTTAAATCTGATCTTAACCTATGCCTATACGGATGCCAGAATAACCAAGAATGGTGAAAATTCCGATGGGGCATTGGGGAAGCGTCTAATAAATGTGCCGGAGCATCAGGCAAGCTTATGGGGAACCTATCAATTTACTCCCGAATTTAAAGCAGGTATCGGCGGAGTTTTAGTGGGTTCGAGAGCGGGGAAAACATGGACTGATCTAGAGTTGCCTGGGTATGCGCGAATGGACATGATGGCCGCTTATGTTAAGCCGATCGGTAAAACTCGCCTAACCACGCAATTAAATATCAATAATGTGCTCGACAAAGAATATTATGCCGGTGCGACTCAACAAGGGGCAAGTAATACTATTACCGGTAATCCTATTACCGTAATGGGATCATTAAAGTTGGAATATTAATTTTAATCCATAGTGCCGAGCTTTATAGTTCAGACATTAGTTTCGAAAAGCGTATGAAGACCTATCGCAACAATATTCGAAAATTCTGGCTTAAACTGCATTTGGCGCTGGCGCTTAGCGTCGGTCTGTTGTTCGTGATTCTGGGTTTGACCGGTTCCTGCAATGTGTTTTATTACGAGTTGCGGGAATGGAATCTTGCTAAGCCCATGGCTTTATCGAATCAGCAGCCTTTACCGCTGGATCATCTTCTGCAAATCGTCCAAACCGAACATCCGCAGCGCCAAGGTAGTTGGTCCTTGTTGTTGCCGGGCTACGGAGCCGATTATTTGCTGGCCGAATACCTCAATCCCGAAGAAACCCGGAGCGAAATGTTCGCGCCTCTGGAAGTATTGGTCGATCCCTACACTGGCCGCATCGCGGAGCAGAGTTTCTGGGGGCGAACCCTGCCCAGCAAGCTTTACGAGATACATGCCGCTTTAATGCTGGGGACGTTGGGCAAGGAGGCCGGCCAACTCGGCTTTAACACGGTTAGCTCGCTGGGGGCTCTATTGTTTCTATCTTGTTTGAGCGGCCTGTATTTATGGTGGCCGCGCACCGGTAAATTCAAGAAGGCATCGACTATCAAAGCGCATGCCAGCTCGGAGCGATTTTATTATGACGTACATAAAACCGCCGGATTTTATGGCTCTTTGTGTTTGCTCATTCTGGCCTTTACCGGATTTGCTTTCGGTTATGAAAATGTTTTTCGCCCCATTGTGGCATTGTTTTCGCCAGTTGCTAAAGAGCATTTGCAAGTGCCCGAATTGAAGTCGACTCGACTAAATGCACAACCGCCGATGACGGTCATGCAGGCCGTGGCTGTTGCAGACCGTATCTTTCCTGGCGCGGAATTACGCATGATCAATACGCCTGACGGCCCGGACGGCGTCTATATGGTCGCCAAGAAACAAGCCGGCGAAGCCAACCGCAAACGGCCGCGCAGCAAAGTTTGGATAGACCAATACAGCGGCAAGGTGTTGGCCGTGCAAGACCCCAACCGCTTTACTGCCGGCGAAACGTTTTTCAATTTGTTGTGGCCTCTCCATGATGGGCAGGCGTTTGGTCAGCTTGGACGCATTGTTTGGTGCATGGTTGGTTTTTTGCCATTCATTTTGTATGTCAGCGGTGTTTTGTGGTGGTTACGCAAGCGGAAGGCACAAAGAATGCGCACCAATACGACATAAGAAGCATATGTGTGGAAAGGGTTTTGGCGTTTAACTATGGAATTTAGGATGAAAAATAATAGTGCGAATCTGGCAACTACTTTTTCGGGTAGGCCGATTTTTATTTTATCGTGCGTTAGGTCAGGCTCTACTATGCTGAGGTATATTTTGGATACCAATCCTAATATTTGTAGCCCAGGACATTTAAACTTAGGTTTATTATGCTCAGGATTGTATAAGGCTTCTTATTATTCTATAGGAAGTTTGCCTGATATTAAGACTGAAGAGCAAAGGGATGTATTCGCTATTCACGAATCAAGAGCGATTATTCATCAATTGATGGATAAGTATGTGCAAGGAAAAGGAGGGAAACGCTGGTGTGAGAAATCAACAGATAATGTCGATTATGCCGGGCTTCTCGAAAAACTTTTTCCTGAAGCACAGTACATATGTCTCTATAGAAGCTGCTTGGACGTAGTCTATTCATGTATAAAGACCAGTCCCCTAGGGTTTATGGATGAGTTGTCACCCTATGTTCAGAGACAGCCTACAAACTTTGTTGCTGCAGTCATTGAAAATTGGTTGGAAAAGACAGAAAAGCTTATTCGTTTCGAGGAGAATTACCCCGATAAATCTATCAGGGTTAATTATGAGTTCTTGGTCAATAATCCTCGGGATGAATTGTATCGTTTGTTTGCTTTCTTGGGTGAAGATTGGAATAGCGAGTTGTCGAATTCTATATTCAAAGTGTCGCACGATCAAGGGCCTGGCGATAGTAAAGTCAAGTTCTCCTCTGAAATCAGAAGAGATTCTGTTGGAAATGGAGTTCAAATACCATTTACGGCAATCCCCGAAGCTTTGGTGAATAGGGTTGATACTTTGCATCAAAAATTGGGTTATCCGGTGTTAGAAGATTTGTATCGCTATAGCTCTGACTGTGTTGGTTATGACAGTGTAGATTATGGCAGCTTATTTGAAAATCTGATTGTTAGTATTCAAAAAGTAGAAAATAAAATTACAATTCATGGGGTATGTAAGTTAATTGTTTCTGGGTTAAAAGGTCGAGTCTGGAGGATTGAAGCGAATACCGGAGAGCTTCGCTTTCTCAATGGCGATGGTCCAAGTGATTGTGTTGTTTCCACTTCATATGTAGTGTTTTGTAAATTATTGTCGAAGGAAACGTCCGTTCTAAAATCTTACGAAAATGGAGAAATAGCCGGAGATGGAAATATCAGTTTGGCTTTTGAGTTTGGGAGGTTGATTTTTGGCGGGTAAAAAATTATATGGTATAGGAGGTTTTAGGTTTTTTATTTTATGATTTTGGAGATGGCATGTATATTTTGGGGATGTCTGGTGGTATTGATAGGATATTGGATAGCTCTATCTTGCCTCATATAGGCTTGGGTCATGATTCTTCGTCTCTTTTGTTAGGAAACGGAGTAGTCGCTTACTCCATTGAGGAGGAGCGGCTGAACAGAATTAAACATACCAATAAATTATGTTCGTCGTCGGCATTTTTTTGTTTGAAGTCTACGCATAAAACACTGGAAAGTTTGGATGCCATTGCTATTTATGCAAGTGAAAGTTTTTTAACTTCAAAACTCAAAGAGTTTGGTTTGTACGTGCCTGATTTAAGTGTTTTCTGCGATATTAAACATTTATATCAATTTATTTTCGAGAGAGAGTTCGGCGTCTTGATTGCTAGGGATAAGTTTTATTTCGTCAATCACCATTTAGCCCATGCCGCAGGTTCGTATTATTTATCCGGTTTCGATAAGGCTTTGATTTTAACCATAGACGGCGAAGGCGATGATGTATCTTCGATGGTTATCGATGCCAACGGCAAGAATTTTAATGTTTTAAAAAGTAAATCGGTTGCCGATTCGTTGGGACATTTTTATTTAAAAGTGATTGCCTTTTTGGGTTACAAGGATTTTGACGAATACAAAGTCATGGGCTTGGCGCCTTATGGCAACTCCGCCGTTTATCGGGACAAACTTAGCCGTTTTTACGAATTATTAGCGGACGGCGATTACCGCATTCATGCCGATCGTATTTTGGAGTTGTACGAGGTCTTAACGCCGAGGAAACGCGGGGAAGCTTTTTCTCAAGTGCATATGGATCTTGCGGCGGCCCTGCAGGAGGCGTTAGAGTCTATCGTCTTCCATGTGCTTCGCCATTATCAAGTTTTGACTGGCCATACCCGTTTGGCAATCAGCGGAGGCGTCGGGCAGAACAGCAGTATGAACGGCAAAATTTTAAATTCGGGTTTGTTCGAAGAAGTTTTCGTGCCGTCGTTTGCTGGCGACTCCGGTTGCGCTTACGGCGCGGCGGCCTATGTGGCGCATCAATTACTGCCCGATTTACCGTTTAAAAAAGTAACTCATGCTTATTGGGGGACGCCGATTCACGAGGATGAAGTAGCCGAGGTCTTAGCGCCGTGGCAGGATTTCGTGACGATCGAAAAATTGCTTGATCGCTCGGAACAAGTGTCGGATTTGATTATCGACGGCGCGGTGATCGGTTGGGTGCAAGGCCGCTCAGAATTTGGTCCACGGGCTTTGGGCAATCGCAGCATTATTGCTGATCCGCGCGTGGCTTCGCATAAGGAAACCATTAATGCGATGATCAAGATGCGGGAAAGTTATCGACCATTTGCTCCATCAGTGTTGGTTGAACGTGTCCGCGATTTTTTTGAGGTGCCGGGTAAGCAGGAAGACTTTCCTTTTATGTCTTTTGTCTTGAATGTCAGACCAGGGTGGCGAGAACAGTTGCCGGCTATTACCCATGTTGATGGCAGCGCCCGATTGCAAACGGTTAACAAAGATGATAACCCGCGTTATTGGGAGTTGATAGAAGCCTTCGGCCGTAAGACTGGTATTTCTATTTTGTTGAATACTTCGTTCAACAATAACGCTGAACCTATTGTCGATAGTATTGATGATGCTGTTGTCTGTTATTTGACATCAGGTTTGGATTATCTCGTCGTTGGCGACTATTTGGTCACCAAAAAAGACTGGGGCAGCGACCAAATGGCAACACTAATAGTCACTTTGCCGAAAGCGGCTATTTTAAATCGGGAAGATAAGTATTTAAATCATACCGAGCGTGGATTTAGTTATTTCCTAACTTGGAATTATGACACTACGCGGCGCTACGCGCTTTCGGATGTTTGGTACTATGTTTTGCAACAAGCTGATGGTTTACTTACACTTCAGGAGTTGATGATTAATCTGGGATTTTCGGGGGAACAGCAAAGTCAGATTTTTGAAGAGTTACCGAGTTTGTGGTCGGATCGCTTGATTATTTTTCATCCGGGAAGTGTTGCAAATTAACGGTGTATTCTGTCGATATTTGGTTTGAGTGCTGGAACGGTTGATCCGCTTCTGAGTTCAGGTCGTTTTAAAGATCTAGGTAAGGCTGGGAGACATAATGCCCACTTTATGCAAGTGATTAAGGATATGGGTTAAACATTCCTCAATACTCATCTGATCCGTATCGATCACTATCTCCGGGTTTTCAGGTGGTTCGTAGGGGGATGAAATACCGGTGAAGTGCACTATTTCGCCGAGTCTTGCTTTTCGATAGAGTCCTTTAACATCTCGTTGCTCACAGACCGTCAAATCGCAGTTGCAGTAAATTTCTATAAAATCCCCTTCGGCTACCGTACGTCGGGCCAGCTCTCTTTCTAATCTGAAAGGCGAAATGAAAGCCGTTAGGGTTATGGTTCCGGCGTCGAGCATTAATTTGGCAACTTCCGCAATTCGACGAATGTTTTCTTTTCTATCTGAGTCTTCAAAACCTAAATCTTTTGAAAGACCGTGTCGGATGTTATCACCATCCAATACAAACGCACTGCATCCTCGTTGATGAAGTTGCGCCTCCACTGCATGGGCTATGGTTGATTTGCCCGCCCCAGACAAACCCGTAAACCACAAAATGACCGACCGATGTCCGTTCAAGGATTCCCGGTGTGATCGTGATACTTGGGAATGATGCCAGACAATGTTTTTGCGGTATTCCATGCGCATAAATCCAATCGATAGTGATGTGGTAATGATGCAAGCCATTAACGACTTTTCTTTACAACGGAGACGATTATTGCCGTTAAGTTACTCAGTAAACTGCCTTTTTAGAGGTGGGTGCGCGGACAAGGTAAGCAAAAAAGTGGACGTTTTTAGAAAAAGGGCACCTCCATATGCCCTTTTTTCTTTATTCCAACCCCGCCTCCCGCATATGTTGCCGCAGGCTTAGCGGCCGCATGTCGGTCCAAACTTCCTTGATGTAATCCAGACATTCCTGCTTTGGGCCTTTGGGGCCGACGGCGCGCCAGCCGTTGGGGATTTCCTTGTAGTCGGGCCAGATAGAATATTGTTCTTCGTGATTGACGACGACTTGGTAGGTGGTGGTGTCTTCTTCTTCGTCCCAGCTCATTGGGCCCTCCGGATTCTGTTGAAAAGGCGGTTGGTTTTAGGCGGTCTCGCAAAGTCCATTGCCTGAAAAGTTTTGTTAATTAGAACGGCTCGGTTCTTTACCGGCAACGGTTATTGCTTCTACGTCTGTCGATGGTAACTGCGGCGAATTGGCGCAGCTGTTTGTTCGACCATCGAGGCGGAGTGATTCCGTGGAGAAGACGACTTTAGGGGCTGTGTTCCTCAGTCGTTGCTTAAATCGGCTTGGCGATTTTTGAACTGTTTGCGGCAGTGGAGTAGCGCTCGGGCTAACAGTTTTTCGACCGCGCTGTCGGAAATGTTCAACTCGACCGCGATTTCCGCGTAGGTCATGCCGTATACCCGGTTCAGCACGAATGCTGTTTTGGCCCGTTCGGGCAGTTCGTCGACGATGCTAGAAAAAATCGCCAGCTTTTCGTTGACCAGCGCCAAGTGTTCTTCCGAGGGGGTTTCTTCGGCGATGTCCAGCGTGGGTTCGGTGCTGTAGACGTGTTTTTCGGTGACCTTGCGGTGCTTGATGTGGTCGTAAGCCAGATTGCGGGCGGTGCGGAATAAAAAGCCGCGCGGATGCTCGATGACTTGTTTTTGCGATTCCCTGGAAAAAATGATGAAACATTCCTGTACCAAATCTGCGGCGATTTCCGGGCAATCGACTATGCGTGCCAAGTGCTGTTGTAGTTCCGTTTGATGATTTAAATATACGGACTCAATATTCATCATTAACTCCCTCTGGCTAATCGGTTGGGCTGCCTGGCGTTGGATTGCCGGGCCGGCTCTGGCGGCGTTGACAAATCCGGGTGCGCACGATTGCAAGCAGTGCCGGCGACCAAGTGTGGGCCGGGCTGACTGTTGGGGGGTGGGGCGGTTCCGGATATTATGCTACCGCCTCAAGCAGCAGGTTTTACGCCAACTGACAGTTTAGCCAATATCAAGGGCTTAGCCATCGCCGACGTCGGAGTTGGACCGTCAATGCGCGAAATGGCTTAATAAAAAATAGGCATATAACATAGATTAATTTTATGACCCTTTGGATATGCCTCATTCCGGTCGGCACCGGGATGGGGTGGATTTGTTTTATAGGCGTCTTCTAATATAAGCCGTAGCCGGAAATTGCTAGCTTTCGACCTTGGCTTTTTCTCAACCGGTATTTATGGGGTCAGTATGCTGAAGTTTTTATGGCGTTCGTCTTGGGTCACGATGGCTGGTGTGATGTTGACGGGCATTGTCGCAGGTTTGAGTAACGCCGCCCTGCTGGCGTTCATCAATACCCGGCTGGCCGGCGGCTTGACCGACTTTGCCGATCCTGTCTGGTTTGCCGGTTTGGCGTTGACGGTTTTGACTAGCCGATTTGTATCGCATTATTGGCTGAACCGTTTCAGTACCAAGACAATCCGTGACTTGCGCCTGCACATCAGTCGCCTGATCTTGCGCGCTCCCTATCCCGACTTACAGCGGTTCGGTAAAGCGCAATTGCTCGGGCATTTGACCGAGGACGTGACGGCTATTGCCGGCGCCAGCGAGCTGTTTCCGGTTTTATGCATCAACTTCGCGATCGTCGCCGGTTGCATGGCTTATCTGAGTTGGTTGTCCTGGCAATTGGCTGCGGTCTTGGCCGGGGTGATTTTATTCGGGATTACCACGTTTCAGCTTTGCAAGAACATCCCGACCCGCTACGTGCGCGGAGCTCGAGAAGAATACGATCGCTTGAGCCAAGGTTTCTGCGCACTAACGGAGGGCGTACGCGAATTGAAGTTACACCGGCATCGTAGCGAGGCTTTTGTCGCCCGATCGCTGGCAGCTAGCGCCGAAGCGTACCGGCGCGACAGCTTGCGGGCGGCGGCAGCCTATTTGGCGATCAATCAATGGACACAACTACTGTATTTCCTAACGATAGGCGTCATTTTGTACGGATTTCCGGTGTGGCGCTCGGTCGGCGCGGAGGTGATCTGTGGCTATATTTTGGTGTTTTTATTCATGATGTCGCCATTGACGATTTTGACCAGCAGCTTGCCGGCGTTCAGTCGGGCCAAGGTTGCGTTACACAAGGTTTTACAGTTGGACGATAGCTTGGCTGGGACGCTAACAATTGATTTGGCGGAGCCGGACGGGCCGCGCTTCGACAGGTTGGCGATGCGCGGCGTGACCCACGCCTTCCACCGCGAGAAGGAAAACCGCCAATTTCGGCTAGGGCCTATCGATCTGGATTTCCGTCCGGGCGAGCTGGTGTTTCTGGTGGGAGGCAACGGCAGCGGTAAGACCACGCTGGCGATGTTATTGCTGGGTTTGTATCACCCGGAGCAAGGCACGGTCATTTGGAACGACAGCGTGATTCACGCCGGTAACCGCGATGTCTACATGCAAAATTTTTCGGCGATCTTCGCCGATTTTTATTTGTTCGACGCGTTGTACGGCGTGGATGTCGCTAACCGGCAAGCTTTGATCGACGATTATCTGGCGCGCCTGCACTTGAGTCACAAGGTTGAAATCGTCGATGGCGCCTTTTCGTCGGTGAACTTGTCGCAAGGTCAGCGCAAACGCTTGGCTTTGTTGGCGGCGTATTTGGAGGACCGGCCGTTTTATGTGTTCGACGAATGGGCGGCCGACCAGGATCCCGAATTCAAACAAGTGTTTTACGCTGAATTATTGCCGGCGCTGAAGGCTAGAGGCAAGACGGTATTGGCAATTACTCACGACGATAAATATTTTCATCTGGCCGACCGCTGCATCAAACTCGAAGAAGGGCGAATTACCGCAATCGAATATCCGCAGGCCTACCGGCAAACGGCTGGGGCGGAGACGGGGGCCTCTATCGAGGCATTGGCGTCGAGTGACGGGGGAATTCGATGAGGCGAGTTACCAAATGGGGGCTATACGTCGGTTCAGCGGTATTGGCGCTGGCGACCGTCGCAGCCGGCCTGGGGTATTGGTGGTTGGCGCGCTCGCTGCCGGACTTGGATGGGGAGCGGCGCTTGCCGGGGCTTGTCGCGCCGGCAAGCATAGTCACCGATCGCCACGGCATACCGCTCATCAGCGCCGATAGCCGCGTCGACGCGGCGCGAGTGTTAGGGTATCTCACCGCGCGCGATCGCTTGTTTCAAATGGATTTGATGCGTCGTAAAAATGCCGGCCTATTGGCGGAAATCTTTGGCGCTATGGCATTGCCCAGCGACATTCAGGCTAGAACCTACGGATTTTCGGATCTGGCTCGGCGAGTATTGACCAAGCTGCCCCAGGCGCATCGCGACTATCTGGAAGCTTACGCCGACGGCGTCAATAGTTACTTGGCGCAAAATTCGGTTTTGCCGTTCGAGTTCGATGTATTGAGTTATCGGCCGGAGCCCTGGAAGCCGGAGCACAGCCTATTGATTGTATTGGGAATGTTCGAAAATCTGACGGCCAGGGTAGAGAGCGGCGAACGCATGCTCAGCGTTATGGCGCAAACCTTGCCCGTCGACGTTGTCGAATTTTTAACGCCGGATAGCGATCGCTATACCGATAGCCTAATGCGTCATACTCTGTCGCTACGTCCTCCGAGGCCGGTGCCGGTTGCGGCGCTGCAAACGCTGCTGGCTCGCCGCGACGCAGCAATCGGGTCGTTGGCGGCGGCGCCGGCCGAAACCCTGGCCGGTTCCAACGCCTGGGCGGTGGCCGGCGCCAAGACCGTCGACGGCCGGGCGATTCTCGCCAACGATATGCATCTGGGTATCAGCGTGCCCAATATTTGGTACCGGGTGGAGCTCGATTATCCCAAAGTGCGGGCGGCGGGATTGAACTTGCCGGGCACGCCAATTCTGGTGGTTGGCAGTAATCGCCACGTGGCTTGGGGCATGACGAATCTGGCCGGTGATTTTCTGGACCTGGTCCGGCTGGAAATCAATCCGGACGATGCCGACCAATACAGGGTTGGCGCGGAGTGGCGGACTTTCGGCGAACGCCGCGAGACAATTTCCGTCAAGGGCGGCGAGTCTAAGATCGTGACGGTTAGGGAAACGATTTGGGGCCCGGTGGCCCGGCAGGATTTGTTGGGTCGGTCGGTCGCGATTCATTGGGCAGCATTGGATGCGGATGCGGTCAATCTGGAGATCATGGCGTTGGAGCAGAGCGAAACGCTGAGTCAGGCTCTGGATATCGCCAACCGCGGCGGCGGTCCCCAGTTGAATGTGCTGTTGGCCGACGATGTAGGCCATATCGCCTGGACCGTCACCGGTAAGATTCCGCGCCGCTTTGGCGGTGATGGCGCGGTCAGCCGTTCCTGGGCGGATGCTCAAACCGGCTGGCGCGGCTACTTGGCACCTGGGGAGATGCCCAGGGTCATTGACCCGCCGGAAGGCTATTTACTGAGCGCTAACGAACGGCGTTTTGCCGCGGATTTTCCGGTTCCTGTCGGTCATCAATTTGCACCGGGTTTTCGTGCCTACCGAATTAATCAGCGTTTGGCTCAGATGACTCAGCCTAGCGAATGGACGCTGTTTAATCTGCAACAAGATACCGACACCGAGTTTTACGCCTACTACCAACAGCTGGCGCTGCAATTGTTGACGCCCGAGGTTCTGGCGCAAAGACCGGCCTTATCAGGATTGAGAGACTATTTGTTGAGCTGGAACGGTCGGGCCGATACCGGCAGTTTGGGCTTGCCGGTGTTGATCGAGTTTCGCAAGCAATTGATCGACACCGTGTTTACGCCGTTTTTGAGCGCCTGTAAGCAGGCGGATCCGAGTTTTGTTTACGCATGGAGTTATGTCGACACGCCGCTGCAAGCGCTGCTGACTGCCCGCCCGGCGGTTTTGTTGCCCGATCCCGGCGCGCGGAGTTGGGAGGCGTTTCTGTTGGCGCGCCTGGAGGCCAGTGCCGCCGCCGTTGCGAGCCGTTTTCCCGGTCTGCCGCTGATGGAACTGACTTGGGGGCGGCAAAACGTAGTCGGTCACGCCCATCCGTTTTCCAAGGCCGTTTCCGCATTGGCGGATTTGTTGGATATGCCGCGCCAGCCTCTGGCCGGTTGCGGCGGCTATTGCGTTAGGGTCACCGGACCTGACTTCGGTGCCAGCGAGCGTTTGATCGTGTCGCCTAACCATTTTCAGGAGGCGATTTTGCATATGCCCGGCGGCCAATCCGGGCATCCGTTATCGCCGTATTACCGCGATCAACAGCCCTACTGGTTGGTGGGCTTGCCGCTGGCCCTGACAGTCGGCAGACCGGAGCACACCTTGCTGTTTAATCCGGTACCGGCAGCGGGACAAAACTCGGCGGCGGCAAGCCCGATTCGTTAAAATGTAATTTAAATTAAAGCTTTGACGTCCGTTGAGACCCGTTTGGGGTAAGGTTGAGCGGGGTGTAAAATCCCGTTGGACCTTACGGTTTTTTTATCCGATGAGTACAGTGCCTTGGAATCCGAAATTGAAGATGGCATAGACGAACAGGCCGTCGCTTGGTTCGTTCGGTTGCGCGCCGATAACGTCAGCGGGCAAGACGAAACATTGTTTCTGGAATGGTTGGAACAGGCCGAAACGCATCGTAGCGCGTTTTACGAAATTTGTTTGCTGTGGGGGGACCCTGATTTTTTACACTGCTTGATCGGCAATGCCAAAAAACACGGTATCGCGCCGAGTCTCAAAAAAAAACGTTACATTGAGGCTTGGCGGTATCCTGTATTGGTTGCCGCGTTGGTGGTGTTGGCCGTGGGGGTGGCGAGACCGCTGCGCGTGGCCTTGAAAGCCGATTACAGCTCGGCATTGGGCGAACGTAAAACCGTGAAACTCGCCGACGGTTCAACGGTGATGTTGAATACGGGTAGCGCCATAGCAGTTGAGATAGCCGGCGAACAACGCATGGTTGAACTGCTGCAAGGCGAAGCTTATTTTGACGTCAAACCCGACCCCAATCGGCCGTTTATCGTGCGAGCCGACCGTTCGACGACGCGCGTGTTGGGGACGCATTTCTTCGTCGATCGCCAAACCGACGGCGACAGAATCAGCGTGTTGTCCGGCCGGGTGGAGGTATCGGAACCCCGGCGTTGGAAGGAGGCGCTGGTATTGCGCGACCGGGAAGCCGTCACGGTTTACGATAACGCCATCGGCCAGCCGCAAACGATGGACTCCGCCCTGTCCACGTCGTGGATCGACGGCTATCTGGTTTACGAAAACGAAACCCTGGAAAACGTGATGCGGCAAATTAACCGCTATCACGCCGGTACAGTGTATTTTAAGGATGATGATTTGCGGCAAATACGCATCAACGGCCGGCTCAAAATTCGGCGGTCGCGCGAGATGTTCGATGTCTTGCGGCATTCCATGGCGCTGAAAATGACCTATCTGACCGATTGGTTGGTAATCGTCGGCTAGGTTTGCGCGAAAGTCGGCAGGTTTCTTTATCCTAGTTCGAATGACGAAAACGTGAGCGGGGTTGTTACAGTTGTAAATGACTTGAGTTTTTTACGTTCTTGCTGGTCCTAGGGCGTTGCGGCCCAGTGCATAGCTGACCAAGTGCACGGTAAGAGCCGTTTTCCAATGGCATGGTTAGCTCTTAATGATGCCTTCCGTTCTTAAACAGTTCAGCGTTTCAGTATCCAGGATCAACTCTGGCCCGAGTGGCACATCATAAGTCGAAATACCTGTGAACTCGGAATCTTGCCAAGTCTGGCTGCGCGATAAAGCTCTTTAGCGTCACGACGCTCGCAAATTGTTACATCGCATCGACTGTAAATTTCGATGAAATCTAGCCGTGACGCTAGCTCCCACCAGTTCGCGTTCCAATCGGAAAGACGAAATGAATGCAGTGTAGGTGATATTGCCTGCCTCCAGCATCAGCTTGGCAACCTTCGCGACGCGGCAGATATTTTCTCGACAGTCGGCCACGCTAAATCCTAAGTCGAGGGAGCCAGACAAATCCCTTGATCGCCCAGGCGCGGCACGATCTAGTTGGGCGGACAGTCCGCAAATTCATCCGAATTGGCTACGGCCAGGACGTCGGCGCCGTGGCCCCGGCCTAGTACGTAGGTGTCTTGCCGGTGCCGCGGGTCAGCGCCACCTTGTCCGTCCAAAGTGTCGTTGCCAGCCAAGCGGGAGGGGCTGTTGGCGGCGCTGTTGCCGGTAAGCCGATTGTCCAAGTTCGTTAACCAGAGCGGAATTTTTTCCAGAAATCGGCTCCATGGCAAATGTTGAAAGCCATTTGATATCAAAACTTGATATGCGTCCTGGAAAAAGTTAGACGCCCATTTTGTTCAAAAAGTGGAAAATTTTCCACGCAGACTTACAAGCGGGTTCGAATCGCTGCCTGTCGGCAGGGCGAAAAAGACTAAAAAGCCTCTCCAATAGGCTGGCTAGATTCTGGCCGAGAGGTTGTTGAGCAACCCGCTCGATCTGTCGCCGCGAGCTTGGCGTCAGGGGATCGTCGTATTGGAGTACAAACCTAGATTTGTACTCCGGCCGCGTGGTTTTAGCCGCTCCGGTTGGTGGGAACAGCGGGTTGGAATCGCCGATGGTCGGCCGGGCTAAAAAGACTCGGCGTCGAGTACCGCCGGTGCTTAAGCGAGTTGGCGAAACGAAAGGAGGCGCATGGCGTTTGATTTGGCGCGCGACTCGACGCGTTCGGCGAAATCGGGCACACTGACCGTCAGACCAAATAAAGCGGCCAGGAGCGTGGGCGATGACGACAGAACCTTGCACGTATGTAATCTTTGGAGCGACCGGGAATCTGGCGCGGTTGAAATTGATGCCGGGCTTTTACCATCTGGAGCTGGAGAACAAGTTGCCGGATGGTTGTCGGATTGTCGCGGTCGGTCGGCGGGGCTGGGATAGGGTGATCTGGTTGGCCGAAGTGAAGGCGATGTTGCGCGAGCGGGTGCCGGACGACTTGGATGACTCGGTGTTTGCCAGGTTCGCCGAGCGCCTGGACTACCATCGCGGCGACATGGATGATCCTGCTTGCTATCAGTCCCTGGCCGAGGTCTTACAAGGCCAGCCCCAATTTTCTAAAAATATTGCGTTTTATTTGGCGATTAGTCCCGGCGACTTCGGTAACGTCATTGAGGCCCTGAGTCGGGTGGGGCTGTTGAGCGAAGACGACGGCTGGCGGCGGGTGATCATCGAAAAACCGTTCGGCTACGATTTGGAAAGTGCCCAGGCCTTGCAAAAGCGCTTGAGTCGCTATTTGAGCGAGGATCAAATCTACCGAATCGATCATTACCTCGGTAAGGGCATGGTGCAGAACGTATTGGTGTTCCGCTTCGCCAACGTGATGCTGGAACCTTTATGGAACCGCAATTACATCGATCACATTCAGATTACCCATGCCGAGGATTTGGGTATCGGTAGTCGCGGCGAATATTACGATAGCGCTGGGGCGTTGCGCGACATGTTGCAAAGCCACTTATTGCAGTTGCTGACGCTGGTGGCGATGGAGCCGCCGGTTTCGATGGACGCCGAGTCGCTACGAGACGAAAAGGTCAAGGTGTTGAAATCGATTCGGCCGATTCCCAAGTCGGCGGTGCATGCTCATACCTTTCGAGGTCAATATGCCAGGGGCAATATCGGCGGCCAGAAAGTGCCGGGATATTTGGAAGAGGCCAATATTCCGGCGGACAGTAGTACCGAGACCTACGCGGCGATCAAGTTGCTGATCGATAACTGGCGTTGGCGCGGCGTGCCGTTTTATTTACGGACCGGCAAGCGCATGGCCAAGGGTCAGTCGTCGATCGCGATTTGCTTTCGTCATCCGCCACTGCAATTCTTCCGAGATACCCACGTGCATTGCATGACGCCGAATTGGGTATTGATGGGTATCCAGCCGGATGAATGTATACGCATCGAGATGACCGTCAAGGAACCGGGACTAGAAATGCGAACCCGCACTACCAGCCTAGACGCCAGTTTTCGTCATCCCGACGAGCGGCGGGTCGATGCTTACGAAGATTTATTATTAGACGTGATGAAGGGCGACCGTTCGCTGTTTTTGCGATTCGACGAAGTCGAATACGCTTGGCGCATCGTTGATCCGATCTTGCAAACCTGGGCGATAGAGCGCGATTACATTGCCACCTATTCGGCCGGTTCCTGGGGGCCCGACGACGCCAAGCGCTTGTTCGAGAAAGAAGGTCAGTATTGGCGCAGTTCCTTACTGCCGGAGTGCCGCTGAGGTCGCGCGCCCGCTTTTTAGTCCTTGGGATAGACCAACACCCATTCGATGCGCGGTCCGTTCATCTCCTTAACGACGATGTCGAAGCGGTTGAAGGCGATGCGTTCGCCGACGTCGGGAATGTCCTGCAGTTGTGCCAGGATCATGCCGCCCACCGAATCGACGTCGTCCAAATCCAGTTCTTCGTTTTCGACGTCGACGCCCAGTATCCGCTCCAGCGAGAAGATCGGCAGGCTGCCCTTGCCTAGCAAACCGCCGTCTTCCAGGCGGGTCCAGTCGCTTTGCGAGCGGGCAAATTCGTCGCGAATCTCGCCAACCAAGGCCGACAGCAGATTGTCCAACGTAATGTAGCCTTCCGGTTTTTGGCCTTTCTGGCCGACCACCGCCAAGTGCGGCGCGCCCTTGGTAAAGCGCCGGAACAACTCCAACGCCGGTAGATGCGCGGAAATGTGCTGGATTGGTCTGAGATAGGCCTGCAAGTCGTCCAGCGGCTGACCTTGCTGTTGGGCCAAAAACAAATCCTTCAAATGCACCAAGCCGAGCAGGTCGATCCGATTGTTGTCGAAATAGGGATAGCGGCTGTAGCCGCTGTCGCAAATGGTCTGCAGGATTTCCTCGGTGGGTTGACCACGGTATAGCGCTTTCACTTCGTGGATCGGGCGCATCAAATCCGAGACTTCTAGCTTTCCGAAATCCAGCGATTTCGCCAGTACGTTGCGCTCGTCCTTGGTGAAGCCGCCGCCGGCGCTGCTGGAGCGCAGAATCAATTTAATTTCGTCGGTCGAATAATGGCTGTCGTGATGGCCTTCGCTGCACAAGCCGGCCAGATGCAGCACCAGATTAGAACTGGCGTTCAGCAACCAGATTGCCGGATACATGATCCAGTAAAAGGCGTAGAGCGGTCCGGCACTCCACAACCCAATGCCTTCGGGGTTGCGAATCGCCAGCGATTTGGGGGCTTGTTCGCCGACGACAATGTGCAGAAACGAGATCGTGCAGAAGGCAATCGCAAACGACACATTGTGGATAATTTCGGCCGAGGTAACGCCCATTTCGGCAAACATTGGTTTCAATAAGTCGGCGAAGGCCGGTTCTCCGATCCAACCCAAGCCCAGCGAGGCGAGGGTGATGCCGAGTTGGCAGGCGGATAGATAGGTGTCGAGTTTTCTATGAACTTTGGCGAGAATTCGGCCGCGCCAGCCGTGGGTTTGTTCGATGGCTTTGATACGGGTTTGCCGTAATTTCACCAAGCTGAATTCGACGGCCACGAAAAAACCGTTCAAACCGACCAATAGCAAGGCGCCGGCAACCAAAACAAGAGTGTTCATACATTTTTGAAAACCACAACGGAATAGCCATTATAGCCGATCGCATCGCGACGCCGACGCTTGCGCGTTGCTTTGCGCCGGTCCGCATCGCCTCGCAAGGCGATAGCGGCTACGGGCGTCGAGCAGGGTGGCGGTCAATGTTGGTGGTTAGGTGGACAGGCTCGGACCAGGCGGCTGGTCATGTGTCGTCGTTGGAGTAGTCAAGCTAAGTCCGCTGACTGGCGATACCGGTGCCGATTTTCAATTCGGCCAGCCAGTTGATAAAGCGTTCGACATCGTTACCGCGATAAATGGCGCCGTGTTGCGGGCAAAGCATGTCGATCTTGAGGCGGCTGACGCGTTCGCACCAGTCCAGCTTGGCCGACTCAGAACCCATCCAGCGCCTATGAAAGCCTTCGGCGTATTGGATGTGGCTATCGAAGTCTTCGACGAACAGCCCTGCGTTCGCGCTCGGCAACAAGGCTGCCCCGACATCGCCGGAGAACAGTATGCTCGCTTTGCGGTCGTAGAGTTGAAAGTTGCCCGAGGAATGCAGGTAGTGCGCAGGGATTGCTTCCAGTTCGAGGTTGCCTAACAGAAAGGTTGTACCGTCGTCGGGTAGCGCGATAAACGTATCGGCATTGCCGCCGAAATGAGGGACGAAGCTAGTCCACAGCCGGCTCAGATAACATTTCAGTTTGGGGTTGAATTCCAGCCATAGTGCTAGCGAGGAAATGATATCCGGGTCTTGGTGGGATGCAAACAGGCCTACGATTTGGTTGGGGTTGAATTCGGTATCGATCGCCGAAAACACGTCGGGAAAAATCTCCATGCCGCCGGGATCGGTGAGTATCGCCTGCTCGCCGTTGAGGATCAGGTATTCGTTGGTATCGATCAAGTAGCTGGCCTTGGTTGGATCGCGGGCGATGGCGACCCATTTGTGGGGACCGTGTTCGTAGATAAATTCGAGTTTTTTCATGAGTTCAGTGCTCCAGCGAAGCCCGTAAGGTCGTCAATAGCGAAATGATGTTGAGCACCGTTTTCTCGATTTGTTCGGCGATTTCGTTCAATACTTGACGCATATCACCACCGTGCGCGGCTTCGATTTTGGCCGACCTCGCCAAGGCGTTGCCGGCCTTGCACAGTTGTAACGTGCGCTTTGAATAGCGGTTTAGTTTTTCGATGTCTTCCGCAAACTCGTCGGTTACCGACAGCAAGGCCGCCGATTTGTTTTGCAGCGGGAGTTTCATCGTCTGTTCGCCGCGCGGACTTTTGGTTAACGTCGTCATCAACAGATGACGCTCGCGGCTGAGTTTTTTAAAGATGGCGGCTTTTTTGGACATCGCATAAGTTAACTGGCTGAGCTGAATCATCGCGGTTTCCAGCTTTCGACTGAACTGTCTTAGTTCCGAACTGACCACACCGAAACCCAGTAGACGCTGGCCGGAGGCTTTCGAGATCAGCATTGAATTGATGGCAACCAGATAAGACGCGGAAGAAATCCGCAAGATTTCCTTGATGTGTTCGTTCAGCGAGACTATCCGTTGCATGTCCAGCTGCGCGGAAATCGAATTTATCGGCATGGCGCTTAGTCTCCTAGTCAAATTGGCGGGGCATTCTACGCTACCGCGGGTAAGTGGGTTGGATCAGGTGGCGAATGTTTGAGCTGGCCCTGATTTTCACGGCGAACGAGTCCGGCCTTGCCAAGGGCAGACAGCATTGCCTATTCCCTAAGTCCGTTTACGGAATCGTTTGTCTCGACGTGTCGGCCTGCAAGGGTTACCGCGTCGTCGGAGGCAAATGAGCCGGATGATGACGCGCCGGTAAACCGTAGGCTAAATTTTAACGGTTCGACCTTCGGCGGCGGCTTGCAGCGCGGCGACGATGATGCGGCAATTGGCGCGGGCGTCGTCCAGCGACAATGCCGGGTCGCGGTTATTTAGCACGCAATCTGAAAAATGTTCGATTTCCAGCCGGAAATGGTTGCTGTAAGGTAAACGCTCTTCGGCTTGACGGCCGTCTTCGGTCCACCAGGAAATCACCGGCACGTCGCCCGGCAGCTGCCAGACGACGTGGCATTTGATGCCGCCATGGGTGCCGATGATTTCGTATTCGCAACGACGAGCCCGCTCGAAGCTGAAATCGAAGTGACCGTAGCGGCCGTCGCCGAAATCGACAATGCCGCTAGTGACACTGTCGGCGCCGCTTTCGACGTATTTGGAAACGGCGCTGACCGCCAGTGGTGCTTGCCGGAAAAACAGCCGGAGGCTGTGAATTGCGTAGCAGCCGATATCCCACATCGCTCCGCCACCGTGCGCGGTGTCGTCGGCCAGCCGATAAAGGCGGGCCGGTCTCATCATGAACGAGTAACTGGCCCTGACCGAGCGGATCTCGCCGATCAAACCGGCGTTTATCAATTCAAGAACCCGCTGATGCTGCGGATGGAAACGGTACATAAAGCCTTCCATGACTTTGACATTGTAGCGGCGGGCGGCAATTTCGATGGCATCGATATCGGCAATCGTCAGCGCCATCGGTTTTTCGCATAATACGTGCTTGCGGTGTTCGATAGCCCGCAGAGCCCATTCGGCGTGTTCTTGATTCGCCATCGGCAAATACACCGCTTGCACGTCGTCGTCTTTAAGCAGGGCATCGAGATTGTCGTAACACTGTGCTCCGGTCGGCTTTGGCGCGTATTTGGCTAGCGTTTCGGCGCCGGCGCCGGGGCGGCGGCTGGCGATCGCCACCAATTCGGCGTTGTCGGCTTCGACGATGGCCGGCAGCAGACGTTCGTTGATGCGTGCGGCGCCGAGGATTCCCCAGCGTAGTCGGGTCGGATTGTTCATCGTGTTTGCCTCGGATGAATCGACATTGATGGATCAGATTAGCAGTTTGCCCGCCGACCGCAAGCCGTCGGGTTTTGGCTGGTGGTCGGCGAAGCTTGGCGGCGGTCTTTTGAATGAATACCAATGCATAAGTTCCGCACGCCCAGCTCGTGAAGAAACCCCCGCGCATAAAAAAGGCCGAAGCGTTTCGGGCTTCGGCCTTGGGTTCGGTCGGCGGGGCCGTATTAAGCCATCGCGCGCAGTTTATCGTTCAATCTGCTTTTGCTGCGGGCGGCTTTGTTTTTATGGATCAAGCCTTTATTGACCGCGGAATCGATCACCGGCACGGCCGATCTGAAGGCCGCTTGCGCTTGTTCTTTGTCACCGGCCTTGACGGCGGCGATAACTTTTTTGATGAACGTGCGGAGATTGCTGCGTTGTCCGGCATTGCGAATACGGCTTTCCTCTGCCTGACGCGCTCTCTTTTTAGCTTGTGGTGAATTAGCCATAGGGGTATCAAGTCGTTGGGTTGGTTAGGAACCGCGCATTATCTTTTTGGATGCTATGATTGTCAACTTTTAATTGACTCCGGACCGGCGACAGGATACGCAGTGAGCAAGCAATTATACAAGTCGACGGCGATAGTCGGCAGCATGACGATGATATCGCGAGTCATGGGCTTTATCCGGGACATGTTGGTCGCAAACCTGTTTGGCGTCAACGCCGATACCGATGCCTTCTTCGTGGCGTTTCGGATTCCGAATTTATTGCGGCGTTTGTTTGCCGAGGGTGCGTTCGCCCATGCCTTCGTACCTGTACTTGCCGAATATAGCGGGCAAGGCGAACGTTCCGCGTTGCGAGGCTTCATCGATCGTACCTTCGGTACGCTGGCGGGGTTGTTGTTTTTAATGACGTTGTTGGGCACGATGGCCGCGCCCTTGCTGATACTCTTGGTGGCGCCGGGATTCGTCGCCGATCACGCTCATTTCGTGCCGGCGGCGGAGATGCTCAGAATCACATTGCCGTATCTGTTTTTCATCTCGCTGGTAGCGTTCGCCGGGGCAATCCTGAACGCGGAGGGCCGATTCGCGGTCCCGGCACTGACGCCGGTCATCTTGAATCTGGTGATGATCGCGGCGGCGGTCTGGCTGGCTCCCCATCTGGAGCGGCCGATCACCGCATTGGCTTGGGGCGTATTCGCGGCGGGGATTATGCAGCTGTTGTTTCAAATTCCGTCGCTTTGGCGGATTGGTTTGATGCCGAGGCCGCGCTGGGCTTA
This sequence comes from Methylomonas sp. MS20, assembly GCF_050275925.1. NCBI lineage: Bacteria > Pseudomonadati > Pseudomonadota > Gammaproteobacteria > Methylococcales > Methylococcaceae > Methylomonas > Methylomonas sp. MS20. Next base: position 1,302,032 of record NZ_CP189962.1, read on the forward strand.
CCGCGATCCGGGCGTACAGCGCGTCGTCAAGCTGATGTTGCCGGCCATTTTCGGCGTCTCGGTGGCCCAGATCAACATGCTGGTTGGTACGTTGATCGCCTCCTTTCTGGCGGCCGGTAGCGTGTCCTGGCTGTATTATTCCGACCGTCTGGTAGAGTTCCCGCTCGGCATTCTCGGCGTCGCGTTGTCGACGGTGATTTTACCGAATCTATCGAAAAACCATATCGCCGCCGACCGTGCCGCATTTTCGGCGGCTCTGGATTGGGGGTTAAAGCTGGTGGTGCTGATCGGCGTGCCGGCCACCCTGGGATTGACCCAATTGGCCGAGCCGCTATTATCCACATTGTTTCAATACCATGAGTTCGGTGTCGAAGACGTGCATATGACGGGCAGAAGCCTAGCCGCCTACGCACTGGGTTTACTGGCTTTGATGTTGATCAAAATCCTGGTTCCGGGTTTTACCGCTCGCCTGGATACCCGATCGCCAGTGCGCTTCGGGATGAGTGCCGTCGCCGCGAACGGGGTGTTGAATCTGTTGTTGGTGCCGTTTTTAGCACACGCCGGGGTGGCGCTGGCCGCCACGCTCGCCGCCTATCTGAATGCCGGGCTGTTACTGAACGCCTTATTGCGGAACGGCACCTATCGGCCGCGGCCGGGCTGGTTGGCGTTCGCGGCTAGGATTGTGATCGCGTCCGCGACGATGTCGGGCTTTTTGATTTACTTTGTCCAGCCGGAAGTCTGGTTCAGCTGGGGCGCCGGCCAGCGCGGCCTGCAACTCGGCGCGGCGGTCGGCGGGGCGATCGCAGTGTATGCGGCGGTGCTTTTGATCTGCGGTTTGCGGCCGAGGGACTTGAGTTTTTCCGTCGCGCCATCATAGTCATGTAGAATAATTGGGGTTCGACGAAGTCGAATAAACGTTTAATTCAGTCAACTATCTATGAAAACGAAAACAATCGGTTTTATCGGCGGCGGCAACATGGCGACCAGTTTGATCCGCGGCCTGATCGCCAGCGGCCATTCGCCCCGGCAGATCTGGGTATCGGACACTTCGGCTGAGTTGTTGAACGCTCACGCCGATCAACTGCACGTGAATACCGCCCGCGATAACGCAACCGTCGTTAACGAAGCCGAGGTCGTCGTGTTGGCGATCAAGCCGCAAGTATTGCGTGAGGTGGCGCTGGAAATCGCGCCACTACTGAAACACAAGCATGGGTTGATGGTTTCGATCGCCGCCGGTATCGGCCAGCAAAGCTTGGCGTTATGGCTGGGCGGCGACACGGCGATCGTGCGCTGTATGCCCAACACGCCGGCCTTGGTTTTGACCGGCGCCACCGCATTGCACGCCAACGCCAATGTCAACGACGAACAAAAAGATTTGGCCGAGAACATCCTGCGAGCGGTTGGGCTGACGTTGTGGGTGGATGACGAAGCCGAATTGGACACGGTCACTGCGGTATCCGGCAGCGGTCCAGCCTATTTCTTCCTGTTGATGGAAGCGATGGAAGCCGCCGCGTTGCAAATGGGCCTGGACGAACGTAGCGCCCGCTTGCTGATTCAGCAAACCGCGCTCGGCGCGGCGAAGATTGCTCTGGAATCGGCCGATTCGCCGGCCCAGTTGCGGGCCAGGGTAACCTCGCCTGGCGGCACCACGCAGCGCGCCGTCGAAACCTTCCAGCAGGGAGGCTTCGAGGCGCTGGTGTCCAAGGCTTTGCACGCGGCGCGGGATAGATCGGTTGAAATGGCCAAACAATTGGGAGCCGATTGATGGGAAGCAATTACATGACCGATCCGGTGGTATTCCTGATCGACACGCTGTTTTCGCTGTACATCCTGGCGGTGATGTTGCGGTTTTTGCTGCAGTGGACGCAGGCGGATTTTTACAATCCGGTCTCGCAGTTTCTGGTGAAAGTCACCCATCCGCCGTTGCGGGTGATGCGCCGCTTCATACCGGCATTCGGCCGCATCGACAGTTCGTCGCTAGTGCTGGCCTTGCTGTTGCAAATGTTGGCGAACTTTGCGATTTTGGCGGTCAAGGACTTGTCGGTCGGTTTTGTCGCGCTAGCCTTGCTGTCGTTCGCCGATCTGCTGAAAATGATCCTCGATATTTTCGTGTACGCGATTTTCGCGGCGGCGATTCTGAGCTGGTTCGCGCCCGGCAACTATAGCGGTGCGTCGTCGATACTTTACAGCTTGACCGAGCCCTTGCTGAACGTCTGCCGGCGGGTGATACCCGATTTAGGCGGCATAGACCTTTCGCCGTTGGCCGCGCTAGTGTTGCTGCAACTGGCTAAGATGATGGTATTGCCGCCGTTGCATCAATTGATCGCGATTTTGGGCTGACGAGGCGGGCGGCGATGCGCGGCACGTTGAAAACCACCACGTTGGTCGCGCTCGCGGCATTATTGCTGGTCGGTCCATCGGTTCAGGCCAAGAAGATGTATCGTTGGGTCGATGAAAACGGCAATGTCTATTTTTCCGACCAAGTGCCGCCGGACCAAGTCCAGCACAAGCGGGAAACCCTGACCGAGAAAGCCCGGATCGTCGAGACCGTCGAAAAGGCCAAGACCGCCGAGGAATTGGCCCAGCAAAAACGCCTGGACGCGTTGCGCAAGGAACAGGAAAAAATCGTCGCCAAGCAGGCCGCCAACGACAAGGTGCTGCTCAGCACGTTTCGCAGCCTGGACGACATGGAAAAGGCCCTAGGCAACAAATTGGCTAGCTTCGACGCCAAACGTAAGGTCATTGAAGGTAATATCGAGCGATTGCAGAGCCAGTTGCTGAAGCAGGAACAGCAAGCCGCCGAACACGAACGCAACGGCCAGAAAGTGCCCGGCAAACTGCTCGACGAGATTGCCGCGACCAAGCAGCAAATCGGCCAGTCCAATCAGGAGTTGGCCGATCACCATAGCGAGCGCCAAAATACCGAAAAAGCCTTTCGGGCCGACATGGCGCGTTTCCAGTTTCTGACCCAGGCCAATGCCGACGCCAAGGCCGCCAATTCTTCGCTGGCCGCCAGCAACGCCGGCAACGAATTGGGTTTGTTTGTTTGCCAGGACGCCGAACAATGCCAAAAAGCCTGGAAACTGGCCGGCGAGTTTGTCGCGGCCAATTCCAGCACCGGGCCCGATGTGGAGACCGAAAAATTGATCATGCGGGCCGCGCCGCAACAGGACGACGATTTGAGCCTGTCGGCTTCCTTGCTCGAGCAGGGCAAGGTCAGACAGATATTCCTGGATATTCGTTGCCGTCAGTCCAGTTTGGGCAACGAGCTTTGCAACAGCGCCAAAGTCAAGAGTTTGCGGCAAAGCTTCGCGCCGTATCTGCAATCCGGCTTAGCGGCGCAGCAATAAGGTGCCAACCCCTTGGTCGGTAAACAACTCCAGCAACACCGCGTGATCCACCCGGCCATCAATGATATGCACGCTGTTGACGCCGCCTTTTAGCGCGTCGGTCGCGCAGCGGGTTTTCGGAATCATGCCTCCGGAGATGGTGCCGTCGGCGATCAGTGCATCGATGTCCGGCATTCTCAAGCCGGTCAACAGCTTACCTTGCTTGTCCAGGATGCCGGCGGTGTTGGTCAGCAACATCAGTTTTTCCGCTTTCAGCACTTCCGCGACCTTGCCGGCCACCAGATCGGCATTGATGTTGTAGGAATGGCCGTCCGCGCCGACGCCAATCGGCGCGATCACCGGGATGAAGTCGCTATGCACCAGCATGTCCACGACGGCCGGGTCTATGCTGCTAACCTCGCCGACATGGCCTAGATCGATGATTTCCGGCGCATCGTCGACATTGGCGCCGGCCTTGGTCATGGCGATCTTGCGGGCGTGGATGAAATTGCCGTCCTTGCCGGTCAGCCCGACGGCCTTGCCGCCGTGCATATTGATCAGATTGACGATTTCCTTATTCACCAAGCCGCCCAACACCATTTCGACGACATCCATCGTCTCGCTGTCGGTGACGCGCATGCCGTCGACGAATTCCGAGGTCTTGCCGAGCCGGGTCAACAGATTGCCGATTTGCGGACCGCCGCCGTGGACGACGACCGGATTGATGCCGACCAATTTCATCATCACGATGTCGCGAGCGAAGCTATGTTTCAACGCGTCGTCGACCATCGCGTTGCCGCCGTATTTGATGACGACGGTCTTGTCCTTGAATTTTTGGATATAGGGCAGGGCTTCGATCAGAACGTGAGCGATTTGGTGTGGGGTGTTTTCTTTCATGAATGAGCTTAATTAAAAAGGTAGGTCTAGGTCGGGTTTGATTTGTAGCAACAGCTGTTTGAACTGATCTTGAATCCGGCGTAGCGCATCCTTGGTGTCCGCCTCGAAGCGGGCGGTCAGCGCCGGCGTGGTATTGGACGCGCGAATTAGTCCCCAGCCGTCGGCGAATTCGATGCGTAGTCCGTCGATGTCGATGACCTTAGCGTTCGGGAAGCGGGCATTGCCTGCCAATTGGGTCATCACGGCCGCCGCTTCGCCCTCGGCGAGCGGAATCAGCAACTCCGGCGTGCTGATGCTGTCGGGCAGATCGGAGAACACGTCGCTGCTGGAGCGCATGTCGGCCGACAGAATCTCGATCAAGCGCGCCGCCGCGTACAGGCCGTCGTCGAAGCCGAACCAGCGGTCGTTGAAAAAGATATGACCGCTCATTTCGCCGGCCAGCGCCGCGCCGGTCTCGTGGAGTTTGGCTTTCATCATCGAATGGCCGCTCTTCCACATCAACGGCCGGCCGCCGCGCTTCCTGATTTGCTCTTCCAAATGCTTGGAACATTTGACGTCGAAAATCACCTCGGAGCCAGGCTTGCCGGCCAGCACGTCACGGGCGAACAACATCAATTGCCGATCCGGCCAGATGATTTTGCCCGACGAATCGACCACGCCCAAGCGGTCGGCGTCCCCGTCGAACGCGACTCCGACATCGGCGCCGTAATGCTTGACCGCGCCGATCAGGTCGGCCAAATTCTCCGGCTTGCTGGGATCGGGATGGTGGTTGGGAAAATGCCCGTCGATATCGCAAAACAATTCGACAATATCGCAGCCCATGGTTTTCAACAGCAACGGGGCCAGCAAACCGGCGGCACCGTTGCCGCAATCGACGACGACCTTCATCGGCCGGACCAGATGCACGTCGTCGGCGATCGTGCCGATATATTCGTTGCTGAACGCGGTATTCAGCTCGACCTTGCCGAGTTCGCCCTGGCGAAAGTCGCGGGCCAGCGTGCGCTGCTTGAGCTGCTGAATCGCCGGGCCGGCCAAGGTTTCGCCGTTCAGTACCAGTTTCAGTCCGTTGTAGTCGGGCGGATTGTGACTGCCGGTGATCATGATGCCGGTGCGGCCCTCGCAATGGCGGGCGACGAAGTACAGTAGCGGCGTTGGCACCAGGCCGATGTCCAGCACGTTGCAACCGGTCGAGCGGATGCCGGCCACCAGGGCTTCGGCCAACGCCGGACTGGACAGCCGGCCGTCGCGGCCGACGACGACGGTGGGCACTTGTTGTTCCAGCGCCAGACTGGCGAAAGCGGCGCCGATGTCGCGCACGCCGTCCTGGGTCAGGCCGCGGCCGACGACGCCGCGAATGTCGTAGCCGCGAAAACTGTCGGCGAAGTCGTTGCGCGCGGGTCGTGGCGGCGGAGCGGATGGCTTGGGCGCCGAGCTGGAGGCCGGCGCTGGGTGTGGGGGCGGGCCGGGTTCGGCGTCCGCCGGTTGGCCTAGCGAAATCGGTGCGGTATTCAACACGATCGGCGCCGTGTTCAGTGAAATCGGCGCGGTGGCGAATGGCTCGGCCGCCGGTTGAGGCGCTTCCTCGACGAAGTCGATGTCGAAGGATTCGTCGAAAAAGTCGTGATCGTCGGCGAAACCGGTGCCGGTCGGCTCGGCGGTCTGTTCTTGTTGCAAGATGCGCTTGAATTGCGCCAGCGCCGAGATGATCGGCTGCATTTCTTCGAGCAATACCGGGTAGTTGCCGACCTTCTTGCCGGCCATCATGTCCTTGGCGGCTTTTAAAATCACGCTTTGGTCATGATGCAGAAAGTCGTGCAATTTGCGGTAGCCGATAAAGAATCCCAGGCAGGCCAACATGGCCGGAATCAGGACAATGCTGGCGAACAATACCGTGTTGCCGGTACTGTCGCCGCTACCGATCCAGAGATCGAGTTGCCAGCGGGTGTTGGTCAACGGCAGGGATTGCGGTTCGTCGAGTTTGGCGGCCGGGTTGCCGGCACTGGCAATCACGCTTTGGTCCTGTTTGATTTCGATCAGGCCCGCATTGAAAATGGTTCTGGACAGGAGTTGCTGAACCAGATCCGGTTTCAGGCTGACCAGTACGGCCCCCAGCGTCTGCTGGTTGGCGACGACGGCGCTGGTGATCGCCAGATGGCGGTGTTCGCCCTCGCCTTGCACCATCGGCTTTTGTTTGGCCGTCAACGTGGCGCGCACCATTTCCAGATCGGCGAAGCCCATGTTCGGCGTTTGCGTCAGTTCCGGCTCGCTGACGGTGGCCGGCAGAATGCGGACCCGCAAGGCCTGAGGTATCGCGTCTTGCAGCCGGGCGGCCAGCTTGTCCAAATCGGCGCGGCCTGCGCCGGCGGCCAGGGCGTTGGCGACTTCGGGCGACTGCGCCAGACCGTCCACCACTTTTTGCAGGGTGTCGATCTGACTGGCAACGCCGACCGACATTACGCCGGCAATCGCGGTGACGCTGGATTGCTCGGTATCGCGGACGTTGGCCGCCGCCAGCCAGTAGCCGGCGGCACCGGTGACCAGCACCATCAAAGCCGCTATCGCGGCCACTATGCTAAATATTCGGCCCATCGCGGCGGCTCCGGATTTTAATGACGGCCGCTGTGGCCGAAGCCGCCGGCGCCGCGTTGGCTGTCGGCGAATTCGGCCACGCATTCGAATTCGGCCTGGACCACCGGAACGAACACCATTTGGGCGATGCGCTCGCCGACTTCGACGATAAACGTCTCGCTGCCCCGGTTCCAGCACGATACGAAGATTTGGCCTTGATAATCCGAATCGATCAGGCCGACCAGGTTACCGAGCACAATGCCGTGTTTATGGCCGAGTCCGGAGCGCGGCAACAATACAGCGGCCAGATGCGGATCGTCGATGTGAATCGCCAGGCCGGTCGGGATCAACGTGCTGGCGCCGGGTTGCAGCGTCAGCGGCGTGTCCAGGCAGGCCCTCAGGTCCAGGCCGGCCGAACCGTCCGTGGCGTATGCCGGCAGCGGAATGTCGTGGCCCAGACGGGGATCAAGAACTTTTAGTTGAATTTTTCGCATGAAAATGTTCCGCGATCAGAGTGATGAGTTGCTCGGCCAGGGCGGATTTTTCGGTCATCGCCAAGCTCGCGGCCCCGCCCGGCCAATAGACTTGCAGGGCATTGCGATCGCTGTCGAAACCGCCGTCTTCACGGCCAATCCAGTTGGCGGCGATCATGTCCAGATTTTTGGCGATCAATTTGCCTCGGGCGTATTTTTCCAGGTCGTCGGTTTCGGCGGCGAAGCCGACCACGAACGGCTTGGGCTTTAACGCGGCGACATCGGCGACGATGTCCGGATTTTGGGTTAATGCTATCACCGAGGCGCCCCGCCCCTTTTTTAATTTGACGGGGGCGATCTCGCTGGGTCGGTAATCGGCCACCGCCGCCGCGCCGATGTAGATATCGGCTTCGCCCATGAGAGCCATGACCGCCGCGTGCATGTCGGCGGCGGTTTCGACGTCGATGCGTTCGAGGCCCGGTGGTGTCGGCAACGCTACCGGGCCGCTGACCAGCGTGACTTGCGCACCGGCCCGAGTCGCCGCCGCCGCCAATGCGTATCCCATCTTGCCGGAACTGCGATTGCTGATAAAGCGCACCGGGTCCAGCGCTTCGCGGGTTGGGCCGGCGCTGACCACCAGTCGCGCGCCTCGTAGCGGTCGGTCCCGATCGTCCGACAACAGGCTGTCGCAAAGCTCGGCGGGCTCGAGCATCCGCCCCAGTCCCAGTTCGCCGCAAGCCTGCTCGCCGCTGGCAGGTCCCAACACGCCAACGCCGTCGGCCGCCAGTGTAGCGAGATTGCGTTGGGTGGCGGGCTTGGCCCACATGGCTTGGTTCATGGCCGGTGCGACATAGACCGGACAGTCGGCGGCCAGCAGCAGCGTGGACAACAAGTCGTCGGCCAGACCGTGCGCCAATTTTGCCAGCAGATCGGCACTCGCCGGGGCGACGACGACAGCATCGGCCCAGCGCGCCAGATGAATATGGCCCATCGCCTGTTCCTGGCCTGCGTCCAGTAAGTGCAGGTGAACGGCGTGGCCGCTCAGCGCCTGGAAGGTCAGCGGGGCGACGAATTCGCGGGCGGCGGCGGTCATGACGACGCGCACCTCGCAGCCCTGCTTGCGCAACAGGCGAACCAATTCCGCCGCCTTGTAGGCCGCGATACCGCCGCAAACTCCCAGTAATATGCGTTTGTTAATCGTCTTGCCCCAAAACGGTAAAGAGTTGGAATTATGGCAAACTCCCCCGGATTCTTCTATGCTTGAACCGTTTTTTCCGGCCGGGAGCGACAATGAGCATCAAGGATTGGTCGGCGGACGAACGTCCCCGCGAGAAGTTGTTGCAGCGCGGCGCGGCGGCCTTGTCCGATGCCGAATTGCTGGCGATTTTCCTGCGTACCGGTATCGCCGGCAAGACGGCGGTGGATATGGCGCGCGAGCTGTTGCGCGATTTCGGCTCGTTGCGGGGGTTGCTGGCCGCCGACCGCCAGCGCTTTTGCGAAAGCAAGGGCTTGGGCGATGCCAAATACGCCCAGTTGCAAGCGGTCATGGAAATGGCGCGTCGGCATTTTTCCGAAGTGTTGCAGCGCGGCGACGCGCTGACTAGCCCGGATGCCACTCGCGCCTACCTAAGCGCGCAATTGCGCGGTTACGATTTCGAGGTGTTCGCCTGTCTGTTTCTGGATAATCAGCATCGGGTCATCCAGTGGGAAGAATTGTTTCGCGGCACGATCGACGGGGCCAGCGTTTACCCGCGCGAAGTCGCCAAACGCGCGCTCTACCATGCGGCGGCGGCGGTGATCTTCGCCCACAATCATCCGTCCGGTATTAACGAGCCCAGTCAGGCCGACCGCTTGCTCACCGATAAGCTCAAACAAGCCCTCGGCCTGTTCGACATACGCGTACTGGATCATTTTATTGTCGGAGACGGCTTACCCTATTCGTTTGCCGAGCATGGCTTGATATGATATGCCGCCGGGAAAGTCGGACGCGAGACTCGACTAGGGCGGCCGAGTCGAATCTCGCGAATCTTCGGGCATGCGCCGCTTGGACAGCATGAAGTCAATATCGATGGATTATAAGGATGAATGAAAAACGCAGGAGATTGCCCGCGCGGATGTTATATGGTGTCAGTTCGGTTTACCTGGGATTGGCATTTTGGGTTGCCGTTGCCTTCGGCACCTGCGGCACCTTACCGGCCGCGCTCGGTGTGGCCGGGCTTTTGACGCTATCGGCCGCGATCAAGAATTACCAGGGTGGCGGCGTGTTTCTAGGCGGTACGTTGGCGTTAATGTTTTGCGTGGGTTTTGGATTGACCCCGCTACTGGATTATTCGCAACGCAAGGAAGATACGCTGTTCGTCAGCCTTGGCCTTTGTATAGGGTTCGCGCTGCTTGCCGCCTGCTTATTTTGGTTCGGACATCAGCGACATGTAATTAAGACGCGGCCGAACGCTGCCGAATCGGACAGTGACGACTCGGTGCCTGCAGGCGGACGGCCGATGCTTGTTTCTTCGAGCAAACCTCGCGCGGAGGCCTCGCTTTATCCGCCGACGCCAGTCGGGCGGGTGTTCTGGCTGTTGTTTTTTAGTTTGGGACTCTATGCTTGTTTCCTGATGTACCGCATCGTCAAGGATTTGACCGAAGTCAGCGAAACGCGTCTAAACCCGACGCGTTGCGCCTGGATGATGATGGTGCCCCTTTACAATTTGAACGTGTTCTATCAGGTGGCGCGGCGAGTTAGTCGCGTCGCGGGAAATCAGCGTTTCCGGTTCGGAGCCGCGCCCGGTACTTTGTTGGTGTTGATGATCGCCGGAGAACTCTTCGGCTGGCTGGCCCCAGGTTTTTTGTTACCGATCACGGTCGTTATCGGTGCCGTCCCCTGGTTGATATTGCAAGAAAGGATGAACCAGTTGCGCCGCAGTGCTGGGTTACCGTGGCGTGAGGAGCCGGATCGCTACAGTTGGCGGCAACGCGCCGTGTTGTTAGCGGGGTTGCCGTTCATGGTTTTCGCATTGTACCTCGGCAGGGGCGAGCTAGCGTTCTACACTGGGGAGCGTCTGCGAGCCGAACAAGTTGTCGCCGGTGTCGCGTCAAACTATCGTTTGACAATTCCGAGCGGAAAATGGCGACGGGCAAATTCCGGGAGCTTCCCCGACACCGATATGAAGCTGCTGACTTCGGCGGAAGACGAGTGGGTTTTGGTCAGAGTCCGACCCAGCGAACGGCAATCGCTGGATTACTATGTCGATCGGCGTCAGGCGTCGATTGCCGGGGACTGGCGCGATTTCAAGATCGAGGAGACCCGGACCTTGATATGGGCTGGCGAACTGCAACCGATGTCGTTGGCTCGGTATAGTCAAAACTCGCCTTTCACGTTTGGCGCCCACGAGCTTTATGTGGCAACGCTCGTTGCTCGCGACCAGGTGATCGAAGTCATCGGCCAGGGCCAAAAACAGTCGGCGGCCGACGTAGGGGCCTTGGTGCGAAGTTTTCGTTTGGCAACGGCTGGCAACGAATCATGAATAAAGCACTGGGACTGTTGTTGATGCTGGGTTGGGCGCTAGCGTGCGCGGCCGGTGGAACGGAAAGCAAATTGCGGCAAATCGGCTATTCCGCGGACTTGTTGCGTTGCCTAAAAACCGCGCGTCATTCCAGCTATCGGGAGTTGGCGCCAACTCCGGATCGCGTCCAAGCTTTGGAAAGCGCCGGCTATGGTAGTGTGGCCTTGAGCGAGGAGCATCAATTCAAACTGTTGAAGAATGGTCAAGTCGAGGAAACCGTGACCGAGACGTGGTTGTATCTAACCAGCAGCGCGATCGAGAACGACGGCAACGTGGGGTTTTGGTTCGATGCGGCATCGCAACGCGCGGAAATTCAGGCCGCTTACGTGTTGCAGCCGGAAGGTGTCTCCACCGACGTCGAGCCGGATCTTTTGCAAATCAATACCGACAATTCACCCAATATTTTCAACGATAGTCTGTTCGTGACGATTCCGCTCACTCCGCTGAAGCCAGGCAGTATCGCCGTGCTGCGCTATAAAATCGTAACCGCGTCTAAAAAGGTACCGTTGCCCTGGTCGCGCAATCTATTTTCAGCCTATTTTTACCCGGTGGAACGCTTCCAAGTCGATGTCAGCTGGGACAGCGACGCGCGCAAACCGACGTGGAGGACAGATGACAGCAATCTGGCCTGTCACGAGGAGACTGCCGCCTTGCATTGCGCGACGTTGGGCGCGGTCGCGCCGCTGCCCTACGATCAACAAATGCCCGCCCCGCAAGATCTGTTGCCGGTTTTGACGCTGGCGGAGCCCGACGATTGGCCGGCGATTTCCGCGCGGATCCGCACGTTGACCGATTCAGCACTGGCAAAAGACCAGCGCTTGGACGCCGAGATCGGGCGGCTGAGTAACGGGGTTGCCAATCCCCGTCAATTATTCAAGCGCGTTGCGGCGTTCGTGGCGCGGGATATACGCTACGTTGGCCTGGAGCACGGCCACGGCGGCGTGATCCCGCGTCCCACTTCGGCGACGCTAGAGCGTCGCTTCGGCGATTGTAAGGATAAGGCCATGCTGTTCGTCGATCTGGCACGCCGCGCTGGTCTGGACGCATACCCGGTGTTGACCTCAACCAAGCGCAGAGCACTGAACAAATTGTTACTGCCGTCTTCGAGCTATTTCAATCATATGATTGCTTGCGTCAATTTCGGTAAAGACCAGGAGCAATGCACCGACTTGACCGATCCCGAGACCGCCGGCAGCCGCTTGCCGCATACGCTGCATGGCGCGGTGGCACTGACGGTCGGCCAAGACGGCGCAGCACCGCGCAACCTGCCCAGCGAGCCTTTTACGTGGGTGGCCAGCGTAAAGGCCGAGAATCGGTTGACCGAAGCCGGCAGCGTTGTCGAAACTTTGGTCAGGCGCTACGAGTCGCATTGGGCCGCCGGATTGCGGCGGGTCTTGGCGGCTAAATCCAAAGCCGAGTCCGAGCGTTGGCTATTGGAGGATTTTCGGGCGGTAATGGGCGACCAAGTCGCGCCCAGCGTTTCGGTGCAAGGACTTGAAACTTCCGAAGCCGGGATCGCGTTGAATTCGGTGACGGAATACCCCAATTTGTTTACGCTCGGACAGCTGACTTCCTATCAGGAGAGCGACTCGTGGCTGCGCGATTTGGCAAACGACGCCAAAACCTCGAATCGGCACTATCCCTATCGTTTTGAAGGCATTGATTACCGTAGCGAGTTGAGTTTTCGGGTGCCGGCCGGAAGACGTGTCGCCAGCGGAGGCCCAAAAATCGATTACGTGTCGGCTTGGGGCGAGTTGCATCGGCATGTCAGTCAGGATGGCGAAGTCGTGACCGCCTATACCCGTTTGGAAATGCCAAAAGCCGAGATTCCGGTTGCCAAGATCGCCGAATACAATCGATTTTTAGAATTGGTCGGCTACGAGTCCCGGTTTAGATTCAGTCTAAGCGGAGGTTCGCAACAGTAACTGTCCCCGCCGTGAGCGGGACGCGGACGGGCGCTGCCCATCGCGGCGGCCGTCAGGCGGATGGCGGTGCGCAGTATAAATCTAGGTTTATAGTGCAGACGTTGTTGCCGCGCGAGTCGGGTAATCCGCCCAACAGACAGGGGCTTTCGCAAGATACCCACCGGGCAAAAGTACACCCGGCGCCGGATATCGCTGGCCATCAGCCGAACAAAAGCAGTCGGCGTCGGGGACTTAGCGATCGGAAAGGCCGAATTACTTGGGCTGTGGAGGATTTGAAATAAAGATGCGACAAATTGCCGCACTTTTTCTGGACAAAGCGGTTTTAGTTCACTAGAATGCGCCAACCTTGACTTAGGTCAAAACGAGCCAAAAGCTCGGCGTCTTTTGAGGGGGGAGAACGCAACCGTGTAAACGGTACAATAATAATAAGAGCGCAAGCAATTAACCTATCGACATTGGCGGTAGGCGTCCAGAAAACATAAAAAACAACACCGGACGAAGCCCACTTTACGTGGGCTTTTTTATGTCCGCAAGATTGGTATACCTTGGGTTAAACCCGGCCGGCCGACAGGCGCTTTTGCAAGTCTTGTTGCTTGGCGCGGGCATCCGGCAGATTGCCGTACTCCAGCGAGGCGTCGCAGTCTTTCAGTGCGGCTTCGTTCTGTCCCAATTGCATTTTGGCGTAGCAGCGGTTGTTGTAGGCGATCGCTACGTCCTGTCTGGATACTTGGTCGGCGTCGTATAAGAAGTCGTAGCGGTTTAACGTGGCCAGCATGTTCGGCATATCGTTGCGCTTGGCGTAAAGCACTGAGATTTGAATGGCGGCGTAAGCGCGGCCGTCTTGCTCGGAGTTTGCGACTTCGGCATAATCGGCCAGCGCGGCGTCGGTCTGGCCCAGCGCCTCGTAAGCTTCGCCGCGCCGGGACAACGCTTGCCAGTCGTTGCCGCGGTCGATCTGCGCACCGCAGGCGCGCACCGCCTCTTGATAGCGCTTCAATTTGACCAGCGCGGTGCATTGCAAATGGCTCCAGTCCTTGCGATAAATCCCCGCCAGCTTTTCGGCGGCGCTTTGATAGACGAGGACTTGTTCGTATTGTTTATTGGCGTTGTAAATGCCGGCCAAGCGGTCGTAAATGGCGGCGGTTGCCGCATTTTTCTGGGTTGCGTTTGGAAACGCAGTGCGGTCCAGGTCGGCCAGCGCCCGTCGGTACAGGGTTTCGGCGTTGGCGTAATGGCCGGCTCGGTACCAAACCGCGCCGATCTGTTGGTCCAACATGAAGTGGTTGCGACTGGTGTCGGTCGCGGCCAGTTCGATGTTGTGGCCCATGCTTTCGGCGGTCAGTTGCAACAGGTTGTTGGCTTGACGTTCGTTGCCTTCGGTGCGGGCGATACCGGCCAGGATGGGTTCCAGCGCGGCGCCAAAGGTCAGGCTGTTTTGTGGGGTATACAAGGCTAGCGCTTGGCGGATGTCGGCTTGCAGGTCCCGGCCGGCCGCCACGTTGCGCAGGGCCTGATCGATACAATCGGCGCGTTTTTCCGGCGCCAGCGCAAAGCATTCGGCCCCAGCAATATCCAGCAGATCTTCGTAGAGATTCAAATACAGCAGTTTCAATGGCGATATGGCGGCGGCCGAATCGACGTACTCCTGAGTAAACGCCAGCATCTCGGCCACCGAGCCGCCCCATTTGGGCGTCAAGGTATTCAGTTGCACTCGGTAGAGCGGGTAGTAGTCCGGGAAGCGGCGGATCGCCAGACGAAAGGCGCCGTCCATCGCCAACGAGTTGCCGTAGCCTTGCAGGATGGCCAGCAGCAAATAGCGGCTATAGGGATTGGCGTCGTCGCGGACGATGGCTTGAGCGATGTCGGTGGCGGCCAGCGAGTTTTCGACCTCGAAGCCGCCTCTGTGCCGCATGGAGACTTTGGCGGCGTAGTCGTGGCCGCGGATGCGCCAGCCGGTGTCGTAATGGTATTGGGCGCGCAGCAAGTAGGCTAGGGCCGGCGGTTGGTCTTGCGCCAACCATTGGTCCAGGCGTTGCAGCAGCGCGGTATTGCCGGGTACGACCATCAGCTTGACGAAGCGGTCGAAAGGGGCAAAGCCCCAGTCCTGGATGCGGCTTTGCGTTAATTGGACTTCCAATGCCCGGCCGGCGGCGGCGAAATCGCCGGCGAGCAGGGCTTGCCTGGCTTGCGCGGCTTGGTCGGCCAGCGTGGGAACGATGTCGCGGCCGGCCAGTAATTTATCGGCTTCGGTGGCGATATCCAAGGTCGAGGTGGGCGCGGGTGGCGGCAAGATCGGTTGAATGATGCGGGTCGGCGGCTCCGGCGCCGAGGAGGGTTGTAAAAAGGTCCAGGCCAGCGCTAGGCCGGCGGTCAAGCCCAGCAGCAGAAGTAATAACATCAGACGTAGCGACGTCGGCTCTGGTGGCGGAAAATCGGGATCGATATCAGTCATGGCAGTTAATTGCCGGATTGCCGGCAGCCTAGTTAAATTGTTAGTAGCTTAGACCAGGTTGCGAAATCTTGGCGTTTTCCGCTCTGGCCAGGCGAGGTCGGACTGGAACAATTGCGAACCCGCTCCGGGCCGGCATCTAAACGGCGGTAAAAATAACGGCCTAACTAGGCTGCCAGGTTTGTTAGAATGCGCCGGCCCGCACTGGCGGCCGATGATGTTTAACCGTGTAGGAGTGACTGTGAAAGGACGATTCGCGCGCCGCGTGGCGCTGATTCCGTGGCTGGTTGGGTTGGTGGCTTGCGGCGGTTCCCGGCCGGCGAACGAACCTTTGCCGGTGGCGGCCGCGAGACCTGGCGAATTGCCGGTTAAGGCCTTTGCGGCCTTGCCGCTGATCGAGGATTTGACGCTGTCGCCCAGCGGCGATTATCTGGCCTTTATTCAAAATACCGACGGCCATAGTGCACTGGTTACCCAAAATCGTAGCGGCGGCGATAGTCGGGTGGTGATTACGTCCGATAACCAGAAATACCATATACGCGGCTTTACCTGGGTTAACAATCAACGGCTGTTGGTCAGGATGTGGTATCCGGATCGGGTGTCCGATTTGAAATTCACCCAGACTCGCTTGTTTGCGATTAACCGCGACGGCAGCGAATTGAAGAGCGATCTGGTCAGGTTTCAAGATCCGGTGTTCGGCGGTCGGCGGCATATTCCGCAATTTCAGGATGCCTACGCCTTGATCCCCGGCGATGAGCGTCACATCTTGCTGATGCTGGACGAACGCCAGCAAGGCGCGCCTGACGTGTATCGTTTGGATGTTTACAGTGGCGAGCGGGAAACCGTGGCCGGCAACCCCGGTTATGTCAGGCGTTGGCTGGCTGATTTGCAAGGCCACGTTCGGGTCGGCCTGGGCTTGGTCGGAGGCAGTACCGAGCGGATTGTGTATCGCTCCGCGGCGGGCGGCGATTGGCAAACATTATTCGAGCATGACGCGGTGAACGAAGACGGCATGCAGCCCTTGGGCTTCGACGCCGACCCGGATATCCTGTATTTACGCGGCCCGCACCAGGGTAGGTCGGCGATCTTTCGGATGCATTTGTCCGCGCCCAAGAGCGCTCCGGAACTGGTATACGCCGACCCGCGCTACGACGTGACGGGCGGTTTGATGTATTCGTCGGCCGGCAATCGGGTGCTCGGCGTGCATTACCGGGCCGCCACCGCGAAGTCGGTGTTTTGGGACGAGGATGCCCGCTTGGCACAGGCCAAGATCGATCAAGCCTTGCCGGATCGGGATAACGCGGTGATCAGCAGCGCCGGCAACCAAGTCATCGTATTGTCGTCGGGACCATCGCACGCGCCGGCCTATTACTGGTTAAACATGCATAACAATCAAATGGGGCGGCTGATCGACAGCTACCCACTGCTCGCGAATCAAACGTTGGCGGCATCTGAAATCGTGCATTTCAAGGCGCGTGACGGTTTGGAGCTGGAAGGCTATTTAACCAAGCCGCGCCAAGCCGGCGCCACCGCCGGCCCGGCCGTCGTGTTCCCGCACGGCGGGCCGTGGTCGCGAGACAGTCACGGCTTCAATCCGTGGACGCAATTTCTGGCCGATCGCGGCTGGACTGTGCTGCAGTTGAATTTTCGGGGGTCGGCCGGTTACGGCAACGACTTCGAGACTGCCGGATTTCGGCGTTGGGGCCTGGAAATGCAGGACGACATTACCGACGGCGTACGCTGGTTGACCGAGCAAAAATTGGTCGATCCGGCGAAAGTCTGCATCGTCGGCGCCAGTTACGGCGGTTACGCCGCGTTGATGGGGGCGATCAAAACCCCGGAGCTGTACCGTTGCGCGGTCAGTCTAGCACCGGTCACCGATTTACGACGCTTGCTGGACGAGTGGGGCGACATGCGTTGGCAGGATCATCGCTTGCGCGCCGAAATGGCCGAAAAAACCTTGGGCCATTGGTGGAGCGATAGGGCGCGTTTGAAGGATACTTCTCCGGTCGAGCAAGCCGCCCGTTTGCACACGCCGCTGCTGTTGGCGCATGGGGTCGGCGACTGGACCGTCAATGTCGGCCATTCGCGGGACATGGCCGACGCGTTGGCCAGCGCCGGATTTAAGGATGTGCGCTACGTCGAAATGGAAGACGCGGATCACTATCTGACCCGCGAGGAAGACCGCTTGCGGTTTTTCGGCGAAATGGACGCGTTTTTGCGGCGTTTTCGCTAGCCGGGTTCCGGCTTATTCGCTGTCCTGAATTGGTCGCGACTGGCTGAGTACCCGCTCGGCCAAGCGCGAGAACGGCATGCTTTGCACCCAGACCGAGCCGGTGCCGGACAGCGTCGCCAGAAACAAGCCTTCGCCGCCGAACAGCATGCTTTTCAAACCGCCGCTCATCGCGATACCGTAATCGATGTCGCCGCTGAAAGCCACCAGGCAGCCGGTATCCAAACGCAGGGTTTCGTTGCGCAGATCCTTGCGGACGATGGTGCCGCCGGCATGAATGAAGGCCATGCCGTCGCCGCGCAAGCGCTCCAGAATAAAGCCTTCGCCGCCGAAAAAGCCGCTGCCCAGGCGTTTGTTGAAGGCGATGTCCACCTGGGTGCCGAAGGCGGCGGCCAGAAAGGCGGTGCGCTGGCAGATGACTTCCTCGCCAAGCTCGGCCAGATTCAGCGGGATCACCGAGCCGGGAAACGGCGCGGAAAAGGCCACCTTGCGTTTTTGGCCGCCGCGATTGCTGAAGTGGGTCAGGAACACCGATTCGCCGGTCAGCATGCGCTTGCCCAAGCCGAACAGCTTGTCCATCACACCGCCGGAGCCATCGCCCATTTTGGTTTCGAAGTCGATGTCCTGCTCCATGTAGGTCATCGCGCCGGCTTCGGCGATCACGGTTTCGTTGGGGTCCAGTTCGATTTCGACCATTTGTATGTCATGGCCGACAATGTGGTAATCGACTTCGTGGCAACGCATGCTGTCCTCCTCGGGGATAGTGGCTGAATGGTTGACCGGTCAGCCGAATGCCGGCCGGCCGGAACTGGATCAGGCCAGTAGATTGATCAGAATTTGTCGGTAGAGCGAACTCAGGCGCTCCAGATCGGCCAGATCGATGTGTTCGTTGATTTTGTGAATGCTGGCGTTGATCGGGCCCAATTCGATGACTTGCGCGCCGGTCTGCGCGACGAAGCGGCCGTCGGAAGTGCCGCCGCCGGTGTCGTCTCGGGTCGCATAACCGCAAATGTGTTCGATAGCCGCATGGGTGGCTTCTTTCAATTCGCCTTGGGCGGTCAGAAACGGGTGGCCCGATAAGCGCCAGTCCAGTTGATAGCGTAAACCGAAGCGGTCTAGAATCGCCGCAGTGCGGGTCTTGATCGTGGCTTCGTCCAGTTCGGTGCTGAAGCGCAAATTGAATTGGGCGACCAGTTCGCCCGGAATCACGTTTTCGGCGCCGGTACCCGAAGTCAAGTTGGAGACCTGTAAGCGGGTTGGCGGGAAGAAGGCGTTGCCGTGGTCCCAGATTTCCTCGGTCAGCGCCTGCAAGGCCGGCGCGAAACGATGAATTGGGTTGTCGGCCAGCTCCGGGTAGGCAACGTGACCCTGAATGCCGAACACTGTCAGTTTGGCATTCAAGGAACCGCGCCGGCCGACCCGTATCACGTCGCCGAGTTTGGCCGCGCTGGACGGTTCGCCGACCAGACACCAGTCCATGGTTTCGCCGCGGCCTTGCAAAACCTCGACGACCTTGACCACGCCGTCGGTGGCCGGGCCTTCCTCGTCGCTGGTCATCAACAGCGCGATCGAGCCGCGATGCTCGGGGTGTTCGGCGATAAAACCTTCCACAGCGGTGACGAAGGCGGCGATGCTGCCCTTCATGTCGGCGCTGCCGCGACCGTAGAGTTTGCCGTCGCGTAGCGTCGGCTCGAACGGCGGACTGTCCCACTTCTCCAGCGGGCCGGGCGGCACTACGTCGGTGTGGCCGAGGAACACTAGTAGCGGTGCCTGGGTGCCTTTGCGTAGCCACAAATTTTGGGTGTCGCCGAAATTCAGACGCTCGTCCTTAAAGCCCAGCGGAGCCAGGCGTTCGGCCAAGACGTCCTGGCAACCGGCATCGGCGGGCGTCACCGAGGCTCGGCGAATCAACGCCTGCAGCAAAGTCAGGGTTTCGCTCATGATGCGCTTGGATAACGATCGGCGGCGAAGCCGACGATCAATTGTTGCCCGTCGTCGAGTATCGGCCGCTTGATTAGCGTCGGCAATTCCAGCATCAGCGCCACGGCCTTGGTTTCGTCCAGATCGGCTTTTTGCGCGTCGCTCAACGAGCGCCAGCTGGTGCTGCGCTGATTCAACACCGTGTTCCAGCCGGCGTCGGCGACAAAGCGTCGCAGCAGGGCTTCATCCAAGCCGTCAACTCGGAAATCGTGGAAGCGGTAATTCACGCCGCGTCCGTCCAGACAGGCGCGCGCCTTCTTGACGGTATCGCAGTTTTTGATTCCGTAAAGCACGAGCATGGCTGTCAGGCGTCTCCGGCCAGCAATTCTTCCAGGCTAGGCAGGGTCTCGTCGGCCTTGGCGCGAGCTTTGTAGACGTCGACGAATTCCATGAAGGCTTGTTCGAGGTCGTCGAGGACTTCTTCCTCGTCGGCGACTTCGTCTTCCGGGATTTCGCCGGAGTCCAGATAGTCTTTTTGAATGGCAATTTCGCCGTTCAGCGACAGCAGGGCGAGGATCAGTGCGTTATTGGAGATGTTTTCGGCCATGGCTAGATTCGAATTGAGTTGATCGGAAAGGAATGTTTGCTGTTGGCGGGACGCTCCGTGCGTCGGGCGAGAATCCTTGAACAGATTGCCTCTAGAGTACCATTTTCCGGGTGGCGGCGCTTGCCCGTTTTTGGAGCCACCCTTCGGAGGTATATCGAAAAAACGCTGCAAATCATGCGAAAATGCCCGGTATAAGGCTGTGGCGCTTGGCCGGCCGGTTAAGGAGTCTCTCGACAGTAGCATGCAAACCCATCCCGGCAGCGAATTTCAGGCAACAAATCAAGGTGTCGAATACATGGCATTAGATTGCGGCGATCAAGCCCGTATCTTGCAATTGCAGCAGGATATTCTGCGGTTGGTGGCCCTGGGTTACGATGCCGTCGAAGTGTGTCGGCAAATTTGTTTGCTGGAAGAGCAGTTGTTGCCCAATGCGGTCGCTTCGGTGATGTTATTGGACGACGAAGGCCAACGTTTGCACGTGTTCGCGGCGCCCAGTGTTCCGGTCGAGGGCGTCGCCCAACTGAACGGTTTGCGACCTGGACCTGGTGCGGGTTCTTGCGGGAACGCGGTATTTCGGCGAGAACCGGTTTTCGTCGAAAATACCCATACCGACCCGCGTTGGCAGGACCTTCGCCAACTGGCCTGCAATTTCAACATCGGTGCCTGTTGGTCGATGCCGATACGAGGCAAGGGCGGCCGGGTGATCGGTTCGTTCGCGCTGTCCAGCTTCGAACATCGCCTGCCTAGCCCGTTCCATCACAAGTTGTTGGAAATCGGCGCTTTCATTGTCGGCATCGTGCTGGAGCAGCGTAGAGCCAATGAACAGCTGCATCTGGCCGGTAAGGTGTTCGAGTACAGTACCGAAGGGATCATGATCACCGATGCCGGCAACCGCATCGTTTCGGTCAACCGAGCATTTACCCGCATTACCGGATACGCGCTCGACCAAGTCAAGGGCAAGAATCCGTCGCTGCTATCGGCTGGACGGCACGGTCCCGCGTTTTACCAAAAAATGTGGCAAAGCTTGGCCTCCAACGGTTATTGGCAAGGCGAAATCTGGAACAAAGCCCGCGACGGTCGGGTTTATCCCGAATGGCTAAGCATTACCGCGATCAACGGCGGAGACGGGAAGCTGGGTCACTATCTGGGCATCTTTTCCGACCTCAGCGACAAGAAACGCAGTGACGAAATCATTTGGCGGCAAGCGAATTACGATGCGCTGACCGGTTTGCCGAACCGTAACCGTTTTTATGACCGTCTGGAGCAAGCGATCAAGGCCGCCCTCCACAACGGAGGTCGGTTGGCGCTGCTGTTGATCGATCTGGATCGATTTAAGGAAGTCAACGACACGGTCGGCCATGCCTATGGCGACGCCCTGCTAAAGGCCGCCGGCGAGCGTTTGCAGGCTTGCGCCGGTCCAAACGACGTATTGGCCCGTTTGGGCGGCGACGAGTTCACGTTGATCTTGCCCGACATCGCCGACAACGAATGCGTCGAGCAAACCGCGCAAACGTTTTTGGATACATTGGCCGCGCCTTTCGTGCTGGATGGGGCCGCCAGCTATCTGTCCGCCAGTATCGGTATCGCCCTGTTCCCGGACGATGCCGTCGGCATCGACGCTCTGCTGAAATATGCCGATCAGGCCATGTACGCCGCCAAGAACCAGGGGCGCAATGCCTGGCGCTATTTTACGCCAGCCCTGCAAATCGCCGCCGAACATCGTTCCAGGACTTCCAGCGATTTGCGCGAAGCCTTGGCCCGCGGTCAATTCCATTTGGTTTATCAGCCTATTGTCGAGCTAGCGACCGGGCGAATTCGCAAGGCCGAGGCCTTGATTCGTTGGCAACATCCGCAACGCGGGTTCATCAGTCCGGCCGAATTCATTCCACTGGCGGAGGAAACCCGCTTGATCCGGGAGATAGGCGGCTGGGTGTTCGAGCGCGCGGTCGAACAGGTCGCGGTCTGGCAAGCCGCGTATGGCGCCGATTTTCAAATCAGCGTGAACAAGTCGCCGCTGCAATTCAAGGGTGACGAAGACTGGGTGGGGTATTTGGTCGGCTTGGGTTTATCCGGTCACAGCATCGTGGTCGAGATCACCGAAGGCTTGCTGCTGGATGCGGACGAGCAGGTTTCAAACAAGCTATTGGCGTTTCGGGATGCCGGTATCCAAGTAGCGATCGACGACTTCGGTACCGGTTATTCATCGTTGTCGTATTTAAAAAAGTTCGACATCGATTACTTGAAAATCGACCAATCGTTTGTGCGTAATCTGGCGCCGGACTCCAGCGATCTGGTACTCTGCAAAGCCATCGTGACGATGGCGCACCGCTTGGGGATGCAAGTGATAGCCGAGGGCGTCGAAACTCGAGAACAGCGGGACTTGTTAAGCGCGGCCGGCTGCGATTTCGCCCAGGGCTATTGGTTTGCCAAGCCGTTGAGCGTAGCGGATTTCGAAGCTATGTTGGCTAGGGTTGGCTAATTTTCGACCAACCCGGTTGGGTTCAGGCGTTTGCAAGTCTTCGACAGCGTCGAGTGAATACCGCTTATTGTTGATGTCGAATAAAGTCGTCAAGTCGATCGCTATACTCCTCCGGAGCTATCGATAAATTCGATTGCACGGCTATACACACCACGGATGGGTCGAGTTGCAGATTTCCGGCAATGAGGTTTTCGAAATCTTGTTGACTCCAGATGCCTTGATAAATCGGAGTCGTCATTAAGCGAATATTAGCGGGTTTTAGAATCTCTTCAACATAGATGCCGTAAATGGAATATTCGGAAAACCATTCAGCCTCGAATAATACCTGTTGCCACGGTTTTTGGTGTTTATCCTGTCGATATTGAGCGTAACATTCCGATTTTAAGTTTTTATTTTATGGGGTTTGTTTGAATCGGTTTTTACTATTGTGATTCTTTCAGAGCCGGGATGGATCTGGCCGGTAAATTGACATTGAGAAAGTGTGTCTCATTTTGGTCGCATTAATTACGCTTTTCCGTGACCGGAACATCCCGGAACCCTTACGCAACTCTTTCGCGCGGCACCGAGAATAAAAAATAACCCCGTAAAAAATGCAAGGCTTTGGATTTCTTAATTTGCCGGACATTTCGAATGGGTTGGCGGAGTCATTGTTTATGATTGCTATAAGATTGAATTTATTACACCTTAGAAAAGGATGCGCTGTTAACTATGAACTTTAACGATACAGGCACATTAATCGATTGGCCGTTGGAAGACACCGATGTTATTGCCCCATTGCAGAATAAACAGGATGGCGGTTCGCGTGGAGGTGTTTATTTATGTATACCGAATTTCGAAGCGTTGCCGCCGCCGTTTGCCATCAAACATGGCGAATACCGAATGACCCCTTGTGATAACACCTTGCCGCACCGGAAAACTTTGGCTGGCACGGCCGAAACCGATTGGGGCAAGGTCGAAGTGATCACCGATTGGACGGAACACGCCGGATTGGGCGGAAAAGTCTTGACGGTCTCCTGTCGTATTCGAGCGTTATCCGATATTGCTTGGATCCGGCCGGGGTTTCATCCCTATTTTTCGGTCTCGCCGGGCAGTGTTATCGACATCGGCCCCGAGCACATCGACATCGCGGAGATGCCGCACGATCAACTGCAAGTTCACCACGCGGCATCGTTGGCGGAGCCGGCAACAATTCGTACCGCCGATTATACCGTGGCAATGATCTGTGGTTTGTCACCGCTGCGGGAAGGGCTGTGTTTGGCGTATGGCGTGTGGAGCGATAAAAGTACCGAGTATGTTTGCATCGAGCCGATTATCGGTTGTCGTTTCGGCGCGGATGGTTTACCTGCACCGTTTAGCCTAAGCGAGGGTGAGGAATTTGCGATGACATTTACAATTCACGCGGAACGATTGGGTTTTCTGAAATAGTCGCTTAATTGCTGGGGAAGCGAAAAGGAAAGGCGAGTAATTGCCGCACTTTTTTGGCCGTGGCATCCAGGGCAATGTTGTCCCGTCAAGATGAAGCCCTGGCAGGTGTTGAATTGGTGATTATAAGGCCGGTTTGAAAAGCCGAATTTAGCCTTCGAGGTTGGTTTTCATGTAGCTTACGGTAACGAATGGCTAGGCAGTCGCGCAAGCAAGGTTAAACTATGTACATGCGATATGCTCGCGTAAACAGTGGATTTCTTGCCTTTCAGACGACGCCGTCTTGAAATGGCTTCTTTATGAAAAGCCTGTCAAGTTTTATTTTTAAATCACGCTGAATGAATACTAAATACAGGATTTTAAGGCTCGGCAAAGAGCATTCAAATTGCCGTGGATATATTGGGGTTGTTGTTCTAGGATGGTTTGTCTGACGGCCCAAGGGTCGTAATTGTTTTTAATTGAGATTAGCTGTTCGATCAACTCGTCTTTGGAACCGTAAATCAAAAAATTATTGGAGAATGATTTCCGGTCGCTGTCCTCGAGATAGACGTGACCGTTCGAAAGTAAGGAGTGGCGTTTAACCCAACTTGCAGCAGGGCTGGCGATATATCCACCTTGATATTGGATTTGTACGATCGGTAAGCCAAAGGCCTCTGGAAATGCGACGAAAGCGACACCCACTTGGGCATAAATGGCTTCGATTTCGCTAAAAGTGTATTCACCTCGCAATTCCAGAGCCGGAATATTTAGGGTTTGTAGTGCTTCCAGCTGGGTCTGCCGCGCTGCAGTGTAACCTTCTCGAGGAAAATCGATCATTGCCGTCAAAGGTCGCTGTGCTAAGAAGGTCGCTTGCGGCGTGATGTCCAGACCGATTTCGAATATCGGGCGATCTGTTAATGGTTCGATGTCGTGAATGCCGCTAACCGTCAACAATCCGTCGAATACATGGTGTGCCGTAGGCCCGAATTTGTCCCGCCAAAATTGGGCGCCTTGGTAAGCGAAAACCTCGTAGAACAATAATGGTTTGTCGAGTTGTTTTAGTGGGCGGAGGATTTGTGGGCGGCCTAAGATTCCTATCGTGTCGGATACGATGATAATGTCAAAGCTACGTAAGGTGTGGGTGATGCCTTGCAAATCCGCCCAAATTGCTTTGAAACGATGCCGGGTCGATGCGCTTCGTTCAGACATCGCTTCCAATTGCGCGAGTGCATTCGGGAAGTAGCCAAACTCCACACCCAGCTTAGTTAGCATTCGGGTCAGGCTTTCGGCCAAAAATCGCGGACTACGAAAATCGTTTTTCGCTAAGATCGCTACCCGCATGACTATTCCTTAAAGTATTTGGCATTCGGATTAAAAAATGCTGTTTGGTCTATATGGCTGGGATTCGGCTGTCCCACTTTGTGTTCCAGCTGGAGTCCCAATCAATGTCCGTGCGCTTCGTATCTTAACGCGTGAGGCGCACGGGAGAAAGTTTAGTACCGAGGACGATCAATCCCGTAACAACTCATTAATCCCGGTTTTGCTACGGGTTTTCTCGTCTACTTGCTTGATGATCACCGCGCAATACAAGCTGTGGCTGCCGTCTTTGGAAGGCAGGTTGCCGGAGACGACCACGGAGCCGGCCGGGATGCGACCGTAGCTGACTTCGCCGGTCATGCGGTTGAAGATCTTGGTGCTTTGGCCGATGTAGACGCCCATCGATACCACGCAATTATCTTCGACGATCACACCTTCGACGATTTCGGAGCGGGCGCCGATGAAGCAGTTATCGCCGATGATGGTCGGGTTGGCTTGCAGCGGCTCCAACACGCCGCCGATGCCGACGCCGCCGGATAAATGCACGTTTTTACCGATTTGTGCGCAAGACCCGACCGTTACCCAAGTATCGACCATCGTGCCGCTATCGACGTAAGCGCCGATGTTGACGTAGGACGGCATCAGGATCGCGCCGGGGGCAATGTAGGAACCGTAACGGGCTACTGCGTTGGGCACCACGCGGACGCCGGCTTGAGCAAATTCGGCTTCGCTGTATTGACCGAATTTGGTCGGCACTTTGTCGTAGTAACGCACGTCGCCGCTTTCGATGACCTTGTTTTCGTTGATGCGGAACGACAGTAGCACGGCTTTTTTCAGCCACTGGTTGGTGACCCAGTCGCCGTCTTTTTTCTCGGCAACGCGCGCTTCGCCTTTGTCCAGCATGTTCAATGCGGTGGCGACTGCGTCGCGGACTTCCGATGAGACGGTGGACGGGCTGATTTCGGCGCGGTTTTCGAAGGCGTCGTTGATGATGGTTTCCAGGTTTGACATGGTTTTCTTAAGTTTAAGGATTAAACAAATGTAGGATGTGCCGACGTAAGGAGGCGCATCGTTCGCGACCGATACGCTTCACGTTGTTCAGCACATCCTACGCGGTGTTTTCATTGAGAAAAGCTTTAATGCGTTGCGCCGCCTCGACACATTCCTCGATCGGCGCAACCAAGGCGATACGGACATGGTAGGCACCGGGATTAATGCCGCCGCTGTCGCGCGACAAATAACTTCCCGGTAACACCGTAATGTTCTGCTGGGCAAACAATTGTTTAGCAAATTCACAGTCATCAATTGGTGTCTTCAGCCAGACATAGAAGCTGGCCGGCGGCCGGCTGATCTCGCAGACGTCTTTTAAAATATCGATGAAGGCGGTGAACTTGTCGCGGTACAACTGGCGGTTGTGTTTGACGTGTTCCTCGTCGTTCCAGGCGGCGATGCTGGCGTGTTGGGTCGGCACCGGCATCGGGCAGCCGTGGTAGGTGCGGTATTTGAAATACTGTTTCAACACCTCGGCGTCGCCGGCGACGAAACCGGAGCGCAGGCCGGGCGCGTTGGAACGCTTGGACAGGCTTTGGAAAATCACGCAATGCTTGAACGCGGTGTTGCCGCCGTGCCAGGCGCTTTGCAGCAGGCCTTGCGGCGGGTTCGCCTCGTCGTCGTAGAGTTCGGTGTAGCACTCGTCGGAGGCGATCACGAAGTCGTGTTTTTCCGCCAGCGCCAGTAGTTTCAGATGGTCACTCTCGCTCAGCACCGTGCCGGTCGGATTGCCGGGCGAACAGATGAAAATCAGCTGGCAGCGCTGCCAGATCGCTTCCGGCACGCTGTCGAAATCCGGCCGATAACCGTTTTCCTCGGTGGTGTTCAGATAATACGGTTCGGCGCCGGCCAGCAAGGCCGCACCTTCGTAGATCTGGTAGAAAGGATTGGGCATGATCACCACCGGCTTGGCGGCTGGATCGATCACAGCCTGTACCAGTGAGAATAAGGCCTCGCGGGTGCCGTTGACCGGCAGTACCTGAGTCTCGGGATCGACGCCGCCGGCCGGAATCGCGAAGCGTCGGCAAGTCCACTCGGCAATTGCCTGACGCAATTCCGGCAAGCCCTTGGTGGTCGGATACTGGGTCAGCCCGTGCAGATGACGCAGCAGGGCTTCCTGGATGAAGTGCGGCGTGGCGTGTTTGGGTTCGCCGATAGACAGCGCAATATGGGGTTGATCGCTAGGGGACACAACGCCGTTTTTTAACGCAGCCAGCTTCTCGAACGGATAGGGGTGCAGTTGAGACAAATACGGATTCATTATTTGGTGCAGTGCGGTTGTTTGCCCTGACTCCTAGCTTGTTGCTGAAGTTGAACAGCGTGGTTCATGTGTTGGTTCAAATTGTCGATGCGGCTACCGTGCGATGGGTGCGTGGACATGAACTCGATAGGCTGGCCGCCTTGCGAGGCTTGGTCCATTTTTTTCCATAGATTGATGCTTTGGCGGGGATCGAAGCCGGCTTTAGCCATCAAATCCAAACCTATCGTATCGGCCTCGGTTTCGTGAACCCGGCTATAAGGTAGCAGCACGCCGTATTGGGCACCGACGCCGAGTAGACCCAAGGCCGTCTGGCCGAGCGCCGTCTGCGGTTGGGTAACCGCTTGAACAATCGAGAGTCCGGTACTGACCGCAGTCTCTTGCGACAAGCGTTCGTTGCTGTGGCGGGAGAGCACATGACCGATTTCGTGGCCGATTACCGCCGCCAATTGGTCTTGATTGTCGACTAGCTTGATCAGACCGGTGTGAACGCCGATTTTGTTGCCGGGCAGGGCGAACGCGTTCAGGGTTTCGTCTTCGAAGACCACGACTTCCCACTGTCCGCCGGTTTGCTTGGTCAGGTCGAGTGCAACGCATTGCGCAAACTGGTTGTAATCGGCGTTGCGGCTGATCGGATTTTTGCTCTTCATACTGTCGAAGGCTTGCAAGCCCATTTGATCGACCTGATTGTCGGGCATGTAAATGAATTGGCTCCTGCCGGTAGGACTGGTGGCGCATGCGCTCAGTAAGCCGACGAGAACGGTAAACAGGGATTTTTTCAACATGGCGAAACTTCCGCAGGATGAACAGAGGCGGCATTTTAGCCCAACCGGCGCGCTGGAGTGGCAGCTTTTTGGCCGGCAGGGTTGTTACGCGGGCTCGGGTTCCGGTCGGGGCGGGGCTTGCAAGGGCGAATGAATTCTGACGGTATTGCGACCGGCCTGCTTGGCAACATACATCGCGCGATCCGCCAGTTCCAGTACCGTGTCGATATCGAAGGCATGGGGCTGGCATTCGGCGACGCCGGCACTGATGGTAAATTGAATTGGCGCGGCATT
Organism: Methylomonas sp. MS20; assembly: GCF_050275925.1. Lineage (NCBI taxonomy): Bacteria > Pseudomonadati > Pseudomonadota > Gammaproteobacteria > Methylococcales > Methylococcaceae > Methylomonas > Methylomonas sp. MS20. Next base: position 1,330,556 of record NZ_CP189962.1, read on the forward strand.
CCCGCTCGAGAAACTCAGTTCGGCGATCGCGGCCCGCAGACGTTCGGCGATTGCGCCGGCTTCCTTGACGCCGGTTTCCGGCAGTAATACGCAAAACTCCTCGCCGCCGAAACGGGCGAATAAGTCGCGTGGCCGTAAAATCGGCATCACGGTTTCGGTCAACATGATCAAAATGCGATCGCCAACGCCGTGACCGTGATGGTCGTTAATCTGTTTGAAGTGATCGATGTCCAGTGCGATTAACGACAGTGCTCGGCCGTGCCGGTTTGCCTGTTTGAGTTCGGCGTTGGCTTGGGTCATGAAGTGGCGGCGATTGTAGGCCCCGGTCAACGGATCGGTGGCGGCCAGCATTGCCAGTTGCTCGTTGGCCGATTTCAATTCGCGGGTGCGTTGTTCGATACGGTTTTCCAGGTCCAGATTGATCAATTCCAGTTCTCGATGGGCGTTTCGCAGAGCTTGCTCGCCGGCGACGATGTCGGTGATGTCGTGCAGAACCCCGATGAAATGGCTAACGCGCCCCGCTTCGTCCAACACCGGGTCTATCGTCATCCGGTTGTAAAACAAGCTGCCGTTCTTACGGCGATTGCGCAGCGTGCAGCGTATGCGTTGGCGTTGTTCTATCGCGCTACGCAGCGCCTGAATTTTGTGAGCATCCGCGCCGGGGTCTTGTAAGAAGCGCGGGTTTCTGCCGATCGCGTCGCGGCGTCGGTAGCCGGTGATGGCTTCGAAGCCTTTGTTGACGTAAATAATCGGGTTGTCCTGGCTGGTCGGATCGGTAATCACGATGCCGGCATACACGGTTTCGACCGCTCGGCTTAGTGCGCGCAGCCGGACGTTTTGTTGCTGCAATTCTTGTAGTAGCGCGGCGAGCGCCAACGATGAAAACGCCAAGGCCGCCAGATATTCTTGCAAGCGGAGGACATTGTCGGCTTGATTCATCGACACGAAATGGCCGCGACCGGCAACCGTGCCGGCAATTGCGATCATAGCGATCAGTAGATTCAGGGACGCCGCGCCGCGCAGTCCGAAGCGGGCCGCGGCCCAGATCGTTAGCGGCAACATCAGGATGGGGCTGGCCGGATAACGGGTAGTCAGATAGTCCGGCAACGAGAAAACCCACAAGCCGACCAGTAACGTGGCGGCTAACAACAAGGCGGCTTCGAACGGCCTGTCGGCCGGGGGCGTGTCCCACAGATTCGATTGAACCTGTAGCCAGCCCAACAACACCGGGGTGATCGTCAGCAATCCCAGGCTGTCGCCAAACCACCAGATACGCCATTCGCTCCAAAAAGAGACCGTGTCGGCCGAGGTCGTCACGTAAACCGCGGCGCCGAACAGGCCGGCAACCCCGCTGGCCATGATCAGAGCGAATAGGCCAAACATCGCGACTTGGCGAAGGGTGTCCAGTCTGAACGGCCAGCGGCAGGTGAGCTTAATCAAGCCGGCTGCGATCAGAGCTTCCAGAATGTTGACCGCGACGAACAACAAGGCTTGATGCAGTTGGAAGGTTGGTAGATCCGCGGCGATCTCGGCCGGTATCGCCGCTAGCGCGTAGGCGGGCCACATCCTAAGAGGGTTCAGCAAAAAACCCGCCAGCAGAAATGCGTTCGGCGGCCAGAAAATTGCGATGCCCTCGGACATGACCGAGGCTTTGACGCCCAATACCGCGCCCAAATAGTAAGCGATGCCGACGGCGACCGGTCCCCACCAGCGTCGATGATCTTGGCTGGTGGTTCCGAAAAAGGCTTGAAGTGCCGGGACGATAGTCATGGTGTGCGGATCAGCGATTCGGGCGCGTTGCGCAGTTGGAGTCTCGGGAATTGTAAGCAAATTCTTACAAGTTGCGCGAAAGTAGGGGAATATCTAACTCACAGCGGCGGTTTGTAAAGCCCATTGCAACGCGAAATCCACGGTTTGTTGGCGAATTTCGTGGCGGGTACCCTGGAAGTGTTTACGTTGGCAGCTGGCAGGTTGGCCGCTGGTTTGTAGCGAGACATACACCAAGCCAACCGGCTTATCCGGCGTGCCGCCGCCCGGGCCGGCAATGCCGGTGACCGCCAGGGCCAAATCGGCTTGACTATGGCTGAGCGCGCCGGCCACCATCGCCAGCGCGGTTTCCGGGCTGACCGCCCCGGCACCGTCCAACGTCGTTTGCGGCACTCCCAGCAACTCCGCCTTGGCGGCGTTGCTGTAGGTCACAAAACCTCTGTCGAACCATTCCGAGCTACCGGCAACCTCGGTAATGGCATGGGCAATCCCTCCGCCGGTACAGGATTCGGCGACGGCGATGCGCCAGCCTCGCCGTTTCAAAGCGGCGCCCAAGCGCGCGGCGAGGGTGTCGGCGCCGTCGGTCATTGTCGGGAAATGGTCGGCTGAGCGCTATCGTTGAACGAACCGGTTTAACTCGGCAGCTTTTTAATTTCGGCGACTTTTTCGAAATCGGCGCCGACGCTGATGATGAAGCTGGTGACTTGTTCGATGCTCATCTCCGATTTAATTACTTTCGATTCGTGGACGATGACCGCGAAGCCGGAGGTTGGGTTGGGCGAGGTCGGTACGAACAACACGTAGCGGTCGTCGGTTTTGTTGGTGACATAGGCCGGTACCCAAATGCCTTCCTTCGGGTACTCGACGTAAACCACTTCGCGCGGTTCCTGAAGCTGATGTCCGGCGATCATGTTGACCAATTTTTTGGTGACCCGATAGATGGTGCTCAGCAGCGGAATCCGCTCGATCAGGTGCTCGAACATCGCGATAATCGAAAATCGGCCCAGGCTGACCCGGTGGCCGACGTAGGTAATGGTCGCGAAACTGGCGGCGAATAGTAGAAAGGTCACCAGATAGTTGTCCGAATAGCCGTAAACGAATTGAAATAAATCGGTCAGCCGGTCTTTGACGAACAGGACGATTTGGACGATGACCATGATCGGAATAAACGCCAGTACGCCGATCAGGGTGTGGTTCAGGACTTTCTTCATATTGCGCCTACCTTTTTGTAGTTATAGTTGTCAGGAAACTAAGGTTTTATCAGGTTTGTTCGAGCGATACAAACTCATCGGGTTCCCGCTAACGCCAGCGGCTGGCAATCGCCATCAACGGAAACAGTATCCCGCCGAACATTAGCAACGCGCGCAGCCCGGTTTCGCTGGCGCTGGCGTCCCAAAGGGTTAGCGAGCTGTTCAAGGACATATTGGACGGGACCAAAAACGGAAAGAGCGACACGCCTGCCGTCAGTACCAGCATCGCCATCGCCACCGCGGCGGCCAGGGAAGCCCAATAGGCTTTATCACGGCGCGAACAGATCAGCATCGCGATACCGGCGATAAAAACCAGCGAGGGTATCGCGATCAACGAGGGTTCGTGTTCGTAATTGTCCAGCCAAAGGCCGTCGCCGCGTCTGACGAATTTGCTGAGCGGGTTGGACGGTCCGAGCGGTGCGATGTCGGTGGTGACGTGGTAGCCTTCGAGGTGCGTGATCCACAGTCCTGTCAAGGCGAATAGACTCAAAAAGGCTAAGCCCAACGGAAGGGCGAGGGCCTTGGCACGCTCGGAAATTTCCGAGTCGCCGTGCAATTGTAATTGGAGTGCGCCCAAGCTCGCGGCGGCCGCCGACGCGACAGCGCCGACCAACATTGAAAACGGGTTGAACAAACCGCCCAAGTTGCCGAGCAGCGCGATCCGCATATCGCTTTGCAGATGAAACGGAATGCCCTTGATCAGGTTGCCTATCATCACGCCGAGCAGAAAGGTCGGCAGCAACGCCCCGAGAGACAAGCCCCTGTCCCATTTTTCCAACCAATTGGCAGGCAAACCGGCGCGGACATACAAAGCAAACGGCCTAAGCGCGAGTGGAATCAATACAAAGGGTAACAAGGTTTGAAAACTGGAAAACACCGCCGCGTAAACGCTGGGCCAGCCGAAAAACACCAGTGCGATCAACGCCGCCAGCCAAGCCAGATTGCCGGCGGTAACGGCCGCCCATTGCGCGGTTAAGGCTCGTCGTTGCGATTCGTTGGCGTTTAACGTCGGTAGCAAACTGGCCGCGCCGAGCTCGGCCAAGACGGTTAGGCTGACGCCGATCGCAAACAGGCTGAGCAGCGCCCAGGCCGCTAACCGAAGAATCGAATAATCAAGCGTCATGACGATTTTCCTCCGAGATTGCACCGAGGCCGTCGGTGACGGCTCGTTTGACCAGGATTAGCGCCAGACTCAACAAACCGCCGTACGCCAGCGCGTAAAGGCCTAGGCCGGTCCATAAATCGCTCGGGTTGCCAAGCGATACGCCCAGCCATGTCGGCAGCGCGTCGGCGATGATCCAGGGTTGGCGGCCGTATTCGGCAATAAACCAACCGGCGCCGCTGGCCAACCAAGGTAGCGGCAAGGCGTAAAAGTTGAGTTTTAATATCGCGGGGGAGCCTAGCCAGCCGAACGCGAAGGCGATACCGGCCAGAAAATTGAGAGCCAGCAAAACGCCGCAGCCGACCATGACTCGGTAGCCCCAACGGATGGGCTCGGACGGCGGCACGCTGGCCCGCGCGGTTTGTTGAATCTGCGCTTCGCTGGCGCCGCTGACACCGTCTTTCCAATGTTTTAGCAATAAGGCATGGCCCAGGTCGGCCTGGGTGGCGGCGAAATCGGCGAGCAGCCGCGGTTCGTGGTTGTCGTCGCGGATCGCTTGGAGCTTTTCGTAGGCGCCGATGCCGTTGAGAGTACGTCGGGCATGCTCGGCGATCAAGTCGTCGGGCGGCAGGCCGTGAATAGCCGCGAATTTACCCGCTTGTAGGCTGTTGGGTTGGAAAATGCCGGTATCGCCGAGCGCCATCGTTGCCAGCACGGCGGTCAGGCCCATCACGCCGCCTAATCGGTGGCCCAGCGCCGCCGCCCCGCTCTCGCGGCCTTGCCGCCGCCAAAGCGCGCTAACCGACAATATCAGCCCGGCGGCGCTTGCGTAGCCAGCCAACGCCGCGTGCAGGAATTTTGCAGTCATCACCGGATTTCGAAACAAACTGGCCGGATCGGTCAATTCCAGCCGTAAGGTTTGCGGATTGAAGCCGCTGCCGACTGGGTATTGCATCCAGGCATTTGCCGCCACGAATCCCAGCAGGGCGACATGGCAACCCAGACACGCGGTCCACGCCAGCAGAGCGCGGCGGACGCCGGGCAAGCATTGCTCGCCGAACAGTAAACGGCCGGTCGCCTGAGCCGTGACGAAAAAGCCGGCGCAGGCCGTCAAAAGTGCCAAGCCGATCGTATCGCCGGCATAATGGGCAAAATACGCCCAGTGACTGCCGAATTGGCAGAGCAAGATCAATGTGGTTGCCGCAGTCAGTGCCATGCCGATGCCGAACAGTTTGACCCAGAATGCGGCTAGAGCGGCATAACGGGCGTCGCGGACGGATAGCGTTTCCAGCAGGGCGAGCAGCAACGATAGTCCGAGGCTGACCGGCATGAACAGAAAATGCTGGATTGCCGTCATCGCGAATTGGCCGCGCGATAGCTCGATAACGGTTTCCGAAATCATGTCCACCTCTTTGGCAGGGTCAAAAATGCCGGCAATTATAGAGGCATGGCGAACTTTGGCGGTGGTTTTTGTTTCCGGACTCGGCTCGCAAAAAATCGCCGGGCGCGGGCTGGTGAATGAGGGCGGTTGTTGTACACTTCTGGACAGGTGTCTTTCCGTGTCACGTTATGAAATCACAATCCGGCGTCACTGTATTCTTGAAGGTTATCGGGGTTGCCCTGCTATATGCGGCACTGGCCAAGCTGGTGTTGGCTTTTTTTTCCGACGCCAGTGGCGTCACCTTGGTCTGGTTTCCGTCCGGATTGGGCTTGGTTACAATTATCTTGGGGGGATGGCGCTTCGTTCCGGCCGTTTTTGTCGGTGCGTTGCTGGCGGGGCTGTTGGTAGACGATTCCTTGGCTATTTCCGCCGGCATTGCTGTCGGTAACACGTTGGAGTCCTGGTTGGGTGCCTGGTTTTTATCCGGCCACTCTGGCTTTTCACCAGCTCTGAAACATCCGCGCGACTTCGTCTGGTTGGGCATTGCCGCCCTGTTTAGTGCCGGATTCAGCGCGTTAATCGGGCCGATGATATTGCTGTTCGCCGGTCATGTGGCGCTGGATAGTGCGTTCGACAGTATGCTGCACTGGTGGATGGCCGATGTGTTCGGCATGGCATTGTTAACACCGTTGGTACTGATTTGGAAGGATTGGCCCTTGGATTGGTTTGCGCCCAAGCGCTTGCCTGAAACACTCGCTTTTATCGCGCTTAGCGCGGTATGTGGTCAAACGGTGTTTTTGGCGTGGTGGCCGGATCTGTTCGGCGATTTCGCCAAATCCTACTGGCCTTTTATGTTTGTCATTTGGGCGGCGGCCCGATTCGGCCGCCACGGCGTAACCTTGTTAATCACGATGACCGCGGTGCAATCCTTATGGGGCCTCGAGCACGGCGTTGGGCCGTTTGTCGGCAACGGTGTCCAGGAAGGCTTGCTGAGTATCTGGTTTTATCTACTGATTTTCGCGGCGGTCGGGATCCCGCTCGCGTTAATGCTGTTCGACAAAGAACAGTACACGCGGGCTTTGCGGCAGAGCGAAGCCCGAATGGGATTTGCGTTGGATACCATCGGCGCTGGCGCGTGGGACTTAGATCTAGCTAGCAAGGACGTGCAACGTACGCCAACCCATGATCGGATATTCGGGTATTCGCAAATGCGTAGGGTCTGGAGTTACCAGATGTTGCTCGATCACGTGTTGCCGGGCCATCGCGAAGCGGTGGACGCGCGTTTTCAACAAGCGATCGGAATGGCCGCCAATTGCGATATCGAATGCGAGATCCGCCGCGCGGATGGCGAAAAGCGTTGGATTCGGATCGCCGGCTGCTACCTGCCAGGTCGCCCCGCCCGGATGGCGGGAATCGTTCAGGATGTGACTGATTCTAAATTGGCCGAGGAAGACCGGCAATTGGCGATGTTGTTCTACCAAGGTTGCAGCGAGGCGATGATGATTACCGACCTCGACGGGCTTATTGTCTCGGTAAATCCGGCTTTCGCAGATGTTACCGGTTATGCGGCCGAGGAAGTCATCGGTAAAAATGCCAGGATGCTCGGTTCGGGGCGCCACGATGCGGCATTTTTTCAAGTAATGTGGGCGGCTATTCAAGCGACCGGGCAATGGCGGGGCGAAATATGGAATCGCCGGAAAAATGGCGAACTCTATGTGGAGCTGTTAACGATTAACACGATATTTGATCGCAACGGCTTGGAACTGCGGCGGATCGGGGTGTTTTTCGATATTACTCACCGCAAGCTGACTGAAGAGCAATTGTGGCAGCAGGCCAATTTCGACCCGTTGACCGGTGCTGGGAATCGCCGGATGTTGTATGCCCGCTTGGATCAGGAAGTCAAAAAATCCCAACGTAGTGGTGCGCTATTGGCGTTGATGATCGTCAGTTTCGACGGTTTCAAGGAACTTAACGAAAGCCTGGGCTACGCGAAAGGCGATAGTGTGTTGCAGGAAGTGGCGCAACGTTTGGTGGGCGGCATTCGCGAAACCGATATCGTCGCCCGTTTGGACGGCGCGGAGTTCGCCGTTTTGCTGACCGAGTTGGATAAGCTCGATAGTATTGCCAAATTGGCCGGCCATTTGGCCGAGCTTTTGGCTAAACCTTATGCGGGGGTGGAGGCGACCGGCTTGTTGAATTGCCGTATCGGGATCGCGTTGAGTCCTGTCGATGCCTCGGATGCCGAAGGCTTGCAGCGCTCGGCGATTCACGCGCTACGCCGTTGCGAAGCCGGGCGTTACGCCTTCTTCAATCAATTCGCGCTTAGCGGCACTTAACACAGCCGTTGCTTGGGGAACACGCAACGAAACCGACTCCCTTTACCTAACTGGCTTTCGATTTCCAATTTGGCGTCGTGACGCACCAGCACGTGTTTTACGATGGCCAAACCCAGGCCGGTCCCGGCAATTTTCTGATTGCGTTTGACGTCGGCACGATAAAAGCGCTCGGTAATCCTGGGGATTTCGTGGTTGGCGATACCTTGGCCGAAATCCTCGACTTCCAAATACACACTACCGTCCGGCAAGTTGTCCCAGCGCACATGTACCGGCGAGCGCGGCGGCGAATACTTCAGGGCATTGCCTAGCAGATTGCTGAATGCGCCGCGCAGCTCCAGCGCATCGCCGCGCAGGTTGGCGGTACTCGCGAGGCTCAGCGTGACCCGGCGTTCGTCTTTTTCCAGTAAATCGCTCTCGTGGCAGACTTGGCCGAGCAGATCGGCAATCTGGACGCATTCGGACTTTTTAGCCTTGCTTTCCAAACGGGCAAGCAGTAGCAGATCGTCGATCAGCATTTGCATGCGCTCGGTTTGCGCCGACATATTTTGAAACGAGCGGGTGTAAACGCTCGGACCGTTTTCCATTTCCTGCAGGGTTTCCAGATAGCCGCGTAGTACCGTCAGCGGCGTGCGCAGTTCGTGCGACACATTGGCGACGAAATCGGTGCGCATCCGCTCGATGGCCTTTAAGTGGGTAATGTCTTGCGCCATCAGCAAACGCAAGCCGTTGCCGTAGGGCACGATACCGATTTGCAGAATCAGGTTTTCGTTGACCGGCGAGGGGATGCTGATCTTCTGTCGGTAATCCTGGTCCTTTAGGTATTGGATAAACAGCGGATGGCGGACCAGGTTCGGAATCCGATGGCCCGTATCGGACTTTTTCAAGCCCAGAAATTCGTGAGCGACCTTGTTGCTCCATTCGATTTCGCCGTAGCTGCCCAGCACGACGACGGCATCGGGCAGCGCGTCGGTGGATTTACGGAACCGGTCCAACATCTTGCCGAGCTTTTTCTTACGGCGTTTCTGACTGCGACGAATTTTATACAAGTGGTAGTAAATGTCGCCCCAAATCCCTTTGAAGTTAGTGCGTTCGCCAACGCCGCCCTGGCTTAGCCAGCGCTCCAGGCGGTTGATGCTGATGGTTTGTTTGGTCAGTAGTAGTAACGTGACGGCCAGTAGCAGTTCGGTCAGATGACCGAAGAACACACTGATCAGCAGCGTGGGGATCAATAGGCCAATGACGATATTCAGTTCGCGTTGCCAGCGCTGCATCTAACGTCAATCCGCCATCGAAAACCGGTAGCCGAAGCCGCGCACGGTTTGGATCAGTTCTTCCCGGCCGTAGGTCGCCAAAATTTTGCGCAATCGGCGGATGTGCACGTCGACGGTGCGCTCTTCGATATAGACGCTTCGGCCCCAGACCTGGTCCAGCAAATGCGTGCGGCTGTAGACTTTGTCGGGATTGGTCATGAAAAATTGCATCAGCCTGAATTCGGTGGGGCTGACTTCCAAACTGCGGCCGCCGATCATCAAGCGATGTTGTTCGGTGTCCAGGGTTAGATCGCCAACGCTGAGTTGGCCGGATTCCGACAATTTGCCGCTGCGCCGCATCACCGCCTTGATTCGAGCAACCAATTCTTTTGGGGAGAAGGGTTTGGTGACGTAATCGTCCGCGCCGATTTCCAGGCCGCGGATTTTATCTTCTTCTTCGCTACGGGCGGTGAGCAGAATGATGGGGAGTTCCTTGAAGCCCGGTTCGTTTTTCAAGCGCTTGGCCAGCTCGACGCCGCTAATGCCGGGTAGCATCCAGTCCAGCACGATCAAATCCACCCGGTTGTCGGCCAGGGCTTGCATGGCTTGTTCGGCACTACCGGCGGAGATGACTTGAAATTCGGCTTGTTCCAGCACCATGGCCAGCATTTCCCTGATAGCTTCTTCATCTTCGACAACCAGGATGTTCAAGTTGGGCATATAGGTTCCATAAAAGGCTAGGTAGCAACGACTTAGCTAATCTAGCAGCGATATATTACCTGTTTGTGACAAAAAATATCGACCGGCGCGGTAAGGGGCCTGCCGAGCGCGGGCTTGACGGAGGATGGCGGAGGCTTTAGCTGGGCGGGTTGGCGGCCATCACGCCCAGTACATCCAGAACCCGGCAACAATAGCCGAACTCATTGTCGTGCATCAGGGCCAGACCCAGGTGACGACGGTTGCCGAGGCTTAAATGCTTCATCAGGACGATCGCCGAATAGGGGCTAGCCAGGTAGTCGATGCTGGCTTTTTGGTGCCCCCACGCGCCGTATTCGCAGGACAGGATTCCAGACAGGCGATTATTCGAATACTCGCAAAGCAGGCTGGCGACTTCTTCCGGAGTGGAATCCCTGGCCAAGACCGCCGCGATGTCGATCACCGAGACGATGGCGGTCGGTACTCTGTAGGACAGGGCTTCCAGCTTCCCGGCCAACCGAGGCAGCACCAGTTCGGTCGATTTGGCCACGTTGGTGGCGGTGGGAACGATGGATACCGCGCAGGCCCGGCCGAGTTGCGAAGAAGGGTGGTAGCCGTCCAGGACTTTTTGGTCCGACAATTCCGGGTGGATCGTGACGATACGGGCGTAGTCGATGCCGATGTGGCGGTCGAGAATGTCGCAAATCGGCACCATGGCGTTGCCGGTGCAGGTGCTGGCGGAAACGACATGGTGACGCGCCGGATCGTAATCGTCTTGGTTGACTCCGTAAACCAGACTGAGGTCGCAACCCGCCACGTTCCAGGTGCAGAGGATTTTTTTGGCGACGCGCTGATCGAGCAAGGCTCGGAAGTCGCCGATCGCCGCGGTACCGGTGGCGTCGAACAACACGTCCAGGTCAAAGGGCCGCAGCATGCCGAAGCTGTCGTTCTCCGGCGGCCGACGGCGGCGATCGACGCGTTGATAGCGTATCCGCTGCTCGCCCAACAGCAAGTCGGTACCGTCGTGATCCACCGCGAACGGCGGCCGGCCGTAGGTGCTGTCGTGGGCGATCAGGTAAGCGACGTGGTCGATCGGCATCACGTCGCAGATCACGCGAATGTCGAAGCGACCCGCGGGGTCGTTCAGAAAATTGTTGCGGAGCACACCGCCGCCGATGCGTCCGAGTCCGACGATACCGATGCGTAAGCTCATCGTTCCGAACCTCCGGCGTCGTGCGCGAGGAAGAGGGCAAACGTCGGTCGCGCACTACGAGGTGTGATACTTGGATTCATGGCGGTGGCTTGATTGTTATTGTTGATATGCAAGCCAGATTGAAGCTAGAGCAAGCCGTCGATTTAGTCAAGCCGAAGGCCGGGCGGATAGTCGAAACCCGGTGGGAACGGGCCGGTCGGCGGAAAGCATTCCGGACCGGCCCTTGGCGTTATTTGCCGAAGGTCAGGCCGTCCGCCGCGCGATCGACCTTGACGGTGTCGCCGGGAAGGTAGTGTCCGGACAAAATTTCGTTGGCCAGACGGTTTTCCAATTGGCGTTGGATTGCCCGTTTCAGCGGTCGCGCGCCGTAAACCGGATCGAAGCCGGATTCGCCCAGCAAATCCAGCGCGGTTTCGCTGACCTCCAGCTCGATATCCTTTTCGGCCAAACGGTTCCGTAGCAAGTCGATCTGTATTTTGCAGATCGCGCGAATTTGGCCCTGGCCGAGCGGATGGAACACCACGGCTTCGTCAACCCGGTTGATGAATTCCGGCCGAAAATGCTGGCCGACGATGTCCATTACCGCGTCTTTCATGTCGCCGTAGTTCTCCTCGCCCGCCAACTCTTGGATAATCTGTGAACCCAGGTTAGAGGTCATCACCACCACGGTGTTTTTAAAATCCACCGTGCGGCCCTGGCCATCGGTCAAACGGCCGTCGTCCAGTACCTGCAGCAGCACATTGAACACGTCGGCATGGGCTTTCTCGATTTCGTCGAGCAGAATTACCGAGTAAGGCTTGCGGCGCACCGCCTCGGTCAAATAGCCGCCTTCTTCGTAGCCGACATAGCCCGGCGGCGCGCCTATCAGGCGGGCGACCGAATGTTTCTCCATGAATTCGGACATGTCGATTCTGACCATCGCTTCCTCGGTGTCGAACATGAACTCGGCTAGGGCCTTGCACAGTTCGGTTTTGCCGACGCCGGTCGGTCCCAAGAACAAAAAGGACCCGTTGGGACGGTTCGGATCGGACAATCCTGCCCGCGAGCGGCGGATCGCGTTGCTGACGGCTTTCAGGGCTTCGGTCTGACCGATCACTCGTTTGGCCAATTCGTCTTCCATCCGCAATAGCTTTTCGCGCTCGCCTTCCATCATTTTCGAAACCGGAATGCCGGTCCATTTGGAGACAACCTCGGCGATTTCTTCTTCGGTGACCTTGCTGCGCAACAGCGTGGTTTCCTGCATCTCGGCTTGCGACGCCAGATCCAGTTCCTTTTCCAGTTTGGGAATGTCGCCGTACTGCAGTTCGGACATCCTCGCGTAATCTTGAGCGCGGCGGGCGGCTTCCAACTCCAGTCTGGCGTGTTCCAGTCTTTCCTTGATCGTGGCGGTGCCTTGCAGCGCGGCTTTTTCGGCTTTCCAGATTTCATCCAAATCGGAATATTCCTTTTCCAGTTCGCCGATCTCGTCCTGCAAGGTTTCCAGACGCTTTTTCGAGGCGGCGTCGGTTTCGTTTTTCAAGGCCTCGCGTTCGATCTTGAGCTGGATCAGGCGTCGGTCGAGTTTATCCATCGCTTCCGGTTTGGAATCCATTTCCATCCGAATCCGGCTGGCGGCTTCGTCGATCAAGTCGATGGCCTTGTCCGGCAGTTGCCGGTCGGAAATGTAGCGGTGCGACAGCATCGCCGCCGCGACGATGGCCGGGTCGGTGATGTCGACGCTGTGGTGGATTTCGTAGCGTTCCTTCAAACCGCGCAAGATGGCGATGGTGTCTTCGACGTTGGGTTCGTCGACCAAGACTTTTTGGAATCGGCGTTCCAGCGCGGCGTCTTTTTCGATGTATTGGCGGTATTCGTCTAGCGTGGTGGCGCCGACGCAATGCAGTTCGCCGCGTGCCAGGGCCGGCTTGAGCATATTGCCGGCATCCATCGCGCCCTCGGCCTTGCCGGCGCCGACCATGGTGTGCAGTTCGTCGATGAACAGAATCACCTGGCCTTCGAGTTTGGCGATGTCGTTGAGCACCGCTTTCAGGCGTTCCTCGAATTCGCCGCGAAACTTGGCGCCGGCGATCAGCGCCGCCATGTCCAACGACAGCAATTGCTTACCCTTGATGCCTTCCGGCACTTCGCCGTTGACGATGCGCTGGGCCAGGCCTTCGACGATGGCCGTCTTACCGACGCCGGGTTCGCCGATCAATACCGGGTTATTCTTGGTGCGGCGTTGCAACACCTGGATCGTACGGCGGATTTCGTCGTCGCGGCCGATTACTGGATCGAGTTTGCCTTGCTCGGCGCGTTCGGTCAGATTGATCGTGTATTTTTTCAGGGCTTGGCGTTGATCTTCGGCATTGGCGTCGTTAACGGCTTGGCCGCCGCGCAGATTTTCGATGGCTTTTTCGACGGCTGGCGCGGTCACGCCGGCGCGTTTCAGCAAGTTTTGTAGCGTGCCGCCGCCTTCCAACGCCGCCAACAAGAACAATTCGCTGGAGATGTAGGCGTCTTTGCGTTTTTGCGCCAATTTGTCGGTCAGGTTGAGCGTCCGGGACAGTTCGTTGGAAATTTGCACGTCGCCGCCCGCGCCGGAAACGCTGGCGAGCCGGTCGATTTCCTTCAGCAGATCGCCGCGAAACGTATTGACCTGTACGCCAATCTGTTGCAGCAAAGGTTTAATGCTGCCGCCTTCCTGGTCCAGCAAGGCCAGCATGACGTGTAGCGGTTCGATGAACTGATGATCCTTGCCCAAAGCCAAGCTTTGAGCGTCCCCGAGCGCTTGCTGGAATTTGCTGGTGAGTCTGTCCATACGCATGGTAGGTACCTCGATTGTAATGATGTTGCCGCTGAGATGGGGCGGTGGACGAGCGATTTCAAGCGGCTATATATTAAAAATCGCTAATATTTTGAATGGCCGGCCGGTGATGGCGGTGTGGTCGTGCTCAGTGGTCATGCCGAATAAATCACAGTACAATGCCGAGACTCGATTCGCCGAAATGACGTGGCTCGACGGGTGAAATCCGTGAGCGCGGCGGTTTGTTCGGGTAAATTTTGGTTTTAATTCGTAGGAGTTTTTGTATGGCAACAGGCACTGTAAAGTGGTTCAACAACACCAAAGGGTTTGGGTTTATCGAGCCTTCCGAAGGTAAGGAAGATGTTTTCGTCCACCATTCGGTGATCTTGGGCGAAGGGTTTAAGACTCTGTCCCCTGGGCAATCGGTGGAATTTGAAATTGAATCCGGTCCCAAAGGCCTGACTGCCGCCAACGTTCAGCCGAAATAATTCAGTTTCGGAAGAATCGAAACAGGCTCTTGTTCGCAAGGGCCTTTTTTTTGTCAATCGTTAACAGTCTATTTCAAAATCTCGAGTTTTAACACAGTTATAATAAACCTTCACTTCTCCCGGAGGACCGCATGGCCCGCGAATTTTCTACGTTAAGGCAGTTGGATATCCCCGTTAAGGTGTTGTTTACCGGTTATTTGACAACGGTCGCGGTGGGTTATCTGGTCGCGCTGATCCAGATTCTGTTTACGCACGGTTTGGCCGACGGCAAGTTCGGCTTGTCGATAGACGACATCGTTTATAGTTACTACGGGAATCGGTCCGGCACGATGCTGGAGACGAAATTGAACGGCTCGATGAAGGACAATGCCTCGGAGAAAGAGCGGTTTGCCATCATCCAATGGGTGCGGGACGGTGCCGACAAGGATGATTTTGTCGATGACGGTATCGATAAAATCATCGAGAGCCGCTGTGTGATGTGCCACAACAAAGAGGCTTCGCTGCCGGACTTTAGCGACTTCAACGTCTTAAAGGAATTGGCCAAGGAAGACGAAGGCGCCACGTTCACCTCGCTGACCAGGGTGTCGCATATCCACTTGTTCGGCATTAGCTTTATCTTTATGTTGGTCGGACTAATCTTTAGCTTTTCCGAGACCAGTACGCTGAAATACAAGTCGATCGCGATCGGCATGCCCTATGTGTTTCTGCTGGTGGATATTTTGTCGTGGTGGTTGACTAAGCTCAATCCGATGTTTGCCTGGCTGGTGATATTTGCCGGTGCCGGCATGGCCATCTCTTTTGGGTTTATGTGGTTGGTTTCGGTGTTGGAAATGTGGGCGTACAACCAAGTGTTTGTTGATAGCCAAGGCGAGCCCAAGCCGCAATGGAGTAGGATTGTCGAAGCCAAATTCAAGCAACTGGGTGGCGACCGCGCGGTGGAACGCGCGATGAGCGGGTTGATTCGGTTGGTCGGTTACGCTTGGCGGCTGTTCAATCAGCACGGCTTGCCGGTTTTACTGGACGTTTACAAAAAACTGTTCGATAGGTTCCGTCGCTGACTTTGTGATCGTCATTGGATAAACCACCGGAAATTCAAGTTTCCGCCTAGGCGGCCGCTATGACTAGCGGTATGATGCAAACTTGATTTGCAGGAGGTACGCCATGATTAGCAATGTACTGAATAGTGCCACCAACCTGATCAGCAACGCTCAGCAGAAAGCGGCCACGGCCGCTCAAACCATCGCTACGTTGCCTGTCCAAAAAGACGAAGTCGGCGGCTCGCAAGATATCGCGCCGACCGAATTGTTTAAACCTATCGTCAGTTTGAAGGAAGCCGAGCTGGAGAATTCCGCAGGCGTCAAATTACTGAAGACCCACGAAAAAATGGTCGGGGCTCTTCTCGACGTCAAAGCCTAAAGGCTGACGCCGACATCGTAGCCCAGCGCTTCGATGTCGGCGGCAAAACTCGTCATTTCACTTAAATCGGCGCCTCTCAACTCACCTGCCTCCGGTTGCAACGACGGTCGAGCCAGACTGTACAACAGTATCTTCGCGATTTTAATGTTTCTGGATTTCAGTTCCGCCAGCAAGGCCAAATACGCGGCTTTTTCGGCCTCGGACCAAGCCTGTCGATAATGCAAAATACAGGTTTGCAATTTGGTTGGGCATAAATCGCTGGCGATTTGCAGATGTTCGATCAGCTTGGCTTGACTCAATTTGGCGTGGTTCAGCAAGTTTCGGCCAGCGCTAGTGGCACTGTCCAGCTTGAACCAAAGTTCGCCGCCGCAATTCGCCAATTCGGCTAGTCCGGCTTGGACAGGTTTTTGATGTACCAGGCTGCCGTTGCTGATCAATACCAAGTTGCCGGCCGGCAATATGCCGGTTTCCACGCCGATCGCTCCTATCAGGCGGATGGCTCGGTCGAAGGATTTTAGACTGGTCGGCTCGCCGTTACCGGAGATCGCAATGTCCTTGACGACGCGCTGTTCGGCGGCGACATCGTAAGCATCGAAAAAGTCGCCATGTAACACCCACTCCAAAAAGCCCTGCAATTCCCGTTCGAGTACCTCGAAATCCAGGGTGGGCGCGGCACCGCGAGTAAGATTGGGGACTTGGCAATACACGCAACGCCAGTTGCAAGCGTTATTTGGGTTGAAGTTGATGCCTATCGATAGCCCGCCCGCCCGCCGCGACATCACCGGATACACGTATTTTAGCCCGGCACTGTCGCGGTCGTGGTTGGCGGTGGTTAGCGGTCTAACCATATCTCCGGCAAGGAACGAAATCGGCTAGGAGTCTGCGATTTTATAGCTTGACCAACACTTCGCCGCGTCCGGTTTCCGCCATGTCGCCGCCGAAGCGTCTGACCCGGTTGAAAGCGACGCCGTTGTCGGCAAAGCGGGAGTTCAGGGTTTTGAACGACGCGAACAACATGGGCAGAAATGCCAGGGTATGCGAGCCGCAATCATTGAAGGTGGCCGGCAATTGCGGTTGATTCCACAGCAACAAGGTGCCTCGGCGCATTGCATAGCCGGCGTAACGGCCGACCTTGCCCATCACCGCGATCGTGCCGGCCACCATGCGGGAGCCGCAATAGTCGCCGGCATCGCCTTCGACTAGAATCTGGCCGCGGCGCAAATGGTCGCCGCAGCGCTGGCCGACACTGCCTTTGACCAAAACCGTGCCGCCCTTCATGCCTTGCTTGTTGCCGGGTAATGCGCCGCCAACGAAATCGCCAGCATTGCCTTCGATTTGGATCAGGCCGTTTTTCATTTCGCAAGCCGCGTAAATGCCGACATCGCCGATCACCGAAATCGTGCCGCCCTTCATTTGCATTCCCAAATAAGCGCCCGCGTCGCCTTGCACGCTGATGCTGCCGTTGGCGAGTTCCTTGCCGATGAAATCCAGTTTATCGGTACTGCCGACGATGCTGATGTCGTCGGGATTGCTGCCGTTAATGTGAAACAATTGATCGACCCGCAGTTTGCGTTTGCCGGACTGCAATTCGATCGCGGCGATCTGGTCCAGGCTCAAACCGGCCAATTTTTGGCAGACCAGCGGTGACATATCGACGCGTTGCACCGGCAGTGGCGTCTCTATCAGAGTGAAGGTCAACGTGGTCATGCCATGATCTCCTGTAGATGGAAGTGGAACGGGCCGAGTTTGCCGCCGTAGTTGCCGGCGCTGATGCGCTTAATACCGTTGGCCGCGCCCAGTTCGCAGACCGCTTGAATGCCGACTCGCATCGCCTTGTCGATGTCTTCTTTGGACAAACCGTCGATGACGATTTCCATCACCGACTCGATTTCCGCCGACAGGTCGGTCTTGGTCACGCCCTTCAAGGTCGGGCAGAAGGCATCGTTGGTCGACGCACTCAAGGCTTTGTATTTGGAGCCGACCTTGGAGCCGGAACGCACCACGCCGCCGGGGAAGGGCATGATCACGTTGGGGATTTTTTTCATCGCGTCGATCGCCGCTTCGCAAGCCGCCAGGGCTTGCGGTTGCGATTCGGCTAACACCAGAAAATTGCCGCCGCCGACCGCATCGACCATGCCGGTAGTGGCTTCGGTCAGAAACTCGCCGTCCATCACTGGCACCCGCCAGTAGCGCTTGCCGGCGATTTTTTTGGCAATCTGGAAGCCGTCGCCGAAGAAGCGCAGGTTTTTACCCAGCGGAATCGGCTTGCCGCCTGCGATGCCGGCGAACAAGGCTGATGTCGGCGAGGTCAACACGCACTGGCCGGCACGGGTTTCCAATTGCTTGGCTAGGCCCTTACCGCCCATCGCGTAAATCATGATGGATACGCCGGGGCGCCCGTCCGGGGTTTCGTCCGGGCTCAACACGCGCTCTATGCCTGCCTCGCAGCCGCAGGCAATTACCGAGGTGGCAAAGCCGGTCATGGCTTGCGCGGAAATCATCGCCCACTTCTCGTTCTGGGCCGTAATAATCGCCCGCGTCGCCTTCATCGGGAAGGCTTCGGCGAAGGTTTTGTCGATGGTTACGCCATTAATGATCATGCTGCACCTCTCAACGGATGCGCCGTCAAACTTCCGCGTCCGTCTTCGCTTATTTCGTCGTCGCTGATTTTAAAGTTGCCCAGTTTCATGGTCAGGTATTTATCGAAATACGGTTTCAACTCGTTTTCTATCGACAGATCGTATTCCGGTTTGACGATGTGGGTGGTGCCCCAGGTGACTTTTACGACTTGGCCGTCTTTGACCACCAATTCGCCGTCCTTGAACACGTAATCCGGCTTGGTGAACATCGCTTGGCGGTCGGCGTTTTCGGTGTAGACGGTGATGTCGGCGAAGTTGCCGGGGCTCAATGCGCCGCGGTCTTTCAAGCCGATAATGCGGGCCGCGCCGGCGCGGGTCATGATGGCGATTTCGCTCAAGCTGTATTCGCGTTCGATCGAAGCCAACGTGGTCATTTTCTGCGCTTCCGGATGGATAGTCGCCAGCATGTCGTTGCGGAAACTGCGGTCCATCAGCAAGCGGATCAAATGCGGGTAGCTGGTGAACGGTGCGCCGTTGGGGTGGTCGGTGGTCAGGAATATCCGCCACGGGTCTTCGACCAGCAGGAAGATTTCCAAACCAATCGCCCATTGCAAGGCGTTGACGAAATTTTGGTCCTTGTATTTGAACGGCACCACGCCGCAGCCGGCATCGCATTCGATGTCCATGCACACCCATTTGTTGGGGCTGGCGAAGCGGTGATTGGCGTGTTGGCGCATGTTGTCGCCGGAGGCGGTGACGGTTTGGCCGAATAGAATCTGACCGACGTCGGCGCTGATGTTTTTGTTTTGGTTGATCGCTTCGGCGATTTGCGCGGCGCCGGACGAAAATTTGAAATCGCCTTCGGTGCCGTAGCTGTGGAACTGAATGTGGGTCAAGTGCATCGGCAAGCCTTCGATGCCTTGAATCGTGTTCAAAGTGGTTTCCAGGTTACCGGGTACACCTAGGTTGCAACCGTGGACATGCAGTGGATGCGTGATGCCCAGTTCCTTGACCGCACGGGCCAGGGTTTGCAGGATTTGCCGTGGCGTGACGTCGTAGTGGCTGTTTTTCTCGTCCAAATCCAGTTTGCGCTGGTTGAATTTGAAGGCGTTGATGCCGCCGGCGTTGACGACTTTGATGCCTATGCCTTTGGCCGCATTCAAGGTCCAGGCCACGTAATCGTTGACGGCTTTTTGGTCTTTTTTTGCGGTCAGCATGCGCAGTAAGAAGTCGTCGCTGCCCAGCATCACGTAGCCGCCTTTATCGACGATCGGCGTGTCGCCCATCTCCATGTGCGCCTGGCGGGCGTTGATTGGCAGCACGGCCGGTTCGAAACAGGCGGTGTAGCCCATTTCGGCGTAACGGTAGCCGGCCACATAGGTGCTGGGCATCGCATGACCGTTGCCGGAGCGGGTGACCGGGGTACGATGTACCGGGTCCAAGCGGTGGTCTTCCGGCAACAGGGTGCGGGCAATGTTGCCCTTGCCGCCGCCGATGTGCGTGTGCATGTCGATCGCGCCGGACATCACCACCTTGCCGCGCAAGTCGTATTCTTGATCGACCGGCCGGCCGTCTGTTGGCGCATCGACGATGCGGCCGTCTTGAATAAAGAGGTCTTGTTGCTGGCCGGCTATGCCGCTGGCCGGGTCGTAAACGGTGCCGCCTGTGAGTTTTATCAGCATGTCGGTATCCTAAAGGGCTTGTTCAATGGCGTGCAGCACCTCGGCGGTGCTGGGCAGGCCGGAGTCTCTCAGTTTTTTCAGACGAATCGCCACCACGTTGTCCAGTCGGTAAGCGTGGCCGGCATGGTCGATGCCGGGCGTGCCGACCGGGATAAACACGTCGGGTTCTTGTTCGAACACCATGCCGGAGCGGCCGACCACGATGGTGGGCAACGCGGTTTTAGGTGGCACGGCCTTAACATTGAAGGCATTGACCCACAGCAAGCTGTCGGCTTCGCCGTTATTCAGCATGGCCTGGCTGTCGTATAGAAACGGATCGTATTCCGGATAGCCGCGGGCGAAATTGACCCGTGCCGGGTAGCCGGTAGTCCAGCCGCACACCTGGTTGGCGGTCTGGTCGCCTTCGCGGCCGCCGAGCGGAAAGCCGGAGCAGCGGGTGCCTTGCAGGTTGATATCCTTGACGATGTTGCAGAGGGCTTGCACGGTCAATTCGGCGTGGTCGTAGGCCAGCGCGGCGGCACCCCATAAGATTACGCCGTATTGGGCGGCTTTCAGCTGGTCGGCAATCGTTTGCAGATCGGCGACGGCAATGCCGGCAACCGATTGAACCACTACGGGTTGCTTTTTGACCAGCGCGGCCAATACCGCAACGACATCCGGTAGATCGGCGTCGGCGCAAGTTAGCACTTGGGCCTTCTTGCCGGTCGGCGAGGTCGAGGCTTCGCCGGATGGCGCCTTGCCCAGGAAAATGATTTCGCGGCTGGCGGTGTCGGCCAAATGCATGGACTCGGCGTTCCACAGATAGCGCTCGAAGAAACGCGGCGCGAAGCCTTCCAAATCGGTGCCGACGATCAGCAATACATCGCAGCGGTTTTTCAGTTCAGCCAAGGTGGTGTTCATCCAGCCTGAATCCTGCAAGGCTAGCAAATTGCGGCGGGCATTATTGAAGGCGGAACTATCGACCACTGCGCCGGATTTATCGGCCAGCGCCAACAGAGCGCGCATACCGTTGACGTCGGTGGCGCAGCCGGCGATGACCGGTTGTTGGGTGCCGCGCAGCAGCGCCGCTGCCTTGGCAACCGCTGTATCTAGATCAACAGCCTGGCCGCCGACACGCGGCGCCGTGTCGGTGATCGGCTGCTCGAAGCCCGGCGTGTTGACCGCGCAACCGTTGGCGGCTACTTTCAAGCTAACGCCGTCCACCCGGATCGCCAGGTCGTCGGTGCCGATACCGCAGAACGGGCTGGGTACCTCGGTGATTTCAGTCATCGTGCTGTCCTCAGTCTTTTTTAATGTATTTGAAACGCGGGTCGTCCGGCGTACCTTCGAAAATACCGCCGGATTCGGCGGCGGCATCCCATTGCACGACGTCCTCGATTTTTTTCGCCAGCGCGAAATCCTTGTCGGTAACGCCCTTGGCGGCGTGAGTGACCAGTTTGACGATCACGAACGCATAGGAAACTGTCAGGTCCGGGTGGTGCCAGGCTTTTTCCGCCAAATGGCCGACAGCGTTGACGACCATCAATGTCGCTTTCCAGCCGGAGGTCTTGTACTTGCGGCGTATCCAGCCGTTTTCGTAATACCAATGCGGCAGTTCGCGTTGCAAACGCTCGACGATTTCGGCGTCGCTAAAAACTTTGGGCGTGTCGTGCGTCATCACAGCTCCCCGTCGAAACTAGCCCGGCATTCTATCGCACCGTGTTAATCGTGTCTTTAGCCGAATCGCCCGAATTCCGAGGGGCCGCGGCACTATCGGACGTGGCTGGAACGCGGGGCGGCGAGCGCGGCTTGGCCGGAGGCTATTTCACAACCCGCAATTGCGGACGCTGCGGCGGTGTCGGTTCAGGGGCGCTGGGCGGCGTTTCGTCGTCTTGATCTTCCGGGTCGAAGACCATACCCTTGCCGTTTTCCTTCGCGTAAATCGCCAGCACCGCCTTGGTGGGTACCACAATGTGCATGGCCTTGCCGGAAAAGCGGGCGTTGAACTGGACTTCCTCGTTACCCAGGGTCAAGCCTTGTATGGCTTCGGGGCGAATATTCAGGACGATGCGGCCGTCCTCGACGAAGTCGGTGGGTAACACGACGCCGGGGTGTTCGGCGTTGACCAATAGATGGGGTGTCAGACTATTATCCAAAATCCATTCGTAAATGGAGCGGATCAGGTAGGGTTTTAGTGGCGTCATTTGGTTTGGCTTTGCATGAGTTCTTTTTCGTCGTGGCTGAGGCTGTCCTGAAAGGCCTTGCGCGCGAATAGCCGGTTGGCGTAAGCGGTGATACCCTTGCCTAGCGAGCTGATGTCGATGCCGACGCTGCCCAGGCGCCATAAAAAAGGCGCCATCGCGCAATCGATCAGCGAATAGTCTTCGCCCATGAAATAAGTGGTGGCATCGAAAACCGGCGCGGCCGCCAGCAGACTTTCCCTAAGAACTTTCTTGGCTTTGGCGGCGCGTTTGTCGCCTTGCAGTTGCGCTTCCTCGAGCATTTGATACCAATCCTGATCGATGCGTTTGATCAGCATTCGGGCGTTGGCGCGGGAGACGGGGTCCATTTGATGCAAGGCCGGGTGTGGAAAACGCTCGTCCAGATATTCCATGATGATGCGGGCGTCGTACAGCACCAGATCGCGCTCCACGAAGGTGGGGGCATTACCGTTCGGATTGAGTTCCAGCAGGTCTTCGGGCGGGTCGGTCGGATCGAAATATTCGATGTCGGCGGGAACGCCTTTTTCGTGAACAACGAGGCGGGCGCAATGGCTCATGATGCAATTCTGCGAGCTAAAAAGAGTCATTGCGGATTTTCGGCTGCTAATGTTTGCCACGAAGTGAACCTCATTAATTGAACACGATTCTAACCGCCGGAATTGTAGCATGGTTGCCTGGCGAATTGTGGCGGCCCCAGGGCGCCGGGCGGGCGTCGAGGCCAGGAAATTTCCGGCTTCGGCGCCGGCGGAAGCGGGCGTTAGCCCAGCTTGACGATGATGTCTTCGAGGATGTTGGCGGTCGCGTGGACCCGGTCGGCGGCGTTGGACAGGTGGCGGTATAGTTCGCGGCGCTTGAACATGTCCAGATAGTCCTGGCCCTGAAACAATTCGGCAATGGCTTTGCGGTACATCTTTTCGACCCGGCGTTCGGAATGACGCGCGGCGAACGCGTGCGTTTCGGCGTCGCGCGGGCGCTTGCCCAATACCGCGAAGCCTTGCTCGAGGGCTTTGATGCCGATCTGCAATTCCGCGACCATCGCCTTCGAATAATCGTCGGGATTCAATTGCAGAGCCTCCATCTCGTTATAGGTGCTCTTGCAATAGGTCACGATGTTGTCGAGCGCGGCGATGGCCCGGTAAATGTCTTCGCGGTCTATCGGGGTGGCAAACGAACTGTTCAATTCGTGCAAATTACGCATTCGGATTCGGTCGGCATCGTGCTCGTCCTTTTTCAACATTTCGTCGGCTTGCGGGTTTTCCTCGTTCATGTAGCGGACCAAATTGTCTACGGTGATGCACACTTGTTGGCATTGCTGGTGCAGTAACAGGTAGAAGTCGGCGGTTTTCGGAAAAATGCGCTGAAACAGCCGCGCGGCTAAACGGTTTTGCGAGTCGGACATGTCGGTAAGAGGGTTAGATTTGGGCGAGTCGGCCGATCAACGCGGCCAGTAGCGCCGAGCCGGGAATCGTGATCAACCAGGCCAGCACGATTTCGCCGGCCTTGCCCCAGCGTACCTGTCTAGGCCGGTCCGAGGCGCCGATGCCGGTAATGGCTGACGCGACGACGTGAGTGGTCGAAACCGGCGCTCCTAGCATAGAGCAAGCCGCAATCACCGAGCAGGCGGTCAGTTGCGAATTCAAGGCGTGTATCGGCCGAATCTTGTAAATCGCAAAACCCAGGGTACGAACGATGCGCCAGCCGCCGGTTAGGGCGCCGGCCGTCATCGCGGTCGCGCAAGCGGCCATTACCCACACCGGCACCTGAAAGGTCGCGATTTGTCCGCTGAGCAGCAGCAACAGAGTCAGTATGCCCATGCTTTTTTGCGCATCGTTGGCGCCGTGGCAGAACGCCAAGCCGGCGGCGGTCAGCCATTGGGCTTGGCACAGGCGGCGGTTGATGGACGGATGGGCGGCGCGCAGCAGGAACATCGTAGCGCGCTGCAGCGCGAATCCGACCGCGAAACCCAGGAACGGCGACAGAAACAGTGCCAGCAATACCTTGGCGAAGCCTTGGATGCGGCCGTGGAGGAGGGCTGCGATTCCCCAGTCCATCGGGATCGGCTCGGAGGAGGCCAGGGCCGCGCCGATCAAGCCGCCTACCAGCGCATGCGAGGATGACGACGGTAGTCCGCGCCACCAGGTGAAAAAATTCCACGCCACCGCCGCGGCCAATCCGGACAGAACGGCGGTCAGGCCGACCGGGCGCGGCGGCACGGACAAATCCAGCAAAGAACCGACGGTATCGGCGACGGCGGTGCCGCCCAGCAACGGGCCGAGAAATTCGAAGATAGCGACCAATAACATGGCCTGAAGCGGTGTCATCGCTCTGGAAGCGATGACACCGGAAAGGATGTTGGAGGCGTCGTGGAAGCCGTTGGTGTAATCGAACGCCAGAACGACGCCGATGGCCACGGCGACAACGGGTAAGTAAGCCTCCAAGTAGCGAGTGGTTTAGTTGAGGACGTTATGGCCGCGCTGTCTCAGGCAGCTGCGGTAAGCGTTTTTGTAACGGTCGTCGGACTGAACGCCTTGCATCGCGCCGCCGCCGATGCCGCCCGCCGCCGCGCCGATCGCCGCGCCGGCGCCGGGGTTGCCGGTGACCGCGCCGATCGCCGCGCCGCCGGCCGCGCCGAGTAAACCGCCCACGGCGACTCCGGTTGCGGTATCCTTTACCGCCGGGGATGATTGCGAAGCCAGTTGCTGGCACTCCTGCATGTCCTGGTTGAGCCGCGCGGCGTTGGGGTCGTTATAAGTATCCACGGTCGGCGTCCAGCCGGTCGCGGTGGCGCAAGCCGTCAATACAAACGCGGAAGCCGCGATTGCGGCGAACGATAAGTTTTTCATGATTTGGACTCCCTGAGTCGCTGATGGTGACAGACCAAAAAGAGCGTAGCCGATTTTGGATGGTTTGGGAATCCGACACGGCAAATTGACAGTGGTTCGTTTCATCACGTATGATTCGCAGCCTTTTTTATCCGTTTTATCCCGAGGCAATAACTATGAAAAGAACTTACCAACCCAGCAAAATCAAACGCGTCAGAACTCACGGTTTCCGCGCCAGAATGGCTACCGTCGGCGGCCGCAAAGTGTTGAATGCGCGCAGAGCAAAAGGCCGCGCATCGCTGACGGTTTAATTGTCGGCCCAAGAACACGGTTTTCCCGCTCGGTATCGGTTAGGGACGCCCGCCGAGTATAAAAATGTATTTAGCAATCCCGTAAAGTCGACCGATAAATACTTTACGGTATTGGCGACTTTCAACGGCCTGGCGCATGCGCGCTTGGGCTTGGCGATCGCAAAAAAAACAATAAAAACAGCAGTCGCGCGGAACCGCATCAAAAGGGCTGTCAGGGAAAGCTTTAGATTGCAGCGTCAACATATCGTCAGCATAGATATCGTTGTTTTGGCTCGGGGGGATGCAGCAAATGCAACCTCGCCGGTATTGAGGAAGTCCTTGGAAAGGCATTGGCTTAAATTGGTAAATCGATGCGATTCCTGCTCATAACCCTGATCAAGGTTTACAAGTACTTCATAAGCCCGTTACTGGGGCCCAGATGCCGTTTTTATCCCACCTGTTCAAGTTATGGCTTGGAGGCGATCCAGCGTCACGGCGCCGCCAAAGGCTCATATCTCACGCTTAGACGATTATTGAAATGCCACCCGTTCCATCCGGGTGGCATCGATCCTGTCCCAGAAAAATTTGAGTAATAACAATGGATAACATTAGATTTGTACTTGTCATGGCGATGTTGATGATCTCCTACATGCTGTGGGAGGCGTGGCAGATCGATTATGGCCCCAAGCCGCGGGCGATCGTTTCCGACAAGCCCATTGTTGCCGGCGACGCCGGGCTGAGCAACGTTCAGCAATCCCCGGATGCGGCGCAAACGCAGGCCGGCCAGCCGACCGCTCAAGCCGTCGCGGCGGACCGGGTCGTCAAAGTCAAAACCGATGTGTACGAGTTGGAAATCGACGTCGAGGGCGGTACGCTACGGAATCTGGATTTGCTGAATTACCCGCATGAGAAAACCAATACCGTCGTCCAAAAAGCGTGGGCTTTGATCGGCTTGCCGGCGCCCGAGAAAAATCTGGCCCCGATACGTCTGTTCGACAGCAATCCCGAAAACCTGTTCCTGGCCCAAACCGGTCTGGTCGCCAACCAGAACTCTTCCAGCGCGCCCGATCACCATGCGGTATTCAGCGCCGAGCGCACCGACTATACCTTGGCCGACGGCCAGGACCAATTGACCGTGCCGCTGACCTGGACCAACGAGCAAGGCCTGCGCGTCGTTAAAACCTTTACCTTCAGCCGCGGCAGTTACGCGGTCGACGTCGAACAAAAAATCGTCAACCAGTCCGCGACCGCGTGGTCCGGACGCCAATACGAGCAATTGTTGCGCGTAGAGCATAGCGATAAAAGCAACAACAATTTTATTCGTACCTACTCGGGCGGAGTGATTTATACCGACAAGGAGAAGTTCAAGAAGGTCAAGTACGAAGAAATGACCGAAGACAACCTGGCCGTGGCGGCGACCGGCGGTTGGAGCGGATTCATTCAGCATTACTTCGCGGCGGCCTGGATTCCGGCGGCGGATCAGGAAAACCATTACTACACCAAGGCGCTGAACGACGCGCGCTATGTGATCGGCTCCTACTCGCCGGATGTGAACGTTCAACCCAATAGCGAAGGCTCGTTCAAGACCAAGTTGTTCGTCGGTCCCAAGATCCAACCGGTCATGGAAGCCTTGGCGCCCGGCCTGGAGCTGACCGTCGATTACAGCTGGCTGACCGTCATCGCCAAGCCGATTTATTGGCTGCTCAACGAAATCCACGGCTACATTGGCAACTGGGGCCTGGCGATCATGGGCGTGACCCTGTTCATCAAACTGCTGTTCTTCAAGCTGTCGAAAGCCAGCTATCAATCGATGGCGAAAATGCGCAAGATTCAGCCGCGCCTGAAGGATTTGCAAGAGCGTTACGCCGACGACAGACAGCGCTTCAACACCGAAATGATGGCGATGTATAAGAAGGAGAAAGTCAATCCGCTCGGCGGTTGCTTGCCGATCATGGTACAGATTCCGGTGTTCATTTCGCTGTACTGGGTGCTGATCGAGACCGTCGAATTGCGTCAGGCCGACTTCGCGCTGTGGATACAAGACCTGTCCGCGCAAGACCCGTTTTACCTGCTGCCCATCGTCTACGGCATCACCATGAAGATTCAGCAAAGTCTGAATCCGGCGCCGATCGATCCGTTGCAAGCGCAGGTGATGAAAATGTTCCCTATCGTGTTCACCGTGTTCTTCCTGTTCTTCCCGTCCGGCTTGGTGCTTTACTGGATTTGCAACAACAGTTTGTCGATCCTGCAACAGTGGTACATCACCAAGCACGTGCTTGAAGAAGACGCGCACGCCCATTGAGTCCGATGCGGGACGGCGACACGATAGCCGCCATCGCCACGCCGCCCGGTAACGGCGGCGTCGGCGTCATCCGCATCTCGGGTCCGGCGGCCGGCTCGGTCGCTACCGGTCTGACCCGCAAATCCCTACCAGCTCCCCGTTACGCCCGTTACGCGCATTTCATCGCCGCCGACGGCACGGTCGTCGACAGCGGCTTGCTGCTGTATTTTCCAGGGCCAAAATCCTTTACCGGCGAAGACGTCGTCGAACTGCATGGCCACGGCGGCAGCGTGGTCTTGGACATGCTGTTGCGCCGCGTCCTGGCGCTGGGCGCCCGCTTGGCCGAGGCCGGCGAATTCAGCCGGCGCGCCTTTCTGAACAACAAAATCGATCTGGCTCAGGCCGAAGCCATCGCCGATTTAATCAGCAGCGGTACCGAGCAAGCCGCCAGAGCCGCCCAGCAATCGATGCAGGGCGAGTTTTCCCGCCAAGTCAACGAATTGATCGACGAACTGATCGAACTACGCGTGTACATCGAAGCCGCGATAGACTTCGTCGACGAAGAAATCGACTTCCTCGGCGACGGCGTGGTCGCCCAACGCATCGCCCGATTACAGGACAAACTGGCCGCGATTGCGCGTAGCGCCCGACAAGGCCGCTTGTTGCACGACGGCATGACCGTGGTGCTGGCCGGCAAACCCAATGCCGGCAAGTCCAGCTTGTTGAACGCACTGGCCGGCCATGAGGCCGCCATCGTCACCGAGATCGCCGGCACGACCCGCGACGTACTGCGCGAGCGCATCCAGATCGACGGCATGCCGCTGCACGTCATCGATACCGCCGGTCTGCGCGACAGCGACAATCCGGTCGAGCAGGAAGGCATTCGCCGCGCCCGCGCCGAAATCGCCAAGGCCGACCGGGTATTATTGTTGATCGACAGTACCGATCCCGACGCCGAGCCGGCGCTTAGCGAGCTGCCGGCCCACGCCAACGTGACCAGGCTTTACAACAAACTAGACTTGCTCGGCGGCGAGCCTAGCCTGGTCGAGACCGCCGCCGGTTGCGAAATCCGCTTGTCGATCAAGACCGGCGCCGGGTTGGACTTGCTGAAGACGCATTTAAAACACAGCATGGGCTTCGTCGAAGGCGGCGACGGCGCCTTCGCCGCCCGCACCCGCCATCTACGGGCCTTGCAACTTGCCGAGCAAGCCGTCGCCAACGCCGTCGCGCAGCTCCAGGCCGCCGCCCACGAGTTGGTCGCCGAGGAACTCCGGCAAGCCCAAGCCAGCCTGTCCGCCATTACCGGCGAATTCACGTCCGACGACCTGTTGGGCGAAATCTTTTCGAGTTTCTGTATCGGAAAATAATGGTGCTCCGCGTCAGTCGGGGAGGCGGCGTTAAAATCGCCGCCTTGGGCCTTTGAATGATTATGGTCAGCGACTCGGTCGGAAACCGCTTTCGGAAATATCAATAAGGACAAGACCCGATGAACCACTCATCCCTTTCCGCCTTGCTCTGGTCGGTTGCCGATCTGCTGCGCGGCGACTATAAGCAATCCGATTACGGTAAGGTCATTTTGCCGTTTACGGTGCTACGCCGGTTGGACTGCGTGTTGGAAGCCACCAAAGACGCGGTATTGACCGAATACGCGGATAAGCGCCAAGCCGGCATCAATCCGGAACCTTTCCTGCTGCGCAAGGCCGGCCAGAGTTTCTACAACACCTCGCCGCTGGACATGAAAACGCTGATGGGCGATCAGGATCACATTAAGGAAAACCTGATTTCCTATATCCATGGCTTTTCGGTGGAGGTCAGGGACATTTTCGAGCGCTTCGACTTTTATACCCAAGTGGACCGCCTCGCCAAATCCGGGCTGCTGTATCTGGTCACGGAACGCTTCGCCCATGTGGATTTGCATCCGGAGCAAGTCAGCAATAGCCAAATGGGTTTGGTGTTCGAGGAACTGATCCGCAAATTTGCCGAGATTTCCAACGAAACCGCCGGCGAGCATTTCACTCCGCGCGAAGTCATCAAGCTGATGGTTAGCCTGCTGTTCATCGAGGACGACGACGTGCTGGCCAAGCCCGGCGTGGTGCGCACCATTTACGACCCCACGGCCGGCACCGGCGGCATGCTATCGGTCGCCGGCGAATATCTGGAAGAGCATAACCCGCAAGCCCGTTTGACCATGTTCGGCCAGGAGCTCAATCCGGAATCCTATGCCATCTGCAAAGCCGATATGCTGATCAAGGGCCAGGATGTCGCCAATATCGTGTTCGGCAATACCTTTTCCGACGACGGCCATCTCCTCAAGAAATTCGACTACATGCTGTCCAATCCGCCGTTTGGAGTGGAATGGAAAAAGGTCGAAAAAGACATCCGCAACGAACACGAGAAACAAGGCTACAACGGCCGCTTTGGACCCGGTTTGCCGCGCGTATCGGACGGCTCGTTGTTATTCCTGCTGCATCTGATCAGCAAGATGCGCCAGGCGAAAGACGGCGGCAGCCGTTTCGGCATCGTTCTCAACGGCTCGCCCCTGTTCACCGGCGGTGCCGGTTCCGGCGAAAGCGAAATCCGTCGCTATGTGCTGGAAAACGATTTGGTCGAAGCCATCATTGGCCTGCCGACCGATATGTTTTACAACACCGGCATAAGCACCTATGTCTGGATACTATCCAACCGCAAACCGGAACACCGCAAAGGCAAGCTGCAACTGATCGATGCCAGCGGTTTCTGGCAAAAGATGCGCAAAAGTCTCGGCTCCAAGCGTAAGGAATTGTCTGACGAGCATATCGCCGAAATCACCCGTTTATTCGGGCACTTCATCGAGGCCAGTGATGGCAAGAAGCCGATTTCCCTTATCTTCAAGAACAGCGATTTTGGCTATCGCACCATCACCGTCGAGCGGCCGTTACGCATGAGGTTTGAAATCAATGAAAGGTATCTGAAGGCACTTTTAAATAGCCGTTCGTCAATGGCGGTTAATGCAGCCTATGACATGAGAAGTTTTGAAAGGATCGCTGCAACTTTATTTACGACCTGCAATAACGCTTGGTCAGATCAGCAATCCTTCTCTACGGATTTGAAAGCTACGGCTAAATCGCTAGACATTAAATTAACAGCCGCAGATATTAATTTTTTTGTTAAGGGTTGTGGAATCAAAGACCCCAATGCGCCAATTTCATACGATGTGAAGGGAAAGCCTATAGTGGATTCCGAGCTGCGCGACACCGAAAACGTGCCGCTCAATGAAGACGTGGAAAGCTACTTCCAGCGCGAAGTGCTGCCGCATGCGCCGGATGCGTGGATAGACCACGATAAAACCAAGGTCGGCTACGAGATCCCCTTCAACCGGCATTTCTATGTGTTCGAGCCGCCGCGCGACTTGGCCGCGATTGATGCGGACCTCAAACAATGCACCGATAGAATATTAAAGATGATTGCCGGCTTGAGCGCGTAACGTTAACCTAGCACACGTAGCCTGAATAACTTGTTAGCAGAGGTTTTTTATGAATATCGACCAACTGGCCAGTGAAGTGTTAAAACTTAACTCGCACGATAGAGCCATACTGGCCCAAACCATTTGGGAGAGTCTTGATCCCCCTTATCTGGCAGAGGAGTTGTCAGATGATGAAGCTATCACCTTGGCAAAAAACCGCGATAGCGAAATGGAGAGTGGCGCGGTAACGCCGTTGTCGCATACTCAGCTGATGAGCAAGTTACGAAATACGCATTGAATGCCCGTTTAGGAATGAAATGAACCTTGAATATGCCCGCGAGCTACGCAAAAACGCCACCGATTGCGAACGCCTGTTGTGGCTGCACTTGCGGGCAGGGCGATTGCATGGATTCAAATTTAAAAGGCAGCAACCACTTGGCAATTACATTGTCGATTTCGTTTGCTTTCAAACCCGCTTGATCGTGGAAGCCGACGGAGGGCAACATAAAGAGCAGATCGAATATGACACACACCGGGATAATTGGCTAAGGAGCCAAGGTTTTAACGTATTGCGATTTTGGAATAATGACATTTTGACTAATACCGAAGGGGTGTTGGCTGTCATTCTGGATGCTTGTAGTCAATATGTGGACACACCCTCTCCCCAACCCCTCTCCCGTGAAGGGAGAGGGGCTAAGGGCGCTGGTTATATTCAAGATCAAGGCCCGAATTCTGCGTTTACCGATCTGACATCGATAAAAAATAGCGTCGAGTGCAACCAATGCCCCATTAATGCGGAACAGCCTAACTCCCCTCTCCCCTTGCGGGAGAGGGGGTGGGGGAGAGGGGACGACGGCTTATGAGTTTTCCGCGTTACGAAAGCTACAAGGATAGCGGCGTCGAATGGTTGGGTGAGGTGCCGGCGCATTGGGAGGTGAAGCGTCTAAAACATAACCTTCGTTTGCTGACAGAAAAGACAGACCGCCGTGAAAACCCCGTCGCGCTAGGAGCCTGTCGGACTTAACTTACCAGCACATCTGTTGTCATCCAGCTCAGCGAAGACGGCGGTCGAAGGAAGGATTTGCCACTGGTTAGGCGAGCGTTTTGGCGTTGGATTCCGATAACGCCAATCGAGCCTTTTGCTGGCCAATCGTTTCGACCATTAGACGACCCTCGCCAAGATATGCATCCGTTTCAAGTTGAAGGCCATGGCCACCAGTTTCCACTCACCGGTGACCGCATCCAGACCGCGTAAGGAGAATTGGCGAAAGCCGAGTACCTGTTTGATGATCCCGAACACGGGTTCCACCGTGCATTTGCGCTTGGCATAACGGGCTTTGCCTTCGCGGGTTTTCAAGTACCAAGCCATCTTTTCCAGCGGATCGTCGCCAGTCGGTTCCGGCGCATCCGGGGCTAAACGTTCCGCCAACGGCCGATGATGACTGTCACGGCCCATGGCGATTAAAGGTTCGATCCGGTTTCGTTCGCAAGCCTGGACGTTGGCGGCACTGAAGTAGCCGGTGTCCGCCAGTAGGGCTTCGGCTTGGCCCAAGGCGTCGGGCAGTTTTTTCAGTTCGGCCAGCATCGGCTCAACTTGTTGTTTGTCGTTGGTCTGCTGCGTGACCGTGGTGGCCACGATCAGCATCGTATCGACATCGACGGCGGCCTGACTGTTGTAGCCTTGCACAAAGCCTTCGTGACTCGGCAGGATGCGCGATTCCTCGTCGGTCAGGTTGATTTGATCGTCGGGCTTGGGGCCGGCTACCGGCGCCTTGGGTTCCGGGCCTCGCGGCTTTTGGCCAGCTTGCCGCTGGGCTTCCCGGCGGGACACCTTGTCCTCGTATGCCTGTTCGGCTTGCGCGTCGCGCGGTTTGGCCCGCTCGGCGATCTTGGCTTTCGCTTCACGCAAGGCTTTCAGCCGGTCTTCCCGCCGCGCCAATTCGTCCGGCAGATCAAGGCCGTCCCGGTCGTCCACCGCGTCGGTTTCGTCGGCCTTTTGCAGTAAGGCCTGAACTTCGTCTCGTAGCTGTGCTTCGAGCTTTTCGATATGGCTGTGGGACAAGGCCTTGTGCTTGGAGGCATTCGCTTTGAGCTTGGGTAAGCGATCTTTGAAGGACGCACTAGAACTGAAACGGACAATGACTTAACCGTTGGCGTGCGATTAGTCCGTTAGGGCGTCGAGATTCCAAGGCAACAGCGCTTCGAACTCTTCGACAGTTTTTGCGGTGGGAAGCTTTCGGAACAGATCGACCAGATAGGTGTAAGGGTCGACGCTATTGGCCTTGCAGGTTTCGATCAACGAGTAAAGATTAGCGCTGGCACGGGCGCCGGCCACCGTATCGCAAAACAACCAATTGCGGCGGCCCACCACGAAGGGGCGTATGGCGTTTTCGCAGAGGTTGTTGTCGATGGGCCAAGCGCCGTTGTCGACGAAGCGGATCAGTTTGGACCACTGCGATGACAAGTAATGCAAAGCCTTGCCCAGCAAACTACCGGGGATTACCGCATGCAGATGTTGTAGCAGCAGGGCTTCGATTTTGACCAAAACCGGTCGGCTTTGCTCCTGGCGCCGCTGCCCACGCTGTTCGACGCTCAGGTCTTTCGTCTGAGTTTCAATCGCGTACAGTTCACCCATCGCCGCGATAAACTGCGTCGCCAGTTGCTCCGGGCCGCGCGCGGCTTTAGGAATGGCGGCTTCGGCCTCGACAAAATAACGCCGCGCATGCGCCCAACAGCCGAGGTGAATCGCACCCCGGCTGGCGGCAATGGCGTTATACACCTCATAGCCGTCGCTCATCAGTACCGCGCCGGGTTTGATGCCTTCATACAACGGCTGCGCATGCGTTCCGCCGCGCCCCGGCGTGTAGCTGAACAGCCGAATCGGCGGTCCGGAGCCGGTCATTTGTGCCCACAGATAGCTTTTGCTTTGCGCGGCTCGGCCGGATTCTTTGAGCACTTGAACCACGGTTTCGTCGCCCAGGATCAGATCGGCATCGAGCAGATGGTCGCGCAGCAAGTTGATGATGGGTTGCACTGCGTCGCCAACCCGCACCATGCTGGCCGCCAGCGTGTTGCGCGACAGATCGCCGCCGAAACGGCTCAACAGCGCGGCTTGCCGATACAGCGGCAGGCTATCCTGGTATTTGGCGGTGACGACCCAGGCTAATGCCGTTTCGGTGAGTAAGCCTTTGGGGATGATGCGAACCGGTGCCGGCGTCACGCGAATGCTTTCATCGCAGCACGGGCAGGCATATTTGACGCGGTGATGTTGAATGACTCGCACCTGTTGCGGCACGATGTCGAGCTGCTCGCTGATTTCAGCGCCGATTTCCACCAGACGAGTACCGTCATGCGCACAGATGCGTTCGGCTTCCGCTAATTCATGGCGCACGATCTCACGCGGCAGATGCGGATCGAGCGGTTTGCGACCGCGTTTCTGGCGGCGGTGACCGGCCACCTCGAC
This sequence comes from Methylomonas sp. MS20, assembly GCF_050275925.1. NCBI lineage: Bacteria > Pseudomonadati > Pseudomonadota > Gammaproteobacteria > Methylococcales > Methylococcaceae > Methylomonas > Methylomonas sp. MS20. The sequence goes on from NZ_CP189962.1 coordinate 1,364,997, forward strand.
CGCTTCGGGCGTGGCTTCCTCGGCGATTGGAGCACCGTTCGGCGCCAACACTTCGGCTTCGTTCAGGAACAGGTCGCGCTGGGCCGGATTGGCCCGCGCCTCGGATTTTGCGGCATACAGCCTATGCAGAAAGGCATCCACACGTTCTTTCAATAAATCCCGCTCGACCGTCACCAACCGCAGTTGACTCGCCAGCCGTTGCTGCTCGGCCAGCAAGGCTTGGTAGTCTTCGGTGGACAGCGTGATGGTGGGCGTCATGCCGTTATTTTACCGGCTTTACATCCGCGTTTCAGCCTACTTGGGTATAGGTTCGTGCCGGATGCGGCCGCATCGCGGCCAAGTCAATACCGGCTAACAACCAGTGGAGTTGCTCGACCGTCAACGTCACAACTGCTGCCTCTTTCGGCCAGTGAAAACGGTCGGCTTCCAGCCGCTTGAGCATCAACCAAAAACCGGTGCGGTCCCACAACAGCAGTTTGATCCGATCCCGCCGGCGATTGCTGAACACGTAGATGGCCGGCTCGAACGGATTCAAGCCTAATGCCTGCTCAACCAGCAGCGCTAAACCATTGATGGCCTTGCGGCCGTCGACCGGCTCGCGGTGCAGGTAGACCTTCAATCCTGCGTCGAAACGAAACATGGCAGCTCGGCCAACGCCTTCAAAATCACCGGCAGGTCGCTCAGTGCGACAGGCTGTAACGCGAGTTTAACGCCGTTGGGCAACTCCGCACTGAGCGCTGACTCAGCCGGTTTCTCTGCGCTCAGCGACTGAACGGGCACAAAAGCCGGCAACGTTAATGGACTGTTCGGATTCGGATGTCCTGTTTCTCGGTAATGCCCCATCCACTTGCGCAGCAGATTGGCATTGATACCGTATTGCAGAGCGATCTTGGCAACCGATGTGCCCGAATGCAAGCAAACTTTCACTAGCTCCCGCTTGGCTTCCGGATCATAAAGGCAACGGCCGTCTCGCCCGTGCCCCACGATTAATGGCCGCGATAATCGCGTGTTATGCTCCTTCATAGGTGTCCACCTGATTATAAGTGGACACTATCTTCGTTCCTTTCGAGCTGTTTATACAGATGCTGTTAAAGGACCGCTTACGAACAAAAAACCATCGCCACCTTCCTCGACCGCGAAACTGCAAAGATTGACGCGCTGATTGCCGAACAGCAACGGCTGATAGCACTGCTGAAGGAAAAGCGGCAGGCGGTGATTTCCCACGCTGTCACCAAAGGCCTCAACCCCAACGCGCCGATGAAGGATTCCGGCATTGAATGGTTGGGCGAGGTGCCGGAACATTGGGATAGAGTGCAGCTTGGAAGAGTATGTCTGAAGGTTTCCGATGGACCACATTTTTCACCGAACTACGTCGATGATGGGGTAATGTTCCTCTCGGCAAGAAACATAAACGTCAACTCTTGGTCGCTTGAAGATGCGAAGTTTATTTCTGAAGCTGACTATGCTGAGTTTTCAAAACGAGTAATCCCTGAAGTTGGGGATATTCTATACACGAAGGGTGGAACAACAGGTATAGCAAGAGTTGTTGACCTAACGGATCGTTTTCAAGTCTGGGTTCATGTGGCAGTTTTGAAGATCGCACGCGACATTGCGCATCCTTACTACATTGCATATGCATTGAACAGCAATGGAGGATACGAACAATCGCAACTGCATACACGCGGCGCAACAAATCAAGACCTTGGTCTTACACGCATGATTAAAATCTGGCTTGCTCTCCCCCCTCTTTCTGAACAAGTGGACATTATTACCTTTCTCGACAACGAAACGGCAAAACTCGACACTCTTACCACGGAAGCCAAAACCGTAATCAACTTGCTGCAAGAACGCCGCACCGCCCTAATTTCCGCCGCCGTGACCGGCAAGATTGATGTACGCGGTTTTTCGTAGGTCGGGTTAGGCGCAGCCGTAACCCGACATTGTTCGATGTGGCTGTCGGGTTACGCTATCGCTAACCCGACCTACTTTCCGCCGTCACCGGCAAGATTGATGTAAGATCAGTTTCAATACCCCCGGAGAATTGACCCTGCCCGTGATTTCCATGTTCTACGGCGTTATCGTCATGCTGTATTTCTTTGATGACGAACAACACAAACGGCCGCATATTCATGTCCGTTACCAGGGCAGGACGCATCGTTTGCCATCGACGATGGCGCCTGTCTGGCAGGCACCTTTCCGCCGGCCAAATTGCGCCTGGTCCAGGCCTGGATCGAAATCCACCGCGATGAATTACTGGCAGATTGGGAGCTAGCGGTAAACGGCGAAGCCCCGTTTCGTATCGATCCCTTGAAATGAGGAGGTGCAGATGATTCCCGAAATTACCGCCGTGCAGGTTCTGCCCACGTATCGCTTGCTGTTGTCCTATATCAACGGCGAGCGCCGTGTGTTTGATGTGACGCCTTATCTGGATCGCGGCGTATTTGTTCGCTTAAAAGATTTCAATTTATTTGCACAGGCGTATCTGGCATTCGGCACAGTCAGCTGGCCCGGCGAGTTGGATATAGCTCCGGAAACACTTTATATACGTTCCCAACCGCAATCCATGGCTGTTTCACCATCCCCTGACTCAATTGATTCGTGGGTGCAACAATGAGCACCAAAGCCACTATTCAATATTTCGACGATGAATCTGGCGGCGGTTACCATCTGTATGCCGATTGTCTGGACACGCTAAGCATGAAAGACGAAGAATGCCCCATTTATCTGGAGTTGAACGGCGTTGAATTTAACGCCACCTCTCCCGGCACAGTTACAGTGCGCATACCTCATGCCTGGGCTGTCAAACTGGGCCTGATTTCCGACACCTCAACATAAACCGCACATGATGAGCTTGCACAGGGAAGTTTTTCGTAGGTCGGGTTAGGCGCAGCTCTAACCCGACAGTTTGACGCGGCTTGTCGGGTTACGCTTTCGCTTTTATGCCCTTTAGGGTAAACCCGACCTACTTTCCGCCACCGTCACCGGCAAAATCGATGTGCGCGGGCTTGTTTTTTCAGATCGTTAGTAATAACATTGTTATAACTTTTTTATTAAGGGCTGTAGCCATGCGCACACAGTTAAGAAAAGTGGGTAATTCGCGCGGGGTAATTATCCCGGCCGCTTTATTGGAAGCCTGCGGTCTGGGCGAAGAAGTGGATTTACGCTTGGAAGGCAAAACGTTGGTGATCGAAGCCTTAAAAACGCCGCGTAGCGGCTGGTTTGACGGTTATCAGCCGGAAGGGGATAGCGATGTGCTGGCCGCGTTGCCGGTCGACGAGGCAGACGGGGAATGGGAGTGGTAAAGCGCGGCGACGTGTACTGGGTCAATCTTGATCCGACGGTCGGCACGGAAATCCGGAAAACCCGACCGGCGCTGGTGGTGTCGCCGGACGATCTGAATACGGCGTTGCCACGGGTGATCATTGCGCCGCTCACCAGTAAAGGGCAAGCGTTGGGCTGTCGGCCGGAAGTGGTTTTTGATAATCGTCCCGCACGCATCTTGCTGGATCAAATCCGTTGCGTGGATAAACGACGCTTGCTCGGCAAAATGGGCGAGATCGAGCCGGCGGCGTGGCATGCAGTGTTGATGGAAATGTTGGCCTAAGCCTGGTACGATCACTTAAGGATGATGGATGACCCTGCATCACGAAATTCACTTCGAAACTGAAATCTGCGAACACCTCGCCGCCCATGGCTGGCTATATGCGCAAGGCGACGCGGCAAGCTATGACCGCACACGGGCGCTGTTTTCGGAGGATGTGCTGGCACGGGTCAAAGACACCCAGCCGCGGGCATGGCAAGCACTGGAAAAGAATCACGGCGCACAGGCCGGCGAGGTGTTGCTCGGCCGGCTGCGGGATTCCATCAATCAACGCGGCACGCTGGATGTCTTGCGCCACGGCATTGAACTGATCGGCTTGCGGCAACCCCTGGCGCTAGCCCAATTCAAACCCGCTTTAGCCATCAATCCGGATATTCTCGCCCGCTACGCGGCCAACCGGCTGCGGGTGGTGCGGCAACTGCGCTATTCGCCGCATAACGAAAACGCTATCGATATTGGCCTGTTTCTGAACGGCATTCCGGTGGCGACGGCGGAACTGAAAACCGACTTCACCCAATCCGTGGAGGATGCGATCGACCAATATCGCTTCGATCGCGAGCCACGGCCGAAAGGTCAAGGCAACCCGGAACCCTTGCTGTCCTTCCCCAATGGGGCTTTGGTGCATTTCGCGGTCAGCAATAGCGAAGTCTATATGACGACGCAACTGGCAGGCGCGGCCACCCGTTTTCTGCCGTTTAATCGGGGCAATCATGGCGGGGCCGGCAATCCAGCCTATTCACCCTCACCCCGGCCCTCTCCCGTCGAGGGAGAGGGAGGCAAAAACCCTCCAATTTCCAGTGCAACATCGGTTCGAGAAAAAGACATTCTTGCTCCCCTCTCCCCAAGTGGGAGAGGGGCCGGGGGAGAGGGGGAGCAATACGGCCATCGCACCGCCTATCTCTGGGAAGACATTTGGGCGCGGGACAGCTGGCTGGAGATTTTGGGGCGTTATCTGGTCGCGCAAAAAGACCGGAAAAACCAAATTAAGAACATCATCTTCCCGCGTTTCCATCAGTTGGACGGTACTCGCAAGCTGCTGGCCGCGGTGTTGCAGGAGGGGGCGGGCGGCAAATACCTGATCCAGCATTCGGCCGGCTCCGGCAAAACCAATTCCATCGCTTGGTCGGCGCATTTTCTGGCCGATTTGCACTCGGCAACTGCTCCATGCGTTGCCCTACCTTCTGCATCCATGCAGTCGAATGCCGCTCATGAAAAACTGTTCGATACCGTGCTGGTCGTCTCCGACCGCAACGTGTTGGATAGCCAGTTGCAGGAAGCGATTTTCGATTTCGAGCGCACGGCCGGCGTGGTTGCCACCATTAAAGGCGAATCCGCCAGTAAAAGCGGGGAACTGGCGGCGGCGTTGTCGGGCGGCAAGAAAATCGTGGTTTGCACCATCCAGACTTTCCCGTTTGCGCTGAAAGCGGTGCGGGAGCTTGCAGCGACGCAAGGCAAACGCTTTGCCGTGATTGCCGACGAAGCGCACTCGTCGCAAACCGGCGAGGCGGCCGCCAAGCTGAAAGCGGTGTTGTCGGCGGAAGAGTTGCAGGAATTAAGCGACGGCGGCGAAATCGGCACCGAAGACCTGCTGGCCGCGCAAATGGCCAACCGTTCGGCCGAGAGCGGCATCACCTATGTGGCCTTCACCGCCACGCCCAAGGCCAAGACCCTGGAGTTGTTCGGTCGCCGGCCGAATCCGGATTTGCCGGCCGATGCCGATAACCTGCCGGCACCGTTTCATGTCTATTCGATGCGCCAAGCCATCGAGGAAGGCTTCATCCTGGATGTGTTGAAGAACTACACGCCGTATAAGCTGGCCTTCAAACTGGCGCATGACGGCAAGGAACTGGACGACAAGGAAGTCGAGCGCGGCGAAGCCCTGAAAGGCATCATGCGCTGGGTGCGGCTGCATCCTTACAATATCAGCCAAAAGGTGCAGGTGGTGGTCGAGCATTTCCGCGAAAACGTCGCCCCATTGTTGAATGGCAAAGCCAAGGCGATGGTGGTGGTCGGCAGTCGCGTGGAAGCGGTGCGCTGGCGGTTGGCGATCGATAAATACATTAAAGAAAACGGCTACAAAATCGGCACGCTGGTGGCGTTTTCCGGCGAAGTGAACGACCCGCAATCCGGCGCGGACCCGTTCAGCGAAACCAGCCATGCCATGAACCCCGCCCTAAAAGGGCAAGACATTCGCGAAGCGTTCAACACCGACGACTATCAAATCCTGTTGGTCGCCAATAAGTTTCAGACCGGTTTCGACCAGCCCTTGCTGTGCGGCATGTATGTGGACAAACGGCTGGCCGGCATTGCCGCCGTGCAGACGCTGTCTCGCCTCAATCGTGCTTATCAAGGCAAAGACACCACCTATGTCGTGGACTTCGTCAACGCTCCGGAGGACATTCTCGCCGCCTTTAAAGCCTATTACGAAACTGCCGAACTCTCCAACGTCACCGATCCGCATCGGGTGTTCGATTTACGCATGAAGCTGGATGCGACCGGCTTTTATGACGAGTTTGAAGTTAACAGGGTGGTAGACGTAGAGTTTAATCCCCATGCCAAGCAAAGCGAATTGGCCGGCGCACTGGAGCCGGTCGTGTCGCGGCTGTTGCTGCGTTACAAAGCGGCACAGGACAAGCTGAACATTGCCAAGGCCAACGAAGACGGCAAAGCGGCGGCGGACGCGCAAAACGAACTGGATGCGCTGATCCTGTTCAAGCATGACATGACCGCTTTCCAGCGGATGTATGCCTTCCTGTCGCAAATCTTCGATTACGGTAATACCGCCATTGAAAAACGCTTTATCTTCTACCGGCGCTTGTTGCCGCTGCTGGCGTTTGGTCGGGAGCGCGAAGGCATTGATTTATCCAAGGTTATCTTGACTCACCACAATCTGAAGCGTACCGGCAAACGTGATTTAGCCCTGGAAACGGGCGAGTATAAAAAACTGGAACCGATGAACGGGGCTGGTAGCGGTTCAATTCAGGAAAAGGAAAAAGCCTATCTGGTGGAAATCATTGCCAAGGTCAATGACTTGTTCGAAGGCGATTTGACCGACGATGACCGGCTGGTTTACGTCAATAGCGTCATTAAGGGCAAATTGCTGGAATCGACCATTCTGGTGACGCAAGCGGCCAACAACACCAAGGAGCAGTTTGCCAATTCGCCGGATTTCTCCAGCGAGTTGCTGAACGCCATTATCGATGCCTTCGCGGCGCACAATACCATGAGCAAGCAGGCCTTGGATTCGGCGCGGGTGCGCGGCGGTTTACGCGAGATTCTGCTGGGGCCGGCTCAGCTTTACGAGGCTTTGCGCGAACGAGCCGGCGCCGGGGTTGCCGGGCGGGACTAGTCGGACCGAAGCGGTCGGATGGGTTTGGCGGACCGGTGCCGGTAATCGTCGGCGTCAGGCGGGTTTGGGAGCACGTCTCGCCGATATTGCGTGCATTCCGCCGCATGGCGAAGCCCGGAACCCACCCCGGTCTCCCGTTAAAATGTCGCGCTTCAGGTGATGGGTAGGGCTCGAAGGTCTTTCTCTACTGAACGCAACGCAAAAAGCAATACTCGCAAGGCTCCGAGCCTTGCGCGTGATGCTAAAAGCCTTGCGCGCAACGCAAAAAGCGATACTCGCAAGGCTCCGAGGGTTGCGCGTAATGCTAAAAGCCTTGCGCGCAACGCAAAAAGAAATACTCGCAAGGCTCCGAGAGTTGCGCGTGATGCCAGAAGCCTTGCGCGCAACGCAAAAAGTAATTCTTGCAGGGTTCCGAGTGTTGCACGTAATGCTAAAAGCCTTGCGCGCAACGCAAAAAGCGATACTCGCAAGGCTTCGAGAGTTGCGTGTGATGCTAATAGCCTTGCGCGCAACGCAAAAAGCAATTCTCGTAAGGCTCCGAGAATCTCGCGTGCCACTAAAAGCCTTGCGGCTTAGGCTGTTCGATTCGGACGAGGGAAACTTGGCCGGAGCGGCTGGGTGAATCGCGATCGGCGTTGCGAACCAATGCCGGAACGAGGGCTTGGCTAGTGCTTGGCTGCCCGGATTTGCCGCGGCGAAATCGCTTCGAATCGCTTCGGCCGCGGTCCGCAAAAGCGGCGGCGGATCGAGGACAGGAAAAGCTTTTCTTTCGGTCGATTTACTGGTAGTTTGTTGCGCCGCCATACCAGCAACTCATAGAATAATTCAAGGAAAAGCCATGCAACAACCGCGAAAAACCCCGATTTGGGTCTTTTTGGCCCTGTCCAGCATCCAAACCCGCAAGGGCGCGCTGATTTTAATCTGGAGCAGTCTGCTGTTCAGTCTTTACTGCATCCCCTGGGTGAATTATTTCGCCGATGCCTGGATCGCCAGCGTGTTTTTGATCGACGACTGGAGCTGGTTTGCAATGATGTTGCCGATGACCGCTTGGTATTGGCTGAGCATGAAATGGATGGACAGCAACGGCGGTTGGCGATTTGAAAATGCCTGATGTGATACCGGTATAGGGGGCGAGCGGTCGCCTCCGACACCGGCGCTAGCGTTTTCGGCAGCCGGCTCGCCGGCCCAAGCTTCGCTCCATTCCATCCCCGTTATCCGCGCCGTTGGTTCGTTAGATGAGCCGGAGGCGGTTAGCGGCCCGCCCGATCGTCTCTGTCCAACGTTCACCATGCTGTCACATATACTCCCGAAAGCCGAGATTTCGATACGCGAAAATCTCCGCTGGCTTTACATACTCAGAAATTTGATGCTGTTCGCGGTGACCGTGGCGGTGTTTATCGCCGTGAACGGCTTGGGCATCAGTTTGCCGCAAAACCAGCTGTGGCTGGCAATTTTCGCGATTTCCATCCTGAATCTCTATACCTGGTTGCGCTTGCGGACCGCCGAGGAAGTCACCGAGTACGAGATTTTCTCGCAAATCTGCATGGACGTGCTGGCGCTGGCCTATTTGTTGTATCTGACCGGCGGCGCGTCCAATCCGATCATCTGGGTGTTTTTGTTGCCGCTGATCATCACCGCGATCATGCTGCCGCAGGCCTATGCCTGGAACATGGTTATCATCACCTCCTGCGTATATACGGTGTTGATCGCCTATAACGTGCCTCTGCCGGCGATAGAGCCGCATCTCAATCACCAAGCGATGCAGGAAATGACGCCGGAAATGAGCTTGCAGATGCATTTGATGAACGACCGCCGCTATTTCAACCTGCACGTGTTCGGGATGTGGTTCGGTTTCGTGTTCAGCGCCGGATTGGTGGCGTTTTTCGTCGTCGAACTGTCGAAAACCTTGAAGGAACGCGAACGCAATCTGGCCGACGCACGCGAGAGTGCGCTACGCGACGAGCGAGTGGTGTCACTGGGCACGCTGGCGGCCAGCGCCGCGCACGACATGGGCACGCCGCTGGGTACCATCGCGATCTTGACGCACGAGATGCTGGAGGAAACCCCGGAGCATCGAAACCCGGATCTGTACCAAAAACTGATGATCGTCCAGCAGCAGATCGACCGCTGCAAGCAAGCCTTGTCGGTCATGTCGGCGTCCGCCGGCGAGATGCGCGCCGAGTCCGGCAAGGTCATGCTGGTCAGCGAGTACATCGACGAAGTGCTTAACCAATGGCGCGCCCACAAGCCGGCCACCAAACTGAAGTTGTTCGTATCGACCACCGTCGATATGGACGCCCGGATCATCGCCGAACGCACGGTGACGCATTCGGTCATCAATATTCTGAACAACGCCGCCGAGGCCTCTCCGGCCGACGCCGGCATCGAATTTCACGTAGAATGGGACGATCGGTCGCTGAGCTTGAAAATTCGCGACTTTGGACCAGGATTACCGCGCGAGTTATTGCAATTCGCCGGCCGGAAACCGGTAAAAAGCAACAAGCAGGGCATGGGCGTCGGCTTGTTTTTAACCTACACGACGATCAAGCGCCTGGGCGGCACCATCGTGTTCGACAATCCGGAAGCCGGCGGCGCCTGCGTCGAAATCAGCTTGCCATTACTAACTAAGGAGAGTACGGATGACAGATCTTACGGCTGACATACCCAATTTGCTACTGGTGGACGATGACGTCACTTTTTGTTCGGTGCTCAAGCCGGCACTGGAAAAACGCAATTTTCAGGTGACGGTGGCCAACGACGTCCAGACCGCGATGACGCTGGCCGAACAAACCGAACCGGAATACGCCGTCATCGATTTGCGGATCGGCCACGACTCCGGCTTGGAAATGGTCAAGAAGCTGATTTCGCTCGACGACAATACTCAGATCGTCATGTTGACCGGTTTTGCCAGTATTGCTACCGCCGTCGAGGCCATCAAGCTTGGCGCCATTCATTACTTGACCAAGCCGGCCAATGCCGACGAGATCGTCAATGCCCTGTACAAGGACAAAGGCGACGCCTCGGTGGCGATCAGCGACAATCCGCTGTCGATCAAGCGTCTGGAATGGGAGCACTTGCAAAAGGTGTTGATGCAGCACGACGGCAATATTTCCGCCGCCGCCAGAGCCTTGAACATGCACCGCCGTACCTTGCAGCGCAAGCTGGAGAAAAAGCCGGTCAAGGAATAGCCGGAAACGCCGGGGTTTCTTGGCTTTTGGCGGCGAAGACTGTAGACTAGTCAGAGTCCTTGAACGGTGAAACGTCTAAAGTGACGGTCAAACGGGTGCCGCGACGGCGGCGCTCCGAAAGTGACGGTCGCTTGGTCGGCGGTTCGAGCCCGTCCAGGGAAACAATGAATCAGGGCTTTGCAGCGATGCAAAGCCTTTTTTTTGGCTGGTGTTCGGTCGGCACGCGATCGGACATCATTGCAGTTCCGCCGGTTTTTCTGCTTTAGTGTTTTACCCGACTCTGAAAGACGCCGCCGCCGCGTTCGGCCGGTCCGCCGGCCATGGGATGGTAACCAACGAATCAGGAGCGCTAGGTTCGTCGCTTACCATTGCATTTTCAAGAGGTTGTGTTTTGAGTTTATCCAGTTACCAGTCCGTCGATCGCGAGCAGTTAGCGAAAGAGTTATCCGAGCTCCATCGACAAGCCCTGGCCGACATCGGCCCGGAAGATTACCGGCATATGAAGCGCATGGAGCGCTGGGGCCAACTGAGTTCGTTGGCCGGTTACGCCACGGCCTGGTTGGCGCCGAATCCGGTATCGGCCTTGTTGATCAGCCAGGGCAGTTTCACGCGTTGGACCCAAGTGGCTCATCCGATTCAGCATCGCGGCTACGATAAAGTGGATGCCGCCCCCAAGCACTATAAGAGCCGGCATTTCGCCCAGGGCTGGCGCCGCTTTCTGGATTGGCCGGATTGGATGACGCCGGCGGGCTGGCACCACGAACACGACGTGTTGCATCACTATCGGCTGGGCGAAACCGCCGATCCCAACAACGCCGAGCACAATATGCAATGGCTCAGGCAGTCGAGACTGCCGATGTGGCTGCGATACGCGATCGTCGCGGTATTTTCCGGCATCTGGAAGCTGAGTTATTACACGCCGCGTACCCATAAGGAATTGCGCTTGCTGGCCGCCCGCCAGCAAGATCGGCCGGCCCCGCCGATGACCCGCCTCGGCGCCTGGAGCTGGTTTACGCCGCAAGGCCGGGCGCTGTGGTCGCAAAGCATTTTGCCCTACATCGCTTACCGTTTCGTGTTGCTGCCTGCCTTGTTCCTGCCGCTGGGCAGCTTTGCCGCGACCAGCGTGTTGTTGAATTCCTTGCTGGCCGAAATCTTCACCAATATGCACACCTTTCTGGTGATGATCCCCAACCACGCCGGCGACGACGTGATGGGCTTCGACGATAAAGCCAAGGGCAAGGGCGAATTTTATTTGCGGCAGATTCTGGGCTCGGTCAATTATCCGACCGGCTCCAACTTCAACGACTTTTTCTACGGTTGGCTGAATTACCAGATCGAGCATCATTTATGGCCGGACCTGCCACTCAGCCAATACCAAAAACTCCAGCCCAAGGTCAAGGCGATCTGCGACAAGCACGGCATTCCGTATTGTCAGGACTCGGTCTTCAAGCGCTTATTGAAGGCGGTGGACATCATGGTCGGCAAAACCTCGATGCTGAAACCGGCGGCGGCGTGAGACCGACCGGTCGGTCCTGAGTCATGCGCTTGACACGAAGCCGTGCTGTAATCCTACCCGAACGCGTTTTCGGGTATTCTGTGGGTAGAAGGTTGAACCCTGACCGTTCGTTAGGGTTTCAGCGGATGGTTAGGATTCCGTCGACAATCACGTCCTTGTCAGATTTCCGGTAGTGCTCGTCATTTCGGCAGGGATTGCCGAAATCCAGACTTCACGGACGGATCGAAGCTTGCCATCCATGGCACTGGATGCCCGCATCCCGGCGGGCATGATGGCGTCGCTTAAATCTGACAACGCAGAATGAGCCGTTTGCAATTCACTAAAAGGAGATCGTCCGTGCATCACTTAAAAATCATGGTCTTGCTGGGCCTGTTGTTCACGCTCGATTCCGTCGATGCCTCGACGTCAGCGACGGCGACCGCCGGCGCCAGTTCGTCCGGCAATCAAGCCTGCGGCTTGGGCGAGGAATGCAGCGAGGCGCACGCGGTGGGCGGGCCGTATGCCTCGGCCGATGCGTTGGCGTGGTCGGGGCCCGGTAGCGCGAGAGCGGTCGCGACCGCGACTTCGATCAATTTGGGCATGCAGACCGCGACAGCATCGGCCAATACCGTCGTCGACGGCGGCGCCGTCTTGGTCAGGGGCGGAGGCGGCATCGGCGACGTCGTGACGCTACGCGGCCGCTTGGTTATCGAGTCGGACTTGGACTACGGACTTTCCGGTATCGCCGGCACCGGCGGCAGCTGTTGTTCGATCAGTTCGATCTTGGCGCTGAACGTCACGGTCGAGCGCAAGGACCCCGTGCATGGTTACGTCGGCGAGTCCGATTTCGAATTCGACATTACCGATCAATTCGAGTCGGTGGCGCCGCCGATCGACCGGCCGTTTTCCAATACTCAATCGATTGCAATACTGGAAAACGGGAGCGGCGCGCTCAGCCCGCTCGCCGAGAGTGCGTATTTAAACGGCGATCCGATCAGTTTTGCCTTCCAGATGAGCTACGCGGACGAGTTTCGGGTGCGCATGAATTTGGAGGTCAGCGTCAAGGCCGATGCCAGCACCAATCCGGGTTGCGTGATGTTCAATCCCGACGGCGGTTGCGTCGTGGATTCGACGCTCGACGACAATATTGCATGGATTTCGCTCGATGCCGGTCACTCGCTGTATTGGGCCGGCTTGGAAGCCAGCGACGCGGTGGGAAATCCGGTGCAAATTTTGTCGACCAGCGGTTTCGATCTTTCACAAAATTACTTCCCGCTGGTCAGCGTCCCGGTGCCGGCTTCGGTGTTTCTGTTCCCGAGCGGCCTAGCAGGGCTTTTAGCCCTGATCCGGCGCGATAGGCTCGCGCGGCTGTAGCTTGGAGCGAGGCACACGAACCTCAACGTTTACCGGTTTGACCGTTGCCTATGAATAACTGTTTTGTGGTCCCGTTGTTCCGCTGGGTTGGTGTCTGAACGCTGATCTTGTTCGGCTTCGTGCCTCATCAACCTATGGCTTTGTCGGCATATTGGGGGAGACGCCGGGCATTTTTTTCACAGGTTTCCCGATTAGCCTGATTTGCGCGGAGCGGAACCCCTGGGGCGGTCGCTAAATTCCGTGGGCTACATAGCGCCTCATCGGAACTAAACTCTGGGTAGGGAATTCCGCTAGTCGTTAGCTCTATAGCGTTTGCGCTATTCGGTCTCAAGCCCTCCAATGTGCCAAGATCCCAACAACTTAGGTGTGTTCGACAGTCAGCTATAGGGCGGAATTTCCGGGATCAAGCTTGACAACCCTAGCATCTATGATAATCTTCAACCCGGTTTGGGTACATATGCTGCAAAATACGAATAAATTGCTTTAAATCGTGAATAACTCTTCAATGATTAACTCTCGCTGCAATATTGTTTCAACATTGCGCCATGCTCGTTTTGTGTCGATGCGATAGCGGTAAATCGAAGAAAAACTGTGCCGAAGCTTGGTTCAGATAACACCCGGCGGAACTGGCAAAGAACTGATATTTTCCGTTCGAATAGTACAATACATAATCTTAAGGTTGAGATAATGGTATATCAAGAAGATGGAACGGTAGTGCCTTCATTAAATCATGCTTATTTGAATTTTCAGAACTCTAGTACGGTGGTTGGAGCGGGTGCTAGTGTTTATCTAAAAATAGATACTACCGGTTGGCGTTATGGTTATGTGCCTTAGAGTGGAAAACCTCCGCATGGATCAAGATGCCGTGGGATTGGTTGGCGTTAGGTAAAGACAGTAAGCCTCTTTTTGGCAATACTATATACCCGTCAATAAAGGCTCGCGACTCTAAAGAATCCCGGCTGCATCGGCATTAAAAAGTATTAACCTCAAAAGTAAGAATATCTACTTATGACACCGCACGAAATCAAAGAACAGGTTGACCGCTTAGCCCGCGACGCAAGTTGGCCGAATTGCCCGAACGGAGGATGGCAATATCCCTTTGGTTTCGGCTTTGGCATCGAAGCGCCAACGTACACGCCAACCCAGCGCGAACTTCATCCTTGGCGTCGGGCGGTTACGCTTTCGGCATTGGATCGATATTTCGAAGGCCGCTACGATCGAATTTCGGTTCTCGATCTTGGCGCCGGGGAGTGTGCGTTTGCCGCCGGGCTCTGGGAGAAAGGCGTACGCGATATTACCTGCGTCGAAGCACGCGATATTAATATCGACAAGGCTTTATTCGTGCAAAATGTATTAGGCTGCGAATTTAAGATAGTCAAGGAAGATGTCAATAAGTTCTTGGAAAATGACGAGCGTACTTACGATCTCGTGCTGTTCATGGGCTTGTTATATCACCTGCAAGATCCTTTTAACGTGACGAAGAAAATAGCCGAAAAGACCAAGGAAATTAGCGTTATAGAGACCGTCTTGGCTTGTCCGTCCGAGGTTGTTTTTTCAAATAACTCGGATTATCGCCCGAAATCCGCTGCCTATTATATACGGATAGAAAATAAAGACGGTCCGACGGCCGGTTTGTCCGATATTGAGTTATGGCCTACTCAATCGGCGCTGGACTATACCTTATATAATGCCGGTTTCAAACGGCTTGAAGATATTGTGCCCGAAGACGCGAACATCAATTTTTATTCGACCAAACAACGGACCTTATTATTAGCCCACAAATAATGCCGGATGAATTCGCCACATTCCAAAACGGTTAAATTCGCGAATGACGATGCCGTAGCCGGATTAGCTGATTTGTTAGCCGGCGTCCGGCCTAAACCCACAGAAATGGAATCCGGGATGAGGCCGAAAAAACCGCATTTCGCTCTGCCTCATCCAGGTTTCACCGCCTCATTGAACTCAAGCTGCGGCTAATCTTCCGGCTAAAACTCCCAAACCTCGACGTTCAGACTATCCGAGCCGCCGCCGGCCGGTTCGCCGGGCGGGGAGATGAACCATTCCCACTGGGCCGCCAAGCTTGCCGTGGCCGGTAACCGAGCCAGCAAGGGCCGGTAGTCGTTGCCGGATAGGCGTTGGCCGGCGGCGTCGTAGGTCGTGTCGCAGACTTCGGTGATCAGACAACACGGTACTTGCCAGGCAGTCAGCCAGTCCAAATGCGCTTCGACCAAGCGCTGGCCGAAGGCTTCCAGGTCGGCTTCGCCGATGCCGTGAGTCGCCAGCCAGGCGATCGGCATCAGCGGCAATTGCATCAGGCAATTGACCGAAGCTACCCAAGCCGGTTTGGCGGATAGCTCGGGGTGGGAGGGACGGGAAACCAGCACGTCGGGCGGAATACGGCGCCGTTCGGCCAACCATTCCACCGTGCCGGTCACATCCCAATAGCAACAACCGACGCGACCCGGCCAGCGCCGAGCCAAACGGCGAGTGGCTCGGCCGAACACAATGTCCAGCAACACCACCTGTTGAAACCGGGTCAGCAAATCCGCCAGCGGCAAGTCGCGGGCGATGCCGCCGCCGACGATCAACGCGGTTCCGCCCGCCGTTTCCAGGCGATCAGCGGAGGTCAGCAACGCGGCGCGGGTGGCCTGAATATGCGGCTGCCAGGCGTCACGGCAGCGCCGATGCCGGGTTTCCAGCGCGGCGGCTTCGCGGACGTATCCCAGGCGACGGGCGGCCGGACTGGCGGCGCGCGTTCCCAGATAGTGCCAGGCTTCCTCCAGCATGGCCGGCGGGTTTACTGGCCGGACAGGTCGGCAAGTATCTTGTCTCTGACCAATTGCCCCGACAACGTCACCATCGGCATGCCGCCGCCGGGATTGACGCTGCCGCCGACGAAATACAGATTACGCAATTCGCCGCTACGTTGCGGGGCCTTGAAGCCCAGGTTCAGATTGCGGTCGGCCACCACGCCGTAGATCGAACCCCGGTTGGAATAGTAGCGGGCTTCGATGTCGGGTGGCGTCCAGTATTCCTCGCAGACGATGTGGCGGCGCAGATCGGTCAAACCCATCCGTTCCAATTTGCTCAACACCCGCTCGCGCAAGGCCCAATAATCGTCGGCGCTCAGCGGTTTTTCCGGATCGATGTGCGGGATATGCGGCAGAATCTTGATGATTTCGCAGTCGGCCGGTGCCTGGGCCGGATCGGTCTTGCACGGCGCCACCAGATAAATGGTCGGGTCTTCGGACAAGTGGTGACTTTTAAACACCGCATCGAAATGCTCGCGCGGGTGATCGGAATAAAAAAAGTTGTGATGCGCCAGTTGCGGATAAAGCCGGTCCACGCCCAGGTGCAGCACCAGGCCGGAGCAACTCGGCTGGAAGCGCTGGACTTTTTTCAGCGCCGGGGCAGGGCTGTTCAGCAGTTTTTCCAGGCACGGAATCACTTCCATGTTGGATACCACCAGATCGGCGGCCAGCCGTTCGCCGCTTTGCAGGCGGATGCCGGTGGCGCGGCCGGCTTGGTGCTCGATGGCGGCGACTTCGGCATTCAGCCGAATCGTTACGCCCAATTCCAGCGCCAGTTTTTCCAGGGCCTGAGCCATTCCGTACATGCCGCCCTTGACGTACCACAGACCGTATTGGTATTGGATGTAGGGCAGCAGATTCATCAAGGCCGGCGCGTCGTAGGGCGAGGAACCGACGTATTTGATGAAGTAATTCAGAATGTCGACCAGTTTCGGATCGGAGACGAAGCGGCGCACGCCTTGATCCATGGTGCGGAATACGTCGAATTTCAAACTGCGCAGCGGACCGTAGAATTTCAGCAAGTCCCAAAAACCGTCCAGGCCCTTGGCAAAGTAACCGGTTTCGGTTTCCCGGCCCAATTCGCCGGCATAGGCCATGAAGCGTTGGAATTCGTCGTACACCTGGGGACCGAGCTTTTCCAGCTCGCGACGCTGGTTTTCCGGGTCGGCGCATAAATCGACGACGGTGCCGTCCTCGAAAAAATTCCGCCAATGGGTTTCGACCGCCTCGATCGCCACGTAATCGGCCATGCGTTTACCGACCCTGGTAAACAAGGCTTCGAAGATGTGCGGCATGGTCAGGATGGAGGGGCCCAAATCGAAGGTGAAACCGTCTTTTTCCAGAATGTTCAGCTTGCCGCCGACCTTGTCGTTTTTTTCGACCAATTCGACTTGGAAGCCTTCGGAGGCCAGTGAAATCGCCGCCGATAGGCCGCCCAAGCCGGCGCCGATCACGACGACATTGCGGTGCTTAGTGTATTGCTGCATGGTTAGCCTCGTTTGCCTGTCAACAGTAATTTAAGATTGTGCCAGCGCTGGGTCAGGTCGAAAGCCGAATACTCCCGAAACGCCTGCAAGGCCGGCCAATTGCGTTGGATGCGTTGTTTCAGCGTGCCGGCGCCGTGCACGAAGTCGATATAACCTTTTAAGTTTTGATAGTGCTGTTCGGAATAGGGAAACCAGTTCGGTTCCTTGGGCAAGCGGCTGCGGCTGGTCAGTCCGGCCACCGGATAGCTAAAGCTCAGCAAGCCCTCGGCGCCGTGATAGCGGCCGAAGCCGCTGCGCTTGACGCCGCCGAACGGCAGGCCGGGATGGCCGATGTTTTTGATGACGTCGTTGACCGCCCAGTTGCCGACCTGCAATTGCCCGGCCACCCGCTCGGCCTTGGCGATGTCGCTACTCCAGATACTCGCGTTCAAGCCGAACTCGCCGGCGTTGGCCGCCGCGACCGCGTCGGTTTCGCTGTCGAAAGCCTGGATAGGCAACAACGGGCCGAAGGTTTCCTCGCGCATCACCCGCATATCGGGTGTGACGTTCCACAACAGCGCCGGCGACAGGAAGCGGCCGTCGAGTTGCAACGCGCCCGAGGCTTGGGCGCCTTGGGCCAACGCGTCGTCGTAATGGGCTTGGACGATGTCGATTTGCCGGTCCGAGGTCATGGCCCCCAAATCGGCGTCCGCGCCGGTGCCGACTTCCAGCTTGGCGACGCCGTCCAACAACAAGGCCAGGAATTGGTCGTGGCACTCGCGTTGCACGTATAAGCGTTCGATCGACACGCACACCTGGCCGCTGTTGCTGAACGCGCCGTACAACGCGGCGTTGGCGGCGCGCGGCAAATCGGCATCGGCGAACACGATCATCGCGTCCTTGCCGCCCAGCTCCAGCAGCACCGGGATCGGATGTTGGGCGGCGCGGCGCATCGCGGCGCGGCCGGACTGCAAGCCGCCGGTGAAGAACAGCAGGTCGGGGCCGGCGTCGATCAAGGCTTCGCCGACCGCGCCGCCGCCGATCGCCCATTGCAGCAGGCCTTCCGGCAAATCCAGGCCGGCGAACAGCTCGACTATCAGTTGGCCGACCGGCAGACTCAACTCGGACGGCTTGATGATCGCGGCATTACCGGCGATCAAAGCGGTCAGTAGCGGTGCCACGGTCAGTTGCAGCGGATAATTCCACGGCGAAATAATCGCGGCGACGCCGTAAGGGCGGCGTTGGATTTGGGCGGTGGCGCCCGGAAACGCGAACGGCGAGGTCGGCATGCCGCGGCCGGCCAGAATCCCGGCGGCGTGTTTGCGGTAATAGCCCAGCAAATCCAACAACGGATAGATTTCGCCGAGCAGGGCTTCGGTGCGCACCTTGCCGGTGGTCAGGCGCAGGCAATCGACGATGGCGTCGCTGTCCGCCAATAGCCGCTCGGTCAGCGGCGCCAGTTTCGCCAGCCGTTGTTCGACGGACAGGCTGGCCCAGGCCGCGCCGGCGGTGCGGGCGGCGGCCATTTGTTCGGCCAGCGCGGCGGCGGTCGTGGTTTGGTATTTGCCCAACAGGCGGCCGTCCAGCGGTGAAACGGCGCGAATCGGCGTGGGTTCTATAGACATGGGTTGGCTGGACTCAGGGTCGGCAAGCAGTTAGGGCGAAGGCTGTCGGCCGAAACCGCGCTGGCGCGGCAAGTGGCGTTGGCTGTCACCGGCTCGGGCTAGTTTTTCAACCAACGGCTTTGATCGATGTCGCGGAACGCCACGCCGTGTTTTTGCGAAATCAGCCGCGCCGAAATCCGTGCCGATTCGTAAATCGTCGGCAGGCCGCTGCCGGGATGGGTGCCGCCGCCGACCAGATAGCAGTTGTCCAGCTCCTCGAAGCGGTTGTGCGGCCGCCAGTACAGCATCTGGCCGAAGTGGTGGGCCAGGCTGAAGGTCGCGCCCTTGTAGACGTATTCGTCGCTTTCCCAACTGCCCGGCGTGATGATTTTTTCGCATTCGATATGCTCGCGCAGATCGGTCAAGCCCATGCGTTCGGCCAAGGTATCCAAGACTTGCTCGCGCACGGTTTGGCAATGTGCCTGCCAATCCACGCTGCTATCGTTGTTCGGCATCGGCACCAGCACGTACAGCGCCGATTTGCCGGCCGGCGCCAGCGTGGCGTCGCTGGCGGACGCGTTTTGCACGTAGAACGAAAAATCCCGGCTCAGGGTTTTGTCGGCGAAGATATTGCGGATGTTGGTGCGATAGTCCTTGGCGAAGGCGATGGTGTGGTGGGGCAGGTCGTAGACCTTGTCCAAACCCAGATACAGCATGAAGGTCGAGCAAGAGTAATCGAGTTTTTTCAGTTTTTCCGGCGCGTACTTTTTCAGTTGGCCGGGTTGCAGCAAATGGCTCATCGCGTGGGCGAAATCGGCGTTGACGATCACTTCGTCGCCGCGAACCTCGTCGCCGTTGTCCAGCTTGACGCCCTGGACCGCGCCGTTTTCGACGATGAGCGATGCAACCCCGCTATTCAGGCGAATCTCGCCGCCGCATTCGCCGACGACCTTAGCCATCGCCTCGGCGATTTGATTCAAACCGCCCTTGACGTGATAGATGCCGTATTCGTGTTCCAGATAGGGCAGCATTGTGAATAAGGCTGGACATTCCCACGGCGACATGCCCAGATATTTGGATTGAAAGCAAAACGCCAACCGCATTTTTTCCTGATTGAAGTAGCGGCCGAGATTGGCGAATACGCTTTTCGGATAGGCCAGCCAGGGCAGGGCCTTGATCAAATCCCAGGACAAAAACGAAGCCAGGTCGGAATAGTCGCGGGTGATGCAGGGATATAGGGCTTTAAAGCGTTTGCGCTCGTTGACGATGAAGTCGTCGTAGCCGGCGGTGCCTTCGTCGAACACCCGGTTCAGTTCGGCCCGCATGTTCTCGCGGTCGGAGTACACCGAAATTTCGCGGTCGGCGTATTGCAGGCGGTACATCGGCGCCAGCGGCAGGAATTCCAGGTAGTCCGCGCTTTGCCGGCCGCACAATTCGAACATTTCGTCCAACACGCCCTTCATCAGCAAAAACGTCGGTCCGGTGTCGAAGGTAAAGCCGTTCATCCGAATCGCCCGGTTGCGGCCCCCGACTTCCGGGTGTTTATCGAATATCGTAACCTTGAAACCGCGCTGGCCGAGCAGCATGCCGGCGCACAGGCCGCCCGGGCCGGCGCCGACGATGATGATGTGTTTGGGCATGAGTGACTGAGGGGGAGCGTTGAAAAAAGCCGGTAATGTAACAGTATTTTTCGGCTTTGACCCAAGCGATGATGTCGGCCGCCGCCGCCGCTGTTCGGCCGGCGATGTGCCGGCTGGTCCGCTAGGCGCCGCCGGAGGCGGGTTCGATGCCGATTCGGCTCAGTAAGGCTAGGGCCGCGTCGTAATCGTAACCGGCTACCGCTCGTTGAAAATCGGCGTGCGATTCGCCGAGCGCGGCTTGTAAAGCCGCGTCCAGCTCGCGCGCCGAGCGATTGGCCAAGGCGTTGTTTTCGGCGAGCAAATCCGCCAATTCGCTCAGGCGCCGCCGCGCTTCGGTTGGGTCGATGGCGGCGGCGACCGAAGCGACGAACGGCATGTCGCCGATGTCTTGCAACAAGGGTTGCAATTCGGCCGCGCAGGCCTCGATCAGCGGCAGGCAGAGGTCGGCGCTCAGCCGGTCTCGAAGCGCGCGATCCAGCGGGGCTATCCGCTCGGCCAGCGCGACCGCGCCCAAGGTTGCCGCGACGCCTTTCAGGGTATGGCTCAGCGCCCTGGCCGATTTGTAGTCGCCGCGCGTCAGCAGTTGGGCGATGTCGGTCGGATCGTCGCGGTTATGCTCGGCGAATTGGCGCAGCAGCTGCAGATATTTGACCGGATCGCCGCGCAGCATCGCCAAGCCCCGCTCCGCGTCGAGGCCGCGAATTCCGCGTAGGCGCTCCAGGAGCTGACTCGTGTCGTCGCCAGCACCGGCGGACTCGGCAATCGGCTGCGGCGATGTCGGTTCCGGCGTCGGTGTCAACCAGTGCAGCAATGTCGCATACAGTGCCGTCGGGTTGACCGGTTTGGCGACAAAGTCGTTCATGCCGGCTTGCAGGCAGGCGGCGCGGTCTTCGTCGAAGGCGTTGGCGGTCATCGCCAGGATAGGCAACGCCGCGAACTCCGGCAGTTCCCGAATCGCTCGAACGGCTTCCAGGCCGTCCATTTCCGGCATCTGCATGTCCATCAGGACCAAATCGTAATGACGGCTCAGAATTTTCTCGACCGCCAGCTTGCCGTTTTCGGCGGTATCGACGATCAGGCCGACACCGTGCAACAGTTCCAACGCGACTTCGCGATTGATCGGGTTATCCTCGGCCAGCAGCAATCGGGCGCCGGCATGGTTGCGACGTAGCCGATTTTCGTGGTCGGTCGTCGGCGGCGGCAACGGACCCGCCGCCACGCCGTGACCGCGTTGCAAGCGGGCGGTAAACCAGAACCGGCTGCCGGCGCCGAGTCGGCTTTCGACGCCGGCATCGCCGCCCATCATTTGCGCCAGCTTTTTGGTGATGGCCAAGCCCAGACCGGTGCCGCCGTATTTACGGGTGGTGGAGGCATCGGCCTGGGCAAAGTATTCGAACAAGGTCGGCAATTGCTCGGCGGCGATGCCGATGCCGGTGTCGCTGACCTCGAAGCGGACCAGCAATCCGTCGTGTCGGTCTTCCAATAAACGCGCCACCAGTCGCACCGTGCCGGTTTCGGTAAATTTGATGGCGTTACCGGTGTAGTTGAGCATGGCTTGGCGCAGGCGGGTGGGGTCGCCGCGCAACCAGGTCGGTACGCCGGCGTTTTCGACCTCCACCCGCAGGCCTTTATGCTTGGCTTGGTCGGCGGTGAGCGAGCGAATGTGGTCCAGAACCGCTTCCAGCGCGAAATCGGTTTGTTCCAGTTCCAGCCGGCCGGCTTCGATTTTGGACAGGTCCAGAATATCGTTAATGATGGCCAGCAAGTGTTGGGCGGCGGCGTCGATCTTGTCCAGCCTTTCGCGTTGTTCCGGCGTGGGCAGACTTTGCCGCAAGATATAGGTCAGGCCGATGATCGCGTTCATCGGCGTGCGGATCTCGTGGCTCATATTGGCCAGAAAAGCGCTTTTGGCCTGGTTGGCGGCGTCGGCTTGCGCGCGCGCCGCAGCCAATTCGGCGGTGCGACTGGCCACCAGTTCCTCGAGGTGGTGGCGATAGCGGTCCAGTTCGGCGCCGATGCGTTTTTTCTCGGTGATGTCCTCCTGGACCGATACGTAGTGGCTGACGCCGCCGTCGCTACCGCGCACCGGAATCACGATGGCGAACTCGACGTATTCGCCGCCGTCCTTGCGCCGATTGACGAATTCGCCCTTCCAGGTTTCGCCGCGCGCCAAGGCCGCGTTGAGCGCTTGGTAGGTGGTCGCCGGAGTTTTGCCGGATTTTAGCAGTCCGGGCGTACGGCCAATGACCTCGTTCCGGCCGTAACCGCTACGTTCGACGAAGGCTTGATTGACGTATTCGATGTTGCGGTCAAGGTCCGTGATCAAAATCGCGTCGGGGCTTTGTTCGACGGTTTGCGCCAGTTTGTGCAGTTGTTCGTCGGCGCGTTTGCGTTCGGTAATGTCCAGATTGATGCCGGCCAAGCGGGCCGGCTGGCCGGCGGCGTCCAATCGGGCCTGGCCCTTGCTCGCCAGCCAGCGGATTTCGCCGTTATCGAGCCTTAGGCGGAATTCGACATCGAACGGTTCTCCGATTAAAACTCGAGACTCCCATTGCCGGTCGATTTCCGCCAAATCGTTCGGATGAATCAGATTGCGCCATTCCCGGTAGCTGACTTCGGTTCGGCCCGGCATCCCGTAAAGCCGGGCGCATTCCGGAGACCAGTAGCAGCGACCGCTGGTAATGTCCAATTCCCAGATACCGACGTGAGCGCCTTCCTGGGCCATCAGCAGACGCTGTTCGCTGGCCAGCAAGGCCGCCGCCGCGGCCTCGGCGCGCTGTTGGGCGGCCAGCGCGTCCTCCATCAGATTCAGCGCGGCCTGACGGGCTTGTTGCTGCTCGAGTAATGCTTGCTCTTGGTTTTCCAACAGGCGCGCTTCCGCCTGTTTTCTTTCGGTGACGTCGAAAAACGCCATCAATAAGTCGCTGCCCATCACAATGCCGGATACCACCGCGATGCGTTGACTGCCATCCTTGCAGCCGATGCGGTATTCCAACGCTTCGATGTCGCCGCCGCCGACGGTGGCTCCCAACACGGCGTCGCTCCAAGTGTTCATGGCCCAGATGCGGTAGTGTGGGTCGGGAAAGGCCAGTGTCCACCACAGATCGATGTGAGGGATGTCGGCGCGGGCATAGCCGAACGTGGTTTCGAAGCGGAGATTGGCGTCTAACAGCGTGCCGTCGCCGCCGACCAGACACAGCGGTAGCGGCGCATTGCGGAACAGGCTGCGGAAACGTTGTTCGCTGGCGCTGACCGCCGCCTGGGCGAGTTTGTGTTCGCTAATGTCCTCGACGCTGCCGCTCAAGCCCAGCAAGCCGCCGTCGGCGTCCAACTTCGGCACGCCTCTGGAGACGATCCAGCGGCGTTCGCCGTCGGGACGGACGATTTCGGCTTCGCATTGGTAAGGTTGATGCGAGGCCAACGCTTGCGCGATCGCCGCTTCCAGCCGGCGCCAACTGGCGGGTTCGAAGCGGCCGGCGATTTCGGCGAATTTCAGCGGCGCTAGGTCTGGCGGGTGGCCGAAGATGCGATACATTTCGGCCGACCAGACCGCTTGGTCGGTATGCGGGTCCCATTGCCAGCTGCCGACTTTGGCCAGGTGTTGGGCTTCTTGCAACGAGGCTTCGCTGTCCCTTAACGCAGCCTCGATGCGTTTGCGTTCCGTGATGTCTTCCACGACGCTCACGAAACAGCCCGCGCGATGTTCGGCGGCGGCGATCGAGCCGACCGTCAGGTTGACCCAGACTGGGGTGCCGTCCTTGCGCAAATAGCGTTTTTCCAGATTGTAGCGCTCGATGTCGCCGGCCAGCATGCGTTCGATTTGCGCCATGTCGTCGCGTAAATCGTCGGGGTGGGTGATGTCTTGAAACGACATGCGCGTCAGTTCGTCCGCCGAATAGCCGACGATTTCGCATAAGCGGCGATTCACGTACAACCATTGGCCGTTCGGCGCGACCAGGGCCATGCCCGAGGCGGCGTGTTCCAACACCAGGTGCCAGTGCGACTCGGCGGCGTTCAATTGACGGGCGCGTTCGGTTTCTCCGGCGCGGGAGCGCTGCAGTTTTTCGCTCAGGCCGCTGACCAGAACGCCGTTGACTATCAACAAGGTCCATTGCATGGCTTGGTGAGGGGTGCCGAATGCAAAGGTGCCGAGCGGCGGTATCAGGTAATACGCCGTGAACAGGCCGGCCGAAGCGGTGGCCAGCACGCCGGGGCCGAAGCCGCCGAGCAAGGCGCTGAGCGCGATCGGCAGCATGAATAGAATCAAGGTCGGAGCGTCGCCGAACTCCGCGGCCAGCGATAAACGCACCGCGATCGCCAAACCGGTCAGCCATGCCGCAATCCCGTAGGCGCGTAAACGGCGGTAGCGATTCTCGGGCATTAAGCGTCTCCGCTCGCGCCGCCAACCGCACCGCCGCAGTGGATAAAGTCGGTGCGGTAGAGCGGCGCTTCGCCCAATCGCGCGCTTAACTCGTTGACTTCTTGCTTCAGTCGGATCATTTCCAGTTCCCGGCCGACCATGGCCCGATTAAAGCGTTCCAGTTCGGCGTTGCGTCGCGCCAGTTCGCCGGTTTGGCGGAGCAGCAGTGCTTCGGCATCCTTTTGGGTACTGACGTCGGACATGACGCCCACCATCCGCAGGGGCTTGCCGTCGATCGTACGTTCGACGACTCGGCCCTTGACTCGGAGCCATTGCGTCGGGCCGGCCGAGTTCGCCAAGCGATAGTCGATATCCACGTCCTGAGTTTCGCCGGCGAAGTGGGCGTTGAACGCGGTTTGAACTCGTTCCCGATCTTCGGCCAACACGCCTTGCAGGAAAAAATCGAAATAGGGCATTGTCGAATCGGGCCGGTAACCGGTCATTTCTCGATAGCGATGGGTCACGTAGGCGCCGCCGTCGACGATGTCCCAGTCCCAAAGCCCGTCTTCGCTGGCCAACAGAGCCAATTGCAAGCGTTCCTGGTTGACCAGTAAATGCCGCTCGGCCTGCCTTTTTTCGGTAATGTCGCGGGTCAGGCCGCGATAACCCAGTAGATAGCCGTCGTCCCCGCGAATCGGAACGCCATTGGCCAGGACTTGCCGGTGTTGGTCTTGGCGGTTGCGGATGGTGTATTCCAGGTCTCGAAACGGCAGACCGTGTTCGGCGATTTCGGCGAGCGTTTCGCGCGGGCCGGCGGCGTCGCCGGCCAACAGATCGAAGAAACTGGCGCCCAGCATCTCGTCGGCGCGATAGTCCAGCTGGTCTTGGATACTGTCGGACACGTAGCGGAAACGCCAGTCCGCGTCCACTTCCCAGATCCAGTCGGCGGAAGCCTTGGCAATGTCTTGAAAGCGCGCTTCGCTAAGCCGCAAGGCGCGCTCCGCCGCCTTGCGCTCGCTGATGTTCAGCGCGTAAGCCACGCGCCGGAGCGGTTTGCCGTCGGCGTCCTTGGTGACGGTGATGTCGATCATGACCGGGAAACGTCGGCCGTTTCGGTCGATGTGCTCGGTCTCGAACATACCGTGACCGTTGCGATCCAGTTGCGGAAGCAAACGCTGGATTTGCGGCCAGACTTCGGGCGGATAGACCTTGGCGATGGGCTGGCCGATCAAATCCTCCGGTGCGTAACCGCGTTCGGCCGCGAATTTCGGGTTGACGGCCAGGAAGCTGTCGTCGGTGGCATCGGCAATCGCCAGCCCGAAATCGGCTTGATCGAAGGCGCGCGCCCACAGGCGCAGACCGGCTTCGACGCGGTCCCGGCCGCGTTTGGCGCGATAGGCGACCCAGCCGATGCCGAGCAGGGCGCAAGCCATCGTGCCCAATAGCCAACCGTAGTAACGGCCGAATGTCCGCATCCTCTCACCGAGGTTGGCGGCGATCAGATTGTCCAGCGCTTGGGCTTGACGCTCCAGCTCGAAAAAACGGATGCGTAACTCGGTTTGCAAGCGGGGATTGCCGGCGATACCGTCGCCGACACCGGCCAGCGTCTCTCGAAATTGGCGCATGGTTTCGGTGTAGGCGGTCAACTTTTGGGCGGCCGGATCGGCCTCGGCGGGCTTGCCGGCAGGCGATGCCGGCGCTTCCGCCAACGCGGCGGCCAGCGCCCGACTGGCTTGGTCCAATAGCGCCAAACCTTCGCGGCGGTCGAACGGCGATTCCGGCGTCGCCGACAAAAACACGTGTAGATAGCCCTTGGCCAAGTCGACTCTGGCATTGCGTAGCCAGGCTTGCTGACTGCCTACACGATCCAGCAGGTTTTGTTGTTCGGTCTGTATCCAGCCGAAGGCCATCGAAAACAAGGCCAACACGAACAGCACCGGACCGGGCCAGGCCAACCGGTCGGCGCGCCGGTCCGCGAGGGCCGGCCAGTCGCGCTGGATCTCGGTCGGTTTCATCGCGCCATCCGGCCAAGTATTTCGGCGGTGGTGGTCGAATCGGGTAGGGCGTCGGCGCCGAAACCGAATGCTATCAGCAGTTCGCGGTGGGCTGCGCCGCCGACGAAGCCGGCCAGTTGCCGATTCCAACGCGCCAGCAGTTCGTGGTCGCCCGGCCGAAATGCCATGGCGCCAAAACCGATGTAACCCAGGCCGTTGTGGCGCGGCGCTTGAAACGGCGCGGCAATTTCCAATTTGCCCAGACGTTGATCGGCGACCATCCGGTTGACACTGGGTTGCGACAAGGCCAGCGCGGCGGTCAGACCGGTTTCGACCGCGACTCGGCCGGTCAACGCGTCCGGGACCACGATGATTTGCCGGTCGGCGACGCCGCAGGCACGCAGCAGTTCTGTTTCGACGGCACCGTGCAGGACCGCGACCTTCAGCTCGGCTTGAGCGGCGAGGTCGGCATAGCTGTTCAAACGATGAGGATTGCCGATGCCAACCAGTAAGGTTGGGCCGACGTGGAAAGTGGGTTCGGAAAATGCCAATAGCGCGGACCGTTGGGGCGTCACGAACAAGCCCGCGGCGATCATGTCGAAGCGGCCGGCCAGCAGATCGGGGATTAGCGAATCGAAGGCGGTTTGTTGCCAGTCGATTCGGGTAATGCCTAGTTCCGCGGCGATGTGTTCGACGGTTTCCACTTCCAGGCCGGTCAGACGGCCGGCGTCGTCGAGATAGACGTAGGGTGCCTCCAAGGCCGTACCGACCCGTAGCGTGCCGTCGCGGCTGATGCGCGCCCAGCTGGTATCGTCGGAGTCGGCGGTTGAGGCGAGCCACCAAGGCGCCACGAGTGCCGGGATCAGCACTAACAGCGCTATCAATCGGATGGCGTGGGGCTGATGCACGCCGGGCTCCCGGATTGATGCCGCCAAGCGAGAAGCGCGGCGGCGGAGAGTGGTTTAAGGGTTGGCATCGTCGCGGTAGGTGTCGGCGATCGCGCGGAACGCGTCGAAATCGCCGAAAAACGCCTCGACCAGATCGGGGTCGAAATGCCGGCCCTTGCCTTCTTCGATAATGCGCCGGACCTCGGTAAGGGCTAGCGCTTCCTTGTAAACCCGCCGGGAAATCAGCGCGTCGAATACGTCGGCCAAGGCCATGATCCGCGCCGACAACGGAATGGCGTCGCCGCTCAAGCCGTCAGGATAGCCGCTGCCGTCCCATTTTTCGTGGTGCCAATGCGCGATTTCCTTGGCCAGATTCAAAAAGGCCACCGGACCGGCGCCTTCGCGTTCGGCCAATTCGATCGCGTCGCTGCCCAGTTTGGCGTGGGTTTTCATGATGCGCCATTCCTGAGCGTCCAACGGACCGGGCTTGCGTAAGATCGCGTCGGGAATGCCGACCTTACCGATATCGTGCAACGGCGCGGACTGGGCCAATAGTTTGATGTAGTCGTCGGTCAACAGCGCGGAGAAGCGGGGATTGGCCGTCAGCTTTTCGGCCAGGGTCCGTACATAACATTGAGTGCGCAGGATGTGGTTGCCGGTCTCGGTGTCGCGGATTTCGGCCAATCGGGCCAGCGCGCGGATGCTGACGTCTTGAATGGCTTCGTTTTCGCTCATGCGTCTGGCGATCTCCGACTCCAGCCGATTGTTGCGGATGCGCAGCCAATCGCGGGACTGTTTCAGTTCGAGTTGGTTGCGTACTCTGGCCAGCAAGATAGGCGCGGTGATCGGTTTGGTGATGTAATCGACCGCGCCCGCGTCCAGGCCTTGCAATTCGGCTTCGGCACTATCCATCGCGGTGACGAAAATGACCGGAATGTCGGCGGTTTGCGGTTGTCCGCGTAGTTGCTCGAAGACTTGGTAACCGTCCATGTCCGGCATCATCACATCCAGCAGCACCAAATCGGGACGAGGCCGGGTGCCGGCGATGGAAAGAGCCTTTCGGCCGGAATTGGCGACGAGTACCCGGTACAACGGCGCCAGCAATTCGCTAAGGACCGTTAGGTTTTCGGGCGCGTCGTCGACGATCAATACTGTTTTTCTGAGCATCGGTTGCGGATACTCCTTAATTTTTAATGTTTGCAATCGACAATGCGTTGCGCCGTCGGTGAATCACGCTGGGAACTCTATCACGATTTTTCCGAGCCGGTCCCGGCAAAACTGTGAGCGCAATCAAACTCCTGGGCTAGGTCGCCGAATACTGGAAACCGCTTAGGTCGGCCGGGCTCGACCGCTTCGATCGCGGGATTGGATAGGCTCAGGCGGCGGCGACCAAACGCCCCAATTTCTCGACCGCGCGTTCGATGTTCCGATCCCAGTCGCAGGCACAGTTAATTCGGATGAAGTTGCGGTACTTACCGGTCGCCGAAAAGACCGGACCGGGAGCGATACTGATGCCCTCGGTCAAGGCCCGCCGCGCCAACAGTAATGCGTCGACCGCGTCGGGCAATTCCAGCCACAGCACGAAACCGCCGGCCGGTTGAGTCAGTTTGGTGGCGGCCGGAAAATATCGGACGATGGCGGCGGTCATTCTCGCGACCGCCTCGGCATAGCGGCGCCGGGATTGGCGCAGGCCGCGTTCGAAACCGCTGTCGGCCAGCAATTCGGCGACCGCCAATTGCGTCAACGACGGTGTTGCCAGATTGGCGGTGTATTTCAGGTATTCGACTGACTTTAAATAGCGTCCCGGCGCGATCCAACCAATCCTCAGGCCGGGCGACAAGGATTTGGAAAACGACGAACAATGCAGCACCCGGCCGTCGTCGTCCCAGGCCTTGATGACCGGCGGCCGCTTCGCGCCATGACCCAAATCGCCGTAGACATCGTCTTCTATCAGCGCGAACCGATGCCGCTCGGCCAGACCCAACAGTTCGCGCTTACGCGATTCGCTCATTAAAAAGCCGAGCGGGTTGCTGTAGTTGGGTACCACCAAACAGGCCTTCACCGGCCATTGCTCGCAGGCCAGTTGCAGCGCTTCCAGGGATATGCCGTCGCGCGGGTGGGTGGGAATTTCGATAGCTTTCAAACCCAGGGCTTCGATGACTTGAAATTGACCGTAAAAGGTTGGCGACTCGATCGCGACAATGTCGCCGGTTTGGGTGACGGCTCGCAAGGCCAGCGCGATGGCTTCTTGGCAGCCGTTGGTCACGACGATGTCGTCCGCCGCCAGCGCGCAGCCGGCTTCCAGCATGCGCCGGGCAATCTGTCTGCGTAGTTCCGGATTGCCTTGCGCCATTTCGTAGCCGGCGATCCGGTTGCGATGGCGGCGGGCGCAACCGGCTAGGGCGCGTTCGATTCTAAGGACCGGCAGAAAAGACGGCGCCGGGACTGCGGCGCCGAAGGGTACGGTGCGGCGCTCGGCGGCGGCTTTGGCTAAACGCAGCACCAATTCTTGGCCGCTGACCGGCGACGGCTGCAGCACCGGTCCGGACTCCGCCGGTTCCGGCAATTTGGTCGCCGGCGCGGCCGGACGCACATAATAACCGGATCTCGGTCTGGCTTCGATCCGGCCGAGGTCTTCCAAGTAACGCAAGGCCTGCACCGCCGTCGCGGCGCTAACCTGTTGGGTTTCGGCCAATTGCCGCACGCTGGGTAAGCGTTCGCCGGGTCGGTAAACCCCCAAGGCAATGGCGCTGGCGAGACGTTCGGCGATTTCCTGGTATAGCAATGACATTGGGCGACCGTTACAGTTGTGGGTGGCGGTGACGAATACAGACAAGCATTCGCGGATTCTGTACGGGTTAAATTTAACACTTTTGGGTCTGTATCGGTTTTGATTGAGTCGGCTAGCATAAGCACGTCAATTGTCGGTAGGGCTTGCGGGTCCGATTCGCCGACGATTCGACGTTTCGCCAACCTATGAGAAACCATCATGAATCTACCGAATCAACCGCGCGGTGCCGACGGGCGTGCCGCGTGCTTCGGGATGCTCGGCATCCTGGGTTTCAGTTTAACCTTGCCGGCCACCAGGCTGGCTGTCGCGGACCTGGACCCGGTCTTCGTCGGCCTGGGCCGAGCCGTGGTCGCCGCCGGGCTGGCGGCCGTCGTGCTTTGGTGGGCGAAAGCGCCCCGGCCTTCCCTACGCCAATGCGGACGATTGGCCCTGGTCGCGGCGGGCGTGGTTGTCGGTTTTCCGCTGCTCTCGACGTTGGCCTTGCATACCGCCGCCGCCGCGCATGCCGCGGTCATCGTCGGTCTGGCACCGTTGGCGACCGCGCTCTGCGCGGCTTGGCTGGCCGGCGAGCGTCCCGGCATCCTGTATTGGACGGCCACCCTGATTGGCGGCGCGACGATCGTCGGTTTTTGCTGGTGGATAGGCGGGGGCGGGCTTAGCCGGGCCGATTGGCTGCTGCTCGGGGCGGTGGCCTCGGTTGGTTTCGGCTACGCCGAGGGGGCGCGGATGTCGCGCGAGCTGGGCGCTTGGCAGACCATCAGTTGGGCTTTGCTGTTGGCGGCGCCGTGTTTGTTACCGGCGGTCTGGCTGGCCGCGCCGGCGCATTGGGCGGCGGTCGGATGGACAAGTCTGGGCGGTTTCGCTTACGTCAGTCTCGTCAGCATGTATCTGGCCTTTTTCGCGTGGTATAAAGGTTTGGCGATGGGCGGCATTGCCCGGATCGGTCAACTGCAATTGTTGCAGCCGTTCCTGACGCTGGCCGGCGCGGCGCTGATCCTGGGCGAAGCGGTGGGCCGCTCGCAAATGATCGCCGCTTCCATCGTGTTGGTTTGCGTGATCTTGGGCCGGCGCGAGCCGCGCCGCTTGCGCGTTCCGGCCCTTTCACACTCTGACGCGAGGTCGCCATGAATAAATATTCGCCGATGTTAAAACGCTTGGCTTTGTTTTTGACTTGGCTGCCGTTCGCGTCGCCGAGTTGGGCCGATCCGCCCACTCTCGGCGGTCCGGCGCCACTGTTTCGCTTGCCTACCCACGACGGCGGCGCATTCGATTTGGCGGAGCGGCGCGGTAAGGGCTGGACCGTATTGTATTTCTACCCCAAGGCCGGCACGCCTGGCTGCACCACCCAGGCCTGTGCGTTCCGAGATGCCATCGACGTCATTCGCCGCCAAAATGCCGAGGTATTTGGGATCAGTACCGATAGCGTTGCCGCTTTACAGGCGTTTCACCGCGAGCATCGCTTGAATTTCACGCTGCTTGCCGACGTCGATGCGCTGACCACCGACGCCTACGGCGTAAAAATGCCGGTGCTGACGATGGCTAAGCGGCGCACATTCATACTCGATCCGGAACTGATCGTCCGGCGCATCGACGACGATGTCGATCCGGCCTTGGACGCGCAACGGGTGGCCGATGTATTGCAAAAATTGCAAGCCGGGCCTTAAACGGCCAAATCTCACGGAGTTATCACGGAGCGGTGAGTCTTTCGTGAATGGCGTCGCGGCCTGGATTGGCCGATAATCGGCGTTTTTTAAACATCCTGCCGTCGATGCTTCAAACCAAACACCTGCTGCTGGTCGAAGACGATCCCGACATTGCCGGCCTGTTGGCCGACAATCTGCGCGACGAAGGTTATCGGGTGGATGCCGTCGGCGACGGCGATGCCGCGCTGGCCGCGATCGCCGGCAATCGCTACGACTTGCTGTTGCTGGACGTGATGCTGCCCGGCGTCGACGGCTTGGAAATTTGCCGGCGGGTGCGAGCCGGGCCGGTGTATACGCCTATCATCATCGTCAGTTCCAAATCCAGCGACATCCAACGCGTGGTCGGTCTGGAAATGGGTGCCGACGATTACATTGCCAAGCCGTTCGCGCTGGCCGAAGTCGTCGCCAGAGTCCGCGCGCTGTTGCGGCGGGTGGCGGCGTTGAGCCAACCGGCCGCCGAACCGGCCGATGCTGTTCTGATCGCCGGCGGTTTGCGGATCGATGCGCAAAGCCGCGCGGTGGCGTTGGACGGTCAACCGGTAGCCCTGACCGCGCGCGAATTCGACTTGCTGCACTTCTTCGCCCGCCATCCCGGCCGCATGTTCACCCGGCTGGAATTGCTGAACCAGGTTTGGGGTTACAACCACGACGGCTACGAACACACTGTCAACTCCCACATCAACCGCTTGCGGGCCAAAATCGAAGCTGATCCGGCCAAACCGGCGCGCATCCTGACGGTGTGGGGCGTCGGCTACAAGTTCGCCGGAGCGGACGATCCCGGCGCATGACGCTGAGTTTCCAAAGCCGCATCGCCCTGTTGTTCGCCGCGCTGTTCGTCGCGGTGCAGGCGCTGACGGTGGTCTGTATTTATCTCGCGGTACGCGACAATCTGCTGCGTCAGCTCGACCAGGACTTGCGCTACGCCGAGCAAGCCTTCCGGCAACTGCTGGTCGAACGCGCCGAACGAGTCGCCGGCGAAACCGGCTTGCTGGTCGCCGATTTTGGCTTTCGCAGTACCGTGACCGGCGGCGACCCGGCCACCATCGCCTCGGCGCTGGAAAATCTGCTGTTGCGGGTCCGCGCCCAGCGCGGCATGTTTATCGACCCGCAATTCAACGTCGTCGCCGATAGCGCCGGACTATGGCAAGGCCGAACGTTTCCGTATGCGCAAACCTTGGCGGAGGCGGACGCCGACCGCCCGCTGGTCTGGTTCGGCCTGCTGAACGACCGCTTGCAGGAATGGGCACTGGTGCCGGTCCTGGCGCCGTTGCCGATGGGCTGGGTGGCGGTGGCGCAGGCCGTCGACGAACAGCGCATCGCCCGGTTTCGGCAAAACTCGCTGTTGCCGCTGCATATCGGTCTGGCCGAACTGAATGCCAACGGCAACCGCCTGCTGGCCGGTTCGGCCCCGGAGGCGGCCCTGGCTTTGCTGAACGACGCGACCGACCGGGCGCTGACCGCCACGGTCGATACCGGTCAAGGCCGTTATCTCGGCCGGGTACTGGCTTTGCCGGCGGCCGGCCGCGCGGAAGGCATCGTCGCGTTGCTGCAAATCAAATTCACCGACGCCTTCGCCGGCTACCGCCATATGCTGTTACTGGCGGCCGGGGTGTTGTTGCTCGGCCTGTTGGCGACGCTGTTCGGCAGCGTGATCATCGCCCGTAATCTGTCGCGGCCGCTGCGCGCGCTGGCCGGCGCCGGCGAACGGGCGGTCAACGGCGATTTTGCCGTCTCTTCGCTCACCGGCCGGAGCGACGAACTGGGCCGGCTGGCCGATACCTTCGTCCGCGCCGCGCAACTGGCCGGCCAACTGGGCGAACTGCGCCAGAAAGACCAGGAGCGGCGCGAGTTGGTGGCCTCGGTGTCGCACGATTTGCGCACGCCGCTGGCCGCGTTGCGCGGCTTTCTGGAGACCATGCAGCGCAAGGCCGATACCCTGCCGTCCGACGAGCAGCAACATTTTCTGGATACCGCGTTGCGTCAGACCGAAAAAGTCAGCCGCTTGGCGCAAGAGTTGTTCGAGCTGGCCAAACTGGAATGCGATGACGCCAGTCTGAATCCCGAGTCCTTCAACTTGGCCGAATTGCTGCAGGACGTCGCCCAAAAATACCGCTTGCAAGCCGAGCAGCGCGGCGTGACCTTGCAAGCCGAACTGCGCCCGGATTTGCCTATCGTCGCCGCCGACATCGGCCTGATCGAGCGCCTGCTGACCAATCTGATCGACAACGCCTTGCGCCACACGCCGAAAGGCGGCCGAGTCCGGCTGGACGCTTGGCCGGCGCGCGGCCGGGTGGCGGTGGCGGTCGGCGATACCGGCATCGGTATCTCTCCGGAATATCTGCCAACCTTGTGCGATTGGGACTCGCCGCTGGCCCGCCGGGCCAGGGCCGACGGCGGCGGTTTTGGGTTGATCGTGGTCGGCAAGATCGCCCAGCTGCACGGCAGCCGCTTGCAAGTGGAAAGTACCCTCGGCGTCGGTAGCGAATTTCGTTTCGACTTGCCGCTGGCGGATTCGGCGCGCGCGGCCGGCGGCAGCCGGTAACCGAACCATGCTCAGCAGACCGCCAACGTCGTTCCCGTTGAGGCCGGAGTCCGCGATTTCGGTCTGCCGCGGATTTTCTCTAGCGATGCTGACTGTTTCCGGCTTGCTGTCACCCGCCCGAGGAGCCGCCGACGGCCAATTTCCGGAAGTGACTTGGCACGGCCTGCTGGACCTGCGCTACCAACACAGCGACGCCGCGCCGGGCGAGCTGGAACACGGTCTGGGCAAGCTGCGCGCCGGCGGCGAGCGCGACCGCTGGCGTGTTAACGAAGCCGCCGCGACGTTGCAGGTACGCTTGGACTGGGATTGGATGCTCAACGCCACCGTCAAATACGCCGACCGCCAATCAACGCCGTTGGATTTGACCGAAGCCTATCTGGCCTACCGGCCGGTAGGCGCCGCCGGCTGGCGTTTGGCCGGCCGCCTGGGCATGTTCTTTCCGCCGATTTCTTTAGAAAACACCGGCACCGCCTGGAGCAGCCCGTACACCTTGAGCTCGTCGACGATCAACGCCTGGGTCGGCGAGGAATTGCGCGCGTTCGGCGGCGAGCTGCGGGTGGATTACCAAACCGAAGCCGGCGACAAACTCGGCGTGTTCGGCGCCGGCCTGGCTAACAACGACACCGCAGGCTTGACGTTGGCCTGGCGCGGCTGGAGTTTGCACGACTTCGAATCGACCTTGACCGGCCGTCTGCGTCTGCCGGATGGCATAGCCATACCGGCGCTGTTTCCTAAACAGGCCAATGCCAGCCAGAGCTTCGTCGAAGTGGACGGCCGCCCCGGCTTTTACGCCGGCATCGCCGCCGAACGGCCCCAGCGTTACAGCTTGCGCGCGCTGTATTACGACAACAACGCCGATCCGGCCGCGCTGTCCGCCGGCCAATACGGCTGGCACACCCGCTTCTGGAGTTTGGGCGCCAAAGCCGAATTGCCGTGGGAAACCACTTTGATTTCGCAAGCAATGACCGGGCGAACCAGCATGGGCGAATTGCTCGGCGACTTGCGCGCGGTCGACGTCGGCTTTTGGTCGGCAAGCTGGCTGTTGAGCCGGCCGCTGGGCGACGGCCGTTTCAGCGTGCGCTACGAACGTTTCGGCAGCGACGAACGCGATTACCTGCCGCAAGACCGCAACGGCGAACACGGTCAAGCCTGGACCGTCAATTACAACCTGACCTTTGCCCAGCACCATCAATTGAATGTCGAATTCAGCCGCATTTTCAGCGCCCGCCCGGCGCGGCAGGAACGCGGCGAAGCCGCTTATCAGGAGGACACACTGTGGCAAATCGCTTACCGGCTGTTTTTTTAACGGCTTGGGCCGTGGTCGCGCCGGCCGCGGAATTGGCGGGGAAAGCCTTGGCCGGCGGCAGGCCGTTGGCCGATATGGTGGTCGCAGCCCAAGCCTTGGACGCCGCCGGCCGGGTCAACGATCCGCCCGCGCCGGCCGCGATGGCGCTGGATCAGAAAAGCCGCGAATTCGTCCCGCACGTGTTGGCGGTGCGCAGCGGCACGCCGGTGTATTTTCCTAACAGCGACGCGATCAAACACCACGTCTACTCGTTTTCCGCGGCCAAGCGTTTCGAGATCAAGCTCTATAGCGGCGTGCCGCGCGAACCGGTACTGTTCGACCGCCCCGGCATCGTCGCGCTGGGTTGCAATATTCACGACTGGATGTTGGGGTATGTCTACGTCAGCGACGCGGATTATCTGACGGTTACCGACGCCGAGGGCCGCTGGACGCTGGATTTGCCGGACGGCCGCTACCGCTTGAGCTTCTGGCACCCTGACGCGTTGGAACAAGCGGCTGAGCAAATCGTCAGCGTACCGGCCGCCGAACTGACGCTGACGGTGGAATTAAAAACCCGCTTCCCCACCGGCAAGCCGCCGGCCAGTTTGCAAAATCAAGGTTACGGCGACGGGTTTTGACGCGGTGCGAAACCGGAGTACAAATCCAGATTTGCACTCCAAACCGGACGTGGGCAGCGGCGAAATGGGTCAGGGGGAATGCGCCATTTCGCCACCGAGTCCGAAAAATTAAAGCCAGTCGCTAGACATCAGCGATAGAACGACTCGGCTAGAGCCGGGCGCCGATCGGAGTACAAATCTAGATTTGTACTCCACCGAGTTAAGCCGAGCGCCTCAAGCCGGCAAAGCCGACGCAGGCGCCCGCCGCCGCAACCAGCCGAACAACGGCAACACGCTGCCGAACAACCAAGCCGCCGCCGGTACCGGCACTTGCGACACCGCGCTGATTTGCAGCAGCGGCGTATTGGCGCCGGGCAGGTCGGTAAAGTTGTAACCGGCCGCGGTCGCCAGACCGGCGTAGACCGCAAAGTCGTGGTTGGCCTGAATCGTGCCGTTTTGTGCCGGACTGTCCAAGGCATTGGAACCGGCCAGGAAAGCCGCGCCGGTGGTGCCGTCCAGTTCGGTGCCGGCGTCCCAAATGCTGCTGCCGTTCTCGACGAAGGTGCCGCCGGTGAAATGGCCTTGGGCGTCGAACAATTCGATTTCGGTCGGCGAGTCGTTGCCGACGAAACGGTCGTTGGACGGCACCACCATCGCGAAATAACTCAGGTAGCGGTTTTTAACCGGGTCTAGGTCCAGGGTGACGCTGCCTTTGGCGCCGGGCAGGAAAATGCCTGGGCCGAAGGCGTTGACCGACGCGGTCACCGTCGCGCTGGTACCGCCGGCCGCCGCCGCGCCGCTGGCCGCGAACGCCGACGACAAGCCGGCGCCGCTGCCTAACTCGGCAATCGCTTCGATGGCCGACGACGCCGTGGTGCCGACATCGAACGCGTCGAAGGTACCGTCGTGCAAGGCGATGAAAAACGGACTCAAGGCCGGCCCGTTGGCGGCGGACAGATTGCTGAAACTCAGCGTGACTTGAGCCGCCTCGGCCGAACTCAACGGAGCGGCGCCGGCCGCCAACAACAGCGCCGACAGCGCGAAAGCATGGTTTTTCTGCATCGTGATTCTCCTTAATGTGAATGCCAAATGGCGCGGCCATTGTGCAATCGGAAACATCACGAAATCTTCACGGGGAGGTCAAATGGGCGTGAGATGTGGGGCTGTCGGTCAGCCAGTCGTAGGGTGGGCAAATTGCCCACCGTTCCATGGTGAGGCTGTCACAGCATAGCCTCCCACGGATTGAGGATAGTCACGCCCGTAGCCTGGAAGTCGGCCACGTTGCGGGTAACCAGCGCCATACCATGCACCAGCGCCGTCGCCGCGATCAGCGCATCCCGCTCGCCGCGTTTGTCGGGCACATGGAGCTTGGCGCAACGCAGTGCAACCGCTGTATCGATCGGCAGAGTCCGTTCGGAGAACTCCGGCAAGACCTGCTGTTCCAGCCATGCCCGCGACACCGCACCTTGGCTGGCGTCCTTGCGCTCGATCGACAAAACGCCCAGCTCCAATTCCATCAGGGTGATAACCGACAAGAACAAGTCGGCGGCATCAACGCTGTCGGCCCAAGCCGCCACATTCGCATTCGCCTTGCCAATCCGGACTTTCCGCAATTCGGAAACCACGTTGGTGTCGAGAACATACATCATCCGAAATCTGCCGGCCTAGCCCCCACCGTCAAAGGCTGCGGCTCGAACTCGATGTCCGCCGCATCCGGCATGGCTAGCGAATCGGCAATGTTGCGGCGCTGCCTTGTCAGCCGCTGGTATTCCTCGATGCTCAATAACACGTGTGCGGGCTTGCCCCGATCCGTGATGAATACCGGTCCATTCTTGGCCGCCTTCTTCGCGCGGGTAACATCCTGATTCAGCTCTCGGCTGGAGATGGTCGTAATAGCCATGGCGACGCCCTCTATTTACAATGTATGAACATTACTACAAGCGAACCAGCGGCACCAGCTTCTTGCCGCCGCGCGCTGGAAAATTGGGTCGGCTTAGCGGGGTGTGGCGATTCAAATTGAATTAGAAAATGGTATACAAGGTATACGTGGCTTGAAAGCATGCAACGATTGCATCACAATCCCTAGCCATGCCAGTCGTTCAACGTTTTAGTTTTTGCCGGGTTCGGGTCAACGCCAAAGACCATCCGCCGCCACATTTCCACGTCCTGATGAACGACGGGCGCGAGGCTTGGGTCAAAATCGACACTCTGGAAATCATCCACGGCAAAATTGCGCTGCGCGAATTGTCCGAAGTGCTGGTGTGGGCAAGAGCCAATCGCGACAAGCTGACCAAGCTATTTGAGGAATTGCAACGATGAGTAAAGACCATTTTCAACTGACCAAGGTCGAGCCGTTAACCGAATACAAGCTACGCTTGCGTTACGCCGACGGCCAAAGCTTCGAGGTCGATTTGAACGCCTGGATCACCGAAACCGAAGCGCTAAGTCCGCTGAAAGATCGGGACTTATTTGCGCAAGC
The DNA here is from genome assembly GCF_050275925.1 of Methylomonas sp. MS20. Classification (NCBI taxonomy): domain Bacteria; kingdom Pseudomonadati; phylum Pseudomonadota; class Gammaproteobacteria; order Methylococcales; family Methylococcaceae; genus Methylomonas; species Methylomonas sp. MS20. The sequence continues at coordinate 1,404,182 of NZ_CP189962.1, forward strand.
CAAAATAGGTTTCGCGGGACGGACGGTTGATTGGATCGAAGACGAACTCGATCTGGCCGCCGACAACCTGCGTAATCTGGCGGTCGAGCAGTTCGGCGGCATCGGCCACGAACGCATCTGGCATTGGCTACACGACACCGGACTCACGCTGGAGCAAGCCGCCGAGGCTTTGGGTATTTCCCGCCGCATGCTGATTTATTACCGAGACGGCGAAAAACCGATTCCCCGCGCGATCTGGCTGGCCTGCCTGGGCTGGGAAGCCGTACGCCCAACCGGGTCAACTTTGCCGCAACATATTCCTTCGGTTAAGGAATACGCGGCGTTGCATGCTTGATCCTAAAAAGAGCAGTTTGGCGATGAAAAATTCCGTTCGTCCTGAGCTTGTCGAAGGGCGCGCGGGATTTTTCATTCACCCGTTTGGTGAGTGTATTGCGAGCCGTCCATGCTTCGACGTTGCTCAGCACGAACGGCCCGCAATACACGCCAACTGCCGTTTTTAGGTTGATTGTTTAGCAAGAAACGGGCAGGTTGGTCGAATAATTTCGAATAGGCTCCAGTGTTGCCCGCCTTTTTATGCCACGTGGGCACAAACACCGTGCCCATCCAGGTTTGCATGAATTGCGTTAACTGGGTACCTATGCGGTTTTTTGCAAATCTTCCATGTCAACGGCAAGTGGTATTTCAACTTTAATTTGCCCTGTATCCATTAGCCAAGGAAAAACCGAAAACTGCCAAAGCAATCTTTCAACATGGATATTAAGAGCGGTTAATTCCGAAATGTCAGTCCATTTGCCTTGCTTGGAAAATATCTTTTCCAAATCCCGCTGATATACATAAATCCATTTTTTCAATCCCAATTCATCAAGGATTTTTGTTACTTGTTCTTCGTCGCCAAAAAATGATTTCCCAAGACCGTCACAATGACCAATTAACGATGCCGCGCAGCTTAAAGCATCTCCAATATTTTTAATAGCAAACTCTAAAAACGAATCCAGATCACCATCATGTCTGTAGGATAAACGCGCATTTGGAATAACTTCCTTGGCGTGTCTGAATGCAATAATCACTTGATCTCTATACCAATCTTCCTTATTTGGCTTACATCCTGCGGAAGTGCGGGCACAAAAATAGGAGCTGCATGCATTATAAATATGTTTAAAAAGAATCCCGCTCCAACGATCTTCCAGTGGCTTTATAAGAGAATCTGGCAGAGTAGTGTCTACTAATTCAATGAATGAAATGCCAGCTAATAACGTTACAAGCACATGCAACGCTGTTTGGAATAAATCTTCATTTTCTGGATTAAGTAATGCTTGTCCCAGCCAAGAAGAGGAAATTATAGATGACATAACTTTTTCATCAATTATCATTACATGAGCGGTAGCCAATCCAACGCTATGCTCTTCTTCAATTGGCTCTAGTAGCTGAGATATTAAAAATCGTTTATCGATTGTTTGAATTATTTCTGGGTGGTTAGCTGTAAAAACAACTGATTCAATTCGGTTTAGTGGCATAATTTTGGCCAACTCACAGACAATAGCTTCTATAACTGACGCTATTTTCTCTGCGCTTTCACGATCAACGGAATCAGGAAAAGAAACTGGGAAGCTAATGCCAGTTTTATCTTGAATATTGGCGCTGGTGACTTTTATTTCACCAGGAATTTCTATCGTTGACTCAAGACATGAGGTTTTACCCAGTTTCTCAACTGAGTTACGGGCAATGGACAGGATATTTTGCTTAGATTCTTTACCTATATCGGCTACGTAAGACGCAATTGCCGCTGTATTAATAGGACTTACGAAAAACTCTGCACTGCAAGCAGCAGCAAACCGATTGAATTTTTCAAATTCCACCCTCCTGTTAAGATCTCGACGGCCAACTAGAAGTTGATTGGTACTTATCGGAAGAAGTACTTGTTCAATATTTTCGACTTCGCTTCCAAGGACATGAGGAATCCACCGATTTTCCGAAACGCCAACAGATATCGCTACGCAATCGGGCAATATTAAATTGGCATCAGGTACTTTAATGACAGTCCAATTTAATTGCGTCAATGTCTCAATTCTTGGTTGTGGGGCGAGACTCTTTTCAAGAGCTTGTATATGGCTACCGCGAGCCAAAGTCGGTATTTTTGAACCAAAAACATTTAAAGCGTCAGGCAACCAGGAAAGACGTTGAGCATATATTGTTTCAAATTCTTATCTTGAGTAAAAAAGCGCAATTCGTTGAAGTAGTGTCTCCGGAATTTCGCAAGATAGATTTTGACGTAAAATTCTTAAATTCTCACTAAGTTCTTTAAAAAATTCTGAGTTCGATTGATTGTCGTCCAGGCCAATCATAGACCTTAACGACTCCGGTTCCGAGACCAATGTACTTGTTGTAGTAATAATCTCCTGAAACCCTAATCCGAAGACATTTCTTAAAAAGTCTCCACGAATTGTCAGGTGAGTAACAAATTCTGCAGCAAGAACGCAATCTACTGATTCATTTGTTGCCAAATCACGAAACTGCTGTAACACTTTTGCCAAAGACTTTTCGTAATTGGTTATCAAATCATCAAGAGTTATTTCCTGGTCACCAGATGGTAATTCTGAATAGAAGTGTCTTTCGGCAGCAACATTAACTGTATTAGTCAAATAGGGGGCTTGGCCTGCTTTGAAAACCCATACCTGAACTTTGTTACCACGTCGCTCTGCTGAAAAGCCTTTCAGCAAACATTGGGGTATATAATGTTGTTTTCGGCCGGACATAATTTCTTTAAATAAATATAATCAAAAGTGTGCGGCCAAATCACGACCGTTTTGAAAACAGCGAATAGCACGTACGATGCGGTGAACAAAGCGAATCACATCGATCGCGTCATTCTCTCCCCACTATCTTCGACAAATCACTTGGCTCTTGGAGATTGAAAACGGTGCCGTTGCTATTTTGTTCTTTTCTCGATCGATGCGGTTTGCTCCTCACCGCATCTACGGGCACGCAAATGGGTTCAGGTCTTTCAATCAAGCAACACATTAACTTGGCAGAACAACCTTAATTTATAACTTCACCACTAGCGTTAGTTATGCTGGCGTTCATAGTGGGTCCAGATGTCATGCTTACCTTAGCTGACCGTTTCAAAGACCGTATCGACTTTGCCTAATGTTTGTTGGCTTTCTTCAAGCATGTGTGTCTTGTATCTTTAATATCGCTCGTCTTGACAAACAATATCAAAGTGTTACGAAAGCTTGGCTAAAAAATTATCTTGAATCAGCCGGAAGATTATCTTGAAAAACGCCATTGAACAACTTCACGCCGAACCTTTGTCGGGTGCCGTGACGAGGGCCGTAGGGTGGATAAGCGAAGCGCCATCCACCTATTTGCGTTCCTATGGCGGATGGCGCTTCGCTTATCCACCCTACAACTTTTATTATTTGAATGGCTGATTTAAATTTTAAACCGACATCCAAGATAAATACACGAACTTCCGCAGAGGGTCGAAGCCGGCCATCTCTAAATGTAGATAATTCTTTCTGAAATCACAGGTATTCTGCCTGCCGCTCAATTAACAATTCCAGACCGTAATATCTCACAACCACCTCGCCTCCCGCTTCAACCGCTCGGCAATCAAATCCACGAAACTTCTGACCTTGGCCGAGGCGTAGCGGCCTTCGCGGTGCAGGACGTGGATCGGGACCGGCGGCGGTTCGTGGCGGTTTAGCACGGTTTGTAACTGGCCGCTGGCCAGGTAGAGGGCGACTTGGTAGGACAGCAGGCGAGTCAGGCCCAAGCCCAGCACGGCAGCTTCGATGGCGGCGTCTATCGTGGTCGTGACCAGCCGGGGTTGGACCCGCACGCTGAGCGCGTCCGCGCCGCTGCCGAAGCGCCAGTCCGGACCAGCACTGAGGCCGCCGGCGGCGATTAGGGCATGGCCGGCCAGTTCGCTCGGGTGGTTGGGGGCTTCGTGGCGCTTTAAATATTCCGGCGCCGCGCACACCACCGGCCGCACTTGGCCGACGCGTAACGCCCGCAAACTGGAGTCCGGCAATTCGCCGATGCGGATGCCGACATCCATGCCTTCTTCCAACAGATTGACCACCCGGTCGACGAACATCGCCGTCACGCTCATTGCCGGGTAGCGTTGCAGGTATTCGACGATGCCGGGCATCACGTACAACTTGCCGAACTGCGCTGGCGCGGTGACGGCCAGGTGGCCGGCAGGCTCGGCGTTGATACCGGCGGCAGCTTCGTCGGCTTCGTCGACGTCGGCCAGTATCCGCTTGGCGTCTTCCAGATAGCGCTGGCCGGCATCGGTAACCCGCACCAGCCGGGTGGTGCGCTGCAGCAGCTTGACCTGCAAACGTTCTTCCAACGCGGTAATCGCTCGCGTCACCGCCGGCGGCGACATCGTCAAACGCCGGGCGGCGCCGGCAAAGCTTTGCGCTTCGGCAACCGCGACGAACACCGTCATCGCTTGCAGTTTGTCCATCTTCTACCTCCTTGAATCGGTCCGAACCGGGGTCGGTAAGCGGCGCTTGAACGCCTATTTTATTCCGATAACCGGAATAGTGAATTGTAATTTGTCCGTATTCTGTTTATTCGAAGTAGTCAATACACTGTCCCCACGGTTGGCAAAGGCCGGCCGCAACGCAAATCCACTACGCCTAACATGACAGAGGTTTTTATGAAAATATACGAATTCCGCGCCTTCCCCAATCCGCTCCGCGCCCGGATGGCCGCCGCCGAAAAAGGCTTGACCGACCGTATCGAGTTTATTCAGGTCGACGTGCCGAACGGCGAACATAAACGTCCCGAGTTTTTGCAACTGAATCCGGTCGGCAAGGTGCCGGTGTTGGTGCTGGACGACGGCACGGCGATCGCCGAGTGCACCGCGATTACCGAGTATCTGGACCATAGCGCCGGCACGTCGGTTTTGACCGGCGAAACCGCCCAACAGCGCGCGCAAATCCATATGCTGCAACGCCGCGCCGAGGCCTTGGTGCTGGACGCCGCCAGCGATTATTTCCATCACGCCACGGCCGGTTTGGGCAAGCTGGAGCCGATCCAAATTAAGGAATGGGGCGAATACCAGCGCCAGGTGGCGATCAGGGGCATGCATTATTTCGACAGCGTGCTGCGCGGTAGGCGTTATGTGATGGGCGAACAGTTGACGATGCCGGACATCACGTTGTTTGCCGGTCTGGCCTTGATCGAGCTGCTGCAAATCGGCATTCCGGAAACTTGCACGAACTTGCGCGACTGGCGGGATCGGGTCGGGCAACGGCCGAGTGCGTCGGCTTGATCGGGTTTGATCATGCCGTTTGAGTGGGCGGGAGTCTATTGCTTGGCCGCTTGAGGTTTTAAGTTCCCTTCGGCTCCGCTCAGGGAACGGACCCTTCGGCTCTGCTCAGGGAACGCCCGGTGATACATTCGACTCCGTGCAGGGTACGGCCGGCGGTCCGTTCGGTTAAATTCTACTCCGTGCAGGGAAGGCCAGAAGGCCCTTTCGGTTAGATTCGACGCCATCCGGAGACGAACCGGCGAGTTCCGCGAGCGAAGGCGAACCGGTGGGATCCCTGAACGGAGTTGAACGGGCGCGTTCCCCGAGCGGAGTCGAACGTGCGCGTTTCCTGAGCGGAGTCGAAGGGAATGGCCCGGTTGGCCGAAGCCGCGAAGCTTCAACAAAAAACATCCATTATTTTCATCTTTCCGCAATCGAGGTAGATCGCCATGTCCAGAGCCTTTGCCGACATTTGTTTTACCGATTCGGTGCGCGCGGCGCAGAACCGTTACGGCAGCCGGGACGGCAATCTCGGTTTCGAAACCGCCGCCGATCCGCGCGCCGAACTGGGCGAGACCGAGCAGGCCTTCGTCGCCGAGCGCGACGGCTTTTATCAGGCCAGCGTCGGCGAAACCGGTTGGCCTTACGTGCAGTTTCGCGGCGGCCGGCCCGGCTTTCTAAAAGTGTTGGACCCACGCACGCTGGCTTACGCCGATGTGCGCGGCAACCGCCAGTACATCAGCGTCGGCAATCTGGATGCGGACGGGCGGGTGGCGTTGATCTTGATGGATTACGCCGCGAGGCGCCGGTTGAAAATCTGGGGCGTAGCCCACATCGTCGAATTGGGCGCCGCCGATTGGCCGACGGCGTTGCCGGCCGAAACCGGCGTCGAGCGGGCCATCGTCATTGATGTAAAAGCTTACGACTGGAATTGCCCGAAGCATATCACGCCGCGTTTTACCGAAGCGCAAGTCCAGCAGCGTGTTGCCGGCCTGCTAGCAGAAATCGAAGACTTGCATGCCGAAAACCGCCGATTGCGCGAAGGTTTGGCAGCCCGCGATCGCAATTGAACAACCGGCCGACTTTGCCGCGTCGGCGCGGTTTGCGGTATGCTGCGCGCCTCGTTTATTCGAATGCCGACAGCCGTTATGAAAGCCCCACTCAAGCAACCGCAACCGGCGGAGTTGCAAGCCATTCACCAACTATTTCAAGCCGGACAAGTCGCGTTGGCCGAGGTCCGGGCGCAAGCGTTGGCCTCGGCATTTCCCAAATCGCTGCCGGCCTTGAATTTATTGGGCATGTGTCAACAGGCGCAAGGCAAATTGCGCGAGGCGGCGGCCAGCTTTCGCAAGATGATCGCACTCGATCCCAACATCGCCGAAATTCACTTTAACCTCGGCGCGATTTACACCCAGCTTAACGATGCCAAGGGCGCGATGGCCGCCTATCGCAAGGCCTTGCAAATCAAGCCGGATTTGACGGTCGCCCACTTCAACCTCGGTGCATTGCTGCAACAGCAAAGTCAGTGGCAGGAGGCGGCGACGCATTACCGGCAGGCGGTGGAACATCAGCCCGGTTACTTTCAGGCCTGGGCTAATTGGGGGGCGGTATTGCAAACGATCGGCGATCTGAAAGCCGCCGAACAGTGTTACCGTAAGGCCTTGGAAATCAACGCCGACGCGCTGGGCTATTTCAATCTCGGTACCAATCTGTACGATCAAGGCGCCCACGGCCAAGCGATCGAAGCTTTCAACCAAGCCTTACAACTGGATCCGCAATTCGCCGACGCTTGGAACGACCTGGGCGAGATTTACCGCGATCAGGCCAATATGGACGAAGCGTTGCGCTGTTACCGCGCGGCGCTGCAAGCCAACGCCGAGCACGGCCGGGCCAATTACAATCTCGGCGAAAGTTATTGTCTGGGCGGCCAGTTCGAGCAGGCGATACCGTATTTTGCCGCCTCCGATTTTGCCGATGCCCAAGAGCGGGTGCTTTTATGCCTGTATAAAACCGGCCAGTTCGAGGCCTTTAAACAGTGCTTGGACCAGTTCATTGCTGAAGATCGTCATGGCTCGGTGTTGCTGGGCAGCCTGGCGACCCATTACGCCACCAATTTTCGCCAAGTGGACGCTTACGGCTATTGTCGCGACCCGATGAGGTTTGTCCGGCATACGTTTATCGAAGAATTGGCCGACCCGAATAGCGCATTGCTGAGTCAATTGTTGGACGACGTCAAACACCTGGCCATCGCCGAGCGCAAGCAGGGCCGTTTATATTACGGCATGCAATCGGCGGGGAACTTGCTGCAGCGGCCGGAAGCGTCGTTTCAACAATTGGCGATGTTGATCCGCGCCAAAGTCAAAGCCTACCGGGACCACTTCGCCGGTAGCGACGACGCGTTGATCCGGCGCTTTCCGAAAGCTCTGGAGTTTGCCAGTTCCTGGTATTTACGGATGAATCAGGGCGGCTATCTGACTTCCCACATCCACGAGGAAGGTTGGATCAGCGGTTGCGTGTATCTGCAATTGCCGGATAAATGCGATAGCCACGAAGGCAGTTTCGAATACGGCACCGATGGCGACGATTACCCGCGCCTGCACGACGACTTCCCGACCCAAATCGTCGATCAAAAAGTCGGCGACTTGGTGTTGTTCCCATCCTCGCTGTTCCACCGCACCATTCCGTTCAATTCCGACCAGGAACGCATCTGCATTGCGTTCGATATAAAGCCGGCTTGAATCGCGCGCGGCAAACCAGGGTCGCCGGCGTCGCCGTTTGGCGAAGACAAGCAGAAGGCTAAGTGCGCGTTAGTCGTTAACCGGTTGCCGAAGCAGGCATTAGGCCGGCTCGACTTAGCGCTTATGGCTTACTTCCGTCAGGCCGAGGGCTCGCCACTCGTCGACGAGTCGTTGCCGAACTTTCGGCGTTTCAGGTATGGGCTTCCGAATTGCAATAAACCGACGCTGCAGCGCGACGGCGGGCGTCGATTGACAGGCGAAGCGGTAAACCTAAAAAGGGCAGTTGGCGTGTATTGCGGGCCGTTCGTGCTGAGCAACGTCGAAGCATGGACGGCTCGCAATACACTCACCAAACGGGTGAATGAAAAATCCCGCGCGCCCTTCGACAAGCTCAGGACGAACGGGATTTTTCATCGCCAAACTGCTCTTTTTAGGGTAAACGATCGTGAACCATACTATTTCTCAGGTATTTTCAATGAAGCCTGTTATTCAATTTGTTCGCGGCTTAACTAAAAAGCTAACGATTGAATATATGTAAAAACCTATCGCCTTAGTCTGATGCCTTCCCCGTAGCCCCGATTGTCAGAGTAGCTTCCAGGCTCATGCTGGCAGTGGCTAGTCCAAAAAACCCGGATTGACAAACAATTTCGTTATAACTTATTGTGCATAACGTCGATATATTTTGACGGATATAACAAATCGAAAAAATTCTCGTCGCCAGGGTCATCTTAAATACAGGCTTTGTTTGGGACTTGGCGGCGGAACGGCATGTGGCTTCCTGCGCTTGGTACTTGGTAGAGGACTGCTGGGGACTTGGGCTAACAGCCGCGACTTTAAAAACGCACGGACCACTTTATTTGAACCAGAGGAAGAAAACCATGCAAAACCTGAAATCGATAGCTCGTACCGTCTTGGCCGCTTCGGTCATTGCACTGTCGCTGCCGGCAAGCGCCGAGGCGGATGTCATGCTGAGCGGTTACCTGAAAAGCGGTAGCCCGGCAAGTTTCAGCATCGCCGATCTGCAAGCTTTCGGCGCCGCTACGTCGGTAACGGTCGGCGGCAATACCTATACCGGCGTGTCGCTGTATAGTTATTTGAACAGCTATGTCGCCACGCAGCCCAACAGCGCGAACGGCCCGAAAAACGATCTCTTACGTGAATTTGTGGTTGCGACCGGTAATAACGGTAGCGCCGTGTACACGATGGGCAATCAGCTCGGCGGCAACTTTGGGGGAGCCCAGGACATCATTGCCTTTCAAGACAGCAACGGCGTCTTGGCCGCGCCCAGCCTGATCGCGGCCGACGGCACCAGCGTAACCAGTCTGACCAGTTTGGATGTCGGTCATGTCGCTTGGCAGGGAACAGGGAGTGGCGGTATAGCGAATTCATTCACGGTCGGTGGTGCGGTAAGCAATCCCGGTAGCTACTCGCTGGCCAACTTACCGGGCTCGCTGACCCCGATTACGACTTTCAGCAATTTGGCGACGGGTTCGGCGACCGGATTCACCGGCGTGTCGATGTGGGATTTATTGGTGGCGTCCGGTATCTCGACCAATCCGTCATCGCTGAAAACTTCCTATGTGGTCGCGACCGCTACCGATAATTACACCGTGGTCTACTCGCTCGGCGAGATCCTGGCGCGGCAAGCTAGCGGCACGCCCGACTTGATTGCTTACGCCGACGGCATAGGCAGTGGTTTGGGCAATGCCGGGGTCTTCCGCACGATCATTCCCGGCGATACTCGAGGCGGACGCTACATGTCCAACTTGAGCAGCTTGACCGTGGTCAACGCGGTACCGTTGCCGGCCGCGGCTTGGATGATGCTGAGCGGCGTGCTGGGATTGGCATTCCAATCGCGCAAACGCGTTATAGCCGCTTAAATCCTTCGGTTCGGCGCACGCCGGACCCACGCCGATCCCTTGGTGTGCGACCGGCTACGCCGAGTCACCTGATAACTTGTAAAAACAGTCGCGAGAATTTTCCATGCGTGCCATGTATCGAATGCTTTGCGGCGGCGCTCTGCTGTCCGCCGTGATGACCTTGCAGGCCGCCGGCCCTCTACCGGTGTCGCTGCGCGGGGTGCCGACGCCACCGGTGCCCGGCCTGCTGGACGGCGCCAATCCGATCGTGGTCGATCAAACTGCCGCGATCGCCCTGGGTAAGGCGCTGTTCTGGGACCAAAACCTCGGCTCCGACGGTCAGGCCTGCGCCTCCTGTCACTTCAGCGCCGGCGCCGACGGCCGGGTCAAGAACCAGATCAATCCGGGACAAAATTCGGCGCAACCGGCCGGGCAAAGCTTCGATGCCTTGCCGTCCGGCGCCGGCGGTCCCAATCACACGCTGGTGGCCGAGGACTTTCCGTTGCAACGCTTCGGCAATGTCACCGACAACAGCACGCTGATTTATAACACCGACGACGTGGCCGGCTCGGCAGGCAGCTTCGGCGGCGAGTTTCAAGGCACTTCGACCTTCAGTGGTGCCAACGACCAATGCCGGCGCGGCGCCAACGAGGCGTTCAACGTCGGCCACGTCGGTACCCGCAAGGTCACGCCGCGCAATGCGCCAACCGTGATTAACGCGGTGTTCAACCACCGCAACTTCTGGGACGGCCGCGCCAACAACAGCTTCAACGGCAGCAGTCCGTGGGGTCCGCGCGATCCGGATGCCGGCGTGTGGATCAAGCTCAATGCCAGGACCGTCGTCAAACAACGCTTGAATCTGATCAACTCGGCGCTGGCCTCGCAAGCGGTGGCGCCGCCGATTTTCAACGACATCGAAATGGGCTGTCACGGCCGCACCTGGCCGGACATCGGCCGCAAATTGCTCAATCGCCAACCGCTGCAAAGTCAGCCGGTACATCCGCAAGACAGCGTGTTGGGCGGGTTAAGCAACAGCAGCGCCGGCAACTTGAAGCCGGGCTTGAAAACCACCTACAAAAACCTGGTCATCCAGGCTTTCAACTCCCAATATTGGGCTTACAGCGGTGTCGGCAAATTCGGCGCCCCGGCCAACGGCGGTGCGGCCTACAACCAGATGGAAGCCAACTTCGCGATGTTTTTCGGCCTGGCGATTCAAATGTACGAATCGACCTTGGTATCCGACCAATCGCCGCTGGATTTAAGCCCGCTGGATGCGGCCATGATTCCGACTTGGTCCAATGTATCCGATCCGGCGCTGGTCGCGTCGCTGAAACGCGGCGTTAGTCTTTTCGTTAACAATAACTGCTCGTTGTGCCACGCCGGACCAACGCTTAGTTTGGCGGCAGTGGCGACGAACGCCGCATTGGTTGCGCCGACGCCGGGCGCGACCTTCGGCCCGCCCGCGACCCCCATCGCCTACGGCCCCAATGCCTTTGGCCCGAATAATATTGCCGCCGGCGCCGGCATCTCCCGCTATGTCAATCCGGTCACTCGCGATAATACCGGCCAGAACTTGCCGCGTCTGATGGATTTGGGCTACACCAATGTCGGCGTGACTAAGCCGGATACCGATCCCGGCGTGGCCGGCGTCGATCCCTTCGGCCAGCCGTTATCGTTTGCGGCCCAATACGTGGAATATCTGGCCGGTAATAGCGCCGGGGTCTTCGATTTGCCGATCGACAACGTGCGTAGCTGCGACTTCCTGATTCCGCTGGCGGTCAACTTGAACGCACCGCTCAGTAATATTTTCCTGCCCGGCGACGGCATCCAGGCCGACGGCAGCCGGGAAGGGGGGGCGCGTAACCAAAACTGCCGCAACGCCAATCCGGTCACGGCCTATATCCCGACCGTCGCCGCTGCTCAGGCTAACCGGAACGGTAGCAAAATGGCGGTCGCGACCAACGCCGCGTTCAAGGTGCCGACCCTGCGCAACGTCGAATTGACCGGGCCTTACATGCACAACGGTGGCATGGCGACGCTGGTGCAAGTCATCGAGTTCTACGCCAGGCACGGCAATTTCGCCAGTCCGGAATTGCACGGCGTGATCGGCCCGATCGCGGCGAATTTGATCAACCCGCAAAACACCGACGATCTGAGTAATTTCCTGAAAGCGCTGACCGACGAACGGGTGCGCTACCAAAAAGCCCCGTTCGACCATCCGCAATTAACCATCGCGCACGGCCACGTCGGCAACGATGTGCAAGTTGAAGCCGGCAATTCACTGGGTGCCGATTTGGCCAAGGACGAAACGCTGACCTTGCCGGCGGTCGGCGCCAACGGCGCGGCCGTGCCGATTACCCCGTTTTTAGCGCCGTCGCCCTAAGGCTGGCCCGCGCGCGTATCGACTCCCACCATTCGGAAACCACTATGAAAACAGCGTTTTTTAGACCGCTAAACCTAGGCCTAGCATTGGCGCTAAGCCTGTACCGGCTAAATTCTGCCCACGCATCCGCGAGCTACGACAGCATCGTCACGCTGAGCTACTCGATCGGCATTTTAGACAGCACCAATCCCACGGCCGGCGACAGGACGGGCTTGTCCATCCTCGGAACCTACCAGCAAGCTAGCGACGACCAAAACTTTTACGCAGTCGTCGGCGGCGACGGCCAGTACCAGTCTTACAGTCCCAATCCGGCCGCCGCTACGGTTAGCGGCAAGTTCACCGGTTTGTATTCCGTCGGCGGCAACGTTAACTCAGGCAGCGTCGACAGCTTGTTGACGGGATTATTCGGCCTGGAATTGAACAACAACGGTCCGTATAGCTACAACGTGGCCGTTGATTTTCAGTACGCACTGCAAGCGGCCGCTCACGGCGAATTCGCCAGCACCAACATTTTGTTCGATTACTGGGACGAGGGCGGCTCGAATTCCGGCTTCGACTATGTCTCGGCCGACGCGTTTAGCGGCGATCCGGACGATCAGCAATCGGCGGCGGATACCGCCACGTTTCATTTTGGCTTAGCAGCCGGCGCTACTCGACAGCTCTACGCCCAAGCCGGCATTAGTTCCCATCTGGAATCGGCGGACGCATCGCCGGTACCGCTGCCCGGCGCTGTCTGGCTGTTCTTAAGCGGCGCATCGGCGAGTCTCGGGCTTGCCGGCCGGAGGCAACGCGCCGAGGGCGCCCGCAAAGCTTAACGCCATATCCGCGATGACGGCCCGGACACCGAAAAACCGGTGGTTAACCCAGCGCAAGGACGCGCGCCTTTAACCGGCGGATTGTCGGGTTTGGCTAGTCCCGCCGCGCGAATCGGCCTCATGCGGCGGCAAGCCGGTGTAAGCGCGTGAAATCTCCGGGTGGGTTTCACGGGTGAGGGTGCGTTCATACTCGGGGGTGTCCGTCGCCACGACGCGAACAACGTATGAACAGCGCGGGCTAGGACGTTCCGCGTGGCATGGTCCGGAGGGCAATGCCGAGGAGGGGGAGCGATGATGCGCTCGGCCATGGACAGGCTGGCATTGATCGAACAGGCGAGTTCGATCGATGCCGACTTTGATTGCTGAACGCTACTTATCGTTAATTCATCGGACTTGAGTGATTTATGAAATTTTTATCATTGCAACACGGCGCGGCCCTAATGGCGGTGGCACTAACTTTCGGTAACGGCGCCGCGCAAGCCGGCATCGCCTATAACACCAACGGTTGGGACAGCGGCGATTTTCCCGGTGCGTCCGGATTCGTGCCCGGCACCTGGACAGGCGGCGGCGCGCCGGCATACAGCGGTAAACTGAATGCGGTTTGGTACGCGGACTTGGCGGCCGGCACCAGCGAAACGGTTTCCAGTGCAAACGGCGTCGCGGCCGGCGCCGATCCTTTATACGAATTGGCGGTCGGGCCGATGGGCTGGCAGCGCAACCCTGCAGCGACCTGTCCGCATCAAGGCATAGGCCACGGTTCGGATATAGGCCTGATTACCTTGGATACCACAACCGATCTGACCATCACCGTCGCCGCCGATTCCGATACGCCGTTGGACCTCACCACGGTCGTCAAACCCGGCTTCTCATTGTTTCAAGGTTGGGACACTGGGACCACCGCCAATCAAGTTCAAGCCTATTACAACAACCTCAACAATCCGCTCGGTAGCGTGGGCCTGACGTATTTGAACGGTGCCGGCGCCGCTACCGGCCTCACCTCGATCAGTCTGGTGTTCAGCCATCTGGCGGCCGGTAACTATACGTTGATCCTCGGCGGCAACGCCGGCGGCGGCCACGGCGCTTACAGCGTCGCCTTCTCCGCCGCGCCGGTACCGCTGCCGGGTGCGGTGTGGCTGTTCGGCAGTGCCTTGGCAGGTTTGGTTGGCGTTGGCCGCCGTAACGGGAATGTCGAAGCATAGGTGCGATTTACCCAAGAGCATAAAAGCGCAGCGTAATCGCACGCATGTCAGACCTTCGTTCCTCCGATTACGCTGCGCCAATCGGAGGAACGCGGACTTAAACCGGGACAGTTTGAGGTTAAGCCGTTCGCCCTGAGTTTGTCGAAGGGCGAACGGTTAAGCCCGGTAGGTTAGACACATGCTGCTCGTGCGCTGGTGGGTTTGATGGTTAATGGTGGGCAACATTGCCCGCCCTACACCTTGGGCATTTTTAGGCAATTACATGAATAGAGGAGGCAACATGCAATGTCATTCAACCCGAAGGCGGGCGCCGCCCGGTTTGGCGTTCGCGGTTTTGGGTTTCGCGCTGGCCGGCTTGCCGGTGGCCGGTGTCGGGGCCGCCACCATCACCCTGGGGGCGGGCAAGGTCTCGACGATTTTCGAAAATCAGCCGACCCACAGTATCGGCAAGGGCCCGGCCGTGTTTATCGGCGGCGATGCCGACGGCTCGCCGCGGCGCGGTTTGATCGATTTCAATATCGCCGCCAATCTGCCGGCGACGGCGGTCATCACCGGTGTGGAGTTGACCTTGTATCTGGTCGATGTGGCCGGTGCCGGCGGGAGTGAAGATGCCACGCCGCGCACTATCGAACTGCATCGGTTGACCGGCAATTGGGCTCACGGTCCCACCGCTTTGGGCGTTACCCAAATCGAGGGCACCGACCAAGGGTTTCCGGCGATTCCTCCCAGCCCGACCTGGCTGGACCGGCGCTATTTACAAAACCAGCCTTGGGCCACGCCGGGCGGCGATTTCCAGCCATTGGCCAGCGCCAGCACCTTGGTCGGCCAGGCTATCGGCGCGGCCTATACCTGGGCTTCCACGCCGGAGCTGGTCGCCGATGTGCAGGCCATGCTGAACGCGCCGTCCACCAATAACGGTTGGGTATTGCTGAATGCCGACGAATGGAGTCCGGACACCTACCGGGTGTTTTACTCGCAAGCCTGGGACGACACCGCGTTGCGCCCGCGGCTAAAAATCAGCTACGAGCTGGCGGCCGTGCCGCTGCCGGCGGCAGTCTGGCTGTTCGGCGTCGGCTTGTTGGGCTTGGTCGGCACCCTGCGCCCTTCGACTAGCTCAGGGCGAACGGTATTTAAAGGCCGAGTTAATAACTCGGAGATGAAGTCATGAAGCTGCTGACACAGTTTTCCCGAACAGCGGCGGTGTGCCTGCTGCTAGCCGATTCGGCGGCGGTATCGGCGGCGGTCGTTACCCTGACGCCCAGCAAGGATGCGACGATTTTTGGTACCAGCATCAATCAAGGCCTGCCCAATTCGTCCGGCCAGGATTTGTTCAATCACAGCAATGGCGCTGGACCCGGCATGTTTGCCGGCGGTAACGGCCAATTCGCGCCGCATCGCGGGTTGATTGCCTTCGATATCGCGTCGCAAATACCGGCGGGCTCGGTGATTACCGGCGTGCAATTGACGCTGTACATCGGCATCGTCGCCGGTTCGGGCGGCGCGGCCGGACTCGGCGACCAAACGCCGCGAACCATGGATTTGTTTCGCCTGACCCGCGACTGGGGCGAAGGCATTACCGGCGGCAACGCCACGCAAATCGGCGGCACCGGCCAGGGCTTTCCGGCCAATCCCGGCGACGCCACCTGGAACGCCGCCGCTTACCGGCAAACGCCGTGGACCACGCCCGGCGGCGATTACGTCAATCGAGCCAGCGCCACGCTGGCGGTCGGCAGCGAGTTTGGTTCCGCGCAAACCTGGACGACTACACCGACCTTAGTCCAGGACGTACAAGCCTGGTTGGACGACCCTTCGAGCAATTTCGGCTGGATATTGATCAACCAGGACGAAGATCTCAAGCAAACTCATCGCGCCTTTTATACCAGCGAATGGACCGATCCGGCGCAGCGTCCGCAATTGCAGGTCAGTTATCAACCGGCGCCGGTTCCGGTACCCGCCGCCGCCTGGTTGTTCGGTACTTGCATCACCGGTTTGTTGAGCCTGACTCAGCGTAAGGCCGATGGGGCCGGCAAACCATCGGCTTTTATTTTTAATCGTTCAACTCAAACAGGAAAGAAACCATGAAAAAGCAGACAGTTTTAACGCTGACGGCGGCAATGCTGGTGTGGGGCCAAGGCGCTTGGGCGGCGATATTAACAGGGGGTACCGGCACGTTTACCGTTGCCAATGACGCGGGCAGATTCTACAGCTCCAGCGTCGATAGCAGCGGCAACGCCCTTTTAAACAGCAACCCCGGTTACCGGGATTTTACCTACAACTTTACCTTGGGCGGCGGCGGTTTGAATCAACTCAAGATCAACTCTTCCGCCACTTCGGGCCAAGCGGGACAGCTCGCGGGCACCGCCACTTCGGGCATCTACGACGGTAATTTTTGGGTCACCACCAACGGTGGTAAGGGTGGCAATGACGACATGATTCTGGCCGTGGCGCTAACGGGTCCGATTTCCAGCGATTTTGCGCTGACCATTCAGTCCAACGGTTATGTCGTCGCGCCAAACCAAACCACGAGACCGACGGTATCGGCCGGCAACTGGCAAACCAATGTCGTGAATGAAACCTTTTATGGATCGGACTTTATCTATGGCCCGATGACCAGTAGGCCCGCGTCGGTGTACCAGCCGCTCTATAACGGCCAAGATCCCGCTACCACGGGCGCGCTGATGTTCATCGATCTTGGCGTCGCCAACCGGGTCGGTAATCTGTCGGATCAAGTCGTTTTCAGCGTTACCGGTCTCTATGCCGAAAATGTGTTGGCGTTCAGCACGTATGCCTACGACCTTATCGGCGGCAACACGGTAGCCAATGCGATCGGCTGGACAACCCCCACCGCCTCAACCGGCTATACCGTCATAGGCGCCGGCGTCGCGCCCGTTCCGCTACCGGCGGCCGTTTGGTTATTCGGCGGCGCGGTGGCGGGCTTGGTCGGTTTTGGCCGCCGAAACGGGCGTCCGACGGTTTGAAGGTGGTTGTAGGATGCCGCCGAGCGCAGGCAAGGCGCATCGTTCGTGAGCGATGCGATTCCCCCGGTGCCGGCACATCCTACGAAACTGCTCAGGCTGAGCGGTCATTGCGTACCCCACCGGGCTAAAAATTCCCTCGCCTTTATGCTCGGTGGGTCTAAGGAAAAAAGGTTTTTTCAATGTTCAGAGATTCCCTTTAATAAATTAAATTTGGAATTGGCAATGCGTAAACAGCATCAATGGTACCCGTTTATTTTGGCCGGTTTGTTGGCCGCGACCGCAAGGATGGCAACGGCAGACGGCCCGCTGCCGGTGTCGCTGCGCGGCGTGCCTCTACCGCCGGTACCCGGCCTGCTGGACGGCGCTAATCCGATCGTGGTTGATAAAACTGCCGCGATCGCCTTGGGCAAGGCCTTGTTTTGGGATCGGAACGTCGGTTCCGACGGACAGGCCTGCGCCTCCTGTCACTTCAGCGCCGGCGCCGACGGCCGGCTCAAAAACCAAATCAATCCGGGACAAAATTCGGCGCAACCGGCCGGGCAAACCTTCGATGCCTTGCCGTCCGGCGCCGGCGGTCCCAATCACACGCTGGTGGCCGAGGACTTTCCGTTGCAACGCTTCGGCAATGTCACTGACAACAGCACGCTGATTTATAACACCGATGACGTGGCCGGCTCGGCCGGCAGCTTCGGCGGCGAGTTTCAAGGCACTTCGACCTTCAGTGGTGCCAACGACCAATGCCGGCGCGGCGCCAACGAGGTGTTTAACGTCGGCCACGTCGGTACCCGCAAGGTCACGCCGCGCAATGCGCCAACCGTGATTAACGCGGTGTTCAACCACCGCAACTTCTGGGACGGCCGCGCCAACAACAGCTTCAACGGCAGCAGTCCGTGGGGTCCGCGCGATCCGGATGCCGGCGTGTGGATCAAGCTCAATGCCAGGACCGTCGTCAAACAACGCTTGAATCTGATCAACTCGGCGCTGGCTTCGCAAGCGGTGGCGCCGCCGATTTTCAACGATGTGGAAATGGGCTGTCACGGCCGCACCTGGCCGGACATCGGCCGCAAATTGCTCAATCGCCAACCGCTGCAAAGTCAGCCGGTACATCCCCAAGACAGCGTGTTGGGCGGGTTAAGCAACAGCAGCGCCGGCAACTTGAAGCCGGGCTTGAAAACCACCTACAAAAACCTGGTCATCCAGGCTTTCAACTCCCAATATTGGGCTTACAGCGGTATCGGCAAATTCGGCGCCCCGGCTAACGGTGGCGTGGCCTACAACCAGATGGAAGCTAACTTCGCGATGTTTTTCGGCCTGGCGATTCAAATGTACGAATCGACCTTGGTATCCGACCAATCGCCGTTCGATATGAGCCCGCTCGACGCCAATCTAGCGCCGACCTGGAGCAATATCAGCGCCGCCACGCCGGCCGAAACCACCGCCAAGATCGCTTCGCTAAAACACGGCTTCAACCTATTCGTCAACAACCACTGCGGCCGCTGCCATATTGGCCCGACGATGAGTTTGGCGGCGGTGGCTACCAATGCCGCACTGTTGACACCGACGTCGAGCGCCAGCTTCGGTCCGCCGGCCACGCCGATAGGTTATGGTCCGGATGCGTTCGGCCCGTTCGCGGCAGCCACCTTGTCCGGCGCCACCGCGTCGGCCAGTCCGATCACCCGGGATCTAAACATTTTGATACAGCCCAGGTTGATGGACTTGGGCTTCGCCAATGTCGGTGCGACCAAGACTGATGCCGATCCCGGCCTGGCCGGCACCGATCCGTTTGGTAATCCCCTGTCTTACGCCGCGCAATACGTCGGTTATTTGCTCGCCGATACCGCGGCCGTCATCGATTTGCCTATCGAAAAAGTCCGGGCCTGCGATTTTCTGGCTCCGCTGGCGATCAATCAAGCACTGGACGACCCCGGTTACTTTTCCCAAGGCGACGGCTTGCAGGCCGACGGCAGCCGCGAGGGCGTGCTGCGTAGCTTGGGTTGCGCCAATCCGGATACCGCATTCATTCCGACACAGGCAGCCGCGCGGGCCGCCGCGAACGGCGCCAAGATGTCCGTTGCCACCGCCGGCGCGTTTAAGGTGCCGACGCTACGCAACGTCGAATTGACCGGACCTTACATGCACAACGGCGGCATGGCCACCTTGGCGCAGGTGATCGAGTTTTACGCCCGGCACGGCAATTTCGCCAACGACGCGCAGAACTTCAACTTGGGGGCCAGCTCGCGCGGCTTGGCGTCCGTCCAGAACATCGCCGACCTGAGCAATTTCCTGAAAGCGCTGACCGACGAACGGGTGCGCTACCAAAAAGCCCCGTTCGACCATCCGCAATTAACCGTCGCCCACGGCCACGTCGGCAACGATGTGCAAGTTGAAGCCGGCAATCCGCTGGGTGCCGATTTGGCCAAGGACGAAACGCTGACCTTGCCGGCGGTCGGCGCCGACGGCGCGGCCGTGCCGATTACCCCGTTTTTAGCGCCGCTGCCCTAAGGCTGGCCCGCGCGCGTATCGACTCCCAACATTCGGAAACCACTATGAAAACAGCGTTTTTTAGACCGCTAAACCTAGGCCTCGTATTGGCGCTAAGCCTGTGCCGGCTAAATTCTGCCCACGCATCCGCCAGCTACGACAGCATCGTCACGCTGAGCTACTCGATCGGCATTTTAGACAGCACCAACCCCACGGCCGGCGACAGGACGGGCTTGTCCATCCTCGGAACCTATCAGCAACCTAACGACGAATTCAGTTTTTATGCCAACGCCGCCGGCGACGGCACTTATCTGGCCAACAGCCCCAATCCGTCGGCAAGCGCCGTCGCCAGTCTATTCAACGGCTCGTTCGCGGTCAGCGGCAATGCCTACGAAGGTAGCGTCGATACCTGGCATACCGGACGGTTCGGTTTGGAGCTCAGCAATGCCGGACCTTATAGCTACGACTTGTCGATCACCCTGGATTACGCCTTGCGTGCCGCCGTCGACGGCGCGTTTGCGACCAGCGCGATCCTGTTCGACTACTGGGACGCCGCCGACCAGCTATCCGGCTCGGATTACAGCGCGGCGGCAAGCTTTGCCGGACAGCTACAGGATCAACAATCCGCCGCCGGCTCGGCTGTTTGGACATTCACGCTGGCACCGGGCGCAGCGATCGGCCTCTACGCCCAGGCCGGGATCGAATCCCACCTGACTTCCACGGTGCCGGTGCCGTTGCCGGCGGCCATCTGGTTGTTCGGCGGCACCTGCTTGGGTTGGGTTGGATTTAGCCGGGCTAGGGCGGCCTTTGCGACCGGCAAAGTCTAGCCGCGCACAGCTTTAGGCTTTCGTTACACCGATTTTTTTTAACGTTACCCAAAAAGGATGATTCATCATGAAAACTGTTAAACCCCGATCCAAAGCTTCGACCCTGGCGCTGGTTGCCGTTTTAGGCGCGGCCTCGTTCCCCGGCCAGGCCGCCATTGTCGAATATCAATTGAATTTGACCGACAAACATAACGGCGCCATCGGTAGCGGCGCCTTTATCTGGAATAGCGACAGCGAAATCATGACCTCGCTGAATTGGACCATCAACGGCCATAGCGGCTCGGTGTTGGATAGCGCCCTGGCTTCCACATACCGCAGCTACGATCCGCTGGCCAACACCTACGGCGAATTGTTCTACCGCTATTTCACCGCCCCGCAAGCCTTCCTCGTCGCCGAACTTGGCCTGACCGGCCATAGCGTCGGCATGATGCCCTACAACGTGTCCAGCGATTTCTTCGGCTTCGTCGGTTTCGGCGCGGAAAAAACCAGCAGCGCCGGCACCTATCTGTTCTACGACAAAAATTGGAGCGTCAACACCGAGGGCTATCTGACCGCCACCGTGGTACCGGTACCGGCGGCGGTTTGGTTGTTTGGTGGCGCTTTGACCGGCTGGTTTGGCTTTAGTCGGCGCAGGGCCGTGATTGCGACTAGCGAGGGCTAATCGCGCGCACGGAGGATAACCGTCTCGGCCAACGGTTGGGATAGCCAAGGTCAAGGGAAGCTGCGGCCGTGCCGCGCACAAGGAAGACGCGGGGCGGGCGGCCAGGGTAGGCCGGCCAACCCGAATCCGCCGCCGCGCTCGAACGCGGCGCGATAGGCTTTTAACCGATTCAACTTTTAATCCATAGGTCATTCATGAACACATTGCGATTCAAACAAGCCGAACTGGCGCTCGCCGTCGGGGCGGTGCTGATAGGGCACACCGGTCTGGCCGCCGCCAGCACCTTAAGTGTGGAAGCCACGGCCGACACCTTTTTGACCAACTACACCTTACAAGCCGACTCCGACATGTCCAGCTACGGCGCGATGATGATTTCCTCGCCGCAAGCCGACTTGGTACAAGGCATCTCCCAGGTCCGCACCATGGAAAATCTGGTGTCGTATAACAGCGCCTCCATCAAGTCCGGCTTCGACAGCCAATTCGGCGCCGGCAACTGGCACGTCACCGACGTGCAACTGAAGTGGTACACCAACTTCGACGTGCAAGGCGTGCCGGCCAACAACAACCAATTCAACGTCCCGCACGCCGGTTACTTCGGCGTGTCCTATTTCAGTAACGACAGCTGGTTCAATCCCGCCACCGCCGGCCCTACCGGTTTGACCGTGAGCACGCCGAAAGTGACCTGGAATTCGGTGTACAACGGCGGCGCCTGGAGCAGTCTGTTCTCCGGCCAGCAAGCCTTGGGCACCTTTTACTATCCGACCGGTAATTCCAACGGCACCACCGACTGCGTTTCCCAACAATGCGCGCCGCGCTATTGGGATCTCAGCCTGGATGCGACCATGGTTGCCGACATCATGGCCGGCGGCTATCTGTCCTTCCACGGTTACGCCGCCGACGATCAAGTGGTTTATTTGGTTAACCAGTTGACCAAGCCCGGTGCTCATCCGCAAATCTTCGTCAGCGCCGAAGCGGGTCCGGCCGCCGTGCCGCTACCCGGCGCGGCATGGTTGTTCATCGGGCCGGCGTTATCGTTCCTGGGTCTGACCAAACGCAAGTTCACCGCCGGCTCGGTTCGCGCTTAGCGCCGTCCGACCTCCCAGCCGCCGCCATGCGCACCGTTCCGGTAACGACCCAACGCTCGAGCCGCGCCAAAACCGCCCGCCGGCGGTTTTGTTCGCGGCCCCGCGCGGCGGTCCTAGCCATCGGCGGCTCGATTTTCTCCAACCTACGGCAGCGCTTGCCGCAAGCGCTGCCGAGCTATCCCGGCCTTGAGGAGCGGCGACCATGAGCCGCAATCCGGTCTTTATCGCTTGGGACGCGGCATTCGCCGACGCCTCGCTGGCGATACGCCAACAACGTTACGCCCAGGCGCTGGCAGTGTTGCGTCCGCTAATCGGAGACGCCGCGCGCAAAGCCAAGCAGTGGCCGCCGTATCGCCACGCGCTGGCCGGCTATGCCCTGGCCCTTTATCGACACGGCGAGGTTAACGAAGCCTTGCTGCAACAAAGCCGCTTGCTGCTGCTGACGCCCAACGACGCCGAAGCTCGCGGCAACTTGTTGCTGTTATTACAAACCGAAGCCATCGAATTCCCCGATTCCGCCGAATTCCGCCGGGTATTGCACGGCGTGCTCAGCCAAACCGAACTGAGCGATTACGCGGTGCCGGCCTGCCGCGCCTTGCTGGCCGACGCCGCCTTCCGCCAGGCCTTGCGACGGTTGCGCGGCGACGATGCCGAAGTCGTCACCGCCTTGCGCCAGGGCCGCTTGCGTCCGCTGCTGCAAGCGCCGTTATTGCAATTGCTGCTGCGTAACACCTTGATACCGCAGCCTGACTTCGAACTGGCCTTGCGCCGCCTGCGCAAGGCGCTGTTGATGCACTACACCGCTGACCCGCACCGCCCGCCGCAAACCGGCAAGGCCGACTGGGACTTCATCGCCGCGCTGGCGCAGTATCAATGGCTGACCGAATACGCTTTCGCCGAAGACCCGGAAGAAAGCCAACGGCTGGCCGCGCTGGCGCTGCAGCTGCAAGCCGGCCGCGATCGTCCGGCCGAACCCGCCTGGCAATCGGCGCTGACTTATTTTGCGTTGTACCGCTCCGGCCTGGATTTGGCCGATAGTCGGTCACTGTTTTGCCAATCGTCCGTCAGTTGGAAGCCCCATCTGCAAGCTCTGGTTCGCGAATGGCAAGCCTGTTTGCGCGAGCGCACATTGGCGGCAACCGTCGAACGCCTCACCGACATCGCCGACCCGGTGTCCGAACAAGTCCGCCGTCAATACGAAGAACATCCCTTTCCGCGCTGGCGGCAAGACCCGCAAGCCCGCCAAGTGCAAAGCGCCGGCCAATGGCTGCGCGGCCTTGCCCCCGATTTGGCGCTGTCCGCCGATTTCGACGGCGACATCGCGGTACTGACCGCCGGCTGCGGCACCGGCTTGGAACCGATTTCGCTAACCCGGCAAATTCGTATCGGCCGTTATCTGGCGCTGGATCTCAGCCGAGCCAGCCTGAGCTATGCCCTGCGCATGGCCGGCGAACTGGGCCTGCGAGACCGCATCGATTTCAAACAAGCCGACCTGACCCGGCTCGACGGCTACCCGGAACGTTTCGACCTGATTACCGCCAGCGGCGTGCTGCACCACCTGGCCGAACCGCTGCACGGCTGGCGCATCCTCTGCAATCTATTGAAGCCCGGCGGGGTGATGTTGGTCAGTTTATACAGCGAAGCGGCGCGGCGGCCGGTCGCCGCCGCCCGGCAACTGATCGCCGCCAACGGCTGGCAAGCCGAGCCGGATCGCATGCGCCAACTGCGCCAAGCCATACTCGCCGGCGACTACCCGGAACTCGCGCCGCTGTTGCAATGGCGCGACTTTTACAACCTCGGCATGTTCCGCGACTTGGTGTTTCACGCTTGCGAGCATCGCTTCACGCTGCCGCAAATCGCCGCGCAACTGCGACAACTCAATTTGCGCTTCATTGCCATGCGCGGCCTGCCGCCGGCCTTGAACGCCTTGTACCACGCCGACTATCCGCACGACCCTAACGGCAGCGACTTGGCCAATTGGGCTAGCTTCGAAGCCCGCCATCCAAACGCCTTTCGTTCGATGTATGGATTGTTGCTGCAAAAACCGCCGCCGTGACCAAGCGGGCCAGCTTGCGGAACCGACGCACGAGGCTCCTCGACGCGGTTTTGTCCCATCTACCTCGGGAAGAGCGCTAGGAAGATGAGGAGCCAATCGCGTTGGTGGCTGTAAACCTCGGCAGCGAAAACCGGGGCGTGGGGAGAGAAAAGGCATTTCGACCGGATCAAGGAGGGGGTTGGCGATGGTTAGTGAACCGGGAACTTGCACTGATCGGCTCTTGGTGGGTTGCAGGGTTTTGCCGCTGCTCATTGCCGTCATACCGGCGCTGACCGCCGGTATTCAGCACACATGGAGGTGAAGGGCTTGCGCTTATTGGGTTCCGGCATCCCGTTGTGCCCTATAGGTAGGCCGAACGACGTGTATTCCGTTAACTCAATGGTCGCCGTTCCGCTTTGCGATTGAAAGGCTAGATACGTTACGCGCTTGGATGATTCCGCGTTTTATGCCCGTTAGCTAATTGGCGGAAATTTTAATAAATCGATGAGGAAACTTATGCAACACAAGCTGTTTAAACAATCCGCCTCGGCAACGCTGGCGGCGTTGCTGGCCGGGCCGTTCGGCGCCGCCAGTGCCGGGACGTTGAGCCTCGATTCGGTCGCCGATACCTATCTGAACAGCGATCCCGTGCTGTCCAATCGGGATTGGTCCAATTTCGGGGCGATGGGGATTTCGGCGAATCTGGCCAATCCGGCAAAGGGCATGACCACGCCCAGAACCATGGACGCGCTGATTGCTTACGACACGGCGGCGATCAAATCCGGTTTCGATGCCGAATTCGGCGCCGGCAACTGGCACGTCACCGACGTCAAGGTGAAGTGGTATTCCAATTACGACATCCTCGGCGTGGCCCCTACCAACCCTCAGCTGAATGTACCGGCCGCCGGTGCGTTCCATATTTCGTTGTTGACCGATAACGGCTGGTTCGACGCGGCCAGTGCCGGCGACAAGGGTTTTGCCAATACCGATTTGAATTGGGATTCGGTGTTCGGTGCCGGCGGCAAGTACGGCAAATTGCTGGATGGCGCGCAAGTACTGGGCACCTACAGCTACGGCGGCGGCAATTTCAACGGCGGTAACAATTGTCTGAACGAGGTCTGCGCGCCGCGTTTCTGGGATTTGGGCGCCAATGCCGATCTGTACGACAGCATCGCCAACGGCGGCTTCGTGTCGCTGTTCGGTTCGGCGGCGGACAGCAACGTGAGCTACATCGTCAGCCAACGCAGCGCCGCCGGCGCGCATCCGCAATTGTTCGTCAGGGCGGCGGCGGGCGTTGCCGCCGTGCCGCTGCCGGCCGGGCTTAGTCTGTTTTTGAGCGGGGGCTTGTCCCTACTGGGAATCGGCCGTCGCCGTGGGCCGCTCGTGCCGAGCAAAGTCCAAGTAGGACCGGCCCACAACGCGCCCACCCTCTGGGCGAACGAAAAATCCCGCTCGCCCTTCGACAAGGCTCTCCCGAGTGCAGCCGAAGGGCTGAGGACGAACGGGGTGTTGTATAGACCAACTGCACTTTCTAGGATCATTTCAAACACGTTGGAGCGATGCTCATGAACCTACTTTCCCTTCGCCGCGCCGCGCTGGCGGCCAGCTTGGCCGTGATATTCGCCGGCCAAACCGGAACCGCCTCGGCCGCCACCACGCTGAACATCGACGCGGTCGCCGACACCTTCCTTTCCAGCGACCCGGACTATGCCAATCGCGATATGTCGGCGTTCGGGGCGATGCAGATTTCCGCCGACTTGCCGGATTACGTGCAGGGCATCATGTACCCGCGTACCTTGGATTTACTGGTGGCTTACGATACGGCGGCGATCAAGGCCGGCTTCGATAGCCAATACGGTGTCGGCAACTGGCATGTCACCGACGTGCGGGTCAAGTGGTACAGCAATTTCGACATCCTCGGCGTGCCCGCGCACAATCCGCAGTTCAACGTGCCGGCCGCCGGGGTTTTCAATATTTCGCTGCTCGCGAACAATGGCTGGTTCGATAAACAGGCGGCCGGCCCGTTGGGTTTGGCCAATAACGATTTGAATTGGAATTCGGTGTTCGGCGCCGGCGGCAAGTACGCTAACTTGCTGGACGGCATCCAAACCTTGGGCACCTACAGCTATACCGGCGGTGATTTCAACGGCACCAACAATTGCAGCAACGACGTTTGCGCACCGCGCTTCTGGGATTTGGGCGACAGCGCCGATCTGCTGAACATCGTCGCCGGCGGCGGCACCGTGTCGCTGTTCGGTTCGGCGGCGGACGCCAATGCCACCTATCTGGTCAATCAGCTCACCAAGCCGGGCGGACATTCGCAAATTTTCGTCAGCGCGGAGGCCGGCCCCGCCGCGGTGCCGTTGCCGGCCGGCGTTTGGTTGTTCCTGAGCGGCGCTTTGCCGTTAATGGCCGGTTGGCGGAGCCAATCCGCCGGCCGCGTTCTTGCGGTTCGAGACGACGATTAAAGCGAGGCGGTCATGCGAGTCATTCCTTTAGTCATGTTGGCCGGCGCTTTGTTGGCGGCACAAGCGGCGCTGGCGATAGGCCCGGTGCCGGTATCCTTGCGCAACGTGCCGATACCGCCGGTGCCGGGCCTGCTGGACGGCGCCGCGCCCATCGTCGTCGATAAAAACGCCGCGATCGCGTTGGGCAAGGCCTTGTTCTGGGATCAGGCGGTCGGCAGCGACGGTCAGGCCTGCGCGTCCTGCCATTTCCACGCCGGCGCCGACGGGCGGGTCAAAAATCAGCTCAATCCTGGTGGGAACAGTGTCCATGCTAGCGGCCGGACATTCGATACCCTGCCTTCCGGTGGCGGCGGTCCGAATCACACGCTCAGCCTGGACGACTTTCCGTTGCATCAATTCAGCAATCCGGCCGACAACACCAGCCGGGTGGTGTTCAGCAGCGACGACGTGGTCGGCTCCGCCGGCAGTTTTAGCGGGCAATATCAAAGCGTATCGCAATTCGGTTCGGCCAACGATCGATGCGCGCGCTCCGCCGATCCGCTGTTCAAGGTCGGTTCGGTCGGTACCCGGCAAACCACGGCCCGCAACGCGCCCAGCGTGATCAACGCGGTGTTCAACCACCGCAGTTTTTGGGACGGCCGCGCCAATAATATTTTCAACGGCAGCAGCCCGTGGGGCGAGCGCGATCCGGACGCCGGCGTCTGGGTGAAAATGAATGCCAAAACCGTCGCCAAGCAACGGCTGCACTTGGTCAATGCTTCGTTGGCCTCGCAGGCGGTCGCGCCGCCGACCAACAGCGCCGAAATGAGCTGCGACGGCCGACATTGGCAGGACATAGGCCGCAAGGTGTTGTCGCGGCAAGTGTTGCGCGACCAACTGGTGCATCCCCAGGATAGCGTGTTGGGCGCGATGAGTCTGGCCGCGAACCGGAAGCCGGGCTTGAATACGACTTACCGCAATCTGGTCACCCGCGCCTTTGCTTCGCGCTATTGGTCCTACAGCGGCACCGGTCCGTTCGGCGCGCCGGTCGGCGGCGGCTTGCCTTACAACCAGATCGAGGCCAATTTCGCGATGTTCTTCGGTTTGGCCATACAGTTGTACGAATCGACCTTGATCTCCGACCTGGCGCCGTTCGATCTCAGCCCGATCGACGCCAACATGAAACCGACTTGGAGCAACGTCGCCGCCGCCACGCCGGCGGAAACCCAGGCCTTGGTGGCCTCGTTAAAAAACGGCGTGGAATTGTTCGTGAACAATCATTGCAATCTGTGCCATGCCGGCCCGGCGTTTAGTTTGGCGGCGGTGGCGGCCAATGCGGCGTTGTTGACGCCGACGCCCGGCGCCAGCTTCGGTCCCCCGGATACGCCAATCGCCTTCGGTCCGAATGCCTTCGGCCCGTTCGGCGCCGCCGCCAAGGGCGGCATCAATCGCTACGGCAATATCGTCACCCGCGACACAAACATTCAGCAGTTACCGAAATTCATGGACTTGGGCTACGCCAATAACGGCGCCGTCGATGTGGAAGACGATCCCGGCGTCGGCGGCACGGACGATTTCGGTAATCCCTTGTCCTATAGCGCGCAATATGTCGAGTATTTGTTGGGCAACGCGACGGGCTTGCTCGATCCGGGCGTGAACAGCATCCGCGCCTGCGATTTTATCAGCCCGCTGGCCTATAACGTTGCGGTGAATCTGCCCAATGTATTTTTGCCTAGCGACGGCTTGCAGGCCGACGGTAGCCGCGAAGGCGTGTTGCGCAATCAAAACTGCACGAATGCGGTGACGGCTTATATCCCCACTCCGGCCGCCGCGCTAGCCAATTTGTCCGCCAGTAAAATGGCCGTGGCAACCCACGGCGCGTTCAAAGTGCCGACCTTGCGCAACGTGGAATTGACCGGCCCTTATATGCATAACGGCGGCATGGCGACTCTACGGCAAGTGATCGAGTTTTATAGCCGGCACGGCAATTTCAGCAGCGATAGCCTGCATTTTCATCTGGCCGGTTTTTCGACGTTGACGACGACGGAACAAAATGTCACCGATCTGACTAACTTTTTGCTCTCGTTGACCGACGAGCGGGTCAGATACCAAAGGGCGCCGTTCGATCATCCTCAGCTCATCGTCGCCCACGGCCACCTCGGCGGCGACCTGCAAGTCCAAGCCGGCCACGTCTTGGGCGCAAACTTGGGCAAAGACGAGCTGCTGGCGATTCCGGCGGTCGGCGCCAACGGCTCTTCGGCACTGATCGCCCCATTTTCGGATCCGCGACCATGACCGACCGGAATGAGCAAGGTAATAGAGCGAACCCTTGCCATCAACGCCGGCGCCGTTTTCAGGAGAACGGGCCGCGAGCTAGACGCTTATCCGCCTTGGGTGCCGGCGCGGAGGGTGTGAATGCAGTTACGATTATTGGGAGGAGCTTGTCATGCAAAACGAAGATTTAATCGCGACCGAGAGCCAGATCGCCGATCTGGTACGGGTGTTTTACGAGCGGGCCAGCGCCGACTCGCGCCTGAAAGGTATTTTTGACGGCGTCATTGACGATTGGGACGCCCATCACCGAGTCGTCGAGAACTTTTGGTCGCGCACCCTGCTGGCTACCGACCGTTACCACGGCAGCCCGTATCCGGTGCATGCGCGCTTACCCATACAAATCGAAGACTTCGATATTTGGCTGGCGTATTTTCGGCCCGTTGCCCGGGAAGTACTGCCGCCGGCCGCGGCCGAGCAAGCCATCGCTCGCGCCGAACACATGGCGGAGAGTTTCAAGACCGGGATGTTTTTCGACTACACCCCGGCTAAAACCACGTCATGCCTGAAACCGGGCGATTGAGGCGACGGACGATGGACGCCGTAAAGGAGCAGGCATGCGGACTGAAGACGCTTTAGGCTTTTACGCGGCCCAGGCTCAAGCCTTTGCCGAGACGCTGGCCCGCTTTCGCGGCGGCGATTTGATCGGCGCGATATTGACCCAAGCGTTTTCCAGTTTCGACGGCAACGTCGGGTTCGAGGCCGGCGATTATCCGCCGGTCGATTGCGACAAGGGCTGCGCTACCTGCTGCACGTTGCGGGTCACCGCGACCGCACCGGAAGTGCTGTTAATCGAACGCTTTATTCGCCACGGTCAAGCGCGCGGCCGGGAATTGAATTTGGCGAAACGGGTGGTCAAGGCCAATGCGGAAACCGCCGGTCTGGACGAGGCCCGGCGGGTGGCCTTGCGTCGGCGCTGCCCGTTTTTGGAACGCGGCGTGTGCATGATTTATCCGGTTCGGCCCTTGGCCTGCCGCGGCCATGCCTGCTACGACCGCAAGGCCTGCGTCGTCGCGGCGAAAGGGCGGATTACCGAAATACCTTATTCCGAGCCGCATCGTCAGTTTCGAAGTTTGATTCAAAACGCCTTGCAGTCGACGTTACGCGATGCCGGTTACGGCTGGGGTTTGTATGAGCTGAACCACGCCGTGACCCTGGCGCTGGCGGATGCCGCGAATCCGGAACGCTGGTTGGCCGGCGAAAATTTGTGGCCCGGCGCGGCGATTAGCGACGTGGCGCCGGCGGACATGGCCGCTGCCTTCGATCGCTTAAAGCGGATGACGGAGTAGTTGTTTGGCCTGGCTGCGCCGGGTGTTGAGAGGATTTATGGCGGAGAATCCTTGAGCGTCAGTTGCTGGGCCGCAGGTACCGAGCAATAGACGGCTGTCGCCGTATCAGACCTTGGCCAGGTCGAGATGCCCGGAGATCAAGCTCAATGCGGCGCGGTTGGCGAGCGGATCGTAGGAAGCGGGTTTCAAGATCAAGGTATGCGGACCCAGCGCATGGTGCAGTGCCCGGATTTTATCCAGACATTCCGCGACGTCGCCGACGATGGCGTTCGCCAGGATGCGTTCCTCGGCAAACACTTCGGCTTCGACGCCGAACGGCAGTTCCGCCGATCCGCTTTGCGCGGCGCGTTGGATTGCCGCGCCCATGTTGCGGGCGAAATCGCGGACGAAGGGCAAGGCGGCGTCGATCGCCGCGTGCCGATGTTCGGCGCAAAAAAAGTAACGCGACAATACGAAGGGCGGCGCGGTTCGCGCGGCGCGGGCGCGGTAGGCCGCCAGCGCGGTTTGTAGCTTTTCCACCGGTGCGGCCGACGCCCCCATCAGTCCGTAACCGCGCGTGGCGGCCAGCGCGATACTTTCCGGCGACAGGGCGGCCAGCCAGATTGGAATTCGGGATTGCCTTGGGCGAGGGTAGATCGACACTTGTTGGTAGCGGTAATAACGGCCGTCGAAATCGACGTTCTCTTCGGTCAGCAATTTCTCCAGCAAAAGCGCGCCCTCCAACAAGCGCTCGCGGCTCGTCGCCTGATCGACGCCGAAATGTTGAAATTGCAGCGGAAACGGTCCGCCGCGCGCGACGCCTAACAGCAAGCGGCCGCCGGAGAGCGCATCGACGGTGGCGGCGTCTTCGGCAACTTGCAAAATATCGCGCATTGGCAGCAGTACCGCCGCGCTGCCGAGCCGGATCGTCGTGGTGGCGGCCGCCAGATAGCTCAAAAGCGGAAAGATCGCCGCGCTGACGCTGAAGGGGTTGAAATGGTGCTCGGTGATCCAGGCTTCGGCGAATCCCAGGCGTTCGGCATGCTGGACCGTCAGCACGCTTTCCCGCAGGGCTTCGGCACAGAAACCGCCGCCCGGATTCTCGAAATTGGCGAACAGGCCGAAGCGCATGGCTTGTTGATCGGCGGACGTCGAAAGCGGTTCGGTGTTCACGGCCAATCCCTTAGACGGCGACGGCCGCGACCCGTCGTTGCAAAGCCAGAGCGTCGGCCAATTCGGTGGCCGCGCCGGCCAGAGGGATGCGGCGCGGTGCCGCGCGCATCGTGCGCCGGTTGATCACGCGTATCGACAACGATTCCACCCAATTCCAGTATTCCTCTCTAACCTCGTCCGGAAAACCGACGTCGTCGAAGGCCGACAACAGTTGCGCCAGCCAAATCTCGCGGGCCAGTTCGTCTATCGTAAACGGAAAATGCCGGGAGCGCATGCAGGTATGACCGTGGTTGGCGGTAAACAAGGCCGGACCGCCGGTCGCTTCGACGATGAAATCGGCGGTTTTTTCGACGCCGGCCGCGAAGCGCGCGGGATCTTTCGGAAACAAATGTCCGATCGGCGTATTCAACAAGCGTTGGTGATGGCGGCGGACCAACGCTCTGAGCAGGCTTGCGCCGGCCACTTCGAAAACCCGCCGGGACGGAAACGGCACGGCCGGAAACTCCAGGCCGGTGGAAGCCGGCTTCCAGCGCACCTCGTCACCGACCTCCATCGGGCCGGAGGCGGCATGGCAATCGGCGTTCGACTCGCCGGCGGGTGCCGGCGACGCTGAATCAAAGTCGGATGCGGTCATGGTCTGTCTCCTGGGTAAGTGGGTGCGCAGGTGCTTAGCGTTGGCGAACGCCGGTCTTCGCATGGCTTAGCCGTCGGCGGACGCTTTGGGGCGTTTCAAGAAGTTTTCCTGCGCGGTTCGAAATTGCAGATAGCGTTGCTGCCATTCCGACGGCAACGCGACTTTAACGACCTGCACCGCGGTGACCTTGAATTCCGGGCAGTTAGTGGCCCAGTCGGAGTTGTCGGTGGTGATGACGTTGGCGCCGGAAAACGGGTGGTGGAAAGTGGTGTAGACCACGCCGGGCTGCACCCGGCTCGAGACTTTGGCGTGCAATACCGTTTCGCCGGCCCGGCTTTGGATGCCGACCCAATCGCCGTCGACGATGCCGCGTTCCTCGGCGTCGTGCGGATGGATTTCCAGGATGTCTTCCGGATGCCAGGCGGTATTCTTGGTGCGCCGGGTTTGGGCGCCGACGTTGTATTGCGACAGAATCCGACCGGTGGTCAAAATCAGTGGGAAGCGGCGGGTGACTTTTTCGTCGGTGGCGACGTATTCGGTGGTCATGAAGCGGCCCTTGCCGCGCACGAAACCGTCGATGTGCATCGTCGGCGTACCGTCGGGGGCACTGTCGTTGCAGGGCCACTGAATGCTGCCCATTTCTTCCAGTTTTTGGTAGCTGACGCCGTTGAAAGTCGGCGTCAGCGCGGCGATCTCGTCCATGATTTGCGACGGATGATCGTAGTGCATCGGGTAGCCCATCGCGTTAGCCAGCATCATCGTCGCTTCCCAATCGCCGTATCCGCCCAGCGGCGCCTTGACCTTGCGTACCCTGGAAATCCGCCGTTCGGCATTGGTGAAGGTGCCGTCCTTTTCCAGGAACGACGCGCCGGGCAACAGCACGTGGGCGAATTTGGCGGTCTCGTTCAGGAACAAGTCCTGCACGACGATGCATTCCATCGCCCGCAGTGCGGCTTCGACGTGTTGGGTGTTCGGGTCGGATTGGGCGATGTCTTCGCCCTGGCAATATAGACCCTTGAAGGTGCCGTCGAACGCGGCTTCGAACATGTTCGGAATGCGCAGGCCGGGTTCGTTTTGCAGTTCCACGCCCCAGGCTTGTTCGAACGTGGCGCGCGCCGCGTCGTTGGAGACGTGGCGGTAGCCGGGCAATTCGTGCGGGAAGGCGCCCATGTCGCAGGAGCCTTGCACATTGTTCTGGCCGCGTAACGGATTCACGCCGACTCCGGGCCGGCCGATGTTGCCGGTCGCCATCGCCAGGTTGGCGATGGCGATGACCATCGTCGAACCCTGGCTGTGTTCGGTCACGCCCAAACCGTAATAAATCGCGCCGTTGCCGCCGCCGGCGAACAAGCGCGCGGCGCCGCGGACCTGTTCGGCGGGCACTCCGGTAATCGCCGCCGTTTCTTCCGGCGAGTGGCGCGGGTCCAGAATGAAGTCCTTCCATTTGGCGAATTCCTGGCTGTCGCAACGCTGGTCGATAAAAGCTTCGTCGTACAAACCTTCGCCGACAATAACGTGCGCCAGTGCATTCGCCATCGCCACGTTGGTGCCGGGGCGCAGTTTGAGATGGAAATCCGCCTTGATGTGGGCGGAGTCGACCAGATTGATTTCGCGCGGATCGACGACAACCAGTTTGGCACCTTGGCGCAGGCGGCGCTTCAATTGCGAGCCGAACACCGGATGGCCGTCGGTCGGGTTGACGCCGATCAGCATCACCACGTCGGCATCCATCACCGAATCGAAGCTCTGGGTGCCGGCCGAGGTACCGAAGGTCGCGCTCAAGCCATAACCGGTCGGCGAATGGCACACTCGCGCGCAGGTGTCGACGTTGTTATTGCCGAACGCTGCCCGCACCAGTTTCTGTACCAGATAATCCTCTTCGTTGGTACAGCGGGACGATACCAGGCCGCCAATCGCGTTTTTGCCGTATTTGGCCTGGATGGCTTTGAATTTGTCCGCCGCAAACTGAATGGCCTGTTCCCAACTGGCTTCCCGCCACGGATCAGTGATTTTCTCGCGAATCATCGGCTTGGTCAGCCGGTCGGGATGATTGGCGTAACCCCAGGCGAAGCGGCCTTTGACGCAGGCGTGGCCGTGGTTGGCGTGGCCGTTCTTATTCGGAAACAGGTTGACGACCTGGTCGCCCTTGACCTCGGCGACCAGCGAACAACCGACGCCGCAATAAGCGCAAGTCGTGACGATGTGATCGTCGGTCTGGCCGTGTTCGATCAGCGTCTTTTCCATCAAGGTCGCGGTCGGGCAGGACAATACGCAGGCGCCGCAGGATACGCATTCCGAATCCAGAAACGGTTGATTCTGTCCCGCCGATACCCGCGATTCGAAACCGCGTCCGTCTATCGTCAATGCAAATGTGCCCTGGATTTGTTCGCAGGCACGCACGCAACGGTTGCAGACGATGCATTTGGACGGGTCGTAACTGAAATAGGGGTTTGATTCGTCCTTGGTCAGCGATAAATGGTTGTGGCCTTCGTAGCCGTAACGCACTTCGCGCAAGCCGACCCGGCCGGCCATGGTTTGCAATTCGCAGTGGCCGTTGGCCGGACACATCAGGCAATCCAGCGGGTGGTCGGAAATATACAGTTCCATCACACCGCGCCGAATGTTGGCAAGCTGCGGCGTTTGGGTCTTGATCACCATGCCGGCTTCGGCCGGCGTGGTGCAAGATGCCGGATAGCCGCGCCGGCCTTCGACCTGGACCAGGCAGAGGCGGCAGGAGCCGAACGGTTCCAGGCTTTCGGTCGCGCATAACTTGGGAATTTCGATACCGGCCATCGCGGCGGCGCGCAATAGAGAGGTGCCTTGCGGCACTTGAATTTTGACCAGATCGATTTCCAGTTCCACCAGCGTGTCCGAGATTTTTGCAGGCGTGCCGAAATCGCCGCCACAGCCGCAATTGCCGCATTGATGCGTCATCGAGTGTTCTCCAAAGCGTTTTCCGGACTGAGGTCCGGGTTATGTAGATCGAAATAGGTCGTTGCCCGCCGGATTCGAAACGAGCGAGACCGGCTG
Organism: Methylomonas sp. MS20; assembly: GCF_050275925.1. NCBI lineage: Bacteria > Pseudomonadati > Pseudomonadota > Gammaproteobacteria > Methylococcales > Methylococcaceae > Methylomonas > Methylomonas sp. MS20. The sequence goes on from NZ_CP189962.1 coordinate 1,439,389, forward strand.
GGTGGGCGCTTATCCATAGAGCAAGGTGGGATGTGTCTATGGATATATCTTTTAGTATATATCGTATGGTCGCGCTCATCTACGAATGGGCAGTTTTGTTCGCAAATCGAGCCGCTGAGCGCGGCTGCCGAGATTCACGCGGCGCCGATTAGTCCACGGAGGTGGGTGAATTCTATAAAAATGTATAAAAAATAATTATTTACGGTTGATTGTTTCCTGTTGTGAGCCTGTTTTTAGCCGACGATTTGTTGAAAGCTCGGATAGAAGTCTGTCGGGTTTCGGTCATTTTTTACTCGTTGCGAATAGTAAATTTCCTAAATGTAATGGCTGTATCCCAATGTATTCTCTGGTTCGGTTGGTCTGAAGATGCGTATAATCGTCTAACGATATATCTTAATTAATATAAAGACTTGTAGTCGCACACGCCGGGAGGATAGAAAACCATGCAACATCGCATCTACGAACGGTTGATTTCGGCGCCGGCGCCGACGAAAACGCTGGAGCAACTACTCAACAATCTGAACGACGTGGGCCGGTTTTACGAAGCCTATCCGGAAGAAGAGGCCGTTCAGGGATTGGTGTCGCACATGCGGGAATTCATGGCGCCCAGTCTGCGCCGTCAAATCGTCGCCCATCTGAGTCATGGTGGCGTCGGGATGAAAACGATCGTGCGCACGGCGGTCAGACGACTGAAGGAATTGACTTGATGCATGTGACGTACGTTTTCGATGTGAGCCCCTGCGAATCAACCGCGCGCGATCGGGTTGGCAAACTGCGACATCGATAGCGGGCAAAGCACGCAGCCGGATCGCCGACTCGAACGCCGCGAGTCGGGTTTACCCTGTCGTTTGGAAAGCGGTTCCAGGGCCAGCCTTGCTTCAAGACATCGCGTCGCGAAGCGCCCCGCCGTTACGGTTACCGTTCGAGAGCCGACGATTTTGCCGAACAGGGAATTGTCTTCTATGCTGCATGCGGAGTAATCAGTCGTTGCATTCTTCATCAGCCCACCACTCGGTGACCGGGAGTCAGTCCATGCGGAACAGAACTTATCAATTTTGGGGACGGCTGTTTGCCGTTTTGTGCTTAAGCGGCGCGTTGCAGGATGTGTTGGCGGATGCCGGCGCGACGCCGATTCCGCCGGAAATCGGCGGCAATAGAGAGCGTGGCTATTTGCCGACCAACGCGATCCCGGACAGCTTGGGTTTGTTGCCGCCACCGCCGGCGGACGGGTCGGCGAGTTTTGCGTTGGATTTGATCTACGCCCAGAAAAGCTTTGCGTTGCGTAATACGCCTGCCTGGGCGCTGGCGATACAGGATGCCGACCTGAGTTTCCCGAATGCCGCGAGCGCCTATGCCTGCGCGCTGGGCGTGCCGGTGGACGAGCAACATACCCCCCATTTGGTGAAGCTGTTGAAGAAGGTCAAGCAGGACGCGGGCGCGGCCACCGGTGCGGCAAAGGATAGATACAAACGTCCCCGGCCGTTCATGGTCAACGACGCCCGGTTTTGCACGCCGGACGATCGTGCCCGTCTGGAGGCCGGCGGTTCCTATCCGTCCGGACACAATGCCATCGGCATGGCTTGGGGCTTGATTTTGGCCGAACTGGTTCCCGCGCGGGCCGATGCGATTCTAGCCCGCGCCCAGGCTTTCGGATTAAGTCGGGTGGTCTGTAACGTACATTGGTATAGCGATACTGTATGGGGACGCTACCTGGGCGCGTATACGGTCGCTAAGCTCCATGCCGATCGTCATTTTCAGGACGATTTGAGTCAGGCGAAAGACGAATTGGACGATTTGAGCGAGGAGGCCGTGGCGCCGAACCGCGATTGCGTCGCGGAACGGGCCGGCATCGAAGCGCAGAAGCCGTTGACTCAGTAAGATTCGGACGACTTGGTTTGCGGCTCCCAGATCGGCCTATCCTTACCGTGCTGAGTTTGGATTTCGCTGCCCGGCCGGTGGCGAATCGGCCGACACTCGCCCCACCACCGGTCCGTCCGGTTTCAGCGTTACGCTAAAGGCTTCCTTGAGGGTAATGTCGGTTTCGAAGCGGAATGCCCGAAAGAAGCAGGCGATGATCAGCAACATTTCCAGTTCGGCGAAATGCTTGCCGATGCAATTGTGCAGGCCGCCGCCGAACGGAAAGAACGCAAATTTGTGGCGTTGCGCAACGCTATCGTCCAGAAATCGGTTCGGATCGAATTCGTCGGGGCGAGGCCATAGGCGCGGATTGTGGTGGGTGGCGTGCATCGTCAACAGGAGGATGGTGTCCTTGGCGATGGCGTAGTCGCCAAGCTCGATGTCCGCCAGTGCCTGCGTGGTCAGCGCCGAGGTGGGCGGATACAAGCGCAGGGTTTCGTTCAAGGCCGCCTTGGTGTAGCTCAGTTGGGCCAGATGGCCGGCCTGGAGCGGTTCGTTCGGCAAGCCGGCGATTTCGGCGGCGATTTTTTCGCGCACCGCCGGATGCTTGCCGGTCAGATAAAAAAACCATAACAGCGTGTTGATCGTGGTTTCCTGGCCGGCAAAAAACAGCGTCACCGATTCGTCGCGCAGCAAGTCGTTCGGCATCCTATAGCCGGTGCTTCGGTCCTGGGCTTGCAGCAACAGTGAAATCAGGTCTTGTCCTGGATTCGCGCGTTTTTGTTCGATTTCGGCGTAGAGAAAGGTTTTCAGATACTCGACCGCCGCGCGGTAGTTTTTGGTTCGCAGCGGTATCCAGCGCTTCAGCCGCTGGCCGAAGATCAGATGTACGCCCAGTTGCAGCGGCAATTCCCGGCTGAGTACGTCGATGACGTTGATCAGCTGCGCGCCGTTGCTGAGCTGGTCCACCGATTTGCCGAGCAGGACTTGCAGAAAGATGCGCTGAATCAGACCGCGGAGCTCGGCGCTCAAATCGACATCGCCACCCGCCGCAAGCTTCACGCGTTCGGCGGCGGCGGCAGCTTCGGCGATGATCAGTTGTTCCCAGGTTTTGACGGCATCCTTGGTGAACATCGGCTGCATCAGGCGGCGTTGCTTGCTCCAGACCTCGGATTCGCTGTTAATCAGGCCGTCGCCGAACAGCGCTTGCTTGGCGTCGTACATGAAGTCGCGGTTCAGCAAGCCCTTGCCTTCCAGATTAAAAATTTGCTCGATGTATTCCGGCGCGCGGACGAACAGAATCTTCTTTTTGAATACGGTTCCCAGCGCCAAATCGCCGTATTTGGCGTGTATGCCGGCCATCGTCGAGAGCGGCTGGACAATCAAGCGCAACATCGAAACAATCATCGAATGCTCGGGTAGGGCGGGTTTGCGGGCGGGATTGGCGATTGTCGAATGGTCCATGAGTGTTCGTCTATTCGGTTAAGTGCCGACATTATCGACCGATTGGGCCGAAACGGTATAGTCGGGCCGTCTTCGAGTCGCGGCGCGATATTGGCGCTTTTAACAGGTTGGCAAAGCGGCCGTTCGGCCGGATGACGGAATGTCGGGTTTGCGACAAATGTGGGCTAGCCTGTCCGACGACGCATTGGCCGAGCAACTCGTTGGCTGGGGAAAATCCGCCGCCGACGACGCGCGCCGGGTATGGTTCGATTTTTGCTGAACTGTAGTCAAATTCATCAGCATAGGCCTCGACATGCGCTACGATCCCCATCCCGAAGAAATCGCCGCCGTTCCGGATATGAGTGACGAAGAACGATTGGAATATTTTCTGTATCGAATCTTCGAGACCGACGAAGTCTGGGGGCTGAAGGAGGGGCCGCAGCCTTTGATTCGGGAGCTCGATGGCCGGAATACGCTGCCGGTTTGGCCTTACAAGGGCTACGCGGCCGATGCCGTCACCGGTGAATGGGCGCATCTGGCGCCGGGTGTGGAATCGGTCGATTTCTTTACCTATCAGACCTTGAACAAGCTGGCTCGCGAGGAAGTCACGGTGGAAATCATGCCCAGACCGGGAGCGGCCGGGTGTTTGATTACGCCGCAACGTCTGTTCGGCATGCTGGAAAATATGATGGAGTCCAGGGATTACACGGTCGGGGATTAACGCAGTCGCGGGTTCTCGTTGGGCGGATTGTAAACCCGGTTGGCCGAACCTTAAGATCGCGGCCAACCGTATCCGGACTTATCGGCCGTTACCGGCAATCGAACTGCTTGGGCCAATCGCGGTAGTTAAACACCTGGCCTTCCCGGCGCACGGTTTCGACGGCGGCTAGATCCAGGTCGGCGTAAACCCATTGGGCTTGGTTGTACTCGCCGATCGCCAGAATGCCGTTGTTCGGAAAGCCGCGATCGACCGGCGTGTAAATGGCTGCCGCGCCGCGATTGACATCGACCGCTTCGGACCAGGGGGCGTCGCCGACCAGCGAGGCTTGCACGACGTAGCATTGGTTTTCCAGCGCGCGGGCCTGGCAACCGATCCGCACCCGGTAATAGCCGGCTTCGGTGTCGGTGCAACTGGGCACCAAGATCAACGTGGCGCCGCGTTCGGCTTGTTGGCGGGCGTAGTGGGGAAATTCGCTGTCGTAGCAGATGTTGATCGCGATCTTGCCGAATACGGTGTCGAACACTTTGATGTCCAGACCGCGCGAGATATGCCATTGCTCGTTCTCGAAACGGGTCATGGTCAGCTTTTCCTGATAGTCCACGTCGCCCTGCGGCGTGAAGAAATAGGCGTGATTGCGGAATTCGCCGTTTTCGTGTTTGACAGGAAACGTGCCGGCCTGGATATACACCCGGTGCTCGGCGGCCTGGGTTTTGAACAAATCCAGGTATGGCGGCAGCAGGGTTTGCAATGCATCCAGTTGGCCGTTCAAGGACGAATAAACATCCTTCGGAAACAAGGATGCCAGTTCCATGCAGGCGTATTCCGGGAACAGCAGGATGTCGGCTTTGTTGTCGGCCGCGTCTTGTACCCAGCGGCGGGTTTTGGCTGCGAAGTTTTCCCAGGTTTCCAGGAAACTGATGTCGTATTGGGCGCTGGCGATTTTAGGCACGGTCTTCTCTCAACCAAAAGGTCATCGGTTTGGGGGTTTCGGTCTCGTCGTCGAGATCTTTCCAGGTATAGGTGGTTTTCAGTTCCGGATGCTTGAAATAACCGCGTTTGTTCCAGAAGGCGTCCAGCGGCACATAGTCGGCCGGCCGGCGCGGATGATCGGCGGGGCGCTCGACGCAACAGAACGTGATGTGCCTGAAGCCGCCCAAATCGGCGGCATGGGCTTCGCGTTGCTCGAAAAATTTAACGCCGATGCCCAGGCCGCGATAGGCTTTGTTCAACACCGATTCGCCGCAGTAAAACACCTGCTCCGGATCGTAACGGTGGTCCACGAACGGCTTTTGGACTTCGGCGGTTTCGTATTTCAACGGGATCGCGGTCGAGGCGCCGATGATGGCTTCGCCGTCGAAGGCCAGCACGATCACGCTGTCCGGGCAGTCGATATAGGTTTGCAGGTATTTTTTCTCGTACTCGTAATCGCCGTCGTACAAGTAGGGGAAGTCGCGGAACACCTCGATGCGCAGCCGCGCCAGTTCGGGAATGTATTGAATCAAGGCCGCGCCGCTGAGGCGCTGAATGCGGATGTCTTTGCTCATGCTGGTTGCGGATTGAATGGATAAACAAAATATCGGCCGCCGGCAGGACGGTCGGGGCCGATATTGTATTGCAGGCGCGGTGCGATTGCCTATCGGGAACGCTTGGCGCGACCGAGTGTTTGACGTAAACAGGTTTTTCGATGACGAAAGGTACGCAAGTCGCGGCCTGCCATCGACAGTCCCGCGCTGCTGCGGGGCAACCGGGAATTCGGCCTTGCTGGCCGGATTGACCAGGCTTTTAAGCAATCCCGCCTAAAAGCCGTTGATTGAAGACTAACCAAACTGGAGGAGTATTTATGGCAAAAGACTTGAACGAATTGCGCGCGGTATTGAACAAGATGGAAGAGATCGTTAACAGCATGACCGAAATGGACGCGGAAATATTGGATTTTGTCGATGCGAATTATCCCGATGCGCTGAACGAACAAAAGCTGATACAAACCTTCAAAACCGTCGGCGACGCCGAAGACGAATTGCAAAGACAGATCGGTTTGCTGCGCAAGCATCTGGCCGCCGGTATTCCGGAATTGAATGCCTAACGCTCACGAAACAGTTGCGTCGCCCCGGCAAATGAAAGTCCCTGGCGTGGGAGCGGCTTTAGCCGCGATTGACAACGCTACGACACCGAATTGAGTGACCGCGTCGGGTGACTTTCAGAGTAAGTCCGAAAAATCGGCATTTCATTTAACTCAAGCGGTCAACGGATCATGAAACCGCTGGCCGTCGCCCAGGCAAATGAAAGTCAGTGGCGGAGCGGCTTTAACCGCTATTGACAGCGTTCCGACACCGGATTGGGTGGCGGCCGTCCAGTAACTTTCATAGGAGGGTGTCGTAAAAGTCGAAACAGAACCCCCTCCTCGCGGGAGAGGGCGGGGTGAGGGGGATAAAATCAATGTCTTACCGTGTATTTCCCCTCACCCCAACCCCTCTTCCGCAAGGAGAGGGGCTTTTACGACCCCCTCATAGTAAGGATTCCCAACGAATTTTGGGAATTCGATATTCGAAGCTACCGGGTTGAGATGCGCGGATTGACCATCCGGTAGCCATTGGGTTTTCGATTGGGCACGGCTTTATACCTGCAATTCGTCGATGCCATTGGCTCGAAATGCTCGGCAAGTGCGGCGATCAATAGTTGCACAGGTTCCGTAGTTTGACGACGATGTTATTGGTCGTCATGCGTTAAGGCTTGGCAAGAATTGTTCCGCCGTCAGAATCGGGCAGATAAAGGGTTCGGAAATCGTCAATAAGTCCTGGTCGCCAGTTATCAGAGCATCGGCTTGCCCGGCTATGGCGAGCTGCAGGAAAGGCAGATCAAACGCATCGCGGCATTCGGGTGTAACGGGTGGCGGTTCCGGGATGACGATGGTTTGGCAATACGGCAAATAATCGGCCAGCAGTTCCTGTTGGTCAGCGGTACTGAGTTTAAATTTGGGATAATTCAGCACTCGGATCAATTCCGCTACGGTGATTTTGGACAGCAAGGGAAGAATCTGCTGGCTTTGCCAGGCTTGGCGCAAGGGTGTCAAACGGCTTTGGGCAAATACCAAGGCAGACAGCACCAGATTGGTGTCGATGACCACACGCGGCGCATGGGTTGTACTGCTCATTTATCGTGGGTGGATGTTGCATCGACAGCCTGTCTGGCCCAAGCCACCGCATCGTTAATATCTTGTTCCTGGAGATTTAACTCAGCTAATTTTGCGCGCACCGCATCGCCGCGCTGAATACGCACTGGAGTCAGGATGATCTGGCCGTTACGGGTTTCCACGTCAAAGTATTCCTCGGCGCCGACGGCAGAGGTAATGCTTTTGGGGAGGGTGAGTTGGTTTTTTGAGGTCATTTTGGCAAGCATGGCAACCTCCGAGCTACAAAGTAAGGATTCCTTACTTTATGCTTTTGACTAACAAATTTCAAGCCGCGGCCGCACCGGTTTGTCGGAGCGGATCGTCGAAGGTTTACAGTACTTGCCGAAACGGCCGTAACCGCCGTCGAAATAGTCCTTTTCCAAACGATATCTGCTGCTGCGACATAGCGGGTCACAAACCCCGAATGACCGAGTCCGGATATTCAACCCGGCGCTTCGCAACCCGTTCGAAGACTTGGCAAAGCCGTCCGCTTGGCGCCGGTGCCACCTACCCGGCAAATTGCCGACCGGCGTGCTCTCCGACGACCGCACGCCGAATCCCGTCGTTACGATGGCGATCCGCGCGACAACCCTATAGCAAATCACGATCGATATGCCGGTTTAACCATACGCCATACGTTTTTCTGTTCGGAGCGTCGCGTGCAAGGTTTTTAGTGTTACGGGAATCACTATTTGCCTTGCGCGCAGGGCTTTTAGCGTTGCCCGCAAGGCTCGGACCCTTGCGTTTATTGCTGGGAGAGTTGCGAGCAAGGCTTTTAGAGTTGCGAGAGTTGCTTTTTGCCTTGAGCGCAAGGCTTTTAGCGTTGCCCGCAAGGCTCGGAGCCTTGCGTCTATTGCTCGGAGAGTTGCGCGTAAGTCTTTTAGTGTTGCGAGAGTTGCTTTTTGCCTTGCGCTCAGGGTCTTTAGCGTTGCCCACAAGGCTCGGAGCCTTGCGTTGATTGCTCGGAGAGTTGCGCGCAAGGTTTTTAGTGTTGCGAGAATTGCTTTTTGCCTTGCGCTCAGGGTTTTTAGCGTTGCCCGCAAGGCTTGGAGTCTCGCGTTAATTGCTCGGAGAGTTGCGTACAAGTCTTTTAGTGCTGCGAGGATGTCTATTTGACCGGAAATCAAGACTGGGAATATCGCGAATCGGCCAATTGCGGACGGCACTATAAATTTTGATCGTTCGGTAATGTGCCTTTAGCAGACGTAGGGTGGGCAAATTTGCCCACCGTTGACCATTAAATCCGCGTGGGCACTAAATCGTGCCGACCGGGCTACGTTCGGTATGCAAGGAATAATGTTTCAGCCGTATCACCCGACGCACATCGTCCAATAAGGCTGGCGATTTGGTGCTTGACATAAAACACCTACCTGATAAAGTCAGCGGCAACATAATACGCAGGCAGGATTGCCTGATTTACCGGCTAATAGCAAGTTATCAAGGCCAAACATGCCCACTTTTCCGGATACGCAGGCAAAACTGCCTGAAAAGGCGGTTAATATCAACTTATACGGGCAGATTTGCCTGATAATCAATAGTTAAATGCGGGGCCAATCTCGAAAGGCTTGGAAAGCAATTAATTTATCGTAAAGAAATAGCAAATAATGGCTGAAGAAATCATGAAAATATGTTATTACCTGGAGGGAAAAACCTTGCAGGTTAACATGCGTTCAACCTGACAAGGTTTTTCCCTCCAGGTTAAGCCATGATTTTCAGCGTCATTCGTGTTTCTTTGCTTGAATCAAAATTATTGTTTGGAAATGTCATCAAGGCATTTAACCAGTCGTTAAACCTGACCAAAACTCCGCTTCGCTCCGTTTTGGCAGGTTAACTCTATTCGTTAGACATCGGCATCATAAAAATTGGATATTCATGAATGGACTAGAAAAGTTTGCGAGTATAGACAAGAAGTTTGCTTGGTCTTTCCTTGGTTTTGTCCTGGCCGTATTTTTTGGCGGACTCACTATTTATAACGAATTCATCAAAGTACGCGATCCACAAATGGTTGTGGAGGTTCTAAGCGACACTAACGTTCTTGACCTAAAAGAAAACGTTCCAGAATTAAAAATTCTGTATGGTGACGTAGATATTAAGAGCGTTGGAAAAGACCTTTCCGTAATAGTTTTTAGAGTTAAAAACGTGGGGGGGGCATCTATTCTCGGAGGCTTTTATGACACAAACTCGCCCCTGACAATCAACTTGTCAAACGGAGAGTTCCTTAAATATGAAAAAATTAGCGCTTCTAATGAATACCTTGAAAATTTTGCAACGGTAACAAAATCTACTGCATCAAGTATTCAAATGCCTAGCGTAATAATGGAGCCAAATGAAAGCTATACTGTAAAAGCGCTGGTTATACATGCCGCTCAATCAGGTGTACTTCTAAAATCAAGCGGAAAAATTGCAGGAATGCGAGAAATTCCAATATTAAAGATCGAACCCGATAAAGACAATGAGTCTTTTTGGTCAAAAGTATTCTCGGGCTCGATTGTGGTTCAAGCAGCCAGAGCACCGCTGTACTTCTTTGCATTTATTTTTGGACTTGCTGGTTTGCTAGTCCCACAGACTGCCATTTCAACGGCTCTACAAAAGAGAAGCAGAAAGAAGGCGATTTCTCAGTTCCGCAACCATATCAACGAACCACTACCTGAAGGGCATGAGGTAATTTTTGAATACTATACCAGAGACGGGCTTGCACCTCTGGTTCGCGCAAGAGAATTATTAGGCGACGCTGAAAAACTAAAATCCGCGTTGGAAAATATCAAGAACAATCAGAAAACTGAATCCAGAAATGAACTCATATTCATTGACGATAATGACTTTCTCGAAAACCATGGCAGAAGCCATGTAATACTGAACAGGGGAATAGCCATTTCCATCCTAAAGAAAACAGCGATTGCAAAAATTGATCAAAACGGATCAATTCAGATTGATTCACCGAAGGAAAAATTCCTTGGGAAGTTTATTGATTACATTACCATCAAAGAAAGTTAATTCACGATGAGGTCTAACATGGCGCTCAACCGGAGCGCGGTTATAATGCGGTTTTGTTTTTCAGCTTTCCGGGCCGCGCCCGGTTAGCTTTACGTTAGGCTCTTAAAATCTGCGCCAAACAAAATATTGCTATGCACACATTTACTCACCACACGATACTAATGCTGGAAGACTGCGGAATGTCATTGGGATACCCAGAAATTCAGCATTTGCATATCAACAGCGATGGCACGTTTACAAGGCATATCCAGCGTTCCTTGATGACTGGACGAAGGGTCAGCATTGAGCAGAACCAAATATCCAAATTTATCATAATGTTTTCCCTACTAGATGCCTTCATAGATGAAAAGCACCCTCATCTCGAAGGCAAAAGCTTCAAACAAAAATATAATGACCTCCCGGCAACAAATGACTACGAGAAAATTTTAAAAGAGCTTTTCAGGGTTGCAAAAGTTCTTAGAAACGCTTTGGTTCACAACCCTTCATCCTACAGCGAGTCGGCCACACATATTCAAGCGAACTACACATTTAAAGGCACGACTTTTTCTCTAGCCATATCAACCACAGCCCTAAAGCAGTTTTATACCGCTATTGTAATGTACATTAGAGGCGATATAGGTCATGGCGCATACTTTATAGCAATGACTGTGGCTATATACAAAGAAATTGTTGCGGGTATAACGACTTTTAGCGATGATGTCGCTGGAGCCTTGCATCAATCTTTAGGGACATTTTTCATTAACCCTTACCGAAGGGTTGTAGTTATGAATCCACCATTTTCAAATGAGAACACAAACATCAGAATTCTCTTTGATAAAACCAGCCAAGTCGCACCTTGTGAAGGACTCGATTTTTATATAACCCACAAGGGAGAAAACCTACTTATTCCAGCAGAATCCCTAGATGCTGGCATGAGCATAGGTGAGGTTGATGCCCTTACCCAGTGGAAATACCATGGCACTTTTCCGCCAATACTAAATCTGCCACATTGATTACTATCGTTATGAGTGGCTCAATCATAAAAGCTCGTGGCTCGTAGGATGGGTAGAGGCGTTAGCCGAAACCCATCAAACAAATGTACGTTAAGTGATGGGTTTCGCTTCGCTCTACCCATCCACATTGCATTATTGTTCTATTACCAATGTTCGAAATACGCGCTAAAGCTGTCATTCGAATTTTTAATGCAATGGCCGCAACAGGGCGTTTTCCGCCGAACGCGGATGAAGCCGGCGAGTGGTGTTCTCGGAAAACCCGAAAGGATAGTGTTGTGTCAAGGGAAATTTGTCCTTACACAGGCGGGGCTCGCGCGATGGTTTTCAGCGGACTCTTGTAAACGACAATTCGCCCGGACTTTCGCGCCGCAACGGTCGGTTTTTAGCTTCGGTCTGCTAAGGTTAAGTCGGCCGATATTTTCCGCCGGCTCCGTTCGGGGATCTCGTCAGTTGCCCCTTGTGGCCGCGAAGGAAATTTCGTCATCACCAAGCCTGTTCGACCGAACTTAATCCCAAAAAGCGCGGATGGGCGGTTTCGCGGGGGCTTATTGCTTAGATCGTTGCCGCCGCGCATCCATCGGATTTTGTTTCAGCGGCCGATAAATCTCCACCCGGTCGCCGTCGGTCAGCGTTGCGTTGGGTTTGGCGACGATGCCGAAAATGCCGAACTTTTGAACGGTCAAATCGATTTCCGGATGCCGGGCCAAGATGCCTGATGCCTGGATGGCTTGTTCGGCGGTGGCGTCCGGCGGTAGGGTTAGCGCGATCAGGGTTTGCCGCTCGGGCGTCGCGTAGGCGACTTCGATGCGGATGTCAGCCATACACCGCTTTGGCGCGTTGGGTGAAGGCGCCGACCATGGTGTTGCAGATTTGATTGAAGACCGGGCCGAAGGCCAGGCTGGCGAAGGTGCTGGCGATTTCGAACTCCAAATCCAGCGAAATCTTGCTGGCGTCTTCGCGGAGCGGCATGAAGCTCCAAAAGCCTTCCAGCGATTTGAACGGCCCGTCCAGCAGGCTGATTTGAATCTTACCGCCTTGATCGGATTTGTTGCGGGTCGTGAACGATTTATGGAAACCGGCCTTGGCGATGTCGATTTGGCCTTCGACGATGTTGCCCTCGCGTTTCAGCACCTTGCTGCCGGCGCACCAGGGCAGGAATTTGGGGTAGGACTCGATGTCGTCTACCAAATCGAACATCTGTTTGGCCGAGAATTTGACCAACGCGCTTTTTTGCACGACGGTGATCATTACAGTACCCCCAAGACATGCAGGAATACCAGGAAAACCGAAGCCGGCGCGACGTAGCGGATCAGAAATTGCCAAGCTTGAAAACCTTGCGGCGGCAGTTCCAGTTCCTGTTCGGCGTGGGCCGGTTTCATTTTCCAGCCGGCGAATACCGCGATCGCCAAACCGCCGAGCGGCAGCATCAGGTTGGCGGTCAAATAATCGAGCAGCTCGAACAGATTCTTGTCGAACCATTTATGTTCCGACCAGATATTAAACGAAAACACCACCGCCACGCCCAGCGCCCAGCAGGCGCCGCCGGCCCACAGACAGGCTTCGCGGCGTTGCAGATCCTTGTTTTCCACCAACCAGGCCACGGCGGGTTCGATGATCGAAATCGACGAGGTCAGCGCGGCGAAGAACAGCAGCACAAAAAACAACAGCCCGAACAGCCAGCCGCCGCCCATGTGGCCGAAGGCCAGCGGCAGGGTCTGGAAGATCAGGCCGGGGCCGGCGGCGGCTTCCAGGTGGTTGGCGAACACCAGCGGAAAGATGGCGATGCCTGCCAGTAGCGCGACTATGGTATCGGCGCCGGCGATATAAAAGGTGGTTTTGGCGATGGAAACATGGCCGGGCAGATAGGAACCGTAGACCATGATCGCGCCCATGCCCAAGCTCAGTGTGAAGAAGGCGTGGCCCATCGCGGTCAAGACCGCGTCGGCGTCGATTTTGCTGAAATCCGGGTTGAACAAAAATTCGATGCCTTGCTCGTAACCGCCGGAACTCATCGCATAGGCCACCAGGATCAGCAGCAGGAAAAATAAGGCCGGCATCAGAAATCGCACCGATTTCTCCAAGCCGCCTTGCACGCCGCGCATGACGACCTGCATCGTCGCCAGCATGAATACGGTGTGCCAGAAAATTTGCTGGATCGGGCTGGCCATCAAGTCGTCGAACAGGGCCTTGATGTCGCCGGCGTCCGAGCTAAAAAATTGGCCGGTGAAGGATTTGACGATGTAGGCCATGGACCAGCCGGCGATGACGCTGTAGTAACCCAGGATCAGGAATCCGCCGAGCATGCCCAGCCAGCCCATGTATTGCCAGCGCGGGTCGGCGCCGGCTTCGACGGCCAGACTCTGCATGGTGTTGATCGGGTTTTGCCGGCCGCGCCGGCCCAGCATGATTTCGGCGATCATGATCGGCACGCCGATCGCCGCCACGCAAAACAGGTAAACCATCACAAAGGCGCCGCCGCCGTTTTGGCCGGTGATGTAGGGAAATTTCCAGATGTTGCCCAAACCGACCGCCGACCCGGTGGCCGCCAAAATAAAGGCGAAGCGGGACGACCATGCGCCGTGGATGGATTGGGTTTTGTCGCTCATTGCTGCTGGCCCTGTTATTTAAAGTGTTATTTGATGGGGGTGCGGGTAAAATATCAAAATTACAGTTTACAGTCAGTTTAATCATCGTCGCTAGTCATGGCCGCCAAGAAAAAAAAGGACAATAAAGCCACCGATAACACTATCGCCGTCAATCGCCAAGCGACTCACGAGTACACGATAGAGGAGCAGTTCGAAGCCGGTTTGGTCTTGGAAGGCTGGGAGGTCAAGAGCTTGCGCGACGGTCGCATCCAGCTCAAGGAAAGCTATATCGAGATTCGCCGCGGCGAGGCTTGGTTGTGCGGCGCACACATTTCGCCGATGCTGTCGGCGTCCACTCATGTCAATCCGGATGCGGTACGCCGCAAGAAATTGCTGCTGCATGCCCGAGAATTGGCCAAATTGATCGGTTCCGTCGAGCGCAAGGGCTATACCTTGATTCCGCTGTCGATGTACTGGATACGCGGTCGCGCCAAGCTGAAATTGGGTTTGGCCAAAGGCAAGAAATTGCACGACAAGCGCGTCGCCTCCAAGGAAAAGGATTGGCAACGCGAGAAAGCCCGCATCATGAAGCACGCTTAAGCGATGGCGTCCCATCCCGATTTGGCCGATTGCGCCGATAGCGCGCTGGTCGTCGTCGATTTGCAGGGCCGCTTGAGCGCGGCCATGCCGGCCGACGAGGCCGAGAGGGTCGCTAAGGCGACGCTTCGCTTGCTAAAGGCCGCCGATTGTTTGGGCGTGCCGGTGCTGGCGACCGAACAATATCCGCAAGGTCTCGGGCCGACTCAGGCCGAAATCGCCGCTGCTTGGCCTTCCGCGACGTCGGTCTTCGCCAAGACCGGATTTTCCTGTTGCCGGGCTCCCGGTTTCGCCGAGGCACTGGCCGAGAGCGGCCGCCGACAAGTACTGCTGGTCGGGCAGGAAGCCCACGTCTGCGTCTTGCAATCGGCCTACGACTTATTGCAATTGGGTTACCGGGTGCAGGTGGTCGGCGATGCGGTCTGTTCCAGAAATCCCGAGCATAAAGCATCGGCGCTGCGGCGTTTGCAGTCTCGGCAAGTGATCGTCACCAATCATGAATCGGTCTTGTTCGAATGGTTGGGCGATGCCGCTCATCCGCAATTCAAAGCAGTGTCGGCGCTTTTGCGCGAAAAAATTTAATAATAATCGTCACGGATAAACGAAAAGGGGGATGCATGCGGTACGTGTGGATGGTGGGGCTGCTGGAAGCGTTGATGTTGGTGGGCTGCCAGGAGCCGCTACCACCAATCGAAAAATTGAGCGGCTTCGCGCAGGGCACGACCTATAACATCAGCTATTGGTCGCCCGAGCCGGTCGACTTCAAGCAAGTAGAGGCTGAGGTCAATCAAGCGTTTGCCGACCTGGATAAAGTCTTATCCAATTACCGGCCGGATTCGTCGATAGAACAATTTAACGCCAATCCCTCCACAGAAAGTCAAACGGTCGATCCGCAAGTCGTCACGCTGGTCAAAATCGCACGTACCGTCAGCGAGCTGAGTCACGGCTGTTACGACTTGACCATCAAGCCGCTGTTCGATTTATGGGGTTTTAAGGACGACAAATTGGTCATCCCCGAGGATGCCGCGATTCAAGACGCAATGGTTAACGTCGGCATGGACAAGCTTGCGGTGGTCGACGACAACCACATCCGTAAGCATTTGGCGAAGGTCAGGGTAGACTTGTCGTCGATCGCCCAAGGCTATAGCGTCGGAAAAATCAGCCAGGTCATGGAACAATTGGGCGTGGACAATTATCTGGTGGAAATCGGCGGCGAATTGAAAACCCACGGCCACAAACCGGACGGCAAATCCTGGCGCATCGCGGTGGAAAAGCCGTTGCCGGGCGAGCGCGAGTTGCACAAGGTGGTGACCTTGCCCAAGGACGAGGCGATGGCGGTAATGACCTCCGGCACTTACCGGCACTTTTTCGATGTGAAGGGCCAGAGATACAGCCATATTTTGGACGCTCGCACCGGCCGGCCGGTCAATCATGATCTGGTTGCGGTCAGCGTGTTTCACGCCGACCCGACGATCGCGGATGCCTGGTCCACCGCCTTGTTGTGCTTGGGGCACGAAGAGGGCATGAAAGTAGCCGACGAAGAAAAATTGCAAGCGCTGTTCGTGCGCCAGCAAGGCACCGAATTTACCGAAAGCAAGACTCGGGCACTCACGACATCGGCGCAAATCGCAATCAACTGACGATTCGGGCGGGAAAGCCCGGATCGATATAGGCTCAACGAAAACGGGGGACGTATGTTGGGATGGCAACAGCATTTGACGATGGCGGTGCACGGCGGCGCCGATAGTGGCGGCGGGTTTGCGGGCAGCGTGGCCGGCTGGCTGGCCGCGATTGAGAGGGCGGCGGGGCGATCGCCCGGCGAGAATTTCGCCGATTTGCTGCCTGGCATTGCCGCTATGGAGAACTGGCATCCGTTGCTGGTGCATTTTCCGATTGCGCTGTTGCTCTTGTTCGTCGCGATCGACATCGTGGCCAGTTTGGCGGGCAAGCCGGCTTGGCGCGGCGCGGCGAGCTGGTTTCTGTATGCCGGTACGCTATTCGCGGCGGCGACCGTCGCGGCGGGTCTGATCGCGGCGGCCAATGTCGCGCACGGCGGCAATGTCCATGAAATCATGGAAAAACACGAACACTTGGGAATTTCGGTATTGGTCTTGGCAGCGCTGTTGTCGGTCTGGCGTATAGCGGTTAAAGGGGTGATCGGCGGGCCGGCCAATCAAGTGTTTGGTTTATTGGCCATGCTACTTGCCGGTTTGTTGGTGTTTACCGCCGACTTGGGCGGCTTGATGGTTTATAAGTTCGGCGTTGCGGTGCGGGCCGCCGACCCAATCAACCAAGGCGCCGCCCAGCAGCACCGGCACGAGGGCGGGGCGGAGGACGCGGACGATCATTCCGCCGAAGACCACGGCGGTCATGCCCATTGACGGTACGTCGGCAAGAACGCGGGTTAGGGGCTAAGCGGCCCCGGCCTTTTTTGATTTCGCCTAGCCCGACTCGGCGGGCAGTTGTGTTATCCTACGCCGCTTTTTTTCAGAGACGTTTCGATGCGGACCCGCGTTAAAATTTGCGGATTTACCAGGGTAGACGACGCGCTTGACGCGGCTGGCTTGGGGGTCGATGCGATCGGCTTGGTGTTTTATCCACCCAGCCCTCGCCACGTCGAGATCGGGGCGGCCGCGGCGATAGCCAGAGCCTTGCCGGCCTTCGTTTCGGTGGTCGGCTTGTTTGTCGACGCGGAACCTGACTGGATTCGAAGCGTATTGGGCCAAGTTCGGATCGACTGCCTGCAATTTCACGGCGACGAAGCGCCGGAGGCTTGCCGAATCTACGACAAATCCTACATCAAGGCAGTGCGGATGAGGCCTGAAATCGATCTCGACGGCTTGCAGCGCCAATACCCGGATGCGGCCGGGCTGTTGTTGGATGCTTATCATCCGGGTTTGCCGGGCGGTAGCGGCCAGCGCTTCGATTGGGATTTGATTCCGGCCAGCCGGCATCTGCCTGTGATTCTGGCCGGCGGATTGACGCCGGACAATGCCGGCGACGCGGTGCGAGCGGTGCGGCCTTATGCGCTGGATGTCAGCAGCGGCGTCGAGGCGGGTAAGGGTGTCAAGGACGCAGCGAAAATGGCTGACTTTATAAGAACGACCAACCTAGCGACATTAGAATTATGACAGACAAGTACCAAATGCCGGACGCCCGGGGCCATTTCGGGCCTTACGGCGGTATTTTCGTGGCGGAAACGCTGATGCCGGCGATTACCGAGCTCAACGAAGCCTATCAACGCTATATTCAAGACCCCGAATTCGTTGCCGAGCTCGATGCGGACTTGCGCGATTACGTCGGCCGGCCGTCGCCGCTGTACCATGCCCAGCGCTGGAGCCAACATCTGGGCGGCGCTCAAATTTATCTGAAGCGCGAAGATCTGAACCACACCGGCGCTCATAAGGTCAACAATACCGTCGGCCAGGCCTTGCTGGCTAAGCGCATGGGCAAGACCCGTATCATCGCCGAAACCGGCGCCGGCCAGCATGGCGTGGCGACCGCGACCGTCGCGGCGCGGTTGGGTTTGGAATGCGTGGTCTATATGGGCGCCGTCGATGTCGCCCGCCAAGCCTTGAACGTGTATCGGATGAAATTGCTCGGAGCCACCGTGGTGCCGGTCGAATCAGGCTCGAAAACCCTGAAGGACGCGTTGAACGAAGCCCTGCGCGATTGGGTGACCAATATCGACAATACCTTCTATATCATCGGCACCGTGGCGGGTCCTCACCCGTATCCGGCGATGGTTAGAGACTTTCAGGCCGTGATCGGCCGCGAAGCCCGTCAACAATGTCTCGCCCAAGCCGGTAAATTGCCGGACGCCTTGGTGGCTTGCGTCGGCGGCGGTTCCAATGCGATCGGCTTGTTTTATCACTTTATCGACGATGCCGGCGTGAAAATGTACGGTGTCGAAGCGGCCGGCGACGGCATCGCCACCGGTCGCCACTCCGCGCCGTTGTCGGCCGGACGGCCCGGCGTGTTGCACGGTAACCGCACCTATCTAATGGCCGACGACGACGGCGAAATCATCGAAACCCATTCGATTTCGGCCGGTCTGGATTATCCCGGCGTCGGACCCGAGCATGCTTGGCTGAAGGACACCGGCCGCGCGGAATATCCCAACATCACCGACGACGAAGCCTTGGAGGGCTTCCACGCCTTGACCCGGATGGAAGGCATCATTCCGGCATTGGAGTCCAGCCACGCCCTGGCCTACACGATGAAATTGGCGCCGACGATGGCTAAGGACCAAGTGATCATCGTCAATTTGTCCGGCCGCGGCGACAAGGACATGCACACCATCATGCAACGCGAAGGAATTAGTCTATGAGCCGTTTAGCCGCCAAATTCGCCGAACTGAAGGCGTCCGGCCGCAAGGCCTTGATTCCGTTCATTACCGCCGGCGATCCTTATCCCGAATTCACCGTGCCCTTGCTGCACGAGATGGTCGCCGCCGGTGCCGACGTGATCGAACTCGGCGTGCCGTTTTCCGATCCGATGGCCGACGGTCCGGTGATACAGCGAGCCAGCGAACGCGCCTTGGCCCACCATGTCGGTTTACGCAAGGTATTGACGATGGCCATGGAGTTTCGCAAAACCGACCAAACCACGCCGCTGGTGTTGATGGGCTATTTGAATCCTATCGAAATCATGGGTTACGAAGGCTTTGCCAACGCGGTACAACGCGCCGACGTGGACGGCGTTTTGACCGTCGATTTGCCGCCGGAGGAGTCCGATGAGTGCGTCAAACTGTTGCGCGAGCGGGGCGTCGATCAAATCTTTTTGTTGGCGCCGAATACCACCGCCGAGCGCATTCAAAAGATGCACGCGGTCGGTAGCGGTTATTTGTATTACGTATCGTTGAAAGGCGTGACCGGCGCCGGCCATCTGGATACCGCCGACGTCGAGGATAAATTGCAATTGATCAAAGCCAACACCGACCTGCCGGTTGGCGTCGGCTTCGGCGTTAAGGATGCCGAAACCGCGAAAACCATCGCCAATATCGCCGACGGCGTGGTGGTCGGCAGCGCGTTGATCAGCAAGATCGAGGCGAATCTCGACGATCCCGAGCAGGCCCGGCGTGAAATCATCGGCTTGTTGAAGTCCATGCGCCAAGCGATGGACAGTTAAACAGTGGTTAGCGGAGTAGTTTACGCATGAGTTGGTTTGAAAAATTAGTTCCCTCGGTGATTAGGACCGAAAGTACCCCGAAACGTACCTCGGTGCCCGAAGGCTTGTGGAGTAAGTGTCCGCGTTGCGATGCAATCTTGTTCAACGCCGAGTTGGTCAAGAATTTCCATGTGTGCCCGAAATGCAGCCACCATCTGCGCATTTCGGCGCGTGCCCGCCTGGATATCTTTTTGGATGAAGGCGAGCGCGTCGAAATCGGTGCCGGCCTGAAACCCAGCGATCCTCTGAAATTCAAGGACAGCAAGAGTTACAAGGACCGCATCAAACAGGCGCAAAAACAAAGTAACGAAAACGATGCATTGGTGACGATGCGCGGCAAACTGATGGGCGAGGGCATCGTCGCGGCGGCTTTCGACTTCGGTTTCATGGGCGGCTCGATGGGTTCGGTGGTCGGCGAGCGTTTCGTGCGAGGCATTAACGAAAGCTTGCGCACCGGTTTTCCGTTCATCGTGTTTACCGCCAGCGGCGGGGCGCGGATGCAGGAGTCGCTGTATTCGTTGTTTCAGATGACTAAAACCAGCGCGGCGTTGACCAAATTGGCCGAGGCCGGGATTCCCTATATCTCGTTCATGACCGATCCGACGATGGGTGGCGTGTCGGCCAGTCTGGCCATGCTCGGTGATATCAACGCGGCCGAACCGGAAGCTTTGATCGGTTTCGCCGGTCCTCGCGTGATCGAACAGACCGTTCGGGAAAAACTGCCGGAAGGATTTCAGCGTAGCGAATTCTTGCGCGAGCACGGCGCAATCGACATGATTATCGACCGACGGGAGATGCGCGAAAAAATTGCATCGATACTGGCGATGCTATGCGTCGGCCGTTCGACTGGGGCGGCGCCGGGCGGCGAAAGTTATGCCGATTCCGGAGACGCCGGAGCGGGCCAGGGGTAGTCGCGGTCGCAATGGCGCGCTTCGAGACGCTTCAGGCATGGCTAAACTGGCAGGAACAACTACACCCCAAGTCTATCGATCTGGGACTGGCGAGAGTCGCCGGCGTGTATGCCCGGCTTCGATCAGACCGTCCGGCGCCGCTGACCGTGACCGTGGCCGGGACCAACGGCAAGGGTTCCTGCGTGGCGTTTTTGGAAGCGATCTACCGAGCGCAGGGTTATAAAGTCGGGGCCTACACCTCGCCGCACATTCTGCGGTATAACGAACGTATTCGCATCGCCGGGCGATCGGCCGGCGATGCGGAGATTTGCGATGCTTTCGCCCGCATCGATGCCGCACGGGGCGAGACCAGTCTGAGTTATTTCGAATTCGGTACGCTGGCGGCCCTGGATTTGTTTGCCCGCGCCGATGTCGATGTGCAGTTGCTGGAAGTAGGGCTTGGCGGCCGACTCGATGCGGTCAACATTGTCGACCCGGACGCGACTTTAGTGACGACGATCGCGCTGGACCATGTCGATTGGTTGGGCAACACTGTCGAAGCTATCGCTCGGGAGAAGGCCGGGATTTTTCGGCCGGGTGTTCCGGCCGTCATCGGCGACCAACAACCGCCGGCTTCGCTATTGGCGACCGCAGCGGAAATCGGCGCCGTGACCTTGCGCATCGGCGCCGCCTACCGTTATCGCAAACGGGGCGAAGTCTGGGATTGGCTGGGCGAATCCGCCGAACTGCTGGGATTGCCGGTGCCAGCCTTGCAGGGCGAACATCAGTACCGCAACGCTTCGGCGGTCATCGCCGCCGTCCAGGCGTCGAACGGGCGGCTGCCGGTCGGGGCAGAGGCGATACGGAGAGGCGTGGCCGAGGCCCGTTTGAATGGGCGGTTTCAGCTCATTGATGGCAGCCATCCGGTGTTGCTGGATGTCGGTCATAATCCGCAGGCGGTGGGGACCTTGCTGGAGTATCTCAGCGAAAGCTTCCCCAATGCCAAGATACGCGCGGTGTTCGCGATGATGAAGGACAAGGACATTGCCGGCGTGATTCGGATCATGGCCGATCGGGTCGCCGAGTGGCATCTCGCGCCGCTGGCCAATCCGCGCGCCGCGCCGCCCGAAACGATTGCGGCACTGTTTCCGCCCGAACTGCGCGACCGCGTTCGCGACGGCTATCCGGATTTTTCCGCCGCCTACCGAGCGGCCAGCGGGCAGGCCGGGCCCGGCGAACTGACGCTGATTTTCGGTTCTTTTTTTCTGGTATCCGAATATTTATCTAATTTTCCCAGAGGTGCTTGAGTATGGATCAGGAGTTAAAGCAACGATTGATTGGCGCTGCGGTAATTACCGCGTTGGCCGCCATCTTCGTGCCGATGTTGTTCGACGACCCAATCGACGAAACCGGTAAAACCATCAACGAATTGAAAATCCCGGAAGTGCCCGCCAAGACTCAGGATGTAGAATTCATGCCGCTGCCCGATAAGCCGGAAGCGGTGGCCGAAACCGCGCCGGCTGGCGAGCCGCCGGTCGGCGAAGTCCCGGCGCCGAGAGCGGTGGCGGAGGAAGGTGAAGGGGAAGCGGCGCTCGAGGCGCCGAAACCTCAATTGAAACTGGGCGCTCGGGAAACCTTGCCGCTTCCCAAGAAAGCGGCGCCGGCTCCGACGCGCGCGCCGACGCCTGTCGTGGGTGACGACGAAGAACCGGTGGTGGCCGAGGCCGAAGACGTACCGCCGCCGCGTCCGACCAAATTGCCGGCGCCGACCGCGGCACCGGCCGTACAGCCCTTGGCTCAGGTCGCGCCCAGTGCCATCGCCAAGCCGAAGCCGACAAAATTACCGGAAACCAAACCCGAGACGGTCGTTGCACCGGCGACCGCGCCGGCCGTTAAGGCGCCGGTCGGCGGAGAGGAAAGCAACCGCTGGTATCTGCAAGTCGGTACGTTTAGTCAGAAACCGAACGCGGCTGCATTGCAAGAAAGTCTGAAACAACAAGGTTTCGCCGCGTCGGTCAAGGAGTTCGCCAGCGATAAGGGGTCGGTGTTCAAAGTCCGGATCGGCCCGATCGTCGATAAGGCCAAGGCTCAAGCGATCAAGGCTAAACTGGCGCAAATCAACGTAAACAGTTTTGTTTCGCCGGACGAGTAAGCTAACGATCCCGGTTTAAGCGATGCTGGATTTTGTGCCTTGGCAGCAAATGCTATGGGTCGATTACCTGATTATCGTCATCGTCGGCGGTTCGGCCTTGATGGGTTTGTTTCGCGGCTTCGTCAAGGAGGCGTTCGCGCTGACGATATGGTCGGTCGCGGTCTGGGTCGGTGTGCACTACAGCCGCGATGTGGCGGTATTGTTGCAGTCGACGATCAGTTATCCGTCGGCTCGCGCCGCCGCGGCGTTTGCGCTGCTGTTTTTCGCGACCTTGATTCTGGGCAGTTTGATCAGCTTTTTATTGAGCCAGTTGATCGAATCCACCGGATTGACCGGTAGCGATCGCTTGTTAGGCATGCTGTTCGGCATCGTGCGCGGTTCGGTGCTGGTGGCCTTGCTGGTGATGATGGCCGGCGTGACGCCGCTGCCGGAAGACCCTTGGTGGAAACAGTCGGTTCTCATTCCGCCGTTCCAGGCGCTGGCCTTGTGGTTGAAAAACCATATGCCTGCAGGTTTGGCGGATTACATTCATTATCGTTAAATCGGATCAGCTATGTGTGGTATTGCGGCAATCGTTTCTCATCAAAGCGTTAATCAGGATCTCTACGACGCCCTGACGGTGTTGCAGCATCGCGGCCAGGATGCCGCCGGCATCGTCACCTGCGACGGCGGGCGCTTGCATTTGCGTAAGGATAACGGGCTGGCACGCGACGTGTTTTCAACCGAGCAAATGATGAAGCTGAAAGGCAATATGGGGATCGCCCACGTGCGTTACCCGACGGCCGGTTGCACCAGTTCGGCCGAAGCCCAACCGTTTTACGTCAACTCGCCGTTCGGCCTGACGCTGGCGCACAACGGCAACTTGACCAATACCGAGGAATTGAAGCGGCAGGTGTTCGTCGACGATCAGCGCCATATCAACACCGACTCGGACTCCGAGGTGTTGTTGAACGTGTTCGCTCACGAGCTGCAACAATTCGGCAAGCTGCGTTTGACCGTCGACGACGTGTTCCAGGCGGTCAGCGCGGTCCACAAACGCTGCCGAGGCGCGTATGCGGTGGTCGTGATGATCGCCGGTTTCGGCGTGTTGGGTTTTCGCGATCCGCACGGCATTCGGCCGATCGTGTATGGCGAACGCAAATCGGATGAAGGCATCGAATACATGATCGCTTCGGAAAGCGTGGCCTTGGACGTGTTGGATTTTCGCTTGATTCGCGATTTAGCGCCCGGCGAAGCGGTGTTTATCGAGGCTTCCGGCAAACTGCATACCCGGCAGTGTGCCGAAACCACCGATCATTGTCCGTGTATTTTCGAATACGTCTATTTCGCCCGGCCCGATTCCATTATCGACAACATTTCGGTGTACAAAGCCCGGATGCGGATGGGTAAGAAACTGGCCGAAAAAATTCAGCGGGAATGGCCGGATCACGATATCGATGTCGTGATTCCGATTCCGGATACCAGCCGGACCGCCGCCTCGCAGATCGCCCACGATCTGGGCGTCAAGTTTCGTGAAGGCTTCATGAAAAATCGCTATATTGGCCGGACCTTCATCATGCCCGGCCAGAAGATGCGGAAGAAGTCGGTCAAGCAAAAGTTGAATGCGATTTCGCTGGAATTCGACGGCAAGAACGTGTTGCTGGTCGACGATTCGATCGTGCGCGGCACCACCTCCGAGCAGATCATTCAAATGGCCCGCGATGCCGGCGCCAAGAAAGTCTACTTCGCATCGGCCGCGCCGCCGGTGCGCTATCCCAACGTTTACGGCATCGACATGCCGGCCGCGCGCGAGTTGATCGCCCACGACCGGAGCGAGGAGGACGTTTGCAAGGCCTTGGGCGCCGATAAATTGATATTCCAAGATCTGAGCGATTTGATCGAAGCGGTCGGCAGGGGTAATCCCAATATTAAGCATTTCGATACTTCGTGTTTTAGCAGCGAATACATCACCGGCGACATCGACATGGCGTATCTGGCCCGTATCGAGGCCCTGCGCAACGATCACGCGCAGTCGCAGCGCAATGGCAGCAACTTCATCATCGATATGCAGGTGGCGAAATAATGAGCGAATTCGATTGGCAAGACTTCGGGCCGGAGACCCAGGCGATTCGGGCCGGCCAGCGCCGAACCCACGAAGACGAACATAGCATGCCGATTTTCGCGACCTCCAGCTACGTGTTTCAGTCCGCCGAACAAGCGGCTTTGCGCTTTACCGGTCAGCAAGCGGGCAATATTTATTCGCGCTTCACCAACCCGACGGTCGCCGCCTTCCAGGCGCGTTTGGCCCTGTTGGAACAGGGCGAACGCTGCTTGGCGTTTGCATCAGGGATGGCGGCCATCATGGCGGTCGGGATGGCTTTGCTGAAGGCCGGTGACCATGTGGTTTGCTCGCGCAGCGTGTTCGGCAACACCGTGTTGGCGTTTCAAAATTACTTCGGCAAATTCGGGGTCGAAACCGACTTCGTGGCCTTGACCGATCCGGCGGCCTGGGAGGCGGCCATCAAGCCGAATACTCGGCTTTTGTTCCTGGAAACGCCATCGAATCCGCTGATCGAGATCGCCGACATTCGCGTGTTGGCCGACATCGCCCACCGCCACGGCGCCTTGTTGGTGGTGGACAACGTGTTTTGCACGCCGATCCTGCAGAAGCCGTTGTTGCTGGGTGCGGATCTGGTCGTGCATTCCGCTACCAAATACATCGACGGACAGGGCCGTTGCGTCGGCGGCGCGGTGGTCGGCAGCGAAGCCTTGATCGAAAAACAGGTCTATCCCTATCTGCGGACCGGCGGCGCGACGATGAGTCCGTTCAACGCCTGGGTGTTTTTGTCCGGTCTGGAAACCTTGGCCGTGCGAATGCAGGCGCATTGCGACCGAGCTTTCGAACTGGCTCAATGGCTGGAAAGCCAGCCGGCGGTCGCCAAGGTGCATTATCCGGGTCTTAGCTCACACGCCCAGCACGAACTGGCTAAACGCCAGCAAAGCCATTTCGGCGCGGTCGTCAGTTTCGAATTGCGCGGAGGCAAGGACGAGGCGTGGCGGCTGATCGATTCTACTCGGATGCTGTCGATTACCGCCAATCTGGGTGACGTCAAAACCACGATCACCCATCCCGCCACCACCACGCATGGCCGCCTGTCGCCGGAGGCTCGCGCCGAAGCCGGCATCAAGGACAGCTTGGTACGGATTTCGGTCGGTTTGGAGAATCTCGACGATATCAAAGCCGACTTGCTGGCGGGTTTATCGGCCGCGAACGTCGAGAACGCTGGTCGCGCGACGGTCGCCGATTCGGCGTAGTGCGAAATATCGGCTATCTTTGTCCGAACTATCACCTGGATTTTCAGTATGTTTCAAGACCGCAAGGAATACCGGAAAAACTTTAGCGCCGAAGGTTTTTTATATGTCGGCGGCGAGGTATTGAAACTCGGTTGTTACGATGTCTCGTTGAAAGGCGCGATGATCGAGGTGGAACCCGGCGAACTGCTGAGCGGTATTGCCGAGTTCGAAAGCCTGCTGGCCGAGGACCGCCGTGCCGAGATCTTCGTCGAGGCCCTGTCGCTGGCCGGCGAAGTCGATATCGTCTGGGTCAAGCGCGAACGCCAACGGATCATGATGGGCTTGGAGTTTCGCGATGTGGTCCACAACGCCCAAAAACTTTGGCGGCGGAGGCGGGGCTATCGGAAAACGGAAAGCTTCGAGGTCGATCTGTTCATCGATAAGGATCGCTACAGCGCGGAAGGTATCAACCGTTCTACCGAAGGCATGTGCTTGCGCGTCCAGGCGCCGGCTTCGGTGAAGATCGGCGCCCCGGTCAAGCTACAAGTCAATCAATTGGGTTTTAGCGCGCTCGGCAAAGTGGTTTGGGTGGAAGCCAACGATTTGGCTTGCCGATTCGGCGTGCAATTGGTGATCATTAAATAGTCGAGGCCTTCAAGCCTGCAACAAAGGGTCGAGTTCGCGGCCCACATCCAATGCATAGAGATCGTCGAAGCCGCCGATGTGGCGGTCGCCGATGTATATTTGCGGCACGGTGCGGCGGCGGGTCTTCTCCATGACTTCCTCGCGCAAACCCGGTTCGCTGTCGACGTCGATTTCGGTGTAACTCGCGCCTTTCTTGTCGAACAAACGCTTGGCCATCGTGCAATACGGGCAGAGTTTCGCGGTATAGATGATGATTTCCGGCATGATAAAATTAATAAATGCTAATGAATGCTGCATTTTAGCGGGCTGGCGGGCATTGCTCAATAGCCATCGCTCGGCTCAATTGGCAAAGCAGCTGGCAAGCGGCGTCGGCCAAGCTGGTTCCGAAGGCGACGACACCGTCGAGATGGCCCAGCATTGTAAATAACGGTAGGGCCTGCAAGTCGCCGTTGGCGAACAGTTCGGCGACAGCCTCCGCCATTCGCGGCGTGCCGTACGGAATGTCGGCGCCGGTGTGGGGCAAGGCCAGCGCGGCGGTTTGCCGCCAAATTTCCGGGCTGTGCACATGGATGACGGCTTGCGCGTCCGGGCATTCGCGGTACACGCCGGCATGGGTCAGCGCTTCCGACGACGGTTGGCAGGCGCCGCGCGAACACAGCCGATTTTGTTCGGGAACGGCCCCGACGACCCAGACGAATTGCCACGCCTCGAGTTGCGGCAAGTCACCGGTTTGGGTGCCGGAGATGATAAATTCGTCGCGGCCGGGAACCAGTCGCCGGCTGATGTTGCCGAAACCCAAGCCATCGTAACGGTCGGGGACCCGGCCGATCAGACCCAAACGATGCATGATCGATCGCCAGGCGTTCAGTTCGGCGAAGCCGAAGTCGACCGGTAAATCGGCGAGCTGATGCTCGAGCCGGTATTTGATCACGCCTTCGCGGTCGCTCATGATGTTTTTCCGTTTATTTTCACGTTTTCCCAAGCGCGCATGAAGCCACATTCGTTCAAAATCGGCCTGGTTTGGCCGCTGTTATTTTTGTTTTTCAGTGTAACGCTTGCTCATGCCGCAAATCAAAAGGCGGCGATCAAGCCGGCGTCGATCGCAGACATCAAACAGCGGATTCAGTTCGTCAAGGATAAGCAGAATCTGGGCGAGGACTTGAAAAATCGCATCTTGTCCGCTTATTACGAAAGCGAGGATAACCTTAACGAAACCGAAGCTCAGGACGCTCAAGCCGAGTCGTTCAAACAGGCTTTGAACAGCTTGCCGCTGGAAACCAAGCGCATTGCCAAGCAGATCGAAGAAGCCGAAGCCAACCTGAAGAATCGCCGGCCGGAACGTTGGTCGCTGTTTCCGACCGACGAGTTGGAGCAGCGTTTAATCATCGAGAAAACCAAACTTAGCGATTTGGATGCCGAAATCAGCCGCGTGGAAGCGCAGATCGGCGAGTTGATGAATCGGCCGCAATTGCTCAGGGAAAAGGTTTCGGAACTGAAGGGCAAGCAGGCCAGCAGCCAACAGGAACAGCAATTGCTCGCCAGCCGGGGCGGGGACAATCTTTACGAGAAAGAAGCCAGCCAAATTCAGTTGGAAACTCGCGTCAAGTTGCTGAACAGTACCTTGAAGACGCTGGAACTGGAAAACATCAGCAATCCGCTGCGCTTACAGGCGCAAAAGGACAGGATGCATTTGTTGAATTTGCAGCGAGAGCAACTGGCCATGCTGATCGCCGATCTGGACAATCACTTGCTCGACCGTCGTCAGCAATTGATCGACAAGGAGCGTGACGAGTTGTTGCAGGCGGAGAAGGACGCCGAGGGCAAGCATCCGTTGATCCGCGAAGCGACTAAGGAAAACATGCGCTACAACCGCAGTTTGCAGGCGGTCAATAAGAACATGGAGCAGTACCTGATTCAAAAAAACGAGATGGATGCCCGATACAAGCAGTTGGAAAAGGACTACCAGAGCGCCGAGCAAAAAATCTCGCTGGCCGGCTTGAGTCCGGCGCTGGGCAATCTGTTGCGCGAGCAGCGTCGTAACATTCCGCAACATAAGCAGTTCGGCGCGCTGAACGACGAGATTCAAGATCAGATCGCGCTGACCAGTCTGGAAAGCTTCAAGCTCGACGAAGCCAAGAAAAATCTGTCCGATATCAATCAGACCTTACTGAACCGGGTGGCCCAATTGCCGGCCGATACCGACGACGCCGAGAAACTCCGAATCCGTGCCGAGTTGCGCCTGTTATTGAACGACCAGAAGGATTTGGTGGTTCGCTTGGCCGGGGCTAACACCGAATACGCCCGCGTGTTGGGCGACGTCGATTTCAGTTTGCAGCAAATGCTGGGTATCGCCGATAAATTCGGCGCCTACCTCGATCAGCGTTTGCTATGGGTGCCGAGTGCGCCGGTTATCGATCAGCAGTATCTAAAGGATATTGTGCACTCGGTCTTTTGGTTTTTTGACCCCGGTAATTGGCGGCAAGTCGCTCAGGGATTTTGGGATGGCCTGGTTCATAATCCGGTATCGGTGCTGGTCGGCTTGGCGATCGTTTTGCTGCACTGGCGGTTTCGCAAGTCGGTCAAACTTCGGCTGGAAACCTTGCTGCGCGGCAATGCCGCCAACGCCAGTGTCGGTGAAACTTTGTCGGCACTGGTTTACCTGGGGCTGCTGTCCTTGTACGGTGCGTTGCTGATGGCGTGGATAGGCGGCGTGCTGGCATTGAACGCCCGTGCCGATTTTTTCAGCCGCTCGTTTGCCGAAGGATTGCTTTCCACTGCGTCGGCCTTGTGCGTGGTGCAATTTTCGTTTCGCTTGTTCAAGCCGTCCGGGGTCGCGGAAACCTTGTTTCAATGGCCCAACCAAGTCGCGCAGTTGCTGTACCGCCAGATCAAATGGTTGCGTTTTTTGCTGGTGCCCAGCGTTTTCGTGACCGCGATGACCGGTAGCGATTTGTTTTCGGAGCACAGCTATGCGTTGGGACGCACCGCGCTGATTGTGCTGATGCTGGCGTTTACCTATGTGTTTCATTGCCTGGCCCATCCGCAAACCGGTTTGGCCAAGAGTTTTTACCGGCTGTCGCACGGCTGGCTGAGCCGCTTGCGCTTCGTTTGGTACGCGATCGCGGTATTGACACCGTTGGTCATCGTCGGTTTCGCGGTGGCGGGTTATTACCAAAGCGCGCTGGAACTTTACGAAAAACTGGTTTACAGCCTGCGGTTGATGTTCGCGACCGCGTTGTTGTATGCGCTGATCTTACGCTGGTTTCGGCACACCGAGCGCCAACTGGCCTTGCGCAACGCCAAGCAAAAGCGCAAGCAGGCCGAGCAAGTGCAAACCAGTAGCGCCGCCGACGAGGCCTTCGCGCCCGACAAGGACTTATTGGACATCACCAAGATCAATCAGCAGGGACGCAAATTGCTGACAACGCTGGTCATGGCGACGATGCTGGTCGGCTTCTGGGCGATCTGGAGCGATATTTTGCCGGCCTTTTCGGTGTTCGATAACGTCGTGCTCTGGCAATACGGGCAGATGATCGACGGCAAGGACGCGCAGCAACCGGTGACGTTGATTAATTTGTTGATCTGCTTGCTCTACGGCGGTTTGGCGTTTGTGTTTGCCAGCAATTTTCCCGCTTTGGTCGATCTGCTGACAGTCGGCAAATTCGCGATGACGGCCGGCAGCCGCTACGCCTTGATTCAACTGGTGCGTTACACGTTGACCGCGATTACCTTTCTGGCCGTGGCCAATGAACTCGGCGGCAGTTGGTCGCAAGTGCAATGGCTGGTGGCGGCGCTATCGGTGGGCTTGGGTTTCGGCTTGCAGGAGATTTTCGCCAACATGGTATCGGGTATCATCTTGCTGTTCGAGCGGCCCATCCGGGTTGGCGATACCGTCACGGTTGGCGATGTGACCGGTCGGGTCAGCCGCATTCAAATGCGCGCGACCCATATCGTCGATTGGGATCGCAAGGAATTGGTGGTGCCGAACAAAACCTTCATCACCGACCGATTGATCAACTGGACTTTGTCCGATACCGTGACGCGGGTGATGGTTCCGGTCAGCGTCGCCTACGGCAGCGACATCGAGATCGTCGAGCGGATTTTGCGCGAGGCCATCAAGGCAACCGAGCTGGTGTTGCCTGAGCCGGAGCCTGCAGTGAATTTCGTCGGTTTCGGCGAAAGTTCGCTGGATTTCAAAATCCAAGTGTTTGTCAGCGAACTCGCCGAGCGGGCAACGGTGACCCATCAACTGCACGTCGGCATTTACAACGCGTTGCAATCCCATCATATCGAGATTCCTTATCCGCAACGCGACGTACATATCCGCTCGATCGCCGACGGAATTCTGCCGGATCGCGGGGTGTCTTGAGCGAACGATTTCGAGATAACCCCGTTCTGTAATAGAATGGCCGACTTTTAGCCTAGATAGTTTGCCGATATGCGTTGTCCGTTTTGTGCCGCGCAGGATACCCGCGTCATCGATACCCGCCTGGCGGACGATGGCGATCAGGTCAAGCGCCGCCGCGAGTGCGTGGCTTGCAAGGAGCGCTTTACCACCTTCGAAGTGGTTGAATTGGCGCTGCCACGCATTGTCAAGCGCAGCGGAGCTAGGCAGAGTTTCGACGAAAATAAATTGCGGGCCGGCATGCTACGCGCTTTGGAAAAGCGGCCGGTTCAAGTCGATGCGGTCGAAGCGGCGATCAGCCGGATCAAG
This sequence comes from Methylomonas sp. MS20, assembly GCF_050275925.1. NCBI lineage: Bacteria > Pseudomonadati > Pseudomonadota > Gammaproteobacteria > Methylococcales > Methylococcaceae > Methylomonas > Methylomonas sp. MS20. The sequence goes on from NZ_CP189962.1 coordinate 1,470,590, forward strand.
AAAGTACTGGTTACCCGCGGCGAGCGGGAAATACCGGCGCTGGCGCTGGGCGAACTGGTGATGCAGGAACTCAGTCAGCTCGATCACGTCGCCTTCGTGCGTTTCGCCTCGGTCTATCGCAGTTTTCAGGATGTCAGCGAATTCACCCGGATGATAGAGACACTGCAGCAACATGATCCAGGCTAGTTCGGACGCCTATTTCATGGCGCGCGCGGTCAAATTGGCCGAGCGCGGGCTGTATACCACCGATCCCAATCCCCATGTCGGTTGCGTATTGGTCAAAAACGGCGAGGTTCTGAGCGAGGGCTGGACTCAGCGGGCCGGATTTGCTCATGCCGAAGTCGACGCGCTGAATAAAACCCCCGATGCGCGCGGCGCGACCGCGTACGTGACCTTGGAGCCGTGCAGCCATCACGGTAAGACCGGCCCTTGCACCGATGCCTTGCTGGCGGCCGGCATCGCCAGGGTGGTCGTGGCGATGGTGGATCCCAATCCGCTGGTGGCAGGACGCGGCTTGCAAAAATTGCGCGAAGCCGGCGTCGAAGTCGTTTGCGGCGTGCTGCAACAGGAAGCCGAAAAGCTCAATCCAGGTTTTTTCAAACGGATGCGACTCGGTTTGCCGTGGATACGCAGCAAACTGGCGATGAGTTTGGATGGTCGCACCGCGATGGCCAGCGGCGAAAGCCAGTGGATCACGTCGCCGCAAGCTCGCGCCGACGTCCAACGCTGGCGGGCCGCAAGCAGCGCGATCGTCACCGGCGTCGCGACAGTGTTGGCCGATGACCCGCGCTTGAGCGCCCGCGTCGATTTCGATGCGGAACAGCCGGTCAAGGTGGTGTTGGATTCCGGCTTGCGTTTACCGCCGACCGCCAAGCTGTTCGATGCCGGTGCCGAGGTCTGGGTATTGACTTGCAGCCAAGACACCGAGAAGGCCGATCGCCTGCGAGCCGCCGGCTGCCGGATTTTTCAGATCGGCGCCAGCGGTGGACATGTCGATTTGCCGCAAGCCTTTCGTTTGTTGGCCGAGCAGCAAATCAACAGCGTCTGGGTCGAAGCCGGCGCGACCTTGAATGGTGCCTTGCTTGACAGCGGGCTGGTCGACGAATGGTTGTTTTACATGGCGCCCTGCGTGTTGGGCAGCGAAGGATTGGGCTTGTTTCATTTACCCGGCCTGCAAGGTCTGGCGGACAAAAAGTCCTTACGTTTGCTGGAAACTCGCCAAGTGGGTCCCGATCTACGGCTGCGTTATCGCGGCGAAGCCTGATATAGTCATCTCTTAAGTTCACCGGAATTTCATCATGTTTACCGGAATCATCCTGGCGGTCGGCCGAATCTCGGCGATACAGGCCCGCGGCGGAGACTGCCGTCTGCAAATACACACCGGCAAATTGTCGCTGGCGGGTGCCGCGCTCGGCGACAGTATTGCCGTCAACGGCGTCTGCCTGACGGCGGTTGAGTTGGGCGAACACCATTTCGTCGCCGATGTGTCCAACGAAACCTTGTCGCGAACCACCTTGAAAAACGCCGTGGCCGGCACCCCGGTCAACCTGGAACTGGCGCTGATGCCGTCCAGCCGCCTCGGCGGCCACATCGTCAGCGGTCACGTGGACGGCATCGGCGGCGTCGTCGAAAAGCAGCCGGACGGCCGGTCGATCCGTTTCAAGTTCAAGGCGCCCGACGAGCTGGCCAAATATATCGCCGAGAAAGGTTCGATTTGCATCGACGGCATCAGTCTGACCGTCAACAGCGTCGACGGCGCGTTTTTTTCGGTCAACATCGTGCCGCATACCTTGGCCGAAACCACGCTCGGCCAGATTGAAGTCGGCGGCAACGTTAACCTGGAAGTCGATTTGCTGGCCCGTTACCTGGAGCGACTGATGAAAGGCGAAGCGGCCGCCCGCTGCGGCGGTGGCGTCACCGAAGCTTTGTTACATAACGCGGGATTCATGCAATGAACACAACCGAAGAGATTATCGAAGACCTGCGACGCGGCAAAATGGTCATCATCATGGACGACGAGGATAGGGAAAACGAGGGCGATTTATTGATGGCCGCCGCGTTTGCCCGCCCGGAGGACATCAATTTCATGGCCAAATACGGCCGGGGCCTGATCTGTCTGACCCTGACCCGCGAGCGCTGCCAGCAATTACGCTTGCCGCTGATGGTTAATGACAACAAAACGCCTTACACGACCAATTTCACGGTATCGATCGAGGCGGCCGAGGGCGTCACCACCGGCATATCCGCCGCAGACCGGGCCTTGACCGTGCAACGCGCCGTCGCGCCGAACGCTCAGCCCGGCGACTTGGTGCAGCCCGGCCACATTTTTCCGCTGATGGCCCAGGCCGGTGGCGTGTTGAACCGGGCTGGTCACACCGAGGCCGGTTGCGATCTGGCGCGCCTGGCCGGCGTTGAGCCGGCGGCGGTCATCGTCGAAATCCTGAATGACGACGGTTCGATGGCGCGTCGTCCCGATCTGGAAGCCTTCGCCGAGCAGCACAATCTGAAAATCGGCACGATCGCCGATTTGATCCATTACCGGATCAAGCACGAAAACACGTTGGAACGGATTGCCGAATGCGCGTATCCGACCGAGTTCGGCGATTTCCGGCTCTACGCCTATCAAGACCGTAACGACGACAATGTCCATCTGGCTCTGGTGTTGGGCGAGGTGGCTGGCGACGAACCGGTTCTGGTGAGGGTGCATGCCCGCAATGTCGTCGACGATTTGTTTTGCTCCAAGCGTAGCGATTGCAGTCTGCCGATCCGCGAGGCCATGCGGCGGATCGCCGAAGCTGGGCGCGGCGTGCTGGTGTTGATTCGCCAGAATGAGAACAACAAGGCGCTGGTCGAACTGATCCACGCTTACCAGATGCAGGACAACGGCATCAAAAGCCAAGCCAGCGCAGAAGTCGGTTGGCGCACCACCGGTACCGGTTCGCGAATCTTGGCCGATTTGGGCGTGCGTCGCCTGAAGGTGATGGGTGCCAAGAAAAATTACATCGGCTTGGCCGGCTTCGATTTGGAAATTGTCGAGCAAGTCGAGTTCGGCGTTTGATCGCGATTTTTTCGGGGCGCCGCACGCCGAAACCGCGTAAAATTAGCGGCCTTTTTATTTGCGCGGCGACCGGTGTTTCGGTGCCGGCCGCCGCGTCGTCATCGCTCAAACCCATTGGATAAGTTATGTCAGTCAGTATTGTAGAAGGTCATTTGTCGGCCCAGGGCGGCAAGTTTTGCATCGTTTCCTCGCGTTTCAACAGCTTCATCGTCGGCCAGTTGGAAGCCGGCGCCATCGACGCGTTGGTCCGCCACGGCGCCGCCGAAGCCGATATCAAGTTGATCAAAGTGCCGGGCGCTTTCGAATTGCCGGTGGCGGTGCAACGCATCGCGGCCGCGAAAAAATACGATGCGATCATCGTACTGGGCGCGGTGATTCGCGGCGGGACGCCGCATTTCGAATATGTGGCCGGCGAATGCGTCAAGGGCATCGCCCAAGTTGCGTTGCAGTACGACGTGCCGGTCAGCTTCGGCGTGTTGACGGTCGACAGCATCGAACAAGCCATCGAGCGGGCCGGCACCAAGGCCGGCAACAAGGGCGCCGAAGCGGCGATGTCCGCCATCGAAATGGTCAGCCTGTTCAACAACCTGAGCCTTTAATGAGTCAAGCCAAAACCAACGCCAGAAAATGCGCGGTTCAGGCGCTGTATCAATGGCAGATGTCGGGCGATAGCCTGAGCCGCATCGAAACCTATTTCCTGGAAGAAGAGCATCTGAAGGGTGCGCAGAAAAGCTATTTCAACGAGATTTTTCACGGCGTGCCAACACAACTGGATGTCGTCGATGCGGCGTTGGCCGGTTTTGTCGATCGGCCCATCGAAAAAATCGATCCGGTTGAGCGAGCGATATTGCGGATAGGCGCTTACGAGTTGATTTACCGGTTGGAAACGCCGTACAAAGTCATCATTAACGAAGCCGTTAACTTGGCCAAGTGTTTCGGCGCGGAAGGTAGCCACAAATACGTCAACGGCATTCTTGACAAAGTTTCCCAGACTCAGCGAGCGGTCGAAATCGCCGCTAAGCAGAAGCAAGGGTTGCCGAAAGTCTGACGACCGGTGCGATGGCGATTTCTTGGGTGGCTCATGCCTGAACGACTAGGCGAATTCGATCTGATTCGCCGTTATTTCGCGGCGGACGCGCCGCGCCATCCTCACAACAAACTCGGAATCGGCGACGACTGCGCGCTGATGAGTCTGCCGCCCGGCGAGCACTTGGCGATCACCGCCGACACCATGGTCGAAAACGTGCATTTCTTCGCCGATGCCGCGCCCGAGGATTTGGGTCACAAGTTGCTGGCCGTGAACCTCAGCGATTTGGCGGCGATGGGTGCAGAGCCGTTTGCGGTGACCTTGGCCTTAACCCTGCCCAAAGTGGAGCCGACTTGGTTGGAAGCGTTTTCGCGCGGTTTTTTGACGCTGGCTCGCCGCTTTAATGTCGATTTGATCGGCGGCGATACCACGTCGGGACCGTTGACGCTGACCGTGCAGGCGATGGGCACGGTGCCGAGCGGGGCGGCGTTGACCCGCTCGGCGGCCAACGTTGGCGATTTTGTGTATCTGAGCGGACCTGTCGGCGATGCCGGGTTGGGTTTGAAGATCAAGCAAGGTTATCGCTGCGCGTTCCCTGAAATCCCACTACGCTGTTTTCATCGGCCCGAGCCTAGAGTCGAACTGGGGTTGGCGTTGCGGGGCATCGCTCACGCCTGTATCGATATTTCCGACGGATTGGCGGCCGATTTGGGGCATATTTTGACGCAAAGCGGGGTCGGCGCCTGTCTGGACTGGTCGGCCTTGGCGTTTTCCGATGCGATGGACGCCTATTTGGCCGAAACCGGCGACTGGCGGCTACCGCTCACCGCCGGCGACGACTATCAACTTTGCTTTACGGTGCCACCGGATCGGTCCGCCGCGCTACCGGCCGGTTGCCGGAAAATCGGCGTCATCGAAGTCGAATCCGGCCTCCGTCTGCGCCGCGCCGGGTCTATCGAATTGTTGGAGTTTACCGGTTATGAGCATTTTCTTTAGAGCGTCCTACGGTAAGGCTGGCTTATCGGCAGGCGACATCTTGCGCGATGTCAGGCTATTCTTGGCGTTCGGTTTCGGCGCCGGCTTGGCCAAGCGCGCGCCGGGGACCTTCGGCACGTTGGCGGCCGTGCCGGTTTACGCGGCCTTGTTGCAAACCGGTTTTTGGGGCTACTGGTTGGCGACGGCGGTAGTCATCGCGGTCGGCATTCATTTGTGCGATTACGCCGCCGCGCGCCTGCAAGTTCACGATTTCGGCGGCATCGTTTGGGACGAAATCGCCGGCTTGTTGTTGGCGATGGCCTGGGTGCCGTTTTCGTGGCGGAACTTGGCGCTGGGTTTTGCGTTGTTCAGATTTTTCGACATCGCCAAGCCTTGGCCGATCGGCTGGCTGGACCGTCGCGTCCACGGTGGTTTGGGCATCATGTTGGACGATGTCGTCGCCGGGTTGTTCGCGGCGCTAGTATTGGTGTTGTGCGCGCCGTGGATGTCGCAATATTAGCGCCAGCTAAACCGTTAGACAGGATGGCGGGCCTTTGCTATAAATAAATTCCCGCTCAACGCGCGGGGCCATTCCAGAATAATCAAATAACGAGAGAAGCAACTATGAAAACAAAAAAACTGTTGGCCTTAAGCCTGGGTAGCGCCGCGCTGGTATTGTCCGCGCAAACCGTTTCCGCGGCTTGCAGCGATGTTTCGCGCTCGGCGTTGACCGACGCGATCAGTGCCGCGGAAGCCGCAAGCACTGGAGGTTATGGACTGAATATGTGGGTGACCGTGGTCGACGAGACCGGCAAGGTGTGCCACGTCGCCACCAGCGGCACTACCGGCTCGGCGGCAGGTAACTCCGAATGGCTCGGCAGTCGGGTCATTTCGGCTCAAAAAGCCTTTACCGCCAACGCCTTCAGTCTGGACGGCTACGCCATCTCCACCGGTAACTTGTACTCGGCGGTGCAGCCTGGCGGCAGTTTGTACGGTCTACAGCACAGCAATCCGGTTGATGCCAGCCGGGCTTACGCGGGCAGTCCGAATGCCTACGGCACTAACAGCGATCCTTTGAAAAACAAACGGGTCGGCGGGGTGAACGTATTCGGCGGCGGATTGGCTATCTATAGTGGTGGCCATAAAGTCGGCGCAATCGGCGTCTCCGGCGATACCTCCTGCCGCGATCATGCCTACGCTTGGCGGGTTCGCGAAGCATTGGGCATGCATCCGGCCGGTACCGGCATCACCACGTCCAACATGAATGCCGCCGGTACCGCACAAACGGCGTTGACCGGCGCGGCCAAGGGCGACGAATTGATTCTGACTGGAACCGGCGGCTATTGGGACGCCTGGTCGCAGCCGGCTTGCCCGAATTCCACGCCGACGGCAACGACGGCCAACGGCACTTTGCAAGCGCCTTGATTGCTTGAGGCAGGTGCCGCGCGACCTGCCGCCATCGGCGTGAGAGTGTCGCTAGTCCTGGTTGGGGCGTTGCTTATGGCGCCTTATCTCGCATTGGGCCTGTTGCCGATTTGGCAACAGGTCCGCGTCGTTCGGCCTTGCCCGGCGGCGGGAGGAGTTCCAATTCAGGCGTCCCGGTCCATGCCGGACTTGCACCAGCTTGCTTCGTCAGCCGAATCCGGCGGTGGAGCGTCTACCCCGGAGCAGATCGCCGAAGAAGAGAGTGTCGACCTCGAACAGGTGGAAACCGCCAGACAGTGGCTCGGCGATCACGATCCCGCGCAACGTATCGCAGGCGCTCAACAACTGGCGGCCTATCCGACTCCGGAGGCCGGTCGCTATCTATTGGAAGCCTTGCGGCAAGATCGAGTCGGGAAAGTTCGTGCGGCGGCGGCGGAAAGTCTGGGTTATTTCGATCAACCAGCGCTGCCGGTCTACGATGCCTTGATAGCGGCATTGAACGACCCTGACGAAGCGGTTCGATTCAATGCCTTCAGCGCCCTACAAACACTGATGGATAAGCTGGTGGACCAGCCCAGGTTGCTGGCGCGACTGCAGGCAAAATTAAAACAAACCTTGAAGTCCAAGAAACTGCCGGCCGATAGCCGTGTAGCGGTCGACAGCTATTTGCAAGATCAGTCGCCTTGACAGCCGTGTTGTCCGGCTGTCTGGCGGGGCGAGAGGTGCGAGTATTTCGGCCGAATTAGGTCAAGCAAAATACGTAGTAACTGTAGTAAAACACGATAAAAAACAACAGTACGTTCAACAGTCTCTCTACGGCCAAATGCCCGGCCGATACTTTGGATGTTTTAGTTTTCAAGACTCCCTCCCGAACTTTAGTGCCGCGAAAGCGGTTTTGATCTATCAAGGCTTAGCGGCCGATGCCGTTGCCTATCCACGCGCCGGCGGCAGCGCCCAAACCCGCGCCCAGCGGATCACCCTTGCTGATTTCGTAGCCGACCGCGCTACCGAGCGCGCCGCCAACCAAGCCTTCGGTCGAACGTCGATCATTGCTTGGATTAGTGCCGGGCATTTGCGCGTAACGCGGTTGTAATGCGGGAGCCGGGCGGTAAACGTGCTCCACGACGACCGGCTCGCGATGATGGTGACCGTGTTTGCGGTGCCCGTGCCCGTGGTCGTCGGCCATCGCAAAATTAGGAAAAACGAATCCGACGCAGACTACCAGCGTGGTTTTCAACATGATGACTCCATTTCAAGATTGTTAAGGAAAAGTCTAGTCACGCAAGCTGAATCCCGAATGAATAAACCATTAGGAATCGATTAAAACTAAAGAGGCTTGGCCGATAGGTCGGGACTGTTTACCGAATTTGGCTTCAATGTACACGAAAGTCAAAAAACGTGTTAGCATTTTTGCTCAGTTGACAGGTGGCTGTTCAACGCCATCATTTTCAGCGATGTCAAACGGTGCGACCGATTTTTTGGCGGGCTTGATGGTAGCGAATCGATTATACTGCAACTGTTCCGGTGCCTCGTTTTTTGCGGCGGCTAAGCTGCTGCGTAAACGTTTGGTTTTCAATGATTTCTAGGAGCTGTTCATGTTGATAAGTAGTCGAAATCGAGTAGTTGCAGGAATTAGCCGGGTAGTGCTAGTGGTGGCGGGTGTCTTATTGATATCACTAGGTTTGTCTCCCAGTATTCGGGCCGATAATCTATCGGAGCCGCCATTCGGCGGGGCGGGAGTCGGGTGTCCAACCAGTTTCCGGTAAGGCGATACGCTGAGCAAGGAGACTAGCGTAGTTCTTGGCTCGTAGAGGTGACTCTACTTGAACAGTTCGGCCATCGAAATCACGTTCTTCGCCATTTCGCCGATTGCCATGTTGCGGTCCATCGCCAATTTACGCAAGGCATGGTAAGCCTGTTCTTCGCTAAAGCCCTGCGATTTCATCAGGATCGCTTTTGCGCGGTCCACCAGCTTGCGATCTTCCAATTGGGTCTTGGTTTTTTTTAATTCGTCCTTGAGCGCCTGATGTTCCTTGAAACGGGCGATTGCGATATCGACGATGGATTTGATGCGTTTCGCTTCCAGGCCGTCCACAATGTAAGCGCTGACGCCGGCCTTGATGACTTTGTTGATGGTTTCGGTTTGCTGGTCCTCCGCAAACATCACCACCGGCAACGAATAGCTCTGATTGATTTCGACGATGGTTTTCAGAATCGGCTCGGTAGGGGTGTAAAGATTGAGTACCACCACGTCCGGGTGCAAGGTTTGCACGATGCGCAGCATATCCAACTCCTGCAGCTTCAACGTGGCGACTTCGCAGCCGTGTTGGCGTAGTGTGCGTTCCAGCACGCGGTCGCTGTCGAATTCGTCCACGACTAAGACATTCAACACTGTCATCGTCAATCCAGCTCGATTTGTACCAAGCTGCCGTCCGGCATGATTTCGGTGATAAAGTTTTTTGGTTCCCTTAGAAAATAAATCAACCCGAGTAGGATCGCGCACGCGCCGCCCAACATCAGAAAAAAGCTGAATGTGGAGACGAAGGTCAGCAAGATTAGAAACACGATGGCGCCGGCATTACCGTAAGCGCCGATGATACCGGCGACTTCGCCGGTGATTGAACGCTTGATCAACGGCACGAACGCAAAGATGGCGCCTTCGGCCGCTTGCATGAACACCGAACAAATCAACGTGACGGCCACGCTCAAGGCGATGGACCAGTCCGGCGAAATCCAGGCCATCGCCAGATAGCCGACCGCAAGTCCGGCCACGAACAGCGTCAACGAGAGTTTGCGGCCGATCTTGTCGCTGAGCCAGCCGCCGGCCGGCCGGGCGACGACATTGGTCACCACGAAGCTGGAGGCCAGCAGGCCGGCATCAAGCATGTCTATGCCCTGGGTCTCGTGAAAGGTATGGAAAAAAAACATCGGTAACATCGATAGCACCGCCAATTTGGACCCGAACGTGACCAGATACGCGATCGCTAGTATGAACACTTGCTGGTAGCGGTAATGGTGGATGCTGGGAATGGGGGCGCTCAGTTTGTCGGCGTTGTTGTTGACGAGTTGATGAGCGTGAGCCAGAAACAGCAGCCACACCGTCAACTGGATTCCCAGATGCCAATCCTGGCTCAACACCGGCGTTGCCGGCATCGCCAGCTTCCAGGCCAGTAGCGAAATCGTCGCGTACAACGGTATCAGGCTGAACATATACAAAAACAGATCGCGGATGCTGGAGACTTCCATCGCCAGCGGACGTCGGGTTTTCAGGCCGGCCAATTCCGGAGGCAAATTCTCCACGCTAAAGTAATAAACGATCGAGTAAAGCAGCGCGATTGCGCCGGTTAGCGCCACCGCGTAGCGCCAGCCGTGCTCTGCGCCGAAATAAAACGCCAGGCCTGGCAGAAAAATGGCCGCGAATGCCGAGCCGAAATTGCCCCAGCCGGCATAAATACCTTCGGCGGTGCCGACCTGGCTGGCCGGAAACCAGTCGCCGATGATACGCACGCCAACCACGAAACCGGCACCGATAAACCCTAGCAAGAATCGCGACCAAGCCAATTCTGCGAAATTGTCGGCGGCGGCGAACATAAAGCACGGAATGCTACAAACCGCCAACAACACGCTGTAGCTGATTTTTGCACCAAACCGGTCCACCAGCATGCCGGTCGCGACTCTGGCGGGAATCGTCAGCGCCACGTTCAGTAGCAACAAAATGTCGATTTCGGTTTGACTGATGCCCAGGTCTTGCTGAATCAAAACCAGCAGCGAAGCATGGTTAAACCAGACCACGAAGCTGATGAAAAAGGCCATCCAGCTCATGTGTAGCACTTTGGCCTTGCCTTGTAGCGACAGTAACTTGAACGGCGTAAAAGTCATGAAAGATCCGAACGATTGAATTTGGTAAGCGGAAAGCAGATTGCATGCCAGCGACTTCAACGAGTCAAGACGGTTGCGGTGTTGATACGGCCGCGCGACCGTGTGCTCAAGCGATAGACGGAGAGGGAAGCGTTGGACATTGGGCATGGGTCTTGGTCAATCGTGGGCCAGTTTGGTGCGAATATTTTGTTGGTTTGCATTGTTTGGGTGCGCTGATCGTCGCGGTCGAGCGCCGTGAATTTTATAAAATCGTTGTAAATCAATAGAAAGAGAGTTGTGGCATGGAATTTGATTGATACTAGTCAAGTCTCGTCGTTGGACTTGCCCCCGTATTAGACCTGGACAAAGGCGTCCTGCGCGAATGATGTTAATCATTCGCCAGGGCGCCTTTTTTTTGGCCTGAACAAAAGTTTCCACGACGACTGTACCCGAGTTCGTTCGCAAAGTGAGCGGATTCGGAGCAATTCAGCCCAATTAACAGGAGTCGCGGATGAGCACGCAACAAACCTTGGTCGTGATCGGTAACGGTATGGTCGGCCAGCATTTTTTAACCGGCTTGGTCGAAAGCGAAATCGCTGGCCGCTACCGTGTGGTGACGTTTTGCGAGGAGCCGAGGCCGGCTTACGATCGGGTGCATTTATCGGCCTTCTTCGCCGGTAAGACCGCCGACGATTTGTCGTTGGTCGAGACAGGCTTTTTCGAACGGCACGGTATCGAGATCCATCTGGGCGACAGAGCGATCGGTATCGATCGCCAGCGGAAACACGTGATTTCCGCAAACGGCCAGATCATCCAATACGACAAACTGGTCTTGGCGACCGGTTCCTATCCGTTCGTACCGCTGATCGCCGGCCGGGATCGCCCGCGTTGTCTGGTGTATCGCACGATAGAAGATTTGGAGGCCATCAAGGCCGCCGCCGCCGAATCCCGAATCGGTGCCGTGATCGGCGGCGGGTTGTTGGGATTGGAAGCCGCCAAGGCCTTGAAGGATTTAGGCTTGGAAACCCATGTCGTCGAATTCGCCTCGCGGCTGATGGCGGTGCAACTCGACGACGGCGGTGCCGCGATGTTGAAGCGGAAAATCGAGGCCTTGGGCGTCGTTACCCATTTGAATAAAAACACCACCGCGATCATCGACGGCGAAACGGCCTTGCACCGGATGACCTTTGTGGACGGCAGTCATCTGGAAACCGATATCGTGTTGTTTTCCGCCGGGATTCGACCGCGCGATGAACTAGCTAGCGCCAGCGGTCTGGCGGCCGGGTCGCGCGGCGGGATTGCGATAGACAATCAGTGCCGGACTTCCGATCCGGATATTTACGCGATCGGCGAATGCGCTTGCTGGAACGGCCAAATCTTCGGTTTGGTCGCGCCGGGTTACGCGATGGCCAGAACCGTGCTGGCCGACTTAGCCGAGGCCGACGCGGCCTTTACCGGCGCCGACATGAGTACCAAATTGAAGCTGATGGGGGTCGATGTCGCGAGTATCGGCGACGCTCAGGCCAGGACCCCCGGTGCGCTGGTCTACAGCTATCAGGACGGTGCCGGCGAAATCTACAAACGGCTGGTCGTCAGCGCGGATAACCGGCGCTTATTGGGGGCGGTGCTGGTCGGCGACGCGGCCGATTACGGCACCTTGCTGCAATATTGTTTGAACGGTATAGAACTGCCGGCGCAACCGGATACGCTGATTTTACCGGCGCGCGGCGATGCGCCGGCCGGACTCGGCGCGGATGCCTTGCCGGCCAGTGCCCAAATCTGTTCCTGTCACGACGTTAGCAAGGGCCAAATTTGCGATGCCGTCGCCGCCGGTTGCGTCAGCATCGGCGATTTAAAAGCCGCCACCAAGGCCGCCACCGGCTGCGGCGGTTGCAGTGCCTTGTTGAAGTCTGTGCTGGATAGCGAACTGACCAAACTCGGCGTCGCGGTCAGCACCGATCTTTGCGAGCATTTTCCGCATACCCGCCAGAACTTGTACCATTTGGTGATGGTCGGCCAGATCAAGACCTTCGACGAGTTGTTGGACCGGCACGGACACGGCTTGGGATGCGATGTCTGCAAGCAAGCGGTTGGCTCGATCTTGGCTTCGTATTGGAACGACTACATATTGGAAAAACCGCATGTGGGTTTGCAGGATACCAACGATACCTTTTTGGCCAACATCCAAAAAGACGGCACTTATTCGGTGGTTCCGCGCATCGCCGGCGGCGAAATTACCCCGGAAATGTTGATCGTGCTCGGCCAAGTCGCTAAAAAATACCGTTTGTATACCAAAATCACCGGCGGTCAGCGCGTCGATTTGTTTGGTGCCAGGGTCGAGCAATTACCGGCGATTTGGCGGGAATTGATCGCGGCCGGCTTCGAGTCCGGTCATGCTTACGGCAAATCCTTACGCACCGTGAAATCCTGCGTCGGCAGCACTTGGTGCCGCTACGGCGTCGACGACAGCGTCGGTCTGGCGATCGAATTGGAAAATCGCTACAAAGGCTTGCGGGCGCCGCATAAAATCAAAATGGCGGTGTCCGGTTGCACCCGCGAATGCGCCGAAGCGCAGGGTAAGGACATCGGCGTGATCGCCACCGAAAACGGTTGGAACTTGTATGTGTGCGGTAACGGGGGGATGAAGCCGCGCCACGCCGATCTGTTCGCGACCAATCTGGACAGGGAAACCTTGATTCGCTATATCGACCGGTTGCTGATTTTTTACGTGCGCACCGCCGCGCGTTTGCAGCGTACCTCGGTGTGGCTGGAAAACCTGGACGGCGGCTTGGCTTACTTAAAAGAGGTGGTGATGGCCGACAAGCTCGGGATCGCCGCCGATCTGGAGCGGCAAATGCAGCATGTCGTCGACACGTATCAATGCGAGTGGAAAACCACGCTGGCCGACGAAACCCGCTTGAAACGTTTCCGGCACTTCGTCAACAGTGATTTGGGCGACGACGATGTCGTGTTTGTCGAGGAACGAGGTCAAATTCGGCCGGCCGATCCTGACGAACGCAAGCATTTTAAACTGATCGAGGAGGCTGCCTGATGAGCCGTTGGACAGAAGTATGCCGAGTCGAGGATTTGCAAGCGGACTCCGGCATTTGCGCCCGCTTGGCCGACCAGCAAGTCGCGTTGTTTTTTCTGCCCCGTTTGAACGCGGTGTTCGCGATCGGCAACCGCGATCCCTTCAGCCAAGCCAACGTATTGTCGCGCGGGATGGTGGGCGACATCGGCGGTGAGCCGATGGTGGCCTCGCCGATGTACAAGCAGCATTTTAGTCTGCGGAGCGGGATTTGTTTCGAGGACGCCGCGGTGCGGGTACCGGTATTTCAGGCCCGCATCGAACAAGGCCGGGTTGAAGTCAACAGTTCGGCGGACTGACCGGGGGGAGGTCGGTCCGCCGCCGGGGTCATTCCTGCGGTTTGGCGCGTTTCGACGGCGAACCGACCCGCTTTTTGCTTTTAGCCTTCTTGATGGCTGCCGGGTCGAAGTGGGAGATATTCAGCGGCTTGCCGACGACCCGGACCTTTTTCAGTGCTTGAAACAAGTCCTTGGGCATGCCGGCCGGCAATTCGACGGTGCTATACGTTTCCTCGATTTTAATCCGGGCGATATGTTCGCCGTCGATGCCGGTTTCGTTCGCGATCGCACCGACAATATTGCCCGGTTTGACGCCGTCGTTACGGCCGATTTCAATTCGGAACAATTCCATTTCGACTTGACTGGCGCCTCGGCCGCGTTCGCGCTGCGGGCCGCGCTCGCCTCGTTCGCGCGGTTTGTCGTCGGCCGGCCGGGCCGGTTTTTTCCCCGAGTCCTTGAGTAGCAGCGGGGTGTCGCCCTGCAGCAATTGCGCCAGCGCGGCGGCAATGTCGATGGCCGGTACGTCGTGTTCGACTTGGTACTGACTGATTAGTTGGTGGAAAAAGCTCAGCTCCGCCGACGCCAGTGTGTCGGTAATCCGCTGTTTAAAGCGGATCACGCGGGCATTATTGATAAACTCGGTGGAGGGCAATTGCATTTCCGCGACTTTCTGGCGGGTGGCTTGTTCGATATTGGCCAGCAAGCGTTTTTCGCGCGGCGAAACGAACAGTATCGCGTCGCCGGTGCGGCCGGCGCGGCCGGTACGGCCGATCCGATGCACATAGGATTCGGTATCGTAGGGAATGTCATAGTTGACGACGTGAGTAATCCGGTCCACGTCCAAACCGCGCGCGGCCACGTCGGTGGCAATCAATATATCCAGTTTGCCGCTTTTCAGATGATCGATCGCCCGCTCGCGCAGGGCCTGCGACATGTCGCCATTGATCGCGGCGGCGGAAAAGCCGCGCGCTTCCAATTTTTCGGCGACTTCGACCGTGGCGGTCTTAGTTCGGACGAAGATGATCATACCGTCGAAATTCTCGGCTTCCAGAATCCGGGTCAAGGCATCCATTTTGTGTTGGCCGTTGACGAAGCAATAGCGCTGGCGGATGTTCTCGGCGGTCGTGGTTTTGACCTTGATCGTGATTTGCTCTGGCTGATTCAGGTAGCGCTGGGCGATCTTGCGGATTTCGGCCGGCATCGTCGCCGAGAACAGCGCGGTTTGCCGGGTCGGCGGGGTTTGCTCCAGAATCCATTCGACGTCGTCGATGAAGCCCATCCGCAGCATTTCGTCGGCTTCGTCGAGCACTAGCGTCGTCAATTGGTCCAGTTTCAAAGTCCCGCGCCGCATATGATCCATGACCCGGCCCGGCGTGCCGACGATGACATGCGCGCCGCGATTCAGTTGCCGCAATTGGCTGGTGTAATCCTGGCCGCCGTAAATCGGCAACACGTGAAAGCCCTTGATATGCGCCGCGTAGCTTTGAAAAGCCTCGGCGACTTGGATGGCCAGCTCCCGGGTGGGGGCTAGCACCAAGGCTTGCGGGTCTTTTTGTTTCAGATCGATTCGGGTCAGAATCGGTAAAGCGAAGGCGGCGGTCTTGCCGGTACCGGTTTGGGCCTGGCCCAACACGTCGCGGCCGGACATCACGAAGGGGATAATTTGGGCCTGAATCGGCGAGGGGGTTTCGTAACCGATGCCCTCTAGAGCTTTAAGAATGGGGTCGGATAGCGCTAGATCTTTGAAGGAAGGCGTGGCGGCGGGGGTTTCGGACATTAAATTTACCTGTGGAAAAAAAGAGATCGCCCCGGTTGATACCGGGTCACTCGACCATTGTACCTCAGTTTGCCGGGTTTATTTTTAACTTATTGATAATTTGGATAAAACGTCCACGGATTAGGCAGGGCGCCCAGATGCGTATTTCAGACAAATCCAAATGAAAAATTGAGCGCCGAAAATCAGATTCGCCATCAGCAGATGTAGCGGTTGGGCGGTGGCCGGAAAACCCAGGCGATCTAGGCTGACGCCGGCCAGAATCGCGGTCACGATCAGAACGCACAGGGCATAGGCCATGCGCCGCAACAGACTGCCGGGCGAGGTGTGCGCGACGATTTGCCAGGCCAACCACAGATTGGTGAACAGGATGATCGACGAGAACGAGCGGTGTACGTAAAAAATGATGGGAAAGCTATCCCGCCAGAATTGGCGATCGATATAGCTGTGCTGGTGAGCGATGAAATCCACCGATTCCCTGACTTGGGTTCCCATCGCAACCTGCAGCAAGGTCATGCCGATCGCGATTTTCAGCAAGAGCGCGAATCGCGGGGTTTGCCACCCGCCGTCCAATTGCGCCAACAGCGGTTGTTGCGAGCGGGCGATGGCGTAGATCAACAATGCGACAATGCCCAGCGCCAACAACATGTGCAGGGTGATCATCAACGGCTTTAAATTGCTGGCGACGACGGCCGATCCCAACCAACCCTGGAAGCCCACCAGCAGAAACACCGTCACAGCCAGATAGAAGATCCCCTTGTCGCCTTTCAGGTAAATGCGCGAAGCCCAGGCGGTCAGCAATATCAGCAGGCCGGTGCTGGCGCCGATCAAGCGATTAGTGTATTCGGTCCAGGTTTTTACCGGGTTGAAAGTGGTGTTCTCGTAGCCGCGTTGGGCGTAGATGTCGTGATAATTGGCGGGTAACTGCGCTTCGTCGGTTGGCGGTACCCATTGGCCGAAGCAGGTCGGCCAGTCCGGGCAGCCCATGCCGGCTCCCGAGGCGCGGACGATGCCGCCGACCAGAATCACGAAGTAGACGGCAAAAATGGTTAATGTGCCCAAGCGGCGAAAGCGGGCGGCGGCAAGCGGGTCTATCATCGTGATTTAAAAAAATAGGGATTGAGCTAATTCGATTTCTTCGGACACGCCTTCGATTTCGAGAATTTCGGCATCGCCGGCCAGTCCGAGCTTGGCGAAGGCCGGTACGGAATGCCAATCGACCCGGCAGGCCGGGTGGTCGGTGCCGGCCACGCTTTGCAGAAACGCGACTTGCACTAAATCGACGTAATCGGCTTTCGGACCCGCGTCGCGTTGAAAGTCGACGTATTCGGAAGGCACCGGTTTAAGTTCCTCGGGAAAATGCCAGGTGTCCATGATGATTTTGCCGACGTGCGGGTGGGCTTTTTCCAATAACTTGTCGAGGCGGGACGGACTGTCGCGAAATTCGGGGATATTCTCGACCAGGCTGAGTATCGGCAATTTGCCGATTTGGTGTATCAAGCCGGCCAGCATGGCTTCGTCGGCGTTCAGATGCGGAGCAAAACCGGCCAGTGCCCGGCAGATCGCCGACACGTTGACGCCTTGCTCCCAGATCGTTCGGAAGTAACTTTCCAGCAAGGCCGATTTGGGGGCGAACATTTGCTGCATGATCAGGCTGGTGACTAAAGTTCGGATGGTGTTGTTACCCAGGCGAGTCACCGCCATCTGGATGTTTTTGATTTCCATCGCCCCGCGATAGAGCGGGCTGTTGGCGACTTGTATCAGCCGCGCGGAAATCGCCGCGTCGGTGGCAATGATCTCGGCCAGACTTTGCGCGGTCACGTCGCCCTTGCTGACGGCGTCGCGAACCTTGATCGCCACGTCCGGCAGGGTCGGCAGCACCAAACGATTGGCGTCCAGTTCCGCTTGGACATGGGCTAAAAAGTCGTTGACGGATTTGAATTGCATGATGCTGTGCCCTATTCGGCGAGGATTAAACTAAGCGGCGTCTGATGTTCGTCGCCAAGTATAAAGCGTTTTGACTCGCCTTCAAGCGCGTGTAATACCAGCAGCAAGCGGGTGTCGCCGTTGTGAGCGGAGCTCAGCACGCTGCCGACGGTTTGACCTGTGTCGCCATCCAACACCGGTGTACCCGGTGCGATCGTCAATTCGCCGGCACAGCCGCCAACAAGCAATTGCCGTTTCACCTTACCAAGATAATGGCTTCTGGCGACGATTTCCTGGCCGGTGTAACAGCCTTTGGTGAAGCTGATGCCGCCGAGGCCGTCGATGTTGAGCATTTGCGGCAAGTGTTGTTCGGATTGAGACGCATCGAACCAAGGCAAACCGTCAAGCATATCCTGGTAGCGCCAATCGGTTTCAGGTCGGCTAATTAAGTCTGTTAGTATGGCGCTATCGTGCTTTTCCAAGATCAAAAACCGGCGGCGGCCGGGCAGTTTGACTATCGTTAGCGGTGCGTGGCCGACCGACCAATCCTTCTCCGGCAACGGAAGCGAGTGGAATTCGTGGCCGGCCGCAATCGTCAGCCCGGCGACGCTTAGACGGTCGCTGGCGTCGCCGAGAGTCACGGCGGCGCGCAACACGTATTTGCGCAGTTTTTCGATAACCGGGGTGACTAGCGAGGTTGGCATTACCAACCAATAGCCGTTGGTTTTTTTTATCACCAGCAAGGTACTGATGACCCGACCCTTCGCGTTGCAAAAAGCCGCGATACTGGCTTGGGTTTCGCTGATCTGCTGAATGTCGCACGTCAGCTGACCTTGCAAAAACCGGGCGCTGTCGGCGCCGATGACCTCGATCGCGGCTAGCCCGGTGGCCGGGTAAAGAGTGGCATGCTCGTCACGCGGATCAAGATTGTCGGGCAGTTTGTCGATCGTATCGGTGTTCATGTTTAAGTTTAAAGGTGGCATTCCGCTATTAGTTTACCGTAGCCTGATCGCGAGATCGTTTTAATGAAGCGAAATTTCGAACCTCCGTTGCAGTTTGCCGTCCGCGAGTCGCGATCGGCGCTCAAGTTGTTGTGTGGCC
Organism: Methylomonas sp. MS20; assembly: GCF_050275925.1. NCBI lineage: Bacteria > Pseudomonadati > Pseudomonadota > Gammaproteobacteria > Methylococcales > Methylococcaceae > Methylomonas > Methylomonas sp. MS20. Next base: position 1,489,100 of record NZ_CP189962.1, read on the forward strand.
TGCACGCCGCGGCACTGTACGCTTGCTTTGAGAACGGCATGCCGTTGGTCTATCGGTTGGCGGCGGCCGGCTTATTGATTTTGACGGCGGTTAACAGCGGGGTGTTTCGAAAAACACGGCCATTTTTTCTGCGCTATACTCCGGGCGGCGGCTGGGAAATATCGGCGGACCTTGAAGCATTTCAGCCGATACGAATCGAATCAACTACGGTGACAACTCGGATGCTGACTATTTTGCATTATCGGACGGATGGCGGAAGTGTCGAGAGGTTGCCGATTTTTCGGGATGCACTGCCCGAGAACGACTATCGCAGATTGGTCGTCAGTCTAAAAATTTCCGGCTTTTCGCGAGATAGACGCTAGTGAATGCGATGGAAACCTTGCAGTTGCAAGTCGGGGCGCTAAAAAATTTGCCGGTATTGCCCCAAGCCAGTTTGCAAATTTTGCAGGCGATTAACACGCCGGATATTTCCATTGACCGCCTGGTCGCGGCGCTTTCGACGTCGCCGAGTTTAGTGGCCCGCCTGTTGGGATTGGCTAATTCCGCGTATTTTTCGCGAGGCAAGACGACTACCGACATTCGGAGCGCGGTGTTTCAGGTTTTGGGGCTGGATTTAGTCAAGGGCTTGGCGTTAGGGGTCATTTTTAACGTCCAGTTCGATACCGGTAAATGTCAAACTTTCGAAAGCGACTATTTTTGGATGCGTTCCCTGGTCACGGCGGTCGCCGCGCAAAAGCTGGCCTCGGAAATAGGCGCGCTGCAACATTTGGCGCCGTCTACCGTATATACCAGCGGCTTGTTATTGGACATCGGTATATTGGCCTTGGGATTTCTGGCGCCGGATCAACTTAACCAGATCTTTATCACCGCCGAGCGTGGTCCGGAACGAGTGACCGATTTGGTCAGCGGTCAGTTTGGTCTCAGTCATTTTCAAATTGGCGCGGCCTTATTAAAAAAATGGCATTTGCCGGAGTTGTATCAGTCGGTTTTGTCTCAGTATCAACGCCACGATGATGTCGGGCAGGAGCAGTCGTTGTTGGATTTGTTACGTCTTTGTCGACGGTTCAGCGCGGAGTTCGCCTCTGGCGTCGAATTCGAGCCGGCCGCTTATTTGCAGAATTGTCAGGCGTTGCGGTTGCCGATCGAGACGTTGAACGCGATAGCCGAGCAGTTGCTGGAAAGCCGGGTGGCAATGCAGCAATTGGCCTACGTGATGGGGAACTGATGGCCGACAATAGTTATGGTTCCGGGACGAACGGCGGTGCTTACGGATTCGGCATGCACGATCTGGTGGTGGACTTGTTCAACGCGCTTTCGACCGTTAAAGAACTGTCGGAAGTCAGCTATCAGGCCGACGATGAAAAACAATTGATTCGCCGGGCCTTGGCCAGTTTGATCCAAAATCAGGACATGGAACGTTGTTCTTTTTTTGCGGTGGACGGCGATGGCTGGTTAACCAATGTGGTCGGCCTGAGTTTTGTCGAACTGAACTTGCCGGAGGTGCCGGCCGGCGACACGACCCGATTCAAGGTCGGGGACGGCGTGATCGGTTTGGCCGCTTCGACCGGGCAATTGCAGTATTGTCAGAACTGCCTTGAGGACGAACGCTTCAGCTCGGAAAGCGACAGCGCCGCGATGCCGGGTTCGTTGATCAGTGTGCCGGTGTTTACTTGCGACGAGCAATTGATCGGGGTCTTGAACGTTTCGCATCCGCTGCCGTATTTCTTCACCGATTGGCATATGCGCTTACTGGAAATCTACAAGAACATGTTGGGCCAATTGATAACGACTCGGCGATTGCTGCGACAAATGGATCAGCAGATTGCGCTAAGAACCTCGCAATTGGAGTCATTGGTTGCCGAGACCAAGCAACTCAAAGACCATTTCGCCAGTATGTCGATGCTCGACCAACTGACGGGATTGCACAATCGCCGCTACTTTTACGACCAAGTGGAAATCGCAATCTCGCATCACAAGCGCTACCGGAACAGCTTCTGCCTGCTGGTAATGGATATCGATTTCTTCAAGCGCATCAACGATCTCTACGGGCACTTGTTTGGGGATGAAGTTCTGGTAGGGGTGTCCGAAGCACTCAAAAAACTGGTCAGGGCCAGCGATATCCTGGTTCGGTTTGGCGGAGAAGAGTTCGTGCTGGTATTCACCAATACTTGCTGCGAGGGCGGCTACGCGTTGGCGGAACGTATCCGGCAGGAAATCAAGACCTTGCGCTGGCATGTCGGGCTGGAATCGGTCAGCGTCACGTTGAGCGTGGGTTTGCATTGCGTCGATAGCGGTTACCACGATACCCACGAAGCCATCGATATCGACGACATCATTCATTGCGCCGACTTGGCGCTTTATCAAGCCAAAACCAGCGGCCGGGACCGTATCGTGGTGTACTCCAACGGTTTGACCAAAGACGGTTGAATTCGCCGCGGCACTCGTTAAAGGCGCCGGTTAAGCGCCTTTAACGAGTGCCGGCCTGGCGCTATTTTACTTTCAACGAACCGCCGGTACCCAAACCGTCTTGTACGTCTTGCGCTTTATAGTTGCGTACGGCGATGACCATATTGTTGTAAGCGTCGAAGAATGCCGCCGCGATGGCTTGGCCTTCCGGCGTGCGCGAGAAGGAACTGACACCGCCGCCGACCCCGCCTCCGAGCAGATAACCCCAGCCGCCGATACCGGCGGCCGCGGAAAAATTGGTATTGTTGGCGGTCGCGCTGCCAGAGGAAATCGCGACTTGTACCGTCGAACGGATATCCGTCAAGGTCAATGCCACATCCGAGGTTCTGGTCTCCACCGAGTTCGACAAGGCGCCAGCGGCCGCGCCCAGCGCGCCCAGGCCGGCCGCGCTCAGACCAATGCCGACCAGACCGGCGCCGATGTTGTTGCTATTGCCGCTCGTGGCTTCGTTGGCGACAATGACTTGCGGATCGAGCAGATAATCGGCGGCGACGCGTTGACCTTTGTGTTGCTTGGAGCCTGAGCGGTATTCGCCGGAGTCGCGCTGTTCGCCGGTAATTTCATTGATCAGCGCCCGGGTGGCGCGGTTGCCGATAGAGGTCAAAACAAAGCAATTCGATTGTTGCACCGCCAGCCGAATCAACGGTTCGACCGTAGTTACGTTGCTGGAGCCGCTGAAGCGGCCGTCGGCGACGGCCAAGGTTCCCAGCGGGGTAGTGCAACGCTCCAAGGATTTATTCGCATTCACACTGGTTGCTCCCCCCGCGGAACCGGTTACCATTTGGCTGCTGCCGCCCGTTTGCAATCCCGCTTGTTGCGTGGCGCAGCCGCTTAGGGTCGCCATGACAGCCGATAGCCAGATTTTGTTAGTGGGCCGTTTGCTCATAAAAACTCCTCAGTTGTGTGGGTCAATTCTCTTTGAAAATACACGGGGGTGAACGTGAAAACCAGTTGTCTAACGCGCCGATTAGCAAATAAGATAGGCCGGCATGATAGCTCAAGTTAGAAACTAACGCGATAACGAGACCGACAAATATGAAAGCATCGTTCTGGATAGCAATTCTATGGGAAATCGCGACTTTGCCGGGGTGTACGCAGACGCCGCCGCCGGTTGCAAACGTCAACACCGTTACCATTTGCGACGAAAGCGGTTGCGCCGACCGGCCCAGGAATTACGCAAGCTTCGACCCGGCCAAACGCAGTCCGGAGGAGGAAGCCGCCAATCAGCGGATGGTTGATCTGGAAGCTCTCGCGGAAAAAGACCCTTCCGCCGCCTACGATTTAGCATTACGGTTATTTCGCGGCGATGGCATCAAGCAAAACACGCATAAATCCGTGGAATGGATGCGCAGCGCCGGCGAGCGCGGGCATTTCGAAGCCCAGAAAGCGCTGGGACGTTTGTACTTGACCGGCTTGGGCGAAATGGGGTCGGACCCCGGCGAGGCCGAAAAATGGCTGAGCATGACCGCGAGCAAGGGCGACAAAGAGGCGCGTACGCTGCTAAAGGAAGCTACCCAAGCTCGGCAAACCTTGCAAAGCAACTACCGCTATTGGGATCGCTGGCGTTCGACCTTCTATAACTATTGGTCTAGCGGATATAACTACCACTGGCGCTGGGACACCGGGCGTTGGTATTACAACTACTAAGCGTTAGGCGGCTATTGCCGTCATTGTTTTCGTGGCGACCGCTTAAATCCAGTGGCTTTCATCCGGAGATTTGGCATCGAGATACCGCGTTTGTCCTGATGTTTGCTGGCCCATTCCTTGCTATAATTCCGGGCTTTTCGTACTCCGGCCCCGCCGGGTTTCATCGACTCTCATCACTGCTGAATTATTGCCATGGCACTTCATTGCGGAATCGTTGGCTTGCCCAACGTCGGTAAATCGACTTTATTCAATGCGTTGACCAAAGCCACGATCGCCGCCGAAAACTATCCCTTTTGCACCATCGATCCCAACGTCGGCGTGGTCCCGGTCCCCGATCCGCGCATGGATAAACTGGCGGAAATCGTCAAACCCGAGCGCATACTGCCGACGACGATAGAATTCGTCGATATTGCCGGACTGGTGGCCGGTGCGTCCAAGGGCGAAGGCTTGGGTAACCAATTTCTGGGAAATATCCGCGAAACCGATGCCATTGTTCATGTCGTCAGATGTTTTGAAGACGACAACGTTATTCACGTGGCGGGCAAGGTCGATCCGATCGGCGATATTGAGGTGATCAATACCGAATTGGCATTGGCCGATATGGCATCGGTCGAAAAGGCATTGCAGAAAGCGGCGAAAATCGCTAAGTCCGGAAACAAGGACGAATTGGCCCGAAAAGAAGTGTTGGAGCGGGTGTTGGAACAATTGAATCGGGGGGAGCCGGTCCGCACGCTCGGCTTGAGTGACGATGAAGTCAAGTTGATCAAGGAGTTATGCTTGATCACCATCAAGCCGACTCTATACATCGCCAATGTACAGGACGACGGTTTCGACGATAACCCGATGCTGGATCAAGTCAGGGCATTCGCGGAAAAGGAAGGCTCCTCGGTTGTCGCGGTCTGCGCAGCAATCGAAGCCGAGATCGCTCAGCTCGAAGACGAAGAGAAAAAGGAGTTTTTGCAGGATCTGGGTTTGGATGAACCAGGGCTGGATCGCGTCGTTCGCGCCGCCTATCAGTTGTTGAATTTGTCCACTTATTTCACAGCCGGCGTCAAGGAAGTCCGCGCTTGGACCATTCCCGTGAACGCGACCGCGCCGCAAGCCGCGGGCGTTATCCACTCCGATTTCGAAAAAGGCTTCATCCGGGCCGAAGTGATCTCTTATCAAGATTTTGTCAGCTACAATGGCGAACAGGGCGCTAAGGATGCTGGAAAATGGCGTTTGGAAGGTAAAGAGTACAAGGTGCAAGACGGCGATGTCATGCATTTCCGTTTCAACGTTTGACACAAAAACCAGCTTGTCATACACTATGCGGCTCTTGAGTTGATGTCAGTGGCGACATAGCTCAACCGGTTAGAGCGCGGGATTCATAACCCCGAGGTTCCAGGTTCGATTCCCGGTGTCGCCACCATTTCTCGATTCAGAGAAACTCAAGGAAGATCAGAAACCCGCAAGCTGTAAGGCTTGGCGGGTTTTTTATTGCGTTATCGGAAAATTACCGGCCAGTCCCAGAACTGCACCAATGGCGCGGACGGTGTATGCGCTGTTGCTAATGGGCAGATATATAAGCTCCTGTAATCTCTACCCTTGGCGCTTAAACGGTGACGATGCCGCGCACCAAGATCATTCACTGTAAGTTTGAGCGTTAACCTGAAGGAAGCGATCAAAACCGACGTCAGTTCGAAAGGGCCTTACGCCATGTCGCGGACACCAATTACGCAGATGGCAATGAATAACGCGTGGTTAATGTCGGAGGGATTAGTGTCGATCAAAGACCAGTGGGTACGTTGTCATTACCGTGTTTCATCTACTTGCACAGCGGACCCGCATAGGTCGTGTGGGGAGGATCCGAGAGAAACTCGCCCTGACTCGTTTGGGCATGGAATTACCAGCTTTCATACCAATACCACCATCGTCCATAAATATGTTTATAAGAATCTTCGCCCAGCTTCAGTGGTGGATTATTTGGTGAATTAGCAAAACCAGCTTTATCCATAACCGAATGTGAAGATGTAATCATTCTTACCGTTCCATCAGCCAGTAAATCTGTGACCGTCACCGTGTATAAGCCGACTTGACGCGGCGGGTGTTGAAACTCAAAAGCAAGATCAACTTTTCCGGCACGAACATGCTCCGCATAGTTTGTAAGAGCCTGTTCGCTTGCCATAAATCGAATATAAGAAAAAACGCCAAAATTCGATAAAACCAAAGACACTATTAGCGTGGCTGGTTCTAATGCCCAATAAATCCAAGTATATTTCGTGCCGATATTTTTATTTTTAGCCTGGTATTGGCGGGACCGATAAATCATTAATCGCACGAACCAAACCATCCACCATATACCGGCAATTGGTAAAGCAATAAGAAAAAAAATATTAAAGCCCGCATTGCTAAATGCAACAGCGCAAAGTGCAAACCAAAGTATGCAGGCTATGGCAGTTTTCTTTGAGGTACTCAAGTCTTTATCCATTTTAGCGCATGCCTAACGAATGAAATGGACTTTCCTAACCCTGCCAGAGAGAAATATGTTAGATCGAAGGTAAGTAACTCGTTCAATCAACAAACAACTCGCCAGATGAAAGTCGGCCACACTGCGGATAAAACTTCGGATCTCGCGAAATTGATTGAACTGACCCCAGTGGGTATTGGGGTCCCAGATCAGCGGTTGACCGATGTTGTTGTAGAGGATACCGTCTATGGGGATGTTAGTTTGGATTCCAATTTTTTGATTTTGGTAGGCTTGATATGTATCTATTAACTCCGGCGTATAGGCTGAATCGATATGCTGGTTGATTTGATATTCCAAGCGGAGTTGCAGGCGTTGGGCTTCGAATAGAGCGGGAGAGTCGCCTTTAGAATAAATTTTTATTGTGTTGTTAACGCTAATATAGTTCTGACGTAATTGGTTGTATTGATTTGTCCATTGTTGAACCTAAAAAGGGCAGTTGGCGTGTATTGCGGGCCGTTCGTGCTGAGCAACGTCGAAGCATGGACGGCTCGCAATACACTCACCAAACGGGTGAATGAAAAATCCCGCGCGCCCTTCGACAAGCTCAGGACGAACGGGATTTTTCATCGCCAAACTGCTCTTTTTAGGTTGAACGGTTTGACCTGTCATATCCAGTTCCTTGTATAAATATTTAATCAGTTAGTCAGTTTGGTTTCACACCATTGCTTTGGGTCGTAATGTTCCGAAATATCGATGCCTTTTCCTCGCGCCTGTTGGGTTAACCAAATCAAATTGGATTTTTCTGTCAGAGTTCCACCCGTATCTGCTTGTTCTGCCGAGCTAAGCCAACACGTTGCTTTACCAATATTTAATGGATAACCTTGAATCCCCTGTGAAAAAAACTCACCAGATATAATTGTGCTGTTTCTACCCCCATCTTTGCAGCCAATAGCTTTAATTCTCTGCCTTTGAGATCATTCTGGGGAATCGTTTGCCAATAAGGTGTTGGTATAGGCTCTTGTGGGCCAATATGTATGGTCAACAACCCACTCAATATATTGGTGCAATAAGGCTGCCCGGCATTCGCCGCCTGCACGACATAACGTTCGTAATTCCGCATGTCCAAATCCCAGCGGGCGATCACCAACGCCGCCAAACATTGCGCCGATGGGTCGCCGGCGTCGGCCAGCCTGCGCAAATGGTGGTAAGCCGAGCGCTCCCACGGCATCAGCCAATGCCGACCGGAATTAACGGTGGGGCCGATATTCAACAGTTGATACGCCAGATCGGCTACTTCGAAGCCTTGTTTGGCCATGTCCAGGATCAATTGCCGGCGCCTTTCGACCGTATAAAGCGGCGGCCTTGAACCGTTGACCGCCAGCTCGTTGAACAACTGCAAATCCATGCGTTGCCGATCGGCTTCCGCTAGCGGCGGATACTCGCGCGGTGAATGGTAAGGCGGCGTGTAGATGTACCAACCCAGTACCGACAGGGCCATAACGCTAAGAACGAGCAGTATTTTTTCGAGGGGCATGTTGGCGCGAATAAGCGAACCGAATGAAGATGTGCAAAAGAGCGTATTTTATAAAAATGACAAATCAATGACATCGGCTGAAGTCAGCTGATTCAAGCATTGGTCTATTCGCTAGTCGTTGATTTATAATTATTTTACGTCAGTGCTCGTCCCGGGGCGAATAGGATTAAATCCTTCCTGCTTACCCACGGCCGTGGCGTGAACCGAATGGTCGTGGGTATCGACGAAATGGGCGCTTTGATTGCCGATTAAATCGGGATGGTTCAAATCAGCGGCTTGCCGGCCGACGGCGAATTGGCCGCTGGGCTCCAGTACCAAGACCTTGACGCCTTGTCCGCGATTGCCGTTTATTCCAATACGCAACTGCCCGTCGGCGTCAGGATCGCGTCGTTGGGGTCCAGGTCCAGGAAGGTGGGCAGCGGGTGGTGGGAGCCGCTCGCGCCGACCGCGCCGATTCTCGCCAGCGGTTGGTAGGGGCGGCCGTCGATCGGCAGACGCAGTTCCGGATGGTCGAACGGCGCTTTTTGGTAGCGCACGCGTTGGTCGGTCAACGACACCAGAAAGGCGACCAGTTCTTCCTCTTGCCGGTCGGTCAAGCCCAACGGTTTGATGTTGGGGGCGAGGTCGGACGCATTGAAGTGGCAGAAGTTGCCGCCGCGATTGTAAAACTGCACCACCTGCCGTAACGTCGCGACGCCGCCGTTGTGAAAGTAGGGGCCGGTCAATTGGCTGTTGCGCAGGCCGGGGGTTTTGAAAGCGCCATCGACCGCCGCCCGTTTAAAGTCCCGGTTAAGGATTTCGTCGGGATCGCAGATCTGATTATGGTTGGCATCCGTGCAGACCGCGCTGTTGCCGTCTTCGCTCAGCGCTGGAATCGCATCGTTGCCCAGAATTGGGAACGGAATCGGGTCGGGTTTTCGCGGCTCGTCGGCCGGCAAGGCTTGATTGGCTTCGAAATTCCGGCGCTGCATCAGCGCCTGCCGAGCAAACGCCAGCGGCAGATTGGCATTGTCCGAGCCGCCTCGGCCCAAGTCGTCGGTGGTTGGCGTCACCGCGATATTGTAGAAGCCGCTATCGTAAAGGGCGCTGCCGTCGGCCATAGTCATCGGCCGAATCAGGTTTTTACCCTGGTTGGCGGCGCGGATGGAGGCTTTGGTCAGTTCCGGACCGGCGTGGCATTGCACGCACTGGCCCTGGTTGACGAACAGATTCAAGCCGGCCAGTTCCTTGTCGCCGAAGCCTGCATTAAATCGGCCGGTTTCCATCCAGACGTCGAAATAACTGCGGTCGGAGACCAACGTCGATTCGTACAGCGACACCGCCAGCCCGAAAAACAGGCTGAAGTTGTATTCCATTTGGTTGAAGACGATGCCGGGCGCTTCGATGGCTTCGTCGGATTCCCAATATTGGTCGTTAAACGCGGCCTTGATCAAATCGGCGTAAGTCGTATCCAGGCCGCGATAGGGCGCCTTGGCGAGGCCGCCCAGCACCGAATCCTCGGGATGCACGACTTGTTGTCCCAGCGGCGTCAAGGGTTTGCCGGACGCGGCGGACGCCGCCAACAGCTTTTTGCCGATTTCCGGAAAGCTGCGGCCGTTGGGCAGGCTGGGGTCGGACGTGGATTTTTGATGCGGGTCGCCGAACGACATTTCCGCGAAGCTGACGGTCGGGTCCATCGCCTGCGACGCCAAGCTGGCCTGGGCCAGCGAGATTTGTTCCAGGGCCAATCCGTCCGGCGTGTTGACGACGATGGCGGCGTTGGGATTTTGGTCGCCGAAACCGTCCTGGCCGTTGAAATGCGGATTGGCGCGGCCGTCCCAGAAGTTGCTGAAATTAAACACCGCGTTGATCACCGACGGCGCGTTGCGCGGGACCGAGCGGCGCACGTTCTTCTTGCCGAACAGGTTCCAGACCGGGTCCTGGACCGGCGTGCCGCTATCGACGGCGAGGCCGGGGTTTACGTGGTCGAAAAAGGTGTACAACATGCCCATCGAGCCGGCGATGTCGTTGCTGTTACCGGTGCTGGGATCGATGGCGCTATTGGCGCCTTGGACCACGCTGTCGATGGTCTTGACGAACGGGAAGTCCTGGCGGGTTAACCTGGCGTTCGGGCCCTTGATTTCGAAATCGGCGGCATTGATTTTGTTTGCGTTGGCAAAACCGTCGATCGGATTGGTTTTGGCATTGGCTACCGCGAGAAAGCCGGGGTTGAGTTGATTTTTAGCGCGACTGTCGGCACCGGCGTGAAAATGGCAACTGGCGCAGGCCTGCACGCCGTCGCTGCCGATTTGGCTGTCCCAGAACAGCGCCTTGCCCAGTTGCAGGGCCGCTTCGCGGTTCTTGACGAAGCGGTCCAGTCCTTCCGGCAGCGGCGCGCCGCCGTCTTGTCGCACGGCCAGACGCAAGGATTCCAAGCCGAACGAGCGAGCGTCGGCCGGCGCTTGCACGATGGTGGTATTGGCGGAGACGCCGGCATCGGCCAGCAGGCCGGTTATCAAGGCGGTGTTCAGAAAAATCCTGGCGGCTCGGGAATGGGCGGCCGGTTCGATGGTGCGTGCGCTAAACAGGTGGCGGTACATGACAGTCCTCTTGATGTTTATTCGATCATGTCCCGGAATGCTTGGATCGCAACCCCTGCGAGACCGGGTTGCCGTGACGAAGGATGGCTTGCAATCTCGCCGTTGATTCCGCGGTTTGGGTTTGGAGAAACCGGTCCGGGCGTTATTAGTGTTTCAAAATAAGGTTGGCTCGGCCGGCTGGTGGCCGGCCGAGCCAAGAAGCGAGGGACGTCCTTTTCCCTCTAGGGTTTTGGCTTAGGCCAGTACGATGCCGCCGCTGCAACGGCCGCCGACTGAACTGCCCAATTTGACAGCCAAACCAGCACGAATGTTGGATTTTACTTTCATGACACTCTCCTCTTTATACCCGTGCCCATCGCACGTCGATTCGCCGGCCCCATGCCGACTGATCCGGTTCGAGTTTGACCGCCCGCGATCCGCTACACCGGCGCGGTCCGACCATCCTCTAAATTCAAAATCGCTGGCGCCACGCCGGAATAGGGTTGACGCCCCGTTAAACCATCCGGCCGATCCGCCCGCGCGTCCGGCCCCAACTCGATAGGCCTGCCCGAAAGGCTATGTTCGCGTCAATCGTCGCCGCCGTCCCGGTATCGATCGCTCAGGCCCGGTAGCCGCGGATGGCGATGGCTAAGCGTCCTGCCAGCCGAGTCCTGGCTAAGCGATGCCAGAGGCGACGGTCGTGCATCCCTGCCGTGATTAACGCGAACATAATCGTTACAGGCGCTCGGCCATCCCTAGCCGAGGCCGCGTGCCGGGCTAGCCGTGCTCGCGAATGTCGATGTTGCTCTTGGTCACCCGTATCTCAACGTGGAACAATTGCTCGAAGACTTCGCCGATGTGCGGAATACGCTGGACTTCGCCGAGCAGCAGGTTGTAGATATTCAAATCCGCCGCCGAGAATTCGCGCTCGGGTTGCGGGCGGCCGAGCAGCCGATTGATCGCTTGCTGGGTTTGTTCGGCGGCGGCCAAAATGCCTTGCTCGCGGCGGAAATATTTCATCAAGCAGCGAATCAAGCGCTCGAACGCCGCCGCTTCGTAGGCCGGTCGGCCGAATTGCGTACTCAAGATGCCGCGCAATTGCGCCTCGGCGATCCGGTGATAGGCGCTAACCGCCGGCGGCGCGATGCGTTCGGCCAAGCTGTCGGCATTCGCCGTCAGTCCCAAACCTTCGCAGGTTTTTTGATACATGTCGGCGTAGACCTTTTCCCGATCGGCCCGCCATGCTTCGCTAGCGATCAGCGATTTGGATTGCAACTGTTTGATCTGAGTTTGCACTAGCGCCTTGAACGCGTTAAATCGCTCGGAATCGACGTTCGGCCAGGTATCCAAAATCGTCCACATCTCTTCGTAATGGCGGCTCATCAGCGGCCATACCGAGAAAGCGATGGCGTGGGCCTGCAAGCCGTACAGACCGTAATCCAGCGCGGCCGGCAATGCGTCCAGCGCGGCCGCGACCTCCGGGGCTTGCGGAACGTCGTCCATGCCGGCCAGCGTCGTGCCGTCGACCAGCACGCCCAAAAATTCTTCGATCATCTTGCGCGGTCCTGCGCAAACGCCGTGCGCGGACTGAAACACGTAGTTGCGTTCGGCGTAGTCGTAAATGCCTTGGGCTGTCATCGGCGCGTCCGGGGCGAGCGTGGTTTCGACGACCGGCAGGAACAGCATTTGATGGGTGGTCATCCGCACACCGTCGGTGACGCGGTACATCGACGACAACACCGGATGCAACTCGCCGTTCGCGACGCGGGGCGCGGTTTTCATCAGTTGGTAGGCCGGAACCGCCAGCACCAGCGCCGACAAGCGCTCCAAATGGCCGACGGTCCAGCCGGCGCGGGCTTCCGGAAAACGCCGCAGATAGGCTTCGCGGATTTGCAGCAAGGCGGCCATCGCCGGCAACCAATGCTGGCCCATGCTTTTCAGCGCGGTCAAATTCATCGGCCGCTCGTTTTGGTAGCGGCTGCCGGGGTAGGGGCAGGTCGTCCATTCGGTCGGCACTTCGACGCGCAACGGTTTCGGGAAGACGTTGGATTCGCCGACTTGGCGGCCTTCGTTATCCATGGCGATATGAGCCACCCGAAATACCGGGATCATCAATTCCAGATAGCCCAATTCCACCGGTCGGCCGGTCAGTTCGGCCATGATGGCCTCGCATTCGAACCAAGTGCGCGGCGATTGACCGGGAGCCGTTGGTAGTAGGTGGTTGGCGCCGGTTTGCGCCATTTTAGGGGCGGGTGCCGGGTTGGTGGTTTGCAGGATGCCTTGTAGAATCAACTCTTCGAGCAGATCCTTAACCACCGGCCAATCGTAGCCCTGGCCCCAACCGGTGGCGCTTATGGCTGGAAAGCTGGCTTGCTTGGCCAGGTTTTCGCCGAATGCGAACAACTCGGGTTCGTCGAAGCTGATTTCCTTGTCTTCGTAATACAGGCGTAGTTCGGTGGCGCCGGTCTCGTTGGTGACGTATTGGGCGATCGTGCGTTTGTGCATCGGCAGAAACAGCCAATCGTCCTGGCTCAGTTCCGCCAGTTCCGGCGTTTCGGTCAAGTCGGCGTGAAACGGGCAGCCGCCGCTGTGTTGGGTGTCGTCGGTCCGAGACCTTTCCAAAATCGGCTGGCTCATCGCGCATGTCTCCGGAATGGGTTGAGTTCGAATGGCACGCTTGGCAACGACGCGCCGGCTCTAAGGACTGGAATCCCGTGCCGCCGGTCATTTCTACTGATATCCGCAACCGTGTCGGCGTGATGAAACAATAAATCCAGCGCCGGTTGGTGTCTGTGAATAACGGCATCGGCGCGTTGCGAGATAACTCACTTGACACCGGAAAGTGGGCGTACAGTGTTCGTCAGACCGTGTGGCGTAAGTCGTTCCGCTGCTTTGCGTAGCTCGAGGGGGAGGCGACTGCTTGGGTGTGGTGAAACTGGTTCGGATCAACCAATTGCGCCGGTTGAAATCAACCAAAAGTTTCGCTGGAGCGTCGATTAAGCGCACGACGATGATGCGGTCGCTTGTTTTGTAAGGGTGTTGGCGCGATTGGCTCGGGTATTGCCTGAGCGCATCTGTCGTAACACAAGATCGGCGAGGTGTGGCAATGAGCGATTCGGTAGCGAATCCGGCTGAAAACGGAGAGATAGCCTCATGGTGTTGATATTGGCCTATGCCGCGGTGCTGTTGAGTTTTGCGTCCGGGCTGCTGGCGCTGCTGGTCAACCGCCGCGCCGGTTTGCTTCGGCTAGGCCACGCCGCGTTCCGGCGTTGGCCGGCCGGCAGGCGATGTTGGACTAGCGCCGATGCCTGGCTGGAAGAAAGCCGATACGCGGCGTTACTGAAAACCACGGTATTCAGGTTGCTGGGTGCGGCGGGCGTCGCCGCGATTCTGGCCGGTTTGTGGGTGCTGTTGGGTCAAACCTCGGTGGTCACCGACCGAATTGGCTTGGGCTTGCCGTGGTTGCCTTGGCATGTACGTTTCGACGGTCTGTCCGGTTTCTTCTACTTGATAATCGGCATCGCCGTTGGCGCGGTCAGCCTGTACGGGCCGGGTTATGTGGCGGCCTATCAAGAAGAAAAACATCCGTTCGCGGTGTTGGGCTTGTTCACCGGTCTGTTCGTTGCCGGTATGTTGTTGGTTCTACTGGCGGACGACGCCTTCTTTTTCATGATCGCCTGGGAGCTGATGTCGGTCGCCAGTTATTTCCTGGTGGCGTTTCAGCACGAACACCCGGCCAACCGCCGCGCCGCTTTTCTGTATTTGCTGATGGCCGAGGTCGGCGCGCTCGCCATCATTCTGGGATTTGGGGTGTTGGCGGCCTTTACCGACGGCTTTACCTTCGACGCCTTGCGTCAAGCGCAACTGTCCTCGAATTGGGCGACCTTGGCTTTCGTGCTGGCCTTGTTGGGTTTCGGCATGAAGGCCGGCATCGTGCCGATTCATGTTTGGTTGCCGGAAGCGCATCCGGTCGCGCCGTCGCATATTTCCGCGCTGATGAGCGGCGTCATGCTGAAGGTGGCCGTCTACGGACTGATCCGGTTTTGCTTCGATTTGCTGGGCGACGTGCATTGGCAATGGGGCGTCGTGCTGTTGGTGCTGGGCACGTTCTCGGCCTTGGGCGGCATTCTGTACGCGATGATGCAGCCTAACCTGAAACGCCTGCTGGCGTACAGTTCGGTGGAAAACATCGGCATTATCTTCATGGTGCTGGGCTTGGCGGTGATCTTCATGGCCAACGGCTTTCCGCAGCTGGCGGCCTTGGGCTTATTGGCGGCCTTATTTCACGCCTTCAATCACGCCTTGTTCAAAAACCTGCTGTTTTTAGGGGCCGGCATACTGCAGCATCAGGTTCACGATTTGAATATCGATACGATGGGTGGGCTGATCCAACGCTTGCCCAAGACCAGTTTCCTGTTCCTGATTGGCTGCATGAGTATCTCGTCGTTGCCGCTGTTCAACGGCTTTGTGTCGGAGTGGCTGGCGTTCCAGACCGCACTGCAGGTGGACGCGCTGGAAAACGGCGTGCTGCGCAGTCTGATACCGGTGTCGGCGGCGGCCCTGGCGTTGACCGCGGCCTTGGCGGCGGCTTGCTTCGTCAAAGTGTTCGGCATGATTTTCCTGGGGTTGCCGCGTTCGCGCAACGCCGAAAAAGCCCAGGAAGTGGACGATCGCGGCATGCTGTTGGCCTTGAAATTGTTGGCTGGCTTGTGTTTTTTCATCGGGATTTTTCCGGCTTTCATCATTGACTTACTCAATCAGGTGGCCAGGCAATTGTTGGGTCAAGCCTTGCCCAACGACACCGCGCTGAGCTGGTTGCGGCTGGCGCCGGTGTCGCATCAACAGGCATCCTACGCGCCGCTGTTGGTGTTGATCAGCGTTTTGTTGGCGTCCGGCGCGGCGTTCTGGTATCTGCGCCGCAACCCGGAAACTAAAACCATGCGCCGCGCGCCGGCTTGGGATTGCGGCTTCGGCGGTTTGAACGCGCGCATGCAATACAGTTGCAGCGCGTTTACGATGCCGTTCCGGCGCATTTTCGCCAAGGTCTGGTTGATCGACGAGCAAATCGATAAAGACCTGCACGGTGCCGGGGACATCGAGGTCGCGGCGATTCATTACCGCCTGCAAGTGCAGGATCACAGCTGGCCCAGGCTCTATCTACCCATTGCCCATGGCATCAATCAACTGGCCAGGCTGGTTGGCCGCATCCAGACCGGTAATATCCGGGTTTATCTCGGTTACTCGTTTGCTACGTTAATTTTGATGTTGTGGGTGGTCAGCCTATGAACTGGTTCGTTGCCGTGATTCAAACCACGCTGTTCGTGGCCTTGGCGCCGCTACTGAGCGGTTGGTTGAAATGGTGCAAATGCCATTTGCAAAATCGCCGGGCGCCGTCCTTGCTGCAACCCTATCGCGATTTGCTTAAGTTAACCCGTAAACAGCCGGTTGTGGCCGAACATGCTTCGTGGCTATTCATCTACACGCCGTATATCGTGTTTTCGGCGATGGTGCTGGCCGCATCGGTGGTGCCGTTGATAGCGGTGGACTTGCCGACCTCGGCCAGCGCCGACGTGATTGTGTTGGTCGGATTTTTTGCGTTTGCCCGGTTTTTTCTGGCGCTGGCCGCGTTGGACATAGGGACCGCGTTCGGCGGCATGGGCGCGTCGCGGGAAATGACGATTTCGTCGCTGGCCGAACCGGCAATGCTGATGGCGGTGTTTACGCTGACGATGACCGCATCGACCACCAATCTGTCGCTGGCGATCGAACATGTACTCTACGAAGGCTTGGTGTTAAGGCCGTCCTTCGTGTTCGCGATGTTCGCGCTGATGCTGGTGGCGATTGCCGAGACCGGCCGGATTCCGGTCGACAACCCGACCACTCACCTGGAGCTGACGATGATCCACGAAGCGATGATCCTGGAATACAGCGGCCGCCATTTGGCGTTGATCGAGTGGGCCAGTCAGTTGAAGTTGGCGTTGTACGGGGTGTTGCTCGCCAATATCTTCGCGCCTTGGGGTATCGCGCGGGAATTGACGTTGCCGGCGCTTGGCTACGGCTTGCTGGCGATTGCGGGCAAGTTGGCGGTGTTGGCGGTGTGCTTGGCGATTTCGGAAACCCTGGTGGCGAAGATGCGCTTGTTTCGGGTGCAGGAATATCTCAGCTTCGCCTACCTGCTGGGTTTGTTGGGCATGTTGAGTCACATCATCTTGGAGGCGGCGCGCTGATGAATCTCGAACAACAGGATTTTTACACCCAGGCGATTTTGTCGATGGCCGCGCTGGTCGGTTTGACTTCGTTTCTGATGCTGGGGCAGGGCCGTTTGTTGCGGCTGATCTTCGTGTTCGCGCTGCAAGGTTTGCTGTTGACGCTGACCACGGCCTTGGCGGCCTACAGCCTGGATAGCCATCATCTCTACATTTCCGCGCTGTTGACCTTGGTACTGAAGGTGTTGTTCATTCCGTGGATGCTGCGGCGGCAGGTGCTGTTGCTGAATTTGCACCGCGACGTGGAGGCTTTGAAGAATAACACCTTCGTGATGCTGGGCGGCGCGGCGCTGATGGTGTTCAGCTATTACGTGCTGCATCCCATCGTGCAGACCTCGTCGGCGGTGATGTTGAATGCGTTGGCGGTCAGCCTGTCGGTGGTGCTGCTGGGGATGTTGTTGATGATTTCGCATCGCCAGGCGATTGCCCACGTGGTCGGCTTCATGTCCATCGAAAACGGATTGTTTTTCGCCGCCATCGTGGCCACGCGCGGCATGCCGATGGTCGTCGAATTGGGGATAGCCTTCGACGTGCTGGTCGCGGCGGTGTTGTTCGGGATCTTTTTCTTTCATATCAGCACCAGCATCGACTCGCTGGATGTCGATCGCATGAACCGTTTGCACGAGGTGGACCGATGATCGCCGCTTATCTGGTCATGCTGATTCCGCTGATCGGCATCCTGTTTTTCGCGTTTGTCGGCCACCAGCGCGAAACCGGCCAACTCAACGTGCGCTTCAACGCCGTTACGTTGCTGGCGACGATTTGGCTGGCGGTCAATGTGTTGAACAACGGCACCATCCTGTCGGCCGGCAAGGCCTTCATCGTCGATTCGTTCAACGTGTATCTGATCGTGTTGACCGCCTTTGTCGGCTTGACCACCTCGATTTTTTCCGCGCCTTACATGGAGCACGAAAAGCACCGGGGTAAATTGACCGAGAAGCGGCTGAAGCTTTACTACTCGATGTATCAAGGCTTTATGCTGGCAATGTATCTGGTATTGACGACCAACAACATGGGGGTGATGTGGGTGGCGATGGAGGGGGCGACGCTGGCGACCGTATTATTGGTCAGCCTTTACCGCACACCGGAATCGATAGAAGCCGCCTGGAAATATTTCATTCTGTGCGGGGTCGGTATCGCTCAGGCCTTGTTCGGCACGATCTTGCTGTATTACGCGGCGGTGCAGATCGGCGACGGCGATAACGCCTTGCTGTGGTCGGTGCTGTTCGACAACGCCGCGCGTTTGAATCCGGAAATTTTGGAGTTGGCCTTCGTGTTCATGTTGATCGGTTACGGCACCAAGATTGGTTTGGTGCCCTTGCACAACTGGTTGCCGGACGCCCATTCCGAAGGCCCGACGCCGATGTCGGCGGTGTTGTCCGGATTGTTGCTCAACGACGCCTTGTACGCGGTGGTGCGCAATAAGATGCTGGTGGACGGCGCCACCCACACCAACATGGCCGGTTTGTTGATGATGGGATTCGGCTTGCTGTCGTTTTTGGTGGCCGCCTTGTTTTTGCACCGGCAAAAAGACATCAAGCGCTTGTTCAGTTACTCGTCGATAGAGCACATGGGCGTGATGACCTTTGCCTTCGGCATGGGCGGCGCATCGGCGACCTTCGCGGCGCTGCTGCACATGACGGTGCATTCGTTGACCAAATCGGCGATCTTCGTGACAGTGGGCCATGCCGCGCAACTGGCGGGCACCCAGCAGATGGAGAAAATCCGCGGGTTGATCAAAACTCAACCCGAGATCGGTTGGGGGCTGTTGATCGGTACCGTGGCGATTGCCGGCTTTCCGCCGTTCGGCGTGTTTACCAGCGAATTTTTGGTATTGGTGGCGACGATGCATAGTTATCCGTGGCTGGCGCCGGTATTGTTGCTGGGAATAGGCGTCGCCTTCGCCGGGCTGTTTCGGCACATTCAACCCATCGTCTACGGCGAGCGCCCCGAGGGCCAGCAGCCGATTAAAGCCAATCTGTGGCCGGTGATGATTCATCTGGCGCTGGTATTGTGGTTGGGTCTGGCAATTCCCGATTTTCTGGCGAATTGGTTTTCGCAAGCCACGCAGTTGATTTCCGGGAGCGTGCCGCTATGAGCAATCCGAATTGGACCGAAGCCTTGCGCTCATCCCTCTCGGCGGCCGGCGTCGCCGTCGAATCGGATGCCGCCGGCGACGCCATTTTCCGTTGGCGGGTGGCTTCCGAACATTGGCGCATGTTGGCCGAGCTGGCGCTAGCCGATAGCGTGCGCTGGTCGGCCGGCTGGGCCGAACAACGCGCGGCCAGTTTTGTCGTGCATGTATTGCTGGAAAAACACGGCGTTTATCTTTGGGCGCAAACCGAGCTGGGTCCGGCAAAGCCGGAAGTGCCCAGTCAGGCCGGCGTGTATCCGGCCGCCAATCGCAGTGAGCGCAACACCCAGGATATGTTCGGCATCCAGTTCGTCGGCCATCCGGATAACCGGCCGTGGACGCGCCACAAGGCGTGGGACAAACACCAACATCCGTTGCGCAAGGATTTTCCAGTCGAGGGCCGCCCGGAAAGCGTGACGCCGCCGGACATGGATTATGCCTTCGTGAAATCGCACGGCGCCGGCACCTACGAAATCCCGGTCGGTCCGGTCCATGCCGGCATCATCGAACCCGGCCATTTTCGGTTTCAGGCGGTCGGCGAATTGATACTGAATTTGGAAGAACGCCTGGGTTACGTGCATAAAGGCATCGAAAAAATCGCCGAGGGCCGCGATCCGCTTAGCTTGGCCAGGTTGGCCGGCCGGGTGTCCGGCGATACGACCGTCGGACACGCCTGGGCCGCCTGCATGGCGATGGAGCGGGCGGCCGGTGTTGACATTCCGCCGCGCGCGGCGCTGATACGCGGCATTCTGGCCGAACGCGAGCGGGTCGCCAATCATCTTGGCGACATCGGCGCGATCTGCAACGACGTGGCGTTTACGTTCGCGCAAATCCAATTTACCCGATTGCGCGAAGACTGGTTGCGCACCCAGGCCGCGATGTTCGGGCATCGGCTGATGATGGATTGCGTCGTTCCTGGCGGCGTGACATCGGACTTGTCGGCTGAGCAATGCCAAGCCATGCGCGTCGGTATCGTCAAGCTCAGAGACGAATTGGCCGACCTAATGACCACGCTGGATTTGAATTCGTCGCTGGAAGACCGGCTATATACCGCCGGGTTTTTGTCCGAGGACATCGCCGCCGCCTACGGCGTGGTCGGCTACGTCGGTCGGGCCAGCGGTCAGGATTTCGATGTCCGCCGCGACGCAGCCTATCCGCCCTACGACGCGGTCGGGTTCAAGGTGGCGTTGGAAAATCAGGGCGATATCGCCTCGCGCTTTTGGGTGCGTTACAAGGAAATCATCGCCTCGATGAAGCTGATCGAACAGTTTATCGACCGGCTGGCGCCGGGCGCGCTGGTCGGCGAGTGGCTCATCCCGGCCGCCGGCAGCCGGGGCCTGGGCATCGTCGACGGCTGGCGCGGCGAGATCGTCAGCTTCGTGGCTTTCGAAGCCGGCAACCGCATCGCCCGGTTCTATCCGCGCGATCCCAGTCAGTTGAACTGGCCGGCACTGGAAAGATTGGTGTTGAACAACATCGTGCCGGATTTTCCGGTGTGCAACAAATCCGTGAACGGCTCCTATTCCGGCAACGACTTATAGGTAGCGGCCATGCTGAAACAGTTTAAGAAAATCCTGACCACCGGCATCGTCACCGAGCGGGTGAGCGTGCCCAAGGACGCGGAGTTGGAGGCCCTGGGCATTGAAATCAAGCGGCACGTCGACCGCAAGTTTTCCGGCAGCATCGCGATTCGTCAGGTGGATGCCGGTTCCTGCAACGGCTGCGAGTTGGAAATTCACGCGCTGAACAACCCGTATTACGACATCGAGCGCTTCGGGATTCACTTCGTCGCTTCGCCGCGCCACGCCGATGTGTTGTTGGTGACCGGGCCGGTATCGCGGCACATGCAGACCGCGTTGATCCGGACCTACCAGGCCACGCCGGATCCTAAGTGGGTAGTGGCGGTCGGCGATTGCGCGACTTGCGGCGGCGAGTTCGGCGTGTCCTACGCCAGTTGCGGCGCGGTGGCGAATGTAATTCCGGTCGATGCGACGATTCCCGGCTGTCCGCCGACGCCGTTGGCGTTGATGCAAGGCTTGTTGGCGTTGATGACGCGCTAGTCCCGGCCTTGCAATGCCGGCCCGACCAGGGCTGTTCGCGCGGCACGGCGAAGTCCGCTCTTCGTGGCCTAACCGTCGCCCGACTTCTCGTAGCCGATCAAAATCGGCGCCGTTCAATGCCAAACTCGGGAAAATCGCCGCCTGAATAATTGACCCGGCCCGCGCCGGATGGGTTAAGCTTAAC
Source organism: Methylomonas sp. MS20 (assembly GCF_050275925.1). Lineage (NCBI taxonomy): Bacteria > Pseudomonadati > Pseudomonadota > Gammaproteobacteria > Methylococcales > Methylococcaceae > Methylomonas > Methylomonas sp. MS20. The sequence goes on from NZ_CP189962.1 coordinate 1,510,398, forward strand.
CGGTTGCCGTCCGAGTCGTCGCGGCCGTTTGGCCGCTGCTACGTCGCCGGGCAACGTTGAAGTTTGGTTAGCCATATTCCTCCCTATAACAACGACAGGAGACAACATGAGAATCGGCGTACCCAAAGAAATTCACGACGGCGAAAAACGCGTCGCTACCACGCCGGAAGCGGCGGAAAAAATTATTAAGCTGGGCTTCGAAGTCGGCGTGGAATCCGGCGCCGGCGCGGCGGCGAACATCAGCGACGAAGCCTACCAGGAAGTCGGCGTCAAGATTCTGCCGGACGCCAAGGCAGTCTGGCAGGAGTCCGATATCGTTATGAAAGTCCGGGCGCCGGAACGTCACCCGGAACTGGCGATAGACGAAGCGGAATTGCTGAAAGACGGCCAGACCCTGATCAGCTTTATTTGGCCGGCCCAAAACGACGCGCTGATGCAGCAATTGGCGGCTAAAAACGCCACAGTGTTGGCGATGGATAGCGTGCCGCGCATGTCGCGAGCCCAGAAAATGGACGCGCTCAGCTCGATGGCCAATATCGCCGGCTATCGGGCGGTGATCGAAGCCGCCCAGCATTTCGGTCGTTTTTTCACCGGTCAGATCACCGCCGCTGGCAAGATACCGCCGGCCAAGGTCTTGGTCATCGGTGCCGGCGTGGCCGGTTTGGCGGCGATCGGCGCGGCCAAGGGCATGGGCGCCATCGTCCGCGCCTTCGACACTCGCCCAGAGGTCAAGGAACAAATCGAAAGCATGGACGCCGAATTTCTGATGCTGGATTTTCATGAAGACGGTTCCGGCAGCGGCGGTTACGCCAAAACCATGTCCAAGGAGTTTATCGAAGCCGAGATGGCGCTGTTCGCCCGTCAGGCGATGGAAGTGGACATCATCATCACCACCGCGCTGATTCCCGGCAAACCCGCGCCGGAACTGATTACCGCCGGCATGGTGAAATCGATGAAGCCCGGCAGCGTCATCGTCGATTTGGCCGCCGAGCAAGGCGGCAACTGCGCGCTGACCGAAAAAGACCGGGTGGTGGTCAAGCACGACGTCACCATCATCGGCTACACCAATCTGCCCAGTAGGCTGGCCAACCAGTCCAGCCAACTGTATGCCACTAACTTGCGCCACTTGCTGACCGACTTGTGTCCGACCAAGGACGGCACGCTCAACGTCAATTTCGACGACGAAGTGATCCGTGGCGCCACCGTGATCAAGGAAGGCAAGATCACCTGGCCGCCGCCGCCGCCGAAACTCTCCGCCAGCCCGAAACCGCTGACCGAAGCGCCGGCGGTCGAGCCCAAAGTGGAGAAACCCCAATCGGCGCTGGCGCAACTGCTGCCGATTCTGCTGGCGGGCGCCGCCTTGTTCGGCATGGGCGCGGTCGCGCCGGCGTCGTTCCTGTCGCATTTCACCGTGTTCGTGCTGGCTTGCTTTGTCGGTTATCAAGTGATCTGGAACGTCACCGCTTCGCTGCATACGCCGTTGATGAGCGTGACCAACGCGATCAGCGGCATCATCGTCATCGGTGCCTTGCTGCAAGTGTCGACGCCGAATAATTTAGTGATTACGGTATTGTCCGGCGTGGCCATCTTGATCGCGTCCATCAACATCGCCGGCGGCTTTCTGGTCACCCGGCGCATGCTCGAAATGTTCAGAAAATAAGGAGTAGGCAACATGGCACAAGGTTTAGTTACGATGTCTTACATCTCGGCATCGATTCTGTTCATTTTAAGCTTGAGCGGTCTCAGCCGGCAGGACACTTCCCGGCGCGGCAACTATTTCGGCATGCTGGGCATGGCGATCGCGATTGTCGCGACGGTGTTCGGCGGTCACGTTACAGCGTTCGGCATTCTGGCCGGCGCGCTGTTGATCGGCGGCTCGATCGGCGCCTTCGCGGCGGCGCGGGTGGAAATGACGCAAATGCCGGAACTGGTCGCGCTGATGCACAGCCTGGTCGGTATGGCGGCGGTGTTGGTCGGTTACGCCAGTTTCCTCGATCATAATTCCACGTTGGTCGGCGTCGAAAAAACCATACACGAGCTGGAAATCTACATCGGCGTGTTCATCGGCGCGGTGACCTTCTCCGGTTCGGTAATCGCGTTCGGCAAACTGTGCGGCAAGGTCACCGGCAAACCGGTATTGCTGCCGGCCCGGCATTGGTTGAATCTGGCGCTGTTCGTCGCCACCTTCATTCTGGGCCGTCAGTTCTTGGTTAACGCCGAAGCCGGCGACGCGTTGACGCCGCTGCTGATCATGACCGGCATCGCGCTGGTGTTCGGCGTGCACATGGTGATGGCGATCGGCGGTGCCGACATGCCGGTGGTGGTGTCGATGCTGAACAGCTACTCGGGCTGGGCGGCGGCGGCGACCGGTTTCATGCTCAGCAACGACTTGCTGATCGTCACCGGCGCGCTGGTGGGTTCCAGCGGCGCGATTCTGAGTTACATCATGTGCCGGGCGATGAACCGCCATTTCCTCAGCGTCATCGCGGGCGGTTTCGGTACCGCCGGCGGCGGAGAGGCGGCGGAAATCGAAGGCGAAGTTCAGCCGATCGAAGCCGAGGAAACCGCGCAACTGCTGCGCGAATCCAAGAACATCGTCATCATTCCCGGTTACGGCATGGCAGTCGCTCAAGCCCAGCATACCGTCAACGAAATCACCAAGTTGCTGGTCGGACAGGGCAAGAAGGTACGCTTCGCGATCCACCCGGTCGCCGGCCGGATGCCCGGCCACATGAACGTGTTGCTGGCCGAAGCCAAGGTGCCTTACGACATCGTGCTGGAAATGGACGAAATCAACGACGACTTTCCGGACGTCGATGTGTCTATCGTCATCGGCGCCAACGACATCGTCAATCCATCGGCATTGAACGACCCGAACAGTCCCATCGCCGGCATGCCGGTGCTGGAATGCTGGAAGGGCGGCACCACCATCGTCATGAAGCGCAGCATGGCCTCCGGCTATGCCGGCGTCGGCAATCCGCTGTTCGTGCTGGAAAACACCCGCATGTTGTTCGGCGATGCCAACGACCGGTTACAAGCTTTGTTGAAAGCCTTGCAGGCTTAATCTGAACGGCCGCTGTCCGGACCGCGCTGATTGGCGGGCGGGCGCGACATTCGGTAGTAGCCCCCGACCGGCACCGTTACCGGTGCCGGTCGGGGCTATCGTCATTCCTTCTCTTCAATACGAGCCGGAACCCCTGTCAAATCCGGTCTACGGCTCACTCCCGCCTTAGTCGGCAGGCGCTGCCCCAGTCGAATGGGTTGATTTAGGGCGCGGCGGCGAGTTGTTGGTGCGGCGCGCAGGCCGGACAACTGACTTCCGCCAATTGGCCGCTATGGCGATGGCGCAAGGGCCGGGCAAGACCGTCCTCTTGGTTCATGGAGCGGTACAGCCGGTTTTCCTCGGCGATGACTTCCCGCTCGTGTTCGAAAGGGTAAAGATTTTGCGCCATGCCGCCGCCGGCGATGAAATGGCCGCTATCCAACAGCATCAGTTTGGCGTGCAGCAGTTCGTGCAGCAGCGCGTCGGCCGGCGATACGCCGCAGGCCGGGTTGGCGTCGCAGCCCGGTTCGGCCAGTAGTTGCGCGCCTAGTCGGGTATCGAAATAAATCGTCACGCTATCGACCCGGTATTGGTTGCCCCAGGCTTGCGCCTGCCAGGTGTTCTTGCGGTATTTCAGCAGCACTTTTTGTTGGTCCAGATCCCTGATTAGTGCCGCGACCGCCGGATAATGGGCGTAGTATGCCGCGATGCTCTCGAAATCGGCGGCGACGCTGGCCGGTTCGCCAAGCTCGGGTCGATAGGCGTTTTTCAGAAAATCCAGTATCGCGGCTGCCGCGTCGGCCGGCGCCGGTTGCGGATTCGCGACCTGTTGATAGGCGTTGGCGATGTCGGCGGCGCTCGGCGGTTGGGTTCTTCGCAACTTGATCAAGGTATGGTTGGCTTCGTCTCGACTGGCGATCGCCTGCATCGCGCCGGCCGGTGGCGCCACCAACTGCGCGGCGGGACTTGGCGGAGGCGTGAGCAAGTCGTCGGCGCTGACCGCCCGCGACCAACCCAGCAAGCCGATACAAAACGTCAATACCAAGCCGACGTCGCGGCGGCGGTTGCCGTGCGCCGGAGGACAGTCCGACGAACGCCGGTCTTGTCTCAGGAGTACGCCGTGCGCCTCGGCGATTGCCAGCAGTTCGCGATAAGCGTCCGCCGCCGAGACGCTCAAGTCGGCTTGACAAACCAGCGCGGCCTTGCCGTCGATGACGCAGGGATGCAGGAAATTGCGCGTCGGCCAGCGCTGGTACCAGTCGTTGAGTGCTTGGGCTAGGCGCTCGGGGTCGCGCGGCGGCTGGACGGCGGTTTGGTAGGCTTGTTGCAGCGTGCGGGTTTCGCTCATCGTGACCGTGGCATTGCTCGAATATTCAAGGGACAGCGCATTATAAAAATTTCCATAGACTCGCCACAAAATAAATGACCGTGAACGACGGCGCGGATTTGCCGTCGTTTGGCGGAGTCGTGCTTAAGGATTGCAAGTATCCGATTCGAGCCACTGCTCAGTGCCGACTTGCCAAACCCGAAAAAATATTTAGACTATACAATAATTATTGAATAGTTAAACCGATGGATAAGGAATCAGCCGCTAAATTGTTCGAATCTCTGGCTTCCGGTGTGCGTTTGGACGTGTTCCGGTTGCTGGTCAAACACGCGCCGCAGGGCTTAGTTGCCGGCGAAATCGCCGCGGAACTGGGTTTGCCGCCGACCAATCTATCGTTTCATTTAAAAGCCCTGACCCATGCCGGGCTGGTTGACGCCACCCAGGAAGGCCGCTTTCAACGCTATCGGGCTGATTTGAACCTGATCCGCGAGTTGATCGGCTATCTGACCGAGGAGTGTTGCGCCGGCAGCCCGACGGCCTGCTTCGGACCGGAGCAAATGGCGTGCGGCGACGGCGAGTCTTGAATCAAACCCATAACATGGTCATCCGTATGAACGTTTTATTTCTGTGTACAGGCAACTCCTGCCGCTCGCTGATGGGCGAAGCGATCTTCAATCACTTGGCGCCCAAGGGCTGGCACGCGATCAGCGCCGGCAGCCGGCCGATCGGCCGGCTGAACGACGGCGCGATGGCGATACTCGAAGAAAAAGGGATATCCACGGCCGGTTATTTCAGCAAATCCTGGAACGATTTGCCGGTGACCCCGGATATCGTGATCAGCGTCTGCGCCAATGCCGCCAACGAAACTTGTCCTGCTTATCTCGGCCCGGCCTTGCGTAGCCATTGGGGCGTGGACGATCCGGCGCACGCCGAAGGCAGCCCGGAACAAATCAAAGCCGCTTTCGAAACTGCCTACGGGATCGTGCGTTACCGGATCGAGCGGTTTCTGGACTTGCCGTTGAATGAATTGAAAAACGATCCCGAGCGTTTTAAGGCCGAACTGGATCGCATCGGCGCCTTGTTACCTTAACCCCTCTCGCGGAGAAAACAGCCTTATGAAACGTTTCCATATTCACCTTGCCGTCGACGATCTACAACGGAACATTGCGTTCTACAGTGCGCTGTTCCAAGCCGAACCCAGCGTCGTCCACGACGATTACGCCAAATGGATGCTGGACGATCCGCGCATCAACTTCGCGATCTCCAACCGGAGCCGAGCAGCGGGCGTGGATCATCTCGGCATTCAAGTCGAATCGGAGCAGGCCTTGACCGAAATTCAGCAGGTGCTGCAACAGGCGGCGTTGCCGATCATGGAGCAAAAACAGGCCGCCTGCTGCTACGCCGAATCGGACAAATACTGGACGGTCGATCCGCAAGGCGTCCCCTGGGAAGCTTTTCATTCGTTGAAAAGCATTCCGATATTCGGTAAAGACGCCGATTTGCCGACCGATAGCGCCGCGAGTTGCTGCGGTCCTTCGTCGAATTGCAGCCCTATCTGATCGAACAGTTCGAGGTTTTCCACGATGAATTTGCCAATCTGCCCGCAGCCGCGCTTGTCGTTTTTGGACCGCTTCCTAACCTTGTGGATATTTCTCGCGATGTTGCTGGGTGTGGGCATCGGCTTTGCGTTTCCGGAACAGGTGAATCGCCTGAACGCCCAGGCTTCGGTCGGCACCACCAACGTCCCGATTGCGATCGGTTTGATTTTGATGATGTATCCGCCGCTGGCGAAAGTGCGTTACGAGGAACTCGGCGACGTGTTTCGTAACGGCCGGGTGTTGGCGCTGTCGCTGGTGCAAAACTGGCTGATCGGTCCGCTGTTGATGTTCGGCTTGGCGATCGGATTTTTAGCCGACTATCCGGAATACATGACCGGCTTGATCCTGATTGGCCTGGCCCGTTGCATTGCGATGGTGATCGTCTGGAACGAACTGGCGCGCGGCGATAACGACTACTGCGCCGGGCTAGTGGCCTTTAACAGTGTGTTTCAAGTGCTGTTTTTCGGGGTTTATGCCTGGTTGTTCGTCACCGTGTTGCCGCCGCTGTTCGGTTTGCCGGGCAGTTTGGTGGCGGTGACGGTCGCCGATATTGCCCAAAGCGTGTTTATTTATCTGGGGATTCCGTTCATCGCCGGTTTCGCGACGCGTTGGCTGTTGGTCAGAGCCAAGGGCAAGGATTGGTACCAGCAGCGTTTCGTACCCAAAATCAGCCCGCTGACGCTGATCGCGTTACTGTTTACGATCGTGACGATGTTCTCGTTGAAGGGCGAATTGATCGTGCAATTGCCGCTCGACGTGTTGCGCATCGCGTTACCGCTGCTGATTTATTTCGTCGCGATGTTTCTGGTCAGTTTCGCGATGGGCAAACTAATCGGCGCCGACTACGGCCAAACCACGACCTTGGCCTTTACCGCCGCCAGCAACAACTTCGAATTGGCGATCGCGGTGGCGGTGGCGGTGTTCGGCATCGACAGCGGCGCGGCTTTCGCGGCGGTGATTGGGCCGCTGATCGAAGTGCCGGTCATGGTCGGCTTGGTGAACGTCGCGTTCGCGATTCAACAGCGCTGGTTTGTCGGGCGCTAGTCCCGGCAGGTTTCGGCGTTCTCGCCAGCACCGGCTTTTTCGAACGATCGATCCCCCTGTAACCTCGGTTTCGGTCAATTTCTCGCAATTCGGCGTCAGCCGCCGCATGCCCTCTACATCCGGCCCTATTTCTCACTGGTGTTTCTCGGGCTGAGCCGGTCTAAGTCCGGACCGGCGTGCCCTTCGACAGGGCGAACGGTATTTAAGAGCCGGGTTAATAGGTCCCGCTCCGGCGGGGAAGCACAAACACGCCATTCCCAATGCCACGGGCATCCTGACTTTGCAAGCTATAGTTTTCCCGTTTGGGAAACTCCGGTAGGCGGCGTTTTAGCGGCGACCGCGTGTTTAGCCGCGAATCGCCGATAACTGCGGTTAGCGCGTTTGCAACGCCGGGCAAAGTCAGTCCATCAGTGCTTGGTCCCCGCGACAGCGTCTAACGATTAGCACAGTTGCCCTCTCGCCGATATTCGTTTCCGGCCAATGTTAAGTCCTGCAATCGTTGGGCGGGCGGCCGATGCCGCACGCCAAATTCGACAGTCCATGTCGGATGCGCCCAATTTAGCCTGTTAGGTACGCGGTCCGTGGCGGCAACGATTCGCCCTTGAAAAACAACGTGCTGCGGCATTCGGCGATGTTTCGGCGTATCACGCATGTAATACATTTCACGATTCTTTAACAGAGCTGTAACGGAAACTTATTGATTTGTTTGGAATAATTCGCCGCAACTGAGATGGCAGGGAGCCGCGGGATCTTGGTTGACGCGGAATTACAGGGAACAGGGAAGACCAGCGAAGGGAGCGGCAAGAGGAAGAAGGTAGGGAGTAGGTTGCAATACGGACACATGGTAGCGGGGATAGCGACACCACTCGACGTGTTAGAAGTTTAGTGAGCAGGTAAGCGTGTAAAAGCCAAACTCGCCGCGAGGCGGGGACGGAAAGTTTCAGGTCTTGGCTTGGGTCGGTCGCCGGGGATGGCGGCGGGCGGTAGGAAGCCGACAAGCCAAGACGGCTGGGCTGTCACCTTATGTATTTTTAAATCTTAAACATAAGGAAACCATTATGAAATCTTTAAACAAAGCCTTGTTGGCGGCGGCGATGTTCGCTGCCACCGGCGCGGCGAATGCGGCGATCAACAATACTAGCGCCGCCACAGCCGAGGCCTATTTGTCGGTTTACGACAAAAGCCAAACCTTGACGTTCACGCTGGATTTGGGGTTGTTGATGAGCGATCTGATCGCCAACGTCAACAACGACAGTTATACGCTGAGCTACGATTTGAGCCTCAATGACAACTGGAATACCTTCGCCAGCGGCATGGATGCCTCTCAGACCAAGTTCGCGATTGCCGTCGGTTACGGTTCCAAGCAGTTGATCACCGGCATGACCGAGATCGCTAAATACAACAGCTTGCAACAATCCACAGTCCCTGGTACTGCGATCAAAAACCATGCAAACCAGATCACTACCGGTCAAGTCAAAGCTACCCCTGGTGCTTCCGCCAGCGACTATGCCGCGAATCTGAGTTCACTGGTGTCTGACGCAGACACCCCGAATACCGGACAACACAATGACTTCAACAGCATCTTCGGTACGGTCAGCTTGGCCCAAGCCAATATCGCCTACGGTACCTCCGGCGACTTCTGGTACTACAACGGCACTCAAGCCCATACCCTGGCCGCCGGTAAATGGACCCTGGCCGGCAATCTGCTGAGCTTCGGTCCGGCCCCGGCCAACGTGCCGCTGCCGGCCGCGGTTTGGATGTTCGGCGCCGGCCTGATGGGCATGTTGCGCGCGACTCGCCGCAAATACGCCGCCGCATAAGCGGTATTCGGAGCGGCGTTGGCGCCGCTCCGGTTTTCACGATTGATAACTCGAGGAACTACCCATGAAAAACTTAGTATTAGGCACCGCGATCAGCGCTCTGTTGGCCGCATCAGGTGTGCAAGCCGCGACCGTCAACGATCCGATTCCGGTCGACGGCAACAACCTGCCCATCATTGATGCCAGTCAAACCAACGTGTTGTATCTGTCCGGCGCCTCCGCGGCGGTCAACTTCATCGAAAAACTGATCACCGATTCATCGGTACCGGCCGCCGATAAAGTCTGCGACACCACTAAAAAAGTCTGGAAATACAAAGATAGCCTGACCGGTTCCGACCAAAACGCTTATTTGTGCACTCGCGCTACTACCAACAGCAATGTGCCGACCAACAAGCCTTACATCTTGGTCTACAAACGTAGCGCCGGCGGTTCCGCGTTCGGCGTCAGCCCTATCATCGCCGAAGCCAACGGCGACACCGCCGCCGCCACGATCGAGTATTTGAAAATCAGCTCGGCTTGCACCTCCAATACCTTGCCGGTCGCCGGTTCGACGCTGGGTTTGATCACCTGCCCTTACGACTTGGCCGACGCCAGCAAATACAGCACCCACATCTCCGACTTCGGCATTTCCGACGTCGACCCGGGGCAATTTATCGGTAACAACGCTCCGGTCGGTTATTCGGATGTAACATCCGACGATGTCGCTAAAATGACCGTGAAAAGCGCTTCGGCGGTGACCTTCGGCGTGCCCGTCACCAAAAAACTGTATTTTGCATTGCAAGCCGCCCAAATCGCCAACGGTTCCTTGGCGGGCTGCGCGGTTGGTGCCGAAACCGAGGCCTGCATGCCTAGCCTGAGCTCGGCTCAAATCGCATCGATTCATGCGGGCAGCTGGGCGGACTGGAACCAATTGAAAGTGACCGGTTCCACCGGTTTGTACGATTGGGTCCAAGCCAATGCCGCCGCTTACTTGCCGGGTTCCTCGTTGTTGCATACCTGCCGCCGCGAAAACGGTTCCGGTACCCAAGCTCAATCCAATATCAAGTTCCTGCATGATCCTTGTACTTCGGCTGCTTCCGCGACGGCTCCGGCTTCCGACGCACTGGCCTTGGGTTTCGGCGAAGGCGACGGCTATCCGATGATCCACGAGAACAACACCTCGGGTTCGGTCGGCAACTGCTTGGACGAGCTGAACGACGGCAGCAACGCCGCCAACGGTTTCGATAACACCTACGGTGTGCGCTGGGCGGTCGGTATCCAGTCTCTGGAGAAAAAGACCGCCGTATCCAGCAACTTCCGTTTTGTTAAAGTCGATGGCGTAGCGCCGACCCTGGCTAACGTAGTCAACGGCAAATACAAGGACTGGGCGGAAAACACTTTCCAATATTGGACCGACCACTTTTCCGACGCTAACCTGAAAAAACTGACCAACGCGATCATTACTTCAGCCGGCGCGCCGGAAGTGATGGCGGCGCTGAACGCCGGTTTCACCCACACCTTTACCGCTACTCCAGGTGCATTCTTGGCCGTACCGACCAGCTTCGCTCCCGAAGCCAACGGTGCGTTTAACGCCAGCCGTCCGGTCAATCCATACAGTCATGCGACAGCAGCCGCATCGACTAATGCCTGCCGCGCACCAACCATTTACAACAACGGCGATGCCAAACTGTAAGGGTTGATTAGGGGCAATCCCGAACCAGGTCAGGGACGACCGCCTTAAAAAGTGACCGGGGCAGTCGCGGCAACGCGGCTGACCCGGCCGCTTTTTCGGTTTTAACGCGATTGCCGTTTTCGGGGCGACGCGGCCGATTCGTAGTAGGCCGGTTGCCGGTGCGAATGCCCGCCGCGCGTCACCGGTTTGTCATAAAAGCTTAACCTGGGCTACCTAAAATGGCGGCTCGCAGGCCTTCATAACGAAGGCCGTTTAGGTTTCATCGGAATTCAATGAGTTTGAACACTGTCCGCTTCCGCCGGGTTTGGCGCGAAGTATTGATGGCTGCATTGCTGGCTAGCGGCTCGCTGTCCGCGCTCGCGGCCGACCAGGCCTCTACGCCTTCAAACGGCAGCCAGACCGACCAAGCCGGCGCGCCGGCCAAGTTCGATTTGCTGGAATTGCGGGTCAAGGGCAATACGCTGTTGGACAAAAAGCAGCTCGAGCGCACGGTGTATCGGTTTTTGGGGCCGGACAAAAGCATCGATAACGTCGAATTGGCCAGGGCCGCGCTGGAAAGTCTGTATCAAGCCAACGGTTTTCAAACCGTCTCGGTGGATATTCCCGAACAGGACGTTAAAAACGGCGTGGTTTATCTGCAGGTCGTCGAAGGCAAGGTGTCCAAGCTGCGGGTCAAGGATTCGCGCTATTTCGCATTGGGCAAAATCAAGGCCGGTGTGCCCGAGTTGGCCGAAGGCAACGTTCCCAACATGCCGAAAATGCAGCAGCAACTGGCCGAGTTGGCCGGCCAATCGCCGGACCGCCAGATTCAGCCGATTCTGCGGGCCGGCGAAACGCCCGGCACCTTGGAAGTGGATTTAAAGGTCAAGGACGAAATGCCTTTGCACGGCCGCGTCGAACTCAACGGCCGCAACACCTCGACCACCTCGCGGTTGCGGCTGATTTCGTCTTTGCGTTACGACAACCTATGGCAGGCCTTTCACAGTGCGTCGTTGATGTATCAAGTGTCGCCGGAAAACAACGCCGAAGTGGACGTTTGGGCCGGCACCTATGCGATGCCGCTGTTCGACTCGCCGACTCGGTTGGCTGTTTATGCGGTCAGTTCGTCGTCGAATGCCCAGATTGCCAGTGCCGGCGCCTTGTCGGTGATCGGTATCGGTAACATTTACGGCGCCCGGTTGGTGCATCCGTTTAAATCCCTACCCGACTACTACCACAGCGGTACCTTGGGCGTGGACTACAAGGACTTTAAGGAAGATTTGAATTTGATCGGCGCCGACTCGATCAAGACTCCGATCAGTTACACGCCGTTCCTGGCTCAGTACAGCGGTACGCTGAACGGCGATGGCCGTCAGACCAGCTTCGATTTGGGCGCGCACTGGTCGTTTCGCGGCTTGGGCAACAGCCAACGCGAGTTCGAGAACAAGCGCTATTTGGCCAAGGCCAGCTATCTGTATTTGACCGGCGATTTAAAACATCGGCACGATTTGCCATGGGGCATGAGCTTGGTCGGCCATTTCGCCGGTCAGGCGGCCGATAGTCCCCTGATCAGTAACGAGCAATTCTCGTTGGGCGGCGCGCAAAGCGTGCGCGGCTATTTCGAAACCCAGGCCTTGGCCGACGACGCGGTGTTCGGTTCGTTGGAATTGCATAGCCCGCATTTAGGTTTGGCCGATTGGGAAGCCGTCGATGAGTTGAAGCTGTTGGCGTTTCTCGACGCCGGCAAGGGCTGGGTCAAGAACCCTTTGAAAGGCAACGCCAAGGGCAATTTCTTGAGCAGCGCCGGCGTCGGTTTACGCTTTCAGGTGTGGAAGCATTTGAGCGGGGCTTTCGACGTAGGCATACCGTTCAGCGGGTTGGCGCCGGTCAGTAGCGGCGATCCGCGCGTGCATTTCAATATCGCCACCGATTTTTAAATGCTGTTCCGTGTTCCGCTATGCGAAGCGCGACGCTCTATTTGACGAGTCGCGGAGAAACTCGCGGATTTTTTCGATTGTTGAAGGGAGTACAAACCTAGGTTTGTACTCCGGCTGGTTTCTGGAGTCGATAAATAGATGCGTTTAAACGGTATTTAAAACATCGGCTTGAACGTATGGAAATTCGGCGTATTTATAGATTTTTTTGAACGGCGGCGCGCGAACGACGAAATCGGCAATGTTGGTTGTTACGATAATATGACCTAATTTTTATACTATTAATTTTCAAGATTATCCCGGCGATTTATTTGCTATAAACAATTAATTAATAAGGTATTTAATTGGATGTTTTTTGTTCGGCGATGAGTTTGGATTTTGGGTGTAATAGACTCGTCATGTTCCGAATGGCTAAACAATTTGATTGCTACTTTAGTACAGTTTTTGGCGACCGTTAGTCGGATAGATTAATAAATAGTCACTATTCGCCGGGCATTTGGAAAAGGGTGGTTTATTCCTTCTCCGCGGGAAAGAAATTCGTGCCGCGCGCTGAATGGTTGCAATCAATAGAACATTAATTCGGCGAAGTCGCTGTTTGCGCTAATCTGTTTGCGCTTATTTGGTTAATTCCCCGCCGGCGCGTAATTTTATTTGAAGGGCTAATTCCATGACCAACAAACCATCGGCTAAATCCCAGGACGTTCAATTTCGATTGAAACCGCTCGCGGCTCGCGTGAGCTACGCATTGGCCGGCGGCCTGTTGGTGGGTAACGGCGCCGCGTTGGCCGAATTACCGATACCGGCGGCCGCTTGGATCAGTAGCGGTAGTGCGCAAGCACCGGTCGTGGACGGGAATACGATGGTGATCAAGCAGCTTTCGGACAAAGCAGTCTTGAATTGGCAAAAATTCAACGTCGGCAAGGAAAATACCGTCAAGTTCGAGCAGCCCGGCACCTCGTCGATCGCATTGAACAAGATAAACGATCCAGATCAAGATCCCAGCAGGATCATGGGTCAGATCGTCGCCAACGGCCAAATCTATCTGTACAACAAAAACGGCTTTATCTTCGACAAAGACTCGGTGGTGAACGTCAACAGCTTCATCGCCACCACGTTGAAAGTTACCGACGAAGCCTGGGCGCGCGGCATCACCCGCGTCTACGACGAAAGCAAGGGCGCGGCCTTGGTCATCGAACCCAAATCGCCTGACGATAAGCTCGATCCGAAAACCGCCGAAATACTGATTAACGCCGGCGCCAAGATCACCACCGACAAGGCCGGCCGCATCATCATCGCCGCGCCGAAAATTACTAACGAGGGGACCGTGAGCGCCGGCGCTCAAGGCCAAATCATCATGGCGGCCAGTGAAGACAAGGTGTATCTGCAGGCCGCCGACGATAAAAGTCCGTTCGCCGGCTTGCTGGTCGAAGTCGGTACCGGCGGCAAGGTGACCAATCGCGGCGACATTTCGGTGCGGCAGGGCAATGTGACCTTGGCCGGTTTCGCGGTCAACCAGGAAGGCCGAGTCAGCGCGACGACGTCTGTCAACGTTAACGGTTCCATTCGTTTGATCGCCAGGGAGAAAATCAAGGAGAACAATCCGGTATTGCTCGCTACGCAGACCGTCCGCGACAATGCCGGCGACGGGGCCGAAACCAAGGCCAAGGTTCGCTTGGGTGACGGCAGCGTCACCGAAGTGGTGGCCGATAGCGACGGCGGTAGCGCGATCGACGAACAGACGCAACCGGCGTCTTATATCGAGATTGGTGCCCACACGGTGGCCTTGGAGTCGGGTTCGACGATACACGCGCCCGGCGCGACCGTTGCCGTTAACGCGACCGACACTCCGGAAAACGCCGGCCTTGGCAAGTCCGGCCGAATATTGATTGATAAAAACGCCAAAATCGACGTGGCCGGCTATAAAAACGTCAAGGTAGCGATGGAGCGCAATGTCGGCGAGATTTCGGTGCAGAGTTACGACTTGCGCGATTCGCCGCTGCAGCGCGGCGGGATTCTAAAAGGCAAAACAGTGTATGTCGATTTGCGCAAGGGTACCGAGCTGGTCGATGACGACGGCGCCTTGGCCAGGATCAGCCGAACGGTGGAAGAGCGATTGGGCACGGGCGGTAAAATCACGTTGACGTCCGGTGGCGACGTGATCGCCAACGACGGCTCGCAATTCGATATTTCCGGCGGCTCGCTGCAATATCAGGATGGTTACATCAAGACCACCAAGCTGCTGACCAGCTACGGTGAGGTTGTCGATATTAGCGATGCCGATCCTACGGCACAGTATGCCGGCGTTTTCGGTAGCGTCGAGGAAAATCATGCCAAATGGGGGGCCAGTAAAACGTGGAACTTGCTGGGGTCGTTCGGCAAAGGCGTTTTTGAAAAAGGCTATACCGAGGGTCTGGCCGCCGGCAGCTTGAATATCTCGGCACCTCGGCTGGCGTGGGGCGGCACTCTGACCGCTGGTTCCGAGGTCGGTGTTTACCAGCGAGCTTCGGCGAGTGCCGCCGCGAACGGCAGCTTTGAGATCGATTTGGCGACGTTTCAGGACGCTCAAAAAACTCTGCAGAACGTTCAATTCGTCGATCGCGCCGGCGCGTTGGCCTTGGCGTTGAACGACGAATTCCCCAAGAACGGCGAGACCGATATCGATTTGAAAATCGCGGCCGCCACGCTAACCCGCTCCGGCGTCGGCAACGTGTCGGTGAAGACCCGCGGCGACGCTTCCCTAGACACCGACTTGGCGATGGGGCCGGGCGGCAAATTGAGCGTCGAGGCGACCAACATCGCCGTCAACGGCGATTTCAAAGCGGCCGGCGGCGCTCTAAATTTGCAAACCGATATTTCAGCGGTGGCGGATGGCGTCGATCTAGCGCAACAGGGGCGGATAGTCGTGGCGTCCGGAGTCAAAGTGGATGTATCCGGCGCATGGGTCAACGATTTGCGTAGTGGTCTGCATGGAACCCCGACCGATCCGTTGCTGATCGACGGCGGTAAAGTGGTGTTTCGCGCCAACGGCGACGTGCTTGTAAACAAGGGTGCCAAAATTTTGGCCGACGGTGGCGCATGGTTACCGGTCAACGGCAACCTGCGGTCCGGTCGCGGCGGCGAGATTACGTTGGCGGCCGAAGGCAGCACCGGCGACTTGATTTCGACGCTGACCTTGGCTGGCGAAATCTCCGCCTACGGTTTGGAACAAAACGGCGTGCTCAATCTGACGAGCGGCAAAATCCTGGTGGGATTGCCCGACGCCGCCGCCGACGTGACCGATACGCTAGTGCTGGGTACTTCAGCCGGATCGTTCGACCTATCCAAGCAGTTGGCCTTTCGCGAAATCAATCTGAGCGCCGACTTCGGCGGATTGACGGTAAAACGCAACGTGGACTTGAACTTGAGCCAGCGCAATCTGGTATTGACTGCCGGTTACCAGAACGCGGCGACCGGCAGTTCGATACGCCGGTTTAGCCGGACCGTCGAATTGGCCGACCATTTGCGCCAGTCGGTCACGCTAACTTTAAAAGGCTATGCCGGCGTCGTGATGGAAACCGGCAGCCGCATCGTCGCCGATACCGGTTCTACGATCGGACTGACCGCGACGGCCGGCAGCGTCTTTATCGATGGTGCGTTGAAGGCGGCGGCCGGAAAAATCAATTTGATCATCGACCCGGCCGCTGGCTTGCAATACGATCCCACTCAAACCATTTGGCTGGGCAACCATGCCAGCTTGGACGCGCGCGGCGTCGCGGTGAAGGAACTGGCGGACGCTTACGGGAACCGGGGCGGTCAAGTGCTGGACGGGGGCACGATCGCTTTCGATGCCAAACGCGGCGCCGTGGTGATCGCCGAAGGGGCGGTCCTGGATGTTTCCGGTACCGTGGCGACCGTCGATGTCGAGCGTTCCGATACGGTTTCGGCGGCGGCCTTCGTCAAGCGAACCTTCGCCTCCAATGCCGGCAACATATCGATCAAAGCGGCCGACGGTATCGTTATCGATGGTGAAATGCGAGCCTATGCCGGTTCGGCCAGCATGCACGGCGGGCGATTGTCGCTGCGCCTCGATCGTTCGGAATTAAACCGTCCGGAAATTCCGGTCGTGCCGTTTCCCGACGGACCGTTGGTCATTAACGTCAGTCAGAGCGGCAAGCGCCAATCCGAAGAGGATCTGAAGTTCGGCGACGCCTACCCGGAAGACGGCATCGGCTTCGCAAGTATCGGCGCGGATCAGATTAGTGCCGGCGGTTTCACCGACCTGAGTCTGGCCGTGAACGGGACGTTAGGCGACGCGGCGGTGGCCTTCGTCGGCGACGTCAATCTGACCGCGGCGGAACGCATCCACATCGATGCCGCCGAGCTGCGCGCGGTCGGATCGAACGGCGCCGACGCCGGCTCGGTTGTGTTGAATACCACTTTTCTAGAGCTCGGTTCCGATAAGCTACGCACTATTGCCGACAGCGCCGAAACCGGTAGCGGACAGTTCGCCGGCAATGCGCAATGGATACAACTGACCGGCGCTAGTCTCTGGAACGGCTTCCAGAAGGTCACGCTAAACAGCGCCCACGATATACGCACGATAGGCGTCCGCGAGGAAAGCGACGAGCAACGCGATTATGTCGGTGCCCTGGTGACGGCCGGCGATTTGTATTTGCACGCCAGCCAAGTATATCCCAGCACACTGACCGACTTCACGTTCGCGGTGCGCGGCAATCCGGACGGAAAAATCGTTATCTCCGGCACTAACACCGATGCGACGCCGTTGTCGGCGGCCGGTTCGTTGACTTTCGAGGCGCCCTTAATTAGCCAGCAAGGCGTGGTCAAGGCGCCGCTCGGGAAGATTACGTTCCAGGCCGGCGATACGCTAACGCTGGCCTCCGGTAGCGTGACTTCAGTCTCGGGTATCGATCGGCTGACCGCTACGGAGCTATTGATTCCATTCGGTGTTGTTCAGGGCGGAACCGACTGGTTATATACCTTGGATAATGTTCGAAATCTGGTTTGGGGCGCCGCGCCGGAAAAACGCATCGTCATGGACGCGCCGGAGATCGATGTCGCCAGCGGCAGTCTTGTGGATTTGGCTGGCGGAGGCGATTTGCTGGCCTACGAATTCATACCGGGTGCCGGCGGCTCCTACGATTATTTAACGTCCGGTAGCGGCAGCTATCAGGGCGGCTTCGCGATTTTGCCGACCTTGGGGTCGTTGCTGAGTCCGTACGACCACTACCAAAGTAGTAGCTTCGATTATTCGCTCGGCGCTACGATTCATTTGGAAGCGAGCGGCGATCTGCCGGCCGGCGACTACGCGATTTTGCCGGCGCATTATGCATTGCTGCCGGGCGCCTATCTGATCACACCGGTCGCCGACACTCAGGACCAAGTCGTCACCCAATACACGCCTGACGGTAGAACCATCGTGTCGGGTTATTTCGCCCAGGCCGGCGGCAGTATTCGCGATGCGCGTTCCAGCGGTTTTCTAATCGAAACCGGCGCCGACGTTCGTAAGTACTCGGAATATCAAACCTACACCGCCAACAGCTTTTACCAGGAGCGAGCTAAAACCAACGAAACCGCAACACCCAATTTACCGATGGACGGCGGCCAGGTTTCGTTGATCGCGCAAACCCGGTTGGTGATGGAAGGGGAGTTCATGCTGCAAGCCTTGCAAGGCGGCCGCGGCGCTCGAATGGATATCGCCGCCAATAACATCCGCATCGTCGCCGACCGCTCCGGCGAGGCTGCCGGCACCGGCGTCTTGGAAATTCTGGCCGACGACTTGAGCGCGCTGAATGTGGAAAGCCTGTTGCTCGGCGGCGCGCGAGACCGCGATGTCGAGACTGGCGAGACTGCGGTTGATGTCAGTGCCGATAGCGTGGTGTTCGCCGAGGGCGTCAATCTGCGCGGCGGCGAGATTATCGCGGCGGCCAAAAACCTGGTCGAAGTGCGTACCAATGTGAGCTTGGATGCCGATCGCCGTGTGGTCGGCGGGGACAGTGTGTTCAATCTGGTCGGTAACGGGGCCTTGCTACGCTTGTCCGGCGGCGATCAAATCGAACTGAACCGTACCGAAACCGACGGTTCGGCGGGCGATTTGTTGGTCGCCAAGGATGCGTTGTTGCACGCCGCCGCTTCGATGTTATTGGATGCTTCGCACTCGACCGAGTTGCAGGGCGATATTCGGATGGAGGGGGGGTCGTTGAATCTGGCGGCCAATAGCGTCAATCTCGGTGCCGTGGACGGCTTGGCCGGCGGCGCATTGAATCTGACCAACGCCAAATTGGCCCAGTTAAACGTGGACGAATTGGTGCTGACCGCGCGTGATAGCCTCGGCTTTTACGGCAATGTGGATTGGCGGGGCGAGCGTTTGGCGATTAACGCCGCGGGTATGACCGGTCACGGCGCGGCCGGCGACGTGGCGTCGATCAGCGCCGGAACGCTGGTCTTGGCGAACAGCGGAGCGGCGGAAAATCTACAGACTGTTGACGGCGGCGGTCGATTGGCTATCGTTGCCGATAGACTGGAAACCGGTGCCGGCCGGTTTTCGATACTGGGTTTCGACGCGGTCGATGTCAACGCGAGCGAGCAAGTCCGCGCCACCGGTGACGGCGAATTGCGCGTCGCGGCCGATTTGCGGCTGGCGACCGGCGGTTTCGGCGCCGACGGCGGCGCCAGCTTGAACATTGACGCGAGCGGGCATGCGGCGGAATTCGCCGGTCTAACCGGTAACGCGGCTATCGTCAGCGGATACGGCGCCGAATTGGCCGTTACCGCCGACAATATCGACTTCGATAGTCGGGTGGTGTTGCCGTCCGGCGCGTTGAGCCTGCACGCGTTGAGCGGTGACGTGAGCTTGGGCGAACATGCCCAGCTCGATTTGGCGGGGCGGGCCGTTAAATTCGGCGACGTCGAGCAATACAGCCAGGGCGGTCGCTTCTCGGCGGTGGCGGATCACGGCGGCATCGCCGCCAAGGCCGGGTCATTGATCGACGTGGATAGCGGCGGTGGCGATGCCGAGGGCGGAAATGTCGAAATCCGGGCTCTGGAAAAATCGGCTTCGTTGCAAGGCGAACTGCAAGCCAAGTCCGGCAGCGCGACGGTCGAGGTCGGCGAGTTCGCCGCCGGCCAGGGTTTCGACGCGTTAACGCAAAAATTGAACGGCGCCGGTATCGATCGTTCGATATACATCCGAGTCGGACAAGCCGATATCGTGCAAAGCCAGTCCGGCTCGGTCCGCGCCGAACAAGTGACGCTGGTCGCCGATACCGGTTCGATCGAACTGGCCGGCACCGTGAACGCCGACGCCGCCGACGCCGGCGGTAGCATCAAATTGTATGCCGGCGACGATGTGGTTCTGAACGCCGGCGCTACGCTGTCGGCGCGCGGTACCGGTGACGGCGCCAAGGGCGGTTCGGTGTTGTTGTCCAGCGTCGATAGCGACGGCGACGGGATCTCCGGCGTCGCGGTGGGCGAAGGTAGTCAAATCGACGTGCACGGCACCGGCGCGGAAGGCGGCGACGTGACGCTACGGGCCTTGCGGGACGGCAACGGGGTGCGGATACAGCCGGTCGCCGGCTCGGTCAGCGGTTACAAGACGTTTTATGCCGAGGGCGTCGCCAAATATGCCAACGCCGATTTGGGCGACGACGGCCGAATCGACGCCGCCGACATCGCCAAAATCAAGGCCGATACCGCCGCCTACATGACCGAAGCCAACATGGCGGCGGTCGCCGACCGGTTGGGCCAAGGCATCCGGTTGCTGGCCGGCGTCGAGATCGATTACAGCGGCGACCTGACCTTAAAGGACAAGTGGGATCTGGCCGACTGGCGCTACGACGAAAACAGCGACGACAATGTTTGGGACGACGTGCCGGGGCGCTTGGTGATTCGGGCCAGCGGCGATTTCACACTGGATCAGTCGTTGAGCGACGGGTTTAAAAACGTCACGTTTCAATACGACAATTTCGACGGCACTACCAAGTCGGTCTCGATTATCGACAAATTGCAGAGCGGCGCGTCCTGGTCCTACCAACTGACCGCCGGCGGCGATTTGACCAGCGCCGATTCGGACAAAACCTCGGGTGCCGGCGATCTGACGCTAACCAGCAACGTCAAGGTTAGAACCGGCACCGGCGACATTCAGTTGAATGCCGGCGGCGATATAGTGATTTCAGGCGGCGACAGCGCCACCAACCGGCTGGCTTCGACCGCCGCGAAAAGCAGCACGGTTTTGGCGGTCAGCGATGCGTCGGCCTGGAAAGCCGGCGGTTATCTATCGGGTTCGGGGATTGTCGCCGGGACCTATATTACCGATGTAGCCGCGGGCGGAATCGCGCATGCGACGTCCGCTTCGGCAATCAATCGCAGCCTATCGTTACGGCTGGGCGACAGCGACGCGTCCGGGTGGCGGGTTGGCGATTATTTGACTGGTAACGGCATCGCGTCGGGTACCACTATCACCGGTATTAATCCGGCCGGCGTCGCGGCGCAAACCACGGCTTTGGCCGCCAAGAACACCAAGAGTCTGAAAGTCGCCGATGTCGGCGGTTGGGTGGTTGGCGACTACCTGTCCGGCAACGGTGTCGCGGCCGGGACTCAGATTACCGCGATCAACGTCAACACCAAGACAGTCACGATCAACAACGCACTGACTGCGGCGGTTTCGGCCAATTCGACCTTGACGACCCTGCCTTCGGTACATTTAAGCACCGCGACGACCAAAATAATGACCGCCGACACGGCCATTTCGACGTTGCCGACCGTGACGCTTAGCCAAGCCACGTCGTTGCAGATAGCCAATAATACTCAACTAACCGCCACTTACACGCCGGCATCCATCTACAGCGCGGGCACAACGACGCAAGTCGCTCCTTACGGCACGCTCAGCGACCGGGCGGTTGCCCTGTTTGCCTATAGCGAATATCCGGTGGACGGCGGTAATGTCGGTCTGGCGGCGGCTGGTAATATCCAAGGGACGGTCAGCAATAACAACTATAACGATTGGTTGCTACGCATCGGCCAGTGGTCGGATCAGGCTCAGGAAAAACCAACCGCCTGGGGCGTGGCCTTGGGCTATATTCCCGGCGCCGCCAGTAACACCCAACCGGGTAAGGCACCAATGCCGTTGTTCCAGCAAAACGTCGGCGCTTTCGGCGGCGGCGCGGTTAAGGTCACGGCGGGCGGCGATATCAACGATCTGGAAGTGGTCATGCCGACTACCGGCAAGCAGGTCGGCGACGCCAACGGTAGCCCGAACCTGAGCGGATTTAACAGTAACCAAGTCGAGGTCGGCGGCGGCGGTACTCTGGCGATACAGGCCGGCGGTAACGTCAACGGCGGTGTGTTCTATGTGGGTCAAGGCGAAGGCTCGCTGAGCGCTGGCGGAAGCATAGGCGGCGGCAGTCAGTTTGCCGACGGTCCGGTACTGTTGATGGGGGATACCCGTTTCGACATATCGGCTGGAAACGACTTGTCGCTGGCCGGCGTCACCGATCCGATGATAGCGGACGACGGCGAAGTGAATTTTTTCAGCTACGGCGCCGACAGTGGTTTGACCTTGGCCACTCTGGCCGGCGACATTGGCTTATATAGTAGTACCTCGAAATTGATTTCCGTGTTGATTCCCACTGGAACGAATGAGCAACAGTCGTTGGCGGCCTTATATCCCGGCTCCTTGAATGCCACCGCGTTTGGCGGAGACATCGTATTGAACGACGAAATCATCCTGTTTCCGGCGGCGACCGGTAGCTTGAATTTGTTGGCGGAAGGCGACATCAGCGCGGCCGATCTTACCGATCGCCTGGGAGTATCCGATGCCGACCCGGCGTTGGCGCCCGGCGCCACCGCACCGCTGGCGCGGACATCGATGGCGGATTTGGCCGGCGCCTTCAATCCGCTCGGGAATTCGCCGCTGGCGCATGCCGCCACGCCGATCCACGCCGGCGACAAGCAACCGGCGCGCTTGGTGACGCGCAGCGGCGACATCAAGAATATCGAATTGGTGTTGGCGACCAAAGTCTTGGTGGATTCGGGGCACGACATCCTGAATCTAGCGGTGTCGGCGCAACACGCCAACGTCGACGATGCCAGCCTAATCAAGGCCGCCCGCGATATTCGCTTTAGCAGCGCTCGCAATGCGAATGGTTCGCTGTTGGATAACAGCGCTAGTATCGAGATCGGCGGCAGCGGTGAGGTGCTGGTAAAAGCCGGCCGCGACATCGATTTGGGGGCTTCCAACGGGATATCGACGGTCGGCGACGTGACAAATGCCAATCTGCCGGACCAGGGTGCCAATCTGACAGTGATGGCCGGCGTCGGCGGCGAGATCGACTATGCCAATTTCATTGAGGTTTATCTGCAAGGTCCGACGCGTTACATCCAAACCTTGTTGGCGTTCGCCGATTATTACGAGCGATTGAATAATTTAAAAAATGCCGACTTGTTTAGTGACGTATCCGGCGCGGCTGGTCTGGACGCCGCCAAGTACCAGAAGTTGGAAACCTTGATTTCGGCGGTTTACCAAGCCCATGAAAAGGAGCATGCCGACGCCAGGCAGGCGATCGGCGCCTTGGTAACCGACTTTATGCGGACGCGCACCGGCGAGGCTAATTTAAGCGAAGCCGACGCGCTAACGGCGTTCGCTAGCCTGTCCAACGACGATTTGGTTGCGATAGAACCGCAACTGAGCAAAATTCTGATGCCGCTGTATTTCCAACAAATTCAATCCACCAGCGGAGAAGCGGTTATCAAGGTTTTGGGTGAATCCAAAGTGCAGGCATTGTTCCCCGGCGCCACTTGGAAGACCGATCTCGGTAAGGCGCTGAATGTGTTGGGCTACGCGTCCGAAGCCTTTCTGTTCCCCGGTGCCGCGACTCAATCCAAGCTTATCGATGCGACGCGGTCGCTGACGGGCGACACTACGCTAACTTCGGCATCGGCACTGGAAGCTTTTCGCGAGTTGCCGACGCAGCAAGTAGCGGCGGCACGGAAAACCTTCGATCTGATTAAAACGCAGTTTTTCAGCGGCTTGAAGTCGGGCGACGGCGCCTTGGCCGAAAGTGCTTTGCAAGCGCTGTTCCCGGAAGGCGATTGGCTTGGTGCCGACGGTCTTGCGCAGGTCTCGTTTCCGTGGCAGGGTAACTTGCGGATGGTGTTCAGCAAAATGCATACGCTGGATGGCGGAAACATCAATCTGTTGGTGCCGGGCGGCGAAGTCAACGCCGGTCTGGCGGTATCCTTTCAGGGCGCTAAGCCGGCGTCGGACCTGGGTATTGTCGTGCAGCGCGCCGGCAGTGTGAACGCTTTCGTGCGCGATAATTTTCAGGTCAACACGTCCAGGGTGTTCGCGTTGGACGGCGGCGACATTATGCTGTGGTCGTCCAAGGGTAATATCGATGCCGGCCGCGGTGCCAAATCGGCTATTTCCGCGCCGGCGCCGAAAATCAGCTTCGACGAAAAAGGCAACATGGTCATCGAGTTTCCGCCGGTGGTATCCGGCAGCGGTATCCGGACCGCGGGCAGCTCGGAAGGCGTGGTCGGCGGCGACGTGTATTTGTTCGCGCCGCAAGGGGTGGTCGATGCCGGCGAGGCTGGGATCGGCGGTACCAACGTCACCATTTCGGCGACGGCGGTATTGGGCGCGCAAAACATCCAGGTCAGCGGAATTTCCACCGGCGTGCCGGTGGCCTCGGTTGGTAGTGTCGCCGCCGGCTTGACCGGCACCAGCAATTTGACCGCCGGTGTCAGCCAAATGGCCGAAAGCACGGTCGGCGGCGACGTGGCCGGCAAGAACACCGCCGCCGCGATTGCCAAGGCTATCCTCGGCATACTCAGCGTCGAAATCCTCGGTTTCGGCGATTGATAGCGGTACCGGCGGCAAGCTGCCGCTGATTGGCTCGGCGGAGCGCGCCGTCCGAGGCTTTGGCGTCATTCCCAAGGTGTCATAAAAATGTAAGATTTGGCGGGGATAATTCGCGATATGTTTTGATTTGAGAGTAAACATGAAGCGGATAGTCCTGGCAGTATTGACCTTGTTGAGTTTATCGCAGCCGGCCCTGGCGTGGTGGAACGACGATTGGGGTTACCGGAAGAAAATCACCCTGGATGCCAAGCAATTGCAGCAGGAAGGCGTCAAGCCGGTCGGCGAGGCTTTGATACCGGTACGGCTGCATACCGGCAATTTCGGCTTCTTTACCGATCTGGGCGAAAACGGCAAGGATGTGCGCTTTATCGCCGGCGACGACAAAACCCCGCTGAAGTTTTACATCGAGAAAATCGATGCGATCAACGAGATGGCGCTGATCTGGGTGAAATTGCCCAAGGACATCGCCAATGCCGACGAGCCGGCGATCTGGATGTATTACGGCAATCCCAAGGCCGTGGACGGCCAGGACGGCGCCGGCTTGTTCGATGTCGCCCAAGGTCTGGCTTTCCATTTCGAGGCCGATGCGGTCAAGGATGCCACCGCCTACGCCAGCCAACCGAGTAGCGCCGGCTCCAGCCGGATCGAGGGCGGCGCGATCGGCGACGCGGCGGGGTTTAACGGCGGAGCGGTCATCAAGGTGCCGGCCACGCCGGCGATCCAAACCGCGACCGATCCCGGCTGGACGCTGTCGATGTGGGTCAAGATCGATCAGCCGCAGGCCGACGCGGTCATATTTCAACGCGATAAATTGACTTTATCCGTTAGAGGTCAGGCGCCGGTCTTGCAAGTGGCCGGCAAGGAATTCGTCAGTCCGGCCGGCTTGAATCTGGCCGCGTGGCAGTTGTTGGCGGTGACCGGCAACGCTGGCGGTTACACCTTATATGTCGACGGCAAGGCGGTCGGCAACGTACCGGCGACGGTGACTGCGCTGGACGGCGAGTTGGCGATCGGCGCCGCGCTAGACGGTAGCCGCGGCTTCGTCGGCGCGCTCGACGAATTCGGCATTGCCAAAACGGTGCGCGACGGCAACGCCTTGCGCTTCACCGCCTTGTTGCAAGGCCAAAACTCCACGTTGTTGAGTTACGGCGAGGACAGTACGCCGGACAGCGAGGAGGGCGGCGAGTCGTATTTTACCGCGACGCTGAACAACGTGACCGTGGACGGCTGGGTGGTGATCGGCATCCTGATGGTGATGTTCGTGATCAGTTGGCTGGTGATGATTGCCAAGGCCATCGTGCTGGGCCGGACCCAGTCCGAAAACAAAAAGTTCGAAGCGGCCTTCAGCCGGTTAGGTCAGCGCGATATTGCCACGTTGGACCACGCGGACGAAGACGGTCAAAGCGACTTCGACGAGTCGCCGTTGCTGTTGTCGTTGACCGGTCATCACGCCGCGTTCGCCGGGTCGTCGATCTACCGGGTCTATCACGTCGGCGTGCAGGAAATGAACAAGCGTCTGGCCAAGGCGGTCGGCGCCGATGTCGCGGACCGAGCGTTGTCGGCGCAGGCGCTGAACGCGGTCAAGGCCTCGATGGACGGCGCGCTGGTCCGCGAACTGCAAAAACTCAATTCGCAAATGGTGTTGTTGACCATCGCCATCTCCGGCGGACCGTTTCTGGGGCTGCTCGGGACCGTGGTGGGAGTCATGATTACGTTCGCGGCGATCGCGGTCAGCGGCGAAGTCAACGTCAACGCCATCGCGCCGGGTATCGCGGCTGCGTTGACCGCGACAGTCGCCGGGCTGGGCGTCGCGATTCCGGCCTTGTTCGGATACAACTATTTAGGTAGCCAGATTAAGGTGATTACCGCCGATATGCAGGTGTTCGTCGACGAGTTCGTCGCCAAATTGGCCGAACAGCATAGCTGACCACCCATTCGTAGGGTACGCATTGCGTACCTTGCAATTTAGCCGGTACGCAATGCGTACCCTACGAAAACGCGAGAAGTTTCCATGAAAGTTCAAGAAGAAAATGCCGCTTACGACGAGATCAACATCACGCCGATGCTCGATCTGGCTTATGTGCTGTTGGTGGTGTTTATTTTGATGACCACCGCGGCGGTGCAAGGCGTGCAAGTTAACCTGCCTAAGGCCAGTAATACGCCCAGCCTGTCCAAGCCGCAAACTAAAGCGATTACGGTCACCGCCGACGGTACGATTTTCTTGGATACGTTTCCGGTGACGATGGAACAGCTGGAATCGACCTTGTTGCAATACAAGGCCGCCAATCCGGAACTGCCGGTGGTCGTCAAGGGCGATGCCACGGTGCAATATCAAAGTGTTGTGGACATTCTGGCCTTGTTGGGCCGCTTGGAAATCACCCAGGTCGGCTTGGTAACGCAGAGTTTGGTCAAGTAACGTCTTATGTCCGGACACAAACATTGGCGGGTGTATATCCCGCGTCTGATCGGTTTTGCGCTGGCGGCCTTGGCGATCTATTACATCGTCAAGGTGATCGGCGAGTTCATCAACGAAAAGCCGGCGCGCGGCGAAAAGAAGATTCAGCCGATTACCTTGCTGAAACCGCCGCCACCGCCCCCTCCGCCGCCCAAGGTCGAAAAGCCGCCCGAGCCGGAAATCAAGGAAAAAATCGAGGAGCCGGAGCCCGAGCCGGAAGCCAAACCCGAGGAAACGCCGCCCGACGAAGCGCCGGCCCGTGATTTGGGTTTGGATGCCGAAGGTTCGGCGGGTTCCGACGGGTTTGGGCTGGCGGCGCGCAAGGGTGGTACCGGCCTGTTCGGCGGAGGCAGTCCCTACGCCTGGTACGGCGGCTTGATCAAGAGCGACATCACCAACTTACTGAGTAGTCACGACGATTTACGGCGCAAGGGTTATACCGCCATCGTCAAAATTTGGCTGAAGTCGGATGGGTCGGTTGAACGTCTGGAATTGGCGAAAGGCAGTAACGACGCGGAGATCGACGAATTGCTGACGCGCTCGCTGGAGAAATTCAAGCGCGTCGCCGAGCCGCCGCCGCCCGGCATGCAGCAACCGATCAAGTTAAAAATTTCATCACGACTATAAATCTAAACAGGTAGATCCATGGCGAACAAAAAACGGCTGATGGCCCTGGCATTGTCCGGGCTGATCGGCACGGCGCAGGCCGGCGAAAAGGAGGAGTTGCTGAAGCTGCGAAACACCACCACCAATTTGATCAAGCAATTGGTCAAGCAGGGCGTGATTACCGATAAGATGGCCAATGAGATGATCAAGCAGGCCGAGGTCGACGCGGAGCAACAGGTGGCGCAAGCCAAGGCGGCCGGCGCCAAGGAAGCTGTGCCGGCCGACGAGGTCAGGGTGGCCTACGTACCCGATTTCGTCAAGGACGAGATTCGCCAGCAGGTGCGT
Organism: Methylomonas sp. MS20; assembly: GCF_050275925.1. Classification (NCBI taxonomy): domain Bacteria; kingdom Pseudomonadati; phylum Pseudomonadota; class Gammaproteobacteria; order Methylococcales; family Methylococcaceae; genus Methylomonas; species Methylomonas sp. MS20. The sequence continues at coordinate 1,538,078 of NZ_CP189962.1, forward strand.
AGCGAGCTGCGTGAAGAAGTCGTCGGCGACGTGATGCAAAAAGCCAAGAACGAACAATGGGGCTTGCCGAACGCATTACCGGAATGGACTAAGCGTTTCAAGCTGTCCGGCGACATTCGCTTGCGTTCGCAGCATGAGTATATGGCCCAGGACAATATCGCCGACTCGTATTTTAACTACCAAGCCTTGAATGACGCTGGCGGCTTCACCAATGCGCAAGATAACTTAACGTTGTTTCAAAACTCGACCAATGATCGCCAGCGTTTCCGCGAGCGCTTGCGCTTGGGTATAGACGCTAGTATTACCGATAGCGTCAAGGCTGGTGTGCGTTTGGCGACCGGTAACCAGCGCGATCCGGTTTCAACCAACCAGACCTTGGCCAATTTTGGTAATCGTTACGAATTCACGGTCGATAGAGCTTATCTGCAGTACGACGGGGTTGACGACAACAAATTCAAGTGGCTGACCTTGAGCGGTGGCCGGATCAAGAACCCTTGGTATACCGGCGGCGGCGAATTCAGCGGTGGTAGCGAGTTGGTATGGGATACCGATTTGTCGTTCGAGGGTTTTGCCGCCACGGTCAGGCAGCGCCTGGGTGGCTCGGACAGCTTACTGGAGAATACCGATCACTCGGATTCGGTGTTTATAACGGCAGGCGCGTTTCCGTTGCAGGAAACCGCGTTCAGCAACGATAAATGGCTGTTCGGCGGTCAGGCCGGTCTCGAATTGGGATTCGACAACCAAGATAGTTTGAAGTTGTCCGGCGCGTATTTCGATTATGTGAACGTCGAGGCGAACCAAAACACCTCGACCACATTTACTTGCGATAACAATACTGCGGCTAATAACGCTTCGAGGCCGAGTTTCTTGCAAGGAGGCAATACGTACGCGACGATCTGCGCGGAGGGCAACCGTAACGACCTGGCGTCGCGAACGGGTTTTCCGGCCATGGTCGGCTTAGCCTCTGACTTCAACATCGTCAATATCAACGCATCCTACGATATGGCGGTGTTTGCGCCCTACCACCTAAGGTTTAGCGGCGATTACGCGAAAAACATCGGCTTCAACAAAGCTTTAGTTAGCGCTAGATACGGTTTGCCGGTCGATGAAAAAACCAACGCCTGGCAATTTCGCGCCGACTTCGGCTGGCCGAAAGTGGAAGTGGCCGGCAATTGGAACGTGTTCGCGGCCTACAAATACGTTGGGCGCGACGCGGTGTTGGATGCCTTCACCGATTCGGACTTCCATTTGGGCGGTACCAACGTCAAGGGCTGGTTCGTTGGCGGCAATTACGGCCTGATGAAAAACGTCTGGCTGACCGGCCGCTGGCTCAGCGCCGATATGATCAGCGGTCCGCCCTGGGGTATTGACGTGTTGCAGATGGACATCAATACCCAATTTTAGGAGGCTGGCATGGGATCGGCAATGAAAACGGGTTTGATGGCGGCCATTCTAGCCACGACGGTCGTTGGCGCAGCGCAGGCGGCACCGCGCGAAGCCAAGGGGGATAGCGCGGCGGTGTTGAAGTTGCAGGCGCTGGTTAAAAGCTTGACAGGCGAACGCGACGCCGCGCAAGCCGATGCGGCCAAACTTTCCCAGGAAATCGACCGTTTGAAAAAGGAGAAATTGGCGGCGCAGGCGGCCAAGGACGAATTGAGCGGTGCGTTGGCGGCCCAACGCAATGCCGTCGGCGATGCCAAGCAACGTTTGGATAGGTCCCAAGCCGCGTTACAGGACTGGCAAGACAAACATCGTCAGCTCAGCCAGACTCAGGCAGACTTGACCAAACAGTTGAACGTTTCGCGCGGCAAGCAGCAGGATGTCGAGCAGCATTTGCAAGAATGCGCCAGGCGTAACGTTAAACTTTACCAAGCCGCCAGCGAGTTGCTGGAGCGCTATCAAAATCGCGGTACCTTGACCGCGCTGGTCGGCGACGAACCTCTCTTGCAATTCGACAAAGTCGAAATGGAAAGTCTGGTACAAGATTACCAAGACAAGTTCGACGCGGAAAAGCTGAATTCTGACGAGTCGCAGTCCGGGCGTTAGTCCCGAGGGCAATACTTTCGGGCCGGTTTTATCCTGTAGCGATAGCGGCTCGCGAGGAATTGCATTTATTCTCAGGTCAGCCGCTTATGCTGGCTAGGCGCCGGCACGGGTGGTGATGAGCGACGGTATGGCTTGGCGTTCGATACCGTCGGTTTGCCGACTTTGGCGCCAAAATCCTCATGCAAATCCCCTGCCGCTTTACGCCGTTGCTGGGTGCGTCATCATGTCGCACCCAGCAACGCACGGTTTTTGCCGATTCCGGCACTGCTTGACCTTGCAAATACGTTAAAATTTGAACAGGCACCTTCACTTGCCGGCAGTTATTCATCAAACGCAGGAACTAGCGAGATACGCAATGACGACAAAAACAACCTTTTTAAAGACTCTGGGCATTGCGGTGCTGACCACGGGCTTGGTAGCCTGTAACGGCGCCGAAGAGCGTAAAGCCAAATACATGGACGAAGGTAAGCAGTTGCTGCAGGCCGGCGATTTCGAGAAAGCCCAGCTTGCTTTCAAAAATGTGTTGCAAATCGATCCCAAGGATTGGGAAAGCCGTTATCAAATGGCCGAGGCTCTGAGCAAGCAAGGGAAAATTGAAAACGCTTTCAAGGAATATAGTACCGTTGTCGCCAACAGTGAAAATCATGTAATGGCGCGCGTTAGGGTTGGCCAGCTGTTATTACTGAATCGGGCGGTGGACGAAGCTGAAAAAATGGCCGGCGAAGCCCTGGCGAAGCAACCGGACAATGTCGAGGCCTTGGTGTTGTTGGCGGGCGTTCAGGCGGCGAAAAACAATGACGACACCGCGATTGCCACGATCGAGCGTGCGTTGAAACAGAGTCCGGACGACGTGTCGGCCACGCTGATGATGGCTTCGATTCAAACCAAATTGAATCAAGTCGATAAGGCTATTGGTTTGCTCAAGCAAGCCAGTGAAAAGAAGGCCGACAGCGTGCCGTTGCGCAGCATGCTGGCCGGCCTTTACGCCAAATCCGGCCAACTCGGCGAAGCCGAGACTTTGCTGGCTTCATTGATCAAACTTGAGCCGCAACAACTGCAGCATTACCGAACCTTGGCTTTGTTCCAAGTCAGTACTCAGCAACTGGATAAAGCCGAGGCGACATTGCGCGACGCGGTTCAACAGCTCCCGGACAACGATACCGCCAAATCCTATTTGGTGGATTTCTTGCTTGAAAAGCGCAGTCCGGAAGTGGCAACCGCCGAGTTGTTGCCGATGATCGAAAAGAAACCGGACGCTTACGATTTGCGCTTCAAACTGGCCAACATCCAGCTAGGGCAGAAGCAAGTCGATAAGGCCGAAGCCACGTTAAAAGAGGTGGTCGAGCTCGATAAACTGGGAGCCAGCGGTATCAGTGCCCGCAACAAGTTGGCCGCGTTGTATTCGATGACCAAGCGCGTCGATGAAGCGAAGGTCTTGAACAAGGAGGTGTTGGACAACAATCCGCGTGATGCCGAGGCGTTGACCTTGCGGGGCCAATTCGCGCTGAACGACAACAAAATGCCGGAAGCGATTTCCGATTTCCGTTCGGTACTGGTCGATCAGCCCAACAATATTGCGGTCTTGAAATTGCTGGCCGCGGCACATCTGCGTAACAATGAAGATGAACTGGCTAGGGAAAACATGGAAAAAGTCGTCGCGGCGGCTCCCGCCGACGAGGTCGCGCGCATGGATTTGGCAGGCTTGTTCATGAAGGCGGGTCGGCAGGATCAAGCCAAGCAGCAGTTGGAAGCGTTGATCAAGGCCAACCCTAAAAGTTTGAAAGGTTTGGAAGCATTGTTTAAGTTCGAACTCAGTCAAAAGCACTGGGATAAAGCCCAGGATGTCGCGACCCAGGTACAGCAACTATCCGATAAGGATGCCACCGGTTTTTATATGTCGGGATTGGGTTATCAGGCTGAAAACAAACTGGAGGCCAGTGTCGAGGCCTTTCAAAAAGCCTTGGACCGCAAACCCGATGCCATCGAGCCGCTAACCGAGATGGTCAAAAGTTTGTTGGTGTTGAAGCAACCCGAGAAGGCGGTCGCCAAACTACAGCAAGTCATCAAACAGCAGCCCGACCATTTCGTCGCTTACAATTTGCTCGGCGGCGTTTATTTGAACCAACAAAAATTCGCCGACGCCAAAGCCATTTATCAAAAGGCGTTGACGATCAAGCCGGAGTGGTACAGCCCGTATCGGAACTTGGCGCTGATCGAACTCGCGCAGAAGAATCAGCCTGAAGCCGAAGCGATCTACCGCAAAGGTATCGAAAAAACCAACGGCGCGTTGGAACTGGTCGACGACTTGGCGCGGCTGATACACCGCAGCGGTAATCACGAGAAGGTTTTGGCTCTCTACGAAGAGTCTTATAAAGCCCATCCGGATTCGGCGGTGGCGGTCAATAATTTGGCCAGCTACATTTCCGATTTCGCGGCGACGCCCGAGAATTTGCAGCGCGCCGAGAAAATGGCCGAACCTTTGGCTAAGGCGAACAACGCGAACTTGCTGGATACCGTCGGTTGGATTGCTTACAAACAGGGTAAGTTCGACAGAGCCAAGGAGTTGTTGCTACAGGTTGTCGAGAAAGCGCCGAATGCCGCGATCAGCCGCTACCATTTAGGTATGGTGTATTTCAAACTGAACGATACCGTTAATGCCAAGGAGCAATTGCAAAAGGCGGTGGACGGTAAGGTTGAATTCGACGGCTTAGCGGAAGCCAAGGAAACGTTGGCGAAGCTTTAAACCGGCAAGTCGCCAAACTAAAAAGGCTAGTTCCGTTGGGAACTAGCCTTTTTTATTGTTTGATGGTCTGGAAAGTTTCTTTAGCCGATCGGGTTTAAAGTGTCGGAGCGGTAAGTTGCGCCTAAAACCGTAATCGACTCGAAAGTCATTTCAACGAGCTTTAAAGCGCGGCATTCAGACTTGTTCGAAAGAGAGTGTCTCGTCGGTGGCTTTATTGAATACGCTGCCGAGCAAGTCTATGCCTTTCAGCAAATTTGCGGCGTGTTTTAGCTCCTCGGTTTTGGTATGTCCTTCGTCAACGACCAGCAACACGCAATCGACGTAGGGCGAGAAACCCAAGGTGTCGTCGTGCGACAGTATCGGCGGCATGTCGAATATGATAATCCGCGACGGATAGCGGCTTTTCAGTTCGTTAACCAGACGAACCATTTTCGGAGAACGCAACATCTCGGTCGAATTGAACAGCGGTTTGCCGGCCGGCAAAACCACTAGGCGTTCGATACCGGGGTTGACCAGCATCGTGCTCAATTCGCTGTCGTTGAGGAGATAGTCGCTGAGGCCGGCGCCTTGTGGAAAGCCGAACAACTGATGCTGGCTGGGATTTTGCAAATTGGCGTCCACCAATAATGCGGTGCGGTCCAACTCCATCGCCATGCTGATGGCTAGATTGGCGGCGGTGAGGCTATTGCCGGTTCCGGAGCCTGTGCTGGTGATGGCTACGGTTTTCCATTCCATCGCATCCATTTGCTGCAAGCAACGGGTGCGCAGCATGCGATAGGACTCCAGCCATTTGCCCTGAGGGAAGGCGGATATGATCCGATTTTGCTTGAGCAGGCGCTCGTCGGCTTTTTGTACCTTGGTTTGGGTGTAGGCGATGTTGACTTTATCGCTAGGCAGCCCGGCGGCCGGGTTTGCGGTATTTTTATCCGCTAAATTTTCGATGGAGTTCATGGCGGGTTCCCTGGTGTTTTAAGCGTTGCCCGCGACGCGCAGCAGTTTGTACCAAAATACGTCGAGCGGCATGACGATGAAATGAAATGCGATTAACGCGGCAAGACCGGCGCCGATCGCCGCGATAATCAGAATTAACCGATGCTTGCTTTGCTGTTGTTTCTCCTGCTGGCTTTCCAAATACGGTATCGTAGCCAGCGGCTCCGAGCCTAGAATCGCCGCGACGGCCTTTGGGCTATTGATTGTGGAATCCACCATTTCAGTTAACGCAACGGCGCCGAAACCGCAGGCGCCAGCGAAGACTATGCCCAGCACCAAGATTGCGATGCGGTTGGGGCTAAAGGGCTCCAGCGGCTCTTGCGGCGGGTCGATCAGGGTAAAGCGCTCGCCCTTGCGTTCTAATTCCAATTGTTGCGAGATTTGCGCTTCCATCTCGCGGGCGCTCACTTCGCGGTAGCGCAGATTGGTGTTGTCCAGTTCTTGGATCAAATCGCTGTATTCCTTTTCGACCAAAGGCGCTTGGCGCAGGCTACTACGCAGATCCTCCATTTTGGTTTGGATTTTTCCGCGAGTGTAATTGAGCGATTCGATTTCGGTATTGACCGAATCAAGCTGCGATTTCAATGTGATATAGGCCGGATTGTCCGGTTTTAGCGAAACATTGCTGTAGCCCGACGATTTAGCTTCCACCAGGCTTTGTTGCAACGCGGTGATCTGCTTCTGCAATTTTTGTACATCCGGGTGTTTCTCGGAGTATTGCTTCAATAGCAGGGCTTGCTCGGCTTTTTTGTCGGTCAGCTCGGCGTTCAATTTGTTAAGGTCGTCGTTAGAGCCGATTTCTTTCTGTAAGGAATCGATTTCGCGCTTGATTTTAATGACGTCCGGATGGCTTGCGGAATGGGTCGATAAAACCGAGGGATATTGCGATTGCAGTTCCTTCAAACGGTCTTTCATATCGAAAACCCGGTTGCCGGTGGCATTGACCGCCAGCGCATTGGGATCGAGTTGAGCCAGTTCGCCCTCCAGATAAAAACGCCGGTCATGTAGCGAGCGCTCCTGACTGTCCAGCGACAATAGTTGGTTACTTAGGGACGTCAGTTCTTGTTGGTTCAGGGCGCTAATTTGCGGCAATTGATTCAGGTTTTTTTCCTTGAAGTTAGCCAAGGCATTTTGAATTTCCTGGATCTTGACCTTCAGGCGCTTGGATTCCTCACTGAGGAACATCGCGGCATTTTCAGCGGATTCGGTACGCGCTTTGATGTTTTCTTTCAAGAACAACGACGTCAGTTCGTTGGCGACTTTTTGCGCCAAAACCGGCGAACGATCATCGAATGTCAGCGTAAAGGCGATCGTCGCTTGAGTGGGTTTTCCATTACGTTGGTCGGCCACGTCGGCGCTGATGGTTTCGACCTTAATTCGGCTGCGCATTTTCTCCAGGATTTTTTCTTCTGGTTCGCTCTTGCGGTTGTCGGCATAGAGATCGTACTTTCTAATGATTTCCGACAGGTTGGGCCGGGTCATGATGCGCTGGCTGATAATTTGAATCCGCTGGTCGGCGAAGGTTGTCACAGTCGAGCGTACTAAGTCGACCGGAATTTCCTGGGCTTCGATCAAAATCGTGGAAGTCGAGCGATAGGTGGCCGGCAAGGCTACGGCGAGAACGGCGGCGATACATGCAATGATCAGGAAGGGAATATATAAAAACCGCCTGCGCCGCTTGATGATTTTTAGGTAGTCCTTGATGTCGAGGGTTTGATTGTCCACGCTATTTCACCTGACGATTGATTTGCGGTTGATAAGAAAATTGTAGTTGTACGCTGTTGCCTATCGAAGTCTGATTTTCGGACGCGAAGGAGCGGTCTCGATAGGTATAAGACAAATCAAGGTCGATATCCTCGGTCCAGCGCCAGCGTAAATTCGGGGAGATGGTTAAATAGGTTCGGCTAGTATTGGTGTTTGCCGAGCTCAGAGTCGACTGAGACTCCGAGATCAAGTAGTTCGCGTTAAATCCGGTGCTGAGGCGCTCAGTTAAGTTGTATTTGCTTCGCAACCCGAATGTAGTCGATTGTTGTTGGGTGCCGCTGCTGGCCGGGTTCAATTGCTGGCCGGCCGATAGGTTAAAGTTGCCCCAATCTTCTGCATGAGTCAGGTTGGCGGAGAACACATGCCCGATTTTGCTGGAAGATTGCGAGAACGCGCTGCCGGGGATGGTTAATCCGCGGAGCTGATTTGCGCTCGACGTTTGAGTATTGGTGTCCCTCAGACCGGCCGACAGCGAGACTTGAGTGGCTTCGTCAAAGGTGTATTGCATGCCCATTTGATAGGTAAGCGTTTGAGACCCTTGTGAGTACGCTCGAGTGAAGGTGGGTAACAGTGGGTTTATCGGCGAATTGCTGCTCGACTTGAAGTCCGCGTAGCTCGTGGACACGTTGGCGGAGAGCCGCTCGCTAAAATTGTGCACGGCAGTTAACGAATATTGAGTATTATCGTAATCGGAATACCGAATCGCGTTGGTCAGATTTGGCTTGCGATCGAAGGCCACTTCTACGTAAGCGAAACTGAACTGTAGTGTGTCTTTCTCTGTCAGGCTGTAGCTAATGTTAGGGGCGATTGATTTGGTATTACGCGGCACTTGAGTTTGTACATCGCCGGAGCCGGTTAGGTCCAACTGGGTGTTGATCGACGATTCTTCGGCATAATTGGCCGAGATGTCGGTTTTAAAGCGCTCGCCCTTGAACAAGTGATTGATGTCCGCAATCTTTTCGGAAAAGTCCAACTCCGAGTTGCCGTGGTAAATTAACTCATTCCATCTGAAGCTGGATTTCAATTCGTTGTCGTCGGCCAAATACCCAAAGGTCAGGCTGGGCGAAACGGTGCTGATCCAATTGTCGCGGCTAGGCTTGGGCTGCATGCGCAAGTTGTCTTCATAGCGTTCCTTGAGCCTGAAATCGGGTTGCAGCAGTAATTCGAGAGCATAACTGCCGGCTGGACAAAGCGCCATCGCAGTTACCAGTAAATCCTTTTTGATAGTCATAGATAGTCGTTTCTATCTAGGTCCTTAAGGTACGGTAACAGTGTCTCCGGGTTCCAGCAGTATGTTCTGTTCCAGATCTTCGCCATCGATGACATCGCCGTAGTCAAAAGGAAACACTTGGATTTCATTGCCGTTTCTGCGCAAGATACTGATAGAGCCTTCCTTCGCAAAAATCGACAAACCGCCCGCCAAACTGAGTGCTTGCAGAACGTCCAGGCGCCGGCCGGAAAACACTTGACCGGGTTTGTTGACCTTGCCGATAACGAACACTGAATTACCTTGATTGTTGAGCAGCTTGACGCTGACCGACGGGTCGGAGATGTAATCGGCCAGACGAGCCGTCAGATTGTCCTTCAATTCGGAGATGGTTTTGCCGGACGCGGCGACGGTGCCGATCAGCGGGAATACGATGGTCCCGTCGGGAGCGATCAGGATCTGCAATTGTTGCAAGCCTTCTTCCTTCCACACCGTGACTTCCAGGGCGTCGCCGGGAGACAGTTGGTAAGCCGCGTAGTCGGTGGTCTCGACGATGACGTTGGGTGCTGGCGGCGGGGTTGGGCTAACGGCCGGTTCGCTCGGAATCGCGGTGGCTTGGAGTTCGGGCTCGGCGCGGGTTACCGCCGGAAAAAGCAGACAAAACGACAAAAGAGTAATTACCTGTTTCAAAATGTTTCCCTTATGATGTTATTGAGGTTGCGATCCGTACGGTCCCGACAATTCTACGCCGCCGTCGCGGATTGTATGGACAAAATGTAACAGCAATGCGTCTTGGATAAATTTAGCCGGTTGCAGCGCGAATGGCTAGATATTTCATTCAATTATAATCTTTTATGCCTGCGTTTTGGGCGATATGGTCTCTAATTGTCTCAACTATAAAGGAGTTTCATGAGTAAGCCAATGATGCTTAACGAATTTTTACTGAAGATTCGAGATGACCAACCGGTGACATTTCAAGATTCGATCACCGTGATTTCGGAAAATTATCACTACCAGCCGACCGAATTCAGTAACGGGTCAATAGAGCCCTTGCTCAATCGCGCCGGGCAAAACGAAGGGTCGTGTAAGCTGTTTGCGTTCGGCGCGTTGCAGGGTTTGACGGTAGAGCAGACCTTGAGTTTGTTCGGCGATTATTATCGCAAGGACGTACTCGAACACCCGGATGGCGACGATCATCAAAATATTCGCCGTTTCATGCGCGACGGTTGGGACGGCATCCGCTTTAGCGGAGAGGTCTTGACGGCCAAATAAGTGAAAATCGACGTTTTGATCGTCGGTCAGGGTTTGGCCGGCAGCCTGCTAGCCTGGACTTTACTGCGGCGCCGGCTGCGCGTCGTGTTGGTTGACGACGGTCGGGAGAGCGCGTCGAAAGTCGCGGCGGGTTTGATTAACCCGATCACCGGTCGGCGCTGGGTAAAGGCGGCATATCTGTCGCAGATGTTGCCGGCGGCGATGTCTTGCTACCAGGCGTTGGCGAATCACTTTGGGCAAGCGTTTTTCGTCGAAATGCCGATGTTGCGGCTGTTGCGGGATGAGCGCGATCGTCAGCGGGTGGTCGCTCGGCTGGAAGACCCAATATACGAAGGCTTTCTGACCTTCGACGCAACTTTGCCCGTAGGCTTGCGATCGCCGTTTGGCGCGGTCCTGCAAACTAGCACCGGTTTTTTAAGGACCGAGGCTTTGTTGGGGCAAATTCGCGAAGCCCTGCTGGCGATGGGCGTTTATCGTACGGCCGAGTTCGATTGTCGGGAAATCGCGTTGGCATCCGAACTTCGCTGGCGAGAGCTGGCTCCGCGCTGCATCGTATTCTGCGAGGGACATCGCGCCCGTTTTAACCCGTGGTTCGGCGGTTTGCCGTTTCAGCCGGCCAAAGGCGAAATTCTGACCGGCGTAACGACAGGGCCACTGCCGGAGACCATGTTGCATTACCGGCATTGGTTGGTGCCGGTGGGCGATGGACGTTTTAAAACCGGCGCGACCTACGATACCACGCAACTGGACGCGGTTCCGACCGAAGCCGGCAAGCAAGCGCTGCTGGCTGACTTAAGGAACGTGTACCCCGCGTCGGTCGACATTCGAATCGAACAGCATCGGGCCGGTATTCGCCCGACCACGTTGGACAAGCAGCCATTTCTGGGATGTCATCCCCGGCACCGGAATCTCTATATATTCAACGGTTTCGGCAGCAAGGGTAGTTTGACCATTCCCTGGCTGGCCGAACGCTTTGCCGACTTTTTGCAGCAGAAGGCGGATTTGCCGGCTTGGTGCGACGTGTCTCGATACCATGACTCGCATTTCCCTGGTTGAGCGCGCGCACGCCCTGGTGGGCGAATGCGTTAAGCCCGGCGACGTCGTCGTCGACGCAACGTTGGGTAACGGTCATGATGCCGCATTTCTGGCGCAATGCGTCGGAGCGGGCGGCACGCTGTTCGGATTTGATGTGCAAGCGCGCGCTTTGGAAAACACTCGGTCGCGCTTGCGCGAGGACGGTTTTCAAGGGCGGGCGGCGTTGACGCTGGCGAGTCACGCCGAAATGGCGGTTCACATTCCGCCACAATGGCACGGCAAGTTGGCGGCGGTGATGTTCAATCTCGGTTATCTGCCGGGCGGCGACAAAGCGGTCGTCACGACGGCGGCAGCGACGTTAACCGCTTTGGAAACGGCTTGTCGCTTGTTGGCCTCCACCGGGATCTTGACGGTATTGGCTTATCCCGGTCATCCGGGCGGGGATATCGAAACCGAACGGCTGACAACGTGGTGCCATGCGCTGGACCCGGCCGGTTTTGCCGTCGAACGGGTTGCCAGTGGATCGGACAAGCCGACTGCTCCCCGGCTTTTTGCGATTCGAAAGCGAGTCGATCTGATATGATTGCGCTCCTTTTTTACCCACGGACTCGTAATATGACCGAATTCAACAACGTATCCATCGTCAAGCAAGCCAACGTCTATTTCGACGGTAAGGTTAACAGCCGGACCATTCTGTTTGCCGACGGCAGCCGCAAAACCCTGGGCTTTATGCAGCCCGGCGAATATACCTTCAACACCGGTGCGCCGGAGTTGATGGAAATTCTGGCCGGCGAACTGGATGTGCGCTTGCCGGGCAGCGATGCTTGGCAAACCGTCAAGGGCGGCGAGTCGTTTAACGTGGCCGGCAATGCCGAGTTTACGATGAAGGTTCGGGTGGCCAGCGACTATTGCTGTTCGTTTCTGGGCTGAGCCGGATGGAGAAGATAGCGATATTTGTCGATGTTCAAAACATTTACTACACGACTCGGCAACGCTATCAACGTCACTTCGATTACACCGCGTTTTGGCGTTTGGCGACCTCCGATGCGCAAGTCGTTGTCGCCATCGCCTACGCGATCGAGCGCGGGGACGGCAAGCAGCAGGCGTTTCAAAACATACTGAGAAATATCGGTTTCACGGTAAAACTAAAACCCTACATCTTGCGTCGCGACGGGAGCAGCAAGGGCGACTGGGATGTCGGCATCACGTTGGATGTGTTGGATTACGCCGCCGAAGTGGATCGGGTGATTTTACTGTCCGGCGACGGGGATTTCGAACCTCTGTTGCAGAAAATTCGTCGGGATCACGGTACGGCCAGCGACGTTTACGGCATTTACGGATTGACCGCGCCGGCGCTGATCAAGGCCGCCGACAATTTCATCGCGATCGCCGGTGGTTTGTTGAAAGCCGACGACAATCGCAAATCCTGAGTCGCTCGGCTTATTGTTCGACGTCCTCTTCGAGGATTTCCTTGCCTTTTTCCGCCGCCGCTGGCTCGGGTTTGGCGTCGGTGGAGTTCGCGGCGCCGGTCCGGCGCGGCAAGGTATCCGGCTCGTCGCTAAAGATGCCGCTGATTTTTTCCCACATCGACCGGTCCAGTTCGCGCTTGGGTAAATCCACGCTGGTTTCGGTCGATTCCTTGACGACCGGCAGGGAACTGGGGCGGAAGTCGCCTTGGACCCCCATCAGATTCTCGCCGTTGAAAAATAGCGAAATGCGTTTTTGCACGCGATCTTCGCCGCTGGGTTGTTCGGAGTATAAGTAATCCCAACGCCGCTCGTGAAAGGCGTCGGCCAGCATCGGCGAACCCATGATGTAAAGCACTTGGCGTTTGGTCATGTTTGGGCGAAGTTGATCGACCATGCTTTGGTCGATGATGTTGCCTTGCTCTATATCCAAAGAGTAAACGCCGGGGAGGTTGTTCAAAATGGTGGAGCAACCCGGCAGCGCCAGGCCGGCGGCGAGCAAAACGGCCAGTTTTTTCATTGCATCATCCAGTGAATTCGGTCGGAAACGGACGACCATTATCCCATAATTCACCCAGCGCCTGACCGTAAAAAACGATACAATGCCGGGATTGACTGTTAGACGGGGATAGGCTTGTGGAAACTAAGGATTTGCGTAACGCCGGGTTAAAAGTGACGTTGCCCAGACTGAAAATTCTGGAAATACTCGAAAAACAGCAAGACGACCACCACCTATCCGCCGAAAAACTCTACAAGATTTTGCTCGCCGAAGGCGAGGAAATCGGTCTCGCCACCGTATACCGGGTTCTGACCCAATTCGAGGCGGCTGGTCTAGTCAATCGCCACCATTTCGAAGGCGGCAACTCGATATTCGAATTGAACAGCGGCAGCCATCACGACCACGTCGTCTGCATGAAATGCGGCAGGGTCGACGAGTTTACCGATGAAGTCATCGAAAAGCAGCAGGACGCAATCGCTCGCCGTCTGGGCTATACCTTGACCGACCACAGCTTGTACCTCTACGGCTATTGCGCCGAGTGCAGTAAAAATCCCTGATTCCCCACTTATGTTCAAACCCCTGATCCTGTACATCGGGTTGCGCTACACCCGTGCCAAGAAGCGTACCCAATTCATTTCATTCATCACTTTGACCTCGGTGCTCGGCATTGCTCTCGGGGTTACCGCGTTGATCACGGTGCTGTCGGTGATGAACGGGTTCGAGGCCGAACTGCGCGAGCGGATCCTGGGCATGACTGCCCATAGCACGATCACCGGTCGCTACGGGCAATTGGAGGACTGGCGGCTGTTGGAAAACCGTACCCACGGTTTGCCGCATGTATTGGGGGCTGCGCCGTTCATTCACGGCCAAGTGATGATCAACGCGGATCGCCAAGTCAGCGGAACGTTGTTGCAAGGCGTGTTGCCGGAATTCGAAAGCAAGGTTTCCGAAGTCGCCGCGAATATGAAATTCGGCGCGTTAACCGATCTGAAACCAGGCGAATTCGGCATCATACTCGGCGCGGAACTCGCCAGTTATTTGGGCGTGATGATGGGCGATAAAGTCACTGTGATTACTCCGCAGATCAATTCGACGCCAGCCGGGATTTTGCCCAGGATGAAGCGCTTCACCGTGGTTGGCGTGTTTCAGGTAGGGATGTACGAATACGACCGCAACATGGCCTTGATGCATCTGGACGACGCCGGCAAGTTGTTCCGAATCGAGCCGGCGGTGTCGGGCCTGCGCCTGAAGCTCGACGATTTGTTCAATGCCCCGCGCATTACTCAAAGCTTGGCCGATACCTTGGGCGACGACTATCGGGTCAGCGATTGGACGCGCGCCCACAGCAATTTCTTTAAAGCGGTGCAGACCGAAAAACGCGCGATGTTCGTGATCCTATTACTGATCGTCGCGGTGGCGGCTTTCAACATCGTTTCGACCTTGGTGATGGTGGTTACCGACAAACGCGGCGATATCGCCATTTTGAAAACCCAGGGTCTGAGCAACGGATCGGTCATGGGTATCTTTATCGTATTGGGCTGCGTGATCGGCAGTATAGGAACTTTGTTAGGAATTGTCGGCGGCGTGTCGCTGGCCTTGAACGTCGAAACGATAGTGCCAGCCATCGAAAAAACCTTCGGTGTCAATTTCATGCCTTCGGACGTCTATTACATCAGCGAGGTGCCGTCCAAACTGATTTGGGGCGATGTGTATTGGATCGCTTGCGCGGCATTTTTGTTGTCGTTGCTGGCGACCTTGTATCCGGCCTGGCAGGCCGCCAAAGTGAATCCGGCCGAGGTGCTGCGCTATGAGTAATCCCGTGATTTTGCAATGTGCCGGTCTGACCAAGCGTTACGTGCAGGGCGATTTGAATGTCGAAGTGTTGAAGGGTGTCGATCTGTCGATAGCCGCTGGCGAGCGCGTGGCGATCATGGGGGCGTCGGGATCGGGCAAGAGCACCTTGTTGCACTTGCTGGGCGGTTTGGAAAAGCCCAGTGCCGGTTCGGTGGTACTCGACGGGGCCGATTTAAATAAGATCGGCGCCGGCAAACTCAGCCAATTGCGTAATCGAGCCCTCGGCTTTATTTATCAGTTTCACCATCTGCTGGGCGAATTTACGATCCTCGAAAACGTGGCGATGCCGCTGCTGATCGGAAATCAGTCGATTAAACACGCTAGACAGCAAGCGGTAGAACTGTTGAAAAGAGTGGGGTTGGGGCATCGTATGGCGCATAAGCCCGGCGAGTTGTCCGGCGGCGAACGCCAGCGCGCCGCCGTGGCGAGAGCATTGATCAATAAACCGAAATGCGTGTTGGCCGACGAACCGACCGGTAATCTGGACAGCAAAACCGCCGAACAGATCTATCAACTGATGCTGGAGTTGAATCGGGAGCTGCAAGTCAGCTTTTTGGTGGTCACTCACGACCCCGATTTGGCCGCGCGCATGGATCACGTGCTGTACATGGAAGACGGTTTGATCGTGTCAGAGCGCAGCCATCATGAGCAGGGTTAGCGCTGGAACGATTTTCGACGGCGACCGGTAAGTAAAACGGTTACCGTCCTTGTAAGTCGCTGGCTGAGCGGAGTCGAAGCCAGCGGCATAACGGACATTGAGGTTTATCCCCCTCCGTAGGGAGAGGGATTTTTTTACTTCGAGTTGTATCGTTACAGCGGATTAACCCTTCACGCTAGTATTGCGGTTACGACGTCCGAATATCGCCAATAAACCGGGCGCAAACAAAAAAGCGGCAGCCGGCACAGGTACCGGTGCGGGATCTTGAGCGGGGATAATGGTCACATTCGCGCCGCGCAACGAACCGGCCAGCGAAGTACCGTCGAATGAATACACAATTGGGTTGGTAATATTCAGCGGGTTATTCAGCGCGGCGTTTAGCGCTTTGAATTTGACGGTGCCTAGTAGCGTCGGAGCGGTAATGTTTAAACCCGCTTCCAGCGTGGAAGTCGCCGAAATAGCTTCCGCGAAATGAATTTTGCCGCCGCCGACCGTCGAGATGGAATTGGCGAAGGTTTCGGTATCCGCGCCGAAAATACTGGCGCTGGTCAGTAATTCGGCGGACAGGTTGGCGCTGTTATACGTTAGATTGAAATCGAATCCGCCGAAGTCCGCCAGACCATCGACATAAATATTCGCATCGAAAAACGAGCCTACCTCGGCTGTGTAAAGATCGGTATTGCCAGGTAACTCGATGGTCAAGGTTGTGGCGTTCGCGTTGGAAACGAAGGCCGCGAATCCAAGTGCAAGCACTTTAGAGAACAGGTGTTTGTGCATCATCATAAAAGAGTCCGTCGTTAAATTGGCCGGGAGGAATGTTCCCGGCCTTGGCTGAATGAGTGTTAGCGATTAGGGTGTCGGCGTGACCAAGGCGCATTGCGGTTTGGTGCAAAGCGACGCGGCTTTCCGATAGTCGGCGATATTAACCTTGCGGTCGTTGTTTAAATCTGCCGGGTCATTTGCCGCGACCGCTGCGCCGTACTTGGCTTTAATCGTTGCCAAATCGGCGGAGTCGATGTCGTTGTCGGCGTCGGTATCGCCGGGGCCGGTCACTTTAACGGTGTAGTTTTTGTTAACGATGCTGCCGTCGGCATCGGTGGATTCAACAAAAAAGTTAAATACGCCGACTTTGGATGGGGTGCCGGACAATACGCCGGTACTGGAAGCGATCGTCAAACCGTTAGGCAGGGTACCGCCGGTCGTCGTCACGTATGGTGTGTTGCCGCCAAAAACGACCGCACGTTGCGGGAAGGCTTGGCCAACGTTGCCGCTTTGAATTTCGTTAATCGTCGAAAGCGGTGCGGCTGCATTGAATTCGCCCATTTGCGCACCACGGTATGCGCCGACGATGGCCACGCTAGCGCAGTCGAATTCGGTGTCGTTACCGTTAGCGTCGGTAACGGTCACAACGTCAACACCGCTGACATTGTCGGCACCCACCGCATCGCACATGGCTTCGCCGCTTTCGCCGTCTATCGAAGCGGCCGGACCCACATATTCATAGAACTCGTAGCGTCGGGTCACGACATCCCGTCCGTCCTTCATGTCCTCGGCCTTGCCGGCCAGTTCGGATTTGTTTTTATTGTTTTTATTGTTGGTTTGCAACAGATACCATTCCGACTCTACTTCGTCGGGTTCGCCATTGGTCCAATCGGAATGACCGTCGTTATCTTTGTCATCGCCTACCAATTCTTCCAAGGCCAATACCCGGACTTTATGCGTTTTGGTTTTAATGACCTTCACCCAGCTCGGCTCGCCGAATTGCTTTGCCGGCGGAATAGGTGCTACCGGTGCCGGAATCGCCGCGACGACTTGCGCCGGAAATTGCACGACGGCCGGAACTTCGACGATGGGCGGTTGATTCGGAACCGGATTCGGTTTGATCACCGGCGGTTGTACGAAAACCGGCGGCTGATAAGTGTATGTCGGGGTGCCGACGTTCACCGCGGGACCGAGGACGACTTTGCCGGTGGCGTCCTTGACCAGCCAGTTATATTTGATCGTGCTGTAAGAGCCGTAGATCCCAACGCCAAAATGCTCGCAACCCTGGTTGACCGAGGGATTGGTGCACATATGGCCATTGGTCGGAGAAATGGCGCCCGGCGTGGCCGGGTTGGTAAAACCTGTCGTGGTGCCGCTCGCTGTCGGGGCTTCGTAGCGCACGAAGACTTTTGGGTGGTTGGGGTCGCTATTGTCTTCCCGAATCTTCGGTATGCCGTAATGATTCCATGAGTAAGTGCCGCCGATACTGGTGCTGTGGATGTCGTCAATTTCGATCTCGAAGCCATGGCAGGTTTCGCCGGTATCGTTGACCGCGTCGAAATTGCCGAGCGAACCGTATGCAGTCGACGCGCCGGCGTCGTGGGTGCTCAGCAAAAAGATTGCCGGCAAGATCAGTTTTCTCATGAGTGGATCCTTGGGAGTGGGTTGCAGTAGAAAATGCTCAATTGAGTGTTTAAAACGGACCGTATTGAAGCACACGAAGATAAGTTTTTAATTAAAATGTGATTAAGATAGCACTATGGGAAAATAATTCGCGCTTCGGCTTTTGACGCGAGCCTCGGGTTTGGTATCCCTGTCCAAGGCGAGTTCGGGAACATTCATGCCGGCGGCAGACCGAGTTTGGCTGGACGCCTGTCAAGGTGATAATATCCCGAATTGTTCAATACTGAATCAATCAATGCCTCTCACACTCTTTCCGCACGCGTTCGTTCGACTGATTTGTTTTCGATGTGGCCTCGGTGTGGAAATCACTTCGAGATGCGGTGCACCTAGTCCACTATAAAATCCACATGCTACCCAACGATTCCAGCGAGACCGGTCCGGACGCGGATTTCGCGGAGACCTTTTTGAAGCTGATGGTCGATCAAGGTGTTATCGACGCGGCCAAACTCAAATACGCTTTGCGCGTGCAAAGTAAATTGGAATCCGCCAAGCCGATCTTGGTCGTGCTTTGCGATTTGGGTTATGTGACCCAGCCTCAATTGGCCGAGTTGTTCCGTCGCCATCCGGTTAAAGTCAAACTCGGGCGTTTCCTGGTCGAATTCGGCTATATCGGCAACACCGACTTGCAACTGGCATTGGCCGCGCAACAGCAGGAGTTGGGCCGCAAGCGATTGGGCGAAATTCTGGTCGAGCGCAATCTGATCGCCGAATCCAAAATGCTGGAAGTGTTGGCGGACTTGATGGGGATTTCGGTCATTGATCTTAGCGTTGCCAATGTCGATCAAACCCTGATGTCCAGGCAGATGCTTAAGTCGGCCAATAAACACTGCTTCTTGCCGATCGAAAAACAGGAAGACGGCGTTTTGGTAGCGTTCGGAGATCCGCTGGACCACGCGGCCATTGAAATGGCCAGACATGTGCTCGGCAGCGAGATTATCCCGGCGGTCGGGCGCTATTCGCAGATCATGCGTCTTTTGTTGAATTTCGAGCGCAACGCCGGCGCCGAGAAAGTTTCGGTTTCCGAACAATCGGTGGTGGCGATCGTCAACAGTATCTTCAACGAAGCGATCCGCCTGGAGGCCAGCGATATCCACATCGAGCCGCTGGAGCACAAATTGCGGGTTCGTTTCCGGATCGATGGCATGATGGTGCATTATCGCGATTTCTCGTCGAAGCTGGTTCAGTCCTTAATCAGCCGGATCAAGGTGATGGCCGGTGCCGACATCGCCGAAAAGCGGCGCCACCAGGACGGCCGCGTCCAGTTCGAACAAGCCGGGACGAGTCATGTCATCGACATGCGGGCCTCGTTTTTCAGCACGCTCAACGGCGAGAAAATCGTTTTGCGGCTATTGAACCGCAAGACCGAATTGCTGGATATACACGAAGTGGGCATGGCACCGCTGATGTTGGAGCGCTTTGTCCAGGATTCGCTGGACGTGCCAACCGGCGTCGTGATCATCACCGGTCCGACCGGCTCCGGCAAAACCACGACCTTGTACAGTGCCGTGGATTATTTGAATGTGCCGGAAGTCAGTATCGTTACCGCCGAAGATCCGGTCGAGTACGTCATCGACGGCGTCGCTCAGTGCTCGATCAATCCGAAGATCAATTTGACCTACGAAGAAACCTTGCGTCATATTGTGCGTCAGGATCCGGATATCATTGTACTCGGAGAGATTCGCGACCGGTTTTCCGCCGATACCGCGATACAAGCGGCGCTGACCGGCCACAAGGTATTGACCACGTTTCATACCGAGGATAGCATTGGCGGCCTATTGCGTTTGCTCAATATGGAAATCGAGGCATTCTTGATATCTTCGACCGTGGTATCGGTGGTGGCTCAGCGTCTGTTGCGACGGGTCTGCCGTCAGTGCGCGGAACCCTTCCGTCCCGATCCGGCCTTGTTGCGACGCTTGAACATCACTCTCGACGATTTGACAGGCGGAGCCTTCATGTTGGGTAGGGGCTGCGAAAAATGCCGTTATACCGGTTATGCCGGTCGGGTTTGCGTCTTCGAATTGTTGTCGATGAACGAAATGGTCAAGGATGCGATCCTGCAACGCAAAACCTCCTACGAAATTCGCCGGATTAGTCTGGAGACGGCCGGTTTGGTGACGCTGGTCGAGGACGGCTTGGTTAAGGCCGCGGCTGGCGCGACCTCGTTGCAGGAAGTCATTCATAATTTGCCGCGTTTCGGCAAACCCCGTCCACTTTACGAATTGCGGCGCCTGCTGGGTAGCCGTTGATAGCAAACACGACTAAAAAATGAGCGATAAGTCCCTCGCGGAGTTGATTGACGAAGCCATCGCGTCCGGAACTGCCGGCTTGCCGGTATTTCCACGCGCGGTCACCGAACTGCGGCTGGCACTAAAAGACGAGAATCGCTCGCTGGACGCTATCGCCAAGCAAATTGCGATGGATGCCAGTTTGGCCAGTCAAATTTTGAGGGTCGCCAACTCGTCGTTTTATGCCAGTCTGAGCAAAATTAATACGGTTAAGGATGCCATTGTCCGATTGGGCTTACCAAAGATTGTGCAAATAGCCACTTTGGTGATGCAAAAGGGGCTATTCACGACCAAGGATCCGGCCACCACGCAATTCATGACCAAACTGTGGCAGCACAGTGTCGCGGTGGCGCTGGGCAGCGAATGGTTGGCGAAACGCCTGGCTTTTCAGGCTCAGGCCGAAGAGGCCTTCATGGCCGGATTGTTTCACGACATCGGTGAGTTGTTACTGATACGCTGCTTGGAAGACCTCCGTCTAAAGGAGCCCGATCTAAACTTGCCGGACGACTTAATACAAGAAGTTATTTCGCGCCAACACGAAGCAAAAGGCGCTTGGTTATTGCGATCCTGGAATTTGCCGGAAATTTACTGCAAGGTCGCCGGTTCTCATCACCATGCCGAATGCGCCGATAGCGGCACGGTCGAGTTGATCGTTAGAGTGGTCGATATGGTCTGCTACAAGCTCGGTATCGCACCGCGCGCGCAGCCGGACTTAATGGTTTCGAGCAGCGAGGAAGCCGCGCGCTTGGGCTTGTCCGAGATTACGCTGGCCGAATTGGAGATTGCGTTGGAAGATTCGTTGGCCTTGTCGGCCTAGCGTTTGGATGGGGCTGCCTTTGCGTTCGAACTGATCGCATGCCGCGCGGCGAGGGCTTGAGCGTCGAACGATGCCTACGTTCACGAACTTGCCGGGCACTTGGAATGTCGGTTGCCGCGCCAACCGCAAGCGGCGCGGCAACCGGTTTGCTTAGACCGCCTCGATTAAACTCGGGTCGTAGTCGTCCGGCGCTTCGAAGCCCAACAAATTCAGAATAGTCGCGGCCGAATTCGACAAGCCCGGCGCCGCGATGTCGCCGCGCAATCTGTAGCCGGGATTCTCCCCTGACACCAACACGAACGGCACCGGATTCAAGGTGTGAGAGGTTTTGGCCTTGGTGCGGCCCTCGGCATTTCTGACCACATTACCTTTTTTGTCTAGCTCGTACATTTCGTCGGCGTTGCCGTGATCGGCGGTGATGATCGCCGTACCGTTCATTTCCAGAATCACCGGAATCAAACGCGCCAATTGCAAATCCAGACCTTGCATCGCGGTGACCGCCGCTTCGAAATTGCCGGTGTGGCCGACCATGTCGCCGTTGGCGTAATTGACCCGCAGGTATTTGTAGTTACCGCTGCGCACCGCGGCTATCAACGTATCGGTAATCTCGGCGCACTTCATCCACGGCCGTTGTTCGAACGGCACCACGTCGCTGGGGATTTCGACGTAGGTTTCCAAGGAATCGTCGAATTTGCCGGAGCGGTTGCCGTTCCAGAAATAAGTCACATGACCGAATTTTTGGGTTTCGCTGATGGCGTATTGGCTGATGCCGTTTTTGGCGAGATATTCGCCCAGTGTGCGATCAATGGTGGGCGGCTCGACCAAAAAGCGCGGCGGTAGTTTGGTGTCGCCGTCGTATTGCATCATACCGGCGTAAGTCACTTTCGGCAGCGGGCCGCGCTCGAACGGGCTGAATGACTCTTCGGTAAAGGCGCGGGAAATCTCGATGGCGCGGTCGCCGCGAAAGTTGAAGAACACTACCGCGTCGCCGTCCACGATGGTACCCAGCGGCTGGCCGTCTTTGGCAATGACAAAGCCGGGCAAATCCTGATCGATGACGTTGGCTTCGTTGCGGAAGGTTTCGATGGCTTCGTGGGCGCTGGCAAACTGCCGGCCCAAACCCAGCACGTGAATGTCCCAGCCGCGCTTGACCATGGACCAATCCGCTTCGTAGCGGTCCATCGTGATTTGCATCCGCCCGCCGCCGGACGCAATCGCCACGTCGAAATCCGCGCCGCGCAAGCCGTCCAGATAAGCTTCGAACGGATCGACGTACTCCAAAGCCGAGGTTTCGCCGACATCGCGGCCGTCAAGTAGGATATGCAGGCGAACTTTCGCAACACCTTCTTGCTTGGCACGCTCGATCATCGCTTTCAAATGGTCGATGTGCGAATGCACGTTGCCGTCGGAGAACAGACCCAGGAAATGCAAGGTGCCGCCTTGTTTGGCGGTGGCGACCACCTCATGCCAAGCATGGCCTTGCCATAAGTGGCCGCTGGCGATGGATTCGGCGACCAGCTTGGCGCCTTGGGCAAATACCCGGCCGGCACCGAAGGCATTGTGGCCGACTTCGCTGTTACCCATGTCCTCGTCGCTGGGCATGCCGACCGCGGTGCCGTGCGCGCGTAGCGCAATCATCGGATAACTGGCCATCAGCTTATCCAGGGTTGGGGTACGGGCGGTTTTGACCGCATCGCCGTCCTCGCGCGGCGAAATACCGACGCCGTCCAGTACGATGGTGACCACGGGGCCGGGACAGGCGGAAAAGCGGGAAGATTTTTCGAGTTTCA
Source organism: Methylomonas sp. MS20 (assembly GCF_050275925.1). Classification (NCBI taxonomy): domain Bacteria; kingdom Pseudomonadati; phylum Pseudomonadota; class Gammaproteobacteria; order Methylococcales; family Methylococcaceae; genus Methylomonas; species Methylomonas sp. MS20. The sequence continues at coordinate 1,560,949 of NZ_CP189962.1, forward strand.
TAAGGTTTCGATAGTGTGGAAAATCAGCGAATGGAGGAATTTGCGCCTTGGCGGCAATGGGGGCGTATTTTATCAGTTGTGCCGCTCGCCGGGAAAACCGGCAAGGGCTAAGTACCGGCCGAGTTGGCAATTCGTCCCATTTGGCGGAGGCCGTGTACGCCGCGAACCGCTTTGTTGTTGAATTCGGCGATGCGGCGCTGGCGAATTCTCGGCAATGCCATTACGATGGCGCGCCGCGTCCGCCGGATGGGCGCGGCGACTTTTTACGATAAAAGCTTAAGGAGCGCCTGATGGCATTAGCGTCGTTACGACAAATTCTGGATTATGCGGCGGAGTACGGTTTCGCGGTGCCGGCCTTCAACGTCAGCAATATGGAACAAGTGCAGGCCATCATGGCGGCGGCGCATGCTTGCGACAGCCCGGTCATCATGCAAGGCTCGGCCGGTGCCAACCGTTATGCCGGCGAAGTATTCCTGCGCCATTTGGTTTTGGCCGCCGTCGAACAATATCCGCATATCCCGGTCGTCATGCATCGCGACCATGCACCGGCGCCGGCGATTTGCGCGCAAGCGATCCAATCCGGTTTTAGCTCGGTGATGATGGACGGCTCCTTGTTGGAGGATATGAAAACGCCGGCTTCTTTCGACTACAACGTCGAGGTCACCCGGCAGGTCGTCGCGATGGCGCACGCCTGCGGGGTGTCGGTGGAAGGCGAGATCGGTTGTCTGGGCGCGCTGGAAAACCGTCCTGACGATGAACACAGCCGTTTGCTGACCGATCCCGACGAGGCGGTCGAGTTCGTCGCGCGTACCGGGGTCGATGCGCTGGCGGTCGCCATCGGCACCAGTCACGGCGCTTATAAGTTCAGCAAGCCGCCCACCGGCGAAGTATTGGTGATCAGCCGTCTGAAGGTATTGCAACAACGGTTGCCGAATCTGCATTTCGTCATGCACGGTTCCAGTTCGGTGCCGGGGGAATGGTTGCAAGTCATCAACGAATACGGCGGCGCGATTCCCGAGACCTATGGCGTGCCGGTCGCAGAGATCGTCGAAGGCATCCGATACGGCGTCCGCAAAGTCAATATCGATACCGATCTGCGGATGGCGTCCACCGGCGCGATGCGCCGGTTTCTAGCTCAGCCGGAACAGGCCGCCGAACTGGACGCCCGCAAGACCTACCAAGCCGCCAGGGACGCGATGCAGGCTTTGTGTCAATCCCGTTACGAAGCGTTCGGCTCGGCCGGGCACGCCGGAAAAATCAAGGTCGTGCCGCTAAGTGCCATGGCCGAGCGGTACCGGCTGATTAAGGCTTAGCCAGGATGATCGCTGGCCGGCGTCCTCGGACATTCGGCCAGCGGCTCGTCGATGCCGGCGACGACCACGGTCCATCACTTTCCGATTGGCGAACACTGATGAACGATTCATACCGCAACGCCAAAACCTTCGACACGCAAGGCTATTTGCTGGTCCGAAGCCTGTTTTCCCAAACGCAGATCGCGGAGCTGAAAGCGATAGTCGAACGGATTTATCGAGCGTGGTTGGCTGAAAACCGGGCGTTGATGATCGCCAATCGCTTGGCGAATATGTATGGTTTGACCGACACTCGCTATTTTCTCGGAGAACCGGAACAGCGCTTAGCCTTGTTTGACTGGATCGCTCAGCCTTGCCTTGCGCTCTGGCTGGAAAGCCTATTCGGCGACACGCTCTACTTTCACAATACCCAGTTGTTTTTCAATCCCCACGATCCCGGCCAGGCGCCGTACTGGCACCGGGATCTGCAATACAGCGACGTGGACGATAGCACGCAACGCGCGGAGCAGGGCAGGTTATTGGCCTTGCACGTACGAGTGCCGTTGATCGCGGAACGCGGCGTGGCGTTGGTGCCGGGCAGTCATTGCCGTTGGGACAGCGAGCTGGAGCGGAATGTGCGCTTCGAAACTAACGGTTATCGTCAAGGCGACGATCTGCCCGGCAGCCTATTGATCGGGCTGGAGCCCGGCGATGCCTTGCTATTCGATGCGCAAATGCTGCATCGGGGACATTACCGGGACAATGCCGAGCGCTTGGCCTTCGACATTTGTATTGGTCGTTATCATCCGGCCACTGCTTCGTTTTTGGATGCGGCGGTTTTACCCAGCGAAGCCGAGATGGCGCGGCTGGTCGACGATCGTTGGTATCGCCGAGCTTGGCGGGTGGCCGCCGGTATGGACCGAGTTCGAATTTTGGCGGGTTTGGGGGATGAGTGCGCGTGGCCCTAGGACCGGAGAGGCTAGGGCGAGACGATCGATTGGTACCCGGCCGATGGCTTCGAGCATCAAACCCACCGCCGAGGGCTCTCGAAAACCGGCAAAACGTTCAAGCCGTTATACCGGTGCTAAAGCAGTTGGGGAGGCGGCTGAGCTTGTATTAAATCCCCGTGACGGAGATACGTCTGATGACAGCTCGCCTCGCGCCTAGGGTGTATTAAAGCGATTTATACAGCGCTATCGCTTTGTTTAATTCTTCAGTGGCTTTTTGGATGTCGCCTTTCTTGGCTTGAATTTGTCCTTGCATCAAGGTTGCGTGGGCTTTCTTAGCGGTTTCGGAGCTGCCGGCAATCGCTTCTGAGGCAAAGCGCGCGGCTTTTAACTGAACTTGAGCGGCCGAGAAATCGCTTTTGCTGACTTCGACCAAGCCTTTTTCGATCCGCGAAATGATTTCGGCGGTGGCTGCCGCCGGGCTGCTGGCGGTTTCTTCGGCAAGCGCCGCAGTGCTGCTCGCCGCGAATGAGGTTGCGAAAACGAAAATGAGTGCTGCAATTTTGAGTAGATTCATGATGTATGCGTTTTATGAAAAGTAGGAAGGAGCCAATGACTAAAAATTGCGCCGTTTCAGCATATAGGCTGAAGCATGGACACCATGAGTGGCAATGGGGTTCACGTCCGTGCGAATGGGATAGGCGTTCTGCCCGAGCGTCGATGAAGACCCTGAGAACGTAAAGCGAATCCGTGCTGCTTGAAGGTTTGGTTTATCGCATTGGGTTAGGTAAGGTGTCTGCCCTACCGAGACCCATCATATAGGAAAACTCGATGCGCGGTACGGACAATTTGACAGTCCCTGGAGCGAATTTGATGTTGTGGAGGGGTAGGGTGGTTTCATTGGCAAATTCGGCCAAATCCCCTTTAGGTCGAGCAAAAACGTTTCTTGGTGTTTGCCGAGATTTTTGATGTTAGAGGTCAAGGCGTTTATGCTAAACCTTCGTTGCCTACCCTTGGGAGAACCACCTTGAAGCTCTACGATATGCTGCTGTCCGGCAATTGCTACAAAATCCGCTTATTTTGCGGTTTGCTGGGACTCGAATACGAAACGGTGCCTATTGATTTGGCTAGGCAAGAAAATCGAAGCCCGGAATTCTTGCAACTCAATCCGCGCGGTCAGATTCCGGTTTTGCAGGACGGCGAGATCAGGCTTTGGGATTCGACGGCCATTTTGGTCTATTTGGCCAGGCAATACGGCGCGCCGCATTGGTTGCCCCTGGAGCCTTCTGCCTTAGCCGAAGTCATGCAGTGGTTAGCGCTCGCTCAAAACGAGCTGCTATACGGCTTGGCGCGGGCCCGGGCGGCTAATTTGTTCGGTAGGCCGTGGGACATCGGCCAATGCCAAGAACTGGGCAAGCGTGGTTTGGCGGTGTTGGAGCAACGGTTGGAAAACCGCGAGTGGCTGGCGAACGGCCGCATCAGTATCGCCGACGTCGCTTGCTATCCTTATGTCGCGCTGGCTTCGCAGGCCGGCATAGCGTTAGACGAATACCGGCATATTGGCGCGTGGTTGCAGCGAATCGGCCGTCAACCGGGTTATGTCGGCATGCCGGGGCTTTAGCCGTCCGCCGGTTACAGTGGCGCGCGCCCTACAGGCTGATGTTTCCGATGGGTGGATGGGCTGAGGTCGGCGAGGGCCTGACCGAATTCGCCGTTCACATTTGGCAATCGCGGATTTCCCCGAAACCTATGCGCCGCGGACCGGCTTGGTCGCTTGAAATGCTTGCGGGACGCCGACTGAATTAGCCTTGAAGGACGATGCCTCGACCAAAACGAGCAGGCTAGGCCACGGTATCGATATTGCCGCCGACACCGGTTGCCGAAGTATCGCCGGCCGTCGTCGTCAAACCCGACGCCGAATAGGTCGCCGGCTGTACTTCGGCTTCGTTGACGATTTTGGTCACTTGCTCGCCGGCTTGGCGGAAAGCGTTGCTCAGCGTCAAACGGTTATTCAGGTCGTCCGATTTGACTTGCGCCTGATTGGCTCGGCTATCCAACGCCAGCGCTTTTTCCTCGTATTTATCCGCCATGGCTTGAGCGGAATCGGCTTGTTTCCTTAAGGATTGGGCCAGCTGTTCGGCTTGCTCGGCATTTCGTTTGGCCGAGACCGAACTCAGCTGTTGAAAGCCGGATTGCAGCGCGCTGGTAACGGACAAATCGCTCATGAGGAGACTCGAAATGACTAGGGAAACCCGAAACTCCAACGGTTGAAACCAAGATCAACCGACTGAATTACTCCCGCTTGTTACGCCGATTTGTTGGTTAAGTCAAGTCGATTGTTTGTCCGCTGCCACTCGAGGGCCAATCTTGGTTTTATCCGGGTTTCTCCATGGAGGACAGCGCCCGGCGGGAGATGTCGTCGGGCGCTCGGATCGCTGGTTTCGGCTTAAAACTCGTACTTCAACGAACCCATCACATTGACCGGATAACCGGGAATCGCGCCCAGACTGCTGCCGTCGGAGTTGGCGTAATAGCGTTTGTCCAACAGGTTGTTGACATTCAACTGAGCCGTCAAGCGTTGTTGGCCGAAACGTTGGGTATATGCGGCCATTGCATCCAAACGGACATAGCCGGGCATGTAGTAAGAATTATCCGAATCGCCTGGTCGCTTGCCGACCGTTACGACGCCCAGGCCCGCTTTAAACGCGTCGTTAAATTGCCACGTGCCCCACAAACTGCCTTGGTGCCTGGGTACGTTTTCCAGGCGTTTGCCTTGCAGTCCGTCGAAGTCCTCAATGTAATTGGCTTGCGTATACGCATATGTGCCAAGCAGATGCAGTTGGTCGGTAACTTGTCCGGCCAAGTCCAGTTCTATGCCTTTGCTACGGATCTTGCCGGCCAGAATCTGAAAATTGGGATCGGCTTGATGGGGATCGTCGGTCAGCAGATTGCTTTTGGTCAAATGGAAAAACGCCAAGGTCGACGAAAATTTCCGATCGGCCGATTCGGTCTTGATGCCGACTTCGTACTGTTGGCCTTGCTGCGGATCGAAGCGTTGGCCAGTGCCGGAGAGGCCGTTGTTGGCGCTGAACGACTCGGTGTAGCTGCCGTACAGCGATAGCCAGTCTTGGGCCCGGTAGACGACACCGGCGCGGGGGCTGAAGGCGTTGTCTTCTTGCTTGACCCGGCCGGCTTGGGCAGCCGCCAGCGAGACCGGCGAAAACCGGCCGCCGGTGCTGACGTTGTCGTATCGGCCGCCGAGCAGGATGTGCAGGCGGTCGAACAGCGTGATTTGGTCTTGAACGTAAGCGCCTATCCAGGATTCCTTACGGTAGAAGAACGCGTTGTCGGCGGGCAGGGCGTTGAAATCGACTTGGCCGTAAACCGGCGCGAAGATGTCGATTCCCGCGACCGCCGCTCGCGCCGAATTCGACTCGGTTGTCGCATGAAAACCGTCGACGCCGATCAGCAGGTTATGCCGGCTGCCCAGGATTTCGAATTTGCCGTTCAAGTCGATATTGCCGGAATGGGTCATGATGTCCTGCACGCCTTTGGAGGCGGTGCGGTCTAAAAACAAGTGTCCGTCTTCCTCGCGCAGACCGCCGAAATTGAACAGGGTCGGTCCGCTCAAAGACCAATCCTTGAATAAATAACGCTGGGTGATTTTCCAATCGTCGTTGAAATGATAGGTCCAGTCGAAGCCGACTAGCTTGCTTTCCATCAACTGGCGTTGCGCGCCGTCCTTCAGCGTGCGGGTGATCGGAATCGGCGCCGGGCGATGGTCGATGGCCGGAATCCCGAAGTCGGCGTTGAAGCGGTCGCGCTTGTATTCCAGCTCCAGATTGGTTTCGAATTTTTCATTGGGCCGCCAGCTGAGTTTCGGCGCCACGAAATAGCGTTCGTTACCGACAAACTCCCGGAACGATTGGCTGTCCAGGTAGGAGCCATTCAGGCGGTACAGCACGGTTTTGTCGGCATCCAGCGGGCCGGTCGCGTCGATCAGCGTGCGGTATTGATCGTAACTGCCGAATTGTTGCTGGACCGAATAATACGCGGTATCCAACGGCTTTTTGGTCACGTAATTGACCAGGCCGCCGGGTTCGATGCGTCCGTACAATACCGCCGCCGGCCCTTTGACGATTTCCACCTGCTCGATATTGGCGATGTCGTAAACGTCCTGGCGGTTGAACAAGCCGTTGCGGTAGGCATCGCCGAATCCCGAGCCGGCCAGGCCGCGGATGATGAAATTGTCGTACAGATAGCCGCCGCCGGTGCGGCCCAGCACGCCGCTGACGTGGCCGTTGACCGCATCGGGCAGGGTGATGGATTGTTTGTCGGCCAGTACGGCCTTAGGTACCACTTGGATCGACACCGGCGTGTCCATGATGGGCGTGTCGGTCTTGGTGGCGGTGGTGGCGTTGGGAAGGCGGTAATCGGTGTTGTAGGGATCGCTGGAATCGTAAGCGGCTTTACCGATTACATTGACCGGCGCCATCATCGTCGCATCGCCGCCGAGCGGCTTAATCGCCAGCGAGCCGTCCCCGGCAACCGAATAGCTCAGGCCGGTGCCGGCCAGTAATTTGGCGGCGGCCTCGGCTAAGGTTATGGAACCTTGCAAGGCGGGCGCGCGGCGGCCGGCGACACTGTCGTGAGCGTAAAAGACTTGCTTGCCGGATTGCGCGGCCAGTTTTTGCAGCGCGCCCGCCAGATCTTGCGCCGGGATGTCGAAGGCGTAGCTCGGGTCGGCGGCGCGCACTTCGCAAGCCAGCAACGCGGCGGTCAATAAGAGCGGATGTTTTAGCGATGCGGTCATAGGGTCTCCTTGAGTTTAGGGTTTCCTATGAAACGCACCAGCATCGAAAAGACGCCAAACCGTCCGATTTATTTTGACAAGCGCTTACGCGGCCTGTAGGTGCGGGCTTTAGAGGTTGTACTGTGTTTTCGGATTGCTATTGCGGCTTGGTCAGGGGGAGAGATACGTCTGGTCGATTCTCCCGCGAATCCTGAGACGCCTCTAATCCAATTTCGGGTTAGAGGGTGGTTGCCCCCCTGAATTCATAAGTTCCCGTTGGACTGCTTGTCGACGCGATATTAGGCGCGTGACGACGCAAAAAAAATTCGAATGGAGTTGGGGGATTTTCGTTTCTCAATCGTCTTACAAAATGTGCGCCGCTGATTAAACGCGTTAATACGGGTGCTGCCGTTTGGATAAATACTGATTAAGGAGACAACATGCTTGCTACCCTGTCTAGTCGATTGCTGATAATAGTCGTTGGAATGTGCTTGCTTTCGGCTAACGCGTATCCCGATCCCGGTTTGCCTTACGAGCAATTGGCGGGACAGATGCAAGTCGAACAATCGGACAAGAACCGCGTACCTCAAGTGGAATTTCAAACCGAGCCGCTGTATGGCGCGACACTGCTGAAGGAAACCGACTATCGGGGCGAAGGCCAGTTTCCATAGGAGTTTACCCGGTTCAGTACCTCGCCGCGAAGCATCATGGCGGAAGACTGCGACTATCAAGCCGCCATGAATGGGGAGTGGACTCATAGCTACTCCAGTTGTCTGATAGACCATCTCAACTATGGTGGATCCTCCGGCAATCGAACTATCAGTGTTTGCACGATGGGGATTTGCACCAAGTTCATGGAGAACCTGAAGCCTTATGCCAGAGACATACACGATACTCTGGTTAAAAACGGGTCTGTTAACGGCGTCACCTACAAATGGGTATATACCAATTTTAAAACCGGGATTCGCGAAGCGTACGACAGTAAAAGCCGCTTGGCGGCCCGGTTCGATCGTTCCGGGATAGAACACCGCGTCACCTATCAAACCAGCTCGCCGTACCGCGTCAGCGAAGTGACTCACATACCGAGCGGCCGCCGCTTAAGTTTTCAATATACCTCCGCCGTGCTGTCGTCGGTCACCGATCCGGACAATCAGGTTTACCGTTACAACTTCACCGCTAGCCCGCGAACCATTACATTGCCCGCCGCCGATGGGGCTTCGGCGGCGCTCGTCAGGACTTATGCCACGGTGACGACCGTCGATTGTAATTCCAGTCCTGGCGGGATACCTAACGCGTTTTCTTATCTGAGCAAAGTTCAAGAAGCCGGGCAAACAGTCTTGGATGTCAAATTTGATTGGCTCTGCGGGACTCTTTTTCCAACCTACTCTCAAATCACCCGTGCCGGCCATAACGCGAAGAACTTGCTACAAAAGCGCGGTTTAGTTCTTAACTCGAGTCCCACCAAATACAAACTGACCGAGCAATTTACCGATTCAGATTCGAGTGCCTATCGCTCGGTACCCTATTTCCGATCCTTCAAATGCATCAATTGTACCGACACCGACGCGGCTTTTCTTTATAGACCGGTCGCCGTCAGCACCCGTTGCGCCGGCTGCGACGCCGACTACCAAGGCTACACCTGGCAGAAAAACGGCGACATGCTGACCCGCACCGATTACCTCAACCGGGTCACCCGCTTTACCTACAACAGCAACGGCCTGCCTCTGACCGAAACCGAAGCCGACGGCACCGCCGAAGCCCGCACCACCACCCGTACCTGGGACAGCCGCTTCCCGCTGAAAACCTCGGAAGTGGTTGGCGAAGTCGCCAAGGATTGGCGCTACAACGATCAAGGCCACCTCACCCGCGAAATAGTGCGCCCCGCCTCGGAAGCCTTGGTCAACGACGCCTGTCCGGCCAATTCCAAAACCTGCCACCAAACCGATGTCAGCTACAACTACGATCCCAACACCCATGTCACGCTGCGCGTCGTCAAAACCGGGCCGCGCCCGGAAAACGGCGCCAGCGTCACCGACTACCGCAGCAACGGCGACCTGTGGAAAACCACCGACGCGCTGGATCACGTGAGTGAAGTCGTAAGCGTCAACGCCCACGGCCAAGTTACCGATCAGTCCGACATCAACGGCGTTCACACCGTCACGTCGTACAACGCGCTACGTCAACCCAAGACCGTCACGGTCGGCAACGACGTGACCCGTTACGACTACTACACCGACGGCCGTTTGAAAACCCTGACCCGGCCGGACAACAGCGTACTCCACTACACCTATACCCCGGCCGGTTCGGTCAAGACCGTCAGCCTGACCCACGACGGCATTACCGACAGCGTCGAATATCAACGCGATAGCCGGGGCAAGGTCCTGCACACCGTCGCCAGCCGTAGCGGCGACAACCCACAGACCTGGCACCAATCCTTCGACGACAAAGGCCTGCTGTTGACCGCCTCGGACGGTAGCGGCGGCTGGAACCGGGAACTGAAACACAACGCCAACAACCTGCTGGAACGCAGTTGCCTGAGCGGTGAAACTTGCGACCTGAGCTTCTACACCGGCCTCGATCAAATCAGCGACCGGGCCAGGGCGCCGCTGCTGAGCAATGGCACGCTGGGCGCGCAAACCCCGCTATTCAGCCTGGACTACGACGTGGCCGGCCGAGTCAAGCAAGTCGTCGATCCGGTGAACGCCACCACGCTATTAAGCAACAACGAACTCGGCAAGCACACCGACGAAGACTCGCCGGACTTCGGCAACCGCGGTTCGGAATACGACAAGGCCGGCAACGAAACCTACCGGGCGGACAGCGACGGCCATAGCGCGGTCAAACAATACGATGCGCTGGACCGCTTGACCCGGATTGACTATTCGGATGGCGGTTCGCTGGTGCAAGTTTGGGATGTGCAAATGGTCGATAGCAATCCCCTTGATCCAACGGCGTACATCGGGCGGTTGAGCGCACGGACAAAAACACACGCAGCGTCCCATGGCGGTTTAGTGGTTACCGATCGTTTTAAATACAACGGTCGGGGCGATCTACTCGAAATGGAACAAGCGATTCCCAACGGCGGAGGCACGGACAAATTGTCCGTTCAATACGGCGTTGGCGCGGACGGTCAAGGGCGACCGGAGCGCTTAACCTACCCCGGCGGGTTGGCGATTCAATACGGATACGGGAACGATGGCCGGATTGCCACGGTGCGCGCGCTATTCCCGTCGGGCGGTACCAATACGTTAGCAGCCGAAATCACATACCAACCTTTGATCGGGCGGCTTCGGAGCATGGTTCTCGGCAACGGCATACGCTACCGGCGGGATCGCGATGCCGGTGGTCGCCTATCGTCGATTAGTGCCAACAAAGCTGACGGAACCCCTGTTTATGCTTACGACGTCAGATACGACGACCGTAACCGTGTATCGGGCTATGGGAGTCTTAGTTTTGGTTATGACGATTTAGACCATCTGAACTTGCAAACCACCACGCAAAGTCAGCAACGTACCGTGCTCGACCACGACAACAACGGCAATTTACAGCGCCTGGAAAATTACAATGCCGCGGGTGCCCTCATGCGCGGCGACACTTTTCGTTACATCGACAACCGCTTGAGTACCGAAACCTTTAATCCGGCGCCGGACGGCAGCGTCAACGTCAGCTACGGCTACGACCTGTCCGGCTTCGTGACCGGCATAGCCGGCAACGAATACGGATACGGCGCGGATCGGACCATGACGTACTTCAAAAACGCGTCCGGGCGAGAGAACTACTACTATGATGGCGCTCGGCGTAGAGTGTATAAAACCGGCGGGTCGGGTACCGTGCGGTATTTTTACGACCAGTCCGATCGTCTAATCTACGAATACGGATCGGGTCGGCAACGCAATTATATTTGGCTAGGAGATATCCCCGTGGCGGTGATTGATCTGGACGCCAACGGCTCGCATATCGCGACACATTACATCGAAACCGACTTCACCAACACCCCGCGTTATTTGAGAAAAGAAGGGGGTGATCCTGGAAAAGCAGTTTGGGCCTGGCCGATCGCCCCCTACGGCGACACCCCGGCCCTGGAAGACCCGGACGGCGACGGCGTGAAGACCACCTTCAACCTGCGCTACCCCGGCCAATACTACGACGCCTTCTCCGGCCTGCACTACAACCACACCCGCTACTTCTCGCCCCGCGCCGGCCGCTACCTGCAACCCGACCTGATCGGCCTGGAAGGCGGCACCAATGTCTATACTTACGCCAACGGCAATCCGGTCAGCTATACCGATCCGACCGGGACTGAAAGTATTTTGGGAGAATTCACCTCATTTTTTTCTTCAATGTTCTCTTCAATATCATCGGGTTTTAGTTCAATTTCTTCGGGTTTTCAAGATGGTGTAGGCAGTTTTGTAGGTAAAATATGGAATGGCGCTAATACAGTTATTGGCGGTATTTGGGGTGGTATTGGGGCGTTGTTTGGGGCTAATGTTAGTGCCGGTAACAATGCAATTGAATTTACCAACCATCCATTCATGCGAAGCGGAAGTGCAATTACTATTGGAAATACAATTTCATATGCATCTGATTTTGGTCCTACTAAGAAATTTAAAAATGGCAATTTAGTAGGTAATCACGAGTTTCAACATACAATACAAGGTGAACAACTTGGCCCCTTATATCTGCCATCAAATCTTTTAGGTGGTACAGCAGGATTAATCTTCAATGGGTTATGGGGAGGGAGTGCGAACTGGAATGAAGTTGGGCCGTATTCGTCCCCTCAGTCTCCGTGGTGACAATTATGATGTGGATGCATTTTCTAGAAAATGAAACTTTGTAATAACCTTTGGTGCTAGTTCGTAAATTATTTCATATAAAGTTCAATGATATATAGATTATTGGGTATGTTGCATAGGACTGCATGACCCGCACAAGCTATTGATGCAACCGATAAAAATACAACTAGCACTAAATAATATAAAAAGTAATGAATGCAGATAGACCCTCTTTCAGAAGAATGTGTGTATTAATGCTGTTATCAATTTTTACGGTTACCGCTTATGCCTAGGTTCTGGTTTTTTATTTTAATAATTAGCTTGAACGGGTGTGATGTTTTTTATATTAAGCGGCTTGATTTTCAAAGGCCTAGCGAATTTTCATTTGTTTCTCGCTATGAAGCAAATAAAGCTGAAATCATTTCAGCAGTGGAAAATTATGCTTTGGCAAACAATATGTCTTGTAGCGTAAAACCCAGTGTGCTTTTGGATTGTAGCTTACAGCCTAAAGATGTTGTGGTTTTTGAAGATGCAAATGGAGTTTCTATTTGCTTATTTATGCTTGGAATTAGTTGGGAGGCTGGTGATTTTAATCAATTCACCGAATTAATTAAAAATTTAATACACGAAAAGTTACGTTATGCAACACTAAATAATTTTAGTGAAAAAGACGATTGTAATAACATACCAATGCCGTAAGAAGTGTTGCCGGCTGGGTAAATCTCGTAAGGTGGAACGAATCGCGGTTCCGCCGTATGTGGCATTTCGATTGCGGCTCGCCTACGACCGCGCGGCGGATTATTGTGATTTTGCCGGGTGATTCGCGGCGCAATCCACCTGTTGCTATAGGACCGTAGGTCCGATTAGCGAAGCGTAATCGGACGCATGTATTTAATTCATTCCTCCTACGCAAGTTGGGCGACATCCCGCTGGCGGTCATCGACCAACGGCCGGACGGAAGTCTGGTCAAACTGGCCTACATCGAAACCGACTTCACCAACACCCCGCGCTTTTTGCGCCGGGCGGCCGGCGAGCTGACCCAAGCGATCCGGGCCTGGCCGATCGCCCCCTACGGCGATACCCCGGCCCTGGAAGACCCGGACGGCGACGGCGTGAAGATCGCCTTCAACCTGCGCTACCCTGGCCAATACTACGACGCCTACTCCGGCCTGCACTACAACCACACCCGCTACTTCTCGCCCCGCGCCGGCCGCTACCTGCAACCCGACCTGATCGGTCTGGAAGGCGGCACCAATGTGTATACTTACGCCAACGGCAATCCGGTCAGCTATACCGATCCGACGGGGACTTGGGCGGAAGCGAGCTTGATGCGGCAAATCGGCGGCTATTTAGATGCGCGTTATCGTGGTTTGGTAGGACGCCGTTTCCCAGTTACTACGGGCAATCGAGTAGCTTGGCTCAAGACGTATTCCAACTGCCTGGTGTCCAAATGTCCTTGTTGCCGGCGATGTTTACGCCGCTGGGCCTTGAGGAAGCGGGAGTTTGGAGTGTTACTAGGACTGTAGCCACTAAGGTTGATGATGTTCTAAAAGTTGGTGAATTCAATTACACTAAAACTGTTGGAAATCATATCAATGACCTCGTTAAAAAGGGCGCGAATAAAGGGGAGTTAGCTAGGCCTTATATGAACTCACCAAACACAATTAAAGAGATAATTTCTTCAGGCAGGGGTATTGCTGATCCAGGTGGTGTGCCAGGAGCTCTTAGATACGATGTTCCAGGATCTTTTAGGGGATCTAACGGCACGTGGGAATTAGTTGTCCATCCGGAAACTAAAACGATATATCACTTTAATTTTGTGTATTAGGATGGCTGTGGAATTTAATGTTGGTGATAAATGGTCAAGTAAAGAAATAGAAATTAGGTACGATGTAGCTGAATATTCCTTCGATTTTACGCCTAGGTATGATAGCTATTCACCGTTACTTATTAATGATCTTAACTTGTCATTGAGTAGCGATGGCTTGTTGTTAGGTGTATGGGGGTTTTGTCCCCATACGACGTGGAAAAGCACCAGCAATGTTCCACCCGAGACAAAAAAATGCGATCTTTACGTGAAAAGTGGATGTTTGCCTGACACAGGTGTTTCAACCAGGATAAACGAAACTAATTGGGATGCTTATTTCAACGAAATGGAACGATGGTTGTGCATAGGTAAGTCTGATGCCTTTGGTAAAGCTATTGAATTTGCTCCAGGAGCGATTTTGGTTTTGTTGGAAAATGGCGATGTGGTATCGCTGTGGATTCGCGTAATCTAAATTTAAAGACCGTAGATCCGATTACGCTTCGCTAATCGGAGCAGGCTGGGCGATACCCCGGCCCTGGAAGAACCCGGACGGCGACGGCGCGAAGACCACCTTCAACCTGCGTTACCCCGGCCAATACTACGACGCCTTCTCCGGCCTGCACTACAACCACACCCGCTACTTCTCGCCCCGCGCCGGCCGCTACCTGCAGCCCGACCTGATCGGCCTGGAAGGCGGCACCAACGTCTATACTTACGCCAACGGCAATCCGGTCAGCTATACCGATCCGACCGGGACTTTCGCGTTGTTGGGGGCGTTTGTTGGCGCAACCTTTGATTTTGGTTTGCAGATGTTCAGCAACGGCGGTGATATTGGCGCCGTCAACTGGGGAGATGTTGGTATTTCCGCTGCTTTGGGGGGCGACGGGTGGCGGTCTCCTAGGAAAAGTTGGCAAGATTACCGATACAATTAGGGATACGAGTAAAGTTGCAAACAGTGGAAGTGCATTAGCTAATGCATCTAGCTCTGCGTTTAAAGCCGCTGATAACGTTGTGGCATGGACACCGAAAAATAAGCATTTATTAGACTCCACTGCTCAACGAGCAGCGAAATTTAATACAAATAGTTTTGATGATATTCAATCAGTCGTAGCTGAAGCGTTACGTTCACCTAATGCTAAATTTATGACAAATAACGTTGATGATTCTTTCCGTGTTGTTATTGATTTAGGAAGGGAGATTGGTTCAAAAGGCCAAACATCAGTTAGAGTAATAGTTGGTAATGACGGTAAAATATGGAACGCTTTCCCTGTAAATGCACAATAGATTTTGAAATTGCGCAAAAGCCTTGTTTGCCAATAACAAACAAGGCTTTCTCTGAGACTGAAGGTCGATTGGTAATTTCAGTTGATGAAAATATTATTTTCGATGAGGAAGATATTTTATTGGCTGAGTTGTATTCGGCGCTAAAATCTTGGGTTTCTCGGGGTTGTTCAGAGGATTTCAAATATGACTCGATGGATTATGAGGAGTCGCCGATCCTTGAAGTCAGAGTGAAAGATGCTTTTATATTTATCTCATCTGTTTGGATGGATAAGAGTTTCAGCTTGCCATTTGAGATTGGAAAACAAGAATTTATAGATGCAGTTAAACTATTTGTCTGCCGGTTTGAATCTGAGTTACCTGAAATAAAAGCAGTTTCTTAGCACAAGGACCGTAGGTCCGATTAGCGCGGCGTAATCGGACGAATGGTTGGTATGTCTCCGATTACGCTTCGCTAATCGGAGCAGGCTGGGCGACATCCCGCTGGCGGTCATCGACCAGCGGCCGGATGGCAGTCTGGTCAACCTGGCCTACATCGAAACCGACTTCACCAACACCCCGCGCTTTTTGCGCCGGGCGGCCGGCGATCTGACCCAGCAGATCTGGGCTTGGCCGGTCGCCCCCTACGGCGATACCCCGGCCCTGGAAGACCCGGACGGCGACGGCGTGAAGACCACCTTCAACCTGCGCTACCCCGGCCAATACTACGACGCCTACTCCGGCCTGCACTACAACCACACCCGCTACTTCTCGCCCCGCGCCGGCCGCTACCTGCAACCCGACCTGATCGGCCTGGAAGGCGGCACCAATGTGTATACTTATGCCAACGGCAATCCGGTCAGCTATACCGATCCGACGGGAACTTGGGCGGAAGCGAGCTTGACGCGGCAAATCGGAGGCTATTTAGACAGCGCGTTATCGTGGTTTGGTAGGACGCCGTTCCCCAGTTACTACGGGCAATCGAGTAGCTTGGCTCAAGACGTATTCCAACTGCCTGGTGTCCAAATGTCCTTGTTGCCGGCGGTGTTTACCCCGGTGAGTTTGGAGGAGGCTGGGTTATTTGCTATTAGCGGGGGATTTAAGAATACAATTCCAACTGGAAAACTGGCGAATCATATTTTCTCTGGAAAAGAAGGAAAATTAGAAGATTCCATCGCAAACCGTGAGCTTTTAACTAAGTTATCAAATGAGATCGCCAATTTTATAGGTGTTGATAAATATGGGAAAAGCTGGTTTTCGCAGACAATGCCGGATGGCTCACAAGTTTATTCCTATACTCAGAATGGAGTGATTAAGGGGGCGGGCAGAAATCCCGCATTTGTCGATTTGGTAGTGCGCTATGGACTCAAATAAAATGAAAATATTCAGTGATAACACAATTACTGAGAAAGAGGGATATGAAGCGATGCTTTATATGCTTAATTATTATTGGGAGTTGACGGGGTCGAATGATCTGACAGATATTCTTAGTGGTGGTGAGTATGTCGTTGAAGACACGCCTGCTGATAGTGCTTTTTGGGAATATTGGTTGGATGCCGTTAAAAAGGTAAGGAGAGAAGGCCCACCACCATTAAAAACTCTTATACGGTAAACATGGTGCATTGCCGAAGGTCCGATTGGTGAAGCGTAATCGGACGAATGATTGGTATGTCTCCGATTACGCTTCGCCAATCGGAGCAGGCTGGGCGAACACCGCCGCTGGCGGTCATCGACCAACGGCCGGATGGCAGTCTGGTCAACCTGGCCTACATCGAAACCGACTTCACCAACACCCCGCGCTTTTTGCGTCGGGCGGCCGGCGACCTGACCCAGCCGATCTGGGCCTGGCCGATCGCCCCCTACGGCGACACCCCGGCCCTGGATGACCCGGACGGCGACGGCGTGAAGACCGCCTTCAACCTGCGCTACCTAGGCGAATACTACGACGCCTACTCCGGCCTGCACTACAACCGCACCCGCTACTTCTCGCCCCGCGTCGGCCGCTACCTGCAACCCGACCTGATCGGTCTGGAAGGCGGCACCAACGTCTATACTTACGCCAACGGCAATCCGGTCAGCTATACCGATCCGACGGGGACTTTCGCGTTGTTGGGGGCGTTTGCTGGCGCTACCTTTGATTTTGGTTTGCAAATGTACAGTAACGGTGGTGATATTGGCGCCGTCAACTGGGGAGATGTAGGCATTTCCGCTGCTTTGGGGGCAGTGGGTGGCGGTTTCTTAGGAAAAATTGGCAAGATTACCGATACAATTCGGGATACGAGTAAAGTTGTAAAGAGTGGAGCCGAGAGTGCGAAGCAAGCGGCAGATCTTTCAAGACACCTTGGTTACACGGAAAAATACGGCCAAGCTGGCCTCAAGGAGTTGGAGAATGGCCGGATTCGCTACTATGGTGAATTGCAGCCCGCCGACAAGGCTGGAGAAATGGCGGGTCGTCGCTACGTTCATGAGTTCGACCCCGCAACTGGCGGTTCTCGCGGATGGCACGAAACGCTTGATCACAGTGGTAGCGTTCGGCAAGTCCGACCGGAGCTGAATAACGGCATCAAGCAGCACTACAAGTTTGACCGTAACGGAAATTATACGGAGAGCTGGTAAGTGGAAATTACTTTGGAAGTAGTGAGATCGGTCTTCGTTGATGTGTTGGAAGGCCGGATGACGCGAGAGGCAGCAGACCGCTGGGCTTATGCAATAACCCGTGAGTCTGAATCAGGAACGTTGACTTTCGCACCTCACGAAGAAATGGCGCGTATTTGGGCAGGCGTGATGTATCTCTACGGGATCGACACGATGGAGGAGCCGGGCGAGTATCTTCATACTGAAGAAGACATTCGTACAGCGATGCAAGAAAAGGTGGGTGGCCGTTAACGGAATGGTTGGTATGTCTCCGATTACGCTTCGCGAATCGGAGCTACGCTCGTTGCTAAGTTCCAAGAGCACTGTTTAGGCACCTGCACAAGCATTGGATACTGGTAACTTTGCTCGAACAATAACGACAAATAATACTGTTGGAACCTTGGCAGACAAGATGGGTGGAGGTTTAACAAATACCTTTACGGTAATAACCGATAAGTATGGCAATTTACAAACGGCATTCCCTGGAGGGCTTTAATTCGTGAGTACTGAAGCTAGAAGAATTGAGTTGACTAAGAAAGAAATTGTCGATGTCAATGCAAAGTTTCACCAAAAAATACTGCTTGAGAGTGAGTTTTATAGGCAGTTAATGCAAGCGGGGTGTGTCTTTAATCAGTGTATATTGATTTCGATTTTTCCTGATGGAAGCAACATGTACTGCGGAAAAGTTATCAGACAAGATGGGCGGGTTATCGATTTTGATATCGATTTTGATGCAGCTGATTATTCAATATGGACAGATACTACTGACGCGTTTCATGAAATATATGAAAAGAATAAGAGTAGTAAGCCTTGGATGAAAGAGGTGATTGCTTATGATCTAAGCGCTTAACAACAAATCACCATGCATTAAAATAGCGAGATTTCAGGTGTGGTGGTAGCGACAGAATGCGGGCAAGAGCAATAGAATTGAACGAAAGCGAACGAGAGCAGCTCCAGCAAATTATCAAAAAAGGGAGCGATTGGCGAGAACGGGAGCGGGCACAGACCATTTTGATGTTAGCCAATGGCCAGACAGTCATTGCGATTGCAGAACAGCAAGGCGTGAAACCGGAAGCTATACGGGAGCGGCGGCGGAAGTGGTGGAGAAATGGGCTGAACAGTTTACCGGATCAACCCCGCAGTGGTGCACCAAGTAAATTGACTGACGCGCATCGATGCCGGCTCAAAGAATGGATCGATGCGGAACCTTTAAACTGCCGGGCATTGGTCAGTCGTCTAACGACGGAATGCGACGTGACGATTAGCGCCAGCACCTTGCGGAACGAGTTAAAACGGATGGGCTATGTATGGAAGCGCACCCGTTACAGTTTAAAAAAAAGCGTGATCCCGAGCGCTTCGAGCGGGCCCAACACGACATTGCCGCACTGATTCAGCAAGCGCAAGCCGGCGAAATCGAATTGGCCTATGTGGATGAGGCCGGATTTGCACCACAACCACCGAATCGTTCGGCTTGGACCAAAAGCGGAGAAGTTCATGCCATTACCGCTAAACGCGCGCAGCGGATGAACGTCATTGGCGCTTTGCTTTCATCGGGTCGATTAATGCTGACTAAGCTGTGGCAAAGCGTCAATGGTCTGTGGTTTTTTGGCTTTCTGATGGCATTGGTCCAACGCGTCAGCAAGCCATTGGTGGTGATTTTAGATAATGCGTCCATTCATACGGCCAAAAAACTGAAGCCGTATTGGGATTTGCTGGAAGAGAAAGGTATTCGATTTTATTTCCTGCCGCCCTATAGCCCTGAGTTGAATCGGATTGAATTGCTGTGGCATAAAATGAAATATGAATGGCTGCCATTCAAAACATTTATGCCGGATGAGCTTGAGCAGGCTATTGACGAAATTGGCCGAGGGTTTGGCTCACAATACACGCTAACTTTTTGCTAAGAGCTTATTTCATGAATTGGAGAGAGTGAGTACTTCTAAAAGGTAGACCACCAAGTGGCGGCGCGCTTGATTCAGGATAATCTGGGTAATTTGAAGAATGGAGCCATCTCAGTGCCAGTCCCGAATGGGTTTCCCGCCCGCGTGATTATGCCAGATGGGTCGTAAGCGGTCCTTTAACAGCATCTGTATAAACAGCTCGAAAGGAACGAAGATAGTGTCCACTTATAATCAGGTGGACACCTATGAAGGAGCATAACACGCGATTATCGCGGCCATTAATCGTGGGGCACGGGCGAGACGGCCGTTGCCTTTATGATCCGGAAGCCAAGCGGGAGCTAGTGAAAGTTTGCTTGCATTCGGGCACATCGGTTGCCAAGATCGCTCTGCAATACGGTATCAATGCCAATCTGCTGCGCAAGTGGATGGGGCATTACCGAGAAACAGGACATCCGAATCCGAACAGTCCATTAACGTTGCCGGCTTTTGTGCCCGTTCAGTCGCTGAGCGCAGAGAAACCGGCTGAGTCAGCGCTCAGTGCGGAGTTGCCCAACGGCGTTAAACTCGCGTTACAGCCTGTCGCACTGAGCGACCTGCCGGTGATTTTGAAGGCGTTGGCCGAGCTGCCATGTTTCGTTTCGACGCAGGATTGAAGGTCTACCTGCACCGCGAGCCGGTCGACGGCCGCAAGGCCATCAATGGTTTAGCGCTGCTGGTTGAGCAGGCATTAGGCTTGAATCCGTTCGAGCCGGCCATCTACGTGTTCAGCAACCGCCGGCGGGATCGGATCAAACTGCTGTTGTGGGACCGCACCGGTTTTTGGTTGATGCTCAAGCGGCTGGAAGCCGACCGTTTTCACTGGCCGAAAGAGGCAGCAGTTGTGATGTTGACGGTCGAGCAACTCCACTGGTTGTTAGCCGGTATTGACTTGGCCGCGATGCGGCCGCATCCGGCACGAACCTATACCCAAGTGGGCTGAAACGCGGATGTAAAGCCGGTAAAATAACGGCATGACGCCCACCATCACGCTGTCCACCGAAGACTACCAAGCCTTGCTGGCCGAGCAGCAACGGCTGGCGAGTCAACTGCGGTTGGTGACGGTCGAGCGGGATTTATTGAAAGAACGTGTGGATGCCTTTCTGCATAGGCTGTATGCCGCAAAATCCGAGGCGCGGGCCAATCCGGCCCAGCGCGACCTGTTCCTGAACGAAGCCGAAGTGTTGGCGCCGAACGGTGCTCCAATCGCCGAGGAAGCCACGCCCGAAGCGGTCGAGGTGGCCGGTCACCGCCGTAAGAAACGCGGTCGCAAACCGCTCGATCCGCATCTGCCGCGTGAGATCGTGCGCCATGAATTAGCGGAAGCCGAACGCATCTGTGCGCATGACGGTACTCGTCTGGTGGAAATCGGCGCTGAAATCAGCGAGCAGCTCGACATCGTGCCGCAACAGGTGCGAGTCATTCAACATCACCGCGTCAAATATGCCTGCCCGTGCTGCGATGAAAGCATTCGCGTGACGCCGGCACCGGTTCGCATCATCCCCAAAGGCTTACTCACCGAAACGGCATTAGCCTGGGTCGTCACCGCCAAATACCAGGATAGCCTGCCGCTGTATCGGCAAGCCGCGCTGTTGAGCCGTTTCGGCGGCGATCTGTCGCGCAACACGCTGGCGGCTAGCATGGTGCGGGTTGGCGACGCAGTGCAACCCATCATCAACTTGCTGCGCGACCATCTGCTCGATGCCGATCTGATCCTGGGCGACGAAACCGTGGTTCAAGTGCTCAAAGAATCCGGCCGAGCCGCGCAAAGCAAAAGCTATCTGTGGGCACAAATGACCGGCTCCGGACCGCCGATTCGGCTGTTCAGCTACACGCCGGGGCGCGGCGGAACGCATGCGCAGCCGTTGTATGAAGGCATCAAACCCGGCGCGGTACTGATGAGCGACGGCTATGAGGTGTATAACGCCATTGCAGCCAGCCGGGGTGCGATTCACCTCGGCTGTTGGGCGCATGCGCGGCGTTATTTTGTCGAGGCCGAAGCCGCCATTCCTAAAGCCGCGCGCGGCCCGGAGCAACTGGCGACGCAGTTTATCGCGGCGATGGGTGAACTGTACGCGATTGAAACTCAGACGGAAGACCTGAGCGTCGAACAGCGTGGGCAGCGGCGCCAGGAGCAAAGCCGACCGGTTTTGGTCAAAATCGAAGCCCTGCTGCTACAACATCTGCATGCGGTAATCCCCGGTAGTTTGCTGGGCAAGGCTTTGCATTACTTGTCATCGCAGTGGTCCAAACTGATCCGCTTCGTCGACAACGGCGCTTGGCCCATCGACAACAACCTCTGCGAAAACGCCATACGCCCCTTCGTGGTGGGCCGCCGCAATTGGTTGTTTTGCGATACGGTGGCCGGCGCCCGTGCCAGCGCTAATCTTTACTCGTTGATCGAAACCTGCAAGGCCAATAGCGTCGACCCTTACACCTATCTGGTCGATCTGTTCCGAAAGCTTCCCACCGCAAAAACTGTCGAAGAGTTCGAAGCGCTGTTGCCTTGGAATCTCGACGCCCTAACGGACTAATCGCACGCCAACGGTTAAGTCATTGTCCGTTTCAGTTCTAGTGCGTCCTTCAAAGATCGCTTACGATGGGTCGTTCGCTCCCGCATCGACTATTCGCTTGGTTCCAAGTGGTAACGGTGTAAAGACAGCCTATCTGGAGCTTTGACCTATGTCGCGCGAGTTTTATGGCCCAAAGGCGGATGCGGAAAGCGTCATCAATCAATTATTGAGCCTCCCCGCTACCGGAAGGGAGCAGGATTGGGAGATTGAGCTTGCCGATCCAGCGAGAATCGACGAGATGCTTGACATACTTGAATCGAAAGATATTGATTTCGAGTGTAAAAGTGCGCTTGCTCTATTGGCAATAAGCTCAATGGAAGAAGCTAATGAAGCAGGTATGCTTGAGGCCGCACAAGTACGACGGGCCTATCAACTCTTTTTCAAAAGGGATGAGCTGCGCGAAAGAATGTGTTTTTACTGGATCGAATTGGGAAGAGCGAACAATATTGAATTGGTAAAAAGCGTTATTGCTTGTTGATTCCTTGCTGGTCGAGCTGATAACCGGTGCACGGCCGTAACCAGACTAAACGAATATGTCGGTGACCGGCCTTGGACAGCCGCATTTTCTTGCGCACACTTTTGCCGGATTCAAAGGACCGATTAGCCTGGGTGGGTACGGTTTTTGTGCCCACGCGGATTTTAACGGTGGGCAAATTTGCCGATCCTATCTGCTCGTATATGCGCTGACGCAGGGTGCCGGTAAGGCTGGGCGGCATCCCGCTGGCGGTGATTGACCGAAGCCCGGTAGGGCGTTTTTACTTCGCGCTGAATAGTTACTAAAGCCCGAATCAATCGTTGCCGCGCTTGTCGAGCACGGCTTGCCGCGGATTGGGTCGGCGAATGTCGATGGGCAGCGTCATCGCGATGATGTTCAAGGTGTTGTCGAGATTGTCGGTATGAAACGTGCCGCTGACCTTGAGTTTGGCCAAGGCCGGGTCGGCCAGGGTCAGGCGGATGTCGTGGTAACGCTCCAGCTCGGCCAAAACCTCGTCAAGCCGGCGGTTTTCGAAGATCAACCGGCCTTCGCGCCAAGCGGTCTGCATCGCGATTTGGTTGGCGGGCAATTCGCGAAACCGGCCCTTACGGTCGAAACTCAACGCTTGGTTGGCGTGGATTTCCCGACTTTCGATGTGATCGACTCGAACCGCGCCTTCGACGACCGCGACCGTCACTTCGTCGTTATGCAGACGCACGTCGAAGCAGGTGCCTAAATCGACGACGCTAGCGCCACCGACTTCGATTTGGAACGGGCGGTCCCGGTCGTGCGCGACGTCGAAGTAAGCCTCGCCCTTGATCAGCACCAGCGAGCGATGCCAGCGGTCGAGGTGTACCGTCAATTCGCTGTCCGGACTCAATTCCAGCCGGGAGCCGTCCGCCAATTGAACCGTCCGGCTGGCGCCGCGCTCGGTCGCGTAAACCGCGTTGCGCCCGTACCAGCCTCGTTCGGAGAAGGTCGCCACGCCCAGACCCAACATCAGACAGGCCGCCAACGCCGATTCGGCGAGCCGGCGGCGCGGGCGCCGGTAGGTCAGCGCGGCGGCGCGGACCGGAAAGTCCTGGCCCTTAAAGCGGTCAAGTTGTCGCCAGCGCCGCGCTATTTGCCGGTAGATCCGCTCGTGACCTTCGTCTCGCGCCAGCCACGCTTCGAAAGCCGCGCGCTCGGCCGGCGTGCAGTCGGCCGATTCCAGACGCAGCAGCCAGTCGATCGCTTGTTGCTGCAAGGTGGGCGGAGATTCGGGCATGCGCTTCAAGACGGTTGGCGAGTCGGGTAGGAAGGGCATTGTAAACCCTTGGGTTGAGCCATCGCGACCATGCTCGCGCCTTGAAAAACGCCAAATCCGCTCGCGAGAGCGGCTTCGACGCCAATTTCTCTCGGTCCGGCGCGGTATCGACGCGAGGGCGGGCAAAACCCGTTGCCGCCTTGATTTGCAGGCTGTACGCAGCGGACGTTCAATATGTCGCGATTCGGTTTGCCAATGGTGTCGCGACAATCGACTCGCGGTTCGTCGCGCCGGACTAAGCTACTGGAGGTACCGCGCAAGCTAGTCGCCGCACATTGACCGCGACCGGAGTCTTGGCGCCCGGCGAAGGGCTCGGGGGAGGCGGGAAAGGTCATTGTTCGCTCCAGTCGGTAAAGCGCGTCAGTACGTGATGAGCGGCGATGCCCACCAGCCGGACCGAGTTACGTTCCGAGATGCCGAGGCGCCGGCCGATTTCCCGATGCGATAGTCCTTCCAGGCGATACAGCACGAAGGCGTGGCGGGTGTTTTCCGGGAGCTCCAGCAAAATGTCGTTCAGGGTTTGCAACGCTTCGCGGCTGGTCAGGCGGTCTTCGGGTAGCGGCTCCGCGTCGGCGATTTGCGCCAATAGCGCGTCATCGGCGCCGGCATCGTGGTGAAAACGCTCGCGGACCGACTGACGGCGGTGTTGATCGATACTTAGGTTGGCTATAGTCCGGTACAGAAAAGCCCTGGCGTTATCGATCGATTGCGGGTCGGGACATTGCAGCAGCCGCAAATAAGCCTCCTGCACCAAGTCCTCGGCGCTGTCCTGCCCGCCGCGCTGCCCGGCAAACACCCGCAACTCTTGACTGTGGCGTTGAAATAATCTGTCGAACAGCGATCGTTTGGATTTTGGCACGCGGCGGTCCGGAAGGGCTGGGTCGGCGGTCGACTTTGGGTTAAAGTCCCGTTTCAAGCAAGGTTCGTACCCCAATTGGATCGCTGTCGCGGATTGAGTTGCTGTTGTTTAACAAATCCAACGGTTTGGCGGAGTTTGACGAGGGCGATTTTTCGAACCGGCGACGTTCGCGGCGGAGAGCAAGTGCGGCATATCCCGCAACAGCGGTCGCGCGTTACGGCAAGTCGCGCGTTTGGGATGGCCGGGCGGCGAACGCCATTTGAATACCGATGCGGGCGCTTTGTCGCCAACCGATCCGGTCGTTACAGCTTGTCAGACGCCTCGACGACGATTTCCCGCTCGCCGAGACGCTTGATTTTCACCGGCAGCAGCGTGGCGACGGCATTTAACAAGTTGTCGAGTTGCTCGGTGCGGAAATTGCCGTTCACCCTTAGGCCGGCCAGTTTGGGATCGCGCAGCCGGATGACCACGTCGTGGTAGCGGCCGATTTCGGCCATCACTTCGCCGAGCGGCCGGCCGCGAAACAGCAATTGGCCCCGGCGCCAGGCGGTAGCGGCGGTGATGTCGGTTTGGCCGGCGGCCACGAAGCGGTCGTCGCTGTCGTAGGCCAGTTGTTCGCCGGCGCTCAACTCGCGCCGTTGTTGGCCGCCGGCCATTTCGACCTTGCCTTCTTGCACCGCCACGCTGACCCGACCGGACTGTTGGTAAACGTCGAACGCGGTGCCGATGTCGCGCACCGTTAGATTGCCGGCGGTCACGCTAAACGGCCGAGTCGTGTCGTGGCGTACTTCGAAGAATGCCTCGCCGCGTACCAGATCGACGTGGCGCCGGTTGCGGTTGTAGCGTACTCGAACTTCGGTATCGGTATTCAATTCCAAATGGGAGTCGTCGGACAAGGTCACCGTCAGCCGCTGGCCCTTGCCGGCGCTGTAGGTGCTGGACCAACCATACCAGCCTTGCGGCGAAAACACGGCCCAGCCCGCGCCCAGCAATACGCTCGCGGCCATGGCCCAAACGGCCGGCCGGCGGCGGCGAACGTCGTTCCGGGCCGCGCGGTAGCGCAACGCGGCGTCGCGAGCCGCAAAGGACTGCCGGGTAAAGGGTTCCATCCAAGCCCACTGCGCCTCGGCTTCGCGATAAGCGTCCGGATGGGCCGGATCGGCGGCCAGCCAAGCCGTAAAGGCCTGGCGCAGCGCCGGGTCGGTCGGCGTTTCGCGCAGTCGCAACAGCCAAGCGATCGCTTGGTCGCGTTGAGCTTGAGTACAGGCCGAGGACTGGGTCACGCGGATGTCGGAGTCGAAGTTCGAAGGAAGCAGTTTAACCAAAGTCGGGCGGAGACGGTCGGCTGGGATTAGAGTCGCGCCGCGTCGGCGGCCAGCCGGGCGCTGATGTGCTGCATCGCCAGCATCACGTAACGTTCCGAGCCTCGCACCGAAATTCCCAGCCGGTCGGCGATTTCTCGGTGCGAACAACCTTCGATCCGATACAACACAAAGGCGTGGCGTTGCAATTCCGGCAACTCGTCCAGCCAGGCCGAGAAGCGCTCGAGCTGCTGGTGGGCTTGCCAGTAATGTTCCGGCGACAAGCCGCGATCGGGAATCAGCTCCGGCTCGGCGTCGGCATCGGCCAAGCGTTCGCGTATCTCGCGGCGGCGATGCCGATCGACGGTCAGATTGGCGGCGGTTTGCAGCAGAAAGGCTTTCGGATTGCGGATGGTCTCCGGCGCCGGATATTGCGACAGTCGCAAAAAGGTTTCCTGCACGATGTCGCCGACGTCCGGTTCCTTAGGCCAGCGGCCGCGCACGAAGGCGCCGATTTCGTCGGCGTGCCTCAAGAACAGAGTTTTTAAAAAACCGGAAGATGCGTCGGACATGGACGGCTTGGCTGGATTTTAGGATGGTCGAGCGCCTTAGGCAGCAAGAAACACGCCACGGGTTGGCGTTGGCTGGGAAGACTGCATTGTCGTGTCGGCAGCCGGTCAGAGTCGAAACGCTTGGCGAGCGGAGCGAATCGCCCGGTGCCGGTTGGCGACGGGGCGTGATAGCTCGCTGGGGCCGGCTTTCACCGCGCTGGAGGGCGTTTAGCCGAGAATCGGCGCAACGATTCGAGTGTCACCCAAGACGTGCGGGGGTAACAGGCGTCGGTCGAATCATTTCTCGGCAAACCCTTGGAACTAAAGTGCGTGATATGCCGTATTATTTGGAAAAATGCGGCATATCACGCATAGGGAGCGCGCCGGCCAGACACGGCGGGCGACCGGGTTTGCCGTGAATTCACGGTTTGGCGGCGAGTAACGTGGCTGGCGACTTTCGCGCCACCGGAAAGTCAGGCATCCGCTCAGGCTGCGACCGGTAGCTTCCGTTTTTTCAGTTCCATGCGTAAATCAGCTGTCGATGCAGCGGGAACGCGCCGGATGTTCAAATGCGTTAATCCTCGGAGGGGCACGGACTCCGGCCGAACCCATCCGTACCAGTACAAATGTACTGTTGCATATCGCCTATGATTGGACGATCATCGCCAACGCAACGGTGTCGATGCCGGCGGTCGCCGGCATCGGAAACTCGCTACCCATCGCGCGAAACGACCGGCGTCCCTCGGTCCGCCATTCAAGTGAGGTTTGGCCATGCCTGTCTCGAGAACCAGCGTCAATTTGCCCGGCTTTGTCGGCGGCGTTTTCGCCACCGTCTTTCTGACCAAGGCGGCCAGCTATCTGACGCCTTACAAACTGTATTTTTCGTTCTCTTCGTTTATGTACAGCGAGAACGGCGCTTTTCGTTGGGAGTCGTTGACGATAAAGCTAGCCATTCCTTGTTTAGTGGGCTTTCTGCTGTTCTATTTGCCGTTCAAATGGATGCAAGTCACCAAGGGTAGCCGGATCAATTACCGAAACATCTACCGTTATTTGGCTCAACAAGCGGCATTGACCGCGCGTACCGCCGGATTTTTCGCGGCGCTGTTATTGGCTTGGCCGTTCATCGTGTTTTGGGACGTGTTGCAGCAGCCGGTTCTGCATCATCTGCAATTTCAATTCGCCTGCGTGTATTTTTTGTACTTCGTGTCCTTCTCATACTTTGCCGGTTTGGGGGTCGATCTGGCCAAGCTATTATTGCGCGAGCAATTGCCGCAACCGGCGACCCACGATGTGGCGGGAAATCTCGCTTGGCTGGAAACCGTTCGTACATCTTTCATGGGGATTGTCACCAGTGGGATCGCTACTTATTTCGCCGCTATCTTGGGCCGCGCTACTTAAAAAAACCGGGCGCGAATTGCTGCTGTTCGCCGGTTTGGGCGGCTTATTCGCCGCCGCGGCTTTTTTCGAGCCCTTCAACAACGAAAAACCCTATACCGGCCAAACACCGGATCAAGTGGTTCGCGATCATTTGACCATGCCGGAGCGCTTGGGTTACGCAATTCTGTTGCGATCCGGCTATGCTCAAGTTCAGTTGTACGACGAGGGCGAAGGAACGGCCATTTCGCTGTCGGAACAGAAAAACAGACAGAATATCGCGCTTCACCTGAGTATCGCCTCGTCGCATCCGGAGCTGGCCTGCTTGCGTCCGGATTACACGGTTGCGGTGGCCGACATCGGCGGCATCGATATTCATAATTTGACGATCGCGATCTTGGCGGCGGAAAAATACAACCGTTCCGCATTCGAGCGGCGCATCGAATTCGGTTTGGCCGACATCATCTTGCGATTGACGGGGCGACTGCCGAATTTCTCCTACGGATTGGCGCAACTACGTCCGGAAATCGCCAGGCAGGTCCTGCGGAACGAGTTGGGGGACGCGCTATCGGACCGGGATTTGCTGGCCTTATTGGACAATCCCTGCCAGAACGCCAGACTGGCATCGCAATACCTCGAAATATTGGTCAAACAGGCCGGTGCGGCGAAAACCCTGGAAGCGTTGATTGCCCAAGTGGCTCGGACCTACAACGGTGCGGTGACGCCGACGATACAAGGTCTCCGTTACGCGGACGCGGTTATCGGCGCATACGGCCTGATACCTTCCGATTACGTCGGTGACCCGGCGCCCAGCGTTGCCGCCGACGTCGACATCCATTGTTTGACGTACGAACCGGGCGCGGTCGCGTTCAGCGACGCCACGATGCTGAAGTCGGCGATGCTGGGCTCCGGCGATGCAGCAGAATCCGAGCAGGATAAGAGCGCTCCGGTGTCTAAAAAACCGGTAGTGCCGCCGGCGGAGCGAGACATTCAACTGAAATTTTCGACCACCGATCCGGGACCCGGCGCTTATACGGAATTATTAGCTCAGCGCCGCAAGCTATGGTTGGTCGAGCAATTGACGGCGTTGGGTTATAACAGACAACGAATCTCTATCGCCGACATCCGGCCGGAGGAATCGTTGTCGGCCGCGTGCGGCGATTCCGAATCGAAGTCCGATTTGGAGCCGAGCGTCGAAATCGATGTTTCCAAACCGGTTTCCGAGGCGGCAGCGGAATAGCCGTGGCGAATGCCATCGACATGGCGGATCGCGAGTAGCACGATAAGACCTCAAGTTCGCCAGCGCTATGGGTTTTCCGCAAACAGTGCTTAGCGGCTTGATTCGACACTGACGGGGATACTTATGCAGATGCTCGGGGCGATTCCTATCGGCATTTGGGCACCGTTGCTGGGCTTGGGCGTGGCGGTATGCGCCGGGGTGTGGCTTGGCGAACGGAAGGCATTTGCCCGGCGCGGCAAAGTCGCGGCCTGGCGCTGGGTCCGGCTGGCGACTCTGCCTATCTTGGCGGCGACCGCCGCAATCGCCTGGCTGCCGGCGCAAGCGGTCGGAGGCCCGGAAGCCTTGGCGGTGTTTTACCTGTGTTTGTTGTTCGTTTGCCCGGTCGTGTATTTTGGCTTGCATGTCTGGCTGGGACGATGGGTTTCGCCGGCACTGATCGGCGGCGAAGCCTTGGGCATCGCCGCCACCGGATTACTGCCGATCGCGGTGCCGGTCGCCGCCGCTCATCTGTTGCAACCCTGGTATTTCGAAGCACGCGCGGCGGTCGCCGAGGCCGGGCGATTGCGAGCGCCGGTGCGGCCCAGGCCGCATCGCATTGTCGACGAGCGTCGGTTTTTACTGCCGGAAATAGGCGAAGTGTGGGCCGAACATTGGGCGGCGCCGGGCGGGGTTCGGGTCGAACGTATCGAGTCGCGGCACGGCGGCGAGTTTTCGCGAGCCGACGATAGCAGCGGCGGCGGCTTGTGCCGGGCGGGCGATGACGTGTATCTGTTTTGGTCCGCCGCCGCGCCGACGCCGCATTGGCGAATGTTTTGGCGCGACGAGAGCGGCGAGTTGTTGCAATCGGAATGGACTTCGCAGCCGGCCGCCGGGCCAGCCGAGCATTTTGAGTTGCGTTGGTCGGACGCCGGCTTGCGTTTGCCGGCGCGGATTCCGTTGGGCATGGTTGCTTTGGCGCGTGTCCCGGACGGCGGGGCGGAGTCTTTCGACGGTTTGTTGGGACCGGGGGCGGTTTACGATCCTCTCGACAATTGTCTGCCGCTGGATTTGCGCTGGCCGGCCAAGCCGGGTTGGTCGGCGCCGCAAGCATTGCGGATCGCGCAGTGGCGCATCGACTTGCAAGCGATGCGTTTCGCGACCTTCCGCCGACCCTAGCCCAAATCCCGGACAACCCCAACACCACCCCAGCCGACCGTGGCTGCGGTGGTTAGCGTCGAGGTATGCCGTGGCAAGCGTAAGGCGCTTGTCCGGCGCAGATGCCCCAATAGCGGCCGAACAAACCTTCGTTGCCCGGCTTCCAGTTTTCGGCGAAGGCCTCGAAGACCACGCCGGACCAGCCTTTTTCGGCCAGTTTCGCCAAGGTCGACGTCACCACCAGGGCCTGATTGGCGGGACTGGCCACGCCGCAGTGCTGACCGGTATGGGCGTTGACTTCGGTGCCGTTTTCCGGGCCGCTGGGCCAGCCGAATTCGGTGACGACCACCGGTTTGTCGGGATAGGTCTTACGCAATTGGTTCAGGCGGGCGATATGAAAGTCGGCGGCTTGTTCGGCGCTGGTGCAAGGATACAGACCGGAAAACTTGTTCTCCCACCACGGAAAGATATTCGCGCCTATCCAATCCACCTTGGCCGCGAACTCGGTGGGCTGACACTCGGCCGCGCGGTCGCACCATTCCCACCAGGTATCGATCGTCGTCAGCGGCTGACGGACGCCGGCCTCGCGGAAGGCGTCCAGGCAACGCAGGATCTCGCCGTCCAGGGCCTTGGCGTGGCGGGTGCGCACTTCCGAGCCGCAAGCCAACTTGATGATGGTGTCCGAATAGGTTCGGGCGGCGGCGATGCCCTCCGAAATCGACTGAGAGTTCATCGCAATATCCCGGTCCAGCCAGATAATGGCAATCACCTTGAGTCCGCGAGCGCGGGCGGCGGCGAAGGTGTGCTCCAAGCCGTTGGTGACGCCGTAGGTCATGATGCAGCGAAACGGGGTTTGCGCGATCAGGCGGTCCAGCAAATTGTCTATCAATTCCGGGCTGGGATGGGCGCCCCAGTCCGGGTTCAATTGGCCGACGTAGGGACTGAAGGCCGCGCAGCGCATCATGTCCGCGCTAACGGCCGAAGTCGGGGCGGGACTATCGGCGGCGCGGCCGGAGCCGGCGGACAGGCTTAGAATCAGGATCAACCACATCCAACGTGACATGAGAACTCCTCGGCTGCAAGGTCAGCCGCTGTTTAAAGAGGGATTGCCGTTAGCTTGAGCGCCCGAACGGCTGCCTGGGATGCGGGAGGTTCGCGTGCATCCGGAGTGCAGGTTAAAGCCTATCAGCGCGCCGCTTAACGCCGAATTAACGCAGTTTTCGGCGGTCGCTCCGCCGGCGGCGTTGTAACTATTCAGAGGGCGTTTGGGGGAGGGGTTACCTGTGGCGTTAAGTTAAACCTAAAAAGGGCAGTTGGTATGTATTGCGGGCCGTTCGTGCTGAGTCCTTCGGCTGCGTTCAGGAGAGCCCTGTCGAAGCATGATGACGGCTCGCAATACACTCGCCAAATGGATGAATGAAAAATCCCGCGCGCCCTTCGACAAACTCAGGACGAACGGGATTTTTCATCGCCAAACTGCTCTTTTTAAGTTAAACGGTTACAGTCAATGTAAGCCGCTGGTTGAGCGGAACAGAAATAAGGCGTTGGCTGAGCGGAGTCGAAATAAGGCGGTGGCCGGGCGGAGCCGACGTAAGGCGGTGGCTGAGCGGAGCCGAAGCCGGCGATTTCGCTTCGACGCCGCTCAGCGAACGGCATAGCCGACATTGAGGTGTTCATCCCCCGCTCTGTTGGGAGAGGGCGTTTTTACTTCGCGCTGAATAGTGACGCGGCGTTTTCGGCGCGGTTTGGGTTCGGCCTAAAACGCCACTTGCAGTTTCGCCAACAGCGGCTTGAGTTCCGGATTGGCGGCGTTCGGCGCCGGATAAATCGCCGAGACGGTCCGACGAATGTCCGGGTCGGACAAATAGCGCCATTTCAAGCGCTCCGCTTGCTTGGGTACGTTGAATTCCGGCAGCAGCGCAACGCCGATGCCGGCGCTAGCCATCGCCAGAATCCAGTCTTCGCTGTTGCTGCGATAAGCGGCGTAGAGATCGATTTGCCGGCCCAGGCACACGCCGCGCAAGGTTTCGCGCAACTCGCAATTCAGCCGGTCCAGATAGGGTTCGGCTTGTATTGCCGCTAGATCGATGGCCGGCAATTGATTGAAACGGTGCTGGTCGTTAAACACGACGACGTAACGCTCCTGGTACAAGCTCAAGGTCTGCAAAGGCGCGGGCGGCGGCAGGGTGGGGGCGCTGATCACCAGGTCCAAGGTTTGTTCGTCCAGTTGCCGCAGTAACTGGGCCTCGCCGTCCACGACCAATTCCAGTTCCAAATGCGGGTGTTCTCGCTGGAAATCGGCAAAGAAAGGACTCAAATGCCGGGCGGCGATGGTCGTCATCACGCCGAGCCGCAGAGGCACGGTATTCAAGCGGCTGAAACGAATAGCCTCGGCTTTGACGGCTTGGGCCTCGCGGAAAATCTGACGCAAGGTCGGTTCCACCAAGCGGCCCAACGAGGTCGGTCGGCAACCGCTACGGTCCCGGCTGAACAGTTCGCCGCCCAACTCGTCTTCCAATTTTTTGATGGCTTGCGTCAACGACGGTTGGGCGACGTAGCTGGACTGGGCGGCGCGAGTAAACGAGCCCTTGTCGCAAACCGCCAGGAAATAGCGGATTTGTTGCATTTCCATGTTCGCTCTCCGGATAATGAATAGGTAATACCTATTGTTTCATAGGTAGTCGGTATTTTACTACTGGGATAAAAAGGCGTTTCATATGTGCTCCCATTCATCAAAACATTGGAGTTACCTATGAAAGCAGCAAAATTAATCGTGATGTACCCCGTTCCGACCGATCTGGAAACCTTCGAGCGGCTGTATGCCGACGAGCACGTGCCGATGGCCGTCGAAAAATTGGCTGGGAAAACCCGTTTCGTGGCCTCGCTGATCTTGTCCAACGCCGACCAAAGTCCGGCGGCCTTCCACCGGATCGCCGAAGTTTATTTCCCCAGTCTGGCGGATTTGCAAGCCTGCTTGAGCTCGCCCGGCGGTCAGGAAACCGCCGCGCACGCGGTAGCGATCTCCAGCGGAGGCGCGCCGGTATTCATGATTTCAGAAGTGGAAACGTTCGACTTTTAATCGAAACAACCGGCCGGAAAGCGCCGAACCGGCTTATCCGCGATTGAGCGGGATAGGGCGGCGGCGTTTTTCGGTGCCGGATTCGAAACCCAACGGAGGAATCGAATGAATACCCGATACCGCAAATATCCCTGGCGCCGCCGGCTGAAAAGCCGATGGCCGCCCCGCCTGCTATTGCTGGCGCTGGCCGGCTTGCTGAGCGGCTTGGTCTACGCCCGGCGCGGAGAGGTTCAAGTAGAGCCGGTTTGTGGTCCCGGTGGAGGCTTTCCGGCGGATGGCGGCAACGCTTACGTCACGCCGCCGCCGGTTAACGCGGCGGCGGTGATCGACGCGGTTTACCGGGCCGAACCCGGCCAAACCGCTTGTCGGACTCAGCGGTCGGACGGGGCGGCTGCCTGGACGTATTAAGATAGATTCGGCCCAAGATGGATGATGGTCATGCCGGCTCGCGTCGCTGCGACGCTGGCTGGGCGTTACGCGGGCTTCGGGGATAGTTCGTTTCGGGATCGTCGGACTGTAAGCCGGGTGGTAGATTCGGCCTGCAGCCATTCTAGGTTCCTTTCGGCCCCGTTCGGGGAACAAATCGGCCGGTTATCACCCAAACGCCGCCTCTCTAACGGCGGCGTTCGAAGGGTCAGGAATCGGTGCGGATGTCGGTGGCGCGGGTCGTTGATTGCGGCGCCTCGGCCGCGGGAGCGATCGATTGTTTGGCCGAGTTCAGCCAGGCGGTCCAAACCGCGTCCAATGAGCGGGTGGTCAGCCATTCGTAAAACCGGTCGGCTGGCATCGGCCGGGCGATGCCGTAACCTTGCGCCAGTTCGCAACCGTTTTCCAGCAGCACTTCGGCGTGAGCCAGGGTTTCCACGCCCTCGGCAATCACCAGACGCTTAAACGCGGTGGCCAGACCGATCACGCCCTTGACGATGGTGAGGTCGTCCGGGTCCTCGAGCATGTCGCGGACGAAGCTTTGGTCGATTTTCAGAATTTCGGCCGGAAATCGGCGTAAATAGGTCAACGACGAGAAGCCGGTACCGAAATCGTCCAACGCAAATTGTACGCCGAGCCGGCGGCAGGCGTGCATCGTGTCGATGACCGCCGCCATATCCTGCAAGGCGCTGGTTTCCAGAATTTCCAGTTCCAGCGCGGTCGGCGAAACATCCGGAAATGCCGACAACAGCGCCGCCAGCCGCGCCGGAAAGTCCGCTTGTTGCAAGTGGAAGGCGTCGATATTCACGCTGACCGTCAAATGCACGCCGACCGCCGCCCAGGCCCTGATTTGCGACAGCGCGGTGGTCACGACCCATTCGCCCAGCGCCACGCACAGCGGATGGTTGTCGATGTGCGGCAAAAACAGGGCGGGCGCCAACAAGCCTTGCTCGGGGTGCCGCCAGCGGATCAGCGCTTCGGCGCCGACCACCTCGCCGCCGCGCAAATTCACCTTCGGTTGGTAGTGCAGGCAAAATTCGCCTTGATCCAAGGCCAGACGAATCCGCTCGATATTTTCGAAGCGCACCTTGACCGCCGCATCCCGGCCGACGTCGAACACGTGATAGCGGTTCTTGCCGGCTTGCTTGGCGATGTACATGGCCTGATCGGCGTGGCGCAAGAGTTGGTCGGTATCGGCTTGATCGTCCGGATACAGTGTGATGCCGACGCTGGCGGATACTTGTAGCGGGATTTGGTCGATCGTCACCGGATTGGAGGTGGCCCGCAGCAGACGCTCGACCACCGCTTCGAAATCGCCGGCCTGGTTTAAGTCGACCAGCACCGCGATGAATTCATCGCCGCCGATACGCGATAACGAGTCGCCCTCCCGTAACGTATCCTTTAAGCGGTTGGCGACCGCGATCAGCAGTTGATCGCCCAGGTCGTGACCGTAGCGGTCGTTGACCGCCTTGAAACCGTCCAGGTCGATATACAGCACCGCCAGCGAGGTCGCATGCCGTTCGCATTGCAGCATCGCTTGCTGAAGCCGGTCGGTCAATAACACCCGATTGGGCAGCCCGGTCAGCACGTCGTAATGGGCGATATGCTCGAGTTGTTGTTGGTGCTCCTTGATCGCGGTGATGTCGGTAAACAGCGCCACGTAATTCTGAATCCGGCCGTCGCCGTCGTGAACCGCGCTGATCGTCAGCATTTCGGCAAACTCCCGGCCGTCCTTGCGCCGGTTCCAGATCTCGCCCGACCAATAGCCCTTGGAGATCAGCTCGGCCCACATCATCGCGTAGAAGGCTTGCCCCTGCCGGCCGCTATGTAAAAAACTGGGTTTTTTACCCAGGGCTTCGGCGTTGCTGTAGCCGGTGATATGGCTGAAGGTATCGTTGACTTCGACGATGACGCCGGCGGCGTTGGTAATCATGATGCCTTCGCGGGCATGGCTGAACACGCTGGCGGCCAATTGCAATTTGGCCTCGCCTTGCTTGCGCTTGGAAATGTCCTCGACGATGGACCAAATATATTCCCGGCCGTCCGGGCCGTGCACCAGCCGGCCGTTCAGATTGATCGGCACCAAACTACCGTCCTTGCGCCGGTAGTGTTTTTCGTAAGGTCCGTAGCGGCCGGAATGTTTTAGCGACTCCAGTTGCAAGGATTCCTCGTGCCGGTACTCCTTGGGCGTCAGCGTCCAGTAATCGATATCCGTCAATTCGTCGGCCGGATAGCCGCAGATGACGCGAAACGCCTCGTTGAACTCGATGTAGCGGCCGTCCATGTCGGTCAAGGCGATGCCTAGCGGCGCTAGTTCGTACAGGCCGCGCAATTTTTCCTCGCTGGCGCGTAGCGATTCCTCGGCGAGCTTACGCTCGGTGATGTCGGTGTCCATGCACACGTAGCCCAGCCGATTGTCCTCCAACGGTATCGTAAACAACGTGGAAAGCATCCAGCGCATTTGGCCGTCGCGGGTGTGCAACCGCACTTCGTAAGGACCTTGCGGGCAACGCTGTAGATGGGCCAGCAACAGCCGGCGACGAAAATCGGCGGTGGCTTCCGGCGTGAGGATCAATTGATCCAGGGTTTTGCCGAGCGCCTCCTCGGAACGCCAACCGTACAGCTTCTCGGACGCGGGATTCCAGTAAGTGACCCGGCCGGCGGCGTCGTACCACTGCACCGCGATATTCGGGGTATTGTCCAGCGTGGCGCGCAATTGCGCCTCGCTGCGAATCAGTTCGGCGGTGCGCGCCGACACCCGGTCTTCGAGCGCCGAGATCCGGGTCCGCGCCTGTTTGCGCAGCAAGCGATGCCAAATTAAGAACGCCGCGATCAGCGACAGCGCTGCAAACGCGACTTGGCCGGGGGTAAACAACCCGTCGGGTTGAACGGCGTTGCCCGAAGCGGGGTTGCTAAGCGCCGACGGGTTGCCTTGGTCGGTTAAGGTATTGCCGAGCCGGAGGGTGACACGGTCGGGTAGGCTGCCGGGGAGCGGTAGGGCGTCGACCCGGCCGAGGGCCAGTAAGGCCAGCGCAGCCATCCAGCGCCGCGCGGCCGGCTTGCCGGCGCGGCCGGTGGTCCGCAATCGGGAGATCAGCATGAACGAAGACGGTTTAGTAATGGGCGGCTGGATTTTTCCATGCTCAAGTCGGGTGCCGATGAACGCGTTTGCCCAAATTTTTACAGGAAACCCTTGCAAATTGATAGGGGGAATTTTCCGCGCGGCGACGATCAACGCGCAATTCGCCGCGCGGGAAATGGTGGCTGGTTTCGCGCCGCGAGAACCGGACGACAGGCGTCCGCGCGGTGTTTACCACGATCAGCCGCGAGCCGGCACCACGGCTACGGCCTCCAATATCCGCAGCCCAACGCTCAGCAAACGAACTCTGCCTAGCAGCGGAAAACTCTGCCGTGGAACCGCTGCAGCCGCGCTAGGCCGCGTCCCGCACGGTATTGAATTGTGCGCGGCCGACCCTACCAACATTTCGGTCCACCGCACGGGATTCTCGTCCGACCGCGCCAACATTTCGGTCCACCGTACGGGATTTTCATCCGACCGCGCCCACGCTTCGGTCCACCGCGCGGGATTTTCGTCCCACCGCGCCCACATTTCGGTTTACCGTACGGGACTCTCGCCCGACCGCGCCCACGGTTCGGTCCACCGCACCGGATTTTCGACCGACCGCGCCAACTGTTCGGTTCACCGCACTGGATTTTCGTCCGACCGCGCCAACTTTTCCACCCACGGCCCGGCCTTTGCCGCGCTCCAGGCCCTATTGGCCGACAACGTCCCCGATTTTGCCGTCCACGGCGGGGCGGATCGCGAAAACCGTCGAATATTGGGCGGGGTTTATGCTAACCGGCGCGAAGTTGTTGGGCTATTCGCAAATTAGGGTTGGAAACAACCCGCTGATCGATGTCATGGAGTCGAATCAACTGCTTGGAATTCGGTTATCGGGAAGTCATCGGCGTGGTTAGGTAGGGCACGATCGTCTTGTCTCGACCCTAAGCGGTCGGATTATGTGTGATTTTGATTGGCTGCTCAGTTTCGTATTGCAGACCCAGAGAAGATAGCCCAACAATGTTCCTGATTTTATTGCCTAGCGTCTGGTTATCATGGAAGATATTGCCGTTTTTGGGCTTCGGTCAGAATGTCGTTTTTATCAACACCAGTTGGGGCGTTGAAATCCGGGACTGGCTTCAAATCAATTGCTTAAAATTTATCATTTAAGTTATGCGACATACGAACCGAATTATAAGACATCAAATGTCGTATATATTACGTTATGCCTACTGGATACATCATGACGCGAGTCGATAAGCTGACAAGACTGGTCGCTGTATTCGATCAGTTCCACAACGCCATTGCGGCGCTCGACGATCCATTGGCCAAGCAGTTAACAGGGAACTGGGCGGGGCTTCGGAACCAATATGTCACACCGAACGGTGCTCCTCGCTCTGCTTTTGTCGCTGGAATGGAGCAGGGTCTGCGTGAAACGCCGATGCTCCTGCAATCCATGCGGTCCGAGACTAGGAAACTCGCGGCCGAAGCTCTCGCGGCAGCGATTACAACGCATTACCCCGAGTTCTTGACCAAGGATGCCGCGCGGCTCGAGAAGATAACAGCACGTGGCTCCATCCGGGGCGAGAACGAGTACTACTTGGTTCGTCACCATATCGACATCCTAGAGGGAGAGCCAAGTCGAGAAGAAGAGCTTCGACTGTTGTATGAACTCGTGGATCGATTTGAGGCGCGAGGCACATGAGGCATAACATGGCGATCAACCGGAGCGCGGTTATAATGCGGTTTTATTTTTCAGCTTTCCGGGCCGCGCCCGGTTAGCTCTACGTTAGGCGGCTCCACGCACACCATGAAACGAACCTTTGGAAACCTTTTCGAGCGGTTGCTCGGAGGCGGCACCACCCTCACCGAGGTCGAGTTTCAGTTGCTTCAGCACTTGGTTGGCGCGTTGCCGCTGCAACTCCGTTCCGTGGTTGACGCGCAGTTCAGTGCTTACAATCTCGTTCAACGGGAGAGCGATGGGCGCGCACTGAATTTCTACCGAAAGAAGGCAGGACGGGCGAATAACATGGATGGCTTGCCGCTTCTCCAGATGTCCGTGGATGAGGCGCCGCTCATCCGATTGACAGCTACGCTCGCCGGAGACGCCGAACCACTCCATGCCACGCTCAATGCCGTAGGCGGGCGTGTGTTTTGTATGGCGCTCAGTCGCGCCGTGCGTGCTGAGGGCGCTGTGACAGTTTCGGATTTTAAGCAAGCATGGCGCTCAAATTTTCGTTATGAAACCGCTGCCGCCTAACCATGCGCTGCAGCGAACCCGGCGGGAGCGTCGCGGTTGCAAGTGTTGCGTCTTGTGCGCCGGGTCGCTGAGCTTGGGTCGTTATGCACCATGACTGAAACTATCTCTGCCGCTGCCGCCGAAAACAATGAACGCCTTCTCGCTAGGGTCGAAGGCCTTGGCGGGGGATACTGCTGGGATGCCGAAATTTTCGCTGTAACGCTGATAGACGTTGCTGTCGCAGATACCGACGCAGCAATCCTTTGTGGGCTTGTTGGTGTTCAACAGGTGGCACTAAATGCCTCTTTACTGTCTTTCCCTGTGCTCGAACGAATCGCTCAAATACCAGGACTGCAATCGTTGGTCCTGAATGTTCCAGCCGTATCGGAATCGGAGCTTGATGCGCTGAAACGCTTTGTTCCAGAAGTCCTCGTGGTTGACGAATAAGGCATAACATGGCGCTCAACCTCGCTCCCTTCGGTCGCTGGACGCCGCGCGATACAGCTGCGCAGCGCCGGTTAGCTCTAGGTGTGTGCCGGGCATGGCGCGTTACTATGTAGGTGAAAGTCCGGCAGCCAGGTTTTCGTAGAGCCGAAGGCTAGGGAAACGGCAAGGGCGTTGTCGCGAGGCAGGGTCTGGAAGAAGCCGAACCCAAAGCTGCGGGGCGATGAACAAGAACCGGATATGAGGCGTGATACATCCGGGGCGAGCGGGCACGTGACCGCGAAGCCCTCGGCTTTGGCATCCTGCGTCGCCCTACCTCCTGCATCCCTGCAGTCGTCCATCTACGATCGGGATGTGTTTTGTAAATCCGGCGTTCGCGCAGCGAAAGAAACGTGTCTTACCCCGGGAGGTCTCCAAACTGCTTTTGGAATGAAGCTGGACGACCGGCAACGGTTGTTGAACCGTTTGGAGAAGACAGACAATTGCTCTTGCATTGTCTGCATACATGCCATCCATGGCATTATCAGCAAATGGCATAGTAGGCGGCTGGCCGCTGCCGAAGGCCTGAACGATGAAAGAGGACAACGCTTTGCAATGAATCAAGTTATCGCATCAGACTCCCTGCGTGAGCGGGCTGTGGCTATACCGCAGGATGAAAGCCTGATTGGAGCGCAAAGCAAGTTGGACTCCATCCAACCCAAGGCGAACTTGCAGGCGGTGCTGGACCGCGCCAACCTGCAACGCGCGCTGAAGCAAGTCCGCCGGAACAAAGGCGCGCCGGGTATCGACAGTATGACCGTCGATGAATTACCGCAGTACCTGAAACAGCATTGGCCGGCCATTCGCGAACAACTGGAAACGGGGCGTTATCGGCCTCAACCGGTAAGACGCGTGGAAATACCCAAGCCCGACGGTTATAGGCGATGTTACTTTGAGAATAAGTGCCATAGGCCAATAACCAGAAATGGGGTGATGCAATAGGCTATAAATAATCCCACATACTTTAGCAACGATTCCCTATGCCTATTTCCATCTTCGGTGAAGAAACTCGGGAACAAAACACAGAACGGAAAATAGCGGCCCCAACCCATGTTTGGTTTGAAACCATTTAGTAATCCAAACATGTGTCGTGTAGCCATTACCCATAGGTAAAGGCCAACACCAAACAAGGGTAGACCAATAACCATCACCAAAATGTTGATCGTTTCTTCCGACATCACTATGCGCTAGCTTATAACGCCCGCGTTAACAGGTGGCAAGCCGCGAAGCGGGTTGACGTCTTGTTGAACAAATAGTCATGCACCTGTTCGAACCTCACGCAGAAGTCGAACAATCTGCCATTCAAACTCATTAAGCCCCAGCCAATAGCTCGATGTGACAGGAAAAAAATGTCTGTGCTCAGCGAAAAAGGATTTAAATTTAACTTTTTCTTCTTCAGTAAGCGATCCACTCTCCAACCCCTCCTGCGCCGACTGGATTATAAGCTCGGCCAAAGCTTCTGGCTCCCAAGGATGGCTGGAGACATGCTGCTCAAAAAATTCTATGAGTTCAATAACTCGGCTTGGGTCTGAGTTCTCTATTCCCCAGTCTTGCCCTTCACTTCGTAAGCCGAGCAAACTATTAAGTTCTCGCTGCCAATTCATAGTGCATAACGTGGAGATGATGAGCGGCCGGAGCCGAAGGCGGGTAAGCGATCTTTGAAGGACGCACTAGAACTGAAACGGACAATGACTTAACCGTTGGCGTACGATTAGTCCGTTAGGGCGTCGAGATTCCAAGGCAACAGCGCTTCGAA
Source organism: Methylomonas sp. MS20 (assembly GCF_050275925.1). NCBI lineage: Bacteria > Pseudomonadati > Pseudomonadota > Gammaproteobacteria > Methylococcales > Methylococcaceae > Methylomonas > Methylomonas sp. MS20. Next base: position 1,602,244 of record NZ_CP189962.1, read on the forward strand.
CTCTTCGACAGTTTTTGCGGTGGGAAGCTTTCGGAACAGATCGACCAGATAGGTGTAAGGGTCGACGCTATTGGCCTTGCAGGTTTCGATCAACGAGTAAAGATTAGCGCTGGCACGGGCGCCGGCCACCGTATCGCAAAACAACCAATTGCGGCGGCCCACCACGAAGGGGCGTATGGCGTTTTCGCAGAGGTTGTTGTCGATGGGCCAAGCGCCGTTGTCGACGAAGCGGATCAGTTTGGACCACTGCGATGACAAGTAATGCAAAGCCTTGCCCAGCAAACTACCGGGGATTACCGCATGCAGATGTTGTAGCAGCAGGGCTTCGATTTTGACCAAAACCGGTCGGCTTTGCTCCTGGCGCCGCTGCCCACGCTGTTCGACGCTCAGGTCTTCCGTCTGAGTTTCAATCGCGTACAGTTCACCCATCGCCGCGATAAACTGCGTCGCCAGTTGCTCCGGGCCGCGCGCGGCTTTAGGAATGGCGGCTTCGGCCTCGACAAAATAACGCCGCGCATGCGCCCAACAGCCGAGGTGAATCGCACCCCGGCTGGCTGCAATGGCGTTATACACCTCATAGCCGTCGCTCATCAGTACCGCGCCGGGTTTGATGCCTTCATACAACGGCTGCGCATGCGTTCCGCCGCGCCCCGGCGTGTAGCTGAACAGCCGAATCGGCGGTCCGGAGCCGGTCATTTGTGCCCACAGATAGCTTTTGCTTTGCGCGGCTCGGCCGGATTCTTTGAGCACTTGAACCACGGTTTCGTCGCCCAGGATCAGATCGGCATCGAGCAGATGGTCGCGCAGCAAGTTGATGATGGGTTGCACTGCGTCGCCAACCCGCACCATGCTAGCCGCCAGCGTGTTGCGCGACAGATCGCCGCCGAAACGGCTCAACAGCGCGGCTTGCCGATACAGCGGCAGGCTATCCTGGTATTTGGCGGTGACGACCCAGGCTAATGCCGTTTCGGTGAGTAAGCCTTTGGGGATGATGCGAACCGGTGCCGGCGTCACGCGAATGCTTTCATCGCAGCACGGGCAGGCATATTTGACGCGGTGATGTTGAATGACTCGCACCTGTTGCGGCACGATGTCGAGCTGCTCGCTGATTTCAGCGCCGATTTCCACCAGACGAGTACCGTCATGCGCACAGATGCGTTCGGCTTCCGCTAATTCATGGCGCACGATCTCACGCGGCAGATGCGGATCGAGCGGTTTGCGACCGCGTTTCTTACGGCGGTGACCGGCCACCTCGACCGCTTCGGGCGTGGCTTCCTCGGCGATTGGAGCACCGTTCGGCGCCAACACTTCGGCTTCGTTCAGGAACAGGTCGCGCTGGGCCGGATTGGCCCGCGCCTCGGATTTTGCGGCATACAGCCTATGCAGAAAGGCATCCACACGTTCTTTCAATAAATCCCGCTCGACCGTCACCAACCGCAGTTGACTCGCCAGCCGTTGCTGCTCGGCCAGCAAGGCTTGGTAGTCTTCGGTGGACAGCGTGATGGTGGGCGTCATGCCGTTATTTTACCGGCTTTACATCCGCGTTTCAGCCCACTTGGGTATAGGTTCGTGCCGGATGCGGCCGCATCGCGGCCAAGTCAATACCGGCTAACAACCAGTGGAGTTGCTCGACCGTCAACATCACAACTGCTGCCTCTTTCGGCCAGTGAAAACGGTCGGCTTCCAGCCGCTTGAGCATCAACCAAAAACCGGTGCGGTCCCACAACAGCAGTTTGATCCGATCCCGCCGGCGGTTGCTGAACACGTAGATGGCCGGCTCGAACGGATTCAAGCCTAATGCCTGCTCAACCAGCAGCGCTAAACCATTGATGGCCTTGCGGCCGTCGACCGGCTCGCGGTGCAGGTAGACCTTCAATCCTGCGTCGAAACGAAACATGGCAGCTCGGCCAACGCCTTCAAAATCACCGGCAGGTCGCTCAGTGCGACAGGCTGTAACGCGAGTTTAACGCCGTTGGGCAACTCCGCACTGAGCGCTGACTCAGCCGGTTTCTCTGCGCTCAGCGACTGAACGGGCACAAAAGCCGGCAACGTTAATGGACTGTTCGGATTCGGATGTCCTGTTTCTCGGTAATGCCCCATCCACTTGCGCAGCAGATTGGCATTGATACCGTATTGCAGAGCGATCTTGGCAACCGATGTGCCCGAATGCAAGCAAACTTTCACTAGCTCCCGCTTGGCTTCCGGATCATAAAGGCAACGGCCGTCTCGCCCGTGCCCCACGATTAATGGCCGCGATAATCGCGTGTTATGCTCCTTCATAGGTGTCCACCTGATTATAAGTGGACACTATCTTCGTTCCTTTCGAGCTGTTTATACAGATGCTGTTAAAGGACCGCTTACGAAGGCGGAGGGAACCGCAAGCGCCAGCTTGCGGACGTCCTTCTCGATTGCAGGGTTAGACGTAGCGGATGCACACAAACAGATTTTTTGCTGCCTCATGAGCCCGCTCACTTGCCTGATAACAAAGATACGCCAATCAGGCTCGCCAACAAACCGGGGAAGCACCCACACAGGAAAAACGCTGCTTTGTGAAAGACAGATTCCTTCCTGATTTTGTGAAGCCTGAATGAATACAGGAGAGTGGCCGGGAGCACCAATACGACCAAAGCGACAAAAGCAATTGAGTGCATTGCGGACCACACCTTGAACAAAGCGGATACGAAAAACAACAACACCGCTCCGTAGCCCGCGAAGCTAATGAAAAACGGAATCTCTAGCTGCGCTGACACTCCTTGCCTACACATGCTCTTTACCAATAAGACATACGCAGCAACTCCCAAAACAGGAAGACAAATCAGCAGGCTCGCGTAGGCAAAAAGCATCTTGAGAGAGACGTCTAACGCCAAGCTAAGCGGAGCGTCCCTTTGAGCGACGTGTTATGGGGAAAGCCTCGCCATTTTGATGATTGCCGCACCGCTGACACCTCGCTGCTAAAAATTGGAAAGAACGCCGTTAATGTAAAGCCCTCTGCGACTGGAAGCAAGGCTAATGAATTCAGCGCCGCTAGCGGTCGGAAGACGGCTGCAATTTAAAGCTGCCGCAACCGGAAGCGCTGAGGCAAAACAATCAGTAACGCATAGAATTGTAAGGCCGCCAAACCACCAACACCTGGTTGACGACAGCGGAAAGCCCTCCAAAAAACTTGGTGCGGAAAACCGGAATATGACCGCTGACCTATAACGTTCGAGCTAACCGGACTGTGGAGGCAAGCGCCGTAGCGGGTCCGGTTGAGCGAGGGGTTAGGCGTCACCGCGCACCGCCCACTCAATACGTTGACGATCCTCGCTCGGCTCCAAAAGATACCGCTCGCCACTGAGCGGACTGACCTTAGAAGACTGATCGAGCGGCGGGCTACTCTGAGACGATCACGTCGCACCACTCACGCGGCGGATCCTTCTGTCCGAGCCCGACCGTGGTTTCAACTCACTCCAGTTCGGACTCATAGACCTCCGCTTCGTACAGGGTAGGTTGGCTGAGGTCCGGAGGGAAGTATGCAATCACCATTGGCAGATTGTCTGGGCCAGTAAATGCTTGGTCGAGTAGGACCGTGGGTTGAGGTAACGAACCCCAACATGTTGGCTAAACATAACATTGATGCCCTTCAAGCCATCAGTCACTTGGAAGTTTCGGCACCGACGGCGTGCGGATGGCTTTGCGGCTGTCTACGCTCTTGGCCTTGTTGGAATTGGGCGAAGCGGATGCTTGACGGTTTTATCGGCGGATGACGCTTCGCTTATCCGCCCGGTCATGAAAAAACCCAATATTAGTATTTGGTGCAATACAGGTCATATCACCTAAATTTCGATAGATTTAAGTGATTTCACGCAGTCCTTCCAGCTCAGCCCAGCCCAGTTCAAGGAATTATCCATGATACTGTAAGGTTTTAGGGCGTCATTTGATTTTGGCATATTTTCTGCCTCACCACTTAAGACAACTTAAGTCTAATTTTGCTAATTGTTTGGGGTATAGAAAATATGAAATTTAAAAACTCGGCACAGTCAATCGCCGCCGCACTCGTTTTTGGAGGGCTTTCATTCTCAGCGGAGGCTGCCTTAGTAGATATGGGGGGTGGTTTATTGTACGACAACGTCCTGGATGTGACATGGCTGCAGGACGCCAATTACGCACATACCACGGGATATTCTGCAACCGGTGTTGATACGACGACGGGTCGAATGACCTGGGATGCGGCAAACACCTGGGCAACTAACCTTGTGTATCACGATTCCGTGCGAAATGTCGATTATGGCGGTTGGCAGTTGGCTTCCGCCCTACCTGTGAATGGAGTCAGCTACAACATGACCAGAGCATTTGATGGCAGTACCGATAACGGTTTTAACATTACCAGTCAGAACTCGATGTTGATGTATATGCTTTATGTCAACTTGGGTCTGATTGGCGTGGTCGATACCTCTGGCAATTTTACGTATCACGATGGGCCATATGGAAACGGCACGTATCCCGCCAATTTCAATGTCCCGGTTATAGGTTTAGTGCACGACTTGATGACCAAACCTTATTGGTCCAGTGAATACGATGCAACCACTGCCTTCATTGGCAATATGAGTGGCGGCGGCCAGGCGACGAATCCAAAAACCAATCAATACTTCGCTTGGGCGGTACATCAAGGCAATATTGCCGCTGTTCCAGTGCCCGGTGCGGTATGGCTATTTGGCACTGGGCTTTTGGGTTTATTAGGTTTGCGCCGCAACAAATAAAGCCTGTTTTTAATTTGTATTGGAAAGAACACAAGGAATTTTTATGAAAAGAAAATTGGATAGAGCGATTGTTAGTATTTTAGGTGTTGCTGCATTGTCGGCAGTGTCTGCTGAATCATTTGCATTCGGTTCAACCAATTTGGGTGTTTTTACCGGGACGACGATTACCCAGACCGACTCAACCCCTCTGAGATCTTGGTCGGATTACGGTACTAGCTTTAACCTCGGTTGGGTACACACGGCTGATTGGTTCACAATTCAGGTTGGTAGCGCGTCCGATATCGCCGCAGGCAATCGCTTAAACGTCGAGTTCAAACTCACCGCTGGTTTCACCGACCCTTTAAGCTATGGCGGCTTTTCGATTTGGACCAGCGGATCAAACCCCATCGTCAACGGCAGTGGTTTTCATAAATACAATCAGGTACGCGGCCCTAACGATGGTGGCGTACACACTAACGATAAGTTAGCGTCGCCAGGTAACATTATTTCCGGTCATAACGGTTGGGTTGGGTACGCGCAGAACGGTTTGACCTTTACCAATTCGGACGGTGATTTAGTCGCTAATGGCGGCGCATGGAACACGGCATCACCTTACTTAAATGGCGGTGCCGCCAGTTCGGTGGATGGTTCTACTCTGGATTTGTACGGATTAAAAGCCGGGTATTACTTGATCGGCTTGGGTGGCGTCTGTCCGGATAATGCCGCGTGCATGAGCCAATCGCCGACCACCCGAAATTATGTGTTCACCGCATCAACAGCACCAGTCCCCATACCCGGTGCTGTTTGGTTATTCGGTACTGCAATTTCGGGTTTGATCGGTTTCGGTCGACGTAAATCAGCCTAATTTAGCGCACTCATCAAGGAAAAAGGCCACGGAAGGCTTTTTCTATTGTAAATTTTGGGAGTCTTGACAATATGACATTTAAACAATCAACGAAATCAGTAGCCATGGCACTGGTTTTTGGCGCGTTTTTTTCCTCCGCCAATGCTGCGCTGATAGACCGTGGAAATGGGCTGTTATATGACACGGTTTTAGATGTAACCTGGCTGCAAAATGCCAATCTTGCCGCAACCAATACTTTCGGCGTATCCGGCATTAATGCCAATGGCACCATGTCTTGGACAACTGCCCAAGATTGGATTTCTGCAATGAACTCTGCAAACTACCTTGGTTACAATCAATGGCGACTACCAGCGATCAAGCCGATCGACGGTAGCGCGACCAACTACAATCTAACCTATGCGACTAACGGTAGTTCGGATAACGGTTTCCGCATAGATAGCCCGTATTCGGAACTCAGTTATATGTATTACGTCAATTTGGGTCTGAAACCTGCTTTTGATGCCAACGGCAACTTTACTTCCGACTTTGGGATATTTGGTAATGGAACTTACAGTAGCTCAGCACCGTATCTGCAAAATAACGTAGGACTGGTTCAAAATCTCCAAGCTTATGCTTATTGGTCAGGTTCACCGGATTTGTCAAACCCTGTATATGCATGGTGGGTGAATTTCGGGAACGGTCGGCAAGGCAGATATTTCCAGACTGATAAATACGAGGCATGGGCCGTTATTTCTGGTGATGTTGCTGCAGTACCGGTTCCAGGTGCGTTATGGCTATTTGGCTCTGCAATTGCCAGCCTAGTTGGATTGAGCCGTCGTCAATCTGCGTAAATTTGATTATGGACTTACTGCTATGGAAGGCTTTCATCATGCTAATAAGTTCCAAAGAGTGCTGGGGAACCTCGTAACGCAACGATAGTGTTAATTTGCTCGCCGAATACCGGCCAGTCGCCTGGGCAAAAAATGTCCTAAATGTCGACATTGGATAGTTACCCCGACTGGCCGGGTTAGGCGGCTTTCCATTTCGATGCGGTCATGAAGCCAAAGCTCGATGATGGCCGGTAACGAGCATAACTCCCTCGCAAATTTGCACATAGCCGCTCACTGGGAACACTAATAATCCAACCAAGTTTGCTCAATGCGGAGTGATTTAAAACTTGGGTTAGCGCTAATTTTCAAGCCTAGAATGCAAATAGCCGGTTTTTGAAGGAAATCCGTGTTTGCAATGTAGTCGTTCGCGGCTAAAGCCCTCGGCCGTCAATTTTGAGTAGCGCGTAGCGATCGGCGTCGCTCGGTGACGGCTTCGAACAGGCCACTTTGCGACTTTACGCCCGCCAAACATACGTCGCCACGGTCCCGGCCGCCAGGCTGGCGGGGGCGGCGAGGTCGCTGTAGCGGATGCGGAAGTCGCGGGTCTCGGCAGTGTCGTTCAGAACGATCAACACGATGCGGTCGTCCGGGGTCAGGAAGGCGACGTTAGGCAGCGTGTCGGCGTCGGTTTCCAGGCGCAGCGAGCCGGGGCGGACCCATTTGGCGGCGTGGGCGATGATGTAGTAAGCGACATTGCGGGTGATCTGGTCGCCGTCTATCGTCAGCGCGCCGACGCAGCGGGCTTCGCCGCCGGCGGTGTGCGGCCGGCAGTGCGGGTCGGAGGCCAGGTTCCATTCCAGCACGACGCCGGCCCAGTGGCGGCTAGCGCCGATCAGCACGTTTTTGACGTGCCACAGCAAGTCGCCGCCGAATTGGCCGTCCGAGCCTACCCATTGTTCGGTGAAATACAGTTTTTTGTCCGGGTGGGCGGCGTGGATTTGCGACAGCACCGCGATGTCGCCGCCGTACAAATGCCAGGCCGAGCCGCTGAAATAGGCACGGGCCTGGTCGTTGGCCAACACGGTCAGCGGGTATTCGGGAACGTCGCAATTATGGTCCCAGCAAAATACCTCGACTTCGGCCAGACCGGCCTCGGCCAGGGCCGGCCCCAGATGCAGCCTGACGAAGTCGGCCTGTTCCTCGGCGCTCATGACCATGCTGGGGTCGTTTTTGTAATTTTGCGGTTCGTTTTGCGGGGTGACGGCGTGGATGGCGATGCCGCGCGCCCGCATCGCCAACAGGTATTTAACGAAATAGGCGGCGTAAACCGGCCGGCATTCCGGTTTGAGGCTGCCTCCGACCCAGTCGGCGTTGGTTTTCATCCAGCGCGGCGCGGACCAGGGCGTGGCGATGATTTTGATGGCCGGATTCAAGGCCAGAATGTCTTGCAGCAAGGGCACGACTTCGCGGTCGCCGGCCTGTAGATCGAATCGGGCCAGTTCGAAATCGGTTTCGCCGTCGGCCAGATCGTCGTAGGAATAGCTGCGCTCGCTCAAGTCCGACGCGCCGATACTGACGCGCAGAAAGCTGACCCCGATGCCGTCGCCGTCCGGCAAAAACAGTTCTTCGAGCAAGGCTTGCCGGATGGCGGCCGGTAGCCGGCTGATCAGCATGGCGCTGCCGCCGGTTAGCGTGTAGCCGAATCCTTCGATGGTTTGGCGGCGTTGGTCGGGATTGACGGTGATGGTCGGCGGTTCGGCGTCGTTGTCGGCGGTCTCGAAAGCCAGGGTCTCGAATTGCCGTTCGAATAGCCAGGTTTGGTCGGCGCTGGTTTGCCAGACCGTCGCTGCGAGTGGGATGTCCGTTACTGTGTCGCTTGCCTGCATCTGCTGTCCTCCTGCTCGGTCAGAGCCGGCAGTCTACCGAAGCGGCGCGGGATGTCCAGCGGCAAGGTGAAGTGGGTCGCTTCGGCTTGACGCCGGCGCCGGCAGCGAACGCCGGCTGAGCGGAGCCGAAGCAGGGCTGGTTCCTTTCCGCGCTCAACGACTTACCTAGCGACGATCATGAAACCGCCGTATCGTCCCAAGCGATGGCTTGCAGTCGGTGGGAGCGGCGTCCTGGTCGCGACGAAGGCGCCGCTCCCAACATGACTGTCACTGTAAAAACTGTTCTTGCGGCAAACACGCCATGCCGAAAGCGTCGGCGATGCCGGGGTAGGTAACGTGGCCGGCGACGACGTTCAGGCCTTTCAGCAAGGCCGGATTGTCGCGCAACGCGGTTTGCCAACCCTTGTTGGCCAGTTGCAGCACGTAGGGGAGGGTGGCGTTGGTCAGCGCCAGCGTCGAGGTGCGCGGCACGCCGCCGGGCATGTTGGCGACCGCGTAATGAACGATGCCGTCCACCAGATAGACCGGGTCGGCGTGGGTGGTGGGGTGGGTGGTTTCCACGCAGCCGCCTTGATCGACCGCGACGTCGACGATGACCGCGCCGGGCTGCATCGTCGCCAGGTCTTCGCGGCGGATCAGTTTCGGCGCGGCGGCACCGGTGACCAGTACGCCGCCGATGACCAGGTCGGCTTGGGCGATGTGTTCCAGAATCGCGTGGCGGCTGGAATACAGCAGTTGCACGTTGGGCGGCAGAATGTCGGCGAGGTGGCGCAGGCGGTCCAGCGACAGGTCCAATATCGTGACTTGCGCGCCCAAGCCGGCGGCCATTTTGGCGGCATGGGTGCCGACCACGCCGCCGCCGAGGATGACGACCTTGGCCGGCGCCACGCCGGGCACGCCGCCCAGCAGCACGCCGCGCCCGCCGTAGAGCTTTTCCAGATAATGCGCGCCTTCCTGCACCGCCAAGCGGCCGGCGACTTCCGACATTGGGGTCAATAGCGGCAACTCGCCATGCGGCAATTGCACGGTTTCGTAGGCGATGCAGGTGGCGCCGGAGGCCAGATGCGCTTCGGTCAAGCGGCGGTTGGCGGCGAAATGAAAGTAGGTGAAGACGGTCAGGTCAGGACGTAACAGCGACCATTCCGGCTCAATCGGCTCCTTGACCTTGACGACCAGATCGGCGCTGTCCCACACCGGCGCGGCGGCCGGGGCCAGTTCGGCGCCGGCCGCGACATAGAGTTCGTCGGCAAAGCCGGCGCCGGCGCCGGCGCCGGTCTCGATCACGACCTGGTGGCCGGCGCTTACCAGTGCGGCCGCGCCGGACGGCACCAGCGCGACCCGGTTTTCGTTGGGTTTGATTTCCTTGGGAATGCCGATTTTCATGTTGACCTCATCGAAGTGGTTGATGCAGGGTTTAAGTCCATTTCAGCGTGCTGCCGGCGGAGTATTCCCCCGGCCTGTCACTATTTGGCTGGGCTTCTCCAGCGGCCTTAATCCGGGTTTCCCCGTTTGGGGGTGCAGGAAAAGCCCCCCTCTCCTCGCGGGAGAGGGGGCCGGGGTGAGGGGGGATCACGAGGTAACGCATTGATTTTTATCTCCGCTCATCCTGCCCCTCGCTTAATTCAACTTGGTAGATTTCAGGCTTCCCCTTACCGAAGGCTGTCATTCCGGCATGGATTGCCGGACCCGTTAGCGCGCGGAGCGAATCTAGCCGCCATGGAGGGTTCGAAGCTCGCCATCCATGGCACTGGATACCCGCTTCCCGGCGGGTATGACGGTCTTTCTTCCAATCTGACAAGAACTACCCCCTCTTTCTCAAACTGGGGAACAGATCGCTGAGCGCTTGCCGTCTACCGACCCCGGCCTTTAAAACTCCGAATGGTGGACCGGATTTGCCGGTCGGCAATGGGGCCGAGTTAAGCATACCTACTATAGGTCAAGCAATATCCGCGCCTGGCGCCGTTCGGCGCCGAAGCGCCGGGAATCCGCGAGCCCCGGCGTTTCCGGCCGTCGGTCGGTTCCGGCATTGTCGGCAATGTCGATCCGGTTTGGCGTATCGCCGACAGAGCCGGCGGCGTCGGCGGAAAATTTTCGGCTAAGCTTAGCCCAGCTTGTTCCGCAGCCGAGATTGCCATGAGTGACACCACCGACAACATCCTGATCGCCTATTTGACCGAGGTGCGCGCCGACGGCATGGACGCCCGCATCGTCGCGGAGCACGCCACCGCGGCGCCGATCATCCGGTTGGGCGATGAAGAGATTCTGGCCGGCCATTTGGGTTCCTACGTGGTGATTCGCCAATCGCATATCGGGGTGCTGGCGTTGGTCTTCAAGATGTGGGAGCGCGACCGCTTCGATCAGGCCGGCAACCGCGCCACCGACCGCTTTATCGCGTTGATTCCGGTCGGCGAGCTGAACGAAAGCAATGTGTTCATCCGCGGCGTGCGCCATTATCCGACGCCCGGCGCGGCGGTGTATGCGGTGGGCTTGGCCGAGATCAACGCGATTTTTTCCAAGTTCCGCGACTACCAATTCTTCATCGGCCAGCTCGCCAGTCACAAGGATTACCATCTCAGCCTCGATCCGCGCGCCTTGTTCGGCCGGCATTTCGCGATCGTCGGCCAGTCCGGTTCCGGCAAATCGTGGACCGTGACCAGTCTGATCCAACACACGATCGCGGCGATGCCGAAGACCCATTTGATCATGCTGGACCTGCACGGCGAATATTGCTGGAAGACGCCGGACGGCAGCATCGAGTCGGCCTTCCCCAGCGAGCGCGTCAATTACGTCGACGCGATGGAATTGGAAATGCCGTATTGGATGATGACTTACGCCGAGCTGGTGGATTTGTTCATCGACCGCGACGATCCCGGTTCGTCGATTCAAATGGCCTTCATGCGCGAGATTTTGCAACAGCTCAAACGCAAGGAAGCCAAGAATGTCGGCTTGGGGGTGGTATCCATCGATACGCCGATTTTCTTTTCGCTGGCCGAGCTGTACATGCAGTTCAAGGCCGCCAACGAGGAACGCAAGGACTTCGGCAAGACCAAGGGCGCCTTGTTCGGCCAGTTCGACGAATTTTTGGTGCGGATGCAAAGCCGCTTCAACGACGTGCGCTACGACTTTTTATTGAAACCGAAAAAGCGCAACACCTCGGACAGCATGGCCGAATTGCTGCGCGAGTTCGTCGGTCTGGGCCGTAAGAAGGCCAATATCACCGTCGTCGATCTCAGCTCGGTGCCGACCGACGTGCGGCCGGCTGTGTCGGCGCAAGTCGGCCGGCTGGCTTACGAGTTCAATTACTGGAATCCGCGCCGCCGCGAGTTTCCAATCACGCTGATTTGCGAGGAAGCCCACGCCTATATTCCGCGCGAAAAAAGCAGTCAGTTCGAAGGCACCCGCAAAATGATGGAGCGGATCGCCAAGGAAGGCCGCAAATACGGGGTGTCGATCGGCGTGGTCAGCCAGCGGCCGACCGAGTTGTCGGAAACCATGCTGGCGCAATGCAGTTCGTATATCTGTTTACGCACCACCAATCCGGACGACCAGCAATACATACGCGGTCTGGTGCCGGAAGCCGAGGGCGATCTGGCCGACATTCTGAGTTCGTTGGGGCGCGGCGAGGCCCTGGTGCTGGGCGAGGCGGCACCGCTGCCGACCCGGGTGCAAATCTACCGGCCCAATCCCGAACCCAAAAGTAACGACGTCGATTACTTCACCGCTTGGCGGGAAGGCCCGGACGATTTGGACGTGGAAGGCATCGTCGATAACTGGCGCAATCAAAACCGTCACTAGGCCGGACGGGAGTCAAGCGCCGCCCGGATACCAAACCAGTAAGGCGTGGCTGTCGCTGGTTCTGGCCAGCCCGAAGCCCAGCTTGGCGTAAAACGCCAAGGCGCCGGGGTTGTCCAGCGCGGCGACCAACGTCAACGGTGCATGGGCCTGTCCGGCCGCCTGCTGTAAGGCGCGAATCACCGCCCGACCGTGGCCGCGATTTCGGGCGGCCGGCAGCAAGGCTAAATCGATCAAACGCACTTCGTTGTGGCCGAAATCGACGGCGACCCGGCCGACAGCTTGGCTATGTATTTCGATGATGAAATACATCGCATTTGGAAATTGTTGACCGTAGCCTTCGCGCTGGGCGCGAAACTGCATTTCGATCAGTTCCTCGACGAAGTCGCGCTCCGCGTCGAGCAGACGCAAGTCGTCGCGCAAGCTGTGGTACAGGCCGGCTAGAAAGGTCGCGTCATTGTCGCGTTGCGGCCTCAGATTCAAGCCGGCCGGCGATGGCGCTAGCGCCATCGCCGTCGCCGCTGGGGTTGAACCGAGCTTTTTCGCCGTTCGCGTCGGTAGGTATGCGCGCTCATGTCAGTTAAACACTGCTTGAAACAACGCCGCCGGTTGCGGGCCGGCGTTCAAGACCCGGCTCAGGTAAATGCCGGGAACCTCGAACGCTTGGGCGATGCGCATCGTAAACACACCGTCCAGATACGGACAATCGGCGTCGCCTTTCAGTAGCAGCGCGAACGGCATGCGGCTGTCCCGGTCGCCGCTCGGCGAGCGGGCGCCGGGTTTTTCGTCGACACGCGCCAGGACCGTGGCGATCGTCACCGCGCCGCTTTCCAACAGACAAGTTTGGCCGAGATAGGGCAGGAAATGCCCGCTACTCAAGTCGGCGATCGGTGCATTCTTTGGATCAGGATTCGCGGTACTCATTGCTGCATCGGGAAAATGCCGTTCAGCGCGATGCAGAAGTTCAGCGCCAGATAGGGCGACATCGCGGCCGGGACGCTGAAGTTCAGCGGTGCGCTGACCGGGGCGCCGGCGCCGGTATTACCGACCGTGACCGTGCCGTTGCCGCTCAACGTGGTCGTCACTCCGCCCAGCGTGATCGGGTTGGTTTGCGGCGTGGCGGCCGGCAGAAACACCGCGGCCGAGGTCTGGCCGTTTGGGGCGTTAGTCAGCGTGGCGTTGGCATCGGGATTAACGCCGCCGCCGGCGCCGGTGGAGACCTTGACGGCCGTGGCGGCGTTGACGCCGGCTAGCGATAGATCGGCGGCGTGGGTATGAGACGGCAAATTGGCGGTGGTCAAACTAAACGCGGTTTGGGTTTGGACCGTGGCGCCAGATGTGCCGCCGGTTTGCGCCATCTGGTAAGGTTGCGAAGCGGACAGCGGATTGGCGCCGAAATGAATCGGCGCCCGGCCTTGCAGATTGGGTAAATTGAAGAAGCTACGGCCGTCGCCGCCGAATCTTGTCCCAAGCAGCGCGTACAGTGCATTTTGTTGTTGTATCGCCATTTGCTGGCCGTTGCAGAACGCCCAATCTTGCGGGGCATATGCAAAACCGAAGATGTGGATTTCGCCTAAAAATGGATCAGCCATGATGGACCTCCTGGGGTCTTTGCGAAAAATAGCCGGGAAAAAGCCGCCAAGCTTGTTCTCCGGGCGAACGCCGAAATTTTGTAAAGCGTAAGCGACATTAAGCATAATCGTTCCTAACGGAAAAGCTAGGCTACTGTGAGATCCGATACCGATGTTCGGCTTGAATGCGCCGCGCGGTTGACAAGGTCGCGGTCTGCGACTATTTTTCGAACCCATTACCCGTTCGCGAACTTGTTACCGACACTGTGCTGATGAAAAATATCGATATGCCGCGGGTTGTCGACGCGACGGCCCGCGCCTTGGTGCTGGGTTCGCAATGAGTCATCGTTACCACTTTATTTCCGGCCTGCCGCGCTCCGGTTCGACGCTGCTGGCCGCTATTCTGAAACAGAATCCGCGCTTTCAAGCCGGTATGACCAGTCCGGTCGGCGCATTTTTTTCGGGTTTGCTCGATCAGGTCAGCGCCGGTAGCGAGTGGGGGCCGGTCGTGACCACCGCGCAACGCCGCCGCCTGCTGCGCGGTTTGTTCGACAGTTATTACGCCGAGGAAACCGGCAAGGATGTGGTGTTCGATACCAACCGGGCTTGGTGCGGCCGCTTGCCGGCACTGCTGGATTTGTTCCCGGACGCCAAGATCATTGCCTGCGTCCGCAACGTGGCCTGGGTCATGGACAGTCTGGAGCGGCTGTACCGGGCCAGCCCCTATGAAAACAGCCGCTTGTTCGCCGACGACGTCGAGCGCAATACCGTGTATAGCCGGGTGGAAACCTTGGCGCAGCGCAATCGCCTGGTCGGTTTTGCCTGGTCGGCGCTGAAGGAAGCGTTTTACGGCGAGCAGGCCGCTTCGCTGCTGGTCGTCGACTACGATTTGCTGGCTCGGGCGCCCGAGAAGGTGATGCCGTTGATTTACGATTTTCTCGGCGAGCCCGCGTATCCGCACGATTTCGCGAATCTGCAGTACGACGCGCCGGCCTTCGACAACAATTTGGGCTTGTCCGGCCTGCACAGCATTCGACCTCGAGTGACCTTGGAGAACCGGGCGACCATTCTGCCGCCGGATCTGTTCGAGCAATACGCCGATATGGCGTTCTGGCGCGACGGCCGCGGCAGTCGCGCCCACGTTGTTTCCGCGCAACCGGCCGCCGCTCGGCCGCTGGCGAAATCCGTTTGATTGACCGTCGATTTTGGGGAGCAAGACCATGAAACTATTCGAGCGTATTCGCCCCGCCGGGACTCGCCATCGTTCCAAGGCGGCACCGCTACGTGCCTGGGCCTTGGAACCGCGCATCCTGTTCGACGGCGCGGCGGCGGTCAGCGCCGACGCCGCTCAAGCGGACGCGCCGCCGACCGCCGATCAGCCGCCTTCGGCGCTGGACGCTCAACATTTGCTGGATGCGGCGGCCGCCTGCCAATTCCCGGAAGCGACGGCCGCCCGGCCTACCGCCGTCATCTTCGTCGACAGCCGGGTCAGGGACGCCGAAACCTTGTTGGCCGGCGCCGATCCGCGCGCCGAAGTCGTAATGTTGGAGGCCGGCCGCGACGGCGTGCAACAGATGGCCGACTATTTGGCGGATCGCCGCGACATTTCGGCGATTTCCATTGTCGCCGAGGGCGGCGAGGCCAACGTTTGGTTGGGCAATGCCTGGCTGAACAATGATTCAATCGGCGGCTACGCCGCTCAACTCGATACGATAGGCCAAGCGCTGGCGGCCGACGGCGATCTGCAAGTCTATTCCTGCAACCTGGGCAGGGGCGCCGACGGCGCTACGTTTGCCCGGACCCTGGCCGATCTGACCGGGGCCGACGTGGCGGTGTCCGACAACCGCACCGGCGCTGGCGGCGATTGGGATTTGGAAGTGCGCACCGGCGACGTCTCGGCACCCGCGGCGTTTTCCGCTTCGGCCATGGCCGACTACGATTACGCGCTGGCGACGGTCACCGTGACCAACAATAACGATAGCGGTGCCGGGTCGTTGCGCGCGGCGATTGCGTCGGCGTCGTCCGGCGACACGATTACGTTCAACGCCGGAATGACGATTACCTTGTCCAGCGGCCAGTTAAGTATCAGCCAAAATTTGACGATAGACGGCGATCTGGACGACAACGGTAGTGCCGATGTTACCGTCGATGCCAATTACCACAGCCGGGTGCTGTCGATTACCAGCGGCAACGTGACCGTCGACGGTTTGACGATCACCCACGGTTTGGTTTCGGGCGACGGCGGTGCGTATAACAGCGTCAACGGCGGCGATGCGTTGGGCGCCGGAATCTCGGTGACCGGCGCGGGCACCACGGCCACATTTTTGCATTCGACAATCACCGGCAACGTCGCGGCCGGCGGCGGCGGCAACGGCGGTAGTGACAACGGGTCTTACGGTTACGGCGGCGGCGGCGGCGGCGGTTGGGGGACGACTGTCGGCGGAACCGGAGGGGCTTTTAATAATACTACACCTGGCGCCTCGGGTTCCGCGGGTACTGGCGGAAATGGCGGTGTTAACGGGGTTGCCAGCGCCTCTGGCCGGGGCGGTAGCAGTGGCGCCAGTGGCGCCGGCGGCGCGGGGGGAACCAGCGGTAGTGCCAATGCGGGCGGAACCGGGGGAACCGCCGGCTCGGGCGGACTGAATTTTATCGGCGGCGGCGGCGGCGGATACGGTTCAGGCGGCAGCGGCAGCGCGGTGGTTGGCCGGGGCGGGATCGGCGCCGGCGCTTTAGCAATCGGTTCCGGCGCAACGGTGTACATGGCGTCGACCTCGATCACCAACAATCTCGGCGCCGGCGGCGGCGGTGCGGGTGGTTACGGTGTCGATGGCGGCGACGGCGGAGCCGGCGTCGGCGGAATCTACAACAATGGTGCCTTCAAATACGAAAACGCTACCATTACCCACACCTCGAATTACGGAGGCGGCGGTGCCGGCGGAACGTCCTCGGGCGGTAACCCCGGCGCCTCCGGGTCGGGCGGTAACGCCGGCACCGAATGGCTAGACGGGCCGGGTAGCACGGCCGCCTGGACGCCGCCCTCGCCGACGGCGTCGATTACGTCGGCTACCTACGACGCCGGCACCAACGTGCTGTCCGTCACCGGCGCTAATATGACCACCGGCGACAGCATCGATACCACCAAGCTGACACTGACCGGCGAGGGCGGCAATACCTATACCTTGGCCGGCAGTTACACGGTGACCGCCAGTAGTTCCACCAGTTTTAGCATTACTTTGGATGCCACCGATCAGCTCAACGTCGAAGGCCTGCTGAATAAGGACGGGACCGCGTCCGCCGGCGCGACCACCTACAATCTGGCCGGCGCGGCGAATTGGGACAGCACCGCCTCGGCATCCGCAGATACCACCGGCAACGGCGTTACCGTCAGCAGTACCCAAACGCCGACCTTGACCTCGGCGACCTACGACACCGCGACCGGCTTGTTGGTCGTGACCGGCACCCATCTGGTCAAGCAAAGCGGCGCGACCAACGATATCGACGCTTCGTTGTTTACGTTGACTGGTCAAGGCGGCAGCTACACCTTGACCGACACCAGCGACGTGGAGATCACTTCGGCGACTGCGTTCACGTTGACGTTGTCGGCCACCGACAAGGCCCAGGTCAACACCCTGCTTGATAAAAACGGCACCAGTTCCAGCGGCAGCACGACTTACAATTTGGCGGGGGCCGATAATTGGAACGGGCCAATCACCGGCGGTAGTATTGCCGATACCAGTGGCAACGGCATCACTGTTTCCGGCATCAATTCGGCGGCGGTGATTAGCGGTTTGAACGGCGATAGCGTGGCCTTGTCCGGCACCGTGACCCTCGATGCCAGCGGCAATTTGACCGTTTCCGATGCCGAAAACGACGTGAGCGGCTGGAACGGCGCTTCGTTGACCGTGCAGCGCGGCAAGATCGGCGATACCAGTATCGCCGATGCCACTAGCAACGACGTCTACAGCTTTAATGCCAGCGGTTTCAGCGATACCGGTTCGGCGTTGCAAACCGGCGGCGCGACCACCTTCGCTACTTACACCAATACCGGCGGGGTGTTGACGATCAACTTCAACGCCAATGCCACCACCGCGTTGGTGCAAGCGGTGATGCGCGGCATTCAATACGCCAACAGCACCCCGTTCGGCGATGCCACGATCCGTTTCGCGTTGAGCGACGGTACCGCGACGACGAATGCCGATGTCAGTGTGACCAGTTCCAGTATTTACGTGACCCAGACCAGCGACGACAGCGGTAACGACGCCGCCGACGGCTTCGGTTTGCGCGAAGCGTTGGCGCGCTCGACGGCCCAGGCCGGCGCGGATAGCGTGATTCTAAGCAATTTGACCAGCGGCACCACGCTGACCTTAACCGGCTCCACCGCAACCTTGGGTGCCGGCGATACGGTGACCTTGCAAGCGGCAAAGACCGTGACGATAGCCGGTAGCGGCGGTGGCGGTCTGGTACTGGCCGGGTCCGGCACCTTGAATTTGCTCGGCGCTAGCGCCGCCTTGACCGTGTCCGCCGATATATCCGGCGCCAGCGGCAGTCTCAGTAAAATCAGCGGCGGTGCCTTGACGCTGTCAGGCAGCAATACATACGGCGGAGCGACTTCGTTCAGTAACGGCGCCGTGACTCTGAACGGCGGCGCGGCGATCCCCAACGCCAGCGCGCTGACCTTGGGCAACGGCGCAAGTCTGGCCGTCACGCTGGGCGCGGATGAAACCATCGGGTCGTTGAGCGGCAGCGGCGTGACCGGCAGCTTCGATCTCGGTTCGTTCACGTTGACGACCGGCGGCGACGCCACCTCGACCGGTTTCGACGGCGTGCTGAGCGGAACCGGCGGCTTAACCAAAACCGGTAGCGGCACCTTCACACTGAGCGGCGCCAACACCTATACCGGCGCGACCACCGTGTCGGCCGGCACGCTGGCTTTGAGCGGCGGTAGCGCCTTGGCCGACACCAGCGCGGTCAGCGTGGCCAGCACCTTGAGTCTCAACGCATCCGAGACGATCGGTTCGTTGGCCGGGGCCGGTAGCGTCGTTCTTGGCTCCAATACCCTGACCGCCGGCGGCGACAATTCGTCAACCACGTTTTCCGGCGGAATCTCCGGTAGCGGCGGATTGACCAAAGCCGGCAGCGGCACCCTGATTTTGTCGGGTAGCAACACCTTCAGCGGCGCGCTGACCTTGTCCGGCGGCACGTTGCAAACCGCCAGTCTAGGTAGCGCCGGTTCGCTGGTCATGGACGGCGGTACCTTGGCGGCTAGCGCCGGGGGTATTACCTCCTCGGTTGGGGTATCGGTCACCGCCAACGGCGGCGCGTTCAATACCACGGCCGGCAACATCACGCTGAACGGTAATCTGACCGGTACCGGTGGCATCTCGGTCGGCGGGGGCGCGGGCAACGTGCTGAAGCTAGCGGGTACCAACACCGGTTACAGCGGCACCATTACGTTGAACAACACGATCATCGACATCGCGTCGGACAGCGCGCTGGGGACCGGCGCGCTGGCCTGGAACGGCGGCAAGCTGCGTTCGACCACCACGGCGCGCAGCATAGCCAACGCGATCACGCTCGGCGGCGATGTGACGATGTCGGGCTCGTTTGCGTTGACCTTTACCGGCAACGTCGATTTCGGCAATGCGGCACGCACCATCAACAGCGGCGTCGATACGACGTTCTCGGGTGTCTTGAGTAATAGCAGCGGTCTGTTCACCAAGACCGGCGGCGGCACGATGACGCTGTCGGGCGCGAATACCTTGACCGGCGCCGTCACGCTGTCGCTAGGCGGGTTAACGTTAAATAACGGGAGTGCCATCGCCAACAATACCGCGGTCACGCTTGCTAGCGGGACCACGCTGACGCTGGGTGCCGCCAAAACCATCGGTTCATTGGCGGGCGCCGGCAATATTGCGCTCGGGGCTTTTACGTTGACGGCCGGGGACGGCTCCAACACCAGTTTTACCGGCGTCATCAGCGGTAGCGGCGGTTTGACCAAGACCGGTTCCGGTACCTTGACCTTGGGCGGCACCAACACCTATACCGGTGCGACCACAATTTCGGCCGGTACCTTGACCACCAGCGGCAACAACCGAATCGCCGACAGCTCGGCGGTGACGGTGGCCAGCGGCGCTAGCTTGACGCTATCGTCTGCGAGCGACCGGATCGGTTCGTTGGCCGGCGCCGGCGCGGTGTCCTTGACCTCCAGCACTTTGGAAATCGGCGGCGACAACACCAGCACCAGTTTTACCGGCACGATCACCGGTAGCGGCGCGACCGTCGACAAAGTCGGCAGCGGAACGCTGACCTTGGCCCTGTCCGGGACGAATGCCTTGACCGCCACGTCGCGTCTCCAAGCGTCCGGCGGTACGGTGGTGTTGTCCGGTACGCTGAGCGGCACGCCCGAACTGGCGCTGAACGGCGGCTCCTACCAGTTAGCGTCGGATGTCAGCGTCGGCCAAATCAATAGCTACAGCAGCGGTAATATCGATCTGCAATCCTTCACGCTGACTAGCGATTCGGCATCGTCAGGGGCGTTTTCCGGGGTAATCAGCGGCAGCGGCGGCCTGACCAAGCTGGGTAGCGGCGAATTGGACTTGTCCGGCACCAATACTTACACGGGGGCCACGACGATTTCGGCGGGCACGCTGACCTTGTCCGGCAGCGGCTCGGTGCTGGCAGATACCACCGCCGTCACCGTGGCTTCCGGCGCCATTCTGAATCTGCACGCCATCGACGACACGATAGGCTCGCTGGCCGGAGCCGGCACCGTGACACTGAACAGCGGCACGCTGACGGTGGCCGGTAATGCTTCGACCACGTTCTCCGGTATTCTGCAGGACGGCGGAAATAGCGGCGGCTTTGCTAAAGCCGGCAGCGGTAGCTTGACCTTGTCCGGCGCCAATACCTATACAGGTTCGACCGCGATCGACGCCGGTACCTTGGTGGTTACCGGCAGCTTGAACGGCGCCGGAGCCGGCGCGGTTAACGTGGCCAGCGGCGCCACGCTGGCCGGCACCGGTAGCGTCAACGGCGGCCTGACGATCGCTTCGGGCGGGACCTTGGCGCCGGGCGTGGCCGGCAGCAACGACGGCGTCGGCACGCTGACCGTGACCGGCGGTTTAACTATCGCCTCCGGCGGCAGCTTGGCGGCCGACATTGCCGGTTCGGCCAGCTACGATAGCGTGGCGGTTACCGGCGCGGTCAATGTCAGCGGCGCCACGCTGAGCTTGTCCGGCGCCCATGTCGCCACCAAATCGGCGAGCGGCGAAGCCTTCACATTGATTTCCAACGACGGTTCGGACGCGATCACCGGCAGCTTTAGCGGTTTGGCGGCGGCCGGCACCGTGACGTTTAACGCGGTGGCGTTGACCGCCAGTTACACGGTCGGCAGCAACAGTAACGACTTTCGCTTGACCGGACCGGTCAACCAGGGGCCGGCCCTGGGCGGTACCTTTACTACCGCCGGCAGCGTCAACGACAATGCCACGACCACGCCGTTCGCCAACGTGACCTACACCGACGCCGACGACAGTTCGGGCACGTTCACGCTGACCATCAGCTACACCGGCGCCAACGGCACCTTGAGCAGCGCCGGCGGCGGTTTGACCGGTTCGGCCGGCAGCTACACCTTGACCGCGAACAGTCCCGGCGCGCTGCAAACCCTGCTGCAAGCGCTGGTGTTTACCCCGACCGACAACCAAGCCGTGCCTGCCGGCACCGTCCAGACCACGTTTACGTTGACCGGCAACGACGGCACCAGCAGCGGCTCCGCCGACAGCTCGACCGTGATCACCGCGACCTCGATTAACGACGCGCCGACCGATTTGCAACTTTCCAACAACGCGATCAGCGTGTTCGACGGGCTCAACGCCACGGTCGGCACGCTGTCGGCGTCCGACGTCGATACCGGCCAGACCTTGACTTATAGCTTGGTCAGCGGCAGCGGCGATACCGACAACGCCAGTTTTACAATCAGCGGCACCACGTTGAGCGTCGACAACGCGGCTTTGACCGCCGGTCAGACGTATTCGGTTCGTATCGGCGCCAGCGACGGCACCGATTCGGTCGAACAGGTCTTCTCGATCACGGTATCTAATGATCTGACAGTGACCGTCACCGCGATAGACGGCAATGCGGTCAGTAGCTTTAATGCCGACGTCGCCGACGGCGGCGGTTTGGACCTGCGGGAAGCACTGTATTACGCCGGCACGATTGCCGGGCCGACCACGATCAACTTCGCCGAAACCTTGAGCGGCACCATCACGTTGGGCGGGGCCTATACCGTGGCCGACGGCGTGACCTTGGCGATGGATAGCGACACCGACAGCCGCTCGCTGACGATCGCCAGCCAGTCCTTGAATTTGGCCGGCGCGATTGGGGTCAGTGTCGGCACCGGCGATACGCTGACCATCAATTCCGCGCTAGCCGACGACGGTAGCGTGGTTTCTAATTTGACCAAAAGCGGCGCCGGCAAACTGGTGCTCGGCGGCACCAACAATACCTCGACCGGCGGCACCAGCGGCACCGGCTTGAATACCGCCGGCATCGCCGGTGGCACGTTGGCGGTGGCCGGCGACGCCAATCTGGGAACCGGCAACCTGACCTTGAGCGGCGGTACCTTGCAGACGACCGGCGGCTATCCCAATGCGATCGACAACAATATCGTGCTGGCGGCGGACAGCGGGATTCTGGTCGATACCGGCGCCTACCTGCAACACACCGGGGTGCTGAGCGGCAGCGGGGCTCTGACCAAACTGGGCGGCTCCACGCTGGAGCTGGCCGGCGCTTCGGCCAACACCTACAGCGGCGGCACCGCGATCGGCGCCGGTTATCTGCTGACCAGCAAGAGCGGCGCGCTGGGTAGCGGCGGGGTGATTATCGCCAACGGCGCCTCGTTGCACCTACAGAGCGCGGCGACCTTCAGCAACACGATCTCCGCCGCCGGCGTCGGCGCGGACACTAACGGCGCGATCCGCGCCATCGGCGGCGACAATACTTTGAGCGGCCTAATCACTTTGACCGGCAACACCAAGATCGATACCGGCGGCAACACCTTGACGCTATCCGGCGGCATCACCGACGGCGCCAACAGCTATGCGCTGACTCAGTTCTGGACCGGCACGCTGCTACTGTCCGGTACCGGCGATTGGGACGGCGGTCTGGCCGTGACCGGCGGCACCGTGCAGACTGAAGGCGGCGCGGCGATCAAGGACAGTTGCGCGGTGACCTTATCCGGTGCCGGAGCGCTAAGCATCAGCGCTAGCGAGACGATAGGCACGCTGTCCGGCGGCAGTTCGGCGGTCGCCGGCATTAGCTTGGATAGCGGCGCGGTATTGACCGTCAATCAAGCGACCGGCAGCAGTTTTTCCGGCGCGATCGCCGGTGCCGGCGGTTTGACCAAGGCCGGCGCGAACGAGTTGGAACTGTCCGGAACCAATACCTACAGCGGCGCGACCACGGTAACGGCCGGCATGTTGTCGGTCTCGGGCGGCGAGGCCATCGGCGACGATAGCGCGCTCGACATCGCAGGCGGCGCCACGTTGTTTTTATACGACAACGAAACCGCCGGCTCCCTGTCCGGCGCCGGCAGCGTGACCTTGAACAGCGGCAGCCTGACCGTCGGCGGCAATAATGCCTCGACCGGCTTTTCCGGGGTGGTCGAAGACGGCGCCATTGGTGGGAATTTGATTAAAACCGGCACCGGCACTTTGACCCTGTCAGGCAATAACAGCTATAGCGGAGAAACCACGGTGCGTGGCGGCGGTACCTTGGCGATAGCCTCCGACGCCAATCTCGGCGGCGGCGATCTGACCTTGAACGCCGGCACGCTGTCGATTAGCGCCGCCACGAACATCGATAACAATGTAACCCTGATCGGCGCGGCGACCGTTTCGAACAGCGCCGCCGCGACCTTGTCCGGCGTGTTGTCCGGCAGCGGCTCGTTGACCAAGCAAGGTAGCGCGGCGTTGACGCTATCCGGCGCCAATACCTACAGCGGCACGACGACGGTATCGGCCGGCGCGCTGGCGGTGACCGGCGCGCTGGGAGGGACCAGTGGCGTTTCGGTGCAATCCGGGGCGACCTTGGCCGGCAGCGGCAGTATTTTCGCGGTCAGTTCGACCAATCAATTGACGATACTCGACGGAGCGACATTGGCTCCCGGAGTGGCCGGCACCAATAACGGCATCGGCGTGCTGACCGTCAACGGCAATCTGCGGCTCAGCGGCGACATGGCCGCCGAAGTCGGCGGCGACGGCGGCGTGGCCGGCACCGACTTCGACCAAGTCGTCGTCAACGGCGTCGTCAGTTTGAACGGCGGATCGTTGAGCGTGAGCCGGGTCGGCGCTTACAGTGCCAGCAACGGTGCCACGTATCGGATCATCGACAACGACGGCGCCGACGCGGTGTCGGGCAGCGCCGGCACTTTCAACGGCATACCCGAGGGCAGCGACGCGACGTTGAACGGCGACATTTATACCGTGCGTTACGCCAGCGGCACCGGCAACGACGTGGTGCTGACCGCGTTGGTCAACCCGCTAGTGACCGACGTGTCGGCTTCGACCGCCAGCGGCAGTTACAAAGCCGGTGACATCGTCACCATTACCGTGACCTTCAACCGGGCCGTGACGGTGACCGGCACGCCGACCTTGGCGCTGAATACCGGCCGTAACGCCAGTTTCAGCGGCGGCTCGGGCACGACCACGCTGAGTTTCAGCTATGTCGTGCAAGCCGGCGACACCAGTGCCGACCTGGACTACGCGGCCACCACCGCGTTGGCCTTGAGCGGCGGCGCGATACTGGATAGCTCGACCAGTCTACCGGCGATATTGACCTTGGCCGCGCCCGGCGATCCCGACTCCTTGGGTGTCAACCGCGACATCGTGGTCGATACCTCTGCGCCGGCCGCGCCGAGCTTGAGCTTGGCCACCGACAGCGGCACCAGTAACAGCGACGCCATCACCAACAGCGGCGCGGTGACGGTGTCCGGTCTGGAAGGCGGCGCGAGCTGGCAATACAGCAGCGACGGCGGCACGAGCTGGACGACGGGCAACGGCACCAGCTTTAACGTCAGCGGCGATGGGGCCAAGTCGCTGTTGGTTCGGCAGATTGATATTGCCGGCAATGTCTCGGCCAATTCCGCCGCGCTAGCCTTTACCCTGGATACAGTCTCCGCCGCGCCGAGCTTGGCCTTGGCCGAGGATAGCGGCGCCAGTGCCGTCGATGGCTTGACCAACAATGGCGTCGTCAATGCGGGCGCTCTGGAAAGCGGCGCCAGTTGGGAATACAGCATCGACGGCGGTACGACTTGGGTCGCCGGCAGCGGCGACAGTTTTAGCGTGGCCGGCGACGGCGCCAAGTCGGTGTTGGCGCGGCAGACCGACTTGGCCGGCAATGCATCGGCTGAGTCGGTCGCATTGACCTTCACGTTGGACACCGCCGCGCCGGCCGAGGCGAGCGGAAGCTTGAGCGTGGCCGAAAATGCCGCGAACGGCACGGCGGTCGGTAGTGTGACGGCCAGCGATCTGCATGCGGTGGTTTACAGTCTGGTTGACGACGCTAACGGCCGCTTCGCGATCGACGCCGCGACCGGCGCGGTCACCGTCGCCGATGGCGGCCAACTAAATTACGAAGTCGCCGCCAGCCACTCGATCACAGTGCGCGCCACCGACGCGGCCGGCAATAGCCGCGACACCGAACTGAGCGTGACGCTGACCAATGCCAACGACGCGCCGACCGGCACGTTGACGATACGCGGCACGCCGACCGCCGGCGAAACCCTGACGGTCGTCGATGCGCTGAGCGACGCCGACGGCAAGGGTAGCGTGGTATATACCTGGAAGGACGGCGACGGCAATGTCCTGGGGACCGGCTCTCGCTTGTTGCTGACCCAAGCTTTCGTCGATAAAACCATCAGCGTGACAGCCAGTTACACCGACGGCTTGGACAACGCCGAGGAAGTCACTTCCAGCCCTACCGCGGCGGTGGCGATAGGCATCGTCACCAACGCCACGCAAACCGTGGACTTTAACGCGGGAACTGGCGGTGGACTGGGCGGTTTCGGTGGTTTGGGCGGCTCGTCCGCTGGTGGTGTCGGAGCGACCGGCGCCGGCGGCACGGTTGGTTCGGGCGGCTCTACTGGCGGCGGTTTGGGTGGCGGCATCGGCGCTGGCGCCGCCGGCGGTTTAGGCGGGGGTTCCGGATTTGGCGGAGCCGGCTTAAGCGGCGGGCTCGGCGCCGGTGGCGGCGCGGGTTTCGGCACCTCACTGTTTTCCAGCACCGTTGGCGACGGCGGTTTGTCTTCGACCAGCGGGCAAACCACCTCCTTGCAAATGCAGGCCAGCGTGTCGGCGGATGGCGGCAATGCGTTTACGATGCCGGCTCAAGCACTGTCCAGCCTGGATACCAGCTCGGGCGTCAGTTTTCAGGCGACCCAGGCCAATGGCGCCAGCCTGCCGAGTTGGGTACGTTTCGATCCCGCGACCGGCGGCTTGAGCGTGCGAGAAGGACAGGGCGGCGATAACACCGTCGTCAAAATCACCGCGACCGACGGACGGGGCAACCAGACCGTCGTGACCGTGGTGCTGAAACCGCAGAACCGGCCGGGCCAGGGTACGGGCGGCGAAGGTCGGAGCGGAGGCGAAGGCCAGAACGGGGCCGGCGAAGGCCGGCCGGGCCAAGGCGGCGGACGCCCCGCTTCCGGCCGTGGCGGAGAGCCGCGCGCCGAGCTTGGCAAGACGCCGCTAAGCACCCAATTGCAAGCGTTCGGCAGCCAACGCACCCTACGGGATGCCGACACCCTATTGAACCATCTGGCGCGAGCGTTCCGCGATCCACGGGACGCCGCATGACTTTATCGACACAGGAATTCGCTATGGCTGAAAACCATTCCCGACCGACCCCTCGGTTTAATCCCGGCCTGTTGGCGGCGGCGATCGGTGCCGTATGGCTGACCGGTTGTTCGCTGACGCCTTCGCCGCTAACCCAGCAAGAGCGGCAGAGCCAGATCGGTCTCGATCAGAGTCAGTTGTTCAAGCAACAAGAACCGCTGACCGCGCCGTTGACCTTGTATCAGGCGATGTCGCGGGCACTCAAATATAACCTGGACCATCGGGTCAAGATGATGGAACGGGCGGTCGCGGAAGGCCAGGCCACGCTGGCGCGTTTCGATTTGTTGCCGGAAGTGGTGGCTTCGGCCGGCTATCGCAGCCGCGACAATTTCAACGCCTCGGCCAGCCGCTCGATTTCGACCGGCCGGCAATCGCTGGAAACCTCGACCTCGCAGGACCGCAGCCGCTACCTGGGCGATTTGAGTCTGCGCTGGAATATTCTGGACTTCGGCGTCAGTTATTTCCGGGCTCAGCAGGAAGGCAACAAGGCCTTGGTGACCGCAGAAAGCCGGCGCAAGGTCAGCCACAATTTGATGAAGGACGTACGTAGCGCCTATTGGCGAGCCTTGAGCGCGCAGCGAATGACCGCCAAGATTCAACCGGTGCTGACCGAAGCCCGCCGCGCCTTGGAACTCGCCAGCCAGGCCGAGGCGGAAAAACTACGGGCGCCTCTGGAAGCCTTGCGCTATCGAAAAAGCCTGCTGGAAATCGTCCGCCGCTTGGAAGGCTTGTTGGAGCAACAGCAATTGGCTAAAGCCGAATTGACCGGCTTGATCAATCTGCCGCCGAATCAGGACTATCAATTGGCCGATGTCGCGGCCGGTGCTTGGCCCGGCATCGCCACGCCGCAGTTGAGTCAGGAACAACTGGACGAATTGGCCTTGCAACTGCGTCCGGAATTGCGTCAGGAAATGTATCAAACTCGGATCGGCTCGGCCGAAGTCAAAAAAGCCATGCTGCGCTTGCTGCCCGGCGTCGAGGTGCAATTGGGCGGCAATTACGATTCCAACTCCTATTTGCTGAATCAAAGCTGGGGCGAAATCGGCACGCAGATTTCCAAGAATCTGTTCGAGCTATTGTCGGCGCCGCAAGCCATCGCCACCGCCGAGACGCAGGAGTCGCTGGCCAACTCGCGGCGCTTGGCCGCGCACATGGCGATTTTGACCCAGGTGCGGCTGGCCCGGCAGCAATTGGCGCTGAGCGAAAACCAATTGAAATTGACGTCCGAGCTCGACGACATCAATCAGCAGATCCACCATCACGTGTTGAACAGCGAGTTGACCGAAGCGATGAGTTCGCTGGAGCGGATACGCACGTCGGTCGATTCGGTCTTGTCCGAGTTGCAACGCCACCAAAGTTACGCGGATTCGCAGGATGCGCTGGGTAAATTGTATGTATCCCTGGGCTTCGACCCGTTGCCGGCGACGATGGCCGACGATAGCGTCGATACGTTGGCGCGGGCGATCGAAGCGATCGATCAGGATTGGGCGCAAGGCCGCTTTCCATCGCAAGCCACCGACGATCCGACACCGGAAACCGCCGCCGCCGGCCAGGGAGAACATTCCTGATGGGCAAAGCTTGGTTTTTGTTGGTCGGTCTGGCGTTGGCGCCGATTTTGCGCGCCGAGCCGGCCGCCGACACCGAAATCCGCGCGCAACTGACCGCGCGCAACGCCACCACGCTGTCGGCGGAACTGGCGGCGGTGATTAAGGAATTGACGGTGCGCGACGGCGAGCGCTTCAAAAAAGGCCAATTGCTGGTGGCTTTCGACTGCTCTATTCAGCAAGCGCAATTGGAAAAGGCCCGCGCCACCGCGCAGGGCGCGGCCAAGACCTACGAAGTCGATCAACGCTTGGCCAAGCTGGAATCGATCAGCGTGCTGGAAGTCGAAGTCGCCGCCGCCAAATTGGGCGAGGCCAAGGCCGACGTGGCGCTGACCCAGGCCGGTCTGGAAAAGTGCAAGATCGCCGCACCGTTCGACGGCCGGGTCGCCGAACTGAAAGCCCAGCGCCATCAACATTTGAAAGTCGGCGATCCGATCATGGATGTGTTGGACGACGGCCAACTGGAAGTCAAACTGATCGTGCCGTCGCCGTGGCTGCGCTGGCTGAAGGCCGGTCAAGCGTTTACCGTGCACATCGACGAATTGGACCGGGATTTCCCGGCCGAAGTCGTCACCTTGGGCGCCCGTATCGATCCGGTCAGCCAAACCGTTGCCATTTTGGGGCGTATCACCGGCAAACATGCCGAATTGCTGGCCGGCATGAGCGGCCGGGCAGCCTTTCCCAGTCAATCACACTAATTCATGAGCGAGACCGAGGACGCCCGCCTCCGTCAGGCGCGGGGCCTGGCGCTGCTGCTGCAACTGCAACGCCGGGCGCGGGCCGCCGAGGACTTGGCCGCGCTCGGCTTCGTGGCGGTCAACGAAACTCGCGGCTTGGTCGAATATCGGCAAGCCGCGTTATGGCTGGATCGGCCGTTGCGGCCGATCGCGGCCTTGTCCGGTGTCGCCGATGCCGATCCGCAAGCGCCGTACGCGGTCTGGTTGGCGGCGGTGTGCCGCTGGCTGCACGGTGCCGACCGCGCGTCGGCTTATCGCTGCATGCAGCTGGACGAACTGCCGGAGGCGCTGCGCGGCGATTGGCGGCAATGGTTGCCGGCTCAGGCCTTATGGTTGCCGTTGACGGCGCGCGGCCAGTGCCTCGGCGGCTTATTGCTGGCCAGGGAATCGGCTTGGCTGGACGCCGAAGCGCAACTGCTGGCCGAATTGGCCGACGCTTACGCTCACGCCTGGCAAGCACTGGCGCCGAGACCGGCTTGGTATCGGCGCGGGTTCGGCCGGCGCTCGGTCAAGCTGTGGGCGTTCGGCGTCCTGCTGGCGTTGATGTGGCCGCTGCGCTTGTCGGTGCTGGCGCCGGCCGAGATCGTCCCGGCCCGGCCCACGCTGATTCGCGCGCCGCTGGCCGGCGTGGTCGCCGCGTTTCACGTCCAGCCCAATCAAAGCGTCGCGGCCGGTGAACCGCTGCTGAGCCTGGAAAATACCGATATCGCCAACCGCTTGGACGTATCGCGCAAGGCGCTGGCGGTGGCCGAGGCGGAATATCGCAAGACCGCGCAACAAGCCATGTTCGATGCCGACAGCAAGGCCGAAGTCGCGGTCTTAAAGGCGCGGATGGACCAGCACGCCGCCGAGGTGACGTTCATGCAAGGCCAGCTGGCGCGGGCCGAGGTCGCAGCGCCGCACGCTGGCGTGGCGATCTTCGCCGACGTGCACGACTGGCTGGGTAGGCCGGTGGAATTGGGCGAGCGGATTTTAATGGTGGCCGATGCCAACCAAGTGGAGCTGGATATTCGTCTGCCGATCGGCGATTTCATCGAATTGGCGGACGGTGGCCCCGCGACGGTGTTTTTGAACGTCGACCCTCAGCATCCGATCGCGGCCGAGGTGTATAGCGTCAGTTACCAGACCTCGGCCGAGGTCGGCGACGCGCTGGTGTACCGCGTCAAGGCGCGTCTGACTGACAGCGAGCGGCCGCCGCGCATCGGTTTGAAGGGGACGGCCAAGCTTTACGGCGAACGGGTGACACTGTTTTATTACTTGTTTCGGCGGCCGTTGGCGGCCGCGCGTTTATGGTTGGGATGGTAGCCGATCCGACGGCCTTGCCGCCGTTGCGGGAAGAAATTCATTGTCTGGCCGGGCCCGCCGGATTTGACGGCGCGCCGACCTGGACCCTGCACGATCCGGCCAACAACCGTTTTTACCGGATCGGCTGGCCGGAATTTGAAATCCTCAGTCGCTGGCGGTTGGCGGTTCCGCAGGCGATCGCAGACGCGATCGGGCGGGAAACCACGCTGGCGGTGAGCGCCGAGCAAGTCGCCGATCTGGGCAAGTTTCTAATGGCGCACAATCTGCTGCGCGCGGAAGGTCCGGCCGGTCTGGAAGGGCTGCGCCGACAAGCGGCGGCCAGCCGAATCGGCGTCGGCGAATGGCTGTTGCACAATTATCTGTTTTTCAAGATTCCATTGGTGCGTCCCGACGCCTGGTTGGCGCGCTGCTATCCGCGATTGGCTTGGGTTTACAGCGGGCGTTGCGCCGCGCTGTTCGGACTGTGCGCGTTACTGGCGCTGTTTTTGTTGTCGCGGCAGTGGGACGCCTTCCTGAACACCTTTCCGTATTTCTTTAACTGGCTAGGTCTGGCCCAGTGGTTTCTGGCCCTGGCTCTGGCGAAAACCTTGCACGAGTTCGGTCATGCCTTGACCGCCCATCGCTACGGTTGCCGGGTACCGACGATGGGGGTTGCCTTCATGGTGATGTACCCGATGTTGTACACCGATGCCAGCGAGGCCTGGAAATTGGTGTCGCGCCGGCAACGCCTGGCGATCGCCGGGGCCGGTGTCGCCGCCGAACTGGGCTTGGCCGTGGTCGCGGCGCTGGCCTGGAGTTTTTTGCCGGACGGGCCGGCCCGTGGCGGCGCGTTTTTGTTGGCGACTTCGACCTGGATCGTCACGCTGGCGATCAATCTTAGTCCGTTCATGCGCTTCGACGGCTATTACCTGCTGGCCGACTGGCTGGGCGTCGATAATCTGCAGCCGCGCGCGTTTGCCTACGCCCGCTGGCGCACGCGGACTTGGCTGTTCGGTTTGGACTGGCCGGCCCCTGAAATCCTACCGCCGCGGATGGCGCGGTTTTTCGCGGTCTATGCTTGGGGAACCTGGCTGTACCGCTTTTTCTTGTTTTTGGGGATCGCGGTACTGGTTTACCACTTCAGCTTTAAATTGCTGGGTTTGTTGTTGATGGCGGTTGAAATTGGTTGGTTTATTGTCCGGCCCATCGTTTCCGAATTGCGGGTCTGGTGGAGCTTGTCCGGCCACGACATCGGCCAGGGCCGGCGTTTGACTGGACTCGCCGCGCTGCTCGGCGTAGCCGCCCTGCTGCTGTTGCCGTGGCAGGGTTATACGACCGCGCCGGCCATGATCCGCGCCGAGCAGTATGCCGAGATTGTCCTGCCCAGAGCGGGGCGCTTGGAGAGTTTTCCGGTCGCCGCCGGCCAGACCATCAAACGCGGCGAATTATTGGCCCGTCTGAGTTCGCCGGAGTTGGATTATCAAGCCTCGGACGCCGGCAGTCAGGGCCGCGCGCTGGCCTGGCAATTGGCTTATCAGGGCCTGCGCCAGGAGTTGTTGCAACGCCGGCGGGTGTTGTTGAAGGAATTGGAATCCGCCGCCGCCAAGCAGGCCGGCACCCAGGAGCAACAAGCCGAGCTGACGTTGTCGGCACCGTTCGACGGCGTGGCGCTGGACGTTAACGATGCGCTTCAGGTCGGTCAATGGTTACCGGCCGGCGAGGCGATGCTGATTGTCGCCGATCCCGGCGCTTGGTTGGTCGAGGCCTATCTGGCCGAAGAGGATTTGCTGCCCGCCGAGCAAGCGGTGTCCGGCTGGTTTTACCCGGACGATCCGGACGCGGCTCCGGTCGCGTGTCGGGTGGAACGCATCGATCGCGGCGGCTCGACTCGAATTCCCGATGCGCTTGCCTCCAGTTACGGCGGGGATCTGGCGGCGCGTCCGGACCGGCAGGGCCTGCAGATACCGGAAAGGGCGGTGTATCGGATCGTATTGCGGCCGATTCAAACCCCAAGCCGCAACGCCTTTCCCGGCGTACGCCGAGGTAGCGTGCGCTTGGATACGCCGGCCGTCAGTCTGCTCAGTAAAGCCTGGCGAAGGGTTGCCACCGTGGCGGTCCGCGAATCGGGGTTTTAGGCGTTTACTCATTCCGAAGATAACGTTCACGAAACCGTCGGGTCGTCCCAGCCAATCAAAGCGCCGGCGTGGGAGCGGCTTTAGCCGGGATCGGTGTCGTTCCCACGTCGGCACGCCGTGATTTGCTCCCTGATTTTCAGAAAGATGATCAGCTAAACGGCACAGCGAGGACAAAGCCGAGCGCAACTACGGCCTTGCCCAGGCTAGCTGTTCCTTATTTCCCTACTGCCCGGACTGGGCGGGCTGTTCCAGTCCTTCTTCTCCCGAGTTCGTGGCGTCCATCGGTGCGCCATTACGGCATACCGTATCGCGCACGAAATATCGTGGCGTTTAGACGGTGCCGATGAATTTGCTTGTCGCAGGTCTCCAGTCTATAGCGCTTCAGTTTCAATCGCTTAAGGCGGATTGAGCGTGGTTTGCATGACTTGGCATCCGATTTGCCCTTATAGATTCAAGTTCATCAAGTTTCTAGGTAATTTTTTTATCATCAAATTTGGTGACTTTCAGTTCTACCACACTATCGGATTATTCGACCTTGCATAAGGCAAATCCGAATCGTTTTAAATTAATTCACTTTGTTGGGGGATATATCATGAAAACATTGACCGGAATAATCAGCGTGATATTGGGTGTCGCCGCTTTTTCGGCAAACGCCGGTGGTACGGCCGTCGCGGAGGACCCGAATGCCAATAGCGGCCCGGCTACCTACTTTGAATTCAGCGCCGGCGCGATTACGACCTATTTCACCGACTGCAAGGGCATGGGTTCGCAAAATGAGGTTGTCGAATCCAAGGTCGTTAGCGGGCGGGGGGAAATGGGTGCGGTTAAAGTACCAGGGCGAATGTCGGTTAGAAATCTAACTTGCAGCAAAGCCTTGGGTAAATCGCTGGAGTTATGGAATTGGCGGCAACAGGTCGCGGACGGAAATATCGGCAGGGCACGTTACGATGCGACTTTGATTGCCTACGATGCGTCGATGACACCTATTGCGGAATGGTCTTTTAGTCGCGCATGGCCGGTATCGGTCGATTACAACGAAACCACGCCCGGAAAAGAAACCCTGATATTCGCCGCCGAACGTGTCCAGCGGGTGAAGTGATCGAGTCCCGGCCCGGCCTATCGCCGGATTGTGGGGCGTTGACGGTCGCGGTTTCAAATCCGTTTGAGCCGAGCGGATCGATAGACAATAAGTTTGGCCCCCCAATGCTTCGTGTAGCCAGGCCACGCAGGGGGCGGGTTTCGTCGCGGACCTTTTTATAACAGGTGGGGTGCCTGTTACTGTCTCCAGCGCTTGTTGCGGCGTGGGTGTTTATTCACGATGGTTTTGTAAGATGTCCAGCGCCAATGCCGCCGCCAAGCGGCCGGTTTGGGCGCCGCCTTCCATGAAACCGTAATTGGCGTCGCTCAAATGCTCGCCGGCAAAAATCAATTTGTCGAAAGCCACTTGTTGGGTCGCGGAGCCGTCGCCCTCGACCCAAAAAAATTCGGCGAATGTGCTCAGCTGTCCAGGCGCAAAGTTAGCGTAGCCGCCGCCGACATACGGATTATTGCCCCAGGCGCTTTTTGCCAAGCCCCCGCTCGCCGAGGCTTTCGCGCCAGGGATAAATTTGTCCAGATCGGTGATGAATTGTTTCGCCAGCGGTTTGATATTGCCGGTGTTATTCAGTTGTCTGGCCTGATCGCCGCCCAAGAAAAAATTCAACGCGCCGCCGCGACGATGCGGTTGGCGCTGAGTTTCGTCCCAGACCTCCGAGTAGCCGAAGTCCGTCCAGGCCGCCAAACTAAAACCGGCGGGGCTATGCCAGAAGCGTTGCTTAAAACCGGCGATCAATTTTTCATTGGCGCCCGGATTGGCTTCGGCGACGAAACGGCGAAACAAAGCGGGTAACGGGGCATCGAGCTCCACGTTGCGCAAGGCCGGAAAGGGTGTCGCAATGATGACGATGTCGGCTTCAACCCGGCTTCCGTCGCTGAAGGTCAGATGGTATTCGTCGTTGCGCAGCTTGAGCGCTCGCAAAGCTTTACGCAGATGAATTTGCCCCGCCAAGGCGCGCGCCAGCGCATCGGTGATCCGCGCCGAACCGCCGACCACGGCGTAAACCTCATCGCTGTAGCTGAGCAAATCGACGGCTTGACCGTCGACCACCGGCAAAATATCGATTAGTTGTAATGCCGACGCTTGTGAGGTTTCCGCGCCGAATTCGGTCCGCAGCATATTTCCCAGCAGGCTGCGCACATAAGGCGCGCCGATTTTATCGGCGTGTCGGTGCAAGTAATCGCTGACCGACCATTGATCGAACAGCGGCGCATGCGTTTCCCAGTCCTGGTCCAGCAAGCCGGCATCTTCGTGAATCTGCGCGGCAATGGCGCGCAAATCGTCGGCCAGCTGCGCTTCGCTAAAGCGTTCGCCGTTGAAGAAATAGACTTCTTTCGGATAAGGTAAGCGCGCCGCATCCTGGCGTTTATCGAACAGCTTAATCCCGAAGTCCTTGGCCAACCCCAGCATGTCCGGATGATTGGTATTGATCAGCTCCGCGCCCAAATCGATCGTCAAGCCGTCGTCGAGGCTGGCGGACAACATACGGCCGCCTACCCTGGAGTGCGCTTCGAAGACTGTCGCCGCAACGCCGGCTTTTTTTAGCCGGTAAGCGGCGTTTAGGCCGGCAATACCGGCCCCGATGATCGCCACTCGCGCATCGCCGCGATCTTTCGCCCAAGCCGGCGGCGCCAAGCTTGAGCCCAGCGCGCCGGCGAATCCGGCCGCCGTCGAGGTCTTGATAAAGCGGCGCCGGCTCCAGCCCGCCTGGCTAGCGGGAATCGGGTCGGGCAAGTGATTGGCTTTAAGATGGTCCCGTCTGGCAGCCTGTAAAATCAGAACCAGCCGCCGAAATAAAGTGCTATGCGTCATCAGCAAATCTCCCGTATTCGAAAATCGCATTATAGAATTAAAATCCGCCGCGGCTGAGGTCGCGCGCTGGAATAAACGTGTTGCCCGCTACCGCGATACCAAGCCGAGGACGGCGCTTTGGCGGGGAAATCGTCAAATCCGGCGTACGGTCGAATGGAGTCAGGCGGCCATCGGCTGTGTTTCTTCAGCTTTCTCCGTTTGCAAGATGACAGCGATACCGCTCTGAAAACGAATACCTCCATTGGAACGCCCTCGATCGCGGCTAAAGACGCTCCGGCCCGGTTTTTGTGCTGCGGGCGAAAACCCTTCCACGATCCTTAGATTGAGGCAAGCCGCGATGTTTCGAGCGAAAACCGCTATCTAGGCAAACGGACGGTCGCAGGCGTTGTGCGGCTGGGTTCGCCTGGTTCCGAGGTTCGCCGCCGGAACCAGGCGTTGGGCTTACTGATTCCGGACGGCGAATCGCGCCTATCCTTACTCGGCCGGCCCGCCGATAAAACGATATGCCAAAGCGCCCAATATCGCGCCGATAAACGGCGCGACCCAAAACAGCCACAGTTGCGCCAAGGCCCAATCACCAACGTACAGTGCGACGCCGAGGCTGCGAGCCGGATTGACCGAGGTATTGGTGACCGGAATGCTGATCAAATGAATCAAGGTCAGGCAGAGGCCGATCGCTATCGGCGCCAGGCCTTGCGGAGCGCGGGCGTCGGTGGCCCCGAGTATCACCAGCAGAAACATCATCGTCATCACGACTTCGGTGATCAGCGCCGCCAGTAGCGAATAGCCGCCCGGCGAATGTTCGCCGTAACCGTTGGAGGCAAAGCCAGCGGACACGTCGAAACCGGCCTTGCCGCTGGCGATCAGATACAAAACGCCGCCGGCAATTACCGCGCCGACGACTTGCGATGCGATGTAAGGCAACAATTGCTTGGCCGGAAACCGGCCACCCATCCACAGGCCGACCGATACCGCCGGATTGAGATGGCAGCCCGAGATATGGCCGATCGCGTAAGCCATCGTCAGCACCGTCAATCCGAAGGCCAGCGAGACGCCGAGCAGGCCGATACCGACCTGCGGAAACGCGGCGGCCAATACGGCGCTGCCGCAGCCGCCCAATACCAACCAGAAAGTCCCAAAGGACTCGGCTACATAATTTTTCATCTGATTCTCCCGTGTATAGTTATTGTGGTGCCGATTTTGGGACTTTATTTTTGTTTGTGAATCAATCGGCTAGCAGACTCTAGCCCCGCCCCGCACGCGCTGTCAATCACAAAAATTCGTGCTGACCACTAACCGGGGCGATGGTTGGATTTGGCGACGGGATTCTCCAGCTGGGTGGGCGTTCAGGCGAGGAAACCGAAGGCCGGTATCGGCGGTTTGGCAAAACCGGGTTATCGATGTGAAAATACTCGGTTAACGATCATTCCCAAGGTAGCCGACCCGACTATGCCCGACATTTCCCGTCACGGACACAGTACCAACCTGATCGGCGTGGCGACGGAGTGCATCGCGAGCCACTTGTTCAACGAATACCCCAAATCCCTAAGCATTGCCGGTACCCGCGAGGCGGCGCACGGCCTGTTCGACAAATTGGCCGAGCAAACCACGCTGGAACAATGCGGTCAGGTGTTTCAGGATTATATGTGCGTGGTGTTCGGTTTCGAGACCGAGCAACGTTTGAGCGACGACGCTCTAGGCCGGCGCCGTTACCGTAACAGTTATTTGCGGCTGATTCAGGATTGGGGACTGGATTCCAACAACGCTCAGGGGGCGGTGTTGAAGGGGTGGGTGGAAAGTCGATTCGGCTTGTTTCCCAATTATCATAAGACCCGTATCACCAGTTTCATGAGCTACGACTGGCTGGCCTATGTCGAAGAAAAGATGAACAGTCGCTATCACAACAACTGCATCTTCATGCAGTTGGATTTGCTGTATGAGTTTTGCCAATGGGTGGTCGCCCGCTTTCAGCGGCCGGCTGCCACGCACAAGACGCTGTATCGAGGGGTCAACGATTTAGGGGATTGGGTTGTCGAAGGCGTGGGCGATCACCATGAAAAAATCGTCCGCTTCAACAGCATCGTGTCGTTCACGGATAAGTGCGGTATCGCCGGCGAGTTTGGCAGCTACATTTTAGAAGTCGAGGTACCGATGGTAAAACTGGTGTTTTTCAGCGATCTGCTGCCGCACCATGCCTTGCGCGGCGAGGCTGAATATTTGGTGATCGGCGGCGATTACCGAGTTACCGTGAGGCGTTGATGAACGAAGCTTTGCTGAACCGCGCACTGGGCGCGTATCTGGGTTTTGCCTGCGGCGATGCGCTGGGCGCGACAGTGGAGTTTATGTCGCCCAAGCGCATTCAAAAGCGCTACGGCGTGCATCGCGAGATGATAGGCGGCGGTTGGTTGGATTTGGCGCCGGGGCAGGTGACCGACGATACTCAGATGTCGCTGGCCTTGGGCGCGGCTATCATCGCCCGGCCCGATTGGGATTTGGCGACGGTGGCCGACCATTTCGTGGCTTGGTTGGACACCGAGCCGCCCGATGTCGGCATGACTTGCCGGCGCGGCATCGTCCGCTATCGCGACGAAGGCGAATTGATCGGCTTGCCGCGCGAGGACGAGGCGGGCAACGGCGCATGCATGCGCAATTTGCCGGTGGTGTTGGCGACCTTGAATCGGCCGTTCGAATTCGAGCGCTGGAGTCTGGAGCAGGGCAGGATCACTCACCACAACCCCTTATCCGACGCGGCGACTCTGACGTTGGGGCGGATGACGCAGGCCTTGTTGTTGGGCAAAGGTGTTGCGGAGTGCAGAGCGCTGGCGGCCGGTTTGGTCGAACAATTCGAGCTATTCGCGTTCGAACCGTATCTGGGGAAGTCGTCCGGCTATATCGTCGATACGCTACATACTGTGTTGCACTATTTTTTCACGACCGACGATTTCGAGTCCTGTCTGGTGGCGACGGTCAATCAAGGCGGCGATGCCGATACGACCGGGGCGCTGGTTGGCATGTTGGCGGGTGCGCATTACGGTTTGGCCGGCATTCCGCCGCGTTGGTTGGAAAGCCTGGACGGCAAGGTTGCCGCCGAAATTCGCCGCCAAACCGAGAAATTACTGGGTCTAGCCGCTTAGCTGCGCCGAACGGCGGTCGCGGTCAGACCCGAGCGGCCAGTTTCAGCAACAAACCGGCGACCAATGCGGTCTGCAGCAAGCCGACGCCAACGACCGCGCGGATCGGTTCGGCCTGATGCTCGGTAAAGCCGTCGGCTTTGAGCTTATTGGCGAACTCGAGCGTATCGAGAATGATGCTGCTCATGGTGGGTAGACTCCGGATGCGGGACATTGACCGTAGAGTCGGCCCAAATTCAGAGCCACCGACAAAATGCCTCTTGTCTCAAGCGCAAAACGCCTCGATGCTGGCCAACAGGCCCTTGGCGTCGAGTCCGCACAAGCCGAGCAGTTGTTCTCTGGAGCCCTGCTCGACGAAGCGGTCGGGCAAGCCGAGGGTCAGGACCGGCATCAGTATCCGTTGCGCTTGCAGGAATTCCAGTACCGCACTACCGGCCCCGCCGGCAATGACGTTTTCCTCGACCGTGACGAACACGTCGTGGGTTTTCGCCAGTTCCAGAATCAAGCTTTCATCAAGGGGCTTGACGAAGCGCATGTTGGCGACCGTGGCACCCAGTTGCTTGCCGGCTTCGACGGCCGGGGCGACCATCGCCCCCCAGGCCAGGATGGCAATCCGGCCGCCCTGGTGGCGAATCTCGCCCTGGCCGATCTCAAGGTCGGTCAGGCGCGGATCGATCGCCGCGCCGGGCCCCTTGCCGCGCGGATAGCGCACCGAGGCCGGGCCATTGTAATGGAAGCCGGTGGTCAGCATTTGCCGGCACTCGTTCTCGTCGGCCGGGGCCATCACTAGCATGTTCGGAATGCAGCGCAGATAGCTGTAGTCGAAGGCGCCGGCATGGGTCGGGCCGTCCGGGCCGACCAGACCGGCTCGATCCAACGCAAACAACACGTCCAGATTCTGCAAGGCCACGTCGTGGATCAACTGGTCGTAGCCGCGCTGCAAAAACGTAGAATAAATTGCCACCACCGGCTTGGCGCCTTGGCAGGCCTGGCCGGCGGCCAGGGTCACCGCGTGCTGCTCGGCGATGGCCACGTCGAAATAGCGTTGCGGGTATTGCTGGGAAAACTCGACCAACCCCGAGCCTTCGCGCATGGCCGGGGTAATCCCCAGCAGCCGCTCGTCCTCGGCCGCCATGTCGCACAACCAACGGCTGAACACCTCGGTATAGGTCGGGTGCGGCGACGGCGCCGCCTTGGGCAGAAAATCCTGGGTCGGATCGAAGGCCGGCACGCCGTGGTAAGCCAAGGGGTCCTTCTCGGCCGGCGCATAGCCCTTGCCCTTCTTGGTGACCACGTGCAAAAACACCGGTCCGCGCAAATCCTTGAGCTTGTCCAGGGTCGACACCAAGATCTCCAGATCGTGGCCGTCGATCGGTCCGAAGTAATTAAAGCCCAACTCCTCGAACAAGGTGCCCGGCACGATCATGCCTTTGACATGTTCCTCGGCCTTGCGGGCCAACTCCCAAACGCTGGGCATGCTGGACAAGGCCTTCTTGCTTTCCTGACGGACCGACGAATACAGCTTGCTGGACAAAATCTTGGTCAGATAATTGTTCATCGCCCCGACCGGCGGCGAAATCGACATCTCGTTGTCGTTCAGAATCACCAACAGATTGGCATTGACGTCGCCGGCATGATTCATCGCCTCGAAGGCCATGCCGCCGGTGATCGAACCGTCGCCGATGATGGCCACCATCTTCTTATCCTCGCCGCGTAGCTGCGAAGCGATGGCCATGCCCAAGGCCGCGCTGATCGAAGTCGAGGAATGGCCGACGCCGAAGGCATCGTATTCGCTCTCGGCCCGGCACGGAAAGGCCGACACCCCGCCCAGGGTACGGATCGTGGTCATTCTGTCCTTGCGGCCGGTCAGAATCTTGTGCGGATAGGCCTGATGGCCGACATCCCAAACCAATTGATCGACCGGGGTATTGAATACGTAATGCAGCGCCACGGTCAATTCCACCGTGCCCAGGCCGGCCGCGAAATGGCCGCCGGAAATGCTGACGGTATGGGTCAGAAACCGGCGCACCTCGTCGGCCAACGCCTGGAGCTGCTCGGGCGCCAGCGCGCGGATGTCGGTCGGGCTGGCGATGGTGGCTAGCAGCGGAAATTCGTTAGTCTGTTTCATATTAGTACAGGGGTTCGCGGTAGAACATCAGAATCACGCCGATTTGGAATAGCGCAAAAACCGAGATAAAGCCGGCCACGTTTTTGCCCGGCGCGTCCAATTTCAGC
Organism: Methylomonas sp. MS20; assembly: GCF_050275925.1. NCBI lineage: Bacteria > Pseudomonadati > Pseudomonadota > Gammaproteobacteria > Methylococcales > Methylococcaceae > Methylomonas > Methylomonas sp. MS20. The sequence continues at coordinate 1,642,809 of NZ_CP189962.1, forward strand.
TCCAGCCAACGGCCGCAAGCCAGGATTAGCGCGAACACGCCCATCAGGGTGTGGCCGACCTGGATTAGAAACGCGGTTTTAGCCTCGAAGCCGACATGCGAGTGCGCTAGCAGCATCATGCCGCCGAAGGCCGACATCAGCGGAAACAAATAGGGCAGAATACCGGGGTCGGCCTTGACGCGGGCGCGGGTCTCGTACAAGCCCAGCATAAACACCAGAAAGGTGGCGATCCGGTGTTGCAAAATCTCGCCGTTGTTGAAAGTGCTATCCCAAAAGCCGATCGGACCCAACGGCCAGCTCTCGGCGTCGGAACGGAAGAACAGGAATATCCCGAGTCCCATGAAGCCGACCGGCCAGTAGCGCGCCCAGTTGTGAAAGCGCTCCGAGTAGGACAGCATCGCGAAAAAACTCATCGCGGTCAGGAAGATACCGGAGATGTTGTGGTTGTAATCCGACCAGGCGGTGGCGGCTTCCGACGGGATTTGGCCGACGATGGCGATCCGGCCGGCCTCGCCGGCGAGCAGGGCTTCGTGGGTTGGCGATTCCCAACGCGGTATGCGCGGGTGAAACATGTTCAACACTTCTTCCCAGGTTGCGGTTAAGTGCGGAATATCCACCGACGGCGGTTGCGAGGCCAGACTGGCGGCGGTGAACAGAATGGTCAACAGAATCAGGGTTTCCGCTTCGATGTAGTAGGGCACCCGGGCGGTCAGCACGTACTGGCTGCGGCTGGTGAAGTACTCTCGGACGGCGGATTTGTTCATCCAGGCAAAGCCCAATGCCAGTCCCATCATCATGATTTTCACGGTTAGCAGGTTGCCGTAACCGGCGCCGATAAAGCCCTGGAAGGTGCGAATGTAATACCAGGCTAACGGGGTGCCGGTCACCAGCAGCAAGCCGACCGCGCCTATCCCCAGGCCTGAGAAACGCTTCAACAGCAGCGGCCAGATTTCCTCGGCGATGGCGTTTTGCTTGCGCAAGCCCCACAGAGCCAGTATTTGGAAAATGCCGCCGACCCAGGCCGCCGCTGCGATCTGATGGCTGACGGTCAAGGTCATTAGCAAACCGCGGTCTTCCAGGCGACTGGCTCCGTGGACCAGCCAGGCGGCGGCTATCACTAGCGGCACGATAATGGCGATCGCGATTTGCCAGTGCCGTTTGGAACGTAAGTGGTGTTTCAGGCCGAACTTGATGAATAAATACAGCGCAAAGGCAAATAGTGCGCGGGCCACGCCGGCGTTGAATTGCACGGTGTGAAAAAACGCCGGGAACGGCGATTTGCCCAATGTAACGGCCATTAGCCAAATTTTCAGACCGATTTTCGACAATTGGGTGATGACCACGGCTTTGCTGCCGAAGTGGATCAGATTGACGGTTCTGTCCAGTAACGCGCTATTGTAATTGGCGCTTTCGTCCCAGGGGCGCAGCACGAACAAGCCCCACAGCAAGCCGCCGATGGCGATGGAGTAGAAGGTCAGATCGACGCCGCCGATCAACGAGTCTAAATAATTGGCAATGCCTTCCATAAGGATTTATTTGGGTTCTTTAACGAAAAAGCGCAGCAGGTCTTCACTGAGATGACCGTCCGCGGCGAAAATCTTCAGTTTGATCGCATACTCGCCGGGCGCCAAGGCCGGCAGGTCGAGCACCACTTGGCCGGGTTTGGCGCCGAGCGAGGCGCTGACCGGCGTCATCACGTCGCCGGCGCTGACCAGAAACACTTCCGACAAATCGAGCTCCACTTTCGAATTGAACGACAATTCGACCTGGCTGGCTTGATTGACCGGCACCGGTTTCAATTTCAACGAGTTATGGGTAACGACGGCGTGACCGAACGCAATGTTGCTGGTAGCCAGCGTTAAAATCAAAAGTATCCGTTGTAACGAGTGCATAACAATCTCCTTATTTCTTGTTTTTCAGAGCATGACTGGCTAGGTTTTTGCCCAGCGTCCAGATCGAGCCGGTGACGTTGTGGGTATCGGCGATGGTTTTTTCCATCGCGTCGACGATCCAGTCGCGGTCTTTTTGCGTCAGGTTAAGCGGCGGCAACAGCTTGACGACATTCATGCCGTGGCCGGCGACCTGACTGAGCACCCGATGTTCCTTGAACAGCGGGATCGTAATCATCTGACAGAACAGACCTTTGTTGGCCGCTTCCAGCATCGCCCAGGCGGCTTTTAGCCCCAGGCTCTTCGGCGACTGGAATTCGATCGCGATCATCGAGCCCTTGCCGCGCGCTTCCTTCAGGAATTCGTACTTCGGACTCATCTCGTTCAGCGTGGCGATGATGTCTTCGCCGATCTTGGCGCTGTTTTCCACCAGCTTTTCGTCGTGGATCACATGCAGGCTGGCCAGGCCGGCGGCCATTGCCATATTGTTTTTCGAGAAGGTCGAACCGTGGACGACGGCGCGGTCCATCCGGTTGAACACCGTGTCCATGATTTTGGCGGTCATCGCCACGCCGCCGACCGGCACGAAGCCGCCGGACAGTGCTTTAGCCATCAAAATCATATCGGGCTTGACGCCCCAATGTTCAATCGCCCAGAACTTGCCGGTGCGGCCGATGCCGGTCTGGATTTCGTCTGCGACGAACAGCGTGCCGTATTTTTTACACAGGCGTTCGACTTCCGGCAGGTAGTCGTCGGACGGCAGGTTGACGCCCTTGCCTTGGATCGGCTCGACGATGAAGGCGGCGACGTCCTTGCCGCTAAGTACTTGTTCCAGCGCGGCCAGATCGTTGAACGGCACTGCCGAACAGTTCGGCAATAAGGGGCCGAAGCCCTCGCGGAATATTTCCTCGCCGTTCAGCGACAAGGCACCCATGGTCAGACCGTGATAGCCGTGTTCGCAATAAACGATGCGCGGCCGCTTGGTGGTGTAACGGGCGAATTTGATGGCGGCTTCGACCGCCTCGGTGCCTGAGTTGCAGAAAAACATTTTTTCCAAATTGTCCGGACAGGTGGCGATGATTTCCTTCGCCAGTAAGCCGCTCAATAAGGAAACGTCCATTTGCACCAGATTCGGTAATTCCAGCGTCAAGGTTTCTTGCAAGGCCTTGACGATGGTTGGGTGATTGCGGCCCATCGCGAACACGCCGAAACCGCTCAGCAAATCCAAGTACTCGTTGCCTTCGTCGTCGTACAGGTATTGGCCGATCGCTCGCTGGTATTTGCGGTCGTAACCGATGGTACGCAGGACTCGCACCATTTGGTTGTTAAGGTATTGCTCGTGCAGATCGAATTTTTCATCGAAATGCTGGGAAAACAGATCGGCAATGCTGAAGGACATTTATTACCTCGTAAGCTGCGCCGTTGCCGGTAATCGCGGCAAGGGCTGGTTTTTCTAGTAAATGACGATTTCGTTTAAGTGTTTGGCGATGGTTTTCAGCGTCTTTTGGGCGGCGCCGAAATGTCGGCCGAGTTTGATCAATCCTGGAAGCTCCCAAGGATGATTCAGCAAGTGGCGTAGTAATTTAGCCATCTCGACGCGGCCCTGATCGTTCAAGGCGCCGACCACCGCGCGCGGCAGGTCCATCGCGGCCGGATCGGCGATCGCGCGCAATACCAGGAATGGTAAATTGGCTTGACTGGCGACTTTGGCAATCGCGCCGCTTTCCATGTCCAACGCTACCGCGCCGGTTTCGCGGTGAATCAGTTGTTTGTCGCTACTCAGCGCGACGATACGCGCTTCGGTGGAGAGATTGCCGCTCCCCACCGTCAGGCGTTCGCTGAGTCGGTTGCGCATTTTGTGCGACCAACGTTTGTCGGTTTCGTAACTTTGACGGTCGAAAAAAATCTGGTCCGCGACTACCAGAACGCCGGGCCGCAACTGCGGCGCCAATGCCGCCGCGCAACCCCAGCTGATCAGCCGATCGGCGCCCTTGGCGATGAGCAGGCGAGCGGCGCTGGCGGCATTGTTGGGACCGGCGCCGGCATAAGCGACCAGGATGTCGGCGCTTATTCGGCAACATTCGCCGCGCGCCAATTTCCGGGAAGTCAGCGTGGCAAGTTCTTCTGGCAGGGCAACGACGATTCCGCAACTCACGTTACTGTTTATTCAGTTCGTTGCGGTATCGGGCTAAAGCCCACAACGGGAAGAACTTGTCGTAGCCGTGATATTTCAAATAAAACACCTTGGGAAAGCCGGGTGCGGTAAAGCAGGGGTCGTTCCAGACGCCGTCGGCTTGTTGGGTCCGCATCAGGAAGTCGATGCCGGCCTTGACTTCCGCGCTACGCGCTTCGCCGGCCGCGATCAGGCCCAATATCGCCCAAGCGGTTTGGAACGCGGTGCTGAAGTGGTAGCTGCCGCGATACTGAATGTCGTCGTGATAACTCAAGTTATCCTCGCCCCAGCCGCCGTCCTCGCGTTGCACGCTCTTTAGCCAAGCGGCCGCCTTGACGAACATCGGGTCGGTTTTCGGCACATCGGTTTGTTCCAGACCCAATAGGGTCGACCAAGTACCGTAGATGAAGTTGGTACCCCAGCGGCCGAACCAGGAGCCGTCGGCTTCCTGTTCGCCACGGATGTATTCGATCGTGCGTTGCAAGGCCGGACGGTATTCGTCGTGGTCCTTGGCGACGCGCGCCATCAACATGGCGCAACGGGCGCTGACGTCGACGGTCGGCGGATCGAGCAAGGCGCCGTGATCGGCAAACGGAATTTCGTTCAGGTAGTAATAGGTATTGTCGACGTCGAAAGCACCGTAGCCGCCGTTCTCCGATTGCATGCCGACGATCCAGCGCGTGGCGCGGTGGATGGATTCGTCCAGGTTGTCCAGGCCGGATTCGGCCATTGTGAAACCGACGATCGCGGTATCGTCCACATCGGGGTAATGCGGGTTGGCGAACTGGAAGGCCCAACCGCCGCCGGCTAAGTCGGGTTTCCGGACCCGCCAATCGCCGGGTTCGTCCGACAATTGCACGCTTTTCAACCAGTCGTAGGCATGGGTCAGGGCCGCGGCGTTACCGCGTTTGTCGGCTTCGATCAATGCCATGCTGGCCAATGCGGTGTCCCAAACCGGCGACAAACAGGGTTGGCAATAGGCGTCTTTTTCGTTGACGACTAATAGTTTATCGATGGCTTGCCGGCAGATAGTCACATTCGGGTGGTCGTTAGGCATGCCGAGCAACAGCATCGCCTCGTAGGCGTTGACCATGGCCGGGAAGATGCCGCCCAGGCCGTCCTCGCCGTTCAAGCGATCGGTGAACCAAGTCACGGCTTGGTCTATCGCGCGTTGGCGCATGCGGTTTGGGATCAAGGGTTCGGTGACTCGGCCCAGTTTATCCAGGGCCAGAAAGCATTTGTTCAACAACGTGCGTTCCGGGAAGTAGTGCTTCTCTTCGTCGGGGTGGACGACGAACAGTTCCAGGATGTCGATATTACGCGGATTCTTGGCCTTGGCTTTCAGCGTGCACAGGATGAACAACGGCACCATCACGGTTCGCGACCAATAAGAAACCTTGTCCAAATGGAAAGGAAACCACTTGGGCAGCAGCATGATTTCGACCGGGATGTAGGGTACGCCGCGCCAGGGCAATTGTTCGAATATGGCCAGCGCGATCCGGGTAAACACGTTGGCGCGCGCCGCGCCGCCTTGGGCCAGAATCCAGGTCCGTAGTTTGACCATGTGCGGCGCGTCGATGGCATCGCCGGCCATCTTCAGTGCGTAGTAGACCTTGACGCTGCAGCTGATGTCGCCGGGACCGCCCGTGAACAACGGATAACTGCCGTCGGGATTTTGCCGCCCGCGCAGGTAAACGGCGATCTTGGCTTGCAATTCTTCGTTAATGTCGTCCAGGTAATGCATCATCATGATGTATTCGGACGGGATGGTGCAGTCGGCTTCGAGTTCGAACACCCAATAACCCTTGGGATTTTGCAGGCTGAGCAATCGGGTTTGGGCGCGCTCGATGGCGATATTCAGCGCGCTTGACGCGTTGGATGTCGCCGAGCTGCTGGGTGAAAAGTCGTGGTTGCTCTCTACGGGGGCTTCAGTAAACATGGCGATTCCTTATTGTCCGGAGTGAGATACGGGTAAATACTGCCAGTCAGGCGTCTTCAGGCCCCGGCTGGACAGATTGAATAAAAGCGACAAAAGCCAGTTGCTGCGAGCCGCTAATTTACTGGCGACTATCGTGGCCTTGACGCTGTTGCGGCTGATCTTGACCTGACTCGAATCATTGAAATCAAGGTGTTGCTTGATTTTTTTCAAGGTCAGTACCGCCATGCCCAGTGCCCACAGGCAAAAATTGCGAATGCCGGTTTCGTGGCTGGGCAGAAGTTGGGTGTAAGTCAGGGCGTTTTGCAGATGGCCGTGGGCAATGTCGATCAAATGTTCCAGGCCTTTCCGAAAGCGTTGGTCGTTGGTGGTCGGCGTCAGTTCGGTCAGTTTGAAACCGGTCTCGTCGAAAATATCTTGCGGCAGCCAACAGACGCCGCGTTTGGCGTCGTCCCAAATGTCCTTGAGAATGTTGGTCATTTGCAGGCCTTGACCGAAGGAAACCGACAGCTTCAATAGTTCCTCCCGATGCGCGGCGATTTCCGGAGAATAGTGACAGAACAGTTTTGCCAACATCTCGCCGACGCAGCCGGCGACGTAGTAGCAATAGTCGTCCATGTCCTTCATTGTTTTCAGGCCGGCGTGTAGATCCAGCGCCTGGTAAATCGGCATGCCGTTGGCCATCGTTTGCACGCATTCGGCTAGCGCTTGAATTTGCGCCGCGTCAAGGCTGTGGGTGATCGCGATGACCCTTGGAATCACCCGGATCAAGCTGTGTTCGGCCGGAATGGTTTGTTCGGAAAGCAATGGTGCCAATTCGGCGGCAAACGAGTCAGCGTGGGCGCCGGTCTTGACGACTTCGATAAAGCCGCGACAGAAGTACTTTTTTTGCTCGGCATCCAGAGACACTTCGTCTTCGATGGTATCGACAATGCGGCACAGTAAGTAGGCATTGGCCACGGCCGTGTAGAGCGCGCCGGGCAATTGCGGGATGGTCAGGGCGAAAGTGCGCGACACGCCTTCAAGCAATACGGCTTGAAACCCGCTGTCCGGGAGCCGGTTGAGTTCGGCTATGTCGGTGATTGGCGATCGAGGTCCTTTCATGGTTTTACGGTCTATTGAAGATGTGTCAATGATAGTCGGTTTGTTGGTGATTTGCAAAGCGGTGTTGTTTTAGGGCAAATTTTTCGACGCTTTGCTTAAGGTAGGTCGTGAGTTAGTTGAGATTATTTAAGTAAGTATATGATTTATAAATGTGCTGATTTGTTGTGTTGGATCGGTTTTCCTATGGCGCGGCTGTTCAATTGAATAGATTTACCGCAAGCAATTTGCTGTTGTTGTTGCTTTTTCTTCATTCTTACTGGAGTGAATCCAGAAAAAGTAGTATTCTAGCGACATCTGCTTGTATCGCCGCACTGTATTTCGCTAGTATTTCTCAGGTTTTATGGGGCCTCGGCGGCATACGGAAGGTTGGCTTGGGTTGTTGTTTTTTTTTAACAACAAATCGATGTCAGTGTCTTGATAGATTTTGGAGAAAACGCTGTGAGTGTTCCTTTACGTCAGCAATGGGCTGTAGGTAGTTATCTGGTTAAGCAAAAACTCAAGGGTGTGAAAAAATACCCGTTGGTGTTGATGCTGGAGCCGTTGTTTAGATGCAACTTGGCTTGCGCCGGCTGCGGTAAAATCGATTACCCGGACGATATTCTCGATAAGCGCTTGTCGGTGCAAGAGTGTCTGGATGCCGTGGACGAGTGTGGTGCGCCGATGGTCTCGATTCCGGGCGGCGAGCCTTTAATACACAAGGAAATGCCGCAAATCGTCGAAGGTATCGTCGCTAGAAAGAAATTCGTCTATCTTTGCACCAATGCGTTGTTGTTGCGCAAGCGCATCAACGATTACAAGCCTTCCCCGTATTTGACTTTTTCGGTACACCTGGATGGTTTGAAGCATCGCCACGATGCCTCCGTTTGTCAGGACGGCGTGTTCGACATTGCCATCGAGGCCATCAAGCTGGCCTTGGGCAAGGGCTTCCGAGTCACGATCAACTGTACGTTGTTCCAGGGCGAAACCCCTGAAGAAGTTGCCGAGTTCTTGGATTACGCGATGGACCTGGGCGTCGAAGGCGTGACGATCGCGCCGGGTTTCAGTTACGAGCGGGCGCCGCGTCAGGATGTGTTTATCCGAGGCGTGGATACCAAGAACCTGTTCCGGGGTATCTTCAAACTGGGCAAAAAACGCAAATGGAAGCTTAACCACTCGGCGCTCTATTTGGATTATCTGGCCGGCAATCAAAGTTACGATTGTACGCCGTGGGGTAACCCGACCCGCAATGTGTTTGGTTGGCAGAAGCCTTGCTATTTGCTGGCTGACGAAGGCAACGCCGCGTCCTTTAAAGAACTGTTGGACGATACGCCCTGGGATAAATACGGCACGGTAAAAAATCCCAAATGCGCGAATTGCATGGCTCATTGCGGTTACGAGGCGACAGCGGTCGAAGATATGTTGGCGAATCCGTTGAAAGGACTTTGGGTGTCGTTACGCGGGCCGAAAACCTCCGGAGATATGGTTGCCGAGACGCAGCCTAACTATACCGGCGATCGTAAAACCTCGATTTCGGAAATTCCGGTGAAAATCGAGTCTTAATGTAAATCACCGAGAGCGTAACTTGAATTGGCGCTGTAAACCGAACAGTTTGGATGGCAAGGCAATGATGTTGAGAAAGATCTTATTGGGTATTGGTTTTCTGGCGCTATTATGCGTTTCTTCGGCGGGCATTGCCGGCGAAATGACGGCACGGCAGGTCGTCGAGGGCTTTCAGAACGAGCTGTTGGACGTGATGAAGCAAGGTAAAGCGCTTGGTTTTCAGGGACGATACGAAAAATTGGATGTTGCCGTCAAGAAAAGCCACGACTTGCCGAAAATTGCTCGTATTGTCGTCGGTAAGCAGTGGGAGGAGTTGGCGCCCGAGCAGCAATCCAAGCTGGAAGAAGTATTCAGTAAATTAAGCGTGTCGGCTTACGCGCATAATTTCAAGGATTATTCCGGGGAATCGTTTAACTTCGTGTCAGAAGAGGAAACCGGTCGGGGTGGCGTGGTTATTCACACTAATCTGTTGATTCCAGGTGAAAAAGACGTCAAGTTCGATTACATGATGAAGAAAAAAGACGATGGTTGGCAGATTATCAATATAATAGCCGACGGCGTTAGCGATTTGGCTCTGAAGCGGTCCGACTACACAAATGTGCTGAGTCGGGAAGGTTTCGATGCCTTGATCGCTAAAATTAACGAAAAGATCGATAGTTACGCGAAACAATAAGTCTGTTTTAGGAATTTCTGTAATGTTTAACCCCAGTTTTCAAGCGAAAAGTCAGGCTCCCCTGCTTTGGGCGCTGTTGGTTTCAGGCGCCTTGGCCGGTGGCGGATGCGCGACGACGGAGTCGCGTAGCGACCAAGCCGCCGGCAAGAGTAAGGATGTGTCTGGTTCTTCGAACTCCGTCGATCCGTACGAAGGATTCAACCGTTCGATGTATGGCTTCAACATGGGATTGGACAGGTATTTGCTCAAACCGGTCGCGGACGGTTACAAATACGTCACGCCGGATTTCATGGAAACCGGCGTCAGTAACTTTTTCAATAACCTTAAAGGCATCAACGTCGTGTTGAATGATGTTTTGCAAGGTAAGTTCGAACAAAGCGCGTCGGATACCGGCCGTTTTCTGGCGAATACCACATTCGGCGTCGCGGGTTTGTTCGATGTCGCCAGCGATTTGGGTTTGCAAAATAATGTCGAGGACTTTGGTCAAACCTTGGCGGTTTGGGGTGTCGATCAAGGCGCTTATTTGGTACTTCCGGTGCTGGGTCCTACCACGGTTCGCGACGGTGGGGCAGTCATTATCGATAAAGCCGCCAATCCGGGTACTTATGTGCCGGGCAGCGGCATCGTCGAAGGCATTAACGACCGCGCGAATGCCGAAGGCGCTCTGAATTTCATCGACGAAGCGGCGCTCGATCCTTATGTATTCACCCGCGAGTCATTCCTGCAGTATCGGAAAAACCTGATCAACGACGGTAAAGCCGATACCAGTAGTTACGATTTGGATGTCGACGCGGCGCTTGAAGAGACTTCGGGTTCAGAAGTCGAAAAAAAAAACAGTTCAGGAAAGCCGGCGCCGGCCGATAGCAGCAAAGTCGACCAACCGGTAGCCGCACCGGTCAAGTCCAGTGCCGTAGCAACGGCAGCGAGCCCGGCCTTCGAAAAAATGCTCAAATCCTTTGAGGAGGCCTCGGCTAAAATGGATAGGATTAGTAAAAAAAAAACCAGACACAAGCGTTAGTCTGAGCTGATTAGGTGTTTGCTAATAACAAAAAAGGCCGGTTTTACCGGCCTTTTTTGTTGGAAAGCCCTCGAATTAATAGTGCAGCAAGGAATGAATTTCGTACCCTTGCAAATTCCCTCTCCCGTTCAGAAAATCCAATTCGACGACGAAAGCGCATGCCACCACGCTGGCGCCGAGTTTTTCGATCAATTCGCAACTGGCCTTCGCCGTACCGCCGGTTGCCAACAAGTCGTCTATCAGCAGCACTTTATCTTTGCTATCGACGGCATCGATATGTACCTCAAGTTCCGCGGAGCCATATTCCAGATCGTAAGACACGCTTTGTACGTCGTAGGGCAACTTGCCGGGCTTTCGTAGCGGGACGAACGGAATACCCAGTTCCCAGGCAACTAGAGAGCCGAAAATGAAGCCGCGGGCTTCCATGCCGGCTACCGCAGTAATGTCGCGGCCGAGAAACGGATGTAACAGTTGATGTACAGCCAGCCGTAGCGTGGCCGGGTCCTTGACCAGTGGCGTGATGTCCTTGAAGACGATACCGGGTTTTGGGAAATCGGGAATGTCGCGAATTTTGTTTCTGAGTCTGTCCATTGTTGCCTGTTGTCTCAAGCGCAAAACGCCTCGATGCTGGCCAACAGGCCTTTGGCGTCGAGTCCGCACAAGCCGAGCAGTTGTTCTCTGGAGCCCTGCTCGACGAAGCGGTCGGGCAAGCCGAGGGTCAGGACCGGCATCAGTATCCGCTGCGCTTGCAGGAATTCCAGTACCGCACTACCGGCCCCGCCGGCAATGACGTTTTCCTCGACCGTGACGAACACGTCGTGGGTTTTCGCCAGTTCCAGAATCAAGCTTTCATCAAGGGGCTTGACGAAGCGCATGTTGGCGACCGTGGCACCCAGTTGCTTGCCGGCTTCGACGGCCGGGGCGACCATCGCCCCCCAGGCCAGGATGGCAATCCGGCCGCCCTGGTGGCGAATCTCGCCCTGGCCGATCTCAAGGTCGGTCAGGCGCGGATCGATCGCCGCGCCGGGCCCCTTGCCGCGCGGATAGCGCACCGAGGCCGGGCCATTGTAATGGAAGCCGGTGGTCAGCATTTGCCGGCACTCGTTCTCGTCGGCCGGGGCCATCACTAGCATGTTCGGAATGCAGCGCAGATAGCTGTAGTCGAAGGCGCCGGCATGGGTCGGGCCGTCCGGGCCGACCAGACCGGCTCGATCCAACGCAAACAACACGTCCAGATTCTGCAAGGCCACGTCGTGGATCAACTGGTCGTAGCCGCGCTGCAAAAACGTAGAATAAATTGCCACCACCGGCTTGGCGCCTTGGCAGGCCTGGCCGGCGGCCAGGGTCACCGCGTGCTGCTCGGCGATGGCCACGTCGAAATAGCGTTGCGGGTATTGCTGGGAAAACTCGACCAACCCCGAGCCTTCGCGCATGGCCGGGGTAATCCCCAGCAGCCGCTCGTCCTCGGCCGCCATGTCGCACAACCAACGGCTGAACACCTCGGTATAGGTCGGGTGCGGCGACGGCGCCGCCTTGGGCAGAAAATCCTGGGTCGGATCGAAGGCCGGCACGCCGTGGTAAGCCAAGGGGTCCTTCTCGGCCGGCGCATAGCCCTTGCCCTTCTTGGTGACCACGTGCAAAAACACCGGTCCGCGCAAATCCTTGAGCTTGTCCAGGGTCGACACCAAGATCTCCAGATCGTGGCCGTCGATCGGTCCGAAGTAATTAAAGCCCAACTCCTCGAACAAGGTGCCCGGCACGATCATGCCTTTGACATGTTCCTCGGCCTTGCGGGCCAACTCCCAAACGCTGGGCATGCTGGACAAGGCCTTCTTGCTTTCCTGACGGACCGACGAATACAGCTTGCTGGACAAAATCTTGGTCAGATAATTGTTCATCGCCCCGACCGGCGGCGAAATCGACATCTCGTTGTCGTTCAGAATCACCAACAGATTGGCATTGACGTCGCCGGCATGATTCATCGCCTCGAAGGCCATGCCGCCGGTGATCGAACCGTCGCCGATGATGGCCACCATCTTCTTATCCTCACCGCGTAGCTGCGAAGCGATGGCCATGCCCAAGGCCGCGCTGATCGAAGTCGAGGAATGGCCGACGCCGAAGGCATCGTATTCGCTCTCGGCCCGGCACGGAAAGGCCGACACCCCGCCCAGGGTACGGATCGTGGTCATTCTGTCCTTGCGGCCGGTCAGAATCTTGTGCGGATAGGCCTGATGGCCGACATCCCAAACCAATTGATCGACCGGGGTATTGAATACGTAATGCAGCGCCACGGTCAATTCCACCGTGCCCAGGCCGGCCGCGAAATGGCCGCCGGAAATGCTGACGGTATGGGTCAGAAACCGGCGCACCTCGTCGGCCAACGCCTGGAGCTGCTCGGGCGCCAGCGCGCGGACGTCGGTCGGGCTGGCGATGGTGTTCAGTAACGGGAATGTTCCGGAAAGCGTCATGTCGTGATTGGGTTTCTTCGGATTACCGATGGCGGTCGTGTTGCGGTTCGATTAATGGGTGCGCTCGATAATGTATAAAGACAGCTCGCGCAGCAGATCGGCTTCGTCACCGAAACCGGCCAAACTTTCGACGGCTTGCTCGTGCAGCTCTTGGGCTTTTTGTTTGGCGCCGGCCATGCCCAGCAACGCGGGGTAGGTCGGTTTATCATTGTTCACATCCTTACCTTGGGTTTTGCCCAAGGTGGCGGTGTCGGCCTCGATGTCGAGTATGTCGTCCTTGACCTGAAACGACAGGCCTATGCATTTAGCGTAATGATCCAGTTTTTTGGCGGTATCGGTCGCTAAATCCGGTTTGGAGAGCGCGGCCAGATTGACGCTGGCCCGAATCAGCGCCCCGGTTTTATGGATGTGCATGTTCTCCAGCTCGGGTAACGTCAGTTTACGGCCTACCGATCCCAAATCAATGGCTTGGCCGCCCACCATGCCTTGCGAACCGCTGGCGCGAGTCAACGCCGCGATCATCTTGACTCGGGCTTCCGCGCCGACCTTGATGGCGGCGTCGTTGGCCAACACGTCGAAGGCCAGCGCCTGCAAGGCGTCGCCGGCCAAAATCGCGGTGGCTTCGTCGAAGGCTTTATGGCAGGTCGGTTTGCCGCGGCGCAGGTCGTCGTCGTCCATGGCCGGCAGGTCGTCGTGAATTAGCGAATAAACGTGGATGAACTCGACCGCGCAAGCTTGGGCGTCCAAAGCGTCCTCGGCAATGCCCAATGCTTGACCGGTTGCGTAAGTTAATAGCGGGCGGGTCCGTTTGCCGCCATCCAACACGGAATAACGCATGGCTTGATGCAAAGTTTGCGGCAGAATATTTTCGCCCGGTAGTCGAACGTCCAGAGCGCGTTCCACGCGATTTTGACAGGCGGTCAGGTAGTCTTTCAGTTTACTCATCGGTGAATGGCTCCAGGGTTTGTTGGCCGTTTTTTTCTAATAGGATGTGCACTTTTTGCTCGGCGTCCTGCAAGGCTTGCTGGCAGGTGCGGGTGAGCTTGATGCCGCGCTCGAACGACTTTAACGATTCTTCCAAAGAGATGTCGCCGCGCTCCATTTGCTCGACCAATTTCTCCAGTTCTTCCATCGCTTCCTCAAATTGGGATGCGCTTTTGCGTCTCGACATATAATGCGCTGATGTGCTCGAAAAAATGACCGAGCATTATAGTATGAATTAACCGCCATTTGATGAGTAACGATGACCCAAGAATATAACGCCGCCGCGATTGAGGTGCTGAGCGGCTTGGACCCGGTGCGCAAGCGCCCCGGCATGTACACCGATACCACCCGGCCCAACCATCTGGTGCAGGAGGTGGTCGATAACAGCGTCGACGAGGCTCTAGCCGGACACGCCGACAGTATCGAAGTATCCCTATACAAAGACGGTTCGGTTAAGGTGATCGACAACGGTCGCGGCATGCCGGTCGATATTCACCCAGAGCAAGGCATGCCGGGCGTGGAGGTGATCCTGACTCAGTTACATGCCGGCGGTAAGTTTTCCAATAAGAATTACCAGTTCTCCGGCGGCTTGCACGGGGTCGGTGTTTCGGTGGTCAACGCGCTGTCCGAGAAATTGTTGGTCGAGATCAAGCGCGGCGGCGGTATCTATCAAATGGAATTCGCCGGCGGCGACAAGGTCGGCGAACTGCAGCAGACCGGTACGGTCGGCAAGAACAATACCGGCACCAGCGTACACTTTTGGCCGGACGGCAAATATTTCGATTCCAACCGAGTCTCGGTCAGCAAGTTAAAGCACGTATTGCGGGCGAAGGCGGTGTTATGTCCGGGGCTGAAAATCGTGTTGGTGTCCGAGCTCAGCGATGAACGCATCGAATGGTGTTACCAGAACGGTTTGCAAGAGTATTTGTTGGACAGGGTCGGCGACGCCGAGATCTTTCCGCAACCGCCGTTCATGGCTAAGATGGCCGCCAGCACCGAAGCGGTGGAATGGGGTATCGTCTGGACGCCCGACAGCCTGCCGGAAGCCGTTGCCGAGAGCTATGTCAATCTGGTGCCGACCGCGCAAGGCGGTACCCACGTCAACGGATTACGCGCCGGTCTGACCGAGGCGATCCGTGAGTTTCTGGATTTTCGTAATTTGCTGCCGCGCGGCGTCAAAGTCGCCCCTGAAGACGTCTGGGAAAATTGTCATTTTGTGTTGTCGGTAAAACTCGAAGACCCGCAGTTTTCCGGCCAGACCAAGGAACGCTTGAGCTCGCGCGAGTGCGTGACCTTCGTTTCCGGCGTCGCCAAGGATACTTTCAGCTTGTGGCTAAACCAGCATCCGCAGGAAGGCGAGAAAATCGCCGAGATCATTCTCGCCAGCGCCCAGAAGCGCTTGCGAGCCGGCAAGAAGATCGTCCGCAAGAAAATCACCAGCGGTCCGGCCTTGCCCGGTAAATTGGCCGATTGTTCGGGGCAGGATCTCAGTCGAACCGAACTGTTTCTGGTCGAGGGCGATTCGGCCGGCGGCTCGGCCAAACAAGCTCGCGACCGCGAGTTTCAGGCCATCATGCCGTTGCGCGGCAAGATTCTAAATACTTGGGAGGTCGATTCCGGCGAAGTGATGGCTTCTCAAGAAGTCCACGATATCGCCGTCGCCTTGGGTATAGAGCCGGACAGTAACGATTTGCAAAACCTGCGCTACGGCAAGGTCTGTATATTGGCGGACGCCGATTCCGACGGCAACCACATCGCGACCTTGATCTGCGCGCTGTTTTATCAGCATTTTAGGGCCTTGGTCGATGCCGGTCACGTATTCGTGGCGATGCCGCCGCTTTACCGGATCGACGTTGGTAAAAAGGTGTTTTATGCATTGGACGAATCCGAACGCCTGGGGGTATTGGCGCGCATCGAAGCCGAAAAATTGACCGGCAAGGTCAATATTCAGCGCTTCAAGGGCTTGGGCGAAATGAACCCGTCCCAATTGCGGGAAACCACGATGAATCCGGACACTCGCCGACTAGTACAATTGACCGTCGCGGAAAACGACAATACCCGCGAGCAGATGGATTTGCTGTTAGCCAAAAAACGTGCCAGCGACCGTAAGAGTTGGCTGGAAGACAAAGGCAATTTGGCTGACGTATAACCGCGCCCAACAGGACTGAAATCATGATAGAACTCGGCAAACTCAATACTTTAAGCATCGTCAGCCATCGCGATGATCAATGCTATCTCGATGGCGGCGAATGGGGCGAAATCGCGTTGGCCGACTCCGGCGGGGCGGCTGGTAAGCCGGTCGGCGATCGCCTAACGGTTTTCGTCTATATAGACGGCAAGAATCAAGTCGTTGCCACCTCGCAAACGCCTAAGGCGCAAGCCGGCGAAGTCGCTTGGCTGAAAGTGGTATCGCTGAGTCACGCCGGCGCGTTTTTGGATTGGGGTTTGCCCAAGGATTTGCTGTTACCGTTCAGCGAGCAAAAAGGTAAGGTGATCGAAGGGCGTTTCTGCCTGGTGCGGCTGTTTCTGGATGAAGATAATCGGATTGCGGCGTCGATGCGTCTGGACGATTTTATCCAAGATGAGGCGTTTTATTATCAGGACGGCCAGGCGGTGGAGTTGATCATCGCCGAGCATACCGAACTGGGTTTTAAGGCCGTTGTCGATCACAAATACTGGGGTGTTTTATATAAAAGCGAGGTGTTCCAGCCGTTGAAAAAAGGCCAGAAGCTGGCCGGCTTCATCAAAAAGATACGGCCGGATCGACGGTTGGATCTGATTTTAACGCAAGCTAAATACGGCGAGAAAGTCGATAGCACCTCGCAAAAAATCTTGGATATCTTGGCGGAGCGCGGCGGTTATATCGCGTTGACCGACAAAAGCGACCCGCAATTGATTTACGACACCTTTGGCGTCAGTAAGAAGGTGTTCAAGCAGGCTATCGGCGGCTTGTACAAGCAACGCCGAATAGTGCTGGAGTCGGATGGGATCAGACTGGCCTGAGGCCTAGCCAACGGGGTGACGCCGGACGGAGTTGCCCGCCCGGCAGCAAACAGAGCTGTGGGACCGGCTCTAAACAGCGCTCGCGGTGCCTTAGGCTTAGGTCGAAGGATGGGCGGTTTCTACGATGATCTTGAGTTTAGTGCCGGGTTTTATATCGGCCTTGTTTTTAGGGACATTGTTCCACTTGCGCAGCTCGGTGACGGCGACGTTAAATTTCTTGGAAATTTGCGCCAGGGTGTCGCCGGATTTAACCGTGTAGCTGATTTGCTTGAACGCCGGTGCCGCCGAAGCGACAGTAATGTCGCCGCCTTTTTTGACGGTGATTTTTTGACCAGGCTTCAGAACCGCTTTTTTCGGCAGTTTGTTCCAATTGACGATGTCGTCTCTATCCACGCCTAAATGTTGCGCGACGCTCCACAGCGTATCGCCTTTTTTGACCGTGTAGATTTGCTTGCTAGGCGCGGCTTGGGTTGGCGCCGAAGGTTGCGCGGCGGCTAGGTTGCCGGTCGGTTCGTCGCGCAAGGCTTTGTAAGAGGTCGGTATCAGCAATACCTTGCCGTCGGCGACTGTTTCGCCGTCCAGGTGATTGACTTGCATGATCTCGTCCACCGACGTGTTGTGTTTCTTGGCGATGACTTTCAAGCTTTCGCGGTGGCCCACGGTATGGTGCATCCATTTGATGCGCTCTTCGTGGGGCAATTCCGCCAGCTTTTCCTTGAAGGCCGGGGCTTTGTCGACCGGAATCAGTAAACGGTGCGGACCTTCCGGATCGGTGCTCCAGCGGTTGAACCCCGGATTCAGCTTGAAGAAATGGTCCATCGGCAATTGCGCCAGTTCGGCGGCCTTGCCCAAATCCAGTTGCGATTTGATATCGACCAGTTCGAAGTACGGTTCGTTGGGGAATTGCTGCAAACTGACGTTGTATTTCTCGGGGTTGGCGAAGATCTTGGCGATGGCCAGAAGCCGGGGCACGTAGGCGGAGGTTTCGTTGTTCAGGTCCAGCGACCAGAAGTCGGTGGGTTGGCCTCGATCGAGATTGCGATCTATCGCGTTTTTGATATTGCCTTTGCCGGCGTTATACGAGGCCAGTGCCAATAGCCAATCGTTGTTGAACCACTCGCTGAGTTCCTTCAAGAAGGTCGCGGCAGCTTGGGTGGACTCTATGACGTCGCGGCGGCCGTCGAACCAGCTGTTTTGTTTCAGGCCGTAGAGTTTGCCGGTGGGCGGAATGAATTGCCACAGGCCCGAGGCTTGGGCCGGCGACATGGCGTCGGGTCGGAATGCGCTTTCGACGGCCGGTAACAGCGCCAGCTCGCCGGGAATGTTTTTGGCTTCGAGTTCGTTCAGGATGAAGTACAGATAAGGCTCGGCACGCTGTTGTACCCTGGTCAGGTATTCCGGATTTCTCAGATACCAATTGACTTCGCGATCGATTCGGGCGTTATCGATTTCCGGTAACGCGTACAATGACAGCATCCGGTCCCAGATAGTCGAAAACTCCTTGGTTTCGCTCGGTGATTTTTCGTTACGGTTGGCTTGGCCGTTGCGGGTAAATATCGAGAACTTGCTGCCGACGGCCTGGCCCAAATGGTCTTTTTTAGTGGACTGGCTACAGCCGGACAACAGCAGTATCGGCAGAATCAAAGACAGATGACAGGCTGTTTTTTTCGAAAATGAGCAGGGCATTGTCTGTACTCGCTAAAATAAAAAAATTAGATGCTAGCATGGCTTTCCCGATTAGCCAAAAAAACATGCTCTAAAACGGTTGGGGTAAATGAAGAGAGACTTTTTGTTCGCACTGTATCAGACGCCTAGGGGCAAGCTGTTGCAAAGCATGGAGGCGAGTTATTTGAAACGCTCGATCACGGTTAGTTGCAAGCAGACGCAATTGCAGATCGGCGGATTGGGTTGGGAACGGGACTTCGTGGATTGCTCGCTCTACCAAAATTATTTAATTCTGGATGCCAAGCGTCTTGGTAGCGCCGAGGCGTTAAAGGTAACCGCCAAGGCCTACAGCTTGCCGATACAGACAGAGTCGATGGACTTGGTGATATTGCCTCATTTGCTGGAATTCGATGCCCAGCGTTTTCGAACCCTGCGGGAAGTGAATAGAGTGCTAAAACCGGGCGGTGAGTTGGTAATGCTGAATTTCAATCCGTTCAGCCCGTCGGTGCGCTTTCAATTCGTTTGGGACCGCAAACTGGCCGATTCCTGGCGCGCGCATTTCATCAGCCGCGCCCGGCTGTTGGACTGGCTGAAACTGCTGAATTTCGAAGTCTTGAACACCGTGGAATTTGGCTTGGACCGTTTTACGATCACCCACGGCCAATTTCGGACCGGTTATCCTTCGTTGCTGACGATGGCTTACGGTGTCAAGGTTGTGAAGCGTCAGTATTCGCTGATTCCGTTGGCGGCGGAATTTAAGCGCAAAGCCGGTTTGGCGACCGCCGGAGCCGGCGTCGAAAATCGATTACCGAATTACTAAAACAAATTAAATCATGAGCGAGTTAGTTGAAATCTATACCGACGGCGCTTGTCGCGGCAATCCCGGTCCGGGCGGTTGGGGGGTTTGTCTGCAATATAAAGGCAAGCAGAAACTGCTGCACGGCGGCGACCCGGAAACCACCAATAACCGGATGGAGTTGATGGCGGCGATTCAGGCCCTGGAAGCGTTGACGCACGCTTGCAACGTGCGTTTGCATACCGATTCCAAATACGTGTTGCAGGGTATTACCGAATGGATGGTCAATTGGAAGAAGCGGTCCTGGAAAACCTCGGCCAATCAAGCGGTCAAAAACGAGGATTTGTGGCGGAGGCTCGACGCGGCGATCCAACGCCATCGCATCGATTGGGTATGGGTGAAGGGCCACTCCGGCAACGACGGCAACGAGCGGGCGGACCGCTTGGCCAACCAAGGCATCGACGAACTCAAGCGCCGATGAATGCCGTCGGGCTATCGGATGCGGTGGGCTTGGTGGCCGGCGACGATGGCGGGCATACGGCCCCCGATGCGGAAGTCGTGTCCGTCGCTTGGTCGGTTTACATTGTGTTGTGCCAGGACGGCAGTTTGTATACCGGAATCAGCACCGACGTGGCGCGCCGCTTCGACGAACATCGGAGCGGGCGCGGCGCTAAGTTTTTTCGGAGTCGAATTCCGCTCGCGGTTGCCTATCGCGAAGCCGGACACGACCGCGCCTCGGCGTCTCGGCGGGAGGCCGAGATCAAGAAGCTGTCCAAGCGGCGGAAGCTGGCACTGATCGAAGCGGCGGGCGGGCGTGAAACGCTGTAAACCGCTGGGATTGGTAGCCTAGCCGATACCTGGTCCGGTTGCCGGTCGTTATTTAGGCGCCTTGTACGGCCACGGCGATTCGGATTTGTAGCCGTCGGTCAAAGTCTTCAAAAACGCCACCAAATCGTCGACTTCCTTTTTCTTCAGGTTCAATGCGCCGAGCTCGGTATGGTTGACGTTGGTATTTTCCTCGGGAGCCGGCCAACACTTTTTCGACAAAGCGGTCGCTTCCAGCGTTAACGTATTCCCGCAACGTTTTTTGATGTCGCGGTTGCTGTACAACTCAACCGCGCCTCGCAGGGTTTTGAAATAGCCGTTGTGCATATAAGGTCCGGTGACCGCGACATTGCGCAGGGTCGGCACTTTGATTTTGCCGAGTTCGGCGTTGAGGTGCAGGCGGCCGCCCAGGCCCTCGTCGATGAAGGTCGCGCCTTCCGGGTTCAATTCCGCGCTCAAGGTATAAAACAAGTTCGCCGGGTTCTTCGGCACGCCGAGGTTATCGTAACTGTGGTCCGTGAATAGCGGAGGAGTGCCGTTAGCCAGCGGACGATTGGGGTGGCAGGCCGCGCAATTGCCTTTGTTGCCGGCTTCGAAGAGTTGCAAGCCGCGTTTTTCCTGAGCGGTGAATTTGGCTTTGCCGAATAAGTAAAAGTCGTATTTGGACGTAAAGCGGTTGAATACCGGACTGCGCTCGAACTCGGCAATCGCGTTGGCGATCCTGTCGTAGGCGAGGTCGACGTCGTCCAGCGCGCCGTTGCCGTAAACGGAGTCGAACATCGCGGCATACGCGGCGGAGCGGACCTTGGACACGACCGTCGCGCTATCGGGGTTGGCCATTTCCACGGGGTTTAAAAACGGCCCTTTGGCTTGGTCTTCCAGCGTCGCGGCTCGGCCGTCCAGGAATTGGCCGCCGAGGTAAAGACCCGAGGCGCGGTCGTAATAAAACGCTGGGGCGTAACCGGAATACATCGCGGTCGGCGTGTTCCGGTTGCCCTGCAAATTGCTCAGTATGCCTTGCGATGTCGGCGAGTTTTTGTCCGGGTCGGTAAAGGCGAACGCCGGATCGTGGCAGGTAGCGCAGGCCTGGCCGGCCGGTTCGGATAGATTGGTGTCGAAAAATAACTGTTGGCCCAGTTGCGCCTTGGTACTGAGATTGCCGGCACCGGGCAGAACCGGAACGTCGGCCCCGGCAGTCGCGGCGAAGCAAGCGGCGGCGAGGGTAGTAAGCAGCGAAAATAATTTCATGATCGTATCTCGTGGGGACCGTTTCGCGCGAGGCGAGCGCACCCGAGGCGGCGGATATTGGTCAGGTCGCCGCCTCGTCGCCGTGGTTATTATTAGCTGTGGTTATTATTAATAGATAAAGCCGAAGCCTAGATTGAACTCGTCCCCGAACGGTACGCCGGCCGGGACCAGTTTTCGATCGCGGATGTTGCGGTAGTCGGCCTTGATGACGATATTGTCTATCGGTTTGTAGCTGAGGCCGGCTTGATAAATCCAACGATCGAGGCCGCTGCCTTTCTCGAAACCGCTAGCGACGGCGGCGACGGTGTCGTAACGCTCGACCCGGACGAATGGTGCGAGGTATTGGCTGCTTTCCTTCCAGACGAACGGCATGATGTCGTGAGCGGCTTCGAGGTACCAGCCGAAACTTTCCTTACCGATTGGGCCGTCGCCAGCGATGATCGGATTTAAGAATTCGGTGTTCTCGATACGGCTCCACGCCCCCAAGGCGCGCAGTTCCAGGCCGCGGTATTTGTATTGCAGATGGCCTTCGTAGAGTTGGGTGTAAAAATCCACGCCCTTGCCGTCGAAGTCGACCAAATTCTTTTGACTGCTGTTGCCTTGAAACGTCGATGCACCCACCATCAAGCCCGGCACAAAATTCGGCGAATAGTCCAGGCGGGCGGTGAAGGCAAAATCCTCGGCCTGGGCGTTGCTGCCGCCGCCTCTACCTTCCTTGATACCGATATTGGAGAAATTCGCGGCATTCAGGCCGTTGACGGCGTAGGCCCGATATTCCAGGCCCGGCAAGATCTCGCCGAACAGGCCGGCGCCCATTTCTCGCCAAGTGGACGGGATGATGTAGCGCTCGACGTCCGGGCGGTGATTGCCATGGTAGGTGGTCGGTTCGTGCATTTCGTTGATAAAGCCCATCGGCATCAACATCAATCCGGCACGGACGTTGTATTTGGGATTGAGCAGGAAATCGAGTTGCGAGAACTCGACGGAAATTTCGCCTTTTTCCTCGGAGCCCTCGCCGGTCGAGGCGTGTTCGAATTCGAATTCGTTGTTCAGCACGATCCAGTCGTTGAATTTGTAACCCAGGTAAATGACGGCGCGTTCCAGGTCGGCGGTGTCTTTATTAGTGGCACTGTCGCCGCGCGGATCGGCGTAATTGGTGTACATTGCTTCGCCGTAACCGCCGATTGAAATACCCCGATTGACGCGGTAGACATTGGATGCGGCCGGACCTAGACCGTATTGGCTCTTATATTCGCGAGACTCGGGTATGAACAATTGGGTTTTCAGGCGTTCGACTTCGGTTGCCAGCACATCGGTTTTGCGTTCCAGCTCGCCGTTTTGTCCGGTCTTTCCGTTAACTACCGGGGTGGATTGCGCCACTGCTTGGGTCGACTTTTGTTGTTCCTTCAATGTATTGACTTCCTGTTGCAAGGCCTCGTTTTGGGCGGTTTTGGCCTTCAGCGCTTCGATTTCCTGTTGTTGTTGCTGAACGATTTTCCACATCTCCTCCATCGTATTCGGCATCGGTGGCGCTGCGTGTGCCGTGCCCAGCGCCAAGCTAATAGCGCCCGCCAGGCAAACGGTTGGTTTGAATGGTTTGCTAATAATCATCGGATAACCCCTTGATAGGATGTTGAACAATAAGGTGAGTTTTTCAAATAATAAATGCCAAGCATTCTCATTTGCAAGAAATATTGCTAGGCCATCTGTGGTATTTCACGAACGACAGGGACTATCCGAGCGGGAAACGAGGCGAAAAAGATGCGGTACGCAGAACGAAGTGGCCGATAATGGAGGAAGTGGTATCGGGAAAGGTTTGGCAAATCGGTTGGCTGTCTCTATCATAGCCACCCTTTATTTGCGGGAACGGTAGTGAATATTTTTAGCCTGATCAGATTATCAATAGCGTTGATTGCCCTGTTGACTGCCGCAAGTTCGGCGCTGGCGACGGTGTATTACAGCAAGGCGGAAGCGCTGAAACTGGCCTTTGCGGAGGACGTCAGCGTCGAAGTGCTATCGCTGTTTCCGACGCCGGAGCAGGTTTTGGAAATCGAACGACTAGCTAAGGTCAAGCTCGATTCCAGCCTGATTAGTCTGCATGTCGGCAAAAAGCAGGGCCAGATTGTCGGATATGCGTTGATCGAGTCGCACACTGTCAGAACGCAGCCCGAAACCCTGCTACTGGTTTTGAACCCCGATGGGCGTCTACGCAACGTGTATACTTTGGCTTTTCATGAGCCTACCGAATATCAGCCGCCGGAACGTTGGTTTACGCTATTAACTAATCGCGGCCTGGAGGATTTGAGCTTCGACAAAGAAGTTCAGGCCGTGGCCGGCGCCACCTTGAGCTCGCGGGCGGCGTTAAACAGCGCCAGAAAACTGGTTGCCATCTTCGAAGTCCTGTTGAAACCAGCAAAACCCTAATGCGATTTTTTGTGACCGGCGAACAAAACCGCCAATTGTTGATCAATTCCTTGATCCTGATGTTTTTGGTCTACGTGGCGCTGTTATGGGTCAGTAACGGCTTGATGTATTTTCATAAGATGAGTTTAACCGTCGAGTCGGTGGTCGCTTTCTATCTCGGTTCGGAAGAAGCCTTCACTCAGCCCAGAAGCTATCAAAGTTTGCTCGAAGTTACCCACTTTCATCTGTTTGCGATGGGCATGCTGGTGTTGACTTTAACGCATTTGATGCTGATGACCTCGTTGCCGACTCTGTTGAAAGTGTGGTTAAGCGGCATCATATACGCGGCGGCATTGGCCGACGAAGCGGCCGGTTGGCTGGTCAGGTTTGTTGACCCCCGTTTTGCGTATTTCAAGATTGCCGCGTTTCTGACCCTAGAAGCCTCGTTGCTGGCCTTGATCGTCATCGTATCGATTTCGTTGATCCAGTCCCGGCAGCGTATTCAGTAACGCGGAACGAATCCGGCCGGCAATCCACGCGCATTCTAAATTTCATTAACAGTGGGTAACTATGAACAAGCATTTACAATTGGTTAAGGAATTTCATCGTCAATTCGGCATTGCTCAACCCGATGACGGCGATTTAGCACATCTGTCGGACATGGATATCGTCATGCGTCAGGCGCTGTTGTTGGATTGTGCCAGTTACACCTTCAAAGCGGTCGCTGGCGGCGATTTGTTGAAAATACTGGCGGGTTTGGTCGATTTGGCGTTCAACGCCTTGGCGGCGATTGCGTGTCGCGGCGACGAGGTGGTCACGGTGTCAGTGAACTGGCGCCAGGACGGCTCGGTATTGTCGTTGATACGAGCCTTATCCGATAAAGTCCACCAGTGCGTCTCCGGTGAAACCGTGCACTACTCGGCCTTGTATGCGTTATGCGGGCATTTGGCGCAACGCTTCGTGAATGCCGATTTCGATCAGGCGTTTCAGTTGGTCCACGGTCATCTGATGGCCGGCCTGGACGATAGCCAACCGATCGATCTGAGTCCGGCATTGTTCGAATAAGGTAGAAGAGGGCCGCGATGCGCTATACATTGGGATTTGTCGGCATCGGCTTGATGGGTAGGCCGATGACCTTGCGCTTGCTGGATGCGGGGTTTACCGTGCGCGTCTGGAATCGCAGCCCGGAAAAGCTGAGCGACGTTGCCGCCGCCGGTGCGGCCGTGTGTGCCAGCGTTGCTGAGTTGGTCGCCAATTCCGATGTGATCTTGCTGTGTCTGGCCGATAGTGCCGCCGTGGAAAGCGTCGTGGCCCAAGGCGTCATCGCCGCCGGCAACGCCCAGAAATTGTTGATCGACCTGTCCAGCATTCATCCGGATGTTACCCGGCGCTTGGCCGCCGCGGTCAAGGCCGGTTGCGGCATGCGTTGGGTGGATGCGCCGGTGTCCGGCGGTACGGTCGGTGCCGAGGAGGGCAGTCTGGCGATCATGGCGGGCGGCGAAGCGGACGATATCGATGTTGCCCGGCAGGTGTTGCGACCACTTTACAGTCGCTTAACCCACATGGGGCCGGTCGGCAGCGGTCAGATTACCAAAATCTGTAATCAGATGATCGTCAGTTGCAACGTGCTGGTCATCGCCGAAATGATGGCGCTGGCTCGGGCGGCCGGGGTCGACGCCGAGCGGATTCCGCAAGCGCTGGCCGGCGGCTTCGCCGATTCCAAGCCGCTGCAAATTGTCGGTCCGGAAATGGCGGAGGGTCGTTTCGAGCCGGTGAAATGGCGGGTAGGCACGCTATTGAAAGACCTGACGATGGCGGCGGATGTTGCCGGTCAAGCGGGTTCTGCGGTACCAATGTCCGGTCTGGCCGCGCAACTGCTGCGGCTCCACGCCGGTCGCGGCTTTCTGAATCAAGATCCGGCGACCTTGATCAAACTTTACCGCGAGACTTGATAGGCGATGTTGCGTTTTTCGGCCAATCTCAGTTTGTTGTTCGACGAATACCCACTGCTCGAACGGTTCCAGGCCGCGCGCCGCGCCGGTTTCGACGCTGTCGAAATCCAGTTTCCCTACGATTTGCCGGCCGAAGCGATCGCCGACCAATTGCAGTATCATGATTTGCGCCTGGTGCTGTTCAATGTCGACGCGGCCACTTTGTTGCAGGGCGGCGAAGGCCTCGCGGCTGTACCGGAGCGCGTCGCCGAGTTTCGGCGAGCGGTGGCGCAAGCCTGCCGCTATGCCCAAGTGTTGCGACCGGCGTTCGTCAACGTGTTGCCGGGTCGATGCTTGACGGCCGAGTATCGCCCGGCGTATTCGCAAACCTTGCTCGAAAATTTGCATTTCGCGGCTGATCAGTTCGCCGAATTGGGCATCGAGACAGTGTTCGAGGCGATCAACACCTTCGACATGCCGGGGTTTTTGGTCGATAGCGGTCGGCAAATGTTGGACATCCTCGATCAAATCGGTCATCCGCATTTAAAAATGCAGTGCGACATTTATCACATGACCCGGATGGGCGAGGATTGCGCGGCGTTTATCGCGGAACATGCCGAGCGAATCGGCCACATTCAGTTTGCCGACGTGCCGGGGCGGGGCGAGCCGGGGAGCGGGGCGGTCGATTTTTCCGCCATGTTCGGCGCGATCGCCGGATCGGCCTATCGCGGTTGGCTCGGCGCCGAATACCGTCCGTCCGGCGCCACGGTCGACAGTTTAGCTTGGCTGCCGGCATCGACGGTATAATCGACGGGATTTTCAATCCGGGGTAGGGCCATGACCGCACACAATTTTACGTTACATCATGCCAGTCTGTTGGTGTCCGATACCGAACAGTCTTTAAGGTTTTACCGCGACATATTGGGCATGCCTCAGACCGAGCGTCCGGATTTGCCGTTTCCGGGCGCTTGGCTGCAGATTGGCGCCCAGCAAATTCACTTGCTGGAGCTACCCAATCCTGATCCCACCAGTGGACGCGCGGCGCATGGCGGCCGAGATCGGCATGTGGCGATGCATGTCGATTCCATCGATGCCCTCAGGGAAAGTTTGGAGCAGGGCGGTATAGAATTCACACTGAGTATCTCTGGGCGTAAAGCCTTGTTTTGCCGGGACCGGGACGGCAACGCCCTGGAGTTTATCGAGCGTCCGTAACGATGTCCGGACGTTTGGTTTGGGCGGCGTTGCTGCTCGGTAGTTTAGCCATGCTGTTATTGTTGGCCGGGTTTTTGGCGATGCAAGCGGGCTTGGCGTTGCTAACCGGTTTGCTTTATCTGCTGGGCGCTAAAATTTTACTGGTGGCCTTGGCCTTATGGGGCGGCCTAGGGCTATTCGGTTTGATTAGAGAGGTCAGTCGCGATCTGCGGGCATTTTGCAGCGAAACCGCGGCGGCTTTGCGGCGCGTCGCCGCGCTGGAACTGGCCAGGCGCGCAGCCGCGACTCGCCGGGCTTTGGAGTTCAAGCAGTTGCAATATCGGGCGGCCATGCGGCGCCGGCGCATCCTGGCGGCCGATGATCGCAAGCAGTTGCGGGAGTTGTCGGCGGCTGTCGAGTCGGAATTGTTGGCGGGCAAGGCTCTGTTGCCGGCCAAGCGTTTCAAAACGCTTAGGCGCGAATTGAAACATTGTCTGCGCAGCGGCGACGTCGCGGGCATCCTTGCGGTCCGCGAGCAAGTCTGATGGCGGCGATCGGGCGCTGGCTGAGCGCGGCGCTTTCATTTTGGCGGCGGGCTAGCGACGATCAGCTTGATTGGCGTTTGGCGCGCCAAGACTTGGCCGCCGAATTGCGCCGAAATCAAGCCGTCGCGGAGCAGGCGCTAGCCGCCCAGCTGCGCAAACAGGCTCAGCAATTGGCCCACGAGTTGGCAGTGAACAAAGCGCGCAACGCCAACGAACTGGCGATGGTCAAGGTTCAATGCCAGCAGGATTTAAAGGACTACCGGCAATATCTGGAATCGTTGGACAAATTGAAAAACTCGCTACGCGCCAGTTACGCGCATTTGCCGGAGGCCGTGGCATTTACGATACATCACCACGCCAAGCAGTTGCTGAACAGGATGTGGGACAGTGATGAACCTGACGAAAAATTGCGGATGGAGATGGCCTTGTTGCAATTCATGGCGGCGGTGCACGAGGACAGCCGCGCCGCGTTGCAGCAGGAGACCAGCACCGCCGGCATGCCGCAACGCGCGTTGGCGTTTATCGATGCGGATCGCGAAGGTAAGCCGCTGTCGGATTGATGCCTTCGACGGGTGGTGCGCTCAGATCGGTTGGAAATATTCCTCGATATCCTTGACGTGCTTCTTGTTCAACGCAAACATCACCACATGATCGCCTTCCGCGAACACGGTGTCGTGATGTACCGGAATCACTTCCTTCTCGCGAATCAGCGCGCCCAGAATCACGCCGTCGGGCAGATTGACCTGATCGACCCGTAGACCGACCACCGAAGAGGCGTTTTTGCTGCGATGGGCGATCGCTTCGATGGCCTCGGCGCTGCCTCCGCAAACCGAGCTGACGCCGACCACGTCGCCTTTGCGAACGTGTTTCAAGATGCCGCCTAGGGTTTCCAGCTTGGGTTGTATCGCCAAATCGATGTCGCTGCCGTCCAGCAATTTCAGGTAGGAGTTATTGTTGACCAAGCAGATGGCTTTCTTGGCGCCGAGCTTTTTCGCCAGCCCCGCCGAAATCAGGTTGATGCCGTCGTTATTGGTGATGGCGCAGAACAGATCGGTATCCTCGATCATTTCTTCCAGCAGCAGCGATTCGTCGGTGCAGTCGCCGTGCAAAATCATCGTGTTGCGCAAATCGTTGGCGATGTCCTTGGCGCGCTCGATGTTGTGTTCGATCACCTTGACGTGATAGTTGTTTTCCAGCGCTAACGCCAGACGTTTGCCGATGTGGCCGCCGCCGGCCAGCATGATGGATTTGATCGGCGATTCCAGTTTGTGTAAATCGATCAGGGTCTTACGGACCTTGTCGCGCGGGCAGACGAAAAACACCTCGTCGCCGGTGGCGATGACCGCTTCGCCGTTGACCGGAATCGCCTTGCCGTCGCGAAAGATCGCGGCAACGCGGATCATACCGTCGGCCAGTTTTTCCTTGACCGCCTGGATGCGTTTGCCGGTCAAAAAGCCGGTGGCGACTACCTTGATCGAAAACAACCGCACCAAACCGTCGGCGAATTCGGAGACGTGCAGCGCGCCCGGAAATTTGATCAGGTTGCGAATGGCTTCGGTGACCACTTGTTCCGGACTGATGACGATATCGATAGGAATACCGTTAGGTTGGAACAGTTCGGGGTGGGTCAGAAAATCGATGGCCCTTACCCTGGCGATGGTTTTCGGCTTGCTGTACAGCGTATTGATAACCTGGCAGGCCAGCATATTGGTTTCGTCGCGGTCGGTCACCGCGATGACCATGTCGGCGTCGCGAATCCCGGATTGCTCCAAAACGCTGGGATGCGTGGCGTTGCCTTCGACAGTGGCGATGTCCAGGCGCGCTTTAAGGGCCGTCAGCAAGTGCGATTTTTGATCGATGACCACGATGTCGTTTTCTTCGCTGGCGAGAGCGCCGGCTACCGATGAGCCGGTGACGCCGGCGCCGAGTATCACAATTTTCATACGGAGGAGGCGTGCCGGAAAATGGGTGGCGAGGTGGGAAAGTGAAGGAGAGAAATTATACCTGCATTGCCTGGCTTGTCCATGTTCCAGCGGTTTTGGCGTTGGTGGCATGGGCTTGTTTTCTAGTCAGCGCCCCCCCATAACGTTATAATCGCAAACTTTGGTTCACTCTAATACTGGAATTATCATGCTGGGGAAGCTGGTTAAAATGGTAGTTGGCAGCCGGAACGACAGGCTGATCAAGAAAAAGCGCAGAATAGTCAAGAAGATTAATGCGTTGGCCGCCGAATACGAAACACTGTCCGATGCCGCGTTAACCGCTAAGACTCAGGAATTCCGCGATCGCCTGGCACGGGGCGAAAAACTGGACCAACTATTGCCGGAAGCTTTTGCCACGGTGCGCGAAGCGTCGAGCCGGGTGTTCGGCATGCGCCATTTCGACGTGCAGTTGATCGGCGGTATGGTGTTGAATTCCGGCAAGATCGCCGAGATGAAAACCGGTGAAGGTAAAACCCTGATGGCGACGCTGGCGGCCTATCTTAACGCCTTGCCCGGCCGCGGCGTTCACGTCGTGACCGTCAACGACTATCTGGCGCGCCGCGACGCCGAATGGATGGGTAAGCTCTACGGTTTTCTGGGTTTGAGCACCGGCGTGATCGTTAGCGACTTAAACCACGAACAACGCCAAGCCGCATACGCCGCCGATATTACCTACGGTACCAATAACGAATTCGGCTTCGACTACTTGCGCGACAACATGTCGTTCAGTCTGGAGCAAAAAGTTCAGCGCGACCTGAATTTCGCGATCGTCGACGAGGTCGATTCGATCCTGATCGACGAAGCCAGAACGCCGCTGATCATCTCCGGGCAGGCCGAGGGCAATACCGACGTCTATTTGAAGACCAACGCCATCATCCCGCTGCTGACCAAGCAGGAAAAATCCGAAGATCCGGAATTGCAAGACAAAATGCCGGGCGATTATGCGGTGGACGAGAAATCGCGGCAGATACACCTGACTGAAGCCGGCTACGAAAAAGTCGAGCGTTTGTTGGTTGAACACGGCTTGATCGAGGCCGGTTCCTCGCTATACGACGCGGCCAACATTCGTTTGATGCACTACCTGAATGCCTCGTTGCGGGCGCATATTTTGTTTCAGCGCGATGTCGATTACGTCGTTAAAAACGATCAAGTCATCATTGTCGACGAATTCACCGGGCGCATGATGACCGGCCGGCGCTGGTCGGACGGCTTGCATCAAGCGGTCGAAGCCAAGGAACGCGTTACCATTCAAAACGAGAACCAGACACTGGCCTCGATTACCTTCCAAAACTATTTCCGCCTGTACAACAAGCTGTCCGGGATGACCGGTACCGCGGATACCGAAGCGTTCGAGCTGAACAAAATTTACGGCTTGGAAGTTGTCGTTATCCCGACCCATAGACCGATGATCCGTAAAGACATGGGCGATTTGGTGTACTTGTCGGCGCGGGAAAAATACAACGCGGTCATCGAAGACATTAAGGATTGCGTCAAACGCGGTCAGCCGGTGCTGGTCGGCACCACGTCGATCGAAAACTCCGAGCGGATTTCGGCGATGCTGAAGCAACAAGGCATCCAGCACGAAGTCTTGAATGCCAAACAACATGAGCGCGAGGCCCATATCATCGAGTTGGCGGGTATGCCGGGCGCGGTGACGATTGCCACCAACATGGCCGGTCGCGGTACCGACATCGTGTTGGGCGGTAATTTGAATGCTGAGCTGGCGACCTTGGGCGAAGACGCCAGCGACGATGCCAAGGAACAGGTGCGAGGTGCGTGGTTGGATCGCCATGAAAAAGTGTTGGCGTCCGGCGGTTTACACGTGATCGGTTCCGAACGCCACGAGTCGCGGCGGATCGATAACCAGTTGCGCGGTCGTTCCGGCCGGCAGGGCGATCCGGGTTCAACCCGGTTTTATTTGTCGTTGGAAGACGATTTGATGCGGATTTTCGCATCTGAGCGGGTAGCTGGCCTGATGCAGAAGTTGGGCATGCAGGAAGGCGAAGCGATCGAGCATCCCTGGGTGACTCGGTCGATCGAGAGCGCCCAGCGCAAGGTGGAAAACCGCAACTTCGATATTCGTAAGGAAATTTTGGCCTACGACGATGTCGCCAACGATCAACGCAAAGTGATCTATTCGCAGCGCAACGAGTTGATGGCCGCCGAGGATATCAGCGACATCGTGGCGGCGATACGCGCGGATGTGCTCAACGACGCGGTGACCCAGTTCGTCCCGCCGAAAACGATGGAAGAACAATGGGATATTCGCGGTCTGGAACAGCATTTGTCGCAGGATTTTAACCTGAGCATGCCGTTGGTCGAGATGATGGCGCGGGACAAAACCTTGAACGAAGCCAAGCTGCGGCATTTGGTCGTCGAGAAAGCCGAGCAGGAAGCCAAGGCCAAGGAAGACAGTATCGGCGCTTCCGTGATGCGGCACTTCGAAAAATCGGTGATGCTGCAAGTCCTGGATAACAGTTGGAAGGAGCATTTGGCGGCGATGGACCAACTGCGCCAAGGCATACATTTCCGCGGTTATGCGCAAAAGGACCCCAAACAGGAGTACAAGCGCGAGTCATTCCAAATGTTTACCAGCTTGTTGAATCACATCAAACAGGAAGTCGTGACTATACTCTGCAAGGTGCAGGTCAGTCGCGAGGAAGATGTCGAAGCGATCGATCAACAACGCCAAGCGCCGCAGGAAATGCATTACGAACATGCCGAGGCTTCGTCGCTTTTCGAATCCGGCGACGAAACGGCCGAGCCGGCCGACGAGAATGGGGTACCGTTTGTACGCGGCGATCGTAAGGTCGGTCGTAACGATCCGTGCCCTTGCGGTTCGGGTAAAAAGTACAAGCAGTGTCACGGTAAGCTGAGCTGATTGGGTTGACGGGCGGCTCCGCCAGTCGCCCGACTCAAGTCGTCCGGTTTTGAGCGGATCGGATTGTTTGCCCGGCTTGCCGGGAGTGTATCGTCATCCATGTTTGCGCTATGGCTTCCAGAGATTCATTGTTTTACAGGGTAATCACGATGCCGCATAGAGTTTTTCATAAGAGCAATCCCGCTTCCGACATCACCAAGCTGCCCAAGTTGGGGATGGAAAAGAAGCATTTCATCTCCGATTTCAAACACTATTACAGCCATCGGTTGGGGCGAGACGAAAATTGCCGTTCGCCGCACTATGCCTACGAGGCTTTGTCGTTGACCATCAGCGACAGGTTGGTCGAGCGCTGGAAAAAAACTTACAACGTCTACCGCGATTCGGATTGCAAGAAGGCCTTTTATCTGTCGATGGAGTTTCTGATCGGCCGGTCCCTGAGCAACGCGATGCTGAATTTGGGCGTGGACGACGTGGTTACTCAAGCGCTATACGATCTCGGTTTGGAAGCCGAGGAACTGGTGGAGAGCGAGCCGGACGCCGGATTGGGTAACGGTGGCTTGGGTCGGCTGGCGGCCTGTTTCATCGACAGTTGCGCGACTTTACAGTTGCCGGTCACCGGTTACGGGCTGCGTTACGAATACGGCATGTTTACCCAGCAGATCGTCAATGGCGAGCAGGTCGAGCGGCCGGACCACTGGTTGCGGATGGGCAACGTTTGGGAGATCGAACGTCCGGAATACATGCATCGGATCAAATTCGGCGGCCGGACTCAAAGTCACATTGACGAACACGGCAATCGGCGTACCAGTTGGATAGAAACGCACGATATTCTGGCCATGCCTTACGACACGCCGGTACCTGGCTACAAGAACGGTACCGTCAATACTTTGCGGCTTTGGAAGGCAATCGCCACCGAAGAGTTTAATCTGCAGGAATTCAACGCCGGCGACTATGCCGAGGCGGTCGCTCAGAAGGTCACCGCCGAGAACATCACGATGGTGTTGTACCCCAACGATGCCAACGAAAACGGCAAGGCGCTACGCCTGCAACAACAATATTTGCTGGCATCCGCCAGTTTGCAGGACGTGATCGCAAACTGGGTCGGGCGGCACGGCAACAATTTCTCGAAGTTTTCCGAAAAGAATTGTTTTCAACTAAACGATACCCATCCCAGTATCGCGGTTGCCGAATTGATGCGTCTGCTGATGGATATCCATGGGTTGTCCTGGCGCGATGCCTGGAATATCACCCGCAACACGATGGCTTACACCAATCACACGCTGTTGCCGGAAGCCTTGGAAAAATGGTCGGTCAATCTGATGCAAAGTTTGTTGCCGAGGTTGTTGGAGATCATCTACGAGATCAACGCGCATTTCCTGGCTGAAGTGTCGGCGCGTTGGCCGGGCGACGGCGAGCGCATGGCGAGAATGTCCATCATCGAAGAAGGCCCGACCAAAATGGTGCGCATGGCCTATTTGGCGATCGTCGGGAGTTTTTCGGTCAACGGTGTGGCCGAATTGCATTCCAAATTGCTGAAGGAAGGCTTGTTCCGGGATTTCTACGAACTGTGGCCAGGCAAATTCAACAACAAAACCAACGGCGTCACACCGAGGCGTTGGCTGGCCGGTTGCAATCCCGAATTGGCGGAATTCATCACCGAAACCATCGGCGATGCCTGGATCACCGACTTGTCGCAATTGGCCGAGCTCAAACCCTATGCCGACGATGCGGCATTCCGCAAGAAATGGTACGAGCTGAACCGGGCCAGCAAGCAACGTTTGGTGGATTTCAAGAAATTCGAGTACGACATCGATATCAACGTCGATGCCTTGTTCGACGTGCAGGTCAAGCGGATCCACGAGTACAAGCGGCAAGTCCTGAATGTGCTGCATGTGATTCATCTCTACGACCGGATCAAGCGCGGCGACACCGACAACTGGGTGCCGCGTTGCGTGTTGATCGGCGGCAAGGCGGCGCCGGGCTATGCGATGGCGAAGAAAATCATCAAGTTCATCAACAATGTCTCGCATGTGATCAACAACGATCCGGATGTCGGCGACAAGTTGAAACTGGTGTTTTTGCCGAATTACTGCGTCTCGGCGATGGAAAAGATTTGTCCCGGCGCGGACTTGTCCGAGCAAATTTCGACGGCCGGCAAAGAAGCATCCGGTACCGGCAATATGAAGTTCATGATGAACGGTGCGCTGACGATAGGCACGTTGGATGGCGCGAACATTGAAATCCGCGAGGAAGTCGGCGAGGAGAACTTTTTTCTGTTCGGCTTGACCGAAGCCGAGGTGGAAGCGTTGCGGGGTCATTACGACCCGGAGGCGTACATCCGTGACGATAACGATCTGCAGCGGGTCATGTATTTATTGGAATGCGGCCATTTCAATCGCTTCGAACCGGGTATGTTCGATGACATTATCGCGTCGATTAAAAGCCCCAGCGATCCGTGGATGACCCTTGCCGATTTCCGCAGCTATCTGGAGGCGCAGAAACGCGTCGACGCCGCGTACCGGGATCAAGAGCATTGGACGCGGATGAGCATTATCAACACCGCCGCCAGCGGCAAGTTTTCGACCGACCGGACCATCAGCGAATATAATCACGACATTTGGCACTTGACGCCGATCCAAGTCGAGGGATAGCCGGGCGGGCGATGCTGGATATCGTGCTGTTCGAACCGGAGATTCCCGCGAACACCGGTAATATTATCCGGCTATGCGCCAATACCGGTGCGCATCTGCACCTGATCCGGCCGTTGGGTTTTGAGCTGGACGACAAGCGCTTGCGCAGAGCCGGTTTGGATTATCACGAGTGGGTTAATATTCGTCAGCACGGCTCGTTGGCAGACTACTTGGAGCGCGGAAAGCCCAAACGTTTGTTCGCGTTTACCACCAAGGGCACCAATGTGTTTAGCCAAGTGCGCTATCAAGCCGGCGATGCCCTGTTGTTCGGGCCGGAAACGCGCGGATTGCCTCAGGAATTCCTGGAGAGTTTGCCGCCCGAGCAAAAGCTCTACTTGCCGATGCGGGCAGAGAGCCGTAGCCTGAATTTATCGAATACTGTCGCCGTAGCTTTGTATGAGGCCTGGCGACAATTGGGCTATCCGGAGGCCTTGCCGAAGGCACGTTGAAACACCTCCATGTCAACCCTTCGCTAGCGGGCGATTGCGGTCCCGGATCCATTCGCTCCACGAGCCGGCATACAGCCGAGAACCGCCTAGTCCGGCGATTTCCATTGCCAACAGGTTGTGGCAAGCGGTTACGCCGGAGCCGCACATATGGACGACTTGTCGGGGCTCGATCGGACCGAGAATATCCTGGAATTGCGCTTTCAGATAATTGGCCGGTAAAAAAAAGCCTTTGCTATCCAGATTGGCCTGAAACGGCCTATTCCGCGCGCCCGGTACATGGCCAGCGACCGGGTCGATCGGTTCCTGCCGGCCCGCGAAGCGCTCAGGGGTTCTAGCGTCGATTAAAACGATTTCATGTTTGGCCAGACCGTCCCGAACCTTGTTCGCGTTCAGCCAACGGCTATCGTCAAGATAGCAACGAAACGTGCCGGAAATCGGTTTCGGCAATATCGTCGTTACCGGTTTGCCCAGGCGCCGCCAGTTTCGGTAATCGCCATCCAGCACCGCAACCCGGTCGTGTCCCATTGCACGCAACAGCCACCACAACCGTCCGGCAAAGGCGCCGGAAGCGTCGTCATAAACCACGACTTGATGGCGGGCACTGACTCCCCAGGCAATCAGCTTTGCGGTCAGTGCCCGAAAGTCCGGTAATGGATGGCGGCCGGTATAATCTCGGATGGGCGCGGAGAGGTCTTGATTGAGATCCGCATAGCGGGCGCCTGGGATATGATGCTGGCGATAGGCCCGATGTCCAGCTTCCGGCTCGGCCAGCGAGAAGCGGCAGTCGACGATCAGCCAATTCGGGTCGTCTAGGTGGGTGCTTAGGGTGTCGGCCGAGACTAGCGTAGTGCAAGACATCGTTATACCTCCAGGATAATTTTTCCGATATGTTGAGAGCTTTCCATTCTGGCGTGGGCTTCCGCGGCGTTTGCCAGAGGATAGAGTGAATCGATGACGGGTTTGATTCGGCCCGATTCAAGCAAGGGCCAGACTTGGCTCAGCAATTGTTGGGCAATCGCGGCCTTGAATGTATCGTCCCTTGCGCGTAAGGTGGAGCCGGCGATAGTCAGCCGCTTCATTAAGACCGCCGCCAAGTTGATCTCGGCCTTGGCGCCGGTTTGAATCGCGATCTGCAACAGGCGGCCGTCAGGCGCCAGCGCTTTCAGATTACGCGGAAAATAGTCGCCGCCGACGATGTCCAGTACCGCGTCCACGCCCCGCCCCACGGTCAATTGCTTGCAGGCCTCGACAAAGTCTCTTTCACGATAATTGATTGCCGCTTCAGCGCCGAGTGTCATGCAAAAATCGCATTTCTCTCGGCTGCCGGCGGTGACGATCACTCTGGCACCAAGCGCACCGGCGAGTTGGATAGCTGTCGTGCCGATGCCGCTGCTACCGCCGTGGACCAATAAACATTCGCCGGAGCATAACTTGGCTCGGTCGAATAGATTGCTCCAGACCGTGAAAAAGGTTTCGGGAATCGCGGCGGCCTGCACAAAGTCAAAGCCGGCCGGTATCGGTAGGCAGCAGACCGCACTGGCTATTGCGTATTCAGCGTAGCCGCCGCCGGTCAACAAGGCGCAAACGCTGTCCCCCGGTTTGGGAGAGACGACGTCCGAGCCGGTTTCAATCACCGTGCCGGCGACTTCCAGGCCTAAAATGGGGGATGCGCCTTCCGGTGGCGGGTATAAGCCGGCGCGCTGCACGAGATCCGGGCGATTGACGCCAGCGGCGGAGACCTTGATCAGGACTTGGCCGTTGTCTGGCTTGGGCGTCGGCAATTCGGTTAAAGCGAGTTGACGAGCTTCGCCGGGAAGAATCGTGATCGCGCGCATCGGCGTCTGCGGTTGGGGAAGAGTGTCGTATTATATGTGGCCATTTCGAGTATTAGCGGATTTTCAGCGAGATCAACATGATAAAAGCGGGCATCGTAGGCGGCACCGGATATACAGGGGTCGAATTGTTAAGAATCCTGACATTGCATCCCGAGGTCGAGGTCGCGGCGGTGACATCGCGGGCCGATGCGGGCACGCGGGTCGACAAAGTCTATCCTAGTCTGCGCGGCTATTGCGATGTGGTCTTCACGCGACCGGAAATAGAAAACCTTCGCGACTGCGATGTAGTGTTTTTCGCGACGCCAAACGGAATCGCGATGACCATGGCAGAGGCTTTGCTTGCGCTGGGGATCAAGGTGATCGATTTATCCGCCGACTTTCGATTGCAGGATAGTGCGGAATGGGAGCATTGGTACGGCGTCGAGCACGCCTGCCCGGAGCTGATCGGCGAAGCGGTTTACGCGCTGCCGGAAGTGAATCGCGCGGCGATACGCGCCGCCAGATTAATTGCCTGTCCGGGTTGTTATCCGACGGCCGTGCAGCTGGGATTTTTGCCGTTGCTGGAGCATGGGCTGGTTGATGTCGGCAATCTGATCGCCGACTGTAAATCCGGCGTTAGCGGTGCCGGTCGCAAGGCCGAGCTGTCCTCGCTGATGAGCGAGGCCGGCGAGAGCTTCAAAGCTTACGGCGTGGCGGGTCATCGGCATTTGCCGGAGATTCGTCAAGGCTTGCAGCGCGCCACGACCGAACGGGTCGGCCTGACCTTCGTACCGCATCTGACGCCGATGATTCGCGGCATACACGCGACCTTGTACGCCAGATTGACCAAGTCGGTCGATTTGCAGAGCCTGTACGAAACTCGGTATCAAGATGAAAAATTTGTCGATGTGCTGCCGGCCGGCAGTCATGCCGATACGCGTAACGTCAGAGGCAGTAATCGCTGCCAGATCGCGGTTCATCAGCCACGGGGTGGCGATGTCGTCGTGATTCTGTCGGTCATCGATAACCTGGTTAAGGGCGCCTCCGGTCAGGCGGTGCAGGCGATGAATTTGACGATGGGTTTGGATGAGTTTATCGGATTGGAGTTGGTACCGCTTTATCCGTAGTCTGTATGCCATGACAAATAAAAAGGCCCGTCCCCGTGGTTACAGGGGCGGGCCTTTATGTTTCGGTGCCGAGCAGCGATGGACGGGCTTAGGCTATTAGCAAATTTCCGCGAGTGTCTCTCATCCTGGCTCTAAAACCCAGCAAGCCCAGCGCAATCAATAGGGCGCTGGCGGGTTCCGGTACGCTGCCCGTAGTGGTGCTGACGATGCCTGAAACGGCGGACAATTTAAAGTAGTCGTTGCCGAAGCTTAATAATGAAGTCGAATCGCCTTTACCGGTTCCCGCGCTGGTCGTATAAGCGCTGATCAGCCAGTAACTGGACGACACATTATCGGAATTGATCGCTTTAGCGGTGTTGGTCGAACCCATATTGTAATTACCGATGAAAGACCAACCGGCACTGAGTAACTGAGCAAAGGTATGGTTGGCGATTGCGGCCGCCGCAGGCAAGGCGCCACCTACTAGAGAACCAGTGTAGGCCAGCACTGAAATGTCGGCATCTCCATTGATGTAGCCAACACTCAGGCTGTCGATATCGACACCGTTGGGGCCAAAATACAGCAACGCCGCGTCGACGTTTCCGTCAGGCGCGTAGTCGGTATATGACGACGCGCTGCCATCATTGTCGAACGCATGGTCCGGCTGGCTGCCGAGTGTTCCGTCGTTACTAGCGGCGGTCGCCCCTAAGCCGTAACCGGAATACAATGCCAGGGTTGCTGCGGCAAAAGTTGATGCGGGTGTGGCTGAGGTGGACGACGTTGAAAATGCCGATACCGTTAGGTTAGGCGCGCCAGCCGTGGATGATGAGAATGCCTGACTGTTGCCAGAGGTCGGAGAGTAAGTTGGGTAGTTTGCCGTACAGCCATTTAAACAATTCGCAGTATTTAACAAATTCCAGGCGGTAGCGTGCGCGGAAAGTGGCGAAAGAATGAAGGCTGCCAGCACTAAGTATGTTCTAGTCATTTGGGGATCTCCGTATTTAGCAGGTGTGCTCGCCCGGTATTCTCTATAATTTCCGATATAGAAACACTGTACTGAAGGATTAAAGCGGGAAGCGTCAATATTTTTACAGCAAGAAATGTGCGTATATTTGATTTATATGCAATTTCAATTGCTTGGTGTTGCTTGTGAGGGGCGGGGGACTGCGCGTGTAAAATAAGCCGACATGAGAGTTAGCGGTTGAGTTTTTCCAATAAAATCTTTGCTTTGTCGATCCCGTTAAATGATTGGCCACTATTCAAAGCTTCTTGCAACTCGGCCTTGGCTTCGTCATTCCGCTGCAGCATTTCTAACGCCGCGGCAATATGGTAGCGAATTTCCGGGTCGCCGGATAAACGAGAGTGTGCGTCGCGTAGGTAGCGAAGGCCTTTTTCCGGGTTCCCGGTATTGGCCAGAATCCATCCTAATGTGTCGTTTGCCGAAGGATGCTCGGGCGCCAATTTGACGGCGTTTTCCGCTAAAACCAGAGCTTTGGGATTGCCCAGATTGAAGTATACGTAGGCGAGATTGTTTAAAAACTGTGGTTCGTCCGGGAATTTTTTCAAGAGCTTATCGTACTGTTTTTCGGCGGCGGCAAATCTGCCGGCACGCATGTTTTCTTCGGCCAGCGCCGCCAGCGGGACGCTATCTTCCGGGTGTTTTTCGATCCAGTTACTCAGCAGATCGTAAGCCTCCGAGGCCCGGTCGGTTTGCTTTAAAGCGTCGAACAACTTCATCAATACTTGCGAGTTAGGCTCCAGATTGAAGCCTTCCTGAAAGTGAGTTACGGCTAATGCGTAATTTTTGTCATGCATCGCGATATCGCCCAACAAGGTGCGGGCGAAACTTCGGTTTGGGTACTGCTGACGTAAATTTTCGGCGCGGCTAAGCGCAAAAACCGGTTTACCGTAGTTCAGCTCGGTTTCCACCAGCGCGATCTGCGACGGCAGATGTTTAGGGTCGGCCAGGACCGCTTTCTTTAACGTTTTGATGGCTTCATATTGGTCTTCGGCGTCCAATTGACGACGGGCGACTTTGTAGAGCAGTTTCGCGCTCAGTCTGGCTTGATCCGCCATGCGGATGTAAATTGCCAGCGCTCGATCTCGGCTATTGTTCGCCAAGTAGCAGCGCGCAAGCGCGTCCAGCACTTTATGGTCGTTTTTATCGATGAGTTCGGCGGCTTCGGCGATACTGACGGCTTCCGTGGTTTTGCCAGTGTGTAATTTGACTTCGATCAGCGCCAGTAGAACCGGTATGGACTTTTGATCGACTTTGCGGGCCTTGGCCAGCCAGGACTCCGCGCGTTCGGGATTCCCGGCGGCCAGTTCGATCAGCGCCAACTCCGTCATCAGCGTCACATTATCGGTTTGTTTATTTAGCAGGTTTTCCAGTCTGGATTTTGCAGCATCGAGTTTATTCTCGGCTGCATCCAATCGGCCCAAATTCACATAAGCGGCTACGAAATTAGGTTCCAGTTCGATCGCGCGTTCAAAACTTTGTCTGGCCTGTTTGTATTGTTTCGCGCTGACTTGGGCGGTGCCCATTAAGTTGATCAGTGTAATATTTTTCGGCGCTTGTTCAACCATGGC
The DNA here is from genome assembly GCF_050275925.1 of Methylomonas sp. MS20. Classification (NCBI taxonomy): domain Bacteria; kingdom Pseudomonadati; phylum Pseudomonadota; class Gammaproteobacteria; order Methylococcales; family Methylococcaceae; genus Methylomonas; species Methylomonas sp. MS20. The sequence goes on from NZ_CP189962.1 coordinate 1,683,711, forward strand.
CTTTGCAACGCGTAGCGCGTTTGCGGATTCGCCCCGGCTGATATAAATCGACACTAAATGGGTTCCGGCCTGAGTATTGCCGGGGTTGTTTTTGAATGACGCTTCCAACTCTTCGGCGGCCATCTGCTCTTGCCCCATCGACAGCAGGTTTAAGCCAATTTCGGTGTGGATTTGCTCACCATCCGCGCTTAAAGCCGAAGCCTTCTCCAACATGGTGCTGGCCAAATCGTGTCTGCCGGTGCGCATATAGGCGCTTCCCAGTAAAAACATCAGGCGATAGTCCCGAGGATTTCGGACTAATACCGGTTTGAGTAGGGTAATCACTTGTTCCGGTTCGTTTTTCGCAAGCAGTGCCGATGCCAGCAATTTATAGCCACCGATTTGTTCCGGAAATTGGCGGACGTACAGCTGCAAATGGTTTATCGCGATATCGTAGCGCTGCAGGCCGAAGTTTACCAAGCCTGACAACATCAAGGTCTGCGCGTGGGCGGTTACTAGTTCCGGCTTTAGATTGACTAACGTATCCGCCGCGGTATTGAGTTCCTTGACCGACTCGTCGATTCGATTGTTGCGCGCCAGAATGACTGATCTTAGATAGTTGCCTCTTGGGTCGAACGAATAATGTTCCTTGACGTAGTCCAAATCTTGTAGGGCCTGATCGTCACGATGCTGATCCATCAGTATCCCTATGCGGGCCAGGCGGGCGTCAAGATGTTCCGGCTGGGCCGCCAAGGTGGCGTCGTATTCCGTCAACGCCCCATTTAGGTCTCCTTGAGAATGCTTGATCGAGCCTATAACGAAGCGTACGCCGGGATCGTCGGGCTTCATCTGCAGTGCCTTGTCCGTGGCGGTCCGCGCGCCGTCGATATCGCCGCGACGTAATAAGGTATTGGCGCGCCCAATCAGCGAGTCGATTTGTCCCGGATTGATTTGGCTGGCCATATCGTATTCGTTAAGAGCGGCGCTGAGTTCTCCCAATTGCACATAAGCGTGGCCTCGAAACAAGTGAAGGGTGGGTTGCAGATCCCGGCTGAATCGGCTGGGATCGATTTCCTTAATCAATTGATCGTATTTGAGCTGATACAAGTACAACTGCGCCAGTGGCTTAATGAGCAGGGCTTGATCGGCGCCCAATTGCTTGGCCTGAGTCAGTTGCACCTCGGCTTCCGACAGCGACTGTTGTTTGAGGTAGATTTCGCCCAATAAAATATGCGCGGCGACATAGTTGGGGTTTTCTTGCAGCGCATTTTTTAGGTCAATGATCGCTTCCGGTAAATTTTGATTCTGCTGTGCCTGAATCGCTTGCTCGTAAAATTGACCGGCTCGAATTTCGTCGGAAATAGCGGCTTGAAACGGCGACAAGGTCGAAGCAAGCAACAACGCGGCGGGAATCCGGCGTAACGGTGGGCGAATTTCGGGCGGATGCTTGTGCATGGCGTTATGACGGTGATTGGTTAGCTCCGATAGCATAGCCTGAAAGAGGTCCCGCCACCAGCCGTATCGCGCGATTGAATCGATACCCGTTCTATCGAACTTGCCAGACTGCGGGAGAGCGGCGCCAAAATCTTGGCGTGATGGTTTAAGTGGTTGAAAATATGTGTAAATTATTCATGGTCCGGTTTTTGCTTTTTGCCTGGCGTAACCACTAGGCGTCAAGATTATGGAGACTTTCAGCTATCACCAACAACGGCAAGCCGAACGTTTGACCGATGCGTTTCGGGCCTTCAATGCCTTGTCCGAAAATCTAGCCCAGTCCTATCACGGGTTGGAAGAGCAAGTGACCGCTCTGAATCGCGAACTGGCGGCGGCGCGCGACGAACGCGTGAACACCTTGATCGAAAAGGAAAGACTGGCCAGCCGTTTGCAACAAATTCTGGCGGCGCTGCCTGCCGCGGTGATCGTGCTGAACCGAGAAGGGGTGGTGATCGATTGCAACGGCTACGCGGTGGATTTCCTCGGCGAGCCCTTATTGGGCGAGAGTTGGTGGCAAGTCGTTGGTCGCAGTCTGCAGCCGGTGTTCGATTCCCCGCACGAGAGGCAACTGCGTGACGGCCGTACCGTCAACATCACCTACAGCGCCTTGGGTAACGGCGCGGAGCAGCTGATTTTATTGTCCGACGTTACCGAATTGCGTTCCCTGCAGAATTTATTGGCCCGTCAAAAGCAATTGAGCGCGATGGGTGAGATGGTGGCCGGATTGGCCCATCAGGTGCGCACACCGCTATCGACCGCCATTCTGTACGCCTCGCAAATCAATACGCCGGGCTTGAGCGGCGACAAGCGCCTGCAATTCTCCGCCAAGATACTGGAACGCCTGCACTATTTGGAAAGGCAGGTTAACGATATGCTGATTTTCGCCAAGCAAGGCCGAATGGCCATGCAGGACTTCGAGTTGCAAACCTTGTGGCTATTGTTGGCGGATAGTGCGGATGCGCTGACTTGCGATTTTACGCTCGAGGACCGATCCGGTATCGCACGTTTGACCGGGAACCAGGATGCATTGCTCGGCGCGTTGCTGAATTTGCTGACCAACGCCGTAGAGGCCGGAGCCCGGTGTGTCATTTTGACCGCGACGGCCGGCGAGGTGGGCGATTTGCTCATCGAAGTGGTCGACGATGGGCCGGGCGTGCCCGAACCGCGCCGGGAGCGCCTGTTCGAACCGTTTTTCACAACTAAGGCTAACGGCACCGGTCTCGGACTGGCGGTTGTCGATAGCGTGGCCAAGGCGCATGGCGGCCGGGCGACTTATCGGCCCTTGCCCGAACGCGGCAGCCGTTTTACGTTAATTTTGCCATCAACCCGTTACGAACCCAGTTTATCGGCCGGTGTCGCCGGCCGCGGAGAATGCTATGAAACCGTGTGACGTATTGATCGTCGAAGACGACCCGGCTTTGGCCGAAGCCTTGTGCGACACGTTGGAACTGGCCGGCTATCAGGTCAAGTCAGCGAAAAACGGCGCCGACGCGTTGGGCTTGTTGTCCCGGCAAACGGCGCGGCTAATCGTCAGCGACGTGCAGATGCCGGTAATGGACGGCTATCAGTTATTGCAAAACCTCCAGCAAAAGCCCGAGGCGCCGCCGGTATTGCTGATGACGGCTTACGGCACGATTCCGAAAGCGGTCGAAGCGATGCAGGCCGGCGCCGCCGATTATCTGATCAAACCCTTCGAAGCCGGCGTTCTGCTCGACAAGGTGGCGGGATTTATTCAAGGTCCGCAACCCCAGCAGTGCGAAAGAGTCGTCGCCGACGCATTGATGAAAAAATTGTACGCTCTCGCGGCCAAGGTCGCGAAGACCGATGTGACCATGTTGCTGGAAGGCGAAAGCGGCACCGGCAAGGAAGTGTTGGCGCGGTACATACACCGAAACTCGCACTTTCATCAAGGTCCGTTCGAAGCGATCAACTGCGCGGCAATCCCGGAAAACATGCTGGAGGCGATGTTGTTCGGTTACGAAAAAGGCGCGTTTACCGGCGCGGTGCAGTCGATGCCCGGCAAATTCGAGCTCGCTCACGGCGGCACGTTATTGCTCGATGAAATATCCGAGATGGATTTGGCCTTGCAGGCTAAATTGCTCAGAGTCTTACAGGAAAAAGAAGTTGAACGGCTGGGCAGTCACCGCAAGATTGCACTGAACGTCAGAATTTTGGCGACTACCAACCGGAAATTGAAGTCCTATGTTAACGAGGGCCGGTTTCGCGAGGATCTGTATTTCCGATTGAGCGTATTTCCGTTACGCATCCCTCCCTTGCGCGAGCGTCCCGGCGATGTGCTGCCGCTGGCCTACGAATTGTTGGCGAAACACAGCCCGCATGGTCGGCCGGCCTGCACGATAGAGCCGGAAGCCGCCGTTCGCTTGCAACAATACCGCTGGCCGGGCAACGTGCGCGAACTGGAGAACGTGATACAGCGCGCGCTGATTCTGCAAAACAACGGTCGAATCGGTTGCGCCGAGTTGATATTCGAAGAGGGCTGCGAAATCTTGCCGGAATTGCCGGCCGAACTGCAAAGCCTTGCCTCGCCGAGCGATGGGGCTGCCGAGGCGGCGGGGGCTCTTTGCAGTGCCAGTCTCGATGAAGGCGTGCGTTCGGCCGAGGAAAAGATCATCCTGCAGATGCTGCATGAGGCCAGCGGCAGCCGCAAGGCCACGGCCGAGCGGTTGGGAATCAGCCCGCGCACCTTGCGTTATAAAATTGCCCGGATGAAGGAGGCCGGGGTGTTGGTTCCTTGTTAAAAATTGGCTTGAAATCTGCTTGTCCGATATAAAATCACCAGCGAGTCATTTTTATGTCAGATATGAATATCAACCAAGTCCTGGCTCAAATGCGGATCATGTCCATCGAAGCCGGCGGCAAACCGCCGGTTGGCGACAATTCCGGCGATTTCGCCGCGATGTTGAAGCAATCGATCGACTCGGTGAACCGCACTCAGCAAACCGCCAACGACATGGCGCAATCCTTCGAAATGGGCAAGCCGGACGTTAGTCTGGCCGAGGTGATGATCGCCTCGCAAAAAGCCAGCGTATCGTTCCAGGCCATGCTGCAAGTCCGCAACAAACTGGTCGATGCCTACAAGGACGTTATGGGCATGTCCATGTAAGCTGCTATGCTGTGAGCCATGAGCGAAATAGACCGAAACCTACCGATGGAAAGCGCGTTGCCGATGGTGACGACGGACAAGGGCAGAATGCAGACGGCGTTGAGAAGCCTGAGCAAACTGCCGCTGTCCAACCAATTGGGCTTGATGTTGGGCCTGGCCTTAAGCGTCGCTATTGGGGTTGCCGTCGTGCTCTGGTCGCAGGAGCAACATTACGACTTATTGTTTCCGGCAGTCGCCGAAAAAGATGCCACCGAAATCCTCGATGCGTTGACCAAGCTAGGCGTCGAGTATAAGGTCGAGACCGGTACCGGAACGATCATGGTGCCGGCCGAAAAAGTCCGCGAAGTCAAGCTCAAGCTGGCCGCGCAAGGTCTGCCGCGCAGCACCAGCCTCGGTTACGAGTTGCTCGACAAGGACAACGGTTTCGGCGCCAGCAAAAACGTCGAACAGATGCGCTTTCAGCGGGCCTTGGAAGGCGAGATTGCGTTGACCGTGCAAACCATCCAAAACGTCAAATCCGCCAAGGTGTTGCTGGCGATTCCGGTACAGTCGGTCTTCGTCCGCGAACGTAAAAAACCCAGCGCTTCGGTCGTGGTCGAGCTGTATCAGGGCCGCAGCTTGGAAAAGGAACAAATCGAAGCCATCGTCCACTTGGTATCGTCCAGCGTGCCGTTGATGGAGCCGGGCCAAGTCACCGTCGTCGATCAAAAAGGCCGTTTGCTGAACAGCAAGGAAACCTCGGAGGATATGTCCCTATCCAGTAAGCAGTTCGATTACAAACGCAATCTGGAGGAACACCTGCGCGGGCGGATCGAGAATATTCTGACGCCGCTGGTTGGCGGCGACGGCATGCGGGCGCAGATTTCCGCCGACGTCGATTTTACGGTGACCGAAAAAACCCAGGAAATGTTCAACCCCGATTTGCCGGCGCTACGCAGCGAGCAAACCCAGGAAGACAAAAACTCGCAATCCAAGGTGCAAGGCGTTCCGGGCGCGTTATCCAACCAGCCGCCGCCGACAGGCGTGGCGCCGGAAGTTGCCAGCGGCCAGGAGAAAACCGAAACCAGCGGAGAAACCGGTTCCACCAGCAAAAGCGCGACCCGCAACTACGAACTCGATAAAACCATTACCCACACGCGGCTCGCTACCGGCGCGTTGCGGCGACTGTCGGTGGCGGTCGTCGTCGATAACAAAAAGGTCGCTCAGGCGGACGGACAATTCGGCCAACTGCCGTATTCCCAGGAAGAACTCAACCAATTACGCGATTTGGTCAAGCAGGCGGTGGGCTTCGACAACAGTCGCGGCGATCAGGTCACTGTGACCAACGTGGCTTTCAAAATGCCGGAAGCGCTGGAAGAAGTGCCCAGCGAACCGTTCTGGCAACAAGCTTGGTTTGGCGGTAGCATGCGGCAATTGGCGGCCGTGCTGGTGGTGCTGATGTTGATTTTGGGTGTGCTGAGGCCGGCGGTGCGGACCTTGATCGCCAAGGAAGCGCAGATCGAAGCGTTGGAAGAGGCCAAGGCCATTGCCGAGGCGTCCGGGGGTATCGTGCGCTTCGACGAAGAAGGCCGGCCGGTGCCGGTCGCCGTCAAGGTCGATGAAGAAACCGGCGAGGTGCGGACGATCACGACCGGCGCCGAGGATTTGTTGCTGCTGGAAGCCCCGCAAAGCTACGAAAAAAGGCTGGAATACGTGCAAAAACTGATAGACGAAGATCCCAAACTGGTCGCCCAAGTCATCAAAACCTGGTTGAAGGACAATGGCTGAGGATCCCAATGACCTATCCCATGCCCAGCGCGCCTCGCTGCTGCTGCTGGCCGTCGGTCAGGACCGGGCGGCGACGGTACTGCGCCACATGGGACCCAAGGAAGTGCAATTGATCGGCTCGACGATGGCGCAACTGGGACCCATCAGCTCGGGGATGGTGGATCAGGTCTTGGAAGAGTTCATTATTCAGATCAAGAACGAAACCGGCCTGGGTTTGGATTCCGACGAATACATCCGGGCGATGCTGACCAACGCATTGGGTGCCGACAAGGCCGGCAGTATCATCGACCGGATTTTGTTGGGCGCCAACAGCAAGGGTATCGAGCAGCTCAAATGGATGGATACCCGCTCGATCGCCGACTTGATCCGTCTCGAACATCCGCAAATCATCTCGATCATTTTGTCCTTGTTGGACGCCGATCAGGCGGCCGATGTGCTGACGATGCTGCCGGAAAACATGCGTTCCGACATTCTGATGCGCATCGCCACGCTGGAAGGCGTGCAGCCCGCGGCATTGCGCGAGCTGGACGACATCATGGAAAAACAATTGACCGGCAGCGAAGGCGTCAAGTCATCGCAAATCGGCGGTATCGACGCTGCCGCCAATATTCTCAATTTCATCGAAAGCACGGTCAGCGATCCGATGATGCAAGACATCAACGAAGCCAATTCCGATCTGGCTCAACGTATTCAGGACAAAATGTTCGTATTCGGCGATTTGGTCAACGTCGACGACCGCGGCATTCAAACCCTGCTACGCGAAGTTTCCACCGACCAATTGCTGTTGGCTTTGCGCGGCGTGGACGGCGCCTTACGCGACAAGATTTTCGCCAACATGTCCCGCCGCGCGGCGGAAATGCTGCGCGACGACCTCGAAGCCGCGCCGCCGGCTCGCCTCAGCGAAGTCGAAGCCGCGCAAAAAGACATCCTGGCGATCGCCAAACGCTTGTCCGACGCCGGGGAAATTTCGTTAGGCGGCGGCGGCGGCGATGAATTCGTCTAAGGGCAATAAATTCTCCGACGCCGAGCTGCAAGCGCTGAATCGCTGGACCGATTTGCAGGATTTCAGCGCGCCGCGCTCCGAACCCGTCGATGTCAAGGAAGCCACGGAAACCTTGACGGTCGATCAAATCGAAGCGATCCAAAAACAGGCTTACGCGGAAGCCTACGCGCAAGGTCGGCAACAGGGCATGGAAGAAGGGCGCGAGATTGGCTTGGAAGAGGGACGGCGGCAGGGTTACGAAGAAAGCCTGCACTTGCTGCAAAAGCAGGCCGCCGAACTGAATGTGCTGCTCGAAGCCTTGAGCGAGCCGTTTCGAACGCTCGACGCCGCCGTCGAAGAAGAATTGGTCAAACTGGCCTGCGCGATAGCCGGCCAATTAGTCCGCCGCGAACTGAAAACCGAACCCGGCGAAGTCGTCGCGGTGGTGCGCGAAGCCGTCAAGGCCCTGCCGCTAGCCTCGCAAAAAATTACCGTCAATCTGCATCCCGAAGACGCGGCGTTGGTCAAAACCGCGTTGAGCCTGGACGAAAGCATGCCGCCTTGGTGCTTGCGGGAAGATCCCCTACTGAGTCGAGGCGGTTGCACCGTCGAAACCGAAGTGTCCAGCGTCGATGCCAGCGTCGAAACCCGTTTGGCCGCCGTGATAGCCACGGTTTTGGGCGGCGAACGCCGCCAAGACGCTCAGCGATGATTCCCACGCCGGACCGTGGACGGTTGTGGTTGGCACGTTTGCAACCATATCGGCAACGTTTGCTCGAGCCGCCGCCGTTAATCGTCGAAGGCCGCTTGACCCGAATGGTGGGGCTGACTTTGGAAGCCGAGGGTTGCCGAGCCTCGATCGGCTCGCTGTGCCGCGTCGTCACCAAGTCCGGCAAAGTCATTTCCGCCGAAGTCGTCGGCTTTTCCGGAGCCCGCTTGTTTTTGATGCCAACCGGCGATACCCATGGCCTGGAGCCGGGTTGCCGGGTGATTCCGCTCGGGCAGGACAGCCTGGTCGGCGTCGGTTTCGGCTTACTTGGCCGGGTGCTGGACGGCGCCGGTCAGGCGCTGGACAACAAGGGACCTTTGATCACCGATGCCAAGGTCTCGCTATCCGGCGTGCCGATCAATCCGCTGACCCGCAAACCGATCCGCGAAGCCTTGGATGTCGGCGTCAGAGCCATCAACTCAATTCTCAGCGTCGGCCGCGGTCAGCGGATGGGCTTGTTCGCCGGCACCGGTGTCGGTAAGAGCATCCTGCTGGGCATGATGACCAAATTCACCAATGCCGACATCGTCGTCGTTGGCCTGATCGGCGAGCGCGGCCGGGAGGTGAACGAATTTGTGTTGAAGATCCTGGGCGAGGAAGGCTTGAGCCGCGCGGTGGTGGTGGCGTCGCCGGCCGACGATTCGCCGCTGATGCGGGTGCATGGCGCGCTATTGGCGACGGCGATCGCCGAATATTTTCGCGACCAGGGCTTGAACGTGCTGCTGTTGATGGATTCCTTGACCCGCTATGCCCAGGCTTACCGCGAAATCGCGTTGGCCATCGACGAGCCGCCGGCCACCAAGGGTTATCCGCCGTCGGTATTCGCCAAATTGCCGCAGTTGGTGGAGCGGGCCGGCAACGGCGACGAAGGTGGCGGCTCGATCACCGCGTTTTACACCGTGCTGGCCGAGGGCGACGACACCAACGACCCGATCGCCGACGCGGCTCGCGGCGTGTTGGACGGGCATATCGTGTTGTCGCGGGCGCTGGCGGACTCGGGCCATTATCCCGCCATCGACGTCGAAGCGTCGGTTAGCCGGGTGATGCCGGATATTGTGGATAACGAGCACATGCGCATGGCTCGCGATTTGCGGCGTTTGTATTCCACTTACCAGCAAAACCGCGACTTGATCAGCGTCGGCGCTTACCGGCCCGGCGCCGATCCGCGCATCGATCAGGCGATCGAGCGCAATCCTGCCATCATGGCGTTTCTGCGGCAGGACATGGACGAATCGGTCGATTTGAGTCGTAGCATTGACGAGCTGGCGCAATTACTGGGCGGCCGATGAAAAAATCTCAGCGCCTGAATGTCATAGTCGATTTATACGTTCGCCAGGAACGCGAAGCGTTGGAGGCGATGGGCGTCAGCCAGCAACGGCTCGCCGATCAGCAAAACCAGCTCGATCAACTGGTTCAATATCGGCTGGAGTATTTGCAGCGTTTCGAGGCACGTCAGCGGGCCGGGATTAACGTTGGTCAGTTGCTGGAGTTTCGAGCGTTCGCCGACAAGCTGGACGGGGCGATCGAAGGTCAGCGCCGCCAGGTGCTGCAATGCGAAAGGGATTTGCAAAAAGCCCGTGGACTTTGGGAACAATGCCATCAGCGCACTAAAAGTTTGAAGCGCGTCAAGGAATTGGCGGCCGTCGACGAAGCGAAAACCGAACAAAAACGCGAGCAAGCCGAGCAAGACGACCGGGCAGCTCGCTCGCGCCGCGACGATGGCACGGGACGTGCTTAGATCGATGATATAGTCCGAGGAGTGGCGCCATGAATATTCAAGGTTTCAATTTGGTTTCGTTGTTGGCCGGCACCGAAAATGCCGCCGGTTTGAACGGTTTGAACGGTTTGAACGGTTTGAACGGTTTGAACGGTTTATTTTCCGGCGAAGGCGGTGCGGCCGGGTTTTCCGATACGCTGATGCGGCAGTTGACGGCCTTGCAGCAGGCCATGACATCCGGCGGCGCAAGCACCGCTGGCGATTTGTCGTTGCCGAGCCAAGTTTCGGGCAGCGAAGGCCAGGTGATCGACGGGCAAACCCTGCAAAACTTTGCCGCGTTATTCGGCAAACGCTTGCCGGCTACCACGGTCGGTCAAGCCGGCGGAGCGGATTCGGCCAAATCCGAAATCGATCTGGACGACACCTTGCAGGCTTTGGCCGAGGTGCTGCGATCGTTGCAAAGCCTTGAGGCCGCTGCGCCGGAAGCCGCTCAAGCAACGCCGGTCGCCGAGATCGACACGTCTACCGAGCAAAGCCACGATTCCGAGATCCGTAACTTGACCGAGCAGTTACAAGCCGCACTGGACGCCGCTGGCGTTACCAAGGTGCCGGCGTCCAAGATGGCGGAGCTTGGTTCTCAAACCTCGGCGGAGGTTTCTACCCAGACCGCCGCGACGGTTTCCGCCCAGACGGATGAGCAAGTGGCCAACGCCTTGCAAACCGCTTCGGCGATAGGTCAGGAACGCCAGCCCGCCAAATTGCAAACCGCGGCCGGCCGGGATGCGTTGCTGGCAAACTTGACCGGTGACGACGCCAAGAATTTGACGGCCTCGGCGGCGACCAGCATCGGTTCCACCGCGGGCACTGAAACCTCGACCGGTAACGCCGGCGGGCAGACCGGCAACAACGAGCAAGCGCCCCAGCAACCGTCGTCCGACAGCGGTCTGTCCGCCGTTAAAGTGTCCGCCGAAAGTGGCGATAGCGCTGACAGTCGCTGGTCGCGGGTCGCGGCGGATGTGGGCCAATTGAATAGAGTCGCGGCCAATGCAGGCCCGCAGCCTGAAGCCACTGTGATTGGACGGCCGGTCAACCACCCAGAATGGAATGCCGAGCTCGGTCAGAAATTGTTGTGGATGCACAATCAGGCGGTACCGTCGGCGGAAATTCGCTTGAATCCCGAACATTTAGGACCGATTTCGATCAAGATCGATGTCAATCAAGATCAGGCCAACGTCACGTTTACCACCCAGCACGCGGTGGTCAAGGAGGCGATCGAGGCGGCGATTCCCAAGCTCAGGGAGATGCTGGGCGGTCAAAACTTGAATCTGGCCGATGTCAACGTGTCGCAGCAACAGTCCGAGCAACGCTCGGGCCGCGAGGGTTTTCAAATGGCGGGCGACCAACAGCGTGGGCGGCAGGGTCAAGCCTCTGGGCAGGAGGTGTCGGTTGCCGACCCGGTCATCGACGAAATCGAGACCGGGCGGGCGATTGCCAGTAACGGCTTGCTGAGTTTGTTTGCCTAATTCTACTTTGTCAGAATAAAGCAACGCTGTCATGCTCGCCGGGAAGCGGGCATCCAGTGCCATGGATGGCAAGCTTCGATCGGTCCGTGGGGTCTGGATTTCGGCAATCCCTGCCGAAATGACGAGCACTACCAAGAGTCTGATAAGGTAGAACTAAGCCGGTTCGGTAACCTCCTGGGGCCACTCAGATTCCCGAGCCGGCCCGCGAGCAGGGACGTCTCACTTTCTAATTTGCTACCTAACGATCATGAAAGTGCTGCACCGCCCCGAGAAATGAAAGTCTGTGGTGGAGCGGCTTTTGCCTTGATTGACAGCGTTCCGACACCGGTTTGGGTGGCGGCCGTCCGGTGGCTTTCAGAGTACCCACCATTGGACCGCGAATCGGTCAGTCCGCGCGGACCCATTCGGGGCGCCCCCAGCATTTTGCTTATCGATTCGCTGGGAAAGAAACCGGCGCGTTTCCTGATCCGGCCAAGCTCTGCTGGATTTTGCGCGCCAGCGCGGCAATCGCGTGCTCGGTGACGCTGGAGTGGTTGCCTTTCAGTTCGATGTCGTAGCGGGCCAGAATTTGCCGGTTGCGAGTATCGACCAGATATGCCCAAAGATAGGACACCAAAAAGCTGGGTTTGCTGTGTTGGGCGACGACGATCCAGTCCGCGCCTTGAGCCTTGCCCAGATCGGCGGCCAGATCCGGATGGTGGAATAAATAGCCGAAGCCGGCGTTCGCCGAGGTCAAGGCCGCGTCCGCGACGCGTTCGCCGAGGTAAGCGCGGTCGTGGGACAGTGCGGCGATCAACAGCGGCGCCATCGACGCGGTACGCTGTTTTTCTTGCGGCGTATTCGGCAGCGAGGTAATGTCGTTTAGCTCGAAAGCGGGGATCGCGATGCGCGGCGCGGCCGGGGCTGGGCCGGCGATCAACCCGACTAGAACCAATAGCGGTTTCAGCAATGTTTTAGTCATGATTATCTCCTAGTGATCAATTACTTCGGTTGACCCTCGGGCATGAAAATCGGCGATTCGGCAGCAGCTCTAGCCGCGATTGGCGGCGTGCCGACATCGGCGGCAGCGCTACCGGCCTCTATTTCCACCCACCGGACGATTTGGCTACCGCCGCCAGCGAGGAGGCGATCGTCTTTCGCGAAGGTGGTGCCAGATTACGCCGCCCGGCCCAGCGGATCAGCCGAGATTTGCCCGGCCGATTCGGGCAATTTGCCCGCCGGGCGGTACTTGCTAGGCAGCTCGGGACGGGCTGCTTACAATGAGGCCATCCGTTTTTCCAGGCATGCTCGATGAATTTGAAGTGGCATTTGTTATCCCGCATCGCCGTCGCGGCGGTACTCTGCTTGTCCGCGATGTCGTATTACGCGTTGCAACGCAGTGCCAAGCAAGTCAATGCGTTAGTCGTCGCGAGCGCCGATTCGCTGGCTCGCCAACTGGATTACCAATTATTGATGGAGCGTTCAGGCTATCCGTCGGCAGCCGGGTTTCCGGATTTCGAGTTGTGGAAGCAAACCAGCCGCGTGCCGGGCTTGTGCGTCGGCTTTGAAGCACCGGACGGCCGCGTGATGCGCCATGTCTGCACCGGTGCAGCGTTGGCGGCGGCGCCTTGGCCGGTCTGGTTCGACGTGCTGTACCGGCACGGTTTCGGCGCGGAGCCGGTCGGCCGTCGCGATGTTGGTTTAAACAGCGCCTCGAAAGGCACGGTGGTTGTAGAAGCAGGCGCGGAGTTGACCGTGGCGCGTGCTTGGGCGACCTTGACCGATCTGGCCGAATTGTCGGCGCTGACGGTGCTGACGATTTCCGGACTGGTCTATCTGGCGGTTGGCCGGGCGTTGCAGCCGGCCGGTGACGTGGCGGCCGGTTTGGCGAGACTGGCGCGCGGCGAGCTGGACTATCGCTTGCCGGAATACGCCTTGTTGGAATGGCGCTTGATTGGCGCGGCGATCAACCGCTTGGCGGACAGTCAGCAACGTTTGCTGAGCGAGCGCCAGCGCTTGGCGGCGCGCTTGCTGCAAGTGCAGGAGGACGAGCGCCGTCATCTGGCCCGCGAACTGCACGACGATTTCGGCCAAGCCCTGGCCGCGATTAACGCGGTCAATGCGGCGATCGCCCAAACCGCTCGTCGCGACTGTCCGGAATTGTTGGCCGAAACCGAACGGATTGCTCGCTACACACGGGGGTTACATGACGGATTGCGCGGCTTGACGACCCGACTGCGGCCGGCGGAATTGGACGAGCTGGGGTTGGCGGCCGCGCTGGCTGCCTTGGTACGGTCCTGGCAGCGGCCGGTGGCCAACCACACCCGCTACGCGCTAAAAATAGACGGCGACTGCCGGCTTTTGTCGGCGGACGCCGCCACTGCGATTTACCGCTTGGTGCAGGAGGGGATCAACAATATCGCCAAGCATTCGGGCGCCGGTCTGGCCGAGATTTGCTTGACGATCGCCGAGCGCGCCGAATTGACGATTAGCGACGACGGATGTGCCGAAGGCCTACCGTTTGCGGACGGCCCTGGCATTGGCTTGGTAGGCATGCGCGAGCGGGTGACCGCGCTGGGCGGTCGGTTCGAGTTGGTCGTGCGCCAACCGCACGGACTGCGGGTGCGGGTCAGTCTGCCCTTGCCGGAACAGGCGGTCGAATGAACGGCGCGGCGATTCGCATCCTGCTGGTCGATGATCACGCCATCGTTCGCGAGGGGTATCGCGCCTTGCTGGCCAAGCAGCCCGATATGTTGTTGGTGGCCGAAGCCGGCGATGCGGCGACGGCTTACGGCTTATTCCGGGACGTCGCCCCCGACGTGGTCGTCACCGATTGGAGCTTGCCCGGCCAAAGCGGCTTGGAATTGATCGGCCGGATTCGCCAGCGCGATGCCCGCGCCAAAATCCTGGTATTCAGCATGCATCAGAATCCGGCGTTCGCTTGGCAGGCCTGTCGGGCCGGCGCGTTGGGCTATATCGGTAAAAACGAGGACCCGGAAACGCTGTTGCAAGCCATCCGCGATGTGCGGCGGGGCCGTCACGTCCTCAGCGGCACCGTGGCCCAAGCGTTGGCGATGGAAAAACTTGGCGGCGAGGGCTGGGCCTTGGAAGTCTTGACACCGCGCGAATTCGAAATTTTGCGTTTATTGGTCGCGGCGCGAACGCCGGCACAGATCGCGAAACTGCTCAATATCAGCGTCAAGACCGTTTGCAATAGCCATTACCTGATCAAGCGTAAATTGGGCGTCGGCAGCGACATCGAGCTGACCCGGCTGGCGATCAAGCTCAATGTCGTCGATTTGCTGGAGTTGACCGATCCCAACGAACCGGAACGCGACACCTAGCGGATTTGGCCCGGTGCGATCAGTCTAGCGCTTGACCGGCTTCGTCGAAGCTCAGTACCGTGATCTCACCGTCCACGTCGGTGATTTCCGCTTGGCTCAACGTGCCGTTACCGTGATAGCTATATTGATGGCGCAGTTCTACGTCGCCGTAAACCAGTTTTTCCAGCAGCAATAGCCGTTCGTCGCCGTCGAAAAAGCCGCGAAAGTAGGTGTTGCGGTTTTCCAGATGGCTTGCGTCGGGCAGTTCGTTAACCAGTTTCAGCGGCAGCTTGACGCCGCTGTAGCTGATGAAATAGCGACAGGCGCAGTTTTCCAATTCCACGGTGGGTTTCCTCGTTATTTTTTGAAAGCCTAATTTCCGCAAGTTTTGTGCCGAAATTAATCCGGCGCATAGACGAGTCCACGCGCTGAGCCGGGTTGGCGGGTGAAACCGCGCTTACGCCAAGGGCTTGATCGTTGAGTTGTCGCTATTCCAACGGTTCTCGCCGGATTAAGCCCGTAAAGTCTGTGGTAAATCGTTCGCGCCGGCCATTGATTGTCGGTTTTGCGACAATCGGCGCTGGCCCAGCCGCGTTGCGTTCGCCGCTAACCAGCGATTTCGGCCGGCGGAGCAGGGTGGCTTCGTTTTTGCTTGATGCTGGTTTTCACTCGTTCAGCATTTATGAAGTTGTTATTGGACTGGTCGTCCTACCGCAATGCCGGCATGGGCGATGCCTACGCCGACATCCCCAAGCACGGTGCCGATTTTGCCAAGGCGATCGCGGTTTGCATCGGCAGCAAGCAATGCCAGCAGCAGGCCGACAAGGGCGTGATGTGCCCGAGCTTTCGGGTTAGCGGCAATCCGGATTTGTCGCCGGGCGGACGGGTTAAGTTGCTGAAAGCCGCGCTGAATGCCGATGACGCGGAAGCGCTGTTCGATCCGGCCTTGGTCGCCGCGATGGATCTGTGCGTGGCCTGCAAGGGTTGCAGGCGCGAATGCGAAAACGAAGTGGACATGGCGGCGATCAAGGCCGAATTCCTGGCTCAGCAAGCGGCCCGGCGCGGCCTGCCGTTGCGCCGCCAATTGTGGGGGCATCTGCCCAAATTACTGAAGTGGCCGGTGCTGCGTCGGTTGATCGCGTGGCGTAACCGTTCGCCGCTGCTGGCCAAACTGGCGCAATCGGTGTTGGGCATCAGCGCCAAGGCGGAATTGCCGCTGCCGGCCGAGCGTCCGTTCCAAGTCCCGCGACAATCCAGTTTGGTTCTGCACCCGGATCTGAGTGATCGGCAAGTTGTACTGCTGGTCGACACCTTCAATTACTACTTCAACCCGGCCTCGGCCGAGGCGGCAAAAAATTTGCTAACGGCGGCCGGCTACCACGTCCATGTCGCGGCACCGTCCCCCACCGACAAAGACCAGCGGCCACTATGTTGCGGGCGCACCTATTTTTCCAACGGCATGCTCGACCAAGCTCGCGCCGAGGCTCGCCGGATGCTGGCCGCGTTGAGCGAGCATATCGACGTCGGCCGCGCCATCGTCGGTCTGGAACCATCCTGCATTCTGAGTTTACGCGACGAATATCTGAAACTGGATTTGGGCGAATCGGCCGGCAAACTGGCCGAAAAAGTCGTGCTGCTGGAAGAGTTTATCGTCCGCGAGCAAAGCGCCAAGCGCTGGAATCTGGTTTTTCAAGCGATCCCGAGTCAATCGCGGGTGCTGCTGCACGGTCATTGCCACCAGAAAGCGGTCGGCTCGATCAAGTCGGTCCGCAAAATTTTGAAGCAAATTCCCGGCTTGTCGTTCGAACTGATCGAGTCGTCCTGTTGCGGCATGGCCGGTAACTTCGGCGTCGAAGCCGAACATTACGACGATGCCCAGGCGATGGCCGAACTGGCCTTGTTCCCGGCGCTACGCGCAGAGCCCGATGCGCTATTGGTCGGCAGCGGATTTTCCTGCCGCGAACAAATTGTTGGCGGCGGCTTCGCCAAGCCGCTGCATTTGGCCGAATTGCTGTGTTTGGCGTTACCCCAACCGGACGGAGAGGCTAGCACCGGTTGAGTGGAGCAGAAGCCGGCTAATGTTTGTGAAAGAGCTTGCGTTCGGGAGATTGAAAAAGGTGGGTGTAAGCGCGGCTTTAACCGCGATCGAAGACCTTCCGACACAGAGATGTCTCGCTCACCGGTGTTCAGAGTAACCAGCGTTGATTTTGCCTCGACCGCGAGTCCACGCTCGCTAACCCATTTTGTTTTTCGCCGCTTTGATAAGGAATCGTTCGATGAAACTGTCCATAGATAAACCGCATCTTCAGCAACTGTTGACCGCTCACCCGCGCCTGACCGGCTTGAACGAGCAACTGCGTTTCGGCAATAAAGCCCAGGTGTTTTACGATCAACTCAGCGGCGTCGAGATGGAAACGTTGGCCGGCATTTACGCCCAACAAGGCGAGAGTTATCAGCAACAGGCCGCGCTGCTGACGGCGTTGCGGCAAGCCTTAACCGACGATCACCGCCGCTACGGACCGGACGATCTGGAAAAACTGCTGCCGGACATCGCGAGCTACTTGTTGGACGGCGCGATTCACGGCTGGTTGTTTCACGTCGAGCATGGCGGCCGAACCCTGGCTTATTTAGTTACCCGCGTCGATTACACGCCGCCGGGCGAGGAAGAAGCCGGGCGCATCCTGATTGAATTAAAAGCCAACAGCAAGGGCAAGATCGCCATCGAAACCCTGGTTATCCGCGGCAAGGATCTGGACCACAAAACCATTCCCGAAATCTTTGCCGGCAAGGGTTATTTGAAGGAGACCGCCGAGTTGACGGCCAGTTACGATGACGCAGCTGCCCGCTATTTCGATTGGCGCGGCCGCTACGGCGAGCAATTCTCCGGTTGGGGTACCGGCATCTACGCCGAAGACCCGACCGCCAGCCACCGCAGCAACGACTGGACCCGCAAAAATACCGTGGTGCTGTCGTCCGGCGGCGGCGCGTGCCGGCTGGTCAACGACGAAAATATCCTCAGCGACCGGGTGCTGACGCTGGAAGCCTCCGGCGACATCTTCGGCACCTATTTGCGCAAGGCCGGCAAAAGCATGCGCTACGACAGCAAGACCGAGAGCCAGATGGAGCAAGCCAAGGCCGAGGTCGGCAAGGGCTTGTTCACCGAACTGCCGGTACACGGCTACATCCTGCTGTTTCATCTGGAGTTGCACCACCACGTCTGGGTCCATGTCGACGATATGCAGCCCTACGTCTACCAGCCGGAACTGAAACAAAAGTTGATCCTGCCGCCGGAGCAAACCGATCTGATCGACATCTTGACCGCCGAAATGGACATGCTGATGGACGACATCGTCGAAGGCAAATCCGGCGGTACCACGGTGCTGTGCGCCGGGCCGGCCGGGGTCGGCAAGACCCTGACCGCCGAGGTGTATTCGGAAATCATCAAGCGGCCGCTGTACCGGGTGCATTCCGGCCAGCTCGGCTTGAACGTCGCCGAAATGGAGAAAACCCTGAAGGAAACCCTGATCCGCGCCCAGCGCTGGGGCGCGGTGATGCTGATCGACGAGGCCGATGTGTACATTAAGAAGCGCGCCGACAACCTGGCCTCCAATGCCGTGGTCGGCGTGTTCCTGCGGGTGCTGGAATACTTCAACGGCCTGTTGTTTCTGACCACCAACCGGGTCGACGACATCGACGAAGCCATCATCTCCCGTTGCATCGCGATGATTCGCTACCACTCGCCGAACAGCGCCGACCGCCGCAAAATCTGGAAGGTGATGACCGAACAGTTCTCGCTGCCGATCTCTGACGAACTGATCGAGAAACTGGTGGACTTGTTTCCCGGCGCCTCCGGCCGCGATATCAAGGGTCTGACCAAACTGGTCGCCAAGTTCTGCATGCAAAAACAACTGGCGCCGACCTTGGATGTATTTATTCGCTGCTCGGTGTTTAGGGGCTTGGAGTTGGTGGGGGAGGCGGCTTGAAACGCTGAACAGGACACTGGCCCGAAACGCCATCGGCGAAACAGATCGGAGACCTAGCGGTCGCCGGTGGCGTGGTCCAAGCCCGAGTCGGCTTAGAAACTTAGGTTTGTATCTCGGCTGACTCTTGAATGTATCGAGTTTTCTCGCGGCGGTAATCCTATGATTCGAGCCGAATGCTTGGGTATGAGACCTTCGGCCGCCGTGGTTGCGTGTATCGAGCAGAATTTACTGATTTAACGACATTGTATGAAGAAGAGCCCACACATCTTGTTCTACGGATTCAAGAAGGGCCTCATTCCCGGCGTCCACGGCACATTCGGCCGCTATAGAAAATTTCGGCGAATTGTTCTTGGCTTGGTTCGAACCGATTATCGCGGTAATAGTTAATGCCGCTGATCTATCAGCCGTATCCTTGCTGAACCAATGTTTGTGCGTGGTTTGCCAGCCGTTGTATTGGCCATTCAGTTTAATAGCCTCGAAAGCAATTCGTATCGCCCGGTCGGAACGTTTGGAATCGCAGCAAGGAACCGATAGGCCGTATTCCAGATAGTGATTGATACCGTAACCCATCAGGACTCGATTTCTGACGTAAGCAATCTCAGACGCCAGTTTGGCAAAATCCCAAGCGTATCCGACTTCATTGGAGGTGTAGCGTAGCTCTCGAAACTTACAATCAGCAAGATGGTCGCGCCGTTTCAGCATTAGCAACGACTGGATTCCGCTGTCCGGCGGATGGTTTGCAGAGATTCTATTTAACTCGGCAAGGTATTGCGACGTATCGTCATACCAGTGGCCGGGGACGGTCAATTTGACGATGCCTAGACGATCACTAACACGGGCCGGTTGCAACTGGGTACACGCTGACAGGATCAAGACCGCAATCGCAAAGATTAAGTAAGAATATCCCAAAGCGATCAACAGGTTAGCGTGTTGAGCGGGCGGGAATATGAAATTGTCCCGAGTTTCTCGCGGGAGCACTTACAGCGTTACTATCCTCCTCGATAAGCGGGATATCGGAAAACTCGGACTTGGAATCAATTGCCGCTTTCAAGTCTGGCTTTAGATTAGCGTAATCGGATTGTCTGTAGGATCGATTCCCGCATTCGGTGTTGTATTTTCCATTCAGTAGGTTCAGGGCGTTTGCCTTGTCGTTATAGGCGTTGACGGCTGCGTTATATGTTTTGATATCATCGTGATTTATTTGGATGCGTCGGTTGAAATCGTTCACGGCCTTGATGCTGTCGGCTTGTATACGTCCGCGTAGCTCATCCAACGCTTGAGTTTGTTCGTACAATTCCGTTTTTTCAGCCGCGAGTTTGACATTTTCCTTTTGCAAGGCCACTGAATCTTCCTTGGCTTTAATAATACGTTGGGCGCAAGCAACTAACTCGGATGCAGTCATCGGTTTCACTCCCGCTACCGATTGGCGAGATACGGCGTTACCGATACTGGGCATGGCGACGACATCCGAATCAAGAGCGGTTGGAGCGGGCGCCTTGGTTGGAGGAGCACTGCAAGCGGAGAGTAGGCCGCTGAATATTAAGGTAAGCCAATATCGTATCTGCGTTTGCCGCTGTGTTTCAGGGCGATAAATTGTCATATCGGGAGGTCGCGTTGTTGGATATTGGGATCAATGTCCGGGAAATAATTACGGTCTTTTTTGATTTTGAAGTCATTGGAATCGCCATCTTCGGCAAACTCGATTCGGTACCTTGTAGGTACATCGGTGAATCTACCGTTTTGCAACAGCAACAATTGTTGGACCGCAGGTTCATAACCTTGTTTCGCCGCCGACGTTGTCCATCGAATCGCTTGCTCTACATCCATGGTTTCCACACCTATACCTTGCGCATACATTAGCCCAAGGTTGTATTGCGCGAATGCATTGCCTTGTTCCGCCGCGGCAGTGAGATAGGTCACGGCTTTGCTCTCGTCTTTATCGGTGCCACGTCCCTCTAAATACATCATGCCCAATAAAAACCGGGCTTTTAGATTGCCGTGATCGGCGGCGGTTTTTGCCCATTTGAATGCGGCCTGTTGATCCTTGGACCAGAAATAGCGAGATAACCGATATTCAGCCTCCGAGTCACCAGCGTTGGCTTGCTCAATCAACCAATCCAGTTGAAAAATCTCGTAAATTAAGCCGGTTTTGCCGTTTTTAGCTTCGATTAAAACCTGGGAACTACTGGCGGGAAACGGCCCTTTCCAGTTCGTCTGGACTTCATCACCATTCTTGGAATGTACGATGACTTTTTCGATCGGAGCGAGCTGGAAAACGCCGCCGTTGGCGCGTTGTTTTTCCGCCATGGCATACCATTTTTCGGACTCCTTCGTATCGATTGGGACGCCTAAACCGGCTCGATACATCGAGCCTAAGTCTTCTTGGGCGGAAGCGTGCCCTTGTTCAGCGGCGGCCCTTATCCACTTTACCGCTCGCGAAAGGTCTTGTTTGATTTCCACGCCATCGCGCAATAACAAACCCAGGCGATACTGGGCATCGGCAAAATCTTGCTTTGCGGCGAGTTCGAGCCAACGCGCGGCTTCGATTTCGCTACGGGGAACGCCGTTGCCTTCCAGGTGCAGCAAGCCCAAACTTGCTTGCGCCATCTTGTGGTTTTGCTCGGCGGCCAGACGGTACCATTTGACGGCTTCTTCAACATCCATCGGCACGCCTGCGCCAATTCTGTAACAGTTTCCCAAATTGTTTTGCGCTTTGGCTAAACCCTGGTCGGCCGCTTTGCGATACCAGTCCGCAGCCTGTTTGGGATCGATTGCGATGCCTTTCCCCTGTTCGTAAATCACGCCCAGCGCGGCCTGTGAGTCAGGTAGTACGGCGGCTTTGAGGTACCATTTACGAGCTTCGACATAATCTTGATTTACCCCTTTGCCTTCAAAATACATGGTGCCTAAATTCTGTTGCGCCGCCGTGTAACCTTGCTCGGCAGCCGAACGAAATAAGGCTTCGGCTTCGGAAAAACTTTGTTTTACGCCTTTCCCAAAATAATAGAGCGCTCCCAAATCGGTTTGGGCTTGCGCTAAACCTTGGTTGGCGGACATCCGCAACCAACGCACACCTTCGTCAAGTTGATTGCCGTCCCGTAATAAAATACCGAGGTTATATTGAGATTCTTTATGGCCGCGCGAGGCGGCAATTCGAAATAGACGAGCGGCTTCTTGCCGATCGGGATTCAAACCTCGCCCCAACTGAAATAGTATCCCCAGATTGGCGGTGGCACCCAGATGGCCTCGATCGGCCGCGCTGGCATACCAGCGGCGAGCTTCTGTATAATCTTGTTCCACCCCTCGACCTTGATCGAACATGGTCGCCAAAGACATCATGGCTTCAGTAAAGCCATGTTCCGCCGCCAAGCGATACCAATGCGCCGCTTGCTTTAGATCACTTGCGACGCCAAGTCCCTTGTCGTAAAACACGCCGATGTTATTTTGCGAATCCGGATAGTTTTGCTCCGCGGCCTGACGGTACCAGTGCAAGGCTTTTTGGTAACTCTGGATAACGCCCAAACCCATTTGATTCATGACGCCCAAATTGTGTTGTGCTCGTTTGTCGCCGGATTCCGCCAGAGGAGTCCACAACGTTAACGCAGCGACATAATCGTTCCGAGCCGCGGCAGCGACCCCGTCTTCAAAATTACCTGCAAAAGCCGGAGTGGCCAGCGCCAAGAAATAAAGTAACTGGATGGTGTTCTTAGTTAATGTTTTCACGATACGGTTACTATTGGAGTTGTGCCGCAAATCCGCGGGCAGGGGGGGGTTGTTGGTCTAGTGGATGTTCTAGGGTGATTTTATTAGCAATCTGTTACAAATCGATGACGGCCATGGCTGAAGAGTGCATCGACGGTATGCAGATGAGTTCAACGAGCAAGCTCTGGCAAAAGTCTACAGCTGAGGCAAAGGAACGATTCAAGCGATTGTCGACGAGTCAAACCTAAGCAATTTTCCGAACGCTAAAAGACTTGCTCGCGGTAGTCCAAGCAAAACAGGGATTAAGCTCAGGGCGAACGATTGGATCAACAAATTGACAAGTCGCCAATGTCATACTCGGGCGTCGTGCCGCGCTTGATTGGGATGCGGTCGTGCAACATTCCCGCTTGGCGTCTCGTTACAATGGCAGTCGTAGGGCAAAGCGCGGATATGCCGCGTTGGAACGCTATCGGTCGCGGTTAATGCCGCTCACTCGCCGTTCTTTTGATTGTCAGGGGTGTAAATCCTTGCATAACCGCTGGATGCATGGTACGGGTTGATATCAAAGATCGTTTTGATCCTTACAACCCGGATTTATCGGTGTCGGACAAGCTGTTAAGACGATTTGGAACGCATTTGACTGTCGAATTGACAGTTTGCGTTTGGGCTGGAGTTAAAGCAACGACGTCGTAAATAAAATCAAGCTGTTATCTGCTGTTTTTTGTGTTGGATTTCGCAATGTTGATGTTTACGTTTGAAATTCAAAGGTAAAGCAAAATCCCGGCCAGCATTAACGATGATTTACTTTTCAACGCACTAGAATGGTGGGCACGCGTGTTACAATCGCCGCCATTTATACATCTTGGTTGAGTGCGTGAAGAAAAATCCGCTATTTCAAATACTGTTGCTGAGTGCCTTGGCCGGCAAATTGGCCCACGCCGGCAGCTTCGTAGTTGATGACATCCAGGTCAAGGGATTGCAACGGATTTCGGCGGGTACGGTATACAACTATCTGCCGGTATCGGTTGGCGAAACCTTCACCGACGAAAAACAAGCCTCGGCGATCCGCTCCTTGTTTAATACCGGTTTTTTCAAGGACATCACGCTGGAGCGCGACGGCAATACCTTGATCGTGACCGTGGTCGAACGGCCGTCGGTCGCCAAGATCGTCATCGAAGGCAACAAGGACATCAAGAAGGAAGACTTGACCGAAGCCTTGAAGAAAATCGGTCTGGCGGAAGGCAAGGTCTACAACAAACAAGTGTTGGACAAGGTCGAGCAGGAGATGCGCCGCCAATATTTCAGCCACGGTAAATACGGCTTGAAGATCAAGACCGAGGTCACCGATCTGACTCGCAACCGGGTCGGCATACGCATCGAGATTTCCGAGGGCCGGGTGGCCAAGATCAAGCAGATCAACATTGTCGGCAATAAAACCTTCGCCAGTGACGCCTTACGCAAGGAATTCGAACTCAGTACCACCAATTTTCTATCTTTTTATTCCAAGGATGACCAGTATTCCAAGCAAAAGTTATCGGCCGATTTGGAAAAGCTGCGTTCGTATTATCTGGATCGCGGCTACATCAATTTTTCGATCGAATCGACCCAGGTCGATATCACCGCCGATAAGAAGGAAATCTACATTACGATCAACGTCAAGGAAGGCGAGGTGTATACGCTGGAAAAGGTCAAATTGTCCGGCGAGTTGATCGTGCCGCCCGAGGACTTGATCAAACTGGTCAGGGTCGGGCCTGGGGAAATTTTCTCTCGTAAAAACGCCACCGAGACCTCGAAGGCGATTTCCGACCGGTTGGGCGACGAAGGTTATACCTTCGCCAACGTCAATATGGTGCCGGAAATCAACGAGCAATCCAAAACGGTGGCGATGACTTTTTTCGTCGATCCGGGTAAACGGGTTTACGTCAGGCGGATTAACGTGAAGGGCAACACCAAGACCCGCGACGAAGTGATCCGTCGCGAGGCCCGGCAAATGGAGTCCAGTTGGGCGGCTAGCAGTAAGATCGAGCGCACCAAGACTCGTCTGGACCGCTTGGGCTATTTCGAGGAAGTCGGCGTGGAAACGCCGCCGGTGACCGGCGTGGCCGACCAGATCGACGTCAATTACACGGTTAAGGAAAAAGCCTCCGGTAACTTGCAGGCCGGTATCGGTTACTCGCAGGTGCAAGGCATCATTTTCAACGCCAATGTGTCCCAGGACAACATCTTCGGTACCGGTAAGCGGCTGGATTTCGCGTTCAACAACAGTAGCATCTTGACCCGTTACAACTTGGGTTTCACCGATCCTTACTACACGCTGGACGGCGTGTCGCTCGGTTACAATTTGGGCTATACCTCGCGTAACGCTTATGCCGCCAACTTGGCCGCGTATAACACGACGATCACCAATGCCGGCGTCAACTTCGGCATTCCGCTAAACGAATTCGACAGGGTGGGTTTCGACCTGGAATTGAAACGGACCGAAATCGAAAATACCGCTTATTCGTCCGATACCATTCTGAAGTTTCTCGGCTTTACCAAATATACCAGCGGTCAAATTCGCTCGAAAAGCTTTACCAGTTTGTCCACGTCGGCCGGTTGGACCCACGACACGTTGGATCGGGCTACCTTCGCGCATAGCGGCGGCCAGCAGCGGATTTCGGCGTTGGCGACGATACCGGGCAGCGATCTCGAGTATTACAAGGTCGGCTATAAGCACCAACACTACTTTCCGCTATCCAACGATTTCACGTTCCGCTTATTGGGCGAGGTGGCTCACGGTGGCGGCTACGGCAGCACGGACGGTTTGCCGTTCTTCGAAAACTATTTCGCCGGCGGTACCGGCGACGTGCGCGGCTTCATGCAGAATACGCTGGGCGTGATCGACGCGACTACGCTCAACTCGAATGCCTACACCAATCGTCCGATCGGCGGCGCGACCAAGCTGATCGGTAAGGCCGAATTGTTTTTCCCGATTCCGTTTTTGAGCGACGTCAAGTCGGTACGGATCGGCTCGTTCGTCGATGCCGGTACCTTGTCGCCGGGCTTGAGCACCGGCGATTTGCGCAAATATTTCCGCTATTCGGTGGGCTTGTCCGGGGAATGGCTGTCGCCGTTCGGCGCGTTGGCGGTCAGCGTGGCTCAACCGCTCAATTCCGAGTCTGGAGATAGAACTCAGGCCTTCCAGTTCACGTTCGGCTCGGGATTTTAGTTCAGTTCAAGGCAGTTTTACCCTATAATCGGGCTTGCGTTCTGTCTTAACACAATTTAACCGGAGATGGTTATTACCATGAAAAAAAGTATTGCTTTATTCTTAACGCTGATGGCGTTTGCTGGCGTTAGTCACGCGGAACTGAAGATCGGTTTCGTCAACGTGGCAAAAGTATTGGAGAAGGCCCCGCAGGCAGCGAAAGCAAAAACGCGTTTGGAAACCGAATTTTCGCCTCGGGATAAAGCTTTGGTTTCTCAGCAAAAAGAAATCAAAACCTTGGAAGACAAACTCGGCAGGGATTCCGCTGTGATGGGGGAAGAAGAACGCCACCGTTTGGAAAAAGACATTTTGGATAAAAAACGCGATGCGGCCAGAGCTCAGCAAGAGTTCAGCGAAGACTTCAATATGCGCCGCAACGAAGAACTGGGTAACCTGCAAAAACGTATCGTCGAAGCAGTAAGAGCGTTAGCCAAGGAAGAGTCGTTCGACCTGCTGCTGACCGACGGCGTCATTTACGCCAACGACCAAATCGACGTCACCGCGCGGGTACAACAAAAGCTCGAAACGCTGTCGCAATAATTCAAGAGCGTTTCCGTCGGAAACGCCGACTTCAAAGCGAGGGAGACGGCCCGCCGGCTGGCTCCCTTTTTCGTTTACCTCCACCGACTCCGGACCATCATGACAGGTACGCTAGACATATTGCAAATTCAGGCACTTCTCCCGCACCGTTATCCCTTTTTGTTGGTCGATAGAGTCGTCGAGTGCGAACCCGGCGCGAAATTGGTCGGTATTAAAAACGTCAGTTTCAACGAGCCGTTTTTCCAAGGTCATTTTCCGGCGCAACCCATCATGCCCGGCGTGCTGATCCTGGAAGCGCTGGCGCAAGCTACCGCGCTACTGACCGCGAAAAGCGACGACAAATTGGGGCAGGGCAATACCACTTTCTTCTTGGCCGGCATCGACAACGCCCGCTTCAAAAAGCAGGTCGTGCCCGGCGACCAGTTGCGCCTGGAAGTGACCTATCTGAAACACAAACGCCATCTATGGTCTTTCGACTGCCGCGCCGAAGTCGATGGCGAACTGGCGGCCGGCGCACAAATCATGTGCGCGGTCGCGACGAGCTAAGTCATGATAGATTCCAGAGCGGTAGTCCATCCCAAGGCCGAATTGGCCGAAGACGTTTCGGTCGGTCCGTTCAGCGTCATCGGTCCCGAAGTGCAAATCGACGCCGGCACCGAAATCGGGCCGCACGTGGTTATTCGAGGTCCAACCGCGATCGGCCGCGACAACAAGATTTACCAATTCTCGTCGATAGGCGAAGACCCGCAAGACAAAAAGTACGCCGACGAAGTGACTCGGTTGGAAATCGGCGACCGCAACGTGATCCGCGAATTCTGCACGATGCATCGCGGCACGCTGCAGGATAAAGGCTTGACGTTGATCGGCAGCGATAATCTGTTCATGGCCTATACCCATGTGGCTCACGATTGCGAGATTGGCGACCACGTGATCATGGCGAACGGCGCATCGATCGCCGGCCACGTGCACATTGGCGATCATGCCATTTTGGGCGGTTTTACGCTGGTCCATCAATTCACCCAGATCGGCGAGTACAGCTTCTCGGCGATGGGTAGCGCGATTACTCAGGACATTCCTCCGTTCGTGATGGTTGGCGGCCGGCCAACCCGGCCGCACGGCATCAATTCGGTCGGCATGGAACGCAACGGTAAATCGCCGGAAGTGATACGCCAGATTCGTCAGGCCTACAAAATCTTGTACAAGAACAACTTGCGCCTGGAAGACGCCATCGAAGAGATGGAAGGCATGGCCGGCGAAAGCAACGAACTTTCCAATATGGTCAGTTTCTTGCGCAATGTCACCCGCGGCATCCTCCGTTAATCCTTCACGCCTGATCGCCGGCATCGACGAAGTGGGGCGAGGCTGTCTCGTCGGTCCGGTGGTCGCGGCGGCGGTGATCCTCGATCCGGCCAAGCCGATTGCCGGTTTGAACGATTCCAAAAAACTCAGCGAAAAACGCCGTGCCGCGTTGGCCGACGAAATCAAGGTTAAGGCCTTGGCTTGGGCGGTCGGCCGCGCCGAAGCCAGTGAAATCGACCGCATCAACATCTTGCAAGCCACCTTTGTCGCGATGCGCAGAGCCTTCAGCCAATTGGCGATCAAACCCGATTACATCATGGTCGACGGCAACCGGTTGCCCGGCATAGCTTGCCCCGGCGAAGCGGTGGTCGGCGGCGACGCCTTGGTCGCCGAAATTTCCGCCGCGTCCATCCTGGCTAAGGTCGCGCGCGACACGGAAATGGACGTGCTGGATAGACTCTATCCCGGTTACCAATTTGCCGTTCACAAAGGTTATCCGACCAAAACCCATCTGAGCGCATTGGCGGAATTGGGCGTATCGCCGCAACATCGCCGCTCCTACGCGCCGGTCAAAAAATTCCTGGGTTGACCGCGATGAATCCCCGCTTCGTCCACCTCCGCATCCACACCGAATTCTCACTGGTTGACGGTATCGTCCGCATCAAGCCGCTGGTCAAAAAGCTCGGCGAATTCAATATGCCAGCGGCGGCGATTACCGAGCAGAGCAATCTGTTCTCGTTGGTCAAATTCTACAAAGCCGCGCAAGGCGCCGGCATCAAGCCGATCGCCGGCGCCGATGTGCTGATTTACAACGACGACGAACCGGCCGCGCCGCGCCGCCTGACTTTGTTGGCTCGCAATCAACGGGGTTATGTGACCTTGACCGAACTGGTGTCGAGGGGTTACCAGGAAGGCCAGCATCAAGGCATTCCGATGCTGCAAAAAGCCTGGATAGCCGAAAACCACGAAGGTCTGATCGCCTTGTCCGGCGCAATGCAGGGCGATGTTGGCGCGGCCCTGTTGTCGGAAAATTTTGCCCTGGCTAAGGCTTGCGCCGAATTCTGGGCCGGTTTGTTCCCGGACAGTTTTTACCTAGAAGTCCAGCGCGTCGGCAAACCGGACGAGGAGCGTTACATCAAGCTGGCGGCGGATTTGGCCGCCGAATTGGACTTGCCGGTCGTCGCGACCAACGATGTGCGCTTTTTGAATCGGAGCGATTTCGACGCTCACGAAGTGCGGGTCTGCATCCATCAAGGTCGGGTTTTGGACGACAGCCGCCGGCCGAAGGATTACACCGAGCAGCAATATTTGCGCAGCGCCGAGGAAATGCTGGCGCTGTTCGCCGACTTGCCGGAAGCCTTGCAAAACAGCGTCGAAATCGCCAAGCGTTGCAATGTCGAGTTGCGCTTGGGCGAAAATTTCCTGCCCGATTTCGAAGTCCCCGAGGGGATGACGCTGGCCGATTATTTCAAGCAGGCGTCGCGCGAGGGATTGGAAGAACGCTTGCAGCAGCACGCGCCGGTCGGCAATGGCTCGTTCGAGGACAATCGCAAGGTCTACGACGAGCGGCTGGAAACCGAATTGAGCGTGATCGTGCAGATGGGTTTTCCCGGCTACTTCATGATCGTCGCCGACTTCATCCAGTGGGCCAAGAATAACGACATTCCGGTCGGGCCGGGCCGGGGTTCGGGCGCCGGTTCGTTGGTGGCTTATGCATTGAAGATCACCGACCTCGATCCTATCGAATTCGACTTGTTGTTCGAGCGCTTCTTGAATCCGGAACGGGTGTCGATGCCCGACTTCGATATCGACTTTTGCATGGAACGCCGTGACGAAGTGATCGACTACGTGGCGCGTCATTACGGCCGCGACCACGTGTCGCAGATCATCACCTACGGTTCGATGGCGGCCAAGGCGGTGATTCGCGACGTGGGCCGGGTGATGGGCCATGCCTACGGCTTCGTCGATAGGCTGGCCAAGCTGATTCCGTTCGAAATCGGCATGACGCTGGACAAGGCCTTGAAGGAAAGCCCGGAACTCAAGGACTTGTACGAGGCCGAGGAAGAGGTCAAGCAGTTGATCGACATGGCCCGCGCGCTGGAGGGCATCTCGCGCAACGCCGGCAAGCACGCCGGCGGCGTGGTGATCTCGCCGACCAAACTGACGGACTTTTCGCCACTGTATTGCGAGCAGGGCGGCGGCAACTTGGTGACCCAGTTCGACAAGGACGACGTCGAGGCGGTCGGCCTGGTCAAGTTCGACTTTTTGGGGCTGCGGACCCTGACCATCATAGCCTGGGCGCTGGAAACGATTAACCGCCAGCGCGCCGCGAAGGGCGAGCCGCCGGTGGACATTGCCCAAATTCCGCGCGACGACCTGCCCAGCTACGAACTGCTGAAGAAGGCCCAGACTACGGCGGTGTTCCAGCTCGAATCCAGCGGCATGAAGGCGCTGATCAAAAAGCTTAAACCCGACTGCTTCGACGACATCATTGCGTTGGTGGCGCTGTTCCGGCCCGGTCCGCTGGAGTCGGGGATGGTCGACGACTACATCAACGTCAAGCACGGCGCCAAGGCCGAATACGCCCATCCGCTGCTGGAACCTATCCTGAAGCCGACCAACGGCGTCATTCTCTATCAGGAACAGGTGATGCAGATCGCCCGCGAACTAGCGAGCTACACGCTGGGCGGCGCCGACATGCTGCGGCGGGCGATGGGTAAGAAGAAGCCCGAGGAAATGGCCAAGGAACGGGAGAAGTTCATGTCTGGTGCGGTCGCCAACCAGATCGACGCGGGCATCGCCACCTACGTGTTCGACTTGATGGAGAAATTCGCCGGCTACGGTTTCAACAAGTCGCACTCGGCGGCTTATGCATTGGTTGCTTACCAGACAGCTTGGCTGAAGGCGCATTATCCGGCGGCCTTCATGGCGGCGGTGATGTCCTCCGATATGGACAACACCGACAAGGTGGTGGTGTTGATCGAGGAATGCCGGGAGATGAAATTGCAAATCCGGCCACCCGACGTCAATCTGTCCGATTTTCGCTTCACGGTCAACGACCAGGGCCAGATCGTCTACGGCATCGGCGCGATCAAGGGTGTCGGTGAAAACGCGATCGAGGATTTACTGAAGGAGCGCAACGCCAACGGGCCGTATTCGGGTTTGTACGATTTATGCAAGCGCGTCGATCTGCGCAAGGTCAACCGACGAGTGCTGGAAGCGCTGATCAAGGCCGGCGCCTTGGATACCATCGACCCGAACCGTGCCGCTCACATGGCCGAACTGACCACCGCGCTCAGAGTGGCCGAGCAACATGGCAAAATGGCGCTGGCCGGCCAAAACGACTTGTTCGGCTTGGGCGTCGAAGTCGAGGAAAGCGATAACGAGGCCGACGCCTATTCCACCGCCGTCGAACCGTGGACCGAAAAAGAAAAACTGGAAGCCGAGAAGCAAACCCTGGGTTTGTTCCTGTCCGGCCATCCGATCGCCGAATATCTGCCGGAGCTCAAACACATCACCCACGGTACGCTGGGCAGCTTGGAAGTCGATGCCGGCCGGGCGCGCGGCAAGATGGAAGCCCGCGTCGCCGGCTTGATTGTGGAAATGCGTACCCGTCAGACCAAGCAGGGCAAGATGATGGGCTTCGCGACGCTGGACGACCGCACCGGCCGTTTGGAAGTCGCCGCGTTCAGCGGCATCTTCGACAAATACCGCAATCTGCTCAGCAAGGACACGATTTTGGTCGCCGAAGGCTCGTTGGCGATGGACGACTTTACCAACGGTTTGCGGATGACCGCTGAGAAACTTTACGGCATCGAGGAAGCCCGCGAGCTGTTTTCACGCGGTATTCAATTGACGATAGACACCGCCAACCGCAGTTTGAGCGGCGATTGGCCGGCGCGTTTGCAGGACATCCTGGCGCCGTTTCGCGGCGGCAATTGCCCGGTCCAGATCGACTATCGCACCGCCCGCGACAAGGCAGCGTTGCAACTTGGCGAAGAGTGGCGGGTCCGGCCGGCCGATGAGCTGTTGATTCGCTTGCGCCGTTTGTTGTCCAACGAGAACGTGTCGGTTAGGTATTGAGCCGTTAGGCGGTCTTGCTTGGCACGCCGGGCGCTTCGGCGCGAATTCGGCGGCGGCCGGTCGCTCCGGGCTATAATGAGCCGACTTCATCAACTTAACGGATTGAACATGGATTGGCTGCATTTCTTGCTCGACGTATTGCTGCATATCGATAAACACTTGGCCGATTTGATCGGCGAGTACGGCACTTTGACTTACGCGATTTTGTTTGCGGTGATCTTTATCGAAACCGGTTTTGTCGTGATGCCGTTCCTGCCCGGCGATTCCTTGTTGTTCGCGGCCGGCGCGTTCGCGGCGCTGGAGTCTTTCGAGATGCCGACCTTGTTGAGCCTGTTGGCGCTGGCGGCGGTGCTGGGCGATACCGTTAATTATTGGATAGGACGGAGCATCGGTCAAAAAGCCTTTACGCTGAGTTGGGTCAACCACCAGCATTTGTTGAAGGCCCAAGCTTTTTACGATACCTACGGCGGTAAAACGATTGTGTTGGCGCGCTTTGTACCCATCGTTCGCACCTTCGCGCCGTTTGTGGCCGGTATCGGTCGAATGCGCTATCGGGACTTCTTGCTGTTTAATCTGATCGGCGGCTTGGCGTGGGTACTGATTTGCGTCTTCGCCGGCTATTTTTTCGGCAATATTCCGGTCGTCAAGAAAAACTTCGAACTGGCGATCCTGGCCATCATCGTGATTTCAATTCTACCTATCGTCATCGAAGTCTGGAAAGCCCGGCGGCAACCCGCCGAATAGGAGAGGACGATGGGAGATCTCAGCGATTCGCAAAAATGGTTAGTGCTGGCTTTTCTGATTGGTGCTTCCGCATTGATTTACTTGCTGTCGCCGGTGCTGATGCCGTTCGCGGTGGCGGCAGTGCTGGCTTATCTTGGCGACCCGCTGGTTGACAGATTGGAAGCGCTGGACTTTAAAGGACGAAGCTTGAGTCGCACGGTTGCGGTGGTTCTGGTGTTTTCCGGCATTTCGCTGGCGATCGCCGCGCTGCTGATCGTGGTCATCCCGGCCTTGGAATACCAAATCGGCGAGTTCATCGACAAACTGCCGGCCTATTTGAACTGGCTGAATCGTACCGTGATTCCGGTGCTGCAAAAATATTTGGGCCGCGGCGTCCGGCCCTTGCATATCGAGCAGCTGAGCACCTTGATCAAAAACCAGTGGCAGGACGGCGGCGGGGTATTCGAAAACTTCATGCAGTCGGTATCGCACTCCGGTGCGGTGATCATCGGCTGGTTGATGAATCTGGTGCTGATACCGGTCATCACCTTTTATTTGTTGCGCGACTGGGATGTGTTGGTCGAGCGCGTTCACGATCTGTTTCCGCGACGTTACGCCGCTACGGTCGGCGCGCTGGCCGCCGAGGCCGACGATGTCCTCGGCGCCTTCTTGCGCGGCCAGTTTTACGTGATGTTGGCCCTGGGCGGCATTTACAGCATCGGTTTATGGCTGGTCGATTTGGAATTGGCGCTGGTGATCGGTATGACGGCCGGTTTGATCAGTTTCATTCCTTACATGGGGGCTTTGGTCGGCATTGTGTTTTCCTGCATTGCCGCGCTGCTGCAATTTCAAGACGCGGTACATTTATTACCCGTGCTGATGGTATTCGCGGTGGGGCAGAGCTTGGAGGGCATGGTGTTGACGCCCTGGTTGGTCGGTAACAAGATCGGCTTACACCCGGTCGCGGTGATGTTCGCGGTGATGGCCGGTGGCCGTTTGTTTGGCTTTCTGGGCGTGTTGCTGGCCTTGCCGGTGGCTTCTGTGATCATGGTCTTGCTGCGGCATTTGCACGAGCGTTACACCTTCAGCGGTTTTTACAGCAAGGGTTGAGCGATGCGTCTGGCGATCGCGTTTTGCGGTGTTTGCTTGGCGTTTTCGGCATCGGCGGGCGATCCGGCCCGCGAGCAGGCCTATGCCGATGCGATTCAGCAGCAACCGGCCATCGGCGAAGCGGTGTGGCTGCAAACCGGGGACGGCGGGCGATTTTTAGCGTTGTTCGTCGATGCCGAAAAAACCGCTAACGAGCAGGTGGTCATCATTCTGCACGACGCGGATGGCCATCCCGATCAGCAACCGCTGATCCGCGAACTACGCACGGTGTTGCCGCGGCACCGCTGGGCGAGTTTGGCGATACAGTTGCCGTTGCGCGAAGCCGGCGCGGCGCTGGAAGACTATTACCCGTTGGTTGGCGAGGCCGACGCCCGGATTCAAGCGGCCATCGATCATGCGATCAAAATCGGCGCCAAGCAAATCGCGATGGTCGGTTACGGCATCGGCGCGGCGATGGCGGCCGCCCGCCTCAGCCAGAATCCAGCCAATGTCGTCGCGTTTGCCGCGATCAGCTTGCCGGTGCCGGACAGCAGTCAGGCCGGCGTGCAAACCCTAAGCTTCGTGAAGAATATCAATCTGCCGTTGCTCGACGTTTACGCCGAAGCCGACTGGCCGGACGTGACGGAAACGGCCGTCAAGCGCCGTATCGCCTGTAAGGAGAACCCGGTCTACCGGCAGATCCGCATCGACGGCGACGATCACGCCTATCGGCAAAATTACCCGTTGCTGGTCAAACGCGTCTATAGTTGGCTGGCAACGACCATCATGGAAAATCAACAATAACAGAGGGGAGACTTTATGCCATTGAACGAAGACTTATATGCCGAGATTCGGCTGCTGGCGCTGTACAACCTGGAGTCGATTCAGGAGGGGGTCAAGGTGCACGGTAACGCCGAGCCGGCCTTGATCGCGGCCGCGCGACGTTTGCACGACAAAGGTTTGGTGAGCCAAGCCGACGGCGGTTACTTGACCGACTTGGGCGTCGAAGCCGCCGAGCACGCCCAAAAACTGCTAACCATCCTGAAAACGCGTTAAGCCGTTTTCAGTGTCGCCGGTCCGACGCGGAAAGCGCCGGTCCGGCGGCGCTTCACAGTCCCAAATCGAACAACCATTTTACCGAGGCGTAGCCGACCGCGGCGATCAATGCGCTGTAACTGAGAAAATGTAAGGGTTGGCCGAGGTTATGCCGCCAAAAACCGGTGTGTTGGCCTTGCAGTTTGCGTAGCCGATACAGTTCGCGCTGGGCTTCGGCGCGTTCGGCTTGGTAGGCGTCGCACAGCGCGCGGGCCTGTTCTAGGTCGTCGGCATCGTAAAGCCAGATGGCCGCGGTTGAAATGCCCCAATTGCCGGCCGAGGTTTCGTAAAAGCCGATCTCGTGTTCGGTCAGCAGTTGGCGGATGTCGTCGGCTTCGTCGAGCGGAACGTCTCTTAAATTGAAAAATAATACCGCCATGAACGATCTATTGTTGGCACGTGGGGCAGAAATAACTGGCGCGCTGGCCGATTTTTAGGTGTTGGACCGGCTCCCGGCAGCTTAAACAGGGTTCGCCGCCCCGGCCGTAAACCCGCAACGATTGTTTGAAGTAGCCGGGTTTGCCTTGCGCGTCGGTAAAGTCGCGCAGCGTGGTGCCGCCTTGGGCGATGGCTTGCTCCAGCACGGTTTTGATCGAGGCGCTCAGCCGGGCGCAATCGTCGGCGTCGAGGCCTCCGGCCGGCCGGGTTGGTAGTATGCCGGCCAGAAACAAGGATTCGTTGGCGTAGATATTGCCGACCCCGACGACGATGTGGCTGTCCATGATCAGCTGTTTGATCGGCACTTGCCGGCCGGCGAGACGTCCAGCCAGGTAGGCGGGATCGAAGTCGGCGGATAATGGTTCCGGACCGAGTTCGGCCAACAGCGGATGCGCATGGGGGACTTCCGCCGTCCACAACACCGCGCCGAACTTGCGTTGATCGTTATAGCGCAGCAAAGTGTTGTCGTCGAACACGAAATCGAGATGGTCGTGCTTGCCGTGGGCCAGCCCGGCCTGACCGATGCGCAAATTGCCGGACATGCCGAGATGAATTAGCAGCGTACCGTTTTCGAGGTTGAACAGAAGATACTTGCCTCGCCGGTCGATGCGGCGCAGCCGGCGGCCGGTCAGCAGAGCGGCCAGATCGGCGGGAACCGGCCAGCGCAAGCGGGATTCGCGAACAACCACCGAGGCAAAGGTTTTGCCTTCGATGTGCGGCGAAATACCGCGTCGGCTGGTTTCGACTTCGGGAAGCTCTGGCATCGCGGACCTTAAATTTGCGTCAGCAGAAATCGGGCTTCGTCCTGAATTTTTCGGCGCGACCATAACAAGGTCCAGCGCGTGCCTCCGCACTGCCGCCACAACAAGGTCGAGCGGATGCCTGCCAGCAACAAGGCCCGGATTTTATTGACGATGGCTTGGTTGCCCAGATATTGGGGGTCGCCCGCCACCATGATGCGCGGTTGCAGGGTACTGATGGAGCTGTGATAGATGTCGGCCAAATTGGCCAGGACGTTTTCGTGCAGGATGCCGAAATGCTCGGACTGGGCTTGCGCTCTGGCGATGCCTGCCCGGATGTTATCCTGCATCTCGGTTTTGCCGGACAGTTTTTTTTGAAG
This sequence comes from Methylomonas sp. MS20, assembly GCF_050275925.1. Taxonomy (NCBI): domain Bacteria; kingdom Pseudomonadati; phylum Pseudomonadota; class Gammaproteobacteria; order Methylococcales; family Methylococcaceae; genus Methylomonas; species Methylomonas sp. MS20. The sequence continues at coordinate 1,719,687 of NZ_CP189962.1, forward strand.
ATAGACCAGTTGGGCGGCGTAGCGGGTCTGTTCCGCGCTGGCCTGTTCTCGATTTGCCAATTGTCGCTGCAACTGCTCGAGTCCGTGAGTGACGCCAGCAATGCCGCCGTAAACCTCGGCAACGCTGTCCGAGTCGATTTTCAGAAGGCTGCCGATGCTGCTCTGCATCGCCGGGGACGGGCAAGCGCCGGCGGTGGCCAATTGGTGTACGAGCGAGCAGGCCTGGGCGATACCGGCCAGCGCGATCGTCTGGTTGCTCAGCGTCTGTATTGTCATCTCAGTTGCAAGCGACCGTCGCGCAACTGGGTTTGACCGGTTTGCCGGATTTGATCCAGCCTTGAATGCCGCTGGACAGGTGGTAGATTTGGTTCATGCCTTTTTGCTCGGCCAACAATTTGCCGAGTTTGGCGCTGCGGTTGCCGGACCGGCATACCAGAATCACCGGCTGATCCGGTGACGTTTTCAATTTCTCGACTTGGCTGCTCCAGGCCTCCTGGTCGATTTGGCCGTTTGCGTCGAACGATTGCAACAAGCGGCTTTGCGGGATCACGCCGGACGCCTGCCATTCCTGTTCGGTACGCACATCAATCACCAGTGCGTTTTGGTTTTTTTGCATGTCCAGCAATTGCTCGGCGCCGACTTCCGCCAATTCTCCGGCCGTTAACCGAAAGCTGACCACCAGGGTCGACAGAGCCAAGAATATCGATTTTTTCATAAACCACCGGTAACGGGACATTTAAGTACTTAACAGCGGAAACACGCATTTGGCCCACCAATCGATGCTTTCCAAATACAGTTGGCCAATTCGAGTATGCGAAACGCCCCGATACGACCCCAAGGACGGTTCCCAACGCTCGTGAGCGACGCAAAACTTGAGCGCTTCGCCGGGGCCGCCCGCGTATTCCAGCACGGCTTGCATTATATCGTCGGACAGCGGCAGCTGTTCGATAACTTTCGGTAACGGCATGTCCAGCAAGGCATCCAGGCCGGACAGCATGCCGACGAAGAAAAACAGCTCCCTGTCCTGGCCGGTTTCCTGCGCCAACAGTTCGCACAGCTTGGCGCGGACTAATACGTTTTGTAGAACCGAGGAGGGCTTGTCGCTGAGCGACGACAGCGTCAGGATGTTGACCCAGCGTTTGACCTCGATGAGCCCCAGGCAGACGATGGCGTGCTTAATCGATTCGATCTTGCGCGGCAACGCGAAAAACGCCGAATTGATGTAATGCAGCAGCTTAAAACTCAGACCGACATCTTGAGAGACGATGCGGCCGATCTCCGAAAACTCGACATCGGGCTGGTTGACGGCCGACATTAGCCGGATAGCGGAGGCCTGGCTGACGCCGAGGCGCTTGCCTTCGACCAAATTGGGTTTGCTGAAGAAAAACCCCTGGAACAGTTCGCAGCCCCATTCCTTCAAGGCTTGAAATTCCTCGTGGGTTTCGACTTTCTCGGCCAGTAGGCTCAGCCCGTAACCTTTGAGCTCGGTGATCAAGGCGTGGGATTTCTCGAGGCCGTCGGCCATGACGTCCAGTTTGACGATGTCGGCGATTTCCAGCAACGGCCGCCATTCCGGCGTCAACACGAAGTCGTCCAGCGCGATGGTGTAGCCCAATTCGGACAGGGCCTTCAAATTGGCGACGATGGCGTCGTCGACCGCGACCGATTCCAGGACTTCGATGACGATGCGGTCCTTGGGCAAGTGTAGCGGTATGTTGTCCAGCAAGTTCCGGCCGGTAAAGTTGATGAAGGCCTTATGTGGGCCGACCAATTCGTTCAGGCCGATTTCCAGGATGGTGTCGGTAATGACTTGGCGGGTCGCGTTGGCTGCCCCATCCTGTTGACTCAGATCGAAGTCCTTGCCCCGAAACAGAATTTCGTAAGCGAAGGTGCTTAAATCCCGGTCCAATATCGGCTGTCGGCCGATTAGAAAATCTGTCATGCGTTGCGGCTCCCCCCGTGCATCCTCTATCATGAAGCTTGGTGGGGTTTTATACACGAGCGTGCCGCGCTCGTCGAGTGACCCGCCGATTCGGATTTCAACAACTTTGGGAGAACTCTATGTCGGAAACAGCGTCTTTAGCGGTAACGGGTATGAAATGCGGCGGTTGCGAGAATAACATCGTCGGAAAACTGTCGGCGGTGCCGGGCGTGATAGCCGTAAAAGCCTCGCATACCGAAAAACGGGTGGACGTCGAGTACGATCCGACCCAGACCGACCTTGATGAAATCGAGGACACCATCGTCGAAGCCGGTTTCAAAGTCGAATAAATCGCAATGCGCGCGTACCTGACCAAGGTGCCGACCGCCGGTGCCAACGATCAAGTCGCAACAACGGCAAATGCCGGGGATATTCAATGACCACTGACCAAGTTCAAACCGCCGAAACCCGCCTGTCGATTCTGGGCATGCGTTGCGCGGGCTGTATTGCCGCCGTCGAAACCGCATTGCAACAAGTGCCGGGCGTCGAATCGGTCGCCGTTAATTTCGCCGACCATTCCGCGACCGTCACCGGTGCCGCCGACCATGAAGCGATGAAGCGTTCGCTACGGGAAGCCGGCTACGACGCGGCGGTGATGGAAGGTCTGGAAGACCCGCGCGAGGAGGAAGAGCAGGAAGAACGGCGCTATCGCGATTTGATGAACAAGGCCAAGGTCGCCGGCGCGCTGGGCGTGCCGCTGATGTTGGGCGCCCATATGGACTGGTTTCCGGCGATGGGTACCGCCGCCGGCGCCGACTTTTGGTCCATCGTCGCCTTGCTGACGCTGGCGGTGATGTTTTATTCCGGCGGACATTTTTTCGTCAGCGCGGTAAAGCTGCTGCAAGTCCGGCAAAGCAATATGGACACGCTGATCGCGCTGGGTACCGGCTCGGCCTGGTTGTATTCTTGCGTCGTCATCGATTTTTCCGGGCAATTGCCGTCTCTGTCGGCGCATGCCTACTTCGAAGCCTCGGCGGTGATTTTGGCCTTCATCAATTTGGGCAGTGCCTTGGAAACCCGCGCGCGCGGTAAAACCTCCGCGGCGATACGCGCCCTGATCGGTCTGCAACCGCGGACCGCCCGCGTGGTCCGCGACGGCGCCGAAATCGACGTGCCGATCGAGCAGGTCGGTTTGGGCGAAACCTTGCGGGTCAGGCCCGGAGAAAAAATTCCGGTGGACGGCGTGGTGCTGGAAGGCCATTCCAGCGTTGACGAAGCGATGTTGACCGGCGAGTCGATTCCGGTCGAAAAGCAGGTCGGTTCCAATGTGGCTTCCGGCACGATGAACTTGCACGGCAGCTTTTTGTTCAGCGCCACCCGAATCGGCCGGGATACCGCGCTAGCACAAATCATCCAAAGCGTGCGTCAGGCGCAGAACAGCAAGCCGGCCATCGCCAAGCTGGCGGACCGCATTTCGGCCGTGTTCGTGCCGACCGTGGTCGGCATTTCCGCGTTCACCTTTTTGGTTTGGCTGATATTCGGACCGTCGCCATCGCTGGGTTACGCCTTCGTCACCGCGATGACGGTGCTGGTCATCGCCTGCCCGTGCGCGCTGGGCTTGGCCACCCCGATTTCGGTGATGGTCGCGGTCGGCCGGGCGGCGCAAACCGGCATATTGATCCGGCGCGGCGAGGCCTTGCAGAGTGCCGGCAACATCAGTTGTTTGGTGCTGGATAAGACCGGTACCGTGACCACCGGCAAGCCGAGTCTGGCCGACGTGGTGGCGTTCGGCGAATACTCGGTCGAGCAAGTGTTGCAGCGCGCGGCCAGCCTGGAATCCGGCTCCGAGCATCCGTTGGCGGCGGCCATTTTGGCCGGCGCGGCCGATCGCGGCTTGACCCTGGATAAAGTCAGACGCTTTCAGGCGGTGGCCGGCCACGGCATCAGCGGCCGGATCGCGGATCGTCTCTGGTTGTTCGGCAACGCCGCGTTGATGGCGGAAAACGGCATCGACGACATGCCCTACCGGGAAAAAATGGCCGAACTGTCGGCCAAGGGACAGACGGCGATGCTGTTGGCCGAAGAGCAGACCGTCGCCGGCATCGTTGCCGTCGCCGACCCGATCAAGGCCGATTCGGCCGAGGCGGTGCGTCGGCTGCAAGCCGCCGGCGTCAGGGTGTTGATGGTGACCGGCGACAACGAAATCACCGCCAAGGCCATCGCCGCGCAAGCCGGTATCGGCGAAGTTCGCGCTCAGGTTTTGCCGCAAGACAAGGCGGCCGTGGTGCAAGCCCTGCAACAGCAAGGGGAAGTGGTCGGCATGGTCGGCGACGGTATCAACGATGCGCCGGCGCTGGCCCAGGCGGATGTCGGTCTGGCGATAGGCACCGGCACCGACGTCGCGATCGAAAGTGCCGACATCGTGTTGCTGCAAGGCTCGCTGCTCAAAGTGCCGGAAGCGATGGCGCTGTCGCGGCTGACCGTCACCAATATCCAGCAAAATCTGTTCGGCGCCTTTATCTACAACACGATAGGCATTCCGGTCGCGGCCGGTTTGCTGTACCCGCTGTTCGGCGTGTTGCTGAACCCGATGATCGCCGGCGCGGCGATGGCGATGTCGTCGGTCACCGTGGTCAGCAACGCCAACCGGCTGCGCTGGATGAAGTTGGAGTAAACCAGGTCGCCGGCTGGAGCCGGCTCCGGCTAGCCGTTACAGCTTGAACTGCGAAATCGTGGTGCGCAGGTTGCCGGAAATCCGCTGCAGGGTACTGGCCTCGCCGGCGGTTTGCTTGGCGTCGTCGGCGGTATTGGCGGTGACTTCGTTGATCGCGATGACGTTTTGATTAATGTGGTCGACGACCAGGGTTTGTTCGCGGACCGCGTTGGAGATGTGGGCGTTCATTTCCGAGATTTGTTCGGCCATCCCGGAAATATTGTCCAGCAATACGCCGGTGTTTTCGATGACGGTGACGGTTTGCTTGGCTTGGTTTTGACTGTCGAACATCGCTTTGACCGCTTCCCTGGAGCCGCCTTGCAAGCGTTCTATCATCGCCTGAATTTCGTGGGTCGAAGCCTGAGTGCGGCTGGCCAGGGTGCGGACTTCATCGGCGACCACCGCGAAGCCGCGTCCTTGCTCGCCGGCCCTGGCAGCTTCGATCGCCGCGTTCAGCGCCAGTAGATTGGTCTGGTCGGCGATGCCCTGAATCACATCCAACACCGAACTGACGTTGACGCAGTCTTGCTCGACGTTGCCGATCACATGGCTGGCACTGTCGATGTAGGCCGACAACGCATGGATGGCTTGTACGGTCTCGGTAACCACGCGCTTGCCGTTGTTGGCGTCGGCGCTGCTTCTTTGCGCGGCTTGGGCGGCGCTGCCGGTGTTGCGGGACACTTCGGCGGCGGTCGATGACAGTTCGGTCACCGTGGTAGCCACCTGATCGGTACCCTGTTGCTGTTTGACCATGTCGAGTTGTACCCGTTCGGCCAATTGGCTCAGTCGGCTCGACGAGCCGGTGAGTTGTTCGGATTCTATCGCGACTTGCCGCATCATTGCGTGCAGCGTCGTTAAAAACTCGTTGAACAGATTTACAATCGTTCCGATCTCGTCCTCTCCGTCGTAGGGAATCCGCCGGGTCAGGTCGCCGCCGCCTTGTTTCAGGGCTTGCAGCGACTGCCGCAATGCGGTCAGCGGCGGCTCGATTTTAAAATAGAGCATCAACAAGCAGATCACGACGAACATCAGCAAGGCGATCGAAAACGCGATACGCGTGGTTCCGTAGTCGGTCAGCGTTTGGCCGAGCAACTGTTTGGAGCGGGCCACTTCGCCGTCTATTTGGGTGCTCAGGGTTTGCAGTTTTTCGGTCAGGCGGGCGGCCGAGTCGTCCAGCCCCGTGCCTGCGGCCTTCATCGTGGCGGTGCCGGCTTCGTTGCCGAACTTGATGTAGTCCCAACCCATTTTGACGCCGGTGTCGTGCATGGCCTGGACATGGGTTTTCAATACGTCGATTTGCGGCGATAGATTGGGTTCGATTTGACGGGCTTTTTCCAGATTCTCCAGGGCCGAAGCCAGGTTTTGCTTGGCCTCGGCGAAGCCGTCGTCGGAATGGGTCGCGCCGACGTCCGTCAGAAATTGCTGGATTTGCACGACATGAAAGCGAACGTGCGACAACGCGTCGGACACGTCCTGCTTGCGGGTGGCTTCCGCCAGCGTGCGATCGATCGATTGAAAGGCCTGCCACAGCGAAACCACGAACAGCAGATTGGCTAAGGCCAGTATCGAGGCGATGGCGATCAGATACGATTTAATGGAGGTCGATTTAAACATTAAGTGGGTAAGTGATTTTGAGTGGGTTAAACGGGTTGTTTCGGCGCATGGCGAGTTCTAAGGTAGCCGATTGCTGAAGGCCGGCCGCATACGACTTATAATTTTTCCAATTCGTCGGCCAACTTTGCCAGCGAGGCGAGGGCGTCTTGCTGGCTTTTCGACAAAGTTTCGGGGTTTTCCGCGACGCAGCGCTCGATTTGCCGGCGTTGCTCGGCAATCAGATGCAGGCGCTGTTCACGGCTGCCGCGCAGTTTGCCGACCATGTCGCTGAACGCGCCGGCCAGTTCCTGCAATTGATCGTTTTCCCTCAGCTGAGTGACGGTGTCCAGATTGCCGTTTCCGACTTCCCGGCACAAGGTCTCGAACCGGTACAACGGCCCCGCGATCTTGTGCGACGCGTACAGCACGCCACCGACCGCAATCCCGCCGGCCAGCAAAATAGCCACCACGTTGCCGATCAAAATCGATACGCCCAGGCGCTCGGCGGCGTTGACGATACTGACGTGCGCCGATTGCGCTTGTGCCTGCAAATCGCCGCCGGTCATCCAGTAAATCAGGAGCGCCGAGCATAGGCCGGCCAACAATATCAGCGCGAACACGCCGAGGATGAATCGACCCTGGAACGCTTTTTTAATGAAAACGCGGCTGCGTTTGGATTCGGTGTTGTTCATTTTCGGAAACCTTAGTTGACGTTGTGACAGGTTAGGCAAAGCTCGCCGTCGCTATTGTTGCGGCGCAGTAAAAAGCTTTTTTTCAAGCGTTCGGCGTTCATCAGCTTGTCTATGAAACTGTGACTGGCTTGCGGCCGATCGCTGTCCAACCTGCCGTGGGTGTAATGGCAGGTCAGGCAAGTCATATCGTGTTCTTCGTTCAGAGGCAGGTCGGCCGGTACCGGGAAATCGATATTCAAACCGACTTTATGGCCTTGATTAGGGTTGTGGCAAGAGGAACACATCGCCACCCCGTCCTTGGCGAAAGCCGCCAGATCCACCGTGTGATTCTTGGTGGTGAGTATCCCGTCATCCTTGATGTCGGCGGCGGTGTTATGACATTCGCCGCAACCGGATTGCGGCGTTTGCCGGGAGATTTCGTGCGGATTTTCGGCGGCGGTACGGGCGCCGCCGACGAACAGCAGCATCGCTAGGCTGCCGCCAACTACCAAACTTTGTATAAGACGCTTTTTCATGGCTAGAAAGACATCACGATTTGGGCGATACCCAGGCGGCGGTCGAAGTAACGCTCGTAGGTGCGAGTGCCCAACGAATCGTCGTACTCGAACTTGATCCGCAAGTGATCGCTGAATTTGTAATTGAAGCCCAGCGTCAGCATCGACAAATCGTTGACGGCGACGGTACTGCCGTCGAAATCCAAAGCCAGGTCTTGCGACGGCTGCCAGCGGCTATAGCGGGCAAACAGCGTGACCGGCTGCTTGACTAGGCTTTCCAGGTCGGCGGTTAATGTGGAGTGGTAACCCAGTTGGTGGCCCTTGCCGAACGGGTTTCGATCCGGATTGGGCACGATGTTGCCGCCGCTATCCAAAAATACCTGTTGATGAGCATTCAGCAGCATGAATTCGTTTTGCAAGCGCCACGGACCGTAGCCTATGCTCAAATCCGCACCGTAAACGGTGTTGCGGATGCGATTTTCGCCGTCGAGTTCGCTAAGGTGGGATACGCCGAGTTCGATGCCTTCCGGGTTGGCGCTGTGGATTTTGTAGGTATTTTGCCCCAAGGCCAGACCCAAGCGCCCACCGATCGCGTGACCGTCGTTGGCGTACAGCGCATCGGTCCAGAACACCGAATAATTGAACCCGTCCCAAGCGCCGTAGGACCGAACGCCGTCTGAGTTGTAACCGCCCAACTGCATGCGCGAGGTAGTCAGCGGCGCGGTCACGGTGATCCGGTCCTTGTTGGCGAAGTTTTGGTAATCGTTACCGAAGGGCAAGTCGAAACGGCCGGCTTGAATATGCAGACCCTTGTTGTTGAAGATACGGCCGCGCGGAGGGATGCGGTCGTTAAATAAATGGTAGTCGACCAATGCGACGGCGATGCCGGCCATCGTACTGCCGCCGCTCAATGCACCTGGGCCGCTGTTACCGCAAAAAATCGCGCCCGGCGCGCCGTAATCGGCATTCGACGAATTGCCGCACAGCACCAAGGCCGAGCTGGCACCGAAATGGTCGTCGTGCACATAATCCAAATCCAGTTCCACCGAGCCGACGCTAAAGGTCTGGTCGGTGGAATTGCCGGTCTTGGCGTTGATGTCGAAAAATCCGCTGATTTCCAGGCCGCTGGCCGATGCGGCTTGGCGGAGTTCGCTGACTTTTTTATCCAAAGCTTGCAACTTGCGGGCAACCGAGCCATCGTCGCCGGCGGGAGCCGGCTTAGCGGCCGCAACCGGGGGGGGCGGCACTGGTTGCCCTGGTGCGGTGGCGACCGGCGGCGCGCGTTCTTGCTCGAGTTGCTTAATGCGAGCCTCGAGTTGTTCGATCTTTTGATCTTTTTCCTTGAGCATCGTCTGCACAATTCGGCGGATGTGCTCGTCATCGGCTGGAGCCGCGATGGCCGATGTGGGCGCGGCGCTGAGTACTACCACCGATAACAACGATAAACTTCGACGCATATACAGGTTTGAATATCTGAGTTTGGAAATTAACCGGACTGTCATGTCGAAAATCAGCCTAGTCGGTTTTTTTGTGAATACAACCAAGTGATTTGCAGGGAAAATGTGCGCAAAAATCCGCGTGGCTTGAGCCGCACGCATGCTTAGTCTCGGTGAATTTAGGAAATCCTCCTGGTTGCGGATTTTTTTAGGCGTTAGTCGGTTTTCCGCCGGTTTTGACAAGCCAAGCGCGTTGGCAAGACACTCGCGCATATCCGGCGATTGGGAACACTAGTGTCGACGAGGCTCGCCGGCCAATCGGCGCCACCTTTCTGGCTGTAATGCGCTGGCGTGATGCTGGCTTGGAGATTGGGCCGTGCGGGCCGGGTTTGTTTGAAGTCGCTAAGCGTTTAGCTGAAAGCGAAGAGGACAGGCCGGATTCAGCCCCTCAGGCATCGCCATCCGGCACCCAGCAGCGCCGCCGCGACAATAACCGGGATGACGCCCAGGCGGTATCGGCCGAGCGCCAGTAGTGAAGCCGCACTCAGTGATACCGCAAAGCCGTCGATAGGGCCGTCCCAGCCGTTCGGCCAGCCGACGTGGTAGGCGAAAAATACCGCCAAGTCTACGATGACGCCGACCACGGCGGCGGTGACCGCCGTTAGCGGCGCCGTGAATCCGACATTGCCGTGGCTGGTTTCGATCAGTGGCCCGCCGGCCAGGATGAACAAAAAACTGGGCAGAAAGGTAAAGTAGGTAACGACGGTCGCCGCCAGCGCGCCAGCCGCGAACAAGCGTTCCGGTCCGAATAGCGCCTGGCCCCAACCAGCCACGAAGCCGACAAAGGTATTGACCATGATCAGCGGTCCCGGCGTGGTTTCGCCGAGTGCCAGCGCGTCCATCATTTGTTGAGCGCTCAGCCAGCGAAATTCCTCGACCGCGCCCTGATACACATAGGGTAGAACCGCATAGGCGCCCCCGAAAGTCAGCAACGCGGCTTTGGTAAAGAACCAGCCCATTTGCGTCAGCGTGCCGTTCCAGCCGAATAGTAACCAAAGCAGCCCCAACGCGCCGGCCCACAGCAAACCGCCGACCGCCGACAGTTTAACCAGGCGCGGCCAACTGAAAAGCGCGTGCGTCGGTATCGGTGTCGCGTCGTCGATCAGCGCCGGACCGAAATCGGCGCGGGGTTTGCCGCGACCGCCGCCGACCGCGAAGACCTGCGGAGCGAGCTTGCTGCCTACCGCGCCAATCAGCGCGGCGCCGATTAGGATCAAAGGAAACGGTGCCCGCAGCAAAAAGATCGCGCCGAAGGCGGCGGCGGCCAGTGCCGCTAGCCAGCGGTTTTGCAAAATCCGCGAACCGATCCGGTAAGCGGCAAACCAGACGATCGCGGTGACCGCCGGCTTGACGCCGTAAAGCAAAGCAGTCACCGCCGACAGATCGCCGAAACTCAAATACAGCCAGCCGAGAACGATCAGCATCAACATGGCCGGTAGAAAGAACAGACTACCGGCGACCAAGGCGCCAGGCGTTTTATGCAGCAGCCAACCCAGATAGGTTGCCAGTTGCTGAGCCTCCGGCCCCGGCAATACCATGCAAAAGTTCAGCGCGTGCAGAAAGCGGCGCTCGCTGATCCAGCGGCGCCGCTCGACCAGTTCCCGGTGCATGATCGCGATCTGTCCGGCCGGGCCGCCGAAGCTGATCAAGCCCAGCTTTAGCCAGAATCGGCAGGCTTCGCTAAAACTGGGGTGCGGCGGGGGCAGGGTTGGTGGCATATGCAATTTCCCGAAATAGTTGTTGGCCGAACATCGTTGACGCTCTATCAGCACTAAAGATCGCGGCTGGGGCGAGTTCGTGGCATCCGGTTCGGTGCGGAGCGGAAGCGAACGAGGGCAAGCGTGGTACTCGCTAAAACCATGAAAGAATGACCGCCTGTCCATCAATTTCCCCCCCCGGCGCGCCGACGAAACAACGGAGCGGCTTCAGCAGCGATGGACGACGGTCATGGATTCGTCGATCGGTAAACCGCACTCCAGCCTCTCTCTTGCTACTCGCGTCCGCTATCCTACCTCGAATCGGCGCCCGCTCGGCAAGCCGATCCCAGTCCGCTTTGCGGATACGGCAACACCGCGACGACAGGCTGTTGCTGATTGGGCAGCGAGTCAGCAGTTGCTGGCTCGCTGTCAGCAGGCGATCGCCGTGCCCCGCTTTCCGGCAGTGTCTTTACTCGCGGAGTTTGATGGGATTTTCTGTCTTTAATCAATAGAAATCAATTGTTTATCGAGGATGGTGCGGTTGGCGTCGGTCGCTAACCGCATTCATGGCATATCGGTTGCACTACAGGGCTTAGGCCGGTTTGCGCGCCGACGCTGTCGGCCGGGCAAACCGGTTCGAATTTTCGAAATTGACATTCGACTGGGTGAGACAGTGAAACAGTACTTAGATAGCGCCGATGCGCCAGGTGTCGGCCTTCGGGCCGGCGTTCCCAAAACTTTAGGTCGCAACACCTTGTCGGCTTGCGTGAGCTTGGCATTAGCGGGGGCGCCGCTGATGGTCGTCTCGGACGCCGACGCCGCGCCGACTAAAAAGTCGGTCAAAAAAATCGCCGCGCCCGACAAATCGGTATCCGATTTGGAAGAGAAAGTGGCCAGACTGACCGCGGAATTGGAAGCGTCCAAACGCCGCGAGCAGGATTTGCTCCGGAAAAATGCCGCGAGCGCCTCGGCGGCGGCCGGTGCGGCTGTCGCGACCGGCGCTGCCGCCGAAGTTGGCGCGGCCGGCGAAGCGGCCGCACTGGCGGCGGCCGAGCCCGAACCCGTCGTCGAAGAGGAGAAACCGAAGAATTTGTCCGAAGTTTCGGTCACCGCGCGGCGCAAGGAAGAAAAATTGCAGGAAGTGCCGATTCCGATCGCGGTCATCAACCGGGAAACCCTGGAGCGCGACAACGTGGTGTCGGTGCAGGATTTCTCCCGTCGCGCGCCCAACCTGGGCGTCACGTCCGCCAATGCCAGGCAAACCAGTATTGCCCTGCGCGGTTTGGGGAAAAACAGCGGCAACGAATCGATGGAGTCCAGCGTCGGCGTGATGGTGGACAACGTCTGGCGGGCTTGGGTCGGTTCGGCTTGGGCCAACTTCGCCGATCTGGATCAGGTCGAGGTGTTGCGCGGCCCGCAAGGCACCTTGCAAGGCAAGAACAGCAATCTGGGCTTGCTGAACATCACCACCAAGGCGCCGTCGTTCAAGGACAGTTATTACGTCGACGGCTTTGCCGGCGACCGCGATACCTTGCAAGGCAAGTTCGGCGCCACCGGTACGATACTGCCAGGGCTGTTGGCGTATCGGGCAAGCGGTTTTATCGACAAGCGCGACGGTTACATCAAAAATTACGACATTCACCGTAGCGAGGGCGATCTGGGTGAAACCAATGCGTTGGGCGGGCGCTTGCAATTTTTGTTGACGCCCAGCGACGTGTTGAGTGCGAAGGTCATCGTCGATAAAACCGCGTCTACCCAAACCATGAGCGTACAGCCGCTAATCGCCGATCCGTCAACTTTCGCTAACGGCGCTTCTAGGGGGACGACGTTTAGCACCCGCTTGGCTCGAAACTGGTTTGACCCGGTGCGCAGCAATGGTCAACCTTTAGCGATCATCGGAGATCCGCGAGCGATGGCGAACAATGAGCGACGTCAATCGCGCGGTGACGGTTCGGGCGTGTCCGCGGAAATCAACTACGACGCCCTGGGGCATCGCTTTACATCGATTACCGCTTGGCGCGACGCCTTGTTTGAACCCAACCACGACGGCGACGGTTCGACCGCCGACATCGAGCGGATCAGCGGTTGGACCGTCAAGAACCAGCAATGGTCGCAGGAGCTGCGGGTCAGTTCGCGCGATCCGGGCCCGATCGATTATCAGGCCGGCGTGTTTGCGATGCGCACCATTGCGGACACGTTTAACCAGCGTTTGTTTGGGAGTGACGCCGGGGCTTTTTATGCTAGCAACTCGCAATACTCAACCTTGAACAGCAATGCGATCGGGCGGCAAATGATGCTGGCGTCCCTTAACAACGTCATGTACCGGCAAAGCGTTGTGCCCGCGACCGACAGTTACGCGGCATATGGGCAGGTCAACTGGCATGTGACGGATGACGCGACATTGACCGTGGGTTTGCGGGATACCTTTGAACGGCGGGAAAACACCGGTTGGAGCCATCCGATTGGCGGAGTCGACTTAGACGTGCTCGGCGCCCAAATCGGCGCTTCGGCAAATCAGATTGCTGCCGCCAAGGCGGTTCGGAGTGGCCGTTTGGGAACCGAGTGGGATGCGCCGCGCCAAGGATTCGACCAAAACTCGCAAAACTGGCTGGTCAATCCCAGCTACAAAATCAACAAGGATCTGATGGTTTATGGCTCGGTATCGGGCGGCAACAAATCCGGCGCGGCACAATTTAACTTGAACACGGGTAAGGTAGAAAACGTCAATCCGGAGAACGTGATGGATTACGAATTCGGCATCAAGAGCACTTGGCTGGATCGCAAGCTGGTGGCCAACGTCAACTTCTACCAAACCGACATCGAAGGTTTCCAATCGCAATTGGTTATTCCCTGCACGATTGGCGTGGACGGATGCACCACCGGTAACCGAACGACCTTGGGTAACATCAAGGGCATCCAATTGCGCGGTATCGAATTGGAGACCAACTACGATATTACACCGGGCTTGAGCGTGTTCCTGAACGGATCATTCAATAGGGCGATTTATACCGACTTTGCCAACGCCCCGTGTCCGCCGGAAGCAAATTCGGTGATTTGCGACCAAACCGGACGGACCTTGCCGAATGCGCCGACCTTCACCGCCAACTACGGTGTGGACTACCGCGCGCCGTTGACTTTCGGCTTGGGTAACGACTACGGCTTGCAATGGCATGCCTATTTGATCGACAGCTATAAATCGGCGGCTAATTATAACGCCAGTCTGTCGGTGTACGGCAAACAGGCGGCCTACCACGTCACCGACGGCGGTATCGGTATCGGCACCAAGAACGGCAAATACAATCTGGACTTGGTCGGTCGCAACATCTTCGACACGATCTACTTTACCAATGCCGGAAATTTCTCCAATACCGCGGCGGCCAGCGCGTCGTTCGGCGACGCCCGGTATTACGGCGTGCATTTCCGGGCCAAATTTTAATGCGAGCCGGCCGGACGGCTTAACGGTCGCCCGGCCGGATGTTCCACTCATATCGATAGAGGAGTTTTATGTCAGTCACGTATTCGACCCTGTTGTTGAGTATCAGCGCTTTGTTGGCGGCCGGCGGTGCGCGCGCCGACGATCCGGTCACGCCGGCGATTCCGGGTGTCGCGGCCGGCGGCGTGGTGCTGGAATTGATCAAGGACGGCTTCAACGGCACCGAAGGACCGATAGGCTATAGCGACGGCAGCTTGCTGTTCACCGAGACCAATGCCAATAAAATCGTGCGCATCGGGCCGGACGATCAAGTGTCGACCTTTTTGGAGAATTCCAACGGCGCCAACGGCTTGGCCCTGACTCCGGACGGCAAGATCATCGCCGTGCAAACCAAGGATACCCAAGTCGGCGCGATTTATCCGGTCAAGGAAAAAACCGTGCTGGTCAAGGATTACCAGGGCGTTAAATTTCAACGGCCCAACGACTTGGTGCGCGCCGGCAGCGGCGGTATTTATTTCACCGATAGCGGCACCCGGCCGACCAAGGAAAATCCCAATCCGGAACCGTCGCATCCCGGCGTGTTTTACATCGGTCCGGACGGAGCGCTCAAGCAACTGGTCAACGACATCGAGCGGCCCAACGGCATCCAGCTCAGCAAGGACGAAAAGACCTTGTACGTCGCCAATACCCAAGGCGAACACATTCTGGCTTACGACATCGCCGCCGACGGCTCGCTTGCCAACCGCCGCAATTTTTCCAAGCTGGAAGGCTGGCAAAAAGGCGAGGACGGCACGTGGTCCAGCGGCGCGGACGGTTTGGCGCTGGATGACGAAGGCCGGCTGTTCGTGGCTTCGAATGCCGGCATTGAGGTGTTGAGCGGCAAGGGCGAAGCTTTGGGCACGATACCGGTAGCCAAAAAACCGCAAAATCTGGCCTTCGCCGGTAACGAAAAAAATATTTTATACGTCGTGGGTCGCGGTGCCGCGTACAAAGTCCCGTTGTTGACCAAGGGCATTTCCAGCCGGCCCAAATAATAGCGAGCGGAATACGAAATGCCAGGCGGCTGGGGCGGGAGCCGCACGTTACAACGGTTTGGACTTGATCGCCCGGAATAGCCATCTGGTTTGTACGCGCGGCTTTAGCCGCGATCGACAGCGCCTTCAATTTCCGCAAACGCGCGCCCAGAACACATGGGGTTTGGTTTATCGATTTAGGCATCGTGGTGGCCTCTTAACGGGACGAGGAATTTCCTCGGCCCGTTTTTTTTGCCTGTCGCTCGCTGCCGACAGCAGCGCCAGCATCGATGCTAGCCGAGCAGCACTGCCTGTTGCCAGGGTGCTGCAAATTCATCAGTCGCTAGCGGAATCTCGTGCAAGATTCGATTTTTCAAAAGAGTTTTACTTTAAAAGTCTTTTATAAACAGTATCTTGAATTGTTTTTGATTCGATATTTCCGATTGGCATACTACTTGCCCTATCACTAGAGAATTAACCCTTGCCGCGTCGAACGACGCTTGTTCAAAAAATGAAACGAGAAAACCCGAATATGAAACAACCTCTGTCATTAGTTTTGTTGGCGATGCTGCTGACCGCGCCGGTCTTCGCATCGGCGGCCGAGAAAGACGCGCACGTCCACGCCGATGCCAAACCTGCGGCGCAGGCGCCCAGGCCTTACGAGTACAAAACCCCCAAGCTGAATCGCGCCCAAGTCGATGCCTTACTGGCTAAACCCGGCGAATTGCTGTTCATCGATACCCGCCGCCCGGACGAAATCAGCAAGATCGGTTCGTTTCCGGTGTATCTGAACGTGCAGGTCGATGCTATCGATGCGGCGCTGCCCTTCATTCCCAAGGACAGGTCTATCGTCACGGTATCCAACCACGCCGGCCGCGCCGGCAAGATCGCCGATTTGCTGGCCGCGAAAGGTTTCAAAGTGGTCGGCGCGGTCGGTTCGCAGAATTACGAAGAAGAAGGCGGCAAGATCGTCAGGATCGTGCCGCCGGAACCTAAAACCAATTGATCGTAACCGCGGATCGCCGGATGGGCGGCGGTTCGCGTTCATCCGCACGGGGCGTTCCGGTGCTTGAGTTTTTGGAGTGGTGAAATGAATAAGAAAAAATTAACGATCGCAATCGCCTGGGCCTTGTCCGTGGCGATGGTGGGCGAGGCCGGTGGGGCCGATGAAAAATCCGCCGGCGATGCCGCTCCGGCGGCGCAAGGCAAGGCCAAACTTTGGTCGTATCAAGCGGTCAAGGCGCCGGCAGCTCCGGCGGTCCAGCATCAGGATTGGGTCAGGACGCCGATCGATGCCTTCATCCTCGCCAAACAGGAAGAAAAAGGCCTGACGCCGTCGCCGGATGCCGATAGAGCCGCCTTTATTCGCCGAGCCACGCTGGACGTGTGGGGCATCATTCCCAGCCCGGAAGACGTGGACGCCTTCGTCAACGATGAATCCGAAAACGCTTACGAAAAGCTGGCCGACCGCTTGCTGGCATCGCCTAAGTACGGCGAACGCCAAGGCCGCAAATGGCTGGATTTGGCGCGCTACGCCGACAGTACCGGCTTCCAGAACGACAACGATCGCTTGAACAACTGGCGTTACCGCGATTACGTAATCAATTCATTCAATCAGGACAAGCCTTACAGCCGCTTCATCCAGGAACAACTGGCCGGCGACGAATTGTGGCCCGGCGACGAGCAGGCCCTGATCGCGACCGGTTTCATGGCGCAGTTCCCGGATAACTCCAACTCGCGCGATCTGGTGCAACGTAAATACCAAATCACCACCGATATTACCGATACGGTCGGGAAAGTGGTGTTGGGTCAAACCTTGGAATGCGCGCGTTGCCACAACCACAAATTCGACAAGATCAGTCAGAAAGACTATTTCTCGTTCCAGTCCTTCTTCGCCAACGTGGCCCCGGTGGACAACATTCCGGCTAAGAAAGGTCCGATCGAAGTGGCCTACGACCAGCAATACGCCAAGTGGCAGGAAGCCACCAAGGACATCCGCGCCAAGCAAAAGGCCATTATCGATACCCATCGGGAAGAGGCGCTCAAGTATCACAAGGAACGTTATCTGACCGACTCGCGCGACGCGATTTTCAAACCCAAGGAAAAATGGACAGCCCAGGACCGCTGGGTCAATCATCGCTTGGCTAACGTCACCAACGAAGCCAGCATGCAATCCTACTTCCAGGAAAAAGGCGAAAGTACCGACGCCAAAACCCGCGATCCGAAGATTGCCGAGCAGTGGGCCGAATTGGAAAAGCTGAACAAGGAATTGCGTAAATTCGACGATTTGAAACCGGCGACGTTCTCGAATGAAATTTCGGCGATGACCGAACTGGGCCATCCGGATGCGCCGCCCAGCTTCGTGTTTGCGGTCGGCGACCATGAGAAACCGTTGGAACAGGTGCAACCGGCCTTCCCGGCGGCGATTACCGACGAAAAACCGGACATCAAACCGTTGCCGTTCTCGTCCGGCCGTCGCTCGGCCTTGGTGAAATGGATCACCAGTCCGACCAATCCGTTGACCGCCCGCGTTTACGTGAATCGGGTTTGGGACCAGTATTTCGGCAAGGGCATCGTCGCCACCGTCAGCGATTTCGGCAAGGCCGGCGAAAAACCGATCAACCCGGAACTGCTGGATTATCTGGCCGACAAATTCGTCAAGGACGGTTGGAGCGTCAAGAAACTGCACCGGGAGATTCTGTTGTCCAGCGTCTACCGGCAGTCGTCCGATTACCGCGAAGACGTGCATCAGGCCGATGCCGAAAACCAATTGTTGGCGGTATTCCCCAGACAGCGTTTGGAAGCCGAGCAAGTCAGGGATTCGCTGCTGGTTGCTTCCGGCAAGCTGGAGGACAAGGTCGGCGGTCCGAGCGTATATCCGCCGCTACCGTCGGCGATCAATACCAACTACGGGGTCAACAACGCCAATTTCAACGACAAAATGTGGCGGACTTCGAAGGACGAGAAGGACCATAACCGCCGTAGCTTGTACGTGTTCACCCGCCGCAGCATTCCGTATCCGATTCTGGATTCGTTCAACATGGCGTCGCCGCAGGAAGCCCACAGCAAGCGCGAGGTGACCACCACGCCATTGCAAGCCTTGACGCTGTACAACAGCGAATTGATCTTCGACTGGTCCAAATCGTTGGCTGGCCGGGTCATCAACGAGGCCGGCGAGAGCGAAGAAGAACGGATTGCCAGACTCTACCAAATCCTGTTTGCCCGCCAGCCGAACGACCAGGAAAAAGAAGAGTTGCAGGCCTTCTTGAACGAACAGGAGGGCGTGATTCGCGCCAAGGCCGCCAACGGTAAATTCGAAGTCAACGTGCCGGCCGGCGTCAAGGATAAAACGATCGGCGACCCGGTGCGGGCTGCCGCCTTCGTGGATTTGGTACACGTGGTCGCCAATTCCAACGAATTCATCTACCGGTTCTAACGATCAGTGCAAGCCTGGGGGCGCCTGTGGTGCCCCGATCAAGCAATTGCCGACAACTAAATTTAAGAGGTTTACCCATGAACAACAAATCGCGACGTGATTTTTTAGTAAAAACCGGCTATGGCTTGGGCGGTCTGGCCGTTAGCGCCTTTTTGCCCGGCGGCGGCGTTATTGCCAGCGCGTTGGCCGAAGACGCCGCTTTGAACGCGCTGACCGGCGGCAACCCGCTGGCGCCGAAAGCGCCGCATTTTCCGGCGAAAGCCAAAACCGTGATCTGGCTGCACATGGCCGGCGCGCCCAGCACGCTGGATTTGTACGATTACAAACCGGAATTGGTCAAACTGGCCGGCACCGGCATTCCGGCATCGTACTTGAAAGGCATCAAGACCAGTACCCAGGGCGGTATCACCAAACTGATCGCGACCAAGCGGACCTGGAAACAACACGGCCAAAGCGGCGCCTGGTTCTCCGACTGGTTACCCCATCTGGCCGAGCAAGCCGACGATCTGGCTTTCATCAAATCCAGCGTGACCATTGGCGCGACCCACGATATTTCGATCATGAAAATGAATACCGGCGGTCTGAATCCGGGCCGGCCGACTTTGGGCGCCTGGATTCAATATGCGCTGGGTTCCAACAACCCCAACCTGCCGGCTTACGTCGTGTTGTACAACGACAAGCGCGAGCCACGCGGCGGCGTGACCAACTGGGAGTCCGGCTTCCTGCCGGCGGTTTACCAAGGCACGCCGTTCCGGCCGGGCAACTCGCCGATTCTGCATTTGAACAATCCGCAATACGTCGTGGATACCGAAAAACGCAAGGCCTTGGATTTGTTGAAACGTTTGAACGAAGCCCACGCCGGCCGTTATCCGACCGATACCGAACTGCAAGCCCGCACCGAATCCTACGATTTGGCTTACCGGATGCAGGAAACCGCGCCGGAAGCCGTCGATTTCAGCAAGGAATCCGAAGCCACCAAAAAGCTGTACGGCCTGGACGAGGACATCACCAAACCTTACGGCGAATTGCTGCTGCGTGCCAGACGCTTGGCCGAGCGCGGGGTGCGCTTCATTCAAGTGGTGTCCGGTCCGACCGACATCAAAGGCGACAGCCGCGACTGGGATGCCCACCAAAACATCGAAGACAACCATGGCAAGCACAGCAAAATTATCGATAAACCGATCGCCGGTCTGCTGAAGGACCTGAAAGCCAAGGGCATGTTGGACGATACCCTGGTGGTGTGGACTTCCGAATTCGGCCGCACGCCGTGGAGCGAATCCGGCGACGGCCGCGACCACAATCCCTGGGGTTACACCCAATGGATGGCGGGCGGCGGCGTTAAAGCCGGTTACACCCACGGCGGCACCGACGATCTGGGCGTGCAAGCCATCAAGGGCACCGAAGTCGATACCTACGACCTGCACGCCACGGTACTTAACCAGCTCGGTTTGGACCACTTGAAGCTGATTTACAAATATCAAGGTCGATCCGAAAGGCCGACCGTGGTTTACGGCAAGGTGATTAAGGAGCTGATCGCCTAGGGACGCCGCCGTAGTTCGCTGCCACGCCAGCCGATCGATGCCGCGGGTCCGGTGTGGGACACGTGGCGGCTGGTTTGGGCGGCAGGGATTTTTTAAAGGGGGAATTTTTAGCATGATACGCAAGACCTTGCGGTTACTGGCCTGGACCTGGATTCTGGCGCCGGGAGCCGCGTTCGCCGAAGCCGAATTCGACTTCGAAGAATTGATGAAAGACGTCGAGACCAAGATCCAGAACGTGCAGAACACGATTTCCGCGCAGGATACCGCCACCGCCAGCGCCGAAACCAAACAATTGCAAGAGGCTTTTAAGCTGGTGGAAGGCTATTTCGCCAAGCGCGGCGATGCCGCCGACGCGGTGGCCGATGCCCAGGATTACCAAAACAAGGCGGCATCGATTCAAAACGCGCTGGGTGCCGGCGATTTGAACAGCGCCGCTAGCGCCGCCAACGATTTTTCCAAACAATGCCGCGGCGCCTGCCACGACAAGTACAAACCACTTTGACCGGAACTCCATTATGAAACCCGTTTTTTTGACCGGCCTGGCCTTGGCTTGGCTGTCCGCGCCGGCACTCGCCGCGCTGCCCGAAGGCCACCCGGCTCCGGCGATCGAGACCCAGGCATCGCAAGCCGGCAAGGCGTTCGCGTACTCGCTGGGCGACGCTTTAAAGAAAGGTCCGGTCGTCGTTTATTTTTATCCATCCGCCTATACCGGCGGCTGCAATATCCAGGCGCACAGCTTCGCGGTTAACCATGACAAATTCGCCGCCGCCGGCGCAACCATTGTTGGCGTGTCGCTGGACAGCATCGAGCGTCTCAACGAATTTTCCGCCGACCCCAATTTCTGCGCC
This sequence comes from Methylomonas sp. MS20, assembly GCF_050275925.1. Taxonomy (NCBI): domain Bacteria; kingdom Pseudomonadati; phylum Pseudomonadota; class Gammaproteobacteria; order Methylococcales; family Methylococcaceae; genus Methylomonas; species Methylomonas sp. MS20. The sequence continues at coordinate 1,740,564 of NZ_CP189962.1, forward strand.
GGCAAGTTTCCGGTGGCATCGGATGCCGGCGGCGCGATTTCCAAGGCCTACGATCTGGCGGTACGCGATCCGCAACCCGGTAAGACCGACAGTCGCGGCCAGGCTATCGATCACGGTTTCGCCGAGCGCACCACCTTCGTCGTGACGCCGGACGGCAAGATTGCCGCGACCCTGGGTGGTTTGAAACCCGAAGAAAACGTCGCGCAAGCGCTGGCCACCGTCGAGCGCTTGGCCGGCCAGCGCCACGCCGCCCAGTGAGCGCGGCGCGAAGGCCACGGGAATTTACCGCGAAAACCGCGATTCGTCGGCGCCGCTTGGGCCGGCGTTGGCTGGCGCTCGGCGCGATGGCGCTATTGACCGCCGCGCCGCAGGCTTCGGCCGAGCGGGTCGGCGATCCCGCCATCGGCCGGCTGACTTCCGAGACCGAGCGCTGTCAGGAATGCCACGGTAGCGAGGGTATCAGCGTTGCCGACAAGATTCCCAACCATGCCGGCCAACCGGCGGATTACCTGGTCAAACAGCTGCGGGATTTCCAGTCCGGCGCCAGGCAACACGAGACGATGACGGTGATGGCGGCCGATTTGGCGCCAGCCGACATCGTCGATATCGCCGCGTATTTTTCCGGCCGCCCGGCGCCTGCCGGCACTCGGAACGGCGAGCGATCGGCGGTAAGGAATCTGGTCGAACAAGGCGACGACAGTCGCAAGGTTCCGGCCTGTTTCAGTTGCCACGGTCCGGCCGGGAAGGGCCGAGTCGCCGACGGCATTGCCTATCCGCTGCTCGGCGGCCAACGCTTGGTTTATCTGCGTTCGCAATTGCGCAATTGGAAGTCCGGCGACCGCCGCAATAGCCCGGATGGGGTGATGAACCGGATTGCCGGCGCATTGAGCGACGACGAAATCGACGGGCTGGCAGCCTATTTGGCGACTTTGTAAAGATTGAGTACTGCCGCGATTATTCGCTAACGATGATCAAAGCGCTGCATCGCCCCATCAAATGAAAGTCAGTGACGTAGGAGCGGCTTTAGCCGCGATTGACAACGTTCCGACACCGAATTGGGTGGCTGCGTCCGGTAACTTTCATAGTAAGACAAGGAGATGGAAATGAAGAAATCGTTGAACTGGTTGCTATACGAAACCCACCGCTGGCTGGGCGTGGTCCTGGCGTTGTTCATGTTCGTCTGGTTTGCGACCGGACTAGTGATTATGTATTCGACGCCGACCGCGCAAAGCCGCGCTCAACAGTTGGCGCACGCCGAAGTGCTTCAGCCCGAATCCGGCTGGCTTAGTCTAGGAGAAGTCTGGCAACACAGTGCGGAGCAACGCAAGGCCGCCGCCGAACAGCGCAAAGCCAAACCGGCCGGCGGCGAGGCCGCGTCCGGTAAACCCGGCGGCGAGCCGGCGCTGGCCGATGCCCGGTTGCTGCGCAGCGCCGGCGAGCCGGTCTGGCTGGTCGATGATACCCAGGGGTTGCGTTACGCATTGTCGGCCGTCGACGGCGGATTGCGGGAAACCGATAGGACCCAGGCGCTGCGAATCGCGCAAAACTGGTTCGTCGCCGAGGGCCGTATTCCGGCCGAGCTGATTTATTTGGAAAGCGTTGAGGCGCCGGCGATCTTGCGTAACCGCGACACTTTACGGCCGTTTCACCGCATCGCCAGCAACGAGGGCGACGAGTTGTTGATTTCGGCGCGGACCGGCGAGGTGCTGCACGCCTCCAGCCGCTGGCAGCGCGGTCTGTTTTGGGCCGGCAACTGGATACATTTATTCAAACCGCTGGATTTGCTGGGGCTGGGCGATATTCGTCATGATGTACAGCTGTGGTCTGGTGCCGGCGCCACGATCGCCTGCATCACCGGTTTGATTATCGGCTGGTTGCGCTGGCGGCCTGGCTTCGGCGGCAAGCCGACCTATTCGCAAGGCCGAACCCAGCCTTACCGCGAATTCTGGTTCAAATGGCACTTTTGGACCGGTTTGATCGGCGGCACGGTGGCCCTGAGCTGGGCGCTGAGCGGATTTGTCGATACCAATCCCGGCAAAATCTTTTCCAACGGTGAATACAGCAAGGCGGAGTTAAAGCGCTACCTGGGCGCCGAAGTGCCGGCGACAATGTTGGACTGGCGACCGGCGCCGTTGCGGCTGGCCGGTAACGGTATTGAGGTGGTCGAGCTGAACTGGCGGCGTCTGGGCGGCGAAACGGTCTTGTTGGCGCAAGGCCGCGACGGCTTGCGTTTGCCGCTGACGCCCAGCGGGGCCGGCCCGCGTTTCAGCGAAAACGCGATCGGCGATGCGGTCCAGCGCTTGGCGGGTGACACCAAGGTCGCGGCAGTCAAAATATTGGACGACTACGACAGTTATTACTACCCGCGCCACCATCAAGGCTTGGTCGAAAAACCGCTGCCGGTGGTGCTGGCCGAACTGGACGATGCAGCCGGCAGCCGGGTTTATCTCGATCCGCAAGACGGCCAATTGCTGGCCAAGCTGGACCAAAGTCGCCGGGTGTTCCGCTGGCTGTATTCCGGTTTGCATCATTGGGATTTCGGCTGGCTGTATTACCGGCCGTTGTGGGACATCTGGATGCTGACCTGGGTCGGATTCGGCTTAGTGCTGGGGGCCAGCTCGCTGGTGATCGGCTGGAAGCGATTGGTGAAAACCTTTGCGCCGAAGAAACGCCGGGCCAATGCGGCAGCGCCGAGCGGCAATGCGGCGCCGAGTCGCGGCGCGACCCTGGCAACCGAAGCGGCCGATTGAGCCGGCTGATGACGTAACCGCGCGAGCGGGGTTTTGTGATTGGGGGTTCAGCCGTTTGGCCCGGACCCGGCTATCGAATTTTTTTAATTGAGGCGAAACATGGGTTTGAGCGTACCGCATTTGTTGGTGGTTTTAGCCATCGTGGTCTTGGTGTTCGGCACCAAGCGTTTGAAAACCGTCGGCGCCGATTTGGGCGATGCGATCAAAGGCTTCCGCAAGGCCGTTAAGGAAGCCGAAACCGACCAAGCCGAGCCGTCCGGCGGCTTGTTGAGCTCGGCGGGGGCCGAAGAGCGCGAGTCGGTTCGGTAAGTGAGCGGTAACGGCGGCGGATTTGGCGTATCAGGCGTCGCGCGATCCCCTTGGAGCGTCGAAATAGGCGAAATACCGCCGTTCGCTTGATCCGACTCGATGCGGATCGTTCCGTACGCCTACCGGGCCTCGTTGCACTCGGCTTACGGAATTCGGCGCACGGAACTGCTGGCGTGGTGGGTTCTAACTACAATGGCTGACGCGGGTTGCCACCACCCCCACGACCGCCACCGGTGCCGGTACAGGTCGATACCGATAGTTTTATCGCCGTACCCGGCGCTACGACCGCACCGATGGATGGGGTTGTACTTTGAACCGTACCGGGATCGAGACAGGTGTTTACGTAGGTGATTTCGCCGGAAGCGAGGCCGGCGGCATTGATGGCATCCATGGCCGAGGAAGCATCCCACGAACGTACATTGGGTACGGTGACTGCACCTAGGGACACGGTGATGTCGATCGGCGTTCTTGTTGCCACCGTGCTTCCGCTTGCCAGACTTTGGGCTATCACCGAACCCACTGATGCGAAGTTGACCTCGCGCGACACATTTCCCAGGCGTAAACCGGAATCCGATATTGTCCTACGCGCGGCATCTTCGGATAAGCCTGTGACGTTGGGAACATTGGAGCCGACGGTCCAGGTGAAGGTGATGGTGTCGGATTGATGGTTGGCTGAGGTGACCATCGCGGTGATCTTCGAAGATGTTATCGAGTAGTCGGACGGCGTACCCAATATCCGCCCGTCGGATGTTGCGTAGAGGCCGCCGGGGAGGCCCGACACCACCCAGGAATAGGGCGCAGTCCCGCCGTCCGCCGTCAACGTTTGGTTTACCGGCGTCTCTGCGATAGTCGTGACATCGCCTGGTGATTGTATGAGGGGGCGGCTGCCATCGCCACCGGCACTGCGCACCGCTCCGCTCGTCAGTACATCGCAGCGACCGTCGCCGTCGGCGTCCTCTAGCGTGACATCGGCTAAGCGGCTTGGCGACTGTTCCAAAAACACCCAGCGACCGCCAAGCCGCGTCGAGCGATACCACCAAGCCACGCCGGTGGCTATGAAGTCGTCGTCCTGACCGTCGGCGTCGAAATCGCAACGTTTACGCGCGTCGAACGTGTTGAGCCCGTATATATTTTCCGCCGCCTGCAGTCCCGTTTCCTCCTGGGTCATCGCACCCGGCGATACGCCTCCATTGATCCACTCCCATTGGTCTTGATGCGCGAACACGTTATGTTTTACGTCCATTCCAACCGAGAAGGAGCTTGGCGACTCGGATGCAAGAGCTGGCGTACCGCGCAGCTTGATACCGGTGCCGGCCGTGTAAAGGATGGTGTTGAACTGGATGTCCATCCATTCGCCCGCCAAGCCGCCGAAGCCGTTGTCGCCCCTGCCGTGCATATCGATCTGGTGCGTGTGGTAAATATGGTCGTCGTCCACCACACCGAGTTCGTTAAGCGGGAAGGTTAGCACGCCAAAAACGATGTCCCAAACATTCACGCAATGGAAGTGGACGCCGCCGTGCTGAAGGACTAGATTGCGATAAGCCTTATAGCCCGAACCGTCACGGCCGTCGCCGGCGATGGCGTGGCGGTTCCAATCGAATACGTTAGAGTCGATCAGCGCGTAGGCGCCGTAAGACACTTCCACGCCATAGCCGGCCGCATGACTGCCGCCGTCGATCAAACACAGGTTACCGTTGGGGTGCTGATTATGATGAATGTAATTGTCGTTTACCCGCACCGTGTCGGCATTGTCCTGGGCGATGCGGTTGTCGGGGTCGCGGATGCTGATACCTTTGCCCCGCCAGTGGTCGATTTCGTTGTGATCGATCTCGACGTTTCGGCTGGAACGGACAACTATCGCGGTAGCCTCGGGCTTGCCAACGGCTGTGAACGGGTCGTCGCTCATTCCGCCATCGAGACGGATGCCGGTGATGCGCACACCGTCACTTGGACCGTGGGCCTCGTCGCCGACGTGCAGCAGTTCGGAAGGAAACGTCCTGGTGTACAGACGGGGGCCCGCATCCCGGACGCTACGATCGCCGATTATCTGTACGCCTGGGGCGACATAAACGCCATCCAGACCGCTCAGGTCCATGTCGCCCTTGATAATCACGGTTTCGTTCGGTGTCCGTAGGGCCCGCACAAACAGGCGCCGTGAAACCGGATCGTTGCCGAGCAAGGTAATGGTTGGGCGCAAGTCGCTGTCGTCGGGTAATGGCTCGGGGTTCCATGGTTCGACCGCTAACGGAAGCGAAGCCAAGGTACGCGAACCGGCGCCGTTTACGGCAACCAACGCGACCGTGGTAGTCGCAGCCGGAGTCACACTGACGTGGCCTTGAGTACTCGTGTGCGACGTAGTGTTAGCCTGCAGTTGGTCGTCGGCTTGAATCTGGAGGGTTACGCCCATTCCGACACAATAGCTCGAAAGATTGGCCATCCATGAGACTTCTACGGACTCTCCCCAGACTACGCTAGGCCGAGACAAAGTTACCGAGCCGCCGGATAGCCTCAGGCACTCGTTCATGTCGAGGGCTTGGTCGGCGCGGGTTTGCTGCCAGTTTGCGAGTGTACCAATCGCCAAGAGCGTTACTGCGGCGGCACGCCAGGGATTTGGCCTCTTCGTTCTCGAGGTAAACATTTTTATGACGCTCGTCCCGCCGAATTTAAGCTTGCTCAACCGGAAATTATTTCCTTTCACCAGGACTTCTTCAGGTCGATCGGTTGGACAGACTGAATTAACAGGTAGCGGCCACACTCTAACGCAGAGCGGGATAAACCTTGGATGGAAGTAAATCATGACTCCTCCTTCAAAAAAATAGGGGGTAATGCCCTATGCCGCCCAGACCGTTCTAATTAGTCCAGGATTAAAAACTGTCATTCGATCTGAAAGGTCGTTTGTTCGCGAGCAAGTCCGGCTGTTAACAGAGCTGTACACAGCTTGTCTAATGTTCGAACACGCTTATTAAAAACGTAGTAGCGGCGGCTTTAAGGCAAGCGCCGTAACTCAGTGTGCTCTAGCTTACACAAGGTGTTGTTTGTTAAATATCCTCTGTGTGGGGGGTATTTAATCGTGGGGCCGGCAAGGGTTTTAGGTATTTGAATGGCCTTTGTCGGCCGATGGGGGGGCAGGAACGCAACATTTCCGACTTGTTTTGTCGCGGAACTAAAAATTCGCTAAATACCGGGGAAATATGTCGATTCAACTCAACGTTGTGGTGAATTTCGGCGGGTAGAAAGGAGCATTACGCCGCAGGTAATGTAGTTGTTGAATTTGATCGCTAAATTACGATTGAAGGTTGCCGGGTGACGCCGCTGAATCGCGATGACGCTCGAATAAGCAAGGGTACGTACGGCCGTACAGCGGATAGATCGCGCGGTGACGTGTCGTAGGGTGGATTCGCGAAGCAATCCACCATTGATGGCTTTTAATTTGCTCGCGCCCTTGCTATGCGGTTGGCTTGGGTTTTGGCGGATTGTCGCTGCGCTCCGAATCCGCCCTACGCCATTCCCATGGAGTTGCATGGCGGTGCACTTCATGGATTGATTTTAGGAGGGGTTGTGCCGAACTATCGACGGAACTTTGTGGCGGGCGGCTGCTATTTCTTCACGGTGAACGTGCTGGAACGCCAACGGACGTTGTTGACCGATCACATCGATTTGCTACGCGACGCGGTGCGTAGGGTCAAAAGGCTGTATTCGTTTCATATCGACGCCTGGGTGGTGCTGCCGGACCATATGCATATGGTATTGACCTTGCCGCCCGATACCGACGATTTTCCCGTGCGTTTGCGCTTGATGAAATTGTTGTTTGCCAAACAAAGGATTGCCGCGCACCGAACGTCTATCGGCCACGCGCCGTAAACGCCGCGAGCGCGGTGTTTGGCAAAAACGCTATTGGGAACATACCGTCATCGACGAATTGGACTATGTCCGGCATATTGATTACGTGCACGTCAACGCGTAAGGCGGAACACAACATGGTTTCGCCGGATGCTGGCTTTGATTGCGAATGACGGTTGAATTGACCGGCTTTCGCGTCGGTTTAGCGGAACGCCTACCGGCTGTGCTGGCTAAAGCGGCGTACAACACCACCCCAGGCTAAGCCGCTTAACAAAAGCAACCACGCTGCTGGCACTGGGACCGGCGTCACGCCATAAGTGATGCGAGTGACATCCCAACCCGACCAAGCCTTCACGGTGCCTCCCATGTATCTATTGCCACCGGTCAGGGTTACGCTGGAAAACGGGATATCCGAAACCAGACCAAAAAATGGCCTTTGGTTCAATCCGGTCAAATCACCATACGAATTTATGCCATTTGTCGAAGCGGAAACACCGGCCACATCAGTGCTGATATTGAAGGTTGAATTAAAGGCAATGGCCAAACCGACCCCGAAAGAGTTGATTGGGGTTGAAAACGTGAGTGTGACGGAATCGTTGAGTTGCGTTAAGCCGCCCGGTTGGAATGCCGTGCCGTCGCCAGGAGGGGTCAATACAGGGTTGAAACCCGACCAGGCATTGTTGACAACCTGCCCCGTCGTATCGTTTGGCAAGTTAGGATTGGCACGATTAAAGATACTAAAGGCATAGGTAATGCCATTGATGATGTCACCTGAATGAATAGTGCCAACCGGCATATTGGCTAATTCATTGACGACCATGGTTTGATTGGCGGTGGCGTCGGTGAATCTGGGACTGACCGGTAGGTAAGGATTATTAGAGACTATGTTGTAGTTTGAGAACGTTGTCACTGCTGCCGTTGCGGTATTACCAATGGCTACAACCGCGACTGCCATTGAAAATAAAATTCCTGTTTTCATAAATTCTCCTAGCGTTGATTTTCAGGCTTTAAATCCGTATTTAGCCTGTCAATTGCCCTGATCTCGTAACTTCACATTAGATTAGGAAGGCATTGACGAGGCAATTTGTGATCCACTTTGCCCTGTCGGCGGTGCTAGATTTCGAAGTTTGAATATTCATGTTTCATTGACCTCGCAAGCACATTTCCAAGCATAAAGTTGCTGGAAAGTGCTCGAACAGTATCAAAGAAACGTAAATTTAAGCTTAAAGTACCTTGCTATTTACAAGGTAATTTTTCGATGGCAAGTAACCCTTGGGTCAATCGCAAACCCGATGTCGGTTTAATATCAATTTTTGGACATAAGCAAAACTGGAGGACGTGTTACCGATGGGCCGGAATCCTCCCCTCACCGCCACCCCGAAACCACAAACCTCAACTTCCCGGTAATGCCGGGCGCTTTTTTGGCGACGGTGGGGATCGGGATTTCGACGGTCAGCGAGCCGCCGGCCTGGACAGCTTGGTGTTCGTCTTGGGTGATAAGCCGAACGTCGGTCGGTTTGGATTTGGCTTGGCTCCAGTGCCATGCGACTTGTTGGCCTGGGGTGATGGCGATGATCGCGGTGTCGCTGAACAGGCGGGCGCCTTCGACGTGGGAGTCGAACAGCCAGCCGTCCACCAGGTATTCCTGCACGCCGATGCCCAGTGTGACGGCATAGGTCAGCGTGTTGTCGGTTTGATCGACCTTGGCCCAGTTGGCCAGAAATACGCTGGACAGATACACACTACGTTTCTGGTGTTTGACGATCTCGCCGTGACCGCGAATCGCCGCCGAATCTTCCTCGGCGGTGCGCCGGGTCAGCAGGCCGCGCATTTTGCGCGGGGCGGCTTGCAGTTCGAAGTAGTAGTCGGCCTCGACTTTATCCGCTTGGCCTTGCAAGGATTCGGGCAGCGAGACCCCGGCGACATCGAACCAGATGTCGACCCGCAGATTGCCGAACAAGAAGCGGGTGAGGTTTTGAAAAGCGTCCTCGGAATTGACGATGCCGAAATAGCCGGAATGCGAGCGGTAGGTGTAGGCCTTGGGGCAGGGCACGCTTTGGCCGGCGCTGTCTTGGCCGGTCAACACCGCGTTGGCGACCTTGACCAAGCCGTCGCTGCCGTGGCCGGAAAACATCCGCGACAAGCCGGCGGCGACGTTGTAATCGGCACGGTTACTGCCGACCATGCAGAAAAAGCGGTCCGGCGGAAAGTCCCGGAGCAGATCGACGCGTTCTTCAGCCAGGTACTCGCTATCCTTGTCGAGATTCAGATATTCGGCCATGCGCGGCCGACTGAAGTTGTTCATGTCCGCCGCTTTCAGCCAGTCGGGTACGTTGACGCCGGCTAGTTCAATGCCGTTGTGCGGGGTGGCGTAGGTGAAGACTTTATCCACCCAGGCGCGGGTTTTGGCGTCACCCAACGCCGGATTTTGCAAGAAGGCTCGGCACACCAAGCCGCCCATCGAGTGGGCAACCAAATAGCATTTGAAGTCGGCGTCCGCGATTGCTTGGCCGGCTTCGTCGCGCGCCAGGTCTCGGACGCGCTGAATCAGTTTCCCCAGGCCCTCGGCATAGGTTTCGATCGGCGAGGATTTGCCGCTACCCAGCAGGCTGGAACCATCGTCGTAGTAGCGGTACACCACTACCGAACGGTAGGGAATGGTTTTGTCTTTCGGCCAGTCCCGGTCCATGATGTCCAGGCCTGAGTCGTAGACGTCGGCGTAACCGAAATCCGAAATCAAGCGGACTACCGGCGATTCGAAGATGAACTTGCGGGCCTTGGTGTCTTTGCCGCCGGTGCCGGCGCGGACCACGGTGGAGCCGGCGTTGAAACCGCAAAACGGATCCGCGGCGGTTTCGTCGCGTTCGGATTCGGTCATAGCGTAACCGCGCACATAAATGATCGGGTGGGCGGCGGGCTCGACGGCTTGTTGCAGGGCTTTGGCGGTGTCGGACATGGTTGAGGCTCCGTGTTTTAAGGTCGGGTGGTGGTGGTTGGCTTCGAGTTTCGGTTTATTGTTCCCTCGCCCCTCCGAGGCTGTCGTATTAGTCAAAATACAACCCTCTCCTCGCGGGAGAGGGCAGGGTGAGGGAATTAAAACAATGCGTTACCGGGCAGACTGACTTTCCTGGCTTCAGTGCCCGCCGGCGCAGTCGTCGCGCTTGCCCAATAATTGCATCGCGATCAATTTGCGGTAGCTGGTGGCGTGGTGTTGCAACAGGATGTCCGGGCGGTCGCCGATGGTGTAGCAATCGCCGCCCTTGGTCAGACCGAACACCGGGATCAGTTGGCCAGCCAGCGTGTAGTTCAGCGACTTGGGTTTTAGATCCGGCAGCTCGATCGCGGTATCGCCAAAGTAGCGCTCGACGGAGGCGGCGATGCCGGTTTCCTCGAAATCGTCGGCCAGGTGGCCGGTAAACACTTCGGCTATCGATCCGCGGATGGCGTTTTTGGCGCTGGTGACGGCATCGATGACATGGTCCAACGGCCCGCCGACGCTGACGTTGTCTTCTTCGACGAATTCGGCGACTTCCGAGACGGTTTCCAGACTGAGAGGCACTTGCGGGACCGGGTCTCTGTCGTTGTTGATGACATAAGCGGTTTCGGCGGCGATACGGGCGAAATCCTGGGCAAACTGCAGATTGCCGGGCTTGGGCTGGGCAAACAGATAGGATTTCAGCGCCGGCTTGGCGGCGAACGCCAGTTGGTAGGGATTGCGCTCGTCGTTGGTGGCGTAATACAAAAAGGCGTGAATCAGCGTGGCGACCGCCGCGCCCTGACTGTGGCCGGTCACCGTGATTTTGGTAATCGCTTGTTGCGCCAGTCGCTGTTGTAGTTGCGTCAGGATACCTCGCTCGGGATCGAACAACAGCGAAAACGCGGCGTAACCGAAACCCAGGTGAACTTCGGCGTCCGGGGTGGCGGCGAACACGATGGGTAGTGGTTTATTCTCGGGGTACTCGACGCCGGCGTAGGCGGGGATGGTCGTCGCGTAAGCGTCCGCCAGGATGCTGCGCCGTTCGCCGACCGTGCCGCGTATCGCAATCGCGACATGGCCGGGATCGCTGGTCGATTGCGCCAACAACCAGGCGTTGTTCAACGGTTTCAGACCGTTGGTCTTGATGTCGTTGGGGTTGTCGCCGTGCCCGTCCCACGGCCAGATCCGGTTCCATTCGGTGTTGCCGGGCTGGCGGCTGTCGTAGGCCAGTTGCCAGCCGGCCGGCTTGGCTTGGTATTGATGGTTGGGGTCGGGCAAATTGGGATTGTTGCGGTCGTCCTGGTTGTTCAGTTCTATGCAAAGCTCCAGCAACGAAGCGGCTTCGGTGGCGTCGAAGCCGCCCCAGGCCGGCCTTACCGGCGGCAGGCCGCTGTCTCGGAGTTGTTGATAGGCTTCTAGCGAATAATTTGTCGGCATCGTCGTGCATCCGGTAATGATGAATGGAATCAGGGCCAAACCCAGCTTGTGGGCAGTGCAGGCGTTATGGCGTCGTGGCATGGGCTTCTCCGGCTTGGGCTTTTACGCACCATTGGGCGCGCTCGGTGACGTGGCGGGCTACGACGCCGGCGGCGGTTTCCACCAGTTTGGCGACCGCTTCGTTGTTCAACGCGCCCCAGGACCCGCCGCGAATGGCCTTGCCGACCGCGCCGGCCACACTGGCTTCGGCTTTACGGGAATGGGCCTCGATTTCTTGGAAGCCGGCTTCGTCGATGCTGATGTCGGCGGATGTACCGGCGCGGCGGTCGTAAACCCAGTGCACCGGTTTGCTGAAATCAATGACGTAATCGGTCAAGCTGGCGGCGGCGTTGGTATTCGGCAGCACCGGCAACGGCGCGTAATGGTCGCGGACGGCTTCCAGGGCGATGCGCAAGGTGTCGGCGGCGACTTGGCTGTGGTCGATGCTGACGTGTGTGCCGGTTTCGACGATGCCCGGAAAGCCGTATTGGGTGCCGTCGCGACCGACGAAGCCGGGACTTTTTTTGGCCAGTTTGCTCGCGGCTTTGCCGAGTTGCTTGTCGAACAAAACCAGCACTTGCTCCAGCTTGGGGTCGTCGGCTTTCAGCTTCAACAGCGACGCGGCTTGCCGCTGCAATTCGGTTTGCTCGGCGGGGTCTTGGATGATTTGCGAAACCAGTTGCGCGCCGCCTTTTTTAAAATAGGCCTTTAGATATTCTTCTTCGAGCTTCAGGGCTTGCCGGGTGTCGGCTTCCAGAAATTCCTTTTCTGTATTGACCCGCTGTTTAAAGTGTTTGCGATGTTCGGCCAGATCGTCCTTGATTTTTTGGGCCAGACCGGCCGGGCCTTCCAGGTGCGGCGAGGTCGTCAGCTTGTCCAGCAGATCGGCTATCAGCGATTGCTTGCCCAGCAGATTGCGGTCGTCCAAGCCGCCCAGTGTGTCGAGTTTGGCTTTGAGTTCGTCGGTTTTCTCTTCAACTTCGCCGAGTACCTTGGCCAAGCCGGGTTCGAGGCGCGACGTCAACGGCGCCATGCAGCCGACGAAGCGGGCGGCGTCGATATTGAATTCCGGCTTGGGCAGCGTCAGGTTCAAGGCCTCTAGTTTGTCCTTGATTTTCTCGAACGCCGGCAATTGGCCTAACGTGGTCAGTGGCGCCTTCGGCGCATCGGCACAGCCGGCGATCAGGCCGGTGGATAGGGCCAGCAGCCAGGGTAGTAGTCGTGAAGTGTTGATGTTTGAGTGGTCCATGGTTTGTCCTCATTGGCGTGAGTCATTTTTATGTTCGGCAACCGTTCAGGCCGTTGCCGTGTCCGTTCCGGCGCGCTTGCACCCTGTGTCATCAACCGCGCCACGTCCCGATTCCGCGCGGATCGAGTATAGAAGCAATATCAAAAACTGTTAGGTGACTCACATTTAAATTGGTGCGCCGGTCAGAGTCGCGGCTCATCGGGAAGCGCCACCACCAAGCTGGAGTCGCAAACCTAGGTTTGCACTCCGGAGCGAGCATTACAGGCGCTTTCCCTGGTCTGGCTGTTGCCTAGGGTGCATGTTGCCGAGACTCTTTTGTCGCAATTCCGGCGCCGGACACCTTTGATTGCACCTGCTATAAGCGCCGAAAGTGGGTGCTTCTCCGGCAAACTGGCGTTGCAAATCTAGGTTTGCACTCCGGCGTGTGCGTTACAGGCGCTCCCAGACCTGTTTCGATTAAACCCGCGTTGGTGGGGCGCCGTCGCTTAAATCCATAATAGGAGGCGGTTTAGCGGAGGCTGCAAGCATATGCTCCGCCGGACGCCCCGGATCGAGACTGAAGCCGGTCCTACAGTCGCCGATGTAACAAGTGTTGGCCGAGACTGGGTGAAAACCGAGATTTAACCTCACCAACCGTTCGCTGAGCGAAGCCGAAGCGGATTTTGGTTTCGCTCGGTCCACCGGCTCATGGCTGCGATGCCGACCAGGGTTTGCCGTCGAAGGCATCGAACAGCCCGGCTCGCCGATTGGGCGAGCCACGCGCCATACGACTTTCCGCCTATTTCACCAACGGCTTGATGGTCCGATACAAGGCCAAGCGATCCTGCAATCCGGCGGTGCCGCCGTTGATTTTCTTGGTGATCGCGGTGAAGTCCTCGATGTCGTTGTCGTCGGTTTGGTCGTCGGCCAAGGCATTCAAACCGTGACCGAACCAAAAGTAGGCGGCGCTCAAAGCCGCCCATTTCGGTTCGATCAACAATTCCGGTTGCGCGAGCAAATCCACGCCCAAGGCCTTGCCGACATCGGCGTAATTGCTGCGGCCGGTGATTTGAATCAAGCCCCGGCCGCGAAACCGGTAGCCGTCGCCGGAGCTTTCCGGGCCGTTGCCGATCCGGTTGGCGTAAATGTAATTGGCTAGTTTTTCTTCGTTGGCGACATAGGGCGCGGCGACGGCTTCGGTCGGAAAGCGCTTGGGCCACACTGCTACCAGCCGCGCGGCGGTTTTGTAGAACAGGCCTTCCGTCAAGCGGTTGAATTGACCGGATTCGTGGCCGGTCTGGGCCAGAAAGCAGGCGATGCGGCCGGGATTGTTGATTTGAAATTGCTCCATCGCCGGGTTCAACGCCGCCGCCCAGGTATCGGGCGACTTACATTGCGGCAGCGCGGATTTGATTAGGTTGGCATCTATCATGGGTCACCTCCGTACAAGTATTCTTGGTTGGGACTTCACGATTGGGCGCTGTTTTTTTGCGCCGTGAGGACGAGTTTTATCAAGGTCGCCATGTCCTGGCAGGTTTGATCCAGTTTATTGAGCAAGGAATTGCGCCGGTAATACAGCGCCGCCAACGTGCCGAGCATCAGCAGAGAAATCCAGCCGTGGACTTCCACCACGTAGCGGATAAAGTTTTCGAAGAATACCGGTGTCAGATAACGCAGCAAATCCGAAATCGAGCCGCTGAAGCCGCCGCTGGTCAGGTTGGTTACCGAATCGGGCGGATAGACCCACATAAACCACGACGCTAGGATGATCGCCATCGTCAGTTCCGAGAACCAGACGTACAAGTGTTTCCTGGCGTTAATGACGGCGTCGGCCTCGGCGCTAAGTTGCTGCCAAGCGGCGGATTTTGCCGAGGTATCCACGGTCAGTACCACCTTGGAGGCCGCCGCCGCAGGCGGATTGTTTGCGTCGAACTCGTGGTCTACCACATTGAATTTAGGCGGCAGGCCATCGGGTGCATAGGCCTCGCTGACTTCCAGGATTTTTCGGAACGCACTGCGGTGAATGGCAATGTCGGCGTCGTTTTTAAGCAGCCACTTGCCGGTTTTGGAATCTTTGGATAACTCGGCCAAATTGCGCGGTCCGTAGCGGTAATACATCGCCAAGCCGTCGCGCGAATCGTAGAGTTTGTCGTAAATGTTGGCGCCGTCCCGATAGCTTGCCAACACGTCGTCGTAGATAACCAAGCCGTGGGCCATGGCTTTTTCCAGCATCCAGACCAAGGCCACGTCGGACATGCCGGTGCGCGGGTAGCCGCCGCCGACGTTGGAATGCACTCCGGCAAACCAGACTTGCTCGACGTAATGGTCGTAGTCGCGCTCGTCCCAAACCAAGGGATGAAAGGTTTCCCGATCGTCGTCGATGGCGATCGCGTGATAGGCATTTTGGATGGCGTTATTCAGTTTGTAATCGTAAAAGCTATGCTTCCACCACGGGCTATGATCGGTTAACCAGTCCATGCTTCGACCGAAGCCTTGCAGCAGAACGCTGAAGTCCTTGGGAAAGCCCAACGCCGACACGGTATCCCAAACGCCGACGAAATGGATCTTCAAGTTGCCGTCGGGTGCGTGGTTTGGATCTTGGAACGCGAATTGTTTTTTGAACTGCTGGTGTTGGTTCGGATTACCGGTGCCGTAGCAGGTCATGGCTTGCTTGACCAAGCCCGATAGCACCGCGGAATCGATCGAGCCGTCGGTCTTTAAGAAGTGTTTGGGATCGATCAAGCCGCAAGCGTTTAAAAATCCGGCAAAGGCGCGCACGGTCGCCGCGCCGCGGCTGAAACCGAATAAAAAGATGTTGTCGCCGGGTACGTAGCATCTGGCCAGGAAGTGGTACAGATGGAGCACGTTTTTTTGAAAACCGAAACCGAATGCGCCGGACATCGCGGTCCAGTATTTGTTTTTGCTGGTGTCGCTCTTGTCGGTGCCGACCCCTTGGTCGTAAAAAGTGAATTGATGAGCCTTGCCGCTGGTGACGTCCACGGCCTTATAGGTTTTGTACACGTTGCTGTCGCTACCATACCCGCCTTTGTTGCCGGTGCCGTCCGAGCACAGCACGATATTTTTATTGCTCATGGAATACCTCTCTTGAAATTGGCGAAGAGCTTGTTTTTATTATTCAAACACCGAGATAAATGGCTCTCGGCCCTAACGCTTGTTACCTCGGCAGTTTAGTTCAGCGCGGAAAAAACGCCTTGTCGGGCCGATGATCGAATGCCGATTTTTGATTCGGCCCGCAACACAGGCCAACGGCTATTTTTAAGTTCAAGGTTTATTTATGGTTATTAACCCGGCCCTTGAATACCGTTCGCCCTGAGTCCTTCGGCTGCGCTCAGGAGAGCCCTGTCGAAGGGCATGCCAGCCTGGGCTTAGCCGAGCTCGGCCCGAACGGATTACCAGTGATAAATAGCGCCGGGTTAATAACGCCGACCGGCCCCGCCTTATAAATTCTTCTCGATGTTTTGAATATAGTGATCGATAAAATGATGCTCGATAAAGGATGGAATTAAATCCAGTTTCTGGTTTAGCGAGCCTTTAATCCGCTCCATGAACTTAAACCAGTAACCGACATCCTCGTGTAATTTGCCTTCCGAATCGAAGAAGCGAATGCTGCCGCCTTCCTGGTATTGGTTGAGCCGGTCCGGCACGCGCGGCACGATGTCGTTATCGTTAACGAAGCGGAAATAGCGCGGCTTCAAGGCTTGGTCAAGCTCGCCGACAAAGCGGCGATCGCCGACCCGAGGTTGGCCGAAGGTGTACAAGCCGTTGATCGATTTGTAGATGCGTTGATCGATTTCCAGACTCAAGCGCGCGGCGGCCAGCACCGCCAACGCGCCGCCCAGGCTATGCCCGGTCAGCCATAGCGATTGCCCGTACTGGTGTACGTTTTCCAGCGTTTCGATCAAGGTATCCCAAATCACGTCGAGGGCATCGTCGAAGCCGGTGTGAATGTGGCCGTGCGGCGTCACGCGAAACGCCATCTTGGCGTCGGTACACCAGTCGTCCGGCACTTTCTCGGTGCCGCGAAACGCGATCACGATCGCACTGCCGCTGTGGGCGATAAAAGCTTGCGTATCCTGGTGCGAACCGGGAATCTTGCTGCCGTCGATGAAGCGGCCGTTAAAGCCTTGTACCGACAGTTTGTTCAAGACTTCGGCTTCGCCGGCATAGGCCAGCTTCGACGCCAGGGCCAGAGCATAGGCGTTCGGCAGCGAAAATTGGGTGTTGTTGGGTTCGATGCTGAGTTGTTTCATCTGATGTCCTCCGTTTGATTACAAAAAAGCCAGTGGCCTTGTCGGCGTGAGCTATTGGGTACCGACGCTGGCCGGGAGGCGGGTGGCTGAACTGGGCATCCTGCCCTTTATTCGCGCTACCCCAAGCCGTTGCAGCTAGGATAAAGCGTCGTCGCGCGAGCCAAAGTGACCAAATCAACTTGATTTTCCCTTAACGCGCTTGGATTTACCGGCCGGGCCAGCCGCCGCGATTGCCGACAAGTTCCGACTCGGGTGCGCGAATACTAGCTCAATGCCAAACGACACCAGCGTGCCGATGTCTCGGGGCGCCTTGTCCTCGATGTGCAAGGTCCAATTTCCCGTGCAATCCTTGCCCAACAACTTGGCCAGATCGGGCGCGGTGCTTTTGTCGTAGGTCTTCTTTAGATTTTTGGTCGCGCCGCCGGCTCGATTGTGCAACACGATCGGTTTCACGCCGGTGCCGGCCGGCGGCAGGATCGCGATCAGCAGATCGCCGATGTAGCTATGCTTGATGTCCACCGATACCGCGATGGCTTCCACCGGCGAGTTGTCGGCGACCGCCAGCGTGAACTCAACCGTTCGCAGGTCCGGTATCGGCGCGTCGAAGACTCGGCTGACCTTGACGCTATTACGGGGTTGCGGCTTCGCCAGATTGACGGCGGTCAGCGCGTTCAAGCGGCCGTAGCCGTATTTCGGACTATGGCCGTTGGCGTCGTAGTTGCCTTGTTGCGGATCGATCCGGTCGCAGGCGCGTTTGAACAACTCCTTGACCTCGAACCACTTTAGATTGGGATTGACCGCCAGTACCAAAGCCGCGACGCCGGCCGCGCCGGGGCAGGCGCTGGAAGTACCGCCGAAGCTGTTGGTGAAACTGCCGCCGGCATCGCCGTCCGCGACATTGCCGGCGTTGTAACCTTTGGCGCCGAGCCGGTCGGTGGTCCAAATGCCCGGCGTCAGCGGTTCCGGATGGCTTAATTGCGCCAGCCCCAAGTCGCTGCTCGGGAAAGCGCACCACACCGCGTTGCCGAAATCGCTGTAAACGCTGCGTTTGCCTTGGTCGTTGCAGGCCGCGACGGCCATCAGTTTGTCGTAACTGGCATAACCGTCGTTATCGACCGACTCGTTGCCGTTGCCGGCGGCGAACAGAATCACGCAGCCCTTGCCGCCGCGGCCGTTGGTCACGGCGTAGTCGATCGCCAATTTGGTACTGGCCGGCAGGCGGGTGATTTGCTGGTGCGCCGGATCGCCGAGGTTCCACCACTCGCCGTCGGCCGGTCCCCAACTGCAAGAAATCACGTCCGCGCCGTGATCGGCGGCCCATTTGAAGGCGTTGGCCTCCTCGATCGAGCCCAGGCCGGACGCCAGCCGAATCGGCATCAACCGGGCGTTGGGGGCAACGCCCGACGCGCCGAGCGTGCCGTTCGCGCAGGCGACGCCGGCGCAGGCGGTGCCGTGGTCGTCCGGAAAGCCCTTGTCCTTGGGCCTGGGGTCGCCGGTCTTGCTGGTGACATCCCTGGGCGCGACCACTTTACCGGTGCCGGAAAACTCTGGGTGATCGATGTCCACGCCGTCGTCGATCAGGGCGATCGTCACACCGTCGCCGAGGGTCAGGGTATGAGCGGCTTCGACGTTGGCATGGGCGTCGATGGTCACACCGTTCACGTTGGTTTTTTTCAAATGCCATTGTTGCGGGAAAATGCTTTTTCGGGTGCGTGGCCGGATCAGTTCGGGATGGCAATACTCCACGTCGTCGCGTTGCAACAGCTCGTTGGCAATATCGAATACCTTCTGCCCGGTGCCTTCGACAGCGCCGACGAAGTAGGCGTTGGTGGCGTAGCTGACTTGTTCCTTGATCCGCAAACCGAGGCCGGTCAAAAGCGCGCTACAGTCGTCCGGGTCGGCGCTATCGACGAATTTGACGAACAAGTTTTCGGTGTACAACACCGGCTCGCTGGTGCCGGGATCGATCAACACCCCACCGGCGAAGCGCACGTCCGGCGCCGCGCGCAGGGCGGCTTTCCGCTCGCCGAGCGAGCGCGTCGGCGGCACTCGATACACCTCGACGCCGACGTCGGGGTAGGCCGCCACCAACACGCCATCATTCAACTGAGCCGAATTGGGGTTGGGCACGGCGCCTCTGCTTTGAGTGATCGATCGGCCGCTCCGGGTCCGCACCGCGATTAAATCGTCGCCGGCTTCCAGATCGAATCCGGGCTCGTTTTTACTGCCGAAGTGGATGGTGGGCATGGTGGACTCCTCGAAAAGAAATTTGCGTTAACGCATTGCTACGGCTGACACCGAGAGAATTTTTGATTGCTTATCGAAACGCAGCCTTTGGAAAGGTAAAGCGGGCGGCGATAGGCGTTCCGCCGCTTCATCGATCAAATCACGCGGTGGAAACGCTAGCCGCTAAAGTATTCCGTTTTGCCAGAGCTGGTTTTTTGTTACTTCGACACAAACTCCACCGTGTTCAGATCAACTTCTATCCTAATCTGATTATTGACCTGCTCCAGCACCTGACTGAGCCGGCTCTTGAGTCGGCCGCCGTGGCTGACATGGGCAATTAACTGGTCGTCCTCTCTCTGCAATTCCGCTAGAAAATCGTCCAGGTCGCGGCCCGGCTCGAATTCGCCGCCGGCCCAGCGCAAGGCGTCTACGCAGCGCCGGAAAATCTTCGGATAAATCAAACTGCCTTGCTCGGGCTCCAGATCCTCCAGACGGGTAACGGTAAACCGCTTGGTTCGGTCCAATTTCCAGAGCCCTAATTTGGCAGTCTTGGCTTTCTTATAAGTGGCGATCAACTTGGACTGAATATCGAACGATAGTCCGCCCGAATACAGACCCAAGTATGTAAGTCCGGTTTTGACGGCGTGATAGTTGTAGGTTTTGCTGAGCAGGGCTTCGGTGAGTTTTATATCGGCGCCGTCATCGTCGTCCAATTCCCGCAGCACGAAGGCGATAGGTCTGCCGTGGCCTTCGAAGCCGTCGCACAGTATCGCCGCCTCGGTTTCCCACGCGAAGCCGCTGGGCGCGACACTCCAATTCCATTCCGCTGGATCGACACCCAGCCACCTCAAAAGCCCGTTGCGGCTTTCCATGCCTTGGGGTTGCGCCGCACCGCCGTAATGCAGCTCCGGCGTGTCGATGGCCTGAAAACGGAGTTGATAACTCTCCTCGCCGCCGGCCACACTGGGCGGCGCGAAGTGCGGCAGTCCCTCGAACAGCGACATGTCGTTGGCAATAAAACGCATGCTGTCCCCATCCGGCGACTGCCGCTGCCGAACAACCAGACGGCCTTTGATTAAACGATAGAAACCTAATGACATGATGAGCCTCTTTGTAGTTGGTTAGCATGGCCGTAGGGCGGATGCCGACAGGCGGTCCGCTAATGTGTGGAACGTATCGTTTGGTGGAACCGCTGACGCGTTCCACCTCATGGGTTAATTGCTAGGTTGATAAGTTCCTCAACAAGTTTTAGCAAATGTAAACATCCTGTATATCAGAGCAAGATTCTAAAAAAGATAGAGCGTACCATCCAAAAATCTGGTAATCAGTTGGCTGAGCTACGTGGCACATCCATTGATATAGGTACCTGTATGGAGCCGGTAATTTTGTTAGTCGCGGGCTTGTCGGTTGTGGGGGATGCTTGCGGCTTTACGTCAATAATTTCCACTTTTATAGGCGCCGTGAATAAGAAGTTTTTATTATCAGGTTTGATAGGGATTTTGAAGGAAATCGGCGAGCCTTCGGCGACTGTTGCCACAATTCGAATTTTATTATCATCCGGGGCACTAGAAACTTTAAATGAATCGGTGCTTTGCGGTACGACTTCTATCTTAGAAGTATCTAATTGCTTTAAGTTGCTTCCAAGAATTAGTATTTCGCTATTATCTGCTGTTATGCTGCTTCCAGTGCGGGTTAATCGTATTTTGTTTGGTATGACTTCCGTGATATAAGGCTGGGGCTTTGGCTTTGCGTCTTCTTGGGGTGTTGGAAATAAAATCTCTGATGGTATATCTTGAATGCTTATGCTGGCTAAAGGCCATTTCTGAGTCCAAAATTTACTGGTGAGGAAGTTATTGCTACGGGACAGTATCGCCATCTCTCCCTTAAGTTCATTACATTTTTCATTGTCTTTGTTTTCCTTACAGAAATCGTTCGCCTTATTTTGCAAGTTTTTGTAGTCATCCTGAAATTTTATGTATTTTTTATTTAATTCGTATAATATGTTCATCTGATCCGATGATTTGTCTTTGCTAAAGAAGTAATAGCCTGGATCAAAAAAGAAATTGCCAATTGTTCCCCAAAATCCGTAACTGTCTGCTCTTCGCCAATCGAAGTTTTGTTTCATTGCTAGATGTGGCTCCATTATTTTCCATTTATCAGGACCTGAACCTTGTTGCTTACAAGAGTTTTCTCCGTCAGGGTCTTTATCGACACATTTCTTGATCCGGAGATTCAAGTCATTCTGATCAAGGCCGATTAACAGCAATACCGGAAAGGATTGAGGCTGCAAAAGATTAGCGCTTTTTTCATTCTCTCCTTGCACATCCAGTCCCACAAATTGCGGTGCAATTTGATAGCCGAATTGACCACCATTAATACTATAAGAATTGACAATAGTATTCACCGTTCGTGTTCTGCTATCGTTTTGATTGCTTCGTACAAATTGTTCGAATATACTGGCCTGTCCTTCCAGGTTCATTTCTTTTAAAATACCGGCAAGAGCTAAGGAAAACTCCATAACATCACGCTCTGAATTGCTCAGATCCAGTGTTTGGCTGGCCGTCAACGGAGAAACAGCAGCAATTAGTGGATGAGGCCAATGATCTTCATTTTCTGACAAAATGTATTCATTTGGAAAATATTCGAGAGTCGTTGAGGTATTGCAGTTATCAATATATTGTTTTGCATTTTTAGTATTTGCACCTTCTGAACCCGTTGATTCTGTTTTTTTAGAGTCTTGCGGCGCCTTATCTTCCACAATATTCCATGTGCTTTTGACCATTTTTCGTACGTCACAAGGAACCTGATTTTGATTAATAAACTGCTGTTTTGCCTGATAACTCGCGGGCGTATACTCAATTTTCATTTCGGCTGATAATCGGGCGAAAAACCCCTCTCGCGTCCGCCAGCCGGGATTGACAGAGACCATTGAGGATGCAATAAGTAATACCTTGCCTTTGAATTGGTTTGCCATTGCGGGATCGCCAAGAATGCGGTAGGCGGTTTCGACTGCTTTGTCGCCAGCCGCGATATGTAGCGCATCGCGATTGCTGATGGATAATTGAAGATCGCTCGGCAACAGCGTTCCAGGCGCCTTAACCAAGGTACTGTCTTTTAATGTCGCTTTAGCTTCATCTGCAAATTTGGGGTCTTTGGGATCAACCGGCGTTGTCGCATCTCGACCGGGTGCCGTTGCTGAAACTGGTTTTAGATTGGTTAAACAATCGTCCCAGGCTTTTAATTTAGTTTCTTTTTTATCAGGGTCGCTTTCATCTATATATTGGGCTTTTCTTTCATCGCAAATCGCCATTTTTTTGATTTTGTATTGATCTAGTGCCGACTCTGAGCTTTGGTGTTGCTGTAAATCCGTCTGGAATTGCTGGCCGATCATGGAGTTATTTTTGACTTGCAATGAACCAGCGATGACATTTGCCATCATCAACATATGCGCGGCACCGCCTTGAGATATTTTTTTGGCTTCTTCCAAATACTCTTTACTGTCTTTCTTTAAATCGAAGTTGTTACTACTTTGACTTTTACCTAAAATCGGATAAGACATGACCACCTCGCCGAATTCATCATTCATACTACGCAGGTTGTCGAGTGCTTCGGCAGCGCTGTCAAGATGCTCTTTGATTTCATCGATGGAGGATTCAGGTCGACCTATTGAAGTAGATGTTAATAGAAATGCAGAAAGTGCAAACTTAAAAAGATGTCGGATGCTCATGAGTTTTCTTAATATTTTAAGGCGTTCGGATAAACTTAAGGTAATATTTATTTAGAATTGGTTGTCGGACTTTGTTGGTCGAAAGCTCGCTGTTAAACTGTGTTTTTAAATTCATCCTGGAAATTATTTTATTTTTGTACTTCAAAATTTTTGTTAATATCGGTTCAATAAATTCAATCATCTATCATGAGGTCGTGGCGTCATTTGAGTTTATTTGCGCTTTGATAAATATATTGAGAACTAGGACATACGGATTTTCACTCCAAAATGTCTCATCAAGCCACTTGTTTTCCGTACTAGTACAAATGTACTGGGTCTATTGCGGGCTGTCCGGGGTTACAATCCGTCCATCAGGCTTGCCATGGGGATGAAGACTGTGAATATTTTGTTGATCGACGATCACTTCTGCGCGCGGGAAGGGGTGGCGTGTTTGTTGAAGCAGATCTATTCGGACGTGCAAGTGTTCGAGGCGGAGAGTTTCGCTGCCGGCTTGGCTATCGCGCGCGCGCAGCCGTTGAATTTGGTGTTGTTGGATTTGCAACTGCCGGATTGCAGCGGTTTGGAGGGATTGGCGAAACTGAAGGAGGATTTCCCGGAGCTGTGCGTGGTGATGTTTTCCGGGGTCGGCGATCGGGACTTGGTGTTCCAGGCCTTGAAGTCGGGGGCGATGGGCTTCGTGGTCAAGACGATTTCCCGGCAAGGGTTTGTCGAGGCCATGCGTGATTTGTTGTCCGGCCGAGTGTATCTGCCTGCGACGGTGACCGGCGAGACGCCGGCCGGCGACGCCGGTGCGCCGAGCGGACTGGCTCCGATCACCGACCCGGCCAGTCTGGGTTTGACGCCGCGCGAGTTCGACATTTTGCGCTGGATCGCGCGCGGCTACAGCAACAAGCAAATCGCGTTGCAATTGGCGATTCAAGAGCAAACCGTCCGCAACCACCTGCGGCCGATTTTTTTGAAGTTCGGCGTAACCCGGCGTACCGAGTTGCTGGTCAAGCTGTTTGTGCGAGGGATTGTGTTTGGTAAGCCGGGAGTGGGCAATAGCTAGGCTGATCCGGCGCGTCGCCCATCGTGCGTAGCATCGCTTCCATCAGCGCCTGGGGATTGGCCGGTTTGCGCAATAGGCCTGTGTTGGCGGGCCAACGCGCCTTGTCTGGTGCGGAGATGCCGCCAGCCGATAGGATTAAGATCGGGACCGGGCCGCAGTCGGCCTGAACGGCGGCGATGATGTCGTGGGCGGTTTCGTGTTGCTTCAAATAAAAGTCGGTAATTAACAGATCCGGAATCGCCAGATTGTCGGCCAGCGTCATTTGGGTGTCGGCCAACGACGAGGCGGTTTGCACTTCGCAGCCCCAGCTTTGCAGTTGGCAGGCCAGGCCGTCGAGGGCTTTGGCGTCGTCGTCGACAATCAAGACGTAGCGGCCGCTGAAATCGCCGACCACCGGTGGCTCGTTGGCCTTGATGTCTTGCTGGCGGGCGACCGGCAGATAGACTTGAAAATCGCTGCCGACGCCGGGGCGCGAATACAAGTCCATGCCGTGATTCGGCAGATGCTGAATCATCGTGGACGCATAATACAAGCCTATCCCCAGCCCCTGGGTTTTGGCGTCGTTTTCGCGCCCGAGCTTACCGCGCACCGCGTCTTCGAAGATTTTGTCGCGCAGTTCCGCCGGTATCCCCGAGCCGCTGTCGCGGATATGCAGTTTTAGCCGGCCGGCGCCGATGTTGACCGCCGTCACGCTGATCCAGCCCGTGCGGGTGTATTTGATGGCGTTGTCGATTAGGTTGCCGACGATTTGCGCCAGGATGGTGTAGTCGGTATACACGTTGTACGGAGCCTTGCGGCGTAGCCGGACTTTTAAACGCAAGCCTCGCGCCGCCGCTTGCGGGGCGAATTGCGTTTCCAGGCCGGCGAGAAAGACATTGATATCGACATTGGCGAGTTGCGGGATTTGCTTGCCGTTTTCGACGTTGGCGATTTGAAAGATGTGATTGATGGTGCGGCTCAATTCGTCGATGGCCAGGCCCATGCGATTGGCCAGCGGGCTTAAATGCGCTTGCGCCGGCTCGCTGCAGGCGGTTTCCATCACTGAGGCATAACAGTTCAAGGCCTGGAGGGGTTGGCGCAAGTTGTGGCCGATTTGTTCGAGGAAGCGGGCCTTGTCGTCGGCGTTTTGCTGGGCATTGCGTTTTTCCCTAAAGGACTTGCGGGCGTAGGCTTCGAGCTGACAACGGGTGCAGACCCCAAACAGGTTGACGATGATCAGGTTAATCATTGACGAGATCAGGTCCGCCGCGCCGACACCCAGGAGGTGACCGGCCAACGGCATCGCAATCGACGTGGACCAGCCGAAGCCGATCGTCGCGCGCAAGGACATGAACATTTGTCCGTAACTAAAAAAGTACATCGGCAGTAAACAGGGCCAGGTCGATGGGTAATCGGCCGCTTTGCCGTCGATGAGGAACAGGATTAGCAAATTCGCGGCCGACAGGCCGGCGCTCCACTTAGCGATGGTATTAATTTGGCGGACGGCGTCCCCGTGAGTTTGCAAGTAAGCGAACAAGCCGATCAGTACCGCGACGATGGGCATTCGCGGCAGGGCATTGGCGATCGAGTCGGCGCCGGTGTGTAAATCCAGCAGGATATAGGCCAGGAAGGCGCTGGCACCGAGTAACAGCGCCCATTTCAACGGGGCTAATAAAACCTGGTAACGTTCCAGCCAAAATTCCTGTTCGGAAGCAGTGTCGAATTTGGGAAACGCAAACAAATGACCGGCACTTACCGCGTCGCAACAGGCCTTGAAGACTGCGGAAAATCCAGGTCTGGCGGGCGCTCTGAAAAAAGCGAGGTTGGCTAGATTTTGATAATGGTTGAATTTTTGCATGCCGCCATTTCCGAGTGCTCGGCGGCGTGTGCTGACGAATGAGAAAGCCGGCTAGCCGCGCTGATTGTTATTTTTCATGCGTGCGGCATTTTCCCTAGTCCGGACGGATTTGGCAATTGTGAAAATCTAACAGGGAAACTATAGCATTCCTCGGCTACACTTAACGGCTGGCTTTTGCAGCGCGACACCGATGTCGCCGGTAAACGTGGTGTGCTGGCTGACGGACGAGGGGACGTGCGCGGATCGTGGTTGCCGAAAGGTGCCTCGGGTGGGCGACAACGACTTTCTCACCCCCGCAAAAAACCTAACGTAACGGCTCAACGTTACTCTCGTTAAACAAACCTCACCGCCCGCAATCGCGGCTGAAGCCGCTCCGACAGTCGCCGAAGCGTTTTACCGAGCCCAAGCGCCGAATGTGGATTGAATTTTCAAAGGTGCCTGTCAGAGCGGCTAGTGCCGCTCCAACACTACCAATTTTTCTACAGCACGCCTGGCGGCCGTCAAAAATTACAGCGGCCGAACTTGCCGCGTTAGCCGGCGTTTTCCTCGGCGGCCTTGGCGAGTTTCTTCAATACACTTTTGCCTATCTTGGCCACGAAGTCTTCCGGATTGTCGTATTGTTGCTGTTGCACGAATTCGACGATGGATTTGACCAGTTTCTTGGTGTCGGCGATTTCCTGATGCGAACGGCCGCAGCCTTGGCAATGGCTGCCGTCGCTGGTGCATTGGTCGATACAAGGGTTGTATTTCATGGTCTGTCCTGTTCAAAGATTGAAGGTTGGTGAATCGAGTTCCGGGATTGGGCACTTTGACCGGCGCTCAGGGTCGCGTCTGTAGCGGTTATCGAGCACGCGTTCATACGAACAAAGGCAGCCCGCGATCGCTACCAAGCAAGGCGTCCCCGAAATCCGGTGTGGAGGCGCTGTCGATCGCGGCTAAAGCCACTCCTACGCCACTGACTTTCATTCGCCGGCTGGATGTAACGGTTTCATGACCGTTAGGGGGGCTTAACGCGCGTCCGCTTCCGGCGTGTGCAAGGTCACCGGCCAACTGACGATGTGCGCCAAGCCGCCTTGAATTTCCAGATGGGCGAGTATCGCTGTAACGCGCTCGGGGTTGTCGTAAAACTCGACCACCAACGGCAGGTCCAGCGCCAGATCGGCCAGCGCGGCGGTGCGGATTTCCCGGTCGGCGCCGAAGCCGGCGATGCCGCGCAGCACCGTGACGCCGCGGACGCTTTCGTCGCGTAAAGTATCCAACAACCGGGCCAGCAGGTGCTCGCCCTCGCGCAGGTAAATCCGCGCCAACGTTACGGTTTCCATTGCCATAGCCAATTCCCCAAGCGCGAACCCAACCAGACCGTCGCGACGCCGAGCATCGCATTGACGACGAACAAACTCAACAAGCCCTGGAACTCCAGGCGAATCTCAGGCAATCCCAACGTCAGTCTCAGCGTCGAGACCACGGTCAATAGCCCTAGCAGCACGACGTAAATCGCGGCTCGCCATTCGGCCGAGTATGCGCCCCTTTGCAACAACCATTCGGTGGCGGTGGCAATCAGCAAGGCCAACAAAAGTGCCAGCGCCATTTCGCCGTAGCGCAGACCGTGGCCCAGCCAGGGATATAAGGCGTCGGCGAACAAGGTGCGGCCCCAGATTAGGCCTACCCAGCAGGCCACCAGGCACAATACGGTGCTCAGTAAAATATTTAGGAAAGCCTTCAGTAAACTGCCGGCCTCGAACAGGTACAGGGTTTCGATGGCGAAGGTCGAAAAAGTGGTGTAGGCGCCCAGGAATCCGACCAGGATGGCGGCCCGCCATTCGACCGCCAGCGCAAAACGTTGCAGCATCAATTCGGTCAGAAACCCCATCAAAAACGAGCCGGACACGTTGATGAACAGCGTGCCGTGCGGAAAGCCGCGCCCTAGCAGCCCGTAGATCGCGTTCGCCAGTAAAAACCGGCTGACCGCGCCGATCGAACCGCCCAGGGCAATGGCCAGGATTTGCTGCATCGCCGAGGTCCGTCAGCTCGCTTCGTCGCTGCCGGCCGGCGGCAAGACCCGGTCCACGTACAAGGTCGCGGCGATCACTGCGGTCTGGCCCATCACCAGATTGACGATGGGCAGCGTCAGGCCCAGGCCGGTCAGTGCGCCGAAGCTCAACATGCTCCAGCGCCGCTGTTGCATGAAGCGCTTTTGCGCGTCGAAGGTTTGGCCGCGCATTTCCAGTGGATAGGCGATGAATTCCATCGCGATGCCCCAGGCCGCGAACGCCGCCCACAGCACCGGCGCGATCAGATTTACCACCGGAATCAGAAACAGCACCAATAGCGGCAGCACCCGCAGCAACAGATAGCCGATGCGCTTCAGTTCGCCGAAAAACACCCGGTCCCAGCCGGCGTCGGCCGCGACCGGCGCGTGGCCGTGCAACAGAGACAAGGTTTTGGCGGACAGGCGGCTGTAATAGGGCGCGGCGATCAAATTGGCGACCAGCGTGAACGTGAAGAAGCCGATCAGCAAGAAACTGATAAAAAACAACGGCCATAGTATCCAGCTCAACCAGGATAGCCAGTCGGGAATCGCTTGGTGGATCAGCGCGGACACCGAGTGATAGCCGAGGATGAAGGCGCCGGTATACAGCACCGTATTAATCAACAGCGGAATCAGCAAATACTGGCGCAGTTCGGCGCGGGTCAGTAATTTCAGGCCGTCCAGCAAACAGCCGACGGCCAGCAGCGGGCTGTTAGCGTCGCGGATAGCGTTCATGGCGCCAAACTCCTTACCCCGTGCAGGCCGGGATCGACGACGACACCGCGTTCGGTGACGATGGCGGTGATCAATTCGGCCGGCGTTACGTCGAATACCGGATTCCAGGCGCCGACTAGCGAATCGCCGCCCAAATAGCAATCGGCCAGCAATTCGTTGGGATTGCGTTCTTCGATTTCGATCGCGTCGCCGGTCGCCAGACTCAGGTCCAGCGTGGAGGAGGGCGCGGCCACCATCAACTTGACGCCGTGGCGTTTGGCCAGCACCGCCAGCGAATAGGTGCCGATTTTGTTGGCGACGTCGCCGTTGGCGGTGATCCGGTCGGCGCCGACCACAATCCAGTCGATTTTGCCTGACTTCATCAACCAGGCCGCCGCCGAGTCGGCGATCAGCGTGGCCGGAATGCCGTCCTGGGCCAGTTCCCAAACCGTCAACCGGGCGCCTTGCAGCCAGGGGCGGGTTTCGTCGGCGTAGACTTTGTTAATCTGACCGCGCCGGTGCAGGCTGCGGATCACGCCCAGCGCGGTGCCGTAACCGCCGGTGGCCAACGCGCCGGCATTGCAATGGGTCAGTACCGAGCAAGCCCCGCCGATTAAATCGGCGCCGCGTTCGCCCATCGCATAATTGGCGGCGATGTCGTCGGCATGGATGGCTTCGGCTTTGGCGGCGAGCGCCGCGAGCGGGTCGGCGGGCGCGGCGGCCAGCACGTCGCGCATTTGCGCCAGTGCCCAGAACAGATTGACGGCGGTCGGCCGCGATGCGGCCAGCAGGTCGATGTCGCGGGCGACTTTGTCTTGCCAGGTCGGGTCCGGGTAGTGATATTTGGCCGACAGTACGACGCCGTAGGCGGCGGCGATGCCGATGGCCGGCGCGCCGCGCACCCGCATCGACACGATCGCGTCGGCCACGCCGGCGGCATCGCGGTATTCGTCGTAACGGATATGCGCCGGTAAGGCCCGTTGATCCAAGACGTTCAGACTGGAGCCGGTCCACTGTAGGGCTTGTACCGATAATTGAGAGCTCATGCGTAAGATGTATGTTGTCGGAAAAGGGGGCTTGGCTTAGATCTACTTTGTCAGATTATTCAATAAGCATTGTCATTCCGGCATGGATTGCCGGACGCGTTAGAGCGCGGAGCGAACCCGGACTCCATGAATGGATTTAAGCCTACCCTCCATGGCACGGGATGCCCGTTTCCCCACAGGCATGACGGTCTTGAACAAATCCGACAAAGCAGAATTTAGTCGCTGTCGTCAGGCAACGGTTCGGGAAGTCGATGATTTTACCTGAGCGTTTCGACTATTTTAAGCCGATTCCGGCCCGCTTCGATAGGCCGGCGTTCGGCTTGACCGGGCGCGGAGGGCCCACTTTAACCGCTTTCGTCGTCCAGGCCGGGATATTGCGCTATTAAACCCCGTAAATAGTGCAAGGCCCGCGGCAGATCGTATTTTTCGACCAATGGGTCCATGGTTTGGATTGCTTCGGCCGCGACCACGCGGGCCAGCGCCGGCTTGAGGTCGCGCCAAGCGTCGGCGGCTTTCAAATTGCCGCCCGCCAGCAATATCGCCAGTTCCCGCAGCCGCTCGCGTAAGGTGTCGAGCGAAATCGGCGCGGCCGCCGCCGGCGGATCGACGT
Source organism: Methylomonas sp. MS20 (assembly GCF_050275925.1). Taxonomy (NCBI): domain Bacteria; kingdom Pseudomonadati; phylum Pseudomonadota; class Gammaproteobacteria; order Methylococcales; family Methylococcaceae; genus Methylomonas; species Methylomonas sp. MS20. The sequence goes on from NZ_CP189962.1 coordinate 1,770,652, forward strand.
CGCGGGCGCTGGTGCCGGCGGCGGGAATCCAGCGTCGCAACACATCGAACAACAGGTCCGGATCGAAGGGCTTGGCCAGAAAATCGTTCATGCCGGCGTCGCGGCAGGCTTGGCGGTCTTCCTCGAAGGCGTTGGCGGTCATCGCCACGATGGGTAGCTCGCGGCCGTGGTCGGTGTTCCGAATCAAGCGGGTGGCTTGCAGGCCGTCCATAACCGGCATCTGCATGTCCATTAAAATAAGGTCGTAGCGGCGTAGCTCGACCATTTCCAGTGCTTGTTGGCCGTGCTCGGCCACGTCGACTCGCAAGCCGACGCTTTCCAGCAAGGCCTTGGCGACTTCTTGGTTGATATCGTTGTCCTCGACCAACAAAATCTCGGCCGAGCGACGGAAATCGGGCGCCGGCACTTGGGCGATCGGCGCGCTAGGGTTCAGCTCGCGTTGCAGCGGAACTTCGAACCAAAAGGTGCTGCCCTGGCCCGGTTGGCTGTCGACGCCGACGTTGCCGGCCATCATCCGCGCCAAGTGGCGGCTGATGGCCAAGCCCAAGCCGCTGCCGCCGTAGCGGCGGGTGGTCGAGGATTGGCCCTGCTCGAAAGCGTTGAATACCCGCGCGCACTGTTCCGGCGTCATGCCGATACCGCTGTCCTCGACTTCGAAACGCACCCAGCATTGGTGCTCGTCGCACGATTGCAGGCGGCTGCGCAGCACGATCCGGCCCTGTTCGGTGAATTTGACGGCATTACTCAGATAGTTGATTAAGATCTGGCAGATGCGCAACGGATCGCCGAGCAGTATCAAGGTGTTCAGCGGCGGATCGGTTTCGTGGGTCAAGCTCAGGCGTTTGGCGGCGGCGCGCTCGCCGACGATGCTGCAGGCGTGATCGGCGATCGCGGCGATATTCAGCGAGGTTTTCTCCAAGGTCATGCGTTCGGCCTCGATTTTCGACAGATCGAGGATATCGTTGATCAAACCGAGCAAGTGCTTGCCGGCCACGCTGATTTTTTCCAGCTTATCGCGTTGGCTGGGTTGGGTTATCTCCATGCGCAGCAAGTGAGCCATGCCCAGAATCGCGTTCATCGGGGTACGGATTTCGTGGCTCATATTGGCCAGGAAAGCGCTCTTGGCGCGATTGGCGCTTTCGGCTTCCTCGCGGGCGAGTTCCAGTTCGGCGGTACGCGAACGCACCAAGTCGGCCAGATGATCGCGGTAATTACGCAGCTCGGTTTCGGCCCGCTTGAGTTCGCCGATGTCGGTAATCACCACGACTCGACAGCTATGGTGGGCGAAGATGATGTCGTGCGAACTGACCACGACCGGTACCGCGCTGCCGTCCTTGCGCAGATGTTGCCATTCGCCGGTATTGGCGAACCCGCGCAGTTTGGCGGCGAGCTCGATGATCTTGGGTCTCTGCGTGGCGTCGAACAAGTCGGTCAGCAGCAGGTGTTGCGCTTCGTCGGCTCGGTAGCCGTACAGCGCGGTGAAGGCGTCGTTGACCGCCACCAGCTTTAACGTGCCGCGCTCGTAAATCAGCATCGGCGCTGGGTTGTGCTCGAACAAATTGCGAAATTGCGCTTCTATCGATTTGCGTTCGGTAATGTCCGACCAGATCAGCGATAACATCGGCCGATTTTCGATTTGAATCGCTTGGACGCTGACGTGAACATCGCGCGGACTACCGTCCTTGCAACGGCTGAGCGTGTCGAATTGCCGGGCGTCCCGGCCCTCGGTCGGAGCTAGCCTTTCCAGCATTGGCGCGGCGTCGGCTTGGATATCCGGCAGGCGCAGTTTGGCGAATTCGTCGCGGCTGTAACCGAGGTTTTCGCAGGCGGCGTCGTTGAATTCGACGAAAGCCAGCGTCTCGGCATCGATGAGCATGATGGCGTCCGAGGCTTGCGAAACGATGGCCCGAAAGATTTTCTCGCGCTTACGCGATTTTTCCTCGATTTGGCGGCGTTCTATCGTCGAAGCGAGCCGCTCGGCGACCGCATTCAGCAACTGTTGCTCTTCGGCCAGCATCGCTGGGGCGTCGGCCGGGGTGGGCGGCGGTATCGCGTAGGCGACGCTAACTTCGCCGTCGCTCAACGTCCCGACGCGGATCGGGGCGCTGATCCAAGCTGCGTCGGCCGAACAGTCGCCACTGCGAAATGTGAGATCTCGCCAGCGTATCGCCGCGACCGCGAAATCGGGGTAAGGCCAACCGGCCGGTAGTTCCTGGACAGCCGCTTGCAGCACGTCCGGCAACGGCAGGTTCAAATTTTCGGTGGCGCGAAACACCGCGTGTAAGCAGGCTTGCTCTTGAATGCGCCGGTCCAGGGCCCGTTGCGCTTGGTACAACTGAGTGATGTCGCGCGCCATGCCCAATACGCCGAGTAGCTTGCCGTCGGCGGTCGTCACCGGGGTTTTGATGGTTTCGTATAGCCCGGTGTGGCTGGCGTCGGCCAGGGTCAGCCATTCCTGGTTGATCATCGGTTTGCCGGCGGCGACGGCTTTGAAGTCGTGTTCCCTAAAAAAGTCGGCGAGTTCGACGTCGACGAAATCGTAGTCGGTCTTGCCGACGATGCTGGCTTCGTCGGCGCCGAATAGGGCTTCGAAACTGGCGTTGCAGAGCAGATAGGTGCCGTTGGGGTCCTTGAACCAGACTTTGTCCGGCATGGCCCTGAGTAGGGTGCGCAGTAGTTCGCGGTGTTCGGCCAAGGCGTCGAGCACCCGTTGGCGTTCGGAAAAATAACTGGCCAAGGCCATGCCGATCACCGACAGTACCGACATGAACAGCCAGTAATTGATTTCCGGTTGGCCGATCGGCCGGTTTTGGTAAATTTCCCAATGGTGTCCGTTCATGCCGACCATGGCTTGCATCGCGATGACCGCGAGAATCAGGGTCGTGGTTCTCGGTCCGACCCTGACCGCCGCCCAACTAACCAACAAGTAAATCCACGGCGTTTTGGCATATTCGCCCAAGTTGTCCTGAAACCAGTTTAAAAATACGATTTGGCCGGCCAGCGCGCTCAAGCCCAGAATCAGGCAGGCTTCGGCGACCGGCTTGACGCGGCGCGGTAGGCGAAGACCGTCCCGCCAGACCAGAATCAGCGGCGCGACCAGTATCGTGCCTAGCGTGTCGCCCAACCACCAGTGCAACAACGCGATCCGGAAACCGGCCGTATCGACTACGCCGTTGATCAATAGGCAGCTAGCGCCGACTAGCGCCGACAGCGTACACGCCAGTCCGCCGAAGCCGATCAATAACAAATAATCGGCGAGGTTGAGGATGCGGCGGTCGAATCCGTCGATTCGCCGCAGCAGATAAGCGCCCAAGCCGGCGCTGGCAATGCTACCGGCCGAGATGGCCAGCGCGATAGCCGGCGGTTGGCCTTGCCACAGATTTAAACTCAGCGCACCGAGCCCGAGCGCCCACAAATAACGGTGGCCGCCGAGAAGTATCGTCGCCAGCGCCAGACCGCTGGGCAAAAACAGCACGCTGGCGACGCTGACGGTGGAGAAATACAGCAGGGACAGTCGGCCGCTCAACGCATAAAGCCCCGCGATGCCGAAACCGATCAACCAGTCCGACAGCCTTACCGCTTTCATATCCCACTCACCAGCGCGCCGAGTGGATTGCGGCGCGGCCAGGTTTCGCCGCGCCCGGCCGGGAATATCCGAGGCGGGACGGCGCTAGAGAAACCGATTGGCTGCGAGGAAATGGGGTCTGACATGTTGTTTGACGCTTCTCGATTGGCGGGGACTGGTCTCGGCCCTACGGCGGCGCGGTATAATCATCGCCTTTTAAGCTCGGGAGTACCCATGCAGGTCGACCTTTTGATACAGGCCCGATGGATTATACCGGTGGAACCGGCCTCGGTAGTTTACGATAACTATAGTCTAGCGATAGACGGCGGCAGAATTGTCGATTTGTTGCCTAGCGACCTTGCCCTGCGAAAGTATCGTCCCAGGGTGCTGGAGATACGCGACCGGCATGCGCTAATTCCGGGCTTGATCAATTGCCACACGCATGCGGCGATGACTTTGCTGCGCGGCTTTGCCGACGATCTGCCGTTAATGGATTGGTTACAGAACCACATTTGGCCCGCCGAACAGCAATGGGCTAGCGAGGCCTTTGTGCGCGACGGTACCGATTTAGCCATAGCCGAAATGTTGCGCGGCGGTACTACCTGTTTCAACGATATGTATTTCTTTCCGGAAATCACCGCGCAACAAGCGCTGCAACACGGAATTCGCGCCAATATCGGCTTGATCGTGTTCGATTTTCCGACTCTGTGGGCGGAAAACGCCGACGCCTATCTGGCCAAGGGCTTGGCCCTGCACGAACAATTGCGCCACGAAAGCCTGCTCAGCCTGTCGTTCGCGCCGCACGCGCCGTATACGGTGTCCGACGCGCCGCTGAGCCGGGCGCTGACCTATGCCGACGAGATGAATTTGACGCTGCATATGCATGTGCACGAGACGGCCCACGAGGTCGAACAACAATTGGCCAACACCGGCCAGACCCCGTTGCAACGTTTGCGCGATCTGGGTTTGCTGACTTCCTCGTTCATTGCCGTGCACATGACCCAGATGTCCGCCGAGCAAATCGCCGAATTCGCCGAGACCGGCGCGCATATTGTCCATTGCCCGGAATCCAACTTGAAACTGGCCAGCGGATTCTGTCCGGTGGCGGACTGCTTGGCGGCCGGTATCAACGTGGCGCTGGGGACAGACGGCGCCGCGAGCAATAACGATCTGGATATGCTGGGCGAAATGCGCACCGCGGCCTTATTGGCCAAGGGTGTCGCCGGCGACGCCAGTGCGGTGTCGGCCTGGACGGCGCTGGAGATGGCGACGATCAACGGCGCGAAAGCGCTGGGCTTGGACACCGAGATCGGTTCGCTGGTGCTCGGCAAGGCAGCCGATGTCGTGGCCATCGATTTAAGCGCCCCGGAAACTCAGCCGTGCTTTCATCCGGTCGCGCAAATCGTCTACGCGGCCGGCCGGCATCAAGTCAGCGACGCGTGGGTAGCCGGCAAGCCCTTATTAAGTCAACGCCGTCTGACGACGCTAGATCTCGACGAACTGACGCAACGCGTCGAGCAGTGGCGCCAAAGGATGAACGCCGGGCCGAGCTAGAAGGAATATTGCCAGCGGTCGGCGCCGAAGGAAACACGGTGTTGATGGTCCTGACCGGTTGGCTACCTGCCGAGCCTCGATAGCGTGCCGGACAGGTTTTTGTTGAGGGCGCGCGTTGGCCGAAACGAAGTCATGGCTTCGGCTTCGCTTCTCTCAAGTTTCCCGCCCCAGCGCTCACCGCTTGGCTGCCGAGAACCAGAACGGCGCTTACCGGTCGCCGGGCGTAGGGATGTTCCGCCAAATCAAGAAGGCACGCTTACAGTTTCAAATTATCCAAGGCCGTAACAGAGACGGCATCTCCTAAAATTGTCTATAGAAAACTTCTGCAATAGGCTATATTTCAACCGGAACTGAAAAGTCTAAGCGGGAAAGCTAGCTTATCCGAGGTGTTGAAATCAGCTGGCGGGCCGCTTTAGATGGAATGGGTATATTTATTTAAAATTAAGCCTGATAATTTTTAAATTAAAAATATTCAATTGCATATTCGAATTTCGGCAGGGCTCTGTCGATGTTTGAACTTAGCTTCCAGGCACTATAGAGTAACTGAGCGTTTTATGAGTCAATCGGATTTCGAAGAGTATTCCCAAAAATCGATACATTTTTTTAGTCGCCGCGTTCCGCCGTTATTGGTAAAAGCGCTGAGTTTAATTCAATCAAATCCCACCGTGGTGGATGTCGGTTGCGGCGATGGGCATTTGGTTTGGTCGTTGTCCGAGAATAGTCATATCGCTGTCAATAGCCGAGTAATCGGCGTCGATATGTCGCCTATTCGCGTTCGACGATTCAGCGAATTAACCGGCTATCCTGGCATTGTGGCCGAAGGACACCATATTCCGGGATTGGCCGACGAAAGTGTCGATCTGACGATCAGTACCATGGTTTTGGAGCACGTACCGGACGAACTCGAATATCTGGCCGAATTGGCGAGAATCACCCGTCGGGGCGGTTGGTTGTATCTCAGTACCGTCATTAGAAAATCGGGCGCATGGTATTTTCGCAAGGCGCCGGACGGGCGGCGCGTACTCGATTCCACGCATCTTCGAGAATATCCTTCGGTGGATTCGGTGGTTAAATTATTAGAAGCCAGTGGTTTTACCGTAAATGATCAATGCCTTACCCGTTTGATTTTTCCGATTGCTCATCCTGTCGTCAGGCTTTTGCATGCCTGGAGACCGATTAAAGAGGTTCAGAGAATTTTCCTAAACCCGGCGTATGCGTGGATAGAGAAACTTGCGTTGCCAATTCCGCGTTATCGTTCGATTGAGCTTTTAGCGACGCGTCGCGATATCTGAGGCTCTCAAGATTCGAATGCTGTTTGATTCGGTCAACAAAATAATAAGGTTTTAGTAAAAATACCCATTGTAGGAAATCAGTTAGTGACATCTGAAAATATCGAGTTACCCCGTATTTTGATTGTGATACCAACCTTAGGCGAGCGGCTTGACACGCTGCGAAGAACGCTGTCGTCTATTAAAGACCAGGCAGGTGTTTTAGTGGATACCGTGTTGGTATCTACCGCTCAAACACCGGAGCTTTCAGAGATTGCAACTACTTTTGGCGCAAGAGTCCTGGTGCATCCAGGAAAAATTTCAGCGGCGGTGAACGCCGGATTCTCGGAAGCGTTGCAGGTGCATCGCTATGCGGGCTGGCTGGGCGACGACGATATGCTGCGTCCTGGGGCGCTGGCCACCGCGAGCGCTTTGCTGGGCAGCGATGCTTCCGCCGTCGTTGCTTATGGCGCTTGCGATTATGTCGATAGCAGCGGGAGTTTGCTTTTTACCCGCCGTCCGCCGTTCGCGGCGCCGTTTTTATTGCAGTTTGTTCCTGGTTTGATTAAGCAAGAAGCCTGCCTGTTTCGGCGTAGCGCGTTAACCGAGGTTGGCGGATTGGATGAAACATTAAAGTACACGATGGACTTGGACCTGCTGCTGAAATTACGGCGAGTAGGTGCGTTCGTTAAAACAGAACAGGTCTTGGCGGCGTTTTGTTGGCATGCCGGGTCGTTAACGATAGCCAACCGCCGGGCGTCGCTAGACGAAGCACAAGCCGTCCAGTGTCGGCATGTTCGCGGAATTTTCAAAATCTTCAGCCCGGTTTGGATGTATCCCATCAGGTATCTTATTTTCTTGCTGAATTGGAAAATCAACAAAGGATTAGCAAGCGCTTGTGAACAGCAATCATAAAATCTTATCCGTGTTATAGGATGTGGGTTTGTCGGCTGGCCTAATACAATTTTCAGCTTAATCAGAGCTGCAAATAATAAAATAAAATTCATTCTAAAAATTTCAGCGTTGAGCTATGACAAAGCGAAAAAAGTACAATCAGACTCGTCAGCTTGAAAATTCAACTCAAGCGGATCTGAATAAAAGGAGTTCGGGTGCTGGCCGCTCATTCAAGCTATTTAATGCACAGTTTTTTCGTTTCTTAGTTGTTGGTACGATCAATACCGGGTTCAGCTACTCCGTTTATGCTCTACTATTATTCTTTGGATTAAACTATAAGTTAGCCAATTTGGCGGCTTTGATTCTTGGTATTATCTTCAGCTTTATTACTCAGGGGCGTTTCGTATTTCGGAATACGAATGGCAAGTTATTTTTCCGTTTCGCATTTTGTTGGGCCTTGCTTTATATTTTTAACATTCGTCTGATCGAGTTTTTTATTAACCAAGGCTTCGATGCCTACCAAGCGGGCGCTATCGCGGTGCCACCAATGACGGTGCTTTCTTACTTTATTCAAAAAATAGTCATTTTTAGGAAACGCGCGGTTCAACCCGAGACGTCAACGATAGAAAATATCGTTAAGCCTAAACTATCTTTTAAGAATACTAAATTGTCGATAGTGCTGCCTTGTTACAACGAAGAAGAAGTATTACCCGAAACGAATAGCCGGTTGCTTGAGTTAATGAAGGAGATGCAAGAGCTTGGCTTGGTGTCGCAGGATAGCTTTATCTATTACGTTGATGACGGTAGCAAAGATAAAACCTGGGAACTGATTTCGAAATTTAATCAACAGCATGCTTGTATTCGAGGGATTAAGTTGTCTAGAAATCGCGGTCATCAGAATGCATTAATTGCCGGACTTTTTAATGCGGATGGCGAAGCAATTGTATCGATCGATGCGGACCTGCAGGACGATATTCAGGTTATTAAAGAAATGATTTATAAATTTAACGAAGGTTGCGAAATCGTGTATGGCGTCCGATCTTCGCGAGAGACCGATAGTTTCTTTAAGCGAGTGACCGCGCAACTTTATTACAAGTTGTTGAAAACGATGGGTGTCGATATTATTTATAACCATGCCGATTATCGATTAATGAGCAAACGAGTGATCGATTGCTTAAAAGACTTCAACGAAGTTAACTTGTTTTTGCGAGGCATCATTCCACAGCTCGGGTTTAACACCGCGACAGTCTATTACGAACGCGGCGAACGGTTTGCCGGCGAGTCCAAGTATCCGCTAAGTAAAATGTTGGCACTGGCGGCCGACGGCGTCACTTCGTTCAGCGTGGTGCCGTTGCGGATGATTACTTGGATTGGTCTTGGCGTCAGTTTGGCGAGTTTAGCGATGGTCGTTTGGATTTTTGTGGCTAAATTCGCTTTGGAAGCGACAATTCCAGGTTGGGCCTCTACCGTTTTGCCCATTTATTTTATCGGTGGAATACAGTTGTTGAGCATAGGCATCTTAGGTGAATATTTGTCCAAGGTTTACATGGAAACCAAGCAACGGCCAAGATTCTTTATCGAAGAGATTCGTTGATAATGATTGCAAACTTTCCCATCGCTTATTTGGACCGGCGATACCGCTTTTCTCTATACCTGTTTATTATCCTGTCGATTGCGTTGGCAACAAGGTTGGTGTTTTTTAACGGGCCTTTTGGTTCCGACGATCTGGTTTATCTCCGCCGCTCGCTTGATGTTACCTACGGCGAATGGGCTAGCGCGAATTACAACGGCGCATTACGCTACGGTTACAATATTCCGTCCGGTTTCATTCTCTATCTGTTTGGAGTGAATCTTTTTACAGCCAATTTATGGCCTTTGCTATGTTCATTAATTGAGATAGCTTTGGTATTTCGATTTGTTTGGAACGGGATCAACCACAAAACGGCGATTTATTCGGCACTTTTTCTGGCGTTGATGCCCTTGCATGTGGCCGTTTCTACACGGCTACATGCCGATCCCGTGGTGTCGATGTTTTTGACCTCTAGCTTCATTGCGTTTTTTAAGGCCGAAACAACCGGGAATAAATTGGCTTATTTTCTGACCGGTATCGCGTTAGGTTGTGTATTTTGGGTCAAGGAGTTGGCGGTATTAACTTTTAGTGCATTTCTTTTATACCCGCTGATTTTTCGTTGTTGGAAGTTTGGCTGGATTTATTTGGTTTTTGGCGGACTGGTGATGCTGTTGGCTCACTTTGCGCTGATGACAATGATTGCGGGCGATCCGCTGCACGCTTTTAAAACCGTCATCGGTCAGCTTAATCGTAGCTTTATTGGCGGAAACCAAGGCGAAGATAGTCCCTGGTACTATTTTTATTATTTGTTTTTCGATATTAAACATACCTGGTTAATACCGGTATTGGCGTTGTACGGTATCTGCGCGACTATCAAAACAATATTTTCCGAACGGTCCGTTAGCGCCGTTGCGTATGCCGCTTATTGGCTAGTTTCCTTGTTATTGGTGCTCTCGTTTTTTCCGGTGTCGTTGGCACCGCTAAAGTTTGCAATGAAACAATCCAATTATTTAACTTTGTTTCTAGCGCCGATCGCGGTTTTCGCCGGTATCGCGATTCAGCGTTTGCCACGCAAACTGGGCCATTTCTTGGTTTTTTTAGCATTGGCCGGTGGCATCGGTTTGTCGTTTTTGGAACAGCAGGCTTACCAAGTGTTTACCGCGAATAGTCGAGCGCTGGTGGCGTTCGCGGAACAACATCCCCAAAGGCTTGTTTTAGGTTCGGTCAATAATCGGAACATCGCCTGCGTCTATGCATTGCTGGGCGGCGGCACCTGTGATCGACTGCGAATAAACGATTTCGCCGATATTACCGCCGAACTCACATCCTCGAATTCCGAGGAAGCCTACGCAGTTATTGATCGCGAAACCTTGGGATGGAGTCCCAGGGATATTAAACTGGACAAAGCCCCCAACTGTTGGCGGGACGGAACGCTTTTAAGCCCGGCGGATAGCGGAAATAGTCAAGCTTTACTCACGCTCGTTTTAAATTCGGCGACATTCTTGCCGGCAAGCCTGAAGAATAAATTGCAGAGTTTGCAGACACCACAGCCCGCAACACTTTACCGGGTCGATTTGAACAATCTCTGGTGCGAAGGCTAACACCGGACTTGGCGAGGTTTTCGTAGAACTCGGCGCTGTTAAAAACCCAAGCCTGTGTCCATCTTGGTCCACGCACAGGCCGACGGACGTATCCGTCACGGCGCGTGCATCAAACCTATTTCGCCGGTTTCGTTGCGACCTATCCAGCGTTCGATCAGCGGCGCGATCGCTTCCGGCGCCAGCTTTTGCAATTCCGCGGCCGTGGGCGCCACCAAATCCAGCAAATGGCGGTCGCGGCCCAGATCGGCGATTTTGAATTGGATTTGGCCGGTCTGACGGCTGCCCATCACTTCGCCGGGACCGCGCAATTCCAAGTCTTTTTCGGCAATCACGAAACCGTCGTGGCTTTCCTTCAAGATACCCAGGCGTTGCTTGCCGAGTAGCGATAACGGAGCTTGATACATCAAGACGCAGAAGCTTTCCCGGTCGCCGCGGCCGACTCGGCCGCGCAATTGATGCAATTGCGATAGACCCAAGCGCTCGGCATTTTCGATGATCATCAAGCCGGCGTTGGGAACGTCCACGCCGACTTCGATGACCGTGGTCGCCACCAACAAGTCGCATTCGTGACGCTTGAAGGCCTGCATCGCGGCGTCCTTGTCCACCGTTTTCATGCGGCCGTGTACCAAGGCGATGCGTACGGCCGGCAGCGCTTGCGTCAATAACACCGCGGTTTTCTCGGCGGCTTCGCATTGCATTTGCTCGGATTCCTCGATCAAGGTGCATACCCAATAGGCTTGGCGGCCCTGAACGACCCAGTGACCGATGCGGGCGATGATTTGCTCGCGCCGCTCGGCGGGTAGGACGCTAGTCGTTACCGGCCGGCGGCCGGGCGGCAGCTCGTCGATGATCGAAATATCCAGATCGGAGTATTGCAGCATCGCCAGCGTGCGCGGAATCGGCGTCGCGGTCATCACTAATTGGTGAGGCCGCATGCCGGTGTTGCTGCCTTTTTCCCGCAGGGCCAAGCGCTGATGCACGCCGAAACGGTGCTGTTCGTCGATGACGATCAGTCCCAGTTTGTGAAATTGCACCTGGTCCTGAAACAGCGCGTGGGTGCCGACCGCGATGCCGGCGCCGCCGTCGGCCAGGGCTTGCAGCGTGGCTTGTCTGGCCTTGCCCTTGAGCTGGCCGGTCAAGAAATGCACTGGATAGCCGGTGTCGGCAAACCAGGTCGAGAAATTGCGGAAATGCTGCTCTGCCAGCAACTCGGTCGGCGCCATCACCGCGACCTGATAGCCGCTGTGCAGCGCCATCAAGGCCGCCAGCGCGGCGACCACGGTCTTGCCCGAGCCGACGTCGCCTTGTACCAGCCGCAGCATCGGTTGGGCCTGCTCGCAGTCGGCCTGAATTTCCGCGCTAACCCGTTGCTGGGCGCCGGTCAGCCGAAACGGCAGCCGTTCGATAAAGGCTTGCTTGGCTGAGTTTTCGAAATGAAATTCCGGCGCTCGCCAGCGTTTAAAGCTTTGTTTGCCTTGTAGGAGCGCTAGGTGATGAGCCAGAAATTCTTCGAACGCCAATCGCCTTAGGGCTGGGGATTGGCCGTCGCTGAGCTCGGCAATGTTTAAGTGCGGCGGCGGATTGTGTAGGGTTTGCAAGGCCTCGGCTAACGGCGGAAAACCATTACGGCTCAACACGGCGGCCGGCAGCCAGTCGCGGATACCGCCGCCTTCGCTTAAACATAAAGTCAGCGCCTGTTTGACCGCCTTGCGTAGCGTGGTTTGCGGCACGCCTTCGGTCAACGGATAGACCGGCGTCAGCGTCGGTTCGCAAAGTTGCTCCGGGGACTGGACGATCCGGTATTCCGGATGCACCATTTCCAAACCGGAGTAGCCGTAACGCAATTCGCCGTAACAACCGATCAGGGTACCTGGCTTGAGCTGTTGGCTTTGTTGCACCGAGAAATGAAAAAACCGCAACGATAAGCTGCCGCTGGCATCGCCGATCCGGCAAATCAGGCTGGGCCGGCCGCGTTGGATGGCGTCTATAAACTCCACCGTGCCGCAGACTAACGCCGACGTGCCGGGCAATAATTCGCCGATCGGCGTGATCCGGCTGCGGTCCTGATAGCGCAGGGGCAGATGGAATAGCAAATCCTGAAGCGTGCGAATGCCAAGCTTTTCCAGACGCGCGGCCGATTGTGCGCCGATGCCGGTCAACTTGGTGACCGGTTGTTGGGTGGGTTCCAGCGGAACGGATAGTGATTTAAGCATGCCGCCAATTTGGCATGCTTGGCGCGGAATGGCAATGCCCGGCTGTTGCAAGTCTTGTTGGTCCCCGCGAACCAAGCTAGTCAGGCCAAAGCGGCGCTGACCGAGTAATAGCAATACAGCAAGCCCGCGATACCGACCAGCAGCGAACCGAGTCGTTGTGAAGTGCTGGGTGCCGGTACCGCCACGCCGCGACTGCCAACCAAAGCCAGCCCGTAATATAAAGGTATCACGACACTCAAATGACCCAGCTCCACGCCCAGGCTGAACGCGGCGATGGCCCAGGCCACTTGCTCTGCCGACAGCGCGGCGATGCTGTCCAACAAGCCCCCAGCAAATCCCAAACCGTGAAACAAGCCGAAGCCGAATGCAATCGCTTGCCTGGGTTTACCGTGGCTGAGACGGGGCCAGACGACGTTTTGCAGCGACACCGCGACGATGCTGAACGCAATCATAGGCTCGACCAATCGCGGCGATACCCGCCACCAATCCAGTACCGCCAACGTCATCGTCAATCCGTGGGCCAGCGTGAACAGCAACACGATGACCGCCAATTCGCGCAGCGAACCGACCGCCAGCACCAGGCCGGCGACGAACAGCAAGTGATCGTAGCCGTGCAAGATATGCCGCCAACCCTGAACCGTGTAATCCCAGCCCAAGCGACTGTCGAAGCCGGCTGCGTCCAACGATAGTCTCAGTATTTCTTGGTAAGCCAGCAACGCTTGATTGACCAAGTGCCCGTCTCGATAAACGCTCAAGCGGTAGCTGACTTCCCACGGATTGCCCGGCGCAAACTCGATTTCCCGCAGCAGGTTTTGGCCGATCTTCACGACGCCGGGTCTTTCGACGGGCAGCGGATAGGTTAGCCGATAGACTAACGCCTGGTTGAGCGTAGTCGGTGCCGACACGGCTTTCCCGGTCAACGATACGGAATCGGCGGTAAGGTGCAGGTGGGCCAGCAGATAGTCGCCATGTCGATCCAGCGCTTGAGCGTCGATGCCGCTGTCGGCCGGCGCGCCTCGGTTGGCGATAACGATTTGCTCCAGCGGCACCGTCATCTCCAACAAGATTTGCTCGGTGCCGATATGCAAGGTTGCCGAACCTTGCGCAATCGGATGGGAAAAGCTAGGCCGGCCCGCCAAGCCGCCAGCCACTTGCAGACAGAAGCACAACAAGCAAAGCCGGCAAAGGCTAGCGATGCGCATGGAAATCGTCGTAATGCGGATTGATTTGCCGGGCGCGTTCCAACGCCGCCCGGCCTTCGGCGTCGAATCCCGCCGCCAGCAGAATCATGCCGGCATGGCCGTATAGATGAGCGTCTTCCCAGCGGTAGCTCAGCGCGGCACGGGCGTGAGCGACCGCCGCCTGGATTTGTCCGTCGCGGAACAGCGCCCAGGCCAACGCATCGTGGCTCACGGCGTTCGGCCGCTGTTCGAGATCAAGTCGCGCCCAAGCGCTGGCGTTGGTGCCGTCCAGATAAGCGTCGGCGTACAAGGCCGCCAGATGATGGTAGTACTGGGTTTGGCCATTGCGGGTGGCATCCAGGTAAAAATCCAAAGCCTTGTCGTGCCAGTATTTCGCCGGCTCGGCTTGGCCCAGGAATTGGTAAAGATCGCCCAGGCTTTGATAAAACTCCGGCTTGCGGGTGCAGAGCGCCAATTGCTGATAAACCGCCACGGCTTCGGCGTAACGCCGTTGCGCCGCCAGCCATTCGCCCCAGTAATCGGCGGCCAACCAATAGCCGGAATAGGCGCGTAGCGCCAACCGGTAGTGTGTTTCGGCCGCGCCGGCATTGCCGTGACTCAGTGCTAGATAGCCGCGCTGCAGTTCCAGCCAGGCAAAGTCGCGCATGGTTTTGGCGGTCAACATCTCCTCGGCGTCTTGATAGCTTTGCTCAGCCCGTTCGGTCTGTCCGGTTTTGTCCATCAGCAACGCGTATTGGGCCAACAGCGCCCAGTCGGTTTGCCGAGCCGATTCGGTCAGCAACTTTTGAGCATCTTCGATGCGGCCTTGCTGCAAGGCGATGTCGATCGCCAAGCCGAGCCGGCTCGGCGCGTCGTCCCAATTGGCCTGTGCGGCCAGTTCGGCTAGATGAACCGCTGCTTCGGCGGGTTTATGGTGGTGAGCGGCCCAGCGGGCCTCCAGCATCCGTAGCGCCGGGCTATCCGGCGCCGCGCGCCGCGCCGCCGTCAAGCGTTGTTCGACGGTGGCGCGGTCGCCGGGGGTGGCGCTCAGCCAGTAGCGTTGGGCGGCCAACATCGCCTGATTGACCGGGCTTTCGCCCGAAGTACCGGCCGCTAAATCGGTCAGCTTCGACCAATCGCGACGATAATCGGTGGTTTCGAAAGCGCCGAACAGTGCCAATGCCAGCCCCGCCCAGGCGGCCAGCATCCAGCCCGCCACCGCGAGAGCCATTCTCGTGGCTGACCGGGTTCGCGAGCGGACGCGGTCGCCACGCGGCGCGCCTGCCGGTCGGTGCATGGCTTCGGTAACGGCTTACCAGGGCTCGGCCAGATACGGGAATTCGGTTAAGAACGGCTTGTCGTTTTTGACCGGATTCGGCGTGGTTTTGGGCTCGATTGGGGCGGAAGCCCATAGCGCCGGGTTGTTCAAGGATTCCACGCTGCAGGGTTTGCCGCCGCACCCGTTTTCCATGGCCAGAAACAAGGACAAAAACCGCGTCGCCACCTGGTCTTCCAGGCGCCGGCCGAAGGGCCACGAGCCGTTGGTATCCATGTCTATCGACGCCACGTTCGGAATAAAGATTTCGAAGGTGCGCGGCGGTTTGATGTCCAGGCCTTTGACGTTCCAGCTGTTGTCCGGCATGTTGACCCGTTGGAAAAAACACTTTTTGGAGCGCTTGAAGGCCTCGATCGCCAGATCGTAGGTCTTGAACACCGAGACCGGCGCGTTGGAATGGTCGAAGCAACTGTTCAGCCCCAGTGCGTTGATCGACGGCCCGAAGCCCCAGCCCAAGTGGGCAAAGCGCTTGACGTAGACCTCGCCGAGTTTGACGTTGTCGGCCAGTTGCTTTTCGTCTTCCCGCAGATTCAGCGCGGCATCCAGGAAGGGTACGCCGTCCACGTCGACTTTTTTGTAATCGCTCAGACGGTTGTTGAAGCCGGCCACCGGCGCCGGCGATTCGTGCGCGCCACCGAGCTTGGCCAGCAACGACCATTGCGAATGTTCCGGAATCGCCTTGGCCTTCGCCGATGCGCGCAGCATCCAACTTTCACCCCATGTCCGGACAATGCGTTCGGTTTCCGGGTTTTTGGTCAAAAACTTCAGCGGCAGTTCCAGCACAATCGCGTTGACGTTGCCACCGGCGCGGGCGTCCTGGCCGGTATAAACGAAGCGGAAATTACCGTTGGCATCCTTGTAAAACCGGTTGCCGTTCCAGGTCATTGGCTGCTTGGGTAGGTCTTTTTTGACCGTGATGCCCCAGTCAGGCAGGTTTTTGTCGTAATTGAAAAAGCTGTTGCCTTCCAGTTCAAGCAAGGTCTTAGGAATCCTGGCCTCGGCGGATTTTTTGTCCTTGACCGGCACGTGGTAATACTGCGGCGCGTAGTTGATCGATCGGAAAAAACCGGGCAAATCGTTGAAGAAAGCATCGTCGCGGCCGCCGACGAAGGTCTTGATCGCGAATCCGTTCGGCGTTTTCAGTTCGACGACTTTGTTGGTATCGATCACCTGCGAGAAATCGCCGTCGGGAAAGCCCAGGAAATCCAGTTTCGCCTGGTTTTGTTGATTGAACGTGACCCTCACCTCGCCGGGTTTGAAATTAATGTATTTCTTGCCGACCGCTTCGGCGTAATTCAGCAGGTTTTTCAAATCGATTTGGTCGCCCATGCCCAGCGCTGCGCGCGGATCGGGATCGAATTGGATCCGGTAGAGCAGGTCAGTGTCGAATACCCCGGCCTTGGGAATGGACGCGAAGGTCAAGGCCACGACGACTTGTTCGCCCTGACCTTGGTCGGCACTGGGGTAGCCGAACAAATCGTACAAATCGGCGGCGCTCGGCGGGATGTCGGCGAAAATCGAGTTGATCGCGTTGGGGTCGTTGTGGTCGGCGGCTTGACCGAAGTGCGGAATCAGGCATAGGCCGAGTGTCGCTAGACCGATTCGGCAGGTACGTGCGGTGCGAAACGAACGGAAGATGTGCATGGCTGTGATCCCCTTCTGTAGTTGTTGTAGGGAAAGCGCCGTTCGGCGAGGACGCGGGCCGGACCGGATTCGGCTGGGGCGCGAGTGTCGAAACGGAGTCTGCAAGCTAACTCCAGACCCGAATAAAGTCAACGTTACGAAATGTAGGCTTATTTTATGGAACGGGAGCCGGAACATTTTGCAATGTCCCATAGGCGTAATTGAGTGAAAAAATTCACCGCTTAAAAAAAAATTTTGGTCTACGATTCACATTATTGGCAACCTACTAACGCCTTCCAAGGGGGTAGACCGTGGTGACAGGCGCGAAATCCTTAACTCTCGCTGGTAACGCACTCCGCGAAACTCCTACCATCTTTACTAAGCCGCCGCTAGGCGCAACGCTTGCTCGCCGTCTGTTTTCGAATCGGCGCACCTCCGAACTTGCCCGCTTACCGACCGGCCTCCGTCCTCCGGCCGGCGGTTTTTTTTGCGCCTGGATACGGCAGCAAGGCGAGCCGACTTCGGTTTCGGCCGCGCGGATTTTTTTAAGCTCCAGTTCCGTTTATCGATGTCGTCTTGACTCGCCGCCGCTTGGCTGAGCGCGACTTCGATCGAATCCCGTACCGGGCGGCGCCAAGGCGCGGCTCGGTTTAACTCACGGCTTGCCGAGCGGCGCGTCATCGCGCGCCACCGCTCGAGAAGCCGCGCGAAAAACGCAGCGGCGCGGGATGGCCCGCCCAGGCACAAGCCGCTGTCGGCGTTATCGAGCAAATGCCAATAACCATAACAAGGCGTTGCCCGCTGAATCTATCTATCCGGAGGAAATCATGAACTCACAACTACCCAAGTTATTGGCGCTGGTGGCGATACTGGTATCGTCGTCAACGGCGCACGCGACGTTTTGGTCCAAGGCCGGCAAGGTCAAGGACGAAGCCCTGCAAGCCGGCCGCGGCGCGGAAACCCTGAAGGGTGCCGACGACGATTACTTCAAGGACATGGACTACGGCGCCAGCAAGGACCCCGAGGCCTTGGCGCGCGCGCTGAGCCCCTACGTGCCGGGCATTTCCGCCAAGGATGCCCACGACGCGGTGGTACGCGGCCGCAACAACTGGATTGTCTGGACCGCCGGCAACGACCGCTTCTGGAACGACATCGGCAAAACCAGCGTCGGTACGCTGGATTTTTTAAAAATGCTGTCCAGCCACGACACCTTGAAATTCAGCCGCGACAATCGCTGGAATTATTTGGGCTTGGTCAACGAACCCTGCTTTAAAAAACCGACCGCGCCGCGCCAGGACCGCTATGGCCTGTGGCTGGACGAACGGACCGGCGATTGCCCGGCCGACCCGTTCGAGGACGAAACGAAATATCCCGGCGTTAAAATCGGCGCGCGCGGTAAAACCGTGCCGGTAGGCTCCTACTACGGTTACGCGACCGGCGTGGTCGGCTTGCGTTTGTTTCCGAATCCGGATTTCGACGAGAAAGCCGCCAAGGCCTGGAACCCGGAAAAGTTCTATAACGATCCCAGCTATTACAACAACAAAGACCTGATCCGGCCTTACCGGGTCGGCATGTCTTGCGGCTTTTGCCATGTCGGCCCCAATCCGTCCAATCCGCCGGCCGATCCGGAGAACCCGAAGTGGGAGAATTTGAATTCCAATCCGGGCGCCCAGTATTTTTGGATAGACCGGATTTTCTCCTACGAAGCCGATCCATCCAGCTTCCCGTTCCAGTTGTTCCATACCTCGCGGCCCGGCGCGCTGGATACTTCGCTGGTTTCGACCGACTACATCAACAATCCGCGCACGATGAACGCCGTGTATAACCTCGGCGCGCGGATGAAAAACGCGCTGAAATTCGGTCAGGAACGCATCGCCGGCGGCGGTCTGAACAATCGTCAGTTCAACGATTTGAAACTGCCGGCCGAAAGCCCGCTGAACAGCTTTTTCAAACAACCGGATACGGTGTGGACGCCTCGGGTGTTGAAGGACGGTGCCGATTCGGTCGGCGCGCTGGGTGCGTTGAACCGGGTGTTCGTCAACATCGGCCTGTTCAGCGAGGAATGGACCGAACACTTCCGGCCCTTGATCGGCGGCGAAAAAATCTCGCCGTTTCCGATCGCCACCGCCCGGAAAAACTCGTCCTACTGGAATGCCACCGAGCAGCAAACGCCCGATCTGGCTCTGTTCTTCCTGGCCACAGCCCAGCCGGATTATCTTAGCAAGGCACCCGGCGGCGAACAACATCTGAAAGCCTCGGCCGAGGTGTTGACACGCGGCAAGGAAGTCTTCGCCGAAACGTGCGCCCGTTGCCATTCCAGCAAATTGCCGGAAAAAGCCTATAGCTTCTTCCCCAACGGTTGCGTCGGTTCGGATTACCTAAGCTGCTGGAACAACTACTGGAAGTGGAGCAAAACCGACGAGTTCAAAACCGAGATGAAGGCCATCGTCGCCAAGCCGGACTTCCTGCAAGACAACTTCCTGTCCACCGAATTGCGGGTACCGGTGACCTTGCTGCAAACCAACGCCTGCAGCCCGTTGGCGACCAACGGCTTGGGCAACAACATCTGGGATAACTTCACCTCGCAAAGCTACAAGGATCTGCCGTCGGTCGGCAAATACACGGTGCATCATCCGATCACCGGCGCCGCCTACGACTACGACATGCCGGGCGGCGGCCGCGGCTACACCCGGCCGGCCTCGCTGGTCAGTCTGTGGTCGACCGCGCCGTATTTACTGAACAACTCGGTCGGCAAGTTTTATCCCAGCGGCTCGGTCGAAGACCGGCTCAAATCCTTCGACGACTCGATCCGGCAAATCCTGTGGCCCGAAAAACGCAGCGGCAACCGCGACATCGTGGTGGTCGATTCCGCCAATCCCGCCGAACGCAAGGTCTTGAAAGGCCAAGTTGACGTGACCACCGCCAGCAGCTATCTGCGGGTGCCGAAAGGCTATCTGCCGGACTTGCTGCAACCGCTGGTCGAGCCGTTCAGCTTGTTGAAACCTTGGGCCTTCGATAAGTCCGGCGTGGAACTGGGGCCGATTCCGAAAGGCACGCCGGTGAATCTGGTGTCCAACATGAACCTCGATCCCAGCGATCCCAAGCACGTGTTTCACTTAATCAAAGTGCTGAAGGACGTTAAAAAAGCCTTGAAAGCGATTCCGCAAGGCGCCAGCGACGAAGAGGCCATCAAGGTTTTCGATGACAGAAAAATCGTCGATGACATGTTAAGCGTCAGCAAATGTCCGGACTTCGTGGTCAATCGCGGCCATTACTTTGGTACCGACTACTTGGCCGAGGAAAAAGACCGGGCCTTGAGCGACGCCGACAAGGAAGCCTTGATCGAATTGTTGAAAACCTTCTGATCGGGGAAGCCACTATGAGCGATAGCACAAAATATGACTATATCGTGGTGGGGTCGGGTGCCGGCGGCGGCACCCTGGCCGCTCGATTGGCGGAAAACGGCCGCAAGGTGTTGGTGTTGGAAGCCGGCGGCGATCCGCTAAAGATGCAGGGCGGCAACGCGATTTCCGACGCCAACCGCCTGCCGGAAGACTACCAGGTGCCGGTATTTCACGCCCTGTCCAACGAGAACAAAGCCATGCGTTGGGATTTTTGGGTGCGCCATTGGGGCGATACCCAGTTGCAACGCCGCGACGAGAAATATCGCGACGTTTGGGATGGCGAAAAGGTGGACGGCGTGCTGTATCCGCGCGCCGGCTGCCTGGGCGGCTGTACCGCGCACAATGCGATGATCACCGTGTACCCGCATAACGACGACTGGAATCACATCGCCGATCTGACCGGCGACGCCAGCTGGCACGCCGACAACATGCGCGGTTATTTCGAGAAAATGGAAGACTGCCACCATCGTCTGCCGAGCTACCGCTGGGCCGCCAAATTGGGTATCAACCCGACTCGGCACGGCTTCGGCGGCTGGTTGCAAACCGAAAAAGCCATCCCGTTGGAAGCCCTGGGCGACAAAACCCTGGTGCAAACCCTGAAAGAATCGGTCGAGGAAGTTTGGAAAAACATCGATACCGATCCTATCGAAGGCGCCGAATGGTTCGGCGAAAGCCTGGGCGATCCCAACGATTGGCGGCTGGTCGAGAAAAACGCTACCGGCTTACGTTATCCGCCGTTGATGACCCGCAACCACGCCCGTTTGAGTACTCGCGACCGCTTGCTGGAAGTACAGCAAAAACATCCCGACCGGTTGCATATCGAGTTGAACGCGCTGGTGACCCAGGTGTTGTTCGACAATGACAATCGGGCCATCGGCGTTGAATATCAAAAAGGCGAAAAACTCTACCAAGCCCATTATCAGCCGGCGACGCAATCCGGCGAAACCCACCAGGTATTCGCCGCCAAGGAGGTGATCCTGGCCGGCGGCGCCTTCAACACCCCGCAGTTGCTGATGCTGTCCGGCATCGGCCCGAAAGCGGACCTGGAGCGCTTGCGTATCCAGGTCCGCGTCGATCTACCCGGCGTCGGCAGCAATTTGCAGGACCGCTACGAAGTCGGCGTCGTCAACAAGATGAAACAGGACTGGGAAGTTTTGAAGGGCGCCCGCTATGCCAAGGGCGATCCGCAATACACCGAATGGGAAACCCAACGCAAGGGCGTGTATACCACTAACGGCGCGGTGCTGGCGGTGATCAAGCGTTCATTGAAACAGCGCAAGTTGCCCGATCTGTTCTGTTTTGCGTTGCTGGCCCGTTTTCAGGGTTACTTCCCCAACTTCTCGCAATGGATACCGGAGTTGAATTACCTGACCTGGGCGGTATTGAAGGCGCACACCAACAATCGGGGCGGCGAAGTGAAATTGAAATCGGCCGATCCGCGCGAGCGGCCCTACATCAATTTCAAGTATTTCGAGGAAGGCACGCCGGACGGCGGCGAAGACTTGGAATCGGTGGTGGCCGGCGTCAAATTCGTGCGTAGCCTAACCGCGCCGCTGATCGCCAAGGGCATCATCGAGGAAGAAGCCTTTCCGGGCGCGGCCGTGCAAACCGACGACGAAATCCGCGACTTCATCCGCTATCAATCCTGGGGCCATCACGCCTCCTGCACCTGCCCAATCGGCGCCGACGGCGACGCCATGGCGGTGCTGGACAGCCGGTTTCGGGTGCGCGGCGTGAAAGGCTTGCGGGTCGTGGACGCCTCGGTCTTCCCGAGGATTCCGGGTTTCTTCATCGTCTGCGCGATCTACATGATCGCCGAAAAAGCCGCCGATGTCATTCTGTCGGAGGCTTGATTCGTAAACCGTCACCCGGCGAGTAGCCGCTAGTTTGCGGCTATTTGCCGGCTTATTTGAGCCTACTCTTCTTATTTTTTGTAAGGTATGACACTCTCCAAACGACTCAGCCTGTAGTCGGTCCGACTAAGGAGATTAACGCATGTTGCTGAGCGCAGAGATGAACCCACCCGATCAATTGAACGAAGTCCTGCTGGCCGAACATCGTCCGGTGTTGTTTCGTTACGCCTTGCTGCAATTGAAGGATAACGAGCTGGCCGACGATGCGGTGCAGGAAACCTTGCTGGCCGCTTGGCAATCGTCTGCGAATTTCCAAGGCACGGCTGGTTTGCGTACTTGGTTGATCGGTATTTTGAAACATAAGATTGCCGATCATTGGCGGCGAAGTGCACGAGAGATCACCGCCTCGGATTTCGATCAGCACGATGAACTCAGCGGTGAAAACTACGAGGATGACTGTTTCACTGAAAACGGCCGCTGGATTAGCAAGCCTGCTGCTTGGAACGATCCTGAAGCAGCACTCAAGCAACAGGAATTCTGGATGATTTACGAAACATGTCAGAACAACCTGCCGCCGAAAATGGCCCAGGTGTTCATGTTGCGCGAACTGGTTGGATTGGAAGCAGAGGAAGTCTGCCAGGAGACAGGCATCAGCGACGCCAATTACTGGGTCACCATGCATCGCGCCCGCTTGCGGTTGCGCGAATGCCTGGAAATTCGCTGGTTTAATCGATCAATCAATTAAAAGGAATGCCTGATGCGTCATTGTAAAGAAATTACCGAATTGGTATCCATCGACTTGGATAAGCCGCTTCGGCTAAGCGAGAAAATTGCAGTCAATGTTCATCTGCTGATGTGCTCTCATTGCCGAAACTTCCGCAACCAAACCGAGTTTATTCGTAAAGCCGCTAGAAGCTATTGGGACCATCGTTCCAAATAGCGTCTAACCGCCAGCACTGCCATTTACGATGAGCTTCGCTGGCCGAGTTTTTCCGCCGCCATGCGGGTACCCAATACGCGAGCCTCGATTTTGGCAAATGCGGTATCGCGGCCGGTCGAGGTATCGTCTTCGAATGGCGAATAACCGCAATCGTCGGTCGTTCCTAATTGACCGAGCGGGATAAACTCGGCGGCTTGCAAGACGCGGTCGCGAACCGTTTCGGGCGATTCCACATTCGAATCGAGCACGTCGATTACGCCGACGAACACGCGTTGCTCTGGGCGGAGATACTGTTTGATGACCGCCAGCGCGCGTTCGGGATAGGTGTCGCTGGCCATCTGCACGTAAAAGTTGCTCGCTTTCAAATTGAACAGCTCCGGCAACAATTCGGCATAATCGACATCGGCGCTGTGCGTGCTGTCGCAATCGCCGCCGGGACAAGTATGTACCCCGA
Source organism: Methylomonas sp. MS20 (assembly GCF_050275925.1). Classification (NCBI taxonomy): domain Bacteria; kingdom Pseudomonadati; phylum Pseudomonadota; class Gammaproteobacteria; order Methylococcales; family Methylococcaceae; genus Methylomonas; species Methylomonas sp. MS20. The sequence continues at coordinate 1,794,108 of NZ_CP189962.1, forward strand.
TACGGCGCCTCAATTCCGGCTGGAAACGTTCCAACACTCGATTGTTCAACTCGATGAAGCGCCTCAAAAGCTGTTTAGTTGGGTCCAACTTGACGGCGAGTCGGCCTTCGGTAAAGTCTATCTGTACGCAATGTGCGCCTGATTCCAGGCAGCCGCGTATATCCCTTTCGGCTTGGTCGACCAGATCGGCCAAAAACGTGGCCTCGTCATAATCGGCAAAGCCTTCGCTCGGATACAGCAAACTGAGCGCGGAAGCGGAAATGACGGCTTGCTTCACCGGTACCGTGGCATAGCGCATGGCCGCTTGCAAATAATGGTCGGCATAAACCCCGTACCGAAACGGGCCCGCCGTCAATCGCGGCAGTTGCCGGCTATGGCCGTCGGAAAAAGGTATCGTCAGACCGTCGGCGGCAATATTATCCAAATTCGCCAAGGGATAGGTAGCAAAACTGGGTTTGCTTTGCTCGCCATCGCTGATCACCGGAGAGCCCGTGGCTTCGAAGCGTTGCACGGTATCCCGCAATGCGGCGTCGTATTCGGCTTGCAACGTTTCGGCGGATACGTTGCCTTGATGGAATTCGCGCAGACAGGCCAATAAATTCGGGGGGCGTGGGATGCTGCCGATCGGTTCGGTTGGGATGAACATGTGCGCTCCTTAATTTGGGTGATTGGTTGATGTTCGCGGTATTGTTATAGTGAATCGAATACGAACTGTCAACATTATCTAACCTCAATGTAATATATTGTCATGCGATTACCGCCTCGCGAGCAACGCGATGTTTTGAAAATCGGCGAACTCGCCGAACAACTTGCCACGACGCCACGCACGATTCGTCTTTACGAAGAATTGGGCGTGATCGTGCCGGCTCGCACCGAGGCCGGCACTCGTCTCTATGCCCGAAAAGACATGAAGCGTATGGAGATTGCCTTGACGCTCAGTCGCTGCGGAGTGGACCTGGAGACGATAGGCCGCTTAGCGACGCTACGCGACCAGTACGAAACCGGATCGAAGGCGAGTAAAAACGTGCTACCGGAGCTAACCGCTCTGAAAACCGCACTTAGCGATCAAATCGAACGCCTTACCCAACTGGAACACGATATTGCGAAGGCTAGCGATTTGATCGGCCACTGCCGAGATTGTCCCAACCGGCCTAACCGGCAGGATTGCCCTCATTGCGAGGTTGATAAGCAGGTTGAGTCGTCGGATATCGCCCGCTTGATTTGGGACCCCGATACCCCTTAAAAATTTTGTAAGGAATTTCGAACGGCTCCGACTGATAGAGCAGGAAGGCATTGTTGCTTGTCCTGATCATTAATTTATCTATCGGAGAGAACACCATGAACAAAAAAACCTTGTCTTTGACATTAAGCAGCGCGTTGGCTTCAACCTTACTCAGCGCGGCGCCCGCCATTCAAGCGGGTGAAAATCCCTTTGCAATGTCCAGCATCAATCCCGCTCAGCAATTGGCGGCGGCGGACGGTAAATCGGCCGAAGCGGGTTGCAGCGCCAAAATGAAGGAAGGTAAATGCGGTGAAGGCAAATGCGGTGCCAACAAAATGAAGGACATGAAAGGCGCCGAGGGCGGTTGCAGTGCCAAAATGCCGGAAGGCGGCTGTAGCGCCAAGATGCCGGAAGCCGGTTGCAGCGTTAAAACCGCAAAATAAGCCGGAGTCGCGCCGATGTCTATCACCCATCCTTTCCATTTGAACGGTGCCGGTTTGGGCTTGCGCCGCAGCATGCTGCCGGCCTTGCAGGTTGAAGTGCCCGACTGCATCGATTTTTTCGAAGTATCACCGGAAAACTGGGTGGGCGTCGGTGGTTATCTCGGCAAGCAGTTCCGTAGTCTGACCGAGCGCCACCGCTTCGTGGCGCACGGTTTGGCCCTATCTTTGGGCGGCCCCGCGCCGCTCGATACTGCATTTTTAGGCGAACTGAAACAGTTTCTCGATCACCATGATTTTGCCCTGTACACCGAGCACTTGAGTTTTTGCAGCGACGAGGGGCATTTTTATGATTTATACCCGATCCCTTTTACGGAGCGGGCAGTCAAGCATGTCGCCGGCCGGATTCGCCAAACTCAGGATATTCTGCAACGGTCCATCGCCCTGGAAAACGCTTCTTACTATGTCCAGCCGCCACAGGCGGAGATGGACGAACTGACATTCATCAATGCCGTACTCAGCGAAGCCGATTGCTTTCTGCATCTGGATGTCAACAACATCTATGTCAATAGCGTCAATCACGGCAACGACCCAATTGCATTCTTACGCAGCTTGCCCGGCGAGCGCATCGTCTATGGGCATGTGGCCGGTCACGATCTGGAACCTTCGGGCTTGATCATCGACACCCACGGTCAGAATACGATCGAGCCGGTTTGGGACTTGCTGGCCGAGGCCTATCGAAGTTTTGGCGTTTTTCCGACCTTGGTGGAACGCGACAGTAATATCCCGTCATTGGCTGACTTATTGATCGAAGTGGAACGAATTCGTGACTTACAAAATAGTCATCGGCATTGCTGCGGCACACGTGGCCTCAGCGAGGTGGCGGCATGAACCCGACACCGGCTTTTCAACAGCAGCAAAAACAGTTTCTGAATTATCTGCGTCAACCGCAAGCAGCTCGATTACCTGCGGGATTCGCCCCTGAACGGCTAGCCGTGTATGTCGATCTGCTCTATAACAAATTCGACGAGAGCCTGACGGCCTGTTTTCCGGTCATTCACAGCCTGCTGTCGAAAGAGGACTGGCGAAAGTTGCTGCTGGAATTCATCGCCGAACATCGCTGTCTGACGCCGTATTACCGGCAAATTCCCGATGAGTTCCTGCAATATCTGCAACAGGAACGCCAGCAGCAGCCTGGCGAGTGGCCGTTTTTAGCCGAACTGGCGCATTTCGAATGGATCGAATTGCAGTTGTCGATTGCCGAGTCGGAGCCGGTAACCCGGAAGACGCTGTCTGCCGCCGATTTACTTAACAATGTCCCGGTATTGGCACCGGTCATGCAGTTGCTGCATTACCGCTGGCCGGTACAAGACATAGGCCCAAACTGTCTGCCGAATCAGCCGCCCGAATCGGTCAATCGCATCCTGGGTTTTCGCGATCGTGATGATCAAGTGCGATTTGTCAGCCTAAGCCCGGCCACGGCGAAGCTAATTTTGCTGCTCAATAACGGCATGACCGGGCAACAGACCTTGCAGGCCATAAACGGCGGCACCCCCGCGGATGCACAATTTCTGGAATTCGGCCGGCGCATGCTGCTCGAATTGCATCACCAGGACGTGATCATCGACGTCCAACTGATTTGAACCTTGGAGCTTTGGCCATGAACGATCTCATCGAATCCCCCGAAAACACCTGCACGGCCTACGTCGAGCGGCTGGGCGCTATTTCCAACCGGCTTTCTCGCTGGTTTGATCATCAACTGCATGGCCTGGCGCCGATTTTTCCGCGCCTGTTGTTGGCTTACGAATTTGGCGAAGCTGGCCTGGAAAAGCTCAACGGCGAGAATTGGTTTGCCGATTTGAGTTTTCCGTTTCCGTTCAGCTTATTGCCCGCCAATTTGAGTTGGGGCTTGGCTACTGGTCTGGAAATCATCGCGCCCATCGCCCTGATCCTGGGCTTTATGACCCGTTTCTTCAGCGCGGCACTAATGTTGTTGACCGTGGTTGCCATCGCCGCCGCACATTGGCCCACCGAATGGCATACCCTGGCCGAATTATGGAAAGGTTATGCGGTTATCGACAAAGGTTACGGCAATTTCAAACTACCGCTGGGCTATTTATTCATGCTCGGTTCGTTGGTGCTGAGCGGCAGTGGACGAGTGGGCGTTGATGCCTGGTTAAATCGACGTGCCGCTTCAGTATCGGCAAAATCCCCGCAATAGCGGGGATCGGGTTATTGATTATTCTGGGTTTCCGCTCAGACGGGAACGATCAAGATGAATCATTCGGCGCATACCTTGACCAGCTCCGCGTTTAAGCACACTGCCGGTTGCCGCATTGCGCGGGTTCATCCCAGGCTTCGGCCTGAAAAGCGGTATCCAGCGGCGCATGAATGATATGGTTGGTGTAGTTGCTCAAGGTTTTGAATGCCACGCCCAGTAACACTTCCAATACCTGTGTCCGGCTGTAGCCTGCTGTGATAAATTTGTCCAAGGTTTGCTCGCAAACTACACCTCGGTTTTTCACCACCGCGCGTGTAAAGCCAGCCAGAGCGTCCAATTTGCTGTCCAGCAGCGGTTTACCATTGCGTAAGTCTTCAACGATTGAGGGATCGGCCTTCGCTGAAAATCGTGGAAACGGAGCGTTAGCGAAGTGACGATTTTTAGTCCGCGATAGGCGTAGCGCCGGGCGGGTTTTCGCAGCGAAGCGGAGAAAACCTGCAAGGCATCGCGAAACGCCATCAAGTCATGCGAGAGCCCATGTTTCGCCCCCTTGTTGGGGCGAAACGAGGCGACGCGGACGAATCGGGGCCGCCGGAGGCATTGGCGGTCGCGTAATTTTTGCCGATTTTTCGGGCAAGGGATTGCCGAAAAATCTTTCGCAAAAATAGCGACTCCCCGGTTATCTGGGCGGTGTTGAGCATGGCTTGAATAGTGTGTATGGCGATCTAAAATAGCAAACTAGGCTAGGGCTTGGGGTCTAAAGCGGCTATCGTAACGGCAAACCGGCGCGTTGTGGGTAACGGCGTCGATTCGGCCGTCGGCGTTAGAGTTCTACTTTGTCAGATGACTAAATAAGCATCGTCATTCCGGCCTGGATGACCGGACCCGTTAGAGCGCGGAGCGAATCCGGACGCCATGGCCGGATTTAAGCCAACCCTCCATGGCGCTGGATGCCTGTTTCCCGGCGGGCATGACGGTCTTGAACAAATCCGACAAAGTATAGAATTAGCGCCATGCTAAGTCGGCACGACCGGCCCATTGCAGGGGCTTTGACGCCGGTCGGTCCTTGAGGCGGTTGTCAGCCCAAGGTCTGAATAAAATCGGCCAGATCGGTCAGCGTCTTGCCGCTGGCTTCGGCGGTCACGCCGAGGTGTTCTCGAGGCGCTTGCACGCGATTGACCCAAAAGGTCGGATAGCCGAAGGCCTTGGCGCCGGCCGCGTCCCAGCCGCCGAATGCGGCGAAGACGATTTGCTCGCGCGGTAGACCGAACGCTTCCGTACCCATCCGATACGCGCGAGGGTCCGGTTTGTAGGCCTTGACCCGGTCGGTGCTCAGGTGCTCCTCGAAAATCCCTTCCAGACCGGCCTGTTTGACGCAGGCGTCCAACATCGTCGCGGTGAAGTTAGACAAAAACGCCAAGCGTAATCCGGATGCCTTTAAACGGAGCAAGGCCGCCTTCGCGTCCGGCCAGGCGTCTAGCGACATAAACGCTTGCATCAAACGCTCGCGCTTCTCGCCGGTCAATTCCAGCGCATGTTGTTGGGCGGCAAAGATCAATGCCTCTTCGGTGACCTGCCAGAAGTCGGCATAATTGCCCATCAAGGTGCGCAGCCAAGCGTACTCGAATTGACGCGTCCGCCAGGATTGCGCCAGGGTTTGGCCTTGGCCGGGAAACAAGGTTTCCGCCAGCGCGGCGATCGGTCGGGGATCGAAAGTCGTAAAGCCGTCGAAGGCGACCGCCTTGATGCGGTTTGCTGCCTTGGCTTGGGTAACCTGTAGCAGCAGGCCGGCGCTGGCGGCACCGGACAGGCGTAGAAATTCGCGGCGGGTCAGTGGCATGGCAACTCCAAAGTGAATAGAACGAAAGGAAAGCCGGCCGCGCGGCGCAAACCGAGCGGCCGGCTTCGATTTAGCGGACCACCAAGCCGGTAACGCCGGCCGGTAAGGTGTTCAAATGGGTCACGGATTGCAATTCGCCGTCCGCGCCGATTCGATATACGCCTATGCTGTGGTCGCCGTTACTCAAGCTGTACAGCCGGCCGCCGTCGTAGGACACCGCCAAATCGTTGGGGCGGCTTTCTTCGGCGGCGCGGGCTTGCAGCAATTCCAACTGGCCGTGGCGGCCTATCGCAAACGATGCAATCGAGCCGGCCGGCGTATTCGCGGTGAACGCAAGTTTACCGTTCGGCGTGGTTGCCAGCCAGCAAGCGGCGGTTTGTTCCACGGCGACCGCGCCGTCCAGCAATTGCAAGCTACCGTCTTCGTGTAAGCGGTAGGCCGACACGGTAGCGCCGTTGGCCGCGCCGCCCTGCGCCTCGGAAACGAAGAATTGGTTGTGCTTGCCGAAGGCAAAACCGAACGGCGTGTTGCCGGCCGAGGCCAAGCTGTGCTTCTCGTCCGGCAAGCCGCGATTATCCAGGGTAAAACTGACAATTTTGTTACCGGCTTTCTCGGTCACCACCAGCGCGTCGCCGTCGCGGTCGAAACTGATCTGCGCCGGCCCGCTAGCGTCGTCGCCCAGTTTACGGTAAGACTGTTCCAGCGGATAGAGTCGGCCGCTACGCGCATCGAATCGGTAACCGAAAATCGAATCGTCGCCGGCGTTGACCACGTAAACCCGGTCGTGGGCGACGGTCAGGCTAACCGGCGTCACGCCGGGTTCGGCGGCGCGGTGCACCAATTCCAGGCCGTTGTCGCGCACTCTAAACACCGATACGTCATTACTGCCGGCGTTGATCGCGAACAGAAAACGCTGGTTTTCGCTGAAGGCCAACGCGCCTTGATTACCCAAGCCGGCACCGGTGCCGGCGCCGCCGGTTGCGTAACTGCCGGCCGGTTGCATTTTGCCGGCGGCGTTCAAACGGAAGGCGAGTACCGAGTTACTCGCGGCGTTCGACAGCGTGTAAGCGGTTTCCCGGTATGTCTCGGGCCAGGCCTGAGCGGTTAGCGGTAATAATAACGGTATGGCGGCGGCCAGCGTCTTAAGGGTGTTGTTCATGTAGACCTCGAAATTAAATGGAAGGGAATACCCCTCAATGGGGCGAAACGAATATTGCGCCCCAGCCGGTCACCGAATCCTCACGACGAAATCAAATCTTTGTCACTTGCTCGCTAGGCCATTTCAGGCAACCGGACCCGGTCGTTTCGGCGGCTGACATGCCCGCCGCTGATCGCGGCCAGCCGTTACGGGGCGGCGTGGCGATGAACCACACCCTGGACATCGAGGAATCGTGCGGTACGCTGGGTTTGGATTCGCGGTGCCGGTCAACGGCGCCGTAGAAGCGGATTTTCTGAAATTTGCGGGGAGAGAACGATGGGACCGTATTACCGTGGAACGTCGCAAGGCGTCGGCAATTTTTTCGAGTTGTTTTACCAGCATCCGGTGCTGATGCTTTTGGTCGTCGCGGCTAGCGCGGCGGCGGGATATTTTGTCTGGAAGCGGAAGAAACACAGCCAAGCTAGCGACGGCTGACAAGTTGAGGCGCCGGTGTTTTAGGATAGGCGCTTGCGTAGCGGCGATAACAAGCCCTTGGAATGCCCGAAGGCGTCGATTTCAACGGTGGCGAGCCATCGATTGAAACCAACGCGTTCGCGACGGGATTAACGTCTAGCGATCAAGCGGCCTTCGCGGTGGCGGCCGGCAGGCAATGTGGGCACGGTGTGACCATTTTCAAAAACTCGCTGGCTTTTTTGGCGGCGCTAGTCGGGTTCGAAATGGCCCCCAGGTAACGCAAAGTGTCTTTTGCAGGTAATGCCGTGCATTCGGCTCTGTGCAGAAAGCGTTCGCCAGTGTCTTGCGCGTTTAGTTCAACGTAAAATTCAGCCATGGTAAGTACCTCATTGTTCCGGTTAATAAGGATAAGGAGAACGGCCCGAAAAACGGACGGTTTGGTGATGGCGCTTGTGTCGGGCCTCGCACATTAGTGACGGGTAATGTGGAGGAAACGATACAAAAACCGGCCGAATCGCCCGTTTTTCGTGCTCGATTGGCTGTTCGCAAGTTCTGTTCCAGCAATTTTTATGTGGTTACTTGTCGCTGTGTAGTAAACGCGACAGTCGAACGATCAGCAACAGACCGAGAATTGCCGCGAACGTCAGCGGGCGCGTCAGGTCTTTTTTGACCAACCAGATAAAATGCGCCACGCCGCCGCAAGCCGCAACGTAAACCCAGCGGTGCAAGGATTGCCAGCGTTTGCCGCCCAGCCTGCGGACCATCGCGTTGGTCGATGTCGCGGCCAAGGCCAGCAGAATTAAAAACACCGAAAAGCCGACCGTGATGTAGGGGCGCTTGAACACGTCCTCGGCAATCGCCGGCCAGTCGAAGAATTGGTCCAGCACCAGATATGTCAAGACATGCAGCAGCGCGTAAAAGAACGCGAACAAGCCCAGCATGCGCCGCAAGCGCAACCACCAGGACCAGCCGGTCAACAGCCGCATCGGCGTCGCGGACAATGTGACCAACAAAAAAGTCAATGCCCAGTAACCGGTCAGGTGAGTGACTTTTTCGATCGGATTGGCGCCTAGGCTATCTGTATAGGCGGCATGACCCAGCTTTGCCAACGGCAACAAGGCCACCGTGAACAGCGTGACTTTCAGCAACGCGATGCGTTTCGAACTTGGGTTTTTCCAGCTCATCGCGTCAAAAATTCTCCCGCAGGTCCATGCCGCTGTATAGCCCGGCGACTTGCTCGGCATAGCCGTTGAAGGGCAGGGTCTTGCGCTTTAAAAATTCGCCGAGCCGGCGTTCCTTGGCCTGGCTCCAGCGCGGATGATCGACGTCCGGGTTGACGTTAGCGTAAAAGCCGTATTCGCTGGGCCCGGCCTTCATCCAACTGGTCAGCGGCGGCTTTTCCACCAAGCGAATTTTGACGATGGATTTCGCGCTCTTAAAGCCGTATTTCCAAGGGACGACCACCCGAATCGGCGCGCCGTTCTGCTTGGGCAGTAGTTCGCCGTACAGGCCGAAGGTCAGCAAGGTTAACGGGTGCATGGCTTCGTCGATGCGCAGGCCTTCGCGGTAAGGCCAATCCAGTACCGGATATTTTTGCCCTGGCATTTGCGCCGTATCGTGCAGACTGACGAATTCAACGTATTTGGCGTTGCCGGTCGGCTCCACCCGTTTCAGTAATTCGGCCAGCGAATATCCCAGCCACGGCACCACCATCGACCAGGCTTCCACGCAGCGCAGCCGATAAATCCGTTCTTCCTGCGGCGCCAATTTCAGTAACTCGGCTATGTCGAAAACTTTGGGCTTGCGGACCTCGCCCTCGACCGCGACGGTCCAGGGCCGGATATTCAGGCTCGCGGCCCGAGCCGCCGGGTCGTCCTTGCTGGTGCCGAATTCGTAAAAATTGTTGTATTCGGTGACCGACTTATAAGGCGTCAATTCTTCGTCCAATTTATAGGCCGACGCCTTCACGTCTGGCCACTTCTCGCCGGCCCACGACAGACTAGGCCACATCGCGGCCAGCAGCGCGCCGCCGGCGCCGCGCATAAAGTCGCGGCGGGCTTCGAACACGGCCTTGGGGGTAATTTCGGAAGGTTTGATCGGCATCATGCGGGGCGCTCCTATTTATGGGCGGATTCGGGTGATCGCTGGGTAGAGCCTGGACCGGCGGTTTCGGTTCCTGGCGCCGACAGCGTCGGGTAAGCTTGCAGATAGACGCCGTCGGTGGCCTTGGCCGGCAAATGGCAGTTTTGGCAGGATACCTGGTAACCTTGCGAAATGTTGGCTTGCGGGCTTTTGGCATCGAACAAGGCCCAACCCCAGCCGTCGGCCCAATCCCGGTGGCCCGGAAAACGCCGTTTGGCATCCTTGACCATGACAAAGCGAAGCTTGATCGCGCTGGCATAGTCGGCTTGGCCGGTACTCAAGGCTTGGCGGCCGATCGCGCGGATCTCCTTGACCAGCACCGTACCGTCCGGAAAACGGCCGCCGCGACGAAATTCGGCCGCTGCATCGGCTTGGGTGTAGACGTCGTGGAATCCGTATCCGGGGGCCTGCGGATCGGACACCAGCCAAGATCCCAAATGCACCCAGCGGCCGCGAACATCGTCCGGCGCGCGGATCGTGCCGTTGGCTGAAACCAGCGTGGTGAAGGTGTCGGCGATGCCGTCGCCGGCCAACGCCGTAGCGCTGGCGGCCAACAGGACGAACCCGATTGCGCCGTGTGATCTCATGTTGCCTCCCGCCGAGTCAGCCGCCGCCAAGCGTCCACCGACCAAGCGCCGGGGCCGCGCGCCGCCAGCGACAACAATACCAAACCCCAGGCCAAATGCTGTTCCAGCCCGGCCGGCCCCAAATCCGGGTAGGACAACACCGCCGCGGCGTTGAACAAGGCCAACAGCGTCGCCGTTACCCGGCCGTAACAACCCAAAACCAAGCATACCGGTAACACCAATTCGACGGCGGTCGCCAGGTAGGCGGCCCAGTCCGGCGCCAGCAGCGGCACCCGGTATTCGTATTCGAACAAATACAGAGTGCCGGCCCAACTGGCCAATTTTTGTTGGCCGGATACCCAGAATGCGTGGGCCAGCCAAAGCCTCAGCGCGAAATCGCTTGCGGCGGCGGTCCGGTTGGTCAGGGTCTCGAATATCGCCGGTTTCGGCGTCTTGGTGGTTGGATGAAAATAGATACTGTGCATCGCAAATCTCTGTCAACGGATAAAAAAGCCGGTTAGCAAACCCATGCGCAACCAGCGCGGTAGATAAAGGTCTAGCGGCGGCGCGGTGGTTTCGCCGCTTGGCCGGTCCATCGCCTGACTCAGCGTCAATCCGGCCGCCAACGCGGACAGCAGCCGGAACTCGCCGCGTTCGATTTCGCTGGCGTTCACCTCGAAACCGTTGCGATGCACCACGACATGGCTGGCACCTTCGGCCAGCGAAATCGGCGTGGCGGCGTCGGCGTCCGGCAAATTGGCTTGCCAGATCGCGAAAACCGGGTAAGGCGACGCCAACAAACGCAACGACGGATGGAAGCGCAGACGCAGCGCCGGATAAAGGCTGGCCGGCACCGCCGCCAGGCCGCGCGCGTCTAGCAGCGCGGCGTCGGCGGCGTGATAGGCGCCGTGCCAGTACCATTCCAGGCGGGCGACGTCGGCTAGATAGTCCAGCCCGTGGGTCGGCGGAAAATCGGTCAAAAAATCGGCCAGCGCCTCGCCGTAATGCAGCAAGGCTGCTTGCGCCGGCGGATGAGCTTCGATGAAAAACCGCGCCAGATAATTGAAAAATTGCTCGCCGACCAGGCGTTCGACGACCGGATATACCTCGCGCAAGGCTTGGGTCAGGCCCAGGCGAGTATTGTTGCGATATAGCGCCAAGCGTTTTTCGGCGGCGATTTCGCCGCCGACGATAGCCGCCGGCACCCGTTCGGCCAGGCCGAACGCGTAGTCCGCCATGTCTTGTTGCAAATCACGCAATGCATGCATCGTTGGTCTCCAATAACTCGTCGGCCTTGGCGGCCTCGTTTAGCAACACCGGCCAGGCCGGCAAATCCGCATCCCATTCGATTAAGGTCGGCCGCCGGCCGAAGCGTTGCAACACTTGCCGGAACAGTTGCCAGACCGATGCCGCCACCGGACCGGCGTGGGTGTCCAGCAGCAGGCTCGCGGTATCGATAGTACGCAACGCATGGCCGGCCAGATGCAATTCGCCTACCCGCTCGCCGTCCAACTCGGCCAGATAATCGGCCGCGTTCCAATGCAGGTTGTGGCTGGACACGTACAGATTATTGACGTCCAACAGAATTCCGCAGCCGCTACGCCGGGCCAGTTCGTTCAAAAACCCGCTTTCGCTGTAGTCGGCTTCCCGGTATTGCAGATAGCCGGCCGGGTTTTCGATCAGCAGCGTCCGTCCCAGAAAATCCTGTACCCGGTTCAGCCGGTCGCACAGGTGGTGCAGCGTGGCTTCGGTATAAGGCAGCGGCAGCAAGTCGTTCAGATAGCGGCCGCCTTGCGAACTCCAACTCAAATGTTCCGAGACCAGACCGGGCTCGACGCGGCCGATCAAATGCTTGAGTTGGCGTAAATGCTCGCTGTCCAGCGGGTCTGTCGAACCCAGAGACAGACCGACGCCGTGTAGACTGATCGGCAACGCGTCTCGCAAGGTTTCCAGGTAGCGCAGCGGCGGACCGCCGGCGCCGAAATAGTTTTCGCTGTGGACTTCCAGCCAGCCGACCGGCACCGGGCCGGCCAAGGCGTCGCCGTGATGGGTCGAACGCAGGCCGACTCCGGCGCAAGCCGGAATCGGCGCGGCGACCCGCCGCGAAAGTTGTGAGGATCGTGGCGTCGTCATCGCGGCGGCTTACATGCCGGGCATCTGGGTTTGGCCGCCGACGATGCGTTCGCAAGTGCCGGCCGGCACGGCGATGAAGGCGTCTTTTTGGCCGTCGCTGGTGGAATGGCCGGCGCAGGCGTTGGACAAGGTTTTGCAATCGTTCTTGCCGGCCTTGGCTACGCCGTAGCATTTCTCCATGTCCATCTTGTCGGCGGCCACCGCCGTGCTTTGCGCGCCGATCGCGGCCAAGGCTAACAACGAGGCGACGGCGCTGGTAATGATAGTGTTCGAGTTTTTCATGGTGGTATCTCCAATTAAGTGGTTTGGTTTGAGTGATGTCGGCGGCGCTCGCCGCGACGTATTAGGTATTACAAACGCCGTGCCAACTGGAGGTTGTCGAAAATAACCAAACGAATTCAATCTATTAGCGGATATTCGGCCGCAATCAACCGCTGCAACGACACCCCTATGCCCGCCACTATTCGCGGCGGCCGCCAATAGTGGTGGGTTGGGGCGCGAGCCGGGCATCGAGAAAATGTGTTGGAGCGGCTTTAGCCGCGATTGACAGCCTTCCGACACCGGATTGGGCGCGGCATCCGGCGACTTTCATAGTAAAAGCCACCAGTTGTTTAGGCATTTCAATGGATTATCCGGCGGGTAAGCGTAACGGACGAAGGTCTGCCGCCGAATCGCAACCTACAATAGCTCGCGGAGCCGGCGAGCGCGGGCTATCGATTAAGCCGAACTCGATGGCGTGCGTCTTGGGCTGCCGGCGGCGCAAAAGACTCTATACTTTGGGCGAGCTCCGCTCGACGCTGTTGCCCCGATAAAAATTCTAAACGAGACGCCCCATGCCAAACATCAATAGCGGTATTGCCTTCGATACCATCAAAACCTTAGCTAAAAGTTACGGAAAAGCCACGCCGCAAATGGTCAGCACCAACTTCAACGCGATGCCGATTGCGGTCTTTAACAATAATTTACTGAAATACGATCCGTTGGAGAACGTCGCGCAGATTACTTCGGACAAAAAGGTGGTTTCTCTGTTGCGAGAAACCAATGCGGGGGTAAAAACGCCGATTCGGTTTCTAAAATGGGGTCAAAATTGTTGCACGGGCATGGAACTCGATCCGGGCGCGCGCGTTGTGATCAGCGGTCCGTTCTCGGGCTGTTCCTTTTTGATCGCGAAGGATATGCACAGCGGCCGGACCGTGATGCTGCATTCCAACGACAACACCAATCAAGGGGCGATGAATCGAGCCAACACCCTGGCGACTCAAATGGCCAGGGCCAATCAGTATCTGCAAGTGTTTCATAACGGTGTTCAGCCGCTGTACCACTGCAGCTACGAGGAAATGGGCATGGTGCCCAGTTGGATTATCGCGGTTGACGAACACGGCGATAGCCGCAGTTGGTTGATTTACTGCGTGAATTTGCTGGCGAGTCAACGGGGTGAAAGCGTGTTTCAATTGGGCGGGTGTTTCGTATTATGAAGTGCCACGGCCATCGACAGGCTTAATTTGGCGGGTCGGATTAAACCCTCGGAGTTCGCCGACTGAAAGCGGATTTGGCGAATTCTACTTTGTCGGATTTGTTCAAGGCCGTCATGCCCGCCGGGAAGCGGGCATCCAATGTCATGGATGGTTGGCTTAAATCCGTCCATGGCGTTTGGATTCGCTCCGCGCTCTAACCGGTCCGGCAATCCATGCCGGGATGACGATGTTGATTTCCTAATCGGACAAAGCGGAACTAATATAGCCCTGCCAAATCCGTCGGGTTTCAACGCGCCGGCACGGGTAGATTGGGTGCCTCAACGCAAGGGTCTCGATCGATCTAGCGGAGCGCGGCTGGCGGCGTTGCCAGGTCGGCGGGTGCTCCATCGGTTCGGCGGGCGCTTAATATTGGCTCAACGTCCAGTATTCCGACAGTTGTTGAAACAACACCAGTAGCGCGCCGGTGCCGCCGAAGGCTTGCAGCAAGGGCCATTCGTACCAGGGCCGGAAGGCGCCCTCGCGCAGGGCGCGGGCGCTTTCGATCTCGGATTCGATCCGATCGATTTCCGCGCTCGTCGCGTTACCTGAGTGTCGCAATTCCCTTACCTTAAAGCTCCATTGCTCGATCGCTCGGCGCCGGGTGGTTCTGGCGCCGCGCTGCAACAGCCATTCCGCCGAAAACGCATAGATAAACATCAAGATAAACACCGCGCGCAGGCCCCAGGGCAAATTCCAGTCGTCGATGGCCGGATTGCGCGCCAGCACCATCAATCCAATCACCGCGACCGGCCCCCAGATCAACGGCTGCATGGCCTTGGTCAGCTCCTTGACCAACTGGATTTTCAACCATTCCGAAACGCAGAGTTGAGCGACCGCGTTGGCTTGGGCATGCTCGATGGCCCGCCGGTTCCAGCCATCGCTCTGTTGGGTGAGATTGGCGATCAAGCGTTCGCACAGCCGCGCGTGCTCGACGACCCACATGGTCAGCATCACGGTGGACAGAACCGACAGCAGCAACAAGGCGGCATTCACCGCGACCACCGAGGTACCGCGCGCCGGAATATTAGGAAGTTGCCCGAAGCGCATCGTAATGCCGGCGACGACGATGAAGGCCAGGCTATGGATCAATACCCGGAGCAGGTTGCCGGGAATGCCCAGTTTGGTGTTGTCCAGATAACCTAGATAGTGTTGCCAGAGCCGGGCGGTGGCTGCCGCAGGCGTGGCGAGTTTGCGCTGGATCGCGTCCGCGCCAAGTCGGATGCCGATCGCGCACGCGGAATTCATGACTAACAGGGTCAAGCCGACAAAGCTCAAGATGCTCAGGCCAAGGTATAGCTTAGTTTGCAGCGGCAGCGCCATCGGGGTTTGCGGCACGCAGGTTTGGGAATAGTAGTAAATCAACCACGCAAGCGTCGCGATCAGCAACAGATCTTTCACCAGCCAGTCGGAGAACGGCGGCACGCGTTGAGTCAACATTCGCCGGAGCGTATCCCAGCGGCCGGGTTGGGTGCGATTTTCCGTCACCTCCCAACTACCGACAAACATCAGCTTGCATTCCTTGATCGACGCATCGGCATGGTTCGGCAAACCGAACGTTTCGGAAATGGTTACGCGCATTTGGGCTAGCCGGCGTTGTCCCCAGCAAAAAAAGGCCACAGCAACCAGGTAGGAAACCAAGCGCAGGCCCTCGGTCGGCCAGATGCTGGCGCCTTCCAGCCAGTAAAACGGTTCGGCCATCGGGCTGGCAAGATATTCGTTAAAAACCACAAAAATGCCCAGCGCCGATAACGCCACCGCCGTGGCGATGCAGGCCGTGAGTCCGCTGTCTAAAACCCGGCAAACGGCCGACAATGCCCATTTGCGAATTTGCCAACTGACCAGACAGGCCATGCAGATCAGGCTAAGGCTTAAAAACAGCAGGTTTTTGAATTCAAAACTGAAGCGGCTCGATTTGACGGCCGGTTGAATCCCTTGATCCGTTTGCTCCCAGTTCGGCCACATGCAGTGCTCGGGATTGGGCGAAAGGCCGCGCGAGTGATCGCAGCGCGGCACCGCCAACGGAATCGGCCGGCTACGGCCGATTTCGAACAGCGTGGGTATGATGGGCTTGATGTTAAGCGGTGGAGGAGTGACCGCCAGCTGCGTGGACAGGAACAGCGCGGTCTGATAATTGTCGCGAAACGGCGGGATGCTGCCTTGCCACTGGTCGTCAAGATATAGGCCGTAGGGCGCCGCTACCAACAAATTATGGGTTTGCAGCCATTTGCTCGGATGATTGTAAATGGCGTCCAAATCGGTGGTAAAAAACAAGGTATGCGGGAAGTACTGGCGCAAGGCTTGTAAGATCATCAGCTTGTCGTAAACATCCGATCCCAGAATGCCGATCGCGGCAATCCCGCCGTCGGGGCTGCTCTGGATCAGGCACGCGTCCAGTTCGGCGATATTGCCGGCCAGTCGCCGCAGATAGTCTTTTTGGCTTTGACCTTCGGGCGTTTCGATGTTGGCGTTTTCCGCGGGTTTGTCCTTGTTCGCGCCGGATGCCTTGGCATCCGCGCTCTTATCGCCGGATTTCGGCAATTTGCCGTCCAGGCCGCGCATATAGCTGTAGCTATGCACGGTTTTCTGACCGCATTGGCTGCCGGGAGGCGTCGTCTTGGGTTTGGACGGCCAGGTTTTCACAAAGGTATCGCGCATCGCGCGGCCGTAGAAGGTATCCCACTCCGACAAGATGACGATATGCGCATTGGCGCTGATTCGCCGCAACGATAATTCGCTGACCAAGGCCTTCATCAACTCGTCATCGCCAGACGTGGTGCGCAGCAAGCGGATGCCCTTGTCGCTGAATAGCGTTTCCAGACAATGCTCGTTTTGGTTGTTGCATAGATTGCTCAATTCGAAGTCGGCGGCGGTGGCCGCCGCCGCGTAAAAACCGATGTCGAGTCTGCAATCGGCGGCATCGCCAAGTTTGGGCGATGTAGGGCAGGGGGGATGCGCGAAGGACGGGTTTTCGATTTCCGCCAGCATCGTGCGTAAAGTCGCCGAACTGTTAGGGCCGATCACCCGATAGCTGACCTGGTCTCGATCGGGCATGACCAGTTTCAGCAAGCGGTTGATTTTGGCGAACGGGGTTTCGGTCAGGCTGGCTTCATCCAGCCATAGCACCAGGATCGGCGATTTCTCATTTCCGTCGCGCGGCAACCACCATTCGAACGGGACTCGTTTTTGCAAATCGTCTTGGTCCGGCTCGAAGGCGCCGATGTGCTGTTCGTCGCTTGGTATCCAGTCTTGATTCGCCAATCCGGACAGCACGGCATAGCGTCGGCGCATGCGCTGCTCGGCTTCTTCGGGATAGGGTCCTCCAGGCAAGGTAACCGCCATCACCGTGATGGCCTGATTCGAATGTTTCAGCGCATTCGGAACGATGGATTTCTTTTCAACCGATGGTGGCGGAGTCGGTGACGGGCGAACTTCAACACTGGCCGGACGGCCGTCCAGAAACAGCGTTAACGATTTCGCCTCGGCGGCGGGCTTGTTGGCCGCGTTGGCGGCATTTTCGACAGTGGAAAACGGATCTTGCCAAAGCCGGGCGTCGATATTCTGCAACGACGGATGGCTGGATTTCAGCGGGTCGGCCGAAGGCCGTTCGTCCTGATAGGGCAGGGAATGGCCGATCAACAAACTCGCCAACATGGTCACGATTAATGCAATCGGCAACGGCGAACCGTAGCCGCCGCTTTCGGGTTTTCTATCCTCCGCCATAGTTTTTTCCCGCCGTTTAAACACCTTCGGCATGCTGGCGCAGTTTGGCGGTCTTTGGCAATAGCGCATTTGTGCCGGTACAAACGTACTGGGTCGGCATGATCGATGCGTTGCCAACTTCGCAAACTTCATAGCCTTGCGCACAAGTAAATTAGAGTCGCGCGCAAGCTTATTTGGCTTGCGGGCAAGGTTTTTTTCGTTGCGCGCAAGCCAAATAAGCGTGTGGTTGGAGTTTAATGCCTTGCGCTCAAGGCTTTAAGGCTTACGCCCATAGAAAATTGCCTTGCCCGCAAAGTCATTTACCTTGCGGGCAAGGCTTGGAACCTTGCGAGTGGTGCGAATAAGCTTGCGGGGGTAGCGGCAAAGCTTGCGAGCCTTGCCTTTATCTATTCCGCTATGGGCTGGAGCTTGGTTGGTGTGCCGGAAGGCCGAGCCGGGCGGCTGACCATCTTGTTTAGCCGACAGGCTGGCCGGCTTAGGTTTTTGGCCTGCCGCAGCGTTTCCAATCCTGCGCCTTTACCGGCGATTTTCAACGAGGCATAAGCATCCAGACTAAAACTATAAATATCGCAGCCCAGCGCCATGTCGGTATCTTCGGCTCTGCTCAATAAATCGCGCAGCCGATGCAGGCGAGGGCGGAGTCTATCGAGCGTCGCCAGATCGGCTTCCGCCGAGGCGGTATCCAGACCGGGCGGAATGGCCGACGTATTTTGGCTGGACACCGTCAGCGTCTGACGGCAGAACGCTTCGGTTTTATCGCCCATCTTGGGGATGGCGCGACGTTCTTCCGGGGTTAAGACCAGAAAGCCGGCGAAGCGGTCTTCCAATGTCTTCAGGGCGGCGTCTATATCCGCGAGATCGTTGTCGGAAAGGCTTAAAGAAATCAGATGTTGGTTCATGTCGGGCTCCTTTGGGCATAGCTGATACGGCGGACGATGGGGCAGTCCGCATATGAAAAGCGTAGGCTAAATTCAGAAACACGCGCTACATTGTTTACTAGAACGCTAACAGGCGTTGGATGGCATCCGAGTGCCAAGCGCTGGCTGGCAACTGGCGTTATTCGAACAGGACTATAGGCAAGGGATGCGAGCTAACCGGCGTTCTTTGTTACGGAGCCTGCGATTGGTGAAATCCGGCGGCGGTGCCGACTAAAATGGGCTTATAAACCGTTGAATTAGACCGCCGATGACCGGCGAAGCTCGACCATGCCATCCAACCAAGGCCATTGCACCGCTAGCACGTCGCGATACAAAAACAGAATGGCCGACAAAGCCTGATTTTGCGTGGAACTGGAGACATGCCGCTCGGTTGCCAGATAGGTCAAGAACCGTTCGACTTCGGCCGCGCCCATCTTCGTCGGATGACGCTTGGCGTTAAACAAAATAAATTGCTTAATCCAGGACACGTCGGTATCCTCGGTACTCAGGCCGTAGTGCTTGAAACGAATTTTATCGCGTACCTGATCCAGTCGTTTTTTTGGCGGTGCCGATGTCGTATTTGTTTCCATAACGTGTCCCGTTTGCCCGAGCGAATTCTTTCACAAACAATAACTTGCCATCATGAAAAAAGGATTATACGACATTATGCCCTGGATTATAGGACAAGCGATGTCGTATACATTACGTTATGTGTCATGATAGCTGAAGTCCATATTTTTTTGGCAAAAGCCACTTCGTCAGATGTAGAACGCTTTCCTACTGGTCAGCGTCACGCAATGCATATCTACGTACGGCAGTCGCTTGGCTCTGCTCACGACTGGGAGGCGGCAGAACTCGTGGCGCTAAATTGCGGGTGGTCTCAGGTTGAGATATTAAAAGCTGGAACTTTGCCCTTTGATACAGCGGAGCGAAAGGGAGAGCCTGAACGCTCCTGCTATTTGTCCGCACTTGAAAAAGGCGATGCCATTTTGGTCTATTGCACACCGGAGCAAGCATGATCACACATAACACGTCGCTCAAAGGGACGCTCCGCTTCGCTACGCGCCCGTTAGCTTAGCGTTATAAAGCAGGGCCTGAAGATATATGGATGGGATACAACTTCTAATCAATGTAATAAATAAACTTCCACCGTATAAACTAGCGGCGCTTGTAGTAGCCTTCTCCGTTTGGATGTTTGGACTCAGATTTTTAATCAAAAAACACAGTCAACGGCTTGAATCTGAAAACAAGGAATTCACAGAAAATATTCAACTACACCTAGTGAACGCCAAAGAGTGGCTTGTTTTCACAGTGTTTTTAATTACAGGATTCGGATTATTAGTATTTGCCGCAAATTTGTAAATTGCCTTATAACAACCACATCAACATGGAAAAAATAAAGCTACGTTCGCTATAGCTCACTCCTCTTTATTTTTCCTGTTATGTGGAGCGTTATGCAGTCAACCAATATGGAGCCACGAATGGGGCGTAATACGACGAATTGGATAAAGTTCTGGGGAATCCTTGCGATGCTTCTGGCCGGTACTGTCCTAGCGAAGTCGTCCAATTCTCCGAGCTACGTTACAGGAAAAGCCAAGAAACTATATAGCGTAATCTTTGGTATTGTGGTGGAGGTCAATGGGTCTGTTCGTTCAGTGCGGGTTGCCCGCGTCACTGATCCAATATCTGGCGGCGTAGCTCCAGTTGATGTGTCTGTTCCACCAGTATATGTAGATGCGGCTAAGAAATTTATCCTTGATAAGGGGTATTCACCGAAACTCGATAATGGCAAGCCGGTTGAGTTCTATACCTATTTCTTTTACGACCCAGCAAATCCTAACGTGTTGATAACCGAAACAAAGTAACAATCAATGCATAACTTATCATTCCAGCCGACCGCTTTCCGCTACGCTTCAAGCATCGGCTGAATTCTACGTTATGTGGCACAACACCATGGCAACTGACCTCTTTCAGCTAGCAGACACCGTGCATGACGAAAAGACATTCCTTGCCTTCGTTGAGGCCCTGCACGCTGACTGGGAAGATGAAAATGAAAAAGAGCGTAAAACTCCAAGCCCTCCGTTTAGCTCAGGAGCAAACGGATGGGAAAACGGAAGTGTGGGTGCCTTTCTGGATGCTGCGGCAAGTTGGGGAAAGGCATCAAGTCAAGGGCTTTCCACATACACAAAACCAGAAAACCCTTGGCGTCGGGCGGCACACATTCTTCATGCCGGAAAGTTTTATGAGTAAAGTGCCACATAACACGTCGTTCGTGCCGACGCCCGAGACAACGCGCCAAGTTTCCTGGCGTTTCCGTGGCGGGCGCGGCACAACTCAGCGTTAGGCGGTTCATCGTGGTCAGAAATAAAACTTCTAGTTCTCTTATCAAATGCGCTAACTGCGGCCATATGCTGGAAGTCTCTGTATGTCGCTCGTATCCCAAGGAGGACACGCCGAAAGAGAACATCCATCGTTTCTTCGCTCCACTGGATACGTTTGGAAGTTTCGGTTGCTACATTTGCGGTCATTTCACATGGAACGACAGAACCGAACGTGGCATCAGTGAATAATTCTGGACTTTCATTTAATAGTGTCCAATATGCTAAAGCTAATTCAGCATATTCCCTTGATTTTTCATTAAATCCAAATTCTTTTTTCTTAAAAGCAGATTCTAATGCAGCTGCAACACCAAAACTCTTAAAAATTTCCGGTATTTCATCAGGCGGTGTAAGTGGTATACCAATATTTATTTTTTCCATTTTTTATACCTTTTATGGTTTAAACAAATGCCTAACGAATAAGGTTAGATTGTGTGAGCAACGCGAACCACAATTCGCGCTCCGGCTGCCACTTACCTCTACGTTAGGAATTACCTAGCATGAAAATTATTTGGCCCAATGATAAAGAAGAGGAAAAGCCCCTTTCTATAATTGGGCGAATCATCCTGGTTTTGGTGGGCTTATGTGTTGCAGCTCCAATTATTTTTGGAGGTGCGTTATTTACTGCATTTGCGGGAACAATACATAGTGCGCCGAATTGGTATTTTCTATATCTTGGCATCACTCAAGCAATTCCACTTATTGTTGCTACCGTATCTTGGATTGCTATATTGATGACTATTCATACCAATATTTACAAAAGCAGATGGTCTGTTGCTCTTCTTTGTTCATTTTTGATTTATGGAGCTAGTTTTGTTGCGTTGGCTAGTGGCATTGTCCTTTCAAAATAAATTTAGCGAGTTCTTGACTGCGTCCCTAACCATCGCATCAACATGGAAAAAATAAAGCTACGCTCGTTCCTCACTTCGCTTCATTTTTCCAGTTATGCTTATCGTTAAGGAGTTGATGTGCCTAAGAAGGGGACTTTGATATTTTTCTGCGGAAAAATGGGGGCTGGAAAATCCACTTTCTCAAAGAAAATTTCCGCAGAACGTAATGCCGTCCTCATTTCCGAGGACGAATGGCTTGAGGCCCTTTATCCAAACCAGATTTCAGCATTCGAAGACTATTTAAAATACTCTGGCCAAATGAAGCCGTTGGTAAAGTCACACGTGGCAGGCATTCTAAAAGTAGGCACTAATGTAGTCATGGACTTTCCTGCAAATACTCTGAACCAGCGCCAATGGTTCCGAGACCTGATTTCCGAGGCTGGTTGTCCCCATGAACTCATTTACCTTAAGGCAAGTGACTCACTATGCATCACCCAAATCGCGCAGCGACGCGCCGAACAGCCATCCCGAGCCACATTTGACACAGAGGAAACATTCCAATTTGTTACAAAGTACTTTCAGGAGCCCCAGCTAAATGAAGGTTTCAATACAACTGTCGTGGCGAAAGACGCATAACCAGGCGTTGCAGTGGATGCCCACGCTCCCCCGATTTTGCGCAATGTGCTACGCACATTTTATTGCGCAAAACCGGCTCCGCTCCGGTCACCACTGAACTTGGCGTTATGCATCGGAAGCCAAATGATCGATCACGTGATTTTTGAAAGATTGCGAGACCTTGGCGCTGGGGAGTTTGAGCATTTGAATGGAACCCTACTCAGTCATCTGATAGGAACCCACGATTTGTTACATCGTTGGGGAGCAAATGAAGTTCTATGCAAGGCGGGTCTCTATCATGCCGTGTATGGAACTGATGGCTATGATGGGAAATTACTTGCCCTAAATGAGCGCTTTCAAATACAGAAGTTGGTCGGCTCGGAATCTGAAGAGGTTATTTATATGTATTGTGCTTGTGATAGAGACTTCTTCTGGCCCCAGTTCGGGATGGTTAAGAATCCAGTTTTTCGAAACAGATTTTCTTGCGAAGAATATGTGCTAGCGAATGATGCGCTCAAGAAATTCTGCGAATTGACAGCTGCCAATGAA
This sequence comes from Methylomonas sp. MS20, assembly GCF_050275925.1. Classification (NCBI taxonomy): domain Bacteria; kingdom Pseudomonadati; phylum Pseudomonadota; class Gammaproteobacteria; order Methylococcales; family Methylococcaceae; genus Methylomonas; species Methylomonas sp. MS20. The sequence continues at coordinate 1,816,807 of NZ_CP189962.1, forward strand.
TTAGAGATTGCTGGCGGAAGCACTCAATTTATTGACCAATATGGGGCTGGCTTACGGTCTCTTTTTATGCGAATGAAACCATATTTAAGCAACCCAGCTTACGATTTTTTCATACAGACACTAGGTGAAGCAAATGGATAATACGTCGCTCAAAGGGACGCTCCCCTTAGCTACGCGCCCCTTAGCTTGGCGTTATACATCAATAGACATTAGGACTTGAGTTTAGAGAGAACCAAAGAATGAATGCGTACCTGATATTGGATTTATCAATCAACAATTTTGAGAGCTTTCGAGAATATATCGAAAAAATACCTCTATTTATAAAAAAGCATGGTGGTAGATATATCGTGCAAGGAGTGGAGCCTGAGGTAATGGAAGGTGACTGGTGCCCGGAACGTGTTGTAATTCTTGAGTTCCCCTCAAAAGAAAACGCAAAGGAATTTTTAGGGGATACTGAGGCTCAACCGTTATTCTCAATACGACATAAATCTACAACCAGTAAGCTAATCCTAGCTGAGGGATGTTCTTAAACTATGCCGCAAAATGTATAACATGGCGCTCAAGCGGGACGGTCGCAATCGCGCCAGCCCCTTAGCTTTACGTTGGGCCACTATCTCTGATCGGACTTTTCCATGAAACTGTTTCCGCTACTCGTCGGCGGTGTTGTCGCTGGACTCATAATTGTTGCCGGTGAGGCAGTCCTGAATTTGGTCGTTCTCGCTGACGAATGGGTCTATCTGTTCTCGCGCTTTTCCCTTCCTCAACCAACCCCACTCGTCGCAGCACAGGGACTACTTAAGCTGCTTCTCCTTGGCATCTTTTCTGTCTGGCTGGCGGCTACTCTTAAGTCTGCGTTTCCTAACCCCTGTCGTGCGGGTGTCGTATCGGGCCTTTGCGTTTGGTTTCTGGTCTGGGCCTGGGTACAGTGGGGAATGTTGCTCGCCGGTTACGTTACGACATACGTTGCTGCAATTACGGTCGCGTGGGGTTTTGTCGAATTGCCTTTTGCTATATGGGCAGGCACATGGGTGCACTGGCGACTAAACGGCGGGTTGCGGTGAAAGTGCTTTCGTGTGTTTTGTAAGCGATCTTTGAAGGACGCACTAGAACTGAAACGGACAATGACTTAACCGTTGGCGTGCGATTAGTCCGTTAGGGCGTCGAGATTCCAAGGCAACAGCGCTTCGAACTCTTCGACAGTTTTTGCGGTGGGAAGCTTTCGGAACAGATCGACCAGATAGGTGTAAGGGTCGACGCTATTGGCCTTGCAGGTTTCGATCAACGAGTAAAGATTAGCGCTGGCACGGGCGCCGGCCACCGTATCGTAAAACAACCAATTGCGGCGGCCCACCACGAAGGGGCGTATGGCGTTTTCGCAGAGGTTGTTGTCGATGGGCCAAGCGCCGTTGTCGACGAAGCGGATCAGTTTGGACCACTGCGATGACAAGTAATGCAAAGCCTTGCCCAGCAAACTACCGGGGATTACCGCATGCAGATGTTGTAGCAGCAGGGCTTCGATTTTGACCAAAACCGGTCGGCTTTGCTCCTGGCGCCGCTGCCCACGCTGTTCGACGCTCAGGTCTTTCGTCTGAGTTTCAATCGCGTACAGTTCACCCATCGCCGCGATAAACTGCGTCGCCAGTTGCTCCGGGCCACGCGCGGCTTTAGGAATGGCGGCTTCGGCCTCGACAAAATAACGCCGCGCATGCGCCCAACAGCCGAGGTGAATCGCACCCCGGCTGGCGGCAATGGCGTTATACACCTCATAGCCGTCGCTCATCAGTACCGCGCCGGGTTTGATGCCTTCATACAACGGCTGCGCATGCGTTCCGCCGCGCCCCGGCGTGTAGCTGAACAGCCGAATCGGCGGTCCGGAGCCGGTCATTTGTGCCCACAGATAGCTTTTGCTTTGCGCGGCTCGGCCGGATTCTTTGAGCACTTGAACCACGGTTTCGTCGCCCAGGATCAGATCGGCATCGAGTAGATGGTCGCGCAGCAAGTTGATGATGGGTTGCACTGCGTCGCCAACCCGCACCATGCTAGCCGCCAGCGTGTTGCGCGACAGATCGCCGCCGAAACGGCTCAACAGCGCGGCTTGCCGATACAGCGGCAGGCTATCCTGGTATTTGGCGGTGACGACCCAGGCTAATGCCGTTTCGGTGAGTAAGCCTTTGGGGATGATGCGAACCGGTGCCGGCGTCACGCGAATGCTTTCATCGCAGCACGGGCAGGCCTATTTGACGCGGTGATGTTGAATGACTCGCACCTGTTGCGGCACGATGTCGAGCTGCTCGCTGATTTCAGCGCCGATTTCCACCAGACGAGTACCGTCATGCGCACAGATGCGTTCGGCTTCCGCTAATTCATGGCGCACGATCTCACGCGGCAGATGCGGATCGAGCGGTTTGCGACCGCGTTTCTGGCGGCGGTGACCGGCCACCTCGACCGCTTCGGGCGTGGCTTCCTCGGCGATTGGAGCACCGTTCGGCGCCAACACTTCGGCTTCGTTCAGGAACAGGTCGCGCTGGGCCGGATTGGCCCGCGCCTCGGATTTTGCGGCATACAGCCTATGCAGAAAGGCATCCACACGTTCTTTCAATAAATCCCGCTCGACCGTCACCAACCGCAGTTGACTCGCCAGCCGTTGCTGCTCGGCCAGCAAGGCTTGGTGGTTGGACAGCAAGGCCTGATAGTCTTCGGCAGATGGCGTGATGGCGGTCGTCATGCTGCTATTTTACTCGCTTTAAGTCATTGTTTCAGCTGGTTTTTGTATACATTCGCAGCGGATGCGGCCGCATCGCCGCCAAGTCAATACCGGCTAACAGCCAGTGCAGTTGTTCCACCGTCAGTGTGATTATCGGCGCGTCTTTCGGCCAGCAGAACCGATCCGCTTCCAGCCGCTTGAGCATCAACCAAAAACCGGTGCGGTCCCACAACAGCAGTTTGATCCGATCCCGCCGGCGATTACTGAACACGTAGATGGCCGGCTCGAACGGATTCAAGCCTAATGCCTGCTCAACCAGCAGCGCTAAACCATTGATGGCCTTGCGGCCGTCGACCGGCTCGCGGTGCAGGTAGACCTTCAATCCTGCGTCGAAACGAAACATGGCAGCTCGGCCAACGCCTTCAAAATCACCGGCAGGTCGCTCAGTGCGACAGGCTGTAACGCGAGTTTAACGCCGTTGGGCAACTCCGCACTGAGCGCTGACTCAGCCGGTTTCTCTGCGCTCAGCGACTGAACGGGCACAAAAGCCGGCAACGTTAATGGACTGTTCGGATTCGGATGTCCTGTTTCTCGGTAATGCCCCATCCACTTGCGCAGCAGATTGGCATTGATACCGTATTGCAGAGCGATCTTGGCAACCGATGTGCCCGAATGCAAGCAAACTTTCACTAGCTCCCGCTTGGCTTCCGGATCATAAAGGCAACGGCCGTCTCGCCCGTGCCCCACGATTAATGGCCGCGATAATCGCGTGTTATGCTCCTTCATAGGTGTCCACCTGATTATAAGTGGACACTATCTTCGTTCCTTTCGAGCTGTTTATACAGATGCTGTTAAAGGACCGCTTACGGATTATTTTGGGTCGTGACCGTTTGCGTGGGTTTGTTTGTATGTGCCGGACCAAGTTGGTTTGTTCTTTACGGCGCGATCAGTACCGTTGGCCTATTGGCTTGGTACCGATTCCGTAAATTGACGGTAGCACTCGGTAACGCGGTTTTTCATCCTGAGATGAGGGCGGTATTGGTAACAGCCTATCGGAATTTGGCGGAGCGCAAAGCGCATGAATAAACTTCTCGACCCGCCCTTACGCTATTTCAGTATCTATCTGGGCGCTGTTTCAGCCATCGAAATCGCGCACCTGACGGTTTGGAGTCTATTGTTTTGTCCGATGTTGGCCGGCATGGCCGGATTGGCGCGCAGGTATTCCAGGCAACGCAGTTGGGGGCTATTGGCTGCCATTTGCGTCAGTCTGGCCGTGGGTATGAATGTGTCATATCAAGCCATGGCCGGGGCTATCCCCGCTGTCAGGAGCGTACGCTTCGATGCCCAGTTGTTGGCATTGGATCGGCTATTGATAGGCGAAACGCCGTCGGTATGGTTGGAACGATGGATTAGCCCACCGCTCACCGAACTAATGAGCGCTTGCTACTTGTTATTGATGCCATTGTTGCTCGTCAGTCTGCTGCGTTATTTTTTCCGGCGCAGGGAGTTGCTCGGCGAATTTTACACCGGCCTATTCGCGGTTTACGGCTTGGGGTTTCTCGGTTATCTGCTGGTGCCGGCTGCCGGGCCTTGGCTGGCCTATCCGGAGTTGTTCAACGTCAAATTGAGCGGCGGCGCGATCACGGCATTTAATCAAGCGATGGTTGAGCAAGGCAGCAATAAAGTCGATGTCTGGCCGAGTCTGCACGTGGCTGTGACGCTTTATATACTGGGATTTGCCGGACGGCATCATCGCCTTGAGTTTTGGGTGTTGTTATTGCCGATATTGGGTTTATGGATCGCTACTTTTTATTTGCGTTATCACTATTTTGTCGATGTCCTCAGCGGCTTGGCGCTGGCCGGTTTTGGTTTGTACGAAGCTCGCCGTCATGCTGATCACCCTGCCATAAACCCCAGTAAGAAGGATACCTATGCCAACGCTGTTTGATTTTCATCATCCGTCTGCTCTGGATTCCGCCATATCCGGCGGTAAGGGCGCCAACCTTGCCCGCTTGACTCAGGGAGGGTTCGCCGTTCCACCTGGCTTTTTGTTGCCGCCGGAAGGTTACTACTCGTTCATTGAGCAACACGGTGCACTGCCGGATCTGCTTCGGAATTTGCCTATAGACGAACCCCTGGCCTTGGAACAGGCGTGTACAAGTTTATGCGAGCAATTGACCCAGCTACCGGTGCCAGAAAGCTTGAAGCAGGCAATTGCGGAGGCGTTGTCTGAGTTTCCGGGCGATACGGCGTTCTCCGTGCGTAGTTCCGCCACTGCCGAGGACTTGGGCGGCGCGGCATTCGCCGGGCAGCACGAAACGTATCTGAATTGCATCGGCATCGACGACATTGTTTCGCGTATCCGGGATTGTTGGGTGTCGCTGTGGAGTGCCCGCGCCATTGCTTACCGCTTGCAGGCCGGTATCGGCTTGTCGAACACAGCGATGGCGGTGGTGGTGCAAAAAATGGCCTTCAATCGGGTCGCCGGCGTGGGGTTTTGCATCAATCCGGTTACCGGCGATCCAGCACAACAGTCGGTGGATGCCAATTATGGCTTGGGTGAATCGGTGGTGGGCGGTGAGCATCAGGTTGATCATTGGTTACTGGATAAGTCGTCCGGCCGAGTGTTGGAGGCGGTGCTGGCGCATAAATCCTCATGCATCGTCGCCGACCGCACGGGTACGCGTAGCGAGAACTTGTCAGATGATCAAGCTAATTTACCTTGTCTCAGCGAACCTGAATTGGCTGAGTTATCCGATTTGATGCGGCGCGTCGAAAAGTTTTACGGTTATCCGCAGGACATAGAGTGGGGTTTTGAGGGTGAACAGTTGTGGCTGTTGCAAGCACGGCCAATTACCCGTATCCCGCCGCGCTGGACCCGCGACGAATCCGCCGAGCGATTTCCCTCGGTGATTACACCGTTGGCTTGGGACTTGGTGGAGGAGGGTTTTCACCAATCGCTGTCGCATTCTTTCGAACTGATGGGCTTGCCGCCGTTTCACGGCAAGTGGTTCGCCTTATTCGATAATTATGTATACGGCAACCAAAATGCCGTCGAAGTTTATGCCGAAGGCACTGCAAATTCATTGAACGTGCGTTCAGTTGCCGAACTGCTGTCTGCTTTACCGACGCTGCGCAAACGCTATGCCTGGGTGCAGGAATTACCGATGTCGTGGTCGCGCGATTTGGATCGCTATTTACTCGGCCTCGGCGAATTAATGGCCGAACCACTGACAGGACGCTCTATTCCCGAGTTGTGGGATTTTGTACTGCGGGTGAAGCAGCTGGGTGCGGAATATTTCCTGCCTAATATTGCCATTTCCATTACTCAGCGGACCCTTTACAAATTGGTGTACAGCATCGTTGGGGCGACGGTTGGCGAAGCGGATGCGCCGGCGACCTTTGATAGCTTGCTGGCATACTGCGAAACCAAAACGGGTTTCGTCAATAGGGAGCTTTTCCGGTTGGGGCGGCGGATAGCCGAGTACCCCAAACTCGTGCAGGCGTTGCGAGCTCAAACTGGCCAGCAATTTCTGGCTTCCGGCGGGTTCATACAGGAAGCAGATATTGCAGCCGCTTTCCAGCGTTTTTTGCAGGACCATGGGCATCGGGAAGTGGAGTTTGACCCCTATCATCCGACCTGGTTGGAAGCGCCATGGCTGGTGATTGAAAATCTGAAAATGATGTTGGACTCTGCCCTGGAAGACCCTGCCGAAAAGGAACGTACTCTGAAAATCCGGATGTTGGAAACCGAACGGCAATTGATCGGCGGGTTGCCGGAGGATTTGCGGTTTCCTGTGCAGGAGTTGTTACGCTTGACTCGGGTTTATACCGCATTGGACGACATCGAACATTACCAGACGACACGGCTGACATTGCCGTTCCGCAAGGGTTTACGAGCCTTGGGTGTCGCCTTGCAGGCTAGGGGCATCATTACGGAAGCGATGGATGTGTTCTTTGCCAGAGCCGAACAGCTCTCGGAAGCAATCCGCCTCAACGACGCCGCGTCGTGGCGTTGTTTGGCGGATAGCATAGTCTGGGAAAAACAGGCTTATCAAAACCATAGGCAGCATTCACCGGAATGGGAGTTGGGTAAGTCACAAGCCTATTCCGCTAAAGACGGGGATTTTGTTGGTTTGCCCGGTAGCCCCGGCGTTGCCAGCGGCACGGTTTTTAAGGTGTTGTCGCAGGACGATTTCGCCGATTTTCCGGCCAACGCGGTACTGGTAGCTCGCACCACCAACCCTGCCTGGACACCTTTATTTTATAAGGCGGCGGCCGTGATCACCGAAAGCGGCGGACCTTTATCGCATGGCGAAGTGACTGCGCGAGAGGTGGGGTTACCCGCAGTAATGAGCGTCAGAGGTGTGCTGGATGCTTTGATGAATGGCGACAAAGTGACAGTCGATGGTACTGCGGGCCGAGTAAGACTGGATTGAAGCAAGTCTTCGTAAGCAGGTCGGTCGGTCCACTTTGCAAAAATTCGGGATACCCCCGGTTTTTGCCATAAGCGCAAGATTCATAGCTTTGGCTTGGCGCCGCGGTTAAATCGAACCGACATGGCCTGCCGCAGCGTTTCCAATCCCGCGCCTTTACCGGCGATTTTCAACGAAGCGTAAGCATCCAGACTAAAACTATAAATATCGCTGGCCAGCGCCATATTGGTATCTTCGCCTCGGCTCAATTATTTGCGCAGTCGGTACAGGCAAGGGTAGAGATTAGGGCCGCATTCGCCGATGCGATTCTGCCTCCCAAGCCGCGCGTACGCCCCCGCGTGGGGACTTAGTAGCGCGCGTCTAGCGGGGAATGGCACCTCTGCGGCGAGACGGGTTGGCGCGTGGGATCGATAAATCTTGGCTTTCAACGCTGTTTCCGGCTAGTATCGACCCGGCCATTCCGATACGAGAGTACCCTGATGATCAGCGCTGAACTGCGGCAATTACCTGCAACCGAAAAACTCAAGCTCATCGAAGCGCTGTGGGACGATTTGCTCGATAACGAAAATGACGTCCCGGCGTTACCTTGGCATCAGGAGGAATTACAGCGCACGGAAGTCGCTTATGCAGCAGGGGATGTCGAGGCGGTCGATTGGCGGCAAGCCAAAAAGGCATTACGCTCGCGGTTCAAATGAAAATTCGGATTTTACGCACTGCCATGGATGATTTGTCGGCAGGCTGCGTGTTTTACGATAAGTAGCAAGAAGGATTTGGCGATTATTTTTTCGATAGTCTGTTCGCCGAAATTGATTCATTAGCTTTATATGCCGTGGTTCATAGCCTGCATTTTGGATTCCATAGGCTTTTGGCAAAGCGGTTTCCCTATGCCATTTATTACAAAGTGATCGACGATCAAGCCCTTGTAATCCGAATTCTGGACTGCAGGCGGAATCCAAAGCGGCTTCGGCGGGAGATAGAGCATTAATCGGTTCAGGCTTAGCTGTGCCGCATTTCACGTATATTCAAGCTCTAGCTTGAATACCTAAAACTTGGAAGCTCTTGCGTCCTGTCAAATAAAGAGTGCTAGAGCTTTCAGGGTTCAGCTGCCAAGCTGGAGTTCGGTAACCAGTGTAAAAACAGCGGCAGTTGGCCAAGTGCGGACGGATAGTTTTTCCGACGAAGGTCTGTTGATTGATCTACAGCCGCCAGCCGTAATCCCAAAAAGGTGCGACCGCCTATAGGTTGTGCCGAGCCATGCGAGGCGCAACGATCGCGAACGGTGCGCCTGACGGCAGCACCCGTTAGTCTGCGCACCTTATGGCCTTGACAACCTCTGGAAAAGGAATGCTGCCGTCAAGAGTGGCATGTGCAGCTTCGGCAACAACTTCAGATTTCATAGTAATCCTTCAATGTAAGAGTATTAACGTCTAGCATGAAGCTAAGAGGCAGCGCGCTTTTGTGCTGTCCCGCACCGCTCATGCGGTGCATATTTGGACGCTGGAGCGTCCGTCATTGCGTTCCCACGCTGGAGCGTGGGAACGATGGATAAGTCCTAGTTCGATCAGGCGTTAAATTCCTCGTGCGCTTTTCCAGTCTTCCCAATATAGAGACGGCTTCATGATTTCGGTATCAATATAATAAATTAAACTCTCATATTCTTTACGAATGTCTTCAATCGATGCCTGTTGTTCTAAATTTGGTTGTAACCATTTACATAATGCGTCTAGTTCTGATGGTGTGGCAGAGACTTTGGGCGATGGTCTCCTACGACTTGTGCCAGAAAACAAAAATGGCAATAAAACAAATTTTGCAGTTGGTTGATAAATTTCAAATAGATATTCGGCTCTCAGCTTGGTGCTTTCGCTTAAATATAATTTTTCGAATTTATCTTGGAAGCCCAGAATAAAGCGGCGATTAGAATCCGATAAGTGCATTCGGTGAGCCAATTGTATTGCCAGGGCTTTGTTACTGTATAAGGGTTGCGGTTTTTTAGCGAATTGGTATCTTAAGTTAAAGTCATCTTTTTGATTGCTTTCGTTCTCAATAACTTGTACGGTTTTTCCTGTGGTTTTATACCATTCTTTAATTATTATTCCCTTTATGTAAGAACCGGATGCGTCATTATTTATAACTAGATCGCAGCCGGCAATAGGAAACCGATCATCATGCCCTTTAATCCCTAATATCCACGATTCTCGCTCGAATAATTCTTGGAATGTTATGTTGTTAGTGTTTAACTCTAGCCATGCGCCATCAACTTTTTTTGCAAGGTTAGTCCAGTTGCCGCCATAAACATAGGACATGGATTCAAGGAATAATGAAAATACGGCTTTTTTATGTTGAGCGTTGGAGTCTGGAAATAAGGTTGGAGTCTCCAAATCATCCTGCACAAGCTTTTCGAGTGCCAGCAAAGCTAATTGCGAAAAATCTTGCTCAGCCTCTTTCATGAGTTGGTCACGGTTGGCCATTAACCACTCACCCGCCTTGCCTGACATTAAATTTATTGCAACTGCGACATTAGGGAGATAAAGCGAGTTTTGCTTAAAAGGTTGTCCTCTATAGAAAGCCTCATTTTGACGGAATCCTAGGTTTGGTTGATATTTTAGAGAAACTTGATGTTCATTCACATCTATAAATCGCCATTTATCTATCAATTCTTCGGTAGGGAAATTTTCTGACCCTATCGCAAATTCTGGCTTATTAATAGGCTTTAGTTTTCCGGTAATAGGTAATAAAGAATTCTCTGAAAATGTATTGATTTTATCGGCCAACTCGGCTGCATTCAAAGGCAGAGCCTTGTCTAATATTGGATCATATAGATCGAGAAAGTTGCGTACGAGTGATTCTCCAACCGGCATACTATAGCTATTAGCAAATTTATTGAATAGTAGGAAAATTTCGATAGATGTGCCATAAGGTCTGGATATATTATTTTCCAATAATTTTAAAACAACCAATCCTTCCTTGTCCTTGGTTGGGCTGTGCATCGTTACTTCGAGTATTTCATTGGTAAAAATGCTTTTTGTTGTTAATTTAATTACGTCGGTAATTAGAAATACGCTTTGAAAACCGATACCAAAAGCCCCTGATGGTTTCATCCATTCAGGCATGCTATTAATTTTTAATTGGCGGGTGGTATTACTTTGTGATCCGCCTATTTTTAGCATGTAACCCAAATCGTCTCGACTGATTCCTGTGCCATTGTCTTTAATTTCTAATTTCCAGCATGATTTGTCGTCTGGTGTGTTTGCATCAGATGTTAATTCTTCGAATTTAACTTCGACTTTTCCGGTTTGGAATATTTTTTTGACGTCATCTGAAAATGGATTCTTCCATAAGTCGGAACTTTTCTCTTCCTGATGTGTAAGCCACAATCGCAATAGAGTAGCGTCAACCGCGTTTTGCAACAATTCGCGAATACAGGCGAATTTGGTGCTATATAAATTATTGCCTTGCAATAGTTTAATAGCTTGCTTGGCATCAATACCGAATTGAGGGCGTTGGCCTTCGTTCAGTATTTGTTCGTTCCCGCTTAAACGGACAGCTATTTCTCCTAATGTAGGCAACAAGCCTAATTCGCGACTGGGTACAATATCTTGCCAATGGGCCATTTGATCTTGTATTTCTTGTTTGAGCCAATCGAACCACTTAAATGTTTCCAAATAGCCGTCTATGGTTTCGCATTCTGCGGTAATTTCGATTCTCTCTTGATCTACACGAAGATGGCGGAGGCCGGCATGTTTATCTTCATGCGCTTTACTGATGCTCGGACGATTCTCCCCAGCAATGCGTTGCATTACGGGACAAAATCGATTGTCATCGAGATCGAGTAAATCACCCATACGCAACAAACATGCAATAAAGCGAGGATGGCAATCTTCTTGTGCCAGTCCAGCCTCTCGAAAAGGTAAACCAGTTGATGAAAGCAATTGCTTGAATGGTAGGCCATGCATATGGCAAATGCGACCTAGTAGTTTGAATAGTCTGGCCGGTATCAATTCGGTGCGAGGTGAGCTGATGCCTACGCTCTCCCACGGTGCTTGGACGATTTTGTTGGCTCGATCAGCGTGTTGTTGCCTAAACCATTCGGCCATCAATTGACGAAATTTATCGACTGCGTCCATTGGGTTGTCCGCGCCACCAAAACATTGGGAAATGTCTTTTGAATCAAAACTCTGAGAAAAACGATTCAATTCATGATTTGGGTTGTTACGAATCTGCTCGATATATTGCCGAAAAGAGGTATTTCCTAATGCATCCTCAATATCTTGTTGCGGTACGACCATTCCTATATCGTGCCAATAAGCAGCTTCTAAGAGTAGCCAAGTGTCAGTAGCGGTTAATTTGCCAATATTTACTGGTCCTAACAGGCGCTCGATATTGATTAAAATTTGCTTGCTATGAGATACATCATGTCGGCTGTAATGCGGAAAAAGGTTGACAATCGTTTGTAATGCTTTGGGTATTAATTTTTCATCGAATCCCCATTGATTCACCAACATTTCAAGAGCTGAATGCTCATGCGCTTTATTTTTTAAATGCTGAATCAGAAAATCAGCCATTGCCACTTCCTTATTGTTAGAGGTTAATCAAATGAAAGGCTCGTTGGCCGAGATTAGCGTAGCGAATTCTACGAATGCAAGGATAACGATTGAATTGTCATATTTCGATTATGCTAATCAGAGCATAACTGCCACATGTTATACCGCTATTCATGTTCCAATGTAAAACATCCATCCACGCCTTATAATGCCCAGCTTTTTACGATCTTTACCTCCCCATGTCCGTCCACGACACCTTGAAACAACTCGCCAAAAACCTTAGCAACTGCATGAGCGTAGACCGCCACGGCTTCAAGCGGCAGCTCGACCGGTTGCGCGGCGAGGCGGGGATGGGCAAGGATGTGTCTGGGCAAGTTCAGCAATTGGCGGAGAAAATCGAGCGTTCGGTGAGTCGCTGCAACCAGCGCCGCGTTTCGGTGCCTGCGATTAACTATCCGGATTTGCCGGTCAGCGGTAAGAAGGACGAGATTGCCGAGCTGATTAAAAACCACCAGGTGACCATCGTCTGCGGCGAGACCGGTTCCGGCAAGACCACCCAGTTGCCGAAGATATGTTTGGACATCGGCCGAGGCATTAGCGGCATGATCGGCCACACCCAGCCCAGAAGGATCGCGGCGCGTACCGTAGCCGACCGCATCGCCGAGGAATTGGGCCAGGCTATCGGTAACACGGTCGGTTACAAGGTGCGCTTCCACGACCAGACCGCGCCGAATTCGCTGGTCAAGCTGATGACCGACGGTATTCTGCTGGCGGAAACCCAGAACGACCGATATTTAAACCAGTACGACACGCTGATCATTGATGAGGCCCACGAGCGCAGTCTGAACATCGATTTTTTGCTGGGCTATTTGCGCTGGCTGCTGCCGAAGCGGCCGGATTTGAAAGTGGTGATTACCTCGGCGACCATAGACCCGGAGCGCTTCGCCAAGCATTTTAACGGCGCGCCCATCGTCAATGTCTCCGGTCGCACCTATCCGGTGGACGTGCGTTACCGGCCGATCGAACTGATCGAGGAAGACGACGAGACTTCGGCCGATTTGCAGCAAGCGATACTGGATGCGGTGGACGAGCTTTATAGAGACCTGCGTGGCGATATTCTGATCTTTCTGAGCGGCGAGCACGAGATTCGCGAGACCACCGAATCCCTGCGCAAGTCGCATAACAACGGCCGCTACGAGGTGTTGCCGCTGTATTCCAAACTCAGCGTCGCCGAGCAGGAGCGGGTGTTCAAGCCGTCCGGCAACAAGCCGCGCATCGTGTTGGCGACCAACGTCGCCGAGACTTCGCTAACTGTGCCCGGCATCCGCTGCGTGATCGACTCCGGCCACGCCCGCATCAGCCGCTACAGCGCCAAGAGCAAGATTCAGCGCTTGCCTATCGAGCGTATTTCCCAAGCCAGCGCCAACCAACGGGCCGGGCGTTGCGGCCGGGTCGCCGAGGGCATCTGCATTCGGCTGTATTCCAAAGAGGATTATCTGGCCCGGCCGGAATTCACCGATCCGGAGATTCTGCGCACCAATCTGTCGTCGGTGATCTTGCAGATGGCGGCCTTGAAATTGGGCGACATCGAGGAATTCCCGTTCGTCGAGCCGCCCGACGAAAAAATGGTGCGCGACGGCAAGACTTCGTTGTTCGAAGTCGATGCGCTGGATAAGCAAGGCAACTTGACCGACACCGGCCGCCAGTTGGCGAAGATTCCGACCGATCCGAAACTGGCGCGCATGCTGCTGGCGGCGGCGCAATTGGGTTCCTTGCACGAGGTCGCGATCATCGTCTCGGCTTTGAGCATTCAAGACCCGCGCGACAAGCCGGCCGACAAGTTGCCTCAGGCCGAGGCCAAACACGCCCAGTTCAAGGCCGAAGATTCGGACTTCCTGACCCTGCTGAATCTGTGGAATGCCTTCGAGGAACAGAAGAAACACCTGACCAACAGCAAACTGCGTAAATACTGCCAGGACAACTTTTTGTCCTACATCCGCATGCGCGAATGGCACGACATCCATACCCAGATCATGCAGGTGGCGCGCGGCGATTTGGGCTTAAAGACCGCCGGCAATCCGGCCAATTACGAGCAAATCCACATGGCGCTGTTGCCGGGTTTGTTGTCGAATATCGGCTTTAGGCACGAGCAATATGAATATTTGGGTGCCAGGGGCCTGAAGTTTTTCATCTTCCCTGGCTCCGGCCAGCATAAGGCGCGGCCGAAGTGGATCATGGCTGCCGAGCAGGTCGAGACCAGCAAGGTCTACGCCCGCACCGTCGCCAAGATCGAGCCGGAATGGATAGAAGCCTGCTCCCAACATCTGGTCAAACGCAATTACTACGACCCGCATTGGGAAAAAAACGCCGGTCGCTGCGGCGTGTTCGAACGCACCTTGTTGTACGGCTTGACGCTGACCGCCAAGCGGAAAGTGCCTTACGAAAACGTCGATCCGAAAGCGGCCCGGGAGATGTTTATTCGTCATGCCTTGGTCAATCAGGACTACCATTCCAACGCGCCGTTTTTTAAAGCCAACGAAAAACTGCTGGAGGAGGTCGGTTACATCCAGCACAAGGGCCGCCGCGTCGACTTGATCGAAGATGAGGAATGGCTGTACCAGTTTTACGATAAAAAACTGCCGGCCGAAGTCGTCAGCGGCATTGCCTTGGATCAATGGCGCAAAAAGGTCGAGCGCGATAATCCCAAGATTCTGTTTTTGACCAAGGAAGACCTGACCAGGAACGACGACAACCAGATTAACGAATGGGATTTTCCGGACAGCAAGAAAGTCGGCGATTTGACTATCGAATTGCATTACCGCTTCGAGCCGGGCCATGACGAGGATGGCGTCACGGCCATCATTCCGGTGCATCAGCTCAATCAGATTCGGCAGATGCCGTTCGATTGGCTGGTTCCCGGCATGCTGGAGGAAAAAGTTACGGCGCTGATTAAGTCGCTGCCCAAACATTTACGTAAACACTTCGTGCCGGTGCCGAACACCGCCAAGGCCTGTCTGGAAATCGAGCCGGATTTCAAGGGTTCGGTCTACGAATGGCTGAGCAATCGTTTGCGCAAGCTGACCGGCGAAGCGATCCCGCTCAACGAATGGCAGCCGGATCAACTGCCGGAACATTTGAAGATGAACTTCCGCGTCGTCGATGACGCCGGCCGGGCCATCGGTTATGGGCGTAATCTGGTCAAGCTGCAAGCCGAACACGCGACCAAGGCCGGCGACAGTTTCGACAAATTGGCGCAGGAAGAAATGAATCACACCGGCTGCATCGCCTGGGCCTTCGACGACTTGCCGGATACCTGGCAGTTCATGCAAAAAGGCCAGAGCTTCATCGGCTTTCCAGCCATCGTCGATGAAGGCCAGACGGTCGGCGTGAAAATACTGGAAACCCAGCACAAGGCCGAGCTGGCCCACTTCGACGGCTTGACCAAGCTGTATCAGTTGGTTTGTAAAAAAGATGCGCAATACCTATTAAAAAACCACGGCGTGTCGCCGGCCTTGCAACTGGCCTACAACCAGCTGCCGGCCCATCCCTTACTCAAAGACCGCGCCGGCGGCGACTTCAAGGACGATGTGTTGCACGCGATCTTCGCGGCGGTATTTGTCGAAGGCCAGGCCATCCGCACTCAGCAGCAATTCGAGGCGATTTTGGCGGCGAAAAAATCGACGCTAATGACGACGATGACCCAGGTCGGCAAGCAAATCGGCGACATCCTCGGCCAATACCAAACGCTGCGGAAGCGCTTGCAACAACCCGGCGTTGCGCCGGGCGTGCGACAGGACATCGAGCAGCAGTTGGAGTTATTACTCTACAAAGGTTTTTTGCGGCATACCCCTGCCGGGCAATTGGCGGCGATCGCGCGTTATTTGAAAGCCAGCGAATGCCGCTTGGATAAACAAAAGCCGGATTCGCCGGACGTACAAGGTCTGAACAGGTTGTGGCAGCATTATTGGCGGCATATCGAAAAACAGATGAAGACCTTGACGCCGACGCCCGAGCGGGAAAGCTTCCGCTGGGCCTTGGAAGAATTGCGAGTGTCCTTGTTCGCGCAACAGTTGAAGACGGCATTTCCGGTATCGGTACAGCGTCTGGAAAAGCAGTGGGATCAGGGGGTTTAGGCCGGCAGGCATCGCGCTTTGTCGGCTTAGGCTAATGTTCGCGAATCTCGATTTGCCACGAAGAAGGTTATTCGCGAGCCAGGAGCGGTTTCAGCGGCGAAGTGGCGGGTTTTTCGGTGTTCGATTTCGGCGCGCGAATGCGGCTCGGCTCGGGTTGCGACCGATCGTTTAACAAACTATGTTAAATAACGGAAATGAAATCCGGCAAATCCCTCGGCCCGGTTTGCGTTGAGCGCTGGCCGCGGCTTGCCCGGCAGCCGCCGGGTTCAATCAGAGAGTGTTGCCGGGCACGCGCGGATGCCTGCGGCCGGCGGTGCCCGGCAGGTGCGCCGGTTTAACCGCCCCGGCAGTATCGCTCGATTCGATTTGTGGCATGAAAATGGCTGGAGGTCCGGTTTGCCAATCGGATTCCGCCAGGTTCAGGCTCATGCGTTCATGACAGTCGACATCAGCAACTTGTATCAAAGTTACCGCAAGGAATTAATCAACCATTTGTCGCGCATCGTTAAATGCCCGGACACGGCTCAGGATTTGGTGCAGGACAGCTACATCATTTTGGCCAAAACTTCGATCGACACGCCTATCGAGCATCCGCGCGGCTTTCTGTACCGTATCGCCGGTAACTTGGCCTTGGATTATCTGCGGCATTCTAAGATCGTCGAACGCCACGTCGAAACCCATGTCGCCGACGAAGCGCAACATCCCAGCCCGGAGCAAGAAGTCGGCGCGGATCAGCGCCGAACCTTGCTGCATCTGGCGATCGCCGAACTGCCGCCGCGTTGCCGCGACGTGTTCATCCTGCACAAGTTACGAGGGCTGAGCTACCGGGAAATCGCGCAACGATTGGCGATTTCCGAAAGCGCGGTGGAAAAACATATTATCAAAGGCTTGCAGCATTGTCGGGACCGACTCGGTCCGCATTTTGGCCGGCCCGACTTCGACTGAGGATTCGGCGCCGATGGACGTCTTATCAGCGGCAGCCCCACGCCGTGCCCGCCGTTTTATAATGCCCCATGACCGATTCAGTACCCGATAACGCCAAGGCTCAAGCCGTTGCCGACCAGGCCATGCATTGGTTCGCGCGCTTGCGGGGTGATTCGGCGTTGACCGAGCGGGATGCGTTCGCCGAGTGGTACGCCGCCGATTCCGCCCATCGCGCCGCCTACGACGATATTGCCCGATTTTGGCAAGACGACGATTTGGCCGGCGCCTTGGCCGACTTTTCGATAAGTGCTTCGGCGTTGCCCGCGAGGCGGCGGGTTCGCTATCGCATGCCGCTGTTGGCGGTGGCGGCCAGTTTGGCGTTGGCGGCGGTGGTTCTGCGTCCCGGTTTGAGTTGCCTGCGCGCCGATTTCTGCAGCGCCGTGGGCGAAGTCCGCAACGTGGAACTGGCGGACGGCAGCCGGATCACGTTGAATTCCGACACCGCGCTGTCGGTGGACTATCGGGCCAGCGAACGCCTGGTTCATTTGGCGTACGGCGAAGCCTATTTTGAGGTCAGCCACAATCCGGAACAGCCCTTCGTGGTCGACAGCAAGCATTGCCGGACCCGGGTGTTGGGTACCCGTTTCATTGTCCGCGACGGCGTTGGCCACGACGAAGTCTCGGTGCTCGGCGGCAGCGTCGAAGTGGGGCAAGGCCGGCAAGTCGCGGCGGTATTGAAAGCCAACGACAGCATCGCGGTCGGCGCCGATCTGGACGGCGGCCGCCGCAAACTGGCACCCGCCGCGATCGGTGCTTGGTTGAAAGGTAGCGCGGTGTTCGACAATGCCACGTTGGCCCAAGTCGTCGCCGAGCTGAGTCGCTATCGTCGCGGCCGCATTTTAATCAAGGACGCCGCCACTCGCGAGCTAAAAGTCAGCGGCCGTTTCAGTATCGCCGATACCGACCAGGCCCTCGAAGCCCTGCGGCAAACACTGCCGATACGGCTATACAAACTGACGCCCTGGCTGGTCGTTATCGGTTGAATTGGCGAGGTAGGCACTGGCTTACGGCGCTTCATCGCGCGGGAATGCTCTCGGTCGCCGCTTTAGCGCCTACCGCGGCGGCCTGGGAAGCCGCCGGCTGGTAGGCGCGGCTTCGGCCGCGATCGATGGCGCGGAATTTGGCCGGGCTGTTACTTGCCGCAAATACGCCGCGCGCCGCTCCGGCGTAAATAGAAATCACCGAGAATATGTTTGCGCGACCTGAGGGAAACTCGTCGCCGCCCGTCTTCCTGTCAACCTCGAGGTTTTCGAGGATCTTTCGACTACATCAGGAGACACGCATGGCAATTCCGACTTTTCGTCCTATCACCGCGAATTTCGGCATCTCGTTGGCGCTGGCCATCGCGGCGGCGCTGACCTCGCCGGTCGCCATCGCCGCCGAGCAGACGCTGGACTACGACATACCTCCGCAAGCGCTGAGCAGCGCGCTGAACGCCTACGCCGACGTCGGGAACGTCCAGCTCAGCTACCCGGCCGGTTTGACCAGCGGCCTGCATTCGCCCGGCGTTTCCGGAAAATGGTCCCCGCGACAAGCTCTGGAAAAATTGTTAACCGGCACCGGGATCAGCGCCAAAACTACCGCCAACGGCACGATCACGCTGGAAAGCACGGCGGAGCCGTCAAAGCCTGGGGCCTCGGCGACCACGCCAACCTTGCCCAGCGTGACGGTGACCGGGCAGGCGACTTACTTGAATAGCGATCCCTATAATCCGGACTATCATCGGCGCACGGCGTCGACCGCGACCAAAACCGACACGCCGCTGATGGAAACGCCAACATCGATTCAAGTGGTGCCGCGCGCGGTGCTGGACGATCAACAAGCCATCCGGCTGGACGAAGCCACCAAGAACGTTAGCGGCGTGCAGGCTCCCAGGCAGTTGGGCGTGCTGTTCGACAACTTCATGATCCGCGGCTTTACGACGCCGTCGTTCAATGTTTATCGCGACGGTCTGCGCCTGGCATTGCAATCCTTCGAAACGGCTAACCTGGACCAAATCGAGATCTTCAAAGGTCCGCCGTCAACTTTGTTCGGCCGCAGCGCGCCGGGCGGCCTGGTCAACATGGTCACCAAAAAGCCGTTGTTCACGCCGTATTATTCGATCGGCCAGCAATTCGGTTCTTACGATTTGTACCGCACCACGCTGGATGCCACCGGTGCGCTTAACGACGATAAAACGCTGGCTTACCGAATGAATTTTTCGTATATGGATGCCAATTCCTTTCGGGATTTCGTCGGCAGGGATCGGGTGTTCGTGGCGCCGCAACTGACTTGGAAGCCGAACGACGCGTTTGAAATCAACCTGGGTTATGAATACAAAAAGGACAATATTATCGGGGATAGGGGAATCGCGGCGGTAGGCAACCGGCCGGCCAATGTGCCTATCAGCCGTTTTCTTGGCGAACCGAGTTTCTCTTCGCAGCAAGCCGAAAGCCATCTGGGTCACTTAAGTTGGACCTACCATTTTAATGACGACTGGAAGATTCAACAGCGCTTCGCGGTGAACATGCTCGATACCTTTAACCGTAACATCGTGCCGATTTCCATGGAAGCCGATAACCGGACTGTCAATCGCGGTCTGTTTTACGGTTTGACCGAACGGGCCACCTATACCCAAGATTTAAATCTCAACGGTAAGTTCGATACCTTCGGCATTGGCCACAACGTGCTGCTTGGTTTCGATTACTATCGCTTTGAGGAAAGTCGGGGGGTGACCTTTCTGCCTGGCGCGGCTTTTATTCCCGCAATCGATATCTTTAATCCGGTATACGGCAACGTCAAGCTTCCAAACGACTTGGCTAAAAACAATTTCGTTATCGAAAATCAAGAATGGTTCGGGTTATATTTTCAGGATCAGGTCGATCTAACCAAAAATCTGCATTTTTTGTTTAATGGACGGCACGATTGGTCTACTGCAATCGCGGGATTCTCCGACTCGGCGATGCCGGAGGCCACAGCAGTAGCGGCGGAAAAATTCAGCCCGCGCCTGGGCTTGGTTTATCAACCCGTTAAATGGCTTTCGTTGTTCGCTAACTGGACCGAGGCTTTGGGTGCGTCCAATGGCCGATCAGCCGCTGGCCAGCCCTTGCCGGCGGAACTTGCCGAACAATTCGAAGGCGGAATCAAAACCGAGTTTTTTGACGGACGTCTGACCGCATCGCTTGCCGCATATGAGTTGACCAAGCGCAATGCGCTTACCGACGACAGTTCCACCCCCGACCCGTCTGACCAAATCGCGGTGGGCGTGGCCCGCAGCCACGGTTTGGAATTCGATTTCTCCGGCGAATTGACCGACCGATGGAAAGTCATCGGCAGCTATGCCTACACGGACGCCCGGTATTTGCAAGACAATGGCCAATTCGGCGATGCACCGTTGGTCGGCAAGCGCTTGCCGAACTCCCCGGAACATTCCGCCAATTTATGGACCAGCTACCAAGTGACGGACGGTTTTAAAGTCGGTACCGGCGCCTATGTCGCGGGTAAGCGTCAGGCTAACGCGGCCAACAACTGGCAATTGCCGGGCTACGTGCGCTGGGACGCGATGGCGGCTTACCAATGGACGCTCGGCAAGTCTAGGATGACGGCGCAGGTCAACGTCAACAACATTCTCGACAAGCGTTACTATGCCTATGCCGACGAATTCGGGAATCCGCGCTTTGACGCGATGCCCGGCGAACCGACGACGATACTGGGCTCGCTGAAGGTTGAGTACTGAGACCTGGCTTGATTAATAACGGTCGTTTTAACTGGGGGAGGGAGGGCGGTCGTTTGTTCGTATGCGGCGGCCAGCCGACAACAAACGGGAGCAGGGATTTATTGGTTTGGCGGTAGGTAAAACCCAAGTTAAAAACGTCTTATCAGTATAAGCTTGCCGCGCGAAAGGACTATAAAGCCATGAACTCACCCGCATCCGCCGTTACCGCCGCTCCAGTCAATGCCAACGCCAAAAGAACCGCGCGTTTGGAAGGGCTCAAGGCCCGCCGCAAACTCTGGCTGAAAGTCCATCTTTGGCTGGGTTTGAGTCTGGGTTTGTTTCTGGCGTTGATCGGCTTGACCGGCTCGGTCCTGGTATTTTGGCAGGAAATCGACCGGGCGCTGAATCCCGCATTGTACGTTTCGGCGCGCGCCGGCGGCGATCACCAGTCCCTGGACTCGATATTCGCGGCGGCCGAGCGCGTCGCGCCGCCGGCTTGGGAGTCGGCCTGGGCCGACGCGCCTACCGCGGCCAACGGCAATTATGTGTTCGGTTTTTATTACCCGAGCGGCAGCCAATCGCCCGAATCCGCGCAATCGTTGAATATCGCCATCGACCCCTACACGGCTGAGCCGGCCGGACGGCGGGTGTTTTATCACGCCAGCAATCCGCTGAAACACAGCTTGATGGGGTTTTTCTTCAAGCTGCATTATGCCTTGCTGTTGGGGGATACCGGCGTGACGGTGATCGGGATATTCGGCGTGCTGTTTTTGGTTTCGGTTTTGTCAGGCCTGATTTTGTGGTGGCCATTGACCGGAAAATGGCGGCGGGTCTTGACGATTAAGCGGCGGGCCAGTCGCGAACGCTTCAATCACGACCTGCACCAAAGTGCCGGCTTTTATAGCCTGGCGGTCATGCTGGCCTTGCTGGTATCCGGCATTTACTTCAATTTGCCGGAGCAGTTTCGCTGGCTGGTCGGACAGTTTTCCGAACTGAGTCCCGAGCCGGCGATTCCGGCGCATGCTTCGCCCGGTCAAGCCGGCGCGCTGGACCGAGCGATCGAGCGCGCCCGGCGCGATTTTCCGGGCGGCGTAGCGCAATATTATACTTGGGAAGGCGGAACTCACCGGCGTTTTCAAGCCTGTTATCGCGACGTCGAATCCTTGCGATACAAGGTGATGAACGACCGCTGTCTGGTTTTCGACCCGGCTAGCGGCGCGTTGCTACAGGTTCAGGATGCCGAGCACGGTAGCGCCGGGGACGTTTTCATGCTGTGGCAATGGCCCTTGCATTCCGGCCGGGTGTTTGGCTGGACCGGTCGGATTCTGGTGTTCGTGACCGGTTTGCTTTGTCCCTTGTTATTCGCGACCGGCTTGATTCGCTGGTTGCAAAAGCGTAAATCCGCGAAAGCGAAACTTAGGGCTAGGATTGCGTGAAATAACATTGTTTAAATTCTGGTGACTCCGGTGGCTACCGGCGAATGCGCGCCGATAGGCTGGGCGATGCCAAGTTCTTCTTTGGGCGGAGCGGATGTGGCGCGGTTTCCAGCCAAGCTGCTGAGCTGAACATTGTTGTTCGGCAAGTTTCGGCGTAAATTTTGCTGGCTAAATGCCACACCATGACCGCCCCACTTCTATCCTCTCAATGCTTGAACTGACCGCCGACGACATTGCCGATCTGATGCATAAGCATCGGCGCGAATTGCTACGCTTTCTGGCGCAACGCATCCGTTGCACGGACGCCGCTCAGGATATTTTCCAGGAAACCTTTATTCGTTACGCCGGTTACGGCGGTAAGGATCGCATCGACAATCCGCGCGCTTTCATTTTTCGCATCGCCGCCAATTTGGCCACCGATTATTTGCGCAGCCACCAGCGCCACGCCGGGTGGGACCGCGAGGTTGGGGAGGGCGCGGAGAGCGACGGCGGCGAGCCGGCATCAGTCTCCGCCGAACGTACCGTGATGTCGCAACAACAATTGGAGCGTTTGATTGCCGCGCTGGACGAGTTGTCGCCCAAGTGCCGGGAAGTGTTCGTCTTACTAAAAATCCAACATTGCAGCTACGCGGAAGTGGAACAAAAATTGGGAATCTCGCAGACGATGATTTTCAAGTATTTGACCCAGGCCATGCGCCATTGCCGGCGGACGGTCGGCGAGTTGGATTGATTTGGCTGTCGATGGCGTCCAGCGCGGCGGCCTTTACCCGATCGTGGCTTTATAATCCGCTACTCGCACCAACAGCAGACCGGCCCTAGCGATGAATTCTCCCATTCCGCCATTTCCTCAAGGCAGCCCCGACGAACAAGCCGAGTATTGGCTGGCGTTGCGCGACTCGCCGTTTTACGACGGCGAGCAGGAACGGCGCTGGCAAGCTTGGTTGGCGGCGAGTGCCGACAACCGGGAAGCCTGGCGACGGGCCGAGGCGTTTTTCGGCCGAATAGAACGCATTGATCCGGCGCAGATCGTTGACATCCAAGCGGCGCTACGCGGCGCAACCGGCGCGCGGCTTGAAGTCGCCGACCGGCCGGCGCGACGCCGGCATTCCTGGCTGGTGCCGATGGCCGCCTGTCTACTACTGGCCGCGTGCTTGGGTTGGGCGATGGCTGCCGGTTGGTTGGCCGATTTCCGCACGGGCACCGGCGAGCAGCGCCGGATTCAACTGAGCGACGGCTCGACGGTAATTCTGAATACCGGCTCGTCATTGTCGGTGGATTTTTCCGAAACCCAACGAGTGATTCACTTGCACGGCGGGGAAGCTTACTTCAAGGTTGCCGCCGACGCAGGAAGGCCTTTCGAAGTAGTGAGCAGCGGCGGCCGGGTCAGGGCCTTGGGTACCGCGTTCGACGTTAAACATTGGCGGGACGATCTGGCGGTCACGGTTTACGAACACAGCGTGCGGGTCGCGTTCGCCGATGGCGAAACCGTGGAAAGCCTACCGGAAGGCCAGCGTGTCGAGTCGGTCGGCGGCAAGGCCGGCCGGCCGGAAAGCGTGAATCTGAAGCAAGTCGGCGCCTGGCGGGAGCGGCGCCTGGTGTTTAAGGAACAAGCGCTGCAAGCCGTGATCGACGACTTGAACCGCTACCGTCCCGGTCGGATCGTCATCGCAGACCCCGATTTGGCCCGGCATCGAGTGACCGGCGTGTTCGACGCCAACGACACTGAAGCGGCGCTGGCCGTCATCGAGAAAACCTTGGCCGTCGCCGAATGGCGGCTGACCGACGCTTTGGTGATTTTGCGGCGCAGATGAGCAGTCTCGTCGCTCGAGCATGGTGGGGGCAATCGGAAACCGCCGTTGAGCACGGCAGTCTCGTTAACTCGCATTGAGGCTAGCCGCGGGAGGCGCTTTAGCGGCGACCGACAGCTTATCCAGGTTCAAGCGGTCTTGAGTCGCGGCTAAAGCCCCTCCGACAACTATTCTTTTACGGCCATGGTCCGCGCTCAGCGATGGTTGCACCTTTGGCTTTTGCAAACCAACGCTTTTTTCTGCCGAAAAATATTTTTTTGCAATGAGGTTATAAAACCTGCCGGCCCGGTCGTCTTTGCTTACGAACCCGCACGGATTGTCCGAAGCAGCATTCGCTATCGGCGATCCGCGACTTTCGTAACCGACGCCAGGAGGCCCGATGAACCGCCGTTTATCTCCGATCAATCCATTTTGTTTGACACTGTTTGCCGCCACGCTGACGGCTAGCCCATTGTGCGCGGCCGAGGCTGAAATCGATTTTGCGATTCTGGCCGCGCCGTTGGCCGATGCCTTACTGCAGTTTTCCGAAACCAGCGGCGTCAAGGTGTTTTTCAGTTCGCAACTAACCGGAAATTTGCGCGGTAATGCGGTGCAAGGGCGTTACACGCCGCGACAGGCCTTGCAAAATTTGTTGATGGGCACAGGCCTTGTCGCCAAAAGCGCCGGTGATGGGACCGTGACGTTGGAAAAACTGGAAAGACCCGTCGAACCACAATCGGCGGTCGGTCCGACAACTTTGCCCAACGTGACGGTACTGGGAAAAACGATGACCGACCCCAATGACCCCTTTAATTCGGACTATCGCCTGCCTAATACCAGTGCCGCCACGAAAACCGATACGCCGATTATGGAGTTACCGATGTCGATACAAGTTATTCCCAAGCAGATATTGAAAGATCAGCAGGCGATTCGAATCAAGGACGCGCTCAAAAATGTCAGCGGCATAAATTGGGCCACCGATCCCATGTACGAAGGCTTTCAGTTACGTGGTTTCCAAACCGATGGCGCCACCACGGTTTATCGCAACGGTCTGCGTATCCGGCGCGCGGTGCAAGAGGTCGCTGATCTGGAGCGATTAGAAGTTCTGAAAGGTCCGGCTGCGGCGGTGTATGGCCGCATCGAGCCGGGTGGATTGATCAACATTGTTACAAAAAAACCGCTGGATACCCCGTATTACGCATTGGAGCAGCAGTTCGGTTCGTACGATATGTTCCGTACCACCGCAGACGCGACCGGGCCGATCAATCAAGACCATTCTTTGTTGTATAGAGTTAATTTGGCCTACCAGAATAATGACTTTTTTGTCGAGAAAATGGATCAGGAACGGGTGTTTTTCGCTCCGTCCATTACATGGAAGCCCAGCTACCGTACTGAAATCAATTTGAATCTGGAATATCTCTACGACACTCGTACCAGCTATACCGGATTGCCTGTTCTGGGCAATCGTCCCGCCAACGTGCCGATCAGCCGTTACTACGGTTTTGGGTCGGATAATGAAAAGTCGGTATTCGACAAGTTTTTGATCGGGTTCGATTGGTCGCATCAATTCAACGACAATTGGAAAATCCAGCATCGCTTTCATTACTACAAGCTGGATTACCAAATCAATAATTCATCCTTTTTTCCGGGACCGGTCAGTCCCGTCAATAATCGCACGGCAATTAGAAATGTCACCGATAGGCCGATCGATATTACCGATACCGTTGCGACCAACATTGATCTCACTGGCAAATTCAAGCTGTTAGGCACTGAGCACCGAGTATTGGCGGGATTCGATTACTTTTGGGAGGATTTCGAAGGGCAGGGATTTTTTGGTGCCCCCGCGCCGGCCAGCCTTAGGCCGGTGGTCGATATTTTTAACCCCGTTTATGGTCAGGTACCATCCGCTGCAAGCCAGGGTTTCAATAGTTTCAGTACATTGGAACAATATTGGTACGGTGCCTACTTTCAGGATCAAATTACGCTGTTCGATAAGCTGCATATCATGGGCGGTGGACGCTACGATTGGGCGACGCGCGTCAGCGGAGCGGCCTCGACTTCCATCGAAGCGGCCAGAAGCAGCGAGACTGAGGTTCAGAATGAGGCGTTTAGTCCGCGCGTGGGCTTGGTTTATCAACCCTGGCCGTGGCTGTCGCTGTACGGAAATTACGTGGAATCTCTGGGCGGGGCGAATAGCGCGTTGGCTTCGAACGGCAAACCGCTGGATGCCGAAACCGCGCAGCAGCACGAGGTTGGATTTAAAACCGAATGGTTCGATAAGCGGTTGCTGACCACCGTTGCCTTTTACGAATTGACCAAACAAAACATTGCAACGCCGGATCCGGTAAATACCCGGTTTTCCGTCCAAACCGGCGAAGCTCGAAGTCGTGGTATAGAAGTAGATGTGTCAGGGCAGGTTACCGACGGCTTGAATTTGATCGCGACCTATGCCTATACCGATGCGACCATCACTCAGGACAACAGCGGGAATCTAGGGCACAAGCTTTGGAACGTTCCGGCGAATTCGGGCAGCTTCTGGGCCAAATATGCGTTTCAAGATTCGACATTGCACGGTCTGAGCGTGGGGGCCGGTGCGTATCTGGTTGGTGAGCGCCAAGGCAATAATCGGAATAACTGGCAAATGCCGGGCTATGTCCGAGTCGATGCGTTGTTTGGATATTCTTGGGAAATCGGCAAATCTAAAGTAACCGCGCAGTTGAACGTCAACAATTTGCTGGATAAAACGATTTACGAAACATCCGCATTCAACGGCTATTTGACTCAGCCTGGCGCGCCGCGCAATTTCATGGGTTCGATCCGTTTGGAGTTCTAAGGTTCGGTTATTCGATGAAGCGACGGAGCTACTCACTTCTACACTTACCCGAGAAAGTGGTCTCGATCGCGTCGCTGATTGGTGATCGTAATTTGTCGAGGCTCAAGGCTCGACGCAAGTTCTGGTTGAGAGTGCATTTGTGGCTGGGTTTGGTACTGGGGGTTTTGCTGTCGATCTATGGCGTTACCGGAAGCATTTTGGTGTTTTACCCGGAGATCGAGGAATGGCTGTATCCGAAGGTATTGGTGGTCAAGCAACCGGCGAATACGCAATATCGCCCGTTGGCGGAGATTGTCGCGGCCGGCAACTCGGTGATGCCGGCCACGGCGAAGCACGCTTTCGCCTATTATCCGCGCAATCGGGAGGCGGCATTCAAGCTGCGTTTTGTTGTACCTATATCCGCCACTGTTCAAGAGCAGTGGTTGGTCGGCGTGAATCCCTATTCGGCTGAAGTAACCGGAAAATTTCTGCAACACCGCTCGGATGAATGGCTGCCGGCCACTTTCATCGATTTGATGTTCGAGTTGCATTACGCGCTGCTGATTCCGTCGAAAGACATCAGCAGGGTGGTCGTCGGCCTCTCGGCGGCGTTGCTAATGATTTCGACGCTGACCGGTCTGATCGTCTGGTGGCCGCTGACCGGGCAGTGGCGTAACGCGCTGACCTTCAAGCGCTGCGCCGGTAAGGTGCGTTTCAATTACGACCTGCACAAAACCAGCGGTTTTTACACCTTGCTGGTGATGCTGCCGGTACTGTTTTCCGGAATTTACATGGTGTTGCCGCATCACGTGGTGCCGGTGCTGGAATTGTTTTCGCCGGCGACTTATCGCTATTGGTTCGAATCCAAGCCGCCTTATCCGAATGCGCCGGCCATCGGCATGGATCAAGCGGTGGCAATCGCCGTGCAACAATATCCGCAAGGTCGGCCGCACTGGATTTACGGCGCGCCGAATCCCACTCAAACCTACACCGTCTGCCAGGATGGCGTGGATGCGCCCGGAAGTCTCTTGCAACGCCGCTGCACCGTGATCGACCGCTACTCCGGCGTCATTTTGGATCGGGACGATCCCAGCCTGTCGACCGCCACGGCCGGAGAAATCTTGACCCATTGGCAATGGCCCTTGCATTCCGGACAGGCTTTCGGCATGTCCGGCCGGATTCTGGTGTTTGTTACCGGTCTGGCCTGCCCGGTGTTGTTTGTCACCGGTTTGATTCGCTGGTTGCAAAAACGGCGTTCCGCAATTCGATCGCGGCTGACTCGATTGCCCGAATGCACCGCTCGGTAAGCGTGTTTCCGGCTTTCGCCTAAGTTCCCCTCGATCCCCTCGACCCGCTGAGCGGGCGGTTTTTGGCTGCTCAAGATCGCTAGGCCAAGCAAGTTGCCAAATTCCTGGCAAACTAGCGTACGAACCTGAAACCGCCGCGTCACCCCGGCATATCCAGTTGGGGCGTTAAACATCCCGAGCGACTAAGCTTATGTCGGCGTCGATGCGCCCGTTATTGGCGGCGATTCGGGAACCGTCTAAGCGACGGAACCAAGCGCCGGGCTATTTGCCGAAGTGTTTAAAGTACGCTGGCGGCATCGGCGTAGCGTTCGAAAGTGGGCATCGGCGCCCATCCCGTTGCGGACTGCGACATGATTCCGATTATTCAAGAGGCCAGACCATGATACCCATTCGAGATTCGATACCTTGCCAAACCAAGCCCTACGTGACGTGGGCCGTCATGGCGGTTTGCACGGCGGTCTATGTCGCGATGCTGTTCATGCCGGACGAGGTCGGTCAACACTTTGTCTATCTTTACGGCATGGTACCGATCCGCTACTCGAATCCGGATTGGGCGTATGCCTTCGGCTTGCCGCCGGATCATTATTTGTCGTTTTTGACCAGTTTGTTTCTACACGGTGGTTTTCTGCACTTGCTGATGAACATGGTGTTCTTGTGGATATTCGCCGACAACATCGAGGACTTGATGGGGCACTGGCGTTTCCTGGCGTTCTATCTCGTGTCCGGATTGCTAGCAACGGTCACGCAGTGGTATTTTTATCCGAATATCGCGATACCGGTGGTCGGCGCGTCCGGGGCGATTGCAGGGGTACTGGGGGCCTATTTCGTGAGGTTTCCGTATGCGACCGTCGTGATTATGGTGCCGATATTGTTCTATCCCTTGTTTTTTCAGGTGCCGGCCATCGCCTTTTTGGGTTTTTGGGTGATCGTACAAGTGGGCGACGTGTTCACCGCCGCGATGTTCGACAACGTCGCGGTCGATTCCGCCTGGTGGGCGCATTTGGGCGGTTTCGCGGTCGGTGCCTTGTTGCATCCGTTTTTCATCGACAAGCCGGCGCATCGGCGCGAATTGAGTCCGCCGGCCGAATGACGGCGCGACTTTCAGCCAAAAAGTTGAGGATTCCGTAGGGGTTTTATTTTATAATCTCGGCGTTCAAGGCTGGTCAGCCGGCCGAATCAGGCCGGTTGTCGGCGCTTACCGATTCTTTATTCATTCGAGACATTGAAAACCATGAAAAACCTAAATGTTGCTTTGGTCAGGCTGGTCCAGTTCGTCGTGTTCGTATTGTTTACGTTTATCGTACTGGTCTATTTCGGCACGATGATTTTGTTGCCGCTGGACATTGTGGTGCTGATCACCAAATTGTTAGGTGTTTTGGGTATCGGTAGCTTGTTCGGCGCTGTCGTCGCGGTGCCCTTGGTCGCTTATCTGGGTAAAATCGTCTACAGCACGCCGGGTTTGATCAAATTGGTGGTCGATAACGGTATCGAATTGGCCAACGCCGGCAAACAACGTGTCGAGGCCTTCAACGACATCGCCGCCGCCGTCAAATAAGCGCGCTGTGCCGCAAGCAAAAAGGGGCCGTTTCGGCCCCTTTTTTGTGTCTGGGGATTCGGGAATTGCCGGAGTGACTTGGCGTATTCAACGTAGTTTAATTATTGGCCCGCCCCGAGGACCATCCAAAGTCTTTGCGGTAGCGTGGGGGAGGGCGCATGCTGTCTCGGCCGGGCTTTATCGGGGCGCGGGCGATATTCGAAACAGTCGTCGCGTCTTGTGCGGTCTTGGTTTTCCGGTGGCCTGGAACCGGATACCGGCACTCTAGCGCGATTTTCTCGGTATCGTACCCGCGCTCGGCATCGGAATTTAACGGCGAACTGTTCGTCCGTCAACGCGTCGGCGCCGGTTCGCGGTCCATCATCAATTGTTCAATCTCGCCGCCATCGCGTAAAATCCCGGCTAAAAACTTTCAAGCCAGGAGCCATACCATGAAATATCTGTTGATCGCGTTGCTGCTGACCGCGAATTGCGCCGCCGCCGAAGAATCCGCCAAGGACGAGTGGAATGAAACCTCGCTCAGCGAAGACACCATCCAAAAAATCCAGCAAGCGCAATTCAAATATAAAAAGTGCGTCGTCGACGAGATGCGCAAGCCGGAAAACCAAAAACTGGAAAGCCGCAACGCCACCGACGCGATCGCCAAATACTGCGAGCCGATGTTGGGCGACATGCGTAAGGTCTACACCGACGTCGGCGTGCCGGGCGTCGTGGCCGACCGGCACTTGAAAAAACTGCGTATCCAGACCACCCGCAATATGTTGCAAGAATTGATGTACCTCGAAGCCGCCAAAAAAGCCGGCGCTCAACCCTGATAATCCGTGCGGCGGCCGGCCGCCGCGATTGCCGCCTCCGGCGGCTTGTTCTCAACCAAGCCTTACACCATGAACACCTATACCATCGATTTATCGCTACGCCCGACTACGTTCGATTTGTGGCACGTTTGTCTGGCCGGCACCGCCGCGGTGCTGGCCTTGATCTTGATCGCCGTTTTGATTTCGGTGCTGCTGGGTCTGCGCCGCTGCAAAAAATCCGAACCGGTGGCCGCGCCGGCGCCGCAACCCGAGATCAAGATCGTCGAGAAAATCGTCGAAGTCGAAAAAATTGTCCAAGCCCCAGCGCCCGAACCGGTGATTCTGAAGGAAGCCACTCCTGATGCGGCTTTGCAATTGCTCAGCCTGTTGCAAAAGGAAGCCCGCTTTATCGATTTTATCAAGGAAGATGTCGGCGCGTTTTCCGATGCCGACATCGGCGCGGCGGCGCGGGTGGTGCATCAAGGTTGCGTCAAGGCGATCAACGAGCATTTCACGCTGGCGCCGGTCAGTTCGGATGCCGAAGGCAACCGCGTCACCTTGAATCCCGGCTTCGACGCCGCGTCGTTCCGCTTGACCGGCAATATCGTCGGCCAGGCTCCGTTCACCGGTACTTTGGTGCACAAAGGCTGGCAAGTTACCGATTTGCGCCTGCCCAAACTGACCGAAGGCCATAACGCCAAAATCGTCGCGCCGGCCGAGGTGGAATTATGAGTGCCCGTTATTCGGTCGGTATCGACTTGGGTACCACTCACTGCGTGCTGTCCTATGTCGATTTGCAGGCCGGCGACGATCAAGTGGCGATCGAAGTATTCGCGATCCCGCAATTGATCGGACCGGGCCAGATCGAGGACAAAGCGCAGCTGGCGTCGTTTACCTATCTGGCCCACCCGGCGGAATTGGCCGAAGGCTCGACCGCGTTGCCGTGGTCGGCCAAGCCGGACAAATTGGTCGGTGAAATCGCCCGCAATCTGGGTGGCAAGACGCCGATCCGGCTGGTCGCCAGCGCCAAGAGCTGGCTGTGCCATGCCGGCGTCGATTGCAAGCAGCCGATTCTGCCGGCCGAGGCGCCGGACGAGGTCGAGCGCATTTCGCCGTTCGCCGCGACCCTGGCCTATCTGCAACATTTGCGCGATGCTTGGAACCATCGCTTTGCCGAAGACCGGCTGGAATACCAGGATTTGACCATCACCGTACCGGCCTCGTTCGACCCGGCGGCGCGGGAATTGACTGTCGAAGCCGCGCGCGCGGTCGGCCTAGGACAAGCCGTGCTGCTGGAAGAACCGCAAGCCGCGTTGTATAGCTGGATCGAAAACAGCGAAGGCGATTGGCGCAATCACGTCAAGGTCGGCGACGTGATTTTAGTCGTCGATGTCGGCGGCGGTACCACCGACTTGTCGTTGATCGCGGTGACCGAGCAGGACGGCAATCTGCAATTGACCCGCGTCGCGGTCGGCGACCATATCCTGCTGGGCGGCGACAACATGGACTTGGCGCTGGCCTATACCGTTAAGGCCAAGCTGGAACAGGACAGCGGCAAGAAGCTGGAATCCTGGCAGGTTCAGTCCCTAACGCACGGTTGCCGCGAGGCCAAGGAAAAGCTGTTCAACCAGCCCGAGCTGGGCAGCATGCCGCTGGTAGTCGCCAGCCGTGGTTCGTCGCTGATCGGCGGCACCTTGCGTACCGAACTGACCCGCGACGAACTCAATCGGGTCTTGGTCGAAGGCTTTTTGCCCAATGCCCAAGCCGGTGACAAGCCGGTCAGTCGGCCGCGTAGCGGTCTGCGTAGCGCTGGTCTGCCGTACGCGCAAGACGCGGGCATTACTCGCCATCTGGCGGCGTTTTTGGCACGCCAACGCCAGGCGACCGAGGAATTCCAGGCGGTGAATCTGCCCGAGCATGCCAGCTTTTTGCATCCGACCGCCGTGCTGTTCAACGGGGGGGTGTTGAAGGCCGGCGTGTTGGCCGAGCGCCTGATGCAAATCCTGAACGGCTGGCTGCAAGCCGAACAAGCCCCGGAAGCGCGCTTGCTGCAAGGCGCCGATCTGGATTTGGCGGTGGCGCGCGGTGCGGCTTATTACGGCTTCGTTCGGCAAGGCAAGGGTGTGCGCATCAAGGGCGGCACGGCGGCGGCCTATTACGTCGGCGTCGAAAGCGCGATGCCGGCGGTACCCGGCTTGGCGCCGGAAATCGAAGCGCTGTGCATCGCGCCGTTCGGCATGGAAGAGGGCACCGAGCAAAACCTGCCCAACGACGAATTCGGCTTGATCGTCGGCGAACCGGTACGCTTTCGCTTCTTCGGCTCCAAAACCCGCCGCGAAGACCAGGTCGGCACCCGGCTGGAAAGCTGGCACGACGACGAGTTGGAAGAACTCGACGAAATCGAAATCACCCTGCCGGAAGAAGGCCGCGCCGCCGGCGACATCGTGCCGGTCTATCTGTCCTCGGCGGTTACAGAAGTCGGCACGCTGGAATTGCGCGCCGTGTCCCGGCGCGAGCAGCAGCAATGGAAAATCGAATTCGAGGTCAGAGCCGGCGAAAGTTGATTCCGCCGACACACTGGGATCATTTCCAGCGCATGTTTTCGAATCGCCGATCCCAGTGGGATCGGCGTTTTTGTGTAGTGTCGCTGGGTATGGCGTACCGTTTGCGTAGAACCGGTAGTTAAGCCTAAAACTTAATAAACCGGCCCAGGTCCGGAATCCCGCATTGACAACCGCTATCGACTGTTCTCGATCCGAAAATTCAGTCGATTGTCGCGCGGTCCATCAAAAGCCTGTTCTACAAATCGTTCCTAACGGTGGTTAAAGGGGGGCAATAAAAGAAAAAGATAGGCGTAGGAAGGGCTTTCGCCGCGATTGGTATTTTTGTCTCGCGGTTACGTGTTTTCACATGCTTTTCATCGCCAAAATAAGTCATATGACACAGTGCTCCCTAGAGTTTCTTGATGGGCGGCCGTTGCTACGTGGTCTGCTTACACAATAAGCATCGTCATTCCGGCATGGATGGCCGGATCCGTTAGAGCGTGGAGCGAATCCAGGCTTCAAGGACGGATTTAAGCCTACCCTCCATGACACTGGATGTCCGCTTCCCGGCGGGCACGACGGTCTTGAACAAATCTGACAAAGTAGAGTTAGGACATTGTTGAAATATCGGCTTGGTTAGAATTTGTTATCAATGCCGAATTACATGTAAGTCGTATATTTCAACAATAAACCGCAATACAGAATACTGCGCGAAACATGCAGTGGAATAGTTTTTGCTTGAATGGAAGGCTTTTGGTAAAAAACAAGCTCTCTTGAGGGCGACAAAATCAGCAATCTTACGGATGGAGCGAGGCAAGCAAAATTATGATCAACCGCCCGCATGATGCATTGAAGCCACATCTTTCAATCGTAGACAGGAGTGATTAATGGCGACGGAATTACTGACGAGTGAAGCCCTGTCCCTGCTTTATCGCGAGCACCACTCCTGGCTGCTGGGGTGGCTGAATAAGCGTGTGCAATGTCGCTTGCAAGCCGAAGATCATGCGCACGATACTTTTGTACGGGTGATGGCATCGGGTCGCACACTGGATTTGGACGAACCCAGGCCTTACCTCGCTACCATTGCCAAAAATTTACTGATAAACCATTGGCGTCGCGCCACCATTGAACAAGTGTATTTGGAACGCCTGTCGGCACTACCTGAAGCCATTTCGCTGTCATTGGAAGAAAATGCCATTATTCTGGAAACGCTACAAGAAATCGATGGACTGCTTAATCGCTTACCGGTAAAGGCACGCAAGGCATTTTTTATGTCCCAGATCGATGGACTTACCTACGTCGAAATCGCCGAAAAACTCGGCGTCAGCGATCGTATGGTTAGAAAGTACATGGTACAAGCCATGGTGCTATGTCTGAGCGTGGAGTTCTAACCGAACATGTCGTCCGAAAATCGACAAAAAATCCATCCCCGCGTCGTGGCGGAGGCAGCTGAGTGGTTTATGGTTCTGAGCTCCGGCAACGTTCGTCCTGACGAAACCGCACAGTGGCAAGCCTGGTTGGCTTCGCATCCGGATCACCGAATGGCTTGGGCCAGAGTTGAGTTTTATACCGACAAATTTAAATCGCTGCCGCCACAAGCGGCCTTCGCCGCAGCCGAAGCGCTTAATGCCCCCGATCTCAATCGAAGACGCCTGCTGTTAAGCATGGCCCTATTGGGTGTGGCCGGATTGTCCGGCTGGCAGATGTATCGAGGTCGCTATTGGCAGGAATGGTCGGCCGATCAACACACAGCGCTCGGCGAAAGTAAAACTATCACCCTAGCCGACGGCACCAGCGTTGTTCTGGATAGCGGCAGCGCGGTTAACGTCGATTTTTCGGTTAATTTACGCAGGCTGCAACTGGTTAAAGGGGAAATTTACGTCGAAACAGCAGCCGATACCATTGGCTGGAAACGGCCGTTTGTGGTGGATACATTGGAAGGCAGGGTGCAGGCCCTCGGCACGCGCTTCAGCGTTAGCCAGCACCAAAATCTAACGCGGGTTGCCGTATTTCAAGATGCCGTAGAAATCCAACCAGCCGATGCAACATCGGCCAAACAAATCCTACGTGCCGGTCAACAAGTTCAATTTGCCTCAAACCACATTGAGCCGATCCACCGACACAGCCAGGAAAAACCGGCCTGGACCCAAGGCTTTATCGTTGCCGATGATTTGCCGCTCAGCGAGTTTTTGCTGCAACTGAGCCGTTACCGATCAGGCTATATCACCTGCGCTCCCGAGATTGCCGATTTACGGATCATCGGTTCCTACCCGCTGAAAGATACCGACAAAATTCTTGCGTTTCTGGAGGCTAACCTGCCGGTCAAGCTCTCACATCCGCTACCTTTCTGGGTTAAAGTCCTGCCGCGTTAATCATCCCTGCACCTCATCTAATGAATAAACGCGTTCTTCACCTTTGCGTACGCGTTCCAACACGCCGGCGGCCAAGTAATAATCTTCCATATCGTTCAACCTAAAAAGGGCAGTTGGCGTGTATTGCGGGCCGTTCGTGCTGAGCAACGTCGAAGCATGGACGGCTCGCAATACACTCACCAAACGGGTGAATGAAAAATCCCGCGCGCCCTTCGACAAGCTCAGGACGAACGGGCATCGCCGTTCAAGTGGATGGGAAAGTTGTAGACGGTGCTCGACACTGGCTCGCCAAGCGCATTGTTGCTTAAAAAGCGGATTATTTTTCCATCTAAAAACAATCCGTTAAAAAATTTATTAAATTTTTTTCAATTCGCAGTTCCGGTTTTTCCTGCTCGTTTGTATTGGTTAATGAAAACACCACAAATGGAGAAAAACCGATGTCAAACACACACCATCGCTGCGATCCGGGCTTTCGTTCATCCCGATTGAGCCACGCTATACAGGGGATTTTATTGGCTTCAGCGCTGACCGCTTCAGTGGTAGCGCAGGGAGAAGAAATAACCAACAGGAAAAGCTACCACATCGGCGGCGGCTCCTTGGGACAAGCACTTAGCCAGTTTGCGCGCGATGCCGGCATTCTGTTTACCGGGGAATCCAAATTGACCGACGGCAAAACCAGCAAGGGACTGGACGGCGAGTACACCGTCGAAGAAGGCTTTAGAAAGCTCCTCGCGGGAAGCGGTTTGACGTATATCATCACGGATGACAACGCGGTAGCGATCAAGGTTGCGGAAACTGGGAGTGATGCGGCATCGACTTTGCCGGCTGTTAAAGTGGTTAGTACTAAAGTAGGCTACGACTCAACCGATCCTTATACTAAGGATTACTCCGTCCCTCTTTCCAGCGCCGCCAGTAAGACGGAAATGGCATTGATGGAAACGCCGGTCAATATCCAGATTGTGCCTCGCACCATCATGGATGACCAGCAAGATATCGAAATCACGGAAGCTTTAAGTAGGAATGTCAGCGGCGTACAAAGAAGCCCTGACTATGGGGATCTTTACGAAAACTTTAATATCCGGGGATTCAGCACCAATTTTTCCACCTATCGTAATGGGTTGCGGCGTTATACCAACTATTCCGATCCTGCGAACATCGAGCAAGTAGAGGTTATTAAAGGCCCGGCAGCGGTGCTTTACGGGCAAATTCAACCCGGCGGCATGGTCAACGTCGTCACCAAACAAGCTCTGGATAAACCCTATTACTCTCTGCAGCAACAGTTCGGCAATTATGATCAATACCGTACGACGGCTGCGGCCACCGGCCCCATCGACGACGCTAAGACACTGAAATATCGGTTCGACGCGTCCTACCAGGATTTAAGCTCGTTCAAGAAATACGTGGGGGACGAGCGGGTATTTATCGCGCCCAAACTGAGTTGGACGCCTAATGACCGATTCGAGGCCAATGCCGAGTTGGAGTTCAAGCACGATAAACGTGTGAATGACAACGGAATACCGACGATTGGTAATCGTCCGGCGCCGGTAGCATTTAATACCTACCTTGGCGATGTGGCGAAAGGCCCCACCATGAATTCCGTGCTGACGGCATTTGATTGGTCTTACAAATTTAATAACCAATGGAAAGTGACGAACCGGTTTATGCACGAGGATTGGGATATCAATTATTTCGACCTTCAGCCTCAATATATGCTCAACGCTACAATGTTAAGGCGATTTCCAATAACTGGCGTGGCCTATCATGATACTTATGGAACCAACCTGGATTTAATTGGAAATGTCGAATTGTTCAATACCAAACACGAATTGTTAATCGGCGGCGATTTCTCGAGAAGAACCCGAAAAGCCGATAAAAACCGATTCGCGTGTTGTAACGGGAACAACACCGGCGGAACGGTTGATATCTACAACCCGGCTTATAATACCGTTGACTTGGCCGCCATTTATTCTTCGCCTTACGACTATGCGGTGAGAGAGAAAGAAGAATGGTTTGGCGTGTATTTTCAAGATCATATTACCTTGTTTGAAAAGCTCCATATCTTAGGCGGCGGCCGCTACGATTGGGCAACTTTTGGACGAGGTTTCGATTTTGCTACGGGTAGCTATGATGTGGCGAGCGCCAATTATAAAAGCACTGACAATCAAAAGTTCAGTCCGCGGATTGGTATTTTGTATCAGCCGATGTCATGGCTTTCTGTTTACGGTAACTATACCGAATCCCTTGGTAGTGCCAATACCGGAATGGTCTATGGGAACCAATCCATTAAGCCTGAAATTGGCGAGCAATTCGAGGCTGGTTTTAAAACGGAGTTCTTCGATCAGAGACTAAGCAGCATCGTATCTTTCTATCATCTGACAAAACAGAATATCCAGCTTTCTGATCCTATTCATACCGGTTTCACCGTGACAGCCGGAGAGGCTCGAAGCCAAGGAATTGAGGCCGACCTTAAGGGGCGTGTCACCGATGATTTAAATCTGATCTTAACCTATGCCTATACGGATGCCAGAATAACTAAGAATGGTGAAAATTCCGATGAGGCATTGGGGAAGCGTCTAATAAATGTGCCGGAGCATCAGGCAAGCTTATGGGGAACCTATCAATTTACTCCCGAATTTAAAGCAGGTATCGGCGGAGTTTTAGTGGGTTCGAGAGCGGGGAAAACATGGACTGATCTAGAGTTGCCTGGGTATGCGCGAATGGACATGATGGCCGCTTATGTTAAGCCGATTGGTAAAACTCGCCTAACCACGCAATTAAATATCAATAATATGCTCGACAAAGAATATTATGCCGGTGCGACTCAACAAGGGGCAAGTAATACTATTACCGGTAATCCTATTACCGTAATGGGATCGTTGAAATTGGAATATTAACTGAATCCAAAGTACCGGTATTTGTAACCCGGTAAGTTGGGTTTGCGTAGGTTTGGCTTCCTTAAGTCAGCCGAGCCTACCTTACTTCTTGAGCTATTTTATGGCTAATAAATTACAGCGCCATCATTTATCAATTTTGTTTTTAGCTAAAAATCTCCGTAAATTTTGGCTAAATCTGCATTTAATGCTGGCACTTAGCGTGGGGTTTGTGTTTGTTATTTTTGGGCTAACCGGTTCTTTTAATATTTTTTATTACGAACTCAACGAACTCGGGTTGCCAGCGATAAAGCAAAGCAGCCAGGATCTACGCAGTTTGGACGATGTAATGCAAACGGTTAAGGCGGCTAATCCCCAACGAAATGGCGGTTGGGCCATCGTTTTACCGGGTTATTTAAGTGATTATCTTTGGATTGAGTATCCAAAGCCCGAAGAAACTCAGGACGAGTTATTTGCGCCATTGGAAATTCTGGTAAATCCCTATACTAGTGAAATTATTGATCAGCATTTTTGGGGGCAAACCTTATTTAGTCTGATTTATGAACTACACGCTGATTTTATGATGGGTAAAATCGGCAAGGAAGTCGGCGAACTGGCTTTTAAAGTGGTGTGTTTCTTTGGCGTATTTCTGTTTATTAGCTGTTTATCTGGCTTATATTTATGGTGGCCACGCACTGGTAAATTCAAACAGGCATTGTCCATAAAACCCAATGCCAGCCGAGAGCGTTACTACTTTGATTTACACAAGATTACTGGATTTTATAGCTCGGTATTATTGCTGATTCTGGCATTTACCGGCTTTGCCTTTAGCTATAAAGACTACGTTACACCGCTAGTGTCGGTATTTTCACCCATCAAAAAAAACCACTTAAAAAATCCGCCTCTTAAATCGGAGGTATTGGATTCAGTTTCGCCTATTTCCATTGCTCAAGCCGTGGCAATTGCCGACCAAGTTTTTCCCGGCGCGGAATTGCGCGGTGTGAATACGCCGGATGGCAAAGAAGGCGTTTATATGGTGGCCAAAAGACAAGCGGGAGAAGCCAATCGCAAACGGCCTCGTAGTAAAGTCTGGATTGATCAGTACAGCGGCGCGGTGTTGGCGGTGCAAGACCCGAACCAGTTTACCGCCGGCGAGACGTTTATGAATATCTTGTGGCCTTTACATGACGGGCAGATTTTAGGACTTACAGGCCGTATCTTATGGTGTCTCGTCGGCTTCGCGCCGCTGATTTTATATATCACTGGCATTTTACGCTGGCTGCAAAAACGCCGCGTAGCGGACAAGAAGCTGGCCAAGGGGGCGTAGGTTGAGGTTACGATAGGAACCCCAACACGACAACCTTTGAGCCACTAGCCAAACAGAAAAGCGAGATCTCGCGACCAAATAAAACCATCGGCAAGCAGCAAAGGCCGAACCGGTTAAAAATGTTGGGGTTCGTTACCTTATCCCAGCCTAAGGTCCTAACCGGCTACTTGAACGGTTAATATTGGATATTGACCGACCCCATAAATGTACGTGGTGTGCCAAAATCGGCATTACCGGCGTTAAAACCGACTGGCGCGTTGTAATTGGTAAATAAATTCGAGGTGTAGTGATTGTCTAATAGGTTGTCGACATTCAACTGGGCGGTGATTTTGCTTTTGCCGACATCGATACTATAAGCCGCTAGTAAACCGACCGTGGCATAGCCGGGCAATTGGAAGGCGGGGAAGCTGCAACAAGCCGTCACTCCGTCGCGCACGGTCACTCCACCACCCAATTTAAAGCCGCGCATTGTCCCTGCTTGTAGTTCGTAAGTGCTCCACACGCTGCCAGTATTCCGGGGGACGTTCCAAAAACGCGTGCCGACCGCCTGATAACCGGTTTCCTCGGTTTTGATGATGCGGGCATCGGTATTTGCGTAAGTGCCAATGACCCTCCAACCTGGCAAAATTTCTCCGCTAATGTCCAGTTCCGGCCCACGGCTACGCACCGCTCCAGTCAAGATGGAAAAGCCGGGGTGGTTGGGGTCGGAGGTTGGGACGTTAGTTTTAGTCAAATCATAATAGGCCAACGTCGCCCGCAAGCGACCGTCGAAAAATTCGGTTTTGATGCCGCCTTCGTATTGTTCGCCTTCCGTCGGGGGTACCGGTTTATTGTCAGGCGTAAAAGTAAAAGCGGTGTTCACGCCAAAGCTTTCGACATAGTTGGCATACAAACTCAGCCAGTTTTCGGCTTGCCATAAAATACCGACGCGAGGCGTGACGGCATCATTGGACTGGACTGAAGGCAAGACAAAGTCAAAGCTGGGGAAATTAGCGACATGATCCTGATGGAAATTTTGGTAGCGGATACCACCCATGACATGGACGTTATGCGGCAATTTGATTTGATCTTGGATATAAGCGCCGTATTGGTCGGTGCGGCTGGAATTGATGACCAAAGGGTATAGCGGTTGGGTAAAAGGCGTACCGGGATGCACTGGATTGAGCAGATTTATATTAGACAGCGGATCGCTGACTGAATTTTTAAACACCGAATCAACCCGATAATAATCGCCGCCTATCAGTAACGTATGATGTAGCCCGGCAGTATCAAAATGGCCTGTCAAATCCAAGCTGGTGGCGTACGTGTTGTTTTGGGTATCGTAGCTGTTCAATTGTCTAGACACGTCAACGCCATCGGTGGCAATAGGGAAGACAAAATGCGGTTGCGCGATATTCTGCTGATTGACGGAAAAATGATGTTTGATAGACCAATCATCATTAAATTGGTGTGACCAATTAAAGCCGCCATAAACGGTTTCGGTGGTTGATGGCGAATAGCCGCCGTAATTACGGTTGCGCGGTACAGTGAAGATTTTATCGTTATACAGCGGGACGAATCCGGTATCCAAGCCCAGATGTTGGTGGTCGTATTCCAGTTCAAGAGTCGCCTGCGTTTGGGAGCTGATGTTCCATTTCAACACGGGGGCCAGAAACACATCTTCTTTACCGTTAAATTCCCGAAATGTGTTGTTGTTTTGGTAAGACATATTCATCCGGTACAGCAAACGGTCCTGATTGCCGACCGGGCCGGTGGCGTCGATCGTGGTGCGATAGAGATCGTAGGAACCAAACTGTTGGCCCAGCGCGTAATACGGTGTCGCCAACGGTTGCTTGGTGACCACGTTGACCATGCCGCCCGGTTCTACTTGTCCGTATAAAATCGCCGCCGCGCCTTTCAGCACTTCAACGGATTCCACATTCGCCATTTGCCGGTTCGCCCCGCCTTGCTGCAAGCGAAAGCCATTGCGGAAAAAAGTCTCCGATTCAAAACCGCGGATAAAAAACGATTGGTTCGTGCCGCCGAAGGTGACGTTGCCACTGCCGTTAGAATTGCTCGTGATGCCGCTGACATTTTTCAAAGCCTGATCCAAGGTAATCACCTGCTGATCCTTCAACACCTGCTTGGAAATCACCTGCACGTTCAGCGGCGTTTCCATGATCGGCGTGTCGGTCTTGGTGCCGGCGGTGGCATTGGGCAGCACGTAATTCGGGTTATAAGGATCGGTGGCATCGTATTCGGCCTTGCCGACCACCTTCACCGCAGGCAGCGTGCTGGAGTCGGCGGGTGCGGGCGGGTTGGTGTGTTCGGCTTTTTCCAGGGTGACGGTGTGGGCATCGACGAAGCGAAAGCGGTAACCCGTCTCTTGCAACAATTGGCGCAAGGCTTGTTCCGGCGTCAGATCGCCATCCAGGCCGCGCGTGTTGATGCCTCGGATTTGTTCGGAATTGAACAGCAGGATCAGTTTGGCTTCCGACGCGAATTTGGTCAGCGCATTGTTGAGCGATTGCGCGGGGATTTGATAATGCCTGATTTCCTCGGCTAGCAAGGGTTGGCTGATCAGCATGCTGCCGATCAATAACGACACCCGGCCTGCGGCGGTAAACGGGTGTAGGGAATATGGCGATGGGCGTCCTTTAGCTAAGCATTGGTCTGGATAACCGCTGTTGTTCATCTTTCCTCCGGGTGAATGATATTAATCTCCTTATAAACAACGATTGGCCGAGCAAACCTAGCCAAAAAAAGTGTTGCCCGCATGCATTTGGCCGCTGATCACTACTCCTGCACGCTGGTCATGCCGTGGCGATTTTCTGCCGAGATTGAGTGCTGGGAACTGATGGCACGAGATGCCTAGCGCTGCAATACCACCCACGGGCCCAGATGGGTAGCACGGATGCCGAGGACTTTGTGCAAGGTTTCCAGCACCACATCCGGATTGTCCAGCGGGAATACGCCGGTGACATGTTGCTGTTTCAGCGTTTCATCGGCGATATAAATCCGCCCCAGGCGGTAGCGTTCCAGTTCGTTAACCAGATCCGCCAGCGGCCGGTCGCTGACGATCAATTGCCGTTGCTGCCAGGCTTGCGCCAATTCTAAGTCGATCGTTTCCAATGTGCCTGTGTGACCGGGCCGATAGCTCAGTTGCTGGCCCTGCTCGATCCTGATGCCGTCGGCAGCCTGCCGGCCGGCCGGCAAGGCGAGTACGGCATGTTCTTCCACGATGACCTGAGTCTGGCCGCCGCTTTGGTAGACGTCGAAAACAGTGCCCAAGGCCCGCACGTTAAGTTCGCCGGCTTGTACCTGAAACGGATGCGCCGCATCGGCCGCCACCTGAAAACGAGCCTGGCCGTGGTGCAACACGATTTGCCGTACGTCGGCGTTGAAGTCGACCGAAATCGCGGTATTGGTATTGAGCAGCAGGTGGCTACCGTCCGCCAGTTCGAGTTGGCGCTGTTCGCCGGTGCCCGTATGGTAGTCGCTAAAATAGTCGGCAAGCAGATGGCTTTGTCTGGGCATAATCGTGAGCACGGCCAACAGCCAAACCGCCGCCATCGCTAGGCCGGAGCCAAGCCAATATCGGCCCCGCGCAGCTTGCCGCGACCGCCGCTCGGGCGGATGCGTCGGTGACACAGTCTGCGGCGGGAGCGTAACGGCCAATTTTTCGGAATGGGTTGCGACAACGGCCATCTCGTTCAGGGTGTTTTCCGCCGCGGCGAAGGCTTCGGAATGGCGGTAATCCTGCGACAGCCACTCGGCGAATGCCAGCGTTTCCGCTTCGCTCAAATCGTCCGAACGCAGGCGCACCAGCCAGCGCACGGCTTGGCGTTTCAAGTCTAAGGCGCTCGGATCGTTGCGGGTCATCGGCGGCATTCGACTGCCGAAAAGGGCAGCAGGGACTCGATACCTGCTAGTAGGGTGTGACCTGTATCCATATCAATCCTCCAGCCGCAGCATGCAATGCAAAATCGCCTGTTCCAGCAGCCTGCCGACCGAGCGCTGCGAGATATTCAGGCGACCGGCGATTTCCGCGTAGGACAGGTTTTCGATTTTGTTCAGGATAAATGCGGTGCGGCAGTCGGCGGATAATTCGCTCAATGCAGCTTCCATCGTGCCGAAGCGTTCGCGCGACAGCAGAATCCGCAACGGATCGGTCTGGGCGTGGTCAGCCACGGTGTCGGCCAATAGTTCGTCGTCAATGTCGGCCAAAATTTGGCTTTTGACCTTGCAATGACGCTGATAATCGATCGCCAGATTGACCGCGATGCGAAACGCCAAGGCTCGGGCGTTGTCCGGCAGGTTGGTATGGGCGCTTTTGTAGAAACGCAAATAGGTTTCGTGAGCCAAGTCCTCGGCGGCTTCCGGGCATTTGACCCGGCCGGTCAAAAACGTCCGCAAGTCGTTTGCCAAGGC
This sequence comes from Methylomonas sp. MS20, assembly GCF_050275925.1. Lineage (NCBI taxonomy): Bacteria > Pseudomonadati > Pseudomonadota > Gammaproteobacteria > Methylococcales > Methylococcaceae > Methylomonas > Methylomonas sp. MS20. Next base: position 1,860,512 of record NZ_CP189962.1, read on the forward strand.
CTCTGTCCACAACTGGGCGATGAAATGGTCGGTTATAGTCGCATTCAAGGTGCGTATTTTGGCTTCAGTGTACTGGTAAGCAATTGGCATTTAACCGCAGTCGGCGATCGGCCGTGGGCTGACTCTTCTGTCATTAAGCTACCGGCGGAGACGCCCCGTTGTCAAACGCAACGGATGCATGGGAGGTATTGGGTGGCGCTTAGGCAGGTGAAAATCGGCCAGAGACATAGGTTGAGAGTGAGGCAACGAACCCCAACAGGGATGATCTTTAAATCATCGCTGACTTGGATGTTTTGTTGTCGATGGCTTGCGGGATGGTTTTGCGGTTGTCGCGTTGGGGTTGCTGCCGTCTCGGCAATTGCTCCAGGCATTGTGATCGTCGCGCCGAATCAATAGCATAATACCCGGCATACTAATCCCGACCAGAACCGTAATGACAGCTAAGCCCTTCTCGCAAGCCTTCGAAAACAACAAAGACCCGATATTGCAAGTGTTAAAGACCGCGTTTACCGAGCCGGCGACGGTGTGGGAGATCGGCAGCGGCACCGGCCAGCATGCTTGCCATTTTGCCAGGCATTTGCCGCATCTGGAATGGCAGCCCACCGACCGCGCCGAGCATTTGCCCGGTATCGCGCTGTGGTGCGACGAAGCCGGACTGGACAATCTGCGCCCGGCCCTGGCCTTGGACGTGACCGACGCGATCTGGCCTTGTAACGGCATTGATGCCTTGTTCTCCGCCAACACCTTGCACATCATGGGGCATGCCGAAGTCGAAATCTTGTTCGAAAAGCTGCGGACTTATCTAAGCCCGGTCGCGACCGCGTGCTTTTACGGCCCCTTCAATTACCAAGGCCGCTACACTAGCGACAGCAATGCCCGCTTCGACGAATGGTTGAAACAGCGCGATCCGCGTAGCGGCATCAAGGATTACGAATGGATCGCCGACTTGGCGGCGTCGGCCGGCTTGACGGCTGTAGCCGATGTAGAAATGCCGGCCAACAATCGGACCTTGGTGTTCCGGACCGGCTGATCGCTCAGGGGAGAGCCGAGTGCGGCTATCCGCCGGATATGCAATTGTTGGCTACAGAAACCGTGTTAAAGCAGGCTGAGATAATTGCAAGTGAGTTGGCTGCTGAATCCTAAAATGACAAATAACTAAGCGATGGAAACGGAAAAGGGCAAACTGGTTGGTTGGGTAGAAGAAAGAGGCTTCGGTTTCATAAAACCGGAGTCAGGCGGCGCCGATATTTTTATCCACATATCGGCTTTGAAAAGTATGAGCCGTTCTCCAGTTGTTGGAGACGTTATTTATTACGAAACAAATCTTGATGATAATGGCAAGCTACGCGCGATCAACGCAAAAATAGAAGGCGTGTCTCCGGTTTTAACAGTCGCTCCAATTGACAGAAAGCGTAAAACACCGAAATCCACTTTACCGGAACAAAGACCTCACGGAAGCCGCAACACCTATAGACCACCGTATAAGAAATCAGGATATAGATTTATTCCTGTGCTGCTTATAGTTGCCGCTGTTTCAATCTTCAGCAAGTTTGCGAATCAAAATGGCTCTAGTGGTCAGCCGGTATTGCCAATTGCTGAACCCGAAAAACCCATTCAACATTTTCAGTGTCAAGGTAAGGTGTATTGCTCGGAAATGGGGTCGTATGAGGAAGCTGTTTTTTATCTCCGGAATTGCCCTGATACGAAGATGGATGGTGACAATGACGGCATTCCTTGTGAGCAACAGTTTTAGCTTATTTGACGTGATAAGCTAGATGGTAGGTTGAAGGCAATCATATAACAGGAATAAGTTGAAAACATTCGAGAATATCGTCATCTGTGTTTTTTGCAGTATGGGACTATCCGGCTGCGCCACTTTCAAAAGCTTAAATGCCGAAGTTCCGTTGTACGAGCGCGTATTCATCTACTGCGGCACTCGGCTGGATTGGGCGGCGTTGGAAAACGACAATCCGACTATCCGAAAACTCAAGACCGAAGCTCCACGCTATCCGCTGGTCGATCTGCCGTTCAGCTTTGCGATGGATTCCGTGTTTTTACCGTTAGCGATCAGTGCGGAGATTTTTCACTGATGGCGGTTTTTCATTTGGGATTCCCGTACCGTCTTTAAAAGGCTCAATTCTACGTTGTCGGATTTTGCGCCAAATTTGATGCCGTTGTCTAACACTTGGGCATTTCCGAAATATAAGCTCGCTGCTTCCGTTAGGCGTAGTCCTGCCTAATTGCCAAGCCCAGACTGGCTAAATTGGCCGGTTTTCGACAAATCCGTCAGTAATTAAACTAACATAAAAAATCAGTCATTTTTTTAAATGTTGGCTAGGCTTTAATACGCGGAACGACAGCTTATTCCGCGCGTTTGGTAATCAGTTTAAGGAGATGACGATGAGTCAAAATTTGATTTCAATCAGTTTTACCGATAGCGCGCTCGCTGAAATCGATGCGGCGCTGAGTGTTTTGGAAAGTCATTTTTCCAGCTTTCTCAATCTATCGCCCAACGAACGGCATAGTCTGGCGAAGATGGGCGATAAGACCGAAGCGTTTTGCCGGCAGACGCTCATCGTCTCCGGTCAAAATCCGCAAGCGCTGCCGCCCAGCCTGGATGTCAACGAAGCCGTGGCCGATTTTACCGCGCTGGATCAATTACGCCCGCGCCTGCATCGCTTGCGGGATTTGTTGAGTCGCGGCGAGGATACCGACATGGTCCTGGGCAGCGATATTTACAATTTTAGTTTGGATGCCTATGCCTCGTTAAAGATTGCCGGCAAGGGCGCCGCGTTGGAAACGCTGCGGCAAGCAATGTCGGTCCGTTTTAATCGCGGCGCTAAACCGAAAGCGGCTACCTAAGGACTGCCGATCGCCGAAAATCCTGCATTACGCGGCGAGCCGGCCGGCCCGACTCGCCGTAAACCGTTTTAACCACGCCGTGACCGCTGATTGGGTATCGGGTTGGCCGCCGGAGCAGCGCTTTCAACGCGAATCCGGCAATTAACGCGGTTTCCAGTCTTGATCGCAACGCAAAAGGTCTATCCCGCAACACTAAAAGTGATTCTCGCAACGCTTCGAGCAATACACGCAAGGCTCCAAGCCTTGCGGGCAAGGCAAATAGTGATTCCCGTAATGCTAAAAGAGTTGCGCGCAACGCTCCGAGCAATACACGCAAGGCTCCGAGCCTTGTGCGCAAGGCAAAAAGTGATTCCCGCAACGCTAAAAGAGTTGCGCGCAATTCTCCGAGCAATATACGCAAGGCTCCGAGCCTTGTGCGTAACACTAAAAGCCTTGCGGGCAAGGCAAATAGTGATTCCCTTAATACTAAAAGAGTTGCGAGCAACGCTCCGAGCAATAAACGCAAGGCAAAAAGCGGGACGGACGGGGATTTTCATTTACAGCGGCAAGTATGTTGCCGTTCAGGCTTCGATAGGACTCTTGCATATTCCGATCGAACCCGCGAGCGATTCCGACTTCAAAACTGCCAGGCATTCCGGTCGCGGAACGGTCGCCGGTTCCGACCCAAAGTCGGCCAATGACCGGAGGTAAGCCAATGGCCGACAGTAGGATGGGTAGAGCGAAGCGAAACCCATCAATCGAAGCGCCGGTAAATGCGATATGACAGAATATCGCCGACATCGCCTCAAAGGCGGTTGTTATTTTTTCACAGTCAATTTGGCGGAACGAAACCGGATTTTGCTGACCGATAGGATTGAACTACTTTGCGAGTCTTTTCGTAACGAGAAAGAGCAACTCTTCGATCGATGCAGTTGCACGGATATCAGTGCAAACACCGCGGCGGCCGCGACGAGTGCAGGGCCAAAACGGAGCCAGTACTCGACGGGTGCGAAAAGTAGTGGCATGAACCAAAGAGCGTCTTTTGCGGTCTTCGGATTGTCGATAGCAATATATACGCCAAAGAAGAAGGACCCTGCGACGTTGAACAGCAAGATGGTCAATAGGAGGCTGGTTGTGGCTCGGTACGCGGATGGGCTTCTGTTTCGCTTTTCGCGGATGATCGATTGACCGATCGCGGCAATCGTGGCGAAAACCGGGAACGCAAGCGCGACTGCAGCCCTCATACGCGGCCTAACGTGAAGCTAACCGATTGGCCCTCACGGCGCAACAACTCACTTCGTGACTTTCAGTCGCGCTGTAACAGAAAGGACTCGGCCAGAAACTTTGTCTTTGACGGTCGCTGTGACCTTGTAGTCGCCAACAGGATCAGTCTTGTCGAAGCCTACAGTCATACTGGCTTGGCCGAGCTGTAAGAGGCGTTGCTGCATGGGCTTTCCAGACCAAACTGGGCCACCACCCGCCGTCATTTTGCTTCCATCTGGCCCTTCGAGGATGAAATCAGATACCACGTCGCAAACGCCACCGACATTCGGCGCACAGCCATGAAAGATGAGGAGTGCGGAGACCGTTTCGCCTAGACGTACCGTGTTGGTAGTAGTCAGTTTCGGCGGGGGCGTGGATGAGTTCCATGTTTGGCGAAACTGACCTTCGTTCGCAGTAAGAACGATTTGAATGCCGAAGTCTCCAGCACTGCGCATGTTGTCAGAATCAGGAATGGGCTTTCCGCTCGGATCAATCCATCCGCTTTGAGCGGCAAGCGGAAGAAGCGCGACGAGTAAGGCTAGACACCATTTCATAAAAGAGGCTCCAATAGTGAGGGCCAACGACAAGCTCACCCGACGAAAACCGCATCGCGGTTTTTGGTCGGGTGAAGCGACGGGTTATGCGCATTCTTCATGCAGCCCATCAATAAATTCTGAAAGTGCATTGGACAACTTTGTCATATTCTCTTCCCAAGGCTCACCGTCATAATTTGCCATCTCATGATCCCAATAGTAAACAGCGCCATAGTCTTCGTCTTTTAGACTCAAGCAATAGACATTGCCACCAAGGCTTTCGCCGAAGGGAAGATAGTGGCCCGGAATTAAGTCTCGATAGTTCTCCGTACTCAGTATTAGGTCTGACACATACGAACGGAACTCTTCACCATAGAAGAAAGCAACAGAATCAAAGTATTCGCCCTCGAAGCAAACGGTGTCCGGTTTTGGTTTACCTCCATTGGACTTTAGCAGAAACATCTTTAGTTCCGACGGCAACTTAATGCCAATTCGTTCTTCTATACGCTCAATATCCGATTCACTGAGCGGAACTGCGGATTCGATGATTTCAGTTTCCATAGCTCTTTCGCGCATAACGTTTAAGGTAACGGGTGGCCAAACAGGCGGCGAAGCCGGCTGTTTGGGCGTCCCTGTTGACCGCATTGTTGGGCGTTTTGCTCATCTATTTAGCGCCTCGGGTTCTCTCAGCGGCAGCTTGGCAAGGATCGCTTGGCACCCCGCAACAATGGGCGGAAGGTACGATTGGTCAATGTTGTCTGTGTAGCTGTGGGTTTCAGTCATGTGATCTGGGGTAATAGATATCTTTACTCGTATGTGCCCACCTGTTTGCGCCAAGAGTTCTATTCCGAGATACGGTTCCATGCACTGCAGCGCGGCTTGGCCTTGGAGTGTTTTATAAAGACTCTCCGTTTCCCGAAGAAGACCAGCAATTTCTCCCAAATGAACAATGGAGCCATGTGTACGTACAGAAGAATTTGGATACAAGCAATAGGCCGTGACTCTTAGCCAATTGCCATCCCAGTAGTCCTCGGATTGAGGAAACTCGCGGCCATGTACCCATAGATGAAGGCCCGCAATTTTGAGATCGGGTTCGCCTAGTGCTTCAAGTTCCCGTGAGTTCATGCTCGTGATGCCCAACGTAGAGCTAACCGGCGCTGCGCGGCTTTATCGCGCAGCGTCCAGCGACTGAAAGGAGCGAGGTTGAGCGCCATGTTATGCGTGGTTTCATTGGCATTACTCATAAACAGATGAAATCCCATGCTCTTGAAGATGACGTTCCATCACTTCGAAATACTCAGAGACCAGACCATAGTAAGGGCGCCATTCCTCAGATGCCGGGCTTTGAAGCATGTGTACCCTGCCACGCTGAATGAAAAGGGGAATGGGTTCGGTGTTGTGCCCCAAATAACAGCCAATGATGTTATTTACGTAACAGACGAGCGTATAAACAGTGGTGTTTCTTCTAAACCCGTGCTGCGGCACATTTTCCTGTGCATTCAGGCGCCGATGCCAATTGTCCAACGCGCTCGAAACGAACAGATTACCGGCCATGGGAGTAACACGCATAACGTAAAAGTGAGGGGCGCGACGCCGATAGGCGGAGCGTCCCACTCGACTGCCGGGTTGGGCGGCTTATCGCTCGAAGAACCACTGCATGAACTCCTCGGCGACTTCCGGCGACAACTCCTGAACTGCCTCAGCAACAGCGACTTGGCCTTTTGATGCTGCAATGGCAGAGAGAGCACAAGACAACAAGGTGTCATCCCATTCGCGAGCGGAGGCAGCCGCAACTAAAGCTGGCAACCGTGACAATGCCTCAAAGTACGAGGGAGCAATATCTTCTGGAACGGGTACGCCTTTTTTCTTGCGGCATATCTCTACCCATGCGGGAAACTGAAAATAGGTGAAGTCCGCTTTCATGGGGGAAGACGCAAGCGCCTGTACCACATGCGGGACTGCTGCGAATGATGCTGAGTAAACATCGCCTTGATGAGCGAGAGCGCTCCACAAAGTGAACCAAGGTTCTTTGTCATCCGAGGAGTCTGGAACATCAGCTAGTTGCTCTAGCAAAGCTGGAATGTCGGAGGCGTGCCCGTAGGCATGCTGTAGCTCAGACCAACGAGGACTTTCGAGACTAAGCAATGCGTTCTCCTTTTGACGCCCAACGAATAGAGTTAACCTGCCAAAACGGAGCGAAGCGGAGTTTTGGTCAGGTTTAACGACTGGTTAAATGCCTTGATGACATTTCCAAACAATAATTTTGATTCAAGCAAAGAAACACGAATGACGCTGAAAATCATGGCTTAACCTGGAGGGAAAAACCTTGTCTGGTTGAGCGCATGTTAACCTGCAAGGTTTTTCCTTCCAGGTAATAACATATTTTCATGATTTCTTCAGCCATTATTTGCTATTTCTTTACGATAAATTAATTGCTTTCCAAGCCTTTCGAGATTGGCCCCGCATTTAACGAATAGAGTTAACCTGCCAAAACGGAGCGAAGCGGAGTTTTGGTCAGGTTTAACGACTGGTTAAATGCCTTGATGACATTTCCAAACAATAATTTTGATTCAAGCAAAGAAACACGAATGACGCTGAAAATCATGGCTTAACCTGGAGGGAAAAACCTTGTCTGGTTGAACGCATGTTAACCTGCAAGGTTTTTCCCTCCAGGCGATAACATATTTTCATGATTTCTTCAGCCATTATTTGCTATTTCTTTACGATAAATTAATTGCTTTCCAAGCCTTTCGAGATTGGCCCCGCATTTAACTATTGATTATCAGGCAAATCTGCCCGTATAACCTGATATTCACCGCCTTTTCAGGCACTTTTGCCTGCGTATCCGTAAAAGTGGGCATGTTTGCCTCGATAACTTGATATTGGCGGCCAATTCAGGCAACCTTGCCTGCGTATTAAATTCGCCGCTGACTTTATCAGGTAGGTGTTTTGTGTCAAGCACCAAATTGCCAAGCTTATTGGACTGTGTGTCGCGTGATGCGGTTGAAACATTATTCCTTGCATACCGAACGTAGTTACTGCGATTGGATCAAGCAAGGCCGTAAAGTGCAATCGTAAGGCGTAATAGGCGTAGCCGTATTGCACCGTATGTCATTCGGCGCATGACGCTACCGCTAATGCGCCCTACGCGAGCTTCAACACCGCCAGGCATCCGGTCGCGAAGCGGTCGCCGGTTCCAATCCAAATTCGGCCATCGATTCCGATGCCTTTACGCCGGCAGTGAATGACGGCGTTTGGGAATGGCGAATTGACGCAAACGACCCTTAGCCGCCTGTTACGTTTCTCCTAACCCGCCAGTCAGCCGAATCCGGATTCCGCGAACTGTAAGTCCGTAAAGCGACCATTCGGAATCTAATAAACCAAGCACAACCGATTAATTAAAATGGTCATTGTGAGTTTTCCAGTCGCGCAATTCTTTCAGCATCTGCTCGATCATCTCGGCTAGCCGCCGAGCCAAACCAAAAGCCTCCTCCTTCTGTTTGCGAGCCATCGTCGTCAATTCAATTGCGACCTGCATGACGGCATTGGCCTGCAGGTTACCGGCTTCGCTCTTGAGTTCGTGGGCCAGAGATTCGATGGCGACATAATTTCCTTCCGCTGCCAGATAGCGCAATTGCGCCGAGGTGCTGGTATGGGCGTCGAGAAATAATTGAACGATACGCCCGACCAAATTGGGGTATTTGCTGAAGTTTGTATGTAAAGCCGACCAGTCAATCAAACTCGGCGGATCTTCAATGCCTCGTTCGAGGACTGACTCTGCTGCCTTCGGGCATGTCGAAGCGGAAGCGCCGTTAACCTGTGCCAGGATGGTTTCCACCAGTTGGTCGATGGCGATGGGTTTGGTCACGGTCGCCACCATCCCGGCAGCCAGGCAATTGTCGTGTTCTACCTTCATTGCGTGGGCCGTCTGACCGATTACCGGCAGGTCGGGACGGATAGTCTTGATTCGTCGTGTGGCTTCCAGTCCATCCATGACAGGCATCTGCACGTCCATCAGGACGGCATCGAACGGCCGGGTCGCCTGCGTAACCGCATCGACAGCCGCCTGCCCATGCTCGACGATTAGCAGTTCCGCGCCTTCGTCCAAGAGCATACCTTCGATGACGACTCGGTTGATTTCGGTATCCTCAGCCACCAGCAGCCGCAAACCGGTCAATCGCCGGGTTCCCGTTATTGCCAGAGGGCTAACGGTCATGGGGAGTTCGGTTTCAGGCAGCGTTAGCCGCAAGGTAAAGGTGCTACCTATCCCAGGCGTACTCCCCACGGTCAACGAGCCGCCCATCAATTCTGCCAGACGGCGACTGATGACCAGGCCGAGGCCGGTTCCGCCGAATTTGCGGGTCGTGCTGCTGTCCGCCTGTTCGAAGGGCTGGAACAAGCGGGCGATCGTTTCCGGCGGAATGCCGATGCCGGTATCGCGAATCGCAAATACCCAGTCACCGCTATCCCGCCAAGCTGAGAGGCTGATTTCACCTTGCTCGGTGAATTTGACGGCGTTGGACAGCAAGTTGAGGAGAATTTGAGAAATGCGTATCGGATCGCCCAGGCAGCGAACGGGCAGATCAATCTTCTCTACCGATAGCTTGAGGCCTTTGCTGGAAGCCACGGTAGTAAAGGACTGGATAGCTTCTGCCACGACTTCGGCCGGGTCGAAGGGCACGGTTTCGATATCGAGTTTACCGGCCTCGATCTTGGAAAAGTCGAGGATGTCGTTGATGACGGTCAGCAGCAGTTTGCCCGAGTCGAGGATGCGTCCAAAGGTTTCTTGCACTTTGGGACGGCCGGCATTATCGCGGTAGCCGATCTGGGCCAGGCCCAGCACACCGTTCAACGGCGTCCTGATCTCGTGGCTCATATTGGCGAGAAATTCGGATTTGGCTAGAGCGGTTTGTTCGGCGGACTCTTTGGCCTGGTTCAGGGCTTCCTGCAAGGCCAGACGTTTACGAATGTCGAAGAAATAACCATATAAGTACTGCCGGCCGTCTCCCTGAAGAAGATTGATAGAGACCTCCACCGGTATCAGTTCGCCGGTGGCAACGCGATGGCGGGTCTGGATCGTTAAATGCTCCGCGGTTTTGATCTCGCTGAGGACTTCTTGGAGTTTTTCCGAACTAACATCCGGATCCCAATCCGGGACTCGCATCGTCAGAAGTTGCTGTTTGGGAAATCCATAATGTTTACAGGCAGCCTTGTTGGCAAAGATCAGGCGAAAACCATCGTCGGCATCCACCACATAAAAGGGGTCGGCACTATCCTCCACCATTGAATTGAGCAGTTGCAGATTTTCGTTGGCGCTTTTCAAAGCCTGCTGCTGTTGCTGCAGCGCCAATTCGAGTTGTTTCCGTTGACTAATGTCACGCCACGCCACCATCAAGGCCTTGCGACCCGAATAATCGATAGGCGAAACCGTTACCTCGGCCCAGAAGTCTTCGCCATCAAAGCGACGGTGTACCCATTCAAACCGGTTGTATTCTTGCTCGAGCGTCTTTTTGATTTTTTCGGGAACCGATTCCTGTGAGGTACGGCCATCAGGCTGTTGCGGCGGTGACACTTGATCCGGTGTCAGGCCGATAATCTCGGCTCTTGTGCCTCTCAGCATCTTCTCGGCGGCTTTATTACAGTCCGCGATCTTGCCGCCGTCGAGTTCCATGATGAGGTAGGCGTCGGGTGAGTCTGTAAATAAAATGCGCAGTTGGTGCTCGCTTGCCGCCAATTTTGATTCAGCGTTCTTGCGCGTGGTGATGTCCATCGCCACGCCTTGCAGGCCGATGGCGGCTCCACTGTCGTCTTTTACCAACTCGCCACAGGCAAATACCCACCCTCTACTGCCATCCGCGCGTTGAGTTTGCAGCTCAAGTTCGTAGGCTTCGCCGGTCTCGCGGGTCCGATGCAATGCTTCGTTCAACCGCTCCCAGCTGTCCGAGGTAAAGATGGCTGCCTGTCTGGAATAGTCGGGCGCTTCGGCCGATGGCTCTATCTCGAACATCCGGTAAAGTTCCGGCGACCAGGCTACCTTGTCGGTCGCCAGGTCCAGCGTCCAGCTCCCAATCTTACCGATGCGTTGGGCTTCATTCAGTGCTCGGGTACGCCGCTCGACTTGTTCCTCCAAACGTTGATTGAGACTGGCCAGCGCTGCCTCGCTGGTCCGTAGAATGTCTTCAGCTTGCTTTTGGCTTTCGATGTCGGTACTGGAGCCGAACCATTTGATGATTTCCCCGGCATCATTCCTGACAGCCTGCGCGAGGGATTTGAACCAGCGATATTCGCCGTCATGCCGCCGGATGCGGTACTCGATCTCGAACGGTAGGCCTTGAGCTGCAGTCGCCATCCAACCATCGATAGTCCGCTGGCGGTCATCCGGGTGGATCTGATCGAGCCAGCCATAGGTCAGTTGTTCGGCCTGGCTCAGGCCGGTATAGGCTACCCATTGCGGGCTCAAGTAATCGCACGTGCCGTCGGGTGTGCAGGTCCAGACCAGCTGCGGCAGGGACTCGGTTACTTGCCGGTAGCGGCTCTCGCTCTCGCGTAGTTCATTTTCCGCCCGCTTACGGTCGGTGATGTCGAGGGCGATGCGGCAGATGTATTCGGCCCGGCCCGCGTCGTCGAGGATCGGGAAGATGTGGGATAAGTAGATGCGCGGCACACCGTCCACCGGTACGCTTTCCTCTATGGAGTGGCGGGCCATGCTCTCCAGAACCAGCTGGTCGTGGGCCTGGAGGACCCGGGCGGTCGCCTCCGGGTATAAGTCAAAATCGGTCTTGCCGATGATCTGCGCCTCACTCAGATGGTGAATGCGTTGCAGGTTGGGGTTGGCCAGGGCGTAGCGGCCATCCGGGTGTTTGAGCGATAGGACCGAAGGCGAGTATCTAACGATAGAGTCCAGCCGGTGTTCCCGTTCGCGCAGGGCTGCCTCGGCTTGTTTGAGGTTCTCGATGTCGGTATTGGAACCAAACCATTTAACGATGTCGCCGGCATCGTTCCTGACCGGCTGGGCGACGGTTTTGAACCAGCGATACTGACCGTCATGCCGGCGGATACGGAACTCGATCTCGAACGGCAGACCGTGTGCGGCGGTTGCCAGCCAATGGTCCATGGCTAGTTGACGATCATCGGGATGGAGCTGATTTAGCCAGCCATAGCCCAGTTGTTCGGCCTCGCTCGTGCCGGTATAGGTCAGCCACTGCGGGCTTAGATAATCGCAGGGACCATCCGGCCTGCAGGTCCAGACCAGTTGCGGTAAGGATTCGGTCACCTGACGGTAGCGGCCTTCGCTCTCGCGCAGCCGCGCTTCCGATTGGCGTATCTCTTCGTTGGCCTGTCGAACGGAGGTAATGTCGGGCAGAGTAAGAACGACGCCGACAATCCGGCCATCGAGGTTTCTGTAGGGCAGGACCTTGCGCAAATACCAACGCCCCGCGGTACTGCGAACTTCCACTTCGGGCGCAATGCCCCCTTGCATGATCAGCAGGCAATCCCGCGCCAGTTCCGGATCATCGAAGTGGCGGACGATGTCGTCGAGGTGGCGGCCCAAGTCGCCCGGAATCACACGCATCAGTTGCGCGCAGGCGGGAGTGAAACGGCGGATACGCAATGCCTTGTCGAGCAGCAACGTGGGCGTATCGCTGTTATTCAAGAGGTTGCCGAGATCGGCATTAACGGTCTCGAGTTCGGAGACTTTGCCATCCAGCAGCGCATTGGTCGTCGACAACTCCTCATTTAGGGATTGCAGCTCTTCCTTGGAACTTTCCAGTTCTTCATTGGCCGACTGCAGTTCCTCGTTCATCGCCATCACTTCTTCGTTGGCGGTCTTGAGTTCTTCGCTGGAATGCCAAGATTGTTCGATGGTGCGGTGCAAATCCTCACGCACCGTATTCAATTCCCGGTCCAACTGTTGGGTAATCCAGGTTTCGCCGGCGCTGCCGGTTTGAACCACGGTACTTTGTTCGGTTCTTTCCTGCGGGCTCAACACAATCAGCAGGACCTCGTCAGCTTCCGTCTGCTCCAGTGGTGTAACCTCGATTCGTATCAGGGCATCCCCCTCGGCGGGATCGATAGTGACCGCGACCTTGTCGTGTTGCTCTCTGGCTCGACCGATCGCGGAACGCAGTATCGTGACCAAAGATGGGCGTACCAGCTTGAATATCTCGAGGGAAGGCTCACCGACCGGCACGCCGAGATAAGAGGCGGTGTTCCCGGACGTGAAGAGGACTTCATTGTTACCATTGATCAGCAATTGGACTGTGCCGAACCGGTCCAACAGGCTGCGGTAATATTGGGTATCTCCCCACGGGTTAGCTCCACTCCTGGCTTCCCGCAGGGAAGGGAAGCCGCGGCGCGGAGAGGCGGCGCCGGCAATCGGCAGCTGGGGCGCCTTGCGAGTATCGCTCTCGGATACAAGGTTGCGATAGATACGCCAAGGCTTTGATACTGAGCGGAAATAAGCGGGCTGATGGCCGATGCTTTCCGAACTGCCCAGAAAAAGGTAGCCTTCCGGATTCAGCACGAAATGGAACAGCGCCAAGAGCTTCTTTTGGACCTCGGCATTCAGGTAGATCAGGACGTTGCGGCAAATGACCAAGTCGAGTTTGGAGAACGGCGGGTCGGCAATCAAGTTGTGCGAGGCGAAGACGATGGATTCGCGCACGCCTTTCTTGATCCGATAACCGTCCTTGCTGCTGTCGAAGAATTGCTCGATCCGGGCCGGGCTTAGGCCGCTCAGGCCGTCTTGGGGGAAACTGCCGTTGCGGGCTGCCGCGAGGGCCGTTTCGTCGATGTCGGTCGCAAATATCTGGATCAGCGGCGGCTGTGCATGGGCGGCAAACCACTCAAAGAAAAGTATCGCAATTGAATAGGCTTCTTCGCCAGTGGAACAGCCGGCCACCCATACGCGGACCGGATCATTCGACGTTTTGGCTTGGCAGATGGCGGGAACCACCACCTCCTCAAGGATGCGGAAGGCCTCCGGATCGCGAAAAAACTCCGTGACACCGATCAGCAGATCTTGGGCCAACCGATCAATTTCCTCGGCTTGCCGGTCTAGCAAGGTGAGATAGGAGGAAACATCTTGGATTCGCACCGAAGCCATGCGCCGGGCAATGCGGCGCCGGATAGTGGCGGGTTTGTAGCCACTCATGTCGTTGCCCCAGCGATCACGGACCTTGCTGAGAATACGGTGAATAATATCCTCTTCCGGCTCTGGTTTGGGATCGGCAACGACCGGCGGAGTACTTGGCTTGCTAGCCCATGCCTGCAAGACGGTCGCGATGTCGACTACGGGCATGATCTGGTCGGCTATCCCCGACAGAATGGCACTGGTCGGCATGCCGTTAAAGTCAGCATCCACCGGGTCTTGGACGAGGACAATTCCACCCGCTTGTTTGATCGCCGCCCCTCCTTTGGTACCATCGACGCCGGTACCGGATAACACGACGAGCGCCAAATCCATGCTGTTCTGCTCAACAACCGCTTGACAGAATTCGTCGATCGGATGGAATCGTTCATCGGGCGATGCGGGCGAGGTCAAGTGTAGTATGCCATCGCTGAAACTGAGCGACATGCCGGCAGCCGCGACATGAATTCGGCCCGCTTCAAGTTGCATGCCTTCCTTGATCTCTATTGCCGGAAGATGTGTCCAGACGGACAGGAGCGAGGCCAACATGCTCTTGTGATCCGGGCTACGATGCTGAATCAGCACAAAAGCAACCTCGGTCTCCGCGCCGACATCTCGGAATAGTTCTTTGATAGCCCTCAATGACCCCGCTGAACCGCCGATGATAGCGAGTTTTGGTCCTTTAACGGTGCTCACAAAAGACTCCAAATCATACTCACTAAAGTTTCTGGGTTATAGAACGTTGGTTCCAGTATAGGCTAATTGCTTTATGCGCCACTACGACCGAGAGAGGGGGCATCTTGTCGAGTTTAAGGGGAGTCATTAATTCTACTTTGTCAGATTCTCGGTAGTGCTCGTCATTTCGGCGGGGATTGCCGAAATCCAGACCCCACGGACGGATCCAAGCTTGCCATCCATGGCACTGGATACTCGCATCCCGGCGGGCATGACGGCGTTGCTTCAATCTGACAAAGTAGAATTAATCGTGACTGGAATATGCATGCCATCGCTGTCGCATTGGAAGGTGGCGACCGGGAAGCGTCTTTAGTCGTCGGCGCCAGTGGTGATTTTGTCATTGGAGTTCCCGACCGAATTGGATTGAAACCGGCGGTGGTTTTCAATCGGAATGGGTGGCTGGTTTGGGGTGTTATATGTCGCTCTCTCACCAACGGCCCGCAACACGCGCCAACGGCTCTTTCTGGGATCAAGGATGACCAATGGACCGCCGAGTCGGTGATAGTCGAATATGCGGCAATGCCGGCCCATAATCGGATCTTGCTGTTCCGGCCCGGCGGCGGCCGGCTGATCGCGCCGGATTTGGGCCGCGAGCACCGTCCTTGCATTCCTGAGCGCCGCGTAACCTGATACCATAAGCGGCTTTAGGACACCGCGCGAAGAGGAGTTGGGTTTGACACAGGTTCAGGATATTACCAGTCCGATGACGGCCATGGAGAAACGGGCGACCGTCTCGCTGGCCAGTATCTACGCGCTGAGGATGCTGGGTTTGTTCATGCTGCTGCCGGTGCTGTCGTTGTTCACCGAGCAAATGCCCGGTTCGACTCCGAAATTGGTCGGTTTGACGATGGGCATTTACGGCTTGAGCCAGGCGATCCTGCAAATCCCGTTCGGACTATTGTCCGATCGTTTCAGCCGCAAGACCATCATTGTCGTCGGATTGTTGCTGTTCGTGGCCGGCAGCGTGGTGGCCGCGCTGGCGACCGATATTTACGGCGTCTTGATCGGCCGGGCCTTGCAGGGCTGCGGCGCGGTGTCGGCGGCGGTGATGGCCTTGCTGGCCGATTTGACTCAAGAGGTGCACCGCACCAAGGCGATGGCGACGATAGGCGCCAGCATCGGTATTTCGTTCGGCGTGGCGATCACGGCCGGGCCGATCATTGCCGACCATTGGGGCATCGCCGGCATCTTTTGGATGATCGCGCTGTTGGCGGCGCTGGCGATTCTAGTGGTGCTGTTCGTCGTTCCCAACCCGGAAAAAATCACCACTCACCGCGACGCCGAATACATTCCGTCCGAGCTGAGTTCGGTGATTACCAACCCGGATTTGCTGCGCCTGAATTACGGCATCTTTGCGTTGCATTTGATTTTGATGGCCAGTTTCGTGGTCGTGCCCTTGCTAATGCGCGATGCCGGCCTGGAAGGCGGCAAACATTGGCTGGTGTATTTGCCGGTGTTGGTCACGTCGATGGCCGGCATCATTCCGTTTGTCATCATCGCCGAGAAAAAACGCAAAATGAAGGGCGTGTTTCTGGCGGCTATTTCGACGTTATTGGTGGCGAATCTGGGCTTCGTGCTGCTGCACGGCGAGTTGATTGGCTTGATTGCTTGTTTGTGGATCTTTTTCTGCGGATTCAACTTACTGGAAGCTACGTTGCCGTCGCTGATTTCCAAAACCGCGCCCGGCGATTTGAAGGGCACCGCGATGGGGATTTATTCCAGCGCCCAGTTCATCGGCGCCTTTTTAGGCGGCGCGGCCGGCGGCTGGTTGTACGGCGAATTCGGCCCGGCCTCGGTGTTTTTGTTTTCGGCCGCTATCGCCGCCAGTTGGATATTGATCGCCTGGTTTATGGCGCCGCCGCGTTATTGGGCGAATCTGCTGCTGCCACTGAAAAACGTGTCGCCAGAGCAGAGTGGTGAATTTTCCAAACAACTGCTGACTATCGCCGGCGTCGAGGAAGTTCGCCTGCATTTCGAGGAACAAGCCGCCTATCTGAAAGTCGATAGCCAGCGCCTGAACAAGGACGATTTGAACCAATTTTTACAGCAATGGCGTTGAGCCGCTGCTTAGTTTTTTTACGGAGAAAACCATGCTGAATAAAGTCATGCTGATCGGAAATCTCGGGGCCGACCCGGAGGTGCGTTATATGCCGAGCGGCGATGCCATTACCACGATACGATTAGCCACCACCCGCCGCTGGAAGGATCGCAATTCCGGCGACCGCAAGGAAGAGACCGAATGGCATCGGGTCGTGTTCTTCTCCGGCCTGGCAAAAACCGCCGGCGAGTATTTGAAAAAAGGCAGCCAGGTTTATGTCGAGGGCCGGATTCGTACCCAGAAATGGCAGGGGCAGGACGGCCAGGATCGTTACACCACCGAAATCGTCGCCGAATCGATGAACATGCTCGGCAGCCGCAGCGGCGGAACCGCTAATTATTCCGATAACAATACGCCGCCGCCGAGCAGTTACGATCAGCGTCCTTCAGCGCCGTCTTCGTCGTCCGGTCCGCAATCGGCGCCGGCGTCTTACGACGATTTCGACGACGATATCCCGTTTTAATCGGTTAAGGCATCCCTCGTCTCGGTGACAACCGCACCCGCTATTCCGCCGGTCAACGCCGCTGGTTCACGGCCGCCCTCGATCGCCGCGAACGTAACGTCGGCGGGCTTGGAAGTCGCCTTCGTCGGCGATTGGCTGTTGCAGTCCGATTCGGCCGACATCGAGCCGATCTTGGCGCGGGTCAAGGCGTTAGAAGCCGGCCAGCGATTGTGTTTCGCGACGGCCGAGCTGGGCCGCTGGGACAGCCTGCTGGTGACCGAGTTGATCAAAATTATCGACTGCGCGACCGGAAAACGGTTGGCGGTCGATAAAGCTACGCTGCCGGCACCGTTGCAAGGTTTGTTGGCGCTGGTTTACGCGGTGCCGGAACGCCTGGACGCCCAACGCGTTACCCGGAAAATGCGCTGGAGCGAGGCGCTGAGCGCCGAAACCGCCGCCGCGGTCCGGCATGCCAAGGAGATGCTGATCTTCGTCGGCGACATGACGCTTAGCACCTTGGCCGCCGTGCGTGGTCAGGCGCATTTCCGCCGTCAGGATTTGTGGTTGTATATCCAGGAATGCGGCCCGTCGGCCCTGCCCATCGTCACGTTGATCAGTCTGTTGGTCGGTTTGATTCTGGCCTTCGTCGGCGCGGTGCAGTTGTCGCTGTTCGGCGCGCAAATCTACATTGCCAATCTGGTCAGTCTGGGCATGACCCGCGAAATGGGCGGGCTGATGACCGCGATTATCATGTCCGGCCGCACCGGCGCCGCCTATGCGGCGCAGATCGGCACGATGCACGTCAATAGCGAAATCGACGCATTGAAAACGATGAATCTGGACCCGATGGCTTTTCTGGTACTACCCAGAATGCTGGCCTTGATTATCATCATGCCTTTGCTCTGCTTGTATGCCGATTTGATGGGTATCGTCGGCGGCGGCTTGGTCACCGTGAATTTTTTCGACGTGTCTTTGACCGAATATCTTGACCGCACCGCCAGCGCGGTCAAGATGAAGGACTTTATCATCGGTTTCGTCAAATGTTCGGTGTTCGGAATTTTGATTGCCTTGTCCGGCTGCATGCGCGGCATGCAATGCGGCCGAAGCGCGTCGGCGGTCGGCGATGCCGGAACCTCGGCGGTGGTGACCGCGATCGTATTCATCGTGGTCGCCGACTCGGTGATGACGATAATCTGTAATCGCCTGGGAATTTAGCGATGGCCGATGCCTGCATCACGATCAAGGATTTGACGATGACCTACGGCGATTTCGTGATTCAGCACGATCTGAATTTCACGATCAATCGCGGCGACGTGTTTGTCGTGATGGGCGGCAACGGCTGCGGCAAGACCACGCTATTGCGGCACATGATAGGCCTGAAGGCGCCGGCCGCCGGCGACGTATTCTACGGCGATCAAGCCTTGTGGGCCGCCGATCCGGCCGGTCGCCAGCGCATTCTGCAGCGCACCGGCGTGTTGTTTCAAAGCGGTGCCTTGCTCAGCTCGATGACGCTGGCCGAAAACGTGGCGCTGCCGATTACCGAGGCAACCAGTCTGCCGGCCCGGAAGGTCCGCGACATCGTGTCGTACAAACTGGCGTTGGTGGGTTTGGCCGGTTTCGAGGATTATTATCCGTCCGAGTTGAGCGGGGGCATGCAAAAACGCGCCGGTTTGGCGCGGGCGATGGCGCTGGACCCGGAAATCTTGTTTTTCGACGAGCCGTCGGCCGGCCTGGACCCGATCACCGCCAAATTGCTCGACGACCTGATCCTCAGTTTGAGCCAGGCCTTGTCGGCCACCGTAGTCGTGGTCACCCACGATCTGGACAGTATTTTCCTGATCGGCAACAATTCGGTGTTTCTCGATGCCGAAACCCATACGATGATTGCCGGCGGCCCACCCAAACAATTGTTGGCGGAATCCAAAGACCCTAATATCGTGCGTTTCCTGACGCGCGGTGACGCCTCGGTATCCCGGCAAGCCGGTGGCCGCACTCGGAGTAGCCTGTGAGCAAGCAAGCCAATCCATTGGCGATCGGTTTGTTTTTGACCGGTGCGCTGACTTTGTTGACGATGGGCGTGATGATTTTCGGCGGCGGCGATTATTTTAAGGACAAAAATCGCTTCGTGATCTTCTTCGACTCGGCCTTGAACGGCTTGAACGTCGGCGCGCCGGTTAAGCTGCAGGGCGTGCAGATCGGCAACGTTAGCGAGATTTCGTTGGTGATGGAAACCGACACCGACCGAATCTACAAACCGGTGGTCATTGAAATCGACCCAGCCTTGCTGCGCAACACCTCGGGCGAGGAAAGCCACGGCCACACCAAGAAACAGCAACAGGAAGCGGCGCAACGCATGATAGAAGCCGGCTTGAAGGCGCGATTGGAAACCCAGAGCTTGCTGACCGGCTTGCTGTATGTCGATTTGAATTTCTACAGCGACAAGCCGATCAATCTGGTCAAACTGGATTATAAAAATTTGCCGGAACTGCCCAGCGTGCCGACTACGGTCGACGAAATCCGCAACACCGCCGACGAAATCATCAACCGGGCCAAGCAATTGCCGGTCGAGGAAACCCTGAAAAATCTGTCCGATACCTTGACCGAAATCCGCAATCTGTTGCAGTCGGATAACACCAAGCAATCGATGACCGCCTTGGCGAAGTCCTTACAGGAAACCCAAAAGTTGATGGCGACGCTGAACCGGCAAACGGAACCCTTGCTGAGCAACGCCAACGGCGCGCTAACCGACACCCGCGCCACGCTGCGGGATTTCAACCGGGAATTGCTGCCGGTGTTGCGCGCCGCCGAACAAAGCCTGGCCGCCGCGACCCAGGTTCTGCAGGAATCGCGGCACGCGCTGAATGCGGTCGAGACGCTGGCCGACGCCGATGCGCCGTTGAACCAGGCCTTGCTGGAAGTGCGCAACGCCTCGCGTTCGCTCAAAGACTTGGCCGAGGGGCTGGAACGCCAGCCGCAAGCCTTGATTTACGGCAAATAACTTTCCCACTCTTTGCGGCACCTTCGTTTCGCCGGTCCCGCTGAAACGATGTTTTCCGGCGTCAGTCCGGTTTTAGGCATCAATTAATCTTAAATTTAATAAATTATGTTATACGCCGCGAAGTGCATTGGGCATTTGCGGTAGGAATATTAATTTTAATTTTGTTTCAATAACTTAGCTTATCTATAGTTGAGATTAATTGAGTGAAATCACTCAGCAAAAATAGGCGAATGGCTTTGTCCGTTTGCTTTTCATGCGCCCCGTCGACCGCAGTCGACGATGTTCAGATTCTCTGTGTACCCCGGTTTTAGCAGTGATGACTCGGTTCTGGACTCCAATAGCGCCACCGACAGCCGGTCACCGTTTCCCGGTTTTAGCGAGGTATGGCTGGCACACTAACTGCTTGAGTCTGTTCGCCGCACCGGAAATTACTTTCGGAATCAGCATCTGGACAGCGTGCCGGCAAGAGCGGATCAGGAGAGGCCGCGAGAGTCGAGCCGAGTTTAAGGTGCGGTATCGACGGTAAATTTGCCACATCCGCCGCAAGACGGAGCCGGAAAGCCTTGGGTCTTGGTTCAAGACAGCCGGGTTGCCTCTCGAACGAGAGTAAGCGTCGGTTCGAAGCGTTCGAATCGGCTACCGAAAATCTATCTTTCAAGCCTATAGGAATTAAATATGCAATTTCATGGATCAAAAAAAATGACCTTAGGAAAAACCTGGTTTGCCGCGGCGGCGCTTGCGGCGACCAATCTAGCCAACGCCGGTACCTTGAACGGCGGTGTGTTCAATATCGCATTCAACGACCCAAACGACTTATTGGCCGGCTTGAACTTGGGAGAAGGTTCGATTACCTCCTACTACGTCGCCAATTTTTTCGATAAGGCGGTGGCCGACACCTTGACCGCGAACGATATGGTCGCGACTCCGACGAATACCTATCCGGCGCCGAACATATTAAGTTACGACGTGAATCCAAGCAGTTTGGCGGGCACCGGGATACCGACCGGTTATATCGGCGGCAGCGGGCGCAGTAATCAAGCGACGACGTTGACTTGGGCGTCCGATCAAGACCATCTGCTGAACGCCTCCAGCTTGACCGCGAGCGGTCAGGTCGGTTTGGATGGCGTGTATATGACGCGCGGTAGCTTTACCGGCACGCTGCTGTCCGGCGACTACAAATTCTCTTATATCGCCGCGCGAAACAACGGCACCAACACCGGTTGGACCTTAACCAACAACGTCAGTTTTGCTTCCAATACCTTCGACACCCGTAATATCAGTATTACCACCGACGGCGATAGCCTGGCCTTTACCGGTGAGCTCTGGTGGTCGCCCAACACATCGGCCTTTTTATTCGGTGGCGACGGTTCCAATTCCGCCGGCATGGCCGGCACCTTCAGTCTGATTTCGCCGGTTCCCGCCGCCGTTCCATTGCCGGCCGCCGCGTGGTTGTTCGGTAGCGGTCTGTTCGGCGTGCTGGCGTCGCGGCGTCGCAAGTCGGCACCGCTCGCCGCGTAACCGGCAACCTTGACCGGGCGCAATATCCGGACGACTAAGTCGTGCGGGTATTTTGCGCATCGGCTCTCAACGGAAATGACTTCCTCTGGCAAATTTATGCATATTCAAATGATAGGGTCGCGCGCGCTCGTTGCCGCGGCACTGCTGGCCTCGTTATCGCCGCCTGTTTCCGCCGCCACGGTTTCCGGCGGTACCATGGTGGTGAATCTCGATCGAGACGCGCTCGCCGACGCAATCGCGATTGACGCGACCGCCGCACCTTCGATGTACTTGGAGGAATTTTTCGACGCCCCGGCCGCGAATAGCCGCACCGCCACGCAAATTCTCGAAGATCATATCGTGCCGGGCGTCGCCGAAATTCCGGCTAAGAACCTGACGTTTTCAGTGAACGGCACGCATGTCGCCAATCTGACCGGGCGCCACGCAAAACCGACCACGATCGAATTCGATCCGGCCAATTTTGCCTCGACCGTTACCGGCGTGATTGGTTTATCCGGCGTGTTTCGGTTCCGGGTCGATACAGGATCAGAATTCAATCGCATTTTATCCGGCGACTACGCGCTGGAATACGACGCCGCCAATATGGATGGCGCATCCGGCCGTTCCGCATGGTCCTTGTACAATCATGTGTCGTTTCGCTCCCAATCCTATAATTTGTTCAATGTCGTGCTGGATATTCACGACGGTTCGCTGGATTTGAGCGGCGAACTGGGTTTGGGCGAAGGCTATGACCATTTGTTCGGCACCCGCGATGCTATCGTCGGAAATTTCAGTTTGCATACTTCGGTGGTACCGGTTCCGGCCTCGATTTGGCTATTTGTTTCAGGTTTGGGCGGTTTGGCGCGCATTGGCATGCGGAGGCGCCAACTATGACGCGCGTTTCCGCGATGGCGTGGTTAAGTAGCGCGGCGTGGATCGCGGCGGCCGGCTCGAATGCGGTCGCGGCGAACGCGCCACACCGATTCGGTGCCTACGCCAGCATACAAATCAACGTCGATTCGGACGGCAATAATATTGTCGGCGACGCGGCTAACGAGCCCGCGCTGGCGATCAATCCACTCGATCCCACCAACCTTGTCGCGGCTTGGCGGCAATTCGACTCGGTGGCGTCGTCGTTTCGTCAAGCCGGTTGGGCCTACTCGGCCGATGGCGGGGCGAGTTGGCATTTTAGCGGCGCTATCACCCCGGGCGAGGGACGCAGCAATCCGACCTTGGATGTCGACGCGTTCGGCCATTTTTATTTCCAAAGTCTGCATTTCGATCCGACCTACACCTTTGTTCAAGACATTCAGGTGATTAAATCGCTGGACGGTGGCCGCGGTTGGGAGGCGCCGGTCCACGCTCATGGCGAAGGCGGCGATAAGGCACAGCTAGCGGTCGATCGTAGCGGCGGCCCCGGAGACGGGCACGTCTATCTGAACTGGCGCGACTGCCTAGACGGCAAATGTTTTAGCCGTTCGCTGGACCGCGCCGCCAGTTTCGAAGCGCCGATCGAACTGCCGGAGAATCCGACCTTCGGCACGATGCGGGTTGGTGGCGACGGTACCTTATATATGGCCGGGCGTTTGGAATACCCGTACTTCGACGAAGAAAACATGGATCGCAACCTGCACAAGCATATTTTCGTCAAATCGACGAATGCCGGCGATGCGAACCAAAAGCCGACGTTCGAAGTACGCGAGATCGATATGGGCGGCTTGGCGCCGCTGTTTTTGTTCAGACAAAACCCGAATCAATACGGGCCGGTCGGCGACGTGCAAATGGCGGTTAACTCCGCAATCGGCGCCCGGCAAGGCGAATTGTACGTGCTCGCCACCGTCGATCCGGCAGGACCGGACAACTTGGACGTTAACTTTATCCGCAGCAGCGACGGCGGCGAAACCTGGTCGGCACCGATTCGGGTCAACGACGATACGCCAGCGGCGAATCATTGGAACTGGTTCGGAATGATGGGAGTTGCGCCGAACGGCCGTATCGACGCGGTTTGGTACGACACTCGCGACAGCAATAGCTACCGGGTTTCGCAACTCTATTACAGCTACTCGTGGGACGGCGGCTCGACCTGGTCCAAGAATCAAGCCGTCAGCCAGAGTTTCGATACGACGATCGCCTCGCCGCACGGTTCGCTGAAAATCGGCGATGCCACCACGCTGGTTTCCCGTGCCGACGGCGCTAGCGTCGCCTACACCGCAACCTACAACGGCGAACAGGATGTTTACTACCTGAAGGTATTTCCGGACTGCAACGCCAACGGCTGGTCCGACGTCGCCGACGTCGCCGAGCGCCGCGTCGGCGATACCAATACCAATCACATTCCGGACGTTTGCGAGACGATCACGGTGGCGGGCGATCTGGACGGCGATCGCGATGTCGATCAAGCCGACGTCAATTTCGTCATCGCTAAACGCAATCGCCGCGTGGTGGACGCCGATCCGGCCGACATTGATCGCAACGGCGCCGTCAACGTATTGGATGCTCGCAAATTGGCGTTATCTTGCACTCGGCCGCGTTGCGCGCTCGAGTAAACTTTTTTTTCAACTTACTTCAAGGAGACCATTCGATGACACATGGGTTTAGACAGATTTTAGCCGGAGCGATGTTGTTGTCGGCCGCCGCCGCCGCGAACGCCGCGATCGAGCTTTCACTATTGCCAGTCTCGCAAAGCGCGGCCGAACTTAGCGTCGGCGTCGCGATATCCGGATTGAGCGACGGCGCGGCGCCAGCCTTGGGCGCTTACGATTTCGACGTCTTGTTCGATACGGCACACCTCGCCTATGTATCGGCCGATTTCGGCGATGCGGGGTTAGGCGATCAATTGGATGCGTTCGCTCTAGGAGTCAATCCGCAATCGGCGGCTTTAGCCGAAGCTGGAAAATTGAATGTGTTTGAATTATCGCTCGACGATCCGGCCGACTTGAACGCTTGGCAAGCTGACAATTTCACGTTGGCGGTTTTGCATTTCAACATTCTGCAAGCAGGTGATACGACGCTTAGTTTGGCGGTCAACGCGTTGGGCGACGCGGACGGCGACGCCTTAGCCGCTAGTACGACGCCGCTAACGGTCACCGCGGTACCTGTACCGCCGGCCTTCGTGCTGATGGCGGCTGGCCTGGGTTTGTTGTTTAAACCGCGCCGTTCGGCTTAACGAAGGCTCTGGCGCTAAGGTCAATAGCGGTTCCGAGCGCGCGGGTGAGCCCTTGCGCTCGGAAGCCGAGCCGTTTCACAAGCCGCATTGGCCGCGAACGGTTCAAATCGGAGGCTGTCGCGGCCTATTCCCCTGCGGTGATTCGGCGCTCCATGACGGAGCGCCAATTTCATGCAAGCTAACAGGAGGTAAACAAAATGTTTAGACGAATTAACTACGCCCTAGCGTACTGTCTTATTTCGATAGGCGCGTTAGGCTTACCGACCACGGTCTCGGCGGGGAGTAAAAGCAATTTCACGTTGTTCGAAAGCGGACAGGTACGACCGTTGGCATTATCGGCAGACCGAGGCCGGTTGTTTGCCTTGAATACGCCGGATAATCGCCTGGAAATTTTTAAAGTAGGCGATCAGCGACTGACGCCCGTCGGGTCGGTACCGGTGGGTTTGGAGCCCGTCGCATTGGCAGTTAGAAACGATAAGGAAGTCTGGGTGGTTAACCATTTGTCGGATAGCATCAGTATCGTCAGCCTGGATGACAACGGCGGCGGTCGTGTCACTCGAACCCTACAGGTGGGCGACGAGCCGCGTGACATTGTATTTGCTAGGAGCCTGTCGGACTTAAAAGCCAATAGTCCATTCGGTAACTTGGTTAGATAAAATAGGTGGTATAGAAAGAACCAGCAACCGGGAGAGCCCTTGATGAGTCGATTCATTCCTGTCAACCGCCATCAAGTCTATCTATTACCCCCCTCGGTGGACGAATGGTTGCCGGAGGATCACTTGGCGCGTTTTGTCGTCGAAGTCATCGAGCAGTTGGATTTAAGCCGGTTGACGAGCCGCTATCAAGGTCGGGGTTCGGCGGCGCACCATCCGGCGATATTATTGGCACTGCTGGTCTATGGGTACGCCACCGGCGTGTTTTCCAGCCGGAAGATCGAACGAGCCACCTACGATTCGGTGGCGTTTCGTTTCTTGTCTGGTGATACCCATCCCGATCACGATACCCTGGCTCACTTCCGCAAGACGTTCCTGGTCGAGTTGGAAGACCTGTTCGTCCAAGTGCTGAGTCTGGCGCAAGCGATGAAGTTGGTGAAGCTGGGGCAAATCGCGTTGGACGGCACCAAGCTCAAAGCGAATGCCTCCAAGCACAAGGCCTTGTCCCACAGCCATATCGAAAAGCTCGAAGCACAGCTACGAGACGAAGTTCAGGCCTTACTGCAAAAGGCCGACGAAACCGACGCGGTGGACGACCGGGACGGCCTTGATCTGCCGGACGAATTGGCGCGGCGGGAAGACCGGCTGAAAGCCTTGCGTGAAGCGAAAGCCAAGATCGCCGAGCGGGCCAAACCGCGCGACGCGCAAGCCGAACAGGCATACGAGGACAAGGTGTCCCGCCGGGAAGCCCAGCGGCAAGCTGGCCAAAAGCCGCGAGGCCCGGAACCCAAGGCGCCGGTAGCCGGCCCCAAGCCCGACGATCAAATCAACCTGACCGACGAGGAATCGCGCATCCTGCCGAGTCACGAAGGCTTTGTGCAAGGCTACAACAGTCAGGCCGCCGTCGATGTCGATACGATGCTGATCGTGGCCACCACGGTCACGCAGCAGACCAACGACAAACAACAAGTTGAGCCGATGCTGGCCGAACTGAAAAAACTGCCCGACGCCTTGGGCCAAGCCGAAGCCCTACTGGCGGACACCGGCTACTTCAGTGCCGCCAACGTCCAGGCTTGCGAACGAAACCGGATCGAACCTTTAATCGCCATGGGCCGTGACAGTCATCATCGGCCGTTGGCGGAACGTTTAGCCCCGGATGCGCCGGAACCGACTGGCGACGATCCGCTGGAAAAGATGGCTTGGTACTTGAAAACCCGCGAAGGCAAAGCCCGTTATGCCAAGCGCAAATGCACGGTGGAACCCGTGTTCGGGATCA
This sequence comes from Methylomonas sp. MS20, assembly GCF_050275925.1. NCBI lineage: Bacteria > Pseudomonadati > Pseudomonadota > Gammaproteobacteria > Methylococcales > Methylococcaceae > Methylomonas > Methylomonas sp. MS20. Next base: position 1,887,144 of record NZ_CP189962.1, read on the forward strand.
TCAAACAGGTACTCGGCTTTCGCCAATTCTCCTTACGCGGTCTGGATGCGGTCACCGGTGAGTGGAAACTGGTGGCCATGGCCTTCAACTTGAAACGGATGCATATCTTGGCGAGGGTCGTCTAATGGTCGAAACGATTGGCCAGCAAAAGGCTCGATTGGCGTTATCGGAATCCAACGCCAAAACGCTCGCCTAACCAGTGGCAAATCCTTCCTTCGACCGCCGTCTTCGCTGAGCTGGATGACAACAGAAGTGCTGGTAAGTTAAGTCCGACAGGCTCCTAGCGGTAAGGCTTTCGTCACTAGCGCTCACCGCGGACAGAATACCGGCGTCGATCCGCAGTTGTCGGTACCTGGCGTGGGCCGAGCCGATGTGTGGGTGTTCGATGCCGGACAGCTAGGCGATGCGATGAACGGACCGCCTTTGACGGTGCTGACCTTATTCACCGACACGCCGCGTGCGCTAGCGGTGACGCCCGACGGCAAAACGGTTTACGCCGCCGGCTTTCACACCGGTAACGCCACGATGACGCTGAACGATGCTGTCGTCGAACGTGGCGTCGCGCCGCCATTCAATCGGGTTTATCCCGGACCGGCCACCAATCACGCAGGAGAAGCTCAACCCAAATCGGGCTTGATCGTCAAATACGACGGTAGCCATTGGCTAGACGAATTGGGGCAACAATGGGATGACATGGTGCCGTTCTCGTTGCCCGACCGCGATGTGTTCGCGATCGACGCCGCCGCCAATCCGCCGGCATTGCGGACGGATAAGGTCTACAGCGGTGTCGGTACCGTGTTGTTCAACATGCTGGTCAATCCCGCTAGTGGCAAAGTCTATGTGACCAACACCGAAGCGTTGAACCATAACCGCTTCGAGGGTGCCGGCGGTTACAGTAACGGTCAAACCGTACGCGGACATTTCAGCGAAAATCGCATCACCGTGCTGGGGGGCAATCCCACCGTGGCGCCCCGACATCTGAACAAGCATATCGATTACAGCCAATGTTGCGAGCCGATTCCGAATCGGGAAAACGCCGACAGCGTGGCGCTACCGCTGGACATGGCAATTACCGGCGACGGTAAGACGCTATACGTAGCCGCGTTCGGAACCAGCGAAATCGCGCGTTACAACACCGAGGAATTGGAAAATGACAGTTTCGTTCCCAGCAGCGCGGCGCAGATTCCGGTCAGCGGCGGCGGGCCCAGCGGACTGGCGCTCGACGAAGCGAGAGGCTTGTTGTACGTGTTGACGCGATTTGATAATTCGATTTCGGTAATAGACGCCGTCAGCGGCCGGGAGGTCAAGCATGCGGCAATGTTCAATCCTGAACCCAAGCATATCGTCGAAGGCCGGCCCTTCCTGTACGATGCGGCGCGTAGTTCCAGCCACGGCGATTCGGCGTGCGCCAGTTGCCATGTATTCGGCGACTTCGATAGCTTGGCCTGGGATCTGGGCGATCCGGATGGCGATCAAGGCGAAAATACCGGCCCGTTCCGCAGTACCCCCGAGGTGGCCGCCCGCGTATTGGGCCATGAATACAATCCGCATTTTCGGCCTATGAAGGGACCGATGTCCACCCAAAGCTTGCGGGGCATGGATAACCACGGTGCCTTGCATTGGCGCGGAGACCGCACCGGCGGTAACGATGCCAATGCCTTGCCGAATTCCGGTCCCAATGTCCAACCCAATGGCGGTTCGTTCGACGAAGACGCGGCGTTTCGAAAATTTAATGTCGCCTTTCCCGGATTGGTTGGGCGAAATGCGATGTTAGGCGACGAACAAATGCAAAAATTCGCCGATTTCGTCATGGAGATTACCTATCCGCCCAATCCGATACGCAATTTGGACGACAGCTTGACCGCTCAGCAGTCGGCGGGTCGAGACTTTTATTTCAAGGCCCTGCCTTCGGATAGCTTCTTTTCCTGTAACGGTTGTCATGTACTCGATCGAGAAGGCAACGCCGAGTATGCCGACGTCAGCAAACCGGGCTTTTTCGGAACGGACGGCCATTACAGTTTCGATCACGTGCTGCAAATCTTCAAAATTCCGCACTTGCGCAATATGTATCAGAAGGTCGGTATGTTCGGGCTAGCGTCGCAATCGACGACCACCGAGTCCAATTACTTTTTACCCAAGGGCAATATCGGCAATATGGGATCGCAGATTCGCGGTTTCGGCTTCGGACCCGACGGCAGCGTCGATACCTTGTTTCGCTTCCTGAGCGCGCAGATATTTTCCAAATCGTTTTTCTCGGCGGAACCCGATCCGAACGACGCTCGAACCCCAATCGAACGTTACTTGGCCGGTATTCCGATCGGAAACCCCGGTGGTTTCGGTTTCGGCGCGGACGGAAATACCGAGCGGCGTAACGTCGAAGCGTTTTTGTTCGCGTTCGACAGTAATTTGTTTCCGGTTGTCGGCCAGCAAGTAACCTTGAGCGCCGCAAGCACCGAAGCGGTTGCCGCGAGAATCGACCTGTTGAAGGCGCAGGCTGATGCCGAGCATTGCGATCTGGTCGCGAAAAATCGCTACAGCGGGTTTTGGTATGTTGGTGGCGGTAAGTTTAGAGCGTCGGCACAAGGGATCGGCGACGTCGGCGATCAGGACTTGCGCGCGTCGGCGGGGTTAACCGGCGGCGAGCTTACCTACACCTGCGTGCCGCCAGGTTCCGGCGAACGCATCGGTATAGACCGCGACAACGACGGCGTTTTGGATAACGACGAATTGCGCGCCGGCGATCTGGACGGTGACGACGACGTCGATAAGGACGACTTAAAGCGGTTGTTGGCCGGGAAAAGTGCCGCGGTCGCGCCCGGCGATCCCAGGGATCTGGATTACGACGGCGGCGTGACGGCGCGGGACGGGCGTAAACTGGTTGCGTTGTGCACGAGGCCGCGTTGCACATCGAACTGAAGCGGTAGTGTAAAAGCGAGCGGCGCAAGGCTTAACCGCCGCTCGAATACTATCGGTCGCGAGGTATATACGCGATAATCGGCGTTTAGCCTCGACGTATTCGGTTGCCACGATGAATTTACTCAGCAAGCTTGTTCTAACGGTTTTCGCCGGGTTGGCCCTGTACGGATGCGCGGGCGAGCCCATCAGGTTTTATTTGCTGACTGCCGAGTCCGGCGCCGAGGCGGTCGCGCCGTTGCCGGCCGGGAGCGTTGTTGGTCTGGGGCCGATCCGTTTGCCGGCCTATCTTGATCGGCCGCAATTGGTGGTCGAGGTTGGACCGCATGAATATCAGCTCGAAGAATATCAGCGTTGGGCGGAGCGGTTGGACGACAACATCACCCGCGAGCTGATGCAATCCTTGGCGCATCGGCTGGGCGTGGCGCAGGTATTGCGCTTTCCCTGGCCGCAGCGGCAGAGCGTCGATTACCAAGTCAGCGCCGATCTGTTGGCGCTGCATCAGACCGCCGCCGGTGTCAGCCGGATGGCGGTGCAATGGCAATTCAAAAAAGCCGAGCAAGCCTGGCAGGGGCGGCGTTTCGAATGCGAAGAGCCGGCCGGCGGCGACGCGGAAAGCATTGTCGCCGCGCAAAGCCGTTGTTTGAGCCGGTTCGCGGCCGAGATTGCGCTAGCTTTGGCGCAAGCGCGGTGAATTTCGGCCGGGGAAGAACCGACCTTGCTTGCCGCGTGGCGGTAATTCCCCAGAAACTTACCCAAACCAACGCCGTTTGCCGTGACCGTTTGTCAGCGCGAAGCTAACAGGCGCGTATTGCTCGCTAAAACGCGAGCCGCCGCAAGTGCCGCCGGACAGGGTTGACAACCATTCACCGAGCCGGCCGGTTTGCAACGATGCCTGGCGCATTGCGCGGATCGCGGAACTTCGCTGGAATGTCTCCTGTTTTGCCGACATCGCCCGAGCGTATCGGCTTTGGCGGGCATGTTCAACGACCGGAGATTCGGCGCCGTCCGTACCTGTTGTCATAAAACCTTAACCCAGCCGCTTTAAAAACCGTAAATTCAGGACTCAACCAGCGTTCCCTAATTTGCGGGCGACTAGCCAGTGCAATACTCGGATTGCTAGGGTGGCGGGTTTGCGAACTTTAACCATTTCCGGGCGAGCCGTGCGTAGCGCCCGGAATATTCAGCGGATTGGAGCATTTTGTGGAGATTGGTATCGTCGGCGGCGGCGTTAACGGTTTGTGTTGCGCTTGGCAACTAGCCAAGCTCGGCCATCGGGTCAGCGTTTACGAGCGCGGCAAATTGATGCGCGCCACCAGTTGCGCCTCGTCTAAGTTGTTGCACGGCGGGCTGCGATATTTGGAAAACGGCGAATTGCGTCTGGTGCGCGAGTCGCTACGGGAGCGCGACGCCTGGTTGCGGCGCGCGCCGCATTTAACCGAAGCCTTGCGCTTGCGGATGCCGCTCTATCGGCAAGGCCGGCGCGGTCGCTTCACGGTCGGGGCCGGTTTGTTTATTTACGACCGTTTGGCCGGCCGTAGTCTGTTGCCCGGCGCGGTCTGGCTGGACGCCGCGCAAATGTTGGCGGAGGATCCTGGTCTGGATGGCGACGGCCTATTGGGCGGCTACGAGTTTTCGGACGGCCGGATGGACGACTACGCCTTGGGCGTCTGGGTCGCCGAGCAGGCTAGGACTGAGGGTGTCGAGATGTTCGAGGACGTCGAAGTGCTGAGACTGGATACGGCCGGCATCATCGAAACTACCGCCGGCGTCGTTCGTGTCGACCGGGTGTTGAACGTCGCCGGCCCGTGGGCCGGTCGCTTGCTGGAACGCAGCGGCGTCGATTCGCCTTATCGGTTGGACTTGGTCAGAGGCAGCCATCTGTTATTGAATCAAGCTTGCCGGCAAGCTTATTTGCTGGAAGTGCCCGGCGAGCGGCGCATCTTTTTCGTGTTGCCTTGGAAAGGCCAAACCTTGCTCGGCACCACCGAGGTTCGCCAAGGCCTGGACGACGCGATTGCTTGCAGCGATGCCGAACGCGATTATTTGTTGGCGGCTTATAAGCGCTACTTTCCGAATCAAGAGGCGACGATAGCCGGCCGTTTCGCCGGCGTGCGGCCGCTAATTTCCAGTGCCGCCGATCCGTCCCGCGCCACCCGGGAGTACGCGGTGCATCGCACCGGCCAACTCATCAGCGTATTCGGCGGCAAATGGACCACCGCGCTGGCATTGGCCGAGCAGGTGGCGGCAAGGCTCTAATCGGCGCTCAAATTTACCAAGCCGCCGGCGGTTTATTGACGATTTTCAGCGCTTTGCCGTCAACCACCACGTAACCGCCCTTGGTGAGTTCCTTCATGATCTTATTGATCATTTCTCGCGACGAACCCACCATGTTCGCCAACTCCTGTTGAGTGGGCTTGTGGGCGATGACCTGAATGTCGCCGTCCTTCTCGGCCATGTCCTGCAACACTTTGATCGTTCGTTCGTACACATTGGACAGCGCCAGTTGTTTCACTTTTTCGGTCAAGTGGCGGACTTTTTCGGCCAGAACGCCGAGCAAGGTGATCGCCACATCCGGATGGGCCTTTAACCACAATATGAAATCGCCCTTAGCGACGATGCCGCACACGGTGTTTTCGGTGGCTTGGACCGCCGCCGAGCGCGGTTCATTGCTGAGTAGGGCCAATTCGCCGAAATAGCTGCCGGCTTCCTGAATCAACAGCGTGACTTCCTTATCCTTGTCGTCGGTCGAAAACACCCGCACGGCGCCCGACAATACGATGTACAACGAACTGGTGTCGTCGCCCTCGTAAATAATCATGGCCCGTTTCGGAAATTTCACGGTTTTCACCTTGGCGGCCAGCGCCGCCAAGGCCTCTTCCTCGGCGTCGGCCAGAAACGGGATTTTCGCCAGATTGGCAAGGACTTCGCTTTGCATGGTGTTTCCTAGGTCAACGTTCGCCGTCCGGCTGTTTCCGCCGGTTGATTCCCAATGATTTTAGCGCTTTCCACTGTGAAAAGCGTCACGAATTCCCGGTGAAGCTTGTCACAGCCCCCGGTGCCGGGAGTTGCGTACAGTACAAGCACCCGCCGAGTTTCGGCGGGCGGCGCGGCAAACTCACTGTAAGTTTAGATTGCCGCGGAATCGGCGCTAGCGCCATTTTACGACGGAGAAACGCAATGAACACAAAACAACCCTTTCAAGAAACGTTAAGAACGCTGAGTGCCCAAGAAATCGAGGCGGTATCCGGCGGACTGGTGTCGTTCGACGGCGACTTGAACCAATTTCCGAAGAAATTTTGGCCGGTGATCAATCCGGGCGCGATCAATATCAAGAACATCGCCACCAAATTCGCCATCGGTTAATTCGTATTCACATTCATTGAGGAAGTAGTCATGTCAAAAAAAGCATCGCGTATCGCAACATCTGAATTGGCCCAATTCGCATCGCAAGGTTTAAACCGGGCTCTGGAAGTCAGGGAATTAGCCGGTCAAGAATTGAGTCCGGAACAATTGGCGCAAGTCAGCGGCGGGGTGGCGCTGTTGAACTGGAACGGCATCATCAACGGCGGCCGCTTGCTCCAACAGCTTCAAGTCGCGCCGCAACTCGACGCGGGCCTGACGCTGAATAAATTCGCCGCATTCTAGGGTTGATCGTGCCATGGCCTCGGAAACCTTAGTGTTGTGTCCCAGCGCCCAACCGGATTGGGAGGGCAGTCAGGTCATCGGGGTGATGACCGGTTCGGCCGAGCAGCCGGAACTGGCTTATCTGAAGGAAGCGCTGCCGGTCACCGACGAGATCCTGGAAATGGCCGGACCGGTCACGCCCGGCGAAGTGTTTCGCTTTTCGGCGCCGTGTGCTTGCAGCGGATGCGGTCACTATCGGTCCGAACAGTCGAAGTGCGGTCTGGTCGAAAAGGTCGTGCGCTGGACCCCGGTGGTCGTCGAGCAGTTACCGACCTGTTCGATACGCTCGAACTGCCGCTGGTGGCTGCAGGAGGGCAGGGACGCCTGCCTGCACTGCCCGCAAGTGGTGACCAACGACCTGAACCCGAGCGAGGACATGCGGCGGGCGTCGGATCTGGATGTCGTCTGAGCGCCATGGTCCCGATCAGTCAATGCGTGGAAAAGGTGGCGATATGAACGAAACCGGATTGTTTCGAAGTCAGGCCCTGGCGTTCAAGCGCGACCGGCCGCTTGGCGAGGCGATAGGCATCGCGTCGCCGGCATTGCCTTTACTCACCGCATTGGCGTCGGCGGCGGCGCTGGCCTTGATCGCTTTCGCCTGTTGGGGCGAATATACCCGCAAGGCGCACGTCAGCGGGTATTTGGCGCCCAGCATGGGGTTGATCAAGGTTTACGCGCCGCAGTCCGGCACCATCGTCGAAAAGCAGGTTGCCGAAGGCCAAAGCGTGAAGGCCGGCGATACGCTGTATGTACTGTCCACCGAAAGCGGCTCCAAGGAAACCCCGCAAGTGCAGACCGCCGCGCTCGAACAACTGCGTCAGCGCCGCGACAGTCTGACCGCCGAATTAAACCAGCGGGCCGAACTCGATCGTATCGAATATCAAGCCTTGCTGGATCGCGAGCAAGGCCTGCGGCGCGAACTGCAACAACTGGACGGCGAGATCGCCACCCAGCAGGCCCGCGTCGAAGGCTCGGCCACTAGCGCCGAGCGGTTTCGGCAATTGGCCGGCAAGCATTTCGTGTCGCCGGTGCAAATCCAGCAAAAGCAGGACGAGTGGCTGGACAACCAAGGCAAGCTACAAGCCTTGCAACGCAACCGGCTCACCGCGCAGCGTGATTTGCAAGCCACTCAGACCGACATTGCCGGCGCCCGTTTGAAGTTCCAGAATCAGCGCGCCGCGATCGAACGCAACATTTCCGAATTGAACCAAAAAATCACCGAATCCGAATCCCGCCGCACCATCGTCATCAGCGCGCCGGGGGACGGCACGGTGACAGCGATCTTGGCCGAGCGCGGTCAAGTCGCCAATCCCGCCAATCCGCTGTTGTCGATCTTGCCGGCCGGCGCGGCCTTGCGGGCCCAATTGATGGTGCCGTCCAGCGCGATCGGCTTCGTCGAGACCGATCAAACCGTGTTGATCCGCTACCAGGCATTTCCTTACCAACGCTTCGGCAGTTATAGCGGCCGGATTGTCGAAATCGCCAAAACGCTGATTAGCCCCAAGGATGCCGACCTGCCGATCGAGCTGCAAGAGCCGGCGTATCGGGTGACGGTGGCCTTGGACCGGCAAGCGGTGTCGGCTTACAAACAAGAAATGCCGCTGCAATCCGGGATGCGTCTGGATGCCGATATTTGCTTGGACACCCGCCGCTTGATCGATTGGGTGTTCGATCCGCTGTACAGCTTAACCGGGAGAGTCTAAATGAGTGCGCCTATCGGGCTAAATTTCTCCGGCGGCAAGCGCACGCCGCTGATCCTGCAGACCGAAGCCGCCGAGTGCGGTTTGGCCTGCTTGGCGATGGTGGCCTCGCACCACGGCCATCGAGTTGATCTGGCTAGTCTGCGCCACCGCTTCGCGCTGTCGCTGAAGGGCGTGACCTTGAATCAGTTGATCGGTATTGCAGACCAATTGCAGCTGGCGTCCCGGCCGGTGCGTATCGATTTGCCGGACTTGAGCCGTTTGATCTTGCCGGCCGTCCTGCACTGGGATTTCAATCATTTTGTGGTGCTGACTCGGGTCGATAGCGGCCGGCTGGATATTCTCGATCCGGCCCAGGGCGCGCGCCGTGTGACTTACGCCGACGTCTCCAAACATTTTACCGGTGTCGCGCTGGAACTGGCGCCGACCCAAGAATTCGTGCCGCGCGAGGAACGCCGGCAAATCGAACTTTCCCGCCTCATTGGCCAGTTGGACGGTGCCGCTCGCGCTATCTGGCAAATCGTGACCTTGGCCTTGGCCATCGAAGTGTTTGCCATCGTAGCGCCTTTTTTTCTGCAACTGGTGGTCGATCAAGCCGTGGTGGCCGGCGACCGGCATTTGCTGACGGTGCTGGGATTGGGGTTTTCGTTATTGATGCTGATTCGGGTCGCGGTCACCGCGCTGCGGTCCTGGTGGGTGCTGATCTTGAGCAACTCGGTCAATCTGCAGTTATTGAGCAATCTGTTTGGCCATTTGCTGCGGCTGCCGATGACGTATTTCGAGAAACGCCATCTGGGCGACATCGTGTCGCGCTTCGAATCGATGAACGCGATTCAACGCACGCTGACCGGCAGTTTTTTGGAGGCTATCCTCGACGGCATCATGGCGGCGGTCACACTGGGCATGATGTGGTTTTACAGCGGACCGTTGGCCTTGGTCGTGGTGGCGGCGGCGGTCGGTTACGGATTGCTGCGCTTGGCTTTGTTCAGACCGCTGAAAGAGGCGACCGAGGAGCAGATTCTGCGCGGCGCCAAGCAGCAAAGCAATTTGTTGGAAACGGTGCGCGGTATGCAAAGCGTCAAGTTGTTCAATCGTCAATTGCAGCGCCGGGTGCAATATCAAAACCTGTTGGTCGAGCACTTTAATGCCGGCATTCGGGTCCAAAAGCTGGGTTTGTTGTATCGGACCTGCAACGGCTTGCTGTTTGGTATTGAGAATGTGGCGGTGATTTGGTTGGGCGCCTTGTTCATTCTCGACGGCGGATTTTCGGTGGGGATGCTGTTTGCATTTATGTCGTTCAAGGACCAGTTTACCGACCGGGTCGGCGGCTTCATCGAAAAAGGCATCGAATTCAAGATGCTGGCGCTACATACCGAACGGGTCGCCGATATTGCGTTGCACGAAACCGAAGCCGAGCGCTTGGCGGCGATGCCCGCCGATGACAGCCGGCTGCCGGCGATTAAAATCGAGAATCTGGAATTCCGTTATGCGCCGGGCGAACCGGCGGTCCTGCAAAATCTGAATCTGGAAATCGCCGCCGGCGAATCGGTGGCCATCGTCGGGCCGTCCGGTTACGGCAAAACCACGTTGGCGAAGCTCATTCTCGGCCTGTTGCAGCCGGTGCGAGGCGAGATTCGGATTGCCGGTACCCGCTTGAGCCAAATTGACACCCGCGTCTACCGCGACATGGTGGCGGCGGTGATGCAGGAAGATCAGTTGTTCGCCGGCTCCATCGCCGAGAATATCTGTTTCTTCGATGCCGCGCCCGACCAGGCCTGGATAGAGACGTGCGCGCAATTGGCGGCGGTGCATCACGACATTGCCGCGATGCCGATGGCCTATAACACCTTGATCGGCGACATGGGCACGGTCTTGTCGGGCGGCCAGAAACAACGGGTGTTGCTGGCCCGCGCGCTGTATAAACGCCCGAAAATTCTGATCCTCGACGAAGCTACCAGTCATTTGGATGTCGCCAGGGAAAAGTCGGTCAACGCGGCGATCGGCCAACTCAAGTTAACCCGGATTATCATCGCTCACCGCCCGGAAACGATAGCGTCGGTGGATAGAGTGATAGACCTGCAAGCTTTGGCGCAAGCCGACGCTCCCGCGCCGAACACAAAGGTATCGGCTTGATGGTTTCCGCTTCCGTGGGACTGTCCTCGAAGCAGCCGGTTGAAAGCAGCGGCGGCAGTCTCGGGCCGTCGGTCTTTGTTAAACGGCAAGTCCTCCGCGTCAGCCGAACTGGCTTGAATCGAGCGATTCCCGGCCAACCGAGATCACCGCTAAAACCTGGCTTGGCATTCAGTCCGAAATGAATCGCGGGCCGAGCTTGACTCTAACGCGCCAAGTTGGCTAAGTTAGTCCGGACCGCCGCGCCTCATACGGCGCCGCCGCTCGTCATCCAATGGAGACTCGCCCATGTCCGAAGCCATGTCGCTCGCCGAGCGACCCAGCGCCGCCGATAAAAAGGCCGCCCACGAATTCCTGACCGAACTGCGTACCCGCATCGCGACTCAAAGTCTGCCGTATCAATACGGTATCGAAGCCAGCGCCTTGCAAAGTCTGTTCGATTTGTTCGGCTTCGGCCGGACCGCGATCAAGGACAATCCCGGCTGCGAACTCTTTGCCGCTAAAGTCACTCAGTTGCTTAATGTCGAGTTACGGCCGGTGACTTCGAAATGGCACCGGGCCAAGGAAGCCGGCGTATTGGATTCACGCGACGGCGCCGACGCGTTTCGTGGCGAATTGCACCGGATACAGCGGGTGCTGCGCGAATTCGCCGACGAATTCCATCAAATGGCCTACGGGACCAGTTGGCGGGACCAGGATTGTCCGGGGGCCTTGGCACAGGAAGACGTCGAGGGCTTGTTCGAGGCTTTGCGCTTCGGCATTCCCGATGCCTACTTGCCGGACGGCGACCCCAGGGAGATTAACCGAGACGAAGCCGGCGATATCGGTCAGCGCCGGAAACAGTACTTGATCGAAACGCCGGAGGGTGAGGACGCGGTTGGGCTGGCCTTGTCCGGCGGCGGCATCCGTTCGGCCACGTTTGGTCTGGGCATCGTGCAGGTGCTGGCCGACCATCGATTGCTGCATCAGGTGGATTACCTGTCCACGGTTTCCGGCGGCGGTTACACCGGCAGTTTCATCAGCAGCCGCTTGAACGAAGGTGTTTCGATAAACGATTTAGGCAAACCGCACGGGCCGGACCCCGAGGCTATCCGCTATGTTCGACAACGCGCCAAGTTTTTGTCCGCCCAAAATCTGAAGCAAGCTTGGGGCATGGCTACGGCCACGTTGGGCGGTATGTTATTGAACTGGACGGCGCCGCTGTTTGTGATTGCGGCGATCGTCGAGTTAACGCTGCTGACCCAACCCTTTTTAAAGGGCTATTGGCAAGAAGCATTAAATGTTCTAGCCGGGCTGTCCGCGCTCAGTTTGATCGGCTGGGGCGTGGCGATGCGCTGGCGCCCCGACTACGCGAGCAAGGCCGGCTGGTTGTTCGGTACGCTCACCGGTTTCACGTTGTTGGGTTACTCCGCGCAAGCGATCGGCAACGGCTATAAAATCGCGCTGGACGTTTACGGATGGTTGAGAGCGCATTGGACTTTTCCGGCCGTCATCGGCGGCTTGGTCACCGCGACGCCGGCGGCGATGCGATTTCTGCCTATCTTCAAGGAACCCAAACTGCGGCGTATCGTGTTGCAGGTTTTGTTATGGTCGGCGGGCTTGTTGATTCCAATCGTGGGCTTGTTGCTGGGTTACGCGCTTTGGCATTTGCGGACCATCAACGTGGCGGTGCCGGTATTGGAATGCGTACCCGGCGACTGGGCGCTGCTGGCTATCCTGGCCGCCTCCGGCGTCATCGCCTTTTGGGTATTGAATATTAATTTGACCGGTCCGCACCGCTTGTACCGGGACGGCTTGTCCCGGACGTTTATCGGCACGGTCGAGCAGCCTTATCGAATCGTCGAGTTGGCGAAACTGAATAGCGGAAACCAGGCGCCTTACCATCTGGTAAACACCGCGCTAAACCTGCCGTCCAGCGAACGCCCCAACCTGCAGGATAGACGTTGCGACTTCTTTTTGTTTTCCAAGTACTGGATAGGCGCGCCTTCGGTCGGTTACGCCGAAACAACGCGTTGGCGAGCCAACGGCAAACCGGTGGATCTGGCCACCGCGATGGCGACTTCGGGCGCCGCGCTCTCCGCTCACATGGGTTTGGGCGCGATGCCGACGCTGACCGCGTTGTTGGCGGTACTAAATTTACGATTGGGATTCTGGATCAAGAATCCACGGATATGGTCGCCGTTTTCGGAACCCGGCTTCTTGTGCTTGATTCGGGAAATGTTCGGTGTCGGGATGTCGGAACGCAAGGCTTGGCTGAATCTGTCCGATGGCGGGCATATCGAGAATATGGCGGTGTACGAATTGTTGCGGCGGCGCTGTAAATTCATCGTCTGCGTGGACGGCGAGGCCGATCCGGGATTTGGCTTCGGCGGTTTGATGACTTTGGTACGCCACGCCCAAATCGATTTCGGCGTGCGCATCGATCCTGTGTTGGACGACATCCGCCCGAATCCGGCCAGCGGTTTCAGCCGGAGCCACGCCCATTTTTGCGTGATTGACTATCCTGCCATCGATGCCACGCCGGCCGGTACCGGTTTCTTGTTGTACTTGAAACTGTCGGTCACCGGCAACGAGCCGGCGCTGATCGAACGCTACCGTCTGAACCACCCGGATTTCCCGCACCAAACCACGCTGGATCAATTCTTCGACGAAGAACAATTCGAAGCCTACCGGCAACTGGGTGTGCATGTCGCCGAAGGTTTGTTTTCCCGCGCGCTGGTTGGCGCCAAGCCACCTAAGACCATCGCCGCCTGGTTCAGAAGCTTGGCGGAGAATCTATTGCTGCCAAGTCGAGCACGGTAGCGCTTGGTTTGAATGGAGTTACATCCTAGCGTTCTTGAAAAGATTTTCGCCCCGGAAAATGAACACGATGGGCGTGGGTGCTGCTTTAGCCGCGATCGAGGGCGTTCCGACACCGGTATGTCCATACCACGCCCAACGACTTCCTTAAGTTACAAGCGAAGCGCCCAACCGCTGGCTGAGCGGAGCCCAACCGCCGGCTGAGCCAATGACGCGCCGGGTCTTCAACGCCACGGCCGAAGCTCGGTCGCCGCGACAGCAACCTAAGTTGCGACGAAACCTAGTCGGCGGCAAAACAATAGAAATAGCCGGCCCCGCCGGTAGCGACCAGGTTTTCCTGGCTGCAACCCCGGCTGTCGTGGGTTGAGTTCCACGACACGTTACCGCCGGTGCGGCCGCCGTTGGTGCGGTCGAAATGGCCGACGCGGACCGTGCCTTCGCCGCTGCTCGTGTAATTTTTGCAGGTGTGGTCGGCGGCATCGGTATAGGCCGTGCCGTCCGGTTTAGACCCGGTCAGGATATCGTGTTCGTTCGGCGTGTCGCCGACGCCTTTCAGCGCTTCGCCTTTCTCGGTGTAGGCGGTCTTTTTATGCAGATTGTTACCCAACTGCGCCAGTTCCAAGGTATCGCCGTGCAAATGCGCGACGTCGTTCGCGACGATGACGCCGGCGGCATTGGCCCAAGGTCCTTTACCGATGCGGTCGCGGGCATTGACGGCGGGCTGGCCGCCGCTGGGCTGGGTGCTGAGATACGCATGCCAGGTTCGGTGGCCGGCACCGACCGCGCCGGCCAGTTGTTGGCAATGAGCATCGGCGCCGGCTAAGCCGCCCAGGTCGGCGCCCTTGCCCAGTCCGGTACTGGTCACGAAAAAGCCCAAGGGTGGTTTGGGAGCTTCCGGCGCTTGTTGAGCAAGGGTGGCTTGACTGCCTAAAAGCCACAGGCCGGCAACGAAACAAGTTTTCTTCATCTGATGTTCTCTCAATTGGAATGAATACGGCAGGCTCACTGTTAAGCCTACAACCAGGCACGGCGGCAGTTATCGTGCCAACTGCTCGAATCGCGCGGTGACAGGCGGCAACGCGTTTCTAAGGCGGTTGGGCTGTTGGTACTCGGGCAGGTATTGCTGGCGACATGCTGAAAAATCAGCAGTGGTTGGCCGCGATCGAGCGTTGCCCGCCAACGTGCCTACAGGCGGAAACGCCGAGTGAAACTTGGAAGTCTGTACTAAGCTGGACAGCGTTTTCATCGCGACATCCGAGGTCATTCCGTTGAACCAGTCCGCTTATTTCTTCGACTCGGACGGCGCTTTCGTCATCGAGCAATACAACGACCAAGCGCCGTTCGCCAGTTTTCTGCCGGGCATCGCCGGCATTTCGGGCCGTCCGGCCTGGGCGTTTTACGTCAATCGCGGCCAGGCCATCGCCAGCTTCGGCGTTCGCAACAAGGACGGCGCGTTCCTGGAGTTTTTTCCGGCCGACAAGGCCTACCAACTGACCGCGTCGCGCGGTTTTCGCACCTTTCTGAAGATCGGCGACGGCTCGGCCACGATTGGCCACGAGCCTTTTCAGCGCAACGCCGGCGCCGACGTTCGGCAACGTCTGTACGTGTCGGAGCACGAAGTAGGCGTCGAGGAATCTCATCCACGCCTGGGCTTGCGGATCCGCGCCGATATGGCAACCTTGCCGGAAGCGGCGGTGGCCGGGTTGTTGCGCCGAGTCGAAATCACCAACACCTCGCCGGTCGGTTTGTCTATCGAAGTCGTCGACGGCTTACCGCAAGTGCTGCCTTACGCAATGAATCAATGGATACTTAAATTCATGAGTCGTACTTCGGAAGCGTTTATGCGCGTCGAGGAGGCCGCCGGCCGGGTGCCTTTTTATCGGCTACGGGTGTGGCCGACCGACAGTCCGCAAGTCGAGCCGGTCGTGGCCGGCAACTTTTTTGCCGGGTTCCGGGACGGCGTGTTGAATCCGGTCATCGTCGATCCGGAGCGGGTATTCGGCTTGGCGGGGGATTTCGCGACGGCGGAACGGTTTTTTGGTGGTTCGGCGCTGGACTTGGACCGTCAGGTGGCCGGCAACCGCACGCCGTCGGCCTTCCAGACCCTGAGGCTGGAGGTGCCGCCCGGTGCCAGCCGGGCGTTTTACGGCATCTACGGCCACGCCGCATCGCCCGAGATTTGCCGAACCTTCGTCGCCGAGGCCGCCGAGACTGGCTATTTCGAAGCCAAGCGCGAGACCAACCGGCGTTTGCTGGACCGAATTGGTCAAAAGGCGTTTACCGCCACCGCCAAGCCGTTGTTCGACGCGCACGTCCGCCAGTGTTACCTGGATAATGGTTTGCGCGGCGGCTTCCCGACACCGGTGCCGGGCGGCGGGTTGCTGTATTTGTTCGGCCGTAAGCACGGCGATCTGGAGCGCGATTACAACGACTTTTTATTGCAGGACACGCCGTATTCCGAAGGGAACGGCGACTTCCGCGATGTGCTGCAAAACCGCCGCGTCGATTTGTTCTTCGAACCGGCGCTGGGCGCCCGCAACATTCGCTATTTTTTCAACCTGATTCAGCCCGACGGTTACAACCCCTGTGCGTTGCGCAACAGCCGTTTCGTGGTCGATGCGCCGGAGCGTCTGGCGGAACGGCTGAGCAGCCTACCCGGCGTGGCGGCCTTGTTGGCTACCGAGTTCAAATACGCGGAACTTTGGCAAGCGCTGACCGAGGCTGGCGCCGATGTCGAAGACTTGATCGCCGCGATCCTGGCCGAAGCCCGCGAAGTGGAGGATGCCGAGTTCGACCGCGGCTACTGGTCCGACCATTGGACTTATCTGGTCGATTTGTTGATCGCCTACCGGGCGATTTTTCCGGAGCGGCTGACCGACTTGTTGCTGGAAACCGGCTATAGCTTTTTCGAGACCAGCCACTTTGTCGCGCCGCGTACCCAAAAGAGCGTACTGACCACCCACGGGGTTCGCCAATACGGCGCGGTGCGATTCAGCGCCGACAAGCAAGCGATCATCGCCGCGCGAGCTGCCGATAAGCATCGGGTTCGCGACCGGCACGGCTTGGGTGAAGTGGTCTATACCAGCTTGCTGGGCAAGATTTTGACCTTGGTCGCCAACAAGCTGGCAACGCTGGACCCGGCCGGCATTGGCATCGAAATGGAAGCCGACCGGCCTGGCTGGTGCGACGCGTTGAACGGCTTGCCCGGCATTTTCGGTTCGGCGGTCAACGAGACGATAGAACTGCTGCGCTTGGTGGATTTCACCCGGCTGGCGCTGGACAGCCCGGACGGTAGCTGCGATTTGCCGATGGAACTGGCGGAATTCATCGCCGGACTACAACGATTGCTGGCGGAGCCGGAACCCAGCGCCGAGCGGTTTTGGCGCGACAGCGGCGATCTAAAAGAAGGCTATCGGGCTCGCGTATTCATGGGCTTTGCCGGCGAACTCAGGACGGTAGGCTTGGCCGAATTGCGCGAGTTTCTGGCCGAGGCCAGCCGGCATCTGACCGCCGCGATCGAAAAAGCTCGGATGCCGCAAGGCATACACACTTATTACTCATACGAAGTCAGCGATTACCGAGCGCTGGAAGGCGACAAGGTCGAAGTGCTTGGCTTCGAACAGCATACCTTGCCCCTGTTCCTAGAAGGCTTCGTGCATGCGTTGCGGATCGCCGGGCCGGACGAGGCGCGCCGCTTGTACCAGGCCGCTCGCGCTTCCGCGCTGTTCGATCGCAAACTGGGCATGTACCGCTTGAATGCGCCGCTGGGCAACGATGCGTTGGCCTTGGGACGAATCGGCGTGTTCAATGATGGTTGGCTGGAGAACGGCTCGATTTTTCTGCACATGCACTATAAATTTGTGTTGGAAATGCTCAGGGCCGGGCTGGTCGACGAATTCTATGCCGACCTCGAAAAACTGCTGGTGGCCTTCCGCGATCCAGCGGAGTATCAGCGCAGTCCCATCGAAAACTCCAGCTTCCTGGTCTCCAGCGGCTTCGACGTCGATCCACGCCAACACGGTCGCGGCTGCGTGGCCCGCTTGTCCGGTTCGACCGTCGAATTATTGCATCTGTGGACGCACTTGTTTCTCGGTCCCCAGCCCTTTGCGTGTCGGAACGGGGAACTCTGTTTCGCGCCGGCGCCGCTACTGGCCGGGACGATGTTCGCCGCCGATTCGCGAACCGTGAGCCCATTTGGGTACGACGAGATTCTGCCGGCCGACAGGGCAGCGATGGTCTTGTTTGGAAGCACGCTGTTGGTATATATCAATCCAAGTCGGCGGGACAGTTTCGGAATCAGCGCCGTTCAGCCGCTACGCTATCGCTTGTATGACGGGAATCGGGGCTCGAGGATCGTCGAAGGCGGTAGCTTGCCGGCCGGTATGGCACAAGCGCTGCGGGATGGGCAATTTCGGCGAGTGGATGTCGAATTGGGCTAATGGAAAGTTCTCGGCTGATTCGAAATGCCGCCGCTTCGGGTTGCGTTGGTCGTCGCTACGGCCGGGCCTAAGCCTGACTGGCGCATCAAGGTCCGGCGTTTTCTGGCGAATTTGCCGGTTTTCGAAATCAGTTGCTTTCACTCTGCCAGCCTATCTTACTCGGGCTGGGGTACGCCGAGACGCATACGGTGGCCGACATGCTGTTCGCCAGCTCAGTAGACGTCGACATTCGGCGCGGCCAACGACAAGCGATGTAGGGGCCAAAATTACCGCGAGTTCCGGAGCGCTAACCGATTAAAGTTGGCGGGCGTAAAGACGCCAGGAAAATTAAACCTTCCGACGCTATGGAGCTTGAGCAATTCTGGGGTTGGGATCGATTGCCGCATGCTGTTTAGACGGGGCCGATGACGACTTGGCAATTAGGCTGCGGATGAAACGCCGATTGACAGCGTGGTTATTAAGCGCGGAACACGAAAGCAGCGTTGGTCGTCGATTACAAACAGCTAATTGAGATCAGCTTAATGCCGTTTTTGGCGGTTCTTTGGCTTTGTTCAATTGCGCTAGAAAATAGGTTTGGTAGTTCCAGTTGATTCTGGGTGGAGGCGGGGTTTTGATTTGAGGCATTGCATTACTTCATTTGTGGAAAGCTTGCAGTCTACACTAAAAACCCAGCCGACCGCAGGTTTCATTTACTGAGCGCGACGGTTTCAGGCGAAATATGCTCGAAATGACCGCGAATCGGAAAAAACTCCGTACTTGGAAGCGGGCTTCCCACGCACAATGGGCTCAAAGACTAAGCAAGGCTAAACCGGTTTTTCTGTGGTAACGACCAAGATGGTATCGCCGTCTTGATAACCGAGTACCGACGCAATCATCGTAATGTCCAGTATTTGCTTATTGCGTGTCAGGCGCTGGCTTTGCGTAACCTGATAGTTGGATTTGCCGGACGTGATACTTTGAAACATTTCGCGGGCTTCAGTGCGGAGATAATCCGGCACCAAGCTGTCAAACTTCATGCCAATGGCCTCCGATCGGCTCCATCCGTACAGCGATTCCGCGCCGGTATTCCAAGCGACGATACTCCCCTCGAAATCGATGACGATGATCGCTTCGTCAACATCCATCAGAAGCGTGGCCAATTTTTGGATGCAGCTGATGCAATGGCGTTTGTCTATTAAAAGATGGCTTCTGAGATCGCGTTCGGTCAATGCAAAGATTTGGCCGGTATCGTTTTGCGACGAAAGCAAGGTGGCCGACACCGAGACATCGATGACTTCTCCGTGGCGGTTCAGACGTTTGCTATCGAATTGGGCCATTTGTTCGCCCTGTTGGAGCTTATCGAAGACGCCACGCATGCGCGGACGTTCAGCCAACGGCACCAGACTTTCGAAACGCATTTGCAGCGCTTCCTGCGAACTCCAGCCGTATAAATTTTCCGCGCCGCGATTCCAGGTAATAAATTTGCCCGTATCGTCCAGCAGAGTAATCGCGTCCGCCGAATCATTGACAAAACTGGCCAAACGTTGGGTTTCCAATTCGGTCTGTTGGCGCAAACTCTGTTGAGTTTGCTTTAACAGATCGATATCGACAAAGGTCAGAATGACGCCGGAATAGATTCGGTCGGATACGGCGTAGGGAATAATCCGCATGAAGTACCAATTGCCGTGTTGATTTTGAACCTCGGATTCCAAAATAATCTTTTTCTCGACTACCCGGCTGATCAGATCCTCGAGGTCGGTATCGCGAATGGAATGGGTCAGGTGAAAGAACGGCCGGCCGATGTCGTTTTCGACAATATGGAACAAGCTTTGCAGCTTATGGGTGAAGCGGCGAATATCCAGATTTTCGTCCAGAAACAAGATCCCGATATTGGTGCTATTGAACAAGTTGTCGAGATCGTTGTTCAGAATGGTCAATTCGGTAATTTTGCTCTGATGTTCGGCGTTGACCGTATACAACTCTTCGTTAACGGATTGCAGTTCTTCGTTGGTGCTCTGCAATTCTTCGTTACTGGCCAGCAATTCTTCGTTGGTCGCCTGCAATTCCTCGTTGGAGGTTTCCAACTCTTCAACGGTGGCTTGCAGGTTTTCGCGAGTCAGTTGCAGTTCATGCTCCAGATCGTTGATACGCTGGGCGGCATCCTGGTTAATATCGAAATTGTCGGCGACGAAGCCTATATCCTGGGTGGCATGATGATCAGCCTCGAAGATCAGAATGGCAATCAGGGTTTCTTGGCTTTTGCGGCCGGGAAGCAACCTAATATGAATATTCAGCGTCCGAGCTTTGTCTTTTTCGCGTAATTTGATGTTGGACATGTTGATGCTGTCGCCGCTTTTCAGCGCTTTCCGCACACCGGTCGCGATTGGAATCGACAAATCCTTGCTGACCAGTTTGGTAATATCGGTGACTAGCTTGCCGCTGGGATAGCTCAGGTAGCGCTGAGCGTCGCCAAAGATGTGGGATATTTCCATGTTTTCGTTCACTATCATCGTGAACGGCAGTATGTCTTTGGTCAGCGCGTTGAAAAAGCGTTCCAGAATCTTGTCGTCTTGGTAGCGATTGGCGAAGTTGCGACCCGATTGCGGCGAATTCGCGCGGAAAGAGGTCATCAGTGCCGGCGGCGGGTCCATGCTGCTAATGCCCAAGGTCCGATATTTACCTCGGGCCCGGTATATCTTGCCTTTCGGACTGATCATGTCGAAATAGTCGACCATTTCGCCGATGGATTCGCTGGTGCCGAGCATCAACAGGCCGTCTTTGACCAGCGAGAAATTAAACAGCTCGAGTATCTTTTTTTGCAGGACCGGCTGTAGATAAATCAATAAATTTCGGCAACTCAACAAATGAATATTGGTGAACGGCGGGTCCTTGATCAGGTTGTGTTGGGCAAATACCACCATTTCGCGGATCGATTGCGAAATTTGAAAGCTGTCTTCCTTGCGCGAAAAATATTTGACCAGCAAATGCGAAGGCACATCGGCGGCGATACTCTCGGGGTATAAACCGGTGCTGGCTTTTTCCACGGCTTTGGCATCGACATCGGTGGCAAATAATTTCATTCGGAAGAAATGCCCGGAATATTCTCGATACTCCGCCAACATAATCGCCAGCGAATAGGCTTCCTCGCCGGTCGAGCAGCCGGCGATCCAAACCCGAATTTCGTTGTTGGTCAGCGATTTGACCAAGGGCGTCAGCCATTTGCCGCGGATTTCTTCGAATACAAAGTCGTCGCGGAAGAAGTTGGTGACGCCGATCAGCAACTCCTGAAATAGCGCGGACACTTCTTGCGAATTATCTTCCAATAGATTGCGGTATTCCTTGAGGTCGCGGCATTGGTTGATCGAGATGCGGCGTTCAATGCGGCGGACTATGGTGTTGGGTTTATAAAACGTGAAATCGACTTTGTGCTTGTCGCGCAGCAACGCGAATATCCGCGTCAAATCGCTGTCTTCCGAGTGGATGGTGGCTTCTTGAACGGCATAGGGATGCTTGACGAATGCCATCAACTGTTTCGGCATGTCTTCGGGCGGCATTATGAAGTCGACCAGACCGGTGGCGATGGCGTTGCGCGGCATACCGTCGAATTTAGCGCTCTCCTCATCCTGAACCATCACCATGCCACCGTGTTCCTTGATGGCGCGAATGCCGCGAGTGCCGTCGCTGCCGGTGCCGGAGAGAATGATGCCGACCGCGAATTCGGAAACATCCTCGGCCAACGAGCGCATGAAGATATCGATCGGAAGATTGAGTTCGTTGGTGTGGTTTTGATTGTTCAACAGCAGATGGCCGTGAAACATCGTCAGGTTTTTGCGCGGTGGAATCAGGTAAACATGATTCGGCTCCACCTTCATGCCTTCTTCGATTCTCAGCACCGGCATTAGGGTGTGCTTCGATAACAGTTCCACCATCAAACTTTTATAGTCGGGCGACAGATGTTGGACGACGATAAAGGCCATGCCGGTATCCGGCGGCATTTTTTTAAAGAAACTTTCGATGGCTTCCAAACCGCCGGCGGAGGCGCCGATGCCTACGACGTATTGCGGCTCCTTCTTGTCATTGGGTGTCTTCATCGGTTCACGGCGCGGAGTAATCGGTGGCGGGAGTAGGTTTCCAAGGCTGGGCGGAAGGCGCGGTATTAGGCTTAGGTCGGGATTAGGCGACTCCGTCGGAACAGATTGCTAGTCATGGCTGCCAGGCGCGCCGCGTTGAGTCTATCGATGCTTAAACGGCGTTTTCTTTCCAGCCTTGCAAGGCGGAAAGCGGAATTCCAGCGGAAAGGTATCGTGGTTGGCTTTACACTGTCATCGAGGTATATCATCACGGCAATTCGATTTTGCTTGTTCTCGGGCCGCCGAGTCTAAACGAAACCGAGAGCGCCGATGGTGGAAAGCGTTGATTCGCAACGATACCTACGGTGGCGCCATGGACTAAGCCGCGCGAACAAGACGCTATAAATCGTTGACGTCCGCGACGGTGATGATCAATGTTTGGTCGGGTTGGTTCATTAGCGCGACCACATCGTCGCCGCCGATTTTTTTGCCCGACATTTTGACTTTCAACGCTACGTTTTTTCTGCCGTTCACGCTCAACACCAGCGACTTGCCGTCAGGGTTCTTGAAAAAGCTGTCGAAGCGAGAATTGAAAAGCACTTTATCGTCTTCGAGTATGACCGATGACAAGTGTTTTTTAACAAGCCGCCCTTTTTCAATACCGAGCCATTCCAGGAGGGTGTCATTGACCTGTTCCACAAAGCCGGTCGAGTTCACAATCACAATGCCGACCGGGAGTTGATGGAACAAGTAGTGGTAATTGTTTCTTGAACGGGTAAGTTCTTCTTGAGCGGTACGCAATTCCTGATTTTGCATTTTGAGCTCGATCTGATGAATTTGCAGATCATAGAAAATGCGTTGAATTTCATCTGGCGTGATCTGGCTAATTTCTTCCGGCGTGAAATCGATGATGTCTTCGGCCCTGTCGTTAATCTTCAGCAAATAATCCGCCATGGCAATTCTCCTATTGAAGTAATACACGTTTTCCAGTTCGTGACTGATCCGAAAGCTTACCAGAAAGCAATAAAGTTACAACGACTGTTAATGAACGAACGAAGTCTGGAACGGGCGTGGGAGTAAGGACGGGTCGCTAAATAGAACTGTGTTATTTAACATATATTGGGCCAAAGCACGTATTTTTTACCCGAAACACGGGGCGGCGATTGACCAGAGAATGTTGATTTCTATCGAGTAATGCTTTCAGGTGCGACTTGTGCTTGCCGACAGCACGACCGGTAACTCACACACCGCCATGGCAGACCATTCCGTTCCGACAAAATCATCGAAAACGTTAACGCATCAAACCAGCTTGACAGCCGCGCGGATTGCCGAATTTCTCGACCAGCATCGCGATCAGCTCAGCCGTTTTATCCTGCGCAAGCTGGGATCGGAAGAGATGTCGGCGGATATCCTGCAAGAAGCCTATCTGCGCCTAAGCCGGCACGGCGCGCCGGAACGCATCGAGAACCCGCGCGCTTTTGTGTATCGGGTCATCGGCAATTTGGTGATCGATTATCAGCGGCTGAGTGCAAATCGCTTGATGCAGGATATCGACGAAGTCAGTCTGCACGCTATCGCCGCTCCGGCACCGGGGCCGGAACTTAGATACGAACACCAGCAACGCTTGCAAGCGATGCAGCAAGCAATGGCCGAATTGCCCGACGATTGCCGCTTGGCGTTTTATTGGAATCGCGTCGAGGGCCTCGGTCATGCGGAAGTCGCCGCACGCCTGAATATCTCGGAAAGCATGGTGGCCAAGCACCTGGCCAGAGCCATGCGACATTGTCGGGACCGCCTGAAAGGCTATTAGACGCCTGCCGGCCACCGAACTCGAATTTTGCGGCAAGATGGCTAGGCAATCCCGTCATAATACTGTTCGAACCGCGATCCAGCACCGATGACTAAAGCGTCCGTTTCCGAAATCACCGTATTATCCGATCAAGCGATCGATTGGGTGATTCGCTTGCATGCCGGTAATGCAAGCGACCGCGAGCGACGGGCCGCCGCCGAGTGGCGCAATCGTAGCGCTGCCCATCTACGCGCATTTCGCGACGCTGAACGGTTATGGTTGGAAATGGGTCTGGCCGCGAGACCGGCGGAAGACTCGGCGCGCCCGCCGACGCGGCCGGATGACGTCAAACCAGGTACTTTCGGGGCTTTGCGGGTCTTGGCCGTCGCCGCGGTATTGGCATTCGTCGCCGTGCTTCCGTTCTTGGGCATGGCCGATGCCTGGTTTAGCGATTACCGCACCGGCGTTGGCGAGCAGCAAACCGTCAGGTTGGCCGACGGCAGCGTTGTGTTTTTGAACACCGATACCGCGTTGGATGTGCGCTATACCGCTAGCGGCCGCCAATTGACCTTGAAGCGCGGCCAAGCCTTGTTTCGGGTTGCCGCCGATGTCGGCAGGCCGTTCGAGGTGGCGACCGACTCGGCGGTGGTCAAGGCCTTGGGTACCGTGTTCGAAGTCTGGCAACAGGACGCCGCTACTCGGATTAGCGTAAGCGAACACGCCGTCGCGGTTAAAGGCTTGGCGGACGCCGATTACCGCGCCGATAGCCGCGTCGAGGCCGGAAATCAGGCGGTTTATCGCGCGCAAACCGGTCTGCAAGCGGATTTGGGCGTCGATGCCGGGCAAGTGTCTGCCTGGCAGCGCGGCAAGCTGGTGTTCAAAAACCGGAGCTTGGCTGAAGTAGTGGCGGAGTTGGACCGTTATTTTCCCGGCACCATCCTGATCGCGGACGCCAAGCTAGCGCAATTTCGGGTCAGCGGCGTGTTCCCGCTGAACGATGCCGACGCCGCGCTGGGGATGATAGAGCACATCCTGGCGATAAAAGTCAGCCGATTGACGCCTTGGTTGGCGGTGTTGCACGGCTGAGCGCGGACTTTGCTTGGGTGAACGTCGGGGCGATAGCCGGAACGTCCGATGCAGACGATCGATCGGCTCGCTAGTCAAACGCATCAACGCGCGGGGGCTGACGTTGCCGGTGTCGGCGGTATGGCCTGCCGCTTCTGCAACAGGCCGACGCGGCCCCTCGCAAAAAATTTCGGTGTTCATTACAAGATCGTTCCGCTCGTCCGTCTTAACGAAGACGCGGCATAGGCGCCGCCTTAACGTTAAGGAATCGACATGAAACTTCATCCGCAAACCCTCACTGCCGCCGAGCGCGCGTTCCGGCTCCGTAGGACGGCCTCGGCCCTGATGGTCGGCTGCGTCAGCCTGGCGGCGCTGGCCGACGAGCTTCGGCAATTCGATATTCCGGCGCAAGCCTTGGACGGCGCGTTGACCCAACTGGCCGATCAGGCCGACCTGCGTTTGCTGTATCCGGCCGAGTTGGTCGCCAAATTGCGTTCGCAGCCGCTGACCGGTCGCCATGCGCCGGAACAGGCGTTGCAAATCCTGCTGCACGCTTCGGGCTTGAGCGCTCGGAAGACCGCCGAACACACCTTTACCGTGGAAGCCGCGCCGGCCAAGCAGTCGGCCGAACCGCAATCGGCGGCGACGATGCCGGCGGTCTCGGTGGTCGGCGAAGCGGTCTACGATCTTAACTCGCCGGACAATCGGGACTACGCCGTGCGCACCGCCGCCAGCGCCACCAAAACCGATACACCGTTGATGGAAACGCCGGTCAACATCCAGATCATCCCGAAAGCGGTCTTGAACGATCAACAAATCATCCAGATGACCGATGCGTTGAAGAACGTGGCCGGCGCCACGGTCAGCCACGGGTCCGGCGGCTTGTCGGACGACATCTTTCTGCGCGGGTTTCGGAGCAGTACCTTTTTTCGCAACGGCTTTCGCATCGATAGCCAATTCGCGTCGATCGGTACCCGGCAAATGGCCAACGTCGAACGCCTGGAGGTCATCAAAGGCCCGGCCGCGATCATGTACGGGCGGATGGAGCCGGGCGGCATGGTCAACGTCGTCACCAAACAGCCGTTGGCGACACCGTATTACGCGCTGCAACAGCAGTTTGGATCCTTCGATTTATACCGCACGAGCTTGGACGCTACCGGCCCGCTGACCGACGACGACACCGTGCTGTACCGTTTCAACGGTTCGTTTGAAAGCAGCGCTTCGTTTCGCGATTTGGTCGACAGCGAGCGCACCTTCATCGCGCCGATGCTGACCTGGAACGTCAGCCCGCGTACGCAAATCAGTCTGGAAATGGAATATCGCCACGACAATCTGATTGACGATAACAATACTTGGCCGTATTTGAACGGCGGCTTCATCAACATGCCGCGTTCCCGCAATTTGATGGAAGCGGGTAAAGTCCGGGTCGAGGAAAAACTGATCGGGCTGAATTGGTCGCACCAATTTAACGACGATTGGAGCATCAAGCAGCGCTTTGTCGCCGATTTGCTGGATAACGTTCAGCATTGGACCAGCGCGGCGGCCGATACGTTGTTACCCGGCAACTTGCTGCCGCGCAGCCAAACTTTGATAGACGGCACTCACAACACCTACTTTACGACCCTGGACTTGACCGGTCGGTTCGCGACCGGGCCGTTGGCGCATACCTTGTTGTTGGGCGGCGACTATTACCGCGTCGATCATATTAGCGACCCGTACTCGGCCGAATTGGCGAACATCGACGTTTACCACCCCGTCCACAACGCCGATATTGTTAGCCCTTGGGTTTCCGCGGGCTGGGGCGGCAATAATAGCGCCGATTACATCGGGATTTACGCCCAGGATCAGATCAAGCTGCCGCACGGCCTGCATGTGCTGGGCGGATTTCGTTACCAGTACGTCAAGCAGTGGGATAATTTAAGCCACACCGCTCAACCGGTGGACGACGACGTGACGCCCAGGGTCGGCGTGCTTTGGCAAGCGCAAGATTGGTTGAGTTTTTACGGTAACTACATCGAAAACTTCGGGGTGTCCAATCAGTGGGCCATCTCGGCCAGCGGCAAACCGTTACCGCCAGAGAGTGCCCAGCAGTGGGAGATCGGCAGTAAGTTCGAATTTTTCGACGGTAAATTCAGCGCCACATTGGCGTATTACGACATCACCAAACAAAACGTCGTAACCCGCGACCCGAATTCGCCGCTCAACAGCAACTTCAGTATCGCCGCCGGCGAAGTGCGTAGTCGCGGGCCGGAAGTGGACATCCGCGGCGAATTGCTGCCCGGTTGGAACCTGATCGCCACCTATTCCAACTTCGATACTCGTGTGACCAAGGACAACAACGGTTTGCAGGGCAACCGCCTATACGCGGTGCCGCGTAATGTCGGTAGTTTGTGGTCAACCTACGACGTTCTGGGTGGCGAATTGCGAGGCGTGAAAGTCGGTGGCGGGGTGACCATGCGCGACGGCTCCACCGACGGCACCGGCGACAACTACCAGACCGCCGGCTACGCGACCGTGGACTTGCTGGCCGCTTATTCCTGGAAGGTCGATAAATCCAAATTGACCGCGCAGCTCAATGTTTACAATTTGCTTGATAAAAGCTATTTCACCGATGCTTATATCAGCGGGGCCAGTAGTAGCCGCACCATAGGCACGCCTAGGGCATTTTTGGGCTCGATCAAGTTGGAATTTTAGCGCGGACAACGAGGAGGGATGTCCCATCGTGCGTCCACGACCGGTCGGCCATCGGGTAAGCACAGCGTTTCCTGTTTGCCGACTGCGTGCGGGCTTGTCTGGCTGAATTGGCTGCGGCGACCCGCTATATCGCGTTCAACAGCGCCAATTCCGCCGGGTGCGGCGACAGGTAAAACGATTGGTCGATGAACGGATCGGGTTCGCGGCGGAAGTGGTGTTTCAGCAGCGTTAGCGGCACGATCAGCGGGAGCAGGCCGGTTCGATAGGCTTCGATAGTTTCGACCAGCTCCTGCTTGGCGTCGCTGTCCAGTTTCTGCTTCAAATAGCCCTGGATGTGCTGCAACACGTTGACGTGGTTGCCTCGGGTAGCGACGACCTTCAAACAGGCCATCATGGCCGCTAGGTAGGCGTCGGCGATTTCGGTCAGATTCGCGGCATTGGCGTCGGCGACCAGCCGGCCCAGTGCGCGGGCCTGATTTTGGTCGTGGCTCATCGCGATCAGTTTATGCCGGCTGTGAAAGCTCATCAGGGCGTGTACACCGAGGCCGGCCTCTGTCAGCTCCCGCCAACGCCGCAACACGAATACCCGCTGAATAAAGTTCTCGCGCAAGGCCGGGTCGCCGAGCCGGCCTTCCTCTTCGATCGGCAAATAGGGAAACCGGCGTTGGATAAATCCGGCGAAAATGCCGGTACCGCAACGCGCCGGTATGTCGTTTTTGTAGACCTTGACCCGCTCCATGCCGCAACTCGGCGAATCCTTCTTCAATATATAGCCGCACAGTTCGGCCAACCAGTCGGCCTGCTTTGCCGAGGCTTGTTCCAAACGCTCGGTGACGTCGAATCCGTGGTCCTTGACGCCGACGCAACGTATCACGCCGGGCGAGGTTTCTCGCAGTTGCACGCAAGGGCGTGGGATGCCTAGGCCAGCCTCCACTTCCGGGCAGAAGGCGCGGAATTCGAAGTACTGGCCCAGCGTGCGTTCGATGTAGCTGTGGTATTTGTGAGCGCCGTCGTAACGGACTTCGTGGCCCAATAGACAGCTGCTGATACCGACTGGAATTTTCGTCATGGGATTTGCTCGGATGGTGGGTGCCGGTCGTAAATCAGTTGATCGGTGGCAAAGCCCAGGGTTCGAGCTTGGTCCACCAAGGCTTTTAACGTCGCGGCGGGTAATTGCGGATCGCGGGCCAGTATCCACAAATAGTCTCGGTCCGGGCCGGCGATCATCGCGTAACGATAGCCCGGTTTATCCAAGGCGATGATGTTGTAGGCGCCGTAAAACGGCCCGAAAAACGACACTTGCAAGCGGCCGACAGTGGGCGTCTCGACGAATTCGGCCCGGCCTTCGGCGCTCTCCCGCTCTCCGGCTTCCGCCGAATAACCGCTGTTCAACACCTTGACGCTACCGTCGGAATTCAGACTGTATTCGGCGCGAATGTCGCTCAGGCCGCGTTCGAAGCGGTGATCCAGCCGAGCGATTTCGTACCAGGTGCCGAGGTACTGGGACAATTCGAAATCCTTGACCGCGACGACGCCGTCCGGGATGCCGGTGCAGCCGGCCAGAGTCAGTAACAGTAAACAGGTTTTACGCATCGGAGTTCTCTCGGATCGGTGGCGTGGACAGCGCCTTGAATTGGGCTTTAATTATCTGGCTTTGCGCGCCGTGCTCGACGATCGGTGGCGGATAAACGCCGGCCAGCGGTTGGCTGGCCCATTGGTGTATCACCTTCGCCGAGTAAGTCCGCAATTCCGGCAACCAGGTTTTGATGTAGTTGCATTGCGGATCGAACTTCTGTTGTTGCAGCCAGGGGTTGAAGATCCGGAAATAGGGTTGGGCATCGCATCCGGTGGATGCCGCCCACTGCCAATTGCCGTTGTTGACGCAGGGATCGTAATCCAGCAGATGTTGGGCGAAATAGCGTTCGCCCCAGCGCCAGGAAATATGTAAATCCTTGACCAGAAAGGACGAGACCACCATCCGCAAGCGGTTGTGCATCCAGCCGGTTTGCTTCAATTCGCGCATCGCCGCGTCGACGATCGGGAAGCCGGTCAAGCCCTTGGTCCAGGCCGTGAAGTCGTCAAGATTATTGCGCCAGGGCACGGCGTCGTAGCGGCGGTCGAAAGCCTGCCCGAACACGTGCGGAAAGCGATAGGCGATGTGGCTGAAAAAATCGCGCCAATACAATTGTCGCAGCAACGGATGTTCCGGCCCTAATTGATGCTGAATCGCGGCGTATGCCTCGCGGACCGAGCAGGTGCCGAATTTTAGGTGTACCGACAACCGGCTGGTTTGGGCCAGTGCCGGGAAATCGCGGTTTTGCGCGTAGTCGCGACAGCTCGACACGGCTTGCAGACTTTGCAACGCGCTGGCGCGGCCGCCGGCAATCGGGTTGCGATGCGGACGCCGGTAGCGTTCCGGTAAATCGGCATCGTCGCCGGCCAGAGTGTCGGTATACCAACCCCCGTCGGCCAGCGCTCCCGGCGCAGCGACCGGTATTTGCCGGGCTCGCCGGTAAAACGGGGTGAATACCTGAATGGGATTACCTTTAGCACTGGCGATTTGTTCCGGCTCGGTCAGCAGCAGGTCGTTGGTGATGTGCAAGGCCACGCCCAACGCATTGCAGCATTCGCGGATTTCGGCATCGCGACGCAGACTGAACGGCGTGTAATCGCGGTTGATGTAGACCGCATCGAGGCCGAGCGTTTCGCGGAGCCGGGCAATCAAATCGTGGGGCAGGGTTGCGAAGCAGTACAGCTTGCCGCCGCGGTTAACTAAATCGCGTTGCAGACCGGCGACGGCCTCCAGCAAGTATTGCAGACCGGGCTGGCTTTGATAGGGATGGGGTTGAATTTGGCGAGGATCGAACGCGAAGGCCGTTATCACACGGTCCGCACCGTGCCGCGCGGCATTCAGCGCGGTATTGTCGTCCACGCGTAAGTCTCGCCGAAACAGGAACAGCGCAACGCGATAGGGTTTGTCGCTCATGGCTTAGCAGTCGCCGAACTGTGCGATCATCTGCTGGCAATTGAACAGAATGTTGGGGTAATACCGATAAATCACCCAGCGCAACGCCAGATCGGCAAATGCGGCGATCGTGGCCAGCCTGGCCAGCACTGCCCAATATCTTGCCGTGCAATGCGCCGAGCAGCGCCACACCGCGCCGGTCCAGTAAATCAACGGCATCAGGCAGATGAGGTGTATCGTGATCCAGCTGGCGGCCGTGAACGAACCTTCCTGAAGTCGATAATCGACGCCGAACAGGATCGGATTGTAAATCAGGAAGAACGGCCAGAACGCGCTACTTAGCCTGGTATAGCCCAGCCAACTCCATTGTAGGTAGAGGTATAACGTATTCGGCAGCTTGACTTCCCAGTAAGCGGGTGGCGGCGGCGTTAGCGAGTACAGCAGGATGGTCAGCGCAACGCCGACGGCGAGTGCCTCCCACCAAGCCATGAAGGTGGTGAATTCCAGTAATAAAGCCAGACTGTTGAAGAGCATAGACGGTCGGGATGGTCAGTGGCGGAGTAAAAGTTGGTTTAAAGCGTCGTCCAAACGCGGATAGCGAAAACCGAAGCCGTGATTCGATAAGCGGGTTGGTAACACGCGTTGTCCGCCCAGCAGCAGTTCGGCCATTTCGCCCATTAACGGCCGTAGCAGCCAGGCCGGCAGCGGCAACAGCATCGGCCGACGTAGCGTCCTGGCCAGCGCTTGGCTGAATTGACGATTGTCGACCGGGGTCGGCGCGGTGGCATTATACGGTCCGACCAGGTTGCTATCGTTCATTAAGGTTTCGACGATCGCCAGCCAATCCGTCAAATGTATCCAGGACATCCATTGCCTGCCGTCGCCGATCGTGCCGCCCAGCCCCAGGCGATAAACCGGCAACAGGCGTTGCAGCAGGCCTCCGCCGTTGCCTAATACCAAGCCGGTACGCAGCAAACAGACCCGGCAACCGGACGATCCGGCGACAATGGCCGCCGCCTCCCAATCGGCGCATAGCTGCTGCGCGAAGTCGGGCTTGGGTGGGCTGGTCTCTTCCAATCGACGCTCGCCCTGGTCGCCGTATATGCCGATCGCCGAACCGCTAATCAGGACGCCCGGCGGCCGGGTCGAGGCATTAATCCAGTCGGCCAGTTGCCGGGTGGGGCCGATCCGGCTGTCGCGCAATTCCCGCTTGCGGTCCTGGCTCCAGCGCCGATCCAGAATGCCGGCACCGGCCAGATTGACGATGGCGCGGAATTCGCCGGCATCCGGCAAGTCTGTTAGCGTAACCACGGGCGCGACCCGATCGCCGAAGCGGGCGCGGACTTTTTCGGCGTCGCGGCTGAAGATGTGGACCGAATAGCCTTGCTTGAGCAGGACCTCGGTTAAGGCGCTGCCCAAAAAGCCGGTTCCGCCGGTGATTAATATCGCTGGATTTGCCATCTTCGTCGCCTCGTCGTCGGATCGTCAGTCGCGCTGGCCGGCGCCAAGCACCAAGGCTTGCCGCAGGCTCTTCAACCAGCCAACCAGTCTAAAGCCCAGCAGCAAACCGAGGATGACCAGATAAAAACCGGGCTCGGCCAGATTGCCCTTGAGTTGCCAATAGTAGTGCAGAATCACCAATACCGAGGCCAGATAGATGTAGCGGTGCAGCCGCTTCCACTGTTTGCCCATCCGTTTCATCGCCCATTTCGACGAGGTGATTGCCATCAACAGGATCAGGCTGTACGCGATCAGTCCCATCCACAAATAGTTGCTTTGCAGGACATCCGGCACGATGGCGTCCCAGGCCAGCGCGTGATCGACCCACAAATAGGCCAATAAATGCAGGCTGGCGTAAAGGAAACTGTACAGTCCGAAAATCTGCCGGTAATCGGCCATGCCGCGCCATTTGGATATGCTTTGTACGGGGGTAATCGTCAACGTGATCCATAAAAACCGCATGGCCCAATCGCCGAGCCGAATGTGCACGGCCTGAATTGGATTGGCGCCCAAACGATCCAGTTCGGTATCGGCGATCAGCCACAACAGCGGCAGCAAGCAGACCGCGAGCGTGATCGACTTTAAATGGCGGAGGATGAACGCGGACATTAGAAAAAATGATTCAGGTCCATCTGGCTATAAAGTTGGCCGACTTGGTCGGCATAGCCGTTGAACAATTCGGTTTTGCGGCGCGGCGTGAAAAAATCCGAGCCGAGCACGCGCTCGCTGGTTTGGGTCCAGCGCGGATGGGCCACCGCCGGGTTGACGTTGGCGTAAAAGCCGTATTCGCTCGGCGCGTAGCGGCTCCAGGACGTCAACGGCGCTCGCCGGGTCAATTCGATTTTGACGATGGCTTTGATGCTTTTGAAGCCATATTTCCAGGGTACGACCAAGCGCAGCGGCGCGCCATTTTGCTTGGGTAGATCCCGTCCGTACATGCCGCTGGCCAAAATCGTTAACGGATGCAACGCTTCGTCCAGGCGTAGTCCTTCGACATAAGGCCAGTCCAACATCGCGCCGGCCCGCAATTTGGGCATGGCCTCGGGTTGCGCGGCCGAGGTGAACTTGACGAAACGGGCGGCGGACAGCGGTTGAGCGCGTTTCAGCAAGTCCGCCAACGGAAAGCCCAGCCACGGAATTACCGCGGACCAACCTTCCACGCAGCGTAAGCGGTAGATGCGTTCCTGGCGGGGATGGTCGCGCAGTATGTCCTCGAGGCTGTAGACGCCGGGCTTTTCGACTTCGCCGGCGATTTCGATTTGCCAAGGCTCGACGGCGATATGTCTAGCCAATTGCGCGACGCTTTCCTTGTCGAAAGCTAGCTCGTAATAGTTGTTGTATTGCTCGACCAGCCTGGCCGGGGTAACGGCGTTGGCGTCGGCTATCGATTGCCGGTCTTCGGTCGCGGCGGCCAAGGTCCACGGCGCGGCGGCGGCCAGCCCCATGGCTTTCAGAAGAACGCGGCGGGTTTGGAATGTGGCAGGGTCGGTCACGTCGTGATCGCGAAACGCCGAGCGGGTTTTAATCAACATGGCCGGGACCTCACGGCTTTTTGCTGTTGGGTATCCAACGCAGCAACTTGCGAAACTGGCGTTCGGTAATGAAGGCCAGCGAAAACAATTGAATGAAATTTTCCGCTTCGATCAAGTCCAGTCCGATCTGGGCCGGCGCCAATTCCAGCCGGGTGCCGAACAGCCGGTCCCATATTGCCAGCACGATGCCGTAGTTACTGTCGTGTTCGCTACGCAATTTAGAGTGGTGGGTGCGGTGCAGCGAGGGGGTGATAATCAGTTGCGACAGGGTCTGCTCGTGCGGCACGCGCAGGTTGGCGTGGTGAAAAAAGATGAAAAACAGTTCGATGATTTCGATCGATAGCACTAGATAGGCATCCACCCCAATCAATACCACGAACACGCATTTGTAGAGGATTTCCAGCAACAGGTCGAAGACGTGGAAGCGAAAGCCGGTCGAGACGTTGAAACACTTGTCGCTATGGTGGATTTTGTGGAACCGCCACAGCCATTCGAAGCGATGACTGGCATAGTGCCAAGCGTAAATCGCCAAATCGAAAAAGGCGAAGGCCAACAGCCATTTCACCGGACCGTTGTCCAACTTGCCAAGTAGACCGAAATCGGCGAATTGTTGCGCGACCAGAAATAGCGACGAGGCGCGCAATACCGTCAATATCAGATTGTTGATTAAAAAGGCGGCGGTGTTGGTCACCAGCGATTCTTTGTAGATTTTGGTCGAAAACGGCAAATGGGGCTGACGTTTTTCCAAAACCAGTAAAGCGACGAAGGCGAGAATGGCGAGCCCGAACAAGGCTTGGTTAAAAGCGATCGCGGCGGCGGGTTGGGTATCGATTGCGGCGTTCATTGGACACCTCCGTCGGATTAACCGGTTTGGCCGGGCGTGCTGCCCAGCAGGGCGGAGAGGGCTTGGATTTCGTGGTCGGCGTTGACTTGCTGGGTAATGTCGTATTGCACGCCGAGGTAGTACATCACCCGTTGTTTGTTATCGAACAGCGGGATAATGCGTAGCCGATTGTGAAACAGGGTGCCGTCTTTCTTGTAATTCCGCAGTTCGACTTCGACCGATTCATGCTTACGCATCGCTTCCGCAATTTGGCGGCGGGCCGGCTGATCGCGGTCTTCACCTTGCAAAAACCGGCAATTGTGGCCGACGATTTCATCGCTACCGTATCCGGTCAGGCGCTCGAAGGCCTTGTTGGCGTAAACGATGGGGGCATCGTCGAGATCGGGATCGGCCAACGTCACGCCGTTGACGCATTCGTCGAGTATCGCCGATAGAATTTGCGGAATGATGCCGCTGTCTTTTTTGACTACGAAAGGCATGTTAGTTACTCCCGGTAAGCGTTTTATTTTTATGGTCGAACTTGACGCCAGACTAAGGCGACTCGGCGACGATCAGGTTGCGAATGTTTTCCACGGTATTTTCGGCGCCGTCTTCTATCGCGGCTCGGATCAGTTTCTCGAAGGGCCGCATGAACACGTCGAGATTGAGCAACTCGAAGCGAAAGGTCAGGCGAGTCGGGCTGCGGTCGTTGAGACCTTGGAGTAAATAACTATGCCGATACGGTGACGTCAAGCCGCGAAAAATCAGGGTGTCTTCGGGTTGGTATTCGGTGATTTCGAACACCGATTCGATGGGCTCGCCGTTTTCGAGTATGCATTGTCGAGCCTTGGCGCCGACGAAGACCTCCTCGCCGTCCAGGGCTTGAAACGCCAATAACTCTTCGGCCCATTTCGGGTAATTGTCGAAAAAGCGGGTGCCGACGAAATCGAACACTTCAGTGATCGGTTTTTCGATCTCGACACTGGCTTGGCCGGCGACCGGTCTGGTGGCGTCGAACGGTAGCTTGATAGGCATGGAGTCCCCCTCTCTGAATGCAAGCTTGGTGAAGTCGGCCGGTTTGTCGTTATTGTGGTGCCGGCCGTTGGTCGATTAACTTTGCGTAGTCATCGGTTAATGTCCTCTCGAAGCGGAAGATCCGCCGTGTCGATCTTGGCGGAATGCCGCTAGACCGCCGTACACCAGGTGAGATGCGCCGGCGTACAGGAATAGCTCGGCGTATTTCTCGTCGATTTCGATCTGGTTGATCGAAGCGTAAAACCCCAACGACGCGGTCAACAATAATAAAAACACGCCCAGACCGGCGACCGCGGCCGGGCTGTTGCCGTATAAATAAAAGCTGTAGACGGCAATCTGCACCAGACTCAAGTAAAACATCATCAAGCGCAGATTGTTGGCGAGCGGACCGTACAGGTCGCTGTTATCCTCGAAATAGATGGCACCGCCGAACATCGACAACGCCGAGCTGATCAGAACCAGCAACACCGCGGCGTTAAAGTTGACTTGCAGCAGCAATTCCACGATGTCGAGGGTTTTGCCCGCTAGGGTTTTGGTCTGCATCGCGACACCTCGAAAAAGATACCCTCCAAGAGTGTTGCAGGTTTGGAGGGTATATAGAGGAGGAAGGTTAAGACGCCAGGGCCGGTCCCGGTTCCAGGCTTCCGTCTATTGGGTTTGCGTCGGCGGGCTCCGCATCCGCGTCCTCGGCAACCACCGGTTCCGGCTCAGGTTCCGGCGGTGCGATTTGGTGGCCGCGCATCAGTTGGTCGATTTGAAATTTATCCAGGGTTTCCCAGTCCAGCAGGGCGTGCGCCATGTTGTGCAGGATTTCGATGTTTTCCTTCAAAATGGTCTCCGCGCGGTTGTAATTCGTATCGACCACCGCACGAATCTCGTCGTCGATCACTTGCGCCATTTTTTCCGACATCGGTTTGGATTGCGGGCCCATGTAGCCGCCTTCGCTGTCGCCGTAGTCCATTGGCCCTAGTCGTTCCGACAAGCCCCATTTGGTCACCATATTCCGGGCCAGTTGGGTGGCGCGCATGATGTCGTTCGAAGCGCCGGTGGTGACCTTGTTCTTACCGTAGATCAACGCTTCGGCGACCCGGCCGCCGAACAGACTGGAGATTTGGCTCTCCAATTTGTCCTTGCTGGCGCTGTACTGATCGCGCTCGGGCAGGAACATCGTGATGCCCAGCGCGCCGCCGCGCGGCATGATGCTGACCTTGTAAACCGGATCGTGCTCGGGCACCAACCGGCCGACAATCGCGTGGCCGGCTTCGTGGTAGGCGGTCATCAGCAAATCGTCACGGCTCATCACCATCGTGCGTTTCTCGGCGCCCATGATCATTTTGTCGCGGGCCTTGTCGAGCTCGGCCATCGACACCACTTTCTTGTTGTTGCGAGCCGCGAACAGGGCGCCCTCGTTAATCAGGTTGGCCAGTTCGGCGCCGGAAAATCCCGGCGTGCCGCGCGCCAGATCGTTGATGTTGACGTCCTCGGCCAGCGGCACCCGCGCGCCGTGGACTTTGAGGATTTGCTCGCGGCCCTTGATGTCCGGCAAGCCGACTTGCACTTGACGGTCGAACCGGCCGGGACGCAGTAGCGCCTTATCCAGCACGTCGGCGCGGTTGGTGGCGGCGATGACAATGATGCCTTCGTTGCCGCTGAAACCGTCCATTTCCACCAGCAATTGGTTCAGGGTTTGCTCGCGTTCGTCGTTGCCCAGATTGCCGCTGCCGCGCTGGCGGCCGACCGCGTCGATCTCGTCGATGAAGATGATGCAAGGCGCGCGCTTTTTGGCTTGCTCGAACATGTCGCGGACCCTGGCAGCGCCTACCCCGACGAACATTTCGACGAAATCGGAGCCGGAGATCGAGAAGAATGGTACGCCCGCTTCGCCGGCGATGGCTCTGGCCAGCAGAGTTTTGCCGGTTCCGGGAGGGCCGACCATCAGCACGCCGCGCGGGATTTTGCCGCCCAGGGCTTCGTATTTGCTGGGGTCTTTCAGGAAGTCGACCATTTCCTTGACGTCTTCCTTGGCTTCCTCGACGCCGGCCACGTCGCCGAAGCGAACCTTGACTTGATCCTCGGCCATCAATTTGGCGCGGCTCTTGCCGAAGCCCATTTGGCCGCCGGGACCCGCGCCTTGCTGACGGCGCATGAAATAAACCAGCACCGCGATCAATAGCAAGGTTGGCGCCCACGACATCAGTATTTGAAATAAGGTTGACGGCGGTTGCGGTTTTTCGACTTTGATCTTGACGCCGTATTCCAACAATTCGTCGATCATCCGGGCGTCATTCGGGTTATAGGTGACGAAGCGGGTGCCGTTCTGACGGCGGCCTTCGACGTCGTAACCGCTAATCACGACTTCGGTAACGACTTTGTTGCGGACATCCTCGATGAAATCCGAATAAGAGATTTCGTAATGCGGATCGTAATCAGGCAGGCTGCGGTTGAGCACCGCCGATACCACGATACCGATCGCCGCGATGATCGTAATGAAGATTAAGAATTTTTTCATGGCGCGGTTCCCCGTTTATTTTTCGCTGGAGAAGTATTTGAAAAAGTCCGAATCCGGTTTCAACACCAGGGTATCCTGAGTTTTCTCGAACGAGGTTTGGTACGCCTGCAGCGAGCGGTAAAAGGCGTAGAACTCCGGATTGCGTCCGAAACTTTTCGCATAGATTTCGGCGGAGCCGGCGTCGCCGCGGCCGCGAATGTTTTCGGCATCTCGCTGGGCGTTGGCTACGATGACTTGCCGCTGCTTGTCGGCCTCGGCGCTGATTTGTTCGGCGCTTTCGGCGCCTTGCGAACGGAATTCCCGGGCGACCCGTTCCCGTTCGGCGCGCATCCTTTGATAAACCGAGCTGCTGACTTCCGGTGGCAAATCGATGCGTTTGACGCGGATATCGATCAGGTCGATGCCGAACTTGGCCGCGGTCGGCGCCAGTTTTTGCAGCAAAGTGTTGCGCAACTCGCTGCGGTCTTCGGAGATCAGTTGTTTGATGGTCCTGACGCCGAATTCGCTACGCATCGCGTCCTTCATGATTTGGTCCAGGCGCAGGTTAGCTTGAAACTCGTCGCCACCGACCGTGGTATAAAAAAGACCCACATCACCGATTCGCCACTTGGCGAACGAGTCAACTATAACGTTCTTCTTTTCGGAGGTAAGAAAACGCTCGGACTTGGCGTCCAAGGTCAGCACGCGCGCATCAAACGTGCTGACGTTATTGATGATGGGGGTCTTAAAATGGAGTCCCGGCTTGTAATCGGCGCTAACCATTTCACCGAGACGGAACAGGATGGCTTTTTCATGTTCGCGGACGTAAAACACGGACATGTAGGCCAAAATCAGTAACAACAGACTGCTGGGAATCAGGACTTGGATTCGGCTGCTCATGGTTTGCTCCTGCTTGGGCGTAAATCGCCGCTGCTTTTGCGGGCGGCATTTTTATCTTTTGCGGACGGTTCGATGTTATGCTCGGCTTCTACTCCGCCGGTGGTCGCCGAACTGGCCGGATGGCCGGCGGTTTGCGGTAGCGGCATG
Source organism: Methylomonas sp. MS20 (assembly GCF_050275925.1). NCBI lineage: Bacteria > Pseudomonadati > Pseudomonadota > Gammaproteobacteria > Methylococcales > Methylococcaceae > Methylomonas > Methylomonas sp. MS20. The sequence continues at coordinate 1,925,799 of NZ_CP189962.1, forward strand.
TACAGCATCGGGTTGGCGCCGTCTGCGCCCAACATGATTTTATTGGTACTGCTGTACAGTTTTTCCTTGGCTTCCAGATAGAGACGCTTGCGGGTAATCGCCGGGTTTTTCTCGTATTCCACCAATAACTGATCGAAACGTTCGGTTTCGCCCTTGGCTTTGGCGAGTTTCTCAGCCTCGTAAGCCTCGGCCTCCTGGATGATTCGAGACGCGGCACCGCGGGCCTTGGGGATAATCTCGTTGGAATAGGCTTCGGCTTCGTTGATCAAGCGTTGCTTGTCCTCCCGAGCCCGAATCGCGTCCTCGAACGCGCCTTGAACTTCTTCTGGCGGTTGAGCGTCTTGCAAGTTGACGCTGGCGATCGTGATGCCGGTGCGGTAGTCGTCCATCGCTTGTTGAATCTGTTCCTTCAGTTCGGCGACGATTTGGCTGCGGCCCTCGGTCAGTACGAAGTCCATGTTGTTACGGCCGATCACCCCGCGTTCGACGCTCTCGGTGACTTGCTTCAACGTGTTTTCGTTATCCTTTACGCTGTACAAGTAGTTTTTGGCGTTGTTGACCTGATATTGCACCGCCAGACGGACATTGATGATGTTTTCGTCCGCGGTCAACATTAAGGATTCCGCCGGAATCAACGACGATTTGCTCAATCGGCTGGAATCGCGGTAGCCGATTTCGATGAAGCGTTGTTGCTCGACGTTGACGATGGTGACCTCTTCGATCGGCAGCGGAAAGTGCCAATGCGGGCCCGGTAGCGTCGTGTCGGCATAGGCGCCGAAACGGGCAACCACGCCGCGATTGCCTTCTCCAACGATGTAAAAGCCGCTGCCCAGCCAAGCGACGACCAGTGTGCCGCCGAGCATCGAAGCCACCTTGGACATGGAAAACAGGTGTTTGTGATCGTTATAAAAATCGTTGGCCTTGCCCGAAAACTGTCGCCATTGCTTATCCACCTCCAGCTTCCAGTCCGGCTGCGGCTCGTGTTTACCGGTATTTTGTTTTTCTGATGACATAATCACTCCTCTTGTTAAGTGTTAGCCTGACCTGCGTCGTTACTTGTTATAGTTAGCCATCCCTGGGCTCGAGAAATAGCATAAGGTCAAAACCAAACTGTTGTTTCAGTTTTTTTAAGGCATCGTTCTGAATTTGCCGAACTCTTTCCCGGGTGACATGCAGTTGGTCCGCGACGGCCTGTAAGGTCATTTCGGTATGATCGCGCAATCCGAAACGCATCGTCAGAATGGCCGCTTGCTTCTCCGGCAAGGATGCCACCGCTTTGTCGACGTATTGAGCCAAATCCCTTTCTATTAGTTCATCCAGCGGTAAACTGAATTGGTGCTGTTGCATTTTCGCCATCAGATCCAGGCCGTCTTCGTCGTCGTTGACCGCCGCGTCCAGCGAATGAGTCGCTTGGTAGTAGCTGCTGATGGTCTTGATCTCCTGTTCCGACAGATCACAACCCGCTTTCAGTTCTTCAAGCGTCGGCCAACGTTCGTTCTTTAAATAACAGGTACGCATCGCGTCGAACACCGTGTTGGCTTTTTCGGCCAGCGCGACCGGCAGGCGAACGATGCGCTCCTGCTTGACGATCAAGCGGGAAATCGCTTGTTTGATCCAGTAAATCGCATACGTGGAAAAGCAGATACCCCGATCCGGATCGAAACGGTCGACCGCCTTGATGAGTCCCACCAGCCCCTCCTGCATCAAATCGTCGAAACTCAGATTGCTGGTTTTGTATTTGTGGGCGACGAAGGCCACCAGGCCGGTGTTGGCGCTGATCATTTGTTGACGGGCGGTTTTCAATTCCTTTCTGGCCGCCGTCAATCGCGCCTTGTACGCCGTATCCTCGATCAAGGCTTCGGCGCTGGCGGCGACGGCCAATAAAAATACGGGCATGAAGTGCAGTTTGTCCAATAGCGGTAACAGAGTTCGGATGGCGTCGCATTGATTGAGCCTTTGCGGTTCGAAAAGTTGTACAAAGTAATCTTCTTGTACAAGTTCGTCATCGACAATCTGGTCGATTTGATCGGGGCAGTGGCTGCAATCGACGTTCAAACCGATGGCGAGCGTGTCCAACAAGGCTTTGTAGTCTTGCTGACTTCTGGAGGCCACCAGCTCGGAACAATCGCTGCCTTTTTGCAGTTGCCTGATCAATTGTTCGGCCAGGGCTTGTGCGGCGCTCCGGTCGTTCCGAATCAGGACGGACAGATGTTGCCGGGCATGTTCCAGTTTGCCGGCCAGCCGAGAGGTTTCCGATTCTTGCGTCGGTTGAATCTCTTCGAATGCATTGGAAGCGGTGAGCTCTGACATAGCGTTTCTTTTTTTATTTTTAAGTTGGCAATAACGTTACTACCTTGTAGAATATTTGTCAAAGAAAATAATGTACAAAACGTGAACAATGTACTCAATCAAGGCCATTACCTCGTTGACCGGCTTGACCCCCGAGACCCTTAGGGCCTGGGAGAGACGCTATTCGTGTATCACGCCGTCCCGCACCGGTACCGGTCGGCGCTATTATTCCCAGCAAGACCTGGAAAAACTGACCTTGCTGGTCAATCTGACTCGCAACGGCCATCCGATCAGTAAGATCGCCGGCATGGATTGCCCGCAATTACGGGCGTTCCAGGAACAAGCTGCGCCGACGGTGGCCGAGCCGCGCACTTTGCCGCTGATCGAGCAAATCGTCGATGCATTAGCCGAGTATCGGATCGAGCGTTGCGAGCAACTGTTGAAACGGGCGCTGTTGGCAAGCGAGCCGTTGGACTACGCCAGAGACGTTTTGTTGCCGGCGTTGCATAAAGTCGGTTATTTGTGGGAGCAGGGCCGATTGAACATTGCCCAGGAACATATGTTTTCGAGTTGCGTGCAGCGTATCGTGCTGACGATGGTCAACAATTTGCACCGACCCTCGCCTAACAACCCGTCCATCATGTTCGCGACCCCGAGCGGCGAGCCGCATGAATTCGGAATCCTGTTGTGTTGCCTGGTGGCTTCGGCCCAGCAATACCAATGTTATTACCTCGGCGCCGATTTGCCGGCGGCCGATATTGTCGCCGCCGCCGCGCATTTACGTCCGGACGCGCTGGTCATGGGGCTGGTGAAGACGCCGCCGGAAACAGCGACGCTCTTGGAACTAAAACAGATACTCGGCGCCAGTCTCGACAGCAAGCTTTGGTTGGGCGGCAGCGGTGCGGATTACATCGCCTCACACGCCCTGGCGGATTTGTCCCGGTGCGAATTGATCGGCGACATCGATCATTTCGACGCCAAGATCAAACAGCAACGGGTGCTGAGTTAGCGGGGCGCCAGACAGAGAGGGCCGCCGAGGATCGGGCATGCACCGAATGGCGTCGAAGCGCGTTTCCGGGCGCGTTACCGGAACCGTTTCGGCCGCGAACCTCGCCGAGCCGATTTTGTTTTAAAATTGCCGCCTTCCGCGTCATCGAGCGCACTCGGGTATTTGTAAAAACGCCACAGACCAGCGATGCACATTATCGATTTAGCGGCCGAGCCCGAGCATCTGCCAACCTTGGCTGCTTGGCACCATCAGCAGTGGGCCGACTTAAACCCCGGCTTCGTTCTGAGTGAGCGGGTCGCTCGAATGCAGGCTTATCTAGGCGCGGACTTGGTGCCGAGTACTTTTGTCGGCAAGTGGCAGGGTAGGCTGGCTGGCTCCGCCGCTATCATCGAATCCGACATGGATACCCGGCCGGAACTGAGTCCGTGGTTGGCCAGCGTCTACGTGGCGCCGGAATTTCGCGATCGCGGCGTCGGTTCGGCACTAGTGCGCCATGCGATGGCGCAAGTCGAGGCGGCCGGCGTCGGCGCTTTATATTTGTTCACGCCGGATCGCGCGAGTTTTTACCGCCGTCTAGGTTGGCGGAGCGTGGCCGAGGAATTTTACCGAGGCCACGCCGTGACGGTGATGCGGGTGGATTTTTGAATTGATTTATGCTGACAAGTCTTTGATATTTTTTATGAAAAACGAAACAGCTTGAGCGTATCGGTCATCCAGCCGTAAGCCGCTGCCCGATCCGTCAGCGGAGACCAGATGGCTTCGTTGTTGGAAACGAAGCCTTGCACTTGAGCGTGCGTGTTGAGTGCTTGAGTATGTATAGTCACGATCATGTCTCCACATCCCAACTTTTGCAGCATCAGGCGCATCTCGCACTGGACATACATCCCCTCGTCTAGGCTTATGTGTCATTGGACAAGGCTCCAAATCCCCGTTCGAGTCGCTATCCGTTAAAATACGCGCTTTTTGGGCGCTTGCCATGCGGATACACGCTTTACCTCCTCAACTGGTCAACCAGATCGCCGCCGGCGAGGTCGTCGAGCGTCCGGCGTCGGTGGTTAAGGAATTGGTCGAGAACTGCTTCGACGCTGGCGCCAACCAAGTCACGATAGACATCGAGCAGGGCGGTATCCGCCAAATTCGGATTCGCGACAACGGCTGCGGCATCGTCAAGGACGATCTGGCGCTGGCGTTATCTCGCCACGCCACCAGCAAAATCGCATCCTTGGACGATCTGGAGCAGGTCGGGACCATGGGGTTTCGCGGCGAGGCCTTGCCCAGCATCAGTTCGGTGGCGCGGTTGACCTTGATTTCCCGCACCCCGGAGGCCGAATGCGCCTGGCTGGTCAGTGCGGACGGCACCGAAAAAAACTTCGATCCGCAACCCGATCCGCATCCAGCCGGGACCACAGTGGATGTCCGCGATTTGTTCTACAACACCCCGGCCCGCCGCAAATTTCTAAAAGCCGAGAAAACCGAGTTTGCTCATATCGAAAGCCTGATCCAAAAACTCGCCTTGGCCCGTTTCGATGTCGGTTTCGTGTTGAACCACAATCAGCGCGAGATTCTGCATCTGAAGCCGGCCACCAGCCTGACCGAGCAGGAAAAACGCATCGCCGCGATCTGCGGCTCGGCGTTTATCGAGCAGTCGGTGAAGATCGATTACGCCGCGTCCGGTCTGCAACTGCATGGCTGGGTCGGCTTGCCGACTTTCTCGCGCGGCCAGCAGGATCAACAGTTTTTTTACGTCAACGGCCGCTTGATCAAGGACAGGTTGGTCGCGCACGCGGTCAAGCAAGCCTATCAGGACGTCCTGTATCACGGTCGCCACCCGGTGTTCGTGTTGTATTTGACGCTGGACCCGGTACTGGTCGATGTGAATGCGCATCCGACCAAACTGGAGGTGAGGTTTCGTGAGGGCCGGACGGTACACGATTTTTTGTTCCAGGCTTTGCATCGCAGTCTGGCGGCTCAGCGACCCGGTAGCGAGGGGGGCATCGCGATAGACCATCAAAGCTTGCCTGCTGCCCAAGTGCAAGTTCCGAATCCGGCTGCCGCGCCAGCGCCGTTGCAAGCCTCTTTACCGTTGGACTTGTCCGAGCCGCCAGCGCGGACCGGACAGCCGGCGCCAAGCGCTTACCGGCCAACGGCGCGGCCGGCGGTTAACGTGCCGGAGCAAATCCTGGCCTACGCCAAACTCTATCCGACCGACGATACGCCGCCCGCCGCCGCGCCGGCCTCGGCGATGCCGCCGCTGGGTTTCGCGGTGGCGCATATCCACAATATCTACATTCTGGCCGAAACGGCCGATGGCATAATTCTGGTCGATGCGCATGCCGCCCACGAGCGAGTGACTTACGAGCGCTTGAAGCAGCATTACCATCAGTCCGCCATCGTCTCCCAGCCTTTGTTGCTGCCGATCAAATTGCAGGTGACGGCCGCCGAGGCCGATCTTGCCGAACGTGAGCATGCGTTTTTTCACGACTTGGGCTTCGAATTGACCCGCTCCGGGCCGGAAACCGTGGTGCTGCGCGCGACGCCGGCCCTGCTGGCGAAGAGCGATGTCGATCGGCTGGTGCGCGATTTGTTGGCCGATTTGCTCAACGACGGCTTCAGTCGCCAAGTCGAGGAGAAAATCAATGCTGTGTTGGCGACGATGGCTTGCCACGGTTCGGTCAGAGCCCGCCGCAAGCTCAGTATCGACGAAATGAATGCCTTGCTGCGCGACATGGAGCAAACCGAGCGTATTGGTCAATGCAATCACGGCAGACCGACTTGGGTACGCTTGAGCCACCAGGATCTGGACCGCTTTTTCATGCGCGGTCAATGATGGAGCAGCCGAGCAAAGCCAAGGTGGTCTTGTTGATGGGGCCGACCGCATCCGGCAAGTCGGCGTTGGCGGTGGCCATGGCGCAAGCGATGAACAGCGAAATCGTCAGCGTCGATTCGGCGCTGGTGTATCGCGGCATGGACATAGGTACCGCTAAACCGACGCCGGCCGAGCGCGGCGGCGTCCCGCATCATTTGATCGACATCCTCGATCCGCGCGATAGCTTTTCGACCGGCCAATTCCGCGATCGAGCCCTGGCCGCGATCGACGACATCCTGCAACGCGGCCGGTTGCCGATTCTGGTCGGCGGCACGATGCTGTATTTCAGCGCGTTAACCCAAGGTTTGGCTCGATTGCCGGCCGCCGATGCCGACCTGCGGCGCCGGCTGGACAGCGAGTTGGCTGAATTCGGCAAGGCGGCGATGCACGCCCGCCTAGCGCAAATCGATCCGCAAGCGGCGGCGCGCATCCACGCCAACGATCCGCAACGGGTACAGCGGGCGCTGGAGGTTTACCAACTCAGCGGCCGGCCGCTGAGCAGTTTTTTCGGTGCGGCCGGCGAGGTCGAAACGCCTTACCGCTACGTCAAATTGATCGTGGCGCCCGAACACCGAGCTACCTTGCACGACAAGATCGCACGGCGTTTCGACGCTATGCTGGCCGGCGGATTTATCGACGAAGTACGGGCGTTGCGCGCGCGCGGCGACCTGGATACGGCGATGCCGTCGGTGCGTTGCGTCGGTTATCGCCAGGCCTGGAGCTATCTGGACGGCGAATACGACTTCGCGACCTTTCGGGAGAAAGCCATCGTTGCCACCCGTCAACTTGCCAAGCGCCAATTCACTTGGCTGCGTAAGGAACAGGACGCGCTGCATTTGTTGAGCGAGGCACCGGATTTATTGGCGCAAGCGCTGGCGGCGGTTGAACATGACTAAAGCCGATCAGCGCCGGCAAGCGTATCGAGCCAGAGCGGCGCAAAGCGAGCCGGCTTTGCATAGCGCGGCAATCCAATGTCGCTTAATGAATCAGATCTGGTTTCAGACCGCCGTTACGGTGCTGTGGTATGTCGGTTGTCGTTCCGAAGTCCAGACCCATACGGCGATTAACGACACCTTGGCGCTGGAAAAATCGGTGGTCGTGCCTTATTGCACCGAGGACGTCGGCGGCGCGCGCTGCTTGGGTTTGTGGCGCTTAAACGATTTAACCGAGTTGCGGCCCGGTACCTGGCGGATTCCGGAACCGCCGGTAGAAAGACGCTACCAACCCGAGCGGCAAGTGGCGGTCACCGATCTGGACTTGGTGCTGGTGCCGGGCGTGGCTTTCGATAAGCGCGGCGGGCGTTTGGGCAACGGCGCCGGGTACTACGATCGCTTGTTGAGGCAGGTTCGAGCCGATTGTTTATTGGTCGGCATTTGCTACGAGTCTCAATTGGTATCCGACGTCGTGACCGAGCCGCACGATGTGTTTATGGATTATGTGATAACCGAAGCCGCGCTTTACCGTGGCAGGGGGAGAGAGGGGTGACGATGTTTAGAGCGTGTTTGGAGAGCGTCGAGACGACACCGGCGTTTGTGTTGGACATGGACAAAGTCGCCGAAAATTTGCGACCGTTGTTGGCCTTGCGGGATATGGCCGGTTGTCACGTGTTGTATTCGATCAAGGCCTTGCCCTTGGGCTTTTTAATGGAATCGTTGCGCGGGCGAATCGACGGTTTTTCGGTCAGTTCCTTGTTCGAGGCGCGATGGGCTTACGAAATTCTGGGCGGGTCCGGCACCGTGCATTTGACTTCACCAGGTCTACGCCCGGCCGAAATCGCCGAATTGCGCAAAATTTGCACCCATATCAGCTTCAACTCCTTGAGCCAGTATCAGCGCCTGGCCGATAACTCCTTGTATGCCTCGAAGGGATTGCGGATCAACCCGAAACTTTCGTTTATCGACGACCCGCGCTTCGACCCGTGTCGGCCGCATTCCAAGCTGGGCGTGGATGTCGCCGAGTTGAGCGGCGGCTTACCGCCGGGTGTTAAGGGTTTGCACTTTCATAATGTATTCGAGAGCGCGGATTTTACCCCGCTGATGAAAACCCTGGCCGTGATCCAGCCGTTGCTGATGAAGGCGCCAACCTTACACTGGCTGAATCTGGGCGGCGGCTATCGTTACCGCGACGCACCCGGCCAGTTGGTTCAGGTCTTGCGACGCTTGCGCGAAAGCTTTGGATTGTCGGTGTTTTTGGAGCCGGGCAAGGCCTTGGTCGGCGACGCCGGTTATTTGGTGACTACAGTGCTGGATCGCTTCGACAGCGACGGCAAAACCGTGCTGATCGTGGATACGTCGATCAACCATCATCCGGAAGTCTTCGAGTACCAACGCCAACCCCGATTGTTGGATAGCGATGAATACGGCTTGCATTCGGCGATAGTGGCCGGGTCTACCTGTTTGGCCGGTGACGTTTTCGGTACTTACCGTTTTCGGCGTGTGCCGGAGGTGGGCGAAAAATTGGTGTTCGCCGAGCTCGGCGCCTACAGTCTGATCAAGGCCAATCGTTTTAACGGCTATAACTTGCCGGATGTCTATTCATTGTCGGCCGGTAGCCTGCAAATTCGCCAGCAATATGCCTACGATGTCTATCGCGAACAATGGCATTCCGCCAATTGTGAGCCGTCTCTAAGACCCGCGGATTAATCGGCCGATTTTTCCGTGTATCCCGCTAAACCGGACCGGTTTCACAAATTCGGTTCGGTGAATTCCTACAATAACTTCGTGTTTCAAATAAAGGGAGTGTCCATCTTAAAAGATGATACTTATTGGTTGGGAGATTTCCGAATATAGCGGAAACTCTCGGATTCAGCAGAGTTGGCTCGGTTGGTGTGCCTGCTGATGATAATTTAAAAGGTGACCGAAATGAAAGCGACAGAATATAAAAAGATAAGAACACTTGCGACCGCGATTTTGGCCGTGGTGTCCGCCAATGCAATGGCCAGCCAAGCGCCATTGATTAAAGAATTGCCCCACAACGTTTATCACGTTATTCAAAACAAAACCTTACGGGACGCCGCCGATCAATTGGCCAACCGTACCGGTATAACCTTTAAAATCAATGCCGATCTCGAGAATGACGCCATTACGCATAAAATTGTTGGCGACGATTGGAATATGGGATTGCATCAATTACTCGCCGGCTATAATCACAGCATAATCGCCGAAAGTGGAATTATTAAAACCGTAGTCATTACCGGACGCAACGGTAGTGGTTTAAATAAATCCGCGGACAATTCACTGGGTGCCGAAATGATCGTAGTCGCACCGGATTATGCGAATAATCTTCCGGAGCGATATAAAAATTTTAAACCAGGCTCGGTCATGAATGTTAATTTGCCGATGGATCAATTAGCTGAGGTACCGATCGGAAAAACCTTTACGCTGGATTTACCGATAGGCCAATACAACGTAGTTCACGATAATGCCGTAGAGCATGCGGATGGCAGTTCAACCTGGATAGGTTATTTGGACGACGAAGGTAAAGGTTATCGCGTTTATCTCTCCCAAGGCGATGCCGGTGTAATCGGCAATGTTTTCACACCGGATGGCGCCTACAATATCGAAACGGTCGACGGTAAAACGGTCGTGGTTGATTTGGATAAATCCGGCTTGCAAACCGCCGGTTTCGAGGGCGATCAACAGGAAGCCATGGCCGACGAATCGGTGACGATGAACGATGCTGTTGGAAACTCCAGCAATTTGGACGCACTGAGGACTGCGGCCGAAACTGCCAGGGCAACGGCGAATGCCTTAACCGCCGAAGCCAACGCGTTGTATCAACAATATCTGGTTGCAAAGTCTCAAGCCGACGCCGGAGCGCAAACCGTCGCTTCGCTAAGCAACGCATTAAATGCCGCCAAAACCGCTTTGGCAAATGCGAAAACCGCGTTGAACAAGGACAAAAAAAATTCGGCTTTAAAAGCGGCGGTGAATTCGGCGCAAGCTAATGTCAACAACTTGACCGCTCAATTGAGTCAAGCTAATTCGACCAATAAAACGGCTCAATCCAATGCGACACAATTGAAGTCGTCTTACGATAAAAAATATGCGCTCGCGGTAGCGGCGGAAACCAAGGCGAAAACCGCCGAAGCCACGTATGCGGCGGCTAGCGTGCAAACGACGGCTAACGCTACGGTCAGTACCACGACAAGTTCCAGCAATGCGGTGGTCGATTTGATGGTGCTTTACACCACCGTCAACCAAACCGCAACGTACGCGAAACAACGGATTGCCTATTTGGTCGACGTATCCAACCAATCTTACAAAGATTCGGGAATTAATATGAGCTTGAGATTGGTACACGCGAGACCAACCACCTATGTGGAGAGTAATTCCAACTCGCAAGCCCTGTCCGATTTGGCGTACGACAAAGGCGCGTTTGCCGGCACTGCCGCGCTCCGTAACAAGTACGGCGCCGATTTGGTGATGCTATTTAGACCGCTCTACGCGAAAACCGCCGGCAGCTGCGGCACCACCTACGTCGGCTTTGCCAACGGCGGCGCGGCGAACGCCAAATTCGGTTTCGGAACCATTGGCGACGGCTACTCCAAAGACTCGATGACCAATTACTATTGCGGAGCCAATACCTTCACTCATGAAATCGGCCATACCTTAGGCAATGTCCACGATCGTACGTACAGCAGTTTCCAAGGTAAATTTTCATATTCCTATGCATGGGGTATCAGCGGCAAATTCGGTACCGTGATGAGCTACTACGGTCCGTCCGTGATGTTGTTCGCGACGCCAAATTTGAGCACGCAATGCGCCGGCAGCGCTTGCGGTTTCGCGGAAGGCGATACCAATTCGTCCGACCAAACCAGAACGACGAATTACACCGCGCCATTGGTCGCCAACTACCGCTCCACCACGACCACCGTACCGGTTATTCAATAAACGATTCGTCTCGGTCCAGGCCCCGTCGAGGACACTCGACGGGGCTTTTTGTTTTTCGGTTCGAGTTGAATATCGTCACGTCGGCTAATTATCGCTACGAGGCGGTTAGTGGCCTGCCAACGCTAAGCGGTTGGCGAGAAGGACCAATTGGTCATCGTCGATTTCGATGTCGAATTGCTCGTTTAGCAAGGCTTGTAAGTGCGAGGCGCCTTCCACCGCAGTACTGATTTGCTCGCCGCCGATGAATTGGGAAAACCGGGTATTGAACAACTGCACCCAACCTGCGCAGGTATTGCGGCAAACCAACAGATTTTGCGACAGTAGCGATTGGTCCCAAGTCGTACATACCAGATTGGCCGCTTCCAGGTCGCAACGTTGGACTCTGGACAGATCGAAACTGTACAACGCAAACCAGCCGTCGTCTTGTAGCCGCTCCAGCACGGTTTCTCCGGAATCCGCTTCCCGGCGCAAGCGGAAGCGGTTATGGTCCTGTATTTGTTCCTGTTCGGTGTTCAACCGCAGCGGCCGATAGTGGCTGGGACCGCCGAAGCCGACATCCACCAACCAGGGTTCGCCTTCGGCTTCGACGATAAACGCCAGATGTAGACGCGGTCCGCCTTCGCTACGACCCATCCGCACCCGCGCCAGGATGGGGCGATAGGCGAATCTCAGTTCATCCAGCGCGTGCCCGAACAGACTGTTCAATTCGAAGCAATAACCGCCGCGCCGTTTGGCGATAATTTTGTCCATCAATGCAACGGTTTCTAAATCCGGGAGTAGACCCAACAGCGGATTGATGTTTTCGAACGGAATCGCACTGAGCTGCGCCTGTTGTAGTTCGCTCAGGCCGGCGAGGGTGGTTTCCGGTTTAGCGATGCCGATGCGGTTAAGGTAAGCGTTGAAGTCAAAACTCATGGTCGTTGGTTTTATCGCGGTTAGTCGAGATGAATAGGTTAGCTTGCGGGAAATGTGGCGTGGCAGCGTGTTGTCGCTTATGCGGCAGTGCTTAAAACAAAGTGCTTCAAATCCGCAGTGCGATGATTTCGGCCTTTACGGTTGGGGCGTCGACGATCAATTCGGCGACGGTGACCGGCAATTTAAATCGGTGCGGACCGGCGCTGCCGGGGTTTACATACCACACGCCGTTCCGTTCCGAAATCGACGGCTGGTGCGAATGGCCGGATATGACGACGCGAATTCCAGCTGCCGCCGGATCGACGTCAAGTTCGGCCAGATCGTGAATCAGGTAGATCCCGACTTGTCCCAGCTCGACGCGCGCGCATATCGGTAACTCGTCGGCCCAGACGCCTTTATCGTTATTGCCGCGTACCGCCGTCACCGGTGCCAACTCGTTCAGCGTATGCAATACTTCCGGCTTGCCGACATCACCGGCATGCAAAATTCGCTCGCAGCCGCGCAGCGCGGCCAGCGCTTGCGGTCGCAGCAGGCCGTGGGTGTCGGAGATGATGCCAAGGCGGGTAGGGCGCGCGGGTACGTTAGTCATGGTTCATTATGGCGGCGTTCGGCACCAGGCGGAAATAACCGGGCTGAATTGCGCCGATACGCCACCATGACCATTCCCGAATCGATATGAGATCAGCCCAGTGTGGCCTCGATGGAGCGTCAGCGGAATCGAGGGTGACGACCTCCGGTTATCAAGCCCACGCCCGAAATTGGGGAAATCCGCCATCAGATCATCGCGGACATGTCGGCAAATTATAGGGAGTTGGCCTTCGAATCCTCGATTGCATTGAGGCTACTCGCTATTAAAACATTTGAAACGGAAAGTATATTTCTCCCTTTTCAGTTGCATGGCGTCGTTTTCGAAAAAGCATATCTTTTAAGCTTGTTCTATTTTCTAATATTGCCATTAAATCTGATCCATCCATAAGAATCATGGATTTAATTATAGGTGAGCTAACTTTGGTGCTATCCGGTGAAAATCCATTAATAGAAATGAACAATCCCAAGGCTGCTTTAAACTTTCCATCTATTTTTCCGCCAAAATCAAATAAATCACCTGCTTGTATTGGTTCTTTTTGCCACTTGGCTTCCAATAGATAGTCTTGGTTATCAAATGTAAATGCTCCATCAACTTGTTCGCCAACAATTTTAAATGATTTCTTTGGGTCTAAATCAAAGGCGAGAAAGAGCTCATTTAAGAATTTTTCAAACATATAGCCACGCTTTTGTGGATTACTTTCAACTGATAATGAAAAAAAGTCATTTCTAAGCTCGGCTATTTTTTGTTGGCTATTCAGCTTTTCCGAAACCATAGCGGTATAAGCGGTTTTTCGTTGCTCTGCGCGTTCTCTTTCTTCCTTTAAAGTGAAATACCCCTCAGCATGTGTTCTTAGCGCATTTACGGAATCAGCGGCTTTCTTTATCTTTGAATCTGAGTCATCCCATTGCTTTAAATGGGAAAAGTCATTCATATGCATTACAGCATCGAACAAACGAAGCAGATCATCGTTATATATGTCCAATCGTGAAGCCATGCGATCGACTATATGCGATACACTTTCGTGTTTATAATTATTATCCCAGTCGATTGTGGTAACAATAGCTTTGTTATCTAAAGTATGATAAACAAAACTTCTAAGATCTTTCTTTCTCCAATAAATGTGAGTTAAAGCTTCTTTGAGCGCCTGAATGGCATTAGGAGAAAACTTTTTCATTCATATATTCCGTTAAAAATAGAAAGAATTAATTTAATGATTCTGTATGTCGCCCCAAGCTAACGAATATGCTATGAAACTCTAACACAGTAACCACAAAAAAGGCCGGTTTCCCGGCCTTTTCAACTGATGGTTGGTTTGAACAACAAACCCTATCGAAAGCCAACGTGTTGGGTTACGGCTGGCGCCTTTTATGCCCTCCGGGTAAACCCAACCTACTTCAATAGGTTTTGCAACAAGCCATTCAACTTATGCACAAACGCCGCCGGGTCGTCCAATTGGCCGCCTTCGCTGAGGATGGCTTGGTCGAACAAAATATGGCTGATGTCGGCAAAGCGGGCGTCGTCCTGCTCGTTTTTCAAGGTCTGGACGATGGCGTGGTCCGGGTTGATTTCGAAGATCGGTTTGCTGTTGCCGCCCATGCCGAACATCCCGCCGGATTGGCCGGCTTCCTTCATGATCCGCTCCATGTGCAAACTCATGTCGTAGGCGCCGGTGACCAGGCAGGCCGGGGAGTCGGTCAGGCGGTGGCTGATCTTGACTTCGCTGACTTTGTCGTCCAGCACTTCCTGGATTTGCTTGACCACCGCTTCGAAGTCCTTGCTGACTTCTTCCTGGTGTTTTTTCTCTTCTTCGCTGTCGAATTTGTCCAGGTCCAGCTCACCCTTGGCAATCGATTGCATATGCTTGCCGTCGAATTCGGTCAGGCTGGATACCAGCCATTCGTCGATGCGGTCGGTCAGCAATAAGACTTCGATGCCTTTCTTGCGGAATACTTCCAGATGCGGGCTGCTTTTGGCGGCGGCGAAGCTGTCGGCGGTGATGTAGTAGATTTTTTCCTGGCCTTCCTTCATCCGGCTGACGTAGTCGGCCAGCGACACGTTTTGGGTTTTGTCGTTGGTGTGGGTGGACGAGAAGCGCAGCAGACCGGCGACGCGGTCCTTGTTTTTGTGGTCTTCGATCGGGCCTTCCTTGATGACGTTGCCGAACATTTCCCAGAAGTTTCGGTATTTTTCGGCGTCGTTTTCGGCCAGGTCTTCCAGCAGACCCAATACTTTTTTCACAGCGCCGGCTTTGATATTGCTGATTTGCTTGCTTTGTTGCAGGATTTCCCGCGACACGTTCAGCGGCAGGCTGTCGGCGTCGATCACGCCGCGAACGAAGCGCAGATAGCGCGGCATCAGTTGTTCCGGGTCGTCGGTGATGAAGACTTTCTTGATGTACAGTTTGACGCCGTGCTTGGCGTCGCGGTCCCACAAGTCGAAAGGCGCGCGGCCTGGCACGAACAACAGTAGGCTGTATTCGTTGGTGCCTTCGACCTTGCTGTGGACGTGGACCAGCGGGTCTTGGAAATCGTGGGCGACGTGTTTATAGAATTCGTTGTATTGTTCTTCGCTGATGTCGTCCTTGGACTTGGTCCACAAGGCCGATGCGCTGTTGACGGTGTCGTCCTCGACACGGGCCGGCGCGGTTTCGTTGCCGTCGTCGTCTTTCTCGGCCGGGACTTCCTTGCTCATGATGATGGGCAGGTTGATGTGATCCGAGTATTTTTTGATGATGGAGCGCAGTTTCCATTCGCTCAAGAATTCGTCTTCGCCGTCTTTCAGGTGCAGCACGATTTCGGTGCCGCGATCGGCTTTTTCGACCGAGGCGATGGTGTATTCGCCCAGGCCGTCGGATTCCCAGCGCACGCCTTGGTCGTGCGGCGCGCCGGCCTTGCGGGTGGTCAGCGTGACTTTGTCGGCGACGATGAACGAGGAATAAAAGCCGACGCCGAATTGGCCGATCAGTTCGCTGTCCTTGGCTTGGTCGCCGGTGAGTTTTTCGAAGAAGGCCTTGGTGCCGGACTTGGCGATCGTGCCGATATGGTCTTGGACTTCCTCGCGGGTCATGCCGATGCCGTTATCGGTGACGGTGATGGTCTTGGCTTTTTCGTCGAAATCGACGCGGATTTTCAATTCGGCGTCGCCTTCGTACAGGCCGTCGTTGCCCAGCGCCTCGAAGCGTAATTTGTCGGCGGCGTCGGAGCCGTTGGAGATCAGCTCGCGCAAAAAGATTTCCTTGTTGCTGTACAAGGAGTGAATCATCAAATGCAGCAGGTGTTTGACTTCGGTTTGGAAACCCAGGGTTTGTTTATTGGCTTCAACAGTGCTCATGTCTATACTCAATTAGGTTGTGAAACGGACTGGGGCGACTTGGGGATGCCGACGAATTTTTTCAAGACCCTAACGATAAAGTTTGACGGAGCGTGCGATTGAACCGTTTGTTGATGTTTAACCGGCAATGAAATTCAGTTTATTAGGTAAGGCGACCTTGCTCGTCGACGACAATCCGGTGATGCGTAAGGCGATCAGGGAGATGTTGTACGCGCTGGATGCCGATCAGGTCAGCGAGGCCGACAGCGGTCAGGCTGCGATCGTGGCAATGACTAAAACCCGTTTTGACGTCGTCTTGTGCGATTACAACCTGGGACCCGGCAAGAACGGCCAGCAGGTGTTGGAGGAGGCGCGCTTCCGCCGCTTGATCGACTATCGCTGCGTGTTCGTGATGATCAGCGCCGAACAATCCACCGCCGCGGTCTTGGGGGCGATGGAAGGCAAGCCCGACGAATACCTAACCAAGCCGTTCAACGCGCAGCAATTGATCAGCCGGCTAAGCCGCAATTTCGCCCGCAAGGATTTTTTGGCGCCGGTCGAGCGAGCCATCGACAAGGGCAATCTGCCGCTGGCGATACAGCAGTGCGACCACTTGCTGGCCCAGAACGATAAGAAGATGCATCTGAATTTGCTGAAATTGCGCGCCGAATTGGCGATTTCCGTCGGCGATTTCGACAAGGCCAGGGCGATTTATCAGGAAGTGCTACACCAGCGCGAGCTGTCCTGGGCCAGGATAGGCTTGGGCGTCATCGATTTTCAGAACAATAACATCGAACAGGCGATTGCCGGATTCCGTAGCTTGATGGCCGAAAATCCGATGCTGATGGAATGTTACGATTGGTTGGGCAAGGCCTACGAGGCGCTGGACCAGTACGGCGACGTCGAGAACGTGATGCATCAAGCCTTGGAGTTGTCGCCGCAATCGATACTGCGGCAGAAAAAATTGGCCGAAACCGCCGACAAAAACGGCAATCTGGAAACCGCCGAAAAAGCCTATAAAAACGTTGTTAAATTGGGGAAGCATTCGGTGCATCGTTCCAGCGCCGATTATGCCGGGTTGGCAAGGCTTTATGCGCGAAGCAATGCCGGTACTCAGGCCCTGCAAGTCCTGGAAGAAATGCGTAAGGAATACGCAAACCAGCCCGAGGCCGATTTGCGGGCTAGCGCGCTGGAAATCGAGGTGTTCAAGGCACTGGGTAACGAGGAGGCGGCGGACAAGGCATTGCAACGCACCGTCCAGCTGGCGGGCTTGCTTGGTAACAAGGCGCCCAGGGAATTGCAGTTGGAGGTGGTCAAGGCCTGTTTCCAGAACGACCAGCACGGCAAGGCCGAGGAAATTTTGTACGATTTGATCAAATACCACATCGACGACGACGCGTTTCTCAACGCCGTCCGTAAGATGCAGAGCGACATTGGCCTGCACAATCATTCGGAAATCCTGATTCAAAAAACCAAACAGGCGTTGATTGCCGCCAATAACCGCGGTGTGGCCTTGTACAAGCAGGGCAAGTTCAAGGAGGCCCTGGATTTGTTCGAGCAGGCCATCGTCAACTTGCCGGACAATAAAACCATCATCTTGAATATGCTGAAAATCATGATCCACGATCTGAAAGCCAACGATTTCGACGAGGAGAAAAATCGCCGCACCAAGGCCTTATTCAAGAAAGCCAAACAGGTCGGAGTGGACCCGCATAAATTGGGCATTTTGCAGATCGAGTACGCCAAGTTGCTGCACGCCCATTCGGAACGGATCTAATCGATGACGGCGCGGGCGGATCAGGCCGGGATGTTTCCGGCGGTGCTGGCGTCCACCGTCCACGATATTAAGAATTCGTTGGGCATTTTGTTGGAACTGACCCGGCAATTGGCCGTGAAGTATCAGGATCGGGCCGAGGACATCAACCAGTTGGAGTTCGAGGCGACCCATATCAATCACACGCTGATGCAGTTGTTGGTACTGTATAAAATCGATGCCGATAAGTTTTGCCTGATGATCGACGCCTATCCAGTCATCGATATTCTGAATGAGGCCAGAGACCAACAAAGCCGTTTGTCGCGCTTGAACCATGTCGAGGTGGTTATCGAATGTCCGGACGATCTGCTGTGTTTTTGCGATTACCCACAGATAACCAATGCGTTGGCGACGATTTTGAACAACGCGCTACGTTATACGCGGGAGAAGATATTGGTCAGCGCCGTCGAGCAGGATGGCTATTTGCGGTTGGCGATCGAGGATGACGGCAAGGGGTATCCATCCGAGATACTCGACGCCGATCTGAGCAGCAGCGTTGATTTGGATTGGATCGGCGGCAATACCGGTCTGGGTTTGTTTTTTGTGTCGGTGATTGCCGCTTTACATAAAAACGGCGAGCAGAGTGGCTATGTCCGCGTCGATAACCGCAGTCGGCTGGGCGGAGCGCGGTTTTGTTTGTTTTTGCCTTAGTCCGGAAATTGTCAGCAGCTGGACAGCTAACAGTAGTTCTAAGGTACAATACCGACAAAACAGTTTTCTTATCCGTTAAGGACACCCTACTGATGTAGGGATGTAGCAAAGCGAACAATATTGTATCCTCGTTAGGAGCGTCGGTGGATTTTGCATGGCGGCAGGCAATGCAAAGCGAACTTTCCGGTTTGGTTGGTCAGTTTGTTGTAGCTTGGGGAGCCGGCGGGTTCGGATAGGTTGACGTCTTTAATAACTTGCTGATTTGCAACTCATGACTTTATTAGTGACCGGCGGCGCCGGATTTATCGGTAGCAATTTCGTTTTGGATTGGTTGGCGCAACACGACGAAGCCGTCGTGAATCTGGACAAGCTGACCTATGCCGGTAACCCGGAAAATTTGGCGACGTTGCAAGGCGACGGCCGGCACGTCTTCGTCAGGGGCGACATCGGCGATTATGGCTTGGTGTTGGATTTGTTGAAGCAGTATCAAATCCGGGCCGTCGTCAATTTCGCCGCCGAATCGCACGTCGATCGTTCGATACACGGTCCGGAAGATTTCATTCAAACCAACGTGCTCGGCAGTTTCCGCCTGCTCGAAGCAATCAGGGCTTACTGGGGCGGGCTGGATGAAGCCGGCAAAAGCGGGTTTCGTTTGCTGCACGTGTCCACCGACGAAGTCTACGGATCGTTGGAAAAAATCGATCCGCCGTTTGCCGAGACCAACCAGTATCAACCTAACAGTCCCTATTCGGCCAGCAAGGCCGCCAGCGACCATTTAGTGCGCGCTTATCACCATACCTATGGCCTACCGGTGTTGACCACCAATTGTTCCAACAATTACGGCCCCTACCATTTTCCGGAAAAGCTGATTCCGCTGTGCATCCAGAATGCGTTGGCCGGCAAGCCTTTGCCGATCTATGGCGACGGCCAGCAAATTCGCGATTGGTTGTACGTCAAGGATCATTGCAGCGCGATTCGCCGAGTGCTGGAAGCCGGCAAGGTTGGCGAGGTGTATAACGTGGGTGGTTGGAACGAAAAGGCCAATCTCGACGTCGTCAACGTGCTGTGCGCGATACTCGACGAACTGCAGGCGCGAGCCGATGGCAAGTCCTATGCCGAGCAAATTACCTACGTCACCGATCGCCCCGGTCACGACCGCCGCTACGCGATCGACGCCGGCAAGCTGGAACGCGAACTGGGCTGGAAGCCGGCCGAATCTTTCGAAACCGGCATCCGCAAGACGGTGGAATGGTATTTGGCGAATCAGGATTGGGTGCAAAACGTGATGTCCGGCGAATACCAATCCTGGCTCGACAAAAACTACGCGGAGCGCAAAGCCTAATACTATGAAGATTCTGCTGTTTGGCAAAAACGGCCAAGTCGGCTGGGAACTACAGCGTAGCCTGGCACCGCTTGGCGAGCTGGTGGCCTTGGACAGACACAGCCGCGACTACTGCGGCGATTTGGCCGATGCGGCGGGCATCGCCGACACGATTCGCCGGCTCGCTCCGGACGCGATCGTCAACGCCGCTGCCTATACCGCCGTCGATAAAGCCGAGAGCGACGCCGAAACGGCCCAGTCGATTAACGCGGCAGCCCCGCAAGTCATCGCCGAACAGGCCCGTTTATGCGGCGCTTGGCTAGTGCACTACTCGACCGATTACGTCTTCGACGGCAGCGGCGAACGTCCTTGGCTAGAGGACGATGGCGTTAATCCGCTTAGTGTCTACGGCCGGACTAAACTCGCCGGCGAACAGGCGATTCAAGCGTCCGGCGCCAAGCATCTGATTTTTCGGACCAGTTGGGTGTACGCCGCGCGCGGTAACAATTTTGCGAAAACCATGTTGCGTTTGGCGCGGGAACGCGAGCAATTGGCGGTGATAGCTGACCAGATCGGCGCGCCGACCGGCGCGGAATTGATCGCCGACGTGACTGCCCATGCGCTAAGAGCTACCGTCTGCAAACCCGATGTCTCCGGGGTTTATCATTTGGCCAGCGCTGGTGCCACTAGTTGGCATGCCTATGCCGAACACGTGTTTAGCGTTGCCCGCCAACACGGCGAAATCCTGAAAGCCGCCGAAGCCGACGTCAAGGCGATTGCGACTAGCGAATATCCAACGGCGGCCCAACGTCCGCTCAACTCGCGTTTGAACACCCAAAAACTGCAAACCACGTTCGATCTCCAAATGCCCGACTGGCAAATGAGTGTGGAGCGGATGTTGGCGGAAATTTTAGGAAATTAGTCATGGCAAATCGCAAAGGCATTATTCTCGCCGGCGGCTCAGGTACGCGGCTGTATCCGGTCACCAAGGCCGTCTCGAAACAGTTGTTGCCGATTTACGATAAGCCGATGATTTACTACCCGCTCAGTACGCTGATGTTGGCCGGCATACGCGATATTCTGGTGATTTCCACGCCCCAGGACACGCCGCTGTTTCGGCAATTGCTGGGCGACGGCAGCGATTGGGGTATCAACCTGCAATACGCGGTGCAACCCAGTCCGGATGGCTTGGCGCAAGCCTTCATTATCGGTCGAGAATTCATCGGGACCAGTCCGAGTGCATTGGTGTTGGGCGACAATATTTTTTACGGTCACGATTTGCACGTTCAGCTCAGAGGCGCCACGGAACAGGCTAACGGAGCCACGGTGTTCGCCTACCACGTCAACGATCCGGAACGCTATGGCGTCGTTGCCTTCGATGCCGCCGGCAAGGCCACATCGTTGGAAGAAAAGCCGATCAAGCCGCAAAGTAATTACGCCGTTACCGGTCTGTATTTCTACGACAATCGGGTTGTCGATATCGCCGCGGAATTAAAGCCGTCGCCGCGCGGCGAATTGGAAATCACCGACGTTAATAAAATCTATTTGGCCGAGCAGCAGTTGAGCGTCGAAATCATGGGACGGGGTTACGCTTGGCTGGATACCGGTACCCATGCCAGCCTTATTGAAGCCAGCAATTTCATCGAGACCATAGAATCCCGGCAAGGCCTGAAAATCTCCTGCCCCGAGGAAATCGCTTGGCGCAATGGTTGGATTGGCGATGAAAAAATCGAAGAACTGGCGAAGCCACTTGCAAAAAACGGCTATGGAAAATACCTGCTTGGACTGCTCGATAAGCAGGTGTTTTAACAAACGGGTTGATATTCGAAAATAAAATGCCAGGCCATGAGTTTGAACGAGCAGCAGAAATATTTGATCTTGCGAACTATTTGGCAAATTGCCGGAGAGGACACAGACGTTTATTTGTTCTGTTCCAGGCTTGATGATAGGCCCAAAGGCGGCGATTAGATCTGTTCTTGGAGTCCAATTTGTTGCCGTCTTCGCTTCGGCGTGCGCAAATAAAAATGCAGTTGGAGCGCGCATTGTGATTGCCCGTCGATCTGGTTTGCAAATCCAGAAACGCCGAAGCCAAACCATTTGAAGTGATAGCTAAAGCCAAATCGGTAAAATTGGAAGCTCGGCAATGAGCCAAGCCGCACTGTTAGCAGAGCAACAACGTCTGGCTGATTTATTGGAGGCCATACAGCGCTGTGCGTATTTTCTGAATGCCCCCAGCCGGAAAATTGATTGGCCGCTACTTGCAGACACGTTGCAATTGGAGAAAAAGAACGTGGCGTTGTTTGAAGCTCTGGCGGCAATCAATTAGAGGTTTGCCAAGCTACAGGATACGCTTGCCGCAGCCATGCGCTATGCCAGTTTGCTATTGGGAGAATCGAACGACCGTTTTCTTAAGGTACTGAGTTTCTATGAAAAAATCGGTGGAAGTTTGGCATTTGTGTCGGGCCGCACGCAATTTGATGGCTCATGATTACGAAATCGATTACGCGGAAATTACCGAACATTTTAGTACGTTACATGAACTAGCCCCTGTTCTTTATCAGGTTGCTGGGCGCTTTATGGAATATTGTCGACAAGCGCTTTCAATTCAGCCCAGCGGCAATGACTTTACCGATGACTTTAAGAACATTGCCGGGATTTAATTTATATTCTTAACAAAAAACTTATGGAAGCCAAGCGATTAGCAATACCCGATATAATTTTATTTACTCCAAAAGTATTTGGTGACGAGCGCGGTTTTTTCTTTGAAAGCTTCAATGAAAAAGTATTTAAGGAATTGACCGGCCTAACCGTTAATTTTGTCCAGGATAACCACTCCAAATCTCAAAAAGGCGTATTGCGTGGGTTGCACTACCAATTACCTCCAAAAAGCCAAGGTAAACTGGTTCGAGTTGTTCAGGGCGAAGTGTTTGATGTCGCCGTCGATATTCGCAAAAGCTCGCCGACATTCGGTCAATGGGTCGGTCAGATTCTATCGGCGGATAACAAACAGCAGCTGTGGATACCTGAAGGTTTTGCGCACGGATTTTTAACGCTGTCCGATAGTGCTGAATTCCTCTATAAAACCACGGATTACTATGCACCCGAATATGAGCGGTGCATAGCCTGGAATGACGCAGATTTAGCAATCCAATGGCAGATTACGGCTACTCCAGCGCTGTCTGGCAAAGACCTGCAAGGTCAAGCATTCATAGGTGCCGAGATTTTTTGATTGATGCAAAATTTCAGCATATCCCCCCGTGAAATGGTGGTCAGTTTATGGCGTAATCGCCAATTGACCAAAGTATTGATCAAGCGCGAAGTCATAGGCCGTTATCGCGGCTCGATGCTGGGTATCTTGTGGTCGTTTTTCAACCCGGTATTCATGCTGCTGATATACACCTTCGTCTTTAGCGTGGTTTTCAAGGCCCGCTGGAGCGGCGGTGGTGACTCAAAAACCGAGTTTGCCTTGATATTGTTTGCCGGATTGACGATTTTTAATTTATTTGCCGAATGCTTCAATCGGGCACCAAGCTTGGTCTTGGCTAATGTGAACTATGTAAAAAAAGTGGTGTTTCCGCTGGAAATCTTGCCCTGGGTCAGCATGGGCTCGGCCTTGTTTCACGGTATGATCAGCTTGTTGGTTTGGCTAATTTTTTATGCAATCCTGTTTGGCGTGCCGCATCCCGAAGCAGCATTATTCCCAATTTTGGTTTCTCCTTTGTTACTACTGACCATGGGTCTGTCCTGGTTTCTCGCCGCCTTGGGTGTTTACCTGCGGGACATTGCTCAAATCATCGGCTTGGTAACCACCTCGCTAATGTTCCTCTCGCCAATTTTTTATCCAGTGTCTGCATTACCGTTGGATTATCAACCCTTGTTACTACTCAATCCGTTAACACCAGTAATTGAACAAGGACGCGCCCTGCTGGTTTGGGGCACCTTGCCCGACTGGCAATTGTTTATCATGGATTTTTTTATTTCCTTGCTTGTCGCCTGGCTTGGCTTTGCCTGGTTTCAGAAAACTAGGAAAGGGTTTGCCGACGTGCTTTAAGAACTGACTGGGCTCGAATAATATTGCAGTTTGCTCTTTATTATGATTAATAATCACATTGAACAACACATGCCAACATCAATCCTCAAAATTTATATCACTGAATACTGTGTTTAATAATTCGCTATTTGAGTATGTCTGATATCGCCATTAAAGTTGAAAATCTCAGTAAGTGTTATCAGATATATAATCAACCCCATGATCGGTTAAAACAATCGATCTACCCGCGCCTGCAACGATTAATCGGACAACAACCTAGACAATACTTTCGCGAGTTTTGGGCGCTGAAGGATGTGTCTTTTGAAATCAAGAAAGGGGAAACGGTTGGCATCATCGGTCGTAATGGTAGTGGTAAATCAACATTGCTACAAATGATCTGCGGCACGCTTAATCCGACGAGCGGCAATATTCAAACGCAAGGGCGCATAGCCGCGTTACTCGAACTGGGTTCCGGGTTCAATCCGGAATTTACTGGGCGGGAGAACGTTTATATGAATGCCGCTGTGCTTGGATTGAGCAAAGAAGAAATCGATGCTCGCTTTGATGACATTATTGCCTTTGCCGATATTGGCGAATTTATCGAGCAACCCGTAAAAACCTATTCCAGTGGCATGATGGTCAGGTTGGCGTTTTCAGTCGCTATCAATGGGGAGCCGGAAATTCTCATTGTTGATGAGGCGCTGTCGGTAGGTGATATCGCGTTCCAAAATAAATGTATAGAGCGTCTCAAATTTTTGACGAGTAGAGGGGTTACGATCCTTTTTGTCTCGCATGATCTGAGTACTTTGCAGATGATATGTTCGCATGTTTTTTGGCTAGACAAAGGGCATCTCATTGCTCAGGGTGATTCAGTGCAGATTGCTCAAGAATATTATGTCCAACTTCTAGGTAATGCGGCACCGGCAGCTATTTCGCAGATTCAGCAGCAAAAAACCGGTAAAGCTTATTTTACCGAAATCAGTCTGTCAGCTAGTCAAAATGCCGGAAATTATTGCCCTGGAGGAAATTTTACTATTCGGTTCCGCCTGCAAGCAATAGAAGATTTGCCGATGCAAGTGTTTGGACTTAGTGTTTATCGTGCCGATGGTGATTGGTTAATTGGACTAACTAGTCTCGATAAAGGTATGCTTTGGCCCGCCTTAGCTACTGGTGAGGAGTCTTGTGGAGAAATTGACTTGTCACCTTTATGCTTAGCGCCTGGCGACTATTATCTGGCTTTAGGTGCTTATTCGCCTGATTATAGTTTATGCTTGGCATTGACGGACGCTTATCTTCGATTTTCAGTGCGTTCCAATCTACCTTCATGGGGGAAGCTTATCCATCCCTGTACATGGACGGTTGTGTAATTGAAATATTTCTTCATATTCATGAGATATTAATCAAACCTCATACATGAGAGATAAATAGCTGCTGACCAAGTCCTATATTTCAAGTAATACATCGAAGAATATTGGGCGGCCGGTAAAGTCCTGGCATAAAAACCTCAAGCTCTCTTGCCTGAATTATATTTTTCTAAGTAAATAATGATCACAAAGCCTTTGAATGACCGTAAAGTTCACGCTTGCCCCATCTGTATGCATCGAGATTCTATCATTCAACTTTGTCTGGTGGATAATTTTCAGATACTTACTTGCGAAAATTGTAATACTGATTTCGTTGATAACCCGCCAACGTCCGAAGAGCTAACTGCTTATTACAACCGACCTGAGTGGTTTGAAGGAGGGGAGCATGGTGGTTACGATAACTATGATAGCCAAACTGAAGGTAGTCTTATTACCTTCCGATCATTGCTAGAAGAATATGCAGGGCGAACAGGTTTGTCTGTGCTTGATATTGGTTGTGGCTATGGCAATCACTTGGCTCTGGCTGCTCGTTTTGGTTGGAAATGCTTTGGAGTTGAGCCAAGCACACATGCACGTCAAGTGGCGTCATCACGGCTTGAAGGCGCCGCGATGATTGTCAGTTCGCTTTCTGAACTAATTCCACATGAGTTTGATTTAATACTGATGTTTGATGTTATCGAGCATGTGTGTTCCCCATACGAATTGTTTTATGATCTATTTTCTATGGGAGCAATTGTTCCAAAAACTCGGGTTATAATTACCACTCCCAATGCGGGCTCAAAGTTAGCTTGTGACAATCCAGTGCAATGGGAATATAGACATCCGCCTTCACACTTGGTTTTTTATACTGCAAATTCACTTCGGTTTGTGCTAGAAAGGCTACAGTTTACTAATATTTTGGTAAAAGGTAGTCATCCAATTGATGGCTCGAAAAATGATGATGATTTTCTTTCATTTGCTGGATTAGAAGCGCAAGCGCTTGGCAGTAATTTTACAGAGTTTATGCGTGAACGATATGTGCCAGGAACTTGGTCAAAAGTGGCCCAATACGAGCACATTCCTCGTTATAAGTTTGCATGTTTATTTGCACAAGGGAAAAACGTTTTAGATTTTGGTTGTGGTACTGGATATGGTGCCGCAATGCTTTCGGAAGTGGCTGAAAAAGTAATAGGTTTAGATATAGATATTAATGCCAATAAATGGGCATGCAATACGCATTATAATTCTAATTTGAAATTTCATTTGTGTGACGATTTAGGTGAGGGGTTGAAATCAGGCTCCTTCGATCTGATAACTTGTTTTGAAATGATTGAGCATGTAGATCAGATTACGCAAACTGCCACAATCAAAAGCATTTCTAGATTGCTTCAAAGCGACGGTATTTTAATAATATCGACACCTAATCCTGAAGTAACGCAATTATATGGTGAAAATCCTTATCATCTCAGAGAAATGAATGAGCTTGAGTTTGTTGAAATACTTGCGGAGCATTTTTTATACATTAAAGTCATAAATCAAAAGGTTCTCTTAGGTATATCATTCGAAGAGCAAGAGGCTATTATATCATATAAAAACATAGCTAATGATTGGCATGATTCAAGTAACAATGGGGTTAAGCCATTAGCGTTTTTAGCTATTTGTTCGAATGCATGTCTGCCAGATATTTGCTCATTCGTAACTTTTGAAGATACTGATTACATTCGTGAATTCACAAGTAAGGAGAATGTGATAAATGCTTCACGGTCTTTAGTCTATCAGACATCAGTTAAGCTGTCTTCTGAATTATATAACTATCGCTCGCAGGCAGCAGAATTTAGCCGACAGGTTGCCTCGTTACAAAATAAATTGGAAAAGGCTCAGTCCCATATTGAATATCAGGCTATTGAAAAAATCGAACTACAAAGTGAACTGCAAGAATATGGCGAACAGGCTGCCGAGTTTTCCCGTCAAATAACGGCGCTACAAAATGAAATGGAAAAGGCCCAGTCGCACATTGCATATCAGGAAAATGAATTGAAAAAGGCTCAGTCGCACATTGCATATCAGGAAAATGAATTGAAAAAGGCTCAGTCGCAAGTCGCACAACAGGCTAGTGAACTCCTTCGTATCACTTCAGAGCGTCTGCATGAATTATCCAGCATCTATTTTTTATGGAATCAATTGATTGGGCTTGTATTAGCAAGAGTTACTGGAAAATTTGAAGGAAAAGCAAGATGATTCATTCTGATGGTAATTCTTTACTTTGCTCTATCGTTATACCCACAAAAAATGGCGGCGCTCTTTTTAAGAGTGTCATTCAGAAATTAGCCACTCAAAAACTTTGGTCGCAAGTTGAATTAATTGTCATCGACTCTGGGTCGACGGATGATACTGTTGATATCGCCCGTGCGTCGGGCGCAAGAGTATTTGAAATTTCAGCCGAGGAGTTTAATCATGGTGCGACACGCGATTTTGGAATATCGCTTGCCACAAGCGAGCATGTCATTCTTCTGGTTCAGGATGCCGTTCCATATGATAATGAATTGATAAATGCAATGTTGGCACCATTTGGCGATTCAGAGGTTGCCGGAGTTTATGCTCGCCAGTTACCTCAACTGAATGCCGATTCACTCACTAAACGTAACTTAAATTGTTGGCTTACTGGGCGAACAACTGCAGAAGTTCGTAAGATGAAAAGTCTTGAATGGTATGAATCGTTGGAACCGATTGAAAAATACTTTTTCTGCAATTTTGATAATGTCTGCTCTTCCATCCGAAAATCGGTATGGAAAGAGCATAAGTTTGGCAATATAAGCTTTGGGGAAGATATTGATTGGGCTGAAAGAATACTAAAGTCCGGTAAAAAAATTGTTTATGAACCTAAAGCAGTGGTTGTGCATTCTCATGAAAGATCTATTGCATATGAGTTCAAGCGAACATATGTATGTCATCGAAAGTTATTTCAACTATTTGGATTGCAACTCGTTCCTAATTTGTGGATAGCCATGAGATCATGGCCAAATCATATTTGGCAAGATGCAAAATATATAGAATCTCAGGAAGATGAATTGCCAAAGAAGCTTCGGGTATTGATAAAAATTCCCATATTAAGTTTGTTAAGTGTTCTAGCCCAGTATTATGCTGCAAAGGATGAAATGGCTAGTAAAGTTCGTAAAATTAATGGAGTTTAAATTTTGAAATTTCTTCTTACGGTCCATCAATTTTATCCCGAATATTTTTCCGGTACAGAAGTGCTGACCTATAGTGTCGCGCGGGAATTATTGGCTCGTGGTCACGAAGTATCAGTATTTACGGGCTATCCAGCGCGGGAATTGATGACTGATGCGCGACGTTTTGATAAATACGAAATTAATGGCATACAGGTATACCGTTTTTATCATGGATTTGTGCCAATGGGGCAGCAGCAGGTTGTGTCAGAAATTGAATATAATAATCAATTGGCGGCGTCTTATTTTAAAGGTCTACTCAATGAATTAGCGCCAGATATTGTCCATTTCTTTCATTTTTCAAGGCTTGGTGCAGCGTTGGTTGATGTAATTAGGCAGTTAGACATCTCCGCTTATTACACACCAACCGATTTTTGGGCGGTGTGTCCCACCAGTCAATTGTTACTTGCAGATGGTCAAACATGCTTAGGCCCCACATCTCAAGGCGGTAATTGTATCAAGCATGTGGCTATGATTACACATTGGAGACACTATTCCTCTATTGTTCATTATTTGCCCGATGGCATGATAGATAAGATCGCTGTCCTTGCAAAATCAGGTCTTAATATAAATTTCCCTTTCAGTCGTGAGATTGCAGCACTTAGTGGCAGAAAACACTTTAATATCGAACGGCTTAATGCTCTTCAAGGTATCGTTGCTCCAACAAAACTAATGGCTGATGTTTTGACAAGCAATGGGGTGAAGCCGGAACTGATTACGCAATCAGCTTATGGTATCAATATTACAGGATTCGAAGATTTCAATCGTTCGTATTCTGTCGATCGCTCTGTCACAATTGGATATATTGGCACTCTCGCTCCTCATAAGGGATGTCATATTCTGATTGATGCATTCACAAGGCTAGAACGTTGTGGAATGTCTTTAAAAATTTATGGCAACCCCAAGGAGTTTCCTGAATATGTGGCTGGCTTATATTCAACTGCAAAGGGTAATGATTCTATTGAGTTTTGTGGAACTTTTCCGAATAATCAAATAGCTGATGTTTTGTCGGGTATTGATATTTTGGTTGTGCCGTCTGTTTGGTACGAGAATACTCCGCTGGTTGTCTATTCAGCTTTGGCGGCTAAATGTCCGGTGATTGCCTCTGATTTTCCGGGAATGTCAGAAGTGGTGAGAGATGGATGGAATGGTCTGTTATTCGAGCCGAGTAACAGTATAGCGCTTGCCGACTGTTTTAAACGGTTGTATCAAGAGCCTACGTTGCTGATTAGCTTGAGCGATAATTGTCAATCTCCGAAATCCATCGCTACTTACGTCGATGAACTGCTTGATCTGTACGAGAAGAAGCAGCATGCGCCTAAATTTCCACTGGTGGGACAACAAGAGCTTGACGCCTATATACCAGCTAACCAGGGAGGTTATGTCGTTGGTTGGGCAAGCATCGGTGCAAATGCACCAAAGCGAATTGGTTTGATCAGTAATAATCAAGAAATAGGTAAGACAACACAATTTTTGCCTAGGCCTGACGTTCGAGATGGATTAAGAAATTCTGGTGTGAAGATTGACGCGATTAATTTGGGGTTCATTATTAACCTTACTCAAACAGTAGATGGCGATTTAACTTTCTTACAGATTGAGGCCATGGATGGTAACACGTATTGCGTTCCCTATGAATCGCTCCAGATTGGGCAATCTGTTTTTCTTGAAAGCCAGTTATGGCTTGGGTTGGATCAAGAATACTTAATACGGAATATCATAGAATGACCTTTTATCATGAATTTACAAACTAATCGTATATCCTCGCTGCAAATACTCGCCTTGTTTTCCGGCATTGTTTTGGTGTTTCTTTTTGCCATGCATAGTCGGTTAGGATTGGAAGTGGCCGATGATGGTGCTTTCTTCCTGCGTTACGCAGAAAACATGCTAAAAGGCCAGTTTTGGGTATGGAACTCTGGCGAAGCGCCGGTGTGGGGCGCCTCTGCCCCTCTGTACCCGTTGATTGTTGCAATCCCGATGGCGCTAGGGCTGCCACCGGAGGCGGCTATTGTTGCCTCCGGGTTAGCCTGCGCATCTGTTAGCCTTGCGGCGACAGTGTTGATGTTGGGTCACCGATTTGGAGTCATCGTCGGTTTGGCTTTCTTGCTTTTTTCCGCACTGGATACCGGAATAATGTATTTTTCCGGTGCCGGCTTGGAAACTCCGCTTACTTTGGCTTTACTGACGTTTGCATTGTGGACTTTGTTATACGAATCACCTGCTTGGGGTGTTGGGCTGGCTGCAGGCCTATTGATGGTCAATAAACTGGACTTGGTACCTGTTGGTGGCTTGCTGTTATTGTCTCATTGGCTGCAAGACAAAAGATTTCCTAAAGTCGCTGTCATAATTGCTGCCGCTATCGCTCTGGCTTGGTATGGCTTTGCCTGGTGGTATTTTGGTGCGCCGGTACCCAACTCATTTTTAACTAAGTCGTTGCATCAAGATAACCAACCTAAAATTATCGACTGGACTTGGTTTGCAGGTTTCGTGTTTTGGGTTGGAATTCATAAGTGGTTGACAGGGTTATCCGTGTTTACTCTGTGGCGTAAAAGTCGTGAGTTACTGCCACTTATGGTTTTTTTGGGAGGTATATTGATTGTGCATTTGGTAGCCTATACCATCAAATATCCTTTTGAGCCATATAATTGGTATGCGATGCCTGCACTTTTTACGCTTTTGGTTGCTGCATCAATTGGATTGGGATTGCCAGTAAAAATAGGGGGTTATTACTTTTTGGGTAGAGCCTGGGGGGCAAAAATCATCGCCGTGTCGTTTTTGATTTTAATCTTTTTCGCAACTATTCGTTCTGAAATATTTGGGACTACAAATATCAAGATGTTTGCCTCACATCATGAATTTGATCGAGCTGAGGCTGGGCGTTGGGTTGCGGAAAATACACCGGATACTTTTGTTGTATATACGATGTGGGGTAATCCAGCTTATTATTCGAAGCGAAAAGTATTGGATGGCTCTTTTCTCAATAGAAAGTTTGAGGATGCTGATTTAATAAAAAAATATCATCCGGAAGTGCTTATATTGCAAAATAATCCCGGCAGTACACCGATGAATCCAGTATTTGCCGCGACCAAAGGGGAAAATTATAGAGTTGTAAAGGTATTTGATAAGACTTATTCGGCTGGGATGGATTATTTTTTTGTTGTGCTCGTGCGTGAGGATGTTTTGGGCAAGGTTCGCAATATCGATCCACCACGCGATTTGATGCCATTTGTGAGTAATATTCAACTCGGTGACCAGTTCGGTATTTTAAAGCCACAAGGCCTTGAGACATTATTTGTGCATCCTGGGGCTGTGACAGCAACAAGTTTTCAATTCGACGCAAGTGGTTACTTGAGGGATGTCGAGAAAAAAGAGCTTTATATTCGTGCCGGTATTGCACCTAATATCCCAGAGGCCGCAATAAAGAGGGGGGCTGGTAATGTTCATATTCGTATCCTGCAGAATGAAAAACCTCTAGTTGACGACATTATTAAAGTGGGTGAACCGATTCAGCGTAATTTTCCAATCGCTGAGGGCCAATTTTTGTTGTTCGCCGTAGATAATAACGGTGGAGCCGATACCGATTGGCTGTTGCTTTCAATTCATTAAGGCATAACATGAATAATCCTAAGCGTTGCCTGGTCCTTGGTGGTCGTGGTTTTATTGGGTCTCATTTGGTTGATGCCTTGTTGGTTCGTGGTCACTTTGTACGTTGTTTCGATAGGCCGCATATAGCACCTCTTCCAGAAGCACAGATTTCGGATGCCAATTTTGAACTGTTTGAAGGCGATTTCGTCAGTGACGCCGATATCTCCGAAGCTGTTGATAGCTGCGAAGTTTGTTTTCACCTAATTTCCACGACTTTGCCTAAATCTTCCAATGCCGATCCTATATTCGACGTCGAGAGCAATGTTGTCGGCTCGTTACGCTTACTATCCCATTTGGTTCGGTCGGGCACCAAAAAAATTATTTTTGTATCTTCTGGTGGCACGGTGTATGGGATGCCAACCCAATTGCCAATTCTGGAAACGCATTCTACTAACCCGATGTGTTCCTACGGCATCACTAAATTGACGATTGAAAAATATCTTGGATTGTTCAAGGAATTGCATGGACTTGATTACACGGTATTACGTATCGCCAACCCATTTGGCGAACGACAGCGGACGCACGCGAGTCAAGGTGCAATTGCAGTTTTCTTAGGTAAAGTTTTACGCGGTGAGCCAGTGGAAATTTGGGGCGATGGTTCGGTGATTCGCGATTACATCCATATTGACGACGTCATTGATGCTTTGCTGGCGGCTTTGAATCATTCTACCAGTCAAAATACGTTCAATATCGGATCTGGTTGTGGTCACAGCCTTAATGAAGTGTTGGATGCAATTGAACGAGTGACTAGGCGAACTGCGAATCGCCATTATTTGCCGGGCAGGCCATTTGATGTACCTAAAAGCGTTCTGTCGATTCAGAGTGCGGAAGACGAGTTAGAGTGGGTCCCTCGCATTAATTTTGCAGATGGTTTGAGACGATTTGCTAATTGGATCGAAAAAAATGAAGGGTTGCAAAAATGATTGTGAAACCAGTTCGGCTTGAAGCGCTAACTTCTATGCGGTTCTTCGCATCCGCCGCTGTCGTGTTTTTGCATTCAAGACCATTTTTTGAGACAACCAAGAATTTGTACGCAGAAGCGCCGCTGCATTATGGCGTTACTTTTTTTTTCGTACTTTCAGGTTTTATTCTAACTTATGTTTATCGTGATTTGCAGCCAGTTGCTAGGGTTGATTTCTGGATTGCTAGAATTGCCCGTATTTGGCCTGCGCATATTTTCGCATTATGTTTGTTTCTACTGTTGATTCCCTCTGAACAGTGGACTTGGGATGGGGCAAATGTTCCTGCTGTCACTATGTCAAATCTCTTTTTATTACAATCAATTATTCCTATACC
This sequence comes from Methylomonas sp. MS20, assembly GCF_050275925.1. Lineage (NCBI taxonomy): Bacteria > Pseudomonadati > Pseudomonadota > Gammaproteobacteria > Methylococcales > Methylococcaceae > Methylomonas > Methylomonas sp. MS20. The sequence goes on from NZ_CP189962.1 coordinate 1,958,991, forward strand.
AGAATATTATTTTTCTTACAATGGTGTGTCTTGGAGTGTTTCAACAGAGGTTTTTTTCTATGTTGCGTTTCCGTACTTGATTATTAATTTTTCTAGTACATGGTTGCGAAAGCTGCTGTTATCAATGAGCATTGTTTTAATTATTTTGTCTGTGTCTTGCTTGTTTGATTTGCCGTCTTTTTCGCCTGATAAGTTTTTGGATGTTACATCTCATGGCATGATATATATCAGTCCATTGACAAGAATATTGGAATTTATTATAGGTATGGCTGCTGCGAGTTTTGTGATTGAATGTCGTTGGATAAATATTATTTGCAAATTTAATAATAAATGGGTGATTTATACTTTATTTGAAGTGTTGGCCTTGTTGTTGGCTTTATATATGGCGACATACTTAAGTCGTGTTGCTGGAGCGTTTGGTGGTAAACTGGAAACGCCGCTGGTTACCTGGGTGATGCATAGTTCTGGTGCGAATTTTTCGCCGTTTTGATTGCTGTAATATCGATGCAAAAGGGTCTTATATCTAGTTTTCTTAAATATAGGTTGTTTGTGGTTTTTGGTGAGATTTCATTTTCTCTTTATTTAATCCATCAGGTTTTAATTAGATTTTATGTGAGTAATATTGGGTTGTTTTATAATGTTCCTGATTTATTTAGAGTTTTTATTTATTGGTTGTTGTGCTTGATGTTTTCTTTTATCATATGGAGATTTTTCGAGGTTCCTGTAAGGGAGTATTTGCGGACATCCTTGTCGAAGATTTATCATGCTGCATTTGCTCCTCAAAGCTAATTTAAATTTGATGACCCAACTAATCCTTTTGTTGCGACCTCATCAATACGTCAAGAATTCATTTGTCTTGCTCGGTGTAGTATTTTCACATCAATGGGATAATGCTACATTGATTTTGGCGGCGCTGGCTTTTTTTGCCTTTTGCTGCATGGCAAGCGCTGTTTATGTTTTGAACGATATATTGGATGTCGAGGAGGATCGTCAGCATCCAAAGAAACGCTATCGACCGATTGCCAATGGCACCATTGCGGTGCCAACCGCATGGGGACTGTTCTCTATACTGACCGCAGCGTCGATTTTGCTAGGGATTGGTGCGGGCAAATTAATGCCGGTAATGTTAAGCATATACCTTGTTCTAAATTTGGCCTATTCGCTACGGCTTAAACATGTGGTGATCTTGGATGTTTTTGTTATTTCGACCGGTTTTATGTTGCGAATTTTGGGCGGCACATTGGGATTAGGTATTGCTCCGTCCCATTGGCTTTTACTATGCGGTTTGATGCTGACTCTGTTTTTAGGCTTTGCTAAGAGGCGAGCGGAGTTGTTAATGCTAGAATCCTTCGGAGAGTACAGTCGAGCGACTACCAGGCGCGTATTAGATGATTACAGTCCGATCATGCTAGAACAATATATTGCCGTGAGCGCGGCTTGTACGATTTTGAGTTATGGCTTGTATACGGTAAGTGACAGTACAATAGCCCTACACGGTTCAGATAAACTGGTTTATACCGTACCTTTTGTGGTTTATGGTATTTTTCGCTATCTGTTTTTGTTACATCATCGCCAACAAGGCAATGATACGGCAAAAGATCTTTTAACGGATCGGCATTTACTATTTACCGTTTTGGGTTGGTTTGTCACCTGTGTTGTAGCTCTTATATGAGTGAGTTACTACTTTCTGGTTGGCGTTACCGGGCCGTTATCATCTCTATTGTTATAGCAGCTTTAGCTTATTTGGGGTTTTCCTTATGGGCAGGCTTTAATGATGTCATGGCTGCATTGTTACAGGTTGGTGCGGTCGGCGTATTATTGATGTTGGGATTATCTCTCACTAACTATTTCTTGCGTTTTTTGCGATGGCAGTTGTATTTGCGTTCATTGGGTTACCAAGTGCCTTGGCTGGTCAGTTGGCGTATTTATCTCGCCGGTTTTGCGTTAACCACAACCCCTGGCAAAGCAGGTGAGGCATTGCGAGGAGTTTTTTTAAAAAGGTGGGGAGTTCCTTATATCCACAGTTTGTCGGCATTTTTAAGTGAACGATTATCTGATCTGGTAGCTATCCTATTATTAGCTTTGCTTGGCCTTAGCCTATATCCTCAAATGCAGGGCATTATTGTAGTTGGAGCTAGCGGGGTTATGGTTGGATTCCTTTTTTTATTGTTGCCTGCACCTATCAGATGGTTAGCATGCTGGGCGAAAAGGGGAGAGGGGTATTTTCGGAGATTCGCTTTACATCTTTCCAGGATGCTGAATGATGCTAGGGCTTGCCATACACTGAAAATGCTCATGGCTGCAACTTTACTGAGTATTGTTGCTTGGATGGCGGAAGCTTTAGCTTTTAATTGGATGTTAATTCAGTTGGGATTTGATGTGCCGATAGTTTTTGCGATTTTTGTCTACGCAGTTGCGATGCTTGCCGGGGCACTGAGTTTTTTGCCAGGTGGATTGGGTGGTACAGAGACAGTGATGGTGGGTTTATTGATCTGGAAAGGGGCCGGATTCCCTGAAGCGGTGGCCGCTACCGTTTTGATTCGACTGACGACTCTTTGGTTTGCCGTCATTCTTGGTGCAATTGCACTTGTGATGAGCCGTCACGAAGAGAAAGTTATATGATTCCATTATCCTGGAACCGCTGGCCTAGGGTTGATCATCGCAAAATCATTTCTGTCAATGATAGGTCGGTTCCCTTGCCATTTTGTGAAGGAAGCTTGCTCGCTCATGGTAATGGTAGAAGTTATGGCGATGTTTGTTTAAACGAAGCAGGTAATTTGTTGATGACTCGCGGGCTTAATCGCTTTATGGTTTTCGACCGGACAACTGGGCGTTTACAATGTGAGTCAGGTGTTTTGCTCAAAGAAATACTGGATCTAGTAGTTCCGCAGGGTTGGTTTCTTCCAGTAACACCTGGCACCCGTTTTGTTACGGTCGGTGGGGCAATTGCCAATGATGTGCATGGCAAAAATCATCATTCAGCTGGGACATTCGGCCATTATGTATGTAGTCTGGAGTTACTTAGATCAGACGGTCAGCGTTTGCTTTGTGGTCAAGAGGAAAATAAGCAATGGTTCGCTGCTACAGTTGGAGGGCTTGGTCTAACCGGATTGATAACATGGGCAGAATTACAGTTGATGCCAATCTCCAACGCTTTTATGTGGGTTCAGCCTCGTCGTTTTTCTAGTTTGAGTGAGTTTTGGGCTATCAATGAAGAAGCTGAACAGCGTTGGCCTTATACCGTAGCATGGATAGATTGTTTGTCCGGTACTAAGGATAATGTGCGAGGAATTTTAAGTGGTGGTGCACATGCGCCTGCTCAGGCTGAATTACCTTGTTTCAAGGAAAAATCACGCCACATGCCTTTAACTCCTCCGCTGTCTTTGGTTAATTCGTTGAGTCTACGTGCCTTCAATGCCTTTTATTACCATCAGCCTATCAAATCAGGGATAACTTTAGATCACTTTGTACCCTATTTCTATCCATTAGATGGATTGTTGGACTGGAATCGTGTTTATGGACGTAGAGGTTTTTTTCAATATCAATGCGTGCTTCCACTAGAAAGTAGCAGAGATGGGATATCGAAGCTTCTGCGTCGAATTGGAGCGAGCGGGCAAGGATCGTTCTTGGCTGTTTTGAAGACATTTGGCTCTAAACCTTCTGCTGGTATGTTGTCATTTCCTCGCGAAGGGGCGACGCTAGCGTTAGACTTTCCAAACTTGGGAGAGGCAACCCATCGCTTATTTCAGGAACTTGATGCAGTTGTACGAGATGCAGGTGGAGCGCTCTATCCAGCTAAAGATGCACGTATGCCTTCTGATTTATTTCGCGCTGGTTACCCGCTTTGGGAAAAATTCAGTACTTTTGTTGATCCCGGTTTTTCATCCAGCTTTTGGAGAAGAGTAAATTCATGATTCCTATGCAACGCACAGTCATTTTTGGTGCAACCTCAGCTATTGCGCAAGAGGTTGCACGGCAACTTGTTGTTAGAGGGGGGGCTCTTTATTGCATCGGTCGTAATTCTGCTAAGTTGGATGCATTGCTCGCGGATCTGCGTGTGCGGGCCGGATCAGGGCAAGTTATTGGAGGTGAAGAGGCTGATTTGAATGATCTTACAAGACACGAGAGTTTATTGTTATCCGCAGAAAAAGCATTAGGTGGTTTAGATGCGCTGCTTGTTGCACAAGGTAGTCTCTCAGATCAGAAGTCGTGCGAGGTCTCTCCGGACTTAACCGTGCGAGAATTCAATACTAATGCATTGAGTGCTATTTCTATTTTGACCTTGGCCGCTAATAAGATGGAAGCCCAAAAGGCCGGGGTTTTAGCGGCGATTAGTTCAGTGGCGGGGGATAGGGGGAGGCAGAGTAACTATGTTTATGGCGCAGCTAAAGGAGCACTCACTATTTTTATGGAGGGATTGCGCAATCGGCTAACCAAAGTCGGAGTTAGTGTAGTGACTATAAAACCTGGCTTCGTTGATACTCCAATGACGGCTTCGTTTGATAAAAATGGTGTTCTCTGGTCGAATCCAGAAATCATTGCTCGCGGCATTGTTATTGCCATGGAAAAAGGGAGCGGCGAAGTATATTTACCTGGTTTTTGGCGCTTCATTATGTTGGTAATTCGGCATATTCCATCGCGCATGTTTAATAAAATGAGTTTGTGATGGCTAAGGTTGCTTTTTTTGATTTCGATGGGACTCTTACTCGGCGCGATTCTTTGCTTCCATTTTTGCGATTGGTAGCTGGTACCCCCCGCTTTGTCGGACGTATGGCGTTATTAAGCCCTGTGTTAGCAGCTTACGCAATCAATTTGATAAGAAATGATGTGGCTAAAGAACGGGTTCTTTCTTATTTCCTTGAAGGCATGGAGCAAAAATCACTACAGCGCTTAGGTGCGAATTTTGCGAATGAGCGATTGCCGGACATGTTGCGTCTGGCAGGTGTTGAGCGGTTACGTTGGCATCAAGATCAAGGTCACACATGTGTTTTGGTTAGTGCCTCACTCGACGTTTATTTGACACCTTGGGCTAGTAAAATTGGTTTTGATGACTGGATTACTTCCAGTTTGGAAATTGATGATGCAGAGCGAATAATTGGAAGATTGAATGGCGGTAATTGCTTTGGCGAAAAGAAAGTGCATCGCATTAGAGATTGGCTGGCGAACAAAGAATTTTCGTATTCGTATGCGTATGGTGACAGTAGCGGCGATATACCCATGTTATCCCTTGTTAATGAAGGATACCTATTAAACGATGGGGAGTTTTCTTTGATTCATCAAGTAAAGAGACCTTAAAAAGTGAGCCAAAAGGGTATGTCGTATAGATATTGGATGGCTGAATGAAGCTATACTGCTTAATCCTCAATAAAAGATGAGCCATAAAGTTTCAGTAATCATTGTCAATTGGAACGGAGACCGTTTTCTCGAACGCTGCTTGTCGACATTGCTGGTTCAGTCAATTATGCCGCACGAGATTATCTTGGTCGACAACGCCAGTTCCGACGCTTCACTTAACATTGTACAGTATTTTTCGACGGTTAAATTATTACCGCAAAATGAAAACCTAGGTTTTGCTCGTGGGAATAATTTAGCTATCAACATCATCAGTCCTGACTCGGAGTGGATTGCTTTACTTAACCCGGATGCGTTTCCTAATCCAGATTGGCTGGAACGTCTGTTAGCTGCGGCCGATTCCTATCCTGAGGTTTCTGTATTTGCCTCTCTGCAAATGTGCGATGATAATGCGGAGGTTATTGACGGTGCAGGAGATAGTTATCATGTTAGCGGGTTGGTTTGGCGCGATCATCATGGTGGATTGATTTCTCCAATGGATCGAGAGAATAAGCCCGTTTTTAGTCCTTGTGCTGCAGCCGCATTATATAGACGGCAAGCCTTGATCGATGTTGGAGGGTTCGATGAAGATTTTTTCTGTTATGTCGAGGATGTGGATTTAGGATTTCGATTGCGTTTAGCCGGACATCAGGCGATGTTGGTAGGGGATGCTGTTGTGCGCCATGTGGGGGCTGCATCCACCGGAAGACAACGCAGTGATTTTTGTGTATATCATGGCCACCGTAATTTGGTTTGGACATTCGTTAAAAATATGCCGGGGTTGTTGTTTTGGTTGTTGTTACCAGTCCATCTTGCGCTTAATTTAATATCCGTCGTTTATTTTTCAATCGTCGGACAAGGGGGAGTGATTCTCCGTGCAAAATATGATGCTTTGAAAGGTGTGTCTAAGATGTGGCAAAAAAGACAAATTATTCAAAGCAGGCGTATTGCCTCGCTAGCCGATATTTGGCGGGTCTTGGATAAGCGTATTTTACCTTTTAAGTAAAAGATAAACTAATGACAGAATCCATTGACGCGATTGTCGTCAATTACAATGCAGGTAACCTATTGCAGACTTGTATAGCGTCTTTGCATGTCTGCCCGGTGGTTTCTAAAGTTATCGTGGTTGATAACTTTTCCCATGACGATAGCCTGAGGGCCATTCAGCATTTACCCGGTGTGCAAATAATTAAGAATAATAAAAACTTTGGTTTTGCCGCAGCCTGTAATATGGGCATTGAGAAAACCGATGCGGATTATTTGTTATTTCTAAATCCCGACTGCTCATTTTTGCCTGGTACTATGTCGCGAATAGTAGAGCATATGCGTGCTGATAGTGCCATTGGCATGGCTGGCGGCGTTTTGATTAATCCGGGGGACGGCACGGAACAGGCGGGTGGGCGGCGAGCGATTCCCACTCCATGGCGCTCATTTGTCAGGGCATTTGGTTTGCACCGGTATGCCAATCGTTGGCCTCGCCTGTTTTATGATTTTTGCTTGCACGATGAGCTGCTGCCGGGCGCCCCGGTTGCAGTGGAGGCGATTTCCGGTGCTTGTATGTTGGTTAAGCGGGAGGCAATCGACGATGTCGGTCTTTGGGATGAAGGTTATTTTCTGCATTGTGAAGATCTGGATTGGTGTATGCGCTTTCGTCAGAAAGGTTGGAAGATACTTTTTATTCCTGATGCAAAAATAATCCATCAGCAGGGTGCTTGTAGTCGCTCTCGGCCGTTTTTTGTCGAATGGCATAAGCACAAAGGTATGCTGCGTTTTTACCGAAAATTCTTCCGGCATCAGTATCCTGGGATTTTAATGTGGTTGGTTACATTCGGTGTATGGTTTAGGTTTTTTCTGGTAGCAGGGTATTATTTAGCCAAGCGAATGTTGGATAAGCTGTGACAATTTTGGCAAACAGTGTTTCTGTCGGTGTTTTGGGGGCGACGAGTCACGTTGGTAAGGCTTTGTTATATGAGTTAGTTGAACTAGGTTTTCCCGTGTTCGCCTTTTCCCGCCGGGTTTCTAATGCTTGTGATAGTAATGTGCGCTGGGAAAATATTTCACAGCTTTCTGACGCTCGCGAGTGCATCATTCCTTACTGGGTTAGTCTCGCGCCTATCGCAGTTCTTCCTGGTTATTTTGATGCGTTAATGGGTTGTGGTGTGAGGCGCATTGTGGTGTTGTCGTCCACTAGCCGTTTCAGTAAGGCTGAATCGTCGTCGCTCGGGGATCGTCAGTTAGCGCAAAGCTTTATTGATTCAGAGCAAAAGCTTCGATTTTGGGCTGAACAAAATAATATTGAGTGGGTAATTTTGCGACCTACATTAATTTATGGCTTGGGAAGAGATAAGAATGTTTGTGAGATTATTCGACTGATTCGTCGTTTCCGTTTTTTTCCATTGTTCGGAGATGCCCAAGGGTTGCGTCAGCCAATACATTGCAGGGATGTCGCGATTGCATGTTGTAATGCGTTAGCTTCTTTCGAAGCGACAAATAAGGATTTTAACCTATCAGGTGGCGAGACTTTGAGCTACTGTCAAATGGTGGAGCGTTTGTTCCGGTTTATTGATTGTACGCCGCGCTTCATCAAGGTGCCAACAGCGGTGTTACGCGGTATGCTGCGCCTGCTACGACTTTTGCCGCGGTATCGCAATTGGACTTTTTCAATGGTGGAGCGCATGGGACAGGATTTGGTTTTCGATCATTCGGAAGCGACGCGACATTTAAATTTCACCCCGCGGGTTTTCAAGTTAGATAAAGAAGATTTGCCGCGCTAGCCGGAATTAACCCTGGATGGGTGATGGTTTGCTTGAGTAGCGGCATAGTGAGTTCGGTCGGCTCTTGTGTGCCCGGTTGTATCGATATTTCTCTGGGTTATTTTGGTAGAATGAGGGCCGTTTATTCTCAATTGACCATCAATGAAACACGTCGAACTTCTTTCCCCGGCCGGTACGATTCGGAACATGCGTTATGCGTTCGCGTTCGGCGCCGACGCGGTTTATGCCGGGCAGCCGCGTTACAGCTTGCGGGTGCGCAATAACGATTTCCTAGCGGACAATCTGGCGAAGGGGATAGCCGAGGCACATGCGATCGGCAAGAAATTTTATTTGGCGGCGAACGTCATTCCGCATAACGCCAAGGTGAAGACTTTCGTCAAGGACATGCAACCGATTATCGCGATGGGGCCGGACGCGCTGATCATGGCCGATCCAGGCCTGATCATGATGACCCGCGAACAGTGGCCTGACGTGCCGGTGCACTTGTCGGTCCAGGCCAATACCGTGAACTATGCCAGCGTCAAATTCTGGCAACGCATGGGGGTAGAGCGGATCATTCTATCGCGGGAATTGTCGTTGGACGAGATCGCCGAGATTCGCCAGCAATGTCCCGACATGGAGTTGGAGGTGTTCGTGCACGGTGCGTTGTGCATCGCCTATTCCGGGCGTTGCCTGTTGTCCGGCTATTTCAACCATCGCGACCCCAATCAAGGGACTTGTACCAATTCCTGCCGTTGGAAATACGACACCAAGCCGGCCGACGAAACCGCCGAAGGCGATTACGTGTTGGCGGACAGGCCGGTGTTGTCGATGAACGATCTCAGTCACGGATTGAGTGGCGCGAGCTGCGGTGGTGCCGAGCGTCATCCGCTGGCCGATCAGATTTATTTTCTCGAGGAAGAAGGTCGGCCCGGCGAGTTGTTGCCGGTCATGGAGGACGAGAACGGCACTTATATCATGAACTCCAAGGACCTGCGCGCTATCGAACACGTGCAGCGTTTGGTGGAGATCGGCGTGGATAGCCTGAAAATCGAAGGGCGGACCAAATCGCATTTTTACGTGGCGCGTACTGCGCAGACCTACCGTCAGGCGATCGACGACGCGCTGGCCGGCCGGCCGTTTCAGCCGCAATTGCTGGGTGTTCTGGACAATCTAGCCAGTCGCGGTTACACCGATGGTTTTTATCAGCGTCATCATACGCACGAGCATCAGAACTATCTGTCCGGTTATTCCAAGAGCCATCAGCAACAGTTTTGCGGCGAAATCACCGCCTACGATCCCGACACCGGTCTGGCCGATGTCAGCGTCAAAAACAAATTCGCGGTTGGCGATCGGTTGGAAATGATTTTGCCTGGCGGCAATCGGGATATCGTTGTGGATCGGATGCTGGATAAATACGGCAATCCGATGCAAGAGGCCTTGGGCGGCGGATACGAAGTGCGAATTCCCTTGCCTAGCGAAGACTGTCGCTACGGCTTGTTGGCGCGTTATTTTTGATGGACTTGGAGGCCGATTTGGCATTTCTGACCGCCGATTTATGCGATCGCTTCGGCGATGCGGAGAATTTCCAGGTCGCCGAACCCATGCTGCGCCATTTCGGCGGGCGCCAACGGTTTTGCGGGCGAATCGCCACGCTGAAGGTTTTCGAGGACAATTCCTTGGTGCGTAGCGCATTGGAGGAAGATGGCAGCGAGAAGGTGTTGGTGATCGATGGCGGTGGCGGCAAGCGTTGTGCCTTGTTCGGTGATACCTTGGCAGCTCTGGCGATCGAAAACGGCTGGAGCGGCATCATCGTCTACGGTTGCGTGCGCGGCGCGGAACTGTTGGCGCAACTGCCGATCGGCGTAATGGCCCTGAATACCCATCCAATGCGTAGTCGTAAGCATGGTCAAGGCGACCGCGACGTGATGATCACGTTTGCCGGGGTCAATTTCAAAAAAGATCATTACCTCTATGCCGATAGCGATGGAATTATCGTCGCCGAGACAAAATTGGATTAGAATCCCAATGTCTTAACCTAGTAAAAAACTCAAGAATATGCAAATCGTACTCGCAAACCCTCGTGGATTCTGTGCCGGCGTGGACCGGGCCATTGAAATCGTCGATCAAGCCATCGATACCTTCGGCGCACCAATTTATGTGCGTCATGAGGTCGTGCACAACCGGACCGTGGTCGACGGATTAAAGGAAAAAGGCGCGGTGTTTATCGAGGATTTGAGCGATGTGCCGGTCGGCTCTTATCTGGTGTTCAGCGCGCACGGGGTTTCCAAGCAGGTGCAGCGTGAAGCCGAGGATCGCCAATTGACGGTGTTCGATGCCACCTGTCCGCTGGTCACCAAAGTGCACATGCAGGTCGCCAAGCACGCCAAGCAGGACCGTGAAGTGATCCTGATTGGTCACGCCGGCCACCCGGAAGTGGAGGGCACGATGGGGCAGTACGAGAAATGCACTGCGCACGGCAATATCTATCTGGTGGAAACGCCGGACGACGTCAAAAACCTCAAAGTTAATAATCCGGACAACCTGGCCTACGTCACGCAAACGACGCTGTCGATGACCGACACCAAGGTCATGGTCGATGCACTACGCGAGCATTTTCCGTCGATCAAGGAGCAGAAAAAAGACGACATATGCTATGCCACCCAAAACCGTCAGGATGCGGTGCATGATCTGGCGAAAATTTCCGATCTGATTTTGGTAGTTGGCTCCCCCAACAGTTCGAATTCCAACCGTTTGCGGGAAATCGCCGAACAGCTCGGCAAATCCGCGCACTTGATCGATACCTATCGCGACCTGAAACAGGAATGGTTGTCGGGCGTGGATGTCGTCGGCGTCACAGCCGGCGCGTCGGCGCCGGAAGTGTTGGTACAGGAAGTGATCGATCAATTGAAAGCCTGGGGCGGCGCCGACACTCTGGTCCGCGAGAATAAAGGTATAGAGGAAAAAGTGGTATTCTCTATTCCCAAGGAATTGAAGAAGCACATGGAAGCCTAACTTAATCAGCCCAACGAGGAACCGTATGGCTATTACCGCGCAAGATTTAGTCGCCGCCGCCAAGCAGCAGATTTCGGAGATCGACGTCGCCGCCGCTCGCGAACGCTTGACGACAAATTTGATTCTGGATGTCCGCGAGCCCAACGAATTTGCCGCCGGCCATTTGCCGGGCGCGGTCAATATTCCACGTGGCGTACTTGAATTCCAAATTGGTGGACATCCCGCTTTCCAAGGTCGGCAACAAGCCCCGACCGTGGTGTATTGCCAGGGAGGCGGCAGGTCGGCGTTGGCGACTCAAGTATTGCAGCAGATGGGCTACTCGGCGACCGTCAGCATGGCCGGCGGTTTCAAGGCTTGGGCGGAGAGCGGTTTGCCCGTTGAGTGAGCAAGACGAACTCCGTATCGATAAATGGCTATGGGCCGCGCGGTTTTTCAAGACCCGCGGCCTGGCGTCCGACGCGGTCAGTGGCGGGAAGGTGCACGTCAACGGCCAGCGCTGCAAGCCCAGCCGGGATGTTCGGCTTGGCGATCGCATCAGCATCACCAAGGATCAATATACTTGGGATATTCTTGTCACCGGTTTGAATCGGCAACGCCGTCCGGCCCAAGAGGCGGCCCAATTGTATGTCGAAGACGCGGCCAGCGCCGCCAAACGGCAACAATTGGTGGAATTGCACAAACAGCAGCAAGCCGCGTTCCCAGTCTCGGAGCGTCCCTTCAAACCCAACAAAAAGCAACGCCGGCAAATTCATCGTTTCAAAGAGGGTTCTGCCTGACCGGACCTCGTTCAACAAAACGATAGCCACACTTCCCGCAAGACTTTATTATTCCAGCGTTGTGCGCGCGCCGGAATAAGCCGGTGTTTGTCAAACGGCGGCCGGACCTTAAGTCCGGCCTAAGAACCGGCGTTTAATTTTCCGGTACGCTTTCACCCACGCAAGATTCCAAAAGGTTTTTGAATGTCGCAACGCTGTTTTTTCATAATCGCGCAAGCGGTGCTGGCCAGTGGATTGCTGGTCGGTTGCGCCACCACTCGGCAATTGGCGGTGGATTATCCGAAAACCGAATCGGTAGCCGTCAAGCCGTTGCGAGGGCAAACGACGGTTTCCGGCGACGATTACTACGTGCAGTGGCTGTCTGAGTTCGAGTTCAAGGGCGACAGCGCATTGAAAGGCGGTTGCAATGAAATGGGCGGTCATTACGAAAACGGCGATTTGTCGGCCGCCGTCGTGTTCGCGGTGCATAACGACGCCTTGAAGCTGCAGCGCGAAGCCAGCGGATTTCTTTATCAGGCGACGACCGGGCGGTGCAATTTCAAACTGGAGACCAAAAAGGCCAATTTGACGCCGTGGTTACGCTTGGATTCGGCCAAGGACACCCAGATTGAATACCGCTTTCTGACCAGTAACAGCCACGAGTCTAATCTGTCGCAGCTGGTCGAGGATCTGAATACCGCCAGCGGTTTGTTTGCGTTGACCGGCGTCGGTACCGGCATGGCGGTGATGGGGAAGTTGGCCGGCAATTGGGTGGAAAGCAATCCGCCGGTGGTCGCGAAAGCGCCGACGCCGGCCGGCAAGCTCAGTTCCGAGACCCACACGCTGCCGGCCGGCGTCGTACTTAACGCCGACAGCGCAGGTCTCAACCAAACCCGCTTGCCGGTTTACGAAGTGCTCGAAGGCGGTTGGAACATTTGGTCGTCGGAAACCAAGATGCTGGGCGAATTGCGGATTTATCCGGAATTGGTGTCGTCCCTGCTGCTGAAAACCGTTGGCGACGCGACGCCGGACGCTCACGACCTGTCTCTGGAAGAACTGTGGCGGGCGCCGATACAAACCGCCAACGGCGAACAGCGTCTCCAGCAATTGCTGGCTCAAATCGATGCCGCCGATCGGCCGAATCTGCAACCGGATTGGCGGGATTACAGCGATGTCGAGACTCAGTGCCGGCGGCTGAAACTGGTCATGAAGGACTTGGGGTTCAATAAATTCGACCGCAACGCCTTGCTCTACTACTTTCTGAATAAATCGCCGGATTGGAAGAATTTCAATATCTCGATGCAGCGGGCGATGACCGATGAAATCCGACCCAAATTGTTGGAGCAATACCGTTCCACCAACTTTTCCGGCTGTTTGGCGCCGGAAGATTATTGGGTCATGAAGAGCATGCGTCTGGCGGTCAATACCGAGCAGGACTGGGATGCGCTGGCCAGTTCCAGGCAAAAGAAGGAAGGCATCTTGAATCCGGTGCAGTCGGCGGGCCGACAATTGCTGGCGGCCCTGAAAAGCCCGGATAAGGATGAAGTGGCCCGTCAACTGTATCCGCTATTGAATACCGAAAAGGCCGGCAACGGTAGCGTATTGCTGCAAAACCATTTGAGTAATTTCGGCCTGGAAACCTTGCTGCAACTACCGCCGATTCCCGACGAAGGCGTGGTCGTTAGTGCCGCGCAATTGGCCGGGGTGTTCGCCGGTCTGAACGTCGATAGTTACAGTTGCGCTAGGCCGGCCCAGGAACAAGGTCAGCCGCTGGCCCATATCGGCATTCTGTTGTTCGCCACCAAGCCGGGCAGTCCTCGCGACAAAGGCGGCGCGCTCGAATTCGAACTGGCTCAGGGCCGCATCGTGCGTTTGGCGTTTCAGCATCCGTCGTTTCGCGATTTCGAACAGAATCTGGCCGATTATCCCGATCTCGGCGGCTGTCGCATCGACGCCGAATTTCTGAATCGACTGCATTAACACGGGGGTGCCATGGTCCTGAAACTCTCCACCGGGTATTGGATAGGCGGCACGCTGGTCGGCTTGGTCGGTTTGTATGCGGCGGCCGGATACTATGTTTTGCCCTATTGGGCGAGAACCCGCTTGCCCGAAATCGTTCACCAGGCCATCGGCGCTCAGTTCGGCATCGAGACGGTGGCCTTCGATCCTTTCGAATGGCGGGCCGAGTTGCGGGGGATACGTTTGACGGGTGCCGACGGCAAGGATTTACTCGGTTTGGAGAGTCTGGTTCTGGATATTCAGGCGATGGAGTCGCTAGGCATGCGCGGTTTGGCGGTAACGGCGATCGAATTCGGCAAGCCGACCATCAACCTGGAGCGCCGCGCCGACGGCCGCTTGAATTTGGCCGATCTGCGGCCTGCCGAAGCCGAGCCGGACCCTTCGTCCGAGCCCGCTAAAGAAGACTCGCCGCCGCCACTGTTGATTCACCGGCTGGCGATCGATGCCGGCGAAATCCGTTGGCGCGACGCGTTGGCGGGCGAGGATGCCGCCGAAACGCTGATGCCGCTGCAGTTGGAAGTCGCCGAGTTGGGTACCGTCAACGGAAAGAATGGCGCTAGCGGGCGTTTGGCGGTGGGCTTGGCGTCCGGCGGTACGCTGAATTGGCAAGGACAATTGACGTTGATGCCGTTGGTCTCGACCGGCAGCCTAAGGCTGGAGGGTATCGTCGTCCCGAAATTGCTGAAATTGGCGCCGAAGGACGTGCTGCCGGTTACGATCGACGCCGGCCAGTTGTCGGTCACCGCCGATTATCATCTGAGCCAGCACGACGGCGGTGTCAATTTGGCGCTAAACAACGGAGTTATCGACCTTAAAAAGTGGGCGATCAGCGAGCCGGCCCAGCATCGCTCGTTACTGGACTTGCCGTCGTTGACGCTTAGCGGCGTGGCCGTCGATCTGCAGGACCGGCAGTTGACCATCGCTAAAGTCGCCGCCGACGATGCGGCGATCCAAGTTTGGCTGCAAGCCGATGGCGTGGTGAACTACCAAGCCTTGTTTGCCGAGCCCGGCCAATCAAGCGCCAACGCGTCCAATCTGGCCGCCGCTCCGCCGACGCCCGCGGAGCCCGCCAAACCTTGGCGAGTTAAGGTCGACGACGTGGCATTAAGCAATCACCGCATCGAGTTCACCGATTACAGTCTGACCAAGCCGGTGACGCTGGAGTTGACCGAACTGGCCTTGGCGGTGCGCGGTTTCGATAGCGCCAATCCAGGCAAGTTACCGTTGACCTTCGCTACCCGTATTAACCAAAAGGCGTCCTTGAAACTGGCCGGCGATACCGTTTTGCAACCCTTCGGTGCCGCGTGGCAGGTAACGCTCGATAACTTGCTGATCAAGCCGTTTCAGGCTTATCTCGATCCCTATTTGAATCTGGAACTGGTGGATGGCGCCGTCAATCTGGATGGCAATCTGCAACTGACAACCACTGATCAATTTCAACTTACCTTTACCGGTAACGCCAACATCGACAATCTGGTAACCCGCGATCAAATCAAGAATAAGGATTTCTTGAAGTGGTCGGACCTGACCCTAGCCGGCATCGACATCGATCTGAACCAGCAGGATTTTAAAATCGACCGGGTGGTGTTCGAACGGCCCTATTTTCGCTTCAACATCAAGAAAGACGGTACGACCAATGTTGACGAACTTAGCGTCGTCAAGTCGCCGGCTCAGCAAAACGGGTCAAAAGTGGCGGAAGCACCGACCAAGCCGGACGTGAAATCCCCGGAACCGAAATTGGTCATCGGCAAAATCGAGATGAAAAACGGTCGCTCCGATTTCGCCGATTATTCGCTGATCTTGCCTTTCGTCGCGGAAATGAAACACCTGAATGGCGAAGTCAGCGGTTTTTCGACCGAGAAAGACGCCTACGCGCAACTGGATTTGCAAGGCAAGGTTTACGATCTGGCGTCGGTCGATATCAAGGGCAAATACCAATTCCAAACCGGCAATACCGATGTCGGCCTGAAGTTTACCCACATGCCCTTGCCGCTGATTACGCCTTACATGGCCGAATTCGCCGGCTATAAAATCGAAAAAGGCCAGATGGCGCTGGATTTGCAGTACAAAATCAGCAAGGGCCAATTGGAGGTCCAGAACAAATTGTTCATCGATCAGTTGGCGCTGGGCGACCACGTCGAGAATCCGAAAGCGATGTCGCTACCCTTACATCTGGCCATTGCTTTACTGAAAGACGCCGACGGTCGGATCAATCTGGATTTCCCGATTTCCGGCAGTCTGGAAGATCCGAAATTCAGCCTTGGGGCACTAGTTAGCGACGTATTGGTCAATCTGATTGCCAAGGCGGTGGCTTCGCCGTTCAAGATGTTTGGGGCACTGCTCGGCGAGGATAAGGATTACAGTGTCGTAAAGTTCGGTCCGGGTAGCGCCAAATTGGCGGCCGAGGAGTCCGCCAAACTCGATCAACTTGGGCAGGCCTTGACCACCAAACCGGAATTGACGCTGGAAATCAAGGGCAAGGCTTATGAAACCCAGGATTGGCCGGCGATGCGTTACGATGCGGTCAAGGATGTTCTGAAAAAAATGAAATCCGGCGAGTTGCGCGATCAGGGCCAGAAAATCCGCCATGAGTATCTCGAGTTGTCGGACGACGAATACCGGCGTCTGCTGGCCAAGTTTTTCGGCGAAGTGTTTCCCGAGGAATTGGATCGCGGCCTGTTCGGCAAGCCACGCTTGAAAAGCGATCCGAATGTAGATTTTTACAGCGTCGCTCAACAGCGCCTGGAAGGTATCTTTCATCCCGATCCGCAGCGCTTGACCGAGTTGGCGGTGGACCGGGCCAATCACATCGCCCAATACGTCACCATGCAGGGCAAGGTCGAACGAGGGCGGGTTTACATCTTGGCGCCGGAATTGAGTCAAGCGGAAACCGCCGACGGCCTGAACTCGGTGTTGTCGTTGGGGGCCTTGCCCTGACCGAGCGCGAAACGGCTTTGTACTATAATCGGCTGACTCGACGGCGGCTGGCCGGCTGGAAATTGGGGTTTAACACGTGGAGAAAACAATGAAAATCGGAACGTTCAACTATTTACCGCTAGTGCTTGGCATCGCATGCGCGGCGCTATCGGCCTCGGCCGCGGCGGGACCGCTGACCTCTTGCACGATGACCTACAAATTGAGCGGCTGGTCGCTGGTCTACAAACAATACGACGGTATCGGCAATATCAGTTGCAGCAACGGCCAGCGCGCCCAAGTCGCCTTGGCGTCCAAGAGCATCGGCTTCACGATAGGCAAATCGGAAATCGAAGGCACCGGGGTATTTTCGGAAGTCAAAAATCTCAATGAGATCTACGGCAACTTCGTGGCCTTGGAAGGGCACGCCGGCGCTACTAAATCCGTGGACGCGCAAGTCTTGACGCGCGGCGAAATTTCGCTGGCCTTATCCGGCAAGGGGCGAGGCATCGACATCGGCGTCACGCTGGGCGCGCTGACGATTTCGCCGCGCTAGGCCGTTTTTACCGGCACATGCCGTTCGTCACCCGAGACGCCGCCGGGGCGATCCGGCGCCTCGACGATACCGGGGCCGCTGGCGATTGGCTGGCGGATGACGATCCCGAACTGGCCGCGTTTTACCGCGACGCGGGCATGCGGGCCAAGCGCGCGCTGACCGAAACCGATGTCGATATGGTTAGGGTTATCGACGATCTGGTGGATGTTTTGGTGGCCAAACAATTGGTGATATTTACCGAGTTGCCGGACGCCGTGCAACAGAAGCTGCTGGCCCGTAAACAACTGAGAAGGGAAATCGGCGCGTTACAGAACTTAATGCTAGACGACGAAGGTTTGTTCTAATGAACCCATGTCGCGCCCGGTCGGCTTCGCGCTCGCCGCGATCGGCCCGCCTGGAATGGTACTGATTGGTGCCGCCGGCGCGGCCGTCAGCAACCGCGGGCGGCCGGAGTTTCGCCGGACAACGGTTGGAAGCGCCGTTGTATTGAATTTGGACTTTGCGTGAAGAACTCTTTTTTTCTGGTCATACCCGAACAAAAAAACGATCCCCGCTTGCTGGCGACTTTCTCGGAAACCGCCCTGCAACAATGGATCGCCGAGTTGCCCGCCGCCAATCCGGGTCTGGCCGCTCGTTTGTTTCAGGAATTGCTGTCCGAATTGATTTCGGTGGAAATGCCGGCTGCCAAGCGCTTGCAAGCGTTGGAGCAGCTCAGGGACAGTTTTTTTCTGATCGACGATTATTTGCGGTCGCGTCTGATCAAATTCGGCTTTCCGAAAGGCGATATCGAGAAAAAAATTTTCGGGCTGGTGTGCGTCGTCGAGCGCCAGTTTACGATCGGTTATTGGAGCGTGGTCAGGGACCTGACCCGGCGCGATGTCGGCTGGCTGCAGGGCAAGACCGTGGCCTTGGCGATACAGCGGACCATCAAGGGCTTGAGCCGCATCGTCGTCAGCCAGTACATGATGAGTTACCCGATTCCGGACTGGATTTGGATAGATCTGCATTCGCTGTACAAACTGGCGGTGAAGTTGGGCAAAGACGATACCAAGGTCGCCGACCAGCGCGGCCTGTTTACCAAGCATTCCTCGGTCGCCGACAGTTACAAGCAGATTTTGCTGCTCAGTCTGGCCTACCCGTCCGGCCTGATGCAGAAGGAATTCCAACTGGTTTACGAGTTCATCGATAAGATTAGCGATTTGGTAAACATAGAAGCCAAACCGGTTGCCGGACAAGCCGTGCAATGTCTGATTTCGATCGACGAAGACCTTGCCCCGGCCTTTCAGCCGGCCGCCAAGACGGCGGACCGACGCGGCGAGGCGGCCCTATTGTATTTGGATCTGACCAAATTGGCTAAGATCTACAAGTTGACCGATAAATACTGCGGCAAGGACGAAGCCAGATTCAGTTCGCTGGACATCGATCCAGGCAGCCATAACAAATTGTCGCCGGAACTGTTCGAGTATCTGATACAGCGCTGGCAGGGCAGGGAACCGCAAGGGACCGTGTATTTCGCCGATCGGCTGGATCGTTACGTAGTCATTGGCCTGGACGCGACGCACGATTTACTGGATACCGGCCGGATTGCCGCCGGCTATGAAGCGACACCGGAAATTCCGGCACACAGCGAATCCGAGCGGGCGTTGTCCTGCGTATTGCAGCAGGAAGGCTTGTTGTCGATCGGCAGTTTGGTCAGTTTTAGAAAAACCGATAGCTTGCCGCATCTGCGGGCCTTGGGCGTGGTCTGCAAGATTCTGCTGCCCAAGCAAGACAGCAAAGTGGTGTTCGAGTTGGTCGTGATTGCCCATCAAGCGTTTCCGGTGGCTTATCACGCGCTGGATGCCGAACCCGACACCGAACGCAAAAAAGCCCTGATTTATGGTACAAAGGACCAAGAAGGCGAAAAAAGCTTTATTATCATGGATTCTTTCATGCTCAAGGATGGCGACTTGTTACGGATGTACATGGGGAGCGAGAATTTTCCAATTATTTTGAATGGCCGGAAGAATATAGGCTTGGGCTATTGGCAATTCGAATGTCGGCAGATACTTGAAAATATCCCGTCGGCCCACGGCAAGAAGAAAGGCTATGACTTTATTTGAAACATCCGTTTGCCGGGCGCCCCATGCGCGACCCCGGCCGCATGACCCGACACCGAAACGACTACTCAATGACATCCAATTCCGATCAGCCCACTGATTCCAAAACGTTCGTCGATCCTTACGCCGAGCGCGAAGCCGAAAAATACGAACATCCCATTCCCAGCCGCGAACTGATACTGCAGCTGGTTCAGCAAACCGGCAAGCCGTTGCGGCGTCAACAAATCGCTCAACAATTCGGGTTAGAGTCCGCCGACGCTCTCGAAGCCCTGCGCCGGCGCTTGCGCGCGATGGAACGCGACGGCCAGTTGGTATTCAACAGCCGGCAAAAATACATGATCGGCAACGGTCAAAACTTGATTAACGGGCGGGTACTCGGTCATCCCGAGGGTTTCGGCTTTCT
This sequence comes from Methylomonas sp. MS20, assembly GCF_050275925.1. Classification (NCBI taxonomy): domain Bacteria; kingdom Pseudomonadati; phylum Pseudomonadota; class Gammaproteobacteria; order Methylococcales; family Methylococcaceae; genus Methylomonas; species Methylomonas sp. MS20. Next base: position 1,978,835 of record NZ_CP189962.1, read on the forward strand.
GAAACCGGAAGACGGCAGCGACGATTTGTTTTTGTCGCCCAGGGAAATGAAGCCGCTGATGCACAACGACAGGGTCGCGGTTAGGGTAACCGGCATCGATCGCAAGGGGCGCCGCGAAGCCGCCGTCGTTGATATTCTGGAACGCAATACCCACCAAGTGGTCGGCCGGTTCTTCACCGAGGGCCGCGTCGCTTATGTGGTGCCGGATAACAAGAAAATCATTCACGAGGTTCTGATCGCCAAGGAGGATGTCGGTGGCGCCAAAAACGGCCAGATCGTCGTCGCCGAAATCGTCCAGCAACCCAGCGCGCACTACCAGCCCTTGGGGCGGGTTGTCGAAGTGTTGGGCATGCATATGGCACCCGGCATGGAAATCGAAATGGCGATCCGTTCGCACGAGCTACCCAACCATTGGCCGGAGGCTTTGCTGGCCGAGATTGGCGGCTTGCAGGCGGAAGTGCCGGAATCGGCCAAGCAGGGCAGGGAAGACGTCCGCCACCTGCCGTTGGTGACGATAGACGGCGAGGACGCCCGCGATTTCGACGACGCGGTGTATGCCCAAAAAACCAAGAAAGGCTGGAAGTTATTGGTGGCGATCGCCGACGTATCGCACTACGTCAAGGTGGGTACCGCGCTGGACGACGAAGCCAAAAACCGCAGCACCTCGGTGTATTTCCCGGAAAAAGTCATCCCGATGCTGCCGGAGATTTTGTCCAACGGCTTGTGTTCGCTGAATCCCAAGGTGGATCGGCTATGCATGGTTTGCGAGTTGCTGATCGGCGAGGACGGCCTAGTGGTGCGTTCGCGGTTTTTCGAGGCCGTGATGCGTTCCCATGCCCGGCTAACCTACAGCGAAGTCGCAAAAATACTGGTCGACGGCGATCAAAAACTGGCCAAGAAATACGCGGATTTGGTGCCGCATCTGCAAACGCTGTACAGCCTGTACCAGGCCATGCGCCGGCAACGCGAATTGCGCGGGGCGATGGATTTCGACACGCAGGAAACCAAGATCGTGTTCGGGCCCGAGCGCAAAATCGCCGAGATCGTGCCGCTGGTCCGCAACGACGCGCATAAATTGATCGAAGAATTCATGATTACCGCCAACACCGCGGCGGCCAAATTCCTAACCCGCAAAAAGTTGCCGCGCCTGCTGAGGATACACGACGGCCCAGGCCCAGAGAAATTACTAGCGCTGAAGACCTTTTTGAACGAGCTGGGTCTGCATCTCGGCGGCCACGCTCAACCGACCCCGCTGGATTACATGCACTTGCTGGAATCGGTGGCCGGCCGCACGGATGCCCACCTGATCCAGACCATCTTGCTGCGCTCGATGTCGCAAGCGGTGTACAGCCCGGAAACCAAGGGTCATTTCGGCTTGGCGCTCGACGCTTACGCGCATTTCACATCGCCGATCCGCCGTTATCCGGATTTGCTGGTGCACCGGGCGATCCGCCACGCACTGGCCGGCAAGGCGCCGGACAGTTTTGCCTACAACTACGCCGACATGATGGCGCTGGGCGAGCACTGTTCCGCCAACGAGCGCCGAGCCGACGACGCCACCCGCGACGTGATTAGTTGGTTGAAGTGCGAGTATATGATGGACAAGATCGGCGAGGAATTCGCCGGAGTGATTTCGTCGGTCACCGGTTTTGGGTTTTTCGTCGAATTGCAGACCGTTTACGTCGAAGGCCTGGTGCATATCGCCTCCTTGCACAACGACTATTTCCAGTTCGATTCCGGCAAGCATCAGCTTTACGGCGAACGCACCGGCGTGCGCTACCGGCTGGGCGACGCGGTGCGCATCCGTGTGGTACGGGTCAATTTGGACGACAAAAAGATCGACTTCGAATTGATTCAGACCGGCAAGAAGGCCGAGAACGCCAAACCCAAAAAGGCCAAATCCAGCAAAGCCAAAACGACCGAGGGCAAAGGTAAGTCCGCCAAGTCCGAACCCGCCAAAAAATCTACCCGATCCAGACGGCGCCGTAAATCATGAGTTTGACTCAGCTTTTCGGCGTGCACGCCGTGCAGGCCGCCTTGGAACATTCTCCAGACAAAATCCGCCGCGCCTGGATCGACGGCCAACGCCAGGATGCCCGCTTGAAACCGCTGCTCGACGCGTTGGCGGAGTTGGGTGTCAATCCCGAGAAAACCGAGCGCAAAAAGCTGGAGCGGATGGCCGACGGCAAAAATCACCAAGGCATCGTGGTCGCGGTCGAATTGCCGGCGATGCGCAGCGAAGATCAGCTAAAACAGGATTTCGACGCGCTGACCGAAACGCCGTTTTATTTGATTCTGGATCAAGTCCAGGACCCGCATAATCTCGGAGCGTGCTTGCGTACCGCCGACGCGGTGGGCGTGCATGGCGTTGTAGTTACCAAAGACAATGCCGCCGGCATCACGCCGACCGTGTGCAAGGTAGCCAGCGGCGCGGCCGAGACGGTGCCGGTCTATCAGGTTACCAATCTGGCTCGGGTGCTGCGCTGGTTCAAGGACCAAAATGTTTGGATCATGGGTGCGGCCGGCGAAGCCGAGCAAACCGTCTACCAGATGAAACTGGATATGCCGCTGGCTTTGGTGATGGGCGCGGAAGGCAGCGGTTTGCGCCATCTGACCCGCCAGCATTGCGACTTTCTGGTAAAGATACCGATGGTGGGCCAAGTGGAAAGCCTGAATGTATCGGTCGCGACCGGCGTGTTGCTGTACGAGGTTTTCCGGCAAAAAGCCGCGAACTAAGCGAATGCGGGCGGCTGTCGGCTTACTGCTGCTAGTGTTGACCACCGCCGCGCGCGCCGATTTCGCCGCCGAGGCGATCGCCGCCAATTGCACGATCTGCCATCCGCGAGAGGACGGCGACGCCGGCATGCCCGCGCTGGCGGACCAGTCGGCTGAAAAACTTCGTCAGTCTTTGCTGGATTTCAAATACGACCGCAAAACCGCGACTTTGATGAATCGGATCGCCAAAGGCTACAGCGACACCGAATTAGCGGTGGTGGCCGATTACCTGGGAAAACGCTAGATGGCGGACTGGTCGCGCCGACGATTTCTGCGAACTGGTGCCGTCGCGACGGCCGGCTCGCTGAGCGCCTGTCAAACATGGACGATCGGCGGCGCGGCAAGGGCGCATGTCGTGGTCGTGGGCGGCGGCTTTGCCGGCGCCACCGCCGCCAAGTTCCTTCGCGTGTTCGACCCGACGATCGACGTCACCTTAATAGAACCCAAATCCGCTTATATCACCTGTCCGGCCAGTAACTGGACTTTGGCCGGACTGTTGAAACCGGCGCAGTTGCAAGTCGATTATCGGGCCTTGGTCGATCATTACCAAGTTCGCCTGATCGGTGACCGAGTGGCCGCGATCGACGCCGACCGGCGCAAACTGGTGCTGGCCGATGGCGATAGCTTGCGCTACGACCGGTTGGTGTTGGCGCCCGGCATCGATTTCGACTGGCAAGCCATCGCTGGCTACGATGCCGAAATGGCCGAGCGTTTTCCGCACGCCTGGCAAGCGGGCCCGCAGACCGAATTGTTGCTTCGCCAAATCCAGGCGATGCCCGACGGCGGCCGGGTGCTGATCTGCGCGCCGCCCGATCCCTACCGTTGTCCGCCCGGCCCCTACGAGCGGGCCAGCCTGATCGCGTTCTGGCTGAAGCAATTCAAGCCGCGCGCCAAGGTGGTGATACTCGATCCCAAACCGAGCTTCTCCAAACAAAAATTGTTCGAATCCGGCTGGCGCCGGCATTTCGGCTACGGCACGCCGGCCGCGAGCATCGAGTGGCTGTCGATCGCCAACAATCCGGTAGTGCGCTTGGAGGCCGCCGGTCGAGCGGTACTCACCGATTTCGGCGACCGCTTTACTGGCGACGTGCTGAACATCATTCCGCCGCAACGCGCCGGCCGCATCGCCGCCCAAGCCGGCTTGACCGACAGCGGTGGCTGGTGCCCGGTCGATCCTTGGACCAGCCGTTCGCGCTTCAACGAATTCATTCACGTAATCGGCGACGCCGCCGACTACGCGCCGATACCCAAGTCGGCCTTCGCCGCCAATTCCGAAGCCAAGGTCTGCGCGCGGGCCGTGGTCGATTTGCTGAACGGCCGCCCGCCAACCGAGCCGCATTGGCTGAACACCTGCTACAGCCTGATCGTGCCGGACCACGGCATTTCGGTGGCGATGGTATACGGGCTAAACGCCGGCCGGATTGCCCCGGTGCCCGGCGCCGGCGGCGTCAGTGCCGATAGCCCCGCAGCCGCCGCATTGGAAGCCGGCTATGCCGTCGCGGCCTACCGCAACCTCAGAAAGGACAGTTTCGAGTGAGCGGGGCGCCTGATCGCTCAACGGTTTTGGCTGCACGACCGTCAACGTGATGAAACCGACGCCGTTTACACCGGACACGCCGTTACTCCTTTACTGGTTAACAGTAAGCGGTCCTTTAACAGCATCTGTATAAACAGCTCGAAAGGAACGAAGATAGTGTCCACTTATAATCAGGTGGACACCTATGAAGGAGCATAACACGCGATTATCGCGGCCATTAATCGTGGGGCACGGGCGAGACGGCCGTTGCCTTTATGATCCGGAAGCCAAGCGGGAGCTAGTGAAAGTTTGCTTGCATTCGGGCACATCGGTTGCCAAGATCGCTCTGCAATACGGTATCAATGCCAATCTGCTGCGCAAGTGGATGGGGCATTACCGAGAAACAGGACATCCGAATCCGAACAGTCCATTAACGTTGCCGGCTTTTGTGCCCGTTCAGTCGCTGAGCGCAGAGAAACCGGCTGAGTCAGCGCTCAGTGCGGAGTTGCCCAACGGCGTTAAACTCGCGTTACAGCCTGTCGCACTGAGCGACCTGCCGGTGATTTTGAAGGCGTTGGCCGAGCTGCCATGTTTCGTTTCGACGCAGGATTGAAGGTCTACCTGCACCGCGAGCCGGTCGACGGCCGCAAGGCCATCAATGGTTTAGCGCTGCTGGTTGAGCAGGCATTAGGCTTGAATCCGTTCGAGCCGGCCATCTACGTGTTCAGCAACCGCCGGCGGGATCGGATCAAACTGCTGTTGTGGGACCGCACCGGTTTTTGGTTGATGCTCAAGCGGCTGGAAGCCGACCGTTTTCACTGGCCGAAAGAGGCAGCAGTTGTGATGTTGACGGTCGAGCAACTCCACTGGTTGTTAGCCGGTATTGACTTGGCCGCGATGCGGCCGCATCCGGCACGAACCTATACCCAAGTGGGCTGAAACGCGGATGTAAAGCCGGTAAAATAACGGCATGACGCCCACCATCACGCTGTCCACCGAAGACTACCAAGCCTTGCTGGCCGAGCAGCAACGGCTGGCGAGTCAACTGCGGTTGGTGACGGTCGAGCGGGATTTATTGAAAGAACGTGTGGATGCCTTTCTGCATAGGCTGTATGCCGCAAAATCCGAGGCGCGGGCCAATCCGGCCCAGCGCGACCTGTTCCTGAACGAAGCCGAAGTGTTGGCGCCGAACGGTGCTCCAATCGCCGAGGAAGCCACGCCCGAAGCGGTCGAGGTGGCCGGTCACCGCCGTAAGAAACGCGGTCGCAAACCGCTCGATCCGCATCTGCCGCGTGAGATCGTGCGCCATGAATTAGCGGAAGCCGAACGCATCTGTGCGCATGACGGTACTCGTCTGGTGGAAATCGGCGCTGAAATCAGCGAGCAGCTCGACATCGTGCCGCAACAGGTGCGAGTCATTCAACATCACCGCGTCAAATATGCCTGCCCGTGCTGCGATGAAAGCATTCGCGTGACGCCGGCACCGGTTCGCATCATCCCCAAAGGCTTACTCACCGAAACGGCATTAGCCTGGGTCGTCACCGCCAAATACCAGGATAGCCTGCCGCTGTATCGGCAAGCCGCGCTGTTGAGCCGTTTCGGCGGCGATCTGTCGCGCAACACGCTGGCGGCTAGCATGGTGCGGGTTGGCGACGCAGTGCAACCCATCATCAACTTGCTGCGCGACCATCTGCTCGATGCCGATCTGATCCTGGGCGACGAAACCGTGGTTCAAGTGCTCAAAGAATCCGGCCGAGCCGCGCAAAGCAAAAGCTATCTGTGGGCACAAATGACCGGCTCCGGACCGCCGATTCGGCTGTTCAGCTACACGCCGGGGCGCGGCGGAACGCATGCGCAGCCGTTGTATGAAGGCATCAAACCCGGCGCGGTACTGATGAGCGACGGCTATGAGGTGTATAACGCCATTGCAGCCAGCCGGGGTGCGATTCACCTCGGCTGTTGGGCGCATGCGCGGCGTTATTTTGTCGAGGCCGAAGCCGCCATTCCTAAAGCCGCGCGCGGCCCGGAGCAACTGGCGACGCAGTTTATCGCGGCGATGGGTGAACTGTACGCGATTGAAACTCAGACGGAAGACCTGAGCGTCGAACAGCGTGGGCAGCGGCGCCAGGAGCAAAGCCGACCGGTTTTGGTCAAAATCGAAGCCCTGCTGCTACAACATCTGCATGCGGTAATCCCCGGTAGTTTGCTGGGCAAGGCTTTGCATTACTTGTCATCGCAGTGGTCCAAACTGATCCGCTTCGTCGACAACGGCGCTTGGCCCATCGACAACAACCTCTGCGAAAACGCCATACGCCCCTTCGTGGTGGGCCGCCGCAATTGGTTGTTTTGCGATACGGTGGCCGGCGCCCGTGCCAGCGCTAATCTTTACTCGTTGATCGAAACCTGCAAGGCCAATAGCGTCGACCCTTACACCTATCTGGTCGATCTGTTCCGAAAGCTTCCCACCGCAAAAACTGTCGAAGAGTTCGAAGCGCTGTTGCCTTGGAATCTCGACGCCCTAACGGACTAATCGCACGCCAACGGTTAAGTCATTGTCCGTTTCAGTTCTAGTGCGTCCTTCAAAGATCGCTTACGGTTAACATCGCCAATAACGTCAGTTACCGCGACTGAATGTAATCGCATTGATGCCGGCGCTTTTATACTGAAGATAAAATTGGACAATTTCGGATGGATGGTTTTTCTGACGAACCTCTGTTGCCGGGGAGTCGCTATTTTTGCGAAAGATTTTTCGGGCATCCTGGGCCGAAAAATCAGGTAAAAATGACGCGACCGCTTATGCCTGCTACGGCCTCGATTCGTTCGTCGCGTCGTTTCGACCCGACAAGGGGTCGAAACATAGGTTCTCGCATGACTTGACGGCGTTTCGCGAGGCTTTTCTCCGCTTCATTGCGAAAACCCGCCTGATGCTATGCCTATTGAGAACTAAAAATCTTCACTTCGCCTTCGCTCCGTTTCCAAGATTTTCAGCGAATGATTTGCTGCTGCCAGCGGTAATCCCAAAATGTGCGACAGCCAGTAGTTACGTTGCCATTTTCGGCCTGTCCCCCATGATACCAGTCGCCAATAATGCCAGGGTGAGTGGTCTTCGGGCGCTTAAGTCGGAGGCCAAGTTCCGGCTATCCCTGCCGGAACGGTGTGCTTTTCAAAGCGGGGCGATCGGAAGTGGCTTTAGCCGGTTAGTTCGTCCAGGTACTTTTCGGCATCCAGCGCGGCCATGCAGCCGGCACCGGCCGAGGTGATCGCCTGTTTGTAGTGCGAATCCATCACGTCGCCGGCCGCGAATACGCCCGGTACGTTGGTCGCGGTGGCGTTGCCGTGTATGCCGCTCTTGACGACGATGTAGCCGTGGTCCATCTCCAGTTGACCGGTAAAGATGTCGGTATTCGGCGTATGGCCGATCGCGATGAATACGCCGTGTACGTCGATATCTTTGGTGCTGCCGTCGGCCGTGCTTTTGATGCGAATGCCGGTCACGCCCATGTCGTCGCCCAGGACTTCGTCGAGCTGGTAATTCCATTCGATTTTGACGTTGCCGGATTTGGATTTCTCGATCAGTTTGTCCGACAGAATTTTCTCGGAGCGGAACTTGTCGCGGCGGTGAACCACGATCACCTCCGAGGCGATGTTGGCCAGATACAAGGCTTCCTCGACCGCGGTATTGCCGCCGCCGATCACCGCGACCGGTTTGTTGCGGTAGAAGAAACCGTCGCAGGTCGCGCAGGCCGAGACGCCGCGGCCCTTGAAGTCTTCCTCGGACGGCAGGCCCAGATATTTTGCAGAGGCGCCGGTAGCTACGATCAGTGCGTCGCAGGTGTAAACGCCGGAGTCGCCGGTCAGCGTGTACGGTTTTTTCGACAGGTCGGCGGTGTGGATGTGGTCGAAGATCACTTCGGTATTAAAGCGTTCGGCATGGCGCAGCATCCGATCCATCAATTCCGGTCCTTGCACGCCGTCTACGTCGCCGGGCCAGTTGTCGACCTCGGTGGTCGTGGTTAGCTGGCCGCCTTGTTGCATGCCGGTGATCATCACCGGATTCAGGTTGGCGCGGGCGGCGTAGACGGCGGCGGTGTAGCCGGCGGGGCCTGAGCCCAGGATTAACAATTTGCAATGTTTGGCTTCGGCCATGTTAACGGTCTCCATTGAGTCGGGTGGGGGATGATCGGATTATAAGGGTTATTGGCAGGTGGCGAAACCGCGGTTTTGCTGGGTTTGCCGCGGGCGGAACCGACGCGGGGTCAGCGGCGGCTATCGGCCGTTAGGTTTTCGCGAAACTCGGCGTATACTGAAATCGCTCGGAGAGACTTCCGCGTGGTTAGTCCGTTTTGGGGCCGATTGCTTGGGGCGGTTGCGGGCAATCTAATGTGGTCTCGACGTTTATCATCTATAATCCTGTTTTGGGACGCTTTTATTGAGAGCTTTTAGTCATGGTTGCCGTTGTTGAAGAAAAAGCCGCGCGAGGTTATCGCGAAATCGCCTTGCTGGGCTGCACCAGTTGCGCGTTGTTTTTCCTGATTGCACTATTGACGTTTAGTTCCAACGATCCCGGCTGGAGCCACAGCACGTCTTATCAACAAATCGCCAATGCCTGCGGCCTATTCGGCGCGTGGTTGGCCGATTTCGTGTTGAGTTTTCTCGGCTTGATGGCCTACCTGATTCCGGTGATGATTTTTTGGTACGGATTCATACTGTTTCACGGCGGCAAACAGCAGCCGGGCGGCCAGTGGCTGATTGCGATGCGCTGGAGCGGGTTTCTGGCGACAATGCTATCCGGTTCGGCGATTTTATTCTTGCATCTGCATTTCCTGCGCACCAAGGTCGATCTGCCGGAAAGTCCCGGCGGTATTCTGGGCAGGGAAATCGGCGACGCGCTGGTGCATCTGCTAGGGAATTCCGGTTCGACCTTGTTGCTGCTGGCGATCTTCATGACCGGCGTGACCCTGTTCACCGGCTTGTCCTGGCTGATGATGATGACTTTGATCGGCAAGGGCGCGATGGCCGCTTGTTCGGTGGTGGGCCGTCAGGCGGTGGCCGCGCCCGGCCGTTATCGCGGCGAACGGCCGGCGACCGAGCGTCCGGATCGTCCGGAAATTCAGCGCAAAGCCAAACCAGCCGACGCCGGCAAAGCCGAAGAACGTACCGCCCGCAAACCGCAGATTCAGGTGGTCGAAACTCCGCCTACCGCGCCAGCGGCCGTCAAGCCGGCCCGCCGCAAGGACGCCAAGCCGCTGGAGAATTACGAACCCGGCGAGTTTTTGAACGCCTTGCCACCGCTATCCTTGCTGGAAAAACGCGACATCAAGGTTAAGCGTTATTCCAAAGTCGAGTTGGAAGAAATTTCCCGGCAGGTCGAGGATGTATTGCAGGATTACGGCATCGCCGCCGAGGTCGAGGCCGTGTTGCCCGGCCCGGTGATTACCCGTTTCGAACTGCGTTTGGCGGCCGGCGTTAAGGTCAGCCGGATCAGCAGTCTGGCCAAGGATTTGGCACGTGGCCTGTCGGTGACCAGCGTGCGTATCGTCGAAGTGATCGAGGGCAAGTCGGTGATCGGCTTGGAGATTCCGAATCAGGAACGCGAGATGGTGTCCTTGCGCGATTTGCTGGTGTCCGACGAATTCGACCGCGCCAAATCCAAATTGACGCTGGCGATGGGTAAGGATATTTCCGGCACGCCGGTAGTCGCCGATTTGGGCAAAATGCCGCATGCGCTGGTGGCCGGTACCACCGGTTCCGGTAAGTCGGTGGCGATCAATACGATGATTTTGAGCCTGGTCTACAAAGCCAAGCCGGAAGACGTGCGCTTGATTATGATCGACCCGAAAATGCTGGAATTGTCGGTTTACGAAGGCATTCCGCATTTGCTGACGCCGGTGGTCACCGATATGAAGGACGCGCAAAACGCCTTGCGTTGGGCTGTCGCCGAGATGGAGCGCCGGTACAAATTGATGTCCAAGGTCGGCGTGCGCAATCTGGCCGGCTACAATCATGCGGTTCGGGAAGCCGACGCCGCCGGCCAACCGCTGCGCGATCCGCTGTTTTACCCGCAAACGCCGATTCCAGCCGACGACTATCCGTTGTTGACCACCTTGCCCAGCATCGTCATCGTCATTGACGAGCTGGCCGATATGATGATGGTGGTCGGTAAAAAGGTCGAGGAATTGATCGCCCGGCTGGCGCAAAAAGCTCGGGCCGCCGGTATTCATTTGATTCTGGCGACTCAGCGCCCGTCGGTGGACGTGTTGACCGGCTTGATCAAGGCCAACGTGCCGACCCGGATCTCGTTCCAGGTGTCGTCGCGGATCGATTCTCGGACCATCATCGACCAAGGCGGCGCCGAAGCCTTGTTGGGTAACGGCGACATGCTGTTCCTGCCGTCGGGTACCAGCATTCCGCTGCGGGCGCACGGCGCCTTCGTCGACGACCACGAAGTCCATGCCGTCGTCGAGTTTTTGAAGAAAACCGGGCCGACCAATTATCTGGACGAAATCACCCAGGAACGCACCGACAGTGGCGAAATCGCCGGCGAGGGCGGCGAGGGCGGCGAAACCGATCCGCTGTACGACGAAGCGGTGGCTTTCGTTACCGATTCGCGCAAGGCGTCGATTTCCAGCGTGCAACGCCGCTTCAAAATCGGTTACAACCGGGCGGCGCGGATTATCGAGGAGATGGAAAACGCCGGCGTGGTGACGCCGCCGGAAACCAACGGTAGCCGCGAAGTGCTGGCGCCGCCGCCGCGATGAGTCCCGCCATCGCCGGCTTTCTGGGCGTGGCCGGCTTTGCCTGTTTGGCGGGCTGGTTGATTGTCCGGCGCAAACCGGTCGAAACCGCCGTTAAAGTCATGATGTTTTTCGGCTATTTCTGGTTGGTGGCGTTTTCGCTGCTGGTGCTGCTGGCCGGTGCTTATTATCTCCGGGAGTTTCTGTAATATTTCGCACGACCGGTTTTCAGTTCGTTTTCCGGCCGCCCATTTAAATTCAAGACCGTGGCCGCGGTGTTCGCGGTTTAAATTTACGCCCGAGTTTGTCTGTCCGTCGTAGGATTCAAGCCGCGTTTCCCAACCAACACTCCACTAAGTTCTAAACCGTAAGTTGCCATGGCATTTTCCTACGAATTCATCGGCTATCTGGCCGCGATGCTAACCACGCTGTCGTTTTTACCGCAAGCGATCATGACGATCAAAACCCGCGATACCGGTTCGCTATCGCTGGGCATGTACAGTATGTTCACGCTGGGGGTATTGATGTGGTTGATCTATGGTTTGTACTTGCGCAATGTGGCGATTATTGCCGCCAATGCGGTGACCTTAGTCTTGGCGGCGTCGATATTGTTGGTCAAAGTGCAAAACCTGCTAGGCAAACGCTAAGTATCGGGAGGCTCGAACGGTGGCAATCGCGTCCGACGGCATCAGTACCGGTTCTTTGGCCGCCAACGACAGTGCGGCCTTCATCGAGAAAATTCGTCCGAATGCCGGCGTATCGGAGCCGGTATACAAGCAATTGCAAAAACGCATCGCCGACATGATTCAGTCCGGCGAATTGGAAGACGGCTTCAGTTTGCCGTCCGAGCGCGCGTTGGCCGAAGCCTTGGCGCTGAGTCGGACCACGGTCAGACGCTGCTATGAAGAATTGCGGGCGCAGGATCGCATCGCCAGCCACGGCCGTTCCGGCGCCAAAGTCAAGGCGCCGGCGCGCATCAATCCGGAGATGGGGAAGTTGAAAGGCTTTACCGAGGAAATGCGCGAGCTCGGCATCACGCCGTCCACCCAAATCCTGGAACACCGGGTCGTTGTCGATCGAACCATCGCTTCGCTATTCAATCGGCCGGCATCGGCGCGGTTTCTACGTTTGGTGCGGGTGCGCCTCGGCGACGGCATGCCGCTGTCGCGCGAAGTGGCCTGGTACGATTTAACCGTGGCACCGGCGCTGGCCGATTGGGATGGCGAAGGTTCAGCCTACCAGTATTTGGAGTCCGCTTGCGATTTGGGTTTGGTGCACGCCGAGCAAACCATCGAGGCGGTGCTTTGCGACGATGTCGAAGCGGCGGTGTTTGGGTTTGTCGAGCCGGCACCCTGTTTGCTGCTAAAACGGAAAACCCACGCCGACAACGGCCAGATCGTCGAATATGTCGAAGGCACTTTTCGCGGCGACGCCTACACCTATCGGGTCAATCTAAAAATTCGGCCGGACTAATTAGTTTATTGGTATCGGATTGGTCGCGATAAAGGGCTCGATCTGAGCGCCGGTCGGCAAACTCTTTAGGACGCCTGGGCGGGCCGCGACCCAAGCGCCGCACGCGCTAGCCTTGAACAGCGCGTCCTCCGCCCGATGCGTTTCCAACCAACCGATCGCCAATCCGGCATTGAAGGCGTCGCCGGCTCCGGTGGTATCCACTGCAACGATAGGCCAGGCCGCTTGCCGGCAGACGCGGCCGTCACTCAAAGCCACGCAACCCTGGCCACCTAAGGTGACGATCAGCAATTTGCCGGACCAGCCGATCCGTTTTGCCCAGGTCGCCAATTCAAGTAGGCATTGCGCCGGCTCTATCCCGTCATTGTTGAGATTAAACAAATGGGCGGCTTCGGTTTGGTTCAGCACCAGAATGTCGGTCAACGCCAATATTTCAGGATCCAGCGCTCGCCACGGCGACGGATTCAACATCGTTGCCATGCCGCGTTGGCGGGCGATTTCGAATCCCGCGCGGATCGGCGCGTCCTGAATTTCGAATTGGGCATACATCAACGCCAAACCGGGCAGGGCGACGATGGCTTGCCGGACGTGGCCGGCGTCCAACAGCGCGTTGGCGCCGGGATAGACCGCCAGAAAATTCTCGCCGCTCGGGCCGATAAAGCCCACGCCAAATCCCGAGCTATCGCCAATCCGCAATAGCCAGTCCACATTCATGCCTTCGGCCATCAAGCATCGCGACACGCTGTCCGCCGCTGCGTCGCGCCCTAGCGGCAGTAGCAGACTTACTTCGGCGCCGAGTCTATGTAAGCCGACGCCGACGTTGAAACCCTTGCCGCCGTGTTCGGAAAGCAAGCTCTCGGCCGCCAGGGATTCGCCGGGCGCCGGCAAATGTTCGACGTTCAGGCAATGGGCCTGGACGTAACTGCCTAACACCAGGATGGACACGCTTACTCCCCAGCAGCAAAAGAATCCATGAAATATTACCGGATCGAAATCAATAATCCACGATTGACACCGAAATTTGTAACTGGTATTTCTATGGTATCTAAAATAGATACCAAATTGAGTGATAAAGTCGCGACGATATGTCAAATTCGTAGCGCTTAATCGCGCGGTGGCTTTTCGCTTCCATTCAACCGTTAACGGTTATACCAAGGGCAATACGATGAGACTCAAACAGACCGTACTCGCAATTTCCATCCTGAGTTTGATGGCCTTCAATCACGGCGCCGCGGCCGGCAGCGCCAGCTCGACCGCGGAGGTCAGCGTGGACTGGCGTAGTTTTCGCGTGACGTCCGGCACCGATGTCAACGCCGGAATCGCTTGGTACGACAGGTCGTCGCGCGTGGATACGCGCATGGAGACCCCTTACGGCGATGGCACCTATTCATCCGATTGGGTGACGCCGTTAACCAGCCTGCAAACAGGGAGCGGGATTCGTTCCCTGATCTCGAAAGCCGATGTCGATCCGGACTTGCTGCATGCCTATTCCCAGGACAGCGATCCGGCCTATGGCGACGCGGTGGCGACCGAGAGCTATCGCACCGGCAGTTTCACCGGTTCGGGAACGGGGGCGACCACATTTTCGGTCGATTACAGTATGAGTATCGGCTTGGTGCCGGGCAGCGGGATGAATGATGTCGCGGCGGCTTGGGTGTTGCTGGTGGTCAACGATTTCGGCGACCCCAACCAGGCTATGTCCAGCCGTAAGGATCTATTCCTGAACGCCAATCTGGTCGGACACGTGCCGACCCAGGCGTCGGGGACCTTATCGGTCACTCTACCGACCACGAGTATCGGCCGCATCTCCTTTAAGGTGACTAGCCACGCCTATGCGAACGTCTCGGGCGTTTCTCAAGTGCCGCTACCGGCCTCGGCCTGGTTGTTCGGATCGGCACTATTGGCGCCGGGCTGGCTTCGTCTCCGGCAGCGTTCAACATCCGTGCGGATTTGATGCACCCGAAATCCTTACTCGCATACGCCTTGTCGGCCATCCCATCTCCAATTACTAACCATCAATACCGAGGTAATTTATGAATCGCTTTGTGCTTTTGTTGCCGTTGTGCGCCCCATTCGTTTACGCGCCGGCCGCTAATGCCTACAACACTTCGTTAACCGTGACGGCTAGCGCCAACGCCGCCTATGGCAGCCCGTCCTACGATTCCGACTTCAAGGTGATAGATAACGTTAACGGCCCCTCCGCGTACGCGGTGGATGCGCTGTATCAAGTACCCGATCCGAGGAGCGGTCCAGGCTCGAACCTTGAAACGTATCGCTCGTCCGCCAGCGGCTTCGTCAGCGCCGGTATCTTGAAAGCCACCGCCAACGCCAGCGCGACCGCGTATGCCGCCAATGTCGCCAGCGGTAGCAGCAAGGTATCGTTTTCCGATCACTTTAGCGTGGCGGGACCGAGCGGCCGCAATATCGATTTGACCTTGACGTATCTGGTATCCGGGGGATTGTCCGGTTCGGCGACCGCTCGCGGCAGCGTCCAACTCGGTACCGGCGATAGCATCTCGTTCTCCGAGAATGGATACACGCCGCGCAGTTTCAACTGCTCTTGGACGCCGTCTTGCACCGGCGTCGCGACGTTTTCGGTGCCGGTGAATACGTTGATTTCGCTGGATGCCTTCCTGGAAGTGGGCGCGAGCGCCAGCAGCTACTTCAAACCCACGGCGACCCAATCGTCCGCCAATTTCGGGAGCACCGGATTGGTGTATTTGGGGATTGCCGACAATCGTTATCAGTTGCTGACCGACAGCGGATACGGTTATGCGCCGGTGCCGCTACCGGCCGCGGTTTGGCTGTTTGCCGGCGGATTGGCGCTATTCGGAACCTTGGTCAGCGACAAACGACGAGTCACCCAGGCACTTTAGAGCGCCGGCGGTCGCTGGCTAGATGGGTTTCTCTGTCGGATGTTTGGCGTTGGTTTTGTTCGGTTTCCATTCGTGAGCAGCTCAAGCGTTAGCCGGTAGCTTAGTCCGTCCCGCGCCGTTTAATTGTTACAATGCACGTGAACCCTGGCGTCGCCGGGAGATCACGAAGCAGAGACCATGAAAACCAGAGATAGAAGACAGGGTGTGGTGTTGGTCCACACCGGCGAGGGCAAGGGCAAATCCTCCAGCGCGTTCGGGATGGTGTTCCGCGCGGCCGGTTGGGGCATGAAGGTTTGCGTGATTCAATTCATCAAGGGCCAATGGCAGACCGGAGAGCAACGCGCGGCCGAACGTTTCGACAATATCGAGTGGCACGCGTTGGGCGACGGCTTCACCTGGGATACCAAAAATCCCGAGCAGGACATCAAGACGAGCCGCGACATTTGGGAATTCGCCAAGCAAAAAATCCTTTCGGAAGCGTTCGATTTGGTCATTCTCGACGAAATCAATTATTGCTGCGGCTACGGCTGGATCGGCGGCCCGGAAATCGCCGATTTCATAAAAAACCAAAAACCGGCTTGGTTGCATTTGGTGTTGACCGGCCGCAACGCGGCCCCGGAAGTGATTGCGGTCGCCGATACCGTCACTGAAATGACCCGGATCAAGCATGCTTACGAAACCGGCATCAAAGCCGAGCAGGGCGTCGAATTTTAAGCTGAAAAAAAAGCGGTTTTCTGGCAGAATCGCCGGCTTTTCAACACCTTTCCCGACGGGTAATGCCATGCAAAAGCAAGCGATCGAATTGATTCAGAACTACTACCAAGCGTTCAACAATGGCGACATGGACCGCTTTCTGAGCCTGCTGACCGACGATGTCGTGCATGACATCAACCAAGGTGATCGCGAAACCGGTAAGGAAGCCTTCGGTCAGTTCATGCAAAAAATGAATCACCACTACAAAGAGCAACTGGTGGACATGGTGGTGATGGCCAATGAAACGGGTACCCGCGGCGCGGCCGAGTTCGTCGTTTTGGGCGAATACCTGAACACCGACGAAGGTCTGCCGGAAGCCAACGGCCAGACCTATCGCTTGCCGGCCGGCGCATTTTTCGACATTCGCGACGGTAAGGTCGCCCGTATCACCAACTACTATAACCTGGGCAATTGGATAGAACAGGTCGACCCGCAATAACGGCGGTCGACTTCGATTGCCGCTGCCAGCCATTTAGCATAGAATCCGAAGGGCAATACTTCGGATTCGCCGAAAATAATTACAATAGAGAGAGGAGAGCTACAATGGGTGAGACACAGAAATTGATGATCGCTATGGTAGGCGTATTCGTGGTCGGCTTCATATTGGTCGGCGTCAGCAAGGATCAATCCAACGAAGAAAAAGAGGCGGCGGCGCAAATCCGCGCCCTGGTGGCGATGCAGGAAATGGCCAACCAAAAATGCCCGAAACTGATCGAGAACAAAACCGGCACGCAAGTGTTCTTTCCGTCCAAGACCTCCACGGATAAGGCTACTTACGTGACGATGGAATGGGTCGGCGAGAAAGACTCCAATTTTAAAACCGCGTCCTGCACCTTGCACTTGTCGCTGGGCGGCGTTTCCAAGCTGATTATCGACGACCAAGTCTTGATCGACAAAAAACTCTGATTCGTAACGTTGGCTGTCGAGCGCCGCTCGACGGCCAACATCATCGTTCCGCTTGTCTCTCGATGAGTTGCGGTCTGTTTTCTTCCCAAGACGCGCCGGTTGCGGTGCGAATCGTCAGGCAGCCTAAGGTGTTGAATTCGCTGCAACCTCTTCCTTCGATCTGATCGGTTGACCGCCGCTTCGCTAAATTGCCGGAACCCGGAAGCGGAATCACTGGTCGATTGCCTTCCCAACCACTTTCCATCGAACCGATCCATGCCACGGACCTTGCCCAACATCCCGCCGCCGGAAGCCCAGTCCCCCAACGTTATCGTGGCCGTGCGCGGCGTCAATAAAGTCTATGCCGGGGGTTTTCAAGCCTTAAAGAATGTCGATCTGGATATCCGCCGCGGCGAAATATTCGCGTTGCTCGGTCCGAACGGGGCCGGCAAAACCACGCTGATCGGCATCATTTGCGGTATCGTTAAAGCCTCGGCCGGCAGCGTCGTCGCCGACGATCACGATATCGCCCGCGATTATCGGGCGGCGCGGGCCAGCATTGGCCTGGTGCCGCAAGAACTGCATACCGATGCGTTCGAGTCGGTGTGGGCCACGGTCTCCTTCAGTCGCGGCTTGTTCGGCAAGCCCCCCGACCCCGGCTACATAGAAAAGATCTTGCGTGATCTGTCGTTGTGGGACAAGCGTAACGAAAAAATCATGGCCTTATCCGGCGGCATGAAGCGGCGGGTGCTGATCGCCAAGGCGCTGTCCCACGAACCGTCGATTCTGTTTCTGGACGAGCCTAGCGCCGGTGTCGATGTCGAGCTCAGGCACGATATGTGGCGCATGGTGCGCGCATTGCGCGAGCGCGGCACCACCATCATTTTGACCACCCATTACATCGAAGAGGCCGAAGACATGGCCGACCGCATTGGTGTCATCAGCAAGGGCGAACTGATCGTGGTCGAGGATAAAGCCGTCTTGATGCGCAAGCTCGGCAAAAAACAATTGACGTTAACGCTGCGCTTGCCGATAGACGAGCTTCCCGCCGGCTTGAGTCACTGGCCGCTGGAAATCGCCGAGAGTGGCCTGGCTTTGGTTTACAGCTTCGATAGTCAGACCGAGGAGACCGGGATTGCCGAACTGCTCAACGCGTTGGCCGAGCACGGCATCGAATTCAGGGATCTGCGCTCCAGCGAAAGCTCGCTGGAAGATATCTTCGTCAGTCTGGTTCACCAGCCCAAGGAGGCTAGCGCATGAACGTTTACGGCATTCGCGCGATTTACCGTTTTGAAATGGCGCGCACGTTTCGCACACTGGCCCAGAGCGTTGCCGCGCCGGTGCTCACCACGTCGCTGTACTTCATCGTGTTCGGCAAGGCGATCGCGTCGCGGATGGGCGACATCGACAGCGTCAGTTACGCTGCCTTCATCATTCCGGGTCTGGTGATGCTGAATTTGCTGAACGAGAGCATTTCCAACGCTTCATTCGGTATTTTCATGCCTAAATGGGCGGGTACGATTTACGAATTGCTGTCGGCGCCGGTGTCCTGGATCGAAGTATTGCTCGGCTACGTCGGCGCGGCAGCGACCAAATCGGTGATGCTGGGTTTGCTGATTTTGGCGACGGCCCGTTGTTTTGTGCCTTACGACATTGCTCATCCGCTGTGGATGGTCGGATTTCTGTTACTGACGGCGATTACCTTTAGCTTGTTCGGCTTTATCATCGGTCTTTGGGCCGACAGTTTCCAGAAATTGCAAGTGGTGCCGATGTTGGTCGTCACGCCGTTGACCTTTCTGGGCGGCGCGTTTTACTCGATTAACATGCTGCCGCCGCTGTGGCAGAAGATTTCCTTGTTCAACCCCGTGGTCTACTTGATCAGCGGTTTTCGCTGGAGTTTCTATGGTGTTGCCGACCTTAACGTCGGGGTCAGTATCGGAATGATTTGCGGTTTACTGGTGATTTGTCTGAGCTTCGTCTGGTGGGTCTTCAAGAGCGGCTACAAAATCAGACATTAATCGCGGGGGCGAGATACGCCGGATTTAGGCTGAAAATAGCGAGTTTGTCTTAAACAAGTTATAGTCTGTGGTGAATCCGCTGGGGCGTTAGATGCGCGTTTGGCGACACGCATCTCTCGGTCCCGCTGGCGGCACGTGCCATTTGCCGGTCGGTTCAAATTGGAGCTTGAACGATGAAAACGACCTCGCTGGCCCATATGGCCGTCAAACACGGTTATAACCACTTGGCCGAGGCCTTGTACCTTACGAGCGGCGCCGATTTGACCAAGCCCGTCAGCTTCTACGCGTTGATCAACGAACGCTGCAACGTGAAGTGTCGCTATTGCAAATTTTGGCGCTTGCCCGAGTACAAACCGGAAATGACGATTGAACAGTGGCAAACCGCCTTGCTGAGTATTCGGGCGTTCGTCGGCACCTACTCCATCAACTTCAGCGGCGGCGAACCCTTCTTAAAGCCGGGCTTTCTGGACTTGATGGATTTCTGCCGCAAAAACGGGATTCACAGCGGCGTAACCACTAACGGATCGACGCTGAACCGGAAAAATGCCGCCCGGCTGGTGGAAACCCAGCCGTTCAATTTGAATATCTCCTGCGACGCGCCGAGTGCGGAACTGCACGACTACTTGCGCGGCTATCCCTCGCTATTCGAGAGGCTGGTCAACGGTATTCGATACGTTCGCGATGCCCGCGACAAGGCCGGGCTGAATTTTCCTATCGTCATTAAAACCACGGTGAATGCCAAAAACTTCCGCTTGTTGCCGGAAATGGTGAAATGGACCCAAGAAGTCGGCGCAACCGCGCTGAACCTTCAGCCCTTGGATCGCTGGACCCCGGAAACCTACGACGAACTGTGGATCGAAGAATCAGACTGGCCGGAACTCGAGCGGGTGCAGAACACGCTGATCGCGCTCAAGCGCGCCGGAGAACCGATCATGAACAGCGAAACGGTCATCAACCAGATGGTCAAACATTTTCGCGAGGAAAAAGCGCCACCCGAGGCCATACCTTGCCGAGTCGGTATGCGCGACTTTTTTATTCGGACCAATGGCGATGTCCAAACCTGCTTCTACTTCCCGGTGATCGGAAATTTGACGCAACAGAGCGCCGAGCAGATCTGGCGGGGTCCGGCGGCCCGTAAAATTCGGAAGGAAACCATCGCTTGCCAGAAGTTATGCCTACATACCTGTCTTAGTCAAAAGACGCTGCGCGATAAGGTGAAGATGGGCTTGATTTTGCTCCGTGGGCGCTGAGGCAACGCTATTTAGTTCGCGCTTTTCCCGCCGCTGCTTCGATATGGGTGGGGATTGCGCGGATGGCCCGCCGTTCACAGCTTACCGCGTGAATCTTTACGGCATTTTTATCCGCTAGTCCGTACACTGATTGCTGTCTCCCAAATCAAGATCCGCTACATTTTCAAATGAATCCAGAACGCCCGGATCCCGACCAATTGCTGGCCCGCGTTGCTCGGGACCGGGCCAAGGCCAAGCGAGGCCGATTGAAGATATTCTTCGGCGCGGCGGCCGGAGTTGGCAAGACTTACGCGATGTTGTTGGCGGCCAGGGAGCGGCGCGCGGAGCAGTTGGATGTGATCGTCGGCTTGGTGGAAACCCACGGCCGTAAGGAAACCGAGGCCTTGCTGGACGGCTTGGAGTGTTTGCCGACCCGGCCGGTACCATACAAGGGCGCGGTTCTGCGCGAGTTCGATATCGACGCGGCCCTGAAGCGGCGACCGGCCATCATTCTGGTCGACGAGCTGGCCCACACCAACGCGCCCGGTTCCCGCCATCCGAAACGTTGGCAGGACATTCATGAATTGCTGGAAGCCGGCATCGACGTCTACACCGCGTTGAACGTGCAGCATCTGGAAAGCCTGAACGACGACATCGGCCAGATTTCCGGGATTCGGGTTTGGGAAACCGTGCCGGACACGGTATTCGAAGATGCCGACGAAGTCGAACTGGTGGATTTACCGCCGGACGAGCTATTGCTCCGATTGAAGGAAGGCAAAATTTATCTGCCGCAACAAGCGCAACAGGCAATACAGCATTTTTTCCGCAAAGGCAATTTGATTGCGTTGCGCGAACTGGCGCTCCGCCAGACCGCGAGCCGAGTCGATGCGCAGATGCTGGATTACCGAGAAGATAATGCGATCCGCGAAGTCTGGCAGGTTGGCGAGCGCTTGCTGGTGTGCATAGGGCCCAACCCGTTGGCCGAACGGCTGGTACGGGCCGGCAAGCGCCTGGCGGCCGGGTTGCGGGCCGAATGGATCGTCGCTTACGTCGAGACGCCCGAGCTGGCCCGGCTGCCGGCGGTCAAGCGCGACGGGGTGTTACGGATATTGCGACTAGCCGAGCAGTTGGGCGCGGAAACCGTCACGCTCAGTGCGCCGGCAATGAGCGAGGCGATCATCCGCTTTGCCCGGGAACGCAATATCAACAAAATCGTGGTGGGCAAACCCAGTCGGCGCGGTTGGCGGCGCTGGTTATTGGGGTCGGTCGTCGATGTGTTGATCGCTCAAGCCCACAATATCAATATTTATCTGTTGGGTAGTCCGCGTCGCGGCGAGATGGATGCGCCGGAAGCCGAACCGTCGCTGTTCAGAAAAAGCCCGCTGCCGGGACTCAAGCAGCGCATCCCGGCCAAGACGCGCCGGCGCTATCTGGGTTACGCCTGGGCGGTCGGCGTGACGGCGTTCAGTACCGCGGTCGGTTATTTATTGTTCGGCAGCGTCGAACTGGCAAACTTGGTCATGGTGTTTCTATTGGGGGTAGTGTTCGTTGCCACGCGCTTCGGTCGGGGACCATCGATTTTGGCGTCGGTGCTGGGTGTCGGCGTGTTCGATATTTTGTTCGTTCAACCGTTTTACAGTTTTTCGGTATCGGATAGCCAATATTTGATTACTTTGCTGGCGATGCTGGTGGTCGGCATCGTGATCAGCAATCTGATGGTCAATGTGCGTTCGCAGGCTAAGGTGGCGGCGCACCGGGAACGGCGGGCCGCGGCCTTATACGCGATGAGCAAGGAATTATCCGGCGCCCAGAACGAAGAGGATATCGTCAAAATCGCGGTCCGCCAGTTGTATTCCGAATTCAGCAGCCGCAACGCGATTTTGTTTGCCAACGCCGAGGATAGAATCGAGCATCCGCGCGGCGCGGCATTGGCGGAGTCTCTGCCGGGCGCCGATCTGGGCATCGCGCAGTGGGTCTTCGATCACAACGAAATGGCCGGACAGGGCACCAACACCTTGGCCGGCGCCGAGGCGATTTATTTTCCGATTCAAAACGATGATAAAGTCGTCGGCGTACTGGCGATGCGGCCGGTCAATCTGCGGCGGGTGTTTTTGCCGGAGCAGCAGAAATTGCTGGAAACCTTTTTACGCCAAATCGGCCAATCCGTGGCCCGCATTCGCTTCGCGGAAACGGCCCGCGTGACCCTGTTGCAAGTCGAGGCCGAACGTTTGCGCAACTCCTTGCTGAGCGCGATTTCCCACGATTTGCGCACGCCGCTGGCGACTATCATCGGCTCCGCGACCACATTGGCCGAAGACGCCGGCCAGTTGCAGCCGTCGGATAAATTGGAATTAAGCCGGGCCATCGTCGACGAAGCCGAACGGATGTCGACTTTGGTTAACAATATCCTGGACATGGCCCGCCTGGATTCCGGCGTACTGGAACTGAACAGGCAATGGCATCCGTTAGAAGAAATCGTCGGCACCGCGTTAACCGTGCTGCAAAAGCGCCTGGCCGGCAGACCGGTGCGGGTATCGCTGCCGGCCGGTATTCCGATGGTTTACGCCGATGCGGTGATGATCGAGCAAGTGTTGATCAATCTGCTGGAAAACGCGGCGCGCTATACGCCGGTGGGTAGCGATTTGGATATCCGCGTGGAAACCAGCGATCAGGCTGTCGAGCTCAGCGTCGCCGATCGGGGGCCCGGTATTCCGGCCGGCAAGGAAGAGCGGCTGTTCGAAAAGTTTTTCCAGGTTCGCCACGAAGCCGCCCAGAGCGGAGCCGGCTTGGGTTTGGCGATTTGTCGAGCCATCGTCGAAGTCCATGGCGGCCGGATTTTCGCCCGCAATCGGTCTGGCGGCGGCGCGATTTTTACCTTTATACTGCCGCTGGACCAACCACCGCCCAGCCTGGAGTTAGAAGAATGATGGTCGAAGCGACCGTAAGCCGGCATGGCTAAAATCGAGCCGGTCATCATCGTCGTCGAGGACGATCCGTCGATACGGCGGTTTTTGCGCACCGGTTTGACCACGCACGGTTTCGCGGTGTTCGAGGCCGAGACCGGCAAGCAAGGCCTGGTCGAGGCTGGCGTGCGCAAGCCGGATCTATTGATTTTGGACCTGGGCCTGCCGGATATGGACGGGGTTGACGTGATTCGCTCTTTGCGGGCTTGGTCGGCGGTGCCTATCATCGTATTGTCGGCGCGCAGCAACGAGCAACACAAGATCGACGCGTTGGACGCCGGCGCCGACGATTATCTGACCAAACCCTTCGGTTTCGGCGAGTTGCTGGCCAGGATTCGAGTGGCGCTCAGACACGCTAATCGCGGCGCGGAAGGTGCCGGCGAAGCAGTGTTTACGGCCGGCAACCTGCGGGTGGATTTGCAAAACCGTCTGGTTAGCGTCGCGGACGAGGACGTGCATCTGACGCCTATTCAGTACCGTTTACTGGCGGTATTGATCAAGCATGCCGGTAAAGTTCTGACTCATCGGCAGATATTAAAAGAGGTTTGGGGACCGTCCTCTCAAGAAAACGCGCATTACTTACGGATCTACATGAGTCAATTGCGCCAAAAACTGGAGGCCGATCCCACTCAGCCGCAACATCTGTTAACCGAATCGGGCGTCGGCTACCGATTCAAAGTTTGACGGTGAGCGATTCCGGCGCGGGCTAGCGACGCCAGCCCCAGCGGCCGCCGGCAATCCGGGCGGATTCGAGTGATGCGGACCCGGCCCGCGAATGCAATAAGCCATGTTTTTTCCGCGATGGCTTTGCAAGTCGCGGCGTGCTGGCGGCCAGCGGGGCGGTTTGCAATCGCCGGCTCAATGGTTATCTTTCAGGCAATGTTGTTCATCATGGGCCGGGCCTTCGCTCAGCGTGCCGGCCAGATAGGCTGCCAAGGCTTGATCGGGCGAGGTCTCGCCGGTGGTAAGCAACTCGGTAGAGCGGGTCGCCAGATTGCGGATCACGCCGTCGCCGGCCGAGCCGGCAATCGCGATATCGACAGTGTGCAAGGGGTGGCGATTGCCGTCGCCACGCACATGCCATTCGTGCAGACTGCCGATGTCGGTCAAATCCAGCGTCCAGGCCAGATCGGCGCGGGACTCCTTGGTAACGACGTAGACCAGCCAGCGCGACGCTCTGCCCGCGTGAGAAGCGACGCGGCCAGCGGTGTCCACGGCGATGGCTATCAGTTTGTCTGTCATAGTTTGAATGCCTCTGTTGATATCGAATCGAGTGCAACCATCGGAAAACGCACTCGGCGCACCTATTTCCCATAACAATTGCACGGTTAAAGGCAGTATCGCCGATTCGAATCTAAGCGGTCAATGGCTCGGCTAGCGAGGCTGGATCAGCGGGGAGGTTTACTGCCGATCCGGACCAGCGTGTTTGAACGGCAGATAGCCTTGGGCGGTGAGTTTGTAGCGCTGCATGCCGATCTTCTCCCGTTCCAGAAAACGTTCCACCGCGTCCGCGAAGCCGGGATCGCGCAGCCAATGGGCGGAATAGGTGGTAATCGGTTCGAAGCCTCTGGCAATCTTGTGTTCGCCCTGGGCGCCGGAATCGAAACGGCTCAGGCCGTTGGCGATGCAATAGTCGATGCCCTGGTAATAGCAGGCTTCGAAATGCAGTCCGCTGAATTCTTCGTCGCAACCCCAATAACGGCCGTATAAGGTATCGGTGCCGATCAAGCTCAGCGCGGCGCCGACATAGCGGTCGTCGTTGATCGCCAGGATCAGCAATATTCGCTGCGGCATGGTCAGCGCGATTTCTCGAAAGAAATCCAGATTCAAATAGGGTTGCGAGTGGTGCTTGATGTAGGTCGCCGCGTAGAAGCGGTAAAAGGCTTGCCATTGCTCGTCGGTGACGTCGGCGCCGGCGACGCGTTGCATGACGATGCCTTGCTCTTCTACCTTACGGCGCTCGCGTTTGACCATCTTGCGCTTGGCGGCGGTCATCGTATCGAGAAAGTCGGCGAAATCGCGGTACTCGCGATTGAACCACTGAAATTGCACACCTTCTCGAATGCTCATGCCCAACGCACGCAACCTGTCGGCCTCGTCGGGCCGCGGGAACAAACAATGCCAGGACGAGACCGCTTCCCGTTCGGCTCGGTCTTGCAGGTATTCAATCCAGCTTGTCAGCACCGTTTCGTTTCCGACACCGGGCGCTACGGCCCAACGCGGCCCTTGACAGGGCGTGAACGGAATCGCGGTCAACCATTTGGGATAATAGGCCAGCCCGTGTTGGCGATAGGCATCGGCCCACTGTTGGTCGAATACGTATTCGCCCCAGGAATGCGATTTGCGATACAGCGGCAACAAGCCGACCGGCCGGCCATTCTCCAGCGCCAACAAATGCTGCGGCCGCCAGCCTCCGCGCGGGCTAACCGAGCCGCTGTGTTCCAATGCCGTCAGAAACTCGTGGCATAAAAACGGGTAGCCGTCGCCGGTCAGTTCGTTCCAGACCGCCCGGTCGATGCGGTCCAGGTCGTCCAAGGGAATTACGTCCATTTTAAAATTGGTTGAGAAACTGACTGATGGTGAAAATGGCAAATGGCGTACGTCTGATGCATAAAAAACGGAGCCGGAATCTTACCGGGATAGTTCGGAGCGAATCGTAGAAAGGCCGTCCGACCCTGATACGGTTTGGGAAATCAGGTCGGGAGCGATCATTTCTACCTTCCGAATCGGGTTTGTCCAGCTGCTGTTTGCAGCGCAGAGCAGACTGTCGTGGTTGAAACGATTGGCGCGATCGTCACCGTTGCTTGAATACTAAACCGATTCCAAGCCGCTTGCCAGCGGCTTCCAAGCCCGCGTTGCTAAAGCTGTCCTCGAGTCGTTAAAAAATTGGGCTTCGCGAACGGCTTGGCCGGCGGCCCGGCGTAGTGAATTCGGCCTTCTTGGCGGTGAATGCACAGCCGTGCGAGCAGACCGAATGCGAGCGGTTCAGACAGGGGTAGGTTCGGGGTAGCCAGAATGTCGAGACAGCCCGACTGGTTGGATGGCGAATCAAGCCCCTCCTCAAGCCCGTCTTCCGCAAAACAAGCAACCTAGGCATGGCTTGCCGTTAAGTTTGAGTTAAGAGCCCGATGCGATATTTTTCTCTAATAGAACCGAATTCAAATTTCTAACGATTAGAGGGATAAACCGAATGAAACAAAGTATCGAATTTGACTCGAATAATGCGTTTACTCAAGTCAGGTCAGCCATCGCGGAGTTAATGACGTTTTCTTTCGCGGATAGGGAAGATGACATGCTGTATGCGGTGAATAAATTAAAGTCGGTATTAAGAGCCGTGCATGATAATTATCAGTGCTGGAATCGCGACACGATACGCGAATTCGTGCTTTGTAAAAACGATCCGTTGAGATTCGTTGATTTGAATTCCGACCAGTTCAATGCCCGAGTCCGCAACATCCAGCAAGATATGATCGCTAAATTCTCGTTGAATTAAAATTCAAAATTTCTAGCCTCTGTTTGGTAAGCAGTCTATTAACAGCATCTATATCAATAGGTCGAAAGAAGCGAAGATAGTGCCCATTTATAATGAGGTGGACATCGAGCCGCGCATCTATCTTGTCGCGTTGTTCCGTCAATTGCCATTGGCAAAAAACATCGAAGACTTCGAAGCCCTGCTGCCTTGGCATCTCGTCAACCCAACGGTCTAATCAAGCTCGTACGGCTTTATTCAAAAAATCAACGACGTTGTTTAAAGGACGCTTACCATTAAACCACGCCGTTTTCTTACAGCTCTAAAATCAGTGATCAGTTAGGGCTATCGGAATTTAGCTCGACGTCCCTAATCGATCGGTCCTAGACATTCTGAACCGAACTGCCCCGGCCGATGAATTGCACCGGTTCGGCGCATACGCGCTCGCCACTCCGAAAGGGAAAGAGACTGACTGGCCGAGGGTGCGCGCGGCCGCGAATCAGATGCGCGTCTTGGCGTTGGTTGTCCTCTAGCCGGCATTTTTACCGTTCCCGACGGAAAAATAAATGCTTAAAACGTCGCCGGGGTCATTCCCGGAACTTCTAGGGAGATTCCCGGATTGATGAGATGTTAAAAAATCTGGATTGGATTATTCCTGAACAAACTAAAAAGGTGATGAGCGATGCCGATTGGTTGATGATTGTACTTGCTGTCTACTTTCACGACATGGGGATGTTGGTCACCTAAAGATGAGTTCAATGCTAGAGTAAAACCTGAATCGGGGTTCACTGATTTTTGTGAGCAGGTGCTTTTCTCTGGGCAAAGCGGCCCTGACTACAAAGCAAAGGTCGCCAAACTTTCAGATCAGGATAAAGATCGCTTTCTTTATCAAGAATTCGTTCGCGCCAAGCATGCCGAAAGGATTCGCGCATGGATTATGGGGCAAACCAAAGATCAACTGGGTATCCGCGACTCGCCGCAAACCGCTCTAACCCACCGCGACCGCTAATGGGATATCCGGCTGGCCGCCGGAGCAGCGCTTTCAACGCAAATCCGGCAATTAACGCGGTTCCCAGTCTCGATCGCAACGCAAAAAGTCTATCCCGCAACACTAAAAGTGATTCTCGCAACGCTTCGAGCAATACACGCAAGGCTCCAAGCCTTGCGCATAACACTAAAAGCCTTGCGCACAAGGCAAATAGTGATTCCCGCAACACTAAAAGAGTTGCGCGCAATTCTCCGAGCAATAAACGCAAGGCTCCGAGCCTTGTGCGTAACACTAATAGCCTTGCGCGCAAGGCAAATAGTGATTCCCGCAACGCTAAAAGAGTTGCGCGCAATTCTCCGAGCAATATACGCAAGGCTCCGAGCCTTGTGCGTAACACTAAAAGCCTTGCGGGCAAGGCAAATAGTGATTCCCGCAACACTAAAAGAGTTGCGCGCAACGCTCCGAGCAATAAACGCAAGGCAAAAAGCGGGACGGACGGGGATTTTCATTTACAGCGGCAAGTATGTTGCCGTTCAGGCTTCGATAGGACTCTTGCATATTCCGGTCAAACCACCCAGCGATTCCGACTTCAAAACCGCCAGGCATTCCGGTCGCAAAGCGGCCGCCTTTTCCAACCCAAAGTTAGCCATCGATTCTGATACCATTACGCCAGTAGTGAATGACGGCTTTTGGAAATGGCGAATTGACGCGAACGACCCGTTGCGGTAGTTCGTTTAGTTATCCAAAATGTCCGGTTGAAATGCCATACCGGACGGCAAATTGAGAATGGCTTCGGTGGATTGGGTTGAGAGAGTCGATACCCAGCATTTAAATGAAAATTATCAGTTAAAATCTAGGCTTATCGTAGTACCCCGCCAACCAGTTTTACTAAAATACCAATGAATTTTCTCAACAAAAGTCACCGCTTTTCGATTGCCCTGTCTTTTCCCGGTGAACATAGAACTTTTGTTAAACAAGTAGCCGACATCTTGGCTGAAAAATTCGGCGAAGACGGGGTGCTCTATGACGATTATCATGATGCTGAGTTCGCTAGACCAGATTTAGATGTTTACCTGCCGAATCTATACCGAACAGAATCAGAGTTAATTGTATTGTTTCTGTGTCCTGTATATCCTCAAAAACGCTGGTGCAGACTGGAATGGCGGCATATACGCCAATTGATAGCCACATTAGATAGTGACCGAGTTTTTTTTCTAAGCTTTGGTAACCCAGGTGATTTATCTGAGTTTGGAATAATATCAGGAGACGGATATATCGACATCGAATATAAAGGTCTTAGTTCGCAGATGGTAGCTGAGCGCATTCTAAAAAGACTTGAGATTAATCGAAAAGCCACTTCCACGTTGCAACAAAATGATACGTTTGCAAAGGTGGGATTACATTCTCAATCTGAGCAAATTACCGAAGAGGTTATCCAACCGAAAGGCATTCTTCCAATCATACAAGCCATTACACCGTCATACATCAAACAATACAAATGGCACTCTATTAGCTTTTCAAATAGCCGTGATCTTGGGCCTGCCTTAATGGGGCGCGGACTTGGCCCGAGTGATGCGGTTGCCTGCCCGAAATTAATTGAAACTAGCATAATCATTCAGCAGCTAAAGTGCGCTTATTCGACAAGGCTTGTTGGTGACCCAGGCTCCGGTAAATCTGTATGCGCCTACCAAGCAGCATACGCATTAGCATGTGAAGGCTGGTTTGTTGTGCGCCTTGACGACACAAATCCTAATATTGATTTTTTGGGCTTAGATTTCGCCGATGAACGCAACACATTATATTTAATCGATGATGCACATCTGTTGAAGGCTTCTGTATTGAGGGAAATTGAAGATAAAACGAGCCCAAGCAAATTTTTACTTACGATTCATACGTTGTTGGATCGCACAGAGACGCATCGTGGGTCTATCCGAATTAACCAAAAACGTGCAGTTCAAACAATTGCCGCACAACTAAAAACGAATCTCAGTAATACCCTTGCAGCAGTAAAGCGAGCCGATGATAGAGTTGGAGAAGGATCATTTGATGAAGATTTGATACGCCGCATTGATTCGGCAGAATCATCGTCAGAATTTCCTTGGCAATTCTGCTTCATTTTAGGTGGTGGCTGGCGGCGGGCAAATGAAGTTGCTGACGCGAGTCGAGTGCATGAATCAGACCTGATTTTTGCTATCGCTGCGGCTCAACAATTGGCATCGCGTGATTCACCGACAATAAAAGATACCATGCTCCGCTTGGGTATATTGGCTGGTTTAACTATTGAAAAAATCGAGAATGGATTGGCTTGGTTGGTAATTGAGCGTCTTCTGCTTTCAGAGAGTGACTTGCGATGTCCACATCAACGCTTTTCTAGCGCCATTATCGGCAGAATTTACTCAAATTTAGAAGCGTCTGAGCGTAATTCATTTATCAAAGTTTGTAGAGAAATAGTCTTAGGCTCGACAACAACGTTAGCTGGTGTGCGAATTTTGATTCATGAGCTGAGATTTACTGGTTTCGACTTACGTTGGTACTATGAGCTACGGCCCAGCCGATGGATTAACGAGGAAACCCGAACAGCGTTAATGCAACGATGCTGGAACGCATCTACAGCAGAAGACAAGACGTTTGCATGTTTGTTAATAGCAGAAATAGGTGAACCTTGGGAGCATCTGATAAAAGACAGCGAGATTAAGCTACTTGGACAATGGTTGTCAGAGGCAACTCATCCAATGGGTTTTGGCTTAAGTCGTTTATTGAACGATATTTACAATAATGACAAAACACTTGCTGCCCAAATCGTATCAGCAGCCAATCCAATTAAGGTTGCTTGGTTAGTCAGCGAAGTTACACCTGAAAATGCTTATACCATCGGTGAAATGATTAATCGGGTAGCTTTGGTATGTAGTGACGAATGGAAATCTTCGTTCAATACCGCGTTGCAACGGAGTCGGATTTTAGAGACTATTCAGAAATGGCCTGAAAATGAATATATTGGCGATTTCGGAAAATATTGTTACTCATTGTCTTTTTATGATTTTGATTTTGCTTTTGAGATTATTAAGTGCGCTTTACCATGGCTACAAGTTACTATAGCTGCTGATCCTGTTAATAGTTTTAGACAGATTGAATACGACATTTTTATGTGCTTTCTTCGTGTTTTTGATCCCCTCGGAGTAAATAAGGGAAAGCACAGACCTGATCGTCAACGAGTTGAAATTGCCCGTGAATTGTGTAAGAAAATTGATTGTAAAAAGGCAGCAGAAAAAATATCAAATGTATCCCGAAGAGAATTCCAGAGCGCAGCGCATTTCCTCGCTATTTTCAGGAACTTGAATAAAAAACAATTTGCAATTTTGTGTCGTCATCTTGACTGGGATTCTATAGATAAAGCAATTGGAGATAATTGGGGGATTTTAGATCACGATTCTACAGTTTTTATCTGTCAAGTATCTATGGATGAAGAGTCACGAAAGAAGGCTGTTTCTGTCATACAGTCCCATATAGATGAAATTACAGTTTTACCTTCACGAATAGCCATCTTGGCACCTGGCCTTGCTTGCTCTCTAGTAGAACGGGGAGGGAAAATCGCCATAGGGGAAGATATGTCTTTGAACTGGAAAGTCGCAGTTTATGTTATCCATCAATTTGGTGAGCTGAGACCAGAGTTGGTTCCTTATTTGCTTGCGCCTCACGAGTCAAAAGCTGCGGAATCTTTGCAATCAAAGCAAACTAACATTCTCGATGATGCAGATATTTTTCTTCGCACTTTAGAACAATATGTGCCTGAGGGATTAACCCGAATTCTTTCTATGCTGGAACCCAAAGCGGCAGAAGATGCTTGGTCAGCCTGCTTTGCCAAAGGCGGCAAACCAAGCCGAACGGCGGCAATACTTGTTGAGCATTGCTTAGAAATGGATTGGGAACTTGGAATGGTAGCAAAACGTTTGCGGAAAAGATTTCCTAAGGCATCTATCCCAAACTTAACAATTTCTTCGTAGATGCTGTCTTCTTCGCCAAGCCTTAATTTCTTTTTGTCGAAAATCGGCTTGGTAAGGTCGACAGCTTTGACCTCACCAAAACGCGATGCACGACTTTAGTAAGTAGCCTCGATGGAATCGAGGATTCGAAGGCCAACACCATTACAGATTGCCGATGTTAGTCTGATGAAGGATGGCCGACATCCTCGATTCCGCTAACGCTGCATCGAGGCTACGCAAAACCTGCCCCTGTAGTGCAATCTCAAACAGCCTCAGGCGGCTATCCATTTCACTGCGGTCATAGAAGCGGAAGCGAGATGGTCCGCTCGTGGCCGTTCTATCCCAAACGCCATCACCGCATGAATGAATAATCCCCGCCCTTCGACTCAAGGGTGGCGGGTGAGCTTATTGATTGTTATCGCTCTTGCAAATTGCCGGTTTTAGGCAGTTCGTTGGGTAGGGCTGCGTAGCCTAAGTGGTCTCGGGCGGCTCCGCTAGCCACAGGCAGTTGCCGGACACTTTGGCGATTTTGGCTAGGCGCTGCTCGTGGGCGGTTTGTTCTTCGTCGTTGCAGGCGATGACTTTCAGGCGCGGCCGGTCGGCGGAGAGCTGGACGATGGCTTGTTCGCCGCTACGCTCTGTTTCGGTGTCTTCCAGCAACGAAAACTGGCCGCCGGTCATCAATAGATAAACGTCGGCCAGAATCTCGGCGTCCAACAGCGCGCCGTGCAGTTCCCGGTGGCTGTTGTCGATGCCGTAGCGCTTGCAGAGGGCGTCCAGGCTGGCGCGGGCGCCGGGGTGTTTTTTGCGAGCGAAGGGCAGGGTGTCGAATACGCTGCTGTTGGATTCGACGGTGCGGGTCTCGCCCGGCAGCAAACTCAGCTCGTGATTTAAAAAGCCGACGTCGAACGGCGCGTTGTGGATAATCAACTCGGCGCCGGCGGTAAAGGCCATGAAATCCTCGACGACGTCGGCGAAGCGCGGTTTGTCTCGCAAGAACTCGTTGGTGATGCCATGGACTTCGATGGCGCCGGCATCGATTTCCCGGTCCGGGTTTAAATAGACGTGAAAGTGGTTGCGGGTCAGCCGGCGGTTGATTAGCTCGACGCAACCGATTTCGATAATCTTGTGACCTTCCTTGGGATTGATGCCGGTGGTTTCGGTATCCAGTACGATTTGCCGGTGTTGGCGCGAGCTCATCGTTGCTCCTTAGCCGCAGAAGGCTTTCAACAATTCGGTTTGCACTTGGTAAGCCGCTTGTTCGCCACGTTCGGCGCGGCGGTACTGGCCGTCGCTCTGAAGCAACCACGCTTGAGCCGTGTCGCTCAAATAGCCTTCCAGATCGGCCAGAATCCGGTCGATGTTTTTTCGGTCGCCGATTGGGAAACACACTTCCACGCGGCGGAACATGTTGCGATTCATCAAATCCGCGCTGGAAGCGTATACCGCCCAATCGCCGCCGTTGTAGAACGCGTAAATCCGGGTGTGTTCCAGAAAACGGCCGACGATGGAGCGGACTTCGATGTTTTCGGAAACCCCCGGCACGCCGGGCTTCAGACAGCACATGCCGCGCACGATCATTTTGATTTCGACACCGGCCTGGGAAGCGCGGTACAGCGCGCGGATCGCCTGTTCCTCGACCACCGCGTTGACCTTGATGATGATCTTGGCCGACTTCCCCTTCTTGGCCTGGTCTATCTCCTTTTCGATCATCTTCATCAGGCCCGGATGCAGCGTAAACGGCGATTGCAGCAGTTTGTTCAATTTGCTGACCTTGCCCAGGCTGGTCAATTGCATGAACACCCGGCGCACGTCCTCGGCCAATTCCTTGTCGCACGTGAATAAGCCGTAGTCGGTGTACAGCCGGGCGGTTTTGGGATGGTAGTTGCCGGTACCCAGATGCACGTAGTTGCGCAGCGTGTTGTTTTCCTTACGCAACACCATGCACATCTTGGCGTGAGTCTTGTAGCCGACCACCCCGTACACGACGTGGGCGCCGGCTTCCTGCAACTTGGCGGCCAAGCCGATGTTGTCCTTCTCGTCGAAGCGGGCGCGCAGCTCGATGACCACGGTGACTTCCTTGCCGGCGCGAGCGCCCTTGATCAGCGCGGCAACGATCGGCGAATCGACACCGGTACGGTACAAGGTTTGCTTGATCGCCAACACGTCCGGATCGGCGGCCGCTTGCTTGATGAAATCGACGACCGGCGTGAACGATTCGTAGGGGTGATGCAGCAGTACATCTTGTTTGCGGATGCTGGCGAAGAAATCCTTATTGCGGCCGAAGGCGCTGGGCACGCTGGGTTTGAACGGCGGAAACTTGAGTTCCGGCCGTTCGATCAGGCTGTAAATCGCTTGAATCCGGCTCAGGTTGACCGGGCCGTTGGCCAGAAACAGCCGGTCGGCGGTCAGGTCGAAGCGGGCCATCAGGAAGTTGACGGTTTCTTCCGGGCAGTTGGCGTCGATCTCCAGGCGAACTTCGTCGCCGTAATTACGCATCGCCAATTCGCCTTCGACAGCCAGCATTAAGTCGTCGATGGCATCGTCGTCGACGAAGAAGTCGCTGTTGCGAGTGACCCGGAATTGATAACAACCCTTGACGGTCATGCCGTTGAACAAGTCGTTGACGAAGGCGTGGATAATCGAGGAAAGAAACACGAAATCGTGCGGACCGCTGTCGGTGTCGGCCGGCGGCAGTTGCACGATGCGGGGCAAGGCGCGCGGCGCCTGCAGCACGGCGCGGCCGCTATTCCGGCCGAAGGCGTCCTTGCCGGTCAGCGAGATGATGAAATTCAAACTCTTGTTGAGGATGCGCGGAAACGGATGGGCGGAATCCAGCCCGACCGGGGTCAGAATCGGCAGCAACTCTTCGTTAAAGTATTTTTCCAGCCAGGCTTTTTGCGAGGCGCTCCAGCGGTCGCGGCGTAGGAAGCGGATATGGTCGGCCTCCAAGCGGGGAATCAGGACTTCGTTGAGCACCCGGTATTGTTCGGCGACCAGATCGTGGGCCTTGACCGACAGCCGGTCCAGTTGCTCGTTGATCGTCAATCCGTCCGGGCTGATGACGTTGGCGTCCATTTCGGCCATTTGCAGCAAGCTGGCCACTCGCACTTCGTAGAATTCGTCGAGATTGGAACAGGAAATGCATAAATAATTGAGGCGCTCCAGCAACGGCAGGCTGTCGTCCAGCGCTTGCGCCAAGACCCTGGCGTTGAATTCCAAAAGGCTGAGTTCGCGGTTAATGTAAAGCTCCGGGCTATTAAGTTCGATTGGCTGCATGGCGGTCCTGGAAGGGGCGGTCTGGCGCCGATTATAAGGCAAATGCTTCGGCCTTAGGTTACGGCGGCGTTTAAGCGTCCGAAGTTGTTATAATCGCCGCCCAACGTTAATCGGATGTTTGATTCATGAATTTTCCAACGATAGAAGCTTTTGTCGGAAACACGCCATTGGTACGGTTGCAACGATTGCCGGTGGCGAATGCTTGCACGATTTTGGTCAAGCTGGAAGGCAACAATCCGGCCGGCTCGGTCAAGGACAGGCCGGCCTTGAGCATGATTCAGCACGCCGAAGCGCGCGGCGAGATCAAGCCGGGCGACCGCCTGATCGAAGCCACCAGCGGCAATACCGGCATCGCGCTGGCGATGGCGGCGGCGATCAAGGGGTACAAAATGACGCTGATCATGCCGGATAATATGAGCGCGGAAAGGATCGCATCGATGAAGGCGTACGGCGCCGAAATCATCCTGACTCCGGCCAAGGGCAGCATGGAGGGTGCGATAGACCTGGCGCGAGCCATGGAAGCGCGTGGCGAGGGCCGCATCCTCGATCAGTTTGCCAATCCGGACAATCCGTTGGCGCATTACGAAGGCACCGGCCCGGAAATTTGGCGCGACACTCAAGGCACCATTACTCATTTCGTCAGCTCAATGGGTACCACCGGCACCATCATGGGGACCTCCAAATATTTGAAGGAACAAAATCCGGCCATTGAAATTGTCGGCGTGCAGCCGGAAGGCGAGTCCAAGATTCCCGGCATTCGCCGCTGGCCTAAGGAATACCTGCCGAAGATTTATGACGACAGCCGGGTGGATAGAATTATCGAAGTCAACCAAATCAACGCCGAGAACACCACCCGCGCGTTGGCCGCCGAGGAAGGCATTTTCGCCGGCGTGTCGTCCGGCGGCGCGGTTTACGCGGCGCTGCAATTGTCCCAGCAAGTAGAAAATGCGTTGATCGTGGCGATAGTCTGCGATCGAGGCGATCGTTATTTGTCCACAGGGATCTTCCCGACCTGAAATTCGCAAGGCGTCGGTTAAATCGCCCGACCTCAAAGTTCCCCGCCGTCCCGTCGGATCGCGATGCGCCGATCCGACCCACGTTAATTGAATAATGGCTTACAAGAAAAAACTTCCGTTAGACCCGGTTACCGTTACCATCGAATCCTTGTCCCACGACGGCCGCGGCATCAGCCACGTCAACGGCAAGGTGGTGTTCATCGACGAAGCCTTGCCCGGTGAGAGCGTGGACTTCGTCTATACCGACAGCCGCCGCGATTACGCCGAAGGCATGGTCGTGAAACTGCACGACCGCAACCCACACCGCGTCGATCCGGCCTGTCCGCACTTCGGCAGTTGTGGCGGTTGCAGTTTTCAGCATGTCGACGACGCCGAGCAGATTCATTTCAAGGAAGATTTGCTGCGCGAGCAGTTTCGCCGCATCGGCAAGGTCGAGATTCCACAGATTTGGGAAGCGTTGACCGGACCGCACTGGGGCTATCGCACCAAGGCGCGGATGGGCGTGAAATGGGTCGCCAAAAAGGGCAGGGTGCTGGTCGGTTTTCGCGAGCGCCGCAATCCCTATTTGGCTGAAATCGATGCCTGTAAAGTGATGCACCCGATTGTCGGCGAAAAACTGACCTTGCTCGGCGACATGATCGCCGGCCTGACCATCAAGGACAAGATTCCGCAAATCGAAGTCGCGATCGGCGATAGCGAATGCGTGCTGGCGTTTCGGGTGTTGGAAATGCCGACTACCGAGGACAAGCAGCGGATGCGCGAATTTGCTCATCGTCACCAGATCAGCATTTGCCTGCAGCCCAAGGGACCGGACAGCATCGTGCCGCTGGATGGCGAGCCGGAGGTGATTCCAAGCTACGCCTTGCCGGAATACGGCGTCAAATTCAACTTTCGCCCGGCGATGTTTACCCAGGTCAATTACGACATCAATCGGCAAATGATCGCCCGCGCGTTGGCCGCGCTGGAATTGACCAAGGCCGACCGGGTATTGGATTTGTTTTGCGGGCTGGGCAATTTCACGCTACCGCTGGCGACCCGCGCCGGTTACGTGGTCGGCATCGAAGGCGACACGCCGCTGGTCAATCATGCCCGCGAGAATGCCCACTTGAACCGGCTGGACAATGTCGAATTTCATGTCGCCGATTTGACCAAGGACGTTCGGGATCAGCCCTGGAGCCAGCAAAAATTCACCAAGGTGTTGCTCGATCCGTCGCGGGCCGGCGCATCCGAGGTGTTGCACAACTTCAAGCATTGGCGGCCGGAGCGCATCGTCTACGTGTCCTGCAATCCATCGACATTGGCGCGCGATGCCGGTATTCTGGTCAACGAATTGGGTTACCAACTGGTCAAGGCGGGCGTGATGGATATGTTCCCGCAGACCGCCCACGTCGAGTCCATCGCATTATTCGTCAAACCATGAGTCCACATTGTTACATCGACGTATCGCTTGCCGACCAGCGTTTGTTGTTGATCGAAGACGACAGCGTGATGCGGGTGTTTGCGGTCTCCACCGCCAAGAATGGGCCCGGCGAGCTGAAAGGCAGCGAATGCACGCCGACCGGCTGGCACCGGATTCGCGCCAAAATCGGCGCCGAGGCCCCGGTCAACACCGTGTTCGTCGGCCGGCGACCGACCGGCGAAATCTTTACTCCGGAACTGGCACTGACCCAACCCGAACGCGACTGGATACTCAGCCGGATATTGTGGCTGGGCGGTCTGGAGCCGGGCAAGAACCGCTACGGCGAGGTCGATACCGCCTGGCGTTATATTTACATCCACGGCTGTCCGGATGAAGCGATGCAGGCGGTGCCGGCTTCGCACGGCTGCATCCGGATGCGCAATGCCGATATGATCGAATTGTTCGACATGGTGTCGCCCGGCTGCCGGGTGTTTATTCACGCCTGAGCGGCAGCGCGTGAGCCGCATCGTTCTCGGTGTCGAATACGACGGTAGCCGTTACGCCGGTTGGCAGATTCAGGCTGGTAAAGCCACCGTGCAAGGCGAGTTGGAACGGGCGCTGACCAACGTCGCTGCCCAACCGGTGACGGTGTTGTGCGCCGGCCGCACCGACGCCGGCGTGCACGCCCTGGAGCAAGTCGTGCATTTCGATTGCCCGGTCGAGCGGGATTTGCGCGGCTGGGTGATGGGCGGCAACAGCCATCTGCCGGACGATATCCGCATCACCTGGGCCAAGCCGGCCGTCGATGATTTTCATGCCCGCTACAGCGCTATCGCCCGATTTTACCGCTACGTGATTCTGAACCGGGCGATGAAGTCGGCGTTGCTGCGCGACCAGGCGACCTGGTGTTATCAAACGCTCGACGCCGAGCGTATGCACCGCGCCGCCCAACATTTACTCGGCGAGCACGATTTTTCGTCGTTCCGTGCCCAAAGCTGCCAGTCGGTCAGTCCCTATCGGTTGATGTATTTCATCGACGTGGTTCGCGACGGCGATAAAGTGGTCATCGACCTGTGCGCCAATGCGTTCTTGCACCACATGGTCCGAAACATCGCCGGCGTGCTGATCGATATTGGCAGCGGCAAACAGCCCGAAGACTGGACTTCGCACCTGTTGGAAATCAAGGACCGCGCCCAAGCCGCGAGCACCGCGCCGCCGCACGGTCTGCACCTGGCTGGCGTGTTTTATCCAGAGCGCTACGGCGTTCCCACTCATCCTGTCTTCTTGAAGTTGCCTAAAGACGCCAAACGTTTTGATTGACGGCGCCAATTGTTACTCAGCTTTACTTAATGCTTCTGTAGATTAGGTTTTTTTGACGTTTTGAGTTTGCTTCGGCTTGGTCCGAACGGATTAGATTCTCTCTCGGAAGGTCGTCGTAAAACCCTATTTTTTCGACTGTCCTTCATAAACCGGCCGTATTTTCCGTGACCAACCGAAATCCGTGGCAGTTGGCGGGCAAATGCCAACTGTCGAATATTCGCACGTGTGTGTCGGCAATCCAGTAAAACCTGATCAAGAGGCAGCGGCATCTCGGTGCCTGGATAAGCGTATTGCCCCTAATTCTGCCTACGTTAGCCAGAGCCGTACCGCCGTCTTATCCCGTTTGAGTTCCTCGCTAACCCGACCCATAGCTGACGATGGCCTACATGACGCGTTTGGCAGTACTTGTCATGCCATCGCTGACTGATACCTCGTGCTGCAAATCTGTGATAGACCTCAATAAAATCCTCATTTATTTGATTTCCATCAAAAAAACGGAATTGGCACGGAAAGCGCTTTATTCCCGAAAAGACAGATGGTTTGGCTTCAATCTGCTTTGTCAGTCAACTCAATCAACTTAGGGGAATTACATTGAACACGTCAAAATCCAAATTCGGCTATTTCACCGCCATTTTGTTGTTGTCCGCAGCTATGCACAATGCATCGGCGGCAACGCTAATCGATAACTTTACCGACTTTCAAGTTGCCGAAAACGGTACCGACGGGCCGCTGCCGATATTTGGTACCGATTTGGTTAACGCTTACAGAACCTTGACTGCGGAAGCAAACCCCACCGACGCCGATACCGAAGTTGCGGTGGAAAGCGGGATGCTGACGATCAGCAACAGCACCGATTCCAACGGTACCGCAAGCATTTTATATAGCTTCGATCCGATTAACTTGATGTCGGTCGCCGACGCGCTGCTATTGAATATCGGCTTTATCGATTTGAGCTTTGAAATTCAAGTGATCGCAAACGGATTGTCTGTGTTCGATTTTCACAATTTTGGCGGTACCGGTCAGCACGCCATTGCTTTTTCAGACTTCACCAATCCTTCCAGTTTCGGCAACCTGAGCAGCTTGCAGTTGAATTTTCGCGGCGTTGAAGCTTGGGACGCACAGATCGATTTGATGGCGGCCAATCGCACCGGCACGCAAACCAACACGGTTCCCGAGCCGACCACATGGGCACTGTTGATTATCGGCATGTTTTAT
Source organism: Methylomonas sp. MS20 (assembly GCF_050275925.1). Classification (NCBI taxonomy): domain Bacteria; kingdom Pseudomonadati; phylum Pseudomonadota; class Gammaproteobacteria; order Methylococcales; family Methylococcaceae; genus Methylomonas; species Methylomonas sp. MS20. The sequence continues at coordinate 2,018,720 of NZ_CP189962.1, forward strand.
TTGCGTCAAATGTCGGTAAAACCTGCGCTGTCCAAATTGTCTTGAAGCTTTATCAACGAATTCGAACCTATCAGAGGAATCCAACATGCGTAACCATTTTCCATTGAAACTACTGAGCTCGCTGCTGTTTTCAGGCTTGCTCTCGATTGCGGGTCATGCTGACGCCAGTAACCTGACCATCGATAATTTCAACCAACTACAAAATGTGACGGACCGCGGCAATGGAAGGCCGGGAGAAGTCTATGTGCCGGGTGCCACGAGCAACAGCGTCGCTGAAATTTCCGGCAGCGATTTGGCGCACGTATCCAGGACCTTTTCCGCGACGGCTACCGAAGGACGTTATGCGAATAAGGAAGAGATTCAATCCGGCGCCGGCGCTTTGAAAATCTCCAATTCCGCTGGTTCCGCCGGTGCCGCGTCGATTTTATGGACGTTTGATCCTACGAACTTCACGTTATACGGCAGTGCGATATTGTTAGAAGTTCTGACCATCGATCTGGACGTAAATATTGAAATGGTCGTTAACGATATCGCCGTGGCGGGCAGTAAGACGGTTAGTCAAACCGAAGATTTCTGGTTCGATTTCAATCAGTTTTCCAATCCCAGCGTGTTTTCCAACGTCTCCAGTTTACGTTTGAATTTTACCGGCCCGCAGGCTTGGGATGGTCAATTTCGCTTGTTGACCGCTGGTACTCCGACTCAACCTGACATTATCGGTTCGGTACCGTTGCCACCCAGCTTTGTAATGATGGGAACGGTATTGTTCGGCTTCCTTGGGGCCGGCAGACTGCGTAAGGCAACGGCTTAGTCGATTTAGGTAGGGAAGCCGCTTAATTACAAAACGCCCCTTCTCGCTGAAGTCCGCTGGCGAGGAGAGGCGATAGCGACGATGGACCAAGTAGGGGCGGGCAGGTTTTTGACGGAAGCGCCGCATTAGGGATCGAGTTTCCCAGCCACATTCGGATCGCCCGGTTTTTCGTCCGCCCGACGAGTGGCTAGCAAACAGGAATTGTGGATATCGAATCTTATCTACCTTCTCTGGGTTCCGCTCAATTTTTCAATCTCGTCGCCTTGTAAACAAAGGCAAACCTACTAGTTGCCATTCGCCAATTCCCTGCCGGTCAGGCCAATTCAATGCCTCGCATTTCAGGGGTTCTAACACTCGTCCGTCTTACGTTCGATAAATGCATTGGTTTCAATCCCGGTCCACGGGCGGTCCAGCCTTGGAACTGTTCTAAGCGGATATCATACCTAATCCGTGGATTTAGGTCTTAGCGTAATCCTTCGTGACATTTCGCCCCGAAATAGCGTAACTGCGCTGCTTCCGGCAAGCTCTTGTGGCAAACTTCCTGTTGTGAACATCGTTAGTCTGAGTAATTGCTATCGATTGAGGCTGAAGAGGGCTCATTACGTTATCTCTTTTTCTCCGAAGCAAAAGCCCTGTAATGAACATGATTGGATTGATCGTCATCGTTTGCTAGTGCGGGACCTAGGCTTTTCCGGTAACGTAAAGGCCACTGTCAAAGAGTTTCCATGGGAGAGTTTTGTTGACTGGCCGCCTCAATTCCGAAAATACAGCTCACGATTCGGCTATCGCGCCAAATTGGGCGGGTGGTAGCCAAGATCGCGGCAAAGCCGAACTATTGCAGCCCGGTCTTGGCGTGTTGCATTTGTTGGCGCTCGGTGTCGGCGCGATTGTCGGTACAGGCATTTTGACGTTGATCGGTGTCGGCGTCGCCAAGGCTGGGCCGGCGGTTATTGTCGCCTTCGGATTCGCAGGTCTGGTTTGCGCTTGCGCGGCGCTGGCTTACGCGGAAATGGCGACCGCAATTCCCAAGGCTGGTGGCGCTTATACTTACACGAGGGTTGTGATCGGTGAGACCGCCGGCTGGTTTGTGGGTTGGTGTCTGATTCTGGAATATTCGTTGGTGGTCAGCGCGGTTGCTGTGGGCTGGTCGGGTTACGCCGCGCCGATTTTGCAGGACTGGCTGGGGATTTCGACGACTTGGTTGGTCGCTCCGGCGCGGGGCGGAATCGTCAACTTGCCTGCCGTCGCAATCATTGGGGCGGTTGCGGGCTTGTTGACGCTGGGCACCAAGGAAAGCGCGACCTGCAACGCGTGGTTGGTAGTGTTAAAAATCGGCGCCTTGCTGATGTTTGTAGCGCTGGCCGCCCGTGGTTTCGATGCGAGCCATTTGCAGCCGTTCATGCCTTACGGCTTCGCGAAAACGGTCGGCGCGGACGGTGTCGAACGCGGCGTTATGGTGGCGGCCGCGATTATTTTCTTCGCGTTTTACGGTTTCGATGCCATAGCGACCGCCGCAGAGGAAGCACGCCGTCCCGATCGTGATTTGGCGGTCGGCATCATCGGCTCGATGCTGATCTGCGTGGCGATCTATATCGCGGTGGCGTTGGCTGCGTTGGGCGCGCTGGACTATCGCCGGTTTGCCGACAGTGTTGAACCCTTGGCGCTGGTGCTGCGGGAGTTGGGTTCGCCGCTGGCCGCGAAATGCCTGGGATTTACGGCGGTGGCAGCGCTACCCACCGTGATTTTGGCCTTCTTCTACGGCCAAAGCCGAATTTTCTTTGCAATGGCTCGCGACGGATTGTTGCCGAACGGCTTGGCACGCGTATCTCGACGCGGTAATCCGGTGCGCACGACCTGGTTTACCGCCGCGCTGGTTGGCGGCGTAGCCGGTTTTTTCCCGCTAGCGGAGATTGCAGCATTGGCTAACGCTGGAACATTGCTGGCTTTCGCCACGGTCGCGCTGTGCATGCTGGTTGCCCGCCGCCGGGCACAGGGCGCCGTTCGCAAATTCAGCGCGCCGTGGCCGTGGTTGACTGGGTCCGTAGCAATACTTGGATGCGGTTATTTGTTCGTCAGTTTGCCGACCAAAACGCAAATCGGTTTTTTCATCTGGAACGGATTTGGCTTGCTGATTTATCTGATTTTCCATTGCCCCCGTTTCTCGATGTTTGGGCGGCGTTGAGCGGCGAAATCGCAAGTGTGTCCGCTCGGCGCCGCTAAATAACGGCCTTGCATTTGGCTGGGTCACGGTATAATGCTTTTTTGTTTCCTTTCTTCCGAAAGCAATGGCGCAATACATATTTTCGATGAATCGGGTCGGCAAAATCGTGCCGCCGAAAAAGTATATCCTCAAGGACATCTCGTTATCGTTCTTTCCGGGCGCTAAAATCGGCGTCTTGGGTTTAAACGGTTCGGGTAAATCGACGCTGCTACGTATCATGGCCGGCGTCGATAAGGAAATCGAAGGCGAGGCGATTCCGCTGAAGGGCATCAACATCGGCTACTTGCCGCAAGAGCCGCAGCTCGATCCTAGCAAAACCGTGCGCGGCAACATTGAGGAAGCCGTGCAACACATCAAGGACGCTCTGGCCAAACTGGACGCGGTCTATGCCGCCTACGCCGATCCGGAAGCCGATTTCGACAAGTTGGCGGCCGAACAAGCGCATCTGGAAGACGTGATTAATGCTTGTGACGGTCACAATCTGGACCGGACCCTAGAAATTGCCGCCGATGCCTTGCGTTTGCCGGATTGGGAGGCTGACGTCAATAAATTGTCAGGCGGCGAGAAGCGTCGGGTGGCTTTATGCCGGCTGTTGCTGTCTAAACCCGACATGCTTTTGCTCGACGAGCCGACCAACCATTTGGATGCCGAGTCGGTTGCGTGGCTGGAGCGCTTCCTGCACGATTATACCGGCACCGTGGTAGCGGTAACTCACGACCGTTATTTCCTCGATAACGTTGCCGGCTGGATTTTGGAGCTGGATCGCGGCATGGGCATTCCTTGGGAAGGCAACTATTCGTCGTGGCTGGAACAAAAGGAAAAGCGCCTGGAGCTTGAGGATAAACAAGAGTCTTCCCGCCAGAAAGCGATGAAGGCCGAGCTGGAATGGGTGCGATCCAATCCCAAGGGTCGTCACGCCAAGAGCAAGGCGAGGTTGGCGCGTTTCGAGGAGTTGTCGTCGGTCGAGGTGCAAAAACGCAACGAGACTCAGGAAATCTATATTCCACCCGGACCGCGCCTGGGCGATGTAGTCATCGAAGCTGAAAATGTCGGTAAGGGTTTCGGCGATCGTTTGCTGATCAACGATTTGAGTTTCAAGTTACCGCCGGGCGGTATTGTCGGCATCATCGGTCCGAACGGGGCCGGTAAGACCACGTTGTTTAGAATGATGGCTGGTTTTGAAAAGCCCGATTCCGGTACGTTTACGATGGGACAGACCGTTCAGCTGTCGTACGTCGAACAGTTTCGCGATAACATGGACGATAACAAAACGGTTTGGCAGGAGATCTCCGACGGTCTGGACATGATCACCGTCGGCAAGTACGAAACGCCGTCTCGGGCGTATTGCGGGCGCTTTAATTTCAAGGGCGCCGATCAACAAAAACGCATCGGCGATCTGTCCGGCGGCGAACGCAACCGGGTGCATTTGGCGAAGTTGCTGAAAAGCGGCGGCAACGTGTTGCTGCTTGACGAGCCGACCAACGACTTGGACGTCGAAACCTTGCGGGCGCTTGAGGAAGCCTTGTTGGCTTTCCCCGGCTGCGCGGTGGTGATCTCGCACGACCGCTGGTTCCTGGACCGTGTCGCGACCCATATGCTGGCATTCGAGGGCGACAGCGAGGTGGTTTGGTTCGAGGGTAACTACGCCGACTACGAGGCCGACCGCCATCGTCGTCTGGGTATCGACGCCGATACGCCGCATAGGATCAAATACAAAAAAATCGGCTAAGCTGAACTTAAGCGTCCGTGCTTACTCTGACGGCGAGGGCGTGAGAGTTTACGTCCGAACAACTGGTTTTTTGATCCGGCTTGCGTTTAGGCCAGACCAGTTTAAATTTTATTCGCGCACCGCGTGTTGAAAATCACGGAGGTAGCGGGTAATGTATTAATCAGTACACCGAACAATAATAAGGAGAAATAGGATGTCGAAAGCACAAAACTTGCAGGATAATTTTTTGAATGCCCTGAGAAAAGAACACACTCCGGTGTCGATTTTCTTGGTTAATGGTATCAAGCTGCAAGGCCGTGTCGATTCTTTCGATCAATACGTGGTCATGCTTAAAAATACCGTGAATCAAATGGTTTATAAGCACGCCATATCCACCATCGTTCCCGGAAAAAACGTCAACATGCACCGCGAGCCGGAAGTTAGTGACGACAATTAAGGGGTGTTTTTTTGTTTGAACGTCCCGATGCAGGTGAACGAGCAATACTCGTTCACCTAAATTTGCAAGCCGGGCAAGAAGATCTCGACGAGTTAAAGGAACTGACCAAATCCGCCGGCGCCCTGCCGATACATGTGGTGACCGGCAGTCGGCACCGGCCCGACCCAAAGTATTTTGTCGGCATCGGCAAGTTGGATGAAATCAAGTCGGCGGTAACCGACGCTAGTGCCGATATCGTCATTTTCAATCATCCGCTGTCGCCTAGTCAGGAACGCAATCTGGAGAAAGCGCTGGAAGTGAGGGTCGTCGATAGAAACGGCCTGATTCTGGATATTTTCGCTCAGCGCGCTCAGACTTTCGAAGGCAAGTTGCAGGTTGAACTCGCCCAGCTTAAACATTTATCGACGCGCCTAATTCGCGGGTGGACCCATTTGGAACGGCAAAAAGGCGGCATCGGTTTGCGCGGTCCCGGCGAAACCCAATTGGAGACCGATCGACGTTTGCTGGGCGTTCGCATTAAGCAAATCCAGCAACGCTTGGAAAAAGTCGAGAAACAACGCCACCAGGGGCGCAGCAAACGCAAGAAGGCCGAGATCCCGGCGGTGTCCCTCGTCGGCTACACCAACGCCGGCAAATCGACTTTATTCAACACCTTGACCGGTGCCGGTATTTACGCGGCAGATCAATTGTTCGCGACCCTCGATCCGACCTTGCGGCAGTTGTCGCTGAGCAACGGCAACGACATTATCCTGGCCGACACGGTCGGATTCATTCGCCATCTACCGCACGAACTGGTGGCGGCCTTCCGATCAACCTTGCAGGAAGCCAGCGAGGCGGATTTGTTGTTGCATGTGATAGACGCACATGCCGAAGATCGCGACGAGACAATTTTCCAGGTCAATCAAGTGTTGAACGATATCGAGGCGGGTAAAATTCCGCAGCTCAAGGTTTTCAACAAGATCGACCTGCTCGATAGCATCCAGCCGCACATCGATTACGGCGAAGACGGCAAGCCGACCGCGGTTTGGATCAGTGCGCGGACCGGACAAGGTAGCGAATTGTTGTTGCAGGCTTTGTGCGAATTGTTTGCCAGCAGCAAAGTCGTCCGAAAATGTTATCTGCCGGCCGCGCAAGCCGGAGTCAAAGCCAAGCTGTTCGGTTATGTCCGGATACTCGACGAGGTTTGCAACGAAGCCGGCGATTGCGAATTGACCTTGGAGATCGATCAGAAGCATTTGGGCTTGCTAAAGGGTATCGAAACCTCGAGCCCGTTGGAAATGGCCTAATGCGTAACCGCGAACCGGATAAATTTGGCGCGCCGGTCTGACTTAGTTGTCCCGGTCGGAGTGATTTACGATAGAATGCCGCGTTCTTTGGCCTGTCGATACTGGTTTTTTTGAGTGGGATCGATTGGGTGAAATTGGTTCGGTGGTACGCGGTTTTTTAAGTTCTCAAATCCAATTTTTGGAGCATTTAGTATGTCTTGGAATGAGCCCGGCGGTGATAAAAAAGACCCCTGGAGTGGTCGCAACGACCAAAATAGTCCTCCCGATCTGGACGAGGTCGTGCGCAACTTGCAGGAAAAGCTGGGAGCTCTGTTTGGCGGCGGATCCAACGGGGGCGGTAACCGCACCTCGGGCTCATCAATGCGCGGTGCGGGTTGGGTTGCCGGCGGTGCATTGGTATTGTGGAGCTTGAGCGGGTTTTATACGGTTGACGAAGGGACTCGCGGCGTCGTTACGCGGTTCGGCGCCTATGTCGGCACGTCGCAACCCGGTCTGAATTGGCACGTGCCGGCACCGATCGAGCAAGTACAAGTCATCAATGTCGAGCAACAACGCTTTATAGAAGTCGGTTATCGTTCGGGCGGCGGTCAGGCGATGGGCTCGGTACCCAAGGAAGCGATGATGCTGACCAAGGATGAAAACATCGTCGATGTCCGTCTGGCCGTGCAATATCAGGTCAAGGACGCCAAGGATTATGCCTTCAACGTATTGGACCCGGCTTCGACTCTGAAGCAAGTCACCGAAAGCGTGCAACGCGGTGTGATCGGCCGTAGCGACATGGATTTCGTATTGACCGAAGGCCGTAGCGAAATCGTTCAAGAGATCAAGAGCGAGATTCAATCGGTGATGGATGCCTACCGCACAGGCATTTTGATCACTAGTGTCAATTTGCAGGACGCTCAGCCGCCCGAGCAAGTGCAGGGCGCTTTCGAAGACGCCATTAAGGCGCGCGAAGACAAACAGCGTTTGATCAACGAAGCCGAAGCTTATGCCAACGACGTGGTACCCAAGGCCCGCGGCGCCGCGTCTCGTATCGTGCAGGAATCCGAGGGCTATAAGGAAAAAGTCATTGCCAAGGCCAATGGTGATGTCAGTCGCTTCTCGCAACTGCTGACCGAGTACAAAAAGGCGCCTGGAGTGACCAAGCAGCGGATGTATATCGAAACGATGGAACAAGTCCTGGGGCGCGCCAGTAACGTGTTGGTGGACGTCAAGGATGGCGGTAACGTCATGTACTTGCCGCTGGATAAACTGGGCGTCGGTCGCACGGAAGCGGCGCCGGATTCGGTTACGAATCATGAGCCGGTTGCCCCTCAGCCGACCTTGCCGACAGTCAAAGAATCGAAAACCGATGTGCGGATTAACAGCCGCGAACGCGATGTGAGAGGACGTTACGATGGGAAATAAGATTTTAGTCGCGGTCGGCGCGCTGATTGTTGTGTTGTCGCTGTCGGTGTTCACGGTCGCCGAAACCGAGCGGGTGATTAAATTCCAGCTTGGCGAGATCGTCGGCGCCGATTTTCAACCGGGTTTGCATTTCAAGCTGCCGTTCATCAATAACGTCAAGAAATTCGATGCGCGCATCCTGACCATGGATTCCACGCCGGAACGATTTTTGACCGCCGAAAAGAAAAACGTCATTGTCGATTCTTTCGTCAAATGGCGCATTGGCGATGTCAAAACCTTTTACACCACGGTGGCTGGCGATGTGAATCAGGCCAACATCCGGCTAGATCAAATCATCAAGGATTCGTTTCGTAGCGAGTTCAGCAAACGCGACATCAGGCAATTGGTATCCAGCGATCGGAGCGCGATCCGCGAAGCGCTGATCACCAATGTTTCGCCCCATGCCGCCAAATTGGGTATCAATATTGTCGACGTACAAGTGAAGCGGATCGATCTGCCTAACGAGGTGAGTTCGTCGGTCTATCAACGGATGGAAGCCGAACGTGCCAGGGTCGCACGCGAATTCCGCTCGCAAGGCTCCGAGGCTGCCGAGCGTATCCGCGCCGACGCCGACAAGCAGCGCGAGATCATTTTGGCCAACGCCTACCGCGACTCCGAGATATTGCGCGGCGAAGGCGACGCCAGGGCCGCCGAAACCTTTGCCAAGGCTTACGGCGAAGACAGCGAGTTTTTCGCGTTTTACCGTAGCTTGATTGCCTACAGGGAAAGCTTGGGCAAACCGGGCAACGTAATGGTGTTGGAACCGAGTTCGGATTTCTTCAAATACTTCAAAACTCAAAAATAGTGGCCGCCGAGTTCGGCAAGACCATAACGCCCCGCTCTGCGGGGCGTTTGCTGTAACTGGAATAGATGACATGCAAAACAAAGACACCTGGCTGCTGCCCGAGGGCATCGGCGAAGTATTGCCGGAGCGGGCCGAGCATCTGGAGAGGCTGAGAGCCAAGTTGCTCGAGACCTTCGCCGCGTGGGGGTATCGCTTGGTGATCCCGCCGTTCGTGGATTTTCTCCGCTCCTTGCTCACCGGTTCGGCCCACGATCTGGAGTCGCAGACCTTTAAGCTGACGGATCCGCTTAGCGGCGAGACGCTCGGAGTAAGGGCCGATATGACGCCCCAGGTCGCCCGAATTGACGCTCACCATTTGCAACATCCGTGGCCGAACCGGCTGTGCTACGCCGGTACCGTATTGCATGCGGTGGGCGATCCGCTCGAAAAGAGCCGCAGCCCGATGCAAATTGGCGCGGAATTGTACGGCCACTCCGGACTCGAGAGCGACTACGAAGCCATACAGTTGATGTTGGAGATGTTGGCGATCAGCGGCATACAAAACCTGCATCTGGATTTGGGCCATGTGTCTATATACCGGGGCTTGGTCGAATTGGCCGGCTTGAATGTGGCGCAAGAAGCCGAGTTGTTCGATGTTTTGCAACGCAAGGCTGGCGCGGAGCTGGGCGAATTGGTCGAACGCTTTCCGGTCGGCGACGGATTTAAAACTATTTTTAACGCGCTGCCCAAACTGAACGGTGGTCAGGATGTGCTCGATCAAGCCGGGAAATTGCTGGCCGGTATCGACGCCAACGGCATGTTGGCGGCGGCACTGGCCGATTTGCGCGGGATTGCCGACCGGTTGCGCCGCGACTATCCAGTCTTGTCGCTCAGTTTCGATTTGGCCGAACTGCGCGGCTACCATTACCATACCGGCATCGTATTCGCCGCATTCGTGCCGTCGTTGGGACGAGAAATTGCTCGCGGCGGACGCTACGACAACGTCGGTCAAGTGTTCGGCCGGGCGCGGGCGGCGACCGGTTTTAGCGCCGATTTGAAGGTACTGGCGACGTTTTACGACGTCAGCGCCGATGCGCCGGTGCGGACAGTCTTCGCGCCCTATTGCGAGGATGCCGATCTGCGCGAGACCGTTCGCGATTTGCGGGCGTCCGGCGTTCAGGTAATTCAGCAATTGCCGGGGCAGCAGGGCGGGGCCGAAGACATGGGTTGCAACGCGATTTTAGAAAAACAGGCTCAGTGCTGGGTCGTTAAATCATTGGCTTAAGGTTAGAAAAAGTTATGGGAAAAAATGTTGTTGTCATCGGTACGCAATGGGGCGATGAAGGTAAGGGTAAACTGGTCGATCTGTTGACCGAGCAGGCCGCCGCCGTCGTTCGGTTTCAGGGCGGACATAACGCCGGCCACACCTTGGTGATCAACGGCGAAAAAACCGTGCTGCATCTGATCCCGTCGGGCGTGTTGCGGGAAGGCGTGCAGTGTCTGATCGGCAATGGCGTCGTGCTCAGTATGGAAGCCTTGCTGAAGGAAATCGAAATTCTGGAAAAGTCCGGCATCCCGGTGAAGAACCGGCTGCAGATCAGCGAGGCCTGCGCATTGATTTTGCCTATCCATGTGGCAATCGACCAAGCTCGCGAAAAGGCCAGGGGCGATAAAGCCATCGGCACCACCGGTCGCGGTATCGGTCCGGCTTATGAAGATAAGGTGGCGCGGCGCGGTCTACGGGTCGGCGATCTGCGTAATAGCGATGAATTCGCCGCGCGTCTGAAAGAACTGGTGGATTTTCATAATTTCATGCTGGTTCAGTATTACGGTGCCGAGCCGGTCGATTACGCCACGTTGTTGGCGGATACCCTAAGTCTCGGTGAAGTGATCAAGCCGATGCTGACCGATGTCGGCGAAGCGCTGTACGCCCACCAAGCCGAAGGCCACAATGTATTGTTCGAAGGCGCGCAGGGCGCATTGTTGGACATCGACCACGGCACCTATCCTTACGTAACGTCCTCCAACACCACGGCAGGCGGCGCCGCCACCGGCAGCGGCGTCGGTCCGTTGGCGCTGGATTATGTGTTGGGGATCACCAAGGCCTACTCCACCCGAGTCGGCAACGGCCCGTTTCCGACCGAATTATTGGACGAATACGGCGATCACTTGGGTGTCAAGGGCCACGAATTCGGCGCGACTACCGGCCGCAAGCGTCGTTGCGGTTGGTTCGACGCGGTGTCGATGCGTAAATCCGCGCAATTGAACAGTCTGACCGGCATCTGTTTGACCAAATTGGACGTGTTGGACGGCCTGGACAAAATCGGCATCTGTACCGCGTACAAAATCGACGGCGTCGTCACCGACACCGCGCCGCTCGGTGCCGATCAATATGCGGCTTGCGAAGCGGTGGTCGAAGAAATGCCGGGTTGGAGCGGTAGTACCGCCGGCATTACCGAATACGGGCAACTGCCGGCGAACGCCAAAGCGTATATCGCGCGCATCGAAGAGCTGGTCGGCGTAAAAGTGACTATCCTTTCCACAGGTCCCGACCGCAACGAAACCATCGTACTGGAACATCCGTTCGAGGCTTGAAACGCCTTAGCGAGCCCTCGTCAGCACCAAGCAATTCAAGGGCTGTCGAGGGCAACGGCATCTATTATAGGCGGGTAACTTACAGGCTAGACGTTGCTTCGCGAACAGTTCCGATCAGCTGTCGTTTCCGCGTCGGCAATAGAATTTGACGACTTTTTTCAATTGCACACTGCCCCGCTTTGGATATTGGCCTGCAACGTCGGTTTATCACCGGCCGGATCGGCAGGGGTTTCTGCAGCCGATGGCTCACGGGCGGTAGGCGCGGAGTGCATTCCATGCTGATGCACAACTGAAAATCAATGGGTACGGCGGATTCGTCACTGGGACCTCGTCTGATCTCAGTGTCGGGCTGACGGCTCGTTTTGAACTCGCTCGCCGGCACTGAACCCGCTTGATACCGTTTCGATATTAAAGAACACCGAGTAAAGGCCAATATTCTGAAATTCTAACTTTGCCAGCCGCCACCCAAAGCCTTATACAAATCCACCATCGCGCTGATTTGTTTTTGTTTGGTTTCGATCAGTTCCTTCTTGGCTTCCAGCGCGTCGCGCTGGGTCAATAAAACCTCCAAATAATCCGCTCTGGCCGAGATAAATAACTGGTTGGCGACTTCAATCGATTTGACCAACGAGTCCACTTGCTGGCGTTTTAGCTGGTAGTTTTTGTCCAGGTTGTCGATATTGGATATTTGATTGGCCACTTCGGCGTAAGCAGTAATGATGCTTTGCTCGTATTCGTAGGCCGCCTGCACTTGCTTGGCGTTGGCGTTTTTGTATTCGGCGGTGATCGCGTTTTTGTTGACCAGCGGGGCGACCAGTTCGCCGGCCACCATCGCCGCCAACGATTCCGGGGTATTGATCAGGTATTTCAACGCAAATGCCTGAAAGCCGATGCCGGCCTTGATGCCGAAGGATGGATAGAAATTGGCCCTGGCGACGTCGATGTTCAAGTCGGCGGCTTTTAATTCCAACTCGGCCTTACGGATATCGGGCCGGTTTTGCAATAATTCCGACGGCAGGCCGGCACTCAAGGCCTTGGGTTTGATGTCCATGAAACCGGCCGATGTGCGCGCTATCGGCTGCGGTGTTCGTCCCAGCAGCGTATTGATCCGATTCTCGACCACGGTAATCTGCTGCTCGATCTCGTATTTGCGGGCCTGGTTTTTTGCGACTTCGGCTTCGTAACGCTTGACGGCCAGTGTCGTGGTTCTGGCGAAGGTTTGCAATTGTCTGACCACTTGCAAGCCGTTCTGCTGAATCGCGATGTTTTGCCGTAAGTTTTCCAGCTGGTTGTCCAAGGCGATCAATTCGTAATAGGCATGCGCCACCTCGGCGACCAAGTTGGTTACCAAGAAATTTCGGCCTTCGCCGGATGCCATGTAATCGTAGACTGCCACTTGGGTGGCGTTCCGGAGCTTTTTCCAGATGTCGATTTCCCAAGTCGAGAACAGGCCGAATTTGTAATCGCCGAGAAAGGCCGGAAACGGTTGGCCCTTGGCGATATTCAGACTGTCCTCGACGGCGCCGTTGCGGGTGTATTGCGCGGTCTTGTCGCCGCCCGCCGAGGCGCCGAGTTTGACGAAGGGCATATATTCCCCTTTGCGCGCTTGGATTTCGTTCTCGGCGATGCTGATCCGTTGCGCCATGATGTTGATTTCCTTGTTATTGGCAACGGCGGTATCGATCAAGCCGCGCAGCTGCGGATCGTCGAAGAAATCCTGCCATTTCACGGTCGCGGCACTCGTCTGCTCGTTTACGCCGGGTTTGAATTGCTCTGGCAACTGCGTATCCGCGGTTTTCTTGGTCATGTCCGGAATGCCGCAGGCTTGCAACACAGCCATCGCCAAAGCAGTTACTAGCAAAACATGGGGTTTATTCGTCAGCATCTTGGGTACCGTAATGATAGGTTTCGGTGAACGGATTGACGTCTTCGTCTTTGATCATGCGTTTGCCTTCGATCAGTTTGGCGAAGATGTAATACAAGCCTGGGATCAGCACCACGCCGAACACGGTGCCGAACAGCATGCCGCCCAAGGCCGAGGTGCCGATGGTGCGGTTGCCTACCGCGCCGGCGCCGGTAGCGAAGGCCAACGGTACCAGGCCGGCGATGAAGGCAAACGAGGTCATCAGAATCGGCCGAAACCGGGCCTTAGCGCCTTCTATCGCCGCTTCGCGGACCGACAAGCCTTGTTCCTGGCGTTGCACCGCGTATTCGACGATCAATACCGCGTTCTTACCGAGCAAGCCGACCAACATCACCAAACCTACTTGGGAGTACACGTCGTTGGCCAAGCCCATGGTTTTCAGCAGTAAAAATGAGCCGAAGATGCCGGCCGGCAACGAGCAGATCACCACCAACGGCAACACAAAGCTTTCGTATTGGGCCGCCAACACCAAATACACAAACACCAGGACCACGACGAAAATCACCAGCGCCTCGTTGCCGCGCGCCGCTTCGTCGAAGGACAAACCCTCCCAGGCTACATCGAAGCCTTGGGGCAACGTCGCTTTGGCCACTTCCTTGATGGCTTTGATCGCGTCGCCAGAGGTATAGCCGGGCGCCGGTTCGGCGCGAATTGCTGCTGAGTTGTAGAGGTTGTAGCGGGTCAGCTCGTTTGGGCCTTGCTGCGGCTGAACGGTCATAAAGGCCGAGTAGGGCACCATTTCGCCGGCGTCGTTTTTGACGTAATAGTTCAAGACGTCGGTTGGGAAGCGGCGAAACTCCGGCAAGGCTTGCACGTAGACTTTGAAAAAGTTGTTGAAGCGGATGAAGCCTTGCTCGTAGGTGCTGCCGATCATGATGTCCAGATTTTCCATGGCCTTATCGATATTCACGCCTTTTTGCATCGCCAATTTGTTGTCGATTTTCAACTCGTATTGCGGGTAGTTGGCGGCATAAAAGGTGAACAAGCCGGTCAATTCCGGGCGCTTGCGCAACGCGGCCATGAACTCCTGATTGAGTTTGTCGAACTTGAAGTAATCGGTGCCGGTGGTCTTATCCAACAAGCGGAAGGCCAAACCCGATGCCGCGCCGTAGCCCGGTACCGCAGGTGGTTGGAAGAACTCGATCACCGCGCCGAAGTCGTGGGTTTTTTCCTCTAGCTGGCGAATTACGTCCTCCACCGACACCTTGCGCTGGGTCCAATCCTTTAGATTGATGATGCAGGTGCCGGCGTTGGAACCGCGGCCCTCGGTCAAAACCTCGTAGCCGGCCAACGACGATACCGACTGCACGCCGTCGATTTTTTCGGCGACTTCTTCCAGTTGTCGTGCCACTTTGTTGGTGACTTCGATAGTCGAGCCGGGCGGAGTTTGAATGATCGCGTAGATCATGCCTTGGTCTTCGCCGGGGATGAAGCCGGCCGGCAAGGTTTTATCCACAGTGAAGATGCCGAAGGAGAATGCAGCCAACACCACCACAGTGACGATGCGGCGGGTAACCACGACGTCCAGCAACTTGACGTAGCGGCCGGTAACTTTTTCGAACAGATAGTTGAAGCCGTCGATGAACAGCGTAATCGGCGTCCGGCGCTTGGGTTGGCCGTGGGTGTTTTTCAAGATCATTGCGCACAACACCGGCGCCAAGGACAAGGCGACGACGGCGGAGATGATGATGGATGAGGCCATCGCAATCGAAAACTGCCGGTAAAACACGCCGACCGGGCCGTTCATAAAGGCGATAGGCACGAATACCGACACCATCACCAACGTGATGGCGACGATGGCTCCGCCGATTTCGCCCAAGACCTGCCGAGACGCGGCATAGGGGCTTAAGTGTTCGGCTTCCATTTTGGCGTGTACCGCCTCGACCACGACGATGGCATCGTCAACGACGACGCCAATCGCCAACACCAACGCGAATAGCGTGATCAAGTTGATCGATAAGCCGAAGGCCGACATCACCGCGAACGAACCGATCAACGACACCGGCACCGCCAGAATCGGAATCAAAGTCGAGCGCCAGTCGCCGAGGAACAGGAATACCACCAAAGTCACCAACACGAAGGCTTCGCCCAAGGTGTGCAAGACCTTGTGAATCGAGGCTTCGACGAAACGCGACACGTCGTAGTTGATCTCGTAATCCATGCCTTCCGGGAAGGACTTTTTCAGTTCCTCCAGTTTGGCCTTGACGTCTTCGATGACTTTGGTGGCATTGGTGCCGTAGTTTTGCTTCAACACAATCGACGCCGAGGGGAAGGAATCCTTGTCCGAATAAATGTTGTAAAACTCGCTGTCTAAATCGACTTTGGCGATGTCCTTCAAGCGCAAGATTTCGCCTTCCGAATTGGCGCGAATGATAATGTCCGCGTACTGTTCCGGCGTGTTGTACCAGCCTTGGTAAATCAACACGTATTCCTTGGATTGCGCCGCCATCCCGGTGCTCTGGCCGATCCGGCCGGGACGGCCGATGATGCTTTGCTTGGAGATCGCATCCATCACTTCTTCGGTCGAAACGCTATAGGCGCGCATCCGGTCCGGATTTAACCAAATGCGCATCGCGTATTGGCGGGCGCCCAAAATCTGCGCTTGGGCGATACCGTAGATACGCTGGATTTCCGGTATCACGTTGACGTAGGCGTAGTTGAACAGGAATTTCTGGTCGGCGTTCTTATCCTTGCTGTACAGGTTGACGTACATCAGCATGCTGGGTTGGACGAAGTTGACGACCACGCCTTCCAGCCGTACCAGATTCGGCAAACGGCTCATCACCTGATCGACCCGGGTTTTGACGTTGACCATCGCGATATTCGGGTCCACGCCCAGCTCGAACAACACTTGAATCGTGGCTTCGCCGGCGCTGGTGGCGTCGGAGACGATGTATTTCATGCCCGGCACGCCGTTGATCGCCCGTTCGATGGTAATCAACGAGGATTTAACCAATACGTCGGCACTGGAGCCGGGGAAGGATAGGGATATCGTCACTCGCGGGGGGGCGATATCCGGAAATTGCGAAACGGGCAGGGTGCGGATTGCCAAGAATCCCATGAACAGGAAACTAAGCGACAACACGATCGCCATGACCGGTCTTTTAATAAAGATACTGAACATAGTTAATCTCTGCTCAAAGGATTATTCGGTATAGAGTTTTAATTCAGAGCGAACCTTTTCAGGCGGCAATAAATCGATGTCCACTTTATCGCCCGCGTGGACTTTTCTTAAGCCTTCCAGTAGGATTTTATCGCCGTCTTTCAAGCCCTCTTTGATAATGAACAAATAGGGCAGTTCGGCCCCGATTTTTACGAGTCTTTGTTCTAGTTTTCCGTCGTCTTTCACAACATAGACATAGGTTTTATCGAGAATTTCGAAAGTGGCTTTTTGCGGAATCAATAGCGCATGCTTGTACGGTTTTTTCATCAGTATCGTGCCGGTTTCGCCATGACGGAGCAATTTATCGGGATTGGCGAATGTGGCGCGGAATTCGATATTGCCGGCAGTATTATCGAAATCCGCCTCAATAGTTTCTATGGTGCCATCCGTATTATAAACCCTACCGTTAGCCATTCTTAATTTAACTTTGGTGATTGCCTCATCGGCTTTTTGAGATTTGAAATCAAGATATTCGCTTTCAGGTACGTTGAAATACACCCACAATTTACTAATGTCCGATAGCGTGGTTAATAAGGCGCCTTCCTCCACCAAACTGCCAGTCCTGACATTCAAATGGTCCATGATGCCTTCAAACGGCGCATTGATACTGGTGAAACCTAAATGAGTTTCGGCGAGTTTGACCTCTGCGTTAGCCTTGTCCAGCTTGGCCTTGGCCAATGCTAGTTCGTTTGGCGACACAATTTTTTGATCCGCTAAACCCTTGGTGTTTAGGTATTCGATATTCATCGTATTCGCTTCGGCCTGAGACTTTAGTAATTCGGCTTGATAGATGTTAGGCATGATTTTGAACATCGACTGACCTTGATGGACTAACTGGCCTTCGTCGACGAAAATATTCTGCAAATATCCCCGTTCCAGCGCACGCACTTCAATATGCCGAAACGCGTGAATCTGGCAGACATATTCCTTGGTTACCTCGGTGTCTTCCCATAAGGGTGTGGTGGCTTCCAGTTTGGGAGGCGCTTCGTGAGTTTCCGTTTCGGTTGTTTGGCAGCCGGATAATAGAATTATAATTAAGCTAAGATAAGCACGTGTTTTAATAATCATCGGTTTTCTCTATGCGAAGCTCCGCAATCGCTGTTGACTTCGGTTTTATGGTGAGTTGCATTAAATCCAATAGCGAATAGCTTGGTCTTGGGTGTAACGATTGAGTTAATATTTTGGTTTCCAGTTTTCCCTAAATTGCGACCGCTTATGAATGATTCGGCGAACTTCGCGCAAAAATGCGCGAATTGCATTAGTCTCGGTAAAGCAAGCAAAGTGCCAGTTTTTTTTGGCTTAATATCAGTGGGTTATGCGGGAGAGAGGTGAATTGGGGAATATTCCCCGGTGCAAATCCACAACGTGGGGAATATTCCCCACTTTAAAATTCGATATGAGCGGTGAGCCGAGAATGTCGCTTTATTTCAGGCTCGTAATTCTTGCGGCAGCGTTAACGTTTAGCCAAAACAGCGAGCTGGATTTCCTTTGTTTTCAACGAGTAGGCGCGACCACCGACGCTCTCCACTTCGGTGGAAGGAATTGCTGGCATGGATATCGCTGTAAGGGTTTGGAGCCCTACTGTTATCTGTCAAACGGCTCGTTTTCAAGTGAACTTGAGGAATGAATGATGAAAAATTACGTACACGAAATAGCCCAATGCACGGCAGCGATATTGATTTCCGCTATGCCGTTTTCGGTGAATGCCAGCGTCGATCCGTTACAGAGTATCAAACCGGCCGCCTTTGAAGTCAGTGTGGATGGCGACGCCAGCGAGCCGCCTTTGGTTGGAGAGCAAGACGAGTAATCGGTGCTTTAATCTCTCCGCATAAGCAATTCCCCGGCATCGCCGGGGAAGAGGTGTCGGCCAGGCCGCTAACGCTCGAGTCGATGTCGCATTTGCGAAGGCAACCAAAAGCTAACGTTTGCGCAACATCATTTTCTAGTCATGAACGGTCGGTGCGGCGTGAGCCAAGCTTAAGTCAGCTAAGACTGTTACTCCCGACCAAAATTGTGTGCCGCTAGGCAATCCGCTACGACAGTCCCGCCTTACTTTTCAAACCTCGACCTTGCTCGCCCAGCTCCGGTTAATCCTTGTTTTTGGGATTGCCGCTAGACACCAATCCCACGAACAACAAGCCGAATAACAGCAATAGTGGCCACGAATACGGAACGATCAGGAAAACACCGAGAAGGGCAAATCCGAGGGCGGCGAAAAACAGCATCATCCCGACGCCAACTAGTGCCAATACGGCCAGTATCCCGAATAGCGCGAACACCGCCAACAGGGTGGGGATTGCCGCCAGGCGAAACAAGGGCGACGCCACGGGTTGGCCGTTGATGGTCAGGTTGAATCCGCCAACTTCTGGATGAAACGCATAGATCAAGCTGGCAAGTAATAGCCCAAGTAGCAGGGTTGCGAATAACAGATGGCGGTTGGGGGATCTGGGCATGCGATTTTCCTCGGGCTAAGATGTGGTTGACGACGTCGCCGTCGCCGTCGCCGTCGCCATAAAATAGGAGTTCGACGGGCTGGTTTCGTCGGTACGGTATTGATGGTTATTTTCCATGAAAACTTCGTGCCCGTTTTTGTTTCGGACGGATGGCGTTGCCTCGCGACGTATTCCGCGAGCGCGGAACACTGGCGATTCGCCCGGAGTCGTGGGTTTGGCGCGGTATTCGAGTCGGCCTAAGTGTTGCCGACGGCAAAATCCGATACCGGCTATCATGCCAACTGTGGTTGCGTTGGTGATTTTCAACCAAATTAAACGGTGATTTTCCCCAAACCTCGATGGGCCAAGACCTTGGTGCGGCGACCGGACGGCTAACTGGACGTTCCGTTGAGCATAGGCGTCGATCTTGCATAAAAAGTTGATATCCGCTTGCCGCCACGACTAAGAACCAACAGTCGCGTTTCGGCCGCCGCAATGGGTGACGGTTTCACTCGCCCACCACCGCCTTTCGCCAACTTATGAACGACAGTATCCTGATCATCGAAGACGAAGCCTTGTTAGGTAGCGAGCTGCAGCGCTATTACGCCCGTATGGGGTTCGAGACCCTACTCGCGGCCGATTGCGCTCAGGCCCGGGAGATACTCAGCAATCCGGATTTGCGACCGTCGCTAATCTTATCCGATCTCAGTCTGCCGGACGGCAGCGGCTTGGACTTGTTGGAAGAAACCCGCGGTAACTTGTCGGATAGCGAATGGGTATTTCTGACCGGTTACGGCGACGTGCCGGATTCGGTACGGGCCTTGCGTCTGGGCGCTTTCGATTTTTTGATCAAGCCCTGTCTGCAGGAGCAACTGGACATGGTGGTGCGCAGCGCGTTGCGTAGTGCCAAGGCCCAGCGGCGGATTCTGACCGACTCGGTCAACGCCGGCAAACGCTACGCGCCTGAAACTTTTCTCGGCAACAGCCCGGTCACCCGCCAGACCGGCGACATGCTGCGCCAGCTTAGCCAAGTGCCCTACAGTGCGCTGATTCTGACTGGCGAGACCGGCACCGGCAAGGGCTTGGCGGCCAGGATTCTGCATTACAACAGCGAGCGGGCCAAGGAGCCGCTGGTCGAACTCAACTGCGCGGCCTTGCCGAAGGATCTGCTCGAGTCGGAATTGTTCGGCCACGAAGCCGGCGCCTTCACCGGCGCCAAGGCCCGCCATCGCGGGCTGATCGAACAAGCGCATCGCGGCACTTTGTTTCTGGATGAAATCGGCGAAATGCCCTTGGATCTGCAGGCCAAATTACTGAAAGTGCTGGAGGATCGCAAGTTGCGCCGCCTGGGCGGAGAGAAGGAAATCGACGTGGACATCCGCGTTATCGCCGCCACCAACCGGAATTTACAGGATGAAGTCAAAAACGGCGGGTTTCGTTCCGACCTGTATTACCGATTGAGTGTGTTCGAACTGCGCTTGCCCAGCTTGTGCGAGCGCATTGGCGACTTGGACGATTTGGTGCCGGCCTTGATCGCTGAATTCAATTTACTGGCCGGCAAGCGGGTCAGCCAAGTATCGCCGCGCGCCTGGCAATTGTTGAAGCGTTATCGATGGCCGGGCAACGTGCGGGAGCTGAGAAATGTGTTGGAGCGTAGCGTGATTTTATCGTCGTCCCAGCAGTTGCCGGAACAATGGTTGCCGAACGAGGATAACGGCGTCGCGGCGATTGCGCAGGAGTCGGTGCGTCCGGCTTGCGTTTCGAATGTCTCTGCCGCCGACGGCCTCGTCGCGCGCCTGGAACTGCAGTTTCCGACCGACGGCAGCATGGGCTTGGAGGATATGGAGAGCGAAATCGTCCGCAACATGCTGGACCTTTGCCACGGCAACGTCATGGAAGCCGCCCGTATCCTGAAAACCACCCGCGAAAAAATTCGCTACCGGATCGAGAAATACAAGCTCCGTTAAGTTGAGCGGCGGAGACTCAATACGGGCGGCCGTCCTTGTGTAAAAACTGCCATTGGCCGGCTGCGTCCAACCGCGCCTGCAGGTCGTCGTCGGGATATATAACCGTATCTCCGGGGGCGCGGTCGCCGATTTCCAGGTAAACCACGTCGGCATCGGTGCGGTTGAGTAAATGATGGGCGTCGCCGTCGCCGGCCGGGAAGCCGGCACACATGCCGGCGCATAGCCGGGTCTCGCCTTGATCGGTGACCAAGCTTGCTTCGCCCGACAAGATGTAAACGAATTCGTCCTGTTCGGCGTGGGAATGCCGCAAGGCCGAGCGGGCGCCGGGCGCCAAACGGGTCAGATTGACGCCGAAATTGACCAGGCCGAACGCATCGCCCAAGGGCCGTTTTTCCCGGCCGGCCATTAGCGATGCGAAGGGTTCCGGATAGAGCGAGCGACGGACTCGAGGCGGCACGTCCTCGGCGAAGATGGCGATAGGTTTTTGGCCGGTCATGGTTGTAAGGTCCTAGAATTAAATGGTTCGCGAAAGTATGGCCGGAAATTCGAAACCCACGGCGGCGAACCGAATAAGAACTTGGCGGCGGCGTCTTTCAGAATTTCGCTCGTCATGCGACGAGTCGCCGAAAAAATGGTCCGATCGCCTCGCCCGCGGCCGCCGTTGTCGCCGCGAGTTTACAACTCGATTCGTATCCCCAGTTCGATGACGCGATCGACCGGAATCTTGAAATATTCGATCGCGCTGGAGGCGTTATGGAATAAAAAGCGGAACAGCGGGCGTTGCCATTTGGGCATCGGACAGCGGCGGCGGAACGAGAGTTTTTCGCTGGCGATGAAGAACGACGCATGTTTCTGATCAATGATCAAACCCTCGCGGGCGCAGAGTTGCAAGGCCCGGCGCACATCTTGTTCCTCTTGGAAACCGAAATACATTTTGACCCGGTAGAAACTGTTGTTTTCCCCGAATAGTCGGATTTTGATGCGTTGAGCCTCGTCTACGTAAGGAACGTCCTTGGTGACGATGGTCAGAACGATCATTTGCTCGTGCAAGATGTGGTTGTGTTCCAGATTGTGCAGCAGGACCAGCGGTACGCCGTGCAGGGTTTTTGCCAGATAGATCGCGGTGCCGGGTACGGTTTTCAGTTTGCGGGTTTGCAGTCGGTTTTCCAATTCCTCGAACATCACCCGTTTTTCGTCCATGTGCCGGGCCAGTAACTGTCGGCCTTGGATCCAGGTGACGATGATGACGAACAGCGCCGCGCCGACTGTCAGCGGCAACCAGCCGCCTTCCGGAATCTTGATGCTGTTGGCTAGAAAGAACAACACGTCGAAACTTAAAAACAGCGACAGGAAACCGATGCTGGTGGCTTCGTTCCAACGCCACAACTCTTTGATGACGATGAAGGCCAGTATCGTCGTGGTAATCATCGTGCCGGTCACCGCCAGGCCGTAGGCCGAGGCCAGCGCCGAGGAGGAGCGAAATTCCAGTACCAGCACGAATACCGCCGCCATCAGCAACCAGTTGACCGCCGGGATATAGATTTGACCCATCTCGTCGCCGGAGGTGTGCAAAATCCGCATTCGCGGCGTGTAGCCCAGTTGTATCGCTTGGCGGGTCAGCGAAAACGCGCCGGAAATCACGGCCTGCGAAGCGATGACAGTCGCCAGCGTCGATAGCAACAGCAGCGGGTACAGCGCCCAATTCGGTGCCATCAGATAAAACGGATTTTCCACGGCGGCGGGATTTTCCAGTAGTAGCGCGCCTTGTCCGAAGTAGTTCAGTAACAATGCCGGAAAGACGAAACCAAACCAGGCGAACCGAATCGGTTTTAAGCCGAAATGCCCCATATCGGCATACAAGGCTTCGGCGCCGGTGATGACCAGCACGACCGATCCCATTACGACGAAACCCCGCCAACCAAGCTCGCTGAGCAGCGCTACGCCGTGGTAGGGATTAATCGCACCGAGGATTTGCGGATGGCTGGCGATGTTGACGATACCCAAGGCGGCCAAGCTGACAAACCAGACGCACATGACCGGAGCGAATAGCCGGCCGACGTGTTCGGTACCCTTGGCTTGCACCAAAAACAGCGCCGTCAGCACCGCTAGGGTAATCGGCAGTACGTAATGCTCCAGTTTGGGCGCGACGATCTGCAGGCCCTCGACCGCGCTGAGCACCGAAATCGCCGGGGTAATGATGCTGTCGCCGTAAAACAACACCGCGCCGATCAAGCCGGTGGTGATGATGAAGCCGGCCTTGCGCGGATCCTGTTTAGCGGTCTTCAGCGCCAGTGCCAGCAGGGCCATGATGCCGCCTTCGCCGTCGTTGTCTGCGCGCATGATGAAAATCGCGTATTTGGTGGTGACCACTAGCGCCAGCGACCAAAAGATCAATGACAGCGCGCCATGCACATGCGCGGTATCGGTCGATAGACCGGCATGGAACACTTCCTTGACCGCGTACAGCGGGCTGGTGCCGATATCGCCGAAAACCACGCCGATGGCGCTGAGTGTCAAGGTTTTCAGTTGCGACGGGTTGGGGTTTGCTGACATGAAGTATCCGGGCAAAAGGCTGGGGCGGGCGGAAATTGGGGTGCGCCTGCTAAAGGCAAAACGCCGGCCACTATAATGAATCGCGCATAAAAATGACGTAAAAAATCGCAGACTGGGCTACTAGCTGGCTCCAATTCCGTCCTGTCGAATCGTCGGCGACACAGCTTGTCTACGCGGTCGGATTCCATCGAGCCTACTCCTGTTCGCCGGCCGCTTCTTCGCAAACCAGGCGATAGCCGACGCCGACTTCGGTCAGTAAATAGCGCGGTCGGGCCGGATTGACTTCCAGTTTACGGCGTAATTGCCCCATGTAGATTCTCAAATAATGCTGGTCATGGACATGCTCGCCGCCCCAGACTTCCTGCAACAATTGGCGATGGGTGACCACCAGATCGGCGTGGCGGATCAACAAGCTTAGCAAGCGGAATTCTATCGGCGTCACCCTAACCTCGCTGCCGCGCATACAGACCCGGCGCCGCGCCATATCCACTTGCAGTTCCCCCGTCTCGAAAAGCTCTTGAGTCGCCGAGCCGCGCGCGATCCTTCGCAGCAAGGCTTGCAGGCGGGCATGCAATTCGCCGCTACCGAACGGTTTGGTCAAATAATCATCGGCGCCGGCGTCCAACGCGGCGATTTTATTGTGTTCCTGGCTACGAGCCGACAGGATCAGGATGGGCTGGTCCGACAGTTGGCGCAAGCGGCGGGTTACGGCGATGCCGTCCATATCCGGCAGTCCCAGATCGAGTATCACCAGATCGGCTTGGCCGGCCAACGTCAGCCCGGTCTTGCCACAATCGGCCTCGGCGATGCGCCAGCCGCGATTTTGCAGACTGGTCTTCAGAAATCTACGAGTTTGGGCGTCGTCTTCAATCAACAGAATGCGTGGGGCCGACTCGTTCATACTAGTTCCTCGAGCGCGGTCGGGAGTGCTTGTTCGGGTTGCGGCAAATCGATGACGAACACCGCGCCCTTACCTGGCTGATTTTCGGCCCGAATCCGCCCGCCGTGGGCCTCGACGATGGTGCGGCACAGGGCCAGTCCAAGACCGACTCCAGTGTGCTGGGTTTCGTGGGCGCCCCGGAAAAATTTCTCGAAAATCTTGTTCTCCAGGCCGCCGGGAATGCCGGGGCCATAGTCCGCGACACACAAGCGGATGCCGCCTTCGGCGCGTTCGGCGGATAAATCGACCGGCGTACCGGGCGGCGTGTGTTTGATCGCATTTTCGATCAGGTTGACTAACACTTGCTCCATCAGTACGGCGTCGATTCGCATCAGCGGCAAGTCGTCGGGAATCCGGGTGCGTACCGGACGCCCTTGCAAACCGCTGTCGAGCCGATGCAGCGCACTGCCGACCAGTTCCTCGATCGCATTCCATTCCCGGTGCAGGACCCATTCGCCGCAATTCAGCCGGGCCATGTCCAACAACTTGCCGGTCAAATCCGACATGCGCCGGGCTTCGTCGAGTATGGTTTTCTGGCAGTCGTCGCGGTCGGCGACGCTCAGACGGTCGCGATGGTCGATCAGCGCGCCGACCGCGCCGACAATGCGCGTCAACGGGGTACGCAAGTCGTGAGAGATCGAACTGAGCAAGGCATTGCGCAGGCCTTCGGCTTCGGCTTGCAAGCGGGCTTCCCGCGCTTGGCCGGCGAATTGCAGGCGTTCCAGATTCAGCGCGATCAGATTGCAAAACGTCTCAAGAAAGGTGTCCGCTTCGCGACTATCCGAATCGGCCCGCTTCAGTATTAGGACGCCTTGCCGCGATTGCGAGCCGCATAACGGAAAATAGCGGGCCGCGGCGGTGGTGACCGTCCGATTGTCCCGAAAGGCCAGCGTCGCGGCCGCCGGGTCGAGTTCGTCCGCGAGGCGAGGTGGGAGTTGGTCCAGATCGGCGGCCGCCACCAGCCTGCAAACCGTGCCGAAGACTTGGAGGATATGGCGCTCGGCGAGTTCGGTCACCCGTTCGCCGTTCTCGACGCCGGCCAAATCCCGGCTGAGTCGATACAAGGCGTCGCTGCGGGCTTCCCGTTGCCGGGCCAGTTCGGTCTGCTTTCGGGCTTGATTCTGCAATTTACTGGTGAGGTTGGCGACCACGACCATGACCGCCAAGCCGACCGCGTTTTCCAGATCGGAAATCGCGAACGAAAAAATCGGCCGGGCGAAATAAAATGCAAACATTGGCGCGCTGATCAGCGATGCGAGCAAAGAGGCGTTGCGCCCATAGCGACTGGCGACCAGAAACACGCCCAGCAAATAGGTCATTAGAATGCTGGCCTCGCCGAGCAGATGGCGTAGCGGCCAGGCCAACGCGGTACATAGCAACGGCGCGGCCAGGCCCCAAGCGTAGCCGGTCAGGCGTTGGCGGGATTGATGTGGGGCGGCGAGCGGGTTGCGATTCATCGATAGCTTGCGGTACCTGCCGGGTTGGGTTTAAGCCTACGGAGTTCGGCCCTAAAAGGTAGCGGCGTTGATCCAGAAATGTACGCCGATGCTGGCGAAGTAAGCCAGTAAAATCACCGGACACCATTTCATGTGACTGGCGAAGGTGTATTGGCCTTTGGCTTGGCCCAACAAGCCGATGCCCGGCGCCGAGCCTATCGCCAACAAACTGCCGCCGACGCCCAGCGTCAAGGTCAGCAGCAACCATTGGCCTTGCGGGATATCCGGATGCATCGTCAGTACCGCGAACATCAAGGTGCCGTTATCGACGAAGGCCGAGCAAAGTCCGATCATGACATTGGCCAGCGTCGGGCTGAATTGCCCATACAGTACCTGCGACACGGCATCCAAGTAGCCGATAAATCCCAAGCCGCCGATGCCCATCATCGCACCGTAAAAAAACAACAGGGTATCCCATTCCAGGCGGCCGACTTTGTCGAATATATCCAGACGGCGGGCTTCGAATGCGGATTGTTGCAGATCGCCGCCGCCGAAGAACAGCGAGAAATCCGATGGGATAGGTTTGGCGGGGTTGTCCGACTTTTGCAGGTAGAAGTAAAAGAATTGCAGCAGCGACAGTCCGGCCATCATGCCCGCCGCGGCCGGCAATTTCAGACTCATATCGAAACCCACCGCCAATGCGATCGTCACGCCGAATAAAAACAGAATCCGTTTGGCGCCGCGCGGCATCATCAATAACTCGGATGCCACGGCCGGCTTGGCGGCGGGTACCGCGAAGTGCATCGCCAGCGCCGGCACTAAGAAGTTGACCAGACAAGGCAGGAACAGTTTGAAGAATTCGGTGAAACCCAGCATGCCGTGCTGCCAGACGAATAGCGTCGAAATTCCGCCCAACGGACTGAAAGAGCCGCCGGCATTGGTTGCGATCACCACATTCAGACAGGCTAGGCTGACGAAGCGCGGGTTGTCCTTGCCGACCGCGACGACCACCGCGCCCATCAGTAAGCCGGCGGTCAGACCGTTGACGACGCAAGACACCAAGAACACCATCCCGCCGGTGATCCAGAACAACTGCCGGTAGCTAAGTTGCTTGTCAACCAGCCAAATTTTCAGCGCCTTGAATAGCCCCATATCCTCCATCGCGTTCAGGTAGGTCATCGATACCATGATGAACAGCAGCAGTTCGATGTAGCTTTGCAAATTGCTCTTGAAGGCGGCAACCGCGACCGGTGCTTGGCCGAGTTGCCGGTAGGCCAGCACGATCAGAAACCAAATGAGTGTCGCTGCCAGCAACATCGGCTTGGATTTGCGCAATTGGGTGGTTTCTTCGAACATCGCGGCGATGTAGGCGGCGAGCATCAATACCAAGCTGGCGTAGCCGGCCCAATGCCCGGTCAAATTGATCGGTATCGGCGCCGTCACCGACTCGGCATGACCAGGAACTGGCCAAAACAGCAAGGCCAACGGCAGGGACGTCGCTAGTCCGGTTCCTCCAAGCGCCAATCGGATTGGGGGGAGTTGAATCCGACATTGTGACATGCTGTTTTCGCGGCCTCTCGCAAGTGTGTGGGGCGCCGGCGCGGGCGGCGCGGCGTGGATGCGAGGATTCTAGCGGCAGGGGCGTAAAAATGGCGTAAAGGCGGTGGTTCGGCTAACGATGCGGCGAACGTCGATTCCGACAGTGGTTATCCGAATTGGGAGCCGAAACCGGCCGCGCTCGATGTTGTAAGTCGCGGCCGGAAATGGCGTCTGCCCTGTTGTCTCAAGCGGCCGCGCGGCGGCGAGATGAGAGGATGTTTAGCCCCAACAGGCCGAAGCCGAATAAGGTCGCCGCTCCCGGCAACGGAACGGCGCCCAGGCGCACGTTATCGAGGCCGGCGGTTTCGACGATCCCGTCGGTGTATTCGGCGTGGATGTACAAGCCGCTCAAATTGGACAACACGGTGCTGAAGTCGCCGATCGTGGCGAATGCGCCGTCGGTAGTCGCTACTCGCCATTCGGAGGACGGTGCGAAATTGACGCTAACCCGCGTCCAGCCGCTGTTCGGGACAATCGCGGGATCGCGGCGCCATAGCAGGCGTTGGCCTCCGCCGACCAGCATCAGGTCGGTGGTTTGCCAATTGACGGAACCGTCCCGATAAGTCAAGTCGTAAGACAGCGTCCGGACGGCGGCCTGGTTGCCCAAAAATGCCGCCGGCGCCGAAAACGTAAAATCGCCGTTGTCGGGATCGGTCGCGGCAATGTAATTGCCGGGATGGCCGCCTCCCAGGATGTGGTTGACGGCGTAACGGCCTTTCTCGGTGTAGTCGTTTCGACTGAAGTCGGTAAAGCTGACGACTTCCCAGCCTTCGCTATCGGTTTCGAAATTGCTGACGACGGTCGCGTGAGCCGCCGCGCCGTAAAACGCGGCGGCAATCATTGATACCAGTATGGATCGAGTCATGGCATGCTCCTTTTCGGGGTGGATAAAAAACGTTAACCGGCAACAGCGCAGGCTTAGTTGCGGTAGTGATGTATCTCCGGCGGTCTACCCAGTATCAGCAGGCCTTGGTCGACCGCGATCGGCTTTTGGTCGCGCGGCGTTCGATAAATCCAGTAAGTAAAGTATAGCGAGCCGGGTGTGGCGACCGCGCGTTTCTCCAATTCGCGAAACGGGCCGACGTTGATTGCCCCCAACTGCGGGACCAGATTGATGTCGGTGGGACCGCCCAAGGTGTGCGGAATTGCGTGGCCGCGATGATAGAGCGGACCGGCGCTGAGCGGGTGGCCGGCCATCCGCGAGCGATCCCTGGGCTCGCCGTGGCGGCCCCGGCTGACGCCGAAGGCCGCCAATAGGCGCTCGGCGGCGATATCGAACAAATAGTTAAAGCCGTCGACTTCGGTTTCGACGACGTCGAATGCGATGCCGATTCGACCGTAATCGTCCAGCCAGACCTTGATCAAGTACGGAATCACTTTATCGTCGAAGACCCCTGGTCCACCGCTTGCCGCGGCCAGGAATTTCGTCAAGTCGGGATAGTTTGCCATTGGTGCTCCTGAAAAGCCCCGTTCGGAGGGTGCCGGGGACGGTTTGCCTAGCCGGGATTCTGATTCGACCATAGCCGACGCGCAAGTGGAATTT
This sequence comes from Methylomonas sp. MS20, assembly GCF_050275925.1. NCBI lineage: Bacteria > Pseudomonadati > Pseudomonadota > Gammaproteobacteria > Methylococcales > Methylococcaceae > Methylomonas > Methylomonas sp. MS20. The sequence goes on from NZ_CP189962.1 coordinate 2,047,582, forward strand.
TACCGGAACCGACTAGATTGGTTTGCATCGGGGATGGCAGTCCGCAATACCGAATGGCTTTTGATGCTCATCGCTTGACGGGTACTTGATCGCTGGCAACAACGACACTCAGAGGGTACAAGCCGTTTTGCAATTCGAACTCGACTTGGAGTTCGAGAAATTCGGCTATCCAACCAGGTCTCGCGATGAGTGAGTATCTAAAATACAGATTTAGTTTTCTATTTATATCATTTCATCTGTTATTCGCAATTCTTTACCATTGGCTCCGACTATATCGTTTTACGCAATAACGGAGCGGAGAGGCGCGATGACGCAAAGCAAGATCATACCGGGCTTTAGGCCGGCGCTGGCCTACACGCTGTTTTATTTGGCGCTGGTGGTTTTGATTCCGCTGAGTACCTTGGTATTCAAGAGTTTGCAATTGGGATGGCAGGAATACCTGGACATCATCACGCATAAACGCGTGTTGGCTTCGTTTCAAGTCAGCTTCGGCACCGCGCTGCTGGCGGCCTTGGTGGCCGGCGGTTTTGGCGGCGTGATCGCATGGGTGTTGGTGCGCTATCCGTTTCCGGGTAAGCGCTTGCTGGATGCGTTGATCGATCTGCCGTTTGCGTTGCCGACCGCAGTGGCCGGGGTGGTGCTGGCGACGATTTATCAACCCAGCGGCTGGTTGGGCAAGTGGTTGAACGCCAATCTGGGGCTGCAGGTCGCTTACAAGCCGCTGGGTATCGTGGTGGCGTTGATCTTTATCGGCATTCCGTTCGTGGTTCGTACCGTCGAGCCGGTGTTGCAGGAATTCGATACCAATATGGAAGAAGCGGCGGCTAGCTTGGGGGCTTCGCGCCTGCAGGTGTTCGGCAAGGTGATATTTCCGAACATGTTTCCGGCGCTGCTAACCGGCGTGTCGCTGGCGTTCGCGCGCGGCATCGGCGAGTACGGCTCGGTGATTTTCATTGCCGGCAATCTGCCTTACGTCTCGGAAATCGTGCCGCTGCTGATCGTCACCAAACTCGAACAATTTCAATACGGCGCGGCGACCGCGATCGCGCTGACGATGCTGGTGGTGTCGTTCTTATTATTGCTTTTAGTGAATTTATTGCAGCTCTGGGTGCGGCGGCGCTCCGGGCAGATTTAGGAGTTAACCATGCATGCCACTGTACATGTCGTCGGCGACGGTGCCGGTCAAGCCGAGCGGAAAGCCTTGCAAGATCCAAGTTGGCTGCGTTGGAGCTTGGTCGCGGTTGCGGTCGGATTCATCGCGTTGTTTCTGTGCGCCCCGTTGATTCTGGTGCTGCTGCAGGCGTTCGCGAAAGGCTGGGACGCGTATTGGCAAGCCTTGGGTCAACCGGATGCGGTCGCGGCGTTGAAATTGACCTTGCTGGTCGCGGCAATCACGGTGCCGCTGAACACAATATTCGGCGTCGCCGCCGCCTGGACCATCACCCGTTTCGAGTTTCCCGGTAAAAGCTTGCTGACCACGCTGATCGATCTGCCGTTTTCGGTATCGCCGGTGATTTCCGGTCTGATCTTCGTATTGCTATTCGGCGCGCAAGGTTGGTTGGGCGATTGGTTGTCGGCACAACAGATCAAAATCATTTTCGCGGTACCCGGCATCGCGCTGGCGACGATATTTATTACCTTTCCGTTTGTGGCTCGCGAATTGATTCCGCTGATGCAGGAAATGGGCAGCGAGGAAGAGGAGGCCGCGTTGTCGTTGGGCGCGACCGGCTGGCAAACGTTCTTCAAAGTGACCCTGCCCAATATCAAATGGGCCTTGTTATACGGCGTATTGCTGTGCAATGCCAGGGCGATGGGCGAATTCGGCGCGGTATCGGTGGTGTCCGGCCATATTCGCGGCGTGACCAACACGCTGCCGTTGCACGTCGAGGTCAGCTACAACGATTACGACGCGGTTGGCGCCTTCGCCAGCGCGTCAATCCTGGCCGGCCTGGCGATTATCACGCTGGTATTGAAGAGTTTCCTGGAATGGAAGCAAGCCCGAGCCTAAAGCACTCTCGGCCAAGCTTAAGCCAGTTCCCGAGCACCTTATTGATTGGAGTTCCAACATGAGCATTCTATTAGCCGACATTAGTAAAACCTTCGGCGCATTTCACGCGCTGCACAACATCGACCTGGAGATTCCGGAAGGCGAGTTGGTTGCGCTGTTAGGGCCTTCCGGCTGCGGCAAGACCACTTTGCTGCGGATTATTGCCGGCCTGGAGTCGCCCGACAGCGGTCGAGTCTTGTTGAGCGGCGAGGACAAAACCGACCAACATGTTAGCCGGCGCGGCATCGGCTTCGTGTTTCAACACTATGCCTTGTTCCGGCACATGACGGTGTTCGACAACGTGGCGTTCGGTTTGCGGGTCAAGCCGCGCAAGCAACGTCCCAGCGAAACCGACATCGCCAAGAAGGTCCACGCGCTGCTGGAGCTGGTACAACTGGATTGGCTGGGCGAGCGCTTTCCGGATCAATTATCCGGCGGTCAGCGCCAACGGATCGCGTTAGCCAGAGCCTTGGCGGTCGAGCCCAACGTGCTGTTGCTGGACGAACCCTTCGGCGCGCTGGATGCCAGCGTCCGTAAGGATTTGCGGCAATGGCTGCGCAATCTGCACCAGGAACTGCACGTCACCAGTATTTTCGTGACTCACGATCAGGAAGAAGCGATGGAAGTCGCCAGCCGGGTCGTGGTGTTGAACCAGGGCCGGATCGAGCAAAGCGGCGCGCCGGCGGAGATTTACGATCACCCGGCCAATGCCTTCGTGTCGCGCTTCATCGGCCAGACCAACGTGATCCATTTATCCGCGCAAGATCAACACTGGTTGGCGCGGGCGGGAATCACATTGGACGAGCCGGATGGCTTGATCGCCCATATTCGCCCGCAGCATATCGACGTCGCCAAGGCCGAGGCGGACTCGTCGTCGCAAATCATGCTCAAGGATTGGCAGCACCTGGGCTCGACGATACGGGTGGAATTGCTGAATCCGCAAGACAACGGTTCCGGGGCCAGATTGTTTGCCGAGATGCCTAACGAGCTGTTCACGCAACTTCAGTTGAACAAGGGCGATCGGGTCGATCTGCAAATACGGCAGGCACATTGGTTCAATTAACGCGGTAGCCGAACTCAGCCGTTTGTGGCGATTTGGCAAGGTAGGGAACTCTATGAATTTGAATCAACTGGAATTGCTGCGGGCGTTGCGGGAAACCAATTTCAACCAATCCAAGGCCGCCGAAAAGCTGCACGTGGTGCAGTCGGCCGCCAGCCGGCAATTGCAATTGCTGGAAGAGGAATTGGGCTCGCCGATCTACGAACGCCAGGGCAAAAAGCTGTTGCGGCTGACGCCGTTCGGCGAACGTATCATGGAGCAGGTGGAACGCATCACCCAGGCCAAGAAAAACATTCAGGTGATGGCCGACGACTTTCGCGATAATCGCAACGGCGCGTTACATATCGCCACCACCCACACCCAGGCTAAATATCTGCTGCCGGGGCCGGTGCAGCGTTTTCGCGGCAAATATCCCGGCATCACGATTTACATGGTGCAATCGGCGCCCGAGCAACTGATTGAGCAGTTGTTCCAGCACAAGGCCGACATCGTCATTTGCACCGAAAAACTGGTGGAAGACGAAAAACTGGTGGTGCAGCCTTGTTACGACTGGCAGCATATTGCGGTGGTGCCGCGGCATCATCCGCTGGCGCAGGGGGATATCAGCTTGGGACGTCTGGCGGCGTTTCCGATATTGACCTATACCCACGGTTTTACCGGCCGTTCCAATATCGAAAAGGCTTTCAAAACCGCCGGCAAGCCGCTGGACATTACGTTGGCGGCCGCCGACTCCGATGTGATTAAAACCTATGTTCGGCTCGGTTTGGGTGTCGGCATCATCGCCGATATTTCCTATCAGCCCGAGGAAGACAGCGATCTGGTGGCGCTGAATCTGGCTCACTTGATTCCGCGTTCGGTCACTAAACTCGCTTATCTGAAGCAGCTCTATCTGCCGGCCTATCTACGCTACTTCATCAGCGAATTGCTGGAGGGCCGGCCAGCCGGGCGATTTCCGGGCTGATTGGGTTAAAGTTGAGTGCAATTTCGGTTAACTACCTGGCGCACGACGCGGTTTGACGGGCAACGATACCTTGTCGCCAACCTCGGCGAACAAAGGAGGGGTTGCGCGAAGTCGCGGGGCCCACGTGTTTCTGATTTAATACACGGGTTTTTTCCGGATTTAATACATGAACCTTTCGACGATTTTATCTTCACTAGCCGGCGGCGCGCTGATCGGGCTGTCGGCGGCGTTGCTGCTATACACCCACAAACATACCGCCGGAATTTCCGGAATTGCCGCTGGATTATGGCAACGCGATGCCGGCTGGCGCGCTTGGTTTCTGGGCGGTTTGTTGATCAGCGCGCCGCTGTATCGCTTGGGCGGCGGCGAGATTGCGATGACGCTCGATCATTCTCCGGCGTGGCTGGCGGTGGCCGGCTTGTTGGTCGGTTACGGTACCCGTCTGGGCAGCGGCTGCACCAGCGGCCACGGGGTATGCGGTATCGCCCGCTTGGCACCGCGTTCGCTGGCGGCGACCGCCACTTTCATGCTTTGCGCGGGCGCGACCGTTTACGTGGTTAGACATATCCTCGCGGCAGGACAATCGTTATGAAAGATAGGGTGTACTTATTTGGATACGGTTTGTTGTTCGGTTTTGGCTTGATCGTCGCGCAAATGACCAATCCGGCCAAAGTGTTGGCGTTTCTGGACGTCGCGGGCGCTTGGGATCCGAGCTTGGCGTTGGTCATGATCGGCGCTTTGGCGACCTTGGGGGGCGCGCGCTACTGGATGCATCGCGATAACAGCGTTGCCGATCACGAGTTGGAACTATCGGTCGGGACTCGGGAGTCGAATCAAATAGATCGCAAATTATTGATCGGCTCAGCCATTTTCGGTATCGGTTGGGGATTGTCCGGGTTTTGTCCAGGACCGGCCCTGGTCGGATTGACCGGTGGGGACGCCGGAAACTATGCTTTCGTCTCGGCGATGTTCGCCGGATTTTGGTTGTTCAAACGCTTAAACCGATCCTAGCCGTCGTTGCTGGTTCGGTCGATATACAGGAGCTTTCATGCAGGCGGAATTTTGGTTGGAACGTTGGGCGCAAAATCAAATCGGTTTTCACAATCCCGATTACCACCCTGGCTTGGCGGCCTATTGGGACGATTTGCAAGTGCCCGAAGCCAGTACGGTGTTTGTTCCATTGTGCGGAAAGAGTTTGGATTTGTTATGGCTGCGCCGACGAGGCTACCGGGTCGTGGCGGTGGAATTGAGCCGAGTCGCGGTGGAGGCGTTTTTTGCCGAAAACGATTTATCGGTTTCAGTTAGCCGGCAGGGCGAGCTAGCCGTGTTCGCGGCCGACGGATTGACCATCTATTGCGGCGATTTTTTCGCGCTGACCGCCGCCGAACTCGCCAATGTAGCCGGCGTTTACGACAGAGCCGCCTTAGTCGCCCTGCCGCCAGCGATGCGATCAGCGTATGCCGCAAAAATGCGCGAACTCCTGCCCGCGGGCTGCAGGACGCTGCTGGTGACCTTCGACTACGATCAGGCTGAAATGGCCGGGCCGCCTTTCGCGGTGCCGGCTGGGGAAGTCGCTACGCTATACGGGAGTTGGTGCGATGTGGCTGAAAAGGCCGTGGCGGACATATTGGACGATGAACCTCGATTTCGCGAGCGAGGCGTCAGCCGAATCCAGGAATCGATTTATGCGCTGACCGTGCGTTGAGCCGGAATAAGGAGCCAGTTCAGCCGGAGTCTTTGGGCTGGCTTGCTGCGAGACCGGTTCGGGGATTGCCAGCGGACCCGGCCGAGTTTAGTTTCCGGAATAACTGATTTTACCGCTCTGGAGCAGGGCGCACTATACTAAGACTGTCGCTGGCTTCAGGCCCGCGGCTCATAATAATTCTTACAGCGAGGTGCGCCATGTTAGCCAAAATTGCCGCTGCCGATTACATGTCGGCTAACGTTATCACCGTTTCCGCACACACCGAAACCTCCATAGCCATCAAAAAATTGCTGGACCATAAGATTACCAGCATGCCGGTCGTCGATGAACACGGCAAATTGTTGGGAATATTTTCCGAACGCGACGGGATGCGCGTCGCGGTAGGTTCGGCCTATAACCAGAGCATGGAAGGCCGCGTCGAGGAATTCATGAATCTAAGCCCGGTCACGGTTAAGGCCAGCGACAGCTTGGTGGACATCGCCACCAAATTTCAGGATTCGCCGATGCGCAGTTTTCCGGTGTTCGAGAACGACTCGTTGGTCGGTATGATTAGCCGGGTGGATGTCCTTAGAGCCTTGCTGACGATTCGTTAACCCGATTCAAGCTTCCGGCCGCCGAACACTTCGGTCGTCGGGGGCTAAGCCTTTTCCACGCTTTCCAGGCAGACGACCATCGTGTGACGGACGATGTAAAACGTCATGGACATCGGGTACAGCGCGTAATGGCGGGTAACCAACAAACCGACGATGACAAAGCCGATCACCGATCCGAAATTGAAGCGGGTGATTTTTTCCAGGTAACGCAAATGTTCGATCGAGTCCAAATCAAAGCGTTCGGCACGGTTAATCAACGATAGCGTTACGAGGGTGGTCAGGGTCGCGAAATACACTGGAAAGAAGAAAAACATCGGCGCGTCGTCATTGAATTGCGGCTTCCAATAGGCGTACCAAACCAATAAGCCGGCACTCGCGAAGCCGTCGTGCCACACAATGGTCGGCAATTTTTTCAAGTAGCCGGCCAGCAGTGCGGTGCCCATCAAGGTTAGGCCGATCGCCAACGCGACCGGAGTTTCCAATAAAGCCAAGTAAGGATTGCCGTTCTGCACCAAGAAGGCCAGGCCAACGCAGCAAAAAATAAAGCCTATCATCGTAATGAACTCGTCCGGTGGCCCGGCGTTTTCTAGCCCGACCTGAAAAAATTTATGATCCACGCATTTGTGCGCGTGGCGGAAACTCAAAATATTCGTTGATCGGTTGAACAATTCCAGTTGATTATTCAACGGGTCATGGGTTAGTTAGCAAAGACCGGCCGATTGCGCCAACCGACGATTTAACGCTGATAGAATAAACCCTTTGACGGTGGCGGCACGAGCGAATTACCTTTTGTATCATCGCCTCGAGCTTTTTGGCGGGCAACTCAGGTGTTGCGGCCAATGAGGTAGGCCGTCGGATTTATCGGAGTGTTCATGAGTTTTTTTGCGAAACAAACCATCGTTGCCCAACCGGGATTCAACCGTTGGCTGGTGCCGCCCGCCGCGCTTTCGGTACATTTGTGTATTGGCCAGGCCTACGCGTTCAGCGTGTTTAACGAGCCTTTGAGCCGTGCGGTCGGTATCGGCGCCGCGACACCGGAAGACTGGAAGCTGACGACGCTAGGTTGGATTTTCAGCTTGGCGATTGTGTTCTTAGGGTTGTCTGCGGCGGTGGGTGGCAAATGGTTGGAGAAAGTCGGGCCGCGTTTAACCATGTTCGTCGCCGCGTGCTGTTTCGGTGGCGGTTTCTGGGTTGCGGCCTTGGGTGTCCAATTGCACGAAATTGGCTTGCTGTATCTTGGCTACGGTGTGCTGGGGGGGATCGGTCTGGGCTTGGGTTACGTTTCACCGGTGTCGACCCTGATCAAATGGTTTCCGGATCGGCGTGGCATGGCGACCGGCATGGCAATCATGGGTTTCGGTGGCGGGGCCATGATAGGCGCGCCGTTGGCGGTTTGGTTGATGACGCATTTCAAGTCGGCGACTTCGGTGGGCGTGGCCGAGACGTTCATGACCATGGGGAGTTTGTATTTTCTGTCGATGACTATCGGCGCGTTGGCGATCCGAATTCCGCCGCCGGATTGGCGGCCGCCGGGATGGACACCACCGACGGTACGCCACAAAATGATTACCGACAAACACGTACATATCGACCAAGCGCTGAAAACACCGCAGTTCTATTTGTTGTGGCTGGTGCTGTGTCTGAACGTGACCGCCGGCATCGGCGTGCTCGGGCAAGCGTCGGTGATGATACAAGAGATGTTCAAGGGCCGGGTGGATGCGGCGGCGGCGGCCGGCTTCGTTGGTTTGCTCAGCTTGTTTAACATGGTCGGACGGTTTTTTTGGTCGTCGGCATCCGATTACCTCGGGCGCAAGCAGACCTATTTCGTGTTCTTTGCCATCGGCGCCTTGCTGTACGGGACGGTACCGACATCGGGCGGCGCCGGTAATCTGCCGCTGTTCGTGGTGCTCTATGCCCTGATCATGAGCATGTATGGCGGCGGGTTCGCGACCATCCCCGCGTATCTGGCCGATATTTTCGGCACAATGTACGTCGGCGGCATACATGGCCGGTTGTTGACCGCTTGGTCCACCGCCGGTGTATTAGGGCCGGTGTTGGTAAATTATCTGCGCGAGTATCAAATCGGCCAAGGAGTGGCCAAAGGCGATGCTTATAACGTGACGATGTACATCATGGCGGGAATCTTGGTGTTGGGTTTTATCGCCAATCTGGCTATACGCCCGGTCCATGAAAAACATCATATGAAACACGACGAATTTGACGAGCTGGATGGGGTGTATCCGGCCGACGATCATTGAGCAACCTGGAGCAGGCGTCATGATAGAGAACAAACAACGCGGTATATCCCGCCTATTGATCGCAATCGTATTTTGGCTGTATGTGTTGATTCCATTGAGTTGGGGAGTGTGGTCAACCTTACAAAAAGCGCTGGCTTTGTTCGCTTAGAGCCCGCAAGCTATTGCCTGGATTAGCGGCGATCAATGGGGGTTCGCCTGTGCGTGAGGTTGGTTGGCTCAAACGATTGCGTTTTCATGTCGGGCGATCGACTCCGTGATCGGCTAATTTTTGCCGATTTGGCCGCCTAGGTATTGATTGATCTGCTCGAGGTCCTGTTCGGCTAAGCTGCCGGCGGCTTCCTTTAGGCGAATGCCGTTGATCAAATAATCGTAACGGCTACGGGCGAAGTCGCTTTTGGCCTTGTAAAGATTGCGTTGCTCGGTCAGTACGTCGACCATTGTCCGGGTGCCGACTTCGAAACCGGCTTCGGCGGCTTCCACGGCGACTTCCGCGGATTTACTGGTGGCTTCCAGTGCTTTGACCCGGCTGATGCTGGAGACCACGCCGCGAAAAGCATCCTTGACGTTGCGGTTGACGCTGCGTTTGACTTTGACCAGGTCCTCTTTCGCGGATTCGTATTCGTGCGCGGCTTGGCGGGTGCGAGAAACCGTGCCGCCGCCTTCGAATAGGGGGAGGTTGAGTTGCAGGCCGAAGCTTTCGGTGTTACCCAAGGTGCCGTATAGACTGCCGCTGCTATCCTGTTCGGAGTACTGAGCGACAATGTCTATTGTCGGTAAATGTTTGGATTGCTGCAGATCGACGTTTTTCCGAATGTATTCGGCTTGGTTTATCTGGGCGACGATAGAAAAGTTGCTGTTCTCGGCGGCATTGGCCCAACTAGCCATATCTTCCGGTGTCGGGGGGCTGAGCGGTAATTGCGGGGCGAGCGTTGTCAAATCGGCGGCGTTTTCGCCGATGATTTCGCGTAATGCTTCCTTGGTGTTGTCCAGCTGATTTTGCGCCTCGATCTCGCTGGCCGACGCCCTGTCGTAACCGGCTTGAGCTTCATAAACGTCGGTGATGGCGATGATGCCAACCTCGAAACGCTGTTTGGCTTGCTCCAGTTGTTTTTCAATGGCTTTTTTCTCGGCAGTGCTATATTCGAGATTGTCTTGGGCGGCTAGTATGTTGAAATAGGCTTCCGCCGTGCGGCGCATCAGAGCTTGCTGTTTGGCCTGAAATTGTGCCTCCGCCTGGGCGATACGGTTATCGGCTTGGTCGAGTTGTATCCAGTGGTCCCAGTGGAACACGGGTTGGCGCAAATTGAAAGTCAGTCTGCTGTCCAGATAGTGCTGTAGCGGCGTATTCGGTAAAAAGCTTTCGATTTCCAGGCGCGTGCGATTACTGCCGGCGGTGAACGAGACATTCGGCAGCATTTGGGCGATACTTTGAGACTTTAGTTCCGCTGTCGTTAGCTTGTTGATATCCGAACTTCTGAATTCCGGGTCGTTTTGTAGCGCCAAGCGATAGGTTTCGAGCAAATCCTGCCCGTAGGCCGAATTTGTCGCCACGAAAGCCATCAATAGGGTACTCAACGGTTTTATCATTGCCATATCTCGCGGAAAGGGTAAAAATACTCGGGTATTATCGCTTAAAAGAACACTAAATGTTTAAGTTTGCCATAAGGTTAGGCAAACAATATAGAAACGTCAAAAACAATTCTTTAATTCATCAGAGTCTATATGAGCCAAAAAATCAGCAAAGCCGTCTTTCCGGTCGCCGGATTGGGAACTCGTTCGTTGCCCGCGACTAAGGCGGTTGCCAAGGAAATGCTGCCTATCGTCGATAAACCGTTGATTCAATACGGCGTCGAAGAAGCGATTGCAGCCGGTATCGATACGATGGTGTTTGTGATCGGTCGCAATAAGGAATCCATCGCCAACCATTTCGATAAATCCTACGAATTGGAAAAAGAATTGGAAAAGAGCGGTAAAACCGAATTGCTGAACATGTTGCGCGGATTGCTGCCGTCGCATGTATCTTGCGTTTTCGTTCGTCAAGCCGAGGCTTTAGGTCTTGGACACGCGGTGCATTGCGCCAAACCGGTGGTCGGCAACGAACCGTTCGCGGTGATCTTGCCGGACGATCTGATCGAAGACGGTGAGCGGGGTTGTATGAAACAGATGGTCGAGTTGTTCGAGCACGAGCAGAGCAGCGTACTCGGTGTCGAGCGGGTCGATCCGAAGGAAACTCATAAATACGGCATCGTCGAGCATAGCGAAACCGCGCCGCGCGTTGGTCGTTTGAGTTCCATCGTCGAGAAACCGAAACCTGAAGTGGCGCCGTCGAATATCGCGGTCGTCGGGCGGTATATTTTGACGCCAGCCATCTTCGACAAAATTGAAAATACCGGTCGCGGAGCCGGTGGCGAAATCCAATTGACCGACGCCATTGCATCGCTAATGAAGGACGAGCAAGTATTGTCTTACGAGTTCGAAGGAAATCGTTACGACTGCGGGTCTAAGTTCGGTTTTCTATTGGCGAATGTCGAATACGGTTTGCTGCATAAGGAAATCAATCGCGAATTTTCCGAGTATTTGCGCGACCGCGTCTCAAAGATCTAGTCTTGACTTAACAATGGTCGGCGCCGCCTTGGTGCCGACCAGTGATAATTAATTTGGCGCAAAAACCACGCAACCCTATTTATTATTTTTTTTCAACTTGCTCATACGCCGCAACAGCATTTTGGAATCCGGTTTTTGTTCTAACCCATTCCGTAATATTTCGACCGCCTCGTCAGTCCGTCCCGATCTTGCCGCCAAGTCACTGAGGGCCGCATAGGCTAGGGCAAGTTTCGGGTTCAGCTTGATTGCACTTTGGTACTCTTGGATCGCTTCTTTGATCTGACCACTCTCTTCGTAAACTTGTCCTTTCTCGTAATGAATCCTCGGGCGCCAAGCAAAGTTTTTAGATGAGTGCTCTTCGACGTACATAAAGCCACCGATAGAGTTCTTATAAAGTTGCCTCTTCTCCATAGGGTCGCGCTCTACGCGTGCCAACATTGCCGAAAACAAGCCTTCACAATAGTGATGTATGTGCATTATGTCCGGGCCTATACGCTTCGCCCAGAGTTGGTACTCTGCGGTGTCTTTTCCTTTTAGTCTCACCCAGCAAAACCTGGGTAATCTGGCGAAGTCGTAATCTGTCGTTGGCCAAGCGCTTTGCGCTTGCGGGCAGATTCCGAATAGCGCAATTATCAACAATAAGCTTCTTAACAGCATGATCGATTGACCTCACATTGTTGTAATACCCCATTAGACAGTTTTTGGAGCATTTTTTGAAATTGATTGTTTAGAGGAATACAAATCGCCAACCTGATTATCTTGGAGCTCAGCGTTGCTTCCTGGGTGCCAACAAGCGACGATAAACCGTTTCGACCTGAGCAACATGGCTGCGTATCGAAAATCGCTGCAATGCGGATGTACGAGCTTGCTCGCCTAAACGGATGCCCAGTTGGCGGTCTGAGTAAACTCGATAAATCTGCTCGGCCAAACTCTCGGCATCGCCGGGCCTAAACAACAAGCCGGTTTTTTCGTGCTCTATCATTTCAGCGGCGCCGCCATGCGCCGGACCGATCAATGGTCGCCCCATCGCCAAAGCTTCTATAACCACGGTGCCTAGGGGTTCTGGACTAGTGGACGCCGAGACGATGACGTCCAAACCGTTATAAACCGTTTCCATTTTATTGATATGGCCGGTAAACGACACTGTCGCGTTCAAGCCTTCGTCCGCGACTCTGCTCACCAGATCAGCCTCGTAACCTTTACAGTCGTCCGGCGTGCCGCCGACGATGAGCATTTTCAAATTTGGGATTCGACTTTGCAAGCGTTTTGCCGCATCCAAAAACAGGTGTTGTCCTTTCCATGGTATCAGCAAGCCGATCAAGCCCACGACAAATTGGTCGCTTTGAATGCCGTATTGATGGCGGAAGATAGCACCATCGGCATGCGTATCCAGCTGATCCAGCGCAATGCCGTCGTATATCACGCTGATTTTTTCGGCCGGTATCTTAAGTTTATCGCGCATACTAGCGGCTACCCAAAGCGATACCGACACAAAATGGTCCGGCAGCGAATATGCCCAACGCATCGATCTTGAGCCTTGCTGATCGCCGCGCACGTGGCAAACCGCCGGAATGTTTAACACTTTGGCCACCAGTAACGCGGCGCGGTTGCAGAGCGGTTCGTTATTGGCGTGTATCAAATCGGCCTTGAAACGCCAGGCTTGCCAAAGCAAAGCCAGAAAGAACGGCAAAAAATTGGCTATGTCGTCGGCTCTCGCGAGTAGTTGGTTGCATAACACTCGCAATACCGGATGGTTTTGGATCGCTTCGATATCGGAGATTCTTTGCCGCCAACCGACGATGTCGAACCGGCGGTCCGGAATATGTCGCCATAGGGTTTCGTCGGCTATTTCCCGATATGACGGCCCGTCTCTACCCGTGACTACCATCGCCGAGAATTCAGTTGTGTCGAGGTTTCTAAGCAAATGGCGGAGGCAAATGATGGCCCCACCGTAGCCGATACCGTTTTCGACAAAGACGATGCGTTTAGGAACTGGTGCGGACATTGGAATAGGGGCGCGATGGGTTAAATGAATTAGTGGCCGATCAACCGCTGTTTAACGGCACGTACCGCCGCTATGGCACCCGGCGTTAGCTGGCTGGCGATCAGATAAAGTAAGGCCGGAGCATTTGCTTTGCGCGTTAAACTACTCCGGAAGGCGGAGCGAGCGTCAGTTCGAGCGCCGTTGTTGAAGTACCAATACCCCAATGTCCAAAACGCCCGAGAGACTAAATCATCCGGGGATACACCTTGAGCGCGCAGCTCCGGGCCAATTTGCTGTGCCAACGAGTCCATCACCCGAGTCAGATCAACCAGCATGCGTTCGCTGGCTTGAGTGGCGTTATTGCCATGCTGGCGGCGCAGCATTAAAGTGTCCGGCAGGCAACTGATCGGATGTTTTGCGGCGATTTTGGCCCAAAGCTCCAGGTCTTCGCCGAAGCGTATCGTCGGGTTAAACAGGCCGGCTTCGTAAAGCGCGGCTTTACTGACTAATACGGTACCGGTCGGAATAAAGTTTTTCGCGACCAAGGCCGCCAACGCGTTAGGCACTGGAGCGCCGGCCAATTGCGAAAATTTTTCGGAAAGCCCGTGTTTGTCCAGCACCGAAGCAGTGAGTAATCGATTGTCGGTGTCGATTTCCGCCATGTCGCCGGCGATTAGGCGTAGCGCTGGATGGGTCTGTAGCGCCTGTAATTGTTTGGCGATTTTATCGGGTGTCCACTGATCGTCCGCGTCTAAAAACGCGATCCAATCGCCGTTGGCCAGTGAAATGCCTTGGTTGCGCGCGGCGGAGGGGCCTTGGTTGTCTTGACGGTGATAGACAATATCGCTGCCTAGATCGGCGATAACCGTTTCGGTATTGTCAACCGAGCCGTCGTCCACCACTATGATTTCGTCGACTTGATGGCTCTGGTTGCGTACACTGGCGATGGCGTCCCGAAGAAATGCGGCGTTATTATAAGCGGGAATGACCGCGCTAATTTTCATCGAATTAAACGGTGTCAACTGTCGCGGGTGCTGGTTGCGCACACGAACCAAGCCGGGAAGATTAAACCGCTTAGATAGGCGATCCACGCCAGCTTCGGGTGTCGGTAATACAATCGGTAAAGAAACGCACCAACCTTACGATATTGACTTGCTTGACTCAAACCTTGCCAAGTTTCCCCGTTAAACCGATTGGTGATTTCATTTCGGTTGCCGTTTAGCCATTCCGCCAATTCCGGCGAAGCCAGAAACCGGACGTGGGGTAGCGTCGTGCAAATTCGACTTAACAGCTGCTGCAATCCGGCGATCGAGTCTCGGCACTGTGTATCGCTACGGGTGAAATTGTATTTGTGCGTGGAAATGGTCAGCGGCAAGGCCTGGCGACGTGCGGCTAAGGCTTCGGCGTAGGCGCTGTCGGGCGTATGTTTGCCGTCGGTGGGTTCGAACATGACGTTTCGAACCAAATAGACTTGGTCGTATCGGTTGCGCTCGCCGCAGCGGATCAGGGTAGGGTCGGCAAAATATTTGCCGTTTCCATCGCGCCCGAGGCAACGATAACCGGCGGTTTGGATCGCCGTAATTCGCTGCTCGCGCCAACACGCTTCGATGGCGTCGCCCCAAAGATAACACGGTGCAACCGTGGTCAGCGTCGGTTGCCCGAACATTTCGATAAACAAACGGCCGGCTGTTTCTACGATGTCGCGCGCTTTATTTTCGGCTATCGGTGTCGTCGGCAACTGGCTGCCGTCGACATAGTGGCCTTGCAGCGGTGAATCCAGCGATTCCCAATCCCACCAGTCGGCATGGGCTCGAGCGTCGTTTAGGCGCGAGTCGCCATCGCCTAGCAGTTTGGCGAAAGCTTCACCGTTAAGATGTTCAAGGCCGTGTAGTTGCGGAACGAATGTACCTTGCGTCACGCCCGATCGCATCGCTTCAAAAATTTCCGGAAAGTCGGTATCCAGGCGTTTTCGGAAGTATCGGTTGTCGGCATCGTCTTGGATTTTGGCGACGTCGGGCACGGCTAACACCACGTCGGCGGTTAACACCGCACAACGCCCCCGAGAATCGCGCGTCGTGGCCAAGGAGCCCAGCAGATTTCTGAGTCTTTCAGCCTGATAATCTCCGCCAGGCCCCCAGTCGTCGCTTTCAATCAATACCGGCGTTTCGGCGAAGTAAGGTTCTCGCCAAGTGGCGATGAACAATGGCTTTTTCCAGAACCAAAGCACGGTCAACGCGGTTAACCATAGGCATAAAAAAAACAAAATCACGATTAACATTGTTCGATAATACTCAGTTGAACGGATCTGGCGGGGTGGCGGATATACATCGTAGCAGAGAATCCGCTGGGATAAGCAAGCGACAGTTCGACACCGTGAATTTTATCGCGACGCGGTATCGAATCGACAATCGCATGTCACATGCCTATTCTAAAATGTATCCAGGCCCGGTCGCGGGGCTTGCTGAGCTGTCATAAAACCAAAGTTGAGGAAGCGAATGTTGATTTTCGGGGCTTTGCCCATTCAGTGGCGGTATCCGGTCGCGGGTGTCGTTTTGGTGACCTTGGTCTGTGTCGGCGCTTTTTTTTCGACTTGGGCATCCATTGTCGAGATTTGGTCGCGATCCGAGACATTTACTCACGGTTTTTTGGTGGCGCCGATCAGCCTTTGGTTGATCTGGTCCAGACGCCACTGTTACCGAAATCTGCAACCCGAGAGTGCCTGGCTGGGCTTGCTAGTGACGGCTATAGGCGGGTTCGTTTGGTTGGTGGCGAAATTGGTCCATGTGCTGGTTTTGGAGCAATGGGCTGTCGTAACGATCCTGATCGGCGGTTATTGGGCGCTATTGGGTGGATCGGTTATTAAAAAAATGCTGTTTCCCATCCTGTTTCTTTACTTGATGGTGCCTTTCGGGGAAGCGTTCATCCCGTGGATGATGGAATACACGGCGTCATTTGTGGTGTGGATGATACGCCTTACAGGCATGAGCGTTTACCGTGACGGCATGTTTTTTATGCTGACTTCCGGGAACTGGTCGGTAGTGGAGGGATGTAGTGGCTTGCGCTACTTAATTGCTTCGTTGACCTTGGGTCTTGTCTACGCGTATTTGAATTTCCGTAACTTACGAAAACGAACCCTATTCATTATCGCATCGTTTTTAACGCCGATTCTGGCGAACGGTTTGCGTGCTTACATGATCGTGATGATTGGTCATTTTAGTGGCATGAAATTGGCTGTGGGTGTCGATCATATTATTTACGGTTGGTTGTTTTTCGGGCTGGTCATGCTATTGCTGTTTTATGCCGGTTCGTTTTGGGCCGACCAAGAAACAATTGCCGATACATCGGCCGAGCAAAGTATGCCTGAGCCGATGACGAGGTATCAGGGGTTGTTGCCGATGATAGCCGTCGTCGTGATAGGTCTTATTGCTTGGCCTATCGTCTTTCGGAGTTTGGCCGCTCGGCAGGCGGTAGCGGCTGCCATACCTGACCAAATAGTCACGCTCCGAGGAAGTGGGGGGGCTGTTCAATCGCCGCCAGATTGGGGATGGCGGCCAACTTTCAATGGCGTCATGGCGGAGGTAAAAAACGCGGTTGACGATCCATCTGGAACAGTGGCGATGTATTTTGCGAATTTCGGTGACGAATCGCAGGGCGGAGAATTGGTGAACTCCCAAAATTTTCTGGTGCCGCAAAAGCATAAAGTCTGGCGTATGGCTTCCGAAAGAGCGGTACAGGTAGATTGGCCTGATGGAACGTCGGGCGAAGTCGTCGAGTCGCTGTTGAAAAGCGAGGCCCGAAACTTGCTTGTGTATCGATGGTATCGTGTCGGCAACTTCAATACCGCGAGCGATTATCGAGCGAAATGGTGGCAATTGCTAAAACGATTAACTGGCGATGCCGATCCGGAAATGTTGATCGTATTGTATACCGAAGTGATCGGTGACGATCTGGTCGAAGGCCGGGCGAGATTGCAACGAGTTTTGGCGGTTTGTTGTCAATGAACCGAGGATGCTCTCTAGCGGTGAATTACCCGCTTCACGCGAAAATGCGTCCGCTTGCGATGTCCATCCTCAGGTTGACGCCCGATGCAAGCATGATGCTAGACTACCCCCATTGTTTTTTATTTCGATGCAAGGAAACCAAACTATGACACCGGTAATACTCTCAGGCGGTTCTGGAACGCGACTGTGGCCACTTTCGCGCGGTCAATATCCCAAGCAATTCTTACCGTTGGTCTCGGGTTATACGATGATTCAGGAAACGGTATTGCGGCTGGATGGTTTAGCTGGATTAAAAGCGCCGATCGCCGTATGTAACGAGGATCATCGTTTCATGATGGCCGAGCAATTGCGCGAAATCGGCGTCAGGCCAGCCGCGATTATTCTGGAGCCGGTCGGCAAAAATACCGCGCCGGCCGTGGCAATGGCCGCGTTGAGTGCCGCCGAGGACGACGTGTTGTTGGTACTGCCCGCCGACCACGTCGTTGCCGACCGAGCTGCATTCCACCATGCGGTGCTGGAGGCTCGTGCATTGGCGGAACAGGATTTGCTGGTGACCTTCGGAATTGTCGCGACCGAACCCGAAACGGGGTACGGCTATATCAAGCGCGGTTCGCTACGCTATGGCCCCGCTTACAAAGTCGATGCCTTTGTCGAGAAGCCCGATGCGCAAACCGCTCAGCGTTATCTGGAAAGCGGCGAATTCTTTTGGAACAGCGGTATGTTTGCGTTTAAAGCCGGTGTTTTTCTGCGCGAGCTGGAGCGCTTCAATCCGGAAATGTTGGCGGTTTGCCGCGCTTCGCTGCAAGCCGCCAAACCCGACTTGGATTTTGTACGTTTGGACAAACAGACATTCTCGACATGTCCGTCGGATTCGATCGATTATGCAGTCATGGAAAAAACCGATAAGGCGGCGGTGATACCGTTGGATGCCGGCTGGAATGACGTTGGCTCTTGGTCCGCGCTGTGGGACGTGACCGATAAGGACGGTTCCGGCAATGCGATCAAAGGCGACGTGTTGACCGTCGATACCCGTAATTCCTTTGTGCATTCCAGCAACAAGTTGGTTGCGGTGATTGGCGTTGACGACCTGATTGTCGTAGAAACCGACGACGCGGTCATGATCGCGGCAAAGGATCGAGTGCAAGATGTGAAGGAAGTCGTTGAACAATTGAAGACATTGAAGCGTAGCGAAGCCAACGTTCATCGTAAAGTCTATCGTCCCTGGGGACACTATGACTTGGTCGATTGCGGCGATCGGCATCAGACCAAGCGCATTGTCGTCAAACCAGGCGCGAAACTGTCGGTACAAAAGCACCATCATCGCGCCGAACATTGGGTGGTTGTTAAAGGAACAGCCTGGGTCGACAAGAATGGCGAAAAAATTCTAGTTTCGGAAAACGAATCCATTTACATCCCATTGGGTGTGATTCATAGCCTGGAGAACCCTGGCGTCATCCCGCTAGAAATGGTCGAAGTCCAGTCTGGCAGTTATTTGGGCGAGGATGACATCGTGCGCTACGAAGACCAGTACGGACGCATTTGACCGCGCGGGACGCACGCCGTTGCGTCCTTGTTATTCCGCAACGACTCGGGAGGCTTAGGCCTCCCGTTTTTTGAAAAATCCGCTCGATAAGTATGCTTCGAGTACATTCGACGATCATGCCACCCTGTAGACCTTATTCCCCTTGGAGTTGTCCTTGTCGCTACAAACCGTCAACGATTTGTTGAGAAAGCATAAGCTGGTCGAAGGTATGTTGAGCAATCAAACCATGCCTAGACGCAAGCTCGTTACCGCGTTGGTGCAAAAACAGCACATGGTGGAACTGCGTAGCGTGCTCGACAAATTGTCCGCGGTTGAAATCGGGCATATTTTGCAGTCCATAGATTTGGACGACGCCCGCTTGGTATGGGAACAAGTGGAAGACGCTCGTCAGGACGACGTACTCTGGGAGTTGTCGGATGCGTTGCGGGAAGCCTTGGTCGGCGACCGGGAGCCGCATTGCGGCGTCGGCCAAATGAGCGCCTTTGAATTGGTCGACGGACGTTTGTCGAAAGTCGCGATTACCTGTCGTCACGACTTGTTGGCGATTCAGCCGATCTGGGTCGATCTGTTGGCGCCGAGTAAGGCTCAACGCGCATTGATCGGCCAGCACTACGGCTTGGACCTTCCGGATCCGCTGGACTTGACCGACTTGGAGGCCAGCGCGCGCTTTTATGTCGAGGACCAACACGAGATTCACATTCACTCGGATTTTTTGTTGGATCGGGAGGGTAAATCGCGTAGCGTGCCGGTTGCCTTTATTTTGCGCGGTGAGATGTTGTTTTCGGTACGCAGCGAGGAGTTGCCGGTTTTTCGTTTGCAACGTTTACGTGCCAGAACCCAACCCGGCTTCGTATCGGACTGTAAGGATATGCTGCTGGATTTATACGGGGCGGAAGCGGAATATTCGGCTGATGCCTTGGAAAACGTCTATGCGCAGCTGGAAAATGTCAGCAAGCAGGTATTGAGTCAAAATATCAGCGATGAGGAGGCTGCGGCTATACTGGCAGACATTGCCGAGGAAGAGGATTTGAACGGCCGGATTCGTCGTAATATGCTCGATACGCAGCGCGCGGTGTCGTTCCTGATTCGCCGCAAATTGTTGAACACTACGCAACTGGATGACGCCCAGCAAATCTTGCGTGATATCGAATCGTTAAACAGTCATACCGCGTTTTTGTTCGATAAGATCAATTTTTTGATGGATGCGACGGTTGGTTTTATCAACATTAACCAAAACAAGGTCATCAAAATTTTCTCGGTTGCGTCTGTCGCGATGTTGCCGCCAACGCTGATCGCCAGCATATACGGTATGAATTTCGATAACATGCCGGAGTTGAAATGGGCGTTGGGGTATCCGTTCGCGCTGGTATTGATGACGATTTCGGTGGTAGCGCCTTTTGTTTTTTTTAAACGGAAGGGTTGGTTGAGATAATGTCGTCTCCAAACCGGGAGGCATTATGCTGCTGCGACAATATGCCACATTTTCAATCAGTATTGACTCGATTAATCTAACGCTAACTTTTTTGTTCGGTTAACAGTTAAAGTTGCGTTATATTTCTTCCTAATGCTTTGAGGCGGTAACTTTAGAGTTAGCGCCTTTTTTTTGCATTTCGCGTCAAACCAGCGAATGGCATTTTACGAGTTTGATCGTATTATCGTCTCGCTTGAGAATTTCCATGACATGTCCGTAGAGCTTGATGCTGGTTCCTGGCTCGGGAATGGTTTCCATGTATTCGATGATTAAGCCGTTTAAGGTTCTGGGGCCTTCGGTGGGTAATTGCCAATTGGTGAGCCGGTTGAGCTCGCGAACTGTCGTACCCGCATCGACCAAAAAGCTGCCGTCTTTTTGAACTTTGATGTCGGCTTCTTCGGCGATCAACTCTCCGAGGATTTCTTGCAGCAAATCGTCTAGCGTGACCAATCCCAATACGTCGCCGTATTCGTCGACAACTAGGCCGATCCGCAGTTTCTCGGATTTAAATATCTGCATTTGCTTCGAAATGGGCGTGCCGGCCGGTATGAAAAAAGGTTTGGCGAGGCTATTGACGATTTTTTGTTTATCGAAATCTGGTTGGCTAACTTGTGCCAACACGGTACGCAGATGCAAAAAGCCGATCACCCGGTCGATATGTTTTTTGTAGACCGGCATCCGGGTGTGGGGGCTTTTTTGCAGCTGGGCAATGATGTCCTCGAGTGGCTCCTCAATATCGATACCGACCACGTCATTGCGGTGCGTCATAATGTCGGCGACGCTGGCCGATTCCAGATCCAAGATACTGAGTAGCATGTTTTGATAGCGGGTCGGCATCGAATGATTAGCATCGGAGACGATGTTTTTTAACTCTTCCTTATCTCGCGTCACCAAGTCGGCTTTGCTACTGTTGACGCCGAATATTCGTAGCAACAGCCTGGATAGTAAATTTAGAGTCCAAACCGCTGGATATAGTAGTTTCACTAGAGGGATGAAAAACCAAGCGGAGAAAAATGCCAGTCTTTCAGGTCTGAAAGTCGCCAGGGTTTTGGGAATACTGACCGAAAAAATCAGTATCAAACCGGTTAGCACCGCCACTGCCGGTAAAATCAATGGTTCCCCCCCCAAACGCAACGCGATGACGGTGGTCAGTGAAGCAGTGAGCACAATTCCCAGGTGATAACCAAGGGCAATTAGCCCGTTCAGGCGCTCCGGTCGCTTTAACAGTGTCTGAGCCTTGACCGCGCCCTTGTGCTTTTTTTTCGCTAGATGTTGCAGGCGGTAACGGTTTAGCGTCATCAGCGCGGTTTCCGAACCGGAGAAAAACGCGGAAATCAACAACAGTGCGGCCAGTATACCGAAGAGTATACTAAGGGAAATATCGTTCAAGGCAACGGTGCTCTTGGCAGTGGAACATCGGCTTAGTTTGTCTACTGGAGAGTTTTTGTCAAGCCTAAACGTCCTCCCAACGGAGTGGAATGACGTATGCTTCATTCAAACCACTTCAACAATTTATTGCAATAAATTGAAAAGCTAGCATTTTGACAATGTAGGGTTTCGGTGCTTAACTTAAAGCCCATTCCTACCCTAAATCGTACCGTCAGGCTATTCCAGAGAAACGAAGCATGGCTTTGCCAGAAATTTTACTCATTGACGACAATCCTGTTCGGGTCCAGCAAGTGGAAACCGTACTCAAGTTCTTGGAATATCGGGTATACACCCTTACAGTGAAGGAGTTCGAAACCGCATCGGACCGATGCCGAGAGGCGGACGTGGTGTTTGTTGGCGGTTCCAACGATAAATTGGCGATTCTGCTTAAGTCGGTCGCTGATGCCGCGAGTGGAGCGCCAATTGTGGTGTTGGTCGAGGCAGGAGGCCAGCAGCAGGCGTTAGCGACCCCTGTTCATCAATTGGTCACCAAGATTCTGGAATGGCCCACGGTCTATCCCGAGTTGATTCAACTGCTCGATAGTTTTCAGCCTGCCGAGTCGCCGAAAAAGTCGCGTTCCGATAAGGGCTTGGCCGGCATTAGCCGGGCGATCGCCCGGACGCGCGAACTGATCGATCAAGTGGCCAAATCCGATGCCACCGTACTGATTTTGGGCGAGTCGGGCACCGGTAAGGAGGTGGTTGCTCAAGCCTTGCATCGCGGCTCTTCCCGTCGGGACAAACCCTTTGTACCGGTCAATTGCGGCGCTATCCCCGGCGAGTTGCTCGAAAGTGAGCTGTTCGGTCATGAGAAAGGTGCGTTTACCGGTGCATTGACCGCTCGGCAAGGCCGATTCGAACTGGCCGAGGGCGGAACCTTGTTTCTCGATGAGATAGGCGATATGCCGATGCCCATGCAGGTCAAGCTATTGAGAGTATTGCAGGAACGCACTTTCGAGCGCGTCGGCAGTAATAAAACGATACATTGCGACGTCCGCATCGTAGCGGCAACTCACCGTCAACTGGAGCAGGAGATTGCCGAAAAACGGTTTAGAGAGGATTTGTTTTATCGCTTGAACGTATTCCCTATCGAAGTTCCGGCCTTGCGCGAACGCACCGAGGACATTCCTTATCTGGTAAGCGATCTAATTAGCCGTATGGAAGCGCAGAATCGCGGTTCCGTCAGATTGAGTCCTCGCGCGGTCGCGGTCTTATCTCAACACCATTGGCCGGGCAACGTCAGGGAATTGTCGAATTTGATCGAACGGCTGGCCATCATTAAGCCCGATGCGTTGGTCGATACCGGCGATTTGCCGGAAAAGTTTCAAGCTTACGAAATACCCGATCATCTTCCGGCGACTTTGCCGGACCAGGAAATTCACGTATACCGCCCAGCCGAGCATCAGGGTTTGGGTGCGGCAGTACCTGGTGGCGTCGGGGCGATACACTTGCCCGAACAAGGTATCGATCTAAAAGAATATCTGACTGAACTGGAGAACGAATTGATCCGCCAGGCGCTGGAAGAGTGTAACGGCGTCGTAGCTCACGCCGCCAAATTGCTGAATATGCGTCGAACGACATTGGTCGAGAAATTGCGTAAAGTGGATACGGCATAAGCGCCGATGACATCTTCAGCTCGCTGTTGTCCAGTGCAGTCTCGATATTATTGCGGTTTCATACGCGTTTTGCGTGCCGCAGCCCCGGTCGCGCCGCGATTGGGCCGGTGGCAATCATGCCTCGGTCGCTAAACCAACAGATTTTTGTCGCGGCACTGTTAGGGCTCGCGATTGGCTTGGGTTTCGGCGCAACCGGGCCGGATGCGCCCGGCGTGAAAGTCGGTTTGTATCTGGCTGGATTAGTCGGCAATGTATTTGTCGATTTGTTGAAAATGGTATTGGTCCCGCTGGTGTTCGCTTCGATCGCGGTCGGTGTCGCCAATCTCCGTCAGCATAGCCAGTTGCAACGGGTGTGGGTCGCAACATTATGTTTTTTTGTGTTCTCGATGGCGTTGGCGATCGCGCTGGGTTTGGCGGCCGCGCATCTGTTTCAGCCGGGTGCCGGTCAGTCGGGGACTTGGTTTCGCGACGCCACCGCCGGATTCGCCGCCAAGCAAATGACGCCGCTCGAATTCGCCGCCAGTTTCCTGCACGGCTTGTTCATGAATCCGTTCGCCGCGTTGGCGCAAGCCAATATATTAGCAATCGTGGTATTTGCGTTATTACTCGGAATCGCATTGGTGGTCGGCGGACAGCGCTACCGGAACATATTATTGCTGCTTCGTGAAACACTGGAGTTAATGCTGCGCTTGGTCGGATGGATCATGCGTCTGGCGCCACTGGGCATCATGGCCTTGTTGATTCAGTTGGTCGCCACGCAAAATGCCGCCGTATTAGCAACCTTGGCCAAGTTTGTCGCGGTCGTGATCGGGACTACGCTGCTGCACGGCTTTGTGGTGTTGCCGCTGCTTTTGTATGGGGCGACCGGCATGGCGCCGTTGACCTTTTTTAACGGCGCGCGCGAAGCGTTGCTAACCGCGTTTGCGACCAGTTCCAGCTCGGCAACGATGCCGGTGACGCTACGCTGCGTCGAGCAGCACTTGCATGTGGATGCCGAAATCGCGGGATTCGTCGTGCCGTTGGGAGCGACTATGAATATGGACGGTACCGCGCTCTACGAAGCGGCGGCAGCCTTGTTCGTCGCCAATCTGGCCGGTATCGAGCTCGATTTGACGCAGCAATTGATCGTGTGTTTCACGACGATGCTGGCGGCCATGGGAGCGCCGGGCATACCCAGCGCGGGAATGGTGACGATGGTGATGGTATTGCAATCGGTGGGCTTGCCGGCGGAAGCGATAGCCATCTTGTTGCCGGTGGACAGGTTGCTCGATACGGTGCGCACCATGGTCAACGTCGAAGGCGATATGATCGGAAGCTTGGTTGTGCAGAGGTGGGTAGGCCGCCCCGGCTAATTCTCCACACAAGCTGTCAGTGCGAGTCTTAATCAATCGAGAATTTTTCCTATGGTCGATCGGGAGCGGGCCGAAGATAATAGCCGATTAATTCCGATGACCGCCTCGATGAGTTTAAGAAATCAGATCATTTCACGGATACTGCTGTCCTCGCTTTGTATCTTACTGATCGGCGGCGCGATTGCGATTTGGCAGGCGCGGCAGGCCGTTAAGAAAGAGGTTGACGCCTCGATCAATATGGCGGTGCAGTTAATATCGCTGGGTTTGGATGCGCCGGTCGAAGATCTGTCACGGTTCAGCGCATTACAACAAACCAGGCATCTGAGCATTCAGTTGCTGAAGCCGGACGGCCAATTGGTACATTTTTCCGGAGCGGGCCAACCGAGTCATCCCGAAGACATGCCGCCCGCATGGTTCGTGACCTGGGTGCGAAGCGATTATCCGAAGGTCGAACATCAGCTGCATACCAGGGACGGCAAACCGATGACCTTGGTCATTCAAGCCCAGCCGTTGGACGAGATTACCGAGGTGTGGGAGGAGAGTGTCGGTTTTTTCGCATCCCTGTCGCTACTGACTTTACTGAGTTTTTTAGCGGTCAATTTGGTGTTGAGTAAATCGCTGAAAGCGATTGTCTCGATTGTGGAAGCCTTGCGCATTATCGAAACCGGCCAATATCGCTACCAATTGCCGCAATTTTCGACGATGGAGTTCGACAGTATCGCCAATGCCATCAATCATATGACCGTCGAATTGGAAAAGAGTCGTCAGGAAAATCGAGCATTGACGCAACACTCGTTAGCCATACAGGAAGAAGAGCGTCAACGGCTGTCGCAAGAATTACACGACGAACTTGGGCAGTCGTTAACCGCGATCAAGGTCATGGCGGTGACGGCGGCTCACCAGCGCGCGGATACGGCCAAGATTACCTCGGCCATCAGCGATATTTGCGATCACTTGATGACCGTCGTCCGTTCGATGATGCAGCAACTCCATCCCTTGGTTCTGACTGAGCTGGGTTTGAAAGCCACGTTGGAGGACTTGGTAAATCATTGGTCGGAGCGTAACCCCGATTTGAACCTAACCATCGATTGCGGCGATGAGGTCGACAGTTTGGACAAGGCGGTCACCATTCAGATTTTCCGGGTGATACAAGAGTGCCTGACCAATGTCGTGCGGCATGCTCAGGCTGGACGGGTTGCGATCGTTTTGCGTAAACTCAATCGGCCAGCCTTGTTGCAATTGCGCGTCGAAGACGACGGTCGAGGCTGCGATTTGACGACCGTCAATCGGGGGTTTGGATTGCGCGGCATCAAGGAGCGGATCAAGTCGCTTGACGGCGAGCTGGATATCCGGTCCGCACCCGATAGCGGGATGACCATACAAGCTAGGATACCTTTGGCATGAAACGCGCTGTCGGTATTTTGTTGGTGGACGATCACGCGGTAGTCAGAGCCGGATTTCGGATGTTGTTGTCGGCCAGTCCCGGCATTGAGGTGATCGGCGAAGCCGAACGGGGTGAACAAGCGATACAGTTATACCAAGAGGTAAAGCCGGACGTGTTGGTCATGGATTTGTCGATGCCGGGCATTGGCGGTCTGGAAACGATTCGTCGCATCGTACAGCGTGACGCCGACGCGAAAATACTGGTATTCAGCGTCCACCAAGAGCAAGTCTACGTCAGTCGGGCCTTGGATGCCGGGGCCTTGGGGTATATCACCAAGAACAGCGCCCCCGGAATTTTGGCCGAAGCGATAGCCGCGGTCCTGCAAGGCGTCACTTATGTGGAGCGCGGCTTGATGAAGTCCTCCGGCGAGTACTTGTCCGGCAATCATCAGACGATTATTGCCGATTTTTCGCCTAGGGAATTTGACGTCTTCAGTTTACTTGCGCAAGGTTTGACGGTCCACAAAATTGCCGACCAACTGTGTTTGGGCCATAAAACGGTCGCCAATTATGCCACGCAGATCAAAAAGAAACTGCAAGTCGCGACGACGACCGAATTGGCGCACATTGCCGTCAATTTGGGGCTGATGCAGCGTTAATTTTACTCAATCGATCAATTCGTCCAAATCGCTGCCCAATTCCAGCATCTCGTGCAAGCGCGATTGAACGAAATCCGCCGATAAACTCAAACCTTCGGCGACCGTTAGTGGAAAGGCTTTAATAATCTGGTCGGAGGATTGATTGGCTTCGAGAGCATTTGCGGTAAAACGACCTAAAAAGACCGCGCATGCCAAGCGATTTGGCGTTCCTGATGCCAACGGATCGGCCGATTGTTCGACGGCCTGGGTTAAGTCGTCGGGAAATTTCCAGCGGCGGCAGAGTTCCGCGGACGCAGTCGGCGTCACGAACCCCAGCCGGCGCAGCTCGATATCGGAACGCGAATTGCCGGCTTTGACGTGTTGATCGATCTCGTTAGCCTCGCTGGGTAGTCCTAAATGGATCAGCACGTTACCAAGGTCGGCTATCAAACCGGCCGTGTAGGCAATATCGGTTTGCAAGCCAGCTTGCGTGGCAAGCCAGCCGGCATGCGTAGCCGTTCGAAAGCTTGTTCGCCAAAATAGCTTGAGATCGAAATTGGCCAGCTTCGGAAACGAACCGACAAATCCGGAGGCAATGACCAAGGTTTTTAGTTGATTGGTGCCAAGCATCGTGACCGCTTCTTCTATCGAACCTACTTTTCGGGATAGGCCGAAGTGGGCGGAATTGACCAGCCGTAATACCTTTAACGTAATGACTTGTTCTTTTTCCACATCCTTGACGATTTGCGGCATGTGGAAATTAGGATCGTTGAGTTGTTTGACAATAGTTCGGACGACTTCGGGAATTTGCGGAAGTTGGTGGATTTGATCGAATAGTTGGTTAATTGACGCTGGCATGGTTGCTCTCTTGTCCCTAAAAAACCGCAAGCCCGGATGGCGTGGAGAGTCCAACGCTACCTAGATGCGGAGTATGCGACGATCATCCGCGGCATTCGGCCATGGATGATTTTAAGTTCAACAAAAACGAATTTCTGTTTTTACAACGGAGCAAAGACACCGCTCACGATGTTTGGGCTCCGTGGTAAAAAGTATAGACGTCATTTGGCGACGCGATAACGGGGCGTAGCCTACCTAGGCTAGGTAGGCTGATTCGCTAGCCTAAGTTCTAAAGCTACCAACGGTCGTGCGAAGTTGATTGGCGAGTTCCAGCAATTCCCGGCAAGCGTCGGCGGTGTTTTTCGCGCCAATCGAGGTTTCTTCGGACACGTGGCTGATGTTGCTGATATTGCGATTGATTTCCTCGGCCACCGCGGTTTGTTCTTCGGCGGCACTGGCAATCTGGTTGTTCATGTCATTGATCGTATCGATGCGCTGGCTGATCGAGGTGATCGATTCGCCGGCCGATGCCGCTTGATCCACGCTCGAAGCGGCACGTTTGCGGCCGTTCTCCATTACCGAGACGGCTTGTTTGGCGCGCCCTTGTAAACGTTCGATGGTTTGCTGAATTTCCAAGGTCGAATTTTGAGTCCGGCTGGCCAGTGTTCGGACTTCATCGGCGACGACCGCGAAACCGCGGCCTTGTTCGCCGGCCCGAGCCGCTTCGATAGCAGCGTTTAAAGCCAGCAAATTGGTTTGCTCGGCAATTCCTTGGATCACGCCAAGCACCTCGCCGATACTGTTGCTGTCGTTTTCCAATTCGTGAATCACATTCGCGGCATTTTCAACTTCGCTGGCCAAGCTGTTAATACCGTTGACCGCGTCCTTGACGATGTTCTTGCCGGTCGAGGCTTCTTTATCGGCAATTTCGGCGGCCTCGGACGCTCGGACCGCGTTTTTAGCGACATCCTGAACCGTCGAGGTCATCTGCTTCATCGCGTTGGCGACCAGCGTGGTCTCGTGCAATTGCCTTTCGACGCCGCTTTGTGTCGTATTGGTGATGGTCGCCAATTTGTGCGAGGCGCTGGCCAGTTTTTCGCTAGTCGCGCTGATTTCATCGACGGTTTTGGCAATTTTACGGACAAAGGAATTAAAGCTATGAGCGACCCAGGCGAACTCCGATTTACCGGAGGCATCCAGTCTAGCCCGCAAGTCGCCGTCGCCGCTGCATATGTCCTGAAGCTTGAGCGCCAACGCGGTTAGCGGACCGATGATGATTCTGCTCATCATAAAGTAGCCGGTGAAGCCGATGATAAATAGCGTGGCAATTAAAAACCCGATGGCGTAATAGGTATCGGATTTTAACTGGGCCAATGCCACCGAGAACGGCGTAATGATTTCGAAGGCTCCGTGCAAATCGCCGGCATGCCGATTCTCCATCGTATAGCCGAGCAGGTCTTGGCCTTTGTCGTTACGCCAAAGCGACTGCGAGTTCTGCGGATCCCCGTGGCACAGTTCGCATTGTTTGGCCAATTTAACTGGCCGCAGATAGCGGATTTCCTGCTTGTCTTCATCGATGTAACTGTATTCGCTGGCGCTCGGATTATTCCGAAAATAATCCAATGCGGTGCGTTCGATTTCGTCGGCGGCGTTACGCGGGTTACGCGGATTGTTAGCGGGCGCCTTGAAACGGAAGCCGTATTCCTTGGCCTTGGTTTCTATGACATCCCAGGCGTTCGCGGTTGGCACGGTCGCTAGCACCAACTCTCTGGATTTCGCCAAGCCGAATTTATCGATGAGTTGATTGAGCTGTTCGGGAGAATAGACGCCGGTCTCCCATTTCTTGACGACATTGTCGCGAATCGACTCCGACAAAACCAATAACTGACGTGACGACTCGATCTCCCGATCGATCATCTTTTGCTTGCCGACATTGGCGTAGACAATCAGTATTAGGATGCCGACACCAGTGAGTACCGACATCGTAATCGCTACTACTTTCACACCTACGGAATGCCAGTTCATCATCAACATTCGAATCTCCAGAAATGCTTTGTATAGTTATTATTCGCTCTTGCGGCCGCGCGCCGTAAGGATAGGCGCCGTGAGTATAGCCTACAATTTAACGTCAACTAGCTGGAAAACTTTATTAGTTGTGCGGAAAATTCCAACGCCCTCTTTTCGCTACGCAGGATGTAATGCCTAAAAGTTTAGCGAAGTATCGAATACTCCATTCACTCTTACGGATCCGAGGCCATCACGGCCGCCTATTTCAACCCGATTTTGTGGGTTTCGCGTAATGAGAGTGCCGCACGTGCCAACGATCAATATATCGAATTTGCGAACCAGTCCGCGTTGTGAATTGGCCTATCGCTAGGCGACTTCGGCAACTTTTCCAAGCGCAATGGCTATCAATTCAATAAGGTCCTGAGTTTGCGCTAGCACATCCGCAATTGGCGCTTTCGACCGGAGTTTATTCTATGTCGATCAACCCGTTACGCGAATAGGGATGTGATGTCGCTGACAGTGTTCGGATTTGGTCGTGACGTCTTAGCGTACGGTGCGATCACCAAGCGATCGAACGGCGCTGGAATGTTTTAACGGTCTTTACCTAACGGAGGTTGCGCCGAACCGGTCTCGTGAATGACAACGGGCTGACCGACGCTAAGCAAGCCCGTCCGGTCGTGCAAGGCATTTTGACCGAAATAGACTTTGTTGTTCCATTTGCGTAGTCGATTTAACGTCGTTAAAGGCTCCTTACCGGGACGTGCGGTTTCCGGATCGATCGTCGGAATCGCGCAGCGCGAGCAGGGTTTGGGCAGGCGGAACACGATATCGTTGATGGAGATCCGGCGCCAAGTATCCTCGGCATAACTGTCGCATTCAGCGACCACCAGATTTGGCCTAAACCGGTTCATATCCAAGGGTAATTGCATTGCCATGTTCAATGCATTCAGCGAGTTTTCCGAGACCAGTAAAAATGGGAAGCCGTCGGAAAAACCGGTCTGATCGGTATCGAAGGCATAGTCTGGATCGACTTTGCGGACGTCGACGTCGGCCTGCCGGACCAAACGGCAATCGCGGTCCAGAAATCGACTCAACCACTCATCCGCCGCGGGGCCGCAGCCTATCCCCAGGCAACGATCGTCCCAAACCGTGACTTCGATCGCTTCGCCGGCGACTTCGAGTAACGGTAGGCGCAATTCCGCTTGACCGGGCGCCGACAGGATTAGCGCATCGCTCTCGATACGGGTTTTGATCAACGCCATTTTCGGCAGTCGCCGTTGGCTGAGAAATTGCCGGTCGGTATCGACCAACATCCATTTACGGTCGTATTGTAAGCCGCGCTGGTCGACCGGCCAGACGTTTACCTGAAAACCGGCCAGCGATTTGACAGGGTAAACGTGTATTTGACTAAGAACGGGCATAGATGCAATTAGCTGAAGTGCAAATCGGTTTGGGTGTGCAGCAGGTGTTCGGCCAGCTCGGCGTGGCGGCCGTCGAATTTTAGGCCGTAACGCTGCTTTTTATGATCGCAGTGTACCACTGTGGCGACGACGTCAAAGCGTTGGCCGTCCGGGAACATCAGGTACAGGCTAACCTTGCTTTTGCGGTTCAGTTTGTCGTTGCTGATGACTGCCGCGCCGCGGCTGCTGATGTCGTAGAGTACCACATGAAACAAGCGCGGAAATAACAGGCTATGCACCTTGATCGCCGCCCGCAGGTCGGTTCGCCGGTAACGTACAGCCATGCGCTGGTTCGGCTGATCGGCGTCCAGGTTGATCTCCCGGTCCCAATCGTCGTGATCGTGCAATGGGAAGTCTGACTCGGACATGGCACAGGCGCTGGTTTAGAAGGTGGCTAAGTATTGACGGGAAGCCTTGGAAATTCAATAGCGCCCGCTGGATTATTGCTGACGCCGCGGCACGAATTTTCGTTAAAATTCGGTTTTTACGAAAACAATTGGAAGGACATGAAGCCATTCTATCGCTGGAGTCGTTGGGGATTGATTGCCGCCTTGCTCACAGTACCGGCCATCGTGACCGCGAAGTCGGTCTCCAAAGCAACGAAAGCGCCGCCGGCCAAACAGGAATCCAAGCCAACACCAGCCGCCGCGCCGGCCAAGCAAATCGTCAAGATCGTCTATTTCAGTCAGGAGGTCGAGGCGCCGCCGGCCTTGTCCAATCTCGACCCCTTCATCCAAAACAAGGGCCTGGTCGGCGCCGAGTTGGCTGTAGCCGATAACAATACCACCGGTCAATTCACCGGCCAGCAATACGACCTGCAAAAAGTGATCGTGCCGGTGGGTGGCGACGCTTTGCAGGCCTTCAGCCATCTAGCCGGCGATAGCAGCCTGGTGGTGCTGAATCTGCCCGCCGAGACCCAGCTTAAATTGGCGGATTCGCCGGCCGCGCAAGGCAAGTTGCTGTTCGACGCCAGCAGCAGCGACGACGAACTGCGAGCCGGCCAGTGTCGGCGCAATTTGTTGCACCTTTTGCCGAGCCGGGCGATGCGCGCCGACGCGCTGGCCCAATACATGCTGAAAAAACGCTGGCAAAAATGGTTTTTGGTGACCGGCCGCGAACCGGCCGACCAAGCCTTCGCGGCGGCGATCAAACGCGCGGCCAAACGTTTCGGCCTGAAGCTGGTGGCCGAAAAGGCATGGAGCAACGATTTCGATGCGCGCCGTACCGCGCAATCGGACGTGCCGGTGTTCACCCAGATTGAAGATTACGACGTGCTGGTGGTGGCCGATGAACAGGGCCTGTTCGGCGAATATTTAGATTACCGCACCTGGCTGCCGCGTCCGGTGATCGGTACCCAGGGTTTAGTAGCCACGTCCTGGCACCGGACGCACGAACAATGGGGCGCGGTGCAGTTGCAGAACCGCTTCAAGGACAATACCGGCCGCTGGATGGAAGAGGCCGACTACGGTGCCTATCTGGCGGTGCGGGCGATTGGCGAGGCGGCGGTGCGCAGCAAATCCAATCAGGTAGCGCCGATCCGCGACTACATGCTGTCCGATAAATTTGCGTTGCAGGGCTACAAAGGCATGCCGCTGTCGTTCCGAACTTGGGACGGCCAATTGCGTCAGCCGATATTGCTGGCGGCGGCGCGCGCGCTGGTGTCGGTGGCGCCGATCGAAGGTTTTTTGCATCCCAAGACCGAACTGGATACGCTGGGTTACGATCAGCCCGAAACCGGCTGTCATTTTCAATAGCATGCGGGAGTAAGGCAATGACTAGTAAACGGCGCATGGAATACAGTCAGGTGGCGATCAGCGGCGGACCGGAAGGTCTGGATCAGGTCGCCGAACTGGCCGGCGGCCATAAGCCGTTCAAAATCCGCAGCAACTACCAGCCGGCCGGCGATCAAACCACCGCGATCGCCCAACTGGTCGAGGGCCTGAACGACGGCGAACTGCATCAGACCCTGTTGGGCGTAACCGGCTCCGGCAAGACCTTCACGATAGCCAACGTGATCCAACGCACCCAACGGCCGGCGATGATCCTGGCGCCGAACAAGACCTTGGCCGCCCAATTGTACGGCGAGATGAAGGAGTTTTTTCCGGAGAACAGCGTCGAGTACTTCGTATCCTATTACGACTATTACCAGCCGGAAGCCTATATTCCGTCGTCGGATACCTTCATCGACAAGGACGCCTCGCTGAACGATCATATCGAGCAAATGCGCTTGTCGGCCACCAAGGCGCTTTTGGAGCGCCGCGATACCGTGGTCGTCGCCACGGTATCGGCGATCTACGGTTTGGGCGAGCCGGAGTCCTATTTCAAAATGGTGCTGCATCTGGTGCGCGGCGACATGGTCAAACAGCGCGACGTGCTGCGCCGGCTCACTGAAATGCAATACACCCGCAACGACACCGAACTGCGTCGCGGTACCTACCGGGTGCGCGGCGAAGTGATCGACGTGTTTCCGGCCGAGTCCGAGGAACACGCGTTGCGCATCGAATTGTTCGATGACGAGGTGGAGCGGATGTCGATGTTCGATCCGCTGACCGGCGAAGTCGTGCAACGGGTGACGCGCTATACGATTTACCCGAAAAACCACTACGTGACGCCGCGCGACCAATTGCTCAGCGCGGTCGAGAAAATCAAGATAGAGCTGGCCGAACGGTTGGAGCAATTGCGCGACAACCATAAACTGGTCGAAGCGCAACGTCTGGAGCAACGTACCCTGTTCGACATCGAGATGATACTGGAAGTGGGCTATTGCTCCGGTATCGAGAACTACTCTCGCCATCTGTCGGATCGCAATTCCGGCGAATCGCCACCGACCATGTTCGACTATTTACCGAACGATGCGTTGGTCATCATCGACGAAAGCCACGTCACGGTGCCGCAGATCGGCGCGATGTACAAAGGCGACCGCTCGCGCAAGGAAACCCTAGTCGAATACGGCTTTCGGCTGCCGTCGGCGCTGGACAACCGGCCGCTGATGTTCGACGAGTTCGATCGTATCTGCGGCCAGCGCATCTACGTGTCGGCCACGCCGGGCGGTTACGAGAAAGAGCATTCCGGCGCGGTGGTCGAGCAGGTGGTCAGGCCGACCGGTCTGGTCGATCCTCAGGTCGAAGTCAGACCGGCCACGACTCAAGTCGACGATCTGTTGTCCGAGATCAATCTACGCATTGCCGTTCGGGAGCGAGTGTTGGTCACCACGCTGACCAAGCGCATGTCCGAGGATTTGACCGACTACCTGCTGGAACACGGCATCAAGGTGCGCTATCTGCACTCGGATATCGAGACCGTCGAGCGGGTGGAAATTATCCGCGACTTGCGCTTGGGCGTGTTCGACGTGCTGGTCGGCATCAATCTGTTGCGCGAAGGTCTGGATATTCCGGAAGTGTCGCTGGTGGCGATTCTGGATGCCGACAAGGAAGGCTTTTTAAGGTCGCTGACTTCGCTGGTTCAGACCATAGGCCGCGCCGCCCGCAACGCCAACGGCAAGGTGATACTGTACGGCGACAAAATCACTCGCTCGATGCAGCAAGCCATCGACGAAACCGAGCGCCGCCGCGACAAACAGACGGCGTTCAATGCCGAACACGGCATCCAGCCGCGCACCGTGTTCAAATCGGTGACCGACATTCTGGAACTCTCGATCCCCGGCGCCGGCGGTTCGATCAGCCATGCCCGCGCCAAGGCCGCCGAACCGGCCGGCGAGTATAAATCGCTGACGCCCAAGCAGGCCGCCAAGACCTTAAAGCAACTGGAAGAAAAAATGTTCCAGCACGCCAAAAACCTGGAGTTCGAGGAAGCCGCGCGCATCCGCGATCAACTGCGCTTGCTGCAGGCGGAGATGACGATTTGATTTTAGCGTGATGGTACTGGAGAGCGTTGTTCGCGCGCGTGAGGATGTGTATGGTCAGGGGGCGACAGCTGATCGGAAGGTGCAAACTCGTAAGCGCCCACATCCAGGGCGCCCGAGCCGAGCCGTTTTTCGATGCGCGCGGGGTGCCGGTATTGATAGGCGGGCGATAACAGAAAGCCGTTGGCGGCGACGCCGGGATCGATGCCTTGATCGATAGCGCTCGCTCCGGCCGATAGCCGGTAATCGAACGCGCCTCGGTTTCGAAAACCTTCGCTGTTCGCCACGATATTATGCTGTCGGTCGCTCGATTCCAAGCCGATCAAACTTGCACCGACCAGTAAATTGTTGATCAAAATAGGGCGGACGATGCTGTGGTTGTTCAGAAACGTACCGTCCGGTTTATCGTTGACCAGCGTGTTGTTGATCAAAATCAGCGTTTGATGGGGCAAGGTCTGATTGTGTTCGGCGGCAAACGACAACATGGCGCGGTTCTCCGACGCGGCGCTTTGCCGGAATTGGTTGCCGATCAAATAGGCCTCGCCACCGTCCGGGAAATCCACCAGATAGCTCGAGGCGCGGGTTTCATCGCCTATTCGGTTATAAAGTAGGTAGTTTTCGCGGGCTCGCGACTTAACGTTATGGCCGGTATTGGCGTCATGCACATAACAGTGATTAAGGGTAAAACGCTTGATGCCGCCAATATAGATGTTGTGACCGAGTTTGCCGAGCAAGCGATAATCGACCGTATTGTCGTTGAATTCGGAGCCTTCGATAGTAATTTCGCTGCTGGGGTTGGCGCCGGTCAGGATGCCCATTTGATTGTCGTGAAAATGACTATCGCGTATCGTTAAGTTGGTGCCTTCGAAACGTATGCCGGCACCGTTCAAGGCCTTGGCTCTGGCGCCGGAAAATTCGATGCTCTCTATCGTGACGTCGTCACCCTTGATAACCCAGGTGGCCTTGCCTTCGGCGTTGTTACCCATCGCCTCGAGATGCGCGCGGCCGCCGACTCCCCGCAGAATCAAGCGGTGCTGCGGCCAAGTCGCGACATCGTTAGGATACAGACCCGCGTCGATTTCGACGATGTCGTCATTCCCGGCCACTATCGCAGCCTGACTGGGTAGTTTCAGTTCTTGGGATGGTCCGACCTGCCAAGTGGCGCAATCGCCCGAACCCGCATACAGCAGCAATACCAGTCCCCAGCGACAATAAGCGAGAGCTTTGGCGTCAATTCCGATCATCAATAACCAGCAGCACCAAGTGAGTGGCGTTCAATTGGAATGAAACGGCGCATCGGAATCCGATCGGCAAGCAGGCAACGGCATTGTAAATGCGAGGTTAGGGTAGGGTATATCCGACTTTGATGGTGACCTGCCAGTGCGCCACCTTGCCGTTGTCGATGTGGCCGCGGGTTTCGACGACTTCAAACCAGCGTAAGGTCTTGATGGTTTCGCCGGCTTTGGCGACGGCGTTTTCGATGGCGGCTTCGATACTGACGGCTGACGAACCGGTCAATTCAATTTTTTGATAAACATGGTCAGGCATGGCGTTCTCCGTTGGCTTGAAACAATGCTTGAAAACGACGGGCGGCGGGCAAAGGCTCGGCGTCGAACAGGCCGCCGATCACCGCGAGCAAGTCTGCGCCGGCCGCCAACAACTGTCCAGCATTATCCGGTAGGATGCCGCCGATCGCGACGATGGGCACATTCAGCGTCTGTTTGGCTAGCGACAGCGTGGCAATGTCGGCCGGCGCCGCCAACGGCTTGGAGCCGGACGCGAAAAAGCGGCCGAAGGCGACGTAATCGGCGCCGGCTCTTTCCGCGCGCGTCGCGCGGTCCACGTCGTTGTAGCAGGACACGCCGATGATCGCGTGGCTGCAGAGCGCGGTTCTGGCGGCGGCGATGTCGCCGTCGTCGCGGCCCAGATGCACGCCGTCGGCACCGATTTCGGCCGCCAGCTCGACGCTGTCGTTGATTAGCAGCGGAACTTGATAGGCATGGCAGACGACGAGCAGTTCGCGCGCCAGCCGGGCGGCGTCCAGCGGCTGCTTCTCGCGGTATTGCACGACGGCCGCGCCGCCTTGCAGGGCCGCTTCGACTTCGGCCAGGACTTGGGCGATGGCTTTGCCTTCGGTCTGGGTTATCGCGTACAGGCCGCGCGGGGGAAACTTCAGGAATCCAGCCAAAACCAGCGCTCCGGGTTGTGTTGCCCTTGGCCGGGGCGGTAAGCGGCTTGTAGGCTTTGCCAAGTGAATTCCTGGGCCTCGTTGACGGCGCTGAACAGGTCCAAGCCTTGTGCCAATAACGCGGCTACGGCGCTAGCCAACGTGCAGCCGGAGCCGTGGTAGTGATACGGCAGGCGCTCCCAGTTGAAGGTTTCGTCCAGACTTTCCGGGCCGAACAAACGGTTGTG
This sequence comes from Methylomonas sp. MS20, assembly GCF_050275925.1. Classification (NCBI taxonomy): domain Bacteria; kingdom Pseudomonadati; phylum Pseudomonadota; class Gammaproteobacteria; order Methylococcales; family Methylococcaceae; genus Methylomonas; species Methylomonas sp. MS20. The sequence continues at coordinate 2,084,807 of NZ_CP189962.1, forward strand.
GACCAACGCGGAATCCTCGTGGGTGCCGGTGATCAGGACGTGTTCGGCGCCGAATTGTCGCAGTCTGGCGCCGCAGGCCGCCAAATCGTCGAGACCGGTCAAACGGCGGGCTTCGATGCTGTTGGGCGTTGTCAACGTCGATAATGGCAATAGGTGTTCGACGATGGCGGCGATCAGTTCCGTGCCGGCCAAATCGGTGCCGCCGCCGGCGGCCAGCACCGGATCGAGTACGACCGGCACTTTGCCGGCTTGGCGGATCACGTCGGCGACCGCAACGGCGATTTCGGCCGAACCCAGCAGGCCGATCTTGATCGCGGCGACCTGGAAATCTTCCAGCAGGGTTTGCGCCTGATTGACGACGTCTTGCGGTCGTTGCGGCAAGACTTTTTTGACGTTGCGGCTGTCCTGTTCGGTCAACGCGGTGATGATGCTGGCGGCGTGGCAGCGGTGACTGACGATGGTTTCGATGTCGGCTTGTACGCCGGCGCCGCCGCTGGGATCGTGGCCGGAAAAGCACAACACGATGGGGCGGGTCATTCCACGTCTCCGTTTAATAGTTGCAGAAATTCCGCTTCGTCGATGACGGTCACACCTTTGTCGCGGGCGGCGGCGGTTTTGTTGGCGCCGACGTTATCGCCGGCCACCAGGTAGTCGGTCTTGGCGGACACAGAGCTGCCGACCTTGGCGCCCTTGGCCTTGGCTTGCTTGGCGAGATCGTCGCGGCTGCCGCTGTGCAGGGTGCCGGTGAAGACCAGGGTCTTGCCGGATAGCGGATGCGCCGGCGAATCGCCTTTGCGTTGGCTGGCTTGGAGGTTGAAGCCAAGCCCGGTCAGCTTTTCGTACAAGTCCTTGATGTTGGCGAAGCCTTCGCTGATCACTGCCGCGGTTTTTTCGGCGAAACCCTCGATGGCGACGATGTCGGCTTCGGTCAGCCCGAAAATCTGGTCGAGCGGGTAGTGAGCCAACAGCCGCTCGCAATTGCCCAAACCCATTCGAAACACGCCGAATGCGGCTAGAAAACGCCAATCCTCGACTGCTTCGCTACGGCTGCGCGACAGTTGCTCGACCAGATTTTGCGATTGTTTGGGGCCGAAGCTCATGCTTTCGAATTGTTCGGCGCTCAGCGTATAGATTTCGTCAACGCGGCGGATGCCGTACTCGTAAAGCTTTTTGATCGTCGCGGCGCCGAAGCCGTCATTGTTTTTCAGCACCCGGAAAAAATGTTCCATGCTGTTGCTGATTTGGGCCGGGCAAGCCAAATTGTTGGGGCAGATCAGATAATCGTTATCCCAAATCAGCTCGTGCCCGCAACTGGGGCAGTGTGCCGGCACTTCGGGTTCGGCGGGTTCCAGGACTTCTTCAATTTTGGGGATGACTTCGCCGGAGCGGGCCAAGCGAATCAAAGCGCCGGGACCTATGCCTTTATCGACCACCATTTTGTAGTGGTGGGCGGTGGCGCGGGAGAGCAGGGCGCCGCTCAGGCGGGTTGGTTCCAGCTCGGCAACCGGCGTGATACGCCCGGAACGCGAGGTTTGCGGCGTTACGCTCACGACTTTGACGTTGGCTGTCGCCAAGTTTTCCTTGTAGGCGATCTGCCAGCGGTGATGATGGCGGGTCGCGCCGAGGTATTGCTTGAGTGGCTCGTCGGTGATTTCCAGAATCACGCCGTCGACGTCGTAATCGACTTTATGCCAGATGTCCTGAACGATAGCTTCGAAATCGGCGATCAGTTCGCTCCACGGACCGGACCAATGAGGCAGCAAGGCAAACGGAAAAAACACCGCTGCGTGGTCGGCGATGGCTTTTAAAGCATGTTCCTCAAGTTCTTTTTCCTTGATGACGCTGGCTTGAAAGTTCCGGGGGTTATCGAAGTGTTCGGCCAGATTCTCGTCGAAATAGCGGCGGCCGACGACGATTTCGCCGGCACCCAGGCCGCGCGCGCCTTGCCCGGCAACTTGCAAGCCGCGCTCGAACACCCGGGTGATGTCCTGACCCTTGCGGCCGTCACCCCGTGTATACAGCAATTGTCCGTCGTCGTAGGCGGCGTAGCCGTCCAATTTGGGCGTCACCTTGAAGGTCAGCGCGCGAAAGTCCTCGCCGATATCGGCGGCGGCTTTCTCTATCCGTGCCGCCCAGCGTTCGATGTCTTCGCGGCTGTAAGCCTTGTCGGTGGACAGCATCACCACCGGCAAATCGACGGTCTTGCCGGCGAATGCCGGTTCAGGCTCGACTTCGTGAAGCAGGGGATGCTCGGGTTGGCGTCGCTTTAACTCGTTTAGATACACGAAATCGTAGTCGGCGTCGCTGACGATGGGGGCGCCCGCGCGGTAGAGGGCGTTGGCGACCTCAAGCGCGGCGATTAAATCTTCGTCGCCGGCGGCATTGATCAATGCTTGGTTGGCGAGTAGCTCAGTAACGCGGGCCAATTGGTCGGCGCTAAAGTTTAAGTTGGCTTGATCGAGAATTTGGCGGTGACTATCGGAAAACATGGTACCGGTCGGATTGGAGTCAAGCCGGGATTATAAAAGATAAGCGCTCGATGCAGGATCGGCGCATAAAAAAGGGCGGGAGTTTTGAGGCTCCCGCCCAGGCATCTATCTTTCAAGAGGATCATGTCAACGGTAGGAAAGCGTGTGACATGGGTTGTATCGTATCGATTTTCCGAAGATTGACGTTGATCTGGGTCAATGTTTGCTGGGTTTTACCAAAACGTGACTCATTGCGGGCGACAACTGCGACACAGTCCATGAATCTCGATAGTCTTGCGTTGGGGAGAAAACCCGGCGGTTTGCAATTCCTCGCTCAACGACTGGATCACGCTCGGCGCGCCGCGTTCTTCGACGGTGTGACACGCGGTGCAGATCAATAGCAACTGATCGTGCTGGGTGCCGGAACGGTGGCAGCCAACGAATGCGTTAAGGCTTTCCACCCGATGGATCAATCCTTGTTCCAACAGAAAATCCAAAGCTCGGTAGACGGTAGACGGCTTGGCGGCGTCGTTGACCGGTCGAAGTTGGTCGAGCAGGTCGTACGCTTTGACGGCTTTGTGGCTGTTCCAGATCAGTTCCAGGACTTTGTGGCGTATGGGCGTCAGTTGCACGCCGCGTGACAAGCAAAGTTGTTCGGCTACACTGATGGCATTGCGAATGCACAGATTGTGGTCGTGCTCAGGTTCCGGCGCATGATCTGGATCGAAGTCGGTCATCGGTAAAGGGTGAAAGGTTTCATTCATTTGCTACGAGTATTCCGTTATAGTGCCAGCATCATTCGCCTAATTCAATTCGGCCGAATCACGGCAGCTTTTGCTGGCATTCGCCATGTCTCCATAGTATGGTTGTTTGGCAGGCACCCGAAGAACTTTCACGATTACACAGGTAGTAATTTCGAGGCAATCAATTAATGAGAAGGATCACGTTCCTGGTTTATGCAGTCTTGTGGATGATGCTGATCAGCCTCAGCTACTACCAGCAGCTTAAGGATACGAAGCGTTATGCCGAGGACATCGCTATCCGCCAGGCGGCCATGTTTTTCGATCACATTGTGTTGATTCGGCAATGGAACAGTTCTCATGGCGGGGTGTACGCCGTTGACGACGGCCAAATTCGGGTGGACAGTACCGCCTCGCCGTTCGTGGAAACCAAGGACGGCCGCCGGCTGGCCTGGATAGGCCCCACCCAAATGGCCCGTGAATTGGCGGATGCCGCCAAGAGCAAGACCGTGATTCGTTTTCATGTCGCCAGCATCCGGCCCTCGTCGGCGGATAACAAGGCCGACGATTGGGAATTGCGCGCATTGCTGGCCTTTAGAAACGGCGAGACCAGCGTCAGGGGAATCGCGGTACTGGATAATCAGCCTTACTATCGGTATATCGCGCCGCTGCCGACGGCTGAAAATTGTTTGACTTGCGCAGGCCTGGACGATGATGGCGGCGGCGCGATCAGCGTCAGTATCCCGGTAGCGAGTATCGATGCGTTTATCAGCGAGCGTCTACGCCAATTAGGCGTCACGCATGGGATTATCGCCAGCGTTGGCGTTATCGTGCTGCTATTGTCCTACCTCGCGCAAGTTCGACTCAGTAAACGCTTGGACAAAGCGAAAAGCCGTTTGCAATTGGCCTATTTGGATTCGTTAACACTATTGCCCAACCGCCGATATTACGATGCCTTCGTCAAGCGGGAATGGAAACGGGCGATGCGGCATCAATATCCGATTTCGATGATCATGATCGATATCGATTACTTCAAAGCCTACAACGACAGCCTTGGGCATCCCGAAGGCGATCAATGTTTACGCCAAGTCGCGCGGACCTTGAAGCGTTTTTTTCGCCGGCCCGGCGATTTGATCGCCCGTTACGGTGGCGAGGAGTTTTGCGTTGTGGCCGCCTGCGACGCCAATCAAATTCTGGCATTGGCGGAAATTCTGAGAAAGGCCATCGAAAACATGCGTTTGCCTCACCCCAATTCAAAGATATCGGAGTTCGTGACGATTAGCTTGGGTGTTTCGACGATAGTACCTCGCGAACATCAGGAGTTCGAGCAGTTGTTGCACGCCGCCGATCAGGCCTTGTACAATGCCAAGGCCTCGGGACGTAATCGCGTCGGACGCTAACGGATCGGCGGGCTCGAGCCGATCGAGCGCTTGTTAACCGGTGGCCTCTTCCAACAATTTGGCGTGGGCGGCCGCTAAGCGAGCGATCGGTATCCGCGGTGCCGAGCAAGAGACGTAGTTCAAGCCGATGTTATGGCAAAAGCGGATCGAACGCGGATGTCCGCCATGTTCGCCGCAGATGCCGATCTTCAAATCCGGCCGTTGTTTGCGGCCCAATTCCACGGCCATTTTCATCAATCGGCCGACCCCTTCCACATCCAACGTTTCGAACGGATTGTCTTGCAGTAACCCGGATTCTTCGTACAAGGGCAGAAATTTGTTCTCGGCGTCTTCCCGCGAAAACGAGAATGTGGCTTGGGTCAGGTCGTTGGTGCCGAACGAAAAGAAAGCCGCCGTCGTGGCCAGTCTGTCGGCTCGGGTGCAGGCCCGGACCGTTTCGATCATCGTGCCGAATTTGAAGTTGAGCTTGAGTTTGTATTGACTTTCCACCTCCGCTTGAATTTCGTCGACATACTGTCTGACCTTGATCAGTTCCTGAGCGGTAATGACCTGCGGGACCATGATTTCCGGCTCCACCGGAGTCTTTTGTTTGACGCAACGCGCGGCGGCTTCCAGAATGGAGCGAATTTGCATCCGATAAATTTCCGGATAACTCATGCCCAACCTAACGCCACGGTGGCCGAGCATGGGGTTAACTTCGTAAAGCTCCAGTACTTTGTTCAGCATCATCTGCTTTTTGGCCAACGCGTCAATCACCACTTCTTCGTTGAGGCGGTTGAACGGTGCGGGTAATTCATGCGGTTTGGCCAAGGTTTCCAGCGTGACGCGTTGGCCCTTGATAATCGTCAGGTAATGTTTCAAGGCGTCAATTTCGTCCAGCAGTTGATGCTCGTTGGGCAGAAATTCGTGCATAGGCGGATCGAGTAGGCGAACCGTGACCGGGTGCGGCGACATGGCTTCGAACAGTTGCTGGAAGTCGTCGCGCTGAATGGGAAACAACTTAGCGAGTGCCGCCTCCCTTTCCTCGGTATTTTGGGCCAGAATCATATCGACGACCAGCGGCAGGCGATCGGCGGCGTTGAACATGCGTTCGGTACGGCATAGACCGACGCCCTTGGCGCCGTAACTGGCGGCCAGACGCGCGGTTTCCGGGGTGTCTACGTTGGCATGTACCCGTAATTTGGCAATGCTATCGGCCCAGCTTAATAAGGTTTTCAATTCCTCGGAGAATGAAGGCGGAATGGTCGGGATTCGACCGAGATAGATGTTGCCATTGCTCCCGTCTATCGTGATCAAGTCGCCTTCCTTGATTAAGATGTCTCCGACCATCGCGATGCGAGACCGGACATCGACCTTGATGTCCTCGGCGCCGGCCACGCAAGCCTTGCCCATGCCTCTGGCGACCACCGCCGCGTGCGAGGTTTTGCCGCCGCGACTGGTGAGGACCCCTTGAGCGGCGAAAAAGCCATGAATGTCTTCCGGCTTGGTTTCCTCTCTAACCAGAATCAGTTCTTCGCCGGTCTTGCCCAACCGCACAGCCGTGTCGGCATCGAACACGCATTTGCCGCAGGCGGCACCTGGCGAGGCTGGCAGACCTTGGGCGATCGGCTGATTGTGATGGTTTCGCGCTAGTTGCGGCAGCAGCAGTTGTTCCAAAAGTTCGGGATTGATGCGAAGCAGGGCGCGTTCCTTGTCGATCAAGCCTTCCTTGACCATGTCGATCGAACTTTTCACCATCGCCGCCGCGTTCATTTTGCCGTTGCGGGTTTGCAAGCAATACAGTACGCCGCGCTCTATCGTGTATTCGTAATCCTGGACTTCATGATAGTGGGCTTCCAGCTTGTTGCGCAGTTCTACCAGCTGCCGATATTGTTCCGGCATTTCCTGCGCCATTTCCTGCACCGGCTTGGGCGTGCGGATACCGGCAACCACGTCTTCGCCCTGTGCGTTGACCAGATATTCGCCGTACATTTCATTGGCGCCGGTACCGGGATTTCGCGTAAAACCGACGCCGGTCGCGCAGTCGTCGCCCATGTTGCCGAAGACCATGGTTACAATGTTGACCGCGGTTCCGTTGGCGACGTCTGGCGTGATGTGAAATTCCCTACGATAGTCGACGGCGCGCTTGCCGAGCCACGAGTTGAAGACCGCTTTAATCGCAATTTCCAGTTGTTCGTAAACGTCTTCCGGAAACGGTTTGCCGGTCTCCTCGTGGACAACTTTCAGAAAACGGTTGCTGATTTCCTGCAGTTGTTCGCTATTCAGTGCTACATCGGCCTTGATACCGGCTGCGCGCTTGACTTCGTTGAAATGCGAGTCGAATTTTTCGTCCTCAATCCCCAGCGCAACTTTACCGAACAATTGAATGAAGCGGCGGTAGGCGTCGTAAGCGAAGCGCGGATCGTCGGTCATTTCGATCAAGCCGGTCAACGTTTGCTTGTTCAAACCAAGGTTCAGGATAGTGTCCATCATACCCGGCATCGAAATCGCCGAGCCGGAGCGTACCGAAACCAGCAGGGGTTCGCTGGCGCCGCCGAAGGTTTTGCCGGTTGCCCGTTCGATGTCGGCGATTTGTTGGTGGACTTCGTCCAACAAACCGGTCGGCAATAACTTGTTTTCAAGGTAGAGCAGGCAGGTTTGGGTGGTAATGACGAATCCTGGCGGCACGTTGAGGCCTAATTGGGTCATTTCGCAAAGGTTGGCGCCTTTACCGCCCAGCAGTGCTTTGTTTTTACCGTCGCCTGAATTGAATGAATAACTATATAGCGGATTCATGGTGTCCTGTCCGGAAGGCAAGAGGTTGGGATTTTCGCTAAACGGCCGCGGTTGACATGGCCGTGGCCGTGGCTGTGCTTGGCTAGCGTTAGGATAGCGGTTTTTACCGGGTTTTGTAGGCTTTTACAAGCGACTGGATCCGGCTCGCGACATAATCGCCAATCCGATCGAATTTCATTCTTCGATTTCGAATCGGGAGCCGGCGCGTCTGTCCTGACAATCGTCGAATGTGCGAGCTTGTCGCCGGCTACATTCATTATCCTTGCTCATGTCGCAAAGGTTTGGACGATTCGCTTGCCTGTGTGATAATCCGAACCAATCCGTCAACTTTCGCGATCGAAAACTGAGGAAACCATGGCAAACGACACTTTGCTGGTCAGACATACCGGCACCGGAAGGGAAGTGGAGTATCCATTGTTGCGGGGGACGATGGGTGCGGATTCGGTCGATATTCGCGCATTACCGCGAGACTTGGGCTGTTTTACCTACGATCCCGGGTTTATCGCGACGTCCAGTTGCAAGAGCAAAATCACCTATATCGACGGCGAAAACGGTATTTTGTTATATCGCGGCTATCCGATAGAGCAGTTGGCCGAACACTGCGAATTCACCGAAGTCGCTTATCTACTGATGAACGGTGAATTACCGAATCAGACCGAGCTTCGCGATTTTAACGAAGAGATCAGCGATAGAGCCATAATCCACGAGTCTCTCCGCAAATTTTTCGACGGTTTTCATTATGACGCGCATCCGATGTCGATGTTGGTCGGCGTGGTGGGATCGTTGTCGGCGTTTTACCACAGCGAGTTGAATATCAAGGATTCGACGCACCGCAAGGTTTGCGCGGCTAGATTAATCGGCAAAATGCCGACAATTGCCGCGGCGTCGTATCGCCACTCGGTGGGACGTCCCTTTGTTTATCCTCGTATCGACCTGAGCTACTGCGAGAACTTTTTGAACATGATGTTTTCGCGTTCCTCACAAAACTACATCGACCAAGACCATTACATCGATCCGTATTTGGTCAAGGCCCTGAATTTACTGTTTATCTTGCATGCCGACCACGAGCAGAACGCCAGTACCTCGACGGTACGACTGGCCGGCAGCACCGGCGCCAACCCGTATGCGTGCATCGCGGCCGGTATCGCGGCGCTCTGGGGACCGGCTCACGGTGGCGCGAACGAAGCGGTACTCACTATGTTGGCACAAATCGGCAGCGCTGATAACGTTCCAAAATTCATCGCCAAGGCCAAGGATCATGACGATCCCTTCCGTTTAATGGGGTTCGGGCATCGGGTCTATAAGAATTTCGACCCGCGCGCGACGATTATTCGCAAGACCTGTCACGACGTACTGGCGCGTACCCAAAAATCCGATCCGCTGTTCGATTTGGCCTTGGCCCTAGAAGAGCAGGCATTGAACGACGATTATTTTATCGAGAAAAAGCTTTATCCCAATGTGGATTTCTATTCGGGCATTATTTATAAAGCCTTGAACATCCCGGTCGATATGTTTACCGTGATGTTTGCAATTGCTAGGACGGCCGGCTGGGTTGCCCATTGGCTGGAGATGATGGAAGAGCCGGCGCCACCGATTGGTCGACCACGACAGCTCTACATAGGCCCCGCCCGTCGCGATTTCCTGCCCAAAGGCCAACGATCAGGTGATACCCATGTCTGCAACGGATAAGCCGGAGTCCCCGCGACGTAATTCGACTGAGCGGGTCATCGAAATACTTACGCCGCCCGAGAAACAAGGCGAACGACGGGAAATCGGCGGTCCTAAAGGCCCGGAGCCGACTCGCTATGGCGATTGGGAACGCAAGGGCCGTTGCGTGGATTTTTAACCGATACGCCAAGCTTAACGAGGTCAATCATGGCAGTTCATAACCGGCCCTTGTCGCCGCATTTGCAAGTTTACCGTTTGCCTATTACAGGTTTGATTTCGATCACGCATCGAATTACTGGCGTGTTGTTGTCGGGTGCGTTGCTGTTCGCGGTCATAGCCTTATTTGCGATTGCGGCCGGACCTGAACAATTCGCCAGTTTTCAAGCGTGCTTGGCTTGGCCGCCATCGCGGTTGGCTTATTGGGGTATTATTTTCGCGCTATATTTTCACCTGTGCCACGGAATTCGGCATTTGATATGGGATGTAGGAAAAACCTTTGAGAAAGCAGCTTTGACGCGTTATGCGGTTATCGAACTAGGTGTCGCTGTCTTGCTGTTTTTAATCACTTTTATTTCTTAATTTGACGAGTACCGCATGGATCAGTCTCTAAGGAACGGTGTCGCCGGCTCGGCGGCAAAAGGGCATCCGGTTCGCCACTGGTTGCATCAACGCCTGACCGCGCTGTTGCTGATACCTTTGACGGTTTGGTTATTGCTCTGGTTCGACAAGTTACCGTACGCATCGCACGCCGAAACCAAAGCTTGGTTGTTACAACCGCTCAATGGGTTGGCAGTGTCGCTCTGGGTGCTGCTGACGGTATACCATGCCGCGCTGGGCATACAGGTGGTGTTGGAAGATTACGTGTCGAATCCGAAGCTGCGCCGAACCGCGATCGGCGCGGTCCATGCGGTATTCGGGATTTTGGGATTGTTGGCTTTGGCTGCGATGGCCATGATTTGGACGGGAAACTGATTAATGGCTGCGGCTTACGAAATTATCGAGCATCAACACGACGTGGTCGTGGTGGGCGCCGGCGGAGCCGGTTTGCGGGCGACATTCGGCATGGTCGAAAAAGGCTTGAAGACGGCATGCATCACGAAAGTGTTTCCGACGCGCAGCCATACCGTGGCCGCGCAGGGCGGTATTAGTGCCGCGCTCGGCAATATGGGCGAGGATGATTGGCGCTTCCACATGTACGATACCGTGAAGGGCTCGGATTGGTTAGGCGATCAAGATGCGATCGAGTACATGTGCCGGGAAGCGATACCGGCGGTCATCGAATTGGAACGTTACGGCGTACCGTTTTCCCGGACCGCCGACGGCAAGATTTACCAACGGGCGTTCGGCGGCATGTCGGTCAATTATGGCAAGGGCCAAGCGCAACGCACTTGCGCGGCCGCAGATGTCACCGGCCACGCCATCTTGCATACCTTGTATCAGCAAGCATTGAAGCACAAGGCGGAATTCTTCGTCGAATACATTGCGCTGGATTTGATTATGGAACACGGCGAATGTCGCGGCGTATTGGCTTGGTGTCTGGACGACGGTACGATTCATCTGTTTCGCGGTCATCAAACAGTACTGGCCACCGGCGGCTACGGTCGGGCTTACTTTTCGTGTACCTCCGCGCACACTGTGACTGGCGACGGCAACGGCATGGTGCTAAGAGCCGGATTGCCGCTACAGGATATGGAGTTCGTTCAGTTTCACCCGACCGGCATATACGGCGCCGGTTGCTTGATTACAGAAGGCGCGCGCGGCGAGGGCGGTTATTTGACCAACTCGGAAGGCGAACGCTTCATGCCGCGTTACGCGCCGCACGCACACGATTTGGCCTCGCGCGATGTGGTCAGCCGGGCGATCACCGTAGAAATCAATGCCGGTCGCGGGATAGGACCGAAAAAAGACCACGTTCATCTTCATCTGGAGCACCTCGATCCGGCCGTCGTCCACGAGCGTTTGCCCGGCATCGCCGAGCTTTCCCGGATATTTGCCGGAGTGGATGTGACCAAGCAGCCGATTCCGGTGTTACCGACGGTACATTACAACATGGGCGGCATTCCGACCAATTATCGAGCCGAAGTCGTGACATTGAAGGATGGCGACCCGGATTACGTTGTTCCCGGTTTGATGGCTATCGGCGAGACCGCTTGCGTATCGGTGCACGGCGCCAATCGCCTGGGCTCCAACTCGCTGCTGGATTTGGTGGTATTCGGCCGGGCGGCGGCCATCCGCTGCACAGAACTGATCAAACCGGGAATGCCGCTGAAGCCGCTGGCGAAAGAGGCTTGCGAGACGGCCCTGACCCGATTCGATCGAATTCGCCATGGTAATGGTAGCCGGACGACAGCGGAAATCCGCATGGACATGCAAACCACGATGCAATCCAAGGCGGCGGTGTTTCGCACCCAGTCCACGCTTGATGAAGGCATCGCGGCAATGGCGGATATTTCCGAGTCGTTTGCGGATGTCAAGCTTGCCGATCGTTCATTGATCTGGAATACCGATCTGGTCGAAACCCTGGAGCTCGACAATTTATTAGGACAAGCTCAGGTGACGATGAACGCCGCGGGGAACCGCCACGAAAGTCGCGGCGGTCATGCGCGGGAAGACTATCCGCGACGGGACGATGAAAACTGGTTGAAACACACGTTGACTTGGCGAGAGAACAACCGGGTCAAAATCGATTATCGGCCGGTGCATCTGTACACGCTAACCGACGAAGTCGAAGTCGTCGCGCCGAAAGAGAGGGTCTATTAATGGTCGAGTTTGCGCTGCCAAAAAATTCCCAGCCGATGCCTGGCAAACACTTTTCCGCGCCGGGCGCGACGCATGTCCGGGTGTTCGAAATTTATCGCTGGGACCCGGACAGCGGGGATAATCCGCGTATCGATCGTTATGAAATCGACATGGACCATTGCGGACCGATGGTGCTGGATGCCATCTTGAAAATCAAGAACGAAGTCGACTCGACACTGGCATTTCGCCGCTCTTGTCGGGAAGGGGTCTGCGGTTCTTGCGCGATGAATATCAACGGCCGAAATACGCTAGCCTGTACCAAGGCGATTGCGGAATATTCGGGCACGATCAAGATTTTTCCTCTGCCGCACATGGCCGTGGTCAAGGATTTAGTGGCCGACATGACCCACTTCTTCGAGCAATATGCGTCGATCAATCCGTGGTTGACGAACAGCGCGGAAGCGCCGGTAGATCACGAACGGCTGCAAAGCCGAGACGAACGGGCTAAGCTCGACGGCCTTTACGAGTGTGTATTGTGCGCGTGTTGTTCGACCAGTTGCCCGAGCTATTGGTGGAACAGCGATCGCTACCTCGGGCCCGCGATACTGCTTCAAGCCTATCGTTGGCTGGCGGACAGCCGCGATGACAGTGACGCCGAGCGCTTGGCGCAACTCGACGACGCGTTTAAGGTGTACCGGTGCCACACCATCATGAATTGCACGGATACCTGCCCGAAAGGCTTGAATCCCGCGCAAGCGATTGCCGAAATTAAAAAGCTGTTGGTAGTGCGCGAACGTTAGATGGGCGAAATCGATAAACTGCGTTGGCGGTGTCGGCGCGGTACGCTGGAACTGGATTTGCTGCTGACTCGCTACTTGGATATTGCTTATTCTTCGGCACCTTCGGAGCGACGCCAGGCCTTTTGGCGGCTTTTAGCCTGTGAAGATAGTTTGTTGCTGCGTCTATTCACTAGCGACACGCAGGCGGAAGATCCTGAACTACGGGCCATTATTGCCGAAATCCGCGCCCTGCCCAACTAGCTTCGCGGTACTTGGCGACCAGGTCGCCGTTCGATGCCGGTCGAGAGACCGGATGCCCGTGTAAAATCCCACATTTGATCTTTTCCGAGTTCGATCGCTCCTACGCGAGCCTTCGGCGTTCATTGATTATTGCGAATGAAAAAAAGCGACTTTTTCTACCACTTGCCCGACGATTTAATCGCCCAGCAACCTTTACCGGAGCGCTGTGCCAGCCGGATGTTGTGCCTGAATAGGTTAACTGGGGAGTTGGGCGATGCTCGATTCCTGAATATCGTCGACCGGCTGACACCGGACGATTTGTTGGTGTTCAACGATACCAAGGTCATACCAGCTCGCTTGTTTGCTGAAAAAGAAACCGGCGGCCGTGTCGAGATCTTGATCGAGCGCATCGAAAACGAACGGCAGGTATTGGCGCACGTCAAAGCGAGTAAATCGCCAAAATCCGGCGCACTGTTGTTGCTGAAAAACGGAGTTTTCTTCAGAGTCGTGGATCGCGAGGGTGACTTGTTTCGCTTGCGATTGGAAGCCGAAAATACCGTTCTGCAGGTGTTGGCCGACATTGGCCATATGCCGTTACCGCCGTATATTCATAGGGCCGACGACGCAAGCGATTTGGATCGGTACCAAACGGTGTTTGCCTGCCGCGCCGGTGCCGTCGCGGCGCCCACCGCCGGTCTGCATTTCGACGAAGCAGTTTTGCTCAGGTTAGCCGAAAAGGGAGTTCAACGCACCTTTGTTACGTTACATGTCGGCAGCGGGACCTTCCGGCCGGTGCGGGTGGAAAATCTCAGCGAACATACGATGCATAAAGAGTTTTTCGAGGTCACCAAGGAATGCGTGGCGGCGGTACGGTACACGCGCGCGCGCGGTGGGCGGGTCGTCGCAATCGGTACAACGGCCGTACGCGCCTTGGAGTCCGCGAGCATCAGCGGTGAACTACAAGCGGGAGTCGGCGAGACCGATTTGTTCATTACGCCGGGTTACCGTTTCAAATCGGTCGATGCCATGTTAACCAACTTTCATTTACCGGAATCGACCTTACTGATGCTGGTCTCCGCCTTCGCCGGATACGAAAACGTAATGGCGGCTTATCGCCATGCGATCACGCAACGTTATCGTTTCTTTAGTTACGGCGATGCGATGTGGCTTGCCTGAGTCCTATCAGCGATTCCAACAAGTTGCCGCATCCAGTGTGGCGCCAGATACGGTTTTCTGGTTCAGATTATCAAGAATCAACGTCCCGCATTTATCGCCGGCTTGCGTGCCTGTCGGTGCCGCTTGTATCGTGTAAGTAGTGGCGGTAGCGGCCGAGAGTGTCAGAAGATAATACGCAGTGCCTGTCGCCGGACTTTGCGAAGCGAACACGGTAGGCGACGGCGAGCCCGTATCGTTAACCGCGCTACTGCCGCAGGCATCGGCGCCGCCGCTGCCGCCGGCGTCGCAGTAACTATTATTGGTCGTGAAGTGTTTTTCCAGCGCACTGGCCAAGCCCAATAGGGCACCCTTGGCATCGGCTCGATGCGACTTCATGACGCTATCCTGGTAGGCGGGGATGGCGATAGCCGCCAAAATGCCGACGATAGCGACGGCAATCATCAGTTCGATCAGGGTGAAGGCTTGTTGTCTGTTCATAAGTAGTTCGCTGGGTGAATGGTCCGATGAAAACGGCGGCTTGCCGTTTTCATCGGCAGTCGAGTTATTGAATTTGCAACCAATATTCTCGGTTTACGGTACCGGTGCCGGTGGTTGGGACCGCGCAACGGTTCCTGACGGTCATGATGTCGCCGGTGGTGCCGGACAGTTCCTTGAACGCCTTGCAATCGGTGGTGCCTGAGCCAGACTCGAGCCAAATCGGAACCTTGGCGATGCCCACCGTGGACTTGACTCCCGTCACGGTATAGTAATTGCCGTTGATCAGGATTTTGTCGCTGTTATTGAAAGTACTGTCGCTATTGATGTCAAACGATGAGTTCGTTGGCGCTCCTCCGGTTAGAAAATCGAGTTCCATTAGCCACGTGTCGCCTCCCGCGTCGCAGGGGTCTGATTTCGGTTGAGTGGTAGCAAAAACCGCTCTGTCGTACTTGATAATCGGCGTGGAGTTGCCACGTTCGCCAGCGGGAAAATCCAGGTGCCAACCACGCTTGCTACTCCAGTCCACGCTATTCGAGGTCGAAACTCTGACGTTAACGCCATAGGCCGTGGTAGTGTCCGTAATGCTCTGTTCCTGCAACTGGGCACGAGTCACCGTGCCCGTCGTGGCACTCGGTTTGTCCCAGATGCCATAGGCTGACTGAACTTGAGTATTCGCCGTGTCGGTGGTGGTCAAATAGCTGCCGGTATTGAATATCACTAATACGCCGCCATCCTGGTGGCCGGCGACCACCGGTGCGGAGGTGATAGGCTGTACTTGGCTGGACGGGTTTATAGCGGTAAACAGCGGTAACTGACTGTTGCTCAATCCCCACGCAGTCGAACTAGTGCTGCTCAAGTCGAATTTCCATAAGTTACCTTGTAAATCGCCAGCGTACACCGCGTCGACGATTTTGTCGTTATCGGAATCGTAAAGATAGGGTGTCGATAAACCATTGCTGGTCGCGGTGTTGGTCGCGATCTTTTTGATTAGGCTACCGTCGCTCAAATTGACGATATAGAGGTAGGCCTTGCCATTACTACTGTTATAGCCGTTTCCAAAAATCGCCGCCCATACGCCGTTATGCAACAAGCCGATTTGCGGCTGACTGAAGGTGTAACCGAGATCTGTCGCGACCGTCGCGTCTAAATCAATATTGCTGGTATTGGGAAATTCCCACATGACCTTGGTCTGATCGAAACTGGTCGGACTGGTAACGTCCAGCGCATAAATGGTTTTACCGCCCTTGCCCAATCCACCGACCAGCACGGTTTTCCATGCGCTGCTCAGATAGGCGTCTCCGGCCTTGGGCGCGCCGTCAACGTAATATTTGTGGACGTAATCCGGATCGGTGAGTTGGTATAAATTTGCGTATACGCCGGCCGGTATGTAGGCGAATAATTCCTTTCCGGAATCGGTTTGGCCTGTATCGGCTTGAAACGCATGCAACATGCCGTCGTTCGCTCCGACGTAGACGACCGGCGTGCGGCTGGCGTTAGTACTGACGTAGCTGGCGTAATTGGATTGCCCGGCAGTCGTGCTCGGTAAAGCGGTATAGCCGAAATCGGTATTTTTGACGTACATCGGATCGGAATTGACGATGTCGCCCAACAACGAGTTTTTTCGCTCGCGGAAGTCGCTGATCGTGGTTGAGCCTCTAAGCCAGTTAAGCCGGTCGGTGCAGCGGCTGTCGTCGCTGTCGAGCGCCGATTTTTGGCTGGCGCTTAGCGTGTCGCAACTGGTGAATTCCACGCCGGCGGTACCGGTATAGGTGTAAATGTCGCGTGCGCCGGCCTCGGGAATCAGGTCGCCGGCGTCCCAAATTTCACTACCGGGCACACCCGTTGTTACATCGATATTCTTGGTCAGAAAATGTCCGGACCAATCGGACGGATTGAACTGGGCCTGATAAAGTTGCGTCGATGTTTCCAGCGCCGTCGAGTTTGCGGCAAGCGCGGCGGCGGTCATACTTTCGTCGGCCACTTCTTCGAGGATGCTATTGAACGCGGTCACGATATCCGAGGAACTCTCGGTTCCGAAAAACTTGCCGCGACTGGCTATAGCCGCATGCCATAGATCGTAAACCTTGGCCGGTGTGGTGCCGACAAAGCCGCTACAGCTCTCGCCATTCTTGGTATAGGGCCAACAATAACGAGATGAGGTGCTGGTAGATGTGGTGCTCGTTGGGCAGGAAGTCCCCGCAACCAAATTATCATAGTCCCCCGCATAGGTACTTCCGCCCCAAATAGGGTAGGGCGACACCAAACTGCCGCTTAAACCTAGGCCGACGGTATAGGTATTTAAGTGCTGCCAAGTAGCGGGGTCATTTTTCGGGTTCAACCATTCGGCGGTAGCCTTAGCGGAAGCGTCGGTTAAACTGGACGGATCCGAGACAATTGGCGAGATTTTGTTGTCTATCCCGCTTTGCAAGTCGTTAGCCCAATAATAAAAGGCAATATCCGCCAAATTGGTGTTTTGACCATCACGGTAGGGTGCTAAAGGTGTCCAACTATAGTTGCTTGACCCATCCGGACCTTTGGGGACACTAGTGGCAGTACTATTGACGTCGGCTATTCCTGAATAGTCTGACGAAGTATCGCCGCACCAGTAGCCGTCGGTCATCATCACATGCGCGCTTCTCCGGCAGGCGTAGTGATTGCCGTCGGTAATTTGCGGATCCTCGGCGTAGGGGTGATGGATATCAACCGTACCCTGGAAATATTTGCCGGCATTGTTTGCCGATTTCAGCAAATAAGTGCCGCCGGAAGCTGGAAATCGCGACAGCCAATAATATAAATCTTGCCGGTGGGTGAGCTCTTCAGTGTCGTAAACCGTGGTCGTGGCGGTTTCGGTCCAGGTAACTACCACACTAGTAATCGTTTGGTCTGATGAAAACGATTGAGATATTGTGATTCGGTAAGATGTGTAGGAATCGTTGTAGGAAGTATCCTTCACGGTATAGTTTTTGCAATACGTCGAATTGCTGCAACTGACAGTAATTTGACTAGAGTTTGCGTTCAAAGGCGAACCCGTTCCGGTTAGCGGGGGGAACGTATTGTCTTGCGCGGAAGGCAGAGTCCGATTGCAGCTAGACAGCTCCAGACGATCATCGCCATCCCGCTGATTAAACTTGACTGTGCAAGTGTATGAATAATCGACCGACGTTTCAGTCTGGCTTAGCACAGTATTTGTGTTTATTGTTCGGGTGACTGCATTTAGGCGCCTGATGCGATTGTCGATATCCTGACCGGGCGAGCCCCAGCCGTCGCAGTTGGTTCCGAAACTATTACAAGAATTGATTGCCTGCCAAGCGACGCGGATATTCCCGCTCATACCCGCGAAACCGGACATGGCACCCGATACCGTCGCTAAGTTTCGGGTTCGGTAATACGAGTACCAATTGGCGAAATTTTGTTTGGCAACGGTGGCTTCGTTAACGCCACTAGTGCTGGCGTCGTCGGTAATAGCCGTAACGTCGACATAGGTATAGCAGTCTTCGTCGGTTAGACCGCCATCCGTACCGGAAGTGACGCAGTTAGTATTGGTGGGAACGAATTTGTAGTAAAACGCCGCGCCTCCGGAAGATGGCGTCGAAACAAAACTCTGACTGCTCGAACTGGGATCATACTCCAGCGTAGGCCGGTAATTGGTGGATAGGTTGACCGTGCCTTTGCTGGTATCGAATCCGTTAATCGGCGCGGCGGTAAAGCTGACGTTTGGATAGCAGGTGCTGGGGTTTGACGAATCTAATTTGCAGTTGCCGCCGTTGTATTTCGGCGGGGGTAGGTATGTATTGGCCGGGTTGTAATACAGCGCGTTGAATGAAGAAGACTTGTAGCGTTTATTGCCGCCGGTTCCAGAAATACCGTCGGGAACGTAAGCCCAAGCCATACTGCCGGAATCGTCCAACGTTAAAACGATATTCGGCGGCATCGTGGCGGTGACGAATAACGGCAAGTCGGAAATGTCCAGGTCTACCGCTAAGGCATTGGCGCTCGCAACCAATAAGGCAACGCTCAAGACCGTTGGAGCGGATTCGAATTTGATTCGGTTCAAAGTATTCATGGCTGGCTCCTGTTCAGTGGCGCGGCGATGTCGGTTTTAGCGCGGAGCAAACCGCGTTGAATTCATACCCGTTTACGGCGGTGGGGTGTAGCTCAGGCCTGCTTGTAAAAGTACCACCGCATTGGTGTCGCCGCCAACGCCGCGCGCGGTCACTCGGTATTGTTCAACGGTGCCGATGTCCGGCAGCTTTTCAATAATATACGTGGCGCTCGCGCCGCTGACGGTAGCGGTCTTATAACTGGCCCAGTTATCGACGTCGCCCCAGTAACTCACATCGTTGGTATGAGTGGGGTTGTTGGCCAAGCCGGCCGGTACCGTGCCAGTCCAGGGTCCGACCCGCCAGGTCGTCAGGGTATTTTCCGCTTGCTTAAGTGCCGCCTCCGCTGCTTGGAATGCTAGGTCGCGATTGCGAGTATTGCCGGCCATGCGTTCTTCCAGACTGCTGGTTTGCATGGCACTACTACCTAACAACATCAACATGATTAAAAAAATCAGCGCGGTAAACAAAACCGCACCGGCTTGTCGTTTGTTGATATTCGGAAAGTCGACGTTCATGGCGATTCCTACAAACGGTTTCTGATCGCTATCGTAGTGGTGAACACCTTACGCAGCTTGGTATCGCTAGAGGTGTACGAACTGCCGTTGAAGGTATAGGTTTGTTGGCCGGATACACCCAGCTCCTCCGACCGGGAGACCATCAACAGGCTAATTCGGATACCCAGGACCTTGGACCAATCGGTGACCGCATTGGCCGCGACGTAACCGTCGATATTCTGATCAGCGGTTGCCGAGGTATCCACACCATAGCTGATCTGCATGTCTTCGACGCCTTCCACCAACTCTTGCGCGGTTCCAGAGTAAGACTCGCGGTACAAGGACGGCTCTCCGGCCGGATTGCTGCCGATATAGTAGGTGTTGGCGCTGAACTCGAACACGCTGGAGTTTGCCGGATAAGTGATCACCGAACCCGTGGACGAACAATTGGCCGGTACTGTTCCGAGTTCGGCGGTGCAGTTGCCTGGACTACTGCCACCATCCGCGTGGGTGATGGTTTTCGAAGATTGATTGACTGCGCTGGCTTGAAAAATCGAGGTATTGCTGGCATTGCTGATAATCACGAGTTGCCCGGCGCTGATCGAATGCGCGTTGGTGAGTGTAATCACGGGCGGACTGGCCGCCGTATTGTGACTGGCGACGATGTATTCGTTGAACTTGTCCGCGCGTATCACCGAAAACGAATCGCCGGCGATGCGCGCGCTGGCGGTCATATCGGAGGGCAGACTAGCTTCGTAGCCTGCTAACGGTTGGGTCAGAAGCTTATGGTTCCACCAAGTTGTCGCAGTGTTCGTGACATCGTTACACTGCGAAGCCGTGCATGAGGCGTAACCAGAAAATCCGGTCATGCGGATATCGCGATCGATCAGTTCGAATGCAAAGCGGGCGTTTTCCTGCATCCTGGAGAGAACTTCCTGAGTCCGAAAACTTTGCCGGCTAGCCAAAAATATCGCGCCAATCGCCGCCAGGATGATCAAACCTATAGTCAGTGAAACCATCAACTCAATCAATGTCGTACCGCGTTGATGTTCTGAAAAAGAGATCGGTATTCGGCTTGAATGCGGGTTCATATCAAACTATTGGTGCTAAAGCTGGTGACGACACCATCGCCGTCGTCGTCCCATTGAATGGTAATCGTGGCAGTGCCGCTGCTGCCAACCGACAGGCTGGCATCGCCTGCTGGGAGCGCTTGGCCGACCAAGGTTTTCCAATCACCCAGATCGGTGCGTAAGGTTGAGCTGCAGTTGGTGAGTTGATTCGGCGAATTGGGTGGAGCGGCACCGAATGCCACGTTACAGTTGCCGCTTATCGCAATCGTACGGCTGAGGCGTAAACGCTCCAGCACGTCATTTGCCAGAAACGTGGCTTGACTGCGCAAAAAAGCGGTGTGATTGTTTTTCAAGGTGGTCGTCAGCATCGCCGCGTAACCCAGTAACCCGATCGCGACTACCAGCATTGTAATCAACACCTCGATCAGGCTGCTGCCGGTGGTTGTCCTGGCGCGACGTATAATCCGTAGAGAAGCGCGATGAGTGGTCATGGACTGCTACAGCTATCCAAGTCGTCAGGGATATTGTTGTTGTCCAAGTCTTCACCTAGGCGAACTCGACCGACCATCGTGACAACGACCAACCGTGCAGTACCGGCTTCAGCGGTGTCGTTCCCGTCGGCGTTGTCGCAAATGGCAAACGAGCCGTTTTTCGATTCTCCGGACGCTTTAAAATAGATATAGTCGGCAACAGTGCCATTTCCACGCAGTGTAAAGCCGGTCGGTAAGGCATCGTAAACTCTTAACAGGCAATCTTCATCAGCCTCGCAAAGCGGGGCGGTATTATCGTCGTTAAAAACATTGGCGTTGGAGCCCGAGCGATCCACATCGACAAAGGTTTGCCAACCACTCTCCCAATTGGTGCCAGTCTTCCTGACGACGACATATTGGCCCCGTTTGATTGCTTCGCTGCGCGCATAATTCAACGCGGCGACAAATTGGTTGGTTGCGCCGGTAAGACGACTATTCCTTACCGCACTGATAAAGCTAGGTATCGCGATTGCACTCAATATACCGGCGATCGTCAGCGTGATCATGAGCTCGATCAACGTGAATCCTCGGTTGTTAGGGTGTGAATAGCGCATTTCGGAAATGGCTCCATGATATCGAGGCGACTCGTTCGGGGAATGGCAGATGGATTGAACTCGGTTGAAGATAGCACAGAATTAAACTTAGTTTTGCGAGTCTCACCGCATAGGAGTTGACTGCGGTGCCGACACCAGCGAGTGCTAGATTTGACTGGGATTCAGTTTAGTTCGGTTTAGATATTCATTTTTTTGTGGTGACTAGAGAGTAGTCTCCAGCGAAATGCCAGCTCCATGATCACGAGCGAGTTCAGTGGAGGCCAACAAAAACCGACGCTCTCACCGACTAAGAAAGTCACTCGCTTCACCAGGCTGTTTTTCGCACTGCGGCGAGAAGACAGCGGGCAACTAAAAAGTCTCTTCTGGGTTATCAATACCGCGACTTAGCAGACTAATATTTGTATACTCCAGCCTGGAAGATGTTGGGATTCTTCAAGTAAAATCAATCGCCTAATCGATTATTCCGGTCCAATTGCTTGGCGTCAGCACCGTGTTTTCTGGCGGACGGCTATTATCCAAATTCGGATAATCCTTGGTGTAATGCAGGCCGCGGCTTTCCTTCCGCTGTTGCGCGCAACGGATGATCAATTCGGCAACGGTGACCAAACTGCGCAGTTCCAATAGGTCGCTGGTCACGCGGAATTGACCGTAGTACTCGGCAATTTCTTCTTTCAGCAACACCAACCGGTTCATGGCGCGTTCGAGACGTTTATTGGTGCGAACGATGCCCACATAGTCCCACATAAAGCGCCTGAGCTCGTCCCAGTTATGGGCGATCACGACTTCCTCGTCGGAATCGCCGACTTGCGATTCGTCCCAATCCGGCAGGGCGGGCGGCATCGGAATAGCATCGAAGCAATGGCGAATATCCTGGTTGGCTTGCTCTGCGAAAACCAAGCACTCGAGCAGGGAGTTACTAGCCATCCGGTTAGCACCGTGCAAGCCGGTGCAAGCGACTTCGCCGACTGCGTATAGGCCTGGAATGTCGGTGCGGGCATTGGCATCCGTCAATATACCACCACAGGTGTAATGAGCGGCGGGGACTACCGGTATCGGTTGCTGACTGATGTCGATGTCCAGCTCCAGGCATTGGGTATAAATTGTTGGGAAATGTTTTTGGATGAATTCCCGCGATTTATGACTGATGTCCAGATAAATGCAATCGATACCGTGTTTCTTGATTTCGTTATCAATGGCGCGGGCGACGATGTCGCGCGGGGCCAGTTCCAAGCGGGCGTCGTAACGTTGCATGAAACGCTCGCCATTCGGCAGAATTAAATGACCGCCTTCGCCGCGCACCGCTTCGCTGATTAGGAACGAACGTGCGCTGGGGTGATAGAGACAAGTCGGGTGAAATTGCATGAATTCCATGTTGGCGACCCGGCAGCCGGCCCGCCATGCCAGCGCGATGCCGTCGCCTGTGGAGATATGCGGATTGGTGGAATAGAGGTAGACTTTGTTTGCGCCGCCGGTGGCAAGTACCACCACTCTCGCGGCGATAGACAAAATATGGCCGGTTTGGCTGTTCAAAACATAGGCACCGCAGACCCGTCGCTCGGTTAGTCCCAATTTGTCGGTGGTGATCAGTTCGACAACATTATGATTTTCCAACAACGTCACGTTGGGATGCGCCTTGGCGCGGTCGATCAACGACAACGAGACGGCTTTGCCGGTAGCATCGTCACTGTGTACGATGCGACGGTGCGAATGGCCGCCTTCGCGGTTCAAATGCAATTGCTTTTCGCCGTTAGCGGTGTTTTCCTCGGTGAAGCTGACCCCTTGGCGGCATAGCCATTCAATGCTTTCGCGACCTTGGGAAACCGTCAATCGGACGATATCTTGATCGCAAAGATCGGCTCCGGCGATCAAGGTATCCTCGATATGAGACTCTATGGAATCATGCTGATCGTCAAACACCGCCGAAATGCCGCCTTGAGCGTAATAAGTGCTACATTCGGTCAGTGCGAATTTGGCAAGAACCGCCACTTTATAAGTATCGGCAAGGCGGAGGGCCAAGCTTAAACCGGCGCCACCGCTGCCGGCGATCAGAATGTCGTAATAGGGATGGCGGGAATTTCCTGGGCGTTGGTCTGTCAAGGCGGTCTATGTAAGCAAAAATGACGAGAGCGCGGCGGCGGAATCGGTGAAAATCCGGGCATTCCGGCGAGGCGGCGCATGAGCCGGAAAATCATATCTTGTTTTAAGGGTGCGGTAATTTTTTTTGTATTGCCAGAACTAATGATGTTTAATTCTGTCCACTTTTATATCAAAACAGAGCAGTGAACGAGCAAGTAAGGCAGACCGAGGATTTGGACCAAGATCTAGTGCAACGCGTGCAGCAAGGCGATAAATCCGCCTTCGATCTCTTGGTGATCAAATACCAACATAAAATCGTCCATCTGGTGAACCGTTACGTCAAAGATCCCAGCGAGGCGCAGGACGTAGCTCAGGATACCTTCATTAAGGCATATCGGGCGTTGGGCGATTTTCGCGGCGAAAGCGCTTTTTACACTTGGCTGTACCGGATCGCCATCAATACCGCGAAAAACTACCTGCTGTCCCGTTCCAGACGCCATTTTGACTATGAAGTCGATGTTCAAGATGCCGAGCAGGTTGAAAATGCTCCGCAATTGAAGGATATCGAAACGCCGGAAAGCGTCTTAGCCAACGAACAAATTGTTCGAGTAATACGCTCGGCGATCGAAAATTTGCCCGAGGAAATGCGGATCGCGATCACGCTACGCGAGTTCGAAGGCATGAGCTACGAGGAAATCGCCATCGCGATGGATTGCCCGATCGGTACGGTGCGATCCAGGATTTTCCGGGCGCGGGAAGCGATAGAACAAAAACTTAACCCATTGCTCGACTAAAGGTATTTCGATGCAAGACCAACTTAACGAAAAAATTTCTCAATTGGTGGACGACGATCTGGCCAACGGCGAAGCGTTGCGACTCCTGCAGCGCCTACGCCACGACGACGAACTCGGCGCGAAATTGCGACATTACCAGATCATCGGAGAGGCATTTCGTAGCGACGAATGTATCGTGCTGCGTAAAGATTTCGCCGACCGCATACACAGCGAAATTCGAGCCGAGCCCATTTATCTCTTACCTCGCAAAAAACCGGTCCTTAACTGGCGGAAAGCCTCGCTGGCGATAGCGGCTTCGGCCGTATTGGCGGTTGTTTGGATGGCCAGTTACATGAACTCAAACCAGCCTGCCAAAATTGGCGGCGTAGAAATGATCGCGCAACGCCAAATCCCCGCCGGCGAGATGCACGCCCGCTTCAAGGAATATCTGCAAGCTCACGATAACTCTTTGTATGTGAACAGCGAGCCGCGTCAGCAGCCCTATACCCGCGTTGTAGGCTACCAACAGGAATGATGGCGTGAAAGTAATAGCGGTGTTTCTGTTTTGGGTGGTTTGCCAAACCGTCCGAGCCGACGATGTGGCCGGCGGTGCCCTGAAATGGCTGGAAAATATGAGTCTCGCGATGAAGACCCTCAGTTTTCAAGGTACGATCATCTTCATGAAGAACGGCCAACTCGACACGATGAAGTACCATCATCTGGTTGAGAACGGCGTCGAGCAAGAACGTTTGACTTCCCTGAATTCGCCGATGCGGGAAGTCGTCCGAAAGTCCAACGAAGTGACCTGCATTTTTAAGGAAACCCAACAAAAAATCGTCAATCATCACCCGTTGGATAGTTCCTTTATTATCAACATGCCGCGGAATACCGCGGGCCTGGAAAAAAATTATCAACTAGGTTTGGAGGGGCAGGAAGCGGTTGCCATGCTCCCAACCCAAATCGTCACGATTCAACCCAAGGACGATCTGCGCTACATCCGTAAGATCTGGATCGACACCCAGTTCTATCTGCCGTTAAAAGTGGAAGTGTACAACCTGGACGGCACCACGCTGGAACAAGTGGTGTTTACCGATCTCAGCAGGGACGGTGTCGGCACGGCGACCCCCGCTGCGGTCACCGGCGACGACAGTCGGTTCCACACCAAACATATCCATACCAGTCAGGCCGAGCCGCTGGAGCAAGCGCCTTTCGAACTCAAACAATGGCCACCCGGCTTCGAACCGGTGTTTTTCATCCGCAATTCAATCGAAAAGTCCGGCAAAGCGGTGGATCATTTGTTGATTAGCGACGGTTTCGCAACGGTTTCGGTTTATCGAGAAGCTAAGGAAGCGCAAGGCATCGAAGGTTTGCATACGCTCGGTTCCGTGAATTCGGTCAGTCGAATCCTTGGAGAACAACAAATCACCGTTCTCGGCGAAGTGCCCGCCAAAACCGTCGAAATGATCGCCGCCGGTATTGTGTTGCGGTAAACGCGCGAATTCGTTTTTCTTTGTAAATTTGGAGCTTACATGCTGAATAGGCTGTTTTTCGGAGTCTTGATCTACTATGCGTCGGCCTTTGCCGCCGCCCATGCGCAATTGCCGGACTTTACCGAGATGGTAAAAACCAACGGCGACGCTGTCGTCAACATCAGCACCACGCAAAAATCCACCGACCCGCAAGCCGACGGCGACCAACAGCCAATTCCGCAGGATGTGCCGCCTGAAATGGAAGAATTATTCCGGCGCTTCTTTCAGGGACCGGGACGCGGTTACACCCCCCGCGAAACCAATTCGCTGGGTTCCGGCTTCATCATATCCCGCGACGGTTATTTGCTGACGAATCACCACGTGGTTAATAACGCGTCGGAAATCGTCGTTAAGCTCAAGGATCGCCGCGAATTGATCGCGAAATTGATCGGCTCCGACGAAAGCACGGACGTCGCATTGCTGAAAGTCGATGCCAAGGACTTGCCTGTCGTCGAAATCGGTGCCCCGGAGCAATTACAGGTTGGCGAATGGGTCTTGGCGATCGGTACGCCGTTCGGCTTCGATCAATCGGTCACCGCGGGCATTGTCAGCGCCAAAGGGCGTAGTCTGCCAGACGGCAACTATGTGCCGTTCATTCAAACCGACGTGGCAATCAACCCGGGCAACTCCGGTGGACCGTTGTTTAATATGCAGGGTAAGGTGGTCGGCATAAATTCGCAGATTTATAGCCGATCCGGCGGCTACATGGGATTGTCGTTCGCGATTCCGATCGATGTCGCGATGAACGTGGTCGAGCAAATCAAAAGCAAGGGTAAAGTCTCGCGCGGCTGGTTGGGCGTCCAGATTCAAGACGTCAACCGCCAGTTGGCCGAATCCTTCGGCATGGATAGGCCGCACGGCGCGTTGGTCGCCAAGGTCGTGCCGGGCGGACCGGCGGAAAAAGCCGGCCTGCAAATCGGCGACATCATCGTCGAATTCAACGGCCACGTCATCGAAACCTCCGGCGAATTGCCGCCCCGCGTCGGCGTGACCCCTATTGACGAAAAGGCCAAGGTCAAGATCATTCGTCACGGCGAACAACAGGATATCAGCGTCAAAATAGGTTTATTGCCGGCGCAAAACACCGCTGCGTTATCGAACGCGCCGACCGCCGCCGAAACGCAGATCAACCGCTTGGGCATTGTGGTGGCCGACTTGACCAGCGAACAGCGTCAACAAGCTCAGGTCGAAAAAAACGGTGTGTTGGTACAAAAGGTCAATAAAGGTATCGCGTTGGATGCCGGTATTCAGCCGGGCGACATTATTCTGCGAATCCAAAACACCGTCATCCGCGATTCGGCGGATTTCAACAGCGTGATCACCAAACTGCCGGCCGAGAAATCGATCGCGGTCCTTGTCCAACGTAACGGTAACCCGGTATTCTTAGCGTTTAAGATAGACAAGTGATCTGATTGAGGTGACTCAATGGCTACGGCAAGCAATGTGACGCAATTGATTGGCAACACGCCGCTGTTGAAGCTGCAAAAAGTGGTTGCCGAGCACTCCTCGACGGTTTACGTAAAGCTGGAGTCTCGTAACCCCGGCGGCTCGGTTAAGGACCGGATCGGCATGGCGATGATCCAGGCGGCCGAGCGATCGGGGCACTTGAAGACCGGCGGCACGATTGTCGAGCCCACCTCGGGTAATACCGGTATCGCGCTGGCCATGGTCGGCGCGGCGCGCGGCTATCGCTGCATTTTGACGATGCCGGAGACCATGTCGGTCGAACGTCGGCAGTTGCTGGCCTTGTACGGCGCCGAGATTGTCCTGACGCCGGGCAGTGAAGGCATGAAGGGCGCAATCGCTAAAGCCTGGGAAATCGTTGAACAAACGCCTGGCGCGTTTATGCCGCAGCAATTCGAAAATCCCGCCAACCCGGAAGTGCATCGACAAACCACCGCTCAGGAAATCTGGTCGGCGACCGACGGATTGGTTGATGCTTTCGTCTGTGGTGTCGGTACCGGCGGTACCATCTCCGGCGTTGCCGACGTCATCAAGAACCGGAATCCCAAGTTTTTGGCGATTGCGGTCGAGCCGGCCGAATCGCCGGTCATTTCCGGCGGCAGTCATGGTCCGCATAAAATTCAAGGCATCGGCGCTGGTTTCGTACCGAAGAACTTGGATGTCGATTTACTGGACGGCATTGAGCTGATCAGCACCGAGCAGGCGATGGCCATGCGCAAACGTCTAATCGGCGAAGAGGGCATCATGGTCGGCATCTCTTCCGGCGCCAGTATTTGCGCGGCACTACGGGTGGCCGAGCGCTTGGGGCCGAACAAATCCGTCGTCACTATCGCCCACGATACCGGCGAACGCTATCTGAGCATGGGCTGAACCGGTTCGCCGGCCGCCGTTAATCCGTTTCCCGAGACCTATGGCGGACATCAAACTTAAATCGCGCTCCGGCGGTCTGGGCTATCTGATCAACCGCATCCAGACGCTGTTCGTCAGCATGTTGCGGATCTGGACGATACCCATCGTGTTGATGTTGAGCCTTTCGTCCGGATTCACCACTTACTATGGCCTGTCCCATTTTATTACGCCGTGGATTGCGTTGGTCATTACCATCGCGATTCAATCCATCATCGTCATCTGCTCGTTGGAAATCGCCGGTATCCATTGGAAAGCCAACCGGATGCGATTTTTCAGCGTCGTCGCGTCGTTGACGATAGCCTTGGCGGCGTCGGTGACGTTCTCTTATTTCAAGTTTTACGAGATTTCCGAAGCAGAAACCCTGCACATCAATCGTTTGCATCAGTTGCGCGAGCAAACCAAAACATACCTGGATGCGGTATTGCAGCTCAAGGCCCGCGTACTACAACAGCAAAAACAGGCGCTGGACCAAGCGTCGCTGGACGTGTCGCAAGCTTATTTCGGCACGCACAATCAAATTGCCCCCGGCTATAAAAACCAAGTGGGTGAAGGTCCGTTTTGGCGGCATTACAACCAGCTCTACCAGGAGAAGAAACAGCGCTTCCAGCAACAGGAACAAGCATTTGCGGCGCTGGACGCACCTCTGCGAGAATTGCAAGTCCATTTGAACGAATTGGACGTGACACGCGACATCGAAACTACCTACGGATTGTTCCTGAAAAGCTATCAGGACCTGCAAGCCGGCATTAACCAAATTGTTGGCGGTAGCGGCGAAGCCTTGCCGGATGCGCCGCTGTTGATGACCTATAAGCAGTTCACCGAGGAAGTCAAACCATCGTTCGCGATGTGGCGCGGTTTCTCGTGGTTTGCCTTCGCTTGCGCGGCGATGGTGGATTTCTTCACGGTGTTGCTGTCCTATCGTCTGGAATTTACCGCGCCCGGTCCATTGACCGAACAGGAAGAAGAATTGGTGTTCGAATGCCTGCGCCAGTTCAGCGAATTTCGGATCAACGAAAACGACGAGCTGGAAATGATCATCGAAAGAACCGACCTGGAAAAGGCTCGGCGCTATTCGGATTGGTCGCGGATGTTCGTCGTCGGTTTATTGCTCAGCCGAGGCTTTCTGCGTAAGGTCGACGAGCGTACCGTGGAGTTTGCTCCCAACCTTTATCCGCTGATCGCCGAGAAAATGTCCGATAAAATCGCCGCGATCAAGCAAAAAGCCGCGGACACCAGTCGTGGAGCCGGCGATGCCTAACGAGCAGTCCGAACTCGACGCATGGTTGACCGGCGCCGATTTGGCCGACGGCGATCCCGCCGATGCGATGCCCTGGGTGGCCGATTTCGATCCCGATCGGCAAATGGTGTTGCGTCGCTTGGGGCCTTACCAAAAATATTACCCACGCCCCAAGCGCTTCATCAAACGTTTTTATCACCGTTTGTACCCGTTAGCGATTGCCTACTGGCCGCAGCGCAAACAGATCAAACTGTTCGACGAATTTTGCACGCTGGATTTACGTTTGGAGTTGCGCTTTCAGGCGACTTTCGACTACGCGATGAAGAATCTGGACCGTTTGGAGCATCTGAACGAGCATATCAAACAACGTTATGCCGACATCGTCGAAGACGTCGTACAACGTGAACTAACCAATCTGGCTGACGGCGCCTGGATACAAAACGGCCTGAACGCTGTCGAAACGCGGATGGCGTTGGCCTTAGCCGAGACTTTCGTGCAACAAAGCCTACAAGCGCAGGCGATGTGCCGAATCGACGTCGAGTTTAGCGAATTCGAATCGGTGAAATTGGGTCGGGACAGCGTCTATCTGAACGTGCTGCGCAAGACCTACGAGTTCAACCGCGACCGAACCTTGGAACTGGCCCGTCAGCAACGCTTGCTGGAGCAAGAGGAAATCGTCGAACGCCGCCGCCAGTTGGAGCATCTGGCGCAAACGGCCGAATTGGACTTGCAAGCCCAGGCCATCGAAGCCGACAAACAATGCCGCTTGTTGGCGGCCCAACAGGATCAATTGGCGGAACAACTGGCGCTGGAAAAACGCTTGCAAGCCGAACGCCTGCGTCACGAAATGGAATTGCAGGAAATGCGCCAGGAAGCCGAATTGCGCAGCCAGGAAAAACAAGCGGCGCGCCGGCGATTGGCCGAAAGCCTACATCTGGCCGACCAATTGGCGCATCAGGCCGCGCAGCACGAAAAACAGGTCGCCGCCGACATTCAGCGGCGGCTGAGGGAGCAACATTTACGGCAAACCAGCCTACTTAACGACGAGGGACTGAATCATGACAACCAGACCGAATAAGCTCATTTTTACCCGCTTTCTAGCCCTGATATTGTTGGCTCTGACCGGCGCCTGTGCGACGACCCCGCAGCCGTTGCGGTTTCGTACCGAGATCGATGCCTTGACCGCCGCCGACGTACAGTCCGTCGCCGGCAAGCGTTACGTCATCCTGCCCGGCAATACCGACGGCAACCCGCAAGACTTACAATTCATCGAGTTCGCCGGGTATATAGAAAAAATCTTGAACAATCGCGGTTACCTCAAGGCCGATAAGCCGCAAAACAGCGATTTGGTGATGTTTTTAAGCTACGGCGTCGGATCGCCGGAGTCGCGGCAATTGGCATATGACGTGCCGATGTGGAACGACTTCTATCCTTACGGTCCCTACGGCATGGGCATGTACCGTTATTACCGGGGTTACTATCCCGGTTGGGGCGTCGGCGGTTATAGTCAGCGCGTGGAATCCTATACTACCTTCCGGCGCTATTTGTTGTTGGAAGCTTGCGAGACCGCCACGTATCTGCAAAGCGGGCAACGCAAACAAATCTGGCGCGCCAATGTGCAAAGTAGCGGTCTCAGCAACGACTTGCGGTTGGTTTTCCCTTATTTGGCGGCGGCAATGCAACCTTATCTCGGCACCAACACCGGCCATATGGTCACGGTCGACATCGACGAATCCGATCCCTTAGTCGGCAGTTTATTGGGGCCGTTTCGCGGCACCGGGATTACACCGCAACCCAACAGCGTCGGTCGTTAGCTCTTCGACCGGCTCCGGCTTGACTTCCCGATAGGCTAGCGCCAGACTTGTCAACCCCGGTGTAGGTAACATCGGGGTAATTCAGGGACTATCAAAAACGACAATCGGGAGCCTACGATGAAGGTACTAACAGCCGTTTGGCTATTCATAGCCGCGTTGACCGCCGCAAACCCGGCCTGGGCCAAATACGAACTGGCGCCGGGCGACACCGTCCTAACCAATTGCCGCGACATCTACACCAAGGGCGTTATCAAGGCCAAGGTCGATGACGGCTACACCGTGCATTTTCCAAAGAACGCCGGCCCTATCCAATGTCCGCCGTTTCGGTGGCACGCCGAATTCGTATTGCCTTTCCAATCGGTGCCGGAATATCGGCTGAAGTTTTTGGGCGGCTTCAAAAAAGACATCGTGTTTCGGACCGGCGAAGCGGTGACGCTACGCTTCGAAGCCGATAAGCGTATCGTCAAGAGTCGGGCCGTCGTCGATATCGATGCCCAGATCACCGACATCAGCGCCAACGGCGCCATTGCCGTCAAATTGCTCAGTCAGGACCCCGAGGCGGCCGCCACCTTCTGGCAACAAGTCGGCAGCAATTATGTCGATGTGCGCCATAAAGCTCTGGAAGCCGAGCGCGACAAGCGCGCCCGCTGATCGACCGGTTTCAATCCCTGACCCAGTTCTCCACCAGCCGGCTGGGAATATGTGCCGACTCGCTGGAACGGGGGTAATCCTTGCCGGCAATCACGCAGTACACCACCCGCAAGGTATCGCCCAATAGCAGCCAGGTGATTAGCATGAACAAGCCGGTCAAGCCGGCGTTCAGGTAATCGTTGAAAATCAGATGCGGCGCCTTGCCGGCCATGTCCGCGCTGAGCGTCCCGGCCTGCAGTTTGGCCGACAGGTCTTCGGCGTGGCTTAAAAAACCGATTCGTAAATCCGCCGAAAACAGTTTCTCCCAGGCCGCGCTGCTGGTAACCACGATCAGCCAGGACAAGGGCAGGGCGGTGACCCAAACGTATTTCAATTTGTTCGACTTCACCAAAATCGTGGTGCCGACGCACAGCGCGATCGCCGCCAGCATTTGATTGGCGATGCCGAACAAGGGCCACAAGCTATTGATGCCGCCCAGCGGATCGATGGTGCCCATGTACAGGAAATAACCCCAGGCCGCGACCACTGCGCCGCTGGTCAAAATAATGCTGGCGTAATGATTGGTCTGGCCGGCGCCGATGCCGAAGTTGCCCAGCATGTCCTGCAACATAAAGCGGGCCACTCGGGTGCCGGCGTCCAACGTGGTCAGAATGAACAAGGCTTCGAACATGATCGCGAAGTGGTACCAGGCCGCCAGCATGTTTGCGCCGAAAACTTGCGCAAACAAATTGGCCATGCCGACCGCCAACGACGGCGCACCGCCGGTCCGGGCAAACAGCGTCGATTCGCCCATGGTTTGCGCCAATCGCTGCATTTGCTCGACACCGACCGGAAAGCCCCAACTGCTGATTTTGGCGACCGCATCGGCCGCATTCGCGCCGACGATGCCCGCCGGGCTGTTGATCGCGAAATACACGCCGGGTTCAAGCACGCTGGCCGCGATCATCGCCATGATGGCGACAAAGGATTCCATCATCATCGCCCCGTAGCCGATAAAGCGGGCATCGGTTTCGTTAGCCAGCAGCTTGGGCGTGGTACCGGACGCGATCAACGAATGAAAACCGGAAATTGCGCCGCAGGCAATCGTAATAAACACAAACGGAAATAACTTACCGCCGAAAATCGGCCCGCTGCCGTCCACGAACTGGGTCAAGGCCGGCATCTTCAAATCCGGGCGCAACACGACGATAGCCACCGCCAGCGCCGCGATCGTGCCCAGTTTCATGAAGGTGGACAAATAATCGCGCGGCGCCAATAACAGCCAGACCGGCAACACCGCCGCCGCGAAGCCGTACAAGATCACCATCACCGCCAATTGCGGCGCATCGTAATCGAACCAAGCGCGCAAGGTCGGATTCTCGTCTATCCAGCCGCCGCCGACTACCGCGAAGATCAACAACGACACGCCGATCAAGGTCGCCTCGGCGACCCGGCCGGGCCGCAGATTATGCAAATACAGCCCCATCAATACCGCGATCGGAATCGTCGCCGCCACCGTGGATGTCGCCCACGGACTGTGCTTCATCGCGTTGACCACCACCAGGCCCAGCACCGCGATCAAGATCACCATGATCATCATCACGCCTATCATCGCCGCGCCGCCGCCGATGGCGCCGAGTTCATCCTTCGCCATTTGCCCCAGCGAGCGCCCGTCGCGGCGCACCGAGAAAAACAAGGTCACGAAGTCCTGCACGCAACCGCCCAACACCGCGCCGATCAAAATCCACAGCGTGCCGGGCAAATAGCCGAATTGCGCCGCCAGGGTCGGGCCGATCAACGGGCCGGGGCCGGCAATTGCCGCGAAATGATGGCCGAACACCACCCATTTGTGGGTCGGCATAAAGTCGCGGCCGTCGTCGAAACGTTCGGCCGGTGTGGCCCGGCCGGCATCCAGCATCAACACCTTGGCGGCGATGAACGCGCTGTAAAAACGGTAGCCCAAGGCGTAAACGCAGATCGCGGCGACGATGATCCACAAGCTATTAATGGTTTCGCCGCGTTGTAGCGCAATGCCGGCCACGGCAACGGCGCCGATCGCGGCGATGACTATCCACAGTAAATTAACGGGTAAGCGTGAGCTTGAGCTCGGCATGACCAAATCCTTGATGGTGCAAATGAAAAATGTGAGGGCAATCATGGTATCACGACGGCGGAATCGCCTGAAACCGTGAAGCTTTCCGGATGGGCATCGTGCGGGGAGGGTGGCGCAATAATGGAGGGAACCGCGGTGCGGTCTCGATCGGCTCTCACCGCGAAACTGGAAACGACCTTGCTGGCCGATTATGATAGAGTCCAGTCCAGGTGCTTATGTCGAATGGTTGTGCGTAAACGACATGCCTTGGTTGATTCGGCAGACTCGTGACTCGATCGATTAGGGGCTGTTGCCGTTTTACATGGGTAACCAAATAAAAGCGCAGGCCAAAGCGACGAGGCTTTCAAAATTGCGTTTCAATTTGTCATATCGCGTCGCGATGGCTCTGAAATGTTTCAGTCGCGCAAAGACATTTTCAACGAGGTGGCGATATTTGTAGAGGCACCAATCCATTCCGTCATTCCCGATGGTTGAATTCTGTTTTCTAGGAATGATGGGCACACTCCCTTTCTCTCGAATTTGAGTCCGTAAGGGTTCACTGTCATAACCTTTGTCAGCAACCGTGTAGTTAGCCAAAGGCAGTTTAGCCACTAATTTCGGTGCTTCTTTGCAGTCATGGACTTCACCACCGGTAACCGAGAAATGAATAGGAAGCCCGCAGGCATCAACGGCCATATGGATTTTCGTAGTGTTACCCGCGACTGATTTCCCAATCGCGGCATCCTGTTCATGGGCCGCGCCACTACTATGCTGATGCGCTTTCACGATACTGCCGTCAATAAAGGTCCATTCCAAATCCGGTTCCACAATCAGTCCCCGAAAGATGCCCATCAGTTTTTCTTGAAGCGACCAAGCATTGAATCGTTTGTAAACGGCATTCCACTTGCCAAACGTTGCAGGCAGGTCTCTCCAGGGACAGCCGACTCGCATGCGATAAAAAATCCCTTCTACCGTTTGCCGGAGCGAAGGCTTGTCATAAATCCCTAACAGGCTGTTGAAATTTGCCGATATACCTTCGGTTTCGACGCCATTTTCCGAAGCACCGGGTGGTCTGGAAGCCTGATTGGGCCTCAAAAACCGGTTTTAGCCGGTTATATTCACCCCGAAGGGGGTCAATTCCGCCTTTGGGCGGATTTCAGGCGCACTAGCGCCTAGGCGGTCGTGTAACGCCAGCCGAAAATGGCGCCCATCCGCGTTAGGTTATAGGCCGCAAACGTAAAAATCGTTTGCGCGGCGACTTTCTTCAAACCCCGGAATTTGGTCTGCCGTAGTGGGCCAACGGTCTTGGCCCAGCCGAAGACCTCTTCGATCCGCTTACGGATTTTGAGGCTTTTGCGGTAGCCGTTGTGTCGGGTGGTGCGGCCGTCGATGGCCGAGCCTTTGTCCTTGCTGGCGACATGCGGGGTCACCTTGCGCTGGCGTAGATTGGCGACAAAGTCTTGGGTGTCATAGTTTTTATCGGCACCCAAGGTCGCGCCCGGCTTGTGGATCGTACGCTTGACCATGGTTTGAGCCGCTTCGCGTTCCGCTGTTCCCTTGGCCTGAGTGACTTCGACATCGACCACCAGGCCGTTACGGTTTTCCATCAAAGCATGACCAAGAAATGCCAACTGCGATTTGTCGCCCTCGCTCTTTTTGTACAGCCGCGCATCGGGATCGGTACGTGATACGTGAGTCTCGTTACTGCGCTGCTCGCCCTTGAAGTTGACCGTGGGATTACGGCCGCCGTCTTCCGGCGGAGGGGTCGAGCCGTCTTTTTTGACGAAACTCTTGTGCGAGGCCCAGGCCTGAATCAGCGTACCGTCCACGGAAAAATGTTCGTCGGACAGCAACTTTTGCCAGTCCGCCAAGGCCAACACCCGTTCGAAAAACAAACGACTGATGCGCTCGTTCAGCAAGCGGTCGCGGTTGGCGCTGAAGGTGGAGTGGTCCCACACGGCGTCATCCATGGTCAAGCCGACGAACCAGCGGTAAAGCAGATTGAAGTCGATATGCTCCACCAACTGCCGCTCCGAGCGGATGGAAAACAAGACTTGCAGCAGGCTGGCGCGTAACAGGCGCTCCGGCGGAATGGAATCCCGGCCGCGACGGGCGTAGAGCGCATCGAACTCGTCATCCAATGTGGCCAGCAACAGATCGACCACTTTGCGCAGCTTGCGGAGCGGATGTTTTTTTGGAATCCGTTCTTCCAGGGTTCGGTAACTGAACAGTTCTTCTTGAGTAATGTCGGCGCCGCGCATGGATTCGATAGAATATGTGGAAAACAAAAGCATTTTACCATTAATAACAATGTGTTACGAATATATCCAGCACCTAGCTCAACGAATCAATGCGGCTTGCGGAGGAGATAAAATCAACAGCCTGCTAGGCTTAACATGATGGCTTTGAGTTTATTCCAGTATTCATCCGTAAATAGCTGTCGGGGCATCGTTTGCTTGTCTTTTGATTGAAAAATCAATCTAATGAGGCAGAGCCGCTCAATTTCAAGGCTATTGTTTCAAAATGGCAACAGCCCCTATTTGCTCATGGATAGACTGGGAACGACCCAAAAGCGACATTTGGCGTTGGCTAAGCTGAGAGTCTGGTTTGCTTAAAATAAAATCAATACATGGCTATGTTTTTCTTAAGGTGATAGTATCCTGAACTATAGAATTCATAGCGAATATAAACGGTGAAAATTTGCCAGCCAGCCAATTTAGGTTGGGCAGACGGTTGTTATTTGTAAAGTAGCAGAAACACCTCGGCCCCCACTGCTAATGGAAGCTGACCGTATACCACCGATTATTGGCATCGGCGCATCAGCCGGGGGACTGGAAGCGCTCGAACAATTCTTTCGTCATGTTCCATCAGTCTGTGGCGCAGGATTCGTGGTTATCCAGCATCTTGATCCGACTCGCAAAGGCATCCTGCCTGAATTGTTGCAGCGGGTCACATCGATGAAGGTCGAGCAGGCTGAAGAAGGCATGAAGGTCAAAGCCGATTACGTCTATGTCATTCCCTCTAATAAAGACTTATCTATTCTCCAGGGCAAATTGCATTTGCTCGAGCCCACCGCTCGACGCGGATTGCGATTGCCGATTGATTATTTTTTTTCATGCTCTCGCAGATGACCAACACGAACGCGCCATCGGTGTGATTCTGTCGGGCATGGGCTCCGACGGTACTGAAGGTTTGCGCGCCATCAAAGAAAATGCCGGGTTGGCATTGGTGCAATCCCCGGATTCCGCCAAATTTGATGCAATGCCACACAGCGCTATCGATGCGGGTTTGGCGGATATTGTCGCCACTCCGGACGCGCTTTGGGATCATATAGTCACCTATCTCCGACAAGGGCTCTGCGGTGAGTACGTGGCGTCCGAACCCGTCTTAGCGCTGAAATCACAAAGCAGCCTCGAACAAATCATCGCTTTACTGCGCTCACGCACGGGCAACGATTTTTCCTTATACAAGAAAAACACCCTCTATCGCCGTATTGAACGGCGCATGGGGTTACACCAGATCAGCACGATTGCTCAGTACGTTCAGTATCTGCACAAAAATGTGCAAGAGCAGGATCTGCTGTTCAAGAAATTACTGATTGGTGTGACCAATTTTTTTAGGGATGCTCCCGTATGGGAGCAGCTTAAAAATCATGTCATTCCGGCTCTGCTCGCTGAATACCGTACTCAGGATAATGTCATTGACGGCGTGGTCATCACCTTTATCGACATATCTGAAACTAAAAGGCTGGAAGCTCAACTCAGAGGAGATGGGGTATGAAAAAACAACCAGACCTTACTCGAAATCCAGATGAGCTGAGGCGTCAGGCCGAACAGCGGCTGACGACCAAACCCGAAATCGTCCCGGCATCGCCTAGTGACGAAAAACGGCTGGTGCATGAACTGCAGGTGCATCAGATTGAGCTGGAGATGCTGTATGAAAACCTGCGGTATGCGCAGGACGAACTGGAAAAATCCTGGGCCAGTTATTTCGATTTATACGATTTGGCCCCCGTGGGTTATCTGACTATCAGTGATCGCGATGTCATCCTGAATGCCAATCTGACCGCGACATCTCTGCTCGGCGTTACTCGCAAAGCTTTGCTCAAAAAGCTCTTGACTCAATTTATACTGGATACGGA
Source organism: Methylomonas sp. MS20 (assembly GCF_050275925.1). Taxonomy (NCBI): domain Bacteria; kingdom Pseudomonadati; phylum Pseudomonadota; class Gammaproteobacteria; order Methylococcales; family Methylococcaceae; genus Methylomonas; species Methylomonas sp. MS20. Next base: position 2,122,685 of record NZ_CP189962.1, read on the forward strand.
CCAGGATGTTTACTACTTACATCGTCAACAGTTGACGGAGACCGGCAACCCCCAGATATTTGAACTGCGTCTTATTAAACAGGATGGCGCGGCCTATTGGTCGCGGCTGGAAATGAACCGCTCGGTCGGCACTGACAAAAATCAACTGTTTCGTGTCGTAATGATCGATATCAGCCAACAAAAAGCCAACGACGATTATCTACGTCAGGCTGCGGCGATGTTCGAATCAGCTCGAGAAAGGGTCATGGTGACGGATGCGGGTTCCCGGATACTGGTCGTCAATCGGGCTTTCAGTGAGCTAACCGGTTATTCGGCTACTGAAGTGATAGGACAAACGCCGCAATTCCTCAAGTCGGGTCGGCAGGCTACGGTGTTTTATCGGCTCATGTGGGCTGAAATCGATAAAACCGGCTACTGGCAAGGCGAAATCTGGAATCGGCGCAAGAACGGCGAGATTTATCCGCAAATGCTTAGCATCAGTGCGGTACGCAATGAACATCAGCAGGTGACGCATTATGTCGGCGTGTTTTCCGACATCACTCAACTCAAGGACGCGGTTAATCGCCTGGATTATCTGGCGCATCATGATCCATTGACGGACCTGCCCAACCGTTTATTGTTATTCGCACGTCTGGAGCACTGCATCGAGTTGTCAAATCGTGAACGTAAATCGGCCGCGTTGTTAATGCTGGATCTGGATCGATTCAAGGACGTCAACGACAGCTTTGGTCATCTGGCCGGTGACGAACTGCTGCAAAAGGTCGCTGAACGTTTAACCAGCCGCTTGCGGGGTGTGGATACGGTAACCCGGCTGGGTGGCGATGAATTTGCATTGTTGTTGGAGGATTTGTCGCATCCGCAGGATGCAGCGCTGGTGGCCACCGAGATTATAGAAGCTCTCAGCGATCCCTGGCGCTTGTCCAACGGTGTGGAAGTTCGTATTGGAGTCAGCGTTGGCATCAGCTTGTTTCCCGAGCATGGCGAAACGTCCGAAGAATTGCTGCAGCATGCCGATGCCGCCCTTTATCGCGCCAAAAATGAAGACCGGGGTAACTTTAGATACTTTTCTGAGGATCTGACTGAGGCGGCTAAACGCCGCATCAACCTGGAATCGTTATTGCGACGCGCGATCACCAAAGCAGAATTACGGGTGCATTATCAACTTCAGGTAGACCTGCGTACCGGTGCCATCATCGGTGCAGAAGCCTTGTTACGCTGGCAAAATAGCGACGAAGGCATGATACCGCCCAGTCAGTTTATTTCGGTGGCGGAAGAAACGGGGCTGATTGGCGAGATTGGTGAATGGGTACTATTGGAGGTTTGCCGACAAGGCAAGCACTGGCTCGAAGCCGGCATTCCACCGCTCACTTTGGCTGTTAATTTGTCGCCCTATCAATTTCGGCATGGTGATATCGTCGCTAGTGTGGTCGCCATACTCAACGAAACGGGGTTTCCGGCAGAGCGTCTGGAATTGGAACTAACGGAAAGTACACTGATGGCTAGGGAATCCGAAACCGTGGATATACTCCGGCAATTAAGGTTTTTAGGCGTACGTCTGGCCATTGACGACTTCGGTACTGGTTATTCTTCCCTGGCCTATCTTAAACGCTTCCCGCTGGACACCCTGAAAATTGATAAGTCGTTTATTGATGACATTCCACAACTGGAAGACGACAATGAAATCGCTGCAGCCATTATTGGAATGGCTCACACGTTACGATTAAAAGTCTTGGCTGAAGGCGTAGAAACCGAAGAGCAGCTTAACTTTCTGAAAGAGCACGGCTGCGATTTTTATCAAGGCTATTACAAAAGCCCGGCGGTTCCTGCTGAAACATTTGTTGGCCTTTTGCAATAGTTTACATAACGTCGCTGTGAGTTGTAAGCATCAATGTTGAACTTAATCTAAGGCGTAAGTGGAGGTTCAATGCCCTGGGTTTTGGCTATAAAAACAAGGCGAGCCCTAGGCTCGCCTTGATTAAATTGCTAATTTATTAGCAGTAATGTATTTTGATTCAGCAATGCTTTTTAGTGGTGGTCACCTCCACGCTGCCCGGCTTTTACAGAGGACTGAATTGAGTCCACCGAAAACTGTAATAATTGTCCATTTTGACTGCCATCTTTTTGAATCCAACCATAAGTTAATGTTGGGCCTGCGTCAAATTTAGACAAATCAAATGACAATGGTAACTTAGTATTCTTTAAAGCGCCTTTGCTGCCGGATTTGCTCGAAAGATTAATTCCTGCCGAACCCTCTGAATAAAGCTCGTTATCTAACAATATTGAATTTCCGGCGATGTTTGCCATGTCCTCGACATTACCACCTTGATTGTTGAAAACTGTAATGGTAATTCCTTTGGACATCACAAAATGGTCGCCAACGCTTACGGACATTACAAACGGTGCCGGAATACTATAAGAAGCGTAATTAGGCAATGACAAGTCTTGGGGTTGGCTCTCGTAAGATAAAACACCAGTAACCGTATCTCCTATTGTAGCGAGACTGCCACCATAAACGACTGTCCCGGTAAATTTAAGTGTTGCCAATTCAGCTCGTGCAAAACCGGATACGAAAATTAATGCAGATGCCAAAACTGACAATGTTTTAGTTGGAAGCATAAATACCTTCTAATGAGGATTGAAAAATTGAGAAGTATGAAAACTAAAATGTGACTAATAATCACCAAAAGCGCAATTTTCTGAACTGCGTGAAAGAAGCGTTTTTACGTTTGCTCAAATACAGCAACGCGATAATAAGAAGGATAGCCGTAACTTATTGTGCACCCACTCACATTGACCACTAATCATTCCGCATCAGTTTGGATTTGTGACTCAAACCCATAGGCTGCGCGTATCTATCGGATCGGAGCTTGAAACTCCATTGCCGCGAGTGCCGGAAATACGCTGTTGGTGGCTAGCGTTGTTGGGAAGGGATGGGAAGCTAGTAGTGGGTTAAAACGCCAATGGTCTTTCAATTGCTATTGTTAGTTTGATGATGGAACGGTCATTCTTTCGATTATGCTAGTGCTGCATCAAGGCCGGGCAAGGTCTGTCGGACGCGCTGTATGCCGACTATAGTCACGCAATCGCCCGCTTTTGATCGGTACCTGAGCAGCCATTGCGGCGTCTTCGACTGTCTGGCCGTGCCGCCTGCGGTGATCGTCCTATCGGAAATAGCAATATTAACGCTGCCCCGTTCGCGCTACGTTTATTTCAGTTTTGTCTTCCGGCACGATTTCGATGTCTGCGACCCGTTACTGCTAGCTTGTCGGTTCTACGCGCGACGGCGGCTGGTCTTGTCCATAGTCTTATGGGTCAAAAAAATTAGGTTTAAATGCATGTAAGCGTTAAAACAGCTAGCAAAAAAATTATTCATTTCCCTGAAAATTGTCTGCGCTTTAGCACTCGAACTGAGCTGGCATTCGGTGTGTTTGGCAATCCGTTTAAGGAGATTTGGATGACTTAAAATTTAATTCCAATCAGTTTTACCGACAGCGCGCTCGCTGAAATCGATGCGGCGCTGGGTGTTTTGGAAAACCACTTCTCCAGTTTTCTTAGCCTATCGCTCGACGAGCGGCGCAATCTGGCCAAGATGGGCAATAAGACCGACGCCTTTTGCCGGCAGACTCTGATCGTCTCCAGTCAAAATCGGCAAGCCTTGCCGCCGAGCCTGGATATGGGGGAAGCCGTGGCCGACTTGACCCGCGCCCGGTTTACCGTGCGTAGCGGTCGGTTCGCGAGTTTGGCGGGCCGTGTTGCTCGCTAATAGGCGATTGCCACCGGATGCCCGGACCCAATCGAAAGGCATTTCGCCTTGCGCGCAAGGCAAAAAGCCATTCGCGTAAGTCTCCGAGTCCCAATCGCAAGGCTACTCGCCTTGCACGCAACTCTAAAAGTCTTGCGCGCAAGGCAAGAAGCCATTCACGCAAGCCTCCGAATCCCAATCGCAAGGCTACTCGCCTTGCACGCAACTCTAAAAGCCTTGCGCGCAAGGCAAAAAGCCATTCGCGCAAGGCTCGGAATCCCAATCGAAAGGCTCCGAACCTTGAACACAACCCTAAAAGCCTTGCGCGCAAGGCAAAAATCCATTCGCACAAGCCTCCAAGTCCCAATCGCAAGGCAAAAAGCTATTCGCGCAAGTCTCGGAATCCCAATCGCAAGGCTAAAAGTCTTTCGAGCAAGCGAACTAGAATCGCCGGCAGGGTATAAAACGATTAATCCAGTCCGAAATTGGGGTATGTCCCAAATTTTGTGTAAACGGAGGTATAGCTTCACGGCAGTTGGAGTGTGGTTGCCTGCAATGCGTTGAGAATGCTTGGGTAGTCGAAATTTTCCGCCAACTTCGACAGGTTTTTGTAGAGGACTAAATCGTAAGGGAGAACTTGCTCGATCACCGTGTTGATATGTTCTTGTTCCAGGCTTTTTAACGCCTGGATGAGTTCGTTGCGTAATTCTTGGGGCAATACGGATAGTCTTTCAGTCGTCAATTGCAGGGTATCCGGTTCGGTCGGCTGCGAGTCGGTATAAATATATTGCACGCCTAATTGTCTGGTCAGACATTCGTAGATTTCGTTAAAGCGGTAGGGTTTGCGCACGAAGTCGTCCATCCCCGCATCCTGCATTTCTTGCTGCTGTTCCTTGAAGGCCGAGGCGGTGACGGCGACGATCTTTACCGTTTGGCCGTCTTGCAATTGACGCAGGCATTTGGTGGCTTCTATGCCGTCCATGACCGGCATGCGCCTATCCATCCAGATCAAGTCGGGGCGCCATTCTTGGAACACGTCCAAACATTGTCGGCCGTTCTCTACTATTTTCACGACGAAGCCGAGGTCTGTCATCAGGCGGCGGAGCAGCAACTGATTCTCGCGCTGATCCTCGACAATCAGGATTCGATACCGAGGCGTTCCTGGTATCGGACTCACCACTTCGCCAGGTGTTCGAATTTCCGGTCCGTGAATATCGGCAGGGCTTGCCAGTTCCAGCGGCAAATCCACCCGGAACAGCGATCCCTTACCCGGGGTGCTCTCGACGGCGATGCTACCGCCCATCATCCGCACAAACTGGCGGGTGATGGTCAGCCCCAAGCCGGTACCGCGTTGTCCGCCACCTTCCGTCAGCTGTACGAAAGGTTCGAATAGGCGCTGATGATCTTCAGGCGCGATGCCGGGTCCGGTGTCCTCGACTTCGATCAATATGTGCTGGCGGGCGTTGTTCTTGACGCCCAAACGTAGCGTCACGCCGCCCTGCTCGGTGAATTTCACGGCGTTATTGATCAAATTAATGATGATTTGACGAATGCGGGCTTCATCGGCCTTGATATAGCGCGGGAACTCGGATGACTGATCCAGGGTCAGCGACAAGCCTTTTTCCCGAGCGCGGAGTTGCATCATTTCAGTGACTTCCCGCACTAGCCCGCCTAAATCGAAGGCGGTGGTTTCCAGTTGCAGCCGTCCGGCTTCGATCTTGGCGACTTCCAGTACGTCGTTGATCAGGGTCAAGAGATGCTCGCCGCTGCGGTTGACGATATCGAGGTTTTCGCGCTGGTGTTCGGTCAGATGCGGATCGCGGCGCATGATATTGGAGAATCCGAGTATGGCATTCATCGGTGTGCGTAGTTCATGGCTCATATTGGCCAGGAATATGCTTTTGGCCTTGTTAGCGGCTTCGGCGGCATCTCGTGCTAACAACAGTTCCGAGGTCCGTTGCCGAACGGTATCCTCCAACCGGTCCTTGTAGCTCAACAACTCAGCCTCTGCCTGTTTGCGCTCGGTAATATCCAATGAGGTACCGATAAAGCGCACCGGTCGCCCATCCTCGTCGAAATAAGGCTCGCCGCGTTCATGGATGTGTTTCACGCGGCCATCCGGGAATAGCAGTCTGTGCTCGACCTGATACAAGCTTTTATCGATGATCGCCTGGTTATAGGCTAATGTCACCTTGTCTCGGTCATCGGGGTGCACCGTCGCTAAGAATGCGGCAAACGTCGCTTCAAATTGTGTCTTGTCGATCTCCCAAATACGGAATATTTCGTCGCTCCAAATTAACACATCGTTGATCATATCCACATCCCAGCTACCAATGTGGCCAATACGTTGCGCTTCTTCCAGCGCCGACTGACTGCGTTGCATAGCCGCCTGGATCCGCTTGCGCTCGGTGATGTCCATGTTGGTGCCAATCATGCGCAGAGGCTTGCCTTCGCTATTCTGTATCGTCTGCGAATCCGCCTTGATATAGCGGCTGGAGCCGTCCGGATGAATGATGCGGAATTCAGGCGAGTACTCGCGCTCGCCCCGCAGGGCAGCCTGAATTTCTTTGTCGATATACGCCTTGTCCTCCGGATGAATGGTTCGTATCCAAGCGTCGTAGTCGCCACTGAAGCCGCCCCGTTGAATACCGTAGAGTTGGTACATCGAATCATCCCACACCAACTCGTTCTTAACGATATCCCAGTCCCATATGCCGATGTTGGCGACGCGTGTGGCCAGTTGCAACCGCTCGGACGAAAGACTCAAAGCTTCGTTGGCCAGCTTACGCTCGGTGATGTCTATGGCTACGCCATCCCACACCGTTAGATCATTGACCAATCTGGGCCGGGAATTTATCTGAAACCAACGGTTTGTTCCATTAGCATGCAAAAACGGCAGTTCGATTGAGAAATCGCTTAATCTCCTGGCGCTGTCTGCTTCAGCTTCCTCAAGCAAAACCTTATATTGCGGGTCTAATTGAGTTAATAGCAATGCGGAATGCTTCAGGACTTGTTCCGCTTTTAATCCATGCGCCTTTTCAACGCCGGCGCTGATAAATTTAAACTCACGCTCGCCATCCGTGGAGATTGTATATTGGAAAATATAGCCATTGGGTAAGTTGTTACCAATGGAACGCAGTTGCTCTTCATTGGATTTAACGATTTGCAAAAGGTGAAAAGTCGAAACTTTCTCATTTTTTAACTTAATGTTCAGTATTTTTATTCTAACAGTCGTTACCAGCAATGCCAGCACAATGACGCCGAATACAATAATTTGCCAAGAATACTGCTTCAAAAAATCCAGCAGGGTGATTCGATCGACGCGATCGTACGGAGGGGCGTGTATTGCATGTAAAAGTTCGTACACCGGGGAATAATTGGCAGGCAGATCAAAGCCGCCAATAGTTAGCTTATCGATTAACTCCCGGTTGTTGTTCATGGAGAGCAGCGTGCTCACCAAGTCGCGTTTTAACTGTGGGTCGATATTGCTGACGGACACTAGCGGCCACTCCGGGTACAATATCGTCGAATGTCGATAAGGGTAGCCGGGAGAATTCATGGCATGAATGATTTTAACGCGATTGAGATCGACTTTATTCTCCTCGGCCATATGCTCCAAAATACCGGAGCGGATAAACCCAACCTCCGCTCTGCCGGCGAGCACTTCTTCAACGACTTTATCCTGCGGCATGCCGGTAAAAACGATATCTTTCGGATTAGGTAAATCTAAGCCCTCAGCCTTAAACAAGTATAGCTGCGCCTGGTAACCCCCCAGCGAATCTTCAAAAACGGCTGCTATTTTGCGGTTTTTAATGTCGGCTAAAGAGTTAATATCCGTATGATCCTGAGTCGTGAATATGATGCCGCCAAAACTACTTAAACTGTAATTAGCTTCGCGATTAATTAAAGTTGCCAGCGGCTGAGTTAAGTTGAATTTATGCGAAAGCAGTACATAATGCGAAGGGTTGGTCAACACAAACTCAAAACGGTTTTCTTCTATCGCCCGTACAAGTCCCGGATAATCGAGTACTTTTACCTCAAAATGATAACGTGGAAGCGATTTTGTCAAATATTCGGCCAAGTTATTCCATCTCGCCTGTTCCTGTGGGATGGGCCGAGGGGATAACATCCCGATGGTTACAAGCTCTTCTGCCGAAATAGCGGTGCAAAAAAGCAGTATGCAAAAAAATGAAATGACTTTTGCCGACATATTCTGTTTATAGGTATACGAGAGCTCAAGGAAATTGAATATGTTTATAAGCGTCTAGTAAAAATTTAACCGGAATTCGTGCTCCCAGTCGTCTAAACGCCACCGATTGCGCATAAGCGCTTTTTATCGGTCGTCCGGGCCATGAGCTCATTATTTTGCGCGGTCTACTGTCGAATTTTCCTCAAAAACCCCGGCATTTCCGTTCACCGTCGCATGTTCTAGCTATTTGGCCGCTAATCGGCAACCGCAGATCGGCAGGGAAGGCGAGTGCTTTGATCGCGTCGCGTTCGTCGCGCTTATCCGCCCATCGACCACCGCTTCGATGTTGATGATGTCCAGGCATTGCCCCACCAAGGCCAACGAAGCCTACGAGGTGAATTCCGTTTTTAAAGCCGTCGGTTTGAAGCGGGCCATGATCAGTTCGGTTGAAGGAATGAATGGTAATTGTCCTATATATATCGTTCTGATGACTCATAAGCCTCGGTCAATTTGAACAAACGCCCTGACTGCCATGGCGGAGTATTGGCCTCCGCGATAAAAAAACCTGATCATCATAGTCTTTGCAGATCGAATAGGTGGTTAAATCGATGCCAACACTCGGCTAGATGGCGCGGCGAATCTTTGGGCTTGGATCGCCAGAAGCCACACCGTCAGAGGCCGTTTGGTACCTTCAAACAGCGTCCCCGTTGGTCAGTGGCGCTGGGTGATGACAGGCCGTACATTGACAAAGTTTGCGGGTCTTGACCACGTTAAAACGATAACCACCATAACTTGGGTATTGAAAACCGGCGGTCATCGTGCCTGAAATAGGGTTTCGGCGTACTGGGCATCGGTAGTTTACAGCTTCAGAACATCCATCAAATCGAAGCCTTTTTGAAATTGGATCGGGTTCTTCTTAATCTCAGCATCCTGCAGTCGGACTAATACTTTCATCGGACTTATCGGAGGCTTCTAAGTTGTTGAGGCTCATCGATAATCAGCTTGGACTATGGCATATGCCGCAACAATTAATTAGAACTGTGTCAAATCCCGTAGAGCCGACGGTCGAATGAATTAACAGGGGTTTTTGGTTTTTAATAAGTATATGAAATTTATAGTGATTGTTCTTTGGTCTTTTTATTGCTTTCCAGTAAGTGCTCTATTTTGAGCGCTAGCCAAACCTGTCGCGAGGCAGGGCCGGAAAGCCACGGGTCTTGTAGGCAAGATAGCCGGGTTGCTGTGTCACGGGTAGGGATGCCGGGAAAGACTGCTTTTGCCTCGAAGAGGGTTAAAGCAAGTGACGCACACACAGTTGAGAAGTTTATCCATTCAACCCTTCTTTTTTGAAACAAGGTAATTAAATGAATTTGGAAATTAACGCAATACGCAAAACTAAACTCGCGGGATTGGCTATGATGTTGGCCGCCGCGACTCTGGCCCCGCAAACCGCTAGCGCGGCCCTAGTCTCAGGAACAGCGACCATCTCGCTAAACGGTGTTTGGAACTCGGCGTTTCTCGCTTCAGGATGGGCTCCGACGACTTTTTTCGATTCGTCCTTTAATAACACGATGATAAGCGGCTCTCTCGCCGGCGGAACCGCGATTAGCGGCTTTACCGGTGCTTTCGAGGCACCGATTAACACCAATACGACGACGATCGTCATCGGTGGTTTCGGTACCGCCGGCACCATTCAGGCGACGACGATGGATACCAGCAATTCCTCGGTCGGGGTTATCGGCCTTAGCGGCGCCTTCCGGTTTACCGCTCCTTCGCTGTCAACCTATCTGTCGTCCGAGGATTGGACGTTGCAAAAAATCGGCGGTACATGGAACCTAGTGGACCACTCACCCGGCTTTCCGGACAACACCTTATTCCAACTGGTAAACGTTGTCGATAATCTGGCGACGACCGGCATGCTTGACGGCGACCTGCAGTTTTTGCCTGATCCGGCCCATCAAGCGGGTGGCTTTTCCTACTCGGGCTTTTTGGGTGCTACCGGAGCAAAACTCAGCACGACTATAGGTCATCTGAGCATCGCGCCGGTCGCGGCGGTACCTCTGCCAGCCGCGGCATGGTTGTTTGGCACCGCTTTGTTGAGTTTGTTCGGTATCAACCGCCGCAAAAACAGCATCAGCGCCTAAGTCGTTCATGGAATACGGCGTGGATTTAGCGCTAGATTGCCGCACGATGAGGCTTGCGGTATTCAAGATTAGAATTATTCCAATCGTTCTTGAAAATCATACATTGACCACTGTTGTAGTAGCGGCGTAAACGTTGCGAGAGCACGTCCATGCTTCCCCCTGAGCAGGATTTGGGCCAGGGGGTTGTTTTTTAGCGCTATCCTCCGTTTAAACCTTTTCGAAGATTTCTGATTTGATGGGCCCCTGCTTCAACTAAATGCCACAACCCTGTCAAATCAAACCAACTTAACCCAAATTTTAAGGGTCTCGCGCGGTGTTAGCGGAGAGGCTTTCCACGGCGCCCGACGCAAGATCGTGCCGCCATTGCCAAGGCGTTTATATCCAAAAGGACGTATATCGCCAAAATGGTCTACAACCAGACGACTCGGGTAATGCTGGACGGCCCGACGGATAGTGCCTCCAGGCGAATTTATGGTTGGGAGCGTAAGAATGTTTAGCGCCCGCGTGATACACCCACCAACAAGCGGCCGTGCCAATTGCCAAGACCCTATGCTTAGTTATTTTGGTCGCGCTCCGGGCCGTACGCTCTCATGAAAACGTCGACGGCGCGCTCGACGACATCATGAATCAGGTCAGGCGGCAGTTCATTCAAGATGTTCATCAACCACTGTTCAGACACTTCCGACTCCAACAGTCCGCGAAAGTGGGCCGCAACCACGCGGGGCTCGGCGGGACGCAACCGACCGGCCTTGATGGCTGCGGCAAAATAGTCTTCCAAATATTTCATGCCTACACCTGGGCCGCGCTCGAAAAACAGTCGGCCGACATCCCCACTGCCGGACGCGGCGATAATCATGCGCCTCACCGCCAGTTTTTCCGGCGTGAAGAACGTACTCAGCACGCGCTCTCCAACCAGTTTTAAAGTGGAGGCAACGTTCTCCGATGGTTGAAGCAGCGCAACCGTTAAGCGCAATTCATCGTTGTAAAGATACGCCGATTCGCCTTCGTAAATTTTCTGAAACATTCCCTTGTGGTGGTCTGCGGAAGACTCCACCAATTCCAGGAATAGCTCGTTCTTGGAGCTGAAGTAGCCGTAAACAGTCGCTTTCGATACGCAGGCCAACGTTGCGATATCCGACATCGTCGCGCCTTCGAAACCTAATTTCTCAAATGCAATCTTTGCCGCCTCCAAGATAGTCTGGCGACGTTCAGGGCTTTTTTTTCTCAACGGGGGGACTCCTTAACTAAACCAATGAGTTCATTTTTGCTTGACAAAAGGAATCTGTCAAATTTAATATTAACCATACCGTTCAGTTTAGTTATTGCGCGACATGACACTCCTATGCTGAAGCGAAAGATGTGAAAACTGATTTCAATGAATCCTAGAGCTTCGTATCGAGCCGCGAAACAACCAGGCTCGAATACCTGAGTTGTCGCCTCGCACCCCCGAAATCGCGCTGATTGTGTTTTAGAGGGAAGACTTTTAAGTCGCTCTTGCTTTTTACTCAACCTGTCCCATGAGGATTAATCGCTATGCACTGTATGAGAACTGAAACATTTTGCGCAGTCGGCGCGCTGGCTTTGTTATCCGCTTGCGCTTCAACGCCGACAACGGACCCTAGAGACCCGTACGAAAACTACAACAGAAAAGTTCAATCGTTTAACGACGGTTTGGATGATTATGTGATGAAACCGGTGGCGGAGGGCTACAAGTGGTTGATGCCAGATTTTGCCGATCAAGGGATTAGCAATTTCTTTAGCAACATTGGCGAAATCGGCGTGATTGCCAACGATGCTCTGCAAGGCAATTTTTCCCAATCGGGCGAGGATGGTGCTCGATTTTTGATCAACAGTACCGCTGGCTTAGGTGGCTTCATCGATGTAGGCGCCATGCTGGATCTACCCAAGCACGACGAAAGTTTCGACAAAACGCTTGCTGTATGGGGAATGGATACCGGGTCTTACTTGGTGTTGCCGTTGGTCGGTCCAAGTTCGACGCGCGGCCTTGGGGGGATAGCGGGCGACGCCGCGTTTAACCCGACCACTTACCTTGGTGCGTCTTTTGCCGTATCAGGGTTATCGGGAGCGGTCCGCGCCATAGATAAACGGGCAGACAATTTGGAAAAGGGAAAAATCATCGATGAAGCGGCGATCGATCGTTACGAGTTTTTCAAAAATGCTTATTTTTCGAGAAAAAGCTATGCGGTTGAAATAGGCGGCGTCCAGGAAACGGTGCCATTGGAACTCAACGGTTCCTCGGAGTGACGGTACTTGAGGGGCATTGGAGCCAGATCGGAATTGCCATCTGCATAACCCCGTATTCTAGTTACCAAACGACTATCCCGGATTTCGTCAACCATCTTTTTCCAAGCTAACGATCATGAAACCGCTGCATCTCCCCGGTAAATGACAGCCATTGCGTAGCAGCGGTTTTAGCCGCGATTGACAGCGTTCCGACACCCTGGGTGGTGCATCCATTGACTTTCATAGTAAATCGGAAGTCGGTCTAGTCATAACACCCTCGCGCCAGCATCACGTCATTTGACAGCACCGAAAAGTGTCAATTTTCAGAGACCGATCAAAAAATTTATGGTGGAGTGCTTGTCGGAACGCAATTTTTCGGGAATAATAAAAACGAAACATTTTATTTTTATTTCCCCGGAGCAAATTATGGCAGCGGAAACGATGAACAAACCCAAAGTAGGGCGGCCGAGAGCCGGTACCGAAACCGAGCGGAACGACTATCTGCTGGATCAGGCTCTGGCGCTGTTCATGCGCGAGGGCTATGCCAACACCAGTATCGCTAAAATTGCGGCGGCGGCCGGGGCTTCGACCCGAACCATTTACGAACGCTATAAAAACAAAGCCGAATTGATGCTGGCTTCGGTGGACCGCTTGGTCGAAACCGATATTTCCGAACTGCAGCGTATCGATGGCTTGGCGACGATGTCTTGCAGCGAGGGTTTGACCGCGCTCGGCGAAACATTGCTGGCTAAAGTCATGCAGCCCGACATGATCTCGTTTTACCGCATGGGCGTTGCCGAGGCGCGGCAATTTCCGGAGCTGAGCGATTTGATCGAAACCAGCGGTCCTCAACGGATTTACCAAATGATTGCCGAATATTTGCGCGGCCACGGCGAGATAAGCGGGTTATCCGCTTCAGAGCGTCAGCGCGCGGCGGCCCTGTTCTTGGAAATGTTGGTTGCCGAGCCGAGAAACAAGGCGCTATTCGGTTGCCTGGCTGCCGACTGGGATGCCCGCGCCCACGTGGAATTTGTCGTTAAGGTGTTTTTGTTCGGCATTGCCGACGGGAGGTCTGCGTGAGAGCGGCCTTATTGACTATTCTGGCCGGCGGCGCGTCGGCCGGATGCAGCGTGTTTCCCGACTATGTCCGGCCGAGCATCGACACGCCTGCCCAATGGCAAGCCCAAAGGACCGAAGCCGCCGGCGCGGCGGAGCGGCTGGACTGGTGGCGCCAGTTCAACGATCCGGTGTTGAGCCGTTTGCTCCAGGCCGCCGAACAGGATAATCCGACGCTGGAGCAAGCCGTGGCGAATATCGCGTCGGCGCGCGCCAGCCTGGCCGGCGCGGAGGCGGGCGGCATGCCCAGCTTGACCACCAAAGGCTCTTTCACTCGCTCCAAGGGTGGCACCACCACCGGCACCGGCGCGCAAACCACCAGCACTAGCGGCTCGAGTTTCAATACCGGCATTACTCAAATTTTGTCCGGTAGTCTCGATGCCAGTTGGGAGTTGGATTTATTCGGCAAGTTCGCCTTCAACCGGCAGGCCGAGCAGGCCCGACTGGCGGCGGCCGAATTGACGCTGCACAACGCTAAAGTGAGTTTGGCGGCCGAGGTAGCGAGCGATTACGTCAGTTACCGGGCCTGTCAACTGACGGCGACCGCCTATCAAAACGCGATCGCTTCCAAACAAGACACCGCGCGCTTGACCGGCGTGCTGGCCGGTGCGGGATTTTCGTCGCCTGCCGACGCGGTCTTGGCCGACGCCAGCTTGCATGCCAGCGAATCCAGTCTGATCGCTCAACGCACGGAGTGCGACAACACCGTTAAGGCCTTGGTGGCATTGACCGGTCTGGCGGAAGCCGATTTACGCGCTTGGCTGGCGGCTGGCGGAGGCATACCGGTACCCGCGCAATTTCAAGTGGATAGTGTGCCGGCCGATTTGCTGACCCAGCGGCCGGATTTGGCCGCCGACGAGCGTAAGTTGGCGGCGGCCAGCGCCGACATCGGCAACGCGGTCGCCAAACGCTATCCCAGCGTCAGCCTGACCGGTTCTATCGGCAAGCGCAAAACCGAAACCACCGGATTGACCTTGAGCAGCAACACCTGGTCGATCGGACCGACCGTTACCTTGCCGATCTTCGACGGCGGCGAATTGCGTTCGAAGGTCGATAGCGCAGAAGCGGCTTATGCCAGCGCGCTGGCTACCTACCGGAGCGACATTCGCAGCGCGGTCAAGGAAGTCGAGCAAGCCCTGGTCAATCTGAGCGGTGCCGAGCAACGGGAACGCGTGGAAGGCCGTAGCGCCGAGCAATATCGCCAGTATTTTCGCGCGGCCGAGCTCAACTGGCGGTCAGGCGGTCTTAGTCTGCTGTCGCTGGAGGACGCGCGCGGCCAGATGATCACCCAAGAAATCAGTCACATTACCCAACAACAAAATCGCGTTCAGTATTGGATCGCGTTGTACAAGGCGCTGGGCGGCGGTTGGCGCGCCCAGGACACGCAATTAAGCGCCGGCGACACCCAGCGCGAGGAGTCATTATGAATATCAGCCAAACATTTTCGATACCGACCTGGATTGCCGGGTTAACCTTGGCCGGTCTAAGCATTGCGTTACCGGCTCTGACCAGCGCGCCGGCGCCGGCGGCGGTCGCCGCTAAATCCAAGGCGGTGCTGGCGGTCGAAACGCTGGTACCGACTAGACAGGAGTGGCCGGTGGCTATTAAGGTCAACGGCGCAGTGGCGGCTTGGCAAGAAGCCAAAATCGGCGCCGAAATCGGCAGTCTGCGCATCAAGCAAATATTAGTCGACGTCGGCAGCCGGGTTAAGCGCGGTCAGGACTTGGCGGTGTTGGCCGACGACACTGTCCTCGCCGAATTGCACAAACAACAAGCGAACGTCGACAAGAGTCGGGCCACTCTCGCTAAGGCCCAGGCCGATGCCGCCCGCGCCCGCGAAATTCAAGATAGCGGCGCCTTGTCGTCGCAAAAAATCGACGAATACGTGATTGCCGAGCAAACCGCCCGCGCCGATCTGGCCTTGGCGCAAGCGGAGCTGGAAAATCAGCGGATCCGCTTGAGCCAGACTCATATCGTCGCGCCGGACGACGGCGTGATTTCGGCGCGCGGCGCCGGCCTGGGCGACGTGGTGGCGGCCGGGACCGAGTTGTTCCGGCTGGTGCGCCAGGGGCGGGTGGAGTGGCGGGCCGAGGTCAATGCCCAACAGCTTGCGCAAATCCGCGTCGGCCAAGCGGTGGAATTGAGCTTGCCCGACGGCGGCGGTGTGATCGGCAATGTGCGGATGACCGCGCCGACCGTGGACGACAACACCCGCAACGCGCTGGTTTACGTCGATATTCCCAACGCCGGGGCCAAGCCGGGCATGTATTTGCAAGGCAGCATCGTCGTCGGCGCGCAAACCGCCTTGGTCGTGCCGCAGACCGCGTTGGTCTTGCGGGACGGCCGCGATTACCTGTTCGAAATCGCCAAGCCCTCCGGCTCGGCGGACCAAACCGCCAGGTCGGTGATTCAACGTAGCGTCGTCACCGGCCGCCGAGTCGGCGACTGGGTGGAAATCCGCGAAGGCATCTCCGGCGATGCCAGTTTGATCGCCGGTGGCGGGGCGTTTTTGAAGGATGGCGACATCGTCAACGTAACGCCTAAAACCTGAACCGCGCCGAAGCAGTCCGCCCGGTAGCGCGCCGGCCTGACGCCGGACCATCCGCCTGCCAACGGCGACTTTTTCAGCCGCGATGCCGAGCGCATCGCTATTTATCAATGTCCAAGCACCGTATCGCGGTCTTGGGCGTGGGAGCAAAATCATGAACTTTTCCGCATGGGCCATCCGCAAGCCGGTACCCAGTCTATTGTTGTTCGCGGTGCTGTCCATCCTGGGCGGCATGGGTCTCAAGCAATTAGGCAAACAAAACTTCCCGGACATCGAAGTGCCTATCATCACCGTCGCCGCCACGCTGGAAGGTGCGGCGCCGGCGCAATTGGAAACCGAAGTGGCGCGCAAGATCGAGGATAAGATCGCCGCTATCGGCGGCGTCGAGCACGTGCGCACCACGATCACCGACGGCTCGGTGGCGATTAAGGTGGAGTTCAACATCGACAAGAACTCCGAGGAGGCGTTGAACCAAGTGCGCAACGCGGTGGATGGCGTCCGCGCCGAATTGCCGTCGGCGATGGCCGCGCCCATTATCTCCAAGACCACGACGGCCGGTAACGCCATTCTGACGTATGTGGTCAGCGCCGAGAATATGGATGAAGCGGCACTGTCGTGGTTCGTCGATAACGATGTCAGCAAGCGTTTACTAGCGGTCAACGGCGTCGGCAGGGTGACGCGCACCGGCGGGGTCGATCGCGAGGTCCACGTCGATCTCGATCCGGTACGGATGGCCGGCTTGGGCGCGCAGGTTAGCGAAGTGGCGACGCAGCTGAAAAAAGTCCAGCAGGATGCGTCCGGCGGTCGCGGCGACATCGGCGGCGGCGTGCAGGCGGTGCGTACCTTGGGCCGGGTGGCGACGGCCGGCGAGCTGCGCAACCTCGATATACCGCTCGCCAACGGCAGCCACATCAAGCTGGATCAAATTGCCGACATCAGCGATACCATCGCCGAACGTTCCACTTACGCGACCCTCGACGGCCGGCCGGTCATCGGCTTCGATATCGTCCGCAATAAAGGCACCAGCGAAGTGACCGTGGCGGAAGCGGTGCGCGCGGCACTGGCCGAGTTTGGCGCCGATCATCCGCAAGTGAGCATCCGCGAGGCCTTCGACACCGTCCAGCCGGTCGAGGACAACTATACCGGCTCGATGCATTTGCTGTACGAAGGGGCCTTCCTGGCCGTGGTCGTGGTTTGGTGGTTTTTGCGGGACTGGCGGGCGACGCTGGTCGCGGCGGTCGCGTTGCCCTTGTCCATCCTGCCGACTTTCGCGGCAATGTGGTATTTCGGTTTTAGTCTGAACATTCTGTCGTTGCTGGCCTTGGCGCTGGTGGTGGGGATTTTGGTGGACGATGCCATCGTCGAAATCGAAAACATCGTGCGTCATTTACGGATGGGTAAGACGCCGCTACAGGCGGCAATGGACGCCGCCGACGAAATCGGCTTCGCGGTGATCGCCACCACCTTTACCTTGGTGGCGGTGTTCTTGCCGACCGCGTTCATGGACGGGGTACCCGGCAAATTCTTTCGTCAATTCGGCATGACCGCGGCGGCGGCGGTATTGGCCTCGTTATTGGTGGCGCGCTTGCTGACGCCGATGATGGCGGCCTATTGGTTGAAACCGCATCCGGAACGCGACAGTGGCGATAATCCGGCTATGCGGGCTTATCTGAAGGTGGTGGACTGGTGCCTAGGCCATCGCTGGCTGGTTGGCGTCGGCGTGGTGGCGTTCGTGGCAGGTTCGCTGAGCCTGATGCCCTTATTGCCCAAGGGTTTCGTACCGGCTTCCGACAACAGTCAAACCAAGGTTTCGCTGGAATTGCCGCCGGGCAGCACGCTGGCGCAAACCCGCCGAATCGCCGCCGAGGCCGAACGCCGTTTGCGCGAGTTGCCGGACGTCACCCAAGTCTTTACGGCGGATGGCGTTTCCAGCAGTGGCGGTGGTGGTCCGGATGCCGCCAGCACAAACTACGAAGTGCGCAAGGCCACCTTAACCCTAAGCCTGCGCGACCGTACCGAACGCCCGTATACTCAAACCACGATTGAGGCGGCCATACGCGACAAACTGGCCGATTTGCCCGGCGTGCGCGTGGCCGTCGGCAGTGGCGGTAGCGGCGAAAAGCTGCAACTGACGCTGGCTAGCGACGATCCGCAAGCCTTGCGCCGGGCCGCCGACGCGGTCGAACTCGAACTGAGGCAAGTGCGCGGCCTGGGCAACATTACGTCGAGCGCTAGTTTGCAACGCCCGGAGATTCAGATTACCCCGGATTTCAACAAGGCCGCCGAATTGGGCGTCACGGTCGAGGCCTTGGCCGAAGTGGTTAGGGTCGCCAGTTACGGCGACTATGCCAACGTGATGGCCAAGCTGAATCTGCCGCAACGGCAAATCCCGATTCGGGTGCGGCTGGCCGAGTCCGTGCGCCACAGTCTCGACGAAATCGGCCAACTGCGGGTGGCTGGACGCGCCGGCAGCGTCAGTTTGGCGACCTTGGCCGACATTCGTCTGGCCGGTGGCTTGCAGCAGATCGATCGCTTGGACCGGATGCGCAACACCACCTTCGAAATCGAGTTGGGCGAGCGCGTGGTCGGCGACGTGTTGGCCGAAGTCATGCAATTACCGACCATGCAAAACCTGCCGGCCGGCGTGCGCACGATAGAATCCGGCGATGCGCAACGGATGAACGAGTTGTTTGGCAGTTTTGGCGGGGCGATGGCGATTGGCGTGCTGTGCATTTACGTGGTTTTAGTGCTGTTGTTCGGCGACTTCAGCCAACCGGTGACGATACTCGGTGCGTTGCCGTTGTCGCTGGGCGGAGCCTTCCTGGCCTTGCTGATGACTGGCGGCAGCTTCGCGATGCCTAGCGTGATCGGGCTGTTGATGCTGATGGGCGTGGTCACCAAGAACTCTATCCTACTGGTCGAATACGCGATGATTGCCCGCCGCGAGCGTGGCATGAGCCGGCTGGACGCGGTGATCGATAGTTGCCGTAAGCGGGTGCAACCGATTCTGATGACGACGATCGCGATGGGTGCCGGCATGCTGCCGATCGCGCTGGGTCTGGGCGCCGACCCGAGTTTCCGGGCGCCGATGGCGATTACCGTGATCGGCGGCTTGCTGACGTCGACCGCGTTGAGTCTGGTGGTGATTCCGGTGGCGTATACCGCGATCGACGATTTGATGGGCACGCTACGTCGCGGCTTGGTTTGGTTAGCGCGGTTACGGCTCCGGCCGGTTTGGCGGGGATCGCCGGCGCGTTGACGTCTCGCCAACGGTGCGCGGGCGGCGGCTATCACCGAAGTCCGGGTGGCGTCGTTGGTGGCCGCTTAGACTATCCTTAGTCAACGTAGGGTATGGAAGACCGGCGTGAATTGAAACTCTTGGGGGGATCGGGATGCCAACCATGCTAAGTCGCATGTTAAGGCGCGGTAGATCGTGGCTATTGCTGTCGTTAACGGCGATGGCTTGTCAGCGCGCTGAAGAACCGGCTTATAGTCCTAGTCTGAGCGATGTGCCGACGGAAATCGTCGAATATGTCGTCGGCATCCATCCCTTGCATAATCCGCAACGCTTGACGGAAATATACGGCCCCATCGTAGATCATATGAACCGGTACCTGCCCGACGCCCGCTTCAAGCTGGAAGCTTCGCGCAATTATGAAGAATTCGACAAAAAACTGTATGCGGGCCATTTTGCGTTCGCGATGCCTAACCCCTATCAATCGGTCGAGGCTCTGCAACACGGCTATCGAATCTTCGCCAAAATGGCCGACGACGAGAACTTTCGCGGCATCATCTTGGTACGCAAGGATGGCGGGATCCGTGAGCTAAGCGATTTGAAAGGCAAGGCGGTGGCTTATCCTGCTCCGACTGCGTTGGCGGCGACGATGTTACCGCAATATTTTTTGCAGACCCACGGTATCGACGTTAACCGCGACATCGAGAATCGCTACGTCGGATCGCAAGAGTCGGTGATTATCAACGTATTGCTCGGCCACGTCGCCGCCGGCGCGACTTGGCCGGTGCCTTGGGCCAGCTTTTCCAAACAGCGTCCGGAGCAGGCCGCCGAATTGGAAGTGAAATGGCGGACGGATACGCTACCGAATAACGCCTGGGTCGTTCGCGCGGATATTCCGGGTGGGCTGGCCGGACGCTTCGCCGAGGAATTGCTGGCATTGCAGGATAGCGAGGAGGGCAGAGCGATTCTGGCTGGTTTGCCGGTATCGCGTTTCGAAGTGGCCGACGCCGAGACCTACCGGCCGGTTCGCGATTTTCTGGTGAAATTTTCGAGCGCGGTGAGGCCGTTAGACTGAATGAACGACAAATTTCGATGAAAGGGCTAAGCGAGTTGCTGTCCGGCGCGCACAGCTTTTGGGGGCGTTCTATCCGTCGCCAGATGGTTTGGTCGTTTTCGCTGGCGGCTTTGGCGACAGTCGCCGGTGCCGGAATATTATTGTTATCGGCGCAACGCGAATTTTTATATGAGCAAGGTCAGCGAAGCGCGTTCGAGTTGGCCAGGACGCTGGCCTTCGGTAGCGCTTCGTGGGTGTTGGCCAACGACCTGGCCGGCTTGCAAGAAGTCTTGAAAGGGGCGGCGGAAACCACCGATTTGAGTTTTGCCGTTGTCATTTCGCCGCGCGGAGAAGTCTTGGCCTCTACTCGGCCTGAGTATATCGGCCGATATTTCACCGATCCGGTCAGTCTGAGTTTGTTAGGCCGGTCCGCGGAGCCGCAAGTCCTTTTGAATCGGGATGACTTGATCGATGTCGCGGTCCCGATCAAGGCCAACAACGCACCGATCGGTTGGCTGAGAGTCGAATTGAGCCGGGTCGGTAAAATCCGTGAACTGCGCTCGTTGGCCTTTGCCGGCTTGGGGATTGCCGGATTGTTGTTGCTGAGCATCGTCGTGATTGCAACCGCGCTGTCGAGGGGATTGACCCGCGGCCTGAATCACTTGATGACCGTCGCGATCGATGCCGAGCATGGTCGGACCTTTCGGCGCGAGGCGCTGACCCGTCGAGACGAGGTTGGCGTTTTGGCACGCCATCTCTATCGTATGCTGGATGCGATCGAGTCCGAAAAAGCCGCCAAATTCGCCAGCGAGGCGCGTTTTCGCCGATTGGTGCAAGTCATGCCGATACCATTGGGTTCGGCCGACAAGGACGGTGTGATCCGGGAGTTCAACGATTGCTTCGCGGAATTGTTCGGATACTCGCGCGCCGATATTCCGACGTTGGATGATTGGTTCCAAAAGGCCTACCCGGATCCGGACTACCGAATCTGGGCTATGGCTACCTGGGATGCGGCCGTTCAAGAAGCCATCGAGAGCGGCGAGAGTATTCGTCCGCGCGAATACCGGGTGACTTGCAAAAACGGTGACGTGCGGGTCATGGATATTGCCGGCGTGGTATTGGGCGATGACGTGTTGGCGATCTTCATCGACATGACCGAGCGGATGCGGAATGCCGAGCAACTCCGGCGTTATAAAGACCATCTCGAGGACGAAGTGCAGCAGCGCACCGCGGATTTGGTGTTGGCCCGCAATGCCGCCGAAACCGCCAACAAGGCCAAGAGCACTTTTCTGGCAAATATGAGCCACGAGTTGCGCACGCCGCTGAACGCCATTATGGGCTTTTCCAATGTGATGCGCGGCGATCCGCAATTGCGCGACGATCAGCGTATGAATTTGGACATTATTAACCGCAGCGGCGAACATTTGCTAAATCTAATCAACGACGTACTGGAAATGGCCAAGATCGAGGCCGGTCGGTTTCAATTGGAAAACGTCGCTTTCGATTTGGGTGGTTTGATTCGCGATATCACCGAGATGCTGGACATTCGCGCCAAGGAAAAGGGCTTGCGCTTGTTGGTCGATCAGTCGTCGCGGTTTCCGCGTTACGTGGTTGGCGATCAGGCGCATTTGCGCCAAGTGTTGATTAACTTGGTCGGGAATGCGGTTAAATTCACCGAGCAAGGCGGGGTGATCTTGCGCTTGGGTGTGCGGGAGAACAGTACCTCGCACCTACTGATCGAAATCGAAGACACCGGTCCCGGTATCGAGCCGCGCGACCAGCAACGGGTGTTCGAGCCGTTCGAACAATTGGGCGAGCAGGGCGCCAACAAGGGCACGGGATTGGGTTTGACGATCACCCGTCAGTTCGTGCGGTTAATGGGTGGCAAATTGGAATTGCGCAGCAGCCCTGGGGTGGGTTCTATATTCGCAGTCGATCTGCCGCTGATCGAGGCGGACGAAGCCGACGTACTCAGTTCGCCGCGCCGAGAGCCGGCCAACGTGGTCGGCTTGGTACCCGGACAGCCGAATTATCGTATCTTGATCGTCGAGGACCAGATCGAAAATCAATTGTTGTTGAGCAAGCTCATGGAGTCGGTCGGTTTGCCGGTCAGGGTCGCCGAGAACGGCGAGCGCGGGGTAGCGCTATTTCGCGAATGGCGGCCGGATTTAATCTGGATGGACCGGCGTATGCCGGTCATGGACGGTCAGGAAGCGACCCGAATCATTCGCGGCCTGCCGGGCGGCGAGCTTGTCAAAATAGTGGCAGTCACCGCGTCGGTATTCGTCGAACAGCGCGAGGAGTTATTGCGATCGGGAATGGACGACTTTGTCCGCAAGCCCTACCGGTTCAGCGAAATTTACGATTGTTTGTCTCGGCAATTAGGCATCCGCTTTATTTACGAGGGTTCGTTCCGGCCGGAACAGCAAACCGCCGTTTTGACGCCCGGCAGTTTACTGGTGTTGCCGGCGTCGCTACGCGAAGAGTTGGCACAAGCCTTGGAGAGTCTGGAGGCGGAACGGATCGCCGATGTGATCGGCCGCATCACCGCGAGCGATCCGGGTTTGGGTAAAACCTTGACTCAATTCGCCGAGGATTTCGACTATCCAGCCATTTTGAAAGCCTTGCAGGCCTTGAATTAAACGGCGGCCGCTGTTCGCGGGAATTTGGCCGGCGGCGGGCTGGGTTGATCCAAGTTTGAGAATCCGAGCCGCCAACGCTCAATCCGGCTCCAGTACCCGGTAGAGCATTTCCTTGACCGTGTGCGGATCGAAGGGTTTGTCGCAAATCGCCGACACGCCGGCCTTGTGGACGTTGCTGAGGCGGGTTTGGTTATCTTCGCTGGTGACCATCAGAATCGGCACGATGGAATTGCCCAGGACCTGACGGATGTGTTTGATCAACTGCTGGCCATCCATGATCGGCATGTTGTAGTCGGTGACGATCAATTCGAAACCATCCTGATTTTGCTCGAACAGTTCGACGCCTTCCTTGCCGTCTCGGGCTTCGGTGATTTTTACGATGCCCATGTTGTTCAATACCCGGCAAATATGCTTACGGGCCAAATTGCTGTCGTCGACGACCAGGACCCTGACATTCTCGATGTCGTAATGCTCCAGGCTAATTTCCTGCGGATCGATGAATTCTATCGTCGCCCGTAGCGCATTTTTTAAGTCCTCGTGGGCGAAAGGTTTGGGCAGAATCGCGACCACGCCGGCTTGGCGGATAGCGTCCAGGACCGAGAAACTCGATTCGCTGGAGATCAGCATAAACGGAATGGTGTGTAGTTTAGGATCGTGACGGAGTTGTTCGACCAGTTCGACCGCCGTCATATCGGGTAAATACAGACTGCTGATGATTAAATCCGGCGGACTGCCGGTTTGCAGCAGTTTCAACGCGTCGGCGGCGCTTCCGACGCCTTCGATGGTGCTGACGCCCTCGCCGCGTAAATGCTGGACGATGACTTTCAGTTGAGTCGTGGAGGGCTCAATGAGTAGAATCGATAAGTCGGCTATGTTGATCGCATGCATGATGTCATTGCTTGAATAGTGACGCGAGGCGACGGCGATAAATAAATTACCCCCAAGAGCGGGCGTCGCGATTAGAATTGCGCGCTCGCCGGCCGATGGACTGGTGATTATTTCCCGATTCAGAATAGACCTTATTCCCTATGATTCAAGAAACCGTGGTGACGACGGTCAACCGCCAGGGTCGTCCGCATATCGCACCGATGGGTATTCACGTCGAGGAAGGCGGCTTGGCGATTCTGCCGTTCAAGCCGTCGACGACACTGGACAACATCCTGGAAACCGGGGTGGCCGTCGTCAATTATTGCGACGACGTACGGATTTTCGCCGGCTGCGTTACCGGTCGCCGCGATTGGCCGCTAACACCGGCCGAGCAAGTCGCGGGCATGTTTTTGACCGACGCGCTGGCGCATAGCGAAGTGCGCTTGAGCCGTCTGGAAGAGGATGAACATCGCCCAAAGTTGTTTTGCGAGGCGATATACACCGCCAATCACAAACCGTTTCGCGGCTTTAACCGGGCGCAATATGCGGTGTTGGAAGCGGCGATTTTGATTAGCCGTCTGGGTATGCTGCCGTGGGAAAAAATCGATGCGGAGCTAAGTTATTTGCGGATAGGTCTCGATAAGACAGCCGGCCCGGTCGAGCGCGAAGCCTGGGCTTGGTTGATGGCGGCGATAGCCGATTTTCGCGGCAAGGAGGCTTCATGACCGGGATGTTGGCTAGCGTCGATTGCTTGGACGAAGCGTTGCTGATTGAAGCGCTGGATGTCGATATCATCGATTTGAAGCAACCGGCCAGGGGGGCATTGGGTGCATTGGACGTGGCCGACGTGGCGGCGATCGTTGCCGCGCTACGACCGGACACCGTGGTCAGTGCGACAATCGGCGATTTGCCGATGCGGCCGGATCTGGTCGGCGCGGCGGTGGCCGGGATGGCGGCCACCGGCGTCGATTACGTCAAGATCGGCCTGTTTCCTGGCGGCGACTGGTCGGGTAGCATTGCCGCCGCCGGTCGATTCGCCGATAAGCAATCCCTGATAGCGGTCCTGTTTGCCGACGCTCAGCCGGATTTCTCGGTGGTCCCGCTACTGGCGCAAGCGGGCTTTCGCGGGGTGATGCTGGACACGATGGACAAAAGTGGCGGCTCGCTGACCGATTGGCAGAGCCTCGAGCGACTCGAGCGGTTTTTGAGCTTGGCACGCGAGCACGCACTGCTGACCGGCTTGGCCGGATCGTTGCGATTGGCGGACGTGCCCGGTTTATTGCCGTTGGCGGCGGACTATCTGGGCTTCCGCGGCGCCTTATGCCGGCAACACAACCGGGTGGCAGCGTTGGATCCGGCTCGTATTGATGCAATACGCGCGCTATTTTCCGGAGTCGAGGTTGGCGGATGCGTCGATTGCGGTCCGGCTTGAGTGGTCGTTATCGGTGTACCGTGAATCCTAGCCGAACGTTTTTGCTGGTGTAATCAACCACCAAGACGCTATTTCGCGGATCGGAGTTGCGTTTACAGGTCGGTCGTATCGGCGATGTTTTTATGGATGAGTTTGGTGCCGATCGCGATGATCACCAGAATAAACGGAATGGCGGCCGCTTCGACCAGCGCCGGGTCGATAGGCCAGCCGGCGGCGTGCAAACCTTCGGCGATTTTACCGGTCAGGCTGGCGGCGTAGTAGGCGATCGCGACGATGGAAATGCTTTCGACCGTTTGTTGTAAGCGCAATTGCATTTTAGCGCGTAGGGCCATCGACGACAGCAATCCTTGATTTTGCCGCTCGATGATAATGTCGACCTTGGTGCGCAACAACTGGCTGGCGTTGCTGACCCGCTCCGAGACCAGGTTGAAGCGGTGCGAGAGCGAGTTGCAGGTTGTCATCGCCGGATCGAGTCGCCGCTTTAAAAATTCTCCCAAGGTTTGAATGCCTTGAATCCGCACTTCGCGCAGATCGGTCAGGCGTTGGCCGACTAGCTGGTGATAGGCGCTGGCGGCGGCGAAGCGGAACTGGTGGCTGGAAATTTGGTTTTCGACCTCCGCCGCCAATGCGGTCAGTTCGTCCAGCAGTTTCGCGTCGTCGGCGTCGGGTTGGGTCATCGAGTTGGTGATCGCGTAGAGCTGGCGATCGGCCTTTTTAAGTTCCGGGTACTGTTTGCGGGCTATCGGGAAGGCCAACAAGGCGAGGACCCGATACACTTCAATATCGAACAAACGGTGCAGCAAGCGACCGGCCTGCGCGGTCTTCAATTCGTGGTTGACCACCAAAAAGCGGCTGAAGCCGTCGACGTGAATTCTAAAATCGGTAAATACCGACGCGGCACCGCCTGTCACTTTCGATCCGGCGACGGCATTGCCGACGAAGTAAGCGGTCAGTGGCGACAAGTCCGTTTCGTCTTGATACCGAATTTCTTCCGCCGAGACCACGGCGGCGTGCGCGGCGACGATGGTTTGGCCGCCGATTCGGGCTAGCCAGTCCACCGGCACTTTGCTCAAGGCCGGATCCTCGAAGGGTTCATCGGTGGCATCGTAGGCGTAAAACGTATACGTGCTGAATTCGCCGTGCTGCTCCCAACTCATCTGAAAAGCATCGAAGTTGGCGCTGAAATGATCGGCGTCGTTGCCTGGCGGAATGACGCCGAAACGTTCGCACAGCGCTTTTAGGTGCGGGCGTTCCAGGACTTTTTCGTCGTTCGACAAAGTCAGCGCTAGGTAACTGGCCCTCACCGGTAGGCGCGGAATCGACGACGCCCGGGCATGGACTTCGTTGTGCAGCACGAAGCGTTGCGGATGGTTTTGCGGGATTTGAAATAGCTTGGCCACGAGATCTGTAATAAAAGTCGAAGTGTTTAGGCAAGGTTGGTAGCCATTTTACTCGGAATTCGCCGGCTCAATGCATCCGGCCGGGCCGGCTGGCTTCCATGGATGGAAGCGAAGGTCCGCCAATTAAGCCACCTCGAGCCGCCGATCCGCACGAGTGGATGCTCGAAATCGGCGTCCGTTCCGCTAAATGAGCCTTGGGAAGCAGGTCCATGCCGGGCGAACGCCGATTGATTGTGCGAACCAACGCTCGGATACCGGAACAGATACGTTCTAATATTAAGCTTATACCGCTTATTGTTGCTTTTATGAAAACAATTAATCAATATCCAGCGGTATTGTGTAATTTTCTATCGGCGATATAGTGGAATCGTATTCACTCATCGACCGAAATACGGTTTAGGAGGCAAAATGACAATTCCGAAAATTGGAAAACCCGGCCCTGCTATCGGACTGTTGGCATCGGCAGGCGTATTAGCGGGTTTACCTTTAGAGTTCGTCGTGTCCGCGTTGTTATTTGCCGCGGTTATTCGCGGTAGCGTCTACATGATCGATCGGGCGATTCAAGGCGACCCGAACACCTAACGAGCGTTATCGGCTCAAATCCAAGTGGGTTAGTTCTTGTTTTACAGCGGATTCGGTTGATCCGCTGTAAAACGCCGTAAGTTTGCGTTCCGAGTTTTACCTTTGGAACGATTTCGAAAAGTCAATCGGCCAATTCCAATGCTGGCGCGTCGTTTTGAATACCTCCGCAATCAATATCTGTTGAGCGCTTAATTGCGGCATCGCCGGGACTTTCCAGGTCGTACTTATCAATTTGGCTAGCAAATTGCGCAGCCATCGTTCGTCCGAGCACGCGCGGCAAATAATGAAGCGGTAAGACTCTCCGTCATGAAATACTGCAAAATCCTCCAGACACAGCTCCAGCGAGTCTTTTTCGCCATATGGGCGCTTCTTAAGGCGGATTGTTCCGCCAACTAAATCGAGCTTGAATTCGGCTAATCCGACGATACCTTTTAGCATCTAGTTGGCGGCCATACCGGCAACAGATTGGGAGGCGTTGGCCGTTCGTATTAAAAGGGATTTTAGGCCTGTACTCGGATTTTTAGGGGAGTCAAAAATACCGAATCCATCCAGGTTTTGCTTGCGGGTCTGCGATTCGGCTCAACCTAACCACCGAGCCTATATTCGGGGGCACTCGGCTCGCTACGCCAGGATTAAATTCTTGAAATTTAAGATAGCTTTATCTCTCGCCAATTCGACGCGTCGTCGAGATCGCAGCGTTGTGTTTGTATTGCTTATCTAAAAAACGCTAGGCAAGGTCGTCCGATTTGGGTAGAATGGGCGCTTTAAGTTTGGCTGCGGTTAATCAGATTCGAAAGTTCGGCTGGTTCTTACGTATCTCAAATCTTATGGCCGAAAACATTGCCCAGGTAGCTCAGTCGGTAGAGCAGAGGACTGAAAATCCTCGTGTCGACAGTTCGATTCTGTCCCTGGGCACCACGTTCCGGTTGGTGGATCTCGAAAGCCCCTTTTAGGGGTTTTTTGTTTTGTGGGTCTTCGAAATGGCGAAGCTCGCAAGTTCTTGGTTGTTTATGGAAGAGCCTGAGGCTCTTTTTTTTTGGGTTTGAAAAGGTTAGGCGGTCATGAAACAAGCTCCCGAACATTTGGTCGAGTTGATAGAGCCGATTGTCGAAGGTCTTGGCTACGAGTGCGTGGGCATCGAATACAATCCGCATCCGCAGCACGGCATGCTGCGCATCTATATCGATCACGAAAACGGGATCTTATTGGACGATTGCAGCAAGGTCAGTCATCAGATTAGTGGCGCATTGGATGTCGAGGACCCGATACAAGGCAATTATCAATTGGAAGTTTCGTCGCCCGGCGCGGATCGGCCGTTTTTCAAGCTAAATCAATTCGAGCGCTACATCGGCAGCAGCGTTCAGGTCGCATTGTTCAAGCCGATAGACAAACGCCGCCGGATCACCGGGGAAATCAAGGCGGTCGAGGGCGACGCTGTCGTGTTACGGGAAGGCGAACGTTTAATCGCCATTCCGTTTCACACGATGAGTAAGGCGCGCTTGGTACCCGAATATTTACTGAATAAAGGAGGTCGCAATGGCAAATAAAGAAATTTTACTGGTGGCGGATGTTTTCGCTAACGAAAAAGACATAGACAAGGAGTTGATCTTTCAAGCCATTGAATCCGCTCTGGAAGCGGCGACCGTCAAACGTTACGAAAACCCGGTCAAGGCGCGGGTGGAAATCAATCGCCACACCGGCGACTATACGACTTACCGGCGTTGGCAGGTGGTCGAGGCGAACCCGGATATTAACGGCGACGTCGAGCATCCGGGCTGGCAAATCCTGTTGGAAGCCGCTCAGATCGAAGAGCCGAATATACAAATTGGCGACTACGTCGAGGAAGAAGTCGAATCGGTGGAGTTCTGCCGTATCGCCGCGCAGACCGCCAAACAGGTCATTATTCAAAAAGTTCGCGAAGCCGAGCGCCGCAAGATCGTCGAAGCTTACGAAGACCGGGTTGGGGAATTGGTGACCGGTATTGTCAAACGCGTCGAAAAAGGCAGCGTTTACTTGGACTTGGGCGGTCACGTCGAAGCCTATATTGCCCGCGAGGACATGATTCCCAAGGAACCGGTCCGAATGGGCGACCGGGTGCGCGGTTACTTGAAGGCCGTTCGTTCCGAACAGCGCGGTCCGCAATTGTTTGTTAGCCGTACCGCGCCGGAGTTGTTGATTGCGCTATTCCGGCTGGAAGTGCCGGAAGTCAGCGAAGGCTTGATCGACATTTTGGCGGCCGCCCGCGATCCGGGATCGCGGGCCAAAATCGCGGTCCGCGCCAACGACCCGCGGCTGGACCCGGTTGGTGCCTGCGTCGGCATGCGCGGCTCTCGGGTACAGGCTATTTCCAACGAATTGGCCGGCGAACGGGTCGATATCATTCTCTGGAACGCCAACGAGGCTCAATTCGTCATCAACGCCATGGCACCGGCCGAGATTCAATCGATCGTCGTCGACGAGGACAAACACAGCATGGACGTCGCGGTCGCCACCGACAGCCTGTCGCAGGCCATCGGGCGCGGCGGCCAGAATGTGCGCTTGGCCTCCGAGTTGACCGGTTGGGAGCTGAACATTATCGACGCCGCTCAGTTCGGCAAAAGCCACGACGAAGAGGCGGCCAAATCCAAGCAATTGTTTATGGAGCAACTGGATGTGGACGAAGAGATCGCCACGGTTTTGGTCGAAGTCGGTTTGAACAACATCGAAGAGATTGCCTACATCCCGGTCGAGGAAATGCTGGAAATCGACGGTTTCGACGAAGAATTGGTCGAGGCGCTGCGCAGTCGGGCCAAGGACGCCTTGTTGATCAGCGCGATCGCGTCGGAAGAAAAAATCGAAACCGCCGAGCCTAGCGAGGAATTGCTGGCGATGGAGGGCATGGACGAAGAGTTGGCTCGCGAAATGGCGGCCAAGGGCATTGTCACGTTGGACGATCTGGCCGAACAGGCCATCGACGATATCATCGGCTTTGCCGGCATGGACGAAGAACGTGCTGGTAAACTAATCATGAAGGCCCGCGAATCTTGGTTCGCAGAGGACAAGGGCTGAGACGGGAGGACACTATGAGCGATAAAACAGTTAGAGAGTTGGCGGAGGTTGTCGGCATACCTCTGGAGCGTTTCTTGGAACAGCTTAAGGAAGCCGGATTGAGCGCCAGTGATCCCGACGACGTGATAGACGACCAGGAAAAATTCAAGTTGCTGGCCCATTTACGCAAACGCCACGGTAAAGCGGAAACCGATCCGGAGGCCGCCGCGCCTAAGCGCATCACTCTGAAGCGCAGCACCAAAACCGAATTGAAGCAGGCTTCGCCGCCGGGCAGTGCCGTCAAGACCGTCAGCGTGGAGGTCCGTAAGCAAAAAACTTACATTAAGCGCAGCGAAGCGCATGTCAGCGATGACCAAAAAGAGGCCGAACGCGCCAAACTGGCGTTGGATGAGCAGAAAAAGCGCTTGGCGGAGGAAGAAGAGCGTCGTCGCCAGCAGCAGGCCTTAAAAGCCCAACCGGCCGGCGACGACAGTCAGCCGGTGGAAATCGCGCCGACTATCGTCGAGGAAGCCGCTCCGGTGGTTGCCGTCTCGCCCGCCATCGAGGTGTCCGCCGAAAAACCGGAAGCCGAAATCGTCGTCGAGCCTGTTCAACCGAAAGCCGAAAGCCCGGTCGTTGAATTGACCGAGGAACAGCGTCTGGAAAAAGAGAAGAAAGAGCGTCTCGAAGCGGCGGTGCAGCGCAACGCCGAAAAGGTCAAGAAAAAGGCCGAAGCCAAGCAGCAACAAACACTGCACAAGAAAAAGGCCGAATTCAAGCCGACCCGCGGCACCGTTCCGGAAGTGGATGTCGATAGCGCGCGTAGCGGCGATCCGCGACGCGGCAAGGGTAAAAAGGCCAAGCCGCAACCCAAGCGCGACAAATCCGATTTCGAGCCGGATATTCAGGCTCGCCATAAGTTCGAAAAACCGGTGGCGCCGACGGTCTACGAAGTGACAATTCCCGAGACTATCATCGTGTCCGATCTGGCGCAAAAGATGAACGTCAAGGCGGCCGAAGTCATCAAGCATTTGATGAAATTGGGCATCATGACCACGATCAACCAAACTATCGATCAGGAAACGGCGGTGATCTTGGTTGAGGAAATGGGGCATAAGCCGATCATGCAAAGCGAGGACGATTTCGAGAAAGAAATGCTCGCGGAAGTGATGGCCGAGTCCGACGAAGTCAAAGTGGTCGGCAGGGCGCCCATCGTTACCATCATGGGCCACGTAGACCACGGTAAAACGTCGTTGCTCGATTACATTCGGAAAACCCGCGTCGCCGCCGGCGAAGCGGGCGGTATCACTCAGCATATCGGTGCTTATCAGGTTAGAACCGATCACGGCGCGGTCACCTTCCTGGATACGCCGGGCCATGCCGCGTTCACCGCGATGCGGGCGCGCGGCGCCGAAGTCACCGACATCGTGATCGTGGTGGTGGCCGCCGACGACGGCGTGATGCCGCAAACCAAGGAAGCGATAGAGCATGCTCGCGCCGCGAACGTGCCTATTATCGTGGCACTGAATAAGATCGATAAAAACGAAGCCAACCCGGATAGGGTCATGCAAGAGTTGGCGACGCTGAACGTGGTGCCGGAAGAATGGGGCGGCGACGTGCAGTTCCTGAAAGTATCGGCAAAAACCGGGGTCGGTATCGACGACTTGATCGAAGCCTTAATCGTACAAGCCGAAGTACTGGAATTAACGGCGCCTAAAGACGGCGTTGCCTCCGGGGTTTGTATCGAATCGCGGTTGGACAAGGGCCGCGGCGCGGTGGCGACGGTGCTGATCCAGAAAGGTACGTTGAATAAAGGCGACTTCGTGCTGTGCGGTCACGAATACGGCCGGATTCGGGCCATGTTCGACGAAAACGCTCACGCCATCAAAACCGCCGGACCGAGTACGCCGGTTGAGATTCTGGGTCTTTCCGGCACGCCGGATGCCGGCGACGAGTTGCTGGTCGTGCAAAACGAACGGGTGGCTCGCGAATTGGCGGCGCACCGCGAGGAACGCAAGAAATCCAGCCGCCACGCGGCGATGGGTGCTTCCAAGCTGGACGACGTATTCTCACGGATGACCGCCGGCGAAACGTCGACATTGAACGTGGTGATCAAAACCGACGTGCAGGGCAGTTTGGAAGCATTGCGCGAGTCGTTGGTCAGTTTGTCGACCGACGAAGTTCAGGTCAAATGCATCTTCGGCGGCGTTGGCGGCATCAACGAGGGCGATGCCAATTTGGCGCTGGCGTCCAATGCGATTCTGATCGGTTTCAACGTGCGGGCGGATGCGGTGGCGCGTAAGCTGATCGAAGAAAAAGACATCGATCTGCATTACTACAGCATCATTTACGAAGCGATCGACGAAGTGAAACGCGCGATCAGCGGTATGCTGGCGCCGGACATTCAAGAGAAAATCGTCGGCTTGGCCGAAGTGCGCGACGTGTTCCGCTCGCCGAAATTCGGCGCGGTGGCCGGATGTATGGTCATCGACGGCTTCGTCAAGCGCAATCTGCCGATTCGGGTGTTGCGGAACAACGTGGTCATTTACGAAGGCCAGTTGGAATCCTTGCGCCGCTTCAAGGACGACGTCACCGAAGTCAAGATGGGCATGGAGTGCGGTATCGGCGTGAAAAACTACAACGATGTGCAAAACGGCGATCAGATCGAAGTGTTCGAGCGTATCGAAGTCAGACGGGAAATCTAAATGGCGAGAGAATACGGCCGCAGTCAGCGGGTTGCCTCGGAAATGCAGAAGGAATTGGCGGCGATTTTGCAGCGCGACGTCAAGGATACTCGCCTGGGTTTCGTGACGATCAACGATGTCGAGCTGTCCAAGGATCTGGCGGTGGCTAAAGTGTATATCACGGTGTTAAACGGCGACGATACGGCCAAGCTCGCCAACGTCAAGGTATTGAATGAAATCTCGCCGTTCATTCGCCACGAGTTGGCGAAACGGATGCGGCTCAGGCATATATCCGAGCTGCATTTCTACTACGATCATTCCTTCGACACCGGTATGCGCGTTGCCGAATTGCTGCATGATTTGGAAGGTCGGCAGGATCAGTGCGACTCGTCCGACAACGGCAAGCCCGAGGACGAGTAATGGCAAAGCGCAAGTCCGGGCGCGACGTGCACGGCATCGTCTTGCTCGATAAACGCCAAGGCGTGTCGTCGAATAAGGCCTTGCAGGAAGTCCGGCATTTATTTAACGCCAACAAGGCCGGCCACACCGGCGCGCTGGACCCGTTGGCGACCGGATTGTTGCCGCTTTGTTTCGGCGAAGCCACCAAGGTGTCCGGCTTGCTGCTCGACGACGACAAACGCTATACGGTATCGATGCGGCTAGGCGTGATGACCGATACCGGCGACAGCGACGGTAACATCGTTGCCGAAATGCCGGTTCCGGTGCTTGACGAGGCGATGTTACAAGCCGCCTTGCTCCGCTTTACCGGTGCGATAGACCAGGTCCCGCCGATGTATTCGGCGTTGAAGCATAACGGTCGGAAGCTTTACGAGCTAGCGCGCGAAGGCTTGACGATAGAACGCAAGGCACGGCCGGTTTCTATCTATGCGCTGACACTATTGGCGGCTAGCGATCGGGAACTGACATTGGACGTGGTTTGCTCGAAGGGAACTTACATTCGTTCCTTGGTCGAGGATCTGGGGCAGGCGTTAGGCAGCTGCGCGACCGTGATTGCATTGCGCCGAACCGAAGCGGGGTTGTTCCGCCTGGCGCAAGCCCACACGTTTGAGCAATTGCAGGCCATGAGCAGCGAGCAGCTTCAAGCGGTTTTGATCGCGCCGGACGAGCCATTGCGCGGCGTGCCGGCGCTAGCCTTGGCCGCCGAGGAGGCTGGTCGGATACGGCAGGGACAACAAATAGAAGTCGGCGGCGGCCAGCCGGGGCCGGTGAGAATCTACGGTCCCGAAACCTTTTTGGGGTTGGGCGAAATTCTATTGAATGGTAAACTAGCGCCTAGAAAACTGTTTCTGATGGATGATCGAAATGCTTGATTATCCTCGAAAACCGCGTACGCTCCTACACCCTATTGTGGAAGCGGCGCATCTTCGCCATCGTCCGATGGCATTCTTTTAATTGATTAATCGATAGGGATTAAAATGGCATTAACCGCAGAACAAAAGAAAGCAGTCGTCGAAGAATATCGTTTGTCGGATTCCGACACCGGTTCCACCGAAGTTCAGGTGGCTTTGTTGACCGCGAACATCAACCAGTTGACACCGCACTTTGCCGCTCACAAAAAAGACAACCATTCGCGTCGCGGTCTGTTGCGCATGGTTAACCAACGCCGCAAATTGCTGGATTATCTGAAAGAAACCGATGTGGCCCGCTACCGCTCCTTGATCGAGCGTCTGGGCATTCGTAAGTAATACCGCCCGGAAGAAACGGCGTGTCGAACGCCGTTTCTTTTTTAGGCACATTTCAGCACAACCTTTAAAAAAAGGAACCTTATAGTGAATCCTATCAGGAAACAATTTCAGTACGGGGATCGTCTCGTCACGCTAGAAACCGGCGAAATCGCCCGCCAAGCCAACGGCGCGGTGATCATTGATGTAGAGGGCACCACCCTGCTGGTGACTGTGGTCGGTAAAAAGGAAAGTAGCGGCGGCGACTTTTTTCCATTGACAGTGGACTACCAAGAGAAAGCCTTTGCCGCTGGCAAAATTCCCGGCGGCTTTTTCAAACGCGAAGGCCGTCCCAGCGAAAACGAAACCCTGATCTCGCGCTTGATCGATCGCCCGATTCGCCCATTGTTTCCCGAAGGCTTTACTAACGAAGTACAAATCATCGCGACGGTATTGTCGCTGAACCCGGAGATAGACACCGAAGCGCCGGCCATTATCGGCGCATCCGCCGCGTTGGCGGTTTCGGGCCTACCGTTCAACGGCCCGCTGGGTGCCGCGACTATCGGCTATATCGACGGTCAATACGTGTTGAACCCGACCTTGCCGCAACTGAAGGAATCGCGCTTGCGTCTGATGGTCGCCGGCACCCAAAAAGCCGTGTTGATGGTTGAGTCGGAAGCCGATTTGCTGCCTGAAGATGTGATGCTGGGCGCGGTATTGTTCGGCCACGAGCAAATGCAGGTAGCGATCAATGCGATCAACGAACTGGCCGCCGAAGTCGCTACGCCGGCCCTGAACTGGGCGGCGCCCGCCGACAACGAGGCCTTGAAAGCCGCCGTTGCCGCCGAAGCCGAAGCGCAAATCAAAGCTGCCTACCAAATTCCCGAGAAACTAGTCAGACAAGACGCCTTGAGCGCGATCCGCGCGGCCGTCGTCGAAAAATTGACCGCGGACGGTCTGTTTGCCGAAAAAGACATACGCGACGTTATCGAGACCTTGGAATACAACGTCGTTCGCGGAGCGATTCTGAACGACCGCACCCGTATCGACGGCCGCGATTTGACCACGGTCAGACCGATCACGATTCGTACCAGCGTATTGCCGAGAACCCACGGTTCGGCACTGTTCACCCGCGGCGAAACTCAAGCCCTGGTTGTCGCGACCCTGGGTACCGAGCGCGATGCGCAAATCATCGACGCACTGGCTGGTGAATACAAGGATACCTTCCTGTTTCACTACAACTTTCCGCCGTTCAGCGTCGGCGAAACCGGCCGCACCGGCTCGCCCAAACGCCGCGAAATCGGTCACGGCCGCCTGGCCAAGCGCGGCGTGCAAGCCGTGACGCCCACGATCGGCGAATTCCCTTACGTGATTCGCGTTGTGTCGGAAATCACCGAATCGAACGGCTCCAGCTCGATGGCTTCGGTGTGCGGTAGCAGCTTGGCGCTGATGGATGCCGGTGTACCGTTGAAAGCGCCGGTCGCCGGCATCGCGATGGGCTTGATCAAGGAAGGCGATCAATTCGCGGTGTTGTCGGATATTCTGGGCGACGAAGATCATTTGGGCGACATGGACTTTAAAGTGGCCGGCTCCGAAACCGGTATTACCGCGCTGCAAATGGACATCAAGATCGACGGCATTACCCCGGAAATCATGAAAGTCGCTCTGGACCAAGCCAAGCAAGGCCGCCTGCACATCTTGGGCGAAATGAACAAAGCCTTGTCCACATCGCGCACCCAAATGTCGGACTTCGCGCCGCGCATCATCACCTTCAAGATCGATCCGTCCAAAATCCGCGAAGTGATCGGTAAGGGCGGCGTGACGATACGGGCGATCACCGAGCAAACCGGCGCTAGCGTCGATTTGACTGATGACGGTACCGTGAATATCGCTTCGGTCGATAAAGCCGCCGGTGAAGAAGCCAAGCGCATGATCGAGGAAATCACCGCCGAGGTCGAAGTCGGCAAGACTTACGAAGGTAAAGTCGTTCGGTTGATGGATTTCGGCGCATTCGTGACGATACTGCCCGGTAAGGACGGCTTGGTACACATCTCGCAAATTTCGGAAGAACGCGTCGAAAAAGTCAGCGACAAATTGTCGGAAGGCGATGTAGTAAAAGTCAAAGTGCTGGAAATCGACCGCCAAGGCCGGGTGCGTTTGAGTATGAAAGAAGTCGATAACGCTTGATCTTCACGCGTTAAACGATAAGGAAAAGGGCCGAGAGGCCCTTTTTTTGTTCTCCGAGACCGGCGTGTTTTCACCTGTATTCGGACACTAAAGCTTACTCGGCGATGGCAGCGTTCAGATTGACCGTTCAGGTTTAGAACTGCCGAACATGCCTGGCCGCACCGCTCCTAGGGCGGCGAATGACGGGGCCGCTGCGGCGGTAAACTGAAAGCTTCGGGTCCTAGCGTCGTTGGAACGCGTTATTCCGGATTATCCGGCGGTGCTCGGCAGGTTGGAGACGCGTTACAGTGTAAGCTGTTGTTGCACCAGTCGGTAGGCCTTGAGTGAGTAGTCCAATTAAAACCACCAATCGTTCCGATCGCAAAGCCGCCACGGGTTACAATTCAAACCCCGCCAGATATTGAATGTCTGTGATCGGCCGATTGTGTTGAAAAAGTCGGTTTTTCGTGATTTTTGGCTAATTTCGCGATTTTGTTGACTTTTAAGGCATTGTTTTTATTATAAAATGGTTTTGTACTATAACCCGTTTTTCCAAGAAAGGGACTTTTTCAACACAATCGGCCAATTGCGGACGACTGCGTTTCTTCCATAAATGACGGCAGTTGAATGAATACCTGCCTGCCAATTTAGCTATCAATGCTTGATTGCAAAACCTGAACCTGAATTTCTCGTGGGTTGTCCAGGCTATACAACGCTTGAATAAAATTTAAATTTTTAAATTTTTCCAAGTTTCGATAACATCTGGCTGTTCCAAATATTTTTGGATATCAACTATTGTCTGCATCATTTCGTTAATACGCTGATCAATCACCCAATTCCAATAGCCAGTAAGATTCATTCTTTCAAATATTTCCTTCCTAAAATATTGAGAGATAATACTATCGGCTTCACTATAAAAAAAAGAATCACAGTCATCAGAATAAAGTAAATAATCAATTTTAATCTGTTCGCGATTAAGTTTATCAATATCAACTTTAATTCTGTTAAATTGTACGAAATCTAGCAAAGAAATCTCGCTAGGCATTAGATGAAAATGAGCGTGACTTACGCAAGCTCCGCTGTAACAGCGGTCGAATAAAGTTCCATGTTCCATCAGGATTATCTTTTTCCCATATATTTCAGACAAAATTCCAGCTAAAAACTTAACCAAATCTTTTAACTCTGTGAGCTCTGGCTCCATAAGGCGTGCCATAGCTGTAATATGTCTTTTTGGGGCTATTAATATATGACCGGGGACTAGGGCTCCAACACTCGGAAAAACTAGAAAACTTTTACTTGTTAATAAATCTCTTTTACTCACGCCTAAAGAAATTGCTACTTCACTTAGAAAAAAACTTCCTTCAACATCACCCTGCATCTCTGCACAATAACTGCAAGAATTTTTTGAAATCATCCAAGTATTACTGATTTAATTTTTTAATGAAATTTTTGAGGCTTTCAACTATCAACGAGTCAGTGCGCATAGGCTTGGCTATACTAATATGGTCGGCGTCTATCGGAGTATTGCGACTACCAGGAAACCCAAAATCGGATGATTCATTGTTGACCACTGTGAGTATGGCCGTTTTTTTTGTTTCGGAAAATGATATGTGTTTTATATTTAAATTATGCGCCAGATTTTTATACTCGGTATTTAGCGCTATAACTTCTTTATTGTTAGCTAACAAATCATTTATTGGTTGGGTTGTTCTTGCTAGTGGGTTAATGGTCTTAAATCTATTAGCCCACTTAGAACCAAAATGAGGGGTGGCAACAAAGCATACTCCAATTGTGTTCGCCAGTATTCTATATATTGGCGATGATTGTGGCTCATTCATATGTATGTCGCGAATAATACTTTTAATTAGTAATCCGCCAAAACTATGACCAACAAAAACAAATCTCCCAACTTCAAAGTCGAAGTTTTCCAATAGCTGAATGATGTTCGTAGTCCGATTTTTCAAAGACATAGCCTCGCCTAGCCAATAACTAAAAGCATTGTTGTAACCGACTGTATATATATTTATTTGAGGTATATCATCATTTACCAATGCATGAGGAAAATAGAGTTGAGTACTCTCGTTTAACCACGTATCAATCGGATGACCATCTAATCCGTGAAAAAACACCACATTAATTCCGTTTTTGTTGAATCTGTTGGACTTATGAACTTGGAAAACTTTAGGGAAATCAGATTCCTCCACAGACGACTTTAACTGATCTAAAGCATCTTTGATTGCTTCACCACCTTTTTTGCTGTCTGCGGGTTTTTCTAAAATTGACATAACAATATCATGAACCCCATAGGAGGTATCTTTTCCATCCATGGTTTTAGTCCCATTGAACACTTTATGGTTTTTCAACGCAGTAAGATACTGAGTGAAAAATATATGGTAGTCTTCTTCGTTAGCAAATTTTGAAAGACGGACAGCTCTAATTGCTAAAGGTGTGATGGGATAATAGAAGGTTGTTCTTACTGGCTTATTGTTTATAAGAACCTCAACTTCTTCATGGTTAAGAAGGTTTTCCCAAAAAAACTCTTGGTTATGCTTAGCTAAAAGCCAATTAGCCGCTCTATTGATTTCTACTGAAAATTTTTGTGGGGATAAATTATATAAAGCAAAAATAGCATACGAGGTTGCAGAAACACATGGATTTCCTGTTGAGTTTCGCCAAAAATACCCTTCGTTGCTATCCTGATTTCGTTCTAAATAACTTTTTGCCTTATCAATAGCTGGTAGAAAGTTATCATCTTTAGCAGCCAGCAGAGCTGATATCGCAATCGATGTACTAATAGTACGAGGGCTAGAATCTTTGATCAGCCCCCATCCGCCAGATTCAGTTTGGGTGCTAATTAACCAATCAAAGGATGTTTGTAGAAGATTCTTGTTTTGGTAATAAGGTGATACGTTTGATTGTAATGCCAGAAGAACCCACGCTGTCGAGTCAATAACACCAACATCGTTAATATTACTTATAAATGCCCAACTTCCATCTGGTAGGCGATTTTTCAGCAACGAATCGAATACTTCATTCTTATGGGGAATGTTGCTATTGGTTAAAGCATAAACGAGTATTGATTGTGCTGTAGCAACGTTTCCAATCCGATCTTCTCTACTTAAATCTCTATACCATCCAAATCCAAATTTATCATTTGCGACGATTTTGTTGTTTAGTAATGAAATGTACGAATTTATATCATCCATGTTTTCAGGGTTGAGCTTAAGCTATGCTGAGTAAAAAATATTGCCCCATTCTTTATCTAGGCTGATCATTTCACTTCTATTTATGTTGAGGGTATCGCATATTTCCTCTGCAATTTGCTCTCTCATATCTACAGGGTAATTTATCATGTCATTTATCGCGTTAGCTGAGTAGGAAATAGCTGACAGAAGTGCACTAAGTTCTATTGATTTTTCACAGCCAGGGCTATGTCTCTTCTTGACTCGATCTGCTATTAAGGCAAATGTAGTATATGATTTTATGCCACTGATTGAACTTTCAAGATTTTTATACTCGTCGGTGGATAGCGACTCTAATATGGTTTGAATACAACTAATGTCGAGTTTATAACCTTGCCTACATTCACTCCAAATTTTATCCGAAAGACTAATCAATGGAGCAATATCATTACTCGTTATCTGTTCAAGGTTAGTGAATTTCATTTTAGGAAAAATTTTTTTTACAATTTCTTCGTGAATATCATCTCGAGTCCTATAATTCCCTTCGGACAAGCAAGTGATAATTATTTTTTCAGAATAAGGGGTTTCTATTTCGCTGTATAAGGTTTGTGCCTTTTCGAGCAGCTCATCATTTTTTTCATAAATATCGTGGCTTTCTGTGTAATTTCTGGCGCCCTTTGAGGCAACCAACTTCCTAGATGCACTTAAACTGCCCATAAATACAATATAAAAGTCAGGCCTTGGCAAGCCTAACGCCACATGTTCTAGTGAATCGACCCATTTTGAAATATCCTCTCCTGCTCTAATAGTCTGAAACACACTGTTTGAAAGCGAATATCGATTGGTTATTACGACTTGTTTTTTAGCAATTGCATCTGTTATTTGTTTGTAAAATTGCATTCTATCCAATGAAAATAGCATTGCCATTAATTTCGGTGGAAGTGTTAGTGCATCATGTTCTTTATCAGCTGAGTCTGAACTCAGCAAAGAGCCTATTTCTTTGCCAACAAATGATTCATACGCCGGAAAATCAAAGTACACTGAATCGATTCCTTCGGCATTTAGGCGCTCCTGCAACAAGATTGCTTGCGTTGCTTTTCCTGTTCCGTCAATTCCTTCAAATGAAATTAGCATAAATTCGGTTAATATATGGTTGCGGCAATCGTTGGGGCGGCAGCGTTAAAAGAATCAATTTTAGTCAAGCTGACTGCTTTTATATCTGGCTGGTAAGTATGCCAGAATTTGCCCCTTATCTTAACGACTTTTAAAAAATGGATGGGCAAACCGTTGCCACCATAAGACTCTCGCATGTAAATCGTCAACCCTTGCGATCACTCATTGGCACACAGTCGATACGAAGAATGCAAATGAAGCGCCGATTAGCGATAGCGTGTCGGATGAATGTAGACATTCGAAATGTGGGATTGCGCACGCTAATCGCCTCGAAATTTGATCGGCAGCTTGCTTACCTTTTCCTGTCACCTTAAATTCAATCCTGTCTGTCAGAAACGGGTCGATCTCACTCATTGCGCCCGCGCCTTTGCTCCGTCGGAGAGCCAACGCTATCCACCAAAACTTCGACGAACCATACCGGCACCGTAACTTGTCGATCGCGGGGCTTGGCAAGGCGAGCGTCGGCGCGACGGACCCGGAGCTACATGTTGCCGCCGGTCTGGCGGGTTCTTGCTCGATCCTTCGCGGTTCGGGCGAATCGAAGCTGTCCTGGGTCCTTTATCACTCGACGAGTTGCCATTACAACACCGAACAATCCATTGCGGACACGGACCGATGTTAGATAAACACCCACCATCCTCTGTTGAACATAGAGCGACGTCTGATCAACAGACAAGCGTCTAATGCAAACACCGAGTGCCGCG
The DNA here is from genome assembly GCF_050275925.1 of Methylomonas sp. MS20. NCBI lineage: Bacteria > Pseudomonadati > Pseudomonadota > Gammaproteobacteria > Methylococcales > Methylococcaceae > Methylomonas > Methylomonas sp. MS20. The sequence continues at coordinate 2,164,495 of NZ_CP189962.1, forward strand.
TGTTTAACAGCGGCGCTCCGCAACTCGACACTGGGCGTCCGCCGATGAACAGGCGACGATCTCGACTAAACATCGAGCCGCCAGTGATTGACAGGCAGCCGTCTCTGCCGAACAGCGGCGCGTGTCCGATCAACAGCGGCGCTTGCGTGTTAAACAAGCGGTGCTGACTGTTTATATTAGAAGGCCGCGTGTTTAGCGTGAAGGTCTGCATGTTCACTGCGGAACCCTGGATGTTTGTATGGCGATACCGCGTGTTGAGATAAGAACGCTGCCGGTATCAACGGCAACCTAGCCTGTCGCGACGGCACCGCTGCCGGTCGAACGCGGACACCTGACCGTTCAAACCGCACCGCTGCCGGTTTCGATGGGAACGGTGCGATTGATCGGCGGCATTGTCAATGAAGATCATGCGAGGCCGGATTTATTTTCCCATTCTATTAAGCTCGCAATTCACGGAGCGCAATGACATTTTGAATGACCGCTTCTGCCTTTTTCGGCCGCCGTAACTTAAACCTTATTTGGCGGGAAGTGGGCGATTGCGACAATTCATCACTTCCAAAAGCGGTCATTCAACGCTGGCGCAATCATTTCGGAATCGATGGCTGGGTTTGCATCGGAACTGGTGGCGGCTTTCAAGCGGAATGGCTGGCTGATTTTGGTCGGAATACGGACTTGAGTCTTCGCGGCGATCCGATTCGTTCGGATTCGTTTGACTTGTCTCGGACCGGGCCGCTTAAAACTCCCAGCGCAATCCGCCTTCCAGGGCGTGATTGTAGGAGCCGGACATAATTAAAGCCTGATAGCCCAAATTCGCGGCCAATCCGTTCGGCAGATTGAGTTGCAGGCCGGCGCCCATGTTGCCCCAATCGCGTTCGGCGGCGCTAGAGACGATGCTCGCCGCCAAGCCGGAGCGGGTAAAGGCGCGGGTGACTCGCGGATCGTTGGCGTATTCGCGCACCCACTCGCCGTTGACGCGCGGCGTCAGCACGCCGAATGGCAGGCTCCAGGCATAGGTCAATTCGACGCCGAAGGTGCTGGTGACCGAGACTACGTATTGCTCCGGTACCGTCAGCAGGCCGCTGCCTGCACCCAGCAGGCCCTGTTCGCGGTAGCCGCCGATATTCATGTAAATCGTCGAGGCTTGACCGTAGCCGCGCAGGCTCCAGGCGCCGATGTTGTGGGTATAGCCGGTGCCGGCCAAAATGTTGAATTCGTCGGTTTCGAACTGGGCTTTGGCCCCGCCGCCGCAAGTCAGGCATTGCCGGTTCGCCGCGTTATCGTGTTTGGCGTAACCGGCCGCCAGATCGATATAAGTGTTTTCGGTGGGGGTTAAGGTTGCGAATGGCGAGAATCGAAAGATGTTCGCATCGAAACGGCCTTGCCCGCGGTCCAGCTCGGCGGCGGAACTGGTATAGCCGAACAGAACGCCGGTCGCGAAACGCTCGCTGATTTTGAAATCGAGCGCGGCGTTGAAATTGCGGTTGTACAACGCAAAGCCGGCACTGCCGGTGTTGCCGTCCACGTGGCCCCAGGAACCGCCGGCATTGACGAAAAATCCGAACGGTCCGACCATGCTGTACAGGTCGTCGCCGGCACCGCCGCCTTTCGCGGTGGAATGATCGATGCGCAGATGACGGAGCGACTGTAACGAGCTGGAAATCTGGGTGGTGCTGCGGTTGAGTTGCAAACCGATCGTGGTGGCGTCGTTGACGGCATTTAGGCTTTTCTGCTCTTGAGGAGTGGTGCCGGTCGCGAAATTGCCGGTCGCATAGGCGGTAAGACTGGCACAGTCCTCGATTGAGGTGGCGGTACGGCCTTGGTAGTAACAAGTCAGCAAGCCGCCCAGCGTGGCTTCCAAGGTAAAGACGTTGTCGGTGACGACGATTTTCGCGGCGGACAAGTCTAGATTGTTGCTGGTTTCGTAGTTCAGTAACTGAGTGTAGGCGGTTTCGATCAGCGAAGCGGACGAAAAGTCGTTAATCGAGTAGCTTTGCAGCGAATCGGAACTGATCAGACTGCCGGTGATCGTCGCGTGGGCGGACATGCTCAATCCTAAACCGGCCAGGGCCAATAGTGTTTTCACGGTTCAACTCCATGGTGTTGAGATGGTAAACCCTTCGGATTATAAGGCCTTAGGCAACTTTGTCACAGTCTAGTCGCCTTGAAACCGCGCGGGCTCTGGATGCCCGGTTTGGGCACGTCTCCCCAAGCGACTTAGTTCAGGATGGAAGTGCCCTTGATTTGTGCGTAGACCAGCATGCCGGTTTTTAAGCCCAACACGACGGCGGATTTTTGACTGACGTGCGCCAGTAGCGGCAACGGGCCGACTTGCAAGCCGACCACGCACAAGCCGTCGCATTCGGCGGCAAGTCCGGTGACCGTCGCGGGCAATACGTTGAGGATGCTGGTCGCCGCCGGTTTTTCCAGCGCGATGCTGACATCCCGCGCCTGAATTTGCAGGCGTAGCGGCGTGCCCGCGGCGGCGGGTAAAGCCGCCAAGCTCAGCGAACCGGCGGCGGTTTCCACGCGGGTTAGATGGTAATCGGATTCATGACTTTGAATTAGACCTTGCCAAACCGTGGCTGCTTCGCGGTCCTGAGCTAGCGGCATATCCAGTCGGCTCTGGGTTTCGGCGAGCGGGCCAGCGGCTAAAACGCGGCCGTTGGCCATTATTACCAGATGGTCGGCGAGTTGAGCGACTTCCTGTTGCGAATGCGTGACGTAGACCACCGGGATTTTCAGTTCCCGGTGCAGGCGGGACAAATAGGGCAGGATTTCTTGCTTGCGTTTGAAATCCAGTGCGGCCAGCGGCTCGTCCATCAGCAGTACTTTAGGGTTCAGGGCCAATGCCCGCGCTATGGCGACCCGTTGGCGCTCGCCGCCGGACAGCGCGTCCGGCATGCGTGCCAACAAATGGTCTATGCCCAGCAGTTCCAGAATGTGCGTCAGGTCGACGCCGGCTTGGCCGGTGCGTTTCAAACCGAATTGCAGATTACCCTTGACCGACAGGTGCGGAAATAGATTGGCTTCCTGAAATACGTAGCCCAACGAACGTTGGTGGGTTGGTAAAAACAGCCCGCGTTCGCTGTCCTGCCAGACTTCGCCGTTGATCTGCAAAAAGCCGCTATTGGATTTTTGCAAACCGGCGATGCAGCGCAGCAGCGTGGTCTTACCGGAGCCGGAATGTCCAAACAGCACCGAGACGCCGCTGCCGGGCAACACCAAATCTACATTGAGTCGAAATTCGCCGTAGTCGAGGTCGAATTCGGCGCGGATGGGTGCGGTCATTTAAGTTGATGGGCGACGGGGTGGGTTTTCAACGCGCTGTACAACGCCATTAGAACGGTAAAGGAAAACAATAGCAGGCCGCCGGCCAACCAGTGGGCTTGTTCGTACTCCATGGCCTCGACGTGGTTATAAATCTGTACCGATACTACTCGGGTCCGGTCCGGGATATTCCCGCCGACCATCAACACCACGCCGAATTCGCCGACGGTATGCGCGAAACCTAAAATCGTCGCGGTCATGAAGCCGGGTTTCGCCAATGGCAGCACGACGCTGAAAAAGGTATCCAACGGTCCGGCCCGTAGCGTCGCGGCGGCTTCCAAGGGTTGTCGTCCGATTGCGGCAAACGAGGCCTGCAGGGGTTGAACGACGAAGGGCAGCGAATAAAACACCGAGGCCACGACCAAACCAGGGAAGGTGAAAGGCAAGGTACCCAGTCCTAATTCGCCGGTCAGTTTGCCGATGGGGCCTTTCGGCCCCAGCGTCACCAACAAATAGAAGCCCAACACCGACGGCGGCAATACCAGCGGCAAGGCCACCAACGCGTTGCAGAATCCTTTGAAACGGGAATGGGTGCGCGCCAGCCACCACGCCAGCGGCGTACCCAGAATCAGCATGATCAGGGTGGCCAGGCAAGCGACTTTAAACGTCAGCCACAAGGTGGCGATATCGGCGGAGTTGAGCATGCTTAGGGTTGGCTGGGCAGGCTGTAGCCGTATTTCAAGATGATGGTCGAGGCCGCCGGCCCTTTTAGGAATTCCAGCAATGCTTGCGCGGCGGGATTCTCGTCTCCCTTGTTAAGCAGGATTGCATCTTGCCGGATAGGGTTGTAGCTATCGCTGGGCACGATCCAGCCCGAGCCGCTGCCGATCTTGCCGTTATCGATGACTTGAGACAAGGCGACGAAGCCCAGTTCGGCATTGCCGGTACTGACGAATTGATGGGTTTGCGAGATATTTTCGCCTTGAACGATCAGCGGCTGCAATTTCTCCCGCAAGCCGAGTTTTTTCAAAACGTCAATCGCCGCGGCACCGTAAGGCGCCAGTTTGGGATCGGCCAGCGCCAGATGTTTGAAACCGCCCTTGGCGAGGATTTCGCCTTGCTCGTCGACCAAGCCCGGCGTTGCCGACCACAACACCAGCTTGCCCAATGCATAAGTAAAACGAGTGTCGGCGACCGCCAACTCGGCGTTGACCAATTTGACCGCGCTTTCCTGATCGGCGGCCAAGAAGACTTCGAACGGCGCGCCGTTTTCGATCTGCGACACGAATTTGCCCGAGGAGCCGAACGACAGCTTGGCCTCGTGACCGGTGGCCTTCTGGAATTCGGCGGCGATTTGTTCCATTGGTTTGGTGAAGTTGGCGGCGACCGCGACCAGCGTGGTTGCGGCCCAGGCCGACGACGCGGGCAATAGCGAGGTCGCCAGAACGATGGCGCGAAGGGTAAGGCGATGTATCATAGGGTTCTCCCAAAGGTTTAAAACAGCAGGTTCAAAATTCAAACTGACGCAAATGGGTGCCGGCACGAATCGGCACGGCGAAAGCCTCGCCGATCAGGGATAGGGTTTCGGTCATCAACGTGCTTGGTGTGAAGCCGCGCCCACCGATCGATACTGGCTACCGGAGTTCGTGACTGCCGAATCTTTTTAGACCGAGCAATTTCGGGTCTGTCGCCGCCACCCGAATCAGGAATCCGTTACCGGTCATCTTACTAACTGGCCTTCTAAAAACCCTTGACCTATCGGATCAGTCGCGACGTGAGGTGGCGCGTTAAAACCGAAACAAACTTTGCACATAGAAGTAATCGATGTCCTGAGGTGCGGGTGCGTTGGTCGCCGTTTTGGCAAACGTTCCTTTAAATAAGTGAGTCCAGCCGGTTTCGAAATTCAGACTGCTGTTAAAGTCCCAGCGCGCGGTCAATTCGAGTTGCTGGCCGATGAAATTTTTGGTCTTCCCGGTTCTGTCGCGCAGCATGGTGGTCGCGGTGCCGGAAGTTGTCCAGCCGTCCTTGTCCTCGGCCAGCCAGAAAAAACGGTGGCTCAGGCCGAGCTGGACTGCCGAAGTCGGTGCAAGATTGATGCGGTAGCCCGGCGAGTTGATATTGCTGCGAGCGAAGGCGCCATAGATGCCGGTCGCGCCGAAGTCTCCCCGTCTGACGCCGTATAAGGTATCGAAGCGTTGATCTTTGTTGTCGTTGGGATCGTGGTCGCCGCTGGCGTAATCGTATTCCAGACCCAGTCGCGGAGACCAAGGGATTCCCAGGGTATAGCCGACATCCAGATGTTGGAACCAGGCGGAGTGTTCTTGATCTAGGCTGGCGGAGGCGGCGGTCGATGCGCGAACCGTCCCGAATTGGCCGATGGTTTCGGTTTGGAAGTCGAATTTGTCCTTGCCGGGTTTTCGGTAAAAACGCATGCCCGGCGTAAAATAACGGCGATTGCGAGTTTGATTGCGAATGCTGTCGCCCTCGTCGAGGTTGTACAGGTATACCTCGCTGTTGACGCCCCAGCCGATGTCGAAAACCTCTAAAAAGCCGCCGGAAAACCAAGTATGGGTGTCTTCCTCATCGAATTCGTGGGTCTCGTCGAGGATATCGACGGCAGTGTTCGGGTAGCGAAGCACCGGCATCGTCACAAAACTGGTGAATTGCCATTTGTCGTAATCCAGAACCCGCAGTTTTACCCCGGTGAAGGTGTTCATGGTGTTGCGCATCGCGTTACGGGCGACCAGGCGGCGGCTCCCCAAATTCAGGGTTTGCCGGCCGGCGACCACTTCGGTGCCTAAGCCACTGTAAAACACGTTTTGGTCCGCCCAAGCAATATAACCTTGTAGAAAATCCGCGGTATCGGCGTGAGTGTTGTTAACGCCGGAGCCGCTGTCGGCGCCTAAGGCCCGCGAATCCACGAATTCGGTCGCGAAACGGAATTGACCGAGGTGCGCTTGCAACCACAAGTCGGTTTGCAATGGAATTTGTTGGTCGCCTCCCTTGGCGTTTGCTGTGAAGCGTCCATCCAGGCTTTCGTAGCGGGTGCGCTGTTCAATCGATATGTCCAACCATTTGGGTAACTGCAACGCATCGTGCAGATTCCAGACCGGCTTTTCGAATTTACCGCCGCCCAACAACGCATCGTCCATTTGACTGGAGAAGGCTGTGACGGCGGGTTTGGTGTAGGTTTTTGCTTCGGCGCAGTCTGCCGGATTTGCGTTAACTCCAGCCAGCGCCATCGCAATCAGGTAGCGGCCGGAAGTGGGGGTGGAGAATGGGCAATTAATCATCACGGTATCCCTGGTTAGTTTGTCGGACGACGGCTCCTTCCGGCGGTCCGGTTTCGGAGTCTCGTGGTTAGCCGGCAAAGACTGGGCTCAAAGTATATCAGCCGTTATGTATCATTGATAATAACGTAGAGCAAATACACTATTGCCGGTCAGTTAATTTTAGTCGAGGCTGCGCAAATGGCTGGCTAGGGCGCGTTGCTAGGATTTTCAGGCGTTGGAACCGTATTCCGGGCGTAGCGGCGACCTCGATTGGGAGCGTCGTTTCCAAAACGTCGCCGGAACTGACGAGGCGGAGTAAGATGGCTGGCGGCTGTCGAGAAGTTCGGAAAGGTTGCGTGACCGAGAGCTGGATTTAGACGCTAGTCGATTTGGATTCTAGATGAATGGCCAGCCAGACGGTTTCTGTGTCGGGATCGGTCCAATCGACCCGATGCCGGCGGTGCGCCGGAATCAGCAAATAGTCGCCGGCCCGCATCTCCAATACCGCCCGGTCCGCGAACGCGAGTCTGGCTCGACCTTGCAGAACGATGACCCATTCGTCCTCGGCTTGATCGTACCAATCGTCTGGAGCGCTGGCATGGCCCCGCGAGACGATGCGCTCGATGCGGGCGGTAGGCGCGGCATGCAAGGTTTGGCATAATTCGGCCGGCAATCGGCTGGGAATGTCGGCGAAGATCGAAGAACAGCCAGTCATGATAAAAACGAACATTTCGAGGGGGAGAGCATGAATAATACGACGTTTGCCACGTTAATGAACATCGCGGCCGAAAAGGTGCCGGTCGCGGCGCGTTGGTGCCGAAGGGCTTGCGATGCCGCTAGGTGTCTGGATTTTCTGGCGCCGCTGCTGATCCGGCTGTATTTGGCGCCGGTATTTTGGATGGCCGGAACCAAGAAATTCGCCAACTTTACCGACACCGCCGCATGGTTCGGCAATGCGGAATGGGGCTTGGGCTTGCCAGCACCGTATGTGCTGGTGTTTCTGGTGGCCTTCGTCGAGACCTTCGGCGCCTTGTTTTTAGTGTTCGGTTTTGCAACGCGGGTGATCAGCCTGCCGTTGTCGGTCATCATGGTGGTGGCGGCCGTGACCGCGCATTGGCAAAACGGTTGGCTGGCCATCGCCACCGGTAGCGGCCTATTCGCGACCGATCGCACCGTGGCGGCGATCGAACGATTGGACAAGGCCAAGGAGATTTTGCAGGCTCAGGGCGATTACGCCTATTTGACCGAATTCGGCAGTCTGGCGATGCTGAACAACGGGATCGAATTCGCGGCGACCTATTTCGTGCTATTGGTTGCGTTGTTTTTTCTGGGCGGCGGCCGTTACGTCAGCGCCGATTACTGGCTTAAACGCAAATACCTGATCGATTGAGCACTCAGCGCGCTTGTACCAGCACCCACGGTTTGACGACGACGGCCCAAACCAGGCTGTCGTCGGCATACCAGCGTCCGGCTTGCTCGTCGCTAACATGGCCGATACGGCCGCTATTCAGCCATTGCTCGACTTGGGCCTTGTTGTCTTGGGAGAATTGCCAAGCCACGTCTACTAAATCCAAATCGGCGGCGACGGCAATCGCCAGTCCGGCCGCGAAGAAACGTTGCAATTCCCGCCAGGCGATGGCGGAGGTTTCCAGATTGATTTTGGCGAATTCGGTAGGGTTGGCGGTGTCGGTCATTAACATTTTCCGGCGGCTGGGCGATGGTGTAGTATGCACGGCTATTTTAACGCAACCCGATCGGTTAACCATCAGCGAGGATTTTAGATGTCGTTATTGAGTTCCATTAAAAAACGTTCGACGTTGGATGCGGCGATCAAGCAAGTTGCCCAAGCCCGCAAAGCCGACGGCGGTAGGGCCGAGCAATTGTTCAAGGGCGCTTATCAAGGTTTCGCCAGCGTGGTATCCGACCAGCCCCTGGTGGCGGACGGCTTGTATCATTGGGGTTTTGCGTTATTGCACGAAGCCAAGACCAAGCAAGGTCAGGAGGCGGTCGAAATCTACGAGGACGCGATTTCCAAGTTTTCGTTTTGTCTGTTGATCGCGACCAATTATCTGGGGGCAGCCATCGACGGCGGCGTGGCATTTATGGAATTGGCCCGGATCAGTCCGGACGAGAGCAAGCCCGGCTTGTATCAATTGGCCGAGAGTTTTTTCGAAAAAGCGTGCTACATTCAAACAGGTAGCGCCGCTTATAACTTGGCTTGCATTTTTGCGTTACGAGGCGACCAAGAGGCTTGCCTGGCGGCTTTGCGGACGGCCCGCGATTACGGCAGCCTGCCTGACGAGCCCAACATACTGCAAGACGAGGACATGGCGGACGTGATCGACCAGGCTTGGTTCAAGGATTTTCTGGAAGAAGTCCGAGCCAAGGTAGCCGAACCCAAGGAAAAGCTTAAAGACGTTCGAATCGATGTCGAGCCGAATTTTAAGTTGAAAAAGACCGAAGATTTCGACTACTACTCCAAATCCTGAAAGCAACCGGCGAGGATGTCGCGTAATTTCTCCACCCCCATTCGCCGGGTCAACGCAATATTGCGTTCCGGGATCGTTTCGGGATGGGCGTAATGGGCCAGGGCCGCCGCGATGCTGGCTTCTCGGATCAGATGCAGCATCGGGAACGGCGCGCGATTGGTGTAATTGGCGGCATCCTCGGCATCGACGCGGTCGAAGCAATAGTCGGGATGAAAGCTGGCCAGCTGGTAAATGCCTTCGTAGTCCTGATCGCTCAGCAACTGTTCGGCAATCGCCAACAGGTCCAGGAAATCGTCGAAATTCTGAAAGTCCTCGTTAAAAATCAACAAGGTGGTTTCGGTTTCCGGTTCGGCGTCCAGATGCAGGCACTCGCTAATCAAGGTTTCCAACGCGAATTCCAGGCTGTTGCCTGCGACGAGCCTGTATCGGATGCTGCCGCGTTGATGCTCGCGCCGGGCGAAAGGGCAGATGTCGTAGGCAATCACAAAGTGTTCCAGCCAACGGCGGGTGGCGGTAATCGCGGGGTGTTCAGTCATGGTTAGCGGTTAGTGATGGAGAAGCGGTGGGTATTATGCGCGTTGGGCATGCTGCTTGTCTCGGGGGTCCAGGGCGGCGACGTTTATCGTTGGACCGATGCGCAAGGTCGGCGACATTATTCGGACCGGGGTACCGAAACCGCCGAGGTCATGAGCGTCGATCCCGGTGTCGCGCTAGTCGAAGTCGAGAAGGTCTACGATGGCGACACTATTTTATTGGCAAACGGCGAAAAAATCCGATTTCTGGGAGTGAATACCCCGGAAGTCGCTGGTCGCAACAAGTCCGCCGAAGCGGGTGGAGAACAAGCCAAGGCCTGGCTGCGCGCAAAGTTGGAACGCCAAAAAGTGTATTTGGAAGGCGACGTCGAAAAGCAGGACAAATATCAACGCCGATTGGCTTACGTGTTTACCGAGTCGCGTGAGTTCGTCAATCTGGAGTTGATTCGGGCCGGTTTGGCAATGGTCAATATATTTCCGCCCAACCTGAAATATGTCGATAGTCTGTTGGCCGCCCAACGTGACGCCGAACGAGCCGGTTTGGGTATTTGGGGCCGGTCCGAGTACGCGGCGCAACCCTATGCCAGCTTGAACGCCGAAAATTATCACGGTTGGAAGCGGTTGACGGGCCGAATTAGCGGTATCAAACGCACCGCGAAATATAGCTATCTGCAATTTTCCGACGGGGTGGCCGTCGCGGTGGAAAATCGCTATGCGTCTTTGTTTCCGCCGCTTGCGTCCTATGTCGGCCGGCAAGTCGAGGCCAGAGGTTGGGTCCGGCGCAGCAAGGACAAATTCGCGTTGCAAGCGCGCCACGGCGGCGACATCCTGCTCGGCGACTAATCGTCGTCCGCGAACAGCTCGCGGATCATCTGTTTTTCGTCGTCGTTGAGCAGATCGTCGGCGGACAGCAGGCGAACCCGGCGGAAAGCGTGTTCGGTGGCGGCGGAGCGCAACGAGGCGCGCCTGTCCATCGCACGGCGTTCGGACTGACGCCTATCTCCCGCTCGCCGGTCGAATTTCGGCCAGAGCAGATATTGTTCCCGCATCATCGCAATCCATTCCTCGCTGTTGAAAGCATAGGGATTAGTTCTGCGTTCTGCTTGGCGACGTACGACGCTACGGCGCGCCGAGAGCTTGCTATCCATTAATGGCCGTTTTCCAGGCTGCTCCTACCCTGCTTGCTATTTGATCCGGCCGATTAAGGAACGACCGGATGGGTAGGCAATTGGTTTCGAATGCTGCTTTTTAGCGCGATTACCCTGGTAAATAGAGGTTTTTTCGCCTAAAAAAGCAACGGGCACCTTGATTTTATCTGGAAATCGACTAGCGGGCGAGACCTTCGGTCTCGGCGTTTTGAGGAGGAGCGTCCCGAGTCGCTTGGCGGCGGAACTGGAAAGTTATCCAGTAAGGGCGCAAGATTATGTTCCTAGGCCATTATTCGTGGGTTGGTCGCGCGTTCGAGTTGTACTGCCTTTAAAATGCAAAATTTGGTAAATTCCGCCGAAGCACAACGATTTCGACCGTGAAAGCGGTTGAAATCGTGGTTGCTCCTTAAGAAAGCGTTGCGAATTCGGCTGATCAGGCTTTGGAGAGAGCTGCCAGCGCTGCCGCGTAATCGGGTTCGTCGGCAATTTCGGCGACCAGTTCGGCATGAATCACGGTATCGGTTTCATCGAGTACCAAGACCGCGCGCGCGGTCAGGCCGGCCAGGATGCTGTCCAGCAATTCGACGCCGTAATCGCGCGCGAAGCCGGAGCGGAATGTCGAAAGCGCGCCGACATGTTTGATGCCTTCGATTTCGCAGAAGCGCACCTGGGCGAACGGCAGGTCGGCCGAGATCACCAAGACTTCGGTATTGTGAAGATGGGCGGCCTTCTCGTTGAACTTACGGGTCGAGGTGGCGCAGGTTGGGGTATCCAAACTGGGGACGATATTCAGTAATTTACGCTTGCCGGCGAAGCTGGTCAGACCGACATCTTGCATCTTTCGGTTGGTCAGCTTGAAATCCGGGGCTTTGGCGCCGATAGCCGGTAAATCGCCGCAAGTATTGATCGGTTTGCCTTGGAAGGTGATGGTGGCCATGCAGTTCTCCGAGAATGGCGGAACAGAACAGCCGGGCGTCGAAGCTCGGCTCCGTTCGCGGGTTTACTATTTGTTGCGCTTGCTGAAATCGATCAGCCGTTTGCGTTTTTTGACTTGGCGGTCGCTCAGCTGATTTTTCTGGCCGTGGAACGGATTCTCCGGCGATTTGAACACCAGCCGGACCGGTGTGCCGGCCAAGCGCAATTGCACGCGGAAATAGTTCATCAGATAGCGCTTGTAGGCGCCGGGCAGCACGTCGGTTTGTACGCCGTGAATCACGACGACTGGCGGATTGCGGCCGCCTTGGTGCGCGTATTTCAGCTTGATGCGTCGGCCGCCGACCAGCGGCGGTTGGTGGGCGGCGACCGCATCGCTCAAAATCCGCGTCAACAGCGGCGTGGACATGTCCACCATCGCCGAGTCGTACAAGGTATGCACCACATCGAACAGCTTGCCGACGCCGCTGCCGTGTAGCGCTGAAATCGGATGTTTTTCGGCGAAATCGAGGAAGGACAATTTCATCTCGATCTGCTTCTTGACGAAGTCCTTGTGTTCGGCGTTCAGGCCGTCCCATTTGTTCAAGCCGATAATCAGTGCCCGGCCGGCTTCCAATACCAAGCCCAAAATGTGGGCGTCCTGATCGGTGATGCCTTCGCGGGCGTCGATCAGATAAATCACCACGTGGGCTTTTTCGATGGCTTGCAGCGACTTGATGATGCTGAACTTCTCGACGGTCAGCGATACCCGCGAGCGGCGACGCATGCCGGCGGTATCGATCAGCGTGAATTTTTTGCCGTCGCGTTCGAACGGAATGTAAATGCTGTCGCGGGTGGTGCCGGCTTCGTCGAACACCACGACCCGTTCCTCGCCGAGCAGGCGATTGACCAGCGTGGACTTGCCGACATTGGGCCGACCGACGACCGCAATGGCAATGCCGGGATCGACTTCCTGAAACTCGTCGATTTGCGGCGGCAGCAGCGTGTCGATCTGGCCCAGCAATTCGTGAACGTTGCGGCCGTGGGCGGCGGCGATCGCCACCGGTTCGCCCAGACCCAAGCCGTAGAAATCGTTGGCGACGGTGTTGCTGTCGATGCCGTCGATTTTGTTGACGACCAGCACCACCGGTTTGCCCAACTTGCGCAGCATGTCGGCGATGGCTTCGTCCGACGCGTTGACGCCGTCGCGGGCGTCCACTAAAAAGAACACCACGTCGGCTTCTTGCAGCGCGATTTCGACCTGCTTCTTGGCGAACACGTCAATGCCGTCGCGCTCGTCGGTAATACCGCCGGTATCGACGACCAGGCAGTCGCGCTCGCCGCGCTTGACTCGGCCGTACTGGCGGTCGCGGGTCAGGCCGGGATAGTCGGCGACCAGCGCTTCGCGGCTGCGGGTCAGATAATTGAACAGCGTCGATTTGCCGACATTGGGACGGCCGACCAGGGCGATGACGGGTAGCATGATTTAGTGGACTCTCAATGCGGCCAAGGTGCCGTCTTTAGCGTAAACATAAACGGTATCGTCCACGACGACCGGCTTGGCCTCTATCGCGGCCTTGCCGACCTGGATGCGGCCCAATTGGCGGCCGTCGGTAATCGACAACCAATGCACATAGCCCTCGTAATCGCCGACCACCACATAGTTTTGGTAGGCCACCGCGGCGGTCAATTGCCGATTGTGCAAATCCTTTTGTTTCCACAGCGACGCACCGCTGCGTTGATCCAACTGCCAGACCTCGCTTTTGGTATCGCTGACGTAGAGATAACGGTAATCCAGACTCAAGCCGCTATACGACGACACGGCTTCGTTGCGCCACAGCACATCGCCGTCGACTTCCGACACCGACGAGGTGCCGCCTTGAAAGCTGGCGATATAAATCGCCCCGCGGGCGGCGACCGGATCGACGTCCAGATCGACCAAGCGTTCGACTTCGGAACGTCCGCTCGGAATCGCGATTGTCGCTTCCCACAAGGCCTTGCCGTCTTTTAACTGTAAGGCCTGCAATTTACCGTTGGCCGAGCCGATGACGACGCTGTCGTCGATGACGATAGGGGCGCCGGTACCGCGTATGCTCAGGGCCGGCACGCTGTGCTCGAACGACCACAACACGCCACCGCCGTTTTCCTGCAAGCCGAGAACCTTGCCGTCGGTGGTGCGGACCAGGACGATGCCGTGGCTGACTACCGGCGTTGCGAGTACTTCGCTGGGGACGTCGGTTCTCCAACGTTGCTCGCCGGTGCCCTTGTCGAAAGCTACCACTTCGCCGGTGCTGGTGCCCATGATGACGCTGTGCGGCCCCAGACCGGGGCCGGCCGAAAAGCTGTACTCGCTATTGTTTTCCCAGGTCAAACTACCGTTGCCGGCGCCGCGCGCTTGCAAATGGCCCTTGTGGTCGCCGACGTAGACGCTGCCCTCGGCGGCGGCCGGGATCAGTTTCAGATATTTTTCGTCGGCGCCGCTACCGATCGATTCCTTCCAGACGATTTCGGGCTGGACTTCCATCGTATATTCTTGCAACGTCGCCGGCGGGTCGGCGTTATCGTCGTCGCCGGTAATGTATTCGGTGATGCCGGAGATGAAGTCGCGGCCGGCATCCAGACCCGCGCAACCGCCGAGTAACGGCAGGCAGGCGATCAGAGCGGCCAGCGGGTGAAGTCGATAAATCCTGGTCGGCATATGCATTGAATGAGGGTTAGTTGGCGGCTGGCGGCGTTACGGCGTTTCGGTGCTCAGATCGTCCAGCTTGAATTGAGTCAGCGGCGTGGCTTGCCCGGTGCGGATCGCGCTTTGGTAAGCGTTGCGGGCCTCGTCCGGCCGGTCCAGGGCGACGTAAAAGTCGCCTTGCAGTTCGTCGTAGGCGGAGGCAAAGCCTTCCGATTTGGCGGGGTCCACCGACGCGATCAGTTGCAGGCCTTGTTCGAATTCGCGGCTGGCCAGCAGCAACTGGAGCAGACGCAGGCGAGCGACATGGCGCAGTTCGTCGCTGGTGGTGGTTTCGACGGTTTTTTTCAACAGGGTTTTCGCGCCTTCCAGATCGCCTTGTTCGACCTTGGATTTCGCCAATTCCAGGCCGGCGAACTCGGCGTAAGCGGTTGACGGAAACTCGCTAGGCAGGCGCTCGGCCAGTTTTTCGGTCGATTCGCGGTTGCCGGAATTCGCGCTTTCCAGCATCTGCTGAAACATCAGGGAAGCTTGGCTGTTTTTATCGGTTTGATGGTTTTGCCACAGATTCCAACCGGTCACCAGGACCAGCGCGGTGACGACGCCGGCAATCACGGCTGTCTGATTGGCTTCCCACCATTTTTTCAACTGTTCCAGTTGTTCTTCTTCGGTATCGTAAATTGCCACGGTAATTCTCTACTTAGTTTGCGGTTGTGTGAAATCGTTGCTGTTGCCAGGCGCGCAAGGTTTCGATGAGCGCCTGATGATCCAGCGTGGTTTGTTCCTGTTCAAGGCGCAACGGCTTTAGCGCCGCGACCTGGTTTTGCGCTTCGTCGTCGCCGATGATAATCGCGTATTCTGCGCCGGATTTGTCGGCCTTTTTGAATTGACTCTTAAAGCTGCCGCCGCCGCAATTGACCTGGATTTTCAAGCCGGGCAGGGCGTCTCTTAACCGCTCCGCCAAACGCATGCCGACGGTTTCGGCCTGTTCGCCGACCCGGATCAGATAAACGTCGACGCCGGCCGGAATGTCGACGTGTTCCAATTGTTCGATCAGCGCCAGAATGCGTTCCATGCCCATCGCGAAGCCGATCGCATGATTGGCCTTGCCGCCGAGTTGCTCGATTAGGCCGTCGTAACGGCCGCCGGCGCAAATCGTGCCTTGCGAACCTAGGCGTTCGGTGACCCATTCGAACACGGTTTTGCCGTAGTAATCCAGGCCGCGTACCAGACGGGTGTTGATCGCGTACTTCAGCCCCAAGTCGTCCAACGTGGCTTTCAGACGGTCGAAATGCGCCAGGCTATCTGTGCCCAGATGATCGAGCAGAACCGGCGCGCCGCGCAGCATCGCCTGCATGTCGGGGTTTTTGCTGTCCAGAATGCGCAGCGGATTGGAGTCCAGGCGGCGGCGGCTGTCTTCGTCCAGGCAATCCAGGTGTTGATTGAAGTATTCGACCAGCGTGCCGCGGTAGGCCAGCCGTTCTTCGGCGGTACCCAGCGAGTTGATTTGCAGTTCGACCATGTCGCGGATACCGAGGCGTTTCCAAAGCCGATCGGTTAACAAAATCATTTCCGCATCGATGTCGGGACCGGCCATGCCGTAGGTTTCGACGCCCAACTGGTAAAACTGGCGGTAACGGCCTTTTTGCGGACGTTCATGGCGGAACATCGGTCCGTAATACCAGAGCCTATGGCTTTGATTGTGCAACAAACCGTGTTCCAGACAGGCGCGCAGACAGCCGGCGGTGCCTTCCGGACGCAAAGTCAGCGAGTCGCCGTTACGGTCATCGAAGGTGTACATTTCCTTCTCGACAATGTCGGTGACTTCGCCGATCGAACGTTTGAACAGCTCGGTTTTTTCGACGATGGGCAGGCGAATTTCCTGATAACCGTAGGCGCCGAGCACGTCGCGGGCATGACCTTCCAGCCATTGCCAGTGCGGCGATTGCTCGGGAAGAATATCGTGCATGCCTCGGATGGCCTGTATGGCCTGCTGTTGTTTTGCCATGTTGGGTTTACTTGCTAATCGCGGATTTAACGAGTTGAGCTTCCTTCGAAGCCGGGAAAGCGGATAGGAGTTTGTCGCGGTACTCTTCGGCCAGTTTGCCGTTGCCCAGCGAGCGTTCGGTTTGAAAAGCCAGCCACAGGGTTTCCGGGGTGTGATTGGCGACGGCCAGATAGCGTTCCAGGAAGCCGCGCGCCGACAGATATTGGCGGTTCTGATAACTGATTTTCTGCATCTCCAGCAAGGCCGGAGCGTATTCGTTTTGGGCTTGCAAGGCTTGGCGGAAATAGCCTTCGGCCTGCTGCGCGTCGTTTTGCTTGAGCGCGCAAGCGCCGAGATTGGTCAGTGCGAACCACGGCCGGGTGTTCATTGCCGAGTCCAGCGCTTGCTTCAATAGTTCCACGCCTTGGTCGACCCGGTCGCGTTCGCATTGAAAGCGGCCGTAATTGTTCAAGGTGCTGAAATTGGCGGGGTCGCGGCTTAAGGCGCTACGATAGCTGTCGTCGGCGGCGTCGTAGTCCTTGACCCGCTCGTAAAACACCGCCAATGTGTTATGGATTTCGGCATTGCCGGAGTCCAGGCTGAGCGCGGTTTGCAATTTTTCGCGGGCGGCATCCAACATGCCCATGTCCAGATAGCGAGCGCCCATTTGCAGATTGAGCGTGGCCTTTTCGGCATTGCTCATCGACGGCTTGATGTCGGGCAGCAAGCCGCAGCCGCCGGTCAGAAGACCGGCGATGCCGCAGATAGCCCAGTATCGTATCGGTTTACGCGACATTGCCGCTGCCGTGCGCCTGCATCGCTTGGAGTTTTAGATGGCGGCGACTTTTATCCTGGACTTGGCCGACCAGTTGGCCGCAGGCGGCGTCGATATCTTCGCCGCGCGTTTTGCGTATCGTGGTGACTAGTCCCGCGTCCTGCAGAATGTCGCGAAAGCGCAGGATGTTGGCGCTGCTGGAGCAACGGTACGACGACTGCGGGAACGGATTGAACGGAATCAGATTGAGCTTGGACGGGACGTTCTTCAACAGTTTGACCAAGGCGCGCGCGTGCTCGGCGCCGTCGTTGATGCCGTCCAGCATCACGTATTCGAAGGTAATATGCTTGCGCGGACCGGTCTTGGCGTAGTCGCGGCAAGCGTCCATCAGTTCGGCGAGCGGGTATTTGACGTTGATCGGCACCAATTGGTCGCGCAGTTCGTCGTACGGCGCGTGCAACGATACCGCCATGCTGACGTCGCAGACGTCGCCCAGTCTTTTCATCGCCGGCACGACGCCGGAGGTGCTGACAGTGACCCGGCGTTTGGACAAGCCGTAGGCGAAGTCGTCCATCATTAGATTCATCGCCGCGACGACATTATCGAAGTTCAACAGCGGTTCGCCCATGCCCATCATCACGACATTGGTGATGCGGCGCTCGGGCCCGAGGCGTTGTTGGGCCAGATAAAGCTGGCCGACGATCTCGGCGGTACTTAAATTGCGGTTGAAGCCTTGCTGGGCGGTCGAGCAGAAACTGCAGGCCAGCGCGCAGCCGACTTGCGACGACACGCACAAGGTCGCGCGCCGATCTTCCGGAATATAGACCGTCTCGACCCGATTGCCGCAGCGCATTTGCATCGCCCATTTGCAGGTGCCGTCGCTTGCCAATTGTTCCGTGACAATGTCCGGCGCCCTGACTTCGCAATGTTCCCGCAAGTGCTGGCGCAACGATTTGCTCAGGTTGGTCATTTGCTCGAAATCGGCAACGCCTTCCTGATAAATCCACTTCAGTAATTGGGTGGCGCGAAACGGCTTTTCGCCGAGTTCGACAAAAAAGGCTTGCAGACCTTTTCTGTCGAAATCCAGCAAATTGACCAATGCCGGTTTAGCGGATGCGGTCGCAGAGTTCATTCGCGCTGAAGAAGTAAGCGATTTCTCTGGCGGCCGATTCCGGAGCGTCGGAGCCATGGACGGCGTTTTCGTCGATGCTGACCGCGAAATCGGCGCGGATCGTGCCCGGCGCGGCTTCTTTAGGGTTGGTCGCGCCCATCAGTTCGCGATTTTTCAGAACGGCGTTTTCACCTTCCAACACTTGTACGACGACCGGACCGGAAGTCATGAAGCTGACCAAGTCTTTAAAAAAGCCGCGTTCCTTGTGTTCCGCGTAAAAGCCTTCGGCTTGGTCTTGGGTCAATTGCAGCATTTTCGATGCAACGACGCGTAGTCCGTTTTTTTCGAAGCGGCTGACGATTTCTCCAATCACGTTTTTTGCGACGGCGTCGGGCTTGATGATGGAGAAAGTACGTTCGATGGCCATTGATTTAACTCCCGTAGGTTTATGATTAAAAAATAGAATAGGGCATTATAACCCGTTCGCCGGGGTGAAGAGAAACCCGGCCAAGCATATGGAGCGCCTGTGCCGGAGTAGCCCAGCGTATCGGCCGGGCTTCCGGACAGCGGCGCGGGCGGATTAGATCGACAGCCTGCTGGGGTCGCTGTTGCTGCCGTAGAACCAATTGACCAGCATCCGGGTGCTGGTGACCGCGGTAAACACCGAGGTGGCGATCCCGATCACCAAAACCAGCGCGAAACCTTTGACCGGGCCGGTACCGAAACCGAACAGCAGGATCGCGACGATGAAGTGGGTCACGTTGGAGTCCAAAATCGTCGCGAAGGCTTTTTCGTAGCCCATGTAAATGCTGGTTTGCAAACTGTTGCCGTGGCGCAGTTCCTCGCGGATCCGTTCGTTGATCAAAACGTTGGCGTCCACCGCCATACCCACCGTCAATACGATACCGGCCATGCCGGGCAAGGTCAGCGTCGCTTGCAGCACCGACATGATCGAAATCAACAGCACCACGTTAAACAGCAGCGCAAAGTTGGCGATCAGGCCGAAGGCCCGGTAGTAAATCACCATGAAGACCACGACCAGCAAGAAGCCTGCGACGATGGAGTTCATGCCTTGGTCGATGTTTTCCTGACCCAGGCTGGGACCGACCGTGCGTTCCTCGACGATTTCGACCGGCGCGGCCAGGGCGCCGGCGCGCAGCAACAAGGCCAAGGTGCGGGCTTCCTCGGGGCTGTCCAGACCGGTGGTTTGAAAGCGTTTGCTGAAACTGTCGCGAATGGTCGCGACGCTGATGACTTTTTCGACTTTTTCCTTGTGTTGAACTTTCTCGCCGTTGACGACGCGGGTCTCGGATTTGTATTCGATGAAGACGACCGCCATCGGCTTGCCGATATTTTCCTGGGTCAATTTGCCCATTTTTTTGGCGCCGGCGCCGTCCAAGGTGATGAAGACCGCAGATTGGCCGTCCTGATCCATGCCGGACGAAGCGTCGGTAATTTGGTCGCCGGTGACGATGACCGAGCGTTTCAACAAAATCGGATTGCCGTTTTTGTCTTTGTAAAGGCGCGCGCCGGCCGGTTCGTGGCCGGACAGGGCCGATTGCACGTCGTGTTCGACGTCGACCAAGCGGTATTCCAGCGTCGCGGTGGTGCCGAGCAGTTCCTTGGCGCGAGTCGTGTCCTGTACGCCGGGCAGTTGGACGACGATACGGCTGTCGCCTTGCTGCTGGATAATCGGTTCGGCCACGCCCAGCTCGTTGACCCGGTTACGCAACGTCGTGATGTTTTGGCCCAGCGCCGATTTTTTAATGTCGCGCAATTCGCGCTCGGTGATCGACAACGTGAATTCGTTGGGGCCGGTTTCCTTCAGGTCCAGATTGCGGAAATCCTTGTTCAATACCGCCGCCGCCGCGACCCTGGCCTCTTCGTTCGGCAACACCACCTTGATGCCGTTCGCTTCCTTGCTGACCGACTGATAACGGACCTTGGCGTCGCGGAAGGCGGTGCGGATGTCGTTGTTATAGCGTTCTTCGGTTTGCTTCAACGCGGAGTCCATGTCGACTTCCAGCAGGAAATGCACGCCGCCCCGCAAGTCCAGACCCAGATGCATCGGCTCCGCGCCGATCATGCGCAACCAATCCGGCGTGGCCGGCGCCAGATTGAGCGCGACGGTGGCTTGCTCGGCCAGCTTGTCGCGCAACAGGTCGGCGACTTTCATTTGTTCGTCGGTATTGTTGAAACGGGCCAGCACCTTGCCGTCGGTAAATTCGAAGGCCTTGGTCGTGAAACCGGCGTCGCGGATGCTGGCGGCGACATCGTCCGCTTGGCGTTGTTGCAACGGCGTGGCGGAGGACGAAGCCACTTGCACCGCCGGATCGTTGCCGTACAGATTCGGCAATGAGTAGAGCGTGCCGATCACCAAAAGGGTCAGAACCATCAGGTTCTTCCAGACTGGAAAATGATTTTGCATAGGTTTCCGTTAATAGCTGCGCGAGCCAGGCCGCCGGAGGGGCGAGCGGATTGAGGGCGGCGTTGTGAGCAGTCGTTAGGCTTTTTTGTTCAGGGTTTTGTACGTGCCTTTAGGCATCATCGTCGCGACGGCGTGGCGTTGGACTTGGATGAAGGTGTTGTCCGAGACTTCCAATTTGACGAAGTTGTCGTCCAGATCGACGACTTTACCCAGTATCCCGCCGCTGGTGACGACTTCCGAACCCTTGCCGAGCGCGGCCAGCATTTGTTTTTGTTCCTTGTTGCGCTTGGATTGCGGGCGAATGAACAGGAAGTAGAAAAAGATCAGGATGCCAAGCGGAAACAGCATGCCTTCGATGCCGGGTTGTTGGGCGGCGGGTGCGGTTTGCGCAATCGCGTCTGAAATCAAGAAACTCATTGTTGTCCTCTAAATTGTTATCGTTTTGTTAGCGGTCCGGCCGGGCGGACAGGCGCGCATTATGCCATAGCCCGCCGCCGATCGCATTTTAAGGGTGTTAAACCAGATGCCTACCGATGCTTTCGCCCAGCCGGACCGCCCGGCCGGCGGTCAGATCGGCATGCCAGGCGACTTGCTCGGGGCCGAACAGGACGATGATCGTCGAACCCATGTTGAAGCGGCCCATCTCGGCGCCTTTAGCTAGCGTCGGTGCGTCGGCGCCGTATTGCCAATCCCGCGCTTGGCTGACGGTCGGTGGCGTGACGACGCCGTGCCAGACCGTTTCGACGCTGGACACGAAGATGGCGCCGACCAAAATCAAGGCCATCGGCCCGGCTTCGGTGTCGAAAATGCATGCCACCCGCTCGTTACGCGCGAACAGATTCGGCACCGCGCCGACCGTGGTGTTATTGACGCTGAACAGCCGGCCGGGTACGTGGATCATTTCCTTCAGCGTGCCGGCCAACGGCATGTGCAGGCGGTGGTAATCCTTGGGCGACAAATAAATAGTGGCAAACCGACCATCACTGAAAGCAGCTGCGCGCTCCGCGTCTCCTCCCAGTAACTCCAGCACGCTGTAGTCGCGGCCCTTGGCTTGGAAAATCCGCCCGGCCTCGATCTTGCCGGCTTGACTGACTTCGCCGTCCGCCGGGCAAGCCAGCTCGTCGCGGCCCGACGCAAAAGTGCGGGCGCCGTCTTGCAATTCGCGGGTGAAAAACTCGTTGAAACTGGCGTAACTGTCCGGGTCTGGATATTTGGCTTCCGCCATGTTCACGCCGTACAGGCGGACGATGGTCTTGATGAACAGGTTTTTCCAGATCGGGTTTCGGCAATGGGTGAGTCTGGCCATCAGATTCGACAGCGCGTGATGGGGCAAGCCGTATTGCGGCAGGACGGTTAACAATTCTTTTAAATTCATGGATTACAGGTCGGGCGTTTTGCCGGCGATCAGATAGGCGAAGGCGATGACTTCGGCGACGGCGACGTAGAGTTGTTCGGGTATCTCGTCGCCGAGCGGCACCTGGGCCAGAATGCGCGCCAGTTCGGGTTGATTTTGTAGCGGAATGTCGTGTTTTTCGGCAATCGCCAGAATTTGTTGAGCGGTAAAACCTTCGCCCTTGGCGGTGACCTTGGGCGCGTTCTTGCCGTCGTATTTCAGAGCGACGGCGATGTCGGCGTTGTAGAAGGTTCTACCGCTCATCATCGGACGGATCGGATCAGGGCAACTGGACCGGCGTCGGCGCTTGCCAAGCCGGGTTGCGATGTTCGACGACCACCGTCGTATAGATCCCGCCGCGCACATTGAAGTCGGCGCGCAAGCGCATGAAATTCGGTTGGGTCGCCGCGGCGATGTGATCGAGAATTTCGTTGGTGACCGCTTCGTGGAAGGCGCCGCGCTCGCGGAAGGTCCACATATACAGTTTTAGCGATTTCAATTCGACGCACAGCCGATCCGGCACGTATTCCAGCGTCAATTTGGCGAAATCCGGCTGGCCGGTCATCGGGCACAGACAGGTGAACTCCGGAATGTCGATACGGATCGTGAAATCGCGCGCCGGTCTGGGATTTTCGAAAGTGGTCAGGTCGGAACTGGGTTGGGTACTCATGATGGACTTATTAGAATTGATCGCTCGAAATGCCGCCGAATGTCGGCGATCCGACAATTTTACCAGCTATCGGTCCGCGATGACGGCCGATTGTCGCGCGCGGGCGATCTTCGCTAGTTTCAGTTTAAATGCCTATGGTCGAACGGCGTTGTCTTATTGCGGTCATCCGGGCATGGTATCAATTCGAGGATTCCTCGCGGGCGGCTGTGCGGAAAGTGTTGGCCCGTGGGCGGATCAGCCGCCGAACGATCCCGTGAGGCTTATTGCCCCGAGAAACGGAATATAGAAGATGTCGTTAGTCGCGATTGTCCGCCCCGCGCACGGGTTTAAATGGGGTTGTGTCCGATGACATTGACAGACTCTCGTTGGGTGTGGGTGTCACGTCGCGTTGATGAACGGACCTGGTCGGCAGAGAAACAACCAGTCGTACCCGCACGAGTTCTCCACAGTGATACGGCTAGGGATTTATTCGAAGATGGCGGTTTTGTGATAATAAAAAAATATGCTTTGGCGTTGTTATTTATTTTGTTTTTGGCAGTTTCAATCTATTATGCCGACAATTTGACGCTGGAAACGGTGAAAACTCATAAAGTGTGGTTAAGTCGGTTTATTCAAGATCATTACTCGTTTTCGGTGATCTTGTTTTTTCTGGCTTGTGTCGTTTTCGTCAACTCCCCGGTACCGGCCGCCGCGGCGATCAAAGTGTTGGGCGGCTATTGTTTCGGGTTTTATCTGGGAGCAATCTATAATGTCGGGGCGACTATTTTAGCCTGTTTGGTCGGGTTCGCCATTAGCCGCTATGCGTTAAAAGGGTGGTTTGAAAAAAGCTATTACGATCGAATAAAAAATATCGATACCGAGTTGGAACATAATGGCTTTTATTATTTCCTGAGTTTACGATTGGTCATGGTGGTGCCGTATTTTATCATCAATATCACCGCCGGGATTTCCAGAGTATCGTTTCGGCAATATTGTCTGAGTACGATATTGGGTGTGTTGCCGACTTCGTTGATTTACGCCAACGGCGGCGAAAAACTGGAGCGGATCGCGTCGTTTAGCCAGTTGTTGGAGCCGCAGGTACTTGCGGCTATTTTATTGGTCGCGGCACTGTCGCTGGTGCCGGTGCTGTTAAACAAGAAACATCCGAGCCGTGGTTGACTCCGATCCGTCCGGTCGAGTTGCTCGGGACGGATGATGTCGGTAAAGCGCATCGTTCTCCGCCGATGCGCCTCATCCGTGAATTAACGAGAATGACTCAATCAACTTTTAGCTCGACCCAGGCCCAATAAACCTAGGATCGCTGGGCCGAACAGCCAAACGCTTGCCGGAACCGGCACGGCTGCGATCGAACCGAAAAGTCCGTGAGTCTCATCGTTTGGGCCGGCCGTGAAATAAAGCTTGTCGAGGCTGCCAGACGCCGTGCCATTTCCGATCGACAAAGCCCATAAACCGTCGATGGCGAGCGGATTGCCGTCGGTTCCAGTCAATTGCCCGACGAAGCTATGGTCCGATGCCGCATATGCGTTGATGGTGCCGTCGCCGAAGTTGCCGACCAATAAGTCGCCGGCTAATTCGCCAAACGATGCCGGCGCTATCGCCAATCCCCACGGCGCGTTCAACGTCCCCTGGCTGGCGACGCGTTGCAGCAAATTGCCTTGTAGATCGAAGGCATCGACAAAGCCCAAGCCGGCGCCGGCCAATTCGTCGGGCGAGTTTGCGTCTTGCAAGGCGTAAGTGACGTAGAGCGTTCCGTTCAGGTTTTGAATATTAAAAGGTGCGTAACCGTTCGGCAAATTGGGGTCGGTAAATTGACCTCTTAAGTCGTCCGCCGCCGGCGTACCTTTGAGAACGTCGATCCGACCGGTTTTGAAATTAGCGGCGTATAGATAGCTGTTTCCGGAAAAGGAAGCTTCCGCAACGCCTTTGTAAAGATTTTGACTGGACCCGGTGATCAGCGTTTCAGCTGAGCTGCCCACGCCTCGCCAGCCAGATACGGTGCCGTCTTCGCTGACGAAGATAAACAGATTGCCGTTGAAGGCAGCGGCGTTATTGTTGAACACTTGGCCGGTCACGTTGCCGGCGCCTGGAATCGACAGGTTCAAATCCAGTTTCGTGGTGGCGTTGGTGCTCGGATTCACAATGTATAGCGTGGAGAGTCCCGTGCCGTTGTCGGAGATCCAAAACGGGCCGGTAGGCGCGTAAGAGATTCCCCAGGCATTGACCAAAGATGTGTCGGTAATTTGCGCCGGATTAGCCACCTGATCGTCGGTGACTAAATCGACGCGTGAGAATGAGGTTGCCGCCGCCGTTGACAGCGAACCGAAGCTCAGCGCGGCGGATAACGGTAAAGTCCAAAGTTTTCTGCGAGAAAAATAAGAAAGCTTGGATAACGTACTCATAGCGATTTTCTCCAATTGAAAAGATAGTGACGAGGATATGTTGACTGGGGGCGTTTCGTTTGACAGGTGCTGATCGATCGGGAGTCGTCTTGTCAGCTAACAGGAGTGGCGGATTTGACAGCGTAGAGGTTATGTTATCCAAGTCGGCTGGTAAGGCGTCGCGCTGAAATGCCGGTGCGCGTCCGTCACTCGAAATGAAGACGGCGGTCTGTGTTACACCGCCGTCTTGCGGTCGTCAAGGTGACGAAGTGACATCGGAACGTTTAGTGGTTGCGACGAATGCGAGCAAAACCAAACAGAGCCGAAACGAATAGCCAGATGGATGTGGGGAGCGGAACGGGGGCGGGGCTAGAGCCCGCTATCAAACTAAAGTTCAGACCACTGCCGTTGGTTTGACTGTGCAGATTCAAGCTAAACGAAATACTCAATATTCGGTTGTTGTCGCTGATCCAACCATACCAATTGCCCATATCCAGAGTTTTGTTCGAGAAAAAATTAGCAGCGCTGTCCGGATCGGAGAAATCAGTTAGATCGGTGAAACTAAAGCTGTTCGAATAACCTCCGTTCGCTCCGGATACATTGATATCGAAATTCAACGATTCGCCGGCTGCAAGGTTATTGGATCCAAATACCGGGTTTATCAGACCTAGTAGCGAGTCTTGATGCATGTCGTAGGCGGAGGCGTCCAGATTGAGGCGCAAACTAGCATGATAGTCGTGAAAACCAGTATCGTTGGATTCGTTTGACACTCCTAGCGTACCTAGTAGCCATATTTGGCTGGCACCGCCTACATCGAAGTCATGTAGTACGGTGGGGCTGGTTGCCTGCAATGCCAAGGCGTCGTCATTATCTGGCAACACTGTGCCGAACGCTACCGCCTGCTTACCAGCCGCGTCGGCTTGTGTGGCCAGCGTCTGGCCTATGGCTGACTGGGCGTCGGCATTTCCTTCTACGCCCTTCGCCGTTTGCGCGGAAGAGACTAGCATCATATCGCGGAAATGCGTCGAAGCGTCGGCGCTTGCGCCGATGGCACCAACTGCCGAGGCGTCAGCCTTGATAACGCTGGGTCGATTGGAACCGCCGCCAGTACCGCCGTAGGCGTCGGCGTACGCGGTGGCGTAATCGTGATCACTGTCGGCACTGGCACGAGCAATGGCGTCGCCTCCGCTGCCGCGTTGCCCAACAAAAGAGCTGTTTCCACCCTGGCCGCCTGCCGCGTAAGAATGAGCGCTTGTGTAACCGGTTGCGTGGTTGGTGGCGGTGGCAACCGCGGTGCCGCCGTTACCAGCACTGCCGCGGCCTAAGTCGCCGCCGCCGTTGCCGCCGACGGCACTGGCGCCCGCGTCCGCCGAATAACCAGTGTTGGTTTCGGTGTATGTCACACTAGCTAGCGCATCGGCGTTACCGCCGTTGCCGCCTACACCTTCGCCAGTATCAACTTGACCGCCGTCGCCTCCGTGAGAGTTAGCAATTACGTAGTAGCCCGAGCCAGTTTGCGCTAGTGATTTAGCAGAACCACCGTTGCTGGCGCTACCACCGCCGTATGCGTTTCCGCCCTGACCACCGTAAGCAGAACTACTGAGGTCAAGTGGGCCGCCTCCGAGGATGATGTTTGTCAAAACGGATTCGGCGTTGCCTGCCGAGCCGGCGTTGCCGCCGCCGTTTGCGTCTCCGCCGTCACCGCCGTAAGCGAACTGAGTGAGAAGACCCGAGCCAGCCGAAGTCGGTCCGCTAACGAGGTTAATGCCGATTGAATCGGCGCCTGAGCCGCCGTTTGCGCCTTCCTCTCCGCTACCACCAGCACCGCCGTATTGATAGGTGTTGGCCTCCTCGTAGCCTCCTTTGAAGTTGACGGAGGTTTTCGCTGTTGCCGTGCCGCCATTCCCACCGGTATGGCCTATTCCCCGCCCAGATCCGCCGTTTCCACCGTGAGCGGTGGCGGTGGACCTAGTTTCCACCGTCTGCGAGTCGCCGAAAGTACTTTCGCTGGTATAAGCGCTGGCCGAGCCCCCGTTTCCACCTTGCACGCTCCCGCCTATTTCAGCGCCTCCGCCGCCGTTTCCACCGGTAGCTGATGAAGTAACAGAAGCCCTCCAATAGTTTACGTCGTTACTAGCGTTTGCGACAACGGTAGACGACGCCGAACCGCCGTTGCCGCCGACGCCTTTGCTAACTCCGCCACCTGCCCCCCCCTGAGCGGAACCGATTACGGAATCAATACTGCTGCCGTCGGCGATGACGGTATTCACACCGTTACCGCCGTTGCCGCCGTTTGCGCCGTTGCGTCCTGTACCACCACGACCACCATTTGCGGAGCCGGTGGCGGACGTTGAACCACTGTTTTTGGCATTGACGTATGAAGTGCCTGACGCACCCGCACCTGCGGTTCCGCCAGCCTTGGCGAGGTCACCGCCCGCACCACCGTATGAGTAGGAGCCGAGCGACAAATAACGTGCAGATGTCGATTTGCTCAGGCTGCTGGAAGCGCTACCGGCAATACCGGGGGTTCCACTCTCACTTCCGCCGCCTCCGCCGCCGGTGGCGATTTGGTTTAGTGTTAAAGTGCCGGCGGTTTTGCCATCGACGACATTATTTAACTTGACCGATACCCCGTTGCCGCCATCGTTGATGCGCTCGGACATGGTGCTATTGTACCCATTGCCCCCGTTACCCCCTGTGGCCGATCCGGAGATGTCCACTCCCCCGTCATCGGTGGATTCACCGTAGCCGCTGATCAGAGCAATTCCACCATCTCCACCGGCGCCGAAACCGCCATAATTAAAGCCTCCGTCGCCCCCCGTTGCGTTTGCCGAACCGAAGACGCTTCCTGCCTGAATCAATTCGACGGTTGATTTTGCTGAACCGCCGCTGGTAGCTAGACCACCGTTATTAGCTGAGCCGCCGAAACCACCGTAAGCGGAGCTATTCGAGCCGATGCCGTTGCCCCCGGTATTGCCGTTGTTCAAGACGGATATCGCGCTTCCGGCCAAACCAGCGTTGCCGCCGCCATAAGCTGGTCCACCGCCGCCACCAGTAACTTGTTGGCTCAATGATAAGAAGCCGAAAGTTGCGCCTTCGACGACGTTTTGGGCTGTAATATTCGCTCCGTTACCGCCATCGGCGCCTTCTTCACCGATACCTCCAAATCCGCCGAAAAGGTATGCCTGCGCGCCCACGTTGACTAATCCGGTTGACTGAGCATTAGCCGATCCTCTCGCCGTACCGCCGGAGCCGCCTTGCTTACCGATACCTTTGGCGCGACCGCCGTCACCACCGGTGGCTGATGAGGTAGTCATAATGGTAGCTTCAGAACAGATCAGTGTAACGCAGCTATTTCCGAGTGGATCATTGTTCCGCGCAGCACTGATCGCACTCGCGCCGCCGCCGTCTCCGCCGCTTCCAGCCAAAAAAGCCGATCCTCCGTTGCCTCCGTGCGCGGTAGTGGATGCATAGAGTTTTCTGCCTTTTTTGAGCGTGCCTTGGTTGCTAGATTCCGCGCGGGAGTCGGCATTACCCCCGTTTCCGGCGACTCCAGAGCCTTTATATAGCAGACCGCCGTCTCCACCGCGCGCTTGGTCGTAGGTGTAAACGTCGTTGCCGTCGTCGGAACGGCCGATACTTTCACTGGTTGCCGTGCCGCCATTGCCGGCAGCACTCGATTTAGAGTCGCCGCCATTACCACCTTGCGCATTGCCCTTGACTTCAATCGGTTGATCGGCGCCGCGGGTTTCCGCCTTACTCTCGTTCGTGGCAGCTCCGCCATTTCCACCAGCCGCTCCTCTATACCCAAAGCCACCCATTCCTCCACGTGCGTTACCGTTACTGATCGCGCGGCCAGCACTGTTGACCGCCAAACTGCTGCTAAACGCTAAGGCGCCGTCTGCGGCTTTGCCGGTAGCGGCACTTAACGCGCCGCCGTTACCGCCGAGAGCATTGCTAGTCACTTTCAACGATTGGGAGGCGCTGCTTTTAGACAGAAAGCTTTCAGCTAGGCCGCCCACTCCGGCACCACCGCCGTCACTGTCGCCACCCTTGCCACCGCTGGCGGTTTGGAAAAGATTAATTTTGCCGCTGGTGGCACCATCAACTTTGTTGATCAGCGTAACGCTTGCACCACTGCCTGCGTAACCGTGAGACGAGCCACCGTTGCCGCCGCTAGCAATGCCTGTGGCGGAAACATTGCCGATAGTCGAACTAGCCAACAGTGCTTCCGAGGGTGTTCCGCCCAGCGAGGCCGATCCGCCGTTACCCGCGTTTGCCGAGCCGTAATATCCGTTTCCACCCTGGCCACCGACCGCTTTTCCGTAGACATAGGCATTCCCGCTACCGGTGTTGATAGCGTTCGCTTGTATCACGGCATTTCCACCGGCCCCGCTAGCACCGGGCATACCACTAACGCCACCACCTGAAGTGGAACCACCCGAGCCGCCGCCGCCGCCGTTGCCGGCAATCGCCGTTGCAGAAGCACTGACAGTATTCGTAACGAATGCGCTGCTTCCCGTTTGAGAGCTGGCATTGCCCCCATTACCGCCAATGCCGCCGCGACCCGCGTCGGCACCGCTAGAATTTCCGTTTCCGCCACTACCGCCGTTGCCCCCATTACCGCCGTAAGCAATGGCGGAATTTTCGATGTCTGAATTGCCGACTGTAAAACCCGCGTCGGCAATCGCGTTTTGGCCTCCGCTAGCCGCCGCCCCGTCGCTTCCAGGGTTTCCAGAAACTCCGGTGTTGCCGTTGATACCGGGAGCAGCGTTGACTGAGATTATCGACGCCCGTGCCGCTTGCGTGTGGATCGTCAAACTGGCCGTCAGGAAAACTGCACAAATCGAATTGAGATTAAAACGTTGTGAATCCAGTTGCATAATTTCCTCTATTTGTTAAGGAATGTGGGCTAGCGACAAGTCTCGACTCTCACGTGCCAGTTAAGTTGCCACTGGCTGGCCCTAGGACGTATTTGTAGCGAAACGATCAGCACAAACAATTTGACGAAAGTGGCGACGAATGACGTTAAATCCTTTTATTTTGCATGGTATATCACGCAATTCGCCTTTGTCTATGGAAATTTTGTGGCGCCATTGCGATAAATACTGAGAAGCTTCTCGCTCTAGCACAATCTTGTTAAGGTCAGATTCAGGTGGTTTTGTCGGTTACTAGGATATGGGAGTATTCGAAAAAACAACTGATTATGGATGGGAGGCTCTGTTACATCAAAACTTAACCAACGGAATGTAAGAGCATTCCCATGTCAATCGCAACTAGGCACATAAATTCGGAGCTTCCCTGCCTCAACCCGCATACACCTCGTCCTGCTCGATCAAAAACAGCACCCAGGAAAACTGGCCGGTGCTGATCTTGCTGCCGCAATAACCGCATTCGCCGCTTTGGCCCATGTTGTCGGCCGGGGCGCCGCAACTGGGGCATTGGCTTAGCGCGTAGGGCTGGTCGCGGCGTTCGGCGGCGGTACGGCGGACGAAGGTCCAGTATTCGGAATAGCGCCGCAACTTGGATTTGGAGCCTCCGACCAGTTTGCCGTTGCCGTCTTCGGTGTAATCGTTGCAGGCGGCGAAGATGCGTACGGTGACGGCTTCGTAAAACAGGTCGCTATCGATTTTCGCCAAAACGACTTGCTCGATCCGCAGATTGTCCAACCGGTTGAACCAGCCGCGCGCGACGTACATTTTTTGCCAAAAGGCGTTGGTTTCGTAGAGCCGGTCCGACAGCAAATGCCGGGCCGCTTGCCATTCGCGCCGGCTCCAGCAGCCGTAAATGGTCAAGAAATATTGACGAACGACGTCTTTCTCGAACGGCGCCCAGAACGGCGTCCAATCGGCGAGGCCGTATCGTTGCTGCCAAGCATTGATTTGTTCGATCAGATCGCTTTGTTTGATCGTGACGGCTTGCGTGCCTTGCTCTTCGGCGTAGGCCGCCAAGCCTTCGTCCACCGGTACCGCGTGGGTACCGACCACGATGCGCTTGCCCAGACACCATTGCTCGCCGCCTTTTTGCACGGTCGCGCCGCAATAGCCGCACACGCCGGTATCGGTAAAATGCGCGGGGCCGCCGCATTGCGGGCAGCTCAGGGTCTGCATTTTTTCAGGTTCCGCCGACAGTAAGCCCTTGCGGCGGTATAGCCGCCAACGCTCGACGACGGCGTAGCGCGAATGCGCGTCTTGCAGGTCCAAGCTGTAGTTGGCGTCGATCTCGATGTCGATACTGTCGCTGTCGGCGCCGGTCGTGTCGACGGCGAGCCAGCGCATGCCGTTGACGACGATTTCGCTGACGGTCCAGGGTTGGGCTTTGCTGAAATGGCCTTGTAGCTCGGCGCTTAAGAATGGCGACAAGTACTCGAATTCCGGCTTGGTTGAGTATTCGTAAAATTTGCAATACAGGGAATGCACGAATTCCAGAAACACGATCGCCGAAAAGTGGCGGTCCAGCCGCTTCAGCGCGGCGACTTGCTCGGCAATGCCGTTTTGTCGGCGGACGCTGACTTCCGGCGGCGGGGTGGCGGGGATGGCGCGGGTTTGCGATTGTTGGTGGATGATGTAAATGACGATCGCGGCGATGATTAAAAACAGGACCAAGGCTTCCAGCGTCGACATCGGATGAGCGGCCGACGATCCGCCGCCGTGGGTGCTCCAACTGGAACTCGAATGGGAGCCGCCGCTAAAACTGTGCGAACTCGATGAGCTGTGCGAACTGCTGGAATGCCCGCCGCCCGGCCGGGCCGGCAGCGCTTGGGAAACGGTCAAACCGACCAACGTTACGATCGCAAGCCACTTTTTCATAAATCGACGTCCAGCCGGTCCGGCAATTCGTTGAGGTCGCCGGTGCGCACCGGCAGGTAGCGGGCGCAGGCGTCGGCGGTGTTCGCCAAGGCCGGCAGCAAGGCCTGTTCCGGCCGGCCGGCGGCGAAGACCGCGTCGAACTCGGCTTGCAGCGTCCGCCAAACCGGTTGCGGAATCGCCTGCTCCAGTCCCCGATCCGCCAACAGAAACACTCGCCGCTCCAACAGCGAGCAATACACTAGCAAGCCGGTCTTGCCGCTCGTATGCTGAATGCCGGCTTTTTGAAAGATCGCCCGAGCCAGGATTTCCACCGCCTTGTCCAGACGCGCCCGGCGTACGCTAAAGCGCTTGATGATCGGCAACGTGGCGACGGCGTAAGCAAAAGCGAAAGTCAGCAGCGGGGCGTAGTAGATTAGCCAGTTTTCGAACTCGACCGGCGCGTACATCAGCAGCGTAAAACACAGCCAGGCCGCAGCCAATCCCCAGACCAACGGCACCGAGCCGTATTCGGCCGAGCGCGCCCGGAACACCACCACGACTTCGGCTTGCGAACCGCGTTCGATATGCTTGATCGCCTCCCATAACCGGGCCTGATAGTCTGCCGCCAAATATCGTTTCATCGCTTTTTCACCGCCGTGCTCTATAGTTGGTTTCCAAGTTTTATTCTCAGGGGACAATCATGGGACTTTTCGACGGTTTGCAACGCCAACTGCGCTCGGTTATCGAATGGCAACAGCCGGCGCCGAACGCCTTGTTCGAACAATGGACCGACAACGGTGACGAAATCAAAAACGCTTCGACCTTGATCGTCGGCCCCGGCCAGGGTTGCATCTTCGTCTATCGCGGCAAAGTGCAGGCGGTGTTCGACACCGAAGGCTCCTACAACCTGCAGACCGACAACATCCCGTTTTGGACCACGATTGCCAGCTTCATGCAGTTTTTCGAAAGCCAGTACAAGGTCGGCATTTATTTCTACCGCAAGACCGTGATTTTAGATCAGAAGTGGGGTACCACTTCGATGATCAAATATCTGGACCCAACCTATAAATTTCCGGTCGGTCTGCGCGCCTACGGCAATTATAGTTACCGTCTCGCCGACCCCGCCGGGTTTTTCGTCAACGTGGTCGGCGAGCAAAAGACCTTCACCACCGAGCAATTGCGTACCGTGATCGTCGCGCGGCTCGGCCAGCCGCTGGCCGATTTTCTGGCCACCAGCCGCTTCGGTTATCTGGATATCGATACCAATCGCGAAGAAATCGCCGCCGGCGTGCTGCAAAAGTTGCTGCCGATGTTTGCGGAACTGGGCTTCGCGATCACCGACTTCAGAATCGAAGGTACCGACTTCGACGAAGACACCCTGAAACGCATCAACCGCATCGCCGACATGACCGCCGAAGCCCAGGCCGCCAAGGAAGTCGGTCTGGACTACGCCCGCATTCAGCAATTGGAGGCGATGCGCGAAGCCGCCCGCAACGAAGGCGGCGGTGCCGGGATGGGCATGGGCTTGGGCGCCGGCATCAGTTTCGGTCAGAACATCGCGCAAGCGATGAACAATCCCGCGGCCGGCGGAGGCACGCCCGCGCCGGTCGCCGCCGATCCGATGGAAAAACTCGCGCAACTGAAAAAAATGTTCGAAGCCGAGTTAATCACCGCCGAGGAGTACGCGGAAAAGAAGAAAAGCATTTTGGACGGGATGTAACGGCGCGCGGCGCTGTCGCCGGTCGTTTAAGCTCGACCGGATGATTGCGGGGCGGGCAGTTTGGCCGGAACCGAGCGCGATGCTGGACGCATTGGACGCAAGAGGCCGCGAATCGCGCTAACACGGCCGCTCGAGTGCTGGCGTTTAGGCCAATGGCAGGTAGATATCCGTGATCTGTTCGTGTTCCGGCGTTTCCGGCACGCGCTTGATATAGTGAAAAAACAGCGGAAAGTCCCGCAATTCCTCGCCGCTGCCGGGCAGCCAGTCGCGGAACAGGTAGTACACGCTATCGCTGATGCGGTCGGTCGAGCCGATATGGCGCACCACGGCGCAACGTCCTTCCGGAATCCGTTTGTTGACGACGCCTTGCGGGTTTGCCGGCACGGCTTGCTCGACCTCGCCGCAGACATCGAAGCGAAACTCGTCCGGCGGTGTGACGGCCGGGTCGTCATAGGCGATACCGAAGGTCCGGCTCGTGGCAATCGGCGACAGGCCGCTCTGCTTGCGCCAATCGATGAAGGTTCGAACCGTGTCCATCACTAGGCTGGGCGCGGCGCGGTGCTCCAGCACGGCAATCAGAGTTTCGGAAAATTCGACGATGTTGACTTGCATAAAGTGACTCCTGATACGTTGGGGTAAGCGCATGCGCTGGTTCCACGGCTGCCATGCGGGTTGGGTTCTGAATTGAGTCGGCGTTTGTCCGAAGCATTTTTTGAAGGCGCGAGAGAACGATTCCGCGTTACCGAATCCGGTTTCCAACGCAATATCGGTAATCGGCCGCCGTTCCTGAAACACCAGTTGATACGAGGCTTTGCGCAAGCGCAATAGCTGCACGTAGCGGGTCGTGCTCAGCCCGGTATAAGCGGAAAACTGCCGTTGAAAATGGAAGCGGGAAAAATGTGCCTGCCGGCTCAGTTCGTCAACCGACAGCGGCTCGAACAAGTGCCGGTCGATATACTCGAAAACCCGATCGAAGCGCGCCGCATAGGCCGCGTTCGCTACTGTGTCTGTCACGGTCATACCTCCTGATTCGGGGCTTACTGTAACAAGCGCCGAATCCCGCCGCCTGACCGAACGTGCGGAGTTGAGTGGATTTACGCTGGCTCCCAAGCTCCGGCTTGGGAGCCCAAACCTGAGAAGTTCCAGCTTCCTAATTCAATCATCGGGAATCCCTGATTGTGCCGATGACTCGCTCTGCCTGGCCAATAGGGCTGGTTCCGGTCGGAACCCGATAGGTCAAGGGAGGGTAGGGGGTATTCGGCCGCCAGCCTGTGAACCGCTGCCTAAATAAAAAAGCCCCGAACGCCGGGTGGCGCTCGGGGCTCCTCTTAACAGTCCGTGGCCGGTTACCCGGCCGACTGGGCGCTTATTTCACGATTTCAGCGGCCGCCGCTTTCAACTTGGCGGTGTCGGCCTGCATTGGTTTCATCATGTCGTTTTTCGAGGCTTTCGCCCCGGCGACCAACTCGTCGGCCGTTTTGAACTTGCCTTTCAAGGTTTCGAAGCTGGGCGCTACCGAACCGTTGTGGCAACCCTTGCAGGTATCGGCGTCGCCCGCGTGCGACAACGACGGTAGCCAGGCAAGAAACAGCGATGCGATAGTGGTGATTAGAGCGTTCTTCATAACTCGGACTCCTCGGTTTTATAGTAATTATTGAGTTGAGAATCGGCGTTCGTTCCAATCGAATTTTCTCGACGGACGGACACCGAGCGCAGTCGGATTTTTTCCGATTGCGAAAAAATTTCTATCACACGACCTACCGCAATGCAAATCGTGGCGGCATAAAAGCGCGAGCGGACCGTGGCCAGACCGGCGCGGCGCTTCGCTAAACGATGCGGGTTCCAGCCTTGGACCAAGCGTCGAGTTTGGATTTCCAGGGCAAAGACGGTTAAAGATCTGAACCACGAGGGTATTAAACCATCGGCCCGACCAGCCAGCCGACGAACTCGGCCCTTCAATGCCGTTTGCCTGTCGAAGGGCGCGCCAGCCTGGGCCCAGTCCGAACGGAATGCCGGCGATACAAGGGGCCGAGTTAACCGCTCGATCCTTTTCTACCGGCGCGTCCTTAGAGGATGTCGCCAATCCAAGCGCCGCCAATCCTGTGCTGAATGCCGCTGAAACGCTCGGCTTGAACGGGCGTCCGCCGGAGCGCGCCGCGCGGACGCGAATGCCATCGGCAAATCCCGCCCGAGCACCGGCGATACTCGACGTCGAGTCTTTTTTGCTCGGCCGCGACCCGGCGATATGCGGCGTCGAGTCTTTTTTGCTAGGCCGAACCCAGCCATACGCGGTGCTGAGGCTTTCGCCGGAATCCGGTGTGGGTTTCATTCAACTTTGTCAGATGACTCAATAAGCATCGTCATTCCGGCAGGGAAGGGCGGACCCGTTAGAGCTCGGAGCGAATCCGGACGCCATGGACGGATTTAAGCCATACCATCCATGGTACTGGATGCCCGATTCCCGGCGCGCATGACGGCCTTGAACAAATCCGGGGCGATGGCGCCGGATCACGTTTTCGCTAAACCGATGTAGGCTGCCTTTCGAACCAGGTCCGGAAGCGCCAGCTTCCCAAATTCTCGCCAGTCTTTGACCGCTTCGATCAATCCCTCCGCGCCCGCATAATGCCGCGAACCGGAATAACGCCAATGCTCCGGCAAACCCACATAGCCGCGTTTGGCCGGATCAAGGTGGATGTAAACCGGCTTCCGCCGCCTCGCCGCCTCGGATTCGATCCGCCGCGGATGACTACCTTCCTCCCAAACCCGATATTCGTTCTCGATCTTATGCGGCCGCTTCAACAGCGCCAAGAATTCCAGCACCCGCGCCGAACCGTTTTGTTGCAAATGACCGATGATTTGCTTGGCGGTGTAAGTCTTAAACCGCTGCATATCCCGGCTCAAATCCGGAGAAGCGGCGATCAGGTGCAAGTGATTTTCCAGGATCACGTAACCGTACAGCTGAAACCCGCTGTCCCGCTGCAAGAACCGCCAGGAATCCAGCACGATATTCACCGTCGCCGGGCGAGTAAACAGCGGCAGCCACTGATTGATCGTCGCGGTCAGGAAGTGCGGGCTGGGGTTTTGCAGGACTCGGTAGCGGCTGCGGGGCATGGGCTATGGTGAGTTGGGTGGAACGGAAGCAGGGGTTTGGGAACTAGCAACACTAGCAAAGTGGTGTTAATCGGTAATAAATAAAGCTCATAAACTGGGTGGCGGTTTGCCTTTGGTCTTCTATGTCGTTACCAGTCCAAATATGGTGTGCAGGATTTAAAGTTTCTCTCCATTGATGTGCTTCAGAAGTTGTAATCTCGGAAATAGCTCCAATCTCCTTCAGTTTGTCTATTCTGTCAGAAAGATTTTGTTCGTTGATACCTAGAAGTTGTTTGGCAAAACGAAGATTAATTTCGATTTCCAGAAAAATTCTTAAGTCTCCAGCGTTATGGGTATTAGTAGTTCCTTGAACAAAATGAAAAATGTTTTGTGCTACCTTTTCATGGTTCGTCTTTATGAAGTTTTCAATTTCTTCAACGTGAATATCTGAAGAATTTACTTTACGTTCAATAGAAAGAAGCTTGACCGGTTTGTTATACCTATAAGTATTTAAAAAGTAGGTGACCCCTTGTTCAAAATGGCTAAGCAATATGATTTGCCTAATATTGTCGGATAGCTTGATAATTTCCTGATACACCATTGATATTCTATGATTGTCAAATGATGTGACTGGATCATCTAAAACCACAATACAATTTCTCTTTTCCTCATCGCTTAGACCGTCCACTCCAGCCCAGAATACCGATAAAGCTAGAGATCTTCTGTCCGACTCACTAAAAACACGCTCTAAGTTTTTCTCGGAAATATCATGTCCATTAAATTTAACTTTTAAATAGTAAATTGGCTTATACCCTTTAGTATCCAAACCTTTTTCAAGCTGAAAATCATGGCTACCGAAAAGATTAAAAAAAGCATTGAGGCGACCAAAAAACTTATCAAGAAATTGACTTTGTTCTGCTTCTAACTCCTCTTCAAGTTTAGGTATTTCTTCTTTTAATCTCTTAATGGTGCTATCAAAATCCTTATAGTTTTCACATTGTTCCGACAACTCAAGGCGTTTGAGCTTTTGTGCTTCTATCTTTCCTTCGCGACCTATCGCGGAAAGCCGATTTGCAATAGTATCATCTAGCACTGATGCCTTAAAGGCGTAAAAAATAGAATTTATCTTTGCAATTACGCCGTTGTATGAATCAATTATTTCTTCGATTTTAGTGTTGACTTGCAATAGAGTATTAAATTGTAAAGTATCAACAGTCCTATGCGGTGAAGCCAGTTTTTTCTTTAATGCAAAATCTAGTTCATTGTTTGAATCAATTATCAGTTGCTCCCACTGAGAAAATAAATTTTCTAGCTGAAAAGTCAAGGAATTTATTTGAGCTTCAAAAACCTTAATTTCTTGATTATCTTCTAATAGTTCAGGATAGCTCATTACTGCCGCTTTATTGCTTTCAATGGCAATTCTCAACGGACTGATTCGGTCTTTGATAAACGTAGCTTGGCTGCTTTCCAATTCTTGTTGTATTTGCTTATCATGTTCGTCGTAAGCGGTATCGAAGCTTTGCCGATAAATCTCCAATAAGGCCAATGCTTCTGAGCTAAGCGTTTGTCCGCAAAATTGGCAGGTTTCTGAATTATTTTGATCTAAACCTTGGCGTATCCAATTTTCGGCATTCTGGTTTCCATTGAAATTGGTCTTAATGTGTTCAATGAGTTTTTGTTGGGCTTCTTGATGGCAAGATTGCAGTGATGATTGTAGGGTATCATTTAGCTTGGTTAATGCTGCGGAAAAGTTGTTATTCCATTCAAGGGTTCCACATTCTTTTCGTTGTTGAATTGCTGCGGCACTTTTTTGTTGCTTACTTAGTTTTCCATACTCATTGCGCAATAAGTCAATTTTTTGATTAAGCTCTTCGCATGATTCTGTTGGTGACAATGCAATGAAATTCGATAAATTATCAACATCTTTAAATGCTGCTTTCTGTAAGTCATTACGTTTTCGTGTCGCATCACCTTTTTGCTTGTTTTTGCTTTCAATTTCCAGTCTTTTGGCGACACCTTGTTCGCCAAGTACGAATAAACTGAAGTTGCCTTTAGTTTCCCTGGAAAACTGTCGTCCTGCAAAAAGGTTGTTGTGATAAAAACCATCGTCGAAAATTTTTATTTTAAATCCAGCAGGTGGAACAGATAGCCAAGTCCCATTTAAATATTTAATTGTTTGCTCGCCTTGTAATTCGTCAACAGAAAATGAAATTTCAGCTTGTTGCGATTGTCCGTCGCCAGGTATGGTTTTTCTTTGTTTGACGGCATCGGTGTTTCCGCTTTCCAAGCTTGATAACAAATCACCCAAGGTTGATTTACCATAAGTGTTTCTACCGAATATCAATGT
Source organism: Methylomonas sp. MS20 (assembly GCF_050275925.1). Taxonomy (NCBI): domain Bacteria; kingdom Pseudomonadati; phylum Pseudomonadota; class Gammaproteobacteria; order Methylococcales; family Methylococcaceae; genus Methylomonas; species Methylomonas sp. MS20. Next base: position 2,203,486 of record NZ_CP189962.1, read on the forward strand.
AATCTTTTCAAATTGGGCATTCCCTGGTTGGCACGACTTAAAGCGACCGATATTTTGAATTTTCTTTATTCTTTTTAACATGGCAATTAATCCTATGTTTCTGAATATTCGCTAATATTCAGAGCTGAGCTAGTTCCCAAGCTCCAGCTTGGGAATGCAACCTCGGAAGCTCTAGCTTCCTATCCACAACTAGACTGGAAACTAGAGCTTCCAAGGCCGGGGTTCCCAAGCTGGAGCTTGGGAACCAGACCGACCGGCTGGTCGATAGCTCAATCCAACTCATCATCCATTCCAAGCGCCCGCATTTCCAAGCCCTCGATCTCCTGCAAAGACTTGCCGGCGATGCCTTGCAAATCGCCGTACATACCCACCGTGGCATTCATCACCCGCTCGATTTGCGCTTCGCGTTTGGCCCATTGTTTGGTGATGGCTTTGCGTTCCTTGTCCAGGTCTTCCTGCATGGTGGAGAAGGCTTCGACGATGGCTTCGACGCGGTGACGGAAGCGCGGGCCGGTCAGGTATTGGTAGACCATCTCGGTTTTGCCGTGTTGGCCTTCGGCGGCGAGGCGGGCCATGCCCACTTCCAGCAGCGTGTGGCGCAGTATCGTGGCGACCGGCAAGGCGGCGCGCGGGGCGGTGACCCAGATACCATCGATGACGTCGAAGCTGTCCACGCCTTTGGGCAGGGCGTGGCTGACCAGCACGGCGATGTCGGCCTTGGCGCTGCGCTGGTCTGCGCGCAGTTTCACCAGCCAGCCGTCGCTCCAGTTTTTGGTGCGTTTGGCTTCCCAGAGAATGCTGCCTGCGGCTTGCCCGGAGCCGCCGACCACGCGTTGCAGCAGGTCGCCGCCGAATTCGCCTTTGGCGACCGGTTCGATGTTGTCGAACGGAAACTTGGCGCGCAACAGGTTTTCCAACTCCAGTTCCTGCACTTCGCCTTGCAGTTGCTGCGAGCCTTGTTCGGCTTTTTGTTTCAATTCCTCGATTTTTTGCTGCATGGAAGCGATGGTCTGGTCTTTTTCCATCACCCGCAGTTTCAGGCCTTCCTCGGCTTCGCGTTTGGCTTGGTTGCGCACTTCGGCCAGATTGGTTTGTACGCGTTTTTCGATGGTCAGTTCCAGCTCGCGCTTGGCGTCGTCCAGTTCCCGTTGTTTTTTGATCAGCTCGGCCTGGGCTTGTTGAGCTTCGGCGAGCTTGGCGTCGCGGACTTTCAATACTTCGTTCAGTTCGGCCAGCTCTCGGCTTTTGTGCTCCAGTTCGGCGGCGGCAGACTGTTTGGCTTTGCGGGTTTCTTCCTCGATGACCCGCTGACGCTCGGCTTGCAATTGTTTGGCGACTTGCTGCGCGACTTGATCGTCCAGGCCGCGCTTGGCTTCTGCCAGTTGTTTTTCCTGGTCTTTAATACCTTGTTCGCGCAGGGCGATGGCTTGGTCTTTTTGCTGTAACTGCTGCTCGAACTGTTTGCGGGTGGCGGCGAGCAGCGGCGCGGCTAGCGATTCGGTCAACGGTACTTGAGTGTTGCAATTGGGGCAGGTGATGGTGGCTTCGGTCATGTGGGTTGGAAAGTCGGCGGATTTGGGAGCGGCATGATACCGGCACGGACCGGTTTCGTCTAACGGGAACACTACTTAGGTGTGTCGGTCCAGCTCGGCCAGGTCCAGTGCGGTATTCACGTTGGCGAAGATGCCGGGCCGATCCGAGAAATCTACTAGGACTGGGTTGTGCTCGGCAAACCACAGTTGCAATTTGCGCTCGCCGCGGTCCAGATAGGCTTGCAGATCGGCGGCAAGGTGGGTGCGTAACGCGGCGACGGTCGGATGCCAGCGATTGCCGTCGTGGGCGGCGGCAATCGCTGGCTCGTCGCTTAACGCGGTTAGCAGTCGCTGTAAATCGGCGGTTTCGATCAACGGCGTATCGCAGGGTAAGATCAGCAGAATCTCGCTATCGCAGGCTCGCATGCCGGCCAGAATACCGGCCAGCGGGCCGTCGAAGTCGGTGTTGGCGTCGGCAATTACCGGATAGCCGAGTTGACGGTAGGCGTCGCGATTGCGGTTGGCGCTGATCCAGGTAGCGCCCACCAAGGGTTGCAACGCGGCCAAACCGTAAGCGGCCAGCGGCAAGCCTCGGAAGGGCAGCAAGCCTTTGTCGCGGCCGTCCATGCGTCTGGCGCGGCCGCCCGCCAGGACCAAGCCGGCGACTGTGTTTTGCCCGTTCATGATGATAAACTTTGCCGATGTTGAAGAGAGCCGTCATTGTCGCAAGCCTGCCGCTGTTTGCAAGCTGCGCGGCGCTGCCGCCGAATACCGAGTTGGTGCCGTATTACCAGGTCGAAACCGTCAAGCCTTACGACGAGGTGCTGGCGGAACTGGAAGTGGCGATCGCCGAGCACAACTTTCGGATCACCGGCCACAGCCGGGTCGGCAAGGTGATTCGCGATCGCGGCGCCCAGGGTTTTCCAGAATACGACACGGTCCAATTTTGCAATCTGACGCTGGCGAAGGTGGTGTTGGAGATTACGCCGCACGCGATCGGCTTCATGCCTTGCAATGTGGTGACCTACCAGTTCGACGGCAAGACCCGAGTCAAAACCCATTTGCTGCCCGAGGACACCGATAATTCGGCCTTGAACGCGTTTGCCAAGGAAATGAATCCGCAATTGCGGCAAATCGTCGATTTCGCCGCCCAACCCTGATTTCAATCAACCCCATCCGAAATACACCATGAAAAAAACCTTGTTTTCGACCATTGCCGCGATCGCGCTTTTGACCGGTTGCGCCGCCCAGCAGGAAAATACCCAAGCCGAAGCCTCGGCCACCGAAGCGGCGCCGGCCAGGATTAACGACTTTCCGACCCGCGACCGGGTGGAGTACGTGTTGGAATGCATGGCCAAGCGCGGCGGTAGCGGCAGTTACATCACCCAATACGCCTGCGGCTGCAAGGTGGATAAGATCGCCGAGAAACTGACTTTTGCCGAATACGAGGCGGCGCGCACCTACACGCAAATGCAGAAAGCTCCCGGCGAATCCGGCGCGGCCTTCCGCGATGCCAAACAGAGTAAGGACTTGCGCGCCAAATTGAAGGAAGCCGACGCCGAGGCCGAAAAAGCCTGCTTCGTGAAATAAGCTGTTGTCGCCAACCGATACGTGGGCGGGCTTGCGTTCAGCGGCGGTTCCGCGTTCCGCTCGGCGGCCAATTGCGTATCGGCCGGTTTGCCGGCGTCTCCGAACTGAATGCCGGAAACCTGGACTATCTGCCTCAATCACCTATTATCCTGGCTTTTGAATACCGTTCGCCCTGGGCCTGTCGAAGCACCCACCAGCCTAGGCTTCGACGAGCTTAGCCCAAACGAAATACCTGTGATCAATAGGGCCGGGTTAATAGTTCCGTCTTGTTCCGATGATGCGGTGCTGGATCGCCGGTCACCGCTGACGGCGCGCTATTGCGGATCGCTTTTCGTCGTGGATGGTGTCGATTTCTCCGTCTCAAACGCCGTTGAAGGCCAAAATGCTTAAATTACTGGGTTGGCTGCTGTTGGCCGCGCCGCTGGCATTGAAAGGGCTGTACGTCGATCGCTTTATTTACGACTACACCGGCACCCGCTGGCTGGGTCTGGGGCAGGTAATCGCCAACGACGCGGTACTGTTTTTCGCGATCTTGTTATTGGGATATGTGTCGCTGTCGCCGCGCTTGCCGCGTCCGGCGGTAGCGCTGTTACGCCTGACGGCCTTGGCGATATGGGCGGTGTATTGGATCGATTACGCGATCATCGTTAATTTCAATACCCATCTAGCGCTCGGCGATGCTATTAAATACACCGATTATTCGCTGAAATACATTCGGCAAATTTACGGGTTGAGCGATGCCGGGCTGGCCTTGCTGGGCGCGGCGCTGGCGATATTGCCGGCTTACTGGGTTCTGGCGCGGTTTCCGGCCGTCGCGACCCGCCGGAAGTGGCCGCTGGCACTGATTTGCAGTCTGCCGCTGGCTACCGCCTTCGCGGAAAACGAGCGCTACGCCCACGCCTGGATTTACAAAAACGTCATCGACTACAACCTGACGATCCTGTCCGAAGCCTCGCCTTACAGTCCGGCTTTCCGTCATGCGCTGCGGTATCGCGAAACCTTGAGTTGTCAAACGGCGGCGCCGGCCGGGCCCAACGTCATTGTCCTGATGGTCGAGTCGCTGTCGGCCTACCAGAGTCGATTCTTTTCCGGTATCGAGGACTGGACGCCGAATTTGGACGCGATTGCCGCCGAACAACGGGCCTACACCCAGTTTTACGCCAACGGCTTTATTACCGAGGACGGCGAAATTGCGTTATTGACCGGGATTTTGCCGCTGTATCCGCCGTCCAGCTACAGCGACGACGGCGGCACGTCATTCCATAGTTTTTACGATTTGCCGGAGGCCTTGCCGCGTGTGTTGAAACCGCTCGGTTACCGTAGCGAGTTCCTGACCACCGCCGATCTGGAGTTCGGCAATACCGGCGATTGGGCGCGGCGCGCCGGTTTCGATGGTGTCGAAGGTCACGATCATCCGGAATACGACCGCTGGGAGCGTTTTCACTTTCAGGCCGCGCCGGACGAAGCCTTGTACCGGCGGCTTATGGATCGCGTCGCGATGCAACGCGGACCGTATTTACTGTTCGCCAAGACCGTCAGCAGTCACCATCCCTACATCAATCCCGAGACCAAGGAAAAATCCGAGTCGGCGGCGATTCGTTATACCGACCAACAATTGGGCCGGTTTTACCGGCAATTGCGGGCCTCGGGATTTTTCGACAACGGGGTGTTGGTCATTGTCGGCGATCATCATTCGATGACGCCGCTGAAAAAAGCCGAGGGCGAGCGCTTCGGGCCGTTCAAGGCCTCGGCCAGAGTGCCGTTGGTACTGGCCGGCCGCGGCATCCCGCCCGGTGTGGAAGCTCGGCCGTTTCAGCAAATCGACGTGTATCACAGCCTGCGAGGCCTGATCGAAGGCCGGCAATGCCACGGCGATTGGATCGGCGATTTGCTGGCCGGCGCACCGCCGCGTTTCATTTTGCATCGGCGCGGCGACAATCGCGATATGGTCAGTTTGTTTAGCGAGGACGCCGATTATCTGATCAAGCTGGACGGCGGTGCGACCCGCTTGGCCGGCAAGGCGCCGGCCGATCCGAATTTGGCGCGCGAGTGGCTGGACAAGGTCAATTCGGCGCGGATTGCCCGAGCGGACTGGGCGGCGCGGCAATCCGCCGAAAGGTCAAATTGATGCGCGCTTGCTTGGCTAGACGGGTTTTCGGCAATTCGTGACGCCAGTGGTGTTGCAGGCTGCCGGCCATGATCAGCAAGTCGCCGTGCGCCAAATCGATGTCCAGGGTTTCGCGGCCGCGCTTGTGCCTAAAACGTAGTAGCCGGCTGTCGCCGAAACTCAGCGAAGCGATCAGCGGATTGCGGCCCAATTCGGGTTCGTCGTCGGCGTGGAGGCCCATCGAGTCGCGGCCGTCGCGGTACAGATTGGCCAACACGCTATTGAAGGGATGGTCGCAAGCCGTCTCCAGCTCGCCGCGCAGGGCTTGCAAGTGGGCGGTCCACGGCAGAGGAGGGTGATCGACGCCGGAATAGCGGTAATGGGCGTCGGCGTCGCCGTACCAGGCCATCAAGCGCGGCACGGTCACCCAGCGGCCGAACAGGTGGATTTGTTCGGATTGCCAGGCCAGTTCGGTTAACAAGCGCGCGAAATGATCGTCGGCCACCGCCGGCGGATAAAAACCGCGTAGCCAATACAGTTCGCCGTCGAACGGCGCCAGATTGTCGGCGATCGCCTGTTTCAATGGACCAGCAGGACCAACATTTGCGCGGCGACGATGCGCAGGATCATGACTAGCGGATACACGCTGGCATAGGCTACCGAGACCGCCGGCGACGGGCTGAAGCTGTTGGCGAAGGCCAGCGCCGGCGGATCGGTCATGCTGCCGGCCAACAAACCGCATAGCGACAGAAAGTTCATCCGATACACCAGCCTCGCGATGCCGGCGACGATTAACAGCGGCAACAAGGTAATCGCCGCCGCGCAGGCCATCCAGTAAACGCCGTCGCCGTGCACCAGCGTGGCGACGAATTGGTCGCCGGAGTTCAGGCCGACGCAGGCCAGGAACAGCACGATGCCGATGTCCTTCAAAATGATGTTCGAGCTTTTCGGCAAGTGCCAGGTGACCGTGCCCCAATTGCCGATGCGGCTCAACACGATGGCGACCAACAGCGGCCCGCCGGCCATGCCGAGTTTGATCGCCGACGGCACGCCGGGCACGTACAACGGAATGCTGCCCAGCAAAATACCCAGAGTCAGGCCGATAAAGATCGGGATGATTTGCGGGTGGTCCAGCGTCTCCAGCGAATTGCCCAAGGCCGCCGCGATGTTCGTCAGCGCCTGTTTACTGCCAACCACGTGCAACTCGTCGCCGTATTGCACCTGCACGTTGCTGGCCGGCGAGAATTCCACGTCTGGGCGATGTACCCTGGAGATCGTCACGCCGTAGAGCAGGCAAAGCTCGCCGATGGTAACGCCGATCGCCGAGCGGTCGGTCACGACCATGCGCTTGCTGTCCAGATGGCTGGGGATTTGCTTTAGGTCGACGTCGGATTCCGGTCCGATTAGCATTTTGAGCTGTTCCAACGGCTCGCGCGGACCGACCAGGCGTAGGATGTCGCCGACCGCCAGTTGGCTTTGGCGCTTGGCCAACTGCACTTGGCCTTCGTGCAGAATCCGGGTGGTCACCACGTTATGCTCGTGAATAAACGGAATCTCTTCCAGCGTCTTGCCGTGCAAATTCAGGTTTTCGACGCGCAAGTCCTTCCAGATCGGTACATCGTTTTTTTGTTGGCTTTCGGCGTATTGTTGGGTTTCGGCGTCGATGTCCACCTGGCAGAGTTTTCGATAGATCAGCATGGTCAGGATGATGCCGATGATGCCGAACGGGTAGGCCACCGCGTAACCCAGACCGGGCATTTTCAAGGTTTCCGGGTTGATGCCCGGCGTGCCGCCGAGCACTTGCTGAGCCGCCGCCAGCGAAGGCGTATTGGTGGTGGCGCCGGAAAACAGGCCGACCGCGACCGGCATCGGAATCTCGCCGAAGTGCGCGATCGCCACCACCAACAGTGCGCCCAAGCCGACGATGGCGGCGGCCAGACCGTTCAGCCGCAAGCCGTAACGCATGAACGAGTTGGCAAAGCCGGGACCGACTTGCAGGCCGATCGCATACACGAACAAAACCAAGCCGAAATCGCGCAAAAAGTGCATCACTTCCGGATTGATCGTTAATCGGTAATGGCCGAATAGTAAGCCGGAGAACAGTACGCCGGCGATGCCGAGCTGAATGCCCGCCAACGACAGCCGGCCGAGTATCAACCCGCTGGCGACGACCAGCGCGATGATCAGCAGCGTATGCGGCACCGAATCTTGTTCGATCAGAGTCAGCAGCCAGTTCATCGGCGCTCTGCTCCAATCTGGATTCGGCCGGTTTGTCGGGCAAATCGATACCTGTTGCCTAAGCGGCGCGGCCGCGCCATGCGGGCGGGTTTGCCTAGCCGGCCGAGGCTGACTATGATGGTCGCGCGCAGGGTAGCGGCAACGTCAAAAACCAATTGGGATACCATCATTTAATTCGCGAGTCCATTATCCAAACCGGGAGAAGTCTATGAAGCGATCTTACAATATCAAAATTCAATGGCTGGCGTTATTCGCCTTGTTCGCGGGGGCCGCGCAGGCCGCCGATGTCGGGGCCGGCAAGGCGAAGTCGGCCGCCTGCCAAGCGTGTCACGGGCCGGTTGGCGTGAGTAGCGGGCCGTTGTGGCCGAGCTTGGCCGGTCTGAATGCCGGTTATATTGAAGGTCAGCTGGTCAAATTTCGCTCCGGCATGCGCGATGACCCGGTCATGCGGCCGATTGCCGAGGAACTTAGCGATGCCGATATGCAAAATTTGGCCGCCTATTTTTCCAGCTTGCAAGGCAAATCGGCCGGCGGCGATCCGGCATTGGCCAAACTTGGCAAGGATAAGGCCGGCATGTGCCTGGGTTGCCACGGCAATAACGCTCAGGGCGTCGGCATGGCGCCGAAACTGGCCGGCCAGCTACCCAAATACTTAGCCAAACAATTGACCGATTTCAAGAAAGGCGCCCGTAAAGCACCGCAAATGAATGCGATGGCTCAGTCGCTTTCAGACGATGACATCAAAGCGCTGGCGGCCTATTTGGCGTCCTTGTAAGCTAGGTCCGCGCGGGGTGGCAAAGACTTGCCGGCCGGCGGCAAACCGACTTGCCACCGGCCGGTTTTTTGTTGCAAATCGGCGAATTCATTCGATTTCGAGGCTTCTTCCTCGACATTTCTTAACCAGCTTTTACTCATCTTTACCAAAACTGTCGTCCAGAACGGCGGATTTAGGCCGATAGTTTGCACTAGCTCTAGTGCGGCGCGGCCAGACAGGCCGATTTCCGCGTTAATCGGCGGCAACCTTGGCAGGTTGCCCGGTCACTACCTAGCAAAGATGAGGATACAGCGATGAGTAGCATCAGCAGCATTAACGGTTCCGGCGCGGGAGCGATGTACGGCGGCACGAAAGCCTTGCAAAAACCCGATACCGCCAAAATGGCCGAGGACTTGTTTTCCAAGCTGGACACCAAGGGCCAGGGCTATATCGAAAAGAGCGATTTACAAGCAGCGTTGAGCAATGTGTCCGGTTCGGATTCGAGCTCGAATAGCAGCGCCGACGACCTGTTTGCTAAGTTGGATGGCGATGGCGACGGCAAGGTAACCCAATCGGAAATGCAGGCAACCCTGGAAAAATTGGCATCGGAGTTAGACGGCCCGTTTCCGAGGATGCGGATGCAAGGGCAGGGCGACATGCCGCCGCCACCGCCGGGCGGCGAGGACGATTCAGGTTTGACCAAGGATCAATTATCCAGTATGTCGGAGAAATTGAGTGCCACCGACAACGAAGGTTCGCAAACGCTAAGCGATATCGCCGCCAACTTTGACGCCGCCGACAGCAACGGCGACGGCAAGGTCAGCGCCAGCGAGGCCAAGGCTTACGAAGACGCCAAAAACACGTCGGGGTCGGATAGCGCTTCGGCCGATTCGGCCACGACAACAGCGTCCGCCGGCACTTCCAGCCTCGACCAACAATTCATGAAACAAATGATGCAACTGATTCATGCCTATGGCGGCGGAGGCGATAGAGACCGCAATGGCGCCGGGATTTCTACGACCGCTTGAGGCATCCTCCCATGCAGGCGGCAAGCGGCTTGGTCGGCACGCGCCGGTCTTTACGCCGTTGCCGCCAATCGCACGGTTGATGGGCACGCAGACTGTTCGGTCGTGCTCCCGACCGAGGCCGGCTTGGCCGGTGGGTCAAGCGTGGGGGCTTGCAGAGGTTGGGCCGCCGAGGGGAAATTCCAGGATGATTTTCAAGCCTCCGCGCGGCCGGTTGACCGCTTTGATGCGGCCGCCGTGGGCCGCCACGGCCCGCAACGCAATCGTCAAACCCAGGCCGGTACTGCCTGCCTTGTTGTGATTACGGCTGCGGAAAAACGGCTGAAATATTGTTTCCAGTTCGGCTTCCGGCACGCCGGGGCCGTCGTCTTCGACCGAGACGGTGGCGAGCTTGCCGTCCGAGTTGGCCGCGACCGTGACCGCGCCGTCGGTACGGCAGTGCTGAACCGCGTTGCGGATGACGTTCTCGAAGGCGCGGTGCAGCAACTCGGCGTCGCCGCGCAACAGGATTTCGCCGCCCGCCCGGTAGACTAGGCGGATGCGGCCGGCCGCTTCCAGTTCGGCGTCGGCGACGATGTCGCCCAGCAATTCGTCGAGGTCGACGGTTTCGGTCGGTTTCGCCGACACGCCGCTTTCCAAGCGCGATAGCATCAATAGCTCGCCGATCAAATCGCTCATGCGCTGCGATTCGCGTTCGATGCGCTCCAATGTGGCCGGCAATTTGGCGGGCATTTGCTGTACCAGACCGATCGCGGCCTGGATGCGGGCCAGCGGCGAGCGTAGCTCATGGGAGACGTCGTGCAACAAGCGCTGTTGAGCGTGGACCAAGTCGCCGATTTGTCCGGCCATGTGATCGAAGTCGCGGCCCAGATCGGATAATTCGTCGTGGCGATGTCCCATGCGATCGGCGATGCGGGTGTCCAGCTTGCCTTGGGCCAGCGCGGCGAACGCCGCGCGCAAGGTGCGGATCGGTTTGGCGAAGTACCAGGCCAACAGGCTGCTGAACAGCAGACCGGCCAGGGTGCCGGCGGCGATAGGCAACACCGGCGGTGGGTGCTCGCGCAACGGCGGTCCGCCGTCGCCGAATTCCGGCGGCGGACCGCCCGGGTGTTGGTGGTCGTCGCGCGGCGGCGGACCGAGTTCGGCGAAGTCCGATTTTGGTCCGAGACCGTCGTGGCGATCGAAGTCGGGAGGACGCGGCGGCGGATCGTCGAAAAAATGCGGTTCGCCGGCGCGTAGCAACGGTTTCAGGACGTCTGTCAGACCGAATTCGCGCGCCGGAATAAACAGCAGATACTGCCGACCATCCCCGGCGGAAATTTCTCGCAACGCGTCGGGATAAGTGCCTTTGTCGTGCAATTCGCGCGCTTGCTTCAAGACCTCCGGTGACAGTTCGCGATTCAACACGTCGCGGCCGTCGTTATCCACCGCGAAAATTGCCGGAAATCGGGTTTGGCTCAAGGCGCCGAGAAACTCGCGTAACGCGTCGGAGCCGCCGTGAGTCAGAATCCGCGCGGCGACTTCGATCAACGCCGCTCGGCGGACGTCGATCGTTTGGTTGCGCGCTTGATTCTCGGCCGCGTGTTGGGCGTTATGGCGCAACCAGACCACGCTACCGACACCGAAGCCGGCGGTCAGCAAGGCCAGCCAGAAGGCGAAAAAAAACTTCCAGAACAAACGGTCCATCGGGTCAGGCTTTAATCATTTGATAGCCCTGGCCGCGCACGGTCTGGATATAGGAGCGGCCGTCCTGTTGAGTGCCGAGTTTCTGGCGAATACTGCTCATGTGTACGTCGATGCTGCGGTCGAAGCGCGCCAGCGGCCGGCCCAGGGCTTTCTCCGACAACTCGTTTTTACTGACGATATGGCCGACGTGGCTGGCCAGGGTTTCCAGCAAATTGAACTCGGTGCTGGTCAGTTCCAAGTCGCGCTCGAACCACAGCGCTTTGCGTTTCTCGCTCCAGATCTTCAGCGGTCCGGCAACGATAGGGCCGGATGAGGTCGCGGTATCGCGCTGAACCCGCCGCAAAATCGCACGTATCCGCGCCACCAATTCGCGGGGCGTACACGGTTTGGGGACGTAGTCGTCGGCACCGGACTCAAGGCCGATGATTCGGTCGACATCGTCGCCCTTGGCGGTAAACATCAGAATCGGCAAACGGCTTTCGGCGCGAATTTTTGCGAGGACTTCGGTGCCTTTGATGTCGGGGAGCATGATGTCCAAGATCGCCAGTTGATACCCGCCGGACAGGGCTTTTGCCAGGCCGGTGGCGCCGTCGTTGGCAATGTCCACGCCAAACCCTTCCTGTTGCAGGTATTCGCCGAACAGCGCGGCCAGTTCGGTGTCGTCGTCGATAATCAGTACAGTGTTCATAACGGGGAATCTCTAAGCTAGACCGGTTCATGATAACGGCCAGCGTCGGCGCGCGCCAGCGTCGGATCGCCGCATTTACCTGAATTTACATCGCTCTAACGCCACTTAACTTAGCGATTGGCATACTGGATTCCGACGCCGCCCGCTAGGCGATGTCGAATTCTTAATCGACTTCGAGGAAACTCTATGAACAAACCATTTTCTATTTTAGTACTGATGTTGGCGCTACCGGTCGCCGCCCAGGCTCAACCGACGTTCGGCGCCGCGCCGCGCGACTGGGCGGTCATGTACGCCAATAACGATGTTGATCCTGAATTGGAGGGGCCCGCGCACGGTGGGCGGCCGCCGCATCATCAGGCTAAACATCCCGGTGGTGAGTTGCCGCCTTATTTGGCCAAGTTGGAGCTGTCCGAGCAGCAGAAAACCGCGATTAAGGCGCTGATCAAGACTACGCTCGGCGAACCCGGCGCCAAGCGCGACGAATTTCGGGACGCGGTGCGCGAACAGCATAAACTGTCGTTTTCCAGCGAATTTTCCGAGGACGCCGCCGCGAAGTTAATCGACAATCAATTGGCCGAACAACGTCGTGCCATGCTGCAAAAAGCCAAATTGGATAACGGTATTTTCAAGCTGTTGACCAGCGAACAACAGCAAGCGATGTTGGCCGACATGGCCAAGCGCGATCATTGAACAGATCTGCTGATCGCTCATAGCCCAACCCTCTGGATTGGCGCTACGGCGATCGAATTCGATTGACCGTCCGCCGCATCGGGATTTTCCTCAATGCACCAAAATAGAAAATTATTAATGACCAAACTGGCATAATTTCGTAAAATTGGCCTGTTTTTATCTCTCTGGAACGGGATGAGTCGCAAGACTTATCCCGTTTTCTACATCTAAGGTGGCCAATCTTGAATAAACCTGCATTACTGGTATTGGAAGACGGGACGGTGTTTCACGGGGCGTCGATCGGCGCCGACGGTTGTTCCGTGGGGGAAGTGGTATTTAACACGGCACTGACCGGTTATCAGGAAATACTCAGCGATCCGTCCTACGCCAAACAGATCGTCACTTTGACCTATCCGCATATCGGTAACGTCGGCACCAACGCCGAAGACGACGAATCGGCCAAGGTCTACGCCAGCGGTCTGGTCGTGCGTGATTTGCCGCAATTGGCCAGCAACTGGCGTATCGAAAAAACCTTGCCGCAATACTTGCGCGAACAAAACGTTGTCGCGATCGCCGACATCGATACCCGGCAATTGACCCGTCTGCTGCGCGATAAAGGCGCACAACGCGGCTGCATTATGGCCGGCGATGCCGTCGATGTCGAGGTTGCCAAGGCCGCCATCGACGGTTTTCCAGGCTTGCAGGGTATGGATCTGGCTAAGGAAGTCACGACCGCGCGAGCCTACGAATGGACCGAGACGGTCTGGAAATTGGGTGAAGGCCACGCGCAAGCGTCGAATTTAACCAAGCACGTGGTGGCTTACGATTTCGGCGTCAAACGCAACATTCTCCGCTTGTTGGCCAGTCGCGGATGCCGGGTCACCGTCGTTCCGGCCCAAACGCCGGCCGAGCAGGTGTTGGCGATGAATCCCGACGGCGTGTTCTTGTCGAACGGCCCTGGCGATCCGGAGCCGTGCGATTACGCAATCGCCGCGATCCGAGCCATCATCGAGAAAAAATTGCCGGTGTTCGGCATCTGCCTGGGACACCAATTGCTGGCTTTGGCCAGCGGCGCTAAAACCGAGAAGATGAAATTTGGTCATCACGGCGCCAACCATCCGGTGCAGGAGTTGGCGAGCGGTCGGGTCATGATCAGCAGTCAAAACCACGGTTTCGCGGTCAGCGCCGACAGCCTGCCGGCTAACTTAAAGCCTACCTATGTGTCGTTGTTCGACGGCAGTTTGCAAGGCATTGCCCGTACCGACGTGCCGGCCTTCAGTTTTCAAGGTCATCCGGAAGCCAGCCCCGGCCCGCACGATGTCGAGTCCTTGTTCGACGTTTTTCTGGAAATGATGAACCAGCCTCGTTCCGCTTAAAGATTTCCCTAGAGTGATATGCCAAAAAGAACCGACATAAAATCGATTTTGTTACTGGGCGCCGGACCGATCGTGATCGGTCAGGCCTGCGAGTTCGACTACTCCGGTACCCAGGCCTGCAAAGCCTTGCGCGAAGAAGGCTACCGAGTGATTCTGGTCAACTCCAATCCGGCGACGATCATGACCGATCCGGACATGGCCGACGCGATTTACATCGAGCCTATCGACTGGCAAACCGTCGAGAAAATCATCGAAAAAGAGCGTCCCGACGCGGTGCTGCCGACGATGGGCGGCCAGACCGCGCTGAATTGCGCGTTGGCCTTGGATAAGCATGGCGTTCTGGCCAAATACGGCGTCGAAATGATCGGCGCCACCAAGGAAGCCATCAACAAGGCCGAGGATCGCGATCTGTTCAACCAGGCGATGCGTAAGATCGGCCTGGAAGTAGCGCGCTCGCAAGTCGCCCATAGCATGGAGGAAGCTTTCGCGGCTCAGGAAAAAGTCGGCTATCCGACCATCATCCGGCCGTCGTTTACGATGGGCGGTAGCGGTGGCGGTATTGCCTACAATCGCGAGGAATTCATTGAGATTTGCGAGCGCGGCTTGTATTTGTCGCCGACCAACGAACTGTTGATCGAAGAATCGGTTTTGGGCTGGAAAGAGTTCGAGATGGAGGTGGTCCGCGATTCCAAGGATAACTGCATCATCATTTGTTCTATCGAGAACTTCGACCCGATGGGCGTGCATACCGGCGATTCGATTACCGTCGCGCCTGCGCAAACCCTGACCGACAAGGAATATCAGATTCTGCGTAACGCTTCGCTGGCGGTATTGCGGGAGATCGGGGTCGATACCGGCGGTTCCAACGTGCAGTTCGCGATCAACCCCGACAATGGTCGTTTGATTGTCATCGAGATGAATCCGCGCGTGTCGCGCTCGTCGGCATTGGCTTCCAAAGCCACCGGCTTTCCGATTGCCAAGGTTGCCGCCAAATTGGCGGTCGGTTTTACGTTGGACGAACTCAAAAACGAGATCACCGGCGGTAAGACGCCGGCGTCGTTCGAGCCGACCATCGACTATGTCGTCACGAAAGTGCCGCGCTTTGCGTTCGAAAAGTTTCCGCAAGCCAACGATCGGTTGACCACTCAGATGAAATCGGTCGGCGAGGTGATGGCGATAGGCCGCACCTTTCAGGAATCGTTGCAAAAAGCCTTGCGCGGCTTGGAAGTCGGAGTTGACGGTCTCGACGAAATTGCCGATCTGGGCGACGCCAACAGCGAAGACATCATCCTGCGGGAATTGCGCTATCCCGGCCCGCAACGCTTATGGTATTTGGCCGACGCTTTTCGGAGCGGTTTGAGCTTCCAAGAAATTCATCAAGCATCGAAAATCGACCCTTGGTTCCTGGCGCAGGTCGAGGATTTGATCAATACCGAAAAAACCCTGGCCACCAAAACCCTGGCGACCTTGGAGCCCGGCGAATTGCTGCGGCTCAAACGCAAGGGGTTTTCCGACAAACGACTGGCGAAGCTGCTGGAAACCAAGGAATCGGAAGTGCGCAACGTGCGTCATAAGAAAGGGGTGCGTCCGGTCTACAAGCGCATCGATTCCTGCGCGGCTGAATTTGCATCGGATACCGCCTATCTGTACTCAACCTACGAACAAGAGTGCGAGGCGAATCCATCCTCTCGGGAAAAAATCGTTATTTTGGGCGGCGGTCCTAACCGGATCGGGCAGGGTATTGAATTCGACTATTGTTGTGTACATGCGGCGCTGGCCCTGCGGGAAGACGGTTACGAAACCATCATGATCAACTGCAATCCGGAGACGGTATCCACCGACTTCGATACGTCGGATCGCTTGTATTTCGAGCCGCTAACGCTGGAGGACGTGCTGGAAATCATCGATCTGGAAAAACCCAAGGGCGTCATCGTCCAATATGGCGGGCAAACCCCGCTGAAACTAGCGCGAGCGTTGGAAGCGGCCGGCGCGCCGATTATCGGTACTTCGCCTGATTCAATTGATTTGGCCGAAGATCGCGAACGCTTCCAAAAGTTGCTGGAACGCTTGAATTTGCTGCAGCCACCGAATGCCACCGCCCGTTCGGTCGAACAGGCCGTCGCGTCGGCGAAGGAAATCGGCTACCCGTTGGTGGTAAGGCCGTCCTACGTATTGGGCGGTCGGGCGATGGAAATCGTGTTCAACGAGGAAGGCCTGCGCCGTTATATGAAGGAAGCGGTTAGCGTTTCCAACGATTCGCCAGTGTTGCTGGATAGATTTTTGGACGATGCCGTGGAAATGGATGTCGACGCGATTTACGACGGCGAAACCGTTCTGATCGGCGGCTTGATGGAGCATATCGAGCAAGCGGGCGTGCATTCCGGCGATTCGGCCTGTTCTTTGCCGCCTTACGATTTGCCGCTGCATATCCAGGATCAGTTGCGGGCGCAGGTTGCGAAAATGGCCGAAGCGTTAGGCGTTCGCGGCTTGATGAATACGCAGTTTGCGATTCAAGGCGAGACCATCTTTGTGCTGGAGGTCAATCCGCGAGCTTCTCGGACCGCGCCGTTCGTGTCCAAGGCGACCGGCTATCCATTGGCGAAAATCGCCGCGCGCTGCATGGCCGGTAAATCCTTGAAAGAGCAAGGCGTTACCGAAGAGCGTATTCCCGAATATTTCTCGGTCAAGGAAGCGGTGTTTCCCTTCATTAAATTCCCCGGCGTAGACCCGTTGTTGGGGCCGGAGATGAAGTCTACCGGCGAGGTAATGGGCGTCGGCAAGACCTTTGGAGAAGCCTTCGCCAAGTCGCAAAGGGCATCAGGCGTGGATTTGAGCCATAGTGGTAAGGTGCTGATCAGTATCCGCGACGCCGACAAGGCAAAATTGCCGGAACTGGCGCGCATGTTGATCGCCAAGAACTACGAGATCGTCGCTACGCGCGGTACCGCGCGGGTTCTGAGGGAAGCGGGCATCGCCTGCCAGGAAGTGTTCAAGGTGAACGAAGGCCGGCCGCATACCGTGGATATGATTAAAAACGGAGAAATCCAATTAGTCGTCAATACCACCGAAGGGGTCAAGGCGGTGGCGGATTCGTTCACGATGCGCCGTGAGGCCTTGCAGCGCAGGGTCACCTATTACACGACGATGGCCGGCGCCCGCGCCGCGTGCTACGCCTTGGGCGAACTCGAAGCCGGCGATGTCAATTGCCTGCGGGATTTACATCAAACCTTTAACGGATGAATTGAAGAGGGGAAGAGGAAATGCAGAAATTTCCGTTGACCGTGGTCGGCGCCAATAAATTGCGCGCCGAACTGGAAGAGTTGAAAACCGTGGTTCGACCGCGCATTATTCAGGCGATCGCCGAAGCGCGCGAGCACGGCGATTTGAAGGAGAACGCGGAATATCATGCCGCGCGCGAACAGCAAAGTTTTGCCGAAGGCCGAATTGCCGAGATCGAAGGCAAGTTGTCGAATGCCAATATTATCGATGTGACCAAAACCGATGCCAACGGAAAGGTGGTGTTCGGCGCTACCGTCGAAATCGAGGATACCGGTTCCGGTAAGGTGGTTGTCTATCAAATCGTCGGCGAGGACGAAGCCAATATTAAGGAAGGGCGAATTTCGGTCGGTTCGCCGATAGCCAGGGCTTTGATCGGCAAGGAAGTCGAGGATGTAGTAGTCGTCAAGGCGCCGGGCGGCGATATCGAGTACGAAATTATTTCAGTAAAATATATTTAGCCGGAGTTCGCCGTTGAGAGGGGGCTGACTTTCTCAACGGCTGCTAGGTGGTGTTACTTCTTAGGGTTGGGCCTGAACAACACCGCGATTTGGCCTATCGATTGCACCAGTTCGGCACCGGTTTCCCCACAGATTTGTTCGCTGATCGCGGCGCGATCGTCTCTTTCGGCGCGGATTTTGACTTTAATCAGTTCGTGGGCGAGTAGCGCTTGATCGACTTCTTTCACTACGGCGGGCGTCAAGCCGGCTTGTCCGACCATCACTACCGGGTTGAGGGCGTGCGCCTGGGCTTTCAGTTGTTTTTTTTGGATCGGATTCACTCTGTTTCCTTCTGTGGTATTTCCGCAAATTTTACATGAATCGGGCATATGGCACGCAGCAAAAGTAGTCATCAATGGATGCAGGAACATTTTCAAGACGAGTATGTCAAGAAGGCCCAAGCGTTGGGATATCGTTCCCGTGCCGTTTTTAAGCTGATTGAAATTCAAGAAAAGGACAAGATTTTACGGCCGGGAATGAATGTCGTCGATTTGGGCGCCGCTCCCGGCGGTTGGTCGGAGTACGCTCGCAAGATGCTGGCGAAAAGCGACAAGGTGGTCGCGCTGGATTTACTCGCTATCGAGCCGATTGCCGGCGTTGACTTTATCGAAGGCGATTTTCGCGAGGACGAGGTGTTGCAACAACTTTATCAAGTGCTGGATGGTCGACCGGTACACTTGTTATTGTCGGATATGGCCCCCAATATGAGTGGTAGCCGGGAAACCGATCAACCGCGGGCCATCTACTTAGGCGAGCTGGCATTGGATGCCGCCGAGCAGTTTCTAATCCAAGGGGGGACCTTTTTAATAAAAATGTTTCAAGGCGCTGGTTTCGACGAGTACTATAATCAGGTGCGGCTACGCTTCAACAGCGTGGCAATCCGTAAGCCAAAAGCGTCGCGACCCAGGAGTAACGAGGTCTATATCCTGGCGAAAGGATTTAAAAAATAAGGAAAGTCCCCGCTGATCGAGCTATGATGGGCGGCGAGCTACGAGTATACCTGATACAATTACTCGGTTTATAAACGTTTGGAGCCATTCCTGGCCGGAGCGCGTACTTTGAGCGATATGATTAAAAATTTGGTTTTGTGGGTGGTTATCGCCGTTGTATTGATGGCCGTATTCAACAATTTCGGCGCGCGCTCGGCGCGTAGCGATTCGAACTTGTCGTATTCGCAGCTGATTGATGCGGTAAAAGCCGGACAAGTCCAGCAAGTAGTGATAGCCGACAACACGGTTAAGGGACGGATGCAGACCGGCGATAAGTTCAAGACTTATATGCCCAACGATCCGCATTTGATCGATGATCTGTTGGGCAACGGCGTCGAAATCAATGTGCAGCCCCCCGAAGAACCTTCGATGCTAATGCAGGTGTTCGTGTCTTTTGGACCCATCCTGCTGTTGATTGCGGTTTGGGTGTTCTTCATGCGTCAAATGCAAGGCGGCGGAGTCGGTGGCCGCGGCGGTGCGATGGGCTTTGGTAAGAGCAAGGCCCGCATGCTGGATCAAGACCAGAACAAGGTGACCTTCGCCGACGTTGCCGGGTGCGACGAGGCCAAGGAAGAAGTTCAGGAAATGGTCGACTTCTTGAAAGATCCCGCCAAATATCAACGTCTCGGCGGTAAAGTACCGCGCGGCGCATTGATGGTCGGACCTCCGGGTACCGGTAAGACCTTGCTGGCTCGTGCGATTGCCGGCGAAGCCAAAGTGCCGTTCTTCACGATTTCCGGTTCGGATTTCGTTGAGATGTTTGTCGGTGTCGGTGCTTCTCGGGTCAGGGATATGTTCGATCAAGCCAAGAAACATGCGCCTTGCATCATTTTCATAGACGAAATCGATGCGGTTGGCCGTTCCCGCGGTGCCGGTTTGGGTGGCGGTAACGACGAGCGCGAACAAACCTTAAACCAGTTGCTGGTCGAAATGGACGGTTTCGAGGGGCACGAGGGTATTATTGTCATCGCGGCCACCAACCGTGCCGACGTCCTCGATAAAGCATTGTTGCGTCCCGGTCGTTTCGACCGTCAAGTGGTCGTGGGTTTGCCAGATGTTAAGGGTCGCGAACAGATTCTGAACGTGCATTTGAAGAAAGTGCCGGCCGCCGAAGATGTCAAGATCAAATACATCGCGCAAGGCACGCCAGGGTTTTCCGGGGCTGATTTGGCTAACTTGGTCAACGAAGCGGCTTTGTTCGCGGCGCGTTTGAACAAGCGTCTGGTCAGCATGATGGACTTGGAAAAAGCCAAGGACAAATTGATCATGGGCGCCGAGCGGCGCTCGATGGTAATGGACGAGAAAGAAAAGAAAATGACTGCCTACCACGAAGCCGGTCATGCGATTGTCGGCCGCTTGGTTCCGGAGCACGACCCGGTGTACAAAGTCAGTATCATGCCGCGCGGACGCGCATTGGGCGTGACGATGTTCTTGCCGGAGCGCGACCAATACAGTGCCAGCAAATGCAAGTTGGACAGCATGATCTCCAGTTTATATGGCGGTCGGATTGCCGAAGAGTTGATTTTTGGCTGGGAACAGGTGTCGACCGGTGCGTCCAACGACATCGAGAGAGCGACCGAGTTGGCCCGCAATATGGTCACCAAATGGGGCTTGTCTCAGCGCTTGGGGCCGTTAGCATACAGTGAGGAAGAAGGCGAGATTTTTCTGGGTCGTTCGGTGACTCAACATAAGTCCGTCGCGGAAGAAACCTCCCATACGATAGATGAGGAAATTCGCTCCATCATCGACCGCAATTACGAGCGTGCAGAGAAGATCTTGAAGGACAATATGGATATCCTGCACGCGATGGCCGACGCGTTGATGAAATACGAAACGATCGACAAATATCAAATCGACGACTTGATGGAAAGACGGCCGGTACGGGAGCCAAAGGGTTGGGATGATACTCCGTCCTCCAACACCGACGCGCAAACCGGTCCTTGGGATCAAAAAACACCCGATTCTTCGATCGGCGGCGCCGCGGAACAAGGCTAAGTAATTTTCGGCAAAACCAAGAGAGGCTTCGGCCTCTCTTTTTTTTGGTCATATCAAGGTAGAACTAGCACTATGGCAAAAAAATATTTCGGAACCGATGGCATCAGGGGCAAGGTGGGCGAGCCGCCGATTACCGCGGATTTTTTACTCAAGTTAGGTTGGGCCGCCGGTAAGGTGTTTGCCAAGGAGAGCAACGGATTCGTATTGGTAGGTAAAGATACCCGGATCTCGGGTTATATGTTCGAATCGGCGCTGGAAGCTGGTTTGTCCGCGGCGGGCGTCGATACTCGCTTATTAGGACCCATGCCTACGCCGGGAATCGCTTACCTGACTCGAACCTTTCGTGCCAGCGCCGGCATCGTTATTAGCGCCTCGCACAATCCTTACTACGATAATGGCATTAAGTTCTTCTCGGTTGACGGTACCAAGTTGCCGGACGATGTAGAACAGCAGATTGAGCAATATCTCGACATGCCGATGACAACCGTGGAGTCGTCTAGATTAGGTAAGGCCAAGCGGGTTAACGATGCGGCCGGTCGGTACATCGAATTTTGCAAGGCCTCGGTGCCGGCGCATTTGGACTTCAAGGGCATTCGTATCGTGATCGACTGCGCGAATGGCGCCACCTATCACATCGCGCCGCATGTTTTCAGCGAGTTGGGCGCGGAAGTCGTAACGATCGCCGCCGAGCCGGACGGCTTGAACATCAACGACGAATGCGGCGCCACCAAGCCGGAACTGTTGGCAGCCAAAGTCATGGAGTTTCGCGCCGATGTCGGAATTGCCTTGGACGGCGACGGCGATCGCATCATCATGGTCGACCACAAGGGCGAAATCGTCGATGGCGACGAATTAATTTATATCATCGCCCGTTCCCGTCAGGCTGAAGGTAAATTGGTCGGTCCCGTGGTGGGTACCCTGATGTCCAATCTTGGCATGGAGCACGCGCTAAAATCCGTGGGCGTGCCGCTGCTCCGCGCCAAAGTCGGCGACCGCTACGTGATGGAAATGCTGACCGAAAATAAGGGTATGCTGGGGGGAGAAGGTTCCGGCCACATCATTTGTCTGGATAAGACCACGACCGGCGACGGTATCGTCTCGGCGTTGCAAGTACTGGCGGAAATGCAGAAGTCGGGCCAGAACTTGCATGAACTCAAATCCGGCATGAAAAAGTACCCGCAGGTTTTGATTAACGTCAAAACCGATAAAAAAGTCAAAATCGATGAAATTGCCAGCCTGAAACAGGCCGTCGAAAACGTGGAAAAGAAGCTCGGGGAAAAAGGCCGGGTATTGCTGCGATCTTCGGGAACGGAGCCGCTAATTCGCGTGATGGTCGAAGGCGTGGACGAAGACGACGTCAATAAATATGCCAATCAATTGGCGAGCGACGTCAAGAAAGCCATCCCGGCTTGAACAAAAACACGTTAGCCGATATGATATGCGGTCTTATTTAGCTCGGAGGAAGTAATGCGTCGGTCTTTGATTATGGGAAATTGGAAAATGAACGGCACTAGGGAAGACGGCCAAAAACTCGCGAAAGCCTTGGCCGACGGCTTGGGCGATGTCGCGCAGGAAATCGCGGTCTGCGTCCCGTTCGTTTACTTATCCGATATCCGCGCAACTTTGGCAGGTTCACCCATCGCTCTGGGTGCCCAAAACGTTGCCGACCAAGCCTCCGGCGCCTACACCGGCGAAGTATCGGCGGCGATGCTGGCCGAATGCGGCGTTAAGTACGCGCTGGTCGGCCACTCCGAACGGCGTAGTTATTACGGCGACAGCAACGAGTCGGTTGCCAAGCGTTTTTGTCAGGCGCTGAGCCAAAACGTTCTACCGGTACTCTGCGTTGGCGAAACGCTGGAAGAGCGCGAGCAAGACAGAACCTTCCAAGTCGTCGACGAGCAGCTTGATGCCGTCATCGCCGCCGCCGGCATCGAAGCATTCGAGCGAGCCGTTATCGCTTATGAGCCGGTTTGGGCCATCGGTACCGGTAAAGTCGCCAGCGACGAGCAAGCCCAGGAAGTTCACCAATATATTCGGAAACGGATTGCCGATAGAAGCCCGGCCATTGCCGAGAAAGTGCAAATTCTGTACGGCGGCAGTGTTAAGCCGGACAACGCGAAAGGCTTATTTGCAATGCCCGACATCGACGGCGGTTTGGTGGGCGGCGCATCGCTGGATGCCAAAGGCTTCCTGCAAATCTGCCATTCGGTCTAGTCCAACCCTTTAAAGGTTTTTATGTTGTACCAAATTATAATAATTATTCATATATTTCTGGGAATAGGCATCGTCGGTTTGGTGCTGATGCAGCACGGTAAAGGTGCCGATGCCGGTGCCGCCTTCGGTAGCGGTGCATCGGGCTCTGTCTTCGGTGCTCAAGGCTCCGCATCGTTTTTATCCAGGACCACCGCGATATTCGCGACCTTGTTTTTCATTACCAGTTTGGGTTTGGCCGCGTTAAGCGGTTATCAAGGCAAAAAAACCGACGTGATGGACGTAGCGCCTGTCGCAGCGCCGGTTAAATCGGACGTGCCTCTGTCGCAAGTCGCCCCTGGCTCCGATAGCGCTCCTGTCGTCGATGGCAAATTGCCGGAAGCGCCGGCAATCAAAGAGGTTGAGAAGCCGGCCGGAGCCGCTCAATAAAAGGCTTGGCACTTAAAGTTATGCCGACGTGGTGAAATTGGTAGACACGCCATCTTGAGGGGGTGGTGACGCAAGTCGTGCCGGTTCAAGTCCGGCCGTCGGTACCATTTGAGAATGCACGGAAGTGCAAAGAAGTACAAAAACCCGCGAATCTTCTGGGTTCGCGGGTTTTTTATTGTGCAAAGAAGTGCAAAGAAATGCAGGGACATGCGCTTAAAAGTGTGTCCTTCATTGTGTCCTTTCATATAATGCCGTTCAGAAGGACACACTCGAGGACACAATATGGCCTTAAACCTCAATAAAGATACGGTCTACAGAACGGCCAAGCCGAAAGATAAGGAGTACTTCATCAACGATGGCGGTGGCCTCAATCTCGTGGTTGGAAAAAACGGTACAAAGATATGGAAGTTCATTTTCACCTTCGACGGAAAACGGAAAAAACTGTCGTTTGGTGTTTATCCGGACACGACCCTAGAGGCAGCCAGGCGTAAAGCGGAAGATGCCAGACAAAGCATTGCCAACAGGGTCGATCCCAGCGAAGCCAGGAAGGAAATACAAGCGGCAAGGCGGGCCACAAAACTTAACGACGAACGGATTAGCGCCGGCCTTCCGATAATTGATAGCTTCGCCGATATTACCCGGCAATGGCTTCTGTCTACCGCCCATTTGACCAGCGAGACCACGCACACAAAAAAAACCAGTCGAATCGAACGCTTGGCGTTTCCAATCTTGGGCGACATTCCGCTAAAGGAAGTCAAATCCGGCGATATTCTGGCGGTTTTAAAGCCGCTAATAGACAAACACCAACTTGAAACAGCCCACCGGTTAAACGCGGAAATTGGCTCGATATTCGCTTATGGAATCGTTCACGGATTTACCGACTACGACCCATCGCAACCGGTTGCCAAGCAGATACCGGCGCAAAAAGTTAAGCATCGAGCGGCGATAATAGAGCCAAAGTCGGTGGGGCAATTGCTTAGAGACATTTATAACTACCAAGGTACATTCGTTGTGCAGTCGGCCTTCAGATTGTCGCCGTTGCTGTTCCAGCGCCCAGGGGAAATCAGGCAAATGCTTTGGGACGACGTAGACCTCGAATCACGCGAATGGCGCCCGTACATCTCCAAAACCGACTTTGACCATATCGTGCCGCTATCCAGGCAGGCCATTAATCTCTTGGAAGGAATCAGACCCTTAACGGGAAGCGGAAAATACGTGTTTCCGTCTAGTCGCGGCGACGGCCGGCCAATGTCAGATAACACTATTCGAACCGCGCTCAAGTCGCTCGGCTACGATTCAGAGGTGATGACCGCTCACGGATTCAGAACTACTGCGTCGACATTGCTGAACGAGCAAGGCTGGAGTCCGGATGCGATCGAGCGACAGTTGGCACACTCACCGCGCGACCAAGTCCGCGCCGCCTACAACCGAGCGCAATATCTGGACGAACGTCGACGGATGATGCAGGCCTGGGCCGATTACCTGGACGCTCTCAAAAACGGCGCGCAAGTGATTCAGTTCCCGCGCCAGGCTTAAAGCCAGTTTGGCATCAGCCGGGCGGCATGCCTTGCAACAGCGCAGCGCGTTCGGCCTTGGTGAGAGTATTCAACAAGTTGGCCGCCAATTGCAGCGTGGACTGAGCCGGCGGGTTGAGGTAGTGCTTAAAGCCTAGGGTGGTGACGAACGTCGCCCCGCATTCCTTGACATTGAGGCACTGGCAGTACAAATCGGCGACGGTTTTTTCGTCGTTCAGATTGTTGCGGGACGTGATGCGGGCTTTTGATTGGCAGTTGGGGCAATAAACAGTCATGGCGGCCTGGATTCCTGGAACGATGCCGACATTATGCCGCGCCGGCGCAATAGTTTGGCGGTTGTCGAAAATTTGATTATCATTCAATCAGCCGGATAGCCCGACGGGGCGAAAAGCGGGTGTCGCTAGCCTGTTTCCGGTTGTCATTTCTTAGCGGCTTTCACTTTAGCGGAGTGAATATGACGCCAGTTTTTTTTAACGGTTACGGCGAGTGGTTCATTACAGATTGCTTTGGAAATTCCCATCCGATCAACCAATTCGGCGGATATTTTATGATGCCAAAAGAAGACGTCGATCACTGCATTCGTTGGCAATTACACGATGTTTTTCGTAACTACTACGACCGTCTTGGACCAATCCATGTGGCCGGCGACTTTAAGCTTACCGATGACGATGAGCGAAGATATTTGGACAGAAAATCTATTCTTATTAATTCTGGGTTTTCGTTGGGACAGAACGAGCTGGAGTTTGTAGAAAAATTATTGCCGATTTATCCAGTTGACGATATTGACTGCGAGTTTACTAGGTTTGCCCGTAGACACGGAATATCCGTAAACGATTACTACCGCTGTTATTTCAAGATAGCCAAGCGGGATATGTCAGACGATTCGAATAATAAAAACCTCAACTTCATGCTTTACGAATTCGAATTGCCTACCTTTTGCAGCAAGAAATCCACAGAATTTGAATCTACCAAGGTCGAACGAGATTCACTACCTACAGAAACAAATTCAACCAATAAAGACAAAATTTCAAAAAATGATAAACGAATTGAAAGCCTAAAAGAGTTCATTAAATGGTTAGAGGTTCGCATCGAAATCGACAGGCAAAATTTAGACTGCACCAAGAAAGAATTATTCGATTTCTTGAAAAGTTGGGAAAAAGATAGAGAGACTCAAAAAAATAATCGCGTCTGGAATGTATGTGATTGGGAGTCATGCGGCGACTTATGGGGAAGTGAAAAACGAAAGCAGGTTTGCGATATTGCAGACGACCGGCGCGGCAGAAAAATCGAAAGCCCGTACAAAAAACTTTTTTCTTAAAAAATCCATCTATGCCAATAACTTGCAAATAATTTATATGTAGGTATTACTCAGTTTCCATAGATTTACACAGTTTTTTAACAAAAAAAATTGTGGCAAAAATTCTCTCCGACAAACGCAATAAAGCGCTAAGAGGAGAGCGGACATGTCAGAAAACGCAAGCCATTCGCTAGTCAAAGTCGATCACATCATCGGCAACCCAAACAAGACACCACCAATCCCGGCACGAATCCCAGTCAGTAAGCGTAAATGGTATGCGATGGTTTCGGCAGGTGAGGCGCCAAAACCCATAAAAATTGGCCGAGGTTCTTTCTGGAAAAAAAGCGACATAGACCGGCTGGTGTCGAAAATCAGCGGTGAGGTGACGGCATGACCGACCTAAACCTAAAAATCAAAATCGCCGGCGATGCCAGCCAGGCCGAACAAAGCGTCGGCCGGGTCGAAAAGGCGCTGCGCGGCTTGGATTCGACTGGAAAAAACATCAACGATTCTTTTGCTAAATCCTTTCTTACGGGTTTGGCCGGAGGCGTTTCAATTGCGGGGATAACGAGCTTAATCAAAGAAAGCGTCAACGCTGCCGACGCGTTGAATGACATGGCCGATCGTTCGGGCATCGCGGTCGAGAAATTGGCTGGGTTGGAATACGCGACCAAGGTCGGCGATACCACGTTGGGGGCGTTTGTTGCGTCTTCTAACAAGCTGTCGATCAACATCGCCAAGAACGCCGACGACTTCGCTAAGCTGGGCGTGACGGCAAAAGACCCGGTCGAGGCGTTTAAGCAGTTCGCCGACGTGTTCGCCGGCATTGCCGATCCGCAACAACGCGCGGCCGTCGGCGCGGCGGCGCTAGGCAAATCCTACGCTGAAATGGCACCGTTGCTGATGATGGGCGCTAACGGCGTGCAAGAATTGATCGACACGGGTCGGCAACATAATCCGATTACCGCCGAACAGGCTCAAAATGCCGGATTATTGAATGATCGTCTAACGGAATTAGGAGATAGATCGAAATATGCGGCGCTATTAATTTCTGGGCCACTTGTTAGCTCATTAAATGAAATCGGTAGCGCCTTGGATTTTGCGACCGAGAAATCAAAAGGCTTTCACCCGTTGGATTTCCTGACCGACTACGCCAACGGCTCAAACACCGATGATAAATTAGGTCGGCTAAATCTACAGATCGGCGAAATCACCCAAAGCATTATCGATTTGAAAGCCGCCGGCGTGCGAGGTGGACGTGGGTTCGTGGCCAGCAACCTCGGCGAGATGGAGGCCGAACTGGCCAAGCTGCAAAAAATGCGCGAGGCGCTGCAACCGAAGCCCGAGCCCAGTTCGGCTGTCGCGGCATTCGATGCGGCGTTGGCTCAGAAGTTTATCGACAAATTTCACGATGAAGAGACGGCAGCCAGTTCAGCGGAATCCGCCGTCAAAGCCTTGGATAACGCCTACCAATCCGCGGCGCAAACCTTGCGCCAGCAGATCGCCCTGCACGGCGACACCAGCGCCGCCGCGCAAATGGAGTTCGAGGTGCAATCCGGCGCGCTGTCCAAACTCGATGAATCTCGCAAGCTGATCTTGCTGAATCTGGCCGCCGAAAAAGACGCGGTGATGGCCAACATTGAGGCTTACAAAGAATACGATGGCATCATCGAACAAGGCCTGGCGCTGGCCGGCAAGCAGCGCGCCGCGCAGTCCGATCAATACGCCCGCTTGTTCGACCGCTTCAACCCCGGTTACAACACGCTGACCCAAGGCATCGCCGACGTTGACCAAGCCAAGGCCCTGGGCCTGATCGACGCCGATCGCGCCAAGGCCGAATACGACAAGCTGGGCAAGGCTTACAACGACGGCTTTATCGAGCCGGCGATGACGGCTACTGATCAACTGTCTGAATTCAGCGGACAGGCGGCGCGCAATATCCAATCCGATTTCGCGGACTTTTTATTCGATCCGTTCGCGGATGGCACGCAGGATATGGCCAAAGGTTTCGGCGATGCCTTGCGTAAAATGGCGGCGGAGTCTGCGACGGCGAATATCTTCAATTCTTTGTTGGGCAAGGATTTCGGCAAGTCGGGCCAGCTGGGCGGGCTATTAGGATCATTTGGGTCGGTAATTTCCGGCGCGTTTGGTGGTGGCGGAAGTACGTTTCAGGGCAATGGCCCGTTGCTCAGTTATCAAAATCATAAAGGTGGCATGGCCGGGTCGACACCATACCGCGCTTTCGATGCCGACGTGTTTTCCGGAGCGCCGCGTTTCCACGGCGGCGGCGGGCCGGGTTTGGCCGCCAATGAAGTGCCCAGCATTCTTTTGCGCGGCGAAGAGGTCTTAACGGCCGACGATCCGCGTCATATCAATAATCTCGGCAAATCCCGGTCCGGCGGCGTGACAATCAATGTGATCAATCAGGCGGACGGTGCCAAGGCCACCGCCACCAGCCGACAAGTCGGCGATGAAATGCAAATCGATATTCTGATTCAGCAAATCGAAAAAGGCATCGCCGCGAATATGTCGCGCGGTCTGGGTCTGGCGCCAATCCTTGAACGTCAGTATGCGCTTAACCGCGCGGCGGGGTCTTTTTGATGCCGACATTGCCGCAAGTTATGTGTAATTTATTGACACTTCTCCAGCGTAGCGCTATTGTGAGTCCGCTTTCGAAAAAAACGAAAGTCGGGATTCGAACCCCGTTTAGATATGGCGAAAAATCGCCGCGCCTTTATGCGGCTTTTTTATGTCCCCCGTTTAGCACGGCCTTATTCCGTGCCTATTCTGTTATGGCGGGATTGTTTGGGCAGCCCTCGCGGCTGGCCGCACCATATCGCGGTAGTTCGAACCCACTCAATCCCGTCGCCCAAAGCTTCGAACCTTTTGGCGGCGGTTGTTTCCTGCTAGATATGGAGTCACCGCTATGAAGAACACCCAAGCTACGGGCGAAATCCGCCCAGAATCCACCCAACAACCCGAAGCCGTAAACGATTTCTTCCGGCAAATGGCCGATCTGGAAACCGAACGCCAAGCCGCCACTAAGGCCGGACTTCCGGCACTTGAGCGCCTGGCCGGAGTTGCCGAGCGCGATACCGGCCAAGCCGAAACTGTCCGCCTGTTCCTGTTGAGTTTTTATAACGGTTACCGTTTTCCGTTTAATCTGACCAGGCTGCGCGGTCTCGATAAACCCTTATTCAACGATGCCGTAGCCGTTCTAACACTCGACGCCAGAGTGACCGCGCAGGAAATCCATCACTACCTTGAAAATGGCAGCGAGATGTTCGAGCGCTGGGCGCAATTGCAAGGAGTTGTGTCATGAGAGAACAACACGCCAGTCAAACCATTTCCGCCAGGTCGATTACATTGGCGGCTCGCGTTAAGTTGCCTTCCGGCCTAAAGCCAAGAAAATCCGGATGGGGAGAACCTCGCAAAATTCAGCTATCGACTGCCGAGGTCAGAGCATTACGCAGCAAATATTTTGCTGGCCCGATTGATCAGTTTTTGTCTATCAAGCAAAACCTATGCGAAACCAGCAACATCGAGGATGTCATCGCATCACTAAGAGGCGTTAAAAAGGCGATTGTCGATTATGCCAATACCTCGATACGTGATGTTTTGACCACCAAACTTGGCACCGTGTTTGTGCGTTCGCCGGGTGATTTTGGCGAAAGTTTCAATCTCAAGCCAAACATGAAGCGCTTGGAAAGCGCGATGGATGGTTCGCTTTTTAACTTGGCTAGTATCGAAGCGGATTTTCACCAGAATGATGGGTATGTTGAGACGACAAGAATCGTGATGTTTTTGCAAATAATTTGGCGTCTTATAGATTTTGTCGACCGTGAAATTCGAGAGTTTGAGGCTAAGGAGGAAGCCGGTTTATGTGCCACCGAATTTACGAGCCGGAAACCTCAGACGGTTGATTTAATTGTGTCGAGATTAGCGCCTGATAAGAAAAAGCCGGGTAAGTCAAAAAAAGTTATTAGAAATGGAGGTCGCGATGAATAAAACAAACAATATCAAAATTGTTGTCGATCGGCTTCAAGCCGCTTGGCCGGAGCTAAACCGTAAGTTTTCAGCCAGGCATGTTCTGGCGGATAACCTATTCTCGGCCGCCAATCGATTCGACGAAGTTGCTGGCGAGGTATGGGAAAACACTTCCGGCATCGAATTGCCGGCGATTGATTATCGCCCCACATGCACCGCGCCGTCGTTCAATGAAATCAAACGTTGCTTTGGTGAATTGGCCAAGCACATGGACACGTTGGGCAAACCGCCGGCGTGTTACGCCCGGTTCAATCGCCAGTGGCTTTTGGATCTGTGCAAGCATTCGGCGAACCTGCTCGGCGCCGTCGATTGGCTGGTCACCGAATCCGCCAAAGACGACACGGATGGCGACACCCCGGCGCCGGCGACCATGCCGGACTTCAGCCATCGGCTTTCGCCTGTTGGTCTTGAAACTGGCACGCTGGGTTTGCTGGATACCGTGAACATGGCCGCCGACAAGCTATTGGCGATTGCCACCATGCTGTCAGACCACTTCGCGCTGGATGACGACGAAAACCGGCCAAGCGATGAAACGGTGTTTTTTGCGTTGCAGTCGATCAAACACGAGGCGCAAGACATTAAGGCTGTTGTGGACGGGTTTCATCGAGAACGGCAAAACCAACACGCATAAAAAAACCGGCGACCCGCCAAGATACGCCGGTTTCTTGCAAAGTGTTCCTCAAGCGGGGTTATTGTAACCCTTGGAACCTGCTTTGCAAGGCCGGCAAGGATGCACTATGACCGATTATCACAACATCATCGACCAGTTCCGGGCCGACATGGCTGCGGCCGGAATGGTCGTCAAAGAACCGATCATCGCCGACAGCGTGTTGCACCGGGTGTACGTCGACGGCGACAAGTCCGGCACCCAGAACGGCGCGTATATTCTGCACGCCGATCAACACCCGGCCGGATATTTCGAGCACTTTCCACAGGGATTGAAAGTCACTTGGCGTTTGGATGGCGCCGGCGACAAGCCATTGTCGCTGGCCATGCGCCGCCAGATCGAGGAAGAACGCAAGCGGCGCCAAGTTGAGAGGAAGGAACGCCAAAACGAGACCGCCGAGAAAGCCCGTTGGATCTGGCAAAACGCCAAACCGGTGTTCGACGAGGCCAAACATCCCTACTTGCGGCGGAAGTCGGTCAAAGCTTACGGACTGCGCACCAGCCGCGGCGCTTTGGTCGTGCCGTTTTTCGACGATACCCACCAACTCGTAAATCTGCAATTTATTGACGCCGACGGCAACAAGCGGTTTATGGCCGGCGGGCGGAAAAAAGGGTGTTTCTCGCTGATCGGCGAACCGGCCGGCGCCGCGCGCGTACTGATTTGCGAAGGTTGGGCTACCGGCGCCAGTTTGCATGAAGCCTTGGGCGCATTGGTGATGGTCGCGGGCGATGCCGGCAACCTGGAACCGGTGGCAATGGCCGCCAGGCGCTGGCATCCAAACGCGGAAATCATCGTCGCCGGCGACAACGACGAAACCGGCATCGGCCAGACCGCCGCGAAAAAGGCGGCGTTGGCGGTACGCGGCAAGTATTTGATCCCCGAGCAAACCGGCGCCGACTGGAACGATGTGATCGCGGCGGGAGGCTCTCTCTGATGGACGCCGCCGCGCCAAGCCATGACTTAGCCGCTAACCCGCCAGAACAGGGCGAAATGCCGGCTGTCGAGCCATCCGCACCCCCGATAACGGGGGTGCAGGCGTCCCCATCGGCCGCGTTGCCGGCCCAAACCGCGCCGAATTTGCCGGCCGCCGTCGATCCTCTCGTTGCCGATCCGGAGCTGATCGATACGTTGCCGGACCACACGTTCTTGGAGCAGGACGAAATAGCCACGCTAAAGGCAATGAATGCCACCTATTGCCACGCCACGGTCGGCGGAAAACATGCCATCGTCGGCCAGCGGCCGTGCCAGGTGCAGGGCAGTGTTCTGACCTTCGAGGCGCCGGGCGAATTCAAAAAGCGGTTTTTGCACTCGAGGCTGATCGGCCGGCGCGATGCGTTAGGCCGAGGCCGGCCGAAGAACCAGGGTCAGGCTTGGTTGGAATGGCCGGGAAAGAACTTTAAGCCCGGCGGTACCGGGTTTTTTCCAGACCCCAAAAAATGCCCGGCCGACACGCTGAACTTTTATCGGGGGTTGCAGGTGGAGCCGATGGCCGGCGACGTGAAACCCTACTTGGACCATTTGCGCTACGTGATTTGCGCCGGCCGCGAGCCGGAGTTTCGCTATCTGGTGGGTTGGATGGCGCACCTGTTCCAAAAGCCGGACGTCAAGCCCAGCGTGGCGATCGTGTTGAAGTCGGTGGAAGGCACTGGCAAGGGAACGATGGCCGAACCATTGCTGCGCATCTTGGGTTCTCACGGCAACAAGACCAACGGCGCGTATGCCATCGCCGGCCGCTTTAACGGCCCGGTAGCCAATCGGCTGTTGATCTTCGCCGACGAGGTGGACTTGACCGACAAACACGTCGCCGACCGCTTGAAAGGCATCATTTCCGAAACCACCGTCAACATGGAGCGCAAAGGCCTGGAGATCGAGCCGCTGCCGAACTATTGCCGGCTGATCTTCGCCAGCAACCACGCCAGGGTATTGAGTGCCGGCATCCGCGAACGCCGCTATCTGGTATTGGAGCCGTCCGACGGCTTTGCCCAAGACCCCGGTTACTTCCGCCGGTTGTGGCACTGGATAGACCACGACGGGCCGGCCAAGCTGCTCAACTATCTGTTGATTGTGAACATTGCCGACTTCGACCCCTACCGCTGCCCGCAAACGCCAGGATTGATTGCCGAGAAGCTGGGCAACCTGAGCGGCGTGAACCAGTTTTTCTACCATCAGATCGCCAAGGATGAACCGTTTGGCGGGCGGGCGCGGATGTTGGCCGCCGAGCTGGTGGATGACTTTGTGAATTGGAGCGCCGAGGAGGGCGACAAAGTCTCCAAGGCGGCGGCTGCCAGTTTTACCGGGCGGATGATGGCCAAGCTGGGTGTCGAGGTACACGGCCGCTCCGATCGCGGCGGCGGCAAATTCTACGAATTACCGGAAAGGGCGGTACTGGTACAGCGTTTCGCTGATTTGCTGGATATACCGCTTGAGGAGCTGGACCAATGAAATGCTACAGACCGGCATTTTTGCTGTACCACCTATCCCACAAAGAAAAATCCGTTAATTATCAGTTTATTAACTGGTATAGGTATAACTTACTTACCTATACCATAGCTATACCACCAATACCAAAAAGCCGGAAAAAAGCAGATTGGTGGGATAGTGGTTTAAAAGCTGTACCACCTGATTTTGCACCTGTACCCCAGCTGGAAGCCGCGCCAGCCGTGGGCTTGAGTGGGGGCGGTACAGGTGGTATGGCAAAAATCGCGTTTTTTTTGTTTTTTATTTTCGTGGCGATATGTCGCGCCAATCCGTCTTTTTGGCGAGCGAGGGCGGCGCCGTGAAGACGGCAAACTGATCGATCGTTAATCCCGTTGGACCGGCCAGGGCTTGAGGAGACAACCAACCACTGACGAGGATTTAGACATGACTGAGTTACACCCCTTGGCGGAACTCCGCCGGCAAGGCTTGGATGCCGATTTGCACCAAGGCCGGGTGCGGGTTTGGCCCCGGCACAAGATGACCAAAGCGCAAGCGCTATTCGTGACATTGCACTTGCCCGATATCGCCCAAGCGTTGCGGGTCGAAAGCAACGAAAAGCGGATTAACAACGTGTTTTTGTGGGACGCGCCGGCCGCTGCGAGCGGTCCGGATGCCGGCGCCACTATCCCGGATTTTTTGAACGGACAACGATTTGCCGGCGTGCCGGCGTATCGCCATTAACGAACCATCCTGGAGGCAAACCGCGAATTACCCGAATGGCAGGACAGGGCTTGAGGAGAAACCGCCGGCCGCCATGATGCGCGGTCGGCATCTATAACCGATTTGGAGAACGAACATGGCTTTAACCGCATTACCCGTCAATTCACCGCTGACCCAGCTACGCGCGCAAGGTTTTCAAGCGGAATTCAACCGCGCAAGGCTGATCGTGTTTCCACGACCCAAAATCACCGAAACGATTCGGCAGTTCGTCGTCACTAACCTGGAGTCCATCGTCAACGAACTGAACCTGGAGGGCTATTACACCAAGAACCCCGATCCGTTGGGCTATTTGGCAAAGACTTTCAGCGATGAAAGACGCAATCAAGGTGTTTTGATATGGGGGCTGGATACACCGACCAGAACGGCGCTTGGAGCTAAACCAATTGACTTATCTATTGATTCCTTTCCGGACTCGATGAACGGCAACCTGCCGATTTAACGGTAGCGTCAAGGCTTGAGGAGGCTGGGCCGGCCAGTTGAAAACCGGTTTTATTCAACAGAACACAAGGACATCACAATGAACAACATGAATCATTTAAATGCTACACAACGGCAATATCTCAGCGAAATAGTCGAAAAACTGTCCGGCGCCATGAAAAAGATCAAGTTCACGCGGGAAATGTCGCGCGACGAGGCTGACGCGATCCGTAAGGAACTAGGCTACGTGCAAGGCGAGCTTGAGGTGTTTGCCGACATTAATCCGGAGGTCAAACAGATCGAGCTGTTTAAAAAGACAGCGGATTTTTCTCAAAATATGCTGGAAACGCTGATTGGCGGCGGCCACTTGGTATAAACCTGACCGCGCCGCGCGGCCTAGATCGCGCGGCGCTTTATTCACGAATTTGGAGTACCAGACATGAACCCCTTATCGAACGCCGAACAAGACTTTTTGACCAAGAAAACCGAGTTGCAGACCGCCCGGGAGGACGAAGCCAGCAAGCGTCGCGAGATCGAAACGCTCAAGCAGCGCCAGCAGCAAGCGAATGCGGCGCTGGCCGGCTTAAACCAACGCTTGGCCCAGGCTGGCGTTGCCATGGCCAACGGAGACATGACCAGCGACGACTATATCGCGCTGAAACGCACGATTGCCGAACAGGAGCTGGAACGCGAAGCGCTCGGCGAGGTGATTGAAATCCAAAACGCCGCCTTGAAAAGGCTGATGGAGGATTCGCGCTATGTCTCCAGCCAGATGTGGCAGCAATTGGCCGCGGCCGCCGGTGCGGTGAAACAGCGGGCCTTGGCGGATGTTATCGAGGACCGAGAGCAACATTTGAAGGTGTTTGCCTTGGCGGTCTCGGCGCATTATTTGACTCGTCATCCGTACACTAGCCAAGAAAAAAACGAACAACTCCAATGGGCATACAGCATCATCGGCGAGGAATTGTGCAAAGCAGTTTTTGCAGACGAATCG
This sequence comes from Methylomonas sp. MS20, assembly GCF_050275925.1. Taxonomy (NCBI): domain Bacteria; kingdom Pseudomonadati; phylum Pseudomonadota; class Gammaproteobacteria; order Methylococcales; family Methylococcaceae; genus Methylomonas; species Methylomonas sp. MS20. The sequence continues at coordinate 2,238,706 of NZ_CP189962.1, forward strand.
GAAGCGATTCAGATCTTCGTCGAACCCTCGCTTGCCTTAAACCGAATTGATGAGATTATCAGCCAAGCGGCTTGATAACGGTGGCAGGTCGGCATTTGCCGGCCTGCGCTTTCAATTCAGGTGAGCATAAGCCCACCTTTCATTCGAACAGGACGCAGATGACAGTTAAAGCAGATAGCGACGGCACCTGGCGCGTGCAGATCGACCGGAAGGGCATGCCGCGCACTCGGCGGGGCGGGTTTGCCAGCCGAGCGGAAGCGGAGTTGTTCGAGCGCAATTATCTGGCCGAACATCGCGAGAGCCACGATCAGGCGATGGATGACCGCACCTTGGTGGAGTTGATCAACGCTTGGCACGTGTACCACGGCATTAACTTGGCGGACGGCGAACGCCGGCATCGGGCTTTATTGCAAATGGCCGCCGATCTGCAAAACCCGATCGCCAGCCAATTGACCGCGGAACAGTTTGTGTTGTACCGCTACAACCTGTTGTACAACGATCGGTCGGTTTGCGCCAAGACCATGAATAACCGGCACGGCTACTTGGCGGCGGTGTTCAACCGCTTGCGCAAGCTGAAGGTGATTAAGTACCAGTCGCCGGTTTGCGAAGTCGATTTTTTGAAGATCCAGGAACGCCATCTGAGTTACTTCAGCCGGGACCAGATCGATAGTTTGCTGGAAACCATTCAGCAGAATTCGAAGAATCTCGATACCTGGTGGGTCACTCAAATCTGTTTGCGGACCGGCGCCCGCTGGAGCGAGGCCGAGAAGTTGAAACGCAAGCAGTTGCATAACGGACGGATTACCTTCGAGTTCACCAAATCCAAGAAGACTCGAACCGTGCCGCTGGAGCCGGCGTTCTTTCATGCGCTCGATCAGTACGCCGGCTATAAGCATCCGGACGATCGCTTGTTCCGCAATTGCATCGGCGCCTTCCGGCGCGCGGCCAAGCGTAGCGAGCTGGCATTCCCACGCGGACAGGCTACCCATATTCTGCGGCATTCGTTCGCCAGCCATTTTGTGATGAATGGCGGCAACGTCTTGAGCCTGCAAAAAATCCTGGGCCATGCCGACATCAGCATGACGATGCGCTACGCCCACTTGGCGCCGGATCATCTGAAGGATGCGGTGTTGCTCAACCCTATGTCCAGTTCATCCACCAACCACCCAGATCGAGGGCTTTCCCTAGTGGCGTAACGTGTCGACGTCTTGAGTTCGCGACCTGGATCTGGTGGCGGCTTGCTCGGTACCGGTACAGTCGCTGCGACACCGCTACCAGCGGCCAAATTCACTCCTCCTCACCTGCGCGGTTTTTACACAAAAAATGGCACGCGAATTTCGTTTTGAAGGGATTAAACCGGGATAAATTGCCGGAAAGCCAGGAAAGTCACGGTATTCAGACACCAAAGCGGACTAACTTTACCGGTTTGCAAAATTCACAAAGCGCCGATCATTTACGGTTTGCGCCATTTCAACAGGCCAAACGGCACGCCAAAAAACCCGGCAATTTTTCTTATATCATTGATATTTATGGCTTTAAGTGCCGAAATGTTTTTTTCGTGGATTTGCGTCGATTCGCCACCAAAAGGCTGTAAGCCGCGTGGCGTCTGGAAATGGCAAGCATTTCAATGGCGCAAATTGGCAGATTTCAGGAATTCGAGAGATCAAGGTTTCTGGATCGGGAAGGCGATAAATCAGGGCAAATTTCGCTATCAGCAAATGGTCTGGATTTGACCTCTTTTGGTCTAAAACTACCGTATAAGATTTCGGATTGTGTCCTTGAGTGTGTCCTTACGGAGGTTGTTTAAAAAACATACAAAATAAATCATATATTTACGACTTATTCGGGTCCGGCCGTCGTACCAAATTAGGGTTTGAAGAAGCCCAAAGAAGTACAGAAACCCGCAAGTTATAAGGCTTAGCGGGTTTTTTGTTGTCCGAAGCAATTCGGGTGGGTTCGCCTAAATCCGAGCAAATACGCCACGCTGAGAGCCACCTCAAGATATTCAGCGCGAAGTAAAAACGCTTTCTCCCGACAGAGCAGGGGAATGAACACCTCAATTTCGGCTAAGCCGTTCGCAGAGCGGAGTCGAAGCGAAAGCGCTGGCTTCGGCTCCGCGCAGCCAACGCCTTATTTCGGCTCCACTCGGCCAATGCCTTATTTCGACTCTGCTCAGCCAACTTCGTACATCGACTGTATCCTTGCATTCCTGAGTGCCGCGTAACCTGATACTCAAGTCGCGTTCGGATCAAGAGTCGTCAGGATATTACCAGTCCAACGACGGCCATGGAGAAACAGGCGACCCGTCTCGCTGGTCGGTATCCATGCGCTGAAGATGCTGGGTTTGTTCGTACTGCGACCGGTGAGCATGTTTTGGCCGTCCATGCTTCGACATTGCTCTCAAGAAACCGCTCAAGATGGCATCGCCCATTTATCGGATAATGCCGCTTACGCAGACATGACCACCACGCCGATTAGCGACCACGCCAACAATACGCAGCATGATGATCAACGTTGCATTATTATCGTTTAGCGTAACTGGCGGAGATCGGTATACGATTGACTAAACTAAATATTACTTGCAGGCAGCAAGCGTTAGAAATAATAAGGAACCCGCATGGCCAAAGCCCCAAAAGTCGTCAAAGAAGAACCGCTGGAAACCCAACTCTGGAAAGCCGCTGACAAACTCCGCAAAAACATAGATGCCGCTGAATATAAGCACGTGGTGCTTGGACTGATCTTTCTCAAATACATATCCGATGCGTTTGAAGAACATTTTGCCAAACTGCAAGCAGGCGAAGGCGAATACGCCGGTGCTGATCCAGAAGATAAGGACGAATACCAAGCCGAAAATATTTTCTTTGTCCCTGCTGAAGCGCGTTGGTCGTTTTTATTAGCCAAAGCCAAACAACCGGATATTGGCACCTTTGTTGACGGTGCGATGGATGCGATTGAAAAAGAAAATCCATCATTAAAAGGCGTATTACCCAAAGTCTTTGCCCGACAAAATCTTGATCCCACCAGCTTGGGCGGTTTGATAGATTTGGTCGGTAACATTGCGCTAGGCGATGCTAAAGCGCGTAGTGCTGATGTATTAGGTCACGTGTTTGAATATTTTCTCGGTGAATTTGCACTCGCGGAAGGCAAGCAAGGCGGTCAATTCTATACGCCGCGCAGCATCGTTGAATTATTAGTGGCGATGTTGGAACCCTATAAAGGCCGGGTGTTTGACCCGTGTTGTGGTTCCGGCGGTATGTTCGTGCAATCTGAAATATTCGTTGAAGAGCATCAAGGCCGCATCAACGACATTTCCATCTACGGACAGGAAAGTAATCAAACCACTTGGCGACTGGCCAAAATGAATCTGGCAATTCGCGGCATAGACAGCTCGCAGGTCAAATGGAACAACGAAGGCTCGTTTCTGAATGACGCGCATAAAGACCTAAAAGCCGATTTCATTATTGCCAATCCACCGTTTAACGTCAGCGATTGGAGCGGTGAACTGTTGCGTACTGATGGCCGCTGGCAATACGGTACACCGCCTGCGGGCAATGCCAACTTTGCTTGGCTGCAACATTTTATCTATCACTTATCACCGACTGGCAAAGCAGGAGTCGTTTTAGCCAAAGGCGCATTGACCAGTAAAACCAGCGGTGAAGGCGAGATTCGTAAAAGCCTGATTGCGGATGGCAACTTGATCGATTGCATTGTTAATCTTCCGGCCAAGCTGTTTTTGAACACGCAAATTCCAGCAGCGTTATGGTTTATGAACCGCGCCCGGCAACAACCCTCTCCCTCAGGGAGAGGGCAGGGTGAGGGTGAATATCCGCGTAAAAACGAAATTCTGTTTATAGATGCGCGAAACCTGGGCCATTTGATCAACCGTCGCACGCGTGAACTATCGCATCAGGACATTCAACAAATTGCCGATACCTATCATGCCTGGCGAACCGGCGTCGATTCTTGCCAATCGGTTCAATCCGTAGGGGCGCGTTGCACGCGCCCGGATGATACCGCCGATGCAACAAGGGCGCATGCAATGCGCCCCTACGAGGATATACCCGGATTTTGTAAATCGGTACCGGTAGAGCGTGTCGCGGAGCTGGATTACGTTTTAACGCCCGGTCGCTATGTTGGTTTGCCGGATGAAGAAGATGGATTTGTGTTTGCAGAACGCTTTACTGCTTTGAAAGCGGAGTTTGAAGCGCAGTTGCTGGAAGAAGCTCAACTCAATCAGGCAATTGCTGAGAATTTGGCGAAGGTTAATGTATGAGCGAGTGGAAAAGTATAAGGCTAAATTTACTAACATCCAAAATTGGCAGTGGAGCAACGCCAAGAGGTGGGGGGAATAATTATAAAGAATCTGGAATATCATTAATTAGAAGCCAGAACGTTTTAGATTTTCTATTTTCCACTGATGGTTTGGCCTATATTGACGAACAACAAGCCGATGAATTGAGTAATGTTTCTGTTCAAAAAAATGATGTTTTACTAAACATAACTGGTGACAGTGTAGCGAGATGTTGTTTAGTACCTTCGTATGTATTGCCGGCACGTGTAAATCAACATGTTGCAATTATTAGAGTGCTTCCAGAAAAAGCAGAGTACAAGTTTATTTTCTACTACCTTCAGTCAATCAAAGAAGAGCTTTTATCTCAGTCAGAGATTGGTGCTACAAGACGAGCCTTAACAAAAGGGATGATTGAAAATTTAGAATTAACAATTCCACCGCTTCATGAGCAAAAAGCTATTGCGACCGTTCTCAGCAGCCTTGATGACAAAATTGACCTATTGCACCGGCAAAATAAAACCCTTGAAGCCATGGCGGAAACGTTGTTTCGGCAGTGGTTTATTGAAGAGGCGAAGGAGGATTGGGAGGAGGTAAGCTTGGAAGATATTACTGATAGAATTACAGATGGCGCACATGCCAGTCCTCCAAATGTTGAATTGGGGCGTCCAATGGCTTCTGTAAAAGACATGTACCAATGGGGAATAAATATTGAAAGTTGTCGCCATATTTCTTTTGCGGATTTTGATTCTTTGGTGAAAGCAGATTGCCGACCACTCAAAAACGATATTTTAATCGCAAAAGATGGTAGTTATTTGAAGCATGTTTTCGTTGCAGAAGATGATTTGGATGTCGTTATATTGTCTTCCATTGCCATATTGCGCCCAAACGGTAAATACCATCCGTTTTTATTAGCAACGTTTCTTAAGTTAGAATCTACTAGAGAAAGCTTAGAGAATATAGTTACCGGCGCAGTTATTCCAAGAATTGTCTTAAAAGATTTTCGTAAATATAGATTATTGTTACCCCCCAAAGTTCTCCAAGATCAGGCTTTGGCTTTTATTAAGCCTATTTATGAAAAATGCTGGGAAAATAATAGACAAATTTACACCCTAGAAACCCTCCGCAACACCGTGTTACCCAAACTGATGAACGGCGAAATCCGCGTCAAACTCACGACATAGGAATTTAACCATGCAAGCCGATTACGAAATTGAAACCGATATTCCGCTCAACCATCAACTAAGTATCCGCTTACCCGATAATATTCCGGCAGGTCGCGCCAAAGTGACAGTGATTTACGAAGTGAATGAGACAGGTGGCAATCAAATGCAAATGGCCTCGTTTTTAAACACTTTGCCGGATAATCCCGCCGCGGGTTTAAGCCGTGACGAGATTCAAGCCTTTGTTGATCAAGAACGCAACAACTGGGACGATTAACATGGCAATGACATAATTGCCAGACAGGCTTTGGCAATCCGCCGGTTACAACGGGTTAATGATGAACAATCTAAAAAATCATCATCGAAAATCTATTCGTTTACTGGGATATGATTATTCCCAGGCAGGTTTATATTTTATTACGCTTTGCACCCATGACCGTTTGCCTTTATTTGGTTCAATTGTTGAGAGAGCCATGATTTTTAGCGAGGTTGGAAAAATCGCTCAGGAAGAATGGCAAAAAACCAACACTATTCGCTCCCATATCGTTTTACATGAATTTGTCATCATGCCCAATCATTTTCACGCCATCGTTGAAACTGTAGGGGCGCATTGCATGCGCCCTGATTCGCCAGATATTGAACAAACAAAACAAGAGCGCGTGCAACGCGCCCCTACGCTGGGGGATGTAGTGCGAGGGTATAAATCGGCGGTGACCAAGAGGGTGCGGAACTTGAATGGCTTACCCGATTTTAAAATTTGGCAGCGCAATTATTATGAACATATTATTCGTAATGAAACCGCGTATTTAAAAATCGCTGAATATATTCAAACCAATCCGCAGCGATGGCTGGAAGATACTTATTATGTGTAAACTCACCGAATCCGCCATTGAAGCGTTTGCGCTTGATCTGTTTCAACAGCTTGGCTACAGCTATCTTTATGGCCCTGATATTGCGCCTGATGGTGAACATCAGGAACGCCAGCATTACGATGAGGTATTGTTAGTTGGTCGTTTGGAAACAGCGTTAAAACGGATAAATCCGGCTGTATCGAATGACGTATTACAAGCTGCGTTAAAAGATGTGCAACGTGTCCACTCACCTGATTTGTTGGCGAATAATGAAACCTTCCATCGTTTGCTAACGGAAGGTGTCAAAGTCAGTTACCAGCATGATGGCGCAGAGCGTGGCGGTTTAGTATCGTTGATAGATTATGCTAATCCTGAAAACAATGACTTTGTCGTCGTCAATCAATTTACCGTCATTGAAAATCATCAGAACAAGCGACCTGATTTGCTGTTGTTTGTGAACGGCATACCGCTGGTCATCATTGAGTTAAAAAACGCGACCGACGAAAACGCGACGATCAAGTCAGCGTTTAAACAACTAGAGACCTATAAGCACACCATTCCGTGTCTATTCACCTCCAATGCGCTGTTAGTCATTACCGATGGTTTGGAAGCGAAAGCAGGTTCCTTGTCGGCGGGTTATTCGCGCTTCATGGCCTGGAAAACAGCGGATACCGTAGGGGCAGATTGCATCCGCCCCAAGAGCGCTAGCAATGCGCCCTTACGAATCACAGAGTTGGAAACACTGATAAAGGGTATGCTGAATAAGTCCACGTTGCTGGATTTGGTGCGTCACTTCATTGTCTTTGAAAAGAGCATACGGGAAGACAAGGTGAATGGCGCAGCCAGAGAAGGCACCCTGGGGTGTCCTGATACCGGCATCATCAGTATTCACACCGTTAAAAAAGTGGCTGCCTATCATCAGTATTACGCAGTGAATGCCGCCGTCGCCTCTACCTTACGCGCTGCGGATTGTAGGGGCGAATTGCATTCGCCCAAAATTCAGGAAAATCCCGCCAGCTATGGTTTGCCCGGTGTCACCCAACAACCGCGAGGCGATAAAAAAGCCGGTGTGGTGTGGCATACGCAGGGTTCCGGTAAATCGCTGTCTATGGTGTTTTATACCGGCAAAATCGTGTTGACGATGGCTAATCCAACGGTGCTGGTCATTACCGACCGTAACGATTTGGACGACCAGTTGTTTGATACCTTTGCGTCGTCCAGTCAGTTATTACGGCAAGACCCGATTCAAGCGGATAGTCGCCAGCAATTAAAAGAGTTGTTGCGGGTCGGTTCCGGTGGCGTGGTGTTTTCCACCATCCAAAAATTCCAGCCTGATGAAGGCAATGTCTACGAGCAATTATCAGACAGACGCAATATCGTGGTGATTGCGGATGAAGCGCATCGTACTCAATACGGTTTTAGCGCCAAAACGATTACTGAGAAAGATCAAGACAGTAACGAAATCGGTAGCAAAGTGGTGTATGGCTTTGCCAAGTATTTGCGCGATGCGTTACCTAATGCCACGTATCTAGGTTTTACCGGTACACCGATTGAAAAAACCGATGTGAATACCCCGGCTGTGTTTGGCAACTATGTCGATATTTACGATATTGCTCAGGCGGTTGAAGATGGTTCCACGGTGCGGATATATTACGAAAGCCGTTTAGCAAAAGTGGGACTGAGTGAGGAAGGCAAAAAGCTGATTGCGGAATTCGATAACGTAGGGGCGGATTGCATCCGCCCTGATGAGGTTGATTCTGAGGGCGCATGCAATGCGCCCCTACCGGACATGGAAAAAGCCAAAGCGAAATGGACCAAGATGGAGGCGTTGATTGGCAGCAGTCAACGCATCAAAAATTTAGCGAAGGATATTGTCAGTCACTTTGAAGCACGGCAGGAAGTGTTTGCCGGTAAAGGTATGATCGTTTCCATGTCGCGGCGGATTGCAGCGGAACTCTATCAAGAAATCATCCTGCTTAAACCGGAATGGCATTCCGATGATTTGAACAAGGGCGTGATTAAAGTCGTCATGACGGCTGCGTCCAGTGATGGCCCCGACTTAGCGAAACATCACACCACCAAACAGCAGCGCAAACAATTAGCAGAACGCATGAAAGATGATGACGATGAATTAAAACTCGTCATCGTTCGCGATATGTGGCTGACAGGCTTTGACGCACCTAGCTTACACACGCTGTACATTGACAAACCCATGAAAGGCCACAATTTGATGCAAGCGATTGCACGGGTCAATCGGGTTTATAAAGATAAACCGGGTGGTTTGATTGTTGACTATTTAGGTATCGCCGCTGATCTAAAAGAAGCTTTGTCGTTTTATTCGGATGCGGGTGGTAAAGGTGATCCGACCTTAGCGCAAGAGCAAGCGGTACTTCTGATGTTGGAGAAATTGGAAGTGGTGTCCGGCATGTATCACGGTTTTGCTTATGAGCATTACTTTGATGTGGATACCTCGCAAAAACTGTCGTTGATACTGGCTGCTGAAGAGCATGTGCTGGGTTTGGATGATGGTCGTAAACGCTATATCAACGAAGTGACTGCACTGTCGCAAGCGTTCGCTATTGCTATTCCGCATGAACAAGCAATGGACGTTAAAGATGAAGTGGCATTTTTTCAAGCCGTTAAAGCCAGACTAGCCAAGTTTGATGGCACAGGTGAAGGTCTCAGTAACGAAGAAATTGAAACCACCATCCGCCAAGTTATAGATCAAGCATTAGTGTCCGAACACGTCGTCGATATTTTTGATGCGGCAGGCATTAAGAAGCCGGACATATCCATTTTGTCTGATGAGTTTTTGGAAGAGCTAAAAAATCACCAGCATAAAAACGTCGCACTGGAAGTATTGAAAAAACTGCTGAACGACGAAATTAAAGCCCGTGCAAAAAAGAACTTGATCCAAAGCCGGTCACTGATGGAAATGCTGGAAACGTCCATCAAGAAATATCAAAACAAAATTCTTACTGCTGCCGAAGTCATTGAAGAGCTGATCAAGATCAGTAAGGAAATTGTCGCCTCCGACGACAATGCCAAAGAAATGGGCCTGACTGATTTTGAATATGCCTTTTATACCGCTGTTGCGAATAACGATAGCGCTAGAGAACTGATGCAACATGAGCAGTTGCGGGAATTAGCAGTCGTTTTGACTCAGAAAGTGCGAGAAAACGCTTCTATTGACTGGACGATTAAAGAAAGTGTTAAAGCTAAATTAAAGGTCATCATCAGGCGTACTTTACGGCTTTACGGCTATCCGCCAGATATGCAATTGCTGGCTACTGAAACCGTGTTGAAGCAGGCGGAGATGATTGCGAGTGAATTAACCGGATAGAGTCTGATAATAGTTAAATAATATTTTCTAAACAAATGGTCATTCCATGCCAATCATAGATCTCTTTTCAAAACGACAAAAACGAAGTAACAGTCAGGTTTCCGATGTTTATACATACGATAAACTACCAAATACATTTAGAGTTCAAATTGTACATATTTGGAAAGATCTTCTAGGCGATGAAGAAGGTTATGAAAGACATCCGTATAATGTATCAAACGCTTATAAAAATATTGTTGAATTGTTGAGACGTGAATATGGCTTATTTGAGTTAGTTCCTTCAAAATATAATTCACGAACTTACATTCAAGAGCTCATTGGTTTTATATTAAGTGAGCAAGATATTGAGCGATGCTTAGATTCTATTGAACTTACTTTCAAGTATGCAAATGCGTTTTGCCGAAACTTTGACTACCAATACAAAAACAACGCCGATGAAAATGTTGATAATTGTATAATTGAATTAAATCATCGTTTTAAAGAGCATGGTATAGGATACGAGTTTTATGAAAATGAAATCATACGAATTGACTCACAACTTATTCATAATGAAGCAGTTAAGCCTGCACTTTATTTATTGAATAGAAGTGGGTTTGAAGGGCCAAGAGATGAGTTTTTATCAGCTTACGAGCATTTTAGACAAAAAAAATATAAAGAGGCTTTAAATGATGCCCTTAAATCATTTGAAAGTACCATTAAGGTAATTTGTTCGCTTCATTCGTGGCAATACGATCCCTCATCTACTTCTGCTAAAAAACTTATAAATACTTGTATTACTAACGGACTTTTCCCTGGCTATTATCAGAATCATTTGACAGCTTTAGCTACATTGCTTGAAAGCGGGGTACCAACAATAAGAAATAAAGAAGGTGGCCACGGCCAAGGGGAAAATATCAAAGAAGTTGACCCATGTGTTGTTTCGTACACTTTACACATGACTGCTTCAGCTATCGTATTACTTGGCGAACTTGAAAAAAATATTTCACCCTAAAGAAGAAGTTGCTGTTGATAACACATATTTATGGATCACAGCTTAATTCCAGGGTTATGTTAACCAAATAAAGGGCCAAGTTGATAACGTTCAAGAATATCGCCATAGGTGCAATTTGCATCCTAGGGCTGTCTGGATGCGCAACCTTCAAAAGTTTAAACGCCGAAGTTCCCTTGTATGAGCGCGTCTTCATCTACAGCGGAACCAGACTGAATTGGGCAGCGTTAGAAAACGACAATGCGACTATCCGAAAATTAAAGGCTGAAGCTCCACGCTATCCGCTGGTCGATCTGCCGTTCAGCTTTGCGATGGATTCCGTGTTTTTACCGTTAGCGATCAGTGCGGAGATTTTTCACTGATGGGCGATAAGACCGAAGCGTTTTGCCGGCAGACGCTCATCGTCTCCGGCCAAAATCCGCAAGCGCTGCCGCCCAGCCTGGATGTCAACGAAGCCGTGGCCGATTTTACCGCGCTGGATTTATTACGCCCGCGTCTGCATCGCTTGCGGGATTTGTTGAGTCGCGGCGAGGATACCGACATGGCCCTGGGCAGCGATATTTACAATTTTAGTTTGGATGCCTATGCCTCGTTAAAGATTGCCGGCAAGGGCGCCGCGTTGGAAACGCTGCGGCAAGCAATGTCGGTCCGTTTTAATCGCGGCGCTAAACCGAAAGCGGCTACTTAAGGACTGCCGATCGCCGAAAATCCTGCATTACGCGGCGAGCCCGGCCGGCCCGACTCGCCGCAAACCGTTTTAACCACGCCGCGACCGCTGATTGGGTATCGGGTTGGCCGCCGGAGCAGCGCTTTCAACGCGAATCCGGCAATTAACGCGGTTTCCAGTCTCGATCGCAACGCAAAAGGTCTATCCCGCAACACTAAAAGTGATTCTCGCAACGCTTCGAGCAATACACGCAAGGCTCCAAGCCTTGCGGGCAAGGCAAATAGTGATTCCCGCAATGCTAAAAGAGTTGCGCGCAACGCTCCGAGCAATAAACGCAAGGCTCCGAGCCTTGTGCGTAACACTAAAAGCTTTGCGGGCAAGGCAAAAAGTGATTCCCGCAACACTAAAAGAGTTGCGCGCAATTCTCCGAGCAATATACGCAAGGCTCCGAGCCTTGCGCATAACACTAAAAGCCTTGCGGGCAAGGCAAATAGTGATTCCCGTAATACCAAAAGAGTTGCGGGCAATTCTCCGAGCAATAAACCCAAGGCAAAAAGGGGGATGGATGGGGATTTTCACTTGCAGCGGCAAGTGTGTTGCCGTTCAGGCTTCGATAGGACGCTTGCATGTTCCGATCAAACCGCGAGCGATTCCAACTTCAAAACCGCCAGGTATTCCGGTCGCAAGGCGGCCGCCGGTTCCAACCCAAAGTCGGCCATCGATTCCGATGCCATTACGCTAGTAAAGAATGACGGCTTTTGGAAATGGCGAATTTCGGCGCTTAGCGAGCGAGCGCGGGGCGAGATTTGCACCCCGCCTCCAGAGGTTTTAGCAATCGCAAATTTCCCTGAACACACATTCTGAAACGTTATGAGCGGCAGTGAACCATCAGCGGCAATGTGCCGGTTCCCAATCTGGGCTTATTGGGGCGAATGTTTTCCGCAGCCCGAGGAACGGCAAAAATTCGATTCCAATTCTACTTTGTCAGATTTGTGCAAGATCGGCATGCCTGTCGGGAAACGGGCATTCGGTGCCATGATGGGTAGGCTTAAATCCGTCCATAGCGTCCGGATTCGCTCCGCGCTCTAACGGGTCCTGCGATCCAGGCCGGAATCACGAGGTTTATACAGTCTTCCGACAACGTAGAATTGGCGTCAGACCCTATCAGACCACGGTAAAGCCGGATACGATACTTTCCAAGTTGCGGGCCAACGCCGCCAATTCCTGAGCCGAGCGCGCGGCGCCGCCGGCGGTTCGACTATTTTCGGCGGCGCTATCGGCGATCAGTTTAATCCGGTGAGCCATTTCTCGGGTCGCGGCGGATTGCTCAGCTAGAATCCGAGTCATGTCGCCGATCGCTTCGGCCACTTGTTGGCTGCTATCGCGGATTTCCGAAATCGAGTCGGCGGCCTGGTTCGCCAAGTCAACGCCGTCGCCGACCCGACTGACGCCGGCTTCGATTTCCTTGGCCGCGCGTTGCGTGTTGACTTGGATTTTTCCGACCATATCGGTGATTTCCTGCGTTGAACTGGCCGTGCGTTTCGCCAACTCCCGGACCTCTTCGGCCACCACGGCAAAGCCGCGGCCTTGTTCGCCGGCGCGAGCGGCCTCGATCGCGGCATTTAGGGCCAGCATGTTGGTCTGATCGGCTATACCGCTAATGATGTTGACGATGCCGTAAATTTGTCGGGAAAAGTCTTCCAATTCCTGTATGGTCGTGGCAGTGGATTTGACCGCCGCCGCGACGTTCCCCATTTCGCTGGAGGTCTGATGTATGATGCGGCCGCTGGCGAGCGATAGGTTGCCGGACTCTTCGGCGATTTTATGCACCTGTTTGGCTTGCTGGCCGATTTGCTCAAAGGACACCGACAGTTGTTCTACCGCGCTGGTCATCATTTCCGACGATTCCGCCTCGACTATACTGGCGCGCTCGCTTTGAACCGCGGCGGTCGCCAGCGAGTCGGCGGATAAATTCAAGGTCTTAGTGTTATTGACGATGACGCCGATGATCTCCAACAACCGCAAACGCATGCTATCCAACGTTCTGACCAGTTGGGCAATTTCGTCGCCTCCGGTCGTATCGGATGTCTTGGTTAAATCGCCGGTTTGGATGCGCTCGGCAATCTCCACGCACTGCCGCAACGGCGTGGTAATTGAAATGGTCGCTATTCTTCCCAGCAATAATCCTAGGACTAACGCCGCGCCTATCAGCGCAATCAATATCAATTTACTTTCCGCGTCGGTGGCTTTGAGGTTTTGCAACGATAGTTTAACGTCGCCTTGAATCGCCGTTTCCAGCTTGTCGATTTCCTCGATAAAAGCGTCGAATGCCGCATCGAATTGGGCATCCAGTTGGTGAAACTCGGCCTCTCCCAGGTTTTGGCCCAAGGTCGCGTAGCGGTTTTCCAGTGCCGTACGTAAAGTCCGGAACTTTTCGTTTGAAATACTTAATTGGGCCAGCGTCGCGGGATTATCCACCGGGAAGTATTTGCCTTCGGCATTTTCGCCGCCCTTGCCGATCACGTTTAGGTACCATTCGGCCTGATCCATTTTACTCTTAACGACAGTTATGGATTCATTCGCATCGCCACCCATGATTTCTTCGAATTTCAAATGGGCCTCTGTCGCGAGCAATTTGGATTCCATTACCGCATCGACCAAGGGTGCGGCGGATTCGCCGACGTAAATCCCGGTATTACCTACCTTGTCGACAAAGTAAATGCCGAACAGCCCGGTGGCCAAGGTAATCAGGGTGCTTACCAAAAATGCGCCGGTTAGCCGTGTGCCGATACCGATATTCTGAAACATATTCACCTCTAACTAACACGCTTTGCAATTAGTATTGCCGATAAACGGAATTTGCCAATGATAAGCGGGTGATTTCCTTGGATTTACGCCACCCACTCGGCATCGCCGCTGGAGTTTGGCTGATAGCCCTAGCCTAGTGGAATAGACGCTAGAATTGAGGCGAAGTCAGGGCAAGCGGTTTCGCATATGCCCAACTTCTGTTTAACACGCCAACCTGGGGAGCAAGTATGAGTACGACAATCTCTCCAATACCGCTGGCCGAGCATGGTGGAGGCAATTGAGGGCTTTTGGCCGGATTTTTTGCCGAAACTGTTGGAAGCCGCAACAGCTCGTGCCTGGTCCGGGCTGGAGAACAGCTTAGCCGAGAATTGACAAACCACCGTCAGACATGGCCGGTTCCGGGCGTTGCATGTCGTGCTTGGAGTCAACGAATCGGATCGAGAAATGGCAAATAATTGGAACATACCCGCTTGGCTGGAAGCGGAAGTCAGAGCAAGAGACAAGACTTGTGTTTACTGCGGCATTGAATTTACACCGGCCAAGGTGTCTTATAAATCCGCGGCCAGCTGGGAACACATCGTTAACGATGCGACGATTGTCACCAGAGAAAATATCATTCTTTGTTGCCGTGGCTGCAATGCCAGCAAGGGACCGAAGAGGCTGTCCGTATGGTTGCAGTCTAAATATCGCACGGAGCGAGGTATCACGTCGGCTTCGGTGAGTCCAATAGTCCAACAGGTAATTGCCAATGGTCAATAAGGCCACGGGTTACCCGGCGCTCAAAGGACGCTCCCCTCGGTTGTTTACCCTTGGCTTTGAGGTGGGTCGTTTGCGAAATCCGATGAATCTTATCCTTGAACTTACCGGAGTGCGGGCGGTACCGTTTGAGCAATTGTCGCCTCCACGAAGCGCTCAACAGCGGTGTTAACGTTTTCCAAAGCTATCGGCGAACCATCGATCCAGCATCGCCTTTTCGTAACGCAAGGGATCGTTGTTTGGGTAGCGTGCCGAGTCCTGTAGCATCAGGTAATTCAGATCGCTGATCTGTTCCTGCTTCTCGGCTTTGATTTGGCCGTCCGGGCCGTACCAGCGGTAGTTCAATTTGATGCGCGGATAGTATAGGTCGCGGATGAAGCGGGTATTGGTGGCATTGGGCGTTTGCCAGGGTTCGAAGGCGCCGGCCATGTCGATGTCCTCGACCGCCAAATCCAGGCTGTCACCGGCCGGCAAATATTGCCCCGCCAATTTGCGAAAATGCGTTTCGAATTGCTGGAGTAAATCCGCCTGTACTCTTGGGGTAGCGGCGCCGGACAGGGCCAAGTCGGTGTAATGCTCGACATTCTCGAAGCGGATGCCGACGTCCGCGAACGCCGTATGGGTAAGGACCAGCATCGGTAGTGTCAGGAAGGTCAGTTTTGGCATGGAATTCCCCCGTCATATTGCGGTTATCGTAGCGCCGCCGCACACATGATTCACCCGGCCCTTAAATACCGCTCGCCTGTCGAAGGGCTGGCCAGCCTGGGCTTCGGCCAGCTCGGCCTGAACGGAATACCCGTAATAAATAGGACCGGGTTAATAGGCCAATGTGCCTATCGGTTGCTACTTGCGCGATATCGACCCGGAAATCCGATAAAAATTTCGTCGATGCGCAAATCCAGCCGGGAATTAGCGTTCTAAAGCCGAATAGCAATGTCCGCGCGGCTGGTTGGTTGGAACACGCTAGTCAGTCGCCGGAAACTTAAAACAGCCGGCTTCCGCCCGATCATGACCGCCACCAAATGGGCGGGGGCTTGGCAAGGCCATCGTCATAATACCCAAGAGTATTGGCATGCCGGGGTTGGAAATCAACACGCTCCATGGTTTCGATCTGAGCCGAGTCACGCAAGAGTTGGTTGGGCTGGCAATCGGCCACTTTGGGACATTCGAATATTTCAGCGAATTTCGGCAGTAACGCCTGAATCTCACAGGTTAACCCGTACGCTGGAACAAACCGGAGGGAATTCTTATCCCGAACTGATCGAATGAAAGCACGGTTTTGGCAAGATTAAATACTCAAATCATCATCAATGTATTGAATGATGCGTGATTAAATTATGTCATTTAACAGTGGTTTAACGATCCAGTATGGTGTTGTCCAACCCAACAACATACCGGAGAGGGTAGTGAATCTTGTAACTCTATTTTGCGCGGCCATGGTGTTTGCGACCAGCGACGCCTTGGCTGACGGCAACTCAAATTTCGAGGTGTTCGCCAACCTCGATACCGGGCCGGGCAATGTCACGGCAACAGCCAGCGGCCGGGTCATCATGAGCCAACATCAGTTTTATCATCCGCAGTACACCGTGGTGGAATACAAGGATCAGACCTTGCTGCCTTTTCCGAATAAGGATCTGTCCGCGGCCGATTCAACCGCGCCTATCAAGCTCGACTCGGTGCTGGGTATCCGCTCCGACAGCAACGGTATCGTCTGGATGCTGGACAACGGCATGCGCAGCGGCGTGACGCCCAAATTGGTCGGCTGGAATACCAAAACCAACAAGCTCCAGCGCTTGATTTATTTACCCGCACCGATCGCACCCAAGGATGCGTTCGTCAACGACTTTGCGTTGGATGCTAACCACAATCATGCCTTCATCAGCGATCCGGCGGGTGGCGCCAACGCCGCCTTGATCGTAGTCAACTTGTCTACCGGCGCCGCTCGGCGGGTGCTGGAAGGTCATAAAAGTGTGGTGCCGGAAAACATCGATTTAGTCATCGACAATGTACCGATTCAGGTGAAAACCGCGTCGGGCGAATTGGTGAAACCGCATATTGGCGTGAATCCCATTACCGAGGATTTAGCCAACGAATGGGTTTATTTCGGGCCGATGCACGGCCTTAGTCTTTACCGGATTAAAGCGGCGGATTTGGTCAATGAGTCGTTAATGCCGCAAGAACTTGCACAGCGGGTTGAACGCTATAGCGACAAACCGATCTCGGACGGCATCAGCATTGATGAGAACAACAATATTTATCTAGGCGATCTGGCCAATAATGCGATTGGCGTGATCGCGCCTAACCGACAATACCGGCAATTGGCGCAATGCCCAAGATTGTCTTGGGTCGATTCCTTCAGTTTTGGCGCTAACGGACAACTCTTTGCCGTGGTGAATCGCTTACATCGTTCGGCCACACTGAACGGCGGCGACAATCAATCCAAACCGCCGTACTTTTTGTTGAAGGTAAAGTCCTTGGCCGCAGGCCTACCAGGACGCTAAAGATTGGCTATGTTAGCGTTAATAGTTGAATGAGATCGAAGCCGTCATCCCGGCATGGATTGCCGGGATCCATGGCACAAGGATGTGTTGAAACTTCGCCGTCCGTGGCTTCTGGGCCCCGGCAATCCATGCCGGGGCGACGCCAACTACTAACGCGAACATAGCCTAAAGATTGATTTGGGATGTGCTTATTTCCCGGCCTATGCTACTGATTTGCTCGCGCAACCAGCCATGGGCCGGGTCTTTTTCCCACAACGGATGCCAAATCATCGCCAAATCGTAGTCCGGCAAACTCACCGGCACCGGCAAAACTTGCAGTGGCACCAGTTTCTGAAAGGCGATGGCCAAACGATAGGGTAAGGACAAAATCATATTGGACTGGGCCACGATCAAGGGTGCCGATAAAAAATGCGGCACGATGAAATTAATCCGGCGCTCCAAGCCCAACTCAGTCAATTTCTCGTCTATCACTCCCAATTTATCGCCGGTTCTGGAGATCAGCATGTGCGTGGCCGCCAAATACGCCTCCAGCGACGGTGCCGCTTTTATGCTGGGGTGATCCTGCCTAACCACGCAAGCCATCCGATCCATGAATAAATGTTCGCAGTGCAAATGCGCGGGCGGGTTCAGTACCGAAGCAAAACCCAACACCACATCCAGACTGCCGTTTTCCAACTGCGCCAACGGAAAAGCAGATTCCGTGCGTTTGACATGAATATCCACGCCCGGTGCCGACTGCTCAATCGATTGCGACAACTCGGGCAAGATCAAAAACTCCATGTAATCGGTCGCGGCGATAGTGAAACGGCGCTGACTGGATGCCGGATCGAAGGCTTGCGGCGCCTCGAGCAAACGTTCCATTTCCTGCAAAAGGCTACGTACCGGCTCCACCAATGCCAGCGCCAATGCCGTCGGCTGCATGCCGGCGGGCGACTTAACCAAGACCGGATCGTTCAATTGCTGGCGCAAGCGATGCAAGGTATGGCTCATTGCCGACTGGGTGACGAACATACATTCCGCCGCGCGGGTGACATTGCGCTCGCGCATCAATATGTCGAAAGCCAGCAGCAGGTTTAAGTCGAAAGTGCGCAGATTGGCCATGCGGATGTTCCTCAATGAATTCTAAGGATATCGTTGAAAATAACTTCCCGCAGGCCGGGTACATCGTTCCCAGGCTTCGCGTGGGAATGTAACCTGAACCGCTCTGCGGTTCGGGACGCTAGAGCATCCCAGAGCAGGTTCCCTCGCAGAGCATTGCTGCCACTAAGTTAAGAATAAACACGTCGTTCCGGCAGGGATTGCCGGAACCCAGAAGCCAAGGACGGCGAAGGCCTTTCACATCCTTGTGAACTGGATACCGGCAATCCATGCCGGTATGACGGCTTAACTTAATGGCAGTGACGCAGAGCAGGGGAACCATCAGTGAAGTCGGCTGCATACTAAACAAAATCGCTGCTGGCCAGCATGAACAGTCTTGATGATAACGGATGAAATTTGACCATTTCACAGCTCATCAAATTCTCCCTACCTTATATCGCGAGCGTGTCGTTCAACCTATATGACGTTACTCCCCCAAGGGTAGCTTTCGGTTGGCGACACGCCCAGTTTCGATGGCTATCGCCGTCATTTACTACAAAACGTTACGGGGGAAGCACACATGTCCGCACAAATTCCTATTTCAACATTCAAACCTTATCGGGGCGAAAAAGCCCGCTTGGCAAGAGCCTACGACTATTTGATACTGGTCCTGGCTTTATTTCTGTTCATCGGCTCATTTCATCTACATTTTGCCCTGACTGTCGGCGACTGGGACTTCTGGATCGACTGGAAGGACAGGCAATGGTGGCCATTGGTCACGCCGCTGATCGGCATTACCTTTCCAGCCGCCGTACAGGCGGTGTTGTGGGATAAATTCCGTTTACCGTTGGGCGCCACTCTGTGCGTAGCGGCCCTATTGATCGGTACCTGGGTAACCCGGGTATTTGCTTACCACTACTGGAACTATTTCCCCATCAACATGGTGTTGCCGGCGACGATGATTCCGGGCGCGTTGGTATTGGATACCTTGTTGATGCTCACCAATAGCCTGACCATCACCTCGATTTTTGGCGGCGGCGCGTTTGCCTTGTTGTTTTACCCGACCAACTGGCCGATCTTCGGCATGTTCCACCAAGCTGTCGAATACCACAACAGCCAGCTGACTGTCGCCGATTTATTCGGTTTTCAATATATCCGCACTGGCATGCCGGAATACTTGCGCATCATCGAGCGCGGCACCTTGCGCACCTATGGCCAGTACGCCACACCGTTGGCGGCATTTTGTTCGGCGTTGTTGTGCTCGTTGATGTATCCGCTGTGGTGGTACATCGGCAAATGGTTCGCCAATACCAGCTATCTGAAAAAAATCTGAGGAGGAACGGTCATGAAATCACTTATTAAACCTTGGCTGTTGGCAGTGCTGTGCATCAATGTATTGTCGGTATTGACTGTACCTACCGCGCAGGCCCATGGCGAAAAAGCCCTGGAGCCGTTCATTCGCATGCGCACCATCCAGTGGTATGACGTGCAATGGTCCACGCAAACATTCAACGTCAACGATGAAGTCAGCGTCAGCGGCAAGTTTCATGTCGCCGAAGACTGGCCGATCAGTGTGCCGAAACCGGAAGCCAGCTTCTTGAATATCTCCACCCCAGGACCGGTGCTGATTCGTACCGAGCGCTACCTGAACGGTAAGCCTTGGACCAACTCGGTGGCCCTGGAGCCGGGCGGCGACTACGAGTTCAAGGTGGTCATGAAAGGCCGTTTGCCGGGCCGTTATCACATCCATCCGTTTTTTAATTTAAAAGACGCTGGTCAGGTGATGGGCCCAGGGGTGTGGCTGGAAATCGGCGGCGATCCCGGCGATTTCACCAATACCATTCAAACCATCAACGGTGAATTGATCGACATGGAAAGCTTCGGCTTTGCCAATGGGGTGTTTTGGCATCTGTTCTGGGGCGCGTTGGCGGCTGCCTGGTTGCTGTGGTGGGTGCGTCGGCCCTTGTTCATCAGCCGCTACCGCATGCTCGATGCCGGTTTGGAACACGAACTGATCACCGCTCAGGACAAAACCATCGCCAAGGCGGTGTTAGTCGGCGCGCCGGTTTTGGTGTTGGCGCTGAATGTCGTCACCGCCAACCAGTATCCGGACGCCATCCCATTGCAAGCGGGCTTGGATCGAATTTTGCCTCTGCCGGCTCAAGTGAATGCCGGGATAGTCAATGTCGACACGCTAAAAGCGGAATACAACGTGGCTCAGCGCGCCATGGTGTTACAGGTCAGCGTCGACAATCGCAGCCAAGGGGCGGTCAGGATAGGCGAGTTTTCGAGCTCCAACGTGCATTTCATGAATGCCGACTTAGCCAATCTGCACAGCAAGCCCGGCAAGGATGACGTCAGCAATAACGGCCTGAGCCTGGATGACAACGCGCCTATCGCCCCCGGCGAACAACGCACCGTCACCGTAGAAGTGCGCGATGCGGCCTGGGAGTCGCAAAAGCTGGACGGGCTGATCAAAGACGCGGATAGCCGAGTAGGTGGTTTGCTGTTTCTTTACGACGACGTGATGGGAAAACGCTATATCTCCAGTATTTCCGCTGCCGTCATTCCCAAATTCAATTAATTCAGGAGCACACAGCATGGCTACCACGACAGAACACGTGCGCTTAAGCAGCGAAAATCCCAAATCATTGCCTTGGTATTTGCTTGACTTACCCAAATATTTAAAGGGCTTTGGCTTTTTAACCGTTATGTACATCAGTTTACGATTGTATCAGGGCGCTTTTGCGATAGAACACGGTTTGGATTCCACGGAACCAGCGTTCGAACAATACTGGATGCGGCTGTTTTATATCGAACTGGCGGTGATTGCTGCCGTCGCCAGCGGCTTTTGGGGTTACTTATGGACCACGCGCGACCGGAACCTGGATCAATTGGCACCCAAGGAAGAGATACGCCGCTATTTCACGTTGACGATGTGGATCAGCATATACACCTTTGCGGTGTACTGGGCGGGCAGCTATTTTGCCGAACAGGATAATTCCTGGCACCAGGTGGCGATTCGCGATACGCCGTTTACCGCTAACCACATCATCGAGTTCTATTTCAACTTCCCGCTGTACGTGATTTTGGGTGGTTGTGCCTGGCTGTACGCTAGAACCCGCTTGCCCTTGTATGCCAAAGGCATCTCGTTGCCGTTGACCTTGGCGGTGTTCGGACCCTTCATGATCTTGGTCAGCGTCGGCTTCAACGAATGGGGGCATACCTTCTGGTTTAGAGAGGAATTCTTCGCCGCACCGATTCATTGGGGCTTTGTGATTGGGGTTTGGTTTGCGTTGGGCGTCGGCGGCATTTTGCTGCAAGGCGTGACTCGGCTGATCGAACTGATGGATAGAATCGAAGACGCCGAATAGGGCTGCTTTGGGATGCAGCCGGCATGAAAAGCCCATCATGACAAGGCTGCCGTACCCAAGGTAGGTCGGGCTGAATGCAATGGGTGCGGTTCAAATTGATGTGAAAAATCAAAAAACCGCGAAGCGAAAAAAGCCGAAGGCTGGTTTTAATCCCCTCATACCGCCCCGAGCATCGCAGCCGTTGACGAGAAATTGCCCGCAGGGGCGCGGCATGGATGCCGCGCGTTTTTCGCAAGGGCTGGGATGCCCTTTCGAAAAACCCTCGCCAAAGGCGAGAAGCGCAGGATTAAGGCGGTATGCGGGGCGGCCTTTTCTTTGGTTTCTTTCTTTTGGCCGAGCAAAAGAAAGAAACTCGGCTGTCGGGCCGAGACCCGACTTTTAAAGTAGTCTCGCGAAGCGTTTCCATACCTTACTAATCAACCCACAAGACCATGTTTCAGTCCAAGTCCGATATCACCATGTCAAAGAGTTACACCGATTCAGTTCACTATGCCTGGGTCGTACTCACGGTGACGTTTCTGTGCTTGTTTATGGCATCGGCACTGCGCTCTGTTCCAGGGATCATCATGCTGTCCCTGGAACAGGAGTTTGCCTGGAACCGGGAAACCATTAGCGGCGCGATTTCGCTCAACCTGCTGTTATTTGGTCTTGCCGGTCCCTTTCTAGGCCGATTGATGGATGTCTACGGCGCTAAACGGATCAGCGTTATCACCTTGATTTTGTCGGTCGCGGGTGCCGGCGGCAGCGTTTTTATCCAGGAGTCCTGGCAACTGTATTTACTTTGGGGATTGCTGATTGGCGCGGGTTCGGGCGGCACTTCCATGATTATGGGGTCGGCGCTGATCAATCGCTGGTTTCATAAACACCGGGGGCTGGCATTAGGCATATTGGGGGCTGCCTTTTCCTCCGGCCAATTAGTGTTCACACCGGTCCTCATGCAGATCAATGTGCATGAAGGCTGGCGTGCGGCGACGCTGTTTATCGCCGTGGGCTTAAGCCTGGTGGCTTTGCCGTTGGTGCTGAAATTTTTAAGAGACGATCCCGAATCCAAAGGTCTGTCGGCCTATGGCTACCATGGCGTTCATCGAATAGTGCTAAAGCCCGATCGTAATCCCATGCGTTCGGCCATGCGCAGTCCGCAATTCTGGTTATTAGCTTCGAGTTTCGGCATTTGTGGTTTAACTACCTCCGGGCTTTTTCAGACGCATTTGATTCCGCACGGCATCGAGCACGGCTTCACCGAAATGACCATGGCGATGTCCTTAGGCGTCATGGGCGCGGCCGATGTGTTCGGCACCATTTTATCCGGATGGTTATGCGACCGGTACGGCAAGCGCTGGCCGCTGGCGTTTTATTACGTCGTCAGAGGCGCAACGCTGATAGTGCTGCCCAGCATCGAAAGCACCGGACAATTAATGCTGTTCTCGATTATATACGGCATGAATTGGTTGTCGACCATTCCCGCCACCTCGGCCTTGACCGCCGATTTGTTTGGAAAACAAAATGTCGGCGTGGTGTTCGGCTGGATTTGCTTCGCGCATCAAATCGGAGCAGCGATTGCTGCCTACAGTGCCGGCTACGTTCATAGTCTGATGGGTGACTACCACCTGGCTTTTGTGGCATCAGGCCTGTTTGCTTTTGTCGCAACCGGTATCGTTGTTTTTATAAAAGAACCCAGCGGCTAAAAATGAAAATATTGCTGACATAGGCTCAAATAAGATGACTGGCAGCAAGGCTCGTAACAAGACGCTCAAGTGCTGTTGCGATTTCCCGCCGGCGGTTGGTGTTTCTTGTAAGCGAGCGTTTAAAACGATGGTGGAGAGGCGGGGACGGGTTAGATGGAGCAATGCGGGCGGATCGGACGGTGCCATCGTTCGAGGGTGGCGGGCGGCCGACCCTCGAATGCAAATAGCCCGGAAAGCCGCCCGTCTGGGCTGATTTCCGGGCGAGGCGGTTTTATTCTCTAACCCGGATCAAGTCGTGGCAACTTTTGCACGACGCGCCGAGTTTACCGAATTGCGCTTTGATATCCGCAACATCGCCGTCGTCGGCGACCTTTTGCAATTCGTTGGCTTCCTTAATAAAAGTGGCTTCCAGTTCTTTGACTTCCGCTTGTTTTTGAAAATATTCCGGCTTCAGACGGGTGGGTTTCCAGCCGGTGCCTTGATCGGTGCCGGGGCCGTACAACTGTTCCAGAATGCCGGAATTGGCGGCGGCCGCGATGGCGTTGGCGGCGGCTATCACTTGATCTTTGTTGAAGGTTTCCGGGTGATCGACGGCCTGAGCCTTGATTTTCGCGGTGTTCCAGCCCAGGAAGGAATAGGCGGATTGGCGGAAACGGATTTGTTCTTCTATCGGCCCGGCCAGTGCCGCCGTGGTGACGGCGCTCAGCGCCAGTGCGATAGCCAGTTGGGATTTCATGCGTTGCTCCTATGGGTGATAAAAACTCGGTGTGGGGTTTCGTTCGGTGAAGCCGGGCCTGCGCCTCAGCGGCCGCCGGCTTGCGCCGACCGTACGCCGGCCAACGGCGGCAAATAGCGCAAGGGGTCGCCGCCCCAGACGCTCCAGACCACGGTGGCGGCGATCAGCAAACTGGCGGTCAGCCGCAAGACGCCGGCCGGCCGTGCGTCGGCCGGGGCCAGCGAGCGGGGCAGGCGCTTCTTACCGGTCAACATCGGCACGACCAGATCGGCTTTTTTGACGCGTTGGTAAAACGCAATCGCCGCGACGTGGGCGCCGACTAAAAACAGCAGGACGTTAACGCTACGGATATGCCAGCCGCTGAGTTTGTCGCTGAAATCCTTATCGATCAGATCGAACAGCGGGCCTTCGAAAGCGATGTCGTCGTTGGCAAACAAGCCGGTGCCGACCAGCAGCGTCAACACCGTCAGCAACGCGAACACCGCCAGCGCGCCGGCCGGATTGTGGCCGACGCCTTGCCAGTCGCCCCGGACATAAGCCAGCAAGCGGGACAGCGTCGGGAAAAAGTTGACGAAGCGGGCATGGGTATTGCCGACGAAGCCCCAGAGCAGGCGGAACACCACCAGGCCGAGGGTCAGGCTGCCGAAGCGGCCGTGCCAGTCGGTCCATTCGCCGCCGGCCTTGCCGGTCAAATAGGCACCGGTGACCGCCAATACCAACAGCCAATGAAACAGCCGTAATGGCCAATCCCAGACATGTACTTCCACTTTCACGGTAACCTCCGCGCGTTAGCTGTCGCGTAAATAAGCGTTGAAGAAGGCGACGGTCCGGTCCCAGGCCAATTTGGCGGTGCCGGCGTCGTAACGCGGCGTCGTGTCGTTGTTGAAACCGTGCTGGACGCCGGCATAGGTATGGGCTTCGTAATTGGTGCCGGCCTTTTGCAGGGCCGCTTCGAAGGCCGGCCAACCGGCGTTGATGCGGTCGTCGACGCCCGCGTAATGAATCAGCAAGGCGGCCTTGATCTTGGCGACATCCTCGGCCGGCGGCTGGGCGCCGTAGAACGGCACGCCGGCGGCCAAGTCGGGCAGGCGGGTCGCCAGGAAGTTGACGATGCCGCCGCCGTAACAAAACCCGACCGCGCCGAGCTTGCCGTTGCCGCCCGGCAGCTTTTTCAGCGCTTGCGCGGCGGCCAGAAAATCGTTTTGGGTTTTGGCTTTCTCCAGTTTCTGGAACAGTTCCCTGGCCTTGTCTTCGTCGCCCGGATAGCCGCCCAGCGTGAACAGCGCGTCGGGCGCGAAGGCAATGAAGTTATCCAGCGCCAGCCGGCGGGCGATATCTTCGATATGCGGGTTCAGCCCGCGATTTTCGTGGATGACCAACACCACCGGCAGTTTGCCCTTGGCGTTGGCCGGTTGCGCCAGATACCCGCGCACCTTGCCGTTGCCCTGCGGCGACGGGTATTCCAGGTAACTGGTTTTGATGCGCGGATCGTTGCCGGCCACCTGCTGGGCTTGGGCGAAGCGCGGGTTCAGCGCATCCAGCAAGGCCTCGGCGGTCAGGCCGAGCAGGGCGTATTTGGGGACCGAGGACAGGAACTCGCGGCGGGAAATATCGCCGTGGACGTATTCGTCGAATTTTTTCAAGGCTTCCGGGTGGAAGTCGTTGGCGGTTTGGCGCGCCATGCAGCGTCTCCTAAAAAACAAAAGCCATCCTGGCGCCGGCCCAATGTCGTTAAGTTAAGCCGTTCGTGGTGAGCTTGTCGAACCATGAACGGCTTAACCATTCGCCCTTCGACAAGCTCAGGACGAACGGTCAATCCTTAACTTAACGGCATTGAGCGCCGGCCGGGATGGGAGGTACGGTTATTGGGGAGCGGTCAGTACCGCCAGTTTGGTGACGCCGGCCCGTTCGATGGCGGCCATCACCTTGGCGACGATGCCGTATTGCACGCCGTCGTCGGCATTCAGGTTCAGAGCCAGTTCCGGATCGGCACCCTTGCGGTTTTTCAATTCGGTTTCGACCGCATCGACCGCGTATTCCTGTTTGTCGATGAAGACTTTGCCGGTGGCGTCCACGCTCAGGTAGACGGCGGCTTTTTCCTCGGGCGGCGCGGTTTCGGCGGTCTTGGGCAGATTCACGTGGACCGCGTTGGTCAACAGCGGGGCGGTGACGATGAACACCACCAGCAGTACCAGCATCACGTCCACCAGCGGGGTGACGTTGATTTCGCCCATGACGTCGTCGTCGCCGCCGTTGTCTTTGGTATTGATGGCCATCAGGCGTGCGCCTCCTTCGCGATTAAGTCTTCATGAGCGGCATCGCGGGTTTTTTTGCCGCCGCCGATTTCAGTCAGTTTGGCGGGCTTCGCGGCGCTGGCGCGCTCGATGACGAAGGCGTTTTTCAGGGCCAGATGCACGAAGTCGATCGCGAAGTCGTCCAGGAAGGCCCAGATCACTTTGTTGCGGCGAATGAAGAAGTTGTAGCCGACCACCGCCGGTACCGCGACCGCGATACCGACCGCCGTGGCCACCAAGGCCTCGCCGATCGGGCCGGCGACCACTTCCAGACTGGCCGAGCCGCTTTTGCTGATGTTGGTCAGCGCGCCCATGATGCCCCACACCGTGCCGAACAGTCCGACGAAGGGCGAGATGCTGCCGATGGTGGCCAGCACGGCCAGGCCGCTTTCCAACGAGCCGCGCTCTTTTTGCATTTGCTGGCGCAGACGCCGATCCAGCAACTCCTGACGATCCCAGGTATGTTCCAAATC
Organism: Methylomonas sp. MS20; assembly: GCF_050275925.1. NCBI lineage: Bacteria > Pseudomonadati > Pseudomonadota > Gammaproteobacteria > Methylococcales > Methylococcaceae > Methylomonas > Methylomonas sp. MS20. The sequence continues at coordinate 2,265,710 of NZ_CP189962.1, forward strand.
GTGGGTCGAGGCGCCGCTGTCGGTTTCGATCAAGGTCGAAAATCCGATGCCCGCCACGCGGGCCGCCGGACCTTGCTGGTCCTGCAATTGGGCGGCGGCCTGAATGTCCGGCGCGCCCCAGAAGCGCTTGCTGAAATTGCGGTTATGGTAGGAAATCCGGATGTGCTGGATGCCCTTGATCAGGATCAGCGCCCAGGTGATCGCGGAAGCGCCGATCAGAGTGTTTAGTGTGCCGTCGACGATGACGGTGGTAGCGATATCGGACATGAAGTACCTCAAGATAAGTTAAAAGTAATCGGAACGGTCACGTAGCCGGCGACCGGCGTCTCGCCGCGCTTGGCCGGCACGAAGGACCATTTGGAAACGGTTTTGACCGCCGCGTCGTCCAGTACCGCTTGGCCGCTGGATTTGACGACGCTGACGCTATCCGGCTTGCCGTTGGGTTGAACGTGGACCTTCATCAGCACTTTGCCTTCCCAACCGCGCTCCTGAGCGATTTCCGGGTATTCGGGCGGCGGGTTGTTCAGGTAGTCGGCGCCGGCCGTCGGCGGCGTGATCTTTTCCTCGACCACCGGCGCCGGCGGTGCCGGTGGAGCAGGAGTCGGCGCGGCGTCGACGATAGGCGCCGGCGTCGGATCGGGTACCGGCGCTTGCTCGACGACCGGCTTCAACACCGGCTTGGGTTTTTCCTTGGGCGGCTTGAGCGGCACGACCTTGGGCTTGGGCGGCGGCGCTTGCACGATCGGCGGCGGCACCACCGGGCGCGGCCGGCTCAAGGTAATTTGCACCTTGGGTTCCGGTTTGGGCGGTTCCACGAAATCCTGCTCCAGCGACGCGCCGCGAAATTGATCCATCGCCGCGCAGTGAATCAGCACCGACAGCACGCCCAGCAAGACATAGTCGAACCATTTGTGGTCGCTGCTCGCGCTACGGTATTGAAAGCCTTGCAAGGCGCCGGCTAGCGGATTCAGCGCCAGCTCGCCGGCCGCCGCGCCGGTCGGCTCCAGCGGTAACAAACCGCCGGCCTGCCAGTTCGACCCGGCCGCGAGCGGCTGGAAATGGTGGCGTGTCGCGAAAAGATTGCTCATGTCGATATTCCTCGTTCATCGGTACGCATTGCTGTGAAAGTCGGCGCGGGGCTGGGTTCTCTGGCGGAGACCTTGCCGGTACCCGACTCGCCGGGCGTTAGCTCGTTCGGCGCGGTGTGTATCACTCGCCACCGCATCGGCGCGGATTTCGGCCGACTTCGCAACGACTTTCGCACGAGGCGTGCCAGCTTGCGCGAATCGCCGCCGAGAGGACGGGTTTTGTTCGGCGGGTTTGGAGACAAGATATTGATTGTTAATGGATACTTTATCCTTGGCCGCCGCCGCGCCCACGGGATCGGGCGACGCGGTGGCGCGGATCGCGGCTGGGTTCGGTGCTGAACAGGCACCAGATTTTGGGTCTTTCTGTTTGTCGGGTGTTGCTGGATCAACAGTTGTTCGGATCGGGGCTGTTTGACCGAATGAGGCCTGGTCGGTCGCGAATTTAAGCGCCTGGTTTAGTCGCTAAAGCGCCGCCTATCTGAAAATGCCGGAAATGTACCCGCCAAGCGGTGTCGCCCAATCGTCCGCTATTTCGCTAAAACACAAATTCGCTCGCGGGAGCGGTTTCAGCCGCGATTGAGGTCGGCCGGTGTTGGACAAGGACTCAAAACGCCTCACGCGCGGCAAGCCAAACATGGGCAACGCATCTGCCCGCCATCCCCGCGCTGTAAGTTGTTTATCTGTAAATTAGATTTAATTTTCGAAAATTAACGTTTTATTCGCTATATGACCGGCTTGTATATTGATCCCGGAACAAGAATCACCGTTTCGCGGGTTTCGAACCGTTGCTCGAAAGTGCCGCGGCATCGGTGCCGGCATGTGCGCGGCGCGAAGGCGCGGTTCGGACGACTTGTGAACTATTTGATATGCGATGCAACGCTAGCCGGAATCCGGGGGACTTATGACTTTATTGGCTTTTGACGAACAACAATCGCGCTCGCTGGCCTTGTCGGTCCGGGCCAGCGCGTTGGTTTTCGAAGATCCGGTATCCCGGCGCTTGCTGGAACAGATCGAACGGATCGCGCCCAGCGACGCGACGGTATTGATCATCGGCGAAACCGGCACCGGCAAGGAGCTGGTGGCCCGGCATATTCACGCCTTGAGCAAGCGCCACCGGGAAACCTTCGGCGCGTTGAATTGCGCGGCCTTGAGTGAAAACCTGATCGAGAGCGAATTGTTCGGCCACGAGCGCGGCTCGTTTACCGGCGCGCTGTCCACCAAGTTGGGCTGGTTCGAGACCGCCAACAAAGGTAGCTTGTTTCTGGACGAAGTCGGCGACTTGCCGCTGGGTTTGCAAGCCAAATTGCTTAGGGTCCTGCAGGAACGCGAAGTGGTCAAGGTCGGCTCGCGCCATCCGGTGCCAGTGGACGTACGCATCATCGCCGCCACCAACGTCAATCTGGAAGACGCGGTCGCCGCTCAGCATTTCCGCGCCGATTTGTATTACCGCTTCAACGTCGCGACGATCCAGTTGGCGCCGTTGCGGGAACGGCCGGGCGACATCCTGCCGCTGACCGAACATTTCCTGAAGATATACGCCGATCGCCTGGGTTACGGCGACGTCAAACTGACCCCGGCAGCCGAAGTGGCGCTGTTGAATTACGACTGGCCCGGCAATATCCGCGAACTGGAAAACGCCGTGCATAGAGCCTTGTTGGTGTGCCCCGGCAATCGGCTGCGGCCGGAGGACTTCAAGTTGTCCGGGGTGCGTGCCGCCGAGCAAAGCCCGTCGATTTCGACGGTCTCGTTGGAAAATGCGTTACAGCGTTTGTTCGACCAGACTCCGCCCAAGTTGTTTGAAATCATCGAGGAAACCGTGATTCGCTCGGCTTTCGAATACTGCGAGCGGAATCAGGTGCAAACCGCCAAAATGCTGGATATCAGCCGCAACGTGCTGCGCCACAAATTGGGCTTGTACGGCATGCTGCCCGCCAGCCGTCGGGTCAGCGAGCAGGAAGTCGCTTAAGTCATTCTCCGCGGTTCGACGCCGGTGGCGAGCCCGTACATCCCGGACCGATCAACTTCAAAGGTGTTGGCTGGCGCGTTGACTTCCGGCGTGCGGGTCTACGGTTGAGAGTATGTCGGTCGGCATTTTGCGCGGCAGGTCGGGCCTAGATAACACAATCAGAAGCGCGGCGACGATGACGGCATATCGGCGGTGGAGAGCTATTTGGACGATCCGCACGGCGCTTGGGTTTGAGCGCAGGCCGGCGGTGGTGGAGGGCCTCGGTCGGTGGGCGGTCGCTCAGCACGTGCTGCCGATACGGCAGCAGGCGGCGGGTCAGCGGCTGCGGTCGTCGAGATCCGCGTAGAGAGTGTCCACCAGCATCTTAAACCAACGCGGGCGAAACAGCGATACGTACAAACCGATCGAACTGGTGATCGGAATCGGGCCGATGCTGAAGACCATGAACAGGATGAAGACCAGCGCGCATTTGATCCGGGTCGAGGTGGATGGGGTCATCGGCGTTCTCCGAAGTGGTCGATGTGATCGGGACACTACGCCGGACGCCAGCAAATAACAAGCGGCGCCTGGCTTCAGACCTCGGCCCACATTCTGAGCAGGTTGTGGTAGCAGCCGGTCAGATTGACGGCGGGCGCGGTATCGCCGCGGGTGGCGCGCAGTTCCAGGATTGCCATGTCCATTTCGAACAGCAAGCGGCGCTTTTCGGTTTCGCGCACCATGCTTTCTATCCAGAAGAAACTGGCGACGCGCGCGCCGCGCGTCACCGGTTCGACCCGGTGCAGGCTGGAGCCGGGGTATAGCACCATGTCGCCGGCGGCCAGTTTCACGGTGTGTCGGCCGTAAGTATCTTCGATGACCAGTTCGCCGCCGTCGTAACTGTCCGGATCAGTCAGAAACAGCGTGGCCGACAGGTCGGTGCGTACCCGTTGGCCGGTGACCGGACAATGGCGGATCGCATTGTCGATGTGGTCGCCGAAGGTATTGCGCTCGCCGGCGTAGCGGTTGAACAGCGGCGGGAAAATTTGCTTGGGCAGGGCCGCCGACAGAAACAGCGGGCTTTGGTTGAGAGCGTCCCGCACGATGGTCCGCAGCGCCTGGCTTTGCGGACTTTGTTCCGGTAGCTGATCGTTGTTTTTAACTTGAGCCGATTGGCTGCCGGCGGTAATCCGGCCGTCGGTCCACGGCGCGTCGGCCAACAGTTCTCGGCATTGTTGCAAGGCCTGGGCCGACAGCACTTCCGGAATTTCGATCAGCATCGCTTAGCCGCCTATCGCTTGCAGGATAAAAAACGTCGCGAGGGTTAACGAGCCGAAACCCAGCCCGGCGGCGGCCAAGCGGCTGCCGTGCAGGCGGGTCCACAGCAGCGTGCCAGTCACGCTCAGCAAGATCAGGCCGCCGGCCAAGGTATCGATCAACAATACCCAACCGACCCCCATGCCGGTACCTTTGTGCAGATTGTTCAAGGTTTGCAACAGGTTCGCGTCGCTTTGCTTGACCGTGACGAAAGCATTGCCTTCCCAATAGTCCGCCGACAACAGGTGCTGCGGGTTGCGGATGTTGATTTGCCAGGACGCCGGTTGTTGAACCGGCTGATCGTGCCAAATCAGGGTTCGGGCCGGTTCGCGGCGGATTCGGGCGTGGCGGGTGTCCACGCTCAAGGTTTGCCCCAACCACGCGGCCAGCGCCTTCGGGTCGGCGGGGCGGGGGTCGGGCAGCGCCAACTGGATTTCCCGAGGCTCCATGCGGCCGATCGGAATTTTCATCACGTCGCGGTGGTTCAGCAGGATGCCGGTAAAGCCGAACAATAGCCCCAGCGAGGCGCCCCACAGACCGAACCAGGCGTGGGTGCGGCGCAGCCATTTTAAAAAAGCGCCGCGCGAGAGCGAGTGGGGCAGGAATAAATAGCCGCCGTTCGGCTTGTGTTGCGGGCGGCGAGCTGGCGTTGCGGTGGTGTCGGCGGTGGTATTCATGGGCGGGTCGTCGTTAAATTGGAAAGGTTTGCGGATGCCGCCGCCGAACTTGGGTTGTCGAGCATTCGGCGGCGGCAAACAGGCGTATCTTGCGCCGGTCGGGCTGAATTAATACTTAAAACCGACCGTCAATTGTCCGGATACCGGCGTGCCGGGCAAGGCCGAGTTGGTTTGGCCGGATTCGTAATAGACGGTGTCGGTCAGATTGAATACGTTGAGCTGCACGTCGTAATGCTTTTGGTGGTAGGCCACAACCGCATCCAGGCGGGCGTAACCCGGCAATACCGCTTCGTTGACGCTGTCGGCATACCGATGGCTCGCGTAATACACTCCGCCACCGATTTCCCAGTTGTCGGTCAGGTGGTAGGTGGTCCAGGCCACCCCGCTGTGTTCCGGGACGTTCGTCGCGGTCATGCCTTCATAGGACTTCACCTGGCCGCTCACCGAGCCGGTGGCGGTGGTGCTGGATTTGATAATTTTCGCATCCAAATAGGCGTAGGTCAGCGACACATCCCATTTCGGTAGGATTTCGCCGGCCAGACCGGCTTCGAAGCCGTCGGTACGCTGTTCTCCGGCCAGCACTTGCAAGGCGGAGTCGAGCGGCGACGTGGTGCGGGCATTGGTCTTTTCCAAGCGGAATAACGCGGCGGTGGCCGAGAGCTTACCGTCGAACAAGTCGAATTTGGCGCCGATCTCGTAGTTGTTGTTTTGTTCGGGCGGCAGGTTGGCATTGTTCGCCGTTAGACTAAGGCTTTCGGCCGATGGGTTGAAGGATTTGCCGTAACTGAAATAGTAGGATTGCCAATTGGCCGGTTGCCAGACGATGCCGCCGCGCGGACTGAATTGGCTGTCGCTGCGCGAAAAGTTCAATACGCCGAGCCTGTCGTCTTGCTGGGCATCGAACACGTCGTAGCGAGTGCCGCCGAGCAATTTGATTTGCGGGGTGATGTCGAACTGATCCAGCACGTAGCCGGCATAGGTTTGGGTATGGGTTAGTCGGTTGGTGGCCAGTGTGCCGCTGAAGTCGAACGCCGTGCCGGCGGCGCTGGCGGTGACGACGGGATCGAAGATCGAGATGCGGGTGACGCCGGTCGAATTTTTCGATTTGAAATTGTATTCCTCCCAACCGAATTCGCTGCCGAACATCAAAATGTTGTCGTGGCCGAACAGCGGCTTTTTGTAGACGAAGTCGGTTTGGTTGTAGACGTTTTCCTGGGTATTCAAGCGCAAGGCCTGGCTGCGGGCGATCGTGCCGGCATTCGCGCCGCTGTAGGCCGCCGCGCCGGAATACAAATGAGTCAGATAGTTGCGTTCGTAATCGCCGTAGCGGACGGTATTTTTGACCGAAAAATCGCTGGAAAAACGATGGGTCAGCGCCACGGTGGCCACATTGACGTCGGTGTCCAACATCCGATTGTTGACGAAGCCATAATAAGTGTTGATTGGTACGCCTGCCGGCCGTCCTTTGTACATCGGCACGCCGTAGTCGAATACGCCGTCTTCCTGTTGATGGAGCAAATTCAAGGTCAGGTCGGTATCGGCGCTGATGTCCCATTTGAAGGACGGCGCGATGCCCCAGCGGTTGCTGTAGTTGTAGTCGCGGTAGGAATCGGCATCTTGATACATCACATTCAAGCGCGCGGCCAGGTCTTGGTATTTGGTTTCGGCGTCGATCGCGGTCCGCTTGAAGTCGTACAAACCATAGGTGAAGCTGCCGCTGACGCCGGTCTTGCCGGTCGGTTTTTTGAAGACCTGATTGATCACGCCGCCGGTGGCGCCCCGGCCGAACAAGATCGACGAAGCGCCTTTCAGCACTTCGGCGCGCTCGATGAAAAAGGTATCGCGGTTGTATTGGCCATTGTCTTTCACGCCGTCGAGATATTGGTCGGAATTGGCGGCGAAACCGCGCAGCGTGATCGAGTCGCCGGTGCGGCCGCCTTCGCCGGCGGCGATCGTCAAACCGCTGACGTTGCGTAGCGCGTCGCGCAAGTTAAAGGCGTTCTGCGATTCGATCAATTCTTTCTTGACGACGCTGATCGATTGCGGAATGTCGCGGATCGCCATTTCGGTTTTGCTGCCGGTGGTCGAGGTATCGGCCTTGAAGCGGCTCGTCGGTTTGTCGCGTCCGGCTTTGACCTTGACGTCGTCGAGGACGATTTCCTGCTCGCTATCGGCGGTCTGGCCGGCCGGCGGTTCGGCTAGCGCCATGCCGCTCAAGGCCGCGCCAAGTGGCAACAAGGCGCCCAGTCGCCATTTGGCGGCACTGGGCTGGTTTCGGTTTGGATGGGTATCGGGCATAAGTTCCTCTGCAATTGGCATCAAAGTGGTTGGCTGCCTGGCGAGGAACGCTGGGTGGCTAGAGTATTCGCGGCCCGAATCGGCGTATCGTCTCAAGGTCGGTCCGGGCAAAACTTTCATCGCAATTTCACCCGAGAACATCGGAAATCAATTGCTTTCAAATAATAACGATTCTCATTTTATGGGGTTTTCCCGGCTTGTCAACCGGCGTAGGCAGGTGCCTTCCGGGCTAATATGACGGGTGGAATACGGCGAATGAGCTTGGCGGGGGAGGTCAAAGCGTCCTTGACCGGATCCCTGTCAACTGTATTGGGGTCGTGTTTGGGTTGACCAAAACCGTAACATTCCGAGTGTTTTTCCCTATTCCCAAGGGATTTTTCCACATCGAACGTCGAATATCGCCAACCTGAGTAATGGCTATTATTTCAGCGGACTGGCTTCGCACTTTGCGAGCCGCAACGGCATTGCTTATTGAACGCGAATAGACCGTTTCATTAGAGGAGGCAAAAAAATGTCTTTACGTCTTAAATGAGAATAATTATCATCTATCCAACTTCTCAAATTGCCCTGTCACCGTGAAAAGATTTTTCTCATTTTTCAGCAAGACGGAAAGCGTCAAGCTCGCGATAGCGCCAGATGTGTTGGCGGTATTGGTGGAGAAGGGCGAATTGCACGCTACCGATTTCCGCTGTCTGGATTTGGGCTCGAAACAAATCGTCTGGAAGATGTTTTTATCGCTGGCGGTCGCCAAACTTTGCGACCGGCAAACCCGCCACACCTGATTTTTATCAAACCCGAGGAACGACCGATGAGCAAGAAACCCTGTAATCACGAATACCTGGCCGCCACCGAATTCGGCAAGGCGCAAATTTGCCGGGAATGCGGCGTCGTACACTTGCACGTGCAGAATTTGACAATGCGCTTCGAAGTCGCCGATTTTCTTGGATTGGCCGATACGCTGGCTGATGCAGCAATCCAGGCTAGAACCGGCGGAGACAAGGATAAGGCCAAGCTCGCGGCATTTACCGTCATCAAATCAAGCCAGCGCTTGAACTAGGCCTGGCTGATGCGCTACCACCCGCAAGCGTTGATCGTCGCGGCCTTGTCCGCGGCAATCGGCTCCAGCTTCGTCGTTAACATTCTGTTCCCGGAAACCCGCGCGAAGATCCTTGCCGCATTGGCTAGCGATGCCGCGCCCATTGTCTGGCTGGCCTTGCTGTCCGCGCTGATTGCATTGGTGTTTTTCGTGAAAGCCAACAAATCCATCATAGACAAGGTCTTGAGCGGCCGGGCGACGCCAGCCGAAGTCTGGCGTTCGTTCGTCAAGCCCGGCGCCACCCAATTCCGCAAGCGCGATTAGATTATCCCGGCGGACCTCGCCCGCCGGAATTGCTGCCTACCAGATATAACGCAAACTCGCCAACACGTTGCGGCGGTCGCCGTAGTAGCACGAGCCTTCGCCGCAAGTCGCGACGTACTCGCGGTCGAACAAATTGCTGATATTCACGCCCAGCCGGGCACCGCGCAAGCGGCGGTGCAGTTTACCCAATTCGTAATGCACAGAAGCGTCGATCAGCGTGTATGACGGCGCTTTTTGGCTGTTGCTCAAATCACCGTAATTGCTGCCGGTATAGCGCACGCCGCCGCCCAGGCCCAATCCTGCCAGTGCACCGCTCGGCTGGGTGTAATCCAGCCACAGCGAGCCTTGCGTTTCCGGCGTGTAGCTAAGTTTCTTGCCGAGTTGGTTGGCCTCGTTGGTTTTGGTGACTTGGCTTTCGATCAGCGCCAAGGCCGCCGTAACGTCCAGGCCCATCTCCAAGCGGGCCTTGCCTTCCAGCTCGATGCCGCGCGAACGCGCCGCGCCGGTCTGGATGCTGAAGCCGACGTGCGCCGGGTCTGGGTCCGGCGTCACTACGTTTTGCTGGGTCAACTCGAATGCGGCCAGCGTAATCAAGGCCTTGACGCCGGGCGGTTGGTATTTGACGCCGATTTCGAATTGCTGACCGGTGGTGGGTTTGAACGGCGTGCCGGCGAAGGTGCTGCCGGCGGTGGGCTCGAAAGACTCGGAATAATTGAAGTAGGGTGCGACGCCGCTGTCGAACAAATAGCTTAGACCGGTGCGGTAGGTAAACGCGGCGTCGTCCTGGCGGCTGCCGGAGTAGCGGGGTTTGGCGTAATCGATGCGATCAGTATCAGAATCGTAATAGTCGGTGCGCAAACTGGCGTTGCTAGCCCAGTCGTAGCGTACCCCTATCGTCGCGATCCATTGCCTCCATTGGATTTGGTCCTGGCCGTACAAGCCGATCTGGTCCTGCTGCTGGTTGACCAAAGTCTCGATTTGCGGCTCGGCAAACGGCTGGCCGTACACCGGGCTGTACATATCCAGGTCGCTGGGAGAACCGAAACCGCGCTGGCGGTCGCCGTTGATTTGGCGAAAATCCAAACCCAACAACGCCGTATGCCGCACATCGCCGATGGCGAAATCGGCTTGCGCGTGGTTGTCCAGGGTGAAAGTCCCCGCTTGATCGCGGTACAGCCCGGCCAGCCGGCTGACCGTGCGGTAATCGACCGGCACGCCGTCGTTGTCGGTGACAAAACCCAGCGCAAACGTCACCGGATAGTCGCTTTTGACGTCGGCGTAGCGTAGATTTTGCCGCACGGCCCAGTGTCGATTGAAGCGGTGTTCGAAGGCGTAACCGACCGCGAATTGCTCGCGCCGGTAGTGGTCGAAACCGGGCTCGCCGAGGAAGGTGCTGGTCGGCAGCCGGCCGTTGGGATTGCCGACTACGCTGCCTTGGTAAGGCAGAAACTGCATGGTGTTGCCGGCGTCGTCTTTTTGATAATGGCTCAGAAAAGTCAACGAGGTGTTGGCGTCCGGCTGCCAGGTGAAACTGGGCGCGACGAAATAGCGGTCGTCCTTGCTGAAATCGACCTGACTGTCGCTGCCGCGGCCCAGCGCCGTCAAACGGTATAAAAATTGGCCTTGATCGTCGAGCGGACCGCTGAAATCCAATGCTCCCTGCACCCGGCCGAAGCTGCCGCCCAACATTTGTAGTTCGTGAAACGGCTGCGCGGTCGGCCGTTTACTGACCATATTGATCAAACCGCCCGGCGGATTTTGGCCGTACAACACCGATGCCGGCCCGCGCAACACTTCGATGCGTTCCAGGCCGTAGGGGTCTATGCGCAGATTGGCGTAGTTGGCGCCGGCCAGCCGGGTACCGTCCAGATATTGCGGGGCGTCGAAGCCGCGCAGATTGAAATAATCGTCGCGGGTGCTGGGCCCGAACATGCCGGTCAACAAGCCCGGCGTATACGCCACCGCTTGGGTGATGTTCTGCGCGGCGCGGGCCGTGAATTCGGCATTGTCGATCACGCTGATCGCCTGCGGCGTTTCGATCAGCGGCGTATCTGTTTTCGAACCGGCCGTACTGTGCTTGGCGACGTAGCCGTTATCCGCCTCGGTTTCCGCTTGCGCTTTAACTTCAATGGCCGGCAGGGTCGTGTCGCTATCGGTTTCGGCGGCGTATAAGCCGGGTTGACTGTGTAAAAAAAGGAGCGTCGCGGCAACTGCCGGCGCGGCACCGTGTGCTTTGGTCAATGACATGGCTTGCTTCACCTTTGGTCGATTTAATAGGTTAGGCTGCCTGGCACGCGGCTGGGTGGCGGTGGCTTGTTGTTACATCGTTTTATTTTCTGTTATTTATGGCTGGATGCTAAACCGCGCCGGGTTTTCTGCTTTCCGGTCGTGGTGTGCGGTTAGGGAAGCGAACCGCACGGAATAAAGTATGCCGTTTCCCGAGCGGTGTGGTTCGCAAGCTTACCGTCAGCGCATGTTATCACCAGAGGCAGGGTGGTCAAAATTGTCCACCATTTAAATCCAGTGGGCTCAAAAATCGTGTCCCTCCAGACTTTCCGTCGAAGGTATTCGCTTAGCCATATTCAAACAATGTCGATTTTAGTTTCACCGGCTTTTGATGACATGCGTCGTCGGATCGGAAGGGAAGAACCGTAGCGCGGTATTATTGTTGGAACCCGGCTGCTTGGAAATCGATGCCCAGTTCCGGCTTGCCGGGCCGATGGTCGGGAAGCCGGGCGGGGTTGGTGCAATGGCGCTGAATCTTGCTTTGTAAGCGATTGGAAAATCCAAGGCTGCCCGTGTGGGAACGGCTTCCGTCGCGGCGAAAGCCCCTCCTACGGCCGGTATTGTTCTGCGTCGGGGCGAATTACAGTTGGTGGTCGCTAAGACGCGGAATACACCGGAAACCGCTTGCACAAAGCCGAGACTTTTTCCCGCACCGAGGCAATCACGCTGTCGTCTTCCAGGTTGTCCATCACGTCGCACATCCATTGGGCGATTTCGCGGACTTCGGCTTCCTTGAAGCCGCGGGTGGTTGGGGCTGGGGTGCCAACGCGGATGCCGCTGGTGACGAACGGCGATTGCGGGTCGTTGGGTACCGCGTTTTTGTTGACGGTAATGTGGGCGCGGCCCAGCGCGGCGTCGGCGGCTTTGCCGGTAATGCCCTTGGGGATCAGCGACACCAGCATCAAATGGTTGTCGGTGCCCCCGGATACCACGTCGTAGCCGCGTTCGATAAACACCGCAGCCATGACGCGGGCGTTTTTGACCACTTGTTCCTGATAGGCTTTGAATTCCGGCGTCAAGGCTTCCTTGAAGGCCACGGCTTTGGCGGCGATGACGTGCATCAGCGGGCCGCCCTGAATGCCGGGGAAAATGTTGGAGTTGAGTTTTTTCTCCAGTTCCGGATTGGATTTGCACAAAATCAAACCGCCGCGAGGGCCGCGCAACGATTTATGGGTGGTGCTGGTGACCACGTCGGCGATCGGTACCGGATTGGGATACAGGCCGGCGGCGACCAGGCCGGCGACGTGAGCCATGTCCACCACCAGATAGGCACCGACCTTGTCGGCGATGTCGCGGAAACGCTGCCAGTCCCAGATGCGCGAATAGGCCGAGAAGCCAGCGATGATCATTTTAGGCTTGTGTTCCAAGGCCAGGGCTTCGACTTGCTCATAGTCGATTTCGCCGGTGGCTGTGTTTAGGCCGTATTGAATCGCGTTGTAGATCTTGCCGGAAAAATTGGGTTTGGCGCCGTGGGTCAAATGGCCGCCGTCGGCCAGACTCAAGCCCAGTATCGTGTCGCCGGGTTGCACCAAGGACATGAAGACCGCCATATTGGCTTGCGAACCGGAGTGCGGCTGGACATTGGCGTAATCGGCGCCGAACAAGGCCTTGGCGCGGTCTATGGCCAGTTGCTCGACGACGTCGACATATTCGCAGCCGCCGTAATAGCGTTTTTCCGGATAACCTTCGGCGTACTTGTTGGTCAGCAAGGTGCCTTGAGCCTCCAGCACCCGCGGGCTGGCGTAGTTCTCGGAAGCGATCAATTCGATGTGGTCTTCCTGGCGGCGGCGTTCGTTTGCGATTGCCTGGTTCAGCTCGTCGTCAAAGCCGGCAATGGTCATCGATGCGTTAAACATGGTTTTCTCCTAATCAGGTTCGAGTTATTCGTTGGGATGCAGCAGCAGGATTTGCAGGTCCGCCACATTGGTGCCGGTGGCACCGGTAATCAGCAAATCGTCGGCCGCTTGCAGCGCGGGGTATGAGTCATTATCGGCTAGCCGTGCCGCCGGGTCGAGTCCCGCCGCGCGAATTCTGGTCAAGGTGCCGCCGTCGACGATGGCGCCGGCGGCATCGGTCGGGCCGTCGCGGCCGTCGCTGCCGCCGCTCAACAGCGTCCAGCCGGCTGCCAGACCGACACGCTCGGCGCTAATCGCGAACGCCAGCGCCAGTTCCTGGTTGCGGCCGCCCTTGCCGCTGCCTTGCAAGGTCACTGTGGTTTCGCCGCCGGCGATCAGCGCGGTCGGTTGGCGGATTTCCGTCATCATGGCTTTAGCTTTCAATGCCCATTGCTCGGCGACGGCGCTGGCTTCTCCGCACAATTGCGTGCTGTAAAGCTGGGTTCGATAGCCCAGTTCCGCGGCTCTCTGCATTGCCGCGTTCACGCTGATTGTGTTGCCGCCGATCAAGGCGTGGCTGGTGCGAATAAACAGTGGGTCGCCGCTTTTCGGGGTTTCCGGGTGCAAGCCTTGCGCGCCTTGTCGTAAATGGTTTTGGACCGCGAGCGGTATTTGCCGGCCGATGCCGAACGAGTCCAGGATTGCAATCGCATCGGCATAGGTGCTGTCGTCGGGGACGGTCGGGCCGCTGGCGATCGCGCTCAAATCGTCGCCCAGCACATCGGAGAGTATCAAGGCATGCAAGTCGGCCGGCGCGGCGAGTCTGGCTAGGCCGCCGCCCTTGAGTCTGGAAAGATGTTTGCGCACGCAATTGATTTGGCGGATGTCGGCGCCGCAGGCCAATAGCGCTTGAGTGGTGGTGATTTTGTCGGCCAGCGTAAGCGATTCGGCCGGGTAGGCTAGCAAGGCCGAGCCGCCGCCGGACACCATGACCAGCACCAGTTCGCCGGCCTGGGCTTGGGCCAGTCGTCTGGCGACGGTTTTGGCCGCATGCAGGCCCGACGCGTCCGGTAATGGATGGCCGGCACCGAACACCTGGCAGTTTTTCACCAGATCGACGTTATCGTAGTTGGTGACAACGATGCCTTTCTCGGCCAGCCAGGCGTGGGGGATGATTTCCTGGGCGGCATCGGTCATCGCGCAGGCGGCTTTACCGAAGCCGATCAAATGAATGTGCCGCCAGTTGCCGCTACGCAGACCTAAGAATAAGCGCTCGCCGTCGGTTTGCAGATGGCGCTGAACCGCTAGCCGGGGATCGGCGGCGATCACGCCGGCCCGAAAGATTTCGGAGGCTTGCGCGCGAAAGCGGTTGGCAAGAGCCGGCATGGACTGGCGGCGCCTGCTTACGCCATCACTTTGGCGAGGTCGAAAATAATTTCGGCGTCGAAGACCTGTTTGTTGCTTTCGAATAGTTTGGCGATGCAAGCGCGGTGCAAGGCCAGTTTCAGGGTGCCGAAGCCGATGGCGCCCCAGATGATCTTGCCGTGGCGCAATTCGCCTCGGTCCATGACTTCGGTGCCGCCGATACCGACCGGCGGGGTGGCGTTGGCGTCGGCGAGGATTTCCAGGTGCGGATTGTCTTGCCAATGCTCGGGCTTGAGCAGTTCGACGCCGGCCGCGCCGGTGGCCAGCACGATATTCGCATCCTTGACCGCCTCGGCGCGGGCGTCCAGGTCGGCAGCCTCGATAGGCGTCAGGTCAACGTCGAAACGCTCCTTCATCGCGAAGCAGGCTTTTTCGGCGTTGAAAATATGCCGGGAGGTAATCGATACTTGCGCGCCTTCCAGAGCCATCATCGCCGCCGCACGTTGGCCGACCGGGCCGGTGCCGGCCAGAACGACAGCTTTCTTGCCTTTCAGGTTGCCGCTACTGGCGATTTTGGCCACCGCCGCCGCCGCCGTGGTGTTGCTGCCGTTGCTGTCCAGCATCACCGATACCTGAAAGCCGGGGAAAAAGTGCTGTTGCACGGCCGCCAACAAGTTCTGTCCCGCTTCCATATTGCTGCCGCCAATGAAAATCGCGGTGTATTTTTTGTCTTTAGGGGCGCGGGTAAAAATGCAGCCGTCCACCAAGGCGCCGACGTTTTCCGGGGTGAGGCCGCCGTGGCCGATGACATGATCGGCGCCGCCGTCGTATGCGACAACGGTATCGAAAACGGAAGGATGGGTATCGGTATCGAATTGAAATAACAACTTTTTCATTAACCTGCCTGTGTATCGGGAAAGAGAGACGCGGCGCGGCGCGGAATCCGGCGGGCCATTATACAGAAAGTTGGCGGTGCCGCTCGAAAACGGCGACGGCGGCTAGGGGCGGGGAATTGCAGTTGTTTGCCCAAATACTTTATGTCATATTGAAAAGTCGAAAGTCGCCCTCCGGCGCGTGGATGACAGTCTAATAATAACGAGGACCGCGGATGAAAACCCCCATCGATATTGCCGTAACCGGGGCGGCAGGCCAAATCAGTTACTCTCTGTTGTTTCGGTTGGCGTCCGGCGAATTGCTGGGGCCGGAGCAACCCATCGTGTTGCGCTTGCTGGAAGTGCCTCAGGCCATGCAAACCTTGCAAGGTGTAGTCATGGAACTGAACGACTGCGCCTATCCCTTGCTGCAAAAAATTGTCATGACCGACGATCCGAAAGTGGCGTTCGATAACATCGATTATGCGTTTTTGGTGGGTGCCAAACCACGCGGTCCCGGCATGTTGCGCGCCGATTTGCTGAAGGACAACGCCGAGATTTTCCGGGTGCAGGGGAGGGCGCTGAACGAATACGCCAGTCGCCGCGTGAAAGTCTTGGTGACCGGCAATCCGGCCAATACCAACGCGCTGATCGCGATCAGCAATGCGCCCGACTTGGGGCCGGATTGCTTTACCGCGATGGCGATGCTGGATCATAAGCGAGCGATCGGACAATTGGCCGAAAAGTGCGGTGTAATCAGCCGCGACATCAAAAACGTCATGGTCTGGGGCAATCATTCCTGCACGCAGTATCCGGATTTGCATCACGCCAAGGTCAAGGGGTTGGATGCGTTGTCGCTGGTGGAACGCGAGTGGTTTGTTAACGAGTTCATTCCGACCGTGCAACATCGCGGCACGGAAGTGATAAAAGTACGAGGTCAGTCCAGCGCGGCTTCCGCTGCACATGCGGCGATCGAACACATGCGGATTTGGGCGCACGGCACCGAGATTGACGACTGGGTCAGCATGGCGGTGGCCTCCGACGGCAGTTACGGTATCGAGGAAGGCTTGGTGTATTCGTTTCCGGTGACCGTCGCGGACGGCCGGATTAGCATCGTCAAGGCTCTTGATCTCAACGAATTTAGTTTGGAGCGCTTGCGCTTGAACGAAGCGGAGCTAAAAGAGGAGAGACAGGCTGTCAAACACTTGCTGTAAATTTGGAGTCGGCCTGGGCCGGCTTCCGATCCGGCCGGGCGGCCGCCCGCTGAAGGTGCCGCCATCCGTGGCGGCTTTTGTTAACGCGGTGTTCGGGTGGCGCGACCCTAGGCGCTACCGTTAACTGTAACGCCTATAGAGAACTCAAGCGGCCGACAGGCGACGGCGGTTGACGCCGATCATGCCGGCGATCGCGCTGCCGAACAGCCAGACGGCGCCGGGGACTGGTACCGGTGATGTCGCAAGATCCAATTTGTAGCCCGCGACACCGCTATTCCAGCGGTCGAAACCCACGCCGCCCAGATACAGCGAGTAGACTTTGCCGGCTTCGGCGATAAAGGTGTAGCCGATGGTATCGGTGACGTTGTCGCTATGACCGATATTGGTCAGGCCGGTGGTGCCGAACGGATTTTCGGCGGTAAAGGGTTTTGCCGGAGTGCAACCTGGGCAGTTCCAGGAGCCGTGGTGGCTGTAGTTACCGGTATTGGTATCCATGCCTTCGAACACGGTGACGCCGAAGCGGCTGAACAAACTATTGGTCGTGGACAAGTTGATCGTAACTTTTTGGGTAACGTCGGAGCTGATCAGGCCGATGTCGGTTTGATGTCTCCAACCGGTTGGGCCATTGACAGTGGCTTGGCCTTGCGCATTCAAGCCGTTGTCGTTCCAGGCACCGCCGCCGGTGTCGATTTCAGCTTGCGTGAAGCCGGTAACGGTACCCGCGTACTTGGCGGAATCGGCGGCGGAAATCACCGCGCTGTCGCCTGCTCCGCTCAATTGCACGGCCCAGTTCAAGTGAGAGGAGCCGCTGTAACTATACGGCAGCGCATTGCCGGTGGTGCCTACCCAGGGTACCAATGTACCTTTGTTGCCTTGGCTTTCCGGACCGGTCGCCACGCTGTCAACGTCGGCGCCGTCGAACGTGCGAGTCCAGCCATCGGTCGCGGAAGTATCGGTGGTGGTAAAGGTGTTGTACATCGTTGTGGACGCGGCTGCCGAGCCGCTCAGAGCAGTGCCGGCGATGACCAATCCAATGGCTTTGGCTAATACGGATTTCATAAGACTTACCCTTGTTTTTTGCAAAATAAATTTAAGCGAATCTTGGTTGTCAAGGATCGGCTGATCGGAGCCTTGGCGTTGTTTCGCTTAATACATTAGGCAATCCTTATGCCAACCCCGGAAAGCCATGTAAGACGCGGCTTACAAGCGATCGGGGGTTGCCAAGAATTTTGAAACTGCGGCATATCACGCAGTCATGGCGTGATATGCCGCACTTTTTTAGAGGTAGTTCTCGTAATGAATTGCTGACTCATGTTAGCTGGCCGCTGGTTTTCATCAGGGACAAGGTTACAGGGTATCAGCAAGGACGGCGGCCGAGGGTGCGTTCGAGTCCTTGGGTCGCCGATGGGGGACGTCGATCTACCGGTCGCGCCGCCGGCAAGGCGTTAGAAGTCGCTCGACCGGTCGTTCGTAGCATGGAACGGGAGAACGCCGTCAACCTTGGAAGGTCGATTTCGCAGCCATCGTGTCAGCACAGGCTTACCGATCGTTTGCTGTTGCGTTGGCCGGCCGATTCGCGAGAGCGCTTTATCGCGCGGTTGTTCGCGGCGCGGCTTCGGTTTGAGCTTGTGCGTCCGGCACGATCTGCCAACCGCCGCCCAGCGCCTTATAGACTGCCGCCAGTGCGGTCGCGGTGGCGGTTTGGCTTTGCGCCAGCAGATTTTGGTTTGCCAGCAGTTGTCGGTCGGCTTCCAACACCGTCAAAAAGTCGGAGACGCCCTCGCGGTAACGCAAGCGCGCCAACTCTACGGCTTTTTCGCTGGCTTTGGCGGCGGTGGTCAATTCGGCGCGGCGGACCCGCTCCTGGTTATACGCGACCAACGCATTCTCGGTTTCCTCCAGGGCCAGCAACACGGTTTGCTGATATTGCGCCAGACTGGCTTCGCTACTGGCATCCGCGGCCTTGATCCGCGCGTAGACTCGGCCTAGATCGAAGGCCGCCCAACTGATTTTCGGGCCGACCGAATACGATTCCGACCCCGGCGCGACGACATTGGACAAGGTACTGGCTTCCAGAGACAGATTGCCGACGAAGGTTACGCGCGGGAACAGGTCGGCGGTGGCGACGCCGATTTGCGCGGTCGCCGCCGCCAGATTGCGTTCGGCGACCCGGATGTCGGGCCGGCGTTGCAGCAACTGGCCGGGGTCGCCGATCTGAATCGTCTCGGGCGCCGTCGGTAGCGGCTTGTCCGGCGACAGTTCGCCGGTCAACGCATCGGGCAGGCGTCCGGTCAACACGCTCAAGCGGTGGATAGTCCGGCTGATCGCGGCTTCCAGATTGGGTATCGCCGCTCGGGTGTTGGCCAATTGCGCTTCGGCTTGGTTGGTATCCAGTTCGGTGCCGCGGCCGTTGATCAGTCTAACCTGAGTCAGTTCCAGTGTTTGGCGTTGGTTTTCGGCGTTATCGCGGTTGATGGCTAGCTGGTGCTGCAAGCCGCGCAACTCGAAATAATTGCGCGCCACTTCGGCGATTAGACTGACGCCGACATCGCGTAGCGTGGCTTGCTCCGCCTCGGTTTGGTCGTTGCTGGCCTCGACGCCGCGCCGCACCCGGCCGAACACGTCCAGCTCCCAGGACGCGTCGAAACCCATGTTGTACAGCTTCAGTTCGCGAGGTACGAAGGCCCGGTTGTTCAGCGCCGAGGTGCTGCGCTTTTGCTCGGTGTAATTGGCGTGGGAAGTCACGGTCGGCAACAGATTTAGGCCGGATTCCAAATACAAAGCCCTGGCTTGTTCCAGATTGGCGCGGGCGGCCGCTAGGTCGTAATTGTGTTCAACCGCAGTATTGACCAAGTCCTGTAACTGGCTGTCGCCGAATAAGGTCCACCAGTGGACTTCGACATCGCCGGCGGCGAACTGCGGACCCTGGGCATTGGCGAAGCCGGCCGGCAGTTCGGTGGTCGGCGTTTGGTAATCCGGGCCGACCGCGCAGCCTGGCAAATAGGCGGCGAATAGCAAAGCGGGTAGCGGTCGCAAGACTATTGAGAAAATCGCTTTAGGCATCGTGTTCTCCCTGCGCGGGGCTAGAGGGGTGGGTCGGTTTCAAACGCTGGGCGATCGCTTGCACCGTCACGTAAAACACCGGCGTCAGCAGCAGGCCGAACACGGTCACGCCGATCATGCCGCTGAATACCGCGGTCCCCAACAGGCGCCGGGATTCCGCGCCGGCGCCGCTGGCGACGACCAGCGGAAACACCCCCATGATAAAGGCGAACGAGGTCATCAAAATCGGCCGCAAACGGATGCGGGCGGCCTCGACCGCCGCGTCGAAGCGGTTCAAGCCCGATTCTTGCCGGTGTTTGGCGAATTCGACGATCAAAATCGCGTTCTTGCTGGCTAGGCCCACCAGCACGATGAAACCGATCTGGGTGAAGATGTTGTTATCCATGCCGGCTAACCAGACTCCGGTCATCGACGACAGGATACACATCGGCACGATCAAAATGACCGCGAACGGCAAGGACCAGCTTTCGTACTGAGCAGCCAGCGCCAGGAATACAAAGACGACGCTGAGCGGAAACACCAGCAGCGCCACGTTGCCGGCCAAGACTTGCTGCAGGCTCAACTCGGTCCATTCGAAGTCGAAGCCGGGCGGCAGCGAGGACTTTAGCAATTGGCTCATCACCGAGATGGCCTGGCCCGAACTGACGCCGGGCAAGGTAGCGCCGTTGATTTCGGCGGCCGGATACATGTTGTAGCGGGTGATCTTATCAGGACCGCTGATTTCCTCGACCTTGGCCAATGCGCCGAGCGGCACCATGCCGCCGGTCTGGTTGCGAGTTTTCAGCTCGGCGATGTCCTTGGGTTTCATTCGAAACTCGGCGTCGGCTTGGGCGACTACTTGGTAGGTGCGGCCGAAAGCGTTGAAGTCATTGACGTATAGCGAACCCAGATAGATTTGCAGCGTGTTGAAAATATCGCTTAGCGGCACGTCCATTGATTTGGCGCGGGCGCGATCGACATCGACAAACAATTGCGGCACGCCGGCCCTGAAGGTGGTGAACAAGCCCACCAAACCCGGTTGCTGATTGCCTTGGCCTATCATTTCGTTGGCGGTTTGCTGCAATGCGGCTATGCCGGCGTTGTTACGGTCCTGGATTTGCAATTTAAAGCCGCCGACCGAACTCATGCCGCGAATCGGCGGCGGCTCGAACACCGCGATGTAGGCGTCGCCGATGCCGGACAAGCGTTGACCTAAGGTTTTGACCAATTTGCTGGCGTGCAGGTCGGGCCGGCCGGCGCGAGCGTCGAAACCGTCCAGCCGGGCGAACATTGTCGCGACGTTGGACTGGTTGGCGCCGGTCAGAATCGACCAACCGGCGTAGGCGTTGACGTGAGCGACGCCCTCGGTTTCCAACATGATTTTGGTGGCTTTTTGCACGACGTCCTGGGTGCGGCCGAGCGCCGCCGCATCCGGCAACTGCGCGTATAGAATCAGATAGCCTTGATCCTGCTGAGGAATAAAGCCGGTCGGCACTTTTTCGAAGGCCAGGAAGTTCAAGCCGTTCAGGCCGACGTATAGGATCAGCACCACCGCCGTGGTCCGTATCATTCGGCTGACCAGTTTGGAATAACCGACGCTGATCCGATCGAAAAAGCGGTTGAACGGTACGAAAAACCAGCCGAAGGTTTTATCCACCAAACGGGTAAACCAGTCTTTGTCGCCGTGGGCGCGGTCGAGCAACAGCGCACACAAGGCCGGACTTAAGGTCAGCGAGTTAAACGCGGAAATCACCGTCGAGACCGCGATCGTCAGCGCGAACTGCTTGTAAAACGCCCCGGACACGCCGGTGATGAAGGCGGTCGGCACGAATACCGCCACCAATACCAACGCGGTGGCGATAATCGGCCCAACCACTTCGCGCATCGCCAGTTTGGTGGCTTCGCGGGCGCGCAGGCCTTCGGCGATATGGCGCTCGACGTTTTCGACGACGACGATGGCATCGTCGACGACGATACCGATCGCCAACACCAAACCGAACAACGACAAGGTATTCAGCGATAAGCCCAGCGCGGCCATCACGCCGAAGGTGCCGATCAGCGACACCGGCACCGCCAGCAGCGGAATCACCGCCGCCCGCCAGTTTTGCAGGAACACGATGACGACCAACACCACCAGCAGCAAGGCCTCGAACAAGGTTTTGACCACGGCATCTATCGATTGCTGCACGAACACCACGGTGTCGTAAACCAGGATGTAATCCAGGCCCTCGGGGAAGCGGGTTTTCAACTCTTCCATCGCCTTGACCACCGCTGCCTTGGTTTCCAGCGCGTTGGAGCCGGGCAGTTGGAACATCGCCAGACCGACGGTGGGTTCGCCGTCCAGATACAGGCCGGCGTTGTAATCCTTGGCGCCCAACTCGATGCGGGCCACGTCTTTCAGACGGGTGATCTCGCCGTTCTTGTCCTGCTTGATGACGATGTCGCCGAACTGTTCGGGTTCGGTCAAGCGGCCCAGGGTACTGATCGTATATTGGTAAGCGGTCTCGCCGGCCGCCGGTTGTTGGCCGACCACGCCGGCCGCGACCTGGACGTTCTGCTCGCGGACCGCACTGACTACGTCGTTGGCAGTCAGGTTGCGGGCGGCGATTTGCTCGGGATTCAGCCACAGACGCATGCTGTAATCGCGAGCGCCGAACACCAAAATATCGCCGACACCCGGTAAACGCGCCAGCGTGTCGCGGATTTGCAGCAGGGCGTAGTTGCTCAGATAGACGCTGTCGTAGCGTTTGTCCGGCGAGACCAGATTGACGACCAGACTCAAATCGGGGCTGCGCTTTTTAACGCTGATGCCTTGCCGGCGCACTTCTTCCGGCAAGCGCGGCTCGGCCAACGCAACCCGGTTTTGGACCAGCACCTGAGCCTTGTCCAGATTGGTGCCGGGTTTGAAGGTGATGGTCAGAGACAAGTTGCCGCTGTTGGTCGAGTTCGACGACATATACAACATATCCTCGACGCCGTTGACCTCTTGTTCGATCGGCGTCGCCACCGTTTCGGCGACGACGCTGGCGTTGGCGCCAGGGTAGCTGGTGCTGACCACGACCGTCGGCGGGGCGATTTCCGGATATTGGGCGATCGGCAGGCCGATCAGCGCCAAGCCGCCGACCAACACGATCAAGATCGAAAGTACCGACGCGAATATCGGCCGGTCGATGAAAAAGCGGGTGAAATTTCCCATGGCTTAGGTTCCTTGTCCCGAGTTCAGGGCGATGCGTTCCGGATTAACCTTGGTGCCGGGCCGCAGCTTTTGCTGGCCTTCGACGACGACCCACTCGCCGGCCCGCAAGCCGTCGCTGATCACGCGCATTTCGCCGATCCGCGCGCCCGGCGTGACCTTGCGGTATTCGACTTGTTGTTCCTGATTCATCACCCATACGAAGCGCTGGGCTTGGTCGGTGCCGACGGCTCTATCGGGTATCAGCAACGCGTCGTAGGGCGCGCCGCCTTGCACGCGCATCCGGGCGAACAAGCCCGGACTGAGCAGTTCGTCGGGATTGGCGAATACGCCGCGCAGGGCGATCGTGCCGGTGGCGCGGTTTTCCTGCGGCGCCACGTAATCGAGCTGGCCGCGATGCGGGAAGCCGGATTCGTCAGCTACCGCCACTTCGGCCGGCGTGCCTTTCAGTTCGGCCGCGCCGGGCTTGCGTTGCAAGGCCTGGCGCCGGTATTTCAATAAGGATTGCTCGTCGGCATCGACATAGACATAGACCGGATCGATCGAGGTCACGTTGGTCAACACCGTTACGTCGCCGCCGGTGACCAGATTGCCGGCGGTCAGCATTTCCCGGCCCACCCGGCCGGCGATCGGTGCGCGGATCTCGCAGTATTCGACGTTGAGGCGGGCGGCGTAGACGTTGGCTTCGGCCGATTGCACCGCACCGTCCGCTTCGCGCCAGCCTTTGGCGCGGGTGTCGTATTCTTCGGTGGAAATCGCCTTGGCCTTGACCAGGTTTTCGGCGCGGCTCCAGTCGTTCTTGGCCAGTTCGCGCTTGGATTTGGCGCGCTCCAGTTCGGCGATGGCGTAGTTTAGTTGGGCCTTATAGGGCCGGGCATCGATGACGAACAGCAAGTCGCCCTTGTTGACCTTGGCGCCGGCCGTGAAATTGACCTTTTCCAGATAACCGCCAACTCGGGCACGGACTTCCACCGAGCTGATCGCTTCGACCCGGCCGGTATACTCGTCCCACTCGGTGACGCTCTGGGCCAGCGGCTGAGCGGCTTTGACGGCGGCCGGCGGCGGCGCGCCATTGGCGGCATTGCCGGTTTCGCCGCAACCGCTGAGTAAAAACTGCAGCAAGGCCAGTAGTGCCAGCACGCCAGGCGTGAACGGTGTCGAGAAAAATACGGCGGATTTTGCCGGCGGGACCGAGGGCTGATTTATTCGTGTCATGGCGGTTAACGCTCCTGCGCTATCTAAAACGGTAATACATATTACCGTTAAGTCTAGGGTATCATCTTGGTTCGAGTCAACTGAATTTATTGGGTTTTACCGATGGTGAAATGCGGACGCCCTCCCAAGGGCGCTGAGCAACAAAGCCGCGACCGCGTATTGGACGCGGCGCTGCAATTATTCCTGGAACACGGCTACGGCAACTTGGCCATGGAAACCATTGCTCGTGACGCCAGGGTATCGCTACGCACCATCTATAACGAATTCGGCGGCAAGGCCGGCTTGTTCGGAGCCTTGATCAAGCGTTGCAGCGACCGCATTATCGACACGTTGGCCGGCGACATAGTTCCGGAGGTGGCGCTGGTCGAATTCGGCACGCAATTCTTGTTTCGGGTATCGCGCCCGGAAGTGGTCAGGATGCGGGCCATTCTGATCGGCGAATCGCCGCGCTTTCCCGATCTCGCCATTCAATTCTACGAGCATGGCCCGCGCCGCACGTTGGACTTGTTGAGCCGTTACTTTTCCACGCAGCAGCAGCTGGGCCGAATTCGGCCGGGCGACCCGGAGTTTTTGGCCGGCCAGTTCGTCAGTGCCTTGCGCAACGAGCGCTTTCAGCGCCTACAACTCGGTCTGGAACCGACGCCGGACGAGGCGCAGGTCGAAGCTTGGGTCCGGCAATCCTGCGAATTGTTTTTGCGCGGTTGCGCGACCGGCTCCGGATAAGTCTAACGCATCATGCGAGGCGAGCCGTAGCGCTGGACGGTTTGAGGTTAAAAACAATGAAATAAACCTGATAAAACTCAGGATATGTTCCCGAGTCTGACCAGGTCGCCGCCGTCGATAATGCCGGGCTTTTATCCACTACCGGTCATTACGATGCAAAAATTGCTACTCTCCTTCGGTGCGCTGCTACTGTCCAATTCCGTTCTGGCGCACGGTCCGACCCCGCAAAAAGCCAAGGAAAGCGTCACTATTCAGGCGCCGGTCGCCAAGGTTTGGGAAGCGGTCAAAAATTTCGACGACATCGGCCAATGGCATCCCGATTTGAAAGCCGCCGAAGGCGACGGCAAAAATGCCAGCGGCGGCACCCGCAAACTCACCTTTCAAAACGGTGAAAGCGTCGTCGAGGAACTGGATTACTACAGCGAGCCCGAGCACGAATACAGCTATCGCTTGAAAGCCGAAAACGTCAAGGCCTTCCCGACCAGTTCGCACACCGTCGATTTGAAAGTCGCCCCCGGCGATGGCGCCGACAGTAGCGTGGTGACCGTGAAAAGCCGGTTTTATCGCGGCGACACCGGCAACACCCCGCCGGAAAACCTCAGCGACGAAGCCGCCGTCAGGGCCATGACTCAATTTATCAAGGACGGTTTGAGCGGGTTGAAGGCCAAGCTCGAGAAATAGTCGTTCCGCGACTGCGGCGGCACTTCGTGGTATCGAAAGCGGTGCCGCGAGACTTGGTTACACATGCCGGCGAACCGGGGCGTTGCCGGTTTGCCGAAAGCATTGCCTCGTCCCTCCCTACAACGATGGTTGCTTAGTGCTACGTCGTTCCGGCATGGATTGCCGGACCCGTTGGAGCGCGGAGCGAATCCAGACGCCAAGGACGGATTTAAGCCATACCATCCATGGCACTGGATGCCCGATTCCCGGCGGGCATGACGGTCTTGAACAAATCTGACAAAGTAGAATTACGTCGTTTTTAAAAACCAGAGTAAGGACACTTTGCTGGCGATACGCCCGGATTCGCACAAAAATTGCGTGTTCCGGGGAGTCGAGAATGGAGCCGGATCGATTTGCGGCGAGTCGGTCGAAAGAACGTGGCTCGGTCGAGCGATTTTAAGCTTGCCATCACACTTAGAACACCGGTTGCGGGGCATGGTTAAAATTCAACCTTAAGCGAGCCCAGGAACGTGCGCGGCGCTCCCGGAATGATGTCCGCGCGCGGAATCGCCGAATCGATAGCGTCGGTACCGACGTAATAAATCTTGTCCAGCAGATTGTTGACGTTGAATTGCGCGGTCATCGTCGATCCCATCGCGCGAAAGCGGTAACTGATCGCGCTATCCACCCGCACATACCCCGGCAGTTGCACGCTGTTTTCCTTGTCGCCCTGTCGCACGCCCGCCAGGAAAGCGCCGGCTGCCAAGCTCAGACCGCGCAGTGGTTCGGCATCCACTTCGTAACGAGTCCAGATACTGCCGGAATGGCGCGGCGCCAGCGGCAGTTGATGGCCTTGATTGCCGTCGTTGTCCTGGGTGATCTTGGTGTCGGTCCAGGCGTAGGCGGCGTTGATGCTGAGATTGTCGGTCAGTTTGCCGTTCAGATCGAACTCCAAACCTCGGCTGCGCGCGGCGCCGATCGCGGATTGGTCGGTCAAGTCGGCGACGGTTTGGGTATTGGCGGTGAGTACGTTGCGTTTTTCCAAGTGATAAAACGCCAAATTCGCCGTTAGGCGGCCGTCCCAAAATTCGCTTTTGATACCGGTTTCGAATTGCGAGGAGGTTTCCGGCGCAAAAGGCCGGCCGTCCGCCGAGCGGCCGTTGTTGGTACCGAAGGCCGCGTTAAAATTGCCGAAGATCGACAACCAAGGCAGCGGCTTGTACAAAATGCCGACGCGAGGGCTGAAACGTTCGGTACGGTTGTAACTGAAATTGGCTTGCGCCGCGCTGAGCGAATCCGCAAAATTGTCGCCCCGCCCAGTCTCGGCCCAATCGTGGCGGCCGCCGCCGGTCAGAAACAGGTTGTTCAGCAACTGAATCTGATCTTGAAAATACACGCCGTGCCAGCGGTCCTTCATGACGCTGACTTGGCGAAAATCGCCCCAACCCGCAAAATCCACCAAGTCGACCGGTAATGCCGGAAATACCGGATTGAAAATATCCACCGCCGCGAACGGCGAGGTATCGAAGGCGTGGAAGCGGTAGAGGCTTTCCTTTTGGAAATAGTCGTACCCCAACAATACCTCATGTTTTAACCCGCCAGTCCGGAATTTGCCGGTCAGCGACAAGTCCGATGCGTAAAACGCCTGATCGTCGGTCTGGCCGACGCCGTTCCGGAACACGCGACGGTTGTCGTCCAGCAAAAATACTGGCTTGATGGCCCGGTCCATATAGGTTTTGTGCGGTACCGCCATGAAATGATGGCGGACGGTCCAGTTGTCGTCGAATTGATGATGCCAATTCAGATTGATCGCCAACTGGTCCTGATTGTCCAGCGGGTCTTTAGGATCGTTGAGAAAGCGACTAATGGGAATGTTGGCGGGGCGATTAAGCACGGCAGGTATGCCGTCGTCGCGTTGGAAGTCGTCGTTTTGAAACTCCAGACCGAGACTAAGCTCGGTGCGGTCTGACGGCCGCCACGTCAAAGTCGGCGCCACCAATACCCGTTCCATCGACACGTAATCGCGAAACGAATTGTTGTCCTGATAGGCGATGTTCAAGCGGTAAAGCAAGGTTTTGTCGGCGTTTAGCGGACCGCCGAAATCCAAATGAGTGCGATAGAAATCGTAGGAACCGAATTGCTGTTCGATGGAATGGTAGTCGCGGTCCAAGGCTTGTTTGGTGACTATATTGACCAAACCGCCAGGCTGGCCACGGCCGTACAACATCGCCGACGGCCCTTTCAACACCTCGATCCGCTCCAGATTGGCGGTGTCGAAGTTAAATCCCTCCAAGCGCATACCGTTCCGGAAAACCGCCGAATCGCCGACAAAGCCGCGTAGCACGAATACGTTGTAAACGCCACCGTCGACCGGCATGAAACCCACGCCGCTGACGGTTTCCACCGCTTGCTGCAGCGAATTGGCTTTTCGGTCGTTAATGACGGCGCGCGGAACCACTTGTACCGAGAACGGCGTATCGATGATCGGCGTATCGGTTTTGGTGGCGGTTTGAGTGTTGGGTAAGCCGTAGTCCGGATTGTGGGGATCGTCCGCGGCATAAACCGGCGTGCCCAATACGGTTACCGGTGGCATCGCGGCGGGCGCTAAATCTAAGTGGCTGGCGCCGGGCTTATGGCGCGCATCCTGGCTCAACACCACCGCCTGTGGTGTCGTAAACCGAAAGTTCAGTCCGCTACCGCTCAGCAATTGTTTCAAGGCTGGTTCCGGTTCTAGGCGGCCGGCGAGGGCTGGGGCGTGCAAACCGTGCGTCAGTTCTTCGTTGAATGCGATGCGGATTCCGGTGGCTTGCGAATAGGCCAACAAGGATTGCGACAGGCTCTGCGCGGGGATGGCGAATTCCACCGGTTCGGCGGCGGCCGGTCGCGCGGCGAGAACGGCGGCCACGGCGAGGCTTAACGGCAGGCGGGGCGAAAAATCCATAAAAACTCCTTTTGCGAAATTCGTGGTTATTTAGAGCCGGTCTTGGCCCTTGAGAAATAAGACGAAACGCAAAATCGGAATTTTCAAATTATTTTTGCTCGATCGATTCGGCTGGGTTTGGGAGACGGCTCTAGCGGGATGTGTTTGGGTTGAGATGCGGATTACGCGGATGCGGCCGGGTCTACGCTTCGGCTCCGCTCAGCGAACGGTTCGGCCCCGCTCAGCGAACGGTTTGGCTCCGATCAATGAACTGTTTGGTTAGGCTCATGGAACGGTTCGACGTTTCGGTTCAACGCGGCGAGGAAGTTGGCGGTGACGGGACGTATTCGATCGGATCAGACTGTGTACTCGCGCGCTGTTCGAGTTTGGAAGAGTCGCAAGTTATTCGATCCAGGAGACGCACAGGCTGATTGATAGGGCCGCCGGCTCAACTGAGCCGCCGAGCGGGCTGAGAAGGCTTGCCGTTGGCTGAATGTAGTCGCTACGGGCTGAGAGGGCTTGCCGTTGGCCGAGCGTAGTCGCTGCGAGCTGACAGGGGGGGTGCCGTTGGCTGAGAGGGGGCACCGGTGGCTGAGCGGAGTCGAAGCCCCGGTCCTTAGGCGCTGCTCGGCGAGAGAGAAAACCTCGTAACCGGCGTTTTGGCGGAAGACTTATCCGCGCCGCAAGAATACCCAGCGTCCGGCAAGTTGGTAGGCGTGCAAGCCCAAGCTTTCGGTGATTAGAGCCAGCGCTTCGTCCGGACGGCTGGTGTCGAAAATGCCGCTCAGGCGAAGTTGTTCCAAATCCCGTTCGGCCAGAAAAATCCGGCCGCGCCGGTAGCGGTTGAGTTCGGCCACCACTTCCGAAAGCGGCCGGTTGAAATACTGTAGTTGTTGTCGGTGCCAGGCCGATGCGGTAGTGGTGTCGGCCTCGGCGTTAACCGGTTCCAAACCCTCCCCGAAGCCGACGGCGGTGCCTTCCGCCAACATCGGCAGGTGCGCGCCGTTCGCCAAGTCTATGCGCACCGCATGTTCGTAAACCGTGACCTCGGTGCGGTCGTCTTGTTCGGCGACGTCAAAGGCGGTGCCTAGCGCGCGCACCGTGCCTTGCCCTGTACTTACCTCGAACGGCCGGTCGGCGTTGGCGGCGACCCGGCACCAGATCTTGCCGCGGTGCAGCTCCAGTAGCCGGCGGGTGTCGCTGTAATGCACCGAAACGGCGGTATCGGTATCCAGCAACAGTTGCGAGCCGTCCGCTAACGCCACGGCCAACTGTTGGCCAGGCGCGGTGCGATGATCGGCCAGCCAGAGGCCAAGCTGGTTGCTCGACAAGACCGCCGCGATCAGAACGCTAGCCGCCAGCCCCAAGTGTTGAATTCCGAATCTGCGAGGCGAACGGTGGGCGTCGCTGAGCGAAGCTGTAGCTATCGGCGCGGCCACGACGCCCAGTTGGGCGATGTCCCGCCACAAGGCTTGCGCCCGCCGCCAAGCTTCGTGATGCGTGGGATCGGCGCGCAGCCAGTCTTGAAACGCGGCGCGGTGACCGGCGTTCGCCTCGCCGGAGCTGATCAAGGTCAACCAATACAAGGCTTGTTCGTCGGCCGGGCCGGCCGGCAGTTCCGGGAAACCGTTCGCACCGGTGAGGCGGGCATCCGTTGGATCGGTGTGTTCTGATTCGGCCGACATCGTGGCTTAATCCGGCATGCGTTTCTGGCAGAACGATAGGGCTTCGTTCAGATATTTGAAGATGCTGTTATAGGCCAGTCCGGTGACTTGGCTGATTTCGGTGAACGATAAATGTTGAATGTGGCGCATCACGAAAATCTGGCGATTTTTCTCTGGCATTTCGGCAATGATGCGTTCCAACATCGCCATGCGCTGGCGGGCGGCGATCGTGTCCTCCGGCGATGGCGCCGGATCGATCAATTCCGGCCACGCCTCGAACTCGATCCGCCGGTCGTCGGCGCGGCGTTGCTGGCGGATGTGGTCTATGGTTTGGTTGGCCGCCATTTTGTACAGAAACGCCCGTGGGTTTTGCACCTGATGACGCTCCAGGTAGTTGGAAAAGCGCATGAAGCAATCGTGCAAGATATCCAATGCCGTTTCCGGACAATCGATCCGTTGCTTGATGAAACGCAGCAATTCGTCTCGGTGCAGGGCCAACAATTCGGCGGCGATCGGCTTGGACATGGGCATCTTCCTGATTCGTGGTTTTTTAGCTTATCCCGTTTGTCGGGAGGCTTTCAAGTGGGTTGCGCTTTTCCTCAATTCCCTCAAACTCAACGTCGGGTTCAAAAGGGTGGCGGGAATTCAAGATGGCATAGGGTGAGACTGAACGGCTATTGGCTATTAGCCGCGACAGAAGGCGTCTTGCGCGGAGGTATTTCTATCGCACGTCTATCGGGATCGAGCCCGCGTTGAGACAGGCCAGCGGCCCCTTCGGCCGAGCGCCGAAGGGGCCGCGCGGGACTTAGGCGTAATACAGTTTGCGCAACTCCAACATCGACGGGGCGCTGAGTTCCTTGCCATCGCTGGCGCGGGTGACGCTGTACACGGTTTTCAGCAACGTGATTTCCTCGCCGGCGGCGGCGTATCCGACCACGTGGTGGGCGACGTCCAGATTCCGGCGTTGCAGGCCGCCGTTCAGACTGTTGAAGTCGGCAATCATGCCGGCGTGAGGCGGATTCATCACCGCACCCCACCAGGGCAACTGTCCGACGTCGTGCGCCCAGGTGTCGCCGATGGATTCCGGCGGCAGGCAGCGTTCGACCAGCAAGTCGCCGA
This sequence comes from Methylomonas sp. MS20, assembly GCF_050275925.1. Taxonomy (NCBI): domain Bacteria; kingdom Pseudomonadati; phylum Pseudomonadota; class Gammaproteobacteria; order Methylococcales; family Methylococcaceae; genus Methylomonas; species Methylomonas sp. MS20. Next base: position 2,296,500 of record NZ_CP189962.1, read on the forward strand.
TCACCGCGTATTGTTTGCGACTGATTTTCGCGGGTTCTTCGCCCACGGTGTCGCGGCATTCCAGAACTTCGCCATTAACGAAGCTGTCGGTTGCCGGAATGGTTTTGTTCCATTGGCCGTCTAAATTTTTGTGTTCGAACATATTGCCTCTCTCTAGGTTTAATGGAATGAAGAGCTGGCCCGGTTTGGGGGATTGCCGTTTGCCGGTAAGAAAACCGACAATTTGGCGGCGAGCCGGGTATTTACAGATCGAAATTAGCAAAATCGCGGCCAATTTTCGCGAGCGGCTGGATGGTTTTTTTTGGAATTTAAGTGACTGAAATTAAAGTGTTTACTTTCTAAATCCGCGTAAATGTTGCGGTTTTTAGGTGGGATTTAGACGTTCCCGCTGCGATGTGGGGTAGCCGATGGCCGCGACAAATTGGCGGTTTTGCGACAAGCGGCGATTGCTTTATCGAACCCGAGCGCATCGAGGTCAGCGCAACAAATTGACTTGTACGTTGACCAACATCCGAGTCGAGATTTGTCTGGGGCCGATGAAACTGCCCGATACCGGCGGCACGGTTTCCGGATTGCGGGCCACGGCGACCGCGATATGGCGGTTTCCGGTCATTTGGCCGACGGTCGGGTCGAAGCCTTGCCAACCTATCCCCGGAAAATAAACTTCGGCCCAGGCGTGGGTCGAGGCATTGCCGGCTTCTGTCGCCGGAGCGTGCAGATAGCCGCTGACGAAGCGGCTGGCCAGACCCAGCGAGCGGCAGGCTTCGATAAACAGCGTGGCGTAGTCGCGGCACGAGCCGCTGCCCAGATGCAGCGTGCGGAGCGGCGATTGCACGCCGGCTTCCTCACGGATTCGGTATTGGAATTTGTCGTGTATGGCCCGGTTCAAGGTGGTTTGCAAGTTCAGCGCGTTCAGCGTCTGGACTTTCAGACCGATTTCGCGCAGCCAACATTGCAACGCGGGCTGGTCCTGCTGAAAAATCGGCCGCTGGTAGGCCGCCAAGTCCGCTAATTCGCCTGCCTCGTAGCCAAAAGGGCCGGCGAGAGGAAAGTCGTCGGCACCGATGTCGCGTACCGGATCTTCGTAGTGCTGGATGACGACGTCGCTGCCGATGCGCAGCCGGTTGGAGGTTTGCTGAAAACGCACCAAAGCCAGCGAGTTGTCGAACACGTCGCGGTACCACTGGATGGCGTAAGTGGGGCTGATGTCCAGCCGCGACGATTCGATGCGCACGTCGTGGCCTTCGCGTGGCCGCAGCAACAGCCGATGACAGTTTAGCGTGACCGGCTGCGAAAACAGATATTCGGTAACGTGCTGTATCCGTAGCCGTTGCACGCCGTCATTCCCGCGCGTTGGCTAAACGCTCGACGCCGACCGCCATCCGGGTTGGAAATAGCGGCGGGCCGAATTGAGTGAATACGGCCACGTCGGCGGCATCGTGACCGTAGGCAACGATCACGCGGCCGCCGCGCGGTTCCCGCTGGGTTGGATCGAAGGCATACCAACGGCCGCCCACATAGGCTTCGAACCAGGCGTGAAAATCCATCGGCCGCAAGCCGTACAGGTAACCGACCACCATCCGCGCCGGGATGCACAGAGCTCGACACAAGGCAATGCCCAGATGCGCTAAATCCCGGCAGACGCCTTCGCCGGCCAGATTGACTTCCACCGCCGAAAGTTGGGACAGGCCGGCCGCCGGATTGAAGCGAATATTGGCGCGCAGCCAGCCATTGACGGCGTCCACTTGGTCGTAGCCCGGCGTGTAACCTCGGACGATCTCTTGCGCTAGGTCGATGAAGCGGTCCGATTCGCAATAGCGCGACGGCAGCAAATAGGTCAAGACCGTGTCGGGCAAGGTTTGCACTTCCTCGAACGGCGCGCCGGGCGCGACGTCGACTTGTTCGGAGGTGCGAATGTCGGCGTTGGTATGGATAGACAGAATCCCCGGCGGCGCGATCAAGCGCTGGCAAAGATTACCGTAACCGTCGGTGTATTCCAGAACCTGAACCGTCGGCTTGATCGTGTAGAACTCGCTGGAAATCCATTGATTCGCGCCGCTACGTGGCCGCAACATTAGAATAAACGGCGTGGGAACGCCAACTTCAAAACAGATGTCGCAACTGGTTCGCAGCCACATGATTCTCGCCCCGTTGGAAATCAATTGAGTCCGCAGTTTACGTGAATGTGCCCGGCACGGATATAGAAACCGATCGGATGACGGTCGAGCGTGCTTAGGCCCCGCGGCAAGCTTCGCGTTTTCAGGTCGTGCGGGTAGGGAATCGCCGCGCGTCGATTTTAACGGCGGCTGGCCGTACAATTTCGGTTTTTGGGCTGTTGGATAGCGATGATCGAAACCCTTTTAATCGAGCGGCAAAGTGCTCAGCGGTACAGGCGCAGTCCGGCCGACTCATTGACCTCTAGAAGCAAATCGGCGAGATCGCCAGCGGCGCTCGAAGGGCAGTCGGTATCGCATCGACCCGGCGGGCGCCGATGAACGGCGGCTTCGTTGACGTTTGGCAGGGGCGTTTGGATTTGCCCGAAGCGGTCACGATTCGGCTGGCCGAAGTGTTAAGCGAGGACGAGCGCGCCAGAGCCGCCGCGTTCAAGTTTGCGCATTTGCGCGATCGCTACGTGGTCGGGCGCGGTTTGCTCCGGCAAACCCTGGCCAGCTATACCGGTAGCGATCCGGCCGGATTGCGCTTCCGGGTCGGCGAATTCGGCAAGCCGGCCTTGTCCGGCGGGCCGGGCTTCAATGTCTCGCATACCGCCGACGCCTTATTAATCGCGGTCGCCGACGCGGCCGACATCGGTATCGACATCGAGGCGGTCAAGCCAGCCAGAGATTTGTCCGGCTTGGCGGAACGCTGTTTTTCGGTAGACGAGTATGCGGTTTGGCTGAGCTTGGCGGAGTCCGAGCGCGTCGCGGCGTTTTACCGTTTATGGACCAAGAAAGAAGCCTTCGTCAAGGCAGTCGGTCGCGGAATCGCGCTGGGCGTGGAGCTCTGCGAGTTCGATGTAACGGCGGGCGGCGGGCTGCGCAAGGTGCCGGACGAATACGGACCGGTCGAAGCCTGGCGGGTCGAGGAGCTGGACGCCGGTGCTGATTTTAGCGCGGCGCTGGTCGGCCCGGCCCGGGCCTACCGCTTGCGACGACTGTTGCTGGCCGACGGGTATGGCGGCGGCATTTAATGCGCAACATCGAACGGGGTGTTATACACAAAACTTGTGGATAACTCTGTAGGCAAGCCGTTAAGTGTGAGGCTAATTTTCTGAAAAATAAAAGAAATGATCAAATTGATCGAATATTGGTCAGCGCCGGGGCTTAAGGCGGAGGGTTTTTAATAAGTTGCTGAAATTTAAAGACTGAAATTGGCCTGTAACCTAGGCCGTATGGCAGATTCGAGTAAGGAGTCGCGATTTTTCCCAGCTTGTGCTCAACATCCTTGGATAAGCGCGAGAAATTCACAAAACTTGTGGATAACGCTGTCGTTAAGTCGTTTATGACGGTGATAAGTCACTGATGCGTATGATTTTCCGTTAAATTGGTTATTTTTTAGACAACTGGTTCATCGGCGGCTATGGTTGTTGACGTGTTCACGGAGGGCTGTGGGGCGTATTCCGATCAATCGTGCCCCCTGTCCCGATACAAATCCGGCCGGATTTTGTCGTTGCGTGCGGTGAGGTAAGGAAGCGCCCGGAATAATTGCACCGCGTCTCGAACGGTGGTAAGCGCCCAAGCGTACCGCTGGTTTAATTCCGCTAGAGGCAATCCATGCCGCCAAAAAGCAATGGCTCGTCGATGCGGCTGTCGGGCCGAGAGGGGGGGCAAAGTGTCTTTTAGCCTGGCGCTAGGATCGACACCATTGAGTTTGACGGTGCCGAGCAGGGTTTTAATGTCGGCGGCACGTTGGCCGGCATCGACGCAAAACGTCACGATATTTTCATCGCAAGATGGCTATTGGATTCGATCGGGTCCTCGGCATGGACCTTAATCGTACGGCAGCGCAACATCTGTTTGCACACTTCAGAAGATGCCTGCGGATGAAATCCGGAACGCGGTTGGGATGAACGGCTTTTCCCAACCGCGTTTGGTCTAGTGACGTCCGCCGTCCGACGGCCGTCGCCGGGCGGGGTCGGTTATTCGCAGCTCAGCGACGGATCGTTGCAATACGCCACGTTTTCCCACTGGAATGGCTGGGACTTTCTCGGATCGATGGTCAGGCGCAACCACTCCGACGGCGCGGTAGTGGAGCCTTGCACGGTAATACGGGTCAAGTTGGGCACCGCTTGGGTGTGGTGAATCACGCCGGTGGCGCTGCTGGGGTCGGCCAGCGGCCGGTCGGAACCGTAGACGTGCGAATCGCCGTTCAATAACAATACTTGACCACGAAAATCATCCGTTAAGTCGGCCAGTTTTTGCACGATCGGCGTGTAGGCGGAGAGTTCGTTGGTTGTGGCGGTGATGGCGGCCGGGTCCCACATGTCGGCTTGAATCGCGATGACGACGGCGCGGGCATGGTCTTTTTTCGCTTTCTTGAAGGTCGCTTCCAGCCAGCGCAAGTCTGCGGCGGTGCGTTCGGCCACTTCCTGATCCTGAGCGGCTTGATTGGCGAAAGTGCCGGCCCACGGCAGAGTGTCGTTATTCGAGCCAGGTACGTTCAAGGTGGCGAACACGACTTTGCCTTGTTGCCACATCGCGTTTTCGACAAATTGCGCGTCGCTTGGAAAGCTTGGGTCGAAGGCGCGCGCCTGACTGACGACTTGGGCTTCTTTACCTAAGGTAACACCCGGTTTCGCAAAAAACAGTCCGCGCACGCTGGCCAGTTCTTTTAAAGGGTCGCCGCTTTTGAATTGCTTGGATTTTTGGCAATCGGTCCATTCGTTGTCGCCTGGCGTATAGACGACGGGCTTATCGAATTGCTGAAATTGGTAAAAAATCTTTTGGTTGTAGCCCGGATTGGACAGCGGAATCGGCGGCAGGATGTCGGCGCTGGTGCAAGGCATGCTGCCGGCGTGAATGTCGCCCACGTGGATCAAGCGGCTGACCGCCGGGTCGGCGTTCACCGAGTCGATCAGCAAATGTGCATTGTCCAGCAGTAACGGGTTGTACGGCCAATCGCCGATGACCGCGATCGTGACCGGCCGGTCGGCATTATCGTCATCGCGTCGGTCGCTGTCGGCGTTGGCCGACGCGGCAAACACCAGGCTGGCGGCAGATAGCGCGGTAGCCCATGTCAGTTGGTTGAGGGTCAAAAATCGAGCATTCATCTGGGGGGGGCCTTTATTAATGGTTTTCGACGGGGACCGAGCGCGCGCTTGAAGCAGAAAGCCATGTCGGCGTCTGGCCAACAATAGGCCAATCGATTTGGCGGGCGAACGGGGCCGGAATCCGTTCACGAGACGGATGGCTTAGATGGTAGGGTGGGCATATTGCAAACAGATGACAAGGTCCGCCGAAGGAGGGGGCCGCGCTCGACCGGGGATTTGCGGGGGATAGGGCACGCCGCTGAATTTTACGGCGCGTTCGTCGGACTTAGGCCGCGCCGAATCCGCCGCCGCCCGGCGTTTCGATGACTAAGTTGTCGCCGGCTTGGACCTGGACTTCGGCTCGGCCGGGCAGGATTTGTTCGCCGCCGTCGGCGCGTAACAAACGGTTGACGCCAAGGGCGCCCGGTGCGCCGCCGTGCAGCCCGAACGGCGGCAGGCGCCGATGGCTGGACAGCAGTGAAACCCGCATCGCTTCGCGAAATTCGATGCGGCGAATCGCGCCGTTGCCGCCGCGATATAGTCCGTCGCCGCCGCTGCCGGGACGTATCGCGAATGCTTGCAGTACCACCGGAAACCGCTGTTCCAAGACTTCCGGATCGGTGATGCGCGAGTTGGTCATGTGGGTATGCACGGCGTCGGCGCCGTGAAAGCCGGCCCCGGCGCCGGCCCCACCGCACAAGGTTTCATAATATTGATAATCCTGGTTGCCGAAGGTCAGATTGTTCATCGTGCCTTGCGAGCCGGCCAGCACGCCGAGCGCGCCGTATAGCGCATCGACCACGTATTGCGAGGTTTCGACGTTGCCGGCGACCACGGCGGCGGGCGGGCGCGGATTCAGCAGGCAGCCGGCCGGAATCACGATGTCCAACGGCTTCAGACAACCGGCGTTGAGCGGGATGTCGTCGTGCAGTAGGGTACGAAACACATACAGTACGGCGGCCTTGCAGACCGCCGCCGGCGCATTGAAATTGTCCGCCAGTTGCGGCGAGGTGCCGCTGAAATCGATGCGGGCGGTGCGCGCGGCCCGGTCTACCGTGATCGCGACCGCGATTTTCGCGCCCTGATCCAGTTCGTATTCGAAACGGCCGTCGGTTAGCGTTGCCAACAGCGCGCGGACGCAGGCTTCGGCGTGGTCTCGCACATGGCGCATGTAGGCGTTGACTACCGGCAGGCCATAGCTGGCGATCAGCGCGGCCAATTCCTCGGCGCCCTTGCGGTTGGCGGCGATCTGGGCTTGCAGGTCGGCCAGGTTTTGCTCGGGATTGCGGGCTGGATGGCGATGGTCGCTCAGCCAGACCCGAATCGTGGTTTCCTGGAATTCGCCGCGCGCCAGGATTTTCAGGCCGGCGCTGCACACGCCTTCATCGTCGATATCGCGGCTGTGGGCCGGCATCGAGCCGGGCGAAATGCCGCCGACGTCGGCATGGTGGCCGCGCGAGGCGACGAAGAACAGTAACTCGCGGCCGGCAGCGTCGAACACCGGCGTGACCACGGTGATGTCGGGCAAGTGGGTGCCGCCGGCATAAGGCGAATTCAGCAGAAAGGCCTCGCCCGGCTCGAAGCGGCCGGCCTGATCCCGTAACAACGCAAGCACGCTTTCGCCCATCGAACCCAGATGCACCGGAATGTGGGGCGCGTTGGCGATCAAATTGGCGTCGGCGTCGAACAGCGCGCAGGAAAAGTCCAGGCGTTCCTTGATGTTGACCGAATGCGCGGTGTTTTGCAGCACGAAGCCCATCTGTTCGGCGACCGACATGAAGCGCTGGTTGAATATCGCCAGCAGCACCGGATCGGGGCGGGCTGCCGCGTCGGATATTTTTGCCGCGTCGCGGCCGGTTGACGGTTCGGCGCTAGCCGAGGCCGGGCAGGCTTGCAAGAGAAGATCCCCGCCGGCCAGCCGTTGCGCCCGCCAACCGGGCTCGACGACGATGGTCGAGGTCGGCTCCAGCACGACGGCCGGGCCGGTCAGGGTTTGGTCCGCCGCCAGATTTTCGCGTCGGTAGACCGGCGCGGCGTGCCACGCGTCCCGGCTGAAAATTCGGGTGAAGCTACCTGGCCGGCCATCGCGCGGTTCGGCGTCGGCCGGTGCGGCCGCGCTGCGCTGTTCGGCGCCGGCAATGCATTCGACTTCGATCGTGGCGATACAAATCGGCCGGTCGGCGTAACAAAAGCCGAAGCGGCTTCGATAGCGTTGTTCGAAACCGGCCAGAACTAGCGGTGCCGGACCGGATTCGACGCTCAAGGCGGTGTCGCTGCCTTGGTAACGCAAGCTCAGGCGACGTTCGCGAACCGGCTCCGGATCGGCAACGCCTTGCTCGCGCAGCTCGGCCAGGGCTTGACCTTCCAGGGCCAGAAAAAGTTGATCCAGTTCGGCGGCGTCGATGTCGTCCCAGCGTCGTTCCAAAGCCCGTTGTTTCAAGACCCGAAAATCCGCCAAACCCATGCCGTAGGCCGACAATACCCCGGCCAGCGGATGCAGCAACACGCGCGGCATGCCCAGGCGTTCGGCCAGCAAACAGGCGTGCTGGGCGCCGGCGGCGCCGTAGCAACACAAGGCGTATTCGCCGAGGTGATAACCTTTTTGCACCGAGATTTTCTGGATCGCCTCGGCCATGTTTTCGATCGCGACGCTGAGAAAGCCTGCGGCGACTTGTTCAGGGCCGCGTCGGTCGCCGGTTTCGCGATGAATGCGCTCGGCCAGCTCGGCAAACAAGGTTTTCACCCGGTCAAGGTCTGGCGGCAAATCGCCGTTCGGACCGAACACCGCCGGAAAGTCGGGGAGTTTGCCGAGCAGCAGATTGGCATCGGTGACGGTCAGCGGACCGCCGTGCCGATAGCAGGCCGGACCGGGATTGGCGCCGGCCGAGTCGGGTCCGACCTGGTAGCGTAGGCCGTCGAAATGCAGAATCGAGCCGCCGCCGGCCGCGACGGTATGGATCGCCATCATCGGCACCCGGATGCGCGCGCCGGCGATTTCGCTGTCGCAGCTCCGCTCCAGCTCGCCGGCATAGTGCGCCACATCGGTCGAGGTGCCGCCCATGTCGAAGGCGATGATCTTGGACAAACCGGCCCGCCGCGCCACCGCGACCGCGCCGATCAGGCCGCCGGCCGGGCCGGACAAGATGCAGTCCTTGCCTTGAAAGTCGGCGGCGCGCACCAGGCCGCCGTTGGATTGCATGAACCACAGCCGGGCGTTGGGGTCGTGGTCGGCCAGACCATGTTCGACTTGTTCGACATAACGGCGCAGCACCGGCGACAAGTAAGCGTCCACCACGGTGGTATCGCCGCGAGCGACGAACTTCGGCAAGGGGCTGACTTGGTGAGACAGCGAGATCTGCTTAAAGCCGACGGCCACGGCGAGTTCGCCCAGCGCCAACTCGTGGGCCGGATAACGCCAGGCGTGCATCAACACGATGGCGACGGCGCGCAGGCCTTGCCGGTAAAGCGCTTGCAATTGCTCCCTGGCCCGGTCGCGATCCAGCGCCTGCAACTCGCTGCCGTCGGCGGCCGTACGGGCGTCGATTTCGACGACGCAAGCGTATAACGGCTCCGGGCGGCGGATGTCGAGCGCGAAAATATCCGGCCGGTTCTGGTAAGCGATGCGCAAACAGTCGCGGTAGCCTTGGTTGACCAGCAAGGCCAGCGGTTCGCCTCGGCGTTCCAACAAAGCGTTGGTACCGACCGTCGTGCCCATTTTGACATTGGCGATGCGGCGATCGGCGGCGCCGTCCAAAATATCGCGAATACCTTGCAAGGCTGCGTCCCGATAGCGCTCCGGATGGTCCGACAGCAGTTTGCGGGTGACGATGTCGCCGTCGGCCGAGCAGGCGACGATGTCGGTAAAGGTGCCGCCTCTATCGATCCAGAATTGCCAGCCTGCTGCCATCGAAATCCGCCCAGAAGAAATTGCCGATCAAAAATTGCGTCACTTTATGTGATGATAGTCGGTTTAAGAAAGGGTCCGCCGGCCGGATTCGTCAACGATATGCGGCGAATCCGGCCGGCAGGCGCAATAATAATCACTGGAGAGGGGGAGTGCGTGGAAACTTTGTTCGATATCGCTTTGCTGGCCATTGCGGCGTATGCCGCCAGGGCCTATTTGCTGTTGCCGGAGACGGTGCAGGATAGAGACATCTTTCCGAGCCGGGCGGCGACTTTCGTGACCCGCTTGGTGCGTGAGCAAAACCTTCGCGACGTGCCTGCCGATCGAGCCAAACCGATTTCGATCGCCGGTTCGGCCGCGGAGGCAGATGCGGTGGAGATCGTCGAAAACCCGGCCGCCGAGTTGACAACGGCGATCGAGGAAACCGCCCTTGTCGAGACGCCGGCCGAGTCGGCGACGGTAACCGATGATGTTGAAACGATGGCCGAAGCGGCACCGCGCGTGCCGGAAGACTCCATCTTGAGCCGCCATTATTTCGCGCGACTGCTGGCTGAAAAAGCCGCGCTGGCAAATCCGTATCCGACCGAGTCGGTGCTGCGCCGGCACTATCGGCAACGTCTGGATGCGCTGCTTGATCTGAAGGCGTCGGACTCCGAGAGCGCTAGCGACCATGATGTAATTGAAGCAGCGCCCGATTTCGCCGATGAATCGGCGAATCTTGAGCTTGCGGATGGCGGTGCCAGCGTTTCGGTCGCCGTCCCAACCGATTCGGTGTTGAGACGGCATTTTCTGGCGCAGCTACAACGGGAACTTGAGGCCGAATGGCCGGATAGTCCGACCGATTCGGTTTTAAAGCGCCATCGCCAACAGTGGTTGGAAGCGAAAATCGCCGCCCAACTTGGCGAATAATCCGAGCTGATCCGACAGGCCCGTCGGCGCCGAATAAGACGCCGACGGCGCTAGTCTGCGATTAAACCGCTTGCGGCGCGGTTTGTTTACGCTTGCCGGTGCCGAGCAGGCCCAACAAACCGCTCAAAAATAGCCAGGTGGCGCCCGGCAGCGGTACCGCGGAAACGCCGGTCAACGAAAAAGCTTGGTTGAACGGGGTGCCGCCGACAATATCGGTGCCGATCCGCAGCCAGTCGGGGGCCAGGTTTTCATCGCGTATCCAGGATTGCAGATCCGGCGAGAACGGCCCGCTGCCGCCAACGATGGGTTTGGCCGCCGATAACCACAGAAAATTGCCGTTCTTCAACTCCACCTGCGGCACGAAAAAGTAGTGATCGGCGTCCAGCGTGATGGCTTGGCTGAAATCGATATTAAAGCTGATTTCCCGACCGCTGACGGCGCCTTCGCCGCCGGTGGTTTGGTTCGGTAGCGGGTGAATGCCGTTCAACACCGAGTTGGCGGCGGTGGCGACATCGCCGAGCACGCTGACGCTGTAGCTCAGCGTGTTATCGGCCGAACCGCGCGATTCGAATGCCACGTCGGCGGGTGAATTGACCCGGGTCGGGACCCGGCCGGACGGCGGATTGACCGAGTCTTTATCGAAAACCCGGTAAATTTCCACATTGACGTTGGCAATGTCGGCCAAGGTGGCGCCATTCGCCAATAAGCCGGTGAAACTGGCCTGGCGAAGTTGGGTTTTCTCGGCCAGGATGAAATCGTCGGCCGATTCGATCTCCAGGGCTCCGGCTTGGGCGCCGACAGCGATTCTAAAGTCGGGGTCGCCGGTGCTGAAGCTAAAGGCCGAGGCTTCGTAAGACGTCGCGAACAAAGCGGACAAGGTCAGGACGGGAATGAATTTGTATTGCATGGTCGTTCTCCTAAATTGTAATGAGTCATGATGAGACGGAGTCTCCGATACCGAAACTGCTGACAGCTGCTGGCAATGACTATTGCGAGCAGCGTGCCAAGTCTGCTTTCGAAAATTAATTTTTGATTTTCATTGGTTTAGCCGAGACTGGCCTTGGATTTTTCCTGGCCGAGTCCGCGACGAAAGTTGCGGCGTTTTAGCCGAAATCCGCGGCGGACGCCGGTCGACGCCGGCTGACCTCATGCGTCGGCAAGGTGGACGCGGCAACTTTCGTCGCAGGGGTGTCCGCGGCGGTTTAATCATCGAAGGGGGTAGGGCTGTGCCGATTCGAAGTAACCATCATTCGCCGCATCCGGAAAAGCCAGCGGAGCGGCAAGCGTGAACCGGAAACGGTATCCGGGTATTTTGGCGATAGGCTGGCTCAGTCTCGCTTGCGCGGCTCTGGCGCGGGCGGAAGTACTGCCGACATTGCTGCCGCTGCCGACGACGGTTGGCGGAGATCCAAACCGTATTGCGCTGGGACAACGTTTGTTTCACGAGCCCAAGCTGTCCGAGCAGGCTACCCGCTCTTGCGCCAGTTGCCATCCGCTCGATGCCGGCGGCATGGACGGCAAAGCCCGCGCTGCATCGGCGGATGGCGCGGCGGTTTTGCGCAATACCCCCAGTTTGTTCAACGTGGCGTTCAATTACTTTTTCAATTGGGACGGCGTCGTGACGACGCTGGAAGCGCATACCGAAAAAGTCATGTTGAATCCGAATATCATGAATGCCAAATGGCCGGGGGTGATCGCGCGCTTGGCCGGCGAGGCCGATTATGTCGTGGCCTTCGCCAACGCGTATCCGGACGGATTGACGCCGGCCAACGTCGTCGATGCCGTGACCAGTTTCGAGCGCAGTCTGGTGACGCCGAACGCCCGTTTCGATCGCTTTCTGCGCGGCGACAGCGCGGCGTTGAGCGCCGAAGAACAACAGGGTTACCGTTTGTTCAACGATCTGGGCTGCGTGGCCTGCCATCAAGGTATCAATCTGGGCGGCAATTTGTTCCAAAAGTTCGGCGTGTTCGGCGCGCCGCCCAGCGAGGCCGATGCCATCGACGCCGGTCGCTATCTGGTCACCGGCAATCCCAGGGACAACGGCGTGTTTCGCGTGCCCAGTTTGCGCAACGTCGCCGCGACGGCACCCTATTTTCACGACGGCCGCGCCGCCGATCTGGAGACCGCGGTCAGTACGATGGCCAAATACCAGCTCGGCAAGCCGCTGGCCGCGCGGCAACGCGATTTGCTGGTCCAGTTTCTACGTAGTTTGACCGGCGAATATCGGGGTAAATCGGTACTCGCCGAGCCTCCCGCCAAACCATGACCGGCTTTTCTTGGAAACCCAGGTTGATCGTCGCCGCCCTGGTCAGTGCGATTACTTATCTTTGGATACAGAGCGCCAATCCGGAATTGGAACGGCGCGATCGCTTGCAGGCGACGCTGCGGATCATCGAATTGCGCGACGCCGAATTGATGCGCGACATCTTGCTGACCAGGGCCGGATTGCTAACCAATTACGACGCATTGACCCGGACCGGCCAAGCCTTGCTGAGTTTGTCGCGGAGTCTGCGCGACGAGCTGGCGGCTTCGGCAAACCCCGCGCCACGTCGGATGAGCGATTTGGCGGGCGGTTTGTCCGCCACGATACAGGACCGGCTGACGCGGATCGAATATCTGAAATCGGACAATGCCTTGTTGCGCAATTCGGTGATGTCCTTCAATGAGATCGGTAGAAACCTTCAGGTAAGCGCCAAGCCGGCCGAAAGCGCCAGGCTCACCAATTTGTGGCGGTTGATGGCCGGCTTTTTAGACAAGGCCGGATCGGGCACCGCTCTGGAGCTCGAACAGGAGCTGGAGCGTTTATCCGGGCTGAATTCCCTGTCCGACGATTATCAGGTGTTGCTTGCCCACGGCCGATTGATTGTCGAGGTTTTGCCCAAGGTCGACGCGGCGTTGCAATCCATCATCGGCCAACCGATTTTAAGCCGGATCGACGACTTGCAACACGCTTTGCGTCTTTACGGCGACGTCGCCGAACGGCGCGCTGAACACTTTCGCTTGGCGTTGTATCTGGTGGCGGTGCTGTTGGCGGCTTATCTGTTGTATCAGTTCGCGTTGTTAAGGTCGCATACCTTGGCTTTGCGTAGGGCGCACGCCAGTTTGAAACAGGAGATAGGCGAACGCTTGCAGGCGGAGTCCTGGTTGCGGGAAAGCGAAGCCCGCTTGCGGGCTATTACCGATTCAGCGCGCGAAGCGATCGTTTCGGTGGATGCCGGCGGCAACCTCGTTTCCTGGAACCGGGGCGCGGCGTTAATGTTCGGGGAGGCTGCCGAAGAGGCCCTCGGGACGTCGAGCCAACGTTTCTGGATGGCGATACAAGCGCAATTGCAAGCGGAAGCCGATGCGACCGACCGGATGATAAATCCAATCACCGAATCGCTTGGAATACGTCGGGACGGTGAGACGTTTCCGATCGAAGTCTCACTCTCCCATTGGACCCGAGGCGAGGAGCGCTTTTCGACCACGATTATTCGGGACATCAGCGCACGCAGACAATTGGAAGCGGTGGCCAGACAACAGGAGCTGCAACTGATACAAGCCAACAAAATGACCGCTTTGGGCACTTTGGTATCCGGGGTCGCGCACGAAATCAACAATCCAAATCAACTGATTTTGTTGAACGCCGGTTTGCTGGCCGATATTTGGAGCGACGCGCTGGAGATTTTGGACGATCGCTACCGGGCCGGCGGCGAGTTCTCGTTGGCCGGTTTGCCGTATACCGAGTTGCGCGCTAGCGCCGGCGTCTTGATAGACGACATCGGAGACGGTGCCAAACGCATCGAGCGCATCGTGGCCGACCTGAAACATTATGCCCGTCCGCAAACCGAACAGGCGGGCGCCGCATTTTCGCTGAACGAGGCGGTGGAGCGCGCGGTTCGTTTGGTCAAGCACTTGATCGCCCGCAAAACCGAGTGTTTCGAAATCCGCTTGGATTCGGCGCTACCGCCGCTGCAAGGCGACCCGCGGCAGGTGGAACAAGTCGTCGTGAATTTATTGATTAACGGGCTGGACGCTCTAACCGATACCGACCAGACGCTCGGCGTAGCAACCCGCCGGCTGGACGACGAGGGCGAGGTCTGCGTCGAGGTCACGGATCAGGGGGGCGGGATTTCCCCAGAACACATTCAGCAACTGTGCGACCCGTTCTTTACGACCAAGCAAGCGTGCGGCGGTACCGGATTGGGTCTTGCGATCAGCGCTTCGCTGATGCGCGCCCACGGTGGCCGCTTGAACTTTTCGTCCGAACCGGGGCGGGGCACGGTGGCCCAAGCGATTTTTCCGGTCAACTCTAAACCCCGGTCGGCGGCCGAACATGCGGACTAAAGCGTTAAATCCGTTACCGATTTTATTGGTCGACGACGAATCCCAGATACTGCATAGCGCCAGTTTGGTCTTGCGCGGCGCCGGCCATGCCGAGGTATTGACGCTGGACGACAGCCGAGCGGTTTTACCGTTGTTGGCCGAACGGCCGGTTGGTGTGATCGTGCTGGACTTGACGATGCCGCATCTGTCCGGATTGGCGTTGCTGGCCTCGATTGCCGCCGAATATCCGGAGATCGCCGTGATCGTGATGACCGCCACCAACGATTTGCCGACTGCGGTGGAGTGCATGCGTAACGGCGCCAGCGACTATTTGCTGAAACCGGTCGAGCGCGATTGTTTGGTTGCCGCGGTACGCCGAGCCGTCGAAGCGCGATTGCTGCGAGCCGAGTTGCTGTCGTTGAAAGACTGCTTGCTGGCCAACCAGCCGCACCAGCCGAGCCGCTTCGAAGAAATCGTTACCCAAAGTCCGGCGATGTTTGCGATTTTTCGTTACATCGAAGCCGTCGCCGCGTCGCCGCAACCGGTGTTGATCAGCGGCGAAACCGGCACCGGCAAGGAATTGATCGCCCGCGCCCTGCATCGGCAGTCCGGCCGGCCCGGCGAATTGGTGGCGGTGAACGTTGCCGGATTGGACGACAACCTGTTTGCCGACACCTTGTTCGGCCATGCGAAAGGTTCGTTTACCGGCGCGGAGCGCGCGCGCGACGGTTTGATCGCCAGTACCGGCGACGGTACATTGTTTCTGGATGAAATCGGCGACTTGAGCATCGCTTCGCAAGTCAAATTGTTACGCTTGCTGCAGGATGGCTCTTACTATCCGATTGGCGCGGACCGGCCGCGCCAGAGCCGGGCGCGCATCGTGGTCGCCACTCACTGCGACGTCAAGCGCCAAGCCGAACAGGGCGGGTTTCGCAAGGATTTGTACTTCCGGCTGCGTACCCATCATATTCAATTGCCGCCGCTCCGCGAACGCCGCGAGGATTTGCCGCAACTGGCCTTGCATTTTGTCGAGAAAGCGGCGGCTAGCCTTGGCAGGCCGGCGCCGAACGTGCCGCCGGCATTGTTTCAATGGTTGGAGAATTACCGTTTTCCGGGCAATATCCGCGAGTTGGAAGGCTTGTTGTTCGATGCTGTCGCTCGCAGTCAGGGTGCGGTGCTATCGTTGCAAAGCGTGAAGGACGCGATCGCCGACGAAGGCTTCGGCAATCGGTCGGGCGACGCCGCCGGGGAATTTGCCGCGCCGGCCGCCGAATTTCCGGAGCGCCTGCCGACCTTGAAAGAAGCCGAGGAAGCCTTGATCGGCGAGGCCTTGCGCCGTGCCCAGGGTAATCAGGGCGTTGCCGCCGGCTTGCTGGGTATTAGTCGGCAAGCCCTGAATAAACGTTTGATTCGGCGCGACGCGGATGGCTTTTGACCGGCCGCTTGCCCCGAATGGCGAACCGGCGCGGCCCGGACAAAAAAGGGAGGCCTAGGCCTCCCTCGTTTTACTCCGCCAGACGGCGCGAATTAACGGTCGGTGCGTTTGTAGACGACGCGGCGGTTGTAAGCGCGGCCCTCGTCGGTTTCGTTGGTATCGACCGGTTGCGATTCGCCGAAACCTTCCGCGGTCAAACGTTTGCCGTCGACGCCTTGTTTGATCAACTCGTTTCTGACCGCGTTGGCGCGGCGTTGCGACAGTTTTTCGTTATAGGCGTCGCTGCCGTAGCTGTCGGTATGACCTTGAATCTCGACCGTCAGGCCGGGGTTCAGTTTCATCACTTCGACCGCGTTTTGGATCAGCGGGTGGTATTTGGATTTGATGTCGGACTTGTCGAAGTCGAACAATACGCCGCGGAACGCCCAGCAACCGTCTTTATCGACGATCGCGCCTTTCGGGGTGTCGGGGCATTTGTCGGCGCAGTTGTTGACGCCGTCCTTATCGTCGTCCTGTTTCGAGCAGTCGGCGACGGCGGGTGGAGTGCCGGCTTTCAGGAATACGTTTTTAACGAAGTCGCTCATGTCTTTCGGAGAGCTGATCGCATCGGCCGTGGTCGAAAAGCCGCAACCGCCGGCATCGGCGATTTGTTGCAATTCGGCTTGCCCGGCGGCGTCTTCGTCGTTACCGACCCACACCGTGTAGATGCATAAGCGGTCGCCGTACTGAGCTTTCAGGGCGGCGGCGGCCGGGGCGGGCGAGGACTCTTCGATGCCGTCGCTCAATACGATCAGCGCCAAATTGCCGGTGCCGCCGGCCAGGTCTTGGTTGGTCGCTTCCAACGCGGTTGCCAACGGGGTACCGCCGCTGGAACAGGTCAACGAACTTAGCGAGCTTTCGAAACCGGCTTGAGTGTAGCTTTGCAGCGGCTGGTTCAACTTAGTCGCGCTCCAATCCAGGCAAGGGCCGAAACCGAAGCTGCGCAGGCCGGAAGTCAACGGGATGCTGGGAATGGATTTGTTGAATTTGTTGAGCAGGTTTTTCTCGACATCAAGTTTGGTACCGCTGTATTCGGCAGAATTGACGAAGGTGCGGCTCATCGAAGAGGACGAATCGTTGACGACCAGGAAGCTATTGGTTTTCTGAACCAGTTTTCCGGATTTGACCAAGGCGTTCAGGTCTTCGGGTTGGAATGCCTGGAAGGTATTGCTCGATTGAGTCGCGCAACCGGACAAAATAGCGCCCGCCAAGCCGGCCGTAACGAGTAAGGTTTTTTTCATGGTGGAATTCTCCTGTTGTTATTCTTGGTAGCGGCAAGGCCGAGTTTGGATGCCTTGGGTGCTTAAGTCTAACATCAAACCCTTATTTTTTTGTACTACGTTCACCTGGATGCGGGGCCATGAAATAATGTAGGTTTGCGAATGGCCTTTTTGGGGGGAATGATGGGCAGATTGATAGGGTTATGTTTGATATTGCTGCAACTGTCGTCAGCTTGGGCGGACGAGGTTTTGCAAGCCGCCGAACAAGGCAGTCCACAGGCGCAAGCCAAGCTGGCATCCTTGTATTTATTGGGCCGGGACGGTTACGAGAAGAACGAGAAACTTGCCGCCGAATGGATGGAGAAGGCTGCCAAGCAGGGCATCGTCGACGCGCAGGTGGTCATGGGGGCATTGTACGATCGCGGCCTGGGTGTGACCGGCGATACCGATAAGGCGACCCAGTGGTACGAAAAAGCCGCCGCGCAGGGCCATGCGACTTCGTTGGCGATCTTGGGTCGCAACGACGCCGCCAAGGGCAGCGTGCAATTCAATTATCAGGCGATGCGCTTGAATGCCGCGCGATCGATACCGACCGAATACGCTAAAAGATTTTTAACCAGTAAATAAGTGAAGATGAGTATTAGAACCCGATTTGCACCGAGTCCGACCGGTTACCTGCACGTGGGCGGCGCCCGAACCGCGCTGTTTTCCTGGTTGTACGCCCGCAAGCATGGGGGCAAGTTTATCTTGCGGATCGAAGACACCGATTTGGAGCGCTCCAGCCAGGAATCGGTCAATGCGATTCTGGAAGGCATGACCTGGCTGGGACTGGAATACGACGAGGGGCCGTTTTACCAAACCCATCGCTTCGATCGCTACAAGGAAGTCATTCAACAATTGCTCGATCAGGGCGATGCCTATTATTGCTATTGCAGCCGTGAAGAACTGGATGCGTTGCGAGAGCAACAAATGGCGGATAAGGAAAAGCCGCGCTACAACGGCAAATGTCGGGATAGCGCCGATCAGCCGGAACGGGAAAGAGTGGTGCGGTTTCGCAATCCGGATCACGGCGACGTGGTGATCGAAGATTTGGTCAAGGGCCGGATTGTGGTTGCCAATAAGGAGCTGGATGACTTAATCGTCGCCCGTTCCGACGGCACGCCGACCTACAATCTGACCGTCGTCGTCGACGACATGGATATGGGCGTGACTCATGTGATTCGCGGCGACGACCACGTCAACAACACCCCCCGGCAAATCAATATTCTAAAGGCGCTTGACGCAACCTTGCCGGTCTACGCGCACGTACCGATGATCTTGGGTTCCGACGGCGCGCGCTTGTCGAAACGTCACGGCGCGGTTAGCGTGATGCAATACCGCAACGACGGTTATCTGCCGGAAGCCTTGCTGAATTATCTGGTACGGCTAGGCTGGTCGCACGGCGATCAGGAGTTGTTTTCGATCGACGAGATGATTGCCTTGTTCGAGCTGGAGAAGGTCAATGTCTCCGCGTCGACCTTCAATACCGACAAGCTAATCTGGTTGAACCACCAGTACATCATGAGCAGCGACCCGGCCCATGTCGCTCGGCATCTGGCTTGGCACATGGGCGAGCGGGGTATCGATCCGGTAACCGGCCCGGCCTTGATCGACGTCGTCAAGTTGCAACGGGAGCGTTGCAAGACGTTGGTGCAGATGGCCGATGAGAGTCTGTATTTTTATCGGGACTTCGATAGTTACGACGACAAGGCTGTCAAAAAGAACTTCAAGCCCGGCGTCGAGGACGTGTTACAGGCGGTGTGGTCCGGTTTCGACGCCTTGGCGGATTGGTCGGCCGAGCCCTTGCATCAAGTGGTGCTGGATACCGCCGAAAAGTTGCAACTGAATCTCGGCAAGGTCGCGCAACCTTTGCGCGTCGCGGTTTGCGGCGGCGCGGTGTCGCCGGCCATCGATGCGACGCTGGCCTTGCTGGGCCGCGAAAAAACCCTGGATCGGATTGCGCGCGCGATCAAATTTATCGAAGATCACGAAAATTGATAGACAGAGATTTTTAAGTCTGTATAATAGTCGGAATCAGCTACGGGGCCATAGCTCAGCTGGGAGAGCGCTTGCATGGCATGCAAGAGGTCAGGAGTTCGATCCTCCTTGGCTCCACCAATAGTTGATTTCGTCTTAGTCCCCATCGTCTAGTGGCCTAGGACACCGCCCTTTCACGGCGGTAACCGGGGTTCGAACCCCCGTGGGGACGCCAACGCACTCGGTGTGTTGTTCGAAAAGCAATTCTAAAATCCGCAGTAAAAATGTTCTTGGTCCCCATCGTCTAGTGGCCTAGGACACCGCCCTTTCACGGCGGTAACCGGGGTTCGAACCCCCGTGGGGACGCCACTTCTTGCAAACCTCGCTGGTACGCGCGAGAACGGTCTAAACCCGGTTCCGGGCTGAGTTGTCGCGAGCGACCACCCCATTCGCTATTTGCTCGTGCGTTTCTACAAACACCCCTCCCAGAAATTCCGGTAACCGATAGACGCTAGCTGGCGGATGTGTGGCGACCGGTTCGGTGTGGGGCCTAGGGATTCAGCGCGGATTGGAGCAGTGACACTAGGGGTCTTGGGAGCTAGGCGTTTCCAGTTTGGATAAGCCTAACTGCGGTACCGCCCATTCCGATCCTGCTACCGATAAGTGCCCGCCGTCTTTGTAAATCGACGTGCCGTCCGCCAACCGCGTTCGACAGTATCCATCCTCGCATAAAATATCGTCGAAGCGCAGTAAACTACTCCGACTGCGTTGTTGGACTTCGGTCAAGCTGTCGATAATGCCGCGCTGATAGACTTGGTGTTCTTCGAAGCGAAAATTGCAGTCGTGACGGCCAAGCACCAGCAAGCCGCTTTGCTTGTGTCGCCAACATTCGCCGACATCGAACCCAGGTCTGGGGGGCGGGGCGATCAATACCGGTATTTTGCCGCTAGCGGTCAGTCTGGCGAGTGTGGCCAACATTTGTTCTACCGCGAGCGCGCGGTTGCCGACGATTTTTTTGCCTTGATAAAATTGCGTCAGTTCGCCTTCGTCGAAATAGCCGGAGTAGGGCGAACTCATGATCACGTAACGGATCGACGGACTGGATTCGATAAAGCGGATGGCTTTTTCATTGAAAGCCAGACAGCGTTCGGCCCAAGTTTCATCGTAATTTTTGTCCAGCGAAGCCAGACCCAGGATTGGCGCGCAGGCTGCCATCGTAATTTGGATCATCGATTCGGCGATCGGTTTTTCGTTTTGCAAGCCGGGTATCAAATGCATCGTGTAACTATCGCCCCACAGCGCGTAGACCGGTTGCGCGGCGGAGCTGCATTGTTCCGGGTGCTCGAACACCAAACTGCCCGCGGAGCAAGCCTGCTTTAAGCCCCAATTCGGCGTCCTCGAGGTAGGTTTGGCGGCGGAGCCATTCCATGACCTGAGTAAATCGGCGGATAGCGGTGTTATAACCACCAACAGCGACGCGGCGGCCAGCCATTTAAAGGTCTTATTTCGATTGACTTGCCAGCCGTAGCGGAAGCGCTGTTCCACGTATTCGAATTGTAGATAAGCCAGCACCAGTGCGGCGAGCAACAGCAGGTATTTGACGTATAACGGGACGGCGTCGAGATAGGCGGTTCTGGCCAATGCAAATAGCGGCCAATGTACCAGATAGAGCGAATACGACCAGTCGCCCAGTTTTTCGACGGCGCGGGTCAGTAAATTTTGTGCTAGCCAGTCGCTATTGCCGGCGATCAGCACGGCCGTGGCCATCACCACTAGCAGCGCATCAATGCGGGGATGGGCGCTATCGATAGGCGCGGCGCATAAATAGCCAATCAGCAGCAAGGCCGGTAGTTTGACACGCTTGGTAACGTTTAAGGCAGGGGCTTTCAACATGCGCCAAGCCAGCAACGATCCGGTCAGCATCTCCCAAGCGCGGGTGGGTAGGAAAAAAAAGGCGGCAGTCGGCGAGTCGAGTTCGGGCAAGCGCCAATAACTCAGCCTAAAACTGACGAAAATCAAGCACAGGCTCAGACTGAGCAAGGTCGCGACTGCCAGTGCCGGAAAACGCCAGCGGGGCCTGATCAAATAAAGCATCAGTGGAATGCACAAGTAATATTGTTCTTCGACCGACAACGACCAGGTATGCAGTAGCGGCTTACTTTCCGCCGCGGTTTCGAAATAACCGGACTGAAACGGCAATACGATATTGGCGGTAAAGGTGACGGTCCCGATCAGTTGCTTAACGAAGTCGTCCCACTGTTCAGCGCTCAGCACCGTCGCGCCGAGCAGGCTGGTAAAAATCAACGTGCAATAGGCGGCGGGCAACAGCCTTTTGGCGCGTCTGGCATAAAAGCGCAGGAAGGAAAATCGGTCGGCGGCCAGGTCCCGCAGGATAATCGACGTGATTAAATAGCCGGAAATCACGAAAAACACGTCCACGCCCAGATAGCCGCCGCTGAGCGGAACGACTTCCGAGTGGAAAATCAGCACGGCGAGGATCGCGATGCCGCGCAAAAACTGTATGTCGGGACGCACGGACGTGGTTTTCATGGCCGGCAAAGCTGGAGCAATGATTATAGGAATCCTGGGATTGGCTTACTCAGGCGTCTTGACGTTTCCTCCGTGCAAGCCGCATTCTTTCTTGGTGGCTTCTTCCCACCACCAGCGGCCGGCGCGTTCATGCTGATTGGGCAAAACCGGCCGGGTACAGGGCTCGCATCCGATACTGATATAGCCGTGTTGGTGCAAGTCGTTGAACGGCACCTGATAAGCCTCGATGTAATCCCAAACCTGTGCCGACGACCAATTCAGCAGCGGATTGAATTTGATTAGCTGCTTACCAGGTCCGGAAAAGCCGGCGTCCAGTTGCACTTCCGGAATATAGCCGCGCGTGTCCACGCTTTGATCCTTGCGTTGGCCGGTGATCCAGGCATCCAAGCTAGCCAACTTGCGTTTCAACGGTTCGACCTTGCGGATGCCGCAGCATTGTTGGTGGCCCTCATCGTAAAAACTGAACAAGCCTTTTTCCTTGACGAAGGCTTCCAGACTGACGTAATCGGGGCTGAGAATCTCGATCGCGATGCCGTAATGCTTGCGTACCCGGTCGATAAAGCGGTAAGTCTCGGGATGCAGCCGGCCGGTATCCAGCGAAAACACCTGTATGTCTTTTCTGATTTGCAGGGCCAGATCGATCAATACCACATCCTCGGCACCGCTGAATGAAATGGCGATATTGTCGAAATGGGCCAGCGCGGTTTTCAGGATGGTGCGGGGATTCTTGCCTTGTAGTTCGGATTCAGCGGTAGTAAGGTCGAATGCGGTCATCGGTTCAGCTCTGGGCGAAATAACGGGATAAATATTCGTCGAAGTCCAACGTGTCCGAGGCTTCGATGTCGCGTTGTTTTTGTAGCGAAGCGGCGGCCATCGCCTCGAATTGTTGCTGGGTCGCATCGTCCAGCGGTTCGGCATTGAAATAATGCTTGTGCAGCGCCGATGTATTGCTGGCGAAACAGCCGAATTCCTGGCCGTTCTCGCGCATGCAGGCCAGGATGCGCGCCGACGGCGTCAAGGCCGGATTGTCCACCACCGCCAGTTGCTGTTGCAAGGCCAATTGATAGGGTCTATCCAGGCTGCCTCGGTCCAGCACCGCGCAGATTGCTTGCATCGCGTAGAGAATATCGTGGGCCCATTGTTGCAAGGTCAGGGTTTGGCCGTTGCGGCTCAGCTCCAGTCCGGGGCGGCGGCCTTGATTGGCTACCAACAACTGGTTGCTATTGTTGACCTGAAACTCGTCCGGGCATTGCGGCGGGCTGTCTTGGAGCAGACAGTACAGCAAAAACGCTTCCACGAAGCGGGCGGTGCTTTCGTCGATGCCGATCGGATTCAGCAGATTCAAATCCAGCGAGCGCATTTCCACGTAAAGCACCCCGCGTCGCTTCAGCGCCAGCGTCGGTTTTTCGCCGGATTGGGCGATTTGCTTGGGCCGCATCGTGCTGTAAAACTCGTTCTCGATTTGCAGGATGTTGGCGTTTAGTTGTTGATACTCGCCGTCGACCTTGACGCCGATTTTTTCGTAATCCGGGTAGGGGGTGCTGATCGCGGCCGTCAAACTGTCGACGTAACCGTCCAGCGAGTTGTAGTCGATTTTCAAGCCCGCCTGGTTTTTGCTCTTGTAGCCGATGTCGCTCATTCGCAGCGAGGTGGCGTAGGGATGAAATAGCGTGTGTTCGTCGAATTCCTTGAATTGCTCCATCAACTGCGGGCGGCTTTTAAAGAAGCTTTTGCAGATGGCCGGCGATGCGCCGAACAAGTATAAAATCAGCCAGCCCTGGCGGTGGAAATTGCGGATCAGCCCGAAGTAGGCCTTGGAAATAAACTCTTCCAACGTGGCGCCGTTGCCGGCGTAGCTATATAAGGCCGGCCACAGGGCTTCCGGAACCGAATAATTGAAATGAATGCCGGCGATGGCTTGCATCGTGCGGCCGTAACGGTGCCATAAACCCTTGCGGTATACGTGCTTCATCTTGCCGATATTGGAGCGGCCGTATTCGGCGATCGGGATACTCAAGTCGCCGTCGATACCGCAGGGCATGCTGGTGGCCAGCAACATCTCGTCGCCCAGATGCGGGTAGACGAACTGGTGCAACTGGTGCATGTAATGCAAGGTTTGCTTGATGTCGGAGAACGGCGGCGTGATGAATTCCAGCAGCGCTTCCGAATAATCGGTGGTCAGGTAAGGGTGGGTCAGCGCCGAACCCAAGGCCCGCGGATGCGGGGTTTGGGCAATCACACCGTGTTCGGTAATGCGCAGGCTTTCCTTCTCTATGCCTTTCAGCCCCTGTTTTAGTAGATATTGTTGATCGTTGTCGATCAGGTACTTCAGGCGGTCGGGTAACTCGCAATAGGTGATGTTCATCGAATCAGTGATTAAGCGCCGAGGCGTCTCCAAGAAGCCCGGCATTATATAGGGGGAGGGGGATTTGTTGAAATCGGTCGACCGTTCGGCGCGAATTGCTGTTTGGGATCGGAGGCGCGAGCCGGGCGGCCGCCGGCGCCAACTATGTTTTAATATGGCGATGCTTTCGTTCCGATCTATCCATTTCTAATATCGATTCATGACCGCCAATCCCGCCTTGGACGTCCTGCGCAACGTGTTCGGCTATGCCAGTTTTCGCGGCCCGCAGCAGGCCATCATCGATAGCGTCGTCGCCGGGCAAGATGCGTTGGTGCTGATGCCGACCGGCGGCGGCAAGTCGCTGTGTTACCAGGTGCCGGCCTTGGTCAGGGACGGCGTCGGCATCGTCATTTCGCCGCTGATCGCGTTGATGCAGGATCAAGTCAGCGCCTTGCACCAGCTCGGCGTGCGCGCGGCGTATTTGAATTCGACGCTGGATTTGGAACAGGTTCGCGCCACCGAGCAGGCCTTGCTGAACGGCGAACTGGATTTGCTCTACATCGCCCCGGAACGGTTATCCAATGCCCGAACTCAGGCCTTGTTCGGCCGCTGCCGGATTGCGTTGTTCGCGATCGACGAAGCGCATTGCGTCTCTCAATGGGGCCACGATTTTCGCGCCGATTACCTGCTGCTGTCGGTGTTGCACCAACAATTTCCGCAAGTGCCGCGCATCGCGCTGACCGCCACCGCCGACGAGCGCACCCGCCAGGAAATCATCGTCCGCTTGGGCTTGGAGCAGGCGCGGGTTTTCGTCAGCGGCTTCGACCGGCCCAATATTCGCTACCGCATCGTTCAAAAAGACAATGCCCGCCAGCAACTGTTGAACTTCATCCGCACCGAGCATCCCGGCGATACCGGCATCGTTTATTGCTTGTCGCGCAAAAAAGTCGAGGAAACCGCCGACTGGCTGAATCAGAAAGGTTTGCGGGCGCTGCCCTATCATGCCGGCATGGACCATGCTCTGCGCCAAAAAAACCAGCATCAGTTTTTGATGGAGGATGGCCTGATTATCGTCGCGACCATCGCTTTCGGCATGGGCATAGACAAACCCAACGTGCGCTTTGTCGCTCATCTGGACTTGCCTAAAAGCGTCGAAGCCTACTATCAGGAAACCGGTCGGGCCGGCCGCGACGGCTTACCGGCCAACGCCTGGATGGCTTACGGCTTGCAAGACGTGTTGACGTTACGGCAAATGCTGGCGTCGTCGAATGCCGACGAGGCGCATAAGCGGGTCGAGTACCACAAACTGGATGCGATGTTGGCGTTATGCGAGATGGTCGGCTGCCGGCGCCAGGCGCTGCTGGCCTACTTCGGCGATGTACAGGGATGTACAAGTGTCGTGGAAGGCACGACGCCGGGAGCGACCGACGGTCCTAAGTACTATTGCGGAAACTGTGATACTTGCCTGGAACCGGTGGCGACCTGGGACGGCAGCGTGGCCGCCCAGCAGGCCCTGTCTTGCATTTACCGCACCGGCCAACGCTTCGGCGCGACTTATTTGATCGACGTATTGCTGGGCAAGAGCGACGAGAGGATTCGCAGCAACGGCCACGACCGGCAATCGACCTTCGGTATCGGCAAGGCGCTGGACGAAAAAACTTGGCGTTCGGTGTTTCGCCAGTTGGTCGCCAAGTCCTTGGTCGAAGTCGATTTCGAAGGTCACGGCAGCCTGAAACTAACCGATGCTTGCCGGCCGGTATTGCGCGGCGAACAAACCTTGATGCTGCGCAAGGATGCGCAAACCGCGAAGGTTGGCCGCGATCGCGTTGAAAAGCGCCAACCCGGCGGCGCGGCCGACAGCGCGCTGTGGGAAGCCTTGCGCGCCAAGCGCCGCGAATTGGCCGATGCCCAGGACGTGCCACCCTACATCATTTTCAACGACGCCACCTTGATGGCGATGGTGGAAAACCGGCCGCGCGATCACCAGCAGTTGGCGCGCATCTCCGGCGTCGGTCAGCGCAAATTGGCATTGTACGGCGACGATTTCCTGGCCGTGTTGGCCGAGTTCGACGACCGTCCGGCAGGCGACACCGTTGGGGAAAGTTTGGCCTTGTTCCGCTTGGGCTACAGCGTCGAGCAGGTGGCCGGCCAGCGCGGTCTGACGGCGGAAACCGTTTACAGCCACATGGCTAAGGCCCTGGAAGCGGGGCTCGTCGCGCTGGACGAAGTATTGAGTTTGGGTTCGGCCGAAATCGCCGAAATCGAGCAAGCGATATTGGCTCTGCCGGAGGCGCAACGCAACGCGCTAAAACCGGTTTACGAACAATTGGGTGGGGCTTACGGCTACGGCGTGCTGCGCTGCGTGCGGGCAGCCTTGCAGCGTCAGACGGCGTGAGGCCTGGAATCGAAGCGGTATTCGGTTTTCAGGCAGTGGTCCAGCCACTTTTCCAGGAAGTAATTCAAGCGCCATTTGTAATTCTGGATTTCCAGTAATCGGCCCGGATTGGGGAACACCTGATCGACGGCCGGCCGTTCATGATCGCGGATCGCTTCGGCCAGTTTGGCGTCCAGATAAATGCGGATTTTGACCGCCGGTACCATCAGCTCGCTCAAATGGGTACCGAAGCAATGGCTGAGTTCTATCGTCAAGGTATAGGGATTGCGCTCCAACACTTCCAGATGCAGGGCCGGCTTGTTGCCGGTGATGCCGACCGCGGTCTTATCGAAGGCGCTCAGATTGGGAATCAGCCGGAACAATTTCTGGTAGTTGGATTCGCACAGCTTTTCCAGGCACAGCGAGGTATTGACCGGATGCACCAAGCTCATGTCAGTCTTCCCGGTAGCAGGCGCAGGCGCTGGATGTTTCCCACAGTACCACCTGATCGACGTCGAAGCCGCGTTGCTTGACGTATTGGTAAATCATTTTACTCAGCACTTCGGCGGTCGGATGCTCGTCCAGCGCTAGAAATTGCTCGTTGTGGGCGGTCAGGGCCGGAATCAGCGGATCGTCCTTGTGTAACAGAAAATTGTGGTCCAGCACGTCGTCGATAAAGGTTTCCACGCAGGCCTTGACGTCGGAAAAGTCGCAGACCATGGCTTGTTCGTTCAACTGGGCGGCGCGGATCGAGATACTGGCCTTGACGCTGTGGCCGTGCAGGTTGCGGCACTTGCCCGGATGGTTCATCAGCCGGTGGCCGTAGCAAAAATAAACTTCTTTGGTGATGACGAACATAGATTTGAGTTTACATCCCTGTCGGGGCGAGGGTGTCAGTTGCCCTTGATGCTTTTGATCGAGGCGGCGATTTCATAGCTGGCATCGGCTTGCCGAACGCTACGCACCACCTCGATGAAGGCCGTCATCGGCGGGGTGATCGAGGTTTTCGGGATAATGCTGACTTCCATCGCCGCGCCGATGTCGAAGGACCGTTCCGCGATAAACGACACGCCGGCTCCGCTCAAGGTCAAGCAACGGCCCACCTTGATCTCATCGGAATCCGCCGCCCGGTAAGTGATGTCACAGTCCACATCCATCCGGATGTAATCGCGTTTTTCGTCATGAGTCAGCATGGGCCCTCCGCGTGGTTCCAGCAGTGATAGTAAATAAACCGGATTGAGTGTACATAAAAACGGGCGATTCTGCTTGGCAAATAGCCCTGAGTTCGCGGCCGCGCCCGGCCTTTTTGTCCGGCTTGTGACGGCTCCGACAACCCGGCTAGTAACGGCTTGCCCCGCGTTTTGCGCCTGACGCGGCGGGGCGATTTGTGTAAAATCCCGCCACTTTTCTCGACAGTCTTTAGGCATACGCATGAGCAAATCCATCGTTCTGACCGGCATCACCACCACCGGCACGCCGCATCTGGGCAATTACGCCGGGGCGATTCGGCCGGCCATCCAGGCCAGCAAGGACGAGCAAGTCCGGCCGTTTTATTTTTTGGCCGACTATCACGCGCTGATCAAATGCAGCGAGCCGGCCAGGGTCAAGCAATCCAGCCTGGAAATCGCCGCCACCTGGCTGGCGCTGGGCTTGGATACCGCCAACGCGGTGTTCTACCGCCAATCGGACGTGCCGGAAATCCTGGAACTGACCTGGATGCTGACTTGCGTGACCGCCAAGGGTTTGATGAATCGAGCGCATGCCTATAAAGCCGCCGTCGCCGAAAACGAAGAAACCGAGGGCAACGATCCGGACAAAGGCATCACGATGGGCTTGTTCAGCTACCCGATCCTGATGGCGGCCGACATCTTGATGTTCAACGCCAACAAGGTGCCGGTCGGCAAGGATCAAATCCAGCACATCGAAATGGCCCGCGACATCGCCAGCCGCTTTAATCATATCTACGGCGAGCACTTCGCGTTGCCGGAAGCGGTATTGGACGACAACGCCGCCACCTTGCTGGGCCTGGACGGCCGCAAGATGAGCAAGAGCTACAACAACACGATACCGCTGTTCGAGCCGGAAAAGAAACTGCGCAAGCTGATCAACAAGATCAAGACCAATTCGCTGGAGCCGGGCGAACCCAAGGATACCGAAGGCTGCACGCTGTTCGGTATTTATCAGGCCTTCGCCAATCATCACGAAGTCGAGGCGATACGCCAGCGCTACGCCGAAGGCATAGGCTGGGGCGAAATGAAGCAAGTGCTGTTCGAAAAAATCAACGACGAAATCGCCCCGGCCCGCGAGCGCTACGAAGCCTTGCTGGAAGCGCCCGAGCATATCGAACAGCAATTGCGGGAAGGCGCCGAAAAAGCCAGAGCCATCAGTCGGCCGTTTATCGAACGCTTGCGCGAAGCGGTGGGGATTTCCCGGTTGCACGGCTAAGCGCGGCGTCGGCGGTGGCGGGTTAACGGACACCGGCGCCGATGTCGTTCATCGCGCTCTATATCGCCAAAGCTTTGTTGTTGCCGCCGTTGGGCTTGCTGTTGGCGGCGATCCTGGCGCTGGCCGGCAAACGTAAATCGGGAGGACGCGTGGCGCTGATTTGTCTGATCTTGCTGTTGCTGTTGAGCTTGCCTGCGGTCGTCAACCGGCTGGCGCTGGCTTGGGAACGCTTTCCGCCGTTGGCACGGGATGCTTACGCGCAAGTTCAACCCCAAGCCCTGGTAGTGATCGGCGGCGGCTTGCTGTACGGCGAAAGCGAATACCCCGACGGCGTGACCCTGCATCCGCGCAGCCTGATTCGGGCGCGGTACGCCGCCAAATTGGCGCTGGCCTTGAATCTGCCGGTGTTGGCCTCCGGCGGCGGCAGTCCGGAAGCGCCGGAGATCAGCGAAGCCGGCTTGATGGCGGAGATGCTGGAAAGCGAATACGGCGTCCCACAACCCTGGCGGGAAACCGCCAGCCGCAACACCGCCGAAAATGCCCGCTTCAGTTACGCGCTTTTGCACGAACTCGG
Source organism: Methylomonas sp. MS20 (assembly GCF_050275925.1). Lineage (NCBI taxonomy): Bacteria > Pseudomonadati > Pseudomonadota > Gammaproteobacteria > Methylococcales > Methylococcaceae > Methylomonas > Methylomonas sp. MS20. The sequence goes on from NZ_CP189962.1 coordinate 2,325,863, forward strand.
CATCGACCGCATCGTGCTGGTGACTCAGGCCTACCACATGCCGCGCGCCGAGCTGGAGTTTCGCAAGGCCGGGTTTAGGGTTGTACCGGCGCCGACCGCCTTCATCGGCCGCGAAGGTCCGTTGACCTGGGCCGATTGGCTGCCGTCGGTTTCGGCGTGGTCGAATGTGTTCTTGCTGGCCCACGAAGCGGTTGGCATGTTCTGGTACCGTTTACGGTACTGATTCGAATCCCGCCAACCGGGCGCGGGTCGGCCGATTCGTTATAATGGCCCTTGCTTCGTTCCCCGTTTCCGTCATGCTCAAATCCCAGTCTCCGTCGGACTTGCGACGTTCCGCCGACGCGCCCGCGCTGCCCACCGGCTTGTTTCGTTTCGTATTGTTTTGTCTGCGGCCGTATCGTTGGTTACTGTTGCTGATGTTGATCCTGGAAACCGGCCAAGCCGCCGGCGGTATCCTGGTGCCTTACGCGGTGAAGGCCTTGATGGATGCGGTGGCCGCCGCGCCACCGGGCGGCGATTGGTGGGCGGTGTTCCGCGACCCCTTGATTCTACTGGCGGCGCTGAATGTCGGCGAAATCGTTTCCAGCCGGGCCAGCGGCGCGGTGCTGATTCTGATCGGTCCGCGTTTGCGCCAGAACACCACCCGGATGTTGTTCGCCTATCTGCAATGCCACGCGCCGCGCTACTTCGCCAACCACTTCGCCGGCGGCCTGGCGCACCGGATCAGCGAAACCGCGATCAGCGTCAATCACACCACTTGGTCCGTCATCTGCGATTTCTGGCCGATCGGCGTGACCTTCGCGGTATCGATCGGCCTGTTGCTCAACGCCCATCAAGGCTTGGGCGGCTACGTCGCCGGCTGGGTCGGCGTGTACGTGCTGATTTCCTATTGGCTGGCGACCCGTTGCCAGCCTTACGCGCAAAACTACGCGGCCACCCGCAGCCTGGTCAACGGCAAGATCGTCGATGCCGTGACCAATATCCTCAACGCCAAGTTGTTCGCCCGCCTCGGCGCCGAGCGCGAATACCTGGACGGCTATCTGGATACCGAATTGAAAACCGCCCGCCGCACCTTCTGGTACATGGAGCGGGTGCGCTGGTTTCAATTCACCGCCGCCGCGATCCTGAAGATCGGCACGATCGCCTATGCCTTGCAGTTGTGGCGGGACGGCGCGATCGGCGTCGGCGACTTCGCGATGGCGACCGGTTTGGCCTTGCTGATCATCAACGACGCCCGCAACCTGAGCCGGCGCTTTCTGGAGTTCTTCGAATACGTCGGCAACGTCGCCAACGGCGTCGAGACCATTGTGCAAAGCCACGAAATCGTCGATGCGCCGGACGCGCAAGCCTTGCAAGTCAGCCAGGGACGGATCGAGTTTCGCCAGGTCTGTTTCGGGTACGAGCCCGAGCGCCGCGTGTTCGATCGGCTTAACGTCACGATAGAACCCGGTCAGCGGGTTGGGCTGGTCGGCTTCTCCGGCTCCGGTAAATCGACGTTCGTCAACCTGATTTTGCGCAACTTCGAGCCGCAATCCGGCCAAATCCTGATCGACGGTCAGGACATCGTCGCGGTGACTCAGGCATCCTTGCACAGCCAGGTCAGTCTGATCCCGCAAGACCCCAGCCTGTTCCACCGCAGCCTGCGCGAGAATATCGGCTACGGCCAGCCGGACGCCGACAGCGCAGCCATCGCCGCCGCCGCCCGCCTGGCCCACGCCGATGGCTTCATCGACGCGATGCCGGAAGGCTACGAGTCGCTGGTCGGCGAGCGCGGCGTCAAACTCTCCGGCGGCCAGCGTCAACGCATCGCCATCGCCCGCGTCATGCTCAAGGACGCGCCGATTCTGATCCTGGACGAAGCCACCTCCAGCCTGGACTCGGTCACCGAAAAAACCATCCAGGAAAACCTGGAACGGGTGATGGGCCAAAAGACCGTCATCGCCATCGCCCACCGCCTTTCCACGATCGCCCATCTGGACCGCATTCTGGTGTTCGACCAAGGCCGCATCGTCGAAGACGGCAGCCATCAGGAATTGCTGGACCGGCAAGGCTTTTACCACCGCTTGTGGACGATGCAGGCCGGCGGGTTTTTGCCGGAGGACGTGGTTTAGTTGATTCAAATACAAAGTCCAGAAGGGTAGGCAATGCTGTTCTGCTCACCAGTTCAGCGAAGTAACGTTAACCCCGCGTGGGCACAAAAAAGCGTGCCAACAAGTCTTGGTGTCCGACCAAGGCCGCATCGTCGAAGACGGTAGCCCTGTAGGGTAGGCACGGTCTTTGTGCCCACGTGGAATTCTTCCTGCCCCATCAATTGAAAAAATGTCTCGCTTGATGGGCGCGGAAAATCGGCCCGACGGCGCCAACTTTTTGGTCCACCGCGTGTGATTTTCGACGGTTGGCGCCAACGGCCGGATGGTTGGCGCGTTCCGGTGAGCCGTTGGCGCCAACGGCTGAATTTTCATCGTTCCCACGCTCCGCGTGGGAATGCAGCCCCGGACGCTCGGGCGTTTTTATGAATCAAGGTAAAGCATGGGAAGAAGCCGTTATCTCATCACCGAAGCCGACAAACCCCATTTCATGACTTGCACCGTCGTGGAATGGCTGGCCGTGTTTACCCGCCCGGAAACCGTGCAAATCGTCCTCGACAGTTGGCAATACCGACGCCAACACACAGATTTAAAACTCTACGGTTACGTGGTTTATCATCGTTCCCACGCTCCGCGTGGGAATGCAGCCCCGGACGCTCGGACGTCTTTATGAATCAAGGTAAAGCGTGGGAAGAAGCCGTTATCTTATCACCGAAGCCGACAAACCCCATTTCATGACTTGCACCGTCGTGGAATGGCTGGCCGTGTTTACCCGCCCGGAAACCGTGCAAATCGTCCTCGACAGTTGGCAATACCAACGCCAACAAACAGGTTTAAAACTCTACGGCTACGTGATTTTGGAAAACCATCTGCACTTTATCGCCCAAGCCCCAGAACTCGACAAATGCGTTGCCAGCTTCAAAGCTTATACCGCCCGCCGGATCATCGACCACCTCCAGCAACAACAAGCCGAGCGCCTGCTGCAACGCCTGCATTTTGCCAAAGTCGCACATAAACGGGATCGCGAATACCAGTTCTGGCAAGAGGGCGTACATGCCGAAATGATTTTGAACGAAGCGATGATGCGGCAGAAGCTGGACTACATCCACGCTAACCCGGTCAAGCGCGGTTATGTCAACGTACCGCAGCATTGGCGTTATTCCAGTGCCGCCAACTATGAAGGCTTGGCGGGGGTGATGGAGATAGACGTTTGGTGATGGACGCTGGAGCGTCCGAAGCTGCGTTCCCACGCGGAGCGTGGGAACGATTAAAAATATTTGATACAGTACATCATCAGAATTGATGTCGAGAAAACACCATGAGAACCACCGTAACCATTGACGACACCTTGTATCAAAAAGCCCTGGAAATGGCCGATCCGGACATGGACAAGGCCGAAATCTTCCGGGAAGCGATGAAAACCTTCGTGCGGATTCAGGCCGCCAAGCGCTTGGCTGCGTTAGGTGGAACCATGCCGGAGATGGCGGATATTCCCCGAGATCGCCGACAAACCGAACCGTCTACATGATATTGGTCGATATCTCGGTTTGGGTTGACCATTTCAAAAATCGCAACGAAGACCTGGTGCGTTTGCTTTGTTTCCGATTCGGCGTTGATCCACCCGCTGATTATTGCCGAATTGGCCTGCGGCACACCGCCCGCGCCGAGAACCCAAACCCTGGACAACCTCCGCCAATTAAGGTTTTGCAATCAAGCCGGTTTGCAAGAAGAGGAAGACTTTATCGAGCGCGAAGCGCTATATGGCTTGGGTTGCGGGCTAATCGATTTGCAGTTGCTAGCCTCGGTTTTGATCACGCCCGGCGCCAAGCTGTGGACGTTGGACAAGCGGTTGGCGAAACTTGCCGAGCGGTTTGGTGTGGCTTATCAAGCTTCGCCGACTACGAATTGATTTACATGTTCCGTGCGGTTCGTTACCTCACCGCACGCCACTAGCTACGGCTGCGTGGTTTTGGAAAACCATCTGCACTTTATCGCCCAAGCCCCGGAACTCGACAAATGCGTTGCCAGCTTCAAAGCTTATACCGCCCGCCGGATCATCGACCACCTCCAGCGGCAACAAGCCGAGCGCCTGCTGCAACGCCTGCATTTTGCCAAAGTCGCACATAAACGGGATCGCGAATACCAGTTCTGGCAAGAGGGCGTACATGCCGAAATGATTTTGAACGAAGCGATGATGCGGCAGAAGCTGGACTACATCCACGCTAACCCGGTCAAACGGGGTTATGTCAACTTACCGCAGCATTGGCGTTATTCCAGTGCCGCCAACTATCAAGGCTCGGCGGGGTTGATGGAGATCGATGTTTGGTGATGGACGCTGGAGCGTCCGAGGCTGCGTTCCCACGCGGAGCGTGGGAACGATGAAAAATGGCGATTTGAATGTTTCGATTATCAGAAGAATGATGAAAAATATTACGACGTAAGTAATCAAGCAAGATCCTCAATATATATTTTTATTCAAGGCGAGATGAGTTATTAAACTTGTTTTGCTTAACGGAGCTACGAACCTCTTATTTCTCCAATTTTTCTACGAAATAAATCAGCAATAGCTTGAATTTGTGGCTCCATTTCTTCTGAGCTTTTAAAAATAACGCCGCCAACGCGAGAGCTCTCGTCAAATGTTCCTTCTGGCACAGAATCAAACCAAATTGGTATAACAGAATTTTCTCTAAATCTATCCCTAAACTGTTTAGATTCGAATCTTGTCCAAATTCGTTTTGGATATTCTTCACCTAGTAGTACAATAACGAATTGAGCGTCTGTCATATATATTGGTCTCAAATAATCTTCAACATCTGCAGCAAGCATTCTATGCTGTTCGTTTTGATCATAAAAAACCTCAAATTCCATTTCAGATAAACAATCAAATAAGGATTTTGCTATGTTTCTATCATTACCAGAAAATGAAAGGGCAAAGTCATACGGACATGGAAAGTTCATAGTCATAAAACCAGATTCCTTGGCAAGAGATGACCAAGAAATATTCCTCAAATAATAAATGTATTGAGGATCTTCTACTGAAAGTAGTTTTGTTGTTGAGTCAAAGTGAAGCACGGTTTTTATATCTTCATTATCACTAATTAGGTTTTCGAGGTAGCCTTTGTCTACTATTTGAATAACGCTTCCGCGTAATTCTGGATATCTCATTAAAGCGTCATCTATTGATAAACTCCACTCGACAGATTTGCCTAGCCAGAAAAGTAAATGCAAATAAGGGGCTCGTCCCTCGCGGCGTACTCTTGTACCTTGAGCAAATCTTATTGTCCGATCTCTGAAGCTTCTCGACAATCGGTCGAATACCTTTCCTCTAACTAACTCAAAACTAACAGCTGTTGTAACTTTAGTGGGAGGAGTTTCTAAAATTCCTGAGTCTAAACAAGCCTGATGAGCTAGCATCTGAGCAATATAAAAGCTTCCATGAGCTGATTCGGTAATTTCTTGCTTAACATTTAATTCTATATTAAGCGCTGCTTCTCCCTTTTCTAATAATTCTATTAATTTATATTCAGGATTGGCTTCAAACTTTATTATCTCCACCCTGTTATTCAAATCATGAGCAAAATTAACCAATGCTTGACCTGCTTGATTGATTCCCAGGAGAACAATTTTGCTGTCTTTCCTTTCTTCGTCGGCAAGAACCTTCATGTAATTAGCAATTTTGTGTTTAATTCCGACTTCCAGTTGATGAAAGTCGTCCACAATCACCACGCCAGCATTATCAATTTCAGGTAGATTACTTATAATATCAACATCTTTTGATTTTCTTGCGGACAAAACTAACGCGCTATTAGTTTGGTCTAGCTTATCAAGTGCCCGATTTACTGCAGTTGTTTTACCTATTCCAGAAGGGCCTTCTATTACAACCCCTCTTCCTGGGGTCCGAAGTGCAACAAGTAATGCTGAATACTCCACCGGCTCTACAAAAGTTAAAGTAGGGACGCCGCCAACTTTGAAAACTTCTTCCAAGTTAATCATATATTATCCAAATTTATTAATATTTAAGGCTGTAAGGCGCAATTACCAACGGGCATTGCGCCCCGGCTAGGCAGCTTGACGACGATGTCATCTTTATCCGCCAGATAACGACTGTAGGCATGGCGCAAGAAAATCAAACCCATCACAGGCAGGCGGTATTCTTCGTTACCGGCTAGTTCCGAGTTGCTGCGCAGTGTGTCCGCGGCTTTCCACAAGCGTTTTTCGATGGCTTCGATGTTTTCTAATTGGGCCATGTTGTTTTGGTGATGTTCTTATTGGGCTGACGAGTCGTATCTGCCCGGTTTATTGAAAGGGCATTGCCGTTGGACATATGTCAGCGCTTCAAATCGGTAAAACCCGCACTTCCGGCGTGATACCGGCCTCGCGCGCTGACTTGCAAAACTCGCGATCGAAGGTATGCATCACGGCTTTACCGCAAGCCGCCAGATGCAGGGCATCGGCAAAATCGGCGCCTTGCGCGTACCATTCCAGCGCATGACTGACGGCTTCGGCATCCTCGACCACCGTGTTGTCTACTTCCAGCAATGCCGAGAAAAATGCGCTGAGTTGGTCGCGGGTTTTCTTGTAGCGAGCGCGCAGCACCCATTCGGTTTCCAGCAGAACGGTGCGCGAGATAAAAATACTATCGCTGGCAATCAATTGGCGAACCACGGCGACCTGTTCCGGATGATCGTCCACCAGCGCCCGCACCAGCAGGTTGGTGTCAAAGGCGATCATGAGGCATCCGAACTATCTTCTTCGTTGAGGTCTACCGGTTGGCATAAGGCTTCGGTAGATAGCGGCGGCCCGTCATGTTTGAGCATACCAATCAAGTCTGCCATAGTACGGCCGGTTTTCTTCGGCACCGCTTTCAGCGTAACGCCGGAGGCATTGGACACCAGGGTGAGTTCCGTGCCGGCTTCCCAATGCAGTTCGTCGCGAATTTCCTTGGGGATGACAACCTGGCCCTTGCTGGATAGGGTAATCGTGGCGGTAGACACTGGCATACTCCTTCGAGTAAGACAAAAAGTAAGCCGGATTATCCGCTGGCGACGCCTTGGTGACAAGTTTGGGGTGGTGTCGTCACCTATGGCTGGATTTTGCGGCTCCATGTTGCTTGATGGAAACGGATTTCTACATCGACACCCCGATAATGATCTAGGGAAAACATCTCAATGAATAATCTGCACAATTTTTCAGATCCGTTCCAAGCCTTCCTGGCCGCAGTGTGTACTTGGCTAATTTTCCGTTTTCGTTGGATGGCGTTGGAAAATAAAAAACCCGCGAAGCCAGTAAACTTGCGGGTTTTTGGATTGGGTTACATCCGTTTGGACGCATAAATGGTGCTCAGACCGGACTAGAAATATAGCTAATCATATGAAATAAAACGTAAATTATTTGATAAAAATCGGAAGTACACGATCGAGTACACGATTTTAGGTTTTGCTCTTTGCCTCGGTTTTACCGTCTCCATCAAAGTAGTAAACTTTTTATCAACTTTCGAAAATGCTACGGGTTCAATTCTCAAATGACCAATCGAATTCGAATGCTTGTTGATCAGCTTGGGGCAGCCATTCGGTAGCCCATTGCCCGATATCCGCGTTGACGTTTGTCCCACATACGCAGTAGAGCCGGGTGGCCTGTGTCGACAAAATCGATAATCCGAACATCGGTTTTGGTGGCGTGTTCTCGGTGTAAGCGTCCGGCGTATTGTTGCAGAGTTCCTTTCCATGAGATCGGCATGGCCAGAACCAAGGTATCCAGTGGTGGGTGATCAAAACCTTCACCCACCAATTTACCCGTGGCTAATAAAACCCTCGGAGCATCCGGCGGCAGCCCTTCGAGCTCTGTTATCAAAATTGAGCGTTGCTTTTTCGACATTCGACCATGAAGAACAAAAGGTGGCGGTAAATTGTTGTCCAGCGCTGACAAAATAGCATCCAGATGTTCGGTGCGCTCAGTCAGGACCAGCACTTTTCGCCCATGATCAAAAGCCGCAATGACCTCGCGGGCAATCGCCGCCGTTCGGTCCACATCACTGGCAATGTGACGAAATACATCTTGAATAGCGGATTCCTGAGGCAGATCGATTGTCTTATACATCATCTGTGGAATAACTTCCAGATCGCTTGGAGCGTTATCTGGCTTGGCGGCTGTGTACCGAATTGGTCCACACTGCATGAAAATTATCGGTTGTTGCCCATCTCGGCGCACTGGAGTGGCAGTCAACCCCAGCACATATTTGGCTTTAACCCGTTTCAATATGGCATCAAATGAAATGGCGCCGATGTGGTGACACTCGTCGACGATCACATGGCCATAATTTTCTACCAATGGATTCACTTCACCTTGACGTGACAAGGATTGCATCACCGCAATATCAATCTTGCCGGTGGGTTTGGCTTTACCGCCGCCAATGGTTCCAACCACACCTTTGCCTACGCCCAGGAAGGATTGCAATCTTTCCTGCCATTGTTTGAGCAGTTCGGTTCGATGGACCAGAATCAGGGTATTGATGCCTCGCCGAGCGATAATCGCGGCCGCAGTCACCGTCTTACCAAATGCGGTAGGCGCACAGAGCACACCCGCGTGGTGTTGCAACATTTCACTGACTGCCAGTTCTTGATCCGATCGCAGAGTACCGGCGAATGCAATGTCGATTGCTTGTCCATCAAAGCGTTCATCCTTTAAATCATAGCGAATACCATTTTCCTTCAATAAATTAAAGGCGCCATCCAGGCAGCCGCGCGGTAATGCAATATGGTTCGGATAGTTTTCGGCACACCCAATGACACGTGGCTTATCCCAAACCGGGAAGCGCATAGCCTGTGCTTTATAAAACTCAGGATTCTGAAAGGCCGCGAGACGTATCAGTCGATTTGCCAAAGGTTGTGGCAGCTCGGATTTCTCAAAATAGATCAGGTTAGCCAGAGTAATAGACAGTGAATCAGGCAACGGCCCGGCAAGTTTGGCATTTTTGCTATCAGACCGCTTCCAAGGTTCTTTGTGATCTTCCTCATCGATAAAAGTGACATCCAATGGATGTGCATTGCCCGTGGCCCGCAAAATAGTTGGCTCAATATCCACGGTAGCCATCGGCAGAATACTGGCTAAAAAGCCCCACTGGTCGGGATAGGGCTGTAAGTGCTTATCGACAAACACGCTAAACCCATTCTCCCGTGGTTTTTTCTGCAAGGGCAATGCGATCAAATTGCCAAAACCACCTTTGGGCATGGTGTCTTGATTAGGAAATAGGCGATCGTAGGAAGTCAGCTTCAGTTGCCGAGTCCGAGAGCAGGTATGGCTGATGATGGCAGTGCCAAGTCGTCTGGCATCACGCGCGGAAACCTTGCTCGCGAAGAAAATCCAAGCATGAGCACCATTGCCGGAACGCGATATTTCCAGTGCTGCCGGTACCCCTAGTTCAGAGCATGACTGGACAAATGCCCGTGCATCTTCCTTCCAATCGGCCTCGTCGAAATCGACTGCCAGAAAATAACAACTGTCGTCAGCCAGCAACGGATAAACACCAATGGTGTGCTCGCCGGAAAGATGGCTATAAATGACAGCATCGGACAAGGCACTCAGTTGCCGAACGCCACAATCTGAGCATTTGATACGAGGCTTGTGACAGACACCGGGCCGCCATTCATTCGCGCAAGCTGGCGAGTAGCCAGATTTGCCGGTGGATTTGCTTTCCCAGCGAACGGGATACACGTCGGACCTGCCGCGAAACAATCGACGAAATAACGCAACTTTTTCGATCGTTGAAAGAGCTGATAATTCCGGTTCAATTGAGACAGTATTGGGTGGAGGTTCTGGCGGTACCTCGCCACTCGATGTTATGCGCTTCGAGTAAAGCAATCAGCCGGGCATTTTCAGCTCGGAGCCATTCCGACGTAATTTGATCAGCCATCAATCCCATACTCGGATAACAAACTTTCCATGTAGTCGCCAACACCCCAGTTATGGCCTTGCTGCGCGACTCGCTCGAGTCGGTCGATTAACGGTGCGCGGTTGATTTCAGGTAGCGCCATGACGTACTTCAGTGCCTGCTCAAATAGTCGCACCAGAGCGTCGAAATACCCTTCATCGTCCATGCCGCAGTAACCCAAGAAAACAAATACTTCTTCGCAATAGAAAATTGACAGTTCGGCCAGTCCTTCAGGTTGACCGACTGCTTTTTTGTAATCAGTAATCGCTTTCTTCGCTTTGGCCACTGAAATAGGTTGATTACGCATGACATCCGGACAAATCCAGCGGGAAATCGTGTCCTTATAGGGTTTAAGAATATCCTCGCCCAACCCGAATCGGGCATGTAGAAACGTTTGATTATCTTTATTGGCTGCGTATAGATCTTGTATCAGACCGATCAGGCCAACACGATCGACGTCAGCCAATTTGGATTTAACGTCGCTCCAGGTTGCTTTGGATTTTTTCTGTTTGCTAGTCATTTGCTGTCGGTTGTTTTCACTTGGTTCGTTTTTGCAATTACCCTAAGTTATATCATCAGCATTCAGCGCTAACCATCAAAGTCAGATAGACTTGACACAGAAAGGGGCTATTTTTCCCGAACGGGAACTTCGATGCTTGTCTCTCGTAAATTCTAAATTAATTTTCCCGTACGGGAAATTAAACTTGAATATTAATTGTTTTCGCCTAATAATTTCCCGAACGGGAAGAACACTATGATCAACATCCAATCGACCCAACAACTTGGCCAAGCGCTACGCTCTGCCCGCAAACAGCTCGGATTAACGCAGTCCGAACTGGCATTGGCGGCAGGCGTTGGCGTTCGCTTTATCGTCGACCTTGAAGCCGGCAAGCCGACTGTACGTCTGGAAACGGTGATGCGAGTGATCGAGGCATTGGGTGGTCAGATCATGCTCGACGGACTGCCGGACATCACCGAAGCACCATGAGCCATTTGCTTGCCGTCTATTTATTCGAACGCCGGGTGGGGGATTTGGCGCTAGTTGAGGGTAGTCTGCAATTTAGCTATAGCGCCGACTGGTTGCAACAAGCCGATGCGATCCCGCTCTCCTGTTCGCTGCCGTTGCAAGTTGAGCCGTTCAACGACGAACAGACGCGACCTTTCTTTGCGGGATTGTTACCGGAAGGCAAATTACGCCAACTGATCGCACGCCAGTTTCAGGTCTCGAAGCAGAACGACTTTGCCTTGCTCGATCATATTGGCGGTGAATGCGCCGGCGCCGTTTCGCTTTTGCCGCCAGACCGATTACCCACTGTATCTGAACCAGCGAACGAGATAGACTGGTTATCCGACTCTGACGTAGTTACCTTGTTGGATGAATTGCCGCAGCGGCCGATGCTGGCTGGTCGCGATGGCTTGCGCCTGTCCTTGGCGGGCGCACAGGATAAGTTGCCGGTGGTGTTTGATGGTCAACGAATAGGCTTGCCCCGCAATGGCGCGCCCAGTACCCACATTCTCAAACCGACCATCGCTGCCGTGAAAGACAGTGTGATCAACGAAGCTTTTTGCATGACCTTGGCCAGAGCAATGCAACTTGATACCGCACAGTCGCAAATTGGCAGCATTGGCGAGCGCCAATTTCTGTTGGTTGAGCGTTACGACAGAACACTGGCTGCAAATGGCCGACGCGTGAGACTGCATCAGGAAGATTTCTGCCAGGCACTTGGCATAGTGCCCGAATTGAAATACCAGAACGAGGGTGGGCCGGGGTTGGATCAGTGCTTTGACTTAGTCCGCCGCGTGACCCGACCGAGTGCGCCGCAGGTGTTGCGTCTGCTGGATGCGGTCATTTTCAATGCTTTGATCGGCAACCACGACGCCCATGCCAAGAACTTTTCTATCTTGTATGCCGACAAGTGCGCCGTTCTGGCGCCGCTCTACGACGTATTGTCAACCGCCGTTTATCCCAGCCTGACGCCCAAGATGGCGATGCAGTTGGGTGGCAAATACAAATTCAGCGAAGTGCAAGCCCGACATTGGGATCGCTTTGCCCAAGCGGCGGGCTTATCGGTAGCGCAAACCCGAAAACGTATCCTCGGCTTGTGCCAACGGCTACCGCTTGTCGCGCGCACTTTGCAAGCATCGGCGGATCATGACTTTGTCGGAAATCCGGCGGTTGAACAAATCGTACAGCTGATCGAGCAACGCGCGGCGCTGACGGTCAGGCGGTTGAATGATAAGACCTAAAGCCAATCGGCTGGCGTTGATTTTGGCATCGCTTCTAAGTGTGTGCTGGACTCGTTTTCGTTGGATGGCGCCGGACAATAAAAAACCCGCTAAGCCAGTAAACTTGCGGGTTTTTGAATTGGGTTGCACCCTGTTGGATGCATAAATGGTGCCTCAGACCGGAATCGAACCGGTACGACCTTTCGGTCGCGAGATTTTAAGTCTCGTGCGTCTACCTATTTCGCCACCGAGGCCCGGTGCTGTCGCGGAGACAGTAGCCGGCGAATTCTAAAGCAAAGCGCCGAATTGTCAACGTAAAGTTGGCCGTCCGGCGCGGCGTGCTCAGACCGCTTGCTTGATGCGGGCCAAAGCGTTTTCCAGATTGGCCATGCTGGTGGCGATCGAGATGCGGATGTGGCCTGGGCAGCCGAAGGCCGAGCCGGGCACCAGCGCGACGCCGGCTTTTTCGATCAGGTATTCGGCGAATTCCAGGTCGTCGTTGATGCCGTCCAGGCGGGCGATCAGCTTGTCCACATTGGGGAAGACGTAAAAAGTACCGTCGGTCGCCAGGCATTCGATGCCGTCTATCGTGTTCAACTCGGCGACGACGAAGTCGTGGCGCTTCTTGAACTCGACCATCATCGCGTCGATGCAGCCTTGATCGCCGTTCAGCGCGGCTTCGGCGGCGACTTGCGAGATCGAGGTCGGGTTGGATGTGCTTTGAGATTGAATGATGCACATTGCATCGATCAAGTTGGCCGGGCCGGCGCAGTAGCCGATCCGCCAGCCGGTCATTGAATAGGCTTTGGAGACGCCGTTCAGCACGATGGTGCGGTCGTAGAAGCCGGGGTGGGCGTTCAGAATGTTGACGAATTCGCCCTTGTTCCACAGGATGTGTTCGTACATGTCGTCGGTGGCGATTAACACGTCCGGGAAATCGACTAACACGTCGCCCAGCGCTTTCAGTTCATCCAAGCTATAGGCGGCGCCGGTCGGGTTGGACGGGCTGTTGATCACCAGCAGACGGGTTTTGGCGGTGATCGCGGCGCGCAACTGGGCAGGCGTGATCTTGAAACCTTGCGATTGGCCGGCTTCGACGATGACCGGCACGCCGTCCGCCAACAGCACCATGTCCGGATAGGATACCCAGTAAGGCGCGGGGATGATGACTTCGTCGCCGGGGTTCAGCAACGCTTGAGCCAGATTGTAAAAACTTTGCTTGCCGCCGCAGGACACCAGGATTTGCTTGGGCTCGTAATCCAGACCGTTGTCGCGCTTGAATTTGGCGATGATGGCTTTCTTCAGGCCGGCGGTGCCGTCCACGGCGGTGTATTTGGTGAAGCCCGAGTTGATCGCATTGATGCCGGCGGTTTTAATGTGTTCCGGCGTGTCGAAGTCCGGTTCGCCGGCGCCCAGGCCGATGATGTCTTTACCGGCGGCGCGCATGGCGGCGGCTCTGGCGGTGATGGCCAGGGTAGGGGACGGTTTGACTGCTTTAACGCGGTCGGACAATGTGATGCTCATGCTTCCTCGGTCGAAATTTACTCAAATGGCCGGCATTATACGGTAATTTGCCGGTTACGCTTGGTTTGGCGCGCTAAAACCGATTATTTTTTAGGGTTTGCCAATTTTGCGGCCAGTTCGTCGGCATACGCCAGCAGTTGCGCCAGTATCGCCGGATCTTGCTTGTCGGTATCGGGCGACAGCGCGGCGATGCTGGCTTTAAAACTTTCCAGCGCGCTGGGCCGGTCGGGCGCCGGTTCCAGCAGGCGCCGCCGGCAATGCGCCGACCAAAGCCCGCGCTCTTCGGCGGTCAGGGTTTCCGGATAATTGCGAGCCCGGTAGCGAAACAGCATTTCCGGCAAGCGGGCATCGTCGAAGCCCGGATCGAAGTCGGCCAGTTCGGCCGGCGGCAATTGGCGGATTCGATTCATCGCGGCTTTGTCGCCGGCACTGAAGAAGCCGCCGCTGTAGATCATCAAGTCCGGATCGTCTGGAGCGTCGGCGTAGTCGCGGCGAAACACCGCGCCCAATTTGTCGGCCAACGGCGGCGCGGCTTGCAGTTGTTGCAGATGTATCTGGCAACGGCCCAAATCCAGTTGAAGTCGCTCGGCGTCGGCCGGCCGGATCACCGACAGCGGCGCCAGCACCGGCGCTTTGTTGACGTGCACGGTTTTCAACGGGATGCGGGTGACGCCCTCCGGTAAGTCGTCGTTGGCAACAAATAGGCGCTCGCGGATTTGTTCGGCCGAAAGATCGAGCAAGGGTCCGGGATCGGCGGACAGATCGTAAACGATGATTTCGTTGGCGTTGACCGGGTGCTGGGCCAGCGCGACGACCACCGCCAGACAGTGGTTGCGAGCCGGGTAGCGGGCGGAAATATGCACCAGCGGCGTGAAACTGCCGAGTTTCAACAAGCCGAGCGCTTGGCTTTTTAGGCGGTGCTCGAACAAGTAGTTGAAAAGCTTGGGTTGGTGTTGCTTAATCAGCTTGGCGACCGCGATCGTGGCGTGGACGTCGGCCAGCGCGTCGTGGGCGTCGGCGTGGCCGATGCCGTTGGCGCGGGTCAGTTCTTCCAAACGAAAGCTGGGAAGGCCGTCGGCGTTGTCGGGCCAGTGAATGCCGTCCGGGCGCAATGCGCGGGCGGCGCGGGCGATGTCGATCAAGTCCCAGCGCGAGTTGCCGTTTTGCCATTCGCGGGCGTAGGGGTCGTAAAAATTGCGGTACAGCAGATTGCGGGTGACTTCGTCGTCGAAACGCAAGGTGTTGTAACCCAGCGCGCAAGTGCCGGGTTGGGCGAGTTGGGCATGGATGCGCGCGGCGAACTCGGCTTCGCATACGCCGCGCTGGCGGGCCACTTGCGGGGTAATGCCGGTGATCAAGCAAGCTTCCGGGTGGGGCAGGTAGTCGTCCGGCGGTCGGCAATAGACCATCAGCGGTTCGCCGACGATATTAAAGTCGTAGTCGGTGCGCAGTCCGGCGAACTGGCACGGCCAGTCGCGGCGCGGATCGGCGCCGAAGGTTTCGTAATCGTGCCAGAAAAAGCTGGGTGCGGTCATGGTGGCTCGGGTGACGGGAAAAATTCCGCAAACTTGCGTTTGCGACGACTAGTCGGCGGATTTTATCTTATAATCGCCGCCTTATTTTTACGCGACCACCATAGGAAACCGTTTATGAAAAAAACCTCGCTACTCGTTTCAGCGGCTCTGATGTTGTTTACCGGCTTGGCCAACGCGCACGGCCCGGTCAGAGCTAAACTGACCGCGACCCTGACCATCGATGCGCCGGCCGCCAAGGTTTGGGACTTAATCAAGAATTACAACGACATGTCCTGGCATCCATCGATTAAGAGCGTCGAAGGCGGCGACAACACCAAAGGTTCGGTGCGTACCTTGCATCTGCAAAGCGGCGGTACCATTAAGGAAGAGTTGAAATCCTACGAAGACGCCAAAATGGCCTACAAATATAAAATCATCGACATGAGTTCGACCGGCACCATTAAACACGCCGGCCAAGACGAGCCGCTGCCGGTGCTGCCGGTCGGCAACTACGCCGCCGAATTGTCGGTGGCCGATAAAGGCGGCAAGGCCGAAATCGAGTGGGTGGCGACTTACTACCGCGCCTACGTCAACAACAATCCGCCGGCCGAGTTGAACGAAGAAGCGGCCGACAAAGCCGTTACCGAAGTATTGACCACCGGTCTGGAAAACGTTTCGCGCAAATTGACCGGCCACGCTGGCAAGGTCGAAATCGAGATGAAACGCTAAACCATGCTCTCAGGATAGAGACGCGCGCTAGCGTCTCTATCGCCTCGGCCGGGTTTCGCTCGGTCCACTTGTTGCTTTCTCGTCATCATGACTCATTTCCGCAAGCCCGTATTGATCGCGACGTTAATGCTGAGTGCCTGGAATGTCCGGGCCGCGCCGGCCGCGTTCATCACCAATCAACTCGACAATTCGGTGTCGGTGATCGATACCGACAAGCAGAGCGTCGTCGAAACCGTCAAGGTGGAAGGCAAGCCGGCCGGCGTCGCGGTGAATTCGGTATTGAAGCAGATTTACATCAGCACGCCGGAAGGCGGCGGTTTCGCGGTGTTGGATAGCGAGCGGCTCAAGGTGCTCAAAGTCGTCAAGGTCGGCGGCGCCTCGCTGGGCATCGCGGCCGACCGCAAGGGCGAGCTGGTGTTCGTGGCCGATTGGTACGAGAACTCGGTCGCGGTTTTCGACGCCAAGACCTTCGCGAAAATTAAGACTATCACGGTCGGCAAATCGCCGTCGGGCATGACGGTCAGTCCCGATAACCGTTGGCTGTACGTGGCCAATCGGATCGACGATTCGATTTCTCAAATCGATCTGGCCAAATTGACGATCCGCAATACCACCAAGGTTGGCGAGCATCCGTTCGGCATCGCGGTGGACGGCAAGGGCAAGCGCTTGTATTCGGCCAATGTCGAGAGCGACGACGTTAGCGTGTTGGACTCCCACAGTTTAAAACGCTTGGCGACGATCAAGGTTGGCTCCCGGCCTTACGCGGTGGCGCTGGCCTTGAACGATAGCCTGCTGTTCGTGACCAACCAGGACGACGGCACGGTCACCGCGATCGACACCGCGACCTTGAAGCCGGTCGCGGTGATCCCGGTCGGCGACAAGCCCGAGGGCATCTGCACCCATCCCAACGACAGTCAGGTCTACGTCGCCAATTGGTTCGATAACAACGTATCGGTCATCGACGCCAAGACGCTCAAAGTGGTCAATACCATTAGCACAGGCGAGGGTAGCCGGGCCTTCGGCGAGTTCTTCAGCCGCTAAGCGTCGTATTTCGCGGCCGCTGTGCTAGACTGCGCGCCGCTTACACCATTTTTGAGAAGGCTATGGCTGAAAACGTTGAAGATTTGACCATCCGTTACGAAGACGGCGGCGTCGAAACCGTGAAGGAACTGGATAAAAAAATATTGAGCAAAGGCGCTTGGGCGACGGTGCTCTACCGCTATCAGGATTGGGAGCCGGCCAAGAATCAATACAGCGCCGACCGCTTCAGCATCCGCCGCTATCAAAAGCGCAACGGCGAGTATCAGCAAAAATCCAAATTCAATATTTCCAGCGAAAAGCAGGCCTTGGAATTGATCGAAGCCTTGCAAGGCTGGCTGAAACCGTAAGCGGTTTTGCCGCCGGACTGAATCGGTTTGGCGGAAATGACGCCGGCGACTTCTCGCCGGCGGTGCTCCGTGTTTTTAACACGCCTCTTCGTCGCCCGGCGCCGCGCCGTCCGCCTTTCGGCAAAGGTTTAGTGAAAATCCCTCGATTTGGCCGCCAGTTCGCTGATCCAGTCGCTCCAATCTTCCAATTTGCCGGCGATCAAATGCAGCACACCGTCCTGTTGCTGGACGATGCCGGCTACGCCCAGCAAGCGCGCCTTTAATAAGGGTTTGCGCTGAGCCAGCGCGGTTTTCGGCCAGACGATCAAGTTGACTTGGCCGGTTTCGTCTTCCAGGGTTACGAAGGTCACGCCGGCGGCGGTCATCGGCCGCTGCCGGCAAATCACCAGACCGGCGACCTGGGCGATGCTGCCGTTGCGGCGCTGCCATAGGCTTTGCGCGGTGATGACCCCTTTCGCGCCTAGCTGTTGTCTCAGCAATGCCAGTGGATGCTCGCGCAAGGTCAGGCCGACGCTGGCGTAATCGGCAATCGTGTCCTGTACCGGCTGCGGGGTTTTTAGCAAGGGCGTGGCTTCGATGATGCGCGGCACGCCGAACACCGGCAAGGGCGCCTCGATGCCGCCGGCCGCCCAGAAGGCTTGATGACGATTGCCGGCCAGCGCTTTCAACGCGTCGGCGGCGGCCAGGGCTTCCAGGTCGCGTTTATCCAGCTTGGCGCGTTCGGCCAGATCGGCTACGTTGTCGAAAACGCGTTCCGCGCGGGCCGTGGCTATCCGCGTAGCGGCGGCGGCCGACAAGCCCTTGACTTGATTGAAGCCCAGTCTTAACGCCGGCGGATTTATTAGTCCGGCTTTATCGTTTATTGGTATGCCGTTCGAGATGCGCTCTTTGGTTGTGTTCATAACAGGCTTGTCGAAACCTGATGTGCTTCGTCCTTCGACAAGCTCAGGGCGAACGGTATTTAACGGCCGGCGGTCGTGTTCCAGTGCGCAATCCCAAGCGCTATGCCGCACATCGACAGCCCGCACCTCGACGCCGTGGCGGCGGGCGTCCTGTACCAGTTGCGCCGGCGCGTAAAAGCCCATCGGCTGGCTGTTCAGCAAGGCGCAGCAAAATGCCGCCGGATGATGGCACTTCAACCAGGCCGACACGTAGGCCAGCAACGCGAAGCTGGCCGAATGCGATTCCGGAAAGCCGTAATCGCCGAAGCCTTTGATTTGTTGAAAGATGCGCTGGGCGAAGTCGTCGCGGTAGCCGCGTTCGCGCATGCCGGCCAGCAATTTCTGCTCGAAAGGCTCCAGGCCGCCCTTGCGCTTCCAGGCTGCCATCGCTCGCCGCAATTCGTCGGCCTCGCCGGGGGTAAAGCCGGCGGCGACCATCGCGATTTGCATGACCTGTTCCTGAAAAATCGGGATGCCCAGCGTGCGCTCCAGCACTTGCTTGATTTCCGGGCTGGGATAGTCGATGGCTTCTTGGCCGTTGCGCCGCGCCAGATAGGGATGGACCATTTCGCCCTGGATCGGGCCGGGGCGGACGATGGCGATTTCGATGACCAAGTCATAGTAATTGGTGGGTTTCAGGCGCGGCAGCATGCTCATCTGCGCTCGCGATTCGACCTGGAACACGCCGATGCTGTCGGCGCGCTGCAGCATTGCGTACACCGCCGGGTCCTCGGCCGGAATGTCGGCCAGGGTCCAGGCGCGGTTTTCGGTTTCTTCCTTGAGGTGGCTAAATTCGATTGGCGAACGAGGATGCGGGTTTGGCGGCGGGCAATATTTCGCCAAATAATGCAAAGTCTTGCGGATCGCGCTGAGCATGCCCAAGGCCAGCACGTCCACTTTCAGCAAGCCCATCGCTTCCAGATCGTCTTTTTCCCACTGAATCACGGTCCGCTCGGCCATCGCCGCATTTTCGACCGGCACCAGCCGGGTCAGCTCGTCGCGGGCGATCACGAAGCCGCCGACATGCTGCGACAAATGCCTTGGAAAACCACGGATTTGCTCGACCAAGGCGCTCAACTGGAGGATCACCGGGCTGGCGGGATCGAAACCGCAATCGCGCAAGGCTTCCGGCATCAGCTTATAGCCGTCCCAGCGATCGACGTTGCCGGCCAGCCGGTCCAGTTGGCCGGCGTTCAAACCCAGCGCCTTGCCGACGTCGCGCACCGCGCTGCGGCTGCGATAGGTAATCACCGTCGCGGCCAGCGCGGCACGGTGGCGGCCGTATTTGCGGTAGATATATTGAATGACTTCCTCGCGGCGCTCGTGCTCGAAATCGACGTCGATGTCCGGCGGCTCGTTGCGTTCCCGCGATAGAAAACGTTCGAACAGCAGATTCATCCGGCCGGGATCGACTTCGGTAATCCCCAGGCAATAGCAAACTGCCGAATTCGCCGCCGAGCCGCGACCTTGGCAAAGAATGTTTTGGCTTTTGGCAAAGGCGACAATGTCGTGGACGGTCAAAAAGTAGGGCTCGTAGGTCAGATCGGCAATCAAGGCCAACTCGTGCTCGACTTGTTGCCTGACCTTGGCCGGCTCGCCGTGCGGCCAACGTTGTTGCAAGCCGGCTTCGGTCAAATGCCTGAGCCACGAGGCCGGCGTGTGGTCGTCCGGCACCAGTTCGCGCGGGTATTCGTAGCGCAGTTCGTCCAGCGAGAAGCGGCAGCGGGCGGCGAGTTTGACGGTTTCGTCCAGCCAGGCGTGCGGATAAATCTCGGCCAGCCGTTGCCAGGGCCTGAGATGGCGCTCGCCGTTAGCAAACAAGGCATAGCCCAGCTCGGTCAATGGCCGGCTAAGGCGGATCGCGGTCAAGGTATCCTGCAAGCGTTGCCGGGAACGGCGGTGCATGTGGACGTCGTTGCAGGCGACGATGGGAATATCCAAACCGCCGGCCAAATTTTCGGCGGCGGCGATCCATTCCCGGTCGCGACCGGACAAAAATAGCCCGGAGCCTAGCCATAGATCGGTGCCGAACAGACTTTGCAGCCAGCGGCCGTCGGCGGATTGCGGGTTTGCCAAGTCCGGCAGCCAGATCGCCAGACAGCGGGCCGGAAAGTGTTGCTGAAAATCGCTGCGGCTCAGCCGGTAGCTGCCTTTGTCGGCTTGACGGCGGGCGACGCTGATCAGATGCGACAAGTTGCCGTAAGCGATGCGGTCGGTTGCTAATAGCAGCAGTTTCAAGCCGTCGTCCAGCCGCAATTCGCTGCCGACGATCAAATCGATGCCGTGCTTTTTGGCCGCCAGATGCGCGCGGACGATGCCGGCCAGCGAACATTCGTCGGTCAAGGCCAGCGCCCGGTAACCCAGGCGGGCGGCTTCGGCGACCAATTCTTCCGGGTGCGAGGCGCCGCGCAAAAAACTGAAATTGGACAAACAATGCAGCTCGGCAAAGCCCGGTGCATCAGCCGAACAGGCCATGACAATACCAACCGCCGTTCGGCTTCAAGTCTTGAAACACCCATAATTTGCGGCCGGCGCGGTCGTGGGCGATGCGGTAATCGCGTTGCACTGGAGCGCCGTCCCACCAGCCCGATGCGAGGCGTTCGCGGTCCGGCGCGAAATGTAGCTCGGCCGGATTTAGCGGCTTGGGGCTGCTCAATAGCCACAGCGGGCGCGGCGGCAGTTCGGCTTGCTCGGCTGCCGGTTCTAGGCCAAGCAGGCCGGCGCGTTCCGGCCGATGTTCGGCGGCGGCTCGCGGATATTGCAAGGCTTGATGGCCGAGCCGGCTTTGCAATTGCTCCAGCGCGCTTTGCCAGTCCTGTTCGCGGATTTCGTCGTCGAACAAACTAAAGCAGCGCGGCTGGAACGGCACGACGGCTTCGCTGAACAATTTGACCGCCAATACCGGCGCCGGCAGCGGCGTGCGTTCCAGTTTTTCCCACAGCAAGCGGGCGCAATGCAGCGGGTCGCGGCTGGCGTGGCGCAAGCTTAATTCGACCGGCGTGGCCGGACGCCGGTAATGCTGCAAGCGCAGTTCGACGGCCTGGACGGCGGCGTCGCGCCGGCGCAGAAACTCGGCCAGTTGCTCGAGCAGTTGTTCGACCGCCGGGAAGAAGTGATCGAGTTTGTCCAGTTCGGTCGGCAGTTCGCGGCCGGCGGCAAAACGCGGCGGGCGGTGGAATTGCCGCAACACCCGCGAATCGCGGCCGGCCAGTGCGTCGAGTCGGCCGAGCAGTTCGGGGCCGTAACGCCGAGCCAAGCCATCGCGCGGCAAGCGCCAGACATCGGCCAGGGTTTGCACGCCGGTCCGCGCCAGACGTTGCAACAGTTTGTCATCGAATCCCGCCGCCGCCAGCGGCAACGGGCCGAGCAGGGAGCGCAGGCCGGCCGCTTGCGTCACCAGGCTTTCCAGTCCCAAACGCGCTAGCACTTCGGCGGCGGCCGGCGACGGCGCCAAGGCCAGTTGCGCGCGATGGCCGGTGCCGGCCAGGGTTTGGCGCAGTTGTTCGCTTAGTGATTCGGCGCCGCCGAACAAACGCAAACAGCTCGACACTTCCAGCAGCAAGGCTTGCGGCAGGTCGCGGCTGATCCACGGGCTAAAGTCCAACCCGGCGTCGGCCAGAAGGTCTAGCGCGATGTGCTCCAATTGCGGGTCGCGGTTTTGTATCTGCAAACCGGGGCAGAGCGCCAGCGCGGCGGCGGGCGTCATGCTGGGTTCGACGCCGGCTAGCCGGGCCGCTTGCGAAACCGCGTACAGCGAGGGCCGGCCCTTGACGGTTTCCTGCAGCGCGCAAGCTAGTCTTGAATCCAGACCGGCGGCAGTCAAGGCCAGATCGGGGAAATAGGCGCACACCCAGAGTTTGGGTCGATGGGCGGCGGGCGCGACTTCGCTGTGCCGGGGCGGTAAATATCTGGGCGCTAGGGCGCGGGCGGTGGCGGCCATCAGATTGCCAACAGCAAATCCAGTTGGCGCAGACTGCCGCGCGCCTTGGTTATCCGCAGTCGCAAGCCGCCGCTTTCGCGCCGCAAGGCCAGTTGCAATGCGGCGTGGCGGGCTTGCGCGGCGTGACCGACCGCGAACAGCACCGCCAGCGCGTTACCGGCCTCGGCGGCTAATTGTAAGCGGCGGGTTTGGTGCGCGGCCAGCGGCCGTTTGGGCCAGGCCAAGGCCATGCCGCAGCCGCCGCTACGGAGTAGGACTTCCAAGGCCCACGGCAGATCGGCGGCTTCGGGGCAGGTGACGACCAGCAATTGCCCGAGCTCGACGCCGGCCTGCTGCAAGCCCGGTGCGTAAGCTTGGTAGGGCGGCGCCAACCAGACGATACGCTGGCCTTGCCGGCTCAAGGCCGCCATCGCCGGCAGCAGCAACGGCAATTCGCCGACGCCGACCTGGGGTAGCTGCCAATGCATTAACGCGCCGCTCGGCCAGCCGCCGCCGGGCAGCAGCGCGTCCAATTCGGCAAAACCGGTGGCGATGCCGTTGGCCAAGTCGGTTTGCAGGCCGCGCCAGATTTGGTCTTGGCCGCGCAGTAGTTGTTCCAGTACCGGCTTCATGGCAAGTCGCGGCGGATCACGCCGACGACCACGCCTTCGATGCTCAGCGTGTCGCGTTCCAGATCGACGGTCAGTACCGCGAAGTCGGGGTTGGCCGGCTCCAAAAAGGCTTTATTGCCGTCCAGGCGCAGGCGTTTGACGGTGGCTTCGTCGCCGATGCGGGCGACGACGATTTGGCCGTTGTCGGCAGTCGGCGTCCGCCGCACCGCCAGCAGGTCGCCGTCGAGGATGCCGGCGTCGCGCATGCTCATGCCATGCACCCGCAACAGGTAGTCGGCGCGGTCGCGAAACAGCTCCGGGCCGAGCCGGCAATAGTCTTCGATATGCTCCTCGGCCAGTATCGGTTTACCGGCGGCGACTCTGCCCACCAGCGGCAGGCCGGCTTCGGCGGCAGGTTTTAACAAACGAATGCCGCGCGACGCCGACGGCACCAGTTCGATCGCGCCCTTGCGCGCCAGGGCCTGTAAGTGGCCGCGGATGCTATTGGTCGAGCGCACGCCGAACGCGGCGGCGATCTCGGCGATGGTCGGCGGAAAGCCGTCCTCGCCGAGGCGGCGCTCGATGAAGTCGAGGATGGTTTGCTGGCGGTCGGTTAATGGTTTCATGCTGTTTTTATATACACTGCTTTTATAAGCAGTATAGTGGTTTTTTATGAACGGATTCAAGTCGGCAAATCGGGTTAGGGGGCGATCGGGATTGGCCGGTATGCTCGAGCCGAGAGCCGAGAGCCGAGAGCCGAGAGCCGAGAGCCGAGTCGCGGCGGGAAAACGTTTCGGTAGATGCGGATTTCCGGGCGTTTACGCCGGCGTTGTCCAGTTGAGCGGCGACTGCCGGCCCGAGGCACCCATGTCGGGCCGGCGACTTTAAAAGCATAGAGTGGTTGGGGAAATCGACGCTAAAGGCTAAGCTTATGTAAACCGGCAAATCGCGCCCATTTATTTCTCCAACCGTTTTATTGCATGTTTTGTCCGAATAGAAGCCCAAAAAGCCGTACCCTGTTGATGCTGCGCTATTTGGCGATTTTATTGGCTTTGCAAATCGTCGTCGCGTTGGCGCCGTTGCCGGATGGCTGGAAGGGAATCGCCAATTACGCGCCGCTGCATACGCTGTTGGAAACCTTAGCCATCGTCGTGTCGGCGCTGGTGTTCGCGGTCGGCTGGAGCGTTTACCAGCGCGAGCGCTCCGGCAATTTGATGTTGCTGGCGTGTTGTTTTGCCGGTGTCGCGCTGTTGGACGTGCTGCATACCTTGTCGTATCAGGGCATGCCCGATTTTGTGACGCCGAGCGATCCGCAAAAGGCGATCGATTTTTGGCTGGCGGCGCGCGGCTTGGCCGCGCTGGCCTTATGCTCGGTCACCGTTTTACCGAATTGGGACTTACAACGAACCAACGGGCGTTGGTGGATGTTGGCCGGCGTGCTCGCCGCGGTGGCCGGGGCAGCTTGGGTGGTGCTGTTCCACGCCGATTGGGTACCGGAAACCTTCGTGCCTGGCGTCGGCCTGACCGGGTTCAAGCGGATCAGCGAATACGGTTTGATAGCGGTTTATCTGGCGCTGGCCTTGGGTTTGTACCGGCGCGGCCTATATCCGCAGAGTTACGACGTGCAGGGCTTGGCCGGCGCGGCCGTGGTGATGGCGCTCAGCGAAATTTTCTTCACGCTGTATGCCGACGTGACCGACATCTTCAACTTATTCGGCCACCTCTATAAAACCGTTGCCTACGGCATGATTTATCGCGCGGTTTTCATGAATTGCGTCGAAATTCCCTACCACCGTCTTTATCAATCCAAGCAAGCCCTGGCGGCCAGCGAAGCCAAGTTCCACGCCATCATCGATGCATCGCCGATTGCATATTTGTTATACGACGGTCGGAACCATATTGCTTACTTGAACCCGGCTTTCGTCGAAACCTTCGGTTACAGCCGAACTGAGTTGCTGGAATGGGAAGATTGGTGGCGGAAGGCGTTTCCGGATGCCGAATACCGGCGGATGGTCCGGAGCGATTGGGAAGAACGCGCCCAGTTGGTTCTGAGTGGCGGTCACGGGTTTCCGTCGATGGAACTGGACGTCGTCTGCAAAAACGGCGCTAAAAAAATCGTGTTAGTCAATTTGGTGGCATTGAGCGCGGATCTGGCCGGGCATCAGGTCGTCATATTGTCCGACATCACCGAACGGGTCCGGGCGCTCGACGTGATCTGGAAACAAGCCCATTTGGACCCGTTGACCGAATTGCCTAACCGCAGTCTGTTTTTGAGCAAATTGGCGCAAGAGTCGGCGGCGGCCGCCAAATCGGGTTTGCGGATGGCCTTGTTGTTTATCGATTTGGACCGGTTTAAGGACGTCAACGACACGCTGGGCCATTTCATGGGCGATATTTTGTTGCGGGAAGCCGCGCGGCGCCTGCGGCAAGCCTTGCCCGAGGCGTTGACGCTGTCCCGCATCGGTGGCGACGAATTTACCGTGATCATTGGCGGTATGAAGGAAAAACCGGAGGTCGA
Organism: Methylomonas sp. MS20; assembly: GCF_050275925.1. NCBI lineage: Bacteria > Pseudomonadati > Pseudomonadota > Gammaproteobacteria > Methylococcales > Methylococcaceae > Methylomonas > Methylomonas sp. MS20. Next base: position 2,351,247 of record NZ_CP189962.1, read on the forward strand.
GGCGATTGCCCGGATCGTGTTACGCGGTCTGGCCGAACCGTTTCGTTTGGGCGACGACACCGTCTATTTGTCGGCCAGTATCGGGATCGCGTTTTATCCGGACGATGCCAGGAAAAGCGACGAGTTGTTGAAAAATGCCGATCAGGCGCTTTACGAAGCCAAAAAGTGCGGCCGGGACCGTTTCAGTTATTTCACCAGCGAATTGCAGCAACGCGCCCAAGTACGCTTGCGCTTATTGAGCGAATTGCACGCGGCCTTGCGCAAAGACCAATTCGAGGTTTACTACCAACCTATCGTCGATATGGCGACGCTAAAAATCGTCAAGGCGGAAGCCTTGTTGCGCTGGCGTCATCCGGCGTTGGGGATGGTGAGCCCGGCCGAATTCATCCCGCTGGCCGAGGAAACCGGCTTGATTGTGGACATTGGCGAATGGGTGTTCGACACCGTGCTGCAACAAGCGGCGATCTGGCGAAGACTTTACCATCCCGAGTTTCAAGTCAGCATCAACAAATCGCCGGTTCAGTTTCTCAGTGCCCGTTACGATTACAAGCGCTGGCCGGAAGATTTAGCGCGGATGGGCATTAGCGGCGCGGCGATGGTCGTCGAAATCACCGAAAGCCTTTTGCTCGACGCCAACGATATCGTGCGCGAACAGCTGCAAGCGTTTCATGCCGCCGGCATTCAGGTGGCCTTGGACGATTTCGGTACCGGCTACTCGTCCTTGACCTATTTGAAGAAATTCGACATCGACTATATCAAGATCGATCAAGCCTTCGTCCGAACTTTGCCCGTGAATGCCAGCGACATGGCGGTTTGCGAGGCCATCGTTGCGATGGCGCATAAATTGGGGATACTGGTGGTCGCGGAAGGCATAGAAACCGGCGAGCAGCTGGCGTTGTTGCAAAAAATCGGCTGCGATTTCGGTCAAGGTTACCACTTCGCCAAGCCGATGCCGGCCGACGGTCTGACGGCGATATTCGAAAAAGCGCCGGGCGAACCGAGCAACTTCGCGGATGCGGCAGGCACCGAATGGCTAGAGCAAACCGCTACCGGAGAATGTGATCGCGAGCCATGAGGGCGCGTTAACGGCCCTGGCTCGACGAGAACAGTGAAGCAGCTGGATTGCAGCCGGCGACGGCGCGGGCCGAATTGAATGGCGTGCGCCTAGATCGGAGCAGGTTCCCAGGACTGGCCGAAGCGCGTGACGCGATTGCGGCCGTTGGCTTTGGATGCGTATAGCGCGCTGTCGGCCGCCTCGATCAATTCGCCGCCGGATTGGGCATCCTCGGGATAGCTGGCGACACCGAAGGAGGCGGTCAGCGCTATCGGCGTGCTTTTCCAGGCCACGCGTTGCTCGGCCAGGCATTGTCTCAGGTACTCGGCGCGCTCGCGGGCCACTTCGACGGGCGTGTCGGGCATCAACAATAAAAACTCTTCGCCGCCGTAACGGCAGATGATGTCGCTAGATCTGGCGTGTTGCCGCATCAGATCGGCCAGATGTTTTAACGCGGCATCGCCGCCGGGATGGCCGTAACGGTCGTTGACCGATTTGAAAAAATCCAGATCGGCAATCACCGCGCTGACCGGATAGCCGTGCCGGGCGGCCAGCGCGATGGTCCGGTCCAGGTTTTCGGCTAAAAACAAACGATTGTAAAGCCCGGTCAGCGCATCGTGTAGGGCTTGGTCGCGCAGCCGCGTTTGCAAGGCCTCGATTTCCCGCTCCGCTCCGAGCCGCTCGGTAATGTCCGCCCAAACCGCGATCAGCGCCGGACGGCCGCCAATATCCAGAGGCGCCTTCCCCGACATTTCGACGTTGATGATCCGACCATCCTTGCGCACGGCCCGAGTCGTAAAGGTCAGTTGCTGGAATTCCCCGTTCAATGCGCGGCGAATCACGTCCAAAACCTGGGGCAAGTCTTCGGCCGGGGTAATGTCGGCCGGACCGAGTTTCAGAATTTCCTCGACGCTATAGCCCAGAATTTCGGCGAATTTCGGGTTGGCGTAGTGAAAGCGTTGGTCGATCGTCATTGAAATGCCGACCAAGGATTGATCGAGCACGCAGTGAAATTTTTGTTCCGCTTCGCTCAGCGCGCGGTTGATGGCCCGGTTTTCTGCCAGCGCCGCTTCCAATTCCTGAGTGCGGCGCCGCACCAAGTCTTCCAGCATCACCGTTGCCTGGACTTGATCGAAATAGGAGTTTCCCAAATCGCCGCTGTGTTCGACACGGTCCATCAAGACTTGGACGACTTTGTTCAAGCGGGCGATTTCAGCCTGCAAAGCCGGGAGGCTGGGATTGGCGTTTGGGTCAGTCATGTTCGGATGCCGTAGCCGGAGCGCCGATCGCCACGGCCGCGAAGGTTTGGTTGATGTGGATGCCGCGAAACTGTTCGCCGTAGGTGTGAAAGCCGACCACGCGGTTGTCGGTCATCAAGCGGTTCAAGTCATCGAGCTGATCGGCGGCGGCAACTTCCAGTTTTCGCAGGATGCAATCGCAGCCGAGCGTCACCAGCGGCTGGCCAATGACTTGACGGACGCGACCGAAGGCCGCCGCCAAATTTTCCAGCAAGTTTTCGCCTTGAGCGATGCGCAACACCAAGCCTTCCTCGATCGCGCAGTAAAAGGTCAAGCTGCCGTCCGGGTGAGCGCGTTGCAGACCGCGCACGTAATAACTGCCGTCGATCTTGACGACGACCGGATACGCGGCGAACAACGCCGGCGTGAGTTGGTCCAGCGGATAGCCGATCAGTCGCGCGTACTCCTCGGCGGCTGGCAGACCGTTGATTTCGTGGACGGTGCGTCGGCCGATGTCGGCGGCGGTGACCACCATCCTGTGCTCGGACGGTAAGAAGTGTTGAGTCCGGTAAGCGTACACCGGCAGCGTGGTGCTGATTAACAGCATGACCGCGTGGTTCGGGTGGAACGCACCTCCCCAATAAACCCACGTATCCTGAAACCTCAAACCGTCGCCGGCCGAACCGCCGACCAGCGGAATGTTGCCGAGCATCCGTTGAATGTCCAGGGCGACCGGTTCTTCTTTCAAAGACAGACCGTCTATCAATAAAAAACCGAAACTGTTGGACGAACAGGCGTACGGTGCCAAATCCAATAGCGCGTTCAACCGAGATTGGGCGAAGTCCTTGGTTTGCTCGGCGGACAGACTCCGTAAGTCGCCGAGCAGGCCGCCGACGGCGCTGCACACCGATGCAGAGAAGCCGACGCCGACCAGACTGCGTTCGCAAAGTCCGGCCGGCCCGATTTCGCCGGCCGTCGTGCAACCGACGACCGGCAGGTCCTTAAACGCCAACGACAACGCGGAGGCCAGCGCCGTTAGATCGGAATCGGCCGAGCAAAAAAATACCACGGCGGCCAGCCGCTCCTGAACCAGACCGGCATATAACTCGTTGACCGCCGTTGTCGGGTCGGCGGCGCTGGAGTGGGCGATACGAATAGGCATGGCTGGGCTGGGCATGGAGCGATTTCGTGTGTCTGTGATGGCTTACAAGCGAATTTTATCGTATCGCCGCCGACGAAGCTCGATACAGCTATCGAGAGGGCGACGGCTGTCGTAAAAGACCTTGAAATTTTGGGCCGTAAGTCTGTTTATAGGCTAAGGCGAATTCCAGTATAACTCGCTGCGCATTCCAGCCGCCGTAACCGAATGGATAGTCGGAGAAGAGGTTTTTTGGAACTTGCCGTTCCAGGGATCCAGTTGCGGTACGGCGGGGGCGTGCGGACTGGCGCGTTAACGCAGGCGCCAAGTCAAGAGGTCGGCCAAGGGCGCTACAACACCGTGGCCGAAGCGGCGCTCCGAATTGGTAGTCGTTAACGGTTTTTGGGTGGGGTTTTAGCCAAACTAACGCCATCGTTAACGACAAAGAGGTGACGCTGATGTGTGGAAAATTCGGTGGCAACGAAGCGGAAAGCCTGCAAAACATGATGTCGATGGCCGTACAGCTGGTCATCGCGGATACCTTCGATTTGGATGTGGACGACGTTTCTTTGGATAGCGAGCTACAAAACGATCTGGGTATGGATACCGACTTGCGGGATAAGCTGGATAGCTCGGTCATGGAAATGTTTAACGAACTTCATCTGGACTTCAGCCGTATCAAAACGGTGGCTGACGTGGTAAAGCAAGTCGTCACGCTACATTGAGTTCGCTGCTAGTTCGTAAAAAAGCCGGGGAACCCCGGCTTTTTTGGGGCAGAAAATGGCCGGCGATGGTTCCAAGATGTATCTCAGACGGGCAGGCTTTTGACAATATCCAGTACCGCTTGCGCGTGTCCATCCGGGCTAACGCCGTACATGGCTTCGAGCAACTTGCCGTCCTTGCCGATAATGAAGGTCGAGCGGACGATCTTCCACTTCTTGACGCCGTCTTTTTCGACTTCCTGCCAGGTACCGTAACTGTCGCACAGCGCACCGTCGGTATCGGCCAATAATTGCACGTTCAGCCCGTATTTGGCGATGAAGGCCCGGTGGCTCTCGCAGTCGTCCTTGCTGACGCCGACGATGACGGTATTAGCCGCCGCAAACTCGGCGGCAAGCGCGGTGAAGTCGTTGGCTTCTATCGTGCAGCCCGGCGTATCGTCCTTGGGGTAAAAATACAGCACCACAGTCTTTTCGCCCTGGTAATCCGACAGATAGATCATTTTATTGTCTTGATTTACGGCACGGAAAAACGGCGCTTCCTGGTTTTTTTCTAATAATTGCGACATGGGTTTTCTCCTGTTGTACGGGGCGAATTCGAACTGGCGGATTGGATTGGTCCGGCTATCGGGACCAACGCCGGCCGCGCCGGCCGGAAAGCCAATCCCGGCGACCCGCGGCTGGCGGCGATTATGGACCAAGCGCCGGACGAGCTTCTACCACAAAATTGCTGGGACTAAGTGCCGCGGCCGGACGCGGACCGAGGCTACGCCGCGCCGAGCACGCCGGCCGCTAAGCCCAAAGTTCGTCCACTTGTCCGTCGTGGCCGCAAAATACCGCACCAGTCAAGCCGTTGAATATGCCGTGTTCGACGATACCGGGAATGCCGTTCAGCCGTTCGTTCAGGGTTTTGGCGTCCAGCGTGGAATCGAACACCACATCCAACACCAGGCTGCCGTATGAGGTGACGACCAAGCCGTCGCCGTTGGCGGTTTGCCGCAAGCTACCGTGCCCGCCGATCGCCGCCACGCTGCGTTGTACCAGCTTCCAGGCGAACGGCATCACTTCGATTGGAATCGGAAAGTTCTCGCCGATGCGTTTGACGCGCTTGCTGGCGTCGATCAATACCAGAAACGAATCGCAGGCCTTGGCCAGCAACTTTTCGCGTACCAAATCGTAACCGCGGCCTTTCAATAGCGTCAGATCGGGGGCGACTTCGTCGGCACCGTCCACGTACAAGTCCAGGTGTTCCAGATGGTCGATCGCGATCAGCGGCAAATCGAGTTGACGGGCCTTGATCGTGCTGACCGTCGAACTGGCCACGGCGCTGAATTTCAGGCCTTCCTGGGTGCGGCGCCGCGCCAGTTCTTCGATGAACAGATTGGCGGTGGAGCCGGTGCCCAGGCCGACGATCATGCCGTTTTGCACGTGTTGAGCAGCATGTTGGGCGACGCGTTGTTTGTCGTTCATGGTTCTGCCTTTGCGATGGTCGAAAAACGGGGTGACGCGAAAACCGGCCGTCAAGTTCCGGGGCCGGATTATTCTTCCAGCTTATGGACTCGGGCTTCCAGCGCTTTGAATTTTTGCAGCAATTCCGGCAGTTTGGCCAGGGCCGCCAATTCCTTCCAGGCGACCTTGCGATCCTTGGCCGGACTGCCGAATACTTGGGCGCCAGGCTCGATGTCGCCGGAGATGCCGCTGCGGGCCATCACGACGGCGCGGGCGCCGATTTTGACGTGATCGGCGACGCCGGTGCTGCCGGCCAGGATCGCGCCGTCTTCTATCGTGCAGGAACCGGAAATGCCGGATTGTCCGCAGATGATGACGTTGCGGCCGACGATGTTGTTATGGCCGAGCTGGACCAAGTTGTCGATTTTGCTGCCGGCGCCGATTCGGGTCGGACCCAAGGCGCCCCGGTCGATACAGGTGTTGGCGCCGATTTCGACGTGGTCCTCGATTTCGACGTGACCTACATGAGGCACCTTGACGTGTTGGTTGTCGCGGAATTTATAGCCGAATCCGTCGGCGCCGATCACCGCGCCGGCGTGAATAATCACGTGATTGCCGATGACGCTGTTGTCGTAAATCACCGCGTTGGGGTGGATATGGCAGTGTTTGCCGATCGCCACGTGATTGCCGATGCGGGCGCCGGCTTCGACGGTACTGCTGTCGCCGACGCTGCTGTTTTGGCCTATCGTCGCGAACGGACCGACATGAACGTTGTAACCCAGGGTCGCGGTGTCGGCCAGCACGGCGTGTTCGGACACCTGGCGTTTGAATACCGGCTCGGGATGCAGCAGCTTGACGGCGTTCAGAAAGCTGATTTCCGGGTCCTGGCAAACCAACAGGGTCAGGCCGGCCGGCATTTCGGCGTCGACCAGGGCTTCGGCGATGAAGCAGGCCGAGGCCTGGGTGTCCTTTAAATGTTTCTTGTATTTGCCGTCGCTGAGGACGGTGACTTGGTGAGCTTGAGCCGACATGATGTCGGCGGCGGAATGGATGGATTGGGTTGCGTCGCCACCTTGCGCTTGTGCGTCGCAACGACTGGCCAGTTCCGTGATAAGCATGCGTTTTCCTATTTCCAAATGCCAATGATATGAGTGAAGTCGTCGGTCCAGGGTTGCAAGCCGAACGATAGCGGCAATTTCTGCCAATGCCCGAGCCGGCTTTGTTGCAGTTTTGCCAAGCGCTCGGGATGTTTCGCGATCACCACCCAGTCGGTGGCAATCACCAAAGGGACATCGGTTTCCGGCTGAAATTCCTGGAGCAGGCCGGCCAGATGCAGTTGGTTGACGTGATCGGCCAGGACTTTCTTCAGGGCCAAATGACGGTTGGTGATGTGAAATGCCAGCAAACCGTCGTCCTTCAGCTTGCTGAAGTATAGCTGCAAAGCCTCGCGGGTCAGCAAGTGGGTAGGTACCGCGTCGGAACTGAAGGCGTCCATGATCAGCAGGTCGAAGCTGGCGTCGGCTTCCTTGGCCAGCGACAAACGGGCGTCGCCGACAACCATCGCCGCCTGCTTGGCGCAACGTTCCAAGTAATGAAACCAGGTCGGGTCTTGCGCGACCGAAACCACCAGCGGGTCGATTTCGTAGAACGACCAACTTTGGCCTTCCTTGGCGTAGCAGGCCAGCGCGCCGGCGCCCAGGCCGACCGCGCCGATCCGCCAGCGCGGATTTTCGGCGTCGAATTCTGCGAACACCTGGCCGATCGGGCCGGGCCGGCTGTAGTAGGTCAGCGGCGTGGTAATTTGCGCCGGAATCAAGCGTTCGGCGCCGTGTTTGGTGGTGCCGTGGTAAAGTTCGCGGACTTTTTCCGGCTTTTGGTTTTCGTCGGGGATCACGGTATCGCGCACCGACAGCACGCCGAAAAACGTCCGTTCCTGATACAACACGTTCGATGCCATGCCGTGCAGGCCCAGCGTGAACAGCAGCAGTACCGCCGTCAGCGTGCCCAGCGCCAACGGGCTGTGGCGCAACGCGTAACTGATGCCGGCCAGCAGAATCAGCGCGCCGCCGATCAGGTCCAGATAGTCGAACAATTGCTCGGTCGAAAAATAGACGGCCAGCCCGGCAACCAGAATCAGTGCGGGGAACAGCAGTTGCAAGGGCCAGCGGCCGTTCAACAAGCCGGGCCGCAATAGTAGCGCCGCGACGATCATGATCGGGTATTCGTAAACCGCATCGAACAAAAACGGCGCGACGAAGGTGTTGAACAAGCCGCCCAGCATGCCGGCGAAGGACATCACCAGATAAAACCGTGTCAGGAATTGGGGGTGCGGCCGGCTGCGCGCCAATTCGCCGTGGCAGATCATTACCGCCAGGAAAAATGCGATCAGGTGCAGAATCAAATCCAGCCAATACGGCAGCGTGGCTGGATTGATAAAGGAATAGGCGATGAACACCGTCAACGCCGCCGGTTGCGCGGCCAACATCCACGGCCGGATGCGCTCCGCCCAGCTGCCGAACACCAGGATGAACGACAGCAAATACAGGGTTAGCGGGACGATCCACAGCAACGGCACCGCGGCGATGTCGGTGCTGATAAACTGGGTCAGGCCCAGTAACAGGCTGGAAGGTACCAAGGCCAGCGCGGCCCAATGCAGTTGTTGCCAGCGGCTCGGCGGCGTCAGGGTTTCGTCGATACTGGGCGCTTCCAGTTGGTCTTCGGATTGGTTGCGCCAATAGCCGGCGGCGCAGAACAGGATGCAGGCGCACAGCAGCAGATAGCCGCCGCTCCAGACTAGACGCTGGTTCGCCAGGCCGATGTTGGGTTCGATTAAAAACGGATAGCTCAGCAAGGCCAGCAAACTGCCGGCGTTGCTGGCGGCGTACAGATAATACGGATCGCCGCTGCTGCGATGGCCGCAGCGGGAAAACCAACTTTGCAGCAACGGCGCGGTCGCCGAGATCACGAAAAACGGCAGGCCGATCGCCAGAAACAAGGTCCAGACCAACCACCAGGCCGGATTGCCGGCGGTTGGCGGGCTGGGGTTGTCCGGCAGCGCCACCGGCAGCGCGAACACGCTGAAGATCATTAAGGCGGTATGGATCTGAATCTGACGCTGCGCGCCTTGCCGGGCCGTCAGCCAATGCGCGTAGAGGTAGCCGCAGAACAGCAGGGTTTGGTAAAACACCATGCAGGTGTTCCACACCGCAGGCGTGCCGCCGAGCAAGGGCAACAAGAGTTTGCCGAACATCGGCTGCAGCACGAACATCAGCAATGCGCTGATGAATAGCGTCGCGGCGAACGCGATAACCGGCGAAATGAGGTTGGGGCGGGTGGTTTGAGGCGCTGAGTTCATCGTTATTATTGTCGGGGTTGGCCGAACCGGGCGGGGCAATGATAAAGCATTTGCGCCGGCTTGTGGCTCGCGCTTGGACTCCGCTCGACAGGAGACACCGAGCCTGCGCGCGGCTTTTTACCCGAATTTACATTATATTGACTGGGATTTACCGATGCCGTCGGCATACTGTCGTTTACCCGTATTTAAATTTTGGCTGTTGTATGTTGCTATCAAATGAATAGGAAATTCGCTGCGATGAAACCAAATTCACGCCGGTCGATAGGCTGGTTCGAACCCTCCGCGACCGGTTTACGAATCGCGGTTTGCCTGCTGTTGTGTGTGTTACTGGTCGCCTGCGGTTCGCGGCCGTTGCCGCCCAGCCAGGTCGAGCAAGCCGAAAAACTGGAAAAAGTTTTGCTGGACGGCGGCTACCGGCCGGCGCGACGTTTCGAGATCGAAACCGGCCGCGAAGTCTGGCATCGCGATGGCCGCGATTTGGATGTATCGATCACGGTACCCGCCTCACCGGGTCGTTACCCGCTAATCGTGTACCTGCCGGCCTTGGGCGAGGATGCCGGCGGCGGGCGCTTATGGCGCGAATTCTGGGCCAAGGCCGGTTACGCGGTATTTTGCATGCAGCCGGTGGCGATAGGGCAAGCCTTGCGCGAATTAAACCGGCCGCGCGGTGGACCGCGTCCCGGCACCGCCAACGATATGGGCCCGCCGGATGACGAGGACGGCGAGGCAGCGGGGATGTTCGGCGGCTGGTTCGGCGGCGGACCCGATCCGGAAGACGGTACCCAGCCCGACGACGAGGACGACAGCGATCGGCCGGAGGACAAACGCCGTCCGTCCAAAGCCGCCCGTAGCAGCGAATTGCGTTATCTCGGCCACGAATATTTTTCCGTCGAGCATTTGCCCGGTCGAGTCGCCGACTTGGCCTGGGCTTACCAGCAGTTACGGACCCGGGCCGGTTTGGGACAGCGTCTTTACGCGGCCGCCGACGTCGATAAACTGGTGTTGGCCGGATACGATTTGGGCGCGCAAACCGTCAGCGCGGTACTCGGCGAAAATTTCGGCGTTGAGTTGCCGGGGCGGCAAGAGTTGCGGCCCGTGGCCGGGATACTCTTGAGTCCTTCGGTGGATTTGGCGACCGGCAATGTCCGTAGCCGTTTTCAACCAATTGCCTTGCCCCTGCTGGCAGTCACCGGCAGCGAGGATGACGACTCCTATGCCATTGGCGCGGCCGGTGCTCGGCTGTCGGTGTGGGAGCACGCGCGGCCGGGCGGCAAGTACTTGTTGATGCTGACGGAAGCCAGCCATCAATTGCTGGCCGGCGCCGGCATAGGAACTGGCCGGGGCCAGCGCGGCGGTTCGGGCGGCGGACCCGAAATGGGGATGGGTGGCGGTGGGCCAGGCGGTCGGTTATTGCTGAATCCGGTCAATCGCGTCGGCGGCGGTGGGGGCGGCATGGGCGGAGGCGGCGGACCGCCGATGGGCGGCGGCCCCGGCTACGGCTTGCGCGGCGAAGACCTGGAAAAAATGCGGATAGAACGCGCGTACAAACAAGTTGCGGCAGTGCAAAGCGCGAGCACCGCTTTTTTGGATTTGCTCGTCAAAAACGACGAATTCGCCAAAGCCTGGTTGTTGGAGAAATTCAATCCCTGGTTGGGCAAGGCCGGTGTGTTCAAAGGGCGTTAGCGCCAGCCAGGGTGGGCGGGCCTAGGCTGGTTCTGGCTGCTCCCGCTCGGCCGGACTCGCCACCCAGCGCGCCCGCAAGCGGTCGCGGTGCATATACAGCCACTGCAAGGCCAGAATTGGAATTCCGGATTCTATCGAGCCGTCTTCCAGCATATCGAAAGCTTGTTCGGTCTTGACCGCGAAGACGCGGATGTCTTCGTCCTCGTGGTCCAGGCCGTGAACGCCGCCGATGCCGCGGCTATCGACTCGGCCGCAGAACAGGGTAATCAATTCCGACGAGCCGCCCGGCGTCGTGTAGAAACGTTTGACTTCGATCAGATCCAGAATTTCGCAGCCGGCTTCTTCGAGCGCTTCGCGGTAGGCGACGTCCTCGGCGGTTTCGCCGTCCTCGATCGCGCCGGCGACGATTTCGATTTGCCAAGCATGGTTCGGCCTCAGGATGGCGCCGACCCGAAATTGCTCGATCAACACCACTTCATCGCGATCCGGGTCGTAAAGCAAAACCGCCACGCAGTTGCCGCGCCGAAACAACTCGCGTTGCAAGGGCCGGCTCCAGCCGCCCTGATACAGCGTGTGTCTTACGCGGTATTGTTCCAGCCGAAAAAATCCCTCGTAGACGGTTTTGACGTCCAGCACTTCGAATTGATGTTTGCTCATCGGCCGTAGCTCACCCGGTAGATGACGCCGAGCTTGTCGTCGCTAATCAGCAGGCTGCCGTCGCGGCCGACGATAACGTCGTTCGGCCGGCCCAGCACTTCGCCCGACGCGGTCAGCCAACCACTAATAAAGGCTTGTTCGTTATAAGGATGACCGCCGCTGAATTTGACGACGTCGATCTGGTAGCCTTGCGGTTGAGTCCGGTTCCATGAACCGTGTTGGGCGACGAACAATTGCCGGAAATACTGGTCGGGGAACTGTTTGCCGGTGTAAAAGCGCATGCCCAGCGGCGCGATATGGGCTTTGTACTTCCAGGCCGGCGCGATAAAACTGTTGCATTTTTTGTCGCCGGCCAGTTGCGGATCGGGGATGGTGCCGGCGTGGCAGTAAGGGTAGCCGAAGTGTTCGCCGGGCCGGCTCCATTCGTTGAGTTCGTCGGGCGGCAGGTCGTCGCCCAAATAGTCGCGGCCGTTGTCGTTAAAGAACAAATGATTGGTGCGGGTTTCCCAGTCGAAGCCGACCGTGTTGCGAATGCCGCGCGCCAGGATTTCGAAGTCGCTCCCGTCCGGATTCAGGCGGACCAGCGCACCGTAGATCGGCTTGCCGGGATCGCAGATATTGCACGGCGCGCCGACGGCGGTATACAGCTTCCCGTCCGGACCGAAGCGCAGATACTTCCAGCCGTGATGGCGGTCTTCCGGGAAATCGTTGTAGACCACTTCGGGTTTGGGCGGGTTGCTCAAGCGCTGATCGATATTGTCGAAGCGGATGATGCGTTGAATTTCCGCGACGTACAAAGAGCCGTTTTTAAACGCCACGCCGTTCGGCAGGTTTAATTGTTGGGCAATTTGGAATTTTTGCTCGGCCACGCCGTCGCCGTCTCGGTCTTGCACCGCGAATACATTGCCGTCGCGGCTGCCGACGAACACCGTGCCGTTGTCGCCGAGCGCCAATTGCCGGGCATTGGGTACGCCGTCGGCAAAAATGCTAATCTTGAAGCCGGCCGGCAACTTGAGCTGGCTGAGTACCGACTCGTAGCCGCGATCGGCGGCGTGGGCGGCGCCGATCGTCGCCAATACCAGCCATAGCGCTTGGATTATTTTCATTTTTATACCCCAAAATAAACTTTTCGCAGATGGTAACACTCTATAAGCTTGAATTTAATTTTTAGGCGCCCCACATTAATCACCACTCAACAACGATAAAGGAAAGTCACACCATGACGAGAATACTGCTGTTTTTGGCCACCAACGTGGCCATCATGATCGCGATCAGTATCATTTTTAGCGTCCTCGGCCTGAAGGGCGCGTTGGATGCCCAAGGCGTCGACCTGAATCTGGAAGGCTTGCTGGCGATGTCGGCGGTGTTTGGCATGACCGGTTCCGTTATTTCGTTGTTCATGTCCAAATGGTCGGCTAAAAACGCGATGGGCGTGCATGTGATCGATCGTCCGCAAAACCAGACCGAACAATGGCTGCTGGAGGTCGTTTCCCGCCAAGCGCAAAAGGCCGGTATCGGCATGCCCGAAGTGGGTATTTTCGACGCGCCTGAACCCAACGCCTTCGCGACCGGCGCCAACCGCAACGACGCGTTGGTGGCGGTCAGCACCGGCTTGCTGAGAGCGATGAGCTCGGACGAGGTGGAAGCCGTGGTCGGCCACGAGATCAGTCACGTCGCCAACGGCGACATGGTGACGATGGCCTTGATGCAAGGCGTGGTCAACACCTTCGTGTACTTTTTCGCGACCATCATCGGCTACGTCGTCGACCGGGCCGTGTTCAAGACCGAACGCGGCTATGGTCCGGCCTATTACATTACGCAGATGATCGCGCAGATTGCGTTGTCTATCCTGGCGTCGATGCTGGTGATGTGGTTCTCGCGCTATCGCGAGTTCCGGGCCGATGCCGGCGGCGCCAATTTGGCCGGCCGGCAGAAGATGATAGGCGCGTTGCGAGCCTTGCAACGTTCGCACGAGCCGGCGCAGTTGCCGGGCGAACTGGCCGCGTTCGGCATTAACGGCGGCGGGGTGCAGCGCTTGTTCATGAGCCATCCGCCGCTCGAAGAGCGCATCGAAGCCTTGCAAAACATGCGTTAACCGAAGGGAGGCCGCGCCGGCTAGCCGGCGCGGCTTTTTAATGTCCAAGCACCGCTATATCCGCTTCCGTTTAAACCTGAGTTACGATCAATACTTGGCGGTTTACCAGGGCCACGCCAAAACCGTCACCACCTTGAGCGACGACGGCCGCCGGGTGGTATTTCCGGCTGGCAACGTGCAACGCTATCTCACCAAATCCGGCATTCAGGGCCATTTCGAAATGGAACTGACCGAGGCCAATAAGTTCGTTTCAATCAAAAAACTCGCTTAGGCCGAGCGAGCGTAAACCGGTGCCGGCACGTCCGTTGCCTCGAAATGTTCGCCCTGCACCAGACCGAAGCCGGTTTGACGGGCCAGCGCGGCGTTTTGCTTGTCGGCGATGTCGAGCAAAATGCCGCGACCGCCTATCGAGTCGACCACGCCGTTCAATTGCCGCAGTTTCTCCAATAAGCGGCTGTCTCGAATCCGTTCCATTTCGCCGGCCGACAAGCACACGAAGTCGGCGGCGGCTCGGGCCAGTAAATCCAGCGCCGCCTGATCCAGGGTCGGATAATCGAATTTCAACGCAACTCGATAACCGCGCGCTTGATAGTTTTGCAAGCCTTTCAGCAAGGTTTGGTAATAGCGGGCGTAAATCCGGTTCACGGTCAAGACGATGGCGACGTTGCCGGTTTGCAGACCGCATTTGACGATGACTTCCTCGAAATACGCGCCGTGGTCGGTTTTGACACCGAGGATGTGGCGGGGATCGACATCCAGAAACAGAATCTCGTCCAAATGCGCTTCGGGCAAATAATTCAGCATGTGCACCGCGCGCGACAGCCGGTCGAAATTGACGATGCTTTGCGGCGGCGGCTCCGGATTCAGTAGCGCGTCGACCGCGGCCGGCGGCGGGCTTGAAGCCGGATTGGCGCTGATTTGCAGTTGGGCCATGTGGCCGACGCGCTGCGCGCTGCGCAAGGTTTCCCGAACCGGGTTTAATTGGCTTGCCAGTCGAATCGGTCCGAACGAAGCTTCCACCCGGCCGTCCCGCAGCACAAACGGCCGAAATCCGCTGTTGTGTTCCTGTTCCAGCCGGTCGTTGAAATATTCCACCAGTTGCTGTAATGGCATGCTTGTCTCCTGACTAACGGGGCAAAAGGGCGTACTCGACGGGTTCCGTTCGGTGCGAACGACTAGCGCGACCGGCGATGCCGATCCGCATTTAACGGCGTCCGAATCTCTGATGCACCGGTTGAAATGGCGTTTAGCGACACGCCACGGAACCGACAGCGGCCAAGCGTCCATCGAATAGGTGGCTTAGCGTAGCGGCGGTTTTGGATTAAATAAAACGATATGTTTTGATGAGTTCATCTGTATATTCGATAAACTTGGGCGGGCTACCGGGGCCGGTGCGCGCGGCGACCATGCAACATCCAATATCGACGCCAAGACCGGCCGTGGCGTCAGCGGCGCTAGCCCGGCGCGCCGGGGTCCAGCAATTCGATCCAGTGGCGAACCGGAAGCGTCGCCCGCTCGCGCAAGTGCAGCCAGCAGCCGATGTTGGCGGTGACGATGACGTCCGCCGCGCCGGCTTGCAAGGTCGTTAGCTTGGCGTCGCGCAAGCGTTCGGCGATGGCCGGTTGCAGCAGACTGTAGCTGCCGGCCGAGCCGCAGCACAGATCGGCGTCGGCGACCGTCGCCAATTCGAAGCCCAGGCCCTTCAGCAAGGACTCGACGATACCGGGCAGGCCTTGGCCGTGTTGCAGCGTGCAGGGTGAATGCACCGCTACCCGGCAAGTCCGGACCGTCAAGCGGCTCAGGTCTTCTCCGCGCAGCAGCTCGGCGATGTCGCGGGTCTTGGCCGCGACCGCCGCCGCCTTCGCGGCGTAATCCGGGTCGTCGGCCAGCAGTCGGCCGTAGTCCTTGAGCGTGACTCCACAACCGCTAGCCGTGGAGACCACGGCTTCGGCACCGGCTTGCAGTTCGCGCCAACAGCGTTCCACGGTTTCACGCATCATGGTCAGGCCTTCGGCCTGGCAGTCTAAATGATAAGGCAGGGCGCCGCAGCAACCGGCCGGCAGCGAAACTGCGCTGATGCCGAGACTATCCAGCACCCGAGCCGTCGCGGCGTCGATGCGCGGCGCCAAGGCCGGTTGCAGGCAACCTTGCGGGATCAACACCCGCCGTTGATGGCGCGGTGCCGGCCACGTTTCGGCGGCTTGCCGGTCCGGCAGTTTCGCGCGCAGAAATCCGGGTAACCACGGCTTGAGCCGCCGCGCCGCGCCGATTAACCAAGCCGCCCGGCACGGATAGGCCAGCGCCGCGACCAGCCAGCGTCTTAGCCAGCGCTGGCGCCGCGAACGTATGCCTGGTTTAGCCATCAGCTCGCGGCCAATGTCCAACAATTGGCCGTATTCCACACCGGAGGGACAGGCGGTTTCGCAAGACCGGCAAGTCAGGCAACGGTCAAGATGGGTCAGACCGGTGGCGTCGGCCGCGCCGGTTTCCAGCGTTTGCTTGATCAGATAAATCCGGCCGCGCGGCCCGTCCAATTCGTCGCCCAGCAGTCGGTAAGTCGGACAAACCGCATTGCAAAATCCGCAATGCACGCAAGCGCGCAGCAGTTGTTCGGCGACGGCGCCTTGCGGCGTGTATTTCAGCGGTTCGGCGATAACGGTTTGCATCGGCTAAAACGGCATTCGGCCGGGGTTGAACAGGCTGAAGGGATCGAATGCGGTGCGCAAGCGGGATTGCAAGCCGGCCAATGCCGGTTCGGCGTTCAGCCAGGCGGTTTTGTCGGCACCGCGCCAAAGCACGGCGTGCCCGCCGACCGCTCGCGCGGCGGCATGCACCGCCTCGGCGGGCGCCTCGGTTTTTAGCCAGCGTAAGGCGCCGCCCCAATCCAGCAATTGCCGGCCGGGTAGCGCGGGTAACGGTGCCGCCGGCGCGACGCTCAACCGCCATAGGTCGCCGGTTTCGGCGAAGAACGCCAGTGTCTGCTCGCGCAACGCCCGCCAATAGTCGCGGCCGTCGCCAACGATTTCGCCGCCGATTCGGGAGGCGGCGGCCGCGACGGCGGCTTCGGCGCCGCTCAAGCGTACCCGCAACAGGCCGTCATGATGGCTCAGCGCCGACAACGGCAAGGCCTGGCCTTGCAGTCGGCTCATCGTGGCCAAGGCCTGATCCTCGGTGAGATTTTGTTCCAGCGTCAGTTCGGCTTCGGGCATCGGCAACACTCTCAACGAAACGTCCAATAACACCCCCAGTGTACCCAAGGCGCCGACCATCAGCCGGGAAACGTCGAAGCCGGCCACGTTTTTGATGACCTGGCCGCCGAAGTTTAGGGTTTCGGCGCGGCCGTTGACGATGCGACAGCCCAGCATAAAGTCGCGGGCGCTGCCGGTGAACGGGCGACGCGGCCCGGAAAAACCGCAAGCCATCGTACCGCCCACCGTCGCGCGCGTGCCGAATGCCGGCGGCTCGAAGCCGAGTATTTGCCGGCGTTCGGCCAGAAGGTGATTGATTTCGGCCAACGGCGTGCCGGCGCGGGCGGTGATGACCAACTCGCTGGGTTCGTAGGCGATGATGCCGCGATGTTCGGCGAGCGATAACACGGTGTCGGCCGTATCGGCGCCGCCGTAGAAGGCTTTGCTGTTACCACCGACAATGCGTAACGGCCGCCGCTCGGCACCGGTTTGGCGGATTTGCTCGACGACGACATCGCTCATATCCGCGTTCGTCATCAAAACCGCTCCAGTTCCGGATGCGGTAAGCGGCCGCCGTGGACGTGCATCTTGCCCAGTTCCGCGCAACGGTGCAGGGTCGGCACTGCCTTGCCCGGATTCAACAAGCCGTCCGGGTCAAAAGCTTTTTTCAGCGCGTGAAATTGCTCAAGCTCGGCGGCCTGAAACTGCACGCACATCTGCGGCAATTTTTCGTGACCGACGCCGTGTTCGCCGGTGATGGTGCCGCCGACCCGCACGCACAATTCCAGAATGTCGCCGCCCAGCGCCTCGGCCTTGTCGAAGTCACCGGGCCGGCCGGCGTCGTACAAGATCAACGGATGCAGATTGCCGTCGCCGGCGTGAAAAACATTGACCACGCTCAAGCCGTAACGTTGGCCCAGCTCGGCGATTTCGGCCAGTACGGCCGCCAGATGCCGGCGCGGAATGGTGCCGTCCATACAGTAATAATCGCTGGCGATACGGCCCACCGCCGGAAACGCCGCCTTGCGGCCAGCCCAAAACCGCTGGCGCTGGGCGGCGTCGGCGGCCACCCGAATTTCGCTGGCGCCGGCGGCTTTTAGAAGCGCCTCGGCGCGGGCCAAATCGGCGGCGACCTGTTCCGGCTGGCCGTCCAGTTCGCACAGTACGATCGCCGCCGCCTGTACCGGATAGCCGGCGTGGACGAAGGCTTCGGTGGCGCGGATCGCGGCGTTGTCCATCAATTCCAGGCCGGCGGGAATCAGGCCGGCGCCGATAATATCGGCCACCGCCGCGCCGGCCTGCTCGATGGTGGCGAACGCGGCCAGCAATACTTGCACCCGCGGCGGTGTCGGCAACAGGCGTAGCGTGGCCTCGACGACCACGCCCAACAAGCCTTCGGAACCGATCGCCAAGGCCAGCAGATCGTAACCGGCGCCATCCAAACCGCTGCCGCCCAGGGTCAGCAATTCGCCGCCGATCGTCGCCAATTTGATTTGCAGTACGTTATGCACGGTCAGGCCGTATTTCAGGCAATGCACCCCGCCGGCATTTTCGGCGATATTGCCGCCTATGCTGCAAGCGATTTGCGAGGAAGGGTCCGGCGGGTAATACAAACCGTGCGGACGGGCCGCTTCGGAAATAGCCAGATTACGCACGCCGGCTTGCACGGTCGCGGTGCGGTTGATGGGATCGACGCCTAAGATGCGATTGAGTTTGGCTAGCCCCAGCACGATACCACCGGGCACCGGCAGCGCGCCGCCCGACAAACCGGTGCCGGCGCCGCGCGCGACGACCGGGATTTGTTGCTCGTGACATAGCCGCAACACCGCCAGCACCTGTTCGACCGTTTCCGGCAGTACCACCAAGTCGGGTACTTGCGTGTAGGCCGCCAGTGCGTCGCACTCGTAGACTCTCAACAAGGCCGGATCGGCGATGACGTTGGCGTCGCCGAGCAGTTGCCGAAATTGCTTAATCAGTGTTGGGGACAACGACACAATGCGGACCGAAAAGGAAAGTCGTTATCGTACATCAATCGGCGCTATTCATATGCGTTTGGCGGACCTGGGGATCTCGAACGATGCAAGCTGTTTGGGTTCGGGAGTAAAGCGGTTATATTTGCCGACCGGAACCACCTGAAGGCCGTCGGGCGTTGCAGCGTGGGAGCGGCTTTAGCCGCGATCCGAACGGCATAGGCTGTCGAAAGGCCAACGGTGGTATCAATCTGCAGTGTTCAGGGTCTGCAACTCGTTCCTGACCCACAGCAAGTTCTTTTGAAACACTGCATACTGCGGCGCGTCGCGTACTAGCGTTTGCCACAGGGCTTCGGCTTGACGGAAATAGTCGATTGCAGTAGCCGGATCGTTTAGTCGATCTCGACTGAATTGGGCTAAATTGGCGTAGCCATTCGCCAAGCCGCTTTTAAAACTAACATCGCTGGGATAAGTGGAACAGAGTTTTTCGCTTAAATCGCGTCGTTTTTCAAAGTACCTCACAGCCTGTTGCAGATTACCTAACGCATCGAAAGTCTGGCCTAGCTTTTCAAATGCGATCGCCAAGCCATTTTTGAAGCCGACGTTACTGGGATATGAAGCATTCAGTTGTTCAAGTAATTTCTCCTCTTCTTGGAAATACCGCAAAGCCTCAGGCAGATCGCCCAGTGCGGCCTGAGTCTTACCCAGTTTTTCATAGGCAATTGCCAAGCCGCTTTTAAAGCCGACATTGTTCGGATAGTTATCGTTCAGTTGTTCAGCTAAATCGCGTCGCTTTTCGTAGTGGCCCAAAGCCTGATGCAGATCGCCCAAGGCGGAGAGGGTTTGGCCGAGTTTTTCATAGGCAATTGCCAAACCGTTTTTCAAGTCGATATTGCTGGGGTGCTTACCAAACAGTGCCTGAATTAATCCATGAAACATTTGATAAAATTCCAACGCCTTATCTAGATTTCCTAATGCCGTGTAAGTATCCCCCAATTTACAATAGCAACTTGCCAAACCACTTCTGAACTCGACATTGCTGGTATAAACCGCATCGAGTTTTACGCATAATTCGGCAGCCCTTTGGTAGTAAGCCAGTGCCTGCTGCAAATCGCCTATTGAAGTGGAAACGTCACCCAAGCGTTGATAGGTGACGGCTTCGTTAAATTGATCTCCCTGTTGCAGGCTAAACATTAGAGCCTGTTCGAACGCAGCTTTGGCGTGAGGGAAGTCACCACGGATCACGGATAAGTCACCGCGGTATCCAAATACTTGAGCCAAATCCTGATTTGTTGCGATAACCTGCCATTCAGCCAGCGCCTGTTCGGCGATCGCATAGGCGCCGCTATCGATGGCCAGACTAACCAATTGCGGGTATAGGCTGCGTCGGTAGTCGTATTCCCGTTCCGGCGCGTTCGCCAACAGGCTTTGCAGGCGTTTGAGTTCGGCGTCCGGCGCATCCGTGTCTACTCGAATGTCGTCGGTAAAACCGGTTGGCTCCCCGCCGATCATGGCTTCGGTCGGCGGCTGGATTGGTTGGTGTAAATCCAGCATATACGACCGAAACGACCACAAGTCCGGCATTTTTTCCATGAGGCTTTTGGCGTACAGTTCGTGATCCGCGCCTTGGATGCATACGATTAATGCAATCAGGTATTGCGCCAGTTTGTCGCGGCGCAGGTTCAAGCCGGCGCACAAATCGCGGCGGCGCTGGTTGTTTTGCTCGATGTCCGGGCGCTGTTCCGGATTGGCTTGCTGCTTTAACGCGTCTTCAAACTGTTCCAGCAGCAGAAAGCCGGAACCCAGTTGAAAATAGCTTTGCGAAACTTGGCTGTAATCGGTTTGCGCGGTATTAAGGGATAAAAAAGGCCGTTCCGGAAAGCGGCTTTGCAGGTCTTGTTTCAGTTGCTGTAACAAACTGAAATGATTGTAACGGACGATAATGAAACGAAAGGCTTCGGTGCGCAGCAATTTGAATAATGGCCGAGTTTCCTCGTCGTAATTATCCGACATAGTGTTTATACAAGGCCGACTCTTCAATCACCGGGTTTACCCGTTTATAAGTGCCGTCGTTATATTCCAGAATAATCAGTTTTTCCAATAAGTCCTGCCAGGATTCGTCGTAAGCCACCGGAATTTGCGCTTTATTGGCCGCATCGAGTTCCTTGAGTTTGTCCAAGTCGTCCTTGGACAAATATTGCGAGGTTTGCGCGGCCAGTTTTTTGATGCCTTTGTCCAAATCGGCACGGGTAATCCGGTTGCTGTCCTCGTCGGCAAACATATTGGTATATTCCAGCACCCGCAATAGTTCGCGCGGTGAGCCGCCGCCATATAATATGGCCTGGCGCACGGTATCCGGACTATCGAATAACGACCGGTCTATTCGTTTATAAACAAAGGTTTCGAAGCGATGAATGGCTTCTTCAACCAGATCGCCGTTTTTTTCGCGAATTTTGACGAATGGAAACGAGGTGACGGTGCTGAAGGCTTCCAGCAGGCGTTGCCGAGACATCAACTCGATCGGCAAGGTAAATATCGTGTGGACCCGAATGGCGCGGATGCGGTTGGTTTCTTCCAGAACGATTTTACGGCGAATATCGCTGGTCGCGGTTTTTTCCAGGCCGTCGATAATAAACATCACCTCTTGCGCTTTATTGTGCTGGCGTAGCGTCAGATTGACGGTTTCGATAAATTCGTTAAATTTAAATGCAAAGTCGGTGAAATTGTTTTTCAGGGACAAGCGGATTTTTTCGGCGTTTTCCTTGCTGCCGGATAAATTGGCTTTGAGTTTGGAGGTAATTCCCAACAGACCGAGAATATTCGGCGTTTTTGCTTCGACCGCAATTTCGAAACCGGTTTCGGCTTTTATGGCGCGGTTGACTTCCTCGACCCGCTGGGCGAACCAGCCATATAAAATCTCGACGATATCTTCATCGAATATTATTTTGTGCTTTTCAAGCTCCTCGATCAAACGCTCTATCTGATAAATCAAAACGTCCATATATTCCAGATCGTTCATATCCAGACCGACATCCAGATTGCAAGTCACGCAAAAAAAGCCTTGCGGGTGATGCAGGTTTTTGGCGATACGCGCCAACTCCGAGGTCTTTCCGGAACCGCGCATACCGGCCAGAAATAAAATCACTTTATTGCCCTGATTGGCTTCGCGATTGAAGACGTAATTTTTAGGATGGACGTTTAATTGCTTATACAGCAGGCGATCTTCAAAGTCGCCGCGAACATCGGAGAAATCGGTATAAAACTCGTGGTCCGGCTCCAGCGGTACGTCGAATCGCAAGGCGTTATCGACTTCGACTAAACGATGGGCTTTTTTAAAATCCGAGGCATTGTTCATATTGGGATTAAGCGTGGGACGGATTAAACAATCATTGACGGCGCGATTTGCTGGACGCGAATCATCGAAAACCCGCCAACCCGGTCATTTTAGCGCGTTACCAGAAAATTCGGTTGATGCAGGGTGCTTGAATGCTGGGAGTGTTTGCGAAAACCCTCGTCCACCGGTGCCGCCAAACAAGGATCACGCTGTTTACACTCATAGCCGAATCTTGAATCAACCCAGCTTGCCGGCATGATGAGGGTGTCGTAAAAGTCGAAACAGAACCCTCTCCTCGCGGGAGAGGGCAGGGTGAGGGGGATAAAATCAATGCCTTACCTTGTATTTCCCCTCACCCCAACCCCTCTCCCGCAAGGAGAGGGGCTTTCCCTACCCCTATCGATGCTTAACCGGCGGGGGCCTCCCGTGGCTGGGCGATGTAGCGTAATCCAAAAACCGCGCCACGGTCGGACCGGAGGTATCACGGCCCGCCGACTGGCTGGCGTTCCGACGCCAGCCAATAAAGGTAGGTCAGCTCCGCGAGCAAGGTTGTGTCAGCGGAGTCTGCTTGATCGGGTTGGTCGTGGAAGGCATCGGCCAATCGGTATTCGGCGCCGGGCCGACGGTTCGATGCGTTCGGTAAGTAAGGTGGTTTGGAGCGGGTTTCAGTTTCGCGGAACATGGGCGACCTCTGTAGTGGGTGAGCGTGCCGACATTATGCGGCGCTATCCGGTAAAGGAACGCCAAGCAAGGTAAATCCAGGTAAAGCGCTGCAAGCGTCTTGGCTATTGAATAAGCGCAGGCTCGGCCAAACTCGTTCGAAACTCGCGGTCCAGCCGACGGAGGCCCGTAGCCGGGTGCTGATCGGCTACCACTTTACTTTGAAAGTCACCGGACGCCGCAACCCGGTCCGATGTCGGAACGCTGTCAATCGCGGCTAACGCTGCTCCTACACCACTGACTTTCATTTACCGGGGCGATGCAGCGCTTTCATGATAGTTAGTTTTCAAATTCTGGGGGCGCCTGTAAGGTGGCCGGCGCGTAGCTGATAACTGTGCTAGCTTTAAACGTGGTCGGCATTTTCCGGCTAATCACCTGGAGGCTGCTATGTTGCTACATTGGCGACAATTGACAAAGTATTATGGCGAAGAACTCAACGCGCATCTGGGGCACTTTCATACGCCCGGACAGACGACGTATGGTTTGTTGTGCTGCCGTTTCGCCCAGGAACACACCCGTTTAATGGCCAGTCAGGGCGAGCATTCCGAGGAACGTTTGCTTCAGAGTTTACTTTGGCGCCAGATCGAGCGGACCGTGCAGGCTTGGTATAGCTTCAACACCGACGAGCGCGCCAAAGCCGTCGTAACCCTGGTATTGAACCGATCTCCCTGCCATTCACGCTGTGTCCCAGCGCTTTTCGACGCGCTCAACCATTTGCAATACAATTTCTCCAAACGTTTTTTCGACCATTGGCGCTTTATATTGGCGTGCCGCGGCGCCTACCAAGGCAAGGTTACCGACGCCGGATTTTACGAGCATTCGACGACTACCCGAGATTTACAGCGGCTGGAGGATGCCGGATGGCAGGTCTGCGTTTTGCAAACCACGACGCCGGTCGGAAACACCTTTGATCTTGGGGAAGGCTTGCCGCCTGGCGGGCAAGCCTTGTTGCAGGGTTTGATGAACGTCAAGAACGTCAGCCGGCCCAGCCTAATCCGTCTTGATGGCTGATGCCGCTAGGACTCGCGCCTTGCGGTGAGTTAGTTGCGTTATGTGCCGAGATTGATTGCATAAACCCACGGGATTAGTCGAATTCTTTCGGCGATTCCGAAATGATTATTGGAGGTCCGCCGTGAACGATGCCAAGGTGATATTCGAGCGTTTTCCCAGCGAATGGCCGGTGCCGCCGTTGGTGTTGGCAGTAGCGGCCGTGCTGCTGATCGGGGCAATGATGTCGTTCTATACGATACCGGCCGAATCCGAAGGCATCGTGCTGCGCTTTGGGCAGTATATCGATAAAGTCCCGTCCGGTTTGCACGCCAAACTGCCGTTCGGCGTCGATCAAGTGATTCCGGTACCGACCCAGCGCCAACAAAAACTGGAGTTCGGTTTCGCGACGCCGGGCTATTCCAACCCCGATCAGGCTGGCGATCAGCCGGCGCTGGAAAAATCGATGGTGACCGGCGATCTGAATTCGGCGTTGGTCGAGTGGATTGTCCAATATCGGATTACCGATCCGGTGAAATATCTGTTCGACGTCCGCGATCCCGGCCAAACCTTGCGCGATTTGTCCGAAGCGGTGATGCGCGAGGTGGTGGGCGACCGTACCGTCGATGAAATCATTACGATAGGCCGACAGGAAATCGAGGAAACGGTGCTGAACCGCACTCGGGAATTGGCCGACCGCTATCAACTCGGCGTGTCGATCAATCAGGTGCAACTGAAAAACGTCAACCCGCCGGTGCCGGTGCAACCGTCCTTCAACGAGGTCAATCGCGCTCAACAGGACCGGGAAAACGCGATCAATCTGGCCAACGGCGAGTACAACAAGGCCGTGCCGAGGGCGCGCGGCGAGGCGGACCAAGCGATTCGCGCCGCCGAAGGTTACCGCTTCAAACGGATCAACGAGGCGGAAGGCGACGTTGCCGCGTTTAACCAGGTGTTGGAACAGTATCTGAAGGCGCCGGAGGTGACGCGCATTCGGATCTACCTGGAAACCTTGGGCGACATACTGCCGCAGGCGCGCCAGCAGATTATCGTCGACGACAGCGTCCAACAAATTCTGCCGATGCTGCCGTTCGCCGAGACCAAGGCGGCGCCGGCCGCCGCCGCGAGCGAGGTGGCGCCATGATGCCGCGCGTGCTGGCGATATTGTTGGCGGTGCTGGGTTTTGTGTCGACCTTTCGGGTCGATCAGACCGAGCAAGTCATCCTGACCCAATTCGGCAGCCCGGTCGGCGAGCCCATCGTCAAGCCCGGCCTGCATTTCAAATTGCCGTTCGTGCAACAAGTCAACAGTTTCGACAAACGCTATCTGGGCTGGGACGGGCCGATGGTGGAAATGTCCACCAAGGACAAGACCTATGTGCAGGTGCATACCTTCGCACGTTGGCGTATCGCCGATCCGTTGCGCTACTACTTGCGTTTGCGCGACGAACGTAGCGCCCAGTCGCGGCTGGAGGACATTCTTGGCGGCGAGACCCGCACCGCGATCGCTCGTCACGAGTTGATCGAAGTGGTGCGTTCGGACAAGGACCGCAAGCCCTTGCAGGACGAGTCCTTCACCGGGCCGTTGACCGGCGAGGGCACGTTGGGCGTGCTGCGTCCGATTCGGGTCGGCCGGGCGGCGATCGAGAAGGATGTGTTCGAGGCTGCCGCGCCGAAATTGGCCGAATTCGGCATCGAGTTGCTGGACGTGCGCTTCAAGCGCATTAACTACAACCAGCAAGTGCTGGAACGGATTCATCAACGCATGATCAGCGAGCGTTTACAAATTGCTCAGCGTTTCCGCTCGGAAGGCGAGGGCGAGGCGGCCCGGATCAAGGGTAACAAGGAACGCGACATCAACGAAATTCAGTCCGCCGCCTATAAGCTGGTGCAACAAATTCAAGGCGAGGCGGACGCCAAGGCCACCGAAATCTATGCGAAAGCTTACGGCCAACGCCCGGAAGCGGCCGAGTTTTACAAGTTCTCGAAAACGATGGAAACCTACCGCAAGGTCATCGACGGCGATGCGAGCCTAGTGCTATCGACCGGCGGCGATTTGTACGGGCTACTGAAACGGCCGGATAAGGGGCGTTAGATTACTCGGGCAGTCCATTGTCGATATGCCCTAAATACCATCCGCCGGGTTTGCCGCTCAACCCGGCCTTTAAAATACCGTTCGCCTGTCGAAGAGCGCGCCAGCCTGAGCTTGGCCGAACGAAATACCCGTGGTCGATTGGGCTGGGCTGATAGACAAAATCCCTCGGCTGAACCCTGCGTGCGGGCGGCGGATTTAGCGGCCGCAGCAACGCTTGAATTTTTTGCCGCTGCCGCAAGCGCAGGGCGCGTTGCGGCCGGTGTCGGTCGTGATGCCGACTCGGCCGGCGGCCTTGATTTTGCCGTCCAGGTAATACCAGCGGCCGCCGGTTTTAACGAAGCGGCTGATTTCGTGCATGAAATGGTCGTTATCGTCCTGGCGGTAAAACGCCTTGAATTCGACGATGCCCTTGGCGTCGAGTTCGCCGCCTTTCTTGGTGTCCACTATCGTCAGACTTTGCCAATTAGCGCTTTCCTTGGAGAAGTCGATGTCGGGCGGCCGGGTTTCGATCGCCCAGGTGTCTAGCAAATAGGCGGCGTTTTGGCCGGCGTAGGCGGTAAAGCGGGAGCGCATCAGCGCGGCGGCGGTTTTGGGTATTTGCCGGCCGTCGTGGAAGGGCTGGCAACAGTCGGCATAGCTCAAGCCGGAGTCGCACAAACAAGTAGAATTCTCAGTGTTCAATGTGATCATGGCCTGATTTTACCCGAGTTTACCGGCGCCGGCCGATGCTCGATGGATCAACCGTTGGCGCGCAGGGCGTTGCGCAATGCGTAATAGGCGCCGCCGGGGTATTTGAGGATCAGTTTGAGGTTGTAGAGCAATTCCTTGGGTACGATCAGCGAGCGCAACGCGAATATCAACAGGCGTTTGCGCAAATAGTCCCGGTAGATGGCTTGCAGCGTCGCCGGATCGAATTCGGCGGTTTTGACTTGGTTGTATTCGGTCGCGATCGAGCCTTCGTGCCAACCTTCGTTGGCGATTTGGTCGTAGACGTCGGTGCCTGGAATCGGAATCAACGGTTGCAGCATCGGCACGACGCCGTAACGGCGGTAACGGTCCAACGCGTAATCGACCGTGGCGCGGATGTCGGCCAGGGTTTCGCCCGGAAAACCGATGATGTAAAAGGCGTGCAAGCGTAAACCCACTTGCCGGCAATAGCGCATCATGTCGTCGACCCGCGCTAGATCGAGGCGTTTGCGGACGATGTCGTCCAGCACCCGCTGCACGCCGGATTCGATGGCGACCGTCAGAAATTGGCAACCGGAGGCCTTGGCCCGGCGGGCTCTGTCCAGGGTCCAGGCGTCGCCGCGCACGCCGTTGGGCGTGTCCCATTTGATGCGCGGCTGGAAGGTGGACATGAAGTCGATGATTTCGTCGTAGCGGCCGGTGTCGTGGACCAGGTTGTCGTCCTCGAAATGAATGAAGTCAACGCCGTATTCGTCCACCAAGTGCCGGATATGACGGCGGGTGTATTCCGGAGAATGGGCGCGAAACTTATAGCCCATCGTGGTTTGTATCGAACAAAACACGCATTTGTGCGGACAGCCGCGGCTGGTAAGCATGCTGATCGGCCGTTTGCCCCATTCGCGAAATCTGGGCGACAGGCCCTTGCGGGCCAGCGCGAAATAACGCGGCATATCGACTAAGTCGTAGGCCGGCAGCGGCAGGGAGTCCAGCGGATCGGTGAAGCCGACCGGCGCGCGCGGGTTGGATCGGAGCAGATCCAGATCGGCCGGGGTCGCGACCACGCCTTGAATCTTCGGCGCGGAGTCGCCGCGCTGCAGAGCGAGTAGTAGTTGGGTAAAACGCTCCTCACCTTCGCCGATCACCGCGTAATCGATGTCGGGACGAGCAATGGCTTCGAGCGGAAACACCGACACATGCGGGCCGCCGATCACAACGGTGGCATTGGGCGCGGCGCGCTTGGCCAACTCGGCGAAGCGGTAGGCGCGGTCGATTTGACTGCTGAACAAGTTTGAGATGCCGATCACATCCGGTGCCGCCGCGCGGATGCGGGCTTCGATGCGCTCGTCGCTGTCGCCGAACAGCCAATAATCGGCTTCGCGCCGAAACGTCGCGCCCAGTCTGGCGTCGTAGATTTCGATCGTGCCTTGCCAGTCGCTTTCCCGCAAATACGCGGCGATCGACAACACCCCTAGCGGCGGGCTGACCGCCGGTCTAGCTTTCATGCCGTCCAAGCGGATCAATTGGTTGGGTAAGCCCAGCAATACTTTCATGGTCGAGGTTTCGCTAAGTTTTCAATGGTGGACGCCGATGCGCTTACCATCGCATCTGCCGGGCCACCGCCGACTCGGGCAGTTCCAATGAATCGCCGCCCAATAGCTGAACGGCGCGGCGGAAACGCTTGTAGACACCGCGTACACCCTGGCCGCGCGCCAAGCGCGACAAATAGCGACACTGCCGCCACAGCCAAGCCGGCTTGCCGAATTTACGCCGCAACCAACGGGTATGCGCGGTGGTGGTGAAGCGTTCCAGGTATTCGCCGGAAAACTCCGGGTAGCGGATCACGCTCATGTTGCTGCCGTCGTATTCTTCCCATTTTGCCGGCCGGAGTCGGTCTTCCTGGATCAGACGGTTGTGAAAGTCGGTGCCGGGGCAGGGGGTCGCCATGCTGAACTGTACCGAATCGATATCCAGTTGGCAGGCGAATTCGAAGGTTTGTTGCATCGAAGCCAGGGTTTCGCCGCTGAGGCCGAACACCACGGTCATGTGGGTTTTGATGCCCAGCCGGGCGGCCTTGTCGATAAGGCCGGTCAGGGGTTGCACCTTTAGCGGTTTCTTGATGGCGCGTAGAATTTCCGGGTCGGCGCTGTCGAGGCCGAATTTCAAGCCGATGCAGCCGGCGGCGGCCATCTCTTCCAGCATTTCGTCGTTCAGCGCGATCGCGTCGCCCATCGCCGACCAGGCAATGTCGAGATTGCGGCGGCGGATTTCGGCGCACAGCTCGCGCACGTGACGCTTGTTGGACGTGAAATTGTCGTCGTCGAAATAGATTTCCCGGACGCCGAAACGGTCGATCAGCCATTGCATTTCATCGACGATGCGGGCCGCGCTGAAATAGCGCTGGGCTTGATTGCGGTACAAAATTTGTATCCACGCGCAAAAGTCGCAGCGGTAAGGACAGCCCCGGCTGGTGTGCATGTAGGCGGTTGGCGTGTGTTGAAACATGCCGTCGTAATACGCCGAAATCGATGGCGCCGAGTTGCGCGGAAACAGATGGCGGGCCGGCGGCGGCAGTTGGTCGAGCGGATCGATCAGCGGCGTGGGCGGATTGGTGTGCGGGGTTTCTCCGTCCGGACGATGAGCCAAGCCGCTCACTTCGGCCAGCGCTTGACCGTCGCGCAAGGCCCGCGCCAAGTTTAAAAAAGTCTGTTCGTATTCGCCGACCAATACGAAATCGATGTGCGGGTGTAGCTTGAGCAAGTCCTCGGCGAACACGCTGACGTGGGCGCCGGCCAGTACGATCTTGGCGGCGGTGGCGGCTTTCAGTCGCTGACAAAAGTTCAGCACATCGTCGATGACCGCGGTATTGGGTTCCAGCAGGATCAGCGCTGGGTGGCTGGCGGCGGCGTCCGCGACAAACGCGTCTTCGGTCAGATTTAACGGTACGCCGTCGATAACCTCGACCTGGAAGCCGTCGCGTTCCAATAGCGCCGCGCTGTAGGCCAAGAAAAACGGAAAGGTGACGTAGCGCGGCCGTTCGTCGGCGCGCTTGAGCAACGTCAATGGAAAACGCATGCCGGACCCGAGCATGTAACGCTCCAAACCGTTGGCAAGCGGGCGTCGAAACGCCGGATTGGCTATCAATACTTTCATGACTGACACTCGCGGGTGGCTGAAAATCGATGTTTAAGCGCATGCCGCACGAACTCGGCGCCGCCGGGATGCACGCGCGGGCGGTAGTGGGGTTCCAGCACGTAGCGGTGCAGCCATTCGCAGCCGATGGCCGACAGCCAGCCCGGCGCCCGAGCCTTGTCGCCGGCATGGACGCTCAAGGTGCCGCCGCCGATGTGCCAGCAAAGCGCTTTCGGACAGGCTAATCGCGCGGCTAACAAAATCCGCTCCGATTTTGGCGATCCGGCGCCGACCAAGACGGCGTCTACCGTTGAATATGGCTGAAGCAAGGCGGGGTAGTCTTCGGCGTTTCGAAAACCGTCGATCATGCCGACGATACGCCAGGCGCCGCCAGCGTCGTTGATTGCGGCCGCCGCTCGCGGTGTTTGTTCGGGCGTGCCGCCGATCAGGACCGCGGTCATGCGTGTTTTGCTATCCTTCCAGGCCAAGGCACGGTCGAACAGACGGGTTGCAACGACGCGCGGCGGGGCCGCACGGTAAAGCAGCCGCGAGGCCACGACGATGCCGATACCGTCTACGCAGACCCAGTCGCAACGGTCCAGAAAGTCTCTAACCGCCGCTTCGCGCTGATATTGATTGTAGACATGGGGGTTGACGAAACCGAGCAGTTTGCCGGTTCGGCCGGGATCTTGCCGCCAGCGGCGCAAGGTTTGGTCTAGTTCGGCCAGCCCGCCGGTTTTGAAGGCTAGATCGCCAAAGCGATACGTCGCTTCAGGCATCGATCAAGCCCGGCGCGGCGGCGGTGCCGAATTCGCCGCTGATCGCGCGATAGTGGTCGAGTATCCGGGCCAGTCCGCCGGCCAGATCGATCGTCGGCCGCCAACCGGTGTCATCGATTACTTTGCGGATGTCGGGTACTTTGTCGAACGCTTCGATGTAATGTTTGCCGTAGAGGCTGACCGGATCGACATGCACGATGTTGGCCTTCGATCCGCACAAGTGTCGAACGGTGTGCGCCAGTTGTTCGATCGAGACGATGTTGCCGGGTTGGCCGACGTTATAGATTTGGTTGTTCCGTCCCAGTGCTTGCACGTGGACAATGCCGTTGACCAAATCGTCGACATGGCAAAACGATCGAATTTGCCGGCCGTCGCCGAACACCTGGATGTCGCGGCCGGCCAGCGCGGCTTCGAAAAACTTGGGGATCACAAAGCCGATCGTCGAACTTTGCCATTCGCCCATCGCGTTGAAGGGGCGGACGACTTTTAGCTCGAAATCGCCGTCGGCGGCCAGATTCAGCAGTAGATGTTCGGCGGTGAGCTTGGCTAGCGCGTATTCCATCCTGGCGCCCCGCTTGCAAGGGACCACTTGCTCGGCGGACTCCCGATGCTGACCGTCTCTGCCGTACACCTCGGAGGATGAAACGTACAGTAGCCGGGAATGTCCTTGCTTGGCGATCCGGCCGACCTTGGCGGCCAAATCCAGAATTTCGGTGGCGATTTTGCCGCTTTTTTCCAGTATGCCCAGCGAGCCGACCGGGCTGGCTAAGTGGTAGATGTCGTCGAATTCGCCGAGGTCGTCCGGTAGCGTACGGAAATCCTGAACCACGATTTCCAGGCGCCCGATCAAACCGGTGTAATCCAGCTTTGTCGAACTGAGATTGTCGACGACGAGTATCCCGGCGTCGGGTTCCAACGCCAATAGGCGTTTGCAAAGATGATAACCGATGAAGCCGAGGCCGCCCGTCACTAAAATGCGCTTCGCCACTGGATTTCCCTCCCGAGACTGCGTTGATATGCATGGTTTTTAGGACTTAAAGCCACGGTCTCGATGATGATGGCATTGGCGACCGACGGCTAACGTCTAGCAGACAATATCATTATGTGCAATTATCAACAATAGGGGAGTGGAAATAGCCGGGCACCGATGTTTGGTTACTTTTCCCCCAAGCGCCGGAACTAGGGCTTCCCGGAACTTTCAATTCCAGATTTTAACGTCGTCTAACCGCTGCTGGCCAACTTTTGACGCGGCAACGCGCGTGCTTGGCTCGACGCTGGAACACCCCCGAATGAGGCTCTCCGTAACCGCCTTCCGGGTGAGCGTTGGGTTCGGCCGGTGGTTGGGTCAGCCCGGATCGACCATGCGTTTGACCCGAAAAGCTTCGGCGTACGGTTTGCCGATGTTGGCGCCGCGTAAGCGGGCTTGGGCTTGTAAGATTTCCGGCGAACGGTGGCCGCGAATCTGCGAGGCATACAGCGCGTAGGCCGCTAATTTGTGCTCGATTTGTATTTCCCGGAAATAGTTGGGTTCGTGCGGCGCGCCGTGAAACCACAGCACGCTGTCGGGCTGCTCGAATATCAATACTTGGCGCGCAAACCAATTGGTATCGTGCGGCCGGGTCGCGACCAGGCCCGCGTCGTAGACCGCGCGATGATCCTGATTGTAGGAAGGTTCCGGCATCAAGACCGTGGTCGGTTTTAGCCGGTTGATGGCGTCTTCCGCAGGTGCTATCAAATCCTGCATCCGGTAGTGGTTGACCGGGAAATCCAGCACTTCCCAGGCAAACCCTAATGCGTCGGCGGCGCGCCGTAGTTCGGCGATGCGTTCCTCTCTGGATACATAGGGCCTATCCTCGGCGCCGAAATGCAAGACGAAACAATCCGGCCCTAAAAACGAAAAGCAGCCGAGCACTTCGTCGTCGATATGCGGAGACAGGATCAAGACTTTAGGATTGGACGCAGACATCAGCAACGTGAATAAAAGGCTTGGCTGGGTGTATTCAGGCAAGCCAGAATGCCGCCGGCAAAACGTTCGGCCATGTTTTCGATGCCGTAGGACTCGGCGCTGGCCAACGCGGCTTGGCGCATATAGTCTAGCCGGGACTCGGAGTCGAGCAAATCGACGACCGCGCCGGCATATTGCTCAACGTCATGCGGCGTCATCAAACCGTTACGCTCGTGGTCGAGATAAACGATTTCCGGACTGTGATTGGGAATATCGCTTGTAATCATCGGCAAGCCGGCGGCGAAGGCGTCCAAAATCGCCAGCCCGACCAGACCCGGACACAGAAACAACCGGGCCAACCGGAAGCACAAGGCCTTGTCGTGGCCGAACGCCGGGCCGAGGTAGTGTACACGGGCATCGGCCGCCGCCGCTTGAAGTATCGGTGCGCGTTGACTACCGTCGCCGACGATCAACATGTGAAAGTCCGGGCGCGCGGCTTGGATCGAGGCGATGGCCCGACAGAAAAAATCCAAGCGCTTGTCGCGGTGCAGCCCGCCGCAGTATAGGCCGACCGGGGCGTCGCCGGGGATCCCGTGCAACTGCCGAAACGCTTGTAATTGTTCGGCGGTGACCGCCGTCAGATCGGCTCGAAACCGGGTCAGGTCGACGCTGTTGTTTAAGGTCGTGATCCGTGCATTGGGAATGCCGTCGGCCAGCAGATATTCGCGGGCCATGTCGGTATAAGCAAACCACCAAGTGCCGAAGCGCGTCAGCCAACGCCGGATTCGTTCCTTGACCGTACGCTCGTGGATCTGCGAACGGCGGTTGTAGACCCAGAATCCCAATTTCGGTCCGCCAAGTTTCGTGGCGATGCACAACAAAAAATTCAACGGATGGCCGTTGGCGTTCAATACGATGACCAGATCGGCTGTTAACGTTTTGCCGAAGATTGCCTGGTGCAGCACCGTTTCGTTCAGCCAATAATTTCGGATCTTTACACCGACTGGCGCCGCCAATTCCACCAAGTCACGTTTCGCGGCTTGCTCCGAGTTGGGATTGCCGTAAACTACTTCGAGCTTGACGCTTTCCCGCGCCAGGTTTTCCGCCAACAGTTCGAATAACCTGAGCCGGTAGTGCGGCATCGTCGGGACGGCAATTACCACGTGGTAGCGGTGCGAGTCTGGCATGATCGGTATTCCGTGACGGAGAAACATAGGGTTCGTCGAACTGATCGGTCGAACCAATCCGACCGCAATAATAATGTTGTTCAACAGAGTCGTAAAACATGAGCGAAAACCTTCCACCCTTAACCGGCACCGTTCCGGAAGGGGCGATACCCGAGATCGTCGCCGCGCTGGACCGGATTCAGGGTTGGCGCCGGGATATTCACGCCCATCCGGAACTGTGTTTCGAGGAGCACCGTACCGCCGAATTGGTGGCGGCGCAGCTAAGCGAATGGGGCATACCGGTGTATCGCGGCTTGGGCAGGACCGGCGTGGTTGGAGTTATCCAATCGGGCAGCGGCGATAGTGCGATCGGCCTGCGGGCCGACATGGATGCTCTGCCGATGCAGGAGCTCAATGGCTTTGCCCACGCCTCGCAATATCCAGGCAAGATGCACGCCTGCGGCCACGACGGCCATACCGCGATGTTGCTGGCCGCCGCGGAATATCTGGCGCGGCACCGCGATTTCGACGGCACGGTGTATTTGATATTCCAACCGGCCGAAGAAGGCGGCGGCGGTGCCGATGCGATGATCAAGGACGGCTTGTTCGAGCGCTTTCCGATGCGGGCGGTGTTCGGCATGCACAATTGGCCGGGCTTGGCGGTCGGCGAGTTCGCGGTCGGCGCGGGTCCGGTAATGGCGTCGATGAGCCGCTTTAAAATCGTCGTGCACGGCAAGGGCTGCCACGCGGCAATGCCGCATTTGGGGCTGGACCCGGTTCCGGTCGCGGCCCAGTTGATTACCGCCTTCCAGACCATACTGACCCGCAACGCCAACCCGCTCGACAGCGGCGTGATTTCGGTGACGATGTTGAACGCCGGCGAGGCCACTAACATCATTGCCGACCGTTGCGAACTGGCCGGTACGGTCAGGACTTTTTCCGCCGACTTGCTGGACTTGATCGAGGCGCGGATGGCGCAATTGGTCGAGCATACTTGTTTGGCCCACGGAATGACCGGCGACTTAGAATTTCAGCGGCTATATCCGGCCACGGTCAACGAACCGGAGGCGGTCGAGCAAGTCAGGCAAGTCATGATTGATATGGTCGGCGAGCGGCGGGTATTGCCGCAGGTGCCGACGATGGGCGCCGAAGATTTCGCATTCATGTTGCAAGTCTTGCCCGGTTGTTATTGCTTTCTGGGTAACGGCGACGGCGATCATCGCAGCGCCGGTCACGGCGCGGGACCTTGCACGCTGCACAACGCCAGTTACGATTTCAACGACGACATACTTGCGCTGGGCGCCAGTTATTGGGTAAGGCTGGCGCAGGCGCAATTGGGCTGACTCTATCGCTTTTAAATTTGGGAGATTTTATGCAAACCGTGTTGATTACCGGTGCCAATCGCGGCTTGGGATTGGAGTTTTGTAGACAGTATTCGGCAGCCGGTTGGCGGGTGCTCGCGGTTTGCCGATGCCCTGACGATGCCGAGGCACTATTGACGCTGGCAGCCGATTCGGATCGAGTGAAAGTGCTGGCGGCGGACATCGCGGACTTTGGGCAAATCGACGCGTTGGCCGCCGAACTACGTGGCACGCCGATCGATGTATTGTTGAACAATGCCGGCGTCTACGGCGACCGAAGCGGCCATGGATTCGGCAATCTGGATTATTCCACCTGGCTCGATACATTGACGATCAACACGCTGGCGCCGGTCAAATTGGCCGAGGCGCTGTTGCCCAATCTGCAAGCGGGACAGCGCAAACTGATCGTCACGGTCAGCAGTCTGATGGGCAGCATGACGGACAACACCAGCGGCGGCAGTATTTTGTATCGGTCCAGCAAGGCCGGCGTCAACGCGGCGATGAAAAGCCTGTCGATCGACTTGGCGCCGCAAAGTATCGGTGTGTTGATTCTACATCCGGGATGGGTCAGAACCGATATGGGCGGACCAAACGCATTGATCGATGCTCACGAAAGCGTTTCCGGCATGATCAACGTTATCGACGGATACACGCCGGCCCAATCCGGTAGCTTTCTGCGTTTTGGCGATGGCAAGGTCATGCCTTGGTAAGGCCGGATCAACGCCCCACAAAAAAGCCGGCTTTCGCCGGCTTTTTTGTGGGTGCGGGTGGTTTGTCGGCTGGCGTTACATGTCGCACTTGTGAGCGTCGCCGCAGCAATCCGCCATGTTACCGCCGTGGGCCGCGCAAT
This sequence comes from Methylomonas sp. MS20, assembly GCF_050275925.1. Taxonomy (NCBI): domain Bacteria; kingdom Pseudomonadati; phylum Pseudomonadota; class Gammaproteobacteria; order Methylococcales; family Methylococcaceae; genus Methylomonas; species Methylomonas sp. MS20. Next base: position 2,386,845 of record NZ_CP189962.1, read on the forward strand.
GCTCCGTGCCGCATTGATGAGCGGCGGCGCCCTTGTGATGCGCGCAGTGCCCGGTATCGCAGGTTTTCGCGGCGGCCGAAGCGTGGTGGTCGCAATGCTCGGTGTGGCATTGGTGGGCCGGGGCGTTTGCATCTTGGGTGCAGTGTTCGGCGCAGGCTTTGTCTTTTTCAGCGGGATGATCGGCGCAATGTTTGGCGCAATCGTGATGAGGCGCTACATGGCTTTTGCAATGTTTGATGCAGGCTTTGTTTTTCTTGCCCTTGCTTTTGGCGCAATGAGCGATGCAGTCGTGTTCGTCGGTTGCGGCGTGGTGTTTGTCGCAATGTTTGGGTTCGACGGCGGGCGTCGGTGTTGCGACCGGCGCGGGCGCCGCCGCCTCGGTGGCCGCGGCGGGCGCTGCGACAACGGGTTGAGCGTTGGCTTCGGTGGCCGGTTTGCTGGCTTCGCAACCGGTCAATAACGTGGCCGCGGCCAAATTAACCAGCAATACGACATGGCTTATTTTCATTATTTTTTCCCTTTGGTGTGGTGTTAAAAGTGGCGACATTGTAGGCAGGGGAGGCAGAGTTGGCAAATTAAAGTATGTTATTTAACACAGTTTTATTTATGGCGGCGAAATTCCCGGTTGCGGCTACACGGTGCGGCGCGGGAGAGTAGGGGCAGTTTCGTATTGAGGTTATAGGTCTATGCGACTTTCATCCTTTTGCATGTTGTCCAACGCGGCTAAAGCCGCTCACACGCCGATCAGCGATATTCGCCGGGGCAAAAGTGGTCTCGGGCATTGGCTTGCGAATTGGCGCTATTGTCTGAGGATATGGTCGTTTGACGGGCTTTGGGTGGCCGCGAGTCTGGCGGACCAGGACCGATTTTGCTAGCATTCGATCCGAGTCCGCATTAACCGTCAACTCATCCGGCATCGCCGTCGGACCAAGCAAAGACAACCGACAAAGGATTGGTACTTGGATCAACAAACCGCGCCCAAGGTATTCATCAGTTACAGCCATGATTCGCCCGAGCACCGCGCGGATGTGCTGGCTTTGGCCAAGCGGCTGCGTGATGAAAGCATAGATTGCATAATCGATCGCTACGTCAACGGTGCGCCGGCCGAGGGCTGGATACGTTGGATGGAACGGCAAATCGCATGGGCGGATTTTGTGTTGGTAATTTGTACCGAGACTTATCTGAAACGTTTCAAAGGCGACGACAGATTAGGCGGCATAGGCGTGAATATCGAAGGTTTGCTGATCAGCCAAACGCTGTACGATCAATTTCAAAAAAACACCAAGTTTCTGCCGCTGATACCGGACAACGGCAGCATCGATCACGTGCCGCTGATACTCAAAGGCGGCACGACTTATAGAATCCAGGCGGATTATCAAAAGCTCTATCGGGTATTGACCAATCAACCGGCGAACCTGAAGCCGGCCATTGGCCCGCGCGTTGTATTAGCGCCTCAAAATGGTCTTCCCAACGATCATGCAAGGATGATCGCCCCGGATAACGAAACAACTCGGCGTAGGAGTGGCTTCGGCCGCGATTCGGACAACTCCGATACCGGTAGTGCCGACGACTCTCAACGTCAAAACGGCCAGCCGCCGAGAGCGGATCGAATTCTCGAAGCCGCGCAAGCAAACAATCACGGCGTTCCACACCAGCGGCAAGCGCTCATAGACTTGCTGGCCGAGCAATTGCGGCGCCACGATTTACAATCGTTGGTAGCCGATTACGTGGCTCGTATCAATAAGGGTTTCGACACATCCTTTTCCGACGCCGGCACATTACAGGACTGCAAAGACTTCGCGGCCTATTTGGTCAACCAAGCGGACGACGAAGGGCGTCGGCTGCAAGTGTTGCATCTGCTGGATGCCCTACAAGATAGGACCGGTCGCCAGGATGCGGAAGAGTTATTGGCCTATCTGCTACACACATTGGTGCGCAAAGACGAGGCCAACGCCGACGCGATCAACCGCGTACCGTTCAAATTTACCCAAACCCTGGATTTGTTGGCTGCTAGCCGGCACAACCAAGCGACGATTCCCGATTATGCGCATGGCGAATTCAGCAACGGCTGTCGGAAATCCGATATTTTCGATCACAGCCATTATCAACCGCCGAGCGGCACCTGGAACATAGAACGCGAATGCCGGGAAATCGCCAAGGCTTTGTTGCGTAAACTGGCCGATCCGGCCGCGGAAAGCGAAGATGCCATGGGTTTGTTGCTTGGACGCTTGCGCCGGTATGACACATCCCCCAAGGACCGTCCCCTGAAAGGCATTTGCATCGATCAACAGTACTTGGACAAACACCCTTTCAGTAACGCCGATGTCGCCGAATATTTTCTGAAGCAGTTTGGTCGATACCTGCCGGTTTTTGTTTACGGCGACGGCAGGTCCGGCGACGAAAAAGAGTACCTGCACGTCAGCGAAAACGATATTCGCGGCATGTTGTTCGAACATGCAAAAGCCCATCAAAACAGCCAGGCCCCTGAACCAACCACACCACGGGAAACCAACATGAGCAACCAATCCAACACGTTTAATTTCAATAATTACGTGCAGCATAGTCCAGGAACGAACATCACCCAAAGCGTTGATAACCGCATTGAACAAGCCTTGTCCGGCGAACTGGAGCGGCTAAAAACCGCCGCCGACCAGGACGATAGTATCGGCAAAAAACACTATGCCGAAATCGCCGCCGCCGCCGACACGGTCAAGTCCGAAATCGCTAAACCGCAAGCCGATAAGACAGTGCTGGCCGCCGCCGCAAAAACCTTGGAAGGCTTTAAAAATATCGCCAGCATTACCGGCAGCATCGAAAAAATCAGTCAAATCCTTATTCCCCTGCTCAGTTAACAACTCATGACCGACATCAAGCGCCCCGACCCCGTCACCTATTATCTCCCGGCCGTCGGGACATGGCCCGAAAGCCATTATCTGCTCGACGGCCGTTGCCAGGACGCCATCCGCCTGGCCGAGGCCAGCGGCCGGCCGTTGCTGGTGCGCGGTTTGCCGGGTACCGGCAAAAGCGATCTGGCGCGGGCGGCGGCGCAAATGTTCGAGCGCGCCTTCGTCTACGAAGTCGTTACCGCCCGTAGCGAGCCGCAGGAATTGTTGTGGCGTTTCGATGCGGTCGCGCGCTTGGCCGATGCCCAGGCCCGAGAGCCGCGCGCCAAGGACGTCAGCCATTACATAGCCCCCGGCCCGTTATGGTGGTCTATCGATTGGCGGGGCGCTGAACAATGGCTACGCGAACACGAAGTCCACGCGCAGCGGCCGGATGCGGAATTGACCGATCAATCAGGCCAAGCGTTTCGGCAAGCTCAACGCGCAGAAACCAAGGGCTGCGTGTTGCTGTTGGATGAAATCGACAAAGCCGACAGCGAATTACCGAACAGTCTGCTGGAGGTATTGGCCAACAACGGTTTTCGCTTGCCGTGTGCAGACGGTTACGAGGTCAAAGCCCGTCAGCACAAACCATTGATCATCGTCACCACCAACGAAGACCGGGAATTGCCGGCGGCCTTCGTGCGCCGTTGCCTGGTGTTGCCGTTGGCGGCGGATGCCGATTTCAAGCAATGGCTCATCGCTAGGGCGCGCAGCCATTACCGCGATCCCGACGATGCGTCCCAGGCCGGCGACGGCCGGCCGGCGATGGCACAAACCCTCCTCGAGCAAGCCGCGCAACGATTGATGGACGACAGAGCGCAATTGCGCGGCGAAGCCCATTTGCCGGGATTGGCGGAGTACCTGGATTTGTTGCGCGGTCTGGACAGCCTGGCGCGCAACAATCCCGCGCAACAACAACAGTGGTTGGATCGGGTCTGCGACTTTGCCTACCGCAAGAGCGCCTCGCTAAGCGCTTAGGATGTGGTTATAAATAACTCCCCTGTTTCGGGTTACAAGGATTTTCCCGTTCGTCCTGAGCTTGTCGAAGGATGGACGGGAAAATCCGGGCATCCACCGCGCCAAACCGTTCATGCTTCGACTAGGCTCAGCACGAACGGTTTGGCGGGACAAATTCATTTCGGGAAGTTATTTTTAGCGGAATCCTTAGCACCATGCGGATAGACATCGCCAACCAATCCGCGCTCGGCCGCGCCGATTTGCTGCAAATGCTGGCGGACCATAGGCACGCGGACGACGAACGCTTGATGGCGCTGGCGGAGGTGCTGGGTTTCGAGTTTTCGCCGAAAAGCGTCAATGTAGATCCCGGTGTTGGGACTCTGACCGGAACCGGCTTTGAGAGTCACTTAATCTCAGACGGCGGGGCGGCCCGATTACCGCGCGGCCTGTTCCGGCCCATGCATGCCCAACGCTTGGAACTCGTCGCCAGTTCCGAATACTGGCAAAAGCCGGCGGCGGCCACCGACTACGGCGTATTGAGCGATGCCGACCAAGCGCCCTGGAACGCGGACGCGACCGCGCCGCCGTTTCAGCCCTTGGTGCCGTGGACCCGGCTGTGGCCGCGTCTGCATCAAACCGTCAGCCGGCGTCATTCGGCCGGCTTGGACGTGGCCAGCCTGACCCGGCAATTGGCGCAAGCCAAACCGGTCAGCCGCTTGCCTAGGCAAATCCGCCAATGCTGGCCGGCCAAACTGCATTTGATTCTGGATTTTTCCGACCGGCTGACGCCCTACTGGGACGACTGGCGCTGGCTGGCCGGCCATCTGCAGCCATTGTTGAGAGAGCGATTAAGCGTGTCGCTGCTGTACCGCTCGGATGCGGAACGGCTGCATGTTTGGCCGGCGAGCGGCGGCACGCAAACCAGGCCCTGGCCGAGCGCCGACAGCGGCGAAACCCTGTTGATCGCCAGCGATCTGGGCATGCTCGACGCCATCCGGCCCTCGGCCCGGCACCACTGGCAGCGGCGCTTGCAAGGCTTGCGCCGTCAAGACATCGCCTGTTTGATCGCCGCGCCGCTGGCGCACGGCCAATTGGTCGCGGAAACCGCGAATTTAATGCCGTTGCTTCGCCTCGGCCCCGATAACAGTCTGCGGCCTATCGCCAAATTATCGCCGCAGCATCAAGCCGGCGCGCAGGACGACACCGACCCGGCTTACCGGCTATTGCTGATCTGGCTGGCAATGGCGACCCGCGCCGAACCGGCCTTGCTCAGGGCATTGCGGCTTAGTTTGCCGACGCAGGCCGATAACGCCGGCCTGGAAGGCGCGGTCTGGCTGGACGCTCGCTTGAATACCGCCGCCACCGCCTGCGCGGTCAATGAAATCGCGGCGGCCGAGCTGCAACGGCAGTTTTCCGGGCTTGAACCGGCGTTACAGCAACGCTTGCTGGCGTGTCTGCGCGATTACCATGCCGGCTTGCCGCAAATGATTCATCATGAAGAAACCCTAATGTGGTGCGGCCTGGTGAATGCGGAGTCGGCGGTGCCGGAAACCGAGCACGCCCAAAATGCCCGGCGGTTTTTTCGTAAACTCACCCAAAGCCTGCAAACGCCGGATGGCGACCAGTACCAGCCGGCCGAACGGCATTTGCTGCTGAACATCGCAGACCATCATTTGCAGCACGCCGCCGCCAGCCTGGCCGGCGAGGATTACCTGAACCACTTGTCGGTGGCGGTTAGCCGCCACCGGCTTTTGGATCGCCGGCCCTTGCCGGCCGGTTTGAACGGCGCGGATTGGCTGCAACGTCAACCGCCGATAGCCCCGCTAACCGTCGATCTGCTGTGGCGCCACGACGGGACGCTGGCGATGGTGGACCGGCGGCCCCATGCCCCGGCCGAGCCGGGCCGGCAACGTCTGTTAACCCTGAAACTGGATAGACCGGTCGTGCTGTGGTCGCTGCAATCGGCCGGGCACACCCGGCATTATCGGCCGTGGTATTGGTTGCAACAGCCTTTATTGGCCGATCCGCTGTTGCAAGCGGCCGCAACACCATTTAGCCGCGAAAGTGACCAACAACTTTGGCTGCATACCGGCCGCCGGGAAATCGCGATCCAGCCATTCGTCGCGCCGGCTTGGGCCAGCGAATGGGGCGTGGACGGCTACGGTTTGTACGCCGATTTACAGTTCAATACGGTAACGCAGCGTTTCCGCTGGATAGAGCCGGGTAGTCTTTTGATGGGTTCGCCGGCTTCCGAGCCGGAACGATACGATGACGAAACACAGCATTTGGTGACCTTGAGCCAAGGCTACTGGCTGGCCGACACCGCCTGCACCCAGCAGTTCTGGCAAGCGGTAATGGGCGAAAATCCCAGCCATTTTAACGACGATCCGGTCAAGCCGGTCGAAACGGTCAGTTGGCACGACGTACAAACCTTTATCGAACGGTTGAACCGGCAAATCGGCGGACTGCGGGCGCGGTTGCCCAGCGAAGCCGAATGGGAGTACGCCTGCCGGGCCGGCAGCGAAACCCCGTTCAATTTCGGCGACAACATCAGTCCACGACAAGTCAACTACGACAGCAGTCGCCCTTACCATAACGGCGAAAAGGGCGAATACCGGCAAACCACCGTGGCGGTAAAAAGCCTGCCGGCCAATGCCTGGGGTTTGTACGAAATGCACGGCAATGTCTGGGAATGGTGCCGGGACGCCTGGCGGGAGGACTTGGGCAGCGACGATGTCACCGACCCGCTGTTCGATCCAACGGATCGAGGCGTTGTCCGCGTGTTGCGCGGCGGCAGCTGGGACTTTAACGGCAGGCTCGTACGTTCCGCGATCCGTTTCAGGTTCCAGCCTGGCAGCCGTATCATCAGCATTGGTTTCCGTCTTGCCCTAGGTTGAAGGCGCTTCCGGCCGCTACGCTAGCCACCAGTTACTCGAACAGACCGTATGAGCAACGACCACCACTTATTGCCCGCCAACTTTCCGCCGCCTTGGGCCAGCGCCTGGGGCGAAGATGGGTTCGGCTTGTTTGCCGAGTTGCATTATTCAGGCGTCATTCAGCGTTTCCGCTGGCTGTTGCCGGGCAGTTTTTGGATGGGATCGCCGCCGGACGAGCCGGAGCGCGAGCCTTGGGATGACGCTCAAGAAACTTGGCACCGGGTGAGGCTGAGCCAAGGCTACTGGTTGGCCGATACCGCCTGCACCCAAGCATTGTGGCACGCAGTGATGGGCGAGAATCCCAGCCGTTTTAACGACAATCCCGCCAAGCCGGTCGAAACGGTCAGTTGGCTAGACGTACAAATTTTTATCGAATGGTTAAACCGGCAAATCGGCGGATTGCAGGCCCGGTTGCCCAGCGAAGCCGAATGGGAGTACGCCTGCCGGGCCGGCACCGAAACTCCGTTCAGTTTCGGCGATAACATCAGCCCGCGGCAAGTCAACTACAACGGCCAATTCCCGTATGCTGGCGGTGAAGAAGGCGAATACCGGGCAGCCACGGTGGCGGTAAAACACCTGCCGGCCAATCCCTGGGGCTTGTACGAAATGCACGGCAATGTCTGGGAATGGTGCCGGGACGGCTGGCGGGAGGATTTGGGCAGCGACAATGTCACCGATCCGCTGTTCGATCCAACGGATCGAGACGTTGCCCGCGTGTCGCGCGGCGGCTGCTGGAGCGACCGTGGCGGGTTCGTGCGTTCCGCGATCCGTCGCAGAGACCAGCCTGCCGAGCGCTACTACAACTTCTTCGGTTTCCGTCTTGCCCTAGGTTGAAGGCGCTTCGGGCAGGCAGGCACGAGTCCGGACGGACAGCCGGAGCGGAGCGCAGGCGTTCAGCCGGGCGGCGGTAACGGTGGAGCGGGATGATCGTTATCGCTCGGACTTATCCGCGCTGCGTAATGTAAAGGTCACCGGGCCGTCGTTGGTCAGCGAGACTTGCATGTCGGCGCCGAAGCGGCCGAATTGCGCGCCGGGATGGAGGTCGCGCGCGCGACCTTGCAGATAGGCGAACAAGTCGCGGCCCAGTGCCGGCGGCGCGGCGGCGGTAAAGCTGGGCCGGTTGCCGCTATCGGTGTCGGCCGCCAGCGTGAATTGCGGCACCAACAGCAGGCCGCCGCCGATGTCGCGCAGGCTCAGGTTCATCTTGCCCTGGGCGTCGGCGAAGATCCGGTAGCTTAAAATGCGTTCCAGCAGGCGGTCGGCGCTTTTTCGGGTGTCGGGCTTTTCGACGCCGACCAAGGCCAGGATGCCTGGGCCGATCCGGCCGATTTCGATGCCGTCCACGACCACTTCGGCGTGACGGACGCGTTGGATCACGGTAATCATGGATTTAACAGGGTCAGATACTGGCGGTAATCGCCGGATTCGATGCGGGGTAGTCCGTGGGTTGGCCGGTTGTACAAATAGGCCCAGGCCGGGCGGATACGCTGATTTTGGGTGACTTCGACGATTTCGCGGCGGTACTCGCGCGGTTCGGGAAATTCGGCGGAACATTCCTCGTAGGCATCCAGGCGGGCCAACAGCTCGGCATCGCCGCGTAAATCATGAAGTTCGCCGTGGATCAGGTATTGGCCGTCGCCGGCGACAGCGGCCGGGTAGTCGCCGACATCGTAAAGCGCTCCAGTCAAGCTCGCCGGCCCCAAGGCCGCCGCGCCGCTCAAAACATCCTGGTGGGCGGGACCGCAGCCGGCGCGCAGGGTGCCGTAGACGAAAAGCGGGAGATCGGTTTTAGGCATGGCTCAGGTCTCGTAAACCCGGTCCAGCAAGGTTTTGAACCAACGCGGCCGAAACGCGATGATCCAGATCATCAATATTCCGAACAGCGGCACCGGGCCGATGTCCAGCACGGTTAATATGGCGGCGGCGAACAACAACTTGAAACGTAACCAAGCGGCGCGAGCGCTCATGGGCCTTAGTAACGAATTTCGGTAATGTAGTAGCGGGTTTCTTGCTCGGCATGGCGCACCACGACCTCATCGTCCAGCAGCTTTTTCAGCAGCGCGCGGGCCAGTGGCGAATCCAAGCTGATCAAGCCGCCGGACGTGTCGATTTCGTCGGCGCCGACGATGCGATAAGTCATTTCTTCCCCCTCCATTGTTTCCAAGGTGACCCAGGCGCCGAAAAACACTTGGTCTTGGCGGGCGGGTTTTTCGGCGACCACGGTCAGGCCGGGCAGGCGCTTTTGTAGATAATGTATGCGTCTATCGATTTCACGCAGTTCCTTCTTGCGGTAGATGTACTCCGCGTTCTCCGAGCGATCCCCTTCGGCGGCGGCGGCGGCCAGCGCGGCGGTCACGTGCTTGCGCCGTTCCCAAAGTTGTTTCAGCTCGAGCTCCAAGGTTTGATAGCCGGCGGCGGTGATATACGGCGACGATTTAGGGCGGGGAGGTCTCCAGCGCGACATGTATTTTCGGGGAAAAGGTTATATTATGGCGCCTTCAAATTTTTTCCTATCAAGGCGCTTTATGCAGATTACCAATAATACCGCAGTCTCCTTTCATTATACCTTAACCAACCGGGACGGCGAGCAGCTGGACAGTTCGCGCGGCGAAGCACCGTTGGTTTATTTGCACGGCGCCGGCAACATCATCGCCGGCTTGGAAGCGGCGTTGGCCGGCAAGCAAATCGGCGATAAATTCAACGTCACGATAGCGCCCGATCAGGCTTACGGCGAAATTCAAGAAGAAATGAAGCAAGTCGTGTCGAAAACCATGTTCGGCGACATGGAGGTCGAAGTCGGCATGCAATTTCACGCCGACGTCAATTACGGTTCCGGCGTCATCACCGTGACTGAAATCAACGGCGACGACGTCACGATAGACGGCAATCACCCGCTGGCGGGCGAGGCCTTGACCTTTGACGTCGAAGTGGTCGATGTGCGTCCGGCCACCGCCGACGAAATGTCTCACGGCCATGTTCACGGTGCCGGTTGCAGTCACTAAGTCCATCTTCCAGATAGGCGCCGAGCGATAACACGGGCTTGGCGCCAGTATCCGAATCCCGCCGATCGGCCGGGGTACTTGGTACAACGAGTTACCAGTCTCGTGTTCCCGTAACAGTGTCGGTCGGCGGTATTTCCCGGCCGGCTTGATGGCCCTCTATTCAGTCAACGCGCTTCACGAAACCACGCTTTCGCTTGTTGTCTATACTTCCCTGACACTCATCGTCTTGATAAGGGAGAAGCAGATATGTTGGCGAATTTGAAAATTGCCACGTTATTGGCCTGGAGTCTCAGCGGAGTCGTGATTTTGAACGTCGCGATGGTCGGCGTGACGCATTTCAAGAGCAGCGAAGTGGGCGACGGCGCCAAGTTTATCTCGGAGACGGTGTATCCGACCACGGCGCATGCCAACAACATTCGCATGAACGTGTTGCGCAACTGGGCCAATACCCTGTTACTGGGTGAAACCAGCGATCCCGGCGAGATCGAAGCGATTACCCACGAGATGACCGCCAATAGCGCGAGTATCACCGCCAGCTTCGAGTTTTTGAACGCCGCCGTCGCCGATCCGGCGGACAAGCAATTGCTGGCCGAGACCCTCGCCGCTCGTAAAACCTATACCGACAATCGCAAACAGTACGTCGAGTTGGTGAAGTCCGGAATGGCGGACGAGGCCAAGCGGTATCTGGTCAACACGCTACGCGGCAACATTAGCGAATACGTTCGATTGATCGGCAAACTCGGCGACGCCCAGACCGATAAGATGGATAGGCAAATCGCGGACATGTTGGCGCAATTTGCCGGGTTGAAATGGACTAACCTGGGCTTGGGTTTGGTGGTGGTGTTGTTCTCCCTGACCACCGCAGTGTTCATTGTACGCGGGGTGCTCGGCAAGCTGGGCGGCGAAGCGTTCGAGGTCAGCGACATCGCCAGTCAAATCGCCGCCGGCAATTTAAAGGTCAAGATTCCGGTCAAGCCGGGAGATGCCGCTAGCGTGGTCGCGTCGATGGCCAGCATGCGCGATAAATTGCGCGATATTGTCGGTGCGATCGAGCAAGGTTCGCATCGGGCCGCGCTGGCGGCGCATCGATTGGCGGAGACCGCCGATGAAGTATCGAAGGCTTCTTACGTTCAAAGCGAAGCCGCCAACACGACCGCCGCCGCCGTGCAACAGATGACGGCCAGTATCAGCGAAGTCGCCAACAGCGCCAGTTCCGCCCGCGAAATCAGCCGCCAAACCGAGCAAATTTCCAGCGCGGGCCGCGAGGTGATTTTGCGGGCGGCCTCCGGAATGGCCAACATCGCCGCCGCGGTCGCCGATTCGGCCGCGGCTATCGCCAGCCTGGAACAGCAGTCCAATGAAGTGACTGCCATCGTCAACGTGATTCGCGGCATTGCCGATCAAACCAATTTGCTGGCCTTGAATGCCGCGATTGAAGCGGCTCGGGCCGGCGAGCAGGGGCGGGGGTTCGCGGTGGTCGCCGACGAAGTGCGCAAGTTGGCCGAACGCACCTCGCGTTCGACCTTGGAAATCGCCCAAACCATCGCGAAAATCCAAAGCGGCACCCAAAGCGCGGTGACGACGATGTCGGCGGGAGTGGCACAGGTCGATGCCGGCGCGGACTTGGCCAGACAGGCGGGTTTGTCGATCGACGAGATCGAAAATAGCTCCGCGAACGTTGCGCTACACATTCAACAAATCACCGCCGCGATCCATGAGCAAAACATCGCTTGTTCCGAAATTGCCCGTAACGTCGAGCGCATCGCGCAAATGACGGTAGACAACTCGACAGCCGTCCACAAAACCTCGGATGCCGCTCGGGAGTTGGAGGGTATTTCCGGCGCGCTCGAGAAAACCATTGCCTATTTCCACCTCTAACCGTGAATCGTCTGCCGCCGGCGCGCGCCGAGCGTGGTGCTATCCGTTAAAATCTCGCTTCTGACCGCTGTTTCGGCCGATTCCCGGCCTTTGATAACCGGCGGTAACGGAGAGAATTTGGAAAATTTATTCGAGATTGCCGAACATTGTTTATTCGACGGCGATATCGCCGCCAAGTTAAACCACACACGGCGTGCGAAGCAGCTTTGCGATGCCGGGGCGCTGGCCTTTGACGATACCGGCCGAGTTCTGGCGATGGCCGATACCGTATTTCCGGCTCGGCCTATCCTGGCGATGCCGCGCGACATGCCGCGGCGGCGCTTGGATTCCGATGCTGGCAAGGCGGCATTCTTTCATGCGTTGGCGCATATCGAATTCGTCGCGATTTATCTGGCTTGGGACATGGTCTACCGATTTCGCGGCCTGCCGGCCGATTTTTATCGGGATTGGCTGGCCGTCGCCGCCGAGGAGGCCGAACATTTCGAGATGATTCGCGAGCACATGCGCCGCTATTCGGTGGATTACGGCGATTTGCCCGCGCACCGGGGCTTGTGGACGCATGCGGAGGATACCGTCGGCGATGTGCTGGCCCGTCTGGCCGTGGTGCCGCGTTGCATGGAGGCGCGCGGCCTGGATGTGACGCCGGGCATGATCGCGAAGCTTCAGGCATTGGGCGATGTGCCGGGGGTTGCCGTTCTGACGCAGATTTACCAGGATGAAATCGGCCACGTCGAGCGGGGTTCCTATTGGTTCAAGCGCTTGTCGGCCGAACGCGGACTAAATCCGGAACAGCACTACCAAACCTTGTTATTGACGCATTACCAAGGCAAGCCCAAGGGCCCGTTTAACCGAGAAGTGCGTATAATCGCCGGATTCTCGGATCACGAAATCGATTGGCTGGAGGAGCGCTTGCATGAATAACAAACCGGTTTTTGATTATCCGCTGTTCGCGATGGGCTTTCGGGCGTTTTTCGCGTTGGCGGGTTTATCGGCGCTGGCTTTGATTGGGCTTTGGAACGCGATGTCCAACGGCAATCTGCATGTCGACCACTATTTTCCAGGCACGCTCTGGCATGCTCACGAAATGTTGCTGGGCTACACCTCGGCGGTGATCGCCGGATTTTTGTTGACCGCCGTCGCCAACTGGACCTCGCGGCAGACGGTCAGCCCGGATCAATTGGCATCCTTGAGTTTTCTGTGGTTGTACGGCAGGGTGCTGCCGTTTTATTCCGAATGGCTGCCGGACGTGTTAATCGCGGCGGTCGATTGGAGTTTTCTGCCGGCGTTGACTTACTTTGTCGCTCGACCGATCTTACAAACCCGGCAATATCAACACGGGGTGTTCGTCGCGTTGCTACTGCTGATGGCACTGGCGAATGCCTGGATACACGGCGAAGTGCTGGGCTGGTCTGTCGCCGGAGCCGCGCGGGGGCTGAATTTGATGGCGGGACTGGTGGTCGTGATGATTTTAGTGATCGCCGGCCGGGTGTTCCCGTTTTTTACCGAACGGGGTTTGTCGGGGGTCATCTGCATTCGTAGCCCGGCCTTGGACATCGCGGCAATCTTGGCCGGCGCGGCGGTATTTCTATTATTGTTGATCGGCGTTTCCGGTCTGTTTCTGGCGGCGGCGGCGTTTGCGGCAGCGGTTTTGAGCCTGTTGCGCGTCGGCGGTTGGTACAACCCGCGAATCTGGTATGTGCCGCTGCTGTGGGTGTTGTATATCGGCTACGCTTGGGTGATTGTCGGTTTCGTTCTGGTGGCGCTGTCGGCGTTTGAATGGGTGGCGCCCGCCTTGGCCTTGCATGCATTCACGGTTGGCGGGATCGGGATTTTGACCTTGGGCATGATGGCGAGGGTCGCGCTCGGCCACACCGGACGCGCCTTGAAAGCCTCCAACGTGATTGCGATCGCCTTTATCGCCGTCAATCTGGCGGCCTTGTTCCGGGTGCTGGTCCCTGCACTGGTGCCGACCTGGTACGGCGGCCTGGTGATGGCATCAGCCTATTGTTGGCTGGCGGCGTTTTCGCTGTTTGCGTTTTACTATGCGCCAATATTGACCGCGCCGCGCCTGGACGGCCAGCCGGGTTGAGTGTCGGCGCGCAAGGTTCTTCTTAGTTCGCCGCGCTCGAATTAGGCTATATCAACATCGGCCAGCGAATCGTCGATGTCGTTAGAGTGTAATCCGCTAACCGAGCTTTACCGGGACCCGTGGCTGTTGGCCGTACACAAGCCGGCTGGCTTACTGGTGCATCGCAGTCCCATCGATAAGCACGAAACCGAGTTCGCTCTGCAATATGCACGAGCGATGAACGGCGGCGAGCACGTCTACCCGGTGCATCGGCTGGATCGTCCCACTTCCGGTCTATTAGTGTTCGCTCGCGACCCGAGTACCGCGAGTGTCTTAGGCAAAACGCTGATGGCGGGTCAGGTTTCCAAAACCTATCTGGCGATGGTACGCGGCTGGTTGCCGGAACACGGCTTGATCGATCACCCTTTACGCGACGAGCCGGAAGACCGGCGGCGGAAAGGCGAGTCGCAGCCCGAGCGTGAAGCCCGCACCCGTTACCGGCGCCTGGCGACGACGGAAATCCCGGTTGAGATTGAAGGCCATTCGACGAGTCGCTACAGTCTGGTCGAGTTGTGCCCGGAAACCGGTCGAAAGCATCAATTGCGCCGGCATATGAAACATATCAGTCACCCTATCATCGGCGACGCCAATCACGGCCGAGGCCGCCACAACCGTTATTTCGCCGAGCGTTTCGGTCAAGGGCGATTAATGCTCGCGGCCACCGCGTTGGATTTTCCGCACCCGATTACCGGCGAGCGTCTGCATTTGCAGGCTTCGCCCGAACCGAGCTTTTTGCAAGTGCTGTCGGTGTTTCAAACTTAGGGTACGGATCGGCAGGCCTTTGCTGGAGGCATCGACGGTGGCGATCCGATTCCTTGAAAGAGATCGGTAAAACCGAGGTCTCTCGCACCGAATTGTTTCTGGAGTCCTCGCCTGGATTCCTTTGATAAAGCCTGGTCTTGGATTGGCCTAAGCGGAAAGCGTACTGACCGAGGGGAAGGTCCGTGCCTGCAAGTCGGCACCGAGTTCGCGCTCCGGATGTGGTAGCGCGGCGATGAATGATCAGTTAGCCAAGACCATCACGCCATCCATTTCAACACCGACGCCTCTGGGTAGAGAAGCCACGCCGACAGCGGCGCGGGCGGGGTAGGGTTGGCTGAAATATTCGGCCATGATTTCGTTGACGGTGGCGAAGTTGCCGAGGTCGGTCAAAAAGATGTTGAGTTTGACGATGTCGCCGAGATCGCCGCCGGCGGCTTGGGCGACGGCTTGCAGATTATCGAACACGCGGCGGATTTGGACGGCGACGTCGCCTTCGACCACTTGCATCGTGGCCGGGTCGAGAGCGATCTGGCCGGACAGGTAAACGGTATCGCCGACTTTGACGGCTTGAGAATAGGTGCCGATCGCTTGCGGGGCATTCGGGGTGGAGATGATTTCCTTGCTCATGTTAGGCCTTGATGCGGGTGATTTTTAAAACGATGGAAAGTTTTTTCAGTTTGCGGATGATGTTGGCCAGATGGACCCGGTCGCGCACCGCCAGGATCAGCAGGTCGACCGACACTCGATCGTCCTGGCTGACGACGGTGATGTTTTCGATGTTCGAGTCCATCCCTGATATCGTCGAGGCGATCGTCGCTAGCGAACCGCGTTGGTTCAATAACTCGATGCGGATCTCGGCCGGGAATTCGCCGCTGGCTTCCGGGCTCCATTCCACGTCCAGCCAACTGGTTTGTTTTTTTCTGACTTCGTTGCTGTTGCGGCATTCGTGGTGATGAACGACGATGCCCTTGCCAGGATTGAAGAAGCCGATGATCGGATCGCCGGGGATTGGCCGGCAACATTTGGCCAGGCTGACGACAATGCCTTCGGTGCCTTTGATGATCAGCGGCGTACTGGCCTTGGGCACGTTGTCGTGCAGCTTGACCGCGGCGTTGACGTCGGTTTGGGCGATGTGTTTCGCGACCAGGAACGGCATTTTGTTGCCGAGACCGATGTCTTCCAGCAAGTCGTTCAACGAGTGCTTTTTCAAGACTTGCAACACTTGCAGAATTCGGCTGTTATCGACCTGTTCAAGCTGGATGCCGATGCTTTGCAGTTCTTTTTCCAGCAGGCGGCGACCGAGGTTGATCGCTTCCTGTTGTTTGAAGTTCTTCAGATAGGCGCGAATACAACTGCGGGCCTTGGCGGTCGTGACGTAGTTCAGCCACAACGGGTTGGGGCGGGCCCAGGCGGCGGTGATGACTTCGATGGTCATGCCGTTTTCCAACTTGGTTTGCAGCGGTACCAGCTTTTTGTCGATCCGGGCCGAGATGCAGGCGTTGCCGACGTCGGTATGCACCATATAGGCGAAATCGACGATGGTTGCGCCGCGCGGCAGTTTGATGATCTTGCCCTTGGGCGTAAACACGAAGACTTCTTGCGGAAACAGATCGACCTTGAGGTTGTCGATGAACTCCAGCGAATCGCCGGCGGACTTTTGAATTTCCAGCAGATCGCGCAACCATTCGTTGGCGCGCGCCTGTATCGTCTCGCTTTTATCCTTATCCGACTTGTACAGCCAATGCGCGGCGATCCCGGATTCGGACATGCGATGCATGTCGTGGGTGCGGATCTGAATCTCGATCGGCACGCCGTAGGGTCCTATTAAAATCGTGTGCAACGATTGGTAGCCGTTGGCCTTGGGTAGGGCGATATAGTCCTTGAAGCGGCCGGGCACCGGTTTGTAAAGGTTGTGCACGCAGCCCAACGCCCGATAGCAGTCGTCGACTTGGGCGCAATAAATCCGGAAGGCGTAGACATCGAACACATCGGTGAAGGAGATGCGCTTGTTCAGCATTTTTTGGTAAATGCTGGCGATATTTTTTTCGCGGCCCGCCACGGTGGCGCTAAGACTGCTTTCGTTTAAGCGATTTTGGATCGCGTTTTGGATCGTGTCGATGATTTCCTTACGATTGCCGCGCGATTTTTTGACGGCATTGGAAATCACCGAATAACGGTAAGGGTGGAGCGCCTTGAACCCCAGCGATTCAAGCTGATGGCGGATCTCGTTCATCCCGAGTCGGTTGGCGATCGGGGCGTAGATTTCCAGGGTTTCCTTGGCGATCCGGCGTTTCTTGTCGGAGGGCATATTGCCCATGGTCTGCATGTTATGCAGCCGGTCGGCAAGCTTGACGACAATGACGCGCAAATCCTGAGCCATTGCCAGAAACATTTTGCGGACGTTTTCGGCTTGAGCTTCGGCACGCGAGCGGCTATCGATTTTGGACAATTTGGTGACGCCGTCCACCAGTTCGGCGACTTCGACGCCGAATTGCAGACCGAGTTGTTCCTTGCTGATCGGCGTGTCTTCGATGACATCGTGCAGGATCGCCGCCATGATGCCGTGGACATCCATGTGCATGCTCGCCAGCGTGATCGCCACCGAAACCGGATGACAAATATAGGCTTCGCCGCTACGGCGAAATTGTCCGGAATGTGCCGCCGCACCGTAATGGTAGGCGCGGACGACGTCGTTGACTTGGTCGGCATCGAGATAGCCGCGTAGGCCCTCGCAGAGCTGGTGAAGCAGTTTCTCTTCGGGATGCTCTATCGCGGGTAGGGCCGGGGCGGGTTTGGCGGCTGTCTCGGGCATGGACTTTAGATTTCGATATGGGTTTCCGAAACGTAGCCGGCGCGATGCAGACTGTCGACATTGCTTTCGGATACAAAACCGGCTGCGATCTCGCGCAGGGCCACGACGGTATCTTTGTCTTTACCGCGCGGGACGAACTCGTCCGCGCCTTTTTCCAATTGTCTGGCCCGTTTACTGGCCAGTAATACCAGTTTGAAACGGTTTTCGACATTTTCTAAACAATCTTCAACGGTAACGCGTGCCATGTTTTAACCTTGGTGAGTTTTGTGAGGATGCCTGAGCACTGAGGACGGCTCGATCTTAGGGCCGCGGCCCAAGCGGGGCTTCGATTATAAGATAAAAGGCCGACTTAGCCAATTGTCGAACAGAGTCGCGTAGGCGGGGAAATTCGATAGGCAATAAAAAGCCCGCTAACGCGGGCCCGTCCTGTTGTTGTAATTATTGTTGTTATGGTTGTGGACGCCTGTCTCGAAGACAGTTTAGTTAAGCAGTTACACTAATTATTATTGTTGTTCAGCCTTTATACAGGCCGCTTCCCTCCCCCTAAAGCTACGACCGCTTTGGGTCGCATGCACTCCGTAAAAGGTGGGCGAAGTGTAGTGAAAAAAGTTCCGACTGTCCAACAAAAAATGCGCGATTTCGGGATGGTTGTTTTGCCTCGAAATTATTTGAGAATTACAAGGGTTTGCGATAGATAAGTGCCTGTTAACATTGCTGTTTAGCGTTCTGCTTTGCGAGACTCCTCCTCGCTGATGAAGAAATTCAGGCGTTCGTTGAGGATGGCTTGTAGTTGAAAGCTGAGATCGGTTTCTTGTCTGGCGAGTTTGATTTGGGTCATCGCGGCTTCAGTATCGCCGCTGGCGAAATAATATTCGGCCATGTAGCGGTGGGATTCGGCCGGTTGTTTTAAATCGGCATGGATTTGCGCCAGTAGCTCGTAATAGAAGGGTTGCTGTTTTTGATAATCCGACATTGATTGCAAGACTTGTCGCGCTCTCTCGGGCTGGCTGTTTTTGATCAACGCCCGGGTGAGTTCGATTTTGATCGCGTCGTTGCTGGGAAAGCGCTCGCTGGTTTTGCTTAATAGGTTGCTGGCTTTTTGATAGTCGTGGCTGTCCATTGCGGTTCTAGCCAGCGCGAACGGGTATTGCGGTTGATTCGGATATTGGTCGGTCAATTGCTGAAAGATTTCTGAGGCCTGGGCGAATTCTTGAGCGTCCTGGTGGATCAAGCCGATGCCATAGCGCGCTACCGCCCGCTGTTCCGTCGTGCCCTGCAGTTCCAAGGTCGCGAAGTGCTTTAGCGCCGATTTTTTATCGCTCGCGGTGGTGACCATCAGCTTGGCTTTCGTCAATAGGTAGCCGAGCGAGTCGGGAATTTGCCGATAGGCATAGGTTTCAGCCCTGCCGCGGGTGTCGGCGATCCGGCTTTCGGAGACCGGGTGGGTACGTAAAAACTCAGGTACGCCCTTGCCGTAATAGCGAGTCGATTGCATTAGTTTTTCGAAGAATACCGGCATCGCGCGCGGATCGAAATTGGAATCGGCCAACGTCTGCATGCCGACCCGATCGGCTTCTTTTTCGTGTTCGCGGGTAAAATCGATCTGAAACTGAATATTACCGGCCTGGACCGCCATCAGGGCTGCCTGGCCCATGTTCGGCGATTGAGTGGCGACCAGAATGGCCGCTAACGTCGCGGCGACGGTCGGTATCGACATTTTGCTGGCTTTTTCGATCGAGCGGTATAAATGGCGTTGAGTGACGTGGCCGATCTCGTGAGCCATGACCGACGCCAATTCGCTTTCGGATTCGGTCAAAAGTATTAAGCCGGAATTGACGCCGATGTAGCCGCCGGGGCCGGCAAAGGCGTTGATATCCGGTTCCATGACCACGAAAAAATGGAACGGCGTTGCCGGATTGTCGCTGTGCGCCGCCAATTGCCTGCCAATGTTTTGAATGTACTGCTCGATTTCCAGGTCTTGACTGATTTCCGCCTGAGTGTGCAGATTGCGGAAAAATGCCTCGCCGAATTCCCGTTCCTGGACCGGCGAGATCAGCGCGCCCGCGGAATCACCCATGTCCGGTAGTTGCATTTTTTCGATTTCGATGGCTCCGCCAGAGGCGGTTAACAAAGTCAGGCTTAAGCCGAGAATTAGGGCAGTCAATTTCATGAAGGCTGGGACAGCAAACGGCGGTCAAGGGTTCAATCGCGCAAGGATTCGCGGCAAAGTCGTTAGAGCCGTATTAAAATGCGGCGTATGGTTGAATTTGCCCGGTACATTTTACAGCGTGATGAAATTTGCAGTACAGGTTAATGGTAGTCCTTATTTGGCGAATGGCGGTTTGCACGCGTTTCGGTTTGTGGAAGCGGCATTGGCCCAAGGTCACGAGATCGTTCGGGTATTTTTTTATCGGGATGGTGTCTACCACGCGTTCCGCTACGCCAGTCCGCCCGATGATGAGCGAGCACCGGTCGCGGACTGGAGTCGATTGGCGGAACTGAATGGCATCGATTTGGTGGTTTGCATATCGGCGGCGCAGCGGCGCGGCCTGTTATGCGCGGACGAGGCGCGGCGCCAGGGTAAAAACGACGATGATGTGGCGCCCGGTTTTCGGATTGCCGGCTTGGGGCAATGGCTGGAAGCGACTTTGGTCGCGGACCGTTATTTGACGTTCTAATCGCGATGAAAAAACGTTACTTGTTTATGTTGTCCCAGGCCCCGCATTGCGGTAACGGTGTCCAGGAAGCCTTGGACTTGATCTTAACGACCGCCGCATTCGATCAGACCGTTGGTGTGTTGTTCGTCGATGATGGCGTCTGGCAGGTGGCCGCGGGGCAGCGAGCGAGTGGGCTAGGGTTAAAAGATACGGCGGGAATGTTCGAAGCGCTGGCTTTTTATGGGGTCTCCGACGTGTTTGTCGAACATGAATCCCTGATCGAACGCGGTGTGGAGGTCTTTGTGCCGATAATACCTCTGAAGCCGCTTGGGCGCCGCGATTTGCCCGCGCTTTTCAGCGGCTACGATGTGGTCGTGGGCGGCTAAGGTTCACGTTTCCGATCGTGGATACGCTAGAATTGCTGGAATATCGATTGAATCCTATCTAAAAATTTGAGGACAGAGCGGCCATGGCGGACGAAATTACAGAAAAAAGGCGATATTTTCGGGTCAACGACACGATTAACTTGTTGCACAAAGTCATCGACAAAAATCACGTCAAGGTATTGAGCCATGTGTCCGACGATGTGCTCAGCAACTGTTCGCTCGCGTCCGCGTTGGAAGTGCTTAATCAAGAGGCCAGATTATTGGCGCCGAGATTGGAACGGCGCGATCCGGATCTGTTCGAATATTTGAAGTTGCTGGATACCAAAATCAATTTGATCGCCCAGGTGTTGACCAGCCAGTCCGAGCAATTTTCCGAACACGATACCCGGGAAGTCAGCCTGAGCGCCACCGGTTTGGCGTTTAGCAACGAAACGCCGGTGTCGGAAGGTGAAGTTCTGGAACTGAGAATGTTGCTGACGTCCTGCATGGCGGTCATTGTCGCTTACGCCAGAGTCGTGCACTGCAAGGATATTTCGGCGGATAATCCCGAGCGGCCGTACGCGGTTTGCGTGGAATACATCAACATGAAAGAAGACGACAGGGAGTTATTGATCAAGCATGTGGTTAAAAAACAGCTGCAACAACTACGCGATAAAAACGAAACTTGAAACGGCCTGGGCCCTTAGTTGCGGGACGGTTCATTGATTTCTCCGGTCGATAGACAACTCATTGCCCTTTTGGTCGACGGGCGATTTCATTCAGGTACCGAATTGGCGGGAGCGCTCGGCGTCAGTCGCTCGGCGGTCTGGAAGCATTTGCAAGGGTTGAGCGAGCTGGGTATTGAAATATTGGCCGTGTCGGGTAAGGGTTACCGTTTGGCTACACCTATGGATCTGTTGGACAGTGAGCGAATTTTCGCTTATTTGCACCATCGCGCTTCCGGTCTCTTGACTGGATTGGAGGTCCACGGCCTTATTGCTTCCACCAATACCTACTTACACGAACTTGCCGAACAAGGTGTGCCTGGCGGCCTGGTTTGCCTCGCCGAACGCCAAACAGCCGGCAAGGGGCGGCGTGGTCGGCAATGGGTTTCGCCGTTTGGGCGGAATATTTATTTGTCGATACTATGGCGTTTTCAAGGCGGTCCCGCCGCCATCGCCGGACTGAGTCTGGCGCTGGGCGTAGCGACAATCCAAGCGTTGCGTCAGTTGGGCGCTCACGACGTCGGATTGAAATGGCCTAACGACATCTATTGGCGACAGCGGAAATTGGGCGGTATTTTGATTGAAGTTTCCGGTGAAAGCGACGGACCCTGCCATGCGGTGGCCGGACTAGGATTGAATGTCGATATGTCGGCCAAGCAAGGTGAGGCTATCGATCAGGACTGGGCGGATTTGGTGGCGGTCTTGGGCGGCTCCGCTCGTCCCGATCGCAATCGGGTCAGCGGCGTGTTACTAAATCATTGGCTTCCGGTGTTGGCGGAGTTCGAGCAACGTACCCTGGTCGATTACATCGAAGACTGGCGTGAGGTCGATTGCATGGTGGGAAAAACGGTGGATATTTCAATAGGGAACCTTGAGCATCGCGGAACTGTGGCCGGCATCGACGACCAAGGTTTTCTGTTGCTAACGGATGCGAACGGTGAGCTACGCCGCTTCGCGTCCGGCGAGGTGAGTTTTAGCAAATCGTGATTTTATTGGTCGACCTGGGTAACAGCCGTTTGAAATGGGCATTGGCGGTCGACGGTAAGGTCGGCGACCTCCACGCGGTCGATTATCGACAAGCCGGATTCGCAGCTTGGTTACGGCGGCAATGGCAAACATATGCCACACCCGAGTGTATCGGCGTCGCCGCGGTCGGTGCGCCGGCAGTCCTCGACGATGTCCTGAGCGTGGCGCAATCGTTGTGGCCGGGGGTGGCGATTGTGAAGCCGTTATCGACGGCGAGCTCAGCGGGAGTCGTTAATGCTTACCGCTTTCCCGATAAGCTTGGAATTGATCGATGGCTGGCTTTGCTGGCGGCTCGCCGCGATTATCCGGGGCAATGGTGTATCGTTGACTGCGGGACCGCAATCACGTTGGACTTGCTTTCCGAAGATGGCCGGCATCAGGGTGGTCTGATAGCTCCTGGCGTTAGCCTGATGAAGGGGGTATTGGCGTTTGGTACGGAGGTACTGCCGCTGGTCGAACGGCAAGCGGACTTTGGGCTTGGAATGACTACCGAAGCGGCCATCGGTAGTGGTGTGTTGTCCGCTGCAATCGGGTTGATAGAGGCGACTTTGATCAGGCATCCGCATTACCGATTATTAATGTGCGGCGGCGATGCTGAGCTGTTACAGGGGCTTTTGACGGTGGAGGCCGTCGTCGATGTCAAATTAGTATTAAAGGGTTTGCTGATCTGTTGCGAGGCGGGCCGGAGATGAGGTTTTTTTTTCTGCTATTGTGCTTAGCAAATGCTGTGTGGTTTTTTTGGGAGCTGCATTCTGGTGCTTTCAATGCGCCAATGTCCGGCGATTCGACCGCGCCGCCGATACTACTGGTTTCCGAACGCGAGAATGCCCGGCGGGGAGCGGCGATTTCGGCAATCGTCGACCGCTATTCGCAGCGCTCGCTTGCTTCCGCCACCCAAGAGGTTTCAGCGTTTTTCAGCCAACCGCACGATTTGCAAATCACGCAGCGTGATCCCCAAGCGGAGGACAGCAAGGCTCGAGAAAACCGCGACCGTTCCGGCTGTCTGCGAATCGGACCCTTTGCCGATCGCCTGGAGATGAGGCGTTGGCTGGCTGCGAAATCCTTGACAGCGGTCGATTCCTACAGTGACGAATTCACCGTTCCCGGCGATTTTCAAGTGTACTTTCCGCCTGCTAGGGACGCCGAGCAATTACGCATCAACAAAATGATGCTTAGAGCTAAAGGCTTGACGGATTTTTGGCCGATTCCATCCGGCGATTTGAAAAGCGCATTGTCTCTGGGCGTATTCACCGAAAAATCGCGGGCGATTCTTTACCGCGACCAGCTTGTCAAACTGGGTATTGTGGCGGCCGTACGTCAGCGCAACCGCATTCGGCCGGTTTGGTACGCTCTGATCCGGCAAGGTGTTGTCGATAGGCTTCAAGACGATGCCGTTACCGTTACTGATGTGGATTGCCGTTCGCACCGGATTGGTGAATAAACGGCCTGTTGAACACTAACGTGCGAAATTCTGTTGGTTTTTTTTACATAATCGAATCCTAATGTTTTTAAGTTTTTGATTTTTAACATGTTGAATACATGGTATGCATATTGCAGTAATAAAATTGACATGAGCATTTGGCACGAAGTCACTTGCGCATGTCTCTCTTATGATCGGCATTGTGGATCAATATCGGTTCTAGGAAAGGTTGGCTATTAGGATGGCCTTTTGTTAACGTTAACTATGGGGAAAATCAATGAAGATGATTTTATCTTTCAAAAAATGTTTGGCGGTGTGCCTGTTGATGGTTGCCAACGCTGCTTCTGCAAGCGTTGTGTGGGAACCTACCGACGGTGACATCAATTTTATTACCCTTGCTTCTGTGTTGGGTTTTTCGGGTGCAGAATTCGGCATTTTCGAAGATTCCGCCACATCAAGCAGTGCAATGCCTGTTTTGACATTCACTGGCGGCGCTACTGTTAGCTTTGCGGCTGCTAGCGGTTCCGATTGGACCGTGAGCTTGCTCAGCGATCCTAGCGTTACCGGCACATTGAAAGGCTCAAGTCATTTTCAATTTGGTATGAAAACCAGCGGTGGTACTTGGACCAATGTTAAGAAAGGCTTGGAATTGGTTGACAATTCCTACTTGCTGGCGTTCGGTAGCAAACTGCTGACCGACATCGCATTGGTTACCGACATCGCTCCGTCAACCGTCGTTGACGACAATCCAGTCTCTCAAGTTCCGCTGCCGGCTTCCATTTGGATGCTGACCAGCGCATTGTTGGGCTTGTTGTACACTGGCCGCCGTAAATCGGTCGTGAATGCCTAATTAGCTAATTTTTAGGTAGGATTGGAAACCGGGGCCGCGTTAGCGGCCCCGGTTTTTTTTCGCGCGTCGGTTTTTGGATTTTGCAATTCGAACGGGTAGACTGGCACGGTCAGCCCTTTGATGCAGTGCTAATGCCGCCATGATCAGGCTGGTGCCGACGACGGTTTTCATCGTGATCGGTTCGCGGTTGGCCAGATAACCCAGTAATAACGACAATACCGGTGTCATCAGGTTCATCATGGCCACGTCGGTGGCCGGCAGTTGTCCAAGCACGTAGTAATACAAGGCAAATCCCAGCGTCGTTGCCACAACACCGAGATAGACGATCGCATATAGAGTTTGCGGCTGAATTTGTGTCGGTAGGGCGCCGTCGTCCAATATTAGCCAGGTCAACCAGTATAAAGGCACCGAAATCAGCAATCCGCCGGTGATCTGCTGCACCGACGGTAGTTTGGCGTCGATTTGCTTAACCCAGACCGCGCTAGCCGCGTGAATAAAGGTTGCCAGCAATATGCCGAGCGTGCCTTGAATGGCCATTGGATGCAATTCCCTTGCGGAGCTGAACATCACGGCCAAACCAAAAGCGCCTAGGCTGTAAGCCGCTAGTTTTCGCCAACCTAGGCTGCGCTCCTTTAGGTAAGCGGCAGCCATGAACGCCGTTATGAATGGGCCGAGGCCGAAAATGACCGAGATCCAGCCTGACGGTACGAAACGCGCCGACCAATAGGTGATCAACATACTGGCATAAATCTGCATCGAAACGGCTAAATAGGTGCGTAGCGCTAGCCGGTGACAAGGCAAGCCTTTCCGACGCAGTAATAACAGAACCAGCAGGCAGGCCAAACCAATGGACATCCGGCCGGTCGCGCCAAACACGTAGCTGACACCAATGCTGCTCCATTTTATCGCCAGTGGTGTCGTGGTCCAGATCAGGACGACCCCGAAATAGGCTAGCGCGAGCTGTGGCTTCAACTCGGATGCTGTCGGTTGGCGACCAGCTGCTCAACGACAGCCGGATCGGCTAGCGTGGAGGTGTCGCCCAAATCGCTGAACTCGTTGGCGGCAATCTTGCGCAAGATACGTCGCATGATCTTACCGGAGCGCGTTTTGGGCAGTCCCGGCGACCATTGAATCGCATCGGGTAGTGCAATCGCGCTGACTTCTTCGCGGACCAAATTCTTCAGTTCCGCTTTCAGGGTCTCGTTGCCTTCGACGCCGACATTCAAAGTCACGTAAGCGTAAATTCCTTGACCCTTGATTGGGTGCGGAAAACCGACGACCGCCGCTTCGGCGACCTGGTCGTGTAGGACCAGCGCGCTTTCGATTTCGGCAGTGCCCAGGCGGTGGCCGGAAACGTTTAATACGTCGTCGATACGGCCGGTAATCCAGTAATAGCCGTCGGCGTCGCGGCGGGCGCCGTCGCCGGCGAAATAGTAACCGGGAAATTTGCTGAAATAGGTATCGACGAAGCGTTGATGGTCGCCGTAGACGCTACGGGCTTGACCCGGCCATGGAAAGGTCAATACCAGTATGCCTTCCGCTTCGCCGTCCAGCGGATGGCCTTCGGGATCCAAGATGGCCGGTTGAATACCAAAGAACGGGAGGGTTGCCGAACCGGGTTTCAATGCGGTCGCGCCGGGCAGAGGCGTAATCAGAATGCCGCCCGTCTCGGTTTGCCACCAAGTGTCGACGACGGGGCAGCGTTGATCGCCGACTACGCGGTAATACCATTCCCAGGCTTCGGGGTTGATGGGTTCGCCGACGCTGCCCAGTACGCGCAAGGAGTCGCGGCCAGTACGCTGAACGTAGGCATCGCCTTGCGCCATCAGTGCGCGTATCGCGGTCGGCGCGGTATAAAAAATGTTGACCCGGTGCTTATCGATGACTTGCCAGAAGCGATCGGGTTCGGGGTAGGTTGGGACCCCCTCGAACATCAACGTGGTCGCGCCGTTGCAAAGTGGGCCGTACAGTACGTAGGAATGCCCGGTGATCCAGCCTATGTCGGCCGTACACCAATAAACGTCGCCTTCCCGATAGTCGAACACATACTTGTGGGTCATCGCGGCATACAGTAAATAACCGCCGGTTGTGTGCAAAACGCCCTTGGGCAGGCCGGTCGATCCAGATGTATAGAGAATGAACAGCGGATCCTCGGCGTCCATTAACTCCGGCTCGCAGGTCTCGTCGGCACTCTGCATCGCTTCGTGGTAGCAGACGTCGCGGCCGTCGCTCCACGGGATATCGTGACCGGTATGTTTGATGACGACGACGGTTCGCAGGTTCGGGCACTGCTTGGCGGCCTTGTCGACGTTGAGTTTGGAATGGACGATTTTGCCGCCCCGGTAGCTCTCGTCGGCGCAGATCAAAAACCGGCAGTCGGCGTCGAGTATTCGATCGCGCAGGGCGTCGGCGGAGAAGCCGCCGAACACAATGGAATGAATCGCGCCGATCCGGGCGCAGGCCAAAATCACGACGGCGGCCTCGGCGATCATCGGCAGATAAATACAAACCCGGTCGCCTTTACCGACGCCGTGCGATTTCATCACGTTCGCAAATTTGCAAACTTGGTGGTGTAGTTCCCGGTAAGTCAGGGTGCTGTGGTGGCTCGGATCGTCACCTTCCCAGATGATGGCGATTTGGTCGCCGCGAGTGGCTAGATGCCGATCCAGGCAATTGACTGTGACATTCAGCTTGCCGCCGATGAACCACTGAATTTCGCCGCGCGGGTAATCGTGAGCCAGTACGCTATCCCAACGGCGCTCCCAATCCAAAAATTGTTCCGCCTGCTCGGACCAGAAAGCTTCCGGATCGTCTATCGACCGACGATACATTTCATGGTAGCGGACGGTGTCGATATGGGCGCCGGCGGCGATGGCCGGGATCACCGGATACAGTTTCTGGTCGGACATCTTCATCTCCTTTTTTAATAATCGTGGGCGACAGGTTGGCTAATTCGGGCGACGCCGCTGAGTTGCGCCGGTTGCCAATGGCGGATTCCCCAGTCGAGTAAATCCGCGATCGAAGCATTACGCAACGACGGGGGGGGCGCTTGGTTCAGCAAGCATAGCAACCGATATAAGGTGCGAGCGCCCGAGTGGGTGCTGACGGCGGCGGCACGGCTTTGCTTGCTGAGTTTTTGGCCGTTACCGTCGACGATGACGGGGATGTGCGCGTACGTTGGCGGAGCTTGCCCGAATAGCTGGTACAAATAACACTGCCTGGGCGTGGAGTCCAATAAATCGTAACCCCGCACGACATGGTTGACCCCTTGCCGACAATCATCGACGATCACCGCCAATTGATAGGCGAAAATCCGGTCCTTACGTAGGACGACGAAATCGCCGACCTGTTCGGCCAGATTTTGCCGCATCGGCCCTTGCAAGCGATCGATAAAGCGGACGTCTTGGTTCGGGCAGGCGAGCCTCAACGCATGAGCTTGGCTGGGATCGGGATTCTGATTTCGACAATAGCCTGGATAGCGATCCGGCGAGTCGGCCAATTTGGCGCGACTGCAAATGCAGCGATAAATCAGGCCTCGCTCGCGGAGCCGTTCGATCGCGGCGGCGTATTCGTCCAGATGTTGGCTTTGGAAGGCGATTTCGTCATCCCATTGCAGCCCGAACCCGAATAATGTGTCGATGATACGTTCGGCGGCACCGGCTACGTTACGCGGTGTATCGAGATCGTCGATTCGCAGCAACCAGCGACCGCCGTGGCTGCGGGCATCCAGAAAGCTGGCCAGCGCGGTGTAGAGCGAGCCGAGATGAAGTGGGCCGGTGGGCGAGGGCGCGAACCGGCCGATGTAGCGTACCGAATCGGGTTGTGCAATCAACCCAGTTGTTTCTCGCGGATTTCGTCCAGGGTTTTGCAATCGATGCACAGGGTCGCGGTCGGGCGGGCTTCCAGACGGCGGATGCCGATCTCAATGCCGCAGGTTTCGCAATAACCGTAATTGCCGGATTCGATTTCCTTCAAGGCTTCATCGATCTTCTTAATTAATTTGCGCTCTCGGTCGCGGGTGCGCAATTCCAGGCTGAATTCGGATTCCTGGGTCGCTCTATCGTTGGGATCGGGGAAATTGGCGGCTTCGTCCTGCATATGCGTGACCGTGCGGTCAACTTCCTTCATCAGGTCGGATTTCCATTTGTTCAAAATCGCAGCAAAGTGCTTGAGCTGCGCTTCGTTCATGTACTCTTCGCCATCTTTTTCCTCGTAAGGTTTAAAAGAATATTCTGACGTAGCAGGTTGAGAATTGTTCATCCAATGACTCCTGGCGGACTGAAAAAATCGGGGCTTTTTATCAGAATAGCCAGGGGCAAGCAAGAAGTTTGTTATGATGCGGCTCTTTTGGTTTCTGGGTCGGCGGGAATGAAGCAACATATTGCGGAACGGATGCACGGGATCAGCGCGTTTTACGTGATGGAACTTTTGCAGCGCGCCAAGCAATTGGAAGCTCGGGGGCGCGACGTGATTCACATGGAAATCGGCGAGCCCGATTTTCCGACGCCGCCGGCGGTGATCGCTGCCGGGAACCGGTTTCTGCGGACCGGCGAAGTTAAATACACCCCAGCAGCCGGATTACCGGCGCTGCGCGAGGCTATCGCCGATTATTATCATGCGGCCGGTATCAACGTCGATGCCCGGCGAATTTTCGTGACACCAGGTGCTTCCGGTGCGTTTTTGTTGGCTTTCGGTATCAGCATTAATCCTGGCGAGCGGATTCTGATGGCCGATCCTTGCTATCCCTGTAACGATAATTTTGTTCGGCTATTCGGCGGACGTAGCGAATTAATTCCAGTTGGCGCGGACGACGATTACCAGCTCAGTGCCGACCTGATCGCCGAACACTGGGGCGCGGAATGCAAAGGCGCGCTGATTGCGTCGCCGTCGAATCCGACCGGTACCGTGATAGGCCGGGAGGCGCTACGTCAAGCCATCGCCAAGGTTGCCGAGTTGGGCGGTTGCTTTTATTCGGACGAAATCTATCACGGCCTAGTCTACGACGATGCGGTGTCCAGCGCATTGGCCTTTAGCGACAAAGTCTTCGTTATCAACAGTTTCTCCAAGTTTTTCGGCATGACCGGTTGGCGGGTCGGCTGGTTGGTGGTGCCCGAAGAATTTATCGATGCCGCGGAGCGCTTGGCGCAAAACATCTTTATAGCCACCTCGACCCAATCGCAGTATGCCGCGCTGGCGAGCTTTACCCCGGAAAACTTGGCGGAACTCGAAGCGCGGCGGCAGGAGTTTCAGCGGCGCCGCGACTTTCTGTGCGAAAATTTGCCGAAACTAGGGTTTCGCATTGCCCGCAAACCGCAAGGCGCTTTTTACGTCTACGCAGACAGCAGCGATTTGGCGGACGATAGTTTCGAATTCGCCAAAGAGTTGTTGGAAACCCAGGCCGTGGCCGTGACGCCTGGCAGGGATTTTGGCGTTTATCGCGCCGATCGGCACATTCGTTTTGCATATACCGCTTCTGTCGATAGAATGGCCGCCGCGCTGACCCGATTGGAAACCTTTTTATGCCGATAACCCAATATACCCCACAACAACTTAAGCAACGCCTGGAAGCCGAGCCGGCGCCACTACTGCTGGATGTTCGCGAACCCCACGAGTTCGCCTATGCCCGTATCGAAGGCAGCCAGTTGATTCCGTTGCAACAGATTTCGCAACGACTGGACGAGCTGGATACCGAGCGCGATATTGTCGTGATTTGCCATCACGGCATGCGTAGCCAGCAAGCCTGTTTCTTTTTACAACACCATGGCTATAGTCGCCTATACAACTTGCAGGGCGGTATAGACGCTTGGTCGCTGGCATGCGATTCCGGCGTTCCGCGATACTAATAGACACAGAGCGTTATCGGCCGCTGTTGTTTGCGAATGGCTACGATCGCGGCGTTGCTAAGCTCTCCGCGATGGGGGGCTGTATCCGGACGCCGCGGCGTCCGGACTCGCAAGATTTTGATCCGCAATATTAAAAATAAAAAATCGCCATGTTTTTGAAAGAGTTTTATGAAGTTCGCGACGGTGGTATCGCCATCAGCGCCGAGCAGGCCAGCATGTTTGCCAAGGAAGTGGCGCACGACTTTAATCCTTTGCACGATGCCGATGCCAAGCGCTTTTGCGTACCCGGCGATTTATTGTTTTCGCTTGTATTGGAAAAGTACGGGCTCAGCCAGAACATGCACTTTATCTTTTCCGGCATGGTGGGTCACAACGTCCTGTTGAATTTCCCGGAGACCGATGCCGAGCGTTTCGATGTGACCGACAGTCAACAAGATAAGACCTATCTACAAATCGAGCGCTCCGGCGATGTGATCCGTGATCCGAGCCTGATCGAGGCCCTGATCCGCGATTACGTGGCGTTTTCCGGGCAGAATTTTCCGTACGTGCTGGTGCCGCTGCTAGCCAAGGAAAATGTGATGTTCAACATCGACCGGCCGTTGGTCATCTACGAAAGCATGACGCTACATCTGGATTGCATGCAATTCAGCGAGCCGCGTCTGGAAATGTTGGAACCCAAGATGGAGGTCAACGGCAAACGTGCGACGGCTTATCTGCACTTTCAGATCTGCTGCGGTGACGCGGTGGTCGGTTCCGGCTTCAAGAAGCTGGCCGTCAGCGGCTTGCGGGATTACGAAGTCGAGCCGATGCAAGCCTTCGTCGAAGAGTATCTGGCGCGCAAGCACGGATATCTGAGCAATCTCGCGGTTGCCGAGGTTGGCTGAGGTCTGATTACCGGTAGCCGCGAACCGGTGCCGCCCAAACCGCAGCGGTTAAAGATTCAAGTGGGTGGCAGCCTAACCGTGGCCGCCAAACCACCCAGTTCGGCGGATCGGCTCAAGGCCAGGCTGCCGCCGTAGTAGCCGGCAATGTCGTGGACGATGGCTAGTCCCAGCCCGTGGCCGGGTGTGGCTTCGTCCAGGCGCAACCCTCGCTGCACCATTTGCCGCAGTTGCTGCTTGTCGCAACCGGGGCCGTCGTCCGCGATTCGTAACGTCAAACCTTCCCGTTCCGCGACGTCGATGACAATTCGCGATTTGGCCCACTTGCAGGCGTTATCGAGCAGGTTGCCTATCATTTCCAGCATGTCCTCGCGGTCCAGATGCAATAACCGGTCGGGCGCTCGTATCTCGAAAGACAAGGCCTTTTCCGCGTAAATGACCTGCATCAGCTCGCACAGCGCCGTTAATTCCACATGGGGATTGAAGGTCGCGCCGGGTTGGGCGTTTCCGGAAATCCGCGCTCGTTTCAATTCACGGTCTATCCGTTTCAAGATCGTTTGGTTCTGTTGTTCCAACTGTCGTTTCAATTCCGGCAAGTCGCGTAGCGCCGGATTTTCGGCCAGCCGAAACAGCATCGCCAACGGCGTTTTCAAGGCGTGCGCCAGATTGCCGATCGCGGTCCGCGATTGGTGAAGGCGGCGTTCAACCAACATCAATAGCCGGTTGACTTCCTTGACCAGCGGTCGGATTTCGAACGGAACCTCGGCTTCGATCTGACGCTGCTGACCGTGGGCGATGGCCGCCAGTTCGCCGGTAACCGCGCGTAGTGGCCGTAACGATCGTTTAACGTCGGCGGTTTGCAGCGCGATCGCCGCGACCAGCACCGTCAGACTCAATGCCAGATAGCCGATTCGGATCGCGGTGATGTCTCGACCGATGTCGGTCAAGTCCTCGGCGGTACTGATGCTGATGGTGTGGCCGGCTTTGGCGAATCCGCGGCTTAAGACTAATAACAGTTGGTCGTGGGGACCGGACTTGAAATGGAATTGTCTGGTAGTATCGACGGCCATGGCCTCGAAAGGTAGCGTCGTGCCGGCGAGTGAGCGCGAATAAATCGGCTTGCCGTCGATGTGTAGCACGAAATAGTGGCCCGAATAGGCTTGGCCGTAAACCGAGCCGGCGTGGCTGGTATCGAAGCTAGGCTGGCCGTCGGCGTCGAAGTCGAGGGTGTCTAGTATCGAGTCGCTGTCGTGAGTCAGGCGGGTCAACATCTGTTTTTCGGCGACCGAACGTATCACCCAGTCTGCGGCCAGCCAATGCAACGCAAATATCACGCATAAGATAGCCGCTAGCCCGCGATTCAAGCGTAAGCGCAATGAAATCACGCGGTTTGCCCAAATACGTAACCTTGGCCGCGCCGAGTAGCGATCAAATCCTTGCCGAGTTTGCGGCGTAAACGGTTGACGTAGACTTCGATGACATTGCTGTCCGGATCGCCGTCCATTTCATAGACATGCTCCATCAAATCGGTTTTCGTCAAAATTTGGCCGGAATGCAGCATGAAATAGCGTAACAGACGAAACTCCAGCGAGGTTAACTGAGCGGACGGTTGACCTTCCATCGTAACGGTTTGCAATTCTTCATCCAAAGTAACGCCGGCGCAGGTCAGCCCGGTGTTGGTGATTCCATGGCAGCGTTTTAACAACGCCCGGATGCGCGCCTGCAATTCTTCGATGTGAAAGGGCTTGCCCAGGTAATCGTCCGCGCCGGCTTTAAAACCGTCGACTTTTTCGTGCCAGGCGTCGCGCGCGGTCAGCACGATGACCGGCATGGCGTTACCGGCGTCCCGCCATTTCTTAAGGACTGCCAGACCCGACAGCTTGGGCAGCCCCAAATCCAAGACCGCGATGTCGTAATTCTCCGTGGCGCCCAGGAATTCGCCTTGTTCGCCGTCGTAGGCCAAGTCGACCGCGAATCCGGCAATTTCAAGTTCGACCTGGATCGAGCGGGCCAGGTCGGTGTCGTCTTCTATCAGCAGCAGTCTCATCGCAAATGGGCAAACGGTAAAATAGGGATATTGTAGTGCAGCGACGTAGGCAAGGGATTAACACACGCATGACGAAGCGTTTCTAAGCGCCGTGCCTGGCGATGATTTAATCTGTTTTTAATCGCCTATTCAGAACCGGTTTATCTGAATTTGGTCTGATACCTCGCGCTTACCGTGCTTGGCCCAGTCCCTCTGGTCGGCCGGGAGTCGCCGGTGAACACGGTTGCGGACGTTTTAGTGGCGCCCCTTCCGAGTTCCCGTTGCACTTCTGCGTTCGTAGTGCGTTCGGAGCCACTTAATCTCATCGGCTTTGTTTATCGTTCATCGATCGATGGACGACGATTTCTCCTCTAATTTTACTGACCTCGTGTCTGGCATGGTCCGTGGGCGCCGATAGTCTCAGGGTATTCTCGCTACACGGCTTTTCCGCCGAATCAAGGATCGGTATTTTGTCCGCGCAAAAAAAAGCCCCCGTCCACAAGTGACGGAGGCTATGTAGTATTGCTAGCTTCGGAGGGGTTGCTAGCTTAACAACGAGGGAGGTACAACGAGGAACTAAGCACGCAGGTTCCGATGCAAGTCCAGGTTGCTGGACAGCGACGCCGCGCCGAACAGCAGTGTGGAGAAAATGAACTCGCCGGAAACGAAACCGAATACGCCAGCGGTAAAAAACAGGCCGGTTAATACGTCTCTATAAAATAAAAGGGGTTTGTTCATGTCGGACTCCTAAGACAGCATCGGTTGATTCGTGAAGACGGTTCTATGATAACAATTGTGAAAATATTTACAATAATGCTGATAGTGCATGATTTGTTTTTATATAGGAAACAATTGCGGTCTGGCTCGTTAGCGGCCGTGTTGTAGCCTGGAGCATTTACGGCGTATGCTGTCGGCTCACTTGTAGGGAGAATCCCGCGATGAGTCATCACGCCAATGTATTACGAGCTATCTTTCATGATCCCATCAGCGCCAACATCCATTGGCGGGAAGTCGAATCGTTGCTGCATCACTTGGGCGCCACGATAGAGTCCGGCCACGGCGCCAAGTTTCGAGTGGTGTTAAACCAATTCGAAGGTTTTTTGCATCATCCGCACCACGGCGGTGTCTTCGCCAAGCAGGATGTCAAACACGTCCGGGAACTGCTGGAGCGAGCCGGCGTCACCCCTTCCTCTTACGACGAGCAGCACGGGAAGTGACCAGTGCTGTCGTAAACCGATACCCGACATGACCCCCACGAATTGAGCAATCCGACGATGACCGACTTAAATGCCGTTTTTCAACGTTTCCTGACTACGCCGCTGGATGATTTGTTGGGCGGGCAAGACGTCAAGCCCGAGGAGAAATTGCTGGCGCTGTTTCGGCGTTGCGCCGCCGAAGTGCCGGCCTACCGCCAGTTTCTGGCCGAGCGCGGCGTCAGCCCCGAGCAAGTGGTCGACTATGCCGAATACTCCCGCTTACCGTTGATGAGCAAACAAGATTACATGCGGGCCTACCCGCTGGCTCAACGTTGCTTCGGCGGCAGTTTGGCCGGAGCCGACCGGGTCGCGGTATCTTCCGGTTCGACCGGCCAGCCGACGTTCTGGCCGCGCTCCGCCGCTGACGAATTGGATGTGGCCCTGCGTTTCGAGCAGGTCTTCAAGGACAGCTTCGCCGCCGATCGCCGTACGACCCTGGCTGTGGTGTGTTTTGCGCTGGGCAACTGGGTTGGCGGTTTATTCACGACCTCATGCTGCTGGCATTTGGCGCGCAAGGGCTACCCACTAATGGTCGCGACGCCGGGTAACAACAAGGCCGAAATCTTTCGGGTGGTGCGCGAGCTGGCGCCGCAATTCGAGCAAACCGTGTTATTGGGTTATCCGCCTTTCATCAAGGATGTTATCGATGCCGGTAGCGCCGAGGGCATCGTTTGGTCGGACTTCAACCCAAAATTGGTGTTTGCCGGCGAGGTGTTTAGCGAGGAATGGCGGGCCTTGGTCGGCGAACGCATCGGTGCCGAGCGAGCGGAATTCGATTCGGCGTCGCTGTACGGTACCGCCGACGGCGGGGTGTTGGGCAACGAAACACCGCTGAGCATCGCGATTCGGCGCTGGTTGGCCGGTCATCCCGACGAGGCCCGCGCATGGTTCGGCGAGTCGCGCTTGCCGACGCTGGTGCAATACGACCCGGCGAGCCGCTTCTTCGAAGTCGAAGCCGATACCTTGGTGGTATCGGGCGAGAACAGCGTGCCGCTGGTGCGCTACCACATCGCCGACAAAGGCGGCGTCATCCCGTATCGGCAAATCTGGGAGCGCTTGCGTGCCGCCGGTATCGAATCGGTGACCGATCTGGGCTTGCCTAGCGATTTTAAACCGCGCGAGCTGCCGTTCGTGTTCGTGTTCGGCCGGGCGGATTTCACGGTGTCCTATTACGGCGCCAATATTTATCCGGAGAATGTCACGGTAGGATTGGAACAACCGGAGTTGACCGGCTGGTTGACCGGCAAATTCGTGTTGCAAGTCAGGGAAAACGTCGCCGGCGACAGCGAGTTGCAGGTCGCGGTGGAAGTCTTGCCGGATGTCGATCCCGAACACGTTGATGCGGGGCGGGTCGCCGAATCGATCAAAGTCCAGCTATTGCGGCTCAACAGCGAATTCGCTCACTACGCGCCGGCCGAACGGCAAACGCCGATGGTGACCTTGCACCGTTTCGCCGATCCCGAATATTTTCCGGCCGGCGTCAAGCATCGCTACACTCGCAATTAGCAGAATCGCGGCCCTTGTTCATGCCAAAATTAGAACATATCATCGAAATATTAGATAAGCGACGGTTTTTATTAGCAATTTTTCTTGACAATCTGTCGCCTGCAGCCTTAAGTTAACCGGCAAGTCACGTTACGCTGACCGGACCGCCGGAAGCCAGTGCGTCCCGCACGGGGCCGCTGGCTTTTTTGTATCTAAATTTCAAGGATTTAAACATGGCACATTGGTATCCCGACAACTCGCAGTCCATCGGCAACACGCCCCTGGTGCGTTTGAACCGCATCGCCGACGGCGCGCCGGTAACTTTGCTGGCTAAGGTGGAAGGGCGCAACCCGGCTTATTCGGTAAAATGCCGGATCGGCGCGGCGATGATTAACGACGCTCAGCGCCGCGGCGTTTTGGGACCCGGTAAGGAAATCATCGAACCGACCAGCGGTAATACCGGTATCGCGCTGGCCTTCGTCGCGGCGGCGCGCGGCATTCCGTTGACGTTGACAATGCCGGAAACCATGAGTTTGGAACGCCGCAAATTGCTGGTGGCCTACGGCGCCAAACTGATTTTGACCGAAGGCGCCAAAGGCATGAAAGGCGCGATCGCCAAGGCCGAAGAAATCGCCGCGTCCGAACCCGAACGTTATGTGCTGTTGCAACAGTTTAAAAACCCCGCCAATCCCGAAATCCACGAACTGACCACCGGCCCGGAAATCTGGAACGACAGCGACGGCGCGATCGATATTTTCGTGTCGGGGGTCGGCACCGGCGGCACGATTACCGGCGTGTCGCGCTACATCAAGTTAAAGCAAGGCAAGCCCATTCATACCGTGGCCGTCGAACCCGAGGCCAGTCCCATTCTGACGCAGTTCCGCGCCGGGCAGGAATTGCAACCGGCACCGCACAAAATCCAGGGTATAGGCGCCGGTTTCGTGCCGGACGTTCTGGACTTATCGTTGGTGGATCAGATCGAACTGGTCAGCAACGACGACGCTATCGACTATGCGCGCCGCTTGGCCAGAGAAGAGGGCATCCTGGCCGGCATTTCCTGCGGGGCGGCGGTGGCGGCGGCGGTCAGAGTCGCCAAACAGCCGGAAAACGTCGGCAAGACCATTGTCGTGGTATTGCCGGATTCTGGCGAGCGCTACCTGAGTTCGGCACTGTTCGAAGGCTTGTTCGACGCCCAGGGCTCGGCGCTATGAACGAAGCGGCGTTGGCGATTGCCTCTCCCTTTTGGGGAATAGATGATCTGGTCGCGGAACTGCGGGCAATACGTTTGCATTCGCTCAAGGAACGCCATCGCCGGGAACATCCGCCCAAATTGCCGGCCCGCAAGGTGTTGGCGCAAATCGTCGAGCAATTGGGGGCGGTCTTGTTCCCCAACCGTCTCGGCCGCCCGGATCTGACCGACGAAGGCATCGATTATTTCGTCGGTCAGACCCTGGACAGTCTGCTACGGGATTTAAGCCGGCAGATTGCGTTGGAACTGCAATTCGTCGCCGAGCAAAACGGCGAAACCATCGACGTCTGGCGGCGGGCAAGCGAGCTGACCCGTGAGTTTGCGGCCAAACTGCCCGGCGTCCGACTGTTGATCGACAGCGACATCCGCGCCGCCTACGAAGGCGATCCGGCGGCCCGTTGTCCCGACGAAGTGCTGGCCTGTTATCCCGGCATCACCGCCGTGATACACCATCGGGTGGCCCACCTGTTATACGGCTTGGGCTTGCCGCTGGTGGCGCGCATCGTCAGCGAGATCGCGCATTCTGCCACCGGCATCGATATTCATCCCGGCGCGCGAATCGCCGACAGTTTTTTTATCGATCACGGTACCGGCGTCGTGATTGGCGAAACCGCGATCATCGGTCGGCGCGTGCGCTTGTACCAGGCCGTCACGTTGGGCGCCAAGCGCTTTGCCAAGGACGAAAACGGCCTATTGGTCAAGGGTAACGCCCGCCATCCTATCGTCGAGGACGATGTGGTGATTTACGCCGGCGCGACCATTTTGGGGCGAATCACCATAGGCCGGGGTTCGACGATAGGCGGGAATGTCTGGTTGACGCACAGCGTTCCGCCGGGCAGTCAGGTCAGTCAGGCGCAAGTCCGTAGCGAAATGTACGAATCCGGCGCCGGGATTTGAATGAATACGTGCAATGCCTTGAAATTTCAGTGAAATATTTTGACCTTGTCCCGGTCTAGGTCGGGGAGTTGTCAGAACGGCCGATACGCCAACCAAACTTTCTTCGAAAAATATCATACAGCCCGATGTCGTAGAACGCGGAGTAGGCGCGGCTAAAAAATAAGTGATTAGTAACAATGGCTTAGATGAGATTTTTTGTTGCCGAATTGCCGCTGGAATCGAGGTATACGATATTTTTAGATATTCATATCGCGAATAGACATAAGTAAGTTTCGCCATGGACCTGCCAGTATTGACAGGTTTAGTCTGCTATCGGTATCTTGAACTTAAGTCAATCGCTGACCGGACCGCCGGAAGCCAATGCGCTCGTCAGAGCCATTGGCTTTTTTTATGCCTATCGGAAACCCGGTCCAAGCGATAGGCGTTCTCCAAGCCATCAACCAGAACAGTAAGGAAAACCTATGTCGGACATTCATCAAGCCCATACCGCGTTAGGCGACGTCGCCGCGCGCACTTTATCCAACGCGACTAAAACCGTGCCGATGATGGGCACGATCACGCCGCGTTGGCTGGTTCATCTGCTGCCTTGGATCCCGGTCGAAGCGGGTATTTACCGGGTCAACAAAGTCAAAAGCGAGACCAGCATCGCCGTCGATTGCTCGAGTCTGGACGAGAAGGTGCTGCCGCAAACCTTCGTCGATTACGAAGAATGGGGCCGCGAATACCGTCTGAATGCGGTGAACACCGTCTTGGACGTACATACCCGCGTCGCCGATTTATACAGCAGCCCGCACAACCAAATCCATGAGCAATTGAGGCTGACCATCGAAACGGTCAAGGAGCGTCAGGAAAGCGAGTTAATCAACAATACCGAATACGGTTTGCTGAATAACGTCGTCGAGTCGCAAAAAGTCAAGACCCGCAAAGGTTCGCCGACGCCGGACGACTTGGACGAACTGATCGCCAGGGTCTGGAAGGAGCCGGCATTTTTTCTGGCCCACCCGCGCGCGATTGCCGCCTTCGGCCGCGAAGCCACCCGCCGCGGCACGCCGCCGCCGACCTTGTCCTTGTTCGGTTCGCAATTCATCACTTGGCGCGGATTGCCTTTGATCCCGACCGACAAGCTGAAAATCGTCAACGGCAAAACCAACATACTACTGCTGCGCACCGGTGAAAGCCGGCAAGGCGTGGTCGGTTTGTATCAACCGAACCTGACCGACGAACTTAGCATGGGACTGTCGGTGCGTTTCATGGGCATCAACCACAAGGCGATCGCGTCGTATCTGGTCTCGTTGTATTGCTCGCTGGCGATACTGACCGACGACGCGATCGGCGTACTCGAAAACGTCGAAGTGGACAATTACTATGACTACGCCTAATCCGGATCTGGCCGGGCTCGCTCAACAAGCGTTGAACGGCGGTACGGTGCCGGCTGGTTTGCCGGACACCGCCGAATTAAGCCGCTTGGCCAACCTGTACTACAGCGATATGCCGACCGGCGATGGTCAAGCCATCGACAACGTACCGGCCTCGGCGGCGAGTTCGGTGCCTTATCACGCGGTGCCTAACGGTTTCGCGAATCGGCCGGGTATCGATAACAGTGCCGTCGCCGGTCTGGCCGGACCGAGTGCCGGTTTGCCGGGCTTGTCGGGTTTGCAACGCTTGGTGGACACCAGTAGTCGGCCGCCAGCCGGGCCAGGTGCCGGTGCCGGTAGTGCGGCGTTTTATTTTCTCAATGAACTGTCCAGTCTAGCCAGCGCCGCGCAAATCCCCGGCCTGGTTTCGGCTCATCCGCCGTTCGACGTGAACGCGGTACGCCGCGACTTTCCGATTCTGGAGGAGCGGGTCAACGGCTATCCGTTGGCCTGGTTGGACAACGCCGCGACGACCCAAAAACCGCAGTGCGTCATCGATCGGATATCCGAGTTTTATCGCCATGAGAACTCCAATATCCACCGGGCCGCCCACGAACTGGCGGCGCGCGCCACCGACGCCTACGAAGGCGCGCGCGCTACCGTGGCGGGGTTCATTAAGGCGTCGTCGGCTGACGATATCGTGTTCGTGCGCGGTGCTACCGAGGCGATCAATTTGGTCGCGCAAAGTTGGGGTCGGCAATTTATCGGCGAAGGCGATGAGATTGTCATCAGTTGGCTGGAACACCACGCCAACATCGTGCCTTGGCAGCAGTTGTGCCGGGAAACCGGGGCGCTCTTGCGGGTGATTCCGGTCGACGACGACGGTCAGGTGATTCTGGCCGAGTACCAAAAACTGCTGAATGCCAAAACCAAGCTGGTATCGTTCACCCAGGTTTCCAATGCCTTGGGCACCGTGACGCCGGCGGCGGAGATGATAGCGCTGGCTCACCAGGCCGGCGCCAAGGTGTTGTTGGACGGCGCCCAATCGGTGTCGCATTTGCGGGTGGATGTGCAAAGCCTGGATTGCGATTGGCTGGTGTTTTCCGGACACAAGATTTTCGGCCCGACCGGTATCGGCGTGTTGTACGGCAAGCCGGAACTGCTGGCAATCACCCAGCCTTGGCAAGGCGGCGGTAACATGATCGAAGACGTTACGTTCGAGAAAACCGTGTATCAACCGGCGCCTGCCAAATTCGAAGCCGGCACCGGGAATATCGCCGATGCGGTGGGCTTGGGGGCGGCGTTGGAGTATCTGAGTCGGATCGGCATCGAAAACGTCGCCCGCTACGAGCACGAGTTATTGGAATACGGCATGCACATTTTGCGCGGGATTCCCGGTGTGCGTTTGATCGGCACCGCGCCCGACAAAACCAGTGTGCTGTCCTTCGTGATGGCCGGGCACTCCACTCAGGATGTCGGTAAGGCACTGAACGACGCCGGCATCGCGGTCCGCTCCGGCCATCATTGCGCGCAGCCCATCCTGCGTCGCTTTGGCTTGGAAGCCACGGTACGACCGTCGCTGGCGTTTTACAACACCTATGACGAAATCGACCGCTTGGCGGCCGTCCTGAAAAAGCTGCAATGCGCCAAGCGTAGTTTTTAGGGTTCGAACCCGCGAACCCGGCTGCTTCGGCCGGCGTTTGCGTTGTTTGGTTTTCTCC
Organism: Methylomonas sp. MS20; assembly: GCF_050275925.1. NCBI lineage: Bacteria > Pseudomonadati > Pseudomonadota > Gammaproteobacteria > Methylococcales > Methylococcaceae > Methylomonas > Methylomonas sp. MS20. Next base: position 2,427,961 of record NZ_CP189962.1, read on the forward strand.
CCGGACTTGGGGCGTTGGAATGGTCATTCCAGCGTTCCCAAGCAACGCCTGTGTGTGATTCCGACCGATCTCAAACCGGTCGGGGCGGTCGAATCCGTTCCGATTTCGCCTTTCCAAGCTCGCCAGGATTCGGCGTTCACCGGGGTGTTTCCGGTTAAGCCAGTCCGGTTCGCGCCAGGCCATGCGCTGGTGCAGCTCGCATTGTTCCGTCCCTATGTTCGTCAACGAACAGACCTCGCCCTCTTGCCTGCCTAGAATCCGAAGCTGTTTCCATCCCTCGATGTGTCGACCGGATGCGAAGTGTCCATCACGCGCCCAAGAGCTCAATAGGCTTTCCAGGTCGCCCGTCACTCGGCTTCTTTTCAGGAACCCATATGAACATTCTATTCAAAGACTCCAATCGGCCCTGGTTCAATCGTTTATTGACCACGGTTTGTTTGTCCGCCGTTGCCGGACTCAGCGCATGCCAGCCGGAAGGGCAGGCGGAAAAGACCGGGCAAAAAATCGATAAGGCGGTGGAAAACGTCGGTCAAAAGATGGAACAAGGCGCGGACAAAGCCGGCGCCTACATCGAGAAATCCGCGCAATCGTCCGAGGATGCGCTGGATAAAGCCAGCAAGCAAATCGATCAAGCCATCAGCAATTCTGAAAAACGCATCGACTCCGCCAAGGAGGCGGTAGTGGACAGCGCTAAAGCCGGCGGCGTCTATCTGGACGACTCGGCCATCACCGCGAAGATCAAGGCCGCGCTGATGAGCGACGAATTACTGAAAGACGCGCGCATCGAAGTGACGACCGTCAACGGCGGCGTGACCTTGAGCGGCGTTTTGGATAACGAGAAGATGGTCGGTAGAGCGATCGGCTTGGCCAATAGCCAGGAACACGTCAAATCGGTGCAAAGTCAACTGGCGGTGACTGCCGGCGAACTCGGTAAGCCATGATGTTGACGCGTAGATTGGTTACATTCACGGGCTGTTGGCTGCTGACCGCGCCATTCGCCAACGCCACGAACGCCGACGACGCTTATATCGCCGGATATGCCGCCGCTGAGTTGAAGTACAAACTACAGCTCGAACCGCCGGCCCTGCCGGTAAAAGACGGGGTTATCACCTTGCCGGCCGCCGGAATGTCGGGCGCGGATCGCGCCCGGGCCGCAAAGGCACTCGCGGAGATTCCGGGCGTCAGCGCCGTCAAAATCGCCGAAACCAGCGAAGTAGATTCCAAAGAGGCAGCCGCGCTGGCCGCGGGTTCAACGACGTCGACGACAGCCGAGAGCTTGGTGTTGCCGACAGGACTGCTACCGACCGGACATTTATTTAAAGGCTTATTAGCCGACCCGCGCTGGGCGCATTTCTCCGCGGCGTACCGTAATTACCAAACCAATAATTTCGACGGCCGGGATATCGCCTCGGTCAGTTTCGGCGAAACCATTCCGTTTTATCGCGCCAACATCGGTAATTCCACGGCGCAATGGGAAGCCGGCTTGCAGGCCGGCGTGTTCAGTGACTTCAATCTGGATGCCTCGTCGTCCGATTTGGTGAATACCGATTTTATCGCCTCGATTTACTCCAGCGCGCGCGCCGGGCAGTTTTCCGCGTTCGGCCGGTTGTACCACCAGAGTTCGCATCTGGGTGATGAATTTTTGCTGCGCAAGGTCAACACTACCTTCGAACGGGTTAACCTGAGTTACGAAGGCGTGGACTTAAAACTGTCCTATGAGCTGCCCTACGGCGTGCGGATCTACGGCGGCGGCGGCGGTTTGTTCCATAGAGAGCCTTCCGAGCTAAAAAAATGGTCCGCGCAATACGGTATCGAGTTTAGAAGTCCGTGGCGACTGGATTTTGCGTCGATGCGCCCGATCATCGCCGCCGACATCAAGAACTACGATCAAAACAACTGGAGTGCCGATATTTCCGCCAGAGCCGGTGTTGAATTCGATAATTCCAAGGTCTTGGGGCGGAAGCTGCAAATATTGGTCGAATATTTCAACGGCTATTCGCCCAGCGGCCAGTTTTATAAAGACAAGGTGGAGTATTTCGGCCTGGGCGCGCATTATCATTTCTAATGCGCTCGGCCAAGACGTTTCGGCTTGGAGGCGGGCGGAAGAAACTATCGCGAGGGCCGGGGCACGCCGCCTTGGGACATTAAGCGCGGATACTCGTGCCGGTTGCGGACGAATAAACACTCGATACTGACCTAGTGACCCCGTAAGAGCATGATGACCGAATCCAGGCCAGGCATTCATGCTCTTGTAACGTTAGAATTAAGCCATCGCCGCTTCCAATAGACTGTCCAAGGCGCGCATATACCGTTGTTGAGCGGGCAATAGACTGTTTGCTATCAGGACGCGAATATCGGGGTGTAGACCATGATCCTGCAAGGCTTTTTCGTAGTCTTCCGTGCCGGTTAATTCGCCTTCGCGCAACACCTTTAGCACAGCTTGCTTACCTAACAAAGTAGCGCAAGCCATGATTATTTTCGCCCAAGCTCCCCACGGCCCCGAGTCTTGGGTTGGCGTGCCGCCGAGTTGTTTGATTTTCCCCCGCAGACTGCAAGCTGCAGCTTTATGTTCTTGAAAAGTCAACATTAAAAAATCGAATTCCCCCAGCGCGGTGTCCTTGCGGAATCTATCCAGGGCTTGTTGATAGGTTTCCAGCGCGGACAATTCATTCTGTAACAAACGATTGATGGATTGAATATCAGACATAACGAGACTCCCAGTCGATGGATGTCGGCGTGGCTAACGCCATCGCCGATCAGTTGATAGTGCCGCTACATTTAATAACAAAACGGTCTCGAAGTCGGTACGCTGCCACACAGCCCGCATTCAGTCGACTCAAGTCGGGCTTTATTCAAAAACGAGGTCGTGCACCGGGCGTTTCGTCGCTTTGGCGGAAGCAATCGGCGGCAATCCGCGCGAAGCGGGTTTATTCACGAAAGCGGGTATTAACCTGGTGAATTCGGCGTTTATCACGTCGTAGCATTCGCAGACTTGTTCCTCCAGGCCGGCTCGACTTAATACCACGAGACGGCCTCTACTGTAATTTATCAAGCCTTTTTGTTGTAATTTCCCGGCGGCATCGGTGATGCTTTCTCGACGAACACCGAGCATGTTGGCGATATGGTCGTGGGTCGCCAACATCTCGTTCGATGCCTGTCTATCAAGAGTCAGAAGCAGCCAACGGCAGAGTTGCTGGTGTATTGAATGATGCCGGTTACAGGCCGCCGCCTGGTTTATCTGGGTCATCAGCGCCTGCGTGTAACGCAGTAGCAAATGCAATAGCGAATTATCGTTAAGCGTCCCACCCGCGGATGCTATTTCTTCGATAAATCGTTGGCGCCGCAGTCTATACCCATAACCGGCGGTGCTAACGACGGCTTGGTGAGGCATGGTTCGACCGCCCATTAATAGGCTAAGGCCAACAAAGCCTTCGTTGCCAATGATGGCAAGCTCGCTGGACGCGCCGTCCGCAATCACGTAAATCTTGGAAACGACACATGTCGTGGGAAAGTAGGCGTAACGCAACTCGCTGCCCGACTCGTAAATGACTTGACCGGCAGGCATTTGAATCGGCTCCAGATCTGTCGCCAATCGTTGGTAAGTCTGTGCCGGAAGCGCCCCCAGCAAGAGATTGATTCGCTGCGAATTGAGTGTGGTCACGCGGTGTCTCCATGGTTTCGAATAAGGTCCACGGTCTGCAGAAACGCGGTTAGGCTATGCTTGAAGGCGCAAACAGCCTGTGCGCCGATCACCAGTCCGGCTCACCCCGGCGGAGTTAAATTCGCGATCAGCATGCCGGCTTGATGAATGTTGCTTAGTAGCCGGGCTGCTTAGGACCTTTTCTAATTTTCTCCCTAAAATTACCTAGTCCGGCTTCCAGTTTGCCGGTTTTTCTATGTGGATTACGTTCAAGTTCTGTGTCGTCATCCGCTAAATAGTTGGCGGTATGTTCGAGTTCAACGTCCGTTTGACGGACGCGAGCGGTTAGTTTGTCTTTGTTCATCTGGACTCCGATCAGTTGGAATTGGTATCAAAGCGCTTAGCGCCGGAATCCGGCGCTGAATCAAACCTTACAAATAATCGGAATTTCTATCCGTTCGGTAGCGAACATAGCTTATTCGTTAGCCAGCGGGGCTGCGTGTCGTGATTATTTACCGGTCGTAGCGCTCGTCCAAATGGCGCGTTTCCGCCGAAATGACCGGAACCACCGGTACATTGAAGCCGTAGTGTTCGGCGTTAGCCAGAGATTGGGTCGGCGAGCGTCCGCAGGTTGACGAACTCTTCGGCGGAAGTTGGGTGCACGCCGATAGTCGAGTCGAAAATAGCCTTGGTCGCGCCGGCACGCAGCGCAATAGCCATGCCTTGGATAATTTCCGGCGCATCGGCGCCTATCATGTGCAGGCCGACTACTCTGTCCGTCACGGGTTCCACGATCATTTTCATCAGGGTGTTTTCGTCCTTACCCGACAGCGTATTTTTGATGGGTGTGAACTCGGTTTTATAAATCGCAATGTCAGAATACTTTTGCCGTGCTTGCGCTTCGGTTAAGCCGACGCTGGCGATATTGGGTTGGGAAAATACCGCAGTGGGGATGTTGTTGTAATCCACCGGGCGGGCGTCCTTGAAATACAAACTATTCACCAGTGCCTCGCCTTCGGCAATCGCGACCGGCGTCAGATTGATCCGATCGGTGACATCTCCTAGCGCATAGACAGACGGCAGATTGGTTTGATAGTCACCATTGACGATGATTGCGCCGTTGGTATCCAGTGCCACGCCAAGTTCTTCCAAGCCGAAACCCGCCGAATTCGGCGTTCTGCCGGTGGCGTACAGCACCAGATCGGTCGTCATGACGTTGCCGTCCAGCAAGCTGACGGCAAAGGCATCGCCATCCTCGGCAATCGCATGCACATCGCTATTCAACAGAATCTTGACGCCTTGCCGCGGCATGGCCGCCCCCAGAAAGTCGCGAATATCCTCGTCAAACCCTTCCAGCAGCTTTTCGGCGCGCTGGCAAACGGTGGTGTCCACCCCCAGGCCGTTCAGAATACTGGCAAATTCGACCGCGATGTAACCGCCGCCCACGATCACGATGCGTTTGGGCAATTTTTTCAGGGAGAACAGTTCGTTCGAGGTAGCGATATGCTGCTTACCGGGAATATCGGGGACAAACGGCCAACCGCCGGTGGCGATCAAGATGCGTTTGGCCGTGCATTGCGTGCCGGCGACCGCGATCGTATGCGCATCGAGCAATTGGGCCTTACCGTTGAAGATAGTCACTCGGGATTGTTGCAAGTGGCTTTGATAAACCGCATGCAAGCGCTCGATTTCGCGGTTTTTGTTGGCGATCAGGCTGGGCCAGTCGAAGGCGGCATTGTTCAGTGTCCAACCGTAACCGGTGGCGGCGGCGAAGTCGTCTTTAAATTGCGAGGCGTAGACCAACAGTTTTTTCGGTACGCAACCCAGGTTGACGCAGGTGCCGCCAAGGTCGCGGACTTCCGCGATCGCCACGCGCGCGCCCCGGTTGGCCGCGGTATTGGCGGCTCGAACACCGCCGGAGCCGGCGCCCACGACGAACAAGTCGTAATCGTAGTCAATCATCCGAGCTCTCGGTACTCATCGAACCGGCCCGTGGGCGCGTTGCCGTTCTGTTAGGTAAGCCAGCATGGTATCCGCGTCGCTTACGGTAAAAGGATCGTCCGGGCAATTATCGATTTGATCCGGTTCGCTGAAGACTTTCAGAATCTTTTTATCGTCGACCAGCATGGAATAGCGCCAGGAGCGGTAGCCAAAACCCACATTGTGCTTTTTGACCAACATGCCGACTGCTTCGGTAAATTCGCCGTTGCCGTCCGGCAGCATTTTCACGTTGACGATGTTTAGATGCAAACCCCATTGGTACATCACGAAGGCATCGTTGACGCTCAGGCAATACACTTCATCAATGCCTTGCGCCAGCAGTTCCCGGTATTTTGCTTCAAAGCCAGGCAAGTGCCGGTTCGAACAGGTCGGTGTAAACGCGCCCGGTAGCGCCAATACCACGATTTTTTTGCCTTTAAAAAGATCGTCGCTGGAGACGTCTTAGTAAAGCGCGTTTGAATTCCGGACAAAGCGGAGTTGGATTTCGGACAGTGAATTAACGCCCATTTACCTTGAAAGCCGGACAACGAATTAATCGGACCAATTCCGAATAATTAATTCCCTAGCCGCCTTGCGCCGGGCGCCGCCGCCGACGGTGTAATTGATGTCGACCACGTCGATCTGCAAACCAGCAAAAGCCGTTCGCATTTCCGGAATATCATTCACCGATATCACCATCTTGCCTTTAATAGACTTCGCCAACGCCGCCATCAAATCGTATTGTTCCAACCCGAACTTCACGCCGTAACCTTCGGTGCCCCAATACGGAGGGTCGAGATAAAACAGCGTGTGCGGACGATCGTATCGCTTGATGCATTCATCCCACGCCAGGTGTTCGATAAAAACACGCGATAAGCGTAAGTGCGCCGCCGACAACTCCTCTTCGATGCGCAACAAATTCAGCCTCGGCTTACCGGTGGTCGCTGTACCAAAGGTCTGATCGGACACCTTAGCGCCGAACGCCAGCTTTTGCAGGTAGTAAAACCGAGCGGCCCGCTGGATATCGGTCAACGTCTCGATCGGCGTGTCGCGCAACCAGGCGTATATCTGCCGGCTGATCAATGCCCATTTAAACTGCCGTACAAACTCCTCCAAATGGTGTTTGACGACCCGGTAAAGGTTCACCAAATCGCCGTTGACGTCGTTCAGCACTTCCGTTTCGGCCTGTTGTTTCATGAAAAACAAAGCGGCGCCACCAGCGAAGGGCTCAACGTAGCAGCCATGGTCGGGAAACAACGGCAGGATATGTTTAGCCAAGCGGCGCTTGCCGCCCACCCAAGGCACAATTGGTTTTGCCATCATAGACCTCTTGGTCGGGCGCTCTCGGCGCGCAGGTAAGAGGCTCGAAGGCCTTCAAATTCAGCGTCCCGCAACGGGGACATTTAATAGCCAACCGAACAAACTCGGCCTCGGCCAATTTTCGGCCACATTGGCCGCAACGTACAATTTCCATAAATCGCCACTTTGCACTAGGCTTGTCACGCTGTGTACACGGCACGGTGACCAGGCCTGAAGCAGCTCATCCTGCGGACGGCGGCCTGGCGTGATGCTCCAACATCCGTCAGGTCGCACCGTTTTTTTTTACCACACGATCAGATCAAGCTCCGCTTGCGAAACGGACTCAGGCAATGCAATCACCTGCGCGCGCAACGCCGCTCGATGCTGATACAGCGATTGATAATGCCCGCCTAGCGCCACAATCATCGTCAGAACGGTCGATAGCGCGACGTCGGCATGCACGGCATTGTGATAATCGACGACTACCGGCAATGCCGTCTCTCCGGCCAATATCGCCAAATCGTAGGCCGATTTAAGCCTTTGAACATCGCCGATATCGCACTGCATCACCCAGCCGTTGGTTGTATACCCCGACGCCACAGCATCGGCAAACGCTCGATTGATTTCGCTGACCTTGGCAGAGCGGCGATCAATCGCCGCATCGATTACGACAAGCGCGCCGTCGACACAATCCACTACTTGCCCAGGCTGTCTATCCAACACGCGGCGCGCATCCGCATCCGATACGTCGATAGCATCATCTGGATATGGCCCTTGCACATAAAACACACCAACCGATGGCGAATAGCGCATCATCATCTCCCGATCGCAAAATAAAAGCAGGTCTCGACGCCGGAACTGCCCGAGTTCTCGATGACCCCGTGCGCCAAATCGACCGTGTATGCCGACAACGGATTGTTTTTTGAGTCACCGGGATATGTAGAGCGTGCCCACAACGCTCCAACCCCAAACACCTGGTTTGGGAACGCAACGTTAAACGGGAAATTAGTAGACCCGAAGCCTCCACACGTCACATATCCCCACTGCACCATTGCACCGGATAGCCACAGCGGCAGCCGGACAAAACCATTAGTCGTCATTGACGCTTGAAACCCGCCAGTTAATACCGAGAGCAGCTGATTATTAGAAAACTTATTCAGCACAGTCCCCGTCGATTCGATGAAATTGCAAATTTCTTCTTGGATCGCATTAAGCCAGTCAGCCGTCACCTCCGTCGGCGGCCGGCTAGTTGGAGCGTCTTCCGTCACGAACATGTGCCCCACATGCCCAGCGCCATCAATCCTGTGCATAATTCACCTCTCCACCGCTGCCGGTGATGTCTTCAAACCACAAATACACATGCGCCTGCTTAAACTCGCGCAGCGCCCTAAAAATCGCTTCCGGGTCAACCACGGAACGGTAATAGCGCACCCGCAGTATGTACCGTCCCCGATGCCCCCAGCACCGATCCCCGACGCGACTACCCACCCGCATCGGCTTGGTCGCCAAATGATCGACTTGCACCAACTCCACCGGAAATGTCGCCGCCGGTCCCGCCGCGCTCCACAGCCGGTCACCCACACGGCTGCCGACCGCAAACATCTTGCGCGGCATCGTTTCGCTGACACCGGCGACCGCATCCGCAGCCACCCGCCGATATTCGCTGATATGCCAACTGCTCACCGCCGGCCGATGCAGCTCAATCGCCGCGTCCAGCACCGCCTGAGTCGCCGCTTCCACGCGCGCCAACTCGGCGCCGGTGGCCGTCAATAGATCACGCCCAAATCCGCCCGCCGGCCATTGCCAGGCAATACCGGGCGGCAACAACGCCGACTGCGCGGCGGCGAACTCGGCGGGCGTATGCGTCTTAACGATCACAGCCAGGTCACCGGTTGCAGCACAAACACTTCGCCGGCCGCGATCGCCAGATCGGCCGTCGGCGCGATGCGGGTATATTGCGTCGTCACCGTCGCGATCGCGGCGTCGATTTCAGCCAGTGCCAGCAACGACGACTCGCTAACCTCGGCCAGCACCAGCGCCGTCAGCGCCGCCGTAATCGCGGTGCGGTTATCGGTGGTGTCGTAACCGGGCAGCAAATCGATCGACACGTTGACAGGCCGCACCAGCGGCGCGGTCACGCTCCAATCGGCAGTCGCCGGGGCAATATCAGTCAAATAAGCGGCCACCGCGTTAATCACCGCTGTGGTCGGCAAACGATTGACCAGCGCGTTACAGATCGGCCGCACAATCACCGTGCCCAAACCCAGCGCTTGCGGTTGTACCAGCGTCGTCGTCACCGACGGATGGGCGGTTCGCGCCCAAAACCGATAATCGTCCGGCTTGCCGGATCGTGCGCCGCGCGTCACCATCGTGCGCCACTCGTCGGCCACCCGCGCCCGCCAATCTTCCAGCGATTCTTGTTCGGCTCCGCCGGTCAGGCCGCCGGTCGCCACGGTCAGCGTGCTATTCACGCCTGGCACCGGATCGATCAGTGTCAGGGTCCGTCCGGCGATCAGATTACCGGCGCTGCCGGCGGTCTGGCAGCGGATCGAAACAGCCGTGGCGCCGGCACCCAATTCGACAGCCGCCACCACGATGTAATCCAGGCCGTTTTGACCGCGCATTTCCACGTCCGCCAGCAAGTCGGTACCGGCGGTGCCGGTCGCCAGCGCATTGCCGGCCGCCGACGTGGCATCCAACCTATCCACGCCGTACAGCGCGGCCCAATCGTACAGCCGCTCAAGCTCGCAGGTCAGCGGCGAACATTGATCGAGTATCCAGGACAAATAGCCGTGCTGGCCGTGAGTCGCTCGCGCCCACATCGCCGCTAGCGGAAGGCGCAACACCGCCGGCACAGCGGCCAGATCGGTATCGATGCGCGACGCTAATTCAGCGTAGGTAGGGCGGACGTAGTCGGTCACAGCGGCACACTCATATTAAAGGTGCGACCATTATGCGAACCGGCGATCAGCAGAAAAACTCCGGAAACGTTTCCGGCGCCGGCCGGGTCTTCCGTGACCGTGACATCGGTCAAACCGTGATCGATCAGCGATTGCTTGACCATCCACAACGCCTCACGGCGGGCAGCATCGCCCAGCCCCTGGCGCCGCAAATACCATAGCCCGGTGCCAACGGCTGGATCGGCCCACCAGCCGCGTCGCTCGTAACGATCCGGCACGCGGCGATCGGGCGCCTCGGCGTCGGTAAACAATGCCGTAAATACCAGAGTTTCCAGCGCGGCGTGCTCGTCAACCAGCACCGGATCGTCAAACGCCAGATCGAATACGCCGTTATCGACTTGAATCAGTTTCAACATGTTGCCTCATACCGGATTACCGGTTTGACCGCCGCCGTTTTGGACGTTGCCGTGTTTGTGCGTTTTCAACGAGATCCCGTCCGCAATCACGTCGCCGCCGGAAACCGTCACCTGCGGCGCGTTATGGATAGTCAAATCATGCCCACCACCGTCGATCGCAATGCCGTTGCGACCCAACTTGACGATGTGGCCAATGTCGTCATGCAACGCCACCTCGCCCGCTTGCAGCTCCAATTGATAGCGCTTATCGCCCACGATCAGCGCCACGCCATAACTGCGATCGCCGGCCGGGAAGGCCAAATACACCTGGGCGCCGGGCTTTGGCCGATAACTGAAGCCATAAGGCTCGACCCTGGCCAGATTACCCAGCACCTCACTATCCAGCACCCGCGCTTGCACCTTGTCGGCGCCGACCAGCGTCGCCACGCCTTGGGCGAACAGTAGCTGCAGCCTATTCCAAATCTGTTGCATAAATGATCTTCTCGTCTTTGGCTTTGGCTTTGGCTTTATGTTTCGCGCCTTTCTTAGATTTGACCGGTGCATCTTCACCGATAAACGCCTCGCGCTTCATGACCGTTAACAGGGTCATGCTGCCGTGCTGGTCGTCCAACGTGAATGCGCGATCGCCGATCAAATACACGCTGTCGATGTCGCGCATGGGAATAATCACCCGCACCTGGGTATTGATGTCCCACACCCCGCCGGCATGCGTCCATCCGTACACCTCCAGATCGATGCGATGAGCGCGGGCCAGGCGGCGGTTGCGTTCCAGCGTGGCCCGCCGGTCGCAACCGCCTAGACCTTGACCGGTCTTGTCGGCTAGGATATGCAATGGGCGGAAATAGTTAATGCCGCTGTCTTTTACCGCGCCTTTCAACGCCTGATCAGTGGCGTAGTCGTAGCCTTTAACCAGATAATCGGAAAAGCGCAGCTTGTGCTCGTTAACCACATCAAACGACTCGATATGCTCGCCATACACCAGCGTCGCGACCGGTGCAGCATCGGTCGGCTTGGTGAGAATCACACCGCCGTCCGGCGTGGGGTATAACAGCAAATTGGCGGCGCGGGCGGCATTGATTAGGGCATTGGACGGCGACTCGCATTGCATCGCAAAATCGGGCACTACGGCGGTGTCGGCATCGATCTTCACAGGCACGTTAAACGTGCTGCAAAGCTGCTTTACAATCTCGCCGAGTTTTAATCCGGATAAGGTTTTCGAATACTGGCAATCAATCAACTCGCGACCCAACGAACGCGCATCAATGGTAATACCGTGGCTGGTGGCGTCGACATGTTCACGGTCGATATCAGAGCGTATCGTCGCCACCACGGTTTCGCCGATTAACACCTCGATCTTAGTATTGGCATCTATGCCCAACGGTTCGCCGCTGCCGGGCCGCGTCACCGCCAGATTCACGGTCGCCGCCAGATCGTCCACCGACGCGGCAATGTGTACTTGCTGCCAGTAGGCATAGCGCCGGCCGTTAAAGCGAATCTCAACCATCAACCCGCCCCTGCACAAACAGCGGATGTCGCACGGCGTTGCGGGCGATCAACACGGCTTCGTCTACCTGCATCCGATGCGCCAGCAAAGTGGACGGCAGCGCATGGACAATCGATCGCGACTGCAACGGCCGCAAGTCTTGCGCTAGCACCGCCGCCACCAGCGCGGTCCGCGCCGTGACCGCCGCTTGAAATACCGCATCCGGCAGCGTCGGCAACAGCGCGTCGTACACCGCATCAATCGCCGACACGCTGGCGGCCCGATCGGCCTCAGTCGCGTAATCGGTCAGCGCCAGTTGCATCGCCGCCGCCAAACACAGCCGGCTGCGCAGCGCGCCGTCGGCCGCTAAGTTGGCCCGTACCACCGGATCGGTCGCGGCAACGCCGCTAACCGGTTCCCCGGCCGTCAATACCGGGCCAATGCCGGTATAGCCGGCCGTTGCCGCCAGCGTAGTCACCCGCGCAATCACGCGCGGCCTGGCCACCGCCGCCAAACCGGCCCGATCGGCGCCGAAGCCGATCGCATCGGTCAGTCCCCGCAGCGCACCGGCATAGCGGCCGGGCAGGCTCATCAATGCGCCGGCTTCGGTTTTGATACTGCCGACCAAGCCCTGGATCTGCGAAGACCAGGTCAACGGCAACGAGGCAAAGCCGATCACCTGGCGCACCAACTCCAGCTTGCCTTGCACCGCCGCGACAAAGGCGGACAGGCCGCCGGAACTCATCGCCGCCAGATCGAAATCGGCTACGGCCGCATCGGCAAAGCCGTCGATGCCGGCGCCGGCCACATCGACCAAGTCGGCGCTAGCCTCCGGCGGCTGCTCGCCGCCCGGCACAAACTCGATTTGCAGGGTGGCAAAGCCGTTTTCCTGGTTGCGCTCGGAGCGCGACCACGACAAGGCCCGCACCCACAACCGGCCCAGCCAGGGATGCACCAGCCAATCCGCGCCCGGCGTGTTCAACGTCTCGATCAGTTGAGCGACTTCGAGGTCATAGCGATCGGCCAGAAAATACGCATTGACTTGCCAGCGGCCGGCTTTGCCGCCCAGGTCTTCGACCAGCGGCTCCTCGGCGCCGGGGAATTCGTGTACCGCCAAACGTCGGCCGCCGTTGGCGGTATGCGCGTCGGTCAAAAACACCTGGTCGCGGAATTGCGCGGGCTCCCAGCGGTCGCGGTAGGTCTCGGCCATCAGCGCGGCGCTCCGTCGAAGATATTGCCGGTATTGCCCTTGGTCGTCACGCTGACGCCGTCGGATTTCGTTTTTTGTTTGACCATGAAGCCCGGCGCCGTGGATTCGATGGTGAGATGGACTTCGGATTTCTGTGGCGCGACAGACGATGGCTTAATCATATAGTCGTAGATGGCGGTGCCCAACGTCGCATCGGACCGGCCCGATCCCCATTGCACCAATTTATCGATGCCCGGCTTGATCAATTGATCACCAACCGCGTAGCCAACACCACCAGCCGCCCCGACTCCCAATGCCGAGGCGCCAAACGCCGCGGCGCGCATCGCATACCGACCGATCGCGCCGCCGGACTTGCCGCCCAACGCCAACGCCGAAATCCCGGCCGCCGTACCCAAGGCAATAATCGGCGGCGTGGCGCCAACCACGGCAGCACTGAGATCCGGATACTTTTGCGAGAGGTCGACGAAGATGTCGGCGGCTTTGCTGATGGTCGGGATCAGCCGCTCCATCGCTTCTTTCTGGCGTATCGCCATTTCCTGCTCGGCATTGCGCAGTGCCGCCGCGCCGGTGCCGGCCATGGTTTGGTAATTGAGATCGTTGGCGCCAACCTCGGTGTTATTGCGGCTGATAAAGCCACCGACGCGCTCGGTCAGCGCCGTATTGCGCATGCCGAACAGCGCGCCGCGCGCTTGCATATCCTGGAAGAATCGGCCGATGATGCCGCCTTCGGCGAGCTGCGATATCGACTCGATGGCCGCTTGTTGATCTGCCTTATTGCCGGCTGATTGCAGCTTGGCCAGCGCCGACTTCATTTGCGGATCGCGCATCGATAGTTTGTCGATTAGATTCAGCCACGCGTCGACCGCATCAATCCCTTTCAGCCGTTGATCGATTAGGAACTTATTCAAATCACCGCCGCCGGCTTTGTCGAAATCCTTCGCCGTATCGCTGGATGACAACTTAGTCAGCAAATTAAGCACGTTATTGCCGGCCGTCGAAGTATCGCCGGCCGTCATGATCGCCGCTTGATTCATCGTCAGGATTTTTTGCAAGCCCGGCAGCCCGACCAAACCGGCGGTTTTGCCGACGGCTAACTGGCCGGGCAGCGCCCGCGCCATGTCCTTGATCTCGAAACCGCCGGCCTGTCCAGACGCGGTGACCATGTTCAGCGCACGTTTCAGTTCGCCCTCATTGCCGGCGATGCCTTGGCCGACCAACGCGCTGACCAAATCGGCGATATCTAACGGATTAGCGCCCGATCCATAAGCGGTACGCATCACTGTCGGTAAAAATGACATGGCTTTATCGGCGCTACCCAACGCATCCTTAGAAGCCAGCTTTTCCAGCGCATCCAGCGCTTGTTCGCGCGTTCCGCCACCGCCTCGCTTCAAATCAACCGATTTATTAATGGCGGCCTCAAGCTCCTTCGTGCCCGCCAATCGACCTGTCACGTCGCGCTCACGAAACGCCGTATTCGCCAAGCTTGCCAATCGCTCGTCCATAGACATCGCATTCATCACCGGCGACTTCAGCGCATAACCCGCCGCCACGCCGGCGCCCACCGCCACACCGGTTCTAATCCGACCCTGAGCAGTCTCGAAATCCTTCGCGGCCTTGGCGGCTTTCTGTTGCTCGGCCGTCAGCTTGCCCATTTCGTTGGTGAGCGTGGTGATCTTTTGGCGGGTCTTTTCGGCCGCGCGGGTCAATTCGTCCTGGCTGAGCTTACCGGACGATGCGAGACGCTTGTAAGCGGCTTCGGTCTGCTGGATTTCGCGTTGGATTTTTTGCTCCGAGCGCATGCCGAGCTGCTCGCGAGCCAGGGATAGCCGCTCGAACGAGGTGCGCTGGCGCGCATTGGATTGCACCGCCAGGTCTTCGGTTTTTTTGGTGATTTGCTCGACGCGCTTGGCGACTTTGTCGATGCCCGACACGGTACCGACGTCTTTAAACTTTAATCGCAGCTCGGCTTCGGCAGCGGGCATAAAAAAACTCCAGACACGGGATGTGACTGGAGTTTAAAGCGGTATAGCGGTGAGAGTTAGGCGGGAAATGTTTCCGGGGTATTACGCCCTCTCCGGATGGAGAGGGTTGGGGTGAGGAGAATTAAAACAAACGGCTTTTATCCCCTCATCCTAGCCTTCTCCCTGGGGGAGAAGGGACTATTCAAATTGCCGCCCGTCCATCGCTGCCGCCATTTTTGCCCACATGAACAATTCAGCAATCGGCATTTTTTTGGCCGCCGCTAACGGCTGATTGAGTACTTTAGCGACTAATCCACAGGCGATAATGATTCGAGCGACTTTTTTTCGGCGGCATCCTCGGCGGCGGGCGCCGGATCGCCATTGCCCATCAACACCCCAAGTATCTTCGCCACCTCGGCTTCCGCCGCGCCGGTTAAGCGGGACAACAGCTTGACCCGGTCGGCATTTGCATCGGTCGCGGCGGCGGCATCGGCTTCGAGCATATCGCTGACCAGCTGCTCAGCGCGGATGTAATCCGGCCCGCGCAGCCGCTTAATCAGCGCCTCGTCGGTGCCGGTCATCGATGCGATCAGCGCAATCCGCTGTGCCACGCCGCCGCGCGAATCAAAGCTTAAATAATCCTCGGCGGTGGTGTAGTCGCGGAAGTTCAGTTCGGCGATTTGAGTTTTCCCGACGGTAATCGGCGTTAATAATTTCATCGACGCCTCCTTAAAACTCAAATATTCCAGCGTCGATCAAATCCCAACCATCGACGTCCTCGAATAATAGTGAATAGCCGGCGATCTCGACTCTGTCTGAAAATACCCGAAAATCGCTAACCGCAACTCCGGCCGATTCAGATTTCAATTTTGCGGCAATGATGTCCGATGCGTGTTCAACAAGCGCGATTTGAATTGCAGCGATGATCGATTTGTGTCCATACGCCGAGAGCGGAATTTTTACTTGCATGATTCACCTATGCTGAGAGTTTAACGATCCGTGGATTTGCAATGCCGCATCGAATCACTTGCCCAATTTCGGCATATTGATCGATCAGCATCAAAATATGCGATGACGTGAAATTGTTCAGCACGCCGCCGGAATAAGCTGCCGCCGACTCTTGAAACCGTTGTTTATGCGTCATATGCATTTGTATCCGGCCGGGCAACGAAACCGTGGCCGGGGCATTCGAATTATTAATCGTATCCAGGTCGCAGTTGATCGATTTCGAATTCGCGGCATCGAATGTCCTGACCCGATATCGACAGGTCGATAACCCGGCCACCTTACCGGTCGTCAAATTCTCGACAAACATATCCAGCTCAAAGCCGTAGATATCGCCTGCCGCCATATTGAGCGCATCCGTGCCGGTCGCGGTCGGATTGAATAGCACCTGGAATTGCAGACTGGCCTGGCCTGTCGCTGTCACCAAACCCTCGCACACTTGCCAGCGCTTGCCATCCAGCGTGATGAGGTCGGCGTTCTGGCGCGTGCAATTGGTCGACGAGATGGCAACGTTGGTCGCGACGTTGCCCGTCGAGCCCGACAGCGCGTAATTCAAAAACAAACCGTTTGAAAATTTATTGTCGCCTTCAAACGCATAGGGCTTGCTTTCGCCGTAGAGCCGCCGCAGTAGCGCCAATTCGGGCAATGCCGTGGCATAACCGCCGTAGAACGTCGGATGCCGGCCGGCGCCCGCACCCGCTAACTCTTTAGCGCCCAGCCCTTCTATCCATGCACCTGTCGTATCCGCCGTGACGCCGATCGACTGTAAAAAATAGATGTTTTTAGCTTTGCCGACAGCATGCAGACCATCAATATAGGCTTGAGTATCGCGAATAAACCGAATCACGTAGCTACGTATCAAATCGCCGTTCGCATTAGCCGCGAACCCCGGCAAGCCTTCGCTAAACCCCTGTTCTGCATTAAAGAACACCGGTATGCCAACCGTCGCCTCCCAGTCGATGACGGCTTTACGGTTAGTCCATACCGCAGCATAGGTTGCATCGTCTATGACACCCGCGATCGAATTAATCCCCATCCGATCGATAATAAAATCCGGATTGAGCGCCACCGCATCCTGAAGGGTTTTAGTGGTCGCCGATCTCGCGCCGGCCTCATTGCTGATAAACGTCTCAAGCGTAATGCCGGACGTTCCGCAGTTAGCGACCTGCTTCAGTCCGGGATATAACGCCGGCAGCACTAGACGCTGCAACGCGCGATTGTATGTCGCCGTGCCCGATGCCGGCAACGGCGCATCGACTTTGTCAGCCGCAGTGACCAGATAGCCTTGTGTGTTGCCCGCTCGGCTGTCGCCCAACGTGACAAACGTCAACATGCGGCCAGCTTGGCGACTGACCAGCAAACCGCTCCGATTGCTATGCTCGATGCCGCCGATTGCCAGCCTGCCATCGCCGTACGCGGCGGGGCCACCCAATGCCAAAAAATCGGACTCAGTGTCAAACTCCCATTCCGCTCTGCGTGGTTTTCCGGACATATTCGCTCCTCAAATCCGCTCGGACGTGTTGCTCATAAACGTAATCTTGCTCTCGCCGTCGCCCCAGCCAGCCGGATCGCCGGATCGGAACGCGCCGGGCATCATGTAGGTCTCGCCGGCTTGCAGACGGATCGTGATCGTCTCATCGACCACCGCGTTGATTGCGTCCAGATCCACGCCGGCTTGCAAATTGATGTTCAGTTCGAGCACTGCCGGTTTGGATGTCGTCAGATAACCGCCGTCTTCCTGCAATCGGCCGGCCTTGTGTTCCCGCGACTCGCCGGCAGGCGTAAACGTGCCGGGCGGGCTAGCGAGCGGCAGCTTGCCGATGCTTGGCACGGAGACCGTGCGTAAATTCTTTAATGCAGCCATGACGACTCCTTTTTAGATGATTAAACGCGTTTAACGAATTGGGCACGGCCGGCCAGTATCTCGAACGGCACCAGAATGATGGGCTTGTCGAGATAGTTGAATCGACTGGGGTTGTCGGCATCTTGCTCGACGACCAAGGTGGTTTTGTAGGTGTCGTAGGCTTGCACCCAACCGTACTCGCGCATCAAAGTGTTTTGATACAAGCTGAGCAAGAAGGCCTTAACAGAATCTTCGGTGGTAATGCGCAGCCCCGGCCGATAGCCTTCGTTGTTTTTCGCCGCTGCCGTGCCGACAAAGGCTTTAATCGCGCCGCTCCGTTGCACGTAGCGGATGCGCTCCAGCGTCTCCGGCGTATTGATGTCCAAATACGCGTCGTCAGCCGAACCGTCCGGGCGGAACTGGTGCATGGTGATCAAGCGCTTGATATAACAGCTGCCGTCCTTACCGACTTCGATAATCGACATGCCTTTAAATAGCAGGCTATTGGCGGCGGTCCAGTCGTGATACGTCACGCCGATCATGCCGGGCAGCGGCGTACCCTCCAGCGATTCCACGGGGTTGTTGTAGACCTTGGGCGCGGCCGCTGCACAGACAATGGCCGCCGCTTCCCAGGTTGTCGTTGGGTTAAGTTCGAGTGACGGGTTACAAATATGCTCGTAGTTCTTGGTCTCACCAAACGCGGCCGCCGCCGCGTAATCGCCGCGATGGGCCGTAAATGCTCGGAATCCGGCCTGAACCGGCGGCTGGTAACGGCGCTGGCTTTCGGTGTGCCAGGCGGCCAGTGTCGCGGCATCGTTGATGCCGAGGGCGATGTAGCGATACCAGCGGTTAGTGCCCAACAGCGTCGCCAAGTTGCCCGGCGCCGGGTCGCCGGCACCGCCGGCCATCGCGGCCAAGGTCAGCGCCAAACCGGTCGGCTTGAGTTCGCCGTACAGATTCAAGCGCATATCAATGTTGTTGCCGCAGGTGCCCTTGTGCTTCGCGGTCAATGTCACCACGCTGGCCACGGCGGCCGCGGTCACCGGCAAATCGGGATCGGTAAACGCGGCGGCAATCGCGGTGGCGACTTGGGCCGTGGTCATCGTGCTGGTGACACCCACGGAGACCAAGCGGCCGCCTATATATAATGAGAGGGTGCCGTCGGCAGTCGCGGCAGCGGTCACGGTAATCGTGCCGGTCGCGGCCACGCCGGCGCCGTTGTCGCTGTAGGGCAGCATGTACAAATCCAAGGTTTCATCGATCGCTCGATAGCGCGCGGCCATTTGCGCCAGCATCGAGCCGGCGCCGGCCTTTTGCTGGGCGTCGTAGACCGAGCTGATGCGGGTAATCTCGCCGGCCACAGCGGAACCGGCGGCCAGCTTTTGGCCGACCAATAACACCGCCGGAATGTCGTCGCCCAGGCCGGCTTGGCTACCGTCAATTTCGATGTAGACGCCGGGGTAGCGCAGCGCTTGGGGGATGTAGTCGTAGCTGATCGTCATAATGCGGGTGCTCCGGTGTAGGCCAGCTCGCTATACGGGCCGGGGTCGAGTAAATAATTGGTAATCAGGGCGGAAAACTCGTAGCGATCGGCCCAGTAGATGTCTTCCTTGGTGTACTCCAGCACCTTGCCGCCTTTGAATCGGATCGGATACACATCCGGCTCGATCTCGAAGCCTTGCAGCTTTTCCCGCACCGCATGCCGATACGCCAACAACACGTCGTCTGTCTCGCCGGCGCGCTGGGTGCGGATGTTCTCGATCGCGACTATCGCGTCGAAGCCCAGCGTGATATTGGCGGCGCGGGCCTCGGCGTCCAGCTCATCGGACTTGTCGGCGGCCCGCACCAGCCACAGCGCCGGCAGCGGTAATCTGTCGGGATCGATCTGGGCGTACTCTGCGGCCAAACCGAAGTCGCGAAACCAGGCATGGGCGAAGGCGGCGGGCGCCGTCCGCAGGGTGTCGAGAACCGGCGTTAGCGAAATCACTTCACCAGTCCTCAATCACGGTGGACGTGCCGCCGTAGCGCCGCGCCGAGCTTTCGAACTGCACCAGGTCGTCGGAGATAACCGGATCGGTCGGCAACGGCGGTTCGGCTGGGATCAAATTCAACTCACCGCGCGCATGCGCTTTCAGCGTATCGATCACGCCTTGGTAGGCGTTTCTGACGTCATCGGTCATCCGCTCGGCGCCTTGCAGGTAATAGAGCGCGACAGTGGACGCCAGCCGAGCGATCAGCGTGGTCTGTACCGTGTCCGGGATGCCGTAGCTGAGGATCAACGCATCGGCATCGGCCAGCGCGGTGTCCATCGCACCCAACGCGCCGGCCAGCGCGGATTGCTCGTCGGCGGTGTAGCCGCTCAGGTCGCCGCCGTCGATCGCAACGCGCAACGCGGCTTCCGGCGGCATCGCCATGTCGGCCGGCACCGCCAACTGCGCCAGGCGGCGGGCGTTGGTGCGGGCCAACAAGTCGGCGCGGGTGGCGAATGGCATTAGCCGGCGCTCCCGGCGGATTGAATACCGGACCAGACCGCATCGCGCTCATCAGCGGTCACGGTCAAGCCGGAAATCGTGCTGATCGCGGTCAAATTCGGCCGACCGTCTTTCAGCCAATGCTCCGGATTGGCCGGGTCGAGCAAACCGATCGCCAAGGCGATGTCGATGCGCCGCTTGTCGGCGTCAATCTGTTCCGCACCTGTGCTGAGCGCAGTCGAAGCATCACCGGCATCGACATCGGTTCCTTCCACCGCACTTGTGCTGAGCGTAGTCGAAGCATCACCGGTAGCGAGGCCCTCGGATGCGTCCACCTCCGGGCCTCTATCGGCTAGTTGTTCTTCCCCGCCAGCGGCGGACGCCGTGCCTGCTTGCTCACTATCTCCTTGTGCGGCGTCCGCCGAGTCCTGCTGCGCTTCGCTCTCGGGTGGGTTATTCGGGTCCTGGATGGTTTCGATCGCTCCGGTTTGCGTCGTAGCGGCCACTTCGACCAACACGGTCGGCGAGTCGCTGACTTCCAGATACGGGTCTTCTTGCAGGGCCGCCAGCGTGGCATCGTCGATGCCGTCCAACTCCAGCCAGTTGCGGGTAAAACGCAGGCCGGCGCGGTCGCGTTTTTCGATGTCGGTGCGCAGGTTTACGCGGGCGTACAGTTTGGGCATATCGGTCTCCAATCAAAACGGTCCCCCTCTCCCGGTGGGAGAGGGCTGGGGTGAGGGTGATCAATCCGGCGTTACGCCACCCAGGGCGTGACTAGCAAATCGACTTTTTTGTAGTTGATATTGGATGCGCCGCTGGCCAGTCGGTCTTGCATCAACAAGGTTTCGGCCGCGACCCGGTTGGTCGGCCCGCACACCAGCAAATTGGGCACGGTGCCCAGCTTGATGCCGCCGTCACCGGTTTGACTGAGCATACGGTTGTACAGGTCGGCAAAGTTGGTGGCGTCCAGCGTGGCTTTGGAGGCATAGCAGCATTGCCAAAAACCGTATGCCGCCGCACCGCGCCAGCGGCCGCCAAAGCTGAACACGTCGTTTTCGAAATAATTGGTTGAGCCGGCGCCCATCGCTTCCAACTGCGCCGGCACACGCTCTTGCAGAAATAGCGCTGGGGCGGCGTCGGAAAACAGATACCAGGGCGCACCGGCGCCGGCTTGGATATTCGAAGTCGCGGTGACCGCACCGGTGCCGTCGGTGTTGGCATAGACCGGGTGATCGGTGTCGAAAAAGAACTGGTCGTCGTAACAGTTGGAAGACCATCCGGCCAGCAAGGCGCCAAAAATCAATTCATCCATCAACCGCACAGCGGCTTTACCGTGGCCGGCCGCGCTATTGGCGTAGTGGCCAAAGTCGTCGTCTTCGATATCCGTGCGCAACACATCGATCGTCGCTTCGTATTTGTCGTTGAATACGGTGTACGCCTTTTCGGTGATGGCTTTGTGTAAGCGGCTGCCGACCCATTTTCGAAACGATGGCCATTGGGTTAACCAGGCATATGTCGTGTTCTTGCTGGTAGATTTCATCAGCTCTGCAATCTTTGCCCAATTGCTCGGCGTATTGACCAGGCCTCGATCAAAATTGGCCTGCAGCGAGGTTTTTAACGCGTCGATTTGCGCTTGTGTCAGCATCGTGTGCTCCTAGTTTGAATGACGGTCCGGCGGCTAGATGGCATGTTTTTTCTGTGCGGCCAGGTACTCTTCTTCGGTCACGCCCATCTTGTCGGCAATCGCCTTTTGCTCCGCAGTCAGCGCGGCCGTAGCGGTGGTGTGGCCGTCGCCGGCTTGGCGTTTCAGGATCGGCAACGGGCCGGTGGCCTCTAAATACTCGGTCAACGCGGCTAGCGTTTGTTTTTCGGCCCAGAGTCTCATCGACGGCGTAAGACTGCCGGCCGTCAGTGCCGCCAGGATTAACGCGTCTTTTTTATCCGCTTCGGCAGCAGCGGCGGACTCGGCGACCTGCTTGTTCAGCGCAGCCAGCTCGCCGATCGCGGTATCGCGCTCGGTGGTTAACGCGGCCAGCTGGGTTTTCAGCGTGTCGCGTTCGGCGGTTAGCGCGGCCAGCGTGGTTTCGGTTTGGGCGTGCGTCACGCGCAGCGCGGCAAGTTCTTCTTGCGGGGTAGCCATATCGGTAGTCTCCGGATCGGGGTCGGGTAGGGAAAATCGTTTAGTTAAAGCAGCCATGCCGTCTTCGCTGAGATCGTCCAGGCCATCGACAGCGGGGGTGTTGGTCAGCGCAACGGAAATCACGTCGAGCACTTCGCCAGTGCTAGCCAAGTACAGAAACACGGCGCTGATGTAGCGGTACTCTTTGTCGGCGATGCGTTGTTTGGCAGTCGCGGTCCAGTCCACGCCGATGGCGTACAAACCTTTGCCGTCGCGCCATTCCATGTCGTGAAACCAACCGGCGGCAATGACTGGCTGGCCGTTCCATTCGGTGCGCAGGGATTGGTGTTCGTAGTCGATCAGCGTGTCATTGGCGCGGTCGCGCAGGCGCAGGATTACGCTGGCGGCAATCGACGCATCCAGTTGCCAGGCTTCGCAGTCGTGTGGCCGGCCATCGGTCGCGCGAAACGGCCCGACCGGCAGCAGGTGCGCCGTAGTCGGTGCCGAGCCATCGGCAGCGATCTCGAAAGCCAGGGCAGCGAGTTTGACAGCAGGTTTGGACATAGCGGCCTCAAAAAATCAGTTGGGGCGATTGTCCGGATTTGGCGGGGGTTTGATTAGCCGGGAAATGTTTCCGGGGGATATGTGTTAGTACTCGAACGAGTATCTATTGATGATGCGTATGGAACCGCGTTCAAAACCCGTTTAAAAACGCGTAGAAACGTTTAAACGGTTTGCGGGCGGGCAAGGATGGCGGGTTGGGGCTGAAAGGGGCTTAGAGCGGCTGTGTTTCGATTATGGCAGCGGTTCGATTATTCCGGCTTTTACGCATGATGCGTAGGCCGCATTCAGCGCATCTATTCGACTCGGCTCAAATCCATTTTGCCAGCATTCGCCGTCTTTGACTCGCCAATTCCAGCCGCCATTGGTTTGTCGCCAAACTTCGGCAAGCAACTCCTGTTTGTTGTTGAACAATCCCCAATGTCCGGCGTCCGGCCCGAGCGCTTTGGATATGATTTTTAAATCTTGGTTTTGAGTCATAGCGTTCTCTATTGCTGGGGAAAAACGGCCTGCGTTGCAGCGCAGGCCAAGTATAACCGGCCCCGTCTCGTGGGGCCATGCCGGCGGTTGCGCCGACGGGAGGTAAGGTGCGCCGGGGCCGCTGCGGATGTTTTTCTGAGTAGGCCCACCTTCCGCTGGGGCCATTGCCCCCGAGGGGCTTGTTGGTGCTTCGGCTCCGCTCCCTTCGACTCCGCTCAGGGACCGGAGTCGAACCGTTCCCTGAGCGGAGTCGAAGGGGCGGGGCGCCGAAGGGCTAATCGAATAAACTCATCTGCCGATCGTCGTCCTCGCCTTGGCGGCGAATATTCGTAATTTGCCGGGTGGTCAAATGGAACGCCCGCGCTTGATGCGCGGCGCTCTGCCAGTGCTTCTCGGCGTTGATGATCGCGTTGCGGTGGCGCTGCCACAGCTTGTCGATCTTGGGCACGCTAATGCGGCGAGCAGCGTCGAGGTGCGGCGCGAGCGTTTCGTTGAGCCGCTCCAGCTCGTCGTCGGCCAGCCCCAGCGCGGTACTATGTCGCTTCGGCAGATTAATCACCAACCCGCCCCACGCACTCAGCCACTCCTGGGCGCGGGCATAGCCGAGCGCCCGCACGATCGCCCGCAAGACGGGCGGCAGGTTGGCTAATTGTTCGGGGGCGACGTCCGGGAAATCCATTTTTATCTTGCCATCCAGGCTTTCAGGGCTTCGATGATGGCCTGACGCTCTTCGGCGGTCAGGCTGTCCAGGTCGGGTACGTGGTGTGCGGTTTGGCGGGCGCACCAGGCGAGCATCGCCGAGCGGCTGGCGTTGTTGATTTTGCCGGCCAGCCCAAGCTTGCCCCACAGTCTAACGATATGGCCGATCTGCGGCGATACGGCTTTAGGCCGATTGTCGTTGCCGCCCTTGGGCCTGTATTGCTTTTGGCGGGGCCAACCGCGCGCGGCGTAGTCGTCCAGCACGGCCGCGAGCTGAGGCGGGTTGAGCGTCTTGGCGCTGATACGCCCGTCAAGCTCGGTCGCGCCGTGGCGGGCCAGCAGCGTGCGGTGCATGTCGTCGTCCCAGCCGGGCAGGTGTTTGCCCGCCCAGCTTTTGGCGATGCCGACTAATTGCAGGTAGTGTTTGACCGTGTCAGTCATGGTCGTCAAACCCCAGCGCCGCCGCGATGTCGTCCGCGTCGCCTTCGTTCATGCCGCGTTCGGCGAGGAACGCCAGGAATTCGGCCCAGTGCTCGGAAACGAAGTCATTGATCAGCAAGCGTTGAAACTCATCCACGGGACGCCTCCGGTTTATCGTCCAGCCATGCTTGCAACTCGTCGCTTCATCCTCGCAATGCGCGGCGGCCAACATCTCTTTTTGGAAATCCGCGCGGTTGTCGGCGCGATGCGCGCACTCGCGCAGACGATTCGCGCGTTGGCGCAGCTCGCGGATACGTTCGCCGGTGGTTTGCATCACGCCACCTCCCGCTCAAATGGCACGACCGCGAAATCTTCGATGCCGCTGTTGATGGTGATGCCGACTATGCCGGATACCGCCGTGGGGTCGGCCAGCACGGCCTCTTTGTTCAGCTCGTCCTTGGTGCGAATGAAACGAGACAGGCCGAGATTACGCAGGGTTTCCAGCACCTTATCCACCGATCGCACGCCGACGCTGGGCGGCCGCTGCCGCCAGGACACTTCGCCGGTGATCAGGTTGGCGGTTTTGCCGCCGTCCTTGCATAGCTCGGCGCGGTTGGCTTCACACCAGGTTTGAATGCCGGTCACCAGGGCGTCGATGCGGGTTTTCAGTGCTTCGATCTGGGTTTTGCGGCTGTCGGTAATCGCGGCGATTTCGTCGTTCAGCTCGGTCTCGACGCGGGTTAGTTCGCGCTGGGTATCGCCGAGCTGCCGGATCGCGGCCATGGTTTGGTCTTTGTCTTGGCAGACGTATAACGCCGCCGGGGCTTTGTGTTTTTTGGCCATGGTGGCTCCTATGTTGAGTGATCGTTCCCACGCTCCGGCGTGGGAATGCAGGTGGAACCGCTGTGCGGTTCAGGACGCGGAGCGTCCAGGGATGGGTTCCCACGCCGGAGCGTGGGAACCATGACTTACGAGGTATCCGGCGCTACCGGACCCTTCCAGCCAGCCGGCGGCTTGGATTTTGTTTTGACTTGAGCTTTTTCGGCCAATTCGGCGACCGAGACCGGCGCGCCGCCCGTGCTCGAATGACCTGCGGTGCCCGAACGGCCTGCCGTGAGCGGAGCCGAACGGTTGCGCAACTTCTCGATTTTGTCTTGCTCCAGCTTCGCCGCCGCCCGTTCGCCACGGCCGGCGATCATGCTCAGCAGATAGCCGTTGCCCTTCAGCGGCAGTACCAAATTTTCGGGACGATTGACCACCAGCCGCATCATTTCCGCTTCCCAAACGCCGGCCGGCGCCGAGTAGACGATGCCGTTGCGTTTGATTTGCGCGTCCTTAATCAGCGGCACTAGCTCCTTGGTCAAAGCCAAGCGGCGACTCCAGCGCAGCTCCTGCTTGTTCGGTTTGAACAGCTCCAGATAACGCAACAGCGCGCCGACCAGCGATAGCGGAAGGCCATTCAGCAGCCCGGTCCACTCGTTGCCCGCCACCATTTCCAAGGCCTGAACGATGTCCACGTCCTTGCCGCAGTAGGGGCACGGGATCGCGCACGCGTTGCTCACAGCCGGCACTCCAGCCCGGCGACGATCATTACCGGCGCGGTCCAATAGCAGTAAGCCATGTACGCAAACGCACCCCAGCCGATGGCCGCCAGCCAGCGGGTATCGGTGAGCTGGTGGCGTAGGTGGTCTTCTTCGCCGAGCAGGTTGTTGATAATGCGGTCGTGCGCTTGCGAGCGGGCGTCGGCGTCGAGCTGCTTCCGGCGCCGATACTGTTCAATGAGTTGATGAACCAAAGCCATGCTGGCCTCCTTACTTAATCAAAAGCCCAGCCGGACTGCACGCGCACGCGCAGCCGGTGGTGCGGTTTATGGCATTTCCGGGCAACCAATCGCCTCATTTGGTAAGCCTGGCGCTGAGTTTTGCCGGCGTATTCGCCGCGCAAGAAACGAGTCGCAAGATCGTTATTCATGTGTGCCGTCCTAATGCAATTTTTGGGTTGACTGGGGTGGCCAGGCCTGTTTGCCGAACTGCGGGTGGCGATCCAGGTATTGAGTCACGTTGGCGTACATAGCCGCGCCCAGGATCGTGGCCGGCGTGTCAGCCTCGCCGGGTTCCGCGACTTCGGAGCGGTTGATCTCCACGCCGTCCGGCGTATCGCGTAGGGTGATGATGACGATGCTCATACCGCGCTCCGTGAGGCTAAAAGCTGATAAGCGGCGATGACATACCTCGCCTGATAAATGGCGTCGGCCAGGGCGCTATGCGCCGTGCCGTCGAATTCGATCTGTTTTTTAGGGTCCACGCCGGTGAGTTGTCGGCACACGTTAACAATGGTCCGAGTGTCTCTCTCATTCCAAAATGGCCAAGGCATTGTCATGTCATGTTGCTGGTAGGCATTGGCCAGGATCGACAAATCGAACGATGGGCTGTTACCCCAAATTTGTTTTGGATTGTGCTTAACAATGAATCTGGACAGCGCTGCCAGCGCTAGATCTAGCCGATATGGCTTTTGTTGTACGAACATCATTATTTCGTCGTAGGCCGCTTTTTGTTTTGGCTCCGCCCACCACTTAACTACATCTCGATCCAGGTCGCGACCCTGGCCATACATAACGCAACCGATATGCAATTGCGCGCCGATATTGCCTATCTCGGCGTCAAACATCACAGCGCCAATGCTCAAAATCATCGCGTTGGGTTTTAAACTCAGGGTTTCCAGATCTATCATGATGTCGTTCGTTGGCATGCTCATCTCCTCACGCTACCGATTGCAGGCATAACGCCTGTTTCGCCACCGCATCTACCAAAGCCACGTTCAATTCGCGGCCGCTGCGAAACTGTTGAATCGCTGCGACCAGCCCTTCGATCAGCATCCGCGCACTGCCCTTGCTGTAGGAGAACAGGCGCTTGACCACTTCATCGGATACGTCCTCATCGCCAAACGCGGCTTGCACCAGGGCGCCGGCGTCGTCGGCGGTGATGCCCTTGATGGTTTCCGGCCAGAAGCCGGTGCGCGATCTAATTTGGTCGAACTGGCCATGGGCGGGGCGGATCAGGCCGGTCAAGTGTTCGGTGCCGGCCAACACGATGCCGATATTCGCCAGGTCGCGCAGCCGGCGCAGGGTGTGCAGCACGTGTGGCGTCAGGGTGTCGGCTTCGTCGACGATTAACAGGCTGTCAGTGTTTTGCAGGCTGGCGACGATCGCTCGAAACTTGTCGTCTATGCTGCCCCTGCCTTCGTAGCCGGCCACGATGCGCGCCAGGAGCTTAATCAGGCTTTGTACGGTCATGGTCGGCGTGGCTTCGATCAAGTAGGTGTTGGGCGTGGTGCGTTGGTAATGCTTGACGGCAAAGGTCTTGCCGGTGCCGACAAAGGCGCTCAGCACCGCAAAGTTGCGGTAGCGGCGGGCCATTTGGCAGGCAGTCAAAGCCAGCCGGAACACGCTGGTCTCGACCGGTGCCAAGGCATCGGCGGCGGTGTCGTCGGCGTGACGCACGGCATTAACGATCTTGACCAGTTGCGGGCTGGGCGACGTGGCATAAGAGCCGTTAAGAATCTGACTCAACGTGGCCTGCGCTACGCGGGCCAACCGGGCCAGTGCGGCTTGCTTGTAGTCCCGCTCAGCCAACCAGGTTTTGATCTGCTCGATCTGGCCGATGTCGTCCGGCGTGTAGTGGTCGGGGTAGTTGCTCATGACGCCACCTGGTAGTTGTGATTAGCGACCGGCCCGGCGAGAAACAAAAAACGCCCGAACTCGTTATGTACGCGTAACAGTCCGTCGTCGGCCAAACAGACCGTGACCTCTGCGTTATCCATGCCGGCCAATTCCGGAGAGTAATACGTCGTTGCTTCGAATACGATTGCGCAGCGCCTGACGCGCCGTGTGAATAATGATGCGCTCATAGGAACACCCGGCCTTCTGCGTTGCGCAGAATGTCAAGAAACTCGCGCGTGTCGTAGAGCAACTGGTCCATGGTCGTGGCCTCAGTTTTCTGCAACACCGCGCGATCAAATTTGCTCAAAAACAATTCAAGAACACCTTTGACATGTGGCTCGCTCACTGGCCGATAAATTGACCGTTCCGGCTCGGCAAACGCATTTTGATAGTCAAGCGAGAATAGCTCACGGCTCTCTGTGTCGAGTTTGACAACTACCCACAATTGGTCAGTTTGTAGCCGTTTGGCTAGCCGTCGGTTAATAAGGAATGCATCGGTGAATGTGCTCATGGGGTTACCTACTCAAAGTTAAAAATATCAATCTCAATGGTTTCCGGCAGCGCCGGGGTTCGGTCCAACAGCGTTTGCGCGTCGCTGGCGACGGCGTCGGCGTCGATCACCAAGCCGGCGCGAGCTTTCAGTTCGTCCAGCTTTTTCTCGATCCGCTTGGCTTGATCCACCACCCGCTTGTCGCGGCGCTCTTCCAGGCGGGTTTTGTCGACGGCGTCGATGGCGTTGATCAAATGCGCGTCGCAGATCCAGCGGCCGTCCTGGGTGCGGATCACCGCCACGCGGTTGTCCATCAGGTCGTACTCCAGCACCACTTTCAGGTGGTTGTAGGCGTGAAGGTCCGGATGGCGGTACTGGCGGTTGTTGTGGGTAATGCTGGCCCGCTTGACGGTCAGCACTACCGCTTGGCGCTTCATTTCCAGCAGGTCGGCATGCGGCGGCAGCGGCGACAGCTCGGCCCACAGTTGCGCGCGGCTGACGTGCTTGTTCTCCGGATGCTGGCGTTGCACGTAGCGGTCTATCCAGGCGTTAAAGGCGTCGGCAAACTCCATCAGGGTCGGCGCCTGCAGCTTGCCGGCCTTGACCGCCTTAATAGTTTCCGCGCGGGCCTCGTCGCTCATGTCATCGCCGCAGTAAAACGCCGGCCGCCATGCTTTCAGGAAGTCGCGCTTGACCTCGACGAAGAAGCGCTCAATCCAGCCTTTGCCGTGCGGGTTGCCGGGGATGGCGTGGATGACTTCGATGTTATGGCGGGCATAAAAGCCGGTCATGTCGTCGGACATCAGTTTGTTTTTGTGGCCTGAGCCGTTGTCGACGTAGAGAAACAGCGGCACGTGGTTCCAGCGAGCGAAGGTTTCCGCCCACAGGTTTTGCACGGCCGTGGTGCCTTCGTGCTCGTCGGCTCGCCAGCCGACGATAAAGCGGCTGCGCAAGTCCATGGCTACAGTCAGCTCCGGCCGCCAGGGGAATTTGCCGTCGACGGGGTTGACCAGGTAGATATCGGCCATGTAACCGTCGGCCACGTACACATCACCCGGCAAGGCGCGCTCGGTGCAGCGGCGGATGTAGGCCTTTTCGGTCAGCCGATACAAACGCCGGCCGATCCGCGCCGGGCTGTGGCGGCCCAGCATGGCCGGCACGCTGCTCAGGTAGTTGCGCACTTGGTCATAGGTGCAGGCAAAGCCGTCCACCTCGCTCAGTTGCCGCCACACCACCGACATTTCCGGTGCGCTGGGCTGGTTGAAATACTCCAGCGCCGGCCCCCACCAGGCGGGTTGCTCGGTGACGACGCGGCCTTTGTGTTGCTCCAACAGATCGACTCTACCGCCGCCGGCCTTCACCACTTTCAGCCATTCGAACAACACGCTGCGGGTCGGCGCCAGGCGGTTAGCTTTGGCGGCGGTCTTCATCGCGTTTTGCAGATAGGCATGCAATGAGCCGGTTTCCGCGCGGGCCAATAGCGTTTCGATGGCCTTGTTGGCGCTAAAGCCATTTTTCTCCATGTCCAAAATGGTATTGACGATGTCATACCGCGCCGTGGCGACCGCACGCTGACTATCGTTGGCCTCTTTCCAGGGATCGCGCTGGCGTAGCGCGATAACCTGGGCAGTGGGCCGCACGGCGGGGCTGTTACTGTCCATCCTTTGTACGAGTGGGTTGGTGTTGCGCATAACGCATAACCTCTATTTGTCCTTTTTGCTCGGCCGACCTGGGCGGTTGGGTCGCGCGTCTTCGCGCTTGGCTTTGGCCGCTTCGTGCTTGCGTTCGATCAGCGGGTAATCCAGCAGCCAGCGCTGGGCCTCGTCGTCGGTGAGCATGTGTTTGCTGGTGATGGCATCCGGCAGATCGACGGGGCATGCGTCGCGCATTTGATCGATGACCAATGCCGCCCGGGCGGCAATGACGTTGGCGGTCACCCACAGCTGCTCAAACCGAAAGCTGCGTTCCGTGGTTTCAATATCGTTTAACTGCTCGTTAAACACCGCTTGCAGGCTGTTTAAAGCCACTTCGCATTCGGCTTGGTACGCCAGGCACTCGTCGCGGACGGTGTGGGTTTTCCAGTGGAACTCGTAGTCGCGGTTGTCGCGTTTTTTGAATTTATCGATGATGGCGTCGCGGTGCTCGACCTCGGCGTTCAATTGCTGATTGCGCCGCTCGGCGGTTTTCAGCAGGTCGCGCAGTTGGTCGTAGGTCATGGTTTCGGCGTCGTCGAGCACGTCGGTGCCGGATTCGGCAAGGCGATTGATTTCATCCTGTGGGATTTTCGCTAACAGCAATGCTTTTTTCTTGCCAATATTAAGCAGCTGTTGTCTTTGGTTATCTGGTAGTCTGGTAAAACATTTGGCTAGGCTAATAGCCTCATAGACGCGCTGTTTAATCAAGCCATTGCGTTCGATAAAATCTTTAAATGTGTCGAGTCCGCCGGTCGGACTCGTGTTTTTAATAGCCTCTTGAGCCGCCCAAAATGCCGCTCCTGCGCGGCATTCTCTGAGCATCGAAGCGTTAAGCTCTTCAACGCCAAGCGCCAGTAACTCATCAATACCCATTTGATCAAAACCGAACTCACTAACACATATAGCCAGTTGAGCATCTGATGCTGGAATCAAAGATTGACGGCTTGGTTGCTGAGGTTCTTCGCCTGGCACAAGCACTTCAAAGAAATCACTCATTGACCTAACTCCCGTAACATCCCCATAACCAAACCATTCGACATTCTGAAAAGTTGATCTAATGGATCTTCTTCTGCCAAACCACTAGATAGCTCTTGTAATGCTGGGATCAGCTGCGAGTTGGCGACTGGCATCACTGTTCTTCCGCCGATGTCAATGCCTCGATCCTTGACTAGGGTGTCGTTGATGTTCATGTATAATTTCCTGTGCAGTTATGGTAATTGGGCGTTATTGCGCTTTTGGAACAGGCTTAACGCCCAATGCTTTGGCGGCTTTGAATGATTTCCCGCGCAACGCTGGGGAGCGACCATTGAGAATTCGGTATACCAAGTCACGCGGGTATCCATTCTGGTCTGCCCATTGGCCTGGGCATTCTCCGTTATCGGTAAACTGTTGTTTTCGTTCAGCAGGGGTCATGTTTGGCTCCTTTTATTGATTTTGCGGAATGGTATTTTAAATACCGTGATGTAATTAAAATACTATTATCAAAGACTGTCAAGGGGGATGTGTGAATTTATTTGACGAAGCCATGCTGAGGCTTAAACAACAACTAAAAGTGACGGAAGATAAGGAGGCG
The DNA here is from genome assembly GCF_050275925.1 of Methylomonas sp. MS20. Lineage (NCBI taxonomy): Bacteria > Pseudomonadati > Pseudomonadota > Gammaproteobacteria > Methylococcales > Methylococcaceae > Methylomonas > Methylomonas sp. MS20. Next base: position 2,459,923 of record NZ_CP189962.1, read on the forward strand.
GCAGATTTTTTAGGACTATCGCCAAGAGCTTTAGCTGGGAGAAAGCAACGGGAAAGCTTCCCAACCAAAGAAGTCTTTGCGCTAGCTGCGCAACGCCCAGAGCTGGGTCTCGATCCCGATTGGATTGTGACCGGCACAACGCTCCGGACAGAGATTGACGATAGACAGGTGGCGTATTTAGTACAGTGCTACCAAATCATGAATCCACATGACAGAAAGGCCATGCTAAAGATTGCTGGCGCGCTGTCGGATGTCGCCAATTTGCCTAGCGAAGAAATCAGTAGAAGGCTAAGCAACTACCAGCCTCAAGGATTATAAGAATGAATATAAAGATATTCGCCGTCACTGCTCTTCTTGCTTTTTCTTCGGAAAGTCAAAGTGCAAATCCGCCAACGTTTAAAATCTCTATCGATCAGCTAATAGAAACCTATAACGCATTAGCGTCAAAAGTCGATGGTATGGAAAAATTGCCCCCTAAATCAAAAATGGAAAAAGGGGCGGAAAACGAGCAATCGTTAACCTTCCAGCATTACGTCTTACCTAACGCCGTCGTTACTATCAGCATTGACAAGCAAAACGGCCATCCCTATGCGATGGGCGTGCTGTCGAAGTCGGAGAATAAAAGCGAAGAATTGGATTTATTCAACGTCAGATCACTAGTTGGAACAACTATTTTCGGCCCCGGTTCTGAAGCTGGAGAACTTGAAAAACTGTGCGTTGACATATATGCCACTGGTCATCCAGGTGCTCTTCAAAAAACAATCAAAAAATTTACAGTGTCGTGTGGAATGAATGATGGGTTATGGATTGCGCTTATTACCAAAGCGACTTTTGAACAATCAAAATGAAAAGACTATTTCCACTGTTACTCCTGACTCCGTTATTGGCCGTTGCAAACGAATGGACCGGTACCGTTGTCGGCATTTCCGACGGCGACACGCTGACGGTTTTGAGCGCTCAGAAGACACAGGTCAAAATCCGATTAGCCGAGATCGATGCGCCCGAATCCAAGCAAGCGTTTGGCACTCAATCTAAACAATCGTTGGCTGATCTTTGTTTCAAAAAATCCGTGGTGGTCGATGATAAAGGCACAGACAAATACAAGCGCACGATTGGCCGGATCAAATGCGCCGGCATCGACGCCAATGCCGAACAGGTAAAGCGTGGCTTTGCTTGGGCGTATCGGCAATATCTCACCGATCAATCGATTGCCGGACTGGAAGACTCGGCGAAAGCCGCTGGCGTTGGTTTATGGGCGGATGCCGAACCGACTCCGCCTTGGGAATTCAGGCACGGCGGTAAAGCTAAAAAGGCCGTAACCGCTGCAAAATCTGATGATGATTTGCCAGACTCATTGGGTGGCGAAGACAATTGCGGTTCGAAACGTACCTGCGGCCAGATGAGCGGCTGCGGCGAAGCCAAGCATTATCTAAACGATTGCGGCGTATCCAGGCTGGATCGGGATCACGATGGTATACCTTGCGAGTCGCTTTGTCGGTGATTAACTGCCACGCGCTCTTTGCAATACCCGCGTCAGATGATCAGTTGCAACGTTTTCAACCAAGTCGCGATCTGAATCTGGAAAACCGATCAATTCGCGCTTTGGCAGGCCTGGGTGATTGACTCGCTTTCGCACTATGCCGCCAAAGGCTAAGGCTTGGCGTTGGCGAGGCGTGATCAAGTAAGGCTCTGTTCCGCGTTGATGAATGGCCGCAAGTTTTCCATCGCGCGAACCATCAAACCAAACTCGTAATTCATTGTTGTCAGCCTGATAAATCAAGCTTTGCAGCATTCGTCCTGTTTTTTTCAGGACCGTAGGATGTGCTGAACAGCGTGAAGCGCATCGTTCGCGATTGATGCGCTTCGCTTTTCGCTCAGCACATCCTACGGCTCGTTTATCGCCGCTCTTTCGGCGGCGGATCATCCCCCGCCGGCAGTCTCAACATATTCCGCCACACCCGGTTAAAAAACCGCGGATCGGCGGTGACTTCATTCCATTTCGTGCCGCCTCCGCTTTCGTAATGCGCTTTGATGCGTTGGTAGTTACGGTCTGCCTTGGCTTTCCAGGTCATGTTTAATTGACCTGGTGGCACTCGAAAACCTTGCTCCCAACATAAAAACCACCCAGCTTTTTGCACTCGTCGGCGACGGCGAAATGGGCGAAGGCCCAGATGGATATACCGAACACCCAAAGCAACATCAGCTTTCCGAACAGAATCAATTTGCCTTTCATCCTGCCCCCAACAGCGCGCCGCGCTTGGTTTGTATCGGTTTATGTAGCGAAACGTCTTCCGCTGCTCGATAGCCGGCCTCGCTGGCTCGCCAGTCGTTGTTTTGTTTCGCAATGGCCCGGCTGCGGCCGTCCGGCTTTAAGCTGTCGCCGAATTGCTGTTCTTTGTAAGCTTCGATCGCTAATTGTTCTTGTTCGTTGCCTGCGAATTCGTTGACTTGGAGAGCGATTCGGGTTACCCACGCTTGGCAGAACAGATCGGCGCGGCGGACCTTGGTGGCCTGTTTGCAGCGCGTCAGGGTCGCGGCATATGTTTTACGGTCTTTCGCTATCCGGCGCCGAAGCACGTCGAATGTGTAGGCGGCCAGTTCTGGTTTGATGCCCAGCCCGTAAAACCGAAACCGGGTCGGCGTGCGACCAAAACCCAGTTCGGCATGGGTGCCGCAGCCGAAGGCTTTGGCGATCAGCACGGCGAGTTGGCCGACGTAAAGCGGCGGTTTATACGGCGAGCCCAGGCCGATCTGCTCTTCATGCACAGTCGCCGCTGCCACATCGCCGGACGTCAAGTTGTACTTTTTCATCAGCGCAGCGGCCTGCCGCTTGGCGGCCTCGGCTTCCGCCGGGTTGTCGCTGGCAGCCAGGGCCAGGCATTTGGCGATTTTGTCGGCGATTTTTCTCAGTTCGTCGGGGGTCATTGGCGCACCACTTCAATGCCCAGCGCATAGCCAATTTGCACCGCTAGCGCCTCGGCCCGCTCCATGACTTCATACCCATCTTCGTCGTGGTTATAGCTGCCCACTAGCACGCCGTTGGCAAAAATCTCGATTTGATCGTCGTCGTTGGTGTCGATCACGATGTTTGTCATGGCGCCACCCCTCCCGGCATCACTACCCACACCGTCACGCACGGCAGCAGGTTGATACACAAGCGTTTGTTGGCCGACGACCAGTGCGCGCCGATCCACAGCGAGCCGGGCCGGATCAACCAGCCGTAACGCCAGTGCGCCTGCGGGTTCTCGGCCGGTTGATCCGGCCGAGATTGGGGTGTTGCGGGTCGGGTATATCGCATAAGTCCTCCGTCTTCGGTTTGGCGCGCACTCTACGCGCGGAGTTTTCTGCCGTCGCCGCCGGAAACGTTTCCGGCGTTATATCTCCTCGCGCGCGCGCGTAAATTTCACCCTGCATTTGATTTGTTTTTAACGTAGGAGACTGAAATGAAATTACCGAGATTGTCTGTTTGGGCCGGCGTCAGCCTGGTGTTGCTGGGCGTGATTCTGTGGCTGTTTCCGCAACAGATCGGCGTGGCGCTATTTAAGGTCGTGCTGGTGACGACCGCCGGGGTGGTGGGTTATTACCTGGACCGCTCGTTGTTCCCATATGCGCGTCCTGATGGGTATCTGCGGCATCACCCCGACGGCCGTTATCACGCCGAGTGCAGTGCCGAAGATGCCGATTTCCAAGTCAACGAGGGTTATCACTTGGTCTTCGCCCTAGCGATGATCCGTCGAGCGCTGATCGTGGCCGCCGCCATGTTGGCCGTGAGCTTGGGGGCGTGATGCAACGCCGTCAATTACATTTAGCCGCCATCGCGCGCGAGCTGCTGGCGATGGCCGGCAGCATTGTCGTGATTTGTCTGGTCGCGCAATTCTGTGCCAGCCCGGCCCATGCGGCGCCCGTGCCGCGCGCGGCCGTGGCGTACCGTGCCGATCTAACCCGCATTGCCCATGCCGAATGGGGTTTGGATGCGCCGGTGGCGGCGTTTGCCGCGCAGGTGCATCAAGAGAGCGGTTGGCGACCGGAGGCGGTGTCCCGCGTCGGCGCCAGGGGTATGGCGCAGTTCATGCCAGCCACAGCGGCGTGGTGGTGCCAGGTGCAGCGCCTGCCGGCCGAGGATTGCCAGCCAGCGAATCCGGTGTGGAGTTTGCGCGCTCTGGTCGGTTACGACCGTTGGTTGTACCAGCGCGTAAAAGGCGATAACGCGTTCGACAAGCATTGGGCGGCGCTGCGCGCTTACAACGGCGGCCTGGGGCACTGGTTGAACGAGGCCAAAGCGGCGCCGTCGCTCAAGCGCGCCGAGGTGGACGGCGTGTGCGGAGCGGCCAGCCGTTCGGCCGTGCATTGCGCCGAAAACCTGGGTTATCCACGGCGCATTCTTTTGAATCTACAACCTCTCTACGCCGCTTGGGGCGGGTCTGCCGTGAGCGAAGTCGAAGGGGAGGTTACTCCATGACCGATCGACTACGCTCAGGGCAGGTCCGTATTTATCTGGCCGGCCCGATGTCCGGCATCGCAGACTTCAATTATCCGCAGTTCAACGCCACCGCCGAGCAGTTGCGGGCCAAGGGTTTTATCGTCGAGAACCCGGCCGAGAACCCGGTTCCCCAGTGCGGCACCTGGGCGGGCTACATGCGCTTGGCAATCCCGCAACTACTGACCTGCGACATGATCGCGCTGTTACCCGGCTGGTCTGTCTCCAAGGGTGCGCGACTGGAATTCGACATCGCCACGCGCATCGGCATGCCGACGCGGATGGTCGAGGATTTACTGCAGGAGGCCGTATGAACCCGTTAGCGCTTGCAGCGTTGATTGGCCTGGGCCTGGGCGCCGGCGGCGGTTGGTTTTTTACCGATGCCATTCTCAATGCCGAAATCTCGCAAATGAAGGCCGATCAGGCGCAAGCCCTGGCCGCCGCCGAAACGCTGTACCGCGAACGTCATGACGCCGAAGCGCGGCGCGGCGATGCGTTGTCGGCGCAACTGGCACAAACCGAATCCCAATTGACCAATAAAACCCTGGAGGTGCAACGTGCGTTATCCAAAGTTACTACCGGCCGCGCTTGTTTTAATGCCGCTACTGTCCGCCTGCTCAACGGTGCCCCCCGTGACGATCCAACCGTACCCCAAGCCGCCGGCGCATCTGCTACAGAAGGTGGCGCCGTTGCCACCGATACCGACGTCGCCGGCTGGATCGGCGGCGCCCAGTACCAATACGACACCTGCCGAGCCCGGCTCGGCGCATTGATCGATTACGAGATAGGACGACCCGATGACCGACCAGACCAACAATAACGAAGTCGCGCTGGCGCAACAGATCGGTCATTTGACCGGTGAAATCCGCACTATGCACCAGGCGATACTTGCCAGTATCGAGCATTTGCGCGAGGACATGCGCCGGGTAGAGACGGCTAGCAATGCGCGTATTGATCGACTGGATGACAAGCTGACAGCCCGGCTGGATGCGGTGAACATCCAAATCACCGACCTGCAGAAAGAAGACAAACGCATCATTGCCAAAGTCGCCAGGATCGGCGCTTTCGGCGGCGGTGCCGGCGGCGCGCTGGTGGCGGGCATGGTTGAATTGCTGAAACGGATGAGTTGAGCATGGCGCACACGCCGGAAACGCGGGCCAACGTCCGCCGCATGTACGTGGAAGGCATGGCGCTGACGGCCGCCGCCGCTTGCGCCAACGTGAGTTACGACACGGCGCGCGAATGGAAACGGCTGGGCAAGGAGCGCGGCGACGATTGGGACACGGCGCGGGCGGCGTATCGCGTCAGCGAGCAAGGCATCGACGAGCTCAATAAAAACATGATTGAGGATTTTGCGCGGATGGTGTTGACGACGACGCGCGAGCTGGATAACTCGCTGATCCCGGCTCAGGACAAAGCCGGCGTTCTAGCCCAACTCGCCGACGCCCATGCGAAATTTGCAAAGTCTTTCAGCCGCATCAATCCGCAGTTTAGCGGGCTGAGCGTGGCGCTGGACGTGCTAAAAATGATCGTCGATTTATTGCAAAAGTGCGACCCCCAGGCGTTGCGGGCTTTGCAGCCGCATTTGGAGGCGATTGGGGCGGCGTTGGGGAAGCGGTATGGTTAAACAAGTTGCCGTTTTATTTGCTCGCAAGGATTCAGTCTATAAAACCCTGGATGGTGTGGATGTTTGGGATGCGCAGCGTGACGCTACCAATTGGCCGGGCGGCTCTCCGGTCGTGGCGCATCCGCCATGCCGGGCCTGGGGTCAACTTAGTCACATGGCTAAACCTCGAATGGGTGAGAAAGAATTGGGAATGTGGGCTGTGGATATGGTTCGCCGATACGGCGGCGTATTGGAACACCCCAAGCAATCGAAACTGTGGCCGGCAAAACGCCTGCCGTTACCGAACGAAGTAGACGAATTCGGCGGTTGGACGCTGCCTATCTTCCAATGCAATTTTGGTCACACCGCTGAAAAGCCGACATTTCTGTATATATGCGGCATCAAACCAGATGCTATGCCGATGATGCCCATAATCCCTGGCAAAGAGGCATGCATTATCGGGTCGCACGGTCGCCGGTCGGACGGTAGTCGAATGCAGCCCGAGGATTACGGCTATAGAAAATCGGTTTTTCGGCCCGACAGGGAACATACGCCATTGCGCTTGGCTGAATGGCTGATCGACGTCGCTCGCCGTTGCGAGGCTCGTCATGTCTGAAACCCTCGACATCCAAGAAGTCCGCAACTGGCGCGAGTTCGAGAAAGAGCTGGCGGTGCTCGGCGAGCAAATCCGTCAGATGATTGAGCTGGAGGTCGAGGCGTTTGCAACAGATCCTGAGGCGACGAAGGCACGCCGCGAGCGCTGCTTGTTCGATTATCAATTTTTCTGCCAGACGTACTTCCCGCATTACGTGCCCACCGCGTTTTTTAGCGATTTTCATCGGTTTATTTTCAAGCGCTTGCCGGCATGTATCGATAGTGATCGAGATGCCCGCGAAGTGCACGAAGCGCCGCGCGGCGAGGCAAAATCGACGTATGAAACGCAATTGGGTCTGTTGTGGTGCATCTGTCGGGCAGTACTGATTGACGAAAAAGGCGGCACCCAGGCATTGGGATTACCCGCTAAAGCTAGAAAGCACATGATGGGCATCATCATGAATACCGAGGAACAGGCGGCTGAAATGCTGGAAAGCGTCAAGGCCGAACTGGATACCAACCCAAGGTTGATGATGGACTTTCCGGAAGCCTGCGGCCGGGGCCGGGTATGGCAAGCCACCACCGCCATCACCGCCGGAAACATCAAGATCAGGATCGGCGGTACCGGCAAGAAAATCCGGGGTATGAAGCATGGCCCACACCGGCCTGACCTGATCTTCCTGGACGATCTGGAGAACGACGAGAACGTCAAGGACAAAGGCCAGCGCGACAAGGTGCAGAAGTATGTACTCAGCGCGGTGCTGGGCTTGGCCGGTCCGGGCGGCGGCATGGATGTGTTTTGGGTCGGTACCAGTTTGCATTACGACGCGGCGATCAACCGCGTCAGCCGTGCACCTGGCTGGCGGCGCAAGGTGTTCCGCTCGATTCTGAAATGGCCGGACCGCATGGATATGTGGGAACACTGGGAATCGATATACACAAAGCCCGTTGTTGACGAAACCATCGAAGACAAAGATCAGATCGAGGGCGATGCTCTGATGTTTTACGAAGCCAACAAAGCCGAGATGGATGCGGGTGCCGAAGTAAGCTGGCCGGAAGTGCGGCCGCTGTACCGGCTGATGTGTATGCGGGCGATCAACCACGATGCATTTTCTCAAGAGCAGCAAAACGAAGCCGGAAACGATGAAAATGCACCGTTCAAAGATATTCAGTTCTGGGTCAATCGGCTATCTGACTGGGTGTTTTTTGGTTCGATCGATCCGTCTTTAGGTAAGAAAGGCACGGTCAAAGGCGACCCGTCGGCGATTCTAGTGGGCGGTTTGGATCGTAAAAAGATGGTGCTGGATGTGGTGGAAGCCGATATCGCCCGCCGCGTACCGGATTTGATCATCAGCAGGGCCATCGATCTTCAGGCGGAGTACGCCTGTTTGGCATGGGCCGTGGAAACGGTGCAGTTCCAGGCGTTTTTGCATAGCGAGTTGATCAAGCGCGCGGCGCTGTTGGGAATTGCATTTCCAGCCATTCCGGTAGTGCCGCATACCGATAAAGACCTGCGCATCATTGGCTTGCAGCCTTACGTTAACAACGAGCAGATTCGGTTGCACCGCAGCCAGTCCACGCTGATCGAGCAGTTGAAGTTCTGGCCGGAAGCGGACCACGACGACGGACCGGACGCGTTGGAAATGCTGTGGCAAATCGCCAAACAGTTTGGCGGCGAGTGGAATTACACGCCGGCGGGCAGCGGTCGCGGCCAGCGGCGCTCTACCAGTCGGGGAAATAGCGATTATGACGAGGATTGGGATGATGACTGATAGTGCAGAAAAATTGAATAACTTATTGGACTCAATAGCCCGCTTGTGCGCGTATTGGAACCGCTGGCGTGAGAAAGGGCATACGCCTGTGGGAGTCGGCGCAGCGCTGGCAACACTCGCTCAAGAAGTAGCAATGCATGTCGCGCGAAGTGATTTAGAACAGCTTGACCCGCGCGAATTAGAGCATCTAAACCACGTCGCGGTCTTGCGGATAGCGGCGGATTATTTAGATTGGCTGCATGTGAATAAGCGAGGTTCGACGTTCTCGACGTTTGTCGATGAATTCGGTTATGACTCTATGTTAGCGACAGCGGTTTTTAAGGCTGTCGGCACACTGATTCGAGAGACGGAATTTATGGCGTTTTCTGAGGGGGCGATCGGCGATGTTGATTATCCTCGGCCGCCTTATGTCGCGGAGGCGGAGGATGATTAAACAACCCAATGATAAGCGCCTTAGTAACGATGATTTCGACGCTTTGCCGGATGGCACAGAGATTATCGTGACCTGGCACGGTGGAAATGGTCCACTTCGATGCACGTTAACAGTGTCCGAAGATGGGCGCCGTTGTATTTTCGGAAAATATGGCGAATACATAGGCACGCCAGACCCTCTGTTGGATCACATAACGCTTGCTGATCGAGGTGACCAATGATTAAAAAAGCCAAAGCCGCCCTGGCGAAACTCACCCAGGTCAGCAAAAAAGGCTTGGAAAAGCTGCAAGCCGGCGCCCGCTCCACGCAAAGCACGCCGATGAATTACAACAGCGTCAACACGCTGGACCCAACCCGGCTGGCCAATGCGTTTGCCCAGGCCGACCAGGGTTACATCACCGACCAGGCCACGTTGTTCGAACTGGTCGAGGAGCAAGACGCGCACATATTCTCCGAGCTGGCCAAGCGCCGCCGCGCGGTGACCGGTTTGGGTTGGGATTTGCATCCGCAGGACGATGCGACGCAAGCCGAGATCGATCGCACCAAGGAACTGATGGACATGCTGTGCAAGATCGATAAGTTCGAGGATGCGCAGTATGACCTGACCGATGCCATCGGCAAGGGCCTGGCGGCGCTGGAGATCGAGTGGCGTACCGGCGCCGAATGGGTGCCGGCGGCATTGCATTGGGTGCCGCAGCGGGAGTTTCAGATTGACGTCAAAACCGGCGATCTGATGTATCGGCGCATGGGCATGCCGGAGCCGTTACGCGAGTGGGGCTGGGTGATTCACGAGCACCGCGCCAAGTCTGGGTACATCGAGCAGGCGGCGTTGTTTCGGGTGCTGGCTTGGACTTATGCGTACAAGGCCTACAACGTGCGCGACATGCAGCGTTTTTTGGAGGTTTACGGCATGCCGCTGCGGCTGGGCAAGTATCCGGCCGGCATCGACAAGGAACAGCGCGACACGCTACTGAAAGCGGTACGCAACATCGGCAACGACGGCGCCGGCATCGTGCCTAGCACCATGAGCATCGATTTTATTACCCAAACCTCGACCGGCAATGTCACCGACTTTTTAAACGCCATCCAGTATTGGGAACGCAAGCAATCGATGGCCATCCTGGGCGGCACGCTGACCAGCCAGGCCGACGGCAAGACCAGCACCAATGCGCTGGGCGCGATTCATGACAAGGTCCGGCGCGAAATCATGTTGCACGACGTGCGGCAGATCGACCCGACCATCAACCGCGACATCGTCCGTCCGATTGCCCTGCTGAATGGCATGTTTACCGAAGACCGCATGCCGGAAGCGCGGCACGATACGTCTGACGAAGTCGATCAAAAGGCGATGGCCGAGGTGCTGGATTTGGCGGCGGCTATGGGCATGGAGATTGATGTCGATTGGGCGCATCAAGCGTTGCAGATCCCAAAGGCGGGTAAGGATGCGAGGATTTTGATGGTATCGGGTAAGTCGCCGGCGCCGACGCCGGCCGGCGCGGCGTTATCCCGGCCCGCCGTGAGCGTAGTCGAACGGCTGGCGGCCCTGGCCAAGCAGCAGGCGTCCGGCGATATCGCCGGCAATTATAGCCAGCAGCTGGCGGCATTATGCATGCCCCACGAAGAGGCGGCGATTCAGCAAATTGCGGCGGTGGTCGCGGCGGCGGGGTCGTTTGATGATGCCATTGCAGGGATTGAGGCGTTGAATTTGGACAGTCACGCCTGGGCTGGGGCGTTGCAGTTGGGCATGGCAGCGGCGCATTTGGCGGGGCGCGGCGATGTTGATTAAGAAATGGGTTTTTGATTTCGAATATGCGGTGTTAATCGTCAAAGTTTCGAATGAGTTATGGTTCGACACACTACAAACCGGCACGCGTGTTAACCATCTTTTTCGTATTGGATATTACACGCCGGTCGAATATCAAAACGTAAACGTCATAACCATTACGCTACCGTTTATTTCTCTAAGGCTGGCATTTTGAGAGGTTTTCAATGAGCAATGTGCATATCGAATGGACGCAGGGCGTGGCGCGGACGTTCGATCCTGGCAAGCGTTTCGAAGATGCGGCGCCGTTCGTGTCCGTCGTGAAATTGGACAAAATCGGGCCGGATACGGTGCTGCTGTCGGCGGATTTGTCGCAACGCAAACTTAGTCGCGGCGATATCGCCGATTTGAAAGCCGAATTAACCGCAGCCGGGTTTGAGTTGGTGCATTGCTGGCGCAAGATCGGCCGCAAAGTACCGTACGGCGGCCGGGTAATTCGCACCAAGGGCCAACTGGCGCTATGGGAGATACCGTTGTGACGGATTCGCCTGCCAAGCTGCCGTTTAAAGAGGCGATTGATTTTTACAAAGCCAAAATCAGGTTACCGACGGCCAGTTGGACGGATATTTGGGAACAACAGCATAGCCACGCGTTTGTGGTAGCTGGCGCCGCGCACGATGCGTTGGTCGAGGATTTTTATAACGCGATCCATGACGCCAAGCAGAACGGCGGCGGGTATGAAGATTTTCGGCAGCGGTTTGATGAGATTGTGACCAAGCACGGCTGGAGTTACAACGGCTCGGCGGGCTGGCGCAGCAAGATCATCTACGACACCAATATCAACCAGTCGTATAACGCCGGGCGCTGGCAGCAAATACAGGCGGTCAAGCACTTGCGGCCGTATTTGGAGTATGACCATACGTCCATTGAGCATCCAAGACTAGAGCATAAGGCGTGGGACGGTTTGATTTTTTCGGTCGATGATCCGGTAGTTGATGTGATTTCGCCGCAGAATGGTTGGGGCTGTCGGTGTCGCTGGAATTCGTTGTCACGATACGAGGCCGAGCAGGCGTGGACGATTAAAGGCATGTCTGGCCCTGACAAGTTGGAGCTCGAATGGGAAACCAAGACGGTCGGCACCAAAGGTGCGTCGCCGCGCACTGTGCGGGTGCCGAAAGGCATCGATCCTGGGTTTGCTTATAACCCCGGCAAGGCGTATCTGGAGCCGCTGACGGTGCCGCCGTTGACGGGCGCGGACAATGTATTGCAGCAACGGCAAAAGCCGTGGCCAACCGATTTTGTTAAGCCCGGCAAGACCAAGCCAACTAATGTTTCGTCAAAGATCATCAATCCACCTGGGGCGGTGCCTGAAGAGGCCGTTGCCGAATATCTCGACATTTTTGGCGCGACTATGGATCAAGGCGTGGCGTTTACAGATGCAGCTGGGAGTACGTTGGCGATTACCAAGGCGTTATTTCAAGACGGCAAAGGTGAGTTCAAATGGTTGGCCAGCGAACGCAAAGCCGAACGGTTGCGATACATCAATTTGATGGCAATGGCGTTGATAGAACCGGATGAAATTTGGTGGCTATGGGTAAAAGATCATCACGAAAAAGGCAAATGGCGGCTAAAACGTCGCTATCTGAGGGCTTTTACGGTCGATGGCGACACAACCTATGCCGTGACGGTATTCGAATGGGGCAGCAATGGCTGGATAGGTTCTACAACATTCATGACGAATCAACCGACCGAAGCTTTGCGCGAGGAGTATTTTGATAAACAGCGCAACGGGCGGTTGGTATTTAAGAAGTGAACTTGGCTTCTGCACAAGCCAAGCGAGTGGATCGGGTTTGAGGGCCATGCAGAACCGCAGCTCCGTCACCGTGATACTTATTATATAGACGACAAGCGATTATGCAATTTGAGATCGAGTTCGAAACCAGTCATTTGGAACACATTCTGGAAGCCGCCCGGCGGGAAATTGCTAAGCCGGAGGAGATGCTGGGCAGCATCGGCGAGTCGTTGTTGCGGGTTAATCGGCGGCGGCATGAAAAAGGCGTCGATCCGGAGGGCAAGGAGTGGAAGCCGCTGTCCGCGATGACATTGGCCGAGGGTAAGCGTAAAGGCGGGCCGCTGAAAAAGACCGGCCGGATGCTGGCCAGCCCGGTTTATCAGGTTTCGGCGAATACGTTAATTTTGGGTTTTGATGGTGCTAGGGATGCCAAGCTGGCGGCTATTCATCATGGCGGTACCGATCCCTATGTGATTCGGCCGCGAAACAAGAAAGCGTTGGCGTTTGGGGGGATTGTAAGGCGGCGGGTGAATCATCCAGGTCTGCCTAAGCGCGAGTTGCTCGGCTTTCCGGATAGCGATAAGAATTTGGTCGAGCATGTGACGATCGATCATCTCACGCGGGTTTTAAACCGGGTGAGATGATCGAATAAACGGCGTTTAATCGGTATTTATTCACCAGTCTTGAACGGTATTTTTCGGCGATTACCAGGAGTATTCTCCCGAATTGATGCCGTTTTTGTCCGGAATTCAAGATTTTTTGTGTTTTGGCTGAAAACTAGAGTTTTCGGGGCGTCCGGGGTGTTTTGCGTTGGTTAAACCTGTCCGTTTTCCACCCCCTCCCTACTGTCTTGCCAGCGAAACGGGTTGTCCCCGGCGACACTGTCGTCGCGAACGCGGGTTTTAAAGATTACATCGGGAACGGTAGTCGGCATGTCGGGAACTCCTGTACTGTCAGAGCACGGCATCGAGACAGACGATGCCAGGGTTGGCTCGTTACAACGGTCTGTTCAGACCGGCGCGGTTCGCTAAGCGACCGTCGCACCGTTCATCCGTTCCAACGTCTGGATATGAGCGCGTTGGGCCGGCACCAGTGTCCGCTCGATCAGTTCGCGCGCTTCGGGATCCAGCTTCTGATCCAATAGCGCTTTTCCGTAGTCTTCCAGACCGCTTTTCTCGCCTTCCTGCAATACTGTTAACGCGGTTAGTTTACCGAAGGCATTGGCGCCGCCTTGAACCAATTTGGCCCAGGCCCCCCAAACACCGGAGTTCTTGGCCGGCGTGCCCCCCAGATCTCGAATTTGAGTTTGTAAACTGGAGACGGCGGTCCGGTGGTCGTCGAAAATAGCCCGTAGCCCTTCCGAGTCACCGAGAGCGACGTTTTCCCCCAGTTTATTAAGGACTTGGCTGTAAGTCTCGGTGGCCGCTAGTTCGTCGATCAATAAATGATCTATCGTTTCAATGCCGTGCATTATTAAAATCCCGTGCAGTGGTTATGGATGAGCTGGCAAGGCAGCATCAATTGTTGACCGATACTTCTTCGGATGAAGAAATATCCAGTGCCTCGGCCTGTTGGAAAATCGTGTTCGCGGTATCTCGCGACTCTGAGCTTGCGGTGTTGACGGCTATTAACGTGAGCCCGTCTATGATTTTTTCCCGATAGTGTTCGGCGTGATGCGCGGGAATACCGGCACCTATCAGCGCGGCGTTGATGTCTTCCACACCATCGTTTTCCAACGAACGGCTTAGTTCTATACGAATCGGACCCGCCGTTATGCAGCGGCCCACGCCGGGAATCTCCAAGTTATCGATGCCGTTTATCCACTGCAGATCCAGGCGGTGTTCGTCCGCAGTAGCGGATGTATTACCGACGCTTTGCTGATAACAACATTCTGGGGATAACAAAGAAATGTCGTTGTTGGAGAAACCCGCTACCTTAAGATTATTAACAATCTTCGCGGTTTGGCCGATATCTCGGCTTATACAAAAAATCGGTTTGTACATAATATTCTCAACAGCAGCTGGTTATTTTATTGCTGTATAGCTGAGTATTTATCGCGATTTTATTAATGGCGGTGGTTTTCTAAGAAAAACGCCGTGATCAAAAATAATTTATATACTGGCGGGCATCGAAAACCTTTATCCCACACCCTGGGAATTTAAACTCTGATCGGACAGTGATTGGTTAATCACGCAATACTGTTATTCATGTGATTGACAGTAGCTTGAATTCCGCCGCGAGTCGGTGCGCTACCGCGCATTGGATAAAGCCATTCCGGTTTGTTGTGCTGCAATGGACCTTATCCCGATTAGTCGGTTCCTATAGGGCAAATCCGCGCCGGTCCCAAGAAATCGATGGTGCGTGGGGCGCCAAAGTCCGGATGGCTGACTAAGCGCGAAGCGTCACTAAGGGGTTTCGTATTGCCGCGGTAGCCCGGCCGGTCGGATGCGTTGTCGAAACGATGTGCACGTGCCGGACCGCTTGACATCTCGCGGTTTAGGCGCTTAGAAACTCAAGCAAGTCGCCATTTAACTGGTCTTTATGGGTGTCGGCCAGGCCGTGTGGAGCGCCGGGGTAAATTTTCAAGGACGCATTCTTAATCAATTTCGTCGCGGCAATGGCCGAGGCGGCTATCGGCACAATTTGATCATCGTCGCCGTGAATCAGCAGGGTCGGAATATCGAATGCCTTTAAATCGTCGGTAAAGTCGGTTTCGGCAAATGCCTTGATACTATCCAGTTGGTTTATCAGCCCACCTTGCATGCCTTGAAGCCAAAATGCGTCGCGGATGCCTTGGCTTACTTCGACATCCGGGCGGTTGGCGCCGTAAAAGGGCGCGGTCAGATTCTTGAAAAACTGCGAGCGGTCCGCGCTAACGCCGCTCCGAATATCGTCGAATACCGAGAGCGGCAAACCGATCGGATTATTGTCGGTTTTCAGCATCAGCGGGGTCACAGACCCTACCAGCAAGACCCCCGCGACGCGTTGGCAGCCGTGCCGACCGATATAGCGCGCCACTTCGCCGCCGCCGGTGGAATGACCAACCAAGGTTATACCGCTTAAGTCCAGGTATCCGATGAGTTCCGCCAAGTCGTCGGCGTAGGTTTCCATATTGTTGCCCAACCACGGCTGGTCGGAACGACCATGGCCGCGCCTATCGTGCGCGATGCAGCGGTAGCCGCGCGCCGCCAGATAGACCATCTGATTTTCCCAGTCATCCGCGTTTAACGGCCAGCCGTGACTGAACACCACCGCCGGGCCCGAGCCCCAGTCCTTGTAATAAAGTTTCGTGCCGTCTTTGGTGAGTATCGTGCTCATGGTGGGTGCTCCTTGTGCTACGCGAGGCAATCAGAAAGGTGGTGGGTTTAGCTCAGCAAAAAACCGGATGCAGGCTGGCGCGGCACTGGATTTTGCCGAGCAAGCTTGTGTTGGCGCTGCTGTTGTTGGTCCCCGCGTCTGAAAGTGGGAAGGTGGTTTGCGCAGCCGGCGAACAGGCGGACAAGACCGCCGTGATAATCGCCGCCGACACCGGTAACTTTGGACGCATGACGGGGGTACCGCGTTTAATATTGGGCGCTAAGCATTTGCCGGCAACTGTCGGCACATTGCAGACAGGCCGCGACGCTGTCCTTCATATCGCCGATTTCGGCGCATTCCTTGGCGCAGGCTTCGCAGATTTCGGCGCATTCCTTGGCGCAGGCTTCGCAGATTTCGGCACAAAGTTCGTGCAGGCGCAGCAAAAAGTGCGAGCCGGTCAATTGAAAATTCGCGGTGGTCCGACAGATTTCGGCGCAATTCATCATCAGACGGATATGCTTGGCTTTAACGTGCTTGCCGCCGTTTTCCAGGCAATGGTTCATCGCGGTTTGCAGGCAAATCCGGTGACAGAGCTCGCAGGCTTCAAGGCAGGATTGCATCGCTTGTTCGGAATTGGAAGATTGATGCATGGGGTTCTCCAGCGTGATGGAAATACGGATGCGGCTTCGAGGCCGATCGCTTCGATCTTGTGTCAATGACCAAGCTCGAACGAGCGGAATGTCGGACCAACATCGGTGTCGGAGAGCAGCTAGCCGGTCGATGCCATCGCCGAGGGGACGGGGACGAAACTCGAACCCACTAGCCGCCGTCACTTACTTGCCTTTTTGTATGTCCTGCTTAAGATCGCCGTAGCCTTTTTGGGCTTTGCCGAGATTTTTCTGGACATTGCCTTCCACTTCCATCCCTTTGTCGTCGATGATCTTGCCGGTGACTTCCTTGACCGTACCCTTGGTTTCTTCGATCCGGCCTTCTACCTGATCCTTGTTCATCGGCGCGTCGTCTTCATGGCCGGCGGAGAAGGCGCCCAATGAGCAAACCGTGGCGAGTACGCCTATCCATAATTGGTGGCCCTTGATTTTTGGTGATTTCATGATGGTGCCCTCGAGAGTCGAGTTTCGCTTGGTGACGTCATCGCGACCGCGAGTGCTATCAGTCGTCCGCGGCTTTCTCGATGTCGTTCTTCACATCGCCGATTACCGACTGGACCTTCCCGATATTTTTCTGGACATTGCCTTCCAGCTCCATTTCGTCGTCGTTGATTAGTTTGCCGGCGACTTCTTTCACTTTGCCTTTGGCTTCTTCGACACGGCCTGTTACTTGATCTTTGTTCATGATGATTTCCAATGGTGTTTTAGTCGTATGGGAACGAGTACCGATGTTTTTCAGCACTCACGGCAGACCATACTCGCAACGCCCGGCACGGTCGGTACGTCAACGCACATAGATGTCGGGGGGGCCGATGCATGGAGGGTATCGGCGAATCCGCCGATGGCCGTTACGGTGCCACGCGATAAAACTGACCGAGCGCCTCGCGTTGCTCTTCCCATTTCTCGGAACTTTCCGGCCAATGTCTTTTATCGAAACCGGGTGCCGTTTTTAAGGTCTCCTTATCCAGGTCCAGGATGTAATAATCCCTGGGGCTGGTCCAACGTAGCGCTCGCCAGGGGATGGCAAACAGCTTGTCGCCCATGCCCATCAGGCCGCCGAAGGAAACCACCGCATATACCACTTGACCGTTTTGCGGGTCGATCACCAAGTCCTTGATGTCGCCGAGACTGTCGCCGGTGGTGTTTTTTACCTTGGCGCCGGTAATCTTGCTGGCCCGGCTAATTTGCTGCATCGACTTATTGGCCTCCCGTCCGCGCTCGATCGAGACTTCCTGGTTGGCTTGATTGAGTTCGACCTGTTTTTCATGGACTTCTTCTTGTTTTTTGGTCAGTTCTTGTTGTTTTTCGATGAGGTCTTTTTGTTTGTCTTTAACCTCGTCCGCGTGGACAGGGCTTAGCGCTAGCGCGCTCAGAAACGATAGGGCTACCATGGATAGGACTGTTTTCATAAGATACTCCGGCTTTGAAAATTGATCGGTGCGTTCCAGTTTGGCCGGACGTTTCGTCAGGCTTGCCAAACTCCGCACCGACTTTATTCAATGCGGCGGGCACTGTCGGTACGCTGTCGAACACACTTGCCGTTCGAGGTGGTAGCCGCCAAACAACTGGGCTTGGCAATGCGCCGCCATTTAGCGGACTGCCAAGTTCCGCGGATCAGCGGCGACTGGCCCGGCGCGATTTGCCGTAATTGGCATGCCAGCGATAAAAACCTCGTTTGGCTAGCTCTACCACCAATAAATACGCCACCGCTGTCGCCGCCAGAATGAAATAAAACTGGGCCGGCGGCGGCACGAAGCCGAAATAATGGCCTAGCGGCGTAAACGGCAGGACGGCGCCGATCAGCGCAATCGACAGCGAAGTGGCGACTAGTACCGGATGCGCCCGGCTTTTGAAAGGATTGCCTCGGGTGCGGATGATGAAGATCACCAGGACTTGGGTACACAGCGATTCGACGAACCAACCGGTTTGGAATAAGGCCTCGTCGGCTTTTAATACCGTTAACAGGATGTAAAAGGTCAAAAAATCGAATGCCGAGCTAATCGGACCGATCACCAACATGAAATTGCGGATAAAGTTCATGTCCAGAACCCGAGGTTGGCGCAGTTCTTCGGAATCGACCTGATCCAGCGGAATCGGTACTTCGGACACGTCGTACAGAATGTTGTTGAGCAGAATCTGGGTCGGCAGCATCGGCAGGAAAGGCAAGAATAGCGCGGCGCCGGCCATGCTGAACATATTGCCGAAGTTGGAACTGGTACCCATCATGATGTACTTCAGGATGTTGCCGAAGGTGCGCCGGCCTTCCAGCACGCCGTCATGCAGAACCTGTAAGTCCTGATCCAGTAGAATCATGTCGGCCGCTTCCTTGGCGACGTCGACCGCCGAATCCACCGACAGGCCGACATCCGCCGAATGCAGCGACGGCGCGTCGTTGATGCCGTCGCCCAGATAGCCGACCACATGGCCGCGCGCTTTCAACGCCCGAATCACCCGGTCTTTTTGAGATGGATTCACCCGGCAAAACAGATTGGCTTTTTCGACGCGGATGCGCAAGGCGTGGTCGTCCATTTCGGCGATGTCCTTGCCGGTCAACACGCCGAGCACCGGAATATTTAATTGGGCGCAGACGTGTTGGGTTACCAAATCGCTGTCGCCGGTGACGATCTTTACCGTTACGCCGCTGTCCTTCAATGCCGCCAATGCCGCGCCGGCGCTGGCTTTGGGCGGGTCGAGAAAGCCGGCAAAGCCGGCGAAAATTAGCTCGCTTTCGTCGCTGACCACCGCGTGCGGATGATTTTGCGGCGCTTCTCGCCAAGCGATGCCCAATACCCGGAAGCCTTCTCGCTCCAGTGCATTATGCTGTTCGTGGATGCGGGCTCGACTGGCCGGATCGAGCGGCAGTTGCGCGTCGCTGCCTTGTTGTTCGTAATGGGTGCAAAGGGTGATGATTTCCTCGGAGGCGCCTTTCACGACTAGCAAGCGGCCGTTGCCTTTATCCAGCAACACCGACACCCGCCGCCGCTCGAAATCGAACGGCACTTCGTCGATCTTTCGCCAGGCACTGATATCGATGTTTTGATGAGCCAAAATCGCCTCGTCGAGCGGGCTTTTCAGGCCGGTTTCGAAGAAGCTGTTCAGATAAGCCAGCTCCAGCACTCGCTCACTGGGCTGGCCTTGCGGGTCGACATGCTGTTCCAGTCGGATCTTGGCTTCGGTCAAGGTGCCGGTCTTGTCGGTGCACAGCACGTCCATCGAGCCCAGATTCTGAATGGCCGACAGACGTTTGACGATTACTCGTTTTGCCGCCATATGCATCGCGCCGCGCGACAGCGTCACCGATACCACCATCGGCAGCAGTTCCGGCGTCAAGCCCACCGCCAGCGCCACCGCAAACAGAAAGGATTCCAACCAGGGTTTGCCCAAAAATGCGTTGACCAACAACACGAATAGCACCAGCAGTACCGTCAAGCGCATGATCAGCAAACCGAAACGGTGGGTGCCCACCTCGAAGGCGGTCGGCGGGGGTTGCCGGGTCAGGCTGTCGGCAATCGCGCCGATCGCGGTGGCGGTGCCGGTTTTGATGACGCGCATCTTGGCGCTACCGCTGATGACGGTGGTGCCCATGAATACGGCGTTGTCGGCGTCCTGCAAGTCTGTGGCGTCGGCCGGCAAATCGCCCGGACGTTTTTCGATCGGGTAGGCTTCCCCGGTCAATAGTGCCTGCTTGACGAACAGATCGCAGGCTTCGATTAGCAAGCCGTCCGCCGGCACCATGTCGCCAGCGCAGAGCAGGGCGACATCGCCCGGCACCACGTCGGTCACCGGTACGTCCACAGGTTTGCCGTCGCGCATCACCCGGGCCTTGACCGAAACCGAATGGCGCAGGCTTTCCGCCGCCTTGCCGGCTCGGTGTTCCTGGACAAAATCCAGGGTCACGCTGAACAGCACCATGACGCTGATAATCACGAAATTGGTGATCTCGCCGGTGAACGCCGAAATCGCGCTGGCAACCAGCAGCAGAATCACCAGCGGATTCTTGAAGCGCGATAGAAACTGCAGTAGCAGGGCTTGGCGCTGGCGATCCCGGAACAGGTTGGGGCCGACTTCGGCCAGCTTGGCGCCGGCTTCGACGGCGGATAAGCCCAAGGGCTTGGCGTCCGAAGGGCTGGGCGTCAGCCACCAAGCGGCTTGCTCGGCCGCGGCTGTGGTTGCGGTATTGGTTTTTTTCATAAATCACTCACAAATATTTGCGTGGACGCCGCGCTTGCGTGTTGGCGCTTAGCCGGTCGCTACCGCCTGTCGCCGCTTCAAACCATCGAACTAATCGTAACCAATAGATGTTCGATCGTGCCGTGCTCGCGCTCGCGGATCAGCGCCGCGCCGGTCAGTATGACCGACAGAGTGGTGATGCGAAACCAAGCGTTGAATTTCGATACCTAACGAGGTGTTGTCGCTATCCACGGTTGGATCCCGTGCGCAGAGTATGGCGTTTCAGACGCATGAACCTAAAAAGAGCAGTTTGGCGATGAAAAATCCCGTTCGTCCTGAGCTTGTCGAAGGGCGCGCGGGATTTTTCATTCACCCGTTTGGTGAGTGTATTGCGAGCCGTCCATGCTTCGACGTTGCTCAGCACGAACGGCCCGCAATACACGCCAACTGCCCTTTTTAGGATGAAACGCGTTGGCGTTGTCGCGTAACGCCGCGCGGGGAGCTCAGGCAAGGCTAACCTGTCGGGTGTATTCGGTCTGTGCGCTAGCGTACCAAGCCGGACCGGCGCTGGCCCGAGTCGGCGTGCGCTAGCGCACCGACAACCGAGGATTTAAAGGCTAGATTTCAGAGTGCGAGTTCGGCGTTGCCGAACAGGGTTTCGCCGGGCTATGTCAGCCTTACGGAACGATAGAAGGGTTTTTAACGACGAGGTAAGCCACCATGAACACCACCATCACGCACGACCATCCCTCCGAGGACTTTGCCGCGCTCAAAAAAATCACCGCCACCGTCTACCTGTGCCAGGTGTTGACGTTTGCACTCGCCGGCTTTCCGTTGCTGGCCGGCGTGGCCATCAACTTTTTCTATCGGAACAACGTCAAGGGAACCTGGTTGGAATCGCATTTCAATTGGCAGATTAAAACCGTATGGGTCACCCTGGCCGGCTTTGCGCTGTCCGGTCTGGTATTGATGATCGATATTCAATTGAGTTTGGTGGTCTTGATTCCGACCTTGCTGCTGCTGATCTATCGAATCGTGATCGGTTGGAGCAATTTGACGGCCGATAAGCCGCTGAAAGAACTCAGCTAAGATTCTCGGATTTGGTTTGGCCGACGCCGATTGGCCGATTGGGTGAGGGCGTTGGTCAAGCCGGGCTTCAAGCACCGCCCAAGATGCGCCGGTAGGTTTCGGTCTCGATGCGATAGCAGTCGCAAGCGGCGGCCTCCAGGCCGCTTCTATCCAAAATCGTGATGTCGCCGCGCCGATAGCGAATCAAGGCCTGTTCTTGCAGGGACAGCGCGGCCTTGGTGATGCCGACCCGGCGCACGCCCAAAATATAAGCCAGAAAGATGTGGGTGACGTGAAAGGTGTCGGTATGGGCGCGGTCGTGGGTCATCAGCAACCACCGCGCCAGGCGGGCCTCCACTTGGTGAAACCGGTTGCAAGCCGCCGTTTGCGCCAACTGGCTCATCGAGACGTACAAATAGCGTTTCGTGGCTATTTGCAAGGAATGACTGCGCGCCAACTCCGTCAAAAACGCCGTGGCCGGCATGCGCAACGCGGAACCCGCCCCTTGCACCAGCGCTTGAAATGGCGCGATATCGACATCCAACATCAGTGTAATTCCCAACATGCCTTCGTAGCCGATCAAGCCGACTTCCAAACCGCTACCGTCGCCCATCGGCGTAACCAGCGAAACAAAACCGCCGGTCGGAAAATATACATGCGGTATGCGCGCGCCGGCCAGATACAGCACCTCGGCAAAGGCCAAATGGACCGGTTCGCAGTGGCGTAGTACCAGATTGCGATCGGTCACGGGTAGGGAATCCAACAGCCGGTTGGGAGCGGTAACCGCGAGTATCGTGGACAAAGCGTGCTCCTGGGGTGATTTGAGGACGCCCGATTTTGGGTTCGGGACCGCGAGGGCGGGTGGAGTCGGCGATCTTGGGCGACGGGCCGACAGCTTGGCGGCCAGAATAGCGTTAAGGCCGAGGGTTGTCTGTATGTTAGCGTACGGACCGGCCGATGCGCGGTTTGCGTCGCGAGCAGCCGCCTATGTGCTTTAGCGTACAGACTTCGGCACGGAGCCGCCGTATTCTGGTCGCAGCTGAGGTGAAGCCCAGCGACCGAACGCAGACATCCGGTGACAAGTTTGATCTTCGCGGTTTCAGAGCGCCAGGACGGATTTCGCGAAGGTTCTCATGCCTGACCGATTCGCCGGTGGCGCCAATAACAAACACAACGACACAGGCAAATTTATGAAAATCACACACTATTTAATCGCGTTGCTGCTGACGCTCGCTTCGCTGCAGGCGGCTGCCGCCGGCAGTCCCATGAACGAAAGTTTCACCAAATTGATTGCGCTATCCAACAGCGCGATAGAGGTGGGTAAGGCCGGCAATCAACAGGCCTTCGTCGAGAGCGCCACGGTCGCCTGGGAAGCCTTGAAGCAACAAAACGAGCAAGGCAGCTCGATTCGGCTGCAACGGGCCAACGCCAAACTGAAAGCCGCGATCAAAGCCGGAAAGGCCGGTAACTTGTCGGACGGTATCAGCGAATTGGAACAGGGTATCGTCGAAATGCAGTTGGAAAAATAATCTCGCCGACAGAGCTGCCGAGCGTCGGCATGCCGCTGAATGCAATCAGGAAGCAAAGCCGGCTAACCCCGGCTTTTTTCGGCCCCTCGTGAATGTCGGTCCGGCGGCGGGCTTAGACCGATCCACGCTTAAGCCGGCCGGCAATTCACGGTCTGTTGGTTACTCGGGAGCAGTCTGTCGGACTCGGCTTTCACCACCCGGTAGCATTCGCAAACCCGCTCTTCCAGGCCGGGCCTGTCCAACACGGTAATCCGGCCCCGGCTATAGTGAATCAAGCCGGCTTGCTGCAATTTTCCGGCCGCCTCGGTGACGCCTTCGCGGCGCACGCCCAGCATATTGGCGATCAGTTCCTGAGTCATCGTCAATTCGTTGGACGGCAATCGGTCCAGACTCAACAACAACCAGCGGCACAGCTGTTGGTCCACCGAATGATGGCGGTTGCAGACCGCGGTTTGCGCCATTTGGGTAATCAAGGCTTGGGTGTAGCGCAGCAGCAGGTGCAACATCGCATCGTAGCGATTGAATTCCCGCATCAACAAGTTTCCGCGCAAGCGGTAGGCGTGCCCGGCGCTTTGCACGACCGCCCGATTCGGCATGCTGCCGCCGCCCATGAACATCGCCACGCCGACCATGCCGTCGTTGCCGACCACCGCGATTTCCGCCGAGGCGCCGTTTTCCATCACGTACAGCAAGGAGATGATGCAATTGGTTGGGAAGTAGACATAGCGCAACTCGCCGCCTGATTCGTAAATCACTTCGCCAAGCGGCGTATCGACGAGTTCCATATGCGGCAACAGCCGTTCGTATTCCGCCGGCGGTAGCGCGTTCAGCAAATGGTTCTGTTGCGGATAGTTAAGATCGGTCATCGGCGGCCTGTTTGATGGGCGGATAAATTAAGGGATTCCTTTCGATCGGTTGGTGTAAACGCCCATCGTACAGGAAAATCGAATTTCCCTACGTGCGTTAAAGAACAGAGCGAGCCAGCGGAGTTCTGTTAGGCGCGGCAAACCCGCGCGCCGCGCTAAGTGCGCTAGCGTACAGACTGCGTTCGGGCCGAACCGTAAACTGCATTTTCCCGATGCGGGCGAAAACGGTTTGGCGGTTTCGCCGGCGACGATCGCTAATTGCCGGGTTCCAAGACTATCCGTCGCTTCGCTCGCGCCGAATCCATTCCGGGCTTGGCGCGGAAAGACCGTGTTTCCCGGACTGGCGAGCGGCGTTGCACGGGGCGTAATACTCAAAGTGCCTCAAGCCGCGACAACGTATGTTAGTTGCCGCGGTTTTTTTTGAGGGTCGTCAATCGACCCGAACCTCGCAAACGCCAGCCTCACCAAACCCGAGTATGCAGAGACCGAAATCATGCTGACAGAAAACGTGACAACGCCCGATGCGGAACTTCGCGATGGCTGCTCCGACGGCAAGTCGGCGACCTTGGATCGGGCGATCGCCAACGCCAAACGCCGCTTATTGGCCCTGCAAAATCCGGCCGGCTATTGGGTGTTCGAGCTGGAAGCCGATTGCACCATTCCAGCCGAATACATTCTGATGATGCATTTCATGGCCGAAATCGACCAAGGCCTGGAAGCCAAGATTGCCCATTTTCTGCGCGCTCAAGCCGGCTCGGACGGTAGCTATCCGCTATTCAAGGGCGGCGCCGGCGACCTGAGTTGCACCGTTAAAGTCTATTACGCGTTAAAACTAGCCGGCGACGCGACCGATGCGCCGCACATGCGCCGCGCGCGGCATTGGGTGCTGCGTCACGGCGGCGCGGCCAAGTCCAATGTGTTTACCCGCATCATGCTGGCGATGTTCCGGCAAATTCCGTGGCGGGCCGTACCGTTTATCCCGGTGGAAATCATGTTGCTGCCAAAGTGGTTTCCGTTTCATCTCGACAAGGTGGCGTATTGGTCGCGGACCGTGATGGTGCCGCTCTCGATACTGTGCAGCTACCGAGTCCAGGCCCGCAATCCGCGCGGAATCGACGTCGCCGAATTGTTCTCGACCCCGCCCAACTTGGAAAGAGACTATTTTTCGCAGGTTAAAACGCCGCTGGGCAAAGCGATTTTGCTGCTGGACCGCTGTGGTCGCTTACTGGAGCCGCTGATTCCCGGATTTGTCCGCCGCAAGGCAACCGCCCAAGCCACCGCTTGGTTTACGGCCCGCTTGAATGGATACGACGGCTTGGGTGCGATATTTACCGCGATGGTCAACGCCTACGAAGCGATGGATTACCTGGGTATCCCGGCCGATAACGCCGAACGGCGCATCGCCAGGGCGGCGATCGACGGCTTGCTGGTCGTCAAGGCGGATACGGCGTATTGCCAGCCCTGCGTATCGCCGGTCTGGGATACCGGTCTGGCCGTGTTGGCCTTGCAGGAAGTCGATAGGCATGACCACGAGCCGTCGAGCCGGCGCGCCACCGATACTGCCTTGCGCTGGCTGGCCGGCAAACAATTGCGCGATCAGCCGGGCGATTGGCAAACCCAGCGCCCCGGCCTGGCCGGCGGCGGTTGGGCCTTTCAGTTCGGCAATAGTTATTATCCGGATGTCGACGATACCGCCGTCGTCGCTTATGCGATGAGCCAAGCCGAGGCGCCGGCGTTCGCCGAGCCGATTCGGCGGGCGGCGGACTGGATAGCCGGCATGCAGTCGCGCAACGGCGGTTACGGCGCGTTCGATGCCGACAACGACCATTATTTTTTAAATCAAATTCCGTTTGCCGACCACGGCGCGCTGCTCGATCCGCCCAGCGCCGACGTCAGCGCGCGTTGCATCATGCTGCTGGGTCGGCTCGATGGCGCGCACCCGGAGTATAGCGCCACGATCGCGCGATGCATCGCTTACTTGCGCGCCGAGCAGGAAGCCGATGGTTCCTGGTTCGGGCGCTGGGGTACCAATTATCTGTACGGGACCTGGTCGGTATTGCTCGGTTTCGCGGAAGCGGGCGTCTCCGCCAACGACGCTAGCGTGCGCCGAGCGGTGGCTTGGCTGAAATCCAAGCAGCGCGCCGATGGCGGTTGGGGCGAAAGCAATATCAGCTACCATACTCCGAACAGCCGCGGCGAATTCGATACCAGCACCGCGTTTCATACCGCTCTGGCGGTACTGGCCTTGCTGGCCGCCGACGAAACCGGCGCGCCGGAAGTCGCGGCCGGCGTCGGCTATTTGCTGAACACTCAACAAGCGGACGGCGGATGGCAAGACGACTGTTTTAACGCGCCGGGCTTTCCCAAGTTCTTCTACCTGAAATACCACGGCTACGATAAGTACTTCCCATTGTGGGCCTTGGCGCGCTACCGAAACCGTCAAAACGGTTTGGCCCGCGCCCGCTGAGGTCGAAAAGCGATTCCGCCGGCCCGCCTCCGCCTTGTTGAACCCGATTGTGTGCAGTGCCGTACAGACGCGGAGGCCATCCGATCGCATGCTGAACCCCAATACGTCAAGCCTTGTTATCGACCGCGCCAGCGACTTGCTGTCGCCGTTATTGGAGTGGATACGAAAATGAACGACCGTGAATTTCGCAGTGAACCGCGTCGGTTGTTAGCGGATCGGCGTCTTGCCGACCGACGGAATATGCCCGACCCGTTTGGTTCTGCGGCTTGGATCGAAAACATCGAAAACGCCTATTTGGCTTGGCCCAGGCAAGATAGACGCACCGAAGCCCGGCGTTGCGAAGAACGGCGTGTAGTCGATCGGCGGTTGGGACGGATAACGGGGAACGTCCGTTCGTCGCGGAATTACTCGAAGCAATTGTTGACGCGCGATGAACGGCTGTTGATCGAAAGTCTCTATCTCGGCGACGCGGAATAGTGGGCGATTGCCAGCGATTCCGTTCCGGTCCGGCCGAATCCCAACTCGCGGTCGAGGCAGCCGACAGCCTCGCGCATGAGCGCTTGGATATTTAACGCTTTTCGGGCGTGGTTTTGGCGGTTGGCGCCGAAAAAGCCGTCACCCGCGTGGGCCGCGTTCCTGGACGGCGCAAAACTGCTGATGTTGGCCTGGCGGGGCTTTGCCGACGATCTTGGCTCGTTGAGAGCCGCCGCGTTAACCCTGTATACGCTATTTTCGATCGTTCCGATGATTGCGGTGGTATTCGGCATTGCCAAGGGCTTCGGCTTCGACGGCGCGACCGTGCGGCATCTGCTGGGGCGCGGTTTGAACTCGGATGCGTTGGCCGCGCAATTGATCGATTTCGCGGGAAAACTTCTGGAAAGCACGCAGGGCGAATTAGTGGCCGGGATAGGAATAGCCCTACTGTTTTGGACCGTGATTGGCTTGATCGGCAATATCGAGGCAGCGTTTAACGCCATCTGGAAAATCGCGAAGGGCCGAACCCCGGCTCGCAAATTCGCCGATTATTTGGCGTGGATGTTGTTGGCACCGGTGGTGTTGATCACCGCCAGCAGTTTGATCGTATTCGTCAAAATCCGGATAAGCTGGCTGATGGCCGAATTGGCGCTGCCGGCGTTCGGCACTTGGCTGATCGTCGGCGCGTTAAGTTTCTCGCCGATCGTGCTGATGAGCGGCTTGTTCGCGGTACTGTTTATCGTCATGCCGAACACTAACATCAGCTATCGCGCCGGTATCATCGCCGGCATGGTGACCGGCGCCGTGTATTCCTTATCGCAATGGGTCTATTTGAGTTTGCAAATCGGCGTATCGAGCTATAACGCCATTTACGGCAGTTTTGCCGCCTTGCCGTTATTCGTGGTGTGGCTGCAAGGCGGCTGGATGATTGTGTTATACGGGTGCGAGTTGGGATTTTATATTCAGCATCGCCGGAGCGATCGAAATTGGGTCCAGCCCGCTGGTTTTAGTATTCAGCTGAACAAGCTGATCGCGCTGCACGTCCTGCGCCTGATCGTCAAGAATTTAGCGTCCTTGAATACGCCGTTAAGCGCCGCTCAAATTGCCGAAAGCTTGGCAATTCCGGTCGAAATCGCCGAAGACCTGTTATCCAGGCTGGTCGCCGGCCGGCTGATTGTCGAACTGAAAAGCCGCGACGACGGCGCCCGGACTTACTTGCCGGCCATGGATATCAATGCCTTAACGATAGGCGCGGCACTGACCGCACTCGAACGATGCGGGCAAAACCAATGGCCGGATTGCCGTTTGGAGCCGGCGATCGTCGAAGCCGTCGCTGAGTTCGAGAAAGCCATGATGGCGTCCCCATGCAACCGCTTGCTAAAAGATCTTTAGCCGTTCAGCCCGGCCCGACTTCGGCCAATAAAACAAACAGCTGGGGCGGCGTGTCCGGACGCTCGTGGCGCAGACAATCGAGATGCGCCGCGAAGAGCGTGCCGTCGGATCGGATCATCGGGATATCGAAGGCCAGTCGTTTCGCCTTCGGAGAATCCATCAGATAGCGAAAATGCCGGTACCAGTCGTCGCGTTGATCGTCGGCGACCAATTTCGAGAAACGCAGACCGGTTAACCGGCTCTCCGCGTCTCCGAACAGATCGGCGCCGGTCAGATTGATGTCGCCGATTTGATCGTTGGCGTCGATCACCACATAGGCGCTTGGGGCAAACTCGAACAACGCCTGATAATGATCGTGCAATTCCGCCAGCGCCCGATAGGTGCGCTGCCACTCGTCGTTCTGCATCTCGAGCTCGATTTTATGCACCAGCAGTTCGTGCATCAGCACGTCGGCCGGTTTGGAATCGGCTTTCTCCGGCGACAAACTCACCACCAGGGCTTCGGCCCTGGCTCTGAGCGACTGCCGCCGCTCGACTCCATCCCAAACTTGGTCCATGCCTTACCGACTCCTGCTATTCGCATCGGCGCTTCGCGCCATGTACGCGATTGGGCTTATGTACGTTAGCGAACTGTGTTGAATCGCACAAAGGCGTTTAATCAAGTCCGACGCTTTCCCGAATCGCTCCCATCACCATCCTACCATCCGCGTTAGTACCGAGCGTAAAAATCTCCCAGGCCGACGCGGAGTTCGAAGCAACGGTAGCGGCGGGAAAGCCGGGCAGCGATGCCATTCGATATTTCATTCACCGGACAAAAGTCATGACACCCATCCAATACCCCGGAACCGCCGTCGCGCTTGCGAGCCTCGCCATGGCAATGGCAACCTTGATTGCCGGATGCGCCAGCGTGGCGCCGCCGACCGAACAATTGGCCGTGTCCAAGGCGGCGCTCAATAGCGCCACTAGTGCCGGCGGCAATGAATACGCGCCGATCTCGCTAAGATCGGCCGTGTTGAAAATGGACGCCGCCGAGCGGGCGATGACGCAGCAGGAATATTTACAGGCCCGCCAACTCGCCGAGCAGGCTCAGGTCGATGCCCAATTGGCCGCCGCCACCGCCCGCGCCGCCAAGGCTCAAAAAGCCGCTAGCGAATTGGGGGAAAGCAATCGCGTGCTGCGCGAAGAAATCGACCGTAAAGCCCAATAATCCCAATGGAGAGAATGATGCAAACCTTCCGAATGTTTCCACTGCCGCTGATCACCGCCGCGATTCTGTCCGGCTGCGGCACGGTGCCCAACCCGGCATTGACCGATGCTCATAACGCTTACAACAACGCCCGCGTCAATACCCAAGTCGGCACGCTGGCCGAACTGGAAATGAAGCAAGCCGACGATAGCTTGAAAAAAGCCGATCTGGCCTACGCCGAAGACGACGAGGATGAAGCCGTCAATCACTTTGCCTATGTCGCGACGCAACAGGTGGCCATCGCCCAAGCTACCGCGATCCGCAAAGTCGCCGAAACCGCGGTCAGTAACGCCGAAGGCAAACGTAACCAAGTGCGCTTGGATGCCAGAACCGCCGAAGCCGATGCCGCCAAGCGCCAAGCGGCGCTCAGTCAGCAAACCGTGGATAGACAAAACACCGAATTGGCGGTGGCCGGCGTCAACAGCGAGCGCGATCAGGCGCTGCTGGCTCAACAGGACATCTTGATCAACCAACTGAACGCCAAGAAAACTGCGCGCGGTTTGGTGATCACGCTGGGCGACGTGCTGTTTCGCAGCAATAAAGCACGCTTGCAGAGCGGCGGACTGCGCAACGTCGATAAACTAGCCGACTTTCTGAAACAGTATTCCGGCTACAAGGTCTTGATCGAGGGTTACACCGACAGCAAGGGCAGCGCCGAATTTAACGAAGAACTTTCCGACCGGCGCGCCTACGCGGTGCGCACCGCGTTAGTCGACGGCGGCGTGAACAGCGATCGAATCATGACCCGAGGTTACGGCGAAGAATATCCGGTGGCGGACAACGACACGGCTGCCAACCGGCAATTGAATCGCCGGGTGGAAATCATTTTGTCTGACGAAAACGGCAATCTAGCCAGCCGCTGACAGGTCGAAATGGCCGTCAAATTGCCTCAAGCGAAGACCGGCCGGCACCCGGTCGGCTTCGGTGGCCGGACCGTGTTCCAATCCTTAACGCACCGCTACTCGGAGTCACGATCATGAACAGACCTTATCCGGCCTTAATGTTAGCGTGCTTGCTGTACGCCGTATCCGCCCACGCCGAGTTGATCGAGGAACGCAGTCAAGGTCAGGTCAGCTTTATCAGCGGCGGTATCGGCGAGGACGAGCGAGCGGCCTTGAAAAAGGTCCGCACCGATTACAACCTGGGCCTGCTGTTTTCGACACGAGGCAGCGGCGAGTATTTGAGCGATGTCACGGTCAGGATCAGCGACGGCAACGGCGCAATCGTGCTGGATACCGTTTCCGAAGGCCCGATGCTGTTCGCCAAACTGAAGCCGGGTCGCTATCAGGTCAGTGCCGAGCATGCCGGCCAAGCGATTCGCAAACCGGTCACGGTCGATGCCAAACACCGTTCACCGTTGTCGTTTACGTGGTCGAACCCCTAAATCGAACGGCGAACGGGTCAAGGGCCATTCGATATCGCAGCCGTTGAATTGTCGTTCAAACTCCCATCATCAGCGAGACATCCATGAAAACCAAAAACGAATACATCGAAATATTGGCGACTCAGCTCAGAGAGTGGAGCGCGGATATCGATCAGTTATCCGAAAAAACCGAGAAAGCCGCAGCACTGGTAAAACTGAATTACATCGAGGAACTCAATGCGCTGCGCGCCAAGCAACTGGCCGCCGAAGCAAAAATGACCGAACTGGAGGCGTCCGGTCATGAGGGTTGGGATGCGATGAAACTGACGGCCGACCGGGTGTGGGATGATTTAAGAAGCAGTTTGGCCGATGTCGCCGCCAAACTGAAATAGCGGCGGCAAATTGGCGGCGACCCCGCGAACCGTGGCTGCCCGGCGTCGGCCGCTGAAAACGCCGCACGTATGTGCGACAGCGTACAGACTCCCGCCGGGGCCAAGCGCTAAGCTACAAGCTCGACTTTACGCGGAGATAAGCAATGCATCCGGCAATTGAACCTGTATTGGCGCTGGTGATTGGCCTATTGATTTTGATGGTGCCCCGGTTTCTGAATTATTTCGTGGCGGTGTATTTGATTGTCGTCGGCGTATTGGGGCTGATACACCGTTGAATGGGCAAAGCGTTTCCGGTTGGCAAGTCTAGATCGTCGGTCGCGCCGGTTTTGGCGAGGATTTACCGAGCGACTTAGCGACCTGGGAAATCCGCTGGGTAACGGTTAACGCCGCTTGGTTTCCGCGAAAGGTTTTGCCGCGTTATTCCTATCACAGCCTCGCCTCAATTGGAGAACCATCATGTCACTGAGCACCATTCTGCTTGTCCTGTTAATCCTGATGTTGTTGGGCGTTATTCCGGTCTGGCCGCATAGCCGGTCGTGGGGATACGGACCCAGTGGCGGCTTAGGCTTGATATTAGTCATCATCCTGATTTTGGTGGTGCTCGGCAGGATTTAGCCTGCCGACTTTTGGTAAACCTTGGGCTGGTCGGCGTCCGGCCCAAGCCGTTCTTCGTCTCAATCGTCTGGCGGGAACCCTATCGACCTCGCCGGCCCGGCCGCGCGACCACCCCATTCCACTCGGAGCGATTATTCATGGCCAAACGGCGAGAACAGCGGCGGCATGTCAGAAGCGAACATCCCGGCGGCGAGGAAGCGCCGATTCGTTTTGAATTGTTCAACACGGAACGGCTGGAACAGCATGCGGTCAGTCTGGCGCGCGCCCAAAAAGTCACGCATTTAAAGAAAGGCCGCAAGCTGATTCCGCGCGTTCGCGAGAATGCCTTGGTATTGTTGGAGGCCTATAAAGCCGTGGCGCGCGCGGTCAAGCAACAGCATGCCATCACGCCGGCGGCGGAATGGTTGCTGGACAATTTTCACGTCATCGAAGAGCAGATCAGCGACATTCACGTCGATTTGCCGGAAAGCTATTCGCGGGAATTGCCCAAACTGGCCGAAGGCGTGTTGGCCGGCTATCCGCGGGTATACGGTATCGCCTGGGCCTTGGTGGCCCACACCGACAGCCGGTTTTCGCCGGAATTACTGTCTCTGTTCGTGAATGCTTACCAAAGCGTCGAGCCGCTGACGCTCGGCGAATTGTGGGCCATTCCGATCACGTTGCGGGTGTTGCTGGTCGAGAATCTGCGCCGGCTGGCCGTGAACATCATGCGTTCGCAAAACGGCCGTCGCTTGGCCGACCAGTTTGTCGATGAAGTCGAACAAATCGTCGCGCGTAGCGACAGTCCGGAGCCGGCGATTCCGGCCGGCGTGCTGCCGTCCGAGCCGTTGCGGCAAGCGTACGCGGTACAAATACTGCAGCGCTCGCACGACCCGCATCCGGCGGTGGCGCTATCCCTGGCGTTTCTGACCGACTGGCTCGCCGAACAGGGACTGAGCCTGGACGACATCGTGCATCAAGAGCATGCCGCGCAAATCGCCGACAATCTGACGGTGCGTAACATCATTACCAGCATGCGGGCGATTTCCGCGTTCGAATGGCCGCAATTCGTCGAAGACGTTAGTCTGGTGGACGCTTGTTTGCGCGGGCACGCAGGCTATCTGGCGATGGATTTTCTGACCCGCGATCGCTATCGCCATGCGATAGAGGAATTGGCCAAGCGCTCGCCGGCCTCGGAAGTCGAGATTGCCAGACTGGCGATTGCCGAAGTGCAAATCGCCGTAACGCGGGATGGCGGCGATGAACGTCAAACCGAACCGGGGTATTACTTGATCGGCGCCGGCCGTTACCGCTTCGAAACCAAGGTCGGTTATCGGCCCGGCCTGAAACAACGACTGTTGCGCAGTTATGTCAGTCACGCCGGTACCGCCTATGTGGTCAGTCTGGCGGTATTGACCTTGCTGCTGTTGCTGTTGCCGTTGAGCGCATCGGCGAGCGCCGGTTTAACCGGCTGGCAGTTATGCGCATTGGCGTTGGCGTTCGCGTTTCCGGCATCGGACATCGCCATCGGCTGGATGAACCATTTTATCGTGGCCGGCTTGCCGCCCAATCATCTGCCGCGCCTGGAGCTCAAGGACGGCGTGCCGGAGGCCTTGAGTACCTTCGTGGTGGTGCCGACGTTGTTCGTCAACGCCGCCGGGGTGTTGCAACAAATAGAGCAAATGGAAATTCGCTATCTCGCCAATCCGGACGGCGCGGTGCGCTTTGCGTTGTTGTCGGACTGGGCGGATGCCGAACAGGAAAGTCAGCCGGACGACGCGGCACTGCTGGCGGTGGCGGTCGAGGCCATCGCCGCGTTGAATCTGAAATACGCTCGGCAACGGTTTTATGTGTTTCACCGCAAGCGGCTCTGGAATCCCAGCGAAGGCAAGTGGATGGGTTGGGAACGCAAGCGCGGCAAGCTTCAGGAATTCAATCGCCTGCTGCGCGGTGCGACAGACACCTCGTTTCTGCCGATGGACGGCGCGCCGGCCAGCGCGCCGCCGGGCGTGTGTTACGTCATCACGTTGGATGCCGACACCAAGCTGCCGATGGGCGTGGTCGCGCAACTGGTGGGTGTGGCTGCCCACCCGTTGAATCGGCCGGTATTCGATGCGCGCCGTCAAACCGTCGTCGACGGCTACGGCATTCTGCAACCGCGCGTCACGCCGACCTTGCCGCAACGCCAGGAGCGCTCGATGTTTCACCAGATCTTCGCCGGCGCTTCCGGTACCGATGCTTATGCCAGTTCGGTGTCCGAGCTGTATCAGGACCTGTTCGGCCTGGGTACCTACAGCGGCAAGGGTCTCTACCACGTGGACAGTTTCGCGGCGGCATTGGCCGGACGGGTGCCCGACAATACCCAGCTCAGCCACGATTTGTTCGAGAGCGTCTACGCCCGCTGCGGTTTGGTCAGCGATATCGAGTTTTTCGAGGAATTTCCGTCGCATACCGAGGTGGCCGCTTCGCGCGAACACCGCTGGGTGCGTGGCGATTGGCAGTTGTTGCCCTGGATCTTCGGCGCGCGGGGCAAGGGAATGCCAATGATTGGTCGCTGGAAAATGTTGGACAATCTCCGGCGTTCGCTGTCTGCACCGGCGGCGTTCTCGGCGCTGGTGCTCGGCTGGAGTTTGCCGAACGCGCCGCTGCTGGCCTTGAACGCCTTCGTACTGACCGCGCTGGCCTTTCCGGCGGTGTTGGCGGTAACCGCCGGTTTTAGCGCGCCCCGACGCGGCATTTCGATCGCCACTCATCTGCGCGGCACCGGCGAAAACGTCGCGTGGGCATTGTGCAACAGCCTAGTGGCGCTGACCTTGTTGGCTCAGCAAGCTTGGCTGATGGCCGACGCCATCTCGACCACGCTGGTCAGGCTATTCATTACCCGCCGCAAACTGTTGAAGTGGGTGACGGCCTTACAGGCCAAGGCCGGCGCCGGGCACGCCTTGAAAAATCTGATCCGGCCGTTGAGTCATTCCTCGTCGGTGGTGTTTGGCGCCGGCGCGCTGGTGGTGGTGTTCAATCCGGACGCGATCGTCGCGGCCGCGCCGTTTTTATTGTTGTGGTGGTTGGCGCCGGTGGTGGCGCGGGCCTTGAGTTTGCCGCCGAAAATCGATAGCGCCGAAGTACTGTTGCCGGCCGACAGTGCTCGATTGCGTTGCCACGGCCGGCGCATCTGGCGGTTTTTCACCACCTTCGTGACCGCCGAGGAACACTTTTTACCGCCGGACAATTTTCAGGAAGACCCCCGGCCGGTGATCGCCCATCGCAGTTCGCCGACCAATTTCGGTTTGTATTTGTTGTCGATCGTGGCGGCGCGGGATTTTGGCTGGCTGGGTTTGACCGACGCCATCGAACGGTTGGAGGCCACGGTGGCGACGCTGGCCGGGTTGCCGCGCCTGCACGGCCATTTCTACAACTGGTACGACACCCGCGATTTACAGACGCTGGAGCCGCGCTACGTGTCCACCGTGGATAGCGGCAATCTGGCCGGCCACTTGTTGACGCTGGCTCAGGCCTGCCGGGAAATGGCGAATCGGCCGCTGGACTTGTCCAACGCGTTGATCGGCTTGGCCGATACCCACGCTTTATTGAGCGACGCGTTAGCCAAACTCAGCGACGATCGGCGCACGCTAACCGTGAGCTTGGCGGAGTTGCGCCACAAAGTCGCCGATCTGGGCGAATTGCTCGGCGCGCGCCCCGCCGATGCCGAGGAATGGAGTCGATTGTGGCGGCGCCTGACCGATTGCGTCGGCGCCTTGCACGATCTGGCCAACGCCCATGCCGTCGAGCGCGGTGATAGCCAGGGCAACGAAGTGCTGGTGTGGGCCGGTTTGCTGCGAGACGACATCCGCTCGCATGCGCGTGACGTGGCGACTTTGATGCCGTGGATTCATTTTCTGGCGCGCTACCACCCCGCATCCGACCCGCCAAGCCATCCATTCGATCTGGACACGCCGCTGTGCCATCTGCCGGAGCGCTATGCGCTGTGGGCGAATCGTCAGGCGTGCGACCGCCCGGCGTCGGCGAGTTCCGAGATTACCGCGATGACGGTGTTGCTGCGCCGGGCCGGCGAGCAAGCGGAAACCTTGAGCCAACGCCTCGATCTGCTCGCCGAGCAGTTGGAAAGCTGGTTCCGCGAGATGGACTTTCGATTCTTGTACGACGCCAGTCGCCACATGTTCGCGATCGGCTACCGCGTCGCCCAAGGTGTCATCGATTCCAGTTACTACGATCTATTGGCCTCGGAGGCCCGCTTGGCGAGCATTATCGCGATCGCCAAACGCGACGTGCCGAGCAGTCATTGGTTTCATCTGGGCCGGCGGGTGACGCGGGTCGCTCACGGCACGGTCTTGCTGTCCTGGTCCGGCTCGATGTTCGAATATTTGATGCCGTCGCTGGTGACCTTTACCCCGCGCTACAGCTTGCTGGATCAGACCTGCCGGCTGGTCGTCAAGCGGCAGATCGCCTATGGCCGGGAGCGCGGCGTCCCCTGGGGCGTGTCCGAATCGGCGTTTAACGGCCGAGACGTGTATTTGACCTATCAATACTCGGCGTTCGGCGTGCCCGGCTTGGGCATGAAGCGCGGCTTGGGCGAGGAGCTGGTGATCGCGCCTTACGCGACGGCCTTGGCGGCGATGTATTTGCCGCACGCCGCCGCGGAAAACTTCGCGCGTCTGGAGCAAGAAGGCGGCGTGGGACGCTACGGTTTCTACGAAGCCTTGGACTACACACCGATTCGGCTGGCGGAAGGCCAGCGGGTGGCTCTGGTACGTTGCTATATGGCGCATCATCAAGGCATGTCGCTGGTGGCCTTCGCCAACGTGGTGCACGACGGGACGATGCGCCACCGCTTCCACCGCGCGGCGTTGATTCAGTCCGCGCATTTGCTGCTGCAGGAACGCATTCCGCACGGCGCCGACACCAGCGTGCCGCCGCTGTTGCAAGAGCTGTCCGATGTCAAGGAAACCGTACAGCCGCCGGTGCGGCGCTTGTGTTCGCCGATGTCGGCGGTACCGTCCACTCAACTCCTGTCCAACGGCCGTTACGCGGTCATGATCACCGCCGCCGGCTCCGGCTACAGCCTGTGGCGCAACCAGGCCGTAACCCGTTGGCGGGAAGATCCCACCCGCGACGCCTGGGGTAGTTATCTGTATTTGCGCGATGTCGAAACCGGCAAAGTCTGGTCGGCCGGCTATCAGCCGACGGCGGCCTGCCCGGACCATTACGAGGTGGTGTTTGTCGAGGACAGGGCGCGGATTACCCGCACCGACGGTTTGATCGTCGCCACGCTGGAAATCGTGGTGTCGCCGGAAGACGATGCCGAAATTCGCCGGTTGAGCTTGACCAACAACGGCGCATACTCGCGCGAAATCGAGGTCACCTCGTATGCGGAAATCGTGTTGACCACCCCGGCCGCGGATATTGCCCATCCGGCCTTCTCCAATCTGTTCGTGCAAACCGAATACTGGCCGCAGACCCGTGCCTTACTGGCGCATCGGCGTCCGCGCGCGCCGGACGACGCGCCGGTTTGGGCCGCGCACGTACTGGCCGATCGGCAAAGCGGCGACGGGCTGCAATACGAAACCGACCGGGCCCGTTTTATCGGCCGGGGCCAAACGGCGCGCGCGTCGCTGGCGGTGATGGACGGCAGGCCGTTGAGCAATACGGTGGGCTGCGTATTGGACCCGATATTCAGTCTGCGTACCCGTGTGAAAGTGGCGGCCGGCGCGACCGAGCATCTGACCTTTACCACGCTGGTGGCGGCCTCGCGCCAAGCGGCGGCGGATTTGGCCGACAAATACCACAATCCGGTGGCTTGGGAGCGGGTCTCGGCCTTGGCCTGGACGCACGCGCACGTGCAATTGCACCATTTGCGCACCAAGCCCGATGAAGCGCAATTGTTTCAAATGCTGGCTAACCGCTTGATTTTCGCCGATCCGTCGCTGCGACCGGCCGGTAAGCTGTCGCAGACGAATACGCTGAACGTCGGCGGACTTTGGCGACACGGGATTTCCGGCGACCGGCCCATCGTGTTGTTGCGGGTCGGCGAACCGGAAGAGCGGGGCATCGTCGAGCAATTGTTGCGCGCGCACGAATATTGGCGCATCAAGGGATTGGCCGTGGATTTGCTGATCTTAAACGAGAAGGAAGTGTCCTACGTCGAGGACTTGCAGGCCTTGCTGGAAAATCTGGTGCGGGAGAATCAGGCCCGCGCCGCCGCCGATCAGGGCCAACAGGGCGCGATTTTCGCGTTGCAAGCCAGCGTGCTGTCTCTGGAAGAGCGGCGCTTGTTGCAAACGGCGGCTCGGGCGGTGTTGGTCGGCCATCGCGGCACCTTGGCCGAACAGTTGCTGCGTCATCCGCGGCCGGCCTCGCCGTTCATTGTCCATAGAGCGGCGCGGGCGGTGGAAGTCGCCCCGGTCCTGGCGGTGCCGGACCTGGAGTTCTTCAACGGCCTCGGCGGCTTCGCCGAAGACGGCAGCGAATATGTGATCGTGCTGGATAAAGGCCAGTGGACGCCGGCGCCTTGGATTAACGTGATTGCCAATCCAGGGTTCGGTTTTACCGTTTCGGAGCTGGGTAGCGGTTGCACCTGGGCCGGCAATAGCCGGGAAAACCAATTGACGCCCTGGTCCAACGATCCGGTCGGCGACGCGCCCGGCGAAGTGTTTTATTTGCGCGACGACGAAACGCAGGAATTATGGACCCCGACCGTGTTGCCGATTCGGGTCGAGAATGCCGGCTATCTGATCAGGCACGGCCAGGGTTACAGCCGCTTCGAGCACGTCTCGCACGGCATCCGTGCCGAACTGCTGCAATTCGTCGATCCGGACGATCCGATCAAGCTGTCGTCGTTGATTCTGACCAACCAGTCCGGCCGCCACCGTCGCCTGACCGTGACGGCCTATCTGGAATGGGTGCTGGGTGCCTCGCGCAGCGTGACGGCACCGCATATCGTCACCGAACTGGACTCGGATACCGGCGCTTTGCTGGCCTATAACCCCTGGGATCCGGAATTCGGTCAACGCGTCGCGTTTGCCGATCTGGCCGGCCGGCAGACGGCTTGGACCGCGAATCGCGGCGAATTCCTCGGTCGTAACGGCAGTTTGGAGGCGCCGGCCGGCTTGTCGAGTCGCAAACCGCTGAAGAACCGGGTCGGCGCCGGCTTGGACCCGTGCGCGGCCTTGCAAACGACGCTGGAAATGGCGCCTAAGCAACGCATCGAGATCGTGTTTTTGCTGGGACAGGGTCGCGACAAAACCCATGCCGTCGAGTTGATCCGCCGCCATCGGGCTTTCGACATGGCAAGCCGCTTCGCCGTGGTGAAGCAAGCTTGGCAAGGCGTTACGCACCAGGTCCAAGTCGAAACGCCGGACCGCGAGCTGGACATTCTATTAAACGGCTGGTTGCTGTATCAGACCCTGAGTTGCCGGATGTGGGCGAGGGCGGCGTTTTATCAGGTGGGCGGCGCCTTCGGTTTCCGCGATCAATTACAGGACGGCATGGCCTTGGCGGTGAGCCGGCCGGATTTGACGCGGGAACATCTGTTGCGCGCCGCCGGCCGCCAGTTCGAGCCGGGCGACGTGCAGCATTGGTGGCATCCGCCCACCGGTCGCGGCGTGCGTACCCGGTTTTCCGACGACCGGGTCTGGTTGCCGTTTGCGGTGCGGCATTATTTGCAGGTCAGTGGCGATACGCCGGTGCTGGATGAATTAATCCCGTTTTTGGAAGGACCGCTGTTGGCGGCCGACCAGGACGACGCGTATTTTCAACCGGGCCAAACCCAGGGTTCGGCCAGTTTGTTCGAGCATTGCGCCCGAGCGTTGGACTTGAGTTTGACGACCGGCGCGCACGGCTTGCCGTTGATCGGCAGCGGCGACTGGAACGACGGCATGAATCGGGTCGGCAATCGGGGCCAGGGCGAGAGCGTCTGGCTGGCCTGGTTCCTGATCGCGTCGCTGTCGGCCTTCGCCGAGATTGCCGAGGCGCGCGGTGAATCCGAACGGGCAGGCCGCTGGCGCGAGCACGCCGAGCGGCTGCAAGTCGCGCTGGAAGCGGAAGCTTGGGACGGCGCCTGGTACCGGCGCGCGTATTTCGACGACGGTTCGCCGCTGGGTTCGGCGACCAACGCCGAATGTCGCATCGATGCCATTGCCCAGAGCTGGGCCGTCATCTCCGGCGCCGCCGAGCCGGAACGGGCGCGGCGGGCGATGGCGTCGGTGCGCGAATATTTGGTGCGTTACGGCGACGACCTGGTGCTGTTGTTCACGCCGCCGTTCGACAAGACCGAACGCGATCCCGGTTATATCAAAAGCTATCCGCCCGGCATTCGCGAGAACGGCGGGCAATATACTCACGCGGCGATTTGGTCGGTGATTGCCTATGCGCTGCTCGGCGACGGCGACCAAGCCGGCGAATTGCTGCGCATGCTTAACCCGATTAAACGCACCGCCAGCCGCACCGGCGTGTATGCCTATAAGGTCGAGCCCTATGTGCTGGCGGCGGACATTTATTCCGAAGCCCCGCATGCCCGGCGCGGCGGTTGGACCTGGTACACCGGCGCGGCCGGCTGGTTCTATCGGGCCGGGTTGGAGACCGTGCTGGGTTTACAACGGCGCGGCGACCGGCTGCTGTTCGCGCCCTGTATTCCGAAAGGTTGGCCTACTTACCGGATGGAGTATCGGCATGGCGACAGCGTTTACGACATCCGCGTGGACAATCCGGACGGCGTTTCGCGCGGCGTGGTCGGTCTGGAGCTGGACGGGGTTGCGCAATCGATCACCGACGGGATTGCGTTGCTCGACGACGGGCAACGGCATCAAGTGTCGGTCGTATTGGGCAACCTATAGCGCTAGCAGAGCTTAGTGGCGCGAGCCATCTGTGCGGCGCCGTACCGACCGGCGCGGGAGAAACCGGTATCTTGATGACTGAGCGTGGAAACTGAATATTCTCCGCTTTGACCCTGGCCAATTCGGCTTGGGTCGGCCATTCAGGAGTTCGACATGAATAAAGTTCCCAACCAACACCCGGCGCAAGCCGACGAAATCATGGTCGTCGAGATTCGCGGTAATCGCCGTCACGACATCGCCGAGGATTACGAAGACGATATGCAGATGACTGCCGGCCGAGACCGGGGCGGGTTTATCCCGGTCAGGCGCAACGCAAAAAAAGCCGAAAAAAGCGACCGTTATTGAGATCGCCGATGTTGATGCCGGAATCGGCGCGCGGCAATGCCTAAACCCATACAAGGAAACCCTTATGAAGATTGTTTCGAACCCATTGATCGGACTCGGCGGCGCCATGCTGTTGAGCGTTTACACCTGCAACGTCCAAGCGGCCGATAGGCACTTCGCGTTGGCGCTGGAGCATGCCAACGCCGCCGACAGTGCCGGCGACGTCAAAAGCATCGTGGATCATGCCGATGAAGCCAAGGTGCATATCATCGTCATAGAGGAGCATATGAAAGCCAGTCTCAAGAGTCTGGATGCGGCGATCGGGCA
The DNA here is from genome assembly GCF_050275925.1 of Methylomonas sp. MS20. Taxonomy (NCBI): domain Bacteria; kingdom Pseudomonadati; phylum Pseudomonadota; class Gammaproteobacteria; order Methylococcales; family Methylococcaceae; genus Methylomonas; species Methylomonas sp. MS20. The sequence goes on from NZ_CP189962.1 coordinate 2,501,383, forward strand.
TGCAAAACAAGGCCATGCCGACTTGGCGAAAAAATCCTCGGAAGACGCGGTGTCGCATTTGAACTCCGCTAAATAAGGCCGGACGGTTTTCGATGCCGATGACAACGGCGGGCTAATCCCCGCCGTTTTTTTATGCGTGGCGGATCGTGAGTCGCTGACCTTACCCCGGTATACCAACATATAGCTTTCGCGCTTCAAATTTCGGCACATCCGCTCCCTGTCGCCCGCCGGGTGATGGATAGGGCGAGGGGATAAAAAACCGAAATTTTAAGTGCGATGGCTATAGCGCGCGGTTAGAGGCTTCAGCCGCAAACCAGGGAGTTGCGAGGATAGACGCTTGGGGGAGGCAAGGGAATGGAATGGCGCGATCAGCTCAGCTTATGAGTCAGCGGCGCCGGAAGAGCCAGCCAAAAAAAGGCCGGCGCGAGCATCAAGCTCGCGCCGGCTATCCCTAACTAGAACTTAGGAAACCTTCGATTTAGCTCGGCCGGTGTACAACAAGCCCAGCAAGGCGCTGGTCATCATCCACACCGAAGCGGGTAGCGGTACGGTGGCGGGGCCATCGTCCGTGGCTTTCGAAGGACTAATGTCGAACGCGTACAGAAAGTGCAAATTATCGAATTCCTCCGTGTCGGCGAAAGCCAACATCACCGCATCCGAACCCAAATTGGCGTTGCCGAATGCGGCGCTCCAAACGCCGCCGGACAACATGCCGACTTGGAAATTGCTAGAGCCCAGCAAGGTGCCGGAAGCGGTCGCGGTGCCGATATGGTAATTGGCTCCGCTGGCAACGAACGATACCGCGCCGACACCGGTAAAGGAGAGGACGGGCGCGGCCGCGCCGATCATCGCCGTGTCTTCGAAAATTCCGAAGGTATCGGTCAGCGAAGGGAACGGAAACGATGACGTGCTAAACGACATAAAGTTAACGTCGCCGTCGTTCGGTGCCCAAACGCTAGCGGAACTAGCGCCGGAAACCGCCAATAGGCACGCGGCGAGCGAGGTCTTTAAATAGGGGATCTTTTTCATAGGTATTTCTCGATAGGTTTAAGTGAACAAATTGCCATCCAATGGCGCTTACCCCTCGGCCGGTTTTGCCTGGCAAGACCGGCTTTGACAGAGTTCTTGCGACCATGCATTTCGCGGAGCCTAGCCCCGCTCGGTCTTTGTGTCAGGCGCGCGCCACGGGCAGCCAAGGCAATAGCAACGCGCTGGTTGGATCGTGGACGTTAAGAAAAGGGGTGCCGGTGCACGTGGGCAAGCAAACCTACGCTTCGACGAAGGTGTGGTGGAACTAAGGGTGGGGCGACAGCGGTTTGCTTGCCGCTGATTACCAATACTTGGGAGCGTTGAACCAGCTGTCCGGCAAATCGGAAACATGCAATCCAATGATCGCGATCCGTGCCAAGGATGTGAATTTAATCGGGTTGGGTATTGATTTCGGTAAAGTCATGTTGCCAGTTTAAGCACTTGTAGTGGCTGCGTCGGTACGTTATCCAACATTGCGATCAGCGCGATTCGCCGGCGCGGTCATGTGCCAATTGATGTTTGAGGTACTCGTGCCGACCGCGAATCAGTTGCTGAGGTTGGTCACTTAAAATCGCTTTGAGCCATTTTTAGTTGTCAATCTAGTCGGTTGTCGGGATCGCCTTGTCTGATTGTCGAGAACAACGATGACATAACGCAGTAACCCTACCCCTGCGGGGCTACTTCAGCCGCCAGCGGCGGATGGTACGGCCAGTTTTTCGAACGGACGGTAATTTTTCAAGTGGCTCGGTACTATGATTAAGTAAACCGAATTTTGGAAAATACGCGAAAAGAAATAAAGTAGGGGCGGTTTGAAACTACCCATTTATTGGGTATTGCGAAGTACTCGATCGCACTGAATGATCGGAAGCATGGGCAAGGTAGATTGCGCATTTTTTCAGTAGCGGCAATCGCTTGTGCGCGTCAGGGGGCATGATGAAAAGTTTGACCGTATCTCTTGTGATCGCCGCGCCATTATTGATTTGGGCGACAGTCTCGCTGGCCGCATCCTCTACCGAGGAAGAAGACTTGGCGCAGGTTTACGGCGGCGAGGAAATGGTCAGCATCGCCACTGGCACCAAGCAACCGGTCAGCAAGGCGCCGGCGGTGGCGTCCGTGGTCACCGCGGCGGACATCAAGGCCATGGGCGCGACGGACATCGACGAGGTGTTGGAAACCGCACGTGGCACGCAGCTATCTTGGATACAACCCGATTTATACGTTTCGCGGTGTTTATTCCGGCTTCAACCCGCAGGTGCTGATGTTGATCAACAGCGTCCCCATCACCTCCTACACGGGTGACAGGAACTTGAGTTGGGGCGGCATGCCGGTGCAGGCCATCTCCCGCATCGAAGTGGTACGCGGACCGGGCTCGGCCCTATATGGCGCCGATGCTTTCGCCGGTGTGATCAACATCATCACCAAGACCAAGGACGAGATCAACGGCACGGAAGTAGGCGGGCGAGTCGGCAGTTTCGATACCTATGACGGTTGGGCCTTGCGCGGCGGCGAATGGGCCGGCTTCGACGTGGCCGCAAGCTTGGAATACCACACCTCCGCCGGGCAGAAATCCATTATCGAATCCGATTTGCAGAGCCAATTGGACCAGGCTTTGGGCACCCACGCCTCGCTGGCGCCCGGTCCGGTCAACCTATCGCGCGACAATTTGGACGCGCGTCTGGATTTGTCCCGCGACCATTGGCGCTTCCGCAGCGGCCTGCAGCATCGCGACAATTACGGCAGCGGGGCCGGCGTGATACAGACCCTGGATCCGGTGACCATGATAGGCAGCGATCGCTGGAATGCCGATCTCACCTACCAGAACGCTGACTTCGCCGAGAATTGGGAGATGATGGCGCGACTCAGTTATTTGGATGGCGACCAGCATAATACCGGGGCTTTTCCTCCAGGCGCTCGCTTACCCATAGGTGCCAACGGTCTGATCGATTTCGCCAATCCGGTGCAATACGTCACGTTTGCCAACGGTTTCAGAGGCGTTCCGGAAAACTGGGAACGTCACGCTCGCGCAAACCTTGCCGCCGTTTATCGAGGCTTTTCGGCGCATACCTTGCGTCTGGGTGCCGGCTTCAACTACGACAGCATTTACAAGGTACGGGAGCAGAAAAATTTCGGTCTGGATCCGGTCACGGGAACCCCAATTCCCTTGCTGCCGGGCACCCCGCTGGTGGATGTCTCGAACACACCGTTAGTTTATCTGCCGACCAAGGATCGCACGGACGCGTTTTTCCTGATCCAGGACGAATGGGCATTCGCTAGAGACTGGCAGTTGACTGCCGGTATGCGTTACGACCGCTACTCGGACTTTGGCGAGACGGTCAATCCACGAGCGGCCCTGGTTTGGGAGACCCGTTACGATCTGACCACTAAGCTGATGTACGGGTAGTGCCTTCCGCGCACCGGCCTTCATTGAGCTCTATAACGTCAACAATCCCGGAGCCAACGGTAATCCGCGCCTGAAACCGGAAACCATGGATAGTCTCGAGCTGGCCTTCGACTGTCGCCCCTTGGACAAACTGCGCTTGGGCGTCAATTTCTTCCATTATTGGTGGAAGGATGTTATTCGTTTCGTGCCGGACATCGGCTCAACCAGCATAACGGCCCAAAATACCGGCAGCCAAAACGGCTATGGCGGCGAACTGGAGGCCGAATGGAAAGCCCTAGACACCCTCAAACTGGCGGGAAACTATTCCTACCAAAAGTCCACGGACAGTACTACCCATCAAGATGCCGGCTACGCGCCTCATCATCAGGTTTATCTACGCGCTCAGTGGGAATTTTTGCCCGACTGGCAATTCACCCCCCAGATTAAATGGATCATCGACCGCGATCGGGCCGCCGGCGACAATCGCCCGGCCATGGACGATTACGCCTGGGTCGATTTGACTCTCCGCCGCAAGAATATCCACGATCAATTCGAAGTGGCCTTCTCGGTGCGCAATCTGTTTGATGTGAATGCCCGCGAGCCTAGTCCGGGAGCGGCCATCCCCAGCGACCTGCCCTTGGCGGGGCGGGGAAATCAGAGTTAATTTTTAGCCATAACTATAATTAAACCCAATTTTAGACGTGACACTAAATGAAACATGGCATGGAAGAGTTCAGGGCTAACTACTTAAAACCGGCAATGTGTCAAATTTGATCGGCCAAAAAGGTCGGGTAAAGGCAACGAGGGCACGATCGTTATTTTCCAATTGCGGCACAAATGATTGCTCAAAAGGAGGCGTCATGAAAAATACGGTCGCAAGTCTCGCCGCCACGGTGCCGACATTGCTTTGGATCACGGTCTCGCTGGCCGCGCCGAATGCCGAGGAAGAAGACTTGGCGCTGGTTTACGGCGACAAAAACACCGTCAGTATCGCCACCGGCAGTCCGCAGCCGTTGCAACGCGCACCCTCGACCGCGACGGTGATCACCGCCGAAGACATCGCGGCGATGGGCGCCAAGGATCTGGACGAGGTGCTGGAAACCGTGCCGGGCGTGCATGTCGAGCGGTCCTACATCGAATACACACCGATGTATCAATTTCGCGGCATCGTCGGCAACCCCACCAATCCTCAGGTCTTGATGCTGCAGAACGGCATTTCGATAAATACCCTGTTTCGTGGCGACAGGGGGCAAGCCTGGGGGGGGCTGCCGCTGGACAACATCGCCCGCATCGAGGTGATTCGCGGCCCCGGCTCGGCCCTATATGGCGCCGATGCTTATGCCGGCGTCATCAACATCATCACCAAAACCGCCAAGGACATCGACGGCACCAAAATCGGGGCGCGCGGCGGCTCGTTCGATACCTGGAACACCTGGGCGCAACACGGCGGCAAATGGGGCGAGGTGGATGTCGCGGCCTACGTCAATGTCGGCGCCACCGACGGTTTCAAGAAAACCATCATCGAGGATTCCCAAACGTCGCGCGACCAGTTTTTCGGCACTCATGTCTCCGAAGCGCCGGGGCCGGTCAACACCGGCTACGATAGCGTAGACGCCAACCTCGATCTGGCTTACGACAAATGGCGCTTACGCTCCGGCTATAAGCTGCGAGACAATCTCGGCATGGGGGTCGGTCAGACGGCGACGCTCGATCCCATCGGCACCGAAACCAGCGAACGCATCAACGCCGATTTGTCCTGGAACGACGCGCAATTCGCCAAAAACTGGGGGCTGGGCTTCATGGCCAGTTTCCTGCACTACAAGGAAGATGCCAATAACTATCACATGTTCCCTGCCGGGACCCGACTCGGCCCGTTTAATTATCCGGACGGCATGATAGGCTCGCCGGCGCGCTGGGAGCGGCAAATCCGGATTTCGGCCTTCGCCAACTATACCGGCTTTACCGACCACAACCTGCGCATAGGCTGGGGCCACGACGACCTGAACCTTTATAAAACCCGGACCTTGAAGAATTTCTTTTTATTGCCTAACGGCTTACCCATGCCGACGGGTGCCGTTACCGACTATGGCAGCATCCAACCGCATATTTTGCCCCATACCCGCATCGACGATTATTTTTACCTGCAGGACGAATGGAGTTTCGCCCCGGATTGGACCTTGACCGCAGGGGTGCGCTACGACAGTTATTCCGATTTCGGCGTTACCGTCAATCCGAGACTGGCGATGGTCTGGAACGTCGATCTGGACCTGACTGCCAAATTCCTCTGGGGCCGGGCCTTTCGCGCGCCGTCTTTCAACGAGCAGTACGGCATCAATCCGTCCGGGGGAGGCAATCCCGGTCTGCAACCCGAAACCATGGACACCTACGAGGTCGATATCAGTTGGCAGGCACGCCGCGATACCGAAGTAAACCTGAGCTTTTTTCAATACGATTTGGCTCAGATCATTTCTGCCGTCGCCAATCCAGCGCCGGCGCCAGGACTCGCTTTTCAAAACACCGGCAAACAATATGGTCGCGGACTGGAACTGGAAACTACCTGGGATGCCACCTCTTCATTGAGGCTGACCGGTAATTATTCCTTCCAGACCTCGATCGACGAAACCCACAATCAGGATGCCGGCTACATGCCGCACCACCATGTCTATGCGCGCAGCGACTGGCGTTTCATGCAACCCTGGCTGGCCAGCGTTCAAGTCAACTGGGTGGGCGACCGCAAGCGTGCCTACGGCGACGCCCGGCCGCCGATACGCGATTACACGACCTTCGACCTGACGCTGCGCACCGATAATAGTAAAAAGGGCTGGGATTTCGCGGCGTCGATCCGCAACCTGTTCGATGCCACGGTACTGGAACCCAGCCTGGCGCCGGGCACCTCACTCCCCTATGATTTACCGATGCCTGGGCGTTCGTTTTATCTGCAAGCGACTTTTTCGTTTTGAAGCCGATGACCAGATTCCTCTATAGCCGACGGCGGCACAACGGCTTAATAGCGGCGCTGATGAGTCTTTTACTGCTGACCCCTATCCCAACGGCCGTCGCCTTTCAGACGGGGAAAACAGCCGTTGCGATCATTTATCCCGACATCGCCGAGCCCTACCGCACCGTGTTCGAACAGATTATTAGCGGTATCGATTCCACAACCCAGACTGTCAAATATGCCGTAGCGCCGGACGTGAACATCAATGACCTGAAAAACGGTTTACGCCAACAAAATATCAAGGTGGTCATCGCGCTTGGGCGACAGGGCATGGGCATCGCCGCCAGCCTGGATCGAGACATCGGCGTGGTGATGGGCGGCGTCATCACTGCGCCGGACAATGGCATCCGCGATTTGCCGTTACACAGCCTGTCGCCGGACCCGGCCTTGTTGTTTGAGTTGCTCAAAAAACTGTTGCCAGCCACGCGTCGCGTGTTCGCGGTTTACAACCCAAAGCAAAATGCCTGGCTGATACGCCAGGCAAAAATGTCGGCGCGCAGTCTAGGCTTGGAACTGGTGACGTACGAAGCGCAGGATTTGCATAGCGCGGTGCAAGGTTATCAGGACTTTTTCAACAACGCCGACAGTCGCCAAGATGCGTTGTGGCTACTTCAGGATTCCACCACGGTAGAGGAAAGTTCGGCACTGCCCTTGGTGTTGCAGGAGTCCTGGAACCGGAACCTGGCGGTTTTTTCCAGCAATTTCGGCCATGTCCGGCGCGGGGTGCTGTTCTCGCTTTATCCCGATAATGGCAAAATGGGCGGTCATCTGGCCGATATGGCGTTAAGGTTTCTGGCGTCCGGCGACTACGGAGAGCACGGCGTGATTTTGCTACGGGAGGTGCTGACGGCCATCAACCTACGCACCGCCAAACACCTTGATATCAATACCAGTCGACAGCAAGATTTCGATGTGGCGTTTCCCGATGAATAATCTTCCCGGACCATGAAACCACAGTTCGCTTCTTTCCTGGACAAATACACATTCCAACGCCAGCTTGGCGTTACGATTGCTGTCGGTATTTTTTTGCTGGCATTGTTCGCTTCCGTTGTCGGATCGTGGCTCGGCAATCAACGGGTGCGCGGCAACTTGCTGGATCAGGGGCGGGGTATCACCGCCAGCCTTGCGCGTCAAAGTGCGCTGGCTCTGGTTTACGCTTCCGGCGATAACGCGACGGAAGCCGTCAACACCACCTTGGCGTTTCCCGGCGTCGTCGGCTTGGAAATCCGCGATGCCAACCGGCAAGTATTGTTAAAACGCGGAACGACCGATTCCAGCGAGCTTTTCCAAGCGCCTGCCGCGGCCGATATCGGCAAGGCCGACCCGGCGCAAGCCGTGTTTCTCGACGCCGAAAGCCCAAATTCATGGCGCTTTATCGCGCCGGTGTATTCTCAACCTGCCAGTTCGCCCTTCAATGAAATCGTCGCGCCGGAGTTGCTCGGCGAAGTAATCGTCGTGGTGAGTAAGGCGGCACTGGTGCAGACGACCGCCAGCATTTTCGTCGCCAATCTGACGACATCCTTTTCTTTTGCGCTGCTGTTTCTGGCCTTGATCCGCATGTTGACCAAGCGGATGACGCAACCGCTGATTCGGCTATCGGCGGTCATGAGACGCGCCGAAGCCGGCAAATCGTTGGTACGGGCGGCGCTGACCGGGCCGAAGGATATTGTCGACATGGCCCAAGCGTTCAACGGCATGATGTCGGTACTGGAGGCGCATGCCGCGGAAAATGCCCAAATCTACGCAGAGTTACAGCAAAGCGAAGCCCAATACCGTCGGATCGTGGACACGGCGAACGAGGGCATATGGGTTCTGGGGCCGAACGCCAGAACTACCTTCGCCAATCCTAGAATGGCCGATATGCTCGGCTACACTTGTGAAGAAATGCATGGCCGGCCAATCACAGACTTCATGTTCGAGAAGGATGCGCCGGATCACTTGATAAAAATGGAGAACCGGCGACTAGGTCTTGCGGAGCATTACGAACGCCGCTTCCGCCGTAAAAACGGGCAGGCGGTGTGGACGGTTGTTTCTGCCGCTCCCATTCTTGACGACGAACAGCGCTTTCAGGGTTCTTTTGCGATGTTCACCGACATTACCCAACGCAAACAAGCGGAAGACGAACTGAGACAATACAAGGACCAACTGGAGGAGACAGTACGGCAACGCACGGCGGAGCTGTTGCTGGCGCGCGATGCCGCCGATGCGGCCAACAAGGCCAAGAGTATGTTCCTGGCTAATATGAGCCATGAATTGCGCACCCCCATGAACGCCATTCTCGGCTTTTCCAGCATGATGCGCCGCGACCCGCAACTCAGCAGCCAGCAAGCCGAAAACTTGGAAATCATCAACCGTAGCGGCGAACATCTGTTGAACCTGATCAACGACGTGCTGGAAATGGCCAAGATCGAATCGGGCCGCCTGCAACTGGAAATAGCCCCGTTCGACCTCGGTGCTATGGTGCGGGACGTCGTCGAAATGATGCAAATCCGCGCCAGGGAGAAAGCCTTGCAGCTGCTGCTCGACCAGTCGTCCGAGTTCCCACGCTATATCCGTAGCGACGAAGCGAGGATACGGCAAATTCTCATCAATCTGATCAACAATGCGGTGAAATTCACCGAACACGGCGGCGTGACGATGCGTCTGGGCGCCAAGAACAATGCCCGGTATCATCTGCTGATCGAGGTCGAGGATACAGGTCCCGGTATCGCGCCGGAAGACCGAAGCCGTTTGTTCGAGCCCTTTGTACAACTGGGCGAGGCGGACGCGCAGCACGGTACCGGCCTGGGTTTGGCTATCACCCGCCAACTCGTGCAGATGATGGGCGGCAGTATCAGCGTCGAGAGCAGCGTGGGTAAGGGATCTCTGTTCCGTGTCGATCTACCGGTGGAAACGGCGAGCGGCACCGACATTTTGGGCGCGGAACCCCGGAAACCGGGCGAAGTGGTAGGACTTGCCCCAGGCCAACCCCGATATCGGATCATGATCGTCGAGGATCAGCACGAAAATCGGCTATTGCTCAGCCGGCTGATGACGGGCCTAGGACTGGAAGTCAAAATTGCCGGTAACGGCGCCCAATGTCTGGAACTGTTCCAGTCTTGGCAACCCGATTTGATCTGGATGGATAGGCGCATGCCGGTAATGGACGGTATCGAAACAACGCAGCGACTTCGCCAGTTACCGGACGGCCAGACGGTCAAAATTGTCGCCGTCACCGCCTCGGCGTTCAAGGAACAGCAGCAGGAAATGCTGAACGCCGGCATGGACGACTTCGTGCGTAAACCTTACCGCTTCGAGGAAATCTACGACTGTCTGGCGCGGCAACTGGACATAAAATTCATTTACCACGAGAGTGCGGCCGAAGAGCAGCCCGAGCCAGTCGCTTTAACCGCTATGATGCTGAAGGTTTTGCCGGCTGAATTGTGTAACGATCTGAGAGAGGCGCTGGTGAGCCTGAACATCGAACGCATCTCAGCCATCATCCAACAAATCGGCGAGATCGACCCAAAACTAGGTCTTGCCCTATCCCGGCTTGCGAATGTTTTCGATTACCCGAGCATACTGTCGGCGTTGAACGGGTTAGGGGAGGCTGGCGACCGTAATTGACCGGAATCCTTACTTTCATTGGCGCACCTTTGGGGCCGTCGATAAGGCTTTCGCTTGATTTTTATAACTATTCAGCGCGAAGTAAAAATGCCCTCTCCCAACGGAGCGGGGGGATGAGCACCTCAATGTCAGCTATGCCGTTCGCTGAGCGGCGTCGAAGCGAAATGGCTTCGGCTCCGCTCAGCCACCGCCTTATTTCGGTTCCGTTCATCCAGCGGCTTACATTGACTGTAACCGATTAACTTAACGCCACGGGTAACGACCCTCCCCCAAAACGCCCTCTGAATGGTTACGAATTTTTCACGCTACAGCATTGGATTCGTTGGTCAAGATTGCGGTTACCACCTCAAAAGATCTGCCGCTCGTGACTGGTGGTAACGTCGGTTTTTTCGAACGGATGGTAATTTTGCAAGAGGCTCTAACGTAAAAATTTATGTGGCTTGACGATTTTCTGATGGGGGTTTGTTGGAAACCCTATCGGATAGGATGCTATCGATTGCGACTAGGGACGGGGCGGGGTTGGATCGCTGCTACCCGAGCTTGCGAGCTTATCGGGTGCGGTCGTCGGCATCGAACGCCGAGCTCGGCGCAATGCGGCGCTTGTCCGGATTCGGGATGAGTGCAGGTGCTTTGCCAGCCAGGCGATCGGTAAGGCTTTGTACAAGGCATGGGCCGAGAGCAACAGGCTCAGCGCGGCGCTCAGGGTGGTTCGGCTGTGGGGTTCGCGTTGACCGAGCCGGCCGGATGATGGCGCGGAACTCGGTGGCGCCGGGCAGTGACTCAGTTCGCCGGCGACAAAGCCGATGCCGCCGGCCAACAACAAGCTGGCGGGCGCGGTCATTTGTTTGTACAGGCTGCTGAGTAGCACTGCGCCGTCCGTTTTGATGGAGCGACGCCGCTCGGCCAGTTGCCGTTCGGCATGGCTGATTTGCGCATCCAAAGAGGGGCCGGCGGGTTTGGATAGTGGCCGGAACCGCATCAGCGCAGGTCCCGATCGGTATGTCGTTCGGCCAGGGGCTTGAGACTGCGTTGCGTGGCAGGGAATTGCAAAAAGCGGGCGCGGCGACGGATGATGCCGAACAGGCTCAACGCCAGCACTAAATTGCAGGCGACCGCCAACCAGATGGCGCTGCTGGCCCGCAACTCATGCTCGATTAGCCATTGCACGCCGGCTGCCAGCGAGCCCAGCCAGGCCGCGCTGAGCAGCAAGCCCAGCATGACCGCGGCAATCAACATCGTCACCAGGCTTTGGCCGGCCCGCCGCGTTTCCAGCGCGGCGAGCCGAAAGCGATCGTGATTCAAATCCTGGTATTCCGCCCACAGAGAGCCCATCTGAGCCAGCAAGCCGGCGTCGGCCGGCGATTCGGCGGGCATCGCCGAAAAAGCGCCGGAGTCGTCGCCCGAGTTGGCGGAAGTTTTCGGGGCCATGCCGGGCAGCGCGGTTTAGCGGCTGCTCAACAGACGGCTGAGCAAAAAGCCGCCCGCCACCGCGATGCCCAATGCCGTTACCGGATTGTCGCGGATATAAACCTGGCAGTTTTTTACGATGCGCTGCTCGGCCGTTTTCAGCTGTTCGCCTTTTTGGTCCAGCGTTTCGGCCGCTTGGTTGGAGGCGTTGGCGATCATATCGACCGCTTCGTGGGCGTAATTGGATGCTTTATCGATGGTTTCCATAATGGTTTTCCTGTTTATTTAAGGCGCATGTCGTTCTTGACCGATTCCACGCCCTTGACGCTGCGGGCAATCGATACGGCTTTGTCGATGTCGGACCGCGTGCCGACGAAACCACTCAATTGCACGATGCCCTTGAAGGTTTCCACGTTGATTTGACCCGAACGGAGGTTGGGTTCGTCGAACAGCTGCGCTTTAACCTTGGTCGTGATCACGCTGTCGTCGATGTATTCGCCGGTTCCTTCGTGTTTATTGGTGGACGCGCACCCGGCGCTTAAAAGTAGTGTCAGTGCCACCAGCAGGGCGGAAGCGGATTTAGTCAGTGTTTTCATTGGTATGCACCTAAGAGGAAATGAATCGGGCCGCTTCGAATCGGTTCCGGATGATTCCAACGCCTGGGGTCTGGGTTGGATAGAACGAGTGAAGCCGTGGAGTCACTGTAACCGGGGCGCGTCGGATAGTCGGTGTGCTAGCGAACATAGTTTGCAAGGCGATTGAATGATCGAATGCGTAGGGCGCCGGCCGCCCATGGTTCGGCAAATCCGGCGCTATCTGGCTATGTGCGATACCGCACCGACAGCCGCTCTCTGTTGCGAATAAGCTACTTAACAGCTTTTTTACAACACGGCGCCGTACGCTTCTGTCCGCTCGTGGCAATACCGGACACAGAGCAGCTCGGAGGCCACACCGGTCAGTTTGGCCGGGCGGCGCGGCGAGTTTTGAATCCCCATTTTTACTCAAAGGAACGATTATGCTGAAAAAACACTTACTGCCGTTCGCGCCCTTGGTCGGTTTCGCGATCCTGCCTAGCGTTCACGCGGTGGAGCCCTATCCAGACAACCGCTGGTACGTCGCGCCGTTCGCGACCTTCATCAATAGCGGCGGCGATCGGCGGGCCAGCGACGGTTGGGGCGGTGGGGTCGGTGTCGGTAAAATCATCGATCAGCACTTTAACGTCGAGTTAAAAGGTTTTTATCAAGGCTTTGGCGGGTCGAACGGACCTTGGGATTTGGTCGGCGGCAGCGCCGACCTGCAATATTATTTGTTCCGCGACAAGTTCTCGCCTTACGCGGTTGTTGGCTTGGGCGGCATGAACACCTGCGCGTCCGCCAACTGCGGTATCGGATTCATCGGCGAAGCGGGCGTCGGCGCCAGTTACGAAGTCAACGACCATTTGCTGATACGCAGCGACGTACGTTATCGCTACAACAACAATTTTAATGCCCAGGTGCAACCCGGCACCGACGAATTCCACGACATGACCGTCAATTTAGGCGTGGTGATTCCGTTCGGCGATAAACCCAAATACGCGGCGAAGACCGACACGCGCGCCGCGCCGGCGCCGTTTGCGGTGGCGCCCAAACCCGATTGCAGCACCTTGGATTCCGACGGCGACGGCGTGAACGATTGCCTGGATAAATGTCCCGGCACCATCAAGGGCGCTATCGTCGATGCCAAGGGCTGCGCGGTTCGGCTGATATTGAAAGGTCAGCATTTCAAATACGACTCGGCCGAGCTGAGCTTGAATGCCAAGGAACTGTTGGACGGCGTTGCCAAGGACTTGATCGCGTTTCCGCAGAAAAACGACATCCAGGTGCAAGGCCACGCCAGCAGCGAAGGCAGCGATTCCTACAACATGAAACTGTCGCAACGCCGGGCCCATGCGGTCGTCGACTATTTGAAAATGAAAGGCGTGACCAACAAACTATCCGCGCAAGGTTACGGCGAAACTCAACCGATCGCCGACAACGAGACCGAAGCCGGCAAGGCCGAGAATCGCCGGGTCGAGCTGATCTGGATCGAATAGCGGCGATACCGGTAGTCGCCGGTCCGTGGGGTTCGGGCAATCCGAGCGCCGCGGACCGGCGAGCGCGCGTTGCAACGACCGACGCTAACGGCTTGGGCAAGACCGTCGTGCGGTCTCTAAGCCGAGTCGTTGCCTGGGTGTTGATCTTCAATGCGCGATGGGCGCCTAGCCTCCCGCCGCGTGAACATTCGTCCGTTGCCGACTGGGGCTTCGGCATCGAATCGGTGCCTTGTTTCCCGCTCGAGGCTCGCTTCGTGTATCCTTGTCGCCGCCCTGCCGCTACCTAGTCGAAATTTCCTCGGTCCGGCGCCGCACACAAACCTCGGCGTAGACCAAACGGAACGAAGTCCCCAACTCGACTGTCCATCTTCCTGCGGCGCGTTACTTCTCGGTACGCGCGCGGACCTCGCCACGCCAAATTCGAATTCACCAAACCCAAGGAACCTAAAACGTGTTGGACCCGCAAAACCGAATGTCCAGCCGCCATCGGAGTGATCCGGTCGGGTACGGACTGGAGAATGTCTTAAGACAGGCGGGTGGTGCGCGCTTCGGAAGGCATGTTCCGAATGGCGCCGCCTGCTTCGTTGGGCTCGGTTCGCTACCCGCGTCAAGCGGTCAGTTTCACGATACAGACTTTAAACCGGCGATGTTCCGCTCATTGCCACCCCCTCAATCAGGAGAATCATCCCATGGGCTCATCAAGCCAATACCGTTCCGTCTTTTCCGCCGCGACCAGGCAGGAACGGCTGGATAACTTTGACAATTACTGGACGTTTACCCAACAACACGGTGGGGAGTTATTGGAAGCGGAGCGCGATTTAGCTAAAAAACGCGCACGCTTGCAGTATTTTCAAGAGCACCCGGTGCGCTTGCGCAAACCCTTGTCCGATCCGGACGCGTTTTACCGTAACTATGTAACGATGCAAGACGATCCCCGCGCCTTGGATAGACTCACGTTAATGCTGACGAGTATTTACAAGTTTGCCCGGCATGAATGGGTCGGCATCAAAGCAGCCTGGGAAGTGGTGCCGACGATGGCCGATTCGCACAGTGTCGAGGATAAAATCAGCCGGGTGCATTTGGCCGAGGAATTTTGCCATTGGCGCTTGTTCGACGAAATGCTCAAGACCTGCGGCCTGGACCGCGTGGAATGGGCGCCGTTGAGCCCCGGCAAGGAATGGTTTTATCGCCAGTTTCCGAAATTACCCGGCTATTTAATGGATACCCCGGCCTTCGTTACCGAACTAATGGGTGTGACTTACTATTGCCACTTACACCGTCTGTTCGACGACGTGCTGGCCGAAGAGCCGGAAGTGCGAGACCGTTTAAAGGCTTTACTCGACGAAATCACGATAGACGAGATCGCCCACGTTGGGCAGCGCCGAAACTTTATCGGTCCGATCGGAATTCGGATTTCCCGAATTTTGGTGAAACCGTTTTACAAACTGTTTTTCAACGATATTCCCGAAGTGGCGTTGTTATTCGACGTCGAGCAAATGATAAAACACGGCGAAAGCTTTGATTACAACGATTTGCCGGAGTATATGAGGGCCCGCAGTTGGATACCGTCTTACTGCAAAGCCTAGGGAAGCGCAGAGCAAATCCTTAGTTAGGCCGAATCACCCGCGAAAATGAACCTGCCGGTGTCTTGTAAAGTACACCGGCATTTTGCGCATCAGCCCGAGAATATCCCACGTCGTAAGCCCGCATCGGAAAATCCGCGGATGTTCGCCGGTGAATGGCTGCTCGCGATGAGCGGTTTTGACGGGCTGAATCCGGCGCATTCCATACACCCCCTAAAAACCGTTCTGTTTGTGTTACAAATAAGCGCCCGGTATGGTCACCGGTTTTGGTGGGCAAGTCGTTTATATCGTCCTCTTGGTCTTAGGAGAAATGTATGAAAACTCTGTTTGCTGGTTGTTTGGTGCTCGGATTATTGGCCGGTATCGGTTCCGCCCGTGCCGACGTGGTGTTAACCAGCTCGATTGCGCTACCCAGTCTTTCGGGTAGCGGTTTGAGCGGCAGTTATTATGCTTTTAATTCTTGGCCGGGAAATCTGGCGACTACCGAAACGTTGATTGGCCAGAGCAGTGGTCCGACCGCGACCTTTACCGCGACTTCGATTTGCTTCCCCACTTGCAATACGACCATCGGCGACGATTCGACACTGGCGCAATATCTTGGCGGGAATGCGGTGAACCTGTCGCCGAATAGCGTTAGCAATCTTTCGGACCACGGCCTGGTGTTAACCGGTTACCTTGCGATAGCCGCAGCTGGGTCCTATCAATTCAGCTTGGCGTCCGATGACGGCGCGAGATTGCAGATCGGCGGCACCACCGTTATCGATGCCGATGGCGACCACAGCCTGAGCGGCGGTTCCGCCAACGTCGAATTCACCAACAGCGGCTTGTATGCCTTCAAAGTTCTGGCGTTCGAGGACGGCGGCGTGACCGGGCTGACGGTATTGCAAAACGGCAACAGTTTGTCCGCCAGCCAGCTCTACGCCTCGGCGGTACCGATCCCCGGCGCCGTTTGGCTGTTTGTTTCGGCGATTGGCGGCATCGGTTTGGCTTCGCGCTCCGGGCGCACCAAGACCTGAAGTTCGACCATTTGAAACAGGGATGGCTCTGCAATTAAATGGATTCAAGGTTGCCGGCCCTCGGTGGACGCGGGGCTGGCTCAAGCCTATGCCTGGCTAGCGCTTTTCGCGCGCTTTGGCGCGGTTTATCCGGCGGCGTCCAGCTCGACCTGATACGGCCGTCGAGCACCTGCCTCGGAGCGCCAACTCGTTTAATCGCTGCAATACCTCGGGCTTGCCAATGTTGCCGGCGTCGATAATCTGGTCGCGCCTTGCAAAACTGCCAGCACTTCCGGTCGCAGCAGGCCGTGGGTGTCGGAGATGATGCCGACGCGGTGGGACACAAAGGCGACGGTTAGGATGAGAGGGCATCAAAACGGAATCATTCCAAAATTGGTCTTTTACCCATCGGTTCGACTAGACTGCGTTGTGTTGCTCGGTACTTGCTTCAAGTGCTCTGGCGCATCGTCGCCAATGGCGAACGGCGCCTCGCCGTCCCATTGCACCACGTATTGACCGAGACGCCGCTTGCGCTCCAGGGTTTTATTGACGGCAAGTTGCAGGCAATTCAACATCGCCTGGGTGTCCGAGTTTAGGGTGGATTTGGATGGTTCGCTCATGATTGGGCCTGCTGTTGTAACAAAGCAAAAAAATCGGGGCTCAGTATTTCGCGGTTCATGCCGGATTGTTGGAAAACCAGTTCCGGGGTGTCTCCGCTGTTCATGAAACAGCGAGTTTTATCGGCTTTCGGTGCGAAAATGTGCAACAAATTGTACAGGCTACGCGGAAAGCGTCGTGCAATATCCGCTTCGGGGATATTGTGGCCACCGTGGGCGACCCGTTCCGCTACTCGCAGGCGTGACATTTCGGCACTGGGCAAGGCCAGATAAATCAATTCCACCCGCCACCCTTCAGATTGCAAACGGTCTATCAGTTTCAAATAACCGCGCCCGGCCAGCGTGGTTTCAAATGCAAAATCTTGGCGCGCTGCAATGCAATCCTCGATCTCGCGCAGAAACAAACGACTGGCGGCCAGCAAATGTTGTTCCGGCGCCAGCGGCGACAGGCCTGCGGCGATCAAATCGGCGTTGACGAAACGCCGGCAGCCCGCCACCGAAGGCAGGTATTCCAGCGCGAAAGTGGTTTTGCCCGCGCCGTTGGGACCGGCGATTATCCAGCAGGTTTGCACTGTCATTTGTTACTCAAATTTTAGGTTATTACGTTCCAGCTCTTTAAATAGGCCAAATGTCACGCGTAAAGCCAATCTTTAAAATGTTTGTCGGTTATTTCAATAATGCCTTTGCCTTTTAACCAAATCTTATAAGGTGGTTTCAATTCCGAGTCTTGATATTTCGACCAATCAACTGCGAAATATTTATGTGCGGAGATTTTCATCCAACGGTCAGGTTTGTCTAAAGTCCTATCCTGTTCGTTAGAACAAACCAAATCGGTTATACAGCGAACGAAAGTATTTGAAAATTCAGAAAGCGGGTTGTTGCTTGGTGTTTTTAGGCATTCTTTAACTAAAGGGTGAGCATTATTTGCCGTCTTCACAGGCGATTGAACGGTGATTAAATTATTCACGATACCTTCATAGCGTAAGGTTTGTATATACATCATCTCGCCAGTAATTGCTTTTGACACTGCAGTTATCAATTCATCATCTGGCCGACAAATATTCAATACAATCTGATCATTAAGTAGTGACAAACAACAGCATGAAAGCACGAAAGTGTTAAGTTGAGATTGTAAGTTTGGATTTTGAACGCCTCTCTTTTCCCATTCAATAATGGATGGAGGGAACTCAATGTGCTGATTTTCTATAGTTTTAAATTTCCAGTTTTCATGGTCGTCGGATATGGTCAAAGCCGCAATTTCTGGCATTCGTTTCCAGGAGATATTTTCTCGACTATACAAAGGTATGGATACGTTTTGCCAAAGAGATTTCAAAGGAATGTAATGAGCCGCGCCATTGTGAACTACTAGAAGTTTCCAGAATGTTTCGCTGGATAAACCCTTTGGAAAGTACTCGTTTATTAGTTTTAACCATATTCTTCCGGCTGACAGATACACAATGTTGCTGAGTGACTTCCATTTTGGAGGGCGGGTTAAACCTCCAGCTTGGTCAATGGGTTCCCTAGCTGGAGTAATTTCCGGCTTTAAATTCCCCCTAACATCCAATGAATAAGGATTACACTCGATATGAGTTGGTCTCCAGCCTAGATTCATTTTAACTTCTAAATCATCCTGCCATTGTGGTCTTCCAGCTGTTCCACAAAGTAAAATACCATCAATAGATATTTGGGACTGCTCTCTATGATTAAGCTCAAAAGACTTACCTTGATATACAAGCGATAAAAACTCTTGATTGTGTTTAGGTAAAATTTGCCATGTAGCATATTTGTTTTCTAATGTTGGTAGCCCGGCGTCGTCAATTAAAAATGATTCGTGAATACAACCGCTTAGGCACTTATCAATTTCGTAAAAGTCTTGTTCTATAGTAATATACGAGTCCTTAGGCACGCCGGCTTTTTTCATTAAGGTGGGCAAATATGATGGAGTGGTTGGAATTTCGATAACCTCCTTTAATTCTTCAATTTCGCATTTGCCCCATATTGGGAATTCAGTGCCCACAGCGAAATGCTTAAGTACTGTGGCTAACTTAACATTGTCTGCCCATCTATCCAGGAAAGACGGCTTTTTACGGGAAGTGATAGTTACTGTTGTGCCAATTTCTTGCGAATCCAAGCCATTTCTGATGATGATTAAACCACCCAGTCCATTGATTTCGATGACTAATGGCTTGCCCCAGCTTTTTCCTTGACCATAGTCGCGGCGGGTTTCGATTCTGATTCGATCACCCAGCATAAAACAGGACATAAATCCAATGCCAAATTGTGAGCACGGGTCAAAATCAATGCCTTTTTTCCTGAAAGCCACCCGTTCTCGTTCATAATCCGGTGAACGGTAAAAGCTGCGCCCGGCTTTGGTAAAGAAGCGTGTGACGATATTTTCATCCATCCCCGCACCGTTATCTTTGCATTGGACGATTTCATAGCCGTTGTCATCCAGTGTGTGTAAAAAATCTACCCGCCCTTTGTTCCAATCCGTATCAGCAGAGGCAAATAGGGCCTTTCTGTAACGGAGTGCGTCCAATGAGTTTTGCAACAATTCTCTGATGCAAATATATGGTCGGTTATAAAGTTTATCGGTCATCAATAGCTTGATGATCTCATTGCGGGATAAACTGATTTCAAGGTCATGACAGATATAGCTGTTGTTTTTAGGTTTTATCCGTGAGCGGTCAGTACTTGAGGGTAAAGGAAGCTTGTAGCGTTGGAATTCCGCAGGGAATGATCGGCATAAGTTTTGGCATTCACTGAGTTCTTTATCAACCCAATCCATAAATTTGAAAGCGGCAGCTTGATACGCAGGATGAGCGTATTCGGCGGTATAACGAACCATATTTTCATTGATTTCCCAGCCTGTGATTACACGGTGTTTTTCCCATTCACGTAGGCTAATCCCAGATGAAAAATGGATGGTTCGAAACAAAACATCCGGCGTCCGGTCCGCATCAAAATCTAAAATATCTGCCAATCGCAATACGATTGCTATAAATGGCTCATTGATTTTAGTTAAGCCAATTTGTTGATCGTAAAGGTAGCCATTAGCGGGCGTTAATGTATGCGTATGAGAATAATGTGATTCGCACAATTTTGCTAAAATACTAGACAAGTTAATGCCATAAATTTCTAAACGGTTGTCTATGGAAAATGTGTCAATAACATAGTCGTATGATCTTTTAGCATGAGTTTCGCGTAGATAATCTGTTAGCATCGCAGCTTCGAGCTCGGATAATAGTCCCGCCAAACGGGTATTTTCATCATTTGTTATTTCTGTGT
Organism: Methylomonas sp. MS20; assembly: GCF_050275925.1. NCBI lineage: Bacteria > Pseudomonadati > Pseudomonadota > Gammaproteobacteria > Methylococcales > Methylococcaceae > Methylomonas > Methylomonas sp. MS20. The sequence continues at coordinate 2,521,357 of NZ_CP189962.1, forward strand.
TTTGTAATTGCTCTTGGATCTCTTTTTGGTTGGGGTAATCGACGTACCAATTCTCACGAAAAAGTAGAAACTTTGGGTCTGAAGATAACTTTCTGTATTCCACTTCAGTCATTACCATCCCCTGGTCATGATAGTAAGCGGTTAAAATCAAAAGACACAGCTCAATAGAGTTTAATTCATCAACTGTTTCTCCCAATACCATTGCCATAATTTCAACGACACGCAGAAAATGGCTTTCATCGTGCAGTGTATATTGAGGCGATGCCGTTGGCATTGCCTTCATTCTGTCTGCGGCGTCTTCACAAATAGTCGGTATTATCTCAATGAGAGATTTCGAATTTTTATCATTTAAAGATTGAAGTTTTTTCCATAGGGTTGTTTCTTCAATTCTTTTGATATTGATTACTTTACTTGACATATTTTGATTTCATTTACTAATATCCAGGCTACTAAGTGAATACCAAATCTTGGTTGCTATATCGTGCCTAGGGTCGTGAGATGGATCGCTGTTCGCTTATTCACCGTACATTATTTGGTTACCTAGCAGGCGCTTGCTAAGCATCATAAGCAATTAATTTACCCAATTCTCAACCCGCAATCCCGGAACCCCGAGAAATTCGAGTTCATTGTTAGTCACCAGTATGCAGTCTTGTGATCGGGCATGAGCGGCCAGCCACAAGTCGTTGTTGCCTATCGGCTGGCCGGTTTTGTGAAGTTCGGCGCGGATTTGTCCGTAGTGCTCGCCGGCTGGTTCGGGCAAGTCGTAGACCGGAATCAGGCCGGTCAATTCTTCAATGGCCGCAATCGCGCGCTTCCGCGCCTGGCTTTTCTCGGCGCGGAAGCGCAATTCGGCCAGGGTAATCACCGACATAGCCAGTTCGCTGGCGGAGTGGCGGGCGAATCGCTCGCGCACGGCGGGTGGGCGATATTTGGCGATATAGATGCAGATGTTGGTATCGAGCAGGTAATGAGGGTCCATCAAAACGCTTCGCGCTATTGGGGTTGGCTGTCGTCGCGGCCTTCGGCCATGAAGTCTTCGGGTAAGGTCGAATATCGCTGCCGCGTTGATGGGGGGCGCGCAACACGACTTCGGCGCCGCGACGAAAGATTTCCACGCGGTCGGCGTTAAACCTAAAAAGAGCAGTTTGGCGATGAAAAATCCCGTTCGTCCTGAGCTTGTCGAAGGGCGCGCGGGATTTTTCATTCACCCGTTTGGTGAGTGTATTGCGAGCCGTCCATGCTTCGACGTTGCTCAGCACGAACGGCCCGCAATACACGCCAACTGCCCTTTTTAGGTTAAAGCGAAATTCCTTGGGTAAGCGCACGGCCTGGCTGTTGCCGGATTGAAAAATACGGGCGTAGGTCATCGTCGTAGTCCGTGAATGTCGTTACGGCGAGTGTATACGTATTACGCAAATCAAATCCAGTAACCGGTGAATTTGCCTGCTTTACGGTCCGAGATAGCGATGCGTTTGCCGTGGTTTTTAAACACCTTCGGCATGCTGGCGCAGTTTGGCGGCTTTTGGCAATAACGCATTTGTGCCGGTACAAACGTACTGGGTCGGCATGATCGATGCGATGCCAACTTCGCAAGCTTCAGAGCCTTGCGCACAAGTGAATTAGAGTCGCGCGCAAGCTTATTTGCCTTGCGGGCAAGGTTTTTTTCGTTGCGCGCTAGCCAAATAAGCGTGTGGTTGGAGTTTAATGCCTTGCGCTCAAGGCTTTTAGGCTTACGCCCATAGAAAATTGCCTTGCCCGCAAAGTCATATACCTTGCGGGCAAGGCTTGGAACCTTGCGAGTGGTGCGAATAAGCTTGCGGGGGTAGCGGCAAAGCTTGCGAGCCTTGCCTTTATCTATTCCGCTATGGGCTGGAGCTTGGTTGGTGTGCCGGAAGGCCGAGCCGGGCGGCTGACCTACTTATCTTGTTTAGCCGACAGGCTGGCCGGCTTAGGTTTTTGGCTTGGCGCCGCGGTTAAATCGAACCGACACGGCCTGCCGCAGCGTTTCCAATCCCGCGCCTTTACCGGCGATTTTCAACGAAGCGTAAGCATCCAGACTAAAACTATAAATATCGCTGCCCAGCGCCATGTCGGTATCTTCGGCTCTGCTCAATAAATCGCGCAGCCGATGCAGGCGAGGGCGGAGTCTATCGAGCGTCGCCAGATCGGCTTCCGCCGAGGCGGTATCCAGATCGGGCGGAATGGCCGACGTATTTTGGCTGGACACCGTCAGCGTCTGACGGCAGAACGCTTCGGTTTTATCGCCCATCTTGGGGATGGCGCGACGTTCTTCCGGGGTTAAGACCAGAAAGCCGGCGAAGCGGTCTTCCAATGTCTTCAGGGCGGCATCTATATCGCTCAAATCATTATCGGAAAGGCTTAAAGAAATCAGATGTTGGTTCATGTCGGGCTCCTTTGGGCATAGCTGATACGGCGGACGATGGGGCAGTGCGCAGATGAAAAGCGTAGGCTAAATTCAGAAACACGCGCTACATTGTTTACTAGAGCGCTAACAGGCGTTGGATGGCATCCGAGTGCCAAGCGCTGGCTGGCAACCGGCGTTCTTTGTTACAGAGCCTGCGATTGTTGAAATCGGACGGCGGTAGCCGACTAAAATGGGTTGATAGACTATTGAGAGGCCGCCGATCGGCGAAGCTCGGCCATGCCATCCAACCAAGGCCATTGCACCGCCAGCACGTCGCGATACAAAAACAGAATGGCCGACAAAGCCTGATTTTGCGTGGAACTGGAGACATGCCGCTTGGTTGCCAGATAGGTCAAGAACCGTTCGACTTCGGCCGCGCCCATCTTCGTCGGATGACGCTTGGCGTTAAACAAAATAAATTGCTTAATCCAGGACACGTAGGTATCCTCGGTACTCAGGCCGTAGTGCTTGAAACGAATTTTATCGCGTACCTGATCCAGTCGTTTTTTTGGCGGTGCCGATGTCGTATTTGTTTCCATAACGTGTCCCGTTTGCCCGAGCGAATTCTTTCACAAACAATAACTTGCCATCATGAAAAAAGGATTGTACGACATTATGCCCTGGATTATGGGACAAGCGATGTCGTATACATTACGTTGGGCGTCATGCCATGTATGAACTAACCGGCACGGACAAGATTTGGAATCGCGCATGTCAAGGTGGAGGGGAATCTCCTCGCCCCGGCGACACTGCTTTGGCTGGGTTGCTGCTCTTTCACGGCCCGACCATGAATGGCGGAGTCCTTCACGCAGTCGAATGCCTTTCCGCAGAGCAACTCGTTGCCGCCCAAGCCGGTTACATGTACTTGGGCTTTGGAGGTATCGCCGACATTATTGGCGCTGCTCAAAAGGCTATTCGCCAAGGCGATGACTTGGAGCCTCTTGAGGCTGAGTTCGATCAACGCTATTGGGCTCTGGTCCCAGACGATGGGGTGTTGGTTGAGAGCTTCGAGCGGCGCCAACAGCAACACCCGCTGGATTATTCACCGATTGTCGAATAACTAAATGCCCTCGTTTGCTGAAATCACGCCCAATCGGGTAAGGGCGAGTATCTCTCCCGCCCTCCCCACACCACCTAGCATGCGGGTCCGCTACTCAAGCGGTTGAAACAGGGTAATGAAAACGTACCCACTGGTCTTTGATCGACACCAAGCCCTGCGCTTTTAACCACTCGTTGTTCATCGCCATTTGCGTGATCGGTGTCCGCGACATGGCGTAAGGCCCTTTCGAGCTGACGCCAGTTTTAATCGCTTCCTTTAAGCTGACGCCCAAACTGACCAGATGGCTGATCTTGGTGCGCGGCCACCGCCACTGTTTGATCGCCAAGGATGGCGTGAATGCAGATATTGCAGGAGCATATATCTGTCCAGTAGCAGCAACGCATTCGCCGCCGTAGCCATTCATCCAATTCAGGGATTGGCCGGTAATATTCCGATAACGCAAAGTAGTTCATCCAACCCACGATATAGCGGCGCAGTTCGCGGTAGCGATAAACCAGGCTGACGCCCCACGAACGCCCTGTGAGTTGTTTGATACGACGTTTAAAGCGGTGTAGCGCCTTGTCGCTCCAGACGATTTTGTTGCCTCGGAAGCAAAACCCGAGAAACTCCAATTCGTTGCTGGTACAGATACGACTTTTGTTGAGATTGACATGCAGCTTCAACCGTTGCTCCAGAAAGCGTGTGACGTTGGCTTGCACCCGCTGCGCCGCCCGCAGGCTACGCACGCAGATGACAAAGTCGTCGGCGTAACGGGCAAACCGATGGCCGCACTGGTGCAGGTAAACGTCCAACTCGTGCAACACGATATTAGCCAGCAACGGCGATAGCGGACCGCCTTGGGGAACGCCCTTAGTGGTCGCTTGCCATTGGCCGTTTTCGATAACGCCGGCGCGCAAATAACGACCGATCAGTTGCAGCACCCGCTTGTCGCTAATGCGTTTACTGAGAAGTCACATCAACACGTCGTGATTGACGTTGTCGAAGAAGGCGGCCAAATCGATGTCCACCACCATCCGGTATTTCGCCCGGATATAGTCGCGCACTTGCCGGATGGCTTGGTGGGCGTTACGTCCGGGACGGAAGCCGTAGCTGTTGCGGCTAGACTCGCGCTCAAAGTGCGGCGCGAGTTGTTGCGCGATGGCTTGCTGGATGACACGGTCGGTGATTGTGGGAATGCCCAAAGGCCGTTTATCGCCGTTGGGTTTGGGTATCCACACCCGCCGGACCGGGTCCGGTTGGTAGTCACCGCTCATCAATTGCGTCTTGATGGTCGGCCAGTGTTGTTGCGCCCAGGCGGGAAAATCCGCCACGGCAATCGCATCAACCCCAGCCGCGCCCTTGTTCGCCTTCACGCGCTTCCAGGCACGTTGCAGGTTGTCGCGGGCGACGATGGTTTCCAGTAGTGGTTGTTCCAAGGCGTGCACGGTTGTCATACGCCGGTAGTCACTTCCCGCAGGTCGCGGGCTCCGTCAATACCGAGTTTGGCAAGGCGCTGCCTTGTCCTGTTTCTTTGGTCCTTCGCGCTGACGGCACTCCCGCCGCCAAGACTACTATGACCGCTGCTGACTTCTGAAACGTCACACATCGCATTGCTACGATACGCGCTGCTCTTGACGAGCCGCTGGCGCCTCAGATATCCCCAGATAAGAACATGAACTGTCACGACACCACCGCCGGATTTACTGTACAGCGCGAATTCGTGGCCTTCGTTGTCCTGTGCCAACTCGGCCCTGCTGCTCAGCCTTATATCCGATTTCTGTTCGTCGGCTCGTCGTTTTGCACTTAGGCTTCCTTCAGACAATCCCTCACGGTCTTGCCTTTGCCATCGGCTAGTCGTTATGATCGCTAACATGATTAACGTTGAATTCTCCGACAGGGGACTTACACCCCATAAGTTCATGCCCATGCTGGGCGTACACCCATCAATCCACCGGACGCTGCGCGATGAAGTCGCGCAACGCCGGTGATTTCAAACGTTAGGCACTCAAATCACATGGGCATATCCGCCGGAAAACTAATCCTCGTCGCAACATGGATCTCGATTGTCTTCGGCTATTTGTATTTCCTACAGAAGGTTTACGATAACCCCCAATTCAAGAGCTTCCATCTTTTTGTCTTTCTAGCGATCGCCGGCAACTTGGCATACGACGGACTGAAGGCGCTGCTCAGATACGACCCTCTTCACCCGAGCAACACCTGGAAAATTGTCCGGTTTGTTGCCGGCTTTGTTGCATCGTTGGCTGGGTCGGTGGCATCTTTGCTAATCGGCGCAGAGTTGGTCGTTTACGGTTGTCTCAGCAACTCAGCCGGACAAATCGTTGCGGGCCTTGGCTTTCTCATCTGCATTGCTTTCGGTATGTGGTTGCTCGCCCAAGCCGAAACCTATTTCAAGGTGTCAAATCGTGCCTAATCCTGCGGTCAACACGGACCTCGCGCGAAAAGCCGCGCGAGGCCGGTTACCTTCACGTTGGGCGTCTCTGACCGCCAAGGATGATCGATGACTGGACTCGATCTGTTTCCATGCTTCTGGTTGTCTCTGCAGTAATGCTCGGCATATTGGTTCCCAGAGGACCAATAGAGACAAGAAACTTCTCTCACATTCCGCCGTTGGTTCTCGGCACCTTCAACTCATTCCTTACGCTCGGCTCATTCCGGTTCATCGGAATTTAATCCTTCGTTCAGTTTCAATTTAACTCGCTTGTTGTAGGGTTTTATAGGTTTCGGTCAATTCGGTTGGTGAAACCGCCATGCAAGCGTCGTCTGGCAAGATTGCATTTCTCGCCGGGTTGACGCTGGCATTGTCGCCGGATTTGAGTTCGCTAACGATATCGGGGTACCGCGCGGAGTTTCGAGTTCGATTAGGAAGATATGTGCATCGCCGACGTTAGCGATACCGTAACCGAGCCGGTTAATCGGGCGGAGAACGGACCGAAAGTCGCTGTCTAGGTCCGGTTTTAAAGATCAAGAGACTCGTTTAAGAGTCCATCATTTGTCACTTAGGCTTCGCGGCCGGAGGTCACCATGGGTATTCGTTACGTTAGTTTGAATGTGTTGCTGATGCTGATCGGCTGTGTGCTGGCCGGGCGCGTGAGCGCATTGGACATTTCGTCGGCCGCGTTAAGCTTGAGCGCAGGGCAATCGAGCGCGGTTTCGATTGACGAGCGGCGCGGCAAAGTGACGGTTAAATCGAGCAATGCTTCGGTTGCCAGCGCCAAATATGGCGATGAGCGCGTCAACATTAAAGCGCGCAAGGCGGGCAACGCGACGATTACCGTCAAGGACGGCAACGGCGCGCAATCGATAGCCGTCACGGTATCCGCCGCGCCGGTATTGACCATATCGCCCAGCGAGCTGGAAATTGGAGTCGGCGACACCGCGACGATCAACGTCGCCAATCCGAACGGGAAGGTGAGCGTCAAGTCGTCCAAGGCCGCTGTCGCCAGCGCGGTTTACGGTAACGCTGTCGTCACGGTTAAAGGCTTGAAGACCGGCGACACTACGGTAACCGTCAAGGATGCCAAATCCAATAAAAAGGCCAAGATTAAGGTGGTGTCGCGGTCTAGCAGTTCGTTAAGCGTCAGTCCCGGCAATATCTCGCTGAATGTCGGTGCCACCGCCAATATCACGGTCGGCAATGCCAGCGGTAACGTCAGTGCTGTAACCGGGGATGCTTCGGTCGCCGGCGTTAGTTACAGCAACGGTATCGCGGTGGTGACCGGGGTGAAGGCCGGCGCCACCACGATCACGATTCGGGATAGCAAGACCGAGAAATCGGTCGCGGTGACCGTATTGAATGCCACGGTCTCCGGCGAGTATTCGCTGATGGCCTGGAACGATTTGGGCATGCACTGCATGGACGGCACCGACTTCTCGGTGTTTTCCATCCTGCCGCCTTACAATACGCTCCATGCGCAACTCAAGAATAAAAGCGGCAAGCTGGTGAGCACCAATGTCACGCTGACCTACGAAGCGGTTGCCGATACGAGTGGTTCGATCAATACCAGCAGTGCCGACAAAACCAACTTTTGGTCATGGGTGGACGACTTGTTCGGCCTAAGTCCGGCGGAGAATGTGGGTGTGAACCTGGACGGCCTGGCTAGCGGCATGCCGATGGCGGGTAATAAAACGCCTTCGTTGACGCCAGCGCCGATGACCTACAACGCCGCCTACGCTTGGTTCGAGGCCGAAGGTATTCCGGTGACGCCGTTCGACGATGCCGGAAATAAAAACTTTTATCCGACCGTCAAGGTGGTTGCCAAGGATACCGCAAGCGGCACGATTCTGGCCACGACGACGACGACGTTGCCGGTCAGCGACGAAATGACTTGCAAGGGATGCCATGCATCCACCGATGCCAACGATCCGGCGCGTAGTAATGCCAAACCGGCCGGCGGCTGGGTTTTCGACAACGACGCCGAAAAAGACTGGAAACGCAATATTCTGAAGTTACACGACGATCGGCATAAAGCCGGCGCGGCGTTTCAAGCCGCCGCCGCTAGTGTCGGTTACTCCGCCAGCGGCTTGTTGCCTCAAGTGGACGATAATCACAAACCGGTGTTGTGCGTCGCTTGTCATGCCAGTAACGCCTATTTCGACAAGGAAAACAAAGTCAGCGTGATGGGCGGAATTGCAGGTATCGCGCCATTTACCCAAGCTCTGCATCTTAAGCATGCCGGCGATTCGGTACTCGATCCGATCAGTCAAACGCCGCTGAACAGCATCGCGAATCGCGAATCCTGCTATCAATGCCACCCCGGTTCGAAAACCCAATGTCTACGTGGCGCGATGGGTAAAGCCGTCGACAGCAGCGGCAATTCGCTGATGAGCTGCCAAAGTTGCCACGGCGATTTGAAAGCGGTGGGCAGCAGCGCTCGACAAGGTTGGTTCGAGGAGCCTACCTGCGAGTCTTGCCACAACAGTGCCGCGACAGGTAGACGGGCCACGACCGGCGTTGACGCCAACGGCAAGGTCATCGTGCCGGCCGACCACACGTTTGCGACGAATGCCAATACGCCGGTGCCGGGTTTGAATCTGTATCGGTTCAGCAAGGGTCACGGCGGCTTGCAGTGCGAGGCATGCCACGGTGCCACGCATGCCGAGTACCCGTCCAGTCACGCCGACGAAAATCTGCAAAGCATCGCCTTGCAAGGCCATGCCGGTCCGATTGCCGAGTGCAGCGCATGTCATACCACGGTGCCGAATACGGCGAACGGCGGTCCACACGGTATGCACACCACCGGCAATGCCTGGGTCCATCAGCACGAAGATGCCGGCAAAAGCGGTTGCAGCTATTGTCACGGTACGACGAGCGCCGGGACGCCGCTGAGCGAAGTCAAGGTGGCGAAAACCATTAACGCGGGCGAGTTCGGCACTAAAAATTGGCCGGCCGGGTATCGGGTTAGTTGCTACAGCTGTCACAACGGTCCTAATCCCTAGGGCGCTACTGGCGTCGCGGAGGCCGGCCGGGATGACGGCCGGCCTCAATAGTATTGACTACGGCATCCGGTAGCACCAATGCCAAGGTTCGTAGATATATCCGTAGCGATTGCCGCGCGGGAACGACAGCGTGAATCCAAATCGGCCGGCGTGCTTGGACAGCCAGGCGAAGGCGGCGGTGTTTTCGAAGTCTTCGTCCAGGCCGGGGCAGCCGGGCGTGCCAACGTCTACCGCGCAGCCGCTATGGTGCTCGCTATAACCGGGTGGGGCCAATATTTTAAGAACGACTTCCAGCGTCCGACTTTGCGCTAACTGGCGGCGGATCAGTTGCGCTTGAAAATCCAGCCCTCGAAAGCCGGATAGCAATCTTAGTTCCACGCCATCATCGGTCGCGGCCGTTTGCAGGATCGTCCAGGCCGCGGCGGCCTCCGGGCCTAATTGAAACGGCTTGGCGGCGCCAGGCGACATCACATCCACCAAGCGCTCCGGTTCTCGCCACAACTGCAGCCCGCGCGCGTCGGGCAAGTCAGCGGGAATGCCCAGCTCTAAAAAAATCGCCCTAACACGGCTGATGTAGGAGTCGGTCGAGTCGTCTTCCATGTTCGATAGTTGCCGGGATTTAGCCTAAATGTTGAGTCGGTATAGTGCTTGGGCTGGGGCTGGGGCGCGGCCTTGATGGCTGGTCGAGGTAACCGTAGCCGATAATTCCTTGAACGGATACCCCCAAATCTCCCCTCCGGTTTGCGATCGAGCTTGCCCAACCCGAACAGCAATGGGCCGAAAATACTCATCGGACTGCCATGTTTATTGGTATGGCGCGCTACCGACGTATATCTGGCCGGTAGCTGTGCCGTTAAAATCAGACCTCCGCGCCGTTCAACCAGGTGTCGTGCTTGTTGCATACGCTGAGTGCGTAGAGCGCGCCGCTGTAGCCTTCCAGCGGAAAGGTCGAAACCGGTACTGTGTCCTTGGCCGGATCCAGCATATGTTCGGCGAGGAATTTAAAGTTTTTGTCGAGCAGTATGTGTTTGACGATGTAGTGCTCGTAGCCTTTCATTTCGTGCGGTGTGGTGACTTTAACCAGCGTTTTGCCGCCATCCTTGCTGATCTCGATGACCGGCAGGTGGGTAGCGGCTTTGCCGGCCCAACGACCTTGCGACTCTTGGGTATAGAACAGCTCGCCCTGCGGCGTGGGTAGTTTGGTTTCGGCGTGACCTAGCGCGGGGACGGCGAGGCCGGCGACCGAAGCGGCGGTACTCAGTTTTAGAAAATCGCGACGTTCCATAGTGGGCTTCCTGTGTGAGTGGCTGAGTGAAATGTCGGTGAGAACCGACGGAGATACAACGATAATCGATAAACTCGAAGCGGTAAAACGGATTTAGTCTGCCGCGACTGATTCGCCGCGCAAGCGACCGTACGACCAGTAGGCCGCGCATGCGCCTTCCGACGACACCATGCACGACCCCATCGGGTTCTCGGGCGTGCAGACGGTGCCGAGCAGTTTGCAATCTTGCGGTTTTTTGGCGCCGCGCAGGATCGCCGGGCATTCGCAGCCTTTGACGTCGCTGGCGCGAATTTCCGGTATCGGATAGCGTCGTTCGGCGTCGAATTCGCCGAATTCGGCGCGGATTTGCAAGGCGCTGTCGGCGATCAATCCCAGGCCGCGCCATTCGAAGGTCGAGCGCGGCTCGAACACTTCGGCGCTCAAGGTTTGCGCCTTGAGGTTCCCTTCGCGGCTGACGGCTCGGCTATATTCGTTTTCGACGGCGTGCCGGCCGGCGTTGAGTTGGCGGACCAGCATCAGCGCCGATTGCATCACGTCCAGTGGCTCGAAGCCGGCGATCACAATCGGTTTATCGTATTGCTCGGCAAAGACCTCGTAAGGCCGGCTACCGATCACGCTACTGACGTGCGAAGGGCCGAGAAAGGCATCGATCGCTACCGGCTGCGGCGCGTCCAAAATCGCCCGCATCGCCGCCGGCGTCAGCACGTGGTTACAGAACACCGAGAAATTGGCTAGGCCCTCGGCCCGCGCTTGTTGGATCGCGACCGCGGTCGGCGGCGTGGTGGTCTCGAAGCCGATCGCAAAAAACACCACCGGCCGGCGCGGATTCTCCCGAGCGATTCGCAACGCATCTTGCGTCGAATACACCATCCGGATATCGCCGCCGGCGGCTTTGGCTTTCAGCAGGCTGTTACGGCCGCTGGCCGGCACGCGCATTAAGTCGGCGTAGGTGCAAAGGATGACATCGTGTTGTTCGACCAACTGAATGGCGTTATCGATACGGCCGGTTGGCAGCACGCAAACCGGGCAACCCGGACCGTGCACGAACTCGACGTTGGCGGGCATCAAATCTTGAACGCCGTAACGAAAAATGGCGTGGGTGTGGCCTCCGCAAAATTCCATCAATCGGTAATGCCGCCCTGGATCGACGGTTGCGGCAATCGCACCGGCCAATTGCTTGGCCAAGTCTTGTTGGCGGAATTCGTCGATGTATTTCATGACGCGGTCAGACCAGCCTCGGCAAATAATGCCAATGTTTTCAGAGCCTCGGCTTCGTCGATTTTGTTTAGCGCATAGCCTACATGCACCAGGACGTAGTCTCCGACCGCGACGTCATCGACCAAGGCCAGCGACACTTCCACTTTGACGCCGTCCACGGATGCCGTTGCCATCTGTTGATCGGATTGGATTTCTATGATCTGGGCGGGTAGAGCTAGGCACATGGTGAGTTTGAACGACAGACTAGTTAAAAAAATATAGCCGGCTAGAGCGGCTATTTGCAACGGGTATTTTGCCGACAATCGCCGGATTTAGCGAGAAACGCGATATAAGAATTCATTGAGTTTTTGGCCGTAAGGGTTTGTGTTGGCGCGAGCTACTGGCAAAAAGTTCCGTACTTTCATCTGATTTTAATCTTGAAAGTGAATTAATACCTTGATATTGCGACTCATATCACACTATGATCGGTCAACAACAATAATTCACCAAATCCGGATCCACTATGCGTGCTTTGATTTTGCTAATCATGGCCTTATTCGCGGGAGAAAGTTATTCCGAGACTGAAATTGCCGGCGCCGAATGCGAAGAGGCACGGGCGGCTCGCTTAGTTTCGTTGCAAGGGTCGGTTTCGGTCGAGTTCAATCACCGATGGCGCGCCGCCGTATTGGACGAGCGCCTGTGCGAGGGTAGTCGGGTCAAGGTCGAGGCGAATAGCCGTGTTTCTCTACAACTCCCCAATGATGAAATCTTACGCCTGGATAAAGAGACGGTTCTGTCCTTAAACGGTATCAGTCAGGATCAACCGACGGTATTGGATTTGGTGAAAGGCTTTGTCCATTTTCTGAGTCGTACGCCCAAACGACTGACCGTGACCACGCCGATTGCCAATGCCGGTCCGGAAGGCACCGAGTTCGCGTTGCGTGTCGACGACACCCAAGCCGCGCTCTGGGTTTACGAGGGCGGCGTCCGCTTCTTTAACGCTCAAGGCAGCGTCAGTTTACAGCCGGGTCAAAGCGCGGAAGCCGGCCTGGGCCAGGCACCTCGCGCGGTCATCGACTTGCGGCCCGCCGACGCGGTCAGCTGGGCGCTCTATTACCCGCCGCTGGTCTCGGCCAATCCGTCGTCGCTGTCTCCGTCATTGCAGTCCGCGTTGCTGGATTATCGGCAAGGCCGCATCGACGCCGCCTTAAAAAACCTGGACGCGTTGCCGGAGACTCGGGACAGTTTGAAAATTAGGGCGGCGTTGCGCCTGATCGTCGGCCGGGTTGAGGCGGCCAAGCAGGATGTCGCGGCGCTATTGGCCGCCGATCCGGACGACGCCGATGCGCTGGCCTTGCAATCGGTGGCCGCGTTGACCCTGAATGCCAAGGACGATGCATTGACACTGGCTCGGCGCGCGGTGGCTGCAAGTCCGCAATCCGTGCCGGCCCAGAGCGCGTTGTCTTATGCGGAACAGAGCCGCTTCGAGCTGAGCAACGCCTTGCAAGCCGCCGCGCGCGCCACCGAATTGGCGCCGGACGATGCGTTGGCGTGGGCGCGCCGCGCCGAACTGGAAATGGCCAATGGCTTGACCGACGCCAGTCTGGTTTCGGCGCAAAAGGCGTCCGCGCTGGACCCGAACCTGGAGCGCACTCAAAGCGTGATCGGTTTTGCCGAACTGGCGCGCGTTAACATCGATGCCGCTAGGCAGCACTTCGAAACCGCCGTGAAGTTGGATTCGACGTCGCCATTGGCCCGCCTGGGGCTGGGCTTGGCGAAGATTCGAGCCGGCGAACTGGAAGAGGGCCGCGCGGACCTGGAGATCGCCGCGACGCTGGACCCCGGCAATTCGCTGATCCGCAGCTATCTCGGCAAAGCCTATTACGAAGAACGCCGCGATCCGCTGGCCCGCGATCAGTTCGACTTGGCTAAACAGCGCGATCCCAAAGACCCCACGCCTTACTTCTACGACGCGATTCGCAAGCAAACCACCAATCGTCCGGTAGAAGCCTTGCACGACATGCAGCAAGCGATTGAGCTGAATGACAATCGGGCGGTGTATAGGTCGGAGTTGCAGTTGGACCAGGATTCAGCGGCGCGAACGGCAAATATGGCAAGGATCTACAACGATTTGGGGTTTGGTAGGGTAGCTCTGAAAGAGGCTTGGAAGTCGCTAGGACGCGATGCCACGAATCCGTCAGCGCATCGGTTTTTATCTGATACCTATCGCGAACCTCGCTTTCGAGTTGCTCGAGCCAGCGAATTGTTACAAGCCCAGTTACTGCAACCCATCAACATTACCCCGGTACAGCCGCAATTGACCGATGAAAACATCGGTTTTTTGAATAACACCGGGTCGGGGTCTATATCGAACAATGAATACGATCCTCTATATACCTCAAATGGGGCTCATTTAGTCCTTAACGGTGCATACGGCAGTAGAAACACCAAATCCGATACGGCGGTGGTATCGGGTGTTTACGATCATTTGTCGATGAGTTTCGGGCAATTCCATTATCAGACCGATGGATTCAGGGAAAATGACGATTATCGGCAAGATGTATATGACGTCTTTGCCCAATACGCTTTAACCGAGCGATTTAATATCCAGTTAGAGCTGAAGAGCGAAGACATTCGTTCTGGCGATGTGCCGTTGCGATTAGACGGTTATCATGCCCAAAATCTAAGGCAAGCGATTGAGCAAGATACGGCCAGAGTGGGCGCGCATTATAAAATTGATAACAAGCAAGACCTCGTATTCTCGTCTTTTTACACCACGAGAAACGATGTCTCGACTGATTTTGCCTTTGTGCAGGGTGCCACGCCGTCGACCAGCTTTAACAAGTCAACTTTCGTGGGTTCCGAGAACAACAATTTTCAGACCGAGTTTCAATATCTATACAATACGCAAAAGCTCGATATTCTGTCAGGTGTCGGCTATTTGGCTTCGCAGTCCGATGATCTGATTAAAAGTTTATCAAGGCGCGCGGTGTTCCCTTTTGATGTAAGACGAAATAAAAGGTTTACCTATTTTATTCCTGGGCAGAGTGCCGAAAGTTATTTTAATTGGTACGGCTATTCGAAGCAGCGGCTTTTACCAGGTGTATTGTCCACGCTTGGTCTGAGTTTGGACTTATATAGGGACACGCATGTTGAGCTGCATCAGCTAAACCCGAAGCTCGGTTTGACGTGGGAGCCAATCAACGACTTGCTATTGCGAGGAGCATTTTTTAGAACGCTCAAAAGACCTCTCGCCGCAAATCAAACTATCGAACCTACCCAGGTTGCTGGCTTTAATCAATTCTACGATGGTATTAATGGAAGCTCGGCGTGGCAATATTCGGTTGGATTGGATTACAAGTTCAACCGTTTTATATATGCCGGTGGAGAGGCGATCTGGCGGGATATTTCGCAAATTCAGTCGTCATTTTCAAGCAATGTTTTTACTCGGCAAAATCGAGACGAGCAATCGTATATAGCTTACGTGTATGCCACGCCCACGGATATGCTTTCGTTAAAAGCGGAATATCGATATTTGCGTTTTGATTCAAGTTTTATTGTCAACCAAAGCGCCTCTTCGGATCCAAGTGCTGTTGCCACTCATCAGGTACCGATTTCTTTAAACATTTATCATCCTAACGGTATATACGGCCGTTTTACCGCCACTTGGGTAAACCAGCAAGTGAATTATGTGACCGATCTTGACATCGCGCCGGCAGGCACATCGCCGATTACTAAGAAGTATGAGGATTTTTGGACATTTGATGCATCGGTCGGATTTAGAATGCCGAAACGCCTTGGAACGGTAAGTTTCGAAGTAAGAAACCTATTCGATAACAGGTTCGGATTTCAGAGTGAGTTCGATGCCAGTGGTCCTCAGCTCAGCGCCTTTATCCCCGAACGGCAAATGTTTGCTAAATTGACACTATTTTATTGATTTTAACTGAGATGGAATGGAGAGTAATAATGAAAAATAGATATTTAATGTTTGGAGCTTTTCTTGTCGTTAGCCTTGTTTCGCTAGCTTCGTGCTCGATGAGCGAGAGGATTGCTAGCCTGACTAAGAAAAATGTGCCGATGGCAAGCGGCGTCGATTTTAAATCCAACCGCTTTGTGGTAGTAAATTCCTTGGACGGTAAGGAAGTAGCCTCTTGTGGAGATAGTGAAATACCTTCAGGTCGCGACGTTTACAAGAATAATGAAAGCGGTAAAGGTGACAGTTGCGGTGTTAAAATCATCCAAGTCGATGACGCTGTATTAAACGCATTGAAAGTTACCGCACCAGTTGAAGGGCGCATATCAAAAGACGGAAAAGAAGTAAATGCTAAGTTTTTCGTATCGGTTTTAGCAATCTACGAAGGTTCCGTGTGTACTGTTTATTACAATAACGGAAAAAAATATAAAGTATGCGTTCCTGAAGACTCAGCAGAGTGGTAGGCGTATTTATCTCTGATTGGTACACGATTTTTCGTTTACTGCTATTTAGGAGGTGGTTAGTTTGTAACGAGAAAGTGTTGTACTTTTACAAATGCGATTTTTAATTTTCTCGATTTTATCGTTTGGCATAGCGGTAGCTATTAATTTTTGCTTTGGTAAATTTACGTATATTGGTGATGGTTATTTTTATCGGATAAGAGGAAACGTGCCGCTTAGTTCGAAGTTGCTCGTGGTTGCCATGGACGAAACCTCCGAAGCTGAGCTAGGCGTCGGCAATGATTTAACTCGCTGGCGCCGCTACCACGCCGGATTGATTCGGGAGTTGCATCGCCAGGGCGCGGCGTTGGTTGTGTTTGATTTGCAGTTCATTCGTCCCGATCCCGAGGTCGATTCCGACCTCGCGGACGCGATGCGAGAAGCCGGCAATATTCTTGCCAGCGACTGCATACAGATGTTTCGACGCGCGACCGAGGATTTTTTCGGGCGGGAAGAGTGCTCCGAAAGCAATAAGGATTCGGCACTTTCAAAAACAGGGGGTGCGGGCGGTGAGCTGGCGGAGCCACTCGTGGCACTTAGAAGAATTTCCGCCAATCCACAATTGCAGTCTGCGCTTTTGGGGCATGCGCCGTTTGTGTTGGCCAACGATGCCGAGGACGCGACGATACGCGAAACGTGGTTGTATCTGGACGGTTTGGGGGAAATGCCAAGCTTACCGGTCGTAGCGTGGGCGGCGTATCTGGATCGGATGCAAGGGTTCGAACAGTCCAAGCCTTGGGACGCTTCTTACATGGATTGGCTCGCCGAGCTACGCCGAACCTGTTTGGCGGCGAACGGTGACCGCGCCAGCCAGAAAGTCGATCAGCGGCTAGCCAGCATAGTTTGCGGCGACGAATCTCGGTTCATCAATTTTTACGGACCGCCGCAAACCTTGCGGATGACGTCCT
Source organism: Methylomonas sp. MS20 (assembly GCF_050275925.1). Classification (NCBI taxonomy): domain Bacteria; kingdom Pseudomonadati; phylum Pseudomonadota; class Gammaproteobacteria; order Methylococcales; family Methylococcaceae; genus Methylomonas; species Methylomonas sp. MS20. The sequence continues at coordinate 2,538,141 of NZ_CP189962.1, forward strand.
ACAGCCAGGTATTGCAAGGCAAGGTGGGCGACTTGCGCGACAAAGTGGTCTTTGTCGGCAAAGCCAATCGGCAATACGCGGCCGGCAAGACCGATTTCTTTCAAACCCCGTTGACCGATGCGCGTACCGGCAAGATGGCCGGCGTGGAGATCATGGCGACGGTGTTTGCCAATTTGCTGGAAGATCGCTTTATCAGAACCCCAGTGGCTCACGGCGCGGTCTATGCGGGACTCGCCCTCGTGTTGGCCTTGTTGCTGTCAGTCTTACCCGCTTGGACGGGCTATGCGGCTACCGCGTTGTTTGCTGTGAGTTACGTACTGACGGCGGTTTGGTTGTTCGCTCGTCACGCCGTTTGGTTGCCGATCATGACCCCTGTGTTCGTGATGCTGCCGACAGCATGGTTGACCAGTTTGGTTATGGCACGCCGCGAGTTGTTGATTGAGCGACGGCGCATGCTGGCCTTTGTGCGTCGCGTATTTCCGCAGTGGGCCGGCGCTTTGCCGTTTGCGGAGTCGGGTAATCGGAAAGCAACATTCGCCGCGATGACTCATCGGGAAATTCGCGGCGTATGCCTGGCCACCGACATCGAAGGCTATACCTCGCTCGCGGCGGGTCGCAGCGCGGAACAGATGTGGGAGTTATTGAACGCCTATTATCAAGTGCTCGGTCGTCCGGTCGGCGCGCGCGGCGGCGCGGTCGCGGACGTGACCGGCGATTCGATGATGGCGGTTTGGTTCGAGTTATCCGAATCCGAACGGCACACAGCCGCGTGTCTGGCTGCCCTGGACATGCAGGCGGCGGTTACCCAATTTAATCAAACCTCGGGGCTGGAGCCCATTCGTACCCGAATCGGCTTGTACGTCGGTGAAATGATCCTGGGCGGACTGGAAAGCGGTCAGGCGAATCATTATCGAGCGATAGGCGATACCGTGAACACTGCATCGCGTATTCAGGGGATCAACAAATTCTTGGGTACTCAAATACTCGCGTGTCGGGAATTGGTCGATACCACTGCCATCGCTTACCGGGCGGTTGGGCGATTTCGGGTGGTTGGGCGTGCCGAACCGGTCGATCTGGCGGAGATCGTAGCACCCGAAATGGGACCGATTGATGGCGGTTTCGCGGTCGCGCTTTCGGCGTTTCAGCGAGGAGACTGGCAAGTGGCGATAGAGGGATTTCAATCCGTCCTTAAAAGAGGTACCGATGGTCCGGCGAATTTCTATTTGGCCTTAGCCCAAGGCTATCAGAATCAACCACCGATCGATTGGGATGGCGTTGTTACCCTGGATGCTAAGTAATCGATTGCTTTCACTGTTAACGAAACCGGTACGCAATCTTCCGCTCGCAGTCCTTTTCTCGCTGTTTGGCGGCACGATCCAAAAAGCCAGGCCGATCTGAAGTGCCTACTGTAGTTTGCTCCGCTTGGCACCCAGCACCGTCACAAGCCATGCTGGGCCGCTAGTTTGCGTAAACCTTTTCCTCTCGTTCCGATTTAAAGCCCAAATCCGGAATCTCTAGTTCATCTCGTCCTTCCGTTTTGATTAGTCATCAGTGTATTGAAAGGGCTTGTCGTCACCGTATCGTGGTGAGTAGGGCATATCCCCTGATCTATCGTTAAATAACACAGTTAAATTATTTTGCGGTTGGGCAATCACAGCAAATACGCGGGTTTCCGAAAAGGCGCGGTATTTGCTTTATAGCAAGAATGCTAAGTCTTAATTGCCGTAAAAATTCGTCGTGCCACAGGCGAAATTGGCCGCGCCAGTCTAGCCGGATTAGCGGCGCGGAGGAATTTTTGGGGAAAAACGTCCGGCATGATTGTTTGATTTCGCTGGTTTCGGTCGGCGTGTTCGTAGGGTTTATCGATAACAACGAATTATTTTAATTTCCGTATGTTCCGATTTCCGACCAGTATTCTCGAAAAGCCTTCCGCTCGATTCTCCTCGGGGCGAGCGCCGTCACCTTCCTTCGTGGAGGACTCGCGCCGAGGGACCATCGCGCCGGTATTCGCAAATCCTCGGATTAATATACCCGGAGCAGGAAAATCCCGAAATCGTGACGTATTGTTCGCAATTGCCGTTACGGTTTCCGGGATTCACTTGCTAGGCGTGAAGTGCTTGTTTGTTCCTGAGCAACGTTCTCCGGAGCCTGAGCCGCTGGCCATCCAGGTTTCAACGATTACGATCCCCGCAGCTAAACAGACGCCCGTACCGCTGGCTAACCCGCCGCAAGCTTCAAAGCCTCCGCGTAAGCGTGTGCAACCCAAACCGAAATTAATAAAAACCGAACAAGCGCGAGCCGCTGATTTTTCCGAGCTCGAACAATTGTTGAAGCAACAATTGCAGCCTGTAAGCGATGTGTTACCCGCGCCTAATCAGCCTGAGAAGCCCGTGTTCGAAAACGAGGCTCAGCCGTATACCGAGGCTTATATGAGCGCGGCGTATGATAAAAATCCTAAGCCAGACTATCCATCGGTAGCCAGGAGTCGCGGTTGGCAAGGCAGGGTCGTGTTAAAAGTTCTGGTCAGCGAAGCAGGGCAAGTGGAAACGATCGGTATTGAACAAAGCAGCGGTCATGAGACTTTGGACGAAGCTGCACTAGAAGCTGTAAAGAATTGGCAGTTTGTTCCGGCCAAGCGAGGGGAGATCAATGAGGCGTGCTCAGTGCTTGTGCCGATTATTTTTAGTCTTAAAGACCAAGAGAACGCTTAATACAATGGAGGCGACGCTGTGGTCTAGCGTATAAAATTGATTTTTGGATATTAGCTACAAGAACCGTAGCAAAGCTCTATCGAAAGGAATGGATATAAAACTTCACACCATATTTCACTGAGAAATGATGGTGCCGAGGAGAGGACTTGAACCTCCACAGGGTTACCCCTACTAGCACCTGAAGCTAGCGCGTCTACCAATTTCACCACCTCGGCTTAACTTGGCTGGCAAGTTAAGTGCGCATTATATTGTCAAATTAAGTATCTGTCAACTAATTCCCGTCTATTATATTTTTCGATCAAGTTCCAAGTGGATTCGTTCTGGCTTCAGGATGAATGAGCCACTTCGGGGAAGGCGACAATTCCTATCACGTCATGCTGAAAAGGGGTAATGCCGGGCTAGCCGCAAAAAAACGGCGGACCGAGGTCCGCCATAAGACATCCGTGTCGCTAGGAGGAGATTGCCCGGCGTTTTACATGCGACGAATCCGGATTAGATGTCGATGTTGGCGCCGGAAACCCCTAAAATGAAGCGATAGCTTTCGATGCGGCCGCCGATTTTACGGACGCCTACCGAACGCACGATCAGTATAGTGGGATTTTCCGAAATTGCTTGACGTTAGAACAAGGTTAGCTGCATGAATCTAAACCAACTTGAGTTATTGCGCACGCTGCATGAAACCGGCTTCAATCTGAGCCGGGCGGCGGATAAGATGCACGTGGTGCAATCGGCGGTAAGCAGGCAATTACAATTATTCGAAGCCGAGTTGGGTTCGCCATTATTTGCCCGGCAGGGTAAAAAGTTGATCGGTCTAACGCCGTTGGGCGAGCGCATTATGGCGGAAGTGGATTTGATTAATCAGGCCAAGAAAAATATCCAACTGATTGCCGACGATTTCCTCGACAGCAGTAGCGGCACGCTGCATATAGCAACTACCCATACTCAGGCCAAGTATCTGCTGCCTGGGCCGATTGCCCGGTTTCGCCTCCGTTACCCGGGCATTAAGATTTACATGGTGCAATCGTCACCCGACAATCTGATCGATTTACTCCACCAGCACAAGGCGGATATTGCGATTTGTACCGAAAGACTGGCGGAAGACGACAAATTGGTGGTCAAGCCCTGTTATCACTGGCACCATGTTGCGGTGGTGCCTAAAGGCCATCCGTTGGCCGAAGGCGACATCACCTTGCAACGACTGTCGGCCGAACCTATTTTGACCTATACGCCGGGGTTTACCGGACGGTCGGCGATCGAGAAAGCCTTCGTTGACGCGCATTTGCCGTTGGACATCAACTTGGCCGCGGCCGACTCCGACGTCATCAAGACTTACGTGCGGCTGGGCATGGGAGTCGGTATCATCGCCGGCACGTCCTACGAGCCCGTCAAGGACGCGGATTTGGTGGCTCGCAGTCTGATGGATTTGATCCCGAGTTCGACCACTAAGATTGCGTATTTGCGGCAATTGTATTTGCCGTCGTATTGTCAGTATTTCATAGACGAGTTACTGGCGGAGGCCGCGACCAAATCCGATTGAGGGTGGGTTATAGAGGGTCGGTTATATCTATTAAACTTTGTTAAATAACTCGGATAAGATGAGTGAAATGCCGCATTCCGCGTTAAGAGCATGCGGTTAGAGCGCGGTGTTTTCGACTCAAGGCATTGATTGCGCGGGACTGACAATAAAACGGCATCGAATTTGTTGTTAGGGGCCAACTCTCTTTCCCTGCCGTTTTCGATGACTGATACCCTGGATATTCAGCACTTGATCGTCCGCTACGACGCAGAGCTGCGGCGCGTCATGTTCAGGCGCTGCGGTTGCTGGGACATGGCGGCCGACATCGTTCAAGAAACCTATCAGCGCATGCTGAGCGGCGACCTATGGCGTGCGGCCGACAATCCGCGAGCGCTAATGCATCGGATCGCGGCCAATCTTGCGACCGATTACGAGCGGCGCGATGCGGTGCGCGACCGATACTTGGCTAAATCCGACGAATTACCGGATTGGGTAGCGGAGATCGAAGCGCGCCAGCCGGACCGTCTGTTAGCGGCCCGCCAACGCCTGGGGCGCTTGGCGGCTGCAGTGGAAGGCTTACCACCGAAATGCCGAAGAGTCTTCGAGATGCGAAAATTCGAAGAGTTGAGTCAGGCGGAAATCGCCGAGCGTTTGGGCATTTCGCGTAACATGGTCGAAAAACATCTGCGCAATGCCTTGCTGGCGCTGCAGCAAGTCGATGATGATTAGTGTTCCCGGTGTTGCCGCTTATCGCCTATTGAATTTCGGGTTTTAACCTTTCTAACCATGCCCGCACCCGCCCAAAACTCCGCGACAATTCGTGAACAGGCTGCCGATTGGTGGGCGCGTCTGGATGGCGGAAGCATGGACGAAAACGAGCTTAAGGAATTTCAGCGCTGGTTGAATGCGTCTTTGGAGCATCGTTTGGCCTATAGCGAACTTGAAAATTTGTGGGGCGAACTGGATGGTTTGGCAAAGGTTGAGACGTCGGTGGCGCCGAAGTCGAAACCGCCGGCTAAGCGGGCTCTCGCTCCGCTGATTTTCGGATTGGCGTTGGCCGCAAGCTTGGCGGCGATCTGGCTCAGTCCTTACTTACAACTCTGGAACGCCGATTTGCAGACCGGTCGCGGCGAGATTCGCAGCTTCACGCTCAGTGACGGTTCCACGGTGCATTTGAACAGCGCATCCGCCGTCGATGTTCAAATCGATGAAACGCACCGCGAGTTGCGCTTGCTGCGGGGCGAGGCAGCGTTCGAAGTCAGTCCGGACCGTAACCGGCCGTTTCGAGTATACGCAGCCGGCGGCAGCGTCACCGCGTTGGGCACCGCGTTCAACGTCAAATTGGCCGAGGAGGGCGCCGAAGTCACGGTGACCGAACACCGCGTGCGAGTCGAACTCGGCAACGGCCGACAAACAACTGAGATCGAGGAAGGTTTGGCGGCCAGTTATGACGCTGAGCATGGACTGAGTCAAGCAAAAGCGGCCGACATCGGCGCCGCGACCGCTTGGCGCCGCCACCGATTGGTTTTTCAGAATCGTCCGCTCGACGAAGTCGTCGCCGAACTGGCTCATTATTACCCCGGCGTCTTGCTGATTCAGGACGCCGACCTTCGCCAACGCCGGGTCAACGGTGTGTTTCGGATCGACGATCCACTCGCCGCGATTGCCGCGCTGGAAACCGCGCTGCAATTGCATACTACCCGCTTCGGCGACTATCTGATTTTGCTGCATCGTTAAAAAATTTCCCGACCTCCTGTTTTGGCTGACTAGTGCGTCATAGCTGTTACTAAACGTTAAAACACTTGGAGAGGGAACACAATGTCAGTGCACGATACCTTTAAAACCGCCAGCGTGCTGTTGGTTGTCGGCTCGGCGGTAGCCGGAGGCGCCGTTGCCGAATCAGCGGTCCGGGAATACCGGATCGCGGCGGGGCCGCTTGCGGTTGCGTTGAATCAACTGGCCGAAGTCGGCGGCCTGCAACTGATTTACGATGCCGAAATCGCCAACGGTTTACGCAGCGGCGGATTATCCGGTCAATTTTCGCCGGAGGCGGCATTGTCAAAGCTGTTGTCCGGAAGCGGCTTGACTTACCATTTGACCGCCGACGGCAACGTGCTGATTCAACGCCAGGCGCTCAACCAGCGCGATGAGCCGACTGCGTTACCGGCGATTAACGTCGTCGGTAAATCCAGCAATCCGTTTTTCGAGGGCGAAGATCCTTATAACACCGACTATAACCGCCACAATGCCACCACCGCGACCAAGACCGACACGCCGTTGATGCAGACGCCGCTGTCGGTCAAAGTCGTGCCGAATGCGGTACTGAAAGACCAACAGGCCATCACGATCGATCAGGCGCTGAGAAATGTCAGCGGCGTCAGCAACGGCTTGGGCGGCAGCGGCACTTTCTTCATCCGGGGTTTCGGCAGTTATATTAACTATCGCGACGGGGTGTTGAGTCAGGGCGAGTACGCTCACACCGAGGATTTGGAAAACGTGGAACGGGTGGAAGTGCTGAAGGGCCCCGGCTCCATACTTTACGGTCGGACCGAACCCGGCGGCATCGTCAACTTCGTCACCAAGCAACCGCTGGATACACCGTATTACAGCCTGCGCCAGCAATTCGGTTCGTTCGACATGTACCGTACCAGCGTCGACGCGACCGGGCCGCTGAACGCCGATAAGACGCTCGCCTACCGTTTCAATCTGGGATATCAAAGCAACCATACCTTTCAGGAATTCGGCGGCAACGAACGCTTGATGGTCGCGCCGACCTTGCGCTGGAATATCAGCGACAACACGGTGTCCACGATTAAGCTCGAATATAGCGACATCAAGGAATTCGGCAATGGCACGGTACCAGTAATGGGTAATCGACCCGCGCCAATCGCTCGCGAGCGGAATCTGGGCGATGCCTGGAACTATCAGCAAGACGAATACGTGATGCTGGCGCTGCACACCGAGCACGCCTTCAACGACCGCTGGAGTCTAAGGCACCGCTTCAATTTCAAGAATTACAATCTGACCATGTCGGCGATTCACGGATCGGTCGCCGATCCGGCGACCGGCGATGTCGGCCGGGCATTTTTCGGCCAGAATACCGACGGTCAGGACTATCAGTACAATTTTTTCAATGCGCTGGAATTGAACGGTAAATTCGATACGGCGTTTTTGAAGCACAATCTGCTGATTGGCGGCGACTACTACCGCACCGATTATCGGGTTTCGATGGCCGGATTCGGGTTTAACGGCGATTTGTACGACACCAGCAATATCTACCGGCCGACTCACCGCGCCACTCCGCCGACACTGTTGCCGACCGACGTGACCTATTCGAACTCAACCGTACCCTGGTTCGGCTTGTACGCCCAGGACCAAATCGAATTGCCTTACCATTTTCATGTGATGGCCGGCCTGCGCTATGACAATGCCAATGTGATTTACAGCAGCTACGGGGAGTTTGGTTCGGGCCAGTCGCCCGAACAAACGTCGGAGCGGGTATCGCCGCGCGGCGGCGTGGTCTGGCAACCGATACCGGAGTTTTCGCTGTACGGCAGTTACACCGAAAATTTCGGGGCGCCGAATTTTTGGGGGCGCGACGGTAAGCCGCTACCGGCGCAAACCGCCGACCAATGGGAAGTCGGTGCAAAAACCGAATTGTTCGACGGCCGTTTCAGCGCGACGCTGGCTTACTACGACTTGACCAAGCGCAACGCACCTATCGCGACTTATCTGGCCTTATCGCGCGCGGTGGGCGAAGCGGAAACCCGCGGCATCGAATTCGACGTCAGCGGGGAGATCGTTCCTGGCTGGAATGTGATCGGCGCCTATTCCTACATGCCGTTCGCCAAAAGCATCAAGGACGAAACCGATCCGACCGTGGTCGGCAACCGCTTGAACAACGCGCCCAAGCACAACGGCAGTCTGTGGACGACCTACGAGTTTCAGCAAGGCGAGTATTTGAAGGGACTGAAATTCGGTGCCGGCATGCAGGCCGTCAGTCAACGGGAAATCGGTTATTACGAGGGCGCTCAGGCGCCGGGCTACGTGACGATGAATCTGATGACCAGCAAGGCTTGGCAGGTCGGTAAAACCAAACTGACCGCACAGCTCAATGTCGACAACTTGCTGGATAAAACCTATTACCAGTCGATTTACAGCTACGGTCCGACCTATTACGGCAATCCGCGTACCTTCATGGGGGCGGTGAAAATCGAGTATTAAGCGGAAATCGGCCAGCCGGGCGGGTTCGCTGCCCGGCTGGTTGGTGCATTAAAGTTCTCTGGTGGCGCTGAAATGAATGTCCGGCCAGCGTTCTTCGGTCAGTTGTAGGTTGATCCGGCTGGTCGCCAGATACACCAAATAACCGCCGCCGTCCTCGGCCAGATTTTCGAAAGCCTTGTTTTTAAACTCTTCCAGCTTTGCCGGATTGTTCGAGCTGACCCAGCGCACGGTGTTGATCGGCGAAGCGTCGTAGACGCATTCGACATTGTATTCGTGCTTCAAACGGTGGGCGGTCACGTCGAACTGCAGAATACCCACCGCGCCCAGAATTAAGTCGTTGTTTTTAAGCGGTTTGAATAGCTGGGTCGCGCCTTCCTCGGTCAATTGCACCAAACCTTTTTGCAGCGCCTTAGCCCGCAAGGGATCCTTCAACACCACGCGGCGGAACAGTTCCGGCGCGAAGTAGGGGATGCCGCCGAATTTCAAGTTTTCGCCCTGGGTGAAGGTGTCGCCGACCTGAATGGTGCCGTGGTTATGCAAGCCGATGATGTCGCCGGGATAGGCTTCCTCGACGTTTTTGCGGCTGTCGGCTTGAAAGGTGATCGCATTGGCAACCTGGATGCTCTTGCCGATCCGCACGTGGTGCATCTTCATGCCTTTGTCGAACTTGCCAGAGCTGATGCGCATGAAGGCAACCCGGTCGCGGTGAGCCGGGTCCATATTGGCCTGGATCTTGAACACGAAACCGGTGAATTTATCTTCGCTCGGCTCCACCAAGCGTTGCTCGGCTTGGCGCGGACGCGGCGGCGGCGCGTATTCGGCGAAGGCGTCCAGCAATTCGACGATGCCGAAGTTGTTGATCGCCGATCCGAAAAACACCGGCGTCTGCTCGCCGCGCAAATATTTGGCGTGGTCGAATTCGTGGCTGGCGCCCTTGACCAGATCGATTTCGTCGCGCAATTCGTCAGCCTGCAGGCCGAGCAACTCGTCCAAATGCGGATTGTTCAAGCCCTTGATCAGCGTGGAATCGGCGATCTTGCCGCCGTGCTGCGGGTTGAACAGCAAAATCTCATCTTTGTATAGCTGATAAACGCCCTTGAAACGTTTGCCCATGCCGATAGGCCAGGTCATCGGCGCGCATTCGATCTTCAACACGCTTTCCACTTCATCCAATAGCTCGATCGGCTCGCGACCCTCGCGGTCCAGCTTGTTGATGAAGGTCAGGATAGGCGTATCGCGCAAGCGGCAGACTTCCATCAGCTTGATGGTCCTGTCCTCGACACCCTTGGCGACGTCGATGACCATCAGCGCCGAATCGACCGCGGTCAGCGTGCGGTAAGTGTCTTCCGAGAAGTCTTCGTGGCCCGGCGTATCCAGCAGATTGACGATGGCGCCGTTGTGTTCGAACTGCATCACCGACGTGGTGACCGAAATGCCTCGTTCCTTTTCCATCTCCATCCAGTCCGAAGTCGCATGCCGCGCCGCCTTGCGGCCCTTGACCGAGCCGGCCAGCTGAATGGCGCCGCCGAACAGCAGCAGTTTTTCGGTGATGGTGGTTTTGCCGGCGTCGGGGTGGGAGATGATGGCAAAAGTGCGTCTACGCTTGTATTCGGTGGCTTGCATGCGGTTTTAGGTCGGAAAAATCAATAACGTTCGCTGGAGGTCGTGCGACACAGTGGCCAGAAACCTCCGCGCGTAACAGCGTATTGTATCTTAATTTGCAGCAAGCCCGGTTCGAGCGCGGCGGTTTCGACGCTGAGAGGCCGTGAAATGTGACGTTTGCTCGGGATTCGGTTTCCGTTTGACTGGCGCTTAGCCGGGTGTCGGCAGCGACGCGGAAGATGCGGAGAATCAGGCGGCGAGCGCGTTCTGAGCGCGGTACGCTATGCGCGCGCGAGGCAAGTTCAGTCTACCCATTCGTAAATTTCGGTCAGTAACGGATCGCATTTGCAGCAACTGCCGCTAGCACAGTTCGAGCCGTTGCCGCTCAGTCTGACCTTGCCTTTACTGATCCATTTGCCCAGCATGCCGCGTATTGCGTCGGCGTCCATATGGAAATGCAGGACCATGTCGTTCAGCGTGGCGCGTTGCCGTTGCTGTAAATAACCGCGTAGGTCGGACAAGATCATGGCAGGACTCCTTCGGTTTGGTGATTGCCGACATAGCGCAGGCCGGCCAATATGCCCAGAAAGATCAGTGTCAGCCCGGACAACCAGCTTAACGTGGCTTGCGGATGCTGGTCGTATGTCATGATTTGGTAAAACAACGTCGCGGAAAGATAGGCGATGAAGGTAGTCCAGCATACGGTAAACAGCGCCCACCCGCCGTTGGTTTCTTTGTAGATCGCCGCCGTCGCGGCCACGCAGGGCGCGTAAAGCAGGATGAATACCAAGTAGGCGAAGGCGCCGATTTTGCCGTCGAAATGACTTTGCATGACCGCGAAGGTATCCAGTTTAACCTGTTGTTTCTCGGCGGCTTCGGCTTGGTCGGCACTGGTCGCGATACCGAGGCCCAGCGGGTCCAGCAAGCGATCGGCGACCGCGGCCAAATTGTCCGGGACGGTTTGCAGCGCTTCGCGCAATGCGGTGCCGAGGTCGAATTCTGTTGCTTCGCTGTCGCTAGAGCCGGCCGCCATTTGGCTGTAGAGAGCGTCCAAGGTGCCGACCACGGCTTCCTTGGCCAGTACGCCGGTAAAAATGCCGACCGTCGCGGGCCAGTTGTCTTCTGCGATGCCGAGCGGGCCAAACAGCGGCGTCAGCGATTTGCCGATACCGCTCAATATCGATTGGTCGCTGTTTTCGCGGCCGAAACTGCCGTCGCTGCCGAGCGAGTTCAACACGTTCAGCACCAGAACCATCGGCACGATGATTTTGCCGGCATTGACGATGAAGGTTTTCAGGCGCTCCCAGGTTTTGGTGTAAATGCCTTGCAGCGTAGGCAGGTGATACGCGGGCAGTTCCATCAGAAACGGGGTGGGGGCACCGCGCAACAAGGTATGGCGCATGATCAAGCCAGTAACGACCGCGACCGCGATACCGAACAAGTAAAGTCCGAAGACCAGATTTTGGCCGCCGACCGGAAAAAACGCGGCGGCAAACAGCGCATACACCGGCAGCCGGGCGCCGCAAGACATGAACGGGTTCATCAGATTGGTCAGAATCCGGTCGCGTTGGTTGTCCAGCGTCCGGGTGGCGATAATGGCCGGCACGTTGCAACCGAAACCGACGATCATCGGTACGAAGGATTTACCGGGCAGACCTAGGATGCACATAAAACGGTCCATCACGAAAGCTGCTCTGGACATGTAGCCGGAGTCTTCCAACGCGGATAGAAAAATGAACAGAAAGCCGACGATGGGGATGAAGGTCGACACGACTTGGATGCCGCCACCGATGCCGTTGCAAATCAAAACCACCAACCAGGCCGGCCACTGCCAGCCGGTGAGTCGCGCGCCGAGGCCGTCCACCAGCAACGCACCGACCGCTTTATCGAAAAAATCGACAAAGGCGCTGCCGATGTTGATCGTGAACATAAACATCGCGTACATCACCAGTAGAAACACCGGGATGCCAAGAAAACGATTGAGCACCACGCTGTCGATTTTGTCGGTGGTACTGCGCGAGACTTCGTTGAGTTTGCAAACCGCGGCCTGCACCAGTTGATTGACTAGACCGTAGCGCGCGTCGGCGGCGAGGATGTCGATTTCGTCGCCGGTTTCGGCTTCGATCCGCTCGCGTAGCCGATTGACCAAGGGCAACATATCGGGGCCGGCGAAGCGTTTTGCCAGCGTGTCGTTTTCCAACAGCCGCAATGCCAACCAGCGGCTGTCGCATTCCGGATGAATCGGCAATTGGGCTTGCAATTCGGCGACCGCGCTTTCCAGTTCGGCTTGGTATTGGACTTGCAGGTTCGGGGTTGGCGCATCGAGACAGGCCGCGCTGACGATGTCGCGCAACTCTTTGATGCCGCTGCCGGACGCGGCGGTGACCGGCACCACGGGGCAGCCCAGGCGATGGCTCAGTGTTTCAATGTCAATTTTGATGCCGCGTTTCTTGACCGCGTCCATCATATTCAACACGACGATCATCGGTACTCGCATCTCCAGCAGTTGCGAGGTCAGATACAGGTTGCGTTCGATATTGGCGGCGTCGATGATGTTAATGACTAAGTGCGCCTGACGAGACGCGACATAGTCGCGCGCGACTTTTTCGTCGAGAGAGATACTGTCGTCGTCGGATTCCAGAGAGTAGGTGCCCGGCAAATCCACGAGTTCGATGCACTTACCTTGGTGGCGGTATTCGCCGGTCTTTTTCTCGACCGTCACGCCGGGCCAGTTGCCGACTTGTTGGCGCGAGCCGGTCAGCACGTTAAATAGCGTGGTCTTGCCGCAATTGGGATTACCGACGACGCCGACGATGAAATCCGCGCTCATAATTTCTCGATCAATAATACCGAGGCTTCGTTTTTGCGGAGCGACAGCGAGAAGCCGCGAATTTTAATCTCGACCGGGTCGCCCATCGGCGCGAAGCGGGTAATGGTAAATTCAGTGCCCGGCGTCAAGCCCATGGCCAGAAGCTTTTTGCGGTAGACCCCGCCTGATTGGTCAAATCCGACGATGCGGCCCGTATCGCCGGCCGCGAGCGCTTTCAGATAGGTCGACATATTATAAGCTTATTAATAACTGTTCTCATTAAGCCGCAATATAACACACGGTCACGGCAATGTAACAAGCGGATGTCGATAATTCAGATTAACTTACGGGCCGCGGTCTTGGGCGCCGAGAAAATGGCCGAAATGTCCTTGACGAATTCCAGGCTGGCGCCACGCCGGCGGTCCGCCACTCGTTTATCCGCCAACGCCTGTGTGGCTTGGTAAGTCTGGCGGCGATCATTGTGCCAATTGCGATTGTGATATTCCCTCACCAATACCAACTTGTTCTTAAAGCGTTGGCCCTTCAAGGATTTGATGGCTCTCAAGCCGACCTTGTCCGAGTCGATATGAACCAAACCATGGTATTCCAGCGTGTGGGTGGTTTTATCCAGAATGACCAGGATTTCCGCTTTCAGAATGCGCCCTCCGCCGAACAAAAAACGTCGTTTCAAGGCTGGAGCCACGTAGGCTTCCAGTTCCGATAAATGCGTGCTGGCCGGCACGTTACGGATAAACAATATCATCGCTAGCGTTTCACGATGGCTTTCGGACACGGGCCGACAGTTCGGCTCGCCCCAGCGGCTCGGTGGCGGACAGGCCGCGGATTTCGCATCGTCCGCCTTGCGCGATGTAATCTTCCCGGTACTGAGCGATGAATTCCATGACGGTATGATCGATCAACTCGGCTTCGGAAAGGTCGAAGATCAGCGCTCGGCCGTCTTGGATTTCGGTCAGCCAGCTTTTCAGGGCTAGAAAGTTCGAGAACAAGGCCGCGCCGCTGACCTTGACGGTCCAGGTGCCGTCCGTTGCGGTTTCGATATGGTAAGACATCGACAGCAAGCGGCGTAGCGAGACTCCGCGTCCGACATGCAAGGCCACTTTCGCGGCGATACCGGCCAACACGCCGGCCAACAAATTGCTGACCAGAATCGCGGCGATCGTCAGTAGAAATAACAGCGACTGTTCTTTTCCCAAGTCCATGCTTTTCGCGAAGGCTTTCGGCGACGCCAAGCGGAAACCGGTGTAGACCAACAACGCCGCCAGCGACGCCAACGGTATCGTCGCGATCACGCTCGGAAACAGCGCGACGAAGACCAAAAGGCAGACGCCATGGCAAAAATTGGCCCAGCTGGTTTGCGCCCCGGCCTCGATATTCGCCGAACTGCGGACGATTTCGGCGATCATCGGCAGGCCGCCCATGAGTCCGGACAAGGTATTGGCGATGCCGATCGCTCGCAATTCGCGGTTCAAGTCCGAGTAACGACGCAATGGGTCCAACTTGTCGACGGCGGCGGCGCTCAACAGGCTTTCCAGGCTGCCAACCAGGCAAATCGAAATCACGCTTTGCCAAAATGCCAAGCTGGCGATTTTGCCGAAGTCCGGCCAACTGAAGGCCTGGCTGAAATCGGCCGGAATATTCACCAGAAAATCGCTGACGACATCGACATCCTCGGGCATGCGGAAGTCGAGCGGCGCCGGGTGGGCGAGACCGAACACCCGTGCCAGTAAAATCCCGGAGGCGATCACGACGATGGGTGCAGGCAATTTATGCAGCCAGCCATGCTTAAGGTGCGGCCATCCGATCAGGATAGCGATGCCGGCCAGCGCGATCAGTCCGATTTGCGGTACAAAAAAGATTAGTTGGCGGGGTAGTTCGCCGATTCCCGTCAAAATATCGGGCGCGTGGTTTTGCACGCCGGCCATCACCGGCAACTGCTTGGCGATGATAATGATGCCGATCGCCGCCAACATACCGTGAATGACCGACGCGGGAAACAGAGCCGCGTAACGGCCGGCCTTCAAATAACCCAGCGCGATTTGCAACAAACCGGCGCAAACGATGGCCGCCAAGGTGTAACGGTACCCGGCCGCCGGATCGCCGTCGCCCAAGCTGGCCGCCGCATCGAGGATCACCACGATCAACCCGGCCGCCGGCCCGGTAATCGTCAGCGGGGCCCCGCCGATCCGCGATACCAGCAAGCCGCCCACGATCGCCGAAATAACCCCGGACAGCGGCGGAAAACCGGAAGCCAGGGCGATGCCGAGGCAAAGCGGAAGCGCGATCAAAAACACTTGAAAGCCGGCGCTGATGTCGGCCGGCCAATGATTGCGGCTGCCTGCCGCGGTTGGTGTGGTCATGAGTTCTCCATGCGATAAATGGCGGTGAGCGTGGGCGGCGCGAACCGCTGGCGCCGTTCAGTGGGGGATGATAACCACAATTGCGGTCGGGCCGCACGTTTGAATCGATTTCGGACTGGAGTCCATCTACAACGGCATTTACGCCCAACCGATCGGCCCCCGGCAAGACTGGGGGTATTGACTATCGAGGTGTTGCACTTTTGTTTTGAATCCGCCTCCCACAAAAAAGCCGCCGGCCCTGTCGGGAACGGAGGCTGAATGTCTAAAGTCGAGTACGATAAAATGATCGAATCGAAATACTTCGCTAGTCTACTCGTTTTTTATCGAATCACAGGGGCTTTATGGGATTGCCAAACCAATCACTGCCAACAAGGAATATCCAGCTGGACTTTTTTAGGGGCTTGGCGTTGCTGGTGATATTCATCAACCACATGCCCGATAACCCATGGTTTTGGTATACCCCATCTCGCTTTAGCCTCTGCGACGCCGCCGATGTGTTTGTATTCCTATCAGGTTTTGCTTCCGCGTTGGCTTATGGCCGCTGCTTCGAACGCGCTGGACTTTGGCTAGGGTCGATTCGCATCTTGCTCCGTTGCGTACAGATTTATAGCGCGCATCTCGCGTCATTCGTTTTGCTGGCCTTGATTTGCGTGATTGGTAATCGTTGGGTGCCTGAAATGAATGACATTCAACGTCTGAATATCGTCTATTTTTTCGAGTCGACCGAACAAGCACTCTACGACTTGTTTACCTTGGCCTATGTGCCTAACTATTTCGACATTCTGCCCATGTACCTGGTGATGATGGCGTGGCTGCCAATTTTTTGGGCTTTATCGCGCTTGCATGTCGCCGTGGCCTTGGGTTGCTCGCTGGGATTGTATTGGGCAAGCTGGCAATATGGCTGGGAACTGACCGCCAACCCATCGACCGGCCGCCCCTGGTACTTCAATCCCATGAATTGGCAATTGATGTTTTTCACCGGCTTTGCTTTCGGTGCCGGCTGGCTAAGCGTCGGCGTCAGGCATCGGTGGTTGGCGGGCTTGTGCCTTTCGTTGGTATTGCTGTCCATTCCGTTGGGACATGAAGCCACCTACACTAAAGTCTTATTCTGGGGCGAACTGCGCGCAAAATTAGAGCCGTGGCTAAACAAAAGCCACCTCGGCTTGTTGCGTTGGGTGCACTTACTCGCGCTGGCTTACCTGATGCACCGACTATGCAACTGGCGTCCGCAATGGCTGTCGACTGCATTGCCTCTTGCCATCGCTACGATGGGGCAACAATCCTTACCCATTTTTCTAACCTCGATGGTGTTGTCTTACGCCGGCGGCATCGTTCTGGACCAGTTCGGTCGAGAAACGCCTATGGCCGTAGCATTGGTCAACTTGGGCGGTATGGCGTTGTTGCTCCTAATCGGGCAAGTGATGGCTTGGCTGGATACCAAGCCCTGGAAGTACTTAACGTCCGAGGGTCTGCCGCAACGCGAATTTCACGGTGCCTCGGGGCCGTTCGAGGGGCGTTATCGCTGGGCCGGCCAAGTATTGGCGCTGCCTTTCCTGATTGGTCTGGCGGTACTTCCGGCATTATTAATAAATCGACAACACCTTGGGCCAGTCGGTTCTGATCTGGTCGCTCAGACAACGATTCCTAAGGACCAGTCAATACAACCCGTCGAAGTCCTCGTGCCAGAAACTGAGGCCGATAAGCTGATCGATAGTCGGCAGAAGCTTTAACGGTCTATCGACTCATGGAAGCCCACACTGTCCATCAATTTTTCCTTCAGTTGATGATTATTTTGCTGACCACTCGACTGTTGGGCGAATTGTTTACACGCCTACAAAGTCCGGCTGTAGTGGGTGAGTGACTGGCTGGGGTGATCCTAGGTCCTAGTTTATTGGCATGGCTGGAGTCGAGTCAGGTCGTCAAGTTACTGGCCGAGAGCGGCAGCATTTTACGGTCGTTCTAAGTGGGCTTGGATACCGACATCCGCCAACTGTCTGTTCGAGATCGCGATTTTCGGAAAACTTATTGATGCGTGATTTCCGAGTAGCGATGGGTCGGTGCATTTGGCGATAGCAATTATCATGATTCCGCGCGGAGAATTGGGGAGGAACTGGGGGATAATGATATATGCGCCGCATTGGTCATTGCCATAGCCATGACATTTCTGTCAGCTAACTTGTTGAAGAGTTATTACCGCTACATTAACTAAGCCCGTTGCTCTATTTAGGTAAGCATTAGTCTTGGGCGACGCGATAGACGCATGCCGTTCATGGAGCAAAACCATGCAGGAATATGAAAAATCCGAATCCTTGTACATCGTCTTGATCAGCATACACGGCTTGATCCGCGGTCACGATCTGGAACTGGGGCGCGACGCCGATACCGGCGGACAGACCAAATACGTCGTGGAACTGGCCAAGGCGTTGGCAAAACAGCCGAATGTCGAGCAGGTGGATTTGGTGACGCGGCGGATCGTCGACGTTGAAGTCGGCGGCGATTACGCCGAAGCCGTCGAGGCATTGGCTGAAAACGCGCAAATCGTTCGTATCGATGCCGGCCCGGAAGGCTACATCCGCAAGGAAGAGCTCTGGGATCACCTCGACAGCTTTGCCGATAATCTGTTGAGTTGGCTACATGGACAACCGCGCTGGCCGAATGTGTTGCACAGCCATTATGCCGACGCCGGCTATGTTGGCGTGCGGCTTTCGCATCTGACGGGGTTGCCGTTGATTCACACCGGCCATTCCCTGGGACGCGACAAGTGCCGCAGGTTGCTGGCGCGGGGTCTGACAATGGAGGAGATCGAGCAGCGTTACCACATTTCGCGGCGCATCAATGCCGAAGAGGAGACGCTGAGCAATGCCGATTTGATCATCACCAGTACCGGTAACGAAATCGAAGACCAATACGAACTTTACGATTGCTACACGCCGGAAAAGATGGCCGTCATACCGCCCGGTACGGATCTCGACCAATTTCACCCGCCCGCCGCCAGTAATGCTAGCTCCGCGTTTGCAGCGTCGCTCAAGAATTTCCTGTCTCAACCGGATATGCCGATGATATTGGCGTTGTCGCGACCGGACGAACGGAAAAACATCGTCACCTTATTGGAAGCCTACGGCGAATCGCCGCGTTTACAGGCTAAAGCCAATCTGGTGATCGTCGCCGGCAATCGCGACGACATTCGGGAGATGGACGACGGAGCGCAGGGCGTGTTGACCGAGTTGTTACTGGTAATGGATTGTTATGACCTGTACGGTCGGGTCGCCCTACCCAAGCACCACAAGGCGGACGACGTCGCGGACATTTATCGTCTGGCGGCGGCGTCCAAGGGGGTGTTTATTAATCCCGCTTTGACCGAACCCTTCGGTTTGACGCTGTTGGAAGCGGCCACCAGCGGCCTGCCGCTGGTGGCCACCGAAAACGGCGGTCCGGTCGACATCATCGGCAACTGCCAAAACGGTTTGTTGGTCGATCCGCTGGACAAAACCGCGATCGCCGAGGCCTTGCTGAGCATACTCGACAATGACGAGTACTGGCGGACCTTATCGGCTAACGGCCTGGCGAATGTCGTCCGTCATTACTCGTGGGAAGCGCATGCCCAAGCCTATCTCCAAAAAGTGCCGCCGTTGTTGCAGCATTTCGAACGTCTGCCAAAGACACCGCTGGTCGCCACAACCGGCCGGCTGCGGTCGCAGGCTATTTTTACCGCGCTGGATAATACGTTACTGGGGGACGACGAGGGACTGGCGCAATTCGTCAGCCTGATTCGCAAAAAGCGAAAAAAATGCCTGTTCGGCATTGCTACCGGACGACGGCTGGATTCAGTTTTAGCCATTTTTAAGAAACATCGTATTCCAGTACCGGATATTCTGATTACCAGCCTCGGTACCGAAGTCTATTTCACGCCGCAACTGATCGCGGACATAGCCTGGAGCTACCATATCGACCATCTGTGGACGCCCCAGGTCTTACGCCGGGTACTAGGCACGCTACCCGGCTTGACGCCGCAACCCAAGCGAGAACAGAGCCGCTTCAAGATTTCCTATTATTACGATAGCGAGCTTGCGCCGCCGATGGAAGAGATTCTGACTTTGTTGCGCCAAAAGGAACTGTCGGTGAATCCCACGCTGTCGTTCGGGCAATTCTTGGACATCGTGCCGGCTCGCGCTTCCAAGGGACAGGCATTGCGTTATGTCGCGCGGCAATGGGATATTCCCCTGGAGCGCATCCTGGCGACGGGCGGTTCCGGCGGCGATTCCGATATGGTGGCGGGCAATACGCTGGGGGTCGTGGTGGCCAACCGCCACCGCGAGGAATTGTCGAATTTATCTGACATGGAACAGGTCTATTTCGCCGAACACTCCAACGCCTGGGGCATACTGGAAGCCATCGAACATTACGATTTTTTCCATCTTTAGCGGAGCGCCAGCGCCATGATGAATCGTCTTCTGATTTGTACCGACTTGGATCGCACCTTGCTGCCTAACGGTAGTCAACCGGAGTCGTCCGGGGCGAGAGCGGCTTTCGCGCGACTGGTTTCCCGCCCCGAAGTGACTTTGGCCTATGTGAGCGGCCGGCATCGCGAATTGGTGGAAGACGCGATCCGTGAGTACGGTTTGCCATTAGCCGATTGGGTGATTGGCGACGTCGGCACCACGATCTATAAAACCAGCCCCGGAGAATGGGAACCTTGGGTCGCTTGGGAAGAGGATATCGCCGGCGACTGGCGCGGTCTGACGGCGAAGGATCTTCGGCCTTTGTTTGACGATTTGCCGAATTTGCGCTTGCAGGAAGAGGCGAAGCAAAACCGTTTCAAGCTCAGCTACTATCTGACCACGCTCGGCGATATAGAAGCCTTGCGCCAGGAAATGGCGAACCGACTGCACGCACGAAATCTGGCGGCCAGCCTGATTTACAGCGTGGACGAAGCCGCAGCCGCCGGATTGCTGGATGTGTTGCCCGCCCATGCCACGAAACTACATGCCGTGGAGTTCTTGATGCAGCACCAGAATTTCGATGTAGGCAATACGGTATTTGCGGGCGACAGCGGCAACGATCTGCCCGTGCTAATCAGTGGCATTAATGCGATTCTGGTTGCCAACGCGCATGGCGATGTCGTCGCGCAATCCACGGCGCTCGCCGAGCAAAATGGAACCGGTGCCAGGTTGTATTTGGCTAAGGGAAATTTTTTAGGCATGAACGGCAACTACAGTGCGGGAATTCTTGAGGGCGTTTCGCACTTTTTCCCTTGCACGCGGGGTTGGATGGAACAAGCTAATGAGTAATTGGCGCTTTATCCAAAACGACAACAAAACCCCCATTATTTGGTTAATTATTAGTTTTTTAATCAATATTGGTATCGGTATTATTGATTTTAAACTAGGCAGGGAATTCAGTTTCTCAATATTCTACTTAATACCCATCGTATTGGTCACCTTGGCATTTGGTAGGCAGGTGGGTTTAGTATTCTGTGTCTTTGCTACCGGAACCTGGTTTACTGTCGATCAACTGAACAACGCTTCATACTCGCATCCGATGATTGGCTATTGGAATGCCATCATGCGCTTTGGCTTCTTTGTAATGATTACCTGGCTTTTACCTGTATTACAAGAGCTGGAGCGCGAAAAACAAATTTCTCGCATGGACTATTTGACCGGCATTGCCAACCGTCGCTATTTTTTTGAGTTACTGCAAGCCGAGCTTAATCGTTCTTGACGCTATAAACATGTATTCACGATTGCGTATATCGACCTCGATGGATTTAAATGGGTAAACGATCAATATGGGCACTTGATTGGTGACAGGCTTCTATGTGCTTTCGTAAGTCGGGCAAAAAACATGTTGCGTAATACCGATCTCATGGCACGATTGGGCGGTGATGAATTTATATTGTTGTTGCCCGAAATGGGGCAAGATGCTGCAAAGTTTACCGTTGAAAAAATTCAGGCCGGATTATTGAACGAGATGCGTAAAAATAAATGGCCAGTCACTTTTTCCATCGGTGTATTAAGCTACCAAAGCGGCGAAATTTCGGCCGATGAGTTAGTAAAACGCGCAGATAAATTAACCTAAAAAGAGCAGTTTGGCGATGAAAAATCCCGTTCGTCCTGAGCTTGTCGAAGGGCGCGCGGGATTTTTCATTCACCCGTTTGGTGAGTGTATTGCGAGCCGTCCATGCTTCGACGTTGCTCAGCACGAACGGCCCGCAATACACGCCAACTGCCCTTTTTAGGATTAATGTATACAGTAAAAAACAATAGCAAGAACGCAATCGCATATGGGGTTTTTGACTAATAGAATATTTACCGATAGCGTGGCAACCTGATTTATTAGTAGGTTTTTACATCATCCCAACCATGGATTCCGTAACGACATGTATGAACAAGTCTCCCATTCGCTATTGAACGCCATTCTGGATGATCTGAAACCGGAGATTCGTCGCCAGGACCTTCGACACTTTTACACCCGGCTAGGCGCCAATTTTTATGCGATTTATTCGCTATTTTTCACGCTGTACGGTCAGCGGGAGGATTTTAAACCGCAAATGCTGCGGTTGGTGGAAACCATGGCCAAGGGCTATATCGATCGGTCCGCCGAGTTGGAGCGCATCGACATGGAGCGCGAACAGGATCACAACTGGTTCCTGTCGCAGAAATGGGTCGGCATGGCCTTGTATACCAACGGCTTCGCGGAAAATCTGGCCGATCTGGTAAGCAAGACGCCTTATTTCCAGGAGCTCGGCATCAATTTGGTGCATATCATGCCGATTCTGATGTGTCCCGCGGGCAAGAGCGACGGTGGCTATGCGGTCAGTGATTTTAGACAGATCGACGACAGGCTGGGCGATCTGAATGATCTGCGGCGAGTGGCCAAGGAGTTCAAAAAACGCGAAATCCTGCTGGTACTGGACATCGTGATGAATCACACCTCCGATGAGCACGAATGGGCCAGAAAGGCAATCATGGGGGATGAGCGCTATCAGGATTACTACTTTGTCTTCGATAACCGGGAAATTCCCGATATGTTCGAGCAGACCATGCCGCAAATTTTCCCGGAATCGGCCCCAGGCAACTTCATCTGGAATGAGAAGATGCAGAAATGGGTGATGACCGTATTTAACGATTACCAGTGGGACCTGAACTATAGCAATCCCGAAGTATTTATCGAAATGCTGGATATCATC
The DNA here is from genome assembly GCF_050275925.1 of Methylomonas sp. MS20. Lineage (NCBI taxonomy): Bacteria > Pseudomonadati > Pseudomonadota > Gammaproteobacteria > Methylococcales > Methylococcaceae > Methylomonas > Methylomonas sp. MS20. The sequence goes on from NZ_CP189962.1 coordinate 2,560,567, forward strand.
CTGTTTTGGGCCAATCAGGGGGTGGACATCCTACGTTTGGATGCCGTCGCCTTCCTGTGGAAAAAAATAGGTTCTACCTGCCAGAACGAGCGCAACGCTCATTTGATTCTGCAGTTGATGAAGGATTGCTGTCAGGTTACCGCGCCGGGTGTGCTGTTCATCGCCGAAGCGATTGTCACGCCGCTCGAAGTCATCAAATATTTTGGCGAGGATGCGATCATCGCCAAGGAGTGCGAAATTGCTTACAACGCTACTTTGATGGCCTTGCTATGGGATGCTATAGCCACTCAAAATGCCAAACTGCTCTGTCAAGGGATAAAAAACTTGCCGGCGAAACTGGAGCGCGCCACTTGGTTGAATTATGTGCGCTGCCACGACGATATCGGCTTTGGCTTCGACGACAACGATATTCGCGCCGCGGGATACGACCCTCACGCACATCGGCAATTTCTAGTCGATTATTTCAGCGGTCAATTCGAAGGATCTCCGGCCAGAGGCATGGTGTTCATGCGTAACGAAACCACGGGCGACGCCCGTATCAGCGGTTCGCTGGCTTCCCTGACGGGGCTGGAAGCGGGCCGGGAAAACAATGACCAGGGCTTGATCGATTCCGCAATCCAAAAGATTCTGTTATTGCAGAGCCTGATATTGTCCTTCGGCGGTATTCCATTGCTATACAACGGTGACGCGCTCGGCGTCATCAACGATTACAGTTACCGCGACGACCCCGGTAAAAGCGACGACAACCGCTGGATACATCGACCCAAGATTAATTGGGACAGGGCCGAATTGCGCAAAAAACAAGGCACCACCGAATTTGTCCTGTTCAATGCAATGAAGAAAATGATCGCGATCCGTAAGGAAATCTCCGCGTTCGCCGACTTCAACAACCGGGAACTGGTCGACGTCGATAACGCGCATTTATTGTGTTTCATTCGTTTCGATCACCTGCGTCCTTCCGAGCGGGTGATAGTCGTCGCCAATTTCGATGCCAATCCGCAATACCTGGATCTTTACTTGCTCAAAAGCAAAGGCATCAATCCCTACGGGCAATTCGTCGATGTTTACAGCGGCGGCAAGCCGGAGCAATACGACAGACGGGTCGTATTGCAGGGTTTTCAGTTCTATTGGTTGTCGGAAATATAAGGTGCTAGTTAAGTCGGCTTCGAATATTTCATCACCATATCGAGTATATTGACCGAGCAGGCTGAAGGCGTTCTTCACAATACTGTCGACGCTTTACCGATTGTTCGACGATGGAAAATCCTAAGCTTGTTTTGTCCTGCAACCCCTGTACCGAGACCACGTTATTTAAAGTGATATTTATGAAACCGAAACCTGTTAGTCACCCAAGCGTACTGAGATTGTCCGCGTTACTCTGGACAATCGTGATGGGTTCTCCTTCATGCTACGCCGCTTCGGATTTTCTTAAAGTGGATGGAGCGGATATCAAAGATAACTATGGATTGGGTCGAAAGGTTCATTTATACGGCACTAATCTGGGCGGTTGGAGGGGGCATGAACCTTGGATGTCCCCGTTAGCTGGGGCATCAAATGAATGGGATGCGCGAAGTGTTCTAACCGAGCGTTTTGGCAAGGATGCCGTGTGGGAACTTTACAATTCTTACTGGGATACTTGGATCACGGAACAGGATTTCAAGAACATCGCAGAAGCCGGTCTCAACTGTATCCGTTTGCCGGTATATGCGTTTAACCATATGGATGATGAGGGCAATTGGAGGCGGGACGATACAGGCGCCATTGATTTATCCAGAATCGAGTGGACCGTCAACAAAGCTCGGGAATATGGGCTTTACACAGTACTTGATCTTCACGGAGCGCCAGGATCGCAGAACGGAGCCCATCACTCAGGCCGGCAAAACGGCGCTTTGCTGTATTCTACCCCGCTCTATCAGAATCAACTGGTTGAGCTTTGGGAAACGCTCGCCACGCGCTTTAAGGATAATGCCGCCGTGGCGGGGTATGACCTACTGAATGAACCTTCCGAGACGTTTCCCGGCCGGATGGGATCTGGGGTGGTTAGCCTTTACAACCGTCTGTATCATGCCATCCGAGCGATTGATCCAGACCATATCATTATTATGGAAGCTATTTGGTGGTGGAACACGCTGCCCAATCCCCAAGAGAAAAACTGGGAGAACGTCGTCTATTCCTTGCATTATTACCAATGGCAAAACAATAACGATTTCACGGTGATGAAAAACGCTGTGGATGGGTGGATACAAGACGCGCGGAAATGGGGCACCGAATATAACGTGCCGCATTTTATTGGAGAATTCACACTATTCGAAAATGCCGAATCATGGGATTACGGACTTCAGCAATTTACAGAAACCGGCAGCCATTGGACCACTTGGTCTTATAAGGTAGTAGGTCGTAATAACTGGGGTATGTACAACACAACTGAACAAAATAGCAATGTTGCCAATATTGCCACGGATGATTTCAACACGATCAAACACAAATGGAGTCAGTGGAACACGCCGGAATATTTTTCACCCAACCCGACAGTTATCAACGCCATGAAAAAAGCTACCTTAGGCAGAAACCTGAAGCGGCCCACGCAAACTGTCACCGCTAAATCAGAGAATCAGGCGGAACAAGATATTGTTGGCATGGCTAATTAAGTGTCAATGTAACGGCTGACGCTTGAAACTGGTTTGGTTGGCAATTGTACGGGCATAGGACTTTACGAATGCTGTCTTATTCTTTCGGCCAGTAGAGGAAACAGCAAAACGGAAATCATCCCGGCACTGACCAGAACGGCTGCTCGATCCGGGGCCATCAGGCCGGACGAGACCCCGATTTCGGAGATAATGACGATCATGGGCAGGCCTGTCGCGGAATAGAGTGCAAAAGGCAATCTGTCGTTTGACGCTAAAACTGGGTAGTAAAGGATTACCGGCACGCCACGAATTAGAATCAACAAACCCAATAGGCAGATGATCTGGACTGGAACCAGCGGATTCGCCCACAGTGCGCTGACGTCAAATTTCATGCCGGCGACGATAAAGAAAATGGGGATTAAGAAACCATAACCGATGGCATCCAGTTTCTGCCGAAGAATCATGCCGCCTTCGCCTTTGCTGGCAAGGCCCACCACCATGCCGGCCGCGAATGCGCCGACCACCACATTCAACCCAAACTCGCCGGCTAAAACCACCAGTAGGGCCTGGAGCGCAATACAGATTCTCACCGGCAGTTGGCCACTACTTTGCATGGTTTGGGCCAGGAGATCGATTAAAGTGGAGGAACGGGCGTTGATCGCCGTATCCGCTATCACAAAAGTAATCCCCACAAAGGCCAAGATGAAAACGGTATGCAAAAAGGTACTATGGGTCGGGATGATCAGCATGGAGACCACCATCAGCGGGCCGAATTCACCCATTGCCGCCGCCGACAGCAGCATTTTGCCGAAGTCCGTATTCAGAATGCCTTCATCTCGCAGAATCGGGGCCAATACGCCGAGTGCGGTGGTCGATAAGGCTACCGCTGCTAAAAGCGGCGGTGCCTGAATCAGGCCGATGGCATGCACGACGGACATGCAAGCCATGGCCACCGTAAACGAAAGAAACCACCCGCCAATGGCCAGCGTCAAGGGTTTGCCTTGAATTTCGCCGAGATTGATTTCCATGCCCACCATGAACAGCAAAAACGTCAAGCCCAGCTCACCTAGCATACCGACTAAACCGTCTGGTGATACCCAGTTGAAAATATGAGGGCCGATTATCATGCCAAGAAGCATTTCCGTCGCCACGACTGGCATGCGGAAGCGTGTTGGAATTCTGGCAAGCAAGGGAGAGAAAGCCGCCGCCAAGGCGATGACAAATAATGCGATACGGTAAGATTCCATAACTGTGTCTCCTAAGAGGTGCTGGCTAGAATATCAGGCGGTTTCAGTGAAATTATTACTGAATTCGTTTTTGTCGCAATTCGTTTTCCAACAAGGCTTCATAAACGGGAGGACATCCTAACCAATTCACGATGAGCAAAGCGGTAAAACAGGCGATGAATAGCGGCAAAATCAATGCGTAATCACTGGTCATCTCGATGATTAACACGATGCCCGTTAAAGGCGCTTGTACCACTCCGCTAAAATATGCAGCCATCCCGATAACGGCAAATAGCCTAGGATCTGCATTTAATTCGGGAAAAAACAATTGTGTGGTCGCACCGACACCCCAACCCAGCAATGCGCCCAAAACCAAGATCGGCATAAAAATCCCCCCGGCCGCGCCCGAGCAGGAACTACCGATAGTCAACACGAATCGGCTGACAAAGAATAGCGCTATCGTTCCCAGTGTGAGTTCCCGGCCTACGAGAATTTCATTCACAAAATCATAGCCGCCGCCCAATAATTCGGGCGCATACCAAGCTGTGGCTGTCAGCCAGGTTGCCAAAGTCAGCCACCACATCGTTTTCGGCCAAACACTCAGGGTAATCAATCGTTGTCCCCGCAACAAGGCATGCGTGAACAAACTACCCAATAGGGCGGATAGTAAACCCAAAGGAACGAATGCAATAAGAAGACTCAGCGGCGGAGCGGTGAAATTAACGAAATGAAAGGCGGGTTGTTGGCCGAGCGCCGCGCGGCACACCATATCCGCTGTCAGACAGGCCATGGCGGCGGTCACGAATTCGAGCGAAGAGCATCGCCGTTCAAGTTCTTCCAATACAAAGGTCAAGCCGGAGAGAGGGGCGTTGAATGCCGCCGTGAGTCCGGCGCCGCCGCCGGCAGCAATCAATATCGTATGCTCGGGGTTACCGTTTTTAGGCCAGATATTGGCTAGCCCTTGCCCTATGGAACTTCCCATATGTACACAGGGACCGGCGCGACCAACGACAAGGCCGCCAATGCCGCCAATGACCATGCTGATAAACTTGGTAATCAGCACCCGAAACCAGCGGAAATGCCGGTGCCCAATCAATACGCCCTTAATGTGGGGGATGCCGCTGCCGCTTGCCTCGGGTGCAAATTGTCTGACGATTCCGGCGGAGATGATCAGGGTGATTAACGCTAATCCCAGAATCATTCCAACGCCGAAGTCGGGGTTCTGATGTGATAAGTCTAAAAACTTTTTTCGAAATGCTTCTGCGCTATTCATTGCTATATGGAATGCTACCGAAGTTGCGCCGGTCGTCAATCCGAGCACAAGCGCTTGGGGTATCAAATGGTTCCGCTGCCGATTAAATTCTACCTTTGAAGCGGATTGGTGTTCTGATGGATCACGTTGCAACAAATTTCCCCCGGAGGCAGGTGATTGGCCTTCACAATCGACGATTACAGCCAAGTTACGTTTCCCGACAAAGTAAGCGATTTGAAATCGCCAGCCATATATTCGGTGCAGCCTTACCAAACGAACCGACAATGGCTAGAGCTTCACCGAATACCTTTCTTTCTTAACGCATTCAGTCGCTTTAATCTATTGGGTCATTTGCGTTACTGACCGCATTCTAGTGATGAGGTAATGTTGAAGCAAACAATGTTTGTAGAAACGCATTGTTGCAAAGAGGGGCAGGTTCTAACGGGTTGATTTCTCGATAACATTGTTTGCGACAGGAGGCCGCTAAGCGCGAATCGTTGCAGTTAGACGATTCGCGATTTGTGAGGGTATCCTTACAAGAGGATATTTTGCCGCCTATTTGGGAGTATTGGGATGTCGACCCAAGCGACCTTGGTTGTAATAATAAATGTCTGAGCAAGACACTCTATTCGGATCCGTTTGGAAATCGTGTCCGCGGATACTTCTGGTTGAATTTTCAGAGCTTACAATGTATGAGCGGGACTTAAGGCACTGTATAACCGCTTGCCTTGTACTTTCAGCAAACCGCTTCGATTGGCTCGATTGAGCGCCTGGCTCCGGATTGTGTTGCTCGCAACCGAAGATACATAGCAAACTGACAATAAATATCACAGCTGTGCAACGCGTGAAGCTCATAAAAACCCCAATGGCCCTGACGATGTTTGTATTAGTCGAGTAATCACGACACGGAGTGCGCGATTAAAAATGACTAAACCCGGATGCCGTTACGCTTCGATACTTTCCGACGCCTCATGCGTTAACAACTCCACTAAGTCGTTGAATTCACTTATAAGCGTGATTCCAGGCTCCTCAAGTAGTTTAGGCGACTTGGGATCGATGACGAAGGCGTTATCTGCTAGCCGCAACATTTCCAAATCATTAAGGTTATCGCCGACAGCCCAAATCAGTTCGAGCGGGGGTTGTGATTTATCTGTCAAGAAGCATCGCATCGCGTTGCTTTTACAAATCGGGGTAACTGAATTGACGTCGTCGGGCAAGAAAGCCGGATTGATTTGTAACTGGCCGTTGCAGACCTCCCCATCGAAAGTCAGGGTATGAGCCAGCGCGAAATCAGCAAATATGCGACGTCTTATAATATCGGCAGCAACAAAATAGCTGTCGCTGACGACACCGACCATGAAACCGGCTCGTCTTGCCTGCTTGACGAATTCGATGACGCCTGGACGGATTTCCAGCGTACGAGCCACCTGTTCGAATTGCTGCTTGTGAATGGAAGCGAAACAACTCGGCAATCCGCTCGCTGCGGGTTATAGCATCGTCGTGAGGCGTATCCAGTAGTTGCACCAAAGCCGCTTCGTTTCCGGTGTTGCGCGCCAGTTCCAGCGCAAATCGCGATGGGGTTACCGTGCCGTCCATGTCCAGCAAAAGTAAGCATCGGCGTCCCCTGCGAAGAGACAGCACATAATCGATACCGGCAGCCACTTGGCGTTGGTTCTCGTACATGGCAGTGACCTGTTCCACATGCAGGCGTCCAGCTTTTTTGGCGCGGTCGAAAATGGCGCGGCTGACCTCGTTGGCCATCAGCGATAAATCTTGCAGCGGCTGGCTATCATGTTCCAACAAGCCAATGTCAACTTCCGCCAGCTTGGCGCCGGCCAAATGAGCGTCAAGCAACAGACCGGCATCGACACCATAATCATCTTCGAATCTAATGGTTTGCAACAGGCGTTTGCGTGCGGCAATGATTCCGCCCAACGGCTGAGCCAGATGCGCCAGTTCGGGGAAGAACACTTTCAGCATCGGTTTGGCGGTGAGTTCGGTAACCCGGCCGCCACCGCGTCCGAAGCGGGCTTTGACGAAGTCCGCCCCCTCGTTAAGCAGCGGCAAGCAGAGGCTGGTGACGATGCCGGGACGTAAATTGGTCAGATCGCCGTCCAGATAAACGACCAAATCATGAGTAGCCGCCGCCGCGCCGTCGCGCATCGAGACGCCTTTGCCCAACATGCTACTGGTCATGACCTTGGCACCGGCCTCTCTCGCCAGCATCGCTGTATCGTCGATGGAGCTATCGTCGACGACAATCACTTCGGCGGTAGCCGAATCTGCCATGGCGTAAGCAACGACTTCCTGGATGCGTTTGGCTTCGTTCAAAGCCGGTATCACGACGGTCGCACAGGCGTTCGAATCGCGTTGTTGATGAGTCCGTCTGTTTTTCTTTCTCTTGACGAATACCCAGTGTCGATATTTCGATTTCATGCGCTATTCCTAGTCATTTGCAGTCCCGAAGTCGGTCCCACGGTTTCAAGTGGGCCCAATTCTGCGAGTTTCGGCTGCTAAGGTGACATCCCGGATAGTTGGAATGTTTGTCGGCTTACGCCGTTGTCGACGAAGATTGATCGATAGGGACTGGGGTGTTTTGACCGCAACACGATGCCAGCAATATGACAGAGGAGAGCCAAACCAGGCAAATCAACAATCTAACGTAAATATTTGAAAACATTTTAATTTCGTCATTTTGGCGCTTTGTTTGGGTATCGCTGTTGGACAGAGAGCGTCTAGCGGTCGTGAAAGCGTCTTTGGTAATTCCGTTACTTGTAAGCAGTATGCGTCGGAGGCAAGTTAAGGAGCGGATTTCGTTGCGCTGTCAATTTTTGAAACCACATCAAACCATTCCAAGGCAGGTAATCCGCTCTTAGACTTGCCGAGAGCATTATAATAACCCAATAATGTTGACGCAAACATTGTTTGTGTCAACATATATATCGAGACGCCGATCTGCCAGATCTTCCGCATACTGTACGGAGCCAGCGGAAAAATTCTGAGTTCGTTATGCCCGAATCAAGCGGGCCACATTGGCTGTCAGGTGGGTAATAATGTTTTTGACACCTTAATTTTGCCGACTATAAACCGTAACCCCATGAACAAATCAGCACTGCCAACCACCAACACCGACGGCTCCAAACAATGGCCACATGAAGTCTTGAAACAATTTCGAATGATTTTTAAGGCCGTTCAGCAACACTCCCAATGGGTAGAAACGCATTGCGGCGTTACCAGCGCTCAACTGTGGGCACTCTGGGAGTTATCAAAAAATCCGGGATTGAAAGTCACCGAACTAGCTAAAGCGATGTCGATCCATCATTCCACCGCCAGCAATATGCTCGACAAACTGGCCAAGAAGGGATTAATCATGCGGGAGCGCGTTAGTCAGGACCAACGGGTTGTTACCGTGATGTTGACTCAGGACGGTATTGAACTGTTAAACCAAGTAAGCTCGCCGCCGCAGGGCATTTTGCAACATGCACTATTTGCCTTGCCGGAAAATGTTCTGAAGTCTCTGGCCAAGAATCTCGATGTGCTTGTTAAAGAAATGCAAATTAAGGACGACGAAGCCGCGATGCAGCCTATTAATCCGCTGCCTAAAAAATCGCCTTCAGCCAAAAATCAAGGGTGAACGTTTAGGCCAACCCAAGCATGTTGCGGGTATGGACAATGAGAACGTGATCGACTCAAAAAGTCGATCGTTGAACGACAGAAATGGAAGAATGTATGAACGAACTAAACAAGTTTTTGCTTGGCTCATTAGCAGCTGCCGGACTAATGTTATTTTCAACCAACGTGCTTGCTGAAACTTTTTCTCAAGCCCTGGATTTGAGCGGACATTGGGTCGGATACCTCTGTGTAGGCCTGTTTGCGATCGCGTACCTCTTTGTGGTCCTTGAAGAAGTATTGGAATTACGAAAATCCAAGCCTATGATGTTGGCGGCGGCGCTGATATGGGTGGCGATTGCCCTGGTTTATAAGAACCAAGGCTTATCGTCGGTCGCCGAAACGGCGATTCGGCACGATGTTTTGGACTACGGCGAGTTATTACTATTCCTGATTGTTTCCATCGCTTACATCAATGCGATGGAAGAGAGACGCGTCTTCGACAGCCTGCGGGCTTGGTTGGTTAATCGGGGTTCGAGTTATCGTCAGTTGTTTTGGGTTACAGGGGGCTTGGCTTTTTTCATTTCCTCGGTGTCCAATGACATGACTACCGCGATGTTGATGTGCGCGGTGGTCGCAAGGACAACCCAAAATTCGTCGGCGTATCCTGTGTCAATACCGTGGTGGCTGCCAATGCAGGTGGGGCGTTTTGCCCGTTCGGCGACATCACCACCTTGATGGTCTGGCAAAAGGGCATCATCGAATTCTGGACCTTCTTCAAATTGTTTGTGCCCTCGGTGGTTAACTTCCTGATCCCCGCCGCGATCATGCATTTCGCGATTCCCAAAACCCAGCCAGCGCCTATTCATGCCAAGGTCGTCACTCGCCGTGGCGCTAAACGTATCGTAGTGTTATTTCTGCTCACCGTACTCACGGCGGTGACTTTCCAAAACAGCCTGCAACTGCCGGCGGCGGTCGGCATGATGGCCGGTCTGACTTATCTGCAATTGTTCGGCTATTTCCTGCACGTCACCCATCGCGACGAGCCGGAACTAGGGCTGGATCCAATGTCCGGCGAGGAAGTCAAGGGTAGCGCCGATGCAGATAGTTTGCGCTTTGACGTCTTTCATCATCTGGCGCGCATGGAATGGGATACCCTGCTGTTTTTCTATGGTGTCGTGCTGTGTGTGGGCGGTATGAACTTCCTCGGCTACCTACACTATTTGTCCGGTTTTCTCTATGGTGAACTGGGTGCTACCCCAGCCAACATACTGGTTGGCGTTATTTCCGCGCTGATCGACAATTATCCCGGTTATGTTCGCCATCCTGGCCATGCATCCCGAAGTGTCGGAAGGCCAATGGTTGTTGGTAACGCTGACCGCCGGTGTTGGTGGCAGTCTGCTCTCGGTTGGCTCTGCCGCGGGCGTGGCCTTGATGGGCCAAGCCAAGGGCGCGTACACATTCCTAACTCATCTGAAATGGGCGCCGGTGATTGCGCTAGGTTATTTTGGCGGTATCGGTGCGCACTTTTTAATGAATGCCGAGCTGTTTTGATCGCATAGAGTGCTTTAACTAGTCGCAACATCATTAGGCAATAAAAGTGAAATAAACTGTTCGAAAATTTTTCGATTATTTCTTGGTGGGGAGGGGGGCGAAGTCTGGCGATCGTTCAAATCGTCTTTTCCATTGAGCGTGAGTTTCCCAAGCTGTTCTCGGAAACGACGACTTCTCCTGCCCGGTTGCGAAGATCGGCGGACGCGGAAGAGAGCGCGCTTCGGCTCCCTCCGAAATGGCGGTAAAGCCCCGAGATCGGCAACATTCGCGCAAGGCGTTTCTGATTCGACTTGCGAAAGCGAGGGTCGATTCTCCCGAGCGATTAAGCTTTTTCAGATATCACGCAGTTGCCGGCTTTCCAGGCCGTATTCGGCTCGATCCATTCGGCGCTGCGTGCCGGGTTGGTCTAAACCTTCCCGCTGGTATAAAATCACGTCCTTTGCCGATTCGGTCGTTATGATCGGTTTTGGTGCTTCATCGAGAATTCCCCCGTTTAATGCCCCCAATTCAGCCCGTTAAAATACGCCTGCCGTATGTTTCGGATAGTGCAGCGCTATTTGCGCCATGGGCCGACCGGCCCTGGGCGATGTTTCTGGATAGCGGCCGGCCCGCCGATTCGCAAGGTCGCTTCGATATCCTCGCCGCCGAGCCGGAAGCCACCCTGCAGACGTTCGGAGAACTTACCCGGATCAGCCGTGGCGGCGAAATTCGCTACAGTGCCGACGATCCATTCGATCTGTTGAAGGTGGAGCTGGGTGAGCATCAGCCTGGAATCGAGGGCTTGCCGTTCTGCGGCGGGGCTATCGGGTATTTAGGTTACGATCTGGCCCGTCGTATCGAGCGCTTGCCGGCCGCGGCCCGAGATTGCGAAAACCTGCCGGAATTGGCGGTTGGGATTTATCGGTGGGCTGTCGTCGTCGACCATGAATCGCAAGCCAGTTGGTTGACCGGATGCGGTTTGAGCGATGCGGAAATTCTTGACTTGACGGTTCGGTTCAGCCGGATGCCGGAACCGGAACCGGAACCGGAGACCGGCTTTGAAATCTTAAGCGAGCCGCGCTCCAATATGACCGCGTCTGACTATGCTCAGGCCCTCGCGAAAATCAAACACTACCTGAAGGAAGGCGATTGCTACCAAATCAATCTGGCGCAACGTTTCGAGAGCACGTGCCGAGGTCGGCCTTGGACCGCTTATCGGGCCTTGCGGCAAATCAATCCGGCACCGTTTAGCGCGTATTTAAATACGCCGGACGCGCAAGTGCTCAGTTCTTCTCCCGAGCGTTTCTTGCGAGTCAACGGCGGCTGCGTGGAAACCAAGCCGATCAAAGGGACTCGTCCGCGCGGCCACGATGCCGATGAAGATCGGGCTCGGATGGCCGAGTTGCTCAATAGTCCGAAAGACCGCGCCGAGAATGTGATGATTGTCGATCTGTTGCGCAACGACTTGGGTAAAAGCTGCCAAAAAGGTTCGGTCAGCGTGCCGACGTTGTTCGAGATCGAGAGCTATGCCACCGTGCATCATTTGGTCAGTACCGTGACCGGCCGGTTGGCCGAAGATCAGCAGGCGATCGATCTGTTGCGGAGTTGCTTTCCCGGCGGATCGATTACCGGCGCGCCCAAGGTGCGTGCTATGGAAATCATTGAAGAGCTGGAGCCGCATCGGCGTGGCGTGTATTGCGGCGCGATCGGTTATATCGGTTTTAACGGCGACATGGATACCAATATCGCGATTCGCACGCTGGTCCACAATCGCGACACGATACGCTTCTGGGCGGGCGGCGGCATTGTTAACGACTCGCGCATGGAAGAAGAATATCAGGAGTGCTTCGATAAGGCGGCGGCCTTGCTAAAAGTGTTGGAGAAATTTCGGCGATGACACGGGTCGTCAAGCTGGGCGGCAGTTTGCTGAGCGCCGGCGCATTGCCGGCTTGCTTGGATGCGCTCGGCGAATGGGGCGAATTGCTGGTCATCGTACCGGGCGGCGGCGAGTTTGCCGATCAGGTGCGCCGGTCCCAAGCAATCCGGAACTTCGACGATGTTACCGCGCATCGCATGGCACTCTTGGCGATGCGGCAAATGGGTTGGTTGATGCACGCTCGCCGTCCGCAATTTCAGCCCGCCGATTCGGTCGCGGCCCTCGCGGAAGTTTTGTCCGCAAAACGGTCGGCCATCTGGATGCCTGATCACGCCGAGTTGGATGCCGCCGGCGTCGAAGCCAGTTGGGAAGTGACCTCGGACAGTCTGGCCGCTTGGTTGGCCGGCCGCTTGGGCGCCGACGAATTGATCTTGGTCAAGTCGGCCGAAGTCGCCGACGACACGGACATCGGCCGATTGATCGGCCAGGGTATAGTGGATTCGGCGTTCGGCCGCTACAGTCGCGACGCCGGGTATCGAATCCGCGTCATTCACCAAGCGTCATTTATCAACGCATGATTCATTTCATCCGATCTCTACTGAACAAGCGCTTGCGCAAGGCCTATTACCAAAGCCGGGAATCGCTGTTGGGTCATCAAAAACGCGATATCGTCGTGACCCAAGTCGAACAGGCGTGCGTGGGCTTAAAAGAGAGCCGCGATCAATTTGTCGATGCTCTGGACAAATTCAAAAGCATCGTCAATCTGCCGGAACATTCGCTGGAACAGCGCTACCAGCAACTCAAACGCCGTTACGATTTGTGTCGGAGCAAGGCCGACCAAGTCAGTCAGCGAATTCAAGCGGTTGAGGAAATCAGCGAAGCCTTGTTCGCGGAATGGGAGTCGGAATTGCTGCTATATAGCAATCGGGTTTTGCGTTCCCGCAGTCAGCAGCAATTGAAAAAATCCCGGCAACAATATGCGCGGCTACTCAAATCGCTACAAAATGCGGAAAGCCGGATGCAGCCGGTGTTGGCGGCGTTTCAGGATCAAGTGTTGTTCCTGAAACACAATCTGAATGCCCATGCCATTGCCGCGCTGCGTCACGAGTTTGTCGAAATGGGTCTGGATATTTCCCGGTTGATCGACGTGATGGAAAAGACGATAGGCGAGGCCAGCCAGTTCGTTGCGGTGCTCGTCGAGCAAAAACAACTGCCGGCACCGGCCTCGATATCCAAACGATAATTACATCGAGTGCATTTTGTAATCCACGCGGTGAGGGTACTGCTTATCACGCGGATCGGGGGCTTTTTTCCGGTTTTGATCGATACGTTCTTGCGAATATTGGGCAATCATCTGATCCCAGTTGGCGTATTCTTCGTAATCCTTGCTGCCGGCTGCCTTGCGTTTGGCAAATAGCTCCTTACCCTTTTCGATCAACTGTTCCGGCGTTTTGCCGTCGATCTCGTTCAAAAACTCGCCGTTATCGCGGATTTCGTCGCGCAGGGTCCAAAAAGACACTTCGAATTCGATGCGTTGGTCGAGCGGCAGTTTTTCCTTGATATGGCTGATCGAACGGTTGACGGTTTTCATGCTGCTACCGTTGATCTGGTTGCTTTTGTTGCAACCGCTCGCCACGGCGCCCAGCAATAAAACGAAAAGAATCGACGCGATTTTCATGATGTAGCCCCCCAACGGCTAAATGAACAAACCCGGATTTTGTATTTATAATGGTTCCGGTTACCCAACAAACTTATTTACTCGGAAATTTTAACGGCACAAGCTTACCACATGCTGGAATTTATCCAACACCTCAAACAGCGCTATCAGATCGTGCTAGGTCGGATGGATAAACGAAGTCCTCGTTATCTGGATTACCAGCAACGCGCCGACCAGCTGCTGTTCGCCGAGGCTTTTATCCGGAAGGGACGCCTGATTGCGGAGCATCCGGATTTGCCGATGCAGATCGCGGTGATCGGGCCGACCCAGTCCGGTAAAAGCTCCACCGTGAACTTGCTGCTGAATAGTCATCAAGCCGGCGTCAGCCCTTTAGCGGGTTACACCGTGCAGGCCCAGGGCTTCTGTCATGCGGTGTCCGCCGAGGCCATGCCGGGTTTGCAAGCCTACTTCGGTCGTTTCGAGCGGGTGGCGGTCGGCGAGTTGGCGCCGGGCCGCTTGGATTGTTACGCGATCGGCACCAGTCCGTTACGTTCGCCGTTATTACCGCCCTGTGTATGCTGGGACACGCCCGACTTCGACTCCATCGATGCCGCCGACTACCGCGAGGGCCTGGTGCGAGCCATCGCACTGGCGGACGCGGTGATTTTGTTGGTCAGCAAGGAAAAATACGCGGATCAGTCGGTCTGGGACATCATGAGCATTTTGGAGTCGCTGCGGCAGCCGACTTTGATCGTCGTCAACAAGTTGGGCGAAGGTCAGGAAGCCGCCATTATCGACTCGCTGGCCGAAAAATGGCGCGCCGCGCGCCGCGACCCGGTACCGAATGTCGTGCCGCTGCATTTTCGAAGATTGCCGGACCAGCCGAGTTGGCCGAGGGCTGCGGAGCAGGCGGTATTGGAACTGGTTAAATCGGTCTCGCGCCGTAAACACAGTCAATACCAACAACAGCTTTTGACGCGTTTCTGGCCGCACTGGCTGGAGCCGGTGTATGCCGAGCATCAATCGCAACGTCACTGGCGGACGCTGGTCGATCAGTGTCTGGCGCGGGCACTCAAGGACTATCAACGCGATTATCTGAACCATCCGCATCATTACGAAACCTTTCAACAGGCCGTATTGAACCTGTTGACCTTGCTGGAAATCCCCGGTTTGGCGGGATTGTTGGCCAAAACCCGCCGGGCGATGACTTGGCCGATGCGCAAATTGTTCGGTTCAAAATCCGCTGCCGTCAGCGCCAGCCAGGAGATCGCTGTGTTAACGCAGATCGGCGATCACGTGATGATCCAATTGGCGGACCGCCTGCTGGAAATCGCCGAAACCGAAGCGGACGATGCCCGCTGGTGGAAGGAAACCAGCGGCGCGTTGCGGCAACAGCGCGGCGACATTTCCAGCGCTTATCAACGGGCGGTGCTGAATTACCACGGCAATTTTCAGCAAGACGTCGAAGCCGCCGCCCAGCGCCTGTATCGCAAATTGCAAGAACAGCCGCTGATTCTCAACAGTTTGCGCGCCACGCGGGCGACCACCGACGCCGGTGCGGTGCTATTGACTATCCAGGCCGGCGGCATTGGTCTGCATGATTTGGTGCTGATGCCGTTGATGCTGACCGCGACCTCGCTGCTGGCGGAAAGTACGCTGGGCGGTTATATGGCGCGCGTCGAGGCGGATTTAAAGCAACATCAACTCCATACCGTCAACGCCGCGCTGTTCGAGCACTGTTTGCAACGGCGTCTTTATGCGCTGCCTGGGCAAATTGCCAGCAACAGTCGGTTCGATATCGACGAAACCGAATGTCGGCAAGCCGAACAAGCCTTGCAAGATAAAAAGCATGGATTACGAATACTCTGAATTACTTGGTCGCGCTCGCCGGTGGAGCGAAGCGGCCGTCGCGGCGCAGCGCCTGCCGCTCGAACAGGCGGACTGGTTGGCGCAACTGGATAGCCCAATCGCGTCCAGCTTGTTCCCGCAAGCCCAAGGCGACGCAGGCCGGCCGATGATCGTTGCCTTCATGGGGGGGACCGGTGTCGGCAAAAGCAGTTTGCTGAATCGATTGGCGGGCCGGGCGATCGCCAAGGCCGGCATCGAAAGGCCGACCTCGCGCGAGGTCACGCTGTATCATCACCGCGGCCTGACATTGAATGAACTGCCCGACGGGTTGCCGTTGGACCGGATTAAGATCGATCACCACGACGACGACGCGCGGCGCCATATTGCTTGGATAGACATGCCCGATTTCGACAGTGTCGAAGCCGCCAACCAAAAACTGGTGCTGAATTGGCTGCCGCATATCGATGTGCTGCTGTACGTAGTCAGTCCCGAGCGCTATCGCGACGGCAAGGCCTGGCGCCTGTTATTGGCCGAGGGCGCCAAGCATGCCTGGTTGTTCGTGATGAATCAGTGGGATCGCGGCCAAGCGGCGCAATACGAGGACTTGCGGCGCCAACTGGCGTTGGCGGGTTTTGCCGATCCCTTGCTGTTTCGCACTAGTTGCGTGCAACCGGACGGTGACGAATTTCCGGCGTTGCTGGTCAAACTGGCGGAACTGGCGGGTGGTCATGCGATGCAGCAAATGCAGCGTCGCGGCGAACGCCAGCGAAAACAAGCGTTGTCGACGACCTTGCGTCGCTTGGAAACGCTGTTGGCCGAACGCGATTACCCGGCTCTGCAACGGCAATTGGAAACGCGCTGGCAGCGCGCGGAAACCGACCTCTCTACCGGACTGGCCTGGCCGCTGACGCAACTGGCCAAGGCACGGGCCGAACCGGGCGGTCAAGCCGGCGATATTAAGCTTTGGGACGATTGGGCGCAGACGCTGTTCGGCGATTTGTTGGACGACGTGGCGCTGCAAGCGTCGCAAGGTGGCATTCCACCCCGGCCGTTGCGCGCGGCACTACAAGATTTGCGCGACACGGCAGGCGCCAAGGTGGTCGCGCAAACCGAACTGGCCGGCCGGATGGCGCTGCTGAATCCCGGCAGTCGCCCGCGGCGGATAGTTTTGCGGATCGCCACGGTCGCCGCGACCGCGTTACCGCTGGCGGCGATGGCCGCCGTGGGATACCAGGTCTACTGCGGTTACTACCGAGGCGCGACCGGCCTCGGCGCGTATTTGGGCAGCGACTTCGCGATACATAGCGGCTTGCTAATCGGTTTAAGTTGGTTGATCCCTTATTTTTTGCAACGGCAATTGCAACCGTCGCTGCAAAAAGCCGCCCAACGCGGCCTGCAAAAAGGCTTGCAACAAGCCTTAGCCGGCTTGTGGGCGGAAATCAGCGCGAGCTTGCGGCGCGAACAACAGGAAAATCAGCGGCTTTTGGAACAGCTTGGCGAAATCGCCCAGGATTGCGCGCCGGGCGAGGAAGAACATATCGCCAAACAGAGCCTGCTGGGCAGGGCCTTGCCGGATCGCGAACCGGCGTGATCGCCTGGTTTCGACGACTCAGGAGTCGTCTGTGGCCAGCGCCAAATCGGCCAATTGTTGTAAGGCCGCCCGATAGCAGTCGGCGGAATCCGCTCTGACCGTCGCGTGCGCGACCTTGCGGCCCTTGCGCGGCGCCTTATCGTAGAGGTGCAAATGAGCGTTGGGGATATCGAGCACTTGCGCGTCGCCGGCGACGCCGCCGATAAAATTCACCATGCCGGCGTGACCTCTGGCGCGGGTCGAACCCAGCGGCAAATCCAGAATCGCCCGCAAGTGATTTTCGAATTGGCTGGTTTCCGCGCCTTCGATGGTCCAGTGGCCGGAGTTGTGTACCCGAGGGGCGAATTCGTTCGCCAGCAATTCGTTGCCGACCGCAAATAACTCCAAGGCCACCACGCCGACGTAATCGAGTTTTTCCAATAAGCGGGTCACGTAATCTTCAGCCAAGGTCTGCAATGGATCGTCGCTACGGCATTCGGCGATACGCAGGATGCCGCCGCGATGCCGGTTTTCGGACAGCGGGTAAAACGCGATGGCGCCCGTCGGGCGGCGGGCGGCGATGATCGACACTTCGCGCTCGAAACCGACGAAGCCTTCGACGATGGAGGGTGCCTCCTGCATCGCCAACCAAGCAGTTTCGAGTTGTTCGGCCGAATGGATCAAGACTTGGCCCTTGCCGTCGTAACCCATGCGCCGACTCTTCAAAATCGCCGGGTAACCGATGTCGGCCACGGCCCTAACCAAATCGTCCAGGCAGTCCACGGGCGCGAACGGCGCGGTGCGCATGCCCAAATCCCGGAAAAAATTCTTTTCCAGCAGCCTGTCCTGGGCTACGGCCAGCGCGCCGGCCGGCGGGTAAACCGTGGTGTGGCTGGATAGATATTCGGCGACGTGAGCCGGCACGTTCTCGAACTCGTAAGTGACGATGTCGGCTTTTTCGGCCAGTTGCGCCAGCAAGGCCGGGTCGTCGTAGGCGCCCAGCAAATGTTCGCTCAAGCCGCCGGCGCCGGCGTTGGTGTCGGGATCGAGCACGACGAATTGCAAGCCGAGCGGATAGCCGGCCAGCGCGATCATCCGGGCGAGTTGGCCGCCACCCAAGATACCGATTTTCATCCGGCCACCTGTCTCGGGTCGGGCGTGGCGATCACGCTGTCGGTTTGTTGGCGGCGATAGGCGTCCAACGCCGGCCGGTATTGCGAGTGTTTATTGCTGATAATCGCCGCGGCCAACAGTGCGGCATTGATCGCACCGGCCTTGCCGATCGCCAACGTGCCGACCGGAATGCCGGCCGGCATTTGCACGATGGACAATAGCGAATCCATGCCGTTGAGCGCCTTGGACTGCACTGGGACGCCGAGTACCGGCAGCGCGGTTTTGGCGGCGGTCATGCCCGGCAGGTGGGCGGCGCCGCCGGCGCCGGCGATAATGACTTCCAGGCCCTTGGCCTCGGCGGACTCGGCATACTGAAACAATTTGTCGGGCGTGCGATGGGCGGATACCACTTCGACCTCGTGCGGAATGTCCAGATGTTCCAGGGTTTGCGCGGCATGTTGCATGGTTTCCCAATCCGACGTGGAACCCATGATGATGCCTATCAATGCAGTCATGCAAAATCTCCGGTGCTTGCAATCAATCAAGGCGGGCGATTATCGCACAATCGGGCGTTTTTCCGTGCCGGCGAATTGCGGATTCCGACGGCCTTAATGTTAAGATAGCGCCCCTCGTAAACCTGGAGCCTTGCGCCGCACATGGAAAATTCGCAAACCGTCATGCTGGAAGCCCGGGGATTGGCGTGTTCGCGCGACGATCGCCTGCTGTTTTCCGGTTTGAGTTTCGAATTGGCGGCCGGGCAAGCCCTGCTGTTGGAGGGGGCCAACGGTTGCGGCAAGACTTCGCTATTGCGGATTCTTTGCGGTTTTCGCGAACCCGACGCCGGCGATATTTTTTGGGCCGGCGAGCGTCTGGAAGACGGCGCCTACCATCGCGACATGGCCTACGTCGGCCACGCCGACGGTACCAAGAAGGAATTGACCGTGTTGGAAAACCTGCGTTTTGCGTTGGCGATGAAGGCCGATGGTGCCTATCGGATAGACGACGCCCTGGCAAAAGTCCAACTGGCCGGTTTCGACGATAACCCGGTGCACACTTTGTCGGCCGGGCAAAAACGCCGTTTGTCGCTAGCGCGCTTGTTGATCACCGCCAATCGGTTGTGGATACTCGACGAGCCTTTTACGTCGCTAGATCGTCAGGGCATACGCTTAATCGAATCTCTGATCGCGGAACATGTCGCCGGCGGCGGCTTGGCGGTATTGACTTCGCACCACGATCTCAGGCTGCCCGACATCGAATTGAAAACCATCCATCTGCAAGCATGCCATTGATTCAAGCTTTCTGGGCCATCGTCCGCCGGGATTTGATGCTGGCCTTTCGACGCCGTGCCGAAATGGCCAATCCGTTAATGTTCTTTGTGTTGGTGGTGACCTTATTTCCGTTGGCGATCGGCGCCCAGCCGAATTTATTGCAAGCGGTGGCGCCTGGCGTGATTTGGGTCTCGGCACTATTGGCAACCCTGCTGTCGCTGGACGGCTTGTTTCGCAGCGATTTCGAGGACGGCTCGCTGGAGCAAATGCTGATCAGTCCGCAACCGCTCTCGGTATTGGTGCTGGGCAAAATCGCCGCGCACTGGCTGGTTACCGGTTTGCCGTTGTTGCTGGTGGCGCCGTTGCTGGCGGTGTTTTTGGGCCTGCCGGAACGGGCGATGGGAACTTTGTGGCTGAGCTTGATCATAGCTACTCCATTATTGAGCCTAATCGGCGCGGTTGGCGTGGCTCTGACTGTAGGTTTGCGGCGCGGCGGCATGCTGTTGTCGTTGTTGGTGTTGCCGTTGTACGTGCCGGTGCTGATTTTTGCCAGCGGCGCGGTAGACCGGGCCGCCGGCGGTTTGCCGGTTTCGGCGCAATTGAATATTTTGTTGGCGATGTTGTTGGCGGCCCTCGTGTTAGTCCCGCTGCCGACCGCCGCCGCGTTAAAAATGAGTGTGAATTGAGTAATGTCCGTGATTCCAGCGCCGGTTAGCCGGTTTTTTCATCGAACCTCGTCGCCGCCGCATTTTTATGCGTTGGCCGACCGCTTCATTCCGTGGCTGACCGCGATCTTTCTGGTGTTGTTGGGTGCCGGCCTTTACGGTGGCTTGATACTGGCGCCCACGGATTATCAACAAGGCGAGAGTTACCGCATCATGTATATACACGTGCCGGCCGCTTGGATGTCCTTATTCATCTATGTGCTGATGGCGGTCATGGGTGCCATCGCGCTGGTTTGGCGCATGAAATTGGCGGAAGTGATGTTGATCGGCAGCGCGCCGATTGGCGCCGGTTTTACCTTTGTGGCGTTGGTCACCGGCTCGTTGTGGGGCAAACCGATGTGGGGCACCTGGTGGGTTTGGGATGCGCGATTGACGTCGGAGTTGATCCTGCTGTTTCTTTATTTGGGCTTGATCGGCTTGTACGGCGCGATCGAAGACAAACGCAGCGCGGCCCGCGCCGTTTCGATCCTAGCCTTGGTCGGCGTCGTCAATATTCCGATCATTCATTATTCGGTGGAATGGTGGAATACCTTGCACCAACCGGCGACGGTCGGCAAGATGGGTAAACCGTCCATCCATATTTCGATGTTGATTCCGCTGTTACTGATGGCGGTGGCTTTCAAGTTTTATTATCTGATTGCGGTGTTGCAAGCCGCCAAACTCGAATTGCTAAAGCGCGAGCCCAATTCGCAATGGGTTAGGGCCTTGATGGAGAAGCAATCATGACGTTGCAAAGCTTTTTGGAGATGGGCGGTTATGCCTGGTATGTCTGGCCGTCCTACGGCATCACCTTCGTGGTGTTGCTGATCAATGTGTTGTGGCCCATCGTGCAGCGCAAGCAGTTTTTCCGCCAGTTGTGGCTCAAGCAAAAACGCGGTCAACAACGATGAAACCGATTCGAAAACAACGCTTGCTGCTGATCGGTTTGATGTTGGCGGGACTGGGTTTGGCCGCCACTTTCGCGCTGAAAGCCTTCAACGAAAATCTGATGTATTTTTTCTCGACCTCGGACGTCAAGGCCGGCAAGGCGCCGGATAATGCCGCGTTCCGCTTGGGTGGCATGGTGGTCAAGGGCAGCGTCGAACGACCGGGCAAGGATTTGCTGGTGCGCTTCAAACTCAGCGATTTTAGCCAGGAAGTCGTCGTCGAATACAGCGGCATCTTGCCCGACCTGTTTCGGGAAGGGCAGGGCATCGTCGCCAAGGGCCGACTGGACCCGAATGGCGTATTCGTCGCCGAGGAAGTGTTGGCCAAGCACGACGAAAACTATATGCCGCCGGAAGTGGCCGGTAGCTTGAACAAACCGGCGGGGCAACGATGATTCCGGAAATCGGCCATTTTTCATTGATACTGGCGCTGGGCATGGCGATCGTGCTGGGCCTGCTGCCGATTGTCGGCGCCGGCCGTAACATCGCCGGTTGGGTGCATGTCGCCAAACCGGCGGCCTTCGGACAACTGCTGTTCATGGCGTTGGCCTACGCTTGTCTGACTTATAGCTTTGTTGTGCACGATTTTAGCGTCGCCTACGTCGCGCAAAACTCCAATACCGCATTGCCGTTTTTGTACTTGATCTCCGGGGTGTGGGGCGCTCACGAAGGCTCGTTGTTGCTTTGGGCCTTGACCTTGGCGATTTGGACCGGCTTGGTCGCGGCTTTTAGCGCCAAGATTCCCGATACCACGCGCGCCAGGGTGTTGGGCGTGATGGGCTTGGTCAGCATCGGTTTTCTGTTGTTTCTATTGTTGACCTCCAATCCGTTCGACCGGTTGTTCCCGGCCCCGGCCGAAGGCCGCGACCTAAATCCGCTATTGCAGGACCCAGGCTTGGCGGTGCATCCGCCGATGTTGTACATGGGCTATGTCGGTTTCTCGGTGGCGTTTGCGTTTTCGATTGCCGCGTTGTTGGAGGGGCGATTGGACGCCGCCTGGGCGCGTTGGTCGAGGCCGTGGACTAACGTTGCCTGGATGTTTCTGACGCTGGGCATCACCCTGGGCAGTTGGTGGGCCTATTACGAGCTGGGGTGGGGAGGCTGGTGGTTTTGGGACCCGGTCGAGAATGCCTCCTTCATGCCCTGGCTGGTCGGTACCGCGCTGATTCACTCTTTGGCCGCCACCGAAAAACGCGGTGTGTTCAAAACCTGGACTGTGTTGTTGGCGATTTTCGCGTTTTCGTTGAGCTTGCTCGGTACCTTTTTGGTTCGGTCCGGAGTGTTGACCTCGGTGCATGCCTTTGCCAGCGATCCGGCCCGCGGCGTGTTCATTTTGGTGTTTTTGGCGACCGTCGTCGGTGGCTCCTTGTTGTTGTATGCCATCAAGGCCCCCAACGTGAAAAGCTCGGCGAGCTTCGATTGGGTGTCCAGGGAAACCGTGTTGTTGGTCAATAACGTGCTGTTGGTGGTGACCGCAGCCAGCATTCTGCTGGGTACCTTGTATCCGCTGGTGATCGACGCGCTCGGCTTGGGTAAGCTGTCGGTTGGTCCGCCGTATTTCAACGCGGTGTTCATTCCGCTGATGGCGCCGCTAGCATTGGTGGTCGGCTTGGGGGTTTTGCTGCGCTGGAAATCCGACGACTTCAAGAGCTTGACCGTTAAGCTGCGCGGCTTGGCGGCGGCATGTCTGCTATTGGCCGTTGCCGCCCCGCTGGCGATGCCATTCTATTCCTGGGCGGCGGCAGTGGGCAGCGCCCTGGCGCTGTGGACCTTAGCGGTGTCGGGTGCCGCTTTCCAACACCGCATCCAAACCTGGTCCTGGGAGCGTTTGAAACAAATTCCGGCCGGTTTTTACGGCATGACGGTGGCCCATTTGGGTATCGCCGTATTCGCGATCGGCATCACCTATACCTCGGTGTACAGCATCGAACGCGACGTGCGTTTGGCGCCGGAAGAAACCCTGGATTTGTTCGGCTACGTGTTTCAGTTCCATGGGGTCAAACAGACTCAGGGTCCAAATTATCAAGCCGAGCAAGGCTTTCTGACCGTCAGCCACGAAGGCCAAATCGTCGCCGAATTGGCGCCGCAAAAGCGGGTTTATCGTGTCCAAAAAATGCCGATGACCGAAGCCGCAATCGATGCCGGCGTGTTTCGCGATCTGTTCGTCGCGTTGGGCGAGCCCTTGGACCAGCAGGGAGCCTGGAGTTTGCGGGTTTATTATAAGGCCTTCATCCGTTGGATTTGGATGGGCGGCGTGTTAATGGCAGTGGGCGGCTTATTGGCGGCCTGCGACCGTCGCTATCGCATGGCGGGTATCAAGAGTCAGGAGAGCCGATGAAATACGTTTTACCGCTATTGCTGTTCATTGGCTTATCGGTATTTTTGGCGATCGGTTTGAAACTGAATCCTCGGGAAATTCCGTCGCCGCTGATCGACAAACCGGCACCGGCATTCAACTTGCCGGTATTGGCCGAGCCAAGTAAGACCCTGACTCCCAATGATTTGAAAGGCAAGGTTTGGTTGCTGAACGTTTGGGCGTCGTGGTGCATTTCCTGCCGCGAAGAACATCCGCTGCTGGTCGAGCTGGCCAAGCAAAACCGAGTCACGCTGATTGGATTAAATTACAAGGACGAAGCCCAGGCCGCCGGACTTTGGCTGGGCAAACACGGTAACCCTTATAACGCCAGCGTCATGGACAGCGACGGCCGCATCGGCATCGACTACGGCGTTTACGGTGTGCCGGAAACCTTCGTAATCGACAAGCGCGGCGTCGTGAGGCATAAACACACCGGACCGATTCAACCGGCCGATCTCGAACAAGTGTTATTGCCGATGATAGAACGTCTGGAAGGGGAGCCTTCATGAAACGCGCTGCCCTGCTGAGTCTGATGCTGATGGCCTCAACGGCCTTCGCCGCCGTGGAGTATCGGGATTTTTCCCAACCCGAGCAAGAACAGGTCTATCAGACCTTGATTTCGGAATTACGCTGCCTGGTTTGCCAAAATCAAACTATCGCCGATTCCAACGCCGATTTGGCCAAGGATTTGCGCGAACAGGTTTATCAAATGCTGCGCCAGGGTAAATCCCGCGCCGATGTGGTCAATTTCATGACCGAGCGTTACGGCGATTTCGTGATGTACAAACCCGCTTTCAATCTTAAAACCGTATTGCTTTGGCTAGGGCCTGCGTTATTCCTGGGTGGTGGTTTGATCACGGTAATACTGGTGGCGCGCCGCAAGCGGACCGGGCGAGCAACCGAACTTGACGCCGCGCAAAAAGCCCGGTTGCAAAAACTATTGGGCGAGGGCGAAGACGCGTGACGACTGAATTCTGGCTTTGGATAGCCGCGCTTTGCGCCGTGGCGCTAGCGATTTTGCTGCCACCGTTGTTCCGAAGAGCGCCGATTTCATCGGCCGACGGCGCGCAACGCAACACCGACATCGCTCGCCAACAACTGGCCGAACTCAAGCAACAATTGCAAAGCGGCGCGTTGTCCCCGACGCAGTACGAAGCCCAATACAATGATTTGCAGTTGTCCGTGCTCGACACCTTGGACGACCAAGGCCGGGGGGCCGCGATTGGCTCTGCCGGTCGCTGGATTGCCGTGCCGATTGCAATATTGCTGCCGGTGGGCGGCTTGTTGTTGTACGGCATGCTCGGCGAACCCGAGGCGATGAAGAAGGCCGAATGGCAAGCAACCAATCAAAAGCTGGCCGACAACGTGCAGACCATGGTGCAGCGCTTGGTTGATCGCTTGCAACAACATCCGGACGATCTGGAAGGCTGGATGATGCTGGGCCGATCCTTTGTATACATGCAGGAGTATCAAAAAGCGGCCGAGGCCTTCGGCGAGCTTAATCGGCGCAAGCCGGGCGATCCGGCGGTGATGCTGCGCTACGCCGACGCCTTGTCGATGGCCCGCAACGGCCGGCTGAGCGGCGAACCGGCCGACTTGGTCTTCAAGGCCCTGGAGCAAGTCCCGGAAGATCACACCGCGCTGTGGCTGGCCGGGATGGCCAAGGCGGAGGCCGGCGATTTTCGCGGGGCCATCGCTTATTGGCAAAAGCTTTCTAAATTATTGCCGGCCGATGACGAGGCTCAACAACAGTTGGCCAATATGATGCGGATGGCCGAAGCGGAAATGATCAAAGCGCCGCCTTCGAACGCAGCATCCGCGCCGAACGTCGAAATTTCGGTGCGCGCGTCATTGGCGAACGGCCGGACCGCGCCGGCGGACAGCACGGTATTTATCTACGCCCAAGCGGCCAACGGCCCAAAAATGCCGTTGGCTATCGTCCGCAAGCAGGTCGCCGACTTGCCGATTGACGTGGTGTTAAACGACAGCATGGCGATGCAACCGCAATTGCATTTGGCCGACTTTCCGAAATTGCGCATCGTTGCCAGAGTCTCCAAGTCCGGCAATGCGATGCCGGCCGCCGGCGACTTGATCGGCAGCGCCGAACTGAACTTGGCCGATGCCAACCGGCGGGTCAATGTCACCATCGACCAAGAAGTGAAGTAATGGATCAATCCATCCAATTCGACCTGGACCTGATTCACCGCTACGACAAATCCGGTCCGCGCTATACCTCGTATCCGACCGCGTTGGAATTGCACGAGGGTTTTGGCGAGGCGGAATATCGCAAACATATCGAAAAATCCAATGCGGCCGGCGGGCCGTTGTCCTTGTATTTCCATATCCCGTTTTGCGATACGGTGTGTTTTTATTGCGCCTGTAACAAGATTGTGACCAAAAACCGGGCACATTCGGTACCGTATCTGGACAATCTGGTCCGGGAAATCGAAATGCAGGGCGACTTATTCGACGGGTCCCGTCCGGTCAACCAATTGCACTGGGGCGGCGGCACGCCGACCTTTTTGAATTTCGAACAAATGCAACGGTTGATGGACGCGACCCGCCAGCATTTTAATCTGCGTAGCGACGACGGCGGCGAATACTCGATCGAAGTCGACCCGCGCGAAACCAACGATAGAACCATCGCGCAGTTGCGAGAATTAGGTTTTAACCGCATTAGCCTGGGATTACAGGATTTCGACTTGGCGGTCCAAGCCGCGGTCAATCGCTTGCAGAGCAAGGAACAGACCTTTGCGGTCCTGGAAGCGGCTCGGACGGAAGGGTTTCGTTCCACCAACATCGATTTGATCTACGGTTTGCCGTTGCAGACCGAGGCCAGCTTCGCGGATACTTTGGACCAAGTACTGGCTTACGCGCCGGACCGCTTCTCGATCTTCAATTACGCTCACATGCCCAGCCGCTTTAAAACCCAGCGGCAAATCAACGAAGCCGATTTACCGCCGCCATCGGTCAAGCTGGATATTTTGCAAATGATCGGCAGGAAACTAACCGACGCCGGTTACGTATACATCGGCATGGATCATTTCGCCAAGCCAGACGATTTGCTGGCGGTAGCGCAACGCGAAGGCAAGTTGTATCGAAACTTTCAAGGTTACTCGACGCACTCTGACTGCGATCTGATCGGATTCGGTATCACTTCAATCGGCCGGGTCGGCGATGCGTATATCCAGAACGTTAAGGAACTGGACCCATACGCCGGGCGGATTTCCCAAGGCCGGCTAGCGGTGTTTCGCGGCGTCGAATTGGATGACGACGACAAGTTGCGGCGCGCCGTGATCACTCAGTTAATCTGCCACTTCGAATTGTCTTTCGCGGTTATCGAACGGGAATTCTCGATCCGCTTCGCCCATTATTTCGCGCCGGAATTGGAACATTTGCGGGTCATGCAAGGTGACGGGCTGTTGAGTCTCGACGACGCTGGCGTCCAGGTCTTGCCCGCCGGCCGCTTGTTGATTCGGAACATTTGCATGGTATTCGACAAGTACCTTGTCCAAAAACAACAGCAATTTTCCAGGGTAATTTAAGCGCCGCGTCGGGTTGAATCTCGGACTCCACGGCTTGTTTGTGTATGGGGATTTCCGCCGGTCTCGCCTTACCGACAGGGATAGGTGCAATGCAAAAGTTATCCCCGGCTACCCGACCCGTTACTAACTGCGGCAGGTGCCCGCTGACTGAGTTCGCCGCTAATTTTGCCAGCTAGACTTGGGTTTTCGGCTACGCTTGTAGGCCACATACCATTGTAAAAGGAGCTGGAGCGTATGTCGGCACAACCTCTATCGCTGCGTTTCACCGGAAACGGGAGCGAATATTTTCGAATCTGGATCGTCAATCTGTTGCTCAGTATCGTGACCTTGGGTATTTATTCGCCGTGGGCCAAGGTCAGGCGCAACCAGTATTTTTACCGGCATACCTTACTCGCCGACAGCGGCTTCGATTATCACGGCGACCCGAAGTCGATATTGAAGGGTCGAGTAATCGCGGTGCTGCTGTTTGGTTCCTATTCTTTTTTCAGCCGTTTCGACCCGACCATCGCGGCCGTGATTTTTCTGGCGATTTTAGCGGTGCTGCCGTGGTTGCTGGTACGGTCCTTGCGGTTTCGCTTGCATAACACCAGCTATAGGGGTTTGCGGTTCGGTTTTCACGGCCAGACGGGCCCCGCCTATTGGTATCTGTTGGGAGCACCTTTTTTAGGCGGCGCCACGCTGGGCTTGCTCTGGCCGTGGGCGCAACAGCGCATGACGGTTTACACCCGCGATCACAGCAGTTTCGGCTCCGCGCACTTCAAGTTCGAAGCCACTGTCGGGGCGTTCTACAAAATCTATTTCTGGGTGTTCTTGCTGGCGGTGCTGATGTTTGCCGGCGCGGCCGCCGCCACGACGCTGATTTTATCGTCCGGTGCGTTTCCGCTGGAAGGCGGGAGCCAAGCCGGCGTGATTGGCGGCGTCGCGGCAGTGTTGACGTATTTTGGCCTAGTGGTGATTGTCTATCCCTTTGTATCGGCGCGAATGCAAAATCTGATGTGGGGACATACCCGGCTCGGCGCGCACCGCTTCACCGCGCGGGCCAGAGCGCGCGACTTGTTGTGGATCATGATCAGCAATGTGTTGCTGATCGGCTTGTCGCTGGGGCTTTTCAAACCGTTTGCCGATATCCGCCTGGCTCGCTATCGTCTCGAATGCACGAGTTTGTTACCGGGCGGCAGCCTTGCCGAATTCGTTGCCGGACTGCAAAGCCAGGCCGGCGCGGCCGGCGAGGAAATCGCCGATATTTTCGATTTCGATATCGCGTTGTGAAGACGGTCGCCGGCATTTATTTCGACGGCCGGCAGGCGATAGCCCATCGGGTCGTTCTCAGCGTCGAAGCCGGCCGCTTGCAATTGCGAGGCGAAACTGTAAATCGTAGCGAGCCACTCACCGCGCTGAGGATACCGGCACCGCTCGGCCGTTCGCCGCGTTTGATTCTATTCACCGACGGAGCCCGCTGCGAAGTGGAGGATTCGATCGGTTTCGCCGACTTGCTGCCGGAGCGGGCCGGCGGTTGGTTATCAACCTTGGAAAGTCATATCGTCGCGGCGATAACCGCCGTATTGTTATTACTGGGATTGGCGATTGCCGGCTATCGTTGGGGCTTGCCTTATGCGGCCGAGGCAGTCGCGGAAAGGCTGCCAGCCGAGATGTTGACGGAAATGGACCATCAGTTGTTCGCCAGCCTCGACCAAAATTGGTTGCAGCCCAGCGGCGTGCCGGAATCGCGCCGCGCCGACATCCAGGCGAAAGCATTTAGTTTGGCACCGCATGCCGAGGTCCGGCTGGCGTTCCGCGCCAGCCGTCAGCTTGGCGCCAACGCCTTTGCGCTGCCCGGAGGAACGGTGTTGGTGCTGGACGATTTGGTCGGCCTTACAGCCAACGACGACGAGATCGTGGCGGTGCTGGCGCACGAATTCGGCCATGTTCGCGAGAAGCACGCCTTGCGGCAGATGTTACAAGCCACTGTGGTCGGCTTGGCATTGGCGGCCTATCTGGGCGACATCAGTAGTCTATTGGCGGTGGCTCCCGCGGTATTGCTGGAGACCGGATATTCGCGCGATTTCGAGCGTTCCGCCGACCGCTATGCCGCCGATTTGCTGATTAGCCATCACCAATCGCCGACCTTGTTGGCCGATATGCTAGACAAGTTGGACGCTTACTGGCGAGAAAGAGACCGCCTGCAACTTGGTGATCGAATGGGGGAGTTCGGCGAATATTGGTCCACGCATCCCGACAATGCCGAGCGCATCGCTTTTTTGCGGGGGCAGCGCTAGCGAAGCGAATTGGGTTAAAGCCGCTAAGCACGTGGTCACTT
This sequence comes from Methylomonas sp. MS20, assembly GCF_050275925.1. Classification (NCBI taxonomy): domain Bacteria; kingdom Pseudomonadati; phylum Pseudomonadota; class Gammaproteobacteria; order Methylococcales; family Methylococcaceae; genus Methylomonas; species Methylomonas sp. MS20. Next base: position 2,590,015 of record NZ_CP189962.1, read on the forward strand.
GGTTTGCATCGGCAAGCGCCCGGTTAGTGTTTAGTCTGGTAAAAGCATGTCGTGGCTCGTGTTCAGCGAAATCGTCGTTCGTTTGACGTCGAAGGCGTTCTATCCGGACTTTGTGCATCGGTGCTGAAGCACGGTGTCTCAATCGGAATTTATATGGTCGTCGGGCCGCTATCTCGTGATCGGCTGTTTGTAGGTCGATTAACCACTCGATCAAGCCCATGCACCAAAATGCAGCGCGATCTCGATTAGCTTGGTGCGGCCGCTCGCTTTAGAGAGCGGCATTCTGCCAGTATCGGCTAGCGATCGGTTCACCAACGATGTCGGCATAGTACGCCGAAACATGAAGACACTATTTTCAAAGGTCTGGCGACGCCGAGATCGGCCATGATTTGGTCGTCTCGGCTCCGGTAGTCGCGCGGGCCGAAGCCCCGCCAGTTTGTGCCACCGGCGCGTATGCCGCGGGCCGTCGTAGCCCCCTAGGAGTCTGCCAGGACTGCGGTTTCCAATCTATAGGCGCACAGTACCCTCAGTCGTCGCCTCGGTTAAAGGCCCCTTAGCTGCAATTGGTGCGAGTTTTGCTTTCTGATCTGCAGGACGCTAAGATCGGCCTTGGGTTTCAGCGGGTTTGTTGCCCGGTCTGTGCTGACTGCCCGATGTTTGAAATTGATATGATAAACCACGGATTATGCCAAACATGCAATGCTCGACCAGATCCTAAGCAAAATCCGCCTGGAAGGCGATCATGCGCTCGGTCATCACCAGAATGTCGAGTTAAGTAGTGCTTTTCAGGCGATTGTCAGTTTGCCGCACCAGCGCGCGGTAGGTTACGAGGCGTTAATCCGGGGCAGGGCGCTCGACGGAAGTGTCGTGGCGCCTCCGCAACTGTTCGAGAGTGCAAAGTCCTTGCAGGATTTGGTTTATCTGGACCGTTTATGTAGAGCCCTGCATTTGCAGAATTTTAAGCGGGCGGATTCCCGCGACAACTGGTTGTTTCTGAATATTGCGCCCGAAGTCATCGTACACGGCTGGCGTTTCGGTATTTTCTTCGCGGAGTTGCTGAAACTGCTAGAAATTCGGCCCGAGCGGGTCGTGATCGAAATCATGGAAAGTCCGTTGTTGGAAGAGCGGCAATTGAATCGGTCGGTCGATTTTTACCGCGAGTTGGGCTGTTTGATTGCGATTGACGATTTCGGCGCGGGACATTCCAATTTTCAGCGGATCTGGCGCATAAAACCACATATCGTTAAGTTGGACCAGTCGATCGTCCGCCATGCGGTAAATAACCCGGTCGCGCGGCGCATGCTGCCCAATATCGTCGCCACGCTGCACGAAGCCGGAAGTCTGGTGTTGATCGAAGGCGTCGAAACGCATGAGGAAGCGATGATCGCGATGCATGCGAATATCGATTTGGTACAAGGCTATTATTTCGGCACCCCGCGCATGGGGGTGCAAGACGCCGAAGAAGTGCGCCCGGTGGTTGCTGAATTATTCGGCCAGTACGCGCTCGATATTGCCAAGCGGAGCGGTCGTTCGCGTTATCCGCATCATATTCAAGCGATGCTGGTGGCTAAACAGGCTCTACAAACCGGTGCCGAAGATCTCGAGAGTCTTGATTGCATTCGCCAATTGTTGGCGCTACCGGGCGCCGATCGCTGTTATTTATTGGGCAGCGACGGCGTGCAGATCGGCGGTAGCGTGCTTGCCGATCACCGCTACGGGACCGCCTCAGGCCGGTTCGCACCGTTGGCGGCCGGAAATCGGGCGAGTTGGCTACGCCGACCGTATCTTTTACGAGCCTTGCAAGGTTCCGAGGATGTGCATTTGACCCGGCCCTATTTGTCGGTGGCAACCGGACGCTTGTGCGTGACCTTGTCGGTGGCCTATCCGTTCGGCGGATCGCCGCGAATTCTTTGTTACGATCTCGATCACGAAACCCTGGAAGCTGCACCGATCGACGATGCCATGGTTATCGAATCGGCCGCGGCACTTTGAGTCTCGGCGGTTTCGCGTCGTTAATCGAAACTGTGTATGATTGTTTATCCCTTAAATATTGAGTCAGGAGAGTTTGAATGCATAACGTCACGTTGATCAAAGGCGATGGTATCGGTCCCTCGATCATGGAAGCGGCCGTCGCGGTGATTAACGCCGCCGGCGCGAAAATCCATTGGCACGAGGCCGATGCCGGCATGTCGGCCTACGAACGTACCGGTACGCCCCTGCCCGACGCAACGATGGAATCCATAGCGCAAACCAGGGTGGCCTTCAAAGGTCCGTTGACGACGATGGTCGGCGAGGGCTTTCGCAGCATTAACGTCGAATTGCGCAAGCAATACGATCTTTACGCCAACGTGCGACCGGCCAAAAGCTGGCATGGCGTTAAAACCCGCTACGATGATGTCGATATTGTCATCGTGCGGGAAAATACCGAAGGCTTGTACGTGGGCCTGGAGCATTATCTGACGCCGGCCAAGGATATTGCCGAAAGTTTGGCCGTCGTGACCAAAGCGGGGTCAGAGCGGATTGTCGAATATGCCTTCAAATACGCGATCGACAACCATCGTAAGAAGGTCACGGTTTGTCATAAGGCCAATATTTTGAAATTCACCCAAGGCTTATTCTTGAAAACCGCTCGCGAAGTGGCGGCCAAATATCCCAATATAGAGTTCGACGAGAAGATCGTCGATGCGGCCTGCATGCACATGGTCATGAAACCCGAACAGTTCGATGTGGTGGTGACCACCAACATGTTCGGCGACATCCTGTCCGATTTAACCGCCGGTTTGGTGGGTGGTTTGGGGCTCATTCCCGGCGCCAATATCGGCGAGGACGCCGCCCTGTTCGAAGCCGTGCATGGTAGCGCGCCGGACATCGCCGGCAAAAATATCGCCAACCCGACTGCCGTGATGATGGGCGGCGTGATGATGCTGAATCACTTGGGGGAACATGATGCAGCGATCCGCATGCAAAACGCCATTGAAAAAGTCGTGAACGGTGGCGTCTATGTAACCCCGGATTTGAACCCGGTCAGCAAATACGGCACCAAGGAAATGGGGCAGGCCATTGTCGATGCGATGGAGTGATTAATCGGCGACGGAGGCGGATATGAGCGCGCAACCTGAATTTGATAAACCGTGGATGTCCGTTGAGGACTATCTTGCGGCGGAATTGCTCAGCGACACCAAGCATGAGTATGACGACGGGGAAGTCGTGGCGATGTCGGGCGTCAGCAAGAATCACGACAGGATTAAGATGAACTTGTCGCGTATCTTCGGCAACCATTTGCAGGACCAACCCTGCGAGCCGTTTAGCTCCGATGTCAAAGTCAAGATCGGCCAGTATTTGTTCTACCCCGATGCGATGATGGTTTGCGAGGATACCTCGACCCACGACTATTACGCCGAGACTCCGGTATTGGTCGTCGAGGTGTTATCCAAATCCACCCGCCGCCGCGACGAAACCATCAAACGCCGCCTATATCAAACCATTCCGACTTTGCAGGAATACGTGCTGATCGAGCAAGACATCGTCGATGTCGAAGTTTGTCGGCGTAGCGAAGGTTGGGTCTTCAATCACTATTTTCTCGGCGACGACGTGCCTTTCGAATCGATTGGCTTGAACCTCGGCGTCGCCAAAATCTATGCCCGAGTCGACAACGACGACATGCGGACCTTCATCGCCGAGCAAACGCTGGCTCAAGAAAATGCCAACGCCAACGCATCCCAAGCCTAATTTTTTTACCGGAAATCATCATGCTAGAACAATACCGAAAACACGTAGCCGAACGTGCCGCTGAGGGCATCGTTCCCAAACCCTTGGATGCCGAGCAAGTCGCGGCCTTGGTCGAATTATTGAAGCAGCCGCCGGTCGGCGAGGAAAGTTTTTTAATCGACTTGCTGGAAAATAGGATTCCAGCCGGCGTCGACGAAGCGGCTTACGTCAAAGCCGGTTTTTTGACCGCCGTTGCCAAAGGCGAAGCGTCGTCCGCGCTGATTACGCCGGAAAAAGCCACCGAGTTGCTCGGTACCATGCTCGGCGGCTACAACGTCGCGCCGTTGATCGAACTGCTCGATCATACGACGTTGGCGCCGATTGCCGCGAAAGCCTTGTCGCAAATTCTGCTGATTTTCGATGCCTTCCACGATGTGCAGGAAAAAGCCGAAGCCGGCAACGCTTACGCGAAACAAGTGCTGCAATCCTGGGCTGAGGCCGAATGGTTTACCGCCAAGCCGGAAGTGCCGGAAAAACTCACGGTTACCGTGTTCAAGGTTACCGGCGAAACCAATACCGACGATCTGTCGCCCGCCCCGGATGCTTGGTCGAGACCGGACATTCCGTTGCACGCCAAAGCCATGCTGAAAATGCCGCGCGATGGCATCACCAACGCCGAACAGCAAATTACCGAGCTAAAAGCCAAGGGCTTTCCGGTGGCCTATGTCGGCGACGTGGTTGGCACCGGTTCTTCGCGCAAATCCGCCACCAACTCGGTGTTGTGGTTCATGGGTGACGACATTCCGTTCATTCCTAATAAACGCGGCGGCGGCGTCTGTATCGGCGGTAAGATTGCACCCATTTTTTTCAACACCATGGAAGATTCAGGCGCCTTGCCTATCGAATGCGATGTGACCGGCATGGCGATGGGCGATGTGATCGATATTTTTCCTTATCAAGGTGTGGTTAAACGTCACGGCAGCGAAGAAATCATCTGCGAATTTGCGTTAAAAACCGAAGTGATTTTCGACGAAGTCCGTGCCGGCGGTCGTATTCCGTTAATCATCGGTCGCGGCTTGACCGACAAGGCCCGACTAGCCTTGGGCTTGCCGGCATCAACCGTGTTCCGCCGCTTAGGAGAAGCTGCGGACACCGGCAAAGGCTACACGCTGGCGCAAAAAATAGTGGGCAAGGCTTGCGGTGTGGTGGGTGTCAGACCCGGCAGTTACTGCGAACCGAAAATGACCACCGTTGGTTCGCAAGACACCACCGGACCAATGACCCGCGACGAATTGAAAGACTTGGCGTGTCTGGGTTTTTCTGCAGACTTGGTGATGCAGTCCTTCTGCCACACCGCCGCTTATCCCAAACCGGTCGACGTGCAAATGCAGCATACCTTGCCGGATTTTATCATGACCCGTGGTGGGGTATCGCTGCGTCCAGGCGATGGCGTGATTCACTCCTGGCTGAACCGGATGCTGTTGCCCGATACCGTCGGCACGGGCGGTGATTCGCACACTCGATTCCCGATTGGTATCTCGTTTCCCGCGGGTTCCGGTTTGGTGGCGTTTGCGGCTGCGACCGGCGTGATGCCTCTGGATATGCCGGAATCAGTATTGGTGCGCTTCAAAGGCCAAATGCAACCCGGCATTACCTTGCGTGATTTGGTCAACGCGATTCCCTACGCGGCTCTGAAAAGCGGCTCCTTGACCGTGGCCAAACAGGGCAAGAAAAACGTATTTTCCGGCCGAATCCTGGAAATCGAAGGCTTGCCGGATTTGAAAGTCGAGCAAGCATTCGAGCTTTCGGATGCGTCAGCCGAACGTTCTGCCGGCGGTTGCACCATCAAACTCAATGAAGCGCCAATCCGTGAGTATCTGAATTCCAACATCACCTTGCTGAAATGGATGATTGCCGAAGGCTACGGCGATGTACGGACTATCCAACGCCGGATTAAAGCCATGCAGGATTGGTTGGCGAACCCGGTATTGATGGAAGCCGACGAGGACGCCGAATATGCGGAAATTATCGAAATCGATTTGAACGAAATCACCGAGCCGCTATTGGCGTGCCCGAACGATCCGGACGACATCAAGCCCTTGTCGGAAGTAGCTGGGACCAAAATCGATGAAGTCTTCATTGGCTCCTGCATGACCAACATCGGTCATTTCCGCGCTGCCGGTAAATTGCTGGAAAAAGCCGGGGCCTTGCCCACGCGCTTGTGGGTGGCGCCGCCGACTAAGATGGATCAAAACCAGTTAGTGGAGGAGGGCTATTACGGCACTTTCGGTAAAGTCGGCGCGCGTACTGAAATGCCGGGTTGCTCGTTATGCATGGGCAACCAGGCGAGGGTGGCGGAAGGCTCGACTGTCGTTTCAACTTCGACGCGTAATTTCCCCAATCGTTTGGGGAATGGCGCCAATGTCTATTTGTCTTCGGCGGAATTGGCGGCGGTGTGTTCTTTATTGGGGAAAATCCCGACGCCGGAGGAATACATGCAATATGCGGCGTTGATCGACCAAAGCAGCGCCGATACTTATCGGTATCTGAACTTCAATCAAATCGACAGCTATCAAACGAAGGCGGATCAAGTCGCCTAATGGCATTTTCTAAGCGGCGGGGTTACGCCTCATCGCGCCGGTTGTTCGCCGCGAAACCGAGCGGGTAACCGGCCTCAAACACGTCGGGTTGAGCCCGAGGCGGCCGGATGAAGCCTCGTGTGTCAGGCCCGCGCATTTTCGACAAACCCTGCTAGGATTATCGGCTGGGTCGTCGCGCGCGGTGGGGGCAAGATTGGAAGAAGATATAACAGCTGAATTGTCGGTTCTGGAGAGCCATTTGGATGGCATGCTGAATCGCGTTCAACATAACAGTCTGACTCTGAAGCGCCTGCAGGCTTTCGAAATGCGTTTGTTGGCGCTGAACACCCTGGCGGAGATGATTGAATTCATCATAGACGAGACCCGCTTGTTTTTTAATCTCGATGCGGTTTGCTTGTCCTTGATCGACGCCCAAGGCGAAATTGCCAGTTGTCTCGAGGCAGATCACTATGCGTTTCGCGAGCGGCCCGATTTGGTGCTGTTGGAGCAAGACGGGGTATTTCTACAAAGTTTCGGTACGGCCGGCCAGCCATTGGTGGGTATCCATCGCGATGAGCGCTGGAGCCGCTTCTTTCCAGGCGTCGAGAAACAGCCGGCTTCGGTTGTGATCATCCCGCTAATCCGCCGCGGCAAAATTCTGGGTTCATTAAATTTGGGCAGCCACCAGCGCGACCGTTTTATCAACGGCATGGCGACCGACTTTATCGAGCACATTGCATCCGTGATCGGGATTTGTCTCGAAAACAACTTGAATGTCGAGACAATGCGTCGCACCAGCTTGATAGACCCGCTGACCGGCGTCAATAACCGGCGCTTTCTGGAACAGCGCATCGTCGAGGAATTGGACCGAAGTCAACGCAGCCGTGAACCCCTGTCCTGTCTGTTTCTGGATATCGACTATTTCAAACGAATTAACGACGGCTTCGGTCATCAAGCCGGCGATCAAGTGCTCTCGTTGGTGGCGTGTACGATCAAACGGCAGCTACGTAGCAACGATGTACTGGTCCGATACGGCGGCGAAGAATTCGTCGCACTGTTGTCGCAGGCGGACGAAACGATGAACGGTGAGATTGCCGAGCGGATCCGCATCGGCATTTCCGATTTGACGATCAAATACGCCGATCAAGTTATTCCGGTCACAATCTCGATCGGTGCCGCCACCTACCACCCTAACCTCAGCCGGAAATTGGCGGTGCCTCAAATCGCGCTGGAACTGGTGCAAGCGGCGGATGTAGCCTTGTACGAGGCCAAGCGTAGCGGCAGAAACCGGGTTGAAAACGCCGGGTTGGTGCTGGAGCCGAGGGCTGTTCAGTCGTAACCGTTGGGGTTTTGTGTTTGCCAATGCCAGGTATCGGCCAGCATCCGGGCCAACTCTCGCTCGGCCTTCCAGCCAATTTTTTCGGCGGCCAGGCCGGGGTCCGCGTAACAGGCCGCCACGTCGCCGGGCCGGCGCGGCGCAATACGGTAGGGTACGGCTTGTCCGGTGACTTCAATAAAGGTTTCGATCATCTGTAAGACGCTGTAACCGTTACCGGTGCCGAGATTGATGGCGTCGCACACGCTATCCTTGGCATCCTGTTTTAGAAGGTATTCCAAGGCCTTGATGTGGCCGACCGCCAAATCGACCACGTGGATGTAGTCGCGGACGCCGGTGCCGTCCGGCGTCGAATAGTCGTTGCCGAATACCGACAGCATCGGTAATTTGCCGATCGCGACTTGCGACAGGAAGGGCATCAAATTATTGGGGATGCCGTTCGGGTCTTCGCCGATGAGCCCGCTGGCGTGCGCGCCGATCGGGTTGAAGTAGCGCAATATCGTGATTTGCCAAGGTGTGGCGCTATGGCTCAGCGGATCGGACTGGCTAAGGTCGCGCAGGATTTCTTCGATAAACAGTTTGGTGCGGCCGTAAGGGTTGGTGGCTTGCAGCGGAAAATGTTCCAGAATAGGCACGCTGTGCGGATCGCCGTAAACGGTGGCCGAAGAGCTGAACACCAGGCGTTTGATCCCGAACTCCGCCATCGTCTCCAGCAGTACCAAGGTGCCGTAAATATTGTTGTGATAGTAGTTCAGCGGCATCTGGCAGGATTCGCCGACCGCTTTCAGTCCCGCGAAATGCACGACGGCGGCAATGTTGTGCTGGACCATGATGGCTTGCAACGCCGCTTTGTCGGTAATGTCGGCTTGATGAAAAGCTATTGTTTTGCCGGTGATACGTTCTACCCGGCGAATGGCTTCGATTTTGCTGTTGCTGAGATTGTCGACGACGACAACATCGAATCCTGCGTGTAACAGCTCGACGCAAGTATGGCTGCCGATATATCCAGCGCCGCCGGTGACCAAAATGGTTGGGTTCATGTCCGGATTTCCGTTGGGTTAACGTTCGAGTATGTCCAGTCCGGCGCCGTAGGCAACGACGGCCGATTGGTCGGTGCCAACGTCGCCGCAAGCGCTAGCGGCCGGCAGTGGGTTAGTATCGCGGGTCAGGCCGGCAAAGTCGAATAGGCCGGCGTCGAGCATTTGCGATGGCGCAATATTTTGCAGCCCGGCGAAAATGGTTTCGATACGACCGGGAAACTGCTTATCCCAACCGTTCAGCATCACCTTCATGGCTTTGCGTTGCAGGTTTTCCTGGGAGCCGCACAAATTGCACGGAATGATCGGAAATTGCTTGAAGGCCGCGAAGCGATTGATGTCTTTTTCCCGGCAGTAGGCTAACGGCCGAATCACGATGTTCTGTTTGTCGTCGCTGAGCAATTTCGGCGGCATTGCCTTCAGTTTGCCTGCATAAAACAAATTCAGGAAGAAGGTTTCGACGATGTCGTCTCGGTGGTGACCCAGCGCGATTTTGGTGACCCGATGTTCTCTGGCAAAGCCGTACAGTGTGCCGCGCCGCAGCCTTGAACACAGACTGCAGGTGGTTTGGCCTTCCGGAATGATGCGTTTGACGATGCTGTAGGTATCGTGCTCGATGATATGAAACGGCACGCCGATAGATCTCAGGTATTCCGGCAATACGTGTTCCGGAAACCCGGGCTGCTTTTGATCCAAATTGACGGCCAGTATGTCGAAATCCACCGGCGCGGTCTTTTGTAAGTTCAGCAGAATGTCCAGCATCGTGTAGGAGTCCTTGCCGCCGGACAGGCAAACCATGACTTTGTCGCCATGCTCGATCATATTGAAGTCGGCGATAGCCTCGCCGACGCTACGGCGCAAACGCTTCTGCAGTTTGTTGAATTGGGTGCGGGATTTTTGGCTGGAATCGGACATGGGCGCTAGGCGAGCGGCTAAAGCAAGGCTTCAGCCGCTTAAGGGTTTAGCCGTTGAAACGTTGGAAGATCAGCGTGGCATTGGTGCCGCCGAAGCCGAAACTATTGGACATCACGGTGTTCAAGCTGACGTTGTCCCGGTATTCGCGAACGATGGGAATGCCCGCCGCGCCAGGGTCGAGTTGGGTAATGTTGGCCGATGCGCTCAAGAAACTTCCTTGCATCATCAGTAACGAATAAATGGCTTCATTGACGCCGGCCGCGCCCAAGGCATGGCCGGTCAGTGATTTGGTGGAACTCACCGGCGGTACCGAATCGGCGCCGAACACCGCGCGCATCGCTTCCAGTTCGCGGGTATCGCCCACCGGCGTACTGGTGCCGTGCGCATTGATGTAGTCGATATTGCCGTCAACGGTCGCCAACGCCATTTGCATGCAGCGCACCGCGCCTTCGCCGGACGGCTGCACCATGTCGTAACCGTCGGACGTGGCGCCGTAGCCGACCAGTTCCGCGTAAATTTTCGCGCCGCGCGCCTTGGCATGTTCCAGTTCCTCGACAACCAGTACGCCGCCGCCGCCGGAAATCACGAAGCCGTCGCGGGTTTCGTCGTAAGGTCTAGACGCGCTTTCCGGCGTATCGTTGTATTTGGAGGATAGCGCGCCCATCGCGTCGAACAAGACCGACATAGACCAATGCAACTCCTCGCCGCCGCCGGCGAACACCACGTCTTGCTTGCCGAGTTGGATCAATTCCATCGCATGACCGATACAGTGGGCGCTGGTCGCGCAGGCCGAGCTGATCGTGTAATTGACGCCCTTGATTTTGAACGGCGTGGCCAGACAGGCGGTATTCGTGCTGGACATCGCGCGAGTCACCATATACGGACCGACTTTCTTGACGCCCTTGGAGCGTAGTATGTCGGCCGCATCGACCAAGTTCGACGTAGACGGTCCGCCGGAACCCATCACCAGACCGGTGCGGACATTGGACACTTCGTCGTCGGCCAGACCGGAGTCGGCAATGGCTTGTTCCATCGCCAAGTAATTGTAAGCCGCACCATCGCCCATGAAGCGTTTGACTTTGCGGTCTATCGCTTCGTCGAGGTTGATCTTGATCGGACCGTGGATTTGGCTGCGAAAGCCCAGTTCACGATAATCTTCGCAAAAACCAATGCCGGAACGCCCCAGGCGGAGCGACTCGACCACTTCGTCGCGATTATTGCCAATGCTGGAAACGATGCCCAGACCGGTTACTACTGCTCGTCTCATGGCTAGACCTTCTTCAGAAATCCTGGGTGGAGGTAAACAGACCGACTCTCAGGTCGGTGGCTTCATAAATTTGCTTGCCGTCGACTTCCATCACCGCGTCGGCAATGCCCATGACCAGTTTGCGCAAGATCACCCGTTTCAAATCGATTTTATAAGTGACTTTTTTCGCGCTAGGCAAGACTTGGCCGGTGAACTTGACTTCGCCGCAGCCTAACGCCCGACCTTTACCTGGTCCGCCCATCCAACACAAATAAAAGCCAACCAATTGCCACATCGCATCTAAACCCAGGCAGCCGGGCATCACCGGGTCACCTTGAAAATGACAGGCAAAAAACCAAAGATCGGGGGTAATGTCCAATTCGGCAATGATTTCTCCCTTGCCATATTTACCGCCTTCGTCGGAGATGTGGACAATTCGATCCATCATCAGCATATTGGGAAGCGGTAGCTGCGCGTTTTCCGGGCCGTAGAGCTCGCCCCGACCGGACATCAACAATTCTTCGCGCGTAAAACTGTGCGGCTTCTCCATTCAATACTTACCTGATAAATTGGGTTCAAAACACCCGACATTATCCAATAATTAGCCTAAAAAATCAGCCCTAAATTTCATCCAGGCCTCACGTCACGCATCAAATCCTCCGAACGTGGTGTCTCGGCATTCAGGCGTTCCCGGTAGATCAGACTATACATCAACACCGATGCCACGTAGCCGCGGGTCTCCTTGTAGGGGATGGTCTCCACCCAAATATCGGCCGGCAGCGGTTTATCGCTCGGCAGCCAGCGCTTCACTCGATTAGCGCCGGCGTTGTAGGCCGCGGCGGCCAGAGCCGGGTGGCGATCAAAGCGGTCCAGCAACTGCTTGAAGTGCCAGGCGCCGAATTGGATGTTAGTATCCGGTTTAAGCAGGTCGTTTCCGCCGCTCCAGGGCTCCCCCAGGTTTTTCGCGATTTCCTGACCGGTGTTCGGCATGATTTGCATCAACCCCTTCGCCCCGGCCGGCGAGTCGGCCTGCGGGTCGAAGGCGCTTTCCTGGCGGATCAGCCCGAAGATCAGCGCCGGCGCCAATTGGCGGGCGCCGGCGGCTTGCCTCACACTGTCGGCGTAAGCGATGGGGAAGCGCAGTCCAATGTCGTCCCATTCGTTAGCCTTGGCAACCGTGGCGATCGCTTGCGCCGACCAGCCCCAGCGCTGCGCCAACTTGGCGGCGGCCGCCAAGCGCGGTTTATCGAGTTTGGCGATGGCGAAGCCCCATTGCCGCTTAGCTTCCAATGGTCGATCCAAGGCTAAAAACTCGGAAACTTCCAAAAATTCCGAGCGCGATTGCAAGTCTTCCAGCTCCGACTCCGGAACGGCCAGCGGCTTGTCGACCAGCTTCACCGTCCGTCCGAGCTTGCCGGCCGCCAGAAAACCGTAGTAACTGCGATGTTCGGCAATTTGCCGGTAAAGGCTCAAGGCCGGTTCGCGCAGTCCGGATAGTTCCTGGCTGCGCGCCAACCAATATTGCCATTTGTCCTGGTTTCGTTCTTCGTTGTTCAATCGAGACAATGCCAGATCGACCTCCGGCCAGGACTGGTGTTGCAACGCGGCACGCACCCGCCATTCGCGGATCGAGTCGTCGCTATCGTCTAGCGCCGCCAATCGGGCATAGGCGCGGCGGTCGCGTTGCGTAGCCAGCGCCAACCCGATTTGTTTTTCCACTCGCTGGCTGGATTCGGCCGGAATCGGCAAGCCCGCTTTTTCGCGATCCCAGAACATCAGCGCGGCGTCCAGGTCTTGTTCGAGCCAAAGCACCGTGGCGAAAACCAAGCACTCGGCGCGGGTTTCGGCCGGATATTCGCGCCAGGCCGCTGTATTGGCGAGGCGCTCGGGGTGGCGTTGCAAGTCTAGCCATAGATTCGCCAGCCTGAGTTCGTCTTCCGCGAATGCCGGTAGCAAGCGCTGAGCCAGCCCGGTATTGCCTCGTTTCAGAGCCGCCTTGAAGCGCAGCCACAGCAGGTCTCGGTTGAAATAAGGCGAGGCCTGGTACGTCGAAAACAAGCTTATGCAGGGTTCCGCCGGCTCGCCGCCGCTCAGCCAAAGCGGTCTGGCTATTCCAAACGCTTCGTCGGTCCGGCCGGACTGTAAATAGGCCAGGCCGGCGTAGCATTGCAGTTCGGGGTCTTCAGCGCCGCGGTATTGGCTTAATAACTCCGACCAGCGTTGCCGCTTGCCAAGTTGTATCAGCCATTTGGTGCGTAATGGCGCCGCGTAGCGGGTATTGGCATAAGTGTCGAGAAATCGACGTACGGCCTGATCGTCGTCCAGATGCGATTTAGCCCAAAGGTAGCGCAAATAAGGCAGTAACGGATAATCGGTCAACTCGGCGCTCAGCCGTTGATAATCGCCAAGCCGATTCTCGGCGACAGCGCGTTCGGCTTGCAGGAAAGCCGTGCGCTGGGACGAAGCGGGCTGAGCGGCGATGCAACAACCGGCCGCCGTCAGCCAGAGGACGGTACCCAATGTCCTTAGAAATCGCGAAAAGCCGCGCGGAAATAACAAGTGTTCAGTAAAGATCGCCACGCTATTATAATTTGCTATTAAGCCACCGGATTTAGTCATATTCCCTTGAACGCACCCCAAGCCGTAACACCTCAGGAGTATTCCTGGCATTATATCTATCGCATCGCACTGCAACACAAAAAGCAATTGGTGACCGGTCATATCATCGCCTTGCTGGCGACGGTCGCCAGCGTACCGGTGCCGCTGTTGATGCCGCTGCTAGTGGATGAAGTGCTATTACATCATCCCGGTACGGTACTCAATACTCTGGACCCATTGATTCCAACAGAGTGGCGGGTGCCGATTTTCTACATCGGCGTGATCTTGCTGGTCAGCTTGTTGATGCGACTGTTCGCGTTGGTATTGAACATTATTCAAACCCGGCAATTTTCCAATATCGCCAAGGATGTGATTTTTCGGATACGCGAGGGCCTGGTCGGCCATTTGCAGCGAGTGTCGATGTCGGAATACGAGAGCCTGGGCAGCGGTACGGTCAGCGCCCACATGGTGACCGACCTGGATACGCTGGATACTTTTATCGGCACGACGATCAGCAAGTTGTTGGTAGCGGTATTGACAGTATTCGGCACCGCGTTGATTTTACTGTGGATGCACTGGCAGTTGGGCTTGTTCATCATCTTTTTGAACCCGCTGGTGATCTACCTAGCCAAGGCTATTGGCTCGAAGGTGAAGGATCTGAAAGCAAATGAAAACAAAGCCTATGCGGTGTTTCAGCAAGCCTTGAGCGAAACCTTGGATGCGATACACCAGATACGCGCCAGCAACCGAGAGGCGCATTATTGCCGGCAGTTGGTCGCCAGTGCCGAGGCGGTTAAGAACCACTCGACGGTATTCGCGTGGAAAAGCGATGCGGCGATTCGCCTTAGCTTTCTGACATTTTTGTTCGGCTTCGATATTTTTCGCGCCACCGCGATGCTGATGGTGCTGTATTCCAACCTCAGTATTGGCGAAATGCTGGCCGTGTTTGGCTACCTGTGGTTCATGATGGCGCCGGTGCAGGAGATTTTGAGCATACAGCAGTCGTTTTACGCCGCGAAGGCGGCTTTGGCGCGGGTTAACCAATTGACCCACTTGCAGCGCGAACCCGATTATCCGCACGCTGAAAATCCGTTTGTCGGCCGGAAAACGGTATCGGTCGGCGTGCGCGATTTACACTTCAGCTACCGCGACGAGCCGGTTTTGAACGGCATCAACCTCGACATACCGGCCGGCGAGAAAATCGCATTGGTCGGTGCCAGCGGCGGCGGCAAATCCACGTTGGCGCAGACTTTGATCGGCTTGTATCCGCCCGGCCGAGGAATGATTTACTTTGACGGCGTTCCGCTGAATCGGATTGGTTTGGATGTGGTGCGCGAGCATGTCGCCACGGTATTACAGCATCCGGCCTTGCTCAACGATACGATAAGGGCCAATCTGACCTTGGGCCGCGACGTCGCCGATAGCGACCTGTGGCGGGCCTTATCGATGGCGCAACTGGCGGACGCGGTGCGCGAGCAGCCGCTTGGCCTGCACACCGTGGTCGGTCGACAAGGCATGCGTTTGTCCGGCGGACAACGCCAGCGTCTGGCCATTGCCCGGATGATCGTCAGTAATCCGGCGGTCGTCATTCTGGACGAGGCCACCTCGGCGCTGGATACCGAGACGGAATTCAAGTTGCATCAAGCTTTAGCGGAGTTTTTGGAGGGCCGCACCACACTGATTATCGCTCACCGGCTGAGTGCGGTAAAACAAGCCGACCACGTATACGTCTTCGAGCAGGGCAAAATCTGCGAGCAGGGTAAGCACGATGTCTTGATTCAGCAAAACGGGTTGTACGCCAAGCTTTACGGCGACTACCAATGAGCGCCGCCATCTACGATTTGCATAGTCACTCCAATGCTTCGGATGGCGTATTGACGCCGGGCCAGTTAGTACGCCGGGCGCATGCCCGCGGCGTTACCGCCTTGGCGTTGACCGATCACGATACGACAGCCGGTTTGGCCGAGGCGCGGGTTGTCGCGGCGGAATTGGGCCTGCGCTTGATTCCAGGTATCGAATTGTCGGCCAGTTTCGAAAGCCATTGTTTGCACGTGGTCGGATTGAATATCGATCCAAGCCACCCAGTGCTGGTCGACGGTGTTGCCAGACAGCAGGATTTGCGTGTCGAGCGGGCTAGGAAAATCGCCGACAAATTGGCTAGAAAAGGTATAGACGGTGCTTTTCAGGCCGTCGCCCGCGCGGCGCGCGGCGGCGAAATTACCCGCTTGCATTTCGCCGATTTTTTGGTCGGGGTAGGCCGCGCCAGGACTCAACAGGACGCTTTCGACCTTTACTTGAGCAAGGGCAAACCGGCCTATGTCGCCACGCAATGGGCCGGATTAGCCGAAGTTATCGGTTGGATAAACGCCGCCGGCGGTTTGGCGGTACTGGCGCACCCGTTGCGCTACAAATTGAGCAATAAATGGATCAATAAAGCGTTGGCGGCATTCAAAGTGGCGGGCGGGCAGGGTGTCGAAGTGGTCACCGGGCGGGCCAGCGGCGACGATATTCGCTTCAGTCAAGAATTGGCCACCAAGCATCAGTTACGCGCGTCGGTCGGTTCCGATTTTCATGCCCCCGAAAACCAATACTTGGAACTGGGCCGCTTGGCGCCGCTGCCGGTCGGCTCCCAGCCGATTTGGGAATTGTTCTAGGGTTATCGCCCGCTGTTGGACAGTGTCGTTTGGTTGAAATGGGCGACGAAATCGAAGAACTCGTCGGCCGGGGCCGGCTTGTGATACAAAAAGCCCTGGGCAATATGGCAACCGCCGGCCATCAGAAATTCGGCCTGCGCTTGATTCTCGACGCCCTCGGCAATCACATCCAGGCTTAAGGCCCGGGCTAGCGCCAATATCGCGGTTGTAATGGCTACGTCGTCTTCGTTATCCGGCAAGTCGCGGACGAAGCAGCGGTCGATTTTCAATTCCGATATCGGCAATTTTTTCAAATACGACAACGACGAATAGCCGGTGCCGAAGTCATCGATGCTGGTCTTCACCCCCAACGCGCGCAATTCGCGTAACGTGACCAGCGCTTCATCGACATGGTCGAGCAACATGCTTTCGGTCAATTCCAGTTTCAAGCATTCCGGTGCGATGCCGGCCTGGGTCAAGGCGTTGCGGACATGGCCGACAAAGCCCGGTTGATGCAATTGGTTGGCCGAGACGTTAGCGGATATCACCATGGCCGGACTGATGCCGCGATCTTGCCATTCGCGGATTTGCAGGCACACCGTTTCCAGCACCCAATTGCTGATAGGCACGATCAGCCCGGATTCTTCGGCGATGGGAATGAACTGCGACGGCGCGACCAGTGCCAGATCCGGATGGCGCCAACGGATCAAGGCTTCGCCGCCAACCACGCGCTGACGATGCATATCGACCTTGGCTTGATAAAACAGCAGCAATTCGTCTCGGTCCAGCGCCCGCCGCAAGCTGTTTTCCATGGCCAGTTTCTGGAACGCGACCGCATTCAACGATTTGCTGAAATATTGATAGGTGTTTTGGCCTTGTTCGCGGGCATGGTGCATCGCGAACTCGCCGTTTTTAATGTAAGCGTCTTCGTCGCTACCGTCGCCCGGATAAACCGCGATGCCGATGTTGATGCCCAGGAATAACTCGATCGCGTCGATTTGGAAGGCGGGTTCCAGGGTTCTGAGAATTTGGCGGGCCACGCGCACGCCGGTTTGATCGTCGTCGGCGTGTTTAAGCAATATCGTGAACTCGTTTCCGCCTAAACGCGACACGGTGGATTCGCCGCCAAAGGCGCCTCCCGCCTTGCCGTGGCTGTCGCGGACTTCGGCGACCAAGCGGTCGGCAAACATTTTCAAGACGTGATCGCCGGCTCTTGGGCCTAATGTTTCATTGATGCGGCTGAAGCGGTCTATGCAAACGAACAAGGTCGTAATCCGGCTATTTTGATGATTGCATTGCGCCATCGCCTCGGCCAGAATTTCCCGAAATAGTGCCCGGTTCGGCAGTCCGGTCAACGGGTCGTAGTACGATAAAAATCTGACTCTTTCCTCGATATGGCGGCGCTCGGTAATGTCTTGCAGCGTGCCTTGTATCCGGGTCGCCGATTCGCCGTCGACGATCAATTCGCCCTGGATGTGAACGATACGCTCCCCGCCGTCGCGGTGAACAACCGGGAGGTCGAGCCGAAATTGGCGGCGATTTTTCAAGCACAGGTCGATGGCCTGCCGCAAGATCCCCACTTCGCTGGGATGCACCGCCGCGTACAAGTCTTGACAACTAGCCTGAAAGTGCTCGGGAGAGACGCCAAGTAAATTGAACACTTCGCGCGACCAGATCATTTTGTCGGTATCGACCCACCATTCCCAACTACCCAGCTGGGCGATTTTCTGCGCCTTACGCAGTTCCGCCTCGCTTTTGGCCAGTTGGGCCAAAGCCGCGGAGGACCGAAGCAGATAACGCAAACGGTGCGGGAGGGTGGCCCAGCTGATGGGTTTAGCGACGAAATCGGTGGCGCCAAGCTGAAAGGCGCGATTGACCGACTCCAGATCGTCGACGCCGGTCAGCATGACGATCGGCAGCAAGCGTTTTTCAGGCTGGGCGCGAATGCTTTGCAGGCAGTCGAAGCCGCTAATGCCGGGCATCATCACGTCTAGCAACACCAGATCGGGTTGGTCCGCCGCCAAACGCTCCAAACCGGTTTCGCCGTCGCTGGCGCCGATTACCGCGAAGCCCTCCCGGTCCAGGATGTTCGTCAACATCAGACGTATCATGTCGTCGTCGTCGATGACTAATATCAGACTACGGGAGGATGGCGGGGAGGTCATTCGGGATCCGGATTAGCAAGCTTTGCAAGCACTCGTTTATAGCTGTGTTGCAAGGTCAGGGCAAGCCGGTCGTCGAAATCCAGCGTATTGTCGCGGGCCGCATGCTCGATGGCTTTCGCTTGTTCGGACAAGCCTCGCGCGCCGATATTCGCGGCCGCCGACTTCAACGCGTGCGCGGCGAAACGCACGGCTTGGGGGTTTTGCTCGCGTAGTCCGGTGGCGATTAAGTCGATTTGTTCGAGCGCATTCTGACGGAACAGGTCGACGACTTCCGTGACCAACTGGTCGCCGCCGATCTGCCGTAAAGTGTCCAGGGCGTTGTTGTCCAATTTGTCCAGGTCCTTGTCGATGGGCGGACGGGCCGGTGATTCGTTGTTGCCGGAATGCGGTAGAAAGCGGCCGATTTTACTCGCCAGCGCTTGCTGTAAAAACGGCTTGCTGACGTAGTCGTCCATGCCGGCGTCCAGACATTTTTGCTGATCGCCCTCCATGGCGTTGGCGGTCAGCGCGATGATCGGAATTCGCGTGCCGCCTTGTTGGCGTTCGCTGTCTCGAATTAGCCGGGCGGCCGAATAGCCGTCCATCTCCGGCATCATGCAGTCCATCAAGATTAAGTCTATCGGTTCGGATTCGTAAATGTGCAGCGCGGACTTGCCGTTATCGGCAATTCTGACCCGATACCCCAATTGATCGAGCATGGCCTTGGCGACTTTTTGATTGACCGGGTTATCCTCCGCCAACAATATTCGCCGCCGATCGCAACGGACTGCCACCAAGTCGGCGATGCTGGGTTTACCGTCTACTCCCAGCAATAATACTTCCCTGAGCGCTTGGCGCTCAATCGGCTGGTATAAAACCGGCCAGTCCGGAAGCGGTCGTTTAGGGTCGGGGCCGCTGGCGCCACTGATTTCGACGGCGCGAATCGAGGCTAGGCGCGGCAAGGTTTGAAGACGTTCGTTTAACACGCCGACGTCCAAGGTCGCCACGTCGAACAAAATGAAATCGTAATAGATGCCGGATTTCGCACCCTCTTCCAGCCGTAGCAGGGCCGATGCTTCGTTTGCGGCGAGCTTGAAATGCACGCCGAGTTCGGAGAGTTCCAAGCACAAGCATTCGATGTCCAGCTGGCCGTTGGCAACCACCAGCGCGCGTCGTCCCCGCAAAATCGGGTCGACGTTGACCGGCGGCAGGAGAGCGCCGGCCGGGGCGAGCGGCAAATAGACCGCGAACTGCGAGCCGACGCCCAACTGGCTGCGCACTTCGATCCGCCCGTCCATCAGACTGGACAATTCCTTGCAGATGGCCAATCCCAGGCCGGTACCGCCGTATTTGCGGGTGGTCGATCCATCGGCTTGGTTGAAGGGCTTGAACAGCTTAGGCAAGATTTCTTCGGCGATACCGATGCCGCTATCGACCACCCGAAACACCAAGGGTAGCCGCCGTTCCGGTGCGGCCGGATCGGCTTCCGCCGCCGAGACGTACAAACCCACCGAGCCGCGTTCGGTGAATTTGATGGCGTTCGACAACAAGTTAGTCAGAATTTGCCGCAAACGGTGCGGATCGCCTCGGACCGCGTCGGCGACGCTGGCGTCGATTCTGCAATCCAGCTCGATATGCTTGGCGCGCGCCCGCTCCCAGAACAACGCCGACAGTTGCTCGATGAGTTCGTAGAGGCTGAAATCGATGGTTTCCAGTTGCAATTTGCCGGCTTCGATTTTCGAAAAATCGAGAATATCGTTAATAATGGTCAATAGCGATTCCGCGGAGCTGAATACGGTTTCCGCATATTGGCGTTGAGTGTCGTCCAGCCGGGTTCCCAACAATAATTCGGTCATGCCCAATACACCGTTCATCGGCGTGCGGATTTCGTGGCTCATCGTCGCTAGAAACTGTGACTTGGCGACGTTGGCGGCCTGCGCCTCCGCGACGGCTCGGCGCAAGTCGACGGTACGCAGATCGACTTGCCTTTCTAGATTTTCGCGTTGCTTGGCCAACTCGGCGTCCCGTTGTTGCAGGCGTTCTATCATCGAATTGAAGCTGGCGACCAATTGGCCGACCTCGTCGTCTCCGCCGCCGCCGGCCCGCACCATGTAGTCGTTATCTTGCGAAACCTTGCGCGCCAACGACGACAAGGCGGTTAGCGGCGCGGCGATCGATTTGGCCAAATTACGGCCGAATAACACCGCGAGCACCACCGCGGTCAGCAACGCGCCGAACAGTTGCGCCATATTGATTAACACCGTCCGCCACATCGGCCGTAAATCGACGGCCATTCGCAGATGTCCGATGATTTCGGGACCCTCGCCGCTAACCGGGTATATCAAGACTTGTTCGGTCAGTCGCCAGCCGTTGCTCGAGTTTTCCAAGCGCGCGTCGCTCAAGTCGCGCGGGACATCCGGCGTTGTATCGCTTGAGGGATATTGCGCGAACAACAAGCCTTCCCTGCTATAGAGTTGCGCGGACAAAATCTCCGGTTTACCGCGCAAGGTCGCCAGCACGCCGTTCGCGGTCTTGACGTCGTCGAACAACAGCGCGGCGCTAGCACTAAATCCCACCATTGTGCTCAATGAACGGGTTTCGGTTTCCAAACGGCCCCGCTCCTGATGAATTTGCGTCAGACTGGTGATCGGCAACGTAAACAGCAAGGCCAGCGCCACGGTCAGCTCCTGCAAATACAAAAGCTTTTGCTTCATCGGCAAATCGGGCAGTTTGCGTCGCGCCATGGTCCGCCAAGCCTCCTCGTGGAATTAAGCCGGTCAACCGTCGCCGAATAGGCGTTCGTCACATACTCTATCGTTTTGGTTAGGCTGTCCTAGGCCTTGCTCGCGACTCTTTCACGGGTCTTAGCACGGCGTACTTTAGTCTAAAGATTACCAATATAGCTTTATTTTGTGAATCCGCCAGCAAAACGGCGGATGGTGCCCGATAGCGCGATCCGCGTAGCGTGAGGGCTAGGCGTTCCAGCAACGGTCCCGCTTGCACAAGCACAAACGAATCGAGCCGTTCGCGCGATGGTATTTTGTCGGATTCCGGTAATGCTCGCCGTTTCGGAGGGGATTTGGGTTGGCGCTGTCGCGGGTGTCGAGATCCAGGCTGGCGAGCTTGCCCGTTCGTGCTATCGCGAGGCGTAATAACCAGGAACATAGGGTAGGACTCCGTCCGAACGCTTTGTCGTCATGCGGGCGATCCAGCAGGTAGTGCGCTTATTTCCCTGGTGCGAGCAAACGTTTCCTGGACGATCAGCGCATCGCTACTGGCGCGATGGCGTTGTAACGCCAGCGTCTCTATCACTTCGTGCTTGATCTCGCTCCAGATCGCCATCTGGCTTTCCTTCAAAATGTTTTCCAACGGACTTAAATAAAAACTGGGTTGAGCATGGGCGTCGTAATACAGTCTGGAAAGCCAGGGTTTGTCGACAACCCAACCGTCGCTATACACTACGCGGTTACCGAGAAAGGCGTTTAACTCGCCAACCACCACCTGGATCGGCTTGCCGTGCGCCAGCAGCAGCTCACGGCTAAGGCCGTGAACTCGTTCGGCTTCGCCGTCCCAAAACCGCCAGCTTTGAGCCGGTTTGATTAAAGCGCAATATTTTTGACCGTCGGCCAAGACGACCCCGACTTCAATGGGATAGCTGTCGACACCAAACCCGGAGGCTTCAAAATCGATCACGTTGGGTCTGCGGTTTTCCAACTCGATATTCCTTAGTTTTCGCCAAATTCCTAAGACTAGCCGAGTTTTTGCGTTTGGTAGGGGACCTTAGGCAAGCCGAAACCCACCTGAATCGGATTTCGATGCAAAAAATAAAAACCAACACCCTGGATCTCGTCGGGCCGGTCGCCGGTGGGTTCAGTCCAATCGGCGCGCGGTCAGCGCCAACCAAGGTTGCTCGTGGCGCGGCTTGCCCGGCGGTCGGTAGTAGTGATCGAGGATCTCGAATCGGGCCGCGGCCAAAAACGTTCGGCTCGCGTCAATTTCCATGAAATGGCCGTAACGTTGTCCGGACCAACCTTCACCGTTGCCGCGAGGATTGGATATAAACAAGACCCCAGCGGATCTTAGTGCGGCATGTAACTGATCTAGCACGCGCGGCAACTCGCGGCTAGGTATATGAAACAGCGAGGCGTTGGCGAAAATGCCATCGAAACCCTGAGTCGGCAAATCCAGACTTAGAAAATTTTGCCGCAATACCTGACAGCCGCTGTGAGCGCGCGCCATCTCGCAAAATCTCGCGCTACCGTCCAGTCCGACCGGTCTGTGGCCTAAGGTTTTAAAATAGAACAGATCCCGGCCTGGCCCACATCCAAGATCCAAAATATCCAGCGCTCGATCTCGCGGTAACGCCCGTAAAAATGCCGCATAATTCTGGCTGACGTCATGATCCTTGGTGCCTTCCCAAAACGATTCGGCATTGAGGTCGTAATGATTCAAAGTGGCGGCTTCGATTTCGGTCAGTTGTTCGCTGTCGGTTTCCATGAAGTTTACTCTGCAATCGAAGGTTGTCAGTATCGCGTGAAGTCGCCGGCTCGCCAAATGTAAGGTCTATCCAGCAACGTTGTTCAGCCAGATGTTGCCAGCGTAAGGAGTCTCCCAAACTCTTCTATTCCTCGAAATCCGGCTGCGGTCGTTAGCTCATCCACCGCTTGGGTACGACGAGGCTAAAACTGATTATGCTCTAAGCGAAGACCATGGCACATAAGCCATCCGGCGGTGTGCGGACGGGCCTCGAACCTGGGCCGGCACGCAAACTAATCGAAAGCTTCGGATTGGGGAGCCGACATCTTGAAAAGGATTTAGGAATCGGCGAGCTTATCCGATGGTAAAACTAAGACAGGTTCGAACTGGAAATTCAAACAATAAAAAAGGCCTTGATAAACTGGAGTTTATCAAGGCCTTAAAATATTCGGTGGCGGAGAGAAAGGGATTCGAACCCTTGATACGTTGCCGTATACACACTTTCCAGGCGTGCGCCTTCGACCGCTCGGCCATCTCTCCAGGTGTGAATCAGTCGGAAGAAACATGCTAAGGTTGTTCAACCCCTCGGCGATAGCCGGAAGGCTTTTTTTAAAAAGCGGTGACTGATTTATCCTCGGTAGGATACTCGATACACCCAGCAAATGCAAGGTGGATCGAGGTGAGCGCGGGTTCGACAGGCCTGCGAGGCAAGCGTTGATGTTTGTCTCGAATCAAACCGCGGAACCGGCTTGTGCCGATTCGGCAATCAGTAGGCCATTGAATTCACTAAAGACATTATTTCAGCCGTTGGGAGGCGGCGTCCATGCCTGACACTTATAGCGCCGGCGACAAATCCAGGATTTTGATCGTCGACGATGTTCACGAGAACTTGCACACCCTATTGAACATACTCCGCGGCGAGTATGCGATTCTGGCGGCAACCTCCGGCGAGAAAGCCTTGGAGATCGCCCAGCGCCAACCCGTGCCGGATTTGATTCTGCTGGACGTGGTGATGCCGGAAATGGATGGCTACCAGGTGTTGGAATGCTTGCAGGCCTCGGACGCCACTGCCGACATCCCGGTGATCTTCGTAACAGCCGCATCGGAGTCGGGCGACGAAGCCAAGGGATTTCAGATGGGTGCGGCGGATTATTTGACCAAGCCGGTCGTGCCGGAAACCTTGCTGGCCAGAGTCCGAACCCACTTGGCCCTAGCCGCCTATCGTAAACGCTATGGCCGACTATAATTGGCTTCACTGCCCGAGTCTTACGAATTCATGAGTAAAAATGCCAATTTTGTCAGCAAGTCCCGACCAACCATTTTGGTTGTCGACGATTTACCGGAGAACATTCATGGTCTGCTGGAGGCCTTGAAGGGCGACTACGGCATACTGGTTGCCACCGATGGCCAAAAAGCTCTGGACTTGGTATTCGGCCCCACCCCGCCGGATTTATTGTTGCTGGACGTGATGATGCCGGGCATGGACGGTTATGAAGTCTGCCAGCGTATCAAGGAAAATCCAGCCACCGAAGCGATTCCGATTTTGTTCGTGTCGGTGGTTGACGCCGCGATCGAAAAAATCCGCGGCTTTTCGTTGGGGGCTGGGGACTACATCACCAAACCCTTCGATATCGACGAAGTTCGCGCCAGAGTCAAAACGCACCTGGAACTGAGTCGCCTGCGGCGCGCGCTGGAAGGTCGCCTGCACCGGCTCAACGAGTATACTCGGGCAACCGATGCCGCCAACATCGTCTCGCGTACCGATGCGGCCGGCGTGATCACCTTCGTCAACGATGCCTTTGTCGATACCTACGGTTACAGCCGGGACGAAGTCATCGGAAAAACCCATAAACTCATTGCCGATCCGGATACGCCATGCAGTTTGTTTCGGGAAATGTGGCAGACCATCGCCGGCGGTGATGTTTGGCGCGGGATTTATTGCAATCGCCGCAAGAATGGCGACACGGTTTACATCAACAATACCATCGTACCGGTAGTCGGTGCCGACGGCCGCCCCAGCGAATACATGTCTTGCAGCGTGGATGTCACTTGCTTGATACACCAAGAAGAACTGATCCGCGAACAAGCCACCGACAAATTGACCGGACTGCCCAACCGCGTCAAATTGATGCAGGACTTGGAAGCCGCCAGCCGTCCTTTGCTCGGCATGATCAATATCGACCAATTCAAGGCCATCAATGACTTTTACGGCTTGGCCAACGGCGACAAGGTTTTATTGGAAATCGGCCGACGTTTGGACCGGATGGGCGGCGGCTGGGTCGAAGCCTACCGCATTGGCGGCGATTTGTTCGCGATGCTGGCGGTTGGCGACGATTGCACGCTGGAGCAGTTCGCGTCCTTGATAGCCCGCATCATGCGGCACTTGGAGGAAGAACCGGTCGATTGCGACGAGGACCGTATTTTCATTCAAGTCACTGCCGGGATTTGTCAGGGTACCGACAACTGTTATACCCATGCCGCGCTAGCGTTGGCCAGGGCCAGGGCCGAACAACGCGATTACCTGATCTACGATGAGGAAATGGAGGTCAAATCGCATTACCGCGACAACATCCGCTGGAGCCAAAAGATTCGCTCGGCGTTAGCCAGCGGTCGGATCGTGC
Organism: Methylomonas sp. MS20; assembly: GCF_050275925.1. Classification (NCBI taxonomy): domain Bacteria; kingdom Pseudomonadati; phylum Pseudomonadota; class Gammaproteobacteria; order Methylococcales; family Methylococcaceae; genus Methylomonas; species Methylomonas sp. MS20. The sequence goes on from NZ_CP189962.1 coordinate 2,615,308, forward strand.
CCTACTACCAGCCCATCGTCGACAATGCCACCGGCCGGATTGTCGAATACGAAGCCTTGATGCGGATGATAGACGAGGACGGCACGGTGATTCCACCTACCTTTCTCGGCGTGGCCAAACGCTCCCGCCAATATACGGCGCTGACCAAAACCATGGTCAACAAAGTGATCGAGGCCTTGCCCCATTGTAGCGGTTTGATGGCGCTGAATTTAACCGTCGAAGACATCATCGACGCCGATACCGCCGCGTTTCTGTACGATCGCCTGTCGCCGCCGGAGGTTGGGCCGCGCATCGTCTTGGAAATCACCGAGACCGAAGGTATCGAAAATTACGGCGAGATCGCCGAGTTTATTGAAAAGCTGAAGGCCCGAGGTTGCCGTTTCGCGATCGACGATTTCGGTAGCGGCTATTCCAATTTCGCGCATTTGTTACGGCTGAAGATCGATTATTTAAAAATCGACGGTTCCATCATCATGAACATCATCGATAGCCGCGATTCGCAAGCGATCGCTCACGTCATCGTCGATGCGGCCCGGCGCCTGGGGATGAAGACGATCGCTGAATTCGTCGGCAGTCCGCGTATCCAGGCCAAGGTCAAGGAACTGGGTATCGATTATTCCCAGGGCTATTACATTGGCCAGCCCTCGCCGGTGGCGGCCGCCAGCTATACCGAATCGGACGCGTGAAGGCATGCCGGACCAAAGCTCAGCTCCGTTCAAATGGCTTCGGTCGATGCCAGCGCAGGCTGGCCGGCTGGCCGGTATCGGCCTGTTGAGCGTGGCGTGGTGGCTGCCGGCTCGGGCCGACCCCAGCATGGCGACGCTACGCGGGCGGGTCGAAATGCCCGGCTTAGCCGATCAAGCGGGCGCCCAAATCATCGTCACCCATTTGGATCGCGGCTTTTCGACCCGCACCGTGTCGCGCGAGGGCGGCAGCTATGTGTTGATGGCATTGCGGCCCGGCCGCTATTCGTTGAAAGTATTGGCGCCGGATGGCCGCAGTATCGAGCAGGCGCTGACCTTGCAAGTCGGACAGGCCATGACGCTGGACTTGGCGGTCGGTGCCGAAGCCGGCACCGAATCCGCTTCAACCGCATCGGAAATCCGCAACCCGGAGCTGGCGACCTACCTGACGCCGGAACAAATGCAACGCTTGCCGCAGATCAACCGCAACTTCCTGAACTACGCCGATCTGGCGCCCGGCGTCAACGTGGTAACCGATCAGGACGGCAGTACCCGCTTGCAAAGCGGCGGTCAGCGTCCGGACAGCGTCAATCTCTATATCGACGGCGTCAGCCAAAAAAATTACGTGGTGCGCGGCGGCGTGGCCGGCCAGGATTCCAGTCGAGGGAACGTGTTTCCGGAATCGGCGGTCGCCGAATACAAAGTGATCAGTCAAAACTACAAAGCCGAGTTCGATCAAGCCAGCGGCGCGGTGATTTCGGTGCAGACCAAATCCGGCGGCAATCAGTTTCACGGCGAGACCTTTTACGACCACACCAATCAAGATTTGCGCGCCGCCACGCCCAGCGAAACGCTGAACGGACGCTACGACAATATGCAGGCCCAATACGGCGTGACCTTGAGCGGACCGATCGCCCACGACGTGGCGCACTTTTTCGTCGCTTACGAGCGCAAACAAAACGACGATTTCGCCGGCGTGCGCACCGCGGACGGTGGGGCGCTGCCGGCCCGCTACCAATCCCTGCTCGGCGAGGCGAATCGGCCGTTCGAAGCCGATCTGTTCTTCGCCAAGCTGGATTGGGCCCTGGACGAGCGTAACTCGCTAGAGGCCTCGTTTAAATTGCGCGACGAAACGCAAATACTGGGTATCGGCGGCGGCAATGCCGAACCGAACGCGCTGGACAAGGGCAACGCCGAAAAACGCCTGGACTTCAAATATCAATACACCGCCGAACACTGGGTTAACGAAGCGCGCTTCACCTACGAAGATAGCCATTGGCGGCAACAGCCGGCGCATTTGAATGCCGGACAGTTGCTACAGCGTTTGGATGGTAGCCTAAGCGGCGGTAATTTAAGCAGCGTCACGGTCCTGAACGGCGGCGGCGCCGGTAACTTTCAAGACAAAGGCCAACGCGGTCCTGGCTTGCAAGACGATTTGACCTTCAGCGGCTTGAATTGGCACGGTTCGCACGTCGTCAAAGTCGGCGCAAAGCTGAAGTACATCGAATTGAACGCACTGGAACGCGATCCCTACAATCCTCAATTCAGCTACAACCTGAACAACCCGGACGGGACGCCCTACCGGGTCACTTGGGCCGCGCCGATGGCCGGATTGGGCGACGGCAACGGCGCGACATCGACCGACGTCAGTCAAGTCGGACTCTATCTACAAGACGACTGGGAATTGAATCGACATCTAAGTTTAAGTTTGGGCGCGCGCTGGGATTACGAATACAACCCCGGCTACTTGAATTTCGTCACGCCGACAGGTGTGGCGAGCGCGTTGCGCGACTGGAGCAATATCGCCGGCGGCCGCGGCGGCTACAATCTCGAGGATTATCTCAGCAACGGCCATAACCGCCGAGCCGACGCCGACAACATCGCGCCGCGCCTGGGTTTTGCCTACGACTTCGACGGCGATCAGCGTCACGTCGTGTTCGGCGGTTATGGGAGAGCCTACGACCGCAACATTTACGACGTGTTGCAGTTGGAGCGCACTAAAGGCAGTTACCCGTCGTTCAGCGTGGCGTTTCAAGGCGATCCGAACTACGATTGCGGCGCGGCGGCCGACTGCATCGCCTGGGATCCGGCCTATTTGAATTACAACGGCGAGCAACTCAGCGCATTGACCGGCGCCACCCCGGCCAGCCGGGAAATCAACTTAATGCGCAACAACCTGAAAACGCCGTTCGCCGATCAATTCAGCCTTGGCATCCGCAACCGTATCAGCGATTGGTATACCGAACTGGCGGTGTCGCACGTGCATAGCTACGATGGTTTGGTGGGCGTGCTGGGCGGACGTAATGCCGACGGCAGCTTTTACCGGGCCGGCAGCGACCTTGGCGGTACTTTTCAAGCGGTTCCGGGCTACGGTCAGTTGATCCTGTTCGACAACGGCGTGCAAACCAAAACCAATTCGGTGTATTTAAAAGCCGAGAAGCCTTACGTCAAGGAAAGCGGTTGGGGTGCTAGTTTTGCTTATACCTATACCGACTCTCAGGAAAACAAGCCGCAATCCTTCGTGGATAACAGCAGCTATTTATTTGAAAAGCCGGATACTCACAGCGTCGGTTGGCTCGATACCTCTGGAGTACGCGCCCACAAAATCGTAACCACCGCAAGCGTCGATTTACCGTGGGATATGGTCTTCGCCGCCAAATTGACGCTGGCCACGCCCGAAACCCGCTACGGCATCAATTGCACCAGTGGTGCCTGCCGTTTCGATACCTACACGCCGCGTGGTTACGACTTTATTTTTCCCGGCGAATGGTGGGGCTATCGGCAATTCGATATTGCGTTAATCAAAAATTTCGACACTCCGCGAGATACGCGATTTAAGTTACGTTTGGACGTCTTGAACTTGTTCGACTTCAAAAATTACGGCGCTTTTAATAGCAACTTCGCCTCGACCGACTTCGGCGCGCCGACGTCGATTTTGGCCGGTCCGCCGCTGACGCTGAAATTGACGGCGCGGCTGGAGTTCTAATGCGCGCTGCCCGCATTTCGGCGATCCGTTATCGCCTTATCGCCTTGTGGGCGATGTGTTGGTTGGCTTGGCCGGTGGCGGCGGATAGTGCCGACGCGAAAATCAAGGCCGGATATTTGTTTAATTTCACCCGACTGGTCGAATGGCCGACGCCCGGCGACGAACCCTTGCATGTTTGCGTGGTCGGCGCCGACGCGGTGGTCGAACAACTCGGCGAATTGGCCAGCCGCGATAGTAAGGGTAGAGCCTTGCAAATCTGGTCCGGAACCGAGGAGTTGCAGATATGCCAATTGCTGTACATCGATGGGGATTCGGCGATGTTGCCGGGACTGTTACAGCAAACGAAGAGCAGGGCGGTGCTGACCGTCAGCGACCAACATGGATTCGCGGCGCGCGGCGGCGGGATAGGCTTTTACCGCGACCAAGATCAGATTAAAGTCGAAATCAACCCCCAAACGGTCAGCGGCGCTCAACTCAAGGTTAATGCCTTGTTGATGGAAATTGCCCGTATCGTCGTTCCCTCCAAACCTTGAAAACCATGCCGGTCCGCTCACTCGACGTCAATATCAAAACTAAATTGGTGCTGATTATCTTGGTAACCAGCCTGGTCGCGCTGTTACTGGCCGGAACCGGTTTCGTCGTGCACGAGCGCATGCGTCTGAAAGAAGATATGGCCAAGGACTTGCAGTCGTTGGCGCGGATTGTGTCCGGCCGCAGCACCGTCGCCTTGTCCTTCGGGGATCCGGGCGTCGCCGAAGCCAATCTTAGCGCGTTGGGCGTCAAGCCCGCGGTGGTGTCCGCCTGTATTTACAACGCCGAGGGCGGCTTATTCGCCGAATATCGGCGGGGCGAATCTTGTCCGGCCTCGTGGCCGGCGCGGCAACAGGTCGGACTGGCGGTTTTCGGTGAGCAATTTTGTCGAATGGCCGAGGATATCGAATTGGACGGTCAGCATGTCGGACGGGTGTTGATCGTGGCCAGTTTGGCGGAACTGAATAATCTCTGGCGGGGTTCGTTGATCGCGGCATCGCTAATCGTGGTATTGGCGGGTGCCATCGCATTTTTGATGGCTTCGCGCTTGCAAAGGGTGATCTCGGCGCCGTTGGTTAAGCTAAAAAAAACCGTCGAGACCATCAACCGCAGTCAGGATTACACGCTGCGCGCCGAGCGCCACAGCAACGACGAACTCGGCGCATTGATTTCAGCGTTTAACACCATGATCGCGACGATCGAAAACCGCGATCGCCAGTTGGCGGAAAGCCGCCATCAACTGGCGGCGGTCAATGAGGACCTGGAACGCCGAGTGGCGGCGCGGACCGCCGAGTTGGGCGAAACTAACGTCAAACTGGCGCACAACGGCGCGATATTGACGACAGTGCTGGACAGCATGTCGCAAGGCTTGATTGCCTTCGACGCCAATTTGAAATTGCTGGTGTGGAACAAGCAATTGGCGCTCGTGCGCGGCTATCCGGAAGAATTGTTGCAAACCGGCCGCGATCACAGCGATTTCGAACGTTTTGATTTACATGACGATGCCTTGCGTTACGCCGAAACCAAGGCCGAGTTGCGCGAAGCCCTGGAAAGAATCAGTCGCTTTCAACCACACCGCTACGTGTGGACGCGGGCCGACGGCAAGGTGTTGGAAATCAGCGGCGGGCCGATTTCCGACGGTGGTTTCGTCAGTACCTACGAAGACGTCACGTTACGCAAACAATACGAAACCGCGCTGAAGGAAGCTCGCGATGCTGCCGAATCGGCCACTCAAACCAAAAGTCAGTTTCTTGCCAATATGTCGCACGAGATCCGCACGCCGATGAACGGCGTGCTGGGCATGCTGCATCTTGCGCTGCAAACCGAACTCAGCGCGTCGCAGCGCAACTATTTGGCCAAAGCATATAGCTCGGCTAGGGCCTTGTTAGGCATCCTTAACGACATTCTGGATTTTTCCAAGATCGAGGCCGGTAAACTGACGTTGGAGCAAGCCGAATTCCGATTCGATGCGGTCGTCGATCAATTGGCCGATGTCATCGGGTATCAAGCCGGCTTAAAAAATATCGAGTTTTTGATTCGGCACGACCCGGAAATTCCGCCGCTGTTAATCGGCGATCCGTTGCGTCTTGGGCAGGTGTTGACCAATTTGTGTAGCAACGCGTTGAAATTTACCGAGCGTGGCGAATTGGAACTGGCGTTTCACGGCCGCGTCGTCGCGCCGACCGAAATGGAACTGCTGGTCACGGTGCGGGATACCGGCATCGGCATGTCGCGAACCGACCGCGATAAATTGTTCACCGAATTTACTCAGGCCGACCAAGGCACTAGTCGGCGCTTTGGCGGTACCGGCTTGGGACTGGCCATTTCCAAGAAACTGGTGGAAATGATGCGAGGCCGAATCTGGATCGATTGGTCGGAGCCGGGTCTGGGGACGACGTTTTGCTTTACCGCGCGTTTGGGTATTGTCGGTGACGGCGCGCTGCGGCCGCAATCGCTGGAGGACAAGGTTGGCCGGCTGTTGGCCGACGTCCGGGTGTTGGTGGTGGACGACAACGAAGCGTCGCGGGAAATCATTGCCGATATGCTCAGGCCGTTCGGCGTACGCATAGGGGTTGCCGCCAGCGGTGCCGAAGCCTTGACCGAATTGCGCCAAGCGACCGCAACTCAATCCTACGAACTGGTGTTGGTGGACTGGCACATGCCTGGCATGAACGGCGATGAAGTGGTGGAACAAATGCGCGCCGACCCTCGCTTGGCCGGGCTTAAGGCGATCATGGTCACCGCTTACGGCAACGAGGACGTCATGCGCCTGGCGGACAAGGTCGGCATTGACGGTTTCTTGATCAAACCTGTCTCGCCGTCGTCTTTGCTGGATGCCATCCTGTCGGCCTTGGGACGTGGCCGTATCCAGGGCATGGCCGACAAATTCAAGCCGCGCCTGACAGGTGGCGTGGAAACCGGACCATTACACGGTCGCCGCATCTTGCTGGTTGAGGATAACGAAATCAACCGTGAGTTTGCCGGCGAATTATTGCGCGGACACGGCCTGGAGGTAGACGAGGCAGTGAATGGCGAGGAGGCGGTGCGGAAAGTCTGTCAGACAGCTTACGACGCAGTGTTAATGGATATTCAGATGCCGGTGCTGGACGGCTTGGAAGCGGTACGGCAAATCCGGTCGCTAACCCAAGCCGACGGCGCCGACCGCTTCGGTGCGATGCCGATTATCGCGATGACGGCGCACGCCATGGCGCAAGACGTCGAAAAAAGTCTGCAAGCCGGCATGAACGACCATATCACCAAACCGATCGATCCCGAACGTTTGCTGGCTTCGTTGACCACCTGGATCGCCGGCACCGGGAGCCAGACTCCCCCAGCCTCGGCAACGGCTAGCGTCGCATACCCGGCGGATCTGCAGTGTTTACGGCATATCGATGTCGCGCAGGGCATTCGGCGCATCGGCGGCAATTCGGAGGCTTATCGGCGGCAATTGCTGCGATTTTTGGCGCATTACGCCGACTCGGTGACAGAACTGCGTGCTTCGATCGAAGCGGGGCGTTTCGAAGAAGCGGAAGCGCATTGCCACGCGTTGAAAGGCGTCAGCGGCAACCTGGGCGCGCAAGCCTTGTTCGAAGCGGCCTCCTCTGTTGACGCGGTGTTAAAGCAAAGCCACCCGCCGGCCGAAGCGCAACTCGCCGATTTGGAGCAATGCTTGGCGCGGATTATCCTCGAATTGACCGATTTGGCGGCGAAACAGCCGGAAAACGTGGTGGAGCCGAAACCCGTCGTCAATACCCAGGAAGTCGCCAAGGCCGCCGAGCGTTTGGCGAGGATCTTGGACACCGATCTTGGCGCGGTAGAATCGGCGCTCGCGGAGCTGCGGGCGCTGGCGGCAGGGGGGGGATGGCAGGCGGAACTTGACGCGATCGCCAAATCAATCGATCGCTTTGCAATCGACGAAGCCCAGCTACAATTAGCGCGGTTGCGCGATGGCTTGCAGCCGGAAAACCCATGAAGATGTCGAGCTACCACGGATAGGCGGGGAATGGAGAACATTCAGTACTCTAAAACACGAACTCCTCTGTCTTTTTTCAACTTCAAGCATGGGCCAAGTCGTAGCAGTGGCGACCGTGCATTTAGATTTACCTGCCGCGCGGCAATATCTTACAATTCGGCAGCCTTGAGCTAACAATAATTACTTTTAGGAGGATGGTTATGTTAAAAATTCGTTTGCTGGTCGCCGCGTTGGCGATGACCGGTTCCTTGTCCGCATCAGGCGCGGAATCCTTGCCGGCCAGCGCTCCGGCACCGGAAAACAATCCCACCACAGCCGAAAAAGTCTCGTTGGGAAAAATGCTTTACCACGATCCGCGATTGTCGTCGACCGGCACCGTGGCTTGCGCCTCTTGCCACAACACCATGCTGGGCGGCGAAGATAATCGACCCAACTCGATGGGCGTGAACGGTCAAACCGGTGGACGTAGCGCGCCGACGGTCTGGAATGCGGCTTTCAACGCAGTGCAATTTTGGGATGGCCGCGCGGCCAGCCTGGAAGAGCAAGCCGCCGGTCCAGTCACCAACCCGATTGAAATGGGCATGAAAAGCTGGGACGACGTGGTAGCTCGCCTGAAAACCATCGAAGGCTACCAAGATGCGTTCGAAAAAGCCTTCGGCAAGGACTCGATCAGTAAGGATAATGCGACCAAGGCTATCGCGGCTTACGAACGTACGCTAATTACGCCTAACAGTGCTTACGACAAATATGTCGAAGGCGATACCAACGCCATGACCGAACAACAAGTACGCGGCATGAAAAAAGCCGTCGAAATCGGTTGCACCAGTTGCCACAGCGGTCCAGCCTTTAACGGTGCCGGCATGTTCCAAAAATTCCCAGTGAATTCCAACGGATATTTCGAAGCGCAATACCATTTCCAAAAAGATTTGGGCCGCGCCGAAGTCACCAAAAGCGATGCGGACAAGCATTTCTGGAAAGTGCCTACGTTACGGAATGTCGCTCTGACCGCACCGTATTTTCACAACGGCTCCGTGAAAACCTTGGACAGAGCCGTATGGTTGATGGCAAAACTGCAATTGAATAAGGAATTGTCCGACGCCGAAGTAGCAGACATCGTCGCATTTTTGAACGCACTGAGCGGCGAATTTCCGACACAAAGCATGCCGCATCTCCCCGGCACGCCAGGCAAGGCTTTCAACTAATCCGCACTGTAAGCCAAACAAGGGGCCGGAAGGCCCCTTTTTTATTGTCACCGACGATGGTCCTTGCCTCAGCAAAAGCACCACGCCAACTTAAAGTCTCCGACGAATACTATCAGCTCAAATGCTGCGGCTGATTGGTCTATTGTGCGATTCTTATAGCGATGGTGGCGTTTTATCCTAAAAAGGGCAGTTGGCGTGTATTGCGGGCCGTTCGTGCTGAGCAACGTCGAAGCATGGACGGCTCGCAATACACTCACCAAACGGGTGAATGAAAAATCCCGCGCGCCCTTCGACAAGCTCAGGACGAACGGGATTTTTCATCGCCAAACTGCTCTTTTTAGGTTTATGGAGCACGCACAGCGAACGAGTAGGCTCTTCCCCGAGCGAGCGTATCGGTTGCGGGTTCTTGTCGACCAAAGGCCGCATCTCTACCCTAAAATCCCGCCGGACGACTAAAATAGGCGCGCTAGCTTTGTTGTCAAAGACTCAAGGTTGGCGATTCTAGAAGCGATCTTGCAGCGATTAATTTAATAAATAATTGATATATATGAATAAAATTAAAGTACTCTTTGTCTGCATGGGCAATATTTGCCGATCGCCGACGGCGGAAGGCGTGTTTTCCAATTTGATCGAAAGTCAAAATTTGGCCGATCGCTTTCAGATCGATTCCGCTGGCACGCATGCCTATCACGTCGGCGACGCGCCGGATTTACGCGCGCAAAAAGCCGCTCGCGATCGCGGCGTGGAATTGAAACACCTGCGCGCGCGCAAGGTATCGGCAGCGGATTTTGCCCATTTCGACCACATATTGGCGATGGATAGCGAGAACAGGGAGAATCTGACCGAGCTGTGTCCGCCGGATCATCGGCATAAAATCCGTTTGTTTTTGGAGTATGCGCCGCATCTACTGGAGCATGAGGTCCCCGATCCGTACTATGGCGGCAGTTACGGCTTCGAACGGGTATTGGATTTGGTCGAACAAGCCTCCGAAGCCTTTCTGGAGTCCCTGCGTCAGGCTGGTCGTTTATAACAACCTAACGGAATTTGGATATGGCTATAGTAGCAAACACGGTTGCTTATCTGGATCAAGAAACCTTGCTGGAAGGGTATTTCGCGTACGACGACGCGGTGACCGGCCAGCGCCCGCTGGTGTTGATTCATCACGCTTGGGGGGGGCGGGACGAATTTGTAGCCGGCAAGGCTCGAAAATTGGCGGAATTGGGCTACTTGGGGTTTGCGGTCGATATGTACGGAAAAGGTGTGTTAGGCAGCGGCCCCGATGAAAATGCCAAGTTGATGCAGCCGTTCATGGCGAATCGCGCCTTGTTGCAGCGGCGGACACTGGCGGCGTTGGCGGCGGCCAAATTATTGCCGTGGGCCGATAATCGCAAAATTGCAGCGATCGGCTTTTGCTTCGGCGGTTTGTGCGCGTTGGATTTAGCCAGGACCGGCGCCGATATTCAAGGCGTGGTGGCCTTCCACGGTCTATTCTCGCCGCCCGCCAACATTCCGGAGCCCATGATAAAAGCCAAGGTTTTGGCCTTGCACGGTCACGACGATCCGATGGTGCCGATGGAGCAGGTTATCGCGCTGCAAGCCGAATTAACCAAAGCCGGTGCCGATTGGCAACTGCATAGCTACGGTCACACCCTGCACGCGTTTACCAACCCGGTGGCCAATAATCCGGGGTTCGGCACGGTGTACCAGCCGCTCGCCGACCGGCGTTCGTGGCAAGCGATGCAAAACTTTTTGGCGGAGATTTTTGCCTGACGTGGCAGGGGGGCGTTTGCTATAATTGCCGGCTTTACAAACCTGTCGGTACTGAGTAAATGGAATTGACAACTCAGGCCCACCCGTCGATGCGCTTGCCGTCGACCGCTATGGAATCACGGACCCATGTCAGACTTCGCTAAAGAAATCATTCCTGTCAATCTCGAAGACGAGATGAAACAGTCCTATCTCGATTACGCGATGAGCGTCATCGTCGGTAGGGCGCTTCCCGATGTCAGAGACGGCCTGAAGCCGGTGCACCGCCGCGTACTGTACGCGATGAGCGAACTGGGCAACGATTGGAACAAACCGTATAAAAAATCCGCCCGCGTCGTCGGTGACGTGATCGGTAAATACCACCCGCACGGCGATACCGCGGTTTACGACACCATCGTCCGAATGGCGCAACCGTTTTCGCTGCGTTACATGTTGATCGACGGTCAGGGCAACTTCGGCTCGGTGGACGGCGATTCGCCGGCGGCCATGCGGTACACCGAAGTGCGGATGGCGAAAATCTCCCACGAGTTGCTGGCCGATCTGGACAAGGAAACCGTCGATTTCGTCGCCAACTACGACGAGTCAGAATCCGAACCCACGGTGCTGCCGACTAGGGTACCCAATCTACTGGTCAACGGCTCTTCCGGCATCGCGGTCGGCATGGCCACCAATATCCCGCCGCACAACCTCGGCGAAGTGGTCGGCGCCTGTTTGGCCTTGATCGAAAACCCCGATTTGACGATTCCCGAGCTGATGGGGATCGTACCCGGTCCGGATTTTCCGACCGCCGGCATCATCAACGGCGCATCGGGCATACACGAAGCGTATGCCACCGGCCGGGGCCGAATCTATCTGCGCGCCCGATGCCATTTTGAGGACATCGGCGACAGCGGCCGTCAGGCCATCGTCACGACGGAGCTGCCATACCAGGTCAACAAAGCCCGCTTGCTGGAAAAAATCGCCGAATTGGTCAAGGAAGGCAAGCTGGAGGGCATTTCCGGATTGCGCGACGAATCGGATAAGGACGGCATGCGGATGGTCGTCGAATTGCGGCGCGGCGAAGTGGCCGACGTGGTGTTGAACAATCTCTACAAGCAAACCCAGTTGCAAACCGTATTCGGCATCAACATGGTGGCTTTGTACGACGGTCGGCCGCATTGCATGAATTTAAAGGACATTCTGGCCGCCTTCATCGACCATAGACGCGAAATCGTGACGCGCCGGACGATCTTCAATCTACGCAAGGCGCGCGAGCGGGCGCATATCTTGGAAGGTCTGGCGGTAGCACTGGCCAATATCGACGAGATGATCGAGCTGATCAAAACCTCGCCGAATCCGCAGGAAGCTAAAGTCGGGTTGTTGGGACGATCCTGGAATGCCGGTCTGGTGGCGTCGCTGCTGGACCGCGCCGATGCGGATCGCTCGCGCCCGGAAGACTTGCCGGCGGAATTCGGCTTGGCGAACGGCCTATATCGGCTGTCCGAAAATCAGGCTCAAGCCATCCTGGATTTACGTCTGCATCGCTTGACAGGGCTGGAGCAGGAAAAAATCGTCAACGAATATCGGCAATTGCTGGAATTGATCGACGAATATTTGTTCATTTTGGGCAGCGATGTGCGCTTGATGGAAGTCATCAAGGAAGAATTGGAAGAAATCAAAAGCCAATACGCCGATGCGCGCCGAACCGAAATCGTTCAGGATTATTCCAACCTGACCGCTGAAGACCTGATCACCGAGGAAGACATGGTGGTGACCATGTCGCACGAGGGTTACGTCAAAACCCAGCCGCTGACCGATTACAAAGCGCAACGGCGCGGCGGTCGCGGTAAATCGGCGACGGCTACCAAGGAAAACGATTTCATCGAAAAACTGATCATCGCCAACACCCACGACACCATCCTGTGCTTCTCGTCGCGCGGCAAGGTCTATTGGCTGAAAGTGTACGAGTTGCCGGTCGCCAGCCGAGCCTCGCGTGGCAAGCCTTTCGTCAATTTGTTGCCGTTGGAAGAGGGCGAACGCATCAACGCGATGCTGTCGGTTCGCGAGTACAGCGAGGACAAATATGTGTTTATGGCGACGATGGCCGGTACGGTCAAGAAAACCCCGCTGACTGAATTCGCATTCCAATTGGCGAAAGGCAAAATCGCGATCGATTTGCGCGATAACGATACCCTGGTCGGCGTCGCGCTGACCGACGGCCGTCAAAACGTGATGTTATTCAGCAGCGACGGTAAGGCGGTCTGTTTCAACGAGAGCGACGTACGTTCGATGGGCCGGGTCGCTGCCGGTGTGCGGGGTATCCGCTTGCAGGAAGGCCAAAAAGTGATTTCGCTGATCGTCGCCAGCGAGGGGACGGTATTGAATATCACCGAAAACGGCTACGGCAAACGCACCAAGCTCGAAGAGTTTACCCAGCACAAGCGCGGCGGTCAGGGACTGATTGCGATTCAAACCTCGGAACGCAACGGCGCGGTGGTCGGGGCGGTGCTGGTCAACGACACCGACGAGATCATGCTGATTACCGACGGCGGTACCTTGGTCCGAACCCGCGTCAACGAAATTTCGGTGGTGGGTCGCAATACTCAGGGCGTTACCGTGATTCGACTCGACAAGGGCGAAAAAGTGGTTGGCGTCGACCGCATCGAAGCGCTGGGCGACGAAGAAGGCGATCTCGACGACGAAAGTCCGGATAGCGACGCGGCACCGTCGACAGGAGAGGAAGAATAATGGCCAGGATTTATAACTTCAGCGCCGGTCCGTCGATGTTGCCGGAACCGGTATTGCTACAAGCGCAACAGGAAATGTTGGATTGGCGGGGCAGCGGTATGTCGGTGATGGAAATGAGCCATCGCGGTCCGCACTTCATGGCCATTGCCGAGCAAATGAAGAACGATCTGATCGAACTGCTGGCGGTACCGGCCAATTATCGGGTGTTGTTTCTACAGGCCGGCGCCAGCGCGCAATTCGCGATGATTCCGCAAAATATCCTGAACGGCAAAACCAAGGCCTGCTACGTTAATACCGGCGCTTGGTCTACCGCGGCGATCAAGGAAGCCGGCAAATATTGCGAAGTCCAGGTGGCGGCCAGCGGCGAATCGACCGCGTTCACGACAATCCCAGCCTACGCGGACTGGCGAGTCGATCCGGCAGCCGCCTACTTGCACTACACTTCCAACGAAACGATACACGGCGTCGAATTTAACGATATTCCGGACGCCGGCGACCTGCCGCTGGTTTGCGATATGTCGTCGAATATCCTGTCCAGACGGGTCGATATCGGCCGCTATGGCTTAATCTACGCCGGCGCGCAGAAAAACATGGGGCCGTCAGGCGTGACGGTAGTCATCGTCCGCGACGATTTGGTGGGCTTGGAGGCCAAGAATACGCCGGCCGTGTTCAGCTATGCTCAGCAGGCCAAGGCCGATTCGATGTTGAACACGCCGGCCACCTACAACTGGTATTTGTTGGGTTTGACGCTGCAATGGCTGAAAGGCGAGGGCGGCGTCGTCGCGATCGAACAACGTAACATCCGCAAAGCCAACAAACTTTACCAAGCCATCGACGATTCCAGTCTGTACCGCAATCCGGTCGATCCGGCCTGCCGGTCGCGGATGAATGTGCCATTCGTATTGGCCGATGCAACGCTGGACAAAGCCTTCCTCGCGCAAGCCGAGCAACAAGGCTTGAGCACGCTGGCAGGCCATCGTTCGGTGGGCGGCATGCGCGCCAGCATCTATAATGCGATGCCGGAAGCCGGCGTCGAGGCCTTGATCGAATTCATGGCCGAGTTCGAGCGTACTCATTAAGGCTTATGACCGCGATCATTCCTTTGTCCGAACTGCGCCAGCGTATCGATGCCATAGATCGGCAGATTCTCGACTTGATCAATCAGCGCGCCAGTTGCGCGCTGGAAGTCGCGCGTACCAAGCAGGCCGAAGGCGAGACCGGCAGTTTCTACCGCCCTGATCGCGAGGCGCAGGTGTTGCGGCGCATCATGGAGATCAATCCTGGCCCGTTAGGCGATCAGTCCGCCGCACAATTGTTCCGGGAGTTGATGTCGGCTTGTCTCGCTCTGGAAAAACCGCTGGAAGTCGCCTTCCTCGGCCCTGCCGGCACCTTCTCGCAACAGGCGACGTTTAAGCATTTCGGACACGCGGTCCAGGATACTCCGGTCCCGACGATTCATGAAATCTTCCAGGCGGTAGAGACCGGTCATTGCCAGTTCGGCGTCGTGCCGGTCGAAAACTCCACCGAAGGCGTCATCGCCCATACGCTGGATCGCTTCATGGACAGCCCCCTGCAAATCTGCGGCGAGGTCGAAATCCGCGTCCATCAGAACTTGCTGGGCAAGATGGAAGGCTTGGTCGGGATTGGCGAGGTATTTTCCCATCAACAATCGCTGGCCCAGTGCCGGCAATGGTTGACCGCCAATCTGCCCGGCGTGCCGTGCACGGCGGTTAGCAGCAACGCCGAAGCCGCGCGCTTGGCATCGCTGGACCACGGTAAGGCGGCGATCGCCGGCTTGACTGCGGCGGAATTGTACGACTTGAACGTGATCGCCAGACACATTGAAGACGAAGCCAACAACACCACACGTTTCATCGTTGTCGGACGCTTACAACCGGTTTCGACCGGTTTCGATAAAACCTCGATTCTGGTGTCGACCGGCAACCAACCGGGGGCATTGCATCGGATTTTGGAGCCGTTCGCCGAGTATGGCATCAGCATGACCCACATCGAATCCCGGCCGTCCCGGCAAGGTTTGTGGGAATATGTGTTTTTTATCGATATCGAAGGGCATCGCGATGACGACGATGTCGACAAGGCACTGAAAACCTTGGAGAACAACGTCAAAATGCTGAAAGTGCTCGGCTCGTATCCCAAGGCAGTCATTTAATCTTTTTGCTTCATGAATTTATTTTTATCTCTTGCTTTAGACGGCGTTCAACAACTGATGCCATATGTGCCGGGTAAACCGGCGGAAGAATTGCAGCGCGAGCTGGGTTTGAGCGAAGTCATCAAGCTGGCGTCGAACGAGAATCCGTTGGGGACCGGCCGGAAAGTCGCAGAGGCCATTCGCAATACTTTGCCGGAAATAAGCCGTTATCCGGACGGCAGCGGTTTCACGCTAAAGACGGCGTTATCGGCCCGCTGGAGAGTGGATGCGGCACAAATCACGCTTGGCAACGGTTCCAGCGAGATTCTGGAATTGGTGATGCGCACCTTCGTCGCTCCCGAGCATGAAGTCGTATTTGCTCAGCATGCCTTTGCTTTATATCCCATCCTGACTCAAGCAGTCGGTGCCAAAGCCGTGGTCGTGCCGGCCAAGGCTTACGGCCACGATTTGGACGCCATGCGCGCGGCGGTGACCGACCTTACCCGGGTAGTATTCATCGCCAACCCGAATAATCCGACCGGCACCTTGTTGGCTGCGCAAGCCGTCGAAGAGTTTATCGCCTCGCTGCCGAAGTCAGTGTTATGTGTGCTCGACGAAGCCTATTACGAATTCGTCGATCCAGCCGTGCGCACCGAATCCATGCACTGGCCGGATAAGTACCCGAATTTGATCATCGCTCGCACCTTTTCCAAGGCCTACGGATTGGCCGGCTTGCGCATAGGCTTCGGCGTATCGTCGCCGGAGGTGGCCGATTTGCTGAATAGGGTGCGCCAGCCGTTTAACGGTAATATGTTGGCGTTGGCGGCTGCGGAAGCCGCCCTGACGGATGCCGATTATTTGACCGAGACCATTGCTGTCAACAATGCCGGTATGGCGCAATTGACATCAGCCTTCGAAGCCTTGGGTTTGCCTTGGATTCCATCTTCCGGCAATTTCGTGGCGGTCGATATGCGACAGCCGGCGATGCCGCTCTACCAAGCCTTGCTGCAAAAAGGCGTCATCGTGCGCCCGGTCGGCAATTACGAAATGCCCAATCATTTGCGAGTCAGCATCGGTACCGAACGCGAAAACCGAATCTTCATCGACGCATTGTCCCAGGTATTGCAAGGTGTTTGAGCGCCTATGCATCATCGGAGTTGGCTTGATTGGCGGCTCGATCGCCAAGGCCGCCCGCGCCGAGGGTTTGTGCAAACAGGTAGTGGCGCTGGGCCGGGAGAAGAATCTGCCCAACATGCAGCGCGCGGTCGAGTTGGGCGTCATCGACGCGTTTTATACCGATCCGGCCCAAGCGATGGCCGGTACCGATTGCGTGATCATTTGCACGCCGGTTGGCAGCATGCAAGCCATCTTCGAGCAACTTAAACCCTATTGGAATTCGCAAACGCTTTATAGCGACGCCGGCAGTACCAAGGGCAGCGTGGTCGAGGCCGCGCGTGCGGTGTTCGGCAAGGTGCCGAGCAATTTCGTGCCGGCACATCCGATCGCCGGCGCCGAGCGCAGCGGGGTCGAAGCGGCGAAAGTCGATTTATACAAAAACCGCCGGCTGATTTTGACGCCGTTGCCGTCCACCGACCCGCGGGCCGTGGATCAATTCAGTGCGTTCTGGCGACGCATCGGCTCCAGCGTGGCCATCATGAGCGTGGAGCACCACGATACCGTGCTCGCCGCTACCAGCCATCTGCCGCATATTCTGGCCTTTGCGTTGGTCGGCATGCTGGGCCGCAAGGACGAGCAGCGCGAAATTTTCAAATACGCGGCCGGCGGGTTTCGCGATTTCAGCCGTATCGCGTCCAGCGACCCCACCATGTGGCAGGACATTTGTCTGGCCAATAAACAGGAAATCATTCCGCTGATTCAACAATTTCAAGCGGAGCTTAATCAAGTCGAGCACCTGCTGCATAACGGCGACGCTTCCGCGTTGTTCGAAACTTTCAGCTACGCCAAGCAGGCCCGGCAACGTTTTCTCGAAATTTTTGACGATCCAACCTAACCACTATGTCCTCATCCACTAACGTCATTTTCCAAGTCCAACCCGGCGGCAGCCTGAACGGCGAGATTCGCGTGCCCGGCGATAAATCGATGTCGCACCGCTCCATCATGCTCGGCTCGCTGGCCGACGGCGTTACCCACGTCACCGGCTTTTTGAACGCCGAAGATGCAATGTGTACCTTGGAAGCCTTCCGGGCGATGGGCGTACAAATCGAAGGGCCTGTCAACGGCGAAGTGACCGTGCACGGTGTCGGCAAGCATGGTTTAAGGGCCCCGGAAAAACCGTTGTACCTGGGCAACTCCGGCACCTCGATGCGGCTATTGTCCGGGCTGTTGGCCGGACAGCCGTTCGACTGCGTGTTAACCGGCGACAAGTCGCTTGAATCCCGGCCAATGAAGCGAGTGACTGCGCCTTTGGCACAAATGGGCGCGGAGATCGTTACTCAAGAAAACGGTACCGCCCCGCTACATATCAAAGGCAAGGCCGGCAAATTGCAAGGTATGCATTACGACATGCCGATCGCCAGCGCCCAGGTCAAATCCTGTTTGTTGCTGGCGGGCATGTATGCGGAAGGTGAAACCAGCGTCACCGAACCCGCGCCGACCCGCGACCATACCGAGCGCATGTTGGCCGGCTTCGGTTATCCGGTCACTCGCGACGGCGCGACCGCGAGAATCACCAGCAACGGCAAATTGACGGCGACGAATATCGACGTGCCTAGCGACATTTCCTCTGCGGCGTTCTTTTTAGTCGGTGCCAGCATCGCGCCGAATTCCGATGTCACCTTGAAACACGTCGGCATCAATCCGACTCGCACCGGCGTCATCGACATTCTGCGCCTGATGGGTGCCAACATCGAAGTGCTGAACGAGCGCGAAGTCGGCGGAGAACCGGTCGCTGATTTGCGGGTGCGTTCCGCGCAATTGCAAGGTATCAATATTCCAGAGCATTTGGTGCCGCTGGCGATCGACGAATTTCCAGTGCTGTTCGTCGCGGCAAGCTGCGCCAAAGGCCAAACGGTGCTGACCGGCGCCGAAGAATTGCGGGTCAAGGAATCCGATCGGATTCAGGTGATGGCGGATGGCTTGCAAATCCTGGGTATTGACGCTCAAGCCACCAAAGACGGCATGGTCATCAACGGCGGTCAAATCGGTGGCGGCGAAGTTGATTCACACGGCGATCACCGCACCGCTATGTCGTTCTCGATCGCCGGATTGCGTGCCTCCGGACCGATTACGATCAAGGATTGCGCGAATGTGAATACCTCGTTCCCGGAGTTCCGCGACTTAGCGGTCAAGCTGGGACTCGATGTTAGCGTGATTTAATATGACGGCACCGGTTTTAACGATAGACGGGCCTAGCGGCGCGGGAAAAGGCACGGTCAGTCGTGCCGTCGCCAAGCTTTTGGGCTGGAATTATCTGGATAGCGGTTCGATATACCGGTCTCTAGCGGTAGCGGTGCTCAACGCAGGATTGAATTTGGACGATGTGCCGGCTATTTGCGAGGTCGCTCAAGCCATGCTGTTAGAATTCGACTGCGGTGACGCATTGATCGTCAAACTGAACGGTGTGGACATCACGGCGCGTCTGGCGACAGAAACCACCGGCAATACGGCGTCCATCATTGCGGCCTACCCCGATGTCAGAGCGGTTCTTTTGCAAAAACAAAAGGATTTTCAACAGCTTCCCGGCCTGGTTGCCGACGGGCGGGACATGGGCAGCGTGGTGTTCAGCGATGCCCGTTACAAGGTCTACTTGACCGCCAGCGCCGAAGAGCGAGCATTAAGACGATATAAACAGTTGATTGAAAAGGGGATTGATGCTAATCTTCCGCAAATCACCCGTGAGATAGAAGAACGTGATCGTCGCGATAGTCAGCGAACGTCCGCGCCGCTTACCGTTCCGGAAGGCGCGTTGTACATCGACTCCTCGAATTTGACAATTCAAGAAGTCATCGATCAGGTGGTTAATTTAGTCGTATGAGACTTTTTGGCGGTTGTCGGCGGTTGTCGGCGGCTTTTTATTAATTTTTGATAAATGTGAAAACTTGTTCGTGTTTTAACAAGTTTGGGAAAGAAAAGATGGGCGAAAGCTTTGCAGAGTTGTTTGAAGAGAGTTATGCCAAGACCGAAATGCGTCCTGGCGCGATGTTGATCGGTACCGTTGTCGACATCGAAAACGAATTTGTCATCGTCAGTACACAGGCGAAATCCGAAGGTGTCATTCCAAAATGGCAGTTTCTGAATGCCGACGGCGACTTGGAAGTCAATATCGGTGACGAAATCGAAGTTGCTCTCGATTTGTTCGAAGATGGTCTGGGCGCCACTCTTCTTTCCCGCGACAAAGCCAAGAAAAGTAAAGCGTGGGCTGAACTGGAAAAAGCCTTCGAGACTCAAGAAACCATTGTCGGTCGTATCAACGGCAAGGTACGCGGCGGCTTCACCGTGGCGGTCGGCGCGTTGCGCGCGTTCCTGCCGGGTTCTCTGGTCGATGTGCGCCCGATTCGCGACACTACCTTCCTGGAAAACCGCGATCTGGAATTTAAAGTCATCAAAATCGACCAAAAACGCAACAATGTCGTGTTGTCGCGCCGCGCCGTCGTCGAAAGCGAATACAGCGCCGAGCGCGAAGAATTGGTCAAAACCTTGCAAGACGGCGCGATCGTTACCGGTATCGTCAAAAACCTCACCGATTACGGTGCGTTTATCGATCTGGGCGGCGTCGACGGTCTGTTGCACATCACCGACATGGCATGGCGCCGCGTACGTCATCCATCCGAATGCGTAGAGATCGGTCAGGAAGTTAAAGTTAAAGTCCTGAAATTCGACAAAGACAAAACTCGCGTATCGCTGGGCATGAAACAAATGGATGAAGATCCATGGCAAAACATCGCTCGCCGTTACCCTGCCGGCACTCGCGTGTTCGGTAAGGTCAATAACCTGACCGACTACGGTTGTTTCGTCGAAATCGAGGAAGGCGTCGAAGGTTTGGTACACGTTTCCGAAATGGACTGGACCAATAAAAACGTCAACCCGTCCAAGGTCGTACAACTGGGTGATGAGTGCGAAGTCATGGTTCTGGAAATCGACGAAGAACGCCGTCGTATTTCGCTGGGCATGAAGCAATGCCGCTCCAACCCTTGGGATGAATTCGCGGCTACGCACAACAAAGGCGACAAAATCTCCGGCAAAATCAAATCGATTACCGATTTCGGCATCTTCATCGGTTTGGATGGCGGTATCGACGGTCTGGTGCATATGTCCGATATCTCCTGGAACGAGAACGACGAAGAAGCGATTCGCGCCTACAAGAAAGGCGACGAAGTCGAAACTGTTATTCTGGCCGTGGACTCCGAACGTGAACGTATTTCGTTGGGTATCAAACAGCTGGAACAAGACCCCTTCCAAAACTATATCGCCCTGCATGAAAAAGGCAGCTTGGTGAAAGGTACCATTAAGGAAGTCGATGCCAAAGGCGCTGTGATTACCCTGGCCGATAACGTCGAAGGCTATTTGCGCGCTTCCGAGATTCAACGCGATCGCGTCGAAGATGCCCGCACTTTGCTGAAAGAAGGCGATGAAGTCGAAGCTAAATTTATCGGCGTCGACAAAAAAACCAAATCCATTTCATTGTCGATCAAGGCTAAGGATATGGAAGAAGAATCCAACGCTATTAAGGATTACTCGTCACAAAATGCCGGTACCGCGACATTAGGCGACATCTTTAAACAAATCGACAAATAACTCGTCGACTTCGGGGGTGGCGTGGGCGTAAACCTCATGCCGCCCCTTTTTGATTATTCAGGGTTGGATGTGACAAAATCAGAATTGATAGAGGTGCTGGCTAGAAAACAGCCGCATCTTGCGCTTAAAGACGTGGAGCTCGCTGTCAGATGTGTTGTCGATCACTTGAGCGATACGCTGGCTAGCGGCGATAGAATAGAAATCAGGGGTTTTGGCAGTTTTTCGTTGCATCATCGTTCGGCTAGATTGGGACGCAATCCCAAAACCGGCGAATCGGTTTCGTTAACCGAAAAACATGTTCCCCACTTCAAACCCGGCAAGGAGCTTCGGGATATGGTCGACGCTTCCAGGGAGAAATACAAAATCGTCGATTGATCAGGCACCCCACCTGCTTCAAGTTTTTTACGATATTTGCCATAGCCGCCGATGAGTCTGTTTGAGCATCCTTACAACTACGACCCAGGCTATGGCTACACTCTCGAACGATTGCTCGGCGTCGATGCGCCGACCGAGCCCGCCGATTTTGAGGACTTTTGGTCCACCCGTTATCGGCAAGTCCTGCAGCAATCGCCACGCTTCCAAATCGGTAACCCGACCCTGGTCGACGGTTATCGGGTCAACGATATTTCCTACCAGTCCACGGACGGTATCACGATCGCCGGTTGGTTACTGGAACCGCACGGTCAAACGGTCACGCAGGCCATCGTTGTGGGACACGGATATGGCGGCCGGGAAGGCCCGGACTTTCATTTGAGCTTTCCCAATACCGCGCTCTTGTTTCCGTGCTTTCGTGGCATTTCCCGGAGCCGTTGTACGTCTATCCCGGAGCGGCCTGATTGGCATGTCGTGCAGAATATCCTGGATAAAGATCGTTATGTGATCGGCGGTTGCGTGGACGATCTGTGGCTGGCGGTATCGGTATTGTGGACGATTTATCCGCAGGCCCGGGAACGGATCGGTTATATGGGAATCAGTTTCGGCGGCGGGATTGGGGCTTTAGCGGTGCCTTGGGACGGCAGAATTCGTCGCGTTCACCTAAACGTACCGACATTCGGTAACCAGCCGTTGCGTTTAAGTCTGCCCAGTTGCGGTAGTGCCGACGCATTGCGGGCCTATAGTCAGCATCTGGGTCATATTCCCGACACATTGACCTATTACGATGCCGCTACCGCCGTGCGCCATGCTAATCAACCCCTGCATGCCGCATTGGCCTTGTTCGATCCGGTAGTCGCTCCGCCAGGTCAGTTTGCGATTTACAATGCCTGGCACGGCGAGAAACGCCTGTTCACACTGGATGCCGGCCATTTCGAATATCCGGCGCAACGTCTACAAGAGCAGCAGTTGTTGGCGGAACTCAAGCTATTTTTCTCGCCCAACTGACAAGCTTGCGATGAAACGGGAATATCATCATTGGTTCAGCCCGCGTTTAGAACGCGATATGGAGTTTTTGGTATTCGGTCATGCCGGCGCCAAAGTGCTGGTCTTTCCGACTCGGGACGGCCGTTTTTACGAATACGAGAACCTGCGAATTGTTGATAGCTTGGCCGACAAGATCAACGCGGGCCACATGCAATTGTATTGTCTGGACAGCATCGACCACGAAAGCTTTTATTGTTTTTGGTGTCAACCGGGCGATCGCATCAAGCGCCACATGCAATTCGAAGATTATGTGTTGAATGAAATTCTGCCGTTCATTGCACTGAAGAACCCGCATCCGTGCTTAATTTCGCATGGCTGCAGTCTGGGCGCCTATCATGCCGCCAATATCGCATTTCGCCACCCGCATTTATTCAAAAAGCTGGTGGCGTTTTCCGGACGCTTCGATCTAACCCTGGAGGTGGAATGCTTCAAGGATTTATTCGAAGGACACTATAACGACGATATTTATTTTCATACGCCAACGCATTTTTTGCCAAATTTGACCTGCGAATCCCAATTGGCGGCCATTCGGGCGCTGGACATCACCTTGGTGATCGGCAGAGCGGATCCATTTTTACAAAACAATCACGACCTGAGCCATATTCTGACCCAGAAGCAGGTGCCGCACAGGCTCTACGAATGGGATGGCCGCGCGCATCAAGGCCATTCCTGGCGGCGCATGGCTCCATTATACCTTTGACCGAATCGCCATCGATGATCAAGCGCAGCCTGCTAGTACTATTGTTGACCTTACTTGCGCTGGGTGCGATTTTCGGACTCAAGTTTTACCGGATGCGCCAAGCGGCCAGCCAAGTGCCTGCAGTACCTCCGGCCGTCGTTGCCTTCGCCGAGGTCAAAAGCGAACACTGGGACTCTTCGTTAAGCACTGTCGGCAGCTTTCGCGCCGTCGCCGGTATCGATATCAGCAACGAAATTGCCGGGATGGTCCAAGCCATTCATTTCAACTCCGGCCAAACTGTAAAAGCCGGACAATTGTTGCTAGAACTGGATAGCGCCACCGACCGAGCGGAACTCGAAGGCCTGCTCGCCGAACAAAAATTGGCCGGCTTACGCTATCAACGAGGCCAGAGCATGTTGGAGCGAAAATTCATCGCCGCCGCCGATCAGGATCAAAATCGAGCGCAGCTCGATCAAGCCGCGGCGGCGGTTGCCGGCAAGCAGATCCAAATCGCTAAGAAGCACATCAAGGCGCCGTTTGCCGGCGAGTTGGGCATACGTCGCGTCGATCTTGGGCAGTACTTGCCGGTTGGTTCGGCGATCGTGATGCTTGAACAACTCGATCCGATGTATTTGGATTTCACGTTGCCGGAACGCGATCTTGGCCGGATTGGCAAGGGCCGAAAGGTGATCGCCAGCGTACCTGCCTTTCCAGACCAGTATTTTGAAGGAGAGGTCACTGCGTCGAATCCCGCCGTCGACACCGATAGTCGAACCATCAAAGTACAGGCACTGTTTAGAAACCCAGGGAAATTGCTTCGGCCAGGGATGTTCGCCCAGATCAAACTGTCCGCCGAGGCCGACCAAACCGTGTCGACCTTGCCGGATACCGCCATCAGCTACAACCCCTACGGCAATTCCGTGTTTGCGGTTCAGCGCGGTCCGGCCGGATGGATCGTGCAAAGTCGCCAAGTCAAAACCGGCGACAGTCGGGGAGGGCGAGTCGAAATTTTGGAAGGGCTGCGGCTCGGCGATAAAGTCGTTGCCGCCGGACAAATGAAGCTGCGTAACGGCATGGCCGTCACGCCGGACAGCCAACCCGCGCCCGGCGAACGCGAGCAGGCTCCGTGAAGTTGACCGATTTATTCATTGTACGGCCGGTCCTAGCCAGTGTCGTCAGTTTGCTGATCCTGCTTCTCGGCTTAAGAGCCTTGGACGTCTTGGAATTGCGCCAATACCCGAAAACCGAGAATACCGTCGTGACCATCACGACCGCCTATCCCGGCGCGGACAGCGACTTGATTAAAGGCTTTATTACAACGCCGCTGCAACAGGCCATAGCCGAAGCCAACGGCATTGATTATCTGTCTTCCAATAGCCGCCAGGGCAGCTCGGTCATCGAGGCTCACATGCGGCTGAATTACGATCCTAACGCCGCGGTCGCCGAGATTCAGGCCAAGGTGGCCGGTAAGCGTAATCAATTGCCCGCCGAAGCCGAGGATCCGGTGATTAGTTCGCAAACCGGCGACGACACCGCACTCATGTATATCGCGCTGTACAGCGACACCTTGCAGGACTCGCAGATTAGCGATTATCTGCTTCGGGTCGTGCAGCCGAAGTTGCAGGCGGTCCCCGGCGTCGGCAAGGCCGCGATGTTGGGCAACAAGACCTTCGCGATGCGTATCTGGCTAGACCCCGCGCGCATGGCGGCCTTAAGCGTAACCGCCAACGACGTCGCCGGCGTGCTGAAAGCCAATAACTATTTATCCGGTATCGGCGCTACCAAGGGTAATTTCGTTAAAATCGATTTGGGTGCCACGACCGACGCGGTGTCGAAACGGGAATTCGAACAATTGGTGGTTGCCAATCGTCGCGGCGCGCTGGTTCGATTAAACGACATCGCCGACATCGAGTTGGGCAGCGAAGACTACGACACGGTTAATTGGTACAAAGGCAAGACCGCGATTTTCATGGGCATCGAGCAGGCGCCGGGCGCCAATCCGTTGAAGGTTGCGAAATCGGTTAAAGCCTTGTTGAAAGAGATCGAGCGCGACTTGCCCAACGAAATGCATATCTTGCTGCCTTACGACGCCAGCCAATTCATCGAGGATTCGATCCACGAAGTCTTCGCAACCTTGTTGGAAGCCGTCGCGATCGTGTTAGGCGTGATTTTTTTGTCGCTCGGCTCGTTCCGCGCGGCGCTGATCCCGGCGGTCACGGTGCCGCTATCGCTGGTCGGCGCCTGCTTTTTCATGCTGGCAATGGGCTTTTCGATCAACTTGCTGACGATGTTGGCAATGGTACTGGCGATAGGCTTGGTGGTGGACGACGCGATTGTCGTCGTCGAAAACATCCACCGACACATCGAGCAGGGTCACGGCCGATTGCAAGCCGCACTGGCCGGCGCCCGCGAACTGGGACTGCCTATCATCGCGATGACCACGACACTCGTAGCGGTGTACGTGCCGATCGGTTTCATGGGGGGCTTGGTCGGCACGCTGTTCACCGAATTCGCTTTTTCTCTGGCCGGCGCGGTACTGATTTCCGGGATTGTCGCGTTGACGTTGTCGCCGATGATGAGCGCGCGCATCTTGCCGGAAGCCGAGCGCGGAGGACGTTTCGAAGCCATGGTCGAACATTTTTTCGAAGGCTTGGCCAGCGGGTACCGGTCCGTGTTGCGCCGAATTTTGGAATTTCCGTACACGGTGCTGATCTTCGCGCTGTTGGTGTTGCCCAGTATCTATTGGATGTACGATTGGTCGGGCAAGGAACTGGCGCCGACCGAGGATCAAAGTTTTTTGTTCGCGATCGCCAGTAGCCCGCAAACCGCGACGCTGCAATACAATCAGACCTATTCCCGCGAATTGATCCGGCATTTCGAAAGCCTGCCGGAGCACGAAGAAAGCTTTTTGATCATGGGCTTCGGCGGGGATACCAATACCGTATTCGCCGGTATGAAAATGCCGTCGAGTTTCGAGCGCCAGCGCTCCCAACAAGCCGTCGTTCCGGAACTGCAAGCCAAGGTAGACAGTATCGCCGGCTTTCAGACCGCCGTCGTATCGCCGCCCAGCTTACCGGGTTCGGGTGGCGGATTGCCCCTGCAGTTCGTCGTGACCAGCGACGCCGATTACGCTAAGCTGGATCAGGTGGCCGAGCAAGTGCTGGCGCAAGCGATGCAAAGCGGTCAATTTGCATTTTTGGTCAAGGACGTTCGCTTCGACCGGCCGAAATCGACGTTGGTGATCGACCGGGACCGTGCCGCCGATTTAGGTATCACGATGGAAGACATCGGCGCCAACTTGGCCGGTTGGCTGGGCGGACAGTACGTCAACCGATTCGGCTTGCAAGGCCGCAGCTACAAGGTAATTCCGCAAGTCGGCGACGCAGACCGCCAGGATTTGGCTAAATTGGACGGCTATTACTTGCGAGGCAGCTCCGGCGCCCAAGTACCGCTGTCGGCCTTGATTAAAGTCGTCGATAGCGTCGAACCCGGCAAACGCAGTCAGTTCCAACAACTCAACAGCATCACGCTAAGCGGGATTCCGGCGCCGGGTATCGGTCTCGGCGATGCGATGGCCGCGCTGGATGACATTGCCGAAGAAATCTTTCCGCGCGGGTTCGCCGCGGACTACACCGGCGAGTCGCGCCAATACCGTCAGCAGGGCAACGTGCTGATTCTGACCTTCTTCATGGCTCTGCTCATTATATACTTGGTGTTGGCCGCGCAATTCGAGAGTTGGCGCGATCCGTTGATTATCTTAATTTCAGTGCCGCTATCGATCGCCAGCGCATTGGCATTTTTGATGCTCGATTTTGCGACCGTCAACATCTATACCCAGGTGGGCCTGATTACGCTGATCGGCTTGGTTGCCAAAAACGGTATTTTGATCGTCGAATTTGCCAACCAACTGCAACAGCGTGACGGCTTGAACAAGCCGGCGGCCATCGAACAGGCAGCCGGGATCCGGCTTCGGCCTATTCTGATGACCACGGTCGCGATGATCGTCGCGATGCTGCCGCTGTTGACCGCCACCGGCCCCGGCGCCGCCAGCCGCTTTGCGATCGGTCTGGTGATCGCTTCCGGCTTGGGTATCGGTACCGTATTGACGCTATTCGTCGTGCCGCCGTTTTACGTGATTTTGGCGAAAGATCGCAGTGCTGAGCAAACGTCCCCGCCCGTCGACGACCAATAAAACACGGTAACGGTCATTCGGGCCTCCGCTGTGGCACAATATCCGGATCGGACCGATAAACAGGTCCTGACACCTTGCCATAAACCATAGAATTTGCTCGGGAGCAAACATGCGCATTGTTCGATTGAAAGTGTTGTTAACCAGTCTTGCACTCGGTATCGCGTTCGGCGGCCCGGTTCAGGCGGAAAATGCCGGGCCGCAAGATCATGCCGGCCATCACGGATCCGACAGTTTCGAGTGGCCGGGGATCTACAACGGTTTTCTGCCTTGCACCGACTGCGCCGGCATTAAGACTTCGCTGGCGCTGAACAAAAACAGCAGCTATATGTTGATGACTCAATTCGCCGGCAAGTCGGATCGCGAATTTGTCGAGAAGGGTAAATACAGCTGGGACGACAAGAGTAAAACCATCACGTTGACCCCGAAAAACGGCGGACCCAGCCATGTCTATCTGGTCGGCGAGAACGTGCTGACCCAGCTTGACGAACACGGCAATCGCATTTCCGGCAAGCAAGCGGAACGCTATCAATTGCGCAGGACCGACTTTACCCAGCAAGCGCCGTCTCACGGCGGACATTAAGCCGACTGCCGGGTTGCGGGTGCAGGTGGCGGCAACAATGGGCCGGTCTAGGAGATTCGCTTGACCCATCGATAGCGCACTTCGGAGCGACCGCTCATTCCAAGACAAGATTGCCATTGCAACTTTAGGAATCAGGGATATGCAACTGACTGCTCATACGGATTACGCGCTCAGAGTGTTGATTTATTTGAGCCGTAATACCGATAAATTGGTGACGATTAGCGAATTGGCGGAGTTTTTCGGTATCTCCAGAAATCACTTGGTCAAAGTGGTGCACAAATTGGGACTCAAGGGATTTGTGCGAACCGTGCGCGGCAAGGGCGGCGGCATCCGTTTATCCAGGCCCGCTGCCGAAATCAATATCGGCGCGGTGGTGCGGGAAGTGGAAGGCCGGTTTCAGATGGCCGAATGTTTCAACCCGCAAAAACAAGGGGTTTGCGCACTTCAAAACGGTTGCCGCTTGACCGGTTTATTGAGCGACGCGGTCGAACAATTTCTGGCGGTACTCGACGGCGCGGCGCTGAGCGACGTAGCGCTGGAACCGTAAATCCCACGCGGTTAGCGGTAATGATCGCCGACGTATGGGTTGCTTTTGCGCTCCGCGCCGAACGTCGACATCGGCCCATGTCCCGGGATGAATTTTACGTCGTCGCCGAGCGGCCAAAGTTTCAGACGTATCGAGTCCAACAACGCCTGATGGTCGCCGCGCGGAAAATCGGTACGGCCGATCGAGCCCTTGAACAATACGTCACCGACAATGGCCAAACGCGCGTCGCTATTGTAAAAAACCACATGACCCGGCGTGTGGCCGGGGCAATGTAGGACTTGTAAGGTATTGAGTCCAACCTGAACGCTATCGCCGTCCCGCAACCAGCGGTCCGGTTTAAATATCTTGGTTGGCGGAAAACCGAACATCCGGCATTGCTCCGGCAACAGCTGTATCCAGAAATCGTCGTCTTGATGGGGACCGGCGATCGGCAGGCTCAGCTTTTCCGCTAGCGCCGCAACCCCGCCGACGTGGTCGAGATGACCGTGAGTGACCAATATCGATTCCAACTCGGCGTCGTGTTGCGCAACGGCCGCCAAGAGCAGTTCCAGGTCGCCGCCCGGATCGACCAAAGCGGCCTTGCGGCTGCGTTCGCAGACCAGCAGCGTGCAGTTTTGCTGGTAAGCGGTGACCGGGATAATCTGATATCGCATCGTTAAATGTTCAGCAACAAATGTGCCGGCGCCTCCAGGCATTCCTTGATGATGCCGAGAAATTGCACGGCTTCCTTACCATCCACCAAGCGGTGGTCGTAGGACAGGGCCAAGTACATGATGGGCCGGATCACGATTTCGCCGTTCTCCACGATCGGCCTGTCCTTGATCGCGTGCATGCCTAAAATCGCGCATTGGGGCGGATTCAGGATGGGCGTGGACAGCATCGAACCAAATATCCCGCCGTTGGTGATTGTAAACGTACCGCCGCTGAGATCCTCGACACTGATGGAGCCATTGCGGGCTTTTTGTCCAAAGTCGTGTATGCCTTTTTCGATGCCGGAAAAATCGAGTTGATCGGCGTCGCGCAGAATTGGAACGATCAGCCCGCGCGGGGTGGTGACGGCGATACCGATGTCGTAATAGCCGTGGTAGATGATGTCGTTCCCGTCTATCGAGGCGTTGATGGCCGGGAAACGCTTCAAGGCTTCTATCGAGGCTTTGACGAAGAAGGACATGAAGCCGAGCTTGATATTGTGCTTGGCTTCGAAACGGTCTTTGTATTGGTTACGCAAATCGATGACGGCTTTCAGATTGACTTCGTTGAAGGTCGTCAACATCGCCGCGTTTTGCTGGGCGTGCAGCAAGCGTTCGGCGATTTTGGCGCGCAACCGGGTCATCGGTACCCGTTGTTCCGGACGTAGACTGGCCACCGCCGACGTCGACAGCGGGGCGGGGGAGGCTTCGACGGCGGCGTCGACCGGCTTGCTTGCCTGTTGCTCCTGCAAATAGTCCATCACGTCGCTCTTCAATATCCGCCCATGTTTGCCGGATGCTGGAATGGCCTGTGGGTCGAGTTCGCGTTCGGCGACGATTTTGCGGACCGACGGGCTCAGAACCGGCTCGACGCCACTAGCCGTCAGCGATCCGCCGGGTTTGTCGGCTTGTTCGTCCAGTAGCGCCAGGACCTGACCGGCGACAACCGTCGAATCGTTCGGAATCAAAATTTCCTTCAGGACACCCGATCGAGGTGCAGGCACCTCGAGAATGACCTTGTCGGTTTCCAGATCGGCCAGGTTCTCGCCGGCCTCGGCCCAGTCCCCGGCTTGCTTGTGCCAAGCGACCAAATTGGCATCGGAGATGGATTCGGGGAGGCTGGGGACCAATATTTCAAAGCTCATGAGTTGTTCCTTCGTTGCTACCGTAAAGTGCGGTGTGAACCACCGCTTTTTGTTCGTTGAGATGGGTTTTGTAATTGCCAACCGCCGGTGCGGCGGAAGCTACTCGGCCGGCATAGCCGATCGTAATCTCCGGGGAAACGTGTTCGATGAAATGGTGTCGGCTTTGGTACCAGGCGCCCTGGTTTTTCGGCTCTTCTTGACACCAAACGATGTGTTCGACGTTGGGGTATTTGTCCAGTTCCTGCTTGAATCGCTCATTCGGGAACGGATAAAGCTGTTCGATCCGGACGATGGCAACGTGATTCAGACTGTCTTGGCGCCGGGTTTCCAGCAGATCGTAATAGACCTTGCCGGCACACAGTATTAGTCGAGTCACATGAAACGGATCGATATCGTCGATTTCCCCGATAACGGTCTGAAATCCGCCGCTGGTCAATTCGTCCAGCGTAGATACCGCCAATCTATGGCGCAGCAGGCTTTTCGGACTCATCACGATCAACGGTTTGCGGTATTGACGCAGCATTTGCCGCCGCAATAAATGAAAAATTTGCGCCGGCGTCGTCGGCACGCAGACCTGGATATTTTGGTCCGCGCACAACTGTAAATAGCGTTCCAGACGCGCCGAGGAATGCTCCGGCCCCTGACCTTCGAAACCGTGCGGGAGCAGCATCACTAAGCCGCTGAGCTTGCCCCATTTGGTTTCGCCCGATGCGATAAACTGATCGATCACGACTTGCGCGCCGTTGGCGAAATCGCCGAATTGCGCTTCCCAAATCACCAATTTGTCCGGCTGCGTGGAACTGTAACCGTATTCGAAACCCAGCACCCCGGCTTCCGACAGTAGCGAATTGAAAATTTGCGGCCGGCCTTGCCGATCGCTCAAGTGTTTAAGCGGGATATAGTTCTCGCCGTTGGCCTGATTCAATAAAATAGCGTGGCGATGGGAAAACGTGCCGCGGCCGATGTCCTGGCCGGTCAAGCGAATGTCGTAACCGTCCATCAACAACGTGGCGTAGGCCATATTTTCCGCGAAGCCCCAGTCCATAGGCAAATCTCCGTCGGTCATTTTTTGGCGATCGTCCATTACCTTGGCGACCCGAGGGTGCAATTCGAAACCGGACGGCAGACTTTGCAGCCGCAAATTGCAGAAGCGGATGCGTTCGATGCTGACCGTGGTGTCGATCGGGATATCCCAATGTTTATTCAGGTAGGGTTCCCAACGTGCCGAGTAGGAATACACCTTGTTTTCGATGATAGGCCGGGAAACCGGCTTGCCTTCGTTCAACAACTGCATGTAATTCTGTTCGAGTTGCTGAATGCCGGCCTCGTCGATCACGCCTTCCTGCACGAGTCTTTGACCGTAGATTTGCGGCGGCGTGGCGTGTTGGTGGATGGCTTTATACATCATCGGCTGAGTCGCCGCCGGCTCGTCGGCTTCGTTGTGGCCATGACGGCGGTAGCAGATCAAGTCGATGACGACGTCCTTGTGGAAGGTCATTCGATAATCCAGCGCCAATTGGGTGATGAAGACCACGGCTTCGGGATCGTCGCCGTTGACGTGGAACACCGGCGCCTGAATCATGTTGGCGACATCGGTGCAATACAGTGTCGAACGGGCGTCGAACGGATTGCTGGTCGTGAAGCCTATCTGGTTGTTGATGACGACGTGCACGGTACCGCCGGTCGAAAATGCCCGAGTCTCCGCCATGTTCAAGGTTTCCATGACGATGCCTTGCCCGGCGAAGGCGGCATCGCCATGTATCAACACCGGTAGGATGACGTCGATACCGCCAATGCCGTGCCTATCTTGGCGAGCCTTGACCGAACCCTCGACCACCGGATTAATGATTTCCAGATGAGACGGGTTGAAGGCTAGCGTCAAATGTATCGGACCACCCGGAGTGGCGATATTCGACGAAAACCCCATGTGATATTTAACGTCGCCGGTGAGCGCGCCGGGCATTGAGGTGTGAGTGCCTTCGAATTCGCCGAATAATACCGCCGGACTTTTACCGAGTATGTTGACCAACACGTTAAGACGGCCGCGGTGAGCCATGCCGATCACAATTTCCGTGACCTTGCTTTCGCCGGCGCGCTGGATCAATTCGTCGAGTATCAAAATCAGCGATTCGCCGCCCTCCAGCGAAAAGCGTTTTTGACCGACATATTTACGATGCAGAAACTTTTCCAGGCCCTCGGCGGCAATCAATTGTTTTAA
Source organism: Methylomonas sp. MS20 (assembly GCF_050275925.1). Taxonomy (NCBI): domain Bacteria; kingdom Pseudomonadati; phylum Pseudomonadota; class Gammaproteobacteria; order Methylococcales; family Methylococcaceae; genus Methylomonas; species Methylomonas sp. MS20. Next base: position 2,648,048 of record NZ_CP189962.1, read on the forward strand.
CAACCATTGGCGTTTTTCCGGGTGACTGGAGAAATCCGGTTTGGCACCTTCCAATTTGTTTTTGATCCAGCGTTTGGATTCGTCGTCGACGATATGCATGAATTCGCTGCCGATGCTGCCGCAATAGATTTGCTGCAAAGTCTGGATGATCTCCCGCAACGGCAAACGATCCACCCCGCACAAACCGCCGGTATCGAACAGCGTACTCATATCCGCGTCGGTCAATCCGTAATAAATCGGCTCCAAATCGGCGGGCATCGCCGCGAGTTTGCCCAAAGGATTATTACGGGCGATTTGATGTCCCTTGACGCGGTAATGGTTGATTAAGCGAGCAACCGCGGATTGCTTTTTGACGCTTTGTTCGGTAAACCCGCGCATTTTGGCGAGGCGACCGGGTTCGGCGATCGCCAGCTTCTCGAAACGCTCGACGATGATGCTGTGCGGTGTATCCTCGGTGGAGCCGCGATGAATATCGTCGAAGCGCCGCCGCCAGACTTCAGAGACCGTACTGGGATCGTGCAGGTATTGTTCGTATAGGGATTCGACGTAAACGGCGTTGCCACCGTAAAGCGAAGATGATTCTTCGAACAGTTTCAAGAGGCTAGTCATATCCGGGGCGGCTGGAATCACAAGTAAGGAGCATTATGGTAGAGCTAAAATGATATATTACCAAGCAGTAAGTGCGGAACCGCGCCGGTCGATATTCCGGCTCGAGCGGTATTTCAGCCCTGGGAAACGTCGGTAAACACATGTCTGAAAATAAAGTCGTTATCAAAATAAACTACGATAAATCCAGAAGCGGTCAAGTACCCCAAACACCGAAGATGGTAACTGTTTGGCATACCGGGCGAATTGCCGCGGTAGCCGGGTTAATGGCGGCGGCTATCATGCTATCCGCGTGGTTATTCATCGACAATAGCGAGCAAACCCCGGCTAACCTTACGCCGGAAACCTTGCCAATGGCCCCGGAAACTAGTATGCGGTCTGACAACTCAATTGTGGCGCCGCAAGTTGAAACGTCGCCGTTGGCGGCGCGAAAATCTCCCGGAGAAACTCCGGTTTCTCCAAGCTCAATCTCGGAACAGAAACGTCAACCGGCCATCATTTACTCAAGGAAAGTGATCCGGGCATCGTTAACCTACGGTATAAAGGATACCGAGCCGACCGAGCAAGTCAAATCGGCTTCCGTTCAGATCAGGAAGGAGCCAATCGAGTTATATTACTTTAACGAGGTGAAAAACTTGAAAGGTAAGACCTTGTTTCATCAATGGTTCAAGGACGGCCAGCCGGTACTCAAAAAGACAATCGAGGTAAAAGATAATAAAGCCAAGGTTTGGACTGCTAAAAACTTGTCGTCCAGGGATAAAGGTCAGTGGCGAGTACAGTTGCTTGGAAAAAAAGGCGAACTATACTCAGAGACGGGATTCGATGTAATCCAATGACGGTATTTTATTTATTACAAGTTGATGATAGAATCCGTTGCGTCATTTAATTATCTGAGGAATATATGACTGATTTAACTACTTTATCCGAATCTGAATTGCAAGCAGTTATCGAAAACGCCGAGAAAGTCTTGAAAGACAGACAATCCAGCAAACGCAAGGAAGTAATTGCACAAATCAAGGACTTGGCGACTTCTATCGGCGTTGGCGTTGAAATACACGAACTCGACAAAAAAGCCGAAAGAAAAATCGGTAAAGTTGCCGCGCGTTATCGTAATCCGGCGGACGCCAACCAAACTTGGTCCGGTCGCGGATTGGCACCAAAATGGATGCAGGAATTACTGGCCGCGGGTCGCGACAAAGCGGAATTTGAGATCGCTTAATCGATCGCTTCGGTTCCCTGATTTGCTATCCAGGTCCGCAACCGATTAACTAGCCAGTCAGGGTCGTCCAGCGGTAAGTCGTGGCCAGCCCACGGATGGCTATCATTGGATAATTGCCAGCGTTGGCTAACGGCACTAGAGCAGGCCGGAGCGACCAGTCGGTCGCCGAGGCCGCTCAATACCAACCAAGGCATGCCATCGGGCGGGGTTTTCGGCCGAAATCGAGCCGCCGCGATCAATTGCTTGGCGGCGTTGCTCGGATTTACCGGGCGTTCGCTTTGAATATCGAGCCAAACCTTACTCAATTCCTCGATATTTCGAGTTTGATTCGAGACCAGCTCCAAAATTCGCCGTTCGCGGCGACCGATTTCCCGCTCCAGTAAAATATTTGCCAACGCCCCATAGCTTTGCCAGCGTAGCCGTCGATAAAACGGACTCACGCCCGCGAAACTCGTATTGATCAAGCACCCTGCGGCTACGTCTGCGGGATAGCGACACGCCCACTCCCAGGCCACCATGCCGCCCAGCGACAACGCCAACAGCGTGACGGGGCGTTCAAGCGCGCCGGCTCGATAGGCTCGCTCACGGGTTAGTTCCATGATGCTACCTATCGAAGTCGGGCAGGCCTCACGAAAATGACTGCCGGTACCGGGTAAATCCACACAGGTGACCCTGGAGGCTGGGAAGGCTGACCGCAGGCGTAAGGGAAAGTCGCCCCAATGCGCGGTTTCCCTCGCTAGACCGCGCAGCAGCAACCAATGACGACCGGCCTCACCCATACCAATTCGCCAAGGCTTGGCCGCGCAAGATTTGCTGCCGTTCCGGGTCCAGAATCGCCCAAGCGCCGGGATGCAGCAAACACCGGTATAAAAAATCGAACAACGTCAAGTGGCGGCGCATGATGCGTTGTTGACGATGCGGTAGTAACGGATGGAATAAGCCATGGCGTTGGAATAAATGGGTCGGATTTTTGCGCAACCACAACCAGGACCCCATTTCCAAGGTCAACGGTAAAAACAATTTGCCTCTGGCACGGCGCGCGACATGGTCGTCGTAAAGGTAATCCCATAAATCGCCGCTGATCACGTATTCCTGACTCATCGGTTCGATTTTGTAAACGTGATGAGGGTAGCAGGCGTCGAACAGTTGCTTCAATGCGCAGGCCTCGGCGATGTCCGGGTACGGGGTATGGTTGGAGGCATACGGAAACCACAGCCGGTCCTGGATCCCGAAGCCGGAATGCAGGTCCACGGCGATCGCTAGCGGAGCAGGAAACAGCTCGTCGTGGACGACTCGGCACAGTGCCTGGGCTTCCTTCTCCATCCGCGATTCGTCGCCCCGGTACCAAGGCAAGCGCGCGCTCAGTCGCTGGCCGCTGTATAAGCGGGTTTTGCCGACGCTTTCGATCGGCGAATTGCGCATCAAATCGACCCCGTTCCCGTTGCAGCGCGTACCCCGGAATACGCCGACCGGATTTACGATCGGCATAAACACCAGCCGCGACTTGGTCAAGCGAGTGTTGAATTCCTCGTCCCAGTCCAGCAAAGCCGCTATGGTCTGCATATAGGCCAGGATTACTTCGGTGCCGATTTTCTCCAGGCCGTGGATGCCGCCAAAAAAGGCCAGTACCGGAGCATCCGGGCGTTCGGAACCGAGGCTGATGCAGTGAATCGGGAATTCTCTACCCTTACAGGCTACGGTTTCGACAACGCGGCATCTGGCACGAGAGCCCAGGCGTGCGACGACCGTCTCGAGTTCGTCGAGTTCGGAAAAAGCACGTTGCATGATTGGCGTTACCCCGCCAAGGATCGCTCTATATAACGTTGGCGCTTTTTCGGCGCAATTTTATCGACCTCGACCATGATCAGGCTGTCTATGCAGTTATTGAAGTCCGGATCGATATTGAAGTCGATGAAATGACAGCCGTTATCCACGCATAATTCCACGTATTGCTTGTATAAGGTTGGCACCTTGACGCCCAGCTTTTTCAGTTCGGAATTGAGAATCTTGAAGCTGGTTGAATAGTCGCCGGCGAATTCGGCGGCCGCGAAATTCTGACCGGTTTCGGAAATCGTGAACGGCATCCTGGCAATCGCGTGGGGTAGGGTGGCACCGAATTGCTGGCGGTAAAATCCCACGATTAACTCCTTGGCGGCGTAAGGATAGGCGTTACTGATACTGACCGGCCCGAACAAATATTTAATATCGGGACGTTCGCGCAAATAGGCGCCGATGCCATACCAGAGATACTCCAGACTATGCTGCCCCCAATAACGCGGTTGCACGAAGCTGCGGCCCAGTTCGAGGCTGTTGGGCAGATAGTCGGCGAACTCGCTTTTCAAGTCGAACAAGGTTTGACTGTAAAAGCCCTCGACGCCGTGATTGGCCAAAATGCGCGGACCGTCGCCGACCCGGTAGGCGCCGACGATTTCCAGGTCGTTGTCGTCCCACAATACGATATGGCTGTAATACACGTCGAACTTATCCAGGTCCAGCGCCAACCCGGTACCTTCCTCGACAGTGCGGAAGGTCAGCTCGCGCAAGCGGGCGATCTCTCGCATCACCGGACAGTCGTCGCGAAATTCATATAGAAAGATCTTTTTGCCATCGCGGGTTTCGCCCAGCAGACGCGCTTGGAACAAGGCTTTTTTAATCGCCTTGGTATCGGACGGATGCACGACGGTCGCCACCGTGTCGAACAAGGCCAGTTGGTTTTTCTTGCCAAGATTCTGCACGTGCTTGCGAAAGCGCTGGCTCAGTTGTTTATTGGTTTGCTCGGTTTCGGCGTAAGCCTGGTAGGGGATAGGCGCACCGACCCGAAAGCTGATTTCTTGGCCTTTCTTATTGAACATTTCCTTGACCAACAGAAAGGTGCCGAGCGGTTTGTACAGCGTGGACATGCTGTAAAACAACGCGGAATTCTTGGCCTTGATATGGATGGGTAAGATCGGGCATTGGGCTTTGCGAGCCAGCTTCAAGAAACCGGTTTGCCATTTGCCGTCGCGTATGCCCTTGGGCGTGATCCGCGATACTTCGCCGGCCGGGAAGAAGATGATCGCTTCCTCGTTTTCCAATGCATCCAGCATAATTTTGTAGGTATTTTTCAGATTCTTTTGTTCGGACAGTACGTCCACCGGCAAGAATATCGATTGCAGCGGCTCCATGTGGTACAGCACGCGATTGGCAACGATACGCACATCTGGTCGCACCGAGCGGATCAATTTTACCAACGCCAAGCCGTCCAAGGTGCCGATCGGATGATTGGCGACGATCAGCAGCCGCCCCTCGGCAGGGATGTTGTTGTAGGATTCGTTACCGACTTGGTAGCTGAACTTAAAATAATTCAGCAATTTATCGAGAAACGCGAAGCCACGCAGATGTTGGTTTTTGCGAATGACGTCGTTGAAGTCGTCTTCATGTATCAGTTTTTTCAATGCCTTCAGCAGCAGTTTGTTGTCCTTGCCGAGTTTCAGGTCGGGGTAAGTCTCGTGCAAAATGCGTTCGGCATCGATCATGGGCGAATATCCTGGTCAAAACGGTAGTTGCCGGGATTCTAATGACAGAATATGTCAGAAATATGTCAACGCTTGGCGCGGCGGAAGCGCGCCGATTTGGATAGACTTGCTACTCGAGCGCGTTTTTCGCGCGCTCGAGTAGCGTGATCGCTTAGGTTTAATTTATTGAATGGCGCATTGCGTTCTGGTGCAGAGCAGGGCCTGGCGGCGGGCGTCCAGCAGGTTGATCACGCCGTTCCGGTCCAGATCGGCTGGGTCTTCGCTACCGCGCGCCGGTCGGTTACGTAACGCGAGCAGGGCGTTCAGATCTTGCTTGTCCACATCCTTGTCGGCGTCCAGGTCACCGGGTACGACCATGTTCTCGCAGCTGTCGGGCAGATGGTTGGCGTTGGTGTCGCCGGTTAGACGCAACTTGATGTCGCTGACATCGGAGACGCCGTTATCGTTACAGTCCGGATACACATTTAAATAATAGACGTCCTGTTCGCCGTTATAGGTCGCCGAATACGCCACGTGAGCACCCAATGCGTCCGAAACCAAGTGAGTGTAATCACCCAGTTTTTGCGCTCCCAGCGGATAGGCGATGTGGGTGTTGAACACCGGCGTCACCGGCCGATTCTTGCTCCAGGTCAGGCCGCCGTCCCAGGAGTAGGAATAATACAAGCGCGACAGCGCCGGCCGCAGATTGTCGCGGGTGTCGTACCAGACCGCGTCTATCCGGCCGTTCGGCGCCACGCCTTGCATTGCGAACCACTGGTAGGCGTCCTTGTGCGGTGTGTCGTCGTTGATTTTCACCGGCGCGGACCAAGTCAGACCACCGTCACTACTGCGAATGAATTTGACATCCTGGTTATCGGCGCCGGCCGGATCGACCGAAGACATCAAATAAATATTGCCGCGTAATGGCCCGTCGGACTGATCGACATTCACTTGGAGATCTCCCGGCGGACCGTATTGATTGGGATTGTTCTGAAACTGGAACATGACCGGCGAGCCGCCCATATCGACGGGTTGAGTCGTGAAACTCGGCAACGCGTCGGGATCGCGGGCGTTCAGCGAGGTCGCCAACAGATACTTGCCGAATATCAATTTGGCGCCGACCAATTCGCCATCCTCGCTACGGCCGCTGACATAGGTTTGACCCGCGGGGCCCACCGCGATCGTGCCGAACGCCGGACTCTCCGGAATCGCGACCGGCGCCTCGAAGCTAACGCCCCCATTGCTGGAACGCGTAAAACGGCGGTCGTCCAGACCCTCGCGCCAGACCAGATAGACGTGGCCGTCGCTGGAGGTGCCGCTACGATCGATGCCGATCCGGCCCTTATCGGCGCCTTCGCCGTAAGCGTGGACCGGTACGCCCCAACTGATGCCGCCGTCCGTGGACTTAAGGACCTGAACGTCTTGAGCGTAGCTGCCGGTTGCATCGTAGTGGAGGTTTTGATAGTAGAAATCGCCGGCCGAATCAACGTCCACCATGATATTGGTGCGCTGTTCGCCCGGCGTGACAACGCCGGGGAAATGCCAGGATAGCCCACCGTCGTCGCTGTAAGCCCAACCACCTTGGCGGTTACCGGACGCTACCGTCGCAAACTGCTTCCAGCCGGCGACCAATCGTTTGGGGTTATTGGGGTCTTGGGCGATGGTCGGCTCGTGCGCGGCGTCGCCGGTAACATTGCGGCCGACTGCATCGACGTTCATTTGCACACTAACGAACTGTTGGTAAGTCACGGCGTTTGCATTTGCCAGCGGCGCTTGCGCGCCCAGCAGCAGCATGCACGCGGCCGTGATCGGATCGAGACGGCCGCCGGTCATCGTTTGACTCCACGCCGGCGGATGCCGGTCAAGCCAATCAATCCCGTGCCGAACAACCAAACCGCCGCCGGCACCGGCACGGCGGCCACTTGACCGCAACCGGCGAAACTGCCGACACCCAAACAAAAGTCACCGACATCGGCTTGGCGGGCACCGCCTAAAAAATCGGCATTCTCCGGGCTCATCAACAAGTCGCCGCTCAATTGCCAGTTATTGGCGTCGGCGATTATCAGACTCAAATTCGCCAAATCGAACAACACCATGCTAAAGCTGATGTTGTTTTGCAGGTACCAGCCGCCCGGTGTGCCGGCCTGTCCCAAGTCGTCCCAAGCGGCTTGCCGGTTGGCGACGCTGTAACGCAAGCTGAAGTCGCCAGTCACCAGCGAACCGTTGTAGTTGCCGCGAAACAATTCCACGCCGGTCATGCCCAGACTACCGGTTCCGGTCAGAGTTTCGCTATCGATGGCGAAATTGGGCGTCGTCGCTTTTACGTAGCGATTTTGGGCCTGACCACTCGGATTGACGGCGCTGACCGGCGTGATGTCGTGAACCAGATTCACCGCCGGAATTTCGGTTCTGCTGGTATTGCCGAGATAGAAGTAGGAATCGCTGAACTGGGTGTAGTCGGATTGCGTCGTGTCGAAGTAAGCGACCAGAAACTCACCGGGCGCGCTGGAGCTGCCGCCCACCAGCACCGCCAAGGCCTCTCGGTCGTATTGGGTCGTAAACGTGCCGCCCAAATCGGCGTGCAGCGCGGTTGCGTTGGCCAGGGCCGGCATGCCGGCGCTCAACGCGGCTATCGCCGCCGCGCTATACCAGCGCGCTACTGACTGCTCGATGCGCTTAAACATGGCTAGCCTCCGAACCGAATATGGTCATTCGGCGGCCCTTGCCACCCAGAACCGCCAAGCCAGTGCCGAACAGCCAAATGGCACCGGGCAGCGGAACCGCGCTGACTTGACCGCATCCGGCAAAGCTGCCCGCGCCTAAGCAAAAGTCGCCGACATCGGCCAGCGCGCTGCCCCTCAGCATGCTGGCATTTTCCGGCGACATCGCCAGATCGCCGCTAAATTGCCAGTTATCGGCATCGATCCAGCTAATACTTAGGTTGCTGAAGTCGTAAACCGCCATCGTGAAATAAATATTGTTGTCCAGATACCAACCGCTGCCACCATGGTTTTGGCGAGCGGCATCGAAACGTACCGCGAAATCACCGTTGACCAAGCCGGCGCCGTTGGGTGGGTAGTTTGGCGCGAAGAAGCCTTGGACGCCCGCCAAACCGACTTGACCGGCGGTGCCGCCGGCCAGGTTTTCGGTATCGATGTGAAAGTCCGCCGACGTGGCTTGTTGAAAGCGTTGCGCGGCTTGACCGGCAATATCGCCGCCGATCGCGGTAATCGTGAAGGATTGGTTCAGCGCCGGAATTTCGGCGGTAGCGACTTGGCCGACCAGGGCGCCGCCACTATTGGCGGGATCGGTCGGGTCGGCCGCCACCGCGTCCCAATATGTGCTGAGGTAATAGCCACCGGCGTAAGGTGCCAGCGCGACAGCGTCCAGATTCATTGTAAACGTGCCGGAGTTCGGCGCGTTTAGAACCAAGGCCATCGCATTCGGCGACAGCGCCAACGCGGCAACCAAGGGTAGCCCGAGGCGGATTCGGTAAAAAGGCAAAATAGGCATCGCGATTCCTGTAAAAAACGTTGAGCAAGCGCCGCGCCGGCACAATCTGTCGCGGCGCTCTGATCGAACCAGCAAAAAGGTTGGCTTAATCCGCAAGGTTCTTACGGCGCGTCGCACCGACCAAGCCAATCAGACCACTACCGAACAACCAGACGGCGGTTGGCACGGGTACCGCCGCCGGAAGGTTCATCGAAAGGCTGCCGACGACTGCGTCGGTGGCGGAAATCCCCAGGAACGATCCCCAGGTCAGGCCGAATGGGCTGGGATACTTATTGCTGCCGCTTCCAAAAATCAGGTCGCCACTCAAGGTCAGTTCGCCGCCGGCGTTCACGGTTTCGCTGGTATTGGTCAGTTGCAAAAACGTGGTGCCCGAGAAAAATTGGTCGTAAGTCACCAGATTCCACACGCCGCCGATTTTTTGCAGACGAAAATCGTAAGGTGTCAATGAGCCGCTACTGGTGCCGGGTACCGACATGCGCATGCCGCCGCTGAGACCGATTTGGCCGCTGGCGGTGTTACCGACCTCCATCGTGGTCGCTTGCAGCGTGCGGTTGACGGCGGCGTAACTGGTCGTGGTGAAATTGGTGTTGATCGGTAGCGTCATGTCGATGGCCGATGCAACGCCGCCGACGGTATCGGCGGTAATGGCGATCTGGTTGTAGCTGGCATCAAAGAAGCTATCGATCCGCCAACCACCGGTGACGGCGGCTAACGCCGCGTTGTCGATTGAAATGCCGACGCTGCCGGTAACGAGCGCGGCTTCAGCGCTGGCAGGCGCGAGAAATCCGCCCAACATCGCGATGGAAAGAGCACCGGCGGTGGCTAGTTGCAATCGGTAACTGTGTTTTTGTGTCATGGCATGTCCTTAAAGGGTCGAAATAATGAAAATGTCTGGCCGCAAGGCGCACGTTTCCCGTAACGCCGGACCGAGTTTTCGGTCCGGCGCTGGAAGCGAACATGGCAGTACGGGCAACCCGGCGGTCTTTTGGTCCAAAGATCCGTGGTTTTCCGGCTCCGTCTCGCGGCGGATGTGGCGTTTTTGCCGCCGGTCCCGGCGGCTTCACTCTAGTTCCTTAAGTGATCCGTCCTTTAGCTCCGTGTGTTCAGGCGACCTAATAGCGGTACGCGATGTTGAAATACAGTTCGGTATCCGCGCCGGGTGCGACCCGGCCGTCGAAATAATCGAAAGGTCGATAATAATGTTCGCCGCTAAGGTTTTTGACGGTGGCCGCCAATTTCCATGCCGACGTTTCGTACCCCAGACTGGCGTCCACACAGTGGTAGCCGGAGGTCTTGAAGCGGTTGTCCTTGGATAAATAGGCGCCCGCGCTTAAATTCACGCCAACCCCGATTCGCCAACCGGGTAGCAAGGACGCCGGCAGTTGGTAATTCAACCACAGCCGCCCGGCCTGGTCGGGCACCTGAGGCAAACGGTTACCGGCCGGAACGCCGGCTTTATCGTCCTGGTAGCGCGCCAACGTGTACGCATAATTGCCAAGCAAATCCAGCCCTTCCGATAACCGCCAATTCAAGTCCGCTTCCGTGCCCTCGGCGCTTTGACCGCCGGAGGCGGTCGAGCGTAGCAAGGCGTCGCTCCCATCCGGCACCGCCACCCGTTCGCGGTCGATTCGGTACACGGCAAGTTGGCCGCGCCAAGTACCGTCGATATCGAATTTCAAACCGGTCTCAACGTGGCGCGCCAATTCCGGCAACGGCGTATCGGCAAACTCGACGAAGGGCTGGCCGCGCATACCTTCGCTGTAACCGGCAAACCAGGTCCAGGCTGAACCGATGTCGACGGCGACGCCCAACCGGGGCAACCATTTCTCGGCGTCGGTGCTGGTCGAGCGGCCGCTCGCGGTGTTTCGAAAATCGATGGACACCTTCCCTCTACGCAAGCCGGCCAGCAAATGTAGCCGATTGTAAAAACTGCCCTGCCATTGCAGATAGCCGCCGTAGGTCAGATTACCGATAAACTGGTTTGGCTGCGCCGGTTCGGGGACGGCATACCTTAACCCGAAGTTGGGTTGGGCAAGATCCACCAAACCGGTATTCGCCAAATCGGCGCCGACGAAGCCAATATCGTCGAGTTCGCCGCGGTCGGCACCGATGACCAAGGTGTGCTCGCTGTTTTCCGAGGCGAACTTTCCGGTCAGATAGCCGAGCACGCTGAACTCGCGTTGGCGTTGATACAGCTCGGCGTTAACCAGCCCCCATGCCGACGCTCCCAATGCGCTCAGCGGCCGATCGGCTATAAAGCCATCGTCGCCGAATAGCGTTTGCACCCGCTGATCGAAACTGGCTCGAGACACCCGGCTTTTCAGCGTGATCGTCCAGTGCTTATCCCAACGATGCTCGAACTCGCCCCAAATCGCTTGGCTGTCCGAACGGCTTTGGGGCGCATCGGCCGGGCCGATAAAGCTGTCCGGTGGGAGCCGAAACCGGCCGGCTAAGGTGCCGGTGGCCGGCAAGCCTTGATACTCGGTTTGCCGCCAATGCGACAATTTCCCGCGCAAGGTAAGCTTGTTACGATGGTTGTCGGTGAAGGTCAGGGCCGGATTCAAGTTGTAACGCTGGGTCTCGACCGCATCGACGCGGTTGCCGGCATCGGTAAATTCACCGGTCATCCGCAGCCAAACCCGGCTATGCAAAGGCTGATTGATATCGAAATTCGGTTGAAAGTAGTCGTGAGATCCCGTTCGGAAGCCGAATTCGCCGAAAGCCTCGGGCCGAGCTTGCTTGGAAATCAAATTCACGACACCGCCGACCGGGGCGCCCGAGCCGCCGGCGTAGAGCAGGGCGTTGCTGCCCTTGAGCACTTCCAGGCTGGCAACGTTAATCGTGCTTTCCCGGTCGCCGGGATTGTAATACTGGGTAAAGCCGTCCAGCAGTTGCTCGGAGGGAAAGCCGCGAATGAGCGTCCCTTCCAGGACCGGCGAATACAAGGGATTGCGCGCCACCACGCCGCTGACGTTGCTTAAGGCCTCGCTGACCGTGACGGCTTGCTGGTCGTCCAGCAGGTCGCGGGTAACGCCGGCGACTGTTTGCGGAATCCGTCGCACCGGCGTGTCGGTCAATGTGGCGCTCTGCATTCGGTCGAGGGTATACGAGGCGACATCGTCGGCCGGTTCGGCAATCGGTTTGCCGATGACCGTGACTGGCGGCAACGCAACCGGAGCCCGTCGCGGGTTGGTGGGGCGCTCCCCGGTCTCGAGCGTGATCGTACGGGCGTCCAGAAAGCGGAATGTCAACCGGCTGTTTTGCAATAGGGTGCGTAGCCCTTGTTCCACGCTCATGCGTCCCTTCAGTGCGGGAGCGCTCAGGCCGCGCAAGTCGTCAACCGGAAATACCAATTCAAGGTTCGACTTGGCGGCGAACTCGATCAGCGCGTCGTTCAACGACTGAGCGGGTATGTTGTAGTCGAATCCGACCGGCTCGGCCAAAACCGGTATCCAAACCATCGCGCCGCTCAGTGAAGTGACCACGCACAGCAAAGCGACTTTGTCGACGCCTGTGGCCGGCGTGGCGACTTGGTCTGAGTGGTAGCTGCGGCTGGGTGCGGGTCGGTGTTTCAAACGTCTTCCTGTTTTGAAAATGACTGTCTTCAATAAGGAAGTCGTTCGAGCGAGAAAATCGACTACGAAAAAAACAAAAAAATATCCGAGAGCAACACAAGCGCCAAGATGAACAGGATTTCGCCGACTCACTATTCGAAACATTGCAGTCATGGCTTAAGTGCAAGCGGGAACGTAATCGTGGTGATCGGGCGTGGGGCGCGCCCAGCGGCAAGCGGGAGAGTAAGCGGATTAATGATGTAAAACCGTCCAAAACGGTCCTAGCCGAGACGATTTTAAATTCAAGGCCAAGGTTAGCGTTTTCAGCGCGCTATCCGGATCGTCCAAGGCAAACACGCCGCTGACGCGTTGCCTGGCCAATTCGGTATCGCTAAGAAAAATCCTGCCGTAACGATAACGTTCCAATTCGGCAACCAATTCCGCTAAGGGCTTGTCGTTGATGATTAGGCGACGCTGCCGCCACGCGCCGGATTGATCCAGCCGCACAGGGGCGGGTGCCGCCAAGGGCCGGCCTTCTCGCAGTTCGACGGCCTGACCGGCCGCGACTTCGAGTTTGGTCTCGCGGCCGGCGCTGACCGCGACGGCGTGTTCCTTGACTTCGATTCGGGTCAAGCCGGCGTCGGTTTTATAGACGTCGAATATCGTTCCCAGGGCGCGCACGGTCACATCGGCGGCCGCTACTTCGAACGGTCGCGTGCTGTCCGGAGCCACGCTGAAACTGGCCTGACCGTGATGCAATACAATACGGCGCAGCCCGGCATCGAACTGGACCGAAATCGCGCTGTCGGTATTCAACATCAGCCGGCTACCGTCGCTTAGGCGGATATCGCGCAATTCGCCGGTTTGGGTACGATAGTCGCTAAGCAGCGCGTCCAGCCAGTGGGCCTGACGCGGCAGAATCAACTGCGTTGCCAGTAACCAGGCCGCGGCGATGGCCGCGACGCCTTGTAACCGGCGCCAACGGTGTTTGCGAGGTTTGGGAGCGACCGAGCGCATCAAAGGACGTGTACTCGAAATTGGGGCGGCACTGCTCGGTCGTGGCTGTTCACGTCCCGCTAGAACCATATCGTGGAAAAGCGCTTCCGCTAGGTTATACGCGTCGGCGTGAGCGGGGTCGCTGGCTAACCAAATCGCGAAGTCTTCCAGATCGGCGTCGGTCAATTGGTCGTCGCGCAATCTGACCAGCCAATTCAAGGCTTGTTGTTTAGGCGAAGTATCGGGAAGCGCGTCGGAGGAATCGGACATGCTGAGATTAGGATAGGCGGAGAGTAGTTGTGGTGCGGCCGGTCAATCGGCCAAACGGTTCGCGCAGTGATGCATCGCTTGTGCCAACAGTTTGTTCACCAAGGACTTGGAGATATCCAAGCGCTCGGCGATTTGCGAATAGGTGAGGCCTTCGACACCATGCAGCAGAAAGACCGTTCGACATTGTAACGGCAGCTCGACTAATGCGCTATGAAGCGCTTGCAGACGCTCGCGCCCGATCAGAACACGTTCGGTACTGGAGGCGGGACAAGCGACGGTTTCGGCGATTGTATCGAACGCCTCCTCGGCGGTGTGACGGTCACGCACCATCATTTTACGCTGATAATCGACCGCCAGATTCATGGCGATTCTAAATGCCATGGCCCGCGTATTCTCCGGTGCTTGCTGCTCGACGACTCGCCGCAAGCCAAGATAGGTATCGTGAGTCAATTCGGCCGCGATGTCCGGACACTTGATCCGACCAGTCAAAAATCGCAGCAGTTCCGCGGCTAGCGAGTCGCTCCAATACGCATTGCTATCGGTTAAGTTTCTTACAGTCATGGATTTTAAGTAGCGGCGGCATTGGCTCTCGCCAATCCCGGTATCGGTGGCGGGGCATCACCGTCCAGCAAAAATGGGGCCGCTTAATTTAAAAGCCGCAAGATGCGGCCGTTTGCCGTTGTTGTGGAGCCGACAGACTTGCAAAAAACAAGGCAAATCACGGAACCAGGATCTGTCACATAACACAGATTAATTAACGGTAAAAAGTGCGGTGCGTATTCTGCCGCATAGCCAATCCGGTAGCGTTGAAATTGGCCTATACTTTGCCATTTTAAAGCTCAGGAGATCGCTAATGAAAAGCGTGTATTTTGTTCTTATTCCGACCTTAGTAATTGTGTTGCCGAACTTAGCGGTCGCCGAACTGTACAAGTGTAGCGAGAACGGTAAGATCACCTATCAAGCCAAACCTTGTCGGAACAAGTCCGCCGAAAAACAAGTGGATATTGAAATCAGCAACCCCGAGCGTAACGCCAAAGCGTTGGAAAGGCTGAAAGAAGTAGAAGCCGATTACCAAGCTAAAAAGGAACAAGAAGCCTTGCGGGAAAAAGCCCAACACGAGGCCGCGCTTAGGGCCGCCGAAGTGAAGGCACTGGAGCGCAACGCCAACGCCCAGGTCGATCAATCGGAAGCAATGCGCAAACAGGTCAAGGAACTTGACAGCGCCGAGAACGTGCGCGGCTCCATCGTCGGCGAAAAACTGCGCTGAATTCTTCCCGGCCGGACAGCCGCGCGGTTTGACCAGAGAGGCGGCGGGTTTACGCGTATTCGATATGTTGCAAGGTCAATTCGGCCTGTAGCCATTTCAACCAACCGTCCATGCCTTCGCCGGTTTTCGCGGAAACGGCCAACACTTTGATTTTCGGATTAACTTGCTTGGCGTAGCGTATGCACTGCTCGCTGTCGAAATCCAGGTAGGGCAGTAGGTCGATCTTGTTCAATAGCATTAAGTCGGCCGCGTAAAACATATCAGGGTACTTAATCGGCTTATCCTCGCCCTCGGTCACCGACAAAATTACCACCTTGTGAGCTTCGCCGAGGTCGAAGGCCGCCGGGCAAACCAGATTCCCGACATTTTCGATGAACAACAGACTGTGCCGCTCGAGTTGCAAGTGCTCGAATGCGTGGCCGACTCGGTGAGCGTCGAGATGGCAACCTTTACCGGTGTTGATTTGTAGAGCCTTGACACCGGTGGCGCGTATCCGTTCGGCGTCTCGCGCGGTTTGCTGGTCGCCCTCGATGACCGCGATAGCGAATTGGCTTTTCAGGCGTTCTATCGTTTCGGTCAACAGCGTGGTTTTGCCTGAACCGGGGCTGGATACCAAATTCAACGCCAAGATGCCGCGCTCAGCCAAATAGTTGCGGTTTTCCGCGGCGTAGCGGTTGTTGCCCGCCAGAATATCCTGTTCGATCTGTACCATCCGCGCCGGCGTTAAGCCGCTGGCGTGCGCGTGCTCCGGACTCTCCGCGGGATGATGCAAGTGATGATGGTCGTGGTCGTGGTCGTGGTCGTGGTCGTGGTCGTGGTTGTGATCGTCTCCGTGACCGTGGCCGTATGTATGAGAATGCTCGTGATGATCGTGGTCATGCGAGTGATTTAGGCCCTCGCCGCAGCCGCAGACGCCGCACATTATTCTACCTCCAGTTCTTTGATGCGCATTTGATGACCGTCGGTCACCTGTAATTGATGACTGCCGCAAAAAGGGCATTCGTCGTAAAGTTGCTGAACTTCGACGGTTCGGCCGCAGGGCAGACACCAAGCCATTCCGGGTACCGTCACTATTTCCAACCCGGCACCTTCCGCTAAAGAGCCTCGGACTACCAAGTCGAAACTAAATCGCAAGGCTTCGATTTCTACCCCGGCCAGCGCGCCAATTTCCAGCCAAACGGCTTTCACCTTGCGGTACTGTTGAATGGACGCTTGCTGTTCAAGGGTTTGCAAAATGCTCTCGCAAAGCGACATTTCATGCATGTGTTAATCCGTTGAAATCTCGAACAACTAAAAATAAAGGATTCCGAAACCCGACCATGATTCATTCATACGACAGGACAAGGCTTCGACCGGAGAACTTCTGCAACAGCCGATCAAACGGGGCATACGGCATACGGCATACGGCTTAACGAGCGTCGGTATCGTAATCCCATTCCAATCGATATTCCACGCACGGATCGATGGCTGCTATCCAAAGTGAGGCTTGCCGTTTAAGCATCCCACTATCGCCGTGCAAACGATACAATCCTTGGGCGACGACGCCGTCCGGATGAAAATTCCATTCGGTCGGCGCCACGATCCGGTAATCGTATACCCGGCCTTGGCGCAGATCCAATCGATGCAGCAACAATCCACGCGCGGCAACTACTTGGCTCAAGGCCAAGCCATCGGCCACCGGGAAAGGCGGTGGAATGATGCTGGTATCGCCCAAATGTTGAGTCAATGCCAACATTCGAATCGGCAATTCCGCCAGCTCGCGCAATCTGGCTGCGATTCGTACTAGCAAACCATTGCCGTAATGTTGAGATAAGCCGGCAATCGCCGGGCTGGCGGATTGCCGGTTCAGCACCGTGGTTTCCCAGCAACGGGCTTGCCACCGTGGCGCTCGGCAAAATTCCGATGGAGCCTCACCGATCTCCGTCGCCAGCTTGGCCGCAGGCAAGGGCGGTAGAAGTTCGACTGAATTTCGCCCCAAATCCGCCCATCCAAAATCGACGATCTCGCGCATTAGCCGAGCGGCGGGGGCCTGACAGTACCGCCACCAGTCTTTCCAGTCCTCGAAGTCGGCGATTTGCAAAACAGTTGCCAAACTGCCGGCGAATACGGCCTTATCCAGCGTGTATCGCAGATCATCGAGTAGTTCGATGACGTCTCCACTTGCGATGGCCGTGCTGCTTAAACTAAAGGCGTCGCCGTCCTTGAACAGTATGCGCTTCAGTTGGTCGTCGCTCCGCAACAGGGTTGCCATCGCTGCCTTCTCGGCTTTTTCGGCCAAGACCTCTGGCCAATCCAGCAAAATTCGCCAAGCCAGTTCCCGCATGCATTCGGCGAGAACCAATATTTGGCGGGCCGATTCGCTGGCTATGGTCTCTGGGTGATCCAAAACGGCCCGACAAACTTGTCGGGCCGCATAAGCCTGAGCATTGCCGCACACCGAAAACAACACTGGTAGCGTATGCAACAACTCCCGCGCCGACAGGCCGTGTAGAATCTGAGTTGCCGCAATCGGGCGGCTGGATGCTAAGCGAACGCCGCTTATGCTCTCGCCAGTAACGGTTAAATGAATATCGATGCGGCCGGCGGGTGTCACGACGCCGCGTTCTCCGACCATGCGCCACGCAACCAGTCGCGCCGACTCAGAGACGGCGGCTTCGGGCCGGCAAGCAAGGCTAGCAATGCCGATTCGGCGGTTGCTTGCGCGGCGGCTTGATCGGCAAATTCGAACATTGGGGAAAACAACGAGCATAACGCATAAGGGCCAACGCCGTCGGCATGGCTGACCAAAAAGCGGTAATTGCCGTAGGGGAACCGGCGTTCGAACGCAGCGCCCGGTACGTAATCCCAGTCGTCACAACTGATCGGCAGCATTGTCAAATTCATGCTCCACGGCGTGATTAATATACCGAGCCACTCGTTGCCGTAACGTTGCAATGCCGAGGTTTGCACGCTTAATAGCGGATTTATAATCGGTAATTCCCGCATTCGGCTTGCTAGTATATTCTCGAACGTTGCAGTCAGCGCGCAACGGATCGATTCTCCGTCTGGGGTAAGCATTTATTCGGCCAGTAATAGAAACCCTTGCTTAGGACTGTCGCATTGAGGGCAGGTCCAATGTGCCGGCAAATCGGCAAAGGCCGTGCCGGGAGGCGTTTGCGACTCCGGATCGCCGTCGGCAGGATCGTAAACGTGCCAGCAGATTTTGCATTCCAGTCGGGCGTCGGCGGGCAGGGTGCCGCAATCGCCGCCGTAGGCTCCACCGAAAAATGAGGCGTTCACGAATATGCTCCGACGATTTCCCGCAAGCGTTGACTGCTATCGGCAATATCTTCGGCTGAGGCTTGGGCCACGCTAGGAATGTCGCAAATTTCCAAGGTATTGAGTATCAGAGTATCTTGCGAATTGTAGTATTGCACCCACCAGACGTAAGTCGTAGCAGTAGCGGTTATTCGACAATTGCCGTAGCCGCGCGACAGTATCGTCACTTTACCGCGGCCGAGACTTTGGTCAAGAAAGACCAGGTCCTGTTCGGTTTGCGGTAGCAAACTCAGGTTGATTACATGCGCGTCATGGCCGGATTGGTAGCTCGCGATGTGAGCGTTGAGTTCGGCGATCAACGGCGGCGCGTTCATGACGCCTTCCGGCAAAGCGGCCATGTTTACATCGAGCGATGGAGCCGCGCCGGCGAAAGCCGTTTCCGCCACCGATGGTGGGAATGCGCCAACTTCGAGACTATCCTTGACCAGTCCGCCAAGTGAGTCGCGATGCTGTAAGCGCCAAACGCCGGCCAATATCGATTCCTGCACCCGGCCGTTGGCGCCTCCGTCAATCAACACCGCGACCTCGCCCTCACCAAGCAGTTCGTCAATGAATTGGCGATTTTCGTCATCCAAGCTCAGTAAATCGATGGTATTTCCGGCAGCCGGAAAGTTGTCCAAGTTCGCTTGAAGTTGTATGGAGAGTTGTCGCGCCGCTGAGAGAGCTGGCGAATTGAGGCTGGTTGAAATCCGCGGCATTGCATACGTCAGCATCTCATTCGGCATGGACAAATAGTCGAATTCAGCGCCGTCCGGTTCTGACGGTTGACTGCCGCGACCGAAAATAGGGAGAGTGTCTGTGGTCATGGATAAATAGGAATAGGACGGACGAAGCCAGTCGTTTAGTTTTTGAATACACGCGAGAGACGATTATTCCCGCAGTAGCGCTAAGGTTGTCAGCTAACTTTGCCATAATAGCTGCCGAAGTCAAACTGTTTTTGCCAACCCAGTGACGTCTTTTCCACCGGAATTGGCGACTTAACGAGGGCAGCGCGAAACTGGCTCGACCACAAATGTCATTCATCTGACAAAAGACTTGTCATGTCTGTAAATACCTGTATAATTGCTCAAATCAATCGCGGGGTGGAGCAGCTTGGTAGCTCGTCGGGCTCATAACCCGAAGGTCGTAGGTTCAAATCCTGCCCCCGCTACCAGACAGATTAAAGGCCTAGGTTTAACGACTTAGGCTTTTTTTTTGCACGAATTATTGCGTCATCATTGCCTTCAAAAGCAGGATAACGGCTAATAAACCATCGGAAAAACCGCTGATTTAAAAAATTACTGGACACTACAACGAATTCCGTTTCCGTGTTTTTTACTGATCGCCTCGGTTTAAATGAGTTATGAATGCGCTATATTTGAAGACTGGCCGAAGGAGGAGCATTAGACCATCTGGTCTTCGTCTGAATACAGATTAGCAGCATCAAAAAAACTCAACTGTACAACACTGACGGTTTTGTCATCACTCCGTTTTAGGAAATCCTATGTATTCGTCATCCGATGAAATTGGCATTATCACAGCCTACGTTGAGCAACTGGAAAAGGAGTCGATTCCATATGCTTTGACCATCAAAAAGCGGGTTTCTGCTGGCGACACATTAAATGAAATCGAGATTATGCATTTCGAGCAACTATTATCCGAGGCGCGAATGATGATGCCGATGTTAAAGCACCATTCAGAGTATCAAAAATTAATAGCAGAACTCGCCAGCCTATATCATGAAATCTCGGAAGAAGCCTTGCGAAACGAACTCAACAAGAAAAATAACTAATCGTTGTATTCCACAGATATGGGATGCGGAACTGAATAGTTATTATTTAACATAATATACATTATGCGAAGTCAAACGCCGTGCAAGCCGTCGGCTCAGTTTTTGCCTAGAGTGGCTTTTTAACCTGAGAGAGTCAAAAAGATGGCTAAACGGAAGTCTTCGTTTTATCACGTGCGCTGGAACCGCGTCGGCTTGAACGAGGAACGCGCGGCGGAGATCCTCGGCGTCAGCGTCGAGGAGGTTCGCCGGTTTGATTTGGAAGGCAACCCGCTCGCCGAGCGGGTTTTGCTTTTGTGGGATCGGAAGAACGTCGGCGTCGAAGGCTGGGACGGCTTCGTCTTTACCCGTGGCAAGCTGAAATACAAGTCCCATCTGTGGTCGGCCAAGTCGCTACTCTTGTGGCGAGACCAAGCCGATGAAATCAACAGGCTTCAGGCGGAACTAGTCCGCCTTCGCAGTTGGAAAGGCCTGGCCGGCGAAGCCGTCCAGAAAATCAAAAACCGCCAGCGGTGAAATTCTTCACCCGCGCTGCTAGCGCGGTGCTTCGCGCCGGTAAAGGTCTCCTATCTGTGTCGAAAGTTCGAGGCGGCGCTTCTGCCGGGAAACCTTCGGCCGGCGCGAAATCCCATCAGCCGGAACGTTGGAAGCCTGGCTTTGTAGTGCCCGGTTTGTTTTGTTAGGTGGCGTGGCGGGGTTGTTCGAGGCGTGTTCCCGTGCGGGCGTCCGGCTGGCTTCGCTGGCCGGACTGCATGAAACGGGGTTAGCGGTAGATGTCGCGGCGGTGGCCGACGGCGACAACCAGTATTTTTAGGTGGCGATCTTCAACGGTATAGACCAAGCGATAGTCGCCGATCCGAACGCGATAAAGATCATCAACGCCGTGAAGCTTTTTAAAGCCTGGCGGGCGGGGATTTTCGGACAATTCAAGGGCGGCGGCATAAAGACGCCGCTGTACGTCTTTCGGAAGTTTAGAGAAGGCTTTTTCGGCGCTGGGCTTAAAGACAACGCTATAGGTCATATTTCAAGCACAGGTCAGAAAGGCTGATTTCACCGGGTTCAAGCAAGGCTTGGCGAGCGGCGAGGATGTCAGCCTGATCTTCGAGGTATTCTCGTAACAGGTTATCTAAAAAGGCAAGCGGCGCTTGGCCGGCAGCGGTCGCGGCGTCGTTCAATAGCGTTTCAGTAACTGGCGGTAATTGAATCATAAAGCCCCCTGCTCTTTTTCCGTTACGTGTAACTTTTTATCAATGTAGTCGAAATACTGACGTTCACCGAGTTGGCCTCGTAATTGTTTGTCGGCGGCTTGAATCAATTGTTCAACCATCGCTTGCGGCGTCAAGCCGTGATAACTAGCCAGGCATTCAAGTTCAGAAAAACGCCGATAGTCTAACCACCAATGACATGATTTATGGCCGTTGTTATCAGAGCCACCGCTCCAGGCTTTACGGTTGCGAAAATCAGCCTGGCGTTCCGCGTTGGTCTTCGCCTTGCCGGTGGATGGTCGGCCGCGACGTTTAGCGGCGGGAAAAATGTCAACGGTAGTCAAGTCGGTTGAGTCTTTCATGGCGAACTCCGGTAGTGATGATTTATTGTTACATATAACGTTATTGGTGTCAAGCAATTTCGTTACAAATAACAATAATCTTAAAGGTCAGCCGGCGGGAAATTTGCTCACGAAAAAGCGCGGCCCTGCGGGGCAAAACCCCAAAAACCTTAGAACGCCCAAAAAACCACCCCCTCCAAAACCCCCATCACGCCCGGCCGGGGTTAAGGTCTAAAAAAACAAAACCCCAAAACACTCACGCGCTCAGATAGGAAAGGCACGGACAAAAAAAAGCCCGGCGAACCGGGCGAGAGTAAGGTTATTGGGTGGACGTCGGTAGTAGATTCCCCAGAGACGATATCACGGACAAATTCGGCGACTCCGGCGGCGGTTGCGGTTTAAACGGTTGCGAACTCAAGGCCGGCTTGATCTGTTCGTTGCCGGCTTGCGCCGGACGCGGCCAGGCGGTGACAGGATACACGCCGGCAGCGGTGACAATATCCACGCCATACGGGCGGACAGTCACAGCACAGCCAAAGGCTTTTAGCTCGCTGATCTTGAAGCGCTCGACCAGGTTCGAACCTTCATAGAACTCCACGAGGCCGGTAAACACGTCGGCCCCGGTGGCATCCTTCGCCGACAAAAACGCGGCCAGGCGGGGACGGTACGAATGAATCAGACGATCAAGGAACGCAGACGGGCCGGCATCTTTGTCATTGGCCATTGAAACTTTAGCGGTCGCCGGTGCGCTCGACGGTGCTTTGTCGCTGTCGTCAGCGTTACCGGCTGGCGAGATGGTCGGGTGCTGAGCCGCGGATTGCGGTTGTTCCGGCGATGTATCGCGTAACAAGTAACGCCAACCCAGGAAACCCAGCAACAGCGCCAGCAATAAATACGCCTTAACCTTGGAGTTGTCGGAATTGCGGTTTTTTGCCTTTGCCATAGCGGCCCCTTGAATCGATTCGTGAATGTCGTTGATTTGTGAATACAGCCGGTCGGTATACACCCGGCCGGAAAGGTAAGACGCCGGCAAATAAGAGAACGTCGCCCGCATATCGACCAGTTCTTTCCCCATGACCTCGGTTCCATCGGTAAAACGCTGGTTGGTATCGTAACCGTCGTAAAGGTCGTTACCGCGAAACCGCCAATAGTCCACACGGGCTTCGAGCGCGGCCAGGCCGTAATACACGTCGTATTGATGCCATTTCGGAAAGTATCCGGAAATGAAAAAGAACTCCAGAACAGCGCCCAGATACGGAATCTTCTTGCGATCGGAGCGAGACGCTTGCACGAGATAGTCACAACACGTGGTCTTCACTTGCTTATCGATCATGTTGTGATCCTGGCAAAGGAGAATCAAGTCCCAGTGATCTTTCCGGGACAACAGTAGCCAGTCGATCATCTCCGCCCTGCCCTTTTCTTTCCAACTCCGGGAATTCATCCAAAGTGCCAATTCGTCGAGCACGATCAAGCCGTTCTTGTCTTCACCTTTGTAGCCGCGATCATGAGCCGGCGGCAATAACGCCAGGTCTTCGAAGCGCGGTTTATCGGGCAAACGATAGACATGCGATTGATTGTCGGGCGGCAATAGGTTGTCTAAAAACAAATCCAGATTGGTAGCGACCGGACAACCGCGTAACAGATATTCGCGGGCTTTGGCAACAGCGCAAAGGCTTTTTCCTTCGCCTCGCACACCTTGAATAATCCAGCCTGGCATTAGAACGACCTCGGCACGATAAAAAACGACCAAAGAAAAACGGCCAAGGCGAACAACCAAAAAACAGGATCGGAAAGCACGTCAAAAAAGGTAGGCGCGGGAATCATAAACTTATCCGTAACACGTAACGTTAAGACATGACCGACTTGGCCTTAAATACCACCAGCTTTTCGTAACGTTGATAGCTCCAGCGAATCAACCGCGCAGTCAAAACCGCCATCAAGCACGGAATAGCGTTACCAGGCATTACCCAAGTCCAAACTTGAATCACGACATCCGGTATCGTTTGCTGTAACGATAAAGCCAAGCTTTTCATCGACAGAATATAAGCCGTCGCAATCGCCACCAGTAAAGCGGTCGCGGCAATAATCACCGGAAGCCGACGCGCGGCAAATAACGCGAGTTTCGAACCGACAGAAACCGCTAGCGAAACCAAAGCATTGAATATCGCAAGAAATAAAGCAGGCATTAAGTTTGACCTCTAAAAGTAATTTTCAAAATATCGAGCATGGCAAGTATCGAAAAAGCCCACGCCAATACTTCACGAAGTGGAAGCAGTTTTTCGCATGGGTTGAAATCAAAATCCCATTTCGACATCACTTGTTGATGAATCCCGGAACTCGAACACGCCGAAGAATTAGCAGACGGCAACATCCCAGGAAAGAAATCAACCGGCACCGGAATAGCGTCAGTAAACGGGTTGGGAAAATTCGCCAAACTCAAGGCGTTGGTAGCAACCGCCTGGTCAGCGGCAATCGCATCACCCAGCGCTGAATCGCCACTGTGACCGTCACCGGTAAACGTGCCGGACTTCCAATCGTTCAAGGAATCCAATAGAGCCTTGGTATTCGTGGCGGTATCGCCGGTATTTTTGTTGACGGTCGATAAATCCATCCCCTTACCCAGATCAGAAACGCCCTTGGCAATCGATTGCAACGCGGCGCTATCGGTTTGAGCAGAGCTACCGACTTGGCCACCGGTCGTGGTTTTGGTGACCGATCCGCCGGTCGTCGTAGTGGTTGTTTCAACCAGTGGAACGGAGCCAATCACGTTATCGGTCGTGGTTTTAGTCTTAGTTACAGAACCGTCGGGATTGGTAACGGTGGTTTCGGACGACGAAGAATCCGGGCGAAATTTCCAATAAGTCACGGTTCCACCAGAACTGGTGCCGTAGGTGCCATTGGCCTGAGTAGTGACGCATGTATATTGACCGTTAACAGTGCCGCAATTCTTAGGACTGGTCGGCGTCACGGGAACACCATTAATCTCGGTAGTATCAGGACGCACATGAACCGGAACACCGTTAATCTCAGCTGTACCAGGAACCGAAGGGCTAGCACAAACCTCGACCATCTTGCCGTCAGTACCAACACCATTGACGCAACCGTTTTTAGTTGATTTTGGGATAGCCACGTCGGCGGGGGAAACAACAGGAGCCGGCGGAGAAACAACATCCGTTACACCAAGAGAAGTCGCGTAAACATTGCAATAAGTAATAGTGCCTTGCTTGTAACAATCCGAATTAGGGCCTTGAGTAGCCGATACAAGAAAATCATATTTACATTGATTAAACACGGCATTTTGATTGGCGCCACCCTGAAAAATAACGGCGGCACCAGAACTAGTAGACGTTTGAACTTGAATACGACGCTGTTCACCTGCGGGCGGACAAACAATATTTTGAGAAACACAAGAATATGATTCATATGTCATACCAGAAGGACAAGTTACAACGCCCGTGGTTAGATTCACTGTCGCACCAGTGACAGCGGCATCTAGCCGCCAAAAACAGTAATCAGTATTAGGAGCGTAATAATATGACCTATTACTTAAGTTTAAATTAGTACCACCACAAGCAGAAGACGCCTGTGATTGATAAGAAAAATAATAGTTAGAAGAAAACGCGAATTGTGAAAAAGTTATTAAAAAAAACAACAATATTAATTTTTTCATAAATAGCGTTATAGGTAATAAATAAAAAAGCCGGGGTAATTAGCCCCGGCCAAGAAATTAAACGGCAGCGTTGGCTGACTTTTTGAACAGACGCAACACGATAAATGCGACAGTAATCGCAATCGCGGGCGGCCATGCCAAATCGATCAAATCCAAAACGTCTTCTTGCAACGTCGTAAAGGCGCCGGACGCGGCGGTCGGCAAAGCGGCGGCAGCGGAACCAGCGGCACCGATCAGAGCGGAACCAAAAGCAATTTTATTACGTGTTTTCATAATAGTTTCCTATCTTGTGATGAGTTTAACTAAGGCATGAAATGCCATTAGCAAGTAACCGGACGAAAAACCGATTCCAAACAGCCCGATTAAATAACCCGATAATTCAGCTATATCAGTCGAGGTCATATATCCAAGCCTTTCGCCAACAACACGCCAGCGATAAAGCCAGAAATAATACAACCCGCTTCCGACACGACAATAATCAGATCAAATAAATAAGCCGCCTGTAATTCGGTCATTCGTCCGCCTTCCCTTGTGAGAAGAAATTAACCAAGCGTTGAATTAAAGACGGTTTTTTAGGATAAACCATGAAAGGCGTATAGCTGACCCGTTCAATTACCATTTCAAACTCAAGCTTGGGTTTATATTCGAAATTGTTCATAAAAGCGTGAACGCTTGCGCCCGGCATCCCCTAAAGGGGACCCCTACCGGGCGGCAAGCTACCTATTGGGTTTTTTGTTTAACGCCGAGAACAATCAGCTTTGATTGTCGAGTTAAACCCGTTTCGACATCGATCGGAACGGGTAAACCCTTAAAGCTGGCAGTAAAGGTATTAAACAAAAGGTCGTAGACATTGTCGGCCACTTCAACTTCAACCGCATCCATACCGGCACCAGTTAAAACAG
Organism: Methylomonas sp. MS20; assembly: GCF_050275925.1. Lineage (NCBI taxonomy): Bacteria > Pseudomonadati > Pseudomonadota > Gammaproteobacteria > Methylococcales > Methylococcaceae > Methylomonas > Methylomonas sp. MS20. Next base: position 2,674,171 of record NZ_CP189962.1, read on the forward strand.
ATGAAGCCGACGTGGAAGGCTGAAACGGCGTCAACACTTCGGCCATATTGATCGAGTAAGGATTACCGGATGCTTTGGCTTTACCGGAACGGTTAGCCACTTTGCTAAATATCATGACAGTCATTTTTAATTTCCTATTTTGATTCGCTGTATTTTAAAAGTGGTCGCGAATTACCACTATTTAGGCGTACTGCCTTAATTCAGTCCAAGATGAAATCATCTGGCATTCAATCACTTTTCGGCGGAGTGGGACGACGTTTCCCGTTGAAATGTCGGCATCGCCTAGGCCGGCTTTTCGTAAAACTTCCATATGACGGTAAAAAGTTGTTCTCGGATAATTTTCTTTAGCCGATTGCCAACCATTTTGTTTAATAAACAAAAAACACATATAAGCGGCTTTGCCTTTTCCTTCGGAATCGGCACTGGAAATTATTCTAGTTTTTAAGTCATCATCGTTAATCATGTCCGCTGCCCCTATCATGCGGTTAAAGTATTCGCGCCATTCTTTTGTGAGGTCTTGAGGTTTTAGCGCAGTCCAAGGTTGTCCAGTGCGTTCGCGTAACCATTGCGCACCTAAGCGCAATTCAAGCCGAAGCAAACGATTGGTTAATTCTTTTTCGGTCGGCGAATAGTGCCGGCCTGAATAATCGAGTTTTTTGGTCTGGTAATCGATATGAGGGCCTTTGGCATAGGCCTTGCCGGCGCGAAGACGGGATTTATGAGACCAGTAGACGGTATCACCGGCTTGTTGACTGACGCGGTAGCGGCCGCCTTCGCATTCGCGCAGGGTTCGAAGCGCCACGCGGACGGCGGCCAGGTCGTCTAGTAATAAGTTACCGGTAACGTCAATTCGGGTAACAGTCCAATGATCGGCATCGGTCGAGAGTTCGATACCGATCTGGGCGGACACAAACGAGCGCATCCGATGCAAGCAGCCCACCAGATCAAGCGCGGCGGCAGGGCCTTCGCCAAACACCGCATCACCGGAGCCGCAAACGCGGGCGGGACTACCTTGGAGCCAAACAGCGTCGGAACCCACGCGGAACGCAATTTGATGGGAATCGGACCGGATCGAGTCCCATGCTGACGACTCCCAGCGGGCTTCCCCGGTTTTGGGGCAATACCTTAAAACGCGGTCGGTCAATTGGCGGAGGTCTTGCCAATGTTCCACGGGGATTTTATCCAGCGGAAGGTAAGCGGTTATCCAGTCGATTAGCATGGTGTGCCACCGGTGGCACTAAGTGCCCCACTAACGCCGTTGCTATGCTGAAAAGACGTGAAATTCCCACCCGTGGGACTAAGTGCCCGTGTTACAAGAACGGGCACCGGGAAGCCACTGAGCGCCCTGTTAGAGTTTGCCTGTTTTAGCAACATTTCTTCGCGGGGGTTCGGTTGGTAAACGCCCTTCTCGATCCGCCAAAGAATCTCGGCCAATAATGTTTCACGGTGCCAATCAATCGATAAATCGTAACAAGTAACGGTATTAGGAACGGTCAGCGATTCGACGATATGTGGCGGATAAACATGCTGCGGCAAAATCTTTTCGGGAAGCGCGCGGCGCGTCCAAGCGGACGGCTGCAAACTGGCGGGCGGCTCTAAATGCGAACGGTCGGCGGTGATTAGCGACCGTTCATGGAATTTGTCGAACACGCGCATGACTAGAACGGCAGTTCGTTGAATTCGAGCTCGGTCATCAGCAGAGCACCGCGACCACCGCAAGTAACGCAAGGGACCAGTTCGCCGGAGTAGGCAAGCCTGGTAAAGCCTTGTTCAAGGCAAACATGACAACAAACGCGGCGGATGCCGCCCTGCTCTATCGATACGGCAACAGGGCGACCGCGAAGGGCCGAGTAGGGTAAACGTCGAAGCTTGCAAACCAGCTTGGGGATGCTTCGACGGAAAAAAGCGGTGTTGTGGGTACGGATATGGTGGATGTTCATAGCTTCGCCTCTATGTGATGTCAGTCAGTTAACTGACGTTTGACAGTTGCGAAACTTACATAGGCAAAACTAGGATGTCAAGCGACAAACTTACAAGCAGGAGGTAAATGTGAACTGCTACGAACTGCTAGAAGAAGTAAAAGAAGCTAAGAAGCTGAAATCTGACAACGAATTAGCGAATTTTCTCGGGATAACACGCCAATCAATAAACGGGATTAAAAAAGGTGGCGGTTTCAACGACGAAATAGCGATTAAAGTCGCCGAAATTACCAAAAGAGAACTTGCGGAAATATTGCTGATCCGGGAAATACAGAGCGAACAGAACGAAAAGATTAAAAGCGCCTGGAGCGCGCTAGCGCGGCGTTTAAATGTAGCCGCTGGGGTAGTACTGGCTATATCGTTGGCGTGGACTGGTGGCGATTTTTGGCGGGTTAAATTAGATAAAAACTTACAAGAATATACATTATGCGAAGTCTCGGTCTTAGGAGGCGGGCGGCCGCGAGGCCGCTGGTTCGGCTCGGGTTTCGCGGCCGCTCCCAGCATGCGCAACGCTGGCCGGCGCGTCGCGGTAAGGATCGAAACGGCCGTACTTCACGAACGCACGGCACTGGTCCGGGCTGACGAAGTACGGCGTGGCTTGTTGCGTGTAGCAACGACAGCCCTCGGGCTGGCGGCGATCGACGACGCAACCGGATAAGCGCGGGAACGTGACCGGCCTGGCAAGGTCGGCAAACGCCGGCGCGGACTCGGGCACGTTCGCAAGCTTGGGGTTGTGTAGTCAAACTTGGCCAGGTCGTCACCGTCACGATGACCTGGCTGATCGGAAAATGGCCATCCGACGCCTGACCATCGCTTCCGGTGTTTCGTAAGCGGTCCTTTAACAGCATCTGTATAAACAGCTCGAAAGGAACGAAGATAGTGTCCACTTATAATCAGGTGGACACCTATGAAGGAGCATAACACGCGATTATCGCGGCCATTAATCGTGGGGCACGGGCGAGACGGCCGTTGCCTTTATGATCCGGAAGCCAAGCGGGAGCTAGTGAAAGTTTGCTTGCATTCGGGCACATCGGTTGCCAAGATCGCTCTGCAATACGGTATCAATGCCAATCTGCTGCGCAAGTGGATGGGGCATTACCGAGAAACAGGACATCCGAATCCGAACAGTCCATTAACGTTGCCGGCTTTTGTGCCCGTTCAGTCGCTGAGCGCAGAGAAACCGGCTGAGTCAGCGCTCAGTGCGGAGTTGCCCAACGGCGTTAAACTCGCGTTACAGCCTGTCGCACTGAGCGACCTGCCGGTGATTTTGAAGGCGTTGGCCGAGCTGCCATGTTTCGTTTCGACGCAGGATTGAAGGTCTACCTGCACCGCGAGCCGGTCGACGGCCGCAAGGCCATCAATGGTTTAGCGCTGCTGGTTGAGCAGGCATTAGGCTTGAATCCGTTCGAGCCGGCCATCTACGTGTTCAGCAACCGCCGGCGGGATCGGATCAAACTGCTGTTGTGGGACCGCACCGGTTTTTGGTTGATGCTCAAGCGGCTGGAAGCCGACCGTTTTCACTGGCCGAAAGAGGCAGCAGTTGTGATGTTGACGGTCGAGCAACTCCACTGGTTGTTAGCCGGTATTGACTTGGCCGCGATGCGGCCGCATCCGGCACGAACCTATACCCAAGTGGGCTGAAACGCGGATGTAAAGCCGGTAAAATAACGGCATGACGCCCACCATCACGCTGTCCACCGAAGACTACCAAGCCTTGCTGGCCGAGCAGCAACGGCTGGCGAGTCAACTGCGGTTGGTGACGGTCGAGCGGGATTTATTGAAAGAACGTGTGGATGCCTTTCTGCATAGGCTGTATGCCGCAAAATCCGAGGCGCGGGCCAATCCGGCCCAGCGCGACCTGTTCCTGAACGAAGCCGAAGTGTTGGCGCCGAACGGTGCTCCAATCGCCGAGGAAGCCACGCCCGAAGCGGTCGAGGTGGCCGGTCACCGCCGTAAGAAACGCGGTCGCAAACCGCTCGATCCGCATCTGCCGCGTGAGATCGTGCGCCATGAATTAGCGGAAGCCGAACGCATCTGTGCGCATGACGGTACTCGTCTGGTGGAAATCGGCGCTGAAATCAGCGAGCAGCTCGACATCGTGCCGCAACAGGTGCGAGTCATTCAACATCACCGCGTCAAATATGCCTGCCCGTGCTGCGATGAAAGCATTCGCGTGACGCCGGCACCGGTTCGCATCATCCCCAAAGGCTTACTCACCGAAACGGCATTAGCCTGGGTCGTCACCGCCAAATACCAGGATAGCCTGCCGCTGTATCGGCAAGCCGCGCTGTTGAGCCGTTTCGGCGGCGATCTGTCGCGCAACACGCTGGCGGCTAGCATGGTGCGGGTTGGCGACGCAGTGCAACCCATCATCAACTTGCTGCGCGACCATCTGCTCGATGCCGATCTGATCCTGGGCGATGAAACCGTGGTTCAAGTGCTCAAAGAATCCGGCCGAGCCGCGCAAAGCAAAAGCTATCTGTGGGCACAAATGACCGGCTCCGGACCGCCGATTCGGCTGTTCAGCTACACGCCGGGGCGCGGCGGAACGCATGCGCAGCCGTTGTATGAAGGCATCAAACCCGGCGCGGTACTGATGAGCGACGGCTATGAGGTGTATAACGCCATTGCAGCCAGCCGGGGTGCGATTCACCTCGGCTGTTGGGCGCATGCGCGGCGTTATTTTGTCGAGGCCGAAGCCGCCATTCCTAAAGCCGCGCGCGGCCCGGAGCAACTGGCGACGCAGTTTATCGCGGCGATGGGTGAACTGTACGCGATTGAAACTCAGACGGAAGACCTGAGCGTCGAACAGCGTGGGCAGCGGCGCCAGGAGCAAAGCCGACCGGTTTTGGTCAAAATCGAAGCCCTGCTGCTACAACATCTGCATGCGGTAATCCCCGGTAGTTTGCTGGGCAAGGCTTTGCATTACTTGTCATCGCAGTGGTCCAAACTGATCCGCTTCGTCGACAACGGCGCTTGGCCCATCGACAACAACCTCTGCGAAAACGCCATACGCCCCTTCGTGGTGGGCCGCCGCATTGGTTGTTTTGCGATACGGTGGCCGGCGCCCGTGCCAGCGCTAATCTTTACTCGTTGATCGAAACCTGCAAGGCCAATAGCGTCGACCCTTACACCTATCTGGTCGATCTGTTCCGAAAGCTTCCCACCGCAAAAACTGTCGAAGAGTTCGAAGCGCTGTTGCCTTGGAATCTCGACGCCCTAACGGACTAATCGTACGCCAACGGTTAAGTCATTGTCCGTTTCAGTTCTAGTGCGTCCTTCAAAGATCGCTTACGGTGTTTCGTACACGTTCTGCACCTCGTTAAAGAACAACACGGCCTCGTCAGGCGCTCACTCATGCCAGGTTTTCGCAAAAGGTAAATATCCCCCGGCAAAGCGGGGGGCTTTATGTTGTGAACCGCTCAAAGCGGTAAATAGGGTCGCTGACGCGGCCCTTTAACTTTAGCCGCCAATAGGCGGCGACTCATTGGCAAAGGTTCATTTGTTCGATGCGTTGGTCTTCCTGTTCTTGATGACGGATATACTCCCGTATCATCGTTTCATCCCGACCCACTGTCGAAACAAAATACCCCCGCGCCCGGAAATGCTGACCTACAAAGTTCCGCTTCTTTTCACCATAAACACGGGCCAAGTGAATCGCACTCTTCCCTTTGATGTAGCCAATCACCTGCAACACCGCATATTTCGGTGGGATCGATATCAACATATGCACATGATCCGGCATCAAATGCCCTTCCAATATTCGGCTTTCTTTCTGGCTCGCTAACCTTCGAAACACCTCGCCCAAATGCTTGCGCAACGCCCTATACAGCGTTCGGCGACGGCACTTGGGAATAAACACAACGTGATATTTGCACTCCCATTTCGAGTGGCTTAAGCTTTCGTTCTCGTCCATCAGGTAGGTTCTCCTCTTGCGTTTGCTTGGCGGCTCACGCTCTCGAGTTTCCTGATGGACTCCTCTAAATGTCAAACTCCTGCTGTCTCCCCGGCTAAGCCGGGGGATTTCTCATTTTTGGTTAAAAACCATCAGCGGTGATCCGACTGCCTTACGGCTCCGGTGCTTCGCGTCCGGACAGTCTCCCAATGTAGCTACACGTCACGGCGCGCTTCTGCCTTATCGAGGTTCGAGCCTTGTTGAAAAGCGGAACGCGTGAAGCCCTGCTGTGTTGTAGATCCGGCTATCTGGTAATTGGCGTAGCGGACATGTTCGAGGCGCTTTCCCGTGCGGGCGTTCCTCTGGCTGCGCTGGCCGGACTGCATGGAAGTTTGGCTGGTTTATCGTGACAGCTGACGATTATTCCGGATACTAGGCAGAATCGGTGATTTGCGACCAATCCCAAGGGCAAATCACCGTAAAGACATCAATATCGATACCGGTTTCTTGAAAGGCTTCGCATCCACGCTCAGAGCCCCCACCCAAAAAACTAACGCCTAATCGGGCGGACAGTTATCATGAGCGACCATCGCGATAAACGCGCCGCTCTGCCCCAATAATCGACCCATTGTGAATACACCTGAATTTTGTTCCCTGTCGTTAAAGCCGGCTCTGCTGGAAAACATCGAATCCCTGGGTTATACCCGCATGACAGCCATCCAGGCCGAAACTCTACCGCATATACTTGAAAACAAGGACGTCATCGCCCAGGCAAAAACAGGTAGCGGCAAGACCGCCGCGTTCGGCATTGGCTTGTTATCGCGACTGGATTCGAACAGTTTTAAAGTCCAGGCAATGGTGATTTGCCCTACGCGCGAGCTAGCCGATCAAGTTTGTAAGGAAATCCGCCAGCTGGCCCGCCTTACCCAAAACATCAAGGTACTCGTATTGTGTGGCGGAGCGCCGTTTACGACACAACGTGCCTCGCTGGAACACGGCGCGCACGTGGTGGTCGGCACGCCGGGCCGCTTATGGGAGCATCTGCAAAAACACAGCTTACGGCTGGAGCACCTGAAAGTGTTGGTGCTGGACGAAGCCGACCGCATGCTGGACATGGGTTTCGCCGATATCATCACCGATGTGATTTCCCACGCGCCTAGCCACCGCCAAACCCTGTTGTTTTCGGCAACGTATTCAGAGGCCGTGCGAGCCTTGAGCCAACGCTTTCAGTTCAGACCGGTGTCCGTCAGTGTCGAAGCCAGCCACCGCGACAACGACATCGAACAGCGTTTTCACCGGATCGACAAGAACAAGCGGCTAAATGCCTTGGGTTATATGCTGGCCTATCATCGCCCCGAATCGACGGTGGTGTTTTGCAACACCAAACGCGAGTGCCAGGACGTAGCCGACACCTTGGCTCACTGCGGTTTTTCGGTACAAGCCCTACACGGCGACCTGGAGCAAAAGGATAGAGATCAGGTATTGGTGCGCTTCGCCAACAAAAGTTGCTCGATCTTGGTCGCCACAGACGTGGCGGCCAGGGGCTTGGATATTAAAGACATGCAAGCGGTGATTAATTACGAGCTGCCGTTCGATCCGGAAGTCTACGTGCATCGCATCGGTCGCACCGGCCGGGCCGGCGCCAAGGGGCTGGCGTTAAGCCTGGTCGGCGATGCCGAGTTGAACCGGGTCAAAGCCATCGAAGACTACATGAATGTCGGCGCGCAGTGGGACGAAGTCGCGCCGTTCCGACTCGACCGCGAGGAACGCTACGAGCCGCCGATGGTGACTTTGTGGATAGACGGCGGCCGCAAGGACAAGATGCGGCCCGGCGACATTCTGGGCGCCCTAACCGGCGCCGGCGGCATAGCCGGCGGCGAAGTCGGCAAAATCGACGTGTTCGATAAGCAGGCTTACGTCGCGATCAAACGCGACCGTGCCGACCTGGCATTGGCCTGCTTACGCAAAGGCAAGATCAAGGGCCATCGTTTTAACGTGCGCCTATCGCAATGGTAATCTGCACCGATCTTCATCCCGGCCTACCCTCGCTGCTTGACCGGCCGTACGATTGTGCTCGAAAACCGCGATTGGGTAACGCCAATTTTCCGTTTCATAAACTCGGCGGACATGGTCTCGCCGGATACAAACGCCACCGGGCCAACAATTGAACATCCAATCGCCCGACGCCGTTGTTTCGGCGTTTGCTTTGCGATATGCTGCGAACCCAAGCAGTTTCGAGGCTTGCACTCGCCGTAGGCTTAGCCATACTCAAACATGGCGATATTCTCGTTTCCCGAATAATAACGGTAACTCGCGACAACACCCCAAAACCGGTGCCATCCAACCGAATAGGACAACCACATGACTCATTCCACAGCCGAGCTAGAAGAGCTGCTGATGCAGCGATCTCTCTCCGATCCGCAACTGTTGGCGGCGGCCGAGGCCGCCCCGGATTTTCGCATCCTGCCGGATGCCACCGTCATCAAAATCGGTGGCCAAAGCGTGATCGATCGCGGCCGCGCCGCCGTTTATCCATTGGTGGACGAAATCGTCGCCGCCCGCAAACACCACAAGATGCTGATCGGCACCGGCGCGGGTACCCGAGCCCGCCATCTGTATTCGATCGCGGCCGGCGTCGGCCTGCCGGCCGGCGTACTTTCGCAACTCGGCGCCTCGGTTGCCGACCAAAATGCGGTGATGCTGGGACAACTGCTGGCGAAATACGGTATTTCAGCGGTTGACGGCGCCGGCCTGTCGGCGGTGCCTCTGTACTTGGCCGAGGTCAATGCCGTCGTGTTCAGCGGCATGCCGCCCTACAACTTGTGGATGCGCCCAGCCCCCGAAGGCGTGATTCCGCCCTACCGTACCGACGCCGGCTGCTTCCTGCTCGCCGAGCAATTCGGTTGCAAAGCCATGATTTACGTCAAGGACGAAAACGGTCTCTACACCGCGAATCCGAAGACCTCCAAGGACGCCACGTTCATCCCGAAGATTTCGGTGGACGAAATGAAGGCCAAGGGCTTGCACGACTCCATCCTCGAATTCCCGGTGCTCGATCTTTTGAAAACCGCGCGCCACATTCGCGAAATCCAGGTGGTCAACGGACTGGTCCCCGGCAACCTATCCCGCGCGCTCGCCGGCGAGCACGTCGGCACCATCATTACCGCGAGCTGAGAATACAACAATGGCTGAACATACCAATACCATCAAACACGTAGCTTCGCCGCTGGCCCGCCAGACCTTGCTGGACGGCGATCTTACCCGTCCGGTCGCCGGCAGGCGCCCTATCCGATTACTGCCTTGGCTGCAAGTCGTCAAGATCGGCGGCCGTTCCATCATGGATCGCGGCGCCGACGCCATTCTGCCCATTGTCGACGAATTGCGTAAAATCCTGCCCGAGCACCGCCTGCTGATCCTTACCGGAGCCGGAATCCGCGCCCGCCATTTATACGGTGTTGGACTGGATCTCGGTCTGCCGGTGGGTTCGCTCGCGCCGCTCGCCGCCAGCGAAGCGGGACAAAACGGCCACATTCTGGCTTCGTTATTGGCGCCGGACGGCGTATCCTACGTCGAACACCCGACCATCGCCAGTCAGCTGGCCATCCACCTCGCCGCCGCCCGAGCGGTGGTCGGCAGTGCCTTTCCGCCCTACCACCACCACGAGTTTCCAACCTCGCGGTTGCCGTATCATAGGGCCGATACCGGCGCCTTTTTACTGGCCGACGCGCTTGGCGCGGCCGGCCTGACCATTGTCGAGGATGTGGATGGCGTCTACACTGCCGACCCCAAAGCCGACGGCGAGCAAGCGCAGTGGATTCGCGAAACCAGCGCCGCCGAATTGGCCCAGCAGGCAGGCCCTCTGCCCTTCGATCCGGCCCTGCTCGAAGTGATGGCGACCGCGCGGCACCTGGAACACATTCAGATCGTGAATGGCCTGGTGCCGGGCCGACTGACCGCCGCGTTGCGCGGCGAACACGTCGGCACCATCATTCATAGCGGCGCGAACCCGCGTTAAAGTCGCATTCGGCGATTCCACCTTGCGGAGAAACGCTCGTTCATACCAGCCGGGCAAGCTTGCCCGGCCAACCTTGCCAGCCACCCCCACTGATTCCGATACAGTCAGCCGTATTTTGAACGCCGGAGATCGGCCATCAACGGACCGTCGTCACATTTGATTTGCCCTCAGCAAATCTAAAGAAATTCCGCCAAAGCGGTCATTCCAACGCAAGAACAGGGTTGCGCAATATAAATCGTCGTTTCCAAAATACTATTGCCGCAAATTTAAAAAAACACTTAAAAATTTCTTGCACTAAATACAAATGTCACATATTCCTGATATAGTCCGCGCAGATTCTACCTATTTGGAACGTTAGCGGGAATTGAAGTTGACCGATTACATTGAGCTATAGTGCCTTATATTAACTTTGAGAAAACTAAATGTGCAATAATTTATGTAAGATAGCATTTGCAATGCTTTTTATGTTTCTTACAATCAACATAGCTGTAGCTGATGATTTTGATAAAGCTGCTGAGGCGTTATCCCGCAATGATTTTGATACAGCACTTCGATTATGGCGACCATTAGCGGAAAAAGGTGAAAAACGAGCTCAGAGTAAATTAGGTACTATGTATAGCAAAGGATTAGGTGTTGATCAGGATTTTAAAGAAGCGATAAAATGGTATCGTTTAGCAGTCGATCAAGGTTATGCTGACGCACAGTATAATCTTGGCTATTTGTATTTAAAAGGCAAAGGAGTCAGCCAAGATTACAAAGAGGCCGTAGAATTATTTCTAGCAGCAGCTAACCAAAATCACCAGGCGGCGCAATACAACATAGGTCGTTTATTATTAGAGGCTCAAAGAGAGGAAGAAGCCGAAAAATGGTTTCGTTTGGCGGCAACTCAAGGGTTTAAAGAGGCACAAAATGACCTTGGAAATCTTTTTTTCAACGGAGAAGGTATTAAAAAAGATTACAAAGAAGCAGCCAATTGGTATCAATTGGCTGCTGAGCAAGGGGATGCATCATCTCAACATGCACTAGGCTATATGTATAACGAAGGACTTGGAGTAACTAAAAATCCTTTAGAAGCTGAAAAATGGTTTCAATTAGCTGAAAAACAAGGGTTAAATTATTCGCGAACGCCATTCCCGGCTCCTAATACTCCAGGTTTGGTTTTAACTGCAGAAAAAAGACCCGTTCTTCATATTGATAAAAGTAGTTTGAATTCACAATCGGAAGCTGGTTTTGATGATAAGGATACAGCCGTCAAACATGATGGCAATCCTGTTAAATATTGATCTTTTCTTTACTCATCACCCGGAAAATACCCATGACTCAATTCAAGGCACTCATTTCAATCATAGTGTTAATGAATATTGTTTTGTCAGGTTGTCAAACCTCTTAGCAAAAAAACCAACCTATCGCTGATACACCCGATCCTGATATTGTAGGACCGTAGGGTGGATAAGCAAAGCGCCATCCACCTATTTAAAATTCTTCTATTTCATGGTGGATGACGCTCCGCTTATCCACCCTACAATTTTCATTATTTGAATGGCCGCTTTAAATTTCAAACCGGCATTCAAGATTAAATGCATCAATTTCCGCTTTGGGTCGATTCCGGTATTTCACCACTTCGATGAACGGTCGCTAAACATTGGCGCGATCTTATCGGAATCGATGGCTTGGTTTGCGTCGGAACCGATGGCGGTTTTTCAAGAGGTGGGTTGGCGTTGCCATTGATAAACACGAGCTCGCCGCGCTCAAGGATGAGCGATGACCAACAAGGTGTCGGCTCTGGCGAGCGCGCAACTCAAGCATTGTTCCATCGTCTCCGGATCGAGTGCCGCGAAACTCTCGTCCAATACCGTCAATGCGGTGTTCCGCAGCAACGCGCGCGCCAGGAAAATCCGGCTCCGTTCGCCGTGGGAAAGTTGCCAACCGGTTTCGCCGACCCGCTGATGAATACCGGACGGCATGCGCTGCAACAAGGGTTCCAGCCCCAACGCGACACACAATTCCTCGGCCTCCAGAAGATCCGGCTTGTCGGCCGGCCAATGACGGCCCATCAGTAGGTTGAAAGCCAACGTGCCGGTCAGGATGTGGTTCTCGTGAAATTGCGGCGCCTCGCCGGCCAGCTTGTGCCAGTTATCACCCAAGGTATATCGGTCCAAGCCGTTCAGTAGCAACAATCCGGACTCCGGTTGGCGTAATCCGACCAGCAAGGCCGCCAACGTCGATTTTCCACCGCCGGAAGGACCTTCGAGCAAGCAGCGTTCGCCGCGCCGAATCGTCAGATCGACACCGCGTAAGACCGGCTCGCCGCCCGATCTATACCGATAGCTCAAATCGCTGGCATCTACCAGTTTGCCAGACCCGGCGATGCCGACTTCGCCGCGCAAATCGGCGGCCGCCAAAAACGGCTGGCTGGGCGGCGCTCGATAGGCAGCATGAAACAAAACCGCCACCTGTTGCCAGGCAATAAAGGCCCTGGCAAGCACCGCCAAGCCGGTTGCGACGTTCGAGAAAGCCCGGCCGGCCAATAAAATGCCGCCCAAACTGATCGCCAAACCGATCGATGCGGTTTCGCCGCTGACGAAAGCCGGCGACAGACCCAGCAAGGCCAGCACCAGCCAGCCCCTTGCCAGCGAGCCGATCAGCGGTATTAGCGCGGCGTCGGTTTCGCTGGCGCTAAGCAAATAGTCGTTGAGCAGGCTGTCATCGTCGGCATCGCGGCGTTCGGGTGATTCCTGGGCCAGACAGGTACGATGACCGACCATGCGCTCGACCAACTGCTCGGTCATGGTCATCCGCTGAACGGTGGTGTGTTTCAGCCGGCGCAGATAGCGTCCGGTCAGCCACAAGGCCAAAACCGTCCAGCCGGCCAGCATCAACAAGTGGCCGAAGCGTGCGACGCCGGCGCTCAAGATCCATGCGGCGAACAGCCACTCGACCAGGCCGATCAACGTCGAAAATCCGCCGTTCAGCGACAAGGACTCCAAGGCCTGCGATTCCATGACCCTTCCCAGCAATTGTCCGCTACCCTGCTGTTTGACAGCTTCCAGCTCCAAACGCAACGCACCGGCCAGCATGCGCTTCTTCAGCAAGATTCCAACGTCCAATGCAAAGCCGGCGTCGAGCCAGCCGCTGATCCAATGCAGCGGAATTAGCGAGAACACCGCCAAACCCCAAGCCGACAGCCAACCGAAATCCAGCCGACCGTTCAACGCCGCTGCGCCAATCAAACGCCAGCCGGCAATTTCCAGCGCATAGACCACCGCTAGCGCGACCAGCAAGCCCAATGCCCGTCTCGGCAAACCCGATTCGGCCAATTGGCCGCGCAGATTGGCCGTCGCCGGCTGACGCAACAACCAGCAGTTTTCAATCTTTTGGGTTGCCAGGCGCTGGTCCAGTAGCAATGCCTTTACAGCCTTCCGCCGTCGTTCCGGCACGTCGGCCAAGGCCAGCAAGCCTTCGATTTCCGCTTGCAACGGCGCTTCGAAATCCGCGCACAACGCATTGCGCAAACCGGCAACCGAGCACGTCGACCATTGTAAATCCGGCCCCAACATTTGCAGACCGCCAAAGCGCGAGCGCAATAAAAACAGGCAGCGCGCTTCCCCGGCAATATCGATTTGTAAGATAGCCGGCCCGATGTCGCGCAACCACTCAGCGACCTGGGGAACGAAAGTCTCGATCGGTTCGGCTTCCAAACCCAAGCGTTCGCCGGCCCACTCGATCCAAGTTCCGAGCTCGGCCCGGTGCTGCGGAGGTGAAGTAGCGGTGAGCGGATTCCGAGGGCCGGTAGTCAGTAAGTTGGCACCGCGCGCGAGTTGTTCGATACCCTCCCCCAATCGGGCGAGCGGCCAACTCAGCGCGGCAATTGTCGAACTCACGCCGAGCTCCCAGCCCGATCGCTCGACAAGCGCCGGTTAGCTATCGCCAAACGCCGCCAATGCTTGCCTTGCCAAAGCCGATCGCGCAGACGGCGTTCGCTGTTCAACATCTCGCGATACCGGCTGTCTCTGCCGGCCAGGACCCTTGGCGCGGCGTCCTCGACGATGGCACCGTTTTCGACGACCAACACCCGCTCGAAACTCAGGGTTTCCTCGACATCGTGCGTCACGCACAACAGCGTCGCGGCGCGCCACCATTGTCGGGCTTCAAGCAGTAGTTGACGACGCTGAGCGCGGTCCATGCCGCGAAAAGGCTCGTCCAGCAAGGCCAGCCGCACCTGGGTTTGCATCAACGCTCTGGCTAGCCGGACACGCTGGCCTTCGCCGCCGGACAACAATGCGCCGCTTTCGCCCAAGTGAGCCTGCAAGCCGGCCGGCAAGTTTTGCAACACCGGGCGCAAGGTCGCCGCGTCGATGGCCTCGCCTATCCGGCCGAATCCGCCATGCTGGACACCGAAAGTGAGGTTTTCCAAAAACGAACGGTTCCAAAGCTGCACGGCCGGGTCCAGCCAGGCGGTTTGCCGGCGCAACGCGGCAAGATACTTGCCGCTCAACGGCTTGCCGTCGACCAACAACCTGCCCGCCGCCAAGCGGTGCCAGCCCAACAACAAACCGACCAAACTGGACTTGCCTGCGCCGGAAGGACCGACTATCGCGATATGCTCGCCGGGAGCGATGCTTAAATCGACGTTCAGCAAGATATCGTGGCCTGCGGCAACTAGGTGGCCTTCGCTGATGCGGATGGCGGACGGCCGCGTAAAGCCGCCTAGCCGATGCGCCCTCTTTTTATCGGGGCCCCGCTGGCTCGTTCCAGGCAGTTTGGCCCCGAATCTGGCGGAAGAAGGCCGGGAAGCGCCCGCCGCCCGCCGCGCCGCACCGTTTCGCCGCATCGCTAGCCGGCCAACAGCGTTTCTGAAATCTCCGTCAGGCGTACACGAATCGTTACCAATAAGCGCGCCGTCCGCCAAGCCGAAGGGCCAACCCAGGACCGAGTCGAAGCGCGTGCCCTGAGCGGAGCCGAAGTGCTCGCCCTGAGCGGAGCCGAAGGGGCTGCCCCCGCCGCTGTCGCTGCCGCCAATAACCTCACTCGCCGACCGCGGCCGCGAGCCGACCACGGCATCGCGGGTATCGAACGACGGCGACACTTCCGGATCATCCGCTTCTTCCGGCGTGGCCAACGGTTCCAGCAAACGCAACAGGCTATTGCGCTGGGCCGGATATTGATGCGCCAGCGTCGTCAATTTTTGACCCAGCGCCGGCAATTTCAAAGCCCAATATACCAACAACAGGTCAGAACCGGTGACGCTGCCGGTCCGAATAAAATGTTGGCACAGCATCACACCGATCGCGCTCAAACTGGCCGCTCCCTGCACCGCTTCTATCGTCAACGCCGAACGAATTAAACCGCGACAGGCGAGCGCCCAATCCACCAACAGTCCTTCATGTTCGCGGCGCACCGCCGGTTCGGCTCGGTGAGTGCGTATAGGCACCAAGCCCAGCAAGGCGTCGAGATAAAAGCCGATCATTGCGCCGGTGTGATTGCGCACCCGTAAATCGCGCTCGTTTAACCAGGCTTGACCAAATAAAGGCACTGCCACCGCCAACCCCGCGGCGAGCGCCGCCCAAGCGAATCCGGCGCGATCCAGCAATAGAATGCCGATCAACGTCAAGCATAAGTCGCACAGGGTTTGCATGAATTGAATCGCCAAGCCCGGAATCTGTCGGGTTAGCGCAATGGCGTGGCTGCGTTCGGCCATGTCGGACACCGGCCGACTTTGAAAATAACGATCGGGTAAACGCGGCAGTTTACGCAGCAATGCCATACGCAGTTGAATTTCCAGATGCCGGCCATAACGTAGTGTTTCCATCGCAATCGGCACTTCGATCGACAACAGCAACGTGACAAAGGCCAATAAGCTACATAACGCCCCCAGACGTTGTTCGGCAGCTTTCAGTTCCCAGGCAATATCGAACACGCCCCGGAACAACAAGGTCTCCAGCAGTACCGCGGCCACCGCCACGCTCAAGGCCCCCAGCAAGGCTAGCGGCGACAACAAGCCGTCGGCTTTCAACAAGTCGAAAACAGTTCGTTCCGGATTCACGGGGCGCTGGTTCAGCGCGGTTGTCAACTCGGCTTCCAGCGCATCTTGCACCGGCGGATCGGCTTCCAACGCGGGTTGCCGACCTCGGATTTGCAACAACACCGCGCCGTGCAGCAGCAATAGGGCTTCGTCGGTCCCCGCATCGTACGGCGCCACCGACCAATACGCCGCCGGAACGGTACGGTTTAAATCCTGGCTGGAAACCGCGCCGAGCACGGTCCTCAGCAAGCGAACCGCCACCGCGCCGGCACCGATACCGCCGACGGATTGCAGTGTGGACACCAACCGCAAACCGGCGTCCAATTTGGCGAAACCTAACCAATCGGGGTCTTGTTCCGCCTGGTCTATGATCGCATCGACCACTGCCCTTCCGGCCCCAAGCGCGGCCAGGCGCTGTCTGAGTGGATTCACAAACTCCGCGGAGGCGGCCCAAGCCCGCCAGTTGTCCGCCGAAACCGGCAGTTTATGCTGCAATATCTCCTCGGCGAATGACTTGCAACGCAGCCAGCGCCGGCCCACCGCCGGGTCCATCACTTGCAGCCAATCGCCGTGCCGGCGCCAAACGACGACAAAGTGCGTCGATCCGTCGGCCCGGTGCGCCACGACCATCGCCGGCAGGACGGCGGCATCGGACAAAAACACATGATCGACCGGCACCATCACTTGCTCTGCTTGCAGGCCCAAGCGATTGGCGACCAGTTCCAACATGTCGATCGAAGTGCCGTCCACATTAGTTTGGCAGGCTTCCCGCAAGCGCCCGTAACTGACCGGAATTCGAAACCCTTCGAGCAGGGATTTCAGTGCCGCCGGCCCGCAATCCATCGCCGAGGTTTGCACCACCTCTGGCACCAGCCAACACCGCTCGCCGAACCAGCTCATGACTCTGGCGCACCGGCGGACGAACGCGGTTGGCGAATGCCGTCGTCAAACAATTGTCCGGCCTTGCGCAATACCAGTAGCGCCGGGCTGAGTTGTTCGATGACGACTTCGATGGAGCCCGGCAGACCGTGTTGCAACACGATGGCCGAGTTCGCCGCCTGCTCGGGCGCGAATTCGACCCGCACTCGGTTGTCGCGAATCTCCGAAGCAACGGTGCTCACTTTCGCCGCCAGCGTACCGAATTGCGCCCACGGAAATCCGTCCAGCCGCATCGTGGCGGCTTGGCCGGGCTTAATTCGCCCGATTACCGCCGCCGGCGGAAAATCGGCGACGATACGCAGTTCGCTGTGCGGCACCACCGAACCCAGCTTGTCGCCGATCGCCACATAGCCGCCGACTTGCAACGGCGCGATATCGCCGATTTGCCCGGCGGCCGGCGCGCGGATCCGATGTTTTTCGATCTCTTCGCGTAAGCGGTCTATCGTGATGCGGCAGGTTGCCTGTTCGCCGCTCAATTTAGCGGCATCCTGTTTTAACTCTTCGATTTCGGCCAGTTTTTGGTGGGAATGGGTTTGCGCATCCATTTGCAGGCGTTGAATGTCGGCGGACAGCGCGGAGCGGGCGGAACTGAGTTTTTGCACTTCGGTGCCGGCCCGGAGTGTATCGATCAAAGCGCCCTTGCCGGCTCCCTTCAACTCGCTCAAGCGCCGCTCGTAATCCTTGGCGAACGACACCGCCGCGTTGGCCTCGCGCTGCCGGGAGCGAGCGCTGTCGATAGCCGCCAACGCCGCTTGCTGGTCGTCCAGCCTGGACTGCTCCAATGCAGCGATTTGCTTATGCAACGCCTCTATTTGCGGCGGCAAGGCCGTCAATCTCGCCTGTTCTTCTTGCAAACGCAAGGTTTCACTGACCGTGTCCAATGTTGCCAACACCTGACCGGCCTCGACTTGCTGACCTAACGAAAAGTCGATCGAGACGATTTTGCCGGCGACCGGTGCAGCGATCGGATGTACCGAGCGATTGACCTCAAGACGGGCTTGCGAGCTGATCTCGTAAATTGTCAACCGCGCCATGCAAAACCAAAACAGCCAAGCCACCAGCAAAACGCCTGCCAGCGACCAGACGAGAATGGCATGCCGCGCGGAATCGCGCGCCAGGGAGCGGGTGGTGCGAGAGAAACGGGTAGGCAAACGAATTCTCCGGTAACGGTCGTTGAATGCCTGGAGATTTCGAACGTTTTGCCGGCCCGACGCAATGAACTAATTCACAGCGGGGCAGGATTTGCTTGTGGTGTCGGTAAGGTTCTGTGCCGGCCGCGACCGCCGACGCCGTTCCCCCGGTTATTAAAGGTCCGCCGCTGCCGCGAGCTTACGGATCGACTGAGCGGAAACTAGGAGTGCCGAGTTGGCGTTTATTACTAGGGAGTCGCTACCGAAGCGTTTCAAAGTCTCGGAAGACTAGCGTTTCTCTGGACGATTTTGCGGAGCATGCGGTAGCGCGCTGGCCCAAAACGATACACCAACGCCGAGCCTATCCGCCCAAATACTCGATAGTGACCTCAGCGGTACCGCGCATGCCGATTCGCTCGGCCGCCGCCTTGGACAAATCGATCAAACGATCTTCCGCAAACGGCCCCCGATCGGTGATCACCACGTCAACCTGGCGACCGTTACGCAGATTAGTAACTCTAACCTTGCAGGGTATCGGCAAGGTCTTGTGCGCGGCCATCAAGCCGCGCGGATCGAAGCGTATCCCGCTCGCGGTCCGCGGGCCGGATTCAGCGCCGTACCAGGACGCCCTGCCCTGTTCCTTATAACCCACCGCGCTTTGCAACGGTACATAGGTTTTACCCTTAACCCGATAGGGCCGGTTGTAGCGGGCACCACTACCGGCCGGCCTGTTCGCGCTATCATCGCTTTCGTCCAAATCGGGCAATAGCGAACAACCGGCGAACGCCAGTACCGTTAAGGCCAATACGCAGCGTCGCAACATCAGGCCGGGCCGAGTTAGCCGCTTGGTTATAGACCTAGCGAGATTCGCACGGTGAAATCCCGCGCGGCCAATCCTTAAACCGATGTCTGCGCGGGATTGCAGGCGCGAAGAATAATTGTCGAGAGCTTCGACGCCAGCTACACGATGTTTGAGCATACTAATTTAGTCAATGGCGATTCGCGGAAACTCAACACTTCCGGACCAAACAGAATGCGTAAACTGGCAACGTTGGTTAGTTGACAACAGTGTGTCCGCGCTGCCGCAAACAACTGTTGTAAGCATTTTTGAAGCGGTCTTCGGATTGGATGCCTTGCTTGGCGCCGCCGCCGATACCGCCCGCCGCCGCGCCTATCGCCGCTCCGGTACCCGGATTTCCGATAATCGCACCCAAGGCCGCGCCGCCCGCGGCGCCGATTAATCCACCGACGCCAGCGCCGATCGCGGCTTCCTTGGCGGTACCGCCAGAGGCTTGTTCGGCAAGTTGCCGGCATTCCTGCATGTCTTGATTCAGACGATAGCTGTTCCGGTCGTTATAGGTATCGACGGTCGGGGTCCATCCGGTTTGGGTAGCGCAGCCGGACGCGCCGAGCGCGACGATGATCAAGCACGAAAACGAACGTAATGTCATCATCTGTTCATCCCATTGCCCAGCCAGGAACCCGCCGCCGCGCCAATCCCGGCGGCCAGCGGATCGCCGCCGCCCATTCCGTATCCCAACGCACTGCCGACCATGCCGCCGACCAAGCCGGATGGGTTGCGTTGATCGTAATATCCGTAGCGCACCGGTGGAGGTGGCGGAGCGTAATAAACCGGAGGCGCCGGTACATATTGCACGACAGGCGCCGGCACATATACTCGTTCCACCGGATACGCCGGAAAATAGTCGCGCTGATAATGATGGTGGTGATGGCGGTGGTGATGCTCACCCCAACCGTCGTCGGCGCTGACGGTCGACGAAAACGCGATACCCAATATTGCTAAGCTTGTTAATCTGAACATTGCACTCCCTCTTTGGATAATTATTCAGTTGCGGAAAATTCTAAAGACGGGGGCTTAAAGCAAAATTAAGGCGGGATTATGAAACGATTAAGACGGCGAAACCGAGCTCCGCTCGGGACTAACGATCCTCCTCGGGAACGGCTGGTGCTTGCCAGCTTCCGCGCTCGCGGGCATCCATGACGGTTTTCCAGCCATCGGCAACATCTTGCCGGGTCAAACCGAAGCGTTCCAATATCGAATCCAACATACCGGGTGTCTCCAAACCGGGCAAGCCCGGTAATGTCGGAGCAGCCGCCTTGGCTTTCGGCGCGATAATCACATTCCCGGCTATCGGCAGTTTGTCGGCATTCCGGCAACGCGCCGCGTCGTCGGTATACAACATTTTACCGTCAACCAGACATTTAACCGGCGGCGCGGCGGATGCCGCGACGGCGATCAGGCTCAAGACCGGCGTTAAAAACCTACTTATCCGCATACGTCCTCCCACCGGCAATAAGCGCGTCAGGTCTCGTCATTCGCCAGCCACTGCTTGGTCGGTGGGGCTTGATACGCGGCATAGCGCGTCAACAGCGTTTCGGGATCGCCGGCGACCATCAACAACTCGCGTTGCTCGGGCTTGACGAATTGTTCGGCGCGAACATGATCCAGAAACCCGAGCAGACCGTCGTAATAACCGGCAACGTTCAATAAACCGCAAGGTTTGCGGTGAAAACCCAATTGCGCCCAGGTCCAGATTTCGAACAATTCCTCCAAGGTACCGATACCGCCCGGTAACGCGACAAAGCCGTCGGCCAATTCCGCCATCCGGGTCTTGCGTTCATGCATCGACGCGGTCACGTAAAGCTCAGTCAAGCCGGCGTGCGCGACTTCCTTATGAGCCAGTGCCTTGGGAATCACGCCGACCGCTTCGCCGCCCAGCGCCAGGACCCGATCCGCCACCGCTCCCATGATGCCGATGCCGGCGCCACCGTAAATCAAGCGAATGCCCCGCCGCACCATCGCCTCGGCCAGCGCGTTGGCCGAGGCGGTATAGACCGGTAAGCGGCCCGGACTGGAACCGCAATAGACACAAAGACTGCGAAAGGACATCGTGACCCCAAGTGATCGGCAACGGTGCTTGAAAGTGTAGTGCAAAGTCGCTCGCTCGCCGGCGCCAGAGCGCCGGCTAAATGGGATCGAACGATACACGCCGTTCCCTTATTTGTGGTAAAACCGGTCCAAGGCAAAGGCCTCGGCGACTCGACGCGAATCCGCCCGCGAATGGCCCCGGCTGGCGTGGACCGGGGCAACACTATCCTAATAATAATGAGCGTAACCCGCAGCCTATTTATCCGTTTGATCTGGGGCATCATCCTGATCGATATCCTCGCCGTTTCGGTGACCGCCCTAGCCTTGCGCCACGGCTATACCGCCTATCGGCAGCGCGCCGAAGTGGCCACCGATAACCTGGCCAGCGTCATCGCCCAAACGATCGAAAGCACGATCGACCAAGTCGATTTGGGTTTGCAATTGGCGGCCGAGCGGATAGAACAGCAGCTTGCCACCGGCCATCCAGATTCGGCGGCCTTGTCGGCGCACATGGCGTGGCTGCAGACCAAGCTGCCATGGGTCATCGGACTGCGGGCCACCGACGCGCGCGGCACGGTGGTGTTTGGCACCGACGTCCCCAAGCAATCGCCTCCGAGCATGGCCGATCGCCGATATTTCACCGAGCTGCGCGATCGCCCCGAGTTGGGTCTGTTTATCAATCAACCGGTCATGTCGCGGATCAACCGGACCTGGGTGATCAATTTCGCGCGCCGTTTGCGGTTGCCGAACGGCGATTTTGCCGGCGTGGTCTTCGCCAATATTTCGCTGGACAATTTTGGCAAGATGCTGGGCCGGGTCGATGTCGGCCCACACGGCGCGATCAATTTGCGCGACGCCGAGTTACGCTTGATTGCACGCTTGCCGTTTTCCGGCGACATTGCCAGCCTGATCGGTCAGCAAGACATTTCCAAGGAATTTAAACACCAACTTGCCAAGGATTCCAGGCAAGGCACTTTTTACAGTCCGCACAGTTTCGACGGGACGGCCCGGATCGTGTCGTTTCGACGAGTCGACGTCTATCCACTCTACGTCAGCGTCGGCCTCGCCGAGATCGATTATTTGGCGGAATGGCGCAAGCAAGTCTGGCAAATCGCCGGCTTGTTGTTTTTGTTCATCGCAATTTCCTGGATCGGTGCCTGGTTAATCATCCGGGCATGGCGCCAACAACAACGCATCATCGAACGTCTGGCCGCCGAAGAAGAAAAATTCCATATCGTTGCCGATTATCCCTACGACTGGGAATATTGGCTCAGCGAGAACGGCACGTTGAACTATATGTCGCCCTCTTGCAAACGGATTACCGGCTACCCGCCGGAACACTTCCTCGAGAATCCGGATCGATTGCACGACGTCGTGCATGCCGATGACCGCGATAACTATCACCTGCATCGCCACGACGCCGGACACGCCAGACCGGCCGAGCTGGATTTCCGCATCGTGCGCCGGGACGGAGAAATCCGCTGGATTTCGCACTGTTGCCAAGCGGCGTTCAGCCGCGACGGCCGTTACATCGGTCACCGGGTGTCTAACCGCGACATCACCGATCGACGCTTATTCGAACATGAGATCAATCGCTTGGCCCAAGCCGCCGACCAAAATCCGGTCGGCATTCTAATCACCGAGCGCGGCGGCACAGCCGTCTACACCAACGCCGCCTACACCCGCATCACCGGCTATCGATTCGGCGAAATCTACGGCAAAAGCCACCGCGAACTGATCGCCTCCGAGATGACCGAAGCCGAATTCGCCGATAGTTTGAAGACGGTCAAGGCCGGCCGGCTTTGGCAGGCCGAACTGCGCAACCGCCACAAAAACGGCGAATTGCGTTGGGAACAGATCATTGCCTCGCCGATCTTCGACAGCGAATTCAAGGTCGGCAACTTTCTCTATCTGCGCACCGATATTTCCGAGCAAAAAACCCTCCGCCAGCAACTGCAACTACTGAACGACGCGATGGATCAAGTCGGCGAAACCGTGTTCTTGATGGCCGAAAACGCCGCCGACTTTTTGTACGTCAACCAAAGCGCCACCAGCGTGCTGGGTTACAGCCGCGAAGAGATGCTAGGCCACGTCACGGTATTCGACATCGATCCGGACTGGTCGCCGACCAGACTGACCGAATTTTGGCCGCGATTGCGCAACGAACGCCAAATTCGTTTCGAGACCAGCCATCTGACCAAGGACGGCCGAACCATCCCGGTCGAAATTACCGCCAATTTCGTCGAATACGCCGGCCAGGCCTACAATTTGGCGATCTGCCGCGACATCAGCGAACGCCAGCGTAACGAAGATGAATTGCGGCGCTTGAATCGGGAGCTGCAAGCAATCGGCAGTTGCAATCAAATCTTGCTGCGCGCGGACACCGAACAAACCCTGCTCGACGAAGTGTGCCGGATCGTCTGCGAACAGGCCGGTTACCGAATGGCTTGGGTCGGGTTTTTGATGCGCGACGCCGAGCAAACAGTCCAACCGGTGGCTTGGGCCGGTGCTGAACTTGGCTATTTGCGCAACGCCAAATTGTCCTGGGGCGATAACGAACGAGGACAAGGGCCTTGCGGTCTAGCCGTTCGCTCCGGACAAGTGGTGTATATAGAGGACATTGCCGGCGATCCGCTGATGGCGACTTGGCGGCAAGCGTGTTTGCGTCGCGATTACCGGTCCTGCATCGCGTTGCCGCTGAAGGACACCGGTAATGTCGTCTTCGGGATCGTGTTGATTTATGCCGATCGGGTGGGCAGTATCACCTCGGCCGAAATACGTCTGTTAGGCGAATTGGCCAACGATTTGGCGTTCGGGATCAGCGTGCTGCGGGCCAGGTCGGAACGTCAACAGATCGAATCCAAATTGCACGATTCCGAAGAGCGCCTGAGGCTGACGCTGGAAGCGACTCAAATCGGCATTTGGGATTGGGATATCGAGAACGACCTCTGGTACGCTTCGCCCGCCTATTTCACGATGCTGGGTTATCAGCCCGAGACCGGTCCCGGCGATCGCCAGGAATGGATAGCGCGGCTACACCCCGACGATCGCGCCCGAGTCCTCGGTAAAATCGAAAGCGTGCTGATCGACGGCTTCCTGGAATATCAATACGAAGCCCGCCTCCGTCATGCCGACGGTCAATACCGTTGGCAGCAAGTGCGCGGTTTCGGAATACGCCGAGATAGTCACGGCAAGGTCACCCGTGTGCTCGGCACGCGGATGGACATACACGAACGCAAACTGGCCGAACAGGCCATGCGCGAAAGCGAAGCCAAATACCGGCGCATTGTCGATACCGCCACCGAAGGCATCTGGGTGGTGGGCCCGGACGGCCTGACCAACTTCGTCAACGGCCGGATGGCGGAACTGGTCGGTTACCGGGCCGAAGAACTGAACGGCCGGCCGATGAGCGATTTCATGCCGGCCGAAGACGCCGACGATCACTTAGAAAAACTTCGCCGCCGGCGCGCCGGTATCACCGAGAACTACGAGCGGCGTTTCCTGACGCGGCGGGGCCAGTTCATTTGGGCGCAAGTGTCGGCGGCCCCAATTTTCGACGACGACGGCGTATTCCAAGGTTCGTTGGCAATGGTCACCGACATTAGCGAGCGTAAGCGTAACGAGGAAGAACTGCGGCGCTATAAAGACCATCTCGAAGACACGGTTCTGCAACGCACCGCCGAGTTGTTGGAAGCCCGCGATGCCGCCGAAGCCGCGAATAAAGCCAAAAGCGTGTTTCTGGCGAATATGAGCCACGAGCTGCGCACGCCGCTCAACGCGATCCTGGGCTTTTCCGGACTGATGCGTACCGACGCGCAATTGACCGACAATCAACGGGATAACCTGGACATCATCAACCGCAGCGGCGCGCATTTATTGAACTTGATCAACGATGTGTTGGAAATGGCCAAAATCGAGGCAGGCCACTTGCAAGTCGAAATAGCCCCGTTCGATTTAGGCGGCTTGGTTCGCGATGTGACCGAACTGATGCAAGTTCGCGCCGAGGAAAAAGGTCTGCGCCTGACGCTGGATCAATCGTCGGAATTTCCGCGTTACATCAAGAGCGACGAATCGCGCTTGCGGCAAATCCTGATCAACTTGATCAATAACGCCATCAAATTCACCGAACAAGGCGGCGTCACGGTGAGGCTAGGGGTTAAGGAAAACGCCCGCCACCATCTGATCATCGAGGTGGAAGACTCCGGGGCCGGCATCGCGCCGCAAGATCGCCAGCGCCTATTCGAACCCTTCGTCCAGCTCGCCGACAGCCGCTTGCCGCAGAGCGGCACGGGCCTCGGCTTGGCGATCACCCGCCAATTCGTCGAAATGCTGCACGGCCGGATCGAGGTCGACAGCCAACCCGGCAAAGGTTCGCTATTTCGGATCGAATTACCGGTCGAGTTGTCGGATACCGTCGACATACCCAGCCAACACGCCGACAAGCTCGGACCGATCGTCGGCTTAGAGCCAGGGCAGCCGCGCTACCGCATCCTAATCGTCGAAGACCAACCGGAAAACCAGTCCTTGCTCAGTCGCTTGATGCACACCCTGGATTTGCCGGTCAAAATAGCCGAAAACGGCAAGCAAGGCGTCGAGCTATTCGAAACCTGGCAGCCGGATTTGATCTGGATGGATAGACGCATGCCGGAAATGGACGGTATCGAGGCGACGCTACGCATCCGCCGCTTACCGGGCGGCGATAAAGTGAAAATCGTGGCCGTGACCGCCTCGGCCTTCAAGGAACAACAGCGGGAAATGCTGGACGCCGGCATGGACGACTTCATCCGCAAGCCCTACCGGTTCGAGGAAATTTACGACTGCCTAGCCAGGCAATTGGGGGTGAAATACGTTTACCTCGGCGCGCCACCGCGAAACACGCCAATCGACAACGAACCCGACCTCGAACGCTTGGCGGCGCTGCCGGCACCGCTAAGATTCAATCTGCGCGCGGCCGTGGAAAGCCTGGATGCCGCGCGCATCGCCGCCGCGATCGGCGAAATCGCCGAAGTTGCTCCCGACTTGGCGCAAACTCTGAGCCGATGCGCCGACTATTTCGAGTATCCGACGATATTGACCGCGCTGGATCGCTGCACGGCCTTAATCCGGGCGCCAAACAGCTAGCCGAGTGGCTTTCCCTAACATTCCGGTATTGAAACAACCCGTGACCGATAAATGTGTCGGATCGCCGCGATGCTCAAACCGGCGCGTCGCGCCATCACCGCTGCGGCGCGATGGCGCAAAGGCTACAATTGCAGCCGAGTCCAAGTTGTCGCAAAGCGGACAGGTACCCCATAACGCTAAACCGTCGCCACCAGGACCGCTGAAGCCAACGCCGACCCTAGTCCGCCGCGACCGGCCGGCGGCGGCGATTTCAGTATTAACCCGAAATGGGCAACGCCCAGACGGAGGATATTTAACAATGTTTGCGCCAAGCTTACGATGGGTCGGTGCCTGGGTTTTGGGGCTGACCTGCGCCTGCCTGCCCTGCACGCCGTCAATAGCCGACGACAAGCCTGCAACGACTGAAGCGGAATCAGCATCGAACGCCTCGTCGTTCGACACCGCATGGGGCGGCGCCCGGAACGGCCCGCCGGCGCGCATCGGGGCGCGGGTGGCGATCGTCTGCGAAGACTTGCGCAATGGCGGGGTACTCGGCGTCACCCGGGGCATCCGCGAGGCGGCGGGCGAAATCGGCTGGCAAACGAAAATATTCGACGCGGGCGGCAACCCGGCCGGACGCGACCGGGCCTTGACCGCCGCCAACGCGCAGCAGCCGGACGGCGTGATCGTGGTCGGCACCGACGCCCGCGCTATCGGCGCCGGACTGGCGCCATTCGCCGAGCGCGGTATCCCGGTGGTCGGCTGGCACGTCGATCTCAAGGCCGGCGCGCTGGATAAAGGCCCTATCGCGATAAACGTGTCCAGCGACCCGCTGGAAGTTGCCCGCGTGACCGCCGCAGCCGCCGTTTCGGACGCGCGCGGCGCCGGTGTGGTGATCGTCACCGACAGCAACTTCGACATTGCCCTAGCCAAGGCCGAAGCAATGGCCATCGTTGTGCGACGTTGCGCGGAATGCAAGTTGCTGGAAATCCGGGACATCGCGATTTCCACGGCGGCCGAAACGATGCCGAAAATCACCCGCGAATGGTTGGCGCGCCACGGCACCGGCCTGACTCACCTATTGGCGATCAACGATATTTATTTCGACTACGCGGTGCCGGAACTCACCCAATCCGGTCGGTCCAGTGCCAGTATCGCCTTGCTGTCGGCCGGCGACGGCAGCCCCGCCGCCTTTCTGCGTATCCGCGCCGGCGCCTTTCAAACCGCCACCGCCGCCGAGCCGCTGAATCTGCAAGGCTGGCAGCTAATCGACGAATTGAACCGGCTACTGTCCGGCCAAGCGGTCACCGGCTACGTGGTTCCGGTACATCTGGTCACGGCCGCGAATATCGCGTCGGAAGGCGCGCCCGACCTGCTGTATGATCCGAACAATGGTTACCGGGAAATTTTCCGGCACATTTGGAAACCTTGAAACCGACATGAGCCTGTCACGCCGTTATCTGCCCCGTACGCTACGCCGGCAATTTCTGTTCACATTGGCCGCGCTGGCGGCCTTAATTCTGGCCGGCGGCCTGACCGCGGTCCATGCCTTGCGCGGCTCGGCGAACACCGTCGCCTGGCTGGCGGAGGAACGCTTGGAAAGCCTGCGGCAAGCGCAACAGATGGTCGACCAGACCTTGCAGATCGAACGCGCCTCCTACCAATTGGCAAGGACCGGCGCACTCGCCCCAATGCGGGCGAGTTACGCCGATATTGCCAAGCGCATGGAAATCTTCGATGTGTTGGTGGACAAACTGGCCGCCGGCGGCGAAGACGCCGCGTTGCTGGATTTGCGGCAAGCCAGTCAATTGTTTCGCAATACCGCGAATGTCGTCGCGCAGTTGCGGGAAAGCGCCGTGCGCGAATCCCTGGCGCCCCAAGACGCAGCCGACAGCGCCGCCCGCCATCGCGTGGAACAGGAATTCGACGAGGAGCTCCGCCGCCAGGCCACCGCGATGGTAGACGCCGCCCGGACCTTGAACGATCAATACACCGAAGCCTACCGGAACAGCGTGAGGGAGCTGTGGCAAACCGCCCGCGACAAGGAACATTGGGTGGAAATCCTGCTGGCCGGCAGCTTGCTGCTGGCCTGGATGATCGCCCAAGTTTTCGTCGGCCGGCACGTGCTGGCGCGTCTGCAACACATTAGTCGCCAATTACGCGAAGACAATCCCGACAACGCGACCGGGAGTACGCCGCGATCCGACCTCGACGAAATCGATGAGATGGCCCAGGCCGTGGCGCAATTTCGCGAGGATAGGCGACAACTGGCGCTACGCACCGAGGAATTGGCGCGCGCCCGCGACGCGGCCGAATCGGCCAACAAAGCCAAGAGCGCGTTTCTCGCCAATATGAGCCACGAACTGCGTACGCCCTTGAGCGCGATTTTGGGCTTTTCCAGCATGTTGCGCGACGATCCCGAACTGAGCGAAAGCCAGTTGGAAAGTCTGGACATCATTAATCGTAGCGGCGAGCACCTGCTGGATTTGATCAACGATGTGCTGGAAATCGCCAAGATCGAGGCTGGTCAACTTAAATTGACGGTCGCGCCGTTCGACCTCGGCGGCCTGGTCAGAGACGTGACCGACATGATGCAAGCACGGGCGTCAGCCAAAGGTTTACGGCTCGGCGTGGATCAATCTTCCGAGTTTCCCCGTTTCATCAAGGCCGACCAAGCTCGGCTCCGCCAGATATTGGTGAATCTGATCGGCAACGCGCTGAAGTTCACCCCAGCAGGCGGTGTGACGGTAAGGCTGGCGACGCTGGAAAACCACCGCCAGCACTTGCTGATGACGGTCGAAGACACCGGACCCGGCATTGCCCCGGAGGATCAACAACGCTTGTTCGAACCGTTCGTGCAGTTGGCGGATAACGGCGATCAAAAAGGCACCGGACTTGGCTTGGCCATTACCCGACAATTCGTCGAATTGATGGGAGGCCGAATCTCGGTGACCAGCACGCCCGGCAAGGGCTCGCTATTTTCCGTCGACGTGCCGGTCGAACTAGTGGCGGATGAGGCATTTCCGGTAAGCATTACCCCCAGATCGGGGTCGGCGATCCGCCTGGCGCCTGGCCAACCGACTTATCGAATCTTGATCGCCGACGACCAAATCGAAAACCAGATTCTACTCCGGCAATTGATGAACCGTCTTGGCCTGGAAACCCGAATTGCGGGCAACGGCCAACAGTGTTTGGATCTCTGTCGGGACTGGCAACCCGATCTGATTTGGATGGATAGACGGATGCCGGTGCTGGACGGCGTCGAGGCGACCCGGCAAATCCGCCGCCTACCAGGCGGCAACCGGATCAAGATTATCGCCGTTACCGCTTCCGCCTTCCGGGAAGAACAGCAGGAAATGCTCGACGCCGGCATGGACGACTTCATTCCCAAGCCTTATCGCTTCCAGGAAATTTACGATTGCTTGGCCAGGCATTTGGGTGTCGATTTCGTTGACGACCGTTTATCGAATATGGTTGAACCTCCCGCCAACGCTCCGATCGAGGACTCGCTGGCCGACTTGCCGGCGCCGTTGCGCCTATCGCTGCGGCAGGCACTGGAGAGCCTGGACGCTGCCCAAATAGCGGCGGCGATAAGTCAAATCGGCGTCGGACACGCCGCGCTGGCGGAGCGGCTGGCCGCATTGGCGGTGAATTTCGACTATCCGGGCATTTTGAAACTCCTGGAAACCGCGGACCTCGACTAACCGGCGGCACGCTACGCGGCCGCGTCGCCGCCAGCTCGGCTAGCCTAACTTGAATATTCGCGTGGTTTTCGACCTATCGGCTATGCTTATCGGCTAACGTAAGTGGCGTGGTGACGCTGAAAATCCGTATGCGGTTTAACGAATTTTCCGGGGGCTTCGAATGAAAGCAGGTAAGCATGACGCCGACTTAACGGCGATTGCCAAACTGGCGTTAGCGCTGAGTTTGTCGCAGTTGGCTTCGCTTGCGAGCGCGAACGAACCTGAGGACACCGCAATCTCGCCCGCTAAACCGGCCAGCGCCACCCAGCCCGATTCGGCCCCCTCAAACTCCAACGCTCTCGAAAGCCTAAGCGAAGCGCTAGCCGCCGTCGACGAATTCAACGGCCCGTTAAAGGATGTCGCGGACATGGACATTGACGAGCTGGTCAAGGTCAAGGTCTCGCCCTTCGAAGTGTCCAGCGAGCTCGATAGCGGTTACCGGGCTTCCTACTCGGTGTCCGGCTCGCGTTTCGACGCGCCGATTCGCGAATTGCCTTTCGCGATCCAAAGCTTTACCGAAGCCTTTATCAAGGATCAACGGCCTCGCGAGATTTTCGACATCGCCCGCTATTCTCCCGGCGTCACCTATCGGAGCAACGATTTCAACGAAGGTAACGCGAATCTGGCGATCCGCGGCTTTACCGTTGGCTCGTTGGCCGGCGGCAATATTCAGACCTTGCGGGACGGGGTGCATGGTCCGTCGATTCTGGATTTCACGAATGTGTCGCGAGTGGAAGTCGTCAAGGGGCCGGCCTCGTTTCTGTACGGGCAAGTCGCGCCGGGCGGTATCGTCAACGTCATCACCAAAACGCCTCGGCGCCAATTCGCGGCGAATGCCGCCGCCCGTTACGGTTCCTACGGCCAATACCGCTTTGAAACCGATGTAACCGGGCCGGCCTCGAAAACTCTGTTCTACCGAATGGCGGCCTCTCACGACCAAGATTTGCACTATTGGGAGCCTTACGACGCCCATGCCTGGAATATTTCGCCATCCCTGCTTTGGCAGCCCATCGACCGCTTCAGCCTATCGCTGAAATACGAGCGGTTCGAAAAGATCGAAGCGCCGCAATTAATGCAAAAGCCCGGTTACGGTACTTGGACCGGCATCATGCCCAGTGCAACCGATCCCAACCGATCCGGCGTCGACGTGCCGGGCCTGCCTGACACCTGGAACGGCATGGCCTACAGCGATTATCGCCATAGCAATACCCATAACCTCAGCACCTGGCTAGACTTCAAAGCCGACGAACACTGGAATTTGCGGGCAGGCTATTCCCATATGGAATACGACGTGGATGCATTGGCCACCGGCAATTTCGGCATGGCGAACAACGTCACGACCTTACAGGGGCGGCGGGTTCGCCATCAGGTCTACAGCAACCGCGACGACACGATCGAACTGCAAGGCGTCGGCCGTTACGATTTGGGCTTCGCCAGTCTGCGCCTGTTGTTCGGTGGGCAGTACGTGGACCGCAATTTTCACCGCTGGGCCGGTCAGGCGCCCAACGATCCAAGCCTCGGCGGCAATCCGACCGCGTCGCCGCTGCCGCTATGGGATTTGAGCGATCCCTCGACCTGGAATCGCCACACCTCGATCGGCTTGTCGGGATTGACAGCTTCCCGGTTCGACCAAAACCTCAACGCGGCGGATAAGTCGGTTTACGGCGGCTCGACCTTCGGATTTTTCGGAGATCGCTTACTGGTGCTGACCGGCTGGCGTTGGACCGAGACCGAAAGCCGGCTTAGCGACGTCTTGAACCAGCGGTCGCAGCCGCGGGTTAGCGCCAGCCGAGTGACGCCACAGTACGGGCTGTTGTACAAATTGACGCGGGAATGGTCCTGGTTCGCCAGCTATGCCGAATCCTTCGTCCCCGGCACATTTTCCATCAACCGTCTTGACGGCGGCACAGCCATTCCGGACCCCAGCGAGGGCCGTGGCTACGACGTCGGCATCAAAGCGGAATGGCTCGACGGCCGCCTGTCCAGCACCTTGAGCTACTTCGACATCGAAAATAAAAACATCGTCAACGACTTGGCCGTTACCGACGCCAACGGCGTCGTGACGATCTACGGCGTACAGACCGGCAAGCAAACTTCGCGCGGCATTGAATGGGATGCCACCGCCCAATTGACCGAGCAATGGCAGCTCTATCTATCCTATACCTATATGGATGCCAAGATTACCGAGTTCACCGGCCGGGACGATGCCATCCTGGCTCAGAACCCCGATACGCTGGACGCCACCGGCCTAGCGTATTACAAGAATGCGCTGCGATTTCATAACGCGCCGCTGCAAATGAGCGCGCCGCATCTTGCCAATCTATGGACGCGTTACGACTTCAAGGCCGACGCCTGGCGCGGCTTGCATATCGGTGGCGGCTTCAATTTCGTCTACGATCAAACCTTGTTATCGGATACCCCAAGCTCGGACCGGCAAACCTATCTGCTGTTGAACGCGTTGATCGGCTATAGCTGGCGAATCGGCGAACACGAACTGAGCGTGGATTTCATGGGGAAAAATCTGCTCGACGAACAATATCGTCCCTCGCAAAGCAGCCGCGGCCGGCCGCGCGAGCTGACGATCAGTTTCTCCGTCAAGTTTTGATGGCGGCACCTGAACCATGAAACACGCCGACCTCGCCTGTTTCGACGCCACCCCGCGACTCAATCGGCGTTCCCGGCGCCGCTTGGGCATCGCGGCACTGTTGCTGGGTATGTTGGTTCCGGCGGTGAATGCCGACCCGACGCCGGGGCAGAGCAGCGCGATTCGCGTCAAAGCCGCGTTTTTACGCAATTTCGCCCGCTACGTCACTTGGCCGGAGCCGGTTTCCCCCAGCGTCGATAGGCCTTGGTGCATCGCGGTGTTGGGCCCGGACCCGTTCGGCGAGGTACTGGAAACCAGCGTCAAGGATAGAAGCGAGCAAGGTCACGCGTTTGAAATCGTTCGAGCGGAACGCACGGTGGATTTGCCTATCTGCCATATCGTCTTTGTTGCGTACACCGACATTACGCTTCGCCACGCCGCGTTGGCCGAGCTGAAACGAAAACCGGTACTGACGGTCGGCGATGCGGAAGACTTTATTGCGGATGGCGGCGTTATCCGCTTTAAAGTCGACGAGCGGGTCGGCATGACCATTAATCTCGATCAAGCCCGCGCCGTTTCGCTGACGATTCAAACCAAGCTGCTGGAAGTCTCCAACGAAATCTTGATCAACGGTATTTTTCGCCGGGTACGCTAAGCGATGACGATGCCATCCAACATCCAAGGCCGGCTGGTACTGATTCTGTGGGGCAGCGCCCTGCTGGCGTTTCTGTTGGCAGGCGCCGGCTTGGCAATGTTTCAAAACCTGACGCGGGAGCAAAGAGCCGCGCAAATCATCGAACCCTACGCGCGAATGATCGCGGTTGGCACCGATACAGCCATCGCCTTCGAAGATCCGACGCGTGCGCAGGAAATCCTCGACACCTTAAAATCCAATCCGCAAATTCAAGCGGCGGCGATCGTGTTGGACAACGGCCGGGTGTTGGCGAGTTTCGAGCGTTTGCCGCAAAGCTCTCTAGCGCGGGCACTTCCCGAAAAGGACGGGATTTTCGTGAATCGCGAGCGCGCCGACTGGTTGCAAACCTTATCCAGCGGCGCCAGGCTGTATCTGGCCATGAGTATGGCGGCCATCGAGCAGCAAACCCGCGAAATCTTCGCTTTATTCGGCGGCGGCGTGCTGGTGCTGCTGATCGCCACGATAGGCCAACAACTGATGCTGAAGCGCGCCATCGTCGCGCCGATCGCCGCACTGACCGACGCAAGCGAACGGGTGAGGTTCTCGGCCGATTACCGCCACCGCGTGCCGGCCGGCGGCGCCGAGGAACTGGCGCGCTTGGGACAAAACTTCAACGCGATGATGGCGGCAATCCAGGAACGCGAGCAGGCATTGCGCCATGCCAACGTGTTCCAACACACGATATTGCAAAACATCGCCCACGGTATCATCTCCACATCCCCGGACGGCACCGTCACCAGTTTCAATCCGGCCGCCGAGCGTTTACTGGGTTATGCCGCAAGCGAAGTCGTCGGCCGCGCGACACCCGCGCTTTGGCACGACGGCGAGGAAATCGCCCGCTACGCTCGCGAGCTTTCCGCGGAACTCGGAGTAACCCTATCGCCGGGCTTCGAGGTATTCACCGCCAAGCCGATGCGTCATCAACCGGAGGAACGCGAATGGACCTTCATCCGTAAGAACGGGCAACGGATTCCGGTGTATTTGTCGATTACCGCTTTGCGCGACGATGCCGGACGGATCGGCGGCTTCGTCGGCCTGACCTACGACCTTTCCGAACGCAAGCAAACCCAGCAACGCCTGCACTTGCTGAGCTTTGCGCTGGATCGAGTCGAGGAGACGATATTGTTGATGGGCGAGAACGACCCGCGTTTTTTGTATGCCAATCTAAGTACGGTGCGCACCCTGGGCTATAGCCGCGAAGAACTCACCGGCGGCATGAGCCTATTCGACATCATCCCGGATTGGACCGACGCGATGTGGGCGAGCTTCCGGCGGGAACTGAGCGAGCGGCGGCGCGCGCAATTCGAAACCCAGCATCAACGCCGGGACGGCCGACGCTTTCCGGTGGAAGTGACGGCCAATGTGTTCGAATTCGCCGGCCAAATCTACAACTTGGTCATTTGCCGGGACGTTAGCGAATGCAAGCAAGCCGAGGCGGCCCTGGCGAAAAGGGTGCGCGAGTTTCGCACGCTGACCGAGAACCATCCCGACGGCATCGTACGCTTCGACACCCTGGGCCGCCATCTGTACATCAATGCGGCGGCCGCGCGCAGCTCGGGAACTGCCGGAATGTCGCCGATCGGCAAGACCGTATGCGAATTGCCGATACCGGGCAATCCGGACCTGACGCAACCATTGCTGAACGCCGTGTTGGGGGTTGTCGGCAGCGGCGCGCCGAATTTGATGGAATTTACCTGGCCGACCGGACGTACCACCGAAATTCGCCATATTCCGGAACTCGGCGAACATGGCGAGGTAGCCAGCGTGCTGGCGATCGCCCGCGATGTTACCGAGCGCAAGCGTATCGAGGCGGAGCTGGACCAATATAAGCTACAACTGGAAGACACCGTGCGGCGCCGCACCGACGAATTGCGGCTGGCCCGCGACGCGGCGGAAGCCGCCAACAAGGCCAAAAGCGTATTCCTAGCCAATATGAGCCACGAATTGCGGACGCCGCTCAACGCGATCTTGGGTTTCTCCGGCATGATGCGCCACGACCCGCAGATCACCGAGCATCAGGCGGAGAGCTTGGATATCATCAATCGTAGCGGCGAGCATTTGCTCAATCTGATCAACGACGTACTGGAAGTCGCGAAAATAGAAGCGGGCCGCCTGCAACTGGACATCGCCGCGTTCGATTTATACGCGCTGGTCAAGGACGTCACCGAGATGATGCGCATCCGGGCTCGCGAAAAAGGTTTGTCGCTGGTGCTCGAGCAAGCCGACGAATGCCCTCGCTACGTCAGTTCCGACGAAGCCCGCATCCGCCAGATATTAATCAATCTGATCAACAACGCCGTGAAATTTACCGAGCACGGACACGTCACGCTGCGGATGGGGATCAAACACAACGCCAAACATCATTTGCTTATCGAGGTGGAGGACAGCGGCCCCGGCATCGCGGCGGAAGATCAATCGCGCTTGTTCGAACCCTTCGTACAGTTGGCCGACGGCGTCTCTCAACAAGGGACCGGCTTGGGACTGACGATTACCCGCCAATTCGTCCGGATGCTGGGCGGCGACATTCGCGTTAAAAGCGAATTGGGCCAAGGCTCGCTGTTTCGAGTGGAGTTACCGGTGGCGCTGGCCGGCGCGGAGGGTATTACCGAGTTATCCTCCGCTTCCGGCGGCAAGGTGATCGGCCTGGCCGGCGGTCAACCCCGTTACCGGATACTGATCGCCGAGGATCAGCACGAAAACCGCTTGCTGCTGGGACGCTTGATGACCGGCTTGGGCCTGGACACGAAATTCGCAGAGAATGGCCGGGATTGTGTAACGCTATTCGAAAACTGGCATCCGGACTTGATTTGGATGGACCGGCGCATGCCGGTGATGGACGGCATCGAGGCCACCCAGCGGATTCGGCAAGCGCCGGGAGGACGACACGTTAAAATTATCGCGGTCACCGCGTCGGCGTTTCAGGAACAGCAGCAGGAAATGTTGGACGCCGGCATGGACGACGTGATCCGTAAGCCTTACCAGTTCGCGGAAATATACGACTGCCTGGCGCGGCAGCTGGGACTGAGCTATCGCTACGCCAGCGAGGCGCCGGCCACCGCCGCGCCGGCCGTGGATACCGACGCGCTGGCGGCGCTTCCGGCCGAATTGCGCAATCGGCTGACCGACGCCTTGGAAAACCTGAACAGCGAAGCGGTCGCCGCGCTGATCGCCGAAATCGCCTTGCTAGACCCAAGCCTGGCGGTCGCGTTGTCCGGCGTGGCCGACCAATTCAATTATCAAGCGTTGCTCGGATATCTGGATGCCGCTAAGCGGAAGAACGGCTAGATCGGCGCCGGTCCACCAATGGCTATATTCTGGCCATTCAACGAACGCTCGACGCAAGATGGCGCACTATGATTAACGATCCGGCGTGACGCGATGCTCAAAACCTTAGCTTAAAAAGGGAAGCCGCTCGTGCAGGGCAAGACAACTCGGCATACAATAACCGGTTGTATACGACCGATGCGGCGCTGATTCAGGAGCGTTGACAACCAAGGAAGCGCCTGTCGGCAGAATCGGCGAATTCCTCCGCCGGCAGCCACAGATAACGGCTCCCGGCGGAGAAATTCGAGTACCCAAACCCATCGGCCGCGCCAACCCAAGTCGCGGCCGCGCAACCGGAGGAGGCCCGCCTTGACCAGGGAAAACCCAATGCTCAATGAACAACCCGGTTCGACTTCGTCCAAAGGCTTGATCTTAGCGGTGGACGATACGCCGGCCTCGCTCAGGCTGCTGACCGACGTACTCAAGGCCGAGGGCTACGAAGTGCGCTCGGCGATCAGCGGCGAACTGGCGCTGCACGCTGCCGAGATCCAGGCACCGGAACTGGCCTTGCTTGACGTCAGCATGCCGGGCATGGACGGCTTCGAAGTCTGCAGACGGCTTAAGCAAATTCCCGGCTCCAGCGACGTGCCGGTCATTTTCGTCAGTGCAATGTCCGACACCCAGGAAAAACTGCGCGGCTTCGAATTAGGCGCGGTCGATTACGTGACCAAACCGTTCCAGCGCGAGGAACTGCTAGCCCGCGTCCACACCCACCTGGAACTCAACCGGCTGCGCCACCATTTGGGCGACATGGTCGAGGAGCGTACCCAGTCGCTGAAACGTAGCGAATTGAAGTTGAGGGCCAATTTACTGGAATCCATCACCGCAATCGCCGCTACCGTCGAGATGCGCGATCCGTATACCGCGGGTCACCAACGCCGGGTCGCCCAGGTCGCCACCGAAATTGCCCGAGAAATGAACCTGCCGGATAATCGCATCGAAGGCATGCATCTGGCCGCGGTCGTCCACGATGTCGGCAAGGTCAAGATTCCGGCGGAAATTCTGTGCAAGCCGGGCCGGCTGACCGAACTGGAATTCTCGCTGATCAAATTGCATGCCCAGGACGGCTACGACATCCTGAAAGCCATCGATTTCCCGTGGCCGATCGCCGAGTTTGTCGGTCAACACCATGAACGGCTGGACGGTTCCGGCTACCCGCAAGGCTTAAAGGGCGAGGAAATTCACCTGGAGGCCAGGATCATAGCAGTTGCCGACGTCATCGAAGCGATGGCCTCCCATCGCCCTTACCGGCCTGGTTTGGGCATAGACACCGCTTTGGCGGAAATCGAAAGTAAGCGGGGGATCATGTTCGACCCGCAGGTCGCCGACGCCGCGCTTCGGCTGTTTCGGGACAAGGGCTACCAGCTGGAGAGTTAACCGCGGACCCGCCGGGTCCGCTTAGGCGCCGTAACGATAGATCGGCGGAATCTCGGCGGTATGATCCAGCTCTATCAATTGCTCGATGATCCCGTCGTTCAATCCGTACACCCAACCGTGCAAGGTCGGCTGGTGGCCGTGTTTCCAGGCCGTCTGCACGATGGAGGTATGCGACAAACGGTGTACCTGCTCCAGGATATTCAGCTCTATCATCCGATCGACTTTTTTGTCTTCGCTCAAATAAGCGAGCTCGTCCTGATGCAGCCGATAAACATCCTTGATGTGCATCAACCACTTATTGGTAATCGTCAGATCGCCGCGTTGCGGCTGCATCGCCGCCTTGACGCCGCCGCAACCGTAATGGCCGCAAACGACGATATGTTTTACCTTCAAAACCGCGATGGCATATTGCAAGACACTCAGGCAATTGAAATCGGTGGTAATCACCTGATTGGCGATGTTGCGATGCACGAAGATTTCGCCGGGCTGAGCATTGACCACTGTTTCGGCCGGCACCCGACTATCGGAACAACCGATCCATAAAAAATCCGGGCGCTGTTCCTTGGCCAACTCGATGAAATAACCGGGATCCTTGGCGACCATGTCCTGCGACCAGGCGCGGTTTTCCAACAGCAGTTTAGAGGGTGTATGCATGGGCCGACCTATCGGGTTGAGTTGTTTGCAAACCGAGACTCAGTGTCGCCGCACCCTGCCAGACTCGACGCCGTCCGCCAGGCCGGGTAGCACCCGAATCTCAAACCGCCCATTATCCCCGATAGCGCCGGCGTTTTCGACCGCTACCTTTCCGTCGGTTATAGACCTAGTACTCGACCTTGATAGAACCGATAAAACTGATCGGCGCGCCGGGCATATTGCCATAGTAGCGCTGGCTGGCGTCGAAGGTATCAGCCCCGGTGAAATAGCGCTTATCCAACAGATTATAAGCGTTGAGTTGCGCGGTCATCCGAGTCGGCCCCACCTTAAATTTGTAAGCCGCCGAAGCGTCCCAGGTCGCATAGCCCGGCAATTGATAGCTGTTTTGCGGATCGCCCTGGCGCTGGCTGGTCACGCGGATACCGCTGCCCAAACTGAGGCCGGCGAAGGCCGGATCGGTGAATTCGTATTTCAACCAGACATTAGCCGAATGGCACGGTGCGTTGGGAAAACGCTTGCCCAGCAGGCTGACGCCACCGTAGACGTCCTGCTCGGTAAACTTAGTAATGCGGGTATCCAAATAGGTGTAATTGGCGATCAAACTCCAATTCTCGGATAGCTCCCCGGCCAAGTCGAACTCAACGCCCCGACTGCGTGCCGCGCCCACCGTGGTCGTATAGCCAAGTAAAGCCAGCGTTGGATCGGGATTGCCGGTGGCCAAATTGGTTTTGACGATATCGAAATAAGCCAGACTGGCGGTCAATTTTTGATCGAACAGTTCGGTCTTGATGCCGCCTTCGAATTGTCTGGCTTCTTGCGGCTTTAACGGCGTGCCGTCCGTATTGCGGGCGCTGTAGGAATTATTGGTACCCAGCGATTCGGTGTAGTTGCCGTACAAGGACAGCCACGGAAAGGCCCGATACAACACGCCGACCCGCGGACTGAATTTTCCGGCCGACACATGGTTTGCGTTCATGGCGGCCTCGGCGGCGGCATAGGAACTGCCGGAGCTGCCGACGCCGTAGTCGGCCCAGTCATAGCGGCCGCCGCCCAATAAATGCAGCCTGTCCCAGAACACCATTTGATCCTGAAAATACACGCCGTTCCATTCCTGATGGTAATGGCCGTAATTCAACGGTAGCAGCGCCAAGTTGCCGGTAAAAGGCTGCGGGTTATAGATGTCGATACTATCGACGCTGGCGCAGCAGCGATTCTGGCTTTCGTCGGTGTACGCGTAATAGTCGTGACCCACCAACAAGGTATGTTTGACGCCCCAGGTATTCAGATGGCCCAACAGATTGGTATTGAACGAATAGGTTTGCGAACTTTTGACATTGTTGTCCCAATTGTAGCGATCGACGGTGCGCTGGTCGGCATGAATGCCGTACGGAAAAATGTCGTATTGAATCCGGCTGCCGAGAAAGGCCGAAAATTGCTGACTGATTTTCCAATCGTCGTTAAAAGCATGCGACCAGTTCAGGTCGGCGACATTGCGCTCCTGATTGGCGTGCGCCGACTGATCGCTTAACGCGGTGTTGATCGGCAAATTGGCCGGTCGAGTCGCTCCGTTCAGCACCGGAAGCCCGTCGTCCCAGCGAAAGTCGTCGCGTTGATATTCCATACCGAAATTGACCTCGGTCCGATCGCTGACCTTCCAGGTAAATTGCGGGGCGATGAAGATACGGTCGCGGTAAAACAAGTCGCGAAAGGATTTGGTGTCCTGGTAGGCCAGATTGAAGCGGTAGGCGAAGGTTTTATCCTGGTTCAACGCGCCGGTGGCATCCAACGTGGTCCGATAATTATCGAACGAGCCGAACTGTTGCTGCAGCGAGTAGTACGGCGTGAGCAGCGGCTTTTTTAAAACCCGATTGATCATCCCGCCCGGCTCGATCCGACCGTACAGCATCGCGCCGGGACCTTTCAGCACTTCCAAACGCTCGACATTGGCGGTTTCCGCCGCCCAGGAGGCTTCGCGAATGCCGTTACGGTAGGTCGCGCCGTTCATGTCGAAGCCGCGCACGGTAAAGTTTTCGTAGGTTGGCGACGGGCTGATTTGCACGCCGCTGACGTTGCGCAAGCCGTCGGCCAATGTAATCGCTTGCTGATCCTTCAAGACTTGTTGCGGCACGACTTGTATCGAAGTCGGCGTGTCCATCAACGGCGTATCGGTGCGGGTCGCGGTACTGGCGTTGGTGCGATGATAGCTAGGATTGTAGGGATCATCGGCCAAGTAAGCCGTTTGAGCGGTCACTGTCACCGCGCCCAGCGTCTCGACATGGTCCACCGCCGCCCCCGCCGGCTTGATCGCGACGGTGTTGGCTGCGGTAAAACTGAACACTAGACCGCTACCGGCCAACAACTGCTGTAAGGCCTGCGCCACACTGAAGCGGCCGTTAACCGCCGGCGCGGTTTTGCCGGCCACCGCGCCATCGGCGTAAAACGGTTGCACGCTGGTCTGCCGCGATAAAGCATCCAACGCGCGGGCCAGCGGTTGGGCGGGAATATTGATCGCGAAAGTCTGGTCTTCCGCCCGCGCGGCGCTGGAGGCCAGCAGCAACGGGGCAACGAAAATATACAGCGGCATGTTTGACATCGGTTCTCCTTATCGTGGTTTGGGTTCCGTTCGATAAGACCGTTTCAAAAATAAAACACCGCCACATTCGCCGATTTGACAATCAGCGCCCGGCCGTTTAAACACTCCCGTGCCGAAATTTATCGCCTGGCCAGAATGCCGATTCGGTTACCGTCCAAATGCGCGATCCTGACCGGCAATGCGGTGGCGATGGTATTCAGGGCCAGTGGCAGATTGTCGGTCGGAAAGCGGCCGCTGACCGACAATTGCCGCAAGTCAGCGTCGGCGATTTCAATCGACACCGCATGATAGCGCTCCAGCTCCCGCGCCACGTCCGCCAGGGTCAGATTTTTCAAAACCAGCACCCCGCCCCGCCACGCGGCAATGGCTGCTAGATCGCCGGCCCGCACCGGCGCGGCATGCCCTTGTCGATCAAAGTTGGTTTGCTGACCGGCGGTCAAATGCAGCACCTCGGGGTTCGTGGCAACCTTAACCGCGACTTCGCCCTCTTGAACAGCGACATCGACGTTCGCCGGATCCCGGCGCACATTGAATTGGGTGCCGATATCCTCTATCCACCCCTCGCCGACGCGAACCTCGAACCGGGTTAAGTTATTGTGGGCCACGCTAAACCAGGCCTCTCCCCGCTCCAGCCAGACCCGGCGGGCCCGCGCCGAGTAATTGACCCGAATCGCCGTGTCGGTATTCAATTCGATGCTGGAACCGTCACTCAACGTCACGGTTTCCCGTTCGCCCTTGCCTGTCGTAAAGCGCTCGGCGGTCAGCCACTGCCAGATCGGCGGATTGACGATCAATACGCCGGCCAGTAATGCGGCGGCGGCCAAACCGGCCATCGGCCAACATCGCTTGCGGCGAGCGTGCCGGTAAACCGCTTGAGCCTGTTTAAGTTGCGGCCGCGCCAATTCGCCCAGACCGGCCAACTCGCGCCATAAACGCTCCGCGCGGCGAAAGGCGTCCGCGTGGCGAGTATCCATGACCAACCAGGCCTCGAAGCCGACACGATCGTCGGTTGAGCAGTCGCCGGAATTCAGGCGCGCTAGCCAGGCCGAGGCTTCCTTGCGTATCCGGGCGTCTCGCTCGTCGCTATTCGTCGAGTTCATGGGCATTCGGGCGGCCACGCGATCAATCCCTATCCCAATCGGCGGCGTCCACTGCCGTCAGGAATAGTTCCAATGCTTTCGCGCAATGCCGCTCGATCGTACGTCGCGGCAGATTCAGGGTCTCGGCGATTTCCCGATGACTGTAGCCTTCGATGCGGTGCAACAGAAAAATATGCCGTTGGATTTCCGGCAATTCCTGCAACACCTGCATGCACAAGCGCAGGGTTTGTTGATCGGCCGATATGGCTTCAGGCGTTGCTACCGAGCTGCTGATTTGATCGAAATCTTCGATTTCGCCGTCGTACAGTTCGCGTACCTGCCGCTTGCGGCGCAAATCCACCGCAGCATTGGCGGTTACCCGATACAAATAAGCGCGCGGGTTCAAGATCGCATCCGGCGCCTCGTGTTCCAACAAGCGCAGATACGCATCCTGCACCAGGTCTTCGGCGGCATCGTCCAAGCGCTGCCCGGCAAATCCCAGCAACTCCTGCCGGTGCAGTCTGAACAAGCGTTCCAGCCAATTTTGTTTTCGGGCCATCACTGATGCAGGGACAAAAATCGCCTTTATAGCAAATACTCCGGCGCTGCGTTATCAATAATCACGGCCGATCGCCGCAAAGCGATCGGCCTTAGCGCGACCAAGCACCACGCAAACCAACCGCCCTGCCGTGCCGTCTATCCGGTTTAAAACTCCAACTTCATCGACCCAATCACCGTCAACGGATCGCCGGGCATATTCCAGGCGCGATTGGCGTTATAGGGTTCGCCCGCCACGAAATAGCGCTTATCGAAAATATTGTAAACGTTCAATTGGGTGGTGAGTTTGCTGGCACCCAAGTGCAAACTGTATCCGACCGAGGTATCGACCCGCACGTAGCCGGGCAACTGGTAGCTATTGGCATTGTCGCCTTCCCGCTTACCGGCCAGATAGGCGCCGATTCCAAGTTGTAAACCGGACAAGGCCTGATGTTGAAAGGCGTATTTCAGCCAG
Source organism: Methylomonas sp. MS20 (assembly GCF_050275925.1). Taxonomy (NCBI): domain Bacteria; kingdom Pseudomonadati; phylum Pseudomonadota; class Gammaproteobacteria; order Methylococcales; family Methylococcaceae; genus Methylomonas; species Methylomonas sp. MS20. The sequence goes on from NZ_CP189962.1 coordinate 2,717,201, forward strand.
GTGCTACCGGAGTGTTCGGCGACGTTCGGCAAGCGGTGGCCGATGTTGCCGGACAACGCGCCGTCCTGGGTGATACGGGCGTCGGTGAACGCATAGCTGGCGATCAGGCTAAAGCCGCCGCCCAATTGCCCGGCGACGTCCATTTCGATACCTTGGCTGCGCGCGGCGCCGATGGTCTCGGAAATGCCTTCCCGAACCAGGGTTGCCACATTTTGTTTATCGATATGAAAATAGGCCAGATTAGCGGTCAAATCGCCTTTAAACCATTCGCCTTTCAAGCCGGCTTCATACTGTTCGGCGGTTTCGGGTTTCAACGGTTGTCCGCTCTCGGAGCGGCCGTTGTTCGTCCCGAATCCCTCCACTCGGTTGCCGTACAGTGACAGCCAATTCCATGGGCGGTACAGAATACCGACTCGGGGGCTAAAAAACCCCTCGCTTTGGGCCGCGAGATTGACGTTGCCGAAACTGGGAATGTAGCCGTTGTAGTTGTCGTTCTGATCGGCGGAGTTTTGATAAGAAGTCGAGGCGCCCGTAGCCTGGTGGGCCCAGTCGTAGCGGCCGCCGCCCAGAATTTGCAATTTGCCGTCGAAAAATGCCAGATGATCTTGGAAGTAAAGGCCGTACCAGGAGGTTTGGTTGATCGAGAAATCGTTGGGATGGTTGATGCGTTGAAATTCGTAGGCGTTGTAATCCAAATTCGCGTAAACCGGGTTGTAAAGGTTGACCCGGGTAAAGGCGAAATTGCCGCCGCCGAAATCGGCGGGAAAATGATAAGGACTGTTGGCCGGCGCGTTGACGGCATTGAAACCGAAGAAGCCGGATTGGCGCACCTCGTCGTAAAAGTAATCCCCGCCCACCAAAACGTTGTGGTTGACCGGACCGGTCGCGAATTTGCCGTTTAAATTAAAAAACGCGTTATAGGATTCCTCGGTGCGATCTTCGAATTGCGAGCCGCGACGAACGACCTGCGGATTGTTGTCGGTTGCCAACAAAGGCTGAAATACAGCGACCAGCAATTCGCGGTAATGCTGGGTGGTCCAGTTGGCGACGAAACCGTTCTTGAAGGTCCAATGATCGTTGAATGCGTGCGACCAATTGAAATCCAACAGCGTGCTATCGGACGGATCTTGGTTGAACTGCCCGCCGGGTTGACCGTAATTGGTGTTGATGGGTACGTTGGCCACTCGCGTACCGACGGCCGGAATACCGGTATCGTAAGGCAAGTTACGATCCATATATTCCAGGCTCAGATTGAATTCGGTCGCATCGCTGGCTTGCCAATGCAACGACGGCGCCACGAATACTTGAGTTTGGCTGACGAAATCGCGAAAGGAGTTTCGGTCGGTGTAACCGAAATCCAGGCGGTAAGCCAAGCTCTTGTCGTCGTTCAGCGGTCCGGTGGCCTCCGCGACGGTGCGGTATAAATCGTAACTGCCGAATTGTTGTTGCAGCGAATAATGCGCTTCGCTTAGCGGCTTTTTGGTGACGACGTTGACCATGCCGCCCGGCTGAACCCGGCCGAACAACATCGCCGCCGGACCTTTCAAGACTTCCACTTGTTCGATGTTGGCCAAGTCGGCATTGAAGTTGGATATACGTTGACCGTTGCGAAATCGGGAATAGTTGGTGCCGAAGCCGCGAATCACGAAGTCCTGGCCTTGCCCGCCCGATGTCCATACCGGCTGCACGCCGCTGACGTTTTTGACCGCGTCTTCCAGGCGGATGGCCTGCTGATCGCTCAAGACCTGCCGGGGCACGACCTGCACCGTCATCGGCGTATCCATTAACGGCGTATCGGTTTTTGTCGACGCCGACGCGAACGCGCGATTGTAGTTGGCGTTGTTGGGATCGAACTGCTCGGCGTTCGCCTTGGCAACCACCGTCACCGCCGCCAAGGTCGCGGCGGAATTGGCATCCGGTTGGGTAATCGCCACCGCATGATCGCCGTTGAATTTGAAACTCAAGCCGGTACCCGACAAAAGTTGCTGCAAAGCCTGCGCGGCGGTCAGATTGCCGGATACCGCATGGCCGGTTTTGCCGGAGACGACCTGATCGGAATAAAACGGTTTGATGCCGGTCTGGGCCGCCAGCGCGTCCAACGCCGCCGGCAACGGCTGGACCGGAATGTTGAAGTGGAAGGTTTGTTCCTCGGCCTGCGCGGAAGCCAGGCAAACGGCCAGTGGCGCGGCGGCCAGCAAATCTCGTAGCGGATTCATCGGTTCTCCTGAAAATGAATGAGTCACCGATAAGAGCGTTTTAGCGTGGGCAAACACCTCAATTTATTTTGTTTCGAAACCAACGGTCGCAACGTACCGAAATAGCCTCAACAAGGCAGACCGAGATATACGCCGGACATGGATTAACGGTTCGTAAAACCGGGTGACGTTTCGGGGAAGGATTTCGACGCGGCATTTTGCAAGCGCTCCAAATAGTTCAAGATTTGCTCGTCCAGCAAGAAGCGCAATTCCCATTCCATCGCCAGGTCGGCCGGCAGGCTGCCGATATCGTGATACCGGATGTAACTCTGCCGCAGTAATTGGCCAATCGCATCGGCGTCGTATAAATCGACGGCTTTTTCGCCGGCAACGACGTCGGCGGTGTGGGCCAGGGTCTTGGCCAGCTCAGCGTCGAAGTCGCGACTGTGGCGTTGCAAAGCCTCGGGAAAACGGTCGAATTGCTGGCCGCTCAGCAAACGATAGCGCTTGCGGACCTGAAGCAATGCCGACAGATTGCTCGCGTCCCGAATGATCGCGCGCAATACGCCGCGTTCGCGCATCTTGCCGGCTTGGCGGGCATCCGGTTCCAGCACCGCATGTGCCAGCAAGTCTTGCGCCGCGGCCAAATCCTTTTCCGCCGCCAGCCGCAGCGGCAGCGTATAGCTCATCAGATGGCCGGGATCCGGCAGTCGCACCGTCAGTTTGGCCAGCGTACGCAACGCGGCGATGCAATGGTGACGCGCCAACGCCGCGGACCGGCGCGGCCACAACGCATAATCGAGTGCGCCCATCACCGTCAGACCCAGCAAAATACCGATGACGCGGTCGCGCGGCAAAAATAGATCCTCGACCGCGCCGAAGTCGTGCAGTACGAACAACGCAAACGAAAAACCCAACTGGCGGCCGAGGTAGGCGATGCGCTCGCTGCCGGCGGTGATCCAGGCCGCCAAAGCCCAAAACGGCGCGGTCGCCAGCATGAAGCCGATGATGGAATCGAACTGCGACTGAAACACCCACACGTACACATAGGCGCACGCTCCGCCTAACGCGGCGCCGCCGACCCTGAGCAGCGACAGCCGGTAATCGGCGCCAAGACTGGTCTGCGCGGCCACCAGGCAAGTCGGTATCGCGGTGTTGATGTCCGGCCAATCTAGGCTTTGCACGATCAGCATGCAAAGGATGGCGCCCAACGAAAACTTGATGCCGAATTGCAGACTGTCGGCGTGTCGCCGCCAAAATTCGTAGCCCAGCCAGGCCGGATAGACGGTTTGCGGCTCGGTTTCCGTTTCAGCCGGGTCCGAGTCCGTCGCCGGCTGATGCAAACGTTTCATCAGCGCAGCAATGCGTTGCAAGGCTTGCCAAAATGCGGTTAGCACCGTCGGTTGACCAGTCCCTGCGTAACCCCGCAATACCTCGTCGTCCAATAACGCGGCCACGCCGTCGCTGAGGTCTTGCCGGTTGGTGAAACCCTGTCTCAAGGTCGCGCAAGCTTGCTGTAAGGCCGCGTAGACGGCGCGCTTTTCCGCTGTCAGCGGCTGAGCGCGATAATCTTCGGTCAGCGATTGCTCCAGCCACAGCGCGATTTGCCGCAAACCGTCGATTTCCTGCAGCAACTCCAGATACGCCGCATGCCGGCGCCGTATCGACACATGCAGCAATTCGCTGTTGGCCAACAAGGTTTGCAACTTGCCGAACAGACCGATCGATGACGGTTTGACCGAAGCGCGGCGCGGTCGGCGGGCTTCGCTGTCGGACAAGCGGCCGAGAAATATCGTCTCCGCCGCTTTCAGTTGATCGGCGATGCCGGCAATCAGCAAAGTGCGCGGGTCGCGCGGCGCGATACTGAGATGGACCAGCGTCCAACTACCCAAGCCGAGCACGCCGATCACCGGAATGTTCCAGAGTGCGTGATATAGGTTTTCGTCGGGCGTGGTCGGACTGTACAACACCGGAATCGAATACCACAGCGCGATGCCGGTCGGCCAGGCGATGAGTCGGGCGTGAAACAAGGCCAGCGCCATGATCGCGAACGACAGGCTCAACATCAGCCAGGGATCGTTGCCGGCCAACATCAACGCCAACACCGAGATCAGTACCGTCACGAACAGATAAAACAACTGGCGCAAGCCGAATGCCAGCGATTGGCCGGCGTTGGCGTAAGCGTCGTAGCTTAGGCAAACCAACAGCGATAGCGCGCCCAGCGGCGGCACGTGCAGGCTTTGGCTGACCGTCGCGATAATCAACGACACCGCAAACAGCCGCGCCGCGGCAATCCGCCGCTCCGGGGAGTCCTTCAATTCGGCGGCCAGGAATTCGGCCAGACCGGTGCCGAACCAAAACCGGCCGTGGCGTTCCCGCCTGGCGCGGCGGTTCGAATCAGTCATGTTGCCGATCGCCGTCCGCCGATGCGGCGCTATCGTCCGGAATCGGCAAGGTGCGATCCAGTACCGTGACGAAGGCGGTCATCCCCATGCGCAGCGGACGCTCCGGATCGCGGTCGAGGATTTCGATTCTGACCGGAAAACGCGACGCCAGCACCACCCAGTTCAGCGTACGTTGTACCTCCGGCAATCCGCCTTGCTGTTTGACGTTGTCCGGTGCATTGGCCCAAGCAATGCCGGTCACCACGCCGCGAAAGCGCTTGCCGGGATAGCCGACCAGAAACACGTCCGCTTCCTGGCCGGGGCGTATCGATTGCAAATAGGTTTCCTTGTAATTGGCGACGGCGTACCAATGGCGGTCGTCGACCAGCGCGAACAACTGGCCGCCGGCTTTGGCATATTCGCCTTCGCGGGTATTCAAATTGGTCACGTAGGCGTCGAACGGCGCGCGGACTTCGCAATATTCCAGCTCCAGCTCGGCGGCTGTCACGGTGGCGCGGGCCGCTTCGACGCGAGCGTTGACATCGCCGACCTGAGCGATCAGGGATTGCGCGCGCCGGCTATCGCTCTCCGCTTCGGAGACCGCACTCCCGACCGACAGCGCCTTGGCCTTGGCATCGGCCAACGCCGCCCGGGAGGCCGAGTAACGGGCGCGTGCCTGCCGAAGTTGATCGCCGGTCACGTATTGCTTTGCCGCCAGCGGCTCCAGTTGCTCGAGGTACTGTTCCAGATAGTCGTCGTCGGCCGCGATGCGTTTGATTTCGGCCAGCGCGGCCGCGTGCTGATGTTCCAGGCGCGCGACCGCGCTGACGGCGGAACTTTTCGACGCCCGCAGCGATTCGACCTCTTGTTCCGCCAACATCAGTTCGGCCTTGGCGCGATCCAGTTTGGCTTGATAAGGTCTGGGATCGATGACGTAGAGCAACTCGCCCTTGCGTACGAACTGATTGTCGCGCACGTGCAGTCGCACGATGCGGCCGGAGACTTCGGGCGCGATGCCGACAATGTCGGCGCGGATCATCGCGTCGTTGGTACGCGGATGGCGGAAATTGATTTGCCATACCCAAGCGCCGGTGGTAACCGCCGCCAACACGATCGCCATGCCGAGAATGCGGCCGATGCGCACCCGGCGCCGATAGTCGAGTTTAGGGTCGTTTGCCATGCCGGACCTCAACTTGCGTAAAACAACAACCAAATCACGAAGGTGCATAATGCCCACAGGCTGGGAGCGATCAACAACGGCGGTCCCAGATGCGGCGCCAAGCCGACACGCGCCAATTGCCACATCAACGCGCCGCTGGCGGCCAAACCGGTCAAAATGCAGATGATCCAGGCCGGCCAAAACGAACCGTGCAGGCTCAACATCGGATCGCAGCCGGCCAGCAATAGCGGCGCCGAATACGCCAGCGGGAATGATCTAAACAAACGAAACGGAGTCATGACGGCCCTCAATGCGAAACGTTGGCGTTATGGAAAAAACGGACTATCGCGAACGCGGCTGTTGTAAAACCCCCGATAGGCTGTTAGCCGTTCCAGGCGCAACCACCGATACGATTTCAAACATCGTTATTGTAAAGCGCTACAATCGGTTTGATACAGCGATATTGTTCAATATTCGTTGGCAATTTGTTGCCACATTCGCAGTGGCGCTTCCGTTACTATATAAGCATTTCCTTCTAATGGTGGCGAATTTTTTGACTCAGTCAGTTTCCGCGTTTCCGCCTGTACCGCGCGTTCGGCCCGCCGATTTTAGTCCCGGCCGCCCGTTGCGATTTAAATGCTGCCTGCCGTTGCTGTTGTCGATAAGCACCGCCTGTGCGCCGCCCGTCGCGCACCGGCACCCCGACGCCGGAGAGCCGCAACAAGCGCCGGTGGTGCGCTGGTCCGAATACCGTGTTAGCCATCCGCTGCCGTCCGTGGAGAAGGCGCCCAGCCCATCCGCCGCGCCGAATGTGCGGCAACGTTACGACCTGCCGGCCCTAATCGACATGGCGTTGCAAAACCATCCGGAAACCCGGCTCAGCTGGGAAGACGCCAAAGTGGCCGCCGCCAGAGTCGAACGGGAAGCCGCCAGCTGGTACCCGAAACTGACCGCGTTGGCCTTCGGCCAATATTTCAAGACCAGCATTCCGATTCCGCAAAGCACCTTGGTCAGCACCGGCGTCGGGAGTTTCGGCGGCGCCGAATTGGCCTGGACGCTGTTCGACTTCGGCCGCCGGGAGGCCTTGGACGAAGCCAGTCTGGAGCGCTTCGAAGCGGCTCAATTCGGCTTCGGCCGCAAACACCAGGAGATCGCCTACCGCGTCGCCGACAGTTTCTTCGCCTATCAGGCGGCAATCGCCAAAGTCGCGGCCGCGGAGCAAACATTTACCGCCGCCAAGGCCAACGCCGATGCGGTCAATGCCAAACTGTCGCAAGGCTTCGCGACGCGGCCCGATTTGCTGCTGGCCCTGCAGGAACAAGCCAAGGCCAATTACGATTGGCAGGATGCGCGCGGCGCCGTGACTCAGACCAGAGCGGCCCTGACCACCAGCGCCGGTTTGTCGCCGTCGGTCGAACTGTCTCTGATCGATCTGAGTCAGGTGCCGTTGCCCGACACCCTGGCGCCGTCGGTGGAAAAAATCGTCGACCAGGCCCTGGAACAGCGCCCGGATTTGCAGGCCAAACTGGCCGAACTGCGCGCCCGCGAAGCGGAGGTGAGAAAAGCCCGCGCCGAGTATTGGCCCAAGCTGTCGTTGAAAGGCAGCGTCGGCAATCAGTATTGGGGCGACGTGCAGACCGATCCGCCAAGCCGGCGGCATTATTCGTCGGACAATCTGGTCGGCAGCGCGATGCTGAATCTGGAATGGAATTTGTTCGACGGCTTCGAACGCCGCGGCGCGGTGGACGAGGCCGAAGCCAAACGCCGGGCTGGCGAAGCGCAGATCGACAGCTTGCGTCTGGAGATCATGCGCCATATCTGGCAAACCTACGCCGACACCAAAACCGCGTTGGAAAAACGCGAATTCGCGCTGGCCCTGCTACGCGCCGCCGAGGAGTCCTACGCGGCGACCCAGGAATCCTACCGGCACGGCTTCTCCACCGTCATCGAGCTGCTGTCCGCGCAAAAGGATCTGGCCCGAGCCCGCTACACCGAAATCGACAGCCGGGCCGATTTGCTGAAATCGGCCGCCGCGTTGGTATATGCGGCCGGCGGGGGCGAGTCGCCTTAAAGCGATCGACAATATTGCGTCCCGTCAGTCGGCGGCCAACACCGGATAATCCGTATAGCCCTTGCTCGGACCTTCGTCGCCGTACAGATAAAAGGTCGCGGCGTCGAACGGGGTCAACGGCGCGCCAAGTGCTATGCGGCGCGGTAGGTCCGGGTTGGCGATGAAGTGTTTGCCGAACGACACCGCGTCGGCATCGCCATTGGCGATGGCTTGTACCGCGCTTTCGGCCGTGAAATTTTCGTTGGCGATCAGCGCGCCGCCGAAACAGCGTTTCAACGCCGGACTGATCGCGTCCGGACCTTGCGCTTCGCGGGTAAAGATGAAGGCAAGCTTGCGTTGGCCCAATTGTTCGGCGACGTAAGCGAAGGTCGCCAGCGGGTTGGCGTCGCCCCCCATGCCGTGCATGTCGCAACGCGGCGACAGATGCACGCCAACCCGGCCGGCGCCCCACACCAAAATCGCCGCGTCGGCCACTTCCAGCAGCAAACGAGCGCGGTTTTCCACCGGTCCGCCGTAGGCATCTTCGCGGCGATTGGTGCTGTCTTGCAGGAATTGATCGAGCAAATAACCGTTGGCGGCGTGAATTTCGACGCCGTCGAAACCGGCCAGTTCGGCATTGGCCGCGCCTTGGCGAAACGCTTCGATAATTGCGGGAATTTCGTCCAACGCCAAGGCCCGCGGCGTCACGTAATCGCGCATCGGCCGTAGCAGGCTGACGTGACCTGGCGCGGCAATCGCGCTGGGCGCGACCGGCAATGCGCCGTCCAGATAATACGGATCGGAAATCCGGCCGACATGCCACAGTTGCAACAACATGCACCCGCCGGCGGCGTGTACCGCGTCGGTCACGCCGCGCCAGCCGTCGATTTGTTCCGGCGACCAGATGCCCGGCGTATCCGGGTAGCCGACGCCTTGCGGGCTAACGCAAGTGGCTTCGCTGATGATTAGGCCGGCACTCGCTCGTTGAGCGTAATAGTCCGCCATCAGCGCATTCGGCACGCGGCCGGCGCTGGCGCGGCAGCGGGTCAGCGGCGCCATCACGATGCGGTTGGGCAATTCAATGTCGCCGATACGGATGGGATCGAACAAGGGATTCATGCGCGGCTCCTGAGCGGTTAAATCCCTCATGATACCAGGGCCGCCGCGAAGCGAAGCACTAGACTGGTTCGGTTAGCGACGGCCCTGGTCCGTCATTGCTTGGCGCTGATTAGGATCGTGCCATCCCCTTCCCTGACAATCCGCGCCGCCAAACCGTTTTGCAAGGTGCTTAAACTCTCGTTCAAATCGGACGTGGAAAAGCGGCCGCTAACTGTCACGGTTTGCAATTGGCTGTCCGTCAGCTTGAATTGGACCGCGTGATAGCGCGACAGTTGGCGCAACACTTCCGGCAAGGGTTGGCGTTTGAAGATCAGCGTACCGTCGCGCCAGGCGCCGCTGGCGGCGTCGGCGACACTGGGCGCCCGCAGATTTCCGTCGGCGCTAAAACCGGCTTGCAGACCGGCCGTCAGCGCCAGCGCCGGCTTACCGGGCACGCTCAACGCCACTTCGCCTTCGACCACCGCGACCGTCGTGTTCTCGCCATCGATCGCGACGTTGAATTGCGTGCCGACGTCGCGGATACGCCCGGCGCCCACCCGCACTTCGAAAGGGTGCTCGGCATCGTGAGCGACGCTGAACCAGGCTTCGCCCTGCTCGAGCCAGACCGTGCGCGCGCCGAAACGGTCGATCCGCAATCGCGTCGCGGTATTCAGTTCGATGCGGCCGCCATCGGCCAAGGCCAGGGTCCGGCGCTGGCCAATGTCGGTTTGGTAACGAGCCGCCGCCAATTTTTGTAAGGGTTCCGGGTACTGAAAACCCAACGCGACGGCGAACCCGACGGCGATCAAAGCGGCATTGCGCCGTCGGCGGGCCAACTGGCTATGGCGAACGAAGCCACGCGCGGCGTCCAGCTGCTTGCCGGCCACATCGGGTAAATCGCCGAGCTGTTGCCAGAATTGTTGAACTTGTTGGTAAGCCTCGGCATGTTCCGGCGAGCCGCCGAGCCAATCTTCGAATTGCCGGCGTTCGGTTTCGTCCGCGTCGCCGCGCAAGCGCGACAACCATTGCAGAGCTTGGCGTTGAGATTCGGTCAGACTGGCGAGACTCATGACGGCACAACCTAAAAATTCAGCGTTTGCCGGCCAACGCGGCCGCGAAGCAGTGTTCCAGCGCCGCGTAAAATTGGCGTTCGACGTTGCTGCGCGACATCCTGAGCAGTTTGCCGATTTGCAGGTAGGTCAGTCCGTCGACGCGATGCAACAGGAAGATGCTGCGTTGCAGCGGCGGCAGGTCGTCCAACGCGCGCATGACGCCCTGCAGAATTTGTTGGTGGTGCAGGCTGACATCCGGACCCGGCGCATCCGCCGGCAGGCTATCCAAGTCCTCGACTTCGCCGTGGTAACGTTCGCGGACCGCGAGCTTGCGCTGGTAATCGATCAGCGCATTGCCGGTCAATTTGTAAAGATACGCGCGATGATTTTCGATGGTTTGCGGCTCGGGATGCTGCATCAATCTTAGAAACGACTCCTGCACCACATCTTCCGCCACCTCGGCGGCGCGCTGACCGGCGAAGTACACCAATTCCTTGGAATGACTGTGAAACAATTGCTCGAAAAGGCTTTTGATAGTCATGGTCGGCGAGAAGATCGGAGAAACCAGGCGGATAATATAGCAAAAGCCAAGCCACTCACCCGCTTCGATGCCGACGTCAATCCCTCGGCCCACGATAATCCGTGGTTACCGGCTAACCGAGTTTTTTGGCCGGTCCGGTTTGGTCGGCAGGAGGCCCGATCCTAAATAAAAAAAATACGGCATATCACACACTCGATACGTCATATGCCGCACTTTTTTGTTTGCAACGCTCCAGCTGATCTCCGGGTATTGGCTCTATCTGGCGCTCGCCGACCGCAAAAAAGTGGCCTGTAATTTGCTGAAAGCGACCATTCCATTGCCGATTCGAACTGCATGTCCACGGTTAGCGAACCCCTATTGCTGGACGCGTTTTTACGCCACCAAAGCGAAATCCGCCAATTCTTGGCCCGCAAAGTCAGTTGTCCGACCGCGGCGGACGACTTGACCCAGGAAACCTATTTGCGTATCGCCAGATACCGCGGCGGTGAAGAAATTCTGGATTTGCGGGCGTTTTTGTTCCGGATAGCCAATAATCTGGCTCTGGATTATTTGCGCGGCCTGGCCCGCTCCGAAGCCCGCGACTACGGACCTATCGAAGACTCGATCGCTTGCCGGGCGCCGCAACCGGATTCCGCCGTCGCCGCGCAACAGCAACTGGCCAGGATGGAACGCTTTATCTACGCGCTGCCGCAACAATGCCGGACCGTGTTTCTAGCCTGTCGGGTCGACGGCAAGAGCTACGCCGAAATCGCCGACGAACTAAACATTTCGCCGCGCACGGTCGAAGCTCACATGTACAAAGCGATCAAATTATTAAAGGAACGCATGGATTGGTTGTGAGCTGCCGCCGTCCGTTTCCGCTTGCCGAGTAAAACTGGCATTATTTCGTTACCGTCATTTCCGAGCCGCCCAGCGCATGTCCGACCAACACCCGCGATCGATCGCCGACCAAGCCGATGCCTGGTTCGCCCGCCTGCAAGACGCCGACGCCAGCGACGACGAGCGCCGCCGATTTCAGGCCTGGTATGCGGCGGATCAACGCCATGCGCAGGCCTACGAGCGTACCCGCCAATTGTGGAGTTTGCTGCAATTGCCGGCGGAACGGGTGGCCGAACGCCTGCAAGCGGAATCCCGCCCTGCCCCATCGCCGCCCCCGAGAGCCGCAATCCCATTCCGCCGCTATCTGGCCGGCGCGAGCGCGGCGCTGCTCATGATGGCCTGGCTGTTGCCGGCGCGGATTCAGGATTGGCGCAGCGACTACCGCACCGGCCCCGGACAGCAAACCAATGTGACGCTGGCGGACGGCTCGCGAATCATGTTGAATACCGACACCGCGCTAGCGATCCGGTTCGGCGCCCGCGAACGACGCGTCGTGTTGCTGCGCGGCGAAGCGTTTTTCGAAGTGGCGCCCGACCCGGCCAAACCCTTTATCGTGGACGGCGGCCATGCCGAAGCCCGCGCGGTCGGCACCGCCTATGGCGTGAAAAAGTCCGGCGCGGACTTGGCCGTGACCGTCGCCGAAGGCACCGTGGAAGTCGGCGACGGCGTGGGCGCGCAAGCGGTGCGCGCGATGCAGCGCATCGAATTCAAGCAAGGCCGCTTGCAAGCCCCGCAACGCCTGACCAACGACGACAGCCTGGCCTGGCGCCGCCACCAAGTGGTATTCCAGCAGCAGCCGTTGAACGAGGTGTTGGCCGAAGTCAACCGCTACCGCGCGGGCCGCATCGTCGCGGTCAGCGGCGAACTGGGCGGACGCATCGTCAGCGGCGTGTTCAACGTCGGAAATTCCGCCGCTGTCGTCGATGCCTTGCAAGCCACTCTCAACGCGCGAGCCGCGCATTTACCGGGCGATTGGGTGTTGTTGTATTACTAACCCGGCCTTTAAATACCGTTCTCCCTGAGCCTGTCGATGGGCGCGCTACAGTGCTTCGCCCGACAAGCTCAGCCCAACGGATACCAGTGATAAATAGGGCCGGGTTAATAAATGCCCCGGCACTCACGGTGCGCAATTCACCACCAGTTCCTGACTGTACTGACCAACTTCCTGGTCCTTGGACATGAACACGGCGGTGTAGCGGCGCAGTTCCGGCTTGCCGGGCGTCAGCAGCGGCCGGCGATCGACGAAGGGCGAGACGGTGGCGCGGCCCAGCAACACCCAGTCGCTGTCGATGTCGCGCTGGCAATAAATATTCACCCCATCGCTGCGGTGCTTCACAAAACTCAGTACCACCACGCCACCGGTTTGATCGTTGCCACTCAATTTGGGGTTGGCCGTGGACAGATCGCCGGTCCGGCTGCTGCTGTCGATACCCAATTGCGCACCGATACCGTCGGTGTAATTGGCGCGCGCCTTGATCCGCCGCACTTCCGCCCGAATCAAGTTTTCGGACGCTTTACGACTGTCGCTCTTGTCGGCGGTGGCCTGCTTGGCGAGCGCGGCGGCGTTGCCGGCCAGCCGCGACTTATCGTGAAAATCGGCGTTCGCCGCCGTTAGCGCCGCCAAGTCGGCGTCCGCCACGCCGTGTTCGGGTTTCAGATTGGCCAGGAAATGGTCGAACCAGGCCAGAAAGTCGTGATCGGCGTTCGGGATAAACGTGGATTTGGGCATGTTAAATTCCTCGATGAATGAATTGAATCCGCCCACCTACTCCAATTTCGCCACCGGCAACGCCCGCGACGAGGGTATCGGCGTTTCCATGCCGTGTTTTTATGTTGGAAACACGTCCTTCCGCTGTCCAGTGACGTGCTTCCAAAGTTCCGTGTCGTGCTTCCAGGCTTCCGTGACGTCCTTCCAACCTTCCGTGTCGTCCTTCCAGCCTTCCGTGTCGTCCTTCCAGCCTTCCGTGACGTCCTTCCAACGTTCCGTGTCGTGTTTCTACGGCTCCGTGAACGGCAAATCGCCGGAAGCCTTGCCAGCCGTGGTCTGCAGCGGTTGCCCCCCAACGTTGGAAACACGTGTAAAAACCGTTCAGGGACGGGCAAGCAAAGCGGCTTACCGCCAGCCGCGTTGAGATGCGCGCCTATTCGCTCGCCAGCGAGCTAACTTATGCAGAAAAGCTAGTGGATTAGCAGAGGCGCGCACTCCTTGAGCGACTGAAAGGATAGTCTATAAATTGAAAACAGCATAGAGTAGCCGCTAACGAATTCGCGCAGGCACTTTTCCATGCACTATGCTTGCGGCTCGTTGCGTTTAGGAAGTTTAGCGGGCGGCTTACGCCCCAAAGCGGGCATATCAAAAATTCGGGTCAACTGTCCGGTTTCGCTACAATTGCAAGCAGATAGACATATGTTACAAGCCCGTAGCCTCCGATATATCAGCTCTTCAGGTTAATATCCATTGAGTAGAGCTGCTTATTTAATGACAGGCTGGAATTCTAAATATATGCTTTTATATTCTTACCACTATTATGGTCTGTGACGAGGTTAAATGAATAATCATTTCGTATTTGTAGATGACTTAAGTGACATCAGGCAAGGTGACATAATCAGACAATGTTCCGAAACTACACCACAAAGACAAGTCTGGGGGGTGATTATCACCGCCGATTGCGATATTGCACAGCGTAAGGCCGGCAATAGATATACATGGCTAGAAATCATTACATTGGAGGATTATTTGGAGTTGGACTGGGCTCCAGGTCAACTTCGTAAACTAATCGAAAAACAGGCAAACTCTTCATCTGAAGAGTTAAATGGACTTATAAAAAGTATTGCGCCGAATTTGGCACCATTATCACCAAATTCCCTTTGCACTTGGTTATCCGATACTACACCTGAAGAAATACTAAACAACATAAACAGTAAAAATAAAAAAATTGATCAAAAGTTGATTTCATCATTGAAAGCGATACGAATTGCACTTGATTATCAGGATAACACTTCTGAATTAGATCGATTACGCAAGGCATGGGAAACACTAGGCCTAAATGAAAACCGCCAGAAAACAAATATTAGATCAGCATTAAATGGTGGTGGATTTCCAGACTATGTTGTCATCCCTGAGCTTCCTGATACTGAAGAATACGGGTTTGTTATTCGACTCCGTTCATTTTTTTCGCTTGACTCTAATGAACTATTTAATTCAAGAGCTGATGCAAAAATAAATAACAAACCTAATGCATTTTACAGGATTGGCAGATTTTCTGATTGGCTTAGGTTTTTTATAGTACAAAAAGTTGCCTTTTTATTTTCCAGGATAGGAATGACTGAGGAGTTTGAAGGGGATTGCGAAGAAATGGCTGATATAGCTATCGATGCAATTTATAAGAAATCAGAAAACGAGAAATCGATATGAATATGCTTGTAATTGATCAACATGCTTTGAATATACTTGATTCTGCTGTGATAGAGGAAAATTGGTTTGATGAGTTCAATATACCCAAAAATACTGAAGGACTTAGAAGAATAAATTTTCAAGATATTGTATATCTTTTGTCAGAGAATGCGGACCTTGATTCTCGGCTACTTGTCGTGAAAATTGGTTCCACAGGCGTTTTTTCTGGAGAAGCGAAGACTACTATATTTGAGCGAATAATTCGTGTCGCCCTACGTCACTTTGACAGAAATATAACGTTGCCTATTCAATGGCAACCTTATCATGAGGGTTCACTATTATCGGTATACGCTGAGCGATTTTCTCGTAAAAATCTACGGAGAATCTACTTCGACCAGGCTCCTGCCTCTACCACGCACATTTTTGCTTTCGCTGTGACCGATGCTCCAATATCTTTAAAACAAGTACCAGAGGACATAGGGGCTTATGAAAAGGCCTTAGAAGGTTTTCTAGAGGCATTAATTCAAGAACCGTCTGTTCTACAACCAGTCGGTAATTTTGGAATTTTGTTAAGTGAACCATTAGGATTTCAGCTCACCACTTCAGGTAGCCTTGAAGAGTGGTATGAGCGCAAGCTTTCGGCTGAGCAAGCTCGTTTTGTTAATCAGCCTCATGATCGACCTATCCGACTTCGTGGCGTAGCCGGCACGGGGAAAACTCAGGCAATGACTGTAAAGTGTCTGAGAGATTTATATTCTGACGATGACAAAGGTGGAGATAAAACGATTGCATTTTTGACCCATAGTTCTGCACTTGCACATGAGGTTGTTCGCGGCATGTTTCATGCTCTGGATCCAAGTGAACGATGGAATCAGCTGAAAACGGCATTGGGACGTCCTAAACTCTGGATCGGTACTCTATATGAGCTTGCACAGGAGCAATTAGGATATGAAAAAAAAGGACTCAATCCTTTATCGCTTGATGGCAGGGATGGACGGGAGCTTCAACGTTCGCTGATAGATGAAGCTATTGAGAAAGTTCTAAGAGAGCCCAGAATTGTTTTAGGTATCTTGAAAGAATGTAGTGATTTGGCTGATCGTCTTTCTGAATTGAATTTGAGAAAATCTCTGATAGAAGATCTGATGAACGAATTCGGCTGTGTATTGGATGCTGAAAACATACGCAAAGGGACAGCTGGTAGCGATAATTATGTGAGGGCATCACGAGAGAGTTGGCAAATGCAACTGCCTACGCAAGCACATAGACGAGTAGTATTAGAAATTCACGATAGTTATCTTGAATTGCTACGTAAGGAGCGACTATTGAGTATGGATCAAATGATTGCAGATTTTGGTCGTTATCTTACAACCTGGGAATGGGATCAACTGAGAGAAAGAGATGGTTTTGATCTAATTTTTGTTGATGAATATCATTATTTTACTCGTGTTGAGGCGATGATTCTACAGAGTCTATTTGCCCAACGCGCCGAACAATCTGGTCGATGGCCTCTCATCATGGCTTACGACTTGAAGCAAAGTACTAGTGATGTATCTTTAGGAGGGGGATTAGATCGGTTTAGAAATCCTGGAGTTGGAGAATCTGTCCCAGTTAACCTTAATCAAGTTTTCAGGTCAACTCCGCAAATCGCCTCATTTCTTAGCGATATTGACGCCTCGTATCCAGCCATGGATATGGAAGGCGAATTCAATACTTATAACGCACACTCTAGTAAAGATGACGGCGACATTCCTATTCTATTAGAATTCAACAACAACGAAAATCTTTTAGATACAATTTTGAATCAGGCGAATAAACGAGCAAAACAGTTACACGGTGGAGGTAGGCAAGTTGCCGTACTTTGTCTTAATGAAGAGCTTTTTGATGTTTATCGATCAGCCGGGAGGGCAAAGGATAAAATTGTCGCAGTTACTTCCAGAGACGATTTAAGAGAACTCCGTTACGCTAAATCAAAGTGTGTGTTCAGTATGCCAGAATATGTAGCAGGCCTTCAATTCGATACAGTATTTCTGATTCATGCAGATCAGACAGATTTGGCAGATGAATATTTAAGTCAAGGAGCTAGACGCCGATACGTATCTCGAGCATATCTTGGAGCTAGTCGAGCCGTCCAGAAACTAATTGTTGCCTGTTCAAAAGAGCGAAAAGGTCCAAGTCAAATCTTAGAAGCACCACTAAGAAACGGTAATCTTATCAGACAGAAATAATATCCCGTTTCTATGAATTAATCTGACCTCTGACGACTCACTGTTTCAATAAAAAGTCAGTCGTCACGGTGCTTATTTTTTATTCGTTGACCGTTCTAGGTCGAACCCAGTCTCTTAACCCAGCGAACCCGCGCCGTTTCCGCCGGCTTGCCCACTTCACCGCTATGTAACCCTTTGGCCGGATCGGCTCGGGCCTTTCCTCGTAGCAGCTTTCCAGCCCCAACCGATAGACCACTGCCCTATCGCGCTTGATGCCCGCCCTACTTCGAGTGTCGGCGTAGCCCATCTACCGCGTGCGGCCGAAACTTTTTTACATCCGCCGCTAAGGGTACAGACGCGGTCGCGGCGTCTTGGTAATCGATACCGTTCACTTATGGAGAATGCACGATGCTTTACCAGGACTCATTGACCCGCGCCGTAGTATTGATTTCCGCCGTTACGATACCGGGGATTGCGACCGCCGAGACTACGACGCTGAGCTTCGACATAGCTTCGCAACCGTTGAGCAGCGCATTGATACGGTTTTCGGCGATCAGCGGCTTGCAGGTGCTTTACGAAGGCCGGCTCGCCGATCAAATTCAAGCGCCGGCGTTAAAAGGGAGTTTCAGCGCCGAACAGGCCTTGCGCCAATTGCTGCAAGGCTCTGGCTTGAGTTTCCGCTTTAGCAACGCCTCGACCGTGACGCTGGATAAAACCCCGGCGGCGCCGGCGCCACAATCCAACGGCACCGCGACGATGCCGGCGGTGACGGTGACCGGCCAAGGCGTCTACGACACCGCTTCGCCCTACAACAAGGATTATGCACTGCCGAATGCCACGACCGGCACGAAAACCGATACGTTGCAGTTCGATACGCCGGTATCGGTACAAGTGATACCAAAAGCCGTCATCGAAGATCAACAGGCGATCGGCCTGGAAAACGTCTTGAAAAACGTCAGCGGCGTGGCGAAAAACTGGGGTTTCGGCGCGGACGCCAACGAAAACATTTATCTGCGAGGCTTTGCCAACGGCATCAACAGCGTCGGCAATATTTATCGCGACGGCGTGCTGACGCCGAACATGCCGATTTCGTTGGCCAACGCCGAGCGCGTCGAAGTCTTGAAAGGCCCGGCCGCGATGCTATACGGGCGAGCGCAACCCGGCGGCCTGGTCAACGTTGTGACCAAACGGCCGCGCGGCGACGCCTATTACTCGCTGCAGCAACAATTCGGCTCCTACGATACCTATCGGACACTGCTGGACGCGACCAACAAAATCACCGAAGACGGCGCGCTGGCTTATCGCGTGAATTACGAACATCTGGACAGCAATTCGTTCCGGAACAACATCTTCAATCAGCGCGACTTTCTGGCACCCAGCCTGACCTGGCATATCACCGATAAAACCCAGCTTGATCTGGACTTTATCTACCAGGACAGCCGCAGCATCGCCGACTCCGGCATTCCTTACGATCAGCAATTGTCCGGCGCGATTCCCGGCAAGATTCCGTTGAGTTTCAACGGCAACGAGCCAACCGACTACAGCAACAAGCGCTCCTACCAGCAAGGTATTACGCTGACCCATGCTTTCACCGACGACTGGAAGGTGCGGGCCAAGTTTTCCGCGCTGGTGCAAGACAGCGCCGCCGCGCAAACGCCGTCGAACGAAACGACCAACGGTTCCGGCGATATTGCCAGGGGCTTTTTGAAGAACGCCACGGATTTCGATAACAAATACGGCACGATAGACATCACCGGCCGGTTCGCAACCGGACCGATACAACACAACGTGTTGCTCGGCGCCGATTATTACAACTCGACCGATAAACACTTCAGCAGCCCTTACCGAACCGCTGTGCCGACCATCAACGTGTTCGACCCGCAATACGGTTTTACCGGCTTTCTGAACGATCCGCTAAGGCTGGGTAATATCGAACATAACGAGTGGTACGGCATTTATCTGCAGGACCAATTGGCTTGGAACGATACTTGGCATTTATTGCTCGGCGGCCGCTTCGACAACGCCACCTACCGCAATAGTTTCGGCGACAAAACCGACGACGATTATTTCAGCCCGCGGATCGGTTTGATGTACCACCCGCTGGATTGGCTGGGCGTTTACGTCAACTTCGTCAAAGGCTTTAACGCGTTCAACAGCGGCACTGCGTTAAACGGTTCGTCCTACGATCCCGAGCAATCCCGCGAAATGGAGTTCGGCATGAAAGGAAACTGGTGGAACGGCAAATTGCAAGCCAATCTGGCCTTCTTCGAATTGACCAAGAAGAACGTCAAATCGCCGCTGCCGGCGCCGTTCAGCGATTACTTCGTCACGATAGGCGCGCAGCGCAGTCGCGGCATCGAGTTCGATTTGCAAGGCCAATTGACCGACGCCTGGAACGTCATCGCCACCTATACCTACATCGGCGCGGTGGTCACCAAAGGCTTGACCGGGGACTTCACCGGGGTCGGCGGCACTGGCGACCGCTTGGAAAACATTCCGCGCAACACCGCCAGTTTGTGGTCGACTTACGATTTCAGCCACCTGGGCGCGGAAGGCTTGAGCGCCGGCGCCGGCGTTTATCTGGTGGACAGCCGCGAAGGCAACGTCAACAACAGCTACGAAATCCCCGGCTATACCCGCGTCGATTCGATGCTGCGCTACCGGCGCAAGATTGGCCCGTCCAACGTGACCTTCCAATTCAACGTCGAGAATCTGCTGGATAAGGAATACATCGCCTCGGCCAACGGCTATAGCCAATTCATCCACCAGGCGATGCCCGGCGCGCCCAGGACGTTTTTAGGTTCGGTGAAAGTGGAGTTTTAGCACGAAGCGTTTTCTACAAAGCTCGGGCCGGGTGCCACGTTACCCGGCCCGAGTTGCGGCTCGTCGCGGCCCTTCATCGACCAATGCGTTTCAATACCGTTGCATTCTTATATCGTCCTTTCAATGCATACGGACACAATCCGATTCTGTTCAGGGTTAAATTGATGTCCACTCCACCAGCCAAACACCGACGTCCAAAGACCGTCAAAATTCCCGCCTTAAATTACAGCGACTTATCCGAAAAATAACTCAGCCAAACTATTCAACATTGGCAGACAAAAGACGTAATCCGTCAAGCAGTTTTACATCTTCTTTACAAGCGAACTATTAACTTTTACGATCTTTTTATTCGTGTTTCGGTAACTTGAGCCCTAGGCCATCAAGGACGGCTGAATGATCGGTGAAGGGATGGGGTTAACGGCTATCGAGTATTTATCGATAGCGACAGTCCTTTTGGGGGCAAAATGCGCAAATTGAAGAATTTAACTAGAGATATTTTTACCGCGATTACCTTTACGGCGGGAATGTTTGTATTTATGTCCGGCGAATTTATTCTATCTACCGTATTATTTTGCTTGGCGAGCATTTCCAGTAATATCGACTCAGATGCTAGGACCGGATTTAACGATCGTCGAGCGAAACATCGTTAATAACTACCTGATTTTTTCGATTATATCGGCATTTATCAGCGTACCCTATGGACTTTAATCAGCCGCAACATGGATGATTAACTTCAGACCATCTTGTTACTATAAAAGTCGCTGGGCGCTGCAGACATACCGGTGTCCGGACGCCCTTAATCCCGGCTAAAGCCGCGCCGATGCCCACTTTTTAAGTCTCCGTGGCGTAACCCTGTCGTAGCCGCAGTTAGGATCGAAAAGGCCGTTGCGTGCTTCCGGCACTCTGATTTTTATATTCCATTTATATCCGGCATGGCTATTTTTACGACTTTTTTATCGGTCGTTTTGTACATTGTTTAACAGGCGATCGCGGCTGATTGCAATCGTAGTTTTTTCAATTTTAACGAGGTAATCCAAATGGATATTGCGTATTTGCTGTTAACGGCGGTGTTCTTTGTGGCGACCGCATTATTGATCGGCGCGTGCGAAGCGTTGAGGGGGCAATCATGAGCTGGATTTATTTACTAAGCGGCGGCTTGACGCTGGCCGTGTTCGTTTATTTGGTCGTGGCATTGTTTTATCCGGAGAAATTCTGATGACAGGTCAAGGTTTTTTACAGATTGCCGTTTACCTCTTTACGCTGTTGGCTTTAGCCAAACCTTTGGGCGCTTATATGGCACGGGTTTATCAAGACGAATCCGTCGGATTGAACCGCTGGTTCGGCGGCGTTGAAAGACTGTTTTACCGGCTGAGCGGCGTCGATCCGGAACAGGAAATGCGCTGGACTCAATATGCGCTGGCGATGCTGGCGTTCAATTTGTTCGGATTACTGGCGGTTTACTGCTTACAACGTTTTCAGGACGTGTTGCCGCTGAATCCGCAAGCCTTAGCGGCAGTGACGCCCGATTCGGCGTTCAATACCGCAGTCAGCTTCGCCACCAACACCAACTGGCAAGGCTATGGCGGCGAAACCACAATGAGTTATCTGACCCAGATGTTGGGCCTGAGCGTACAAAACTTCGTCTCGGCCGCCAGCGGCATGGCGGTGCTGGTGGCGTTGATTCGCGGCTTTAATCGCCGCAACAGCGCCAGCATCGGTAACTTCTGGGTGGACATGACCCGCAGCACCTTGTACATCTTGCTGCCCTTGTCGTTTTTGCTGGCGATGGTATTGGTCGGTCAAGGCGTGGTGCAAACCTTCAATCCATATCAAACCGTCAATTTGCAAGAAGCGGTCAGCTACTCCGCACCGAAACTGGATGCCGATGGTAAAGCCATGGTCGATGCCGATGGCAAACCGGTGACCGAAACCGTGTCCACCCAAACGCAAACCCTAGCGATGGGGCCGGCGGCTTCGCAAGTTGCTATCAAACAATTGGGTACCAACGGCGGCGGATTTTTTAACGTCAACTCCGCTCATCCGTTCGAGAACCCGACGCCGCTGTCCAATTTCCTGGAAATGCTGGCCATCCTGCTGATCCCTGCAGCACTGTGCCATACCTTTGGCGCGATGGTCGGCGACACCCGCCAGGGCTGGGTAATCCTTGGGGCAATGACTTTGGTGTTTGTCGCGCTGATTTTCGTCACGGTGCCGGCCGAACAAAACGGCAACCCGGCTTTAACCGCCTTGGGCGTCGATCAATCCGCCACCAACCAACAGGCCGGTGGCAATATGGAAGGCAAGGAAAGCCGTTTCGGTATCGTCAACTCCGGCCTATGGGCGGTGGCGACGACTGCGGCATCCAACGGCTCGGTCAACGCCATGCACGATTCTTTTACGCCGATCGGCGGCATGGTGCCGATGTGGCTGATGCAATTGGGCGAAGTGATTTTCGGCGGCGTCGGTTCCGGCTTGTACGGCATGCTCGTGTTTGCCATCGTCGCGGTGTTCATCGCCGGCCTGATGATAGGCCGCACCCCGGAATATTTAGGCAAAAAAATCGAAGCCTATGAGATGAAAATGGCCGCCATCATTATCCTGATTCCGCCTTTGATGGTATTGGGCGGCACGGCGGTGAGCCTGATGCTGGAGGTCGGCAGAGCTTCGATCTTCAACCCCGGCGCTCACGGTTTCAGCGAAGTGCTGTATGCCTGGTCGTCGGCCGGTAATAACAACGGTAGCGCCTTCGGCGGTTTGTCGGCCAACGTGCCGTTCTATAACTTCATGCTGGGTCTGGCGATGCTGTTTTCCCGCTACTGGCTGATGATTCCGGTGTTGGCGATTGCAGGTTCCTTGGCAGCTAAAAAGACCGTGCCGGTCGGCCCCGGCACCCTGCCGACGCACACGCCGTTGTTTGCCGTTTTATTGATCGTCACCGTGCTGATGGTCGGCGCGCTGACCTTCGTCCCGGCCTTGGCCTTGGGGCCTATCGTCGAGCATTTGCAGATGACGGCCACCAAATAAATTTAGGGTGGATTAGGTGCGCAAGGCAGAAAGTTCTCCGACAAACGATGATCTTTATGCGCACCGTAACCCGCCATGGCAGCGCCGATTGCCCCCAAAGGCGCATCAGAATAGAGATAACACCATGACTAGCAAACCCGTTTCAACGTCCTTACTGGACCCGCAAATTCTGCAACAAGCCTTGTTCGATGCTTTTGCCAAACTGACGCCGCAACAACAATGGAAAAACCCGGTGATGTTCGTGGTCTACCTCGGCAGCTGGTTGACCAGTGTGTTGTGGTTGCAGGCGCTGAACGGCGAAAGCGAAGAATCCGCCGGCTTTATCCTCAGCATCACGCTGTGGTTGTGGTTCACCGTGTTGTTCGCCAACTTCGCCGAAGCGGTGGCGGAAGGCCGCAGCAAGGCCCAAGCCGCGTTTTTGCGCAGTGCCAAACGCGACATCGCCGCCAAAAAACTGGATGAAGCCAAATACGGCAGCAACTACAGCAAAGTCGAAGGCTCCAGTCTGCGCAAAGGCGATGTGGTGCTGATCGAAGCCGGCGATTTCGTGCCCGGCGACGGCGATGTCATCGAAGGCGTGGCCTCGGTGGACGAAAGCGCGATCACCGGTGAAAGCGCGCCGGTGATCCGCGAGTCCGGCGGCGATTTCAGCTCGGTGACCGGCGGCACCCGAGTGCTGTCCGACTGGCTAGTGGTGCGTATCAGCACCAATCCCGGCGAAACCTTTCTGGACCGCATGATAGGCATGGTGGAAAGCGCCAAACGCCAGAAAACCCCCAACGAGATTGCGTTGACCATTTTGTTGGTGGCGTTGACGCTGGTGTTCCTGATGGCGACCGTGACCTTGCTGCCTTTCTCGCTGTACAGCGTGCAGACCGCCGGTGCCGGCAACCCGATCAGCGTCACCGTGTTGGTGGCCTTGCTGGTGTGCTTGATTCCGACCACTATCGGCGGTTTGCTGTCGGCGATCGGCGTGGCCGGCATCGGCCGGATGATGCAGAAAAACGTGATTGCCACCTCCGGCCGGGCCGTGGAAGCGGCCGGCGACGTCGATGTGCTGCTGTTGGACAAAACCGGTACGATCACCTTGGGTAACCGCCAGGCCTCCGGTTTTTTTCCGGTCAAAGGCGTGACGGATCGCCAACTGGCCGATGCCGCGCAACTGGCCTCGTTAGCGGACGAAACGCCCGAAGGTCGTAGCGTTGTGATACTGGCGAAGCAAAAATACAATATTCGCGAACGCGATATCCATTCCCTGGGCGCCACTTTCGTGCATTTCAGCGCCCAGACCCGGATGAGCGGCGTCAACCTGGAAGGCCGGCAAATCCGCAAGGGCGCGGCCGATTCGATTCGGCAACATATCGAAGAACAAGGCGGCAAGGTGCCGCAAGAGCTTAAGAAAATGGTCGACGATGTCGCGCGCCGGGGCAGCACGCCGCTGGTGGTATCGGATGGCGCTAAAGCGCTGGGCGTCATCGAACTAAAGGACATCGTTAAGGGCGGCATCAAGGAACGTTTTATCGAACTTCGGCAGATGGGCATTAAAACCATCATGATCACCGGCGACAACCGCCTGACCGCCGCCGCGATTGCCGCCGAAGCCGGCGTCGACGACTTCCTGGCCGAAGCCACCCCGGAAGCCAAGCTGAATCTGATTCGTCAACATCAAACCGACGGCCGCTTGGTGGCGATGACCGGCGACGGTACCAACGACGCCCCGGCCCTCGCCCAAGCCGACGTGGCGGTGGCGATGAACAGCGGCACCCAGGCAGCCAAGGAAGCCGGCAACATGGTCGATCTGGATTCCAACCCGACCAAGCTGATCGAAATCGTCGAAACCGGCAAGCAAATGCTGATGACGCGCGGCGCGCTGACCACGTTTAGTATCGCCAACGATGTCGCCAAATATTTCGCGATCATCCCGGCGGCCTTTGCCACTACCTATCCGGCCTTGAACGTGCTGAACGTGATGGGTTTGGCGACGCCGGCCAGCGCGATTCTGTCGGCGGTTATCTTTAACGCCTTGATCATCATCGCGCTGATCCCGCTGGCTTTAAAAGGCATCAGCTATAAACCGGTCGGTGCGGAAAAACTGCTGCAAAACAATTTGCTGGTCTACGGCGTCGGCGGCTTGGTCGTGCCGTTTATCGGCATCAAGGCGATTGATTTAATTTTGGTTGCGATGAATCTGGTGTAAACCAGGCACAACAAATACCGAGAGCTTTGTTCCCTCTCCTGGTGGACGACTGCAAGGATGCAGGAGGTAGAGCAACGCCGGGAGCATTTGCCGAGAGGGCGTTTTTACAGAATTATTAAGGCATTAAATGATGACTACTTACTTAAAACCCGCAGCGATGATGCTGTTCCTGCTGACCCTGGTGACCGGTGCCGCTTATCCGGCCCTGGTGACGGTGCTGGCGCAAGCCTTGTTCAGCGAGCAAGCCAATGGCAGCCTGATCAAAAACCAGCAAGGCCAGCCGATCGGTTCGGAACTGATCGGCCAAACTTTTAGCGAGCCGAAATATTTCTGGAGCCGGCCCTCGGCCACGGGCCCCTATAGCTATAACGCCGCCGCTTCCAGCGGTTCCAACCTGGGGCCGACCAATCCGGCGTTGGCTGACGTGGTCGCCGCCAGGATACAAGCGCTGAAAGACGCCGATCACGGCAACCACTCGCCGGTGCCGGTGGATCTGGTCACCGCATCCGGAAGCGGCCTGGATCCGCATATCAGCGTCGCCGCTGCCGAATATCAGATCAAACGGGTCGCAAAGGTCCGCAAAATTAACGAAGCCACGTTGCGCGAACTAGTGGATGCACATACCGAAGGCCGGCAATGGCTGGTGTTCGGCGAACCCAGAGTCAATGTGTTGAGATTGAATCTGGCACTGGACCGGGCAAGCCGCTAGTGATACAGGGAAATGCGTGTAGGCTTGGTTGAAGGCGGCAAGAATAGGTCATTTCACACACTCCGCTTTATTCGCTCCGGAACCGTCCTCCAAGTTAAATACCTGAATTTCTTCAAGGAAATAACGAACGTATCAATACGGGTAATTTGTAAGTAAAAACGTACGTCGGCATTTTTGAGGATTTCCCAGATAAATTGGGTCGAATCCGAGCGAATTTGATTCGTTCTGTGTTATTTCACACACCACTAGGTCATATCCCCTATTTTTTGAATCGATGTCTATTTGACTTTTTTCATTATTCGTCTACGACACCTTGCTCCGATCTTTTTAAGCCGCCGCCTGAAGAAAAATAGCTGTAGGCTATTGACTTATATAGAGTATTTTTTCTGGAAAAATCAACCATCAATGTGGGCACGCCGATTGCTCCGCGAAAGCCGATGCCGCGCGGATTCGTCGATTCAGGTTGTCTGGAGCAGAAACACCCGGAATAGTGCTTTCTATCCGTTTCCATCGCCCCGCAGCCGCCGCATCGGACTATCACCCACGACAGGATACATTATGAGAAAAACCATCACACTTCCCTTGGCCTTTGCAGCCGCGCTGGCGCTGGGCTACAGCCTGATGCCGCGAATCGAGGCGCCTTATACCGGTGTCGGCAGCGTCGAAACGCTAGGCTCGGTTTACGAACGCTGGAAATCCGCGTTCGAAATACAGGGCCACCCGGAAACCGTCAACATCGGTCTCGGCTATTCCAAATCGCTTTCGCGCGAACTCAGCGACGGCCAAGGTCAGGCCGCTATCGATCTGATGAGCGGGCAAGTGCGCATTTCGGTTAAAGGCTTGTCTGCCGAGCGGCCCTACGATGTCTGGCTGATCGACAACCATCACAGCGGCAACGCGATCAAGCTGGGTCCGATGTCCGCAAAAGCGGACAAACGGGTTTTCGCAACCATGCTCGATCGCGACCGTCTGAACGGCTTTACGTTGGACAGCGTTGCGATAACCTTGGCCGGCAAAACCCCAAGCGAAGGCGGTCTGCTATTCGGTTCTCCCGGATTGCTGCAACGGGTTTACTACACTGAACGCTACTGGCCAGCGGCCAATCTGGGCACTGTCGGCCACGCGGAACCGGCGGGTCAAGCCGAAGTCCCTTTCGATTTTCTGCTGCCTAAAACGGCGCACGCCGCCACCGCGGCAACCACCGACCAACAATTGGCCGAATTAATCGCCAAGGGTCAAAAGCTGTTCACCGAAGAAACCTTCGGCGGTAACGGCCGAACCTGTTCCACCTGTCACCGTCCCGACCGCAATCACACTATCGATCCGGCGTATATCGCTAAATTACCGCCCAGCGATCCACTGTTCGTCGCCGAAAACAACCCGGCCCTGGCCAATCTGGAAAAACCCGCGCTGTTACGTCAGTTCGGGCTATTCGTCGCCAACGTGGACGGCTTCGGCAAACCGCCGGTGATGCGGGCAGCGCCGCATTTGCTGGGGTTGTCGGCTTCGTTGAAATTCGAGACATTGGCGATGGGTGGTGAATTCACCGAAGACAACGATTATTTCGCGGAACACGATCCGATCGCGCAGCAAGACAATCGCCAAACCGAAGCCATCGGCTGGGGTGGCGACGGCGCGCCGGACGGCGGTTCGCTGCGCGACTTCGCCAAGGGCGCGGTCAAACAACACTTGCCCAAGCGTTTGGACCGGGTCGAGAACGTCGATTTCCGGCTGCCAACCGAAGACGAATTGGACGCGCTGGAAGCTTATATGCTGTCGCTGGGGCGTAGCGCCGACATCAATCTGGCGGCGATGACCTTCAAGTCGCCGCTGGTGCAACGCGGTCTGAAATTGTTCAACACCAAGAACAACCCCGGCGAGACCTTGAGCAACGGCTACCCGGTCGGCGGCACGCCGGTCTTCGGCACCTCGGCCAATTGCAATGGCTGCCATATGAACGCCGGCGCGATCAGTTCCACGACCGGCGGTAATCCGACCCGCGACACCGGCATCGAGCGCATGCGCGATCAATTGCATCACCTCGCCGACACTAGCGTGGCCTACGACGGCGGATTCGGCCAAGTTCTGCAAAGCGATTGCGGTCCGGACTACGATCAGCCTTGTTACAGCGACGGAAGCGTCGATCCGCGCAACATTCGGCCCGCGGATCATCCGCGCCTGAACCGTTTCAACACGCCCCCGTTGGTCGAAGCCGCCGATACCGCGCCGTTCTTTCATAATAACAGCGTCACAACGCTGGAAGAGACCGTCGCCTACTACAACACCGAATCCTTCAACCAGTCGCCGGGGGCGTTTACCTCCAAAGGCGTCAATCGTCAGGTGAAGCTCGACTCGTCGCAAGTTATCGCGGTTGCGCTGTTTCTGCGTTCGATCAATGTACTGGAAAACATCCGCAGTTCGAATGCGCTGGATCAAAAAGCCATCGACCAGGCCAACGCCAACAGTGTGAAATCGGTAAAACTGGCCATCGCCGACACTCAGGATGCGATCAGGGTGCTATCCGAGGCGGTAATCAACCCGTATCCGGAAGCCCTGAACAAGTTGGAAAAAGCGTTGGATTATGAACATCGCGCCGTTAACGGGTGGTTCATGACCGGGGGACAACGCCTACGCTTGCTGCAACAGGCCATCACACTGAAAAATCAGGCCAAGGCCTTGATCGTCACCGAAGGCTAAACGCCTTCTTTCCGAAAGCCCGCGCGCGGCAACACGAGCGGGCTTTTTCATGCGGACGAGTTACCGATAAGCCGATTGCCGATCGATGATATATTTTCCCTCGTCTCGAGTCCTAAAGCTGGATTGCTGAGTTGTTCGACCTAGCGGTCCAGGTAATCAAGCTCCGCATCCTTAAGGTCCTGTCGGGTAATGCTGTTTTCAAGCGTAACCAAGCGCCGGACCGGCTGCTAGCCTCACACCGTCGACTCTAAGCCTCGCTCATTCCGAACTGACGGAGGGAGGCGATTACGTTAATAATTGAACATTGTTTAATTATGTAATATATTGGCGCCCGGCAATTCGCTGACTGTCTGCTAATATGCGCGCACGGGAGGATATCTATGTTAAAGATTGTTTTACGCTGGCTAATGACGCTGGTCTTCAAGGTGAAGGTCAATGGTTTGGAGCACTACGCCCAAGCCGGCAAACGGGTGCTGATTATCTCCAATCACACTTCTTTTCTCGATCCGTTGTTACTTGGCGTGTTTTTGCCGGACGACATCACTTTCGCGATCAATACCCAAATTTCCCAACAATGGTGGCTGAAACCGTTTTTAAGGTTATCGACGGTCTTTCCGATGGACCCAACCCATCCGCTGTCGTTGAAGGCGCTGATTCATCATTTGCAAAACGACACCCGCACGGTCATTTTTCCGGAAGGCCGTATCACCGTGACCGGCTCGCTGATGAAAATCTACGATGGTACCGGCATGGTCGCCGACAAATCCGGCGCGACGATTTTGCCGATCCGGATCGACGGCGCCGAATACACCCATTTTTCCAAGCTGCGCAATATCGTGCGCTTGCGCTGGTTTCCGCGCATCACGCTGCAAATTCTGCCGCCGACCCGGATAGACACCCACGGCGCGGTGACCGGCAAAGCCCGCCGAAAATACAGCGGCCATATTTTGGCCGACATCATGACCGAAATGATGTTCGCCAGCAGTCACTACCGGCAAACCATTTTTTCGGCGTTGTTGGAGGCCAGAACGATACACGGTGGTAAACATCGGGTAGCCGAAGACCTGGATCGCAAACCGCTGAATTACGATGCCTTGGTGACCCGTAGCATTATTGTCGGCAAACTGTTGCGCAATATCAGCGCCAGCGGCGATCAGGTGGGTCTACTGCTGCCGAATTCGGCAAAAACCCTGTGCGTGATTCTAGGTTTACAACTGTATGGCCGAGTTCCGGCGATGTTGAATTACTCAATCGGCGCGACGGGTATGAAGTCGGCGTGCCGGACCGGGGTCGTCAAAACCGTGGTTAGCTCGCGGCGCTTTATCGAACTGGCCCACTTGCAAACCGAAGCACAGGCTTTGTCCGAGCAGGTGAATCTGGTGTATTTGGAAGATTTGGCGGCCGGCGTGAATGCCTTTGCCAAAATCATCGGTTTTATCCAAGCCAAGACCGCCGACTATTGGTACGATCACCGCCGCTGTAGTCCGGACGATGCCGCCGTGGTCCTGTTTACGTCCGGTTCCGAGGGCGAGCCGAAAGGCGTTGTGTTGTCGCACGGCAATATTATCGCCAATCACAAACAGTTAAAGGCCAGGATCAATTTCAATCCGCAAGACGTGGTGTTGAATTTTCTGCCGATGTTTCATTCCTTCGGCTTCACGGTCGGCACCATGCTGCCGGTGTTGAACGGGATGACTACATTTTTCTATCCGTCGCCGCTGCATTACAGCGTGATTCCGGAAATCGCCTACGACATCGGCGCGACCATCATGTTCGGCACCAATACCTTTTTGGCGGCTTATGCCAAGAAAGCCCACGCCTATGATTTCTATAACATGCGTTACGTCGTGGCCGGCGCCGAAAAATTGCAGGAAAGCACCCGCCATTTGTGGATGGACAAATTCGGCATTCGGATATTGGAAGGCTACGGCGCCACCGAAACCGCGCCGGTGACCTCGGTCAACACGCCTATGGACTACAAAGCGGGTAGTGTCGGCCGTTTCATGCCCGACATGCTCTACAAGCTGGAGCCGGTGGAAGGCATAGAGCACGGCGGTAAACTGCATGTCAGCGGCCCCAACATCATGAAAGGCTATCTGCTACCGACCAATCCCGGCATTTTGGTACCACCGGCCTCGGTCTACGGCGACGGTTGGTACGATACCGGCGATATCGTGCAAGTGGACGACGAAGGCTTCATCCACATTCAAGGGCGCAGCAAACGTTTCGCCAAAATCAGCGGCGAGATGGTGTCGCTGACCGCGGTCGAGCAACTGGCCGGTCAGGCCTGGCCGGACGGCCATCATGCCGTGGTCGCCCTGCCCGATCCAAAAAAAGGCGAGCAACTGGTATTGCTGACCAACGTCAAGCAGGCTACGCCCAAAGCCCTAGCGGCGGCCTCGCCCGGCGTGGCGGCAATCAATCTGCCGAAAAAAGTCATGATCGTCGAACACATTCCGATATTGGGAACCGGCAAAACCGATTACCCCGGCGCAACCCAACTGGCAGCCGAGTGGTTAAACGCCGCAAACACCGACGACGGCGACGACGCCTGACCCTAGCGACTTAATCCTAACGCCCCAAGGTCATGAATAAATCTATCTACCCGCTGTTGGTCGCCCAATTTTTGTCCGCGTTCGCCGACAACGCCATCTTGTTTACCGTTATCGCGATGGTAATGCAAGCCGACCATCCGCCGCCGTGGTATGTGCCGGCGCTGCAAAGTGTGTTTCTGGTAGCGTTCGTGGTGCTGGCGCCCTGGGTCGGCGGCCTCGCCGACCGACATCCCAAGGCCAGAATCCTGATCGTTGCCAATCTGATCAAGGCTGGCGGAGCCGGTTTACTGTTATTGCAGGTCGAACCGCTGCTGGCCTATTGTCTGGTCGGAGTTGGCGCGGCGCTATACAGCCCCGCCAAATACGGGATATTGCCGGAACTGGCTGGCCACGCCGGTTTGGTCAAAGCCAACAGCTGGATAGAAGGTTCGACGATACTGGCGATTCTGACCGGTATGACGGTCGGCGCCAGACTGGCCGATTATTCGGTGTATTGGGCGCTGACCTCGACGATCGCGCTGTTTATGGTCTCGGCCGCGACCACGTTATTTTTGCCGACCGGGCTGCGCAAGCCGATTCCGGAGGGATCGAAGATCTTGCTGTTTTTCCGCGAGGTCCGCGAGTTTCTGGCGTCGCCGCGTTCGCGCTTCGCGGTTCTCGGCGCTTCGCTATTCTGGGCCGCCGCCGCCGCGGTACGGGTGATCGTCATCGCCTGGGCGCCGGCGGTATTGCTGATGCATAACGCCAGCGACATCGCCGATTTGACCTTGTTTTTGGCAATCGGCATCGTTGCCGGCGCGGCCTTGGTACCGCGCCTGATTCCGCTGGAACATCTGCGCCGAGCCAGACTGCCGGCATACGCGATGGGTTTGCTGATCGTAGCCTTGAGCTTTACCGACGCAGTTTGGCCGGCACGCGCGGTGTTGTTTTTAATGGGTACCGCCGGCGGGATGTTCATTGTCCCGATCAACGCGGCTTTGCAGGAAATCGGTCAGCAAGGCATAGGCAGCGGCGGCGCGGTGGCGATGCAGAATTTCTTTCAGAACCTGGCGATGTTGATCGCGGTCGGCGGTTATACCGCCGCGGCGGCCGAAGCAAACCAGCCGGCCATAGCCCTGATCGTGCTCGGTGGCTTGTTGATGGCTGCTACCTTCGTCGTGGTCCGGCATTTGCCTGAGACTACGCCACCCGCCAACCCCGAATAAACGTCGACACCAACAGCGACACCGACGCCCGGGCCGAGTCGATCCCGGACGGTTGGCCATGCCCGGTCAGCGCCAATATACTGATGCCGTGGACCCCACTCCACAACGCGCGCGCCGCTCGCCGCTCGGATTCCGCGTCGGTACCGGCATGCAGTTGCCGTATCAAGCTTTCGACGATATCGAACATATACTCGATTTTTTGTTGATACCAATCCGGTGGCGCTTCTTCGCTCTGCATATCGAATATCATCCGCCAGCGGTTGAAATGCTTGGCGGCGAAATCCAAGTAAATATCCGCCAGTTTCATCAAACGTTCGCCAGGATCGCCGTCGGCCGGACAGGCCGCCAGATGCTCGGCCAACTCGTCCAGTGTCCTCGCTTTCAGGTGAATGATCAGATCGCTCATATTGGCGAACACCATGTAAATGCTGCCAACCGTGTAGCCTATCTCCATCGCGATTTTTCTGACCGTCAACGCATTGAAGCCGTCCTCCACGACGATGGTTTCGGCGGCGGCCAAAACCATTTCCTTGATTTGCTCCTGACTGTGTTCGCTTCTTCTAGCCATGTTTACCCTGCGGCAGCGTCCAAAAACCTTTAACATACACGACCTTGGATTGGGAATCGAGTCATGCATCACGAATTACTGGCGGTTGTCGACCAGGACGACCAAGTCGTCGACCATTTACCGCGCGGTGTGATTCACGCCCAAGGGCTACGCCACCGCGCAGTGCATATTTTAGTCTTTAACCGACAAGGCGAGCTGTTTTTGCAAAAACGCTCGATGTTGAAAGACTTGAACAAAGGACTCTGGGACAGTTCGGCGGCCGGCCATGTCGATGCCGGCGAGGACTACGAAACCGCCGCGCCGCGCGAGCTGATGGAAGAATTGGGCGTCAACGCCGATCTGCAAGCACTGTTCAAATTAATACCGACACAGGACTTGGGTATGGAATTCATCCAGGTGTACCGTTGCCGTCACGACGGTCCATTCCAGTTGGCGGAAACCGAAATCGACGACGGCATCTGGCTAACGCCCGACGCCGTCAGCGAACGGGTCGAACGCGACGATCCGACCCTGACCGTCACGTTCAAAATTATCTGGCGCCACTATCGCGAGCTAGACCGCACTGCTTAGATCACTCTACCGTCAAGCGCTGGCCGCTCTTGGCCTTGCTTTTTACCAGGGTCAGTGTCAATACGCCGTTATCGTATTTGGCCTTGCTGGCGGTCTGATCGATATCGACCGGCAACTGAAAGCTGCGCGAAACCTGACCGTAATAGCGTTCGCTGCGCAGAAGCTTATCTTCGTTGGACTGGCTGTCGATCTGACTGATGTCGGCGCTGATACCGACCACGTTGCCTTCGATACGGACGTGGATGTTGTCCTTGCTGGCGCCGGCCAGTTCGGCTTCGACGATGAATTCGTTCGGATTTTCCTTTATGTCGACTTTGATCTGGCTAGGCAGGGGATCGCCGTGCAACGGCCGCACCAGATAGCCGGGACTAATATCCCGAAACAACTCGTCGAATAAACCGCGTTGACTGAATGAACTCAAACTGCTCATCACAATTCTCCTGCTGTTATTAGGGGAAAGCCAATGATACGGAATGAATCGCGGTTTGAAAACAACCGGCGGATAGCCTAAACGGCCTACTGAAAAACGAAGTTGGCGGAGCGGACGGGGCTCGAACCCGCGACCCCCGGCGTGACAGGCCGGTATTCTGACCAACTGAACTACCGCTCCGCTGTTAAGAGCGGCGCATTCTACAGTATATTTGCTAACCGTCAAGCAAAACCAATACCATTTATGCCAGATATTCCCTGCCCGCTTTGCGGCGCCGCATCTTCCGTCGAGTTTCATCGCGACCGTAACCGCGACTATCGGCGTTGCGGTCGATGTCGCCTGGTCTACGTGCCTGCCAGCCAGCATTTATCGCAGGATGCCGAGAAAGCGATTTACGATTTGCATCGGAACCAAACGGACGACCCCGGTTATCGTTGTTTCCTGTCGCGCTTGGCCGCGCCGTTGCAAGAACGCTTGGCGCCCGGCGCTAGCGGCCTGGACTTCGGCTGCGGCCCCGGTCCGGCCTTGGCGGCAATGCTAAGCGAAGCCGGCCACGCGGTGAAGCTATACGATCCGATTTACGCCGCGCACCCGGCCTTGTTGTTACGCCAATACGATTTCATTGTCTGCACCGAAGTGGTCGAACATTTTCGGCGGCCGGCAGAGGAGTTCGAACGAATATTCGGCATGTTAAGGCCTGGCGGCTATCTGGGACTGATGACCAAACTGGTCATTGACGCCGCCGCCTTCGCGCGCTGGCACTATAAGAACGATCTCACCCATATCGGATTTTATTCCCGAGACACCTTGACTTGGTTGGCGAACCGCTATGGCTGCGGCATCGAATTCGTGGCCGCCGACGCCATCATTCTGCGTCGCAATCCCGACCGTTACAGCGATTAACTTCGACCGTGACATGGTCCAATTGGGAAAAGCCGGCCAAGCGGGTTTTGTAATACGCTGGCGACTGGGGGAATTGCGTGACGACGCCGACAATGGCCGCGCAATGATTGGCGCTGAGTCGCCAAACGTGCAGATCGCTGACCTTGGTTTCGCCGTCGGCCTCCAGTTCACCGCGAATACTGTCCAAAAAACCGGTTGCCATACTCTGATCCAACAACACCGGCGCCGTCTCGCCGACCAGTCCGTAAGACCAAATCAGGATGACCAACGCGCCGACGAAGCCCATCGCCGCATCCAGCCAGACCCAACCGTAGTATTTGCCGGCGAGCAGCGCGACCATCGCTAGCACCGACGTCAACGCGTCGGCCATCACATGCAGATAGGCGGCCCGTAGATTATGGTCTTGGTGGTGATCGTGAGAATGGCTGTGGTCGTGATCGTCATGATCGTGGTGGCGATGATCGTGGCCATGCTCGGCATGACCATGGTGATGATCGTGGTGATCGCGCAGCAACAGCGCGCTCAACAAGTTGATACCCAGCCCCACCGCAGCCACGATAATGGCTTCGTCGAAGCGTATCGTTTGCGGCATCATCAGCCTTTCGACCGACTCGGCGGTCATCGCCAAGGCCACCATCGCCAACGCGATCGAACTGGCAAACCCCCCGAGCACCCCAACTTTCGCCGGACTGAACGCAAAGGTATTGTCGAATTGGTGCAGCCGGGTGTAACGATAGGCAAAGATGGTGATCATGAAAGCGACCACATGGGTTGCCATGTGCCAACCATCGGCCTGCAACGCGATCGAATGAAATTGCATGCCCGCGCCGATCTCAACCAACATCGTCGTAAACGTCAACAACAACACCCATTTGGTCCGCCGCTCACCCTTACGGTTGATTCTGGCGAAGTTGTGCGGATGCTCCCAACGACTTAATTGATGTACATGCATGACTGGCTTCCCGATTTCCCGATGCTGGCGCGAATTCAAAACCGCATTCTAGCTCAGCCGACCGACAAACTCCCAGTACGTTCTCGGCGCCAATTCACGATTCGCTTTAAAATGCCGGTTCCGTTATACCCACCTAAATTCCGATGGCCAATCCGTCCGTTTTTACCGTCAGCCAGCTCAACCGCGAAGCCAAGCGCTTGCTAGCGCAGCATTTCCTAACCGTACAAGTACAGGGTGAAATATCCAACCTCAGCCTGCCGGCTTCGGGTCACGCCTATTTCACGTTAAAAGACGCGCAGGCCCAGGTACGCTGCGCGATGTTCAAGGGCCAGCAATCGACGCTGCGGTTCAAGCCGGCCAACGGTCTGCAAGTGCTGGTGTCCGCCCAAGTCAGCCTGTACGAGCCGCGCGGCGATTACCAACTGGTCGTCGAACGGATGGAGGCGGCTGGCGAAGGTGCGTTGCGGCAGGCTTTCGAACAATTGAAAGTCAAGCTGTCCGCGGAGGGTTTGTTCGACAGCGACCGTAAACAAGTATTGCCGCTAATTCCAGCCCGGATAGGCGTTATCACTTCGCCGAGCGGCGCGGCGATCCGCGACATCCTGACGGTCCTGAAGCGGCGCTTTCCGGCGATTCCGGTGGTGATTTATCCGGTCGCGGTGCAAGGCGAGGCCGCGCAATTCGAAATCAGCGCCGCACTGGCGGCGGCCAATCGCGATGCGGCGGTGGACCTTGTGATTCTGGCGCGCGGCGGCGGTTCGCTGGAGGATTTGTGGGCGTTCAACGAAGAACGCGTGGCTCGGGCGATCGCCGCCAGCCGCTTACCGGTGATCGTCGGCGTCGGCCATGAAACCGACGTCACGATAGCCGACTTCGTTGCCGACCTGCGCGCACCGACACCGTCGGCCGCCGCCGAACACGCCGTACCGGAACAAGCCGCTTGGCTATATGCCTTTACCGACGCGGAACGGCGCTTGACGCGACTAATGCAACTGAAACTGAGCAGCTCTCGGCAACAGCTGGCTTGGCGCGAAAAAGCCTTGCAGGCTCAGCACCCCGGCGAAAAACTTCATCGCAACGCCCAACGCTTGGACGAACTGGAGCGCCGTCTGGCCCACGCTCAGCAGCGCCGGCTTAGCCAGCAGCGTCAACACTGGTTGCAAGTCGAGGCTCGCCTGAAACAGGCCCAGCCCACCGCCGCATTGGAACGCTACCGGAATCGCTTGGAATTTCTGGAGCAACGACTGGCTGCGGCGATGAACCGTAAACTGGCGGACCTGGCCCAACGCCAAGCGGCGGCAGGCGCCACCCTGCACGCGGTTAGCCCGCTGGCAACCTTGCAGCGCGGCTACGCGATCGTCCAACGTCACGGCGAAACGGCAATCATTAAATCGGCCGCGGATCTGGCGGTCGGCGATTGGTTGGACATCCGTCTGGCGAGCGGACAAGTGGTCAGCGAGGTCAAACGGCTTACACGGGACGTGGCCTAGCGCAAGTCCAGCGCGGCGTAACTGTCGTGGTCGTCGACGGCGGCGGATGCCCGGCGGATCATTTCCAGATTGGGTTCGGCGTCCATCAGACCGCCGATCGCCAAGGTCACGACCATCGCTTCGAAAGGATAGAGTAGATGGGCACGATAGCGTCGCAGCAAGCCCGATTCGTCGAGCTGATCGATGCCTTGTTCGGACAGCGCGCCGAGATAGCGCTGCAATAGTGACCGTTCGTGCGCGCGTCGCACTTCGGGAGTCAGCGCGGTCGCCATAAAGTAGGCCAGATCGCCTATCCCTTCGCCGGCCCTGACCAACTGCCAGTCGAGGAACCCCGGACCCGACGAGGTCCAGAACAAGTTGCCTGGATGACAATCGTGGTGAATCAGGGTTTTGGTGCCGCTGCTGAGGGATTGCGTAATCCGGCGGCGATTGCGGGCATAGTTCAGCGCTGTGCCGTGCAAGCGGGTCGGCACCAATCCGCCGGCCCTCCGCAGTCCCCGCTTCATCAGCGGTACCGCCAGAACCGTACCCATTTGATGCTCGATTTGCTGACTGAAGCCGTTGAGCCAGCGGTGCTCCCGCAGCAAATGGGCGTTCCCCCAAAATCGTCCGTGAAAACGCGCCAGATTGTCGACGACTTGAACGGCCTGTTCCGCCGTCAAGGCCTCGCCGGATTGACCGGCCCTGTGGCCAAACTCGGCCAGATCCGCCATCACCAGCGTACTGCCGCCCCAGCGCGTTTGGGCGGCCAGGATTTTAGGCAATCTCACCGGCAAGGACGGCGCCAGCGCCTTATAAAAACTGACTTCCTTGTGCAACAACCGAGGCAGGGCGGTGATCAGCCTGGAACGCCAGGCCAGCGACGGCGTTTTGATAAACCAGCGCGACGGCACCTCCGCTTGGGCATCGTGTTGCACGGTAATCCGCCAGCGGGTCGAGGTACCGACATTGACCGAATCGACGCAGACGTCGGCGACTCTGGCCGCCGACACGTGTTGATCAACGATTCGCTGCGCCCATTGTCGGGACAAATGTTCGGGCTTAGCCAGTACTATATCGGGCCGCGTGCTCACCACGCCCCCTGTTGCACCGGCCGGCACCGCGTCGCCGTTTCGGATCGGCCGCCTGAAAAAAATGGGTTCATCGTCGCCTGTCGAATGAAAATTGCGTTGACGCGCCGCCGCTCGAAGCTATCGATGAGGACCGGCGCAACCTAACATTTCTTAACAAAAGCGGCGCATTTTACTATTAGGGTGGTAAGTTACAACCACGAGCGCGCGCCGCGCATTTCGATTGCCCATATCGACCAACAACTTTTGCTAGAATCTGGAATGTTTACAAGCCCTTTTTCATCGCCTCCGGTATCCAATGCCTATCCCATCATCTACCCTAGCGCCGGCGCGTCTTGATGTGTTCGGCACCGAAGTGACGGCTGCCTATCGACTGAGAGGAAGTGGCCAACGTGGTTAAGGCTTTGCGTTCGCCGGGCTTCACGACCAGCCTGTGGTTGACATTCGCGGTTTTCGTTGGCTTTACCGCGATGTTCACCCTGTACGTCCGTTCGGAGAAAGCGATAGACCGAGCCAACGACATCCGTATTCAATCGGTGTTACTGGCTGGCGAATTGCGCCAGTCCTCGGATGATCTGACCCACATGGCGCGCAGCTACGTGGTCACCGGCCATCCGATTTACAAGCAACACTATCAAGAGATTCTGGATATTCGCGACGGTAAAGCGCCAAGGCCGGTCGACTATCAAAATGTCTATTGGGACTTGGTCTTGGCCGACGATCGACGGCCAAGACCTTCCGAAGACCGAGCCGCGCCATTGCTGGACTTAATGCGCACGGCCGGCTTCAGCGACACCGAAATGGCCGATCTCGCCTTGGCCAAGACCCGCTCCGACGCGTTGACCGCGATCGAAAGGGCCGCGATGGCTCTGGTCGATCAGGCGGAGCCGATCGCCGATCCGACCCGCATGCGAGCTAGCCAAATGGTGCACGATGCGGCCTACCACCAAGCCAAGGCGGCGATCATGGAACCGATCGGCTCCGCCTACCAAATGGTCGAAAACCGTACCCAACAAACAGTGAACGAAGCGATTTCCACCGCGATGACGATGCGGATCGGTCTAATCGCTCTGGCCGCGCTTCAGGTGCTGACCTTGCTGTTTGCGCTCCGCAATCTGAACCGAGCGTTGGGCGTTTCGGTGGAAGAACTACACAGCCATATGGTCCGCATCGGCGGCGGCGACTTTCGAACCGCGATTCCGCTGACCGCCAAGCAAGACAACAGCGTGATTGCCTGGCTGGCCGACATGCAATGTCGGCTGGCCAGCCTGGAGGCCGAGCAGCTTCAAGCCGAAATGCGGGCTCGGCGGCTGACTCAGTTGTACGCAGCGCTGAGTCAGTGCAATCAAGCCATCGTGCGCTGCGCCAATCAGGAAGAATTGTTTCCTATCATCTGCCGCGACGCGGTGTTGTTCGGCGGCATGACGATGGCCTGGATCGGTTTGGTGGACGAATCCGCCCGAACGGTCAAACCGGTTGCCGGTTACGGCGACAGCATGGACTATCTGAATCAGCTTGAAATCAGCATCGATCCGAATCTGCCGAGCGGGCGCGGCCCCACCGGGATTGCGATACGCGCGGATCGTCCCTACTGGTGCCAGGACTTTCAAAACGATCCCAATACCGCCACCTGGCGCGACCGAGCCACGGAGTGCTACGTCCAAGCGTCCGCCGCATTGCCCTTGCATCGCGACGGCCGGGTCATCGGCAGTTTTAATTTATATTCAGGCCAATTAAATGCCTTCGACGACGACGCCCGAAACCTGTTGCTGGAAATGGCGATGGATATCGACTACGCGTTGATGGGCTTCGACCGTGAGGAAGAACGCCGCCGTAACCAGCAAGCCGAGCAATTTCGCGGCTTTATGTTGGAGAGCTTGAATAGCGGAGCGCCGCTGTCGGCGATATTGATCAACGTCGTCACCAAACTGGAGTCCATTATCGCCGACAGCCGTTGCTCGGTACTGCTATTGGACGAAGCCACTCAACAATTGCGCTTAGCGGCCGCGCCCAATTTACCGGAATTTTATAATCAGGCGGTCGACGGCTTGCCTATCGGTGCCGGCGTTGGCGCTTGCGGCAATACCGCTTACACCGGCCAACGCACCATCGTCGCCGACATTCAAACTCATCCGTACTGGGCCGCGTACCGCGACATCGCCCGTCATGCCGACCTGGGCTGTTGTTGGTCGGAACCCATCCTCGCCAACGGCAACCGCGTACTGGGTACCTTCGCGATTTATCGAAGTTATCCGGCGGAGCCCGACCGCTATCATTTGCAACTGCTGCAAATGGCGGCGGATTTCGTGACGCTGGCGATAGAGCGTAAGAAAGCCGAGGACGACATTTATTTCCTGGCCAATTTCGATCCGTTGACCGGCTTGCCGAACCGGGCCAGGCTTAACGAACATCTGAAGCTGGCGATCGGCATCGCGAAACGCACTAACGGGCATCTAGCCCTGATGTTCCTGGATTTGGACCACTTCAAGGACATTAACGATACCTTGGGGCACACCATAGGCGACGCCTTGCTGATTGAATTGGCCGGCCGCCTGAAACAAGTATTGCGAGACGAAGATACCATCACGCGTCTGGGCGGCGACGAGTTCATCTTCCTGTTGCCGGGCACCGATGCCACCGGCGCGGCTTGGGTCGCTCAGAAATTGCTGGATACCATCGCCGCCGCGTACCGGATCGATCAGTACGATTTAACGTTGACCGCCTCTATCGGGATCGCCATCTATCCCGGCGACGGCGACGACCTGGAAGCGCTATCGCGGTGCGCGGATACCGCAATGTACCGCGCCAAACAGGAAGGGCGCCACGGCGCCCGATTCTTCACGCCGGAAATGCAGGCCAGTTCGGCCCGGAATCTGCAACTGTTGAATGCGTTACGATCGGCGTTGGAGCGCGACGAATTGACCTTGCACTATCAACCCCAAATTGCCTCCGGCAGCCGGCGGCTTATCGGCGCCGAAGCCCTGTTGCGCTGGCGACATCCGGAATTGGGTTTGGTGTCGCCGGCAGAATTCATTCCGTTGGCCGAAGAGAGCGGCTTGATCCTGAGCATAGGCGAATGGGTGATCCGAACCGCCGCCCGCCAAGCCGAAAGCTGGCGCCAAGCCGGCTTCCCGCCGTTCATCATGGCGGTGAACGTATCCGCCGCCCAATTCAAACAGCCTGAACTGCCCGAATTGGTCGCGGACATTCTGCATGAAGTCGGCCTGCCGGCCGAATACCTAGAACTGGAATTGACCGAAGGCGTGGCGATGCACAATCCGCAAGGCGTCATCGCGATGATGGCGCAGTTTCACGAGCGCGGCATTCGGATGTCGATAGACGACTTCGGGACCGGCTATTCGTCGCTGAGCTATTTGAAGAAATTCAAGGTTTACAAATTAAAAATCGACCAATCCTTCGTCCGCGATCTAACCAGCGACCAGGAAGATAAAGCCATCGTGGCGGCGGTGATCAGTTTAGCGAAGAGTCTGGGCCTGAAGACCATCGCCGAAGGCGTCGAGACGGTCGAACAACTGGACTACCTGCACCAGCAGGGCTGCGACGAAATGCAAGGCTATCTGTTCAGCAAGCCGCTCCCGGCCGAGGCCTTCACCGATTGGTTGCGAGCACATGCCGAACCGGCATCGTCCGGCGATTGATCCCGCGACAACGTTCAAGCGCGGCCCAGGACTAACGAGATCGGAATGACGACACTTTATTACAGCCACGCGGACTGCTTAAACCACGACACCGGTCCCACCCATCCGGAAACAGCGGCTCGTCTGCTAGCCATCGATAGCGCACTGTCGTCAGCGGACTTCGCCAAACTGGTGCGGGTCGCGGCGCCATTACCGAACGACATCGAAGACAAATTGGCCTTGATTCACTCAAAGGCCATGATTGCCAAGGTCGTTGAAGCCGTTCCGGCCGAGGGACTGGTAAAGTTCGACGCCGATACGGTCGGGTCGGCGGGTTCGCGTCTGGCGGCATTTCGGGCGGTCGGCGCGGTGTGCGATGCTATCGACAAGGTGTTGAGCGGTGCAGCGGATAACGCTTTTTGCGCAATTCGTCCACCAGGCCACCACGCAACGCCGGACTACCCGATGGGGTTCTGCCTATTCAACAATATCGCGATCGGCGCCGAATACGCCAGAACCCATTACGGGCTGACGCGCGTCGCCATCGTCGATTTCGACGTGCATCACGGTAACGGAACTCAAGCGGCGTTTTACGCGCAACCGCAAGTGTTGTATGCATCCAGCCATCAGTGGCCGCATTATCCAGGTAGCGGATTGGCGCGGGAAACCGGGGTCGGCAATATTATCAATCTCCCGCTTGCCGCGGGAACCGACGGCGCGACTTTCCGGACCCAATACCGGGAAACCCTACTACCGGCCGTCGCGGCCTTCCAGCCGGAATTGCTATTGATTTCGGCCGGCTTCGACGCTCACCGCGACGATCCGCTGGCCGGCTTGAATCTGCTGGAAGCCGATTTCCGATGGTTGACCGACCAACTCTGCGAGATTGCCCACGCCTGTTGCCGGGGGCGGATCGTTTCCAGCCTGGAGGGCGGCTATGATCCTCGAGCGCTGGGCGCCAGCGTGGCGGCGCATGTCGCCGCTCTAATGGCGAGCGGCGACGCCCAATGAGTGTTTATTGCAAATTGCTCAGCGTGTAGACGTAATCGCTGTCCTTCATCGGCGAATGACAAGCAAAACAGGTCGCGGATTTGTCGCTGTCCAGCATCTTCAAGGTTTTGCCTTCCCAAATGCCGAATCCCCAACCGCCGGTATTCGAGTATTTCCGGCTGTCCTTGACCATCGCTTCGGCGGCGGTGAATGCGCCGGGAACCGTGGCGGCTTCCCAATTCGGATGTTTTCGTTGATCCCATTTGATTTTGGCGATCACCGTCCCGTCGGGCCAGGGCTTGGTTTTGCCAGCCCGCGCCGCCGCGATGGCGGCATCGTTACCAACGATGGCGCGCACACTGTTCTTATCGTGGCGTAGCGATACGCCCAACAAGCGCCAGTCGCGGTATTCGCCATGCTCGATTTTGGCCGCGACGCCGGTCTCGGCCAGAGTTTCGCCGCCGACCAGCACCAATGCCGACGCGACCAGCACGCCGGCGTATTCGATAATTTTCATGAAATGCTCCGTTCCGTAAGATTGATTCGGGCCGATAGTCTAACTGCAAACCCAGGAATCGGCGCGATCGGTCAGCGAAACACCAGTATTCGCCTATCGCCGATTGATGCCAGCGTGCAATACGCGAGGTATATTGGGCTTGCAATCGAAAACGCGCAAACGAGCAATCAGCGCAATTTTCTAGCGGAATTAAGTGCAACTGTACAACGCCAACTGCCCGTTTCAGGGTAATAGTCCATCAGTTCGATGGCCCTGCGAGTGGAAGCATGGCAGCCCTTCTTATTAGTCGTCCGCGATTTGAATGCTACGATCAGTTCGCATTGGTGCTGCAGATTTCGGCAGCACACGCGGTTTGCCACGGTCGCCGCGATGGACGGTCTTAGGTTTGTGTAAATCCCGGAGTGCGCGATAAACCATGTCGGTGGAAGCGGCGTAGAGTTCGTCGATGGATTTGACCTGGGTAGCTCGTTCCGGACTTTTGCCGGCAATCGATCCAGCCGTTGGCGCAATGCCAACAGCGAGTCGGCGGGTATCGGGCTATGCCGCGTCGCGGGCATTGACACCCTGCTCCGCGAGATAGTTATACAGGGTGCTTTTGGAAATCCCCATGATTTGGCAGATTTTCACAGTGCTGTGTTGGCGTTCTTTTAACTTGCCAAGTAATTGCGACTGGCCCAATGAACAAGGCTAAGGCCGGACGGATCATTTAATCCGTCCGTAACGTTTGTCTTACCTTCAAACTTGGTTTGAAACGTTCAGGACGGGGTATATACCCCGTCCCGCTCAGATACCCCGTCCCGCTCAAGGACGGGTTGCATACCCCGTCCCGCTCAAGTTGTTGGGGCTGGGCGAATTACCAAGACCAAGACTGGACGGATTATTTAATCCGTCCGTAACGTTTGCCTTACCTTCAAACTTGATTGAAACGTTCAGGACGGGATGCATACCCCGTCCCGCTCAGTTCTAAAATGGCGGAACGCTGTCGTCTTCCGCCTTACGGCCTTACGGCCTTACGGACTTATTGGGGGCTGGCCCGATTATTCAACTCGCTCGTAACGTTAGTCTCGCCTTCAAATTGGCTTCAAACGTTCGGAACGAGCCTTTGCCCGAAGCCGGACGGATTATTCAATCCGTTCGTAACATTTGTATTACCTTCAAACTTGATTTGAAACGTTCAGGACGGGGTACATACCCCGTCCCGCTCAAGGCCAAATGCATGATTGCAAAATCTGACCCCAGGCTTTTCGTATTGCGGGTTATCACGTATTGTCGTGTTTATTTGAAATAAGTTATCTCAAAACTTTTTTCCACTCACCACTACCCCACTCATATTCCTTCCCTGTAAATCTAATATGCGAATCATCGACAGCGTCAATTATAAGTTCTTTTGGACCAGTGAAAAGTTGAAAATATTTTGATACGAAAGTAAAAAGAGTGGAACCCGGCCCTCCCTTTATACGCGATTCTCGTAAATACAAGACTCCATTACTTACCCACCAACGCCCTTCAAATCTATCCCCGATAATTGAGAAAAGCACGTCTTCAGCTTTCTCTTTAGGCAATTGCTTAAAAACGTAGGTACCATCCGGCTGTAAATCAAGTACCAATGACTTGACTGAACCATCTTTCTTCCATGTTCCAATAATTT
Source organism: Methylomonas sp. MS20 (assembly GCF_050275925.1). Taxonomy (NCBI): domain Bacteria; kingdom Pseudomonadati; phylum Pseudomonadota; class Gammaproteobacteria; order Methylococcales; family Methylococcaceae; genus Methylomonas; species Methylomonas sp. MS20. The sequence goes on from NZ_CP189962.1 coordinate 2,762,143, forward strand.
TTGTCTCAATGGTCATTATTTACTATCCCGATTTATTCATCTGGTGATTTGCCTGCGCCTAACACCTAAACTCAGCCATGCTACTTACAGCATCGGCTGGAGTACATTGTTATTCATTACTTTTTCGTGCAAATCCTAGCAAACCAAGCATGCCACTACCAAACAACAATGCTGCTGATGGAAGTGGAACTTCTGGCACATATTCAGTGTAACCATTTACTGCTAACACATTTGACATACCGTCTGGCGTGTAAAAACTGACCGAACTATTCATAACTATATCTTTAAATGCAAAACCGGCATACGATTGATTACTAGCCACTAGATCTGCAACGTAGTTGGTTACATCAAAAATATACAAACCAAGATTATTTATTCCACCGGTTGTCAATATTAAATTATCTTGCAAAAGATCATCATAAGTAATAATGCCGTCTCCTGAATAACCATGTATTTCCAGTATGGGGGTTTCAGAAAAAACATCAGGGTACGCAGAATACCCAGTTGCAAGAAGGTATAACTCTGCTGACTGTACTTCTGTGACACCTTCTAATGAAAATTCAATGGCGCTCTTGGATTCATATGGAAGACCTAAAAAGTTATTCGCTAATGCTCCACCAACATGTGGCGCACCACATTCGAAGTCAATAGAATCCGGTCTCTCACAGAATGCTGCTTGGTCAGACGCATATATGCTTGCTGCAATTGATGATGAACAATAAAATAGTGCTAAATAAGGTATACAAACTAATTTTATTGTAAGCGCCTTACAAAAAGTTAGCATGTGTTTTCGGTGTCGCGTCCCTGGGTGGATGCTGGACTGAGAGCCATCTATACATTCAGACTTGTTGTTATTCGCTTATTAGACATTTTATTTCTCCTATAGTTAATAAAGGTTTATGCATAACGTGAAGCTAACCGGCGAGGGCAAGCGCAGCTTGACCGAGTCCATTGAGCGAAGCGAACGGGGTTGAGCGCAAGGTTATGCATATGATGCAAAAATTGCCTACTGGTTGGAAATTTACACCACTGCACAAGAATTGCCCTCAATGTGGATTTGACTTAAGCCAACAATCTGTAGAGGCCAAAGACAATAAGAATTGCGCCGAGAACATCGAATGCGACACCAACAAATCTGGGGTTTCTTGGATGACTGGTGATGACGCCGCCAGGGTGATAAGCAGTAGCGCTCATGAGCGCCGTTTGAAGTGGGTGGTTGATCCACTCTCCGAGACCGACGAAGAAACAGCCAAGAGAAATTACTGCGGTGGGAATGGTGGGAAAGGAGGCGGAAAGAACACCAGCGCCTGCGGACAGAAACACAACGAAGCTCACGACCATAAGCACTTGGTACCAATAATCGAGCGCAAGTTTGGAAAGCGGATTATCCATTGGCTACTCGGGCGGAGTTGAAATATGCATAACGCCAAGCTAAGGGGCGCGCAGCGAAGCGGAGCGTCCCTTTGAGCGACGTGTTATGTTGCATTATTCGATTCCTGCTCATCATTGTAGAAAGCGATTCCTGGCTCAAGGGTTTCCAGTCCATCAAAATTTTCAATCTCGTACATTTCTTCTAGATAAAGCATTGGCGGATCATCTTCTGTATTTAAATGAGCCCCTTTTAACCGCTCTATATTCCTTACAAGATACACCGCTTTTAACTCGGCCTCTTCATGGTTGTCCGCCTCAACGTATCGCGTCACATAAAATCCCATGCGCTCAATTTTTCCATCCACTTCCATAAGGAAGTTCTGACCATTGATGATTACTTCATACTTATTCATGTACTTACAACATAACGTAGAATTCAGCCGATGCTTGAAGCGTAGCGGAAAGCGGTCGGCTGGAATGATAAGTTATGCATTGATTGTTACTTTGTTTCGGTTATCAACACGTTAGGATTTGCTGGGTCGTAAAAGAAATAGGTATAGAACTCAACCGGCTTGCCATTATCGAGTTTCGGTGAATACCCCTTATCAAGGATAAATTTCTTAGCCGCATCTACATATACTGGTGGAACAGACACATCAACTGGAGCTACGCCGCCAGATATTGGATCAGTGACGCGGGCAACCCGCACTGAACGAACAGACCCATTGACCTCCACCACAATACCAAAGATTACGCTATATAGTTTCTTGGCTTTTCCTGTAACGTAGCTCGGAGAATTGGACGACTTCGCTAGGACAGTACCGGCCAGAAGCATCGCAAGGATTCCCCAGAACTTTATCCAATTCGTCGTATTACGCCCCATTCGTGGCTCCATATTGGTTGACTGCATAACGAATAGAGTTAACCTGCCAAAGCGGAGCGAAGCGGAGTTTTGGTCAGGTTTAACGACTGGTTAAATGCCTTGATGACATTTCCAAACAATAATTTTGATTCAAGCAAAGAAACACGAATGACGCTGAAAATCATGGCTTAACCTGGAGGGAAAAACCTTGTCTGGTTGAACGCATGTTAACCTGCAAGGTTTTTCCCTCCAGGTAATAACATATTTTCATGATTTCTTCAGCCATTATTTGCTATTTCTTTACGATAAATTAATTGCTTTCCAAGCCTTTCGAGATTGGCCCCGCATTTAACTATTGATTATCAGGCAAATCTGCCCGTATAACCTGATATTCACCGCCTTTTCAGGCACTTTTGCCTGCGTATCCGTAAAAGTGGGCATGTTTGCCTCGATAACTTGATATTGGCGGCCAATTCAGGCAACCTTGCCTGCGTATTAAATTCGCCGCTGACTTTATCAGGTAGGTGTTTTGTGTCAAGCACCAAATTGCCAAGCTTATTGGACGATGTGCGTCGCGTGATGCGGTTGAAACATTATTCCTTGCATACCGAACGTAGTTACTGCGATTGGATCAAGCCGTTCATTAAGTTTCACCGGATGACCTGAGCAGGCCGGGGTTTGTAACCCCGGCCTAAGCGTTTCAAACCAACCTTGCAACGGTTCAAACGTGATGGGCGGGTTTACAAAACCCGTCCGGTGCGAGGGCAGGGTTTACCTCGGATTAGGTATTGTTTAACCCATTCATCCCTGCTTCTGTTGTCAGATAGAAACGATGCGGCCGAAAAGATAATTTGCCGAGTAAATTACCTGGACAGCGGAGAAAATAACTCGGCCAATGCCGCTGAAAACCTCAGCGTTCTATTGCGGAAATAGACGAGGCTCCAGTAAACAGGCAAGGCGCTCTGTTGATAATGGACGGTTCGGTTTTTGATTGCCGGCAGTCTCAGGTAATCAGGCAGCGTTCTGTTATGGAAGTCCGCAATTCTATTGCGGATATGGACTTTTCTATTTCCGAACTCCGGGTTTCCATGTTGAAAAAGCAATGGCCTCGAATTGCCAAGGAAAAGTTTGATTTGGAACTCGGCTGCCGCACATCAAAAACAGGACGTTGCACGTCCAAAAGAGAAACGTCCATATCCATCAGACAAGGCTGCTGAAATTGAGTCGGGCACTGGAGAAAAAACCGAGGACGCTGGAGAAAATATCTCGGTGCGTCCCAGGCAAAGACCGGCTCGCCGATATTCATCACAGACCGGCCGGGAAAATAAATCGGCCACTGCGTTTTGATGAATAAATAGTGTTGGATTGTATGCTTTCAGCAGCCCAACGTTCGACGCCAGGGCTTTTGATTGCAAGCCGCTACAGGTAGCGAACCGAAGCCGGCAAGGCCAGCTTGGGCGTTAAGTATTACTCCGGCTATTCAATCGGATATAGAATGGTACCGTGTGGACTTTACGGCAAAATTGGGCTCATCGAATGAACCCGAGGAGACAGAGCGCAACGGTTCGAACCCAACCGCCGCGCTCGGGAAAATTTAACGCAGCTCGTCGGCTTCTTCGCCGATTTCCCACTCTTCGGTCGCGGTTTCGATGATCTTGCCGGATGCGGCATCGACTTCGACTTTGGTTTCCACGCCTTTGTCGCTAACGACATCGAACTCATAAGAAGACGCGCCGTTTTCCTCGACTTCGTATTCCACTTCCTGGATAGTACCCGGATACGCTTTCAGTACCGTGGCAGCGGCATCTTCCTCGGTAACCTTGACGTTTTTCTTGAAGCTGCTGGTGTTAGGATCGGCGACTTCGGTTTCACGTTCGGTGATTTTGCCGCTATCGGCATCGCAAACAAACTCCCATTCGGTCCGATTGGCGTCGCGAACTTCGACTTCGTAAGCGCCTTTGCCAGCAATATTGAGTTTTTCCAGCTTCAACAATTCGCCGGCTTTGTCCTTTTTGACCGCCTGCAAACAATTTTCCAAGCCTTGGTCGGCCGCGGCGCTGGCACCTGCGAAAATCAGCAAAGCAACGGCGATTCCAATTTGTGACTTATTCATGACATCCTCCCAAAGGTTGTTAAAAAAGGAATAATTCCCGATTTACGGGAATTATAGCCAATTTAACCCACGAGGCCATGTCTTTTTGCGCAGGCAACGATGGCCGGCCGGCCGGACAGTCCGAGCTTAAGTTTGATTTGGGTCTGCGTGTTCGAGACCGTCTTACGACTGACACCCAATTGAACGGCAATTTCAGCCAGCGATTTACCGTCGGCCAAGAGGCAAAAGACATCGTATTCGCGCGAACTCAACGCGCTGAACGGCTCGAGGATTTTTTTTAGCTGACGCAAGGCCAACATTTGCGCGATACGCTGATCGATAAAATAGCCGCCGGCCGCGATCTGAACCAGAATCCGCGCCAGTCGGTCGGCCGGCAGCGGCGCCAGCAGAACACCCAACGCACCGCTAGCCAAGCAACTCAAGGCGTCGTCGACCGACATCTCAATCACCGCCGCAATCTTGCAATCGGGATACGTGGATGCCAGGCTTCTAATCCGGGTCGGTAGTCCCGCGCCCGCCAATAATACGATGTCGGCATGGTCCGTCGTTATACCGTCCTCGGGCGACAGGGCGATGCCCTGCGCCGCCAACACCGCGACATCGATGCCCAAAGCCTCGGCTTCGGCGCCGCTCAAGACCGCCCGCAATGTCACGGACATGCGCCGAACCGGCTAAGCGAACCCAACCAACCGAAACTAGCCGACCCAAACCCGCGCATTTCGGAACATTCGCAACCAGGCGCCGTCTTCGCGCCAGTCGGCCGGATGCCAGGAGTTTTGCACGGCTCTGAAGCAGCGTTCGGGATGCGGCATCATGATGGTGAAGCGACCGTCACGGGAAGTCAGGCCGGTAATGCCGAACGGCGATCCGTTCGGATTCGCGGGGAAGGCTTCGGTTGCTTGGCCGGCGTTGTCCACATAGCGCACGGCGATCAGCCCGTCACATGGTCCCTGTTCGCCAAACACCGCCCTACCCTCGCCGTGCGCCACCACCACCGGCAATCTGGACCCGGCCATGCCGTCGAAGAAAATCGACGGCGACGCGGCAATTTCGACCATCGCGACACGAGCCTCGAACTGCTCCGACAAGTTACGTTTGAACGCCGGCCAATGTTCGGCGCCCGGGATGATGTCCTTCAAGCCCGACATCATCTGGCAGCCGTTGCAGACGCCCAGGCCAAAGGTATCCGGGCGGGCGAAGAAGGCGGCGAATTCATCGCGCGCCTTCGGGTTGAACAAAATCGACTTGGCCCAACCGCCGCCGGCGCCGAGTACATCGCCGTAGGAAAAGCCGCCGCAGGCCACTAAACCCTTGAAGTCGCTCAGACTAAGCCGGCCGGCGATAATGTCGGTCATGTGCACGTCGATCGCGGCAAAGCCGGCACGGTCAAATGCCGCCGCCATTTCTACGTGGCCATTGACACCCTGTTCGCGCAAGATGGCGACTTTGGGGCGCTCGGCATGCACGAATTGAGCGCTGATATCGTCGTTGATATCGTAGGTCAACACCGCCGACAAGCCGGGATCGCCATCATCGGCAATACGTTCAAATTGCTGTTCGGCGCAATCCGGATTGTCGCGGAGCGCTTGCATCCGGTAGCTGACTTGCGACCAAGTTTGCTGCAATTCGGCGCGCGTCGCACCGTAAAGCTGTTGTCCCGCCTTGAATATCCGCAATTGCTGACCGTCGACGACGCGACCGACCACATGGCTGCAATCGTCTAGACCGGCGTGGTCCAGCAGGCGAGCAACGTGGTTATAGTCGCTATTTTTGACCTGCAACACCGCGCCTAATTCTTCGTTGAACAACGCCGTCAGTGCGTCGCCCGGCAAATCGGACAAATCCAGATCGACACCCAGGCGGCCGGCGAACAGCATTTCGGCGACTGTCGCCAACAGACCGCCGTCGGCGCGGTCGTGGTAGGCCAAGATCAGGCCTTTGTCGTTCAAGGTTTGGATCGTTTCGAAGAAACGTTTGAACAACATCGCATCGTCCAGATCCGGCGCTTGGTTGCCGAGCTGACAATAAACCTGAGCCAGAACCGAGCCGCCGAGACGATTTTTGCCGAATCCCAAGTCTATCAGCAACAGTACGCTATCTTCGGCCTTCAGTTCGGGGGTCAAGGTGGTACGGATGTCCGTGACCGGCGCGAACGCGGTAATGATCAACGACAGCGGCGCCGTCATGGTGTTATCCGTTTGACCGTCGTGCCAGACCGTCTTCATCGACAGCGAATCCTTGCCAACCGGAATTGCGATGCCCAGCTCCGGGCACAATTCCATACCGACCGCCCTGACGGTATCGAACAATGCCGCGTCTTCGCCGGGACTGCCGCAAGCCGCCATCCAGTTCGCCGATAATTTGACATCGCTCAGTTTGGCTATGCGCGCGGCGGCCAGATTGGTCAGCGCTTCGCCGATCGCCATCCGGCCGGATGCCGGGCCGTCGATCAGCGCCAGCGGCGTGCGTTCGCCCATCGCCATCGCTTCGCCGGTATACGCGTAAAAGCCCGACGCGGCGACCGCGACGTCGGCAACCGGCACCTGCCAAGGACCGACCATCTGGTCGCGCGCCACCAACCCGGTCACCGAACGGTCGCCGATATGAATCAGGAAACTCTTGTCGGCCACGGCCGGAAATGCCAGCACGCGCTTGATCGCTTCGGCCAGTTCGACCGGTTCCAGCGATAAGTCCGGCAGATTTTTACTGATACGTTGCACATCGCGATGCATTTTCGGCGGCTTACCGAACAGCACCGACATCGGCAGATCGATAGGTGTAGACGTTCCGAACCATTCGTCGCTCAAACTCAAATGTTCTTCGTCGGTGGCGTGGCCGATCACCGCGTACAAACAATGCTCGCGTTGGCAGAATGATTCGAACAAATCCAAAGATTCCGGTTTGATCGCCACCACGTAGCGTTCCTGGGCCTCATTGCACCAGATTTGCATCGGCGACATGCCTTTGTCGGCACTCCGCACCTTGCGCAGCTCGAAACGGCCGCCGCGATCGCAGTCGTGGATAATCTCCGGCACCGCGTTGGACAAACCGCCGGCGCCGATGTCGTGGATCGAAACAATCGGAGTGCGCTCGCCCAGCGAATTGCAGTGGTTGATCACTTCCTGACAACGGCGCTGCATCTCCGGGTTTTCCCGTTGCACCGACGCGAAATCCAGTTCCGCCGCGCTGGCGCCGGAGCTTTGCGACGAAGCCGCGCCGCCGCCCAGGCCAATCAACATCGCCGGGCCACCCAAAATGACGATCAAGGCCCCGGTAGGGATCGCTTGCTTTTCGACCAACATCGGCCGGATGTTACCCAAACCGCCGGCGATCATGATCGGTTTATGATAGCCGCGATATTGTCCGGCTTGGCCGGTTTCGGCCGGCTGCTCGAAGCTGCGAAAATAGCCGGCGATATTCGGCCGGCCGAATTCGTTGTTGAACGCCGCGCCGCCGATCGGGCCGTCCAGCATGATGTCGAGCGCCGACGCGATGCGTTCCGGCTTGCCGAGGTCGGTCTCCCAGGGCTGCGGGAAACCGGGAATTTTCAAATGGGACACGCTAAAGCCGGTCAAACCGGCCTTGGGCGCGGAACCGCGGCCGGTGGCGCCTTCGTCGCGTATCTCGCCGCCTGAACCGGTCGCGGCGCCGGGGTGCGGCGAAATCGCGGTCGGGTGGTTATGGGTCTCGACCTTCATCAAAATATGCGCGGCTTCCTCGACATAGCCGTAACGATGGCTGTGCGCGTCGCGAATAAACACTTGCGCGCTAGGTCCTTCCAGCACCGAGGCATTATCCTTGTAAGCCGACAGTACGCCTTGCGGATGCAGATTGTGGGTGTTGCGGATCATCGCGAACAGCGATTTGGCCTGTTCTTCGCCGTCTATCGTCCAGCTGGCGTTGAAAATTTTGTGGCGGCAGTGCTCGGAGTTAGCCTGGGCGAACATCATCAGTTCCACGTCGGTCGGATTGCGGCCAAGCTTTGTGAAACTGTCGGTCAGATAATCGATTTCGTCGGCCGACAATGCCAGGCCCAATTCGACGTTGGCTTGCTCCAGCGCGGCACGGCCGCGTTCGATTATCGCCACGGTTTGCAGCGGTTTGGGTTCGTGTTCGGCAAACAGAGTCAGTTCGGCAAGATTCGTGACGACTTGCTGCGTCATCCTGTCGTGGAGTGCGGCCGTCAACGCGGCTATGTCCGATTCGTCAAACGGTGAGCTAGTGGTGAACGCGTATTCGATACCGCGCTCAATCCGCTTGACCGAGGTCAAGCCGCAGCGTTCGGCGATCTCCGAGGCTTTGCTGGACCATGGCGAAATAGTTCCCAGCCTGGGTACGACGCAAACCCGATTCATCGGCTCAGCCGGCCAAGCCTCATGACGATCGCCATAATCCAACAAGCGTTCCAGCATCGCCCGTTGGTCAGTATCCAGATCGGCCGCTAATTGCACGAAGTGCAGATAACGGGCCGCGACGGCGGTCACTTGGGGCTGCTGAGCTTGCAAGACGCTGAGTAGTTTTTCGATTCGAAAACGGGACAGTGCGGAGCTACCGGGTAGGGTCAACATGGGCATGTACTCGATATTAGGTGCGGCGTCGGCCGCGAGGCTGTTTGGATACGGTGAATTCAGGCGCGCGGGCGGCGCGGGGCGAACCCGTCAGGGTTGCGCGGCCGGCTCGCCATCCGCCGGCAAGTCCTGCTTGATACCGTCGGTGATCAAGCGCAATAACGAAGTCGCGGCGGCATTGGACAAACTTCGACCTTCGCTGTCTTGCACCGTCACTTCGGTGGCATCGGCCGATAAGGCCTGCAAGCTGATCCGGTACTCGAGTTCCTGGCTGGGATCGTCGCCGAACATGAAATTAAACTCGTCCAGAATAGAGCCGTCTTCGGGTTTGATCGCATTCGGATCGTATTTGACAAAGAAATAGCCTTTGTCCATGTTACGTTCGACGATCTCCAACTTCTGGCGACTCAGCGATTTGCTGACCAACCACCAAGCTTGGATAATCGATTGATCGATTTCCAGACTGCTGACGCCGTCGCTAGTCTGGCGCTGGGGGCGTTCGCCGGCGGATTCGGCCGGCGAAACGCCGGGCGCCGGCTCTACCGGCGCCTTGGCGACTTCCGGTTTCGCGGCCGGCTCCCTTGGCTTGGCCGCGGCCGGCTCCGCTGCCGCGGACGAACTCGTCTCCGCCGTCTCGACCGGTACCGACGCGGTCGCGGCGACCGGCGCCGGGGTGTCGGTCCGAGTGGCGGCGGGCGCGCGGGTCGGAAAGGTTTTGTTTTTCAAATCGTCCGGCACGACTAATTCGGGGATCTCTGTCGTAAACTGGTAATCCCGCTCTTTATCGGGAAACAGGCTTTTGACGTAACCGCAACCGCCCACCGCGCTCAGCACACCCGCCAGCAATAGCCAGCGACCTAACCGAATGGCGCGCATGTTAAAGCGCACCCGCCTGCCGCATCGCGGCTCTTACCGGGTCGTAACAATCCTCGGTCAGCCAAGTCAACGGCAAACGAATACCGGTACCGATCAGGCCCATTTCGGCGACGGCCCATTTCACCGGAATCGGATTGGACTGAATGAACAGCTTGGCATGCAATCCTTGCAATTTGGCGTCTATCGCTTCGGCTGCCGCCCGGTCGCCGCGCATCGCGGCCGTCAACATGTCGTGAACCAGGCGTGGCGCGACGTTGCCGGTCACGGTGATGCTGCCGTTGCCGCCCAATAGACAGAATTCCAGACTGGTGGCGTCGTCGCCGGTGTAAATCGCAAACTCGGCACCGGTGAGATCCCGGATTTGCCGGACTCTTTCCAATTTGCCGGTCGCCTCTTTAACGCCGACAATGTTTTCGACTTGCGCCAAACGGCCGACGGTTTCCGGCAACAAATCGCAACCGGTACGGCCTGGGACGTTGTAAAGGATCTGCGGGATGTCGACCGCTTCCGCGACGGCTTTGTAATGCAGATACAAGCCTTGTTGAGTCGGTTTATTGTAATAAGGCGTCACCAGCAAACAGGCATCCGCTCCGGCCGCCTTGGCCCGCCGAGTCAGCGCGATCGCTTCGCGGGTGCAATTGGCGCCGGTGCCGGCGATCACCGGTATCCGGCCGGCGACATATTCGACGCTTGCCTGGATGACTCGGCAATGCTCGTCTTCGTCCAGCGTCGCCGATTCGCCGGTCGTGCCGACCGCGACCAAAGCGTCGGTACCTTGCTCGATATGAAACTCCACCAAGCGCTTCAGAGCGGCGAAATCCACTGCGCCGTCATCCGTCATCGGGGTTACCAGAGCAACGATACTACCTTGAATCATGCAAATCTCTCGTCAGGAATTAATCAAAAACAGTCGGCATTATATCAAGCCAAGCGCTAAAGCCCAGTGCGCTTACCGATTTTAACCGTCGCGGCGGCGAAACCATTTAATCTCGAGAAACCAGCCGTAATACAGCGCGAACGCCACCAAAAACACCAGATACCCGGACCAAAGAATGTCCGATAAAAAATGGCCGCCCGCGGTCATCCGGGTGAACCCCAAGGTCCAACCCAACGCCAAGGTCAACAATAAATAGACCAGCTTGTGGTTTTGCGACAGAAAATACAGCACGAAAAAACTGTAGCCGACCGAACAATGACCGCAGACGAAAGACTTGTCCGGCGTTCCGCCGATCTTGCCGGGCGGAATATAGCGATGCTCGCCGCCGAACTCGGTTACGTGCACCGGCCGCGGCCGCCCCCAATGATCCTTGACGATCAAATTGACGACCACGCCCGGTCCTACCGCGATCACCAACAGAATGTAAAGCGCCCGCCGCCGGAAGCGGCGAGTGAAGTGGTGAAAATGGCTGGAGATATATACCGCCAACGCCGCGACACCCGACCACACGGTAAACGGAAACGCGTAGTCGTAGAGCGGCTTAACCAACCACCAATGCCGATACGGCCAAGCTTGTTCCGGGTCGTCGGGCCGATAAAACCAACCGGCGATCGTCAAATCCAGATCGGTCAACCAGAAAACCAAGGTCGTCGTGGTCGCGAGCAGAAACCAAATGGCCAATTCCAATCGGGCGCGGGCGAGTTTACGGTGAGGCATGACCTTCCTGATGCAGTGTTAGCGGCGCTGGCCAAGCCTTCAACTTCTCGGCCCGATAAACATAGTATTTTGTCGACGGCTTGGCCGGATCGGCGACTTCGCCCAGCAAAGTCAGGCCTTCCAGGCTGTCCGACCAGCGCTTGTCGAAGCGCGCGGCTTGAATGTCGGCGACCAGAAACGCCGGCTGGCCCAAGCGTTCGTTCGGACCGGGCCAGACTTCGTACTGCGAGGTCACGCCGCCGCTGGCTTCGTAGCGGTAGACGCGAGGATGGTCCGGCAAATAAAACGCCAGCTGACTGGCCAAAAAGCGGTGTCCGACCGTGACGAGGACCGACCGGTCCGAGCCGGATTCGGTCCGATAGGTGTCGATACGCTCCGCCAACACCCGCCATTGCTTGAAACGTTTCGTCGGATCGAGTTTGGAGTTTTGCAAATTCAAGGCTTGTAAAACCGCCGGTAACGCATAGGTCAGCAAGACCATCGCCAAGCCGACCGCCAAGCCGGCTTTCAACCAGCGGCCGGGAGCCGGCGCGGCGCCGGCCACTAGAATCAAGCCAGTGAAATAAAACGGCATCGGCCAGTTGCCCTGGACTTTTTGGCCGAAACTCAGCGCCAAAATCAACAACAACCAGGCCGGCCCCATCAGCCATAGAAAGCGCCGCTCGTCATCCCATTGCCGAAATCCGGACAACCCGCGTAGCGCGGTCGCCAGCGTCAAAACAAACATCAGCGGATTCAACAGCAACAGTTGGTAAAACCAGAAATCACGAACATCGCGCAGGCGTCGCCAAGCATCGAATTCACCCTCGTTGCCGAAATGACTCTTGCTATGACCGAACATGACCCAATCATGCTGGTCGTTCCAGACCAGAATAGGCACCGCGGCCAAAACGACCGGCGCCAGATAGCGCCAAAAGTCACCGCGAAAATGCCGGCGCCGCGCCGTGCTAGCGCCCAAAAACACCGCCAACGCCAACGGCTGCAGCAATGCGGCCTGCTTGCTCAGCAAGGCGAACGCGGTCGCGCATCCCGCCCACAGCCAAGCCCGCTGGTGACCGTCGAACACGGCGCGGCGCAGATAATAAACCGCGGCGATCCAAAAACAATATAACGGCGGATCGATGGTCATCAGAAAATTGGCCAGCACATTGTTCGGCGTCGCCAATACCAGCAACAGCGTCAGCGCCGCCGCCCGCGTGCCGTAAAACGCCCAGGCCGTGGCGTGCAGATAGTAAAGAAAACCGGTGCCGAGCAACACCGCCGGCAGCCTTACCGCCCAAGCGGTATCGCCGAACGACCAGGTGGAAGCGCCTATCAGCCAGGCTACCATCGGCGGTTTGCTGTAATAGCACCAGTCCGGTCGCCGCGACCAGTCCCAGTAATAACTCTCGTCGCCGATCAGATCCAGGCCGTTGAACGCCAAGAAGCCGATCCGTAGTGCGAGAATCGCCAGCAGCAACGGCCAGCGCCATCGGTGTACGCTGTCCAACCAGTGCTCGAAACCGGCCGCGCTCATTCCCATTTCTCCAAATAATGCACCAGCAATTGCAGACTGCGTTGTCCGCGAAATTCGTTGATATCCAGTTTAAAGGCCGCATTCACCTTGCGGCAACCCAGCCAATTTTCCGGCCTATCGGCAAAAAACGCGATGGCGTCGAACAATTGGCCGCCGAACGGTAATTTGAGCACCAGCTTCAGGTGCTGCTGCCCGACAATGCGACATTGGATGACATCGAACACGCCGTTAAACACTGGCTCCGGAAAAGCCTGCCCCCAAACGGCGGCTTGTTGCAAAGTTTCGGCAAAGGCCAGCGTCATGTGCGCCTCATCCAGTTCGCCGTCGCTATAGACTTTTTGTTCGAGATCCACCGCATCCAGACGAGCTTCGACCGCGCCGGCAAACGCCAACGCAAAGTGCGGGTAATCGTGCAATTTGATCGTCAATCCGGCCGCCATCGCGTGACCGCCGAATTTTTCCAACACCTGAGGATGAGCGGCCGCGACATCGGCCAACACGTCGCGGATATGCACGCCGGGTATAGACCGGGCCGAACCCTTGATGTCGCCGTGGTCGGCCGGCGCGAATGCGATCACCGGCCGGTGCAATCTGTCCTTGATCCGCGAAGCCAGAATGCCGACCACGCCTTGATGCCAATTGGCGTCGTACAAGCAAACCCCGGCCGGGACGTGCTTTTCGTCCAGCGCCTTCATCTCGGCCAGCAAGGCCATCGCTTCGGATTTCATCTGGCCTTCGACGTCGCGGCGATCCTGATTCAGGGCGTGCAGCTGCTCGGCGATGTCGCGGGCCAGACCGGCGTCTTCCGTTAACAGGCATTGAATGCCCAAACTCATGTCGTCCATCCGACCGGCCGCGTTCAGGCGCGGCGCCAACGCAAAGCCAAGATCGGCAGCATGGATGCCGGCCAGCGTTTTGCCGGCCACTTCCGCGAGTGCTTTAATGCCCGGCTGACATTGTCCCGAGCGTATTCGCAACAAACCCTGGTGCACCAGTATCCGGTTGACCTGATCCAGCGCAACGACGTCGGCGACCGTACCGAGCGCGACATAATCCAGCAATTGCGCCAGATTCGGCTCGGCGATGCCGTTTTTCTCGAACCAATGCCGCTCGCGCAGCCGAATCCGCAAGGCCATTAGCACATAGAACATCACACCGACCCCGGCGATGTGGCGACTGGGAAACTTGTCGTCGGGCAGATTGGGATTAACGATGGCGTCGGCATCCGGTAATTCTTGGCCGGGCAAATGATGATCGGTCACCAACACTTTAATGCCGGCCGCCTTGGCCACCGCCACCCCGGCAATGCTGGAAATGCCGTTATCGACGGTGACGATCAAATCTGGCTTCCGGCGTTTGACCAGTTCGACGATTTCCGGCGTCAAGCCGTAACCGAATTCGAAACGGTTGGGTACGACGAAATCCACCCCGCGAGCGCCCATCAACGCCAAACCCTTGATCGCCAATGCGCAACTGGTTGCGCCGTCGGCATCGAAATCCGCGACGATCGTAATCGCCAAGCGCTGCTCGACCGCGTTCACCAAGTGCTCGACCATCGACTTGATACCGGACAACAACCACGGCGACGGCAAACGCGCCAGACCGCGATCCAGTTCGTCGCTACCCTGCACGCCGCGACTGGCGAAGATGCGCTGCAACACCGGGTCCATCCCGTCGAAATGGCCGTGCTTGACCAGCACCGGCCGCGGCACGATCGCTTTCTTGCTGCCCTGTAAGTACATGTCTTCCAATAAAAAAGCCGGCTAAGCCGGCTTCGCCAAGTTCGCGGCGGCGATCACATGTTGTCCAGAATCGCTTTTTTTACGGCATCCAGCGTGGCTTCTATCGTGACCGGATGCGTGTCCTTACACTGAGCGATCGCGGTATCGGGGTCCTTGATGCCGTTACCGGTCAATGTACAGACGATGGTACTGCCGTCCGGAATCTTACCGCTACCGATATCGTGCAGCGCGCCGGCCAGCGAGGTGGCGGAGGCCGGCTCGCAGAAGATGCCTTCGAATTGCGACAACATCTTTTGCGCGGCCAGAATTTGTTCGTCGCCGAACGACGCAAACCAGCCGCCGGATTCTTTTTGGACGTTCCAAGCCAAATCCCAGGATTGCGGGTGGCCGATCCGAATCGCGGTCGCGACCGTTTCCGGGTTGTCGACCATTTTGCCGACCACGAACGGCGCCGCGCCGGCGGCTTGATATCCGCACATCACCGGACGCTTATCGATGACGGCCGCGTGGCCGGCGCTGTCGGAGGCGTATTCGCTGTAACCCTTCCAATACGCGGTGATGTTGCCGGCGTTGCCGACCGGCAGACAGTGAAAGTCCGGCGCCCGGCCCAGTTCGTCGACAATCTCGAACGCGGCGGTCTTTTGGCCTTCCAAACGAAACGGGTTGATCGAATTGACAATGGTAACCGGCGCGTGGTCGGCGACTTGTTTGACCAAGGCCATGCCGGCGTCGAAATTACCGTTGATCTGGATGATTTGCGCGCCGTACATCAGGGTCTGCGCCAATTTACCCAACGCGATCTTACCCTCCGGAATCAACACGAAAGCTTTGATGCCGGCCCGCACCGCGTAAGCGGCGGCGGCGGCCGAGGTATTGCCGGTCGAGGCGCAGATGATGGCCTGGCTACCGGCTTCGACAGCTTTGGTGACCGCCATCGTCATGCCGCGATCCTTGAACGAGCCGGTTGGATTCAGACCTTCGAACTTGACGTAAATATCGACATCCTTGCCGATCAGGCGGGGGATGTTTTGCAATTGAATCAGCGGAGTGTTGCCCTCGCCCAAGCTGATCAGCCGAGTGGTGTCGGAGACCGGCAGGCGATCGCGGTAATGCTCTATCAAGCCGGTGTAGCGTGTGTGTTGTGCCATTGATTATCCTAAGGTTTCCAAGCGGATGCGCGCGACTTTGCCGCTGACCGTGGTCAACGCTTCGATGTCGGCGATCGCCGCATTCATTTCTTTTTCCAAGGTTTGCTGGGTCAGCATGATGATAGCCACCGACGTTTCGCCTTGCGGCGGCTCTTTTTGAATCAAGGCTTCGATGCTGATGTTGTATTTGGCTAGAATCCGGGTCACATCGGCTAGCACGCCGGGCTTGTCCTCGGCAGTCAAGCGCAGGTAGTACGCCGTTCGAATCGCGTCGGCGGACAGGACCGGAATATCGGCGATGGCGTCGGCCTGAAAGGCCAGATGCGGTACTCGGTTTTCCGGATCGCTGGTCATCGCCCGCACCACATCCACCAAATCCGCCACCACCGCCGACGCGGTCGGCTCCGCGCCGGCGCCAGCGCCGTAATACAAGGTCGGCCCGACCGCATCGCCGCAAACCAACACCGCATTCATGACACCCTCCACGTTGGCGATCAAGCGGCGCTTCGGGATCAGCGTCGGATGCACGCGCAATTCGATGCCGGACTCGGTCTTGCGGGCAATACCCAGATTTTTGATTCGATAGCCCAAGGCCTCGGCGTATTCCACGTCGAGGCGGGTGATTTTGGTAATCCCCTCGGTGAAGACTTTGTCGAACTGCAACGGTATGCCGAACGCGATCGACGCCAAGATCGTCAATTTATGGCCGGCGTCGATGCCTTCGACGTCGAAAGTCGGATCGGCTTCGGCATAACCCAAGGCTTGGGCTTCGGCCAATACATCCGCGAAGTCGCGACCTTTGTCGCGCATCTCGGTCAGGATGAAATTGCCGGTGCCGTTAATGATGCCGGCCAACCATTGAATTTGATTGCCGGCCAGGCCTTCGCGGATGGCTTTGATGATAGGAATGCCACCGGCCACCGCCGCTTCGAACAACACCATCACGCCTTTCTTGCCGGCTTCGGCGAATACCTCGTTGCCGTGCAGCGCGATCAAGGCCTTGTTGGCGGTGACCACGTGCTTACCGTTGGCAATCGCGGTCAAAACCAATTGTTTGGCGAGGTCGTACCCGCCTATCATTTCGACGACGACGTCTATCTCGGGATCGTTGACGATTTCGAACGGGTCGGTGGTGAGGGCGATGCCTTGGGTGTCGCAAATGCGTGCCCGGTTCAGGTCCCGCGCCGAGGCGCGGGTCACGACGATTTCGCGGCCGGCACGGCGCGCGATTTCTTCCGCGTTGCGTTTCAAGACGTTGACGGTACCGCCGCCGACGGTCCCCAACCCCAGTACACCCACTCTAACCGGCTTCAAATCCGACTCCTAAACTTTGTCCAAAATGGCGGCGATTATACAACGTTGTCTTTTTTCAGCATATTACGGATGCTGCGCAAGGCCTGCCGAGTGCGATGTTCGTTCTCGATCAAACTGAAGCGAATATGGTCGTCGCCGTGTTGGCCGAAACCGATGCCGGGCGATACCGCCACCTTGGCATCGATGATCAATTTCTTAGCGAATTCGATCGAACCCATGCCTTGATAGGCGTCCGGGATCTTGGCCCAAACGAACATCGTCGCCTTGGGTTTTTCCACATGCCAACCCATCGCGTTCAGGCCGTCGCACAATACGTCTCGGCGCGCCTTGTACATATCGCGGATTTCCGCGACGCAATCCTGCGGACCTTCCAGCGCGGTAATCGCCGCGACCTGGATCGGCGTAAAGGTACCGTAATCCATGTAAGATTTGATCCGGGTCAATGCCGCGACCAAGGTCGGATTACCGCACATGAAGCCGACCCGCCAGCCGGGCATGTTGTAACTTTTAGACAACGAGAAAAACTCGACCGCGATGTCCTTGGCGCCTTCCACTTGCAGAATCGACGGTGCGACGTAGCCGTCGAATACGATGTCGGCGTAGGCAATATCGTGAACGATCCAGATATTGTGTTCCTTACAAATCGCGACGACTTTCTCGAAAAAATCCAGCTCGACGCACTGGCAAGTCGGATTGCCGGGAAAGTTGAGGATCAGCATCTTAGGCTTAGGCCAGCATTCGGCGATGCCTTTGTGCAATTCCTCGAAGAAATCGGTACCGGGCGTCAGCGGCACGTGCCGAATGTCGGCGCCGGCGATGACGACGCCATAAGGATGGATCGGATAGGCTGGATTCGGCACCAACACCACGTCGCCGGGACCCAAGGTCGCTAGCGCCAGATGCGACAAGCCCTCCTTGGAGCCTATCGTGACAATGGCTTCGGTATTGAAATCCAAATCCACGTCGAAGCGTCTTTTATACCAACCGCAAATCGCCTTGCGCAGGCGCGGAATCCCTTTGGACACCGAATAACGGTGAGTATCGTCGCGCTGGGCGACTTCCAACATTTTGTTCAGGATGTGCGGCGGGGTCGGTTGGTCCGGATTGCCCATGCCGAAGTCGATAATGTCCTCGCCGTCCGCTCGGGCTTTGGCTTTCAGTTCGTTGACGATGTTGAAGACGTAAGGCGGTAGGCGGCTGATGCGATGAAATTCTTCCATTAACGACTCTTGATCTGGTGCTGGTGAGGTTTTAAACAAGGCCGGCTAAGGTACTGGTGTTGCCTGGCAATGTCAATTGCCGGCCCAAATGCAACAGGCCGGCGGCGAGGCTTATGGCCCGCAGCTGTAGCCTAGCGGCCTAAATGTCGACCGGCGGACTGAGCGGCGAGCCGGCGATAGCGATCAGCGGCCGGCCGAGGAGGATTTCTCCACGCCTTCGCTCGCGGGTTGGTTGAGATAGGAACCGCCCACCAAAAACACCAGTACTATCAGATACAGCACCGCCGCGATATTTTTTGCCCGTTTACTGCCGTCGTCCGGATTGATTTCAGTCATTGCCTCACTCGCTCTATCCTCTAATTCAAATACCGGCCAGCGCCGCCAACATATCATCGCGCTGGATCACCTCTTTTTCCTGCAGCAAGTCGGCAAGTCTGTCCAGCTGAGCGCGCCGGCCGGCCAGCACACCCGCCGCCCGATTTTCGGCCTCCTCCAACAATGCGCAGATTTCGGCGTCGACCGCGCGAGCGGTCTCTTCGCTGTAATTGCGCTGCTCGCCGACATCGCCGGGCAGAAATTGCAATTGCTGACGTTGGCCGTAGACCCTCGGTCCCAGTTTTTTGCTCATGCCCAAGTAGCACACCATGTTACGGGCGATTTCGCTGGCGCGCTCCAGGTCGTTTTGCGCCCCGGTCGAAACGCTACCCAGCGCCGATTGCTCGGCGGCGCGGCCGGCCAATAGGATGGCCAACTGATCTTTCAACTCAGCTTCGGTGGACAGATATTTTTCCTCGACCGGCAGTTGCAACGTGAAGCCCAGTGCCGAGACTCCGCGCGGAATAATGGAAATTTTATGCACCGGCTGGCCGGTCGGCAAGTTTTCCGCGACCAGGGCGTGCCCGGCCTCGTGGTAAGCCACCCGGCGTTTTTCGTCCGGCCCCAGAATGCGATTTTTCTTTTCCGGACCGGCCATCACGCGATCGATAGCAGCCTCGAAATCGGCCATCGTCACGGTTTCTCGGCCGCCGCGGGCGGCCAGGATGGCCGCTTCGTTGGCGATATTCGACAAGTCCGCGCCGACGAAGCCCGGCGTGCGCTTGGCAACGGTCTGCAAATCCACGTCATCGGCCAAACGCATCGCCTTGCAATGCAGCGTCAAGATCGCCACCCGGTCGATCAAATCGGGTTTATCGACGACGATTTGCCGATCGAAGCGTCCGGCGCGCAATAAGGCCTTGTCGAGGATCTCCGGCCGATTGGTCGCGGCCATCACCACGACGCCGGCAGTCGCGTCGAAGCCATCCATCTCGGTCAATAACTGGTTCAGGGTTTGTTCGCGTTCGTCGTTGCCGGGCATGGCCATCGGCCCGCCGCGACTGCGGCCGATCGCATCGAGCTCGTCGATAAAAATAATGCAAGGCGCTTTTTGGCGGGCCTGCTCGAACAAATCCCGCACCCTGGCCGCGCCGATGCCGACGAACAGCTCGATGAATTCCGAAGCGCTGATGTTGAAAAACGGCACCCCCGCTTCGCCGGACACCGCCCTGGCCAACAGCGTCTTGCCGGTACCCGGCGCGCCGACCAACAACACTCCTTTGGGCATCCGGCCGCCGAGTTTTTGCAATTTTTCCGGGGACTTTAAAAAGTCGATGGTTTCCTTCAGTTCCTGTTTGGCGCTTTCGGCGCCGGCCACGTCTTCGAAGGTGGTTTTGACCGCTTCTTGTTGGATTCTGACCTTGTTGCCGAGGTTCAGAAACGACCGCCCCGCCCCGCCGGTCATTTTCGGTAACAGCCACATCCAGATTCCGGCGAAAATCGCTAGCGGTATCACCCAGTTAAACAGCAGATTGCTCAGCCAATTGTCGCCGCTACGCACCACGTATTCGACCCGGTGTTCCTGAAGTTGCTTTCCCAAGGCGTCGTCCCACAGCGGCACGGTAAAAAACTGCTTGCCCAGAACCTTGTCTTCGGTCTTGAGGGTACCGTTGATAAAGCGTTGCGTCACCACGGCTTTTTCGACTTGGTTGTCGTTGACCAAGGCCAAGAATTGGCTGTAGGGAATTTCGCGGCCTTCGATACGCTCGCCACCGGCCAGTATCGACAACAATAGCACGCCGACCAAGGCATACCAAAACCAGCGAGGCGACCTAGGCTTATCACCGTCGGCGGCGGGCGCTTGCTGCTTCCAAGCCCGATAATGGTCTTGCAACCACGCCCAAGCCGCCGACCACAATTTCGCCAGCGCTTCGATTACTTGCTTACCCGTCATGACCACCCCCGGTTATTGGTTATTATCTCGGAAAAAATCGGTTCTTCGTCGCGTCCCGTGCTCGATCAAGTCGACAGCCTACCAGACTTTCGGACCGGCGCGAGTTCGTCGCCGCGCGGCGCCATTCGGCGTCCGGATTCGTCGGCCTAAGTGCCGAAACCAGGCGCGTGACAAATTCTTAGTCGATTTGTCGTCTCTCCGACACAAGCCACCTCGGATATCTTAGGCTTACGGCCTCGGTAAGCCTTCCCTGATTTTACCCACATGTCAACAAGTTACGGCTTTCAGTCCGCAATGCCGCCACAAGCGGGACGCTTGGCCCCGATTTTGTATGGCCGAGTACATGACCAACCATTCGCAGCCGACAGCCGACCCCAGCGAACACATTTTTCCGCTGCCTGGACGCCAACTACCGCCGAAAGCCGGTATCCACCCGATGGCGGCGATTTCGCCCGGCCGGCGCTACCCGCTCAATCCGAATTTCGCGAACATTGCCGGCGGCATCGATGGCCTGATCGGCGGCTACCGTTTATCCCTGGACAGAGCCGAGATCCTGCCGATAGTTCCGAACCAAGGCACTGCTCACGGCTTCGTCTGGGACGAGGGCCGCCTGCCGGTCGGCGTCGCGACTGAGTTGGCCGCGTCGCACGGCGGCGGCGGACGCAGCCGCCTGACCTTGCACGCGGCTACTCTGGAAGGACTCGAGGTCAAACTGATTCAGCAACTACCGGTGTTGAACATCACCCCGAGGTTTGCGGTGGAGTGGGAAACCCGCGGCCACGGCGCACAGCTCGGCGTCGTGCAGCTAGTCGAATCGGCCCGCACCGCCCATTTCGCCGACGGCGGCACGTTGAACCTACTGAATACCTCGAGCGCCAATACCGGGCCGGTTTTATATCTGGACGATCCCGGCGCGCCTTCGCCAGTCATTCCGGTGTGCGGCTTTCAAAACGCCGATGAAACCAGCCGCTTCGAGTTCAGCGAGTCGGTGCGCCAGCCAATTTACGCCGAATTGGACGGCCAACCGGTCGCGTCTATCAGCGTCCTGGAGCAATACACGCTGTACTTCCTAGCCAACGCCGCGCCGGACCGGCCGGATGATTTCATTTGGACACCAGTGCATTTGCCGATCGTTTGGGGCTGGAGCATACGAGTGCAACAACGCTTCGACGGCGTTTGGGACATATTTCGGCGTAAGCTGATCATGCCGACACCGTCGACCGAAGCGCCGCCGTTACCGACCTGGACCGACAACAGCCTGCGTTGCCGGACTCCGTTGGATGTCTGAACTGTTGGAGGTTGCGATCGTCGGCGCCGGATTGTCCGGCTTGGCGCTAGCCGAACGGCTATCCGCCGCAGGCCGCGCGGTCGGCGTATTCGAAGCCCGCGACCGCTGCGGCGGACGCATATTGTCGGTGCCGTTGGCGGACAATTTAACAGTCGATTTGGGCCCGACCTGGCTGTGGCCCGGTAGCCAACCACGCATTGCCGCGCTGTGCCGTCGACTGGGATTGACATTATTTCGCCAAGCCGACGCAGGACAAAGTCTTTATAAAATCAGCGCGGACACCGTGCCGGTCGGCTATCACGACCGGCAAACCCACGCCGATGCCTGGCGCATTCAAGGCGGCTGCGCCGCATTGATCGATGCGCTGCTAGCCAAGCTCGCCGACATCGATATCCGCCTGAATCAAGCGTTATTGCGAATCGTCGACCGCGACGATCACGTCGAACTGAGCTTTTCGACCGTCAACGGAACCGACACCGTCCGAGCCAAACGCGCGGTCTTGACCGTTCCGCCGCGTTTGATGGCCGAACGAATCGCCTTCGTTCCGGCCCTGTCGGCCGACTTGTTCGAAGCATGCCGGGCCACCCCAACCTGGATGGCCGGCCACGCCAAGGCGGCAGTGGCCTATCCGAGCGCCTTTTGGCGCCAACAGGGCTGGTCCGGCAACGCGGTGTTACCCTACCCCGGCGCGATTTTGTCGGAAATTTACGACGCCGAAGACCCGCGCGGTGAGTTCGGCGCCTTGTTCGGCTTTTTTGGGATACCGGCCGAATTTCGCGACCGCTATCGTGCGGACTTGCCCGGCTTGCTGATTCACCATTTGTCCGAGCTCTACGGTCCGGGCGCGGCCGAGCCGTTACGATCGACGATACAAGACTGGAGCTTGGAGGCCTATACCGCCACCGCGCTGGACCGGCTGCCGCCGATAGGCCACCCCAATTACGGCCACCGTTGGTTGCAACTGGACCATTGGACCGACAAACTTTATTTCGGCGGCACCGAAACCGCCGCCGAGCACGGCGGCTATCTGGAAGGCGCGCTGGTCGCGGCGGAAAGAGTCTACGCCGCATTAACCTGAACCCTTCCGGAGTCACGATGACCGAACACCCCGTAAACACCGAAAGTCTGGCGCGTTTTGCCCGTCAGGCCGCCGAGATTAAAAGCGCCGCCCGATCCAGTTACGACCGCCTGCTGGCGGCGGATTTATCGCGGCAACGTTGGGACGGCTGTTTTCAACGCAATGTGCTGGCGGTGCTGGCGCAAGTCTACGACCAGGCTGCAAACGTACTACAAACGTTGCCGTTTGCCCCGGACCCCACGCCATTGGATAGGGGCATGTCCGCGCTGACCAAATTGGTGCTGGCCGAGTTCGACGGCTTTATCGAGACATTCCTCGCCTATGTCGTGGATAAACACCGCACGTCCTGCGCGTTGTCTAACTTCCCCGACGAACACAAACCCGATCGGGATTATCTCGAGGTGGTGAAACGCGATATCGCCCAGTTATGGCGGGAGTTTGCGGTCAACGTCAACAACCGATTTCTCGCCTTAACGACGGAGTAAACCATGAAGTTTTACATGACCCCCGGCTCGTGTTCGACCGGTATCCACATTTTGTTGGAAGAATTGGAACTGGTCTTCGAAGTCTATCCTGTCAATTTGTTGGCCGGCGATCAACTAAAACCCGAATATCTAGCGATCAACCCCAAGGGGACGATTCCGACGCTGGTGCGCGACGACGGCGGGACGTTGACCGAGTTCAGCGCAATCGCTTACTGGCTGGCACGCCGTTACCCCAAGGCTGGCCTGTTGCCGGGCGATGCCGACGGCGACGCCCGCGCGATAGAACTGATGGCACACGCGGTCGGCACCCTGCACGGCGCCGGTTTTGCCCGGATTTTTACGCCGGAAAAATTCGCCAGCCAATCCGCCGACATCGACGCGGTCAAAGCGCAAGGCCTGGAGATCGTCCGGCGCGGATTTGAGGTATTGAACGACAGTTTACCGACGGCAGGCTACGCACTGGGTCAATTCAGCATAGCCGACGCGGCCTTGTTCTACCCCTGCTTCTGGGCCGATAAAACCGCCATCGAGCTACCGGAACGTTGTCTGAATCACTATCGCCTGATGCTGACCCGGCCGGCAGTCCGGCAAGTGCTAATGGAAGAAGGTTATCGGGTGAACTAAGCAAGTCACCCGTAATTACCCGCCGGGCTGGTTGATCGCTCGGCTTTCGACAAGCCCGGTTGTCGGCGCTGGCGGCGGCTTTCTCCGGCCTGTCCTAAGACAAACTAGGGAAAAGTCGAGAAACTCGCATCGGAACGCGATATTCGTGGCGTTGTCTTGGGTATTTCTTCTTCGCATGAAACGCCCTCGATAAGAGTAACGCCGTCGGCGCGACGAAGTTGTCGCACTCCCACGATGACTTTCTACTGACTTCAGCTACTTTTTTTTACCGCAAAGTCCGGTTCCAGACTCGGGCCGCGACCAGTCGGCACACGCGTCCCTTTCCGTCACCCGCAACAATTCGCAAGACAATTATCGGTTTTTCAAGGAAAATACCGGGGATTTTCAACGTTTCCGCGTTACATGTACAAATACGACGGCCTGGTTATCCACCAAAGCCACGACGACGAGGGCATCATCGAAGTCGTCGATAACGATGGGGTTCGAGCTCTGCATTTCGGTTCGCACGCCCGGCAAAGCTCGATGTTGATCGCCGAACCCGACCGCCTGCATTCCCTGTACGCCCGCGCGATGATGGCCGGCCTGCTGTTTCAGCCGCCGCCCAGGGATACCCTGCTAATCGGCTTGGGCGGGGGCACGATCGCCAAGTTTCTGCTCCATCAATTTGCCGACTGCCGGGTGCGGGTGGTCGAGTTTCGCGGCAGCGTTTTAAAAGTGGCGCGCAGCCATTTCAGCCTGCCCTTCGATGCCCGCTTGAAAATTAAAATCGGTTGCGGCGCCCAACACGTCAGACAATATTCCCGCGAACATGGCGAATGCCACGATCTGATCATGATCGACGCCTATGACCACGACGGCATGGCCCCCGAGGTCAGTAGCGAAGCCTTTTTCGACGCCTGCCGAACCTTGCTGACCCGCGACGGTCTGTTGGTCATCAACCTTTGGGGTACCGACAAGCCGATGTTTCAACAAGTCAGTTGGAATCTGGGCCGGGTGTTCAACTGGCGGATGCTGTTTTTGCCGGTGCGCGGTCGCGGTAATATCATTGGCTTCGCCTTCGGCGATCAAACCGCGAAACCCACCCTAAAAAATCTGATAGACCGGGCCAAGCACCTGGAGCAACGCTATCAAATCGAATTTCCGACGTATCTATTGGACTTAAAACGCCACAATCCCAACGTTTTCAACCGGATCATCAAACCGTGATACACAACGCCCCCAACCTGTTCGGCTACAAAAAATACTGGGCTCACCGCTTCGGCCCGGCGCCGGAATTGCCGATGAGCCGCGCCGAAATGGACGCCTTGGGCTGGGATGCCTGTGACGTGATATTGGTGACCGGCGATGCCTACGTCGATCATCCCAGCTTCGGCATGGCGGTGATCGGCCGGGTGCTGGAGGCGCAAGGTTTCCGGGTCGGCATCATTTCCCAGCCGGACTGGCACAGCGCCGACGACTTTCGTACGCTCGGCCAGCCCAAGCTGTTCTTCGGTGTCACCGGTGGCAACATGGATTCGATGGTCAACCGCTATACCTCGGACAAGAAAATCCGCTCCAACGACGCCTACACCGCCGACGGCGCCGCCGGCAAGCGCCCGGACCGCGCGGTCAATGTGTATTCGCACCGCTGCCGCGAAGCGTATAAAAACGTGCCTATTATCATCGGCGGCATCGAGGCGAGTTTGCGCCGCATCGCCCATTACGACTATTGGTCGGACAAGGTGCGCAAGTCGATATTGCTGGATTCCAAGGCCGATTTGTTGGTGTACGGCAATGCCGAACGGCAGGTCGTCGAAATTGCCCATCGCTTGGCTAAAGGCGAGAGCATTCACGATTTGAAAGGCATTCGCGGCACCGTGCACTTCGTCAAACAAGTGCCGCAAGGTTGGATCGAAAAAGATTCAACCGACATTGACAAGCCCGGCGCGGTCATCGTCCACCAAAATCCGTATCAGGAGATGCCGGCATGCGAGGATAAACCCGTAGGAGGGGCTTTAGCCGCGACTGATAGTTTGAGCGGGGCTGACGCTCCTCCCACGCATCGTGAACAAGTCATCCAATTCAAACCGATCGCCAACAAGAATCGGGCGCAAACCGTGATTCGCCTGCCCGATTACGACGCGGTCAAGGACGATCCGATTTTGTACGCCCACGCTTCGCGGGTCATGCACGGCGAAACCAATCCCGGCAATGCTCGTGCGCTGATCCAACGCCACGGCAATCGGGAAGTGTGGATCAATCCGCCGCCGCTACCGCTAACCACCCCGGAAATGGACGGCGTGTTCGATCTGCCCTACTCGCGCTTGCCGCATCATGCTTACGGCAAGGCCAACATCCCAGCCTTTGAGATGATTCAGCATTCGGTGTTGATCATGCGCGGCTGTTTCGGCGGTTGCAGCTTTTGCTCGATCACCGAACACGAAGGCCGCATCATTCAGAACCGCTCGGAAGATTCGATCATTCGCGAAATCGAAGCCATCCGCGACACCTCGCCCAACTTCACCGGCCACATTTCCGACCTGGGCGGACCAACCGCCAACATGTGGCGGCTGGCCTGCAAGGACCCGAAAATCGAGGAGTCCTGCCGCAAGCCATCCTGCGTTTATCCCGGCATCTGCCACAACTTGAACACCGACCAGACGCCATTAATTAAGCTGTACCGGCGCGCCCGCGCGCTGCCAGGCATCAAAAAAATCTTCATCGCTTCCGGTCTGCGTTACGACATCGCCGTCGAAACCCCGGCCTATGTAAAAGAGTTGGTGACTCACCACGTCGGCGGCTATCTAAAAATCGCGCCCGAGCACACCGAACAAGGCCCGTTATCGAAGATGATGAAACCCGGCATGAGCAGTTACGACCGTTTCAAGGCGATGTTCGACAAATACTCCAAGGAAGCCGGTAAGGAACAGTATTTGATCCCTTACTTCATTGCCGCCCATCCCGGCACCACCGACCAGGACATGCTCAATCTCGCACTGTGGCTAAAACGAAATGGTTTTAGAGCCGATCAGGTGCAAGCCTTTTTGCCGTCACCGATGTCGATCGCGACTGCGATGTACCACTCGGGCAAGGACACGCTGCATAAAGTCGGCCGCAATGTGCCGGATATCGCGATTCCGCGTGGCGACAAGCAACGCAAGTTGCACAAAGCCTTTCTACGCTACCACGACCCGAAAAATTGGCCGCTGTTGAGGGAGGCTTTGAAACAAATGGGACGCGCGGATCTAATCGGTAATGGCAAACATCAACTGATTCCAAATTTTCAGCCCAAGGGCGACGCAGCGCCGCAGTCGCCAAAAATGCGTTTTGCCACCAAACACACCCAAGAAAAATCGCAGCCCGTCAAGGGCCGGCGGCGCTGAATCAGGCGTCATTGCCGCCAAAACCGTCCGTCAGTCGAGAAAATGCCGGTCTGAGCCGGCGTGGCTTCTCCCGTCTCAGCGATTTTCCGCTAAACTTTCGCTGCCTATACTTCCAACTTGCCCAAACAACCGATGTCCGGCCGTCCCCAAATCGTCATCACGCCAACAAAAACCCTAGGCGACTCCGGCCGGGAACTATGGGAATATCGGGATTTACTCTACTTTCTGGCTTGGCGCGACTTTAAAGTCCGCTACAAACAAACCGCGATTGGCGCGGCTTGGGCGATCATTAGGCCGTTATTGACGATGCTGGTGTTCACAGTAATCTTCGGCAGAATCGCCAAACTGCCAACGGAAGGCGAAGCACCTTATGCCATCATGGTGTTTACCGCGATGCTGCCCTGGTACTTTTTTGCCAATACCCTCAGCGAATCGGCGAATGCGGTGGTTAATAACTCCGCGATGATCAGCAAAGTCTATTTTCCGCGCATTATCGCGCCGACCGCACCGTTACTGGTAAACATCGTAGATTTCCTAATTTCATTCATATTATTGCTGGCGCTGATGGCATGGTATCGATTCCAGCCATCGATTTATATTTTTTTGATGCCTTTATTCCTGTTATTGGCGGCCATCACCGCCCTTGGTATAGGTTATTTAATATCGGCGCTTAATGTCAAATACCGGGATTTTCGTTACGTTATTCCTTTTATCGTACAGATAGGTTTATATATTTCGCCAGTCGGCTTTAGCAGCCAAGTCGTACCGGAACAATGGCGGATATGGTATTCCTTAAATCCGATGGTTGGCGTTATAGATGGGTTTCGCTGGATGATAATTGGTAATGGCGCCAATATTTATTGGGATGGTTTTATGCTATCTAATGCAATATCTCTGACATTATTCTTAATTGGTTATAGATACTTTATGCATACAGAACGGCAGTTTGCCGACAGCCTTTAAAAAACACGATTAAATTTTAATGAGTTGCGCAATTAAAGTCGAAAATCTCGGCAAAAAATACATTATTAAGCATCAGCAGCAAAGCCGTTATCATTATAACAGCCTGGGAGAATCTCTAAGTAGGCGCTTTAGAAATCTAACTAAAAATTTATTACACCCATTACAAAGCGATACTAATTTCGAAAACACCGAAGAATTCTGGGCACTCAAGGATATTAATTTTGAAATAGAACATGGCGACCGGGTCGGGATAATCGGCCGAAACGGTGCAGGCAAATCAACTCTATTAAAAATACTAGGCCGCATAACCCACCCCAGCACCGGAAGAATTACCATTAATGGCCGCGTATCAAGCTTGCTGGAAGTCGGCACAGGATTTCATCCTGAATTAACTGGTAGAGAAAATATATTCTTAAACGGCGCGATATTAGGCATGCGCAAGCACGAGATTCAAAGAAAATTCGACGAAATCGTTGATTTCGCGGAAGTAGAAAAATTTTTGGATACGCCGGTCAAGCATTATTCCTCGGGTATGTATGTCAGACTAGCTTTTGCCGTCGCAGCGCACTTGGAGCCGAATACCCTAATTGTAGATGAAGTGCTGGCTGTAGGGGATTTGCAATTTCAGAAGAAATGTATGGGAAAAATGAGCGCCATCGGCAAAGAGGGAAAAACGGTTTTGTTCGTAAGCCATAATATGGCGGCAATTAGTGCTCTGTGTAGTAAAGCCATGTTGCTTGGTAATGGGAGTAATCTCGCCATGGGAGATGTATCTAAGGTGACACTCGAGTATTTGAAGGAAGGCAATACTATTAAAGTCTTGCTTCCTTTGCAAAAAGATGAATTGATTATCCATGAGTTTTACGTACAACAAACTGGAGTACGAGTTGACCATATTGATGGAGGACAATCATTTAACGTAAACGTAAACTTTGAACTTTTGAAGACGGTAAGCGCATTTAGACTCGGCATATACTTTAAACTTCCTACCGGAGACGTGGTATTTAGGTCTTTTTTGGCAGATTGGGAGCCAACCTATGAATATATCGAATTAGGTAGATACTCGGTTACGTTAAAGGTCCCGCCTAATTTAATATTTCCAGGCACCTATCAAGTTCTTTTGCACGCCAGCAAGTATGGAGTTAAAGATTATTTAAATAAGAGCCACATAATAAAAGAGATAAATGTATTGCAGCCGAATAATTTTAATCAAACGCATATAAATGAAACCTTTAATTCACACATACTAATGCCTGAAAAATGGCTAGTAGAAAAGTTATGAGAAGTGTAAAAACACTCATTAATAAAATAATTTACATGTTCCCCTGGCTTAATTGGATAATGTTAGCTTACCCATTTAGAAAAATGATTAATTCATTTGCATATCATTGCGGGGTATATAAGAGAATTGGCAAACGCTTTAAGGGCTTGCATCTTGGTGCAGGAAGTCTAATTATTCAAAATTATCTCAATATCGACGGAAATCCTGCTTCCAAATGTGACATTGTAGCCGGGGTGGAGAAGATCCATCTCCAAGACTGCACAGTTGACAATATTTACACTTCGCATGTATTTGAACATATTCCTAGAGGACGAATATCCTTAGTGCTCAAGGAGTGGCACAGGGTATTATCCCAAGACGGCAAAGCGTATATTTGTGTACCGGATATGGAGGTTTTATGCAAGATATATTTAGAAGGGTTACCCAGCTATCGCGGTAGCCCGGATGTGCAGTCGCGTGTTGATTTAGCTTGCGACGTAATTTTTGGCGGCCAGATTAATCAATATGATTACCACTATTATGGCTATTCATTCGAAACTTTGCTACGGTATTTGAAGGATGCTGGATTTTCTGATGTAAAAATGTTCGACCGCGAAAAGATGACAGAATATCCTAATAGTGATGCATCCTTTGCAACCATTAATAGACGGCCTATTTCGCTTAATGTGGTTGCCTCAAAGTGACTAAAGTCAAACTAACAACTTCGTTTCCAGCTTGGCCTCTATTACGTCAGACACCCGGGTGGCGTGGTGAATGGGATGGTTATAAATTCTACGTAAATGATGACGCGATTATAGATTGCGATTATTGGGTTGTTTACGACGGTTTATTAAAGCCAGAAACAGCAATATGTCCAAATGACAATATAATTTTTATTGCATCCGAACCGCCTGATATTAAGCACTATAGCTCAAATTTCCTAAATCAATTCTCATTGGTGATATCCTGTGACAACACCATTGATCATCCAAACAATCTCATTGAGCAGCAATCATTGCCATGGATGGTAGGTATCAGACAGCTACACGGAAAATACGAGACATTATTAGATTTTGACACTCTTAACTCTTCTACAAACAATATTGTCAAACAAAAATTGTTATCTGTTATATGCTCTACAAAAACTATTACAAAAGGGCAAAGACAAAGATTATCTTTTATAGAAAACTTGGCAGAAAAGCATGGTAATAAGATAGACATCTTTGGTCGTGGCTTTAACGAAGTCCCTGACAAATGGGACTCAATTGCTCCATATAAGTACCATTTAGTCATGGAAAATAGTGATATTAATGACTATTTCACAGAAAAACTTACCGATGCATTTCTTGGTCGAGCATATCCTATTTATTGGGGCTGCCCTAATTTGGAAAAGTATTTTCCAAAAGAATCATTTTTTAGGATACAACTAGGAGATTGGCCTAAAATCAGCGAGATTATCGACAGCGAATTATATGAAAAATCAATAGGGCATATTGATGTAGCAAGAAATATGGTACTTCATAGATATAATTTGTTTTCGATGCTTACAAGCAAATTTAAGCAAAAAAAAACATCACCCACAAAAAGAACACAAACAATATTCCCTGAAAAAATAAGTAAGCTCTCTAGAGTTTCTTATCTCACAAAAAAATTTTAACTAATGATGTTAACTAAATATTTATGGAGAGTAAGGCTAACTTTCAGACAGGCACTACGACTTATAGCAGTTATTGCTATGAAACTTGGAGATAAAGTTTATCAAAGCGATCTTGAAAAAAACGTCGCACTTTGGAATCAAGATCGGGGAAATGAAACACATCGCTTGCAATATGAAGGAATTAGCAGAGACTCACTAGTCCTAGATGTAGGTGGCTATAAAGGCCAATGGGCGAGCGATATATATGCGATGCATCGATGTAGAATCTATATCATTGAACCTGTTGAACAGTTTGCGGAAATTATTAAAAAACGATTTACTCACAACTTAGATATTTCCGTGTTCGTCACAGCTTTGTCTGATGAGAATAGAATAGGTATGATTTCGATGGAGCAAAACGCATCTTCATTACTCAAAAAAGCTAATGAATGCGCACAAATAGATATTGTAGATGTAGTTGATTTCTTCAAAGAAAACAATATTGAGTCCGTCGCAATAATGAAAATTAATATTGAAGGAGCAGAATATCAACTACTTGAACGCATCCTCAATTCTGAGTTAGTTGAAAAAATTCAAAACTTGCAAATCCAATTTCATGACTTTATACCAAATGCTGAAGAAAAGAAGAAACTCATCCAAAAAAAACTTTCACATACCCACGTCTGCACGTATGAATATCCATTTGTTTGGGAAAACTGGAGTCTAAAATCAACGCTGCGGTAGAATAATACGTTATATATTTAAGCTAAATTTAGCTTAAAATAACATTATAGCGCGGCAATACAAAAAAAAGATACCAAGTGCATTGTGGAATGTGCATCATAAACTACTAGTTATTTTATAAATACTCTCATGATCATGCAGAACATTATCGGAGGCCTTGGAAACCAAATGTTTCAGTATGCTTTTATATATGCACAGAGCAGAATCCGAAACACATCATTTAAATTAGATATCAGCAGTTTTAAAACATACCCTTTGCGGAAATACACATTAAACCGATACAATATTAAAAATATAACTGCCTCATTTAAAGAAATAGATCAACTAAAGTTTAAGCATGAAGGCACTCTAGAGAGATTAACAAGAAAACTACAACACAAACCGAGACCTTTGGCATCTTCTTACTATAAAGAATCAAGCATGGAATTTGACCCAAATGTCTTCAATCAGAATGGTGACATTTATTTTGATGGTTATTGGCAGAGTGAGCGTTATTTTCACAACTATAGAAATGAACTATTGGACCAGTTTACGTTGAAATCGTCTATTCAGGAAAAAACTAAAAAATATCTAGAGATATTATTTTCGTGTTCGTCGATAAGTTTGCATATCAGGCGCGGGGACTATATAACCAATAAAACAACCAACAGCATACATGGGGCTTGTGATATTTCTTATTATCGAAAAGCCATGTCTCGGGTAATGATGGATATTAAACAGCCTAATTTTTTCATTTTCAGTGATGACTTAACTTGGGCTAAAGACAATTTATCAATTAACGAACCTGCTACGTTTATCGAACTTGATAATGAGTTTTCTGATTGCGATGAAATATTTCTAATGAGCCAGTGCAAACATAATATTATCGCTAACAGTTCATTTAGCTGGTGGGGAGCATGGCTCAACCAAAATCCGGAAAAAACTGTTATTGCCCCACAGCATTGGTTTCGTGATAATACTTTACAAACAAATGACATGATACCGGTAACTTGGATCAGATTATGAGTCCTCCGTTAATTTCAGTGATAATGCCTGTCTACAACGGCGCAGAATATTTGCCCGAATCAATTGAAAGCATACTTAAACAAAGTTTTATAGATTTCGAGTTTTTGATAATTGATGATGGATCAACAGACAACACATTTGAAATAATAAAAAAATATGCAAATTTAGACCATAGAATACAAGCCATCCATAACAAAAATAATATAGGCATAGCATCATCATTGAATATTGGTTTAGCACGCTCAAAGGCGCCATTGATTGCAAGAATGGATGCTGATGACATTTCCACAACAGATCGCCTTGAAAAACAATGGAACTTTCTTAAAAACAACCCTGAAATTGATGTAATTGGTTCTTACTATAGGATTTACGAATTTTTATGGCGCATAGTAAAAACACCTTCCAATCACGAAAATATACTGCCTAGACTACTATTTGATACAAGCTTTTTTCATCCCACTGTAATGTTCCGAAAACACACAGTCTTAGAATCAACTAATGGCTATCGAATAGAAACCACACCTGCCGAGGATTACGATTTATGGTGCAGATTGGCTGAAGACAAAAACATCATTTTTTCGAACATAAAAGAAACTTTACTACGTTACCGTATACATCCAACTATAGAACGCGTTGAATATTTAGATAGACAGTTTCAAAAGGCCAATGCCATTCGTAAACATCAATTAACGAAACTAGATTTATACCCAAATGAAAAAGAATTTATGTGTCACAGTTTTATGGCAAATCCCAATTTCTTTACCCTAACTAACATTCCATCACTTATGGATTGTTCGCGTTGGTTACATAAGATTGAAAATGCGAATTTAGAAACACAGATATATTCAAAAAAAACCTTAAGACAAGAACTAGAGTTTAGATGGACAACAGCTTGTCTACGCGCTGCATTTGTAAGACCAAGCGCAGCTTTAGAATTTATTCAGAGTGATTTGACCCCCCATTCATTAACCAAATTTTATTACGCACTGATAATGATATGGAGATATATAAAACACCGCCTCACTAAATAATAATATGTATATTGCTGTCATTAGCAAATCCGACGCTACAGGCGGAGGGGCCAGCCGAATCGCCGCAGGCTTAACGCAATTGCTAAATAATTCTCAGGACGACGAAGCTCATCACTGGGTTGGACGTCCCGGCGTAAATGCCGATTGGTATACCTTCAAATTACACGGCGGTCAATGGCTATCCTTACTTCAAGGCACATTCGCCATATTTTCCAGAGTAATTGGCTTACCAGATTTTCTTACTCCCGAGTTATTGATCCATTTACTGAGAAAACGCACTAGTTACTTGCTATATCACTTTCACGATATCTCCTTCACCTTTTCGCCCATTTCCTTAAAGTGGCTGGCTAAACGTAAGCCGGTTATTTGGACGTTCCACGATTGCTCTCCGTTTACTGGCGGTTGTATCGCCCCCATGGATTGCAATGCTTTATATTCAGGATGCAAACATTGCCCACAACTTGATAAATTGCCGTTGGGAACATCCATTGACTTAACCGGCTATATGCAACGCTATAAGCTAAACTTATTAAACCAACTACCTGTTATACCTATAATGCCTTCCCGTTGGTTAGCGGAGCAAGCCAAACGAGTAGTGAAATTTAAAGTCGATCCTATCATTATTCCTAATTACGTTGACTTAGATATTTATAAACCATTAGATAAAAACTCTGTTAGAAGAATTTTAGGCTTACCGCTCGATAGATTTATTGTATTGCTATCAGCAACTAGCTTATCCGACCACCATAAAGGTAATCATTTAGCTATTACAGCACTAAAGCAGAGCGGCATCCATCCGTTTATCATCGCCGTAGGGAAGCTGGAGCGACATCAAAAACACTTTTTTCAAGACCTTGACGTAAAAGTTACCGGATATATTTATAACGATCAATTATTAGCGCAATATTACGCAGCTGCTAATATATTTTTATATCCAACACTTGCCGATTCTTTCGGTTGTGTGGCCATTGAAACCATGGCTTGCGGAACACCAGCCATTGCTTTTGCAACAGGTGGCGTCCCAGAAGTTATTGAACACAACAAAACTGGCTGGTTAGTGAAAACCGGTGATGTACAAGGCTTAGTCGATGGCTTACATTATGCCGTTAATAATCCTAAACTATTAGAGGCATGGCGTACTGCCGGCCTGCAAAAAGTAAAAGCACGCTACACCAAAGAGCTATTCTTGGCGGCACATTTAAAAATCTATCAGCGAGTTTTAAATAACACTTATGCAGACCTCTAAAGTTGCAATTGTCATAGTAACATGGAATAAAAAAACATTCGTTTTAGAGCTGTTAAAGTCATTACAACTTCTTAGTTATCCAAATTACGACGTGGTCGTGGTCGATAACTGCTCTACCGACCAAACAAGCGACGCTATCGCGGAATATTTTCCAGACACCATTGTCATAAGCAACCCAGAAAACACCGGAGGAGCCGGCGGCTTTAATATAGGCTTGCAATACGCACAAGATAACGAGTATACCTATTGCTGGCTACTGGATAACGATGTAATCGTCGATAAAGATGCATTATTGTATTTGGTCAATACTTTGGAAAGCACTCCAGATGCCAGCATCTGCGGTTCACAAATATTAATAGTCGGCAGCGACATTGTACAAGAATGCGGTGGCAATATTAACTGGAAAAAGGCCAACATTACATTAAACAATCATGGCAAACCCAGGCATTTAGATAAATCGACATCCGGCGCTATCGAGGTTGATTACTGCGCTGCTTGCTCCATGCTCGCCAGGATGACCGATGTCAAACTTTATGGAAAAATCGATCCGGAGATGTTTATCTTCTGGGATGACATAGAATGGTCAACACGAATAAAGTCCTTCGGCAAAATGATACTCTGCAACACAAATTCTGTTGTTTGGCATCATTTCAATGGTTACAAGCCATCCAATGTATGGCGTGTTTACTACAGAGTCAGGAACAAGCTATATTTTTTCAACAAATACTCAAAATCTAAAACTGCCCTAGCCAAGCTTTTAGCAATTTACGAAGAACTGCAGGAATTTTACCACTACATGGGGATTGTCGATTATTCTTATTCTGTTGAATCAGCCATTACTGATTTTAAAAATGATATTCGAGGAAAATGGCCTTCCCAGGCTTACATCCCAACCACGGCCACACACTTTAAACCAGATATTATTCCCGATAACAATTATTTGGTAATTTATGATCATAATTATGGTCAACTAAGCTATTCAGCATTTGGCGATAACACAATACATTATGTCATAGACACCAATTTGTCCGCCACTAAGTTTTCGTTAGCGTTATTAAAATCGATTATTAGGCC
Organism: Methylomonas sp. MS20; assembly: GCF_050275925.1. Lineage (NCBI taxonomy): Bacteria > Pseudomonadati > Pseudomonadota > Gammaproteobacteria > Methylococcales > Methylococcaceae > Methylomonas > Methylomonas sp. MS20. The sequence goes on from NZ_CP189962.1 coordinate 2,798,593, forward strand.
TTCTATCGCAGTTGGCAATCAGTTAAATATATTTATGCTATTTTCTAGCTTTGCTATTCTCTTAACAGAAAACGGATCACGCGTCATTAAAAACAGCAAAATTAAAAACACAGCATTTATTATTTATCGCTGTATTTTTTTTGCTGGAAAATATATTTCTCAATTTAAATGAGAATTGTTTTCTTATGTAAGCGCCACTATATGCAAAACGACGTCATTGACGACCGTTATGCTAGGCTTTATGAACTGCCAAAAGCATTAGCATTAAGCGGGCACGATATCCGGGGAATTTGTCTTGGCTACCATCGTTGTACTTCCGGTCATTTTATACATATAAAAAATAATTCGAGTTCTTTAGAGTGGCATAGCTTCGATGCCGGCAGGTTAATAGCCCCCGGTTTGCCGAGATACTTTGCCAACACATTTTTGCTTATTAAGCAATTTAAACCGGATATTTTATTGGGTAGCTCTGACTGTCTTCATGCCGTTATAACCGCTCTATTCGCCCAACTTTTTAAGATACCCTATTATCTCGATCTTTACGATAATTATGAGAGTTTCGGGCTGGCAAAATTACCGGGACTTTTGCCTTTATATCGTCTGGCGATAAGAAACGCCGAAGGCATTAGTTGTGTCAGCGAACCGCTTGCCGATTATATTCGGCAACGTTACCAGCATCGCAACGTCATCACGTTGGAAAGCACGATCGCTGGCAATGATTTTTTTCCACAGGATAAAGCTTTATGCAGGCAACAACTTCATTTGCCTACTCATGCAAAACTAATTGGCTTGGCCGGTTCGCTGGACAGAAATCGCGGTGTCGATTTGCTCTACGCCGGCTTTTTGCAATTAGCCGATAACGACAGTTCGGTTCATTTAGTGTTGGCCGGACCAACTGACCCTAGCTGCCCTATCCCCAATCATCCGCGAGTTCACTATTTGGGTCTATTGCCGCATCGTCAAATTAACGGCTTTTATAGCGCGCTTGACTTGGCAATGATTTGTCTGCGCGATAGCGAGTTCGGCCGATACGCCTTTCCGCAGAAAACCTACGAAATTCTCGCCACCGAAACGCCGGTTTTAGCCACGAATGTCGGCGCGGTGGGACAAGTTTTTCGCGATCACCCGGAATGTTTATATACACAGGATGATCTGGCCGACTTCTGCAACAAGGCTAGTTATTTATTGAACTCCGGCTATACAGTTCGCCTGCCGATTCCGAGTTGGGCAGACCAAGCTCGTCGCCTTATCGAATGGATTAACTCATGATAGCGGATATTCTCATCGTTGGCGCCGGGTTTGCCGGCGCTGTGATTGCACGGCAGTTGGCCGATAGCGGGCGGTTTAACGTGAAAGTGATCGACCGACGCGACCATATTGCCGGCAATGCGCATGACCCGATTAATCCGGATTTGAATTTACGCGTTCACCAATATGGTCCGCATATTTTTCATACCAACGACCAGCGGATTTTCGATTATCTGTCGCGATTTACCGAGTGGCTACCTTATCGACATCAGGTTCAAGCCTGGGTCGATGACGTAGGTTATGTGCCTTTGCCGATTAATCGAACCACCATTAACCGTGTTTATTCGCAAAATTTCGCGAATGAAGGCGCGGTCAGAGCGTTTTTAAACTCGTTGCGGATTCCCTATGAAAACCCAAGTAACGCGCGACAAGTAGCGGAAAACGTGTTCGGCCCGGATTTAACCGAGTTATTTTTCGGCCGTTACACACGTAAGATGTGGGATTTGGATTTAACGGAATTACCGGCCGAAGTTTTGAAACGTTTGCCGATACGCTATGACGACAACGCAGATTACTTTAACGATAGTATTCAGGCTATGCCGGCGGATGGTTATATCGGCCTGTTCAAAAAGCTATTGGACCACCCGGCGATTTCCATTGTTTTAAATTGCGAATTCGATAAAGCCATGGAACACGAGTATTTCCACGTATTCAATTCGATGCCGATCGATGTTTATTTCGATGAATGTTTCGGGCGCTTGCCTTATCGGTCCATCAAGTTTGAGCATCAATTGGTAGCGGAACATCATCAACCGACACCCACTATCAATTTTACTGATGACGGGTGTTATACCCGGCAAACCGACTGGCGTTTATATCCTGGTTGTAATTTAGGCGCCGAGCGGGCATTGCTGACTAAGGAAATGCCGTGCCGCGACGAGAACAATCGTTTCGAGCGCTATTATCCGGTTAAGACGGTATCCGGCGAGCCGCAACAGTTATATAAGCGCTATAAAGCTAAAGCGGAACAACTGAAGCATATGACCTTTATCGGCCGTTGCGGCCAATATATTTATTACGATATGCATCAAGTGGTCGCTAATAGTTTGAAAATCGCTCAAGTTTTCTTGGAGAGAGCTAGCTAACCGCATCCATACTTACAATCGGGAATGAGTTTCTGGTAAACGGTCGCAAACGTCTCGGAAACCGCTTTCCAATCGTATTTACTCGCGGTGATTTTCCCCGCGTCACTCAATCGTTGACGATATTGCCGATCTTGAATCAAGGTCGTCAGGGCTTCGGCCAATTGTTCCGGACAATTAGGCTCAACCAAAATACCGTTCACGGCGTGTTCGATCACTTCTCCGATACCGCCGGTTCTGGTGCTGACCACAGGTACCCCAGCCGCCATGGCTTCCAGCAATATAACGCCCTGCCCTTCGGTATCGCCGCTCGAATCGACTATCGACGGGGCAACAAATATATCGGCATTTGCGTAGTGGTCCGGTAACTCGTGGTTCGCGATTCGTCCGAGAAATGTCACATGGTGCGAGATACCCAAGCGTAGGGCTTGCATTTCGAGCGCTTGCCGTTCCTCGCCATCACCAATAATCCTTAGCTCGACTCGCTCGTGTAACTCATTTGGCAGCCGGGCGCACGCCATGATTAAATCGGTCACGCCCTTCTTTTCGACTAAGCGACCGATGAACAACACCACGTATTTTTCGGGATGACTTTTATCGGTCACTATCGGTTTAGAAACCGCCGCGAAGCAGTCGAAGGGTATGCCCATCGGTAAAATAACCGCACCGCAATGCTTGCAAGCCACTGCTCCGGCCGTCGCCTGGGTATTGCTAGTCCAAGCCGATGCCTGCTGGACGGTCCAGCGCTTTATCGCCGCCAGCCCAGGCCCAGTTAATCCGAACGCATCCGCGCCATGCGCGGTGACTAACACCGGGATCTTAAACAGTTTGCCTAACACCACAGCCAGTGTGCCTTGCGGAAAAATCCAGTGGGCATGAAGCAACGTGGGTTTATCACGGACGATTTCTCTGGCGGCGCGGAAAAACATCGCCGCGACGAACCCAGGCACCTGAAAAATCAGCGTCGGTCTAACTCGCAGATTTGGCAATATGCCAGAACCGTACGCAAGCGCCTGTTTACGTCGATTGAAACTGTAACGAAAATGCTGGAGGGAAACGGCGGAGTCGTATGAACATTGATCCGGATGATCGGGTGCTAACACCCGAATATCGAAATTTTGTTTGGCAAGCGCTTCGGCCAAGTAACGTAGAAAAACCGATGCGCTATCGTTTTGAAAACGCGGATAACTTGAGGTCAGCCAAAGGACACTCGGCTTTCGAGTCTCTACTTTGGCGGTCATGGCATTCGCCGGACTATCAACGCACCAAACTTAACAATACCCCGGCAGCAACCGCAGAACCAATCACGCCAGCCACGTTCGGCCCCATCGCATGCATTAGCAGGAAATTGTGCGGGTTGCTTTCCAAACCGATTTTGTTGGCGACCCTGGCCGCCATCGGCACCGCCGAGACGCCGGCGGCACCGATCAGCGGATTGATCGGCGTGCTGCTGAAGCGGTTCATGATCTTGGCCATGATGACGCCGCTGGCGGTACCGATCGCGAACGCGATCGCCCCCAAACCCAGGATGCCCAAGGTCTGGACTTTCAAAAAGGCTTCGGCGCTGAGTTTGGATCCGACCGACAAGCCTAAAAAGATCGTGACGATATTAATCAATTCATTCTGGGCGGTCTTGCTCAAGCGATCGACGACACCCGAGGCATTCATCAGGTTACCGAGACAAAACATTCCGACCAGCGGCGCGGCCGACGGCAGCAGGAAGGCAGTTAACACCAGTAGCATCAAAGGGAACACAATTTTTTCGGTCTTGCCGACGTTACGCAATTGCTGCATTTCGATCCGGCGTTCGGCTTCACTGGTCAGCGCACGCATGATCGGCGGTTGAATCAACGGCACCAGCGCCATGTAGGAATAGGCGGCCACCGCGATAGCGCCGAGTAATTCCGGCGCCAATTTGGAGGCCACATAAATCGCGGTTGGACCGTCGGCGCCGCCAATAATTGCGATCGCCGCCGCCTCGCGGAGACTGAATTCCATGCCCGGCACCGCATTCAGCGCCAACGCGCCGAACAAAGTGGCGAAAATGCCGAATTGGGCGGCGGCCCCTAGAAACAAGGTTTTGGGATTGGCCAGCATGGGACCGAAGTCGGTCATCGCACCAACGCCCATAAAGATCAACAGCGGAAACACGCCGGCTTTGATGCCGTAATACATGTAGTACAAGATGCCGCCCTCGTCTATCATGCCGGCGGCCGGAATATTACTCAGTACAGCACCGAAGCCGATTGGCAGCAACAGCAGGGGTTCGAAACCTTTTTTGATGGCCAAATACAGCAATAGAAATCCGACCGCCATCATAGCGACCTGCGATCCGGTCGCGTTATAGATGCCGGTGTTTTCCCACAATAGTCTGATATTTTCCATGGAGCTCTTGATTGGTTCGATAAAGGCCTGACGAATATTTACAAGGTGACCAGGATGTCTCCGACCGCCACCGAGTCGCCCTGCCTAACGTTGACGGCGCTAACGATGCCGGCCACCTTGGCGCGGATCTCGGTTTCCATTTTCATGGCTTCCATGATCAACACCACATCGCCTTCCGACAAATGCGAACCGACGTTGACATTAACTCGCAATACGACGCCGGCCAGCGGCGACTCGACCACGCCCTTGCCGCTGACGATGGGCGCGGTAGCCGCCAACATGGGTCCGCTTTCGTCGATGACCAATTTGCTGGCAATCGGCTGTACAACGATCTCGGCCGCGCCGCCGCCCGGAGCGACCACCACGTGGAAATTCTTGCCATCAACGTTGACGGTATAGCTTTCAGCCGGAGCTTCCGAGCTAATCTGCGCCGGCGTCGGCGCGGCAACGACGGCCGCGGGCTCGGCGCCGGGAGCAGGTTCGAACGCGGCAGGGTTACCTCGGTTTTGAATGAACTTCCAGCCCACTTGGGCGAACAAACCGTCGATCAACGCATCTTCCTCGACATTCTCGGCCAATTTGACATTTTCGGCTGCTGCCTTGGCTTTAACTTCGGCGATCAGTTTGTCCATTTCCGACTCCAGCAAATCGGCGGGCCGGCACGTGATCGGCTCACCGCCATTCAACACTCTGGCCTGTAATGCCTTATCGACAGGCGCCGGCGTCGCGCCGTACTCGCCTTTCAATACCCCGGCGGTTTCCTTGCTGATGGTTTTGTAACGTTCGCCGGACAGCACGTTCAACACGGCCTGAGTACCGACAATTTGCGAGGTTGGCGTTACCAAGGGGATGTAACCGAGATCCTTGCGAACCTTGGGAATCTCGAGCAGTACCTCGTCGAAACGATCGGAAGCACCCTGCTCCTTCAATTGACTTTCCATATTGGTCAGCATGCCGCCGGGTACCTGCGAAATCAGGATGCGGCCGTCCACGCCTTTCAAACTACCTTCGAATTGCGCGTATTTTTTACGGACTTCCCTGAAATAATCGGCGATACGTTCCAGCTTGACCAAATCCAGGCCGGTATCGCGCTTTTGACCAGCCATCATCGCCACGACCGTTTCGGTGGGGCTGTGACCGTAAGTCATGCTCAGCGACGAGATCGCGGTATCGACGTTATCGACGCCGGCCTCGATGGCCTTGATATAGGTCCCGACACTCAGGCCGGTGGTGGCGTGGCATTGCATATGAATAGGAATGGCCACGGCCCGTTTCAATTTGCTGACCAATTCGTAGGCGTCGTAAGGTGTTAGTAAACCCGCCATGTCCTTGATGCAGATCGAATGGGCACCCATGTCCTCGATCTGTTTGCCCAGTTCGACCCACTTTTTAATGGTATGCACCGGACTGGTGGTATACGAAATCGTGCCCTGGGCGTGAGCATCGGTATTTAGAACGGCTTTGACGGCGCGTTCGATATTACGCATGTCGTTCATCGCGTCGAATATCCGGAACACATCGATACCGTTTACGACGCAACGCTCGACAAATTTATCGACTACATCGTCGGCATAGTGCCGATAGCCTAGAATATTCTGGCCGCGAAACAACATCTGTTGCGGCGTGTTCGGCATGGCTTTTTTGAGCAAGCGCAAACGCTCCCAAGGATCTTCGCCCAAATAGCGCACGCAAGCGTCGAAAGTGGCGCCACCCCAAGACTCGAGCGACCAGTAGCCGATTTGATCCAACTGCTCGCAGATCGGCAGCATATCCTCGATACGCAACCGGGTTGCCAGAATCGACTGATGGGCGTCTCGCAACACCACCTCGGTGATTCCCAGGGGCTTGATAACCTTTTCCACTCTCTATCTCCTAATGACTTTTTTGGGTCGTATATCGATGCCTTTTGGGCAAGGCTTATGCTTTTCGATGTTTCTTGCGGTATTGATGTACCGCCGCCGCAATGGCGGCAACCACGGCTTTGTCACCGCTTTGAGCGACCGGAGCATCCGGATACTGAGCCGGCAGTTCCGGAAAATAGCGTTGGATAAACGCCGACATTAAGCTGATCGCGACGATCAGCATGGCCAAAAATGCGTAAACCATGCCCATGCCAATCAACATGACTTCAATTCCGGAGGTCAGCATTTCGTTCATGTTTGGTGTCCAAATGATTAATATGTCACGGCATTATCGCCAAAACCACCCGATTAAACAATCTTAAGCGGGCCGCGAGCTAGGACGGGCAATGGAACGAACGCTAGAGCGGGCGCGGCCTAGCGCTCGTAAGAAGTTGAAATCAGGCCGGAAAACCTATCGGGTATCGGGCGTTCCAACTAAGCGGCGGCAGATCGCTTTTTGGGCGGCAATCGCGCGAATTAACCCAACGGGGACTTCCCTAGCGATTCCTTAAACACCTAGGGAGGGCCAGCTCGACCGGGGAATCAGGCCAGACTTTCCAAATAGGCCAAGACTGCCGGGATATGCGTTTTGACCTGCACCTTACGCCATTCCTTCAGCAATACCCCGTTTTCGTCGATGACGAAGGTGCTGCGTTCGATGCCTAATACTTGTTTGCCGTACATATTCTTGGTCTTGATCACATCGAACAAACGACAAAGCACCTCGTCCTGGTCGGCCAGCAGATCGAACGGAAATTGTTGCTTGGCTTTAAAGCCTTCGTGTACTTTAACGCTGTCGCGGGAAATCCCGAAGATCACCGCATTCAATTGAGAGAAGCGGTCTATATTATCGCGAAACGCAATACCTTCCTGAGTGCAGCCCGGCGTATTGTCTTTGGGATAGAAATACAAAACCAGTTTCCTACCCCGGTAGTCGCCGAGACGAATGGTTTTATCGCCGGTGGCGGCAATTTCAAAATCAGGAACAGGGGCGCCAATAGAAAGAGTCATCACGTTACCTTTTGATAGGTTCCAAAATCGCATCGATATTCAAGGTGTCGCAGAAATCCAAAAACTCTTCCCGCAACGACAGAATCCGCACGTCCGGCGGAACCAGCAGCACGAAACGGCTGGATAGAACCGGATTGTTGAAGAACGGCGCTTGATGGCGGCTGGCACTCACTTCCTCGATCGTGATGCCCCGCTCCATCAAAAACGCACTGACCGCGAACAACACATCGTCCTTATCCACTGAAATGGTTTCCAGCGTATAAGGCACGCCCTCAATATCCAATTTGCCGTCCTCGGGCCTCAGATAACTGATTTGCAGGTTGAAACGCAGCTTGACGGCATCCAGCATGCCTTCCAATTTGGCGATATGATTCCAGTTGCCGGATATCAATAAATAGGCGGAACTCAGTTGGGTCAGATTAGCGGTACGCAACTCGATCACCGTGCACTGACAGGCACTCAATGCCGATAAAATTTCCACGATGAAGCCGCTAGCCTTGTTGCCTAGCGCCGAGATTGCAAGCTGCATGGTCATTGATCCTTAAAAACGGGTCTTTACAGTGTAGCATCAAGCCCTGTCCGGACAAAAGCCACCCGCGCCGGCTGGTCGATTCAAGGACCGTTGTTGATCCGGGTAATGACGGCGTGGTCGTCGAAATGCACGGTCAACTTATTACCCGTACGCGCTTTGCTCAACAGCTCGACGTCGACTTTGAAGGCGGTGGCCAACTGCGAGTCAGTCACCGGCGGCGGCCGATGCGGCGGACGATGCGCACGTAGCCAAGCCAGATAGACCGTCCACACCAACCAAAGCAGCGCTATGACCAATATAATTTCGGCATAGAGCTGCATCAGCTCCAACAGGGTTTTGTAGCCGCCGAACCAGCGGATTTCGTCGGACAGACTCTTCAAACCCATCAGCCAGGCCCCAAGCGTGAATAAGGGTGTCAAGAAATATAGCCACAACAGCCAACTCGCGAGCGCCAGCAGCGCCGAACCAAACTTCTGCCGCACGCTTTGCAGGTGCGGCTGATTGATGATGATATCCTTCATTTGCGCCGCAAACCTCTGTCCAAGGTGACCCAGACCGCTCGTTGGCCGCGCTTCTTACGCAATGCGCTGATGCAGCCGTTGATGGTCGTGCCGACATTGATCAACCAATACACGATCGGATACCAAATCATCCAGTAGTAATGCTGCGCGGACTGGCCGTTCTGGCGCTCATAGCGCGCATCGATCGCCAGACTCACCCCAAATTGGATCAGGCAGGTCACGCACAACAGCATGCTGGTCCAATGCGGCGACAGGTCCTCCAGAGCCTCGGCCGGCTGCTGGGCGGAAATCCATTGCCAGGGCACCCAAGCCAACATGCCCACGACCAAAAACGCCCAGCTCAGACTAATGCAGCATTCCAGGTATAAAGGCCACATACCGCGGCTGCGCCAGTTAAACAGCGAGCGAAAATAGCGCAGCATCACCTCGACGCCGCCTTGCGCCCAGCGGCTACGCTGTTTCCACAAGCCCTTCAAGGTCTCCGGCATCAGCACCCAGCATAAGGCATTCGGCTCGAAGCGTATCATCCAGCCGGCCAGTTGCAACTTCCAACTGATGTCGATGTCCTCGGTCACCATGTCCGGACTCCAATAGCCGACATCGTGCAACGCGGACTTGCGAAAGCCCGCTATCACGCCGGAAATCGTAAAGATATGTCCGTAAGAGCGCTGCGCGCGCTTGATCATGCCGACGATCGCCGAAAATTCGCCGACCTGAATCTTGCCCAGCAGTGTCGAGCGATTACGGATGCGGGGATTGCCGGTCACCGCGCCGACGTTCGGATCTTCCAAAAAATGCCTGACGATCCAGGCGGTGGCGTTAGGCGCCAATAGCGCGTCGCCGTCGATGCCGATCAGGATTTCGCTGTTGGCCAACAAGGCCGCGGTGCGCAAACCCACGGCCTTGCCTTGGTTGCTGGCCAGATTCACGACCCGCAGCTTAGGATGTTGGTCGGCCAACTCGTGCAGAATTTCCAAGGTATTGTCCTTGCTGCCGTCGTTAATCGCGATGATTTCGAAGTTCGGGTACTTCTGGTGCAGCACATATTCGATGGTCTCGCGGACGTTCTCGCCCTCGTTGTAACAAGGGATCAGAATCGACACCGGCGGGTATTCGGCCAAATCCGGAACGTCCGACCAAACGCTACCGCGCTTGCGTTCCCAACGCCAGTAATACAGGATGCCGCCCAGCATCCAGACGTAGGCCATCAGCAACGGATAGTAAAATACGAAGCGCGACAACCATTCGTCGATGTGCTCCCAAGGTAAGTCTTGCAAACGTTCCTGCAACAGCAGTTTCCAGTCAATCAGCTGTTCGAACCACGGTTGAGACATGATGTCATCCATAAGGGCTTATTCCTTCCTGGCGACCGGAAAATACTTCTTCAATTCTTCCAACTTGGGCTGGTCGTGATACAGGTTATCCGGGTAATAGCCGATGTGCTTGGCGCCGTTTTTTTTCAGAATCTGAAATTGTTCGCCGAATACCGCCATCGGGATGTCCTGCTGTTTTTTCCAATTCACCGTTTGCAGTTCGAACACCATTTTGTCTAAGCCGCCAGGCACTTGCGCGGTTTTCTGCACCAATTCCGTCAACCATTGCTTGGGATTCTCGGCATCTTCCATGAACGGCATCGCCTCGATCGCCACATAGTCGTAATGCTTCATAAAGGCCGGAAACGATTGGGCATACCACTCCTCGCTATACGGCTTCAACAAAGGCAGCGAATAAAAATTGCGCGCGGTCGAAATATAGGGGCGGTAAAAGCGCACTCGATCGGTCAAATAGTCGGTGAACTGGCCGATCAACTCGGTCTTGTGTTGCGCCCAGCGGAGACGCAGTTCGCTGGAAGCGTGGAGTTTGTCGAATTCGGCCGGCAATCCCCAAACGTCGCGGGCAAACTCCAATGCCTGGGGCGACGCATCCTCGAAATCGGACAGAATGCCGTCGTCATGAAACAAAATACCGTTGAAATCGCAATGCTTGGCCAAGTCCTCGTAAATTTCGCCGACGAATTGGCGAGCTTCCGGGTTGAACGGCGACAAGCGGGTGTAGACGTGCCGAGATAACTGCGGCTCGCCGTCCCGCCACTCCTTAACATACCACTTCAACGGCACGTCGGCCTTGTAGGCCATGATCGGCATCCAGGCGTAGACCTTGACGCCGGCACGCTTACGCAATTGAAACGCCACGTAATTAAACATATCCCGGCGTACCGGCAGGTGCCGATTCGGGAAATACAATTTATCGGCGTTGCCGTCGCCATCGGGATCGGAATAGGCTTGTAGATAAACAGTATTGGCGCCGCTCTGCGCGATCCGTTCGACCAACGCGCTCAAGTTTTTGGCGGTCTGCTCCTCGTCGTCGTCGTAGATATAGTCCATGTCTACATGCGCGACCCGCAACTCTCTCCCCACGCGTTTTTTGGTGACGATTTCCGCGAATTGTTGAACATTGGGATCGTCAGCCAACATCATCCGTTTCATCGCGCGAACGTTGGCCAGCGTGTTCACCCCGTCGTCCAAACCCATCGTCAATGACATGCCGGCCATTTTGGCGGCTTCCAGCGCGATAGTGTTGTATTCGCCGTAGGGCCATACCATCACACGGGGCCGCTGACCCAATACCTGCAACAGTCGCTCCGAACTCTTATTAAGCTCCTGAAACAGGCGTTTTCGATAATCCTCGTCTTTTTCGTACTCTTCGTATTCGCTACTGTAAAGTCTGGACGTGACGGCGCTTTCTTCACTACCTTGCGGATTGGCGACCACGCCATGATGCAGGTCGTAGCTATGCGAAGCGATCTCGACCAAACCGCTGGCCATCACTTCGCGAACCTGGGCCGCGCTCATCAGCGGAATATTGTTGTGCGAGGCTTTTTGATCCAACCACGAACCGACCACCGCCAACGTCGCCGGATACTTGTACTTTTTCAACAAGGGCAAGGCTCGGGTATAAAAACTCAAATAGCCGTCGTCGAAGGTCAGAATCACCGCCTTGCTGGGCAGCGCCTTCTCACCGTGCTGGGCATCCACTAAATCCTGAATGCTGATGACATGGTAGTTGTTCTTTTTCAGCCAGGCGAAGTGGTCTTCCAGATGGGTTTTGTTGACCGCGATCCTGTCGAACGGCGGCACTCGCTCTTCCTCTTCCAGAATGTCGTGGTAATTCAAAATCAGAAAGCCGGCATTGCCGACATCGGCAGCTCGGCCGACCACGGAATACAGGCAAAGCGCTAAAAAAATCACGCGAGCAAAAAAACTCATATCCATTTGATAACAAGAGGGAAATGTCAGAATAGCAGAGATTGCCGGCGGCGGGATCGCGCCGGATTTGGACTGCGGATTTTACCTGAAACGCAATTTTTAGCCTGTTTTAATTTAATAACAGAGGTTCCGCAGGTTCCGTCAGACAAAAAGAGCATCAAGCTGAAAGTAGAGCTATCAGCCAGTGATCGTCAGAAGCTACTAGATTACTTGGCAGTCATTGGCGAAAACGATCCCAGCATCATCAATGAACTCCTCGGGTAGTGCAGTCAGGATGCGACAACCATGGCAGCGGCGCTAAGCCGTGCGGAACATGTTTTGAACATAGAATACGAGGTCACAACCGGCTTAGTGCAATGTTCAAGCTGTAAACAATTAGCCGGCGATGCTTGTCAGTTTAGCAATTGGCACCTCGTGGCCGATAAATGGCGGCGCTGCTGAGACTTCGCCCCACTCCAGAAACCGGAAGCCTCGGGACTGAATGACCAGTTTTTCGTTTTGGTCGGTGATTCCGCGAAATTGCTTGTAGCGTTGCCAGAGTTGGTCTGGGGGCAAAAAGGCATCCAGGGTGAATTCGGTTTCGATGTCTTCGTTAGGAGCTGGGACTTTGTTGTGTGCGGCAAACGCATCGCCGTTGGAGCTAAAGGCGCTAGGCACTTGCAGGATTTCGGCATAGCCCAAAGCTTGTGTGAAGAAGCATTTTATTTGGCGCACTAAGGGAAGTTGAGGGATTTGTCGGGAAGTGGCGGGATTGCTGGGTTTGTGAAGGTTTAAAAGCGTTTGAGGGTTGCGCGTTTTTTGACGTGTTTTCCGCCATCCTTTGCCAGTTTTGCGTTTTATTTGGCGGCTAAATTTCGTGACCGTACCATCTAACGCGGCCGGCAATTTTCACTTCTTTGGCTTGTTCGGGACCGATAATGCGTTTTTCGTATCTTGGGTTGTCGCTGATGACGATCAGCGAGCCATCCCAGTCCTGTTGAATCCGCTTAACGATGAGATGGCTGTCGAATTGCACTATATATATAGAGTCGTCCTTGATATGGTCGATGCTGGTATCGACCAATAACAGGTCGCCATCGTAGATGGTCGGCTCCATACTGTCGCCTTTAGCCTTGATTAGTGCACATTTGCTAGCTTGCAGGCCTTTTAACTTCAGCCAATCCTTTCTAAAGGCCATCTGGCCGGTTTGTAGTTCTTGATCGACAAGGAAACCGTGGCCTGCCGAGGCTTGCACGTCATAAAACGGTATCAGCTCAAGTTGGTCGACGTAGGCCGACAACTCATCCACGGCATCCTTCACCAACTTTAAATAATCCTCGTGGGCCAGCCATAGCAAGGTTTTTAGGGCTTCAAACGTATGCTTTGGCAATGATACGTTAGCTTCCGCCGAAAACAACTGCACCAATGCTTGGGCTTGTTTGATTTCTGCCGAGAGATTGCGCCCGCGATCCTCAGTAATAGCCTGAGCAGCACTATCCCCATGTTCAGCCAGGGTGCGGTCAATACGAGCCTGTAACCCAGCAGGCAATTGTCGCGCATCCTCCAGCAACATTTCCCCTTCACCCGTCAGCAGCCAGTGGATGTTGACGCCGCCATCGGCCAGGTTACGTAACGCGCCGGCGCCGGGCTCACTTGGGCCTCTCTCGTATTGCTTCCAGGTGCCGAAAGGTATTCCAAATTTGGACGCCGCTGCGCCTTGGGTTAGCTTTAATTTGTCTCTAATCAGCGTTAGCCGGTCGCTAATTTTCACTGCGCAACCCAAGCGCCCGGTTGCGCATATTTGATGATTTGGGTTGCGCAGTAATGCGCAACCGGAACCATTTGATTTATAAAGTAAATATCGTATTTCATAAAGTGCTTATATTTGATCGGTTGCGCAGTAGAAAATTGTTCTAAAAATAATCTGTTTGTACTGTTGACATGTTCTAAATTTGAACCTATCCTGTGCACACCTTAACCAGCAACCACGAGAGAAATGGTATGAGTACACGGAACCTAAAAAAGGCCAGTCTTGACGCGGACGCACCCACGCAAGACTGGCTCCCACCCGATGTCATCGCCGCCCTGCATAAAGCCGGATGGACGATGAAAGCGCTGGCCGCCGAACACGGCCTTTCCACCGGCACCGGGCTATCAAAAGCCCTGACCGGTAGCGCTCCTTTGTCCGAAAAACGCATTGCCGATGCCCTTGGGTTGCACCCCAAGGATATCTGGCCTAGTCGCTATCTGGAAAATGGCGACGTGAAACCTCGCGGATTTCGCGGCATCAAGTTTAAGCGTTTCGCCCCCGGCGTCAATGTAAAAGATAAGCGGGTGCGTGAACATGAGGGCGCGTGATGCGTTGACTGTCGATCTGTTCGACGGTTATTTCCCGGTGCCCGTAGAACGCGGCAACAAACCTGGTTCGTTAGATATAGATAGCGAATTTCGGAATTTGTTGAGCGACTTAATAAAGGCTTCGGCCCTATCGAGGCACCAAATCGCGGCGCGCATGAGCGAGCTGGTTGGACATGAAATTACTAAGCATCAACTGGATAGCTGGACTGCGGAAAGTCGCGATGGTTGGCGGTTTCCGGTGGTGTATTTGCCGGCGTTCGAGGCTGCGATTGAGAGCCACGAACTGACTGCGTTTATCGCCAGTTTGCGCGGGGCAAAGCTGTACATCGGCAAAGAGGCGCTGATGGCGCAACTGGGAAAGCTGGAAGCGGCCAAGGATCAATTACGGCGACAAGAGGTCGCCTTGAAACGCTTGTTAGGCGATTGATATGAGCGCCATCGACAAAACCCTGTATGCCGACGCTGAGGAAATCGCGGCGGCGATTGGCAAAAAGCCGCGCTGGATTCTGACCTTGGCGGAAAAGGAAAATTGGGCGTCTGTCGACCAGAAAACCCGCAGTCGGCACCCAAAAAAATGGTTTGAAATCGCCAAGCTGCCCATCGCCCCGGACAACATATATGCCGCCGTCGTCGGTCGGCGCATGGATTTGAGGTTGCAACATGAACAGAACCGCAACGTTAGTCAGACTAGTGCCGTCGCCACCCGACATGACAGCCCAACAATGGAGCGAAATGGACGATCTATTGCGAATTCTCAGCCTGTTTCAGGTGGAGTATCTGCTCGACTTGGCAGTAACGGAACGCTTCAACATGCCGCTACCAACCCAAAAACAGATGGAAGAACGGCAACAGCTGATGCTGCTGGGATTGATTCAGCCGGACGAATGGATGGATCAATTTCTGTTGACTGCCAAAGGGGCGATAGCAACCAATTATCTAATGAATCGGTTGCATGTGAGCATTCAAAAAGCCTTGTGGAAGGCAACGGGCGGTTAATTGAAATTGTCCCCGGTGTTTTTGGCAACCAAAAGCAATTGGATGTCCACCGCGCCCGGCAAAATCTGATCGACTATTTGCGTGGTGGAAAAGGTGCGATGGCAAGGCGAATTGCCGCGTTAAACACTGGTTATCAAGATGGCATTTTAAGCACGACTTTAACGTGGTCCTTTGAACATGCCTGGGAAAAGCGCCGCGCCAATACCCAGCTAACCGCTAAAACCTATGAAAACTGGTGCAAGGATTTTGCCGCGCGTGGGCATTATGCGCCGCTGAAACGGCAAAAGGATTTTTCCATTAAGCCTTGGCACCCGGTGGCACTGGCGTTACGCCAACGGCCACAGGGTAGCAGCAAGCAATGGGTTTATAACCAACTGGTCGAGCAGTTGGGTGCGGATAGCTTGCCGGATTACACCAATGTTTGCCGCTGGCTGACCGATAAAGCCAGTCAGTCCGATCAGGATAAAGGCCGCTATAGCGGGTCACAACTGCGGGCGCGGCGGTTTTACCAACACCGCACCGCCGAAGGTTTGGCTCCAGCGTCGTTGATGCATGCCGACGGCTGGAACAGCCACTTTACCGCGCCGCACCCCGTGACCCGCGAATTTGTGACTTATGAAATTTGGCATGCACGTGATGTGGCCACGCGCTTTGTGACCAAACCCGGCATCGGCTTGACCGAGAACTGGCAAGTGATTTTGAAGTGCGTTGAAAACTTTGTCCGCGAACTGGGGATTCCAGCGCGGGTGCAAACCGACAGCACCAAAGTGGTAAAGGGTTCCGACCGATTCACCAAAGCCGTGCACTCGCTGGAAGAGCGGCTAGGCATGACCTGGACGCATCCGGTTACAGTCGGTAACTCGCAGGCCAACGGCATCGCCGAGAACTTTAATACCAGTTATCTGGATAAGCGGGCGCGGGAGTTGGCGACCTATCAGAACAAAAACAGCATGGATGAGCTGAGTTTTAAGCGTATTCGCAAGCTGACCCATGACATGGTGAAGGCGGCGGGCGCCGGCAATCTGCTGGAGCGGGACAAGCTGAAAAAGCAAATCGAAAAAATCGGTAAGGGCTTGGTATTCGAGAGTTACGAGCAGGCAGTGGCGTGGATCGAGCGGATATTCAACGACTACAACGACCGCCCCCATGCCGCGTTGCCGCGCGTTGTCGACGCCGTAACCGGCAAGCGTCGGCATCAAACGCCACGCGAAGCTTTGCAAGAGCATATTGCGCACGGCTGGGAGCCGGTAGCGCTTGCGGAGCATGAGTTGATTGCAGAATTCCGGCCGCATGTCACCGTGACGATTCGCCGCGACACGGTAACGCCTTGGGGTGGCATGCGCTATTACCACCCAGTATTGGCAACGATGAATGATAAGCCGGTCATCGTCGCGTATGACCTAGCCGACTATCACCATGTATGGGTTAAGGACCTAGATGGCACGCCGATCTGTACCGCCGATTTCGTCGAGGCGACCCGCTATCACGCCATGAGTGCGCAAATGGCGGAGGAAGAGAAACGGGCAAAATCGGCCTTGAAAAGGCTGGATAACAAGCGCGACACCGTTATCGATCGGATTCCGGGTGAGGTTTTGACGTTGGAAGCCATCCCGGCCAACGAATTACCCGGCATGGAGATCATCGCCAAGAAGATTGAAATCCGGAACGAAATATCTCCCGGAATGGCGGCCACCATTCCGGAAGACGACCGCTCTCGCCATTTGTTTTGGCGGGAGTGGCAAAGCAAGGCCGCAACCGGGACGGCCATCCCGGACAGCTTGCGGCCGTTTATGAGCAGCTACCCGAATACCGCGAAATTTCGGTCTTGGGAAGCCTTTTTCAACGCCGGCAACACGACTCCGCACAGTGCGAGCGGTGGCGCCGGTTAAACACGAGGTCAAGATGATAGCAGAAATCCAAACGCCCGGTATTGCCCACATCGGCAATATGCGGCAATGCCAGGTAGCCCTGGAACGGGCCATTGAGCGCCACGCCGGCCTCCCCGGTCTGGTGTGTTTTTACGGCCCCTCAGGCTGGGGAAAATCGTTGAGCAGCAATTACTTATGCAACAGCGTGCGCGGCTATTACGTGCAGATCAAGAGCTTGTGGAGCAAGAAGGTGATCTTGCAAAAAATCCTGGGTGAAATGGGCATTAAACCGGCGCCAACCTGCGGCGAAATGCTGGACCAAGTCTGCGACCAACTGGCCGCCAGCGGCCGGCCGCTGATCATCGACGAGATGGATCATATCGTCGACAAAAAGGCGGTCGAGCTGGTGCGCGACATTTACGAGGGCAGCCAAGCGCCGATTTTGATTATCGGCGAAGAAAACCTGCCGCAAAAACTGAAAAAGTGGGAGCGCTTCCACGGCCGCATCCTGGCCTTCGTACCCGCGTTGCCGGTGGACTTGGAAGACGCCAAGCGCTTAGCCAGCGTGTACGCCCAAGGCATCGAGTGTGCCGACGATCTGTTGCGCAAGCTGGTGGCGGACAGCCACGGCTCAGTGCGGCGGGTGTGCGTGAACCTGGACCAAGTGCGAGAAGCGGCGGCTGAACAAGGCGTCCGGCAGGTCGATTTGGGATGGTGCCAAGGGCACGGCGTGGCGTTTTATACCGGCGAAGCGCCGAAACGGAGGGTGGCGTGATGAAAAAACAACAAATCGATGTTAACGCGACCACCGATGACGCGCCGGAAGGGGTGTGGGTCAGAAAGGGCGAATGGAATCATTTATACGGCTCTGTTAGTTTCGCAACTAACCTGAAATGCCATGTCACGTTTCTCAAACTGAGCTGCGACTGCGGCGTCGAGGCTGTTGACCTCGGCATGAATCTGGCGACGTTGAAAATCGTGTCAGCCGGATTAGCGAGAGCGGTGGAAGAAATCGAGCGCGCGGCGGCCGCGCCGGGGAGCGCCAATGTCCACTAACCGCCAACCCGCCCATCTCGAATACGTTGGCGGCAAAAGCCCGCGCCAGCGCATCTGGGAAAAAATCCGCGAACTGAAGGAATTCGGGTTGCCGCGCCTGGTACGCGCCTTGCCCGGCACCATCCACAAAGACACGACTCGGACCTACGTCACATCGCTGGCGAAAGCCGGGTTTATCACGCTCGATGCCGAAACCAAGCTGTATACGCTGACCCGCGACAACGGCGTTGAGGCGCCGAAAGTGCGCAAGGACGGCACGATGGTGAATGCCGGCAGCGGCCAGGAAAACATGTGGCGGACGCTGCGGTCCGCGCCCAACCCGCTGGGTTATGTCGATCTGGCCTATTTGGCCAGCACGGAACAGACCGTGGTGGCACCGGCGGCCGCGCGCGATTACCTGGCGAATCTGGAAAAGGCCGGATATTTAGCCTGCCACGCCGGCAAGTATCGGCTACTGCCCGAGCATAACACCGGGCCGCGCCCGCCGATGGTGCAGCGCATCAAGCAGGTGTACGACCCCAACCTGGGCGCGGTGGTCTGGACCGATGCGAAGGACGGCGACGATGAATAAGTATTTCGTCGGTCAGAACGCCAGCCTGAAGGTGCTGGCCAGCGGTGACGGTGGCTTGGATTTGGTGGTGACCAAGCAAGACGGCGATCTGCGCTTGGCGTTGACGCTGGATGTCGCGCTGGCGCTATCCGAGGCGATCAACTTTAAAGTCGAAGAATTGAGCCGGAGAAATTGCCATGACTGACGCCAGCCAACGATTAGCGCAACTCAAGCAAGCTGTCGCCGAATCCAGCATCAACTACGTCGCCAAGCGGATTGGCGTATCGCGCACCGCGATATCGCTGATCGTCGCCGACAAATATCCCGCAAAAATCGACAAGGTTTTGCAGGCGTTCGAACAGGCGTACGGACAGATCGACTGTCCTCATTTGCAGACCGAGCTGAGCCGGCAGCAATGCCGCGAGTTCGCCAGCAAGGCCCGCCCCAGCAATCAGCTTGGGCTGGCTCACTGGAGAGCCTGTCAACAATGCCCCCATAGGAGCTAACCATGCACGTACTGATTTCCATTGACGATCAACCCGGCGGCGTGCCGTCGGTTAAAACCCTTACCCATCCGGTCATCGTGGCGCCCGCAGGGCAAATGCCCAAGACGCCGGCCACCGATTTGATGGCGTTCTTGTTGCAAGCCGTAGCGATTTGGCAAGAGGTGCAAGACAAGACTCTGGAAGAAGCCATCGCCGTGGTGCAAGCCGCCACCCACACCCCCAACGATCAATTAGGAGGCGGCAATGGCAGCCAATATCCATGATATGCAAGTGAATCGGCGCATGGGCAGCGCGGACTATATCGACCACGTCAACCGCCGCGTCAACGCCTTGCAACAAGAGCTGGCGGCGCAAAAGCGCCAAATCGAAACCCTGAAAGACGATCTGCATTGCGGCTGGGCCGTGGCCGGCGTGTTGCTGGCGATCGTGCTGTTCTTATTAATGATCGGAGTCAAATTATGAAGAAACCCACCAAACTCAAGGCCGTGGCCAATCCCACCGCCGATGTGCCGCGCGACCGCGATGCCTGTGCTGAATCGATCAACGAGATCGGCCGGCTGACTCGGCAAATTACCGTGTTGCAAGCGGCGATGAACGATGAGATCGCGGCGATTACCGACGACTATACCGGCAAGATTACCGCGATCAACGATTCGCTCAAACGCCTGCAAGACGGGGTGCAGCTGTACTGCGAGGCCAACCGAGAAGAACTGACCGATGGCGGAAAAACCAAAACCATCGGCTTTGTCACCGGCACCGTGCAATTCCGCTTGCGGCCGCCGTCGGTGTCGATCCGCGGCGCCGAGGCGGTCATCGACGCGCTGAAAGCGCGCGGCTTGATTCGCTTCGTGCGCGTGAAAGAGGAGGTTAACAAAGACGCAATTCTCAATGAGACCGCTGTCGTGGCCGGCGTGCCGGGCATCACCATCAAAACCGGCGTGGAGGATTGCACGATTACGCCATTCGAGCAGGAATTGTCATGAGCGCGGCACTGACAGACGACGCCACCCGGCAACGCATTGCCGACTTACGCCAGCAAGCCGCCTATTTACGCCAATGCGCGGCCCATGCCGAACGCTACGCCGATGGTTTTTCCGATCGGCAAGCCGCGCAACGCCTGGACCGCGAGGCCGATCAACTGGCACAGCATCTGGCGCATGCCGAGCGGGGTCGCGATGGCGCTGAATAACGACCTAGCCGGTCGCTTTCTACGCGGCGAATTCGCCGGCTCCACTCAACGTCAGGCCAGCGCTTTCAAAAAGCTGGTGGCCCGGCAATGCCATAAACCCGCCAACCGGCTGCGCGTGAGAGTGCGGTCGGAATGGGCGATTGATTGAGGATATGCCATGAAACTGATTAAACACGCTACCACCTATAAATGCCAGTTGCCGCCGGCCGCCGCGCTGGAGCAACATCTTGCGGAACATGCCTTTTCCGAAGTCCGGCCCGACGAAATACGCGCGTTGGGGTTTATTCCAGTCATGGACGATCGCTACGTATTGCCTTACCCGGGCGGTTACGCGTTCAAACTGCGGTTCGACGAGAAAATTCTGCCGTGGTCGATTGTTAACGAAGAAGCGCGCAAACGTTTGGAGGTGTTGTTAGCGGAAACCGGCGGCAATCCCACGAAACAGCTGCGAAACAAATTTGTTGAAGAGGTCTATAGCGAATTTGTCAAAACGGCGCTGTTGAAGTCGGCGCGGATCACCGCGTACTATCAAATCGAAGAGCAAATGTTAATCGTCGCTACTACCGGTAAGCGCTTCGCGGATGCCTTGACCAACCGGCTGGTCAAAGCGGTTGGCAGCATCAAGGCCTCCACAATTTACATTGACGGCATCACGCAAAGCTTGACCGAAAAGTTGCATAGAGAATTGGAAAGCGGTAATGGGTTTGCAGGATTTGACGTGGGCGGCGTCTGTAAACTCGCTGGAGAAAACGGCACTTCCGCCAGCGTCAAACTCGATTCAGTGAAAGAGGCTAAAGAAGGCATTGTCGAACGTATCCGAGGCGGCCAGCAAGTGGTTGAGTTGGAGCTGCATAACGACGATGTGTCATTTCGGCTAGATAAACGCTTTGTCAGCAAAGGTATTTTCTTTAAGCATGACCCGGGCGAGGACGGCTTTGAAGCGGCCGATGATATCGAAGCATTTCAACACGAGGCGTCGTGCCAAATGCTGTGGCTGACCCACGCCTTTCGCGATCTGCTGACCTTGTTTGAATACAAATCGCCCGAATTGGCGGGCGATGGCGGTGCGCCATGAGCATCCGCAACCATACCCCCGACCACAACCGCGCCAAATCCGAATCCCGGCGGCGCGCGGCGATCGCCAAAATCCACATCGGCAAGAAGCAGTTAGCGATGGACGACGAAACTTATCGCGCCATGCTGCTGACGCACGGCAACGTGAAATCGGCGAACGAGTTGTCGTCCGAAGGGCTGAATCGCGTGATCCGGCATCTGGAACAAGCCGGCGCGAAATTCACCAGTAAAAAACATGGCCGCAAGCCGCATAACTTGCCGAGCGGATCGGATCGCGAGCCCAAGCTGAGGAAGATCGAAGCGCTGTTGGCCGAGGCCGGCTATCCGTGGGAATACGCCGCCGCGCTGGCGAAGCGGATGTACAAAAAGGATGCGCTGGAGTTTTGCGGACATGAGCAGCTGAGCGGCATCATCACTGCGCTGACCAAGGACGCGCGGCGGCACGGGAGGGCCGACGGATGATGTTAGCGGCGTCGATTTTCGTTTTCTGGGTGATACATGACATCAAAGGTTGGGAGTTTGCATCCGGTGTGACGTTTGTTTGGGTAATTGAGGAGATCATTCGTGCAGCTCAATAGATGCCCCATCTGCCACGCCCGCATCTCGCTGGATGCGATAGTCCAAGACGAAGCCGGCCGCGAGCTGTTGGGTATCCTGGCCAAGCTGGACGGAGAAACCGGCTTCGCGTTGGTCGGTTATCTGGGCTTGTTCCGGTCGGTATCCCGCGATCTGGCGAACGATCGGGCGCTGAAGCTGGCCAAGGACGCCTTGGCGCTGGCGGATGTGCTTCGCTTGGCGCCGGCCATGCGGCAAACGGTCGAGCAAATCCAGGCCAAGGGCGGCAAGCCGCTGACCAATCACAACTACTTGAAGCGCGTGCTGGAAGATTCGCCCTCACCCCAACCCTCTCCCGAGGGGAGAGGGATCCAGGTGGCCGGATCGGTTAGCGACCAACGGGCCGGGGGCAAGCCAGCCAGCAAGACCGCCCAAGCCTTGCAGTCACTCAAGGAGTTTGGCGATGGCTGATCTGGATTGGCTACGGCAAGCCGTCGCGAAGGGGCTGAGCGGCCTAGTGGTGCTGCATCTGGACGGCGGGCCGTCGGCCGAGACGGTGGCTCACACCGCCGGCGTGTGGTTTCACGTCATGCGCGCCTGGCCGATTACCTGGGATGAAGGCCTGGACCGGCCGCGCTTGCGGATCGCGTTTACCGCGCTGGCCAGCCAGGCCAAGCGTTGGCCGGCGCCGGCCGAGCTGCGGGCCTTGCTGCCGGCGCGCGAATACCCGCAACCCGCTTTGCCGAACGAGTACCCGGAAGACAAAGCCAAACGCAATCTCGTCGCGCTGAGTGTGGTACAGCAACTGGCCGAAGAGCGCGCGGCGCTAGTACGGAAACTGGAGTTTGCCGCTCCGGAGCTTGCGACGGAGTTGCTAAAGCAAATTGCCGAAATCGAAGCGTACCAAGAGAAGGCCTACCGCCATGACTGACGCCGAATTGCCCATACAATATTTGCCGGAAAGCCTGCGGCGGATTGCCGAGTATTGCGGCTGGGACGTGATGTGGGCGGTCTGGGAGCATTACGCCGGCTGCCGGGTCGCGGTGCCGGCCAAACTGGATGCGTCCGGCGAATTGCCGCAGGTGCTGGGCGCGCACATAGCCGCCAAATTAATTCAAGCCTTTGCCGGCGAGCTGCTGTTCATTGCGAAAGCCGACGCCGCCAAGCGCGCCGTGCGCGATATCGCCATCCGCCACGACGCGGCCCAGGGTGCCAAGATGGACGAGCTGGTCCGCAGGTATAAATTGACCTACCGGCAAATCCAGACGATCACCCGGCTGGATCGTCAACCCCCTGTTAACAATTTGGATATTTTCGGTTTTTAACCGGTTTTTTAACACCTTGGAGCAAGGCATGAACGAAGACGCCAAAAAACGCCAACAAATCCTGGAAGCGCTGTATCGAGACCGCAAAGCCAACGCCAGCCGACTGCATCAAGACCAGTGGACGCCATTGGTGGAGTTAACCCACGCCGTGGACGATATCGATTTCGCGCTGTCGGTACTGATCGAACTGAAATACGTGGAGCGTACCGGCAACAGACTGCGCATTACCGGCGCGGGTGTGCTGGCTTGCGAAGCCGGGCAGGAATAACAGCGCCAGACCTTGAAAGACACCCACATTTGAAGTTAACTAGCGCGCCGGGCATGGTGTTCGGTTTTTGTTCGTAACATTTAATGAGGGTAACTATGGTAAACAGAAGACTGATAGCCGCTCTAATCTTCGGCATTTCGACAGCATGCTCAATGACGCCTCTTTCCACGGAGGCTAAACAAGAACGCAGCCAAGCCGCTAAAGAGGCGTTCAAGCGCGAGCATCCCTGCCCCGCCAACGGCGCCAATCATGGACCTTGCCCTGGCTACGTGATCGACCATGTAACCCCTTTAGCCTGCGGCGGTGCCGACGATCCGTCAAACATGCAATGGCAAACCGAAGCCGAAGGCAAAGCGAAGGACAAATGGGAGCGGAAAGATTGTTCGACAGGGTCGTCGAAGCATTCGTCGTCAGGTGGCGCTAATTCATCTAAAGCGCAGGATGGCTACTACACCGGCCCGAGAGGGGGCTGTTACACCTATACCGCTAGCGGCAAGAAGCGCTATGTGGATCATTCATATTGTGGGAGATAATGATGTTTAAAAAAACTATTCTGAGCGTTTTTTTCCTCGCTAGCGCTCTGCCTGTATACGCCTTTGACTCAAAAATCACTGATTCAGCCGTCGGTTGTTCTGACCAATCCCAATTGGAAAGCCTTTTGAGATATGCGCGTGAAAACGATAAGGCAGCTTTCACAAAAGGGTTGATGGCGGGAGTTGCCGATGGCACTTGCACGATGTTTCAGCCTGGAGAAAAAGTGTTTGTCAGCGATGTCAAGTGGTCTGGACTAAATAAAGTCAGAAAACAAGGCGATACCAAAGAGTTTTGGGTGGTTCGCGAAGCAATGCAAAGGTAACGGAACGTATTTTTATTCAAAAATATTGACAATAAATTAGCCGAGGGGCTAATCTGATACGGCACTGGCAAAATCCAGCGCTCGGGATTGGTCTCTCGGATTTACACGGCACATGGCCGCATCATGCGGTTTTTTTATGTGCATCGCTTCAGCTCATCATTATGTCGGGCTGGGCAGGCCGCCGCAAGGCGGGCCGGTTCTCGTGTATCCCGGTAGACCAACCTGTTCAGTCCGGCGCCCATGATTGGTCTCATGTAGCCGGGTAATCCATCTTTACACGAGAAACATCATGAACACACTATCTATCGTAATTTCCGACACCCCCATTCGCCAAGACTCAGCCGGTCGTTACTGCCTGAATGACTTGCATAAAGCCGCTGGCGGTGAAAATAAACATAGGCCAAGTCTTTGGCTTAAAAACCAGCAAGCTCAAGAGTTAATCGACGAAATTTCCAAAGCAGGAATTCCTGCTCTGGAACAAAATCAATCACTTAAAGTTATAAATGGCGGTAATCAGCAAGGCGTTTATGTTGCTAAAGAGTTAGTTTACGCTTACGCCATGTGGATCAGCCCCAAGTTTCACTTGCAGGTGATCCGGGCTTACGATGCTTTAGTGGCCGCGCCGATCCAGTCCAAGCCCTTCCATCTGGATAAGCCGATATCGCTTTCTCAGTTTGCCGAATACCACGAGGCCATCAACGCCGCCAAGGCCGACTTGAAAAGTGCGACAGTGTTTATCACCGGTGAAGAATGCGCGTCGCTGGGGCTGCATAACGTGCTGGCTGGTGCCAAACGGCGTCAGGAAGAGCAATTTAGAGTGATGGATGTTATTATCCAAATGGAATTGGAAGGTAAGCCACGGCATGAAATCGTTCAGGCTACAGGGAAAACCTTCAACAATGTGCGTCAAGTAATCTGGCAAGCCCGCCGTGATGGTTTATTGCCAAAAGAGGGGCAAGCATGACCGCCGCCCACGATGCCCTGGACCAAATCGACCGCATTGCCTGTTGTATTGAGGCCGTGGGCGACTTGCTGATACCGGAAACAGACCTGCACGTGGTCAACCGCGAGAAGCAAGCTATGCTGCTGGCCTATTTGGCCGAAGAGCTGATCCGCGCCAAGGCGCAGCTTGATCTATCGTTACAGTCTCAACAGCCGAAGGCGAAACCCTTCGCATCCATTCGCTGACCGTTAGTCCGTAGACTCTCCCGCAACTGCTGGAGAGTCTATGCACACCGATAACCCCCACGACGCAAGCCCGGCCGCCTTCGAGATCATCACTCGCAACGGCCACGATTCGCTTAATCTGCAAGCCTACCTGTGCCCGGCCAATCGCCTGACGATCGGCTACGGTCACGTGCTGCTGCCAAAAGCCGATTGGCATTTGTTCACCAACTGCGATGTTTCTCGGTTGATGCGCTTGATTCGCGAATGCCAGCAACGCGGCAAAGTCGTTGAAGAAGCGCGGACCTTGCTGCACATCAACCCTAGCCAAGCCCAAGACTTATTGACGCGCGACGTGGCGCAAACCGCGTTGTTTTTGTGGTCGGTGACTAGCGTTTTACTGAATCAAAACCAGTTCGATGCGCTGGTCTCGCTGATTTTCAATATCGGCCAAGGCCAATACGCGCAATCGACCTTGCGCAAAAAGCTGGAAGCCGGCGACTTGGCCGGGGCAGCCGCCGAGTTCGATCGCTGGGTGAAAGGCAGCGTGGACGGGGTTAAACAAATCCTGCCGGGCTTGGTGTCTCGCCGCGCGGCCGAGCGGGCCTTGTTCGAGGCGGTGGCGTGATGGATTGGCTGAATCGGCGCCGGCAAGGCGAATTGAAAGTGAACGTGGTGACGTTGTTGCTGGCCACTGACGAATTGCGAGACGCGGTGGGTTATCAACGCCTGAAAAACCATCGATTTCCCTGCACAAAAAACCGCTTTGCATTGGCCGAGTTACGCGGCCGGTTGGCGCATATCAAAGCCGCCGGCCGCGCGGCCACCTTCGAGCTACTTAATAGCGGCATCTCTCACCGCGAGTTTATGCGCTTTGTCCGGAGTCTGCCGTGAGGTCGAGTCTGCTGGCGGTGTTATTTGCCGCCGCCCTGTTTTTCTTGCAATGGGGCTTGCGTGCCCGGTTGCGGGGAAATTACCCCGGCCGGCTGGCTCTGTTGATGAGCACGTCGGACGGCCACACTTGTTATGTTTTGGATACACAACCCATGAAAAAACTGAGTACCGCCATTGCTTATTTCATTGTGTCGCTGGTCGGCTTAACCGTCGAGGGCGTACAAGCCTCTGTAGACGGCGTGTTTACGCTGGAATCGACCGATCCTGGCGTGTTGTCTGTCACGCCGCTGCCAAACGGTCAATTTCGGGTGGACGTGGTCGGCGTCGGCAGCGCCAGCCTGGTCGCCGGCGCCGATGCGGATTTGTCCGATTCGGTCAAGCGCATCGAGCAGGGTTTCGAGTTCTTGATTTACAACGAAACCGAGCAAGCCGATCACATCGATTTGACCATTCTCGAGTTTTATCCTCGCGAGACCGTAGCCGCCGATGCGGCCGCCAGCGCGGAAAGCGCTGTCGACGCTGTCGAAGAAAGCGCCGCAAGCACCGGCGAGGAAACCACCGTTTAACCCGTGGTGAGCAACTGGCCGGCGGCGACGCCGGCCTTTTTTTGGCAAGGAGAATCGATGAGCTATCAGGACGCGAAATTTTGGTTTGATGTGATTCAAACTTTGCTGATCCTAGTCGTCGGGATCATGAACTGGCTGAACAATCGGCAGCGAGTAACGACGGCTACGATCAGCAAACTGGAAAACGATATCGACGACCGGCTGGACGACCACGCCGAGCGCGTCACGCGGCTTGAAGAGCGAGTGAGCAATGCGCCAAACCACGAAGACTTGGCCGAGATTTACCGGGAAATGCGGACGATGAGTAAGTCGCTATCGGACATGAACGCCGCGCTGGCCGCGCAAACCGCCACTTTAGAAGCCGTGCGTCAGCAAGTGGCACGGATGGATACTTTTTTTCGCGGGCAGCCGTGATGCCGGTCCACGTTGCTCCGCTGATGCTGCACGCGCGCGGCTACGTCAATGGCGTGGATGTGGATCGGGCCTTGTGCGACATGCGCGAGCCGTATCTGTATCACATCGTGGTTTTGGTCAACGATCTAGGCGTGGCAAGGCTGGAAGGCCTGGACGGCACGATCAGCCACGCCGACCGGCGCGAATTGGCCGGCAAACTGAAGGCCCACGGCGTGCGCCGGGTTGAATGGCGCCATCGCGGCATTGAAAAACACTTGAATTTGGTAGCGTAGCCATGAATTACAACGAGAAAATGACCGAACACCGCCGCTTGGCCATCCTTGAGTTACTGGCCGGTGCCTATACCTACACCCTTCACGAAGTCGATTTGAAAAACGCCTTGGCGCAACGCGCCCAAGCCGTCGGTACCGACGTGCTCCGCGCCGATCTGGCTTGGCTGAACGAACAAGGCTTGGTCCGTGCCGAGCAGCCCGGCGGCGTGTGGATGGCGACATTGACCGCCAGGGGCGGCGATGTTCGGCAGGGGTTGAGCACGGTGCCTGGCGTGGCCCGGCCGGAACCCGGTCGCTGAGCGGAGCCGAAGCGATGCCTCCCCGCAGCCCCATCGACACCCTGCCCGACGCGGTATTGACAGAGCTAAATCAACGCCTGGTCGAAAACGGCTTTGCCGGTTACGTGGCGCTGGCCGACTGGCTGACCGAACAGGGTTACCAAATCAGCAAATCCGCCGTACATCGGCACGGCTCCGCGTTGCAGGCCAGCATGGAGAAATCCATTAATCGGGCGCGGGAACGAATGGAGATTGCGAAGGCCATGGGCGGCATGAGCAACGAGGACAAGGCCGCATTGCTGGAAGCCAGCGAGATGGTCGCCATCGATCAGTTAATGGACGTGCTGGAAGGCATGCAAGGTTGGGAATTGGAAGATAAAGCCATTGTGATTCCCAAACTGGCTAGGGCGATATCGACCGTCGGGCGTGGTGCCGTAGGGTCTGCTCAGTGGCGTAAAGACTTCGAGGCCGAAGCGCAACGCAAAGCCCGCGAGGAAGCCGCACAAGCGGCGGTCGCCGTCGCCAAAGCCGAAGGCGTCTCGGAAGCCGGCCGCGAGCGGATTCGGGAAATGCTGGGGATGGTGGCGTGAAGCTAGAAGAATCAACAATCAGCAAGGCGATTGATGTGCTGTTTTATAGCTTTATTGCCGGATTTGGCTTTTCGCTTGGCGTTTCTATGTTCGTTATTTTAGTTAAGAAGCTTTCCGAGCATGGCTAACGCCCGCATCATCCCCGCCAACCCCGACGGAATCTTTCTGCCGTTTCAAGAGCAGTGGATCAAAGACGATTCGCGCCTGAAGTTGATGGAGAAATCCCGCCAAATCGGTATCAGTTGGTCCACGGCTTACAAAGCCGACGAACGCACCGCGATGGCCGGCCAGCGTTGGGATCAATGGGTATCGAGCCGAGACGACATTCAAGCGCGTTTATTCCTTGAAGACTGCAAGCTGTTCGCGCAAATCCTGCAAATTGCCGCCCAAGACCTGGGCGAGCGGGTGATTGATGAGAAAACGAAACTTACCGCTTACGTTTTGGAATTTGCGTCCGGACGCCGGATCCATTCGATGTCATCAAATCCGGATGCGCAAGCGGGCAAACGCGGCGGCCGTATCTTGGATGAGTTTGCATTACATCCCGATCCGCGCAAGTTGTGGTCAATTGCTTATCCTGGTATCACCTGGGGCGGGTCGATGGAGATCATTTCCACCCATCGCGGTAGCCACAACTTTTTCAATCAGTTAATCCGCGAAGTCCGCGAGCACAACAACCCCAAGAACATCAGCCTGCACCGCGTCACCTTGCAAGACGCGTTGGAACAAGGCTTTCTGTGGAAGCTGCAAAAGGCATTGCCGAAAGATCATGAAGTGCAGGCCATGGACGAAGCGGCCTATTTTGATTTCATCAAGTCCGGTTGCGCCGACGAGGAATCGTTTCTGCAGGAATACATGTGCCAGCCGGCCGACGATGACGCGGCGTTTCTGGAATACGACTTGATTGCGAGTTGTGAATATCCAGCCGGCGAAGAGTGGGCCTTCGACTTCGCTCAGGCACCGGGACGTTCCCTGAGCGGAGCCGAAGGGAAAGGCCAACTGTTTGCAGGCCTGGACATTGGCCGCAAGAAAGATTTGACCGTGCTGTGGCTGCTGGAAAAGCTCGGCGATGTGCTTTACACCCGCGCCGTGATCGAGTTGCGCAACATGCCTAAGCCGGATCAAGAAAAGGTGATTTGGCCGATTCTGGCGCTGATCGACCGCGCCTGCTTCGATAATACCGGCCTTGGTATCGGCTGGACCGACGACGCGCAAAAAGCCTTTGGCCAATACCGGATCGAAGGCGTGACCTTCACCGGCGCCACCAAAGAGGCGCTGGCCTACCCCGTGCGCGGCGCGATGGAAGACAAAAAGCTGCGCATCCCCTACAAACCCGAAATCCGCGCCGATCTGCGGGCCGTCACCAAGGTGACGACCGCCGCCGGCAACATCCGCTTTACCGCCGAACGCTCCGAAAACGGCCACGCCGATAGATTCTGGGCGCTGGCGCTGGCCGTGCATGCCGCCCAAACCGGCAGAGACGGCGATGTTTATAAACCGATGAGGCTGAAATGGCTGTAACTAACCACGTCTTCGATAGGACTTCCGATGCGTTTTTGCTGGATAGCTACAGCGGCACCGGCGGGTATTTATACGGCTATTATCTGGTTAGGCACGTCCGCGAGTCCGACGATAAATACGATCGCCGCAAACAGCTGGCGGTTTATCCCAATTTTTGCCGGAAGATTGTCGATGTGTTCATGGGTTTTTTGTGGCGAAAAGACGTGTATCGCGAGACCACTGACCTTTACAGCGAATTCATGAAAAACGCCGACGGCGCGGGAACCAAGCTGGATTCGTTGTTATTTACGTATCAACGGCTGGCAATGATTCTCGGCACGGTGTACGTGATCGTGGACAAGCCGGAAACGCAAGGGCAAACTCGGGCGGACCAAGCGCTACCTTATTTAGCGCTGCGGTTGCCGGGGCAATTAGCCGATGAAAGCAAGGATGGGGCTGGCGCATGGACTTCCGTGACGTTTTCGGAGGTCTATGAGGGCGAAACGGTTTACCGCACCTATTCTCGTTCCGGGTGGGTGCTGAGCAAAAAGCCGAACGGCAGCGATATCATTAAACAGGGTCAGCATTCGCTCGGACGAGTGCCGGTCGTCCGTTTGCACATTAGTAAACCACTGAATCCGACCGAATGCCGCAGTCTAAGCTGGTTTCACGATCTGGCCGGACTGAATTGGAGCTTGTTCAATCTCGATTCAGAGCAGCGGGAGCTGTTTCGGCAACAGACGTTCGCTGTCCTCGCGTTGCCGGTCACGGACGATGCGGAGCGGGAAAAATTGAAAGACTTGACGATCGGTACCGAGAACGCACTCACATACAACCCGACCGGCGGCGGCAAGCCGGAATTTATCGCGCCACCGCCTGATCCCATTCAGTTATACGCGGAAAAAATGGTTGCTTTGGTGACGGATATTTATCGGGTCGCCAATCTTGAGTTTGTTGGCGGCGTACAGCAAAGCGGCGTGGCGCTGTCATTTCACTTTCAAGAGTGCAACTCAAGCCTCGCTGGGATGGCCGAGATGTGCGAAGTGGCGGAAAACGACATTGCCGACTTAGTGTATTTGTGGCAAGGCCAATCATTCGACGGCACGATTAGCTACCCCGACGATTTTAACTTGACTGATCTAGCCGCTGAGATGTCCACCGCGATGGATGCTCTCACGATGCAGTTAGGCGCCGAATTCGATAAGGCGTTGAAAAAGCGCGTTGCTCGACAGATTCTGAGCGACGAGGTCGCCCCTAATGCCATGACGGCGATCGATAAAGAGATCGACGCTCAAGGCGACACACACGGCGACCGGATTGCGCGGCAAGCGGGGATGGCGTGACACACCGTTGGCGTTGGCGAAAATACTTACCAGATCGTTTTGGCCAAGCGTGCCGTGTGGTGACGACCGGCACGATGAATTCGGCTTTGATCGAGTTCGAAGACGGCTATCGCGTGGTTTCTAGTCGCTATGCGGTGCGTAAATTGTGACTGTCATCGACTTCAACCAAGCCAAACTAGACCGTACCCCGCACCGTAGCGGCGCCGCGCGCTGTCTTGGCTGCGGGCACGAATGGACCGCGATTGCGCCGGCCGGCGAAACCCGGCTGGAATGCCCGGAATGCCAGACCGACAAAGGCATTTTTCAAGGCCTTTGCTATCCGCAAGACGGCACTATTTGGCGCTGTAATTGTGGAAATGAGTTATTTCTGATCACGCCGAACGGCGAGCTGTGTCCGGCCTGCGGGATGTATGTGGACGGGTTGCCATGAGCATTGCCGTGGGAAATTACCGGATCGGTTTGCTTTTTCGCCCATCAAGTTTCTGGATTGGCGTGCATTGGTCGCCGTTCAATCGCCGGTATTGCATCAACCTGGTGCCGTGCGTAACGCTTTGGATCGCGCTGCCGGGTGGGAAATCGGTTTAGAGATGACGACGTTGAATGAGGTATCCATCCCGGACCTGGCGCCGATCGAAACCGCCGCGGGCTGGCGTTGCCCTTATTGCGGCCAGTTCTTTGCCGCCAAGGTCGGCGTGCGGGCGGTGCATATTGGCATTCACGTGGCCAGCTGCGTGCCGTTGACGCTGGAACAAGCCGAAGCCGTGTTGGATTGGGCGGCGAGCGCCGGAAAGCGATGATTGTTTCATGTTTGGCGCTCCTCCCGGGCGATATCGCCGGTGATTGTTTCCAGAAAATAGCATGACCGACTACCCCGCCCTGTATCGCCGCCTTGCCCGTGAAATCCTGGCGGTCGAGGCGAATTTGACGGCTGATACGGCGGCCTTCGCCGCCGCGCTGATCGCTCAATTGCGGCGCGACGGTTATACCTTGAGCCAAGAAGCCGCCGATCAGCTCAGTCAATACGGGGCGAGCATGCAAGCGGCGATAACCGCCGCGATCGCCAAAAGCGCCGCCATCGGCGCCGGTGACGGCCTGCAGTCGCCGATAGTGCAGCGGATCGCCGCCGAATCGTTTACCCATCAATGGCCGAACGGTTTGACCTTGTCCGACAGCCTGTGGCATTGGGAAACCGGCACTCGCCGGGGCGTCAGCGAGGTGCTGCAAGCCGGCATTCAGGCCGGCCGGGCCGTGGATGGTGTGGTGATGGACATGCAACGGACTATCGAACGCGGCACCGGTCGGCGGTTTAAGATCGTCAGCGAGCATGCTGACGACTGGGTGAAATCGCTGTATGAGGCCGGCCGGGCCTTGATTCACGACCCATCGGCCAAAGCCGAATGGGATGCCGTGGTCGCCGACGCGCGCGGGATTATCGAAAGTCTCGCGGAAACCGGCAGCCGCCGCGCGGCGGAGCGCGTGTTCGATCAGCTGACCAAAGCGGTCGGGGCCGGCAAAGAAGCGGCGATGGACAAGGCGGTCAAGTGGTGGACCTACGACAAACAGCTGTACAATCTCAAGCGCATCGCCCGCACCGAGATGGCCAACGCCGGCCACCGCGCGGTAATCGAGAGCACGATCCACGACGAGACCATCCTGGGATACGAGTGGCGCTTGTCGTCCACCCATCCCGTCACCGATATTTGCGATTATTACGCTAGTATCGACATGGGCCTGGGCAAGGGCATTTTTACAAAACAGGCCGTGCCGCGCAGCAAAGCCCACCCGCATTGTATGTGCCTGCTAATTCCGCGCGTGACGCCCAATCTGGCCGCCGGCTCGAAGACCTACGGCGACTGGCTGGGTAAATTGCCGGCCAAACAGCGCGACGATGTGTTGCCGGCCTGGGCTTCCGCCGCTTTGAAAAAAGGCGTGGCCGTGGATAAATTGGTGCGGGCCGACGGCATGGGCCTGGTGCGCGAATCCGAGGTGATTTGATGGCTAATCCTGCTGAGCCAAAAAAAACGCCGTGAAGCGGCGCGGAGACCCCAGGGCGCGGCATTGGTATAGCTTGGTGTTGCCGACCCCCGTTAACCCCCTGTTAAATTCGCTGTAATCGCCGCCAAGCAATAATCTGGTAGGATAAATAGACAGATCACCGGCTACGCCGGCCAGAATTCCCCGCGAAACCCTTCGCATTCTGTTTATCACGTCCCGCCGCTAACCTGTCCCGGAATTCAATTCCACCCCAACAGGTTACGAGCATGTTCAAACTCAAATCCTTATTTTTGTCTGAGGCCGGAGAAGGCGGCGCGGGTGCTGGCGGTTCCGCCGCTGCCGCCGCGCCCACGGCCGCCGAAATTCAGGCGCAAATCGATGCCGGCGTGCAAGCTGGCATCACCAAATTCCAAACCGATTTTTCCGCCGAGTTCGAAAAAACCACCGGCCACAAAGACCTGAAAGAATTCGCCGAGGCCCAGCTTGCGGCGCAAGGCAAATTGCAGGAACTGGCCGATGCGCGCGGCAAAGAATCCGAGGGCTGGAAATCCAGGTACGAAGCCGCCGCGATCAGCACCGCGATTCTGAGCGCCGCCGCCGACGCGGTAGACCCTGCGACGGTAAAAGACCTGCTGGCCGGTAAGGCCAAAGTCGATGACGCCGGCAACGTGACCATCGACGGCAGGCCTGTCGCCGATGCGGTCAAAGCGCTGCTGGAAGCCAAACCGTTCTTGGCTAAGGCCCAAGGCGGCACCGGTTCCGGCGCACCAGCCAACGGCAACAATCTACAAACCAAAACCCGCGCCCAGTTCGCGGCCCTCAGCCCCGCCGAGCAAGCCGATTTTTGCAAGGCCGGCGGCAAAGTGACGGAGTAATCGCATGGCTAATACCCTTACCAATTTAATTCCCGATTTGTTCGCCGCGCTGGATACCGTCAGCCGCGAGCAGATCGGTTTTATCCCCGCTGTGACGTTGGACGCGAGCGCGTCGCGCGCGGCACTGAATCAAACCGTACGCTCGGCGATTGCGCCGGCATCGACCGCAAGCGATATCACTCCCGGCGTGACTCCGCCGAATGACGGCGATCAAAGCGTCGGCAATGCGTCGATCACGATCACTAAGGCGCGGCGGGTGCCGGTACGCTGGAACGGCGAAGAGCAATTGGGCGTGAACAGCGGCCAGGGTTATCTGTCGATCCGCGCCAACCAATTCGCGCAAGCGATGCGGACCTTGTGTAACGAAGTCGAGGCCGATATCGCCGCGCTGTATAAAACCACCGCGCGCGCCTACGGCACCGCCGGCACCACGCCGTTTGCGACGGCCGGCGATTATTCCGACGCCGCTTTTGTGCGGCAAATCTTGGTGGATAACGGCGCGCCGATCAGCGATTTACAACTGGTGATCAATACCACCGCCGGCGCAACCTTTAGAGGCAAGCAGTCGCAAGCGCAAATGGCCGGCGACGTGTCGATGCAACGGCAAGGCGTGTTGTTGGATTTGCATGGGATGTCGGTCCGCGAGTCGGCGCAAGTCAAGAATCACACCAAGGGCACCGGCGCCAGCTATCAAAGCAACTTCGCCAGTGGTTACGCGATCGGCGCCACGGCTCTGGCGGTCGATACCGGCACGGGTACCGTCCTGGCCGGCGACATCTTGACGTTTACCGGCGACAGCAACAAATACGTCAACGCGACCGCGTTGAGCGGTGGCTCGTTGACGATCGGCGCGCCGGGCTTGCGAACCACGCTGGCGGATAATATCGCGATGACGGTCGGCAACAACTACGCGGCCAATATGGCCTTCGCCCGTTCCGCGATTGTGCTGGCAACCCGCGCCCCAGCGCTGCCCGAAGAAGGCGATATCGCGACCGACCGGATGACGATCACCGATCCGCGCAGCGGCCTGACGTTTGAAGTCGCGGTTTATCCGCAATACCGCCAAGTGCAGTACGAGATCAGCATCGCTTGGGGTGTAGCCAACGTCAAACCCGAACACTCCGCCATCTTGTTGGGGTAATGCCTGATGGCTAAAAAAACACCGGCGGCCGACGAAGCCGTGACCGAACAAACCGCCGTGAATAGGGAGCCAATGGCGGACAACCCGTCGGCGGCTCCCGCCTTGGCGGAAACCAAAACCCAACCGATAGCCACGGACGGCGCCCCCCCCGTGTCAATGGACGGCGAATTAATGGACGTTACCTCGGCGGAAAAGGACGTTGCGGATGAGCCGGCCGAGGTGTTGGAGGTTGATTCCGATGCGAGCGACAACGAAATCGATGCTCAATCTAAACGAGACGCCAATCCGGAAGTGGTAGCAGTGTTGCTGCCGATGCGCAGGGATGCGCCCCTTCACGAAACCGGCCCGACTACCGCCGACGTGCATTCGGACGAAGTGTCCGCTTGGCTCGCGGCGGGTTGGACTTTGGCCGATCCGGCCAAGAGCGATTAATTGTTATGCACGCGATTTCCGTCGATTTCGGCAACACGCCGTCGGTACTGGCCGCGCTGGCAGACGAAAGCAACGCGCAATTAGTCGTGAATGCCGCCGCCGAGCGGTACGTGCTGGATACGTTGGAATGGATCAGCGCCGGGCACGCGTTTACTTCGCGCACTGGGCAATTGGAGCAATCAATCAATTGGCATCCGGCCAGCGATGGCGGCGCGATGATTTATGCCTCGGCTGAATACGCTGGCTGGGTTGAAGACGGCACCGAGCCGCATGTGATCCGGCCGAAAGACGGCCGCAAAGGGCTGAAAATTCCGGTGGCCGGCGGCCAAGGCTACGTGATTGTCAAACAAGTCAATCACCCCGGCAGCCGGCCGTTTCCTTACTTTTTCGCCGATTTGGACAACCGCCAGGCGCATATGCAGCAAGCCGGTTTATCCGTATTGGCTTCACGTTTAACGGGGCTTTGATGGGCGTTTATCTGGATTTAACCGACCTTAGCGATCCGTCGCTGACGTTTACCGCCGACCACGTCGCCGATGCGGACGTCTATGTGGATGCCGTGCTGGCCGAGCGTGGCATTTATCGATCCGACTTGACGCTGCCAAACGATTTGCTGACTCGGATTGCGATCTATTGGGCCAAGCGCTGCGCGGCGATTGAAGGTGCGATCGGCGACAACTCGCCGCTGATTGCCAAAGCGCGCGAGTACGAGAGCAACGCCAAGCAGCTGGTCGGCACGATCAGCAAAAAAGCGTTGGGGATTACCGATTCGGTTGGGTTTGGTGTAGTGACGTTGGGGAGGGGTTGATGAAGTTATTACCCGCAAATGAGCAGTCCAGCGAGTTGATTCGGGCAGGTGAATCGCTCACAGTGGTCGGCACGGTCATTATTGAGTTGGTGATTGGTGGTGTAAGACAGCCGGCAGTTTCGTTGGTATCCGAGAGTTACGGCCCTGTCGCTCGAGATACGACTGTCATCATTTCCGCGTTGGCCACGGCCGCGCAATACCTAGTTGGCGACGCCGAAGTGGCCGCAATTGTCCGGACGGGTCTGGACGTGCGCACGCAAACAAACGTCATTCTGGCCGCCGTAATTGGTGATTCGAATGCGACGGTTGGCACTTCTACAAGTCCAGATAATCAAGATATTTCGGTGCATACCGCAGCGTTCCCAGCGTCTGGTGCGACCAGTATCGGTATTACGCCGCATAAATTTATTTTGGATATGTTGATGCCCAACGTTCGATTAGTCGGGCATTACGGTGTATCGGGAGCGATGACCAGCGGAGGAACGTCGCCGATTGGGCTGCTTGACCGAGATATACAATCAGCCAGCATCACACGAAGGGCGATCAGCGATTTATTAGCCCAAAAATTGCACGTGATATTTTTGCGCTGTATGAGTATCAACAATTTGCAAAATTTGATTTCATCCAGCTATTGGCTGGATGTCGCTCAAGATACTTTTGAAGATCATGTCAAGATTGTGAGCTTGTTATCGAGCGCAGGCATTCCCATACTCGATCAAATGTACCCCGGCTACGGCGGCCCGTTGGGCGAAGAATACGCATCGTCATCAACGCCGTGGCGCAATGAAATTCGGGCCGCGATGCTCTGGTTAAGTCGGGAAATCCAAGGGTATTTCGCGAATTCCGATCAAGTGTTCGTGCTAAATCCTGACGGCATTACTCGCGACGCGAATACGGGGCGCTACTTATTCAATCGCTCCGGCGATCATCTGCATTTGAACATGATCGGGCAATATGAGAATGCCAAGCGCGCTGAAATGCCAAGGCTTGAGAAATTATTCGGCAAGTCGATGGGAGTTCGTTATCCAGGTGCGAACAAATTCACCAACCCGGTATTTGCAAACCTAGCGACTACTCCGAACTACGGGACTGAATTAGCGACTGGCATCACCATTGGCACAACCGGTTCCGGCGTGACGAGGGCCGGCGCCAAGCGGGAATATCGAGAAGGCAGGCCATACCAGGTATGCGAAGCGGTACTAAGCTCTACGGCGACAGGTGGCTTGACGTTCGATTTCGACATTCCGTTGTTGACGACCGCATTTAATGCGAATGATGTGTTCGGATTCGAATGGCCTTTCTTTTGGGAGCCATTAGACGCACAAGATTATTTGATTTCATCGTTTTCAGGCAAAGTCGATTTAACCAAAAGCGGTGCCGGTCGCTTTGTTCCGAACCGCGATCCGGGCGCAAATAATTACGGTTTATTGACGGGTAATGGAATTGCCGGCGTGCTCACGTTCAACCCCGTACAAATTACGGAAGCCAATACCGCTCTGAGCGTCAGCTTGGTGCGGCACACGGTAACGACAACAGGAACGGTTGGGCGGTGGAAATTCGGGGTTGGCACGCCAAGAATGGTTTCGTTATCCAGCGTGGGAGGTATTTATGTCTAAAGAACCGATGTATCTTGATCAAGCCGCCGAATTTTTAGCGAATTTTGTCGATAAAAGCATTTCGGTAAATTGTCGCGCGTGGACACGGATTAAATTTCCGGATGGGCGAGAAGTGTCTGACGGTCAGGTCATATCGGCTCCGGCTACGATTGTCGCCGATTGGCTGGCAGTGGGTGATGTGACAGTCGATCATTCCGATATCGACTGCGCGTTGTCATGTGGTCAAATACCGATTGTCTATTAGCGAACCCTTTCGCATTAACTCCTAGTTAACCTCTCTTTAAACTAGCTCGCAACATTCCAACGTAGGGGATTTTGTGAGCTTAGTCGCCCTGCTCGCCGCGCGCGAGAAACTACAAAACGATGCCGCGCTGACTGCGTTTTTTCAAACGCGGTATAACAAGCCGGCGCGTCACATTATCGGCTATAAGTCCCCGCAAAACATCAACGATTGCCCGGTCGTTTGTTATGTGCCGGTGCTGTATACCCGCGCCACGCAAGTCGGCGGCTGGCATCAAGAGCGGCCGAGCATTGTCGTTGGACTTCTGGAAGCCGGCCAAGACGGCGACGTATTCGACGGTCCCGCTCAGCTGGCCGAAGTGGAAAACCTGATTTTCGATTGCCTGGAGTCCGGCGCGCTGGGTGCGCGATCGGTGTATCTAGGCGAGGGCCGGTCGGTTGCTTCCAGCATCCGCCATCCAATTTACGAAGCCGAGCTGAAGATGCTGCTCGGCTGGCGCTAACAAGAGGAGCTCGCCATGCAAGACCAATACGCCGGCCAACCCGGCACATTTATAGTCGATCCGGAGGCCGGCATTCGCGTGCCGGCCGAGGATTGGGATATTTATCAGGCCGACAAGGCGGCTTATAACGCCGATCCGGACAAAGCACGGGCGGCGTTTGAGAAGCGGGCGGAGAAGGCGAAAACTAAAGTGGAGGTGAGCGATGCTCAGTAACCGCAAGCGCTATATTCAAGCAGCTCTAGAAACTACCTACGGCACCGACGCGGTGCCGACAGCGACGATTCAATGCGGCGACATCACGATTAAGCCGTTGGCCGGCAACGCCACCGAACGCAAGATCATCCGGCCGGAATTTGGCGGCTTCGGCTCGATCCGGACCGAGAACTACGTCACGCTATCGTTTTCGTGCGAATTCGCCGGCGCCGGCAGCGCTGGCAGTGCGCCGCCTTGGGGTGTGCTGTTGAAAGGCTGCAATTTTTCCGAGACGCTGACCGCGTCGGCGATTACCGGCACGGCCCAAGTCGGCGGCTCGACCACCAGCATCAAGCTAGCCAGCGGTGCCAGTGCGGAGGATGATTTTTATGTTGGCATGACCGTATCGATTACCGGCGGCACCGGCAACGGTCAAAAGGGCGAGATTATTGACTACAACGGCACGACCAAAGTAGCCACCGTTGCCGTGCCGTGGGCAGTGGCGCCGATCGGCGACAGCACTTACAGCATCGGCGCCAATGCGCTGTACATCCCGAATAGTTCGTTCGGCACCGCTGGCAATAGTTCCTTGTCTTTGTATTTTGGGGTCGACGGTGTGCGGCATATCTTGTTGGGTGCGCGCGGCACGGTGAAGCCAAGCGTGTCGGCGAAGAAGCTAACAGAAATGACGTTTGAGTTTACCGGCTTGTTAGGCACGATTGCCGACGTGTCCTCACCAACAACCGATTTTTCGGCGTGGCAAACGCCGCAAACCGTCTCTACGGCAAATACGACGGATATCAATATCCTGGGATTTACCGGCGCGGTGCTAGAGATGTTCGATGTCGATATCAGCAACACCGTCGTCTATCGGCAATTGGTTGGCGCGGAATCCGTGTTGATTACCGACCGTCGAACGAAGGGCTCTATCCAAATCGAAGCGACCACGATCGCGGCGAAGGACTGGTGGACGTTCGCGAAAAACGCTAGTTATGGCCCGATATGCATTAAGCACGGCCAGACGCCGGGTAATATCGTCGGCATTACCGGACCGCATGTGCAATTGGAGAATCCGGATTACGCGGAATCGGATGGTGTTGCAATGCTGAAAGCGGATTTGTCGTTTGTGCCGGTGGCCGGCAACGACGAAATTCGGATTTGTGCTAAGTAGGAGAGACGATGTTCAAACTCAATTTATCCGGCACTTTTCAATATCCGGTCGAGCTGCAAATCGTGGATGAGAAAGGAAAGCCGCAATTGCACAAACTTCGGCTCACATTTAAGCGCTTCAGCCGCGAACAGCTGATCGGTCTCGGCGAATTCGGCAAAGACGACACCCGCACCGGCGATGCGGTGATCGAAGCCGATCTCGATTACTTGCTGCAATTTGTCGATGGCTGGGCGGACGTGACCGACGAAGACGGCCAGCCGCTGGACTTCAGCCGAGATAACCTTCGGGCGCTGCTGAACGCGGTGCCCAACATCCATCACGTCATCCGCGACACGTTCTACGAGGCGATCAACGGCGGGAGCCGCAGAAAAAACTAATCGCCGCCGCCGAACACTGGGCGCGCGGCGGCAAGGGTGGCAAGGATCAACGGGCTAGCGATGCTGAGCTGCTGGGCATCAAGATCGACATCGAGCCGGACCCGGCCGAGGCGGAATTCAGCGTCGAGCCGGAGAATTGGCCGGCGCTGGAGGCTTTTCGGGCATGCGAGACGCAGTGGATCTACGGCAGCATGGGTGGCGTGATCGGCATGAATTATCCGGGGGTGCAGTCTCACCTGCATTTTAACGTCCCGCGCCGCGAACGGGCGGCGATTTTTCGTAGCATACAGATCATGGAGCGGGCGGCGCTGGCCGTGTTTAACGAGTCGAAATCATGAACAGCGGCGAAATCAAATTAGGCATTAAGCTGTCGATGGACGGCGGCAAAGTCGTCGCCGGCGACGTGCGCGTACTCAAATCGGAGATAGAATCGCTAGCCAAAACAGCGGATTCGTCCGCGACCCGGCAGGCGGCCAGTTAC
This sequence comes from Methylomonas sp. MS20, assembly GCF_050275925.1. NCBI lineage: Bacteria > Pseudomonadati > Pseudomonadota > Gammaproteobacteria > Methylococcales > Methylococcaceae > Methylomonas > Methylomonas sp. MS20. The sequence continues at coordinate 2,840,031 of NZ_CP189962.1, forward strand.
GCCAAGATCGATCGCTCACTCGCCAGCATCAACCAAACCCTGGCCGCCGGCAAATCACTGTTGGCCGGCTACTTTTCCGCCAGCGCCGCCGGCACGCTGGCGCGCGATATTCTCAACACTAACCGCAGCATGGAAATGCTCCGCGCGCAACTGACCGCGTTGACCGGTTCAGCGGCGGAATCACAGCGGACGTTTAAATTCATTTCCGATTTTGCGGTTGAAACGCCGTTCGAGATCGACGGGCTGACAAAAGCGTTCATCAATCTGCAAAACATGGGGATCAATCCGACCAGACAAGTGATGGAAGCGGTGACAAACCAGGCCGCCAAGCTTGGTGCCAGTCAAGAAACGCTCATGGCGATTGTGCTACAGCTCGGTCAGGCCTACAGCAAGGGCAAATTGCAGCAAGAAGACATGGCTATCCTGGCCGAGCGCGGCGTGCCGATCTACAAATTGGCCGCCGACGCGCTGCATAAGACCGGTACCGAAATCGCTGACATGTCAGCAAAAGGCGAAATGGGTCGGGATGCGATCGACGCCATCATTCAAAAAATGGGCGAATTGGCAAAAGGCAGTAACGTTGCCGCAATGGATACGTTGAATGGGAAGATTAGCAATCTCTCCGACGCCTGGCATCAATTTGAAGATACCTTGCTTCAGGACCGCAGCGAAGGATTAATTAAGCGTGTGGTCGATGGTTGGTCTGCATCGATCAATCAGGCTCGGCAAATGATGTCGTCCGCAACGGATGATCAGATTGCCAATATCGAGCAGCGTCTCGCCTATCGCAATTTCGGTCTGGTCGGAAAGTTGGTTTACAGCGCGGCATTTAATACCGATGAAGATGTCACTAATCTAAAATCGCTGCGAGCAAAAAAAACCGCAGAAGCCGATGCTCAGCGCGAAGCCGATATACGCAAAAATTCGGCTGCCGAAATTGCAAAAACCGAGCAATGGCTCGACGAGATCGACACAGAAATCACCGAGAACCTGAAGAAGAAGGCGAAAGCCCGCGAGTCGGCGGCAAAGACAGCCGCTAAGGCCTACGCAATCGAGCGCGCCGAAGTCGCAAAGTCCCTAGCCTCTATTCAACAAGAAACCTCGCTGATCGGCCTTTCTGACACCGAACGCGCCCGAGCGATTGAGCTGACCAACGCGTTAGCCAAAGCCAAAGGCGCCGAGCGGGCCGCGATCGAGCAGGCGCTGGCGGTGAAGTGGCAAGAACTCGACGCCGATCAGCGGCGAAATGACATGTGGGCCGAGTCGGTCCGGCAGGCGAATGCCCTCGACGAACTACGCGACAGCGCCGCCGAAGCTCAGCGCCTGGCGCAACTGGCCGAGCAGCTCAAACTGCAAGGCGCGACGAACGAGCAAATCGCGAGGCGTATCGATCTGGAGAAACAATTGCAAAGCGCCCGGGCAGCGGCACCCGACGCCGATCCGGCTACAGTGGCGGCTTACGTCAAGCAACGGTCGGACGCCGAACTGCAATTGTCAAAATTGACCGATGTGAGCACCAAGCATTCGGCGGATTATTTTGAGACGGCCTATAAACGGTCGATTGAGAACGTGCAAGACGCGCTGGGTAAGATGTTCGAATCGGTTTTCGACGGCACCGCGACCGGCAGCTTTCAGGATTTCTTGACCAATATTGCCAGCTCAATCAATAAAGTCTTCGCCCAACAAATGGCGCTGAACTTTCAGCGGATGCTGTCGCAATCGTTTACCAGCGGCGCCGGAGCGGGTTCGAGTGGCGGCGTTGGTGGCTTATTTTCCAGCATGTTCGGTTCCAGCGGTTCAAGCGGCGGCGGGTTTGGCAGCTTCTTTTCCAGCATTTTCAGTTCCGGGCCATTCAGCCAAGGCAACGTTGATCCCTTCGGCGCTAACGAAAATGGCCGCATTGTGTCGCCGGTGCCTGGTTCGGCGTCTTACGGCAGCGGGCCGTGGGCGGTTTCCAGCGCCAACGGTGGCGGTATGGCGTATAGCATGCTGGGATCGTTATTGAGCATGCTGCCCGGCGGCAGTCAATTTCGAATGGCCGGCAGTCGCGGTCGTAACGCGCAACTTGAAACGCTGGTGGGTATCGAAAACCAAGTGTCGAATATGATCGGCAACTTTTTCCCATTCGCTAAATTGATTGCGCCCATTAAGAATATGGCGCTCAACTTGGGCGCGTCGTTATTCAGCGATAGAAAACCCTCGACGCTCGGCCACATGATCGGCCAAGCCGGCGGCCCGTTACAGGATATGCTGTTGACGTTCTTGATGGGTTCGAAGATTCCTGAGCCGACGCAGTGGACAAAAGGCGCCTACTCCGGCGGCAAAATGTCGATCACGAAAAGCGGCCAGGAAGAAGGCGGCGACCCGAAAATCACGAACTCGGTAACGACCGAATTCGGTAAAGTCGTTAAGAGCCTCGGCAGTTCGTTGCGCATGAACATCGGCGATTTCCGGTCGATGTTCTGGAGCCAGCTCACGGAGAAAAACCAGCAACTGACGGCCGGTTATTTATCCGACAACGCCGGCACGTTTTTCCGCCAAACACCTTCCGGCGAGGATAACCTGGCCGGCCTGGCCAACAAAATGGCGCTGTCGGTCGTCAAGCGCAACATCGGCAACCAGGATGATCTGCACTACCGGACCGCGATTCGGGACAGCAAGCGGCTGAAGCAGTTAAATGAAGCCATTGCCGAGATTGACAACATCGGCATCACGCTGGGCGAATACGGTCCGGTGCTGACCCAGCTGAAAGCGTTGAACGCCCAATTCGACGACATGGCCAACACGGCCGCCAAGTATCGGTTTTCAGAGGCGCAGGTCGAAGCCGCTCGCCAACGCGCGATCGACGCATTGAAGAACGACACACTAACGAGTTATCGCAATCTAGCCGGCATGGGCGCGTCGCTGAATGCGCAGCTCGGCAGTCTGGCTGATACGCTGATCGAACTCGAAAGCAACGCGAAAACGTTGAAAATCGCCGAAGCCGATTTGCTGGGGCTGCGCGAGAAAGCCATCGCAAACGCCCGGGCGACCTATCTATCGCCGCTGACCGACGCGACAGCATCGATTGCAGACCAACTAAGCAGCATTACTGGCGTATTGCCGACGCCGGAAGACACCGCTCCGCTGTACGACCTGCTCGCAAAATCGACCGACCCAACCGAGCAAGCAAATTACATTACGCGGATACAGAAAGCGCTGACCCAGCGCTACAACGTTGAGATTGCGGCGATCAACAAAACCCAGACGGCGGTTTATTCATTGCGCGATCTGATCGACGGTCTGAAACTTGGCGATCTCAGCACGTTGACGCCAGAGCAAAAGCTGGCCGAGGCTAAGAGTCAGTACGGCACGACCTTACTAAAAGCCCAGGCCGGCGACCAAACCAGTTTGTCTGCCTTGGCTGGGGATGCCCAGGATTATTTGACCGCTGCAAAGAACTACTTTGCGTCGACCAGCGATTACGCGGCGATCTTCGACAACGTCACGACCAATCTCGAAGCGCTGAGCGTGCAATTCGGCGGCACCACCGATGCAACGACCGCCGCCGAGCAAGCTACCGCCGCTGCGACGGCTTCGGCGAACTCGCTGGCCACGTCGCTGACAGCATTGAAAACCGTAGTGGATGGCCTAGCCGCAACGCGCGGCGCCGCTTACGATCAGCAAGCCGCTACCACTTCGGCGGCGGTCACGGCGGCGCAAACCGGTCCGACGAAAAATCGAGTCGATACGCTGGAGAATCAAAAGCAAGCCAACATCGCCGGCCTGGCAGCGAATGCCAGCAAGGCCGACAAATCGGCGGTGACCCGGGCGAATCAATATATTGATGCGCAGATTAAAGCCTACAATTTCGGCGGCGATACCGAGGCGGATAAAACGGTCAAATATCAATCGCTGACCGACCAAATCGCGGCGGTCAATGCCCAAATTAAAGCGACCAAGGACAAAACGGCCAAAGCCAACCTGGTCGCGCAGCGCGATGGGCTGACGGCTCAACGTAAAGCGCTTGGCGCGGTTAAATACAAATTTAAAGCCGACGGCGGCTGGACCCAAGGGCCAACGATCGTCGGCGAGAACGGCCCGGAGCTGATCAATTTCGCGCACCCCACCATGGTGACGAATAATCGCCAAACTCAAGCCGTCATCGGCGCCGGCAACGATGCGATGATTGCAGAATTACGCAAGCAAACCGAGGAGCTGCAAGCGCTGGTTCGGCTGCAACAAGCCGCGAATGCCGCTTTGCTAGATCAGTTGAAACAATCGAATACCGCATTGGCTGAGACAGCGCGTAAAGCCAGGCTGGAGAGCGCCGCGTGATCTATCTCGCGATTATCGAAGCCTACAATCTAACGATCTCCGCGGTCGAAACGTTGCGCTTTTGCACCGGCCCCGGCTACATCGATGAAGTCGCTGGCGACTACTACGAGCCGCGCATCGAGCAGCCGGCGTCGATGCGGCGCGATATCTTTCAGGACGGCCAGATCGGCGGCGCCGCTTCGGCGAGCTATGGCGAGTTGACGTTGATCAATGCCGACGGCGAGCTGGATTATTTGACCGGCTACGCCTTCGACGGCCGGTCGCTGAATCTGAAAGTCGGCGAGCAAGGCGCGGCTTTCTCGTCGTTTACCACGATTATCTATGCAACGATTCAGCAAGCCGCGTTCGAAGAACTGCGCATCTCGATCCGGCTGCGCGATCGCATCGCCGAACTCGATAAACCGGTGCAGCCCAACCGCTACGGTGGCAGCAATAGTTTGCCGGCCGGTGTCGACGGTACGTCTGAACTGAAAGACGCACCCAAGCCTAAGCTGTTCGGCCGTGTGGCCAACGTCACGCCGTTGTTGGTGAACAGCGCCAGGTTGATTTATCAAGTCAACGACGGCCCGATCGAGAATGTGGTTAACGTATTCGACAAGGGCACGTATTTGGCGCGCGGCAATTCATACGCCGATCAGGCGGACATGGAAGCCAATCCGCCCGCCGCTGGCTATTACCGAGTTTGGCAAGCTGGCGGAATGTTCCGCCTGGGCGGATCGCCGGCCGGTTTAATTACATGCACGGCCTGGGCATCATGGGATATCGCCGATTGCACCGCCGCCCAAATTGCGTATGACTTGGTCATCGGCGCCGGCATTTTGAGCGGGGACACTTACAGCGCCGACCGCACCGCGTTGGACGGCCAGAACGCTGGCAGCATCGGTTTATGGGTCACCGACGGTTTAACGGTCGCCGAGGCGCTGGATCGAGTGTCCGCATCGGTCGGCGCCTGGTGGGGTTTTGACCGGTTGAACCGGTTTCGGATGGCTAGGCTTGACGCCCCCGGCGGCACGTCGGTTGCAACGCTGACCGAACTGGAAATCGTTTCGCTCGAACGGCAAGCGGCAACGGTCAACGGTACTGCGACGCCGGTTTGGCAAGTCACACTCGGGCATGATGTGAATTGGACGGTGCAAACCTCAGATAATCTGGCTGGCATTGTGCCAGACGATCGCCGCGCCTGGCTGGCCGCCGGAAGCCGGCAGGTTAAAGCGAGCGATACGGCGGTGAAAACCAAGCATCCGCTCGCGCAAGAAGTCACTTATGAAACACTACTGGCGGGCGATAACTACGGCGATCCGGAAGCCGCGCGGCGGTTGTCATTGTTGAAAGCGGAGCGAGTGATTCTGACGGCCAAAGTGCAAGTCGATGCGGATTTGCTGTACGTGCTGGACCTCGGCGTGGTCGTCACGGTGCAGTATCCGCGCTACGGCCTGGCTGCCGGTCAGCAATTTAGGATCATCGGCATCGAAACGGATTTCGCTCACGATCAAGTGATTCTGAGTCTGTGGGGTTAATGTGGCTAATTTGATGTTGGGCTATGGCAATTTGATCGAGAGTTCGGATACGCTGAGTGGCGGTTCGTGGTCAACGTCGTTTCCGTTGGCCAACGTTAAGAACCGGCGGCTGGCTAAAGTGGCGCGCACGGTCGATGATGCCACCGGATCGAGCTGGCTGAATATCGATTTAGGCGCAAATAGGACCGCTCAATGCTTTGCGGCCATCCGCACAAATCTGTCGGCGGCGGGCGTGTTTCGAGTACGTGCGGCGGGTAACGGCGACTCGACTTATTCTGTCCCGCTATATGATTCTGGCTATGTCTCGGCTGCTGCGTTTACGCCCGATTTGATTTTAGGATTGGCGGCTTCGATATCGGCGCGCTATTGGAGGCTTGAGATTGCCGATTCCAGCAATCCCGACGGGTATATCGAGATCGGCCGCATCTTCGTCGGCCCGGCGCTGGCGCCGGCTGACAACATGAGCTACGGCAATCACATCGGCTATCGCTCACGCTCTGAAGTCGTGCAAACCCAAGGTGGCGCGATGATTGGTTTGCGTCGAGTCGGGCAAAGGCAATTTCAGTTTGCACTGGACTGGATGAACGAAGCCGAGGCGATAGCGGCGCTGGAACTGCAACGAGTAGTCGACATCACCGATGAAGTGCTGTTGATCCGCGATCGCACGGATACCACGTATAACCAGCAGCGGCATTTCCTCGGGCAACTGTCTGAGCTGTCTCCGATTGATAACCCGTACGTGCTGACTCATCAAGTCGGGTTTAACGTGGTCGAGGTGATCGCATAATGGCGCTGTATCTCGATGCCACCGGTCAGCTCGTCATTGCCGGATCAATACCGCCAGGCGGTAGCGCAGTCACCGGTGCGGCGTCCGGTAGCCTGTCCGATTTAGCTGCTTGGCTACGCGGCCTGGACGGCACCGCCGCTTGGCATCCGGCCAGCTATTACGCCGGCGCCGGCGAAGACCCGAGCGCGGTCGCATGGTCCGATGTCACCGGTTCGGGAAAGCCGGCCAACAACGCCACCAAGAACACTATCTTTCGGCAAACCAGCGCGCCGACGTCCGGCATGACGACGAACGATATCTGGTTCGACACGACTACGTTGAATCCTAAGGTGTACAGCTATAACGGCTCCGCCTGGGTACTCGCCGGCGATATTACCGGCAACAACACAGCGGCCGCCATCAGCGGCCAAGGCGCGCTAGCGACGGTCAATCAGATCAACTCTGGCAATTTTGCGACGTTGCTCGGCGGTGGAATTATCGACCGCGATCGGCTGATTCCCGGAAACATCGCTAAGTTGACGAGATATTTCACCGCCACCGCCTGGGCACCGCCGGGTTCTACAATGAACGAATTGGAGATCAGCGGATTCACATGTGCAAACGCGTATCTACGTCAGATCACGCTGAAAATTTCCTTTTTGATCGAAACAACGACGGATGGCACGAGGTACTTCGGTATCGCTAATGATCTAATGTCGGACACGCTTCCCCTTGCTCAGCAAGTGGCGTATGACTCAACGATCGATATGGGCAGTCGGTTTATTTCCGGCACCGTGATGATCAGCGGCGGCATTCTGAAGCTTGGCACGGGTGGCATGAGCTTCAGCATTTATTTGTACTGGAAATACTCCGGATCGATCACTAAGCAGATGAGCAACATCCTGTTATACGTGGAGGAGATCACCGCATGACCTTGTTGGTTGTGTCGTCTGATGGTCACATCATTGAAGCGTGGGACGGTGCCGATCAGGGCGCGCTGGCGGACAAGCTGACTGAAGGCCAATGGCTAATTGACGCCGCAATTTCTAACGTCAGATCGATATCATCGCTTTATGTACCGCTCGAAGCCGAAGCGCCGATTGCTCGCCCGGCAATGGGCGTCACTATCGATAAGACAATAATATTGGCCAACGGTATCGATGTCGCAACGCTATCGAATGTTCCGGTTGGCGCGACGATGGAAATCACGATTGGTGCATCGACGACGACGCGTGTTTGCGGTGAGTCTGAACTGGTTTCGAGCGACGTGGTTGGAGATATTTCGATCAAAATCTCTGACTGGCCAGCGCTTGATTTTGTTGTTTCGATTTTGGCAGTTTAAACGGCGTTAAAACCGCGATAATTCGCGACAAATATCCCGCTAAATTACGACAAAAATCGCGCGAATTTACACTTGTTGCAGACCGTGGCTGACGGTGTGGTTGTTGTCTTTGACTTCGACTACCGCAACGGGCACGCCGGGTTCTCACTACAGCACATAGTCGGCAAATTTCTTTTTTTTCTTATTGCGCGAGGAAACATTGCCACGAACGACGATGGGGCCAGGGGTTAGAGTTACTTCGCGGCGGATTTGTCGGAGGCGTCCCAGCCGGCGTCGCGGATAGCTGGAGTGATGAAAAGGTCGCAGATGTCGGTTTCGCTGAGGGCTTTCTTTTCGTTTTTATCCATAAATCAGGAGTCCTATCTAACGATTCGGTTGGCCGAATAGTATAACGTTAGAGTGGCTGAACGTAGATATTGCCAGAAAATTTGGTAATCAGGCCGGGATTAGTTTGCAACTAATTTGGATGACCAGGATTTTAACCAAGTCCGGCTAGAGCAAAGAGAGTAAGTAGCTTTCCAGTAACGATCAGTCGGCAAGCATTGAAAATTGTTGTACCGAAATGACAATTCTGAAACTTATAGCAACCACATGCTTTATAAGTAGTTGATTTAATTGGTCGGGACGGCGGGATTCGAACCCACGACCACTTGCCCCCCAGACAAGTGCGCTACCAGGCTGCGCTACGCCCCGAAAAGAAATGCTGATGAACTAAATTAGCCGGTTATTGTAGCACGGCTTTGCCGATTGATCACTTCAAAAGTTCTAAAATATCTTCCAGTTCGCTTATCATCTGGTGGATAAGCTGCTTGGTCCTTAGCGTGTCTTCCTTGGCGCTACCGCTGGCCAGATGCGCCCTGGCGCCGCCTATCGTGTAGCCTTGCTCGTACAACAGCGCTCTGATTTGCCGTATCAGCAATACGTCGTGTCGTTGGTAATAACGGCGGTTGCCGCGGCGTTTTACCGGACTGAGTTCGCTAAACTCCTGCTCCCAATAGCGCAATACGTGGGGCTTAACCCCGCATAGTTCGCTAACTTCGCCTATCGTGAAATAGCGCTTCGCCGGTATAACCGGCAACTCGTTGTTATTACTGGGTTCCAGCATAGGCTTCCACTCGGGCTTTCAGTTTCTGTCCGGTTCTGAACGTCACGACCCGGCGTGGAGTAATCGGGATTTCTTCTCCGGTTTTAGGGTTACGGCCCGGTCGGCCGTTTTTGTCTCTCAGCTCGAATTTGCCGAATCCGGAAATTTTCACTTGCTCCCCGGTCTCCAGGCAACGTTTAATTTCTTCGAAAAACAATTCGACAATTTCCTTGGCTTCTCGTTTGTTCAAGCCTAGGTCTTCGAAGAGTCTTTCCGCAATGTCTGCTTTGGTTAATGCCACAATCACTCCCTCAATTTTGCATTCAGATTGGTCGCCAAAGTATCGAGCACCCTGCGAAATATAGCATCAATTTCAGTGTCGGTCAGAGTTTGCTCGAAATCCTGTAATACCACGCTCAAGGCCACGCTTTTGTGACCTTCACTGACGCCTTGCCCTTGGTAGACGTCGAAAATCGCCGCTTCCCGAATAGCCGGTTCCCGACAGTCTAGGACACAACGGACGATATCGCCGGCGGCAACGGCCTGATCGACCACCAATGCTAAATCCCGACGTACCGACGGGAATTTAGACAGCGGGCTGAAACTGGGCACTTGCCGAATCGTTAAAGCATCGAGAGCCAATTCAAATAAAAATACCGGACTATCGAAACCCAACTGCTTTTCCAACAAAGGATGCAACATTCCCAGCCAACCGATACTGTCGCCCTCTAAACCAACGATTTCAGCCGACTGACCAGGATGCAGGGCCGAATGTTGAGCACTGCGGAAACCGGCGGCTGACGCACCTAACGCGAGTAGAGCTTCGACATCAGCCTTCACATCGAAGAAATCGACCCTACGGGCCTTCTCTGCCCATTGTTCCGCATGAACGCTACCCAGGGCCAGCCCGGCGAGCATTTTTTGCTGCTGGATCTGACCATCGCGATATACGAAACGCAGGCCGGACTCGAACAAGCGAACTCGACTTTGTTGGCGATGAGTGTTGTAAAGCGCGGCGTTCAACAGACCGCACCAGAGCGTGGTACGCATGACCGCCAGTTCCGACGAAATCGGGTTTTGAATCCGTATAAATTCGGCACCGGGTGCGACGGCCTTTTGCATCGCCTCATCGACAAAGCTGTACGTGATAACTTCCTGATAGCCTCTATCCACCAATGCGTCTTGCAACCGCTCGAGCGTCAAGCGATTTTCCGGCGCTTTGCCCAGTTCGGCGCGCATGCGCAAATTGCTGCTGGGCAGGTTGTTATAACCATGGATGCGGCCGATTTCTTCCAATAGATCCGCTTCGATGGATATATCGAAACGAAATCCTGGCGGGGTGATTTCCCAACCATCCGCGACTTGCGCAACCGTCATTCCCAAGCCCTGGAATAAGGTTGCGACCGCTTCGTTGGACAACTCGATTCCGAGTATCTTCGCAATTCGGTCGCTACGCAACTTGACCGGACTACGGGCCGGCAGCGCATCTTCGTCGACCGCTTCCGTGATCGGACCAGCGCTACCACCCGCAATCTCAAGTATCAATTGCGTCGCGCGCTCGAGGGCCCGATGTTGCAATCTGAAATCGACGCCACGTTCGAAACGGTGGGACGAATCGGTATGCAAGCCATATTGCCGAGCCTTGCCGGCTACGCTAATCGGCGTGAAGAACGCGCATTCCAAGAAAATATCGCAAGTTTGATCCGATACCGCACTGTCCTTGCCGCCCATCACACCGGCCAATGCCAGGGATTGGCGTTGATCGGCAATAATCAGACTGCCGTCGTCCAACTCGATGGTTTGGTCGTTTAACAACGCCAGCGATTCGCCCGCCTTAGCGCGCCGAACGACGACGGGCGCGGCCAGCTTAGCCGCATCGAACGCATGCAAGGGCTGACCCAATTCCAAGAGCACGTAATTGGTGACATCGACAACCGCGCTCAAGCCTCGGACACCGCTACGACGCAAGCGTTCCAGCATCCAGAGCGGGGTTTTGGCATCCCTAGCAATCCCTTTAATCAAGCGTCCCAAATAAACCGGGCACGCTTCCGGTGCTTCAACCTGAACTTCCAGCACGTCCGAATGACCGATTTCGGCGGCGGCGGGTTCGGTTGGCGTAAACGCCTGCTTGTTCAATACCGCCATTTCCCTGGCAACGCCAACCGCACTGAGGCAATCGGCTCGATTAGGCGTCAATCCCAACTCGATAATATTGTCGTTCAACAACAGATATTCGCGAATATCGACGCCTACCGGCGCGTCGCTTTGCAGCTCCATCAAACCGTCTGAAGTCGCCGCAAGGCCGAGTTCTTTTTCCGAACACAGCATGCCGAACGATAATTCACCGCGTAACTTGGATTCCTTGATTTTGAAGTCGCCGGGCAAGATCGCGCCAATCAGAGCGGCCGGCACCTTCAAACCAGGCCGGACATTGCTGGCACCGCAAACGATTTGCAGAGGCTCGGCTTGGCCGACATTGACTCGACAGACTCTTAACTTATCGGCGTTGGGGTGCTGCTCGGTCGACAGCACTTCCGCGACGACGACGCCGCTGAATTCCGCCGCGACCGGCGTGACCGCATCGACTTCCAAGCCGGCCATCGTCAGTTGAGCAACCAAGGCGGCGGTATCGATCGGCGGGTTAACCAGCTCCCTCAACCAGGCTTCGCTAACTTGCATGATTCAATCCACCGTTACCTAAACTGTTGCAAAAATTTCAAGTCGTTTTCGAAGAACATCCGCAGGTCGTTGATACCGTAACGCATCATTGCCAAGCGCTCAACACCGGTTCCGAAGGCGAAACCCGAGTATTGCTCGGGATCGATACCGACCGACTTGAAGACTTCCGGATGGATCATCCCGCATCCGCCAACTTCCAGCCAACCTGTCTGTTTACAGACGCGACAGCCCTGGCCGTCGCACATGACGCATGAAACGTCGAACTCCGCCGACGGCTCGGTGAACGGGAAATAAGACGGCCGAAACCTGACGTCGACTTCCTTCTCAAAAAAAGCCCGCAGGAATTCAAATATGACGCCCTTCAGGTCGCCGAAGCTGACGTCGGTATCGACCAGAAAGCCCTCAACCTGATGAAACATCGGCGAATGGGTCATATCGGAATCGCAACGGTAGACGCGGCCGGGCGCGATGACTTTCAGCGGCGGCTTCTCCGATTCCATGACCCGAATTTGTACCGGCGACGTATGGGTGCGCAGCACGGTATGCGCATCGAAATAAAAGGTATCGTGCATCGCCCTGGCCGGGTGATGCTCGGGTATGTTGAGCGCGCCGAAATTGTGGTAATCGTCTTCGATTTCCGGACCTTCGGCGATCGTAAAACCGGCGTCCGCGAAGATCTTGGCGATGCGTCGCTGGGTGACGGTTACCGGATGCAGTCCGGCGCTGGATTGCCCTCTACCGGGCAACGTGACGTCGATTCGCCCCGCAGCCAAACGAGCCTCGAGTTCGGCATTCTCCAGCAACTGCCTACGCGTTTCGAGCGCGTCCTGAAAGGCGGTTTTGGCATTATTGATAACTTGACCGACACTCCGTCTCTGCTCGGGGTCCAAACCGCCCAGGGCCTTCATGCGCTCCGTAAACAGGCCTTTTTTGCCCAAATAATGAACCCTGATCTGATCCAGCTGTTCCAGATCTTGTGCATTGGCAAGCGCTTGTAATGCCTGCGTAATAATATCTTCGATACCAGCCGACACGACTCAGCTCACTATAGTCTGACATTGAGGGGGTAACCGCTCCCTTTGGCGGATTCCCGGGGAGCCCTCCCCGCCTTGGCGGAGAGGTAGCGACCGCGAGTCGTCCGCGCGGACGACTCGGATTTTGTTACGGTTTGCTTTGGTTGGCGATAGCGACTTTGGCTATCTCGCCAAACGCTTCGATGTCGCGCACGGCCAAATCGGCCAGGACTTTGCGATCGATCGCGACATTGGCTTTGTTCAAACCGTTGATCATGCGACTGTAGGATATGCCGAACTGACGCGCGGCAGCGTTGATACGCACGATCCACAGAGCGCGGAATTGGCGTTTTTTAGCCTTACGGTCGCGGTAAGCGTACTGGCCGGCCTTAATGACCGCTTGCTTGGCGACGCGATAGACTCGGCTGCGGGCGCCATAATAGCCTTTAGCCAATTTCAGGATTTTTTTGTGTCTTGCTCTAGCGGTGACACCGCGTTTAACTCTAGCCATGTTTTAACTCTCTCTGCAAATAACGAATCGATCAACTATAAGGCAGCATGCGTGCTACCAATGGCGTATCCGATGGATGCAGGATGGCTGTTTTACGCAATTGTCTTTTACGTTTAGTGGTTTTTTTGGTCAGGATATGACGCTTATGCGATTGCTTGCATTTGAAACCGCCGGTGCCGGTTTTCTTGAAGCGCTTACCCGCGCCACTGTGGCTTTTCAGTTTTGGCATTTGTTTTCTCCAGTGAGTCAAAGTAATAATCCCTGAGAAAAAACCCAGTGAGGCAAAATGCTTGGCCCCATTGAATTTTTGGGCAAAACGCCCTTAAGACCGCACCATCCCGCGCGGACTACCGTTTATCGAAACGGCGAAATCTTAATTATTTCTTTCTTTTCGGGGCCATAACCATGACCATCTGCCGACCTTCCAACTTGGGGAATTGCTCGACGGAGGCCAGCTCTTCCAGGTCGGTTTCGATACGCTTCAGCAAGTCCATACCCAACTCACGGTGAGTCAGTTCGCGACCTTTAAAACGCACGGTAATCTTGGTTTTATCGCCCTCGTTGAGGAATTTGACCAAACTCCGAATCTTGACCTGGTAATCACCTTCTTCGGTGCCCGGTCGGAACTTGATTTCCTTAATCTGGATTTGCTTTTGTTTCTTCTTGGCAGCTTGCAGTTTTTTGTTCTGCTCAAACTGATACTTGCCAAAATCCATGATTTTACAAACGGGAGGATCGGCATTCGGCGAAATCTCGACCAAATCCAGATTTGCGTCGTAAGCAAGCTGTAAAGCTTCGTTTATTGAGACTACACCGACTTGTTCACCTTCTGCGCCTATCACCCGAACCCGTCTAGCGGTTATATCGGTGTTTAAGCGTGTTGCATCTTTTTTAGAGCTGATACCCTAATCCTCCACGTTGTTATTATTTCCTGTCGGCAATCTCATGTTTCAAGCGTTCAACCAACTCCGAAACCGCCAGACTTCCCAGATCGTCACCTTGCTGCGTACGCACCGCGACGGTCCTATTCTCCATCTCTTTGTCACCGATTACCAGTAAATACGGTACACGATGCATGGAATGCTCGCGGATTTTAAAGCCTATCTTCTCGTTTCTCAAGTCAATTTTAACTCTAAGACCTTGTTTTTCCAGCTCCAGACGCACCTGTTCGGCGTAATCGGCCTGTTTGTCGGTAATATTCATCACGACGACCTGGACGGGCGCCAGCCACAACGGAAAATTTCCGGCGTATTGCTCGATCAGAATACCGATGAAACGCTCAAGCGAGCCCAACACCGCTCTGTGCAGCATCACCGGCACATGGCGAGCGCTGTCTTCGCCGATATAACTGGCATCCAAGCGGGCCGGCATCGAAAAATCCACCTGTATCGTGCCGCACTGCCAAACCCGGCCAATGCAATCTTTTAATGAAAATTCGATCTTCGGACCGTAAAAAGCCCCTTCCCCAGGTTGCAATTGCCAGTCCAGGCCTTTGTTGTTCAAGGCCAACTCAAGAGCGCCTTCCGCCTTGTCCCAAACCGCGTCATCTCCGACCCGGTTTTCAGGGCGTGTCGACAATTTGATGATCACTTGATCGAAGCCGAAGTCTTTGTACACTTCGAACAAAAGATCGATGAACGCCGAAACCTCGGACTGGATCTGATCTTCCGTGCAGAAAATATGGGCATCGTCCTGGACAAAGTTGCGGACCCGCATCAAACCGTGCAGGGTACCCGACGGCTCGTTACGGTGACAGGAACCGAATTCGGCCAAGCGGACCGGCAAATCGCGATAGCTCTTGATGCCTTGGTTGTAAATCTGGATGTGGCACGGACAGTTCATCGGCTTGACCGCGTAATCGCGATTTTCCGAATTGGTCGTGAACATCATCGCACTGAATTTATCCCAGTGACCCGACCTTTCCCACAAGCTGCGATCGACGATCTGCGGAGTCTTGACTTCGCCGTAGCCGTTCACTCGCAATTTTTCGCGAATGTATTGCTCGATCTGTTGATAAATGGTCCAACCTTTGTCGTGCCAGAATACCATGCCCGGCGCTTCTTCCTGGGTATGAAACAAATCCAGGACCTTGCCGATTTTACGGTGGTCGCGCTTTTCGGCCTCTTCCAGCCGATGCAGATACGCCGCCAATTCCTTGGCATCGCCCCAGGCGGTACCGTAGATGCGTTGCAGCATTTCGTTTTTGGAGTCGCCGCGCCAATAGGCGCCAGCGATCTTCATTAATTTGAACGCCTTTAGCTTGCCGGTGCTCGGCACATGCGGGCCGCGGCACAAATCGGTGAAATCGCCTTGCTTATAGAGCGACAGATCTTCGTTGGCCGGAATCGAAGCAATGATTTCCGCCTTGTATTTTTCGCCCAGACCCTCGAAAAAGCTAACCGCCTCGTCGCGCGACAACACCGACCGGCTAACCGCTAAATCTTGCGAAGCCAGTTCTTGCATGCGCTTCTCAATAGCCGCCAAATCGTCGGGCGTAAACGAGCGTTCGAAAGCAAAATCGTAGTAAAAGCCGTTTTCGACGACCGGACCGATCGTGACTTGCGCTGAAGGAAATAACTGCTTAACGGCTTGAGCCAGCAAATGCGCGGTCGAATGGCGAATCACTTCAACGCCTTCATCGTCCTTGGCGGTAACAATTTGCAGAGTGGCATCGGTTTCAATCAACGTGGACGCATCGACTAATCGGCCATTGACCTTGCCCGCCAGGGTGGCTTTTGCCAAACCCGCGCCAATGGACGTGGCGACATCCATTACGGTAACCGCTTGGTCGAATTGGCGTTGAGAACCGTCTGGAAGTGTAATTACCGGCATTTTTCGATCCCACAATAAAAAAAGCACCGTCATGCGGTGCTTTATATTTGGTAGGCGCGAGTGGACTCGAACCACCGACCCCCACCATGTCAAGGTGGTGCTCTAACCAAACTGAGCTACGCGCCTAAAGTCTGTCATTCGATTCGGGCATTATAACGATGTTTTTTTTTGTTGCAAGCTTTTTCCACTGACTTCCCTGTCGCGCTCCGCTCACTTGCGCGGTTTTCGAAGAGAATTGGCGCGCCGAAGCTAAAAATACCGAGTCGCTGCAAGCATCAAACCGCGCCTGAATCCGCTTCCGTCCAATCCAAAGGACAGCTACAGAACACGTGGCGATCACCGTAGACATTGTCGATGCGGCCGACCGGCGGCCAATACTTGTCGTCATGCTGGTGGCTATCCGGAAACAGTGCTTGTTGCCGCGAATACGGCAAGTTCCATTCCTGCAGCAACAGCCTATGCGTATGTGGCGCGTTATGCAAAAGATTGTTGTCGATAGCCGCGCGCCCTGCTTCGATCTCGCGGATTTCATACCGAATCGCGATCATCGCATCGCAAAAGCGGTCGATTTCGGCCCGATTTTCGCTTTCGGTCGGCTCAATCATTAAAGTATCGGCGACCGGGAACGCCACGGTCGGCGCGTGAAAGCCGTAGTCGATCAAACGCTTGGCGATATCCTCGACGCTGACGTTGGCGGTCTTCTTGAACTCGTGGCAATCGATGATGCACTCGTGAGCCACCCAGCCGTTCGCATCGGTGTACATAATCGGATAGTGCGGCGCCAACCGGCGCGCGACGTAATTGGCGTTCAATAGCGCGGTCAGCGTGGCCCGTTTCAGACCGGCCGCGCCCATCATCGCAATGTAAGCCCAGGAGATGGTCAATATGCTAGCCGAGCCCCACGGCGCCGCCGACACCGTGCCGACCGTGCCATGTTCGCCCTTCAGCGGATTGACGCCCTCCACTACCGGATGATCCGGCAGAAATGGCGCCAGATGCTCGCGCACGCCGATAGGCCCGACGCCCGGGCCGCCGCCACCGTGCGGAATGCAGAAGGTCTTGTGCAGATTCAAATGCATTACGTCGGCGCCGATCGCGCCCGGCCGGCACAATCCAACCAACGCGTTGAAGTTGGCGCCGTCCATATACACCTGGCCGCCAGCTTGATGCACCAGTTCGCAGATTTGCCGGAACGCCTGTTCGTAAACGCCGTGGGTTGAGGGATAGGTAATCATCAAGGCCGCGACGCGATCGCCATGTTCGGCCAATTTCGCGCGCAAATCGTCGACGCTGACGTTGCCGTGGTCGTCGCAAGCCACGACGACGACTTGCAATCCGGCCAGCGCCGCGCTCGCCGGGTTGGTGCCGTGCGCGGACGCCGGAATCAAGCACACCGTACGCTGGCTGTGGCCGTTGACGTCGTGGAATTTGCGGATCACCAGCAAGCCGGTATATTCGCCCTGCGAACCGGCGTTCGGTTGAAACGAAAAGGCTTGGAAGCCGGTCAGGTCGCACAGCATGTCTTCCAGTTCCGCGAACAATTGCTGATAGCCCTGGGCTTGGTATATCGGTACGAAGGGGTGCATCGCGTTGAATTCGTAAAACGAGATGGCCTGCATCTCGGTCGCCGCGTTCAACTTCATCGTACAAGAGCCGAGCGGAATCATCGACCTATCCAACGCGATGTCGCGCCGAGCCAGCCGGCGCATGTAGCGCATCATCTCGGTTTCGGAGTGGTACAGGCTGAACACCGGATGCTGCAAAATCGCGTCAACGCGCAACAGGTTTTCCGGAATGCATTCGCTCAATCGACCATCCAGGCCGTTGATGTCCGGCAAATCGGCGACCGGCGACACGAACACCTGCCACAGCGCCCGCAGATGATCCCGGGTCGTGGTTTCGTCCAGCGAAATCCCCACGTGATCGGCGTCGATCACCCGCAGATTGATGCCGGCTTCCTCGGCTTGGGCGGCAATGCGTTTGGCTCGGTTGGGCAAGCGGACGACAATCGTATCGAAATAACAAAGGCTAACCACCTGATGCCCGCTTTCGACGATGCCGGCGGCCAGAATTTGCGCGTAGCGATGCACCCGACCGGCAATCAAACGCAAGCCAGCCGCACCGTGGTAAACCGCGTAAAAACCGGCGATCACAGCCAGCAATACTTGGGAAGTACAAATGTTGCTAGTCGCCTTATCGCGGCGAATGTGCTGCTCGCGAGTCTGCAAGGCCATGCGCAGGGCCATCTGGCCGTGCACGTCCCTGGACACGCCGATGATCCGGCCCGGCACCGAACGCTTGAACTCGTCGCGGGTGGCGAAATAAGCCGCGTGCGGACCGCCGTAACCCATAGGCACGCCGAAGCGCTGCGCGCTGCCGACCGCGATATCGGCATCGAACGCCGCCGGCGGCTTCAGCAACACCAAGCTCAGCAAGTCGGCGGCCACCGTCGCCAGCGCTTGCTTTTGGTGGGCGATGGCAATGGGGGCAGTCAAATCATGAATCTCGCCGCTACAGCCCGGATATTGCAGAATCAGCGCGAAAAACTCATGTTGTTCCAAAGCGTCGAACGGGTCGCTCACCAGCACGCGATAACCCAACGAACTGGCCCTAGTTTGCACGACGGCGATCGTTTGCGGATGGCAATCGCGGTCCACGACCACCAGATTCGACGAGCTCTTCGCCAGCCGCCGCGACATCGTCATCGCTTCGGCGACCGCAGTGGCTTCGTCCAGCAGTGAAGCGTTCGCCAGTTCCATGCCGGTCAGATCGATGATCATCTGCTGGAAATTCAACAGCGCCTCCAACCGGCCCTGGCTCACTTCGGCCTGGTACGGTGTATAAGCCGTGTACCAACCGGGGTTCTCCAGCACATTGCGCTTGATGACCGACGGCAGGATAGTATCGTAATAGCCCATACCGATCATCGAAGTCAGCACCTGATTGCGCTCGCGCATCCGCCGCAGATATTTGATGACCGCCCGCTCACTGATGGTTTCGGTAAGTTTGAGTGGCTCACGGTTCAGAATGTCGGCCGGCACCACTTTATCGATCAGGTCCTCCAGCCTTTCCAAACCCAACGCGGCCAACATGGCTTGAGCCTGTTCGCGGTCCGGGCCGATATGACGTTGGATGAAGTTGCCGCGCATTTCCAATTGATCGAGACCTAGACGTTCCGACATAGCCTATCTCCGATAACGGTGAGGAACAAAGGGCAACCGACAGACGCTGGCCTGTACGGTTTGGTCCCGGACTTGGGCAAGCAATTCGGTACCGACTTGGCTGCAGGCCGCTTCGACCAAGGCCATCGCGATCGGCCGGCCTAGCGTTGGCGAATAGCCGCCGCTGGTGACAACGCCAACCGGCCGCTCGCCGGCAAACAGCTTGGCACCATCGCGCACCGGCATTTTGCCGGTTATGCTCAATCCGACCCTTCGCCGGCGCGGTCCGTGTTGCAACTGCGGCAGAATGATCGAACTGCCTGGAAAATCTTGATGACCTTGTTTAAATACCCACGACAACCCGGCATCGACCGGGCTAATATCGGCACTCAGCTCGTGGCCGTACAGACATAAACCGGCTTCCAAACGCAGGGTATCGCGGGCACCCAAGCCTATCGGCGCCACGCCATCCTGTTCCAGCAACAAAACCGCTAGCCGCTCGACATCGTCAACATGCACCGACAGCTCGAATCCATCCTCGCCGGTGTAACCGCTACGACTAATGTGGCAAGCGATCCCGGCGATGTCGTCGTCGCAAACCTGCATGAATTTCAAGGCCGAGGCACTTGGCGAAAGCTTTTCGAGAATAGTCGCGGCCGACGGTCCTTGTAATGCCAACAGAGCCAACTCCGACTGTTCGACGAATTCGCAAGAAGCGGGCAAAACGGATTGCAGATAGGCAAAATCGCCGGCTTTGCAGCCGGCATTGACGACAATCGATACCCCGGACGGAATCCGGGTGACGATGATGTCGTCGATCACGCCGCCGTCGGGATGGGTTAACACCGAGTATTTCTGCGCGCCGATCGTAAGTTCGGTCATGCCGCCCGGCGTCAATTGATCCAGTGCTTCGGCGGCATGCTTGCCCAGCACCAGACACTGACCCATGTGCGAAATATCGAACAATCCGGCCTGCTCTCGACAATGCCGATGCTCGCGCAGAATGCCGTTTCGGTATTGCACCGGCATCCGATAACCGGCAAAGGCGGTCATTTTCGCGCCTAGCCGGCCATGCAAATCGTAAAGTGGTGTGGTCTTTAACTCGGACATATCTCCCCTCCTGGACGACGCCGATCGAAGCCAGCCCAAGCTTACCGTGAACGGCGCCAATCGCCAATCCGTAGGGCCAAGGTGAGAACCTTCATTAATCAGGAATCGCTACCGCGAATGCGGTGGACGTCCTGAGTATAGTCAGAAAGCCGGAAAAGCCCGAGCCACCGCCCGGAACACCAACGGACCAAAGGGTTTTGTATTACCATAGTCCCCAGACAATTCAACACGGGAGAGCGGATATGCAAGGCGATAAACAAGTCATCGACTACCTCAACGAACTGCTGGCGGGCGAGCTAACGGCGATAGACCAATACTTCGTGCATTCCCGAATGTATCAGAACTGGGGATTACACAAACTGTACGAGCGCATCGCCCACGAAGTACAAGACGAAACCAACCATGCCGACGCGCTAATCAAGCGGATTCTGTTCCTGGAGGGGACGCCGAATCTGTCCAAACGCGACCCGCTGTTGGTCGGCGCGACGGTGCCGGAGATGCTGAAAAACGATCTGGCGGTGGAAATTTCAGTAGTCGGCGCGTTGCGCAAAGTCATCGCCTACTGCGAAAGCGTGCGCGATTACCAAACCCGCGAAATCCTGGAAGTGATGCTGGACGACACCGAAGAAGACCACGCCCATTGGCTGGAACAGCAATTGGGTCTAATCCAAATGGTCGGCCTGGAAAATTATCTGCAATCGCAGATGTAATTTCGCTTGGGGACGAAGTCAAGGTCGGCGGCGTCGAGCATGTCGTGGTGCGCGAGGACGAAATCCTCGGCGTCTTAGAAGGCTGAATTTCCAAGACGATTCATTTTTAACATTCCGATTTAAGTGTTTTTGGAGGAAAAGCATTTATGGCTGCCAAACAAGCGTTATTTGCCGACGAAGCCAGCCAACGCATGCTGGCGGGGTGAATGTTCTGGCCGATGCCGTCAAACAAACTCTGGGCCAGAAAGACCGCAATGTAGTATTGGAGCGCAGTTTCGGCGCGCCGACCTTGACCAAGGACGGCGTCTCCGTAGCAAAAGAAATCGAGCTGAAAGGCAGGTTCGAGAACATGGGCGCCCAAAAATGGTCAAGGAAATGTCTTCCAAGACTTCCGACGTGGCCGGCGACGGCACTACCACCGCCACGGGTCTTGCGCAAGCCATCGTCCGCGAAGGTTTAAAATCGGTCTCGGCCGGCGCCAATCTTATGGGCATCAAGCGCGGCATCGACCAAGCCGTTAGCGTCGCGGTCGAGGAATTGAAAAAACTCTCCAAGCCCTGCACCGACAGCAAAGCCATCGCCCAAGTCGGTACCATTTGGGCCAACTCCGACGACGCTGTAGGTCAAATCATCGCCGATGCGATGGACAAGGTCGGCAAGGAAGGCGTGATTACCGTCGAAGGGGGCTCCGGCATGCAGAATGAACTGGAGGTGGTGGAAGGCATGCAGTTCGACCGCGGCTACATTTCGCCGTAGTTCGCCAACCAAAAAGAGGCATGACCGCCGAACTGGAAAATCCTTATATCCTGCTGCACGACAAGAAAATATCGAACATCCGCGATCTGATCCCGCCGTTGGAAAAAGTCTCCATAGCCGGCCGTTCGCTACCGATCGTCGCCGAAGACGTAGAAGGCGAAGCGCTGGCGACCCTGGTGGTCAACACCTTGCGCGGCATATTGAAAGTCTGCGCGGTCAAGGCGCCCGGCTTCGGCGACCGCCGCAAAGCCATGCTGGAAGACATGGCGATTCTGACCGGCGGCACGGTGATTCCCGAAGAGCTGGGCTTCCGCCTGGTGGAACAACTGGGCAGCGCAAAGAAAGTCCAGGTCTCGAAGGAAATTTCCATCATCGTCGATAGCGCCGGCAGTACCGAGAACATCAACGTGGATTTCATCGCCCCGCGTACGGTTACGATCATCCCTCGCGCATTAGGCGTCCCTGCGCCGGACTTTGCGACCGATCGCCTGGAAACGCCAGGGTAACGTGCCGATATTGGCGTAAACGTGACGTCTTCTAACGAATTTCAAGTGCGTGGCTTCCGGTATTGAACGCGACGGGCAACGTCATCGTTATCCAAGCTATCCACCCGTATAAAACGGGGAGTCCATGCCGATATTGGCGTCTTGGGTGACATCGCCATCGAACAGTTTTACCGACAAATTGCCCTTCACTTGTTGGGTAAACGGCAGTAACAAGCCGTCGATATAACGTTGGGCATTTTCTATCGAATCGAATTCGTAAAAACCGCCTACCGTGTGATTGTTGATACCGCTCAACCAAGTTTTGGACTTTAAACCCGGATATGTTTTCATCTCGACATTGATCGGTCTCCAATCAATATGCTCGAACGGAATCGCCACTTGGAACTCCGCATACAAAAATATTTTCATCCGTCTACCTCGTTTGAATTAGTGTGTTTACTCTGAAAGGCGTTGGAAGGCGTACCGACATACGGGTCTAGGAATACTCCCAATCGCCGCTCACAAACCGATCCTGTAATTTCCCGTGCACGAAAACCGTTTGACGATCGTTAACTTATCGGTCGGCGCCGACGAGTCTTGGCTTGCGCCGATCGATCGGCCAATCTGTTCAAAACGGCTCCTTAAAGGGTCGAAAATCCAGCTCCTGCGTCCAGGCGCTGGGATGCTGCCGGTGCAGCGCCCAGTAGTTTTCGGCCAGCGCCTCCAGCTTTAACAAGCCGTCGTCGCCCTTGGTCGAGACGTATCGGGAAAACTGGCCTCTTGCCCTGTCGCCGTCGATAACGCCGTCGATAATGGTATGAACGACGTGGACACCCTTGGGCCCGAACTCCCGCGCCATGCCCTGCGCTAAGGCCCGTAAGCCAGCCTTGGCGGTGGCGAACGCGGTAAACGGCGGTCTGGCGCGGGTTGAGGCCGTCGCGCCGGTAAAAATCAACGTGCCACGTCCCTGGGATTGCATGATCGCGGCCGCCTGTTTCCCGAATAAAAACCCGCCGAGACAGTTTTGCCGCCACAGGCGGCTAAACATATCGCTGTCGGTTTCCAGCAACGGCGCGCAGTTGTTGCTGTCGACGTTATACACCGCGATCGCCAATGGCAAGCCGCTTTCGCGAATCGCGTCGAACAGACGCTCGACATCCGTTTCGCACGTGGCATCGGCCACTACCGCGCTACTCCGACCGCCCGCCTGGGCGATTTTTTCGGCGACCAGCTCCAGTTTGCCGGCGCTACGTCCGGCAATGAATACGTGCAACCCTTGCGCGGCGAAATGTTTGGCCAACGCGGCGCCCAATCCCCGCTCCGGCCCTACCCCGATGACAACCGCCGACCCGAATCCGCTCATCGCTCCTCCTTAGGATTTTCGGCCGAAAATCAGCGAGAAATTATTCGCCGGCATGTCGATTTGCTCCTTCAATTCCATGCCGTGCCGCTCGGCCGCGGCGCGTAAATCGGCGACATCTTTCAAGCCCCACTCGGAAACGCCCGCCGAACTGAGAGTTTCGTGAAACACCTTGTTCGAATCGGTCGTAAAAGTGCCTTCCACGCGGAACGGGCCGTAAATCAGCAAAATACCCTGATTGTCGAGCAAGTGTGAGGCGCACTCCATCATGCCGTCGGCGATGGAGATCGGCGCAACCTGAAAAATGTTGATACAAAAGATGGCGTCGAAACTGCCTTTCGCGCCGGGATTGAACCAGGTGTCGGGATCGGTCAAATCCAAATGGACCGGGTCGGCAATATTGTCGTTACCGTGATCCACCGTAAATTGCTTGATGTTATCGAAGACCTCCCGATCCTTATCAGTCGGATGGAAGTGCAAGTGGTCGAAATGCGGCGCGAAAAAATTGATATGCATGCCGCTGCCGCTGGCCATTTCCAAAACCCGACCTTTATCTTTGGGGAGTTTCTCTTTTAATACGCCTAAAATCGGTTCGCGATTGCGATTACCGGCCCAGGCCACGTATTCGCTCAATGGATGCGGGTTCAATGGCGGTTTGTTGTCACTCATGTTATTGTCCTCGAAAGATCGTTATCGTTGTTGTTAAATCCAGCCCGCGGATTTAATGAAATCGGCAATTTACCCGGCTGGCGCATCGAGTACAGCAATACGCGGGCCAAGCCTTAAAACATGCCTGATCAGCGTAAAATCAAAGACCTACCGCAAGCCATTCGGCCAAATCGCGAATCCGTGCTTCAATGAGTGAAATTTAATTTCAATTGTTAGCGATCGATGAACGAACACGATTTTTCCCAGATTTCCCCGGCGTTTTTTCTGCAAACCTTCATCCTGGAATTGATGCACGCCTGCGAACAGGAAGGCGGCGACTACTGCGAATCCTTGATCGAACGCATCGCCAAGAGTGCCGGTCTGTACTTCGAGCAAACTTACCGGGCCGAATACCGACGGTCCGGCGAACTGGACCAGGACGCCTACATCGACTTGATTCTGGCTCTAAAAAATCATATCGGCGGCAATTTTTCGCTAGCTTCCGTGGAGGCCGGCACCATTACCGTCGTTAACACCCGTTGTCCGTTCGGGGACGGCGTAAGCAATTTTCCGGAACTATGTCGAATGACCTCGAGCGTGTTTGGCGGAATCGCCGCCCGGAATTTCGGCTACGCCAAAGTCGAAATCCGCCAGAGCATCGCTCGGCAAAACGGAGGTTGCGAAGTGTGCATTCACACTCGGCGCGATGGCGCCGTCGGCAAACCCGGTCTGGAATATCGCCGCGAGGATCAGCCGGAAGATAAGCTGGAAATGGCCGCGCTGCATTCGCGGATTGAAGAGCGGATGCGTAACGTCTGGTGGAGCCTACCCAAGCGTCATCCCACCAAACCAGCGCCGGCCATCGTCGCCAAATCGGCGGCGATGCAAAGCGTCTTGCAACAAGTTGAAGTCGTGGCGCCGACTAAGGCCACGGTACTGATTAATGGCGAAACCGGCGTGGGTAAGGAGTTGATAGCGCGAGCGATACACGCGATGAGCGACCGAGGTCACAAACCGTTCGTGGCGATCAATTGCGGAGCTATACCGGAAAGTCTGATCGAAAGCGCGTTGTTCGGCCACGAAAAAGGCGCGTTTACCGGCGCCATCGAGGTTCATCAAGGTTTTTTCGAACGCGCCGAGGGCGGAACACTGTTTCTCGACGAAGTCGATGCCTTGTCCCCCGCCGCGCAAACCCGCTTATTGCGCGTGATTCAGGAGGGCGAGATGGAGCGGGTCGGCGGCAAGCACACCTTGCACGTCGACGTGCGGATCGTTTCGGCCAGCAACCGATCCTTGACGCAACACGTCGAACAAGGCTTATTTCGACAGGACTTATTCTATCGCTTGAATGTGGTGCGCCTATGGATACCGCCGTTGGCTCAACGACCGGAAGACTTGCCACATCTGGTGCAATTGATCTTGAAACGCCTGAACCAAGCCTACGCGAAAAACGTTCAGTCGGTCAGCCGCGACGTGATGGGACAAATCCGCGCCTACCATTGGCCCGGAAACGTGCGTGAGCTGGAAAACACGTTGGAACGCAGCGTGTTGTTCTGCAAGGGCAGCGAATTGACCCGTCTTGAGCTGGACAGACAACCTGTCGCCGTCGGCCACGACTGGCGAACGCACAAGCAAAGCTTGGTCGATGACGCCGAATCGGCCTTCCTGCGGCAGGCATTGCAAAACCATCGCGGCAACGTCAAACCGGTCGCCGACGCGATGGGGCTAACGCCGAGAGCGGTTTACGCCAAGCTGAAAAAATATGGCATCGTGCCGAGCCGTTTTAAGTAAGCGGACGGGACTACGCAATATCCTGGCTGCGCAAATACTCTTCGTATTCGCCTTGGTAATCGACAACGCCGTTCGGGGTGAGTTCGATAACGCGGGTGGCCAAGGACGAGACGAACTCGCGGTCGTGGCTGACGAAAATCAATGTGCCGGGGTAGTTTTCCAACGCGATGTTCAGCGATTCGATCGATTCCATGTCCAAGTGGTTGGTCGGCTCGTCCAACACCAGCACGTTGTTTTTTTGCAGGATTAGCTTGCCGAACAGCATCCGGCCTTGTTCGCCGCCGGACAGCACCTTCACCGATTTATTGATCTCGTCCTGCGAAAACAACAAACGGCCCAGCGTGCCGCGTATCACTTGATCGTCGTCGCTTTCCTTCCGCCACTGGCCCATCCAATTGATCAAGGTCAGATCTTCGGCAAAATCCTCGGCGTGGTCTTGCGCGAAATAGCCGACATCGGCGTTTTCGGCCCACTTGACCTCACCTTGATCCGGCGCCAATTCGCCGACCAGGGTTTTCAACAAGGTGGACTTACCGATGCCGTTGGGGCCGATCACCGCCACCCGCTCGCCAGCGGCGATCATCAAATTGAGGTTTTCGAACAAAGGCCGCTCGCCATAGCCTTTGCCAAGGTTTTCCACTTCCACGGCCAAGCGATGCAGTTTTTTGGCTTGGTCGAAACGAATAAAGGGGTTGACCCGGCTGGACGGCTTGACTTCATCGAGCTTGATCTTTTCCAACTGCCGCGCCCGCGACGTGGCTTGCTTGGCCTTGGACGCATTGGCGGAAAAGCGGCTAACGAAGGTCTGCAATTCGGCGATCTGGGCTTTTTTCTTGGCATTGCTGGCTAGCAACTGCTCCCTGACCTGGGTCACGGCGGTCATGTAATCGTCGTAGTTGCCCGGATACACCCGCAGCTCGCCGTAATCCAGATCGGCCATGTGGGTGCAGACGCTGTTCAAGAAATGCCGATCGTGGGAAATGATCACCATCGTCGATTCGCGCTCGTTCAGCACGTTTTCCAGCCAGCGTATCGTGTTGATATCCAGGTTGTTGGTCGGCTCGTCGAGCAACATGATGTCGGGATCGGCGAACAAGGCCTGGGCCAGCAACACCCGCAGTTTCCAGCCGGGGGCGACCGCGCTCATCGGACCGTTATGCTGCTCCAGCGGAATATCCAGCCCCAGCAGCAGTTCGCCGGCTCGGGATTCGGCGGTGTAGCCGTTGTATTCGGCGAATACGGCTTCCAACTCGGCGGCGCGCATGTAGTCGTCTTCGGTCGCGTCCAGATTGGCATAAATGGCGTCGCGTTCCGACATCGCCGCCCACATTTCGGCGTGGCCCATCATCACCACGTCCAATACGCGGCGGTCTTCGTAGGCGAATTGATCCTGACGCAACACGCCGATGCGATCGTTGGGCGCGATGCTGACATTGCCGGCCGAGGGCTCCAAATCACCGCTGAGGATTTTCATAAAGGTCGATTTGCCGCAACCGTTCGCGCCGATCAGACCAAAGCGATGGCCGTTGCCGAATTTGACCGAAATGTTTTCGAACAGGGGCTTGGCCCCGAATTGCATCGTGATGTTAGCTGTAGAGATCAAGAAAATATCCGTTAGATAGAGAGGCTGGGCCTAGTTGTACTTTGTCAGATGACTCAATAAGCATCGTCATTCCGGCATGGAGGCCGGACCCGTTAGAGCGCGGAGCGAATCCAAACGCCATGGACGGATTTAGCAGACCATCCACGGCACCGGATGCCCGCTTCCCGGCGGGCATGACGATCTTCAACCAATCTCACAAAGTAGAACTAGCCCGGCCCTAAAAAAGTAGGAGGCGGCATTTTAACAGAGTTGCCGCGCCCCGCCGCCGGCAACACCGCAACCCGGCTTCGGCCAGGCGCCGTCGCGACACCGCTCGGCCCCGGCCCGGCGGAGAGTCTTACAGTTGGTCCAAAGCCGCCGCCAGCGTCGCCACGGTGCGGTCGAGGTTTTGCAGCTTGTCCAAACCGAACAAACCGAGCCGGAAGGTTTTGAAATCCGCACCTTCGCCGCACTGCAACGGCACGCCGGCGGCGATCTGCAAACCCAGATCGACGAATTTCTTGCCGGTCTTGAGGTCGTCGTCGCTGGTGTAGCACACCACCACGCCCGGCGCACCAAAACCGGTCGCGGCGACCGATTTAAAGCCGCGTTCGGCCAGTAAGGCGCGCACGCGACTTCCCAATTCCAACTGCTCGTCCTTAACCTTGGCGAAACCGTAGGCTTCGGTTTCCAGCATCACCGCGCGCAAGCCGCGCAAACCGTCGGTCGGCATCGTCGCGTGATACGCGTGGCCGCCCTGCTCGTAAGCTTCCATGATTTGCAACCATTTTTTCAGGTCGGCGGCGAAGCTGGTGCTGGTGGTAGCGTCGATGCGCTCGCGCGCCGCCGCACCCAGCATCACCAGGCCGCAACACGGCGACGCGCTCCAGTCTTTCTGCGGCGCGCTGATCAAGATGTCCACGCCAAGCTGCTTCATGTCTACCCAGACCGTGCCGGATGCGATGCAATCCAGCACAAACAGCCCGCCAACCGCGTGCACCGCGTCGGCCAGCGCCCGCAGATAATCGTCAGGCAACATCATGCCGGCCGAGGTTTCCACGTGCGGCGCAAACACAAAATCCGGTTTCTCGCGGGCGATGGCCGCCACCGCTTCCTCGACGGGTACCGGCGTATAGGCCGGTTGCGGTCCCGCTTCGTTGGGCCGGGCCGCCAGCACGACCGCTTCGGATGGGATCGCCCCCATCTCGAAAATCTGGGTCCAGCGATAGCTGAACCAGCCGTTGCGTATCACCAGACATTTTTTGCCGGTGGCGAATTGGCGCGCCACCGCTTCCATGCCGAAAGTCCCTGAACCCGGCACGACGATCGCCGCTTCGGCGTTGTAAACGGTTTTCAGAATGCGCGAGATGTCGCGCAGGGTTTCCTGAAACACTACCGACATATGATTGGTCGCGCGGTCGGTGTAGACCACCGAATATTCCAACAAGCCATCCGGATCGACATGGGCTAATAATCCAGGCACGGTTTCATCTCCTCGTTTGATTAATCTTCAATTAAATTCGAATTTGTCGGATTCCACACAATCTCGGCACGCCCGCCGCGCGAACGTCCACCCGACATCGGACGCGACGGCAGCCGCGGGTCCCGTCGGCCGGCCGACCCGGACCGAGCAAACCGGCCATCTTATCGCGACTTGGCTTAAAAAGTATTCAAGATACGGGCCATATCGGTTTTCGGTGTTCGCGGGTTGGCTGGAAGGCTGGACGGGATGCCAAATCAACATAGGTTGCGGCGCGGCCTGGGAACATGCCCCCAAGTCTTCCGAACCAGCTCGAAGCGGCACAAATCGTCTCTGCTGGCGGGATTTGCAATCCGCTGCGTCTATGCCTGTGTAACCCCCAAAAATGGAGAACAGGAATATGACACCGACAATCAAACGCCTGGCGGCCGGCATCGCGCTGATGTCCGCGCAAGCCTACGCCGAGGAAGGCATCCACCGATTTAACATTCCGGCGCAAAGCCTGGTCTCGGCCTTGCAACAGCTATCGGCCCAGTCCGGCGCAGCGATGCTGTATGCCGAACAATCGGCCGCCGGCAAGACCAGCCCGGCGCTGCAAGGCGATTTCACGCTGACGGAAGCCGTGCGCCGCCTACTGACCGGTAGCGGCCTGACATTCCATATCGGCGCCGACGGTACCGTCACCCTCAAGCCGGCCGGTAACGACGGCGCTTCGACACTGGGCGCGGTGACCGTCACCGCGAATGCCATTTACGACAGCACCAACCCCTACAATCCGGACTACACCCGCCCTACCGCCGCGACCGCCACCAAAACCGATACCGCGCTGATCGAAACCCCGTTTTCGGTCAAGGTGATTCCGCAACAAGTCATCGAGGATCAGCAAGGCGTGCGTTTGGAGCGGGCGCTGCAAAACGTCAGCGGCGTGACCCGCGAGCCGGCCGGCAACTTGACCGTGGAAAGCTTTAACGTGCGCGGCTTTCAAAGTTTTTACACCTACCGCGACGGCCTGCGGATGGGGTTGTTTTCACCCAGGGAAATGGCCAACGTGGAGCGAGTGGAAGTGCTGAAAGGCCCCGGCTCTATTCTGTACGGCCGCGCCGACCCCGGCGGCGTGATCAACATCGTTACCAAGCAACCGTTGGCCGATCCGTATTATTCGTTGCAACAGCAATTCGGCTCTTACGATTTTTACCGCACCGCGATCGACGCGACCGGTCCGTTAACGGCCGACAAATCGCTGCGCTACCGGGTGAACTTGTCCTACGAAGACGCCCACTCGTTCAAGGAATTCAACAAGAACGAAAACATCTTCGTCGCGCCGGTCCTGGTCTGGGAAATCAGCCCGCGCACCCGCGTTGGCCTGGAACTGGAATACGCCAACATCCGCTCGCCGGTTGACATCGGCATTCCGCCGCTGAACGGCAAGCCGATTCTACTGCCGCGCGAACGCAATCTCGGCGAATCCTGGGCCAAGCGCAATAACGAACAGATCTTGGTGGGGCTGAATTGGTCGCACGACTTCAACGAAGACTGGAACATCAAGCAACGCTTCAACACGCAGCTGGTCACCGAGGACGAAGTGTATGTGGGCCGCAACGGCTGGATTGGCGACGGCGTGGACAGCCGCTATTACGGTCAGCAAACCGATACGATGAACACTTATTTCACCAACGTCGACCTGACCGGCAAGTTCGACACCTGGGGTGCCAAGCACACGCTGTTGCTCGGCGGCGATTACTATCAGCAAGACGAAGTGGCCGCTTACGCCGACTACATCGGCGACTTGCCAATCAACGTTTACAACCCCAGCCATTTGGCCAACCGGCCGTCGCTGGCCGACGGCAGCGCCGGCCAGTACGGTAGCCTGACCGAGTGGTACGGCGTATATTTGCAGGACCAAGTCAAACTGCCCTTCAACCTGCACGCCCTGGGCGGCTTACGTTACGACAACGCCACCACCACCGACAACTTCGCGCCGTTCAGCAGCTACGTCGACGACCGGGTCAGCCCGCGCGGCGGTCTGTTGTGGCGGCCGATTCCGCAATTGTCGGTCTACGGCAGCTACACCGAAAACTTCGGCGCGACCAACGCCTTCGATCAGGATAACAAGCCGCTCCGGCCGCAAACCGCGCGGCAATGGGAAGTCGGCGTCAAGACCGAGCTGTGGGACGAACGCTTCACCGGCACGCTGGCCTACTTCGACTTGACCAAGCAAAACATGCCGACCGTCGATCCGCTGCATCCCAACCGCTCGGTGGCCATCGGCGAAGTAGCAAGCCGCGGCCTGGAAGTCGATTTGGCCGGCAAGCTCCTGCCCGGCTGGCAGATCATCGGCGCCTACGCCTACACCCCCTTCGTCGAAGTCACCAAGGATTATGCCGACGACGGCACCGGCAACGTGACGCCCGGCAAAACCGGCAAGCGCAACCCCAACGTCGCCCGCCACAACGGCAGCTTGTGGACCACCTACGAATTCCAGTCCGGCGACCTGAACGGTCTGACGCTGGGTGGCGGCGCGACCGCGATCGGCAACCGCAAGGGCGACTTCGACAACAGCTACACCCTACCCGGCTACGCCACCTTTAACCTGATGGCCGGCTATAAACTCAAGCTCGGCGGCAGCCGGGCCAGCCTGCAGCTGAACGTGGACAACCTGCTGGACAAGACCTATTACTCCGGCAGCAACGGCGGCCAGGTCATCCATTACGGCATGCCGCGCACCTTCATGGGCTCGTTGCGTATCGAGTATTGAATGAGCCGCCAGCGCCTACGCGGCCTCTGGTTGAGGCTGCATCGTTATCTGGGCCTGATCCTGGGCCTGCCGCTAACGCTGATCGGCCTGAGCGGCAGCCTGATCGTGTTCGGTTGGCCGCTGGATGCCTGGTTGAATCGTGAGCTGACGCGGGTAGCGGTTCCGCCCGGCGCGGTGACGCGGCCCTTGGCCGAAATCATCGCGGCGGCGCGGGCCTACCTACCGGCCGATGCCGCGCCGCTGGACTGGCTGATGTTTCCGCAGCGCGCCGATCAAGCCTTCCGCTTCAGTTACCGCCTGCCGGCATCGCCGGACAGCTACGAAATTTTCATCGATCCCTACACCGCTAGCGTGGTCGGCCAGCGCTTGTGGGGCGACTTCGCCGCCTGTTGCAGTTGGCACGGACCGATCATGACCGTGATTTACCGATTTCACGACTCGTTTTGGCTGGGCGAAACCGGCCAAACCCTGGTGGGCGGCATCGGCTTGATCGGTTTGGTTTCGGTCCTGAGCGGTATCGCGTTGTGGTGGCCGACCCCCGGCAAATGGCGCGCGGCGTTGACGGCCAAGGCCGGTGCCAGCCGCCAACGGCGGGTGTTCGATCTGCATAAATTGGCCGGGAGCTATGGGTTTGTCGTGTTCGCCGCGTTGTTGTTCACCGGCGCCTACATGAACTTTCCGGCGCAAAGCCGGGCCATCGTCGATCGCTTTTCGCCGCTGACGACCGCGCCGGACGACTTGCACTCGACGCCCGGCGCCGGCCTCGCGCTGTCGGTGGATGCCGCCGTCGCGGCGGCGCGGCGCTATTTTCCCGGCGGCAAACCGGCGACGCTGGCCTTGCCGACCATGCCGGACGGCGTCTACGTCGTCGAGTTGTTCGGCGGCGACGAAGTGACGCCGACGCTGGCCGGCCATCGCCTGACCATCGATCAATATTCCGGCGCCCTATTGCACCGAACCGACCCGGCCCACCTCAGCGCCGGCGACCGCTTTCACGCCTGGCAATTCGGCCTGCACAGCGGTCAGGCCTTGGGCTTGGCCGGACAACTGTTGGTGATAGCCTGCGGTCCGGTACCGGCGATACTGTACGTGACCGGTTTCATCCGCTGGCGGCAAAAACGCAGGGCCCGCCTCTTGGCGGACCAACGCTAGATTGGGCCGGTAACATGATTATTGATCCGGCCTCGGGACCGTTAAAAGGCCATTCGCCTGGGTCCGGTCAAATACGCGCTCGCTGGTGCTTGAATTACGCGGCCGACCCGACCATTTACAACGTAAGTGCAATGAAACCAAACAATCGGGTCTTAACCGTTCCTTGAGCGGAGCCGAAGGGAACCTCAAACATCAACCATTCCCCGAGCGGAGCCGGGCCGGGTTTTATCCGTCCGTCCCTCATGCGGAGTTGGGCCGACTTATCCGTTCCCTGACTGTAATCCCGGTCGGGCCTCAACCGTTCCCTGACCGTAATCCCGGTCGAGCCTCAACCGTACCCTGAGCGGAGCCGAAGGGAACTTCAAACATCAAAAACCTAAATTGCTAGAAAGCGCAGCCCCAAAACCGGGTATCGTTGGCTCGACGCCGGGCAAAAAATACTCGGCACCGGGTATCAACGGCATCGGCGGCGCAAAACTCAACGGAGCGCTAACGCGGCAGCGCTGGATCGGATAAGCCGTCCACGCTGCGATCTGTTGCGAGCGGTCGCGGTCGATCCGAGCGCGGAGACCGCCGCCGCCCAGGCGTTTTTGACCCAGGTCCGCTCCGGTTTCGCGGTCGCCGCCCAATCCGCGCCGGCAATGCGCGATGAATTTTGCTGTGGAAGCCGTGCCGTCGCCGTTGTCGATCGATCGGAAAGACCGGCGGCGCGACATCCACAAAGGCTTCCGCTTCGGCGAGGTCAACGATCCACGCAAGGCTCAACCAATCGCCGGCCGAACCGGCAATCCAAGGCCTTGGCGGCGCGGGGTTGCGGCACATTGCCGGAAGCCGGCCCACCCTGCATCCGGATGCCTGTAAAATCGCGGTTTTGTTGTCTGCTTCGCCAAGCCCCGTGACCGCCGCCGCCAGTCGTCTCCATCATTTCCGCTCGCCCTTCGACGATGGGCGATCCATCGCGATTTCGCTGTACATGACGCTGGTCGGCTACGGTGTGTTGGTGGCCTTGCCGGCGATCAGTGCCGCACGCGTGGCCTTGCTGGGGTTTTCCGAAGAACAGGTCGGCCGGCTGTCCAGCGCCGATTTGGGCGGCTTGGCCGCCGGCGCGGCGCTGGGCGCGGCCTTGATTGCCAAGGGCAACCGGCGGCGCCTGGTATGGCTGGGCGCGCTGACCGTGATCGTCGCCAATGTCTTGTGTCTGCGTTATCAACAATACCCGATCACGCTGCTTCTTCGACTGCTGGCCGGCTTGGGCAGCGGTCTGTACACGTCGGTGGCGGTGGCCAATCTGGGCGCCACCGCGCGGCCGGCCCAGGCCTATAACCGCATGCTGTTCGCGTTCGCGTTTTCCCAGGCGCTGGAATTGCAGGTATTGCCGCACTTGTCGATGAACGGCATTTACGCCGGTTTCATCGCGGCCTACGCCCTCGGTCTGGCGGGGCTGAACTGGATGCCCGCCCACGCCGCGGACCGCCAGTTGGACGTGGCCGTCGATGTCGAGAATGGCGAAGGCCACCGCGTCGAACATCGCCGCGTGCCGGCCTATCTGGTTTGGCTGTGCCTGCTGGCGATATTGCTGACCTATACCAACATCGGCGGTTATTGGACCTATATCGAACTCGCGGCCCGCTCGGCCGGCGTCGCGCCGGATTGGATCAGCCGCTTGCTGGTGTGGGGTTCGCTGGCCGGGATTTTGGGTTGCTTGCTGGCGACCCGGATCAGCAACCGCTTCGGCTTGGCCAGGCCGCTATTGGCGGCGTTGATGATGATGGCGGCGGCGGTCGGCTTGCTCGGCTTGGGCATGAATACCGCGAGCGTGACGCTGAGCCTGTTGGCGTTCAATTGGCTGTGGATTTTTATCGACGTGTATCAAATGGGTTTTATCGCCAACGCCGACCACTCCGGCCGCTATTCGTCGCTGATTCCCGCCGCGCAAGGCTTAGGGCAAATCTTCGGCCCCAACCTCGCCGCATCGCTGCTGGCCGGCGGCGCCGATTACCCAACGCTGTTTAGCATGTGCGCGCTGTTCGCGTTGCTGGCCTGGCTGACCTATCTGGCGACCTACTTTCGGCTGCGCCGCCTGATACCGGAATTGGCCGACGCCGCTTAATCGCCGACCGAAGCGGTGCCGGGCCGCTGATATACCGCGAATGCCCAAAAGTCATGGTCCTGTTTCGCGGGACCGCTCCAGCCCTGGGCCCGCAATTCCCGCGCGATCAAGTAGTTGATGACGCCATGCCCCACCAAGACCACCGGCTCAAGTTCGGCGGCCAGGCCAATCAAGCGCTGGGCCGCGGTCCGCGCGCGGCGCCTGGCGTTGCGATACGATTCGCCATTTCGGGCATATCCCGCCAACCATGCCAAACGCAACAAGGTCAACCAAACCGAAATCGGCAGCTTTAAAGCACCGCTACTGAAATGCGGCAACGCCGCTTCGCGAAACACCGCCTCCGCCGCTTGCCGATCGTCGAATCCCAAGGCCCGCGCCGACTGCCGGGCGCGCGGCAAATCGCTGCAAACCGCCCGCTTGGCGCCGGCGGCGATCGCCAACGTTGCCGGCGGCGGCGTATCGACGATGTCGGCGTTTTGGTAGGCGCGAGCAATGCCGGCCAGCTCGCGAGCCCTGGCCCTGCCGGTCAGCGCCACGGCCGGCCGACCATGGCGAATCAGGATAATGCGTGGCATACCGTTAGGTTTGGATAAAATCTCAGGTTAACACGATCCCGCACAAACGGCGTGGGGCGGATTAAACCTATCGCGACGCAAGCGCTAGCCGACACAAAGCAACTCATGACCCGGCGTACACATTTGGGACAATCGGAATTACCTTACCAACGCCGCCGGAGAAGGTGGCGCGTTACGATTCAACGCCACCGAATTGGAAGCGAAATCGAATAAGCTGGCAGCGAACACTTGCCCTGTTGCAAGGTAGCAGGGCGTCGAAGTCTTCGACGGTTTTGACCTGCGGCAACAGACGGAACAATTCCACCAAATAGCTGTAGGGATCGATGCGGTTGGCTTTGCAGGTTTCGATGAGCGAATAGAGATTGGCGCTGGCCTGAGCACCGGCCACCGTGTCGCAGAACAACCAGTTGCGGCGTCCTGTTACGAAGGGGTGTATGGAGTTTTCGCAGAGGTTGTTGCAGCGTTTTTATCTTAGCTGTTCAGCCATTGCATATATAAACGCACGCCTTCTTCGACGGTTTTAAACCGCAGGTCGCAACCGCTGGCGCGCAATTTATCGAGATTGGCTTCGGTAAAGCTCTGATAGCAACCTTTTAGGTGCTCGGGGAAGGGAATGTATTCGATACGACCGCGACCGTAATAGGCGATGACGGCGTTGGCGACATCGTTAAAGGTCTGGCTGCGGCCGGTACCGCAATTGAAAATACCGGAAACCGCCGGATGATCGAGGAACCACAAATTGACGTCGACCACGTCGCCGACGTAAACGAAGTCGCGGCGTTGCTCGCCGTTACCGTAACCGTCGCAACCTTCGAATAGCTTGATCGCGTCGGCTTGTTTGATTTGGTTGTTCAGATGAAACGCAACGCTGGCCATGCTGCCTTTGTGGGCTTCGCGCGGACCGTAGACGTTGAAATAACGCAACCCGACGACCTGGGCGGTCAACTGTGTTTGCCGGCGCAGGTATTGGTCGAATTGAAACTTGGAATAACCGTAGACGTTCAGCGGACCTTCGTAGGCCAATTCTTCCTTGAACGTCGGATCGGCGCCATAGGTCGCGGCGCTGGACGCGTAAATGAACGGGATTTTATGGCTCTGGCAATAATGAAACAGCGTCTTCGTGTATTCGTAGTTATTGTCCATCATGTAACGGCCGTCCCATTCGGTCGTCGCCGAACAAGCTCCCTGATGGAGAATCGCCTCTATCGCTTCGGCCCGGAACGCGCCTTGTTGGAGACGTTCCAGAAAAGTACTTCTATCCAGGTAGTCGGCGATCCGGCACTCGACCAGATTTTTATATTTGACCCCGTTGGTCAAATGATCGACCACCAAAATATCGTCGTAACCGCGAGCATTCAGCCCCAGCACCAGATTGCTGCCGATGAAGCCGGCCCCTCCGGTTACGACGATCATACCGGATTACTCGGCGACGACTTTGATCGGTAAGGTCACGACCACGTCGGCATGCAGGTTGAATGCGATGCCGTACTCGCCGATGTTGCGAATCACGCCGTTCGGCAAACGAACTTCGTGTTTCTCGACTTTAACGCCGGCCGCAGTCACCGCGTCTGCAATGTTGTGGGTGCCGACGGAACCGAACAGACGGCCTTCGTCGCCGGTTTTGTGAGCGATGACAATGCTCAATTTGCTCAAGGCTTCGCCGCGAGCGGTAGCAGCGGCCAATTTGTCGGCGGCTTGTTTTTCCAGTTCGGCGCGGCGTTCTTCGAATTCCTTGATTTTCGCTGGCGTGGCCAATACGGCCTTGCCTTGCGGAATCAAGTAATTTCTGCCATAGCCAGCCTTGATGCTGACTTTGTCGCCCAGGTTGCCCAAGTTGGCGGTTTTTTCCAGAAGAATGACTTCCATCTTAATTACCTCGTATCGACCATCGGTCGAAAATTAGGAGCCTCAGGCCCCGTTGGATTTGAATTTATTACGTAAGTCCAGCCAAGGATCGACGACGCCGCAAAGCGCGATTAACGCCATGACATGCGGAACGGCAACCAGCGTGATATATAACAGCGGCACCATGAAACGCGCCCAGTTACCGGCGGCGAATACCGCATGCAGCAAGGCCGTGCCTATCGTCGTGTACAACGCGAACAACACCAGCAATACGTTCCAGCTTAGCTCGGAGGCAAGCCCGGACGTGACCGAGGCGAAACCCAGCAGGGCCAAGGTTGCGAAAGCCAGCGGCCGGTGTCCGGCAAGAGCGATGAACTCGCTACGAAAGCCGCCGGGGTTATACAACAAGGCTTGCCACCAGCGCGCCAAAAACAAGCCCAGCAACAGACCGTAAATGCTGCCGGCCGCGATGACGCCTGTCATATAATGCGCAAACTTATCCGCCGCCTCTTTTACATTAACCGCTGGAATATCCGGTTTGGCGGCCAACATGGGTTGTATCAGCAATTCGAGCACGCCGCGCCATAAACCGGCGGGCTCGCTCAAAAACAAATACACGGCAATTACCGCCAAAATACCCAGACCCACCGCCGTTTCAACCGCCACGCTGAGTAACCGGCCTTCCCGCAGCACAATGGCAATCAGCCAGACCGGCAACCACAACACTAAGCCGTACAACAGTGCGAATTGGTAACCGCCCAGCAACACCAAGCTCAATAAGCCGGCTGCCAGACAGGCGCAAATCAGTACGTACAAACCTTCGCTGGCGCCTCGCCGCAACGTGACTAAAGCCACCGAGGCCGAACTTACAATACTTGCCGGAGGAAAAGGCAGCGATAGCAACGCGGCGGTGGATGCCACCGTCATTGCCGACATCCGTCCTTTCATGATGAAAGTCGCTAAAAACCGCACGCCGCCCTCCCCGGCGTCAATTATTTATGCGCGTCGCAGAACGGCAGCAACGCCAGGAAGCGAGCCTGTTTGATCGCCGAGGTCAGTTGCCGTTGATATTTCGCGCTGGTACCGGTGATGCGGCTTGGGATAATCTTGCCGGTCTCGGTAATGTATTCGCTGAGCAGATCGAGATCTTTGTAATCGATGACGATTGCGTCTTCGCCGCTGAAACGGCAACCCTTTTTACGTCTGATATTGTTACGTGCCATGTTATTACTCTCGATAAATTATTCGGAATCGGTCGCTGCCGCTTCGGTTTCTTCCACAGCGGGTGCTTCTGGCTCTTCCTGCTCTTCCTCGACTTCGTCCTTGCCGCGGCCGCCGGATTTTTGGCCGTCGCCACCGCTGGTGGCAATCGCGGAAGGCGCGGTCACGGCTTCTTTTTGCGCCAGGGTCTGGCTGCGCAGGATGGCATCGTTAAAACGGAAACCGGCTTCCAGTTCTTCGAGCGTGGCTTGGCCGCATTCGATATTCATCAGCACGTAATGGGCTTTGTGGATTTTTTTGATCGGGTAGGCCAAATGTCTACGGCCCCAATCTTCCAGACGATGGACTTTCCCGCCCGCCTCTTCGACGGTGGATTTGTAACGCTCTACCATAGCCGGCACCTGAGCACTTTGGTCAGGATGGACTAAGAAGACAATTTCGTAATGACGCATGATTTCTCCTTACGGTTTAAACAGCCTCCCGCCGTGGATTGGCGATGAAGCAAGGGATAGGACAAAATGCCCTAAAAAGCCGCCGATTATAGAAAACTTAAGCACTGTAATGCAAAGGTTTTATACACGGAGACCTAAAGCGGTCTCCGCTGATCGGTTTTAAAGGGTGGAAAGGGGTGATTTCCGGGCGAAGAACCCAGGCTAGCACGACTTGACTGGGTTGTAATCGAAAAACATGCCGTGTTTAAAACCTTCCGCCATCTGTTCCGCTTTGGCGATGGCCCGGCCGGCCGCTTCAGCCGGCAACGCTTCGACAGCGGTTTCCCTGAACAGCGCCAGCCAGCGATCGAAGTGTTCCAGCTTCAAGCGTAAACGGGCATGCACCGGGTAAGGCGTACCGTGGTAACGATCGGTCTGCAACAAGGCATGCGACCAAAAGTTTTCGACGATGCGATGGTGCGCGTCCCAGTCGTCGATGGCGGCGTCGAATATCGCCTGCAGTTCCGGGTCGGCGGCGGCCTTTCCGTAAAAGCGCCGCACCAAATCGGCGATGTGCGCTTCAGTTAAGGATTCATCAAGGGCATTCATTAGGGAATCTCGTTGTATTCGTAAGTAACACCGTACTGTCGTCATCGCACTTCAAGTTTCAGAGTCTTTTCCCGCACCCCGAGGTTGACGGAGCGGATGCGCCTCACTCTGAAATGCAAAAGGTATCGTCGCCAACTCCCACGCCGTTTTAAATCCGCTGCCGCCGGCATCGGCCGGCGCCGAGCGATCGTAACTAGCGCCCAACAGGCCAGACTCAGGCCAGCAACTTCAGCGTATCGAAAGTGCGCGCCATTTCCTCGCGCCCCACGTCGCCAGTCGCGGCCGGAAAAAATACGTCTTCACCCACCAGCCACGCCGCTTGACTATCCGCATCACCCAGCGCCATCGTCACCGCGCGGTTCAACTCGTATAACTCCCAGGCGTAACCGGCATCGCGCAACGCCGATTGCATCGCGTTCTGAATCAAACCGCGGAAAGTGCGGTGCGGCTCGGAAATCGGCACCCGATCGGCGCGACCGGCAAATGCATCGACGCAAGCGCGCCGGTCGTAGGAAGCGTGTCCGCGACAGGCCAATGGCCGCACTTGATAAATCGCACAAGCACCGCGCCGAATGAACGGGCAAGCCCGCCGCAACTTAACTCGCTCCGCTTCATTCAAGCCGGCGGTTTGACGATCGGCCTTGGCGAGTAGATCGGCCAGACCTAATTCGCTGTTCTGGCTCGCGGTCCAGCGAATATAGCGTGCGATCAACAACACCTCCGGCGCGGTCGCAGTGACCCGCAACGTGCAACAGGTGGCGCAGCCCTTGTCGCAAGCGATGGGCGGATGGCCTTCGGTTTCTTCGGCGACGTTACCGTCAAAGCTACTGAAGGCCTGGGACAATAGGCCGTCGATCAAATCCGGGCGGCCGCGCCGCGCCGCCAACGTGTCGGCAAACGCCTCGCTTTGCGCGGCGAAAAAACCCAAGCAATCGTCTTCGTTCATCCCGCCTCCCGGCACGCGTTACGGAGGGCCGTTGCCCCCTCGGTTAAATTACCACGCGTATTCTATGGGAAAGAACTGCTTTACGCCTAGAGGAGAAACCGGTAGTGGTTAATTCTACCTTGTCAGATTCTCGGTAGTGCTCGTCATTTCGGCAGGGATTGTCGAAATCCAGACCCCACGGACGGATCGAAGCTGCACTGGACGCCCGCATCCCGGCGGGTATGACGGCGTTGCTTAAATCTGAATAAAAGAGCGACTTCGACACTATATAGCTTGCTCCTTGCGCCAAACACAAACGTATCAGGCCGGCGGGGTGGTGGTTTAAAACTCCACCTTGACCATGCCCATCACCGTCGTCGGCGCGCCTGGCATGATGCCGTAACCAATAGGCACCAGCGATAAAGCGCCATTGGTACTTTCGTAATAGCCCTTGTCCAATATGTTGTAGACGTTGATTTGGGTGGTCAACTTGGTTTTTCCGACTTTGAAGCCCTAGCTGGCCATCAAGTCCACGGTCGCGTAACCCGGCAATTGAATATCATTGGTCAAATCACCTTCGCGCTGATCCCGCATCACCACGCCCGCGCCGAATTTCAAGCCGCGCAGAGCCGTGTCCTGCAATTCGTAGGTATTCCAAAGCGAGGCGGCGTTGCGCGGCACGTTGGGTAAGCGGTGGCCTACGTTGCCGGTACCGCCCGAGTTGTCGCTGTCGTTGATGACTCGGGCATCGACGTAAGCGTAATTGCCGATCACCCGCCAACCCGGCAATATCTCGTCGGCCACATCCATTTCCACGCCGCGACTGCGTACTTCGCCGATCGCCACCATCGCGCCGTTCAGCAAACCCAGGGGACTGGTATCCAGTATCGGCAGATTTTGCTTGGTAATCTCGAACCAGGCCAACGAACCGGTCAGCTTACCGCCGAACCATTCGGTTTTGATGCCGGCTTCGTATTGTTGCGCGGTCAAGGCCGGCAAGGGTTGCTGATTGGAATTGTGTCCTTGGCTCAAACCGAAGTTCTCGACGTAATTGCCGTAAACGCTGACTTCCTTGATCGGTTGCCAGACAATGCCGAAGCGGGGCTTGACCGCGGTTTCGGCGTTGGACACCGGCGTATAGGCTTGTAACGGCCGATTAGGATCGGCAAAGTGTAAGTCCTTGGCGGCTACCGATCGGCACGAACTGCGGATTCAAATCGCTGAGCGGCAAATACGAGATGTCGAAACGGTGATTGATTTTCCAATTGTCGTTAAAAGCGTGCGACCGGTCGAACCCAAAACTGATGCGTTCCGAATCCAGCTTGCTGTCGGGTCCGGACAGGCTTAGAGAATTGGCCGGCGCAACCGGTCGATTGCTGTTATTCGGCGCCAGGAATCCGTAGTCGGTGGCATTGTTGCTGCGCTGGTATTCCAGATGTAGATCCAAGCGGGCTCGATCGGAAATATTCCAACGCAGATTCGGCGCCAGAAACACCCGCTCGTGTTCGACAAAATCGCGATACGAACCGCTGTTCTCGTAGGCCAGATTGACCCGGTATAACAGCGACTTGTCGCCGGTGATCGGTCCAGTGCTGTCCACGGTGGTGCGATAAAAGTCGTAGGAACCGCACTGCTGAGCAACGGCGGTATACGCTTCATCCAACGGTTTTTTGGTGACCAGGTTGACGATGCCGCCAGGCTCCATCCGCCCGTACAGAATCGACGCCGGCCCTTTTAACACCTCCACTTTTTGGATATTCGCCAACTCGCGAAAACCGTCGGCAATACGGATGCTGGGCACCCGCATGCCGTCCCGATAGTAATCCTGGGGCACGAAGCCGCGAATCACCCAACCGTTTTGCTGGCCGTAAGCCGCGCCGACGCCGCCGGCCGGAATCACGTCGCTGACGTTCTCCAAGGCTTTATCCTAAAAAGAGCAGTTTGGCGATGAAAAATCCCGTTCGTCCTGAGCTTGTCGAAGGGCGCGCGGGATTTTTCATTCACCCGTTTGGTGAGTGTATTGCGAGCCGTCCATGCTTTGACGTTGCTCAGCACGAACGGCCCGCAATACACGCCAACTGCCCTTTTTAGGTTTATCCAATCTGACCGACTGCCGGTCTTCCAACACCTGCTTAGGGACGACTTGTATCGAAAACGGCGTTTCCATGACCGGCGTGTCGGTTTTGGTGGCAGTCGACGAGTTACGCAAGCGACGGAAGACTGGCCGCACGCTAAATCGTTTCGATGCTCGGACCAATCAAAACCGCCTTCATCGGCCCGACGTTACCGAACCAAGCACGCGCGAAATTCGTTTGGCCCGCCGTTTTTGGCGCCAGCGTATCACGCCGGTGACGAATAATACCGGACAAGCCAAACCGCTCGACAACACCAGAATCCGCCCCGGCCAGCCGAAGGCATGGCCGCTATGCAAGGGCCATTGCCAATCGTAGAAAACGTCGGCGTTGGAGCCGGTGCCGGAATCATAGACTTTCAGAATTTCGCCGTTGTATTGATCGACGGCAATCTCCCGATAGCCGACGAAGCGGCTTAATTCTTCGATGTCGCGCTTCATGACCCGGAACACGTCGGTTCTGTCTTTGGGGGCATTCAGCATCCATAGCCGGCCGCCGGGGTAGTTTTGCTGCACGATCGCTTCCACCCGCAACGAGCTTATCGCCACTTGTCCCTCAACCGGAGTGGCACTATCGATGGTTTCCGGAATACCGCTGTAGGCATTGGGCCGGGTCATCGTCGAGAACGGCTTGACTACTACGTCTACTCGCTCAGGCAGGGTCATGTAAATACCGGAAAACAATACCGGCAATAACACGATGCTGAAATAGAAGCCGGCGGTTTTATGCAGATCGAAGTTAAACCTGACCGAGCCCACCTTGGCTTTAAATGTCAGTGCTTGTCTGAATTTGCCGGTAAGCGGCCACCAGACGATCAAGCCGGTCAATACCGAAATAATCGAAAATGCGCCGAGAATCGCGACGATAGTGCCGCCGCTTTTGCCCATCAGCAAACACCAATGCAGTTGCATGATGAAACTGACCAAGGGCCGACCCCAGTATCGATCTTTCGGATGCCAGAGTTGTAAGCCCTGAACTCGCGCGGTGTAAGGATCGACGAAAATGTAATAGCCGTCACCCTTGCCTGACGGGGTTTGTTCCCGGACAAAATATAAAAATTTATAGGCAATATCGGCTTTGCGTGGGTAGTACACTTTAAAAAAGTGGCTGCCCGCCGGTTTAGCGTTTTCGGCCGCCGCGACTATGTCATCCAATGGGCGTAAATTGCGCCTCCCCTCGGCCGGTAAGGATACGACCGACAACTCCGGGTTCAAAATCTCCTGCAGTTCCTGGTAGAACACCAGGATGCCGCCGGTCAGACCGACAACGGCCAGCAACAATCCCGCGCTCAAGCCGAGATAAAGATGAAACGCCAGCCAGCGTTTCCGACGGGCTTTGAGCGCGTTTAAACGGCGGGCGGAAACTGCCGACGAAGCAAGCTCAGCCATTCGCGAGTAATTCTCGGATGCTGGTTTCATGGCGATTTTCATAAACGTCAATGACTGAAAAATACGACACGGCGTGTGAACATGCGCTTCGCGCACCCTCTTATACCGGTTCCCGATTAGAACTCGACCTTAACCGAACCCATGAAAGATCGAGGCGTGCCCCAGGTTGCACGGGTTTGAAAAGGCATCGCAAATCCGTCGTGGACATACTCCTTATCCAGCAAATTGGTCACGTTGAGCTGTAACGTGACATTGGTTTTCGCCACCGTCCGCGTGTAGGCCGCCAATAGATCGATGACGCCGTAACCGGCAAAACTAAAGTCGTGATTGTCGAAAGTGGCTTTCTTGTCGCTGACCAACTCCAAACCCGCCCCAACCTTGAATCCGCGCAGAGACTCCTGCTGGAAATCGTATGTCGTCCACAGCGTGGAAGTGTGTTTGGGAATGCCGCGAAAACCGCCGCCAACTCTGATGTTATTCGGGTTGTT
Organism: Methylomonas sp. MS20; assembly: GCF_050275925.1. NCBI lineage: Bacteria > Pseudomonadati > Pseudomonadota > Gammaproteobacteria > Methylococcales > Methylococcaceae > Methylomonas > Methylomonas sp. MS20. The sequence continues at coordinate 2,884,806 of NZ_CP189962.1, forward strand.
TTCTTTAAGAACTTCGGTTTCGGTGTATGCATAAGTGGCGATAGCGTTCCATCCCGGCAAAATTTCGCCTTTAACATCCACCTCAACGCCTCGGCTTTGCGCTTCGCCAGTCGCAACCGCGAAGCTCGGATTGAGTAAATCGGTGGTCGCGATGTTCCGCTTGGTCAATTGATAATAGGCGACCGTACTGGTCAACCGATCTTCGAAAAATGCGGTTTTAAAGCCGACCTCCCACTGTTCCGCGGTTTCCGGCGGCAAAAACGATTTATCGCTGGTTAAATTGCCATTGGTGACGCCAAAGTTTTCGACGTAGTTACCATAGAGGCTCAGCCAGTGAATCGGCTGCCAAAGAACCCCCACCTGCGGCGTCACCGCATCGGCTTTCTGGCCGACGGTTCCGGCGAGCACGTCATACTGCTCCACATTCTGATAGCGGAATCCGCCCATGACGTGGACGTTATAAGGCAGTTTGATTTGATCTTGCAGATAAATCCCGTAAAAGTCGGTTTGGGTATGAAACGACTGGCTGGCGCGCGTCGTTGGGTCGATGGGCGGATTGCCGGTATGGACGGGGTTGTAAATGTCGATGGTGCTCGCGGCCGTGCTGCTGTAACCGACGGAATTGATGTCTTGCAAATAATAATCGCCGCCAATCAACAAGGTGTGTTTTAGAAATCCGGTATCGAAATGGCCGGTCAAATTGGTGGTCGTGAAATAGCTGTCGTTTGTGAAAAAGTCGCTGGTGAGTAAGCGTCTGTTCAGCGTGCGCTGGTCGGCTTGCAGCGTGCCGGGCAACATCACCACGCGGTCTCGATCCAACAACTGGATATTCAACTGCTCGGTCAATACCCAATCGTCGTTAAATTTATGAGTAAGATTCAAGCCGATCAGCTTGTCTTCGACATGGTTGCGGTTGTCCTCCATCAAATTCCGTTCGCGCGGAATGTCCGCCAAACGCGGATTGATCCAGGAGCCGTCCGCCCTGGTGCCGTCGATAATTAACGGTCGGGCATGCAGATCGTACACATTGTTTTCCTTACGGTACTCCAGCTCTAACAGCGCGGTCGTAGCTGGACTGATGTTCCATTGCAGTACCGGCGCAACGAACAGTTTGTCGTAATCGACGTTTTCCCGAAACGAACCGCTTTTTTCGAAGGCGAGGTTCATTCGGTACAGCAAATCTTTATTGTCGGTCACCGGTCCGGTGGCGTCGAGGCTGGAGCGGAACAAATCAAACGAACCGAATTGCTGCTGGAACGCGTAATACGCGGTATCCAGCGGTTTTTTTGTGACGATATTGAGCATGCCGCCGGGCTCGACGCGGCCGTACAACATCGCGGCGGGGCCTTTCAGTACTTCCAGACTTTGCACGTTCGCCATGTTTCGCGTGCCTTCCGGGCCGGATGCGTCGATACGAAAGCCGTTGCGAAACAAGTTGTAGTTATAGAAGCCGCGTATGGTCACTTGATCCGTCAAACCGCCCGCCGCCTGACCGGTGGTCACGCCGCTAACGTATTTGACGGCCTGATCGATTTTTATCGCTTGATTGTCATCCAACACCGCTTTCGGAATCACTTGGACGTTGAGTGGGGTTTCCATGATCGGCGTGTCGGTTTTGGTCGCGAATGAGGTGTTGGGTACCGAGTAATCCTTGTTGAATGGGTCGGTGGCGTCGTATTGTCTTTTGCCGGACACCATCACGGCGGACATGGTCGTTAAATCCGTGGAGCGTGAGCTTGGCGCTGTTTGTAAGGTCACGCTATTTCGGCCGGTTAAGCGATAGCTCAGTCCAGTCCCTCTCAACAATATCTCCAACGCCTGTTGCGGCAAGTAGTCGCCATTGACTACATTGGAGCGCGCGTTTTTCGCCAAACCTGCCGGAAAACCCACTTGCCAGTCGCTGGCCTCGATGAATGCGTTCAGCGCGTCTTCCAGCGCTTGCGCGGGGATCTGGAAATGGCGGACGGCGTCGGTTTGGCTGGCCGGTTCGGTATGGCCGGATTGGAACGGCGATAGCGTCAACATGCCGCCGAGGGTCAGCGCGATGGCCGCGCTCAAGCCGCGCGAACCTTGAGAATGGCGGATTTCAGTGGACTTTTCGATCATGATCTCTCCGGTATCGTTGGTAACGTAGACGGCGCCAATTCGGCGCATGGTTACCGAGACGTACCGGAAAGCGGATCACACACTTGCCAGATAAAATATTTTTGCCGCTTTTGCCGAAGGCACAGTTCGGCTCGGTCGGGAGAAGCCCAAATGCCGAGGACCGAGCCGAATGACCATGCGAAGACGCATGCTCCGGGCAAATACGATTTTTGGCGGGACGGCCTATGCCTTAGCGTTTTAACACCGTCAGGTACCCGTCCAAACCGTAGACTTTGGCGCCTGCGATGTCGGCCAGCGTGCGGACCAGCGCGGCGGTGTCCTGTAATTTGTAGTTGCCGGTGATCCGGATTTGCCCGAGGTCGGCGTCGGCAACGACGATGGCACCGGGATGGTAGCGGTCCAGTTCGGCGATGACATCGGCGAGCGATTTATCCTTGAAAATCAAGCGCCCCTTTAGCCAGGCAAAGCGTTGCTCCGCATCGCTGGCCGCCGGTTCCGATACGCCGGCCGCCGAAATGTCGCTGTGCTGACCGGCCCGTACGGTCCGGCTTTCGCCGCGTTCGGTGCTGCAAACGACCACACCGCTTTCGACGTCGACCGACGTGGTCGCGCCGTCGCGCACGTTGAAACGGGTTCCGACCACGCTGACCGAGCCTTGCGCGGTGCGCACCAGGAAAGGCCGGGCTTTGTCCGGTTGTACTTCGAAATACGCTTCCCCTTTCAACAAAGTCACGCCGCGCCGGCCGTCGGCGTAGTCAAGCTTTACCGCGCTGTCGGTATTTAAAATCAGCGCGGAACCGTCGGCGAGTATTTCCCGGCGCTGTTTGCCGGCCGCGGTGGCAACATCCGCGCGCAGCACGTCTATCCAGCCGGCGGCGAACGCCAGCCAGCCGCAAACCAGCATCACGCCAGCCGCTGCCGCCCAACCGGCCGTAAAGCGGCGGACCGGCACCGGCAACGGAATAGCCGCGTACTGCCCTAGTGCGACGGTCAAGGCCGACGAGTGCCACAGCGCTTCGGCGCGTTCGTAAGCCTGCCGGTGTTCCGGCGATTGGTGCAACCAATCGGCGAACTCCCGGCGCGCGCGGGCATCGGCCGGTTCGCCGCCTAGGCGAGTCAGCCAGGCCAAGGCCTCGCGGTCAAGGGCGGACAGCTCGGATGGAAATGAAGAATCGGTTGCGGTGGACATCGACGATTGGACGGAAGTGACGGCGGATAGTATCAGCTTAGCGGGTCGGCATGCATGCACGGCTCAGTCGGTACCGTTCATTTGCGCGGCCAGCAAATGCGCCAGCGCAACCTGGACGTTTTTCTCGACCGCGCTGCGGGAAATACCGAAATGCCGGGCAATGCGTTCGTAGGGCCAGTGGTGGAACTTGTGCATCACCAGAATTTGCCGGCGCCGTTCCGACAGGCCCTCCAGCGCTTTCATCAATAACGCGACCTGTTGTTGGTCTTCGACTTGCCGGTCCGGCGTTGGCGCGCCGGCCGGCAATCGCGCCAGCAGGTCGTCCTCGCCATCGTCATCGCGGTCGCGTTCGACGCCGGCTTGGCGCACCTGCTGCTTACGCAGATGGTCCAAGGCCAGATTACGGCCGATCTGGTACAAAAACGGCCTGGGAAAATGAATATCCTGGGATTGCGCGGTCTGGAGCAATTTCAAATACGCTTCCTGCGCCAAGTCCTCGGCGGTCTGCGGGCATCCGACGATCGTGAAGATTGAGTGAATCAAGGATTGCCGATGATCGCGAAACAAATCGCCGACATCGACCGCTATGCTGCTCATAATCTGAACTTGGAATTGACCGCAAACGGGACTGGACTAGAGGGTAAGCAATTCGCGGGCCGCCGTTAAACGCCACGAATCTTCGGCCAGCGGCAAGGTCGGCCGGCTAAACACTGTGTCATATGCCACAGCACCGAGGCATATGACACATGAAGAGCCTATCATTCCGGATTCAACCGAGAACGCCGCGTCGGCGGTGTTAAAATACGCTTTTCGACCACCGTCGCACTTTCCATTCGCATGATTGCCCGCATCGCATTAGTTCAAGAGGCCACCGTTGGCCAATAACAGTCGTTTGTTCGTCAAAGCACCGCTGTGGCTAGCGCGGAAATCCGCCGATCAACACCGTCTCCCTATCGATTTGCAATCCTGGCTCGACGAAACCGGCTCGTTGACCAAACGTCTGCGCGGGATTTACGGGCAGGATTTTGGGGTTTCGGTGTTGTTCAACCGCTGGCGGCCGGCCTTCATCGACGAATGCCGTTTGCTCGGCCTACCGACCGCACGTTATCAATTGGTCAGAGAGGTGATGCTGCATGCCGCCGGCCGACCGTTGGTATTGGCGCGGACGATTTTGCCGGAACGCACCATAGAAATTGCGCATCGCAATCTGTCCCACTTGGGTAACCGGCCTCTGGGAGAAGTGATTTTTGCCTATCCGGATCTGGAGCGGCGGCAACGCCAATTCAGCCGCGCGCCCGCGTCGAACTGGTCGCCGGCCTTGGCTCAAGGCTTGGAATTGCGCCAGCCGGTTTGGGGGCGCCGCACCGTCTACGCGATCCATCAGCAACCTCTGGTAGTGGCGGAATTTTTCTTGCCGGGCTTATTTTGGAAGGGCTGAGCAAGATGGGGAGGAAACGGACGACGTTGCTGATTTTTCCGGAACGATGCGGTTTAAATGGATTCCTCTGCCGGAAAACGTTCCCTTCGGCTCCGCTCAGGGAACGCCCTGCACGCCTCGGGAGCGGAGCCGAAAAGCCTCAAACAGGCTCGCTGAGCGGAACCAATCCATCGACCAGCACCTTCCCTAAGCAAAGCAAGAGCAGCACTCGCCCGTTCCCGGAACGGAGCAAAAGTACCGCCCACCCGTTCCCTGAGCAAAGCAAAAGTACCGCCCACCCGCTCCCTGAACAAAGCAAATGTACCGTGTACCTGTTCCCTAAGCGGAGCAAAAGGACCATCCACCCGCTCCCTGAGCGGAGTCGAAGGGAACGGGCCAATGATTCAGCGTTAACCGGCTGAATCACTAATTTCGGCAATCGGAGTTGTTGAATGTGCGATGAAAGCCTCAGTGCGAAAGCCATCGCACCGAGCGGGACGCCATTGGCGGCAGAAGCCGCTCCTGGCAAATTTAGCAATCGCCGATAACAGACTTAAACCCGGTAATACTCGCGATACCAGGTCACGAAACGCTCTATGCCCTCTTGTATCGTGGTACTGGGCTTATAGCCAACATCCTCGACCAAGGCTTCGACATCGGCATAGGTATCCGGTACGTCGCCGGGTTGCAGCGGCAACAGGTTTTTCTCGGCGGTTTTACCGAGAAAACGCTCCAGGGTTTCGATGTAGGCCATCAATTCCACCGGGCTTTGGTTGCCGATATTGTAGACCCGCCACGGCGCGCGACTGGTGCCGGGATCGGGTTTGGCGCCGCTCCAGTCCGGATTGGGCTCGGCGGTATGATCCAGCGTCCGAATCACGCCTTCGACGATGTCGTCGATATAGGTAAAATCGCGGCGGTGCTTACCGTAGTTGAACACGTCGATTTTTTCGCCAGCTAAAATCGCCTTGGTAAACAAAAACAAGGCCATGTCCGGACGGCCCCACGGGCCGTAGACGGTAAAAAAGCGCAGTCCGGTAGTCGGCAAGTTGTAGAGATTGCTGTAGGTGTGCGCCATCAACTCGTTAGCCTTCTTGGAAGCAGCGTACAAGCTGAGCGGATGGTCAACGTTATCGTGTACCGAAAACGGCATGGCTTCGTTGGCGCCGTACACCGAACTGCTGGATGCATAGACCAAATGCTCGACGCCATGATGACGGCAGCCTTCCAGGATGTTGATGAAGCCGACGATATTGCTGTCGATATACGCGTAGGGATTTTCGATCGAGTAGCGAACGCCGGCTTGCGCGGCCAGATTGACCACTTTTTGCGGCCGATGCTGTTTGAACAATGCCCCCATACCGCCACGGTCGGCAATATCCAAGCGCACATCGGTAAATCCCGGAAATGCCTGCAAACGCGCCAATCGGTTGATTTTCAGATTGACGTCGTAATAGTCGTTGAGATTGTCTACGCCGATGACTTCGTCGCCGCGCGCCAACAATCGCAACGCCAAATGGTTACCGATAAACCCGGCGGTGCCGGTCACCATGATTTTCATCGCTTACAGTCTCGCGTCGGTCTGATCGGCCGGGAACAGATATTTCAAATCGTAAACCACCGCGTCCGGCTTGCCCAAGGCCCGGATGTCGGCGATAGCCATGTTTCTGAATTCGTCGTGGGCCACCGCCAGGATGATGGCTTCGTATTTGCCGGCTTCCGGCTGGGCTATTGGCCGAATGCCGTATTCGTGGACGGCTTCGTCGGGGTTCACCCATGGATCATAGATATCGACGTTGACGCCGTAGGTGTCCAGTTCGGCGACGATGTCAACGACGCGGGTGTTGCGGATGTCCGGGCAGTTTTCCTTGAAAGTCAAGCCGAGTATCAACACATTGGCTTGCTGCACGTGGAAACGTTTTTTCAGCATCAGCTTAACCAGTTGCGACACCACGTAAACGCCCATGCCGTCGTTGATGCGCCGACCGGACAGAATCACTTCCGGGTTGTAACCGATCGCCTGCGCCTTATGGGTCAGATAATAAGGATCGACGCCGATGCAATGCCCGCCGACCAAGCCGGGCCGGAACGGCAGAAAATTCCATTTGGTGCCGGCCGCGATCAGAACTTCCTCGGTGTCGATGCCTAAACGGTTGAAAATCAGCGCCAACTCGTTGATCAACGCGATGTTGACGTCGCGCTGGGTGTTCTCGATGACTTTCGCCGCCTCGGCCACCTTGATACAGCTGGCTTTGTGGGTGCCGGCGGTAATGATGCTTTTATAGAGTTGATCGACTTTTTCGGCGACTTCCGGCGTCGAACCGGAAGTCACTTTCAGGATATTGGTAACCCGGTGCTGCTTGTCGCCGGGGTTGATCCGCTCGGGACTGTAGCCGACAAAAAAATCCTTATTGAATGTCAAACCGGAACCGCACTCAAGAATCGGCACGCAAACTTCCTCGGTCGCGCCGGGATAGACGGTGGATTCGTAGATGACGATGTCGCCGGACTTGATCACTTTGCCCAATGTTTCGCTGGCTTTTTGCAGCGGCGTGAAATCGGGCTGCTTATGCTCGTTGATCGGCGTCGGCACCGTGACGATGTAAAAATTGCAGTCGGCGATGTCCGACAAATCGGCGGTATAACTCAAATGAACGGCTTGCGCCAGTTCCTCTTCACTAACTTCCAGCGTGTGATCGTGGCCGGACCTCAGTTCCTCGACCCGGTTGCGATTGATATCGAAACCGACGGTCGGGTATTTATGGCCAAACTCCACAGCCAGCGGCAATCCCACATAACCCAAACCAATCATGCCGATTTTGACGTTTTTTAGCATATACACTGACTCCTGTTCCGCCGCCTAATCGCGGCCGATAGCACCAAAATTATTTTTTGACGATAGCGCCCCACGCGGTTATCCAGGCTTGCGCCAGATAACTCTCGGCCGATTTGGGCAGACTGCCGTTCAGCACCATGGCCAGCATTTGGTTGATGATGCCGAAGAAATAAGTGTAGGCCAATAAAGGATCGATGGCGCGGATTTCGCCGTCGCGCACGCCGTTTTGAAAGATACGCTTGATCTTGTTGAACGCGGCGGTCTCCAGCAGCGGCTTGGGCTCGGCCAAAAACTCCTCGCTCTTGACGAACAACAGGAATTGGACGATCTCCGGCGCATCGTCGGTCAGTTTAAACAACAGATCGACGACCTCGCGCAATTGTTCGGCGGCCTTGCGGTTGCGCCGACGGATGTCGTCCACCGAAATGCTCAAGCTGTCGAAGATTTGCTCGTGCAAGGCTTGAGCGATAGCTTGCTTGGTCTTGAAATGCTGATTGATACCGGTATTGGTTTTCAAGCCGAGCGCATCCTTCAAGTCGGTCAGCGACGTATTGAAATACCCGTTCTTGGCAAACAATTTCAACGCCGCTTGTAATACTTCTTCCTGCGTAACGTTGTGCTTTTGGGGAGTTTGTTCTAATTCTTCTTGTTCTTGTTCCATGCTTTATTTATATACAGCTTTACCTGCCGTTTACCCTCTGGTGTACGCGGTCGCGGGACCGCGTTTATCATTATTCTTTAATGGTTGAGAAAGCCGCGACCAGATAATTAACCATCGACCACAATGTCAACACGGCTGACAAGTATAGCAACCAATAACCCATGCTATTGATCGGCAGACCGAACAAGTCGTCGCGATACAACAGCAAACTGATGGCGGCCATTTGCGCGGTGGTTTTCCATTTTCCGAGTTGCGACACCTTGACCTTGGCGCGCTGGCCGATTTCGGCCATCCATTCCCTGAGCGAAGCGATCGCGATCTCGCGGCCGATGATGACGGCCGCAGGTATCGCCAAATACGGATTGGCCTCCGCCTGTACCAACAACACCAACACGAATGCGACCATCAGTTTATCGGCGACCGGGTCCAAAAAGGCACCGAACGCGGTCTGCATATCCATTTTCCTTGCCAGATAGCCATCCAGCCAATCGGTCAGACCTGCGACCAGAAAGATTGACGTACACGCCAGTTTGGAATAGTCCCAAGGCAGATAAAACACGATCGCCAACAGCGGAATCAAAGCGATCCGCAACAAGGTCAAATAAGTCGGTATCGTGAATCTAATGGTCATCTTGTTGATGAAATGTATCGTAAATCCGCTGTGCTAAGTGCCGACTAATGCCTTCTATGCTGGTTAACGCATCGACGCTGGCCTTGACCACGCCCTGCAAACCGCCGAATTGTTTCAATAAACTCTGACGGCGCTTAGGCCCCAGACCGGCAATATCTTCGAGCGTCGAGCGGTTTCTGGCCTTGCTCCGGCGTTGCCGGTGGCCGGTGATGGCAAACCGGTGCGCCTCGTCGCGAATCTGTTGTATCAACAACAAAGCCGCCGCACCCGGCGTGACATCCAGCGGCTGATCACGACCCGCCAGAATGATTTTTTCCATGCCGGCTTTCCGATCCGGACCTTTGGCTACCCCAACTATCATAACATTGTTTATCTGCAATTCGGCCAAAGCCTTTTCCGCCTCGCCGACCTGCCCCTTGCCGCCGTCGATGAATAAAATGTCCGGCGCCGGATGTTCGCCCTGCTTTTGGCGCTTAAAGCGCCGGAACACCGCTTGATGAATCGCCGCGTAATCGTCGCCGCCGGTCACGCCTTCGATATTGAAGCGGCGGTAATCGGATTTGACCGGTCCGTTGCGATCGAACACCACGCAGGACGCCACGGTCTGCTCGCCCAAGGTATGACTGATGTCGAAGCACTCCAGCCGGGACGGGGTTTCCGGGCAATGCAATTCCTGTTGCAAACTCAAAAACCGGCCGAACAGACCTTGTTGATCGGCCAGTTTCACGTTCAACGCCGATTCGGCGTTGGTCGTCGCCATTTGCAGCCACTTGGCACGCTCGCCGCGCACGCTCGCCGAAATCGCCACCGCGCGCTTAGCCTGTTCGCCCAGTACCTCGGCCAGCAGTTCGGCTTCCGGCGGCTGATGGCTAACAATCAATTCCGCCGGCACGGTCTTGTCCAGATAAAACTGAGCGATGAAGGCTTGCAAAATCTCCGCGGGCCCGTCGTCGTCGCTAATTTTCGGAAAGAATTGGCGATTGCCCAAATTCTGGCCGGCACGAATGAAGAACACTTGCACGCAGGCCGCGCCGGCCTTGGCGGCGCAGGCCACGATGTCCACGTCCCCCTTCTCGCCTTCGACGCATTGTTTTTCCAACACCGCGCGCAAGCGCCCAATCTGATCGCGATAAAACGCCGCGGCTTCGAATTCCAACTCGGCCGATGCCGCCTCCATCTTAGCGACCAGATTGTCGATTAATAAACCGCCCTTGCCTTCCAAGAACAAAATCGTGTTTTCAACGTCGGCGGCATAGGCCTCCTTGCCGACCAAACCCACGCACGGCGCGGTGCAGCGTTCGATCTGATACTGCAAGCACGGCCGCGACCTGGCGTTGTAATACGCGTCCTCGCACTGCCGTACCGGAAATATCTTTTGCAACAGCTTCAAGGTTTCCTTGACCGCGCTGGCGCTGGGGTAAGGACCGAAATAACGGCCGCGCCGTTTCTTGGCACCGCGATGAAAGCTCAGTTGCGGGAAGTCGTGAAAACTGGAGATAAACACATAGGGATAGGATTTATCGTCGCGCAGACTGATGTTGTAGCGCGGCTTGTGGCGCTTGATCAGCTGGCTTTCCAGCAACAAGGCCTCGCCCTCGGTATGCGTCACGGTGACTTCGATCGCGGCGATCCTGGCAACCATCGCCTGTTGCTTGGGCGACACCGCGTTGCCGCGAAAATAGCTCGACACCCGGTTTTTCAGGTTCTTGGCCTTGCCGATGTAAATAATCTCGGCATTGGCGTCGAGCATGCGATAAATGCCCGGCCGTTGCGTCAAGGTCTTTAAGAAGGCCTTGACGTCGAAACCGGACAGGTCGGCGCTTTCGGTCACGGCACTTCGGCTAACAAGCGTTTGACGGTTTGAAATACCTCGGCGAACATCGCCACGCTCAAGCGATTGGTTTGCACGTTGTAACGGCTGCAATGGTAAGAGCTGACCAAGGTATTCCCGTCCGGCAACTCAAAACACACGTGATGCGCGAATTTGACGGTATTGGCCTTCAAGCCGTAAGCGCGCAAAACCGCCTGATGAGCGATATTGCCCAGCGCCAGGATGACCGAATGTGCCGGCAGCGTTTTCACTTCCTCGGCCAGATACGGATTGCATTGTTTGATTTCGTCGCCGGTCGGCTTGTTTTGCGGCGGTAAACACTTAACTGCATTGGTGATCCGACAGTTCGTCAACACCAAGCCGTCCGTCAAGTTTGCCGACTCCGCTTGGTTGCTGAAACCGAAATCGTGCAAGGCCCTGTAGAGCAGCAAGCCGGCATAATCGCCGGTAAACGGCCTGCCGCTGGCATTGGCGCCGTGCATGCCCGGCGCCAGCCCCACCACCAGCAAACGCGCTTGCGGATCGCCGAACGGCGCCACCGGCCGCGCGTGGTAATCGGGATGTTGACATTTGACGTCGTCGAGAAAAGCGGCCAAACGCGGGCAGAGGCGGCAATCCTGATTAAAGTATGCGGAATCGGACATAAAGATTTCGGTAATGGAAAACCCGCCGATTTTACCGGAGAGCGGCCGGTTTTGCGCTGACGGCTTTACGCCCGCCTCCCACCCGCTCTCGACCAGCACCGGATCGGGAAGAATTTGTCAATTCTGCGCGTTTCGCTATGCTGTAGCAGGCAACCTCCACCGAGAAATTCCATGAGCGCAAACACGGACAACCAGAATAAAATCAACCGCAGGACCGCGTTGCGCATCTACGAATCGGTCAACTTGTTTTACCGAAAAATACCCGGCGGCCGACCGCAAAACCCGCCCGACTTCGACGATCTGCTCGATACCGACCCAAACCCGGCGACAAGCTTGCCGGTTTCGGAAAGCGTCGAAAACGATACCTTGCAAGCCAACCTCAGCACCGGAGGGATCGCCTTCACCACCGACGAAGCGCTACTGACCGGAGACCGTTTAATGCTGAGAATCTTGCTGCTATCCAGCCTGACGACGATCAACGTCTGCGGCGAAGTGGCCTATTGCAAGCCCAGCAACCCTTACGAAGACGACCGCTACCCGTTCACGATCGGCGCCCGCTTCATCAACCTGAGCGACGCCGACAGCGAATTGCTGCGGCGGCACATAGAACGCCACAATCGGCGGCGCATCGCGGTCAATCTGATCGGCGCGGCCGGTTTGTCGACCGTGTTGACGGCGCCCGATCTGGTTTGGGGCTTGCTGGTCGGCTTGTTCCATCATCTACTCGAAGCGGTATTGCACGTCGCCCATCTACTGTTCGAATACCTGGAAATGGGTCTGGATCACGTCATAGAACACGCTTTTCATACCGGCACCCATGAAACCCAGGTCATCGTCTTTTATATTCTGGTCAGCTTCGCGACACTGGCACTGTATTTGCTCGGCCGCAAAATCCCGGCTTGGTACCGACGCGCGTTAAATAGCATGCTGTTATTTGTTTCGCGCAAAAAGTCCAGCAGCCTGTATTTTTGGGGACAGCAAAGCCCCGTGAACAAGTGCAAAATCGTCGGCGTCGGCGGCGCCGCGCTGATCGCCTATTGGTACTTGGCGATTTGAATCCGTGAGCACATTGCACCGCCGACGGCCGCGATCGCATCGTCGCCCACTGTTCGCACATCAACAGCCCGGCACCAGACTTTGCTGAAATGCCAGCAAGCACCGCGCATCCGAAGTCGGCACGCCGCAAACCGCGCCGCGCGTACCTACCAGCCATATCGATCAAGTGCTTAGTTCAACTTTGTCAGATTTCAGGCTCCCACTTACCGAAGGCTGTCATTCCGGCATGGATGGCTCGAAACTCGCCATCCGTGGCACTGGATACCCGCTTCCCGGCGGGCATGACGGTCTTTCTTCTAATCCGACAAAGTAGAATTAGCCGTCACACCAAATGCCGGCACGCTAAGTGCCGTTCCGGAACCTCTGCCGCGATAAACCGGTATGCGGCTTGCTAGCTCAACGCCGGCGGGAACGATACACCTAAAACCGGGTCATTGACGTCGGCGCGGACTCGCCCGTTTGCCGCAGACTAAAACACGATAAACTGACCTTGCTTGAACCACCGCCCGATCAACCGCTCAGCGCCCGATTCCGCCCATTCTTCCGACTTTTACCGAATCTCCACCGTCATGTTTCGTAACCCCAGACTCGCGCATTCCGTTTTGCTGTTTACGCTGCCTTTAACCGCCTGCACGGTCGGCCCCGACTACGTCCGCCCACAAGCCAACATTTCCAACGAGTTCAAGGAAGCCCAAGGCTGGAAACCCGCTCAACCGCGCGACACCGCCTTGCCCGGCAAATGGTGGGAGATCTTCAACGATCCGATACTGAACGGACTGGAAGAACAAGTGCTCGGCGCCAACCAATCCATCGTGCAGGCCGAAGCCCAATACCGGCAAGCCCAGCACTTAGTACAATCGGCGCAATCCTCGCTACTGCCGGTCGCCACGTTGACCGGCACTTTCAACCGCTTCAAGGCCGCTACCGGCCAAAGCGTCGCGGTGTCCGGCGTGCGCAACCTGTTCGGCCAAGCGGTCGGCGTGGCTTGGGAACCGGATTTGTGGGGCACGGTACGGCGCCAGATCGAAGCCAATACCGGCAACGCCCAGGCCAGCGCGGCCACCTTGCACGCGCTGATTTTGTCCAGCCAAGCCAGCTTGGCCGACAATTACTTTCAATTGCGGACGCTGGATGCCCAGAAAGCCCTGCTCGACGAAACCGTCGCCGCCTACAGCAAAACCTTGGAAATCACCCAAAACCGTTACGCGGTCGGCGTCGTCGCCAAAGCCGACGTGGTCCAGGCCGAAACCCAATTGGAAACCGCCCGCGCCCAATCCATCGATCTGGGCGTGCAGCGCGCCAAGCTGGAGCACGCGATCGCGGTATTGATCGGCAAAACCCCGGCGGAACTCGCGCTGGCGCCGGCACCGCTAAATTTGCAACCGCCGGGCATTCCGGTCAGTCTACCGTCGGAATTACTGGAGCGCCGCCCGGACATCGCCGCCGCCGAACGCAAAATCGCCGCCGCCAACGCCCAGATCGGCGTCGCCAAGGCGGCCTATTATCCAACCTTGAATCTGGCCACCACCAACGGCTTTCAATCCCCGACCGCCGACAACCTGTTCACAATGGCCCGCCGCTATTGGGCGCTGGGTCCGGCCGGGTTGGCCCTGACCTTGTTCGACGGCGGCGCCAAGAATGCGCAATACAAACAAGCCGTCGATGCCTACGACGCCAGTGTCGCCGGCTATCGGCAAACCGTGCTGACCGGCTTTCAAGAAGTCGAGGACAATCTGGCCACGTTAAGGATTTTGGACGAAGAAACCCAAGTCCAGGACAAGGCGGTCGCCGCCGCCAAACACGCGCTGGCCCTGACCAACAACCAATACCAGGCCGGCACGGTCAGCTATTTGAACGTCATGACCGCCCAAACCGCCGCCCTGTCCAACCAACAAACCGCGGTACAACTGCTCGGCCAGCGCTTGTCCGCTTCGGTACAGTTGGTCAAAGCCGTCGGCGGCGGTTGGAACGAAACCCTGCTACCCAGCGAGGATCAAGCCGCCGGCGAACGCAAATGGACCGATTATTTAATTTTGCCGCTGGTCGAATAAACCGCCCGAATGCGGCGCTCGCGCGGGACATCGGAACCTGACCGCCGTCACCGCCACGACGAACGAACAGACCGATCGTGCAAAAGCACAACCGCTCGCGCGGCTTTCCAACTAACGCTGATGAAACTGCCGTGTCGCCCCGGCAAATGAAAGTCCATGGCGTGGGAGCGGCTTTAGCCGCGATTGACAGTGCTCCGACACCGAATTGGGCGACCGTGTCCGGTGACTTTCATAACAAGGTTACGGCCGAGAACCCGGTCGAATCGAATTGCCGCCTTGCGGTGACCAGCGCGAAGCTTGCGCGCCGATGCCGGCCGGCGCGGAAACATCATTCGGCATGCCGTGCCGAACCCGCAACAGTCCATGTTCGACAGCGAGCATTTCGTTCCGCACAGCGAAAAGTCTGTGTTGAACACCCAGCCTCGCTCGATCAACACCCGCGCGTCCTAGATGAACACTCGAGCTTTCTCGATAAACACCCAATCCTCATTGCGCGACAGACAAGGTTCTACGATAAACACCGACGCATCCGCGATGAACAGTCACGCGTTTACGATGAAATAGCAACGTTGCCTGTTAATGGGAGCCGGGCCGCTGTTTGCCGGAGAAGCTTGCGTGTTCGACAAGCAAGTCCAGGTGTTCAGCAGAGATCGTCCGATGTTATTCGGAGGATTGCCGGTATTCAACAGCGGTTAGCCGGTGTTAATCGGACAACGCCGCTGATTCATCCGAGACGCTTGGATGTTTGGGATGGAAGGCTGTACTTAATTCAGCGACGCTTGCGTTTTGGAATATCAACGCCGGGGTTCGATGGTTGAAGCCCGCGGTTTCGACCGACCCGACCGAGGCTTGGAGGCGGAAGGTTCCGGTCCAAAGCCTGGGCGTCGATGCCGAAACAGAGAAATCAGCCGTCGCCGGACGGCTGGCGGCATTCGGCCAGGGTTTCCAGCGCCTCGTTAAGGTTCTCGGAACCTAGCGGGGTATAAATTTCCACCGCCTTTTCGGCATACGGCAAGGCTTGCTCAGTCTTGCCCTGCTGGATCAGGGCACGAGCTATCGACCGATGATTTTCTGCTATCAACTCTCGGCGGCCTAAGGCTTCGGACAAGGCAAAGGCTTCGCGGGCCAATTGTTCGGCGGTCGACCAGTCCTTCCGGTCAAGCGATAACGTGGCCAAATTGCAGGTAACATAGGCAACCCCTTCGCGATAGCCAACCTTCTTCGCGATCCGCAAGGCCTCACGGTAATTGCGTTCTGCGGCATCCCAATCGCCAGACGCTATTTCAGCATCGGCTAAGTCGCTTAATACCATTGCCACATCGTCGCTCTCCGAATCCAGGCTGCGAAGTAATTCGAGAGCTCGACGAAAAGCTTCTATCGCCGAAGGGTAATCTTCTCGCAATTCATATCCCGAACCTTTCAGGCGAATGGCGGCCGCCTTTTCTCGAGTTATCCATTGACCGGCCTGTTCCGCTTCCTGCCAATGCCGTTCGGCCCGTTCGGCGCTAACCAGCACCGACTCGGCTTGACCGCGTAAATAGTACACAAAACCGGCTTCATATGTCCGCCATCCGGCACTCCAGAAATCCTCCACCGCCAGCGCCTTGGTTTCGGCGTCTTGGCACAGCGCCAACCATTCGTCGTAGCGGCCGGTGAAATTGAGAAAATTTCGTAGTGCATCGCAAGCCGTTTGTAAGCGCTCGTTTGGTCCGGCCAATAGAATAGGAAAGGCCGGTGCCAGACTCGGCCATTCGGCATCGAGTTTCTCGAAACGATCATGGTTGTCGTAACCGTTTTCGACGATCAACGCATAGGCCCGCTGCTCCAGCCGACCGCCGGCGGCCGCGACCATTTCCGGCCGGCGGCGGCGCAGAAAATCGGCGACCAAGGGCACCAACACAAAACGGCGTTCTTCGGTGTCCGGCACCACCAAGGCTCGGACCGCCAGTCCGCTGAGGGCATGTTCGGCGCCCAGCTCGTTAATCTCGGCCAGTTCGGCGATGATTTTAATCGTCATCGGCCGCGTGAAATGCGCTAGCGCCGCCAGCACTTGGGTTTCGGCTTCGGAAAAGCTATCCAGCAAATCGCCGAACACGAACTCCAACGGGTTGTTGCTTGCCGGCGCGGCGCGCAAAAACGCCAGCGCCGCCGCCACGGTTTTGCAGCGGCCCATGCCCAGTTGGCCGGCCAGCCAACGCATCAACAAGGGATTGCCGCCGGTCTCGTCGTACAGGCTGCGCCGTTCCGCGCCGCCGGTTTCATTCAACAAGCGGTTGTCGCGGGCCATTTCCGCCAACAGTTGTTCGGCGGCCGGCCAATCCAGTTTATCCAAACGCACCGTTACCGCGCTGGCATCGGCGCGGCGCCGGCTGGTGACCAAGGCGCTGCAACTGCGCGGCAGGCGGTTCAAGAAGGTAAACAATTGGTCCCGGTCGGTTTCCGGCAAGGTTTCCAGATTGTCCAACACCAGCAACACGTTTACGCCCCGCAACACGCGCAACACCGCCTCGGTGCGTTCCAGATCGGCCAGTTTGGTCAATTCGGGCTGCGCGACTTCTCGGGCGATCGCGTTCAGCATTTCCAGATAGCCTGGAAGCACGAAATGGCCCAGTGCGCGTTGGCCGTCGGCGGTCAGTTCCCGCTCCTTGGCCGACAGAAACACGATGCGCTCGAAGCGGCCTGCCGGCACGCATTCCGCCGCGCGTACCGCCAACGCGGTCTTGCCGATGCCGCCCGGCCCGTCGATCAGCGCGCCCCAGCCGCGCGCGTCTTCGGCCAGGGACTCCGCGATTTTTTGCAGCTCGCCGTCGCGACCGAAGAAATATTGCAGGCGCGGCAGATTGTTGGGAATCGCGGCTTGCAGCTTGATTGGCTTGGTTTTGTGCCGGCCGCTGACGTAATAATCCGCCGGCTTATCGGCGTTCAGCGCCAAGCGCTCCAGAATCAAATCGGCGGTTTCGGCGGGGCTGATGTCGTCGAGATCGGTATAACCGGCTAAACCTCGCAAACCCTTGCCTTCGACTTTATTGAAGCGGGTCAACATGACTTCGCCGACTTTGCGGGCTTTCAGCAAGCCATAAATCGCGTTCCATTCCAAGCCGCACCATTCCTTGGTTTCGTAATCCGGGCAAAACACCGCGACCACCAAATCCGCTTCCTGCTCGTACAGATCCGGCAAATAAAATGCCAGATCGCTACGGGAAAATTCGGCCCGGTGATAACGATCGTAAAGAATCTCGGCTTTACTGAAATGTTCGGCCAATAAGTCGGCCATCTGTTCGACGAATTGGCGCTTTTCGCCGGCGAAGGAAAATGCGATACGGAAACGGCGCATGGTGAGGTCTATGTGTGGGCTGTTGGTTTACCGGCGTTACCGGGGTTCAGGTTTATCGTTTGGTTGAGCTTTTGAGAGGTTCCCTTCGACTCCGCTCAGGGAACGACGGCTCCGCTCAGAGAAGGACGGCTTCACTAAGGGTATGACCGCCCGCTCAGGGAGCGACAGCTCCGCTCAAAGAAGGACGGCTTCACTGTGGGAACGACAGCTCCGTTCAGAGAAAGACGACTTCACTCTGGGAACGACCGCCGCTCCCAACACGGAGTCGAAGCGAACGACTGCGCGCGTTCCCTGACCGGAGCCGCCGCTCCCTGAGCGGAGCCGAAGGGCGCGCGGCGGCAGGTTCAATCATTAACAGGCCGAATCATAATTCGCTCGACTCGTTTGCAAGGCGGCAAACGTAGCGCCATCAGTCCGCTAGTGTAGCCGGAATGCGGCTCGGCTGAAATCCGGCGGCGGATTTTCATCGCGGCTGCCGGGCCAAGCCAGGGTAAGCCTTCGAATGCCAAGCGGGCGCCGCTTAATCTCGAACACGGTCAACCAAGGTTTTGCTCTAGCCAAGCGCCCGGTCCGGGCTATACTAAAAGTTACTTTCCACGCGCTCGTCGCTAGACGCCAAACCCGGCGGATGTTCCGCCGTCACTTCTGCCGAGCCGTCGCGGCATTCCATCGGCCGCTCGCACTGTCAACGGCTTCTGATATGGGGGATAGCTCATGACAAACATCACAGCATTCATTCTCTGCGCCGGCTTGCTGGTCGCTTGCGCCTCGTCCGGCCCGGTGGCCCGCCGCGACCCGAACGATCATCGCGGTTACGCGGCCGACGCGATGCGTTGCAGCCAAGCATCGATGCGCATGGAAGCCATCAAAGTGCCCACGCCGCATGCGCTCAGTGTCGTCGAAATACCGACCATCCCGGACGCCGGACGCTTCACCGCCTGCATGGATTACGCCAAATGGCCGGTAGCGCGCGCGGACACGGCGCAGTATCTCAAGGTATCAACCGTATGCCTAAACCGGGCCAGGAATGCCGACAACGCCGACGAAACTTATGCCGACTGCATCAAAGCCAGCCAATTGAGTATCGAGTTAATCCCGAACCAGTAACGAAGCGGAGGGCATGATCCCCGCGCCCTTCCCGAGCATCCCCCTATACTCTGGTTGCGACCGGTTTCCAAAACTGAGCGGCTGCCGCGACCGCTTAAACGCAACCGGCGTCAAGTCGATTATCTCGGCATTACCCCATCGGATCGGTTTTGCGACACCGACAACCACTGAATCAGTTTACCGCTTTCGCTAAACAAGAGGCTTTACGGAAAGCGCGGCGACGAATACCCGCCCCAAGTCCGGCACTCCGCGACTCACGCCACTCTCGCACCGCAACAATTTCACGTAAGGCTCGCCCGGTAAACTTTGACGGTGCGCCATGACCCGTGTTTTATATGCGCTTCGACTTGGTCCCAGGAATGGCCTTACTCCTAATGTTCTCGAATTCTTGCAATCGGCTTTCCCGTTCAGGCTTCACCGCCGGTAAATCCATCAGAGCCTCCGGAACCGCCGCGACACCGGCCAAAATCAATGCTACGAGTTGAATACGTTCCTGGACCGGTCATTCGTGACCGCTTTGTTGCACAAATCCCTGATCAAGCAAACTCCCCTTACCCCAAACCCGCCGGACGGTTTTAGGGGTTAGCTACCGCGATTGGCCGACCGACCCGATTCTATGTCACCTCAATGGCTCGAATTCCGGAGTTTCGGCGTCGACTCCCAGCTGAACCTTACGCGATTGGCGGCGATACTCCACGCCGGGTTTCTTGGTTTTGCATTTATGCTTTGGACTCTAGCCTTCGCCCAACATCTTTACCGCGGAGCGATCGACAAGTAGATGCAAGCCATTGGGATGGGCGCGATAGGAAATACACACCGGCACATGTTGCTGGCAACGGCAAAGCGTCGGGTAATAGGGCTTAACCCAATCAAGGCCAAACAATTTCAATATACTGGCGACCATCCGGCTGGCTTGCCGCTGCGCCAAACCGAACAAGTTTTTGATCATCAAACAAAACCGGATCGCCGCATCCTAAAATTTCTCGGCCGGGCCCTCGCCGGCCACGGGCAGGTGCCAGCCAATCCATAGCTGCATAAAGCCACGGCTCCACAGGGATTGGTTATAGTCTCGCCAGGTAGTGGTTAGGAATTTCAAGGGTTCTGGCTTGGGCGTTTCGGCTTGTGTTCAATGACTTCCCTTGTATTATGGAGACCGTCGGCGATTTATGCGACAAAGCCCCGTGACGGGCAAATACAGCCCTGGATAATCGTCAAAAGTCATCTGGCGTCCTGGCTGAAAAGCTATAGCGGCGCAGGTATCGAATTGTTTTTAATATCGTTTTTTATGTTGATCGATGATCGAATATAGCCCGAAAAAAACCTATGCTAAACAGCAACGTGCCGGGAAGTTTTGAAAAGTGTAGTTGGCGAAAACCGACGCATAGCATAGAACAATTATCTGTTACTTCATTAATTTACGAATGAATCTCCAAATAAAACAAGACAGCAAGCAAGGCAGCGAAATCCAACACACGCCGATGATGCAGCAATATCTCCGCATCAAGGCTCAACATCCGGACATTCTGCTGTTTTACCGGATGGGCGACTTTTACGAGCTGTTTTACAACGACGCCAAACGCGCCGCTCAATTGCTGGACATTACCCTGACCGCACGCGGCACATCGGCCGGAGCACCGATTCCGATGGCCGGCATTCCCTATCATGCCGCCGAAAACTATATCGCCAGACTGTTGAAACAAGGCGAATCGATCGCGATTTGCGAGCAAATCGGCGATCCCTCCAAATCCAAGGGGCCGGTCGAACGTAAAGTCGTGCGCATCGTCACGCCCGGTACCGTCACCGACGAGGCCTTGCTGGAAGACCGCAAGGACAATCTGCTGGTGGCGCTGGCGCGCTTCGATAAATCCATCGGCGTCGCTTGCCTGGATTTAACTAGCGGCAAGTTTGTGTTGCAGCAGTTGGAAAATGACAGCCAATTGCAGGCGGAAATCGAGCGTCTGAATCCTGCTGAACTGTTGTTCAGCGAAGACCAAGCCCTGCCGGCGTCCATCAAGGAACGCAAGGGTTTGTGCAAACGCCCGCCTTGGCATTTCGATTTGGATAGTTGCCGCCAACTAATTTTGAAGCAATTCAACTGTCACGATCTGAAAGGCTTCGGTTGCGAGCACCTGCCGGCGGCGATTTGCGCCGCCGGTTGCTTGCTGCAATATGTGCGGGATACCCAGTTCAACGCCCTGCCCCACATTCAGGGCATTGCCGTCGAACACGCCGACGACGGCATCAGCTTGGACGCCGCCAGCCGCCGTAACCTGGAATTGGACAGCCACCCCAGCGGACAAACGCAATACACGCTGCTCGGCGTGCTGGACAAAACTGCAACCGCGATGGGCAGCCGCTGTTTGCGGCGCTGGCTGCACCGGCCGTTGCGCGACCAGGCCGTGGTCAACGGCCGCTATGCCTGCATCGTCAGCCTGCTCGAAAACGAGCTATACCTTGATTTGCAAACCAGTTTGCGCCAAGTCGGCGACATCGAACGCATCAGCTCGCGGATTGCGTTGAAATCGGCGCGGCCGCGCGACCTGCTGACCTTGCGGCTGACCCTGGCGGTGCTACCCGAATTACAACAAAAATTGGCCGGCAGCGACAATCCGCATCTGGAAGCGTTACGCGGCCAGTTGCGCGAACACCCTGAATTGGTAGAACTGTTACAACGCGCCATCATCGAAAACCCGCCGATGTTGATCCGCGACGGCGGCGTGATCGCGCCGGGTTTCAACGCCGAGCTGGACGAATTACGCAATCTCAGCCAAAACGCCGACCAGTTTCTGATCGACATGGAACAGCGCGAGCGCGCCGCCACCGGTATTGCCAATCTCAAGGTCAATTACAACCGGGTGCACGGCTATTACATCGAAATTTCCAACGCCCAGGCCGACAAGGTACCGGTGCATTACACTCGCAAACAAACTCTGAAAGGCGCCGAGCGCTATATCACGCCGGAACTCAAATCGTTCGAAGACAAGGTGCTCAGCGCGCGGGAAAAATCGCTGGCCTTCGAAAAAGCGTTATATGACGAACTGCTGACCACGTTGGGCGAGGCCTTACTTGACCTGCAACAATGCGCCATAGCGCTGGCCGAGCTGGACGTGCTGGTCAACTTTGCCGAACGCGCCGAAACCCTGAACTGGACTCAGCCGGTATTGACTCAGGAGCCCGGCATCCACATCGTCGCCGGTCGTCATCCGGTGGTCGAGCAATTGTCCAGCATACCGTTCGTCGCCAATGATTTGGACTTTTCCGGCGACCGCCGCATGCTGGTGATCACCGGGCCCAACATGGGCGGTAAATCGACCTACATGCGCCAGGCGGCGCTGATCGTGCTGTTGGCGCACATCGGCTGTTACGTGCCGGCGCAGTCGTTGACGTGCGGGCCGGTCGATAAAATCTTCACCCGCATCGGCGCCTCGGACGACCTGGCCAGCGGGCGCTCGACCTTCATGGTCGAGATGTCGGAAACCGCCAACATCCTGCACAACGCCAGCGCCAACAGTTTGATTTTGATGGACGAAATCGGCCGCGGCACCAGCACCTTCGACGGCCTATCCCTAGCCTGGGCTTGCGCAGACTACTTGGCGCGCCACGTCAAAGCCTTTACCTTGTTCGCCACCCACTACTTCGAGCTAACCACGCTGGCCGAAGAACAAACCGGCATCCACAACATTCATCTGGATGCGATGGAGCACGGCGACAAGATCGTGTTTTTGCACGCGGTCAAAGACGGGCCGGCCAGTCAGAGTTACGGGCTGCAGGTCGCGGCCTTGGCCGGCGTGCCGCAATCGGTGATCGCCAACGCCAAGCACAAGCTGGCGCAATTGGAAAACACCGCCTACATCGAACAACAAAGTCACCAAGAGATTAATCAGTTCGATTTGTTTACCAGCCGCGAATGCCATCCCGCCGTGGTGCTGCTCGAAGAAATCGATCCGGACCTCCTCAGTCCGCGCCAAGCCTTGGACACCTTATACCGGTTGAAGAAAATGCTCTAGAAACCATCAGGGCCGTCGCTCGCCCAACGGGTTAGGCGACGTCTCCCCGGTTGTTTGGCGCGGAGCCACGCAAAAATCTCGTCCCGGCCTACAGACGCGCCAAAACTGCAACCACGAATGTTTGCTTACAACGCGAACCGCGACGAAATACCAAAACGCTGTCCGCTGACTATAATCGGCAGTGATTCTTCAAACTTTCTCCGCATCGATGCCAAGACGGCTAAGCAAGCAAACGCCCATCGCGCTAATCCTCGCCGCCGCGATAGTGACCTTGACCTGGACCGACGCCGCTTGGCGACTGGACCGCTGGCTGTACGACGCCTGTTTGACTTGGCTGGCCAAGCCCGCTTCCGCCGATATCGTCATCGTCGAAGTCGATCAGCGCAGTCTTGGCACGCTGGGGCGCTGGCCGTGGCCTCGCGATATCCACGCCAAGCTATTGCGCAAATTGGCCGCGGCCCGGCCCACCGCGATTGCGCTGGATTTTGTGTTCTCCGAGGCCGATGCCGAGCACCCCGAAGCGGATGCCGAGCTATCCATGGCCTTGCGAAACAGCGGCCCTGTGATTCTACCGGTCATCATCGAAAGCAACGCCGATTCCCTGGTCGAAACCTTGCCGATCGCTTCGTTTCGCTCGGCGGCGATTCTGGGCCATGCCAACTTGGAAATAGACAAAGACGGGGTCGGGCGCGGCCTGCTGTTATGGAGCGGGCTAGGCGCCGCTCGTTGGCCGGCGATGGCACTTGCAGCCTATGCGGTCCGCTATCCGGACGCTTTAAAAGCATCGACCGGCGCGCGGACAGGCAATAATCCGGCTGGCGTCGTCACCGGATTGGCCGGCGACCATCGGGTCGGCTTGCCGTTTTACGACACCAGCACCGACTTCGTCCGGGTGTCTTATGCCGACGTGCTGTCCGGCGCCGTGGCCGACCGGGTTTTCAAGGATAAATTCGTCTTGGTCGGCTTGACCGCCGCCGGCATCGAGCGAGAATTACCGGCCCCGCTCGCGGTTGGGAATCGGCCGCTAAGCGGTGTCGAATTTGTCGCGGCCGGGCTGGACGCCTTATTGAAACAGAAATTTTGGCAAGAACTGCCGTGGCTCTGGCAGTGCGGTGTGGCACTGCTGCTGACCGGCTTGACCGTCGGTGCTGGCGCTTGGGCACCGGCGCGCTGGCTGCCGCTGGTCGTAGCGGCCTTTGCGGTTGGCACGGTCGTTCTCAGTCTGTTGTTGTTGGCGTTCGGCGGCTATTGGTTTGCACCGGCAGCCACCGTCACGGTCGTATTCCTCAGCTATCCGCTGCGCAGCTGGCGCCAATTCGAAAAACTGCTGCAATCCTTGTTTGCCGAACGTAAACGGGCTTACATCACATTGAATGCGATTGTCGATGCTGTCGTGACCACGCGCGATAACGGCGAAATCGACTTCATGAACTCCCGCGCGTTGGATATGTTCGGTCCCAAACTGCTCGAAGCCGGCCGTAACATTGACCAGTTATTTTCAGCACAAGCCGGCGGAAAGCTCTGGCTCCCTAGCGAGTTGATCGCCGAGAGCCGGAGCGGAAACGCGCCTCTCAAATTCGAACACTGCCGACTGACCGTTAGCGATCAACAAAGTGTGACCGCCAATTTGGTAGTGGCACCGTTGTTCGGCAGTCAAGGTGAAGCACTAGGCGCGGTGATTACGGTCAACGACCTTAGCGAGCGCATGCTGATGGCAAAACTCTTGCTTAAAAAAGCCGAGGAATTTAGCGAGATTCGCGAGTCCATGGATCGCGTCGAGCAAATGAGTACCGCCAAAAGCCAATTCATGGCCCAAATCGGCCACGAACTGCGCACACCATTGAACGCGGTGATCGGCTTTGCGCAGTTGCTGCAAATGGAGGACCCCGAGCACCCGCTGGCCGCCGAACATCTGGAAGCCGCAAACGAAATATTCAAGGCCGGCATGCACTTACTGAATTTGATCAACGATTTGCTGGACTTGGCCAGAATCGAATCCGGAAAGCTGAGTCTGAACCTGACCGCGGTCGAACTGACAACCCTGTTGGACGACTGCCTGGCCTGGATCGCACCGCTCGCCAACCCGAACGCGATTGTCGTAGAGCTGGCCAACCCGCTGGCCCCGACGACCTGTCTCTACGCCGATGCAGGCCGCGCCAAGCAGGTCTTGCTGAACTTTTTGTCCAACGCCGTCAAATATAACCGGCCCGGCGGCCGCGTCGTCGTGTCGACCCAGACCACCGACGCCGGCTACGTCCGCATCGCGGTGACCGATACAGGGCCGGGATTGAGCACGGCGCAACTCGATCGCCTATTCAAGTCATTCGAACGCCTGGATGCCGAACATAGCGGTATAGAAGGGACAGGCATCGGCTTGGCTATCGCCAAGCAACTGACGGAGCTGATGGCGGGAAGAGTCGGCGTCAGCAGCATCCCGGAGGTTGGCAGCACGTTCTGGGCTGAATTTCCACGCGCATAAGCCGCAATGCTGTCTATACTTGCCCGCTAACCCACCGCGCTGTCTGCGCAAGGCTTTCGGACTTTCGAGAGGGCATCCATGAAAATCGTATTCTTGTGTTTGATCTGGCTGAGCTGTGCCGCCGGCTCGGTCCGGGCGGAGCAATCGGCCATCGGTTACGTCAAAACGGTCGCCGACGCGACGGTGATTGTCGAAGGCGATCTGCAAATTCCGGCTGTATTAGGCTCGCCGATTAGAGTCGGTCAAGTCATCAAAACCGACGAGCGCGGCGCGGCCGGAATTACGTTGAAAGACAACACGGTACTCTCGATAGGACCGAACACCGAACTGGAGATCAAGGCCTACCAATTCGAACCGCAACAAGAGCGCTTGGAACTGAACGCCAGCTTGCTGAAAGGCACGCTCCAATACATTTCCGGGGTTATCGCCAAACTCAAGCCCGAGGCGGTAACGCTGAAAACGCCGTCCGGCGTCATCGCGGTGCGCGGCACGCGGTTTCTGGCCAAAGTCGATCCATAAGCGGGAGCAGCCATGACTATCAATCGAATGAAACCCTTAACGCTGCTGCTGACCGTCGCGCCAATGTTCGTCGGCTGTAGCTCGTCGTATCTGGTGTTGTTGGAAGATCACGACGGCAGTACCGGCCAGGTCGTGTTCAAATCGGCCGACGGCGAAACGGTGTTGGACCGCGCCGGATCCGCGACCCGCATCGACCGGAAAGGGGACGTATTTCAGGCCGACCAAAAACAAATTGAATCAGACTTCGGCCGGGCGCTCGGCTCAGAGCCGGTCAGGCCGGAAGTATATCTGCTGTACTTCGAAACCGGAGGTACCCGCTTGACGGCGGAATCGGCGGCGCAGTTGCCTAAAATCATTGAATCAGCGCGCCGTCACCCGGCCGCCGACATTTCCATCATCGGCCATACCGACACGGTTGGCGCGGCGGCGGACAATGAGACGCTGGCGAAAGAACGTGCCGAACAAGTGGCTAAGCTATTTGGTGCCGGACAGTTGGATGTCAAGGAAATTGCGGTGACTTCTCACGGTGAGAAAAACCCGCTGGTAAAAACCGCCGACGAAACACCGGAACCGAAAAATCGGCGGGTAGAAGTTACGATACGCTAAGGCAGCGAGTCTTCTTGAAAAAATTTTAAAGTGGTCTAAAACCCGCTAAACGGTCGCTTAGCGGGAGTTTGGCGAGCAAACCGCCGGCTTATTCGCTGGACAGGATTTTGGCGAGCTGAGCTGCCGGCACGTATCCCGGTAATACGTTACCTTTTTCGGTGACAATCATCGGCGTGCCGTTCATGCCGAATTCCTCGCCCAAAGCCATGTGATTGTCGACCGGATTGTCACAGGCCTTGCTATCCAGATTTTCGCCTTTCTTGGCAGAGGTCAGCGCCTTGTTACGATCGGGCGCGCACCAGACCGACACCGCTTTCTTATAGGAATCCGAACCTTTGCCGGCCCTGGGGAAAAACAGGTAGCGTATGGTGATGCCCTGCGCCTGATATTGCTCCATCTCGGAATGCAGTTTCCGACAATAGCCGCAATCGATGTCAGTGAACACCGAGACCTGATGCTTAGGCGATTCGGGCTTGAAAATAATCATATTTTTCTCGCCGACTTTGTCCAGCGCGTTTTTTCTGGCGCCGGCCTGCTTGGTTTCGGTGATGTTTTTCTTGGCCTCGGCATCGAACAACTGTCCTTGCAACAAATACTTACCGTCTTCCGAGGCATAGAAAATATTGGCGCCCATCGTCACTTCGTATAATCCCTTGATTTCAGCCGGCGTGATTGAATCGACCTGTCCGGACGGCATGAATTCGGTCAAAGCTTTCTTGATGGCGGCTTCGTCGGCGGCCGCGTTCGCACTGATCGCGGCCGAAGCGGCAATCACCAGGGTTCGAAACAATGTTTTCATGGAATAGTCCGAGGGATGGGAAAGAAAGCGGTTGACTCGACGCGGCGCGAATCGTTCCAAGTTATTGGAACAATCGATCGATATCCAAAAACATCGCCAGCGCCATCAGCATCATTAGTAAAAACATGCCGACTTGTTGAAAATACATTTGGATCTTGTCCGGCAACGGCCGCCCGCGCAGGGCTTCGACCAGATAAAACAGCAGGTGGCCACCATCCAGCACCGGTACCGGCAACAGATTGAGGACGCCCAAGCTGACGCTGACCAAACCGAGAAACTTCAAAAATGCCGTTAGGCCCATTTCCGCCGACTGACCAGCATATTGGGCAATACTGATCGGACCGCTCAAATTATCGACCGAAGCCGAACCCACCAACATTTTACCCATCATTTTCAGCGTCGCGGTCGCGTAAAACCAGGTCCGCTCCAAGGCCAACGGCACCGCTTCCCAGGGGCTTTTAGACGACTTGACCAATACTGAATCGCTCAATTCCTTCGGAATGTAGACGCCCGCGCCGATCTTGCCGATCTCCCGGCCGTCGTCCTGATGTTCGCGGCGCGGCGTTAGCGTCAACGGCAGAGTTACGTTGTCGCGCTCTATCAGCAACTTGATCGGTTGATCCGGTCTAGCCTGCACATAATCAACCCACTGTTGCCATTCGCCGATCGGATTGCCATCGGCGCTAAGGATCAGATCGCCGCTCAACAAACCGGCCTGCTTGGCGACACCGTCTTCAAGCAGTTTACCCACTACCGGCTTGACGACCGGCATCCACGGCTTTAGGCCCAGGCGTTTGTGTAACACTTCCGGAGAGTCGACGTCGCTGGGCTGTAATTGCAACTGTCTGACCTGCCGGCTATCGTCGCTGGTTTTGACCGCGACGTCGATTTGCGTCTGACCGTCGATGGCCAACGATAGCACGGCATCCAAGGCATCCATCCAGGTCGGGGTGTCCTTGCCGGCCACGCCGACGATTTCTTCGCCAGCCGTGAAACCGGCAGCGGCCGCCAACGAATCCGCTTCGACACCGCCAATCACAGGTCTAACGCCGACTTCGCCCAGCACCAGCACGGTCCAAAACAAAACCACGGCCAGCGACAGGTTAGCCAACGGGCCGGCCGCGACTACCGCTGTTCTGGCCCACAAGGGTTGACGGTTAAACGCATAGGGTAAATCCTCGGGACTCACCTCGCCTTCGCGCTCGTCGACCATTTTGACGTAGCCGCCCAACGGCACGGCGGCAATGACGAACTCGGTGTCATGGGGCGATTTACGCCAAGTCCAAAGTGGCTTGCCGAAACCGATGGAAAAACGAATCACTTTGACACCGACTTTACGCGCCACCCAGAAATGACCGAATTCGTGAAATGCGACCAGAACCGCGATGGCGACGATGAAATAAAAGACGGTGTGCAGAGTATCCATGGTTAGGCGGTCAATTCGGCAATGATGTCGTTAGCGACTTGCCTTGCTTGACTGTCGGCCCGCAGGATCAGTTCCAAACTATCGGCGCTGTCCGCTTGAAACCTAGCCATGCCGCGCTCGATAACTTTGGCGATATCGGTGAACTTGATTCTTTCGTTCAAGAACGCGTCGACCGCGACTTCGTTGGCGGCATTCAACACGGTCGGCATGATACCGCCGGCCTTGATCGCTTCGTAAGCCAGGCGTAGGCAGGGGAAGCGGTTTAAATCGGGCTGTTCGAAGTCCATGTGCTTAACCTCGAAGATATTCAGCGGCGCGACGCCGGAATCGAAGCGTTCCGGCCACGCCATCGCGTAGGCGATCGGCGTACGCATGTCCGGGTTGCCCATTTGCGCCAATACCGAACCGTCGACGTAATCGACCATCGAATGGATGATGCTTTGCGGATGTATTACGACTTGGATCGCATCCGGGTCCATGTTAAACAACAGACAAGCTTCGATCAGCTCCAACCCTTTATTCATCATCGTCGCCGAATCGACCGAGATTTTCCGGCCCATATCCCATTTGGGATGCGCTACCGCCTGTTCGGGCGTGACGGCATCCAGATCGGCGATCGGCGTTTGCCGAAACGGTCCGCCGGACGCGGTCAACAAAATACGTCGGGCTTGCTTGGCGGTATGCCCGGTCGTGTAACCGGCCGGCATGCATTGAAAAATGGCGTTATGTTCGCTATCGATCGGCAACAGCGTCGCACCGGAGTCGGTGATCGCTTGCATAAAAATCTGCCCGGACATCACCAAGGCTTCCTTGTTCGCCAATAACACGGTTTTTCCGGCCTTGGCGGCCGCCAGCGTCGGCAACAAACCGGCCGCGCCGACGATCGCGGCCATGACCGCGTCGACGCTATCCAGCGTTGCCACCGTTTCCAGCGCCTCGGCGCCGGCCAGCACGGTCATGTCGGCAATCGGCGACCCGGCGATTTTGGCTTTAAACGCGTCGGCATTGGCCGGGTTGGCGACGACCGCGTAATCAGGCTTATGCACCAGACATTGCTGATACAGTGCTTCAATGTTGCCGTTGGCGGTCAGCGCGACGACGCGATATTGATCGGAATGCCGCGCGACGACATCCAGCGTGCTGACGCCAATAGAACCGGTCGCGCCCAGTATGCAAATACCTTTCATGAGTAAAAAATCCGGCCGATCAATAAAATACCCGCATAGAAGAACGGTGTCGCGGCGACGATGCTGTCTATCCGGTCGAGCACGCCGCCATGACCCGGCAACAAGCTGCCGCTATCCTTGACGCCCTTGCGGCGTTTGACCAAACTGAAAAACAAATCGCCGTAGATCGAGATCAAAACGGTGAATACCGACAGCATCAACATATCGAAAAACACCAATTCGTCCAGGAACTGCATCATGCCTTCCTGGGCTTGCGCCGATTCGGTGGAAATGGTTTTACCGTAAATAAAGAAGCCTATTCCACAGACTACCGCCGAGACCAACGCACCGTACATGCCTTGTATGGTTTTGCCGGGGCTGATCTCCGGCGCCAATTTGTCGGTGCCCCATTTTTTTCCGGCGAAATAAGCGGAAATATCGGCGGCCCAGATCAACAACAATAAGTAGATCACCATGCCGGACCCGTAATAGGCGCGCAGTTTGCTCAGGAACATCCAGGCCGACATCAACACCAACCAGCCCAGGAAGGCTTGCAGGCGCGGCGAAAATTGGGCCGTCAATAGCTGCGGCCCAGTCTGGCGTATCAGCACCATGGTCAGAATCCAAAACAACACCGGCGCGAACACCAGCCATTCCAACACATCGGAATAATCTTTGATTTCCGGCCACTCCATCGCTTCGCTGAGCAACTCCAGCAATTCGGTCCAATAAGTGACGCCGAACATCGGCACGAGCATTGCGCCGAAAAACAATAGCTTACGCCCCAGGCTATCGACGCCGGTCAACGCCAGCCATTCCCAAGCGGCGATAAAGGTAATGATGGCAATAAATAACGAAAACAATAGAGCCGGTAATTTGAAGACGGCAAGGATAACCAGTGCCGCCAACACCGAGGCGGTTAAAACGCGTTTCAATAACATGAGCTGATTTTCTTATACTTATGGTTATGGAAAAATCCCTAGCGCACTTTTTGAGCAATGACCTGCTCGCCAGTGTGCCCGAAGCGACGTTGCCTGCCCTTGAAGCTGGCGATCGCTTTATCGAGCGAGGCCTGATCGAAATCCGGCCATAAGGCGTCGGTAAAATAAAATTCGGTATAGGCCGATTGCCACAGCAGAAAGTTGCTGATGCGCTCTTCCCCGCCGGTGCGAATAAACAAATCCGGCTCCGGCAAGCCGGCGGTCATTAGATGACTATCGACCAACTCTTCAGTCACGTCGGACGCTTGAATGACGCCGGCCAAAACGTCGGCGGCTATTTTACGCGCGGCTTGGGTAATATCCCAGCGTCCGCCGTAATTGGCGGCTATCAGCAGGGTCAAACCGGTATTCCGAGAGGTCTGCTGCTCGGCTGCGGCGATCTTTTGTTGCAGTTTCTCGGGAAAGGCGTGCTTGTCGCCGATGATTTTCAAGCGGATGTTGTTCTTGTCCAGTTTGTCGACTTCCGATTGCAGCGTCGCCATGAACAATTCCATCAGCAAACTGACTTCGTCCTGCGGCCGGCGCCAGTTCTCGCTACTGAACGCGAACAGCGAGAGCACTTCAATGTGCTGTTTCGCGCAATATTCGACGATTTTTCTGACCGCCTTGACACCGGCGTGATGCCCCATGATTCTAGGCATCATCCGCTTCTGCGCCCAACGACCGTTGCCGTCCATAATGATGGCTATATGACGGGGATTACCATTATCCACGACCGTTTTTTCGTTGCTGACAGCAGTCATTTCACCTCCCGATTACATCGAAAGCAGGTCGGCTTCTTTCTCTTCAAGATGCTTTTCCACTTCCTTGATGTATTGATCGGTGAGCTTTTGAATTTTATCTTCGGCCTGACGAGCGTCATCCTCCGAAATCAGCTTTTCCTTCAACGCGTCCTTGACCGCCGCATTGGCGTCTCGACGGATGTTGCGTATCGCCACCCGTCCTTGTTCGGCTTCGTTTTTGACGATCTTCACCAGATCGCGGCGGCGTTCTTCGGTCAGGGCCGGCAACGGCAAGCGTATCACCGTACCTTGAGTGGCGGGATTCAATCCCAATCCAGACGACAATATGGCTTTTTCAATAGCGCCGACCATGCTTTTTTCCCAGGGTACGACTTTCAGGGTACGCGCGTCTTCGACGGTGACGTTGGCCACTTGGGATAGCGGCGATTCCGAACCGTAATAAGACACGCTGATTTGATCCAGCAGGCTGGGATGCGCCCGCCCGGTCCGAATTTTACTGAAGGCTTTCTGCAAAGCCTCTATGCTCTTCACCATTCGGCTCGCGGCATCTTGTTGAATATCGCTGATCATTGTTATTAATTCCTCACGATTAGAGAGCCGATGTCTTCGCCGCGCATCAGGCGCATCACCGCTCCCGGCTCAAAAACATTCATGACCCGCATGGGTAAATTGTTGTCCCGGCATAAGACCAAAGCCGTGGTATCCATCACGTTCAAACGCTGGTCTATGGCTTCGTCGTAGGTCAAACGCGGGTAAAAAACCGCATCGGCCACCTTGTTGGGATCGGCGGAATACACACCCTTGACCTTGGTCGCCTTGATCATCAAATCGGCGTCGATTTCGATCGCGCGCAGACTGGCCGCGGTATCGGTGGTAAAAAACGGGTTGCCGGTACCGGCCGCGAAAATCGCCACCCGGCCTTTTTCAAGGTGACGCACGGCCCGGCGCCGGATGTAATCCTCGCAGACCTGATTAATTTTCAACGCCGTCATCACCCGCACCGGCTGACCCAGGTATTCAAGAGCGTCCTGCATCGCCAAGGCATTGATCACGGTTGCCAACATACCCATTTGATCGCCGGTCACCCGATTCAGGGATTCCGACGCCTTTTCGCCGCCGCGCAGAATATTGCCGCCGCCAATTACCAGCCCCACTTGCACGCCGGCGTCGCATAAATCCTTCACTTCGAGGGCTAAGCGTTGGACGATATCCGGATCGATACTGCCGCCCTTCTCGCTCATTAGGGCTTCGCCGCTCAACTTCAGCAAAATTCTTTGGCAAATCATTTGATTCATAATCGAACGTCCGTCGGGAGTTTCAGTTAAAGCAACGAATTGTAGAACATAACCGCGTCGAATCTCCTCGACGCGCGAACTAAGCGTAAGTTCGGGCGGAAACCGTTCTTGGCTCGGTGCCGGTTTCCGCCTCGGCGCGGCCTAGCCTCTAACTTGCGCCATAACCTCGGCCGCGAAATCTTCTTCTTTCTTCTCGATGCCTTCGCCAACTTCGAAACGAGCGAAGCGTACCGCCGAATTGCCTTTCTCTTTCAAAAGTTGGCCGACGGATTTGCTGTCGTCCTTAATAAAGGCTTGGCCTTGCAACGTAATTTCCGACAAAAACTTGTTAATGCGGCCTGAAACCATTTTTTCCACGATGTCCGCCGGCTTACCTTTGATTTTCTCTTCTTGCTGCGCCAAGAAAATTTCTTTCTCTTTTTCAAGGGTTTCCTGTGCAACTTGATCGGCGGAAATGCAAATCGGCTTGCTGGCGGCAATGTGCATCGCAATGTCTTTTCCCAATTCGGCATCCGCTTTTGCCAACTCGACGATAACGCCGATTTTGCTACCGTGCAGATAAGCCGCTTGACCGCCATCGGTGGTGGTGTATTTGACAAAACGGCGCACGGTGATGTTTTCACCAATTTTGGCAATCAATGCCCGCCGGGTTTCGTCCAAGCTGACGCCTGTACTCAACAACATGGCTTGCAAATCTTCGTCGCTATTGACATTGCTGTTCAGCAAGCTGTTGACCACATCGCTGGTGAATCCAATAAAGTCTTCACCCTTGGCCACGAAATCGGTTTCGCAGTTGACGTCGGCCATCACCACGGTTTTGCCGTCTTCGGAGACTTTGACGCCGATAATGCCTTCGGCCGCGATACGGCCGGACTTTTTATCGGCCTTGGCCAAACCTGCCTTACGCATGTTTTCGACTGCCAATTCCATATCGCCGTTGGCCTCGACCAGGGCCTTCTTGCATTCCATCATGCCGGAACCGGTACGCTCACGCAGTTCCTTGACCATCGCCGCACTTATACTCATCGTTATTTCCTCAAGTTTATTAACTAAAAAAACGCCTCACTAAGGAGGCGTTTAAAAGACATACGGTACCGGACGCAAATCAAGCACCCGGGAGGGTCCGGCGACAGGGCCGGACACTATCGAAAGTTTGCTTACGCTTCCGCTACGACTTCTTCGACGAAGTCGTCGGACTTGCCGCCGGCATCCATCCGCAAGGCTTTAGCTTCCAAAATCGCCGCGGCCGCACTTTGGCAATACAGGGTAACGGCGCGTATCGAGTCGTCATTACCGGGAATGACGTAATCAATGTTGTCTGGAGAGTTGTTCGAATCGACAACGCCAACCACTGGAATGCCCAATTTCTTGGCTTCCATAATGGCATTTTTTTCGTATCCGACATCCAAAACAAAAATCGCATCGGGTATGCCGCGCATATCCTTAATACCGCCCAAGCTACGCTCCAGTTTATCCAGCTCGCGCTCCATGCCCAGGGCTTCTTTTTTGCTGAAGCGTTGATACAGTGTGCCGTCGGCTTTCATCGCTTCCAGTTCCTTCAAGCGATTGATCGATTTCTTAATGGTCTTGAAGTTGGTCAACATGCCGCCCAACCACCGATGGTTGACATAAGGCATGCCGCAACGCGCCGCTTCTTCAGCCACGACTTTACGGGCAGCTTTTTTGGTACCCACGAACAATATGGTACCTTTATTAGCGGTCATTTGACCTAAATAGTTCATCGCATCGTTGAACAACGGCAAGGTGTGTTCCAGATTGATGATATGAATTTTGTTACGAGCTCCAAACAAATATGAAGCCATTTTGGGGTTCCAGTAACGGGTTTGGTGACCGAAGTGCACACCCGCTTCCAGCATTTGACGCATTGACACTGCTGCCATTTACTTCTCCTAAAATTGCCGAATAATTCGGCGTTGGGTTACGCCTCCACTGATCCCGACCGGTGACCCGACTTTTCTAAAAAGGCGAGCACCCCACCGATCGTGTCGATAAGTGTGAGTATTGGTTACTTGGTGAACTTACCTTTATACCATGATCGCGTTTTCCCAACAAGCTTAAACCTGCTAGACTGCGCTGCCTTAGCGGCGCACTCCGCGATGCGATCCGGCGCAGCTCCTTGTTTTTTCAACTATTACAACCCTCGAATGACTATCAGCATTAAGAACGCCGACGAAATCGCCAAAATGCGCGTGGCCGGAAAATTAGCCGCCGAAGTACTGGAAATGATTGCACCGCATGTCGTTGCCGGCGTGACCACCGAAGCGCTCGATAAAATTTGCCATGATTACATCGTGGACGTTCAACACGCCGTACCGGCACCACTGAATTATCGCGGCTTTCCGAAATCGATCTGCACGTCGGTCAATCACCAAATCTGCCACGGCATTCCGAGCGAAAAGAAACTAAAAAACGGTGACATCGTCAATGTCGATATCACGGTCATCAAGGATGGCTACCATGGCGACACCAGCAAAATGTTTTGCATCGGCGATGTCAGCCCGCACGCCAAGCGCCTGGTGGACGTCACGCGCGAATGCCTGATGCTGGGGATTGCCGAAGTCCGCCCCGGCAAGCATTTTGGAGACATTGGGCATTCGATTCAAAAACATGCGGAGGCCCATCGTTATTCGGTGGTCAGAGAGTTCTGCGGGCACGGCATCGGCAAACAATTTCACGAAGAACCCCACGTCATGCATTTCGGTAAGCAGGGCGAAGGTGCGATGTTCGAGCCAGGCATGATTTTCACGATAGAGCCGATGATCAACCTCGGCAAGCGCCACATGAAAATCCTCGGTGACGGCTGGACCGCAGTCACCAAGGATCACAGCCTTTCAGCACAATGGGAACACACGATTCTGGTCACCGAAACCGGCCACGAAATACTCACCCTGCGGCAAGAAGAGCTGTGAAAGGCATGTGGTTTTCCGAAAACGACTTTCTGAGTTGTTTCGGCGAAGAGAATCCGGTTGCCTCGTTCAAAAGCGCCATCGCCAAGGAAAACGCACATTTAAAGCTTCGCTTCAATCCCGATAAAGCAACCACCGGACTACTGACCGAGAAAGCCCATTTTATCGACAACTTGCTGCAAGCCTGCTGGAAGCACTTCATGGGAGCTTGCGATACTCACCACGGCTTGGTGGCGACCGGCGGTTACGGGCGCGGCGAACTGTTCCCCTACTCAGACATCGATATATTGGTACTACTGGACCCTGCTTGTGCCGAAGATTATCGGGAAGCCGTCGCCGGGTTTGCCAACTTCCTTTGGGACATTGGCCTAAAACCCGGACTAAGCACCCGCAGCGTTGCCGAATGTCTACAAGCCGCGGCAGCCGACCAAACCGTGTTTACCAGCTTGCTGGAGATGCGTCTGATCGCCGGCAGCACAACGTTATTCGAAACCTTGAAACAGCAAGTAAATTCCGACACGCTCTGGCCGTCCGAAAAATTCTTTCCGGCCAAACTCAGCGAACAAGAACGCCGCTACGCCAAGTTTCACGACA
Source organism: Methylomonas sp. MS20 (assembly GCF_050275925.1). Taxonomy (NCBI): domain Bacteria; kingdom Pseudomonadati; phylum Pseudomonadota; class Gammaproteobacteria; order Methylococcales; family Methylococcaceae; genus Methylomonas; species Methylomonas sp. MS20. The sequence goes on from NZ_CP189962.1 coordinate 2,921,231, forward strand.
CCGCTTACAATCTTGAACCCAACATCAAGGAAGGCCCCGGAGGCCTGCGGGATCTGCAAGTCATCAGTTGGGTATTCAAACACCACTACAAAGCCGCGTCGCTACGCGAACTCATCAAATACGGCTTTCTACCCAAATCCGAATACGACAATCTGATCACTGCCCGCGACATACTCTGGCGTTTGCGATTTGCGCTGCACAACCTGACCGGCCGCTGCGAAGACCGTTTGCTGTTCGATTATCAACGCGAGCTCGCCGCCCAACTCGGCTATTTCGACGCGAACGACCAGCCGGATGTCGAGCAATTCATGCAATTTTTCTTCAAGACCGTCGTCGATATCGAGCGACTCAACGAAATGCTGTTGCAATTGCTCAACGAAAAACTGATCAGCAACAAGGAAAGCTTGAATCCGATCCCGATTACCGCGAATTTTTCGTCGATCGACGGCTACCTGGAGGCCTCCAACAAAGATGTTTTTCAAAAACAACCGCTGGCGTTACTGGAAATATTCTTGATTTTGCAACAATCGCCGTCGCTAAAAGGTATCCGCGCCAGCACGATACGGTTAATCCGAAAAAGCTTGCCCTTGATCGACGAAGAATTCCGGCAAAACAAGCGCGCCAACCGTTTGTTTATGGACATACTGCGACAACCGCGCGGCATCACCCACCAGCTCAAGCGTATGAACCGCTATGGGATACTGGCGGCCTACTTGCCGGACTTCGCCAATATTGTTGCCCGCATGCAGTACGACTTGTTTCATATCTACACGGTCGACGAGCATACGCTGTTCGTGATTCGTAACCTGCGCCGCTTTTCGCTGGCCAAGCACAACAAGGAATTACCGTTTTGCAACAATATTTTCCTGCTGATTTCCAAGCCGGAAATTTTGTATATCGCCGCGTTGTTTCACGACATCGCCAAAGGTCGCGGCGGAGACCATTCGACATTGGGCGAAACCATCGCCCGCCAGTTTTGCCAACAGCACGAGCTGCCCAGCTCTGACACCAAGATCATCACTTGGCTGGTTCGCAACCATTTGCTGATGTCCATGACCGCCCAGCGCAAGGACATCAGCGATCCCGACATCATTCACGACTTCGCGCTGCATGTCGGCAGCATCGAATACCTGAACTACCTGTATCTGCTGACCGTGGCCGACATTAGGGCGACCAATCCCAGCCTTTGGAATGCCTGGAAAGACGCGTTACTAAAAGAACTGTATATTTCGACACATCAGGCGCTGCATCGCGGTCTGCTCAATCCGATGGCCAGATCGGAACGCCTTGAGGAAAACCGCAAGGAAGCCCGAGAGGAATTGATAAAGCTCGGTTTATCGCCGACATCGATAGAACGTTCTTGGCAACACGTCAGCGACGATTATTTTTTACGATACTCCGGCGACGAAATCGCTTGGCATACGGTCGCGATTGCCGCCTGCCACGACCACGAATTGCCCCTGGTGCTGTTGCGCCCGCAAACCCTGCGCGGCAGCGCGGAAATCTTCGTGTACGCCCGCAACGAAGTTCAGATTTTTTCGATCTGCACCGCGACGCTCGATCAATTAGGCCTCACCATCCTCGACGCGCGGATCATCACGACCGCCGACCAATACGTCCTGAACAGCTTTCAAGTCTTGGAACAGTCCGGCAAACCGATTACCGATTTGCACCGGGAGGTGCATATCTGCACATCATTACGTCACGGACTGCTAACCAAGACCGTCAAATCATCTAAAAACATCCACAAGCAATCGCGGCAAGCCAAGCATTTCCCAATCAAAACCACGCTGACCTATCTGGAAAATCCGTCGCATAAACATACGATACTGGAATTGGTAACAACCGACAGAGCCGGTTTGTTGTCGACGATCGGCCGCGCCTTTACCGAACAAAACATCCAGCTGCACGACGCGAAAATCACCACAATAGGCAGCCGAGCCGAGGATATGTTTTACATTAGCGCACTGGACGGCACGCCCATTACCGATCAGCACCAGCGACAAGCGTTGCGCGATACCATACTGCAACTACTGAGCGGCTAAATGCGCTAACCCAATAACAAACGTTCGCCGCGAGCCAATTTTGGCAGCCGACCTTCCAATCCCATCGCCGCCCTCATCACCTTATTCCGAGCCGGAGAGATACGTTGCGCCAACCCGAGGCCCAAATTACGTAAAACCTTTAAAGGCAAGATGTCGTTGCTAAACGATTGATAAAACACATCCATCACCGTCATCATTTTCAGATTTTCGTTACGGCGCATCCGTTCATAGCGCTGCAATACGGCCGAATCGCCGATCGCCTTGCCCTGTTTGCCGGCTTCGATCAGCACTTCGGCCAGCGCGGCGGCATCCAACAAACCGATATTGACGCCTTGACCCGCCAGGGGATTGATCATGTGCGCGGCATCGCCCACCAAGGCGACGCCTTGCTTGAAGTAATGCTGTGCATGTTGGCGCCGTAACGGAAAACTGGCGACACCCAACACTCGCTGGATTTCCCCGAGACAATCCGGGAAGGCTCCCGTCAGTTCGCGCTTCAAGTCTTCGACGGGCAATGCCTGCAAACGCTTAACTTCGTCGGGCGAGTTATACCAAACCAGAGACGCAAAATGGCCGGTCAGCGGCAGGAAAGCTTGCGGTCCGGACGGGACAAAGCGTTGCCAGGTGATATCTTGTTGGGGATATTGAGTCTCGACGTAGATCACCAGCGCATGCTGGTTATAATCCCAACTGGTGACCCCAAGCCCAACCGCTTGCCTAACCCTGGAATGACCTCCATCGGCCCCGACCAACATGTTTGTGGCGATTTTGGTGCCATCGGCCAACGTCAATTCCGTCCGGCCTGCTAGATAGTCGATAGCCTCGATCGAACACGGCGCGAGCAGCTCGATATTAGCGAAATCCGGCAAGCGCTCCAGCAAGGCCAACTGGGTGACGCGATTTTCGACAATGTAACCCAACTCCGACGCATTGATATCCTTACTGTTGAAGGTGGTGTCGCCCGCTGTTTCCCAAACGCGCATGCGCTGAAAAGGGCAGCATCGCTTGGACTCGACACCCTGCCAAGCGCCCACCATCTCGAGTATGGTTTTGGACGCAATACTCAACGCAGACACCCTTAAATCGTGCGGTTGTTCCGGCGCAAACGGTTCTGGCAAACGGTTTTCGAGCAGAGCCACCTTCAAGGCGCTACCGCCCAGACAGCAGGCGACCGCCGCACCCACCATTCCGCCACCCACAATTACTACATCGTATTGTTGTTTCATCATTTTTTATAGTGTGTTGCCGTTTATGCAATGGATTTGAAGCCGGCTTGGCCGGCCCCAGGAATGACAGGCTCTAGCGCGCATGGTATCATTGGAAAGTTTCACCAACCGAAAGCCACCTTGGCCAACGAGAACTGGTTGCGACGACTAGCGCAAAGCGAACTTCTCAAATATAGTGACTCTATCACGCGGTCGATTTAAAAACCATAAACCTGCCGGCAGGCCACTTCGGGTGGTTCATTAATCAGGAAGACAGGATCTGGATAGCTATGAATACACACGCCCAGAAAAACAACACATTCATGCTCTACGACGCGGACTTATCGCAAGACAGTTGCGGCGTGGGCTTCATCACGCGCAAGGATAGCAAACAGACTCACGAGTTATTGCTGAAGTCGCACGAGGCCTTATGCACGATCCCGCATCGCGGCGGCATGAGCGCCGAGGGCATCGGCGACGGCGCCGGCGTGAATATCGACCTGTCTTTGAAGTTTTTCCGCAAGGTCACCGGCGATGCAACGCTGGAACTGGGTCAATTCGGCGTCGCCAACTTCTTCTTCCCGGAAGATCACGCCCATTACGATTCCGAAGCACAAAAACTGGTCGAAGAACATCTGAAGGAATTCGATCTGCCGGTCATCAAGTGGCGTGAGGTGCCGGTCGACCATTCGGTCTTGAATACAGCCTCTGTCAAGGCTCAACTACCGATCAAACAACTGATTTTCGGCCGCCCCGCATCGTTGAAGGATGCTAGCCACGAGCTGTTCGAAAAACATATTCAGCAAGCGCTGCTGACCATCGAAGTCGACGGTTTCGGCCGCCCGGAATTGCGCGGATTTTATCCGCTATCGATGAGCTCGCGCACCCAGGTTTACAAAGGCCGCCTGAATTCGTTTGAAGTTATCCCATACTTTATCGACCTATACGACGCCGACCACGAAATCAGCACGCTGTTTTTCCACACCCGCTTTTCGACCAATACCGCGCCGGCGACGATGATGGCCCAACCGTTCCGCTACATGGCCCACAACGGCGAGTTGAATACCGACAAGAAAAACCGTCTCAGCGAAAACGCCATTGCCCGGCAAAATAACAAACACATCGTATTTCCGTGCGGCCAGTCCGATTCCGGCCGCCTCGACCAAACCCTGACTCGCCGCATCAACGAAGACGAACTCGACATCGTCACGGCGATTCTGGCGATGATGCCGCCAGCCTGGGAAAACGACCCTACTTTGTCCGATGACGTGCGCGCGATGCTGGAATATTTCAGCTTGTACGAAGAGAAAAACGACGGTCCGGCGGCGCTGATCTTCAATGACGGCGTCCGTGTCGGCGCTCGCCTCGACCGTCTCGGGCTACGCCCGTTGCGTTCGGTGGAAACCCAAGAATATTTGGCGGTGATGTCGGAGGCCGGCCAGATCGATTTCCCGCCGGAACAAGTTCTGCGCCGCGGCCGGATCGAAGCCGGCGGGATGCTGTATTTCGATCACGGCACCGGCGAGTCGTACAACAGCCGCCAGGTCATGGAACGCCTGGCGAAACAGAAAGATTACAAAGCTCTGTTGGCCCAGCGTTGCGTTCACATGAACGAACTGCCGAAAGTCGAATTGTCCGACATCGGCAACGACCACGAACTAAACATTGATCAACGCCATACCGCCTATTCGCTGAATCAGGAAAGCTTCAAATTCCTGCTTGATCCGATACTGCAAACCGGTTTGGAAAAAGTGTCCGCGATGGGTTACGGCCTGACTCCGAATGCGCTCAGCGCGGCCGAAGGCGGCATGTCGCGCTATTTTAGCCAACGTTTCGCCCAGGTCACCAACCCACCGTTGGATTCGTTGCGCGAGAGCGACGGTATGACCCTACGCGTCGCGCTGGGTGCGAAACCTACCTTCGCGCCGCCGACCAGCAAGCAATTGATGGTCGACTCGCCGATCCTGCAACGCACCCAGCTTGAGCAAATCCGTCGGCAAAACCAAGTTAGAACCGTCACCCTGGACGCGCTGTACACCCCGAATTTCGACGATGCCGACCAAAACGAGCTGGCTCTGGAACAAGCCCTGCTCGCGGTGTGCGAACAAGTGGAACAGGCCGCGCGCAACCACACCGGCATCATCATCCTTAGCGATGCCAATATCGGCAAAACCAAGGCAGCGATCCCAGCCCTGCTAATGATTGCCGCCGCCAATCAGCATTTGGTCAAACAAGGCTTGCGCTTCAACTCGTCTATCGTCATGGAAACCGGTCAAGCCGCCAGCCCCCACGACGTTGCGACCATACTGGGGTTCGGAGCGTCGGCGATTTGTCCGCTAAGCGTGCATAACCGGGTGATGACCGAATACGGCGACGAGGCGGGCCGCAAGAAAGCCTTGTACAACTTCCAGAAAGGCGTCGAAAAATCGCTGATGAAAACCATGGGCAAGTTCGGATTGTGCACCGTGGAAAGCTACATTGGCGGCGAGTTCTTCGAATCCAACTATCTGGACACCGACGAGCCGAAACTGAACGCCTACTTCCCCAACATCAACTCGTCGGTCGGCGGCGTGCGCTACGCCGACATCGCCGCCAGCAACACCGAATGGCACCACAAGGCGCTGTCGGTGCAAGGCGAGAACGACATTCCGTTCCTGGGCCTGTTCAAGGAACGTCAGGACGGTGCCGGCCACACCTTCGGCAATACCGCGGTACGCGAATACATCGCGATGACCGACGAACCTATTTTATATATAGCGCGGGAGCAGGCTAACGAAGCGAGCGACACCGCTTACCGCGATTTCGGCTACGATAAACGCACGCCGGAGCAGATCGATGCCTTCGGCATTACCCCTGCGTATCGCAGCTTCGCTCGCAATTTGACGCTGGAACGCGCCAATCGCCCCGCCGCGTTGCGCGATGTGATGGAGTTTCCGGTCGACATCAGCGCCGCCGACACCCAAGCCGAATTCGATCGCCTGTTGGGCAGCCAAAATCTGCTTGGCAACAACAATTTTCTGGTTCGGGGCCTGAAAGTCAACCAAATAGATAATTCGGTTTTCAATGTTAATTTTACTGAAAATAGCGGTAAAACCCGTCTGGAACCGCTAGCGGCACATCTGAAAGCCCGTTTCTCCAGCCGGGATTTCAGCATCAATATCGAAACGGATACGCTAAAAGTAGTGGTCAACGATGGCGACAGTTTGATCTACCGCTATTTGAGTAACGTCCGCACTGCCCGCGAGCGTCTGGATTTGAGTCAAGTCCAACCGGCTCACGAAATTACTCCGACGTTCGCCTCCGGCGCGATGAGTCACGGCGCCTTGCTGGCCGAAGCTCACGAAGCCGTCGCCCAAGGCACCAATATCGCCGGCGCCATGAGCAACTCCGGCGAAGGCGGCGAACATTCCAGCCGCTTCGGCACCCTCCGTTCCAGCAAAATCAAACAGTTTGCGTCCGGCCGCTTTGGCGTCTGGGCCGGCTATCTGGCCGACCCTAATCTGGAAGAAATCGAAATCAAGATCGGCCAGGGCGCCAAACCCGGTGAAGGCGGTCAATTGCCCGCGCCGAAAGTGTCGGTCGAAATCGCCGCACTGCGCGGCGGCACCCCCAAAGTCGAGTTGGTCAGCCCGCCACCCCACCACGACACCTACTCCATCGAAGACTTGGGCCAATTGATTCACGACGCCAAAGCCGCTCGCGTCCGCGTGGTCGTTAAACTGGTGTCGTCGGAAGGCATAGGCACTATCGCGGTCGGCGTCGCCAAGGCTGGCGCCGATGTGATCAACGTCGCCGGCAATACCGGCGGTACCGGTGCCGCAGCCGTAACCAGCTTGAAAAACACCGGCCGTTCGCCGGAAATCGGCATCGCCGAAGTGCATCAAGCGCTGGCCGTCAACGGCTTGCGCGATAAAGTGATCCTGCGTTGTAGCGCAGCCCATCAAAACGGCGCCGACGTGGTCAAATCCGCGATTCTCGGCGGCGACTCCTTCGAGTTCGGCACGACCGCGCTGATGATGTTGCGTTGTGTGATGGCGAAAAATTGCAACATTCGCTGCCCGGCTGGCCTAACCACCGCGCATGAAGAATTCAAGGGCGATCCGCGCGTATTGGCGCAATTCTTTATGAATTTGGCCCACGAAGTCCGCGAGATCCTCGCCGACCTGGGCTACACCAGCCTGAAGGAAATTCGCGGTAAAACCGAATTGCTGCATTTGATCGACCACCCAAGCATGGTTGGTCAAATTCATCTGCAAAAATTGCTGGCGGAAGTCCACGAAGTCAAAATAGCCCAACCGGTCTATCTGGAAAAAGACTTTGCCATCGACGACCGCATTTTCCCGCAAGTCAAAACCGCGTTGTTCCAGCAAGGTCTGAAGCAAGTCGTTATCGAAGGTGACGAGTTCAAACTCAACAACCGCAATAAAACCGTCGGTGGCCAAACCGCGATCGACCTTGAGCGCTTTTTGGCCTACGAAATGAGCGCCGAGCAAGTCGCCGCCTCCAAAATCGTTTACACCAACCAGCACGGCCGCCGCTATCTAGCTGACGACACGATCATCGTCCGTACCCACGGCTCCGCGGGCCAAAGCTATGCGGCCTTTAATAACGACGGCATGCGAATGGAACACACCGGCACCTGCAACGACGGTGTCGGTAAAACCGCGTGCGGCGGAGTTATCGTCATCAAATCGCCCGGTGGCGGGTCTAAGCTGCCCGGCGAAAACGTGCTGATCGGCAATTTCGCGTTATTCGGCGCATCCGGCGGCAAAACCTTCATCAACGGCGAGGCCGGCGACCGCTTCGCAGTGCGCAACTCCGGTGCGATGGCCGTCGTCGAAGGCGTCGGCGACTTCGCTTGCGAATACATGATCAATGGCGCGGTGTTGAATTTAGGCGGCTTCGGCAAAGGTTTCTGCACCGGCATGTCCGGCGGCAATGCCTACCAATACGACCCGGAAAATCGTCTGGAAGACCTGTACGACGCCACGTCCGTGTCTATCCACGGCCTCACCGACGGCAGTGAGCTCGCGGCCAGCCATGAACAGTTCGTTCTGTACATGCTGGAACAACATATCGAACACACCGGTTCGGAAAAAGCGAAAACGATTTTGAACAATTGGGCAGACGAGCGCCAGCACTTCAAATTCGCGCTGCCGTTGTGGTTGAATCGCACCCAAACTGCTGAGTTTCTCAGTAAATCGATGGATCGCAAGGCCATGATCGAGGAATTATCGGTCGCCCTCGCCCAGCAACAAATCGAGCAAATCAAACAGGCTTATACCCGTGATAAAGCCCTGTTCGATGGCGCGATTCCCGCTTACGGCGAAACCGACGGCGAATTGACCTTGAAATTGATCAATAGCTACGCTGTCATCGACAAGGCGCAACAAATCGCCCGAGACCAGCTCCAAAAAGCAGGGCAAACCGCCACGCCGGCACAGGTCGATCAACAGGCCCGCAAGCTGGTGATGGAACGGCCACGCAAGTTACAAGACGCGCTGATCAAAAATATCCGCGAGGCCTATAGTCAGTACGACGACGGTCAATTAGCGGCATTGATGGCGGCAAAGCGCCTGAACGATTACAAGACCACGCTGATGCTGCGCGATGTACAAAGCATCTACTCGATCGGTTCGACTGCCTGGATCATCGAGCAAGACCGTGTCAATCGCGCGGCATTGGTCAACTTACCTTCGGTCGACAAAAACCTGGCCAGCCTGGAAAGCCTGACCATCGTCCAAAACATGCTGGAATGCGAGGCAGCGTAACCGAAATCGAAGTGGACCAGGTTAACCTAGGCCGCAGTCCGGCTATCTCGCCTTTGCGCCGGGTAGCGTTCCACTCGATCCAAGCTACGTTGATTTATATAGAGACCGGACCGGCGCAAGCCGGTCCCAAGTTGGTAGAGAAATGAAATCACCTTTTATCCCTGAAAACGCCCCCTACTCCGACTCACAACGTGCCTGGCTCAGCGGTTTTTTCGCCGGCATGCACAGCCATATGCTTCACAGCGCCGGCAGCGTCAATTCCGCCAACGCCCGCAACTTACATATTCTGTTTGGCAGCCAGACCGGCAATTCCGAATCCCTGGCTCACGACGCCGCCGCCCGCGCCAAAAGCCACGGTTTGGTTCCCATCGTTAAAGGCATGGACGAAATCGAAATCGGTCAACTAGCAAATATCGAATACCTATTGATCATCACCAGCACCTATGGCGAAGGCGCCATGCCAGACAACGCCGAAATGCTGTGGGAAGCCGCCAGCGACGACAGCGCCCCTCGCCTGGAAAAACTCAATTACGCGGTGTTGGCGCTGGGCGATACCAGCTACGATTTGTTTTGCCAAGCCGGCAAGGACTGGGACGAACGCCTGCAAGCCTTGGGAGCCAACCGCTTGTTCGAGCGGGTCGATTGCGACGTCGATTTCGAAGCGCCCGCCGAACAATGGCTTAGCGAAGTGATTCCGTTGATGGCCGACGGCGCCGAAACCGTCGCGGTTGTCGATACCGAGGCTCAGCCAAGCAAATCTCAATACAACCGCAAAAATCCATTCCCGGCCAAACTGTTGGTCAATCGCTTGTTAACCGCCGGCGACTCGTCCAAGGAAACCCGCCACTACGAAATATCGATCGCCGGTTCCGGCCTGAATTACGAGGCGGGGGACGCAATGTGCGTGGTACCGACCAACTGCCCGCAACTGGTGGCCGATCTGGTCAAGGCCCTGGGTTGCAGCGGCGCCGAGGAAGAACCGGTAAACAGCGAACTGATGACGCTTTCGGAAGCATTGCGCACTCACTTCGAGATCAAAACGCCAAGCAAGGAGTTGATCGAGGAAATCGCGAAACGCTCCGGCGATCAGGAACTCAACGCGCTGCTGCAAGCCGGCGACAAGGACAAACTCTCCAATTACCTGTGGGGTCGCGACACGCTGGATTTGTTGTTGCAGTTCCCAGGCGTCGAATTTTCCGCCGCGGAATTTCTGCGCCTGCTAAAGCCGTTGCAACATCGAGCCTACTCGATCTCGTCGAGCAGCAAGCAACATCCCGATGCCGTCCACCTGACCGTCGCCAGTGTGCGCTACGACGCCCACGGCCGGCATCACAAGGGCGTCTGTTCCACCTATCTGGCCGATTTAGTCGATGAAACCACCGATGTGCGGATTTTTTTCACGCCGAACAACAATTTCCGAGTTCCGAGCGACGACAATTTGCCGATGATCATGGTCGGTCCCGGCACCGGCATTGCCCCGTTCCGCGCCTTCTTGCAAGAACGCCAAGCCCGCAAGGCCGTCGGCAAGAACTGGCTGTTTTTCGGCGACCGTAACGCCGCGACCGATTTCATTTACCGCGACGAAATCGAGGCGATGCAAACCAACGGCCTGCTAACCAAGCTGGATCTGGCCTTTTCCCGCGATCAGGCGGACAAGATTTACGTCCAGGATCGCATGAAGGAACACGGCGCCGAGTTGTTCGCCTGGTTGGAACAAGGCGGTTATTTCTTCGTGTGCGGCGACGCCTATCGAATGGCCAAGGACGTCGATCAAGCCTTGCACGACGTCATCCGCGAACACGGTAAAATGACATTGGTCGAAGCCGTGGAATACGTCAACCAATTGAAAAAAGACAAACGCTACGTACGCGACGTTTATTGACAACATGGGCGAGCTGCCGGTTAGAAACCGACAACTCGCCGGTCCAGTTCCTCGAGCCGCCAGCAACGCCGATTCCATTCGAGTCCGGCTAAACCTAGCCGTTGGCAATGCGGCGATTTTCCGCCGGTTTTGGCCGAAACATCCTTCCTCCGCCCGACAAAATCCCGCTCGATCGACCCCGTATTCGGCTAAAATCGCCGGCTGATCCCGGCGCATCCGTGCCGGATACCATCAATTTGATAGGACGGCTAGCGTGGCCCATTCCGCTTACACTCTGAACTTGACATCCGGCCAGATCGATCTTAGTCACGGCGGCGGCGGCCGGGCGATGGCGCAATTGATCGATGCCTTGTTTATCAAGCATTTCGACAACGACTTATTGAAGCGCCGCAACGACCAGGCTGTTTTTCAGGTCCCGGCCGGCCGGCTGGCGATCAGCACCGACGGCCACGTGATCTCGCCGCTGTTCTTCCCAGGCGGCGACATTGGCGCCCTTGCGGTGCATGGCACGCTGAATGACGTCGCGATGTCGGGTGCCCGGCCCTTGTATTTGGCGGCCGGGTTTATTCTGGAGGAAGGCCTGGCGCTGGCCGATCTGGACCGTATCGTCGCCAGCATGGCCGCCGCCGCCAAAGCCGCCGGCACTCCGGTGGTGACAGGCGACACCAAGGTCGTCGAGCGCGGTAAGGGCGACGGCGTATTCATCACCACGACCGGCGTCGGCATCGTGCCGGACGGCGTTGATATCGCCGGTGACCGCGCCGAGCCCGGCTGCGCGGTGTTGGTCAGCGGCAGCATCGGCGACCACGGCGTGGCGATCATGGCCGGCCGCGAGAATCTGCAATTCGGGACCAGCATCGTTTCGGATTCGGCCGCGCTGCACGGCTTGGTAGCGGATATGGTGGCCGCGGCGCCGACCCGGATACGCTGCTTGCGCGATCCGACCCGCGGCGGCTTGGCCACCGCACTGAACGAACTGGCCGAGCAATCCGGCGTCGGCATCGTCGTCGACGAAAACCGCATCCCTATTAAGGCCCAAGTCAGAGCGGCTTGCGAGATTCTCGGCCTCGATCCGCTTTACGTCGCCAACGAAGGCAAGCTGGTCTGTATTTGCGAAGCCGACGCCGCCGAAACCTTACTCAATACGATGCAGAACCATCCGTTGGGTCGGGATGCCTCGATCATCGGTACCGTCGTCGCCGATCAACACCATTTCGTGCAAATGACCACCGGCTTCGGCGGCCGCCGTATCGTGGATTGGCCCGCCGGCGAACAACTGCCGCGCATTTGCTGATGCCCGGCCTGGCGATCCGGGCGCGCGGCGTGGTGCAGGGCGTCGGTTTTCGACCGACGATCTGGCATCTGGCCAAAACATACCATTTGACCGGTTCGGTCTGGAACGATCAGGAAGGCGTGATGATTCACGCCTACGGCCCTGCAAGCGTGTTGGCGGAGTTCGCGGAGGCGATTCCCAAGCACCTGCCGCCGCTGGCCCGATTGGACGCGCTGGAAAGCGCCGAACTGCTCGGCAGCGCGCCGGACGAGTTCCGCATCGTCGCCAGCGCCGGCGGCCGCGCGGCCGATACCGTCATCGCGGCCGATGCCGCCACTTGCCCGGCTTGTCTGGCAGACATTGCCGATCCCAGCAACCGCCGCTATCGCTATCCTTTCACCAACTGCACGCATTGCGGTCCGCGTTTATCCATCGTCCGCCGCGTGCCTTACGACAGGCGCCATACCAGCATGGCCGGTTTCGCGATGTGCCCGGAATGCCTAAGCGAATATCAAGACCCGGCCGACCGGCGCTTTCACGCTCAAGCCAATTGCTGTCCGGTATGCGGCCCCAAGCTGTGGCTGGAAGACGGCAAAGGCCTCCTCCCCGGAGATCCTATTGATCAGGCCGCCGCCGCGGTCCGCGCCGGACGGATTGTCGCGATCAAAGGCTTGGGCGGATTTCATTTGGCTTGCGATGCCGCCAATGCCGAGACGGTGCGCCGATTACGCCTGCGCAAGCGCCGCTACGCTAAGCCGTTTGCGTTGATGGCCGGTAGTGAGACGATGTTGCGCCGCTACGCCGAGTGTTCCCCATTGGAGCACGCCGCGCTGCAATCCCCGGCCGCGCCCATCATGCTGCTAACGGCAGCCGGCGCCGGGCTGGCACCTGAACTCGCCCCCGGCGACGATAAACTGGGCTTCTTGCTGCCGTACACACCACTACATCATTTGTTGATGGCCGCGCTGAACACTCCCATCGTGCTGACGTCCGGTAATGTTAGCGACGAACCGCAATGCATAGACAACGCGGCGGCCCGCGCCGAATTAACCGACATCGCCGACCTGTGGCTGATGCACGACCGCGATATCGCGAATCGCTTGGATGATTCGGTGGCGCGGCTAGTGGACGGCGAAATTCGCTTGTTGCGGCGGGCGCGCGGCTACAGCCCGCAAGCGTTGATTCTTCCCGTCGGCTTCGAGCAGGCGGACGGCGTTCTGGCAATGGGCGCCGAATTGAAAAACAGTTTTTGCCTGATTCGGCGGGGTCAAGCCATCGTCTCGCAGCATATCGGCGATCTGGAAAATACGGCGGCGCAGCGTGATTACCGCCAAACGATTGATCTATACCGGCAGCTGCACGGCTGCACGCCGACACGGATCGCGATCGACCGCCATCCCGGCTATCTGTCCAGTGCTCACGGCCGAGAGCTTGCCGCCGCGCTACCCGCCGAGCTGAACGAAGTCCAGCATCACCACGCCCATCTGGCCGCTTGTCTGGCCGAGCACGCCGCGCCATTGACCGGGCCGCCGGTGCTGGCGGCGATATTCGACGGCCTGGGTCTGGGTGACGAAGGCAGTCTATGGGGCGGCGAATTTTTCTGGGGAGGCTACCGGACTTGCCGGCGTCTCGCGCATTTTGAAGCGATCGCCCTGCCCGGCGGCACGCAGGCGATTCGGGAACCGTGGCGAAACGCATACGCTCAGCTCGCGCACTATTTCGCTTGGCCCGACCTGATCGCCGAATACGGCGGTCTGGATATCGTGCAATTGCTGAATCGCAAGCCGTTGGCAACTTTGGACGCGATGATCGCAAAAGGCTTGAACTCGCCACCGGCTTCATCGTGCGGGCGATGGTTCGACGCGTTTGCCGCCGCACTTGGCCTTCACGCCGAGTTCGCCGATTACGAGGGCCAAGCGGCAATCGCATTGGAGATCTTGGCCGGCCCGGCATTTTTCGGCGAGCGAGCTTATCCGGATGCTTGGACTTTGGCCCAAACCGGCGAGAGTCGGGTACTCAGTTGGCGCGGGTTGTGGCTGGCGGTACTAACCGATTTACGCGACGGTACCGATCTAGCCCGCGTGGCGGCCCGCATTCATCACACATTGATCGACGCCACATCGGCAATCTTATCTACGTTGGCAACAACCCACCCGGCGGATACCGTGGTACTGAGCGGCGGCGTGTTTCAGAATCGTTTGCTATTGGAAGGTCTATCGGCGAAGTTGAGAACCGCCGGCTTTCAGGTGTTGGCACCGCGCGCCTATCCGGCCAACGACGGTGGTCTGGCGCTGGGTCAGGCGGTCATCGCGGCGGCGGCGGCAGCGCGATGACCCGAACGAAGGCTCAAGTATTCAACGTCTCCATCAAATCGATCATGAACTCCATGTCTTCATCTTCCAGAGCTTGCCAACCGGAAAATCCGAGGCTTTCCAGTACGCCGGGGCCCTTGTCTTCCTCGGCCATCCTCACCAACAGATCGCGAATCTCCTGGCGCCGTTCGGCCAGGCGCGGGCCAACCAGCAGTGCGTGGTTGATGACGCTGATCTGACTACGTACCAACACCCTTAGTTGCTTTTTGATCATGCCGGATAAGTTGTCGAAGGCTTCGGCCAAGAAAATGCCGACATCGGCTTCGCCCTTTAGCAGGTGCTTGGCAACCAACACGTAATTGTCGGATAGCAATGCTTGAATGTTGCCGCGGTCCAGATCGGCCGGTTCCAACATGATCATGCCCATCAACCGCACGTCCGGATCTTCGGTGTGGGCGACGCGGATACCCGGCGTCAGATCCGCTACGTCCTGAATCGGGCTGTCGGCGTTGACCGCGATCACCGCCTCATCCGACAAGCCTACCGGCTTGACCAGGGGTAGAAAGCCTTTCTCCCGGACCAGCATCGCCGCGTCGAAAGGATTGGCATAGATCAAGTCCACCGCATCGCCGGCGATAGCTTGGTGCAAGCGTTGATAATGGTCGTACATTTCCAAATGGATCGCGGCGGCGGTGTGTTTTTGCAGCCACGTATTGAAGATATACCATCCGGACAAACGATCCGGCGCGAAATCGGGACTAACGGTAAACAAATAAGTCATAACGCGTTCCCCTGCTCAGATTAGCGTCGAATAGAGTTGGATGCTGTCTTCGATCTTGCGGCGCGAGGGCTTACGCCTGACCGAGGTATACCCGACCACCTGACCGTTGCGGACGTTGGGAATGACGGTCGCCTTAACCCAATAATAGCCGCCGTCCTTGCGCAAATTCTTCACGTAACCCTGCCATTTTTCGCCGCGCCCGACGGTGTCCCACAAGTCCTTAAACGCGGCGGCGGGCATATCGGGATGTCTTAGCACACTGTGCGGCATCCCGATCAACTCTTGCACGGCGTAGCCTGACATGTCGATAAAGGCTTGGTTGGCGTGGCGAATGATGCCGTCCGGCGTCGTCGTCGAAACAATCAGTTTGCCGTCCGGATACGGGGTTTCCAGTTCGGTATACAGTACTTTACGGCTGCTTCCGTCAAAATAGGTCAGCGTCGTCTCCTTGAAGTCGCCTACGATATCCTCGGGCTTCATATCAGCAATCATGATGCGCTCCACTAGCGTTTGAGGGAATTACAACATTTCGGCGATGCTCTCGGCCGCCCGCTTAACATCCAGAAATATCAAACCCAACTTGGCGTTAGGCTTAGCTAGCACCGTCAAAACCGCCTCGCGCCCGGCGTAAGTCATCAATACGTAACCCTTGTCGCCCTTGATCAACACTTGTTCCAGACCGCCGCGACTCAACTCCTGCGCGGTGCGGTCGCCCAGCGACAGCATCGCCGCGCTCATGGCACCGACCCGGTCCTCGTCCATGCTGGCAGGCAATACCGAGGCCATCATCAAACCGTCGGTGGAGATCACTCCGGACGCTTCGATGTCCGCCGAAGTGCCGTTCAGCTCGGTCAAGACCGAGGTCAACATGTCTGCTCTCATAGTGTGGTTTCCTCTGTTTTCAGGTGATAAGTTAAAACCGCCGGTTTGCCGCCGGTCATTTCAGATAGCGAGTAATCAATGCCCACGCCAACGAAACGAACTCGGCGTGATTGAAATGCGGCACGCCGCTGATCGCCAACACAAAGCGGTGCTTGCCGACGAACATCGGCCAAAAGCCAATTTGGCTATTCCCGAACGGATCGACGATCGCCAAGGCGTGGCTGGCGATTCCCAGGTTGTTAACCAGTAGACCGGACCGGCGCTTATGCACTGTCGCCAATTCCGCGCTCAGTGCCGATAACTCTTCGGCGACCTCATGCGGGAATCCGCTGCAAGCCAAGTAAAAACCTTGATCGTCGGCGAGCAAGACTTTTCCGGACTCGGCGATCAAGCCCAACATCGCCGGCAGAATATCCTCCAAAGCCCCTTGCGGCGCCGTTATCGGCGCATCCAGACCTTGAACCCAACCAAGTTTTTGGCAATACGACAACAATTGCATGGCTTTTTCGGTTTCGTCGGTTTCCATCAAGGCCATTAAGCGACCTTCGGTCAATTCCGGCGTTTGTTCCAGCTTCAACAACTGATTTAGAAAGCGACGCGGCTTATCTTCGGCGGGACTGGCGATCGCGTAATAAGCGCCGGCGGGCGTCGGATATAAATACAAACCTTGTTTTAGTTCGTAAGCGGCCATGACTTCAGCCCACCAAACCAGGATCGAGCGAGTACAACAAGGACTGGACCAACAGCGAGACATCGGCCCGCTCGCGAGCGTCGACGGCAAATACCGGCGGATTCAAACCCAAGGTTTGCAACTGTTGATGGTAGTCGTCTATCGCCGGCGTGCTGCTCAAATCCATTTGGGTGACGCCTATGGCCACGCCGGTGGTATCGATAAATTTACCGAAGGCATCCAGAAAGAATTTCATGTCTTGAAACGGATCGGCCCTGGTGTTGTCGAGCAGCAAGACCAAGCCGATACCGCCGACGGTCAGAATCTCCCACATGAAATCGAAGCGCTCTTGGCCCGGTGTTCCGTACAAGTGGATCTTTTCGCCGCCGGGTAAATTCATCACGCCGTAATCCATGGCCACGGTCGTCGATTCCTTGCGGTTCTTAGTCATATCGCTAGCGGCGGCATCGGTCTTGACCGGCGGCAGATCGCTGATCGAATGTATAGCGGTAGTCTTGCCGGCGCCGACTGGGCCGGTGAATATGATTTTGTATTGACTCATCGTGGTTCCTTATCGTTATTGCTCGCCGCGCAACTTCCCAAGAATCTTGCTCAACAGACCTTGGTTTTTGGCCGGTCTTGGGGCCGGTTGGGCGACCACCGCGTCGGCTTGGCGTTCGGATTGGCGCAACAAGCCCAGCGTATGACAGGCACTGACGAACACAAAGACGTATTGCATCTTGATCCGCAGCACTTCGGCGATTTCCAACGGCGTGCGCGGTTGCTGGATCAACAAGGCCGCGATCCGCAAAGCTTCCGGGGTAATCACCAAGCGGGTAAAGTTAGGCCAGCGGTCCAGATATACCGGCTTGTAAATATCGATTCCGATCGGAAATCGGCCCTTGGAGGTCCAAATCGCCAGTTTCCAAAGAAAAGCCGACATGTCCTGATGTTTTTCAGCGTCGCGGGGCGCCGGGTCGGTCAAATCGAATACCGACAATGTCATGTTCCCCGCCGAGGCCCGGTTCAGCACCACCCCGGCGAATGCCCGCAATTGCTTGTCATCGGCATCCAACCAGATTTCCTCGGACTCGGGAAAAATCAACAACGGCTTCCAGATCGAGTTCAGCCGTAGTGCCTTATGCTGCAAGCGGGCGGTCTTGAATGCCGATTGCACAAAGCCCAGGAAATAATGTCTCGGATCAAAATACGCGGTGCGCCATTGAGCAGGGTCGTCGAAATCGATATCGGCCAATGTGCCGAGGAAGGTGCGGAACCCGCTATCGCTCAGTTGCGCCGCAGTCCGGTGTTTGCTGGATTTCAATCGCTCCGGGCGAGGTTGTCCGGACGATACCGATTCAGACGCATGCTCGGCTTCCGATCCGCGGCTGGCGGGGTGACGGAGTTTTTCGGCGACCTTTCGAGCCGCCAAAACATCCCGCACTTGCGCGAACACCGACAGCATTTGTTGAGCATTGACCGGCTTCTTAACGAAAAACGCGTTTTCAACCCGCAGGTCATAGAGCGACAACAATACTAACGGTCTACCAGGATTGGCGGCGCGCCGGGCTTTAATGATATCGGCCGCCTTGGCGTGGTCGGCATCGATCAGGTCCAGATCCGCTTCGTCTTCGTTGACGACGACCGCTACTCCGCGGCAAGGTCCTTTCAAATACATGGCCATGGTTTTGCCGGTCCGGCCGTCCATCGCGAATAACGCGGCCCGCAAGGCCGGGGGCACGTGAAGTGTCATGAGCTGATTCCGTCAAAGTAAACCGCAACTTGGCGCCAGCCGTCCACAAGAGCCACGCCGGCGTCGCTCAATGCTCGGTATTGCCGGCGAAAGCGTTCAGCATTTTTGGTAGAGCGATATAACTCCAACAGCGAGTTCTGCAAGTCCTCGCGTTCGGGTTGTTGAATCAATCCGGTTTCCAACGCCTCGATGGCTTGGCTCAATTGGCTGTACTCGATGAAATCGTTAGCCAGTGCCAGATAGTCGTATTGAGTGTCGGTTCCCCGGACCTGTTGAACCAAGTCCGAGCTTCCCAACATACCGTCGGTAAATAACGTGTAACGATTCGCCACGCGCGTACCGGGCTTGAGTAAAGCCGCCGCTTGGGCGGCACTCAATTTACCGCGACAGGCGGCGAGCAATCGGGCGCGTAACGCGGAACCGCGTCCGCCCAAGATAATCGTTAAATCGAGCAATGCGGCAAATAGCTGCTCGGATAAGTCGCTACGGTAACAGCGATAAATACGCCGCAAATGGCCAAGCAGATCGGCGGGTTGTTTGCGGACCGCGAAGACCAGGACATTCAAGGCCTGCTCGCCGTCCGGATCGATGCCAAACGCCGCCAAGCGAGCATCGGACCAGAATTCGGACTCCGCCGCTATGACCGTCCGAGCGGTTTCTAAACCAAAATCGCTTTGAAGCATTGCCACCCTCCGAACCAAGACCGTTCGAAAGGGTAGCAGCGAATCAGATAATTACCGCGATTTAACTAAGGATTTGCCGGCGCGCGTCACAAATTGCCTGACGCACCGTCTCCGGTGCCGTACCGCCAATATGCTTGCGCAAAGCCACCGACCCTTCTAAGCCGAGGATATCGAACACATCTTCCGCAATGGTTGCCGAGAAACTTTGCAATTCGGTCAGGGTTAATTCCGACAAATCCCGACCGGTCCGCAAACCCAGGCGAACCGCCAAACCGACCACCTCGTGCGCATCGCGGAACGCCATGCCCTTACGGACCAAGTAGTCGGCTAAATCGGTCGCAGTCGCAAACCCGCGTTTGGCGGACTGATACATGTTTTCGCGCTTGGCCTGGACGCGCGGCATCATGTCGGCAAAAGCCCGTAGACTGTTGACGACGGTATCGACGGTATCGAATAACGGCTCCTTGTCTTCCTGATTGTCCTTGTTGTAGGCCAGGGGTTGGCTTTTCATCAACATCAGCAAGGCCATCAAATGCCCGGCCACCCGGCCGGACTTGCCGCGCACCAACTCCGGTACGTCCGGGTTTTTCTTCTGCGGCATGATCGACGATCCCGTGCAAAAGGCGTCCGGAATATCGATGAAGTCGAACTGAGCACTAGCCCAAAGTACCAGCTCTTCGGAAAACCTGGACAAATGCAACATCACTAGGCTGGCGGCGGCGGTAAACTCGATCGCGAAATCGCGATCGCTAACCGAATCCAGCGAATTGTTGGACGGCCGGGAAAAACCCAGTAATTCCGCAGTCAAGAAACGATCCAGCGGATAACTGGTACCGGCCAGCGCCGCCGCTCCCAGCGGCATCACATTGATGCGCTTGCGGCAATCCTGGAAGCGCTCGGCGTCGCGGCTCAGCATCTCGAACCAGGCCATCAAATGGTGGCCGAAGGTCACCGGCTGGGCTACCTGCAAGTGGGTGAAACCGGGCATGATCGTCGCGGCCTCGCGTTCGGCCAGATCCAACAACGCGGTTTGCAGGCGCCGCAATTGCCCCAGAATGACGTCGACTTCGTCGCGCAAATACAAACGAATGTCGGTGGCGACCTGATCGTTACGCGAACGTCCGGTGTGCAGTTTTTTGCCGGCGATACCGATCAGGTCGGTCAAGCGCGCTTCGATATTCATGTGAACATCTTCCTGCTTTATCGACCACACGAACTCGCCGCGTTCGATTTCACCGCGAATTTGCGCCAGCCCGCTACGGATGTCGGCCAGCTCCTGTTCGGTCAAAATCCCAATCTTATGGAGCATCGTCGCATGCGCCAACGAACCCTGAATATCCTGCAGGGCCATGCGTTGATCGAAACCGACCGAAGCGGTGAATTCCTCGACGAACGCGTCGGTGGCTTCGGCGAAGCGAGCGCTGGAGAGTTTTTCGGAGTTTACATTTGACATAGGCAACGATCGCAAGCGGCAAAAAACGCCGATTATACCGTCGACGACCGGAATCAAGATTAGGATTTGCGATATTCAGCCGGCCCTGCTTCGGGCATAATCGGCTAAAACCGACACTCAGGAGATCAACAATGACATTCAAATCAGCCATGTTGGCCGGTGCCTTAACCCTACTCGTCGGTTGCGGCCACGGTTACGAAGGCGAATACCGGGCCGAAGGCGGCTCGGAAAACCAGTTTATCGACGCCGTCGCGAAAATCATCGGCGACCAAACCTTGGTCATTGGCAAAAACTACCTGGATTCCAACGGCGAACGCACCGAATTCGCCGACATTTTCGTCCGCGAATCCGGCAGCCAGTCGTATTTGGTATTCAAGAAAACCGACGGCTCGGAAGAGGCCTGGAAAATCGTCGACCAAGACACATTGGAACGTGGCGGCGGCTTGGTATCGATCAGGATGAAACGGGTTAAATCCTGAGATGATCACCAATTCAGATTTTACCGCTACGTTCCAATTTGGTCTGGCAGGGCAAACAATAACGACAGGCAATCGCGCTCCGGCGCGCCTCGGGGATGGGTTCGCCGCATTCGTCGCAATGCGTCGCCGACTCCCCGGCATACATCGAGCGGCGAGTTTGTTCGACGAATAATTCAGTCATTTGATCCAAGCGTTCGACAATGGCGTCGGTACCGCCGGCCCATGCGGTGGACATACGGGTAATCCTGTGAAAAATTGGAAAAGTCGCTGGCGCCGCTCAAGCCGGAACGGCGAGGTCTAAAGGCGGAACGACTTTGATGGCGGCGGCTAATATATCCTCCGCCGACCCGCTCAGCAAGCGACAGGCGAATTCGACAGCCAGCGCCAGGTTTTGCGCGGCGCCAGGGCTAAGCGCCTCGCCGAGCTCGAACGACAAGCCGGCGATGCCCAATAAGAAAGCCGGCGGCGGCTCGCCGTACAGCGCCTGATAAACGTCCAGCAAGGCCGCCGGACTCATCGCATGGCTGGTGTAACTCCGGTCGCGTAGCGGCGCCAGCCGGCCGAATTGGTAGGGCGCCAGAACCTTGACCGACGCATCGACGAATATCGCCACACGCCGCCCCTGTAAATCCAGCGCGTGCTCGATTTGCAACTGAAAATCGACGATGAATTCGACGGTGTTGGTGCCGACTTGGTTTTCCAGAGCCTCCAATAGCAGAGGTCCGAGGGCATCGTCACCTCGGCTCGGGTTGCCGTAAGCAAACACCAGAACCGGTTTGAGCGCCGTCATCAGGCCAAACCGTGCTCGAATTCACCGTCACTATGCCGAATCAACCGATCAATCACTTGGCCTTCGGCATCCACCAATTCGAGTTGCAACGGCATTTTGCCAACCGCATGCGTGGCGCAAGACAAGCAAGGATCGTAAGCGCGTATCGCCACTTCCAGACTGTTCAGCAACGGCTCGGTCAACTCGCGCCCGGACAGGTATTCAGCCGCGACCTGACGTACCGACTCGTTCATGCCCATGTTGTTACTGGTCGTCGAAACGATCAGATTGGCCTTGGTGACGATGTCGTTGTCATCGATCTGATAGTGATGAAACAGGGTACCGCGCGGCGCTTCGATCACGCCAATACCTTCGTAACGCTTTTCGCCTTGAGCCAGCAAATGACTACTCATCACGTCGGAATCGCGCAACAAAATCTTAATACCTTCGGCGCAATGCAATAATTCGATCAACCGCGCCCAATGGAAAGCCAAGGTGCTGTGCACCATGGCCTCCCCACCGTGTTGCTTGAACTCGACCCGCGCTGCTTCGGCCAGCGGCGTATCGATGAAATCGCAGTTGTTGACCCGAGCCAAGGGTCCCACCCGATACCAACCGTCGGCCTTGCCCAATGCGGTCAGATACGGGAATTTCATATAACTCCAGGAGCGCACCTCTTCATGGATCAAATCGGTGTAAGCGCAATAATCGTAGTGGTCGACTATCGTCGCGCCGCTGTCGGTTTTGGCGCGAATCCCACCGTGATAAAGCTCCATCGCACCGTTCGGCTTGATCAAGCCCAGATAATTGCTGCGTATCGTCGCAAACTCGTCGTAATACGGCAGGTTGGCGGTATGCACCGATTTGATCAAGGCCACCGCCGATTCGGCCCAAGCCAGCACCTGATCGATATCCCGCAACAAATAATCCCGCTCGTCTCGGCTCAAAGCCTTGTTCATGCCGCCGGGTATCGCGCCGGTACCGTGCACCCTTTTGCCGGACACCATCCGTATGACTTCCTGACCGTACTTGCGCAGCTTCACGCCTTGCAGGCCGATCTCGGGGTATTCCGCCAGCACCGCGATGACGTTGCGCTTGGCGATGTCGCTATCGAAACCAAACAGCAAGTCCGGGCTGGAAAGATGAAAAAAGTGCAGAGCATGAGATTGTAAAACTTGGCCGAAATGCAACAGGCGGCGCAGTTTGTCGGCGGCTGGCGTCAGATCGGCCGGATCGACGCCCACCAATTGATCGATGGCCTTGGCCGCCGCCAGATGGTGACTAACCGGGCAAATGCCGCAGAGCCGTTGCACCAACACCGGCAACTCCCAATACGGCCGGCCCTGAATGAATTTTTCGAAGCCGCGAAATTCGACGATGTGCAGCCGGGCTTGCTGGACCCGATTCTCGGCGTCCAGCAACAACGTGACTTTTCCATGACCCTCGACGCGAGAGACGGGATCAACCACGACCCGTTTCAGGCCGGCGGGATTGACGGCGGTTTCAAGATGCTCGTACATAAATATTCTCTCTTTAACGGGACGGCGGGCCGCGCTCGACGTCATTTACTCGGACCGACGCCAAACGGGCGCGCGGCTCAATCGTAATGCACCAATTCGTAAGGCAGGCTGGGTTCTCGGCCCTCGACCAACGCGGTCAGGAAGGTCCAGAACACGTCGGCGGACGGCGGGCAACCGGGCAGGAAATAGTCGATTTTGACAATTTCGTGGATTGGGTGCACCTGGTTCAGTAACAACGGCAATTCCGGATCGCTGGGAATTTGCGGATTTTCAACGCCGATGCCGTCTCGATACGCTTCCATCAGACAATCTTCCAGATCGATGTGGTTGCGCATCGCCGGTAAGCCGCCGTTGATCGCGCAAGCGCCAACCGCCACCAGGATCTTGCAGTTCTTCCGAAATTCGCGCAGTACATGCACGTTTTCCGAATTGCAGACGCCACCTTCGATCAAACCGATGTCGCAGGGACCGCAGTGCTCGATGTCGGTGATCGGCGAACGGTCGAATTCGGCGACTTCGGCCAAGGTCAACAGGCGTTCGTCGATATCCAGAAACGACATGTGGCAACCGAAGCAACCCGCCAACGAGGTGGTCGCGACCTTAATTTTATTGCTCATGACTTCCCTCCGCGAACAGCGCCACTTCGCTGATTTGGCGATGATCGTAAATACGTTGCCCGATAGGGACTTGATAACCGGTGCGCTTGATCAACAGCGCCCCGGTCGGGCACACGTGCACCGCGCTGTCGTCGATGCTGACGTCACTGTCCTTCAACAGCCCGCTGACCGAATTGACAACCAAACGCTTATTGATGCCGCGACCGGCGATCGCAAACACGTTTTTGCCGTCTTTTTCCTTACTCGCCCGCACGCAGAGATTGCAAAAAATGCAACGGTTGTGATCGATCAAAATGTCCGGATGCGAAGCATCCATTTCCCGGTGGGCGAAAAAGTGCGGGAAGTGGTTGTCCGTCATATTCAAATAGTAAGCGACGCCCTGTAATTGGCAGTTACCGGTTTTCTCGCAAGACGGACATAGGTGGTTGCCCTCGACGAACAGCATCTGCGTGATGCGACGGCGGTCTTGCTGCAGCTCGGCGCTATTGTTTATCACGGTTTGGCCATCAACAGCTGGAAAGGTGCAAGCCGAGCAGTTCCGACCGTTGACGTTGACCGTGCATAATTTGCAACTGCCGTGGGGCGTGTAACCGGGCTTGTGGCAGAGATGCGGAATGTAGATGCCGGCCGCGGTGGCGGCTTCGATGATGGTTTGTCCTGCTTGGAACGGGACGATTTGCCCGTCGATGGTGATGGTACCTGTCATGCTCAATCCTCCAGTTGCGACAAATGCGCGGCCGCGTCGTCGCGATGCGCCATGCGGCGGGCAATCGCCAACGCGCCGTCCAAATCGAACCCAGGTTCGTAACTGATCTGCTTCAATTGTTTTTCGTAGACGTCGGGGTAGCGTTCCAATGTGCTCAAGATCGGGTTGGCCGCGGTTTGTCCCAGGCCGCAATGGCTGTGGTGTTTCACTAACTGACAAAGATTTTCCAGCTCGACGACATCGCCGGCCGAACCATGACCGTCGACGATTTTATCCAACTGCTTTTTCAACAACGAGGTCCCAACCCGGCATGGCGTGCAAAATCCGCAACTCTCGTGAGCGAAGAAATGGGTGAAATTTTGAACGATCCTTAGGATGTCCCGACTGCAGTTAAAGACAATGAAGGAACCGCCGGTGGCTAGATCTTCGAAGGCTAAGGCCCGGTCCAGTTCCCGATTGGAAATGAACGTACCCGATGGTCCGCCGATCTGAACTCCCAATACGTCAACGGCGCCGCAGTCTTCCAGCACCTGGCGAATACGAGTACCGAACGGGTACTCGTAGATGCCCGGCCGTGCACAATCGCCGCTAATGCTGAGAATCTTGGTGCCGGCGGATTTTTCGGTGCCGACCGCGGCAAACCAAGCGCCGCCGCGTACGGCTATGTGAGCGGCGGCCAAAAAGGTTTCGACGTTATTGACGATCGTCGGTTTATTCAAATAGCCGCTGGTCACCGGATAAGGCGGCCGATTGCGGGGTATGCCGGGCTTACCTTCCAACGATTCGATCAGCGCCGATTCCTCGCCGCAAATATACGCGCCAGCGCCGAGACGGATTTCGATATCGAAGTTCAATCCCAGGCCGAGGATATTCTCGCCCAGCAAGCCGGACGCGCGGCGCTCGGTCAATACACCCTGCAATTGTTCGTGCAGATGCAAATATTCGCCACGCAGGTACAAAAACCCTTGTTGGGCGCCAATCAGCGCTGCCGCCAGCGTCATACCTTCGAAAACTTGACTGGCATAGCTGTTTAGCAACACCCGGTCTTTGAAGGTACCGGGCTCTCCCTCGTCGGCGTTGCAGACCACGAAACGGGTGTCGGCCGGCTCATCGGCGCAAAACCGCCATTTCACCGCCGTTTTGAAGCCCGCGCCACCGCGGCCGCGCAGACCGGAGCGGTCGAGTTCCTCCAACGTTTCCGGCAGACCGCGCTCAAACGCCGCCCGCAACGCATCGCCAGCGACCAAGGGTTCGCTAAGCAATAGTCCAGGTCTATGAATGTTATCGGCGACCGCAAACAATGTCGCCGGCCACTGCGACAGCGGCGTTTGCTGATTCACCAACTCGACGATTTCCTCGAGCCGAGCTATATCCAGGCTCGTTAAAGCCAATCCGTTGACCAAGCCGGCCGGCCCTTGATCGCACATACCGGTACACGAAGTACGATTTAAACTCACCAAGCCATCCGCCCGGACCTGACCGACCTGAACCGCCAAACGCTCGGCAAGATAATCCAACACAAACTGGTTACCCAACATCCGATCGGTGATCGAATCGCTGATTAACAAGTCATAACGACCTTGCGGGGTCATATGCAAGAAGCTGTAAAACTCGACGACACCGAGAATTTGCGTACGCGGAATAGACAAGCCTTCCGCCAGCAATTCGATGGCTTCCTCGGGAATATGCTGGTAGCGGGCTTGGACGGCTCTTAGGATTTGCAGCAGATTAACCGCTCGAGCATCGGCTTCCGCCAGCACGGTCTGAATAAACGTCTTCATCGTTTCGCACCGTTTGGTTGAGCAAGAAATTTAGCAACTGCCCGGAAAACGCCAGGACCAAGGCTTTCGAAACATGAAACTACCTGGCGAAACTAAGCAATCAATCTGCGTTAATACTAGACAATTTGTGAGGACTATTCGGCAAATTTTTCAAAACGACCGGCGTTTTACTCCAAAACGTCCCGCAAACCCAAGTAAACCCATCGGTCTCGACCTTTCGCGGAGCTCACCAATCCAATTTGATCAGGCCGGGGACACCAGCATACGAAATCTACCGAGCGGCAAGGGTATTTTCATCTGAAATTCGACAAGCCGTTAACCGGCTTCGGTGGATTGACTTACGGAACGCCGAACAACACAAAGCTGACCTGCCGCCCCCTAGGTCGGCCAGGCCAGACGTAAATTGGTGCGAACTTGACGTGCCAAACCATTCGTCACAAATCCGGTCCAAAAAAACCGGGCGAACTGCAAAGTAACAAACAGTGGGAGAACTGCTCCGGATCCCGGAGCGAAGCACTAAAACATCAACACTAAGGCCGCTGTTACAGCAAATCCTTAACGCATTGCCGAGCGAAGGTTCGAATCGGCATGGATTCGCTTAAATATTGGTTGTACAAACTGTTGATCGCCAACGGGTTTAGATACACGTAGACACCGCATCCGGTCATCGACACAAATTGATGACTTAGCATTTCGATGAAATCAGTCCGGGTATCGCCAAACTCGAGATTATCGTTTGAAAAAGTTTCCATGACATTCACCCCTGGGTTTATAGAACTCCTTGAATATCCAGCAGATGTCGCGCCAAGTATTTCATCATTTCCATTCAACAAGTTAGAATCCATGGTCATGCTATGCGCCGCGTTGTCGGACATGTTTGTCAGTTTCGAGTCAGTATTGTCAGCGCGAACAGGTAGCGGCAACTCGGTTTGGATTGGCGCTACGATACCGCGACTAGATTTCGGCGATCAGTCTACAAGGCCATTATGACAAACCGATTTCAACCGGTTCCTTATGATTCCTGGCAAGCCGATGGAAATGACGATCTTACAATGCCTCTCCCAGATTTGCCTGCGCGGCGAACGCCAAGCCCAACACTTGCCGATATACCTCGATTCCACAAACACGAATTCCGGGAGTACAATCAAAAAAACTGAGTCTTGGTTGTGATTCACATCAAGGAAATTGTATGAAAAAACATCGATCACTCGATCTCGACGGCTTGGACGGCATTCTTCGTCCCGCCGCCGAATCGCACCCGCCGGCGAGCCGGACCTGGGTCGTTTGGAGCTTGCTGTTGTTAGTGATCGCGGCAATCGGCGTGTACTGGATACGCAACCATCCGCTGCCAAAGTTGGAATGGCCGGAGACGCCAGACCGTTCCAGCAATGCCGCTCCGGCTCAACCTGTTCCGCCCCCTCCGCCAACCGAGCAGGCGGAAGTCGTTGCCAAGCAGCAGCCGACCAATGACGCCGCGCCAACGGCACCGGCGGAGAGCAAGACGGAATCGGTCGCCGCCTCACCAGCCCCGGTCGCCGAAGCGCAAACCGAGCTAAAGCTGCCAACCGAAGCCACCGCCGCCGGCCCGGCGCCAGCCAACACCGATCCGGTTTACACGGTGTATTTCAAGTTCAATTCCACTAAGCCGATTCGGCTGTCCGGGGCCGAGAAAAACCGTCTGCTCGAACAAGTCAAACAATGCAATCAGGGTATCCGAATCGTCGGGCATACCTGCAATCTGGGCAACGACGCGTCCAACCGCCAACTCGGCCAAGCGCGCGCGGAAGCCCTACAAAAGTGGCTGACCGCACAGGGTATTGCCGCGCCCATCGAAACCGCCACGGAAGGTTGGAACAGACCGGCGGCTTCCAACGACACGCCGGACGGCCAAAAGTTGAACCGGCGCGCCGAAGTACGCTGTTTGACGCCCTAAACGCACTCCCCAAGAGGACAAGGCATGCTAACCAATAACAAAACCGACTACCAACTGGCGCAACAACAAATTCTCGAGGGTATTTTGTCCGGGGAATTCGGCATCGAAAACCGCAACGACCTCGGTCCGCTCATCCCTATTCGCCTGTTTCAGGTGTTGCGGATGGTGGCACTGGGCTCCAACGTCGAGGACATCCTCGGCCAGGGCGCACCGTCGCTGGTATACCACTCCGGACAAAGCCTCGGCAGTACGCTGGGCCAAATCGTCGCGGCCAACGTCGACAAGGATCTGGAAACCTATGTCGGCAAGATCCAGCAATTGTGCCGGCAACTTTGCATCGGCTTGGTGGTGCCCGACAAGGTCGATCTATCCAGTGGATTGTTGGAATTGCGGGTGGACGAATGCGTCTCCTGCGCCGGCATCCATAACGTGGCGGCGCCGATTTGCCATTTCGAGGCCGGCATGGTCGGCGGCATCGTCAAGGCATTTTTCAAGCGCAACGTCAAAGCCACCGAAACCAAGTGCAACGCCCTGGGCGACAAAACCTGCCTGATCCGGGTCGACCTACTGTAATTATGACGACACATTGGAGCGTATCATGAACAGCAACATCCACGCTTTGGAGCCCAGAGCCTCGCAATCGGCGGAAATCGAATCGATTCTGCGGAATTTGATGAGCATACAGGGAGTTTCCGCTGCGGCCATCGTCGACAGCGACGGATTCGTCACCCACATCCACCGCGATTACGAGATCAATACCGACGCCATCGGCGCCTCGGTGCAAGTGGTATTCGGCGCCGCGTCCAAAGCCGCCGGACATGTCGGCCATCATCAAACCCAAATGGTGATCTGCGAAAACGCCGAGGGCTATATTCTGTCGACGCCGATCGAAGCCGGTTTCATGCTGGCGTTGGTGACCAAACGCGACGCTTTGTTGGGCAGGGTCCGCTTCGAACTGAAAGAAACCGTGCCTATGCTGAAAAAACTGTTTTCCAGCTACCTATTCAAATAACCAGACTCACCGCAGCCATGCATTGGTTCGAATCGCAACTCGCCGAGCTCGATCGCTTGGCGGCGGCCTACTCGGCGGCCCAACGCCAGCCATCGGACGATCTAGTCAGTACCAGCGCCTCCCTGCGCACCAAGCGCGGCGAATTCATCGCCGCATTGCAAACACTGGTCGATGGCGTGGTGCGGATCAAAGGCATCGACGCCTGCGCCGCTTACCACGAGGGCTTGATTCTGGCCAGTGCCGGTCAACTGCCGCACGCCGACGCACTGGGCGCGTTGATCGAAGACAGCATCGGCGTCGCCCGCGACAGTTCGACGATTTTAAAGTTGGGCGACATCGAGCAACTGGTCATCGTCGGCTCGGCCAGCAAAGTGGCGGTGCTCAATATCGGCCCGGTGGTGCTATGTATCGCTTGCCCCAAGACCACCAACCTGGCCGCCGCCCTCAGTGAACCGGTAAAGGCCAAGCGCTAAAGTGCCGCCAAACTTACGGACCGGCCGGCTTGTCCTCGGGTACGTAGACGAACGAACCGTCGTCTTTTAGTCGATAGGTCACGCCGGCTTTCATACCCTCGCCCTGACCGATTTTGCCGGTCGATTGGTATTTCTCCATTTTCTCGCCGTCCTTGATCATCATTTCCCTATTCGCTTCACCCGGATTCTTAACGACAATCACCTTGTCGCTGTTAAACGGATTCAGTGGGATTTCCATGGCATGGAAAATGTCTTGACTTTGATTGGCCCATCGCTAGCCGTTATCATGGTGAAGTCTGAAAACCGTCCGTCAATCATCTTTAGTCGAGAAGCCCATGTCCTCGTTCCACCTCCACCCGCAATTGCGACAAGATTGCCACGAAGTCGGCCGGTTCGAGCTGAGCCTGCTGCTGATGATGAACGACAGCGCCTATCCCTGGTTTGTTTTGGTACCGCAACGCGGCGGCTTGACGGAGTTATATCAACTGAATGATCGGGATCGGACGTTGTGGCTAACGGAATCTTGCCTATTGGCGGAAACGATGACGGCGATGTTTCGGCCCGACAAACTCAACGTCGCGGCGATCGGCAATCTGGTACCGCAACTGCATATTCATCATATCGCCCGCTATCGGACCGATCCGGCCTGGCCGGCACCCATCTGGGGGAAGTTTCCGCCGCAACCCTATGCCGGCGATCAGGTGGAACGGCGCATCGAGCAAATGCGCCAAGCTCTGCGCGGTCAGTTACTGGATTAGGAATTCGGAGAAGAACACATCGCGGAAGCCATCCGGATTTTGAATTTTCGTCAACAAACCGGTGATCATTTCCTTGGTTTTCAAACGCAGACCTTCGCGTTGTTCCATCGTTTGCAAGTCGGCGGCATGCAAGCCACTCAACATCATAATCATTTCATGGCGCAGCAACGGCATGTGTTTTTTGATTTTTTCGACCGGCTCGGCCCCTTCCACCAGCAACTGCACGTTCAACAACAGGTATTTTTTCGGCTCGGCCAGATTGACGGTAAAGGCCGGCTTCATCTCCAAATACTCGATGACCGGGCCGGCGCTTTCATCGGCTTTTTTTTCGCCGGAGTTGGCGGCGGACAAACCGGGTAACAGCAACAAACTGATCAACAAAACCAAAGTACGCACGGGGATTCCTCATATAATGTCGGGTTCAAGCTCCAGAAGTATATTCCAATTTAGACATTTATCACCATGAAACCACAAGCCATCGGTCCGGTCATGATAGACATCGACGGGCTCAGCCTGACGGCGGCGGATCGGGAAAAAATCGCCCATCCCAATACCGGCGCGTTGATATTGTTCGCTCGCAATTTCGATCATCCGGCGCAAGTCGAGGCATTGATTGCCGACATACGCAAGGCACGTAGCGGCGACATTTTAATTGCCGTCGATCAGGAAGGCGGCCGAGTTCAGCGCTTTCAGAACGGATTTACCCGCCTGCCCGCGGCGGCCAAGTACGCCGACAAACCGGAATTGGCTGAAGCAGCCGGTTGGTTGATGGCCGCCGAATTGCTCGCCATCGACGTAGACTTCAGCTTCGCGCCGGTGCTGGATGTCGATCGCGGCGTTAGCGAAATCATCGGCAATCGTTCGTTTTCCGGCGATCCGACCTTAGCGGCCCAACTGGCTGGAGCCTTCCGTACCGGCATGCGCGCGGCCGGCATGGCCGCGACCGGTAAGCATTTTCCCGGCCACGGCGCCGTCGCGCTAGACTCGCACTTGACCCTACCGATCGACGATCGCGATCTGGCAAGCATACGCGCCGAGGATCTCGTACCTTTTAATGCGTTGATCGAACAAGGCCTGGAAGCCGTGATGCCGGCCCATGTGGTGTATCCACGCATCGACCGCTTGCCGGCGGGTTTTTCCGGCGTTTGGCTGCAAGACATATTGCGCGGCGAGCTGGGTTTTAACGGCGCGATATTTAGCGACGATTTGAGCATGAACGGCGCCGCCGGTATCGGAGACTACACCGATCGGGCGCGTTTAGCGCTGGAAGCCGGCTGCGACATGGTGTTGGTGTGCAACAATTCGGCGGCGGCCGAGCAAGTCTTAGACGATCTGCCGGTTCGCGAACGCCGTGCCGGCGAAGCGCGTTTGCAAGCCATGCGCGGCCAGCCCAAATTCACCCGAGAACAGCTGCAACAACTGCCGAAATGGCAACAAATTTCCAAACAACTCCAAGAGCTTTATGAATCCCCTGCTTGAAGAAATCGATCAAGTCCAACGGCACGCGCGACAACTGCACGCCGCCGCCGAAGTCGAGTCCGCACTGGACTTGATGGCCGCCAATATCACCGCCGCGCTGCGAGACCGCAATCCGCTGCTATTGTGCGTGATTAACGGCGGCATCATCGCCACCGGCAAACTGTTGCCGCGCCTGGACTTTCCGCTGATGTTGGACAGCATCCACGCTAGCCGCTACCGGAACGCCACCTCCGGCAGCGAGATTCACTGGCTGTTTACGCCGACCACGCCGTTGGCGGGACGGACGGTGCTAGTGATTGACGACATCCTCGACGAAGGCCATACCTTGCGCGCCATCGTCGATTACTGCCAACAGCGAGGCGCCGAAGCCGTTTACACGGCGGCGCTTTTTGACAAACAACTCGATGAGCCCAAACCGATCGCATTGGATTTTGTCGGCTTGAACGTGGAAAACCATTATTTATTCGGCTACGGCATGGATTACAAGGGTTATCTCAGAAACGCCGCAGGTGTCTATGCCTGCAAGGAAGTATTATGACCTTGGCTATTATCGGCGGCACCGGCCTGACCCAAATCCCGGACCTACTTATCACTGGCGAACAAAGCCTCGATACGCCGTTCGGCGCCCCGTCGGCCGCTTACGTATTCGGCGAGCTCGACGGCCGCAAACTGGTGTTTTTAGCCCGGCATGGCAACCCACATCGAATACCGCCGCATAAAATCAACTATCGGGCGAATATCTGGGGCTTGCAAGCCTTGGGCGTGACCGAAATTATCGCGGTCGCGGCGGTTGGCGGCATTGGCCGCGAGATGGCACCGGCGGTCATCGCGATTCCCGATCAATTGATCGATTACAGCTACGGCCGCGAACATACCTACTTCGCCGACGATCTGGAACAGGTCACCCACATCGATTTCAGCGAACCCTATACACCGGCCTTACGGGCTCGTATCGTCGCCGCCGCCGAACAAGCCGGCATCGCCACCGTAAACCACGGCACCTACGGCTGCACGCAAGGACCGCGCCTGGAAACGCCGGCTGAAATCAAACGCATGGCGAACGACGGCTGCGATTTGGTCGGCATGACCGGCATGCCGGAGGCGGCACTGGCTCGCGAATTGGGCATCGCTTACGCTAATGTTTCGGTGGTTGCCAATTGGGCGGCTGGCGTCGTCGCCGGCGAAATCACGATGGCGGAAATCGAAAAAAACCTGCACCAAGGCATGAATCAGGCGATCATGTTGCTAACAGCCGTGGCACAGGCTTGAGGTAGGCAGAAACATATTCGGGAAGGGTTTTGCCGAAGCCCGGACACCTCGGCAAAACCCCAATTGAAAGAAACCACGGTTTCTTTTTATAGCGGGACCTAACGCAGTTTCCCTGTCACCGCCGCAAACCCACAAGTGGATAGGAGAATGCAGTTCGCGACGTCTCCATTAAATCGTAACGGCCTTATTTGGTCAGACCGTTTTTGTGCAGCACATCCGAACGATAAGCAGAGTTGGACGAATCTTCGGCGATGTTTTTAGCGGCGGTAGCGTATTTATCGTGCTCCGCGTTTTTCACCATGAAAACCGCACCAGCGACCATAACGACGGCCAGAGCGATGTAGAGCCAAAAATTGTCTTTTTCTTGAACTTCATTCATTTTGTACCTTCCTGTATGTTGTTGTAGATGGTGCTGAAACAATTTCAACGGTGCTAACGATAACAAACCGAAATCGAAAAATTTTGATATACATCAAAAAAAGCAAGGTTATTTGGGCATGACTTATGACCGCCGCACTTTCCTGACAACATTCGGCCTAAGCCTGAGCGCTTACGCGCTCACAACCGACATCAAGCCCGCCCTAGCCGACTCGGCGGCCGGATCGTCGCCGACCAAGACCCGGCTGGAAGAGATCTTGGCGATATTGTCCGATACCGGAATCCAAGATACCCCAACGTTGGAATTGACCTTACCGGCCGTTGCCGAAAACGGCGCTTTCGTGCCGATCACCGTCGCCAGCTCTTTGGAAGAGATTGAGCGGTTCGTCATCTATGTGGCTCACAATCCCAACCCACTGGTCGCCGAAATCGAACTCTCGCCGACGGCCTTGGCCTTCGTGAGCACGCAAATCAAGATGGCCGGTTCTGGAGAGGTGGTGGTCCTGGCCAAGCGCGGCGCGGCTTGGCTACGCAATCGGCGTAGTGTGGAAGTCAGCGTGGGCGGATGCGGAACCGGCTGATGAGTACGATTAAAATTAGAAGTCGAGCGCTGGCGGGATTTTGGGAAATTCGGATTTTGAATCAACATCCGATGGAAAACGGCCGTAACCGCGACACCGATGGCGCGCTAATTCCGGCTCACTATATTCAAACCCTGACCTTGACTTTAAACGGCACGCCGACGCTTTCGGTCAACATGGCCGGCAGCGTTTCCAAGAATCCGTTTTTCGTATTTCGGCTGCGCGCTAGTGTCGGTGATCGAATCAGCGTGATGTGGTTGGACAACCTCGGCAATCAAGACCGGATAGAACACCAACTCGTCGAACGCGACGACTAAGCAAACTCGTCGGAAATCAAGCAGGCCGGCTGGTTGCGCGCACTGGCTACTAAGAAGCTAAGCGGCGATTGAGCAAACTGCGACTCCAGGGCTTGAACCAACTCGGCGGCTCGCCGAGGGGACTCGACCGCGCAGAAACCGGTCGGCCCCCAGGACGTCTGGCCGATCGCCACGGCGCCGGCCTTCTCCAACATCGTCATCGCCGCCGCCACGTCCGGGCTGGTGAAAATTCCACCCTGCACCGGCGCGAAATGCTCGCCGACCGCCCGTTGTAACTCGGTAATCACCGCACCGAACCTCGGCAAATCTTGTTCCGCCAACGCCGGCAGGCCCTGCATCAACAACAAATAACACAATCGCTCGGCACTGGCTTGCGGAAACGGCGGCAGCCGGCTGAACGCGCTAATCTCCTGTTCGCCATGCAGACCCTGGCCACGCTGATCGAACACCAGGATAAACCGCCAATGGTCCGGAATCGGCATTTGCGCTATCAGCGGCGGCGTTTTGGTCTCAGGACCGCGGCCGCCATCGACAACCAAACCGCCTTTTTCGAAAATCCCGATACCTATTCCGGAGCGGGCGCCGCGTTCGGACAGCAACGCAATATCGCGTACCGTCAAACCCAGACCGTAAAATCGGCTTAACGCGGCGCCGACCGCCAGCGACATCTGCGTGCCGGAGCCCAAGCCGATATGCTCCGGAATCACGGTTTCCAACGCCAGACGCAGCCGATCGGAAACCCCCAAACGCGCGCACAATTGTCCAAGACAACGGCCGGCCCGCTCGGTCTCCGGACCGACCACGGTCAGCGTCTCGGCGGCGCTCAGCGTCAAGCGAGTGTTGATTTCCTCTACCGCCAAACCGATGCTGCCGAAATGCCGCCCCAAACCACCGCTCAAATCGATGAAGCCCATGTGTAATCGGGCTGGCGCCACCACCGTGACCGTTTCGAACTGCGCTTTCACCACCGGGATTCCAAGACCAAAAAACGAGGCCGCATTATAACGGAAGCGACCGCGCGGCCGAGATAAAATCGGCGGCTTCCCTTAAGTCGGACAGTACCCGCTCGGCCTGCCGACCGGCCAGCGCATCGACAGGATAGCTGGAGGGCACCAGCCAACAACGGATGTCGGCCGCAACCGCCGCCGCCACGCCGACCGGCGAGTCTTCCAGCGCCAGACAGGCCGAAGCCGGTAAACCCAGCCGCCTGGCCGCCTCCAAATACACGTCGGGCGC
This sequence comes from Methylomonas sp. MS20, assembly GCF_050275925.1. Classification (NCBI taxonomy): domain Bacteria; kingdom Pseudomonadati; phylum Pseudomonadota; class Gammaproteobacteria; order Methylococcales; family Methylococcaceae; genus Methylomonas; species Methylomonas sp. MS20. The sequence continues at coordinate 2,957,249 of NZ_CP189962.1, forward strand.
CGGCTTACCGCGCGCCACCTGATCGACCGCGACCAGTAACGGAAACGTCTCGGCCAGGCCGGCATAGGCCAGACTGCGCCGCGCTGCAGCCGTCCGGCTGTTGGTGGCGATACAATACGGGATGCCGGCGGCTTGGGCGGCCTCCAGCAATTCCGGTAAACCCGGCTTGACCGCGATACCGTCCGTTTCGACTTGGGCCAGCCAAATTTCGCCGCTTAACTGGCGAAAGCGCGCCTGATCGAAACCGTCGCCGGCCAGATTAGCCAATCCGGCCAGTACTTCCGGCCCGGACAAGCCGAGCAAACCTGCCCAGTCGGCATCCGAGTATCGGTAGCCCATTTCCGCCGCCGCCGCTCGCCAGGCCGCCCGGTACGTGGATTCGCTATCGATCGCCAAGCCGTCCAGATCGAGAATCAGGCCGGCAAGCGTTCCGGCCATTAGCGTAATACCTTGATATATTCTCCGAGCGCCTCGCGATTGGAACCGACTACAACCCGCCGTCGGCCGGTATCGTCGACTTCCAGCAAGCCGGCAACCGCCACGACTTCGCCGGTTTGCGCCTGCCCGCAGTAGGTCGCGGTATAACAGACTATGCTGTCCGCTTGCGGATGGTCTATCGAAAAAACAGCCGGATAATCGAAGGCGTGAAAATCGTCGCTGATTCTGGCTTGCAATTCGATAGCGCCCAACTTGCGATATTCGCGCGTTTCGCTTTCCAGCATCGGCGCCAGCAAGGTCAGATCGAATTTACGGCCGTTAATCATGGCCTTGTTGTATTTCCGCAATTCGTGCCAAATATATTCGTCCAACGCGAAATCGCAGGCGCGGCGCCGATAGGCTTCCAACCAATCCGCATCGTCCAGAACCTGACAATGGTCCTCGGCGATCAGCCACTGTACGACGTTGCGAGCCCGGTGGAAGATTTCGCGGTCGTAACAGACCAGATCGATATCCGAGCTGTGTTTTTGCATGCCGACCTGCAACGATCCGGTCACGCCGAACTGATCCATGTCCAAACCGCGGCGGCGGAACAAGGTGCAGAGACTGTGCAAATCAGCCAGCACCGGATCGCTGGGCTCTACTTCCAATAAGCCTTGCAGGCTGTGGCGGGGATGAAAATGTCGAATTACCGCGGTTTCCGGTACCGCGTGCAAGCGAGCATCCAAGCGCGCCGAGTAATGTAGGTATTGCGGATAATGCGCCGCTAAATGGGCGTTGGCCGTATCGCTATCGACTTTACGCCAAGCGCCGTCCAACATCGCGTAGCGCAGAAAGCACAGAATACGTCCGGCCTCCAAACCGTCGGCGACCACCGCGAAAATCAGCTGCTCGCCTGTTTCGATGAAATCCTTGGGCCTGAACATGTTCAACCTATTTCCACCCGATTCCGGCCCAACTGCTTGGCGCGATAAAGCGCGGCGTCGGCGGCCTTGATCAATTCGTCCGGGGACGAGTATTGGCCGAGGTGCGCGGCCGCGCCGATGCTGAGCGTCACGCGTCCGCACTCGGACGAGGCGTGAGCAATGCCCAGAGCCTGGACCGCATGGCGCATCCGTTCGGCCAATTCGCGCGCTTCAACCAACAAGGTCGCCGGCAAGACCGCGACAAACTCCTCGCCGCCATACCGACAAATTAGATCGGTACTGCGACGCAACTGATCGGACAAGGCCTTGGCGACCTCGACCAGGCATTCATCGCCGCGCACGTGTCCGTAGCTGTCGTTGTATTTCTTGAAGTAATCTATGTCGCAAACCAACACCGATAGTACCGAATTATTGCGCTGCGCCAGCGCAAATTGCAGGGCTAATACGCTATCCAAGCGGCGGCGATTCGCCAACCCGGTCAATTGATCGCTCTGCGACAGCCACTCCAGCTCTTGGTTGGCCAATTGCAGCTGTTGCTGGGATTTTTGCAACTTTTGGCGCATCAAGTAAATCCGCTCCATCGCCACCATCGTGTACCGCAAACGTAGCGGATTCAGCGGCTTTTGCAAGTACGCGTCGCCGCCCGCCAGTATGCCTTGGCAAAACGAGTCGTCGTCGGTGCGCGTGGTCAAGAACACGATCGGGAACCAATCGGATTTTCGCAACTCACGGATGGCCTGAGTTGCCTCGAAGCCGTTCAAGCGGGGCATCTCGACATCCATCAACACCAGATCGACGTCCTGATCGGCAACGTATTGCAGGGCTTCCGCTCCGTTTTCGGCAAAGTCTACTTGATGCCGCAATTCACGGAGGCACTCCGCCACCAATTGCCGTATCGCCTTACTATCGTCGACGACTAAAACTTTCATACGCTCCGCCTAATCCTCCCTTTAACGAACACGATTTTAGTTCAACCTGCCAAAAAGTAGGGTAAGAGGGTCGACGACGATGTTTGACATCGCTAATCCCTGGGTTTCGGCGGCAGCCAAGCGATGATGTGGTCTTCCATATCGTCGACTTCCGATTCCTTGATCGCGAACCCAGTCACCGAAATGCCGGCCTCCGCCACGGTGTCCAGCCGCCCGGAAATCAGCGGATGCCATTCCGGCAACGCCTCTCCATCCAGCAACAAACGATAGGCGCAGGTGTCGGGCATCCAGTGATACGCGCTGAAATCGTGTTGTTTCAAGTCCAAACAATCCGGCACCAATGTGCAGCGCTCGGCATAGCGGCTACAAGAACAAGTGTCCAAATCGATCAAATCGCAAACGACGCGAGTCAGCGCGATCTCGCCGGTATCTTCGTCTTCGAGTTTGTTCAAACAGCACTTGCCGCAGCGATCGCACAACGACTCCCATTCTTCGGTGGTCATTTCGGCCAGCGTCTTGGTTTCCCAAAAGTTCATCGCGACTACTCCGGCTTCAGCAAGCGCAATTGATAATGCAACACAACCCAAGCGCCGCAGACGGCCAGCGCCGAAGAAATCGTCAGCAACAGCAAAAACTCGCCGAAACTCAGAAACAATAATTCGAAGGCGCTGTTATAGAGTACCGACAATTTCTCGACCGGCGACTCCAAGATCAGCAACATCACCGTCACGATCAACCAGCCCAGAAAACCGGCGATGAATCCCAACCAAAACCCGGTGTAGAGAAACGGCCGCTGAATGAAGGCATTCGTAGCGCCGACCAATTTGGAAATATAGACTTCGTCTTGACGATTCTGCAACTCCAGCCGAATCGTGTTGCCGGTGATAAAGGTGACCGCGAAACCCAACAGCAAACTGACCAACATCACGCCGCGGCTAGCAATCGTCATGATGGTCTGCAAGCGGGCCACCCATTGCATATCCACTTGCACGAAATCGACTTGCGGCAATTGTTTGAACTCCGCCATCAGCGTTTCGATGTCGGCGTTGGATTCCAGGGTATGCTTAGGTTGAACCTGGACCACACTGGGTAGCGGATTTTGTTCCAAGGCATTCAACGCGTCGCCGAAACCGCTATTGGCCTTGAACTCGTCCAAAGCCTGCTGCTTGGTGATCAACTTAACCGCATCCACGCTGGGATTTTGCCGCAGTTGTTCGACCAGCTTCTGACCGGCGGCGTCGGTGACGTTGTCGTGTAAAAACAGCGACATTTGATTGCTGCTCTCCAAATTCCCGGTCAATTGCTGAATGTTGGCGACGCCAATGTAAAAACCGCCGGACAACGACACCGCGATCGCCAGTACCAGCACCGTCATCGCCGACGTGAACGGCGAACGGGTCAAGCGGCCGAGACTGGAAAACAGACCGTGGGCGTGATTCAGCAAATACGCCTGGAAACGGTCGTTCAAGCGCTGGCCGAAATGTTTGCGCTGTACTTGTCTCATCGTCAACTCGCCACCAAATGCCCTTTGTCCAAAGTCAGGACCCGATAGCCCAGCACGTGAACCAGCTCGATATCATGAGTGGCGATCAACACCGAAACTCCGACTTGCTTGAACTGCTCGAACATATGCATGACTTCGGCCGACAGATCCGGGTCCAGGTTGCCGGTCGGCTCGTCCGCGATTATCAACTTGGGTTTGTTGACGATGGCCCTGGCGATGCCGACCCGTTGTTGTTCGCCGCCGGACAAGGCCAGCGGATATTTACGCTCCTTGCCGAGCAGCCCCACTTTGTCCAGCGACGCCCTCACCCGCCTCGCCACTTCATTGGCCTGATAGCCGGACACCACCAACGGCAACGCCACGTTATCGAACACGGTCCTATCGTTCAGCAGTTTATAGTCCTGAAAGATCAGACCGAGTCCGCGCCGCAAATACGGCACTTTACGCTCGCTGACCCGGTTGATTAGCTGACCGTCCAGGAAAATGTTACCGCGCGTGCATTGCTCCATCATCGCGATCAATTTCAGCAATGTGCTTTTGCCGGCGCCGGAGCGGCCGGTCAGAAACGCCATTTCGCCTTTTTGCAAATGAAAGCTGACGTCGATCAAGGCCTCGCCGGCGTCAGGGTAACGTTTGCTGACGTGTTCGAACTTGAGCATGGCGTTAGTCTTTAGCGAACAAGGCCTCGACGAACTGCTCGGCATCGAAGTCCTGCAAATCGTCGATGCTCTCGCCGACGCCGATGAAGCGGATCGGGAAGTGCAATTGATTGGCCAACGCGAAAATGATGCCACCCTTGGCGGTACCATCCAGTTTGGTCAGGGCCAGACCGGTCAAGCCAACCGCTTCGTTGAATATTTTAGCCTGCGACAACGCATTCTGGCCGGTGCCGGCATCCAGAATCAACAACACTTCATGCGGCGCGCTGTCGTCCAATTTGGCCATGATCCGCTTGATCTTTTTCAACTCGTCCATCAAGTTGGACTTGGTATGCAAACGACCGGCGGTATCCGCGATCAACACGTCCACGCCCTTGGATTTGGCCGACTGCAGCGCGTCGAAGATCACCGATGCAGAATCGGCGCCGGTGTGTTGCGCCACGACCGCGACGTTGTTGCGCTCGCCCCAGGTCTGCAACTGCTCGACCGCCGCGGCCCGGAAAGTATCGCCGGCCGCCAGCATCACGCTATGCCCTTGTTGCTGCAAGCGCTTCGCCAATTTGCCTATCGACGTGGTTTTGCCGACGCCGTTGACGCCGACCACCAGAATCACGAATGGTCCGTCGCGTTGCGGGATTTTTAGCCCTTGCGAGCAGGGTTTCAGTATCGTCAGCAGTTCCTGCTTTAACGCGGCGAGCAAGGCATCGCCGTCGGCCAGCTGTTCGCTCTCCAACGATTTTTGCAAATGTTCGATCAATTGCGTCGTCGTTTCGATGCCGAGGTCGGCCATCAGCAAACTCGCCTCCAGATCGACCAACAAGCCCTTGGTCACCGCTTTCTTGCCGAATGCCAAGCTGCTCAGCACCGATCCGAAACCGCCGCGGGTTTTTTGCAGTTGATTGCTCAGGCGTTGAAACAGACTCTCCGCCACCGGCGCTTCGACGGATACCGGCGCAAAAGCCACCTCGCCGGCGGTTGCCGGAATCGCCGCTTCGCCGGCAATGACTTCGGCTTCGGCTTCGGCTTCGGCTTCGGCTTCGGGAAAACCGTAACGGCTGTACAAGGCAATCGCGAATAACGGCACCATCAACAAAGCCGCCACCGCGTTATGCGCAACCGCCAATCCCAGCGGCAGACTATATTTGACGCTGAAGATCCCTAATACGATTTGCAGCAGCAAAACCAGGCTGACCAGATTGCCGGCCAAGCGTACCGGCTTGGGATAGCGGTCGCTGGTCGCCACCAGCATCAACGCACTCACGACCAAGAAGGTAAGGCCGGCCGCCAGCCGATGAACGGCGTGAACCGCCGCTAGCGCGGCGGCGTTCAACAACTGCCCTTCCGGACGGAACGGATTCAATGCTTGCCAGTAATCGGCCGCCGGCAGCCAAACCCCTTGGCAGCGCGGAAAATCGTCGCACGCTAGCCCGGCGTAGTTGCTGCTGACCCATCCCCCCAACGCGATCTGCGCCAGCACCACGCACATCGCCAATCCGGTCAGCCACATAGGCCCGGAACTAACCGAACGCCGGCTCAGCGCCGGATCCAAGCGCAGATAAGCCCAAACCAGCGCCCAAAAGGTCGTGAATCCCAATAACAAATGTCCGGTAACGACCGCAGGAGTTAGCTTGGAGGCTACGGTCCACATACCCAACGCCGCCTGGCTGGCAATCAGCGATACGATAACCAGGGTCCAGCCGACCGCGAGGCCGCGTTTTTGCTCGCGCCAAGCGAACGGCAGCGCCAACAGCGCCAAAACCGCCAGTGCGCCGGCTAAATAACGATGGGCCATTTCCTTCCAGGCCTTGGCGACATCAACCGCTTGCCCGGCGAACGCGGCCGCCGCGTCGGCCTTGAATTGGTCGGTATCGGCGACGACGGCTTTGCCGTAACAACCGGGCCAGTCCGGACAACCCAAGCCGGCGTGGCCGAGGCGGACATAGGCGCCGACCACGATGACCAGCAGCGCCAGGACGGCCCCGCACAATAATAATCTTCTGAACATGTTTATTAACCGATTTGGGAAATTCTGAGGAGTTTGCTTAAGTCGTCTCTGACTTGGTAGGGATCGAATCCGGGCGGGTATTTCATCATCAGGTTGCCCAGCGGGTCCATGATGATCAAGGCACCCTCGACAGGCGCCTGGCCGGCGATCCCGGACAATCCCGACCGCAAGCCATCGGCCGGCAGCGCTTTCAGCAGGCGCGCATCCTCGCGCCATTCGCCGGGCAGCGCGACTTGTCCGTCGCTTAGCAAAGCCAAGCGCCGCACTCGGGCGATATCCTTGCCTATCATCAGACCGATCTGCCGGGATTTATGCAGGGCATCGGCGCACACTTGCGAGCACGCGCCGAATACCGGATTAATGAGTACCCAGTGCCCCTTCAACTCCCCGATATTTTCTTGGGAAAACGTGTCGGCACCGACGAAACCGACCGTTTCGGTCTGAACCGGCGGTTGAATCAACTCGCCATGATTGGTCCCCAATCTGACGATGTCCGGATGCGCCGCCAAATACCAAGCGATGCTAAATGGAATCGCCGTCATTGCGAAGATTCCTAAAATGGTGAGACGATTTATTTTTAATTGTTGTTTACTCACGACGTTTACGAAGACTGTTCCAAAACATTAGGGTGCTTAGCGTTAGCGCTAAACCGAACCATTGTACTGCATAGGCCCGGTGTTTTTCCGGCGGAATGACCACGTTGATGCGCCAATCCCGCAGATAGCCGGCGGGTTGATCCGCATCCAATTCCAGTTGGAACGGCGCCAGCGCGTAGCCGAATTTGACGCCGAGCGCAGCCAAATCGACGTACTGAGTGCGAACCGGCCAGCCTTCGCCCGGCGTCCCGCCGCCAGCCAGCCGAATGCCGACGTCGGGAAAACGGTTGATGCGGCCGCGCAACTGTTCGACCGGCGTATCGATGCTTAAATCGGGGACTACTCGCCTATCTCGGCCCAGCGGCAACCAGCCGCGATTGACCAAAACCGCGGCTTGGCCGTTGGCGGGCAAAAACGGCGTAAACACCAAATATCCGGGCCGGCCGTCGTGTACCTGATTGTCGAGCAATAATTGATGGGCGTCGTCGTAATGCCCTTGTAAAGTCGCCTTGCGATACCGAATCGCCTCTAGCTCCGGCTCGCCCGGTATCCGCTGGTTCAAATCCAGCGCGACCGACATTTGCGCGGCGTGTTGCGCGTCGAGCAAAGCTTGTTTTTCATCCGCGCGGCGCAATTGCCAGAAGCCCAGATTGCATAGCAACACCATCATTGCGACATAAGCCACCAATAGGGCCGGCGACCAGCGCCACTCCATGGGAAACAGCCGAAATTTAATCATCTAAAACCGCCCTAAGTATTGGCAAGCCATTGGGAATCGTCGAGAATGGCGCTTTTGCGCCGACTTTCCCGCCATGCCGATCAAAATATTCGTTATTGTCGCTTTTCTCGCCATTTTAGTCAGCCTGGGCTCGGCGCTGTTTCATTTGGTCAGACACAAAAGCGACGAAGATTCGCGTAAAACCGCCAAAGCCCTGACGTTTAGAATTGGCTTGTCGCTGGGCTTGTTTATTTTGTTGGTGCTGGCCTTGGCCGCCGGCCTGATTCAACCGCACGGCCTGGGCGCCAGAATGCACGCCGACCAAAAACCGGCGTCATCCGCTCCTCAAAATCCCGGCCGCTAAACGCCGGCAAAAAAAAAGCGCGCTCGTCGCCGAGCGCGCTTTTTTTCGTTAACGAAAGCAGGCGTTTACATCAAGTAAACGAAGACAAACAAGCCCAACCAGACTACGTCGACAAAGTGCCAATACCATGCCGCCGCTTCGAAAGCGAAATGATTTTCCGGCGTAAAATGGCCTTTCCAGCTTCTGAACAGCACGACCGACAGAATGATCGCACCGACGCAAACGTGGAAACCGTGGAAACCGGTCAACATGAAAAAGGTTGAACCGTAGATCCCGGAACCCAGCGTCAAACCCATCTCGTGATAGGCTTCGTAGTACTCGGTAGCTTGGCAGGCGACAAACAAAAAGCCCAAGCCGACGGTAGCCAACAGGCCTTTGATCAGCTGGCCGCGATGCTTGGCCAACAATCCGTGATGCGCCCAGGTGCAAGTAACGCCGCTGGATAACAGCAACAAGGTGTTGATCAACGGTAAACCGAAGGCGCCCATCGGCTCGAAATCGCCGCCGACTTTACCGGGACCGTTGGTCGGCCAAGTCGAGCTAAAGCCGTCCCACAACGTAAAGGTCGAACGACCCGGACCGCTGACGAACGCGCCGTCGGTCGCGCCCAACCAGGGCACCGACAGATTGCGGGTGTACCAGAGCGCGCCGAAGAACACCGCAAAGAACATCACCTCGGAGAAAATAAACCACATCATGCCCATCCGGTAAGAAATACCGACGCCGTGGTTGTACATGCCGGACTCGCTTTCGGTTGCTTGCAACGCAAACCACGCGCCCAACATCACCAGAAACACCACGAAACCGGCCAACATCATGCCGGAGCCGATCGAGTTGCCGTTCAAATGGTTTGCAAAGCCCGCCAGCGTCAGCATCAAACCGGCGGTGGCCATCACCGGCCAAGTGGCTTTATGCGGGATGTAATAAGCTGTGTTTGTAGACATAACCTTCCCCTTCGTTAATTTTCAGATTTTTCAGTAATTTCAAAAAAAGTGTAAGACAGCGTAATGTTTTTATAGCGCTCGGGCAGTTTCGGATCGACAACCAAACGAACCGTCATGTTCTTCTCTTCGTTCGGATCGAATATCTGTTCCAACTCGCAAAAACAAATCACCTTTGTGACGTATTCCTTGACCAAGCCCGGCGTGTAAGTCGCTACCGCGCGTACCTTAATCCTGCGATCGCTCAAGTTTTTCGCGTGAAATCCCACCGAATAATATTGGCCCGGATGAATCTTCAGACTGGGCGTTTCCACCTTAAAGTCCATCGGCACCGCACGATTCAGCGACGTCAAAAACTCCATCGTGATTTCCCGGGACTCGTCGACCTTGAACTCGGATTCGGTCTTGGCGACGCTTTCCAGCGTGGCGTTTTGTCCGGTGAGTTCGCAAAGCACGTCGTAAAGCGGTACCAGCGCATAACCGAAACCAAACATCAGCACCGCCACGCCGATCAGTTTCGCGGCCAGTCTGCGGTTTTTACCACGCAACTCGTCGCCGCTCATTGCGACATGGCCTTCATCACCGCGAACACATAAATCGTCAACGCCACCGCGACCAAGGCCAGCGCGGTCAAAATATTTTTAGTCTTGATATTCATCTCTATCCTCGCGCCCTCCTGTCGGATCGTGCCGACAGGAGGGTCGCCGTCCAAGCCGCCCGCCTAGCGATTAAAAATGCTCTGTCGGAATTTTTTCCGGCGGGGTGGCAAACGTGTGGTAAGGCGCGGGAGACGCTACGGTCCACTCCAAGCTATGCTTGCTGGCGTCTTCCCACACTTCGTCGGTGACTTTCTCGCCGGTACCGCCGCGAATCGTATCGATGACGATGTAAACGAACAGCAATTGACTGAAGCCGTAGATGAAAGCGCCGATACTGGACACCATGTTCCAATCCGCGAATTGAATCGCATAGTCCGGAATACGGCGCGGCATGCCGGCCAGACCCAGGAAATGCTGCGGGAAAAACAGGATGTTGACCGAAATCGCCGACAACCAGAAATGCAGTTTGCCGATTTTCTCGTTGTACATATGCCCGGTCCATTTAGGCAGCCAAAAATAACCGGCGGCCATCAGAATGAAAACCGAAGCCGGTACCAAGGTGTAATGGAAATGGGCCACGATGAAGTAGGTATCGTGATATTGAAAATCGACCGGCGCGACCGACATCATCAAACCGGTGAAACCGCCCATCGTAAACAACACCACGAACGCGATCGCGAACAACATCGGCGTTTCGAAGGTCATCGAGCCTTTCCACATCGTCGCGGTCCAGTTGAATACTTTCACGCCAGTCGGAATCGCGATCAGCATCGTCGCATACATAAAGTACAGTTCGCCGGCAATCGGCAGACCGACCGTGAACATGTGATGGCACCAAACGATGAACGACAGGAATGCAATCGCGCCGGTCGCGTAGACCATCGAAGCGTAACCGAACAACGGTTTGCGAGCGAACACCGGAATGATGGTCGAAGCCACGCCGAAGGTCGGCAGAATCATCACATACACTTCGGGATGACCGAAAAACCAAAAGATATGTTGATACAACACCGGGTCGCCGCCGCCGGCCGCGTCGAAGAAGCTGGTGCCGAAGAAACGGTCGGTCAACAGCATCGTCACCGCACCGGCGAAAACCGGCATGATCGCGATCAACAGGAATGCGGTGATCAGCCAGGTCCAGACGAACAGCGGCATTTTCATCAAAGTCATTGCCGGGGCGCGCATGTTGAAAATGGTCGCGATCACGTTGATCGCACCCATGATCGACGACACACCCAGCAAGTGAACCGCGAAGATCGCGAACGGCAAGGCTTTTCCGGTTTGCAATACCAGTGGCGGATACAGCGTCCAACCAGCCGAAGGCGCGCCGCCCTCCATGAACAGGGTACTGGCGATCAGCAACACGCCGGCCACCAACATCCAGAAGCTCATGTTGTTCATCCGCGGAAGCGCCATATCCGGCGCGCCGATCATCATCGGAATCATCCAGTTGGCCAGACCGACGAAAGCCGGCATCACCGCCCCGAAGACCATCACCAATGCGTGCATCGTGGTCATCGAGTTGAAGAAGTTGGGATCGACGAATTGCAATCCCGGCTCGAACAATTCCGAGCGAATAATCAAAGCCATGCTACCGCCGACGAAAAACATCGCCAGCGAGAACACCAGATACATCGTGCCGATGTCTTTATGGTTGGTGGTAATTATCCAGCGCAGAATACCCTTATCCGGGCCGTGATCGTGGTGATCGTGGTGATCATCATGTTCAGCTACGACAGCAGTCATACGTAATACCTCAAGAAATAATAGATAGTGAGTTCAACGCTATAAAACCGGTTCCGATCAAGAGCCGACTTTGTTCTCGGCGACAACCTTGGGTTTGACTTCGCCGTTCTCTTTACATTGTTGAGCCGCATCGTCGATATCCGGATACAAATCGTCGAAATCGTCGAGCGTCAAGGCCTGACAAGGTTGGAACTCATCGCCGACATTGTTGCCCAGATTCGGAGAATTCCGCAGATAGGTCACCAATTCGGCCAATTCGTCGGCAGGCAATTTCTTGAACGCCGGCATTTTGCTGGTACCGGCTTGCACGAAACCGATCAGTTGATCGACATTGCCGGTCACTTTCGCGCTGGCGCTCAGTGCTGGATACCAACCGCTGATGCCCTTGCCGTCGATTTGATGGCAAGCCACGCAGTTTTTCAAGTAAACCGATTCGCCCTTAATCAGCAGCGAAGACCTGGTCAGCTTGCTCAAATCCGGCGCTTGTTTTTGTTTTTCCAGCGTGGATTTCACCCAGGCGTCGTACTGCTCCTGTTCCATCGCGATGACGACGATAGGCATGAAGCCGTGGTCGCGCCCGCACAGCTCGGTGCATTGGCCGCGATAGACGCCGGGCTTGTCGACTTGGGTCCAGGCTTCGTTAACGAAACCGGGATTGGCGTCTTTTTTCCAGCCCAGATCGGGAACCCACCAAGAGTGAATCACGTCGGCGGCGGTAAACAGGAAGCGGATTTTCTTACCAACCGGAACCACCAACGGCTTATCGACGTTCAGCAGGTAGTTGGGTACCGCGCGCGGGTCCATCGTGCTGACCCGGTGGGTTTTTTCGCTGGCTTCGTCCAGATGGCTTTCGAAGTGAATGCCGGAATCCAGGTATTCGTAGTCCCAATACCACTGTTTCCCGGTCACTTTGATGCTCATCTCGGATTCTTGGGTTCCATCCAGATCGACCACGGCTTTGGTTGCCGGAATCGCCATACCGATCAGAATCAGCGTAGGGATAATGGTCCAGATAATCTCGACCGTTGTATTTTCATGAAACTGCGAGGCTTCGTGCCCTTTTGATTTTCGATGATGGAAAATCGAGTAAAACATCGTACCGAACACCGCGACACCAATGAATACGCATATCCAAAGGATCAGCATGTGCAAATCGTACAGCTCATGACTGAGTTGTGTCACACCTTGCACAAGATTGAGTGTGTAGTCCGCGTGTGCCGCCTCCAGGCCCCAGGCCATCAAAACCAGACACGCGAGCAGTTGCTTTGTTTTCTTCACGGAGCAGCCTCCCCACTAGTAGTTATAAACTTGTATGCGTTATATCTTCTGTAACATTGCGCACCCAACCGGCGAGGCCCGCGGTTCCCTTTACAGATAATTGTCTTAAATAAACTGAGCAATTTTACCCCATCGCAGAGCAGCAAACCAGAAGAGGTTTTCCCGTTTCGGCAATTTACGCGTAAAAAAGGCTTGCGAACATTGCTGCTCGCAAGCCTTTGTGACCGCTTTAGCCTGTCGGCTTGGGACTTATTTCAACGTATCGGAGTACGACATATCGAAGGTAGGAATATGGCTATCCAACCAGCCTTTGACCAATTGTCCGACTTCCTCGGTCACTTCGGCTTGACCCGCGTGAAATTTCTTTTGCAAATCCGCGCAAATACCGACCATGGCTTCGTGCTCGGCTTTATGGCGGTCGTAACCGCCAAAACCCTTGGCCAGCATTTCCCGTTCTTCATGAGCAAAATGATCGACCACATAAGCAATCAAAGCATCCAAGGAAGCGCCGATCGTCGCGCGCGCCGCGCCGCCGGTTGCCTCGTCGTACAGTTTGTTCAACAAACCGAACAAAGTCTGATGCTCCGAATCGGCAAAGCCCACGCCGGTGCCATACTGATCCGCGGTCCAAGTAATTAAAGCCATAAAACGCCTCCAGGTTGTATTTTTATTTAGGATGCGCCGCGCGAATTCGTCCCGGATTCCGCCAGCGGCAATCAGTCCATACGGACTTTTTAAGTTCAGGCCGCCGACCCTTCGAACCGGCGCCACCATCGTCTCCTTGCGCCGAGAGACCCGGCCAGTCGCCGCGCCCTCGGATGGTGGCCGTCATTGTCGTCATCCCCGCTTTAAAAATTTTGACGCAAATCAAACATTTGCCAGTTTGGTGGGCATAGATGTTGCCCAAGCTCGGCGAAATCCGGTTCGAGCCGGTAAGGTAAAACCCCCAATAGCGGGGCCGACAAATGGGTTTGCAAATAGGCCAGATTGCCTTCGAAACCCGGCATCGCCTCGCTCAAGCGGACCGCGAGCCACCCGGCGCAACGCAGCCCGGTCCGCTCGACCGCCTCAACCGTCAAGCGGGCGTGATTGATGCATCCCAAGCGCATGCCGACCACGACGACGACCGGCAATCCCAAACGACGCGCCAAACCGGCGTTGTCCAACGCGGCGTCCAGCGGCGAATACCACCCTCCGGCGCCTTCGACCACCAACCAGTCGGCGGTCGCGTGCAATTCGGCGGCCAGCGCGGCGATACGCTCCGGATCGACTGAGGTATCGCCGCAAGCCAGATGCGGCGATATCGCCGCCTCGAACGCGTAAGGATTGATGGCCGCGTAGTCCGCCGGCGTGGAACACGCCGCCTGGATCAGCAAGGCGTCGCGGTTATAGAAACGGCCGTCGCGCCGCTCGCAGCCCGCCGCTACCGGCTTCATGCCGGCCACCGTGTAGCCTTCCGCGCGCAAGCGGCGCATCCAGGCCAGCGTCGCCCAGGTTTTGCCGACGTCGGTATCGGTACCGGTGATAAACACGCCGGCTTTCATCGAAACGCCCTGACAAACAGAATCTCCCAACTGGCAAGGATCCGCGCGTCGGGCATTAAAGCCTGGTAAGCGGCGACCATGTCCCGCAATTGCCGGCGCGTGGTCGGCCCGTGCCGGCGATCGGCGTTGAGGTTGTGCGCGCCGATACCCTTCAATTCCCGCATCAGATCGGCGACCGCCGCATATTCGGTCGAATACGTCCGCGAGACGATGTCGCCATCGTGCCAACCGGCGACCGCCAACTGGTCGCGTATCTCGGCCCCGGACACGAACGCATTCACGTGCCGGTAATCGTCGACCTCAGCCCAAGCCGCCTTCAACTCCACCAGGGTACCCGGCCCGAAGGTCGCGAACGCCAATTGCCCGCCCGGCGCCAGCACCCGCCGGCAATCGCCGAACAGCGCCGGCAAATCCGCGCACCACTGCAAAGCCAGATTGGAATAGATTTGACCGAGACCGGCATCGGCCAGCGGCAAACGCTCGGCGTCCGCGCACACATACCGCACGCCGGCCGGCCATTTGACCCTGGCCGCTTGCAGCATCGGCAGCGCGATGTCCAGCGCATACACCGGCCGATCGGCGGCCCGGCCCAGCAACAAACCGGTCAAAAACCCGGTGCCGCAACCCAGATCGGCGATAGCGCCGGCCGCCGGCGACACGTCGAAGCGGGCCAGCAATTCGGCCCCAACCCGACGCTGCAAGGCCGCCACGCTATCGTAACCGGCCGCCGCCGCGCCGAACGAACGGCGAATATCGCGTTTGGCTATCGCGGCATTCATTCGCGCGCCCGCAACAACGCCATCACCTGCTCGGGATGGCTCAGAAACGGCAAGTGGCCGGCCGCATCGAGACAATACACGCCGGCCTCCGGCCTTAAATCGGCCAGCGCCTTAGCGGCGGCGACCGGTACCAGCATGTCCCTGCCGCCGAAAATGGCCGAGGCCGGACAGCGCAAATGCCGCCATTGTTCGCGCAAATCGGCGGTTTTCAAGATGTCCAGCCCGCCGCGCAACGCCGCTTCGGCCGGCGGCGGCGCATCCGCCACCGCTTGTCGCAACTGCGCCAACAACAGCCGTTGCTCGGGCAAGCCTTGCACTTGCAGGGCCAGAAAGCGTTGCAGCGTGGTTTTGGCATCGGCCAGCAACAGCTCGGCAAAACCGTCCAGCACCGCCGGACGCATGCCCGGCCAAGCGCCGTCGCCAACGAATTTAGGATTGCAGGCCAACAAGGTCAACTGCTCGACCCGTTCCGGATAGCGCGCGGCGATGTCCAGCGCGAAGGCGCCGCCCAAGGACCAACCCAGCAACGCGAATCGGCGAACCGGTAGCGCCGCGACCAAGGCATCGCCGACCGCCGCGAGCTCGAACGGCGTCAGCGCGCCGCTACGGCCGTGTCCGGGCAAATCCGCGACGATGGTTTGATAATGGTCAGCCAAGCGCTCGGCGAATCCGCGTAACACGCCGCCGTGCATGGCCCAGCCGTGCAATATCAGTAGCGGCGGCCCGCCGCCGCGCTTGTCCAGATGAATAAGCGTCATGCGCCCAGCTCGCTCAAAGCCTCCAGCAAAGCATCGATTTGCGCGTCGTCGTGCAGAGCCGTCAAGGTCACCCGCAAACGGGCGGTGCCGGCCGGCACCGTCGGCGGCCGAATCGCGCCGACCCAGAAGCCCCGCTCGGCCAACGCTTTACTCAGTGCGACCGCGCGCTCGCTATCGCCGGTCGGCAACGGTTGGATCGCGGTTTCGGAAGCCATCAGCGGCAAACCCAATTGCTCGGCGCCTTGCCGGAAACGCGCGATCAGCTCGCGCAAGCGCTCGCGCCGCCAGGTTTCGTCGCGCACGATGCGCAACGCGGTACGCGTGGCCTCGGCGACCGCCGGCGGCATCGCCGTCGTGAACACATAACTGCGGGCTTTTTGAATTAGTAGCTCGATCAAATCGTCGGAACCGGCGACAAAAGCCCCGAAGGTGCCGAAGGCCTTGCCCAAGGTACCGATCAAGATCGGCACCTGTTCGGCGCTCAAGCCGAAATGCTCGACGATGCCGCCGCCGCGCGCGCCAAGCACGCCGAAGCCGTGGGCATCGTCGATCAACAAGCCGGCATCGTGGCGGCCGACCAATGCCGCCAATGCCGGCAGCGGCGCCAAATCGCCGTCCATGCTGAACACCCCGTCGCTGACCACCAAGACCTTGCCCGATCCGGTCGCCAGTTTCGCGGCCAGATCGGCGGGGTCGGCGTGATGGTAGCGGCGAAACCGGGCACCGGCCAGCAAACCGCCGTCCAGCAGCGATGCGTGATTCAGCCGATCTTCCAGCACCGTATCGCCGCGCCCCAGCAAAGCCGAAATCGTCCCGACGTTAGCCATGTAACCGGTCGAAAACAGCAACGCCCGCCGCCGGCTGGTGAACTCGGCCAATGCGTCCTCCAACGCGTGATGCGCGGCACTATGCCCGCAAATTAAATGCGCGGAGCCGCTGCCGACGCCGTAGCGTTCCGCGCCGCGCTGAAAGGCATCGACCAGGCGCGGGTCGGCGGCCAGGCCCAGATAGTCGTTGCTGCAAAAATTGACCATCCGCCGCCCGTCCACGTTCAGCAGCACGCCTTGCGGGCCGTCCACGACCCGGCGGCGCCGGTACAAACCTTGTTGCTCCAGCCGGCCCAGCTCGCCGCTAAAATCGTAAAAACCGGCCATCAAGCGTAACTGGAGCCGCCCATCCGCACGCCCAAGCGCTGAAACAATTGCCGGTCGTGGCTGGTCATCGGATTGTCGGTGGTCAGCAGTTTATCGCCGTAGAAAATCGAGTTGGCCCCGGCCAGAAAGCACAAGGCCTGCATCTCGTCGCTCATCGCGGTCCGGCCGGCCGACAAGCGAACCCGCGATTCCGGCATCATGATCCTGGCCACCGCCACGGTGCGCACGAACACCAGCGGGTCCAGCGTAGCGGTGCCGTGCAGCGGCGTCCCTTCGACTTGCACCAGCATATTGATCGGCACGCTCTCCGGATGCTTGGGCAGATTCGCCAGTTGCAGCAACAATTTGGCTCGATCGACCTCCGACTCGCCCATGCCGACGATGCCGCCGCAGCAGACATTGATGCCGGCTTCGCGCACCCGTTCCAGCGTATCCAACCGGTCCTGATAGGTCCGGGTGGTGATGATTTCCGAGTAATAGTCCTCGGAGGTATCGAGATTGTGGTTGTAATAATCCAGACCGCCGTCCTTCAAGGCTTGGGTTTGCCGGTCGGTCAGCATGCCCAAGGTCACGCAGGTTTCCATGCCCAGCGCCTTGACGCCCTTGACCATCTCGACGACCCGCTCGATGTCTCTATCCTTCGGGCTGCGCCAGGCGGCGCCCATGCAAAACCGCGAAGCGCCCTGGGCTTGGGCCTGTTGCGCGGCTTGCAACACCGTTTCGACCGGCATCAGCGCCTCCGGCGTCAGATCGGAATCGTAGCGGGCGCTTTGCGGGCAATAGCCGCAATCTTCCGAGCAGGCGCCGGTCTTGATGCTCAACAGGCTGCTGACCTGGATTTCGTTGGGATCGAAGAACGCCCGATGCGCGGTCTGGGCCTGAAAAATCAAATCGTTGAACGGCAATGCGAACAAGGTCTCGACCTCGGCCAATTGCCAATCGTGACGAAGGTTGGCGACGTGGTTCGAAGGTTTCTGGCTGGCGGACATTCTGCTACTCTCCCATGCTCGGCGGCGGCGCAAGCGGTGACCGGGACCGCTTATCAACCTATTTAAAGAAAAATGGTAAACCATTGGCTAAACATTATACAGACTTTGCTGTTACCACCGCGCTGCGTATTGTGCGGCGCGCCCGGCCACGCCGGCCTGGACCTGTGCGCCGGCTGCCTGGACGACCTGCCTCGCAATGTTTCCTGCTGCTACCGCTGCGGCGAACCGTTCGAAGCGAGCCAGCCGCGACCGCAACTTTGCGGGCGATGCTTGAGCAAGATGCCGGCCTTCGACGAGACCTACGCGCCGTTTTTGTATCGCAGTCATTTACGCTATTTGGTGAGCCGCCTGAAATTCCAGCGCGACTACAAGAATGCCCGAGTGCTGGCCGGCTTGCTGGCGGCCCACGCCGGGACACAAGCCGAACGGCCGGAATGTCTGATCCCGGTGCCGCTGCATCGCGGACGCTACCGCGAACGCGGCTTCAACCAGGCCATGGAAATCGCCCGGCATTTATCAAACGAATTGAAGATTCCGCTGGATTCGCGGAGTTGCCAACGAGTGCGGGATACCGGCCATCAAATCGCGTTGCCGGCCAAACAGCGCCGCAAGAATCTGCGCAACGCCTTTCGGGCCACGCGGCCGTTACCTTACCGCCACGTCGCCATCGTCGACGACGTGATGACCACCGGCGCCACGGTCGCCGCGCTGGCAACGGCACTGAAGCGAGCCGGCGTCGGCCGGGTGGATGTCTGGGTCTGCGCCCGAGCCTAATGACCCACTGAAATAAATCGGGCCGGTATTCACCGGCCCGATCGCTACTGCCCCTATCGATACCCGAATCTAAGCGTATGTATCGATGTTTCTACCTTTACTACCGTCGTTATCCCCATCGGCATCTTTCGCGACCGGTTGCACCGGTTGCGGCGCGGGCTGCCGGTTCTCTACGGGCGGCTTCGCTTGATTGACGAGAGGAACGTACGGCGTGGAGCCCACTCCCGATATGGATGACATGTCGATCTCCCATGGATTGAACACTGTCCGCCCGACTGGACGGACCACCGGGTTATCGGCCGAGCCGGCGAAAACTTAAGCGTAAAATCAACGCTCAGCGCGGCGAACCCGCGCCCCGCGCCGTCGGCTCCGCCGGACCGAACAAGGTCCCGCCGCCTCGACCGGCCACATCGACCCATAAATGCGGCAGATTCAGTTGCTCCAACCACTCGACGCCGTCGCCTTCCTTCAGCATCGCGATCGTCGAAGCGCTACCGGCCACCACGCAAAAATCACCGACCACCGTCACCGCCGCCAAATGCCGCACCGGCCAGCCGGTCTTCGGGTTCAAAATATGCCCGTAGCGCACCTGGTCGATGACCATGCAGCGCTCGTAATCGCCGCTACTGGCCACCGCGCCCTCGTACAAGCTCAAGGTATCCAGCAAGCCGCCCTGTCGGCGCGGATCGCGAATACCCACCCGCCAGGGACTGCCGTCGCCGCGCGGACCGATCACCCGAATATCGCCGCCCAAATTCACGACCCCGCGCTGAACCCCGTGCTTGCGGCAGATCGTCGCCGCGCAATCGGCGGCGTATTCCTTGACGACGCCGCCGAAATCGATTTCCATGCCGGCGACCGAAAACGTTAAATCCGGCCGGCGCCAGCTCAGCCGGTGCCAGCCCACCTTGTCCAGCAACGCCGCCAGCATGGCCGGCTCGGGCAAACGGCCGGCATCGAATTTCCAGGCCCGGCGCAAAATTCCGGAGGTCACGTCGAACAAGCCCTCGCTTTGCTCGTAGCAGGTCAGCGCATAATCCAGCAAGCTGGCGGTTTCGTCGTCCACCGCGATCGCACCGCCAACCGCCGCGCTCCGGTTGATCTCCGATAAAAAACTATCGTCCCGGTAACGGGAATAGCGCGCCTCCAGGCGCCGCACATCCGCGATCGCCGCATCCGCCGCCGCGCCGGCCGCCGCCGCGCTGCTGGCGAACAATTGGACTTCGCACGGCGTCCCCATGGCTTGGAATTCGCGGCGGTAAAACGTTAACGGACTGCGTTTGCTGGGTTTTTTCGGTTTCATGGCGGGTTAATGCGAAACGAATGGCGATGGTCGACGGCCGGTCGGGTTTTCCCTAGGGCATAAAAGCCTAGTGTAACCCGACAATCGTTTACCCCAACCCTCGCCTACAAGCTGGCCGGCTCGGCCAGCAATTGCTTGAGGACGCCTTGCAATTCGTCCACCTCGCCGGACCGGAAACCCTTATGGATGTAGCGCAGCTTGCCCTGGCGGTCGATCAAAAACGACGACGGCATGGCCTCCACCGCAAAGTCCTTGGCGCACTGCCGGCTCGGATCGGCGGCCACCGCGAAACCGGGGCGGGCCTTGGTCAAAAACGCCTGGGCATCGGCGGCGTCCTCGTCCAGATTGACCGCGACCACTTGCAAGCCCTGAGCGCCGTGTTGGCGCTGCAACTCGTTCATAAACGGAAACGATTGCATGCACGGCCCGCACCAGGACGCCCAAAAATCGACATACACGACTTGATTCTTGAACTGTTGCAAGTGCAAAGCCTTGCCGTCCGCCATGCCCTGTAACGGGCAAGCCGGCGCGGCCCGATCGACCGCCGCCGCGTCGACTTGCGCGGCCGCCATCCCCAAACCGAACGCCAGCGCCCAAGCCGCCGGCCGGCGCTTAAACCACATCAAATCCTTTAGCAAAGTATCGCTCATCGTCAAACTCTCCCAACATTAAAATTCGCCGGGCCACGGCCGACCGTTAAAAAATCCGCCCGCGCCCGGCGCGCGGTGCCCATCCGGTCCGGAACATCGGACGGAGGAATTTAAGCCCCCGCCCTAGCCCCGTCTAAGGCACGCCGGCCTGGGCTTAGCCAAACTCAACCCGAACGGAATACCGGTGATCGATAGGACCGGATTTAAACAGAAGCCCGGTATGACGGCGCCAAACCGGCCGACCGCGAAACGGCCGGTTGGTCCGATGCCGCGATCGCCTACCAGCGTTCCGTCAGTTTTTACCCCGGCGATACTCGGCGTCGAGTCTTTTTGTCCGACGTCGAACCAACGATACCCGGCGCCGAGCCGGCGATACCCGGTTTTGCCCGGCTTCAGCCTGACCGACCTCAACTGGCCGTCGCCGGCTCGGCGCTGGAACCGCCGGGAAAACGGGTCCGCAAATCATCGAACAAGGTTTGGGCATTCGGCCGGCCGCGCTTGGCCGCTTCGCGCTCGCTATGGTAGTAGGCCAAAGATGAACCCGACCCGATTGATCGCGGGCATTCGGTTCGGGCCGGGCGAAGACTATTTTTTCAACCGCCGCCCCTCCTTCATCGTCGCGTCATAAACACGCTTTAGGCTGCCGCATGCCATCCCTTCATCGTGATGGCGCAACCCTCCCTTGATGCATTCGAATTTGGAGTGATCGTCCATGCGAACCACGAAATTCCGCTCTATCTATCCGCTGACGACGGCTGTCGCGTCGGCGTTAATGCTTAGCGCCCCGGCGCAAGCGCAAGACGAACATAAAACCGCCACGCCGATTAAGCACGTGATCGTCATCGTTGGCGAAAACCATACCTTCGACAACCTGTTCGGCGCCTATCAACCCAAACGCGGCCAACACATCGACAACCTGCTCAGCAAAGGCATCATCACCGCCGACGGCGAACCCGGCCCCCGCTTCGACCTGGCCAAGCAACGGGTCGGCAGCGCCACCGACCGCTACCGGGTCGTCACCGAATCCATCGGCGATTACGACCTCGGCTTACCGCAACCCTATACCACCTACGCCATCGGCCAAACCGCCGGCGTGTTGGATAACCGCTTTCCCAGCAACTTGCCCAACGGCCCCTATCAAATCAGCAAATACGTGCCTTACAACGAATACACCGGCGACCCGGTGCATCGGTTCTTTCAAATGTGGCAAGACCTCGACGGCGGCAAACACGACAAATTCGTGTGGGTCGAAGAAAGCATAGGCACCGGCTCCGACGGCAAACCCTACCCGGCGGGCGGCTTCAATCCGATGGAAGGCGCCATTTCGATGGGCTTTTACAATATGAATACCGGCGACGCGCCTATCTTCAAAGCCCTCGCCGACACCTACGCCATCAGCGACAACTACCACCAATCCGTCCAGGGTGGTACCGGCGCCAATTTCCTGGCCCTGGTCACCGGCCACGCGGCCTATTTCACCCACCCGACCAAACTCGACGGCAGCGCCGCAAAACCTTGGGCCAACCAAATCGAAAACCCCAATCCGGTGGCCGGCAGCAACAACTACTACACCCAAGACGGTTACGGCGGCGGCTCCTACGTCAATTGCGCCGATTCGGCCCAACCGGGCGTCGCGGCCGTCAACGCCGAGCTGATCCGCCAAGGCCTGCGCAAAAACAATTGCGAAAAAGACCATTACTATCTGGTCAACAACTACAACTTGTATTGGAACCAAACCAGCGCCAGCCCCCGCTCGCTCGGCGCCGACCAATTCACGCTGCCGCCGCAAAGCCTGCGTACCATTGCCGACGTACTGACCGCTCACAACGTCTCCTGGAAATATTACAGTGCCGACCGGGGCGACGACGCCACCACCTTTGCCGGCGGCGTCAACGGCATACCGTTGCTGTTCCACGCCTACTGCGGCATCTGCGACCCGCTGACCGGGTTCAGCAGCATCATGAAAAACCCGTCCGAAGAAGCCAAGCTGCAAAACTACTCCGCCTTCCTGACCGACGTTGCCAACGGCACCTTGCCGGCGGTGTCTTACGTACGTCCCTTCGAAGCCCTGGCCGGCCATCCCGCCGACTCCACCGCCGATCAATACGAAATGTTCTTGCAAGACCTGATCGCTCAAGTCAAGAGCAATCCGGCGCTGTGGGCTTCCACCGCCATCGTCGTCACCACCGACGAAGGCGGCGGCTATTACGACTCCGGCTATGTGCAAGCCGTCGATTTCTTCGGCGACGGCACCCGGATTCCGCTACTGGTGGTATCGCCCTACGCCAAGAAAGGCCACGTCGACCATACCTACAACGATCATGCGTCGATCTTGAAATTCATCGAACGCAACTGGCACTTGCCGACGATTTCGCCGCGTAGCCGCGACAATCTGCCCAATCCGCTGGCGCGCGCCGAAAACCCTTACCGGCCCGTGAACGGCCCGGCGGTCGGCGACTTAATGACGCTGTTCGACTTCGACCGGGACGACCGCCACCACGACCGCGACTAGCTTAGAAACGGCCGGCCCGCACGCCCCTTCGACTCCGCTCAGGGAGCGTGCGGAACCAACCCTGCCCCGAGCGGAGCAAACGTTCCCTGAGCGGAGCCAACGTTCCCTGAGCGAAGCCGAAGGGAACCCAACCAACCGCCCCGAGCGAAGCCGACATTCCGGATCAAAGCCGTCAGCCCAAATACATAGAAAATACATTGATTTGTACATCCTAGCCCGAATGCCTTGCTGACATCCGTCTAAACCTGCAACTCCAGGTCGCGGTCGAGCCGGCAGCCATTGACGTTGGGGTACAAGGGCCGCGTAGTTGCGGGGTCCATCTTGGGAACCTCTATTGCCCGCGTGGATAGGACGATGGGGCTACCGTGGTTACCAACGCCGAGAAGTAAAAGGCTCACCATCAAAGTAAGCCGGCGGCTAGGAAGAGTCTACCCGCTCTGGCTGAGGCGGAACCACGGTAACCCGCCGGCTGCGTTGAGCCGAATTAACCCGCTGGCTGAGCGGAGTCGAAGCCAGCAGTCTCGCTGAGATTCCACTACAGTGGTCGGAGCGGAACGAGGCCCGCGACATGCAAACCCGGTGGCTAAGCCAAGGCAAACTATCTTCGAGAGCCGGTCGCGACGCCGAAGCACGCCGCCAGCTTGGAGGAAAGGACGTTGATCTGGGCTGTCGGCGCTCCGATGACGGCGCGCCGAACAAGGTCAAACCGACAGCGGCCCCAACCGGCGCCGCTGCCGGTTGGGGTTTAGCTATGCTCGCATTCCAGCTCGGTTTCGCCGTTCTTTTTGGTGGTCAGCACGCAAGCCTGGTTGGCGCCGTGCTCGCGTACGTCCTGCTCCGGGCCATGCTCGCATTCCTGCTCGACTTCGCCGTTGGCTTCGGTTTTCAGCACGCAGAGATCGGCGCCCTTGCCGCTGTCCAAGTTAACGTCGTCGCTGTCGTAACTCAGGGTATCCTTGCCGTTGCCGCCAAGCAGATTGTCTTCGTTCAGACCGCCGTCCAGACTGTCCTTGCCGTTCTGGCCATACAGATTGTCGTTGCCGGGGCCTCCGTTCAGGTCGTCGTTACCGTTGCCGCCCCACAAGCTATCGTCGCCGCTGGTGCTGGCATCGACACTGGTATCGTCGTCCGCATCGGACGCATCGTCGTCTACCCCGTCCTTATTGCGATCGCGCAGGTTGTTGTCTTCGCCGTACAGGCCGTCGTTGCCGTTATCGCCGTTTAACGTATCCCGGCCGGCATTGCCTTGCAGGGTGTCGTTGCCGTTACTGCCGCTCAGGCTGTCATCCCCGGATCCGCCGTTGAGTTGGTCATTGCCGTTACCGCCGCTCAGCGTGTCGTTATCGTCTCCACCCCACAAGCTGTCATGCCCGTTACCGCCGATCAGGTTGTCGTTACCGGTGCCGCCATCCAATTGATCGTTGCCGTGATTGCCTTTCAGCGTGTCGTCTCCGCCGCCGCCACAGATCAAGTCGTTACCCTTGCCGCCGTCGATGATGTCGTTGCCGGCGGTGCCCATGATGACGTCGTCGCCCTTGGTGCCCATCACGACTTCGTTACCTTGTTTGTCGAGCTTTTTGATCGCGGTTTCGGCATGAATGGTCACCGTGGCGCCCAAGCAGGTGTCTTCGGCGATGGCGGAGTGACTGAATGCCGCGGCGATGGTCAGGCCGAGTAAGGTTTTAGCGAATGTAGTTTGACTCATGATATTTCCTGGATAATTTAGGTTTTATACGCGGATCGAATGCTTCGCCGCACATTCGATCGACCGGATTGCGCCGAACCGGCATCAACGCCGAAACATTGGCCGTTGATCGCAATCGTTTATGAATACCGGAACCGGTAGTGAAAGTTCAATCGGGGGTGATGTCGCATCGAAACTGGAACGGGATGTTTCGGTCGATGCGGCTACGACGCGACTGGAGCCGCTCCGACGGCAAGGGTTCTAGCGGATCGAACGCAAGTCCTGAATTCTACTTTGTCAGCTTACTCAATAAGCATCGTCATTCCGGCATGGATGGCCTGGCCCGTTAGAGCACGGAGCGAATTCAGACGTCATAGACGGATTTAAGCCATACCATCCGTGGTACTGGATGCCCGCGTCCCGGCGGGCATGACGGTCCTAAACAAATCCGACAAAGTAGAATAAAACGGCGTCAGGATTTGCCCATCCTCAAGCGCCGAACAAGGCCGAGCTTAAATAGCGTTCGCCGGAATCCGGCAGCATGACGACGAAGCTTAGTCCGGCGTAATCGGGCAACGCGGCCAAGCGCATCGTCACGGCCAACGCGGCGCCGCTGGACAAGCCGGCCAGTATTCCCTCTTCCTTGGCCAAACGACGGGCGTATTCGACGGCCTCGGTTTCGCTGGCGGTTTCGATTCGATCGATCAGGTCCAGGTCGAGTATCGCCGGCACGAAGCCGGCACCTATGCCTTGAATGCCGTGGGCACCGGGCTGTAAGACCTGTCCGGCGCGGGTTTGGCTCAGCACCGGGCTGGCGGCCGGTTCCACCGCCACAGTTTCGATCTGCTTGCCCTGGCGTTTCAAAAATCGTCCGGTGCCGGTGATGGTGCCGCCGGTGCCAACCCCGGCGACGAACACATCGACCGCGCCGGCGCTGTCTTGCCAGACTTCCGGGCCGGTGGTTTGTTCGTGTATCGCCGGATTGGCCGGATTTTTAAATTGTTCCAGCAGCAAATAGCGATCGGGATCGGCCGCGGCCAGCCGTTCAGCCGCTTCTACCGCGCCGCGCATGCCCAGTCTGCCGTCGGTCAACAACAGTTTGGCACCGTAGGCGCCCAGCAATACGCGGCGTTCGCGGCTCATCGTATCCGGCATCGTCAGCGTGATCGGAATGCCGCGCGCGGCGGCCACCGCCGCCAATGCGATGCCGGAATTGCCGCTGGTGGCTTCGATCAAGGTCACGCCGGGCTTGAGCAAGCCCTGCCGTTCGGCGGCCCAAACCATCGCCGCGCCGACCCGGCATTTCACCGAATAGGCCGGATTGCGGCTTTCGATTTTGGCGAAGATTGTCACCGGCAGCTCGCGGCCGATCCGATTCAGCCGGACCAGCGGCGTGCGGCCTATCGAAGCGGAATTGTCGGTAAACC
Organism: Methylomonas sp. MS20; assembly: GCF_050275925.1. Taxonomy (NCBI): domain Bacteria; kingdom Pseudomonadati; phylum Pseudomonadota; class Gammaproteobacteria; order Methylococcales; family Methylococcaceae; genus Methylomonas; species Methylomonas sp. MS20. Next base: position 2,983,526 of record NZ_CP189962.1, read on the forward strand.
AGTTAGCCATATCGGTTCCCCATCAGGGCTGATGCAATGCAAAAAAAAGCCGCCTTGACGGCGGCGTGAGCAAGATGCCACGAGAAAGGACATCACCATGAAACCGTATCGCAGCGCATCGCGGGTTCCGCCTTACATGCCGTATTGGGCGGAGACGCTGAAACTGCCGAAATGATGCGGCGCGCCCGGCATCAACGGGTTTTCCCGGCGCGACGCCTTGGCTTGGTGCCAGGCGGCGGCCGGCGCGGGCCGACCTAAATAATAACCTTGCAACAATTTGCCGCCGGCATCCAGCGCGATGTCGAGCTGGATTTCGTTTTCGATGCCTTCGATGACCGGCTGGGCGCCCAAGGCCTGCACCACCTCGATCAACTTCGGCAACACCCGGCGGATTTTACCGCCGCGCTCGGCTTCCCGAATCAGGCCGGCGTCGAATTTGACGTAATCCGGCGCCAAATGCCAGAGCCTATCCAAATTGGAATGGCGGCTGCCGAAGTGGTCGATCGCGATTTTGAAACCGCGATCGCGATAATTCTCCACCGCTTCGGCCAAGGCCCGATCGGCGTCAACCGCGTTTTCCATGATTTCCAACACCACTTGGGTGGTCGGCACCGCGTGCAGATGCAGAATATGTTCAAACACCTTGCCGTGGGTATTAACGCTGACCAATAGTTTAGGGTGTACGTTCAAAAACAATTGGCCGCGCTCCTCGGGCAATTCCAGATAGTTGAGCATGTGCAAGGTGCGCGCCACCCGATCCAACTTCACCAATTTATCTTGATTGTCGGCCCAACCGAATGCGAAGTCCGGCGACACCGCTTCGATGCCGGTCGAAGGTCTGAGCAGGGCTTCGTAACCCAGCAAGCCCTCCGAAGTCGAGGTATCGAAGATCGGCTGAAACTCGCTGCGCAAGCGCAGTCCGATGTAGCGGCTCAGCACTTGCGCCGCTTCCACTTCCAGTTTGAATTCGTCCAGGTCCAGATACAACACCCGTTCCAGGTCGTCCCGTATTGCTTCGATCGTGGTTTGCACCATGCGTTTGCCCTCCTGCGTTTCGGCCGCGATCAGCGTCCGTATATCTTGTCGAAAATGCCGTCGTCGGCGAAATGCTTGGCTTGATTTTCCGGCCAACCGCCCAACTGAGCGATGCTCACCAACTCCAACGCCGGGAACTGTTTGGCGTATTTGGCCGCCACCTCTTTATCGATCGGGCGGTAGAAGTTTTTCGCGATGATTTCCTGGCCTTCCTTGCCATACAAATATTTCAGGTATTCGGTCGCGACTTCGGTGGTGCCGTGTTTACGGGCCACGTCTTCGACGACGGTCACCGGCGGTTCGGCCAAAATGCTGAAGCTGGGCGTGACGACTTCGTACTTGTCGGCGCCGAATTCCTTCAACACCAGATAGGCTTCGTTTTCCCAGGTAATCAACACGTCGCCGATGTCGCGCTCGGCGAAGGTGGTGGTGGAACCGCGCGCGCCGGTATCCAGTACCGAGGTGTTCTTGAACAATTTGCCGACGAAGTCCTTGGCCGCTTCTTCGCTATTGTTGTTGTGTTTCAGGGCATAGGCCCAAGCCGCCATGTAATTCCAACGCGCGCCGCCGGAGGTTTTCGGATTCGGCGTGACCACGCTGAGGCCGGGCTTGATCAAGTCGCTCCAATCTTTAACATGCTGCGGATTGCCCTTGCGCACCACGAACACGATGGTCGAGGTATAAGGGGCGCTATTGTTGGGCAACTGGCTTTGCCAGTTTTCCGGAATCAGGTTGCGGCGCGCCAATTGGTCGATGTCCGCCGAGATCGCCAGCGTCACCACGTCGGCCTCCAGGCCGTCCAGTACCGCCCTGGCCTGCTTGCCGCCGCCACCGTGCGACTGGTTGACGGTGACGTTGTCGCCGGCTTTGCCTTTCCAGTATTTGGCGAACGCTTGGTTGTATTCTTTATAGAATTCGCGGGTCGGATCGTAGGACACGTTCAACAAGGTCACGTCCGCCGCGAAGGTCTTGCTTGCCGCCGCCGACAACAAGGTGGCGGCGATCAAACCGAATAATCTGTTTCTCATAAGTGATCTCTCAAAAGCTATTGCGATGAAATTGTTGCCATGTCCGCATCCCGTGCGGCTATCCGTGCGGCCGTGCCTCGGCCTAACCTCCCGTCCTGGGAGCAGCGGATACCGGCCTCCGGCCGCCATGACGAACCTGTTAAAACGCCAATTGGAAGCGCGTGGCGAAAACGTTCTCCGACGGACGATTGGTAAATGCCGCGGCCGATAAACCCGCGCCGCCGTCGAAATAGGTTTGTTCGTAATCGGCCATGATTCGGGCGTTTTGGTTTAGGAACCAGTTGAAACCCACCGCCCAAGCCGTGGCGTGCTTGGCCGACTTCGCCGGATTCAGGTAGTTGAACGCGGTCGTATCGACATTGAACTCGCTCCAGCGCGCCGCCACCTGCAAGGCGCCCCAACTGCCCTCCAACGGGTTGAACGGCCGAATCGGCTTGACGCTTTGGAAGGTGTTGTCTTCGCCGGTCAATACGTAAGAAAGCTGCACTTGCCACGCCGTGTTGTTGAGTTGGCTACGCACGCCGGGGATGGTTTGACCGGTCCGGGTAGCGATGACTTCCTGAGCCGACAACACGTATTCGCCCATGACGCCAAACGGACCGGCATACCAATAGGCTTGCGGGTAAACCCGGTAATGCACGCCATCGGCCTGCAAGGTGCCGGTATAGGCGCTACGCATGCTGTTGTAATTCAAGAACGTGGATCGCCCTATCGGCGTGCCCTGGTTTTTCAAGGCCTGCAAGCTAGGCCGTTCCCAAGTACCGGCGACACCCAGGCCTAAACCTTCCAGCCAGCTGTTGCCGCCGTGTTGGAACGGATGTACCCATAAGCGACCGATAAATTCCTTGTCGTCGTCGGTATCCGGCGAGTTTTTATCGATGCTGCCATCGTCGCCGGAGCCGTTAAACACGCCGAGTTGATAGCTGACGAAGTTGCGAAAATCCACCGGCCCGGCGTAATCGGCCTTGTAACCCGGCGTGGCGAACGAACCGTGCAACATCACGCCGACATCGCGGTTGCTGGCCAGATAGGTCGGGAACGCGCGTTCCAGAAACATGCCGTCCGAGTCGCCTTGCAAGCGCTCCAAGCTCAGCGGGGTTTTTTGCTTACCGACGCTCAAGCTGGCGTAGGGCAAATAGGCGTAATCCAGGTAGGCGTCTGGCAGAATGTTGGTGGCCGCGAAATCCGGCATGATTTTGAAATACAAACTGTCCCAAAATTTACCTTCCAACCAAATCCGGGCTTGCTTCAGTTCGAACTTGTCGGTTTCGGCACCGCCGCTAATACCGTTGGAAGCGGTCGCCCCGGTCCAACTACCGCCCGTGAAAAAGCGCGCGTCGGTTTGTACCGCGCCGCGAATCCGGACTTGATGCTTACCGTCGGCCGAGGAAATCCGAAAGCCGTCGCTACCGCCTTCGACTTTAGGCGCGCGGCTGGCGGCGCTGGCGGCCACTTCCTTGTCCACTTCCAATTTGCGTTCCAGCGTATTGATCTTGCGATTGAGCTTTTCGACTTCCGGATTCGACTGCGCGACCGGTGCGACAGCGGTCGGCGCGGCGGCCGCTTTCTCGAAGCGTTCCAGTCTGGCTTCCAGTTCGCGAATGCGCTGCTCCAGCGCTTGGGCGTCGGCGGCCTGGGCATCGGCGGCGCCGAATAGCGCCGAGCCGATCGCGCCCACCAATAGGCGGCGTTTAACATGAGTCATGTGGTGTTTTCCTGTTATCGCTTGCTTCCGGCGTTCCGGTCAGAAGGTCGTTATTGTTATTTGGCTGGCATATCTCCGGCGATCCGGTCGAATCGAATAAGTGCTTGAAAGCAACCGGATCAAATCGGTATTTTTGGGTCGGCTACTCGGAATCTTTCGCGCTTGTCGATTTGCACGACCCGGCCGTCGTGAATGACGACCTCGATGGAACCAAAGCGGATGTCTCGCAGAATCTCCGCGATCTGTAGGGCAATCTCGTTGTGATTGCCCGGCTTAAACGAACGGTTATTGGTTTCGGTTGCCATATCGCCTCCCCGAGGTGGTGGACTGGGACGTTATTGAGTCGCTCCGTTGCCGGACCCGGCCGGCGACGTTGGGGAGATGATAAGAGGCTCGTTATTCGATGAAAAACGATATAAATTGAAATAGAAATCTATAAATAAGATATACATGTTGCCGGGCTGCTGCAAAATCAGCATGAATAGTCGATATTCCAACCACTTAGCAGCAGCGCGTGTCTCGGCGACAGCAAAGATACCCTTGCCCTACGGCGACTTGATTCAATTTCGCGACCGCGACGTTCGGCGTGATTTAAACGATCGCATGACGGTCAAGCCGTTACCCTGTGGCGGTACGTTGCGTATCCGGGCTATGGGCATCCGCATCAGCGTTATTTTGCCTATGCTCGGCGAGGGGGCGAGCAATAGCGAGAGGACGCGGGATTTTCGGGCTTAGCCCATCAAGAGGGATCAATCAGTCAACCTTTTGCCAGCGTTTGTTGGCGATTGGCTGAAGGCTATTAGGCTGGTTCACAGGGGGTTTTGCCGTCCTCGCCAAGCGTTTGAGCGTGAGTGCAAGTCTGAATAGCCTCGCGGTTCAAGCTATAAGGTGTGCAGTCCATCATCCATCCTAACGCTCATGAAGGCTTGGCAATCGCCCCGGCAAATCAAAGGCTTCCGTAGGAGCGACGCATAGTCGCGATGCATCGTTTTAATTCGCGACTATGCGTCGCTCCCACAATGACTTTCAGAGTAAAATAAGGCCGGACACAGCCTGTCCGTCTCGGGATTGGATTCAATTGATGCCATAAACCGAGTTGGGGCTGGGCGAGTAAACAGACCTTTGCCCTAGCAATGTCTGCATTCCTCACATCCTCGTGCAACATGATCGGCATACGGCGGAACGCCTGCCGGCTTCCGCCATACGCGGGTTAAAAATTATGAAAACTCAATACTCAACCTTAACCGACCCAATAAAAGTACGAGGAGCACCTGGATTTAAAAATGAGTTACTATTATCAGTCGCCGAATAATATTTGTGATCTAGCAAATTCTCCACGTTAAACTGCAAAGTAGTTTTTGCCTTTACAATAGGCAATTGATATCTCAGTAGAGCGTCTACCTTGCCGTAACCAGGCAATTGAAAGCTATTACTGTTATCGCCTTGCCGTTCGCTCTGGAAATAAACGCCAGCACCAACACTAAGGCCATGTAATGCCGATTCCTGAATATCATATTTTGCCCACAAACTGCCCGAGTTTCTGGGAATATTCCATAATCGATTTCCTGCGTTATCACCGCTCAAAATATTGGCATCGGTATATGCATAAGTTGCAATCAAATTCAATCCATCGGCAACTTGTCCTGAAATATCAATTTCGACGCCTCGACTACGTGCTTCACCAATTGTTTGCGCAAACCTTGTTCCCGCGATTGGTACACTTATGTTCTGTTTGGTTAACTGATAAAACGCCACTGATGAATTTAACCGTTTATTTAAAAATTCGGTTTTAAAACCCGCCTCGAATTGCTCTGCAGACTCTGGCGCAAGTATATTTCCACCTACGCCTGGACTAGTATTAGAGGCACCTAACGACTCAACAAAATTACCGTACAACGAAAGCCATTGCCAAGGTTGATATAGCAACCCTACTCTTGGGCTGAATTTTTGATTTTCAATATCCGAATAACTTGAGGTTGCGTCACTTAGCGAAACTGAAGAGGAGCCGCTTCCTCTATTTGCCCAGTCGTAGCGTCCGCCTCCAAGGATGTGTAGTTTTTCAAACAGAGTCATCTGATCTTGAAAATAAACACCATTCCAGCTTAAGCGTTGATCCGAAAAATCATTTTTGGGGATACTAGCCAGGTCAACACCTGATTGACCATATTGAGGATTGTAAATATTTATTGAATTAACTTGCCCGTCAAATATAGCGGGAGGCAAAAACCAACCATTAAAGGAACTTCTCATTTCGTAATAGTCCCATCCTACCAATACACTATGCTTTATATCCCACGTTGCGAATTTACCGGTGATATTAAGGATGCCACCTAAAACATCTTGAGTTCCTGGGCCGCAGCAGAATGCTCTTGCAAGTTCTCCTGTAGCTATATTAATTATTCCTGGCGCCGCGTGTTGAAGATCCAAAACATCGCGGTTAATATGCTTAAATTGTGCATTTACTTTCCAATTTTCCGAAATCTCATGATTCAGAGTTAAGCCTGTACTAAATAGTTCTGTATTGCTTTTATCTATAGACGGCTCCCCTAAGTATCTGGATATTGGAATATCAAGCGGTCTTCGAGTCACGGAGGATGCAACGACCCCGTGGTCTTCTAATGTATCTTCGTTTGAATAAATAAAGTCCAAATCAAGTTGGGTGCGATCACTAATTTTCCAGGTCAAAGATGGTGCAACGTAGGTGCGCTCTGTAAATGCAAAGTCACGAAATGAGTTTTTATCCAAATATTCAAAATTAATTCGATACAGCAAGGAACCTTCTTGATTAATAGCCCCCGTCGAATCTGCAAGGGTTTGATATAAATCGTATGAGCCAAACCGTTGTTCTAACGAATAATAGGGTTTCTCTTGAGGTCTTTTCGTAACCACATTAATCATGCCACCTGGTTCTATGCGCCCATATAAGTTTGCGGCGGCACCTTTTACGACTTCAATTTTCTCTGCATTTGCCAATGGAACTCTGCTGACCGGCCATCTCATTCCATCTACATAATTGGCATAATTAGTATTGAAACCTCGAATCATAAATTGCTCGGAGAATCCTCCAAATGTAAAACCTTGGAACACGCCGCTAACATTTTTAATTGCATCACCGACTTGAATCGCTTGTTGGTCATGCATAACAGCTTTAGTCACAACTTGTATCGATAATGGAGTCTCCATAATTGGAGTGTCCGTCTTGGTTGCGGTGGAAGCGTTCGGCAAACTGTAATCCGGGTTATATGGATCGGTCGAATCATAAGCCGCCTTCCCCACCACCTGCACCGCCGGCATGGTCTGCGGCCCCAGATTGTTGTGCAGCTCCGCCGCTCGCGGCTGTAAGGTGATGGCCCCGTCCCCGGTCGTCACGGCCTGTAACGGCGCATCGCCCAATAAAATCCTGATCGCTTCGGCGGCGGTATAGTCGCCTTGCAAGCTGCGGCTGCGCAGGTTGTCGGCGATGTCGGTGCCGTACATCAATTGTTGCTGGCTTTGCCTGCCGAACATCAGTAAGGCTTGATTCAGCGACTGGGCGGGGATGTCAAAATGGTGTTTGCCAGCGGCGGCATCGCCGTGGGCGGTTTGCGAGATCAACGCCGCGAGTAAGACAGCTTTGGCGGCATGGCGCCGGCCCTTGCCGGCTGAATGATTGCAATACTTTGCGTTGGACATGGATACTCCTAGTTTCGGTCGGGTTACACGGCAGCAATTGGGCTGGTGTTAGTTAAGACGGAAACTTTTTAAAAACCCACATCGGGCGATTATGGATTTTTTGTTGGGAGAGTTCGGAATGGACGGTTCGCGTTTATCGTTGGCGTCGCCCCGGCATGGATTGCCGGGGCCCAGAAGCCACGGATGGCAAAGTTTCAACACATCCTTGTGCCATGGATCCCGGCAATCCATGCCGGGATGACGGCTTCGATCTGATTCAACCATTAACGCGAACAAAGCCTTAATACTTGGGGTGTCGTGGTGGACTTGGAAAATGATATGAGGCGGGAACAAATTCTCGATGATGGGTTTCACTGCGCTCTCGGCAACTGCTCCATGCGTTGCTCTAGCTCCTGCATCCATGCAGTCGTACCCATCCGGCTCCGTTGTTTTAACTCTCATCACCCTACCCTCTCGGCAACTGCTGCCAGCGTTGCCCTACCTCCTGCATCCCTGCAGTCGTCCAGCAAGAGAGGGTTTTTGTGCGTCGGGAGAAGGGCGGGGTGTGAACAGCGCCTAACGCAACACCACCAAATAGGGCGTGATGCTGACTATTTGCAGCGCCGGGATGGCGGCTTTTAAACTGGCGATGGCTTGATCCAGCGCATCCAAGCGAAACAGACCGCTGATGCGCTTGTCGGCCAAAGCCGTATCCAACAACACGACGCGGCCGGGACGGTATTGGTTGATTTGGGCAATGGCGTCGCTTAGCGGCAAGCCGTCGAATTGCAGATAGCCGGCCCGCCACAACGCCATGCCGTCCGGTTGGCCGGCGTTTTTTAACGCAATACTGTTGGCGCCTATCGACGCGGACTGTCCCGCCGTCAGGCGTTCTTGGTGTTTCCGCCCCGCGTCTTGTATTTCAACTATCCCTTCAACCAGTTCGACTTCGGTCTGCTCGGGTTGTCGCTTTACCGCGAAAGCCGTACCCACCGCCCGCACTTCGCTGCCGGCGGCAGTGACCACGAACGGCCGTTGCGGATTTTTAGCCACGTCAAAAAACGCTTCGCCGGCTAATAACTCCACCCGGCGCGTGCTAGCGTCGAAGTGGATGGCCAGGGCCGTGGCGGTGTTAAGCATCACCCGCGAGCCGTCGGCCAAAGTCACGCTGCGCTGCTCGCCCTTACCCGTCGAGTAGTCCGCGCGCCAGAATGCCGGCGGATACAGCACGCTCAACGTGGTAGCCAGCAATGCACAGCAGGCCACAGCCAAAGTTAAGGATCGGCCACGGCGTCGGCGGTGCGTTCTGTTGTCAACGCTGTCTTTAAAATCCCTGAGGCTGTCATTTCCGCGCAGACGGGAATCCAGTATGGCAACCGAACTTGCAGCCAGCACATCCGCTGCCTGCGCTTGCCTGCCACCTTGCCCTGGAGACTGTCGTAAGAGCTCGCTTTCTTCTCGGGACGACTGCATCGATATAGAAGATAGGGTAATGTCGGGATCGATTACCGAGAGGGTTGGAGCGAGGGAATCAAAATGCGTCAAGGCGTTAGTTTGCATCCCCTCACTCTGCCCTCTCCCAGGGGGAGAGGGTTGAATTTTGGCTTGTAAGCTCCCCTCCCCCGGCAACGGTTGCGCACCGGGAATGATGCGGCGGCCGCGCAGTTGTCCCAAGCCCGCCCACAGCGCTTCGGCGCGTTGCCAGGCTTGTTCGTGGGCGCTGTCGGCGGCGCGCCAGGCATTCAGCTCTTGCCGCGCGGACACGGGAAATTCACCGGAATGCAGTCTACTCAACCAAGCACAAGCCTGTTCCAGCAAACGCTCGGCATCATCCGGCATCGGTTCGGTGGACATGGTCAATTCCTGGTTGAACGGTGGGGGAGATATATCATAGACGAGGCCCAAGCCCGGAACCACATCACCGGCTAGGACTGATCCAGGGTTTTGGCGCAATGCAGCAGCGCCTTTTTGACGTTCTCCTCGACAGTGCGAACCGAGATATTCAGGGTTTCGGCGATTTCGCGCTGCTTCATGCCCTCGAAGCGGTTTAAATAAAAAATCCGCTGACATAAAGGCGACAGGCTGGTCATGGCTTCGATCAGCCTATCCAAATCCTGCTCCGCCAGCGCGACGGTCTCGGCGCAACGCGGATCTTCGGCTTCCGGCGGCTCATCTTCCGGCCAATCGACGATCGCGTTATTGCGTACGGTCTGGCTGCGGTAGTGGTCGAACAGCAGATTCTGCGCGGTACGGAATAAATAGGCTTTCAGATTGCCGACATTACCCAGATCGTCGCTGCGGCATAAACGGACAAAGGCTTCCTGGCAAAGGTCGGCGGCGGTTTCCCGGCAACGCACGCGCGAAAACAGCACGGCTTCCAGCTCGCCGTGGCAACTGACGTACAGCTCTTGCAACGATTGATGCGGGTGAAATGACATGGGTCGCCGGTTTTGATTACGTCCGAATGGGCAGCTGAACCGAACCGGCCAGCAAAATTAACGCCGTAAGCTAAAATTTTTTTAGAATCAAAAGGCTGTCGATAGGCCGAACTCGCGCATTGCGGCCTCCCGCTATTGAACTATGTTAAATCACTACATCATTCGACGGCACGAGGATCAGACGTAACCGAAGGCCTTGAGATAGGGCTCCAGCATGGGCAGGATGGTTTGAAATTGGCTTTGGTAACCGTGCCAACGGGCGACGGCGCTACGGTAAATCGGCCGAGACACTGCCCCAAAGCTGGGCGTGGCCACGTAACGGCCGGCCGAACGCTCGTGGAAGCGTTGCACTTCCGGGCGCCACTCGACGCCCAACAACTCGAACACCCGCCGAAAGCTGGTTTCGAAATCGTCGACCACATCCTCGTAGCGCAATTCCAGATAAACCGGGGCGATCCGATCGCGCAGGCTCAGCCACAAATCCATCACCGCCGCGTACTGGCGGGCAATGCCTTGCCAGGACAGCAGATTGACGGTGGCCGGCGCCAACGCGAACGATTGCATCGCGCAACTCAAACACACATCGCGCGGATCGCGCACCGCGAACAGAATTTTTGCTTCCGGAAACAAAGTGGCGATCAGGCCGGTTTCGATACTGTTTAGCGCCACCTTGTTGACGAAAGTTTTTTTCAACGCGGCCGACGTGAATTCCTCGGCGGCGCGTTGCCAGTAAAACGCCCGCAAGCGACGCGCGCCGGCAATATCCAGGGCCTTCAGCGCGGCCGGCGTATCGCCGGCGATGCCGGTCGCCGCGGCCAACTCTTGTGCCACTTCCTCGATCAAGTGGTTTTCGTCCGAGGTCAGTACCTCGGGATGCGCGGCCAGCACTTGCTCGGTCAGCGTGGTACCGGAGCGCAAGAATCCGATCAAGAATGCCGGGACCGGCAAATTGTCGGCAAAGTCGGTTACGCGCCAGCGTCCCAGCAAGGCATCGTCGTAACCGTGTTTGAACAAGGCGATCCGGTCGAACAGATAATTGGCGTCCACGTTCCGGGCTTCCGGACTAGCCGCCGCCAACAAGCCAGCCCTCGAGAACATCTCGAAGGCTTCGGCGTAGCGCTGTTGTTTATCGTAGACCTTGGACAGCTCCAAGCAAGCCCGCGCCAACTGCCCGCCATTTTGCTCGGCGGCAACGACCCGCTCCAGCCGCCCGCCGGCGTCGTCCATCCGTTTCTTGTCGATTTCCAGCAAGGCCATCAGGATTTGGCAGCCGGCGTCGCTCGGCGCCAATTGCAGGACTTTTTGCATCTGGGCGATGGCTTGATCGGTGTGGTTCAAGCGGTGCAAACAGGCGGCGATCGCATATTGCGCCGAGGCGCTGACCGGCATGCGCTTGGCGGCGGCCCTGGCCAATTGCAACGCTAAGTCGATGTCGCCCCACATTTGCATTTGCTCGGCGAATTCCAGCAAGACCCTAGCGTCGATCTTTTCCGGTTGGCGCAACATGGCCTTGGCGGCCTTGGCCAGATATTGCTTGCCCTCGGCGAGCCGATGCCGCCAACACAAGCCTTGGCCGACGCCGGCCAAAGCTTCGGCGTGATTGGGCTTGATCGCCAATACTTGCCGATAAGTCTGTTCGGCGGCGAGAAAGTCGCGACGTTGATAGGCGTGGTAGCGGGCGGTTTCCAACAATTGCTTCGGGTCGGAGTCGCCGCTCCCGGCCTCGGCCTTCTCGGCGCAGCAATGTTTGAATTTTTTACCGCTGCCGCACGGGCAGGGATCGTTACGACCGGGTCTGGCCGGGGCGGATATCGTCATCGTCAATCGTGGTTAACGCGGGAGGCGGCATCATAACCGACAAACACCAAAACGGTAGGGCCTGGCCGGCCGCTCCGGTGTCGCGGAGCAAACATCGGCCAATTTTAAGCCACCCGCGCCTTGCGCCGAACCGTTACGCCAAAACCGGCCAAAACGCTGCCGAACAACCAGACCGCGCCGGGTAGCGGCACTTGCGAGACGGTGATGGTGTTGCCGCTGACCGCGAAATGCAAGGTATCCGAGCTGAAAGTGATCCGGTAGTCGCCGTGATCCAAAATCGGATTGACGAAGCCGGTTGGCGCCGAAAAGCTATCGCCGGAGTTGATGCCGGCCGCCGCTTCGGCGTCGGTCAAGCGATAATCGGACATGACATATTGGTAGTTACCGGCGGCCAGAGTAATGTCGAAGGCCGGATCGCGACGGAAGTGAATCGAACCGTCCGCCGCGCCCTGCACTTGAGTTCGGCTGACCAAGCTGATCGTGGGGGTATTGACGGTCGCGCAATTGTTGGCGATGTCGTCGCAACGGGCCAAATGGTTGGCGGCGGTCAAGCCGGCGGAACCGTCGTCCAAATACCAATGGGTATCCGGGTCCAGCCAAGTCAGTTCGCCGTCGCCGTTCAGATCGGCCGCGAAATAACCGGCGGTCGCGACGTTGCTTTGCGATGCTTCGTAAGCCAACACATCGACACTAAAACTGCCGGCGGTGGTCATGGCGACCTTCCAGGTATCGAAGGTGGTACCGCCGGCTTGCAAGAACAGCGTGCCGTCGACGCTGAGGGTATTGGCCTGGGCCGAACCGATCGCGGTCAGTGCCAAGCCGGCCGCGATAGCGGTGCGTAATACATGCTTCATTGTGAAATTCCTTGTGTTTGATATTGATTGATAAATGATCGATTAAGCCGTTTTAACTGCAGCCGGCAAATCAATGCCGACATTATGGATACCGCCGCCACGGCGGATTCGCGCGGCGTAACCGCTTCCACGAGAACCGCGCCTCCGGGCAAACCCGCCGGCCCGCGTCAAACTCGAACCGCGCCCGCAGCCGGAGTTAGCTCGGCAAAAACCGGACCACAATGTAATCTCTCACTGACACAAGCACTTAGCCGTCACTAAGCGCGCCGGATAAACTTACGCGTTGGGTCATTTCACGCGGATTGCGGGAAATGACCTATTCTCGAGATCACGCCGACCGGTTTGAAAGCGCCGACCACAAGCCAGCCTGATCTCGAGGCGCCCAGGCCAGCCCTACACCGGGTTTTGGGCCGCGACTGCCACACGCCGCGATCGCGGCGAGCTACCCGAATCCTGCCTGACTAGCGAGCCGCCCACCCACGCTCAACACATAAAAAAGCCCCGGAACGCGGGGCTTTCTCAATGCGAGGCTCTATCGGTTTCGTCTGCTAGCTGAATTTACCGCCCGCTCGCGCATACCTGCCTCGGACGAGCGCGCCCAGCAGCGCCGAGCCAAATAGCCATAGGCCGCTCGGTAACGGCACCGACGCGACCGGGCCCGAGCCCAACGTCGAATTGCCGGCAATCAGATCGAAGTTCAGACCCGTGCCGTAGGTGTGGCTGTGCAGGTCCAAGTTAAAGGTCAGCGTGAGTGTTTTATCACTGTTACTGACCCAACTGCTCCAGTCGCCGACATCCAGCGTCTTATCGTCGAAAAAATTCGCCGCGCCCGCCGCATCGGCTGCACTGAAATCATAGCTGGCACTTGAATGAGCGGTGGCGCCAATCACGTCGATGGAGAAGGACAGCGTATCGCCGCCGCTCAAGGCGGCAATGCCGAACTCGGGGCTAAGTAGACCCAGCAACAGATGCTGGGCCGGCGCATAAGACGAGGTGTCCAGATTTAGCGTAAGACTGGCATGGTAATCGTGATAAGCGGCGTCGGAACTGGTATTCGACACGCCTAAAGTCCCTTGCAGCCAAACCTGACTGCTACCGCCAATGTCGAAGGCGTGCAACACCGTCGGATTGCCGGCCAGCAGTGCTGAAACATCGGCGTTTTGAGGCAGTGCGGTGCCGAACGCAACCGCTTGCTTACCGGCTGCATCGGTTTTCGGTGCCGGTACTTGACCGATGGCGGCGCGGCTTTCGCTGACGCTCGCAACGCTATCGGCGTGGGCCGCCGCCGTCAGCTGAACGCCGGTTTGGCCGGCCGTCGCGTTGGCGGACGAACCGTTCCCGCCCTGCGCCCAAGCGGTGGCGACGATTGGTGAAGTGAAACCGTAACCGCTGCCGCCTGTGGCATTCGCCGCCGCGCTGGCATGGCCGGCCGTACTCGACGCCCGCGCTTGCGAATTGGCGCCACCACCGGCACCGGCTCTACCACTGCCATGCCCTTGGCCGCCATCGCCGCCATAAGCAAACGAAGTCACGGACACCGACTGTGTGCCGGTATTATTGCCGTTAGCCAACGAGCTGGCCGCGCCGCCGTTACCGCCGTTGGTGTCGCCGAACAGATTGGCGCCGCCATTCCCGCCTCGCGCCTTGTCGCTCACCGTGACAGAGCTATTGCCGGAAGCGGTGCCCATGCTGCTACTGATCGCGGAACCGCCCGCGCCGGCCCGACCGCCGTAACTGACGCCGCCTAGGCCGCCCAAGGCGTGACCGGAAACAGTAGCTTGGTGATTATCGCCGCTGGACGCGACCTTGGCCGTATTGTTGGCCTGACCGCCCGCGCCGCCGGTCGCGCCATTGTTGGCACTGCCGCCGTCGCCGCCGGTTGCGCTACCCCATGCGTAAACCGAGCCGGCGCTGTTGTCGGCACTGACCAACGAGCTACCCACCGCACCGGCACCGGCCGCGCCGCTCGACGCATCATTTAAATTGCCGCCGTTGCCGCCGGTTGCGTAGTTGTACAGCGATAAGGCATTGACTGCGGCGGATTTGCTTAGCCGGCTGTCGGCACTGCCGGCCGAACCGACTGTGCCGCCCTTACTGGAGCCGCCATTACCGCCAAAGGCGGTTTGATTCAATATCAAGTCACCGCTGGTTTTTCCGTCGACTTTATTCATCAAAGTCACCGATGCGCCGTTGCCGCCAGTGCCGATCGCGATGGCGGAACCGCCGTGGCCGCCGTGAACCTCGCCGGTGGCCTCGACCCTGCCGTTGCCGGTGGATTCTCCGTACGCGGCAGCCAAGTCCAGACCCAAGTTGGCCAAGCCGCCGTTGCCGGCGATACCGGTGTTGGAATCGCCACCGTTGCCGCCGCCGGCCAGGGCGCTGGCATTGACGCTGCCGCCGTGAATCAGCGCGATCTCCGCATTGGCGTCGCCGCCATTGCCGCCATTCCCGTTGCCGGCGGCGCTGGCCAAGCCGCCCGCGCCGCCTTCGGCGCTACTTTTTCCGGTGACCATCCCAGTTCCGTCATCGACATTGTTCAGCACCGATTTTGCCTGGCCTCCACTACCGGCTTGGCCTGCGGGATGGTTTTCGATGCCGACACCTAGCGCAAAAATAATGCTGCTGACATTGCCACCATCACCGCCTTTGGCGTATTGCGTCAAGTTCAATGCACCGCTGGTCGAACCGCTGACCAAATTATCGGCAATGGAATCGCCACCCACGCCACCGTCGGCGCCGAGGTAGCCCCAACCGCCCTTGCCGCCGCGTTGGTCGAGAGTCACCGCGACATCGCCGTTGCCGGTGGATGTGCCGCTGGCTTGCGCCGAAGCGGTACCGCCCGCACCGCCTTTGTTGCCCAAACCCTGGCCGGTACCGCCGTCGCCGCCCCAAGCGCGGGTATCCACTTGCACCGCCCCAGTGCCGGCGCCTTTGGCGCTGGTGGCTGTGGTCGCCGTACCGCCGTTGCCGCCGTTGCCATTGGCATAGCTGGCCCCGCCATGGCCTCCGTAAGCGGTGGCGTCCGCGCTAATCTGGCTGTTATTGTGGGTAGCCTGGGCGTTAGCTGAAGAACTCGCGGCGCCGCCAACACCGCCAGTACCGTTTTCCTCTAGGTTCAAGCCGCCATTTCCGCCGGTCGCGTAACCATTGGCGTCGGCGTCGGTGGTGCCAACCGCACTACTAACGCTACTGGCCGAACCGCCGGAACCGCCGCTACCGCCATAACTATCGCCACCGTTACCACCGATCGCTTCGCCACCGGCATGTGCGCTATCGCCGGCGGCGGCCGTGTTATTTTGGGCCTTACCGCCCGCGCCGCCGTTGCGCTGATTGTTGGAATCACCGCCGTGACCGCCGGTTGCATTACTGCCAGCATCGGTATCGCTATTGTTTCCGACAGCGGTATTGATGCCATTAACCGTCGTGGTGGCATCCGCCCCGGCACCGGCCTCGCTGCTAACCGCATTGAGCAAATAGCCGCCGTCACCGCCCTGGGCGTTGCTATAAATTTGCAGGGATTTGGAACTGGTGGTTTTGCTTAAACTACTGTTGGCAGTACCAGCGACGCCAGCCGAACCGCCGTTGCTGCCTCCCGCGTTACCGCCGTGGGCGGTTTGAGTCAATCGCACGATCTCGGCGGTATCGCCTGAAACTTTGTCGGTCAAGCTGACCGAGGCGCCGTCACCGCCAATGCCGGCACCCCGCGCGTTACCGCCGTTGCCGCCGTTGGCCGTGCCGGTCACCGTGGCCGAAATCAGGGAGTGTCCGTAGAGGGTAAGGATGGGCGAAACGCCAAACACCGCCGCCCCACCTCTGCCGGCTATGCCTGTGCCGTAAGAATCGCCGCCGTTACCGCCGGTCGCAGTCCCATCCAGGACTAAAAAGCCGCCGGTACTATCCGCGACCGCGCCGATCACTGCGGTGCCACCGTTACCGCCGTTACCACCGGCTCCCTCTCCGCCCTCGCCGCTCGCCGAGCCACCCAATCCGCCGTTACCGCCATTTCCGCCGGTAGCGTTCGCGGTGACGTTGGCCTCGGCATAGCTGGAGATACTAGTGGAGGCCTGCGCAGTGGCGTTACCACCGTTACCGCCGGAACCGCCTTTCCCACCGTTCGAGCCAGGCGGGTTACCCGCGCCGCCGTTACCGCCATTTCCGCCGCTACCGCCGGTCGCCGTTGCGCTATTGGCAGTATCGTTATTGACGGGAAAGCCCGCTTTCGCAGTTGCGCTATCGCCGGCGTTGCCGTTGCCGCCGGCGCTACCGGGATTGCCGGCGGCACCGTCCGCGCCCGACATCCCATTGCTGCCGATCCCGGTGTCGGTTTGCGCCCAAGCCGGGCAAATTTGCAGTACCAATCCGGCCGCTAAAAATGCGGAGCAGAGCTGGTTCAGTTTCCAATGTTGTGGACCTTGTTTCATCGTTATGCCTTTTATTTTCTAATTGAACTGATGCCGAGTAAGGCGTGGGCAACCGCTTAATTTCGGGCGCGTGCCACGATCAACCCGTATGCCTAAGACCGCCCGGATCATTCGTCTGTGTTCCGTGCTCCGGTGCCGTTCACCTTAGGAATGCCCCGGTCGGCCCGCCACGCGGGTTCAGTATTACGCGGCCCCGAAACGTTAGGCTGGTTCTAGGATAACGACCGAGCCGGTGGGGAAACATCCTCCGCGCGGGGGATATTTCGAAGCGAAAGGGTTTGAAAATGCTCGCCGCGCGAGCAAGCGATTGTCCGCTTGCCAGGACAATCGCTCATTTCGGCTATCAAACTGCGCGCCGTCACGCCGACGCGTGCCTGCTCAGTCGTGAGTGGACGGTATCGTGATAAGGTCGGTCGTACAATTGATTCGCTCGACCGGACCGCTGAAATAGCCGTGCGAATACTGGCCGTAGGGGCAGTTTGTGGTGCCTTTCAGACACAGTTGAATATGATCGACCGCCGCCGTTTCCCCGTTGCCAAAATACGCGGGATCGGTCGAGTGCATCGTCAAGGTCAAAATCACGCCGTCGCTGGAGGTGCACGCACTACCGCTGGAAGTCAGTACCACCGATGAACCGGTTTTGACGACGCCGGACCAAGTTCCGCACGAGCCGTTGCCCGGTAGCGAGAATCCCTTACCCACGAACGTGGTGCCACCATTCCCGAATCCGCCGTTGACGGCGATGCAGGCATTGCCGGCCGCATGAGCTTGCGTCGCGGTAAAACTTAAGCCAACCATGACCAATCCAACGATTAGCGGCATTGTGCTATTTGCTTTCATAAAGTTTCTCCAGAAGTTAAGGTTATTTTGGAAGTTGCCGGACTACGATCTCGGGTATCGCGCTTGTATTCAGTCGCTGCGACCTGTTGGATTCGATCGAGTTTGTCGCCGGGTCAACCCGGAATTTCGCAACTGGGACAGAGTACCTAACTCGTTGCTGGAAAAATATCCTACCCGCGGAGGGCATTTCGGAGAGTGCGCGCGGGTGCGCTAGCGGAAATTAGTGGTGATGGAAGCGTCTTTATCGGTTGAAAAAACGCTATTTTTTCGCCAGGTTAAAGAGCGTCGGCAGTTATTCGCCGCGACGTCGCGCGCCTGGAGTCATGCAAGCAAGCATGACTTTCGGCACATGCGAGCCCGCCGGGTTTGACTTAAACTCCACGGTCTGTCGGGCAAGTGTTAGGGCGTTTTGGGGGCCGCCGCCGGAATCGCGACTAACGTTACCTAACCCAAGACCAACCGGCTGTAGCCGGGGAACACCGCACGCCGCCTTTTTGCGAATCGCGATTCGGCCGCCGCGACTAAAATTGACCTTGAACCATTACCGAGAAACCTCCATGCCCTATGTCTTGATCATCCACGAAGTCGAAGCCTATCCGGCCTGGAAAGCCATTTTCGACCAAGCGGCGGATATGCGTAAACATGCCGGCGAACGTCGCTATCAATTGCTGTGTCAAGCCGACGACGCCAACCGCGTCGTGCATTTTTCCGAGTGGTCGTCGCTGGACAGCGCCCGGCGCTTTTTCGAATCGGCGGAACTGGTGGCCATTCGCCGGCAAGCCGGCGTCAAGGCCCCGGAATTTCTCTATCTGGATGAAATCGAACGCGGCGAGCTGTAAACCGCCGAGTCTATCCTTGCCCAAACCCGTGTCTCTCAGACCACTTTAATGGAGCAAACCTCAACCATGAAATCCCGAATTCCCGTATTTCTCGGCTTATTGATCGTGCTG
The DNA here is from genome assembly GCF_050275925.1 of Methylomonas sp. MS20. Classification (NCBI taxonomy): domain Bacteria; kingdom Pseudomonadati; phylum Pseudomonadota; class Gammaproteobacteria; order Methylococcales; family Methylococcaceae; genus Methylomonas; species Methylomonas sp. MS20. Next base: position 3,002,266 of record NZ_CP189962.1, read on the forward strand.
TCCGCTTGCGCGGGCGGACCACCGCCCCGGCCGGAGACTTGGCAACCCGGCGATTACCGCTATCTGCAGACCTATTTGAGTTGGCTGATCGAAACCCAAATGGACAAACAAGCCATCGAAGGCTTGAGTATCGCCATTGTGGATGACCAGCAAGTGGTGTGGTCGCAAGGCTTTGGTTACGCCGATAAGAAACGCGACGTGCCGGCATCGGCCGAGACCGTTTATAGAGTCGGCTCGATTTCCAAGTTGTTTACCGATACATTGGTGATGCAATTGGCCGAGCAAGGCAAACTGGATATCGACCAAGCTCTACAGCGTTATTTGCCGAACTTTTCGATCAAATCGCGGTTTGCCGATACCGCCGCGATCACGCCGCGCAACATCATGAGCCATCATTCCGGATTGCCGGGGGACATCGTCAACGGCATGTGGACGCATCACCCTCGGCCGTTCGGACAATTGGTCGAGCAACTCAAATCCGAATACGTCAGCAACCCGGCCAACACGGTATTTTCGTATTCCAATCTCGGCGTAACCTTGCTGGGCACGATGCTGGAAACGGTCAGCGCCACGCCGTTCAGCGTCTATGCCGATCGGCAATTACTCAAACCGCTGGGCATGCGCACCGCTCGATTCGCGCCGGGACTCGAAGGCGAACTGGCGTCGAAATCCTACCGGTTCGGCGACGAAAAACCCGAAGCGCCGCTACGCGACATGCCGGCAGGCGGCTTGAATGCTAGTGTGTTGGACCTGAGCCGCTTCATGACGATGGTGTTTGCCGGCGGCGCGTCCGACGGCCGCCAGCTATTGAAACCGCAAACCGTCGCGGCCATGCTGAAACCGCAAAACGCCGATGTGCCGCTCGATGCCGGCCTAAAGGTCGGTCTGGGCTGGATGTTGCGGGACAACTTAAACATCGGGCCGATTGCCGAACACGGCGGCGCGACGCTGTACCAATTCAGTTTGTTGAGCCTGGCTACCGACCACAAAATCGGCGTCGTCGTGCTCAGCAACTCGCCCAACCAAGCCTTGCAAAAGATCAACAACGCCGCGCTGAAACTGGCGGTCGCGATCAAAACCGGCCAAGCCTTCCGTGAAACCGAAACACCGGCTATCGAAACCCGCCCACCGACCTCGGCCGAACAAAACCAATTCGGCGGCCACTACGCGACGATGTTGGGCTACGTCGATGCTTCGAATACCGGTGACGGCATTTCCGCCGATTTGAACGGCAACTCGTTGGACATCGTGGTCCGCCCGGACGGCCAATTCGGTATTCGCTATTGGCTGCTGGGCTTTATTCCCATCCAACCGGAGGAGTTGGCCGAAGTCGGACTGTCACTAACCGAGATTGCGGGGCGCCGGGTATTGCTGGCTCATACCGAAGGCCAGACCATTCCGATCGGCGAAAAAATCGTCCCGACCGCGATCCCGGCGGCTTGGCGGCGGCGCTTGGGCGACTACCGCATCGTCAATCTAGCCGACGGCGAAGCGATCGTTCCGGAGCGCTGCGCCTTGCGGGAACGCAACGGTTTTCTGGTGTTGGAATACGCGCTACCCAGCTTCGACATTGAAAAACAGACTTGGGCGCTCAAACCCATCGACGACGAGCAGGCCATTACCCACGGTCTGGGCCGGGGCATGGGCGACACCCTGCGCGTCGTCAAAATGGATGGCCGGGAGCTGATCGCCTATTCCGGCTATTTGTTGCAAAAGCAATAGCCAGGCGCCTGCGAGCGCTAGAAAAACCGGATTGCGGTATCGCTATACCGAGGGCTATAGTATATCCGCGCGACTGAGTCGCGGATTCACTGATTGCTGGCGCATCCATTCCTGTTGAGCGCCAAAAGCCGATCGTTTTGGAGTGAAACCGGCCTTAGGCTAGCCCAACGCGCAAGCAACACCCAACATGCAGAGGAGATCGTCATGAAAATTCTAAAGCCAGCCAAGCCCATCGACTCACAACCGAGACTTACAAGCATTGACGGCACTTGGATTCCGGAAATCGCGTTCTTTAGCTTATTTCTGATCGATTGGTACTTGGGTTTTCCGATTTGAACGACGGAGGCGGCGGCGTATCCACCGCGCCCACCAACTGGTCGATCATTTCGGCAAACCGGTCCAGTGCGTCGTTGCCGCCTTGCAGGGTCCGCAATTGACTCAGGGTTTCGCGTGCCGCCGGCCAACGCTGCTGGCCCAATTGATCATAAAGCGCCCGATACAACTGCCGGATCAAAAAACCGTGCAACAGTTTGGCCGGCGGCGTTTGCTTAAAACTCAAGGAACGTAACAGCGCCGGCACCGCGATGGCCGGCCGGCCGGCCGCGAGACTTTGCATCGCGACGCTAAGCCATTGCTCGGCCAAGCTTTCGCAACCCAGGACTTGCCGCAATTCGACGCCGCAACGCGGGCACGCCGTGGCCGTTCCGAGCCGGGCATTGCACGCCGGGCAACGCTGTATCACGATTCCAAGTAATAGAGGATGTCGTTCAAGCGCTCGACCGGCTGCTTCAACCCGGCCTCGTCGCCGTTTTCCAGAAAAGTCGAAATGGTTTCGATCAGATCGACCATGTCTTCCTTGTCTTCGGCGGAAACGGTTTCGAACAAGGCTTCGGCCTTCTTGATCGCGTTACGCGCGGCGGAAACGGCCGGACTTTCCGATACCGAACCCGCCTCGCCGCCGGCCGTATTGCCGAACAAACCGTCAATACGCTGTTTGGCGCTGCCCAGTTCGCCGCTATCGAAGCGGGAAATCGCGTTGTTGATCGTGATGGTCTTTTCCTTGCCGGAGGCTTTCTCCCGCGCCGAAACATGCAAGATGCCGTTCAAATCCAGGTCCAGCGTCAAGGTGATGACGTTGCCGGCCGGCACGTCCAACAAACCTTCGACCAAAAACTCACCGATTTCGACGTTGTTCAGCGCATCCGGGTCCTCGCCTTGAAAAATCCGCACGTTCACTTCGCGCTGATTGTCGTGATAGGTCTCGAAAGCCTCGGACTTGCGCACCGGCAACACGCTATTTTTATGCACGATGGGTACGTACTGATACGGATAGGGCATGCCGTCCAGATACCCAACCGCGCAGGTGCCGAAGGTATACGGCGTCACATCGACCAAGACAGTGCCGATGTCCTCGCCGTTGATCATCGCCGCCTGCATTGCCGCGCCCATCGCCACGCACAGATCGGGATCGACTTCGCCGTGCGGCTCGAAACCGAATTCGTCGAACAGGCGCTCTCGGATGCACGGCGTGCGCGTCGAACCGCCGACCAGGATGATTTCGTCGATGTCGGAGGCGATCAATTTGGCGCCCTTCAGCGCGATGTGGGTGGCGTCCAGCGTGGCGTTGATGTGGTCGGCGATCAGGTCTTCGTAGTCCGCACGCGCCAATTCCATCGTCAAATGCAGCGGTGTGCCTTGGCGCTCCAGCAAATATTCTTCCTCTATCGTCGCAAACGGCTCGTCGGACAAGCGCAGTTTCGCCTGTTCCGCCGCCCGCACGATGCGCGCCATCGCCTTGCCGTGCGGCTCGACTTCGATGCCGTACTGCTCGCGGATATGCGCCAAAACGCGATCGACGATCAGTTGGTCGAAATCGTCGCCGCCCAGGTGATTGTCGCCATGGCTGGCCAGCACTTCGACCACGCCGCTCTGTACGTTGACCACCGACACGTCGAAGGTGCCGCCGCCCAAGTCGTACACCAGCATACGCTTGGCGTCGAGCTGGCCGGCACCGTAAACCAGCGCGGCGGCAGTCGGCTCGTTGATCATCCGCACCACCTCCAGCCCTGCGATTTCCCCGGCTTCGCGGGTGGCCTGGCGCTGGGCGTCGGAAAAATAGGCCGGTACGGTAATCACCGCCTTGGCTATAGGCCGGCCGACATAGGCTTCGGCAATCGCCTTCAAACGCTTCAGGATGATCGCGGAGATTTCCTGCGGCGTGTATGCCTGACCGGCCATCGTGACTCGCGCGTCCTGGCCCATCAAGCGTTTGATCGATTTAACGGTGCGCTCCGGGTAAATCAGGTATTGATTGCGGGCGCTGGCGCCGACCAGAATGTCGCCGTTATCGTCCAGTCCGACGAAAGACGGCAAAATCTTGCTGCCGTTGTCGGCGATCACGGTGACCTTGCCGTTTTCGACAATCGCCACTTCCGAGTTCGTGGTCCCTAGATCGATGCCGATGATGATGTCGTTCATATGTGTTCCCTGAATGCTTAAAGTTTATTGACTTTGACTTCCGCCAATCGCAACACTTGATCTTCGAGTAAAAATCCCTTGCGCAGCTCTTCGAGCACGACGGCGTTTTCCAGCGCCGGATCGGCGCCGATCGCGACCGTCGTCATGGTCCGCGCGTCGAAGGGCCGGCCGACGCAATCGATCGCGAATACCCGGCGGCGCTGCAGCATTTGTTCCAGACGCTTCAGCGTAATTTCCTGGCCTTCGCCAACGCTGGCGATGAAACCTACGTCCTGTTTTTTGGAATGCCGGAACAAACCATCGACCGGCAGATAGTTTTGCAAAGCCCGATGGCCGGCATCGAGCCGGTCGTAAATATCCAGCCATTCCACCAACATCGCTCGCTCAACCTCACGGCGTTGTTGTTCTAGGCGTTCGTTGGCTTTCGCCAGTTCGTCCGCCAGGGCTCGATTGTCGGCCTTCAGGGTTACGACGGCATCGCTCAAGCTGTCCAGCGTGGCTTTGAATTGCCGCGACTCGGCTTTGACTTCGGTTTTCAGGCCGGCCAAATCGCTGAACAGCGCGGTCAAATCCGGTTGGTCGACCGAGGTCAGGTGGGCGAAGTCGGTTTCCTGAAGATACTGATGCAAGGCTGCCAGCAATTCGTCTTGCGGGGTTTCTGTCGTCATGATGGCGTTTTAGTCAATTCAGCGAGCGATTTTTCGATGGACAGCGTGCTCAATAGTTTTACGAAATCGTCCGTAGCCATAGTCCCGCCAATGCGCGGTTGGCCGAAGGCTTGCATCAGTAACGCGTCGAAATCGACATGCGGCACATGAAACAAGGCGTGGCGCAAGCGGCAGTCTTGGTCCTTAATCGCTTCGAAAGCCTCTTGAATTTCACGAAAGCGCGCGGGATCTCGGTCGGGCGGATTGTCCTTGACCCTTTGCAAATAGGCTTGTTTGATGTCGGCGTCGCTGGCCTGTTCGGGCACGCCGAGAATGCTATACGGTGAAATCATCGGTACTCAATTGAAAGGCAGCGAATACTGCGGAGAATCGTGAATGAAGCGAGCAACGATGTCGTCGAAACCGACGCCGATCTCGATTTTCAGTTCCTCGGCGGCGGCGAATATCGTCACACACCATAGGAAGTCTTGATTCATGAACAAGATCGCCAGGCTTTGCTCATCGCGGCCGTTACCGTATTGACGCATGATTTGGGCGACGAACTGCTCAGGACCGCGCTTGCGCACCAGCTCCTCGATTTTCTTTTCGATACGCTTGAACACGGCATCTGGAACGTGGCCGAACAAATCTTCTATCGGATCGTCGCTAAGCGGCGGCCGGTCGAAATCCTCGATGTTATCCGCCGACGGCAATAGCTCGACGCCCCCGCTGGCCCGTTCGAGCAGGCGCTCGATCAACCCGGCGGTCCTGTTGTCGTTATCCGCCCGCGCGTCTTCCAACGCGACTTTCAAACGGTATAAGCTCATGAAATCCAAGTGGCTGGCATCGCCTTGGCATTCGGCCAGCGTCCGGTAATATAGCCAGGCCGGCTTAGGCCAACGGGCATGGCCCGCCTTGGCAGCGTGCTTCAATAGTTCGTAATGGCCGATCGTCTCCAAAGACTGGCACCAAGCCAATAATTCCGCTTCATGTTCCAACAACCATTCCAGCGACTTTTTCAGCGGCGCCTTGATTTTATCCAGAACCTTGAACAACAAGGTGTTGTCGTCCAATTGCTCGTCGTAATAGCCTATCGACGCGATCAAGCGCTGCAATTGCGGGGCGGACAGCAGATAGTCCTTTAGAGGGGGCAGCGCGCGGCTAAGCGCCTGCGTCGGCAGTTCCAACAAACCGGCTTCGATTTGCGCTTGAAAATGCATGTTGATCGGATCGTCATGCAGACTTGCCAAGGTATCGACGATGCGTTGCAAGCCCTGGGTTTTGTCTTCGGCAACCCACAAATAAAAACCGCGCAACAACTCGGCCTGGCGGCGCAGGCTTTTATCGATGGTCAATTGTTCGGCCGCTTGAATTTCCTTCTCCACCAAATGAAACTTCTCGGTTTTGATCAAACGACGGGCATGGGCCAAGTGATTGGCAAACAATAGCTGTTTAGCCAAGGTATTGACCGGATCGATCTTCAGCAAGGCTTTGGCATAGGCTGCGGCCTTTTTGAAGGCTTTTCTGGCTGCGGCGGATTTGGCCGCCCGCACCAGTAAATCGGTATCGGCGGGAAAACGTTGCAGACCGCGTTCCAGCCAGTGCGCGTACTGAGCCGGGTCCGGCCGGTGTTCCTGGTAAATCGTCAGAAGGTTCAGGTAGCTTTGTCGGTCGTCGGGATCGTATACCAAGCTGTCGGCCAACATGGCCGCCGCTTCGTCGGGATAGGCCTTGTCGGCCATGTGCCTGAGGATCAACGCGATTTTGCGGTCATTGGCCGGCCGGTCTTTTTTTAGAATATCGATGCAGCGGTCCCAGAAAAAGCCGGCGTCGTAGTCGTTTCCGGCTTGTTCGTGCAACAAGGCCTGCAAACGGTTTTCCTCGAACGAATCCTTGCCGGCAAAGTGTTTGAAGTAGTCCTTCTCGCCGCCCGGATACTCCGCCAGCGCTCCCAGGCAATAGGCTTGCGCGGCATCGTCGCCGAATACGTCGCGATATTGCAGGACCAGATTGAAGCGCGCCTTGGCGTCGGGCTGGCCGTTGAGTTTGACCAGCGCTTCCAATAATTGGCTCTGGCGGGCATTAAGACCTTTGGCCTGAGCAACGATGCGGCGTTGATTGTGCTCCAGCGCCGACACGCTGGCGACGAAATCCGCGCCAGAATGCCGATACGCCACACAAGCCTTAACCAGCGGTTGATAAGGCGATTCGTCGGGAATTTTGGCTAACAGGGCCGAAGCTGGTTCGAAATCCGCGCCCTCCAGCAGTTGCGCTTTCAGCAAGCTGCGCAAATCGCGAAACGCCGAACGAAACGGCAATGGTTTCAAGGCCTGCTCGCAGCCCTCTCGCTCGCCGTTGCGATACGCCGCCAGCGCTTCGCTGACCCATTGCCAATGCTTGAGCAATGCGCAATCGTGGGGCAAATGCGGCACCAACTCCGTATCCCCGGAGACCAGTAGCATCCCCAGATATGCCGAAAGCACCGGAAACTCTTCGTCCAACTGCCGAGCGTTCAACCCATCCAATAGGGCGTAGGCCTTGCGCTGGTTTTTGCCGGCCAACAGCCACAACACATAAACGTCTTGCGCTTGCGGCGGCGCGTCAGCATGGGCGGCATAATTTTCCCAAAGTACGCAAGCTTCCTTGAACATGGCCTTGGCCGCCATCCCCCAAGCCCGTTGCAAATAGCAATCGGCCAAATAGCGTTTGGTCTCGGCATCGCCCGACTGTTTCAACAACTCCTTGAACAGATCGCCGGCTTCCTTGTAGCGTCCGTCGGCGTAGTGCGCCCTGGCTTTTTCCGACAGGGTCGACTCGGCAATCGCGGCGGAAATTTTCTGGATAATTTTTTTCATGGCGGCGCCGTCAATGGCCAGTACGTGAAGAGCCGCATTATAAAGCAGTTCAAACCCGGTCGACCGTTCGCGCGTTTTGCCGCACCGAAGCCTCCAACCCGGCGCGGCAAGAATCGCTCAGTCCCGATCGCCGACCGCCGACCGCGCGAGCGAACGCTTACTGCTCACGCGTGGCTGCCTCGGATCCCGCGTCAGACATTGACGTCGCGCAGATTCGCTTGATAGGTGCGCACCCGGTTGCGGCCTTCGGCTTTGGCGTAATACATCGCCAAATCCGCGCAATCCACCAAACGCTGCGCGTTGTCGGCATGGTCAGGGTAGATCGCCACGCCGATGCTGGCGGAAATTTCCAGCGTCAAACCGTCGATTTCGAACGGCACACTCATTTCATGGCGGATTTTTTCGGCGATCTCCAACGCGTTCCGCTCGGTCTTGATCGCCGGCAGCAGCACGACGAACTCGTCGCCGCCGAGCCGGGCCGGCGAGTCCGACTTGCGCAAACACCGGTAGAGCCGTTCGGCGACGAGTTTCAGCAACTGATCGCCAACGCCGTGGCCGTAGGTGTCGTTGACCGGTTTGAAGCGATCCAGATCGACAAACATCAAGGCCAGCCGGCTCCGCTCCCGTTCGGCGCTAGCAATGGCGTGCTGCACCCGATCGCGGAATAGCGAACGGTTGGGCAAGCCGGTCAGCGCATCGTGGTAGGCCAAATGCTGGTTTCTGTCCTCGGCGACCTTGCGGTCGGTAATATCGTAAAACCAGATCAATAAAGCCGGCTTGCCCTGATATTCCACCGGAAAATACGACGCCAGCGTCCATTTAACCCAAGCGCTGCCGCGCGGGGCATGCAACTCCACCAGTTGATTGGTGACCTGTTCGCCATTGCCCAGGCGCTCCAACACCGCCGCGTACGCATCTGGACTAGCGTAATAACTGGCGGTAAACGCGCCGATAGCCCGCTCCGGGGTGGTATCGATCAACAAGGCATAACTATTATTGGCAAACATCACCCGACCGTTGGCGGTGTCCTCGATGCAAGTCGCGACCGGACTGCTCTCCAGCATCTGCCGAAAGCGCTGCTCGTTGTCGGTCGCCTGCATCCGCAAGCGAAAGTTTTCCGCCAGCTGCCGACTCGATTGCCGGGAACTGGCTAACAGGAAAATCAGGAACAAGGTTTCCATCGCACTCATGCCCTGCGAAATGGCATCGCGCTGCATTGCCAGAAACACGATTTGCGGCACCAACACCGTCAATAAAAATCCGACCACCGAAAAGCTATCGACGGCCAACGTGGCGGCGGCACCGGCGCATAAGCCGCCCAACGCGAAGGACACGTAAATTTCATGGCTGATGTCGCCAACCGGCGCCAGCAGCAAACCGCCGACGCCCCAAACCATACCGGCGGCGATCGTACCGAACCGAAACCAGAACAACCAAGCTTCGACGCCGGCCGGGTCGATACCGGCATCGGGCCGGCGCCGCCACACCAACAGCAGCAAGGTTCTGGCCAGCAACACGGCGGCCAACACCGCAAACCAGTCGAACAACCGGGCATTGCGGATTTCCGTCGCCAATACCGCCGCCAATATGCAGGCCAGCAAACCGCTGATGGTCAGCGAGAACGGCAGATTCTCGAACAACAGTCTCACCCGTTCGCGTCGTTCGGCGGCAACGGCAGAACGCGATACACCGGTCGACGCCGACAGACTAGCCATTGGCAAGTCCGCGCCGTTTCCCCCCCATGGCTGACTGCGCTTATCCACGGTGACGCTCCCCTGAGTCTAATGCGGATACGAAGGTCTTGGTTCGAGCGCCGCCCCGCGACGCCGGGCCAATGGCCCGAAATCGACGATGGCGAGCCGCGGCGGTTAGTCTAGCTTGTTCACCCGGCGCGGACGCTCGGCATCCGCCCGGCTGATGACGTGGACCTACGGCGGAGCCGGCTCACGATCGGAACACGCTGGCTTAAGCCTCCAGCACGCTTTTTTAATGTCTGGGCGCTTTCGATCGCGGCTGAAGCCGTTCCTACGCCCAGCTATCCATTTTCCGCGACGAAAATCTTTTCATGACCGTTAGTTTGGTACAACTTGCCGGAATGTAAACGTCGCCGACCGGAAATGCGTCGGAGCGGCCTGAAACAACCGCCAATGCTGGGAAGGCCTCGCCGAGCCGCAAGGGCTCGAAGACCGAGGATCAACGCCGGCGAATCGTCAAATCGCCGATCGTAACACCGATGTCGAAGCCGCGCCCCTTGCCGATCAGTGCCAACGAAATTTCGCCGCGAGTCAGAATTTGCCGGTCTATCGAATTGATAAAACCGAAATGGTTGCCCAACGAAATGTAGTTACCGTAGATTTCACCGATGTCCTTGACGTCCGTGAAATGGCCTTCGCCTTCGATATCGGACTTACCAATCGTAAAGCCGATGCTTTTCGACGATAGCACCACTTGCGCCTTCTGGCCGTTGCGGCAGGTCACTTCGCCCAGGCCGTCGTATTGCTTGTAGCCCAGCGAGAAGCCGGATAAATGGTAGGTCATGCTGCAGGTACTGTATTTCTGCTTGCCGAACTGATCGGTAAAGCTGAAGGCCGGCGGGTTTGGGCTCGGCGTCGGCTCGGTTGGCGCTACCGGTGCCGGTACGGCATCGGTGGCGGGCGTCTCGGCCGGTTCGGCAGCATCGGCCGGCTGGACTTGAGTGATCGGCGCTTGATCGAACGGGTGAGTAGTCAATTCGGCTTGGGCCGGTCCCGCTAACCGAGCGACGGCCGAAGCGGCGATAGCGAAAAACGTTAATTTGGCTGGTTTCATGATTCCTGTCGTACTGTGCAAAAGCGGCGCGCGTCGGCGCCGAACCCTATTTCAACCCGCCAGACCGGCGAAAGTTCATTGGGCAATCCCCAGTTTCTTCATCCGGTAGCGCAAAGTGCTGGGCTTCATGTCCAACTTGGCGGCGGCGCCGTTGGGGCCTTCGACCACCCAGCCGGTTTGCTCCAACGTGGCGACGATGTGTTCGCGGGTCACTTCGCTCAAGGTCGCCGGCGCGCCGAGCGGTTCGCTCGACACTTGCGGCAGCAACTCCGGCGCGATGTCCAACCAAGGCCCGTCGGCTAGAATCGTTGCCCGCTCGATGACGTTCTCCAGCTCGCGGATATTGCCGGGCCACGGGTAGGCCAGCAAGCGCTGCAACGCGGGCGGTTGGATGCCGTCTATGCGCCTGCCCAACTTGGCGGCGAACTTGCCGGCCATGAAGGTCGCCAGGGCTGGAATGTCGCTAGCGCGCTCGCGCAACGGCGGAGTTTGCAGCGGAAACACGTTCAGCCGGTAAAACAAATCTTCCCGAAACCGCTTTTCGGCAACTTCCCGGCGCAAATCGCGGTTGGTCGCCGCGATAATCCGCACGTCGACCTTGATCGGCTTCTGGCCGCCGACCCGCTCGAACTCGCGTTCCTGCAGTACCCGCAGCAGCTTGACCTGCGTTTCGGCCGAGATTTCGCCGATTTCGTCGAGAAACAAGCTGCCGCCGTCGGCCAACTCGAAGCGGCCGACCCGCTTGTGCAAGGCGCCGGTAAAGGCGCCCTTTTCGTGGCCGAACAATTCGCTTTCGATCAGCCCGGCCGGCAAGGCCGCGCAATTGACCTTAATCAACGGTTGCTCGCGGCGCGGACTGGCCGAATGGATCGCGCGGGCGATCAATTCCTTGCCGGTGCCGGATTCGCCTTGAATCAGCACCGACGCGTCGGTCGCCGCCACCTTGCGTACTTGTTGCAGCAAGGCCCGCAGCGGCGGGCTGTCGCCGACGATCAGATCGAAATCGTGGTCGGCCTTGATCTCGTCCTGCAAGTAACGGTTTTGCGCCTGCAATTTGGCCTGGCGCCGTTCCATCAGCACTTGCTCGGTAATATCGACGAACATAGTTCGAGTAAACAAGCCGCCGCCGTCCGGCCGCGACCACCATTGAATCCAGATCGGCCGGCCGTCGTCGTAGCGGCGCAGTTCCAACACCACACCAGCGCTATCGCCGCCCCGACCTATCCCGGCGAATGCTTCTTCAACCCGGCGCTGAGCCTCGGGCAAGGCCGGTACCAGAGAACGGCCGACGAAACCCGGCACCAACGCCGCCGGCACGCCGAGTATCCGCAGCGCGGTGCGGTTGGCGCGCAAAAAACGCGATTGCAGGTCTTCGTGCACGTAGGCGATCGGTGCCTCGTCGAACAAATCGCGAAAGCGCTGTTCGCTTTGCATTAGCTGCTCGGCCGCGCGTAACCTACTCAATTCGGCGGCGGCACGGGCCGCGAAAATTTGAAAGGTGTACAGCAGCCTGGGTTGCTCGGGCATGGCCCGACCATCGAACACCGCCAGATGGCCGAGAATGTCGCCGGAGGTCTGGTCGCGCAAAGGCACGCCCAAATAACTTTCCACGTCCGGCTCGGCCGGAAAGCGCTGCGACACGCCGGACGGATAATGGCACAAGCGGCCGCTCAACACGTCCTCGCACGGCGTGCCGGGCAAGTCCCACTCGACATCGTCCAACCAAGCGGCGTCTTGCCAGAACGCCAAAGCCCGCACCCGCCGCCGGTCCGGTAAAAATTCCGCGACAAACGCGCCAGCCACGCCGGTGGCCCGGCTCAAATTGCGCACCAAAGACCGGAAAAACTCGCCGCCGGCCTGGTGGGCGGTCCCTTCGACAATGGCGCGCAGCACCTCCAGTTCTTCAAGGTCCGGCGTCGTAAGCGGTGGAATCTCGGTCATCGGTAATTTTGTAACGGAAACAACGGCCCATGTTACGCCGCCGCGACGGAATCCGCCAACCGACAACAGCGTTGACGTAGCGTTAACGGAATTGAGGGGTTGGAGACCTCGATTACGTTTAAACTTGCTATTTGCTATTCCCCTTGAAGATGCCAGCGATACCAGCACCGCCTGCAACAGCTAAGGTCGAGCCCAGAATGATTTTCACCAGCTCAAACTGCCCCATGATCATGGCAATAACTACAAGCGTGAATACAGCAAAAACAATGAGCGACAGCACAGCAACTGACCGCTTATGCAACTTGTCTTGAAACTCGATTTCTCTTTGGTGCTGCGCGTCTGCGGCTTCTGCTTCCTTGCGCTCTTTCTCAGCTTTGCTTTCAAGATACTTCGTGGCAGCTTCAAAGCCATTCTCTGCAATTGACTCAACTGTTTCGGCGATCTTCTCGATTTGCTTCAAGCGACTATCTAATCTCTCAATCTGCACAGGGAGAAGCTCAGCGGGTGGTGTAGTAACGGGTTCGTCGTTCATGACAACTCCTTGGACGGGACTTTAAGGCTTGGATTTTATGAACAGAATTTCGTCATGTAATCAGCTGGATTTATATCATTATCGCTAGTTATCAAATCATCTGATGTCAAGTGTTCCAAATCCTGCGGCGCAATAGCTCCAAATAGGAAGCGTTCAATTCCGGCATCTTTAAGTTTATCCGCAAATTGATCATTTGTATTACGAAAGAATGCCGAATAATAATATCGTGTTGCCCCTGCCATTAGATCGGCAACTTGAAGAGCAGCATATTGTTTCGAATTTCCAGAATGCAATTCCTTAATATTTAAAGGGACCATAAATTTCCTCTGACCATACCCCACTTCCTTAGGTGGGATCGAACTATCCATCATTTTCATAAATATGGGTTGCGACGCTTTAATTGGTTTTGATTCATCATAGATAACGATTGGTGCTTCATCTAACTGTTTTCCCCATTCGGTTAGATGACAAAAGAATGAAAATATCGCGGGATCAATATGATATTTATTGTCAATGCCATTGAGAATATCATCTATAAAACGCTCCGCATAAATGTAAGGAGCAAGCATGGATTTATATTTTCCATCTGTGCAGTTATGGTATAGCACATTAGCAACATCGAAAAATTTCCTTTTGGATTCGCTGGATTGATTTCTGACCATTTCAACAAAATTGGTCAGAAAGTCATTGAATTTCTGTTCTCCGAAAAAATGCGGCGCTGAATACCAATGCAAATTCGCTAACACAATATTACCGCTATTTTTATAAATATCGATTCCATCCCAACGCATAAGCGTTGCTTCTATGATGTCAACAAGTTGAGTGACTACATTGAAATGCTTATGCACAATCATGGTTTTCACGCGTTTTTCAGAGTGTATTGGCGATCTAATGAAGTCTAATATTTTTCTACGGCCTGCTTCACTGCCCTGGAGACTGCTAAATTTACCTTCGGAAGCTTGATGCGATAAAACCAAGAGCAAAAGCTCTGAGCATTCATCTGAATTGTAATCTACAGAGGCAAGTGTAAAGATCGGTTGATTAGCATCTAATAAATGCGCTCCCGTATTATGCGATTCATCGAAGAAAATTATTGGTTTTGTCATAGATTATGTCGTAGGTATAGCGCAGTCTAACTTGTAATTAAGTAGTTTCAGTATATCTACCAAAAATAATCTTCGACGCACCAACTCATTGATCCCCGAAAACGTTCTCTTCCGTATATCGCCTATAGGCGCTTGCTTGCCCGATTGCAATCAAAGCGCGGCCATTGAATCAGTTTAGCCGGCAGACCGCAATAAGCTGCAAGGCCGTAGGGCGCAATAACCAACGGGCATTGCGCCCTACGCGGGCTCAATTGCGCACGAATCCTTACGGTTACCCTACATAGGCTCTTTTAATGAATTCAGAATCATCGCTTCAATAGCTCCCGTTGATCGACAGTAATGATACGTCGCATTAACATGCCCGCCGGAAGTAGCCGGACTAACGGTGTAACCGCCATAGGCGTTGGGCATTAGCGTTGCCGGGCTGGCATTAACATCATAGGCGGCCTGTTTTGTAATGCCAAAAGCAGTCTCCACGCTGACTTCCGAGCCGGAATTTAACTTTTTCACCCTGACAACCACCTCGCCTAAATCCAGCGACCGATTTCTCAATGCGAAGCCGCAGTCCGCAACCTTAGAGTCATCGACATAGTTAGAAACAAAGATCGCGCCTTCCGTCTGATCTTTATCAACGCGTACCTTCACATCCTTGGAACTAGGAACAGGAAGTTGTTTGAGTTTTTCCCAGGTTTCATCGTAGCTCCGATGAAACTGTTGAGGTGATCGGAATGCGTATGTTTGCCTAGGGCCGGCACAGGCTGTTATTAGGCAATTCATCGCAACAAAGGCGTAAAGCCCGAACCTGCCCTGAATTTTGATGAGACAGACAGGCATATTTAATTCCATTTTAGGCATTTCGTATAGGGGCTGTTGCCGTTTTATATGGGTAACCAAATAAAAGCCCAGGCCAAAGCGACGAGGCTTTCAAAATTGCGTTTCAATTTGTCATATCGCGTCGCGATGGCTCTGAAATGTTTCAATCGCGCAAAGACATTTTTAAGGCCGTAAGGCGCAATAACCAACGGGCATTGCACCGTATTAATTTTATTATTGGAACTCATATAAATCGCCGTCGGTACCTGCCCAATTTAATGGATAAACGCCCCGTTTCACCCAGCGGTGAAAGGTTGAATAGGGCCAATCTTTAACTTGTTTTACCCAGCCATGTTTCACCGGATTGAAGTGAATATAATTAGATGAGCCTGAAAATCGGCTTCATCCCGTATCAGGCGTTCCCAATAGCACCGCAGCCATATCCCGCGTTCGCTCTCTTTATTCTCACCGCCGATCTTCGCTCGATTTTCGGCAAGGCTTTTGAAAATCCAATTTTTGTTAAACTTAGCCGTGTAGCATAATCCGAATCGTTTGCCGGTAATTCTATAACGCAGTGCATATGTTCGGGTAAAACGACCCAACCGTGAATTTCAAACGGATGGTTTGCTTTCACCGTCTTGACCAATTCTCGTAGCGTTTGAACATGGCGAATCAACAAATCGTTGTCTTTCCTTTGTAATAAGTTGATAGTAAAGAAATAGGTTCCACCAGGATGCCAAATTCGACGGTAATCCATTTCTTTATTATCAATTCTGTGTATCAAATGCGGCGCAATGCCCGTTGGTTATTGCGCCCTACGCGGGCTAACCTTATTCGTTAGGCGTAGCAGTCATTGTGGCTAGCCGTTTACGTCCACGACCACACGTCCCCGAACCTCACCATTGAGAAGCTGCCCAGCGAGGGGCATCACTTCGCTCAGGCCGACTTCTTTGCTGATCGCGGTCAGCTTCGAGATATCGAGATCGCTCCCTAAGCGTCGCCACGCTTCCAGTCGCTCACGCCGGGGACACATCACGCTGTCTATGCCTGCCAGCGTCACGCCACGCAGGATGAATGGCGCGACGGTGGCAGGAAAATCCATGCCGCCCGCCAGCCCACAGGCCGTGACGACGCCTCGGTATTTGGTGGTCGCGCAGACGTTCGCGAGCGTGTGGCTGCCCACAACATCCACCGCACCGGCCCATCGCTCCTTGCCCAGGGGTTTGCCGGGTGCCGCGAACATCGCCCGGTCCAGCACCTCCACCGCGCCCAAGCTCTTGAGGTAATCCGCTTCCGATGGTCTGCCACTCACGGCGACGACATTGAAGCCAAGCCGACTCAGAATCGCCATGGCTATGCTCCCCACGCCGCCGGCCGCACCGGTCACGAGAATCTCTCCGTGCGCGGGGGTGACGCCGTACCGCTCCAGCGTCAGCACGCAAAGCATCGCGGTGTAACCTGCGGTGCCGATGGCCATCGCCTGTTGCGGCGTGAACTGTTCCGGCAGCGGCACGAGCCAGTTGCCGTTCATGCGCGCCTTCTGCGCGAGGCCGCCCCAGTGCGTTTCGCCTACTCCCCAGCCATTCAGAATCACCGCCTCGCCGGTTTTGTAATCGGGATGAGTCGAGTGCTCCACCGTCCCGGCCAGATCAATGCCGGGCACCATCGGAAACTTGCGTACCACCGGCCCCTTGCCTGTGATGGCCAGCGCATCCTTGTAGTTGAGTGTCGAATGGCTCACCCGCACCGTCACATCGCCCTCGGGCAATCCTGCTTCGTCGAGGTCGGTCAGAGAGGCGCGGTAGCCTGCTTCGTCTTTTTCAATCAAGATGCCTTTGAACATGGGTTTTGTGTTTCTTTGTTAAATGCTGGATGAACCGCCAGCTAGCGACGCCTAACGCCAAGCTCACCCGACCAAAAACCGCATCGCGGTTTTTGGTCGGGTGGAGCGCCTCGTTATGTGTTTATTGTTCACCAAAGACCCCTTTTCGCCAGAATGCCTTCTTATTTTGATAAAACCAACATTCGTTTGACTTGTTTCGGAATTGACTCAATTGACCAAGTTCTACTTTATATCTGGTGAACAAAGCTATTAACTCTCTTAACGATTCATCATCCACATCAAAACTGGGAATGCTGAGCCTGATTTCATCGCCTACGCCTTTGATATTTTCTATGGCTGAAATTTTTTTTAACCATTCAAAGAATGTAATTTCGTCACCCTCTGAATAGAAATGTACTTGTTTACAGACTAACTCTGGCACCATTCATTACCTTACACATAACTATAAGGGTAACTTGACGGTAAAAGCGAAGCGGTGATAACCGCGTAGCTTTTGCCGGTCAATTTGACCCACTGGTTAGACGAAATCGTTAGTTTTAACCAAGATCCCACAAACACCTCCTGCGATAAAGCCTGGCCAAACAAAGAATGACCAGACATAAGAAAAACTTTCGCTCGTACCATGAAAGATCACAAATGAAATTGTTGTAACTATTAGACCAACAGTGCTACCTACCAAGAAACGTTTGATGGCTGATAGATTCGTCAGTTTTAGGTAACGTGAAATAACCCAATAAGCATAACCAGAAACCCAGGCTGGAACCGCTCCAAGTAGCATTGCAAAAGGGATTCCCCAAATGCTAAAAAACAGCGTAACTAATGTGCCAAATCCTAATTTGATTCCTATTTCTTGAATCGACAGATTATGAAATTCGGCGCTCAGTAACGCATTAGTGCTGACAAAAACGAAGCTACCTATTACAGGACCAAGCAATCCGAAAATGACAATTGTTTTTCGCATCTGTTTTGAAAGCCTAACTAGTAATTAGATGGTTCCGTATATCTACCGAAAATAATCTTCGACGGACCACCTCGTTGATTCGCTGTGAATTTTCTCTTCCGTATATCACCCATAACCGCTTGCTTGCCCGATTGCGATCAAAGCGCGGCCATTGAATCAGTTTAGCCGGCAGACCGCAATAAACTGCAATCCGCCATCTCGCGCAGCCTATTTGCCGGCATCGATGGCCTTTAGCGCGCGGCCGGCTTAACTGGCGCAATTAGCGCCGGAAAGCCGGCGGCTAAAACCCCGCTAACACCGAATAAGCTCCCGACTAAGGTTTGGGTCAACCGAATTAATCGGGGCGATTTCAAACTCCCAGGCCAACACCGACCGAAACGGTTGATCGTTATTCGACATGTCCTAATGCCAGCCAGGCTATGAAAGCCCCAACGTCCAAAATCCGCGATGCGGCTACCGAAATCGCGCGGTAAAGTCCCCTAGCAATGGGATAGCGCCCCCGAACCTTTCCGGCGCGCGTTTCCAACGGAGGGGGCAAAGCGCTGCAAGCCTCGGCCGGCGTGGCTTGCAGCGATTCGGGTTTCACGGAACGGCTGAAGCATGCGTTTCCAGAGCGGAAACACGACACGGAAGTCTGGAAACACGTCACGGAACTCTGGAAGCACGTCACGGAACGCTGGAAACACGACACGGAAGCGTGGAAGCACGTCACGGAACGCTGGAAACACGCGATTCCAAGACCGATGCGCGTCCATCGGTTTTCGGATGATTCACCTGGCGCTTAAATACCGTTCGCCCTGCGCAAAGTAAGCCCCCTTCGGGCGCATGGCGTTACCGTGAAACAGTCGCTGTTTGACGCGATTTTTAGTTTGTTTGCCCTGTTGTAAGCAGTTGATTGTTGTAAGCATAAAAAGCTGTTTCATGAGCGCTTGTCGAAGGGTGCATCAGTGAACTTCGGCGAGCTCGGCCCGAACTGAATACTGCCCGCACAGCGCCGATTTCAAGCCCTCGGGCGGTCCGACCGGCTGCGATACGAGTCGGCGACCGCGGTCAGACTCGCTCGGCCGGCGATGACCGGCTGGTATCAGCCGTCGATAGGGCTTTGGCGGGCAATGGTTAGTTGCTGCTCTCGGGCGTGCTCGATGGCGGTCAACAATGCTTCGCGCCGCGAGGTGAGTTGCCGCATTTGCTGGGACAACGAGGCGAATTCGGTTTGCAAGGCCTGTTCTTGACCAGCCATCGCCGCCAGCGCCTCGGCGGTGGATTCCAGCAACAACTCGCTTTGACTTTGGTAAGGCTTGTTGAAACGCGCTTGAAACGCCGCGCGCATGCGTATCGCCAACGCCTCGAAGCGTTCCTCGGTGAAGTCGTCGCGGCCTATCGTGGCGGATAGTTCCTGTTCGAGATCGATTACGTCGCTTGCGTGCGCCTGTCGGTAAGCGTCGCGCAATTGGCGAATCAGGCCGCGCAATTGATCCTCGGCGCCGCCGGTTTGCGCAACCAGCCGGGCGGCGTTGCTTTCCAAGCCGAACATCGGCTCGCGGTAACGGGCGGTGTACAGCGCTTCCAGGGTCGTTACTAATTCGATCATGCGGGGAGCGGCGTGGTTTTCGGTTTCCAGCCAGCGAAAAAACAGTTGCTTGAAGGCTTGCGGAAACTCGCCGTGGCGCTCGACGAATTCGGCGATGCCGCGCAATAAGGCCGCTTCGGCCTGTTCGCGATCGCCAAGCTTGGAGTTGGCGGGTTCGGCGGGCACAGCAAATCCGATCGCATCCGCCGGGACCTGGCTTTCCATCAAGGCCCCGCGCCAATAATCGCTTAATCCGGTTTGCGGCGACTCGCCGCCGATGCATTTGACGATGTTGTCGGCCAGCGCGGTCAGACAGCGACTGGCCGGCGACTGGCTGATGAGTTCGACAATGGGCGATTGCAGCGTCACCGAACGCGGCAGGTTTTCGTCGCGCGCGACGTAGCCGCCATAGTCCGCGCGCAAGCTCAGGTATTTTTCGACCACGGCGGCGAACCGTCGATAGGTTTCCATCGCGGCGGCGTAGTCGGCGGCTTGATTGACGATCACTTTCAACTGGCCGGGGTAATGCCTGGCGTTCAACAGTTTCAGCAGGGAAAAGGCATCGGTCAGCGAGGTCGGCTCGGCGGTGATCACCAAAAACGCCGTTGGGGCGGCCTCGACGAATTGCAAGACAGGTTCGGCGACGCCGGCGGCGGAATCGATCAGAATGTAGTCGTACCGGCTTTCCAGGGCCGTCAAGGCGTCCAACAGCCTGCGCGCTTCGCCGGCGCCGAGATTCGCGCAGGCGGCGATGCCGGACGCCCCCGGCACCACGGCGATGCCGCCGGCGGTCGTCACGACCACCTCGTTGATGGTTTTTTCGCCGCGCAGCACGTGTTCCAGCGTAAACTCGGGACGTAGGCCCAACAGAATATTGATGTTGGCAAGTCCGGTATCGGCATCGAATATGCAGACCTTGGCGCCGCGCGACGCCATCGCCGCCGCGATGTTGGCGGTCAAACACGTCTTGCCCACGCCGCCCTTACCGCTGGTAAACGTCATGACATGCGCCTGCCGCGCCGGCTCCGCGCGCGAGTATTCCACCATGGCTCACCCTTCCTTTCGTTGATAGAGATTAAACCGTTAAGGCCGATGAACATTATGCCTAAATCGGTCGGGCGATGCCGTTAAGTTTGACGCTTGCTAACGTCCCCAAGCGGCACGAACCATCCGCCCCGCGCAAGTTATCCTCCGGCTGATGAGCATACGAGTCGGCCCCGCGCGGACCATCCGTCGGCTGAGCGGAGCCGAAGCCCCTCTCAAACGGCAAAGCCGGCCGCTTCCAGTATAATAAGCGCCCCGCCACCGATACCTTAACCATGACTACGCCGCGTCTCGCCTGGGCCATTACCGGTTCCGGACATTACATAGAAGAATGCCTGGAGTTTATTTTGACGCTGGATCATGTCGATCTGTATTTGAGCCAGGCCGGCGAGGAAGTGCTGAAAATGTACGGCATCAAACTCGACGACATCCGCGCCCAAATGCCGGTGTACCGCGACAAGGCCGCCTCGGCGCCGCCGGTCGGCCTGTTTTACAAGGGCGATTACCACACCTTCGTAATGGCGCCGACCACGTCCAATACGGTCGCCAAATGCGTGCTCGGCATCGCCGATTCGCTGGCGACCAATTTGTACGCCCAGGCCGGCAAGTGCCGGATTCCGAGCATTATCTATCCCTGCGATACCGCACCGGAAATCGAAACCACCGCGCCCGGCCACAAGAAATTCATGGTCTATCCCAGGCCCATCGATTTGGAAGCTACCGACCGCCTACGCCGCTTTCCCTACACCCAGGTCGTCGACGACGTGGAGCAATTGATCGTCGCGGTCAAGGCCAGACTGGCGGCGCTATGAGCGAAAAAATTCTGTTCATCACCGGCAAATTGGCGGAAAAGCAAGTCCGCCAAGTACTGGAAGCGATGCAGCCGGAATTTCAGTACAAGGTACACGTGATGGGCGTGACGGTGGCCGCGCTGATTACCGTGGACATGATTATCCGCCGCCTGCCGGACGCGCTGGGCGCCGACCGGGTGATACTGCCCGGCCGGTGCCGGGGCGACTTGGCGGTGCTGAGCCAACACTTCGGCGTGCCGGTCGAGCGCGGCCCGGAGGAAATCAAGGATTTGCCGCAACATTTCGGCATGGCCGCCCACCACTACGATTTGAGCAACTACCGCACCAAGATCTTCGCGGAGATCGTCGATGCGCCGAACATCGGTATCGAGGCGATCTTGCAACGCGCCGCCTACTACGTCGCCAACGGCGCCGACGTAATCGACATCGGCTGCCTGCCCGGCACGCCGTTCCCGCATTTGCGCGAGACCATCCAGGCCTTGAAGCAGGCCGGCTACACGGTCAGCATCGATTCGCTGGAAGACGCCGATTTGCTGGCCGGCGCCGGGGCCGGCGCCGATTACATGCTGAGTTTGACCGAGCGCAGTTTGTGGATCGCCGACGAGGTGGCGGCCACGCCGATTTTGATTCCGCAAACCCACGGCGACCTGAGCACGTTGGACAAGGCCATCGAAACGCTGCTAGCCAAGGGCCGCGCCTTCATCGTCGATCCGATTCTGGACCCGATCCATTTCGGCTTTACCGAATCCGTGGTTCGCAATCACGCCTTCCGCCAACGCTATCCCGAGGTGGAGATGATGATGGGCGTCGGCAATTTGACCGAACTGACCCACGCCGATACTTCCGGCATCAATGCGCTGTTGCTGGGCATTTGCTCGGAACTGAACATCGGCCACATCCTGGCCACCGAAGTCAGCAAGCACGCCTGCCGGGCGATTCGCGAGGCCGACCGGGCGCGGCGCATCATGTATGCCGCCAAGCAGCACAACACGCTGCCCAAGCACATTGCCCCCGACTTGCTGACCGTGCACGACACCGCGCCGTTTCTGAACAGCCGCGAGGAAATCGAGACGCTGGCCGGGCAAATCAAGGACCCGAGCTACCGGATTCAAGTCAGCAGCGAGGGTTTGCACGTGTTCAACCGCGACGGCCTGCACACCGCGCTGGACCCGTTCGAGCTGTATCCGAAGCTCGGCGTCGAAGCCGACGGCGGCCATGCCTTTTATTTGGGTGTGGAACTGGCCCGCGCCGAAATCGCCTGGCAACTGGGCAAGCGCTTCACCCAAGACCAGCCGCTGAATTGGGGCTGCGCCAGCCAGGCGGCGGAAACCACGGTCGATTTGCACACCTTTAAGCCGGCGGGAGCGACGATGAAGCGGCACGAAGACTAAGCCGCCAACGCCCCGGCCAATGCCGGCGACGGGCGGGATTTACAGTTTAAATTTGGCCGCCAATTTGTCCAGCGATTGCGCTTTCGACACCAATTCCCTGGCATTCGTCTCGGTTCGCTCCACGGTAACCGGCAAGGCTTGCGCGCCATGCGATACCGATTCGACGCGACCGGCCATTTCCCTGGTCGCGCTGGCTTGTTCCTTCAGCGCCATGTTGATGCTGTCGACGGACATCGCGACGTGGCTTTGAGATTCCACGATGTTCCGCACCGAATCGCCGGCGTTTTTCGACAGGCCACGTCGGAATCCACCCCCTTTCACGCCGTTTTCATCGCGGTGACGGCCGCTTGGGAGACTCGCCGAATTTTCTCCATCATCTGCCTAATCTCGGTACTGGATGAGCCGGTGCGCTCGGCCAATATGCTGACTTCGGCGGCCGTTGGCTACCCAAAATTGTTGACGTTCTTTTGCCGTCATGCTTTTTTTCCTGCGGTCTTGCATTCGGGCGAAATTTTCACTGATTTTGGCGGTTGCCGGTGAGGCCTGAATGGCTAACGATTGAATGCCGCCATATTAGTAAACCGCTTGAGCAGTTGCGGCAGCTGGGACATATCATCGAATACCGTATTGCCCGAGGTCCGATACGAATCGGCCACGCCGGTTCGTATAAAATGCAGCGGCGTCATGCCTGCGGCTACCGCAGCCGTTACCCCCACTTCGCTATCTTCAATCACCACGCACCGGCTCGGCTCAAAGCCCATTGCACTGGCGGCATATTGGAATAGCCCTGGATCGGGTTTCCACGAACCGATCTCATAGGAACTGAATAGATTGTCACCAAAATAGGCAGCAAGACCGCTGACTGCCAAGGCTTGACGGATTTTCGCAAGCGGCCCGCTGGAGGCAATGCATTTCGGCGAATTCAGGGTTGCGAGCATTTCCAAAACGCCCGGCATGGGCTTCAAATCACACGCGAAGAGTGCTGCAACCCGCTGGCGATAGCGCTGTTCAAACGAATCCGGCAGCTTTAGGCCAAGACGGTGTTCAAGGTCAATCAGAATCGAACTTAGTTTTTGGCCGCGATAGCGCTCGATCAAGGTTTCCAGCCGATCATCCAACTGCGGAAGCAGGTCGAGAAAGGCTTGATTGCACAGTCCTTCGCTGTCCACCAATGTGCCGTCCAAATCGAAGATGACACAAATATTATTCATCTACCGCATTGCCTACGCTTCGATACGCCATAGCTGGCCGACTCCGGTCATTTGGTCTGAATTCCGATCTAACCGGTCACGGTTATCAGGTCATGCATTGGCTAACAACTCGCGCGGAAATTGCTCAAAACTCTCGATCACGGTCGAGACGCCCTGACAGGCAAGAAGCTTGTTATGCGTTTCAAGCGGACCAAGACCGACGATATGGCCGATATTGGCGGCATGGGCGGATTGGAAACCGGAAATAGCGTCCTCGACAACGATGCAATCGTACGGCGGCAAACCAATATTGGTTGCCGCCTTGGCGTACATATCCGGCGCGGGTTTACCGGGAAGAGCCCCGTCGTCGAAGACAATCCGTGGCAGATCGAACCACTTATCCAGACCGAGGTGTTGGATGAAAAAATCCAGATTGGTTTTTTCGGAGGCTGTCGCGATGGTACGGGGTATACCTTTGCTAGAAACCAAGTCAAGCAGCGCTTCGGCACCGGGAGACAAAACAAACGTCTCGGGATTTTTTAAACATAAATCCCGATACATTGACTCCTTGATTTGTATCAGCTCAAGCAGCTCTGCTTCTTGAAAGTTTCTGCCGCAGAGATAGCTCAAAATGTGACGATTGGTACGGCCATGCACATGGATTGAAAATTCGTCGTCGTTTAAAGGTGAGCCTCTAAGGCGTAGCGCCGTCGCTTGCCAGGCCTGAACGTGCAGCGGTGCATCCCAAAGCAAAACGCCGTTGAAATCAAAAATTATGCCTTTGTATTTCATCATGATTACGGGTAGCGATACAGATTGAGGCACCGTACGGTTGGGCAAAATGATGGCCTACGGCTTATCGCACCAACCCAATTTTTGGTAGGGGACATTGCCCTACTTGACGCCATTTTCAGAGCACCCCACCCAGCGATTCCTTGAGCGGTATGTCGGCGTTGCGTCTGTACCAGTCATTGAAACGCTGACGATAGGACTCAAACGGCTGATGCAGTTCTATACGCGGATCGTTGCTCAGAGCATAGGCCATGCCTTCGATTAGCCACGGCTCGCCGGTTAGCAGTGCCAGGCTGCCGAAGTGGTCGGCCTGCCAATGATGGATGAGCTCATGCGCCACGTAGTGTTGTTGCCAACCGCGCGGCGCGATGGCAATGGCGAAACTGCCCAAGGTGAATCCGGCCTGGTTCGATAGACCGAATGCAGACCGGCATGGCTCGGTGCGACAAAAGACGATCTTCGGCTCGCCGATAGACAAGCCCCATTGCGCGGCAAGATAAGTTTTCGAGTTGGAAAGTAGCGACTCCGCGGCCGTAAGCTGAGAAACATCGTCTATGCACAGGTTTTGTTCGTTGCAACGGACGCCGAATGCTTCCGGAATCAGCACCCGAACCGGTTTGAAAACCGCTAACGCCGAAATCGGCAACAGCAGCAGAATCGCCACAGCCCAACCAGTGAATTTCATCAACCTTCCTCCATGCCAGCTAACGCAAAGTACATGCGTGCCTCGTTATTGGTAACCGAATTTTGGCTCATTTTCCGACCGCCGACCGGAATAAGACCGTTATGCTGATAAAAATTGAAGTCCGCTCGAATTCCGGAACGGCGAGCAAAGCTCGGAGCATGACCAACTCAACGGGCTGATTTAATCCAAGCATTCGAGCTGCCAGAGCGGATAACTCGTCAAGCATCAATGTGGCTGGCGAGTAGTCGATGCTCAGTTCTATTTCGGCGGCCATGGGTAAAAAACGGAGCGTCAAACAGGCCGGTGAACCGTGCCACACGATGCCCTTACGTAATTGGTTAGCTTGGACGGTTTCGGCAACCGCCAAGGCATCACGAGCATGGAAAGACAAAATATCCTGTAATCGGTAATTCGTAGGTAGCGGCAATGTGCAACACAATACGCCGGCATTCATGATTGACTCTCCCGCCGCAACAACTCGGCTTTGCGCTCCACCCCCCAACGATAACCGGATAAGCCGCCGTCCGAGCGAACGACTCGGTGACACGGAATTGCGACCGCCAGAGTATTGGCGGCACAGGCGCCGGCCACCGCGCGTACTGCCTTCGGTGCGCCTATGCGTTGAGCAATATCGGTGTAACTGACTTTTTCGCCGACTGGGATTTGCCGCAAAGCTTGCCAAACCCGTTGTTGAAATGCAGTACCTCGCATGTCCAGCGGTAAATCCAAGCCGATGGCCGGGGCTTCGACCAAACCGACCACTTTGGCAACCCATCGTTCGAATTCGTTGTCGCCGCCGATCAGTTCAGCCTGAGGGAAACGGTCTTGTAACTCTCGAGCCAGGCAGTCAGGATCATCGCCCAACGCAATGGCACAAATTCCGATTTCGCTGGCCGCCACCAGAATAGAACCCAATGAGCATTCGCCCAAGGCAAAGCGAATCCGGCTATTGGCACCGCCGGCACGGTAGTCGGATGGCGTCATACCCAATAGTTGCGGCGATTGCTCGTAAAAACGGCTGCTGGAATTGTAACCGGCATCATGGATGGCGGCGGTTACCGACTGACTATTCGCCAGTTGACTCCGAACCCGGTTACCGCGCTGAGCTGCCGCATAGGCTTTAGGTGTCAAGCCAGTGATGGCCTTAAAAATTCGATGAAAATGAAAGGTACTTAGTCCGACGATAGCCGCCAACTCGGTAAGGCTAAGCTCGGTTTCGGCTGTTTCAAGCAAACGGCAGATTTCGGTCACTTTATCGGCGTGCTGTTCGCGCAAGGCAGGTTGATCCGGTTTACAACGCCGACAGGGGCGGAATCCAGCGGCTTCAGCTTCTTCTCGGCTAAGATAGAACTGCACATTTTC
Source organism: Methylomonas sp. MS20 (assembly GCF_050275925.1). Lineage (NCBI taxonomy): Bacteria > Pseudomonadati > Pseudomonadota > Gammaproteobacteria > Methylococcales > Methylococcaceae > Methylomonas > Methylomonas sp. MS20. The sequence goes on from NZ_CP189962.1 coordinate 3,028,818, forward strand.
AGGTTTGGCGGTACGTGCGGGACAAGACGGTCGACAATAAATACCGGTAGTTTTGACCGAGTAGAAAAAGCGACCGTCGGCTGCCGGATCGCGGGCCAGCACGGCTCGCCAACGAGGATCGTTTTCTGTTGGCAAAGCGTCGGTTTCAATCGGCTTCGGCATGTCGGCTCCGGATTTCGTTCATTCACGCCGTTAATTTACCCAAATCACCGTGCTTGAACACTCCGAGTCTTGCTTTCAAATTCAAATTAGCTTGTTATCAAAACATCTGGAGCATTACTTAACCGTCTAAAGCGTTATAAACTTTTGAAGATAGGTGCCGTACAGCAGGTTTTCGCCCAGACGAAACCCAATCAGACCTCGCCATTGCTGGTTGCGACGAAATCCGGCCAAATGATAGCCGGCTTGAGCTTGCCGCTGCACTTGGGCCACAAATGCCACCGCATCCGGCAAATGGGGACGAAGTATGCTCATCAGTGGGTAAACCGCCACGATGTCATCGTTTTCAATAATCTCGTCTATAGATTGTATCATCGAGCTCCGCTTACTCGATTTCCGGCGGCGTTCTCGATGCAATCATCAACCGGTTCCAGGCGTTCATTTCGGCTACCGCAAGCGTCAGGTCGGATAATTCATGGTCACTGAATTGCGCTTTAGCCAGCTGATAGACGGATTCCGGTACCTCAGCGTCCCTTAACGCCGTGACGGCTTCCGCCCAAGCCAAAGCCGCTAATTCGCGTTCGGTAAACACATTGGCTTCCTTCCAGGCCGCCACCAGATGGACCTTGGTTATGGATATGCCGTTCTGTTGCGCCAATGGCGCATGCATATTGATGCAATACGCGCAGCCGTTGATTTGCGAGATGCGCAGCCGTATCAGTTCGAGCAAGCCGTGATCGAGCCCACAGCCCTGTACGTATTGATGCAAACCGTACATGGCCTGATAGCCGCTGGTTTGATAGCTGAAGCGTTGGGTCATGAGCTACTCCTAATACTGTCGGTCACGTGAAATTGGTGCTATTCTCGCCAATCGAATGGTTTAATAGAAATACCAATAAGTGAAAAAATAACCAGACCAATTTATCGAAATAGAATCGTGAGATTAGCGGAACAGATTGAACTTTCCATTGCAGCGAAACCGGTGCAATGCTCGATCAAAGACTGGATTTACAGCGAGATTCGCTTGGCTATTTTGAGTGGCCGTTTGAAACCTAACGTCAGACTGCCCACTACCCGCGATTTTGCCAAACACTACGGGGTTTCCCGCAGCATGGTGGTTTTGGGCTATGAACAATTATTGGCGGAAGGCTATATTGCATCCCGTACCGGCAAAGGTACGTTTGTCTCAGCCAAACTGCCGGATAGTTTGGATAGTGCACCCGCCCCACAAGACCGCGCCGCGGTTTCGGCAAAAGGCAGGCTATCGCAACTGGGTCAAGTACTGGCGGACAGCCCTTTTTTTTACGGTGCCGCCGAATCCGCTCCCGTTCCTTTCAAACCCAATCAACCGGATTTCGAGCACTTTCCGTTGAACATCTGGAACCGTATCGCCTCCAAACGTGCGAATGCCTTGCGTCCGCGCAGAATGGGTTACGCCGATCCGACCGGCTATCATCCGTTACGCGCTTCGATTGCAGAACATTTACGATATACGCAGCGCATTAGCTGCACACCGGAGCAAGTGATCATCACCCACAGCGCCCAGCAAACCCTGGATTTGTGCGCACGCTTGCTGCTCGATCCCGGCGATACGGTATGGATGGAGGACCCCGGCTATCCCGGCGCGAAAACCTTGTTTGCGGCCGTCGGCGCACGGGTGCATGCCGTACCGATTGATTCGAACGGGATGGATATCGAAGCGGCAATTCAAAACGCCGCACACGCCAAACTGGCCTACGTGACTTCCGCCCACCAATCTCCAATTGGCCCAGCACTAAGCCTCGAACGCCGAATCGCGCTGCTAAAGTGGGCGGAACGCCATCAAACGACGATACTCGAAGACGATTACGACGGCGAATTCCGCTTCCACGGTACTCCGATGGCACCGGTCAAAAGTCTAGATGCCACTGACCGGGTAATCTATATGGGCACGTTCAGCAAACTGTTGTTTCCGAGTATCCGTTTAGCTTATGCAGTGGTACCGAAGTGGCTGCAAACACCGTTTGCGTCGGCGATGAGCCTGACCTGCCGCCATGTCGGGCTGGAAGCTCAAGCGGTGCTGAGCGAATTTATTGCCGAAGGCCACTACGCCAGACATTTGCGACGGATGAAGATGATCTACCAGGAACGCGCCGAAACGTTTATTACCGCCTGCGATAACCAGTTGAAAGGCCTGCTCGACGTTTGCCCGATTTCCACCGGACTCGATGCCTGCGCATACCTGCCGGAAGGGTTCGAAGACGTCGAGGTAACCGAGCGTTTAAAACAAGGCGGCATTGAAACACGGCCGCTATCGTTTTACGGCATCGAACGTAAGCCGCCCAGCGGTTTGGTTTTGGGTTTCTCGGCGTTCAGGCCGGAGCAAATTGTCAGTGGAGTCAGCCGGATAAGCGAAATTCTATGACATGCTTTGAAATTGACTGAAGACTGAACTATTCGCCGAAGCAAAATTGGCTAAACCAATGCTTGCTTAAAATCACTAACAGCAGCGTCAATTACAAACTTGCCAAGGCCTATCGCGCAAGCTATCGCCGGTTAATTGCCGCGTCATGGCGACGAACGTCGTTGAACGGTACGCAACACGAGGATGTTTCCAAAGGTCCTTAAGCCCACCACCTCCAGCAACGCCAGCCCGCTAGCATCGAACAGCCGCCGCCATTCGCCCAGCGTCCGTTCCCGACCGCGCGTGTTGACGAACATCTGCATGTCGAACGCGGCCGTGGCGATGTCGGCGCGGCTGTCCGGCATCAGCATTTCCATCACGGCGATCGTCGCGTCACAGTCTGCGGCGGCGCTCGCCACGTTGGATAAAGCGGCGATGCAAGTGGCATCATCGAAGCCATGCAGCACGGCGCTCAGCAGGTAAATGTCCTTGCCGCTTTGCGCCGTGGGCACGGATTGCAGCAGGTCGCAGGCTACGAAGCGCATGCGTTGCAGTGCGGCGCCCTCGCCTTTTTGCTGCCAGAACTGCGCGGCGCCTTGGATGACCTGTTCGCGGTCGGCCACCAGCGCCTTGAGCTGCGGATAATGTTTAAGGATGGCGAGCGATTTTGCCCCCTTGGAGCCGCCGACGTCGACGATGCGCTCGAAGCGCGACCATTCGAAATCGGTAACAAAGCTGTCGCCGGCCAAGGCTTCCACACTATCCATCGCTTGCGCGAACAGCTTATCGAATTCGGGGTTGCCGTCCATATACGAGTAAAACGCCTGCCCGTGCGCCGATTCGAACGGCACGCCGCCGCTACGAACGCCCTGCTCCAATTGCTCGAACCACGGCCGGCTCATTTCCGGCGAGTTATGCATCAGCACCATGGCGCGAACGCTGTGGGGATGATCCGGGCACAGGCAGGACGAAAGCTGGTTGTTGCGGAAACGACGCGGCGAGACTTCCTCGAACACCCCCACCGCCGCCAACATGCGCAGCAAGCGGTAAAGTGCATCGGCGTCGGCGGCGACTCGTTCGGCCAGGGTTTCGGCGCTTAACGCGCCATCGGCCAGTGCGCCGGCAATGTCCAGCCGCGCGGCGACATACAGCGCCCGCGATTGCCAAAAGGCCGAGCCGATCTGGATCAGGCGGAACGGCGCCGGCACGAGTTTGTTGGGCAGGTTTTGTAGCCAGGCGCCGAATCGGGCGAGTTTGGCGAAGCGGCGCACCGCGCCGGCGTTCTTTTGCAATGTCATGTCACGCTCCTGCTTGGGAGGCGACCATGCCCGCCGCCAACAGCTTGCCGTTGAAAGCGGCGAGTTCGTCGAGGAAGGCTTCGTCCATCTGCCCGCCCATCTGTTCCTCGAAAATGTCTTTCAGCAGCATCGGCATCATCGCAAGGCTGACGAAAGCCATCCGCGCCACGTCGGGATTGATCGCCCGATCGACCTGCCCGGCTGTCTTGAGCTGTTCCAGCCGCCTTGCACCGCCGCTGCGTCCGCGTTCCAACAATTGCAGGATGAAGCGCCGGCCCGGCCCGTGGTTGAGGGCCAGCACCTTGAGAATAAGCTTGGGAAATTCGGGATGCTTGCGCATGGTGTCGTAATACAAGCGCAGATATTCGGCGAAACCGCCGGCCTGGGTTAGCGTATCGCTGTCAAGCATGTCCAAGAGAGGCTTGAGCGTCTCGCGGATCATTTCTTCGTAGAGGCCTTCCTTATTGTCGAAGTAATAGCGAATCATCGAGATATTGACGCCCGCCTTGTCGGCAATCGCTCGGGTGGTAACCTTGTGGTATTCGTCGGCAAGAAAACAGTCCAGCGCCGCCTTGAGCAGCCGCGCATAAACCGGGTCCCGAATATCGTTCATCGTAAAAACTCCTGCAAACCATGACGGCGGCAGGTTAGCACCGGCGGCTCAGGGGCTCTAGCCTTTTCGCCAATCAAGATGTGGGGTTTGATTGAAGCGCGGAACTATGTGACGCTGGTTTCCAAGCTCCGGTTTGGGAGCCCCGACCTTGGAAGCTCCAGTTTCCAGTCTGGATATGGATAGGAAACCAGAGCTTCCGAGATAGCATTCCCAAGCTGGAGCTTGGGAACGAGAAAATGATAGACAGGATTGTTTAGCATCGGCTCCATTTGTTTATCAATGTAACTTATAAGTTTGTCAAAGCAACATTTTCGTTAGAATAAATAGTTCTTTCAGACTTATTTTTTGCACTGAATTTTATGAAGAACAAACTGACTTGGCTTCATCTCTCAGACATTCATTTTCATCCAAAGACCAAATGGCGCGATAGTGTCGCCCAGGACGGCTTGATCGAATACCTTGGGAGAATGTTTGCGGACGAACAAATACCGCGTCCGGATCTGATTTTCTGTACCGGCGACATTGCTTTCGGCGAAACCGGCTGCTCGCCGTTGGCCGAGCAATATGAAGATGCCCAGACGTTTTTCGACGAACTGCTCAAGGTATGCGGTCAAGATGGCAAGCCATTCCCGAAAGAACGTTTGTTTGTCGTACCGGGCAATCATGACGTCAATCGAGACAGCGTCAACTCGGATGCTCAAGAAACATTGACGCGTTGGGCCAAGGAAGAGACAACGCAACGTATCGGTACCATTAATCAACGCTTTGAAGATCGTTCAACCGAGTTTAAAGATGCCATAAAACGGCTCGATGAATACAGCCAATTCATCAATAATTATCTGCCCTTCCAAGCCGATGCCGATGGACGGCATTGTTACGCCCGAATCGTTGACATTGACGGCTTAAGCGTCGGCATTGCCGGATTCAATTCGGCCTGGACTTGCGCCGGACCTGAAGATGACCGCACCGTGTGGCTGGCCGCCGAATGGCAATTCAATGCCGCGCAAACGGCAATAAAAAACGCCGATATACGCATCGGCTTAATCCATCATCCTGTCGATTGGCTGAATCAGGCCGACCGCGACATTGCCACATCACGTATTTCCAAGGGCTTTCATTTCTGGTTGCATGGCCATAGCCATAACCAATGGCTTGAACCCGGCCAAAACCACGTCACTATCGCCGCCGGTGCGGTAGGCGCGGAGCATAGCGAAGAGTTCGGCATTAACTTGGTTAGCATCGATTTAGCTACACGCAAAGGCGTGGCGGATTTACACGAACACAAACAAGGCGATAGCGACTGGAAAGTCGCTACGATTGGAAAACATGCGCCACGCGGCCAATGGCTTTTCGATATCCCCGACGGCATCAAAGCCATGCAAGCGTCAGCGCCCATGGCTGACGATTTAACCATTGCGGCGCCTCCATTAACGGAACAGGAAACGCAAACCCCACCACCGGTACCACTACCCGTTAAACGGGAGTTCAAGCTTTATGGCCGAGACCAGCTAATCAAGAACTCGCTAACCAAGCTTAATCAACTGCCGTTCCTGTTGGTATACGGCTTGCGCGGCAACGGCAAATCGAAATTCATCGAAACTTTGGGGCAGGAGCCTTTGTTGAAATCGAAAGAGCCGCACCGTTTTTCGGTTTCACCTTATACAACCGCAGACGAGCTATTTCGCCAGATTGCCACATTACTAGGCGAAACCGCCGAATTTCCCACAGCGCCGCAAGGCGACAGCATCGCCGCCATTGCCGCCGCAATTAAGCAGCGTTACCCCAATCCCCGTCCCGCTTGGATATGGATAGAAAACGCCCATCATTTGTTGGATACGCAAGGATTCCGCGATTCGAAATTACGTTTATTGTTAATGGGGCTGAGCAAGGCCTTGGGCGACCAATGGCATTGGTTGTTCGAATTGCGCGAACGACCGCCGCAAGGTGTGCTGGGCGGTATCGCCAATGAATGTGAAGTGCCGGGCTTGGATAAAAACAGCCTTAAGGAATGGCTAAGCGCGGCCGCTCCGGAGCAGGACGCAAGCGCATGGGCATACAGCGGCGATGAACTTAAGAAGATTTATCAATGGTTAGGCGGCGGCCATGGTGACCAGGCGCATCCGTTGGCGACGCAACTGCTGATCGAGGTGGCTGTAGGACAAAACGAAACGCCGTTGCAAGTGTTAGAGCGTCACCGCGAATATTTCGATGAAGGTATCGAGAACCGATTGCTAGGCGACCTTTACCGCAATGTATTAAATGAGGCGGAACGCCAATTGTTACAAGCTTTTGCCTTGTACCGGAGCGCGATTCCCCATGACCATGTGGATATTTTGGAACACCGGCTAAATGCAACGAATGCATGGGAAGGCCTGGATCGCCGTTGCCTGTTGTCAAGCAACGCCGCACATACCGAATATTATTTGCACAGTTTTATTGCCGGTTGGTTACGCTCGCGCCAGTTGGGCTACACGGTGCAAAGTGAAGAAGACGGCGGCGATTTCGCGGCAACCACCGGGCAAGCTCAAATAGAGCAGACGCGTTCCTTGCATTCGGCAATTGCCCAGTGCTGGTTAAAGCAATTGGGCAGCAGCAAGCGCATGACTCAGCTTAATATCTCCCGCGCGTTGGAAGCCTTCCATCACCTGATCGCGGCAGGCGATAACGAGCGCATCCAACACATCTCAGTGGAATTGCTAACCGGTAATAAAGCGTGGGCGCAGCAGCGCATAGAGCAGTTATACAACCATCTTCATAAAACACATGCGCCGATTGCGCAGTTGCGAGCTGCCTTGGAATATGCGGCCCACTTGAATCCGGACGACCATAAAGTCCAGCGCTTTTTGGGCGAATGCTGGGCTAAGGAAGAAGGCTGGAGCAGCGATAAAGCATTGGTGTGCTTCGAAAATGCCTGCCGCCTGGATTCTAGCTTTCCGCCCTATTGGGCGAATCTGGGGAGAGCTTTATCGACGCGCGGCCGCGACGGCGCGGAAGCTTTTCTAAACCGTTTGGACAGTTTAGAGCAAGAACATCCTAAAGTTTTTGATGACCATGTGCGTTCCATACAAGCTGACTGCCTCAAGCTGGTAGGCGATATGCAAAAAGCCGCCGCGTTGCGTATGCAATACATCAATGCCGGCAGCAAACACGCCGCGTTCTACGCCGATGAAGCCAAGGCGCGGTTGGCAGCGGGGGATGCCGCAGGGGCGTTGGAAATACTCGACCTGGCGCAGAAAAACGGTTGCGCCAACGATTACACGCAATCGATCCGCGCCAATGCGCTGCAACAAACCGACCCCGAGCAAGCCGCCGCGTTGCGGATGGCGAAAATTAACGCCGGCAGCAAAGACGCCGCGTTCTACGCCGATGAAGCCAAGGCGCGGTTGGATGCCGGCAATGCCCCAGGGGCATTGGTTATACTCGATAAGGCGCAGAAAAACGGTTGCGCCAACGAGTACACGCAAGCTGTCCGCGCCAATGCGCTGCAACAAACCGACCCCGAGCAAGCCGCCGCGTTGCGGATGCAATACATCGATGCCGGCAGCAAAAACGCCGCGTTCTACAGTGATGAAGCCAAGGCGCGGTTCGAAGCGGGGGATCACGAAGGGGCATTGGAAATACTCGATAAGGCGCAGAAAAACGGCTGCGCCGACGCATACACGCAATCGATCCGCGCCAGTATCTTAAGACGCTGAGGATATGTTGGGTTCGGCAAACAAGCTTGAAGGTTTGTTTGGCCTACACCTTTTCTGAGGAATAGAGAACACAAGGGCCGTAGGATGCGGTAAACAACGTGCACCGCATCGTTCACGATTGGTGCGGCTCGAAAACTCACCACACCCTACGCCGGCTTTTGGCTGGACATTTGCCATAGGCACTTTGTTTCGGCTTTCAAAATAAGATAGTGGGGCGATTAATGCTTGTCTCGATAAATCTCTTTTCGATGGCCCAATTCGACGAGCAAAACGATTAATTCGTCGTCTTGAATCTGGCAAATCAAACGGTAGTCGCCAACCCGATAGCGCCAGTATGCGGACGATTTGCCTTGTAAGGCTTTGCCGTTAATGCGCGGATTATCTTGTTCGGCTAACTGATCGAGAAAGGCTTTGATTCTGTCGCGGACCGGTTTGTCCAGCTTGTTGATGGCTTTGGCGGCGCCAGTTTTAAGCCTAACGCTCCAAGGCATCGAGTTGCTGCTCCCATTCCGCCAAGCTGATCGTATTGTCCTTACCGCTCGTCAATTCCGCTAACGCCGTATCGGCGGCAGCCACATCGGCCAAGTCTTCGAGGTAATCACTAAGGAGATTTTTGATCAGTTGCGCGGGGCTGACGTGTTCCTGCTCGGACAACTGGCGGAGCAGGTTTGCCGTGTCGTCGTCGATATTGAGTGTCATCATGCTGCTGCCTCTATTGTGATTTAGGGACGTAGGATGTGCTGAACAGCGTGAAGCGCATCGTTCGCGATTTGTGCGGTTCGTAAACTCACCACACTCTACGCCTGCTTTTGGCTGGACATTTGTCATAGGCACTTTCGTTTCGTCTGACGGATTTTGGCCGGTTTTGAGCCTACCGCTACGGCCCAATTCACCCAAATTCACACAGATTCGTAACTATTCAGAGGCCGTTTGGGAGAAGGTGGTTACCAATGGCGTCAAGTTCAGCGGTTACAGTCAATGTAAGCCGCTGGCTGAGCGGAGCCGAAGCCAGCGATTTCGCTTCGACTCCGCTCAGCGAACGGCATAGCTGACATCGAAGTGTTCACCCCCACTCCGTCGGGAGAGGGGGTTTTTACTTCGCGCTGAATAGTTGCACAGATTCTAACTCTATTTTTACCTTTTTACCGAGAGCGGCGGCGACGCCAAGATGGTCAAGGTCAAACGGGTATCTTCTTCGTCCAGCAATCGATCTAAGCGAAGCCCTGCTGGTGTGCATTTTTTTGGCCATTACCGTTTTACTGAGTTTGAGCGCCGACATGCCTTATAACCATGCGTCTAGCGCCGCGCTAATCACGACACTCGGCCAAAGCGGATATAGCGCCGTAGCGGCGAGCCGGCCGACCAGATGAAGGCTTCGGTGTAGTAATGCATCAAGGCCAGATAGCCGACGATGCCCAGCGTGGCGGCTTTATAGACCTGAGTCGAAAACAGCGTTTGCAAGATCAGGTTGACGGCAGCGTCGCCGTGGACCTGTAGCCAGTAAGTCAATGCGAACGACAACAGCGGCAGCACCGCGACGGCCGGCAGCCGGCAAGCTTCGGTCAAGCGAAACAGCGCATTCTGCGGGTGGCCGGCGTGGCGGTTGACGTCGTGGGTCGCGTAAAAACTGTAGGCGGTGATGTCATGCACCAAGCGCGGCATCAGAATCGCCAAAAAGTAATACTGCTGGCTGTACACAAACCAACTGGCGACCACCAACAAGGTGTTGGTCCACAGAAAATACCAGCCCAAGCGGCTGGCGACGTAGCGCTGGCAGATCCAAGTCGCCGCCAGCAACGCGGCCGTCAACGCCGTGGCGATTTGCAGAATCAACGCGGCCTGCTCCGGCGCCAGGCTGTTCTTCATGAAAATACCGATGTAGGTGAAGATGCCCGCCGTCACGCTGAGCCACAGTTGCAGATAAAACGCCCAAACCGGCAAGCGGCAGACCGCCTTGGCGATGCCGTGCTGTTGTTTCAACACGTGATAGACGGTCCAGCAGGCGCTGATCAGATACAGCACCCGGTAGGGTATGAACAAACTGCCGACGCCGAAGAACAGCACGATGAAGGCGCTCATTCCCAACAGCTTGCGTTGGAAAGTTTTCAAATAATCGGCGTGGCTGACTAACAGCAGATTGCTGGCGACGATGTGCGGGGTGCCGAACAAGACTTGAAACAGCAAAAAGTGGCTAGGGCTGCTGGGCAGCGCATCGCGCAAGGCGTGGTCGAACAGCCAGCTATCCAGGCCGAGCGCGATCAGGCAGATCGGCACGATGCCGTACAGGCTCAATAAAAAACGGAAAGACACCACCATGCCGGCGGATTGCCCGGAAACCGGAAGAGTCTGCGCTGCCATGTTGCCACCTGTCGTTATTGTTATCGGCGGCGGTATTATCGCTATTTTGGGGACAGACTCCAATCCGGGTTTAGCGTGTCCCGCACTTGCCCTGCAAGCCGCCGCTATGCCAGACCACGATGTGCTGGCCGGCCTGAAAATCGCCCGCTTGCAGTCTGTCGTAGACTGCGTACAGCAATTTTCCGGTGTATACCGGCTCCAGCTCGACGCCATGCCGGGCTTCGAACGCCGCGATAAACGCCAGCAGTTCCGGCGTGGTTCGAGCGAAGCCGCCGAAATGGTAATCTAGCCACAAGCGCCAACCACCACTATCGGGCCGGCCTTGAACGGACAACAGTTCGCGGATGTCGCGGTACAAAAACTCGCCGCCTTTTAAGGCCGGTACGCCGACAATCTCCACGCCGGGCTCCACCGCGCCGACCGCGCCGGCCAACGTGGTGCCGGTGCCGCAAGCCAGTGCCAGTAGGTCGTAAGGCACATCGATTTCCGCGACCGCTTCGGCCACGCCGCGCCAGGCCAATTCGCCAGCACCGCCTTCGGGGAGCCAATATTGCCCAGACCGCTTATCCGGCGGGTCGTGCCATTCCCGATACGCGCGCAAGCCCCGGTATTCTTCGCGCGACACAAAGCGCAGTTCCATGCCCCATTCCAGCAAGTCAAGCAAGGTCGGATTCAGCCGCGCCGGACGCTCGCCGCGCACAAAGGCGGCGGTCTTCAGTCCCAACTCGCGGCCGGCATAGGCCAAGGCGTGCAAGTGGTTGGAATAGGCGCCGCCCATGCTGACGATGGTATCGGCGCCGCGCCGCAGGGCATCATTCAGCGGGTATTTGAGCTTGCGCCATTTGTTCCCGGATATCACCGGATGCAGCAAATCGTCGCGCTTGATCGACAACGACACGCCGCGCGCGCTCCAGGCCGGATCGGCGATCCGCTGTAACGGCGTCGGCGCGAATTGGTCGGCTAAGGCCCGCAAACGCGGGTGCAGTTCGTTCAACGCGCTTGCTTGATCGCCCAAGCCACGTCCAATGCCTGGCGGTTGGCCTTGACGTCGTGGACTCTGAACAGTTGCACGCCGGCCATCACGCCCAACGCGGTGGTCACTGCGGTCGCCGTGACCAGTTCGGCGGGCTGTTCGACATTGCAAATGCCGCCCATGAAGCGCTTACGGCTGGTGCCTAGCAGCACCGGCCAGCCGAGCGCGACAAAACGGTCGAGGTGGGCCAGCAGCGCCAGATTGTCCTGTTTGCGCTTGCCGAAGCCGATGCCCGGATCGATGGCGATGTTTTCGCGCGGAATGCCGGCCGCCAACGCCGCGTCGACGCGCTGCTTCAGGAAGGTCTCGACTTCGCCAACCACGTCCTGATAATGCGGCGCGTCCTGCATCGTCTTGGGCGTGCCTTGCATGTGCATCAAGATGATCGACGCGCCGCGCTCGGCGGCCAGATCGAGCATGCACGGATCGCCGAGTCCGCCGGACACGTCGTTGATCCACTCGGCGCCGGCATCCAGCGCGGCGGCAGCGACCGGCGCGAGCATCGTATCGATGCTGATGGTTACCGGCCGGCCCAACTTCGCGATCGCGCCGATTGCCGGCACGACCCGGCGGATTTGCTCGTCGGCACTGACCGGTTCGGAACCGGGACGAGTGGATTCGCCGCCGATGTCGATGATGTCTGCGCCCTCTTCCAACATGGTTTCCGCTTGGCGGATCGCCGCCGCCAAGCCGGTAAATCGGCCGCCGTCGGAAAAACTATCGGGCGTGACATTGAGTATCCCCATCAAGCGGGGTTTGGCGTTAGCGTGAAACATTGCGGCAGGCACTCCAGTCGGGCAAACGCATAGTTTAGCGCCGGGGAGCGGATTTTCGAAAAACGGGCGGGAAGTAGCTGGGAAAATACGACGGGGGTCGAGCTAGGAAGGCGGACCGCTCCACCGACGGTGGAGCGGTCCGCCGCACGGATTAAGCCCGCAACAAGGCTTTTACCAAACGCTCGGACAACTGATCTTCGGTAAATTGCGGTTCGTTGGGCGGGTACAACAAGACTTCGTCGATTTCAAAGCCGTATTCCTTACCCAATGCGATCAATTCCTTAATCTTTAACGCGGCTTTTAATTTCTCGCCCAGTTCCGAATCGGCGCGGGCTTTTTCGGAAAACTCTTTTATCACTTTAATGGTCGTCATGAATAACTCCGTAATGAATCTGACTTTGGATACTAATCCAAGCACCTATAAGCAAAAAAAAAGCCAACTTAATAGACTTGAATTGCTTAAGGTTTTTGTCCGTTCATCTCGGGGGCTTATCCGACAAAGTGAAATTTAACGACAATCTACAAAAGGTTTTGTCGTAAACACGACAATTGCAACGTCATTTGTCCAAACCGCGATAACCGCCGCTGTAATACAACAGCGGATCGCCCTGCCGACAAATCGCGCGCTCGACCTCGCCGACCACGATCCAGTGGCTGCCGGCTTGTATTTGTTGAACGACGCGACATTCCAGCGACGCCAGAGACTCGCTGAGCAACGGTACCCCGGTTTGTCCGGCGACCCAAGGCACCGCCGCGAAGCGTTCGGCTTGGGTGGTATTGCCGGCAAACTGGTTTGAGACCGCTTCCTGCTCGCGGGTCAGGATATTCACGCCGAAAAACCGACTTTCCAGCAAACCGTTGCCGGTATCGGTGCGTTGATTCAAACACACCAGGATTTGCGGCGGTTCCATCGAAACGCTGCTGAACGCGGTCGCGGTCATACCTTTAAGTTGGCCGCTGCGGTCGGCGGTGGTCACCACGGTGACGCCGCTGGCCCACAATTTCAGCGCGTCTTTAAACTGGCTGGCATCTACAGTCATAAATCTCTCTAAGTCAATTGGCGCGGGGATAGTCCCGCATCAGTGTTTCGGACGCATGTGCGGGAATAACAGCACGTCGCGGATGCTCGGTGAGTTGGTGAACAGCATCACCAGCCGATCGATGCCGATGCCCTCGCCGGCGGTCGGCGGCATGCCGTGTTCCAGCGCGGTGATGTAATCGGCGTCGAAATGCATGGCTTCGTTGTCGCCGGCTTCTTTTTCCTCGACCTGCTTCTGAAAGCGTTCGGCTTGGTCTTCGGCGTCGTTCAACTCGGTGAAGCCGTTGGCGATTTCGCGGCCGCCGACGAAAAACTCGAAACGGTCGGTAACGTGCGGATCGCTGTCGTTACGGCGCGCCAGCGGCGATACTTCGACCGGATAGGCGGTAATGAAGGTCGGATTCATCAAACGATGCTCGACGGTTTTTTCGAAAATCTCGATTTGCACCTTGCCCAGGCCGTAACTGTCCTTGACCGGAATCTTCAGATTTTCCGCGACTTTCACGGCCGCTTCGCGGGTGCTCAGGTCAGCCAAGGTCAATTCGGGGTTGAAATGCAGGATGGATTCCAGCACCGTCATCCGCGCGAACGGCTGGCCGAAATCGTATCGATCGCCCTGGTATTCGATGATGCTGTTGCCGACCACGTCTTCGGCGATGCCTTTCAGCAAGGCTTCGGTCAAATCCATCAGGTCGCCGTATTCGGCGTAGGCTTGGTAGAACTCCATCATCGTGAATTCCGGATTGTGCCGGGTCGAAAGGCCTTCGTTGCGGAAGTTGCGGTTGATCTCGAACACCCGCTCGAAACCGCCGACCACCAGCCGTTTCAGATACAGCTCCGGCGCGATGCGCAAATACAATTCCATATCCAGCGCGTTGTGGAAGGTGGTAAACGGCCGCGCGGTGGCTCCGCCGGGAATCACCTGCATCATCGGCGTTTCCACTTCCAGGAAATCGCGAGCGATCAAAAATTCGCGGATGTAATTGACGATCTTCGAACGCATCAGGAAGGTCTTGCGAGTCTCGTCGCTCATGATCAAATCCAGATATCGCTGGCGGTATTTGATCTCCTGATCGGCGATGCCGTGAAATTTTTCCGGCAAAGGCCGCAACGCCTTGGTCAGCAGGCGAATGTCATCGACCTTGACGCTGAGTTCGCCGGTCTTGGTTTTGAACAAAACCCCTTCGGCCCCCAGGATGTCGCCGATGTCCCACTTTTTGAACTGATCGTTGTAAACGCCTTCCGGCAAATTATCGCGCGCGACGTAGGCCTGGATTTGCCCGGACATGTCCTGCAAATGGCAGAAACTGGCCTTGCCCATGATCCGGCGGGTCATCATCCGTCCGGCGATCTTGACCCGAATCGGCTCGGCCAGCAGCTCTTCCTCGGATTTATCGCCGTATTCGGCCAACAATTGGCCCGCCACCACATTGCGGCGAAAATCGGTCGGAAAAGCAATACCTTCTTCTCGTAGCGCCGATAATTTCTCGCGGCGCTGTCTAATCTGTTCCTGTTCGTCGTGTTCGAGTTCTGACATTTTCAAAAATACTAATTAAAAATAAATACGGTCGAATTTAGCGACTTAAAGGCAACAATCTGACTCTTTCGCGTAATTCGTCCGCAACGATCAAAGCACCGTTATCAAGCTCGGCGTTGAATCGGCTCAACAATTCCACAGCTCTCGGCCCGAGTACTTTGGGTGAAATATCTTGGGTGCGAATTTGAAATACGCTTGGCGCGACCGCACCGGTCAACGCCAACAACACGCCAAAATCCAAATCATGGGTAAATACCACAGCTTCGTTTTCCCTGGCCCAGTTAAATAGTTCGGCATCCGGAGCATCCGCAGGACCAACCGTGGACCAGTGAAAGGCTTCGAATCCAGCCTCGTTTAGCACGCTTGTCCACGCCGGTGACAAATTCATGTCCAATAATATTTTCACGCGGCGTTCAAGGGTAACTCGAGTTCCTCCGCTCGCCAGGCAGCAAAACGTAAGGCTTCAGTAATATCCTCGGCTTCCAGATACGGGTACAACTCCAATATCTGTTCGGTCGAATAGCCGCAGGCGACCAAACCCACCAGCATTCCGGCTGTCACTCTTAGACCGCGTAAACAGGGCTTGCCGCCCATCACCGCAGGATCGAACGTTATCCGTTGCAAACCTTTCATGTGACCTCCAACCGTTACAATCGAATTTACAAGCCGCTTTTCAAGCTGGCTTCGATAAACTGATCCAGCGCGCCGTCCAGAACCGCCTGGGTATTGCCGGTTTCGACATTGGTGCGCAGATCCTTGATCCGCGATTGGTCCAGCACATAGGAACGAATCTGGCTGCCCCAGCCGATGTCGGATTTGGAGTCTTCGATCGCCTGTAAACCTTCGTTGCGTTTCAGCATTTCCATCTCGTACAGCTTGGCTTTCAGCTGCTTCATCGCGGTGTCTTTGTTCTTGTGCTGCGAACGATCACTTTGGCACTGGGTGACGATGCCGCTGGGATTATGGGTGATCCGCACCGCCGATTCGGTTCTATTGACGTGCTGGCCACCGGCGCCGCTAGCGCGGTACACGTCGATGCGCAAATCGGCCGGGTTGATGTCGATTTCGATGTCGTCGTCGATTTCCGGCGATACGAACACCGACGCAAACGAGGTGTGGCGGCGGTTGCCGGAGTCGAACGGCGATTTGCGTACCAAGCGGTGAACGCCGGTTTCGGTGCGCAACCAGCCGAAGGCGTAAGGACCTTCGAATTTGATCGTCGCGCTCTTGATGCCGGCCACATCGCCCGGCGATTCTTCGATCAGTTCGGTCTTGAAGCCCTTGGCCTCGCCCCAGCGCAAATACATGCGTTCTATCATCGAGGCCCAATCCTGCGCCTCGGTGCCGCCGGAACCGGCCTGAATGTCCAAAAACGCATTGTTCGGGTCCATTTCCCCGGCGAACATACGCTGGAATTCCAGACCGGCGACTTGTTTCTCGTAAGTTTCCAGATCGGTAGCGACGGTTTCGACGGTGTCTTCGTCGTTTTCCTCGACCGCCATCGCCAATAATTCTTCGGCGTCGTTCAGCCCTTGCTCCAGGTCCTTGATGGTATTGACGATGCCTTCCAGCATCGCCCTTTCCTTGCCCATCGCCTGCGCTTGCTCGGGCTTGTTCCAAATGGCCGGGTCTTCCAGTTCCCGCAATACTTCGACCAGCCGCTCGCTTTTGGTATCGAAATCCAGATAGGTTTTCAGCCCGGCGGTGCGTTCGCGCAAATCGGCAATCTTGTATTTGATAGGATTAATTTCTAGCATCAACTATTAAAACCCTGACCGAAGCCTGGGGTCTCCGCGTTAAAAAACCGGTTATTGTAAACGATTACGCCGCCGCGATGGCTTTGCGGTTTTTCAGACTCCAGACGATACACGCCACCCCGGCCAGCACAAACGGAATGCTCAACAGTTGACCGGTGGTGATAGCCCACGCAGTCTCGTACATCGCCTGCTCGGTTTTGAAATATTCCAATCCAAAGCGCACGCTGAACAACAGCGTCAAAAAGCAACCGAACGAGAAGCCTGGCTTGTCGGCATGCTTGCGATAAATCGTCAAACAGATCGCGTAAATCGCCAAATAGCAGGCCGCTTCGTAGAGTTGCACCGGATGCCTCGGCAGCGGATCGATCCGGCTGAACACCACTGCCCACGGCTGTTCGCTGGGCGTGCCGAGAATTTCCGAGTTAAAAAAATTGCCGATGCGAATTAGCGCGCCGGCCAATGCGGTCGGAATACTGACCCGATCCAGCAACCAAAAGAATCCGTCGCCGTAACGGCGCCGGTACAAGTACAAGGCCAATATGATGCCCAGCGTCGCGCCGTGGCTAGCCAAACCGCCTTCCCAGATCGCCAGAATTTTCAATGGGTGCGACAAATAGTAGGCCGGGTCGTACAGCAACGTGTGACCCAACCTGGCCCCGAGTATCGTCGCGATCACCATGTACCACAGCAGCGTGTCCAGTTCTTCGACATTCTTACCCTCGCGTTGGTACATCCACTGCATCGTCAAGAAGCTGCCGACGAAGCCCATCGCAAACATCAGGCCGTACCAGCGAATTTTCACAAAGCCGATATCGAACAGAATCGGGTCGATATTCCAAATCAAGTGGTGCATGGCAAATCTAAAGGGAGTTTGAAACGGGCGAACAGGTTACAAGGTTAACCGCGGACGGGCAAACCGGTTTTGAAATTCAGACCGACATCGCCAACACGGAAAGGGTAAAGTCGCCCGAATGTGCCACAATCGGCCACGATAGCTTAACGGAGCCCACCATGTCGAAGTCCACGCTACCCTGCCTTTTGCTGTTGCTGTTGCTGTTGCTGTTGCTGTTGCTGACCGGCTGCGCGTCGGAAAACTGCGATAACCGGGAATTGATCGGCATTCTGTCGCCGAATCAGAGCAGTGCCGGGCTGCTAATGAACTACGCCAAAATTTCCGCCTGCCGGGCCGATGCCGTCCAACTGAAAGCCGGTAGCGACGAAGAGAAAAAATTGATCCTGATCTACGACTTGTATATCAAGGCCAGAAGCTACAAAGCTTGGAATTCGCTATTTTTCGGCTTATCCGTGACCGCTGCGATCGCGGTTTTCCTATGGCCGGCGCTGGGCGTGATGTTCAAGAGCCGGGAACAACACTGGCCCTGGCTGCAATCGCCGATCATGCAAACCACCGTGACCGGTATCGCCGCGCTGATGTTCGCGTTTTACAGCCAATATAAGACCAAGCAAACCCAGACCGAGAATCTAATGCGAACGGCCACCTACTCCAGTATGGCCCTGGAACCGCTAAGCCGAAAAATCATCGCCGACATGAGCTCGATCGACGAAGGCTTTAACTTCAACAACGTGTTCGACCATCCGGATTCGAAGAGCAACACCGGTGAAAAAACCGAGCCGGCCGCGCCGCCGGTCAGTCCCGGCGGCTGACTTGCACCACGCCGCCGACTATCCTGACCGGGAAGGTCTCGACATCTTCGTAAGCCGGCGCGCATTTGACTTGGCCAGTCTTGACGCAAAACCGGGCGCCATGGCGAGGACAAACGATCTCATCGCCGTCCAGCTCGCCGCTGGCGATTTCGGCTCCGTCGTGGGTACACACATCGGCAATCGCGTAAAACCGACCGTCGATTTTAAAGACCGCCACGTCGTCGCCGTCGATATCGACCACCACATGCTCGCGGTCGGCCATCGCCGATTCCGCCACCACGTCTATCCATTCCGTCATCTCGAATCTCGCTGTTGGTGAAGATTGGTTACGCAAAACCGCATCATTTCAAATAGACATCGTAACGCAGCAACTTACCCTGAAAACTTTGGCTTGGTTTGCCGCCCAACGGCTCGGCATGGTCCGGGCTCTTGACGACGACCCGCTTGCCGGTTGCCGCCCATGCCGCATCGAACAAGGCTTGTCTATCCAGGTCGTCGCCCAAGATATCGCGCAGGATCGCCATGGATTTACGCGTGGCCGCGCTCTGCTTTTTCTTGGCTGGGAACATCGGATCGAGATAGATACAGTCCGGCGCTTCCGGAAGATCGGCCAGCAATGCGATCGCGTTGCCTATCAATAACGTCGGGGGCGAGAGTTCGCGCCGTCGCACCCAATCTTTTTGCGCCAGCCGCTCGAAGCCGTCCTGAATCAAGGCCGCCATCACCGGCGAACGCTCGATGCAAGTCACTTGATAACCCATCCGAAACAAGGCCAGACTGTCTTGCGCCCAACCGCAGGTAGCATCAACCACGGTGTGGGTTTTCTTGCCGATGGCCTGGGCCAGCAGGTCTTTTTTCGGCGCCGGATAGGAATGCTGCTCGCCGGGGCGCGGATCGATTTCGACGGTCAGCCCGCCTTTTTTCAGGGTTTGCCGGTCGAGTAGCATCAGGCAACCGTCCCGATAAGCCAGAAAAAATTCCGCGGCGTCCAAGTTAGCGGCGTCGAAATCCAACAAATCAACGTTCAACCGCTCGGCCAAGGCCGCCGAGCGCTGGTTGCCGGCTATCACGGCCAGCTGAGTCATGACAGCAACGCCAAGCCAAGGCGATTCCCGCAACCCGGACCGAACCTCAACACGGTTTACTCGGTCGAAACCGCTTCCCGCTCGTTCTTCAACGCCGCATCCAGCGTATGCCAGGCCAGCGTCGCGCATTTGACCCGCGCCGGATATTCCCGGACGCCGGCCAATACCGCCAGCTTGCCGATCGCTTCCAGATTGATGTCTTCGGTCTTGCCGGTGGTCATTTCGTGGAATTGCTTGAACAAGGCTTCGGCCTCGTCTTCGGTCAAACCCTTGATGATTTCGGTCATCAAAGACACCGACGCGGTGGAAATCGCGCAACCGGAGCCTTGAAAGCTGGCGTCCTGAATCACACGATCGTCACCGATTTTCAAAAACAGCGTCAACTTGTCGCCGCACAAAGGGTTAAAACCATCCACCCGCCGATTGGCCTCTTCCATGATGCGGAAGTTGCGCGGATTACGGTTGTGGTCGAATATGACCTCTTGGTATAGGTCGCGTAAGTCTTCAAACATTAGCCAAACACCTCTATTAAGGATTTGATGCCTTGCATCAATACGTCGATTTCTTGGCGGGTATTGTACATGGCGAACGAGGCGCGCGCCGTGGCCGGCACGCCGTAAAAGTCCATCACCGGCATCGCGCAATGATGACCCGCGCGTATCGCAATGCCCAAACTGTCCAGCATGGTGCCGATGTCGTGCGGGTGAATCCTATCCAGCGTGAACGATAAGATGCCGCCCTTGTGGGCCGCCTGACCGATGATGTTTAAACCCTTGATTTGTTGCGCCTGTTCGGTGGCATAAGCCAGCAGCTCGGTTTCGTAAGCCGCGATATTGGCAACGCCGACCGCCGCGACGTAATCAATGGCCGCCCCCAAACCAATGATTTCGGCGATGGCCGGCGTGCCGGCCTCGAACTTATGCGGCAAGCCGGCGTAAGTGGTTTTTTCGAAGGTGACGGTGCGTATCATATCCCCGCCGCCCTGGTACGGCGGCATCGCTTCCAGCAAGGCTTGCTTGCCGTACAGCACGCCGACGCCGGACGGCCCGTATAGCTTATGGCCGGAGAATACGTAAAAATCGCAGTCCAACGCTTGCACATCCACCGCCATGTGCGGAATCGCCTGCGCGCCGTCGAGCAATACCGGAATGTTTCTGGCGTGGGCGGCGGCGATGATGTTTTCGACCGGATTGATCGTGCCCAGCGCATTGGACATTTGAGTAATCGCCACCAGTTTGGTCTTGGCGTTCAGCAACTTTTCGAATTCGTCGAACAGCAATTCGCCGGCTTGGTCCATCGGCGCGACTTTCAACATCGCGCCGATCTGCTCGCACAGCATCTGCCAAGGCACGATATTGGCGTGATGCTCCATCGCGCTGATGACGATCTCGTCGCCGGCGTTCAATTGCGACTTGCCGTAACTTTGCGCGACCAAATTGATCGCTTCTGTCGCGCCGCGCACGAAGATAATCTCCTTGTCGCTGTTGGCGTTGATGAAGGCCCTGACTTTCTCCCGAGCACCTTCAAACTTATCCGTGGCTTTGACACTTAAGGTGTGCACGCCGCGATGGATGTTGGCGTATTCGCGACTATAGGTATGAACGATGGCATCGATCACCGCTTGCGGTTTTTGGCAACTGGCGGCGTTGTCCAGATAAACCAAGGGCTTGTTGCGAATTTTCTCGCCGAGGATAGGAAAATCGGCGCGGACTTGTTCTACTGGAAATATGCTCATCGCTAACTGTTTGGTTTAATTGATTTCGTTATTACTACACACTAGAATCGAGCCGATCGATTCGCTAAATGGGATAAAACTATGGTCGCCGTTTTTCCGCAAAAACACCTCACCGACATCGCCGAATGGCATCGCATGGGCGAAGCCGGCATTTTTCCGCCCGAAAGCCGACTGGAACTGATTGAAGGAGAAATTCTCACCATGTCACCGATAGGATTTAACCATGCAGGACATGTTGATCGTTTAAATCGCATTTTTGCCCACTTATGGAACCAGGGTGTTACAGTTCGCGTACAAGGCCCAGTCCAACTCGGAGACTTGTCCGAACCGGAACCCGATCTGGTTCTGGTTAAACCCGATACCGACGACTACACCACCCGCCATCCCAACGCCGCCGACGTGCTCTTGCTGATCGAAGTCTCCGACAGCACTTTGCGCTTCGACCGCACTCAAAAACTGCGCCTGTATGCCACCCACGGTATTAGCGAATACTGGATCGTCAACCTGATCGACCAGTGCCTGGAAGTGTATCGGCAACCGCAAGACGGCGACTATCTGAATCAATCCGTGCTGACAACCGCCGATAGCATCGACTTGGTGGCGTTACCGGCGCTTCGGGTATCGGTCGCGGCTATTTTATAAACTGATCGCCGGAAACCGCTGTAACAATTCTTTCAGCAACAAACCTTTCAACTCGGCATTTTCGACCTTATCGACCATCTCGTTGGCAAACGCAAAGGTCAAAATATTCCGCGCGGTTGCCTCATCGACACCACGCGATTGCAAATAGAACACCGACTTTTCCTCCAACTGGCCGACCGTCACGCCGTGCGAACACTTGACGTCGTCGTTGTAAATCTCCAATTGCGGTTTGCTATCCACCTCTGCATCCGCGGATAACAGCAGATTGCGATTATTCATATCCGAATCGGTGTGTTGCGCGCCTTCGGCGACAATCACCCGGCCCTGAAACACGCCCCGTGCCCTGTTATCCAGCACGCCTTTGTAATATTCGCGGCTGATGCCGTGCGGCTGCAAATGGTTGATGCGGGTATGGTTGTCCAGATGCTGGCGGCCGCTGGCGACGAACAAGCCATTTAAAGTGCATTCCGAGGCTTTGTCCAAATCGCTGTGAATGTCGCTCCGCGCCAACAGGCTACCGAGCGCAAAGTTGTGGTGAACAAAGCGGCTGTCCGGCGCTTGTTTGACGTAAGTACCGCCAAAATGCCGGGCTTTTTCGGCTTCCAGTTGCACCTTGTACAGCGTCAAGCCGGCGTTGCGCCCCAGCAGACACTCGTTGACCGAGGCACTGAAATAACTGTCTACGCTGCCGACATAGGTTTCGATAAAAACGGCGTCCGCCCGGTCGTTAACGATGATCAGGTTGCGCGTCGCTGCCAACGCGTTCGTTTCGGTCACGACGTGCAGAATCTGCAGCGGTTTGTCGAGCGCCTGCTTCGCCGCGACTTCAATCACGACACCATCGCCGAACCAGGCGTTATTGAACGCCACCAAGCTGTGCTCGGCTGTCGTCACCGCCTGACCCAATCTCCCTTCCAACACCGCCGGGGTTTCGGTCAACAAATCCTTGAGACTCGACACGGTCACCGCGCCGGCATCGGCGTCGATGCACGACAGGTCCGCCGCGAAGCGGCCGTTAACCAAGACCACGCTGATGGCATCTTCCAGCCGATATTGACTCAACCATGCGACGTCGACCGCTTGACCGGTCGTCGGCGCGAACACGGTTTTGCTCAACGCCGACAGGTCGGTATAGCGCCATTCTTCCTCGCGGTGACCGGGAAAACCGCGTTCGCCGAACGCTTGCAAAGCTTCGCCGCGAAGCGTTTGCAACCACGGTAGCTCCCGACCGGGCAAACTATCGGCCAAGGCCGGATAGGCCGTCAAATACGGATCGTGGGTTGTTTTGCTCATCATGCCGCCTGCCCTTCCAGCCAACTGTAGCCTTTTTCTTCCAATTCCAGCGCCAGCTCCGGCCCGCCGGATTTAACGATCTTGCCGTCCGCCAGCACATGCACCACGTCGGGTTTAACGTAATCGAGCAAGCGTTGGTAGTGCGTAATCATCAGGAAGGAGCGTTCGGCGTTACGCAAGGAATTGACGCCTTCGGAGACGATGCGCAATGCGTCGATGTCCAAACCGGAATCGGTTTCATC
Source organism: Methylomonas sp. MS20 (assembly GCF_050275925.1). Classification (NCBI taxonomy): domain Bacteria; kingdom Pseudomonadati; phylum Pseudomonadota; class Gammaproteobacteria; order Methylococcales; family Methylococcaceae; genus Methylomonas; species Methylomonas sp. MS20. Next base: position 3,052,128 of record NZ_CP189962.1, read on the forward strand.
GAGGATGCACAAATTCGGCTCCAGGATCGCCGCCTGCAGAATTTCGTTACGTTTCTTCTCGCCGCCTGAAAAGCCTTCGTTGACCGCACGATACAAGAACTTCTCGTCCATCTGCAGCAATTTGACCTTACCTTTCACCAAGGTCAGAAAGTCCATCGCATCGACCTCCGGCAAGCCGCGATGCCTGCGCATCGCGTTCAACGCCGCTTTGAGCAGATAAATATTGCTGACGCCGGGAATCTCGACCGGATATTGAAACGCCAGAAACACGCCTTCGCGGGCACGAATTTCCGGGGCCATGTCCAGCAAATCCTTGCCGTTATAGGTCACGCTGCCGGCAGTGACTTCATAACCCGGCTTGCCGGACAGCACGTGCGACAAGGTACTCTTGCCGGCGCCGTTGGGGCCCATGACGGCATGGACTTCGCCTGGGTTGATGTCCAAGGTCAGGCCCTTTAGTATCGGTTTGTCGTTAATGGTTACGTGGAGATTTTTGATGCTGAGCATACGTTTAGTCACCTAAGTTTTTAAAATGTAGGCTGGGTAAAACGAAGTGAAACCCAGCATTAAATCTTTGTTTTTGTGTCGCTATCGCGACGGTGTTTTAACGTCGGTTTCACGAAACACATCCATGTGTTTCGCCCTGCGGGTGCTCCGCATGCAAATCGGCTATCCTGCCGATTTGTCGGACCGACAACCGAGATACTTTTCTTTGCTTATCCAAAGAAAAGTGTCCAAAAGAAACGACACCCGGATGCCGCTTGTTCCCTGCGCTCCTCAGGTTTGAGCGGGGTTTTCCGAAGGGACTTCCCAGCCCTTACGTAAAACGCGATGCATCCCTGCATCGCCCCTACTGGCAAATCCGCTCAAACCCTCGGGTGCTCGGCGCGGCATAAGGGACGAAAACCATCTCCAGAATTGACCGATTTACCATTCCTTAATGGCTGCAAATCAGACAACCCTTCATAGGATGTGCCGAACAACATGAGGTGCATCGTTCGGAGCGATGCGCTTCGTATTCACTCAGTACATTCTTTTCTGGATAAATCGCACCCACCTTACATATCTAATTAGCTTTATCGTCAATATTATTAATGCGTACGGAGTCCATAATGCTTTTTATCAATTGTTCCGTACTTTCGTTTGCTGGACCACCAAATCCAAAATACACAGCCTTTCGATTCCCTAAAAGCCTTGAAAAAGCAACCCAAATTACCTCATTATTTGCTTTTGTCTTGTCAACAACCTTAAAAACTAAATTCATGTCATCCGAGACAAATTTATCTGCCGGCGCCTTTAGAACCCTAAAGTCTTTAAAATTTTTACCTGAAAATATCAAATCAAAGTCACCAACATTCATGCAACGCAACTGATCTTCAACCGGCCAATTCTCTGAAAGTTGAATTACAGAAAAAACCAATGACACGTTATCACTCACAAAAAAACTTCGCTCCTGCTTGAACTCAATATCGCAATATTTCTCGCTTACAGGCTTTCCAGGAACAATCAAATCAGTAATTGGCAATCCGAATGAATTTAGGCTAATTCTTTGATCACCTACATCAATAATAAATTGTGGCCCACTTTCTTCTTCATGGAAAATAGAAATTGGCTTTCCGAAAAGAGCCTCCCTATCCACTTTCATTTCAGCGAGTATTTTATTATTCTTATCTTTATATATATAGTTAAAAAAGAATCCTCGCTGAAACCACGATGCCATCTCTCGCCACTGAAGTAACAGTTTGAATTTATCAATTATTGCCTCACGACTAAAAAATAAGTCATTGGTACAAGTATCGTCTAAAAAGGTAACTTCGAAGTTAAACCCTTTTTGATTTTCTATCCTAGTACCCTTAGATTGACTTGGACAACCCATTTGGCCCGCCATCCGCTCTTCGAACACCGGCATAACTTGTACCATCTCCTGAAGCATCTCTTCAGTTATGTCCCATGGTTTTGCATATGCGACTGGCATAAACAACAAAAACATTGAAAAAAAACAAATTACTTTCACGTTTGCCTAACCTGGTTGATGTGATGTACATTCAAAATGATACGCGTCGATCAAACGATGCGGCTCCTATCGTCGGCATATCCTACAAATTCTCGCCACCCTCAAAATATCCATCCACTTTCAATCCCGCGACGGGTTTTATCCCCCTGTTGCCGCGCCGAGCACCCGCAGGGCGAGGCACATGGATGTGCCGAGTGAGCCAAGCGGCATGGGGTGTCCTTTCTTTTGGGTACTTTTCTTTGGACAAACACAAATTCGTCTGGAACGAATTTGAACAGCCGATAGGCTGGCCCGCAGGGCGAAAACCAGGGATGGTTTTCGTAGCGAAAGTACCTCGGCTGTCGGGCCGAAACCCGACTTAAAACAAAACCCGTCGCGACAGCGACACCTTAAAAAACAAAAGCCGACGTGTTGGGTTACGGCTGTCGCCTTTTATGCCCTAAGGGTAAACCCAACCTACGAAAACCGAAACTCACTCCCCCAACACCACATAATTCCGCAAAATCTCCCGATGAAACGACTCCGGCAATCTCGCCCAATCGCGCGCCTCAATCAAAATTGGAATATTCGATTCCCTAACCGCTTCCAAAAAACTTTCCAACTTCTCCAGCGGAATTTTGCTCAAATCAGGCGCACGCAAAACAATATCCAAATCGCTGGCGTCGTGCGCATCGCCATTAACCCGCGAACCATAGGCCCAGGCGCTGACGCCAGGGAGATACTCGGTCAATAACTGCAATAAGCAGCGCTTATCCTGCTCCCGCAACAATAATCCGCTCGAATTCATGCCCGTTTAGCGATAACGTCGTTAAGCTGTTTGGCATCGAAAATAAATTGCGGCAAAAGATTCAAGGTTTCCTCCGCAAAACCTTCGCCGTAATCGTGGGCGGTATCGTTACGGTTATCCCGATATTGCAACCAACGTTCGACAGCCTCCACCGAAATCAAGCCATGCTTGGCCGCATGGCGAAATACATCCTTGAACGTTAACGCGTCAACTTGCTTGGGCGATGCGAAATAGGGTTTCAAACATTTTTTCAGCAACCTACCCGACTGCTCCAGAATAATCTCGAATTCCTTGACGCACGCGGCGCGATAAATGTCGTACATCGCTTCGTCGTCGGTGCGCTCGCTCAGATACCCTTGCGCACGTTCCAAAGTGGCAATGCAACGAGCGAAGTAGTCAGTATTCAATTCCGCCATCAACCAACCGCCCCTTCCAAACTAATCCCTAACAAAGCCTGTGCCTCCACCGCAAACTCCATCGGCAATTCCTTGAACACTTCCTTACAAAACCCATTCACAATCATCGATACCGCATCTTCGGCGGACAAACCGCGCTGCTGACAGAAGAACAATTGATCTTCGCTGATTTTGGATGTCGTAGCTTCATGCTCGACCTGCGCGGTCGGCTGCTTTACCTCCACGTAAGGAAAGGTATGGGCGCCGCAGCGGTCGCCGACCAGCAACGAGTCGCACTGGGTGTGATTGCGGGCATTTTCGGCGGACTTGGCAACCTTGACCAAACCGCGATAGGTGTTTTGTGCCCGACCGGCGGAAATACCCTTGGACACAATGGTGCTGCGGGTGTTTTTACCGATATGGATCATCTTGGTGCCGGTGTCGGCTTGCTGCAGATTATTGGTCAAAGCCACCGAATAAAATTCGCCGACCGAATCGTCGCCCAGCAACACGCAGCTTGGATATTTCCAAGTAATCGCCGAGCCGGTTTCCACCTGGGTCCAGGACACTTTGGAATTGTGACCGCGACACTCGGCGCGCTTAGTCACGAAGTTATAGATGCCGCCCTTGCCGTCCTTGTCGCCCGGATACCAGTTTTGCACGGTGGAATATTTGATTTGTGCATTGTCCAGCGCGACCAATTCGACAACCGCCGCGTGCAGCTGATTTTCGTCGCGCATCGGTGCGGTGCAGCCTTCCAAATACGACACATGCGAGCCTTCGTCGGCGATGATCAAGGTTCTTTCGAATTGGCCGGTGTTGGCGGCATTGATCCGGAAATAGGTCGATAACTCCATCGGACAACGCACGCCTTTGGGAATGTAAACGAAAGACCCGTCGGTGAATACCGCTGAATTCAACGCGGCGAAAAAGTTGTCGCCAACCGGCACCACGGTACCGAGGTATTGCTTAACCAAGTCCGGATGTTCTTGCAACGCTTCGGAAATCGGGCAGAAAATCACGCCGGCGTCTTTCAACTTGCCTTTAAACGTGGTTGCAACCGATACGCTGTCAAACACGGCATCGACTGCGATGCCGGCCAGACGTTCTTGTTCGTCGAGCGGTATGCCGAGCTTTTTATAGGTATCCAACAATTCCGGGTCAACTTCGTCCAGAGACTTCGGTCCGGCCTTTTTGGATTTTGGCGCCGAGTAATAGCTGATGGCTTGATAATCGATAGGATCGATCTTGAGCTGAGCCCAATCCGGCGCCGGCATGGTTTGCCAGTGGCGAAAGGCTTTCAAACGGTATTCCAACATGAATTCCGGTTCGTTCTTCACCTTGGACAGTCTGCGGATCACGTCTTCGTCGAGACCGGGCGGAAAGGTGTCGACCTCCAATTCAGTGACGAAGCCTTGCTTGTATTCCTGACTGATCAGTTGTTCGATTTCTTGGGCGGTTGCGGACATGGGCACTCTCGCTGAATTAACGGAATAAACGACTCACGGGTATCGTGACTTCTTCGGGCGGTTTGAACGGAACGATCATGTCGGCTAACGAAACCGACTCCAACGCTTGAGCGATCCGGTCGTTCAGCAGGTGCCACCTGCCTTGAATCCGACAACCGCTGGCTTGATCGCAACCTTTGTGAGAAACGGTACATTCGGTCAAGGCGATCGGCCCCTCCAAGGCACTGATGACGGTAGCCACCGAAATCCGTTCCGGTTCCCTGGCCAACGAATAGCCGCCTTTCGCACCTCGAACGGAAGCAAGTACGCCGGCCTTGGTTAATATCTTCAAGATTTTACTGACCGTGGGCAGCGCAATCCCCGTGGCCCTAGACAGCTCTAAGGCCACATGTACGCGGGATTGGTCCCGCGCGATCACGCTAAGTATCACGGTTGCGTAGTCGGTCAACTTACTAAGCTTCAACATTCAAACCTCACAATTGAGACCATTCTAGTCCAATTTATTTACCTAGTAAAGTACTTGGTTATTCACTTACCCCTGCTCCCCTCAACTTCGGCTAAAATGTGGCAGCGATCCGCGATCCAAGGAGAACCTGTTGGACTAGATAAGGGGAAAGCCAGGTCTCATGCACTTGACTGGCTCATCAAGCCGATAACCAAACAATGTGAGCGACCTCTCCACCCACCAGCGCGCGACCAAGCAGAATGATTCGGGAAAAGCCGAGAAATGATTTTATAGACCGACTTAAAGACGTTAGGCTTATATCGCAAGCCACTAGAATGAAAAATCAAAAAAGACCCGACGATTTTTTTCTCCAACATATAAGTTTAATTTAAACCTCGGGAATACCCACCAAACTGTTACTACGATCTATCGAATAGATTCGATAGCATACGAACCGTTAGTTGATTATCAGCAACTTCCACACCTGCAATCAATAAAAAGCACACCCCAAAATGACTCAACCAAAAGATCAAATCCGAAAAAACAGCATTTGGGTGGTAATTGGGAAATTTGCCGAACAAACCAGTCAGTTCTTATTCGGTGTAATACTCGCTAGATTATTAACCCCGGAAGATTTTGGCCTGGTAGTTGCCATCCAAATCTTCACGGGACTGGCGGGATTCATATCAGGCGCTGGCATGGGCGGCGCCCTAATCCAAGCAAAGCAAGTACATGCCGCCCATTTTCAAGTTGTATTTACAGTCCAATTGTTGATCTGCTGCGTCATCTATGCGTTATTCTACTATTCTGCTCCGTACTTGGCCGATTACATGCGCAATCCTATCTATACGGATCTAATTCGCGTATCCGCCTTGAGCTTCCTAACCAGACCATTCCTTAATGTACCTAGATCGAAATTAATTAGGGACATGAAGTTTAATATAATAACCACAAATGCAATAATAAGCGGACTAGCAACCGGTATTGCCAGCATAACTTTTGCTCATTACAATCACGGCGTATGGAGTCTAATATGGGGCGGGTTGGTCGGCGCTATAACCATAATTCCCCTTACAATTTATTTTGCAAGACTCCCGTTGCGCATTAAATACGATTACCAAATAGCCAAAAGTCTCGGTATAATGGGGGCGAAGTTTACCGCAAACGATATTTTAGTTTATCTACGCAATCAAGCTCCAAATTTTATAATTGGAAAAACATTGGGCCCATATAGCGTAGGACTTTTTAACAAAGGCGAAAGCTTAAGCGCCTACCCATTTTCATTTATTGCCGCATCAGCATACGATACAGTTTTCAGAGCATTATCCTCCTATCAAGACAACCTGGATAAAAGTAAATATATCTTCCTAAGGACCATAACTTTAGTCACAACTTACACCTTCCCATTTTATGTAGGCCTACTCTGGACATCGGAAGAATTTATAATAACCATTTTCGGCGAAAAATGGTTGCCGGCCGCCGCTCCACTCCAAATAATTTCAATATCCAGAATGTTCGCATGCATAGGAAACCCATCTGGAGCCGTTCTTGCAGCCCAAAATACACTCGGCGCTGAAATAATGCTTCAATTTGTTAGCCTGGTTACAATCAGCGCAGGCTGTTGGTACGGAACAAAACAAGGCGATTTAACCATAATATCTTTAGCATTGTTGCCTGGCATTGTTTTTATACACCTTACCGCTACATTAGTAGCTATGAATAAAATTCGAGTTTCATTACACAACCTACTGACAGCATTGAAACCCGCAATAATTTTAAATAGCTTATTATTTGTCGAACTCGCCGTAACTGCATGGGCCCTGGATCGATACCAACCCAATTTGGAGATAAAATTACGGCTATTTTGTTTAGTAACATCCGGTAGCGCCTTTTACACTTTTTTGTTCCTAGCGCTACCTATCCAGTCGCTAAAATCGGAAGCGGAGAAATGGAAAGGGCTTTTGCGAATTAAAAAATATAAAACAGCATAAGAACTAAAATTCAATATCCACCATTATGATAAAAAACCATAAAATCAACTCAGCAGAAGTACCAGTCGATTATTTTTGATCGCCTCGATCAAAAAAAACAATTAAATTGCGATACAAACCATACGGCAGTAAAGCGGGCAACATGTACTTTAAATCGGCAATACAAAAATAACCGGAAAATAACAACTTCCTAAACAAAGTTTGCGCGGTTATCAAATCTCGATCCCAAAAATTTTTATATGCTTGCCGCAACAATCTCCCCTTAGTAACATCAGCCACTCGTTCTTTCCCAATCTTATTAACAACATCCGGATGAGCACGCAAAAACTTCTGCTGAACATGCCAGTGATTTAGTGCGATTTTTAACCGATTCTTAGTAATCTGATCACCGTCATGGTGAAAATAATAGGCCAATACTTTCTCAACCCGATGAATAAGCCCCGGTATTGCTATGCGCAGCCACAAATCATAATCCATACACGACGTCAAGGATTCATCAAACCCACCAACTTGGTCAATAACAGCCTTACGAATCAAAGCAGCGTGAATTGGCCAAGGACAAGCAGCCAAAATCTCAAGAATCTTTTCCTTGCGTTCAAAATCATCCGGAATATAAGGTCGACAAAACTTGTCCTGCAACCCTAGATTTTGCCAACCACAGTAAACCAGCACGACATCGGGATTCGACACTAACTCCGCTACCATCACACTTAAGAACTCCGCATCCCAACCATCATCAGCATCCAAAAAAGCCACAAATTCACCGCGCGCCAACTTTAATCCCACATTCCTCGCGGCACCAGCCCCTTGGTTAGCTTGCGTCACAACCGATATCGCTGGATAGTAGCCGGATAAACGGTTTAAAATTGCCAAACTTTCGTCGCGAGAACCATCGTCAACCACAATAAGCTCAAAACAAGAATAGGTTTGCTCGAATAAACGTGTAATTGTATTTTCAATATACTTTGCCGCATTGAAGCACGGCATAATTATTGATACAAGTGGATTATCAGACATAACACCTCAAAATCATTAAAATCCTATACATCCAAAAATAAAATTTCATAAGAGCCAATATAAAAACATGAAGCATTCAATTAATTTTAGCAGACTTTTTAGAAGCATCGGCGCACGATAACTCAGCAGAATTTCGGAATATTTCACAAGCATTCACATATTAATCACTAAAAATATGTTAAATATCGAAAACCAATAAAAATATTAATCAATATGAGCCGATATCCTAGCCCCATCGTATTAATGTATCACGGAACACCGAAAGAGACACCTATCTCCCGGTATTCCTTACAGGCTCGCCTGTTTAAAAAGCACATACAATACTTTAAAAAAAATGGCTGGCATACCGCGTTATTTAGAGATTTACTCGATATAAAATCGCTTCCAGAAAAGACAGTCATCCTAACATTTGACGACGGCTATCTCGATAATTACTTAGGAGCATATTTACCTTTGTTAGAAAACCAAATGAAGGCGACTTGGTTTATAGCGACAAAACACATCTCCAACAGCGCAAACTGGCTACCTTTCCGATCGCCTCAAAACGACTTGCTATCGCACGAACAAATTCTGGATATGCATCGCAACCACATGGAAATCGGCTCTCACACCTGCAGCCATAGAGAACTACCAAGCCTCCACCTAAACGCGCAAATCGACGAACTTATTCACTCGAAGAAACTGTTAGAAACTTTGACAAATAGCTCGGTCACCAGCCTAGCCTACCCTTTCGGCCGTTATAACACTGATTCGCTGATCGCCGCGAGGGAGGCGGGATACAACTTGGCGTGTACTACTCAGCCAGGATGGCTACATTTAGAGCCAAATCCGCTGTTAATTCGGAGAATTACCATTTTTTCCGGCGACGATGACAAGATTTTAGCGCGAAAACTGTCTTTTGCCGATAATGATGTCTCTTGGCCGAAAGTGATGCGTTATTATTCCGACAGGCTCCTAGATCGACTCGGATTAGTAAAGTCCGAGTGATTTTCCTTCTGCATTTCTGCAAATGAACCAGCGTCAGTGGCATCGGCAACCAATTAACAACCCATTGATTTTAAAGCCCATCGCGTCCAGGTAGGCGGTCAACCGCCGGATCATCTTTTAGTTTCATGGCGATAAAAATATTTTTTGTCTACACTCTCTACCGGAGTTGCTAAAGACCCAAAAGATATCCGTTACGAGCTTCCTTAAATCATTTTCGCTATGTCGAACAAATGGATCCAAAACTAAAACTAACTTATGCCATGTGCAGCTACAATCGGGCCGATCGGCTTCGAAAATTAGTGGATGCTATTCGGGAGCAAGAATGCCCTATCCCTTACGAAATTTTAGTCGTTAACAACAACAGTACCGACCACACCGAACTTGAACTAGCCGAATTGTCGACAAACCCAGGAGCTACGCTTCGATGGGTTACCGAAACTGAACAAGGCATCGTCGCGGCCCGCAACCGCTGTTTAATTGAAGCGATGAGTTCTGACATAATGGTATTTATCGACGATGATGAAATTCCATTACCCGGACTGCTATACGCTGCTACCGACGCCATCTGCAACGAAGGTGCTCAAGTTGCCGGAGGGAAAGTGGTGGTCGACTTCACTGGTCAACGACGGCCAAAATGGCTCGGAGACGAATTACTTGGCTTTCTCGCCGCCACTGATTACGGTGAAGCGCCGTTTTGGGTGACAAGTAAGGACACACCGTTATGGACTGCGAATATCGCATACGACATGAAAATATTCCGCGAAAATCCAGATCTACGGTTCGACAAGCGTTACGACAGGCAGGGAAAAGCAATCGGTGGCGGTGAAGATGTTATGATGTTCGGCCTCCTTCTGAATTCCGCTATGAAAATCCGCTACCGCCCAGATATGACGGTTCTACATTCCGTCGAACCTTGGCGGTTGAAGCCTAGCTACTTCCTAAAATTACATTTTAGCTCCGGCTTTAGAAGCGCCTATAATTGCGGAATTAAATATAAACGCAATTTTTTTGGAGTTCCTCTATTTCTATTTAGTCAGGCATTAAAATTATTTTTTTTGTGGCTAACTTTGGCATTAAAGAACCAAAAACTTGAATTAAGGAAATGCATGAATTTCACACATGCACTTGGGCAAATATGCGGTTACTTTAGTCGATGGAAAGAAAACCCAGACTATAGGATCTAATCAACACACAGGCCTCACGTGCGCGACATCGTTGTACTTATCTTTCTTTCAGGCTGCATTGTAGCCGCTATCAAACGGCCTTGGTGGGGCGTTTTGTCACTGGCGATTTTCAGTTACATGAATCCTCATGCCTATGCTTGGGGCTTCGTACGTACCTTACCGGTTTACATGATTTTATTTTTGGTTGTCGTAATCAGTACATTTACCACCAAAGATAAGCAACCGATACCCAAAGACTGGAGAGTCACCGTCTTCTTCTTATTATGGGTGTATTTCATGTTTACGACGACTCAGTCGCCGCTTCAAGATATTGCTTGGTCCCGCTTCTGGTTTGTCACAAAAATATATATACCGTTTTACTTTACACTGACTCTAATCAACACAAGAACTAAATTGTACTACCTGATATCGACTATTGGTATTTCTATCGGCATTGTAGCCGTCAAAGGAGGAATATTCGCGATAGCCAAAGGGTTTTCTCATCGAGTTTACGGTCCACCAGGTACTCAATTCGAAGACAACAATCAATTCGCGATAGCAATGCTAATGGTTATTCCATTATTATTAATCTTTCGACGCGAACTCAAAAATGAATTATTGAAGAGAGTTACTTTATTTTCGGTACCGGTTATTTACGCGGCCGCTTTATCCTCTTGGTCTCGCGGCGCGTTATTGACAATGATTGCATTGACGTTCATCTTGATTTCAAACTCAGGACGGAAATATTTAACGATTCCACTGGTTTTCGTCGGGGTATTTTTCGTTAAGGATTATTTACCGGATGAATGGTTCGGACGTATGCATACCATGGAAAGCTATGAAGAAGATCAATCGGCCATGGGCCGCATCGTTGCCTGGACCGACGGCTGGAATTATGCGGTAAGTCATCCGTTTACCGGTTGCGGTTTTGAAGGGTGGAAGTTCGTGACCTTACGCGATTGGCACAGTTCTTACGTGGAAATCCTAGCCGAGCACGGTTTTGTGGCGTTTGGCTTGTGGTTCTCGCTGTTGGCTGGCTCGTTAGTCAACCTAACGCTGCTCATGCGAAAAACCAAAGGCATCCCGGAACTGGAATGGGTCGGATATTACTGTCTGATGCTTAGGGCATCTCTGATCTGCTATATGATCGGAACTTTATTTTTAGGCTTGTCGTATTGGGATTTACTTTATCATTTAGTTTTCATTGCCGTGCTAATCAAAAAATTCGCTCTGGAGGAGCTGGCGCAAATATCCGCGACCAATTCGGGGCTTAAGAAACATAAACGAATCCCCGCTTACTAAATTTAACTCGGCCGTAGCGCATTTTAATGGAAACTGTCGCCCAGCTCCTCTACTCCGCTTGCCTTTCCTCGTTATTTGGCATGGTCGCTTTAATCAGCCAAACCTGGCACAACTATTCGCGAACCGGCCCTGGAATTCCGGAGGAAGTTGAACGGAAATTTCGCTGGCACATGGTTTATGCCGGTCTTCGCTTAGCCCTTTGGTGTTACGTGATATTTCTATTGACGGCGTTGCCGGGTCCTATATTCTGGCAAAGTTGCGCTCTACTATTGAATATCGAATTCAAAACCTCGACAGCATTTTTTTTCGGCTTATGCTCGAGTGCTCTTGTGATTGGATATTTCTTTTGTTACCAATTATTATTTTCTCCAGGCGCGATTCAATTATCGTTTCAGTATCGTTTTTCCAGGCTATATGGACTGCACGACGCATTGACGCCTGCAATATTGAAATCAATCAAATTCGCTGGCATCTTCGTTTGGGTGACAATATCAGGCTTGAACTTGTTTTCAGCGGCTCTTCCGGAAACCGTTTATATTTTCGCGATCAACCTTATATACGGTTGGTTAGCGATCAGTATTAGGGTCAAGGAACCCGCGCCGCTCGAATCCAAACCAAAATCACCGTCCTTCCCGAACATTGTCATGATCGGTGCCGACACCTTGCGTTGCGACCGCCTTGGCGCTTATCGCTATCGCAGAAATCTGACACCGAATATCGACAAGTTGTGCGCCGACGGCGTGTTACTTGGAAACTGTATAACCCCGGTGGCTAGAACGGCGCCCAGTGTCGCGTCGTTGTTTTCGGGTTTATGGCCCTACCAACATGGCATTCGCGACAACTACCCGTCCGCGGAGGAATGCCGGCTACCTTATCCAAGTTTAGTGCAGTGCTTAAAAGCCCAAGGCTATTCGACCCTAGCGGTTTCCGACTGGGCCGGCGCGGACTTCGGGAAAATAGACTTCGGATTCGAAACCGTATCGTTGCCCGAAGATCAGTGGAATCTCAAGTTGTTGTTCAGACAAGGACCGTCCGTCATTCGCGGTTTTTTATCGTTGTTTACCAACAATTCACTGGGAAAAAAGTACCTGCCAGAGTTGTATTATCTGGCCGGTATGCCGCTGACCGGTAAGCTAGGCCGGGAATGCCGCCAATTTATTGCGTCGGCGGCGCGAGAGGAGCGCCCGTTTTTTCTGAATCTGTTTACCTCGACCACGCACGTTCCGTTTACCTGCGATTACCCCTATTACAAGTTATTCACACCTGAGAATTACCGAGGCGAGTCGAAATTCATCATGACCAAACTCGCCACGCCTTGCGAAATCGTCGATAAACAGCAGAGAGGTTCGGATTATTTCGACGTACCGCAGATCATCAATCTCTACGACAGCTGCGTCAGACAATTCGACGACGAGGTCGGCAAAATCGTTGATTTTATCGAACAATCGGGTTTGTCCGAAAACACGCTGATTGTGATTTACAGCGACCACGGCGCCGATTTTTTCGAGACCGGCTGTTGGGGGCAAGGCAACACGCTGTTAGGCAAGGATCCAAGCGGCCGCATCCCGCTGGTCATGAAAGGCCCCGGCATGCCGAAAGGCGTCAAGTTCGAGCCGGTTTGCCGCGCCGTGGATGTGATGCCGACATTGCTTGGCTGGTTGAAGCTGGACGTTCCGGAGCATTTGCCGGGCACCAACCTGATGCCCTACATTCTTGAAAACCGATCGCCCAATCTATACGCCTATCAGGAAACCGGAATTTGGCTCGGCAAGGTGCCGGGCCTGCATCCCGAGCAAATCCTTTACCCCAACATCGTCGAATTGTTGGACATCCCCGACCAGCAAGCCGGCACATTGGTCATCAACGCCAAGTATTATCCAACCGTTATCCAAGCGAAGAGCCGTTCGATACAAGACGACCGCTGGAAATTGATTTGCATCGCGACCCACCGCGGCCCGGTGTACCAACTCTACGATTTGGAAACCGACGCCTATCGGGATGTAGCGTCGGAATTTCCCGAGATTTATGCCCGCCTGCAAGCGCAGCTGGCGATTCATTTGAAAGCGGATCCGTACTGGAATCCCGCTCCGACCACACCGTCGGCCGCTTAAGACAACAAATTCGCCAACAATTCGGCGACCGCCAACCAATCGCGTGAGTCGCCATCACGCGCCGCTTTCATGGTAGAAAGTGTTGCCGATTTAGCATTGGCGGCGGATTGCCGCTTGGCCACCGGACGCTTGTTCGCCAACATTCGACCTCCCGCCCGCTGCCACTCCAGCAAATGACTGATTTGACCGCCGTCCAGCCATACGCCGTGACTCGCGCAACGATCCACTACGACGCCGCTGCGGTAACCGTACAGTACCCGGTTCATCAACACTCGGCATACCGGACATTTTAAGTAACGGACGCGCGCGTCCGCCGAATAGCGCTCGCGGTTAATGCCGTCCAACCAGGCCCGATCGACAGCCAATGTCGATCCGGCCGTCCGCGCCAACAAAGTTTCGATTTCCCCCGGATCGAAAAACAAGCCATAACAAGTCCCGCAGCGTTCGAGTTGCAAAACCTGTTCGCCTTCCAGTGCCACGGTTTGCAACGGGGTGTCGCACACCGGACAAATTCTCGAGGTCTGAGTCCCAATCGGGCTGAAATCATACTTGCCCGATAGATCGATATCATTGCGCACGCCGCAATACCGGCAAATCTGACTATTCGCCGCCAACGGCGCGGAACACGCGCTACATTTCGCCATTTTCGGTTCCCTATAAAGTCCGCTCCGACGTCATCGACCATGCCGCCACTTTTGAAAATAAAGTTCCACGCCCACCAAGCTTCCTTTCAGTACTGGCGCGGCATCGTGCAATTGCGTAACATTTTGGCAATTATGGCAAAGAACAGGAGTTCACGTGGCAATCAGAACCTATCAATCCAGCAAACCCAAGCTCGGCGAGCGTGTCCTGATCGACGAAACCGCCGTCGTCATCGGTAGCGTAGAATTGGGCGACGACGTTTCGGTCTGGCCAACCGCAGTCTTGCGCGGCGACGTGGAGAAAATTTGCATCGGTAATGCCAGCAATGTTCAAGACGGCTCCATCTTGCACGTGTCGCACGCCGGCGACTATTCGCCGAGCGGCTATCCCCTAAGGATAGGCGAGTCCGTCACGATCGGTCATCGCGCGGTTATTCACGGTTGCACGATAGGCAATTATTGCCTGATCGGCATTGGCGCCATCATCATGGACGGGGCGGTGCTCGGCGACTACAGCATGCTGGGTGCCGGCGCGCTAGTGCCGCCGGGTAAAAAATTGGAAGGCGGATATCTGTACATCGGCGTACCCGCCAAGGCCGCTCGCGCGCTAACCGACGACGAGAAGATCTTTTTGGCCTACTCCGCGTCGCACTACGTCAAACTCAAGGACAGTTATCTGGACCGCAAAGCCACCCCGGAGTGATCGCGGTTTACACTCACGGCCCAAAACATGATTCGGCTAACCACCAGCCATTGACCGGCCGGTCGCAGGCCCCCTGGTCGTCCTGAATCGGCGGCCTACTCTTCGTCCTTGGATCGCACGCCCCGAAGCGACGACGCCCATTATTAATATTGAAACGATATTTGTTTGACAAGTCCGGCCGCTTGTTATATTGTTTCGATTCGCTACCAATAACGGACGCCGATCACGCGGTTTTTAAATTGTTGGTTGCGCGCGGCTCTTGCCCTCGGCCGCGCCCGACCTTCCGGCACAGATCCACCAACCATCCGGCCTATTCCTCTTGTCCGGCGTCCGCCGGTAGCGAAACCGGAAATCGAGTTCCCGGCCGAAGTTGGCCGACAATACCGGCTTCCATTCTTACTAGACCCGACTTCGGCCATCGCCGAAAATAAGAGGTAAACCATGAGTGAAGTACACCAAGAGAAAGATCATTTCGTACTGTATGTTGTCGTGACGGTCGTCGTGGTCGTCGGCGCGATATTGGCGGTCAAGCTGAACGAAAACGAAAAATTCGCCCCCATCAAGGACCAAATCAACGAGGAACACCGTTTAATGAATATCCGCGTCATCGCCAACCGGGAGGACTGAACATGCGCAAATTTCCGTTTATGTTAAGTTTGCTGCTGACCATGTTGATCAACACACCGCTGCAAGCCACCGAATATATTTATCGCGACCTGATGGCCAATAGTCTGGCACCGGCGCATTGCGACGCCGAACCCAAGGCGCGCGACGCCGCGGCCAAACCCTATAACATCGAACGCTTCAGCAAGAAGTTCTGCCAAACCCAAGGTTACGGTTGGCACGTCGAAGAAATCAAAACCGCGGGTAACACCGTTTGCGACAGTTGCGGAAACCAAGCCGATTTAAAACGCTGTCACCAGGAAGACATTGTCGTCAGTTGTAAACGTATCAAACCCGGCACGGTCGGTATGTTACCCGGCAAAGGCTAATATTGATCGACCTTGATGTGGCAGTTTGGCGCCCGGCGCCGCTGCCACCCCTTGGTCGGGTCACGCTGACGGCACCTTCTGTGTCGGGCATAAAATCTGCTTCAAAATCTCGATAAGAAATCCGTTGCGTAAACATCAACTATCGTTTGGGTGGACGACATGACCTTACTTTCGGCGGCCGAAACGGCCCTGGTTGGATACGATGCTATCGATCACGACCATCAATCCTTCATCGCGTTGGTAAATCAGTTGGATAGCGCGGACAATAACGAATTTCCCGCCCTGTTCCGCGAACTCTATCACCATACCGAACAGCACTTCGAGCTGGAAAACCAATTGATGCAAACCTTCGCCTTCCCGGCGGAAACCGAACACAAAGGCGAACACCAGCGCGTTTTGGCCGAATTCAAACAATTTCAGTCGCGCATCGACAAAGGCCTGATTCCGTTCGGGCGCGCCTTCGTCAAAGACAGGCTGCCGCAATGGTTCAAATTACATGTCGCGACGATGGATAGCGCGTTGGCCGCCCATATCCATCAAGCGAACTCGCGCGCCGGAGACACCAACGCCGCATGAGCGCCGTTCCCGAACTGGAGTTAATCGAAGGATTCTACGACCAAGCCGACTGCCGGCAACTCCTCAAACGCTTGCTCGACGAACAGGATTGGCCGAACAACCGTTACCAAGTCGGCGAACGCTGGTTCGAATTGCCGAGACAGCAAACTTGGCACGCCGATCCCGGCATTCGTTACAGTTACAGCAACAACCTGCTAGTCGCCCGGCCCTGGACTCCGTTATTGTCCGAACTGAGAACCGCTATCGAGCATCGTTTGAACGCAAAATTCAACGCAGTACTGGTGAATCTCTACCGCGACGGCAACGACTACGTCGGCTGGCATTCGGACAACGAACGCGAAATGGGAGACGAACCGTTGATCGCTTCGCTGAGTTTGGGCGCCACCCGTACGTTCGCCTACCGCCACAAGCGCAGCGGAGAACAAGGCAGCACCCGACTAAATGCCGGCACGCTACTGACGATGCGGCCATCGTTTCAACACGATTGGCGGCATAGCCTGCCGCCGGCACCGGAAGTCGCCGATCCCAGGATTAATTTAACATTTCGCTACGTGCTGCCGCCGCCGAACTAAGTCGCTGGTACGACGGGTGCGCCGTGTCCGGCGCATAAAAGGCAAAGGCGGTCTTACCGGATTTCTTGACAGTACACCTTGCCCCGTCAGCCAGCGAACTCAACTCTTCGGCGTCCTCGCCGTGATCGGGAAACGATACAATCCCAATTCTGCACAATTCGACGACAAGGCAGTTTTTGCTTGGGTCACCGATATTTACCCGACCTATTTTACGAAAACACCCACCAGCGCCAACAGCGCCAGACCGGCGTATTGCCAGGCAACATCTTCGGAAACGACGCCGGGTTTGGCGAATGCCGCTTGCTGCAAGGCCGGCCGCAAACTGCCGGGATCGGTCAGACGTTGATAGCTCAATCCAGCTTCCGCAGCCAAGCGTCTCAGATAATCTTCGTGGAGGCGACTCATATGTTCGTCGCCGATCACCGCTTGGCTACCGAACGGCGCATTGCGGGCGTCATAGCCTTGAATTTTTTCGGGATTCAGATCGGATTCGCCGAAGGTCGAGCGGTGCGGCACGTCTTCGGGTTTGTAAAAACCCAGGCGCTGGCCGTTGGCATCGAATTTGGGAATCGGCGCGGGGTTATCGCCGCCGACGCCGATAATCACACCTTGCACTTGACCGCGAAACCCGCCGAGATCGGGCTGGTAGCGCGCGTTGGGCGGAGGAGCCTCCTGGCCGTCGGTCAAGAACACCAAGGTTTCCTCGCGTGCTTTGAAATCTTCCAAAGTCCTGGCCAGGCCGGCGGCGATCCGGCTATCGGCGGCCCACGCCATCCGCCAATCCAATGCCGCCAACGCCGCGTCGATTTCGTTGAAGCCGGAGCAGACTTCGATGGGCTCGAACAACAGCGCCGATCGGCGTTCGGTGAATATCCCAAAACCGACGCGCGATTGGCACGGCAACGCCAGCAGTTGCTCGCGCAGACTGTGTTTGACAAAGTCCAGCCGGCTGACGGCTCGCCCTTCCCACACATAATCTTCGGCATTCATGCTGCGGGTAATATCCACGACGAAGATCAACTGGTATAGCGGGCGCTGCCGTTGTCGAGTCGGGCCCGTCGCGGCCAGCACGGTCATCATTAGCGCCAGCACTAACAGCCACCAGCGGTAGTCTCTAAAATTCGGTCCGGGCATGGCGATTCAACGATGCATAATGAGACGGCCGGCGCCGAGACCCCGGCGTGCGCGTTGGGCACTGCTCATGGCAAACCGCGCGGAAATCCGGGCAGCGTGGTCCACAGCTGGGTCTTTTCCCGACCGTCGTCCGGTTCGTGACCGCTATTGACCCTATCCATTTCCGGCAACAGCCGCATCGCCACTTCCAGATTGTACTTGGCATCCCAGTAGCCCGGCTCGGCGATCAGTGCGTCGCGATAGGCTTGCTTAGCCAAGCCGACCAACGGCGTCGCATCGTTGATATTGCCGGCGTGTAGCTTTTCCTGCGCCTGCGCCATATACAAATTCCCCAGATTGTAACGCGCCTGTGCCTGCAAGGCCGGCGGGGCCTGCCGCAGCAAGACGTTCAAGGTGGCCAACGCATCGTCGTAGCGGCCGGCCTTGCGCAAATACACCGCTCTCGCCATCCGTAGAGACGGCGGCGCGTCGGCCAGATCTTCGATCTCTACGTCGCGACCGGCCAGCAATTGCTCGATCAATTGGTTTTGGCCGGCCAGCCGATAGAGACGGGCTCCTTGTACCAAACCAACCAACAGTGCGGTCAGCAAGCCCGCCCAGAGCAAACCGTGTGTGAGACCGCGCATCAGTATTTGACCTCGCAAAGTTTGGCGCCTATCAGCAAAGCCGCTAGCCCGGCGGCGACTCGGTAGCACAGCGGCGTTAAATCCTGCTTGGGAATCCGTTCGAAATAGTGCAAGGGGCGATGCTCCAAACGATTGATATCGTCTATCGCCTGACGCATCGCACCGGGATTTTCGGCTTCGTAAGCTTGATAGGGAATATTCAGGCTGGAAAAAAATAAATGTAAATAGCGTTCGGGCATGGCTTGAGCGTTATCGTCGCGCGGATCGGTCGGCATCTCGAACAATCCCGGACTGTTTGCGGTGCGCAAAAACACCCAGTACAAGCGCACTTGACGCTGCTTGAACAACTGGCGCAATTTGGCCTCGCTGTCCGGGTCTATCACCGCCGCTCCGTCCGAGACCAACAAAACGATGCGGGAACCCGATACCGGCTGGTCGTCGAAATACGATAACGCCAAGGCCAAGCCCTTGCTGACGTTGGTATAGGCCAGCGCCGGCTGGGCCGTCGCGGCGATCGCCGCCCGCACCGCCGGTTTGTTTTCGGTCAACGGCATCACGAACAACGGCGAAGTACTGTAGGCCGCGACGCCGATCAAATCGTGATCGCGATGATCGACAAACTGGGTCAGCAATCGGCGGGCCGCCGCCGCCTTCGATTCTTCGCCGCTCCCCCCGTTGAGATGCCCGACGTCGGGTGCCTTGCCGGCGAACGTGTTGTCCATGCTATTGCTGCGATCCAGCAACAACACGATGTGGGCGCCGTGACCGATGCGCTCCACCTGCTGCTCCTTGCGATACGGCCCAGCCAAACCCAACACCAGCGCCGCGATCGTCAACGCGCCGAGCAGACGGAGCAACGCGTCTACCAAATTCGAGAACGGATCGGCCGGCAGCAAGTCCAGCGCCGGATGTTCGCCGACACGCATGCCCAAACGCCACAGCGGCAACGCGCATAGTACTAAACCGGCCAGCGGCCAGACCTGTTCGACAGCCAAATTCATCGGGCGCCCCGTTCGACATCTCGACACTGGCCGCAGAGTCGGCGTAAGCGCTCGATCGCGTCGTCGGTCGCGGCCGTCTGGTCGGCAAAGAAAAACCGGTTGGAATAGTCGAAGAACCAGCTCAATTCGCCTTGCAACGACCGGTAATGCGGGTGGGCTCCGAAAAAATCTTCCAGTCGGTGCCCGAATAGCGGTCCGCCGTGCAAGCGATTCAACGCGCCGTGCATGACCGTCAGCGCTTCGGCCATTTGCACGGCCCGCAGGCCGCGCAATTGCCGACTGGCGCGCTTGAATAGGCTACGCCGGGGCAGTCCCGGCAAATAGCCGTATTGCCAAGCCAGCCGTAAGCCAAGCGCCAGCGCCGCCAGACCCGCGACTAGCATATTACGCAGAACATCGGCGCCCGAGATTGGCGCCGGCGGCTGATCGGGGCGCAGATACTCACCGGCTTCATCCTGTCGAGCAATCAACTCGCGTAGCGGCGCCACGGTAAATTGCCAGTCCGGGACTCGCTGTTCGAGGCTTTGCCCGTGCTGACTGAAACGCAACGGGAAACCCGGAATCGTCAGCGCCTTGACCTCCAGCGGCGCGTAGAACACCTGATATTCCAAATTCACCCGATATTCGTCGTCGCCCGACGGTTCGACTTCCGCTTGGCGCAGATGCAACCATCGGTTCATTGGTCCGGGCTTGGGCAGGCTATCCGCGTGCAATACCACGCCGGAGCGGATCTGCACGGTGATCCGCATCGGTATCGTATCGCCGATTTGGTAGCCGAAAGGCCGCGGCGTCTCCACCCGCCATGCGCTGACCGGCCGGATCGGCGCGGCGGAGCATGCCGCCAATAATCCGGCGATCAAGCTCAATACCCCGGCACGAATCCAGTAAACGACGGCTCGCCGACGTTCGGCAAGCGCCGACGCCGGCGAACAAGGCCGGCCTTCTTGGCGGCATAGGTTACTCGACCCGCGCATCATGCCGCCCGTGCTAGAAAGTACTGGTTGAATTGCTCGGCCCGGTACCCTTGCTCGATAAACATCGGCTCGTGACCGAAGGCCCGGAATGCGTGCTGCAGTTGCCGACGGCGTTGCTGATAGGCGGTTTCGATACGACGTTTCAATGCCGGCCGCATCCACACGCGGCGGCGACGCCCGGTTTCCAGATCTTGCCAGACCAACAAGCCCCAATCCGGCATGGTCAGATATTCCTGTTCGTCCCAGAGTAGCAAGGGCACCAATTCGTGACGGCCCAGACTCGCCAGCAACGCGGGCAAGCGAACCAGCGGCCAATGACCATCGCCGATCAAAAACACCAGGGAACGTCGAGCCGGCAGATAGGCTCGCGCCCGCCACAAGCCAGCGCACCCCGGCTTTAACTTAAGTCGAGACACGGCCTCCAGCCAACGATCCACGCCGCCGAGGTCTATCGATCCGGGCGGTTGAAACACCAAGGGCCTATCGGCAGCGCCGAACCCGGCGAAGCCCACCCGATCTCCGGCGACATGGGCGGATTCGACGATCGCCAGTAATATTTCGACGATCGTTCGGCGTTTATCGCGCCGGCCGACGAAAGCCATCGAGGCCGACAAGTCGGCCAGCACCATGACTTCGACCCGGCTATGCTCCTGATGCGCCTTAACCCGGTACTGGCCAAACGGGTCTAGCAGACTGGCGCGCAGGTCTATCCGTCGGGGGTCCGGCCTCGCGATCAGGGCTTCGTGCCGCTTGAACAATTGTCCGTTGCCGACCATCTGCCCTGGGTGCGCTCCGGGATAGACTTGAACAGCCGGACCCGACAAGCGGTATTGGAAAGGTTCGATATTGATCGCCATGAAACTCGATGCAGCTAGCGGTGGACTTGGATCGGCATGTAGGAAGGATCGGCTCCGCCGGCAGCTATTGCGACACGATGACCTGAACCACCAAACCGGTGACCAGGCAGTAACCGGGCAGCGAATATTTCAGCGGCGCGTTGACCAGCAGTTCGACGACGCCGGAGTAACCGCGCTCATTACGGCTATAAATAGCCTCGCCGACCAGCCACAATAGGGAATCCAGAATTAACAGCGCCACAATCGTAAAAAATCCGACATCGCTGAATAAGAACGACTTGCTGGCGAGCAGGGAAATTCGCTCGTTAGTATCGACAAAATTCGCGGTCAAGATGCCGATCATCAATGCCCCTTCGTCGAAGGCCACCAAAAAAAAGGTATAGGTAAAGCGGCGCATCCGCGCCGAAAACCCGGCCAATCCGGGAAAACGTAGCGCCAGATACAGCACCGGCACACTGAGGCAGAACAGCAGAACGCCAATCACCGACAACAAAATCCAGAATTTGAAACCGACCGCGTCATTCAACGCGCTGGTGTAGTAGGCCGCGTAGGGAATGTCGGAATAAGCATCCAGGGCGCTGGCGATAAACGAGCTGATGATGCCGACGCCCGACCAAGTCAAATAGGTTTCCAATAAATGGCCGAGTCCGGCGTGCGGAATCATGGCGCGTAACAAAGTTTTCCAGTTCATGGGACTCAAGGTGCTGCGATGTGATTGAGGATTTCGCCGACCAAGGCCGGCAACAGCTCGTCGTGACGGTAGGCGTAGATCGGATTCAAGAACAAGCGGTGACTCATCGTCGGCGCGAACACCGCCTGGATATCCTCGGGCCACAAGCTGTCGCGCTGTTCCAGCCAAGCCCGAACCTTGGCGGCGCGGATCAGATAACTCATGCCGCGCGGACTGACACCGGCGTGCAGCAAGCGCTCCATCTCGACATCGCTCAAACTAATCCCGTACGCCTTGGGATCGCCGCTGGCCTTGGCCAGATCCAGCGCGTATTTGCGTAGCGCCGGACTGGTTTGAACGCGTTGTTGAATCGCCTCGCCCAGCGCGTTCAGGTTTTGATAGCCGATACCGGACTCCGCCATGCCGGCGATTAAGGCGTCGACATCGTGAAAGCGCGGATCGAACATCAATTCGTCCAATACCGCATCGTCGCTGGGCGCGGCGATGTTGATTTCCATCAGGAACCGGTCGCGCGCCGCCGCCGGCAATTCGAAAGTTTCTTCGCGTTCCACCCGGTTGCGATCGGCGAATACCAACATGTGCGGCATCCGGTATTCGCGGTTGAACGCGCCAACCGCGCGCTCGGCCATGACCCGCAACAGCAGCGAATGCACTTGCGGCCGGGCTCGATTGATTTCGTTGAAGAAAAACACCGATAACTGCTCGCCTTGCTTGAGCAGCGGACCGGGATCCACGCAAGGCCGGCCGTCCTGGTTCAGGTAGGTGTAGTAAATCAAATCGGCGGGCATCAAATCGATGGTACCTTCGATGCGCTGATAGCGACCGCCCAGTCCCTGCGCGACGGTACGCAGTAGCGTGGTCTTGCCAACGCCGACTTGACCTTCCAGCAGCACGTGACCGCGAGCGAATACCGCGATCAGGAGATTGCGCACCGCCGTCCGCTGGCCGACGACAATCCGGTTTATCTGGTTTTCCAGCGCCAGCGCATCGTCGCGCCGGCTAGCTAGCGTATGTTCGGTGATCATGTTTAGCTTGGCCCGTTACGGGCATATAGGCAAAAAAACTCCGGGCGGTGCCCGGAGCCGTGAGCTTCAGTCTTATCTTGGGCCAAACGCACGGCCTACCCTTGCCGCAAGTCCAGCGGTCCAAGCCTATTCCGTTAGACTGGTCTCTAGGGTTGCCGCCTTCCCTGGCGGCGTCCTAAGGGCCTGGTGACGACGCCCGCGCGAACACCTCGGTGTTCGCCGCCTGCCTTGGTCGAAAAAACACTGGCGATCCGTTCGCGGTCGCCAAGCGGCTTTTAACCGTCTTGCTCGGGCTTATTGACCTTCGACGTCGTAGACGAACTTGCCGGTTTTGGCCAGAATTTCGCTGCGTTTGGCGTTGCGGGCCTCCATTTCCTTGATCGATTGACTTTGCTTGTTCAGTTCGTTGACATCGTGTTTCGGGTCGTATTTGCTACCGGCCACTTGCGCGGGATAACCCGGTTTCGGTTCCCAGCAGTTACCGGCTTCCTTACATTTGGTACCGTCGTAGGCCTGGGCGGACGCCGCCAAAGTCAAAGCCAATGTTGCGCTGCTTAAGGTCAAAAAGTGTTTCATGTTGATCTCCTGATAAGTATTTGGAATTCCGGGCGCGCCAACGTCGCGACGTAGTCAATCCGGAGTGAAGCGACCTTATTTCAACCAGTCCGCCTTTTTCGGGTCGCCTTTGTAGATGTGGCGTATGAAAGCCATGATGTGCAACATTTCGTCCGTGCTGAACGTAACGTACTGAGGCCCCATCATGCCGTTGGCGCCGCCGAACAGCACCTCGAACAAACCCACGTCGGTGGCGTTGCGCGGATAGGTCCAATAGTCGTCGGCCAGTCCCGGCCCCAGCTTACCTTCCGCCTCGTGCCCGTGGCAGCCGGAACAACCGGTCATGTATAGGCTTTCGCCCTTCTTGATAGCCTCCGCGTCGCCGTTGTACGGGTTCTTACCGGTTTGCATGAATTGCTTGAACTTGTCGGTATTGCCGCCCTTCTTGGCAAAACTCAGATCCAGAGTTTCGCCGGTCAAGGCATGGCGCAGAGTGATGTCGGCCCGTGCCGTCGAGACGGCGGCAATCGCCAACATCGCGGCCGCGCCGCTCAAAAAGGTTTTGTATTTCATTTGTCGATGATTCCTGTTAGTTCATGGACAAGGCGGTCTCGGGTTCGTCCAGTAGCGGAATACCTTCCGCTTCCAGCAGTTCGCCGATCTCGTCTTGCTTGTCTCTTACAATTTTGTTCAATTGCTCCAACAACGCGACTTCGCCCTTACGCACGCCGATCGAGGTGCTGTAATGGAAACCGACTTTTTCACCGTCGGCTCGCTTGTTGTCGTCCGGTATCACCGTCATCGTCAACGGGGTATTGGACGCTTTAACGTAACGCGCCGCGGCCGGCCCCCATAACACGGCGATTTCCGCTTTGCCGGTAGCCACTTCATTCACCAGCTTGTCGTTGTCGTACTTGACGTACTGATTGCGCTTGGATTTGAACCCGACCAGCTCTTGCTGATAGCTGAACATGTCGTTGTAACGGCCTATCGCCCTGAGCATGGTTTCCGCCGGCGTACCGGGCGCGAACGCGATGCGCTTGGCGGTTTTCAACGCCGGGCTGTCCCAGTTCCGCAGGTCCAAATGATCTTGCTCGCGGGTAATGAAGACATAGCCGGACCGGTAATACGGCAGCGTGGTCAGCAAACGCGGATCGCCGTGATCGACACCCATCACCACGTCGCACAAGCCTTTGTCGACGAAGTCGCGGATGAAGTAACGCGGATCGGTCCAAGTCACCGCTTCCAGCTTGCGACCCAGTTGCTCCGCAACGTATTGCGCCAGTTTGTTTTCGAAGCCTTCGCCGGCTTTGTTGGCGTAAGGCATTTCGTTTTCCGCCGTGCAGACTTTCAAGGCCGGTGGTTCGGCTTGGGCGCAGGCAGACCCGATACCCAGCGCCAACGCGGTAAAAATATGTATCGCTTTTTTCATGGTTTGGATTTCAGCGTAGGGTGGGCATGCAATACCCACCGATTCGGTCGACCAAAGGTGGGCACGATGTGCCCACCCTACGATTTACAGCGAGAACACCATCACGCCGCCGCCCATTTGGGTGTAATGCGCCAACTCCTTGAACGCACCCACCGCACCGAGACCGGCGGTTGGGTCGGCTAGGTCGAAGACCAAGCCGACGCCTGGCCAGCCGCCGACACCGTAATAAATCGCAACATATTGTTTGTTGTTGTGTTTATAAGTGATCGGATGACCGATGACGCCGGAAGGCAGTTTGAACTTCCACAGTTCCTCGCCGGTTTTGGAATGGCGCGCCTTGATGTAGCCGTCCAAGGTGCCGTAGAACACCAAGTCGCCGGCCGTCGCGGTGGTGCCGCCCCAAACCGCGAATTTCTCCTGAACTTCCCACTCCATTTTGCCGGTGACCGAGTTCATCGCCTTAACTTGTCCCAAAGTGCCTTTCGGACCCGGGTACATGTTCAAAGTCGCGCCGACGAAGAACTGACCCGCGCGGTAAGGCAGCATGAACGGTTCCCAGTCCATGCAGATGTGGTTGGTACCCATGAAGAACAATTGCTTGTTCGGATCGTAGGATTCGATACCTTGGTTGTGGTAACCCATCGCCGACGGACAGATGCCGGTGGCTTGGTGGTCCATGTGTGTCGAATATTCCGGGTCGCGGATCGGCAAGCCGGTTTGCAAATCGACTTTTTTCACCCAGTTGACGGTATCGTCGATTTTGAAGGCATTGATCAAATCGCCATTTTCGCGATCCAGGGTGTAAACCAGACCGTTCCGGTCGGGGTGAGTCAGCAATTTGCGTTTTTTGCCGTTGACCACTTGCTCGGACAAGCCCATGTAGTTGACGCCGGCATAGTCCCACTCGTCGTGCGGCGTTTTTTGGTAGCCGAACTTGGCTTCGCCGGTGTTAACGTCGCGCCCCCAGATGGTCATCGTCCATTTGTTGTCACCGGGCCGCATGGTTTCGTTCCAGGGAGCCGGGTTACCGGAACCGTAGTACAGCATCTCCAGATCGCTGTCGTACGCGTACCAACCCCAGTTGGTGCCGCCGCCGATTTTCCAGGCGTCGCCTTCCCAGGTTTTTTGTCCCAAGCCAAACTGACCGTAATGCGGATTGGCGTTATTAAAGTCTCTCGCGAGTTTCAAGTCTTCGTCGGGACCGGTCGCGTACACCCGCCACGCCTGCTTGCCATCCTTGATGTTGTAGGCCGTGGCATAACCGCGCACGCCCAACTCGGCTCCGGCGGAACCGACGATGACTTTGTCCTTGACGACGAACGGCGCCATGGTCAGAGTCGAACCCATCGCGATGTCGGAATTTTCCATTTTCCACAAAACTTCGCCGGTCTTGGCGTTCAGCGCGACGATGTGACCGTCCAACTGATTCAGAAAGATCGTGGCGGGGTAATCCTTGCCCGCCGGTGCATATGCCAGCCCGCGATTGACGACGTCGCAGCAAGCCACGGCGCGAGCGGCGGGATTTTGCTTAGGCTTGAATTGCCAGAAAATCTTGTCGGGATTGTTCAAATCCAGCGCAAACACGTTATTCGGATACGGCGTATGCACGTACATGATGCCGTCGACGACCAAGGGGCCACCTTCATGACCGTTCAGTACGCCGGTCGAAAACGACCACGCAACTTTCAAATTCTTGACGTTATTGGCATTGATGTCGATCAACTCGCTGAAATGCGTGGAACTGTAGTCCTTGGTCTGCATCACCCAGTTGGTGTTTTGCTTGGACAATTGTTCAAGTTCCTTATTCGCCTGTGCCGATTGCGACACGGCCAGCGCGGCGCTCGTCAATAGAGCCGATGTCGTGACCTGCTTGGCAAATCGTGAAATTTGCATGAATCCTCCTGTGTTGTTTATGTGGGGTGCATGGCCCGACAGATCAGGTTTAAGGGAGCCTTAGGTTAAAAAGCCGATGCGCCGACGACAGCCCCCACCGAAACCGAACGGTGGTGCGCTCGACTTAGGCTTGATCCGGGAACCCGCGGCGAAACCATCGCCTTTTCACATCAGCCGTCTCGATCAAGTCGCACACGAAGACTTAAGACCGGCCGTGCCATGCTGCCGCAAATGGTAAAGAAAGCCCCCCTTGCGGCGTTACGGAAGAATCCATGAAGAAACGGGGAAAATGACAAGAAAATTGTCGAGAAATATTCCCGTACAACCACGCGACACCTCGATCAGAACAGGAAAAGCTCCCATAGTCCGAATCGACGAAAACGGGCATCATGACCATGGGCGGCATCGAAGCCGCTGTGCAAACCCGGATCCGACGCATCAACGCCGCCGGCAATCCAACCCACTTTTTTCCGGCTGAACTCAGTGAATCGTAAAATCAATGTCTTGCTGGTAGACGACCACGCGGTCGTCAGAACCGGTTATAAAACCTACCTAGGTCTATCGGAACGCATCGGCGAAATTTACGAGGCGGACCGTGGCGAAACCGCCTGCCAACTCTATTCCAAGCAGACGCCGGACGTGGTGGTCATGGATTTGTCGATGCCCGGATTGGGCGGCTTCGAGTCGATACGCCGCCTGTTGAGCCGACACCCGCAGTGCCGCATCCTGGTGTTCAGCATCCACAACGAGCTGGTTTACGTGACCAGGGCGATCAAAGCCGGCGCGAAAGGTTACATCACTAAAAACAACGAGCCCGACACCTTGGTGACGGCGGTGTGCACGATCGCCGAGGGCGGTACCTATGTCGATCCGGATATCGCCCAGCAGCTTGCGATCAATATGGCCGTGGACCAGGATGAAGAGACCAAGATCAAGGCCTTGTCGCCGCGCGAATTCGACATTTTCTGCCTGTTGGCGAACGGCTTGACGTCGCGGGAGGCCGCCGAAAAACTCTGCCTGAGTTACAAAACCGTTTGCAACCACGCGACCGCGATCAAGGACAAACTGGGCGTAAAAAATATGGCGGAACTGACCTTGCTGGCCAGCCGGCAAGGCATCGTCAAACCGGCGTCGGACATTAATACGGCTGTCGTCTGAGGGCGGGTATCGTTAACGCCCCCTCTCCTCGCGGAAGAGGGTTCTGTTTTGATTTTTACGACAGCCTCCAGAGGCGAAGTGACCTCGCACTCGCCCCATCCTCGAATCCCAGCTAAAAACCGTCCCGACACGGACTCGCCGAACCTAGCTAGCGCCCGGCTGACTACGGCCAAAAAAACCGAAATTCACCGCGAATACTTAATATAATGTCGGGTCTTCACCTCACCAACAGGATAAAAAAATGGCTGATAATCTGATTGCACCCTCCATACTTTCCGCCGACTTCGCGCGTTTGGGCGAGGAAGTCGTCAACGTGTTGAATGCCGGCGCGGATATTGTGCATTTCGATGTGATGGACAACCATTTTGTACCGAATCTGACGATAGGCCCCTTGGTTTGCGACGCGTTGCGCAAGCACGGCGTGACCGCGCCGATCGACGTGCATTTGATGATTGAACCGGTCGATCGCATCATTCCCGACTTCGCCAAGGCCGGCGCCAGTTACATCACCTTCCACCCGGAAGCCTCGCGCCACATCGACCGCAGCCTGCAAATGATCCGCGACCACGGCTGCAAATCCGGCCTGGTCTTCAACCCGGCCACGCCGCTGTCCTTCCTCGACCACGTCCTGGACAAATGCGACATGATTTTGCTGATGTCGGTCAACCCCGGCTTCGGCGGCCAGTCCTTCCTGCCTTCCGCGCTGCCTAAATTGCGCCAGGTCAGAAAAATCATCGACGACAGCGGTTTGGACATCCGCCTGGAAATCGACGGCGGCGTCAACACCGCCAATATCCGCGAGATTAAGGAAGCGGGCGCCGACACCTTCGTCGCCGGTTCGGCGATCTTCGGCAAGCCCGATTACAAAGCCGTCATCGCCGAAATGCGCGCCGAATTGGCGAAAGCCCAGTAAACCGTCTCTCCGGCGAAAGGACCGAGCCCGCAACGCTTACCCAGTCCGATTCGCTTCAGTCTGTCGCTGGCTTATGGCCGGCGACAACGTCTTCGCTTGGCCGACTCCCGTGCCCGGCTCAATGCGTGCCTGGCTCTAAGTTCACACCGCGTAATTCGTGACTTTCCCAACACCACGCGAGATCGCCGTGCTATTGAAAATCCGCCAGCCATCCCCAGATCGTTGGAAACTTTATGCCGAACCGGCAGTCAGTTGCGACACCGGCCGCGGGGCCGGCTTATTTTAACGTCAGGGAGCCATTCCGATGAATCCACAAGAACGCGATCAACTTACCCAGTTTTTGAAACCCTTGAGCGAATTCAAATTGACCGCCAAGGACGCCGAAGCCGAAGTGCTGATCGCCCAGGTAGTCGCGCGACAGCCGGATGCCGCCTACCTGTTGGTCCAACGCGCGATGTTGCAAGACCAAGCCCTAAACGCCGCGAAAGCACAAATCGCCGAGCTTCAAAACCAATTGCAGAACACGCCGCAACGCGGCGGATTTTTGCAAAACGACCCGTGGGCGCAACCGGCCGGCGCGGGCGTTCCGGGTGCCGGCAGCTACCAGCCCCCTAGAACGGCGGCAATGCCGTCGCAAGCGAGCAGTTTCGGCGGCGGTTCCAGTTTTCTCGGCAACATCGCCACCACGGCGGCTGGGGTCGTGGCGGGATCGTTTTTGTTTCAAGGTATCGAAAGCCTGTTGGGGCACCACGGTAGCGGCTTCGGCGGATCTGCCTGGGGAAATCACAACGGCGCCAACGAATTGATGCCGGAACAAACAGTCATCAACAACTATTACGGCGACGACGCAATCCAAACCGCCCAAGCGGACGATAATCGCAACGACTATTTGGTCGGCGACGATAGCGGCTATGACGCCGATGCCGTCGATGACAGCGATTCCGACTGGATTTAACCAGCACAGAGACCTTTCTTCGCGCGCCCGCCGATTCGTCGGGCGCGCCTCACCACCCCGTCACCAACAATCCGTTACCGATCGCGTCAGCAAACAGGCTCAGTCAGGTCCATTGCTGCCCCCTCCGTCACCGAAATACCCGCAACTCCGGCCATTTCCAAACTCACCGGGTACTAACTTACGGCGACATTCGCACACCAACGTAAACGCGTCGCTCTAAACCCTCGAATCCTGCAAACGCAAAGTCTTTTAAGCCCCTTTTACGATATCCCCCAAAAATTCCGCTTGACTCGAATTTGAGAATCATTATCATTTGTAACCGACAGTGTTCTCTCGTCCTGTCACGCCGCACCTGCACAACTTGAACACGTTAAACAGCGTGCGGCGTTTTTGATCATTTCCAAAGTTAGCGGAGGCATCATGTTCGACGATCAACTATCCAGCCCGGCCCACGGCCGTGAATTGACGCAGCTACACACGATGACCTGCTTGCTAATGACCCAATTCATCAACGGCCGGCATTGCCCGAAACTAGCGCACCGCATCGTCAGCCAGCTGGCGCTGCTGTTAAGCCATCCGCAATTGGACCATACCGCCGCCAGTCGCGATATGTATTTACAACTGCACGACCACTGGCAGCGCGTGACGGGCTTATTGCTTGATCGGCGGGACGGCGGCCTGCCGCGATACCAGTAAATTCGTCGCGACCCATTCCGGAAGAAACCTATGACTGAAACCAACACCAACCCAACGGCAAAAACCGCCGGCGCCAATGCCGAGGCCTTGCGCAACCGACCGCGACTGAACAGTCGCGCGCTGTTCGGCGCCCAAACCGAGATCGTCATTGAGCACCAAGGCGAAGAATACCGACTGCGCATTACCAGCAACGGCAAACTGATTTTGACCAAATAGCGCGTTCCATCCACCTCAGCCAGCCACCCTCCGGTAGCCAGCCAATCTTTTCCACCCTTGACGGAGAGGCTGCCATGTTACCGACCCACCGCTTACGTTCGCTATCCTGCCTGGCGCCGATGCGCTTTTTGCCGGCCGAGCGTCCGTATCAATCCGCGGCCATCACCGCACGCACCGCTGAAATCAACGAAAGCGGCTTAGGTTTGGTTTTGGCAATCGGACTGCATCTGACCTGGTTCGGCTTGATGCCGAACAGTGATACCCAACCATCGCCGACGCCGCCGCGCCCCATCATGGTGGAATGGATCAATAGCGCCCAACCGGCATCGGAGCCGCCGCAAGTCCAGCCAAAACCGCCGGTCCCGACACCGGCCAAGGCGGTCGCCAAAACCAAGGCCGCCGCCAAACCGCTCAAGCAACCGCGTCTAATCGCAGCGGCCAACCATGAATCCGCCTCAAGCGTCGCGCCGGAACCCATACCGGAATTGCCGCCCGCCGAATCCGCGCCAAACCCCGCAATCACCCCTTCGGCGCCCGCGCCGACATCCGCGCCAGCGGAAACCGCCAACGCCTCCGCGCCGTTGAGCCTACCTAACCTGAACGCCGATTATCTAAACAATCCGGCGCCTACCTACCCCCCCGCTTCTCGCCAACTGGGCGAACAGGGCAAGGTTCTGCTCCGGGTCCTGGTCAACGGCGGCGGCGGCGTCGACCAAGTCACGTTGCGCAAAACCAGCGGCTACGACCGCCTCGACCAAGCCGCGCTGGAAACCGTCAAACAATGGCGCTTCGTGCCCGCCAAGCGCGGCGAACAAACCGTCTCCGCCTGGGTCGTGATACCCGTTTCATTCTCTCTGGAAGGATAAACCATGGAACTTAACCAAAGCCTCAATCACTTTCTGAGCCAAACCGACAGCGTCGGGGCCGGCTTGTTCGGCCTGCTGCTGACGATGTCGGTGGCCAGTTGGTATTTCATCGTCGTGAAAGCGTGGCGCGCCGTGCGCGTGCGGCGCCAGGCCGACGACTTCCTACGTCGATTCTGGAACGCGGACACCTTATCCGAGGTCGCGAGCCAGGTACGAGGCCGCGATCCATTCAGCAACCTAACCCGGCATGCGCTGGCGGCCAGCCAGCACCACGCCCGCCACGGCCACGGCTTGCAACAAGCCGGCTCGGCGAGCGACTTCCTGACCCGAGCCATGCGCCGCACCATCGACGAAGAAACCGCCCAACTGGAATGGGGCCTGACTGCGCTCGCCTCGATCGCCAGCACCGCGCCTTTCGTCGGTCTGTTCGGCACGGTGTGGGGGGTTTATCACGCGCTGGTCGGTATCGGCCAAGGTGGACTGGCAACCTTGGACCAAATCGCCGGACCGGTCGGCGAAGCCTTGATCATGACCGGCCTGGGCTTGGCGGTCGCGATTCCGGCGGTGCTGGCTTATAACGACTGCGTGCGCGGCAATCGCCTATTGCTGTCGCGCCTGGACGGCTTCGCCCACGACCTGTTTGCCTTCCTGACCACCGGCAGCGCGCTGAATCCGGGCCAGATCCCCGCTCAGCCCATCGGCGCGGAACTGGCTTACGTCGGCGGAGAACGCTAATGGCATTCGGCGGCTTCGATAAACAGGGCGCCGGCGGTCACACCGTCGCCGAAATCAACATGATCCCGTTGATCGACGTGATGCTGGTGCTGTTGGTCATTTTCATGATCACCGCGCCGATGATGACCCACGCGGTGAAAATCGACCTGCCCAAGGCCAGCAGCATTCCGCAACGGCCCGAGCAGCCGCCGATCGCGTTGTCCATCGACGCGGACGGCGGGATTTTCTGGAACCGAGACGCCATCGACCGCGACGAATCTCGGCGACGCCTGGCGGAAATCGCCCAATCGCCCGAACAACCGGAACTGCATGTGCGCGCCGACCAAAACGTGCCGTACCGTTTCGTTGCCGAGACCTTGGCCGATGCCGCCAAGGCCGGCGTCACCCGAATCGGTTTCGTCTCCGAGCCGGAAAAACCTTAACCCGCGCGGCCGGACCGCGATCCGGCCAACCCGCCACCCAGCCTTCGACCGCCAGGTAGCCGAATACTCGAGGACAACGCTAGTCTCACGGAGCACGCATGCGAATTCCGATGTTATCGGTACCGCTCCCGGCGCGGAACCCGAGCACTGATGGCAAGGCTGCCGCGAACCGCCGTTTGAACAGCGCGGCGGTCGTGACTGCGACGGATGCCGACCAGGATAGGTCGGCCGACAAGGATGTCACCCTTCCGTTTGCCGCCAAGCCATCGAACGGCCCGACGACGCCATGGCGTCTCCGGCTGATAGAGAAAGTACCGATTTATTAATGCTACCTTGTCAGATTCTCGGTAGTGCTCGTCATTTCGGCAGGGATTGCCGAAATCCAGACCCCACGGACGGATCGAAGCTTGCCATCCATGGCACTGGATGCCCGCGTCCCGGCGGGCATGACGGCATTGCTTAAATCTGACAAAGTAGAATTAACCCGGCCCTTATAAACACCGTTCGCCCCGAGCCTGTCGAAGGGCACGCCAGCCTGGGCTTAGCCGAACCCAGCCCGAACGGAAATACCCGTGATAGATGGGGCCGCTTTATAAATCGGATTGGCCGACCGGCCAACTTGACGACGACACGGCCCAAACGGCCTGTCGACATTGTTTGACCTTTAACCCCGTCAGCCCCCTAGCCAGCGTGCCAGGCAGCCAGCGATTCCGACTGCTTGCGACAACACATGGTTGACATACACGAATTTTCGACGATACCCGCTATCCGACGCCGCTATCCGAAGCCGCTGCCCAAGCGGGATGCGCGGCATTGCCGGCTGTGCCTGATGCTGTGGCTGCTGGCCGGCCCGACACACGCCGAAGAGCCTTCCACGGACGCGGCGGAAGACCTCGAGCTACCGACAGTCACGGTCAAATCCGCCGCGGAAGTCCAAAAGACCGCCTCAGCCGGTACCCAATCGACGATAGAAGCGGCGACGATAGAGCAACGCATGGTCCGCGACATCAAGGATCTGATTCGCTACGAACCCGGCGTCAATGTCGGCAGCGATCCGCAACGTTTCGGCTCGACCGGCTTCACGATACGCGGACTAGGCGGCAACCGGGTATTGATGCAGATCGACGGCGTGCGCCTGCCGGATAGCTTCGGCATCGGCTCGTTCGCCAATTCAACCCGCAACGCGGTGGACATGGACGCGCTGAAAGCGGTCGAGATCGTACGCGGCAGCGGCCCGGCGGCCTATGGCGGCGACGCGCTGGGCGGCACCGTCAATTTCGTCACCAAGGACCCGCAAGACTATTTAAAGGTATTCGGCAAACCCAGCTATACCGGCCTGAAATTGCATTACAACACCACCGACAACCAATTCAGCCAAACCGGCACCGCCGCCGGCGCGCTGGGCGGCTGGGAGGGATTGGCGGTGTTCACCCACAGCCACGGCAACGAAACCGACAACCAAGGCGGCATCGACAGCCGCGATGCGCGGCGAACCCTACCCAGCCCGCAAGACAATCAGGGTTACAACCTGCTGGCTAAATTGCTGTACCGCTTCAACGACGACAACGTGCTGCGGATCAGCGGCGAATGGCTGAACAAAGTCTCGGAGTTCGACGCGTTGTACGGCCAGAATCTGGACATCAGCAACCGCTTCGTCAACCGGATGTTGACCGACGACGACCAATCGCGTTGGCGGCTGGCACTGGACCACACGCTGAAAGCCGTGCAAACGCCGCTGTTCGACCAAGTCTTCTGGCAGTTTTACACGCAACGCTCGGCCACCCGCCAGGTCACTTTTCAGGACCGGACCTCCAACGCCAACGGCCACGTATTGGTCGAACGCATCTTCGATTTCGATAACCAGGACTTAGGCGGCCAACTGCGACTGGACAAGCATTTCCAGTTCGCCGTCGGCGAGCACGATCTGCAATACGGCGGCCAGATCAGCAAAAACAGCGTGGCCCAGCAGCGCGACGGCACCCTAACCTGCCTGACCGGCAAACCGCGTCCGCCGCGCCAGGGCGGCGTCACCCCGGAGTGCGGCAACGGCAAGGGTACCGTCACCCATACGATACTGCCCGACGAATTTCCGGTGCGCGACTTTCCGCTCAGCACCGTTACCAAGGCCGGCGCTTACCTGCAGGACACGATAGGCCTATTCGACCGGCGCGTCGAACTGATCCCCGGCGGCCGTTGGGAATACTACCGGCTATTGCCGAAAAGCGATTACCTGTTCGAAAAGGCTTCGGCCCAAGCCGTCGCGGAAGGCGCGGCCCCCATCGTACCGACCATTAAGGACGCCGAAGCCTTTCTACCCAAATTCGGCGCGCTGCTGCATTTGAACGCCACCTTCACGCTGCACGGCCAATATAGCCACGGCTTCCGGGGTCCCAACTTCAGCGACAGCAATCTGGGCTTTACCAATGCCACCTTCGGCTACACCACGATACCCAACAGCGCCTTGACTCCGGAAACCAGCGTCGGCGCCGAAGTCGGCTTGCGCGGCCAGGGCGGCGCCGGCCAATTCGACGCGACCTTGTTCCGCAACGACTACGAGGACTTCATGTACGACGCGACCATCTGCGACCAAGGCAGCGGCTGCCAATACCTGACCTTTCAAACCGTCAACAGCCCCGATCCGATCCGCATGCAAGGCGTCGAATTCAAGAGCCAAGTATTTCTGGATTGGTTTTGGCCCGAACTGTCCGGCGGCAGCCTGCTGCTGAGCGGCTCCTACACCGAAGGTACCAATCTGCGTAGCGGCCGGAGCGACGATGTCGCGTTGCGTAAGATCAGTCCTATCAAGGGCGTGGTCGGCCTGCGTTACGATCGAGCCGCCGGCGATTGGGGCGGCGAACTGATCCTGACCCTGGTCGGCCCCAAGCAGGCGGCCACGGCGCCGGCCGACGCCAGCTATTTGACCAGCGGCTACGGCGTCGTCGATTTCAACGCCTATTACCGGATCAATCCGCACGTCAGCCTAAACCTGGGCGTGTTCAACGTCTTCGACAGCCGTTACATCGATTGGGAAGACGTGGACACCCAGGAAAGCAATCCGCACCGAAATTTGGGTCCGTTCGCCAATGCCGACATCCGCGACCGCTATTCCCGGCCCGGCCGCAACCTCGGCGTCACGCTGAAAATCGCTTACTGAAGAGAACCACGATGAATCATAGCCACCGGGCCAACGGCCCGAAAAAACAACTGGAAGCCTTGTTCGACGAACTGTTGCACCACGACGGCTTCGGCGAACTGCGCGTGGAAATGCGCCTGCTCAAGCGCGGCCAGAAGGAAGTCATCATTCATTGCGGCAAGCAATACCGCTATGTCGTGGATTTCCAGTCCCGCTACCGGCCGCCGACGGAACTCGCCGCGCCGCCGCGCGAGCGGGCTGGCCTGGACGAAACCTCATGAGTTTTTCCCATCCGCCACCGCCGATGGCGTCAGCCATCGTGGATCGCCGGCTCGGGGCCGAAGCGGCGGATCGTATATTCGGCAATACCCGCGCACCGTCTTCCTGGCGAAGAGCTGCGTTCACATTCATTCAAAGGACATTACCCATGAAACACTTGCATCAATCGACCCTGATCGCCAGCCTGCTGGCCGTTGCCGGCATCGCCAACGCCGATTACACCAACAATCCCGATCCCTACGCGGCCGGCTACGGCTTCGACACCCCGAGCGAAGCCGCTTGGGGCGGTTGGGATCGCGGCGACACCGGCACGCTCTACGCGGAATGGGACACCTTCGTCGACAGTTCCTACCCCGGCACTCGCACTGCCGCGCCGGACGTCGGCAGCGCCGGCACCAGCAATGCCAATCTGGCCTGGAACAGCGGCACCTTCGTGGCCGGCTCGGGCAATCTGTACAGTTTCAGCGTCGTCGAAAACTTCGTCGCCTCGCTGAGCGGCAGTACTTCCGGCGCCACCCGCGCGGTGCTGCAATTCGAAACCTGGGGCGTCGAAGCCAATTACTCCAGCATTCTGCTCAACGGCGAGGCGCCGACCTATACCGCGCAGACCTACTACGATCCGGCCTACGACAGCTCGTTCGGCGCGGTCGCGCTGGTGCAGTATCTGGCCTTTTGGGATCTGCCGACCGCGGCGGCCAGCTATCAATTCACGTTCGGCAGCGCCGAACCCAGCCTGAGCCTGGGCCAAGTGGCAATCGACATCGGTCCGCTGACTACCTCGGGCGGACCGATTTCCAACGTGCCGTTACCGGCGGCGGTTTGGATGTTCGGTACCGGTCTGATGTCGCTGCTCTACGCGAACCGCCGTAACTCCCTGGCCGCTTGATGCGACCGCCGCCTTGCGCGAGCCCCCCGCCGCGCAAGGCGGCCCCTTCCTCGACCTGTAGGAGATTCGCTATGCTAAACACTCAATTGACCCAAGACGCCACCGCGCCGGACACCTTAAAAGCCGCATGGCGCGAATTGCTAAGTTGCCGGCCGCACCTGCGGATACGCGACGCGGCCGCCACGCTGGGCGTCAGCGAAGCGGAACTGTTGGCCACGGGCTGCGGCGACAACGTCATCCGGCTGCAAACCGGCGACTGGCCGGCGCTGCTGAGCGGCGTCGCCGCACTGGGACCGGTGATGGCGCTGACCCGCAACGCCGCCGCCGTCCACGAAAAAACCGGCGAATACGCTCGGCCGGAAGCCCACGGCCGGCTGGCGATCGTCGCCGGCCGCCGCATCGACCTGTGTCTGGCGCTAAGCGACTGGTATTGCGCTTACGCGGTCAGCGAAGCGTCGACCGACGGCCCGCGCCGCAGTCTGCAATTCTTCGGTGCCGACGGCGAAGCCGTCCACAAGATATATCTATTATCCCAACCCTTAAAGACCGTTCGCCCCCAGCCTGTCGAAGGACGAACGACCTCGGGCTTAGACGAACCGAGCCCGAACGGAATGCCCTCGAGCAATCGGGCCGGGGTCATAAACCAAGGCGCGAATATCCAAGCCTATTGGGATCTAGTCGAGCGCTTTCGCGCCGCCGATCAGTCGACACGGCTGGAACTGCCCGCCACCGCGCCCGGCGCGCCGTGGCTAAACCCGCAGCCGGAGTTGCCGGCCCAATGGCAGCGCTGGACCGCATTGTGGCGCCACGCCGAAACCCGGCAAGCGGCCGCGTGCCTGCCGGCCGGGCTGTTTCGGGATTTCGTCGGTCGACTGGCGCAAGCCTTGCTGCCTATCCACATCCTGACCGCCAGCCGCGCCGCGTTGCAAGTCCATGCCGGCCCGGTGCAAAACCTGCGGATTACCGGTCCCTGGTTCAACATCCTCGATCCCCAGTTCAATC
Source organism: Methylomonas sp. MS20 (assembly GCF_050275925.1). Classification (NCBI taxonomy): domain Bacteria; kingdom Pseudomonadati; phylum Pseudomonadota; class Gammaproteobacteria; order Methylococcales; family Methylococcaceae; genus Methylomonas; species Methylomonas sp. MS20. The sequence continues at coordinate 3,090,742 of NZ_CP189962.1, forward strand.
TGCATTTAAACGAGACCGCCATCGATCACTTGGCGATCGCCGAACTAGCCTTCCGCCACCAACGCTTTAGCGGCCTGCTGCTGCGCGACGGCGCCGGCCGAACCGTCGCGGCGCTATGCGGCGAATTCGACGAAGACGCCGGCGAGAGTCCGCCGTGGCGCGACTTCCTGGCGGCACTACAGCGCTCGGCATCCCCAAGACCAACCCAGGTCTAGCCCGACCACTTTGTCATTTTTTCCCGGAGAACTTTTATCATGAACCACCCAAACATCGATCTCGACCAAGTCCGCGCCGCCTGTCAAGCCCTGCCGCAAAGCTTCGACTCGGTGCTGATGGCGACCGTCGGCGCCGCCGGCGAACCGGAAGCCAGTTACGCCGCCTACGTGCGCCACGACGGCGACTACTACATCTACGTCAGCGAACTATCCGCCCATACCCGTAACCTGCTCGACAACGGCAAAGTCTGTCTGCTGTTCGTCGAGGACGAAGCCAAGGCCGCGCACTTGTTCGCCCGCCAGCGCGTGACCTACCACTGCGCCGCCGCCGAAATCGACCGCGATACCGCATCCTTCGAATACCTGATGAGTCTGTTCGAGGAAAAATTCGGCGCCTTCATCCGCCAATTGCGAAAAATGCAGGACTTTCATTTGTTCCGGATACGGCCGCAACGCGGCAGTTTCGTGCAAGGTTTCGCCCAGGCGTTCGCGATCGAAGGCGACGACTTGGCGCAAATCCGCCACGTCAACGACGTCGGCCACCAGACCCGCGAACCGGCCGAAGCGCCGGCATAGGCGGAGCGACTTTAGCCGCGAGCGAGGCAGCCTATCAATCCTGCCATTAAATACCGTTCGTCCTGAGCCTGTCGAAGGGCGAACTACCTCGAGCTTCGACGAACCCAGCCCGAACGGAACACCAGGGATAAATAGGGCCTATGAATGAATCAAACGAAAAACCCAACATGAAACAGACTACATCCCTATTGATCCGGCCTAGTGAAGTTTTAATATCCGTTCGCCTTGAGCCTGTCGAAAGGCGGCTTGTACTTCTACCAAATCAGCACGAACGGTTCACACAGTTAAGGGCCGGATCAATAAGCCATAAACTTGCGCGAGCCGCCTGCGCGGCCCTCTTTTGGCTAACCGCCGCCGCGCCGGCCGACGCCACCGTTCCGAGCCGCATCGTCTCGGTCGGCGGCGCGCTGACCGAAATCGTCTACGCCCTAGACGGCGCCGAGCGCCTGGTCGGCGTCGACAGCACCAGCCTGATCCCGGCCGCCGCCCAGGCGCTGCCGCAAGTCGGCTACATGCGCACGCTGTCGGCCGAAGGCGTGTTGTCGCTAAACCCGGACCTGGTGCTGGCCAGCGCCCACGCCGGCCCGCCGGCGGTGCTGGAGCAATTGCGCGCGGCCGGCGTGCAAATTCAAACGCTAGCCGAGGACTATTCCGCCGCGGGCATCGCCGCCAAAATCGGCGCCATCGCCGCCTTGCTGGAACAGCCCGAACGCGGCCGGGAACTGGCCGATCAAGTGCAAGCCGACTTCGATCGACTGGCGCAATGGCGCGCGCAAAGTCGTGAACACCCCAAAGTGCTGTTTTTGATGGCGGTGGCTCACGGCGCGCCGCTGGCTTCGGGACGCGGCACCGCCGCCGACGCGGTATTAACGCTGGCCGGCGCCGCCAACGCCGCCGGCGAACTGCAAGGCAACAAACCCATCGGTACCGAAGCGATGGTCGCCGCCGCGCCGGACGTGATTTTGTTGACCGACGTCGCCGCCAACGCCATCGGCGGTCTGGAAGCGTTCTACCGGCAACCCGGCATCGCCCACACCCCGGCCGGCCGGCAACGTAAAGTCTTTATCGTCGATACCCTGGCCTTGCTCGGCTTTGGCTTGCACAGTGGCCAGACCGTGCTGGAACTGGCCAAACGGCTGCACGGCGAACCGGCAGTTGCCGCCGACGTAGGGGCAGGCCGATGACCGTCCATGCCGTGATGGCGACGGCCGGACCGCGTCTTCGGCTAAAACCGAGCTTGAGCCGCGCCGGCCTGTGCTGGCTGCTGGCATTGCTGCTGGCCGTCGCCGCCTTGGCCTCGCTGGGCAGCGGCGCGGTCGCGATCTCGGCCGGCCAGGCCGCCGCCATCGTCGCCGACCGCTTCGGTATCGCTCTGCCCTGGCCGTTCGGCGCGGACCAGCAAGCGGTGCTGCTGGCGATCCGCGCGCCGCGCCTGGTGTTGGGTTTGCTGGTCGGCGGCGCCTTGGCCGCATCCGGTGCGGCGATGCAGGGCTTGTTCCGCAATCCGCTGGCCGATCCGGCCTTGATCGGCGTTTCCAGCGGCGCGGCGCTGGCCGCGGTGGCGGTCATCGTGTTGCGTGACAGTCTGTTCGGCGCCGTGGCTGGCGCATTCGGCGCTTATTTATTGCCGGTCGCGGCCATCGCCGGCGGTTTTGGGGTCAGTTGGCTGGTGTACCGGCTGGCCGACAGTGGCGACCGGCTGGACGTAGCCTCGCTGTTGTTGTCCGGCATCGCCATCAACGCGCTGGCCGGCTCGGCCACCGGCTTGCTGGTGTATCTGGCCGACGACGACCAATTGCGCAGCTTGACCTTCTGGAGCCTGGGCAGCCTGAACGGCGCCGGTTGGGACGGCGTTGCCATCGGCGCGCCGTTTTTACTGGCCAATCTGCTGCTGTTGCCGTGGCTGGCCGATGCCTTGAACGCCTTGCTGCTCGGCGAGGCCGAAGCCGGCCATTTGGGATTTCCGGTCGAACGCATCAAAACCGGCGTGGTGGCCTTGGTCGCGCTCGGCGTCGGCGCGGCGGTGGCCTTGTCCGGCGTGATCGGCTTCATCGGCCTGGTGGTGCCGCATCTATTGCGGCTGGCCCTAGGGCCGGACCACCGCTGGCTGTTGCCCGCGTCGGCGCTGCTCGGCGCCTTGCTGCTGATCTGCGCCGATGATCTGGCCCGCAGTTTGGCGGCGCCCGCCGAGATTCCAATCGGCATCGTCACCGGCCTGCTCGGCAGCCCGTTTTTTCTGTGGCTGCTGTTCCGGCAAAAACTGATGGGCCATTGACATGTTGCAAGCCATAGACTTGAGCCTGCGCGTCGGCGCGAAAACCTTGCTGGACGGCGTGACGCTGGCACTGCGCCCCGGCGAAGTACTGGCCGTGGCCGGCCCGAACGGCGCCGGCAAATCCAGCCTGTTGCGGGCCATCAGCGGCGAACTGGCGCCGTTCGCCGGCCAAGTGAGGATGAACGGCCGGCCGCTGGCGGAATGGCCGCCGCAGCGGGCGGCCTTGCTGCGCGGGGTGTTGCCGCAAAGTGCCGGGCTGGCGTTTCGTTTCACGGTGCGCGACGTGGCGCTGATGGGCCGCAGCCCGCAGCGCAAAAGCCACAGCGCCGCGCAAAACCGGGCCATCGCCGAACAGGCGCTGGCGATGACCGATACCGGCCATCTGGCCGAGCGCATCTACACCACGCTGTCCGGCGGCGAACGCCAACGGGTGCAACTGGCGCGGGTGCTGGCGCAAATCTGGGAGCCGCAAGACCCGCTGCACCGCTATTTATTGCTGGACGAACCGACCTCGGCGCTGGACCTGGCCCACCAGCACGCGGTGTTGGCCATCGCCCGCCGCTTCGCCGACGAACAACAGGCCGGGGTGTTGGCGATCTTGCACGACCTGAACCTGGCCGCGCTTTATGCCGACCGCATCGCGCTATTGCATCAAGGCCGGCTGGCCGCCATCGGCACGCCGGCGCAAACCCTGAACAGCGAGCTGATCCGGCAAGTATTCGCTTACCCGGTCAGCATCAGCCGTCATCCGCAAAACCCGGACGCGCCGTTGGTGATTCCGCGGCGGCAAGTGGTACCGGGCGTTCAGGAGCAATGAGTGATTAACCGAGCCTTCAAATACCATTCGCCCTGAGCCTGTCGAAGGGCACACCGCCTGGGCTTAGCCGAGCTCAGCTTAAACGGAATAACCGTGATCAATAGGACCGGAGCCACGTAGCAGGCACTCGATTACCCGGAATACCCGGTTTAACGTGTTCGGAGAAATGCGTTAACAAAAGCCGCCAAGGAAGGCGGCACCTTATAATTCAATCCTGCGGATTTATCCGGCATGGCAATGGTGTTATTGGGAGTAAAATCGAATAAACTGGCAGCGAACACTAGCCCGGCTGCAATCGGTCGATCCAGTGGTTCAATGACGCCGATCGCTCCGTTACCGGTCATCAGTTTTGAACTCTGAATGGTATACAGAAAGGAAAATTTCATGTTGACCCATCAGTTATTGAAAAAATGCGTATTGGCTTGGTGATATACGGAAATCGCTCAGTAACTAGTTGGACATAACCGTGAATGACCAGAACCGCGATGATGTCATGGCGCGACTCGAGAGGCTCGGCTTCGAGGTGCAGCCCATCCCCGAGACGTCAATATCGCTGCAGCCCGACTTGGTAACATTGTCGGACGGCGTCACGATGTACGTGGAGGTCAAGACTCGTTCCGAGGACCGAGTGCTGCGCGGTGACATGGAGGCAGTTCGAATTGGCCGGGAGGTTGAGATCCTGACCAACTTGGACAAGCACAACAGTATCTCGGCGGAGGTCAAGCATGCTAGTCGCCAGCTAGACACAGCCGCACAGTCGGACGACCTTAGACTCCTATGGTATCGGGCAGATCGCGGCCCTTTTGTCAGCGGCACCAAGGAGCAGATTGGGTCCAGCCTCTACGGCATGCGCATGGTCCTGGCTGATCGCCCATCGCACCCAAGGCGTCCGTGGCACTGTGCATATGCTGGCCATGCCGACTTCTTCCGGTTCCCCGAGATTGACGGCGTGATGATCGAGGTTGATGGCCTGATCAGCCTGTTCCTCAACCCGTTCTCTCCCCGCGCTGATGCCTTTGCTGTCAGTCGAATCGTCAGAGTTCTGGCAGCCGATGACGCCGTGTTCGACATTCAACGCGCTATCGCCGACGGCCAGATATTCTCGGCAGGTGGTGATGCACCCAGGCGCGACGATGCCGCACTCTTAGAGCACCTGGCGTCGAGGTACCCCGAAACTACTTTCGTTCGCTTCCTTCGCAGCGGCGGCGTGACAGTCATGACGACGATCGACGGCTCGAATGAGGCGTCCAATTAGCCCTGTAGGGTGGGCACCGGGTTTTGTGCCCACGCGGATTTGAATGGTGGGCAATTTTGCCCACCCTACCTCTATACGCTGACGGTAGGTTTGCTAACCGCACCGTTCGGGAAACGACGTACTTGCCTCCGTGCGGTTCGTTACCTCACCGCACGCTAAGACCTGCGCAAAAGCGTGCAGCCCCTCACTTTTACGTTAGGCGTCGAATGAAACACGGCCCCGCGTGGATCATCTTTGAGGAGTCCTATCAGACCCCTCAACGACTTGTCTCAATCTTGTCTCCCCGAAAGACCGTGCGTGATGTTGCCGCGTACGTCGAACAGCTTTATATTGACAGATCGAGTTCTCTGAGCGAGCGACTGAAATACAAGAAGTCTCGCAAATCCGCTGCTTATAAGCCGATGATAGAAGGCTCTGTCGTACATTGTGGCCATGAGCCGCATCTGGTTGCCATTTATGCTTACCAAACTAACATAAAGAACAACACGCTCGAATTCACCTATCGAATCATTATCAAGAGAGCGGAACATTCCAAGGGCGTGGTGTTTGAAGAAAGGAGCCAGTCGATTGAAGTCCTGTAGGGTGGGCACGGTTTTTGTGCCCACGCGGTTTAATGCGTGGGCAATTTTGCCCACCCTACCTCTGTTCGCAACATCCGCTGGCGTCGATACCGGTGAGCTTGCAAACCACAACGTTCGGGAAACCGTGTACTTTATTCCTTGCGGTTCGTTACCTCACCGCACGCTACGGCCTAACCACTGAGTTACTCAAAAAATAAGTATTTAGCTTGGTGACATACGGAAAATGTTTAATGACTAGTTATGCATAAATACATGGAAAACCGAATCCCAAAGAGCGGATATATAGGAAGGTTTTCAATTCGTAATGTTCCAATTTTTATCCATTGGACATTCCCGGTCGGAGGAGTATTTTTTGCTTTCTTTCTAGGAAATCCTACTTTAATTCGAGCTTTGCCATTAGTCGCTGCTTATATAATCTTGATCATTTTCCATGAACTTGGTCATGCCATAGCAGCAAAGATGTACTCTTCTAAAGTACACTGCATTCTCGTTACAGGCGCTGGCGGATGGTGTATTGCCGAGAAACCTAAGTCATTTTCGGCCTGTTTGTTGTTTTATGCTGGAGGAGTTATTGCCCAATTATTACTGCTTTTAGCAACTACGCTTTATATTGTGACGTTTGGGAGTCCTGAATCTAAGGTTCTTGGGCCATTTGTATTTGTATTTACATTGGTGAACGCCGTTTTAATTATTATAAATCTGATCCCTGCAGGGAAAAGTGACGGTATGCGGCTTGTTGCTGCGTTTAGGGAAAGGATTAATCCATAATCAGTTAAGGGCGAGTCCTGTAGGGTGAACAGGGTGTTTATGCCCACGCGGATTTTAATGGCGGGCAATTTTGCCCACCCTAACTCTGTTCGCGATATCCATTGGCGTAGATGCCGGTAAGCTTGCTTACCGCACCGTAAGCGAAACGGCGTACTTTATTCCCTGCGGTTCGTTACCTCACCGCACGCTACGGCCTTAACCCATCCGAGCAGGTAGATCCTGTCGTTGTAAGAAGCAATGGGCAAGTAATTGGGCGAGACGGAATTTCAATTGAAGTTTCTATTGCTGAAAACTATCAACAAGCTCATTTTCCATTGAGCGAATATGAAAACTAGGCTACTTGGAATTCGCCAAAATGAAATATCTCAATCTTAGAAATGAGCTTATTTTTTATTTAAAAGGTCTAAGTGACGCCGAATATCAACGGTCTTGTTGGATAAATCATGATTACCAAAGTGGTATCGAGTATGATGAATTTGATTTAGCTGTACATTTTTTGTTTGACGATACCACACTTTCTTCTGAGTCTGAGAGTTGGATCGGACTGTGCTTAAAGAATAAAGAAGAGGCTTTTAAAGTTAAGAGAGTATGTGATGCAATTGGAGTTATTTTCGTAAGCGGTCCTTTAACAGCATCTGTATAAACAGCTCGAAAGGAACGAAGATAGTGTCCACTTATAATCAGGTGGACACCTATGAAGGAGCATAACACGCGATTATCGCGGCCATTAATCGTGGGGCACGGGCGAGACGGCCGTTGCCTTTATGATCCGGAAGCCAAGCGGGAGCTAGTGAAAGTTTGCTTGCATTCGGGCACATCGGTTGCCAAGATCGCTCTGCAATACGGTATCAATGCCAATCTGCTGCGCAAGTGGATGGGGCATTACCGAGAAACAGGACATCCGAATCCGAACAGTCCATTAACGTTGCCGGCTTTTGTGCCCGTTCAGTCGCTGAGCGCAGAGAAACCGGCTGAGTCAGCGCTCAGTGCGGAGTTGCCCAACGGCGTTAAACTCGCGTTACAGCCTGTCGCACTGAGCGACCTGCCGGTGATTTTGAAGGCGTTGGCCGAGCTGCCATGTTTCGTTTCGACGCAGGATTGAAGGTCTACCTGCACCGCGAGCCGGTCGACGGCCGCAAGGCCATCAATGGTTTAGCGCTGCTGGTTGAGCAGGCATTAGGCTTGAATCCGTTCGAGCCGGCCATCTACGTGTTCAGCAACCGCCGGCGGGATCGGATCAAACTGCTGTTGTGGGACCGCACCGGTTTTTGGTTGATGCTCAAGCGGCTGGAAGCCGACCGTTTTCACTGGCCGAAAGAGGCAGCAGTTGTGATGTTGACGGTCGAGCAACTCCACTGGTTGTTAGCCGGTATTGACTTGGCCGCGATGCGGCCGCATCCGGCACGAACCTATACCCAAGTGGGCTGAAACGCGGATGTAAAGCCGGTAAAATAACGGCATGACGCCCACCATCACGCTGTCCACCGAAGACTACCAAGCCTTGCTGGCCGAGCAGCAACGGCTGGCGAGTCAACTGCGGTTGGTGACGGTCGAGCGGGATTTATTGAAAGAACGTGTGGATGCCTTTCTGCATAGGCTGTATGCCGCAAAATCCGAGGCGCGGGCCAATCCGGCCCAGCGCGACCTGTTCCTGAACGAAGCCGAAGTGTTGGCGCCGAACGGTGCTCCAATCGCCGAGGAAGCCACGCCCGAAGCGGTCGAGGTGGCCGGTCACCGCCGTAAGAAACGCGGTCGCAAACCGCTCGATCCGCATCTGCCGCGTGAGATCGTGCGCCATGAATTAGCGGAAGCCGAACGCATCTGTGCGCATGACGGTACTCGTCTGGTGGAAATCGGCGCTGAAATCAGCGAGCAGCTCGACATCGTGCCGCAACAGGTGCGAGTCATTCAACATCACCGCGTCAAATATGCCTGCCCGTGCTGCGATGAAAGCATTCGCGTGACGCCGGCACCGGTTCGCATCATCCCCAAAGGCTTACTCACCGAAACGGCATTAGCCTGGGTCGTCACCGCCAAATACCAGGATAGCCTGCCGCTGTATCGGCAAGCCGCGCTGTTGAGCCGTTTCGGCGGCGATCTGTCGCGCAACACGCTGGCGGCTAGCATGGTGCGGGTTGGCGACGCAGTGCAACCCATCATCAACTTGCTGCGCGACCATCTGCTCGATGCCGATCTGATCCTGGGCGACGAAACCGTGGTTCAAGTGCTCAAAGAATCCGGCCGAGCCGCGCAAAGCAAAAGCTATCTGTGGGCACAAATGACCGGCTCCGGACCGCCGATTCGGCTGTTCAGCTACACGCCGGGGCGCGGCGGAACGCATGCGCAGCCGTTGTATGAAGGCATCAAACCCGGCGCGGTACTGATGAGCGACGGCTATGAGGTGTATAACGCCATTGCAGCCAGCCGGGGTGCGATTCACCTCGGCTGTTGGGCGCATGCGCGGCGTTATTTTGTCGAGGCCGAAGCCGCCATTCCTAAAGCCGCGCGCGGCCCGGAGCAACTGGCGACGCAGTTTATCGCGGCGATGGGTGAACTGTACGCGATTGAAACTCAGACGGAAGACCTGAGCGTCGAACAGCGTGGGCAGCGGCGCCAGGAGCAAAGCCGACCGGTTTTGGTCAAAATCGAAGCCCTGCTGCTACAACATCTGCATGCGGTAATCCCCGGTAGTTTGCTGGGCAAGGCTTTGCATTACTTGTCATCGCAGTGGTCCAAACTGATCCGCTTCGTCGACAACGGCGCTTGGCCCATCGACAACAACCTCTGCGAAAACGCCATACGCCCCTTCGTGGTGGGCCGCCGCAATTGGTTGTTTTGCGATACGGTGGCCGGCGCCCGTGCCAGCGCTAATCTTTACTCGTTGATCGAAACCTGCAAGGCCAATAGCGTCGACCCTTACACCTATCTGGTCGATCTGTTCCGAAAGCTTCCCACCGCAAAAACTGTCGAAGAGTTCGAAGCGCTGTTGCCTTGGAATCTCGACGCCCTAACGGACTAATCGCACGCCAACGGTTAAGTCATTGTCCGTTTCAGTTCTAGTGCGTCCTTCAAAGATCGCTTACTTATTTTCGAAAAGTATGGAACCCTATTGAGCGATAGAGAATACGTTGCGCTGCCCGAATGGGAAATAGTTTTAAGTGCGGCGATGGATGCTCACAAATGTTTGGTCGATTCCGTTTAACAGGATTTTGAAGCCTGGTAAGGCACGGGTTTTGTGTTCACGCGGATTTGAACGGTGGGCAATTTTGCCCTACCTCTGCTCACGACTTCCGCTGGTGCAGATACCGGGGAGCTTGCGAACCGCACGGAATCGTCTCCGTTTTCTTGAGGGCCCCATCCTTAGAGCTAACCGGCTCGGCCGCTGTCCAGCAAAACTAGGTCGGGCAAAGCCACCTTGCCCATGCGCCTCCGCCGATACCCGGCTAGCTTGCCGCCATCGTCGAATACCGCCCCAGACGGCCGGAGTGCGGCGCCACGGGCTACCCGGTACGCGCTTACCGCTGAATTTTCCGCGCGGTAGCGCGAGTAAACCGTACGGTGGGGTACTCGAACCGCACGGTGGACGCCGGCGATGGCGCGGTCGGCCGACTCGACCGTGCGTTCTGACGCCTGGAATGCGCGGTGGAACCGACCGAGCATACGGTGGACTCGATTTACCGTGCGGTGGGCTGATTTTCCGGCGCGGCGGAACCGAAATACCGCGCGAATTTTCCGGCCGGCAGTAGCATGCGTTGGAATAACCGCGCCACGATTGCCAACGATGGCCGCGAACGCGGCTTGGCCGGCAGCGCCGATACCGGAATCGGTCCGAACCTTATAGCCTCTAGGTATATCCGCTGGCCGGTCGGCGCGGAGCTGCGACAATTGGTCTCACCCTAGTGATGCGCAAGCTGATCTACAATCCACTAAGACTTAGCTTATTCGCTAGTCTAAATCCCCTCTTCTTATCATCACTTCTCCGCTATTGACCAGCCTCCGCGCTAACGGTCAATCCCGGCGCTGTCCTTTTTTAAGGAGTCTTACCATGGCTAAATCCGATTATTTACCCCGCTCCGATGGCGAGCTGCTGCTTTGGCATGATCGTTTTAAAGACAATCTGATCGCATTAAAGGAAAAATTGGGCTTGTCCGATGACGATATTGCGGTGATCGTCAACGATAACGAGGCTTTGCACAGCAAAATTGCCGCTTCCAACATCAGCGCGGCGGCAGCTCAGCATGCCAATGCGGAGAAAACCGCGGCCTGTATTCAGTCGGGCGGTCATACCCGGATTTTGGCTAGGCGCATTAAAACGCTGAGCAACTATACCCAGGCCATCGGCAATCTGCTGGGCATCATCGGCAGCGAGTCCTCTCAGGATTTATCCGAGGCCAAACCGGTATTGAAAGCGATCGATCAAACCGGCGGGGTTGTGGAATTTAGTTTTTTGAAGGGCGGCAGCGACGGCATCAATTTGTACTGCCAGCGCGATAACGACGCGGAGTTCATGTTTCTGGCGCGGGAAACCCAGACTCACTTTATCGATAACCGCGCTCTGTTGGTACCGGGCAAGCCGGAATTGCGTCGCTATACGGCGGTGTATGTGCAAAAAGACCATGAAGTCGGCCAGTTCAGCGACGAATTGGTGGTCAATTGCGCGCCGTGACCGAAGGGATCGCGTTTGTGTAGCGCTACCCTGGCGCGGGTGAGCCGTGCATGCCGCGTCGGGGTCGGTTGGCTTAACGGGTTTGGCGGACTAATCGCCGCGCCTAAATTAAGTTTATCGGGGCTGACGACAATGACTCGTTTCGCCCCGCCGCCAATCCTAGCGAATCAATATGGAGTAAGGCCGTCGCGCTCGCCGGGAAGCGGACATCCTCGGCCAGGGACGGCAAACTCCCCCTCTGCGGCATCTGGATGTCGGCTTTCGCAGCCATACCCATAACAAAAAACCGGCGAAAAATTTTTGAAAGCCGCCGCCTCGGGTTTGGCGGCGGCGTTGGCTGAGCGGCTGCTTTAGTTCAACGGCGGTATGGTCGCCGCGAAATCCCTAACCCAGCCAGTGCCGAACCAAACAACCAGAAGGCCGCGGGTATCGGTATGGTATTGACGGTGATCGAAGCGTTTGCCGTTAACACATTGCCGTTGGAGAGCGTGTCGGTGTCGGGATCGAATGCGGGATTGAACGGGCTGCGGGCGAATAAGTCGTAGGTCAGTACGATCTGGCCGTAGGTAGTCCCTTGAGCGGCATCGTCGGCAATTTTAAAGCGGCCCAATCCGGTTTGGTTGCTGTCATCGAACGATTGTCCCCAGGCGGTACTGGCGCCAAAGCCCGGCCCTACGACGAAGAAATTATCGGGTGCGCTGATAAAGTCGGTAAAGGTACCCGGCGAACTCGAGGATTGAAATTCCGCGCCGGTCACGACCAGAAAGTTTTGGGTATTGGTCAGAAGGAAACCCCAACCCACGGTATCGCCTCGGTAACCTGCGATTGCGCCATTCGCGGGCTCCAATTGGAATGCGGTCGAGGCCTGGGTGCTTGGCAGTATGAATAACAAGCCGGCTAACAAGAATAGGCGTTTCATCATCAGAATATCTCCGAATTAACAATTAGCGGAATTGATTGGTCAAGGTTTTAGATCCGGATACTTCGCCGTCGTTACTGCTAAACGGAATGCTGACTTTAAATCTGGCGACGTTAGGGCAACCGTTGAAGTTGATGCTGGCCGTACCGCTCACCTGCGCGCCGGCCGGGATATTGCCAACGCCCAATGGGAAACTGGCTGGCGTGGTCACGGTTGGAGTACAAGCCGCGCCGGCGACTTGAGTGAGATTCAATGCGTCGATTTGGGCGTTTTCCGCCGGACAACGGCTATTGTTGCCGAGCGAAATCGTCCAGATACGGGCACTTTGGGTACCGGACTTTTTGCTGATGTTGGCCGATAGCTCGGGCAGCTCGCCTACTTGGCAATCCACCGGATTTTCGATGAATCGGTCGGAAAAATCGGTTTTGGCGTAATCGTAGGCAACCACATTGTCGACGATGTACTTGTCATAAGAGTTGCCGTCCGATTCCGCGCTACTACCCACAATAAAACCCGCGGCGGGAATGGCCGCCGGGTTCCATGATGCGGAACTGGAACTGATCAGTTGTCCGTCGCGGTAAACTCTCAATCTATCGCTACTACCGTCTATGCCATTGACATTCCAGGCAATCGCGGCGTGGAACGGCGTGCCGATTTGCGCGACAAACTGTTTGGGTTCGTTTGGGGTCAATATTCCAGCCGAGCCTATGCCGCCGAAAATACCCTGGCCGGTAACGCCGTCGCCCCAGTAGAGAAAAAAAGTATCCGTTTGTCCTGAATAGGGGTGACCAAGCAATCCGAAAACGCCGTAGTTGTAGGGTTCCGGCTGGGTGACCTTGGGGATGATCCACATCGAGATCGCGCCGCGTTGCGCGAGATTTCGCATAATTTGGCCTGGGAACTCAACCCAGTTCCAAAGGCCTTTACGAACGTAGCCGTTGCCGAATTTGCCCGGCTCGTAAGCGTAATTGCCGCCCATCAGCGTGCCATCCGGTCCTACTTCGCTATGGGTCACCTCGGCGTTACTCCCCAGTTTGTTCCATAACACCACATTACCTGTTTCGGCTATGCCGATGGTTGGGGTCGATAAACCCGGCACAATCAGCAGGCAAGCGACCGCAAGGCTTGGTTTGTGTTTGATCTTATTCATAAGAGCCTCCTTGATGGAGTAATGAAATGCGATTTGCCCAAATCCGTTGATACTGTCGGCCAGTCCGGGTGGGCAGGAGAAATTTAGACTTGTTGTAAAAACCAGGATGAAGCCAGACGCCTTTGCCGGCAACCCGCCGAAAAAAGCCAAAATGAGCGTCAAAAATTACGGTATTAAATATAGGGTAATTTAACCCCATTGACCAGCGTTTTCATTCAGTGGCTGGAAAACCGGCTAGGTGTGCTGGTTAATTGTGTTTTGCCGGGTTGAAATTACGTCCTTACAGTGGCCGGGCGATAGCAAAATCAGCCGGCAACTTGATATTGCCGATCGGCTTTCAGCCGACTCCGGGCGGTCATTGAATTTCGAAACGGCGGGCTTTGTGACGTTGCAGACAGCGCAAGCGGTGGGGAAGAAGGTTTCGCGGGCATTGTCGCTGTAACAGCACCTGCATTTGCTTGAAGTATTCTGGACAATAAAAAACCCGCTAAGCCAGACAGCTTGCGGGTTTTTGGACTTCGTTGCACTTGCGTGCATTAATCTGTGGTACGAGGGTCGGAACCTTAATATTCTTAAATAATTGATTTATATGTAATGATTTTTCAACACTTCAAATAAGGACACACTCAAGGACACAGCTCAATCTCCTGTCGGTTGCTTTTCGACAGAAAACAATCAAATCTCGATCGCGAAATTTGCCCTGATTTATCGCCTTCCCGATCCAGAAACCTTGATCTCTCGAATTCCTGAAATCTGCCAATTTGCGCCATTGAAATGTTTACCGTAGTGAGACGCCACGCGGCTTACAGTCTTTCGGTGGCGGATCGACGCAAATCCATGGAAAAAACATTTCGGCACTTAAAGCCATAAATATCAATTATTTAAGAAAAATCGCCGGTTTTTTCGGTGTGCCGTTTGGCCTGTCGAAATGGCGCAAACCGTCAATGATCGGCACTTTGTGAATTTTGCAAATCGGGTAAAAACGCTTCGCTTTGGTGTCTGCAAGCCGCTGCTTTCCTGGCTCTCCGGCAACTTGTCCCGGTTTAAGCCCTTCAAAACGAAATTCGCGTGCAATTTTTTGTGCAAAACCCGCGCAGGTGAGGATGAGTGAATTTAGCCGCTGGTAGCGGTGTCGCAGCGACTGTACCGGTACCGAGCAAGCCGCCATCAGATCCAGGTCGCGAACTCAGGACGTCGAGACGTTACGCCACTTGGGAAAGCCCTCGCGCAGGGTGGTTGGTAGATGAGTTGGACATAGGGTTGAGCAACACCGCATCCTTCAGATGATCCGGCGCCAAGTGGGCGTAGCGCATCGTCATGCTGATGTCGGCATGGCCCAGGATTTTTTGCAGGCTCAAGACGTTGCCGCCATTCATCACGAAATGGCTGGCGAACGAGTGCCGCAATATATGGGTGGCCTGTCCGCGTGGGAATGCCAGCTCGCTACGCTTGGCCGCGCGTCGGAACCGGCCCTTCAATTCAAGGGCGTAGGCCGCATACAGTGCATCGACGCGGGACGGGCAACGTGAGGCTGAAAGAAAAAAAATCGGTATTTAGCCATTAGTAGACTATCAAAATACCTTGATAAATATACAAACACCTTGATAATCTAACCCGCATGAAAAAACTGAGCTTTATCGGTTCCAGCCTGGACGACCTTAAAAACTTTCCCGCCGAAGCTCGCCGCGATGCGGGTTTTGAGCTGGATGCCGTGCAGCGTGGCGTCATGCCATCCGACTTTAAGCCGTTGCTGTCCGTCGGCCCCGGCGCGTACGAGATTCGCATTCATGTGCTGGGCGAGTGGCGGGTAGTCTATGTCGCCAAGTTCGATAACGCGGTGTACGTACTGCATGCTTTTCATAAGAAAACACAAAAAACGCGGCGCGAAGATATTGAGCTGGCCGCTCGTCGTTATAAACAACTGGGGAATATCGATGGATAAAGAACCTGTAATTGAATCATGCGGCAATGTGTTTGCCGACTTGGGCTTTTCGCCGGAAGAGGCCACCTTGCTGGCAATGCGCGCCGAGTTGATGGCACGGTTGCGCGAAACCATCACTGAACGCGGCTGGACGCAAATTCAGGCCGCCGAGCATTTAGGTATTGGGCAATCGCGCGTGTCCGATCTGGTACGCGGCAAGCGCGATAAATTCAGTCTGGACATGCTGGTAACGCTGGCTACCCGAGCCGGCAGACGGGTTGAATTGACGGCGGCATAACATGCCGCATCGAGTAGCGAGAGCGGCTTGAGTTTAACCCGCTTGCTGTATGGCGCGTTCGGCGTTGGCTGTATTCAGTGATTTTTTGCTTGCGCGGCGTATAGTTTTAAACCTCGCCCATTCATCCGGAACGCTCATATGACTGTCTATTGCTCCAACTGCCAACAAAAAGCCCGCATCACGTCCCGCAACAATCTGAACGACGAAAAAACCGTCGCCGATTTGTACTGCCAGTACCTCAATGTCAAGGAATGCGGGGCGACGTTCGTCACCATGCTAGGCTTTAAGCACTACCTCAACCCGCCGGCTCAGTCCACGCTGCAATTGGCGGCCAACTTGTTGAATACTCTCACCAAGGCCGAACGCGCTGCGCTGTTGCAAGGCATGCCACCCGGCTGATCGCCAAACTGGCTTCCACTTCATTGCATTGATTTTCCGCGCGCGTTGTCTTATCGATCGCTTCGGCTGTTGATGATGGCTTTGACAATGCCCAGGATCGGAACGCCGACCAAGGCTATGGATACCGAAGGATGCGCGCCAAAATAGGCGGTGATGGATGCCGCCACAACGGCTGACAAGGCAATGACAAATCCCAGCCATTGGCCGCGTCGGTTGTCCTGGCGTATGGCCTCGAATTTAGCGAGTTCGTACTTGATGGTTTCGGCTTCTCTGGCCAGGCGAGCAGCTTGCTCGGTTTCGGCCATTTTAAGGATGCGTTCGGCGCCGTTTTCTATGGTTGCATCGAATCGTTGAAGCGCGGCGGGTGGCGGTAATGGGCCGCTTCAGCCGACCGATACTTGGGTGTCTGTGTGGAGGTTATGTGCGACGGGCTTTTTCTTGCGCGGATTTTTCACGTTGGATTGCCTTTTTGAAGTCGCCGCCGATTCTCAACCAGTCCCCACGCATATTGTCGAGATCATGTTTTTTTTCGGATATGGACAGGGGAAGATCCGGATAACGAGCATCTGAGTAAAGCATACCGGCAGCGCTCAATCCGCTAAGCAATCCCTTAAAGGTGGATTTATTCATAATTTGCCGTTTGTCCGATAACATTCAATAGGGTTCAACGCAATTCATTCTATAACAGAACGACCGACATTCCCAATCTGGCTTTAAGCCTGGCGCGGGAACTGAATCACCTGCGCGCCGTTTTTGAGGGCGTCCAGGTAATCGGCCCAGGCCTGCATCATCCGTCGACGTTCGTCGAGATATTGCGCGCGGTTGTAGGCGGCGCGGACTTGGTCCTTGGGCATGTGGCACAGTTGCCGCTCGATCGCGTCCGGCGACCAGCCTTGTTCGTTGAGCAAGGTGGACGCGGTGGTTCTGAAACCGTGGGCGCTCATTTCGTCGCGTTCGTAGCCCAGGGTCTTTAACGCGGTACGAATGGTGCCGTCGGACATTGGCCGGCCGTCTCCCCTACTGGACGGGAAGACATAGCGGCCGGCACCGGTTAACAGCTTGATGGCCTCCAATATCTCAATCGCTTGCGCCGATAGCGGAACAATGTGCTGGGTTTCAGTTTTGGTGACGAAGTAGCGCCATTCTTTGGCGGCCATGTCGATGTCTTTCCATTCCATTTGCCGGATTTCGCCGGGCCGCTGAAATAGGTAGGGCGAAAGCCTTAAGGCGCATTGCACGATAAAGGTGCCTTGGTATTGGCCAATGTCGCGCAGCAGCTGCCCAACTTGCTTTGGCTCGGTGACGGCCGCGTTGTGTTTGACCTTTTGCGCCGGAATTTGGGCGCCGACGGCTTGAGCGGGATCGTAGTCGGTAAAGCCGTGAGCGATCGCGTAGGCAAAGGCGGCGCTGATGTCGGCGCGAACCCGATGGGCGGTTTCCAGTTGCTTTTTGATGATCAGCGGCCGGATCACCGCAAAGATGTCTGGCGACTTAACGTCGCCTATCGGTATTTGGCCGATTTCCGGAAACACGTAGAGTTCGAAGCGGCGGTTTTTCTTGTGGTGCGTGGTCGCGCACGGTATGGGCCGTGGATTCCAACCACTGCCTGGTAATGTCTTCGAAGCTGTTGGCGATGGGCAAGCCGGCGGTCACGCGGCTTTTATTTTCTGCGGCTTGGGTTGCTTCCGCCCGCGCTTGTTTTCTGGTCTCGCTTGGATCGGTGCCATTGGCAAGGCTATTGCGTGCGTCTTCGGCTTTGCGTCTGGCGTTTTCTAAGGTGGTATCCGGATACACGCCAAATGAAAGTTTCTTCCGCTTGCCCTCGAAGGAATAGATGAACTTCCAGATCTTGGTGCCGTTTTTGCCGACCACCAGATAGAGGCCACCACCGTCATTGATAAAGTAATCTTTATCACGCGCCTTTGCCGCCCTGTAGACCGTGTCTTTATTGAGGTGAAGCGCCATAGTGTGTCCTCGGTTGTGTCCTCGCCGAGCGCCATTATAGGTAAGGACACAATGAAGGACACACTTTTGCTTGCATGCCCCTGCATTTCGTTGCACTTCTTTGCACAATAAAAAACCCGCTAAGCCAGACAGCTTGCGGGTTTTTGGACTTCGTTGCACTTGCGTGCATAAATCTGTGGTACCGAGGGTCGGAATCGAACCGACACTCCCGAAGGAACCGGATTTTGAATCCGGCGCGTCTACCAGTTTCACCACCCCGGCACAGAAGTAACCATTATACTGCAATTTTATTACCGCGCAACCTCTTTTTAATTGCGAGGTTTAGAGTTTTCATTTTCGCCTCGCCCTACTTAGAGCGCGGTGCGTCCTTGTCGCATTGAAAACCCTAGCGTGTCCTTAAGCTTCCAGCATCACCGCCGCTTTAAGTTTTTTCATCGCGTTTTGTTCGAGCTGACGTATCCGCTCGGCGGAGACCTGATAGCGCTCGGCCAGATCATGCAAGGTGGCTTTTTGTTCCACCAGCCAGCGGCTGGCGAGAATATCGCGGCTGCGCTCGTCCAATCCCGCCATCGCGTCCAGCAATAACTCTTCCTTACGGTGTTCCCAATCGCTGGTCTCCAATAGTAAGGCCGGATCGGCGCCCTGCTGCTCCAGATAGGCAATCGGCGCCGGCGAGTTGTCGCTATCGTCGTCGCTGGGCTCCAATCCCACGTCTCTCCCGTCCAGACGGCGTTCCATCTCGTAAACGGTTTTGACGTCGACATCCAGATTTTCGGCAATCGCCTCGGCATCGTCGCGGCTCAGGTAGCTCAGGTCTTTCTTCAGCTTCCGCAAATTGAAGAACAATTTACGTTGCGCCTTGGTGGTAGCCACCTTAACGATACGCCAGTTTTTGATCACGTATTCGTGTATTTCCGCTTTGATCCAATGCACCGCGAACGACACCAGCCGCACGCCCAGATCCGGATCGAAACGTTTGACCGCTTTCATCAAACCGATATTGCCTTCCTGAACGATGTCCGCCATCGGCAAGCCGTAACCGGCGTAACCGCGCGCAACGTGGGCGACAAAACGTAAATTGGACATAACCAGTTCCTTGGCGGCTTCCAGATCGCCGAGGTCGCGATAACGGACCGCCAACGCATATTCGTGCTCGGCGCTCAATTTGGGCATCCGGGCAATCACGCTTAAATAATTATCGAATGTCCCGACCGACAAGTTGATCGGCAAAGCCAAAGAGTTATTCATAACAGCCTAGACTCCGTTGATGGTTTATGTGTTGACAGAATTCTAGCACTCGAATACAGAGAGTGCTAATAATTTGATAAAAATCTTCTCAGTCAAAAAGTTAGCAGCATTTTCGGCGAATATTCGCCGCGTCCGGACCGGTTCGGCCACTTTGCGAGTACCGTTTAAACTCGTTAAAATGGCCGACAGTGTTCAACCCCGCGAAATTTGCGGCTTTATCCAATTTCCTGTTTCCTACTCCATGTCAGCGACCGATAGCCCCGTTTCTTCGAATTTCATCCGCCACATCATCGCCGAGGATTTGGCCGCCGCTAAAAACAACGGCAGGGTCGCCACCCGCTTCCCGCCCGAGCCCAATGGCTATCTGCATATCGGCCACGCCAAATCGATCTGCTTGAACTTTACGCTAGCCGCCGAAAACAACGGCACCTGCAATCTGCGTTTCGACGATACCAATCCGGAAAAGGAAAGCGTCGAATATATGGAATCGATCGAGCGCGACGTGGCTTGGCTGGGCTTCCAATGGGCCGGCAAATACCACGCTTCCGATTATTTCGAGAC
The DNA here is from genome assembly GCF_050275925.1 of Methylomonas sp. MS20. NCBI lineage: Bacteria > Pseudomonadati > Pseudomonadota > Gammaproteobacteria > Methylococcales > Methylococcaceae > Methylomonas > Methylomonas sp. MS20. The sequence continues at coordinate 3,110,356 of NZ_CP189962.1, forward strand.
CTTGTACGACTATGCGGTGCAATTGATAAATCAAGGGCAGGCTTACGTGGACAGTTCCACGCCGGAACAAATGCGCCTGGATCGCGGCACGCTGACCGAACCCGGTAAGCCTAGCCCGGACCGCGACCGCGCTATCGAAGAAAACCTGGACCTGTTCCAACGCATGCGCGCCGGCGAATTCGCCGACGGCCAATACGTGCTGCGCGCCAAGATCGACATGGCCTCGCCCAACATTAATATGCGCGACCCGGCGATTTACCGCATCCGCCGTGCTCATCACCACCGCACTGGCGACGCCTGGTGCATCTATCCGATGTACGACTACACCCACTGTTTGTCGGACATGCTGGAGGGCATCACCCACTCGATCTGCACGCTGGAGTTCGAAGACCACCGCCCGCTTTACGACTGGGTGTTGGACGAACTGAAAACGCCGTGCCATCCGCAGCAAATCGAGTTCGCCCGCCTGCAACTGGAATACACCATCGTCAGCAAGCGCAAACTACTGCAACTGGTCACCGAAAAACACGTCACCGGCTGGGACGACCCGCGCATGCCGACCATCTCCGGCCTGCGCCGCGCCGGCGTACCGCCGGAAGCGATCCGCGATTTCTGCGAGCGCATCGGCGTGACCAAGAAAAACTCCTGGATCAAAATGAGCTTTCTGGAGACCTGCATCCGCGACAACCTCAACGAAAACGCGTTGCGGGCGATGGCGGTCTTGCGACCGTTGCGCGTCGTCATCACTAACTGGGAAGACGGCAAGAGCGAGACTTACCAAATCGCCAACCACCCGCAAAAACCGGAAATGGGCAGCCGCGAAGTGGCGTTCGGCAAAGTGATATTGATCGAACAAGACGACTTCATGGAAAACCCGCCGAAAGACTTCAAACGTCTGGTGCCGGGCGGCGAAGTGCGCTTGCGCGGTTCCTACGTGATCAAATGCGAGGAAGTCATTAAAGACGCCGCCGGCAATGTCGTCGAACTGCGTTGCAGCTACGACCCGGCCACGCTGGGCAAGAACCCGGAAGGCCGCAAGGTCAAGGGCGTGATTCACTGGGTCTCCGAGCAACACGCACTGTCGGCGGAAATCCGCCTCTACGACCGCCTGTTCAGCCACCCTAACCCGGACACCCTGGACAACTTCCTGGACGGCATCAACCCCGACTCGCTGGAAGTCTTGACAGACGCCCGCGTCGAAGCCAGCCTAGCCAACGCCACGCCCCATACCCGTTACCAATTCGAACGCACCGGCTATTTCTGCGCCGACAGCGTCGATAGCCAATCTGGGAAATTAGTGTTTAACCGGACGGTGACGTTGAGGGATAGTTGGGGGAAGTGATTGACGTGTCAGATATTCGCATTAGGAATATTCCTCTCATGCCAAGTTTTCTAAATTGGACTTCACTGACCTTCATCGTCAGTATTGTCGGTATTGCAGTGCCAATTTGGCTTTGGCAAGCAGACTTACATGCAAAGTCCCTTTCCTTCCGACTTGCTTCTCAAGTTCCTCTGACCGCCGAGACCACTGGTACTATCAAGGGGCTAGAAGTCTTGATGGACGGTATCAAGATTCAATCGCCGATCCTCTCTGTCGTAACACTTGTAAATGATGGAAAGAAGCCGCTACCAACAACGGACTTCGAATCACCACTTCAACTCCGAGTGCTTGAAGGTTCATCGATTGTCCGCGCAGAAGTAACGTCAACATACCCTAAAGATATTGAAGCAAAAATAACTTGGGATAAAACGGCCGTGAGTTTTAAGCCTGTACTTCTCAATCCTGAAGAAACCATAACCATTTCTATCCTCTCGGAGGGAAAACAACCGGATTTTTCGCCTCGCGCGCGAGTCATCGGGATTTCTAGCGTTGAGTTCGTTGATAGCACCAAGAAAGGTCCGGCTTGGCAACGTTCTGCAATGTTCCTTGTGACAGCCATATTCCTTTTTGCGGCATCTGATATAGCCGACGTAAACTATGTTGGCGGCCCAAAGATCGTCTACGTTCGGAAGAGGGCTGCGTTGCTATTGAAGATAGTCTGTACTCTCGCCGGAATGGGTGCTTTCTTTATTTTTACTCAGATCGCAGATCTGAACGGCTTATGGACAGTGATCACCTCTCTCACTGGAACAATTCTTACTGGCATAGCAATCGGCACCGCTTTGAATTTCGGAGCTAAAAACATAGCCGAGTAGGGTACGCAACGCGTACCATCTCGGGGCGTTGCCATTCCGATGGCTAAAAAGATACCTCTGAGCGGGACGGGGTTTGTAACCCCGTCCCCAACGTTTCAACAAGGCGTTGCCGTAAATCAAACGCTTAAGGACGGGTTGAATAACCCGTCCCGCTCGTTCGTTGATCCGAATACCTTGCGCTTTCGGAGCTACAAAAATATTAACGCAAGCTTTTAAAAGAGACCCACCATGTCTGACAACATCAAAAGCAGTCGGATTAGCCCCAGGTGGCAGTCGGGACTTTTAGGATAGCTGTGCAAACGGAGTCTAGGAGACAATCAATTTACAACCTAATGCTTCGACAATTTTGGCGATGGTTTCAAATCGGGGATTACCGCCTTCCGCCAAGGATTTGTAAAGGCTGGCTCTAGTGACTCCAGCTTGCTTAGCAACTTCGCTCATACCTTTGGCGCGAGCGGCAATATTAAGTGCGTGTATAAAATCGGAAGGACTGCCGTTGCTTGCCGTTTCCCGCAAAAATTCACGGACATCGGCTTCTGTTTCCAAATGTTCGGCAATATCAAAAGCGGTAATAGTGTCAGGCATGGTTTAATCCTCCAAGGAATTCAATATAGCTTTGGCTTTTTCAATGTCTTTGTTTTGGCTGGATTTGTCGCCACCAGTTAGCAATAAAACAATTCGTGATTACGGATTGTGTAATACAACCTAATGCCGCCACCAAAAAAGCAGCGTAGCTCAAACAAATTTGCGGACAAGGTTTTGCTGTCGCCGAAATTGCCGTTCTCAATCCGTGCCAGCCTGGACAGCAACTGGTTTTTAACCGTCTTGTCCTTGTGCCTGGAGAACCATTCGGCAAATGTCTGCGTGCTTTGCAATTCGTATTTCATGACTGACATTGTTTCCCAAAGGAAACAAAAGTCAAGCCTTGCGTTGGCGGGTTTCGGGTATTTTCAAGCGCTGCCAAGCCGAACTTACGTGAGGCAGAAGCCGATAGGCGCATCGTTCGAGAGCATTGCGCCTCGGCCAGGCACGACCTATCCGGGATGCGAGCCTTATCGCGTTGCAGCTTGGCCCGCAAAACAGGCCGGTCAACCGGAAACCAAACCGTTACGCAATTTGATTTGCTCCGTTACGCTCCGGTACCAATAACTTTCAGCGTCTGGCCGCCACATGACTCCTCGAATTCATCCTACCCACGCTAAAACCTCACTGAAGGTTATGCTGTCGATTCTTGCGGTTTCGGTAATGCCCTTTGCATACTCATTTTATGCCGCATATCAGCTGAACGACGAATCGCTGGAGACAATAAGCATTGCCGTGCTAATGATGATGTGGATTTTTGTGATGCTGATCGGAGCGCTGCGTATGTACGTCGCCAAGTGCCCGACTTGCAACCGATGGATGCGCCGGCGCACTAAACAGCTTAGCGCGCCTGAGACCATTCACTTCACCTGCGAAAAATGCCGTATCGACTGGGATTCGACAATCGCGAAGAGCGATTAGCCCGCCACTGGTGTCCGGCACATCCGCGCATAAACCGCAACGCCGATTCGCCGATTGCAAAACCCGGCAATCCTATCAACAATAGGGAATATCTTTAGCCTAAGGATCAGGAGCGTCCCATGTCCGTACCCCTACCAAAATCCAACTACATCGGCCCGGAAGATTATCTGGAAATGGAGTTGTCCAGCCCTGTCAAACACGAATATCTAGCCGGCGAGGTGTTCGCGATAACCGGCACCAGCGACAGCCATAACCTCATCGCCGGCAACCTCTACATGCTGTTTCGGGAGCACTTGCGCGGCACGCCGTGCCGAGTGTTCATGTCCGACGTCAAATTGAAGGTCGCCGCGGCGGACGCGTATTTTTACCCCGATCTGATGGTCACTTGCGAGACCGCGCCGGATAGCCATTTCCGCGAACAGCCGAAACTGGTCGTCGAAGTGCTGTCCGATTCCACCGCCAAATTCGACCGCGAGGACAAGCGCCAGCTATACCAGTCACTGGACAGCCTGCAAGAATATGTACTGGTCGCGCAAAGCTGCATGGACGTGCGCGTTTACCGGCGTACCGACGACGGTTGGGACATGAAAATATACACCGACGGCGCCACGATCCCGCTAGCATCGGTTGAACTGAATATCCCCATCGACAGCATTTACGAAACGGCTTGGGATTGACCCGCCGCACTGGAAACTAAATGACCCTGAACGCTGAACTATTACAACATTTGCAACAAACCACCGGCCGCACGCTGCAAAATCCGCGCATCGCTAGCGTCGGCGGCGGCGACATCAATGCCGCTTACCGCTTGCGAGCCGACGGGGTGGATTGGTTCGTCAAGCTGAACCGGGCCGCGCTGGCGGAGATGTTCGCCGCCGAGGCCGCCGGACTGCGCGAACTGCGCGAATCCGGCACGGTCGAGGTACCGGAACCGATTTGCCACGGCCGTTTCGCCGACCAATCCTACCTGGTGTTGCACTTTGTCGAGCTTGGCCCGCTGCATTCGGCCGCCGCCGGCCGTTTCGGCGAAGCGCTGGCGGCTTTGCATCGCATTCGCCAGCCCTGGTTCGGTTGGCACCGCGACAATACGATAGGTTCCACGCCGCAATTCAACCATCGCGCCGACGACTGGGTCGAGTTTTGGCGCGACCGCCGCTTGGGGGAACAATTGCGCATCGCCGCCGATCACGGCCATGGCGGCCCGCTGCAAAGCCTGGGCGAACGCTTGCGGGAACGCGTCGGCGAATTTTTCAGCGATTACCGCCCCCACCCTTCGCTGTTGCACGGCGATTTGTGGGGCGGCAACGCCGGCTGCGACGCGCAAGGCCAACCGCTGATGTACGATCCGGCGTGTTATTACGGCGACCGCGAAGCGGACATCGCGATGACCGAATTGTTCGGCGGTTTCAGTCGCGATTTCTACGCGGCCTACCAACGAGAGTATCCGCTGGACAGCGGCTACAAAACCCGAGTGACGCTATACAACCTGTACCACATCCTTAACCATCTGAATTTGTTCGGCGGCGGCTATCAAAGCCAGGCCAAGCGCATGATGGAGCAGCTCCTGGCGGAATTGGGTTAAACGCCGTCGATGCCCCGCTCCGCTCGCCGTTCCGGGGCGATTGCCGGCGCGTCGATCGCGGCGGAAGCCGCGCTCCGTTCTCCCGCGCTCCGGTGCTAGCTGAATTCGCCAGCCTCCGCCGCCGCTTGCAACAGCTCGGCGAAGGCAGCGCTATCCAAACAGTGGCCGAAAAAATAACCCTGCACTTCGTCGCACTCCAGTTCGCGTAAAAACGCCGCCTGTTCGGCGGTTTCGACGCCTTCGGCCAACACCGTCATCTTCAGACTTTGACCCAGGGCGAGAATGGCGCGGGTAATCGCGACGTCGTTGCTGTCTTGCGGAATGTCCATCACAAACGAGCGATCGATTTTCAGTTTGGCGACCGGCAGTCGCTTCAAGTATCCCAACGACGAATGCCCGGTACCGAAGTCGTCGATCGCCAAGGTCACGCCCAACGCGCGCAATTCTTCCAGCACGCCGACATTGGACTCGGCTTGACGCATGATGTAGGTCTCGGTGATTTCCAGTTCCAGACAGCTCGCGGGCAAGCCGGTCGAGGCCAGGGTCCGGCTGACCATCGCCAGTATATTGCCGCGTTCGATTTGCACGCCGGACAAATTCACCGCGACGCGAGGCAGATTCAAGCCGGAATCCAACCAACTCTTCATTTGCCGGCAAGCCATCAGCAACACCCATTCGCCGATCGGTACGATCAAACCGCAATCCTCGGCGATAGGAATGAATTTGTCGGGCGGGATCATGCCCAATTCGCGATGAAACCAACGCAGCAACACTTCCGCGCCGGCCAGACGGCCGTCGCCGACCCGGTATTGCGGCTGGTAATACAATGTCAGCTCGCCGCGCGCCACGGCTTCGCGCAACTCGCCTTCGAGATGCAGCCGTTCGTTGGCGCGGGCAGTCAAATGAGCTTCGTAAAACTGGAAATTGCCCCTGCCCTGTTCCTTGGCCCGGTACATCGCCAAATCGGCATGTTTGATCAGCGTGGTCGCATCGTTGCCGTCGCCGGGAAAGCGACTGATGCCTATCGAGGTGCCGATGTCCAGGCGATGGCCGGCGACGTTAAACGGCAGGGTCAGCGCGCCGAGAATTTTGGCGGCGATCCGTTCGATGTCCGGTTGGTGGCGAGTGTCTTCAAGCAGAACGATAAATTCGTCGCCGCCCAGACGGGCCACGGTATCGATTTCCCGCAAACTGTCCCTGAGACGCTGCGCCACCGCGCGCAACAGCTCGTCGCCGACCGGATGACCCAAGGTATCGTTGACGTGCTTGAAACGATCCAAATCCAGGAACAAGACCGCCAAGCCCTGGCCGTCGCGCTGCGCGCGCCGCAACGCGTGTTCGCAGCGCTCGTTCAGCAATTGGCGATTAGGCAGACCGGTCAACACGTCGTAATAGGCCAAGCGGTGAATGTGCTCGGCGTTGCGCTTTTGTTCGCTAAGATCGTAAAACACGCCGATGTAATGCAGCAAGCGGCCGTCCATCGCTCGCACCACCGAGATGCTCTGCCACAGAGGAACCACGCCGCCGTCGCGGCGGCGATCCCAAATCTCGCCTTGCCATTTGCCGTCGCGTTCCAGAGTGCGCCACAAATTCCGGTAAAAATGCGCGTCCTGATTACCGGATTTCAACAGTCTGGCTTTGTGGCCCAGCACCTCGGGCGGCGCGTAACCCAGGATTTCCGAAAACGCCCGATTCACCTTGATGATGCGGGTCTTCGCATCGGTAATCATGATGCCGTTCAAGCTGTTGTCGAACACGCTGGCCGCCAGTTCCTGCTCCGACTCGGCATCGCGCTGGGCCGTAATGTCCTGCACCGTGCCGAACGAGCGTAGCGGCCGGCCGTCGCTGTCGTAATGCGTGACGCAACGCTCGTGTACCCATTTGATTCGATCGCCGGCCAGCAACAAACGGTGATCGATCGCGAACGCGCACGGCGAGTTCAGCGACTCGGCGTAGGCCTGATCGACGGCGGCCCTGTCGTCCGGATGCACCAAGGCCAGAAACGCTTGATAGTTGGCCGGCGCCCGCGCCGCGTCCAACTCGAATATCCGGCAAACTTCCTCGGACCAAATCAAGCGGTCCGCCGCTAAATCCAGCTCCCAATGGCCCAACTGCGCGATATGTTGGGCTTCCTTCAACAGGCTTTCGCTACGCCGCAAACGGTTTTGCTGATTCTTCAACGCACTGATGTCGGTGGCGCAAATCACCGCGCCTTCTTCCTTACCCTGCGGGCTGTGCAGTAGGCTTGCTTCCATCCAATAATCGCGGAACGCGCCGCTCGAATCGGCCAGACGGTGCTCGGCCGCGTAACCGTCGGCCCGACGCAGGGTTTCGAACAACGGCGAATACACCGGCCACGGCAATTCCGGCAATTGGTCCATCAAGGTTTGCAATTCGTCGGGAAACAGCCATTCGTCCAAAACGCGACCCTCTATCGCCGCCGCTTGCTCGCCCATCGCTTCGGCACAACGCCGATTGATCTGGCTTATTCTGCCGTCCGGACCCAGCACGATCACTAGCGCGCCGGTGGTGTCCATCACCCGCTGGGTAAAATTGGTTTGATTGAGTTGCCGTAGATTCGCCGCCCTTAGCGCGCTGCTTTGCGTCTCCAACGCCCGAATCATCGCGTCGGTTTGCTCGGCACCCTTCACCATTTGCTGTTCCAACGCGGAATTCGCCAGCCGCAACGCGGCCAGCTCCAACCTTAGCCACTCCAATTCGGCTTGCAGGGCCTGGTCAGTCATCGCCGGCTCCGATGTAACTACGGATCAGCGCCACGGCCGGCGCCACGGCGGCCGCGACCGGCGCGGATAAACCCGGCCGAAAGGCCGACACGTCCGCGGATTCGACCGCGACGATACGGACGCGCGGCGGCGGCTCGGGCATCGCTTGCAAGGCTTGCAACAAATAGCCGACCCCGCCGCCGTGCCCGACCGGCGCGGCTTCGGTCAGCACATCGCCGGCCGTCAATTCCCGCAAGCGGCCCGGCTCGGCGCCCGGCGCCAGGCTATCGACGATGATGGCTTCGCCGCAGTCCCGAAACAACCACAGCGCGTTCAAGCCCGAGGTGCCGGCGTCGAACACCCGCCAGCCGTCCGGCAGCGGAGTTTCACTTAGGCGCGTATACACCGCCGCGCCGAAGCCGTCGTCGCCGTGCAGCGGATTGCCGAAACAAACGATATGCGGCATCAACGTCACCGTCACGGCAGGAAACGCCAGCGTTTGCCGGTTTCCAGCATATGCACGGTACAGACCAGGCAAGGGTCGTGAGAACGGATCACGTGGCCGATTTCAACCGGATCGTCGGGGTCGGCCACGCTCAGCCCCACCAGACTTTGCTCCCAGTGGCCGGGAAGCCCGGCGCTGTCGCGGGGCGAGGCGTTCCAGGCGGTCGGCGTGACGATCTGGTATTTTTCGATCACGCCGCCGCGTATCCGCAGCCAATGTCCCAGCGCCCCGCGCGCCGCCATGATCAGGCCGTAGCCTTCGCCGTCGATTTCGGCATGCTTGGCCGGATTGGCGATATGCGGCTCGCCGAGATGTTCGGCCAATTCGTGCAAATGCCGTTCGGCCTGCGCCAATTCGTAAGCGATGCGGCGAACCCTGGCAAATTGCCGCAACCAGGCGTTGCCGCCTTCGGTCGCGTAAAGATCGGCAATTAAGGCGTCGCCGCCGATCAGCAATTCGGCCAACGGGCCGGTTTGCACGACCTTGTCGGCGTAGCGCGGCGCTTTCGCCCAGGTGTAACGATCGCTGCCCGGTTGGTAATCCGGAATCGTCTCGCCCTGCCAGGGATGGCGACCGCCCGAATACGGCCGGAACCAGGAATGGCGGACGTGCTCGTTAATCAGCGCTTGGTCGAGTTCGGCAATACGCCCGGTATCGCCGTCGTAGAATCCGCCCGGCATCAATCGGGCGCTGTGCGGCGCATCCCAGTTGGCCGGATCGCACCAAGCGCCGAAGCTGATCATGTGCGGCGTACCGGCCGCCAACCTATGCAAACCCAGGTCGCGCGCGCAACGGCTCACCAAGCCCAATGCACTGGCGGCATGCGCCGGCCGCTCCAGCCACTCGAAATAACCGGCGGCGCTATCCAGCGCCAACCATTCGTCCAGCGGCGCGCCGATCACGATGCGCTCGTACCATTCGCGCACTTCGGCGAAGATCGTCCGGCAGGCAAGCAATCGGCGGGCATCGGCCGGCGAAGTGACGCCGCCCGGCACCATGTACGACGAATGCGGCCATTGCCCGCCGAAATGGGCGACGACTTCGACGACCCTTCGGGTAATCGCCAAGGTTTCCCGGTGCACGCGCCCGGCGAACGGCGCGAACTCAGCCTCCGCCGCCGCGAACCACGGCCGGTCGCGGTAACGGGCGTTGCGGAAATCCGGCGCGAAGAACAAGAAAGTTTGCCGCAAATCGTTTTGGATGCCTTCCGCGATTAGGCAAACGTTCCGAATCCGGGTGGCATTGGCCGGAACCGGCACGCGCCAGGCGTGCTCCAAGGCCAGCACCGCCGTGTACAAATGCGCGGTGCCACAAATCCCGCATACTCTCGGTGTGAGAACCAAGGCGTCGCGCGGACTACGTCCGACCAGAATTTGTTCGAAACCGCGATACAGCGTACCGACCGTGCGCGCTTCCACGACCACGCCATCTTCCAGACTCAGCGCCAGTTCCAGGTCGCCCTCGACCCGGTTCAAATTGACATTTAGCTCGACCCGCGCCATCAGACGTCCATATCCTTGCCCTCGACCCGCGCCGGCGCGGCCGCCCTAGCCAGATTCTTGTAAGCCATGTAACGCGCCCGTTCCACGCCCATCGGCAGCCGCACCGGAATGTCGCCGATTTTTTCCGTGCTGAACAAATCGACTTCACGCGGAAAATCCGGCGAAGTGCAGCCGAAACACGGCACGCCGGCGCGGGTCTTGCTGTTTACGCCGTTCCACAAGTCGCTGTTGCACACCGCTTGCGTCATCGGTCCCTGGCAACCCAGATTAAAAAACAGACACGCCTTGCCGCCGAATTCGGTATCTTCGATGTCGTATTCGTGGTACTCATTGCGGGTGCAACCTTGGTGCACGACAGTATTGAAAAAGGCCAGCGGCCGATTCAGCTCGTCCAGCGGCAAGGGCATGCCGGCCGCCAGCCAGGCCAGGGTTTGCGTCATGGTATGCGGATGGGCCGGACAGCCGGCCAGATTGACCACCGGCCAGCCGCGCCGCGAGCGCCATTCCGCCGGCAGCAGACCGCTCGGCAGGTCACGATCGAATTGCAAGCCGATGCAGTCGCTGGGATTCGGCGCGGCGGCATGCACGCCGCCGAACGCCGCGCAAGTCCCCATCGCCACCACGACGCCGGCGCGCTGGGCCAGCTCGCGGACAATCTCCATCCGTGCCCGCCCGCGATAACTGTCGTACAAGCCGGTGCCGCGCGGCGCGGTGACAATGCTGCCTTCGACGCAGAGAATATCCAGCGCCCGTTCTCCGGCGCCTATGGCTTCGATCAGGCGGTCGTGCTCGCGCATAGACGCGCTGGATAAGGACGGATGCCAGAGCAGCTCGACGCCGTGCGTCGCGAACAGTTGCTCGATGCTGGGCGATTGGGCACTGAGTATCGCCAGCGATTCGCCGCCGCATGCGCCGGTTTGTAACCAAAATAACGTCGCCACCACCACTCCCGAATACCGTTTGGGAGGCATTGTATTGAAATTGGCTCAGATCGGCCAATTTCGAGCAAACGGCTGATACATTGCCCGCACGTCGCTATCCCGCCGATACGGATTTAAGCGCCGCTCCGGCCGCGCCCGCGCCGGAGATTGACAGGATTGCCTCTAGGCGAGCGAGAATTAAACGCAACCCACCCTGCCCCGCGCAAACTCGGACCAGCCGCCGGCGACCATCTTGACCGCTAGCGCCGGGTGGCGTCGTATTGCTGACCGTCGTCGGTCACCGCGCTACCGCGCGTCGGCGGCACCATCACGCTGACCGCGCCCTGACAGGACAAACCGGCGTAGCTGGCGGTAAAAGCCACCCGATAAGCCCGGCCGTTGCCGGTGAAAGCCTGGTTTTTCGGTTGCAGGCCCTGGCGCTCCGCCCGCAATTGCAATACATCCAGCGCCAGCGGCTTTTTCGCGCTGCGCTTGGTGCGGGTGATTTTGGCGTCCGGACTGGTTTTGTCTTTCAGCGCCGGGTTTTTCAACGGTTCGTCCTGGCTTACCGCATCGATACGCAAATCGTAATTCGGTTTGGCGATATCAATACCGGGACCGGTGATACCCTGAATCAGCACTTTTTGCATCGCGCCGTTCGGCGACCATAAGTAGGTTTTGCTGGGCCTGGCTTGCGAGCAATCCAGCAAACCGTCGTCGTTGTTGACGACCACATCAACCGTCGCTTCGGCCGAGGCCGGGCTAGCCGCATCGTCGGTCACGGTCAGTTTGAAGCTCAGGGTTTCCGAGCCGCTGGCCAGCCAGGGCGCGGTGAAGCTGGCCGTAGCGCTTTGCGGGTTATGCAAGCTGACGGCGGTACCGCCGGTCTGCTCCCATTGATAACTCAAACCGTCGCCGTCGGCATCGCTGGCGCTGCCGGCCAAGGTCACCAGACTGGCTTCGGCCACCGACTGGTCGGCGCCGGCATCGACGCTGGGCGCGCGATTGCTTGGCGGCGGATTGTTATTGCCGGCGTTGACAGTGATCGTCACGGTATCCGGATCGCTTTGCAGACTACCGTCGCTGACGGCCAACGCGAACACCAGCGTGCCGGCGGTGGCCGGCGCGGTAAAACTGGGCCGTTGCGCGGTGGCGCTGGACAGCATCACCGTCTCGCCGGATAGCTGCGTCCATTGATAAGCGGCGATCGCGTCGCTGTCCGGATCGCTGCTAGCGCTGCCGTCCAGTTGCACGGTGGCGCCGGTATCGACGGCCGCATCCGCGCCGGCATCGGCGGTCGGCGCGTGATTGACGCTGGGCACGCCGGCCGCGATCACGACGGTCGGCACCGATTCTATCGTCTCGCCACCGGTCAGATTGGGCAGACTGCGCACCTTGACCGCCGCCAGTACCGTCGGCGCGCCGGCATCGGCACCGCCGCCGCGTATCGCCGCGACCAGTTTGTCTACCGTCAAGGCATTGGGCAGGCTACCGTCGTTCTGAAACTGAATATGGCCGACTTCGCCGACCGCCAAGCGGGCACCGACACTGCTCGGCGTCTCCGAACGCGGGAAACCCAATTCGCTGGTAAAGGTAAAGCCATCGACGGTGGCCACGTCTTCCTGCGGTTCCCAACGATCGGACTGGGCGCTGTCGTCGCCGAATTGTTCGACCACGATGCCGGGCAATTCCGGCGCGGTGTAGTCGAAGGCCAGCAACAGTCCCGAGATATAGCTGGTGGCGCCGACGCCCGGCACCAGATTGGACGCGACGTTGGTCAGCCGCAAATCGACGGCCGGCAAGCCGTTCGTGTCGATCACGTCCTCGAAATGCGCGGTGGCGACGGTCTGGCCGGTACCGGCGGCCGGCGTCAGCCGGTAATTGAATACCAGGTCCAGTGTGGCGGCGTCGGCCGCGCCGCCAATCAGAGTCGCGGCGATGCAAAGCGCCGATAATGGTTTGTTCATGGCGTCTCCGCGCAAAGCTTAAAATTTCAACCGCACGCCGACCCAGCCGCCGAACGGCGCGCCCGGTCCCAGAAAGCGCGGGTTGCTGTAGTTTTGAAAGCCCGGCAACTCGTTGGCTTCGCCCAACATGCCGAAGGACTCGTAATCGGTGTCGAACACGTTTTCCATGATCAGGAAGGTCGCCAGATTCGGCGTCCACTGATAATTGGCGTGCAGATTCATCACGAAATAGGGATCGGTCGAACCCAGGAAATTGCCTTCGTCGCCGCGCAGAAACTGCCCGGAATTGAACAGGCCGTCGCCGCCGACCGTCAGCGCCGTCGTGACCGGCACGGTCAAACCCAGTTTCAAACTGTGCTGCGGAATACCGGGAATCCGATCGCCTTTTTCCACCGGAATCACCGCGCTGTATTCGCCGTTGGCGCCGAAGGTTTCGATCCGGGCCGGATGGGTGGGACTGCTGACGAAGAAGTTGTTCTGGAAAGTGGCGTCAACGAAGCTGTAGCGCAAATACCAACGCCAATCTTCCCGGAATACGCCGGACAAACCGGCTTCCATGCCCACCCGGCGGGTATCGCCGACGTTCGAGAAAAACCCGACATTGGACGTCGCGCCGCCGGTGGATTGAAAAATGATGTCGTTTTTGTTGATGGTATGAAAAAACCCGACGTTCCAGGCCGTGTCCTTATCGAGCTGGCCGCGAAATCCGGCCTCGAAGCTTTCGGCGACGACCTGCTGCAAATGCGGATCGGCCAAAAAGGCGTTGGGCAGCCGGCATTCGGCGTTGGGATCGGAACAGGCCAGTTCGACGATGGTCGGCGCTCGCGCCGATTCGCTGTAACCGCCGTAAACGCCCAGTTTGTCGGTGACTTTCCAGGTCAAACCGGCTGACGGGTTGAAACGGCTGTAAGCGTGGTTGTCGTTCAATTCCGGACTGTTGCCCAAGCTGTCCAGCAAACGGATCACGGTATCGTTAAAGCGACCGCCGAAGCTCAAGGTCACGCGGTCGGTCAAGTCCAGCGCATCGTTGAAAAACGCCGACCAAGTCGTGGTCCCGCCTTTCAGGCCGGTGGCGTCGTCCGGAATGAAAATGCCGGAGCGGCTGGTACTGCGGTCTCCCAACAAACGGACGATTTCCACCTGCGAGCCATAGTTGACGACACCCCGGTTGTAACCGAAACCGGTAATCAACTGATTGTTCAAACCGAACAATTTATGCTGAAACGTGGCTTGACCGGTGGCACCGAAGCTTTTTTGCTTGCGGGTACTGATGTTGTTGATCGCGTTCAACGGGTGATCGGGATCGTCGTAACCGACCGGATTGCCGTTCTGGTCGCGGACTATCCATTGCGACAGGATGTCGGAACCGGCCATGCCGGCGATGTCGTCGGGACAGTCGCCCGGCTCGGCGCGTTCGCGGGAAATCCCCTGGCTGGCCAGGAAAGACCAAAAGCTATCGCCGCTGTAACCGTCGCTGCCAGGAAACAGCGGATAGGCCGGCAAGCCGTCGAGATTGCGGTCGTACAGCGCGCCGGCTTCGGAACAATCGATGTAGGCGGTATCGTCGCCGTTGAAGGATCGCGTCACCGTATCGCGGTAAAACGCGTTACCGGCCAGTTGCACCTTGTCGTTGAGCCAATGCGTGCCTTCCAACGTGAAAAATTTCATGTCGTTTTCGGTGCGGTCGGGCGAGGTAAATATCGCCGAGCGGTTGTCGCGCAACAATTCGGTGGGGACCGCGCCGTTGCCGATCAAGTCGCTGTTGCCGTACAAAGCGCTGAAATCCAGCGACGATTTGTCCGAGCGCCAGCCCAGCGAACCGTAGACATTGATGGCCTCGGACGGCGAGGAATCCCGCCAGCCGTCTTCGGCGAAGCGCCGAACATTCACGAAATATCCGAGACTGCCGTCGTTGCCGCCGCTTTCGGCCGACACCACGTTGCGGCCCCAGGCGCCGCCGTAAGCCTCCAACTCGTGGCCCGGCGAATTGAAACCGTTCTTGGTTTGCAGCGATACCGCGCCGCCCAAGGTATTCAAGCCGAACAAGGGATTGGCGCCGCTGAACACGTTCATGCTCTTGATCATCGATTCCGGCAGCATGTCCCAGTTGACGGTATCGCCGAACGGATCGTTATAGCGCACGCCATTCACATACACGCTCATCCCCATCGGTAAACCCAGCAACGGCGACGCGGTGAAGCCGCGAAAATTCAGGTCCGGTTGCAGCGGATTGTTTTGCGCGGCATTCAACGTCACACTGCCGGTGGTGCGATTCATGAACGAGGTCAGGTCGTTGGCTTCCGATCGATCCAAATCGCGGTCGGTGGCGGTTTGCACGTTGGCGGGAATTTTGTCCTTGTCCAGGCCGACGCCGTGTACCGGCGTCACGTCGACGACTTCGACCGCTTCCAGGGTATCGTGACCGGCCGTCTCGGATTCGGCGGCTTCGGCGCCGAACGCGGCGCACAGAAAGGCAAAGGCCACCGGCTTGGCGGACTGCTGTAATGGCTTCATGAACTTGATAAACATGGGGGGCTGCGACCGATAGGGCCGCAACCCGGTTGAACCGACGCGCCGACCGGGCGCGCGACTAGCTTTCAGCGCGACCGACGTTTGCCGATCAAACCGATGCCGGCCAGCGCCGATAAAAATAACGGCAGCGCGGCGGGCAACGGGACCGGCGCCATCGCCATCGCCAGCACGTTCAAACGATACTGCGCCGGATTGCCGCCGGTGGCCGAGTTACCCCAGAAGCCGCTGCCGGCAACGCCGCGCAAGGCGGGATCGGCGTTGCCGGTGCCGCGCAATTTGATCCAGCCCAGCGCGTCCGCTTGCTCCGGGTGCAAGGCGTTTTCGACGGCGTTGGCCGGATTCAGTAAATTCGCCACGCTGATGCCGGAAAAGCCGGCGCTGTTGTAAAGGTCTATCGTACTGCTGGTGCCGGCCAACAAGGTCTCGGCGCTGAAGTTGTACTCTTGTTCGAAGGCCGGATCGCCGGCCGCCGCGCCCCAACCGTCGGTGGCACCGTCTTCCTGCCATTCGATGCCGCCGCTCAAGCCGCCGGAAGTGACCGGCGCCAGATTGACGCCACTGACATAGCTCCAATGCTGGTTATTGAATTCGTAACCGTTGTCGGTGGAGGTGCCGGGAAAATTGAGTTCGAACGAAGAGATCCACACCTTGGTACCGGCCACGCCGCTGGAAAATTGCGCCAGGTCGCCGGCGGTCAATTGCACCCGCACGCCGCCGTAGCCCTCGCCGTTCAAGCCCAGATCGGCCAAATCGGTCACGGTAATGCTCGCGACGTTAGCGACGCCACTGCTGCCGTACAGATTGGTGGCGATGTAATTAAAGTTCAGGGTGGTGGTCGCTGCGGACGCGGCGGACAGGTTCAAAAGGGTTGCGCCGGCCACCAGCCAGGATTTCGTTGAAAGTTTCATCGTTATTATTGTTTGAATTGAAATGGAAAAAACAGCCAAGCATTAGCGGCCGCGCCGCCTCCCGGCGGGAGCAGTGCCTGGAGGCGGCGCGGCGCTAACAACGGTTTAAGCGCGGCGGCGGCGCAATACCCCGAAGCCGGCCAAGGCGGAGGCGAATAACGGCAACGCGGCCGGGACCGGCACCGGCGCGGCGGTCGGCTCGACGGCGCCGACCACCAAGGTCGCGACCGACTCGATATTTTCGCCGCCGGTAATCGCACCCAAGCTACGGACTTTGACGGCCGCCATGATGTCCGGAATAGCAGCGTCTGCCGACCCGCCGCGCAAGGCTTCGACCAACGAAGCGACGGTCAAGTCGCCCTGCTCGAGTCCGGTATCCCACCAAAACTGGATATGCGCGCTGTCGCCGACCCGCAAACTGGCCAAGCTGGTCGAGGAAGACGGATTCGAGGTGCCTTTGGGGAAACCCAATTCGCTGGTAAAGGTAAAGCCGTCGACGGTCGCGACGTCTTCTTGCGGCTCCCAGCGGTCGGATTGGGCGTTGTCGTCATCGAATTGCTCGATAATGATGTTGGGCAATTCTTCGTCGGCAAAATCGAAAGCCAGCAACAACCCGGAGATATAGCTGGTGGAGCCAACGCCGGGTACCTGATCCGACGCGACGTTGGTCAGGGTCAAGTCGATGCCTTTAAACCCGGTGCTGGTAATCACGTCTTCGAAATGAGCCGTGGCGATCGTGGTGCCCAGCGCGCCCGCGCCCGGCGTCATGCGGTAATTGAAATCCAGATCCAGCGTGGCCGCCGCCGCGCCTTGGCTCAAGGCCAGACCGATACCCAGAGCCAGCGAATTGACGGAACGGCTTAACGATTTTGGGAGGTAACTCATATTGCGTCCTTTTTTCCGAGATTAAGAAAGAATTTTTCTCGGCTATTCTCGGGAAGCGGCGCGAAATGGCTTAGGGAATTTTTCCCGGTATTTGACCGAATGTTTCCCGATGTTAAATTTGGTTAACGATTAACCAGTTAGCCGGCAAAAAGCCTGCTACGCGGCCGGATCGATCGCCGCCCTCATTGACGCCGATGAAAACCACGGCGCACGGATAGGCAAGGACCCGTCAAAATCGGCGCTTACCCGCGTTTCCAAAGGTCGCTAACGAACAATAAATTGAAGCCCGGTTTGTGGGAACACTCTGGCGTGACCGATAATAGAATCCAGCTGGAAGCCGAGAAAGCCGGGTATCGTTGCCGCTCCACCCGGTCCACCTCCATGGTTTTCCGGCGGCGTAAGCCTCGCCGATTGCCACAACAACCGCGATCGCGCCGGGCGCTTTTTAAGTCTTTCCGGCGGCGGCCGGCACTACGAGGACACAGCATGTACTACTCCAATATGTACGAATTCGGCGTACACAACACAACCGTCGGCGTCACCGGGTTTGTCACCTGCATCGGCGTCGTGTTCGTAACCAACCAACAGCTATACGCCATCCACATTCCTCAAACGCCGGCAAGATATGCCGACGCACACCGCGAATTTGGGATGTTCATCGCCCGTACCGAGGGACCTAGAATTCAGGGCGACATCCTGGTGTTCTGTAACAGTCCGCAGCGAGCGAACGTCGTCAATGAATTGCGGCCTTTAATCGGCGCCCTGAATGTGAATACCAGCACGCTCTACCGGCTGAATGGCCCCGGACTCAATAACGCGGCAAACGCCGCAGCGGTCCAGGTGGACCGGGTAGTTGCGGGCGTGGCCGGCTTTGGCGTGAGCGTGAAGTACGAAGTCAATAACAACATCGCCTGGGTTGCCGGGGGTACCGCGCCGAGCGGCCGATATGCGCCAGGCGGACTGGGTGGCGGCGTCGTCCCGAATGCACCGGCCAATTGGGTCAACGTCACCGCGCAGAATTGCCAAATATCCAACCCCTGGTGATTTTGCCCATCCCCAAGCGCCGAACTTGGGGATGCCTCGCCGGCAAGCTCCGCCCCTGCAAAGCCTGGGAACCGGTGGAATCGTCGGCACACTTGAGTCTGGCGCCAGCGGCGGTCTACATTAATAACTAATACATCGACGCCTTATCGGTAGCGAGATCATGGCTGGAAATACTTCCGTCACTTTAGGCGACCACTTTGATAACTTCGTGCAGGAAAAAATACAGCAAGGCCGTTCGCGCCGGTTTGCGTAAACTGGAAGAAGAGGAACTTAAGCTGCAAACATTGAGAGCCAAGCTACAAGCCGGCGAAGACAGCCCGTTGCAGGAGGATTTCAACCAAGAGCAATTTCTGGCCTCAATGCGAAAAAAACATAGCCAATGAAGCCCAGCTATCGTATTAGGCTGAACGCGACGGTCGGCATGTTCGGCGATTTGCAGGAGATTGAAGGTTTGGAAATGCGGGCGCTTGGAATAGATGATGAGTTGGAGTGAGCTATCGACCCGACGGTCGATCTGGTTCCCAAACTGCAGTTGGGGAACAAGCGGAAAATCTGACCATGAAACCGGAATGGGTTGAACTCGTCTAATGAAAGATTTTTAAGTACTGCTGATGTTTGGTATATTTCATTTAAGTATCTATTTCTTAGAAGGAAAATATGAGCCGCTTGAAATCTACGTTAACTGCATAATAATGAAAAGAAGATACCAGCAGTTTAACAACAAGCGCGTAATCAAAGAGCTAACTGTTTCCGAACGCCAACAATGCAAAGAGCTTGCGAAACAAGTGAAATACGTCGGCAATCCGGAACATAAACAAAACCCCGGCGACTTTGGACTTACACCGCCTAGCGGAGCGCGTCCGGGGAAATCTCTGTGCGATGCGGTCAATATATTTTCCAAGCGTATAGCCCAATCGTTATTGAAATTGGGCTTGCAAAAAGGACTGGTCAGCGAGCGTTATCACGGCGACTGGCCGCAAAATATCTGGTCAGTTACAGAAAAGGGCGAAGCATTGGAAGCGCAACTCGATAACAAAGAACAAGGCACTTATCACGGCTACCCTATGCCGGAATCCGACCCAATGGCAAACGAAGTGATTAAACGATGGAAGCTGTCTAATGGCTGAACTTAAATTTAACTTCGACTGGGCGGCTGCCGGACATGATGTCCCGGAACTCGCCAATACTATGGCTGAATTGGCTTTGCATGTCGGCAATGTCAACCTGACCAGAAACGACAACATTTGGGCCAAATCGGTACGCGATTCGGTTTTAGTATCTGCTTACCCTTTGGCAATGTGGCTAGCCTCGTCATGGTGGCGGCTCAATTTCGAACCTTTACCCGCCCATGGAAAACCGCCCTCTGTTGATTGGCGAATGGCACACGAAATCGGTGCCGCCAACCACGGCTTCGTATGGCCAAAAGCCGTATTTGCATCGGATAGCGAGGTCATACAAATTTGGGCCGAACCGTCCTGCGCTACGATTCAACAATCCGTCAAATACTTGAACAAGTTAGATGCCCACGCTTCTGTCAAATTGGCTGATTTTCAGCGTAGTGTAACTGGGTTTGTCGAGTCCGTTATAAGTCGCCTGGAAGCCGTCGATTGCAAGAACAGTCACTTGTATAACCTCTGGCAGTTAATTCAAGAAGAAATTGCCGATCCTCAGAGTGCCGACTACCGAAAGCTGGAAGCCGAATTAGGCTACGATCCGGACGAATGCCCTGACGCAATAATGGCGCATGCTCAAAAACTTGAGCAACGCATGGGAGCAGAAGCGCTAACCGAATTGGCGCCGGTATATGGCAGAACAGCCGGCACCGAACCTCTGAAAGCCATTGACGAGATAATCGAAGGTCCCGGACTAACCGGAAAGCCGGAAATGCCGCAGTTGGCCGAATCTGAATCCTCGACCGGGCTGCCGTGGCAACGAGCCATAGCCGCCGCAAGAAAATTGCGCCAATGTTTAAGTAACGAAGAAGCTGCCATCGACAACAAACAGCTTTACGGCTTGCTGGGCCTAACGGAAGACAACGTCGAAGGTTGGGTGCCTCTAACACGTAGTAGTGCCACTGTTGCAATACCTACAAACGGCGAGCACTTCAAGTTTGTACCACGAAAAAAACATCCTCAAGCAAAACGTTTTGAATTGGCACGCCTATTAGGCGATTTCGTTTTGACAAGCAACGCCAATCACCATTGGCTTACAAGCACCGATTTATCCACGTCGAGGCAAAAATATCAACGCGCATTCGCCGCCGAATTTCTTTGTCCGATAGATGCGCTGAAAGGTTTCTTGGACGGAGATTATTCGGAATCCGCAATTGAAGAAGCCGCTGAGCATTTCCGTGTAAGCCAAGCAACGGTCGACAGTTTGTTAAAGAATAACGGCCTTGTCTACTCCATGTTGGCCGGATATACGGACACCGCCTTACCTTATCGCTTAGGCGCTTAAATTCCGTAATGGTGGGCACGGATGTTTGTGCTCACGCAAAATATGGTTCGGAACTGGTGATAGTGTCGACTCCCAAGCCGGAGCTTGGAAATCCCAACTCTCAGAAGCGCGAGTTTCCGTTCCAACTAACTCTCCTTAGCCCATGACCCGCAGCCGCTACCGAGTCCTGCAAAATCCAAGCCCGCACTTCCTGACTGCGACGATCAACCGGTGGCTGCCGCTGTTTACTCGCCCGGCGACGGTAAATATCGTGCTGGGTTCCTGACGGACTTTGCCTTACGACAGCGGGTTCCAGCTTTACGGTTACGTGATGATGGAAAACCGTTTCAGCTGATCGCCGCGTCGACGGATTTGAGCCGGGACATGCAACGGTTTAATTCTTATTGGTCGGATTCTCGGTAGTGCTCGTCGTTTCGGCAGGGATTGCCGAAATCCGGACCTCACGGGCGGTTCGAAGCTTGCCAGCCATGGCACTGGATGCCCGCATCCCGGCGGACATGACGGCGTTGCTTAAATCTGACAAAGTAGGGTAAAGGCTTATACCCCCTAGCAAATCATCGGTCATTTGCAGCAACGCGGTTCGGCGCGGGTGCTGGAACTATTGGCATGGTCGAAGGCCGCGTAAGACTGAAAGCGCGCATCAAGTCCGGAACGATTACCACGCCCCGACTAGCGATCCCGGTTGTCCTGGCATAACGCATCGATCCCGGCGCCGTCGCCCAGCCGCCGGCCGAGGCTGTTTTTGCAGTTCGCGGACAGCGGCGAGAAACCGCAACGCAAGTCTTCTGTGACGGCTACGACATCGCCTTCTCCGACCTCGATCAGCGCCAGCGGCGCGTAGTGGTGCTCGACGCCGGCCGGCCGCTTGGACAACGCGACGCGGTTGCCCTGACCGTCGTCCCGGCCCGGCCATTCGATGTCGCCGGTGGCGGTGCGCGCCGGTATCAGCCAGTAATCGCCGCCGCGCAATTCGCCGTTAATCGTAAACCGGACTTCGATGCCGGCTTCGACCGGCAGCCATTCGTCCGGCTTGATCGCCAGACCTTCGGCATCGCCCTGCTGGTCCCAGCGCCGCAACAGCGGGTGCCGGTCAGCCCGATACACCAACGGATTGGTACCGGCCAAGGTGACGATTTTATTGACTCGATCGATCGCCGTAACCTGACATAGCGGAGAAACGGTGTTCAGCAACACGCTGTCGTCGTCTTGCAATTCCACCCAATCCTTTTCGGTTAAGGTCAACTTATCGTCGCGGCCCAAATGCTCCAGCGTCACGGTCAAGGTTGCGACGGCGGCATCGCTAACGAGGTTGGTCACCGGAAAGGCCACCGCGCCATTTTCCCGCGACCATTTGAAAGTCGCCGGGCTTTCGCCGCCGCCTGGGCTGTGAATCTCGATCCGATACAACTGATTTTCCTGGCCGCGATAGCGGGCGTCCGGCTGTTGGCAACAAGCATCGGTCGGCGCGTCAGCCGGTTTGACTTGCGCAGCCAGACAGGCTTGGCTGACGATCAACCGACTATTCAAGGCCTCCCGCCAATCCAGACCTTCCGGCAATTCCAAGGTTTTGACCTGCCACACCAATTGCGAGCGGCTAGCAGTATCGGCGCCGTTCAGGGCTTTTTCGCGGATATCGTCGTCTTCCAGATAGCTGATATGTCGTTCCCAAACGTCCAGATACGCCAGATAGCTGCCAAACTGCAACGGACCGGCTTTTTCGTCCAGACGATAGTTGGGCTGGCTGAGATAGGTCAGCCGCTGTGCTGGGTTTTCGCAGAGCAGGCCATCAACATAATAGCGCCCAGGTCCAATGTTGAAATCGCCGGCCTTGGGTTTGGGCTTGCTATTGATTTCAAAACCGAACGCCGCAGCCGGTCCGGCGTAAGGACCAATCAAATCGGTCGCCAGCGTCTGCAAATAGTGCAACAGGATCGCGCTTTGCTCGTTCCAGTCTGCATCCAACTGCACCCGGCCTTGTTGCATCAATACCCGCAGGAATTGCTTATCCGGGGTAAATGTCATTCTCGAAAAATTGCCTTTCATCTCGTTGTCCTCAATTATGCGGCGGCTTAGCTCGCCAAAATGATGTCGGCATCGGTGCCGGCCGGCGTGTATTCCTGGAGCCGCGTCCGCAAGTTGACCAGACGTTGCGGCTGAAACAAATCGTGAAACGCGCCCATTTCCGATTCGTCTTCGGCACCGCGCACGATTTCCACCGCGCAATCGGCGGCCAATTGCGCGTAGGCCGGCGTTCCGTAACGGCTGCTGCTGAAGTGCGGCACGACTCGCCGTTGTTCTAGCAGTTTGGCGTCGCCGCTCAACTCGGCGGTCGCCAAGTCCGGCTGGCAGTGGTAACGGCGCGGCGTCCGCGAAGTCGGCGGCGCGTAACAAAACCGCATGCAGCCCCATTGGCGGCGGGCCACGCAGACCGTGCCCATGAAAATACTGTCCTCCGCTAAAACCAGCGCATGCATGTTTACGCAACCGAACACGGTGGTTCTGACGATGGTCGCGCTGGCATGGGCAAAACCGGCACCTGGCGCGCCGATGGCTTCGCTTTCCGGGCCGTCGCCGTCCCAGCCGGTGGCATCGACGATGCTGTCGCTGATGTGCAGCTCCAGCGGCTCGGCGTTAACTTCGTCGTTGCCGATCTGTATCGAGCCGACGATGCTGTGTTCGATGCGGATACAAACCAGACTGTTGAGCACGGTCAAGCTGGGTTCGGCCGGCCGGCAAGGTTCGCAGGCGCAATCCAAGGACCAGCCCGGCACCAGCGTGCAATGGCGGATCACCAGACTGCCCAGCGGGCCTTCGACCAGCATGCCGCGCCCGGCAATCAGCAAACCGTCCAATACAAGATGGCTGTCGGCGCCGCCGCGGATGCTGAAGCTGTCGGGCTGGTCGGTCTGCCAATCCAGCAAGCGGATGATGGGCCGGCTGGCGTCGGCGGCGCGAATCTGCAGGACGTGGCCGGGCGCCAGTTCCAGATTGATCGGCAGCACGTAGACGCCGCTGTCGGCAATCTCGACCACGGCGCGGGCCGGCTGTAGCCCGGCGGCTTGGCCGGATTGCCAGGGCAGCAGGGCTTTTTGCAACTCGTCCTGCCCACACACCCGGATCAACTGGCTGGCGTCGGCCTGGCGCAGTTCGCGCGGATATTCGCCGCCGCCCAGCGGCGCGCTGAAGCCGTAGTAATACGACACCCAAACTTTTTTGGGTAACTGCTTACTCGGAAACGCCAGCCGGCCACGTTCGGTATCGATGGCCAATTGGCCCTTGGCCGGCACGAAGCGCCAATCGCTCAGATCGGCGCTGACCAGCAAATCCCTGGGCAAGGGCTGCGGCGTGTCTTTCTTCGGCCAACCCGGCGCCCAGATCGCAAAACTGCGGCCTTCGCCGTAATCGACCGGCGCGGCGGCGGTCTCGGCATGAAACAAGCGGCAGCGAATCGGTAGCGGCAACGCGGTTTCTTCGGCTATCGTATCGGCAACATCGGCCTGGGGCCGGTGATAGAGCGGACTGTCGTTGCCCAGCGCGCTAAACGTATAACAATGCGGCGCCACCTCTTCAACGCAGCAGGCCGAAGTCTTGCTGACCGAGTAGGCTTGAATTCGCCAGACGAACAAGCTCACCGCCGCCGGATGGTAACGTCCCGGCGAGTGACTTGAATGGATGCGCCGCACGTCCACGCCATGGGCAATGGCGTCGAACGGACCGTTCAATAAGGCCAAGGTCGCGCCTTGCCGGACATCGACGCTACGGCCCTGCGCCAGCCGCTGGTAATTCAGATGCTGAGTGCGGCTGAGCAGCGGTAAAAACTCCACGGCCCGCGCCGGCCAGCCGGCCACGTCGGCGGCCAGACTTTCCAGCAAAGCCAGGCTGCCCTTGCGGCGCCGATAGCGCAGGGTGTTGGCGATTTCCCGGCGCGGCGTCAAGGCCCGGTTCAGCAGCCGGCCTTGCGGCGTCGCGGCATCGCCGGGCCGGCCGGCCTCGGCGACCGGCTGGTAGCCGATCAAATCGCCCAAATACGGCACCACCCAATCGTCGCAAGTTTCGATGAACCAGTTTTCGTAGAGTTGGGCGATGTCGGCCTCCAGCAGATCGGCCTGTTCGGTTATCACCCGCAGCAGCGCCTTTAGCGGTTCGCCCTGTTCGGCATCGCGAATGCGGTGTATCGCCGGCAGTAATTCGTAGAGTCTATCGAGTGTCGCGTTCATGCCAGCCTCACAGTATCTGATTCAAGCTCAGGGTTTCCGGAATCTCGGTCGCCAACACCGCGATTTGCGCCGGCCGAATCGCGCCGTTCTCGAATTTGGCCAGATTCACGGCCAAATGCTGGGCCGGTTGGGTTTGCGCGGCGATGGCTTGCACCGCCTCGGCGATTTCGGCGGGCGTTTGCAAACGCCGACCCGCCGCCGCGTCGGGGATTTTTTCCGGCACGCCGCCGAAGGCGTCCACATCGACATACACCACCCCTGCCACACCTTGCATCGCACTAATCACTTCCGACAGACAAACGCCCTGCCCCAATTCGCGGCGCTCGAAACCAAAGGCTTCCAGCAATACCCCGCGCAACGCCGGCTCGACATTTTCCCAGCGGGAATCGGGCGCTATGCGAACCCTGGCGCTGACGACGATCAACAACAATTCCCGCACCGCCAGTTGCAGAGGCTGAAACGGATCGCCATAGTCGTGCAGCGCTTGCCGCAAGTTCAAAAACAAGTCGGAAGTCTCGTCGATGGGAATGTCTTCGGCGCCGGCCACCGTGACGTGAACGATTTGGCGGCGACCGTCGGACAACTCGACCGCGTAAGCCTTGCCGATGCCGGCGTAGGTCCGGGAAAAATCCTGGTAATCGCGTACCGACACCAACCGGTCCAACGCCGCCAGGGTCAGCGGCGCATTGATCCTGGCTTGGTCGCGGCTTTCCGGATCGGCGCCGCCAGAGGCCCGCAATGGATTGATCACATCCCGGACGCCCAACGGCCGGCTCAGCAACAGGTTGATTTGCTCGGCCTTGACATTGCCACCCTTGCCAATGCCGCTACGGTAAACCGCTTGAATATTTTCGACCCCGCTCGGCAAGCGCGCACCGTGCACACCGTCGCCGAAAATCAGCGAGGTTTTACCGTCATCGTCGGTTTGAGTTACAAAAGCGCGGCCAGTCGCGCTCAGACCGTTTAAAGCCTCGGCTTCCCGCCACTGCACGCCATTGACCGACACCGCCAGCGTGCTATCTATGCCGGCGGGATTGTTGGCGGCGACGAAGGTCAACGGCGATTGCTTTAACGTAAACCGTTGCAGGGCCTGGGCGCCGTTGCCGCTGCCCAGCACTTCCTTGCGGGTCTCGCCGTGGCTGGCCTTGACCACGTTGGCGTGTATCTTCACCGTGTCGCGTTTGAAGCAATAGGCCAGCGGTTTGGCTAGCTTGACGAAACTGTGGATGCGGTCGCCGGGCAAGCTGTACTCCAGTTTATCGACGCCGCCGTCTCGGCCGGCCAAACTGTAATAGGTCTGCCGATACAAATCCTGGCGCACCGAAGACAGCATCGCCAATTCGCTGAAACGCACGCCGGAAGTACCCGGCAGATCGGCGCGCTCGCCGCTGACGATGACCCAGCGACCGGCTTGCAAATCCTCGTGGTAGCGGTCCAACTCCAGCAACTCGCTATCGCCGCCGCACACCGGCGTGCTGATCGGCTCCTCGGCCAGGGCCAGGGCTTCGCTTTGAATGTGAACCGTCGTGGTACGCACCGTGGCGAACGGCTCCGGGTTGTTGCCGGTCGGTTCGCCGATCCAGGCCTTATCGCTCGGCAGGCTGACAGCCAGACTTTTACCGCTCAGCCCGTAAGCGGCCAGCGAGCGGTGTTGCAGGGTGTCCTTATCCAGGCGCACCACGATCTCGCTGCCGTTGGCTTTGGCAATGACGATCCAGCCGCCGGTGGTCAATGGATAATCGGCGTCCAGATATAGCGTGGTCGGCTGGTGGAATACCGCGCCGGTAACCGAACCGGTATTAGACGTGGTTGGCGTGTTATACGGGTTGGCTATTTGCCATTCTCGTAGCGTGTAATTACCGTTCGCGAAATCCGTCTGCCGCAACTGCGCGTTATGCCCGAACGGCGATGCCTTGCCGCGCAGCGCATACACCGTCACCGGCCCATCCAGCGTGATCCGGGTATTGGCGGTCGCGGCGGCCAGATGCGTGCGTAAGGCCGGACTGAAGCGCTTGGCGATGGCGTTGTTGGCGTCGGCCACCGCATTCAAGCCCTGGGTCGCGTAGCGAGCAGCGACATCGACCGTTAACGGTCGGGCACGGAAGCGAAGTTCGCCCCCATTTCCGCCGGTATCCCCGCCGCCCGCGCCGCCGCCGGCACTGGGATCCAATAGCGGTGCGGCAAAGAACTGACCGGCCAAATTGCGCGTCAAGGTCGCCTGGTTGCGGGGCTGAAGCGACGGAGACTGCGTCAAGCCGGCGATGATTTGCCGGTAATCCTGCAAGCCTTCCAGGGAAATACGCAGATAGCTCAGTCCAGTCGCGCCGATACCGTCCACCGACTTGACCGCATAGCCCAGTTGCCGGCTGTTCCGGCTTAACACGATTTGGTGACCTTCGGCGCCGATCTGCAGCAACCAGGCCCCGCCGTCGGCCAGCGAATACAGCGTCAAGCCGTCAGCCTCCACCTGTTCGATGTCCACGTCGAAACGAAAATCGAAAAACCCCGGCTGGCCGCTGCCGTCGTCGAGCAGCAACAAGGCGTATTGATCGTTCAGTACATCTTGCCAATTTAAGACGGCGGCAATCGGCGTCACGCCAATCTGCAAACGCACCAGGGTGCGGTCGTGCTCGGGTTCCGGCAGGACTTCGCCGACCCGTAGCAGCGCTGGCTCGTTGCCGCCGATCTGGATCAGCAGCGGATCGTCGACGTTCAGCTTGGTACTGATGCCTTTCAGATAGACGCGCGGACCGCCGGGATCGAAGAACATCGACAGCGACGTTTGCGGGCGGCTCAGGCGCGGCTTCAGCGTATTCCAGGCGGCGCGCGCCTCCAGGTCGTCGCTGGTTTCAAAGGTTTGCGGCGACTCGCCGGGCGCCGGCAGACTCTGTACTTTCGCGCCTTTGGCTATCAGGCTGGGACCTTCGAATTTATCGTCCAAACCATAGGCCAAAAACACGCTGGCCGCGACGCCGGGCCGGGGCTGATAACCGATCAACCGGGCCAGTTCCAACACCGAGCGGCGCTCGGTGGCAGTGCGCAAATAGCCTTCGTTGGCGATGCGTTCCTGATAAAAGCTCAACACTTCGGCGAGGCTAGCCCAAGCTTGCAGCAGCGCAATCGAAAAGTCATCGGGCTGGCGACTGGTCAAGGCCTGCAAGGGATAACGGCCCGCTTCGCCCGGCTCGGCCAGATTCAGCGTGGACAGGCGCGCCAGCGCCGATTCCAGAAACCCGTGGTAATCGCCAATCCGGTAGTGTAAGGCCGGCAAGCCGGGCCGGTTCTCGATGGCCGCCGGCACCGAGACAGAGATGCCCGAGCAACAGCCGCAAGATGAGATGGTATTCATCGTCCGCCCTCCATATTCAGCGTCAATAAGCCGTGTTCCGGAAAACCTTTATCGTTATCCAGACGGGCGATTTCCAGCGGCGCCAGCGTCAACACGCCGGTGGCGATTGCATCGTCGGCGGCTTCGAACAAGCGCCGCAATTCGCTGACTTCGACGCCGGCGACGCCGGCCACCTTTTGTGCCGCCGCGACGATGCGACTCAAATACACGCCGTCGCCGAAACTCAGATTGTCCGGATGAAAAAAGCCGCGCTGGCCATCGGCCAAAACGCGGTTGCTGAACATGGTTTGCAGGCTCGCTTTAATCTGGCTTTGCAAAAAGCCGGGCCGAACGCAGACTTTCAAGATCAAGGCCAGCGGCACTTGCAGCGCGGCAACCACTTCCAGGTCGTGACCGATGCGCCGGTAGCGCCGCAAATGCCGGTCGATGCGGCACAGCAAGCTTCGGCAGTCGGCACTGGCCGCGTAGGCATCGACCACCACCAACACCCTGTAGCCGCTGCCGGTCCAGCGCAGCGTTGCGGCGGCTTTTTGTACCTCGGCGGCGAAATCGCGCATTACAATTTGCGCGTAATCGTCGCAAGTGACGGCGCGTTGCAACACTTGCCGAAACGCGTGCGGCGCCAATAAGCGCGCCTGAGCCACCGGCTCCGCCGCCACGCCGCCCTGGGCCGGCAAGGGATTGCGCACTGAAAGGGTCGCGCCGCTGGGAAAGCGATTACGAAATACGATGCGTGTGATGGTCTCGGCGCCGACCAGACCGGCCGGGCCGTTGCCCGTCCGGTAGCGGGCCGCGAAACGGGTACCGGGCTTGGGCATCCGGCCCTGTTGGCCGTCGCCGAAACGCAGCCAGGCAACCGCATCGTCGTCAATTTCGACGGTAAAGTGACGGTCGCCGGCGTTGCTGTTCAACAAATCGGCTTGCGCAGACCAAGTAGCCGGCTTATCGCAAGCGCCGAGATCGGTTTCGGTCAATTCCAGCCAAGGCAATGCCAGGCGTACATCCTGATCCGCTAAACCGCTGGCCGCGACGACTAGGTCGTGTGCGCCGCACGGATCGGACTGACGGCAGGCCGGCAGTGGCTGGACGTGGGTCAATTCGGGCTTGCTCAAACGTGGCCGGTAACGCAACGGCAACGCCGTCGGTTCGCGCACGCCGCAATCGTCGCAATCCGGCCACTGCCAACTGCCGGGCACCGCTTCCAGCGTTTCGGTCACCGTTTCGCCGTGATCGACCAGCACCACATTGCCACGCGCCACGCTGACGCCGGTCAGCGGCGAACAATCTTCGTCCTTGACCGCCGACAAACACAGTGCAAAAGGCAACGCATCGGCCCGGCTCCAGCGAATATCAACGATGAAGCGCCCGGTCAACGGATCGACGCCCTCCTCGACCGCAATCAGCCGCACCGGATGGCGGTGCTGGGGATCGGCGTCGGCGCGGTTGCCGGTGTGCGGTCCCAGCGCTTCCTCGACAATCAACACGTCGCAGACTTGCAAATGCAGTTGCCGGCTTTCGGTGCCGGGGTCCAGCAAGGTCGCCGAGGTCGCTCCCTTGGCCAGACAGCATTTAGCATCGCCCCAGGTATAAAAATCGATGGCATTATGCGCCGCGTACCAGTGCAGGGTTTGCTGGGCCGGCACCAGCAAGGGTTCGTAGACCAAATAGGCTTGCGGCAAGGTTTGCGGTAAATCCTCGGCCTTGAGCAAAGCCGTGTCGTCGCCGGAATCGAACGCGGTGATAAAAAACACATCGGCGCTTTCGACGGCCAAATCTTGCGATACCTCCAGACACACCCAGGCCCTGGCGTTGCAACCCTCGTGCAAGCGGTAATCGACTAAGCGGGCGTGGCGCCGGACCGAAATCCGCCGCCGCGCGGTGTCCAGATACGCTTCGGTGGCGACCGCATCCTGGTAATAACTGAGATGGTCGCCGACGTAAGCCAGCAATTCGACCAGCGTCACGCCCAAATCCGGGACGTGGCGTTCCCGCCAATCCGGCAGCGTCAGCGCTAACCGGTCGTAAATCAATTGCCGGAAGCTGGCGTAATCCTTGGCCAGATAATTGATTTCCGGCAATTCCGCCGCCGGCGCCGCACAATCCTGCGCCGGCTTACAGTCGATGTCGCCGCCGCAGGCCACCTTGAAATTGAATTCCAGACTCGCGTAACGCGGATCGAAGCCGGCCATGCTGCGCTCGGTAGGCCGGCCTTGTTCGTCCAAAGCCACCGCGTGCAAGCGATAGTTGGAAAAATCGCCGTAACGGTCCAGTCCCACCAGCATGTAATCGTCGCGCTCCGGGTCTTCGTCGCGGACGATTTCAATCGACACCACCCGGATGCCGGTAATCCGCTCGCCACCGACGATACGCAGATTCGCGGCGTCGAGGTGATCGGGAGCCTTGCGCAGAAAAAACACCGTCAAGCTCAGTTGGTCGTCGCCGACTTCCAAGTAATCGAAGCCGTTCAAACTCTCGCTGGCCCGGACTAGCGCTCGGCGACCGTCCTCGCGGCACAGCAATGCCGAGGCGTTCATGTCGGACTCCGCAGAAATTCCGCGCTACGGACCTCGCCGTTGCGCTTGACCCGGTATTGCACCTGTACCCGCAAGGTCGAGTCCTGACTGGTCACTTCCAGGCCTAGCACATCCAGCACGTCGCCCAGCCAGCGCTGCAAGCCGGCCTGAATCGTGAATTGCAAGGTCGCGGCCAATTCGGCGCTATTCGGCGCGAAAATCAGTTGTAGCAAGCCGCTGCCGAAATCAGGCCGGTTGACGCGTTCGCCGTTGTTGGTGAACAGAAATTGTTCGATCATGTCGCGGATATGCTCGTCGTAAGCGGTGACTGCGGTGCGCCCGCGCTGGTCGAAATGCAAAGGAAAATCGACGGCTCTCATGGCATCCTCACAGCGCGCTGACGCGGGTTTGGGTTAATAAAATCAAAAGCGGCGTCGCGGTCGGCGCGCAAATCGCCTGACTGCTTTGCACCACCAGCGGTTGGCCGTTGGACGTGACCCGCGTGGTGCCCATCAGCCATTGCCCGGTCACGCAGGGGCCGTTGGCGGCGGGCGGCGGCGGCAACGCACAGCCGGCCACGATATAAGGCGCCGTCATCAGCACGGTCGGCTGACCGCTGACCGTGACGCGCGGGTTGGGTACGGTCGGCGTCGCCTGGCCGCCGTGGGCGCATAACACCTGCGCGCCGACATGCACTAAGAAGCCGGCCATCTCAAGTCACCACCAGCGCCAGCTTGTTGATCATCACCGCCGGCCCCAGCATTTCCAGGCTGGCGCCCTTGCCGTTGCTGATGAAAATGCCCGCATCGTTGACCACAATGTAAGCGCCAGTGGTGCTGCGTAAGATCACCCCGCCGGTGGTCGGAATCGGCGGCATCACCGGCGGCGGCGGCGCCGGCGGCAGGTCGCTGACGATAATGCCTTGCTGCAACAAGGACTGAATCACGATATTGGGATCGGCGGGATTGCCGGCCAGCGCCGCCAACGGAATATCGGTTTGCAAGCCCCAGCGGCAGCCGACCCAGATCGGTTTGTCCAGATCGCCGTGCTCGAACTCTATCCACACCCCGGCGCCTATCGGCGGCACCATGTACACGCCCATCGGCGGCCCGGTCGGTCCGGCCAACGGCACGCAGGGTTCGGCGAAGGTGGTCGGAATCAGCGAATTGACGTCCGGCACCAGCGCCTGAATCCGCCCGCGCTGTTCCGGATCGACATTGTTGACCACGGTGCCGCGATACTTGCCCCAGTATTTGTTCTCTTCGTTCATACCGGCAGCCTCGGCGTGTTGGAAATCAAGCCGTCGCGCGACAGCGTGAAGTTTTGTTTGTATTCGCCGTGTTTCAGATTGTGGGTAACGCTATCGACGTAATACAAACCGTCGTAAGCCAGACCGGCGCCGCGCACGCCGACCACCATCCGCGCCCGCAAGGCGCTACCGTAACGCAACACATCCAGCGAGCCGCTGCCGGTTATCGCGTTCGCCGAGCCTTTCAGCATTTGCCCTATCATCAGATTGACCACCCCCGGCGGGCGTTTGTCGGCGACGTCCTTGGCAAACCTGACCTTGGCCGGCGGCGTCGGCCGCGCGCCCAACGGCGGTTGAAAAATGCTGATGTTGGGTATCGGCACCGGAATCGGAATTTTGCGGGTGATCGGGTCCATCACCGTGACGATCAGCACCTCCTTGGCCAGACCGTTCAACGAAAAACTCAGGCTATCGACGTTGCTGTGCGCATCCATGTTGATGGTCAGCGCCGGCTGCGGAATCGGGAGGCGAATGTTGGGGCCGAAGTAAGCCAGATTCTGGCCCGGCAACGGCCCGGATTCGACGTAAAACACGTAGCCGTTGCGCGCGGCCAGTTTCTTGATATGCGCCAGATCGGTGGAATCCTGGGATTCGTAGCCCTCGGTCGGCGACATAAAATTCAGAAACAGCGGTGGCGTCACCAACGGAATCACGCCGAAGGCGGCATACGGCGCCAGTATCGTCAGCATTTGCAAGGTTTCGTCCATGCCCGGAAATGGCCGTTTCAGTTCGACGATGTCCATCAGCACGCTCAAATCCTCGCCGGTAATGGTGAGCTTTGCCTGGCCCGGCTCGCTGCTCGGCGACATTTCCTGGCGGGTGACGATGCCGTCGATCAGCACGTTGGGGATGCCGTTCAGCGTGACGATGACCATCACCCGCGTCGTGATAGGATCGAAATAGCCCGCCGGCAACAGCGTGGTGGTCAGCAAGGAGCGAGAGCCGACCGCGAACACCAGTTGAAACCCGCTACGTTCGCCGCCACTGTTGACCTGGACGCTGGTCAAGGCCTCGATCACCGCTGTCGGCGCCGGTATCGGCACCGCTGGGCCGATCAGCAAGGTCAGATTGATGCCGTTAAGCATTACCCGGTCCCGGTATGCCTTCCGGCAAGGTGATGCGCAGTTTGCGACCGGCCTGCTCCAACTCGCGCGGTTGCAAGGCGCGGTTGGCGTCGCACAGCCGCCAGAACTGTTCCGGGTCGCCCAGATAGCGGGCGGTAATGTTATCCAGCCGCTCGTTTTGACTGACGGTATGTTCTTGCAGCAGCTCGAAGCGCTCCGGCGCCGGCACGAAGCGGCGGCGCAGATAGGCAATCTTACGACCGTCGGCGCTTTCCAGAATCGCGGTCGGAATGCTGTAATAACGGCTGCCGGGCGGAAACGGGCTGGCATTGCCGCCGGGTTGCAGAAGTTGTTGCAAAGCCAGGTTCGGATCGGTCATCGTCGTCTCCTAAATACCGCTGATGCCCAGCGCCGCAAACGCGCCGCCGGCAAATTTTTGCGCCAACTGCTCCTTGTTTTGCAGGTAACTGATAAACAGACTGCCACCCTTGTGATCGAAGCCGATGTCGTTGACGCTCAACACCCGCAGGCCCAGACTGAGTTTGGCGCGAATCGGATTCAAGGCCGCGTCGAAGGCTTCCTCGGTGATGCTGAACTCGGTCAGCCGCACCGGCACGATGCGTTGCTTGCTCCAGATAAACAGCATCAACGCCGCTTCGGCGGGGGCGATTTCCAGGGTGCCGGCGTGGGCCAGACTATTGGCGGCCTGGAGCTGAGCACTGCTCGGATAGACGATCAACTCCAGCGCAGCCAGTTGCGGATGCAAACCCACTTGAGTCGCCAGGCCGTCGGCGATTTCCAACTGCTCGGCGGCATCGATTTCGGCGTCCAGCTTGATGGTTTCCACCGGCGGACCTTTCAGACGCAATGCTTCGGAACGGTCACCGCTATCGGCGCCGATACCTTGCACTTGCAAGGAGCGGGTAATCGTATCCGGGTTGTACTGCAAGGCGATGATGCGCCGCACCGCGCCGCTGCCGGGATCGATCAGCACCACCCCACCCTTGATCAGTTTCGGAGAGCCGGGGAAACCGCTCATGAGAAAGCTCCTGGCGGTGGCGTCGCGCCAATCGGTATGACCGACGCATCAGCTGTTTTCAGGAAGTTAGGATTAAGTGCTTCGACAGGTTCGGGATTAACGGCATTAGCTTGATTCGGTTCGCGGAGAGTTTGTCGAACCATGAGCGGAATCAGCTTGTTCAGAACATCCTTAAGATCATCGCCGAAATCTTTTAACTTGGAGGTGGCTGAGCGCATCGTTATTTCTCGTTAAATGTTGCGTTACTCAATAGTGGGTCGGCTAGTCGCTAGCCTTTCGCCGCAGTTCGAAGAAAGTAGGGTTTCACGCACCTTTTCGGTCGTTATTAAAAATTCGCGCCCAAATTTCATCGTTTATCTTATTTACCGTTGCTTGCTACATGTAATGCACCCTACTTGGCTAGCTACCTTACCAGCTTCGGTAGAACCATAGGTTTGTACTAAGCTCCGACAAGCTGCTAGAGGCGACGCCACAGGAAAAGGGCGTCCCACAAATTGTCGTGGGTCATGTCTTGTCCATGCGCCCATTCCAGGATTAGCCCTTTCTCCGGATGGTATTCGAACGCGCTCCAATGCCATTGCGCCTGCGGCGGATAACCATCACCCATCTTGAAACGACCGGTCATGACCATCGTGGCGTTGGGTCCGCCGTTTTCGAAGGCATAGGCACGGCTGGCCAAGGTCATTCTCGGCGTCGCCGCGCCACTGGCGTCCACCTCGACTTTCAGCGCACGCGCCGTGAGAGGCATCACCTGGCTGATGTCGCCAGCGAAGATCTGGCGAAATTCCGGCGTCCAGGTCCCGCTGAGGCCCAAGGTGCGCGACGCCATTTGCGAAGCTGGTTCCGCCGCTTTGTGCTGCGCATAGCCGGGCAGGACCTGTTTGCTCTCGGCGAAGTGAAAACCGGCGTCTGGTCCGGTGCCAGGCACGGCATACTTGTCTCCGAACTGAGATCTGATCTGCTGATCCAGCGTCATGTCGCCCAGGCCCACATGGTCATGGGAATGGCCGCCGGCGTCGTACATGGTCGAGACCGTAGAGGTCGCTGCAGATGGCGGCAACGAGAGATGGCTGACGAACATGTCACGGAACCGGACGACCTGGCTGGGGTCGCCGACACCGGTCGCTAGGGCCGCCACGTCCGGCCGGTCAGGGATTTCTGCGACGACGGTGATCGTGACGTCGATACCCTTTTGGCGGTGTTGTTCGATCGTCGGCTCCAGCGCCGCCAGAGCGTCGAAGGCCTTCTTCAGTTCCGCACCACGCACATAGCTGAGTTGGTGGGCGAGGAGCGCCGACCAAGCGCCCTCCATCGCACCGCGGGTGGCGTTGATGCTTTGTGCATGCGGAGGCACCACGATCTCGCTCACGGACGGACCGCGGCCTTCGGTCGCCGCCGGCTTCGTCTCCGCGACGGGCCTGGCCCCTCCGGGTCCGGTGGACCCGGAGGGGCCGCTTCCGGCGGTCTTACCGTCGATCATGCCCGTTACGATCTTACCTGTGGGCACATTCTTGCGCACGCCGCCGCTCTTGATCATGGAGCCCCCCGCAGTCGGGTCGATCCGTTGGTCAAGAGGTCCGGGTTGCACGCGCATAGGCATGTATTTGCTGCCTGTAGCTGGGAACGACGGGGCGCGGACGCCGCCGCCCGGAAGTGCCGTGGGATCGAAACCGCTGTTGCTTGCCCGGCCCACTTTCGAGAAACCCTGGCCCGCACTACGGAAGTGGACTGCTTCGCCCCAGGTGCGTGGCGCGTCGCCAGCCTGCCATGGCGTACCCGTGCTCGGGTTCGTGCCCTGCGGTACCCTGCCTTTGCTGATCTCGAAACGCACGGCAGTATCGGCGGCGAGCAGCTCCGACTCCGTGTGAATACGCACCGATACCTGGGCAATACCCGCTCTTTCAGCCGCCCACAGGCGCCGGTGATCAAGCGACACCAGTCGCCCATCGCTCATCTTCACGACATCGGCGGGCTGCGAAACGTCCCAACCCGTCTGGCGCATCTGGGCCGCCATCCGGCCAAGGCTGACTCCGCCACCGGTCTTGAAGCTGATGTCTGCCTGTGTGTACTCTATCTTAGCGAGGTCGACCATCTGCGCGTCAGCCGGCAGCTGGGGGCCGGAGCCGAGCTGGCGGTTTGGAGGGGCCGGTGCGCGCGCAATAGCTTGCCGTGCTTCGCCCGGCCGAATCACGCGGGGCGAACGGGGAGCGCCCTTTGCCCCAGCCTGCTGGACTACATGCGTCAGTTCGTGTGCAATCAAACGTCGCCCGTCATGAGTTCCAGGCGCGAAGCGGCCCGTGCCGAACACAATGTGATTTCCCACTGTGTACGCATTGGCATTCACGTCCCATGCCGACTGCTCAGCGGCTCCGCCGGAATGCACTCTCACTCTGGAAAAGTCATGCCCGAAGCGCTGCTCCATGTCCTGTCTAAATGCTGGCTCCAAAGGAGTACCTGGGCTAGCAAGAACACGGTCTACGCTAGCGGGGGCTGCATTCGACCCCTCACTTATTTGCCCGGCGTAGCGCTGAATACGTGGTGGTGCGGAACTTACTGCGGAATGTACCGACATGGACATCACCTGCTCCGCCACCCGATCAGCTTCAAGTTCCAGCGGATCATTACTTGTACCAATAGCAAGCTTCCGTTGTAGACAAGTCTTGCTCTTCGCACACACCGGACACTCCCCACCCGCAACCGTATGATTGCCGCAAGCGCACTTGCGTTGCAGCAAGCCTTGTGCGGGCGGCACAAAGCTTGCGGTTTTTGCTTGTTGGGCAGTGGCGGTTTTATTCATGACCTCTTAGTCCACGTACAGATTGTGTGATTTTCTGGCCCAGTCGATTGTATTTGGAAGTATTCATAAAGTTTCATCAGTGGTCTTATTTACGTTGTTTGCTGCACGTGATGCACTCTATTTGACTACGGACAAACCCTGACTCCGGGAATGTGATGCTGACGGTTGTATTGGTCAATCGTAGTACCAACACAATCTACAGATTGATTAGCCCTCGCTCTGCCAGCCTGAACATCATCAAAGAATGCTCGCCGAGCTTGTATGTAAGCTGTTAGTAAAGTGTTGTATTGCGCCACCGGGGTACCATTCGGCACGTTAAGCGGCGGTGGAAAGGGGTGTCGACTGTTCGCGTTAACGATAAGCGTCAAATACTCTTGGCCGTGACTGCCCTCGTGAACACGTAACGTCTTGGCATCCAGGGACTGTTCCGCCGCCGTCGTGCCGCGACCGTAGCCGGATGTAACATCAGGACCAGCGCTAGGCGGGTAACTAGTTTGGATTGTTATAACGAGCGGTGGCGGCGGATTGAAATTGTTGATCATCCCTTGACGATCGGGCCGTAGAGCTGGGATCGCCGCCAGCTGTAGTGTGAACTCGGTAACGGGACGTGCTATTCCAGAAGTGCCTGTATTGTCTGGCAAAACTACCAAGGTCAGATTTCCGACCTTAGCACTAAGCGTGCCGTTAGGTTGCCTAGTGAGCCCTTGCCCCAGCGGCGTTGAGACAGTCAAGAGGCTACCGGCGTACTGCTTGACTGCTGGATCCGT
Organism: Methylomonas sp. MS20; assembly: GCF_050275925.1. Classification (NCBI taxonomy): domain Bacteria; kingdom Pseudomonadati; phylum Pseudomonadota; class Gammaproteobacteria; order Methylococcales; family Methylococcaceae; genus Methylomonas; species Methylomonas sp. MS20. The sequence goes on from NZ_CP189962.1 coordinate 3,148,135, forward strand.
ACTTTTGTCACGAAATTGCGTTAATCGAGCGCTGGAGAGTCCGCGAATGCGCAGAGTGATATCCTCATCGTTGAGATCCTCTTTAAAAATTCGGAAATTCTCTACAGACCATTTGTCGACTTGCTTAAGTTCCTCTCCGATCTTCGTCTCCTGATCCCCTTCGGGTAGCGCCAGGAAGGTCTTGCCAAAATAAAGCTTTGGTGCACTAACCGAGACGTTTACTTTGCCAACTTGAACGTTTACTGCTTTGAACTCTGTTGCCAAGCCGGGCAAATTCGCATCGTATGAACTCCCGGCAAGCCTTCGGCCTTTCTTCGGAAACTTATCGTTGATGATTTTCCATACCTTGGCTGTACCTGCCGATGCCTGTGGATCAGGAATTGCCTTGAGACCCGAAGCGGAAAGACTTTCACCCAACTCTACGATTCTCTCGCGCAACGTGTCAGCAGAAGTATCTTCCACGAACCGTTTGCCTACGGTTACGGTCGCCGACTGAATTTTCTTACCTTGGCGATCAATCTCCTTGACGTTGACCTTCACACCCTGCTCTTTCTCGTCATATCCAACAGCAGCCACATTCCCCGAATATTCCGGAAAATATCGCGTCAACATGCGCCACACAATTTCCCAAGCTCGACCCGTCAAATTTCCTGTCGTTCTTTTGCTAAGGTTGACGATTTTGTCGTGTTCTTCATCTGCCTGGCGTTGGATTCCGAGCGATCCTACGGAACGCTGCTGCACCACATGAGTCAGCTCGTGCGCAATCAGTTTGCGCCCCACCTGCGTCCCGGGCGCAAATCGGCCTGCACCGAATACAACATTATGACCAACCGTATAGGCGTTAGCGTTCAGATCTCTCGCCGATTGCTCGGCAGCGGGATCGGCATGCACCCGAACGCTTGCAAAGTCGTGGCCGAAGCGCTGTTCCATATCCTGACGTAATACAGGCTCCAGTGGTCTACCCGAACCTGCGAGAACCCTATCTACGCTGGCGGGCACGAATCCGCTCCCTTCCGTTACTTGCCCCATATAGCGCTGAATACTCGGCGGTGCGGCGCCAACCGCTAAATTTAGCGGTGCTGCCATTACCTGATCGGCAACCCGATCCGCCTCAAACTCCAGCGGATCATTACTAGCGCCAATGGCAAGCTTGCGTTGTAGACCGCTCTTGTTCTTCGCACACTCAGCGCATTCCCCACCTGTAATCGTGTGGTTGCCGCAAGCGCATTTACGTTGCAGCAAGCCTTGCGCGGGCGGCATAAAGCTTGAAGTTTTTACTCTCGGACTAAAGATGGTTTTATTCATTGCCTATACCTCTATACACCGATTGTGCGATTTGCTGGCCAATTTGCGTGGGGTTGTTGCCGGTCAATTGAACGGCATTTGTAGACAACCTCGGTAAAGCTCCACCTCCGACAAGATGGGTAGCCAAACCGCCCTCGCTCAGCAAGCGGGTCAATTCCGCCGTCATACCTGCTTGCAGTTCGCCGCGACTATGGCCGGCCAAATCGACACCGTCCAGCACCAGCCGCTCGATGTGCAAGTGAATGTTCACGATGCGCTCCCGACGACGCCCAACAGCCGAAACTCGGCTTCGTTGACCGGTTTATCCAGCTTGCGGAATTCGGCGCGTAGCGCTTCGAAAATCAGCGCCATCGTTACTTGCCGAGCATCGCTGGCGGCCGCCAGAAACGCCGCGTTCAGGGCCACGTTGTGGATGCTGCCGCCGGTCAGATTGAAACGGGCCAAATGCTGGTAATCCAGCTGGGCTAGCGGGGTTTGCGGCGGGAACACCTTACGCCACATGTCGGCGCGCTCGGCGGCGCCGGGAAACGGAAAATTGACGATAAAGCGCAAGCGTCGCATGAAAGCCTGATCCAGGGCGCTTTTCATATTGGTGGCCAGAATCGCCAGACCGCGATAGGCTTCCATGCGTTGCAGCAAGTAATTGATTTCGATGTTGGCGTAGCGGTCGTGGCTGTCCTTGACTTCGCTGCGCTTGCCGAACAGCGCGTCGGCTTCGTCGAAAAACAAAATCGCGCCGCCGTCTTCGGCGGCATCGAACAAGCGCCGCAGGTTTTTTTCGGTTTCGCCAATGTATTTGCTGACTACCGCCGACAAGTCGATCCGGTACAGATTCAGTTGCAAGGCGTTGGCGATCACTTCCGCCGCCATGGTTTTGCCGGTGCCGCTTTCGCCGGCGAATAACACGCTCAGCCCCAGACCGCGATTCATTTTATCGACGAAGCCCCAATCGTTGTAAACCAGGCCGCGCCGCTGGATCTGGCCGGCGATCTGGTTTAACAGCGCCAGCGGTTCCTTGGGTAATACGATGTCCGACCAGGCCGCTTTGACGTCGATTCGCCGCGCCAATTGATCCAGCTTGGGGCTGGTTTTACGCAAGCAGGCTTGCCAGAGCCGGTCGCGGCGTTCGCCAGCCGCCGGCTGGCCGGCCACCGAATCGGCAATTTCGCGGATCGCGGGCAATTCCAGGCTGAACTGGCCGGCCAGTTGCGCGGCCAACACAGCGGCATCGTCGCCGAGCGCCTCCCGCCAGGCGTGTTGCTGTTCCTCGGCATCGGGCTTGGCGATTTCGACGATCAAGCCGTCGAATTCCGGTTGCGGGTCGCGGACACCCAAAATCAATACGCCGTTGCAGGCGCCAAGCAAACGTCTCAGTAACGCGGCATGGGTGTGCTCGTCGACATGGCCGGCGTCCAGATACAAAGCCACCGGCAGCAACAAGCGCTCGCGCTCCCACAGCCGCAACAAGTTTTCCAGGTCGGCGGTCTGAGTCGGCAGACTCTCCAAACTCATCGCCATCCCGCCGAGTCCCAGTTCCGCCAAGGCCAGCCTGACCACTTCCGCTTTTGCCCGGGTCGACGGGCCGGCCAATTGTACCAACACGCACTGACTAAGGCCGCTGGCCCGGCTTTGCAAGTAAGCGGCAATCTCCCCGACGACCCGCCGTTGCGACGGCGCCAGCGCGGCGGCATCGCTGGCACCGAGCAGCGGGGCCATGAACGGCAATAAACGGTCGTCGATATTGTGTCTGGGTTCGACCAGAAAATTGACGATGCGCTCGTCGGCCCGCAACGCGCTGGTGGTCAGCGCTTCGGCGCCGGGCTGGTTGATCTCCAGCAGGCGCCAGTAGCGCAAGGGCCGGTCGGCGGACAAGGCTTGCCAGTTGGGTTGTTCGAACAAACGCAGCGCCAACGCGAAGGTCGGATTTGGTTTATAAGGATTGTCTTGGGCCTTGGCGCACAAGGCGGCGGTTTTGCCGTCCAGCTCGATGGCCGCGCACAACAGCAAAATTTGTTGCTCGAAGCGATCCAGGCCAAGCTGGCGGCTTAAAATAATCAAGGCCGGCGGCGGATCGGCGCTTTCGGCGGCCGCCAGTTTTTTACCGAGCGCGCGGATCGCGGTTTCGGCGTCGTCGGAGCCTTGCTCCGTTTCAGGCTCCCGGCATTTGAACCAGCCACGTTTGGCCGGTGGCGCGGCATGAGTCAGTTCCGCGATTTGCCGCTCCAGCAAGCGGTGCAGCCAGGCGATCGCATCGCCGAGATAATCGTTATTGGCTTGCAGCCAGCGTTGATGCTCGTTCATACGATGGTCACCCGTTGGCTGTCGGCGAAGGCATAGCGCGGCGGATGATCCAAAAACGCGAACGGCAAACTGTCGACACCGTCGACGCGGATATACACCGGTTGCAAACTGACCGGCGCGGCGTTTTCGATGACGAACACCAGCGGATCGCTGGGATTGATGCGCGCTTGCGCGGCGACTTCGCGGTCGCCCAACAGCAGCAGCGGCGCTTGCTCGGTTAATACTTGCGGCGTCGCGGCCATCGTCAGCGTGGCGTCGCCGGCCGCGCGGGCCACCGGATTGGCCGGCAAGATGCTGTCGACGCGGATCGCCAGCGGCAGACTCAAGCGGTTGGTGGTGCGTTCCGTGCCGTCGCGGCTGACGATGGCGGCGACTTCGTAAAGGCCTGCCGCCCAGTCGGTTTGCGCCGCCGCATCGTCGGGCAAGGTAAAGCGTAGACTGGTGGCATCGCGGTCCGCTTCCGGGATCGCCACGTCGCGGCTGCCCAGACGCGGATGCTGAAAGCGCAGCGTTACGCTGTCGCCTTGCAAGTCCTGCCCGCCGAAGGTCAAAACCAGGCCAGGCCAGGCATTAGGCAAGGACGGCAGCGGCACATCGCGGTTGTCGGCGAAGCCAATCCGGATTGTTTCCAAGCGCGGAAACCGGCCCAGCAGCGTCTCGACACCACGGTCATCCCGGCCGCGTTGCAACACCGGCGGCGCCGGATTGACCGCGTCGTCCGATTCGATCAGCACGACGCTGGCCCGGTAGGCAATAGACAAGGCGTAGGGCGTTTGGAAGAACACCGACCATAACTTGGACAGCTCGTCGAGGTTCAACGGCAACGGTGTCAGCCGAACCAATTCCGGCGCCTGGTCCAGGTTGGAGTCGTTCAGCGGGGCATGACTGAGAGCGGCATTGTGGACGGCTTGGCGCGTCAAAGCCGGATGGGCGTGCAGGTCGCGGGCCACCGCGCCCAGCATGCGCTGCGCTTCGAAGGCGGTTTCGTCGCCGTAAAACGCCAATAAATAATGTAAATCCAGGGCGATTTGCGGGCGCTGGCTAATCCGTCCGCTAGGATCGCGGGTCGGTAGATCGGCGTTACGCAAAGCCGGATTCGGCGTGACCTGATACAAACACAGTTGCACCCAGCGCAAGGCATTGGCCGGCGGCGCGGTTTGCGGCCTGCCAAGCACCACTTCGGCGCCGCTGACGGCCTGTTGCGCGGCATTTTGAATCAGCGTCGCCAACGCGGCCGTTACCGTGGCGACAGCCAGTGAATTGCTCATCGCCGGCCTCCGTCGCGCTGCTTTAGATAATCGTCCAGACTCATCGTCGCCTGAGCCGGGCGCGGCTTGGCGGCGGATTTTTCGCTGGTTTGGGTAGCGCGGATTTCGATGCGGCCTATCGTGACCTGTATCGTCGGCGCAGGCGTGGGCTCCGGCCGGGCATCGGCGAGTTGCTGCGTTGCGGCGTCCTTGAAACCGGTCAATGCCGGGACGATGGGTTTAAGCTCGGCCACGAGCGGATTCATCGGTTTAAGCGGTTCGGATTCCGGCTGGCGTTGCCGACCGGCGGCTTCGCTGACTGGCGTTACCTCCCGACTGAGCACGCGCTCATGCTGGGTCAGAATGCTGACGCGTTCCTCGATTCGAGTCATTTCCCGCTCGACCGCCGGCGCGGCCACGTTGGTGCCGCTATTGGTCGGTGTCCGAGGTTCGGCTGGTATTTCGCGGCGGCTGGACAAGGGCGGGATTGCCGGCGCAACGGGCGTCAACAACGGTTGCGCCGCTGGCTGTTCGGCAGGCGTTTGCGGCTGCCAGGAGAAGGGTGGATCGAAATTTGGCGCCCGTTGTCCGACTGCGTCATCCCGCCCGACCGCGGTGTTTGGGATCGTGGGTATAGGTTCGCGGATAGCCGGCCCAAGGGTCGGCTCTGGCGGCAAAGGTTGGGTCGGCGGATCGAACGGATCCGCCGCGAACGGTTCGCTTGAATCCGCCTCGAAACGCCCCGGCAAACGCGGCGGCAAGGCTTCTATTTGATGCAGCGTCAGCGCCGCGAGTTGTCCCAGAAAGCCGTTCATTGCCGCACCCGTTCCAGATAGCATTGCCGGCGCAACGGACTCATTGCCAGGATGTCGGCTTCACTCCAGCCGTAAGCGCGGGCCAGCAAATGCACGTCGTTGAATAAGCGTTGCGCCCAGGCCTGAATTTCCCGCCACAAATAACCGGCAATATCGAAAGCCGCCAGCCACGCATGCCGGCAACTCGGGCAATTCAAATCCAGGCGGATGTCGGCTTGCGGATCGGCGGCGGCCAGTAAAGCTTCAGCCGAAGCAATCAAGGCTTCCGGGACGGTTTCCGGGACAACCGGCTCGCCACTGGCTAACACTTCAACGCAGCAGCGGGCGAACAAAGTCCGCCGTGCGGCATCGACGTCAGCCAATGTTCGAATGTGCAATAAATCGCGGCTATCCGGTAAACGCAATTGGATGCGGAAACCGTCTTGCACCAGCAGCAACGGCGCCTCGGCCGACGGCGGCAATTGCAGATCGGCGACATTAAAATTCAGTTCCAGCGTCTCCGCGCAGTTAGGGCAGGCCGCCAAGCTGGCCATTCGCGCGCCGAACAAGCGTTCGCGTAGCGCCAACAGCCGGCCGTTGCGTTGCCCGAGCGGCAGACTTCTCAACGTGGTTTCGCTGAGTTCGGTATCCAACATGACCAGCAATGTCAGTGCGCGTTCAGTATCGGTCTGCAGCAGACAGCGTTCCCAGGCGGCCAGCAAGGTCGAGGCGATGCCCGCGCTCATGGCTATTGCGGCTCGGTAAAGGTTTCCTCGGCCGGCTCGGCGACTTCGTAATCGCGTTCCCAGCCTTCGTTTTCCAGCTTGATGTGCTGGATCGCCACGGCGTTGGCGTTGGCATCCAAATCCGGCAGGGCCTGAAATTCGGACACCCAGCAGCGAAACAATTTGTAAGCCACCGCGAGCTGGCCCGACTCGTTGTAGAGTTCGATGATGATGTCCTTGCGAAAATCCTTGAGCGACACTTCCGCGCCCAGCCCGGAACCGAAATTCCACACCTTGTTAGCCCATTGCTCGAATTCCTTGTCGTGGGTGACGCCGCGCTCCAGGCTGATGGCCTCGTATTCGGTACGGCCCGGCGATTTGCGGCTGCTGCTGGGATCGCCGCCTTCCCGGTGTTTGACTACTTCGGTGGTGCGTTTGAGCGCGCCGACCTTGCTGACGCCGGCGACGTATTTGCCGTCCCATTTGACCCGAAATTTGAAATTTTTATAGGGATCGAACCGTTGTGCGTTGACGCTGAACTGAGCCATGGCGGATTCTCCTTAGACTTCGATTTGTCCAGCCATTTGCTGGAGTTTGATGACGACAAATTCGGCGGGTTTTAGCGGCGCGAAGCCGACCACGATATTGACGATGCCGGAATTGATGTCGGTTTGCGTCGTGGTTTCCCGATCGCACTTAACGAAGTAGGCCTCCCTGGGGGTACTGCCCTGAAAAGCGCCCTGGCGAAACAGGTTGTGCATGAAGGCGCCGACGTTCAAACGAATCTGTGCCCACAGCGGCTCGTCGTTCGGCTCGAACACCACCCACTGCGTGCCGCGATACAGGCTTTCCTCGATGAACAACGCGGTGCGGCGCACCGGCAGGTATTTCCATTCGTCGGCCAACTGGTCGGCACCGCGCAAGGTACGCGCGCCCCAGACCACCCGGCCGTTGACCGGAAACGCCCTCAAACAATTGATGCCCAACGGGTTGAGCATGCCGTTTTCGGCGTCATTCAAATTTACTTGCAAACCTTGAATCCCGCTCAGCGAGGCATCCAGCCCGGCCGGCGCCTTCCAAACGCCGCGCGCGGTGTCGGTGCGCGCCATGATGCCGGCAATCATGCCACTGGGCGCGAACACGTCGAGCTGGCCTTCGCGCAAGGGATCGCTTTGAATCACACGCGGAAAGTACAGCGCTGCGTTACGAGCTTCGACACCGGACAGACCCAAGCCGCTCAATCCGTCGCGAGCCGTTGCAGCGGCGGTATCCTTATTCGCGCCCCACGCCGCCGGCGGATCGACGATCAGCACGGCGCGCCGGTCGGCGCAGTATTTCATCCCCTTTTGATAGACTTCCTTCAAGGTATCGCCCTCGCGGGTGTCGGGCGGTATGCACAGCAAATTGAACAAATCGGCCTTATCCAGCGCGTAAAGGCCGGTTTTGTTGTTTTTGTCGCCGACCACGTCGGCTTCGGCGGTCAACAACGCACTATCGCCGCCGCCGGTAAATTTTTTAAAGCTGGCCGGCGTGGCCGCCGGATCGGCCGGATCTTCGGCGGCGGTCGAGTCGGTGGGCCGGCCGGCCACCAGATCGGCGCTGCCGTCGGCTTTCTTCTGCACGCGGATCAAATTGGATTCCGCGGCTAACACTCGATCCAGGCGGCGGGCGCCAGCGCCGACAGTGACAGCCAAATTCAGGAAGCGTTCGACGCGGCCCTTGCCGGGTTCTTCGTACACCGTCATATTGAATAAATCGGCCTGCGCAATGCCGTAACGGCCGGCGACTTCGGCGGTAATGCCCTTGGCGTCTATCGTGTAAGTGAGCTTGTCGCCGCGCAAACCAACGCTGGCGGCTTCCAGTTTCAGATCGGCGTTTTTCGAGGCCGTGGCGTTTTTCGCCAGCCTGACGATCAAGGCCTGTTGGCCGCCGTTCAGATAAAAGTCGCGTACCGCATAGGACAGCGGAAAATCCGGCGACAAATCGCCAAACACCCGGATGAAATCGCCGAAGCTGTTGACGGTGATCGGCTCATCGGTCGGTCCGCGCAAGGCCCGGCCAAGAAACGCGGTAATCGAGGTGGCGACGCCGGTAATCGTGCGAACGCCGCTGGGGACCTCTTCGATGTAAACGCCGGGATAAGAAAGTGCTACAGGCATGACGTGCTCCTTTAAAACGCTACTGGAACCGGATTACCACCCCGTGGATGCTTAATCTAGTGCGACGATGCGGCGCGGGCGGACTAGGCGGCCGCGGACCGAAAAAGGCTGCGAAGCCGCCCTAAGCTGGCGGCTTTTGTTGAACATCATGTTGAGCGTATTTCCGGCAACAAACAATGACGCATTTGTGCCAGTACAAATGTACTGCATCGCTTCTATTGTCGTCTCCGCCTGTAAAGGCGATTGCCAAAAATAGCTTACTAGCAGCAGCGCTTGACGCCGTTCCATTTACGGCGGGTTTCGGCGGCGAAGAAAGCCTTGCGGCTCAGCGGCGCGGATTCGCTATCGGCATGGTGGGTTTGCCAGTGTTGCAAGTAACGGCGGTAGGCGGTTTCGCCGTTCAGCGCTTCCCAGATTCGCCGGAGCATGCCGGCCGAGGTGGTCCGTGCCATCCTCAGTCTTCGTCGGCCGGCGGCGCGAATTTCACGCACTCGAACATCAAGTCGTCCAGATCGTGTTCGGCATGCCGCTCGCTGTCGTACTGCAAGCCGCATTCCTGATGCTCGTCGCGTAAATGTTTGATCATGCCGTGTATCGACACCGGCACTTTCGACTCGGGCAACACGATGGAAATCCGCAGCTCGGCTTCCTCGACTGTCCGGGCCAGCGGTTCTTTCAAACGGATTTTGATGCCGCTGTAACTCATGTCCACGACCAAGCCGTCGATGACGATTTCACCGCCGGGCGGCGGCGGGTCGATGATGATGTGCGCCGCCAATCCCTCGGGGCAAAACCGCCGATGACTGCGTTTTTCAATTTCCATGCATAAGCTCCCGCGAATAATTTCGAGAGTATAGGCAGAAATTCCGGCGCCGTTAAGTGTTATCGGCCGGCTTCCGCCGCCGGACAGGCGTCGTCCGCCATCCAATAGCGACGATGCCGGCAACGTTCGCCGTGGATAGCGACCGGTATCTCGGCGGTGTCGACGATGATCGCGCCTTGTTCGGCGGTATTCGCCCAGTTTGCGCCCATCCGGCGATAGCGTTCCAGTACTTGCGGATGCGGAAAGCCGAAGCGGTTCGAATACCCGGCCGGAATCAGCACCCAAGCGGGCGCGACTTGTTCCAGAAACGTCAGCGTCGAAGAGGTCTTGCTACCATGATGCGGCGCGACCAAAAAGGTGTTGGCCAGTTGATCGCCGTATAGCTCCACCAAGCGGCGTTCGCCGGCCTGCTCGATGTCGGCGGTCAATAGCAGGCTAGCGCTGGCGGTGCGGACTTGCAGCACGCAGGAATTGTCGTTGTCGCCCGGCAGGCGCGGGTCGGACGGCGCCAACATCCGGAATTCGACGCCGTCCCAATTCCAAGTCTGGCCGGCCCGGCAATATCGGCCTTCCAGCCGCTCGGCCCAGGCCGGCACGCTGCTGAATACTTGGTCCGCCGCGACCTCGGCCAGCACCGATTCCGCGCCGCCACAGTGGTCGATATCGTCGTGACTGACGATCAAGCCGTCCAGCCGGCGTATACCCCGCGAACGCAAATAAGGCAAAATCACCGAGTCGCCCATGTCGGAGTCTTCGGAATAACGCGCGCCGGTGTCGAACAGCAAGCGATGCTCGGCGGTTTCGACGACCGCCGCCAACCCTTGGCCGACATCCAACAGCGCCAGCCGGACCTCGCCGGGCGGCGGTCTGGCCACGTCCGCGACCAACACCGGCAACAACAGCCAGACGCCCAAATAACGGCCGGGAAATCCGCGCGGTGCCAGCAACAGGACGCTGCCGATGCCGGCCGCCAATAAGGCCGGCCACGCCGGTTCCGGTAAAGTCGCGTTAGACAGCGGCAATTTCGCCAGAGCTTGCAAGGTCCACCAAAGGCTTTGCAGTATCCAATCCGCCAGTTGCAACAAAAATTGCGCGAACATTGGCCAAACGAACAGCAAGGCCACAGCAGCCAAGACCAACGGCACCACGACGATGCCGATCGCCGGCACCGCCAGCCAGTTGGCCAGCGGCGAAATCAGCGATACTTGCTGAAAAAACAGGATCAGCAGCGGCGCCAACCCGGCCGCGGTCGCCCATTGCGCCAACGCCGCCTCGCGCCAATAGCCCGGCCGGCCGAGCCGGCCGGCGGAAACGTAAATCAACAGTCCGACCGCCGCGAACGACAACCAAAAGCCGACCGCTTGCACCGCCAGCGGATCGACGATCAACACCGCCAGCAAGGCCAGCAACAGGATGCGCCAGGCCCCGACGTGACGCTGCCAACTCAAGGCCGCGAACGCCACGGCCAGCATCACGACCGCACGCAGCGTCGGAACCGAATAGCCGGCCAATCCAGCATAAAAAGCCGCCGCCAGCCAGGCCGTCAGCGCGGCCACCCGTTGCGGCGACCAACGCGGATTGCCGGTCCAGGCCCAGGCTCGCCGTACGACGAGAAATACCAAGCCCGCCACCAAACTGATGTGCGACCCGGAAATCACGATCAAATGCACGGTGCCGGTTTTACGAAACACCTGCCACTGCGCCTGACCGATGCCATCCTGGCTGCCTATCGTTAGCGCCTTGATCAAACCGAGGTTGGAGCCGCCGGGCAAGGCCTGATCCAACCTTGCCGAAATACTTTGTCTGGCGCGCGCCAAGACTGCTCCCACGCGCCCATCGTCGGCCAAGCGCGACGGCGCCGGCTCGTCGCGCACATAGCCGGTGGCACCGATGCGATTGGCAAACAACCAAGCTTCGTAATCGAAACCGCCCGGATTCAAGCGGCCGTGCGGCTGTCGCAACTTGACGGTCAAACGCCAGCTCTGCCCCGCCGCCACATCCGCCGTGGTTCGATACCAGTTCAATCGCAGTTTGCTTGGAAAATCGCCAGCCGGACGGGTGACCGCGAAGTCGAAGCCGATACGGTTGTCCATGTGCTTGGGCATGCCGGCGATATAACCTTCGACGTCGACCGCTTGATTCTGCAAGTCTTCGGGCAATTGCTGCGCCAACCGCCAGGCCCCGAAACCGGCCGCCCACAGCGCGCCGGCCAATAGTGCGACCAAGCCGATCTGACGGCGACACGCGCACAGCAATAATAAAGCCGTCAGCGCCGGCCATTCCCAGCCCTGCGGCAGCCGCTGCCATTGTTGCACCCAAACGATGCCGGCCAGCGCCGCCAATACCGCAACCGCCATCGGCTACGCCCACGCGTTCGCGGTAGCGGTGCGAGGTCTTGTCACGCTAGGCCTGATCGTCCGCCGGCAGTCCCGGCAATTCGATCAAGGGTCTGACTTCGACCGTGCCCTTGCGCGCCATCGGGATACGCGCGGCGATGGCGATCGCCTGATCCAGATCGGCGGTCTCCACCAAGTAGTAGCCGCCCAGTTGCTCGCGGGTTTCAGCAAACGGGCCGTCGGTCACCAAACACTGCCCGTCGCGCACCCGCACGCTGGTCGCCAACGCGGTGGGTTGCAGCGGACTGGCCGCCAGATATTGGCCGCGCTCCGCCAAATCGCGCGCCAATTGCAAGGACTCCCGGTAACAGGCCTGACGATCGTCCTCGGCCAGCGTCTGCTCGGCAAAATAGATCAATAGCAAGTATTTCATAAGGTCTCCAAATAACAGGGCTCCGCCTTTCCGGGGGTCTCACCGCAAAACCTTGAGTTCGAAAGATAACGGATGGCGCGTTGCCTGACGATGGCTGCGTCCCGCCGGCGCGGTCCGGCATTCTCGCCAAACCATAAAAACCCTCGAATACCGTGGATTTAACGCAAACCCAACGCGGCTAACGTTTGGCTGTCCTCGGCGACCGGCCGGACTTCGACGCAACCGAAGCGCGCGCCGGGAATTCCGGCGGCGATCCTGATCGCCTCGTTGAAATCGGTGGCTTCGATTAAATAATAGCCGCCCAGTTGCTCCTTGGTTTCGGCAAACGGTCCATCCGTCGTGGTCACCTTGGCGTCGCGGACCCGCACCGTTACCGCCGCGCTGGCCGGCAACAGCCGGTTGCAAGCCAAGTAGTGGCCGCTGGCGCGAATGGCTTCGGTAAACTCGGCATACTCTTCAAAATGGCGGTCGGCGGCGGTCGGCTCCATGTCCTCCATGACCTTTTCGGCACAAATTAGGCAAAGGTATTTCATCGGTTTCTCCCTGCATTGGGTTTCGGATGTTGGCTAGTCGATTGACGACAGTCCGATTCGACATCGCCGCCAAAAATTTTCAGCCCGCCAATTCGGCTAACCGGCGCTGTAAAAACCGGCGCTCGGGCTCCTGTTTGGCCAGATCAAGCGCGCGCCGGTAGGCGGCAACCGCGTCGGCGGCGTCCCCCAGGCGCCGGTATAAGTCGCCGCGGGCGGCGTGGATTAAATGGTAGTCCGCCAATTCGCCGCGCGCCAAGATGGCGTCAATCACGGCCAAGCCGGCGGCCGGGCCGTCGCGCATCGCCAACGCGACGGCGAAATTCAATTCGACCACCGGCGACGGCTGCACCCGCAGCAACAGCACGTACAACGCGACGATTTGCGGCCAATCGGTGGCTTCCGCGTGCTCGGCTTCGGCGTGCAACGCGGCGATCGCCGCTTGCAGAGCGTAGGCGCCGGGCCGTCCACCGCGCAAGGCAGCCTCCACCCAACGTCGGCCTTCGGTAATTTGCTCCCGATGCCACAGCGAGCGGTCCTGATCGGCCAGTAATATCAGCTCCCCGTCGGCCGAGGTTCTGGACATGCGCCGCGCCTCGTGCAACAGCATCAGCGCCAACAGGCCGTACACTTCCGGCTCCGGCAACAGCTCAGCCAGTAGCCGACCCAAGCGCAAGGCTTCGCCGGCCAAGTCTGGCCGGGTCAGGCTGGCACCCGACGACGCCGAATAACCTTCGTTGAAGACCAGATAGACCACCCGCAACACCGAGGCCAAACGATCCGGCAACTCTTCGGCGGGCGGCACCCGATACGGAATCTTGGCCTCGCGAATCTTGGCCTTGGCGCGAACGATCCGTTGCGCCAACGTCGGAACCGGCGTCAAGAATGCCGCCGCGATCGCTTCGGTCGTCAAACCGCAAACTTCCCGCAAAGTCAGGGCCAGATGCGCTTCCGGCGCCAATGCCGGATGGCAGCAGGTAAAAATCAGCTTCAAACTGTCATCCGGCCAATCTTCGGTATCGTCCGGCGTGACCTCCCCCAGCGGATCGGCCAACGCTTCGACATCCTCCCTTTGCTCGAAGCGGGATTGCCTGCGCAACCGGTCTATGGCCTTGAATCGACCGGCCGACACCAACCAAGCCTTGGGATTGGCCGGCACGCCATCGCCGGGCCATTGTTCCAACGCGGCGCGAAACGCATCGTGCAAGGCTTCCTCGGCGAGGTCGAAGTCGCCAAGCAGCCGGATCAAGGTCGCCAAAATACGGCGCGATTCGTCGCGGTATAAGGTCTGTACCGCGCGGTGTACGGCAGTGTCGTTCATCGAGAGTCCGTTAAAAAACCAATTCGAGAGCGGAAGTCGCTTCAAGCGCTCAAAACCGGGCCCAAGCGCCAAGGCTTCCGCGGCGCGGCTGATATCCAACACAAGCGACCGCGCTTGAAATGAGCGCATGCCCGGAACGCGGTCTTGGTATCGCCTGCATATTACCTCTGGCGCCCGAGTCTAGCTAAAAATTCGCGGCAAGGGTCGGACTGGCCCCGGTCCGGCGATTCCGGCAAAATAGCAGGTTAACTTTTTTGCTCTCGTCGCCATGTCCGAATTGCAATACCCGATCATCGTTCGCCCCCGTTTCCGATTCGCCGCACGCCGGATTTGGGTCAACTGCCACGTCTGGCTGGCGCTGACGGCCGGACTACTGTTCGCGCTGCTGGGCTTGACCGGCAGTCTCAGCGTATATCGAGAGGAACTCGACGGCCTACTGAACCCGCAACTGCGCGTCACGGTAGCCGAAGGCGCGGAAGTACTGCCTATCGATAAACTGTACGCCATGCTACGCGCCGCCGAACCCAATCGCCACGGCGCCTGGACCCTGGAAATGCCGCGCGCGGCGGATGGTCCGATCACCGCTTGGTTCGAGAAACCTAAGGAAAGTTACGAACAATTCTACGCTCCGCTGATGGTCGCGCTGGACCCTTACACCGGCCAAGTTCTGGACCGACGCTTCTGGGGACAAACCCTGACCACCTGGATCATGGACTTGCACACCGATCTGCGCTTGGCCGCCACCGGTCGCACTGTTGTCGCGTGGCTGGGCGGACTATTGATGCTGTCGGTCATCAGTGGCTTGGGTTTATGGTGGCCGGGCCGCGACCGACTCGGCGAGGTATTCCGATTGCGCCACGCCAGTCTGGTCAAACTGGCCTTCGATTTACACCGCTGGCTGGGACTGATCAGTGCCTGCGGCTTGCTGATACTGGCGTTTACCGGTTTTCACCTCGCCTACCCTCGTCTGCTGGAAACCATTACCGCCGCCGACGGCATGGGCCACGGCGACGACGGTCCGGCGGTACGCAGCACCGGCGTACCGAACAACAGGCCGGTTAACTTAGCCGAAGCCGTGCTGGTGGCGCGCGGACCGTTTCCAAAATCCGAAGTGCGGCGGGTGACGACCCCGGTCGGCGAACTAGGCACCTACCGGATCAATCTGCGCCAGCGCGACGAAATCAACCAACATCATCCGTTCACGACGGTCTGGGTAGACCGTTGGAGCGGGCAGATCCGCGACGTGCGCAACCCGCACCGGTTCTCGGCGGGCCAGCGTTTCACGACTTGGCTGTGGCCGCTGCATACCGGGGAAGCTTTCGGCGCGACCGGCCGGTTTCTATGGTTCCTGACCGGCCTGACGCCCGCCCTGCTCTACATCAGCGGTCTATTGCATTGGTCGTACCGGCGCGGCTGGTTGGCGGACCGCGCGATCGATTGGCCGGGTTTGGCCGAACGCTACGGAAACGCCTGCCGCGCCGGCGCCAGCCGTATGCGCGGCTGGCTGGCGAACCGCTTACTACCGATGTTACGCGACTTCAGCGCCAAATGGCGACGCTGACCGGGGGGTGTCGGGCCGCCAAGGAACCCAATGCCGCCGCCATCCGGAACGCCTCGATGGCGGTTAATGAAACAAGGTTGCCGCCAACTCCCGAACCGTCGGCGCCTGCTCGCCCAAACGCCGATACACTTCCGCCTGCCGTTCGGCACTAATACCGATCTCGCTCAAGCCGCTCAGCGGCGGCCATTCCTCGTCCTTGCCGGCCCGGCAAGCCATGCGGGCGGCGGCGTGTACCGTTTGGGCCGACTGCCAGTGACAGCCACGATATTCGGGCTCGCCGTGTTGGGCGATAGCCGCGACCAATTCCGGAGCCAATCCCCAATGCTCGGCCAAATAGCCGCCCACTTCGCAATAATCGCAATCCAAGGCTTGCCGCAGCAATCGACTCAATGCGATTTCCGGATGGCGCCGCTTATATTCCAACACGGCTTGGGTTTGCTCGGGCATCGTATCGGCCAGGCATAAGATACCGATGTTGTGCAAAATCCCCGCTGTTCTGACGGTTTGCGCCAGCCGGCCGCCGAGCGGTTCTGCCAATTGCGCGGCCGCCTGGCCGGTCAACATGCCACTCACCCAATAGCGGCGCAGATCGAATTCCCGACATTTTCCGGGATAAAACGGCTTCATTACCGCCAAGCCGATACCGACCGCCCTGACCACATTCATGCCCAATTTCAGACAACAGCGCTCTATCGAGGTCACCGCTTCGCCGTGACCGTTAGCCCAAGCGGAGTTCGCCAAGGCCAGCAGACGGGCACAGATCGTCGGATGGTATGCCAATACCTTGGCCAGCGCCGGGTAGTCCAAATCGTCGTCGACCAATGCCCTCAACAAATGATGAACATCATGCGGCAACACCAACACCCTTTCCAAGCCGCTCCGCCACAGCGGCGGCGCATCAGTGACCATCGCCGGGCACTCCCGAAGCCAGCCGGTTTTCCGCCTGTTCCAGCCGAAAGTCCTTCTCGAACAACGCCGGCAAGTCGTTAGCCGGCAACGGCTGGCTGAAATAAAACCCCTGGATGATCTGGCAACCCAAGCCGCTCATGACCATGGCTTGTTCGATGGTTTCGACACCTTCCGCGACCATTTTGAACGCCATCGCGTTGGCCATGCCGATGATGGTGCCCAACAAAATTGGGGTTTGCGGATTGCTCAGTACATCCTGAACGAACACCCGATCGATCTTCAAACAATCGACCGGCATATGCTTGAGCGACGCCAGCGACGAGTAGCCGGTGCCGAAATCGTCGATGGCAATCTTGCAGTTCATCGCCTTCAATTGACGGAAAATCGCCATATCCGCTTCGGTTTGCATCACGCTTTCGGTGACTTCCAGCGTCAGCGCTTCGGCCGGCAAATCCGAGGCTTTCAACGCGGCATTCAGAATCTCTAGCAATTGCGGATCGCGAAACTGGCTGGCCGAGACGTTGACCGCGATGGTGAGCGGTGTCAAGCCCAGATCGTGCCAAGCCTTGAGCTGGCGGCACGCCGCGCCGATCACCCAACCGCCGAGCTTATGAATCAAACCCAGCGTTTCCGATAGCCCGATAAATTCGGCCGGCCCGAGCAAGCCGCGGTGCGGATGTCGCCAGCGCAACAAGGCTTCGACGCCGATCATCCGGCCGGTCACCATACTAACCTGAGGTTGGTAATACAATTCAAACTCCTCGTTTTCCAGCGCTTCCCGCAGCATTTGTTCGTCTTGCAGGCGTTTGATCGCCAACCCGGTCATTTCCGGCCGGTAATAGGCGTAGCGCTGTTTGCCGGCGCTTTTCGCGGAATACATCGCGGTGTCGGCGGCCTTCATCAAATCGTGCTCGTTGTCGCCGTCCTTCGGATAGATAGCTATACCGATACTGACGCGCGGATTTAAGTGATGGCTACCCAGGATCAGCGGCAAATTGATTTCCTCCAGGCAGCGTTCGGCAATCTCCATTGCTTGAAACTCGTCGGTAATATGGTTGGCGATCACGCAAAATTCGTCGCCCCCAAGGCGAGCGACAAAATCCTCATCGCGCATCACCCGCTGGATACGTTGCGCGATCGCCGTCAAAAACTGGTCGCCGACGTTGTGACCGAAACTGTCGTTGACGTATTTGAATTCGTCCAAATCCAGAAACAGAAACGCAAACTGTTGTTGGCTGCGCTGGGCGGCCTTGATGGTTTGCTGGATGCGTTTTTGATAATGCACGCGGCTCGCCAAACCGGTCAAGGCGTCGAAATACGCCAATTGGTGAATCAGTTGCTCGGAAGCCTTCTGCTTGCTGATGTCCTGCACGGTGCCTGTAACGTAGGCATTCGGTCCGCCCTCGACCAACGCGGTATGCTGGCGCACCGTGATCGGCTCATCCAAATCGACGCGTAAGCGGTATTCGATGTCGTCGACCACTTCGCCAACCGCCGCCGCATCGATCAGCGCCCTCACCGTCGGCCGTTTATCGGTCTCGATCAAATCGATATAGCGATCGAGATTGCCCTGAAAATAGTCGGGCTCCAATCGGCACAACTCGGCGAGATAAGAGGAGGTCCCGAACCGCCGCAGCCTGGGTTCCCAAGTCCAGTAACCCAAGCCTGCGACGCGTTGCGCGGCGGACAGTTGCTGTTTGTTATGCCTCAGCTCGGCTGTCGTCCGGCTGGCTCGCAACAAAAATTTGATGTGATGTATCAACACCACGTGATTGATCGGTTTAACGATGAAATCGGCGGCGCCGGCTCTGAACGCACGATTGATCGATTCGATGTCGTCCAAGCCGGTGGACATAATGATCGGGACGCCGGCCATCGCCGGCACGGCATGCATGGCCAGACAAGTTCCGAAACCGTCGATGCCCGGCATGATGGCATCGAGTATCACCAAATCGGGCGTTTCCCGGTCCAACCATGCCAAAGCCGCCTCGCCGCTATCGGCCTCGGCCACTCGATAGCCGGCGGTCCGCAGTTTGGCGCCTGTCACCATCCGAAAACCCGGATCGTCGTCCACCAACAAGATGCGAGCAACCTCGCCGTCCGTCGCTACGTCGGCGAAATCCGACTCCGACGACCGAGCTTCGCCGACCGATTCCGCTCCCAGCGCCAGCCTTAAACTGTCAATCGCCGCAGTCCAACACTCGGTAACCGTCGCCGCCAACGCCTGCAGATCGGCGGCATCCGACTGCCGGGCCGCGCGCTCCAATGCGGCGCAAGCGGCCACCAGCTCGGCCGCGCCGATGTTGGCGCTCGCCGACTTCAAGCTGTGCGCGGTATCCGCGAGTGCATCGAAATCCCGAGTCTCGGCAAGCGGCGTAAGCCGTTCGGCCAATTTGGGTGTGGTGTCCAAATAAACTCGCGCCACTTTGCTCGATAAATCGTTACCGTCGGGGTCGGTCAAGCCTTGCAACGCGCTCAAATCGATAACCGCCGGCGAATTTACCGGCCTAGTCACGGCGGCGGTCTCTGGCGGCATCCGCGCCTCGCCAAGCCAAGCGGCCAACGCGGCGCGCAATTGATCGCGGCGGAACGGTTTGCTGAGGTAGGCGTCCATGCCGGCGGCCTGACATTGTTCGGGCACGCCTTTTTGGACGTCGGCGGTTAATGCAACGATCGGCGTACGCGCGCGTCCCGCCGCGCTTTCTTCGGCGCGAATCGCGACAGCCGCCGCAAAACCGTCCATCACCGGCATATGGCAATCCATCAAAATCAGGTCGTAACGTTTGTCGCGCGCGGCCTCGACAGCCGCCGCGCCGTCGGCGACGACATCGGCAGCGCAGCCCATGCCCACCAAGAAACTTTTGACGACTTCCTGATTGACCGGATTATCTTCCGCCACCAGTACCGTGCCGGACAGTTTTTCGGCCTCCGCGTTGGCAGACGGCATGGCCGCGACAGGTTTGTTGGCCAGAATTTCCAACAGACACTGGTGCAACTTGCGTTGAAATACCGGCTTGTTCAAATAAAAGCTGATGCCGTAATCCTGAAGTTTGTCGGCTTGCAACGATATGCTTTCCGAGCTCAGCATCACCAACGCGGGTTTGACAATTCGAGTGTCGTTTTGAATCGTTTTCGCCAAACTTAAACCATCCATGATCGGCAAATGCCAATCCAGCAACACAATCCGGAAAGCCTGATGGGGATTGGCCGAGACATCGGTCAACAGCTTCAAGGCCCTGGGTCCGCTATCGACGGTCGTGACGTTGGCGCCCCACAGCGTCAATTGGTCCAACAAAATCTCCCGATTGGTCGGATTGTCGTCGACCACCAAAATGTTGACGCCGGACAGTTCATGGCTTTCGGCGCGATCGATGCCGGACTGTATCCCCAAACCCAAGCGCAACGAAAAATAAAATCGGGAGCCGCGCTCGACCCGGCTGTCCACGGCCAACTTGCCGCCCATTAATTCCACCAGTTGCTTGGATATCGTCAAGCCCAAACCCGTACCGCCGTAACGACGGGTGATGCTGCCGTCGGATTGGGTGAAGCTGTCGAAGATTTTGGCCTGGCGGTCGTCCGGGATACCGATCCCGGTATCGACAACCTCGAACAACAATTCGATCGTATCGGTTCCGGCGACCTCCGCCAGCGTCGAGACTTTCAGTTGCACCTCGCCGCGCTCGGTAAATTTGATCGCATTGCCCAGCAAGTTGATCAGGACTTGGCGCAAGCGCTCGGCATCGGCCTGAATCACGTAGTTAAAATCGTGCGGAATGTTCAGGATCAACTCGATGCCCTTGCGATGCGCCGGTTCGGCCAACAATTCCAGGGTATCTTCCAACAAGCGCCGCAAATCGAACTCCTGAACGATCAATTGCATCTTACCGGCTTCGATTTTGGAAAAATCCAATATGTTATTGATGATACCGAGTAGCGAGTTGGCCGAACGGTAAGCGGTTTCCGCGAATCGGACTTGCCTGGCGTCCAGTCCGGAAGACTGCAACAGTTCCATCATCCCCAACACGCCGTTCATCGGCGTCCGGATCTCGTGACTCATCGTCGCCAGAAATTGCGACTTGGCTAGACTCGCCTGCTCCGCCAGTTCCTTGGCGGCGACGGTTTCAACCACGGTTCGTTCCAGTTCCTCGTTTTTTTCGGCGAGCTGGGCGGTGCGCTCGGCGACCTGACGTTCCAATTCATTCCGGTGCCTTTCCAGACGCTGGTCGCGTACCTGAATTTCGCTCAGCATTGCGTTGTACACCTCGGCTAAATCGCCGAATTCGTCGGTACTGGTTTTTTCTATGCGATGGTAAAAGGCTTTTTCGCTGCCCACCGATTTCATCGCTTGCATCAAATTCAATAACGGCGCCAAGAAAATATGTTGCAGCTTGGACGTCAGCATGGCGATCCACAACATCGTGAACACCACGATCAGCCCGATAATCAAATAAAAACTTTTCAATATGGCGTAAAACCCGCTCTGATCGTCCACCAGATGCAATACGCCTATCATGTCGCCGTCCAAATAAATTGGCCTGACAAAATGCAGATTATTCTCCGCGTCGTATTCGACGACATATTTTCCGCCAACATCGGCGACACTAAAATAATGAAACAGACTGTCGTACCACTCGGAAAAAAGCGTCATCAACATTTTGAACGGATGAACGGATTTATCGGCGGGTCCGGCTTCTCGCAAAACCGCGTAAGCCTGGTCGAAATTCCAATGGCTGGCTGGATTTTTCTCGGAGTGATAATCGGCAAATAATTTTCCGCTTCGATTATATAACTCGGCATTTAGAATACTGTCGCGGGTTTTCAAGCTCTTGAGCATTTCGTTGGCGGTCACGGGATCGTCGAACACCAAGGACGCGGAAATATTCGAAGCGACAATATTGGCGATTAATACCAATTGCTGTTCCGTCTCAATTTTTCTGGCGAAATATTCGTTAATTACGATGACCGATGTCGCTAAAAATAAGGTCATCATAGCGATCGCCGTCAAGATCGACACTAATTTCAGTTTGATCGGCGCATTGTTAAACCATTTGAACATGCTGTCGCCCTGTTTAATTTTCGCCGACTATCTTCGCCAAGCGCAGCAGATTGGAGCTGATCGCCAGTCCGGCGGCCTTGACGGCGTGATTATTGACGTACAATTGTATTTTACCGTCGACGTTCAGCATCGCCACCATTCCGCCGGCATTGACGAAATCCAGGCTTTCTCCAATCGTCAGAATCCGCCTGTTTTGAATATCCAAAAATACTTGAGAAAGTAGACTGTTGGAAATCTCGCTAATAAACAAAATATGACACTGGTTTAGATTCCTCAATTTCTCGGAGTTTAACGTCTTAATCGCTTTATTCCCGACCGCTTTACCGTTTATGGAATCGAAAGATTGCAATAACACATTATCGCCAACCAGGCAGACTTTCAATTGATTGTCGGAATCCGTGAAGGCCTGATCGGGCCATTGCGTAAAACGAGCGAAATTCAATGTCAATGCCGCCAACACCGCATATTGTTCGAACGCAACCGGCTCCCCGGACGCGATACGCAGATAGCCCAGCATCACGGCGATTGCACAAGTTCTAGTGATATTCGACATATCGCGCTTAAAATCGGCGTCCAAAAATCGGTTTAAAATATTCAAACGCGGGGATATTGGCCACGTGACGCATTTTAAAAACTCCAACTGATTTTGCCGTACATACCGCGATCGATCAGCGTCGGGACCACCAAATTCTCCTGTACATATTCCAAATGACTGCTCGTTAACAAGTTTTGTCCGACCAGCGAGACTTCCAATCCGGCCGCCGGCCGCCAAGCCAACCGGGCGTCCATGGTCACGTAGTCGCGAATATAGCGGTCGCCGCCGGACGTCGCGGAGGCATTGGTATCGACGTAGCGAAACCAGACATCGAAGTCCAGCTCCGGGATAACGTTGATTGCGCTGCGCAGATTGACCCGCTGTTGCGGACTCACACCGATCACCGCGGTTGCCGCCGACGGCAATTCGGTTTTCAACACACTGTAATTGGCGTCCCAGCGCCACCAATCCAACATTTGCCAGACCATCGCTAGCTCGACGCCGTAAGTCTTGGCTTTTATATTGTTGCTGAACAGCAAGGGTTGGACTACGACGCCGCGCAACGGATCGAAATAAGGCGTGCCCTGCACGGCGTCGCGTAAATGGGCGTAGTCGTTATAAAACGCCGTCACATCCACCGACAACGACTTAATCATCGTCGTTCGGTAGCCAATCTCGTAGGCGAGTACATCCTCGCTAAGCTGATTTCGGTTACCTTGCAGCGTTAAGTCCACCGGCACGAAGAAAGGTGCGGTCGGCGGTGCCACGGTAGTCGTCAAGCGCATATTCGCTTCGCCCCGAGAGGGCGTACGCACCGCTCGCGACATGGCCGCCCAAAACCGATGATTCAAGTCGGGCGCCCACATCAGGCGCGCGGTCGGCTGACCTTCGAAGCCGGTGAAATCATTGTGCTCGAATTTGCAACCCAGCGTAAACCACAGGGTTTGATCGATCAGTTCCATCTCGTCCTGGACGAAAGCGCTATAGAGTTGATTTTTTCGGTGGGCCGGCGACATATTGAAAATTACGCTGGAACCGAGCCTGTCGGCGGTGAGTTGATAACCCAAGCCCCAGATCAACTCATGCTTGTCGAAGACGTTGAGGCGGTGCTCGAAATCCAAATCCAGCGTATCGCGGCCTTCGGACATCCAACTTTCGTTACGCCGGTAGTAATCGTAAAACAACTGCAACGACAGATCGGACTGGGTGGAGAACGTGTGCTGCCAGCGGCCCAAGACGTTACCGCCGTAAGCTTCGGCCTTGTCGCGACCCAGGTCGCCATAGGGAGGAACGACACTGGGCACCAGCAGGGTTTGATTCAGATGGCTGTGATAGAGATCGCCCTGCAATTTAAAATCGTCGGCCAGCGTCAGCCGGGAATCGATACGAAACCCTCCCTGGACTCGGTCCCAATCGTCGCCGGCGCCATTGCCGCGCGCATCGGTGTTTTGGTCGCGCTTGAAGCCCTTGGCGAAGACTCGACCGGTGGTGTTCTCGCCCAACGCCGCGCCGTAACGAAACGCACCGAAACCCTGCTCCTCGGTACCGCCGCCCGCCGCAACCAAACCGCCCTGGGTTTTAGAACTGTGCTTGGTGATGACGTTGATCACGCCGTTGACCGCGTTCGCCCCCCACAGAGTCGCGCCGGGTCCGCGTATCACTTCGATACGCTCGACATCCTCCATCATCACATCCTGATTTTCCCAGTAGGTACCGGAAAACAGCCGGCTGTAGGTGTTGCGGCCGTCGATCAATACCAACAGCTTATTGGCGAAGCGGGCGTTGAAGCCGCGCGCGCTGACCGCCCATTTGTTCGCATCGATCCGCGCCACGTCCAGACCCGGCGCCATCCGCAAAGCCTCCGGTATGCTGGTGGCGCCGGACCGTTTAATGTCTTCGTTGCTGATCACGAAAATCGCGGCGGCGGCATCGTTCAGCGCTTGAGCTTTTTTCGACACCGATGTCACTTCGACATTGAGCAAATCCTCGACATTCAATTCCAGCGCATCTTTACCATCTGTTGCGGCTTCAACCGCCAGCCCCCCTGCCAACAGAAAACCGGCGATTATTTTTCTCATAGCCATTACTTTACCAGCGAGATTGACAAATGCTTGGTCCGTCCACGTCCGCAAAAACTTAGAAAATCCCTAACAACATAGCAAGCATAGTGAAAAAAATGCGAATTAGTTAGCGCTTACAGGCCGGTTTGAGACTGGATGCCTTGATCCGTAGTGATGCGGTGTGCGTCGGTTGGGGGGTACCTTGTTGCGGATCAATTCAAACGACGTACAGCGGCGCGTTGGAGAACAGTACGAGAAAGAATGCGGCCTCATCGACGGCCGCTCGGTCGGAAAACGGGAGACCCAGGAAAACCTCTTAGACCAACCTTTTGTCCGTTGGCGAGAAGTTCTGTTATGTCGATAAGCCGGTTGGAAGCCTCTTCAAGCGGTTGTTTTACCCGAATCGGCGTGAATCGCTCCCGACGGCGGCCGGGAGCGACAGCCCGTCAAACTAGGAAATTCAATTGCTGCACACTACCCGCCTGGCCCTGTTCGGTTAAATAGAAACCATTGCTGGCAACTTCGGCGCGCGACTGATTGTTGTCGTCTTTCAGTTGGAACGGCGTGGTCAGATGCCCCAGGTAAATCGCCCCGACATTCTTCGCCCCCAAGGCCAGCAATTGCTGACTGCCGTCGGCGTTACGCTGCCAGATTCTGAGCTTTTGATAGATAGCATCGGCGGCATCGATGAACTGGTTGCCATCCTGATCGTAATTAGCCAATTCGGCGAAGCCGTTGCCGGTCAACGCGCCGAACAATTCGGAACCGTCGTTGACGCTGCCGTCGTTGTTTTTGTCAAGCGCCAACAATCCGCTGCCGGATTTAAGCCCGGCAATCTGATCCGGCCTGCCATCGGCGTCGATATCGAATTGGAACGACGTGTTGCTCAGCTCAGCGGCCGTGCCGTCGAAGTTAATGACCAAGGGGTCTTTTTTTTGCGCGTCGCCGACCTGTATCGTGTTGCTGACTTCCGCGTAAAAGCTCCGACTCATGTTTAGGGACAGCGAAAAACTCAGGGATCGGCCATCCTGAGTGTTAATCGTACCCTCGGCACTGAACGAAGTGGTTTCGCTTTCGAAATAACTCAGCGTCTGTTGATAAGTCAGACCGCCGTTATCCGCTTGCGCGGCCGGCGCGGGTTGTTGATCTTGGTAGGTCGGCTGGTCGGTACCGGCGGTCAATTGGTCGGGACTAAAGGTTTTCAGATCGCGGCCGGTGATTTCCTTGACCATGCGCCGGATGATTTGCATCATCAAACTGTCTTTCGACTCGACCGGTGTCTCGGTATCCAGCGCCTTGGTCGCGCTAGCCTGTTTGGCTTGTTTAGCTTGACCGGCTCGACTGAGACTTAAGCGATCGTCGACCGGGCGGCGCGCTTCGTCCGAGCGTCGGTCCGGATGGCGGATGTTCAACACTTCCCGGCGATTGCTGACTTGCTGCTGCTGATGCCGGCCTTGCATTTTGATGGTGGAGTTGTCAATGATCATAAAGCCCCCTACTTCAAAAATGGTGTGATCCAGTTATCGGCGGGCCGACCTATATGTTTAATTTATCCTCGATTTTTTGTTTGAAGTTCAGAAAGTGCACGGTTTGCAATCGATCCGGCGTTTCGGCGCCCATCGCTTGACAGGGCACCTCGATCTCGGTGATGTGGAAGGGATAATTCTCGCAGGCCTTCCGGTAGCCGAGTATGTGCTGACGAACCGCGCCATAGCCGCTCGGATCGTCGAGCGGAAACCAGCGCTCGTTGCAATACACCCCCAACCGGCTAGGCGTCTCGCCGGCGATGCGCACGCTCAGTTCCATCGCGCTGGCTTTTAATTTGGGCTGGGCCGGATGGCACGAAATCACGCCTGCCGAGTTACGGTATATCTCGTAATATTTCAGGAGTGGGACCTGGGGTAAGCGATCCTGGGCAATCAAGGTCGAGAAAAATACCGAATAATGAGCCAGTACGTGCTCCGCGCCGGCGTTGGCATGCTGACGCAAATACAGCGCCCCGTGCTCGTCGACGATATAAACGCCAACATGCTTGCTGGTGACGTGGTAGAACAATTGGACCGTATCCGGCTGATTATATTGATAGAGGAACGGGATATAGGTCTGCTCCAGTACGTAATCGTCGAAAAACACCGGCGCGTAGCCGCCGTGCGGCTTGGCCAACTCTTGTAACAGCTGCGGCTGAGTGTCCAGCAAGTAATAACTCAAACGCTCGCCGCTCATAGCAAACATCGCGTACCCACCCCCGGCCGCCGTGACGTAACGCTGGTAGGGCGCGACCGGCCGATCGGCGATGGCCGTCAGTCTGGCGAAAAGCGCTTCGAGGCGGCCGACGATACTGCGGCCGCGCACCGGGGTATAGCACAATACCTGCAGTTGATCGGCCGCCGGCGGTTTGACGCCGTCGTTGAATAACTCGGTCAAGCAGGTGAAGACGCCCTCCAAGCCGCTGTAACGGTGTAAGGTTGCCTCGCCCCAAACGCTGATCGACAAGCGTTGCATCCCCAGCACGAAGCACAAACGGTTGTCGCCGTAACTGAGCGGATCGGCGCGTTCGCTCATCACCAGCTGTTTGGCATGACTGCTGTCGACCGGCAATTTTTCCCGCCAATTGACCAGCAGCAAGGTGGCTTGCACGCGGTTCGGGCGGTTATAGATAGCCAGATCGGCTTCCCGGCTCAACAAGTGACGGGTCAGAAACTGGTTTAACTCATTGAGCAACTGTTGCGCTTCGCCGCCGGCTTGCGCACTACCGCTCTCCAATACGTGCAGGTTGATGCTCTTTTTATACAGCCCGTTGATCACGGCCCAGCACAGCAATTCAAGCAGACTGTCGCCCTGTTTGATCGCCCGACCCAGCGCTAATTGCTTGGCGGACGGCCGTTCGGTAAACAAATACCAGACGGGCGCGTCGGAACCCGCCGTGACTTCCGCCGCAACCAGCAAATCCGGTTTGTTCTGCACCGCCTGGCGGGTGGACAGCACTTCGATCTTGTCGGGACGCAAATCCAACTCGACTTTCAACTTACGGCCGACCAATTTCAAATCTTGATTTTCGCGCTGCGCTTGATCCAAGGGCATACCGACGAATTGCAGAATCATTTTTAGGCATTGCTGCAACTGCTGACGGATCACCGCGTGCTCGGCGCCGGCCTTGGCGATATCCCAAAAACGCACGGTCGCCAAGTTGTCCAGCAAATCGTCGGGCCACTGCCATTGCTCGGCCACCTCCCGCAAGAAGTCCTGCTGCATCTGGCGCGCTCGGTTTTCGATCGGCGCAGCGCCGGTGCCGACGATTTTCAGGTAAAAACATTCGCGGGCCAATTCCAGGCGCCGTCCGCCGTCGATGCCGCGCAGATAGGCGTCGACCTTGCTATAGATCATCAGATAGGGATCGAGGCTATCGACGCTAAACTCGCCTTGATAAATCGCGCGCTTCATAGCCAGACACAACCACTGCGGCGTCGGAAATTCGCTGGCGTAACTTTCCATCAAAAACAGTTTCAACAGCGATTTGTGCGGGGAAGTCAGGGACTTGAAGATATGCCACAGCGTCGCGCTGGCGAACTCCGCGACCGGCACTTGATGCATGCCGCCGAAATCGATCACCTCAGGCTCGGAGACAAAACGGTTTTCGAGCAAATGCTTTACATATTGCGGATATTGATGATCCTGTTCCGGTGGCACCAGCCACCACAGCGGAATTCGGCCGGCAATATAAATAGATGTACGATAGAACTCTTCCAGCAGCAGATAGTGTTGAGTTTCCCCGCTGCTTTCCTTCGAAATCGGGGTATTTTCGCCGCGCGCGAATTGTCCGGCGTCCATCAGAAAAAAGTGGGTTTCCAGCTTTAGCGAAGCTGCCCACTTTTCGATGTCGCGGGCCTTTTGTTCCAGTTCGGCCAGTTGGTCGGCCGCCAAACCCGGCGCGTGGCACAACCAGATATCGATGTCGCTGTCCCTGGAAAAGGCCATGCTGCCAACGCTGCCCATCAGATAGATCGCATCGATCGGATGTTGGCGCAAGGCCTTGCGCTTGAACGCAAAGCCCTTGCTGAACTGCTTCGCCGCGTCCAGCGTTTGTTTGGACGGCGCGTAGTCGGGAATCCCGGCCGGCGTATCCAGCGCGATGAAACCGGGCAACAAGGGGTGATTTTGATGAAACAACAACGGCAACAATTTCAAAAACTCTTGTTGCCGCGGCTGCAGCAAACTCTGCACCCGTTGCAAGCGCTGCTGATTGAAATGCTTGAAACGTTGGACGACGGCTTGCAAATCCTTGCGGCTGATGTCTTCGCCGGGAGCGCCCAATTGAATAGCGGGAAGTCGATTGATCACGGATGCCGAACTCGCTGAGTTTGCCGTCTAGTATAGAGTCTTCAGGCCAGATGCGCTTCCAGTCTAACGAATTCGCCGCCGCCGTCCCGGTAACAAGTAAAACGGGTCAATCCGGCGTGCGGTACCGAAATCGCGAAGCCGCGCTCCACCGGCAAACCCAGCAAAACGCTGAACAAGCAGCGAATCACGCCGGCATGGCAAACCGCCAACACCCGCTGACCGGCGTGGTCGTCGATCACGCGCCGCCATCCCGCGCCGACCCGCGCCGCGAAATCGGCATAGGCTTCGCCGCCGGGTGGCGGGCAGGCGTGCGGGCGTTCGCAAAATGCCGCCCAGCGCGCGGGGTCGGACGCTTGAATTTCGGTGGCGGACCGTCCCTCCCATGCCCCGAAATCGATCTCCCGCCACTCCTGCAAAGTATGAAACGGCAAGGCTCGACGGGCGGCATAGACTTCGCCGAACCCCCGACACCGTAGTAACGGCGAACTGACCACGCTTTCCCAATCGCCGCTAGCGCAGCGCGCTTCCATGGCTTGCCAACCAAGCACGGTCAATTCGTCGTCGCGACTACCCCGGTAGACCGCGCCGCCGCAAGCCTCGCCGTGCCGGAGTAAATCGACGATGGTGATCTCGACGGTCAACGCTCGCTTCCTCGCAAAAATTCGAGATTCTACCCTAAGCGGTCAACCTTAACTTCGCCAGCCAGCTTGTCGCATACACGTCATTAAGCGCTGTCGATTGTCGATTTTGTCGTAATCTCGACAAGCTCATCGGTATTTCCCACGGGAACTTCAAGGTAATCTCGCCAAAAATCGACCGGCATGGATGTTGCGTAAGCTCTGCGGGCTTCAACCGGCCGGCCGCAGCGCCGCCGGAAAAAACAATAACCGCGAATTCGAGCCGGGACGGCCGAATCCGCCGATCCGCGCGCGCGGATCGCGTATGGCAACGCCAGGAGTGTCCATGATCGAAACCTTTTACGATGTGATGCGCCGGCAGGGCATCACCCGCCGCAGCTTCTTGAAGTTTTGCAGCCTGACCGCCGCCTCGCTGGGTTTGAGTCCGGCGTTCGCGCCGAAAATCGCCCATGCGATGGAAACCAAACCGCGGATTCCGGTGTTGTGGCTGCACGGTCTGGAATGCACCTGTTGTTCGGAATCCTTCATCCGTTCCGGCCACCCGCTGGCGAAAGACGTGATCCTGTCCATGCTATCGCTGGACTATGACGACACCATCATGGCGGCCGCCGGTCATAACGCCGAAGCCATCATTGATGAAATCGTCGAAAAATACAAAGGCAATTACATCCTGGCCGTCGAAGGCAATCCGCCGCTGGCCGAAGACGGCATGTATTGCATCATCGGCGGCAAACCGTTTGTTGAGCAACTCAAATACGCCGCCGAGAGTTGCAAGGCCATTATTTCATGGGGCTCCTGCGCTTCGTGGGGTTGCGTGCAGGCCGCCAAACCCAATCCGACCCGCGCCACGCCGGTGCATAAAGTACCGGGTCTGGCCAACAAACCGATTATCAAAGTGCCCGGCTGCCCGCCGATCGCCGAAGTGATGACCGCCGTGGTGGCCTACCTGCTGACCTTCGATAAGCTGCCCACCTTGGACAAACAAGGCCGGCCGCAAATGTTTTATAGCCAGCGCATCCACGACAAATGCTACCGCCGGCCGCATTTCGACGCCGGCCAGTTCGTCGAGCAATGGGACGACGAAGCCGCCCGCCAAGGCCATTGTCTGTACAAAATGGGCTGCAAGGGGCCGACTACTTACAACGCCTGCTCGACCGTAAAATGGAACGAAGGTACCTCATTCCCGATCCAGTCCGGCCACGGCTGTATCGGCTGCTCGGAAGACGGTTTCTGGGATAAAGGCAGTTTCTACGACCGCCTGACCGGCATCAACCAATTCGGCATCGAAGCCAATGCCGACGTGGTCGGCGGCACCGCCGCCGGGATCGTCACCGCCGGCGTCGCCGCTCATGCCGGTCTGACTGCCTTGAACCGCGCCAAACAAGCCGATAAACAACCCGGAGCCGAATAATCATGACCGTCACTGCTACCCCCAACGGTTTTCATTTGAACGACGCCGGCCGCCGCGTGGTGGTCGATCCGGTCACGCGGATCGAAGGCCACATGCGCTGCGAAGTCAATATCGACGAGGAAAACATCATCCGCAACGCGGTGTCCAGCGGCACCATGTGGCGCGGCCTGGAAGTGATCTTGAAAGGCCGCGACCCGCGCGACGCCTGGGCCTTCGTGCAACGCATCTGCGGCGTCTGCACCGGCACCCACGCCTTGACCTCGGTGCGCGCGGTCGAGGACGCGTTGAAAATCAAGATTCCGGAAAACGCCAACTCAATCCGCAACATCATGCAACTGAGTTTGCAGGCCCACGACCACTTGGTGCATTTCTATCATTTGCACGCGCTGGATTGGGTCAACCCGGTCAACGCGCTGAAAGCCGATCCGGTCGCGACGTCCGCGTTGCAACAACAAATTTCGCCGAGCAATCCCAAGTCCTCGCCCGGCTATTTCCGTGACACCCAAAACCGTCTGAAAAAATTCGTCGAATCCGGCCAGCTCGGTCCGTTCAAAAACGGTTACTGGAGCAATCCGGCCTATTTGCTGCCGCCGGAAGCCGATTTGCTGGCGGTCACCCACTATCTGGAAGCGCTGGATTTTCAAAAAGACATCATGAAAATCCGCACGATATTCGGCGGCAAGGACCCGCATCCGAACTGGCTGGTCGGCGGCGTACCGTGCGCGATCAACATCGACGGCGTCGGCGCGGTCGGTGCGGTCAACATGGAACGTTTGAACCTGATTTCGTCGATCATCGACAGAACCATCACCTTCATCGACCAAATCTACATCCCGGATTTACTGGCGATCGCCCAGTTTTACAAAGGCTGGTTGTACGGCGGCGGCATTTCCGGCCAAAGCCTGCTGTCCTACGGCGACATTCCGGATAAAGCCAACGACTATTCGGCGGCCAATCTGCTGATGCCGCGCGGCGCGATCATCAACGGCGATCTGAGCAAGGTCCACGAAGTCGATCTGACCGACCCGAAACAGATTCAGGAGTTCGTACCACACTCCTGGTACAAATACCCGGACGAAGCCGCCGGCCTGCACCCCTGGGACGGCATCACCGATCCCAATTACAAGCTCGGCTCGAATACCAAGGGCGATCGCACCCATATTAAAGAATTGGACGAATCGGCCAAATACTCGTGGATCAAAGCGCCGCGCTGGCGCGGCCACGCGATGGAAGTCGGCCCGCTGGCCCGCTATGTGATCGGCTACGCCCAGGGCAATAAGGAAATCACCGAACAAATCAATTTCGTATTGAAAACGCTGGACGTGCCGGTCAGCGCGTTGTTCTCGACGCTGGGCCGCACCGCCGCGCGAGGTCTGGAAGCCCAGTGGGCGGCCGGCAAGATGCGTTACTTCATGGACAAACTGATCGCCAACGTCAAGGCCGGCGATTTGGCGACCGCCAACGTCGAGCGCTGGGATCCGGACACCTGGCCAAGCAGCGTCAAAGGCGTGGGTTTCACCGAAGCCCCGCGCGGCGCGCTGGGCCATTGGCTGAAAATCGAAGACACCAAGATCGCCAACTACCAATGCGTGGTGCCGACCACTTGGAACGGTTCGCCGCGCGACGAGCACGGCAATATCGGCGCCTTCGAGGCTTCGTTGATGAACACCAAGGTCGAGCGCCCGGAAGAGCCGGTCGAGATCTTGCGGACGCTGCACAGCTTCGATCCTTGCTTGGCTTGTTCGACTCATGTGATGAGTCCGGATGGACAGGAACTAACCCAAGTGAAGGTGCGTTGATTAAACAATGTAGGGCGGATCAGCGCAGCGTCATCCGCCGTCATCAAATGCCGCAGTTCAGGAGAACACAATGAACAAATTTTTGGCCTCCGCCGCCTTATTATTGACTTTCAGCCAGGCCGAAGCTCACAGCCATCCCGGCATCGACAGCCTGAGCCATAGCCTGGAACACTTAATTCTGTCCTATCAACACTGGCTGCCCTATTTGGCGGCCGCTGGCTCGTTGAGCTTGGTCGCGATCGCGGCCGTCAAACGCTGGACCAACAGCCGCCGGAGCTCGAAATGAGCACGCCGACGGCTCCGGTTTACGTCTACGAATTGCCGGTTCGCCTGTGGCATTCGGTGAATGCCTTGGCCATCGTGGTGTTGGCGATTAGCGGATATCTAATCGCCTCGCCGTTGACATCGCCGGCCGGCGAAGCCTCCGAGCATTTTTTGATGGGCTATATCCGCTTCGCGCATTTCGCCGCCGGCTACGTGCTGGCGATAGGCATTGCCGGCCGGGCGTACTGGGCCTATGCCGGCAACGAGCATGCTCGGCAAATCTTTCTGCCGCCGCTGCTGAAAGCGCATTTTTGGGACGGCGTATGGTGCGAAATCCGTTGGTATTGCTTTCTGGAAAAGCAGCCGCGCCATTATGTTGGTCACAATCCCCTGGCAATCCTGGCGATGCACTTTGCCTTCGTTTGGGGCGCCTTGTTCATGATCGTAACGGGATTCGCGTTGTACGGCGAAGGTGAAGGTCAAGGTAGTTGGCAATACGCGCTGTTCAGCAGTTGGCTGCTGCCCTTGTTCGGCGACAGTCAGACCGTGCATACCTGGCATCATTTGGTGATGTGGCTCATCGTTTGTTTCGTGGTGATTCACATCTACGTGGCGGTACGCGAGGAAAAATTATCCGGACAAAGCATGCTTTCGACGATAGTCACCGGCTGGCGCGTTTTCAAGGACGACAAACCCATCGACGACGCCCATTGAACATGACCGCTACGCCGCGAATTCTGTTGCTGGGCATTGGCAACCTACTATGGGCCGACGAAGGATTCGGCGTTCGCGTCGTCGAACATCTGCGGAAGTACTACCAATTTCCCGAGCAGGTCACGGTGCTGGACGGCGGCACCCAGGGCGTGTATTTGGTGGACTACGTGCAAAACGCCGACGTGCTGGTGGTGTTCGACGCGGTCGACTACGGCCTGCCGCCGGCCACCTTGAAAATTGTCGAAGATGCGGACGTCCCCAACTTTCTCGGCGCCAAGAAAATGAGCCTACACCAGACCGGCTTTCAAGAAGTATTGGCCATGGCCCAGATGTTGGGCGACTATCCGGAACGTCTGCTGCTGATCGGCGTGCAGCCGGAAGAGCTGGAGGACTACGGCGGCAGTTTGCGGCCGAGTGTGAAGGCGCGAATCCAGCCGGCAATCGACATTGCCCTTGCCTACCTGGCCGAGTTCGGCGTGGTCGCCGATCGCGCCGACGCGCCCAAGGACTTGACCGATCCCATCCTGGACATCCAGCGCTACGAACAAGAGCGCCCGGCACCCGACCAAGCCTGCCGACTCGGCGACGAACGCATCGTGTTGTCGAATGCCTTCGAAGTGCGGCCGCCGCAAGCGTCCGAGCAACCGAGTTTACAAGTCGATGTCGACTATCGGGGGAAATACGGATGTGTATAGGCATTCCGATGCAGATCGTCGAATCGCGCGGCGAGACGGCGATCTGCGCTTATCGCGGTCAGCATAGTCAAATCGATATGATGCTGGTCGGCGAACAAGCGGCCGGCACTTGGTTGCTGGTATTTCTGGACACCGCCCGCGAAGTGCTCACGCCCGAACGCGCCACTCAAATCGGCGACGCGCTGGAAGCGATGCGGCTAGCAATGGCCGGTCAAACCGATTTCGACCATTTGTTCGCGGACCTGGTCGATCGCGAACCCGAACTGCCGGAGTTTTTACGAACATGAGTACGCCCTTGCTGGAACAGCTGCAAACCCGCCACGGCCTGCCGCTGTTGGATGCGGAGAGTTACGACTTATTCGTGCACGGTCATGACACGGTTGTGTTGTTCTTTGCCAACGATCCGCAGATGTTTCCGGAAAGTCATGACGTGGCAGTGATTTTGCCGGAACTGTTAAAAGCCTTTGCCGATCGTTTGCGCGGTGCGCTGATCGACAAATCCATCGAGCGCGAATTGCAAGCCAGATTTCGGTTTACCAGTTGGCCTTCCCTGGTATTTTTGCGCGGTGGCGAATATTTGGGCGTCATTACCGGAATTAAGGATTGGGCGGAATACGGGCAGGAATTTTCCAGGATTTTAACAAGTGAAGCGGGGCAACCGCCGCAGTTTGATCTTGGGACGGTTTGTGGTGCCGGACACGCTTAGTTCTCGATAGCACCGGGGTTGGAAATCGCATCCTTTGTTTGAACAGGATATCCGGAATTTAAAGTAAAATCCCAGCCTGGATCAAGGCGACCAACTTGAGGATTGGCGAACCATCGTGATACGCCTGATGCGTCGTTGCAAACCGGAATGCGCTCGGTGATGATTGTCCGAATCAAAATAACCAAAATTGAGGCACGGACATCGCGGACGGGATCGTTAGCTTGCCGGTAAACCGGCTCCTATCCGACTCTCGTGCCTGTTACCGATCACTAGTCCCGGCCACTTTCCTAACCACCATCCCTTTACCGCCGGTGAAGCCGTCAGGGCCTCCGGAACCGCCGCGATACTGTCCCAAATCAGTTCCACGAGTTGAGACCGGTCATTCGAGAATATCGGAGATCGGGATGTTGTTCATGCGAGTTCGCCCGCTGATTTGAAAATCCAGATGCTCGACAGAAACGGCGCTATCGGATATTGCGATCACGCAAGCTAAGCTACTTGGCCGATCTGGTATTCAATACCAAACCCAAAACACCCAACAACATTAATCCCAAAGAAATCATTTCGGCTTGAGTCGCCACGACACCCAAGAAATTCCCAACGGTGTTTACTCGGATTTGTTCTATGGAAAAACGCTCGGCGCCGCTGAGCAGCAGATAGAGCGCAAATAACCAGCCGCTTTTAAAAGGGTGTTTACGCAGCCGCCAAAGGATACCAAAGATAATACAGCCTAGTACTGTCTCGTAGATTGAGGTTGGATAGACACCCGGTGTAGCGATAGTCACGCCAACGATATTATTGTCGTAAGTCTGAGCCCAAAACCAAACCGGAAGCCAGTCGGGTTTGGCAGCCATGTTTGCTGGGATACCCCAATCTCCGTCGCCAGATAACTGGCAACCGATCCTGCCGATCGCGTATCCCAACATGATCGCCGGCGCTAACCCATCGCATAGCGTTGTAACCGAAAGCTCGTGCTTCTTCGCGTACCAAAAGCCCGCCAACGTTCCGCAAATGAGACCTCCCAAAAAAGTAAAACCGCCACGGCTGAATATCATGCCCCATGGATCGGCGATGAACTCGTTCGGATGTTCGATAATGTGGAAAACTCGCGCACCGATCAGGCCAATAATCAGCGCGAATGTAATCAAATCTGAGATGACATCTTGAGGAAAAATCGTTTGATCGACATACTGGCCTTCGTCTGATTTTATTCGCCGTTTAGCCAACCCGATACGCCCCGCCTCGTAAAGGCGTTGAACCTCCACACGCGATATCCGAATTGAAACAAGCGCGGCGATGGCAACCATCATTCCGAACGTCGGTAACGGCAACGGTAGGTCCAAACCCGTTAGTGCTTTCACCAAATCGCTTAAATAGGGAAACGCTAAACTCATACCCGACTCTCGTGCCTGTTACCGGCCATTAATCCCCGCCACCCTTCCTAACCATCATCCCCTTGCTCGGGTTGTAGCCCAAAATCGCCGCGCCGATGAACAGCAAAAACGCGACGGCGGTGAAGACTAGCGCCAATGGGTTGAACTGCTCATACAGCGCGAAGCGGATCAATTCGACGGCTTGCGAGAACGGGTTGTACTCGGCCAAGGTCGCCAGCAACGGACTGGATTCCTTGATTTTCCAGAGCGGATACAGCGCGGTGGACATGAAGAACAGCGGGAAAATCACGAAATTCATCACCCCGGCGAAGTTTTCCAGTTGCTTGATGAACGACGACAGCAGCAAGCCCAACGCGCCCAGCATCATGCCGCCCAACACCAGCGCCGGCAATATCCACAAATAGCCCGGCAGCGGCGCCTGAATGTCGTACAGCCAGGCGATGCCGAGGAAGGCATAGCACTGCAACACGCCGACCGCGGTGCCGGCGATCAATTTGCTGCACAGCAAGAACCAGCGCGGCAATGGGCAGACCATCAGCATGCGCATGCTGCCCATTTCCCGGTCGTAGACCATCGACAACGAGCTTTGCATGCCGTTGAATAGCAAGATCATGCCTAGCAGGCCGGGGGTGATGTAGACCTCGTACAGGATATAGGTTTCGTAAGGCGGACTGATCGCGATACCCAGCGCGGCACGGAAGCCGGCCGCGAATACGAACAACCACACCAAGGGTCGTACTAGCGCCGAGACGAAACGCTCGCGCTGATGCAGAAAACGCAGCAGTTCGCGGCCGACGATGCCGGCCGTGGCCCGCCAGTAATGCACTATTCTCATGCCGCCCCTCCTTTATCGGATTGGGTAAGCTTCTGAAACACCTGACCGGGATCGGCCCAGCCGGTGTTTTTCAATATCTCGGCAAGCCTGCCATTGGCCTTGATCTGGCCTTTGTGCAATACCACCAAGCTGTCGTCGGCATCGATTTCGTCGATCAAGTGCGTCGCCCACAACACCGCCAGATTTTGCTGTTTGACCAAATCGTGCACATGTTTGACGATGGCTTGCCGGCTGGGCACGTCCAGACCGACGGTCGGTTCGTCCAGCAACAGCAAGCTGGGTTTGTGCAACAAGGCGCGGGCAATCTCGACCCGGCGCTTGTGGCCGCCGTTCAGTTGCCTAACCTTTTCGCCGCGCCGTTCATACATAGCCAAACGCTCCAGCTCTTCCTGGATCCGTTTGTCGGCCTGCTTTTTGCCGATGCCGTGCAGCGCGGCGTGGTAGCGCAGGTTTTGGGTCACCGACAAATCCGGGTCCAGCGTGGTCTGTTGAAATACCACGCCCAGTTTGGCCAAGGCTTGCAGGCTTTGCTGCTTGACGTCGAAACCGCACAGCGCGATGCGCCCTTCCCGAGCATCGTAAAGCCGGGTGATCAACGCGAACAGCGTGCTTTTGCCGGCCCCGTTCGGCCCCAGCAGAATCGTGCATTCGCCGGGCTCGACCTGAAACGCCACATTATCCAGCGCCTTCTTGGCGCCATAGGCAAAGCTCAGGCCATCGATTTGCAGCGCGGCGCTCATGGCTTGACCGCCACGCCCCAGGGATAACGCCCCACCGCGATCGACTTGGTCACCTTATGGTTTTCCAAATCGATGATCGAGATGTCGTTACTGACGCCGTTGGTGGTGTACAAGCGCTTTTGATCCGGCGAGAAGGCCAGATTCCAGACCCGCTGACCGACCAGCAGATACTTCTCCACTTTGTAATTTTGGGCGTCGATCACCGCGACCCGGTTGGCCGGGCCCATCGCCACATAGCCATAGCGGCGCTGCTTGTCGATGGCGATGCCGACCGGTTGCACCAAATCGCTACTCAAGCCCGGCACCTCCAATTTAATGTTCCGGGCGATCTGCTTGGTCGCGGTATCGATAATGGTCAGCGTGCCGGCCATTTCCGAGGTCGCCCAAAGTTGCTGGCTGTCGTCGGTGAACGTTACCGCGCGGGGTCTGGCATCCACCAAGGTGTTGTCCTGGATTTGCCGGTTGGCGGTATCGATCCAGTGCAGCATGTTGGTGGTTTCAGAGGCGCTGATCGTCCATTGGTTGTTCGGACTGACCGCGATGCCCTCCGGCTCGACGCCGACCTTGATCTTGGCCACCGCCTTCTTGCCGGCGATGTCGATGACGGTGACTTCGGCGTCGTCTTCGTTGGACACATACATCAGCTTATCGTCCGGACTCAGCGCGAAGGTTTCCGGGTCTTCGCCGGACGGCAATTTGCCGATTTCCTTCAAGGTGGTGCTGTCCAGCATCCGGATCGTGTTGTCGTCGCTGGTGGCGACGAACAAGGTCTTGGCGTCGTGGCTGATCGCGATACCGCGCGGCCGTTGGCCGACCTTGACGGTTTTCAACAATTTGCCTTCGGCCGGATCGACGACGGCGATGGCATTGTCCTTTTCCAGCGTGACGAACACGGTTTCCGCCTGGACGTTGGCGACGAACAGCACGGCAAATGCCGCGCCGGCGAATTTAATCGATGGCATCGGTAATTCCTTGAAATGAGCTTGAAGAATCGGGCTCAGTGGCGGTATTGGGCATCGGGCGCGCAACGTCGAACCAACGCCGGCCAGCCACCTCGCGGCTGGGAAGTTTAACCCGAAGCCGTCGGGATTACATCCCGAGAACAACAAAGCGCCTTGGCATGTAAGCGAGTCAACGGTGGACAACTTGATGACGCGACCCACGGCTGTTCCGGCTTAGCGATTTCGGTTGACCGGGCGGCGGGCACAAAAAACCGGCGAGCCGACGACGCTAGCAAGTACAATATTCGCAAGCCGCCGCTCGCCGCCGCTTTATCCTAACCGACCGGCGCCTGCCGGCATCAGCCACTGTCCCGACGCTCCCGTGAAACGCTTCCTGCTCCAACTTCTGTATATCTGGAAACAAAAACTGAAAATCTATTTCCTGGCCGGCTGGATCGGCGCGGGCATGGGCATCTTTTTGTTGGCGCCCAGTTACGATTACATCAGTTCGCGCGAGCGCAACGCCGATCCGCTGTCGTCGATCGAATTCGTGCTGGGCCAATTCGGCGAAGTAATGACCGGCCAGATCAATCAAAACAATCTGATTCTGTTCTACGCCGAAATCGGCGCGATCCTGGGTCTGTTATCGTTGGGCTTTTATCAAATGCTGCATAGACGGCTGGTGGACCTGGACGCGCTGAAAGCCGAGTTGGAGAAAGACTTGCCGACCATCATCCGCCAGGGCGAAGGGCCGTTGCTGGAGTTTAAGTCTTCGCTGCGCTGGGACTTGCAGGAACAGCGGGTCAATAAAGCGATGGAAGGCGTGATTCTGAAAACCCTGGCGGGTTTCTTCAACAGCGCGGTCGGCGGTACCTTGCTGATCGGCGTGGCCGACAATGGCGAGATTCTCGGTTTGGCCGAGGACTTCCAGACCTTGAAAAAGCCGGATCAAGACGGATTTGAGCAAACCCTGATGACGGCGGTCTCGACCAACCTGGGCGCAGACCTGTGTCCGTTGATCCATGTGCTGTTTCATAAACTGGCCGACCGCGACGTGTGCCGGGTCATCGTCTCGCCGGCCAGCCGCCCGGTGTTTTTAACCCAAGCCGGTACGCCGAAATTGTTCGTCCGCACCGGCGGCGCCACCCGCGACCTTAACATACAGGAAGCCTTGGAATACGTTGCCGGACGCTGGAAAAGTCAGCGCTGACACTGTGTCGAATCGCGGCTAAAGCCGCTCCCACAAAGCTAGAACCGCCGTGCGCCATTTCCGCGCCGGCCGAGTTACACTATCCAGCCAAATACGTTCTAAGATCCAATCATGCCACAACCGCCCGCCTTCGTTTCCTGGTTCCGCCATTCGTCGCCCTACATCCACGCCCACCGGCGCCGCACCTTCGTGATTTTTTTCGGCGGCAGCGCGGTCGGCGAACCGGAATTCGACAATCTGATCCACGATTTTGCCTTGCTGCGCAGTTTGGGCGTGCGGCTGGTGTTGGTGCACGGCATACGCCAGCAGATCGACGAACGGCTGGCCGAACGCGGCGATACGCCGAAGTTTCATCACCATCTGCGCATCACCGACGCGACCACCTTGCAGTACGTCAAGCAAGCCGCCGGGTTGGTGCGCGTCGAAATCGAAGCCTTGCTGTCGATGGGCGTGTCCGGCTCGCCGATGGCCGGCGCCAAGATTCGGGTCGCGTCGGGCAACTTCGTCACCGCTCGTCCGCTCGGGGTGTTGGACGGCATCGATTATTGCTATACCGGCAAGGTGCGGCGCATCGACAGCGAGGCGATTCACCAGCAGCTCGATCAACACAATGTCGTGCTGATTTCGCCGATCGGTTATTCACCCAGCGGCGAGGTGTTCAATTTATCCGCCGAGGAGGTAGCCACCGAGGTCGCCATTGCCTTACAAGCCGATAAATTGATTCTGTTGACCGAACAAGACTGTTTGTCGCCGGACGAACAACGGCCGCTGCCGCAACTGACGACGGCGCAGGCCGAGGAATTATTGGAAACCACGCCGGATTTCCCGCCGCCGCTAGCCCGCTCTCTACGCGCGGCGGTGCAAAGCTGCCGGCAAGGCGTGCAGCGGGCGCATTTGATCAACCGCCACGTCGATGGCGCCTTGCTGCTGGAGTTGTTTACCCGCGACGGCGTCGGCACCCTGGTCAGTTCGACCGCTTTCGAAACCATTCGGCCGGCGGCGCTGGACGACATTGCCGGCATCATGGAACTGATCAAACCGTTGGAAGCGGAAGGCGTGCTGGTCAAGCGCTCCAGGGAGAAACTGGAAATGCAGATCGGCGATTACGTCGTCATCGAGCGCGACGGCCTAATCATCGGTTGTACCGCCTTTCACACGATGGACGACGGCAACAGCGCCGAAATCGCCTGTCTGGCGGTACACCCGGACTACCGGCGCGGCGCGCGCGGCAACAGCCTACTGGAGTATTTGTTCGCCAAGGCCAAGACCGAAGCCGTCAAACGCTTATTCGTGCGCAGTACCCAAACCGTGCATTGGTTCGTCGAACGCGGCTTTCACCCCTGCGAACTCGGCGATCTGCCGGAAACGATGCGCGACGGCTACAACTACCAGCGCAATTCCAAGTTGCTGGTCAAGGACATCGTATAATCGGACCTTTATCCGGATTAAGATTTAGGGAAATGGCATGCTGGACAAACAAGCATTCTTGAATGTCGTCGATCTGACACCGTTGGTCTCGATCGATTTGGTGATCCGTTCGGAAACGAACGCGATCTTGATGGGCGAACGAGTGAACGAGCCGGCGGCCGGCTATTGGTTCGTGCCCGGCGGCCGGATTTTCAAAAACGAAACCTTGGAACAGGCCTTCCGACGAATTACGCGGGCCGAACTCGGTATCGAGCTGGAGATTGAGCAAGGCCAATTGCTCGGCGGCTTCACGCATCTGTACGACACCAATTTTGCGAAGGCGCCCGGCATCGGCACGCATTACGTGGTGTTGGCCTACCAATTGCGGCTGCCGCTATCGCTGGCGCAACTGCCTAACGCGCAACACTCGGGCTACCGCTGGCTGGGCGAACACGACGACTTGAGCCGGGTTCACGCCAACAGCCTGGCCTATTTCCCTTACTTGCGTTAAATGAGACTAACCAAAGTCCTGCAACTGACCGACCTGCATCTGCGCGCCACGGCCGGTGGGACGATGCTGGGCGTCGATACCGAATTTTATTTCCGGGAAACCTTGAATCGGGCTCTGGCCGCGCACGGGCCATTCGACTTAATCCTGCTGACCGGCGACCTGACCCAAGACCCTTGCCCCGACAGTTACCGGCGTCTGGCCGGCATCCTCGCCGCCTACGACACGCCTTGCCTGTGCCTGCCCGGCAACCACGACGATCCGAATTTGATGCGGCTATGGCTGGCGGGCGGCAGTGTCGATTGCGGGAGGAGGATAGCCTTGCCGGGCTGGCAGATCATCGCGCTGAATAGTCGAAAACCCGGCAGTCCGGCCGGCTTTCTGAGTGAATCGGAACTGGCTGAAGCCGCCGAGCTGTTGACGGCCAATCCGGAACCGGCGTTATTGGCGGTCCACCACCACACATTGCCCTGCGGCAGTCCCTGGATGGACCGAATGAAAATCGAGAACGGCGACGCGTTAATCGAATTGACCGCCCGCTTCCGGCACATCAAGGCGGTGACCTGCGGTCACTTACACCAGCTATTCGAAGCGGATCGAGCGGGGGTGAGATGGTTGGGGATGCCGGCGACTTGTTTTCAATTCAAACCGGGCGCCGATAAGTTGGAACTGGACCCGCTGCCGCCGGGTTATCGGGTGTTCGAGCTGAGCGACAACGGCGAATTTTCGTCAGATTGCCATCGGCTGGACATCGAGCAACCGGAACTGGAATTGCAGGTCGATTATTAGCCCGCCAGCAAACGGCCGGATAAATAGCCTTCGGCATTGATGCCGACATCGTTGGCCACCAGCAACGCGCCCAACTCGTCCAAGGCCCGCCGATAGACTCGGCGCTTGAAATACACCACATCCTTCATCGGGTACCAATACTCGACCCATTTCCAGTTATCGAATTCTTGCTTGTGGCCGCAATCGAAACGCACCAAGGACTCGTCGCTCATCAATTTCAGGATGAACCAAATCTGCTTTTGTCCTATGCACAACGGTGTCGAGTTTTTGCGGACATAGCGATCCGGCAGCCTGTAACGCAACCAGTAGCGGGTTCGCCCCAACAAATGCACATGTTCGGCGCGCAAGCCGGTTTCCTCCCACAACTCCCGATACATCGCGGTTTCCGGATCTTCGTTGCCGTCGATGCCTCCTTGCGGAAACTGCCAGGAGTTGGCCCCCTTGCGCTTAGCCCAGAACACGCGACCCTCGTCATTGCAAAGGATAATCCCGACATTCGGCCGGTATCCTTTCGAGTCTATCATGTCAAAAAACCTGTATGATTTGCCGCCCGGTTACCGATGGTGAAATGCTAAAATCGGCAACCGGCGATCATGAATTAATGACGCAATTGTTCCATAAATAGGCTGCCGACGCTACCGGCGGCCGTTTTTTTCTTTATCAAGACGGGAAGGCCGTGAGCTTAGCGATATTCGATCTGGACAACACGCTGATCGCCGACGACAGCGATTTCTTGTGGGGACAATTTTTGGTGGACGCCGGCATCGTCGACAAGGACCACTACGAACAAGCCAACCAGAAATTCTACGAAGACTACAAGCACGGCACGCTGGACATCGTCGAGTTTTTGCATTTCTCGCTGGCGCCGCTGGCCTGCCACGAACCGGCCCAGCTCTACCGCTGGCGGGAGGAATTCGTCGAAACGCTGATCAAGCCGATTATGTTGGATGCCGCCCACGCCCTGGTGGAACGGCACCGCGCCGCAGGCGATACCTTGCTGGTGATTACCGCGACCAACCGCTTCGTGACCGAACCTATTGTCAAGCTCTACGGCATCGACAACCTGCTGGCGACGACGCCGGAAATGAAGGACGGCCGCTATACCGGCCGCTTTAACGGTACGCCGTGTTTCCAGCA
Source organism: Methylomonas sp. MS20 (assembly GCF_050275925.1). Classification (NCBI taxonomy): domain Bacteria; kingdom Pseudomonadati; phylum Pseudomonadota; class Gammaproteobacteria; order Methylococcales; family Methylococcaceae; genus Methylomonas; species Methylomonas sp. MS20. The sequence continues at coordinate 3,191,756 of NZ_CP189962.1, forward strand.
AGGCAAGGTCACGTTATTGCAACAATGGCTGGCCGAATCAGGCGAATCAATAGTTGGCAGCCACTTTTACAGCGACTCCCACAACGATTTACCGCTATTGAATCTGGTGGAGCGGCCGGTCGCCGTCGACCCAGACCCAAAATTGCGCCTGGCCGCCGAGCAAGCCCATTGGCCCGTCATCAGCTTGCGATAGGCGCCGCACGCCACCGACAAGTTAATATTGAATCGCTCTTATTTTTTCTGTATAAAGAACACCTGTTTATCAACTTCCCTGATGATTTTCAGCGGGATATGCCCGGCTTGATCGATATAGACACCGAAATCCAGATGAGCAGCCGGATCGGTGGCAATCACCTTGACGACCGCGCCACTGTCGATTTCCATAATCGCTTTCTTGAGCCTCAACAGCGGTAACGGACATTGTAATCCGCTGGCATCGACTTCCAGATCAAATTTAATCATAACTCACGCGACTCGCTCGCCGTTTAATTAATAATTACCATAATATCCCACACCACACCGCGAAAATCGAGCCATGGAGTACTTCCCGCTGTTTTTAAACCTGAAGAATCAGCCTTGTCTGGTGGTCGGCGCAGGCGGCGTCGCGGCCCGAAAAATCGAGCTGCTGCGCAAGGCTGGTGCTCGAATCACGGTGGTTGCCGTCGAAATTAGCGCGGATGTCATTGGCATCGGCGACCTCGAATTACACCACAAACCCTTTGCCGCCGCCGACGTGGACGGTGCGCGTCTGGTGATTTCGGCAACCAACGACCGCGCCACCAACGAAGCCGTCGCCAAGGCAGCCAACGCACGCGGAATTCCGGTCAACGTGGTCGACAATCCGGATTTGTGCAGCTTCATTTTCCCGGCCATCGTCGACCGCTCGCCGCTAACGATAGCGATCTCGTCCGGCGGCGTTTCGCCGGTGTTGGCGCGCTTGCTTCGCGCCAAGGTCGAAACCGCCATTCCCGCTGCCTACGGCCGACTGGCGACCTTCGCCGAACGTTTTCGACAAACGGTCAAACAACATTTGCCGGACACCAACCGCCGTCGGATGTTTTGGGAAAGTGTCTTGCAAGGCCCCATCGCCGAACTGGTGTTTGCCGACCGGATCGACGAAGCCGAATCCCGCCTCAACGAAAGCTTGGCCGCCGATTCTACCCAGTCTCCGCGCGGCGAAGTCTATTTGATCGGTGCCGGCCCCGGCGACCCGGACTTATTGACCTTCCGCGCTCTGCGGTTGATGCAACAGGCCGACGTGGTTGTTTACGACCGCTTGGTCTCGACCGAGATTCTGGAAATGGCCCGCCGCGACGCCGACAAAATCTATGTCGGCAAACAGCGCAACAATCACAGCTTGCCGCAGGAAGACATCAACGCCTTGCTCGCGCAACTGGCGTTACAAGGCAAGCGGGTGGCCCGCTTGAAAGGCGGCGATCCGTTTATCTTCGGGCGCGGCGGCGAGGAAATCGAAACCCTGATGCAACAAGGCATCCAGTTCCAAGTGGTTCCGGGTATCACAGCCGCCGCTGGCTGTGCCAGTTATGCCGGCATTCCGCTGACCCACCGCGATCACGCCCAGTCGTGCACCTTCGTCACCGGCCACCTTAAGGACGGGAACATCAATCTGAACTGGCGCCAGCTTGCCACACCAAATCAAACCATCGTCATCTACATGGGTTTGGTCGGCTTGGATGTGATTTGCCGTTCGCTGATAGAACACGGTTGCCCGTCCGATCATCCGATTGCTATCGTCCAACAAGGCACCACCCGTCATCAACGGGTCTTGACCGGCACGTTGAGCGATATGCCCGCGCTAGTAGAAGCGGCTGAATTCAAAGCCCCTACGCTGATTATCGTCGGCAGCGTCGTCACATTGCGGGAAAAATTACAGTGGTTCCATCCGGAAACGGCCCAGCGCGCGTGAAAAAATCCCGAATTCAGCGGAAATTAAGTTTTCGTTGGAAGAATCGCCCCGCAAGCCGACTCGGGACGGCTTTCGCGGTGAAAATTAATTGAATTTTCCAACGAAACTCCCTATCCTTTACCGGCTTGATTTCCCAGGAGCTGTATTGCCAATGCAGTTCTTTTTTTAATCACAACGAGAGAACACAATGAAAAAATCATTCGTTTTTACCGTAGGTGCGGCATTAATCGCTCTGAGCGGTCAAGTAGCGGCTAACGAACAAGAAGAAATCGGTGCAAAAATCTACGAGCGCGCTTTTGGCCGTGGTTGCGGCGCTTGCCACGACATCTCATCCAACCCACAACTGAAAGAACTGATCAAAGCCGGCAAACTGCCTAAAGATCAATTCACGAAAGTGGTAAAAGAAGGCAAAAACGGCATGCCCAAAGCAACTGCGGCGATTATGGAAGTTGGTCCAGTCAAAAAAGCAGGTTACACCGAAGATCAAGCCATCGACGCGATCTACGCCTATCTGAGCAAATAAGTTCAAGCTCCAAGGCGAAAAAAAGCCGCCTCTCCGTTAGGAAGGCGGCTTTTTTGTGTGCCGAGTTTATTGCCTAGTCAGTTTTAGGCGCGCGTTCAGTCCCGACTCAAATAATGACGAGCACTCTGCCGATACGACGGCAAACGCCGACGGCCGCGTAACCAAACGCCAGCCACCGCCGCGATCATCAAGCCACAGGATACGAAGGTTAGATAGACCAAATCCTTGATGTCTTCCAGCTCTTGAACCAATACCTGATTGACGACTAGCGCTTCGCCGGGCTTGGCCGAAGCCGCGTCGCCCGCGCCGGAATACGACGTCAGAATTTTTACGTCGCCCTTCAGATCGCGTATCGTATCCAAGGAATCGGCGACGCTACCGCGCTTGATGTTGTCTTCCAACGAGCGCAATTTGCTCTCGATCGAACCGCTGACCAAGCCGAAAAGCTGGCCTTTCAACGCACTGATTTCGGCCGATAAAGCCGGGTTTTGGGTGGCATAGGCCATCGACACGGCTTGGTTTTTCTGAATTTCGTTCAGCAGATTTTGTCTGGGCAACAAAACAAAACCCAATAAAAAAACCGCTGCCGTCAATGCCGTCACCAGCATTAACAGAAAGCGGTTTGCCTTGATTAGCGCCTGATCCCGGTGAGCACCAGGCAAGTAGACAATAGCGTGCTTGTCGGTATTGGCATCATCCGGATTAATCTCAGGCATATCGCTCATTATTGTTCTAGTGTGCTAATCGGGAAGCTTAGTACCGACCGGGCAAACTTCGCCGTCAGCCTATCCCGACATTATACAAGCTTCGCTAAAAATGTCCTGCATTAAACCGGTTGCACTCAACGCGCCTTTTTCGCCGCGATTCGCATCCGCAATGCATTCAACTTGATAAAGCCTTCGGCGTCTTTTTGGTTGTAAGCGCCGCCGTCTTCTTCGAAGGTGGCAATGTTTTCGTCGAACAGACTGTCGGTTTCCGAAGCACGGCCGACGACGATGACGTTACCTTTATACAGCTTCACGCGCACCTTGCCGTTGACGCGGACTTGCGAGGCGTCGATCATCGTTTGCAGCATCGCCCGCTCGGGACTCCACCAATAGCCGTTGTAAATCAACGACGCATAACGCGGCATCAGTTCATCCTTCAAATGCGCCACTTCCCGGTCCAAGGTCAGCGACTCGATCGCCCGGTGGGCTTTTAACATCACGGTGCCGGCCGGCGTCTCGTAACAGCCGCGCGATTTCATGCCGACGTAACGGTTCTCGACGATGTCCAAGCGGCCTATGCCATTGGCGCCGGCGATTTGATTCAACTTTTCCATCACCTGATGCGGGGTATGCGGAACGTCGTCGATGGCCACGATATCGCCCTGTTTATAGGTTAGCTCGACATACGTCGCCTGATCCGGGGCACTTTCCGGCGACACGGTCCAGCGCCACATATCTTCTTCCGGCTCGGTCCACGGATTTTCCAGAATGCGGCCTTCGTAGGAAATATGCAGCGAGTTGGCATCCATCGAGTAAGGCGAGGTTTTACCCTTTTTCATTTCAACAGAGATCCCGTGGCTCTCGGCATAGGCCAACAGTTTTTGACGGGAGTTCAAATCCCATTCCCGCCACGGCGCGATGATTTTAATGTCCGGGCGCAGCGCGTAGGCACCCAACTCGAAACGAACCTGATCGTTGCCCTTGCCGGTCGCGCCGTGGGAAATCGTATCCGCGCCGGTTTCGTTGGCGATTTCGATCAAACGCTTGGCAATCAGCGGCCGGGCAATCGAGGTGCCGAGCAAATATTCGCCCTCGTAAATCGTGTTGGCGCGGAACATTGGAAACACAAAGTCGCGCGCGAATTCCTCGCGCAAATCGTCGATGTAGATTTCCTTAATGCCGGCCGCTTGCGCTTTCGCCCGCGCCGGCTCCAACTCCTCGCCTTGGCCGATGTCGGCGGTGAACGTGACGACCTCGCATTGATAAACGTCTTGCAACCATCTCAGGATGACCGAGGTATCCAAGCCGCCCGAATAGGCCAACACCACTTTTTTAACTTCCGACATTGCGTTCTTACCTGTGCCCATTGAAAATAGCCGGATTATACCAAAAATCGGCCGGCCGCCGATTCGGCCAGACCGGCGACCAACAACTCGACCAGCCGTTCGGTCGCACCCTGATTGGCTTGCACGAAGTCTCGAGCCCGCTGGGCCATCGCTTGGCCGGACGCGGTATCGCCAGATAAGGCCAACACCGCAGCCCCAAGCGCCTCGGCGTCGGCGCATTGGCGTGCGGCGCCTACCGCCAACATTCGCTCGGCGATTTCCTGGAAATTGAACATCCACGGGCCGAACAGCACCGGCGTGCCGATCGCGGCGGGCTCCAACACGTTATGACCGCCAACCTCGACCAGACTGCCGCCGACGAACGCCGCATCGGCGGCCGCGTACAATAATTTCAATTCGCCCATGCTGTCGCCGATGTAGACGTCGGTTTCGGTCCGGCACGCCAGTCCGGAACTGCGCATCAAGACCCGCAGGCCTTGCGTTTCGCACAGTTTTTGGACCAAGCCGAAGCGTTCCGGGTGGCGCGGCACGATCGTTAACAATAGCGCCGGCATTGCCGCTTTCAGGCGCCGATACTGCGCCAACAGCAGTTCTTCCTCGCCGGTATGCGTGCTGGCGGCTATCCATACCCAACGTCCGGCGAATGCCGACGCTTTCAAGGCGTTACCCGCCGCCAGGGTGTTGGGATCGACGGTGACGTCGAATTTCACGTTGCCGACCACCCGAACTTGGCTGGATCGGGCTCCGATTTCGACGAAGCGTTCGCCATCCTCGTCGGTTTGCACCGCAATCGTCTCGATACAGGCCAACACCGGCCGAATCAGGCTGGGAATTTTCAGATAGGCGCGCGCCGACCGCGCCGACAAGCGGGCATTGACGACAAACAACGGTACCTCGCGAGCACGACACTCGGCAAACAGATTGGGCCAAAGCTCCTTTTCCAGGACTACCGCCAGACTCGGCCGGAACCGCTCGAAGAACCGCGCGACGACCCAGGGTAAGTCGTAGGGCAAATACACGTGCTCAACGCGATCGCCCAATACGGCAACCACCCGAGCTGAACCGGTCGGCGTCGTCGTCGTCACCAAAACCGGAAGTTGGGGAAACTGGCTCAACAAACGCTGGATCAACGGAAACGCCGCTTCGGCTTCGCCGACCGAGACCGCATGAAACCAGATTCCGCCGCCACGGACCGGTCCGCGATAAATACCCAGGCGTTCCCGCCAGCGCAGCCGATAAGCAGGCGCCTTGATTCCCCGCCAATACAGGCGCAGCAAAATCGCCGGTAACAATAAACCGAATAAACACGTATAGATACGACGCATATTTAGGACTGGGGTTGGCTAAGGGTTGCCACGAAAGTCACCGGAGCAGTCACACAATCCGATGTCGGAACGCTGCCAATCGCGGCTAAAGCCGCTCCCACGCCACTGACTTTCATTTGCCGGGGCGATGCAGCGGTTTCATGATCGTCAGGTAAACCACTCGTTTCCCGACTTTTGCGGCGAGGTGCGGTCCGGTTCGCCGAGAAGTTGCGCGGGCTTGCGCCGAACACGCGCGACGCAAGCCGTCGCCGAATCGGCGTGAGCGGCAAAGCGAGGGTTAACTCGTCGGCCAGCGTCATTCGGCAAACTCGTACACCTTGTATTTGTCGACCAAGGGGCGCAATTGCTGTTGCGCGACAGCCTGGTAGTCAGGGTTTTTCAAGAAGGCTTCCAATGCATTGGGATCGGCGAAAGTCGCCGAAACCGCCACGTCGTACCCCTTATCCAGCGCGGTGCTGGCCCGCTCGCGGCGAACTTCCAAAGGCGTTCCTAGCCGATAACTCAGTACGCCGGGGAGATTCTCCAATGGCCGGCTCAGCTCGATATATTGACGGCGCGCCGCCGGATCGCCCGCCTGCTTCAACCACACCAGCGCGACGTGATGAACCGAACCGCCGCTCGGGGCAATTGGGTCCGGCGTCAACATGTGACAAGCACCGAGCACCAGCGGCAATAAGCAATACACTCTAGTCATCGATTTCTCAAAGTTCGGGGCGATCCGCCCAAGGTTTGTCATAACCAGCGGTCTTGAACACCGTTGTTTTAACAATCGCCGAAAAATATCGGGCAAGCGCGCGGACGGCGACGTAAGGCCTCTGCCGCAACGCATAGCGCGCTACTGCATTGCCTTGAAATCCCCATCGCAACGAAATCGGTACGGTCGTCTGGATCTACCCGACGATGGTAGCGGGCCGAACACCGTAGCGTCAAGCCATGCCGCCCCGGCCTCGCCAACGGCCCGCTCAAACGTGACACGGAGCGCCGACGCATCCAGTTTGCGCGAGTTTTCCGCTGTATCGGCGCCCGAGAATTTTTCCGGCACCTCCGGCGACAAGTCTCGAACGAGGGTTATACTAACTCGCGGCATAAGCACCGCTTGTTCGCCGCTTCCACCATAAAAAATAACGATCAGGGATAACGATGAAAAAAAATCTTCCGATTACCCAACGAGAGATCGAGTACAGCACCCAACTCACCATCACCTCGGCCACCGACACCGCCGGCCGGATCGGTTACATCAACCACGATTTTATTAAAATCAGCGGCTTTAGCGGTAGCGAACTACTCGGGGAAAGCCACAACATCGTCCGCCACCCCGACATGCCGCCGGCGGCGTTCGCCGATTTATGGCAAACCATCAAAAGCGGTAAGCCGTGGATGGGCATCGTCAAGAATCGCTGTAAAAACGGCGACCACTACTGGGTAGACGCCTTCGTGACGCCGCGTTTCGACCAAGGTAAGATCATCGGCTACGAATCGGTGCGTGTTAAACCCGATCCCTCGACCGTAGCCCGCGCCAGGGAAATCTACGAAAAAATGAATGCCGGCAAGACCGGTTCGGCCGGCCTTGGCCGACTCACTCTGACAGCGAAGCTGACGATGAGCTACGGCCTGCCCCAGACCGCGCTAGCCGGCATCCTGTACCTTAACGGCCTGGTTAGCCCCGGCGTCGCGGCCGGTCTGGCGGCATCCGCGCTGGCCGTCGGCTACGCCGCCGCCGCTTTGCTTTTGCAACCGTTGAGCGCCGCCGCCGCCGAAGCGCGCAAAGTCATCGACAACCCGCTAACCCAACGCATCTACACCGCCGACGATGGTGAAATCGGTCAACTGCTGTTAGCGATCAAATTGCTGAAAGCCAAATCCCGAACCATCATCCGCCGTTTGATTCAAGCCACGGAACCCTTGGCCGGCAAGGCCGATTCCACCCATCGCGCGGTTAGGCAAGTCAGCACCGCGATGGACCAGCAACTGCGGGAAATCGAACAAATTGCCTCGGCGATCCATCAAATGAGTGCCACGGTTAGCGAAGTAGCCCGTAGCGCCGCCAATGCCGCCGATGCCGCCAACAATGTCAGCCAAAAATCCCAGGCTTCGGTTGCGCGGGTCAACGACACGATAGGCATGATGGAAAGTCTGGCCGGCGCGGTCAATCAAGCCGAAGCGGTGATTCAGGTGCTCTCGACCCATAGCCAGAATATCGGCGGCGTGCTGGACGTGATTCAAGGCATCGCCGAACAAACCAATTTGTTGGCGCTGAACGCCGCGATCGAAGCCGCCCGAGCCGGCGATCAGGGCCGCGGTTTCGCGGTGGTCGCCGACGAAGTACGCACCTTGGCCGGCCGCACTCAAAAATCGACCGAACAAATTCATCGAATGATCAACGATCTGCGCGGCGGCACCGAAAACGCCGTCGCCGAAATGGCCAGGGTTCGAGAAATGGCGGCCGCCGGCTCCGAGCATGGCAAAAACTCCACTAGCCTGCTCCACGAAACGCTGCAATCGGTCGGCTACATCAACGAAATGATCGTGCAGATCGCCAGCGCGGCCGAGCAACAGCACGTGGTCTCCGAGGGCATCGCTCGAACCGTCGAAGCCATCGGCAATTTGTCCCGGCAAACCAGCGAACATGCGACTCAAGCCAGCGAAGCGGCCGGTAGCGTTTCGGAATCCAGCCGCGAACTGGATTTGATGGTCGAACAATTCGACGACCAGCAACACTAAGCCAGCCGCGCTTGCCGGATGAAAATCTCGCGTTCAGTGGTCCTGCTTCCATTTGATGTTGCAGCCGACACTGGGAATTTGCCGGGCCTCGACCGGAAGGCCATTCAACATCGCGTCCAGCGCGGCCCGCAAATCCGCGCCGGTCACCGGCTCGCCGTTTTTCGGTGTCGCCGCGTCCAGCCGGCCGCGATAAACGCAGGCCAAATCGGCGTCGAACAGATAAATGTCCGGCGTGCAAGCCGCTTGATACGCCTTGGCGACTTGCTGGGTCTCGTCGTACAAATAGGCCGCGAACGGGTAGCCCCAGGCCGCCATCAGCTCGCGCATCTTGTCGGGCGCATCGTCCGGATAGGCGACAACGTCGTTGGCGCTGATCGCCAGCGTCGCGACGCCCCGGCTCGCGTAGTCGCCGGCAATCGCGATCAATTGGGCTTTGACGTGCAGCACGTAGGGGCAATGATTGCAGATAAACAGAATCAACGTGCCTTGCTTACCGCGCAGGTCTTGCAAGCGATACGTCTTGCCGGTCACGGTATCCGGCAATTCGAAATCGGGCGCTATCGTGCCCAGCGGCATCATCGTGGATTGGGTGGCGGCCATCGCATGTCCTCTCGGTTACAAAATCCGAGACATTATAAGTTAAGCGCCGCGACTCGCTGCCGAAACCCATGATCGGATAGGCCATGAATGTCCACTCGAACCACCTTCCGCAACCGGACGCCTACGTACTGACAGAGAAACTCGGCGAAAGCTTGCAAGCTTCGGTCTACAAGGGTTACCACAAACACGTGCCCGAGTATCCGCTGGTCATCAAGTACCTGAAGTTGCTGTCGAGTTGGGAAGATCAATCCCGGCATTTGCGGCAAAAAATCGAACGTCTGAAGGTGTTGCACGACCCGCGCGTCAGCACGCCGCTGGCGCTGGAATCCGACGAGGGCGAACAATTCATCGTCCAACCGTGGTTCGCCGGCCAAACCTTGAGCGACTGGGTGCAATCTCAAGGATCGCCGGGTCTCGACAGTTTTTTCGCGCTGGCCTGTCCGCTCGCCGACATCCTGCAAACCGTTCACGACTGCGGCATTACTCACGGCGGCGTCAAGCCGCACAACATTCTGGTGCATGCGGGTACGCTGGGCTTGCGGCTGACCGATTTCATCACGCCGTTGGATATCCGCGATGTCAGTCATTTCATCTACGATCCGCAATTCGTTCGCCATACCTTGGCCTACACGTCGCCGGAACAAACCGGCCGCATCAACTACCGGGTCGATTTCGCCACCGATTTGTATTCGCTGGGCATCGTATTCTACGAATTGCTCGGTGGCCGGCCGCCGTTCGTCTCCGAAGACCCGTTGGAACTGATCCATTCCCATCTGGCGGAGGAAGCCGAGTACCTGCACGAACTCGACCCGAGCATACCGGAAACGCTGAGCGAGATCGTCGCTAAACTGACGGTCAAGCAACCGGAAAAACGTTACCAAAGCGCCGCCGGACTGCTGGCGGACCTCAGGCGTTGTCAGAGCGAATACGGCCGGGACGGCGTGGTGTCTAATTTCGCGATCGGCCGCCACGACCGTAGCCGCCGGGTGATATTCATCTCGAAAATGGTCGGACGGCAAACCGAATCCGAAACCATTCAACGCGAATACGACGAGGTGATGCGCGGTCGGTTTCGATCGGTACTGATTTCCGGCCTGTCGGGTATCGGCAAAACCCGGCTGATTCAGGAACTGCAAAAACCCTTGGTAAAGAATCGCGGCTACTTCACGTCCGGAAAGTTCGATCAATACCAGAAAAACATTCCCTACAGTTCGCTGATCCAGGCCTTGCGCAACCTGATCCGCACCTTCCTGACCGAGAGCGACGCTCAGGTACGACAGTGGCGGGCCAGGATTTTAGAAGCGGTTGAACACCAAGGCGGCGTCATCGCCGAGGTGGTGCCGGAACTGAACTTCATCATCGGACCGCAACCCGAGCCGCCGGCGTTACCGCCGGTCGAGGCCCGTCAACGCTTTAACAATCTGTTCGACCGATTTTTAGCCTGTCTGGCCAGCGAGGACAATCCGCTGGTGCTTTTCATTGACGACCTGCAATGGTGCGACAGCGCGACTTTCGATTTTTTACAAAACCTGTTTGCCAACCATCGCGATCACCCATTTCTATTGTTGCTCGGCGCCTATCGGCACAACGAAGTCGACGCCGGCCACCCATTGACGAAATTGATCCGCCGGGTCGGCGAAGCCGAGGGCCCGCTGACCGAAATTCGCCTCGGCGCGTTGAGCGAGCCGGACTGCCACGATATGGTGGCCTACATTCTGGATTCGTCTCTGGAAGCCACCGCCCTTCTCGCTCGATTCATCGCCGGACTGACCGAGGGCAACCCGTTATTCGTCAGTGAAAGTCTGGCCTGGCTATACAACGAAGGCCTACTCGGCATCGACGCCGATCGGCATTGGCTGTGGGACATGCAACGCATCCGCGACACGCGGATGCCTGCCAACGTGGTCGAGCTATTCAGCGCCAAGGTCCGCAAGCTGCCCGAGCGGACCTTGCGTATCCTCGATTATTGCGCCTGCCTGGGCAATCGTTTCAGTGCCGACGAAATCGCCAAGGTATTGGAATTGCGCATCGAACCGTTGTTCGAGGACCTGAAGCCGGTACTGAGTCTTGGATTAATGCTGGAAAACAAATCCGATCTGCAATTCGTCCACGACAGAGTACAAGAAGCGGTACTGCGTCAGGTCGATCCGGCCGCGCGCCGGGCGATTCATTGGCGCATCGGTCAGCGCCTGCTCGGTACAACCCCGGTCGGCACCGAACTGACGCACATGGATCATTTGTTCACCATCGCCGCGCACTTAAACCAGGGCAAACCCAGCTCGCCCGACGACCGCACCCGCTATTGGCTGGCGGAAATCAATTTTCACGCCGGCAATAAAGCGCTGGATGCGCTGGCTGGCGAAGCCGCCAACGAGTTCTTCGAAATGGCCCATCGTTATTTGCCGGGCGACTGCTGGACCCAGACCTACGAGCTGACCTTCCGAATTTACCAACGGCTGGCCAAAACCGACTTGATGCGGGGTCGTTACGATAGTTCGGAAGCCTTGCTCAACCAATTGATCGAACACGCGGTCAGCGATTTGGATAAGGCGGAAGCCCTGGCCGAACAGACTACCTCGCTATCCTCGTTCGGCAATTTTCAACAGGCGATTGCGACCGCCAACCGCGGCCTGGCGTATTTCGGCAAATCGCTGCCCGCCGATGCCGACGACGCTCGCCGTCAAATGGAAAGTTTGACGGCCGACATCGAAGCTCAAGGCGACGTCTGGCGCAAAATCGCCGCGATGCCGTTTACCCGGGAGCGCCGCAATAAAATCGAACTGGCCTTTTACGCCGAATTGATTCCGGATTTGTATATGTGCGGACTGGTGCCGCAACTCTACCTATCGGCCGCGCTGTCCACCCAGCATTGTTTGGGCGGCGGCATGGACGAGTCGGTGATCTACTCGTTTTCGATCATGGGTTTGAATCTGGGCGAGCAAGGTCGCTTCGAGCAAGCCTTCCGTTACGAAGATCTGGCGCGCGACCTGTGCGCCAAATATCCGAATACCTTCGGCGCCACCCGCGGCATGAACGGCATCGTCTGGTGCAATATGCACAGCCGTTCGCACCCGGCCGACATCGTCGAGTACGCTCATCAAGCCATACAATGCGGTCGCAATTGCGGAGACTTGTACAACGCCGGGCTATCCTACGGTCCGCTGATGTGGAACATGCAAGCCCAAGGCAAGAATCTGCGCTGGATAGAGGAAGCCGCCGACGAATGCCTGCAATTCTCCCGCAAGAATCAACTGGCGTTCTCGGTCAGCTTGGCGGAAGCCGTTCTGGCGGGGTGGATCGCGCCGATGAAAGGCGGCAAGCCGATTGATATGACCGCCACGCTGGCGGATTGGGACACCCATCGTTACGTCGCGGCCTCCGGCAGCTATTATGCGTTGCTCGGCTTCGCCCGTTATTTTCTCGGGGATTATGCCGGCGCGGCCCAGGCCTTGGACCAAGTGGAGCGCCACTTACACGGCTTGACCGATAACGTGCTGAAACGCTTGTGGTATGTCTACCGACTGTTGAACCGTTTACGGCAAGCCGACGCGCCGCCCTGGTCGGAACTGGAAACCGAAATCGCGCCGGTATTGGCACAGTTGGAAACTTGGGCCGGTCTGGGGCCGCTGTTGCAACCCTATCTGAGTTTTGCCAAGGCCGAAATTGCCCGGTTTCGCGGCGATGTCCGCGAGGCACGCAATCGGTATCTGGATGCCGCCGCCGACTGTTTCCGCCAGCAATACGGGCTGTTGGCCGGCCATGTCTACGAAGCATTGGCCGATTTGATCGCCGAACACGACGTGGGCGATGCCGAACTCTATTACGGCGAGGCTCGCCGTCACTACCGGCTGTGCCGGGCCGATCTTAAAAACCAACAACTACAGGAGCGGCACCGCTACGTTCCACCGGAAACGGGCGCCAGGATTGTCAAATCCGAATCGCCGAATTCAAAACTCCCTAACCTGGATATCGGCTACTTGATGAAATCCGCGCTGGCGCTATCCGCCGAGATCGATTTACCGCTATTAATGCGCAAAATCATGACCGTCGTGCTCGAAAGCTCCGGCGCGCAGCACGGTTATCTGTTGATTCGCCAGCAGGACGAATGGGTAGTCGCCGCGGAGCAACATGTCGGTAAGAAGCGCGCGCCGCGCCAGGAGTACGCGCCCTTACACAAAGTGCGCGGCATCTGCCGGGCCGTCGTCAATTACGTGACTCGCACTCACGAAAAAGTCGTGTTGCGCGACGCCGGCAGCGAAGGCGAGTTTCAAACCGCGCCGGAGGTCGTCGCGCTGGGCTTGCGCTCCGTGTTGTGCTTGCCGGTCGTCAAACAAAACGAACTCGGCGCGGTGCTGTATCTGGAGAACCGCTTGGCCGACGGTGTGTTCACGTCGGAAAAAATCGCGATGACCGAATTACTGACCGCGCAAGCCGCCATCTCGCTGGAAAACGCCCGACTGGTCGAGCAAACTCGCCATGCCTACCACCAATTGCAAGATAATCAGGACCATATGCTGCAAATGGAAAAACTGTCCGCGCTCGGCACCCTGGTCGGCGGCGTGGCCCACGAAATCAATAATCCGTTGATGGGCGTGATGAACTTCGTCGAATACGTGGCGGAACGTTGCGAAGACGCCAAGTCCCGCGAAGTGCTCGGGCAAGCTTTGCAACAAATTCAGCGGATCAAGGCCATCGTTTCCAACATGCTGATTTTCTTGCACAACCGTTCGGCGCAAACCGGGAGTTGCTCGCTTGCTGAAGTGTTGCAGCAAACGCTAATGCTGCTGGAAGGCGAACTGCGCAAATTCGCGATCGCGGTGCATGTCGACTCGCCGGCCGACCTTCCGCCGATCGCTTGCACCGCCGAAACGCTACAGCAAATTTTGGTGAATTTGTTGATCAATGCGCGCGACGCACTCGCCGGCAGCGAGCATCCGCGCATCGATATCCAAGCGCGTAGCGCGGAAAAGATGTTAGAGTTGACGATAACCGATAACGGCTCCGGTATCGCCGACGAAGTGCAAATCCGAATGTTCGACCCCTTTTTTACGACCAAGCCGCCGGGCCAGGGCACCGGCCTCGGCTTGTCGGTAACGCGGCGGCTGATCCAGGACATCGGAGGCACTATCAGCGTCGAGAGCCGCTCTGGTGAAGGCTGTTGCATGCGGTTAAAATTTCCTCACTTTTAACGCGGGACTAGCGATGGTGAACAATATTTTAGTAATAGACGACGACCCTGCGGTACGGGGCGCCTTCAAATTGATCCTGGAAGACGAAGGCTACAACGTACGCGAGGCCGAATGCGGAGAAGACGGTATCGCGATGGCGCAAAGCCTGCGCCCGGACTTAATCTTTCTGGACTTGCGGATGCCCGGCATCGACGGCGTGGAAACGCTACGGCGCCTGAAGGGTATGGACGACAGTTTGAACATCTATCTGGTGACCGCTTTCGCCACCGAATTCATGGATCAACTCAAGGCCGCCCACGACGAAGGCCTGCAGTTCGAACTGGCCAGCAAACCGCTGTCGGCCTCGCAAATCAAGAACATCGCCCAGGTGGTCCGGATCGCCAAGGATCACGAAGCCCGCCGAGCTAACCACCATAAGCTGGTATTGACGCTGTACGTCGTGTCGCTGAATGCGGAAACCCGCCGCTTGGTCGAACAAATCAGCGCGGTGCTGACCGGTATCTACGAACCCGGCCATTGGGTGTTCGATGTCGTCGAAGTGCTAGGAATGCCGGAAAAAGCGCTGGAACAGGAGGTCTTCGCGACGCCGATGCTGGTCCGCGATTTGCCGAAACCGGTGTTGAAGTTGCTCGGCGACCTGTCGCGCATGTCGTCGGTGATGGCCGCGATTACTACCCAGACTCAAAGTACCGGCGCGCAAACCGTCATCGTCTAAAACCGCTTTTACCGGACCCCATGCCGCAAACCCTTAGCCAGCTCAACCTGATCCTGGACACCATCACCGACGGCGTGCTGGTCGTCGATCCGTCAGGCAAGGTCATCTACGCCAATCAGGCCGCCGAATCATTATTGGAACGGGGCGAGTTGGCCGGCCAGATGCTGGCGATTCCGGTCGCCGACAGTCATTTACATTTTCAGGACATTAATTTGATTAGGCCCAGCGGCCTGGCTTGGGCGGAAATGCGCTCTACGCCGTTAACCTGGGAAGGCAAACCCGGCTTCGTCATCGGCTTGCGCGACATTACCGCTCGCAAACAAGCCGAAATTGCGCTGCAAGAGAGCGAGCTGCTGTTCCACACTTTGGCCAAGGTCGCGCCGGTCGGGATTTTCCGTACCGATCGGACCGGCACCTTTGACTATGTGAATACTCGCTGGTGCGAGATTTCCGGTCTGTCCTTCAGCCATTCCCACGGCGACGCCTGGATCGACGGCCTACACGACGAAGACCGCGCCGAGGTCGCCGCCGCCTGGCGAGCATGCGTCAGCCTGGCCGAACCGTTCTACCGACAATTCCGCTTCCAACTCGGCGACGGCGAGTCGCGTTGGGTGGTTTGCCGAGCCGAGCCGGAGCTTACCGATTCCGGCGACTTGTGCGGCTACGTCGGAACCGTCACCGATATATCCGAAATCAAGGCTAACGAAGACCGGCTAAGCCAAGCCGCCGCCGTGTTCGAAAGTACTCGGGAAGGTGTGATGATAACCAACGCCGACAAACAGATTCAGCTGGTCAACAAGGCTTTCAGCGACATCACCGGTTTCTCGCCGGAGCAGGTGATCGGCAAGACCCCGAAAATCATCGCCTCCGGCCACCACAACGTCGATTTTTATCGCGATATGTGGGCAACGCTGGCCAACACCGATCATTGGCAAGGCGAAATCTGGAATCGCCGTAAGAACGGCGAAGTGTTTCCCGAGTTGTTGAGCATCAGCGCGGTGCGCGACGGCCAAGGCGATGTCACCAATTACGTAGGCGTGTTCGCGGATATTTCCAAACTGAAAGCATCCGAAAAGGAACTGGAATTTCTGGCCCACCACGATCCGCTGACCCAACTGCCTAACAGGATGCTATTCCTATCCCGGTTGCGTCACAGTATCGACCAAACCCGCCGCCGGCGCGGCGTGATGGCGGTATTGATGCTGGATCTTGACCGCTTCAAGGACGTCAACGACAGTTTCGGCCACCTGGCGGGTGACGATCTGTTGCAGTTGGTCGCGCAAAGGCTCACCGCCCGTTTGCGCAACAGCGATACGATATGCCGGCTGGGCGGCGATGAGTTCGTCGTGTTGCTCGAGGAAATCCCCCAACCGGAAGCGGCCGCCCAAGTAGCCTCGCAAATTATCGCGGCGCTAAGCCAAATCTGGCGCCTGAGCAGCGGTCACGAAGTCAGAATCGGCGTCAGTGTCGGCATCGCCCTGTTTCCCGAACACGGTCAGACCCCGGACGAACTGATTCAACAGGCCGATACGGCTTTGTATCAAGCCAAAAACGACGGTCGCAACTGTTTCAAATATTTCTCGGAAGATCTGACTCGCGCGGCCCGCGAACGGATGGACCTGGAAATCCGCCTACGCCTCGCCATCGAGCGCCGCGAGTTGCGCGTGTATTTTCAACCGCAAATCGACATCGCCAGCGGCCATTTGGTCGGCGCGGAAGCCCTGCTGCGTTGGGAAACCGATACCGGAGAAATTATCTCGCCGTCGCGTTTCATACCGATCGCCGAGGAAACCGGATTGATCGTGCCCATCGGCAACTGGGTGTTGCAAGAGGTTTGCCGACAAGGCCGGCGCTGGCTGAACCGGGGGCTGGCGCCGATAAAGTTGGCGGTGAATTTATCGTCTCAACAATTTCTGCATAGCGACATCGGCGAAGCGATAGGCAACATTCTGCGGGAGACCGGATTTCCGCCGGAACATCTGGAGTTGGAGCTGACCGAGAGCGTGCTGATGAAACGGGAAAGGGAAGCGATCGAGATCCTACAACAGTTGCACGAACTAGGGCTCGGCTTGTCCATCGACGATTTCGGCACCGGCTATTCGTCGCTGGCCTATCTGAAACTGTTTCCGCTGGACGTCATTAAGATCGACAAGAGTTTTATCGAGGACATTCCGGACCAAGCCGATGATATGGAAATTACCGCAACCATCATCGCGATGGCAAAGACGCTAAAAATGCGGGTCATCGCGGAAGGCGTCGAAACTGCGGAGCAATTGAATTTTTTGCGCAGCCGCGATTGCGATCAGTATCAGGGCTATCTAACCAGCCGACCGCTACCTATCGCCGAATTCGAAAAATTCAGACGCGACTATCGCCCCCGTCCGGTCGAGCCCACCTATATCGATTAGAACCGCTATTCCCCGGTCCGACTTGCTTATATCTAACCGCAAAACCGCCGCGAGATCATCGGCGGCGGTTTTGCAGGACACTTCAATACAGCTTAAACGCGCCGACGCAGATACGTCGCAAGACCGGCGATGGCGCTGCCGAACATCCAAACCGCGCCGGGTACGGGTACCGGCGAAGTACCGCATTCCTCGTCGACGCTACTCACGCACACGTTCAACGAACCGGTATTGTCACCGAAAATATCGTCGTTCAGCCCAAATTGCACATAGGTCGCGCCAACCGGCAATTCGAAGCTGATGCCGTATACAAAGCCCTGACCGCTATCCAATTTAATCACGCTGCCCACGCTCAACAATTGCACGATATTGCCGCCGTCGTCGGTCAATGCACCGACCAGGGATTGCAAGAACAGACCGTAGGGCGCCGGATCGTCGGGATCCTGATTTTTCCCCCATTCGCTTTCGTAATAATAGCTAGGTAACACCTGGCCGCTGGAGCCCAACTCGTCGTCCTTGAATACGCTGCCTACATGGCCGTTATTATTAACGTTCGGCACATCGCCGAACGCGTTGGTTAGACCGTCAAGGTAGGTAATGTAAATTGAATCGCCCGCGCCGATGCCAATATCGGCCAGCTTCAACCGGGCCGGAGGCGTGTAATCCGGAATCGCATCGCTACCGTCCGCGCCGAGACCGTAAGCGTAATCGCCGTTCAAGCCGCCAAGTTCCCAATTCCAAGGACCGGCGGTGCCGGCAACGTTAACGATTTGATGTGCCGCATCCGCGGTCAGCGACATCAAGCCTAGCGTCGCCCCCAATATTGCTTTGTGTATTCCGCCAAACTTAAATTGCATAAAAATCTCCGAATATCCCATCAATGAAACCGTCCGCCACTGCGACCAAGTTTTGTTAAGCAGAAAATACGCCAACTATTTTTTGAAAATAATTTCAATACTTTAATATCCAAACCACATCGCCTTACCTGACACTGTAAAAACCGCCGACACTTTACGGCAACACTTGTGGTATCGTCGGCGCCCACTATCGACCAACGACCTTTCCCGCCACCGTACAGCCGCATGAGCCAATCCGCCAGTCTTCCGCTATTGTGGACCGAGGCCTTCGCGCTTGAACTTCAGACCTTTTTCGCCAATCGCTTGAAATGTCCGGAGGCGGCGGCCGATCTGACGCACGAAACCTATTTGCGCCTGCACCAGAGCATGACTCGGGCACCGGCGGACAATGCCAGGGCGCTGGCATTTAGAATAGCCGTGAATCTGGCAATCGACTACCAGCGCCGGTTGAATGTTCGAAATCAGCATCTCGCCGACTCCGACAGCGATACCTATGCCGATACCGTAGCCGACCCGGCTGGTAACGAGCCTTCGAAGATCTTGATTTCGAGAGAACGTTACGCCGCGCTGCAAGCCGCGCTGGCGGAGCTACCCGCCGATTGCCGCACCGCCTTTCTGTTAAACCGGGTCGAGGACTTGAGTTACCTGGAAATTGCTCAGCGGATGGGCATTTCGCGCAGCAAGGTCGGCCGCCTGCTGGAACAAGCCCTAGCCCACTGCACGCGGAAACTGGAACCATGACCACCGTACCGCAAGCCGCGCCTGGCCCCGATTCCGACGGTTTAACCGCCGCCAAGCAACAAGCCGTCCATTGGCTGATCCGCTTGAATGCCGGCGATTTGAGCGAGCAGGAAACACAGGCTTTCGCCGATTGGTTATCTCAGGATTACCGACACTCGGAAGCGCTCGCCGCCGTCGAACAAGTCTTTCAAGATATGACGACGGTAGCCACGCTGGAAACTCGCGCCGCACCGGCACTATCGATCCCGCGTGACGCCCCCGGCGCCGAGCTCGTCGCGTTTGGCCGGCACCGGCTCGGCGGCTGGTCAAACACCATATTTGCGGTAAAACGTTTGGCGATCGCGGCGGCCCTACTGCTGGCGGTATCGGCTGTCTCACCGCTAGGCAGCCGTTGGCTGGACAGCTGTCGTAGCGACTATCGCACCGCCACCGGCGAACAGCGCGAGATCGAACTGGTCGACGGCAGTCGACTGCTGATGAACACAGACACCGCTGTTTCGGTCGACGCCGACGCCACGGTCAGACGACTCAAACTGTATCGCGGTCAAGCCCGTTTCTGGGTTGCCGCCGATCGAAACCGGCCCTTCGAAGTGCAAGCCGGCGATCTTACCGTCCGCGCCTTAGGCACGATCTTCGAGGTCTACGTCAGCCAAAGCGGCGAGACGCGCATCCTCGTGCAGGAACACGCGGTGGCGGTGAGCGCTGGTGCCAGCGACCGCCGCGAAGTGGGCGAAGGCCAACAACTCGACTATCGGCCCGGCCAAGCGCTGGCAGCCGCGGAACCGGCCGATCTCGATCAAGCCACGGCCTGGCAGCAGGGGCAACTAACCATCAACGACCGGCCTTTAGCCGAGCTGATTGCGGATTTGGAACGCTACCGCTCCGGGCGCATTCTGCTCGCCGGTGCCGACTTAGCAAAATTGCGCGTGACTGGCGTATTTCCGTTACGCGAGCCGGATCGGATTTTATCCGCCGTTCGCACCATTCTTCATTTACGGCAAACCGACTTAGGACCTTGGCTGACGATCCTGCACCACTGATGCTACCACCCGGGTTGCAATGGCGATTCCCCAGGCCAGCCGCCATCGCCAAGCGTCGCTGAATACCGGCGTAACCGCTGATCGATGCATTCACATCCGCTCGCGCCAACTTTTTTGAGACGATTTTTTTAGTCGTGCGTTTTGTATAGGGAGATTCATACCACTACTGGAGAGAACGTGACAGCAAATCACTCGAAACGCCGCCGAAACCACAACGTCATGCTGAATTGCGCCACGGCGTTGTTGGCCGCTTTTGTCGGAGGCTCGTATAGCATCGACTCCGCACGCGCCGAAGCACTACCGCGCACTTACCACATTCCCGCTCAATCGTTAAACAACGCGCTGATGAAATTCGCCAGCGAATCCAGTCTGACAATCCTGTTTACCGCCGACCAAGTCCGCGGCCTGAGCAGCGAAGCGATCGAAGGCCAAATGACGCCGCAACAGGCTTTGGAACGTCTATTGCGCGGCAGCGGCTACCGCTTCCGCTTCATCGACCAAAACACGGTGACGTTGGATAAAACCGCCGAGACACCCACCACGCCTGCCCCCGACACGTTGCCGCCGGTTTCTGTTATCGGGAAAGCGGTCTACGACGCGACGGCCCCATTCAACCCAGACTACAAGTTGCCGAATGCGTCGACGGCCACCAAAACCGATACGCCAATCATGGAAACGCCGTTTTCGGTACAAGTGGTGTCCAAGCAAGTATTGCAGGACCGCCAAGCCGTGCGTCTGGAGAAAGCCCTGGAATACGTCAGCGGGGTGGTGCAAGGCGGATTCAACCAGCAGACTTCGGACGGTTTCATGGTTCGCGGCTTTCAAACCACCAATTATTATCGGGATGGCACGTTGATGCCGATCAGCTTTGCTCTGGCCTCCACCAAACGCGAAACCGCCAATCTAGAAAGCGTCGAGGTTCTTAAAGGCCCCGGCTCGCTACTTTACGGTAGAGCGGAGCCGGGCGGCGTGATTAATATCGTCACCAAACAACCGCTAACCACCCCTTATTATTCGATGCAACAACAAGTTGGCTCGTATGCGTTTTATCGGACAACGGTCGATGCCACCGGACCGCTATCCAGCGACGATAGCTTGCTTTATCGAGCAAATTTATCGTACGAGAACTCCGGATCGAATCGGGACTTTGTCAATACCGATAAAGTCTTTTTCGCACCGGTCTTAAAATGGAATATCAGCCCAAGAACCCAAGCATCGTTCGAACTCGAATACCAACACTTCAACACGATTCAAGATATTGGCATTCCGCCTATCGGCAATCGGCCCGCGCAAGTCGCCAGGAATCGGAATCTAGCCGAACCCTTCAACAGCCAATGGAACGGCGACAGTCTATTGCTGGGCGTCAATTGGTCGCACGAATTTAACGACCGCTGGAAAATCGTCAATAAATTCCTGACGCAGCGCGTCGACATCGACAACGCCTACACTAGCTTCGCGACCTTCGAGCCGGTATTGTCGGACGGCAACTTCAATCTCAAAACCATTAGTTTTCCGAAGCAGCGCAACGAAAACTATTTCACCACCGTGAATCTGCTCGGCAAAATCGAACATGCCCAGCTAACGCACGACGTATTGTTCGGTTTCGACTATATGAACGTCCGGTACATGGCCAACATCAATAATTCCTCGGCATTGTGGCCCAACAATCTGTTTAACCCGGTGTATCAAACGTCGACGCCGGCATTCGATCCGGCGGCGCAGTTTACCTATTCGCAAACTCAATCCTGGTATGGCCTATATTTTCAGGACCAGATTACGTTGCCGGGCGGCTGGCACTTGATGGGCGGCTTGCGTTACGACAACGCCAACTTGCGCGACAACGTCTCGGGTTTGGATTCGCCGGGCGAAGACCGCGTCAATCCTCGCGGTGGGGTTTTATGGCAACCCATGCCCTGGCTGTCTTTGTACGGCAGCTACACCGAGAATTTCGGGGTATCCAATAGCTCGTTCAATGCCGACGGCCATAATTTGCCGCCGCAAACCGGACAACAGTGGGAGACCGGCGTAAAAACCGAATTGCTCGACGGCAAATTGCGCTCCACCCTGTCCTACTTCGACCTGAAACAGCAAAACTTGCCGACGTCCATTCCCGGAAGCTTTTACTACCGCGCGTTAGGAGGCGCGGAAACCCGCGGCATCGAATTCGACAGTACCGGTGAAATCCTGCCCGGTTGGAACCTGATCGCGTCTTATACCTATATGCCGTTCGCGAAAATCACCAAGGACGTTGACAGCGACGGCAATATCGGCAATCAGGGCCACCGTTTGTTCGCTGCCCCGGAACACGTTGGCAGCGTTTGGAACACCTACGAGTTTCAACAGGGCCAATTGCAAGGATTCAAATTAGGCGCGGGCCTGGTGGCCGTGGATCAAAGACAAGGCAACCCGGAGAATACCTATCAAGTACCCGGCTACGTTACTCTGAATCTGATGACCGGCTACCAAACCAGAATTGGCGGATCAAAAGTCACCGCGCAATTGAACGCCGACAATATACTGAATAAAACGTACTTCGTCGGCACCAACAGCGCCAATCAAATCCAATTCGGTGCGCCACTCAGCCTAATGGGCTCGGTCCGCGTCGACTTTTAAAGACTCTGGACGTCGTTCGGACTCGCGTTGGCGTTTAATCGGGGAGCCTAGTTGGTCCCTAACGGCAACCGGAAACTTCAACGAACGCTGCCGCCTAGTCGTCCGGCGGCGTTCGGCGTTTTTCCGAGACTTGGACGGATATTTTAGACATGCGGCGCCGGACGCTGCTTACAACCACGGGGTCGATACGGATCGATTTTACAATCGGCGACAACATCCGGACTTAGAGCTAGCTGGCGGTGGTGCGGTAAAACATCGATGGGCGAAACGGCCCCCGCCGGAACTAGGCTCGAACGAAAAGATTTTCTGCTCGAAGCACTATCGCAACCCTAAAACACCCCCGAATATAGGCCCGCATCCGCTTTTGGCGAGGATTTTCGTAGGGGCTCCCAGCCTCTTCCGAAAACGAGCGGCATACCCGAAAAGCGGGGCAGGCTCTCCCTGCCGCTCCCCTGCGGGCTGCTCACTCGATACATCCATGTATCTCGCCTCCGGGTGCTACGCATGCAAATCGGCCATCCTGCCGATTTGTCTCACCAAAAGCTGCGATGCTCGGGGCGGGATAACGGGAATAGTCCACTCCAACGATTATTGTGTATCGCAAAGCTTTTTTGGTAGGCTGGGTTGGGATGCTAGTGTAAACCCAGTTTTAGCCTATATTGCTGGGTATCGCTTTGCTCTATCCAGCCTACTAACTGCCACAAACGTTTTGGAGTGTTTGATGTATCGAATAGTGTTGCTGTCATTTTTTTTGCTTCCCGGTTGTCAAACGAATGTCAGACCAGGCTCCGCTTGCCAATCCATAATTGAAATTGCCGATGCCGGAAAAATCCAATCTGCGGTGTTACAGGATGACCTTTCCTCGCGTGAATCATTTCCGGCAATACTGAAAACAGCAATTTATACCGTTAAAGAAGATCTTAATGGCGACGGCTTCGAAGAGATATTTGGTTCGTTTCAAGTCGATGCGTCTATCAAAGGGTTAGTTGCTGGAATCAACTCGGATTATGAATTGGCGCTGATAAATCCGGGCCGTGAGCAAGGGGATGAAATAAAGGTTAGTGTAGCGCAAGACTTCATCAATCCGATTACGACTGATTCATATGAGAAGAGAGTGATTAAAGTTGATGGCGTACCTTACATCGTTGTATTGAATGCAGGTTACCGAGGACGCCACGCTTTTGTCACTGACGAGAATTCTCCTAGGGCTATTTGGCGGGTAACGCGTGATTTCCAACTGGCTGTGGAATGTGAAATTGCGCAATTTAAAGATGAGAACGGAAAAGAACATCATCGTGTTCTGAAAGATGACGAACGCATTCTTCGGGAAGCCAAAGAAATGCGAACACCTGATAGTAATCCGTGGTATTTGATTAGTCGATTGCCCGGACTCACTGCTTTTGAAGCGGTGCTTGCCGCTGGTTGGGATATAAATTCATCTGGGAATGGCAGAACAACTCCGTTATGGGTGGCTATTTATGAAAAGCGATTAGATTTGGTCAAAGCGCTCTTGTTAGCGGGTGCTTTGCCAAATGTCTATCCGGAAGAGCCGGAAAAGGGGTTTGAATACCGATCGGTGACTCCTATTGAATATGCAATCACTTCTTCTGAAGATTCCTACGACTTGGCGAAGGTCCTCATCGAAACCGTGGGTAGTAAAAACGTAAAGGCTCAAAATGGTGACAGTGCATTATCTGAAGCAATTCTTTATGAAAGACCTGACATTATCGAGCTTTTATTTAATAACGGCGCAGAAGTCGACGACCAGTCTGTACATCATTGGTTGGAAACTGCCGAAAATGATTCGGCGGAGAAGGTGCTGCAGCTTTTGCTGGCGCATGGATTGGACTTAAACAAGAGTTACAGTTTTAAATTCCCTGTTTCCGGTATCAAACGGATTAATGAAAATACGTTGTCTGTAGGCCCTAACATTACATTTGCCGAAAAGCAATTGACCCCGCTTGAGTTTGCGAGATATATGGGTAATAAGCCAGCCGAGAAATTACTTATTCAGTCTGGAGCCAGATAATAAGTCATCCCTGGATGATCGGGGATACATCTTGTGTTCACCTGATTTACCTTTGAATTTCAGAACAGTTTTCTCCTCATTCCCACGCGCCGCGTGGGGATGCAGACTAACCGCGCCGCGGTCAGGTTAAAACCAATCCCGATAAATCGGCAATAAGCCCTCCATGCCGACATAGCTGCGCGCACTGAAATAGCGCCAATGTTCCGGCAAATCGACATAACCGCGTTTGACCGGGTTGAGATGAATGTAATCCAGTTTTTGCCGTAAGACTTCGGGATTATCGATCAACTGCGGATGGCTGCCTTCTTCCCACAATTGATAGTCCCGGTCGGTTTTATGTGCTTTGCGAAACCATTTGAGTTGGGCCAATAGCCGCTCGGCTTTGATTTCGTGTAAATAGTCGATCAATTGGCGGGCGGTGTAGGATTTGAAGTGGGCGATTTGATTGGCTAGATCGTCGGCTTGTATTAGCAGATGCATGTGATTTTCCAGTATCACGAAACCATAAATTCGCCAGCCGTTCTGTAGTTGGCGATAATGCAAGGCATCCAATACGATTTGCACGATGGCCGGCCGAGTGAATATGGGTATCCAGTTGAGCACGGTGCAGGTTATGAAGTGCGGATATTGAGGCTGGAGAATACGGTAGCGGCTGCGGCCCATCAGTGTCACCTGGTCGGATTCCTTATACCTATCTTACCGCCGGCGCGGTTAATCTGCGTTCCCACGCGGCGCGTGGGAACGAGAAAGGGCGAATACCCTATTGGTGGGTGCGTTATTTTAACTCGCGGGATACGTTAATCCTGAATACGCTGGAAGTCAGCGAGGTGCCGAACGTAGTTTGTGCGTCGGCGGAAGACATTGCCGACAGCCATCAGCGTTTGCAGGAAATTTTGCAGGTGTACTTGTGAGCGAAGGTTTCTTCGCCAGCGCTTATGGCGGCGATGCCTCGGGCTTGCCGGCCGAAGGCGATGCCGTTTTGGCAAGTACCGCCCGTCACCGCCTTTGCCGACTTGCCAGACTATTGGAGTTGCCCGCAATGCGGCGCGCCGAAAGCAGGATTTTTGCTTTTGGACGAACCTGTACCTGCCGAAGAGACGGCCGATCGCTCCGCGAGACCTTGGACTTCGATGATACGCTCTCGATTCGCGCGCTCGAACGACTTTGGTTACACTCCGCGGCATCCATTTCCAACCCTGGACTCACCGCCGCGCGTTTAATGTATACAGACCTGCACTGCCACTCCGCCCGGCCGGAAGTCCAACGTAGCCTAGTCAATATCGACTTGGCGGAGCTCAACACCAACGACATCGACGCCGTCGTCGCGGCGGCCGGGCGATCCCGCATCAGCGCCGGACTGCATCCCTGGCACTTGGTGGAGCACGGGCTGGCGGCGGCCTTCGACGCTTTGGAGCGGTTGTCGCCCCGTCTGGCCGCGGTCGGCGAATGCGGCTTGGATCGATGCGCCGCTACGCCTTACGAACTACAGCGGCGGACTTTTATCCGTCAGATCGAATGCGCCGAGCGCTGGGAAAAACCGTTGATCGTGCATTGCGTGCGCGCTTACGGCGATTTGCTGGTGCTGCGGCAAACGTTAAAACCCAAGCAAGTTTGGATCGTGCATGGCTTTACCGGCAAGCCGGGCTTGGCCGAGCAACTCGTCTGCGCCGGCTGCTATTTGAGTTTCGGCAAGGCCTTGCTGAACCCGCGCGCCTCGGCCAGAGACAGTTGGCGCGCCGCGCCGCTGGATCGGGTGTTCCTGGAAACCGACGCGGCCGACATCTCGATTGCGACAATCCATGCCGAAGCCGCTACAATTCGCGGCCTGGATTTAACCGCGCTGCAACGCCAACTCGTTGCCAATTTCGATAGAGTGTTTCGATGACCGACTTAAGCTGGCTGTCCCGTACCGAATTGCTGATCGGCAAGCCCAAACTCGACAAGCTGCAACAATCTCACGTGTTGGTGGTCGGCATGGGCGGGGTCGGCTCCTATGCGGCGGAATTCATCTGCCGGGCCGGCGTCGGCAAAATGACCATCGTCGACGGCGACGTCGTCGAAGCCAGCAACCGCAATCGGCAACTGCCGGCACTGGCGACCACCCACGGCCAGCCCAAGGCCGACGTGATGGGCGCCCGGCTGCTGGCGATCAATCCCGACCTCGATCTGACCATTAAATACGAATTCATCACGCCGGATACCGCCGCCACGCTGCTGGACGAATGCCACTACGACTACATCGTCGACGCGATCGACAGTTTGACGCCGAAAATTCATCTGATCCGAGCGGCCAAGGCGCGCAAGCTGAAAATCGTCTGTTCGATGGGCGCCGGCGGCAAACTCGATCCTACCCACTTGAAAGTCGTCGACATATCCAAGACTTACAACTGCCCGTTCGCCCAGTTCATTCGAATACGCTTGCGCAAGCACGGCATTCATCGCGGCGTAAAAGTGGTATTTTCGCCGGAAGTGGTGAACAAGGATTCATTGATGTTCACCGACGGCAGCAATTACAAGAAATCGGCCTACGGCACGATTTCCTATCTGCCGGCGGCTTTCGGCGGGGTTTGCGCGTCGGTGGTGATCCGCAATTTGATCCACGACCCGGCCCATCACTGACGCGAACCAACCGGAGCCACCATGTCAAAATCCACACCCAGTAACGGCCCGCGCCAGATCAATCTGGTAAACAGCAAACGGCTGCAAGCCTTGCGCTCGGGATCGACAGCCGCGGAATCCGGTCCATCGAACCGGAATGGCTCAACTCCGCCGCTTGCTGGCCCGGATGCCGCTAGCGCGCGCTTGCAACTGGAAGTCCGCCGCTGCCTGACCGAGATCCTGCGACAACTGCCGCCCGGCAAGCAGCGCAGCCTGTTCAAAATCCGTTACGGTGTCTATCCCGAGCAGCTGGAAAGTCTAGCACCCAACGAAGCGGCACGGATTTTGGGCTTGCCCGTCGGCCAACGACGTTAACCCCACATCCCGGTTAGTCCGCTACGTCGTCATCCGGTTGTTCGCGGCGCGCGAACTCGGCACGGCGGGCACGGCCCTCCGGACTATCATCGCGCCGGGACTGAAACTCGTCCATTAACGTCGATCCGCACACGCAATTTCTGAACACCGCGACGACCGCCTGATCGTCGTCGTCCAACATTTCCCGCAATCCGGTGTTACCGGCCGGTAAATCGACGGTTTGCGCCAGAAAGTCCTCGGCGCTGTTATAGACGCGCCCGCAAGTGCGGCAACTGCGCGGAAACGAGGCTTGGGCGGCGCGTAGCCCTTCGAATCGGTGATCGGTCATCGCGAAAACTCCAAAAGCGCGGCCGGCTGGCCGAATCGAAAACCGGTGTGAAGCCAAACCGGCAACTGGCTTATAATGCTCGGCTAGGCGAGATAAGGACAGCAATTTGTCGAATCCGCGCAGTATAAACCCAAGCAACGGCAACCGATCACCCGGCCCGGCCTTTCCGGAACGCACCCGATTCATGTACACGATAGAACCCAACCAGGATTATCGCGACCAAAGCCTGCGCCAACACGGCGAGCTGTCGGCCTCGCAATTGCAAGCCGATGCCGCCCGGCATTACGACGACTGCTACCGCGACTACCTATTCGCTTGGTGCAATCGCGACAACCTGGCCTTGCATTACGGCTATTGGAACAGCGACGCGCGTTACGACCAACATCAGGCCTTGTTAAACAAGAATCGGGTTTTATATGACGCCGGCGGCCTGAACGCCAACCACCGGGTGTTGGATGCCGGCTGCGGCATCGGCGGCAGCAGCATCTGGATGGCGAAAAACCACGGCAATCGGGTAACCGGTATCACGATCAGCGCCAAGCAGGCCGAGTACGCCCGCCAACACGCCAAACGCCACGGCATGGCCGAGTTGGTGGACTTCCGGGTAGCGGATTTCTGCGCGACGCCGTTCGCGGACGCCAGTTTCGACGCGGTATGGGCGCTGGAGAGCTCGTGTCATGCGCTGAATAAAGGCGATTTTTTGCGGGAAGCCTGGCGGGTCTTAAAGCCCGGCGGCCGCTTGATCGTTTGCGACGGCTTTTTATTGCAGCGCGAATTCGACGAAGCCCAGTGGCAAGCCGTCGTGACTTGCTTGAACGGCTGGGCCGTACCCAACCTATGCTCCCGCGATGAAATTACCGAATTGGCCGGCCGCGAGGGCTTTCAAAACGTGGTTTGTCACGACATCACCGCGCAGACAGAACCGTCGGTAGAGCACATGTACAAAGTCGCCAAACGCCTGCAACCGGTTCAGAAAGTCAGTCAATGGTTGGGCCTGCGCAGCAAGGCGCAAACCGCGAACTATTTAGTCGGACTGGCGCAGTATCGACTGTTTCACGACAAACTCACCGAGTACTGTATTATTACCGCCCAAAAAGCCTGATCGAGAAATCAATGCCGTTTTCGCGCCCGTTATTTCTGTTCAACCTGCTGCCGGTTTGCCTATTGGCCGGCTGCGCGACCGTTCCCGCCGGCAGTCTTCACGACAATTTCGCCGATTACGCCGAGTCGGTGTTTCGCCATCAAAACGCGTTGATCAGCCGCTTAATGATGCTGAACGACAACGACGAGCTGAGCGACACCGACCTGCTGGATAAAGCCGAAGAGCGCATGCACGACGCCTGCCACTGGTTGAACGAATACGCGGAACGGGAGAGCGACGGCGACAGTATGAGCTGGCGCTTCAAAGCCAAGGTTCAGGACAGCATAGAACCTTGCGACCGCCGCATTCAAGAACTGGAAACCCTGCTGGGTCAATACGACAAACCTTAAGTCACGACTTCCACCGAACCGGGCAGTACCAACATCGCCAGTCAATTCCGGATTACGCGGCGGCACCCACCGCTCGACACGACACCCGTGAGCGGGTCGACGGCCTTACCCAAGAATCCATGACACCCAACGTAGGTTTCGAACGCCGCCCAGCGGTACTACCCTGACCGGCTTTGGAAAGAATTAATCCAACCAGGCTTCGCTGCCGCCCACGAATAAGCGATACGCCGGATTGGCGGTTTCCTCCCGATAAGCCAAACCCAACACGTCCAGACAATGTTGAAACGGTCCGCACTGGTTGTCGGCCAATTGCAGACCGATCAAAACCTTGCCGAACGCCGCGCCGTGATTGCGGTAGTGGAACAGACTGATATTCCACTGGCTGCCCAGGGCCATCAAAAACTTTAACAAGGCACCGGGACGTTCCGGAAATTGCAAGCTATAAACCCGCTCGCGCAGCTCGCGGGGCGCGTGTCCGCCAACCATGTAGCGAATATGGTCCTTGGCCAGTTCGTTGCCGGTCATATCGGTGACCGGAAATCCGTCGTCGCGCAATTGCGCGATCAGTTGCTGGCGATCGGTTTCCGCGCCGCTGCTGCTGATCCCGACGAAGACCTGGGCCAGACGGCTGTCGAAATAGCGGTAATTGAATTCGGTGATCGAGCGCTTGCCGAGCATTTTGCAAAACTTCAGAAAGCTGCCCGGTACTTCCGGTATCGTCACCGCCAATAAAATTTCCCGGTGCTCGCCGACCTGGGTGCGCTCGGCGACATAGCGCAAACGGTCGAAATTGATATTGGCGCCACTGTCGATCGCGATCAGGGTTTGCTGCGTCAAACCGTTCTGTTCGGCGTATTTTTTCAAACCGGCTACCGCCAGCGCGCCGGCCGGTTCGGCGACCGAACGGGTATCGTCGAAGATGTCCTTGATCGCCGAACAAATTTCGTCGGTGCTGACGGTCATCACTTGATCGACCGATTGCTTGGCGATTCGAAACGGCTCGGCGCCGATTTGCCTAACCGCCACGCCATCGGCAAACAATCCGACCTGATCCAAGACCACCCGCTCGCCGGCGATCAAGGCCTGATTCAGGCAGTCGGCGTCGTCGGGCTCGACCGCGATCACCTTGATATCCGGCCGCACGAATTTGACGTAGGCGGCGATCCCGGCCACCAATCCGCCGCCGCCGACCGGCACGAATATCGCGTGAATGTCGGCATTGTGTTGGCGCAGAATTTCCATCGCCACGGTGCCTTGGCCGGCGATCACGTCCGGATCATCGTAGGGATGAATGAAGATCATGCCCTTCTCGGCCACCAATTCCATCGCATGCGCATAGGCTTCGTCGTAGGAATCGCCGTGCAACACAATCTTGGCGCCGCGCGCCTTCACCGATTTGATTTTGATTTCCGGGGTGGTCCTGGGCATCACGATCAAAGCCTTGATGCCCAGTTTTTTGGCGGCCAGCGCCACACCTTGCGCATGGTTGCCGGCCGAGGCGGCAATCACGCCATGTTGAATCTGCTCGGCGGTCAGCGACGCGATTTTGTTATAGGCTCCGCGCAGCTTGAACGAGAACACCGGCTGCAAGTCTTCCCGCTTTAAATAAACCTTGTTATTGATCCGTTCCGACAAAGTCGGCGCAAAGTCCAACGGTGTCTCCTCGGCCACGTCGTAGACTTTTGCCCGCAATATTTTTTCGATGTAATTGTGCATTGAATTCCTCGGCATGAACCGGTCGGCATGCCCCGTTTCCGACCGGTTGGTCGGCGTAAAAACAGCTGAGAGATCGGCGTTAATCGGTTATTATCCCATACAATGACGGGTCGAACGCCGAGTCAGATTTATAAGAGCATACTCATCAGGATTTCCTACCATGACGCAAGACGAATTAAAAAAACAAGTCGCCCAAGCCGCTTTGCAATACTTGAAAAACGTGCCCATCATCGGCATGGGCACCGGTTCGACGGTAACTCATCTGATTAACCTATTGGCCGACTGCGACTTCAAAAACGACATCGAAGGTGCAGTGTCCAGTTCCGGCAAAACCACGGAGCATTTACGCTCAATCGGCATTCCAGTCCTTGAACTGAACCAAACCGGCGACCTGGAAGTGTATGTGGACGGCGCCGACGAAGTGACTCCGCATAAAAAAATGTTGAAAGGCGGCGGAGGCGCGCTGACCCGCGAAAAAATCATTGCCGGCGCCAGCAAGAAATTCGTGTGCATCGTCGACGAAACCAAATGCGTGGACATCCTGGGTAAATTCCCGCTGCCGGTCGAAGTGCTACCGCTATCGCGCAGCTTCGTCGCCCGTCAATTGGTGAAAATGGGCGGTCAACCCGAGCTGCGGATGAACAAAGAGACCGGGGCCAGTTACATCACCGACAACGGCTGCGAGATTCTCGACGTCTACAATCTGAATATCGTCGACCCCGTCGAAATGGAAAAAGCCATCAATAATATTCCGGGCGTCATCACCAACGGCCTGTTCGCGTTGCGCGACGCCGACGTGGTACTGGTTGGCAAAGGCAGCGAAGTCATCAGCTACTAAGCTCCGCCCACCGCGCTCTACCGGCGGACCCAATGTCAACGGTGTCCGCCATTGCTTACCGTTACCCTATCGCCACAAACCGTCATTCAGGAAACACCCCATGTCCGACATCGAAATCGCCCAACAGGCGAAAATGCGCCCGATCATTGAGCTCGCCGGCGAGAAATTCGGCATA
The DNA here is from genome assembly GCF_050275925.1 of Methylomonas sp. MS20. NCBI lineage: Bacteria > Pseudomonadati > Pseudomonadota > Gammaproteobacteria > Methylococcales > Methylococcaceae > Methylomonas > Methylomonas sp. MS20. The sequence continues at coordinate 3,224,015 of NZ_CP189962.1, forward strand.
CCCGCCGAACATTTGGACCCCTACGGCCATTTCAAGGCCAAGCTGTCGCTGGAATACCTGAATTCCCTGCATGATAAGAAAGACGGCAAACTGATCCTGGTCACCGCCATCAGCCCCACCCCGGCTGGCGAGGGCAAAACCACCACCACGGTGGGTTTGGGCGATGCCTTGAATCGAATCGGCAAGAAAACCATCATCTGCTTGCGCGAACCCTCGCTGGGCCCCTGTTTCGGCGTCAAGGGCGGCGCGGCCGGCGGCGGCTATGCGCAAGTAGTGCCGATGGAAGACATCAATCTGCATTTCACCGGCGATTTTCACGCGATCGGCGTCGCCCATAATCTGCTGTCGGCCTTGATCGACAATCACATCAACCACGGCAACCCACTCGACATCGACCCGCGCCGCATCCAATGGAAGCGCGTCGTCGACATGAACGACAGAGCCTTACGCAAGATCGTGGTCGGCATGGGCGGCGCGGCCAACGGCTATTTGCGCGAGGATGGCTTCGACATCGTCGTGGCGTCGGAAGTGATGGCGATTTTGTGCCTGGCCACCAGCCGCGCCGATTTGAAGGAGCGCCTGGGCCGCATCGTCATCGGCTATAAATCCGACAAGGTCACGCCGGTTTACGCCCGCGACCTGAACGCCCACGGCGCGATGGCGGCGGTACTGAAAGACGCGATCAAACCGAATCTGGTGCAAACCCTGGAGAACAATCTGGCCATCATCCACGGCGGCCCCTTCGCCAACATCGCCCACGGCTGCAACACCGTCACCGCCACCAAAACCGCGTTGAAACTGGCCGATTATGCCGTCACCGAGGCCGGTTTCGGAGCGGATCTTGGCGCTGAGAAATTCATCGACATCAAATGCCGCATGGCCAGCTTGACGCCGTCGGCGGTGGTTTTAGTCGCGACGGTACGGGCGCTGAAATTTCACGGCGGCGTGACCAAGGACGAGTTGAATCAGGAAAATCTGGCCGCGCTGGAAAAAGGTTTCGCCAATCTGGAACGCCATCTCAGCAACATCCAAAATCATTACGGCTTGCCGTGCGTGGTCAGCATCAACCATTTTACCTTTGACACCGATGCCGAAATCCAATTGCTGAAAAGCAAGTGCGAGGCCTTGGGCGCGAAATGCGTGATCGCCAAACATTGGGCGCATGGCGGCGCCGGCGCGGAAGAGCTGGCAAACGCCGTGTTGGATATTGTCGACCACCGCGAACCGGAATTCAGCTTCGTTTACGACAGCGAGTTGCCGCTGTGGAACAAGATCGAAGCCATTGCCACCAAGCTCTACGGCGCCGCCAACGTCTCGACCAGTCCAAAAGTGATGAGCGAAATCAAGGCCCTGCAAGCCAGTTACGGCCATTTTCCGATCTGCATGGCCAAAACCCAAATGTCGTTTTCGACCAACCCCAACAGCAAGGGGGCACCGTCGGGACACACGGTCGAAATCAGCGAAGTGCGGCTGGCCAACGGCGCCGGTTTCATCGTCGCCATCGCCGGCGACATGATGACCATGCCCGGCTTGCCGAAAGTGCCGGCCGCGGAGCGCATCGACATCAGCGACGACGGTGTCATCAGCGGTTTATTTTAACGCTGAGCGTCAGCGAAAGGGCTTGGGCTGGCGGCTTCGGTTCCAAGCTCCGAGTCATTTGCCACCATCGCCGCTTGTTTGGCGTTCTGCTATGCTTAATCGACCATTTTGATAGCGACGACACGTCAGCGGTAGGTTTGCGCTAACGGTGTTTTCGTTATCGATGCGTTGAAGGCGCCAAACGGAGGCACTGGCATGGCAACATTCATTTGGCAGGACCGATATTCGATAGGCGACGCGACAGTGGACGACCAGCATCGGCAAGTGTTCGAGCTGGCCGAACAGGTCCTGGGCGCTAGCGACCGCGACGAACTGATTCATTTGTTCATTCGTTTTTTCCGGCACATCCGCGAACACTTCCATTGCGAGGAAGCGCTGATGAAGAGCCTCGATTACCCCGGCTACCAAGCCCATGTCGCCGCGCACGATCAAATGCTGGACGAACTCATCCACCTCAGCAGCGAAGTGCGCGGCGACCGTTGGAATCGATCGGAAATCACCCGCTTTGTCAACGACTGGATATTGGTGCATATCGTTGAAGTCGACCGCTTGCTGGGCGACTTCCTAGCCGACATGGCGGCGTCAACCACGCCGAGCCAAGCCGATCTCAGACTCCATTCGCACTGATCCAGCCCTATGCCTCACGCGGCCGGAAACACTAGTGTCGATGCTCGGTTAAGCCGAGTCAGTCCCGGTCTGCAACCAACTCGCGCAGCTGCGACAACTCTTCCAAAGACAAGACTCGCCCGATCGCCAACAAAATGATGAAGGCGTCGTCTACTCGCGCCATCGCCTGAATGAAATCGGTGCGGATATCGGTACCGAAATCCGGCGCCGGTTGGATATTGGCCGGCGGTATCTCCAAAATCTCCCGTACTTCATCGACCAGCATTCCGATTAATTGACTGGTTTCAGCCACTTGCACGGCCACCAACACAATACAGCTCAGCTTGCTGATTTGGGTGGGCTTATGGCGTAATCGGGCCGCCAGATCGATAACCGGCACCACGTTACCGCGCAGATTGATCACGCCGTGTATGTAATCCGGCGTCAACGGCACCCGAGTCACGTTGACGATTTCGATGATTTCCTTGATATCCAAAATGCTGACGCCAAAGGTCTCGTCACCCACCAGAAAGGTCAAATATTGGCCGACCTGCTCCGGCACGGCCAACGAATTTCCCAACTCGCTCCGCATTAAATTCGTCATGGCCGGCTCCGCCTAAAAGCGTTCGAAGTCTTGATCGTTAAAATCCGGACTGTTGTCCGCCGAAGCAGGCGCCACGACTGGTTTGATGCTATAGGGCTTGGCAACGTTACGCGCCGGCCCGCGCATCGAAGAAGCGCCGCGACCGTTCGACGCGGCCCCGCGCCGGCCTTCGTTCACCTTGAAAAATGCCACGGCCTGCTGGAGTTGCACGGCCTGACCGTTCAGCTCTTCGGCGGTCGCCGCCAATTCCTCGGCGCTGGCGGCATTCTGCTGAGTGGCTTTATCCAATTGCCGCATGGCGTCGTTGATTTGATTGATGCCGCTGGATTGCTCCACCGACGCGGCGCTGATTTCTTGAACCAGGTCGGAGGTTTTTGCAATATTAGGCACCAAGGCGTTGATCAAGGCCCCGGCTTTTTCGGCGATCGCGACGCTACTGCTGGCGAGTTCGTTGATCTCCCCGGCCGTGACCCGGCTGCTCTCGGCCAATTTCCGCACTTCCGCCGCCACTACCGCAAAGCCCTTGCCGTGCTCGCCGGCCGAGGCGGCTTCTATCGCGGCATTCAGCGACAACAGATTGGTTTTATAGGCAATGTCTTCGATCAGGCCGATCTTTTTCGCGATATTCTTCATCGCCGCGACAGTCTCGTTGACCGCCGCTCCGCCCTCGCGAGCGTCGTTCGCGGAACGTACCGCCATTTGCTCGGTAACGTGGGCATTTTCGGTATTTTGTTGAACCGAGGCGTTGAGCTCCTCAATCGACGACGTGGTTTCCTCAACGCTGGCCGCCTGTTCGGTGGCCGCCTGACTCAACGACTGGGCGGTGATACTGACCTGTTCCGACGCATTGTTGAGATTGTCCGAATTGAACCTAACCTGCTGAACCACCCGCCCCAACTGGTCGCGCATGTCTCGCAAGGCCTGAGCCAATTGGCCGATTTCGTCCTTGCCTTCGACTTCCAGATCGGCGCTGAGATCGCCATCCGCCAAAGCCTTTGCAAAACCGACGCCGGTCACGATGGGTCGGGTGATTAAATTGGCTAAAAAGATGGCGATCAACACCCCCAGGATCAACGATACCGCGATCGTCACCAAGATGATTTTATTGGCTTCCGAAACCAAGCTGTCGGCATCCTGCCGCGCGATGTCCAGTTGCGCGAAGCCCGATTCCTCGGCGGTCTGGGCTTGCTGGATCACGTCGTCGCCGGCGTCGAGCATTTCCTTGCGCATCAGCTTCATTTGCTCGTCGTTGTCTATCCAGGTTTGCGCGGCCTGATGGTAATCGTGCGCCGCCGTTCTGGCATCGGCGATAATCCGCTTGCCTTCTTCCGTCCCGGCGATCTTTTCCAGATCGTCATAAATGCCGATCAACTCGGGCAACCAAACCTGCATTTTTTTCCAGGCCGCGCGATCCTTCAGATTCAACTCCTCTTTTTCGGCGCGCATGATCTCCAAGGCCTTGATGTAGGCTTGGGTCGCGCCAACATAGCGCTGCACGAATTGATCGAGTTCCGCCGCGTTGGCACCTTTGTCCTTGGCCTCTTGATAGCGGGCGACTTGGCGTTTCAAATAAGCATCGGCGGCTTTCGCAACCGCATTGCCTTTTTCCACCATGGTTTCGGCGGCTTCCTTATTGGCGGTGTACCCGGCCAACACAGCCTGAAACTTCTCGCCAAATTTAGCGGCGCCGCTTCTGGCTATTTTCGATTGGCTCAGCAGTTCATTATTGCCGTACTGTTTGGCCACCTGATCGATTTTGTCCAGGTAAACCGACAGCTTCTTTAAACTTTCGAGTAACTGTTGGGCGTCTTCCTTCTTTTGGGAGAGCCGGTACGAACGTTGCGCCACTAAGGCTTCCAATGCCATGCGTTCCACGCCGGTGGCGTATTCGACGGCTTTTCCGTTGTTGTCGGTGATGCCGAACAGCGCCCCGGACACTTCGCCGATGTAAACGCGCGCCAGCAAGCCGAATCCCACGGTAATCGCCACCAACAGCATGGCACCCGTCAATATTTTAGTTTTTATTCTGAGATCGTTGATGTTCATCGATAGACCCTGTTTGGCAAAAGAAAAAGTGATTTACTGTCACGCGCTGGATGCGGTTAATCGGGATGGGCGGCGCGTCATGGCGGCCTGGACCAGGCCGGGAACATCCAAAATCAAGGCCACGGTACCGTCGCCGAGTACCGTGGCGCCAGTAATACCGGTCAACTTTTCGAACACCTTGCCCAGCGGCTTGATGACGGTTTGATGCTCGCCATGCAATTCGTCGACGACGAAACCGGCCTTGCCGCGACCGGATTTCACCACCACCATGCTTTCCCGGCGTCCCTCGCCGGTTTCGGTTCTGGGTTGCTGGAAATATTCGCTCAGGCGCAGGTAAGGCAACACCTGACCGCGCAGATTGATATAGTGCTCGACCTCGTCGATGTTGCATTCCTTATCACCCATCTCCAGACATTCGTCGACCAGATTGAGCGGAATGATGTAACGCTCGCGGTCGCAGCCGACCATGAATCCGTCGATGATCGCCAGCGTCAGCGGCAGCTCGATACTGATCGTCGTGCCTTGGCCTTCGACGCTGTCGATCGCGACGCTACCGCGTAGCGCTTCGATGTTTTTCTTGACCACATCCATGCCGACGCCGCGCCCGGACAGGCTGGTCGCTTGTTCCTTGGTGCTGAGACCGGCCGCGAAAATCAGACCGTAAATTTCCTGGCGACTCAAACTATGATCGGCCTTGATCAAACCGGCGGCAATCGCCTTGGCGACTATTTTGTCGGCATTCAAGCCGGCGCCGTCGTCGGCAACCTGAATGACAATGTGGCCGGACTGATGGAAGGCGTTCAGATGCACGCTACCCTGGGCCGGCTTGCCGGCCGCCAAGCGCTGCTCCGGGGGTTCGATGCCGTGATCGAGCGCGTTTCTGACCAAATGCGTCAGCGGGTCGTTGATCTTTTCGACCATGGCTTTATCCAATTCGGTTTCGCCGCCGCTGATATAAAGCTCGATATCCTTGCGCAACTCCTTGCCAACATCCCGGACCACGCGCCGAAACCGCGAAAAGGTCTCGCCGATCTGCACCATCCTGAGCTCCAACGCGGTATCGCGTATCGATCCGACCAACGCGTTCATGCCGGCCGCGACATCTCCGGCATCGCCGAGACCATGGCGCTCGACGATTAAATTCATCGCCGCGCTGGAGATCACCAATTCGCCGACTAGATCGATCAGATGGCCCAGTTTGCCGGCATCGACGCGGATGTAATTGGCTTCGGCGGCCAACTTTTGCTTGGTCTGTTCCTGTTTCCGCAAGGCGTGCTCGACGATGGGTTGCTGTACCACCTGTCTTTCCACCAGGATTTCACCAATCGGCTTGCCGGCTCCGGCGCATCGGGCGGCATCCTGTTCTCGCAACGCGGAGTCGATTTCGCCGCGCGTCAGGGCGCCGATTTCGACCAACATATCGCCGAGCTTTTGCCACTGAGCCGGCTCCAAATTGTCCAATAACCCCAAGTAGTCGCTGAGCTTGGCGTTCGGCGGCAAAATTTTGATGTCGCAGTCGTCCACGATAAATTCGAAAACCGATTCGATGGTTTGTTTGTTCGCCTCGCTTTGCAAAGCGATCTTGAAATGCAGATAACAGCTTTCGGGGTCCATCGAATCGCCGGCCGGCATCGCCGGCGCCAGCGTCAATATCTGGCGAATCTCGCCCAGCGTGGTCAAATAGCGAATGAACGACAAGGGGTCCATGCCGTTGCGAAACGCATTCTCGCCGAATGCCAACGAAATGAGCCAGTGGTCGTCCGCTGAAATCGGTCCGCCGGCTTCACTGGTCAATACCGAAGGTTCCGGCGCCGGGCTAACCGCACCTTCGCACCGTCCACCCAAACGGCCGATCAGCGAGCGCCCGCGTGCCACCAAATCCTCCGGCAACGCCGTTTCCGGCGCCGCCAGACAATGCTCAACCAGCTGGGCAACATGATCCTTGCTGTCCAACAACACGGAAATCAATTCGGCGTCGATCGGCCGCTCGCCCTGGCGGACGCCGTCAAGCACCGTTTCCGCTTCGTGCGTGAAGGCAACGATCGGATCGAATCCGAACAGCCCCGACGAACCCTTGATGGTATGCATGGCTCGAAACAAGCGGTTCACGATTTCGGCATCGCCAGGCGCCGACTCCAGCGCCAGCAACGCGTCTTCCATGTCGTTCAGCAACTCGCCGGCTTCCTGGGCAAAAATGTTTAATGCGGCATCGAAATCGCTCATGATTCATTCCCACTTGCGGTTAACACCATCGGATCGCCGAAATGCTCGCCCAGGTTCAACAATTCGAAGACATCGACGACGGCCTGACTATGGCCGATCAGCCGCATTGCGACATCCCGGCGCGCGCACTCTTGTTTCATGTACATCAACAACTGCACGCCGGCGCCGTCGAACTCGCGAACGGCGGATAGATCGATCTGCAATTCGCTGGCGACATCCAGATAGGCCGCCAATTGCCCGCGCGCATCGCGGACTTGATAGATCGTCAACTCAGCCTGCGCGGCGAGCTCCACTCGGCCGCCATCCACCGTTATTTCCCGGATGCTCACGAAACGCCCCTCACTACCGACCGGAACCGGCCACAAAGTTATCGTAATCGCCGAAGCCGCCGACGATTTTGTCTTGGATCAGAAAAACGTGATATCGCCGTCGTCCGCCGGCCCGGCACTCTCGACAGCCCCGCCTGAAGTATGATTGATCAGCTCTTCCGGCATCGTATAGCTTAGCTCCATCCTGGAAAGAATTTGCGCGACATCAAGGCTGCCGGCATGCCAGTCGCTACTGTCGTGACGGGTTTCGACCGCATTTTGCAGGCCTTCGAGATTGTGCTCGACATGGCTGAGCATTTGGCTGACCCGATCTTGAAATTGGAAAGCGATGAGTACCGAGAAAATCTCGTCGCGAATTTGGGCGCTATGACCTCGCAACAGATTGCCTTCGCTCTTGGAAGCATCCAGCGCGCGCTGCAAGTCGTCCAGCGCGGAACGTATCGACTGTTCCGCGTCGCGGATGGTTCTGTCGTCATTGCTGCCGGAAGCTTCCGACAATTTCAACGTCGACTCCATCGCCCGATTGATATCGCCGATGGCCTGACTGATTTTTTCGCCGGTTGACGACGAAAATCCGGCCAGCTTGCGGACTTCGTCGGCAACCACGGCGAATCCGCGCCCATTTTCGCCGGCGCGGGCAGCCTCGATCGCCGCGTTCAGCGCCAACAAATTAATTTGCTCGGCCACTTTGCGGACCTCCTTGGCCATCGAGTCCAACTGGCGGGTGTGCGACGACAATTTTCGAACTTCGTCGACGACGGTATGCTCGACTTCCTGAATTTGGCCCAAGGCCGCCAGCACAGCCGATAGCGCGCCGCGGCTCTCGTTGAATAGCGAATCCACGCTACGTCCGCCTGAGTTTTGGCCGGTGCCGGCAATCAACTGTTCCAGGTTGCCCGCCATCGCCGCGAAGCGATCGGTCAACACGGTGATTTCCCGTTCGGTGTGGGTGCGGGAGGTCTGAACTTGCCTCAGTACTATCGGCACGACTTGCAGGAACAAGCGCTCCAATTCGCCGACGTAAATCTTTAAATCGTTGACTTTATCGTCTTCGTCGCCTTGCCAGAATTGCGCGCAACGCTGAACCCGCTCGCGCAAGCGCACCGCCAAATATTGGCCGACCACAAACCCGCCGAGAACCAGACCGGCGGCCAGCGCCCACGAAAGTGGACTAAAATTCCCGAGTAGGACGACGGCCGAGCTGCTGAGCACGCTCAAACCGATCGGCAATAGACGGAAACTGGTGGCATCGGAAAGTTCGGCTGTCGATAGACCGGCTGGGGTTGGCATAGTGGTTCCGGAATTGAATAAAATGACTACGATTGATCTTAGTGGGTTTTATGGCATCATTCAACTTAACGGCGGCCCGTTATTCGGTTTGTGGAGGACCCAGTTATCAGCATTTCGCCCATCACGCCGGAAGAGTTCGAGCGGTTTCGCCGCTTGCTGCAAGAACACGCCGGCATCGCGCTACTCCCGGAAAAACGCGTCATGGTCGCCAGCCGCTTGGCTAAACGTCTGAACTTTTACGGCCTCGACAACTACGGCGCCTATTTCCGCCTAGCGACCGATCCCGAACACCCGGACGAGTTCCAGCTACTGGTCAACGCGTTGACCACCAACGAAACCTATTTTTTCCGGGAACCCAGCCATTTCGAGTTCCTGCGCGACAAGATGCTCCCCGCCTGGCCGACTCAGCCGCTCAGAATCTGGAGCGCGGCTTGCTCCAGCGGCGAGGAGGCGTATTCGCTGGCGATGGTGCTGACCGACAAAGGCCGCAATCGAGCCTGGGAAGTCCTGGGTTCCGACCTCAGTACCAGAGTACTGGAGGTCGCCAGAGCCGGCATATATCCACTGGACAGAATCGAACAATTGGAGCGCCGTCTGATGGAAAAATATTGCCTGAAGGGCGTCCGCAGCCAAGCCGGCCATTTCCGGGTCAACGCCGAGCTGCGCGAGCGCGTCAAATTCGAGCAAATCAACCTGACCCAGCCCTTGCCCGGCCATCTCGGTAAATTCGACGCGATCTTTCTGCGCAACGTGTTGATCTATTTCGATCCGGATACCAAAAAACGCGTCGTCGAAAATCTGTTGCCCGCGCTGCAACCGCACGGCTACTTCGTCGTCAGCCACTCGGAAAGCCTGCACTCGGTCACGCAACGCCTGCAAACCGTCGTACCCTCGATCTACCGACTGTCATGAGAGCCACCCCTTACCGCAATACCCAACGCATAACCATCGATCCGGGAGAGCATTACGTATCCCGCAAGCCGGAAGTGATATCGACGCTGCTGGGCTCTTGCGTCGCGGTCTGCCTTTACGATTCGGTCAACGGCGTGTTCGGGATGAACCATTTTCTGCTGGCCTACAAACAACAAGCGGCAAATACGCCTATTATTCAGTCCGATTACGGCCGCTACGGCATTTATTCGATGGAACTGTTGATCAACGACATGATGAAAAAAGGCGCCGACCGCTCGCAACTGAAAGCCAAATGTTTCGGCGGCGGCAACGTTCTGAAACTTCGCGAAGACAGTTGGAATCGGCCGACGGTCGGCGACGTCAACGTTCAATTCGTTCGCGAATTTTTAAAAAACGAAAACATACCGATCGTCAGCGCCTGCCTGGGCGGCGACTACGGTCGCAACGTGCATTTCATGGGCAGCGATTTTTCGGTGTATATCAAAAAAATCGGCCACGGCCTGGAGCTGGCGGTGGTTCAGGACGAACGTCGGTTCTGGAAAAAAACCTTGGACGAAACCAAACGCACTACCGGCGACATCGATTTCTGGTAGCCACCCTCGGCAGGACGATTACTATGACGGACATCAAAATCTTCATCGTGGACGACTCGGCGGTCGTCAGACAGGTATTAACCGCGCTACTGGCCGACATTCCCGGTTTCAAGGTCATCGGTTCGGCGCCGGACCCGATCTTCGCGCAAGCCAAGATGGAAAAAGATTGGCCGGACGTGATCGTGTTGGATATCGAAATGCCGAGGATGGACGGCATCACCTTTCTGCGCAAACTGATGAGCGAACGGCCGACGCCGGTGGTAATTTGCTCGACGTTGACCGCGCGCGGCGCCGAGGTAACGATGCAAGCCATGAGCGCCGGCGCAGTGGATATCATCACCAAGCCTACCGTCAATTTGAAAGGCTTTTTGCAGGAAGCCCAAAGCCAGGTTGCCGACGCAATCCGCGGCGCCGCCCGCGCCCGCGTCAAAAAGACCGCGCCGGCCGTCCCGAAAGCCGCGTTGATCGTCAATCCCAAATTGAACGCCGATTCGGTGATCCCACCCTCGACCGCGACGACGATAGGCGAAACCACCGACCGGGTCGTGGCGATCGGCACTTCGACCGGCGGCACTCAGGCCCTGGAATACGTATTGACCCGACTGCCGCGCACCACGCCGGGCATCGTCGTCGTGCAACACATGCCCGAAGCCTTTACCGCCGCGTTCGCCAAGCGCCTGGATAGTTTGTGTCAAATCAACGTCAAGGAGGCCGAGCAAGACGACAGGGTCATTCCCGGCTTGGCGCTGATCGCGCCGGGCGGCAAGCATATGTTGCTGAGGCGTAGCGGCGCCCAATATCGGGTGGAAATCAAGGACGGCCCGTTGGTCAGTCGGCATCGGCCGTCGGTCGACGTGCTGTTCCGCTCGGCGGCCCAGGCGGCCGGCCGAAACGCATTGGGCATCATCATGACCGGCATGGGCGACGACGGCGCCCACGGGATGAAGGAATTGCACGACACCGGCGCCTTGACCGTCGCACAGGACGAGGCCAGTTGCGTGGTCTACGGCATGCCCAAGGAAGCCGTGAAACTGGGGGCAACCGACGGCGAACTGCCGCTATCGGCGATACCGGAGTTAATCATCCATTCGCCGACTCGCGCCAAGTTCCTGAAAGGCTGAAGCGCTAAGGCATTAAGCAACTTGCAGCGCGCGGCACCGCCAGCCGTAATAGCCGATGTACAGATAGCACAGCAGCGGGACGATAAACGCATGTTGTATCCCCCAGCGATCCGCCAACGCGCCTTGCAGCACCGGTAAAATCGCGCCGCCGACAATCGCGGCGCAGAGTATCCCGGAGCCTTGCCCGGTATGTTTGCCCAAGCCGGTCAAGGCCAGCGAGAAGATAGTCGGAAACATGATGGAGTTAAACAAGCCGACCGCCAAGATCGTCCACATCGCCCAGCCGCCGCCGATCAGCATCGTCGCGGCCACCAAGCCTGCCGCGCTCAAGGCGTTGAACGCCAGCACCCCGCCGGGCGCCAATGAACGCATCGCCGCCGCGCCGACGAAGCGGCCGACCATCGCCCCGCCCCAATAAAACGACACATAGCGACCGGCTTCGGCGTCGGTGAAGCCGCCGATGTCCGGCTGGCTCAGAAAACTCACCAAGAAGCTGCCGATAGACACTTCGCCGCCGACGTAAACAAAAATCGCCAGCGCGCCCAGCACCAGATGTGGATAACACCAGGCGCTGGCCCGGCTGTCGCCGCCTACGCCACCGGCTGACGACGCTTCGGCTTCGACGGCCGGCAGTTTCAGCAGCGCAAACACGACCGCCAGTAAAAACAGCACCGTCGCCAACAGCAAATACGGATGCTGTACCGCCGCCGCTTCGACGGCCTGATAGGCCGCCAAGTCCTCCGCGCTCAAACCTTGAATCTGCTCTGCGCTTTTCACCGCCGTCGCCAATATCAACCAGGACCCGAAAAACGGCGCCAGCGTGGTGCCCAGCGAATTGAAGGCCTGAGTCAAGGTCAAGCGGCTCGATGCGGTTTCCGGTGGCCCAAGCACCGTGACGTAAGGGTTAGCGGCGACCTGCAACAAGGTAATTCCTGAAGCCAACACGAAAAACGCGGTCAAAAACAGCGGGTACAGGCGCAGCCAGGCCGCCGGATAAAACAACAGACAACCGCAGCCCGCCACCGCCAAGCCGATAACGATGCCCCGTTGGTAACCGAGCTTTTCGACCAACAGGCCGCTCGGCACCGACATCACGAAATAGGCCGCGAAAAAGCAAAACTGAATCAGCATCGCCTGGAAGTAATTCAACGTGAACACCGCCTTCAAATGCGGAATCAGAATGTCGTTCAGGCAGGTGATGAAACCCCAGATGAAAAACAGCGAAGTCAGGATCGTCAGCGAACCCAGATGCGGGTTGGCGGCTTTCTGCGCGTCGGTCATGGCATTCTCCGCTTAATTCGGCAAGACACTGAACGGCACGGATTCGTCACCGACCATCACCTTGAAATCGCCCGGTTCGACGACGCGCCGCATATTCAATCCGATGAAGGACATGGCCTGAGCGGTCAACGTAAAATGCAAGGTCTTTTGCTCGCCGGGCTGCAACTCGACTTTCTCGAAGGCTTTTAGCTGCTTGACCGGGCGCGATACCGAAGCCGCTATGTCGTTCAAGTAAACCAGCACGGTTTCCTGGCCGGTCCGCGTGCCGGTATTTTTAACCCTGACGCTAACTTCCACGCTGTCGCCGGCTTTGATTTGCGCCGGTTTCACCAACAATCCACTGGTTTCGAAACGGGTGTAACTCAAGCCGTGGCCGAACGGATACAAAGGCCGATATTGATTGGTCTCGTAAGCTTCGATGGGTTTATGGTCGTAGGGCGTGATGTCGTTGACCGCGCGCGGGTAGGAAATCGGCAGTTTGCCGCTCGGGTTGACATCGCCGAACAAAATGTCGGCCAGCGCCGCGCCGCCTTCCATACCGGGCAAAAAGCCCAATACCACCGCCCTCGCCTTGTCGGCGATTTCGGTGATGATGCGCGGCCGGCCGCCGAAAGTCACCAACACCACCGGCTTGCCGATTTCGAAGATCGCCCTAGCCAACTGCAGTTGCACCGGGTCCAGGGCCAACGAGTCAATATTGCCCTCGGTTTCGGTATACGGTTTTTCACCCAGCGCCAGCACTACCACATCGTGTTTGCGGGCTTCGTTAACCGCTTGCTCGATGTTGATTTCATCGCTGAAACGCTGACCGCCGACAAAGGTGACTTGGCCGCTGGTTTTACGCTGAATCGCCTGCAACAACGTCGGATACTGTTTCGGATACAGTTCCTCGGACGCGCCTTGCCAGGTAATCGTCCAACCGCCGTTCATCACACTGAGCAGATTGGCGGTCGGACCGGTCACCAAAATACTGGCTGTTTTGGACAGCGGCAGCATGCGGTTGTCGTTTTTCGCTAATACGATGGCTTCCCGCGCCGCTTGTCGATTGACCTCAACCGCCTCGGCGGTCGCGAAATAGCCGGCCACCGGCAAGGCCGGCTCGGTACGCTCGAACAGACCGGTTTGGAATTTGACGCGCAGAATGCGCGCCACCGCCTCGTCGATACGGCTGAGCGGCACTTCGCCGCTTTTGGCTAAATCCAGCAATAAATCGTAAAAGCTGAAATTGAACGGCACCATGCTCATATCCACGCCGGCCATCACCGCCATCTTCACCGCCTCGCGCGGGCTGGCCGCCAGTTTGTCGCGGGTGTGCAGACGGATGATGTCTTCCCAGTCCGACACCGTGAAGCCTTTGAAACCCAGTTCGCCGCGCAGGATCTCGGTCAGATAATGATAATTGGCGTGGCCGGGTATGCCATCGACTTCGGCCGAGTTAATCATCACGGTCGGTGCGCCGGCCAATACGCCGGCTTCGAATCCGGCTAAAAACCATTCGCGCAAGGCCCGTTCGCCGATCCAGGCCGGCGTGCGATCCTTGCCGTTCAACGGATAGCTGTAGCCGACGTAATGCTTTAGACAGGTCGGCGCCTTGTCGGCGGCGGCCATATCCTCGCCCTGGTGGCCTTTAATGAACGCGCCGCCCAGGATTTGCGCCAGATGCACGTCCTCGCCGTAGGTTTCCCACAATCGCGGCCACAGCGGCTGTCGGCCAATGTCCATCACAGGCGAGAAATTCCAGTCCAAACCGGAAGCTTTGACCTCGCGGGCGACGATTTCGCCTTCCTTGAACGACAATTCGGGATTGAAGGTCGCCGCCATGCTGATCGCCTGCGGAAACAAGACCGAGTTTTGGGTATAGGTGGCGCCGTGGATCGCGTCGATGCCGTAAATCACCGGAATTTTCAAGCGCGACCGCGCGGCGGTGTCCCGAATGCTTTGGGTGATGTTCCGCCATTTTTCGATAGGCTGGGCACGGTTGTTCGGCGTGGTCGGCGTATTCAGAATCGAACCGACGTGATGATTAAAGATGGCGTCGTCCAATTTGGCTTGATCGACCGGATTCTCGGCATCCTGACCATTGGCGACCGACACCACGCTGAAGTCGATCTGGGTCATTTGGCCGACTTTTTCTTCCAACGTCATTTGCGCCAATAGCGCTTGCACTCGCTCTTCCACGGGACTTGGGTTGGGTTCAGCGCTCAAGACGGACTCCGACAAAACGAATAAGGAAAGGGACACTAAAACGGCTTTGATATTCAAGGTTTTGGTAAAGGTAACGGGATAAACCGGCCGGCCGGCGAACATACCGGCCGCGACGCGACCGGAAAAACGGACGACATTAAATCATCTGCCCGCCTGCGTCTCAAGGCATCGCCGGACTTTTCCGGTCGGTTCGGAAGGTATAATCGCTCATTTAACCACGAACACAATCCGCCGATGACAACGAACGCCCAACGCTTGGATGTACTTTGCATAGGTCACGCCAGTTACGACCTGGTATTCGCGATTTCGCACCATCCCGGTCCCGACGAAAAGACCGTCGCCGACGACTTGCTTGGCTGCGGCGGCGGACCGGCCGCCAACGCGGCGGTGGCGGTCGCCCGATTGGGCGCTAGCGCCGGCTTCTGCGGCTATTTGGGCAACGACGTCTACGGCGACAGCCACTTGCGGGAATTGCTGGCGGCCGGGGTCGGTACGCAATGGGTGGTGCGCGGCGATTCGCCGACGCCGCTATCGGCGGTACTGGTCAAGCCCAACGGCCAACGGGCCCTCATCAATTACAAAGGCGGGACCGAAGCCTTGCCGGCCGAGCGATTAAGCTTCACCGGCCGGGAAGCCAAAGTCCTGCTTTGCGACGGTCACGAACCGGGACTATCGCTGACCGCGCTGGCGGCGGCGGACGACCAGACCGGCAGCGTGCTGGACGGCGGCTCGCTGCACGCCGGCACCTTGGCCCTGTTGGACAAAGTCGATTATGCGGTTTGCTCGGAAAAAATGGCCGTGCAATATGCCGGCGACGAACAGGCGGCGCTGGTCAAATTCGCCGAACTCGCGCCGGCCGCCGTCATCACGCTCGGCGCGCGCGGTTTGATCTGGCGGCGCGGCACGGAAACCGGCGCGTTGGAAGCGCCGCCGGTGCTGGCGGTGGACAGCACCGGCGCCGGCGATGCGTTTCACGGCGCCTTCGCCGCCGGTCTGGCCGCCGGCCTGGAATGGCAAACCCTGTTGCGCTACGCCAGCGCGGCAGGCGCCTTGTGCTGCACACGCTTGGGCGCCAGACCCGGCCTGCCGACGCTCGAACAACAGCTCGCGCTGCTCGCGCAATGGCGTCAGTAAACCAATACCGCCAAAATCGGCTCCCTCTGGACTCTATTGCGTGAATCCAAGGGAGCAAAAGCCGCCGCCGGCCAGGCGATAGGCGTGTATCCGCTGGATAACGACGCGGAAGCACAAGCAATTTACGCGAGTCATAAGCTTGAGCAACAGACTGAAACCAAGCAAATCGGTTTTAACTAAACATAATACGCCGATAGCCTGCGATTCCAGGTTTGGCGGATTTGGCAGAAGTTATCAGGCAAATCGAGATTTGCCACTCCGGGCGTAGCAGTGCAAAACGATATTCGCCGCTCACGGATTATCAGTCGGGCCTGTTTTTGACCCGCAATCGCGACTCGGCGGCCAACTTGGGTCCATCCGAATCGTCTCTTGCCTCTCGCGTCACTTACCGAAATAGTCCAGCAGAAATTCGACGAAGGCGGTGAGTTTGGCCGGGTAAAATCGGCGTTGCAAATAGGTGGCGTAGACCGCCAGCGCCGGGCGCTGGTAATCCTTGAGAATTTCGACCAACTCGCCATTTTGCAAATGCGGCGCGGCCGACAGGCGCGGCGCCCGCACGATGCCCATGCCCAACGCGGCGGCTTGGCAGAGCGCCCGACCGTTGTTGGAGGCCAGCAACCAATCCACTTTAATCCGCTGCAATTCGCCGGCGACGTTAAACAACCAATAATCGCCGTGCGGCGTATCGACGTAATGCAGGCAGCGGTGGTCGCTCAAATCCTCTATATGTTGCGGCGTGCCTTGCTCGCTCAAATAGGCGGGAGACGCATAGGTGCATAGTTCGGTTTCTGCGATCTTGCGCGCCACTACGCCGGGGTCCAGGGTATCGGTGACCAACAGCGAAATGTCGAAGTTGCCGATGCGCAAATTAGGCGGTTTGTTGTCCAAGGTCATCAATATCTTGATTTCCGGATAGGTTAGCAAAAAGCGTTCGATGACCGGTACCATGTACATGCCGCCGAAATCGATCGGCGCACTGACCTTGATGTGGCCCTTGATGCGCTCGCCCATCTGACCGGTAGCGGCTTCCAAATCGGCCAAGTCCTCCAGCAACTGCCGGCTGCGATGGTAGTAAGCCTCGCCGGCGCTGGTCAAACTCAAGCTACGCGTGGTGCGGTTCAACAGAACCACGCCTAACGACGCTTCGAGCTGGGCCATATATTTGCTGATCATCATCGTCGAGCACTTCAATTCTCGAGCAACCGCCGAGAAGGTGCCGAGCTCGACGATCCGGCAAAACACCCGCATGTTGTTAAACTTATCCATGGCACCTATTTATAAACCTGTGGTTTAAGATTTATAAACCAATTCGCCTCTTTAAACCAGAGAGCAAGGTCGATAGAATGCGCCCCGGAGATAGTCGTTACATCGTCTGGTTTTGCTGTCTTAAACCAGACGTCTTTTCCCCCACCCCACCGAGGTAATTATGAGCAAAATTCTTAACGAAGTACTCCTAGCCAATCGCGGCTATGTCGCCGAATTCAACAAAGGCGATCTGGCGATGCCGCCCGCCCGCCAATTCGCCATTCTGACCTGCATGGACGCCCGCCTGGACCCTGCCAAATACGCTGGTCTGTCCGAGGGCGACGCCCACGTCATCCGTAACGCCGGCGGCCGCGCCAGCGACGACGCAATTCGCTCGCTAGTGATTTCTTATAAATTGCTGGGCACGAAAGAGTGGTTTGTGATTCACCATACCGATTGCGGCATGGAAACCTTTACCAACGAAATCATGAGCGATTTGCTGGCCAGCAGCCTGGAAACCGCCAGCGTCGACGCGTCCGGCTGGCACGATCACGGCGCGGGTCCAGGTTCCACCGACGGCAAATTCATCAATTGGCTGACCATTAAGAATCAGGCGGACAGCGTGTTGGAAGACGTCAAGCGCATCAAGGCCCATCCATTGGTTCCGGGTAACATTCCGGTGTATGGATACGTTTACGACGTCAAAACCGGCAGCCTGATCGAGGTTCCGGAGGCCACCGCGGCCGGCGCCGCCAGTTAAAGCGCCCGCCACGCGGAAAAATGCCGGCTCGTGCGTCACACCAGCCGGTTTTCAAGCATTTCCTTACTTCGAAAGCCGCCGATCGCGGCTGAAGCCGCTACAAGCATTTTTTTCGTTCTCCAGGCCGAAAACCATTTGACGATCGTCGGTGCAAGGCGACCGAGCGACTAAAGCCACGGCCATCTCAGTCGCCAATCCGGCCGGCTCAGTCGCGGCTTTTCCCGCGATAAGCGACCCAGCCCAGCAGAGCGGAACCGAACATCCAAAACGCCGCCGGTAGCGGTACCGGCGCGACGTAGCCGGCCAAATCGGCGGCCGAAGCCTTGTAGGCGTGCAGCACGCCCGGCAGCAGGCTGTATTCGTCGGTCAGACTGGCGGCACTACCATTTGAAGTCCACGCGCAACCGCTGGTTTCGCCCAGCGGGCATTGAATCGAGCCGGCATAAGGATCGGCATCGCTAAACCGAAAGTACACGTCGAATTGCTGGCCGCTACCGTTTTGAGTGACGCTGTAGTCGTTGTCGGTGCCGGCTAACATTAGATAACTGCCGTCGGCCAATTTAGGTCCTATTGCCAGTCCTTCCCATTTCTCCGGCGACTTATTGCCCAACGCCGCCAGCGTGTTGGCGTCCAGGTCGATAATTTGCGCGGACTTGCTCACTTTGGTATAGCTCGCACCGGAGTCCAGATCGATGTTGCTGACATCGGTCGCCCCGGCCAGATCGATCTTGTAGACTTCCTTATCGGCGGTCGCCAAATCGGCGCCGACTCCGACACCGCGATTGTTGCGCTCCAACACGAAAAACTCGTGGTCGTTGATCGCCACCAACGCCGATACGCCCTGGCCTTGGCCGGAACGCTTCATTTCGTAGGCATACTGCGCCACGGCGGCGCCGGTTTCGGTATCGAACTTGACAATGCGGTTAACTTTGCCGTTACCGGCCCCTTCATCCAGCATCGCGCTTTGCAGGATCGCGTAGGCGTATTTGCCGTCCGGACTGATCGCCAAGCCTTCGAAACCGCGGTTGGTGCGCTTGCCGGCATCGTTACCGGTGTCGGCCGCGTAATTGGCCGTACCGCTGGCGCTGTTGCGCGGCACCAGATTCGCCGGCGTCGCATACGTTTTCACCACGGCGCCGGTGTTGCGGTCGATTTCGTACAAGGACGGACCGTATTCGTCGGACACCAGCAAATTACCGCTGCGCGGATTGACCACCACACCTTCCGGATCGAAGGCGTTACCCAAGGTTCCGGTCGGATTGGGGGCAATGCCGTTCAGAGCCGCGCCGGACTTGGAAAACTTCAGCGTTTGCAGCAGCGTGAAATTCGAAATCGCGCCGGTTTGGCTATCGATGTCCAAACTGAAGCGTTGCACGCGGGTCTCGTAATTCAACGAACCGCCGCCGGGACCGCGGTCGGACAAGCCCCACCACTCGTTACGGTTGGGATCGTAATAAATGTCGGAGAAAAAGCCGACCCGGCCGTCGTTGACCGACGTGCCGAAACTGTCGCCGGTCGCACCGGAAATGGTCAATCCGTTGACGAAAACCGGTGTCGCTATAGCCGCATTGGCCAACAGCATCCCGGAGCAAAACAGGGTGGATGTTAAACGCATGAAGGATGTCTCGAATCATGGGATGGAAAAGCCCCGATTCTATCCAGCGTTTACGACAGCAACGTTGCAAAAAACCGTCGCTCGGCTTTAGTGGTCGGCCGTCCGGCCGGCGGCGTTTGTTCAGGCCTTTTTAACGAATTCCGACTTCAAACCCATCGCGCCGATACCGTCGATCTTGCAATCGATATCGTGGTCGCCGTCCACCAAACGGATGTTCCTAACTTTGGTCCCGACCTTGACGACAGCCGACGAACCCTTGACTTTCAGATCCTTAATCACGGTCACGCTGTCGCCGTCCTGAAGCACGTTGCCGTAGGCATCGGTCACGACCTTGGCCGCTTCGCCAGCGTCGGTGTTGGCTTGCTTCGCCCATTCGTGTCCGCACTCGGGACAAACATAACTTTCGCCGTCTTCGTAGGTGAACTCCGATTGGCATTGGGGACAGTTGGGCAGTTGAGTCATATCGAGCTCCAGGCTTGGTTTTAAAAAACCTGCCAATGTACAGCGCAACTGGCGAAAAAGTCAAAGCGCTTGGACGCGACCACCCGGTAAAAATCAGCTGCTGCGAGGGATTTGTATGACTTGGCCGGCACGCAGATTGCCGTCGTTCATTGCGTTGGCATCGCGGATCGCCCGCATCGAAACGCCGTATTGTTGGGCGATTTCCGATAAAGTCTCACCCCGCCCGATCACGTGTTGGTTGGCCGACGGCGCCGCGACCACAACGGTTTCGCTAACTGCCGACGGCGTCGGCTCCGGTTTGACGGCCGCCACCGGCTCGGTTTTTTCGATCGCGGCCAAACGGCTGCCGCCGCCGGCTTTATACAACTGCGCCATCAGCGTGCCGGCCGGCGCGTATTGCCGGAAATGCGCCATGATGCCGCCGAACACCGCCGAGGCCATCTGTTGCTGATACCCGGCGCTGTTCAGTCGGCGCTCTTCGTCCGGGTTGGAAATAAACGCCGTTTCCACCAAAATCGACGGAATCGGCGACTTCAACACAACGAAACCGGCTTTTTGGACGTTGCTGCGATGTAAATGTCCCACCGACTTGACGTTTTTCAGGACCTTATTGCCGATGTGCAGGCTGGCATCCTTGGCCGCCTTTTGCGAGAGATCCATCAATACCGAAGCCAAGGCCTCATCGCGACCGTCGCCGCCCCCAACTTTATCCGCCGCGTTTTCGCTGTCCGCCAAAAACCGGGCCACCGCGCTGGACGCACCGTTATTCGACAGGGTATAGACCGAAGCGCCATGGGCGGACGGATCGTCGAACGCATCGGCATGAATGGACACGAACAAATCCGCCTTGGCGTCTTGGGCGATGCGCACCCGCTCGCGTAGCTTGACGAAATAGTCGCCGTTCCGAATCATCACGGCTTTCATGCCCGGTTGGCGATTGATGGAAGCCGCCAATCGTTTGGCGATAGCCAGTACCACGTCTTTTTCTTGCGTGCCGTTGTTACCCTGAGCGCCGACGTCCTTACCACCGTGACCGGCGTCGATGGCGACGACAATGTCCCGGCCCTTGGCCTTAACGGCGGATTTCAATACCGCCGGCTTTAACTCCGGCTTCGCAACCGGCTCTTGGGCAAGCGCGGCTTTTTCCAACTTAGCGACTTCCGGCTTAACCAGCGGTTTCAGTGCCGCTACCGGCTCGTCCTTGGGCGTTAATTGAATTTGCAAGGCGTTACCGGATAGCGCGGCCTTGACATCGGCGTCGCTTTTGAGTTCGACGACGACTCGCACATCGTTGCCGTTGTGCATGCCGCTACGGACATTCAGAAACAAGGGATGATCGGCGGGCGGCTGCGCGGGTGGCGCGGCGAATTTGGCGTCGACGAAATCGACGACCAAACGGCTAGGACTTTTCAACACGAATGCGTGGTGTTTGACCGGACCCGGCAACGCGAACGACACTTGCGACGCGGCTCCGTACTGGATACCGGCCAGTTCGGCCTGAGCCGCCAAAACGGCATGAGCGGCGGTAGACAAGACCACCGCCCAGAAAATTCGAGACATTCGCTGCATAGCCGTTAGCCCAAAAGTGACAATTCCGTTGAGATTATAGCAATAGGTCTTTGTTTTTCCAGTGTAGTTTTATCGAATTTTCCCAATCGCCACGTAAGTGATTGATTTGAACCGCACGATGCTCGCCAACGTAATTCAGGGTCAATTCCAGGTCGGCCGCCGGCAGTTGTCCCATCCCCATCTCCGGCCATTCTATACAACACCAAGCCCGCTCGCCCAGATAGTCGGCCATCCCTATCCATTCCAATTCCTCGGGATCTTTCAGCCGATACAAATCAAAATGAAACAAGGCGCGGCCGTTCAAGCGGTATTCCTCGACCAAACTGAAAGTCGGACTTTTGACGGTTCCGCCATAGCCCGCCGCGCGCAACGCGCCGCGAATCAGCGTGGTTTTGCCCGCCCCCAGATCGCCGTTCAAAAACATCAGGCATTTGTCCGGCATTGCTTGCCACAACGCCGCGCCGAAGGCCTCGGTTTCCGAAGCGTCGATCAATTCGATTTCGATCAATTGAGTAACTCTCTGATTTCCGCCGGCAAATCGCCGGCCAACAAGCCGCGCTCACCGTGACGCAAGGCCAGGCGATCGGCGGCTTCGCCGTGTACGTAAACACCCAGTCTGGCCGCTTCCGGCGCCGACCAGCCCTGCGCCAGTAGTCCGCCCAGCAGTCCGGCGAGAACATCGCCCATGCCGCCGCTCGCCATGCCGGGATTGCCGGTGGACGACACGTAGATGCGTTCGCCATCGCCGACCAGGCTACCCGCGCCTTTCAGTACGCAAACGCCGCCGTAGCGCTGTTGCAAGCTCACTAACGCCGCAAACCGGTCGGCGCCGACTTGGGCGGTCGTCGAACCCAACAATCGAGCGGCTTCGCCGGGATGCGGCGTTAAAATCCAATGATCGCGGCGCTCCGGCCGAGCCGCCAACAGGTTCAAGGCATCGGCATCCACCACGCAGGGCTTGCCGGACGCCAGTACCGCCGCGAACATCGTCCGTGCCCAGGCGTCTTGCCCCAAACCCGGACCGACAACGACGACGCTGGCCTTGTCCAACAGACTTGCCAAATCCGCGGAGGATTCGACGCCGTGGCACATCAATTCCGGCCGGCCAAGATTCAGGACGGCGCTATGCACGGCTCGCGTCGCGATGCTGACTAAGCCGGCACCAGTGCGTAACGCGGCTTCGCCGGCCAATCGAATCGCGCCGCTATAACCCAGATTGCCGCCAACCGCCAATACATGGCCGCAGTGGCCTTTATGCGCGACGCGCGGGCGAGGCGGCGGCGGGGTTTTGGTCAGTCGGTAAATCGAACCGGCACCCGCCAGCACCTCGTCGGGCAAGGCCAGGCTATCGCACACGACTTCGCCGCAATAGTCGGCCGCAAAACCGGTCAACAAGCCGCGTTTCAGCCCGATAAAGGTCACGGTCAAATCGGCGGCCACCGCACAGCCCAAGACATTGCCGGTATCCGCGTCCAATCCGGACGGTACATCGAGAGCGACTACCGGCGCGGCGGATGCGTTGATCGCGGCGATTGCCGACGCGTAAGGCTCGGATACCGGCCGGCTCAAGCCGATGCCGAGTAGTGCGTCGACGACCACGCTGTCGCCGGGCAGACTGTCGCCCAAAACCTCGATGCGGCCGCCGGCCTCAAAAAAGCCCTCGGAGGCGTCGGCGGCATCCACCGGCAAGCGGGCCGAATCCGATAGTGCATGCACGTCGACGCGATAACCGGCCAGCAAGGCCAAGCGCGCCACGACATAGCCGTCGCCGGCATTATTGCCGGCACCGCAAAACACCGTCAGGCGCCGACGTTCCGGCCAGTGGCGCCGGATTTGTTCGAACGCGGCCGCCCCAGCCCTGGCCATCATGACCGCACCGGCGATGCCGTGTTCGGCCATCGCTCGCCGCTCGGCTTCGCGGATTTCGGCAACGCTGTAGACTTGGTCGGCTGAGGGCATGGGCTTGTGTAAAATGACGCAGTAAACCCATTATATTTTCCTGCCCGCCATGCCCCCAAGTCATTTCGTCGCCACCGAAGAATTCGTTGCCAACATTCGGGCCTGGGCCCTGGACTTGGGCTTTCAACAACTCGGCATCAGCGATACCGATCTGACCAGCGCCGAAGGCCACTTGCAGCGTTGGCTGGCGGACGGGATGCACGGCGAGATGTACTATATGGCGGCGCATGGCCTTAAACGCAGCCGGCCGGCCGACTTGCAGCCCGGCACGCTCAGCATCATTTCGGCGCGGATGGATTATCTACCGGAGCATCGGAGCAGCATGGCCGAGCGGCTGAACGATCCGGCCGCTGCCTTCGTGTCGCGCTACGCCCTGGGCCGCGACTATCACAAACTGTTACGTAGCCGTCTGCAAAAACTGGCCGACAAAATCGCCGCCGAGATCGGCCGATTCGGCTACCGGGTGTTCGTCGACAGCGCACCGGTGCTGGAAAAAGCCATCGCCGAGAAAGCCGGGCTAGGCTGGATAGGCAAGCACAGCAATTTAATCAACCGCCGAGCCGGCTCCTGGTTTTTCCTCGGCGAAATCTATACCGATCTGGCCCTGCCGGCCGACACGCCGGTCGCTTCGCATTGCGGCACTTGCCGAGCCTGCCTGGACATCTGCCCGACCCAGGCCATCGTCGCGCCTTACCGAGTCGATGCCCGGCGTTGCGTGTCTTATTTAACGATCGAGTTGCACGGCAGCATTCCCGAGGAACTGCGACCGCTGCTCGGCAACCGGATTTACGGCTGCGACGACTGCCAATTGATTTGCCCGTGGAATCGCTACGCCACACTCAGCGGCGAAGCGGACTTTCAACCGCGCCACCGCTTGGACCGCGCCACGCTGATCGAACTATTCGGCTGGAGCGAAACCGAATTCCTGCAACGCACCGAAGGCTCGGCGATCCGCCGCATCGGCCACGCGCGCTGGCTACGCAATATCGCCGTCGCGCTGGGCAACGCCAGAGCCGACCAAGCGATTCGCGCGGCGTTGGCCGGCCGGCTGGACCACGATTCAGAGCTGGTCAGGGAACACGTGGTTTGGGCGTTGCGGCGACAGACCACGGAAGCCGAAACTTGAGCCACGGCTGAAACTTGCGGTAAAGTACCTGCCTATCCTTTCCGGAGGCCAGCATGTCGATTCCGGCCCTCGCCAACACTCAATTCCCCGACTATTCCGGTTCGGCGAAGAGCGGTTCCGCCGCCGCGCGGCAAGACTCGACCAAAACCCAGCAAACCGGGGCCAGCGCCCAGCTCAGCGACGAACAACTCGCGCAAGTTCAAAAACTGAAAACCCGCGACCGGGAAGTCCGCGCGCACGAGCAAGCCCATCTGAGTGCAGCCGGCGGCCTGGCAACCGGCGGCGCCCACTTTCAGTACGTCACCGGCCCGGACGGGGTGCGCTACGCGACCGGCGGCGACGTCGGCATCGACACGTCGGAAGTCAGCGGCAATCCGCAAGCCACGTTGGCCAAGGCCGATACGATACGCCGGGCCGCCTTGGCGCCTGCCCAACCGTCAGGCCAGGATTTGAGCGTGGCCGGGCAAGCCAGCGCGATGGCGGCCAAAGCGCGCGCCGAATTGCTAAAAAGCCAACAAGCGCCAAACTCCGGCCAGCACCTGAATGTGCGGGCCTGATCAGTCGGCGCCGAACTCGACCGCAAAACCGCCGTTCGGATCGATCCTGACCACCCTGGCCATCTGCACCGGCGCGTCGTCGAACTCGGTGGTCTGGACTTCGACGACCGCCCCCATTGGCGGGATCAATTCTACCGGACAGAACAAATACAACCCGGTTTCGGAGAAATCCCGCATGTCGAGGATTTGCGTCTCGGTCGAAACCGGAACCGTCACCCGGATCTTAGCCCGGTGTTTCAGACGCGGATGTCTGCGCTTGTTATCTACCACGAATACTCCCGACTCTCTCCAAGTTCCAATGCGCGCAGCCGGTCCTCAAACCAGCAAATAAAGCCCTAATCCTACCATGACCAGTCCGCTGAGCAATTTGAGCCAACGTCCTTCGCGTTCCCGCAGCCGCCGCTGACTCAGCGTCCAGACGCCGACGGCCAGCACAATCACGTCGTCCAGCATATAGGCGGCATTATAGAGCAGCAAATAACCGTAATATTCGACCCCTTGCAACTGGCGCAGCGTCAGTATCCGGGTATACAAAGCCGGAAAACCGGAAGTACACATGAACTCGACGACCTGAACCAGCACAGCCAACACCACGGCGCCGACGATGGCACCGAACAAGTTGTCGGCTTGTAGGATGGCCCGCATCCGCGCGTATATGCCCGGCTTGGCGGACGCCGGAATCGATAGCGAAAATCCGCGTCCGAACGCCCAAAAGTCTTTCAGATGGATGGCGCCGGCCACTATCGCGATGGCCGCGATCGCCCACTGCGAGCCGCGCGACCAACCGATCAGCAAAAACAGATTCAGCCACGCCGCCATGAACAAGAAATAGGCGATGCCCTCCACGACCACGAAGGTGCCGGCCACCGCCAGCATCCGCATCCGCTGTTGCATCGGCGCCAGCATCGAGAGCATTAAGAGTAGCACCCACATCGAACACGGATTGAAACCGTCCAGCAAGCCCATTGCCAGCGTAAACAGCGGTAACCCGACCTGATCTAAATCAATCCGCCGGCCCAGAAACGTGAAGCCGAAACTTTCCGGCTGCGAGTCGGGTACCACCTCAGGCGTTTCGCAACTTGTCTCGGGAACGACGCTGCAACTGCCGGCGTCGCCGGTCGCGATATCGGCCCGCTGCGAGCCCCGCAATGCCGCGCGGATCTGCTCGTCGCTGAGACCGCCCGCGCTATACCCGATAATCCAGCGCCCTCCGACGTAAAACGCGGGTAAGCGCAAACCCGCCGTCTCGGCGCCGGCTAGCGACCGCATCCGCGCGGCGGCGTCGGTTTCCCGGCTAACGTTATGCACCTCGATACGCAAAGTGGGTTGCTCGGCATGCAAGCGGGCCAAAAACGCCTCGGCTTCCAAACAGTGTTCGCAGCCGTCGCGCACGAACGCTTCGATGTCGGCCGCGTCAGCCGCGCGGAGTCCGGTCTGCATGATCAGCGCGAGTATGCCGCAGATTAGCCGTAGGCTTAATGTTCGATAAACCGTCCTGTCGAACCCGAAAATCCGTCCGATTGAACTCATCCGTCCCCCTTGCGTCTACCGCCGGTCGGCCGTGTTAGTCGCGACCGAGATAAAATTATTGGATAATACGCCGTTATTGCCAACGACCCGCCTCCACCGCAGTGGAGCCACACCGCAACGCGCCTTAGAGCGGCAGACTCCCAACACTGAATGGCCAAACGACCCAACAGATACCGAAAACTCACCGTCAGACGCAAAAAAACGTCCTCGAAATCCAACTGGTTGATACGCGGCGCAATCACCGTGGCGCTGACCGCGTTGGCGGCCCTGGCGGTTTACACCTTCTACCTGGATTATACCGTTCGCCAACAATTCGAAGGCAAGCGCTGGTCGATCCCGGCCCGGGTCTACGCCAGTCCGGTCGAGCTATACAACGGCTACGAGATGTCCGCTAAAAGCTTCGAGGACTTGTTACAACAACTGCATTACCGGATGGACCCGCAACTGGCCGCCGAGGGCTCTTACGTGGTCAAGGGTAGTCAAGTCTCGCTGAAGACCCGCGCCTTCAATTTCGGCGACACGCCGCAAGACAGCCGCAAAATCATCGTCGGCTTCGCCGGCGGCGGCGTGACTAGCATAGCCGATGCCGCGACCGGCGAAAGCGTCGCGATCTTGCGGATGGACCCGGTGCAAATCGGCAGCTTCTATCCGACCCGTAAGGAAGACCGCATTTTGATCAAGTTGGACGAAGCGCCGCCGACCCTGGTGCAAGGCTTGCTGTCCACCGAGGACCGCGATTTTTATCATCACTTCGGCATCTCGCCCAAGGGTATCGCCCGGGCGATGTGGAACAATCTGAAGGCCGGCGGCATGGTGCAGGGCGGCAGCACGATCACCCAGCAATTGGTGAAAAACTTCTTCCTGCACCCCAAACGCACTCTACGGCGCAAGCTCAAGGAAGTGCTGATGTCGCTGATTCTGGAGTACCGCTACAGCAAGGACGAGATACTGGAAGCCTACTTGAACGAAATCTTCCTGGGCCAGGACGGTTCCAGCGCGGTACACGGCTTCGGTCTGGCCAGCGAGTTTTATTTCGGCCAATCGCTGAAAACGCTGAATCTGCCGCAGGTCGCTACGCTGGTCGCGCTGGTGCGCGGACCGTCGGAATACGACCCGCGCCGCAATTCGGACCACACTCTGGATCGACGCAATCTGGTGCTGGACTCGATGCTCGCCGAAGGCTATATCGACGAACAACAGGCCAGCGAAGCCAAAAAGCAGCCGTTGGGTGTGGCCAAGGTGATACACCGCTCGGCCAACCGTTTTCCGGATTTCATCGACTTGGTCAAACGCCAACTTAGACAGGAATACAAGGAAGAGGATCTGACCTCGGAAGGCTTGCGCATTGTAACGACGCTGGACACCCGTACGCAGGACACCTTGGAGCAAACGCTGGCGAACAAACTGAAACACCTGGAAAAAAGCCCGAAAAGCGACGATTTGCAAAGCGCCGCCATCGTCACCCGCCGCGACAACGGCGAGATCGTCGCGTTGGTCGGCGGTCGCGACAGCGCGGTCACGACCGGCTTTAACCGGGCGCTGGACGCGGTCCGGCCGATCGGCTCGTTGATCAAACCGGTGGTATATCTAACCGCGCTGGAACACCCCGACCGCTACACGATCGCCACGCCGATCAGCGATACCGCGATCGCGTTGGACGACGGCAGCGGCAAAACCTGGTCGCCGGATAACTACGACAATCGCGAGCACGGCGTGGTACCGCTGCATACCGCGCTGACCCATTCCTACAATCTGGCGACGGTGCGGATCGGCATGGACATCGGGTTGGGCAAAATCGCCAACACCCTGAAGGCGATGGGCGTGTCGCGGCCGGTGAATCTATATCCGTCCTTCCTGCTCGGCGCCCAAGCCCTGACGCCGTTCGAAGTCACCCAACTTTACCAGACCCTGGCCGGCGACGGCTTCGCGACGCCGCTACGCTCGATTCGGGCGGTTAATGCCGCCGACGGCAAGGCGTTGCAAAGCTATCCGTTCACGGTCCATCAGGCCGTCGATCCCGCCGCCGCCTTCATCACCAACACGATACTGCAGGAAGTGATGTATGCCGGCACCGGCCACTCGGCCTACAGCTACATGCCGCAAAGCATGGCGCTGGCCGGCAAGACCGGCACCACCAATCAGTTGCGGGATAGCTGGTTCGCCGGTTTCAGCGGCGATTTGCTGTCGGTGGTCTGGGTCGGCCGCGACGACAACAAGCCGACCGGCCTGACCGGCGGCAGCGGCGCACTGCAAATCTGGGCCGATCTGATGCGGCAGGTCTCGAAAAAGCCGGTCAGTCTGATCCGGCCGGACAATGTCGAAATGAAGTGGATCGATCCGTCCACCGGTTTGCTCAGTACCGAGGACTGCCCCGGCGCCAAATTACTGCCCTTTATTGACGGCTCCGGCCCCAGCCAATTTTCCGAATGCGGCGGCGGCGGCGAAACCGACGGCAACTGGCTTAACAACCTCAATCCTTTTTAACCGATGAAAATTCTTAGCTTCGTTTTTTGCTTGATATGCGCCACCCCATTGCACGCGGAGGAAACGCCGATCGCCCGATTGAAAACTTTTTTGGCCGGCTCGAGCGCGCTGGCCGCCGACTTCCGCCAAGTGACGCTGGACAAGAGCGGCAAACCGGCACAAACCAGTAGCGGCAAGTTTTATTTGAGCCGCCCCGGCAAATTCCGCTGGAATTATCAAAAACCCTTCGTCCAGGAAATCGTATCCAATGGCGGCAAGGTCTGGTTTTACGATGCGGATTTGGAGCAGGTCACGGTCAAGCAATTGGACGATTCGCTGGGTTCGACGCCGGCCTTGCTGTTGACCGGTCAAATCGACATCGAAGAGAAATTCACGTTGCGAGAGCAAGGCGAGGACGAAGGCATGAATTGGGTGAAATTGTCGCCCAAGAACGAGGAAAGCGGCTTCAAATACATCCTGATCGGCTTGGAGCGCGACCAGTTGGGCGGCATGGAATTGAGCGATAATTTCGGCCAATTGACGCGTATCTATTTTTCCAACATCCAGATCAATCCCAAGCTGGAAGAAGCCTTGTTTAACTTCAAAGCACCCAAGGGCGCCGACGTGTTCGAAAACTAAGCGGCCGGAGCCGGCAAGATTTTGCCGGCCTTGCCGTCAGGCGGCCAATTCCACCCGGTTACGGCCGCGTTGTTTGGCCGCGTACATTGCTTTGTCGGCGCGCTTGACCAGCAATTCCGCGCTGTCGTCGCCTTGCAGCGTGGCAACGCCCAAACTGGCGGTCAAATTCAACACATCCATGCCGTAAGCCAGGGTATGCGACTCGATGTCGGCGCGCAGACGCTCGGCGATAATCCCGGCGCCGTCGATGTCGGTGTCGGCCAATAAAATCACGAACTCTTCGCCGCCGAAGCGGTAAACCGCATCGCTGCCGCGCACGCTATCGCGTAGCCAGGCGGCCACCGATGCCAAGGCCAAATCGCCGCAAGCATGGCCGTATTGGTCGTTAATATTCTTAAAATGATCGATATCAACGAAGACCAAGGACAAATGCTGGCCGTGGCGTACCGCCCGCTTGACCTCGCGTTGCAAGCTATCGTTGAAGGCCGCGCGATTGTTGGTTTTGGTCAACGGATCGGTATACGCCATCCGTAAGGCTTGTTGAAACAGCGTGGCATTACGTAACGGATAAATCAGACAGCACAACAGGCTTTCCAGCATTTTCAGCTCGTCGCGGCCAAAACGTTGGGTGCGGGTCAATTTTAGTTCGCCCAGTTCCTGTTCCTCGACTTTCAAGACATAAGAGCAGGAGTGGCGAGCCATCACGCCGCGCTGATAGTGCATATTGAACAGCGGATTGTTGTATTCGACGCCGTTGTGCGGGATCGTGGCTTGAATCTTATTGCAAAAGATCCCGATCAGTTCGTCGAACTCCAGCGTGGTTTGCAAGGCACTGCTGATGTCGTAATGATGAAGATTGACCGCCGTCGAGGCTTCAAAGGTTTTGTTGCTGACGACGGCTAATTCGGCGGATTGTTCTTTCATGACGGTCCCCAGTGATCGAGTTGGCGTTCAAACCATCGATAGCCAGGACCGTGCCATATTATTGTAATCTTTATTTTTCAAAAACTTAGAATACAAAACACCCCTTCGAAGCGGCAAGGCGGCAAATTTCCGCCAGATTCCCGGCGCCGCTCAAAACAGACCCAATTGAACCTGAGCCACTTCCGACATCATTTCCCTGGACCAAGGCGGGTCCAAGACCACTTCGACGTCCACGCTATCGACGCCGGGCAAACCGCGTATACACTTCTCGACGTCGCCTTGAATCACCGGCCCCATGCCGCAACCCGGCGCGGTCAACGTCATCCGTACCTGGACGTCGTGACCACCGTTGGCGTTGGCCGTCACGTCGCAACCGTAGACCAAGCCCAAATCGACGATATTCACCGGAATTTCCGGATCGTAGACGGTTTTCATCACTTCCCAGCAATTGCGCTCGACCGCCTGTGCATCGGTTTCCGACACCAGGGTCTGCAAATGCTGAGGCTCCTTGCCGAGCGCGTCGGCGTCGACGCCGGCGATCCGCACCATGTGGCCGTAATCGGTGAAAACCGTATAGTTACTGCCCAAGGACTGGTGGATCGTGACTTCCTGACCCTTGCGCAACATGCCGTGATGGCCGTCGGGAATCGTGACAATGTTGACGTCACGGTTTAAAAACACCACTTCTCTGTCTGCCATAGCTCGTTTCAACGGTTGAATGTCTGGGCGTCAATAATTTGACCGGTGACGCCGAGGCTGGCGTCGCTGAATAAATAAACGTAGGCCGGCTGCAAACTGGTGGGCGCCGGCAGCGCCGCCTTGTCTTCGGCCGGATAGGCCTTACGCCGCAACGGACTGTCGACCGGCCCCGGCACCAAGGTGTTGACCCGGATTTTGCCGGCGGATTCCAACTCGGCCGCCAATATCGCCGCGAAACCTTCCAAGGCGATTTTGGAAACGCCGTAAGCGCCGGAATAGGCCTGGCCCTTGCGAGCCGAGGAATCCGACGTAAACACAATCGCGGCGTGCTCGGCGGCCAACAACACCGGCAGCAGCACCCGGCACAGCAAAAACGCCGCGTTCAGATTGACGTTCAACGCATGCCCCCAATCCTTGGTTTTGTAATTGGCGATAGGGCTGAACGCGCTGAATTCCACCGCCGAATGCAATACGCCGTGCAATGCGCCGAAGCGCTCGGCGATGGCGTCGGCCATTTCCTGATATTGAGCTTCGGTGGCGCCGGCCAAATCGAAAGGGTACATCGTCGGTTCCGGACCGCCGGCCTCGACGATCGCGTCGTAGGTCTTTTCCAATTTAGGGATGCTGTTGTCCAGCAAAATCAGGCTGGCGCCCTGTCCGGCCAGAGCCAGCGCGGCCGCGCTCCCTAAACCGCCGCCGGCGCCGGTAATTAAAATAACTCGATCGTTCAATGACATAGACTGGTTTGGATCCATTGCGTCAGTTGACGGGGATGTTCGATCATCGCGTCCGCCCCCCAAGTGTCCGGCTGGTCGTCGCTGTTCAAATAGCCGTACAAGGCCGCGAGAGTTTTCATACGGGCGTTTTTGCCGGCGGCAATGTCGTGCGGCGCATCGCCAATGTAGACGCAGCGCTCGGGTGTTACGCCGGCCAACCGGCAAGCTTCGAACATCGGCTCCGGATGCGGCTTGCTAAACGCGGTGGTGTCGCCGCTGACCGCGCAAGCCACGCGCGTATCCAGCGCCAGCGCTCGCAACAACGGCGAGGTAAATCGCTGCTTTTTGTTGGTCACGACCCCCCACTTCAAACCGGCGGTTTCGATGGCGTCCAGGCAATCGCCGATGCCGTCGAAAAAGCGACTGTGTTCGGCAATATTGGCCTGATAGGCGTCCAACATGTCGCTCAACATCATTTGCGCCGTGGCTTCGTCCACCGTAACCGCTTGCCGAATCATCGCCATGGCGCCCCGCGAAATCGCCGGCTTCACCGTCGCCGGATCAATTTCGGCAAAACCGTGCGCCGCCAGCGTTCGATTTAGACAGGCGATCAGGTCCGGCGCGGTATCGACCAAGGTACCGTCCAAATCGAACAACACGCACTCCAGTTTGAAGTCGGTCATGCGGTTTATTCCGGACGCGCGAACGCGGCGATGTAGTTGACGTCGATATCGCGGCCCAGACTGAAGCGCTTGGCGAACGGGTTGTATTCGATGCCGGTCATTGCCTGCAATTCCAGACCGCCGGCCCGCGCCATTCGATCCAATTCGGCCGGCTTGATAAAGGTTTTATATTCGTGAGTGCCCTTCGGCACCATTTTCAGCAGATGCTCGGCGGCGACGATCGCCAGTAGCCAAGCCTTCGGCACCCGGTTCAAGGTCGAAAAAAACACCAGACCGCCCGGTTTGACCAACGTCGCGCACGCCTTGACCACCGAAGCCGGATCGGGAACGTGCTCCAACATTTCCATACAGGTCACCACGTCGAAGCCGCCCGGCTCCTCGGCCGCCAATTGTTCGGCGCTGACCTTGCGGTAATTGACCGCCACGCCGGTTTCCAGACTGTGCAGATCGGCGATATCCAGCAAATCTTCGCTCAGATCGATACCCAAGGCATCGGCGCCCTGCCCGGCCAAACCTTCGGTCAGAATGCCGCCGCCGCAACCGACGTCAACCACCCGCTTGCCGGCCAAATCGACTTGCCGGCCGATGAATGCCAAGCGAAGCGGATTAACGGCGTGCAAGGTATGCAATTCGCCGTTCGGGTCCCACCAGCGCTCCGCTTGAGCGCCGAACTTATGAATTTCGTGAGGATGTACGTTGTCTGCTGCCGTCATGATCTACCGCGCGCTGTGTAAGTTGGCGATAGTTTACTTTAACACTAGGTTATTCGTCATGCGGCAACTGCAAGCATTCGGTTCGCCGCGACCCGCTTCATCGAATGGCGTTGAAATCGGCCGTCCAAGCACCCAAGATTGTCAGCGTTACTCGGGACGGGCAATTCTCCCCAACTTCCGCCGGATTTGGCTAGACTAAGCCTTCCACTCACCCAGAAGCGGCGTATGCGGGAAGAAAGCAAGACGGAAGACCACAAGCTGGACATCCAGCGCATTATCCAGTGGCTGGACGACGACGGCATATTGTCGAAAGCGGACCTG
The DNA here is from genome assembly GCF_050275925.1 of Methylomonas sp. MS20. NCBI lineage: Bacteria > Pseudomonadati > Pseudomonadota > Gammaproteobacteria > Methylococcales > Methylococcaceae > Methylomonas > Methylomonas sp. MS20. The sequence goes on from NZ_CP189962.1 coordinate 3,257,939, forward strand.
GAAAAATGCCGCCAATACGCGGCCGCCAAGATCAATCTCAACAAGCATCCGTTGAAAATTTTGAGCGAATGCGAATTGGCCGACCGCAGTCAACTCGGCAAGCTGCTGACTCAGGAAGACCTCACCCAATGGCTGGCCAAAAAGCTGGCGCTGCCCTACTACTATTTCGACCCGCTGAAAATCGACGTACCCAGCGTGACCGCGATCTTCAGCAAAGCCTATGCGGTCAATTACAACATCCTGCCGATCAAGATCAACGACGAGGAAATTGTCGTCGCCACCGCCGAGCCCTTCATCCGCGCCTGGCAACTGGACCTGGCCAAGATGCACCACGGCAAGATTCGCTGCGTGTTCGCCAATCCCGACGAAATCAAGCGCTATCTGGACGAGTTTTACAACTTTTCGCAATCGCTGAAAGGCGCGCAAACCCAAAACGAAGGACGCGGCGGCGGCCAGAACTTCGAGCAATTGGTCGAACTCAGCAAAATGGCGGACCTGGATGCCAACAACCAGCACGTCGTCAATCTGGTCAACTGGCTGCTGCAATACGCCTTCGACCAACGCGCCAGCGACATCCACATCGAGCCGCGCCGCCAACAAGGCAACGTGCGCTTTCGGATCGACGGCATCCTGCACCACGTCTACCAGTTGCCGATGCCGATCATGAACGCGGTGCTGAGCCGGCTGAAAATCCTGGGTCGGATGAACATCGCCGAAAAGCGTTTGCCGCAAGACGGCCGCATCAAAACCCAAATGAATGCCAAGGAAATCGAATTGCGGCTATCGACAATGCCGACCGCGTTTGGCGAAAAACTGGTGATGCGGATATTCGACCCGGAAGTGCTGCTGCGCGATTACGAACAACTCGGCTTTAACAAGCAGGAATTGGCGATCTGGAATCGGATGACCGGCCAGACTCACGGCATCATCCTGGTTACCGGGCCGACCGGTTCCGGCAAGACCACGACGCTGTATTCGACGCTGAAACGGCTGGCGACGCCGGAAATCAATCTGTGCACCGTCGAAGACCCGATCGAGCAAATCGAACCGGTCTTCAACCAGATGCAGGTGCAGGCCAATATCGGCCTGGACTTCGCCAGCGGCATCCGCACCCTGCTGCGCCAGGACCCCGACATCATCATGGTCGGCGAGATCCGCGACTTGGAAACCGCCGAAATGGCGGTGCAAGCCTCGCTGACCGGCCATCTGGTCATCTCGACGCTGCACACCAACAACGCCCCGGCCGCCGTCACCCGCTTGCTGAATTTGGGCGTGCCCGGCTACCTGATTCAGCAAACCGTATTGGGCGTGATGGCGCAGCGCTTGATCCGGGTCTTATGCAAGCATTGCAAAACGCCGGTCGCCGTCGACGACGCCCAATGGCAAGCCCTGGTCGCGCCGTTCCGAGTGGCCCCGCCCAAGCAAATCCACCGCGCCACCGGCTGCAAGGAATGCCGCAACACCGGCTTCGCCGGCCGGATAGGCATCTACGAAATCTTCGAGAACAGCCAGACTTTGGAAAAGCTGATCGTCGAAGGTTGCGACACGGCCTTGCTGCAAAAACAAGCCATCAAGGAAGGCATGCGCCCGCTCCGCCTCAGCGGCGCCGAGAAAGTCGCGGCCGGCATCACGACCATCGAAGAGGTGCTCCGAGTCGCACCGGAGCGGATTGAATTTTAGCGGTCGGCGGAATCGCGGGGCAAAGTCTAGGCGCGGCTGAACCGGTGACAATGACATGTTCGATCATCGCATCCGAAGAATTATCCGTAGAGGAATGACATCGTCCTGGAAGTTATGAAATGCAGAAATCGACCCGTTAGCGACATTCAAGGCTTTTCATCTAATGGCAAGAGCAAAGCAGTAAGCTGCCGTTCATCGCATGGTTATCATGAGTGAGAATTCATATTAGGGAGCAGGCGCTTACGTCAAAAATGTTCGCAATCGCCTGCCTGAATTGACTAGCCTTTAATGCACATCACTTGCCGCAATTGATGCACGATTTCGACTAAGTCGTGTTGCTGTGCCATAACCTGTTCGATGTCCTTATAGGCGGCCGGTATTTCATCGATCACGCCGCTATCTTTACGGCATTCAATGCCTTGTGTTTGATGGGCTAGATCGTCGGCATTGTAACGTCGCTTGGCTTCGCTACGACTCATAAGGCGGCCAGCGCCGTGCGAGCACGAACAAAAGGACTGTTCGTTGCCTTTACCGCGCACGATGTAAGAGCGTGCGCCCATGCTGCCCGGAATAATTCCCAGCTCACCCTCGCCAGCGCGAATTGCGCCTTTGCGGGTGACCAGCACTTTGGCATCGAAATGCCATTCGTGAGCGACATAGTTGTGATGGCAGTTAATGACTTCCTTGGTGAAGGTTAATTTCGGCCATTTTTTATGTAATACCTCGCCGATTAAACGCAGCATTTCCCGTCGATTGGTCATTGCATAGTCCTGCGCCCAACTGACTGCCAGCAAATAATCGTCGTAGTGCTTCGCACCTTCGCGAAAATAGGCTAAGTCTTTATCGGGCAAATTCACCAAATGCTGCCCCATGTCCTTTTTTGCCAGATTGATGAAATACTCGCCAATCACATTGCCAATACCTCGACTTCCGGAATGCAGCATGATCCACACTTGATCGCTTTCATCCAAACACAGTTCGATGAAATGATTGCCACCGCCTAGCGTACCTAATTGACGTATCCAAGTTTGATAAGGCTTGTTTTGCTTGGCATTGACCTTGGGGTGTTTATCCAAAATTTGATGTAAGCCCACGCCAAGCGCGTTTATGGTCGAGCGTTGTGCTTGATCGCTACGGTGCATGGCAAAACCGACCGGCACCGCCGCTTCCAGCGCTAACCGCAATGAACGTAAGCTGTCCGGCAAATCATTAGCGCTGACCGACAATCGCACGGCACACATGCCGCAACCAATATCCACGCCGACTGCCGCCGGTATAATCGCCCCCAGCGTCGGAATCACCGAACCGACCGTTGCGCCTTTGCCGCAATGCACATCGGGCATCACGGCAATATGGCTGTGCACAAACGGCATCTGCGATAAGTTCAGCAATTGTTGATAGGCTGCCGGATCGACTTGGTCTGTGTAAATTCTGACCGGCACTTTGCCTTTGGTGATTAGGGTTTGAATAGGCATGATTCACCTCCTGTATTGTTGCTACCAACGAAGTAAAAACTGAGAGCCGGGACTTTTTTACGATGTAAGCTGGCTGCCACCACGCTACGCAGCACCGCTTGACTGTGTTTTAGCGCCGCAAAAATGGCTTCGCTATTAGTGGCATTGTTGGGAGAGCCAACGCTGACACATAGACGCTGTTTAGCAGGCTCATACTGTACGGCGAGCACCTCAACGCCTAACAAATCAGGGTGTTTGCATTCGCCTTCGAGAAATAAACTTAAAGTTCGACGTGCCTGTTTACTCAGTTGTTGATCTTTACGCGCCTGTTGTTTAACTGGGTCGCGTTGTTCGAAACGAGGCGCTAGACCATCGTCTTCGCGCCATTCTGCGCACAATAAACGTGTGCGGTTGGATTGATGTGTTTTCATAAACTTCCACAAAGCCTATCCGAAGCTGGCAGCCCAACGGCAATAGCCAGCCCTGACCGGAATCGGCCAAAAATTAAAATAAGGGATTAATGCGGAAGCCCGATCCCGACGATCGGATGAAAATTACCGACCGGTTAAGGATGCGAGGCTTAAGCGCGTTGCAAAATCGAACATACAGCCTCCTTCGGTGGGTTGGTGGGTTAAAAAGATGCGCAGTTTAGTAACCTGGACTACGGATGTCAAAATATTGCGCTGCTTCTAATTGCAGTGATGGGGCTGATATCGCTGACGGTGTCAAAATACACCATGGTGAAATTACGGGAACGAAGGGGCGTTTATTGCTTGGGCTTAATCAATCCCGCAAGATATACAGAAATCATCCAACTATACGGGTCACAAATAAAAAGCATGTACCGATCAAGTCTTCTAGCACTTTTGCACCCGCCAGAAATCGTAAAAATTAAACCATTGTCGCGGGGCGGTCAGACAATGGTGTTGCAAACGCTCGGCGTAGCGGCGGACGGCGGCATGGATGACCGCGTCGCGGTTGGCGCGGGTCCAGGTCAAGCCGTCGCTGAACGGCTCGAAAATGATCCGGTGCCGGCCGGCCTGTTTGATACAGAACAAGCCGTACACCGGACACCGCAACAAACCGGCCAACACGAACGGACCCTGCGGCAACGGCGCCGACGCGCCGAGAAAGTCAGCCCAGGCTATCCGGCCGCCGCCCACCGGCGTGCGGTCGGCGGCGATGACCACCAACTCGCCCTGCTCGATTTTTTCGGCCAAGCGCATCGCCACGCCGGCGTCGATCTCGGTGACTTGCAGCAAGTTCAGCGCGCTAGCCGGGTTGTAGCGCGCCAACAAACGGTTGAAGCGCTCGGCATGCTTGGTGTGTACCAGCACGTTGATCTTGACGTTCGGATCGCGCCGGGCCATGACCCGGCACACTTCGGGATTGCCCAGATGGCAGGCCAACAGCAACGCGCCGCGCCCCCGCCCCAAATCCGCCAATAGCCGTTCGCGGCCCTCGAATTCGACCGCATCCGCCGGCAAGGCATCGGCCCAGGCCGCCATTTTGTCGATGATAGCGTTGGCGAAGGCGATGAAATGCCGCCAACTCCGCCAGTTCAAATGCTCCGGCCGCTCGCCGTTAAATACCGCCAAACGCCGCCAAAACTGCCGACTGGCCTGTCTGGCGTTAGGATGGCTTAGCCAGTAATAACTGACCACCGGATACAAGAACGCCTGCAACAACGGCCGGCCGCCGTAACGGAACACGCCGAACAGCAAGCGCATACCCCAAACGCAGGTCGATTCGCCGATTTGCGCCCAATGGCCGGCGGCTTTCATCGCAAACGCCCGAGCAACAAAACCGGCAGTCTGAGCAGCATCCCGAAAAACAAACGGGCGTGCGTCGCGGAAATCAACGCGTTATCGCGGAACAACCGAAAGTGCGACACGCCGTCTTCCGGATAACGCACCGCCGTCGGCAGATTGAGCGCGGTGACGCCTTGCCAATACAGCTGGACCACGATATCGATGTCGAAGGCCATGCCGCTAGCCACGCGCTGCCTAGCCAGCAAGTGCTCGACCGCCGCCAGCGGATACAAGCGAAACCCGCACATGCCGTCGGCGATGGCATCCGACCAGGTGTTGATACGAATCCAGAAGTTGGTGATGCGCCGGCCGTGTACCCGGCTCCGCGGCGCGTCGGCGCCGTAACGCGGCGCGCCGAGTATCATCGCGTCCGGATACAACCTGGCCAACGCCAGAAACGCCGGTATATCGGCGGTATCGTGCTGGCCGTCGGCGTCGATTTGCAGCGCGTGGCTAAACCCGCGCGCCAGCGCTTGGCGAAAACCGTCCACGACCGCCGCGCCCTTGCCGCCGTTGGCCGGCCGTTCCAGCAAGCTCAACCAATCGGTTTGCGCGGCGGCCAGCTCGCGTAACACTTGTCCGCAGGCCGGCGAGCTGCCGTCGTTGACCAATAGGCACGGCAGTCCGTGCGGCTTGAGCCGCGCCAACAAGGCCGGCAGCGCCCGCTCGTGGTTGTACACCGGAATCACGATGCAGACCTTGATCGTCATGCTTCGGCTTGGATCAAGCGGCCGGAGCTATAGGCCCGGTCGGTATCGCGAAACTCGAAAGCCAGCCGGCCGGCGGCGGCGCGCCAAGTCAAATTCAACTGAAGCTCGCTATCGGGCCGAATCGGCTGTACGAATTTGATCGCTTCCAAACTCCGAAACGGCACGACGAAACCGAACAACAAACGGCCGTAATGCTCGACCCAAGCCAACTGCACCACGCCGGGCAAGATCGCAAACCGAGGAAAATGGTCGGCGAAGTAACGCAAATCGGCCGGGATCTTCAGCGTCAACTCGGCGCTGTCGCCCGACCAGCGCACTTGGCGCGGCAACGGCAAGCGATCGTCGCTGACCAACCAGCACCGCAAGGCCGGCACATCCGGCTTGCCCGCAGAGGTTTCCGGCAGCCTCGAAAAAAACAGCCAGCGCCTCGGTAACAGCACCGCCTCGAAATGCCGCAGCAGACCTTCTCGCAGCTCGGCTATCAGCGCCTTGCGGCCGTCGCCGAGCATTAAGCGATGGCCGGTCGCGGACAACACCCCGGCCACCGCGACGGCATCGCGCCGGCCGCTGATCGGCAAGGCCACAGCCTCGGCCAGCCAGCCGCCGGCCACGATGCACTGCTCCAATTCGGTTAACGACAAACGCTTTTCCTCGATCTTGACGATGCGGTCGCGCCGGCCCATCAGATCGAAACATCCGTCGGCCCGCCATGCCAGCGCATCATCCAGCGGATAGGGCTCAGCATCCGGTAAATAGGGCGAACTCAACTCGCCGTCGGGACTTAGAGTCAGCCCGGCGAACAAGCGCCAGCCGTTGTCGGGAAATCGTCTCCAGGCAATGCCGCCGGTTTCGCTACTGCCGTAGACTTCCCACGCGGCGTGCCCGGCCCGCGCCGCCAAGCGCTCCGCGGCGGCGGCCGGTAGCGGGCCACCGGAACTGAAGACGGCTGGGAAACCGGCAATCTTGGCCCAAGGAGATTCGGCATCCAGGCGCTTCAGATGGGCAGGGCTGGCGATCCAGCAAACGCGCTCCGGCAAACCGGCCGCGTCCAACGCGGTTTCGCTGACGAAAGCGCGACCGGCCGCCAACGGCCACAACACCCGAAACAACAAACCGTAAATGTGTTGATGACCGACGGTGCCCGCTACCCGGCAGTCGCCGAGCAAGCCGCCCCACTGGGCTTCCAGGCCGGCGACTTCGCACCAAAGTTGGCGTTGGCTTTTAAAAATGGGCTTGGCGACGCCGGTCGAACCGGAGGTAAACAAGGCGAGGTCCGGCGCTTGGCGATCGGTCCCGCTCGTCCAGGCTCGCCAAGCGGCCCAGGGTCGGCTAAAACTCGCCGACCCGGCAAATTGAGCGTCGGTTGCGCCGTTCGCTTCACTGGAAATTTCGTTGAAATCCGGCCCGCTCAGGCCGTGCGCCGGCCAGTCGCCGAGCAAGCGGCAGTCTTCGCTTTCCAGCGAGGCGCCGGTATCGGGCCGGTTATTCGCCGCCAGCCAAACCTGCTTGCCGGCCTGCCATAACGCAAACAACAACACCGCGAACGGATAGGCATCCTGGCAATACAAGCCGTAACGCGGATAAGGATCGGCGGCAAAACGCTCGGCCCAGGCCGCGACGGCCAACCGGAAATCGCCGCGCGTGTAGCATAGACCGCGATGCCAAGCCACCGGCCGGCCGTCGTCGGCGGTATCGAAAGCCCGAGCCACGCGCTAACCCCGCCAAGCGGCGCGGCGCCGGACACCGTATTCGCCGAGCAACAGCAGCCCCATCAACAGATAGGCGATCAGTCCGTTGTACAAGCTCCACACCTCGAAGCTGGCATACAGCGCGGTGACCAGCGCGGCCGTGCCGTTCAAGACGAAAAAGCCGCACCACAACACGGTCACCCGGCGGGTGTAAATCACGCCGGCGGCCGGCAAATCAGGGGTTTGCAACCGGGCCAGCCGCTCGATCAGGCTGGGCGGGCGCAGCAGGCTGACGCCGAAGATTGCCAGCATCGCGGCGTTGACCGCAACCGGGTAGAAACGCAGGGTCAATACCTGATTGCTCCAGACCGCGAACGCCGCGAAGGCCAAGCCGGCCCAAGCCGCCTGACGCATCCAGCGCTGGCCGGCCAAGGCCAGGCGCGCGGCCAGCAATCCGGCCAACGCCGCCGCGATCCAGCGCGGTTCCCAATAGCGCAGTCCGAAATACACCGCCGCCGGGTACAGCAACATCAGCACGCCGACCGCCGCATTGAACCAGCGCGGCATGCTACTCTTGCAGCAAACGATGGACGGCCTCGACCACGTCGCCAATGCTGCGAGCGGTTTTGAAGTCTTCCGGTTTGACCATCTTGCCGGTAACTTCCTTCAGACGCACGATCATGTCCACCGCGTCTATGCTGTCGAAATCCAGATCTTCGTAGAGTTTGGCTTCCGGAACGATGGCCGCCGCGTCGATTTCAAACATTTCGACCATGATGTCGCGGATCGCCGCCAAAATGTCTTCGCGAGTTTGCATCATGCCGCGCTCCCGGCCGTCGCCAAAAAGCGCGCCAGCGACGCCACCGACGCGAATATCGCCGCGACGTCGTGCTGCTCGGCATCGATCTTGACCCCGTAGCGCTTGCGGATCGCCACGCCCAGCTCCAGCGCATCGATGGAGTCCAATCCCAGGCCGCCGTCGAACAACGGCGCCTCGCTATCGATGTCGGCGACATCGACATCCTCCAAGGCCAGCGTGTCGATAATCAGGCGTTTTAATTCAGTTTCCATCGTGTTCATCGTTCATTCGTCGTTCGCTAAAGTAGTCTTGCAAGGTTTCGGTCAGCCGCCGCACCGCGATCGAACGCGGCTTGATCGCTCGAAAGGCGTCGATATCGATGGCGTCGCCGACCTGCATTGTAAGCGCAAAGCGCCGCGCCGGGATGCGATACCACGGCTCGGCCTTGGTCAGCGTGCTGGGACGGCAGCGTAGCACCACCGGCGTGACGAGGCAGTCGGCCTGCAAGGCCAGCGCCGCCGCGCCGCGCTGAAACCGGTAGGCTCGGCCCGGTACCGAACGGGTGCCTTCCGGAAACACGATCAGACAGCCGCCTTCGCGCAGACGTTCGGCGCAGGCGTCCAACATCGCTTGCGAATCGGCGTTGCTGATGTAGCCGGCGTGCAATATCGGTCCGCGCATCGCCGGATTGCGCCATAGACTAGCCTTGACGATGCAACTGGCGTGTCGGATGCGGCTCAGCAGAAATACCACGTCGACCAGCGTCGGGTGATTGGCGACGATCAACTGGCCGGGCCGGTTCAATTTCTCCAAGCCGTCGATCCGGTAAGTCATCACGCCCAGCCGATGCATCAGACCGATGAAGGCGTAAAAGCTCAGATGCACCGCGTATTGGGCGCGGCGCTGCTTGGCGGCCGGCAAACTGGGCCGCAACGCCAAGATCGGCAACACCAGCCACCACAACAGCATGCCGCCGACGCCGAACACCGCGAAACTTACGGCGGTGGCGAACAGCCGCCAAGCGTAGTCCAAGCTGCGAATCAGCGCTTTTGCCATAACCAGCCCTGGCCGTTGTTGCCCAAACGCAGTTCGGCGCGGGTATCGAAAAGAAATTCGACCAAAGCCGGTAATTGCAGCGGCTGCTCGCCGTCGCCGCGCGGCTCGGCCAGCCGCTCAAAACGGCAGACCAGGCCTGCCCCGCCGCGCGCCAAACGCAGGGCCAAGGCTGCGCCGGGCGCCGACAACCGATAGCCGGTAGTCGGATAAAAGTCCGGCAGCGCTTCATCGTAAAACACCAGCAAAACTTCTTGATGACCTTCGCCGAGCAGCCCCAAGGCTTCGATAAAGCCCGGCCCCACGCCGCCCGCGCCGGGTGCCAGAGCCACTGTTTCCAGCCGGTGGGCGTAAACCATCGAATACAGGCCAGCGATGGCATTGTGTACCGACAAGCTGAAACCGGCCGGCGACAAGTCCTCGCCGGCTTGCAGGGTTTGCAGCAAGGCCAGCGAATCGGCGATTTGGCCGTGGCTGGAGCTGAATACCGCCGGCAAGGCCTCGCCGGGCGCGATACAGCCGTCGATCGCCCGAAACGCGCGGCGGGCCAGCGGGCTCAAGCGTCGTAACAAACTTTTCGGAACCTGGCGCGGTGCCGGGCCGTCGGCCGGGTTTAAATCCGCGTGCCAGCCGCGAATCGTAAAATCGAGTGCCATGGCGTCGCTTAAACCGCTGAACGCCGCCGCCACTCCGTGTCGGCCAATCGGTATAAAACATGCCGCCGCAACGGGCTGTTAGGCGGTAGCAGCGGGTGATCGAATTCGCGGTCGCGGCGCATGCCCAAGCGCCGCATCACCGCTTCCGAGCGAGCGTTCCCCAGTGCGGTGAACGAGACGATTTCCGGCAGACTCAGGGTTTCGAATCCAAAAGCCAACGCGGCCCGCGCCGCCTCGCTGGCATAGCCCTGCCGCCAATGGCGGTAGGCCAAACGCCAGCCGACTTCGACGCAAGGCGCGAAGTCGTGGCGGGTGGCGGGTACGTGCAATCCCACGTAGCCGATGAACTCGCCGGTACCGGTCAATTCCACCACCCAGAATCCCCAACCACGCTCGGCGATCAAGGCTTGAAAACGCTCGGCCAACGCATCGCTGGCGGCCCGGTCCAGGGCTTGCGGCAGATGCGCCATCACGCGGACGTCGGCATTGATCGTCGCGAACGCCGGCCGGTCGGCGTCCCGCCACTGCCGCAGTATCAAGCGGGCAGTGGCGAGAGTGCGGACTTCGGTCATCTCCGCCCCCGTTCGGTTCCGATCAGGCGCACCGCGGTCACTCCTGCTTGTCGTTGATCAAGTCGTAAGTGATGTCAGGGTTCAAGCCGATAGGCCAGTAAATGATCGCGAACGGCGGCCAAAAGATCGAAACCACCCGGAACTTGGCGCGGAGTTTACCTTCCTTCAGCACCTTGCCGTTTTTCTCCAATTTGTACGGAATGCCGCCGCCGGGCGGCATTCCGGCCGCGGTCCAGAAATACGGTTTGGTGGTAACTTCGCCGTTCGCACTGATTTGCACCGGCTCCGGCCGTTTGTACAAATACAGTTGCGAGCCATCCGGCACTTTGAAGTGACCGGTCGTCGAACAGCCGGCCAATATCATCAGGGCCGCGAACCACAGGATTAATCGTTTCATGTCGTCTCCTATTAAAGTTAAGACCAGCGTTTGAAAATCAGCGAGGTATTGATGCCGCCAAACGCAAAGTTGTTGCTCATCACGTACTCGCAAGTCAACAAGCGAATACTGCCCTGAATATAGTCGAGTTCGGCGCAAGCCGGATCGACGGTTTCCAGATTGGCGGTAGCGTGAAACCAACCCTCGCGCATCATCATGATCGCGGCCCAGGCTTCCAACACGCCGCAGGCACCCAAGGTATGTCCGGTAAAGCTCTTTAAGGCACTGACCGGCATCCGCGCGCCGAACACCGCGCGGGTGGCGTGACTCTCGGCGATGTCGCCGTATTCGGTGGCGGTGCCGTGGGCGCTGACATAGCCGATCGCCGCCGGCTCCAACCCGGCGTCGCTCAGCGCCAGCCGCATCGTGGTTTGCATGCTGGCGCTGTCCGGTTGGGTCACATGCAGACCGTCGGAATTGGTGCCGTAACCGACGACTTCCGCGTAAATTCGCGCGCCGCGCGCTTGGGCGTGTTCCAGATCTTCCAGGATGAAGGTGCCGGCCCCCTCGCCTATCACCAAGCCGTCGCGGTCGCGGTCGAAGGGGCGCGGCGTTTGCTCGGGATGGTCGTTGCGCAAGCTGGTCGCGAACAAGGTATCGAACACGGCCGCCTCGGAAGCCGACAGCTCGTCGGCGCCGCCGGCCACCATCACTTGCTGCCGGCCGAATTTGATCGCCTCGTAGGCATAGCCTATGCCCTGACTGCCCGAGGTACAGGCGCTGGACGTGGTGTAAACCCGGCCGTTGATCCCAAAATACAGGCCGATATTGACCGGCGCGGTGTGCGCCATCATCCGGATATAGGAGGTGGCATTCAGGCCATCGGTGGCGCGGTTGAGCAGCATGTTGCCGAAATCGGCGATCGCATCGTAACTGCCGGCGCAACTGCCGTAGGCGATGCCGGTTTGACCGCTGTCCAGACAGGGGTGAAACAACAAGCCGGCGTCCTTCAACGCCCATTCGGTGGCAAGCGTCGCCATCAAGGCCACTCGGCCCATCGACCGGGTTTGCTTACGGGTATAGTGCGCCGGCCGCTCGAACTCGACCGGCCCGGCCAGGCGGGTGTTCAGTCCGTTATAAATATCCCACTCCGGCATGGTCCGAATGCCGGTGCGATCAGCCTGCAAATGTTCGGCGATGGTTTCCCAATCGTTGCCGATCGGCGATAGTCCGGCCATGCCGGTCACGACGACGCGTTTCAACACAGGCCTCCGTTGACAGAAATCACTTGGCGAGTGATGTAGGCCGCATCCTTGGACAATAAAAACGCCACCGTCGCGGCGACTTCCTCCGGTCGACCGACCCGGCGGGCCGGAATCAAGCCCTTGATTTCGTCCAGCGGCAGTTCGTCCAGCATGTCGGTGGCGATCAGACCCGGCGCCACGCAATTGACGGTAATCTCGCGCTTGGCCAACTCCAGCGCCAAGGCCTTGGTCGCGCCGATGATGCCGGCCTTGGCGGCGCTGTAATTGACCTGGCCGCGATTGCCCATCAGGCCGGACACCGACGACAGCGTGACGATGCGGCCGGGTTTACGGCGCCGGACCATCGGCATCACCAGCGGTTGCAAGACGTTGTAAAAGGCGTCGAGATTGGTGTGGATGACGCTGTCCCATTCCTCGCCGGTCAAGGCCGGAAAAGCGTTATCGGCGGCGATGCCGGCGTTGCATACCACGCCGTAATAGGCGCCGTGACTGTCGATGTCGGCGTTCAATACCGCCGCGCATTCAGCCCGGTCGGCCACGTCGAATTGCAGGATGCGAACCTGTCGGCCGAGTTCGGCAATCTGGGCCGCCACGACTTCGGCGTCGTGGCGTCGGCCGCGACAATGCAGGACCAAATCGTAACCCAGACCGGCCAAATAGAGGGCAATAGCGCGGCCTATGCCCCGACTGGAGCCGGTCACTAACACGGTATCATTCATGCAAATCGTCAGGTTGGAAAACGTTGAGGGTGGCGAAAATGTCGATATTGTCGCCGCGAATCCGGCATTCGAAAACTCCCAATTGACCTTCTTGCAGAATTTTCGCGGCTTCGACCGTCAGACGAGCGCCGACCGGCAGATAATCGACATTGCCGAGATAGCGCCGGGTACCCAGCAAAAAGCCCAGCCGGATCGGCTCGCCGGCCTGCTTGGCTTTCAGTCCGGCATAAACGCCGATGGTTTGCGCCATGTATTCGATGCCGACCCAGGCCGGCACCTGCTCGGCGTCGCCGAACAGCAAACCGTCGCCGCGCACCGTTAACTCGGTCGCAACCCCGGCCTCATCGAAATGCAACAGCCGGTCCAACAGCACCATCGCGCCGGTATGCGGCAGCAGCTCGGCGATCGGCGTATCGAATCCGATCATGCCCGCGCCACGACTATCGAGACGTTGCTGCCGCCGAACGCAAACGAATTGCTCTGGCACACCGCCACCGGCCGGCCCAGCGTTTGCCCGGGCCGCACCCAGTTCAGCTTGGGTAAGGCCGGATCGCTGTCGGCGTCGTTGACGTTGGGAATCAGTGCGCCGGCGGGGTTGGCATCGGTCAGCAACAACCAACAAAATCCCAATTCCAGCGCCGCCGCCGTGCCTAGTGTATGACCGGTCATGCCCTTGCTGGAACCCACCGGCGTGCGACTGCCGAACACCTGATGCACCGCGCGACTCTCCATCGCGTCGTTCAACGGGGTCGCGGTACCGTGCAGGTTGACGTAATCGACTTGCGCCGTATCTAGGCGAGCTTGCTCCAGCGCCTGCCGCATCGCGGCGGCGACCGCGACGCCGGTCGGGTCCGGCGCTGAAAAATGGTATCCGTCGCTGGTCGCCGCCGCGCCGAGCAAGGCCACCGGCCCCGGCACCCGGCTCATCACGAATAGCGCGGCCGCCTCGCCCAAATTGATGCCGTCGCGCCCGGCGCCAAACGGCCGGCACAATCCCTTGCTGACCGATTCCAGCGCCGCGAAGCCGTTGACCGTCAAACCGCACAGGCTATCGGCCCCGCCGACCAGCACCGCGTCGCACAAGTCCAGATCCAGCAAACGCCGGGCCGACAATATCGCCTTGCCGCTGGACGAACAGGCGGTCGATACCGTGTAACGCGGCCCGCCCAAGCCCAAATAGCCCGCCAAGAAATCGGCGCCGGCCCCCATTTGCTGTTGCTTGTAATGGAAACCCACCGGAATCGCGCCGGTCTCGGCCAGCGCTTGCAAAGCCAATTCGCTGTTGCGCACGCCGGACGTGCTGGTGCCCAGAACCACACCGATCCGGTCGGCACCGTAACGCGCGGTCATTTCGAACAGCGTGTTTTCGAGCTGACGGGCGGCCGCCAACAGCAGCCGATTGTTGCGGCAGCGATACACGGCCCAAGCGTCCGGCAATTCGGGCAATTCGGCCGCGATCCGGCCCAGATACAGCGGCCGGCCCGGCGTGAACTCGTCGCTGGCCACCAAGCCGGAGCGGTCGCCGCGCTGCAGCGCCCCGAGTATCTCGCTCCGCTGGTGGCCCAGCGCGCACAGCAGTGCCGCATCGTTGAAGTAAAACCTCATCGGCCCAGCACTATTTCACCGCCACCAGATTCAGCAGCGTCGGTTCGGGACGCGTGGGCAGCGACCAGCCGAACCATTCCAGCGCACCGGCATCCGGCCTACTCCACCACAAATACGGCGTCGAAATCCGCTCGGCATCGACGCGAAAACCGGTGTCGCGAATCAAGCGCAAATATTGGTCGGCGGTCTTTTGCACCGCCATCGGGTGGCGAAACAGCAAGCGTATCGGTAGAGAATGGATGAAACGCTTGCAAGACTCGGCAAATAACAGCAAACCGTCGGGTTTTAACACCCGGTAAAACTCCCGCATCGCCTCCGGATGCCGAACGATATGATGAAAACTCTGATGGCAAAACACGATATCGAAGCCGGCGTCCGGATACGGCAGACGCTCGGCGTTACCCAGGCTGACCGTCACCGGACAAGTGCAACGGCCGGCCTGACCTTGGGCATCGGCCAACAGTGCGGCGTCGATTTCGATCGCGGCGATGCGGCTGGGCGCGAACGCCTCCGCCAATAGCGCGAACGAATTTCCCCGGCCGCAGCCCACGTCCAATATCGTCGGTGCCGCCGGCGCGGCGGGCATCAAACGCCGCAAATCGGTGATCGCCACCCGCAACACCCGCTTGCGCCAGGTTTCGGTGTTCAAAAACCAAATGCCGAAGGCGCTTTCCTTGATCCAGCAGGTTTGGGAGAGAGTCATGTCAGCAACGCTATGATCGGGCGATTGGGAAACCAGCGGAAAATGTAGTCATCGCACCGCGAATTCCGGTTTTTAGATCCGCCTTCGGTCTCGCCAGGTGGGCGAGAGGCGGATAGGTCGAAATTGACCGCGCGACACGGTTAAACAGCGGCGCATTATAAGCGGATAGGACCGATTCCGGCACGCCGGCGGCGGTTTAGATTTTCGCCAGCAACATCACCGTCGACCGGGCTTGGGCGCGGTAAACGAACTCGCCCACCGCGACCGCCGCCTCGGCACCGACGCAATCGTCCGGCGACGCCAGCGCGGTATCGATCACCCGCGCCCATTGCAGCGGGGCGTTTTGATAACTCCGCGGCAATTCGAAAGCCAGGCTTTCCCAATAACTGTTGAAAATAAAATAAATCAGATACGGCCGCTGCAGCTTGGCGATCAGAATCGCCAGGCCGTGCGAATCCCGTCCCCAATCCGGCTGATGCAGTTTAACGCCGTGGTACTCGATATACAGCTGTTGGAAAAACAGATTCAACGTGGCTTGCGACTCCTTCCAGGTATACAGCAAGCCGCGCAACTCGATCAGTAGTTTAACGAAACGGTGGATGTCGGCATGTTTGTCCCGCAAGGACCAATCCAACCAGCTCAGCTCGTTATCCTGGCAATAGGCATTGTTGTTACCCCACTGACTGCGGCAGACTTCGTCGCCCATCGTCAGCATCGGCGTGCCGGCGGAAAGCAAGGTCAAGGCCAGGAAATTCTTGATCTGGCGCTTGCGCAGCCGGTTGATGTCACCGGAGTCGGTTGGCCCCTCCGCGCCGCAATTCCAGCTGAGATTGTTGTCGCAACCGTCGCGATTGCCTTCCCGATTGGCTTCGTTGTGCTTGACGTTGTACGACACCAAATCGTAGAGCGTAAAACCATCGTGGCAGGTCACGAAGTTGACGCTGGTTTCGGGTTCGCGCCGTTCGGCGGCAAAAATATCGGGACTGGCGAACAGACGATTGGGCAATTTGGCGACACTACCCGGCGCGGCCCGCCAGAAATCGCGGATGTCGTCGCGAAACTGGCCGTTCCACTCCTTCCAGAAGTCGCCGATGAAACAGCCGACCTGGTACAAGCCGGCGGCATCCCAGGCTTCCGCGATCAATTTGCTGCCGGACAACACCGGATCGGTTTCGATGTCCCATAAAATCGGCGGATTCGGAAACGGCCGGCCTTCTTCGTCGCGCGACAGAATCGACGCCAAATCGAAGCGGAAACCGTCCACGTGCATTTCCGTGACCCAATAGCGCAAGCTATCCAAAATCAAGCGCCGCACCACCGAATGGTTGGCCTTCAGCGTGTTGCCGGTGCCGGCGTAGTTGGTGTAGGCGCCGTTTTGCGGATCGAGGATGTAGTAGACATCGTTGGCCAGGCCCTTGAAACAAAACATCGGCCCGCGCTGATCGCCCTCGGCGGTATGGTTGAACACCACGTCCAGTATCACTTCGATGCCGGCGCGGTGGAGGGCTTTGACCATGTCGCGAAACTCGGCGATCGCGGCCAGCGGCGCCGAATCGGAGCTGTAACCGCAATGCGGCGCGAAAAACGAGACCGGCGAATAGCCCCAATAATTGCTCAGACCCGGCGGTGCGTCTTGCGGATCGAATTGAAACACCGGCAGCAACTCGACGGCGGTGACGCCCAAATCCTTCAAATACGGAATTTTCTCGATGACGCCGGCATAGGTGCCGCGCTTGCCCGCCGCGACGCCGGAACTGGCGTGCTGGGTGAAACCGCGCACGTGCATTTCGTAAATCACGGTACCGCGAAACGGTTTACGCAGCGGCGCGTCGCCTTCCCAGTTGTAGCCCCGGTAATCGACCACGACGCTTTTCATCGCCGCGCCCCAATTGACGCCTGGCCGGCACGCGGCCTGGCGATCGTAATTCGTCCCGGCCGCGACGCCGCGCGCGTAAGGATCGAGCAGCAGTTTTTCCGGATCGAAACGCAGGCCGCGCTCGGGATTGTTGGGCCCGTTCACCCGGTAGCCGTACAACTGGCCGGCTTGAATGTCGGGCGCGTAGATGTGCCAGTAGTGGAAGGTCCGGTGGCGTAGCGGGTCCAGCGGCACGATGCGGCTGGGTATATCGTCGTCCGCCGCGTCGAACAGCAGCAGCTCGACCGAGGTAGCATTCTTGGCGTACACGCTGAAGTTGGCGCCCCCCGGACGCAAGGTTGAACCCAGCGGATAGGAACTGCCCGTGTTGACTTTGCCGTTCATGTCGCTAAAACTCCCGGTTACGTGGGATTCCCGAACCAAGATCCCTGACCGAAAGTTTAGGAGAATATCTAGAAACTGGACGAAACCTAGGGTTTTGCCGTTGCCGATCGGGCGGCCGCCAAAACGCGCGGAATCGTCAAGGGAGGTATCGCGGTTTCGGTTTGGTCATAGGGGATGACGACGCAGACCAGACAAGGTGTGCGCTCCGTTAGCCGCTGGATCGAAATTGGTCGCAGACAGATTGCCGTCCCGATAGGCTTAGCACGAATTGATCGGCGCCCCCTCCTGGATCCGAAAAGCCTTCACCGCTTGATGCAACTGAATACCGAAAACTTCGGATTGGCCGCCACTAACCGACAGTTGCCGAATAACTTGCCCAAACTCAGCTGATAATTCAAATGACGGTTACCGATCACCCGCAGTTCGCCGCCGCTACGCAAGACCCTTTGGGCGTGGGTAAACATCGACCAAGCGATCTGGTCGCCAACCGTATGTTGTTGATGAAAGGGCGGATTGCAAACGACGCAATCGGCCCTTTCGGCCGGAAACTCTGTCAGGCCGTCACCGGCGACAAATTCGGCGTCGCGGCTATCCGCGAATGCCGTTTGGAAATTTTCCCGCGCCGACGCCAAGGCCATGAACGATTCGTCGACGAATACCAAACGGCCGGCCGGATAGCGCCGGGCCAGCATCACGCCGACGATGCCGTTGCCGCAACCCAGGTCGATCAAATCGCGGTAGCCGGTCCGGTCCGGCAGATGCTGCAACAAAAAGCGGGTGCCGATGTCCAGCGAATCGCGCGAAAACACATTGGCATGGTTGGTGACGATCAACTCGTCGTCTTCCAAGCGGTAACGGGTCGGATAGGGATTGGCCGACAGTTCCAAGTCGGGATCGACTTGCACGAACAATAAGCGGGCTTTTTTTACCGCCAGCGACGGCGTGCAAGGGCCGAGCAAGCGTTCGAGTAACTTCCAGGCGGTGGGCGGCAGATTCTTGACCATGCCGGCCGCGATCACGCGAGCGCCGGGGGCCAATCGCGGTTTCAAGCCGTGTAGTTGGTGTTCCAGCAAAGCCAGCGTTTTCGGAATTTTGATCAGCAGGCAATCGATACCGGGGCTAGGCAATCCGAGGCTATCCAGCAATGCGACGTTTGCCACGTCTAGGCCGTTGCGGCGCAAATTGTCGCGGGTGGCTTGTTGCGACAGCCAGGAATCGGATATCGCGGTCGGCCGGTACGCGTGCAGCGCGACGGCCAAAGCGCCGAAGCCGTCGTTTAAAATGGCGATCCTCGCGCGGTCGGAAAGCCCGATTTCCGCAAGATGAGTCAACAGATATTCGTCGGCCGCATCCCACGCTCTGAGCGTTTCCTGGCGCCGGTGTGGCAGGCGCGCCAGTTGAAAACGCCCCTGGGGCACTATCATCTCTTGTTCCATATTCGGTTGACGGCTTCCGCCTAGAGCTTGGCGGCTAGGTCGCCGCACCCAATGGTTTCAGTAGCGACAATTTGCCACGCGGCAATATGCCACATTTTCTACCGCACTTTAGTTCAGTAGACTAAACGCGACTCTTGTATGCGCCCCAGACGGGGAATGAGAGTTATACCCCACCTCTCTATGCGGTCAGCCTCAAACATCCAGGTCCTGACCGCTTTTTTTTCCCACTCGATCAATGCGCCTCGCCAAAAGCGCCCGCAAATAAGCGATAAAAATTCTCGGTGGACTGCCGGGCGACCGTCTCGACGTCGACGCCGCGCAATTCGGCGATGTGCTCGGCGACATACCGCACATATAACGGATAATTGGGCTTGCCGCGATGCGGTACCGGCGCCAGATACGGCGAATCGGTTTCGATCAAGTAGCGGTCGGCCGGAATTCGCCGGGCGACATCCTTGATCGCTTCGGCGTTCTTGAAGGTCACGATCCCGGAAAACGAAATATAAAAATTCAGTTCCAAGGCTTTTTCGGCATAATCCCAGTCCTCGGTAAAACAATGGATGATACCGCCGACCGTATCGGCGCCTTCTTCCCTGAGCACCTGCAACGCATCCTGGCCGGCTTCGCGGGTATGAATAATCAGCGGCTTATTCAGCTGCTTGGCGACGGCGATGTGGTTACGAAAGCGGCGAAATTGCCAACCCAGATCGCCTTGGCTGCGAAAATAATCCAGTCCGGTTTCGCCGATGGCGATTACCTTGGCGTCGCTCCCCAGTTCCAGCAAATCCTCGACGCTGGGTTCGCGGCCGTCGGTCACGTTTGGATGTACGCCGACCGATAGCGAAATGTCGGGGTAAGGCTCGATCAAGCGCCGCATGGCGGGATAGGCCTCCAGATCGATGCCTATGCACAGCATGCGGCTGATTTGCTGGGCGCGAGCGGCGCCGACGAAACCGGCAAAATCGCCGCCGTAGGGTTGCAAGTCGATCCGGTCGAGGTGGCAATGGGAGTCTATGAACATCGGATGGTTTACGAAAATCAAGGCCGGCGGACATGCCGACAATACTACATGGTATGGGTGGAGCGGTCGGATTCCAGCGCGCCGGCCAGATAGGTTTCGATTTTATTGCGGGCCATGCCGCCGTCCTGGTCGCTAAATTGCACGCCGATGCCGGCGGCCCGATAACCCTCGGCGCCGTTCGGGGTTTTCCAGATGATCTTGCCGGCGATCGGCAATCGCTCGGTTTCATCCATCAAATTCAGCAGCATGAACACTTCTTCGCCCATTTCGTATTCGCGCTTGGTCGGAATGAACAATCCGCCGTTTTTGACGAAAGGCATATAGGCGGCATACAAGGCGTTCTTGTCCTTGATCGACAGCGAGAGTATGCCTTGCCGGGGTGACGGAGTTTCTGCCATGGCTTAATTCGGATTGAGTTGCGACCAACGGATCAGGAGTTGCTCGACCAGTAATTGCCGGTTCATTTGGGTCGCCAATTGCGATTTGGCGAGCAACAAGGCGTCGTAAAAACGGTACAAGCCTTGCAATTCTAGCCGCTTGGACAGGGCTTGCAAGGCATTTTTCATGTCGGGATCGGCTGCGTCGGCCGGCTCCGCCACATGAGCGCAGCGAATGATGTCCGCCACCCATTGCGCCATCCAGGTCAAGGCCACCGCTAATTCCACCGGCTCGCCCTTCTGCCACTGTTCGGCAACCGCCAACGGATTGCCCTGCCCCCTAACTATCGCCAACCAGTCCTGGAAATAGCGCTGGCGATATTCGGCGATGTTGCGTTGTGCATATTCGCCGGCCAGTAGCGGGGCACCGCGCGCCAACTCCAATATCGGTTCGGCGTCGGTCAATATGCCTTGTCCGGCTAGCCATTCCAAGGCCAGCGCCTTGGGCGGCAATGGACAATACAGCTTTTGACAACGACTGCGTATCGTTGCCGGTAGCCGGCCAGGTTGCTCAGTCAGCAACAGCAAACAAGTCCTTTCGGTCGGTTCTTCCAGACACTTAAGAAAGGCATTGGCCGATGCGGTGTTGAGCAGTTCGGCCGGGCTCAAAATCACCACCCGGTAGGTGCGGTCGTATTGCGGCTTCAGCGCGAGCTTGGCGATCAAGTGGCGGATTTTGTCGATACCGATCGCCTTGCCGGGTTCGTCGGGTTCGACGCTCAAATAGTCGGGATGCGTGCCGGCCGCCACCAACAGGCAAGCATGACAGCGCCCGCAGGCTGAAGCGTCGCCCGCCGGCGTTTCGCACAACAACGCCCGCGCGTAGTAGTCCAGCAAATGCCGCCGGCCGATGCCGGCCGGACCGGAAACTAGCAAGGCCTGCGGCACCCGCCCTTGGGCAAGGTAGGCTTGCAAGGTTTGCCAAGCCGGCTGCTGCCAGGGGTAAAGCGTCGTCATCGCCGCTCCAACAACGCCGCCAATTCGTCGGCCAAACTACCTTGCACGTCCTCCAGCGGCCGCCCGGCATCGACGACCCGGTAGCGTTCCGGATATTGCGCGGCCCTGGATAGATAGCACTGGCGAACGCGCTCGAAAAACTCGCCACGCTCGGCTTCGAAGCGGTCGGCCGCGTCGCGCCGTCCGACCCGCCCCATACCAATTTCGACCGGCGCATCCAACAACAAGGTCAGGTCGGGGCGCAGGTCGCCCTGCACGCAATGCTCCAACCATTCGATCGTCGCGACGTCCAGTCGGCGTCCGCCGCCCTGATAAGCGTAAGTCGCATCGGTGAAACGGTCGCACAGTACCCATTTCCCGGATTCCAAGGCCGGCAAGATCACTTGGCGGATGTGCTGAGCCCGCGCCGCGAATACCAGCAACAGTTCGGCCTGCTCGGACAAGGGTTCGTCGGCTTTTTCCAACAGAATCGCTCGGATCTTCTCGGCAATCCCGGTGCCGCCCGGTTCGCGAGTCACCACCGAAACGATGCCGCGCATCTCCAGCCAAGCCTTGACGAATTGTAGATTGGTGGACTTACCGACGCCTTCGCCGCCTTCCAAGGTGATGAAACAACCGCGACTCATCGTTGGTAACGCTCCACATACTTTTCGTGCTCGGCCAAGGTGGATGAAAACGCGTGACGGCCGTTGCCGCGCGCGACGAAATACAGCGCATCGCCGTGGTCGGGATGCAGCGCGGCGACGATAGCCTCCTTGCCCGGCAATGCGATCGGCGTCGGCGGCAAGCCTTCGATGATGTAGGTGTTATATGGCGTGGGCTCGCGTAAATCCTTGTGGCGAATATCGCCGTGATAACTGTCGCCCATCCCGTAAATCACGGTCGGATCGGTTTGCAGCAGCATACCTTTTTTCAGGCGCCGGGCGAATACGCCGGCGATTTGTCGACGCTCTTCGGCCGCTCCGGTTTCCTTTTCGACGATCGACGCCAAGATTAAGGCTTGGTAGGGATTTTCCAGCGGCACGTTTTGATCGCGCTTGGACCACTCCTCGGCCAACACTTTTTGCATCCGGTCGTGTGCGCGTTTCAGCAATTCGATATCGGCCGTGTATTTTTCAAAGTAATAAGTATCCGGAAAAAACAAGCCCTCCGGATGAGGTTTGTCCGAGCCGATGCCCTTCATCAACTCGGTCAACTCGGCGTCGCTGAGCGTATGCGCCAAATAAGGATTGGTTTTGACCGCTTGAAACAGTTGTTTGAACGACCAACCTTCCGGAAAAGTGATGGAATATTGGCGGGTGCGACCTTCGGTCAGCTGTTGCAAAATGTCGGCCGCGCTGGCGCCCTTGGCCAAGACGTACTCGCCGCGCTTGAGGCCGCGATCCAAGTGTTTTCGATAGGCGAACAGCTTGAACCAGAAGCGGTTGATTTGCACGCGGTGGGCCAGCAATGTCGAAATCACGCTGTCCAAGGTATCGCCGCGGCGGATTTCGATGACGGTTTCGCTGGCCACCACCGGTTTTTTCTCGATCAGATGATAGTGCATCCCGGCCCAGATCGAGATCAGTCCCGCCAGCATCAGCAGCGTGAACGCGGCAATGCTGTGACCCATGACATGCTTAGCCATCACGACAACTCCCGTTGTTTGGCTAGCCGATAGGCCGCGCATATACGTTGCGTCACCTGCCCGACCGGGAAATCTTGCCCGGCCAAGCGCCGCACCGGCCAAATCCCGATCACCGAGTTGGTCACGAACACTTCGTCGGCCGCCAATACCTGATCCACGGTGATCGCCGCTTCCACCGACGGCAAGCCTTCGGCGGCCGCGAACGCCAAACTCCATTCGCGAACGATGCCGGCCACGCCGCAATCGGTCAAAGCAGGCGTCAGCAAAACGCCGTTCTTGACGATAAACAGATTGCTCATCGTGCCTTCCACGACGTAATTCTGGACATCCAGCATCAAACCTTCCTGGCGGCTGTCGTCCGACCACTCTGCGCGGGCAAGTACTTGCTCCAAACGATTCAAATGCTTGATGCCGGCCAGCGTGGCATTGCTGGACAAGCGTTGCCGACAAAAATCGGCGACGATGCCGTCGGTTTGGTAATGCGCGGGGTAATCGGGATAGGGATGCAGGCTGAACAGCCGAGTAGGCTGGATAACGTCCGGTTGCCGGTAGCCTCGCCCGCCGCAACCGCGAGTAACGATCAGCTTAAGCACCGCGGCTTCCCTGCCGGCGGCGAAAGACAAGGCTTCCGCTTCGAGCAAACCGGCGTCGGGCATCGGAATCATCAAACGCCGGCAGCCCGACGCCAGACGTCTAAGATGCCGATCGAGAAATAAAGGCCGGCCCTGCCGGACTTCCAGCGTTTCGAACAGGCCGTCGCCGTATTGCAAGCCGCGATCGGCCGGATCGATGCAATGCGCGGGTTCGCCGTTCAGCAGAAACATCGCCGGTCACTGCCGCGGCCCGCAAAAATTATGCGTAGCGTTTGAACACCAGAGAACCGTTGGTGCCGCCGAACCCAAACGAGTTGGAGATCGCGACGTCGATTTTCATGTTTCTGGCGATGTTGGGAACATAATCCAGATCGCATTCCGGATCGGGATTTTCCAGGTTGATCGTCGGCGGCGCGATCTGGTTGCAAATCGCCAGCGAGGTTAAAACGGCCTCGATGCCGCCGGCCGCCCCCAGCAAATGGCCTATCATCGATTTGGTCGAACTCACCGCGACCTTGTAAGCGTACTCGCCCAACGCGGCTTTCATCGCGTGGGTTTCTCCGATGTCGCCCGCCGGGGTCGAGGTGCCGTGCGCGTTGATGTAATCGATGTCTTCCGGATTCAACTTGGCGTCGCGCATGGCGTTACGCATGCAGCGCGCCGCGCCCTCGCCGCCCTCGGACGGCGACGTAATGTGATAAGCGTCGCCGCTCATGCCGTAACCGACCAACTCGGCGTAAATCTTGGCGCCGCGCGCCTTGGCGTGCTCCAACTCTTCCAACACGATCACACCGGCACCGTCGCTCAATACAAAGCCGTCGCGATCGCGATCCCAAGGCCGACTGGCCCGTTGCGGATCGTCGTTACGGCGAGACAAGGCCTTGGCGGCGGCAAAACCGCCCATCGCGGTCGGCGATGTCGTGCAGCGCTCGGCACCGCCGGCGACCATCACGTCCGCATCGCCGTATTTGATCAAGCGAGCGGCGTCGCCGATATTGTGCGTGCCGGTCGAGCAGGCGGTGACGATCGCGAAATTCGGGCCTTTCAACCCGTATTTAATCGACAAATTGCCGGAGATCATGTTGATGATGTTGCCGGGCACGAAGAACGGCGAGATCCGCCGCGGGCCGGCCGCCGTGTAGGTGGCGTAGCACTCTTCGATACCGGTAATCCCACCGATGCCGGCGCCGATCGCGACGCCGATACGCTCGGCATTCTGTTCGGTGACGACGATACCGGAGTCTTCGAAAGCCTGACAACCTGCCGCGATGCCGTAGTGCACGAAACCGTCCATGCGTTTGGCATCTTTCTCGGCGATGTAGTCGCCGATATTGAAGTTTCTGATCACACCGCCGAAGGTGGTCGCAAAGGGCGAAATATCAAAGGAATCGATCGGACTAATGCCGCTCTTGCCATTGACGATACCGTCCCAAGTATCGGCAACATTGTTGGCTAAAGGCGTGACGGCGCCCAAGCCCGTAATAACAACTCGACGTGTGCTCACAGAAAACTACCGGTAAAAAAGAAGACAACCAGGAAGAGAGGGAGGAACCGGCTAGTGGATGGAAACGCCATCCACTAACTGACTTGAATCGACTTATTGCAAGTTGGCGTTGATGTAATCGATAGCCAATTGGACGGTGGTGATTTTTTCGGCTTCTTCGTCCGGAATTTCGCACTCGAATTCTTCTTCCAGAGCCATGACAAGTTCAACTGTGTCTAAAGAATCAGCGCCAAGATCGTCAACAAAAGACGCATCGTTTGCGATTTCTTCCTTTACGCCTAATTGTTCCGCGACAATCTTTTTTACTCGTTCTTCGATATTACTCATATATTTTTCCTCGAACAATGCAAATGCCTGATTGCAAGCACTTACCTTATCTTTAGTGTTGTATTAATTGAATTTGCAATCTCGTCACCGGCCGGGCCTAACGACTTAGCGGATTATACTTGATGTTCAAAAATTTTCACAACATTAGCCCAACCCGCTATGACTGAGGCTTGGCGCTCAAATTCCTGACGATTTCCTCGAGCGGCACCAGATTGAGCTTGATTCTGAACAGGATTTCCCTATCCTCCAACACGCCGTAACACTCGTAAGTCCGCAGCAGAATATCGGTGTGGTTCAGCGTATTGTCCTTGGATTCCGGCAGTTGCTTGACCAGAATATGCAGCTTGTCGTTGTTCTTCAAACGCTGTACCAAGCAGCGATCGACCGAGATGTCGTGCGAGGTGTACACCATCGGATTCGCCTTGAAATCGTGGTGTTCCAGCTGGGCCTTTTCCAGCAAGGCCCCCGAGGTCAAACAGCAGGGAAACACCTCCGGATAACTGGCGATGTGCGCCAGTTCGTCGAAATACGCCGATTGTTCCGCCAACGATCCCGACAGGAAATTCTTGACGTTGCCGTTATGCATCCACTTTCGTTTCAGGAAGAAGTCGGTGCCGGGTACGATGCTGTCGTCCGCCAGCGCATTCAAATCCGGCAAGCCGCTCAGATCGGTATTGGCCAGGAACAACGGGGTTTTGGTTTCCTTCTTGTAACCCAGCAAGATCGTCTTGCCTTGCGATTTGATCGCCACCCGGTTGGTCAAGGTCAATTCCGGAATCGTCGCGATCAGGGTTTTTTTGATGTCCAGCGTCATTTCCTGCCGAGGCCGCAAGGCGTTGACGAAGGTGATCTGGTAATTACTGAAGCGTAGGCCGCGATCCGCGATGATCTTGTCCTCCTGATGCGCTTCGCGGTACAAGCGCATCTGGTATTCGATCAGGGTATTCAACTGAAAACCCAGCACGATAGGCCCTTTGAACGGGTTATGCGTAATCTGCAGCCACTTATGCTTATCGTGAAACAAATTGAAGTCGTCCGACGCGTTGCGGGCAACTTCAATATGGATTTGTTCGAACTGAAAGGTTTGCTCTGTCATCAAAATAACCGGTTGTTTTAAGCGTAACTAACCGCATTTTAGGCCGAATACGCGCCGATCGCGAACCGAGGCGCTCGCTGCTCAGTTTCCCGACCCAAGCGCGCCAGTAGCGCGACAGGAAAAAATTTTGTAGGCTTGACGGAACGCCGGCCCGCTTTTTAGCCGACCCACGATCAAACCAACCGGGAATCTCAATGAACCTCGATCTGCGCACGATGATGGTGATGATAGCCGTGCTCAGTTTTCTGTTCTCGATACTGCTCGCGGTCGCCAGCCTGCACGCCCGCGGCGTGCAAGGACTCCGGCATTGGGCCTTGGCAAGCTTTTGTATCAGTCTGGGCTCGTCCATCGCCTTGCCCAATCTACACGCCGGCCAGGGCTGGCCCGTGGTCGCCGGCGCGGCATTGCTGGCGGCGGGATCGACGACCCAATTGGCCGGCATTCAAGCCTTCAAGGGAGAAGCCTGCCACATTCGCTGGATGATCGCCGTCGTGGTGGCGGTCGGATTTTTCAGTTATTGGTTCAGTCTGGTGCACATCAATATTCAATTTCGAGCCATCGCCAATTCGCTGGTGTTCGGGGCGATCAATTTCACCTGCGCCCGCGCCTTGCTGATCAGACTGCCCACGCCCGAACGCACCGCCCACTGGTTGACCGGAGCCTCTTTCGCGGTGCTAAGTCTGATCTACGCCTCTCGAGCGATCGCGATTTACTCGGCGCCGCCGGGTACCTACACCCTGTTCAGCCCGATGCTAATCAACCCGGTCATGTTCTTGGCGGGCAGCGTCATCCAATTGTTTCTGACCTTCGGCTTTATCTTGATGGTCAATTACCGGATGGCTTCGCAACTGGAAAATCTGGCCACTACCGATGCGCTGACCGGCGCGTGGAACCGGCGCAGTCTGGAGTTGGAGTTGCAGCGCATGCTGGCGCGCAGCCAACGCCGTCAGGAGCCGATGTCGGTGGTTATGCTGGACGTCGATCACTTCAAGCTGATTAACGACAGCCACGGCCATCGGGCCGGCGACGAAGTCCTGCGTCAGCTGACGGCTAGAGCACGGCTGGAAATCCGCCGCGACGACTATCTGGCCCGCTACGGCGGCGAGGAATTTTGCCTGCTGCTACCCGGCACCACCGAACTGGATGCCCACCAATTGGCCGAACGTTTGCGCCGCATCCAAGCCGAGCAAACGGTCGATTGGCGCGGAACGCCGATCAACAGCTC
Source organism: Methylomonas sp. MS20 (assembly GCF_050275925.1). Taxonomy (NCBI): domain Bacteria; kingdom Pseudomonadati; phylum Pseudomonadota; class Gammaproteobacteria; order Methylococcales; family Methylococcaceae; genus Methylomonas; species Methylomonas sp. MS20. The sequence goes on from NZ_CP189962.1 coordinate 3,285,513, forward strand.
TATCAGCATCGGCATCGCCAGTTCCGAACACACCGGCCTTAACGGCGACGCGCTGCTGGAAGCCGCCGACGCCGCGCTATACCGTGCCAAACAAACCGGCCGCAACCGCGCGGAAACATTTTCGCAATTCCGGATCAGCCCGGCATGACCGAGATAGTGCTGTGTACTCTGAATGCTCGCTACATTCATTCGGCCTTCGGTTTGCGCTACCTGTACGCCAATATGGCCGAACTGCGCGAACGTACCCAAATCGCCGAATTCGGCCTGCAGCAACGGCCGGCGGAAATCGTCGAGCGCTTGCTCGACCGCCGGCCTAGAATTATCGGCTTTGGCGTTTACATCTGGAACGTCGCGGAAATCGGCGCGGTACTGGCCATCCTCAAGCAAGTCGCGCCGGACATCACCATCGTGCTGGGTGGGCCGGAAGTCAGCCATCCACCGGATTTGCCGGCCTGTGCCGAACTGGCCGATTACATCGTCACCGGTCCCGGCGAACGGAGTTTTCCGGCACTGTGCCGTCAATTGTTGGCCGGCGTAAGGCCCGAGCCACGCATCGTCGCCGGACCGACGCCGGCGCTCGCCGAATTGGCCTCACCCTACCCGTACTACAGCGATAGCGATTTGCGCCAACGCCTCACTTACGTGGAAGCCTCGCGCGGCTGCCCGTTTAAATGCGAGTTCTGCCTCTCGGCGCTCGACGTCACCGCCAAGCCGTTTCCGCTCGCGGCGTTTTTAAGCGAATTGGACGCGCTATACCAACGCGGCGGCCGCCATTTCAAATTCATCGACCGGACCTTCAACCTGCGTATCGACAACAGCGTGGCAATACTGGAATTTTTTCTGGATCGGCTCGGCGACGGCCTGCAAGTGCATTTCGAAGTCATTCCCGATCACTTGCCGGAACGCCTGCGCGAAGCGATTCGCCGTTTTCCGCCCGGCGTGCTGCAATTCGAAGTCGGCGTGCAAAGCTTCGACCCGGACGTACAACAACGGATCAGCCGCCGCCAGGACAACGCCGCGACCGCCACTAACCTGAGCTGGTTGCGCGAACACACCCACGTCCACATTCACGCCGATCTGATCTTCGGCTTGCCGGGCGACACCCTCGCCAATTTCGGCGCCAGCTTCGACCACCTCTACGCGCTCGGGCCACAGGAAATTCAGGTCGGCATTTTAAAGCGCCTGCGCGGCGCGCCGATCAACCGTCACGACGACGCCTACCGGATGCGTTACGATCCGAATCCGCCTTATTCGGTACTCGCCACCCGCGATATCGGTTTCAGCGAGATTCAACGCATGCAGCGATTTGCCCGATACTGGGATATGATCGGTAATTCAGGCCGCTTTACGACCAGCCTACCCCTCCTGTGCGGCGATCGGCCGTTCGAACGGTTTTTAGACTTTAGCGACGCGCTGTACGCCGGCGCCGGCAGCACTTGGCAAATCGCGTTGAAACGCCTGTACGAGCTAAGCTATGGCATCATGACCGAGCGCTTGCGGATACCGGCCGCTCCGGCGGCGGCGGCCTTGGCGGCCGACTACCGGCGGAGCGGCGAAAAAGGCCGGCCGGCGTTCGAAGCCGGCGCCTCGCCAGCGCCGGCCAAACGTCCGCAAACCGGCAAACGACAACGCCAAGCAATATGCGATTGACCCATGAAGACCCGCCGCCGCGAATGCCGCGTCGACACCCGACCTCCTCCGACTACGCAAAGGAAACCCGATGACTCCATTGAGCGAATACTTCGATTACCGGCAAGATGCCAACGGCCAAACCTATATCGCCGCTAAAATTCGCGGCATAGCCCTACTCCGGCTGCCGGCCACCAATAAAGGCACCGCTTTCACGATCGAAGAGCGTATCGAGCTGGGCGTGGACGGCTTGTTGCCGCCCCGAGTGACCGATCTTAACCGCCAATTGGACCGTCTCTACGCCAACTACCTAAAACAGCCCAGCGATCTGGCCAAGTACCAATTTCTCCGCGCCACCCAGGAACGTTCCGAAGTCTTGTTTTACGCGCTGTTGGAGCGCCATTTGGAAGAGATGGTCCCCATCGTTTACACGCCGACGATCGGTCAGGCCGTCCAACAATTCAGCTCGATGTACACCACCGCGCGCGGCCTGACGTTTTCGGTGGAAAACATCGACCGGGCCGGTACCATCCTCGACAACTACCCCTGGCACGACATCCGGATGATGGTGGTGACCGACTCGTCGGCCATTTTGGGCATCGGCGACCAAGGCATGGGCGGTCTGGCGATCTCGATCGGCAAATTGGCGCTGTATACCGCCGGCGGCGGCCTGTGCCCCTTCCAAACGCTGCCGGTCAACCTCGACGTCGGCACCAACCGCGACGATTTGCTGGCCGATCCGTTTTATCTGGGCGTGCCGCAAAAACGCCTGACCGGCCCCGCCTACTTCGAGATCGTCGATAAATTCGTCGCGGCTGTCCAAGCCAAATGGCCCAAGGCCATCATTCAATGGGAAGATTTCGCCAAAAACGTCGCGTTCGACGTGCTGGAGCGCTACCGCGACCGGATTCCGTGCTTCAACGACGACATTCAAGGGACCGGCGCGGTGGCGCTGGCGGGTCTGCTGTCGGCTTGCCGACTGAAGGGCGAAGCCTTGACCGATCAAACCGTCGTGGTGGCCGGCGCCGGCGCCGGCGGTATCGGCGTGGCGGCCGCGATCAAAAGCGGCATGATTCGCGCCGGTCTGACGCCAGACGCCGCGCAAGCCCGGATTTTCGTCATCGACGCGCACGGTCTGGTCGTCAAAGGCCGCACCAGCGATGCCTACAAATCGCCGTTGGCGCAAGATCCGGATATTTACCGCGACTGGGGCGTTGCCGCCGGCCAGGTACCCAGTTTGCAAGAGGTCATCGCCCACGCCAAACCCAGCGTGCTATTGGGTTTATCCGGCGTCGCGGGCCTGTTCAGCCGGGAAATCGTTACCGATCTGGCCGGTTTCCATGCGCAACCAATCATTTTCCCGCTATCCAACCCAACCGACAATTGCGAAGCCAATCCGCAAGATTTGCTGAATTGGAGCGAGGGGCGGGCCATCGTCGCCACCGGCAGTCCGTTCCCCGACGCCAGTTACGGCGGGCGGCAATATCCGGTGGGTCAGGGAAACAACGCCTTCATTTTTCCGGGTTTGGGTTTGGCGGCGACCTTGGCCGAATGCAGCCGCATCAGCGACGAAATGGTCCAGGAAGCCGCCTATGCACTAGCGGACTACACCGCCGAACATTGGTTGGATGCCGGCCTGATTTACCCGCCGGTCGCCGATCTGAAAAAAGTTTGCCAATCGGTCGCCAAACGCGTCTTGGCCCAAGCCCTGCGGGACGGCTCCGCCAGCCGCACCGATTTGAACGACACCGACTTGGCCGCGTATATCGAATCGGCCTCGTGGCGAGCGGAACAGCTGCCCTTCAAATACGAACCGGCTTAAACCCGCTGAGTCGCGCTATTTTCCGTCCAAGCGATGCCATCTCGGCCGAACCGAGAACGGCCCGAGTATTCAACGGACCGCTCTCGGTTGGAACGGAACAAACCAGCGGCATCGGTAGCCGACTGTCTCGTCGGCGCGGCTTATTGCCGATGCCGACCGCCCGACGCCACACCAAAATCGGCGAAACTGCTCGTGCTATTCTCGCCACTGTTCGGCGCTCAACGGCAGCTCGTTCAACTCGGCCCGCGCCTCGCGCCAGGCCGGATAATATTCGTTCAAGATCGCGACAAACCGTTCGTTATGGCTTGGCTCCAACAGATGCACCATTTCGTGTACCAGCACATACTCCAAAAGATGCCTGGGCTTCTTGACCAATTCGGTATTCAAGCGAATATGTCCGGCTTTGGGGTTGCAGCTGCCCCATTTGGTTTTCATCCGCTGCAAAAAATACTGCTTAACCGTTACGCCCAGCTTGGCTTGCCATTTAGCAATCAACGGCGGGATGGCCTGATGCAGCAACACCTTATGCCATTCGTGCAGCAACTCGGCGCGTTTTTCCAGAGACGTATCTGGCGGCAAGTACATGGAAATCCGCCGGTGATCGACATTCACAAACGGCTTGCCGCCGCGTGCCATGATCGTCAGCAAATGCCGTCGCCCCCAAAGATAGTGGGTCTCTCGCTCGACAAACTGCCTGGGCGTCTCTCTGGCCTGATTGCGAAGTTTGGCCTGTTGATTGCGTATCCACCCCAACTTTGAAATCGCGTAAGCCCTGGCCACTTCCAAACGGGTTTCCAGCGGCGCGGCCAAGGTAACGCGGCCTTCCGGCGGATGCACAGACAAATGCACGTTCTTGATCGCCTTTCGAGTCACCTCGATAACAATCTCACCCAGTTCGATGGTTTCAGTCATCAGTAGCCCGGCTGATTCTTGATGATCTCGAATAGTGCCAGCGTAGCATTCGGGTTCTTGTTCAGCATTGGGTACAAGAAATTCTGAACGACACGCTCCTTGGTTTCATCACCTTTCCAGCCCGCCGGCGCTTGCTCCCTCATGGCATGATCAATTTTTAGGGCCAGTTGCGCACGCTCATCGCTATAGTCGGCCTTGGGTTCATGCGCCTGTGGCGTCGGTGAGGCTTCCGGCATCAGGTCTGCCAGATTGTTGTAAACGACGATGGCCTCGTGCTTGCCATGCAAAATCGCCGGAATGCCGGCCTCGGGTTGTTTGGCCGCCAAGCGTTTGACCAACTCTTCGGCCTTGCGCAAAAACGCCTCATAAGCGGCCGTATCCGCTCGGCTTTGCTTAATCAGATCGTCGAGCAGCTTGGACATCCGCGCGTAGAACCTAGGGTCGGTGAGCTGGTCGCGGATAATGGTCTTGCGGACGTTGTTGACGATCCCCTCGGCGATAGCGTTCTTCGACAGCTTGCCTTTCTGGTTCAGTTTCTTGGCAATGGCGTCGTGGATACCGGTCTCGATGATCAGCTCGGTCAGCGACATTTCACCCAGTTCCCCTAATGCCTCCGCCGGGTCGGCCTGGATGTATGTGTTGATGAGGTGGCGCATGTCAGCCTCGTAAGGCTTGATGTCCAGCTCTTCACCGGAGTGTTTCTTGATGGCGGCCCGAATCTCGGCGTAGAACTCCACTGCCTTTTTCAATGCCTCGGCCTCGGAATAACCCGCCTCGATCAGTTCCTGGGCGATGTCGGCGTAGGCACGGGCAAAGATCGCCACTGCCTTGTAGAACGTCACCCGCAATGCTTCGGTTTCGGTTAGCGCCTCGGGATTAGCGGCATCGCCGCAGAAATAATGCAAGTACTGCTCGACTTCACGCGGCGGCAGTACCGGTTCGCACAGGTAGTGCAGTGCTTGACGGGCATCGTCCAGTTGCTTCTTGCCTTCTTCCAGCCAGTTTTTCAGGCGCACGTTGTTATCGCCGCCGTTGCCCTGGTCGATGTCCAGTTCGTCGGAACTGTAGACCGCGATGGCTTGTTGCACGTCGCCAAAGAGCTTTTTGAAGTCGACGATATGGCCGTAGTCCTTGTCGTCGCCATCCAGCCGGTTGGTGCGGCAGATCGCCTGGAACAGATTGTGGTCGCGCAGTTCGTTATCGAGATAGATATAGCTGCAGCTCGGCGCGTCGAAGCCGGTCAGCAGCTTGCTCACCACGATCAGCAATTTAAGATTGGCCGGCTCGTCGATGAAGCGGCGCTTCATCTCCGTTTCGTATTTCTCGGTCGTCGGAAAATCCTTCAATACCAACTGACTATAGGTATCAAACTTATAGCGTTCATCGCTGTTGGCGGGTTCTTTCGAGATGGCATTGGCATTCGGTTCGTACGAGGTAATGATGCCGCAGTAGGGGCCAAACTGGGTATTTCTGAACAGCCTGAAATAATGACAGGCATCGTAGATGGAGGCGGCCACCAGAATAGCGGTGCCGCGGTCGTTGTTCAAACGCGGTTTGAGGGCGAAATCGGAGATGATTTCAGCGACCACCTCGCGCTTACGGCCCTCGGCGCTCATCAACTCTTCCATCGTCGCCCAGCGTTTACGCAGAGCCGCTTTTTGAAAGTTGTTGAGATTCTTGGTTTTCTGCTCGAACCACTCGTCGATTTTTTTCTGCGAGGTCAGCCGCTCAGGCACGTCGCGGGCCTCGTACTTCAAATCCAGCACCACTTTATCGGCCACCGCCTGATGAAACTTGTAGGTATGGATATAGGTGCCGAACACGTCCCGCGTCATTTGCTTGTCCTTGCGCAGCAGCGGCGTACCGGTAAAACCGATGAAGATTGCGCTCTCCAGCCAGCGCTTCATCTGCTTGTTCATGTCGCCGCCTTGGGTGCGGTGGCATTCGTCCACGAACACGTAGAATCGGCCGAGTATTCTTGGAAGTCCTCGGTCGTCAAGAACTTCGGTTATTCCCTCATAGAGATCATCTTCACGCTTGCGTTTTTTTCGAGTAGGGAACTTATGTATCAAAGCACACATGACTCTGGGATTGGTTGCAGCCAATTTAGCAACCAATTCGTTCCGTGAAGTAATACGCGGCGACGCCGAGTTTTCGCCAATCACCCCGGCATTGCGCATCACGCCGACAATCTGCTTGTCCAGCTCCTCGCGATCGGTGACCACCAATATCCGCGCCTCGGGATCGTGCTCCAGCAACCACTTGGCGATCGGCACCATCAAGATGCTCTTGCCGCTACCCTGGGTATGCCAGATAACGCCACCCTCGCGCTTGGCGATGCGTTCCTGCGCAGCTTTCACACCGAAAAACTGGTGTTGGCGCGGCACCTTTTTTTGGCCGGCGTCGAAGATGATGAAGTTACGGATCAAATCCAGCAGCCGAGCCTTGCCGCACAACTGCGCCAGAGGTCGATCCAGCAATGCGCCGATGGCAGTCGTAGGGGCGGGTTTCAAACCCGCCCCTACCAAACCGTCCCCTTCATCCTTCCACTCCACGAAGAACTGCTCCGGCGTGCCGGTAGTGCCGTAACGCAGCCCTTGCGCATCGCTGCCGGCCAACACCAGTTGCACCGTGCTGAAAAAACCTTGGTTGAAAATGGCTTCTTGATTGGTGATCAGCTGGCGTATGCCATCCGCCACATCCACCGAACTGCGCTTTAACTCGATCACCGCGATGGCGATGCCGTTGATATACAGCACAATGTCCGGCCGCCGCTCGTGGCCGCCCTTAAGAGTCACTTCCTCGGCCAGAGCAAAATCGTTACGCGCCGGATTGTCCCAATCGATCAAATGCACGGTTTCATGGGACACGCCGGCGGCAATTTGCACCGGCACGCCGTAACGCAATAACTGATAGGTGCGAAGATTGGCCTGATACAGCGTGATGCCGGTGGTTTCGGCGGCAATCTCCAGTTTCTGCAAGGCAGCGCCGATGTGGGCGGCGGAATAGCCACGCGCCGTCAGGTTGTCGCGCAATAGCTTAGTTTCAAGGAGACGGTTGTTATCCCGCTTGCTCCAGTCGCCAAGATAGCGGTAGCCCAGGCCATCCGGCCGTATAGGGTCGGCAAACAAGGCGACCACGCGGTTCTGGGTGTTACGTTCCGAACGGCTGTGCTGTTCCCTCATGAATTAAGCTCCTATTGCCTGTCGGTTTGTGGTTGCAATTTCGCCAGCGTTTTTTCGACAACGGTTATAAAAATCGGACTTGGTATTTTCACCAGCGTTTTAGCCGGCGTTTTCACCCGCACTTTCAGCAACCGACTGCACTGGCAGTAGGCTCGGTGCATCATCACCAATCAGCGCCGGTTTGCCGTCTTTCCAGACCACGGCATACTGACCCAGGCGGCGTTTGCGTTCTAACGCTTCACCAACCGCTGCCGTCAGGCAATCCAGAAGTTGTTTCTCTTTGGCGGGAATCGTGTTCATCATTGGGCCTCGCAAACGCTTAAACTAAAAAATCTATTATGCTGAGGCTAAGTCGTGCCACAAATCCTGCCAGCTCGGATTGGCTTGCTCAATCAGCCGTTTTTTAGCGGCTCGCGACCAATTCTTTAACTGCTTTTCCCGCAATATGGCACTCTCCATCCTGTCGTGCACCTCATACCAAACCAGCAGGTGCGCTCCATAGCGTTTGGTGAAGCCTTCGGCCATATCGGTTTTATGTTGGTAAACACGCCCAATCAAATTCGAAGTCACGCCAATGTAAAGCGTCCCGTTTCGTTGACTGGCCATTATATAAACACAGGGTTGTTTATCCATTTTTGCATGATTTTCAGTTTGACCTGCTGACTTTGATCCCGCCAAAAACAGCGCCGACAAACTTTAACGCAAATACCGCAATAATTGCAGCGTCACCCCGGCAGGGATTGCTGGGGTCCAGAAGCCACGGAGGGTTTTGGCGTTTACCTCCCTGTAATCTGGGTTCCGGCAATCCCTGCCGGAACGACGGGTGGCGTGGCCATAGCAGCCTCGTCCTGCCGGTCAACAGTTCCTGCATCATGCCCTGTTTCAGGGCGCGGGTTTTGTCGCGGCGGGCAGACGGCTGCGTTAAACTTCAGTACCGTAAAGTGGCTCGCGGCGCCGTCACCCCGGCAGGGATTGCTGGGGTCCAGAAGCCACGGAGGGTTTTGGCGTTTACCTCCCTGTAATCTGGGTTCCGGCAATCCCTGCCGGAACGACGGGTGGCGTGGTCATAGCAGCCTGGTCTTGCCGGTCAACAGTTCCTGCATCATGCCCTGTTTGAGAGCGCGGGTTTTGTCGCGGCGGGCTAAGCACCGGTATACTCAAATGCCGGTAAGTGGCAATTTACACCGTCACCCCGGCAGGGATTGCCGGGGTCCAGAAGCCACGGAGGGTTTTGGCGTTTACCTCCCTGTAATCTGGGTTCCGGCAATCCCTGCCGGAACGACGGGTGGCGTGGTCATAGCGGCCTGGTCTGGCCGGTCAACAGTTCCTGCATCATGCCCTGTTTGAGGGCGCGGGTTTTGTCGCGGCGGGCAGACGGCTGCGTTAAACTTCAGTACCGTAAAGTGGCTCGCGGCGCCGTCACCCCGGCAGGGATTGCCGGGGTCCGGAAGCCACGGAGGGTTTTGGCGTTTACATCCCTGTAATCTGGGTTCCGGCAATCCCTGCCGGAACGACGGGTGGCGTGGTCATAGCAACCTCGTCTTGCCGGTCAGCAATTCCTGCATCATGCCCTGTTTCAGGGCGCGGGTTTTGTCAAGGCGGGCGGGCGGCTGCGTTAAACTTCAGTACCGTAAAGTGGCTCGCGGCGGCGTCACCCCGGCAGGGAATGCCGGGGTCCAGAAGCCACGGAGGGTTTTGGCGTTTACCTCCCTGTAATCTGGGTTCCGGCAATCCCTGCCGGAACGACGGGTGGCTTGGTCATAGCGGCCTGGTCTGGCCGGTCAACAGTTCTTGCGTCATGTCCTGTTTGAGGGCGCGGGTTTTGTCGCGGCGGGCAGACGGCTGCGTTAAACTTCAGTACCGTAAAGTGGCTCGCGGCGGCGTCACCCCGGCAGGGAATGCCGGGGTCCAGAAGCCACGGAGGGTTTTGGCGTTTACCTCCCTGTAATCTGGGTTCCGGCAATCCCTGCCGGAACGACGGGTGGCTTGGTCATAGCGGCCTGGTCTGGCCGGTCAACAGTTCTTGCGTCATGTCCTGTTTGAGGGCGCGGGTTTTGTCGCGGCGGGCAGACGGCTGCGTTAAACTTCAGTACCGTAAAGTGGCTCGCGGCGCCGTCACCCCGGCAGGGATTGCCGGGGTCCAGAAGCCACGGAGGGTTTTGGCGTTTACCTCCCTGTAATCTGGGTTCCGGCAATCCCTGCCGGAACGACGGGTGGCGTGGTCATAGCAGCCTCGTCCTGCCGGTCAGCAGTTCTTGCATCATGCCCTGCTTGAGGGCGCGGGTTTTGTCGCGGCGGGCAGACGGCTGCGTTAAACTTCAGTACCGTAAAGTGGCTCGCGGCGCCGTCACCCCGGCAGGGAATGCCGGGGTCCAGAAGCCACGGAGGGCTTTGGCGTTTACCTCCTTGTAATCTGGGTTCCGGCAATCCCTGCCGGAACGACGGTGTGGCGTGGTCATAGCAGCCTGGTCTGGCCGGTCAACAGTTCTTGCATCATGTCCTGTTTGAGGGCGCGGGTTTTTTCGCGGCGGGCTAAGCACCGGTATACTCAAATGCCGGTAAGTGGCAATTTACACCGTCACCCCGGCAGGGATTGCCGGGGTCCAGAAGCCACGGAAGGTTTTGGCGTTTACCTCCCTGTAATCTGGGTTCCGGCAATCCCTGCCGGAACGACGGGTGGCGTGGTCATAGCAGCCTCGTCCTGCCGGTCAGCAGTTCCTGCATCATGCCCTCTTTCAGCGCGCGGGTTTTGTCGCGGCGGGCTTCCAGCGCGGCGAGTTCGGCGTCCATGTCGGAGAGGATGGCGGCGATGGCGGTTTGTTCGGCCTTCGTTCTTGGGAGCCTAACCTGATACACGGCGAGCTGCGCTTTGCCGATTTCCAGAAAAGTGCTGCCGCCGCAAAGGCTTATAAATCCTGATTTCTGCATCGTGAGCAGGTAATACAGAAACTCCACGTCTGTCTTCTCGAACGGCACGAAATTCTTAAAGCCTTGATTGGTTGAAACCGGAACTGTGTTTATGGCGCATTCGCCAATAGTGGCTCGCGAAGTCATCACAATTGAATAGGCCGGAATCATTTCCGCAGAACTCGATTTCAGTCCACGCAGCGTAATCATGCGGTTGGTGTGGCACAGATATTTGCGTCCACCAAGTGCGGTTATGTCCGTCGGGGTGCTCCATGGAATCTCTCCATCCCAGAACTGCGGAACAGCGGTACTTGGCGTTCCTCCGCTGCGAATATCTGCAAGCTCCGTCAACCGCTTCATCTCCCATTCCCCACTAAACCCCGCCAAGCGAGTTTGGCCGGTGAGGAGTTGTTGCATCGCGGCCTGTTTAAGGTCGCGCTTCTTGGCGATCAGCCGCTCCAACCCGTCCAGCAGCGCATCCACATCGCTCAACGCCGCCGCGATGGCACGTTGTTCAGTGTCGGTGGGAGGGAGAGGGATTTGTGTTTTTCGAATGGTAGCCAAGCCTAAGTTGCCAATAGTCGATCCAGTCAACCCATCAAAGAATTGTCGCTTTACAATTAATGTCTGAAGAGAGTGATAGACAAACCGCTTAGAAACTGCCGGCTTCAAGTTCAAATAGGCCGCGCTCTTCCCTAGAACTACGGGTTCACCTTCATACAATCCAAGATTGCCGACGGTACCATTGATCGACAGAAGTATTGATCTATCGCTGAGTGGTTTCCGGTATTTGACGAAATCCGCGTGATCAACCAATTTTGTGTCGGTCGTGACAATTATCTTGCCGCCATTCAGGTTGTTGCCGTTGATGAAGAAATACTCTCCATTGGACGAATAAGCCGGTGTTCCATGCAATCCATCGCCAATATGGGTTGTGACATCATCCAAGAATACAGCATCCCAATCCACCGGAATAACCCCCACCTCCGTCATCTTGTACCCCGGCCTACGCAAAGCCGCCTTACCAGCCTGCAAGCGATAAGCCGCGCTGGCCTCGTTGACCGCCTCGGCATGGTTTGTTGGTTGACTACTCATGGCTTTGCATGCTCCTCGGCATCGGCGAACCGTTGAACATTGGACAGACGGTTGATTTCCATGCCATACGTTCCATTCTTCCGGTTACTGGAGGTTCACGAAAGGATTAATGACGGTCAAGCGGTCTTCGATCACCTGACCGTGTTGCAGGTCTTCGGAATAAAGCTGTCGACAATCGGCTTCCAAGGCGCTGGCGACAATTAAACTGTCCCAATAGGAAAAACCATATTTCACTTTGAGCCGATGGGCGAAACGTATCGTGGTGACTTGAATGGTCTGGATGGCTGCAATCGAAATGATGACCTCGATATTGTCTTGAATCAGCCTGTCGTTGACTTTCTTTTTCAGCATCACGCTGTAGTACTCATTGAGCACTTGGGTACTGCCTACCAATTCCGGCAAGGTCTCGATCAATTCCAACGCAATAGCGCATTTTTCATGACTGTGCTGAAAATGCGCGTACACCCAGATGTTGGTATCGATAAAGCTGTTAACGCGCATACAAATCGTCTCTGGCGAGCAGTTCGATATCCTCGACTGCGAAGCGATGGGCGTAGGCTGTTCTGCGCTCTGCGGCTTGCTGGCTGCCGGCGTCGCTATCTTTAAGCACTATGATGGTGAATTTTTCGCCGGTGGCAATGGGCAGGTCGGCTAATGAAACACCATGTGAGCTATCCATCACCAGTTCTTTTGTTAATACGACTTGCATGGCATTGTCCTCGATAAGGTTTTCAATTTTGGCTTGAATACGTCTTGGTCGGTGATTTGGCGTGCGTAGCGAGCACAAACCAAAGTGTGCTGGATTTTGAGGCATTCGACCGGATATGACCAACGCAATTGGTCGGACAGTGTCTGACTTATTGTGCCGTTGGGAGGATTCATTTCCATGTGATGCCCATCCTGGTGAGATGTCGCTCGACTTTGCTCGCCAGTTTGCTTACCTCGTCTTCCAACTGCGGCAGTGGCGCGGCATAGCGTTCGGCCAGTTGGCGGATGCGACGGGTCAGAGTCTGCGAAACCCGGTCCAGTTCGCCCTGTACGGCGGTGGACAGATGCGCCATCCACTTGTCGTCGATCACCAGCGTTTTGATTTCGGCTTCGCTCAACGTCGGGTATTTTTCATAGGCCTTTTGGTCGAGCGCGGCTTCGGCTTCCCTGATTTGTTTTTTCAACACGCCGATCTGGTTGCCAAATTCCAGCCATTGTTTCAACACTTTTAACTCTTCGGCACCATCCGAATCCTTACCAATTTCCTTGATCCGGTCTTTAACGGCGGCGGCATTGATGTTGTCGTATCCGGAAAAGATGGCGTCTTCGCCGCCGTGTTCTTCTTCCAGCTCGGCTAGGCTGGCGATGGCGGCTTCCAGTTCGGCTTGTTTGGCCTCAATGGCGGCCTGTTCGTCGGCAAAGTAGCGGGCGACGATGAGGGGCTTGGGGAGCAAATCGCAAACCCAGCCTTTGTCCTTGGTTTTACCTTTTTTGTCGGTTTCGACGATGCGTGTGGGTTGGGCGACCCAGCCGTCGGCGGCGATCAGATAGCAATCGTCCTGCATGGTTTCGGCCCAGTAGTCCATCAGGTGCTGGTAGATGTCGTAGGCATCCAGCAGCGGCGCAGGCTTGAAGGTATTCAACAAGTCTTCGGCGATGGTTTCGATCAATGCTTTGGGATGGCCGTCTTTGCCAAAGCCGGTCAGTAGCGGCGTGACGGCGTCGCGCCAATGTTGAAAGCGTGCGCTGGCTTGGGCGTTGAAGGCGGTGAATTCGGCGTGGCCGAAGATGGCGGGTTTGACCTCGGCCAGCGGCAGCGTCAATTGCGTATAGCCGGGGCGCAGCACGGCGAACAAGCTGGCGCGCACACCGGGCAACACTTGCCAGTAATCGGCTAGTGCATCCAGGTCGCGCTCGGGGATGCCGCCGTTCAGGTGGCCGGCTATGTCTTGAATATCTTCCGGCTCGCTGCTGTCGATGTAGCGCGGCAAGTTCAGGTTGAAGTCGTTTTTCGGATCGGCGATTTCGTCGAGCGGCACCATCCGCGCATAGCGCGGTACGTCGGCTTGCTTGCCGAAGGTGTCGACGATTTTGTGGATGTCCTGCTCGCGCAGGCGGTTTTTGTTGCCGTCCTTGATATAGCCCTTGCTGGCGTCGATCATGAACACGCCTTTGCGGGCGGTGGCGTTTTCTTTATCGATGACCAAAATGCAGGCCGGGATGCCGGTGCCGTAAAACAGGTTGGCCGGCAGACCGATGATGCCTTTCAAATAACCCGAGCGCACTAACTGTTGGCGGATCACCGCTTCGGCATTGCCGCGAAACAATACGCCGTGCGGCAGAATGCAGGCGGCTTTGCCATTGGCTTTCAGGCTGCGGATGATGTGCAGCAAATAGGCGTAGTCGCCTTGTTTGGCCGGCGGCTCGCCCCAAACAAAGCGCTGGTAAGCATCGTCGCCCGGCGTCAGGCCGGTGCTCCAGGTCTTGTCGGAAAACGGCGGATTGGCGACCACGTAATCGTAAGTGCGCAGTTGCTCGCCATCTTTGAACTTGGGCGAGGCCAGCGTGTTGCCGGACAGGATGGTGGCGGTCGGGAAGTCGTGCAGGATCATGTTCATCCGCGCCAGACCGGCGGTGGTCACGTCCTTTTCCTGACCTTCCAGGGTGATGTGTTTGCCGGCTTCGGCGGCGACTTTTAGCAGCAAGGAGCCGGAGCCGCAAGTCGGGTCGTAAGCCATCGTCGAGCCTTTGGCGTTTTCCGGCGAGATGCCGATCACTTTGGCGATGACCCGGCTGACTTCCGACGGCGTATAAAACTGGCCTTTGCTCTTGCCGCTTTCGGTGGCGAAGTGGCGCATCAGGTACTCATAGGCGTCGCCGAGAATGTCGTCGTGCTCGGCGCGGTTCTTGGAGAAATCCAGCTCGGGCTTTTGGAAAATGCCGATCAGGTTGGAGAGCTTCTCCACCATGTCCTTGCCTTCGCCGAGTTTGTTGGGATCGTTGAAATTGGGGAAATCGCTAAGCGCCAAACGGGAGTTAGCATTGACCAGTGGCGCTATGATTTGGGTGTTGATCTTGTCGCCGATGTCGGATTTGCCTTTGAGGGCGATCATGTCCTTGAAGCTGGCGCCGGGCGGAATCGCCACCGGCGGCACGAAGTCGTCGCTGTCGGCGTATTTGTCGGTGATGTATTTGATGAACAGCATGAACAGCACGTAGTCCTTGTACTGACTGGCGTCCATGCCGCCGCGCAATTGGTCGCACGAGGCCCACAGCGAGGAATAAAGATCGGATTTTTTAATAGCCATGAATCGGTGATGGTGTGGCGTGTTTAGTCTTGGTTATTGGGGTTAGTCGATTGGCTGGGAACGGCGATGCCGTATTAGCCGCAAAAGCCGTGAATCAGCACTTCCACCCTGTTAGCCAGAAAGCGATGCTCGCGTTCGGCGGCCAGGCGCAGCGCTGGTTTTAACGCCGAATCGATGCGAAACGTCGGCTTGGCGGCTTTGGTAGCCGGCCGGTCTGTTGCCCATCCGGATTACGGTACTGGGAACGTACCGCGATGTAAAGGAAAGCCGGCGACTATCCAAGTCCAGCGGGCCTAGCGAAGCGTGGAAGTTTAGCCTCCAGGCGGCAGAAGCGGAGAATATCCGGCCGAAAACCGAGAGAGATCGGCGGCGGCCGCCGCGAACACCGCGCCGTTCGAAGCTATGCACCGCCACGGCAAGCCGTTCGAGCGGATGACTCTATCGGCTGAACGCGACAAGCCCTGAAGATGAAGGCAAAGAACCGCTGCCGCGCCAAATTGCTCGGATCGGCGCGGCGTCACGCCAATCCGAGCGCGAACTAGATTTTTCGCCGAGTCAGCGGGTGACTATCGAAGGCTTTGCGGACATGGCGCCAATGTTCGACGACATTTTCTATCCGTTGGGTATCGCCGGTTTGCAGCTGGGTGAAACACTCGCTGCTGCGCACAAAGGACGCCAGAAAGTCGCCCATGATCAATTGCTGAGTTTGATATTCCGCCATGGCTTGACGCTTGGTCGCCACTTCGGCGGGCATCAAATTCAAACACACCCGGTGATGTCCGCGCAGCGGCAAATCGTCGGGCAGTTGCATGGGTTGCCCGCTCCAGTCCTGAGCGATCCCCCAATTCGAGCCGGTCGGCCATCCGGGACGCCAATGGATCAAGTACGCCAGCATTTTCGGATGAATGTTTTGCGAGGGTTCGCGCGCCAGCCAATCGCGCACAGCCAGCAACGTGAACATACCCAGACCAGCGTGATCCGAGTCGTTTTCCATCACATCCGGGAAGGCTATCATGGTCGGCCGGGTCTCGCGCAAGATCGCCACCAGTTCGCTGAGTAAGTCCTGGCCGTCTTGCGCGTAGCCTCTATCGACCGCTTCGCTGTAAGGCACATGGTCGAAGCCGGTGAAGTCCGAGCGCATCGGCTGGTTGCGCCGCCAATGCGACACCAGTGCCGAGTAGATGCTGCCGTCCGAGAAGCCCAACAAGTCCAGATGCAGAAAACCCTTGCCCAACACTTGGGCCGCGCGCCGCGATTCGTCCAGGCGACGTTCGCCGAACGCCAGAAAATCGGCCGCGGACGGCTTGCGCTTGCCGGTTTGCTGAACCACGGCATCGACGTAGGCGTCACCCGATGTCACGACGACGCTACGGACACTGCCGCCGTTGGCGAATACTCGTTGCGCCAGACCGGCGGCGCTCAAGCTTTCATCGTCGGGATGCGGCGCCAATATGAGCAGGCGCTCCCCCCTACCCACGTCCAGCGCTTGCTCCGGCGCGGCGGCGGCCGGTAATGCCACCGCAACGGAAAGCCAAAAAAACATAAGATGCCAAACACGATCAGACTGCCGCATACGCTGCTCCTGCTTCCAAAATAGACCCGGTTGAAATGTGTCCGCTCGGCCCGTCAACACGGACCGGGCTATAATCCGCCTCGACTGGAGACCAGCGAAGACCGTGCCAAACCATGCCGGCACCGCGACCGGCTGCAATTGTGGCCGACTAAATCCGGTTTGCATCCGACCCGGTTGAAATATCCGCCAGATTGGTTGCTATCAACCGTTCGGGACGAACCCGCTATTCGGCCATCACCACCACCGCGACGACCTGATGAGAAACCGATTCAAACGCGCCTATCGACGTTATCGGCTACGCGGCCACGCCATTCCCTTCCAAACCTGGACCCAAGCCACCGCTGAGTTACCTTTACTGCAAGGACTGACGCCAATCGAACTGGCCCGCTTACGGGTGATGAGCTCGTTGTTTCTCCGCGAAAAAAACCTGGTCGGCGTGGATATTGATCTAAATACCAACATGCGCATCGTCATCGCGGCACAGTGCTGCCTGCCGGTTTTGTATTTGGGCTTGGCTCTGCTGTACGGCTGGTTGGATGTCGTGGTTTATCCCGACGCCTTCGTCGTGGCGCATGAAGACGTCGACGACGCCGGCATCGTACATCAAGAACAGCGAATTCTGACCGGGGAAGCTTGGTCGGCGGGACCGCTGATATTGTCCTGGCAAGAAATCCTGGAAGACATCGAATATCCGGAATCCGGACAAAACGTAATCGTTCACGAGATCGCCCACAAGCTGGATATGCGCAATGGGGTCGGCAACGGTATGCCGCCGCTGCACGCCGATATGTCGGTGAGCGAGTGGACGACCGCGTTATCCGCTGCCTTCCGCCAATTGCGCCAGTATCCCGAGTTGCCGATTTCGAGCTGGATCGATCCTTACGCGGCCACCGATCCAGCCGAATGCTTCGCGGTGTTTAGTGAAGCGTTCTTCTGCACACCTGCGATTCTATTGGAACATTGTCCGGCGGTGTTCCGACAACTGAGCCTCTATTACCGCCAACAGCCTCATCGGCGTCGCGATCGACAGCAAAACATCGACCATCGTTAAGCCCCCCGACCGGAAGCGCGTTGCAGGCTCATCCGAAACCGATGGAAATCCATTCGACCGCGCAAAAAAAGAAGGCGCGGATAACCGCGCCTTCCGTTACAACAGGAAATGTTAGCTTACCAAGTAAAACTCGCCGCCACCTGGCCGCTGCCGTCGTAGGTATAACCGTTTTTGACGACGTTGCTAACGGTGTAGGCACAGGTTCCGGAGCTGCTGGTGGGCAGGCTGGAACTGCTGATACTGGCGATACCGGTGGAACCGGTCACGGCGGATTTAGCCCAGGTTTTGGAAATGTTACCGGTACTGGTTTTCGCCGAACAACTCCACGAGCCGTTCACCGTGGCGTTAGCCAATGTAGCTTCGCCATACTTGACGGTCACTTTGGCCAAACACTCCGATTTGCCACCCGTCAACAATCTGCGGATTATCGCGGTGTTCGAGACTTTCATGCTGACGTTTACCGGCGCCTGAGCGACATTGATCGATTGCGTGGCGCTGTTTTTTAAGCCGACGTTATCGGTCACCGTCAGCGTGGCAGTATAGTTGCCCGGAGTTCCGTAGGTATGATCGACACTGGCGGTACTGCCATTCGTACTTCCGTCGCCGTAATTCCAATCATAACCGACGATGGTGCCGTCCGGGTCGCTAGAGCCCGTACCATTGAATGTTACCTTGGACGGCGCATCGCTCGCGGTCGGTAATGCTGAAATGACGGCCGTCGGCGGGATCAGTTTCACGACGTTTTTCGGATAACTACCGGTAATCTGGTACTGGCCAAGGCTAGCGTAATCCGAATAGCCGGTCGTCAAGTCGCCTTTACCGACGCCATCGATTTGCAGGAAATATTGACCCGCGTTCAAGGTAGCGCTCAGCGACGCCGACAGACTATCGACCGGATTTACCTCGCTGACCGACTTACCGGAAGCATCGAACAATTTCAGAGCAATATCCAAATTACCGGCCACCGAACCCGAGGCCGCATTGAACTGAACGTCGCCGCCATCGGTGTAAAAAGTGAAGACATCCAGGTCGGTATTGCGTTCGATAATGCCGGTTTGAACCACCGAGGTGGGATCGCCCGACAAAGGCGCGGCCGAGGCCATGCTGTCCGGAAAATCGTCGACACGAATCGGAGCACCCGCCGCACTAATGACCGCAAGGTCGTCCTGAGCGTTATTCGCCCCAGGGTATTCGCCCTTACTCCATTGCGAAACGGGTTTGTAATAACCGACCCCCATCAGCGGCGCCCAACCGGTGGCGCCGCTGCCGTGCCCCGAATAGTAACCGACACTGGCGGTGCCGTCGTGGTAGAGACTCAGATTGTGGCCAACTTCGTGAGATACCGCCTCGGCCACATATTTGGGGTTGCCGTTACCCAATTTATCGAAGAAAGCCCAAGCCGGTTGATAGCGGTTGGGCGAAGTGGACGAATAAGACGAAAAGACGTTGACATAAGCAACGCCACCGCAGACCTGGCCGCACAGTTCCGGCATCGATCGAGTGATGACCGCGCGGGTGCCGTATTGAGTGTCGCTACTGGTAAGGCGTTGCATCGCATCGGCCGCCGGCTCTTGCGTCGTCACATCCACGTCGAACGGCGCGTAGTCTTCCGCCACGCGTTGCCAGATTTCGCGGATGTTGTTCAACTCCGTGGTGCTGAATCCATTGGGATTGCCATCCGTATCATAGGCCTGAGCAGTCAACGTACCGTTGTACCAAGTGGTGTTGATGGCCTGATGACCGTTGAAATCCAGGTAAATGACGCGATTGGAATCGGGTTTGCTGTGCAGCGTGAACGGATCGGTCGTCGAGGCGGCGATCGCGGCGTAAGTACTGCCGCTTCCCTCCGCCATCGCCGCGTCGGCGCTATCGGCGGTCGCGGTCTCGCCGGCACCCTGCTTGGGGTCGGGCTGGATATCCGACTCTATGTATAGCAAGCGGCCGCCTTGATCGATCCAAGCGGTCTGGTCGCTTTTTAAAATATTCTCCAAGCGTTCGGCGGACATCCCATAGGCCTTGGCCACCAAGGCCAGATTGTCACCTAGGGCGTCGACGGCGGCCTGGCCGTTGAGCTTCTCCTTCAACGAGATTTGCGGAAACGGCGATTCGGTTTCGTCCGACGACGGCAAATCGCCAATGTTGGCCAACGATTTTTGCGAGTTCGCCTTAACCACGCTCAACGGATTTTCGAGACCGGAACCGTTCAAACCGGTGACGATGGCCTGTACTCGGCCATTCGAAAGCAAAGTCAAGACATAGTTGTAGCCGACCAAAGCTTTAGCCGCATCGTCCTGATTAGAGAAATACAGTGTCTCTTTCAAGAGACTACCGGTACCGGCGGGCGGATACGACTGGCTCACGTCGCCTTCCGTCTGAGCGGTCTGGTCGGGAGTGACGGCACACCCTACAATAGTCGTGAGAGCGGCCGTGGCAACAAATAGTTTTGTATTCATAATCGACTTCCAAAGTATGAGCAAGATCCAGTCGATGAGTGCGAATCACGCGGCGCATCAAGACCAAAATCCTTGCGACAAAAATTAATCGAAAAAGCTGACCGCCAGTAGGGAGTATGTGTTTGTTTTAAGCTGAACTATCGAAACGCATATCCCTGGTGATCCGGAATTTGCATTAGAAGCTTGGCAATAAACCTCGCGCGACTTGGAGCGGTAAAAAGATTATTGAGTTAACGCCGTCGATTCTTGGCTAGCTAGCCTACTCAAATTCGAGTGTCTCTGGCACACCGGTTATAGGGAAATTTGACGACAGACAGGTTATAGCCCAACGCGGCCGATTCGGCTAGCCTGGATCTTGGAGCCGGTTTAGAAAATGAAGCGTAGTTCCGATTCGCGATTTTAAAAGCCGCCGCGTTCGACGATTGCGATAATCTTTTCGCCCGCATCACGAACGCTGCCGCCTCGCCATACAAGAACGGTGTCCGATAGCGTTTACGCCGAGAAAATGCCCTATTCCACTTCGAATTCCGTGAGACTGTCGTTCAGCGCCGAAAGACGCCGCTCCACCAACGGCCCTCGGCATTCACGCTCGCTGATAGGAGTTTGGGCTATCCGTCTGCACGGGGTTCCAACACTCGCCGTCCAGGCGTGTTGATCGCCCGCAAGCCGCGCCGATCAGCGATTATTCCGGTACATATCCTGCTGACGTTCGATGGCTTCGGTCAGGTTATAACCCTGGTCGTTGAGCAAATCGCCGACAAAAAACAAACGCATCTCGAATATCCAGGCGATTTTCTTTTGCTTATTGTTTTCCACGACAATCGTCGCCAGCCTGGGGTTATTATCGACTACCTGACTTACGACGGTTTTCGGATTATTCGGGTCTTCGTTCAACGCGCCGGATACGATCCGCTGTGCGTATTCCAGCGTCAATACCGAGCGAGTGGCCGGGGCCGCCGCATTTTTTTCGTCTATCATCGACTGTGCCTTGAAATAGCCGATGTCATAGGCCAGTTTGGCGACAACACTCACGGCTATCGCGATTGCCCAGATCGACAAGCCGATCTTCAAGCGGCGTCTGACTTGGGGGTGGGAGAGTCTTCTAACTAAAACGCTAAACTTCATTGTATGGTGTTTCCGTGGCGCCATTCGCCGGTTTTTGATGGTTGAAACAGTTGAGGGATTTAAAAACAAACATTCAATTAGGGCATCGGCTATCCATCATCTCTATAATTTGGTCCTTACGAACACGACTCACAACCAGCCGGACCGCTTCAAGCGCCAATACAGCAGCAAGCTACTCAAGGCCACGCCGCCCAGCACCAACGGGTAACTAAAGGTCCACTCCAGTTCCGGCATGTGGCGGAAGTTCATACCGTACCAACTGAACACCATCGTCGGGATCGCCAGAATCGCCCCCCAACCGGCCAGACCTTTGACCACTTCGTTCTGCCGCACGGTTTCGAAGGTCAGGTGAACCTGCATCGCTGCGATCAGCATCTCGCGCATGCCTTGAATCGATCGGTCTATGCGCTTGATATGGTCGGCGATGTCGCGAAAATAAAACCGCACGTCCTTCGGTATCAAGCCGTTATGAAAGCGCATCAATTCGTTGCAGATGTCGATCACCGGCGTGATCGCCGCTTCCAGCATCAACAGCTCGCGCTTTAGTTCGTACAAGCCTTCCATGGTCTGCCGACTGGGCCGTTGCTCGAAAATCGCCGACTCCAGTACCTCGAAGCGCTGTTGCAAGCCGTCGATCACCGGGACATAGTTATCGACGATAAAATCCATGATCGAATACAGCGCAAACCCCGGTCCCTTCGCCAATTGCTGCGGCATCGCCTCGCAACGCCCGCGCACCTTGGCGTGACTCAGCGACGAACCGTGCCGCACCGTCACCAGAAATTTCGCCCCCATGAACAAGTGGGTTTCGCCGAATTCCACTTTGTCGTCGACCAGTCTGGCCGTATGCAGCACGATGAACAACGAATCGGCGTATTCCTCGATTTTCGGTCGTTGGTGAGCGGCGCAGGCATCTTCGATTGCCAAATCGTGCAAACCGAACTCTTGTTGCAACTCGGCCAACAAGGCCGAATTGGTTTCGCGCAAGCCCAACCACACGAAGGTCTGATCCTGCCGGATCACTTCGCTAATGTCCGGAATCGACACCTCGCCGACGCTGACGCCGTTGTGGTAGGCCACGCATTTCATAATCATGCTGCTATCGATGGATTCGGCCAAAGGCTTCCCCTTATTTGGAAATCGTGATGACGGGAGCCCCGGATTGGGCGAACTGGGTCATCGTCATTTGAAAAATCTGACAGAGCAGCCGAAAGCCTTCCCGGTTCCATTGATAGCCGGTTTCAGGGCGAAGCGAATAGTAACGGTCGCCCAAGCGCACGCTCAGATCGTCGTCGGGCTCGTCGCCCACCGTCAAGGCCAGCGTCTCCGCCGGATTTTCGCGAACTTCCGGCGTGGCCGGATGGCGGGCCACCGAATATTCGGGCATATCGCCCAAGGTTTGGCCGACGAAATTCAATACGTTGTGAAAACTGCGCAAGCGGAACACGCCGTGCAACGGCCACTCGCCACCCGGAAATCCGGGACGAATATCGACACTGACATCGTTGTCGGCGCCCTGCTCGGCTTCCTGCTGCAAACGCATCCGTTCCTCGTTGCTTAAGGTAGCCGGATCGTAATTGGTCAGCACGATCCGGCCGACCTCGCGCTTGGTCAATGTCAGTTGTTTACGCGCCGGATCGAAAGTCACTTGGTAGTTTTTTTCGAGCGCCGCCAGTTGTTCGGCCGGCAACGCATCGGCCGGCAAAGTCCAACTACGTTCGAACAACAACGGCTCGACGAACAAGCGATGACGGTCCTGAATCGACGATAAATGCAACACGGCCTGGCGAAATACCCGATAACCATCGGCGTCCGCAGGCAAGTTGCGATGGATGCCGGCTTGATCTCCGCCGGACAAGCGCAGCTCGCCGGCCAACAGGCGCAGTAACAAATCCACGTCCACGCCTTGCCTGAGCAACATCGTCAGCTTGCTTTCCTGAAACGGCGTCAACAAGCGGCGGGTGAATTCCTCGCCTTCGATCGGTACGATGCTAATGGTCGGATTCTCGGACAGGCTGCCGCCGAACACCGGCGTCAACAGAGAGCCGGTCGGTCCGGTCAGCGCAGGCGTGGCGCCGGCATTAAGCTGGAAATTGAAGGTGGCGGCGATATTGGATACGCCGGTGAAATGCAGCGGTTGGTGTTGATGGGCGCGGGCGATGTTTAGCAGCAACTGCTTCGCCAACACGTCGTTAGTTGCCTTATCGTACTCGATGACGGCCCTGTCCAGGGCCGGCGGCGAAACGCATCCCGCCAAGCTCAACGCCAACCCCGCCGCCAACGCCCTGCGCCCGCCGGTCATCCCGTAGCCGCTCCACATGTTTGCTTCCTCAAAACGTCATCCTACCGCGAACTCGCACTCTCAGACCGTTCATTTTATCAGCAATGCCCGATCCCGAGCAGCGTCGTCGCCGACATTTACCATCCGGAATCACTCGGCCACCGCTAAACTAAACGACACGCTAGCCGACCGCACGAAGCTACCATGAAAATTCACCACCTAACGCCCGAGGAAGCCCTCGACAGTCTCGGTTCGGGCCCCAACGGCCTAGCCGATACGACAATTGAAGGCCGCTTGCGCGAGTTTGGTTTCAACCGTCTCGAAGAAACCCGAAAAAAATCGCAGTGGCTGTTGTTTGCAGGGGAGTTTTTACACTTCTTCGCGCTGATACTCTGGCTGGCGGCCGGTCTGGCCTTCTTCGCCGAGTCCCAACAACCCGGCGAAGGCATGGCGACGCTGGGTTACGCAATATTGGGCGTGATCGCGATCAACGGCTGCTTCTCGTTTTGGCAGCGCGTCCAGGCCGAGCAGGCCATTGCCGCGCTACGCAAATTATTGCCGAACCAGGTCAAGGTAGTCCGCGACGGCGCGCTGTGCCGAATTCTCGCGGACGAACTGGTGCCCGGCGACGTGCTGGTCTTGCAGGAGGGCGACAACGTCCCGGCCGATTGCCGACTGCTGGAGGCTTTCAACCTGCGGGTGAATAACTCGACCATCACCGGCGAATCCCTACCCAAGGGCCGCGACGCTCTACCGTCGGCGGCCGAAGACCTGGCGCAAAGCCGTAACATTCTGCTGGCCGGCACATCGGTGGTCTCCGGCGAGGCCAAGGCCGTGGTGTTCGCCACCGGCATGCACACCGAATTCGGCAAAATCGCCCACACACTGAAAACCACGATCAAGGGCCAATCGCCGTTGCAACGCCAGATCGCTCGGCTGAGCCGCTTCGTCGCGCTACTGGCGCTGTTGCTGGGCGCGGCATTTTTTCTGATCGGCCAGGCCATCGGCCTGAGCTTCTGGGAAAATTTCATGTTCGCGATCGGCATCATCGTCGCCAACGTACCGGAAGGCCTACTGCCGACCGTGACACTGGCCTTGGCAATGGCCACCCAGCGCATGGCCAAGCGCAACGCCTTGATCCGCAATTTGCCGTCTGTGGAAACCCTGGGCTCGACCACGGTCATCTGCACCGATAAAACCGGCACGCTGACCCAGAACCGAATGGCGGTCAAACAACTATTTCTGGACAATCGCCACTGTCGGCCGGACGAATTGGGCCGCGACAGCCTGCGACACCATGCCGAGTTCCTGGCCTGCGCGGCCCTATGTCACGATCTGAAACGCGTCGAAGGCCAGCACTTGCTCGGCGACCCGATGGAAGTGGCGCTGGTCAATTTGGCTCACGACCAAGGCATGCGCGTGGCCTATCCCAAAATCGGCGAAGTGCCGTTCGACACCGACCGCAAGCGCATGTCCACGCTGCATGATACCCCGGCCGGCAAGCGGCTGTATTGCAAGGGCGCGCTGGAAATGGTGCTACCGCTGTGCTCGCAAATCGCCGTCGCCGATCAGATTCTGCCGCTGGACGACGCCGGCCGCCGCACACTCCAGGACGCCTTGCAGACCATGGCCGATCAAGGCTTGCGGGTACTGGCCCTAGCCCACCGCCCACTGACCGACAGCGCTGGCGCCGACCCTGAAGCGGCGATGATCTTCAGCGGCCTGGTCGGCCTGGAAGATCCGCCGCGCCCGGAAGTCGCCGACGCCATAACCCAATGCCGGATCGCCGGGATCAAAGTCATCATGGTCACCGGCGACCATCCGCACACGGCGGTCGCGATCGCCCGCCAAATCGGTCTGGTGCAATCCGACCATCCCAAGGTCATCACCGGCGACCGGCTGAAAAAACTCACGCCCAGCCAATTGCAATTGGCCTTGGATGCGCCGGAAATTGTGTTCGCCAGGGTAGGCGCCGATCAGAAAATGCACATCGTCGAAGCGTTGCAGCGGAAGCGGCAAGTGGTCGCGGTGACCGGTGACGGCGTCAACGACGCGCCGGCCTTGAAGAAGGCCGACATCGGCATCGCGATGGGCCTGGCGGGCACCGACGTCGCCAAGGAGGCCGCCGACATGATTTTGCTGGACGACAATTTCGCCAGCATCGTCGCCGCGATCGAAGAAGGCCGCGCGGTGTTCGACAACATTCGCAAATTCTTGACCTACATCCTAACCTCCAACGTCCCGGAAGTGATTCCCTACCTGGCCTTCGTGCTGTTCAAGATTCCGCTGCCGTTGACCATCCTGCAAATTCTGGCGGTCGATCTGGGCACCGACATGCTGCCGGCCTTGGGGCTGGGCGTCGAGAAACCCGATGCGGCGGCAATGCGCAAGCCTCCGCGCTCGAGCCAGGAGTCATTGATCGACTGGCGCCTGCTGGCCCGAGCTTACGGATTTCTCGGCTTGCTGGAAGCCGCGGCGGCAATGGCGGCGTTTTTCTTCGTGCTGAACGCTGCCGGCTGGGACTACGGCGCCAGCCTGCCGCGCCACGATCCGCTGTACCTGCGGGCCACGACCGCCTGCCTGACCGCGATCATTGTGATGCAAATCGCCAACGTGTTTCTGTGCAAGCAACGCCAGCGCGGCCTGCTGGCCACGCCCCTGCTGGACAACCGGCTAATACTGGCCGGCGTCGGCGCGGAGATTGCGCTGATCCTCGCCATCGTCTACACGCCGTGGGGCAATCTGTTGTTCGGCACCGCGCCGCTCGGCCACGAAGTCTGGCTGTTCACGCTGCCGTTCGCGCTGGGCCTGCTAATCTGCGAAGAATTGCGTAAATGGCTGGTGCGCCGCTTCGCGCCGTTTCCGCGTCACGTTAAATCGCCTGTGCTCCGCCGAAGCCGGCGGTGTTAATTCGACGTTGACGGCCTCATGCGCACCCTTTCCCTGGCGGTTCGGCATGCAACTCGGCGAAACGATCTAAATGCGTTCCATCAAGGCGCCGCGACTCTCCTCCGAGCAGAGGCGGGTGGCGGCGCCGGGCCGATTTAGCTTGGTCGGAGCGGCCGGCCGGGACAAAACGCTGGAAATGCCCGGCTATCGGCATGATCTTGATCCCTGAGTCGCGCGCAGGCGACCAGGTCAAGTCACGCGGCCCCGTGTGCGTCAGGCTGGCAATGGCGTTGTGCCGAGCCGTAGCATCCGGAGCCGAAACCGATCCAGATATAAATAAACCACCGGCGTCGTGTATAAGGTCAATAGTTGGCTGAATATCAGGCCGCCGACGATAGCGATGCCCAGCGGCTGGCGCAGTTCCGCGCCGTAACCGCTACCTAAGACCAAGGGCAACGCGCCGAACAGCGCGGCCAACGTCGTCATCAGGATCGGTCTGAAGCGTAGCATGCACGCTTGAAAGATCGCTTCCCGCGAATCCAGGCCGCGCTCGCGCTCGGCCAGCAGCGCAAAATCAATCATCATGATCGCGTTTTTCTTGACGATGCCGATCAACAAAATCACGCCGATCAGCGCAACGATGCTGAACTCCTTACCGCAAACCATCAGAGCCAACAACGCGCCGACGCCGGCCGACGGCAGCGTGGACAGTATAGTCAACGGATGCACCAGGCTTTCGTAAAGCACACCGAGCACAATGTAAATGCTGATCAGCGCCGCCAAAATGAGCCAGGGTTGATTGCGCAACGCGTCCTGAAAGGCTTTGCCGGAACCTTGAAAACTGCCGGTAACGGCCGCCGGCAAGCCGATGTCGCGTAAGGCGTGATCGATCGCCGCGCTGGCTCCGGACATTGCCACGCCGGGTTTTAGATTGAACGACAGATCGCTGACCGCGAACTGGCCTTGATGGCGTACCGACAGCGGCGCGTTGCTCGGCGCGAAACTGGCTAGCGCCGACAGCGGCACTTGGCGCGGCCGACCGGTGCCGGCAATGCCGCTCTGGGCCGGCGCGCTGATATACAGTTGTTTCAGACTGTCCGTCGATTGCCAATATTGCGGCGCCAATTCCATGATCACCCGGTATTGGTTGAGCGGATTGTAAATCACCGACACTTGCCGCTGACCGAAGGCGCTGTTCAAGCTGTTGTCGATCAGGGCCTGGCTGACGCCGTAACGCGCGGCCAGATCGCGGTTGACGGTCAAGCCGATTTGCTCGCCCTTGTCCTGCTGACTGCTGTTGACATCGGTCAGTTCGGGCAAGCGGGCCAAGGCGGCCTGGACCTTGGGCGTCCATTCTTTCAACAAGGCCAGATCGTCGGCTTGCAAGGTATAGTCGATTAAACCGAAGGACATCCGCCCGCCGATGCGCAGCTCCTGGGCCGGAAACATATGCAAATTGGCGCCGGGGATTCGGCCGGCCGCCTTGCGCAATCGGTCCATCACGATCTCGATAGCTTCGCGCTCCCCGTGCGGCTTCAACGTGATAAACACCCGCGCGCTATTGCTGCTTTGCGAACTACCGGCAAAGCCGGCGACATTGGTGACCGCGGGGTCTTTCAGCAAAATCTCGGAGATTTGCCCAAACTGCTTTTGCAGCGTTTGAAACGAGGTGTTTTGGTCGGTTTGTATCTCGCCCAACAAACGGCCGCCGTCCTGGGTAGGGAAAAAACCTTTGTCGATGGCGCCGTATAAATAAAAATTCAAGCCTATCGTCGCCAGCAACAGGCTCAGCATGATCCGACCATGACGCAAGGCCCAGCTTAGGCTGATGCGATAATTGTCCTGCACCCAATCGAAGGCCGCGCCGATACCGCGATAGATCGGTCCGTGTTCCGTTGGCTCCTTGCCCAGCCAGCGCGCGCACAACATCGGCGTGGTGGTCAACGAGATCAGCAGCGAAACCAGCACCGCGGCCGATAAAGTCACCGCGAATTCACGAAACAGCCGGCCCGGCACGCCGCCCATCAATAGAATCGGCAGAAACACCGCGACCAGCGACACGCTCATCGCCAACACCGTGAAGCTCACTTCCTTGGCGGCCAGCAGCGCGGCCTTGAACGGTGCGATGCCGGCCTCGATATGCCGGTTGGTGTTTTCGACCACCACAATCGCATCGTCCACGACAAAGCCGGTGGCGATGGTCAAGGCCATCAAGGTCAAGTTGTTGACGCTAAAACCGCAGAAGTACATCACCGCGCAGGAACCCAGCAGCGAAGCCGGTACCGCGACGATCGGCACCGCCGCCGAACGCGGATTACGCAGAAATACCAGCACCACCAAAATCACCAGGACCACCGCGACGAACAAGCCATGCTCGACTTCCCGGATAGACGCCCGAATCGACAACGATCTATCCACCACCACCGACAGTTCGATATTGCTGGGCAAAGCGGCCTTGAGTTGCGGCAACACCGCCAGCACTTGATCGACGGTTTGGATCACATTGGCCAAGGGTTGTTTGCGGATGATCAGCAACACCGAGGGTTTGCCGTTTTTCAGGCCGACATTGCGCAAATCCTCGACCGAATCGACCGCTTCGCCCAGGTCGGCGATGCGCACTGGCGCGCCGTTACGGTAAGCAACGATCAGCGGCAGATATTCGGCGGCGGCGCGGGCCTGATCGTTAGCCTGGATTTGCCAGCGGGTGTCTGCACTTTCCAACACGCCCTTGGGCCGGGTGATGTTGGTTTGGGCGATGGTGTTGCGCACGTCGTCCAAACCGATGCCGTATTTGCTCAAGGCATTGGGATTCAGTTCCACCCGCACCGCCGGTAGGGTCGCGCCGCCGATTTGCACTTGGCCGATACCGGGAATTTGCGAAATTTTTTGCAGCAAAATCGTCGACGCGGAATCGTACATCTGGCCGCGCGTGAAGCTGTCCGAGGTCAGCGCCAGGATCAGAATCGGCGAATCGGACGGATTGTCGCGCCGATAACTGGGCCGGTTGGGCATGCCGCTGGGCAGCATGCTGGCGGCGGCGTTGATCGCGGCCTGCACGTCGCGGCAGGCGCCGTCGATGTCGCGGTTTAAATCAAACTGCAGCGTAATCGAAGTCGAGCCTTGCGAACTGTTGGAGGTCATTTCGGTGACGCCGGCGATGCGTCCTAACGCACGCTCCAGCGGCGTGGCGACCGTCGCGGCCATGGTTTCGGCGTTGGCGCCGGGCAATTGCGCCTGCACCGCAACGGTCGGAAAGTCCACCTGCGGCAGCGACGAAACCGGCAGATTCAAAAACGCTAAAACCCCGCACAGGCTGATGGCGACGGTCAGCAAGGTGGTGGCGACTGGGCGGCGGATGAATAGCGCGGACAGATTCATCTCAATGCAGGTCCTGTTCGACGGCGTCGCCGGACTCTACTCCTAGAGCGGTTTTGACCCGCCGCGCCAGCTTATCCATCGCCAGATAAATCACCGGGGTGGTGTATAAGGTCAGCAATTGGCTGAGCAGCAGGCCGCCGACCATCGTAATACCCAGCGGGTGGCGCAATTCCGAACCGACGCCGTTGCCCAGCATCAACGGCAAGGCACCCAGCAGCGCGGCCAGCGTGGTCATCAGAATCGGCCGGAAGCGCAGCAAGCAGGCTTGGTAAATCGCCTGGTCCGGCGGCAGCCCCTGATGGCGCTCGGCTTCCAGCGCAAAGTCGATCATCATGATGGCGTTTTTCTTGACGATGCCGATCAGCAAAATAATGCCGATGATGCCGATAATCCCCAGATCGCCGTCGGACAGCTGCAGGGCCAGCAAAGCGCCGACCCCGGCCGAGGGCAGCGTGGACAATATTGTCAGCGGATGAATGTAGCTTTCGTACAGCACGCCCAGCACGATGTACACGGTCACGATCGCCGCCAGGATCAGCCATAGCGTGTTATTCAGCGAAGCCTTGAAGGCCTGGGCGGCGCCTTGGTATTCGCTACGGATCGCCAGCGGCAATTCGATTTGGCTCTTGGCGGCTTCGACGGCGTTCACCGCATCGCCGAGCGCATAGCCCGACGCCAGATTGAACGATACCGTGGCGACCGGATACTGGTCGAGATGATTGATCGCCAACGTGGTGGGCCGCTCGGACAATTCGGCGATGGCCGACAGCGGCACTTGGCTGCCGTTGCTGGATGGTACCCGCAACTCGTTGAGGGCTTGCGGACTGGTTTGTTCGGCCGGATCGACTTCCAACACGACCCGGTATTGGTTCGCCTGGGTGAATATCGTCGAAACCAAGCGCTGGCCGTAAGCGCTGTACAGCGCATTGTCGATCGCGGCGGTGCTGACGCCCAACCGGCTGGCGGTGGCTCGGTCGATGTTGACGAACACCTGCCGGCCCTGGTCGAGTACGTCGCTGACCACATCGGCGAATTCCGGCCGACCTTGCAGCTGGTCTACCAATTTGCCAGTCCAGCGGTTCAAATCATCCAGATCGGCGCCTTCCAACGTAAATTGATATTGGGTGCGAGTGACGCGGTTTTCCATCGTCAAATCCTGCACCGGTTGCAAATACAATTGAATGCCGGGCAAATCGGCCAATCGGTCTTTCAGACGGGCGATAATTTCGCGGGCCGGCGGCCGTTGGTCGTGCGGTTTTAGATTAATCAAAAACCGGCCGCTGTTCGGGGTGGCGTTGATGCCGTCCACACCGATGAAAGACGACAAATTCTCGACCGCCGGGTCTTCCAGGATGCGTTGCGCCAGCTTCCGTTGTTGTTCGGCCAGGGCTTGAAACGACACGGTCTGCGGCGCTTCGGAAAATCCTTGAATGATGCCGGTGTCCTGACTGGGGAAAAAGCCTTTGGGTATCCAGACGTACAGCGCGGCGGTCAGGACCACGGTGGCGAAAAATACCAGCAAAGTCGCCGTTTGGCGTTGCATCACCCAGCTCAGGCTGCGCCCGTAGAGTTTAATCAGCCGCTCGAACCAGTCGTCGCTGATTTCATTTTGGTGTTGATGAACTGCGCCGGGCCGTAATAGCTTGGC
Organism: Methylomonas sp. MS20; assembly: GCF_050275925.1. Taxonomy (NCBI): domain Bacteria; kingdom Pseudomonadati; phylum Pseudomonadota; class Gammaproteobacteria; order Methylococcales; family Methylococcaceae; genus Methylomonas; species Methylomonas sp. MS20. The sequence goes on from NZ_CP189962.1 coordinate 3,316,757, forward strand.
GCACATCATCGGCGTCAGGGTCAACGACACCACGGCGGAAATTAAAATCGCCACCGCCAGCGTGATGGCGAATTCCCGAAACAGCCGGCCGACCACGTCGGACATAAACAGCAGCGGAATCAACACCGCGACCAGCGAGAAGGTCAGCGAAATAATCGTAAAGCCAATTTGCTCGGAGCCTTTCAATGCGGCTTTCAGAGGCGATTCGCCGCGCTCGATATAGCGCGAGATGTTTTCGATGACGACGATCGCATCGTCCACGACAAAGCCGGTGGCGATGGTCAGCGCCATCAAGGTCAGGTTGTTGATACTGAATTCGGCCAGATACATCGCCGCGAAGGTGCCCACCAGCGATAGCGGCACCGCGACGCCGGGGATGATGGTCGCCGGAATGTTGCGCAGGAACAGAAAAATCACCATCACCACCAGGGCCACGGCCAGCAGCAATTCGAATTGTACGTCGTGGACCGACGCGCGGATCGTCACGGTGCGGTCGGTCAGCGCGTCGACTTCGACGCCACTCGGCAGTGAGGCTTGCAGCTTGGGCAGCAAGGCCTGGATGCGGTCTACCACCTCGATCACGTTGGCGCCGGGCTGGCGCTGAATGTTGACGATGATCGCGGCCTTGTCGTTGGCCCAGGCCGCCAACCGGACATTCTCGGCGCCGTCGATCACGCTGGCGACATCGGTCAATTTCACCGGTGCACCGTTTTTGTAAGTCACCACCAGATCGCGGTACTCGGCGGCCGAGCGCAGCTGGTCGTTGCTGTCTATCGTTGCGGCGCGGGTTGGGCCGTTGATCGAGCCCTTGGGCTGGCTGACGTTGGCGGCGGCGATGGCGGTGCGTACGTCTTCCAGGCTGATGCCGTAGGCCGCCAGTGCTTTGTGGTTGGCCTGAATCCGCACCGCCGGCCTTTGCCCGCCGCTGATGCTGACCATGCCGACGCCGGGCAATTGGGCGATCTTCTGCGCCAGGCGGGTGTCTACCAGGTCTTCGACCTTGAACAAAGGCATGGATTCGGCGCTGACCGCCAAGGTCATGATCGGCGTGTCGGCTGGATTGACCTTGCTGTAGATCGGCGCTTGCGGCAGGTCGCTGGGCAGGAAATTGTTGGCGGCATTGATCGCGGCTTGCACGGTTTGCTCGGCCACGTCCAGGTCCAGACTCAGATTGAATTGCAGCGTGATGACCGAGGCGCCGCCGGAACTGGTCGAGGTCATTTGGGTCAGGCCCGGCATCTGGCCGAATTGCCGTTCCAGCGGCGCGGTGACGATCGCGGTCATCACTTCCGGACTGGCGCCGGGATACAACGTGGTGACCTGTATCGTCGGATAATCGACCTGCGGCAGCGCCGAGACCGGCAGCAGCCGGTAGGCCAACACGCCGACCAGCAACAGCGCCACCATCAGCAACGAGGTGGCGACCGGCCGCAGAATGAACAGTCGGGACGGATTGAAGCCCGCCTTGCCGGGATCGCTGAAACTCATGGCTTAACCGCGCCGCCGGCGTTGGCCGGATTCGCCGCCGGGCTGGGGCTGCAAATCCGGTTTAGCCGCCACCGCCTGACCGTCTTTTTCGGCGACATCGACTACTCCGCCGTCCTTGACCCGGTCGATGCCGGTGACGATCAAGGCTTCGCCCGGCGCAATCCGGTCCGCGATCGCGACCTTTTCGCCTTCGCTGGGCCCCGGTTCCACCCGGCGCAGATGGGCGATGTTTTCGGCATCGACCACGTAGACAAAGGCCCCCTGGCTGTCGTGCTGCAGCGCGGCGCTGGGGATTTGAGTGACGCCGCGCAAGGTGTCCAGATGCATGCGGATATTGACGAACTGGTTGGCGAACAGGGTTTGCTCGCGGTTGTCGAATTGGGCCTTCAATTTGAGGGTGCCGGTGGTCGGATCGATTTGATTGTCCAGTGCGATCAGTTTGCCGTCGGCCAGCTTGGTTTTCCCGGCGCGGTCGTAAGCTTCGATGCCAATCTCCCGGCCTTCGCGATAGCGCTTCACCACGTCCGGCAGCTTGTCTTCCGGCAAGGTAAACACCACGCTGATCGGTTGCAGTTGGGTAATCACCACCAAGCCGTTGGTGTCGCCGGCTCTGACGATGTTGCCTTGGTCCACTTGCCGCAAGCCGACCCGGCCGGAAATCGGCGCGGTCAGTTTGGCGTAACCGAGCTGCAGTTTGGCATTATCGACCAGGGCCTGGTCCATCTCGACATTGCCGCGATATTGTTTGACCTGCGCTTCTTGGGTAACGGTTTGTTGGGCGGCAATCGAATCCTGTTCCAGCAAGGTTTGATAGCGGGCCCGGTCCAGTTCGGCGTTTTGCAGCAAGGCCTGGTCGCGGGTCAACTGGCCCTGGGCTTGCTGCAATTGTACTTGAAACGGACGCGGGTCGATTTCGGCCAGCAGATCGCCGGCTTTAACCATTTGCCCTTCGCTGAAGTTCACTTTCACCAGTTCGCCGTCGACGCGCGATTTGACGGTGACGGTGCGTAGCGCGGTGACAGTGCCTAGCGCGTTTAAATACACCGGAAAATCGCCGCTACCGGCGGATTGGATGGCCACGACAGCCGGTGCGTCCGGCCGCTCGCCGAACGGCGGCCGGTTTTTGGAGCCGCGCTCGGCTTTAGTATCGGGCGCGGCCTGACCGAATTGCAGATAGACCAGAATACCGATCACGCAGAGGGTAGAAAGTGCGCCGCGCCAATACCAGCGAGAGCGGCGCCGGATAGAAGCATCGATGGGGGTTGGGTTAGTCATGCAAGGGATTCTATATGAGGATATAAGGTTGCCAAGGTATTGTCGTTATTAGGCGTGCGAAGCGGCCGCCGGTTCCGCCGAGAGTCGAAAAACGGTTGCATAGCAAGGCGAGCCGGCCGGGCTTTAAGCGGTATCGATTAATCGCTGGAACCTGGACACTGACGACGGCGTCGCGGCGGTTAGCCTGCTAACGGAGTTGAAGCCGCGGCTTGGCCATCGTTTGGTATTTCCCTTTGGCAAACATTGTTTCACGAACCTTAGGTCGACAGCGGCGATTTAGTTCCCGCCTCGGCCAGTGGCTTGGAGAGCCAACTCATATTGGGTTAGCAAAAGGTATGGCAGCGGCTTGCACGGCATGCCAGCAACAACTCTTCAGTTTGTGGGTGGCGAGGCAATACCGCTCGGCGAACTGGCTACAGTCCATCAATTCGCCGTCCCTGGCCGGGAAGTACCGCCCGGCTCGACCATCGGGCCGCGGGCGATCCGCACCCTGATGCTGGTATCGTAATTAAAGCTGTCAACCGCGACCGGAGGTCTAGACAAATCCGGCGCGGGTACCTGCACGAACTGAAACCAACAGCCGACACCGGAACATTCGATGCCTTTATCAGAGCGACACCGGCCGATTCGCTGGTCAGTTTAACCTTATCTTGGGATAAACCCGCGCGGCCGGCCAGAGCGGTACCGAGGCTGGCGGAGTTGAAGGAAATGCGCATGGTGACTCCTGGTCAGATGTCGGATGAATGGCGATGCCGATGCTCCGTCAAAGGGCAAAACTTATGCCATGCGCTGCAATGGCGTGCTATCCGGACGGAAAAACAGCGGTTGCTAGCGCGCCATGCGATGATCCCTGAATAATCCAACCCGGCGTCTTTGCTCGGTCGCGCTTTGAATCCGGAGTGTCGAACCTTGGTTTGACATTCTAAAATAGGCCGTGACGAGAATACGATCGGGACCTGGAGGTAACGCCGAACCCGGCCGTCGAATGTCGACGAATTGTTGCTGCAGGATCGGCGATTGCTGGACGACTGCTGTTTCGGCAACAACGCGGCGTGGTCCCAGTCGACTACTGTCACAGCAAGTCTTCCCCGATCACGACTACTTCACACCGGAATCAATCGACATGTTGGGCATCGCCCCAACCGTCATTGCCCCAGCGTTCTGTATTGGATCGATACTGTCTGGCTAGCCGTTCAGGAAAACGGCCTGCGTCAATTGCTTGGTGTGTGAGGCAATTGGTATATCTCAACAGGCCAGCCTGACGATCGAACCGCTCGTGGCCGACGAAATCCACCCAGTCGGTTCCGAACGCTCACGAACCGCGGCGGCGCGGACAACTTGGCCGCAATCGGCGCAGCGGCCTGCCGAATTGATGGGCGCCGGCGGTCGGGCCGACATCCGGACTGCCGAGTGTACGGCTTGTCTCTGGGCTGGCGCGGTGAAACGTTGGGCGCGCCTTATTTGCGCATGCCGACCTTTTGGGATTGCCGCATCGCTTTACCCAGCCGAGGACACCCACCCTGGCCATGCCCTACATCCGTCTAGCGGATTTGGGGGCGAGGAGAAACTTAAGCCACAAAGGAATTTAGGCGCCCAAACGACGTGGGTTGGGAAACACTTCTAAACGAACGCCCCTATAAAACACGAATAGCTTACGTCTCCCAGGCCCGGAATGCCGGTGTGACGAGTTAAGCGAGTGGGTATCGCAATCCGCCGGACAAAAAAACGGCCGCGGGCATGAAGCCCGCGGCCGTCGTAAAATACCTAAATATGTAGCTGAGATTAGCCTAACAAACCGCCAACGTTGATGCGCGTACCGTTGCCTTGAGCGGCGTAGAAAGCCGCCGGGTTGGCCGCGCTGGAGCTCACCAGATCCTCGGCGGCCCGGCGCGCTTCGGCGCTGGAATTCAGCGCCGGTTGCGCGTCGGTCTTCGATTGGTTTTGCGCCAAGCGCAACGAGGCTTGGGAAAAGCTCACGGTATCGCCAACGGCCTGATTGTCGCTATCGGAATCGCGATCCGGCGTCGTAACCGATTTGGGCTCCGCCGATTCGGCGCTTTTGGGTGCTTTAAGATCACGGGTTGCCTGAGTGGTCAGGGCGCTGGATTGCGAGTATTGGGTATTGATGTCCATGGGGGCCTCCAGATCTTTACGGAGCGAGGGCGTTGTGCCATCGTTGCGTCGAATTCTAATCCAATCCGCCGGCAATTGCCGAATTTAATCGTTTTCTTATTATTACGCCCCACATCCCGGAGTTCATTGATGAAATGTTTGCAGATCACTATGTTAGCGACCGGCGCGCTGCTGTCTACGGTGGCATCGTCCGCCGATTTATCGCGCATCGAGCACATCCTGGTGATCTATCTGGAAAATCGCAGTTTCGACAATGTGTTCGGCCTGTTCCCCGGCGCCGACGGCCTCAGCAACGCCCAATCGGCGCCGCCGCAAATCGACGAATTCGGTAGGCCCTACGGCACGCTGCCGCCGATTCGCAGCGACGGCAAAAACGACGAGCGCTTCCCGGCCGATCTCGCCAACGCCCCATTCGATATAGGCCGTTACATCAGCCCCAACCAACGTCACCCGGATCTGACTCACCGGTTTTTCATCCACCAGATGCAAATCAACGCCGGCCGTAACGACCGTTTCGCGCAATTATCGTCGGCCGGCGGACTGACCCAAGGCTACTACAATCTGGCCGGCACGGCGCTGTGGCAATATGCCAAGGAGTTCACGCTGGCCGACCATTTTTTCCAGGCGGCTTACGGCGGCTCGTTTTTAAATCATCAATGGCTGATCTGCGCCTGCACGCCGCGTTTCGACAATGCGCCGGACGAGATGTTGCACTGGCAGACCGACCCGGCCACCGGCAAGCCGGTCGGCGATCCCAGCGTCACCTTGGACGGCTACGCGGTCGGCACGATACAACCGTTTTTCCCACCGCACGACGACAAACACCCCGAACGGCGTCTGCCGATACAAACCGCGCCAACCATCGGCGATCGCCTGTCGGACAAGGGCGTGAGTTGGGCCTGGTATGCCGGCGGTTGGGACGACGCCGTGGCCGGCCGCGACCTTGGCGACAACTTTCAGTACCACCACCAACCCTTTATCTACTACGCCAACTACGCGCCGAACAGCGCCGCCCGCGCCGAGCATTTGCGCGACAAACAGCGCTTGTTCGCGGACCTGAAAACCGGCTTTCCGCAAGTCGCGTTTTACAAGCCGGTTGGACGTAGCAACCAACACCCCGGCTACTCCAGCATCCTGGAAGCCGACCGGGATGTTCGCGACGTGGTCGAAGCAATTCGCGCCAGCGCGATCTGGTCCTCCACCGCCATCGTCATCACCTACGACGAATACGGCGGTTTGTGGGATCACGTCGCCCCACCCGAGGGCGACCGTTGGGGACCCGGTACGCGGATTCCGGCCGTCGTGGTTTCGCCGTTCGCGAAAAAACACTACATCGACCACACCCGCTACGACACGACGGCCATCCTAAAGCTGATCGAAACCCGCTTCGGCCTGGCGCCGCTCGGCGAACGAGACGCCAACTCGGAAGGCTTGCTGGGCGCGTTCGAATGAATCGCCGGATTAATAGGCCCGAAGCAAAACTATCGCCGACCTCGCGCCGATCGCTCGTTGTCGCCCATCCCTGGGTAGCCGCGGTCGCTTTACAGACGAACACGGCTTTTTATATGAGGCCGATATTTGCACTCCGTTTTCGAGTGGCTTAAGCTCTGCCGCGTCCAGCCGATTCAGGCTTGCCGCCAGTCCGGCGGCTCGCGGCTCGCCCCCGCCTGTCGATGTCAAGGTTCGGCCGTTTCCGGGACAGAGACGGCGAATTTCCGGTTTTCAGTTAGTATTTGCAATCGTACGCCACCAAGCAGGGAGACCCTCCGATGAATCAAGCCTATCCACGCCAACCCGCCGAAAAATGGCGTTTCGCCAAACTCGGCGGTTTCGACCAAGTGGAACTGAAGCGCGCCAGCGATTTACTGGCGCTGCCGGAACTCGATCAGAAATTGTGGGCGGCGCTGAGTTGTCCGACCCACGGTCTGTACTTCGACGAACGCACGCTGCAACTGCTCGACAGCGACGGCGACGGCCGGATTCGGGTACCGGAGGTGCTGGCGGCGGTACGCTGGGTCGGGAAGGTCTTGAAAAACCCGGCCGATTTGCTGCAACAAAAAGCCAGCCTGCCGCTGGCGGCGATCAACGACCACGATGAGGAAGGCAAGCAGCTGCTGGCTTGCGCCAAAGAAGTACTGAAAAATCTGGGCAAACCGCAAGCAAGCGAAATCACCGACGAAGATTTGGCCGACATGGCGAAAATCTTTGCCGAAACCCGTTTTAACGGCGACGGCATCGTCCCGGCCAAAGCCGCCGCCGACGAAACCGGCCAAGCGGCTATTAGCGACATCATGGCCTGCCAAGGCGAGTTGATCGACCGTTGCGGCGAACCCGGCATCGACGCCGAAAAACTGACGCAATTCTTCGCGGACGCCCAGGTCTATTACGACTGGTGGCGGGAATGCGACCGGGAAGCCGCCCAGGTGCGCGGCAACATCGCCGACCCGGAGTCGGCGGCAGCCTCGCTGGACAAAATCAAGGCCAAAATCGACGATTATTTTACCCGTTGCCGGCTGGCGGCCTTCGACGAACGCGCCGCCACGGCACTGAATCCCAGCGACGCCCGCTACGAACAACTGGCCGGATTCGATCTGGCGCCTGAGCTGGAAGCGGTGGCGCAACTGCCGTTGGCCACCATCGCGCCCGACCGCGATCTGCCGCTGGATGGCGGACTCAATCCGGCCTGGAGCGAGGCGCTAGCGCAATTACGCGCCGACGTGCTGACGCCCTTACTCGGCACGCTGGAAAGTTTGAGCTACGCCCAATGGCGGGACGTACTCGGCCGGTTTGCCGACTACCGGGCGTGGCTGGCGCAAAAGCCGGCCAGCGCGGCCGCCGGCCTGCCGATCGCCAGCGTCAAAACCTATCTGGAAAGCGGCACCCAAGCCAAGCTGGCGGCGTTGATCGAACAGGATCTGGCCCTGAAGGCCGAAGCCGACGCGATCGACGGCCTGAGCCGCTTGCTGCACTATCACCGCGACCTGTACCGGCTGCTGAACAACTTCGTCTCCTTCCGCGATTTTTACACCGCCGAGCCGCACGCGATCTTTCAGGCCGGTACCTTGTATCTGGACGGCCGGGCTTGCCGTCTGTGCGTTAAGGTCGACGACGTCGCCACCCACGGCAAACTGGCCGAACTGAGCAAGATATTTCTGGCGTACTGCGAATGCCGCCGCCAGGGCAGCAGCGAGAAACTGACGATTGCCGCCGCGTTCACCGACGGCGACAGCGACAATTTGCGGGTCGGCCGCAACGGCGTGTTTTACGACCGCGCCGGACAGGACTGGGACGCGACCGTCGTTAAGATTATCGAAAACCCGATCAGCATCCAGCAAGCCTTCTGGGCTCCCTATAAACGGGTGGCACGGATGATTAACGAACAATTGGAAAAAAGTGCCAGCGCCCGCGACAAGGCGGCCCACGAAGGCGCATTCAAGGGTATCAACGAAGCCGGCGCTCAGGCCGGCGAAGGCAAGGCGCCGGCCGCGACCGCTTTCGACGTCGGCAAGTTCGCCGGGATCTTCGCGGCCATCGGTCTGGCGATCGGCGCGATCGGCACCGCGCTGGCTTCGGTATTTAGCGGCTTTTTGGCCTTGCAATGGTGGCAAATGCCGTTGGTGATTGTCGGCATCATGATGGCGGTTTCCGGACCATCGATGTTCATCGCCTTTCTGAAACTGCGCCAACGCAATCTGGCGCCGTTGCTGGACGCCTGCGGCTGGGCGGTCAACGCCAAGGCCTACATCAACATTCCGTTCGGCCATTTGCTGACCGACGTCGCCAAACTACCCAAGGACGCCGAAACCCATCTGGCCGATCCGTTCGGCGAAAAACCCAGCCGCTGGCCCGCGCTGTTGTTGCTGCTCGCGTTGCTGGCCGGCGCCGGCTGGGCTTGGCGACAAGGCTATATCGGACCCGCTACCGCCCCGCCGACCGCTGACGAAACCCCGGCAACCGCACCGGCGCCGGCGAACGGGCCGATTGCACCGCCAGGGCCGGCAACCCCAACACCCGCGCCGGAAGCCGCGAAACCGGCCGCGAAACCCGCCAAGTAAAGGGCGGCAGGCGGCCGTCTCGGCGGTCGCCGGCTAAGGCGCGATCATGCCGTTATGCAAATAGCTTTCTTCGTAGTTGAAAACGACATTACCGTCCGGCAAGATCAACTCCTCGTCGCGACCCTTGTAATCCAGTCGCGACAATAAATCCTTGATAATGTTGACGCGCGCCGCCTGCTTGTCGTCGGCGCGCACCACGGTCCAAGGTGCCGATAAATGATGGGTCCGGGCGAACATGATGTTGCGCGCCTCGCTGTATTGGCGCCAATGCTTTTGGGCGGCTTTGTCGATCGGGCTGATCTTCCATTGTTTCAGCGGATCGTCCAGCCGCGCCTTCAGACGCTTTTTTTGCTCTTCCTTACTGATATCCAGATAGTACTTAAATAGCTTGATGCCGGAACGCACCAGCAATTGCTCATAATGCGCGACGGTTTCGATGAACTCGTGGTAATCGGCGTCGCTGCAAAATCCCATGACCCGTTCCACGCCGGCCCGGTTGTACCAACTGCGGTTGAACAGCACCATTTCTTGCGCGGCCGGCAGATGCTCGGTATAGCGCTGAAAATACCAGCTCCCCAGGTCGCGATCCGACGGTTTGCCCAAGGCCACCACTCGAGTCTCGCGCGGGCTCAGATGCTGAATGATGCGCTTGATGGTGCCGTCCTTGCCACCGGCGTCCCGGCCCTCGAACAGGATCAAAATCTTATCGCCGTGCTTGATGATATGGCTTTGCAGTTTGACCAGTTCTACCTGCAACTGCCGCAGCACGTCCTTGTAATTCGGTCGTTCGGATTTGTTTTTGCCCATGGCTGCATCCTCGAAAGTGAATTGGCTGACTACCAGTGTAGCGGTTTCGCGGCGGCGCGTGATCGCACCGCACCACAAGCGTGCAAAATGTCGTAAACCGTACCGATTGAGTGCAACTTTGATCTCACTTGGCCACACACCGACAAGCCACACCGACAACCGCGACCGACCGAACTCAAGTCATATTATTGATTTTTAATTAAATTATCGCAAAGCGACTCAGAAATATCGGTTTTGGCATCCGAATTGCTTTCGGGCTAACGTGGCTCCGCGATAGGAGCCGACTGAATTTAGGCTCGACGTAGAGCCGACAGACAAAGGCGTCTAACTCTCGTTTCGGTAACGAAACGGGGTAGACGCCTTTTTTTTGGCCTGACTTTTTCAAACCCACGGGAATCCGCCATGACTTATCGCACGACATTCGCTCCGAAATCTCTGATCGCGGCCTTGGCTACGCTGATCGCCGCCGGCCTGGCCGGTTCGGCCTGGGCGGCCGGCAAGCCGGAAAAAGAAGACTTGAAATTCGGCTTCATTAAACTGACCGACATGGCGCCGTTGGCCGTCGCCGCCGAGAAAGGCTTTTTCGAGGACGAAGGCCTGTTCGTGCAACTGGAAGCCCAAGCCAATTGGAAAGTGGTAATGGACCGGGTCGTCAACGGCGAACTGGACGGTTCGCACATGCTGGCGCCGGCGCCGCTGGCGGCCAGCATCGGCTTCGGCACCAAGGCCGACATCGTGACTGCCTTCAGCATGGGTTTTAACGGCAACGCCATCACCATTTCCAACGACATCTGGAAGCAAATGAAGCCCAACGTGCCGATGGACGGCGGCAAACCGGTTCACCCGATCAAAGCCGACGCGTTAAAACCGGTCGTGGACAAATACAAAACCGAAGGCAAGCCGTTCAACATGGCGATGACCTTCCCGGCCGGCTCGCACAATTTGAAACTACGCTACTGGCTGGCGGCCGGCGGCATCCATCCCGGTTACTACGCGCCGCCGCAGGATATTTCCGGTCAGGTCAACGCCGACGCACTGCTGTCGGTAACGCCGCCGCCGCAAATGCCGGCCACGCTGGAATCCGGCACCATCTTCGGCTATTGCGTCGGCGAACCATGGAATCAGCAAGCGGTATTCAAAGGGATTGGCGTGCCGGTGATCACCGACGAGGAACTGTGGAAAGACACGCCGGAAAAAGTCTTCGGCGTCACCAAGACCTGGGCCGATAAATACCCAAACACCTATCTGGCGGTGACCAAGGCGCTGATCCGCGCCTCGATCTGGCTGGACGCCGAGAACAACAAAAACCGCAAGGAAGCCATCGAAATGCTGTCGCAAAAACAATACGTCGGCGCCGACGTCGAGGTACTGGCGGCCAGCATGAACGGCAGCTTCGAGTACGAGAAAGGGGACAAGCGTTCGCTACCCGACTTCAACACCTTTTTCCGCCACGGCGCCAGCTATCCATCCTACGGCAGCGCGGTCTGGTATCTGACCCAATTGCGCCGCTGGGGCATGATCAACGAAGCCAAACCGGACAACTGGTATCTGGAAACCGCGAAAAATGTCTACCGCCCCGACATTTATCTGGCCGCGGCGAAGGAGCTCGTCGCCGAAGGCAAGGCCAAGGCCGAGGACTTTCCGGCCGACACCGCCATCAAGCCTTCGCAAAACTTCTTCATCGACAAAGTACCGTTCGACGCTAATAAGCCCAACGATTATTTGGCCAAGTTCGCGATCGGCTTGAAAGGCAAACAAACAGTTTCCGGCGGCAAGGTCGTCGACTAAGAACCTTTGGTGGGTGCTCAAAAGCAGGGACGCGATTTGATGCAGGGAGGCATCTTTTTTACCAACCGAAATTTTGCAGCAAGCGCAGGGTACGCACCGCGTACCTTGCCAACCGATCCGATTGTCAAGACCGAAAAAAGGTACGCGGTGCGTATCTACGACATCACATACAGAGGTATCCAGATGACTAACAAACTCATCAAATTCTTCAACATCACCGGCCTGACCTGGTTCGTGCCGCTGGTCAAAATAGCCGCCGGCGAAAACCCGGCTCAACAACTGCGGCAATTGTTCTTGGTGATGGGCGTGCCGATGATTGCCTTCGCGCTGTTCTTGGGGCTGTGGAGCGTGTCGGCGTCCGGTGTCAATACCAGCCTGGGCACGATTCCAGGTCCGGTCGCGGTGTGGGACGAAGTCGGCGGTCTGATAGCCGAACACACCGCCGAACAGACCAAGAAAGCCGAGTTCTACCAGCGCCAGGAACTGCGCAATAAGGAAAAACTGGCCGAAGACCCCAAGGCCGAGATTAAATCCCGGCCCTACACCGGTAAACCAACCTACCTCGACAAAATCCTGACCAGCTTGCGCACCGTGTTCGCCGGCTTCGTCATCGCGACCTTGATCGCGGTGCCGATCGGTATCCTGTGCGGCATGAGCCCGGTGCTCAATACCGCCTTCAATCCGTTGATCCAAATCTTCAAACCGGTATCACCGTTGGCCTGGCTACCGATCGTCACGCTGGTGGTCAGCGCCGCCTACGTGACGACCGACGACTCCTGGTTCGAGAAATCCTTCATCACCTCGGCGATTACCGTGACCTTGTGCTCGCTATGGCCGACGCTGATCAACACCGCCGTCGGCGTGTCGTCCATCGATCGCGACTTGGTCAACGTCGGCAAGGTATTGCGGCTGGACTGGATGACCCAGATCAAGCGCATCATTCTGCCGTCGGCCCTGCCCTTCATTTTCACCGGCATGCGCTTGTCGCTGGGCGTGGGCTGGATGGTGCTGATCGCCGCCGAAATGCTGGCGCAGAATCCGGGTCTGGGTAAGTTCGTTTGGGACGAGTTCCAAAACGGCAGTTCCAATTCGCTAAGCCGCATCATGGTGGCGGTGTTCACGATCGGCTTCATCGGCTTCGCGCTGGACCGCATCATGCACTCGTTGCAAAACCTATTCTCTTTCCAAAAAGTGTAAGGCCGCCGCCATGAATGCCCCCGCCAAAATCATCGAACTTTCCATGCAAAAAACCGCGACCAACCAACCCGCCAACGACGCGCGCGCGCCGCTGGTCGAATTGAAAAATGTCTGTAAATCCTACGGCGAGGGCCGGAGCAAGACCTCGATCCTGAAAGACATCAATCTGGACATACAAGAAGGCGAATTCATCGCCATCGTCGGCTTTTCCGGCAGCGGCAAAACCACGTTGGTGTCGCTGATCGCCGGCCTGATTCAGGCCGACGCCGGCGAGTTGCTGAAAAACGGCGCGGCGATCCGCGAACCCGGACCGGACCGGGGCGTGGTGTTTCAAAACTATTCGCTGATGCCGTGGCTGACCGTTTACGAAAACGTGGCGTTGGCCGTCGATGCGATCTTCAAGGACTGGACGCCGGCGCAACGCCGCGCCCACGCCGAAAAATACGTCAAGATGGTCAATCTGGGCCGAGCCATGGACAAGCGCCCGGCCGAACTGTCCGGCGGCATGCGCCAACGGGTCAATGTCGCCCGCGCCTTGGCAGCCAACCCCGATATTTTATTGCTGGACGAACCGCTCAGCGCGCTGGATGCGCTAACGCGCGGCAACTTGCAGGACGAGATTCTGCAAATCTGGGAGCAGGACAAGAAGACCGTCATTCTGATCACCAACGACGTCGACGAAGCCATCTACATGGCCGACCGGGTGATCCCGCTGAAACCCGGCCCTGACGCCACCTTCGGCCCGGATTTCGTCATCGATCTGGAACGGCCGCGCGATCGCGCCGCGTTGAACCACGATCCGGAGTTCAAACGTCTGCGTGCCGAAATCACCCGCTATCTGATGGACATCGGCCTGCAAAAAGCCCAAGCCGAAGTCGGCGACCGGGTCAAGCTGCCGGACGTGCGTCCGAACACCAGCAACGACTGGAAACTCGATACCTCGGCGCTCAAGCCCAGCCAAACCGATCTGGGTAAGGCCCGCTATCTGGAGTTCGCCAACCTGTCGAAAATCTATCCGACCCCGGACGGCAACAGCACCGTCAAGGTGGTCGACGGTTTTGACTTGCGGATGAAAAAAGGCGAGTTCGTGTCCATCATCGGCCATTCCGGTTGCGGTAAATCCACAGTGTTGTCGATGACCGCCGGCCTCAACGATATTTCCGAAGGCGGCATCATTCTGGATAACCGCGAAATCGACGGCGCCGGCCCGGATCGCGGCGTGGTGTTTCAGGCGCCGAGTTTGTTTCCGTGGCTGACCGCGTTCGACAACGTCATGCTCGGCGTCGATAAGGTTTATCCGCACGCCAGCCAGGACGAGCGCGACGACATCGTCGAATACTACTTAACCCGAGTGGGCCTGGCCGACTCGATGTTCAAGAAAGCCGCCGACCTGTCCAACGGCATGCGCCAACGAGTCGGCATTGCCAGGGCCTTCGCGCTGTCGCCGAAACTGCTGTTGCTCGACGAACCCTTCGGCATGCTGGATTCGCTGACCCGCTGGGAATTGCAGGAGGTGTTGATGGAAGTGTGGGAACGCACCCACGTCACCGCCATCGTCGTCACCCATGACGTCGACGAAGCGATTCTGCTGGCCGACCGGGTGGTGATGATGACCAATGGCCCGCACGCCAAGATCGGCAAGATACAAGACATCGATCTACCGCGGCCGCGCAGCCGCAAGGCGCTGCTGGAGCATCCGGACTACTACCGTTACCGGGAAAGCCTGCTGACCTTTCTGGCGGAGTGCGACCACACCCATTAGATATTGTTGGGTACGCATCCCGTACCTTTTCAAGCCATGAACAAACCGAATGCAACCAGGTACGCGCTGCGTACCCTACGACCTCTTTGTGCCGAAATTCCCGCCTTGCAGGCTTAGGCGGATGGCAAACCGACTTTCGACCGACCACAGACCAGGAGACATCATGTTCAAATCCACACACATCTTGCCGGCCGGCGTGCTGGCGATCGCCGGAGCCGGCACGCCGGCCCAAGCCGACATCACCAAGGAGGTGGAGGACGCGCTGAATTTTTACCACTACGGCAGTAACGGCGCCGTCAAAATGGATTTGAACTACCGCTGGGAAAACGTCGATCAGGACAAAGGCCCCATCATCCCCGGCAAGGCGCCGAAACGGGTGGAAACCGCGAACGCCAATACCGCCCGCTTGCGCTTGGGCCTGCTGTCGCCGACTTTTTACGATTTCCAAGCCTACGCCGAATACGAAGGCAATTACGCGCTACAGGAGGACTACGATCAGGGCGGCACGACGTTGAACCGTCACCGCGACTATTCGCTGATCGCCGACCCGGACCGTAGCGAGCTCAACCAGTTCTGGCTCAGTTACAAGGGCATCGCCGACACCTTAATCAAGGTCGGCCGGCAACGCATCAAATTCGACGACGACCGCTTCATCGGCAACGTCGGCTGGCGGCAAATGGAGTCGACCTACGACTCGGTGCTGGTTACTCACAACAACCAAACCCTGTTCGGGCTGACCGTCAACGCCGGTTACCTGGACCACGTGCAAAACATTTTCGGCGAAACCGACACCTTGAACGCGCCGGTGCTGAATCTGAATTACAAGGTCGGCGACTGGGGCAACCTGATCGGTTACGGCTACTGGCTGGACTTCCGCGAGCGCGCCAATTACGCCAAATCCTCGCAAACCTACGGCCTGCGCTTAGACGGCAAATCGCCGCAGTTCTTCGATACCGTGAATTTTCTGTACACCGCCGAATGGGGCAAGCAATCCAATTACGCCGACAACCCGAATCATTATCAAGCCGACCGCATCAACCTGATGGGCGGTCTATCGGCTTTCAACCTGACCTTGCAAGGCGCGATGGAACAGCTGAACGGTTACGGATTGAACAAGACCTTCAACACGCCGCTGGGCACCAACCACGCCTTCCAGGGCTGGGCCGATTTGTTCATCAATCCGTTGGGCAACGCCACCTTGGGCCAGGGTATCCGCGACGTGTTCGCCACCGCCAGCTATAAGGCGATGAACGATACATTGATCGTCACCGGCATGTACCACGATTTCTACGACGACACCGGCGGCGTCGAATACGGCAGCGAGTGGGATTTCTCGATTTTGAAGAAATTCGGCAAGCACTACTCGCTGCTGGCCAAGTACGCCAATTTCAACACCGAAAACGCCGCGTTTACCGATACCCAGAAAATCTGGCTGCAGGCCAACGTCAGTTTTTAACGACTTAGCACGGGAGCCGGCCGGTAGCGGCCGGCTCCCGTGGCGCAACGTTATCGAGGCAAGAACATGAAACCGAAACTCGTCGTCGTCGGCAACGGCATGGCCGGCATGCGGACCGTCGAACAACTGCTGCAAATCGCCCCCGACCTTTACGACATCACCGTATTCGGCGCCGAACCGCACGGCAACTACAACCGCATCATGCTGACGCCGGTGCTGTACGGCGCGAAAAACTTCGCCGACATCGTGATCCACGACTTCGACTGGTACCGGAGCCGCGCCATCACGCTACACTGCGGCCCCGCCAAAGCCGTGGTCGCCATCGACCGGACGCGACGCCAAGTCATCGCGCGCGACGGCACGACGGCGGACTACGATAAACTGCTGATCGCCACCGGTTCGCTACCGCTGCTGCTGGACATTCCGGGTCGCGACTGCGACGGCGTGATGGGCTTTCGCGACATCGCCGACGTCGAGACAATGATCGCCAAATCGGCCCGGCGCCGTCACGCGGTGGTGCTGGGCGGCGGCCTGCTGGGACTGGAAGCGGCCAACGGCTTGTTGAAACGCGGCATGCAAGTCACCGTGGTCAACCGCGCCGACCACTTGCTGAACCGGCAACTCGACGCCCAGGCCGGCGAATTCCTGCGCCGGCACCTGGCCGAAACCGGCATGGAATTCCAACTCGGCGCCACGATCGCGGCGATTGCCAGCCGCGCCGGCCACGTCGTCGAAGTCGAACTGGACAACGGCCAAAAACTACCCGCCGATTTGCTGGTGATGGCCACCGGCATCCGCCCTAATATCGCGTTGGCGGCGGCGGCTGGTCTGAGCTGCCGGCGCGGCATCGTTGTCGACGATGCGATGCAAACCAGCGATCCCTCCGTGTACTCGGTCGGCGAATGCATCGAACATCGCGGCGAATTGTTCGGCTTGGTGGCGCCGGTCTACGAACAAGCCAGAATCTGCGCCGACCAACTGGCCGGCGGCACGGGCAGCTATCGGACCGGTTTCGCCGCGACCATGTTGAAAGTCACCGGCATCGATTTATTTTCAGTCGGCGACTTCGACGGCGATGCCGACAGCGAAACCCTGCGCTTCGTCGATTATGGCCTCGGCATCTATAAAAAAGTGGTACTGCGCGGCGACGTGCCGATCGGCGTGATTCTGTACGGCGATACCGGCGATGCCAATGGCTATCTGCGCTTGGTCCGCGACGGCGTGCCGGTGAGCAACAGACGCCGGCGCTTACTGTTTGGCGGCGCGACAACCGCCGAGGCCGCCTGAGACAATAGCACCATGAGTCCAACCACCATCGTCAAGACCACTTGCCCTTACTGCGGTGTCGGCTGCGGCATCTCGGCCGAAATCGAGGATGCCGCCGGCCACCGCGTCCGGATTGCCGGCGATCCGGAGCATCCGGCCAATTTCGGCCGGTTATGTTCCAAGGGCGCCGCACTGGCCGACACCGTGTCCTTGGAAAACCGCCTGCTCTATCCGCGTATCGGCGGTGCCCGCACCGATTGGGACAGCGCGCTGGACCTGGTCGCCGAGCGTTTCCGAGCCGCGATCGCCGAGCACGGCCCGGATTCGGTGGCCTTCTACGTGTCCGGCCAATTGCTGACCGAGGATTACTACGTCGCCAACAAATTGATGAAGGGCTTCATCGGCTCGGCCAATATCGATACCAACTCGCGGCTGTGCATGTCGTCGGCGGTGGTTGGTTATAAACGGGCCTTCGGCGCCGACGCGGTGCCGTGCAATTACGAAGACCTGGAATTGGCCGATTTGATCGTGCTGGTCGGCTCCAACGCGGCTTGGTGTCACCCGGTCGCCTTCCAGCGCATCCGCAAGGCCAAGGAACGCAATCCGGCGTTGAAAATCGTCGTGGTCGATCCGCGCCGCACCGCCAGTTGCGACATCGCCGATCTGCATCTGCCGATTCAACCCGGCATGGACGCGCTGCTGTTCGACGGCCTGCTCGGTCATTTGGCGGCGATCGCCGCCACCGACGCCGCCTATATTGCCACTTATACCGAAGGCTTCGAGGCGGCCTTGGCGCAAGCGCGAAGCGCCGCGCCGAACATCGCCGCCACCGCCGAGAATTGCGGTCTGGCCGCCGCCGACGTCGGTTTGCTGTTCGACTGGTTCGCCGCGACCGAAAAAACCGTCACGGTGTACTCGCAAGGCATCAACCAATCCAGTTCCGGTTCGGACAAATGCAACGCCATCATCAACTGTCATCTGGCCACCGGCCGCATCGGCCGGCCCGGCATGGGGCCGTTTTCGTTCACCGGCCAACCCAACGCGATGGGCGGCCGCGAGGTCGGCGGCCTCGCCAACATGCTGGCCGCGCACATGGATTTGGACAATCCGGTCCATGTGGACCGAGTCGGCCGATTTTGGGGTAGCCAGCGGGTCGCCGACCGCCAGGGCCTGAAAGCGCTGGAACTGTTCGACGCGGTCGCGGCCGGCAAGATCAAGGCGATCTGGATCGTCGCCACCAATCCGGTCGCGTCGATGCCGGACGCCGACCGGGTCAGGCAGGCGTTGCAGGCTTGCGATTTCGTCGTGGTGTCCGATTGCATCGCCGATACCGACACCACTCGATTGGCGCACGTGCTGCTGCCGGCCACCGGCTGGAGCGAAAAAGACGGCAGCGTCACCAATCTGGAGCGGCGGATTTCCCGCCAACGCGCGTTGTTCGCGCCGTCCGGCGAGGCCCGCCACGACTGGTGGATCTTCAGCCAGGTGGCGCAACGCCTGGGCTTTGGCGAAGCCTTCGCCTACCGGTCCAGCGCCGAGATTTTCCGCGAACACGCCGCGCTGTCGGCCTTCGAAAACGATGCCGCTCACGGTCGTCGCGACTTCGATCTGTCCGGTCTGGCCGAGCTGAGCGATCCGGCCTATTCCAACCTGCAACCGCTACAATGGCCGGTGAGCGCAGCCGGCGGCACTGCCCGGCTGTTCGGCGACGGCCGGTTTTTCACGGCCAACGGCAAAGCCCACTTCGTGCCGGTGTCGCCCCGCCCTCCCCGCCACGTACCCGACACCAACTATCCGTTCACGCTGAATACCGGCCGCTTGCGCGACCAGTGGCACACGATGACCCGCACCGGCCTGGCCGCCAAACTGAATACCCACCAAGTCGAACCTTGCGTCGAAATCCATCCTGACGATGCCGCCCGCCTGCGGTTGCCGGCCGGTGCCATCGCCAAACTGACCAGCCGCTGGGGCGCGATGCTCGCCAAGATCGCGATCAGCGCCGAACAACGGCCCGGCAGCTTGTTCGTGCCGATGCACTGGACCGGCGTCAACAGCAGCCACGGCCGGATGGGCGCTTTGGTCAATCCGGTGGTCGATCCCTTGTCCGGTCAGCCGGAAAGCAAGCAAACGCCGGTCGCCATCGAAGCCTGGCCGGCCCGCTGGCATGCCGTACTGTTGTCGCGGCAAGCCTTGCCGCTATCGGACTGCGAATACCGGGTGGAGATGCGCGGCGACGGTTTTTACCGTTACCAACTGGCCGGCGGCCATACCGGCCGGGACTGGCGAACCTGGAGTCGCCACCGGCTGGCCGCCAATGCGGCCGAACGGTTGGACCGCCACTGGCTGGAATACAGCGATCCGCCATCCGGCGACTTTCGGACTGCTCTGATCACCGAAGCCGGCCTGCAAGCTTGTTTATTCGTCGGCGCCGGGCCGGAATTGCCGGAACCCGGCTGGATCGCGACCTTGTTCGGCAAAACGGCCTTGAGCCGGGGCGAACGCCTGAGTCTGTTGAGCGGCGCACCGCCCGCCGGCGAAGTCGATATTGGCCGAATCGTCTGTTCGTGTTTCAATGTAGGCGAGAAAACCATTCGGCAAGCGGTTCGCGACCGCAAGCTCGGCAATGTCGCCGAGATCGGCGCCTGCCTGGGGGCGGGTACCGGCTGCGGTTCCTGCCTGCCCGAGTTGAAGGTTTTTCTAGCGACCTGAACTAACAACGCGCATGCGAGCAGCCACCAGGGAACGATGCAAGCCAAACTACAGTTATTTCCGTATTTTCAACCTATCATTTCCACCGCCAGCGGCCAGATCGTCGGCTACGAGGCGCTGGCCCGCCAACACGACGCTAACGGCCGCGTGGTTTCGGCCGGCGCTTGGTTTTCCTCGGCCGACATCGACGCCAAGCAGCGAACCGAACTCGACCGCCAGGTGCGTTGGCAGGCCTTGCAAAAATTTGCCGAACACGCCGATCCCAATAGCTTTCTGGCCATCAATATCTCGGCGGCCTGGATAGACAATCTGCGCCAGCTCAACGCGGTGCCGACGGTGCGGATGCTGGAAGAACTGAATATCGACCGCGGCCGGGTCATCGTCGAAATCTCCGACGCACCGGCCGATCCGCAAAAGCTCAAGCAAATCGTCCAGCGCTACCGCAAACACGGCCTGAGCGTGGCGATCGGCGATTTCGGCGCCGGCTCCTCGCAACTCGAACGGCTGATCGCGGTCCAGCCCGACATCATCAAGATCGACATGCGCTTGTTCAAGCAAGCCGCCAAGGGCGGCATCGCCGGCGACATCATGCAAGTGTTGTCGCGACTGGGCAAGCGCACCGGCGCCCGGCTGACCTGCGAAGGGGTCGAAACCGACGAGGAATTCTGGTTCGGGTTGGACTGCGGCGCGCAATATATGCAGGGTTTTTTGTTCGGCAAGGCCGAGGCCGATTTCAAGCCTGCCCAGCAATATCAGCAACACATTGCCTCGCTGCGCGGCAAGTTTCTAAAACAAACCCTGGTCCGCGAAGAACGCAAAATCAACGCCATCAACACCCTCAAGAGCTTGGCCTATCGGCTGGCGGAGGCTTTGCAAGACGATTTCAATCTCAACGAATTGGTCAGTTGGAATTTCGCGGAAAGCGGCGTAATCCGCTTTTATCTGTGCAACAACCTGGGCGACCAGATTTCCCCCGACTTCAATTTCAGCGCCAACCGCTGGTTTACCGATCCGCGCAAGATCGGCTTCAATTGGTCATGGCGGCCTTATTTCTTTCAACTGTTGGCACTGGAACATTGCGGCGACCGCGACCGCATCGTCAGTTCCGAACGCTATCGCGATTTCGAGACCAACCTGCTCTGTAAAACGCTGGCATTACGGCTGGACGGCGACCGATTATTGCTGGTCGATACCGTCGCGGTCGATTAAGCGGTCTATACTCTTTCCAGCGGCGGCGCATCAGGAAGCGGGTTTAGGCCCGGGTCGGCGCTTTTCGTGCGTCCGTTCCCGCGATTGAAGGCATTCCGGGTTTTTCAGGCGTGTAGGCGACCAAACCTCCCCGCGCCGAAAACCGGTGATCGCAACGCTTTACGGCGCGTACCTACCGAGCTAACGGAATGACCAAGCCATCGCGCATCCCCACTTCACTTTCATTCGCTATCCTGGCCGCGGGCCTCGGACTGTTGTTCCCACTAGGTACTAGCGCCTTTCTGTTGAATGGCGAGTACTTCCAGCTTGATCTGGCCACTCTCGCCTCCTTGCACCGGCTCCACCCCGAACTGTGGGTCATCTGGGGCGCTCCGCTGGTTCTGGGACTAGCCGGCTATCTGCTGGGCCGTCAAAACGAAACACTGCAACAAAAAATGCGCAGTTTGGAGCGGCAAACCAGCCAACTGAACACAATTCTGGATACCGCGCCCAGCGCGATCATCACCATCGATCAAACCGGAGCGATCCGAAGTTTCAATCGCGGCGCGGAACGCATTTTCGGTTACTCCGCCGGACAAATGGTGGGCGAAAACGTCAAACGGCTGATGCCGGCCGACATTGCAAGCCGACACGACGGTTATTTGGCGCACTACATCGCGACACGGGAAAGCCGCGCCATGAACCAGCGCCGCGAGTTCCAGGGCCGCCGTGCCTCCGGCGAAATTTTTGCAGTGCAATTGCACATCAGCCCCATCGAAATCGACGGCGAGACGCTGTTTTGCGGCATCCTCGA
This sequence comes from Methylomonas sp. MS20, assembly GCF_050275925.1. Taxonomy (NCBI): domain Bacteria; kingdom Pseudomonadati; phylum Pseudomonadota; class Gammaproteobacteria; order Methylococcales; family Methylococcaceae; genus Methylomonas; species Methylomonas sp. MS20. Next base: position 3,338,695 of record NZ_CP189962.1, read on the forward strand.
CGACGTCAGCGAAACCAAGGCACTGCAAACCCAACTGACCCAAGCTCAAAAACTGGAAGCCATCGGCCAACTGGCGTCCGGCGTGGCTCACGAAATCAACACGCCAATTCAATATATCGGCGACAACCTGGCCGCGTTGCAAAACTACTTCGCCGACCTGAGCGCCTGGCAGTCGGCGGTTTACCAACAAGCCGACCCGGCCTCGAAAACCCGGCTAGACGATCTCGGCGAGCAATTCGATCTGGCCTATATTCTGGACGACAGTCCCAAAGCCATCGGCCAAGCGCTGGAAGGCGTGACCAGGGTCGCCGAAATCGTCAAGGCCATGAAGACTTTTTCGCACGTCGAACCTAGCCAATCCCGGCAAGCGATCAACCTGAACGACACCGTCGCCGGCGCGATCACGATCAGCCGAAACGCCTGCAAATACATTGCCGACGTCGAAACCGACCTCGCCGCCGATTTGCCTGCCGTGCCCTGCTACGCCAACGAACTTAGCCAGGTCCTGCTCAACCTGATCATCAACGCCGCCCATGCCATCGAAGAAAAAGGCGGCGAACGCGGCGTGATCCAGATTGCCACCCGCAAGCTCGGCGATATGGCGGAAATCCGCATCCGCGACAATGGCGCGGGCATTCCGGCCGAGATTCGGGAGAAAGTCTTCAACCTGTTTTTCACGACCAAACCGGTCGGCAAGGGCACCGGCCAGGGGCTGAGCCTGGCCCACAACATTATCGTGGAGCGACACCGAGGCAGACTATACTTCGAATCCGAGGCGGGACTCGGCACCACCTTCCACGTACTGTTGCCGCTCGACCCGCAGGCACCGGTTACCGAAAATGACTAAGAAGCACATACTGTTTGTCGACGACCAGGAATTGGTTATTCAAGGCATACAACGCCAATTGCGGCCCTACCGCGAGCAATGGCGGCTGTATTTCGCGACGAGCGGCGCGCAAGCCCTAGCCATCATGGCGGCGGAGAAAATCGACTTGGTGGTTAGCGATATGATGATGCCGGGGATGCACGGCTACGAATTGCTGAAGACCGTCGCCGAGCGCTATCCCGGCGTGGTTAGAATCATGTTGAGCGGCTACACCGACGAAAACAACCTGAAACAGAGCCTGGAAGTCGCCCACCAGTATTTGAGCAAGCCTTGCAGCGCCGAAACCTTGCGGGAAGCGCTGAGCCAAATCTTCAAAATCCAAGATTGCATCAACGATCCGCTGATCGCCGGCACCCTCGGGGATGCCAACGCCCTGCCCAGCCTGCCCGCGATCTACCGGGAGTTGAACGCGGCAATCGCCGACGAAAACACCACCACCAAGGACATCGCCGACATTTTCGCCCGCGACATGGTACTGTCGGCCCGATTGCTGCAACTGATCAACTCGCCCTATTTCGGACTGAACCGGGTGGTCTCCAGCCTGACCGAAGCCATCAACCTGATCGGCATCAAGCGCCTGAACAATCTGGTCTTGTCGGTACATGTGAAGACTGCGTTTCCGATCGCCAGTCCGGAATTGGAGCGAAAAATGGAATATTTGTGGCAAAACGCCGGCCGAGTCGGCGAGTTGGCACGCCTGATCGCGCTAGCCGAACATCAGCGGGAAGACCGTCCGGACCAAGCCTACCTGGGCGGCTTGCTGCACAATATGGGCTTGCTGCTTTTTCTGTCGCGCGGCGGCGGCAAAACTCTGGAATTGTTGGCGCGCGCCAAACGCCACGAGCAACCGATAACGGCCTTGGAAACCGAGATTTTCGGCTTCAATCGCTGTCAGGCGGCGGCCTATGTGTTGAGCCTGTGGAAAATCCCGCCGCGCATCATCGAAGCGATTTTGTTGCATTACACCCCCAACGAGACCGATTACGACGGCGTCAACGCATTAACCGCCGTTCACGTCGCCGCTTGCCTGTTGCAGCCGGCGAATCCGAACGACTACAGCCATTTGTTCGAAATGCAATTGGACGAAGCCTATCTGCGGCGTTTGGGCAAATGGGAACGTCTTGCGGAATGGCGGGCGTTGGCGGAAAAAGTCGCGGAACAAGCCGGAGGCAGCCGATGACCTTACCCAGCAATCCGACCGCCGAGCCGGCCGCCTTACCCGAGATCAGCCGGAAAATCCTGTTCGTCGACGACGAAATCCTGCTGTTGGAGGGCATCAAGCGCCAATTGCGCCGCGATTTCGACCTGACCGTCGCCGACGGCGGCGCGGCCGGCTTGCGCATCCTGGCCGAGCAGGGACCGTTCGCGGTGGTGGTGTCCGATTACAACATGCCGGATATGGACGGCATCGCCTTTTTAAATGCGGTGTACCGGCAGTATCCCAATACGGTCTTGGTCATGTTGACCGGGCGGGCCGAATTGGACATCGCCGTCAACGCGCTACACAGCGCTCATATCGCCCGCTTTTTAAACAAACCCTGTCCGCCGGAAATTCTGCGCGAGACCTTGAACGACGGCCTGGAGCAATATCGCCTGAAAATGGCCGAACAAATCCTGCAAAGCCAGTTGCAGCAAGCCAACCATCAACTCGGCCAACTCAACGCGCACCTCGAAGACTTGGTGGCCAAGAAAACCCGCGCCCTCGCCTTGCAATATCGCTACGTGGCCAACATGACCCGCTTGAACGACTCAAGAGGCGTGGTATCGGCACTGATCGCCGCGTTGACCGAGCTGATCGGTAGCAATGCGATCGGTTTATGGTTAAGTCCGGGGGCCGATCAACAGTTTCGCTGCTTCCATCCGCAAAACGGCGAACCGAACCAGTTCGCCGTCGCCGATCTGCCCGAGGGCGCGATTCGCCGCGCGATCGCCGAGAACCGGCGTTGGCAATTCGGATCGCCGCTGGACGGCGGCGGCATCGCCTGGTTTACCGGCCAGCCGCTGGCCTGTCTGCCGATGGTCAGTTCTCGCGGCGTCATCGGCCTGGTCACCCTGGCCGGCGACGGACCTTCCCTGACGGCCGACACCTTGTCGACATTGATCGGCATGCTGAACGTCACCGCCACCGCGTTACAGAGCCACTGGCACCGCGAAGCCTTTATCGAAGCTCAAGACGCCATCATCACCGCGTTGGCTAAACTGTCCGAATACCGCGATCCGGAAACCGGCTCGCACCTATTGCGTCTGAAAAAATACTGCGAGCTGATTTGCCGCCACATGAGCCGCACCGAGCGTTATGCCGCCAGCGTGACCGCCGAATTCACTCAGGATCTGGTGCGCTCGTCGCCGCTGCACGACATCGGCAAGGTCGGCATCCCCGACGCGATTTTGAAAAAGCCCGGCCGGCTGACGCCGGAAGAATTTCAGATCATGAAAACCCACGCGGCGATCGGCGGCGATACGCTGCGTTCGGTTTACGAGCAATATCCGTCGCAGGGCTTCATTAAATGCGGTATGGACGTCGCCTACGGCCACCACGAGCGCTGGGACGGCAGCGGCTATCCGCTGGGCTTGCGAGGCGAGGACATTCCGCTGGCCGCCAGAATCCTAGCCTTGGTTGATGTATACGACGCACTGACCAGCCGCCGGGTTTACAAAGCGCCGATGCCGCGCGAAGAAGCGATGAACTTGATCGTCGAAGGTAACGGCAGCCACTTCGATCCCGACATCGTCGCGGCCTTCCAGGAACTCGAACCGCAATTTCATCGCATCGCCGAAACTTACGCCGACCACGTCGAGGTACTTGCACCCGACGACCAATAGCGGAGACAATGCCGACAACGCTAGCCACCGCCTCGAGGAACCGAGATGAATTATTGGTTGATGAAATCCGAACCGGACACTTTCGGCATCGACGACTTGCAACGCAAACCCGAGCAAACCGAGCATTGGGACGGCGTCCGCAACTATCAGGCCCGCAACATAATGCGCGACGACATGCAGCCGGGCGACCTGGTGTTTTTCTACCATTCCAACTGCGCCGAACCGGGCATCGTCGGCATCATGCAGGTCGTCAAGGCCGGCTATCCGGACTTCACCGCCTTCGATCCGGACAATATCCATTTCGACCCGAAAAGCCGTCCGGACAATCCGACCTGGTTCATGGTGGACGTCAAATTCGTCCGCGAATTGGCGCGTAACATCACCCTCAAGGAGTTGAAGGAAAAGTCCGAACTGGCCGAATTGGCCTTGCTGCGCCGCGGCAACCGCTTGTCCGTGATGCCGGTCGGCGCCGCGCACTGGGACTTCATCCTCGGCCTGGAATAGCCGGCCGGCCGTGCCATGGCTGACATCGCGGCATCCGGATCGATGGCGCCGGCTTACGCCGAACTACCGGCCCTCGCCGAAGCGGTACGCATCATCCTAAACCTGACGGCCGCCGGCCAAGGGGAAGTCATGGATATCAACCTGCCGTTGGACGCCCGCTTGCAAGCCAGCTTGAACAAGGTCGCGGAGGAACTCCCCGAACTCAAGCTCAATCAATTGGTGGAAGCCAAAATCACGCTGGTGGATAGCCCAAACCAGGCCGTGACGGTGACAATCGGCGAGCGCAACCTGCTGTTGCAAAACCCCGCGCGAATGCCGGTACAAGTCGGCCAGACCCTGCAACTCCAAGTCGTCAAATTGGCGCCGACCGCCGAACTGCGCCTGGTGGCGGTCAGTCAGCCGAATCGAAACGAATTTTTGCCGGTAGCCCGCGCTAGCAACGGCGGCGTTTTCAAACTGCCGACCGCGCCGGCGAATTTAGACGCGGCGACCTCAGCGAACCCCGCCAGCTCGGCGACTTCCTCTCCCTCCGCGACCTTGGCGGCCGGGGCCGGCGGGACGGTGCCGGCCGCCGCTCCGGCAAACTCGAACCCGGCCGCCGGCGTGACGGCGGTCGTGGTTAAGGCCGATGCCGGTCGATTGACCTTACAATTGCTGCCCGCCGCCAACCCGGCATCGCCGACGCCACCGTCGCCAACGCCACCGCTTTCGCCATCGTCATCGTTTTCGCCACCGCTTTCGAGCAATCCGACGGCCAGCCCGCCAAACCCGCGCGCCGATCTGATTACGCTGACCGACAAACAATGGACGTGGTCCCAGCCGGCCAGCGGCACCGGCAATGCGCCGACCAGCGTCTCCGCGCCGCCCGCGCCGGGCCAGACCGTAACGCTACACATCGTTAAAACCGCCGACGGGCCGATGGTCGCGCTATCGCCGCGCGGCGCGGATACCGAAGCCTTGCTCGCCGCCGCTTACAAACAACTGCTACCGATGCAAACCCCGCCGGCCCAGTTCGCCAGCCATCTGGCACGCGTGGTAACGGCCGACTTCGCCGGCGCGAATGTCGGTGAAACCCTGAAACGCGCCGCGCTCAATCTGCTGGCCGCGATACCGCCCCGCGCGGCCTTGCTCGAACCCGCGCCGCTACGGCAAGCGATTCGTGGCTCCGGCCTGTTCATGGAAAGCGACTGGTTCGGCGGCCCGCATCCGCCGCCCGATCAAACGCCGCCGCCCGAGGACTTCAAGTTGAAGTTGAGCAAATTCGTCGCCTTGCTGCAGCGGGAACTGGCCGAACAAACCGCGCTACCCGCCGCCGAGCGCGAACCGCTCAGCGAAACCCTACAAAAAGCCCAGGGCGGCCTAGCCAAATTGACGCTCGATCAACTGAATTCGCTACCCAGGGACGACGCGACCAAACAGGTCTGGTTTCTGGAACTACCCTTCTTCAACGCCGACCAAGCCGACAGCCTACGGCTGTGCATCGAACGCGACCAAACCGGCGGGAGCGAGGAACATAAGGATGCCTGGACCGTCAGCATTAGCCTTAGCCCGCCGCTTATTGGTACAATACATTGCAAAATTTCCTGCTACGACGGCAGCGTCAACACCCGCTTCTGGAGCGAGTCGCCCCGTACCGTCGAGCTGATCGACAGCCGCCTGCCCGAACTCAGGCAACAATTTGAACAAAAAGGATTAACGCCCGGATTTATGGACGCACAACAAGGCCGACCCGCCCAGCCCCAACCGCCCGCGTTACCGCCGCAAACGCTGTTAAGCGAAAAAGTTTGAACGCCCCGATGAAACCATTCCCGGTCACCCCTTCGCGCCGCGCGCCGACCGATTTCCGACCAACCATCGGTCGCGAACAAGCGTTGCGCCTGAACCCCTATTCGAATACCCGACGGAGAATCACCGCATGACCAACCAAGTCACCCTGACCCAGTTCATCATCGAACAGCAGCGCGGACTGCCGGAGGCCTCGGGTACCTTCACGCTATTGCTGAACAACATCGTCACCGCCTGCAAGCAAATCTCCCATCGGGTCAATTGCGGCGCGTTGATCGGCGTGTTGGGCAGCGCGGAATCGGAAAACGTACAGGGCGAAGTCCAAAAAAAGCTGGACATCATCACCAACGACATCATGGTCCGGGCGCTGGATTGGAGCGGTTCGCTGGGCGGCATGGCTTCCGAGGAAATCAACGATCCGATCCAGATTCCCAAGCAATATCCCAAGGGCAAATACCTGGTGTTGTTCGATCCGTTGGACGGCTCGTCCAACATCGACATCAATCTGACCGTCGGCACGATATTTTCGATCCTGCGCTGCCGGGAAGGCGTCGAGCCGGAACCGGAAGATTTTCTGCGCAAGGGCAGCGAACAAGTCTGCGCCGGCTTTGTGCTGTACGGCCCCTCGACGATGCTGGTGCTGACCACCGGCAACGGCGTCAACGGCTTTACCTTGGATCAGGACGTCGGCGAATTCATCCTGACCCACTGCAACATGAAGATCCCGGAAGACGCCAGCGAATTCGCGATCAACATGTCCAACCAGCGTTTCTGGGAAGCCCCGGTCAAACGCTATGTGGACGAATGCGTCGCCGGCTCCGACGGACCGCGCGAGCGTGACTTCAACATGCGCTGGGTGGCGTCGCTGGTCGCCGAGGTGTACCGGATTTTGAATCGCGGCGGCGTGTTCATGTACCCATTCGACCTGCGCGACCCAGCCAAGCCCGGCAAGCTGCGCCTGCTGTACGAAGCCAATCCGATGGCCTTCATCATCGAGCAGGCCGGCGGTGCCTGCAGCACCGGCCGGGAACGGGTACTAGACGTCAAACCCACCAGCATCCATCAACGGGTGCCGTTGATCCTGGGCTCGAAAAACGAGGTGGAGCGCATCGTCGGCTACCACCGGGACATGGACGGAGCAGCCTAATGAACAACCTGCAACATTGCGACTCGGCCGGCGGCGACGCCAAGGTCGTCGCCCTTAACAAGCAAGTCAGTTGCGCCAATTGCAGCCTGGACAACATTTGCCTGCCGCGCGGCTTGTCGCAATCCGAGATCGCCAACATCAGCCAGGTGATCCGCGCCCGCAAAACCCTGCAACGCGGCGATTTCATCTACCGCGAGGGCGATAATTTTCGCGGCATTCTGGCGATCAAGTCAGGCAGCGCCAAACTGGTCGCCAACGACAACCACGGCAACGAACACATTCTGAATATCTTGTTGCCCGGCGAACTGCTCGGCTTCGACGGCCTGTCCGGCTCCAAGCACGGCTGCGCGGCGATCGCGCTGGAAACCATGAGTTTCTGCATCCTGCCGGCCGACAGCATGGAAGAATTGTTCCAAAACGTACCCAGCCTGACCCGCGAACTGTTCCGCCATACCGGCGAAAAAATGATAGAGGACAAGAACCAACTGGTCCTCAGCAAGCGTCCGGCCGAGGAAAGGTTGGCTTATTTCCTGATCAGCCTGTCCGAGCGCCTGAAGCGGCGCGGCTTCTCGTCGTCCGAATTCAAATTGTCGCTGACCCGCCAGGAAGTCGGCAATCACCTGGGTCTGGCGCTGGAAACCGTCAGCCGGATGCTGAAAAAATTTCAGGACGACGATCTGATCAGCGTGCAAAACCGTTTCATCGCCATCAAAAACCCGACCGCGCTCCGCAAACTGCTGCAATCGACCGATTGAGCCATCCCGCCGGCGGACCGCTCACCGCAGCCGCCACCGCCCGGCCTGATCCGCTCCGCGGGCCGGGCCGCGCCGGCTGGGTTCGCTCCCCTGCCAGCTCAGCCCTGAACTCGGGCGCACCGGAAGCCAAGGACGTTGCCGCGGTCGGCGGGCTGGCCGATGCCGCGACAAGCGCAGCGGCAGAGCCCGGCGTCGTCGTCCCACGAACCGCCGCGAACCACGCGGGCCGCGCCGGCTTCGCCGGACACCCAAGCACTGCCATCAGCCGGCGCGCCGTCGTAATTCGGGTGCCAATCGTCTTGCAGCCATTCCCAGACATTGCCCAGCATGTCGTACAAGCCCCAGGCGTTGGGCCGTTTCAGGCCCACCTCGCGACTGCCCGATAGCGGATTGGGATATTGTCTACCCTCCCAGCCTGTCGAGTCGTAGCCGTTCGCCAACTCGAAACCCTCGCCGCTGTTACCGCCGTACCAGGCAATGGCGTCCAGGGCCGGCGCGTTGTTAAAGCCCAGAATCACTATCGGCCCCGAATACAGCGCGCTGTCGGTGCCGGCCCGGCAGGCGTATTCCCATTGCGCCTCGCTGGGCAGCACCAGCTCCAGACCGGGAATGCGGGCGTTCAGACGCTGGATGAACACCTGCACGTCGTCCCAACCGACTCGCTCGACCGGCCGGCGCGGGCTTTGGAATCGGCTGGGATTGTCGCCCATCACCGCCGTCCATAAGGCTTGCGTGCATGGGGTATCGAACAACCAATAGCCCTGGCCGATCAGCACCGGATGACGGGGATGCTCGGCCTCGAACCAGGGCTGCTCGTAGTCTTCCCTGGCCAAGTCGCGGGTTTCGGACTCCGGCGAGCCCATCTCGAACCGCCCCGGCGGAATCCAGCGCAGGCGCTGAGTGACATCGTCCAACGTAAAGGCGACGAACACGCCGTATCGGTCCTGTCCCCATTCGCTGGCCCAAGCCGGCGCATAGCCATGAATCAACGGATGCCAGGTGGGGTCGATGTCGGTCGCAATTTGCAGGGTTTTAGCCATGGATACCTATCGCGCTAAAAATTGAGTCACATCCGCTGTCTCGCCGGTCGGTGGCTGCGGTAAAAGTCAACATCTAGCTTGCTTTCCCTGGCACCGGATGCCCGCTTCCCGGCGGGCGTGACGGCGCGGCTAAGCTGTAAAACAGCGGCGCCGCGATGAAAGGCCTTGGACAAATACCGGCAAGCGGTGTCGGAACGCCGTCGATCGCGGCTGAAGCCGCTCCCACGCCCATCTTATGCGTTCGCCAGAACGAAAACCCGTTGACGACAATAGGCGCCACCAAGCAACGACGATGCGGCGGCAGCCACTGGCGACGGCGAGCTTGCCCGTGCCACCGCGTACCGGCCACCGCCGCCCGGCCTGATCCGCTCCGCGGGCCGCGCGGCCGGTACGCTCCGCGCTTGACCGGATTCACGCCTGAACTCGGGCGCACCGGAAGCCAAGGCCGCCATTGCGGTAGTCGGGCTGGAAGTTGCTGCGACAAGCGCAGCGGCAGTACCAGGCGAGGTTGTACCACGAACCGCCGCGAACCACGCGGGCCGCGCCGGTTTCGCCCGCCATCCTAGCACCGCCGTCGGCCGGCGCGCTGTGGTAATTCGGGTGCCAATCGTCTTGCACCCATTCCCAGACATTACCCAGCATGTCGTAAAGTCCCCACGGATTTGCGAGCTTGCCCTTGACCAAGCGGCTGCCGGCTTGGCGATTAGGGTACTGCATTTCCAGCCAATCCGAGGTGTCGAAGCCGTCCGTCAACTCGAAACCTTCGCCGCTGTTGCCGCCGTACCAGGCAATGGCGTCCAGGGCCGGCGCATTGCGTTCTCCCAGAATGTCAATCGGCCCGCTGTAAAGTGCGCTGTCGGTACCGGCCCGGCAGGCGTACTCCCATAGCGCCTCGCTGGGCAGCTCCAGCGCCAGACCGGGAATCCGGGCGTTCAGGCGCTGGATGAACGCCTGCACGTCGTTCCAACTGACTTGCTCGACCGGCCGGCGCGGGCTTTGGAATCGGCTGGGATTGTCGCCCATCACCGCTTGCCAGAGCGCCTGGGTACAGGGCGTATCGAACAGCCAATAGCCATCGCGTAGCGTGACCGTGTGTCGCGGACCTTCGTCGTTAAATCGGCCCGCTTCGTCGTCCGGAGACCCCATGCCGAAGCTACCCGGCGGAATCCAGCGCATGCGTTGCACGGTAGGCTGGTCTGGACTGTCCTCGACGGTAAACTCCGCCCACAGCCCGTGGCGGTCGCGGCCGATCGCGCTGGCCCAGCTCGGCTTGGCGGTTTGCTGGAACGTCAGCCGCGCACGGTCGCTGACGATGCGCAACGCACCGGCGGGCGGCAATGCGATCGCGACCGGCTCGGTACCCTCAAGCCGCAATAGCCGCGGACGGCCCGCGTCGGCCAACGGCTCGAACTGAACCAGGCCGTTCGCCGTGGTCAAATGCGCCAGCCAACTGCCCGCCGCCCGCTCCGCCGCGTCGGCTTCGAGCAGTTGCAGATTCGAACCGCTCTGTATCAAATCCACCTGCCGCTCCGGACGGTCCGGCGGCGGAATATCTCGGGGTTGAATGCCTTCGGGCAGTTGCCCGCTCGCGTCCAGCAACAACTCGGCCAAGCGCACGCCGAACTCGCCGTCGGCGCACAAATGCCGGGTAGCGCGAGCGGCGATGCGCGCCAGCCAAGCGCGGTCGTGGCCCGGCATGCCATCCAGCTCGCGCGCCGGGTTGAGGGCGCAGAAATCGGCGAAGTAGCGGCGAGCGTCGTCCAGGTCGTCGCGCAAATCCTGGTCGGCCGGTTCTCGCGGATCGGCGGCAACGGCGGCCGGATCGACATTGAGCAATTCGTCGAACCAAATTTCCGGCGGCAAATCGCCGCGCCAGGCCTTGATCGCGCGCAACAAACGGTGCCGCAACGCGGCCGGCTCGGTGTCCGCCAGTTCGGCGCGCAGGCGCTTGGCCTCGGCCGGATCCAGCGTCGCCCCGGCGGCGGAGTCGCCGATCAGTGCCGGGTGTTGCCAAACGTCGGCTTCGGTGCCGGCGTCGGCGGCCTCCGGCGGCAACAGCAAGCGGGCCGCCCGCAGCAGGCCGGGTTCGATTCTGGCGGCCGGCGACACCAGCCGCAACAGGCGCTCGGCCCGTTCCGCCGGGCTACGCCCGTCGTCGGCCAACCGGGGCCGCTCCCAGGCTATCACCCGCCAGACCGCCGCCAGCGCCGGCGGACAACGCATCGGCGGCGCCGGAAACAGCACCAACGGATGGCAACCGGCTTCCCGCAACGCCGTACCCAAGGCCAACCAACGTTGCCGGAGGCCGGCATCGCGCAGCGCCAGTCCGCCCAAGTCGCCCAGCACCAGCACCAGGCTGCCCGGCGGCGGCGGCCAGACTTCGGCATTGGCGGTCAACGGCAGCGGCAGCTCGGTTTGGTCGTCCATCAAGGCCCGCGCCAGGGCGTGCTCGGGCAGCAAGCGGCCGATGGCGTCGCGTATCAAACGCTTGTCGGCGCGATAGGGTATCAAGCGCCGGCTGTCGTCTTCGATCAGCAACAGGCTGGGACCCCATCGGCGGCGACGTTCGCGCGGAAAAGCCGGCAATACCTGGCCTTGGCCGATCAGGGTCAAGGTTTTGGCCAGGTCAATGCCGCGACCTTCCCGGTAATCCCCGAGCACCTGGCGCAGCCGGGGCGCCAGTTCCGCCCAGGTCGCCAGCGGCTGAACGCCGGGCGCCGCGCGCGGCCGGTTTCGCCAGACTTCGGTATCGGCGGTCGGATGAGTGAGCGGCACGGCCTCGGCCGATTCCGGCTCGCCCAAGCTTTCGTAGCCGGCCAAATACCAAAACAGCGCATCGCGCAACGGTTCGCGTGGCGTGTCGGCGGCCGCGCCGGAGTCTGATAGCGGTACGCCGGCCGGCGCCGGCCGCGCCGACTCCGGTTCCGTGCGTTGGGATTTGGGTGCTTTCCATTCCAGGCGCAGTTGGCCGGCCAGATAGGCCACGGCCGACGCAGGGTCCGCGCCGGCGGCTTGGGGCTGGGCAATCAGCGCATCCAGCAAATCGGCACGGCTCAATAGGCCGCGGCGCGGCGGGGTCATGTCGGCGGGTTTTCCAGAGCGGTCAAGCCGGCATCCTGCTCGCGGGCGGCATCGGGGTGCTTTTTCAATACAAACTGGCCGACTTGAGCAATCAAGGCTTGTTGAACTTCGAAATCGCCGCCGGCTTGCTTGACGACGCCTCTTACCAGGTCCAGATATTCGGCTTGCCCGGGCAGTGGCCGCCAATGCCGTTGCTCGGCGGCAGCGCGGTCGTCCGCCAGCATCTCGGCGGCGGCTTGCAGCACCTTCGGCGCGACGCCGGCGCCGAAGTGGGTTTGGCCGCGTTCGACCAGCTTGGCGATCAGTTCCGCGCGTTGGTCCGGCAGTTTCAGATGCAGCACCAGGCAACGCCGGACGAAGGCGTCCGGCAAGGCGCGTTCTTCGTTGGTGGTGATGATGACCAAGGGCGGCACGCCGACGGTTTTGACCGGCTCGTGGCAACCCTGCGGCGTAAAGCTGCCGGCGCCCAAGGCCTCCAGCAGGCCGTTGGGCACATCGGATTCGGCCTTGTCGATTTCGTCGATCAGCACCACGCAACCGTTGCGCGGGTCGCCGTTGTCGGTTTGCGGCGGCGGCGCCACGCCCACGTGATCGGCTTGGGTTTTGGCGCCAGGCCAGTCAAAGGCCCACCACAGCGCGCGCGGATGAATGAATTGCTTTAGCTCCAGGCGTTGGCGCAACGCGGCCAGCGCCAGTTCCGCCGGGTCGCGACCGTCCGGATGCGCCGGCGGCGGGCAGGCGACGTGCAAGGCGCCCAATACTTGCGCCTCGGCCAGCCGGCCGATGGCGTCGAAGTGCCAGAGCAGATCGCGGGATTCGGTCTTGGCATCCACCACACACTGCACGAAGGCCCGCCGCAGCGCCTTGGCGGCGGCGCGGGCCAGCTGGGTCTTGCCGATGCCTGGCTCGCCGCGCACCAGCAAGGGCCGGTTGGCGGACAGCGCGGCGTTGATCGCCATCAATTGGCGCGGCTCGAAATGGTGTTTGGGGCACGGATCGCCGTCGGCGGCGACGGGATCTTCGAGGGTCTCGACATGGTTCGAGCGTATTGGGAGGAAGTTCATGGGCGTGGTCCTGTGTTAGCGTACAACAGATCTCTGAGTAAGGAATAGTCCAGCAACTCCCGCCACATCGGATCGGGCGGCGCCAGGCGGATAAAGGCAATTTCGGGAAACCGCTCCGCCAATTCGCCCAGCACTTGGTTTTGGTCGGCCAGTTGGGCGGGGTCGGAATCCGCCGGTGTTTCGACTAAATAGTAATAGGTGTAACGGCGAACACCGTTGGCGCGCGCCTGACGTTTGGCATCGCGTGTCAAACCGTCGTTGATCCACGCAATCAGCGCTTCGTCGGTCGTCAGCGGCAAACCGGGGTCGGTAAAGCGGCCGCGCAAATAATCCACAAACTGATTCTTGAAACGGCCATCAATCCAAACTTCGGCTTTTTGCGCCAAATGCTCGGTAAAATCTCGTTGGAACTGCCGGCCGTCGACGTCGCGCCCCGCTTCCGGCGGGGTGGGTAAACAAGGCAAGGCGGACGGAAATTCGTTGGGGTGGCTGGGCTTGTGATAGGCGGCGGGCCTGCCGTCGGCCCTCGCCATCACCAATTCGGCCAGGGTTTTATGGCAAGCGCCGATTTCGTGCAATACGCCGGATTTGGCGGCGTGGTTCGAGCGGACGGCGTCGGCGTCGGCGGATTTGTGGAGCACAGGTAAAATCACTTGCACAAAGCGAGCGACGGCCTCGGCACCGGCGAAATCGCTATCCGCGAGCAACACATGTTGCGCGTCGACGGTAACATCGAATAATTCGTCCAATTCGGTGTTCAACGCCTTGCCTGCCACTTGCTCCCGACGCTGGTCGATGGTCCCGGTTGTGAACCCGAAACCCTCGGCCAGTTTTTCGGTCGCAGACCCGCAAGCTTGCAGCAATCGAACGATCAGATCATGGGCTGTTTTCAAGCGATCCGGCTCGCGGTCCAAACCCAAGCATTCGCAAAATGCCGAATCCAGACGCAAGCGGTAAGCCGGCACGGCCTGAAACTGCTCGGTCTTAAAGTATCTCGGCACGTCCTGGATAATGCCGACGATCTCGCTATTGACCAGAACCGGCATGCCGGATGCGCCGCTCCAGCCTTCCTCGCTATCGGTTTGAAACTCGTTCTTCAACTTGAACACGCTGTCGGCTGGTGTGGGGCCGCATACCGCGCCGAAGAAATCGCCGTGCTCGCGAAGTTTGGCTATGTTGGTAATCTTGGGAAACCCTCGGCTCAGCCATTTGGCGCCCTCCTGAGGTAGGGACGCCGAGATGGCGGGTTTGCGGATTTTTTGGGCGTCCGGATGGCTGGGGCAACGGAGCAGCACCGCATCCAAGCTGTCACCACCGTCCCAGGCGACGGCAGCAGTATCGTCTCGCTGCAAGTCAACCCAGCCGCTGTAGGGATCGGTACGATCGCAGAATTCGTACCAACGGACTTTGATCGGAAACTGCGCGTCGCGTCCGGCCTGCCGGACCACATGACGGGCAGTCAGAATCAACCCATCGCCGACCGCGATTCCGGTACCGATAGCGCCGGACCACTGATCGCGCCGCTCGCCGCTGGGTCCGACGGTTGGGGCCAGAATCGTCACAATCAGTCTCTTCGCCATTTATCCACCGTTGTGCCATCCATTGGACGGGGCAACGCCGCGTATTACCGGCCGATACCGCTGTCGTCGGCAACCAGCACCGGCCGTTCATTGCCGTCCGCGTCCACCTCAACCGGATTCAGCTTTAGATGCAGTTTCTGCACGGTCCCTTTGTCGCGCTTGGCCTTGCCGTCGGCGTTGACTACCCAAAACTTGACGCCGCCGCCGGCCTCGGCGCTTTTCGTGACGGTGACTTGCAGTTCCAAGTCTATCGACTCGACGCGAAAACGCAGCTTTTTGCCGTCTCCCTCCCGCTGCGCTTTATCGAGCTCGGCGCGCAAATCGATCAACATGTCGGCTAACGGTATCTGTTCCATATGGGTCTCCTCGTGGATGGTTGAGTCTAGCGATTGTACTATCGCGCTAGAACTTGGGACATCTCGGTCTTTGTAGCGTCCGCTCGGACTTGCCGATCTTGGCGGACCAAGCCCTAGGTTTTTATGCCGACGCCTTTGTGCAGCAACCATAGACTCAGGCTTATCAGCAGCGCGATGACGCCGGCCGTCATTTCGAAGGCCAGCAGGATGGGAACGTCGCTGACGCCTATCATGCCGTAGCGGAAGGCGTTGATCATGTACAGGATCGGATTGGCCCGAGCCACCTGTTGCCAGACCTCGGGTAACATCGCCACCGAATAGAACACGCCGCCCAGGTAGCTGAGCGGCGTCAGCACGAAGTTGGGGATGATCGAGATGTCGTCGAAGCTGTCGGCGAACACCGCGTTGATGAAGCCGGCCAGCGCGAACAAGGTCGCGGTCAACACGAACACCACGCAAACCACGTCCCAGTGCAATACTTGGATTTTTGTAAACAGCATCGAAATCCCCGCCACCACCAAGCCGACCAGCACGCCGCGGGCGATGCCGCCGCACACATAGCCGGCCAGTATCACGTAATTCGGCACCGGCGCCACCAGCAATTCCTCGATATGGTGTTGAAACTTGGTCGAATAAAACGACGACACCACGTTGGAATAGGAATGGCTGATCACCGACATCAAAATAATGCCCGGTACGATGTAATCCATGTAGCTGACGCCGTGCACCAAGCCGATGCGCTCGCCGATCAGCTTGCCGAAGATCAAAAAGTATAATGCGGTCGTGATCGCCGGCGGCAACAAGGTTTGCGGCCAGATGCGAGTGAAGCGGCGAATCTCCTTGCCCAGGATCGTCCAAAACGCGACGGAGTACGTCATTGCACCAGGTCCATAAACATTTGCTCCAAGCGGTTGGATTTGTTTCTAAGGCTCAGCACTTCGATGCCCCGCGCCGACAACTCCTGAAACAGGCGGTTCAGCCCCAGCGCCTTGGGTACCGAAACGTCCAGCACGCGCTCCCCGGCCAACGCGATCGCGCAACCGGCAATGGCCGGCGCCTCGCGGAGCGGCTCGGCAATATCCAGCACGAAATGGTCGGTATGCAGCTTGGCCAGCAGATCGCTCATCGCCGAATGCTCAACGATCCGGCCATCGTCGATGATGGCGATGTTGCGGCACAGGCTTTCGGCTTCTTCCAGATAATGGGTGGTCAGGATGATCGTCGTCCCCTGCTGGTTGACCTCTTGCATCATGTCCCACATCGCCCGGCGAATCTCAATGTCGACGCCGGCGGTGGGCTCGTCCAGGATTAGCAGACGCGGCTCGTGCACCATGGCTCTGGCGATCATCAGCCGCCGTTTCATGCCGCCCGACAAGCGCCGCGATACGGTATCGCGTTTGTCCCATAACTCCATTTGCCGCAAACAGATTTCGGTGCGCCTCAGGGCTTGCTTGCGGGGAATGCCGTAGTAGCCGGCTTGGTTCAACACCACGCCATGCGCCGTCTCGAATTGATTGAAATTGACTTCTTGCGGTACCAAGCCGATACAGCGCTTGGCGCCGGCCGTGTCGCGATCCAAGTCGTGACCGAAGATTTCGACGGTCCCGCTGGACTTGTTGACCAGCGAACTGACGATGCCGATCAACGTGGATTTGCCGGCGCCATTCGGGCCGAGCAATGCGAAAAAATCGCCGAGTTCCACGTCCAAGTCCACGCCGTTCAAGGCCTGGAAGCCATTGTTATAGGTTTTTTTTAGGTTGCGGATGGATAAAGCCGTCATGCTCTAGTTTATAATGCCCGGCGGTAGTGATGACGTTCCGGCGCGGATCGCCGGCCGTAAAAGCAGTCGATTCTATCAGAATTGGCATTTACTCAGCAGCCAGAACAGGAATACTACTTTGCCATTTCCGATACCGACCAGCGTTGCCGCCGTGGACCTGGGTTCGAACAGCTTCCACATGATTATCTGCAGCTTGATGAACGGCAAACTACAAACCGTGGACCGTTTAAAGGAGATGGTGCGTCTGGCGGCGGGTCTGGATCAAAACCGCAATCTGGAACCGGCCACCCAGGAACGGGCGCTGGCCTGCCTGGAGCGATTCGGCCAACGTATCCGCAATTTTCCGCCGCACAGCGTGGCGATCGTCGGCACCAACACGCTACGCATCGCCCGCAATTCCCAGCAATTCATCAACAAGGCCGAAAAAGCCCTGGGCCACCCGATCCACATCATTTCCGGCATCGAGGAAGCCCGTTTGATTTACCAGGGCGTCGCCCATAGCCTGGGCAGCGATGCCAACAACCGTTTCGTGATGGATATCGGCGGCAGCAGCACCGAATACATCATCGGCCGCGAAGATGTCGCCCATATCAAGGAAAGCCTGAACATGGGCTGCGTCACGGTCAGCCAAGCATTTTTCAAAAGCGGCAAAATCAACAAGAAAGCCTTTCGCAACGCGATGTTGTTTGCCGAACACCATTTGGAGCCGTTTCAGGACACCTTCAACCGCAAGCAATGGGACGAGGCAATCGGCGCTTCCGGCAGTCTGAAAGCAGTCAGTAACGTATTGCAAACCTCCGGCTGGAGCAACAACGGCATTACGATGGCGGGACTGGACGCGCTGGTCGAACACCTGTTGAAACTGAACGATATTGCCGAGATCGACTTTCCGGCGCTCAGCATCGAGCGCCGGCCGGTTTTCATCGGCGCGGTAGCCATCGTCTACGCGACTTTCAAGACGCTGAACATCGAACAAATGACCGTCGCGGACGGCGCGCTGCGGGAAGGTTTGGTTTACGATTTGTTGGGCCGAATCTACAACCACGATATTCGCGGCCAAACCTGCGAATTGATAACAGCCCGCTACCACACCGATCGCCGCCACAGCGAACAACTTAAGGCCACTTTGCGCTACATGGCCGAACAACTGAACGACCACCCCAGCTTTGCGGACAACCCGGCGACGCTACAGTTTTTGGAATGGGCCGCCGATTTACACGAAATCGGTTTCGAGATTGCACACAGCCAGTATCATAAACACAGCGCTTACATCATCGAGAATGGCGATCTGGCCGGTTTTTCCAAACAAGATCAATTGTTGCTGGCGTCGCTGGTCCGCAGCCACCGGAAGAAATTCAAGGCCTGCCGCTTCGAAGACCTGCCCATGCCTTGGCGCCAACACGCGCCGATCATGGCGATCTTGTTCAGACTGGCCACGCTACTGCATCGCAATCGGCATAGTCCGCGCCCTGACTTCAAACTGAACGTCGAAGATCGCGACATCCGGATCGATTTTCCGCAAGGCTGGCTCGAACAGGCGCCGTTAACCGACGCCGACCTTAGAAAAGAAATGCTGTATTTAAAGGAAAGCCGCTTCAATTTGATCTTCGATCAATGCTGAAACGCCTGCTCTATTCGCTACTGGGACTAGCGCTATCGATCACGATATTACTGTGTTTTGCATTGGATGACAGCCCATCGCCGCAAATCCAACAAAGCCTGAACCGCGACGACATCCAACGCGCCAAGCAATTGCTGAACGTTAGCGCCGATGAACGCGACTCTGTAAAAACAGTCAATTTAAACCAAAAAGACTTAAATATCGCGGTCAGCTATCTGCTTAACCACTTCGTCGAAAACACCACCCAAATTCAGTTGCTCAACGACCGCCTACAGGCGCAAATCGCGATTTTCGTACCGGAAAACCCGTGGGGCCGCTATTTGGACATCAACTTCAGCCTTCGGCAAGCCGACCGCGGTATCCGCATCAAATCCTTTAAAATCGGGGAAATATCCATCCCGGATCCGGCCGCGAATGTGCTGATACCCGCCATCGTGGAATACCCGCCCCTAAAAAAATATTGGCTGGTCGCCAGCCAATACGTGCAAAACGTCAGGATCACCCCGAACGCGCTGGAAATCAGTTATCTTGGCTCGGTGGTCGAATCGGCGAAGCAGTTGGCCATCCAAAAACATCGGGAATACCCCAATCTGCACCGCTATCAGCAGCAGATCAATACTATCGTCAGCCAACACGATCCGGCCTGGCGCTTGTCATTGATCGATCTGCTACAACCCTTGTTCGATTTTGCCTACCGCAATACCGAAGCAGCCGACGCGATTCGGGAAAACCGCGCGATCATTATCGCGGTCGGCAGTTACATTTATAAAAGCGAGCTACGCCGCTTTTTGCCGATCGGCTTGGTGTACAGCAAGGAACTTCCGGTCTACGCCTATAAACGCGTCGATATTCCGCAACATTTCATTGCATCGGCGCTACTGGCGGCGGTCGATGCCAAACTCTTAGGCGAACAACTTGGCGTGGACAAGGAATTGGGCGATGCGGAAAAAGGCAGCGGCTTTAGCTTTATCGACTTGAGCGCGGACCGGGCCGGTACCAAGTTCGGCACGCTGGCAATTTCGACTACCGAGCGGGCCAGGGAATTACAGAAAGTCCTCTCGCAAATCAAGGACTATTCCGCGATTATCCCCGACGTGCAAGACTTGCCCGAGCACATGGACGCCCAGACCTTCAAAAACCGTTACCAGACAGTTGGAAGTCCGAAATACGCCGCCACGGTAGCGGAAATCGACCGAAGGATTTCCGACTTACCGCTCTACCGCACCGACTAACGAAAAAACTCCGCTCCGATCCTGGCGAAGAGAACGAAACGTCCGCTACACCAGAATAACAAACGGGCAGTCGAGTTAATTAAAAATGGATTCGAACGAATAACCGTTGGTTTCCAGGATTTCTTTCAAGCGCTTTAAGCCATCCATCTGGATCTGTCTGACCCGCTCGCGAGTGACGCCCATTTCCAGCGCGACTTGTTCAAGGGTGGCGTTTTCGAAGCCGCACAGTCCGTACCGACGGCAAATCACTTCGCGTTGTTTTTCGCCTAGTTGATACACCCAATGGGTGACGTTGTTTTGAATGAAGTCTTCCTGCAGGATTTCCGCCGGACTGCGGCTCTCTTCCTCGGAAATGGTTTCCAATAAAGGCTTGTCGAAATCCTTACCGAACGATACGTCGACCGAAGTCACTCTCTCATTCAGTTTCAGCATTTTGCTGACGGTTTTCGCGGGTTTGTCCAAATGCTTGGCAATTTCGTCCACGGTGGGCTCGTGATCGAGTTGTTGCGCCAAACTGCGTTGAGCCTTCAGGTAAACGTTCATTTCCTTGACGATGTGAATCGGCAAGCGAATCGTGCGGGTCTGATTCATGATAGCCCGTTCTATCGTTTGCCTGATCCACCATGTCGCGTAGGTGGAAAACCTGAATCCGCGATCGGGATCGAATTTTTCGACTGCCCGAATCAAACCGAGATTGCCTTCCTCGATCAGATCCAGCAGCGGAAGGCCACGGTTTAAGTAGCGCCTGGAAATTTTCACAACCAGACGCAAATTGCTTTCAATCATGATTTTGCGGGCTTGAGTATCGCCTTGTTGCGTGCGCCGACCGTAAATTTTTTCTTCATCGGCGGTCAGCAGTTGGGATTTGCTAAGTTCGTTAAGATAGGCTCGGGTCGCGTCGAAAGTCCCTTCGTTTTGCGAGTCGCTGGTGTCGATTTCCGCTAGTTTGAACGTTTCCGCGGAATCGACCTCTTCGATTTCGTCCTCCACTTCATCGAAAGAAATGAAATCGGGCATATCCATGTCTTTTATTACATCTATCGCTTCTTCCATCATGATTAGTCTCCCAGGTATTTGGCTTGCTGATTCAGTTATTGTTCTGTTCGGGCCGTCCCTAATAGGGAATCGGCCTTCAATCTCAAATACGGATTAGAGTGCAATCCTTACGTCGCCTAGTCCGGCCCGATAGGACGGTCCGACCAACTGCAACCCTCATCTCCCTTTTTTTTCGCCTTAGCATAAACTCAGAAATTATCCCTGTTTACGGCGAGCGCCAGTATAACTTTAATTTTTTTATCCTATGAGTTGAATTTCCAGGTTTTTTTGTGGCTCACATCTCCTTTTTGGAATTGATCCGGCGACTGCAGAATATCGAAACCGCGACTATTTCACACTAAGTTCAAAATCAAAATCTGACTTCGATCAGATTTATCTTTCGTTCAGAGTGATGCGCTTCACATAAATTCGAAATTCAAACTCAATAGCGGTTTGGCACGATGCCGTCACGATCAGTTTTTCAGCAGCACCCGCTTCGCCAAATTAATCCGCGCGGCCAAATAGTCGGACCCGCCACGGTCGGGATGCACCCGCGAAATCAGCTTGCGATGGGCTTGCACAATGTCGGCCTGACTGGCGCCGATTTTCAGTCCCAAAACCTCCAGGGCTTCAGCCTCGCTCATTGCAGCGGTCTTACCGCCGCGCCCTTGCCCTGAGCCAGCCTGCCCCGACCGACCGGAATCGTGGCGACTGGTTTGAAACCAAAGCCACAAGCGCTGCAATTGCGGCGCCACTCTGATCAATATCGGTAAACCGCGCCAGACAAACGCCGCCGCCACACCCAGCGCGCCGAACAACCAACCCAGACGACCGCTCAACGCTAAAACCGCCAACAGTAGGACGCCGCCAATCGTCAACCATTGACGCAATTTGTCGCCCGATGGTTTAGCCGGCAACGCCATCCACCAACGTACCGCGAAAAACAAGCCGACCACCAGCAATAACAAAACGATGCGTATCACCCCACCTCCGGACCGCCACCCAAGGCTAGCCATAATACCTTAGAATACCCGGCTTTCTTGCGCTTCCGAGACCCGCGATGCTTCAGCCGCCGCCGCTGTTGGGATTCGCCGCCTACAGCGGCACCGGCAAAACCACGCTATTGACCCGTCTGTTGCCGCTGCTCAAGGCAAACCGGCTGAAGGTCGGCGTGATCAAGCACAGTCACCACGATTTCGAAATCGACCAACCCGGCAAGGACAGTTACCGGCTCAGACTAGCCGGCGCGACACCGGTCATGTTGGTATCTCGCTTCCGACGCGCGATCATCAGCGAATTGTCGGCCGCTACCGAGGTTACGCTAGCCGAGCAATTAGCGGCATTTCCTAGCGCCGGCCTAGACTTGATTTTGGTGGAAGGCTTTCGAGACGAACGCTATCCCAAAATCGAATTGCACCGATCGGCGCTGGGCAAACCGTTGCTGTATCCGAGCGATCCCAGCATTATCGCAATTGCCTGCGATACCCAACTGCGGCCAGAACCGCCGATACCCAAACTCGACCTCAACGACCCGTCGGCGATTGCCGACTTTATTCTCAACACCTATTTGAGCTCGCTATCGTGACCAACCTTTGTTACCCAAGCCATAAACCGTTACTCAGCGCCGAACAAGCCTTGGAGCGGATCGCCTCGGCAATAATCCCGCTATCGGAAACCGAAACCGTCGCGCTGTCGGACGCACTTGGCCGTGTGATCGCGGAAAGTCCGCAAGCGCCTCAAGATATTCCGCCGCAAGCCAACGCGGCGATGGACGGTTACGGTTTAAACAGCGCGCAGATATTGCCGAGTCAAACCTTCCGCTTGCGCGTCGTCGGTACTGCGTGGGCCGGCCAACCCTTCGTCGGCGAACTGGCGGATGGCGAATGCGTCAGAATATTCACCGGCGCGGTGGTACCCGACGGGGTCGATAGCGTGGTCCAGCAAGAGCAAGTCGATAGGGACGGCGAGTTTGTGCTGTTCGGCGCCGATTGTCCCGCCGGCAGAAACGTCCGCGCCATCGGTAGCGACGTGCATCGCGGCGATACCTTGATCAGCGCGCCGAAAAAATTGACCGCCAGCGATCTGGCCTTGTTGGCCGGCGCCGGCATCGCCGACATTCGCGCCCATCGCCGTTTGAATATCGGCTTTTTCTCGACTGGCGACGAATTGACACCGCTCGGAGAGCCATTGGGACACGGCAAAATCTACGACAGCAACCGCTATCTGCTATCCGGCCTGTTGGCCGACGCCAACCATCGAGTCGTCGATCTTGGCATCGTCAGAGACGATCCGGCTCTGCTCGAGCAAACCTTGCTCGACGCCGCCGATCGTTTCGATGTCGTCTTGTCCACCGGCGGCGCCTCGGTCGGCGACGCCGATTACGTTCAAGAAACCCTGGCCAAATGCGGCCAGGTCGAGTTCTGGAAATTGGCGATCAAACCCGGCAAGCCGCTAGCTTTCGGCAAAATCGGCGCCAGCTGGTTTTTCGGACTACCGGGCAACCCGGCCGCCGTATTGGTCACTTTCCGGAAGTTCGTGGCGCCGGCCTTGCGTCAACTGGCCGGCGAACCGGCCGCCGGGCCTTTGCAATTGCTGGCCCGTTGCGACAGCCGGCTGAAAAAATCGGCCGGCCGTCAGGAATATCAACGCGGCATCGTCAGCCAAATCGCGCCTGGCCAGTACGCAGTCAAGCTCGCGGGCGGCCAAGAGTCGCATCAATTGACAGTAGCCAGTCACGCCAACTGCTTCATTGTGCTGGACGCAGACTGTGCCGGCGTCAAACCGGGCGAGTCAGTCATCGTCGAGCCCTTCAGCACCAACTTGCCACCGCTCTGATTCTGACTCGGCCGCCGGCAACTTTTCAGCCCTGCAACGCATCCAACTCGTCCCAACGGCTGTAAGCGGCGGCCAGTTCGGTTTCCACCGCCTGCAATTCCGCCAGACTGGCCGCGACGGCCTCTTGCGATTGCTTGTAAAACTCGCCGCCGCCGATCGTCGCGGTCAGTTCGGCTTGGCGGCTTTCCAGTTGTTCGATGCGTTCCGGCAGTTGCTCCAGCTCGCGCTGTTCCTTGAAGCTAAGTTTCTTGGCCGGCGCGGTTTTGGGCTTGTCTTTCTTGGCCGCTGCGTCGGCGACTTTCGCCACCTCGGCTTGTTGTTTTTTATTGCGCTCTGACAGCGCAAACCAATCGGCGTAACCGCCGATGTATTCTTCAACCCTGCCCTCGCCCTCGAACACCAACACGCTGGTGACCACGTTATCCAGAAACTCGCGGTCGTGGCTGACCAGCAATAAGGTGCCCTGGTACTCGACCAGTTTTTCCTCGAGGATTTCCAGGGTTTCCAAATCCAGGTCGTTGGTCGGTTCGTCCATAACGATCAAATTGGCCGGCTTGGTAAACAAGCGCGCCAACAGCAAGCGGTTTTTCTCGCCGCCGGATAGACTCTTGACCGGCGAACGAGCCCGCGCCGGCGCGAACAGAAAGTCGGCCAGATAACTCATCACATGGCGCCGGCCGCCGGGCAGGTCGATGAATTCACCGCCGTCGAGCACGCTGTCGGCCACCGAGATTTCAGGGTCGAGCTGTTCGCGCAATTGGTCGAAATAGGCGATTTGCAGATTGGTACCCAGTTCGACCGTGCCTTGCGTCGGCTGCAACTGACCGAGCAACAGTTTCAGCAAGGTCGATTTGCCGGCGCCGTTGTTGCCGATCAAACCGATCTTGTCACCGCGATCGATGCGAATCGAGAAATCGCGGATGATAGTGCGGTCGCCATAGCTGAACTCGACATCGACCGCCTCGATGACCTTCTTGCCGGATACCTCGCCCTTATTCAACGATAGTTTGGCGGTGCCCTGGGTGTTGCGGCGCTCGGCGCGTTCGGCGCGCAATTTTTTCAGCGCCCGTACCCGGCCTTCGTTGCGGGTGCGTCTGGCCTTGATACCTTGGCGTATCCAGACCTCCTCCTTGGCCAGCTTCTTGTCGAATTCGGCATTCTGATTGGCTTCGTCTTCCAGTGCCGCCGCCTTGCGCACCAGGTAATCCTGATAATTGCCGGCCCACGACGTCAACTGACCGCGATCGAGATCGATAATGCGGGTCGCCAGTTTTTGCAAAAAAGCCCGGTCGTGGGTCACGAACAGCACCGCGCCGGCGAAGTTCAACAACTGTTCTTCCAGCCAGGTGATGCTTTCGAAATCCAGATGGTTGGTCGGTTCGTCGAGCAGCAACACCTCCGGATCAATCACCAAGGCCCGCGCCAAGGCCACTCGCCGCTTCCAGCCGCCGGACAGACTACTAACCTTAACATCGGCCGGCAATTGCAAGCGGCTCAATACCGCCTCGACCCGCTGTTGAAACTGCCAGCCGTTGGCGGCTTCCAATTTGTGCTGGACTTCGCCCAGCGCGTCCAACCCGGCTTCGCTGCCGTCCATGTGCGTCAACAACTCGTGGTAGCGGGCAATTAGTCCGCCCAATTCACCCAAACCGCCAGCCACGGCTTCGTAGATCGTATCGCCGTCATTCAGATTCGGCTGCTGCTCCAGCCAAGCCAGCCGCAATTCCGGCTGCTTCCAGATCTCGCCGCCGTCGGCGTGAATATCGCCGGCGATGATTTTCATCAAGGTCGATTTGCCCTCGCCGTTGCGACCCAACAGCCCGACCCGTTCGCCGGGGTCTAGTTGAAAATCGGCATGATCGAGCAAGGCATGAGTGCCGAAAGCAATAGAAACGTTGGTCAGGCGAATTAAGGGCATAACTTTTGTAAATAGCGGCGGAGTAAGTCCAGGGTCAGCCAGGCTGATTGGGTTTGTTTGGTGTTTGCGGTGCCGCCCAGGGTATGCTGTTTGCAATACCAGCCGTCCGGCGTCAGCAGGCCATTATAAAGGACGATGGTACTGTCGCGGTTGCGGTAATCGTCCGGTCCGCCTTGATAAAGCTGAACCAGGGCCAGATCGGCGCCTCGCGCTCGCAAGCTTTCGGCCAATTGTCGCACCGCCAATTCGAGAAGCTCGTTCTCGGTAGAAACCCCTAATTGCCGCCCGGCTTGAGCCGCATCGCGGCAAACTAAGGTTGAATCCAGCCAATCGTAAAACTGACATAGGGCCGCCAGCCGGCCGCCGCTGGCGGTTTCCAGTATCGCCACTCGACTATCGACCGGTAGCAATCGATCGACAACCGTCGGCAAATCGCCGCCAGCCACGCCCTCCAGGCCGTCGATCGCGAACACGCAGTCGCCGATCGCCGCGCGTACCCGGCCGGCCCAGTCGCGAATATCGGCCAGCGGAAAGTCGGCCGCAAACAGTAACTTGGTTTGCACCTCGTCCGGCGCGGCTCTAAACCCCAGTTGCACGCCGCCGGGTAATGGAATACCGGCCAAGGCTTGCTGTATCGCCGATTCGCCGATCCCAACGCTGCGCAACATCACTAAACGATCCGGCCGTAACCTAAAGCGTTGCTGCAACTGCCGCCCCACGTCGGCAAACAGCGTTTTCATTTCCATCGGTACGCCCGGCAAAAAGGCGAACCAACACCGACCGATTTGCAACGCAAAACCCGGCGCGGTGCCGACCGGATTATCGATGCGCACGGCGCCGCGCGGCAAATACGCCTGTTTGCGGTTGGCGGCCGGCATGACCCGCCGCCGATTGGCGTAATAGCGTTCGATATGGCTCAGGGCTTGTTCGTCCAGCACCAGCGGCAAATCGGCGGCGATGCTCACCGCTTCGGCGGTCAAATCGTCGACGGTGGGTCCCAGACCGCCGGTGCAGACGCAACAATCGGCGCGGCCGGCGATCTCTCGAACCAAGGCCACCAGATCGTCCAGTTTGTCGCCGACCGCGGTGTGCCGGGTCACGCTGAAACCCAGCTCCACCAAGTGTTGCGACAACCAGGCGGCGTTGCTGTCCACCACCTGGCCGGTGACGACTTCCTCGCCTTGCGAAAACACTTCGGCAATGGCCTTCATAACACCTCGAACCAAAACGGCAAACTAAACAAACTCAGTCCAGTCGTGACGGTCACCGCCGTGGCATACAACGAACTATCCAGTTGGTAGCGGTCGCACAGCACCACGCCCAACACCATGCTCGGCATCGCGATATCCAAAATCGCCGCCGCCCGAAACGGATTTTCGAGCTGCAAGACATCCGCGATGTAAATGCCGGCCCACGGAAACCACATTAATTTAATAAGCACCACCGGCGGGATATAGGGCAGATTGCGCCACCTTACCGCTCGCCAACTCAAGGCCAATCCCAACGAAAAGATCATCAGCGGCGCCACCGCGGCCGACAGCATCGTCAGCAATCCGGCCAACCACAACGGTGCGGGCAGGTGATTCAGATTCAAAACCACCGCCAGTAACGCCGCCCAAAACGGCGGCGCGTTAAAAAATCCCAGCCGGGACTTGGGCTGGTCTTTTTCGGCGGCGCCGTAGTGGCGCGCCAGCAGGATACCGACCGTGAACACCATCGGCGCCGCCGCGAACAAGTCCATCTGTATCACCACCGAGCGCGACCACCCGCCGTAGGCTTGCTCCAGCACCGGCAATCCCAGATAAGTCGTGTTCGGAAACGCCGCGGCAAGTATCATCGCACCGGTCTGGGGCCGCTGGAAACGGAGCAGCTTGGCGATCAACCCGCTGACGACAACCGCCAACAAGATGCTGGAACAACCCAACAGGCTGAATTTCAACGACTGCCAGCCGATGTCGGCCTTCCACAGCACCTCCAGCACCATGGCCGGCAATAAAAAATAATAAACGACGCTGGTCAACACCAGGCGGGTTTGATCGGCCGCGAGTTTATTCGGGCACAGGACTCTCCAGGCCGCGCCGCACAGCATTAGCACGGTCATCTGGATCAAAGTGGTCGTCATTTAGGGATTTAGTTCGATGGGCAATGCCGGCAGTATAGGCAAAAACCCCTTCCGAATCGAACGCCGCAGCAACTTGTCGCAAACCCGACATTTGTCGAGACCGCCACGCGCCGGCACCCGGCAAACCTCGGCAAATCGGCATTCCCGCGCTTGGTATCGCTCTTGCTTAATCGCTAATAATTTGTGTAGCCCCGGAATCGCCATGACAAACCGCCCAACTCACCGCCGCGCGACCACCTCGGAGCCTGGAGTTCGCCGATGAGCGCGACGCCGCTGCAAATCGCCGTCGCCACCAAGGACGGCATCTCTATCAACGAACATTTCGGTCACGCCAAACACTTTGCGATCTATCGTTTGACGCCGGACCATTGCGAGCACCTGGAAAGCCGCGACGTCGATCATTACTGCCACGGCCAACACGGCGATCAGAACGCGCTGGCCGGCATACTGGAAACCATCAAGGACTGCGACGCCGTGTTCGTGGCGCGCATCGGCGACGGCCCGACCGCCAAGGTGAACGCCATCGGCGTCGCGGCGGTCGCCGACTACGCCTATATGGCGGTCGAGGAGTCGTTACTCGATTACGCCAAGCGGCTGGCCGCCGGCGAGGCCGTCGGATGACGCCGGAAACCGTTGCCGCCTGGGTGGCGGCGCACC
Organism: Methylomonas sp. MS20; assembly: GCF_050275925.1. Lineage (NCBI taxonomy): Bacteria > Pseudomonadati > Pseudomonadota > Gammaproteobacteria > Methylococcales > Methylococcaceae > Methylomonas > Methylomonas sp. MS20. The sequence goes on from NZ_CP189962.1 coordinate 3,366,916, forward strand.
CGCTGACCCCGCTGCATGTCGATTGCGCAGTGACGGTGATGCTGAAAATCATCGACGGCAAATGCAAAATGCGCGCCGGCGAAAAAGTCGTGATGAGTTTGTTGTACGACCAAATCCGCGACCTGCCCGGTCAGTTGTTGGAGCCGGAGTTGCATGCATTGATCGCGACGGCCCGCGCCGCGCCGGACGACGAAGACCTAAAAAACCGAATCTACGAAAAGCGCTTGTTCGCCGAAACGGCGCTCTCCAGACCGGTGATGAAAGGCTTCAAGGCCATGCTTCGCGAGCAAGGGTTGTTGGAAAAACGCCAGAAAGACGAGGATGCGGACGCTTGATGCACCGAGCTTAACCCGGTTCTACCGTACCCGCCTCGAGCCTGCGCCATTGCCCGCAAGCCGCGCGACCAGCTTTCACTCGAAAAAGTCAAAACTCATCTGCCCGCCGGCCGCCGGCTTGCGGAATAAGTCGGTGCGGAGCGGCGGCAATCCGCGTTCCAGGCCGAGTTTTTTCCGGATTAACCCGAAGCGCTGCGCAATCAAATCGGCGTAGACACCCTCGCCGCGCAAACGCCGATGAAAGCTCGGGTCGTAGACCTTGCCGCCCCGGCTGTCGCGCACCCGGTTCATCACGTGCTCGGCCTTCAGCGGGTAATGCTCGCGCAACCATTCGTCGAATAAGTCGGCCACTTCCAGCGGCAGGCGCAGCAGAATGTATTCCGCGCTGATCGCTCCGGCCCGCTTCGCGGCCGACACGATGGCTTCCAATTCGTAATCGGTCAACACCGGAATCAACGGCGCAACCATCACGCCGACCGGCACGCCGGCTTCGCTCAAACGAGTCAGCGTTTCCAAGCGGCGCTCGGGCGCGGCGGCGCGGGGTTCCAGCGTCCGCGCCAAGCGGCGATCCAGGGTCGTGATCGACAAGCACACCGACGCCAAGCCCTGGCCGGCCATCTCGGCCAGGATGTCGATATCCCGTTCGATCAGCGCCGATTTGGTGACGATGCCGACCGGATGCCGGGTTTCCCGCAGCACTTCCAAAATGTCGCGCATGGTGCGCTGGCGGCGCTCCAACGGCTGATAGGGATCGGTATTGGTACCCAGCGCCAGCGGCGCGCAACGGTATTGGCGCTTGCCGAGTTCCGCGCGCAGCAACGTCGCGGCGTCGGGTTTGACTAAGATACGGCTTTCGAAATCCAACCCCGGCGAATAGCCAAGATACGCGTGGGTCGGCCGCGCGAAACAATACACGCAACCGTGTTCGCAACCCCGGTACGGGTTGACGGAACGGTCGAACGGAATATCCGGCGAATCGTTATAGGTGATCACCGATTTGCTGGCATCGACGATGATTTCGGTCGCCAGCGGAGGCAAGTCGACATCCAAGCTCCCCCAGCCGTCGTCCTCGGCCTGGCTTCGTTGTTTTTCGTAGCGGCCGGCGGCATTGCTGACGGCACCGCGACCTTTGTGAATCAGAGGCTTGGACATGACAAAAACCAAAGGAAGAAGCGCGTGCGCGCCCTTGGATTCCGGACGGCCGGTCGTCTAGCGCGGCAAACGCTCGGTTGGGCGACTTCCTCTATCTTGGCAAACTTCGAACCGGCGCGCAAAGCATTTTCGGCCATCGAACTTCCACAGCGCCTAGGTGCGATCCTCCGGGTAACCGTTTCGAATTTGCCTACCCAAACTGGATAGCGACTCAAAATGGTCTAAGCTAATCCGAGAAAAACCGTAAGCCCCGGCCAAACCATACCGTTTCGCGAAGCGCGGACAAATTTGATCGAACGCGCGCTACGGCCCGCCGCAGCGTTCCGCCCACATTTCCGACCTTCAACGACATCCACGGAGAAACCCCATGACTGTTAAACAGAGACTTTTACTCCTATCGTCGTCCGCCATGCTGGGCTTGGTCGGACTGGCGCTGTTAGGCTATATCCAGCTCGCGAAAGTTTACGACGCGGCGAGTTATGCCGGCGTTAACACGGTACCGACCTATCGGATATTTTTCGAGATTCGAAAACAACTGGCCGATTTGAGGGAATATTCGTTGTTTCACGTCATCATCACCGATCCGGCCGGCATGGCGACATTGGAGCCGAAAATCGCCGAAGCCCGCGCGAAATTGGACGACACGTTGAAGCGCTATACCTTGGACGCCTGCAACGGCGCCAGTTGCCTTTCGGACGCCAAGGAACAGGCCATGCTCGACAACGTTAAATCGCTATTGGCGGCGTACGATATTCCGCGTCTAAAAGTTTTCGATTTCTCTAGGCAAAACCGCACCAAAGAGGCCGAAGCGGCGGTCAGGGAAGAATTGATGCCGGCCATTAAAAAACTACAGGACGCCATCCAAACCGAGTTGGACTACAACTCCCAATTGGCCGACCAAGGGATGCTCGAAGCGAGCCGCATCCAGCAAAGCGCCACTAATATTTCGGTCGGCATCGCGGTACTGATCACACTGCTAGTTGGGATGATGAGCTGGATGATCATCCGCAATTTGATGCGCCAACTGGGCGGCGAACCGGACGCGGTCGCCGGACTGGCCAATCAAATCGCGGTCGGCGATCTCAGCGGCACCATCGTGTTACAAGCCGGCGATAACGCCAGCGTGATGGCCGCGATGAAACACATGAGCGACACCATCAAAACGCTACTCGCCGCCATGGACCACATGTCCAAGGAGCACGACAAAGGCGAAATCGACGCCGTCGTCGATGCCGCTAAGTTTCAAGGCAGTTTTAGAACCATGGCGCAAGGCGTCAACGACATGGTCGGCGCCCACATCGGCGTCAAGAAAAAAGCCATTGGCGTGTTCATGGCCTTCGGTAACGGCAACTTCGACGCCGACATCGAAAAACTGCCGGGCAAAAAGGTGTTTATCAACGAAGCCATAGATCTAGTTCGCGGCAATCTGAAAAGTTTTATCGCCGACATGAACCGTATGGCCGGGCAGCACGACGCCGGCGAAATCGATTTCAAGATCGATACCGGCAAATTCCAAGGCGAATTCGCGACGATGGCTAAAGGCGTCAACGACATGGTCGGCGCCCACATCGCCGTCAACCAAAAAGCCATCGCCTGCTTCGAGCAATTCGGCCAAGGCAACCTGGATGCCGATATTGAAAAACTTCCCGGCAAACTGATCTTTATCAATAACGCCATCGATAAAATCCGCGCCAATTTGCGCGCGGTCATTGCCGATACCGATACCTTGATCAAAGCCGCCGCCGAGGGCCGCCTGGACGTCCGCGCCGACGCTGGCAAGCACCAAGGCGACTTCCGCAGATTGGTGCAGGGCATCAACGACATCATCGACGGCATCGTGTTGCCGGTTAACGAAGCGGTGGAAGTGTTGGGTCTGGTCGAGCAAGGCGACCTGACGCGGATCGTCAAAGGCAACTATCAAGGCCAACTCGGCGAATTCAAGGACACCGTCAACAATACCATCGCCAAACTGTCCGAGACCATCGCCGAGGTCGTCTCCGCGACCAATCAGTTAAGCAACGCTTCCGAACAAATCCAATCCACGTCGCAATCGCTGTCGCAAGCCGCCAGCGAACAAGCCGCGGGCGTCGAGGAAACCAGCGCCAGCATCGAGGAAATGGCCGCCAGCATCGGCCAGAACGCCGAAAACGCCAAGGTCACCGACGGCATGGCCACCAAAGCCTCGCAGGAAGCGGTCGAGGGCGGCGCCGCCGTCAAGCAAACCGTCGAGGCGATGAAAAGCATCGCCGGCAAAATCGGCATCATCGACGACATCGCCTATCAAACCAATATGCTGGCTTTGAACGCCGCCATCGAGGCCGCCAGGGCCGGCGATCACGGCAAGGGCTTCGCGGTCGTCGCCGCCGAGGTACGCAAACTGGCCGAGCGCAGTCAGATCGCCGCCCAGGAAATCGGCCAATTGGCCGAAACCAGCGTCAGCACCGCCGAAAGCGCCGGCCGCTTGCTGGACGCCATCGTGCCCAGCATCGCCAAAACCTCCGATCTGGTGCAGGAAATCGCCGCCGCCTCGCAGGAACAATCAGCCGGCGTCAGCCAAGTCAATACCGCGATGAATCAGATGAACCAAATCACCCAGCAAAACGCCGCCGCCAGTGAAGAATTGGCTTCCACCGCCGAGGAAATGACCGGTCAGGCCGAACAATTGCAAGGCTTGATGAGTTTCTTCAAGATCAGCGGCGCGACGGGCAACACCGGCGGCGGGCAACGCCGAACCGCTCATTCTACAACCCAAGCCAAGATCAAACACGCACCCACCAACCCGAACGACCCGACCCACCTGGATTTGAATCTGCATCAATTCGAACGGTTCTAGGTTCGCCCGCGAATAAGTAAAACGCCGTTACAATGCGCTGCTTTTACCCCGGCACGGAAAGCCGGGGTAAAAGCCCCCCTCCGCTAGATTAATCACCTTACGATGAATGTCGTGAGGCACAACGTGCGGACATGCCGTTGTAGGAGCCGCCCATGATCGCGGCTAACGCCGCCCCCACGCACCGACTTACTTTTGGCGGCGGTTTCAAAATCGTTCGACCGGCAGCTCCGCTCAGCTAATCGCCAAGCGCGCTCGCGGCCTCGTATCTCCGAGGGTATTCGCTAAACCTCAGACGCCCCTGATCGATAGTCGGCGTCTAATTTATCAACTCCATCGCTAAACATAACAGCAAACTATACCGCGTAGAGTTAACGCTGGCCTCAAATTCCTCAACATCGAATACATTCGCCGGAAACGACAATAGCCCAACGCTGGACTCACTCAAATACCGAGGACACCGGCAACCCAATTTTTTCATCAACCACATGTAAAACAATTGATTTTTTTCATTAACGAAACTAGTTACTCCGAACAAACGCCGCACTTTCGCGGCACCGCGTGGAGCGCTCGGCAATGAGTAGCTCGCTAACTCACCGCACTTTAGCTAACGCGTAAAAAGATTATTTTTTTGAACACCATGGCATAGCGCATGATAATAGGCTATAGATATTTAGCGCAAAACAAGGCATTCTAAAATGCCGCACCCGACAAGCTATCCGGCGACCTCGGTCCAGCAGGCTCAAAGAACACGGGGTCCGTCATGGAACGGCCGGCCGAATCAAGTCAGGGAAGCTCAACATCGGGAGGTCCACATGTCCATCGTACAACGCATGTCGCTTTTGATCGGAATCGCTTTACTAGGCCTGTCCAGTCTGGCGGGCGTCAGTTATCAACAATTGGATAGTGTCTTTACGGCCGCCAACTACGCCAACGCCAATAGCGTGCCCTCGCTGATTGCGCTGAATCGCCAATTCAAAACCTTCGGCCAAGTTCGAGCCAGACTTTATCGGCACGTATCGAATACCGATCCGGACAAGATCGCCGAATTAAATCAATCGATAACCGAGGCACTCAGCGCATTCGAAACCAGCCTGAAGCAGTACGACGCTCTGGTATCCGACGCCGAGGACAAGCGCCTGTACACCGCTAACCTCGCGGCCTTCGAAAAATACCGGGCCGGCGTCGATACCGTCCTGGCGCTGTCCAAGCAAAACCGTAAGGACCAAGCGCTAGCGGCGCTGGAGCAAATGACTCCGCTAAGCGCGACACTCCAAGATGCACTCGAACAGCAAGGACAATATAACGGCAATCTGGCCGAACAAAGTGCCGGCCAAGCCAAGGACATCAAAGCCCACGCCTCGATATGGCTAGCGGTCATCGCACTACTGGCGTTGGCGACGATCGCACTATTGGGCTGGTTTGTGACCCGCAAACTGAGCCGCCAATTGGGCGGCGAACCGGACGAAGTCGCTCGATTGGCGGGCAGGATAGCCGTCGGCGATCTGAGCGGCGAGATTCGGATTGACGCCACCGATACCGCCAGCGTCATGGCTGCGATGAAACATATGAGCGACACGATTAAATCCCTGCTGGCCGACATGAACCGGATGGCCGCCGAACACGAGCAAGGCGATATCGACGCGGTCGTCGACAGCCAACGCTTTCAAGGCAGCTTTCGACAAATGGCGCAAGGCGTCAACGACATGGTATCGGGCCATATCGCCGTCAAGAAGAAAGCGATGGCGGTGTTCAAGGCCTTCGGCGAAGGCGATTTCGACGCCCCAATGGAGAAACTACCCGGCAAGAAAGCGTTTATCAACGACACGATAGAACTGGTGCGCGGCAATCTGAAAGGCTTTATCGCCGATATGAATCACATGAGCAAACAACACGAAGCCGGCGACATCGACGTGTTGATGAATACCCAAAAATTCCAAGGCGATTTCAGCGTCATGGCGCAAGGCGTCAACGACATGGTATCGGGCCATATCGCCGTCAAGAAGAAAGCGATGGCGGTGTTCAAGGCCTTCGGCGAAGGCGATTTCGACGCCCCGATGGAGCGCTTGCCCGGCAAGAAAGTCTTCATCAACGACACGATAGAACTGGTGCGCGGCAATCTGAAAGCCGTGATGGCGGACACCAATACGCTGATCAGCGCCGCCGCCGAAGGCCGATTGGACGCGCGCGCCGATGCCGGCCGGCATAAAGGCGACTTCAATAAACTGGTGCAAGGCATCAACCAAATCTTGGATGCCATTTTGATCCCGATCGGCGAAGGCAACCGCGTTCTTAGCCTGATTCGCGGCGGCGACCTGCGCCAACGCGTCGAGATCGCTTGCAAGGGCGACCACGACAAAATGAAACAAGCCGTCAACGGCGTGCATGCCTGGCTGTCCGATCTGATCGCCTACGTCACTAAACTGGCGAACGGCGACATGAGCGCGGAAATGGCGAAAGCCTCCAGCGACGATCAAATACACGAGTGGCTGATGCTACTCAAGCACAACATTCAGGCGCTGGTCACCGACGCCAACAAGCTATCTCAAGCCGCCGTCGAAGGCCGTTTGGCCACCCGCGCCGACGCCACCCGGCACCAAGGCGATTTCCGCAAGATCGTCGAAGGCGTCAACGACACGCTGGACGCGGTGATCGGCCCGCTCAACGTCGCCGCCGACTACGTCGATAACATCGCCAAGGGTAATATCCCGGCCAAAATCACCGACACCTATCACGGCGATTTCAACATTCTGAAAAACAACCTGAACACCTGCATAGACGCCGTGAACGCCTTAGTCGCGGATGCCAACAAACTGTCGCAAGCCGCCGTCGAAGGCCGCTTGGCGACCCGCGCCGACGCCACCCAGCACCAAGGCGATTTCCGTAAAATCGTCGAGGGCGTCAACCAAACCTTGGACGGCGTCATCCTGCCGATCAACGAAGTCGTCGAGGTGCTGCGGCTGGTCGAACAAGGCGACCTGACTCGTCCGGTCAAGGGCGATTACCAAGGTCAATTGGGCGAATTCAAGGATACCGTCAACAACACCATCGCGAAATTGTCGCAAACCATCGCCGAAGTGGTCGCCGCCGCCGAACAACTGGGTACCGCGTCCAAGCAAGTCAGCGCCACATCGCAGTCGCTGTCGCAAGCGTCCAGTGAACAAGCCGCCAGCGTCGAGGAAACCTGCGCCAGCATCGAACAAATGGCGTCCAGCATCAATCAGAATGCCGATAACGCCAAGGTCACCGACGGCATGGCCACCAAGGCCTCGCAAGAAGCCAACGAGGGCGGCGAGGCGGTCAAGCAAACCGTCGTGGCCATGCGAGACATCGCCAGTAAAATCGGCATCATCGACGACATTGCCTACCAAACCAACATGCTGGCGCTGAATGCCGCCATCGAAGCGGCCCGGGCCGGAGACCACGGTAAGGGCTTCGCGGTGGTCGCCGCCGAAGTACGCAAACTGGCGGAACGAAGTCAGATCGCGGCCCAGGAAATCGGCAAGCTCGCCGAAACCAGCGTCAATACCGCGGAAAGTGCCGGTAAGCTGCTGGATTCCATTGTACCCAGCATCGCCAAAACCTCCGATTTGGTGCAGGAAATCGCCGCCGCCTCGCAGGAACAATCGGCCGGCGTTAGCCAAGTCAATACCGCGATGAATCAGATGAACCAAATCACCCAACAGAACGCCTCCGCCAGCGAGGAGCTGGCCTCCACCGCCGAGGAGATGACCAGCCAATCCTTACAACTGCAAAATCTGATGAGTTTTTTCAAAATTGCCCGCGCCGCCGGACAAATTAACCCAGTCCGCGCGCCGGAACATCGCAAATCGAGCATGCCGCGCGACCTCCCCGAACACGCCGCGAGCGGCACCGTGGATTTGCACCAATTTCAGCACTTTTAAACGACCAAACGCTTAATCCAGCCTAACCGTGAACGCTGGACTACGGCCCGCCGCCCATCCCGCGGCGGGCCGTCGTTCGATTCCATCACGTGCTCGCGACGGTCTCACCAACACGCAGACCTGGTAAAGCGGGCTAGAGCCCGGTTTGATAACCATCGACAGCTCGGACTCAACACCCATCTGCTCCGCTAAAACGACCTCCGGATACTAGCGTATGACCATTCCGGGGACTTTCAAACGCCCCTCCGAATCCAGCCTCGAAGCCGCGAATCACCGAATCGTCAGCCACAAGCCCCCTCTCGCGTAGGCTTGGCGGAGGCTTAGATACCAGCCGACAGGCCGCCTCTGGCAACCCTGCGTTCGGCGACGTTTCCAGCGCCAGCCGATTTGCGGCAAATTCCGTTCTACACTTATGGAATTACCGATCCAGACCCGCCTAGGCATAACCGACAGCCCGGAAAACCGACTGACTCCGGCGACTTTCAAACCGAGCCCGCCATCCATACCAGGAGACATTCCACATGCCATTGCCCACCCTCGCCAAGCTGAATGCAACCGCTTTCACGGCACCGCCTGCCCTGGGCACCCCGTTTGCCGTGGCGCCATCAGCACGATCGCGAGCGCGGGCGTCGTCCCGGCGCTACGCGGCAAACGCGCTGCTCGCCTTGGCGTTGACAGCCTGCGGTAGCGGCGGACAGCGACCGGCGCCGCCAAAATTGATCGACACCGGCAAGCCGGCCCTGCACGCCATCGACAGCCAAGACCTGCGGCAGTCGATGCAACGCATGCATAACTTGATGTACGAACGCAATTTGACCGAGCACGAGATGGACAATCAGCGCCGCGAAGCGCTGTATCGCGTGCAACAAGCGGCGGAAGGCGTCGAGCACGCTCTGGCGGCGATGCGTCTAGCCATGCCAAACCTGCATCTTGAATCGGACGAACAAAAAGTCTTCGCTTCGCTGGCGGATAAACTGCTGATCCAGGCCGGGCAACTCAAATCCCAAGCGCAAACCTTGCAGATCGACGCGATTCCAACCACGTTGGAAGCCATTTCGGCAACCTGTACGTCCTGCCACGAGTTGTTCCGCGATTTCAAGAAACCCGGAGGCCAATAATGCACAGCCGTCCTCGCCTGCTCCTCACCATCGCCTCCGGCGTATTTCCGCTAGCCGCGACAGCGGCCGACGATGTGCGCGCCTTGTTGCGACAACTCGGCAACCAAGTCGCCGAACTCAAGCAACACGCCGATCAAGCCGATGCCAGAATCCGCGATCTGGAAACCCGCTTGGCCGCCGAGCAACAAAAAAACCGGCAATTGACGACTCAGGCCTCGCCGGCGGCGAATGGCGTCGTCGCCGTTTCGGCCAGTCCCGCCGCCAACCCGACCGAAGCGAAACCGGAAACCAAGCCGCCAGTCACGTTGGGCGATACCAAGGGTACCTTTAAGATACCCGGCACCGACACCTCGCTGGGCTTCGGCGGCTTCGTAAAACTAGACGTCAACGAAAACAGCGTCAGCGCCCCGTCGTTTGGCGACCAATATTTATCCATCTCGAATATTCCGGTATCGCATCGCGGCGAGGACAGTCAACTAGCGTTCAACGCCAGGGAAAGCCGCTTCTGGTTCAAATCGTTCACACCCAGCACTTGGGGCGATATCAACACCTACCTGGAACTGGATCTGTACGGGGCCGCCGCCAGCTATACGCCCCGATTGCGCCACGCCTACGGCTCGTTCGGCAATTTCCTGGCCGGCCAAACCTGGACCACGTTTTTAAACGAATTGGCGGCGCCGGACACTTTGGATAATGCCGGCCCGGTCGGTCTCGCTAAATTTCGCCAACCGCTAGTGCGTTGGACCCAGCCGTTTAAATTCGCTGGCGAGAGCTTGGATTTGCAACTGGCGGCCGAATCCCCCAACAGCACGCTGTGGACCGGCAGCGGCTGGAGTCCGGCGCTCGGTACGCTGACCTACGACAACCTCACCACCACCGGCGACGATCGCTATCCGGACCTGATCGCCAAACTGGTCTACAAACCGGACTGGGGCAATCTATCGTTGGCGGCGATGGGCCGGCAGATTCGCAATGCCAACAATACCAGCGGCGCGGCGCGAGAAGCTTGGGGCGGCGGCGTCAGCCTAGCCGGCAAAATCAATGTCTTCGAACTCGACAATATCCGCTTCACGCTGAATTACGGCAACGCGATAGGCCGTTATTCTTCGGTCAACCGTCTGGAAGACGCCGCGCTGGATTCGGCCGGTAACCTGCATTTGGTCAATGTGTACAGCGCCGTGACGGCCTACCAACATTGGTGGAGCAACACCTGGCGCAGTACCTTCGCCTACGGTTTCGAGCAAGCCGACCAGCCCGATTTCGTGGCCGCGACGATGACTCGCCAAGCCCAATCGGTACATGCCAACTTGCTGTGGAGTCCGTTGCCGCAAGCCACTTTGGGCATTGAATACCTGTACGGCAGCCGCGAATTGATCGACGGCCGCAACGGCAACATCAGCCGGGCCATGTTCTCGGCCAAATACAATTTTTAAACTTTGCCGGATACGGGCAAAGTTAGCGGTTTCGCTCCGCTAATTCCTTGCTTTTCGTCTAGGCTTAGATTAACCGGGATCGTCGTGCGGATTTAGCCGACAAGCCAATTCGCTCGACGTCATCGAACACTCATTCGCCGAAGGTTTCAAATTCGGCATCAACAAAACCGACATGTCGATTCAATCTTTACGGAGGGGCCAATGTTTAACAACATGAAAATCGCGGTAAAACTGGGGCTTAGCTTTGGAGTCGTGTTGCTCCTGCTGGGCGCTATCGTCTGGGTAGGGATCGCCAATATGGGCAATTTGGCCGAGACCACCCGATCCATTGTGGAAGAAGATTTCGTCAAGGTGAAATACACCAGCGACATGATCGAAAACACGCTGGATAACGGCCGGCTAATGCGCAATATGTTACTGACCGACGATGAAAGCAAACTTCAGGAAATGAAGCGGGACCTTCAAGCGAATCGCGACGAGAACAAAACCATACTCGCCAAGTTGGATGCCTTGATCCAATCCGAGAAGGGCCGCGCATTGCTCGACGCCGCCGGCAACCTACGCAGCCAGCTATCACCAAAATACGAAACGTTTTACAGTCTGCTAGCCGACAAAACCAAGGGTAAGGTCGCCGCCACCGAGTTTCTGTTGAAAGACTGGGCGCCCAACAATACCGCTTACGTAACCAGTCTGAAAGCAATCAACGATTTCCAAAACGAAAGGATGAAACAGGCCTATAAAGATGCCGACGACTTGTACGACAGCAGCAAAACCATCATGTTTGGCGTCGCGCTGGTCGCGTTGCTGGTTAGCCTACTGATTGCCTGGTTTGTGACGAGAGGATTGATTCGCCAACTGGGCGGCGAACCGGGCGATGTGGCCGCGCTGGCCAACCGAGTCGCGATCGGCGATCTCAGCGGCGAAATCCGCTTGGACGCCGGCGACACCACTAGCGTGATGGCCGCGATGAAGCATATGAGCGACACCATCAAAACCCTACTGACCGACATGGACCATATGGCTCGCGAACACGACAAGGGCGAAATCGACGCCGTGGTGGACGGCGGCAAGTTTCAAGGCAGTTTTAGGACCATGGCCCAAGGCGTCAACGACATGGTCGGCGCCCATATCGCGGTCAAGAAAAAAGCCATGGCGGTATTCAAAGAGTTCGGCAGCGGTAACTTCGAAGCCGACATCGAAAAACTACCCGGCAAAAAAGCGTTTATCAACGAAGCCGTCGATCTGGTTCGCACTAATTTGAAGGCCGTCATCGCCGATACCGATACCTTGATCAAAGCCGCCGCCGAGGGCCGCCTGGACATACGCGCCGACGCCGGCAAGCACCAAGGCGACTTCCGCAGATTGGTGCAGGGCATCAACGACATCATCGACGGCATCGTGTTGCCGGTTAACGAAGCGGTGGAAGTGTTGGGTCTGGTCGAGCAAGGCGACCTGACGCGGATCGTCAAAGGCAACTATCAAGGCCAACTCGGCGAATTCAAGGACACCGTCAACAATACCATCGCCAAACTGTCCGAGACCATCGCCGAGGTCGTCTCCGCGACCAATCAGTTAAGCAACGCTTCCGAACAAATCCAATCCACGTCGCAATCGCTGTCGCAAGCGTCCAGCGAACAAGCCGCCGGCGTCGAGGAAACCAGCGCCAGCATCGAGGAAATGGCCGCCAGCATCGGCCAGAACGCCGAAAACGCCAAGGTCACCGACGGCATGGCCACCAAAGCCTCGCAGGAAGCGGTCGAGGGCGGCGCCGCCGTCAAGCAAACCGTCGAGGCGATGAAAAGCATCGCCGGCAAAATCGGCATCATCGACGACATCGCCTATCAAACCAATATGCTGGCTTTGAACGCCGCCATCGAGGCCGCCAGGGCCGGCGATCACGGCAAGGGCTTCGCGGTCGTCGCCGCCGAGGTACGCAAACTGGCCGAGCGCAGTCAGATCGCCGCCCAGGAAATCGGCCAATTGGCCGAAACCAGCGTCAGCACCGCCGAAAGCGCCGGCCGCTTGCTGGACGCCATCGTGCCCAGCATCGCCAAAACCTCCGATCTGGTGCAGGAAATCGCCGCCGCCTCGCAGGAACAATCAGCCGGCGTCAGCCAAGTCAATACCGCGATGAATCAGATGAACCAAATCACTCAGCAAAATGCCGCCGCCAGCGAGGAACTGGCCGCCACCGCCGAGGAAATGACCGGCCAAGCCGAGCAATTACAAAGCTTGATGAGCTTTTTTAAGATCGCCAACGCCGGCGGCCAACGTCGCGTCAGCACTTCCCACGGCGGCCATGCGCCTCACGCCAAACCGGGGGTTATCAAACTCGGCCCGACGCCAGCCCGCCACCACGATCAAGCCGGCTTGGATTTGGAAATGCAACATTTCGAGCGCTTCTAGTTGCCTAGTGGCTAAGGCGGAAGTCCTGACGCTCCCGCCTCCTCCGGCACGGCTTTCGATCCGGATATCAGCGAGTTCGAACGTATTCGAGCCGACCCGACAGCGCTTACGCGACCGCATCGGCCAACGTTTGGCAGGCGATTGTCGATCTAAAAACAAAACCGGCAACTAGCGAGCCTTACCCAACCGCTCGCTCCAGGCACGGCATACGGTGAATCAACGCCGGACTATGGTTCGGCATCTTCTTCAACTCAGTTGGGAGAATTTAACCATGATAAGCACAATTAAAGGGCGATTGACGAGTTTGATCGTTTTCATGGCCTTGCTGGCTGTCGCGGTGGGTGGTAGCGGATTGCTAGGCATCAACGCGGTCGTCGAGTCGATGGACAACACCTACCGCGGCAAAGTCGTTCCCGGCCAATTATTGGCCAAAATGCTGCAACTGAATAACGACAACCGCACCAACATCATGCTGGCACTGCAACACGATCCAGCCTCGCCGCACGCCAAACTGCACGATCATCCGCTCAGCCTGCACATCGAAGCGACCGAAACCAATCGCAAGCAAATGGCTGATTTGCTCGATGAATACCAAACACTGCCGATCGGCCCGGAAGAAAAAGCTTTGCTCGACCAATATCTGAGCGCCCGCGACGTTTACCGGCAAAACGCCAGTAACCCCGCATGGGAGGCGATCAAAGCCGGGAATTTCGAACTAGGCCATCGTTTGTTATTGACTCAAGTCAATCCTGAATTCAAAAAGTTACAGGCGATCGGGGAACAACTGTTATCGCGCACGCTAAAACTGACGGAAGCGGCCAATCAGTCCGCGGAACAAAGTAGCGCTAACTTACAAAATACGATGCTGGCCGGCACATTGTTATCGATCGGGATTGGTTTTTATCTCGCTTGGCGTTTAGCGAATTCGCTATTACGACAATTAGGCGCGGAGCCGGGCGAGGCTGTCGGCGTTGCCCAACGCATAGCCGTCGGCGACCTCTCCTACCCTTTCCAACTGCAACACGACGATCGGGACAGTTTGATGGCCGAGATGAAAAACATGAGCGATACCATCAAGCACATGTTGGAACAAATGGCCTGGATGTCGAGCGAACACGAAAAGGGCGACATTGATGTCATGGTAGATACCGATCGCTTCCAAGGCAGTTTCAAGGCCATGGCGCAAGGGGTTAACGACATGGTCAACGCTCACATCGACGTCAAGAAAAAAGCCATGCAGGTGTTTACGGCCTTCGGTCAAGGCGATTTCAACGCCGATATCGAGAGACTGCCCGGTAAAAAAGTATTCATCAATGAAACCGTCGACTTGGTACGCGGCAATTTGCAAGGCTTCATCGCCGATATGAATCACATGTCCGAGGAACACGAGAAAGGCGATATCGATGTGGTGATGGCGGTTGAAAAATACCAAGGCGATTTTCGCAAAATGGCACAAGGCGTCAACGACATGGTCAACGCCCACATTGACGTAAAGAAGAAAGCCATGGCCGTGTTTAAAGCCTTTGGGGAAGGCAATTACGACGCTGATATGGCGAAATTGCCGGGTAAAAAAGCCTTTATCAACACCACCGTCGACTTGGTGCGCGAGAACCTGCGTCGCTTCGCGGAAGCGGCGCGGGAGTCCGCAACCATCAAGGCTACGTTGGATAACGCCTCGATCAACGTGATGTTGGCCGACAACGACGGCGTGATTCGCTATCTGAACAAATCCACCATGGCCTTGATGCGCCGCTCGGAGCCGGAAATGCGCAAGTTGTTTAGCGATTTTGCGGCGGACAATATTCTCGGTCGGAATTTCGATGTATTCCATCGGAATCCCGCCCATCAACGCAATTTGTTAGCCCATCTAACCAGTCCGCATGTTGTGCAAATCGAGGTGGGAAACTTGATCTTCCGGCTAACGGCCAGCCCCTCCTACGACAACGAGGGGCGGCGGAGCGGATCGATGATCGAATGGCTGGAGCGTTCGGCGGAAGTCAACGCCGAACGGGAAATATCCCAAGTTGTCGAAGCCGCGGTAGCCGGCGATTTTCGACCAATTAGCGTTGCCGACAAACAGGGCTTCTTAAAAAACGTCGCCGAAGGCATCAATCAGATCACCGATACGGTCAATGTGGCGTTTCAGGACACGATAGAAATGGCCCAAGCCCTGGAAAATGGCGATCTAACTCGCACGATTAACCGCGATTACCAAGGCGTCTACGATCAAGTTAAGCAAAGTCTCAACAATACCGTCATCAAACTGTCGCAAACCATCGGCGAGGTCAGAGAGGCCACCGACCAACTCGGCAACGCCTCGCAGCAAATCAGCGGTACCTCGCAGTCCTTGTCGCAAGCCGCCAGCGAACAAGCCGCCGGCGTCGAGGAAACCAGCGCCAGCATCGAGCAAATGGCGGCCAGCATCGGCCAAAACGCTGAAAACGCCAAGATCACCGACGGCATGGCCACCAAAGCCTCGCAGGAAGCGGTCGAGGGCGGCGCGGCCGTCAAGCAAACCGTCGAGGCGATGAAAAGCATCGCCGGCAAAATCGGCATCATCGACGACATCGCCTATCAAACCAATATGCTGGCCCTGAACGCCGCGATCGAGGCCGCCAGGGCCGGCGACCACGGCAAAGGCTTCGCGGTAGTCGCCGCCGAGGTGCGCAAACTGGCCGAGCGCAGTCAGATCGCCGCCCAGGAGATCGGCCAATTGGCCGAAACCAGCGTCAGCACCGCCGAAAGCGCCGGCCGTTTGCTGGACGCCATCGTGCCCAGCATCGCCAAAACCTCCGATCTGGTGCAGGAAATCGCCGCCGCTTCCCAGGAACAGTCGGCCGGCGTCAGCCAAGTCAATAACGCGATGAATCAGATGAACCAAATCACCCAGCAAAATGCCGCCGCCAGCGAGGAACTGGCCGCCACCGCCGAGGAAATGACCAGCCAGGCCGAGCAATTGCAAAGTTTGATGAGCTTTTTTAAGATCGCCAGTTCCGGCGGTCGGCATCGTTCAGGCGTTTCTCACGGCGGCCACGCGCATCACGCCAAACCTGGGGTTATCAAACTCGGCCCGACGCCAGCCCGCCACCACGATCCAACGGGCTTGGATCTAGAATTGCAGCATTTCGAGCGATTTTAAAATCCACTGTGGCGCAACGCGCTTAGAGCGCTACCGCCTCGCCGTCCGAATCCGTCCGAGCCGGGCGGTCGGGCGGCGACTTTTAAGCCGTCGGCATCTTGAGCGTCTGGGAAATCATCGATTACAACCGGCTAGCAGCAATGCGGACGATGCCGCACATCAGGAGCCAGCATGAACACTGATCCCTTTGCAATCCTAGCCCAGCCTAACGGCAATTTTCAATCCGAACGGCATCGCTTCAGTTTACGCGCGGCGGGGATTCGCTTGCTGTTGCTACTGAGTCTGGTCGGCGCCGCACAAATCACGGTCAGCTTTCGGATTGCCGACAACATTGCCGAGTTCAACAGGCAAGCCGAGCATGCCATCGATGCGGTAGATCGCGCGCATTTGCTCCAATACCACATTTCGCAAATTCAGCAATATCTAACCGACATCAGTGCGACCGGCGACGAAGAAGGCTTCGACGACGCCAAGCGGCATGCCGAGGAAAGCCGGCGTTTGTTGAATGAAATATTATTACTGCTTCCCCAGAGCAATGCCGCCGTAAACGAAATCCGCGAAAAATTGGAGCGTTTTTACGATGTGGGTATCGAAATGGCCCGCGTATATCTTACCGAAGGCAAAGTAGCCGGCAATCGCGCGATGAAGCAACCGGATACCGGTTTCGACGCTCGATCCAACACACTGATAGAGAGTTTGGACATATTAAGTCGTCCTTTGGAACGGCAAGCCGATTCGGCAAAAAACCAATTGAATATCGAAGTTTCGCAAATGCGGCGGTGGTCGACGACGCTAAATCTGCTTAGTTTGCTCGCGGTTATTGGTTTGTGCCTGCAAGGCTTTCGGCAACTGTGGAACTGCCTCGGCGGCGAGCCTGAAGTCGTCGCTGAATTGGCCAACGGTATCGCCACGGGCGACTTGAATCAATCCGTTAAGCTTCGCGCCAACGACAACTCGAGCGTGATGGCGGCGATGCTGCATATGAGCAACACCATTAAAGCCTTGCTGGCTGCGATGGATCATATGTCCAGCGAACACCAAAAAGGCGATATCGATGTCATAGTGGACGCTACCCGATTCAAGGGTGGATTTAAAACCATGGCGCAAGGCGTCAACGAGATGGTGAGCGCCCACATTGCCGTCAAGAAACAAGCCATGGCCTGCATCCAATTATTCGGCGAAGGCAACTTGGATGCGCCGCTGGAACGATTTCCCGGCAAAAAAGCCTTCATCAACGACACTGTCGAACAGTTGCGCGGTAACTTGAAACAAATTGTCGGAGAAATCCGCGACATCGTCTCGGCGGCCAACCGAGGCGACTTTAGCGTCAAGATGGATATTACCGGTAAAGCCGGTTTCACTAAGGAGTTGTCGGAACTGCTGAATCAGCTTTCCGGAACCGTGGACATCGCCTTCAAGGATACGATTGACGTGGCTGAAGCCATGGAACAAGGCAACCTGACCAAAACCGTCACCCGCCAATATCAAGGCGCATACGATCAGGTCAAGCAAAGCCTCAACAACACCGTCGCCAAGCTCTCCCAAACCATTACAGACGTGGTTTCGGCCGCCGATCAATTAAGCAGCGCCTCCGAACAAATCCAATCCACGTCTCAATCGCTGTCGCAAGCGTCCAGCGAGCAAGCCGCCAGCGTCGAGGAAACCAGCGCCAGCATCGAGCAAATGGCCGCCAGCATCGGCCGGAACGCCGAAAACGCCAAGGTCACCGACGGCATGGCCGCCAAAGCCTCGCAGGAAGCGGTCGAGGGCGGCGCCGCCGTCAAGCAAACCGTCGAGGCGATGAAAAGCATCGCCGGCAAAATCGGCATCATCGACGACATCGCCTATCAAACCAATATGCTGGCTTTGAACGCCGCCATCGAGGCCGCCAGGGCCGGCGACCACGGCAAGGGCTTCGCGGTGGTTGCCGCCGAAGTGCGCAAACTGGCCGAACGCAGTCAGATCGCCGCCCAGGAAATCGGCCAATTGGCCGAAACCAGCGTCAGCACCGCCGAAAGCGCCGGCCGTTTGCTGGATGCCATCGTGCCCAGCATCGCCAAAACCTCCGCTCTGGTGCAGGCGATCGCCGCCGCCTCCCAGGAACAATCGGCCGGCGTCAGCCAAGTCAATACCGCGATGAATCAGATGAACCAAATCACCCAGCAAAATGCCGCCGCCAGCGAGGAACTGGCTTCCACCGCCGAGGAAATGACCGGCCAGGCCGAGCAATTACAAAGTTTGATGAGCTTTTTTAAGATCGCCAGTTCCGGCGGCCAACGTCGCGCCAGCACTTCTCACCGCGGCCACGCACCTCACGCCAAACCCACGGCCACCAAGCGCGGAGCGGCGCCAAGCCGTCGCCACGATGCGACCGGCTTGGCGCCGGAATTGCCGTATTTCGAGCGTTTTTAGAAAGAAATAGCGGGAGGGCGATGCAACAATACGCCCTGCTATTGGCACCCAGCCAGTGGGCTAAATTTAGGCTTCTGGCAGACACCGACCGGCAGCTCCGTTTGGGGAAGCCGCCGGTCGGCTCAAGATTCGTTCGGCAAAAACCGTCACGTATCCTGTCTTCCAGGTGTAAACCAAGTCGTAACATTTCGCGCGGAATCCGGCGTTCGGCAAGGAAAACACCCAGCCGAAACCGGCAGGTCGCAGGAAATAAAAAAGGCCTTGCATTGATGCAAGGCCTTGGTATTCGTGGTGCCCAAGGACAGAATCGAACTGTCGACACGAGGATTTTCAGTCCTCTGCTCTACCGACTGAGCTACCTGGGCGTCAAGAGCCGCGCATTAAACTAGGTTATCGGCGGCAAGTCAAGAAAAAACGCAGTTCCCAGCTAAACTGGACAGACGAGCAACGATTATGCAATTCTGTGCCGCCACGCGTGCCGCAGCCCCGCCCGGCGTCTCAAGGGCCGAACCATCCCGGTTTGCCAGGCCCCGGCAAATTAAAAAAATTAAAAAGACCGAGACTTTTATGCAAGCATTTACCGACATACGCGCGCTGATCATCGATATGGACGGCGTACTCTGGCACGGCGACCAGCCGCAAGCCGGCCTGACCGACTTTTTCGAAACCTTGCGCGACCTGGCACTGCCGTTTATTTTGGCGACCAACAACGCCAGCATGACTGCCGAACAATACGTCGCCAAATTGGCAAAAATGGGCGTTGCGGTGGCCGAGCGTGAAATTCTGACCTCGGGGATGGCCACCGCTTTGTATTTGTCCCAGCGCTACGATCCCCAAACCACCCGCGCCTACGCGATCGGCGGCACCGGCACCTGGAAACCTCTGCAAGATCTGGGCTTTACGCTAACCGGCCTCTACGAAACCGGACCCGACCAACACGCGCATTTGGTGGTTTGCGGCATGGACCGGGAAATCAGTTGGGACAAACTGGCGACCGCGACCCTCAATCTGCGGGCCGGCGCGCATTTCATCGGTACCAACGGCGACATATCGTTGCCGACCGAGCACGGCATTACTCACGGCAACGGCGCGATCCTGGCGGCGCTGACCGCGGCAACCGGCATCCAGCCAATGATTATCGGCAAGCCCGAGCCCATCATCTACCGGCAAGCCATCGAGTTACTCGGCGCGCCGCTGGCACAGACCATCGCGATCGGCGACCGGCTGGACACCGACATCCTCGGCGCGGTGCGCACCGGTATTCGCAGCCTGATGGTTCTGACCGGAGTATCCAGCGCAAAAGATGTGGAAGCCACCGACTACGGCCCAACCTGGGTGGTGCCCGATATCCGCGACGTGACCCGGATGTTGCGCGAACTGGCCGCCTGACCCGCAAACCAAGGAGTGACCATGAAAAAGTTCATCGATAGCCCGGACAGCTTGTTGACCACCAGTTTGCGCGGCTTCGCCAAGGCCCACGCCGACATCGTCGACCTGAACGAAACCCCGCATTTCGTGCGTCGCAAGCACCTTAAGCCCGGCAAGGTAGCGCTGATTTCGGGCGGCGGCTCCGGCCACGAGCCCTTGCATAGCGGCTTCGTCGGATTCGGCATGCTGGACGCCGCCTGTCCAGGCCAGGTGTTCACCTCGCCGACGCCGGATCAAATGATCTCCGCGGCCCAGGCCGTCGACGGCGGTGCCGGTGTGTTGTTCATCGTCAAAAATTACGCCGGCGACGTGATGAATTTCGAAATGGCTAGCGAGATGCTGGACCTCCCCAACGCCAGCGTGCTGGTCAACGACGACATTTCCCTGCCCAAGACCCACGCCATTGGTCGGCGCGGCGTGGCCGGCACCAGCATCGTCGAGAAAGTCGTCGGCGCGGCGGCCGAGCAAGGCTACGATCTGGCGGCTTGCAAAGCCTTGGGCGAACGGGTCGTTTCGGCCACCGCCTCGCTGGGCGTCGCGCTGACCAGTTGCACGGTACCGGCCTTGGGCCATCCAACCTTTACCCTTGGCGACGACGAAATCGAGATGGGCGTCGGCATCCACGGCGAGCGCGGCCGCGAAACCGTCAAACTGGCCGACGCCAGCCACATCGTCGCCGAATTGACCCAGCATCTATTCGACGAGTTACGGCCGGCCGCCGGCCAAAACGTGCTGTTGCACGTCAACGGCTTCGGCGGTACGCCATTGATCGAATTGCATTTGCTATACGAGTTGGCTCACGCACGGTGCGGCGAACGCGGATTGACCGTGCAACGTTCGCTGGTCGGCAATTTCACAACCTCGCTGGACATGGCCGGCGCCTCGCTGACCCTGACCGTGCTGGACGAGGAAATGCTGAAACTGTGGGACGCGCCGGTCAATACCGCAGCCTTGCGCTGGGGCTGTTGAGGAAACGCTGTCAAATCAAGATTCGACGCCCCACCTGAATTAAGCCGTTTTCAACACCCTGGCCACCGCCGCGACGATCAATTGCGCGGTTTTGGCGCCGGCATCGATATGGCCCAGACTACGCTCGCCCAAGAACGACGCCCTGCCCTTGGTCGCCAGCATATCGCGGGTAGCTTCGACGCCGGCCGCCGCGACTTGGCAAAGATGATCCAGCAATTCGTCCAGCGATTTGCCGGCTTCGGCATCCTGTTGCAAAGCCTGCGCCACCGGCACCCAAACGTCCAGCATCGTTTTTTCGCCGACATCGGCCTTGCCGCGTTGTTTGACCGCCTCGACGGCGGCCGCGAACGCCGCCGCGAAGCCGGACACAGAGCTATCCCGACTGTGTTTATGCAGCGCGATGAACAAGGTCGCGTACAACGAGCCCGACGCGCCGCCGACCGCCGCCATCACCGTCATGCCGATTTTTTGCCAGGCCGCCGGCCAATCCAGCGGCGCGATCGCGTCGGCCTGCTCGGCCAAGGCCTGCAAGCCGCGTTGCAGGTTGAAAACGTGATCGCCGTCGCCTATCGCCTGATCCAACTCGGTAACAGCCTCGGCGTTGGCAGCGATGTCGGCCTGAACGGCGCGGATCAATGGGGGAAATATCGCGGGACTGATGGTCATGTGGGCAACTCCTGCATGGGCGACAACAGGCGCGGAGCATAGCCAAGCCGCCCGCGCCTGTCCAGTCCGCGCCGCGTCATAAAACCGTAACGCCGCCCTCGTATACTGGGCCGTCGTCGCCCCTGCCCATGCGTGCCTCATGCTGTTTCCGATTCATTCCATCGAACTCGCCCTCAACGACGCCCGCAAACATCGGCAAGACCAAACCCTAGACGAAACGCCGGGCCAAACCGCGACGGTCAAACGCCTGCTGAGCCATGTCGAACCGATCGCCTGGAACAGCCGTTGCGTCGATGTGCTCGATCACTTCATCCGCCACGAAGATTTGCCGGCGGTCGCCATCGTTGACGCCGACCGGATGCCGGTCGGCATTATGGACCGGGGCCGGATCATTGAAATTTTTCTGCGACCGTTCGCCCGCGATTTGCTGTACAAAAAGCGCATCGCCGAAATCATGGACGCCAACCCCATCGTGGTCGACATCAACGCCGGCATCGATGACGTGGCGCGGATCATTATCGATGCCGGGATGCGCCACATGGTTAACGGCTTCATCATTCTGCGCGACGGCGCTTACGCCGGCATGGCGACCGGCCACGCGCTGCTGGAGGAAATCACCCAGCGCAAACAGCGCGATCTGTACTTGCTGGCCCATTACGATCAACTGACCGGCCTACCGAACCGCCTGCTGTTTAAGGACAGACTGGAGACAGCCTGCCGTGGCGCGCTGCGGGGTGGGCGGATGCTGGGGCTGATTTTCGTCGATTTGGACCGCTTTAAATACATCAACGACAGCCTGGGTCACAGCGTCGGCGACCGCCTGCTGCAAACCGTGGCCGAGCGACTGACCCAGTGCGTCCGCCATAGCGACACCGTGTCGCGGCTAGGCGGCGACGAATTCGTCATTATCTTGCCGAATCTGGATGGCGAAACCGCCGCGACCACCGTTGCCGACCATATCGTCGCCGCGCTGGACCAGCCAATGCCGGTTTACGACCACGCCTTGCAGGTCACCGCCAGCATGGGCATCGTCTTGTATCCGCTGCACGACAGCTCGGCCGAAGGCTTGATCCGCAAGGCCGACGCCGCGATGTACCAAGCCAAGCAACTTGGACGCAATCGCTATGCGCTGTACTCCGAACATTTCGACGACGGCTTGCGGGAACGCATGCTACTGGAAGCCGAATTGCGCGGCGCGCTCGGCAACGGTGAATTTTCGTTGCACTATCAACCGCAAATTCAACTGAGCGACCAGCGGGTCGTCGGCGTCGAAGCCTTGTTGCGCTGGCAGCATGCCACGTTGGGCGCGATTTCGCCGGCCGAATTCATTCCGATCGCCGAGGAAACCGGCCAAATTCACGACATAGGCGACTGGGTGCTGCGCCAGGCCTGCCGGCAACACCTGAGCTGGATCGCTGCCGGCCTGCCCGCGCTGCGGATGTCGGTCAATATTTCGGCGAAGCAATTCGAACAGCCCGGTTTCGCGGGACGAGTCGCGCAGTTGATCGCGGAAACCGGCATGATTCCCGAACACCTGGAGCTGGAACTGACCGAGGGCGCGGTGATGACCCACGCCGACCGCGCAGCGCAAACTCTGGGCGAACTGCGGAGCTTGGGGGTCAAACTGGCCATCGACGACTTCGGCACCGGCTATTCCAGTCTGAGTTATCTACGCACCTTCCCGATCAACAAAATCAAAATCGACCAATCGTTTATCCGCGATATCGAAAACACGCCGGCCAACGAAGCTATCGTCAAGGCCATCATCGCGCTGGGCAATAGCCTGGGCCTGGAAACCATCGCCGAGGGCGTTGAAAATCTGGCCGAACTGGAATGCGTTAAAAGCCATCAATGCCACGAAGTACAGGGCTACCACTTCGCCAGACCGTTGGCGCCGGGCGACTTCGTGACTTGGCACCGGGAATTCCTCGGAACTGCGGCGGCGTGAGCAATCAGTCGACCGCGCCGTCGTCCGGATCGCCTTCCACCGGGCGGGGAGCGGGAATTTCGCCGTCGCGGAAGTGGTATTTTTCGCGCAGATAAGCGAACAACCAGGCATAGGTATCGGGCTGGCGTTGGGCGGCCGCGTCCGGCATTTGTTGCAAGCGCTGCCTAACCGCATGCAACGGCAACAGCAGCAGTTCGATGTCGGCCATCGCCACGAATTTGTTAGGATCGGGCGTGCGACTATTGAAGATCTTGAACAGTTGATGCTTGTTCAAACCCAGTTGACTGTTGATCTCGTCCTTGAATTCCAGGAATAAGGGCAACAAATCGCTGCCGACACAGGTATCGTCGTGCAACTTATGCAAGCGGTGCAATAAATGATAAACCGCGAAGCGGTACAGCTCGGACTCCCGGACAAACAAGCGCGCCGCCGTCGAGCGCACCGCGATCCGGTCGAAATTGTTCAGCCGTATCGATACGATGTGTTTCTTATCGTCGAGGAGGTAGTCGTTGTCGTTCAATGCAAGTCCCTTGTTGGCGTCTGTTCGAAAACCAACCGCTGAGCCTAAATGCAGACGACTTTAATCCATCAATGTTACAGGTTTATAACAACTCTCATATATCGGACATTTTCGGAGTGCGCTCGCCCGACCGTCCGGCGCTAGAGCGAAGACTAAGCCCATCCACGTATCGACTCCGCTCCGCGCGCGCCGCAAACGTCGTTGGGAAACCGCTTGGCGACACGCCCCGCGGCCCGCGCCGGACCAAGTCAAAACGACCGATCCGGAACAGATTGCCCCGCTTCGCCCCGCCGCTGCGACTCGCCGCGCCAACCCGGCGCAACCGGCAATTTTCCCGCCCGGCGAATCAGGCATTGCATAGCAGACCTCAAAAAAATATAATCGCGCGCTTTTTTTAAAGAAAACCTCTTTCCATTTGACGATAGCGAATCCGCCCATGACTAGTCACCTGATGCCGACCTATGCTCGCCAATCCGTCACCTTCGCGCGCGGCGAAGGTGCTTGGTTGTGGGACAGTACCGGCCGACGCTATCTCGACGCCGTCGCCGGCATCGCGGTGTGCAGCCTCGGTCACGCCCACCCGGCGGTGGCCGACGCGCTGTGCGCGCAAAGCCGGACCCTGCTGCATACGTCCAACCTGTACGGCGTCGGCCTACAAGCTCAGCTGGCCGACCGGCTGGCGGAATTGAGCGGCATGGATAACGTATTTTTCAGCAACTCCGGCGCCGAAGCCAACGAAGCGGCGTTGAAGATCGCCCGCAAATACGGCCACCAAAAAGGCATCGACGAACCGGTGGTGCTGACGATGGAAAAAAGCTTTCACGGCCGGACGATGGGCACGCTGAGCGCGACCGGGAACACCAAGATCAAACAGGGCTTCGCGCCGCTACTGGCCGGATTTCGCCACGTGGCTTACAACGACGTTCCAGCCATAGAAGCCGAGTTGGCGGCGGACGCCAATATCGTCGCGATCATGGTGGAACCGGTGCAGGGCGAAGGCGGCGTCAACATTCCCGCGCCCGACTATCTGAACCGGATACGCGAGCTATGCGACCGCCACGATCTGCTGATGATACTCGACGAGATCCAAACCGGCGTCGGCCGTACCGGCCGCTTCCTGGCCTATCAACACAACGGTATCTTGCCCGACGTTTGTACGATGGCCAAAGCCTTGGGCAACGGCGTGCCGATCGGCGCCTGTCTAGCGCGCGGCAAGGCGGCCGATGTATTGACGGCCGGCAACCACGGCTCGACCTTCGGCGGCAATCCGCTGGCCTGCGCGGCGGCGTTGGCGGTGCTGGACACATTGACCGGCAGCGGCCTGCTCGATAGCGTCGAAGCCAAGGGCGCGCAAATTCACGCGGCGCTGAGCCAGGCGCTGGCCGGGAATTCGCATGTCGCCGCGATTCGTCATAAAGGTTTGATGATCGGCGTCGAATTGGATCGTCCCTGCGGCGAACTGGTCGGCATGGCTCTCGAACAAGGCGTATTGATCAACGTCACCGCCGACAACACGATACGTTTACTGCCGCCGTTCGTGATCGACGACGCGCAAATCGCCATGCTGACCGGGACTTTGTCGGCACTCATACAGGAATTCAGCAGGTAATCCACAATGCAACCGAGACACTTCACCAGTTTGCTGGATCTGTCCAGCGCCGAACTCCGCGCCCTGATCCACAGAGCCATCGCGCTCAAGCAACACCGCGATCCCGATTACCAGCCGCTGAAAGGCAAAGTGCTGGCGATGATTTTCGAAAAGTCCTCGACCCGTACCCGGATTTCCTTCGAGGCCGGCATGGCCCAATTCGGCGGCACCGCGCTGTTCCTGTCGCCGCGAGATACCCAATTAGGCCGCGGCGAACCTTTGGAAGACAGCGCCAGAGTCATTTCCAGCATGGTGGACTGCATCATGCTGCGCACTCACAAACACGAAACCGTCACGACGTTTGCCCAATATTCGCGGGTACCGGTCATCAACGGCTTAACCGACCTGAAGCATCCCTGTCAATTGCTGGCGGACATGCAAACCTACTTCGAGCAACGCGGCGACATCGCCGGCAAAACCGTGACCTGGATCGGCGACGGCAACAATATGTGCCATTCCTATATCAACGCCGCCCGCCAGTTCGACTTCCAATTGCACATCGCCTGCCCGTTCGATTACCGACCGAACCAAGCCATCGTCGATGCCGCCGGCCAACGCGTGGCGTTTTTCGAAAGCCCCGAGCTGGCCGCCGCCGGTGCCGATCTGGTCGTCACCGACGTCTGGGCCAGCATGGGTCAGGAAGAAGAACAAAAGCACCGCGAAGTAGCGTTCAGGGATTTTCAAGTCAACGCCGACGTGATGGCGGCCGCGCATGCCGACGCGCTATTCATGCATTGCTTGCCGGCCCATCGCGGCGAGGAAGTCAGTGCCGAGGTCATCGACGGTCCGCAAAGCGTGGTTTTTCAAGAAGCCGAGAACCGCTTGCACGCCCAAAAGGCCTTGCTGGAATTTCTCATCGGCCGATAATTTCGCTAAAATCGCCGGCTTGCGTTAGACCAACCTTGAGAGCCACTGTGAAAAAAACCCTTGCCTACCTCTCCGCCTGCCTGTTGTTTAGCGGTATCGCCGAAGCTCGAACGGCCTACGTCACCGACAAAGTCGAAGTACCGTTGCGTAGCGGCGAGAGCGAGCGCACCAAAATCGTCAAAATGCTGGAGAACGGCGCATTGGTCACCGTATTGCAGGAAAGCACCGAGAACGGCTATACCTACATCCAGACCAACAACGGTGCCGAAGGCTTTATTCTTAGCCGCTACCTGACCGGCGAACCCAGCGCGCGCGGCCAGCTCGAAGCCGCCAACAAAAAGTTGGAGGCCTTGACCGAGGAAAACAAACAACTGAAATCGGCGCAGGCCGGCAGCCTGGAAATCGGCAAGGAACGCGACAAACTCAGCGCCGACCTTAGCGAATTGCAACAAACCGCCGCGAATGCGATCCAATTGAAGCAGCAACGCGATCAGCTTCAAGAACGCGTCGTCAGCGTCGAACGCGAACTACAACAGTTAAAACGCGAAAACCAAGCCTTGGCGGACAGTACCAACCAAGATTGGTTTTTGTACGGCGGCGGCCTGTCCTTGTTCGGCGTGCTGCTCGGCTTTATTCTGCCCAAACTCAGCTGGCGGCGCCGTTCCAGCGGTTGGGACACGTTTTAATCCATTTTTCCCTCACTCGCCGTTGGCGGGAGAGCATTGAATCAGACGTTGGATGTCCTGAACACCGTGAAGCGCATCGTTGGCAATCGATGCGTTCGTTGATGAGCTTCGCTTCACTCGGCACGTCCTTAATTGTTTTGATTTTATTGGGCTGTTAAGGCCTTTCTTTTTTTTGGAACCACCATGCCTAGCTATCGTTCACGCACTACCACCCACGGCCGCAACATGGCTGGCGCCCGCTCGCTGTGGCGCGCCACCGGCATGAAAGACGGCGATTTCGACAAACCGATCATCGCCATCGCCAACTCCTTCACTCAATTCGTGCCCGGCCACGTGCATTTGAAGGACCTGGGTCAATTGGTCGCGCGCGAGATCGAACTCGCCGGCGGCGTCGCCAAGGAATTCAACACCATCGCCGTCGACGACGGCATCGCGATGGGCCACGACGGCATGCTCTACAGCCTGCCCAGCCGCGACTTGATCGCCGACAGCGTCGAGTACATGGTCAACGCCCACTGCGCCGACGCCATCGTCTGCATTTCCAACTGCGACAAAATCACCCCCGGCATGTTGATGGCGGCGATGCGCATCAATATTCCGGTCATCTTCGTGTCCGGCGGCCCGATGGAAGCCGGCAAGACCAAACTGGCCGGATCGGACGACATCAAAAAGCTGGACCTGATCGACGCGATGGTGATGGCGGCGGACAGCAAAGTCTCCGACGCCGACTTGGCGGCGGTGGAGCGCTCGGCCTGCCCGACTTGCGGCTCCTGCTCCGGCATGTTCACCGCCAACTCGATGAACTGCCTAACCGAGGCGCTGGGCTTGTCCTTGCCGGGTAACGGCACCGTGGTCGCCACTCACGCCGATCGCGAACAATTGTTCAAACAAGCCGGCCGCCGCATCGTCGAACTGGCCAAGCAGTATTACGAACAAGGCGACGAATCGGTGTTGCCGCGCTCGGTGGGTTTCAAAGCCTTCGAAAACGCGATTGCCTTGGACATCGCGATGGGCGGCTCGACCAACACCATTCTGCATCTGCTGGCCGTGGCTCAAGAAGCCGGCATTGCTTTCACGATGGCCGACATCGATCGGATGTCCCGCACGGTGCCGCAGTTGTGCAAGGTCGCGCCCAACACCAACAAATACCACATCGAGGATGTACACCGCGCCGGCGGCATCGTGGCGATTCTGGCCGAGTTGAACCGGGCCGGTAAGCTGCATACCGACGTGCCGACCGTGCACGCCAAAACCCTGGGCGACGCGCTGGCTGAGTGGGACATTGCCGGCAACCCCAACGATGCGGTGAAAACCTTTTATCGCGCCGGTCCCGCCGGCATTCCGTCGCAAGTCGCGTTCAGCCAGGATACCCGTTGGCCCAGCCTGGACACCGACCGCGCCGAAGGCTGCATCCGTTCCTTCGAGCACGCCTTCAGTCAGGAAGGCGGCCTGGCGGTGCTGTACGGCAACATCGCGCTGGACGGTTGCGTCGTCAAAACCGCCGGCGTCGACGACAGCCTGCTGGTGTTCGAAGGCAACGCCCACGTGGTCGAATCGCAAGACGAAGCCGTGGAAAACATCCTGGCCGACAAAGTCGTCGCCGGCGATGTCGTCGTCGTGCGTTACGAAGGCCCCAAAGGCGGCCCCGGCATGCAGGAAATGCTGTATCCAACCAGCTACATCAAGTCCAAGGGTCTCGGCAAAGCCTGCGCGCTATTGACCGACGGCCGCTTTTCCGGCGGCACCTCCGGCTTGTCTATCGGCCACTGTTCGCCGGAAGCGGCGGCCGGCGGCGCGATCGGTCTGGTGAAAAACGGCGACCGTATCCGCATCGATATTCCCAATCGGAGCATCAATGTGCTGCTGTCCGACGAGGAACTGGCCCAACGCCGCGCCGAACAAGACAAGCTGGGCTGGAAACCGGCCAAGCCGCGTTCTCGCAAGGTGTCGGTCGCCTTAAAGGCCTACGCTCATTTCGCCACCTCGGCCGACAAGGGCGCGGTGCGGGATTTGTCCAAACTCGGGGACGACTGAGCCAACACATACCAACGCGACCCGGCCAACGCAAACTTCGCGGCCGGGATTTCCACCCCACGGCCGCCCGTGCGACACCGCGCAGGCAGCGATCGATCGTCGATTAAGCGCCTGCCTCGCCGTAGGCCGACTAGACCTACGTGTGCGAAGTCCCCGATGCTAGGGCTTGGCCGGCTCTGTGCTCGGCTTTTGGGTGATAGTGGTCCCATGTCCACCGGATGGAGTGTTATCGCTAACGATA
Source organism: Methylomonas sp. MS20 (assembly GCF_050275925.1). Classification (NCBI taxonomy): domain Bacteria; kingdom Pseudomonadati; phylum Pseudomonadota; class Gammaproteobacteria; order Methylococcales; family Methylococcaceae; genus Methylomonas; species Methylomonas sp. MS20. Next base: position 3,396,653 of record NZ_CP189962.1, read on the forward strand.
CTGGCGTTTTGAACAGCATCAATCCGATCAAAACCGGAGTCGTGCTTGGTTCGAACCTCGCCATTTTAATGTAAGCACACAGCATTTCAGTTCGAACGCATCGGGTTCTGGTTCGTACAACCGCCGTTGTCCGTTGAACGAGCATCACTCTCGGCCGAACAAGCAAGGTTGCATGTTGAACCAGCACATTTCTCGATTGAACAGGCAGCTTTGGCTGTTGAACCGATAATCTTCTCCACTGAACACTCGCCGTTCTCTGTTGAACAGGCAACGTTCTGCAACGAACAGGGAACGATGCCTGTTCAAACCGGACCACACTACATTAAACAGAGAAACGCCGGCGTCGCGGAGCGAACCGTGTCTGTTTGGGATAGAACGTTCTCTCTTTGAGTAGGACCGATGCTTGTCAAGTCGAGACGGGCCGGTGTTTGACATAGAAGTGTGCCAGTTGGCGGCGGATCGCTGCTTGTTGAAACTAGAACGCTCGATGTTTAAGCGGGATCGTTGCCTCCCGGTCGGTCAGGCGAGGCGTTTCGGGATAAATCCGGAAAAAACTCGGCGGAACCGGGGCCCCATCGGCGATGCCTGGCGTGTCGAACGTCCTTTCCCCCGCCGGCTGGTTTAAAATGCCGGGACTGTTTACCGCCGGCTATCTTATGTTCTCGATTCGTGCTTTCCTAACTTTACTATCCGCTGTATCGGTTTTCGCCGCGCCCGCCGCCGGTTCCACCGCCGCCGACTGGGCGGCGATCAAAGCGCCTTCGTCGCGTCCCGCCGGGAGTTTCAGTATCGGCTCGTATACCAACGGCTGTATCGCCGGCGCGGCAAGCTTGCCGCTCCAAGGGCCGGGTTATCAGGTGATGCGGCTGTCCCGGCAACGCTATTACGGCCATGCCGAACTGATCGGCTTCATCCAAGCGCTCGGCCAAACCGCGCGCGACCGCCAGCTTGGTACCTTGTTGATCGGCGATTTAGGACAAGCTCGCGGCGGCCCAACGCTCAGCGGCCACCGTAGCCACCAATCCGGCCTGGACGTGGATATTTGGTTTTTGCTTTCGGAGCAAGCCGACCGGCGCGTATTGTCCGCCGAAGAACGGGAAACGTGGAGCGCGCCGTCGGTGGTGGATATGCGCGCATACCGCATCGACCGGCGCGCCTGGTCGCCCAACCACGCCCAAGTCTTGGAAGCTGCGGCACAACGTCCGGAGGTGGACCGCATTTTCGTGCATCCGGCCGTCAAACAAAATTTGTGCGACGCCAAACAGCCCGGCGCCAGCGGCTGGCTGCGCAAGATTCGACCTTGGTGGAAGCACGACGATCATTTTCACGTGCGTTTGAAATGCCCTGCCGACAACCCGGCATGCCAAGGCCAGGAGCCATTGCCGGCCGGCGACGGCTGCGACGCCAGCCTGGCTTGGTGGTTTACCGAGGAAGCCAAAACGCCGGCGCCAGGCCCGGTTTCCGTCCCGCCGCCGTTACCGGCCTTGTGCGAGCAATTGCTACGGGAATAATCCTGGCAAGCGCGGTTGGCGTGTGGGTGCCTAATCCCGCTCGCCTTAGATCAGTAGCGATAGCGAAAATTACACTCGCCGGTCAATCGGCTGCTCAACGCATTGTTGTCCACGCCGTATTGATTAACATCGACCTCGCAGCCCAGATTCACCGGCCGGGGTTTGGATTTCTGCAACGGCAGTAGTTCGTCGGCGGTTTGCGACGGCGACTGACCGGCTTGCGCGGCGGCATCGAACTTCGCCAAGCCGGCGTCGGATAATGTCAATACCAGTTTATCCGAGCTGTCCGCGTATCCGGGTTCCGCGACGATCAATATTCCGCAAACCACACCCAGTAATCCGCACCTTCCAAAAAAGACAGTCCACTTCTTCATGGCTACCTCCCGATTTCCGGCGACGCTGTCGGTGCGCCGCCCTACTTCGCGCCGGCGCGTATCGCGTCGCCGGCGACCTTCGCCAAGGATTTGGCGATCACCCTTGGACAGCAGGAAAAATGCCAAGTTGCGGAAAGGCTAAGCTCCGGCTACGCCGGCATTTCCCAAGCACGAGTAAGTTTAGTCGAGTTCCCGAAAAGTGATGCCGATCACAGTTCACGGGGCTTGCGACCGGCAGCGTCGCCGGATATGCCGCGAGTGCATATTCCAAACAAAACCACCACAGATTCCGACTTCAAAACCGCCAGGCATTCCGGCAGCAAAGCCGCCACCGATTCCAATCCAAAGTCGGCCATCGATTACCAAACGATTCTGCCAGTAGTGAATGACGGCTTGCGACCCATTGCGGTCCATCGCTTAGTTTGATCCAATGGCGGCTAATTGATCATTACCGGCCATTATTTGTAGTCGCCGATGATATACATAAATCGTCTAATTACTAGTTAGAAGTCCACACTATGTCAGACCGTGTTCCTTGCCCAGCCTGCGGAGCGCCCATTCTTCTTTCTACCGCAGAAAAGAACGGCGGCCTTTGTATGCCCTGCAAAGGTGGATATCGGAAAAGTATTGATGCATCGAAAATCAGGTACGAGCAAGACAAGAGATTCCGAGAAAGTTCTGAACACAAACACTGGCAATGGCTTGTCGATCAAGTCCATAACACAGAAACTGGTTTTTCAGGTTTATCTCATGGGAACCAACTTTACTTCGCAACAAACTTGGTGAGCGGCGAGGTATACAACGGCGGCTTTGATCAATACTTTCACAACAGTTCGGCTGATTACTTTAGGTTTGCCGTTGAGGGGTTAATGGCAATAGGTGCATCAAAAAGTCTCGCCCTCCTGACGGAAGCGAAGAAAATGTTTTTTGGAGACGCTGAGGTTCCTTCCGATACCTGCGAACGGCGTAGTATTCTGCGTGCTACGGATAGTGAAGCTCAAGTCAAACGAGATAAAGAACTGGATGTTCTTGATCGAGCATTTTGGGCAGACCCTGACAAACTTGGTAAGCGCATGAGTCAATTCGCAAAAGACAATGAACTACATAAAAACTTCTAACCTTACGTTCAAGTTGGCTCTCTCCGGTCGCAGGGACGCGCCTTCGGCCCACGGCTAGCGTTACTATATGGACTCTCTTAGGCGACAAATGCATCTCCGCGAAGCAATAGCTAGATTGAGTGACTGGCCAGAGATGGCCATGATTTTTGCCGAGCGAATTGGTGGCGAGTTTCGACCAGAGTCAGGAGCCGTCGTGCTTGAGCTTTCCGAGAGCGAACTTAGTCGTCCGGTGCGTGAGGTCGCGGCAGAGAGAGCGCCAGGCATGGAGTATTTTTTAGAGGTTTTCGTCGCGCTTGAGGTTGTTGAGGGGATGCGATTGAGTCAGCCACACCAAGAGTTAACCATTGAGCAGATTGTTGAGAGAGTCATTTATTATGGCGAGTATGACGCCTAACCATTCGCGGCAGCGAACGTCGACTGGCCATCGCAGTGCATTCGACGCGTCTCGGGGCCTCCGCCGCCAAGCCTGGCTTGTTGAACGACAGCTTTCTGTAATACAGCCGCCATGCACTGAAATACTTGAGTGTCTCTGATTGGCCGAACCCAGCCTTCATCCGAATAAATATCTGTCGGCGCCAGTGGTGATTTTGTCGTTGGAATCCCTGGCCGACATTGGATTGAAACCGGTGGCGGTTTTCGATTGGAATCGGTGGCTGGTTTGGGGTGGAATATGCCGCGACGCTGTTCCGTCAAAAATCGGGTCTAAAGCCCTTCCTGCACCTAGACTTTGAATAATCTGGAGAATAGGGCTCCGCCTGCGTTGGAGACCGCTCAAACCGTGGCCGGTCCGAATCGGACCGGCCACGTTCGCGATTTTGTAACGGCCGATGCTCCGCTAGCGACAAGCCGGACTTGCCAAATTCCGGCGAATTTGCGGAAATGACCGGCTTTTGACAGCGTCCGATTCCGACCCATGAATAAAACTCCGTTAGATGCTCTTCCTCGCCGCGCCATTCCGGCCTTTCCCGGTTGGTGGGCCGCGTTGGGACCCGGCGTGGTCTGGATGGCGCTGGCGCAAGGCAGCGGCGAGCTGATCTGGTGGCCGTACATGATCGCCAAATACGGTTTGACCTTTCTTTGGCTACTGGTACCGGCTTGCTTGTTGCAATATCCGTTAAATCTGGAGATCGGCCGCTACACCCTGCTGACCGGCGAAAGCATCTTTCACGGCTTCATTCGTTTGAACCGCCGGCTCGGCATCTTTCTGTGGCTGTTGATGTCGGTATCGTTTTTTTGGTTCGGCGCCTTCGCGTCGGCCGGCGGCACCGCGATGGCCGAATTAACGCATTGGCCGGCCGGCTGGAGCCAACGCGAGCAAAGTCTGTTTTGGGGCTATTTGTCCATCGCGGTGTTTCTGGCCGCGATCCTGGCCAGCGGCGTCGTTTACACCTTGATCGAACGCTTCATGAAGCTGGTCGCGGTGATCACCGTGGTCGGTTTGTTGTCGGCCTGCCTGCAAAGCGACGTAACCGCCACGCTGCCCGAGTTCGCGCGCGGCTTGCTGGGACCAACGGCGGCGATGGCGCGGCCTTGGGAAGCCGGCGACGCCAGCAAATTATTGACGGCCATCACTTTTGCCGGCCTGGGCGGCTTTTGGATTTTGTTTTATTCGTACTGGCTGCGCGACAAAGGCGCCAGCATGGCCGGCTGGGTCGGCCGGATTACCGGTTTGGGCGGCAGCGAGGAAGCGGTACTCAGCGACGGTTTTCTGCCGCGAGACGAGCCCGAAAGCGCCGCGCGCTGGCAAACCTGGCGGCGCTTCTTGAGCGCCGATATTTTGGTCGGGATTCTCGGAAACTTGCTGACGACGTTGATGACCTGCCTGCTGGCTTACGCGTTACTGTTCCCCAAGGGCTTGCTACCCCAAGAATACGAACTGGCCGTCGTACAAAGCCAGTTCTTCGCGGTCAGTTGGGGCGAAATCGGCAGGCTGTTGTTCCTGGTAGTGGCGGCGGCATTTTTGACCGACACCTGGTTGGCCACCGCCGATGCGGTCAGCCGTATCCAGGCCGACATCGTATTAACGCTGTTTCCAGCCGCGCAACGCTGGTCGGCGCGGCGCTGGTATTATTTGTTTTTGGGATTGCTAACGCTGATTACCTGCTTCACGATGCAGTTGGACGCGCCCGGCCCGCTGATCCTGACCAGCGCAGTGATCGGCTTTGCCGGCACCATCTTGTTTCCGCCGCTGTTGTATTGGCTGAATCACCGCTTGCTGCCGCCGCATTTGCCGGCTTGGGCCAGACCGCGCCGCCGACCTTGGTTGCTGGCGGTCAGCTTTGCGGTTTATTTGACCTTGGCCTTTCTGTATTTACGAAGCGTACTGGGATTTTGAGACTCTACGGCGGCGACTCAATGGGCTTTGCATAACACGCCGGCATCGACCTCGGCGCTGTGGGCGATTTTCTCCAGATTGCTGAGCACATCCAAACTGGCCTGTTCCATCCGTCCCACCGAGGCCAGCATGGTTTGATCGTCGCCGGCAGTATGAGCCGTCAAGGCTTTCAGCGCCGCCTGATGCACGGTCATGTGCGGTTGCTCGATTTCCGAATAACCTGGGAGCTTGGAAAAGCAGGCCCGACCTTCGCCCTGATAATACCACTTGCCTAAGCGGCACTCGGTATGTTCGGCAAAGTCCCGAATCGTCTTCGACGACAAGCGGAACAACACTTTGTAAACTTCGAACTTGTAAATCAAATGGTCCAATTTGGCCAATTCGCAGAAACTGCGCAGCGACGAAGCCGCCACCACTTTTTCCATCGTCACCGAAAAGTCCAACAGCTCGCGCATCGTGCCGGTCGCGCGTTGACCTTCCTCGCTATACGTTCTGGCGTGGTCCGCCAACTGGCTCATTTGCTCGCGGGTACCGCCGCTGGCGTTGCGGATGGATTCGGCCAGCGCCGATATTTTATTGGTCGCTTCGGCGGTACGTTGCGCCAGGGTGCGCACTTCGTCCGCCACCACAGCGAAGCCGCGCCCTTGCTCGCCAGCCCGAGCGGACTCGATCGACGCATTCAGCGCCAATAAATTGGTTTGATCGGCGATGTCGCGAATTAATTTGACCACGCCGATGATTTCCCGCGAACTTTGATCCAGCGAGCCGGCTTGTTCGGCGGCATGGCTGGAACCGTCGGCCAATTCGACCAAGTTGTGGGAAATCCGCTTAATGGCCTCGCTGCTGGTAATCGAGATGCCCTGGGCTTCGATGGCATTGTCTTTTTCGTCGCGCAGCCGGTTGGCCAAGGTTAGCAGACTGGTCTGCATATTCAGCAAGGATTGGCCGAAGTTCTGCAAATGGGCAATCGTGCCTAAATCGCGCTGGTGCGCCGCTTGCAGTGCCATGTTGCCGGCGTGCGCCTGCTGTAACGCAAGACGCGACTGCTCCAACTCATCGGTCTGCTGTTGAATTTGCCGGTGAGCATCGGCCAATTGCAGCTTGAGTTCTTCCAATTCGCGATTTTTCCAAAGAAACGAGAGCATTACCCCAACCCATTTTTGTCATTTTTTAATTACAGCGATTTAAAATTCATCCGTTCGCCGCGCGTGTAGTTTAGTCGATATACCTTAACGGATGGCTTGATAAATCGAGTGATTAAGCCTAGAAATACTTCCATCCTTTTTGTAAGCATATTCTTACGTTTTGATTTTCTCAATCGTCCGCAGGTGCAGCGCCGCCCAGAAATTGTAAACGGTCGCGACTTTAAGGTTGTCCGGCATGCCGACGCCGATCCGCTAACAATGCCACCGCGACCGCCGGTGCGCAATCGGCGGCATCCAAGCGCGAACACTCGCCGTTTGGCTTCGCCAGCAACTCCGAAAAATCTCGGTACGCGTAGCCCAAGTCATCGGCAATCTCCCTGATCAAAAACCGGCCGACGCCGGCGCCAACCCAAACCGGCAGTCGGGTGGCGCGTTGCATTCGCGCGAGCGAAGCGCGAGTCACCTTTTGCTTTTGCACGTCTTTCAAGCGGGCGGCGAACGCCTGCCACAGCGGCCAATCGGCTTCGACAAAATCGTAGCCGGTCAACCTGGACAAGCGTCTGGCGCTGGCTTGCGGCGTTTTTTCGGCACCGTCGGCGCTCTCGGTTTGATCGTGGTGCTCCTGCAAATCGCCGGTTACCCGGTATATATCGGCGGTTGTCGCAAAATGCTCGGCCATCAGACCTTGTTGCCGCCCGTTGAATTCGGCCGTGTCGGCAAGCGCCATCACCGAGGTACGAACGACACCGGTATAGAGCAATTCGCCGGAAATCAAACGCTGATAATCGGTATAGCCTTCGATTCGCGGACAACCGTTTTCAATCAGCAACAGGTCGGTCGTGGTACTGCCGATATCGACGAACAAAGCATCCGGCAACTGCTCCGCCAGCCAAAATACGCTGGCCAGCCAGTTGGCAGAGGCAATGGCCAGCGTATCGGCCGGCGCGACGTCCGATCCGCCGAGAAAGCCGGCCCGGCCGGCAAACACCTCGATACGATCGTCACCAAAGCGCTGGCCGACGGTAGCGACGATGGCTCGCACGCCTTGTTCGCGACTGGCGAATCCGTCCGCCAATTCGCCGGTCATCGTCACCGCGTGGCGATAATCGGCCAAACCGTAGGCCTGGTCCAGTTCAGCCAGTACCGCAGCCAGGTAATCGCAGCCCTTCCAGAGCGGGCATGGCCGTTGCTCGACCCCGCTCAATCCGCCGTGTTCGTCCAATAGCGCCAATTTGACATGGGCGCCGCCAATATCCCATCCCGCGATACGTTGAGCCATGAATTCGTTTAATGATTGAAAATAATATCGACGGTTTGGCTATCGGTTTGAAAACTTTCCGGCACGCCGTCGAGGCAACGCAACACTTGTTCGGCGACATTGATACCAATGGCTTGGCCGACCCCGGCATAGGAACTGGTCAAACGCGGATTGATTTCCAACAATTGACCGCCGCCGTCGGCGGTTTCCAGCCAATCCACCCCAACGTAGCCGAACAAACCCGGCAAACCGACCGCCAATTGATCCAGCCATCCCTGGTACAGGGACCGCGACGCAACCGCGACATTCACCCGACAACCGCGCAACGCGAAGCCGCCATCGACCACCTCGATCAGTTGGCGATTGACGCTCAGCAACCACGCTCGCCCGCCGGCAAACAACGCGGACAAGCTGGAAGGTCTACCTTCGCAATAGGGCTGGACCACATAACGCATCGGATCGGAGCAGCGATTGCGCCAATCGGAAAATTGCTCGGTAGTCAGTAACCGAGCGCCCTCGCAACCAACGCCATCGACGGGCTTGACCACCAAGCGTCCGCGCCAATCGGCGAAATCGTCGACGAGGCTTCGGGTCGGCACGGCCGGTAAGCCTAGCGTGCAAAACACTCGGTAGCTCGCCAGCTTATCCGCGCAAACCGCCAGCGTGGCGGGGTCGGACAACAGGGTCGGAGTCCGGTTGGCGGCGGCGATCTCGGCGAGGGTATGCAGAATGCCGTCGGTCTCCGGCGCGATCGGCCAAAAGCAATCCGTGGCATTCAACAGCTTGGGCAGAATGGTGCGGATGTCCGGATGGTTAACGCGCACGACCTCCGCTTCGGTCAATACATTGGGGCGTTGGCAGCGGCTATCGAGCATCACCGTCAACTCAATACCGGGCAAGGCCTTCAGTTCGTGCAGTAATGCCTGTAACATCTGCCCGCCCTCGGCCGCCAAGCCGGCCGGCAAAGACTGACCGGCAAAACCGCCGCCGGTGATATATTCGAACACCAAAATTTTCATGGTCGGTGCAATGCAGGTTATTCCGGTAATCGATTTAAAAGACGGCGAAGTTGTGTTGGCTGCTGGCGGCGACCGTAGCTGTTATCGGCCGGTGCATCCACAATCGTCGATCTGTAAAGCCAGCGAGCCGCTCGCCGTAATCGAGGCTTTTCTAAACCTGCATGCCTTTACGACCTTTTACATCGCCGACCTCGACGCCATCGAGGCTCGCGGCAGTCACCACCGCGAGATTCTAACGCTGGCCGAAACCTTCCCGGATCTGACGTTCTGGATCGACGACGGCGGCCCGGCCGTCGCCATTCCGTCTCGCGAAAATCTGCGGCCGGTGGTCGGTACCGAATCGCAAAGCCAAGCCGTCGATTTGTCTGGCGGCTCGGCCATTCTATCCTTGGACTTCAAGCACGAGCGCGCGTTGGGGGACCCCGGCTGGCTGACATCCACTGGCTACTGGCCGGATACCGTCATCGCGATGACCTTGGATAAGGTCGGTGGCCATGGCGGTCCCGACTTGGCCTTGTTAGGCGAATTACTGATCCGCCATCCGAACCGCCGCTTCGTGGCCGCCGGCGGCGTGCGCGACCGCGACGATTTGCGCCGGCTTGAGGAAATCGGCGTGCGCGCCGCATTGGTCGCCAGTGCCTTACATAGCGGTGCGCTGACCGGCCCGGACCTGGAAAACCTTTAGACAAAAAAATACCCCGGCAAGCCGGGGTATTTTTAACAACCTTCGCGTCTTAAACTTAAACGTTGTTAGCAGCAAATGGGTGTTTTGCACCAGATTTGGCAGCAACGACTTCTTTTGCAGTCGGAGTGCCGGCAACAGCGCGCTCAATCGCTTCTTTAGTCGCTTTGTAGTTGAATTCTTCGATTTTTGCGTCGTCTTCAGCCAACCAGTGGATGAATACGCCAACAGAAATGAACAAGTCATCAGCTTCGTCAGCAGGGATAGTACCGTCTTCAACAGAGTCGGCAACAGCCATTGCAACAGCGCGTTGAGCAGGTCCGAACATTTGAACGGCTTGTTTAGAACCTTTGATGGTCACTTTGTTGAACAAGATAGTCGCTGGTTTAACCATCAGGTTAGGAGCGACAACTGCCAACAGAGTAGAGAAACCGTCTTTGTTGTTGGTCAGAGCGTTTGCAAAAGCAGTTTCAGCCGCGGAACCGCGTGGGCCGATGATCAAGTCGATGTGGGCAATTTCGTTGCCTTCGCCAACCAAAGATTCACCAACGCGTAAGTTATTGATTTTAGCCATTTTAAATTTATCCCCTTAAGATAAGATTGAACCAAAAAATAGACACTGTTATGTCCTTAAATTGTCGTTTCGGTCTAGGTCCGTCTATCAACGGTTAGCCGCTTGTACCGCTAACCAATTGTTCCAGAAGCACCACGAGCACGGTTGCGACCGTCAGGTCCGCGGTTGTGCCTGGGTTGATTTTTTTTGCCTTGAAAGTTTTATCCAATTCATATAGAACCGGCATCAACTTGTCAGGCGCGAAGGCTGCCTGCAAAGCTCTTTCGAGCTCGACCATTTCCCCCTTAATCCACTCTGTGTATTGCTGTCCATACTTTCGCTCGACATGACTATCGGGAAACCGGGCCAATATCGCAGCATACACCGCCAACGCCGACCAGCCGAAATCGCCAGACAAAACGAAAGCACGATTATATCGTAAAACCGAAAAATCAAAAACGTCTTTAAACCGATTAACGTATTGGGCGGCGATTAAATCGCGCTCGGCGGCGTAGTCCATTGCTTCCAACAGGGTCACATTCGGCGTCTCGCGAACGTCATGGGCGTCCGATTCCCCCAATCCGCCCGGTGCAGCCAGCTCGATGGCCCGAAACACCCACTCCGCATCGGATTGCGTGGTTGTTTCCAACACCCGCGCCAGCGCTGCATGCAACGAGTCGCCGGCCGCCAAGCCGGCCGCGGCCTGCAAAACCGGCGCGCATAGCAAAATAATCCCCAAATTGGTGTTGCAATTGACAGCCTGACGGGTCGCGGCGACCGCGTGATAGATTTTTTCACCCAAGCTGAAGTCTGGATTCGTGATCGGCGCCCGGCTGACTTGAGCGCTGATCCGAAAGTCGTCGACCGTCATATCGTGGGCGGAACTGTAAATACTGACGTTACCCGGCTTGAATGCCTGCAATTCAATCTCGCAGGCTTGGCTATAAATGTCCATCAAGGACTGGCGATTAATGACAGCCATCTCAATGCAAATAACGTTCGACCAGATCGCCGGCCAGACAAGCGGCGACATCGATATCGCAGACGCTTTGCAAACCCTTCCAAGCCGGTACGCTATTGACTTCTATCACTCGGTAACAACCCTCGGCGTCGCGAATGATATCGACACCGGCGTAGTCCATGCGGAGAGTTTCGGTCGCCGCGACCGCCAAGGCCGCTAAAGCCTCGTCCAATTCGATGCATTCGCAGGTAGCGCCCCGCGCCACGTTGTTCAACCAGGAAATCCCGCGCCGCCGCATGCCGGCTACCGCACGACCGTTGACGACAAACACCCGAATATCCGAGTAACCGTCGCCGTCGCACTTGATAAAACGTTGCAGATAATAAATACCGCGACTGCCGGTCAACCACAGCAAGTCGGTGGATTTTTCGATGCGGCGAATGCCCTCGCCTTGCGAGCCGAACAAGGGCTTGCTGATCAGAAAATGACCGTCGCGCAACTCCTGTTCCGCAACCGCCAGCGCCTGTTCGCGGTCGCGGGTCACCCAGGTGGTGGCGGTCGGCAGCCCGGCCTGTTGTAGTAAGAAGCTGGTCATGCCTTTGTCGACGCTGCGTTCGACGGCCCCGGCGTCGTTGTACACCGGCACGCCGGCCATTTTCAACGCGTGCAAGATATCCAGATAAAACACCACCTCTTCCAGCGAACCGCCCGGCACGCCGCGCACGAACACCGCGCGCGGCAAACGATCGGGGTAGCCGGGCAGCGCGATCGGCAAGCCGGCGCCGGTCAATTGGAAACTGCATGCCGTGAGCGACACAAAGTCGGCGGAATAGCCCAGTCCGGCGAAAGCGTGGGTCAATTGCTTGCCATGCCAGCCTGGGTCGTCGGTGATAATCGCGATTCGATGCAAGATAATTTAAAGGCGTTAAAAACGGAAACGCGGCTAGAAGCCGCGTTGTTAGAACGAAAGGAAAAACGCTTAGAAGCCGAAAGACAGGTCCAACAGCGCGTTATCCAATTGCCCGGCCCGGAAACTTTTGCCGGATTCGACCGCCGTGACGATCACGCTGGCCGGACTGAACAACATCGCGTCGATTTTGAAAAAATCGTATTCGTAAGCCTTGAAAATCTCTGCAAACGGTTTGCCGTAATCTTTCGACGTGGAACTGGGCAATTCTTTAGCCAGTTTTTCGGCGGCTTCGTCACTGCCTTTCACGAACAAATGGACTTGACCGGCGAACAAAATCGCATCGTTGGTACGTCCCATCGCCTTGACGAAATTCGGATGCGGCGGGCAAATCGGCGCGCTACCGGAACCGTCGACGATGTTTTCCAGTGGGAAGTGCAAGGCATGAGCCTTGTGCATCGCCACTTCCAAAACCCGGCCGACAACTTGCACACCGCCGGCCAGACTACTGGTCGGCGTGACGATGATGGTCAAGGCTGACGGCGCCAGACCGCACGCGGCTGCAACCTTCTCGACGATTTCGAGCGGTGGGACCGCATCGTTTTCGATTACCAGAACCGCGCGCTCGGCGACATCCCGATATTCCAGCTCTTTGTACAGTTCTTCGACCGGTTCGACCACGCCGTCCTTGATCTTGGTGGCAAGCGCCCGCGCCGGGCCGGAGCCCAAAGCATAATATTTGCCGTGCGACAAACTCCACCCGGCATACTGGCTACCCAAACAGGACAATACCGGATTGGTTGCATGGACATTGATCGTCAGCGGCCAATGCGCGGTGTAGGAACTCTGCGAAATCGTCGCGGTACCCATGCCGCCCATGCAAATCTCGGTGATGATTCGCCCGGCTTCCAAACCGCCTGGTACATTGATTCCGGCGTCGATAATCGTGCAACCGTTTTCCAAGCGCTCGACACCCAAGCGCAGCTTGTCGGCGTTATCCAACAATGTTTGAACCAAGGGCTGGGTAAGTTTATTGACGCTTGCCTGATATTGCATGAGATTAACGACCTGTTTCCAATAATGTTCCGAGAATGTGTAACCGGCGGCGTAACTGCAGCATCGCCAGGCCCGAATTTTTACCGGCCGCAATAATACTGCATATCGGCTGGCCCGCGCCAAAAAAAGCGCCGCCTGGCGGCCTATCCGCGACCCAGTCCGGCCAAGAAAAATCGTCGGCGACACGGAGATTCCGATCAGCGAACACGGTACGCACTGCCTTGGACACCGGTGCCGATGCGACATTATCCAGCGACAATCCAAGACTTCCGCGCAGATGCGATACCAGCAAATCGTCGCCGTAAAGCTGAGCGCTAGCCGACACGCGGGGATTAAGCTCCAACACCCGAAAACCGTCGGGTACCAACATAAAATCCAAACTGTTCAGGCCGCGCAAACCGTATTCAGCCGTTAATTGGACCACGACTGTTCGCAAGGCTTGCGACACCTCACTCGGTATCGGTACCGAGCCGACGGCACCGGCAAACACAAACGCGAAGTCCGGACCTAAATTCGCGCGCCATTGCCGATTCCATCCCACCACCCGCGCCGACTCGCCATTGGCAACGAACAACGCCGACATCGCGATGCCGTCGACGTAACGTTGCCAATACCCCTCGCCGCTCGCATCCCGCCGCTCCGACTCAATCGATCTGGCGATGCCCAAACCGCCCTCGCCTCGCCAAGGCTTGCGCAACCATTCGCCCGCCTCGGTCGGCGCCTGGAAAACAACCTGAGGATAAGGTATCGCCAGTCGCGTCAGCAACGCAAAAAAATCCCGTTTATCCTGCAACCGGCAAAAAGTATCGGCCTGGTTGCCAAGCAATCGCCAATCCCGCGCCAGCTTCATCAAACTATCCGGATGCGTTTCAAAGCCGCTCCCGTACAAGACGTCGGCAATCCGGAAGCGCCCGAGGGCGCTAATTACCGCGAGCTTGATGTCGTCCCAGGCCAACGAACGCACCCGATAAGTTTGATTTGCGATTTGCCGGGTATCGGCATCGGCAAAGCAGTCGACGGCGACCACCTCGAAGCCGGCCCGAACGGCCAACGTCGCCAACATCCGTGCCGATTTTGCAATCACCAACAAACACTTAGAGATTTCCGCCACCGCGATTCGAGTCCGTATCGTCATCAAGCCGCAAAAAATACTAGATTTCGAAAAAAACTTCTGGTTAAATACGCGGCTCATGGAGAGCTGGCTGAGCGGTCGAAAGCGGCGGTCTTGAAAACCGTTGAGGGCTTATACCCCTCCTGGGGTTCGAATCCCTAGCTCTCCGCCATAATTCAATGGCTTGCGCTATACTAAACCGGCTTCACGGCCGGTTTTTTTATGCCTGAATGGGGAAATTTTTCCCTATTGATCGCCTTAGTATTCAATTTCCAGCGACTAAAAACGCCTTCCCCAGCGACCACGGTGCCGGCATTGCGTAACCTTTCCCGCGCGCCGCGAAAATGAGCTTGGCGCCGCGCTCACGATATAGCGTCGAATCCGTTGGATAGCAGACTGTATTTGTCAATTTGCGTTGACTACACCGGTCTAGGGGTCGGCACCCCGTCAACGATGAACTCCATTGCCCTGTTTCTCGGTGCCGGCATGGCACGGCGTCGATAAGTCAGCTCGGCACCATTCGCCATTCTCGGCCATTTTTTGGCATTGCGGAACAGACTCGTGCATCTCTGGCAATCTCAATGATGGACAACTGGTCGCGGAAAACCATCTGCCTGATTTTGGCGTAAAAGATCATGGTTGCCACCCTCTAAGCACCTGTCTGATGTTTGGACAGGACAGGCTAATAGCCTGTGGCCCATTTTCCGCCGGAATTTACCGGTCTACATAGTCAATTTTCAACCGGTATCAACATATGTTTCCAATTAAAACAAACGAAGTCGAATCGCCGCTCGATAAGATTAACGAAGCGGCAGCTCGCGAGAAATCGATTCGGCATGGGCATCTTAGTAACCCTCACCGGCAGCTAAAAGTAACGCCATTGATTTGAACAGAAAATCGACGATTTAAAGTGAAACCCCGGTTATGGTTCAGACGGCTAACCGGAGAGTTGGCAATCCGTCGTTATATGCCTGACGCCGAGTTTTTAGTTTCAGTCGCGAATGCGGCCGTTCGTGGTTGCTCTATCGATATATTCCAGAATTGAAGCGCCGACTTGGGCGACGGAATCTAGGCGTACAGCTAAACCCGCTCGTATTTGACCGATCGCCAAAGACTGTCGCGCGGAGACCCAGCACTCTTTCGACTCGTCAGCTGATTCAATCGACAAAAGCCATCCCAACCCACACCGTTAAATCCGGCTCGGCCGCGCGCTGAAACCAACCAGCGGCGCCAGTAAAAATGCGGTGGTGATGCCGACCGCCAGGGTCAGGCCAAAGGCGTGGACGATGGCGGTCGAGCTGAGCGCCAGGAGTCCGTAGGCCAGCAAGGTGCTGAATGCGGACAGCGTGACGGCGAGTCCGGTCGAGTCGCGCCGTTCGCTGCCGGCCAGATGAAAGAACACCGCGTAATCGACGCCGACTTCCAGCACCAGCATCAGCGCGAACAGATTGAACAAGGTAAACAATTCGCCGCGCCAGCCCAATATCGCCAAGGCCGCCGCCATCGCGACGGCCGGCACGGCCATGACCTGCAAACCGCTGCGCCAGCCCAATTTAAAGACCAGCGCGGCCAGCAACAAGCCGCACACGCCTAGCAACAAGCCGGTGACCATCGCGCGGTAGCGGGCGAATAGCGCCGACATTTGCCCGGCCTGATCCACCCAGGCCACCCCTGGCAGGTTTTGCGCCGCGGCGAGACCGGCCAGATCGGCAACGCCGCTCAATGCCACCACGCTACGGCAGGCACCAACATCGCAACCCAGCCACAGGCCGCGCTGACCGGGATCGGCGGCGGCCAGCCAATCGGCCAGCGGCAAGACCCTTGCCTCGGCGGCGACGAATTGGCGGGCTTCCTCGGCCGCGGCTTGGGCGCTGAAGCCCAAGCCCGTCATATAGGTTTTCAATCTCACGTTGTCGTACAGCGTGGTTTGCAGCAAGCGGTAATCGGCGCGCTGCCGCTCCGGATCGGGCCAAGCCGCGCTGATCGCGTCGTAACCCGCCAATCCGCCCTGCCCGCGAATGCCGTTTAAACCAGCCAGCAGCCGATGTTCGTTGGCGAGCCATTCTGTTTGATCGGCGCCACTGACCAGAAAAAACTGACTGTCGTAGCCAATCGCCAGCACTTGCTTGAGTTTGGCGTCGGCGGCCAGCAAACTGGTCGGAGCCGATTGCAACAGGCGCACGTCGTCCTTGGGCTGTAATTGGGTCAAGCCGCCGACCAGCAAGACCGCCAGGCTTAGTGCCAGCGCGATCCGATGGCGGTTAAGCCAACCCGGCCAGACTTGCTGCCAATAACGGGTCAACCGTAACACGGCCGGCCGATGCGGCATGCGAAAGCCGCCCAGCAAGCTCGGGAACACCGCGACGACAGTCAGCCACGACACGATCAAACCGATCGCCGAAAACGCGGCGATTTCTCGCAAGCCCGGAAATGGCGACCAGCCCAAACCAGCGTAGCCCAGCAAGCTGGTCAACAGGCCGAAGCCGATGCCGGGCAGCACATAGGCCAAGCCCTGGCGCGGCGTCCAATCCGGCAAGCCCATGCCGTCGCAGAAAAAATGCAGCGCATAATCCACGACGACCCCGACCAGGCTGGAACCGAACACCAGCGTCAGAATATGCAGCTTGCCGAACAGTTGCAGGCTCAATACCCAAGCCGCGAACAAGCCGGCGGCGACCGCCAGACACGACAGCAGCAAGGGCCGCGGGCCGCGGAACGCCGCCCAGAGCAAGATCAGCAAGCCTAGCGTCGATCCGCCGCCGATCAGCGACATCTCTTGCTGAGCGCTATGCGAGCCATGGGCGGTAAATAGCGGCATGCCGGTCGCCAGCAACTCGCCGCCCTGCTCGGCGATTTGCCCGGTCAGCCGCTGGTTGAGGCTTAGCAGGGTGCCCAGTTTATCCAGTTTCAGGTCGCTATCCGGCCATTCGCCGATCAGCAGGGCCCAGTAGCGGCCGTCGCGCTTGATCAGCGGGACGCCTTGGTGCAGGCTGGCCGCCAACGGCTGCCGGGCCCGCAGATAGCGGTTGAACAGTAGCCAGGGATCGCGTTCCAAGCCGGCGGTCTGCAATTGGCCGACCGGACTGTACAGCCAGGCCAGATTTTCGGCGGCGATTTTGGCAGGATCTTGGCTGAGGGTTTGCCGGGTGGCGTCGTCCAATAACTGATAGCGATAGTCAAACCAACGCCGATAGGCCGGCGCCGCAACGTCCGCCGCGCGTTCCAGCGGCAAACTCGCGAACAAACCGCTGGCCGCCAGCTCGCGGTGGACTTGCCGAATCGCGGCGACGGCTTGATCGGCGCTCGCCGCGCCGGCCAGCCAAATCAGCTTGCCTTGGATTTGCCGATTCCGCGCGGCAATCGCCTCGGCCACGTCCGGGCGTTGTTCCGCGACCGGCAGCAAGGCCATGAAACCGGTTTCCAGCCAATCCCGCGACCAGTCGCGCGCCGCCTGCCAAGCCAGCGCAGTCATCGCCAGACACCAAATCAGCGCATACAGCCTAGGGCGATAAACGTTCAAATTCGGCCGCCTGTGCCGGCGTCAGTTGGGCCGGATGGCTGATTTGTTCGAAGACGGTACTGGAACGGTTGCCGCCGCTTTCCAGAATATCGAAGCCGCGCAAGTCGCTATCGCCGGACAGTACCAGTTCGGCGACGATCTTGGCGAGCAGCGGGTCCTTGGGTAGGAACTGCAAGCGCCAACTCCGGGCCTGGACGCTGCCTTGAATCTCGAAGTCCGTCCGCAATCGAGCGAAGTCGCCGCCCAACAGTGCCGGTATCAATTGGCCGAAACTGGGCGGCAGGGCTTGCTCGCCCTGCTCGGAAACCATCCGGTCTCCGCCGATCAATACCGTCGAAGCGACCGGGCTGACGGTATTCCAGATCACGCCACCGCTTTGGGCGTAAACGAATTCGCCTTCCGACACCAAAGGTTGTTGCAGGAAGGCCAGTTGCTTGGTTTGCCGAAAATGGCCGACCGCGATCGGCTCGGGTTGCAGTATCGCCCGGACTTGGTCCAACACGTCGTCGGCCCAGGCCGGCGGCACGAGCAACATCAGCATTACCAGGCTCAGTCGGAACACGGCGACACCAAGCCCAATTTGGCGAGCAGCACCGGCGGCGATTGCCAGCACAACTCACCGCTGTTTAAATCGACGGCAACCTGCACGCTATAGCCCTTGGTCAAGCGATCGCCGCTGGTCTGGTCGAGGATCAGATAGTCGATTTTCAAACGATACTCCCATTCGCGCAGGCTGGCTTTTACCACCACCCGCTGCCCGAAACGGGCCGGTTTGACGTAGCGGATGCGTATATCCACCAGCGGCCAGGCGAAGCCGGAGTCCCGCATTTGCGGATAGTTGTAGGCTATCTTGTCCAACAGCGCGCAGCGCGCCACTTCGAAATATTTGCAATAGTGGCCGTGCCAGGCCACGGCCATCATGTCGACATCGTGAAACGGGATATCGATGGCGACTTCGGCTTCCAGCACGGACTTAGTCATATAAAGACCAGCGCTGGCTGCGTATCGCGTCGAGACAGGCCCGCAATTCGCCGTCCAAGGCCCGGTCCTCGGTCAGCGGCGCGACCAGACGGCGCAGATCGGCGCAGGTGTCGCTCAACGGCTCGGACAACAGCGCGCCGCCGCGCAATTCCACGGCTTGCACGCTGGCCAGCAATGCCGCCGCCGCCACCTGCTCGGTCAATTCCACGATGCGCAAGCAGTCGCGGGCGGCAATCGTGCCCATGCTGACCTTGTCCTGGTTATGGCATTCGGTGGATCGGGAGAACACGCTGGCCGGCATCGTCAATTTCAAGGCTTCGGCAGTCCAGGCCGACGCGGCGATTTGCACGGCCTTGAAACCGTGGTTGAGCGGCGCCAACTCGCCGACCTCGCCCGCCAGATTGGCCGGCAGGCCATGATTGAATTTGGGATCGACCAGTTGCGCCAATTGCCTGTCCAGCAAATCGGCGATATTGGCGACGGCGGTTTTCAAGGTGTCCATCGCCAACGCGATGTGGCCGCCGTAAAAATGCCCGCCGTGCAACACGTGCTCGTCGTCGGCGTCGATCAACGGATTGTCGTTGGCGCTGTTCAACTCGGTTTCGATCAGTTGCCGCAACCAGGGCAAGGCGTCTTCCAACACCCCAATCACATGCGGCGCACAGCGTAGCGAATAGCGATCCTGCAAGCGGCTGTCGTTGCGCGGCATGTCGGCGTGCCATTGCAAATCGGTGCGAATCCGCGCCGCGACCTTGGCCTGACCGGGATGCGGCTTGAGCTGGAACAATTTGGCGTCGAAATGGTAGGCGTTGCCTTGCATTGCGGTGACCGCCAGGCTGGTGATGCGCGCCGCCAGCCGGGACAGATATTCGGCGCGGCCGAAGGCCAGACAGGCCAGACCGGTCATCGCCGCCGTGCCGTTCATGATCGCCAAGGCTTCCTTGGGTTTGAAGACCAGCGCCGCAATGCCCAGTTCCGCGTAAACCTCGGCGACCGGCCGGCGCCGGTTTTGGTACAGCACGTCGCGCTCGCCGGCCAGCACGGCGGCCAGATAGGACAGCGGCGTCAGATCGCCGCTGGCCCCGACCGAGCCTTCTTGCGGGATCAACGGCAGAATGTCGCGGCGCAGCAATAGAGTCAGGTGTTGCAATAAGCGATAGCGCACGCCGGAGTAACCGCGCGCCAAACTGGTCAGGCGAGCCACCAAAATGGCGCGGGTTTGTTCCGGATCGAAGTCCTCGCCCAAACCGCAACCGTGAAAGCGATACAAACGCACCGGCAATTGCCCGACCAATTCGACCGGCACCGCGACGGTACACGAATCGCCGTAGCCGGTGGTGACGCCGTAGACGCAACCTTCCTCGGCCAGCAAGGTATCGACGAAACCGGCGCCGCGATCGATGCGGGCGATAAATTCCGCCGCCTCGCTCAGCACCGCGGCGGCCGTGCCGCGCGCGATACCGATCACGGCCTCGATGCTCAGCGGCGTGCCGTCGAAAATCACCGCCGCCGGTTTAGTCATCGCCAAGCACCGTCAAAAAACAGGAGTTAGTGTCGTCAGCCATTACATCAACGGCAAAAGCTGATCAAGAATTTTGCCGTTCGTGGCCAATATCTGCTTGGGAAACACGCCGGGATTGCCCTGAAAATCGGTCAGCGTGCCACCTGCTTCTAGAACGACCAATGCCCCACCAGCCACGTCGTACAAATTCAATTCCTGTTCCCAGAACGCATCGACCTGACCGTCGGCCACCGTGCATAAATCCAATGCCGCCGAACCCATTCGACGCTGGCCGGTGGTCGCCTGGGCGATGCGGCAGAAGCGAGGCAGGTTGTTGTCCGGCAAATACTGGCGCAAACAGGCGAAGCCGGTCGACACCATGCTGGCGGCCAGACTGGTCTCGTCCGACACCCGGATCGGCTTGCCGTTTTTCCAGGCACCTTGGCCTTTAGCCGCGCAGTAGTAGTCGTCCAGAGCCGGGCCGTACACCGCGCCGACCACCAATTCGCCGGCAATTTCCAACGCGACGCTGACGCCCCAAAAATACTGGCCTTTCGAAAACGAATGGGTACCGTCGATCGGATCGACGATCCAGCGCTGGTTTTGGTTGGCGGTTTGGCCGCTCTCCTCGCCCCAGAAGCCGTATTCCGGCCATTTTTCGGTCAAGGCCTGTTTCAGATAATGTTCGACCGCGACATCCGCGTCGGTGACCAGATCGCGTGCGCTTTTTTTGCTGACGGCCAATTGGTCCAGATCGTTGAAATAAGTCATCGCAATCGCGCCGGCGGCGCGCACGATGGTTTCCAGTTCGGAAAGTGGGATAGGCATGAATTTCCACTGAGGTTGATGAAAACGGGCGGAGTCGGTCTCCGCCCGCTCGAGCCGGCAAACGCTGGCGTAGTTATAGATTGTGGTAACCGGTTTCTTCGTGCAGCGCGATGTCGAGACCTTCGACTTCTTCGTCTTCGCTGACCCGCAAACCGATGGTTTTGTCGAGCAGCTTCAAGACCAGATAGCTGAACGCGGCGCTCCAAACGATGGTCACCAACACCGCCAGCGCTTGCACGCCGACTTGCTCGGCGATGCTTACACCGTTCAGCCCCAAGCCGCCGAAACTTTCCGCCGCGAACACACCGGTCAAAATGGAGCCGACGCAGCCGCCGACGCCATGCACCGGAAACACGTCCAGCGAATCGTCGATTTTCAGGCCGCGCTTCACGTATTGCGTCGCATAAAAGCAAACGATACCGGCAACAATGCCGATGACCAGACCGCCGATCGGACCGACAAAACCCGAAGCCGGCGTAATGGTGCCTAAACCGGCCACCATGCCGGTGACGATGCCCAACACGCTGGGTTTGCCGAAGCGGCGCCATTCGATGGTCATCCAGGTCAGCGAACCGGCGGCGGCGGCGATATGAGTCACCGCGATCGCCATGCCGGCGCTACCGTCGGCCTTCAGGGCGCTGCCGCCGTTGAAGCCAAACCAGCCGAACCACAGCATGCCGGCGCCGGTGACGACCATCGTCATGTTATGCGGCGGCATGGCCACGGTCGGAAAACCTTTCCGGTTGCCGATGACCAAGGCCGAGACCAGGGACGCCACGCCGGCATTGACGTGAATCACGATCCCACCGGCGAAGTCCTTGGCACCCAGCGCGGCCAGCCAGCCGTTACCCCACATCCAATGGCAAATCGGCATATAGACGACGATCAGCCATAACGCACTGAACCAGAGCATCGCCGAAAACTTCATCCGTTCGGCGAACGCGCCGACGATCAAGGCCGGCGTGATAATCGCGAAGGTCATTTGAAACATGAAATACACGGTTTCCGGAATATCGCCGATCAAATTAGCGATACCCATGTCCGGCAGGAACAATTTGCCGGCGCCGCCCAGCCAGGGTTGCCAGGCGCCGCCGTCGGCGAATATCAGACTGTACACGCCTGCCAACCATAACAACGACACCAGACAAGTAATTGCAAAACACTGCATCAAAACCGATAGCACGTTTTTGCTACGGACCAAGCCGCCGTAAAACAGCGACAAGCCGGGTATCGTCATGAACAACACCAGAGCGGTGGATGTAAGCACCCAGGCGGTGTTGGCTTGATTGATGCCGTCCGCGCACGCGGCGGCCGGCCAGATGAACAACGGTGCTGTGAGTGCGAAGACTCTTTTTGTTATTGTCATTTTTGTTGAATTTTTGCTAGGTCAATTTTTGGAGAACCAGAAACGACAAAATCGCCCTGGCCCGCGAATCGTCTTCGCGAACCAGGGCGATTGAAATGTTTGCCCAGCAATAAAACCCGCTGGGAAAATCTAAATCGCGTCTTCCCCGGTTTCTCCGGTTCTGATTCGGATAATTTGTTCGAGACTGCTGACGAAGATCTTGCCGTCGCCGATTTTTCCGGTGTTGGCGGCTTTGACGATCGCCTCGACGGCCCGGTCGACCACATTGTCGGCCACGGCTATCTCCAGCTTCACTTTGGGCAAGAAATCAACCACATATTCGGCACCCCGATAAAGCTCGGTGTGGCCTTTTTGCCGTCCAAAACCTTTGACCTCGGTGGCGGTCACGCCGGCCACGCCGATCTCGGACAAGGCTTCCCTGACGTCGTCCAGTTTGAACGGTTTGATAATCGCTGTAATGAGTTTCATGCTATCCCCAAATTCGAATGAATAATTTGCTGTGTCGGAAGGCTACCGCCAATCATAAATAATTCCAGGCTAACCTACAATTTACCGGCTCAAGCACCGGAAAGGTGCTTTTAATGATAGCAAAAACGGACCGCCCTGACCGACGGTCCGTTTTTTCCTTGTTAATCAGCAATCTCGATAGCTTAAATGTGATAAGCCGTTTCGCCGTGCTCGGTCACGTCCAAACCTTCGCGCTCGGTCGCTTCGTTGACGCGCAGACCCACCGCCACGTCGGCGATTTTGAATGCCACGAACGATGCAATGCCGGACCAGACAATCGCGACACCCACGCCCCAGGCTTGGCTGGTGACTTGCGTCAACATGTCGTATTCCGCTACCGCGTTGGCGACATAATCCCACACGCCGGTACCGCCCAGTGCCGGGCTGGCGACGATGCCGGTCCCCAAGGCGCCGACGATGCCGCCAACACCGTGTACGCCGAAGGCGTCCAACGAGTCGTCATAGTTCAGCGCATGTTTCAAGCGAGTCACCGACCAGAAGCACACCGCGCCGACAACGAAGCCCAGCGCGATCGAACCCATCGGCCCCGCCCAACCGCAAGCCGGGGTGATCGCAACCAGACCGGCCACGGCGCCGGAAGTCGCGCCCAACATGCTGGGCTTGCCGCGCACCAGCCATTCCATGACCATCCAGGACAAGGTCGCGGCTGCGGCAGCCAGTAGCGTGTTAACGAAAACCAATGCAGCCAGACCGTTGGCTTCCAAGTTGGAACCGGCGTTGAAACCGAACCAACCGATCCACAACAACGAAGCGCCGATCATGTTCATCGTTACGCTATGCGGCGCGATGAATTCCTTGCCGTAGCCGATGCGTTTGCCGATCAGCAGACAGCCGACCAAACCGGCCATGCCGGCGTTGATATGCACAACGGTGCCGCCGGCGAAGTCCAGCGCGCCTTTTTGGAACAAGAAACCGGCCGTGGCTCCCGCTGCTTCGGCCGCAGTCGCGTCTGTATATGCGTCCGGACCGGCCCAGTACCAAACCATGTGCGCCATCGGTAAATAACAAATGCTGAACCAGATTACCGTAAACAACAGCACCGCCGAGAACTTCACGCGCTCGGCGAAGGCGCCGATTATTAGCGCCGGAGTAATCGCCGAAAAGGTCAGCTGAAAAGCGACATAAATGTATTCCGGCACGTACACGCCCTTGCTAAAGGTCGCCGCCATCGAATCCGGCGTGATACCGGACAGAAAGGCCTTGCTGAAACCGCCAAAAAACGCGTTGCCTTCGGTAAACGCCACGCTATACCCGT
This sequence comes from Methylomonas sp. MS20, assembly GCF_050275925.1. NCBI lineage: Bacteria > Pseudomonadati > Pseudomonadota > Gammaproteobacteria > Methylococcales > Methylococcaceae > Methylomonas > Methylomonas sp. MS20. The sequence continues at coordinate 3,420,662 of NZ_CP189962.1, forward strand.
AAACCGCCCACAAAATGGCCGATAACGAAAAGATCACGAACACTTGCATCAGAATCGACAACATGTTTTTGGCTCGCACCATGCCGCCGTAAAACAATGCCAAACCGGGAATGACCATCAACGCGACCAATACCGTGGCAACAATCATCCAGGCAGTATCGCCCTTGTTCACGGTGGCTTGAACGGCCGGTGCCGCCGCTTCTTCCGCGCCGGCGATCCCCGAGAAGCCCAACAGCGCCAACAGCGCCATGCCTGCTACATATCTCATTTGCTTAGTCCCCATGGTCTAGGTTTAAAGTGCTTCTTCGCCGGATTCGCCGGTTCTGATCCGGACGACCTGCTCCAAATTAGTCACGAAAATCTTGCCGTCGCCGATCTTTCCGGTATTGGCGACTTTTACGATGGCTTCCACCGCCTGATCCAGCAACGCGTCGGCCACTGCCACCTCGATTTTGGCCTTGGGCAGAAAATCCACGACGTATTCAGCGCCGCGATACAGTTCGGTGTGGCCTTTTTGCCTGCCGAATCCCTTAACCTCGGTTACCGTCACACCGGAAACGCCGATATCCGATAACGCTTCCCGCACGTCATCGAGCTTGAACGGTTTTACAACCGCTGTTATCAGTTTCATAGTTCAACACCTCGTTGCTTGAGTTAGTAAATTCCCAACTCAGCCAAAGCAGAATATATGCCAGTATTTATATCCATGTTTTTTAAGCATAATTTGCTTAAAACATTAAAATCCCTCAGAGAATCGCACCCAGATGGTGCGAAGGTTCATGTAGCGCACCATTTCCAAACAAATGCTCACTAAAAATGTTAAGCAAACACGCTAAGTGGCGCTAAACTAAGCATTAGCTTGCAGGACCGCTATCGCGACCACCCAAGCACCACGACAGTGCAAACAACGATTTTTGCACCAAATCCACTCAAAAATACCTGGCCAACGCCCGCTATCTCCTTGATTTCCAAAGCATGAGACTTGGCCTAAAAACTGCTTAATAAACTTTCGAGTACCAACTAGAAAAGGGGAATACCATCATGAAACACCACTTCCAATCTCGCCGAACTTACGTTGCTGGCATTTTGGCGCTATGCAGCGCTTCGGCCGGCGCCGAGAGCTGGACGGAAGCCTCCGGCCTGCTCGGAGCCGCGGGCATAGACCCGAATGAAGCTAAATTCATGAAAGATCACAATCTGAAAATCGGCGGTTGGCTGGAAACCAGTGTCGGCGCCAATTTGAACGCGACTCACGACGCTTATAACGGCCCTGTGACCTTCAATGATAGAACCGCTGAAGTCCAACTCAACCAGCTTTACGTATATTTGCAGAAAGCCGTAACCGTAGGCGGCGATGCTTTCGACATCGGTGGCCGCGCCGACTTTATGTACGGTACCGACGCCATCTTTACCCAGGCGTACGGCAATCCTTCTTTCGACCCCACCACGGCATTATCAACCGGCGGTCGCGGCGATTGGGACTTGTATTTAACCGACGACCGCTTTTACGGCATCGCCTTGCCTCAAGCTTACGCAGAACTGAATTTGCCGATTGGAAACGGTATCGACGTCAAAGTCGGACATTTCTACACCCCAATCGGTTATGAAGTGGTCACATCGCCCGACAATTTCTTCGTCACTAAGCCCTACACCATGCAATATGGCGAACCTTTCACGCACACCGGCGTTCTGGCTAGCTATACAGTCAACCCAAACTGGGCTGTATCGGCTGGCGCCGTAACCGGCAGCGGCACGGGCGGCTGGGACGGCAACTTCAATAAAAATGTTGGCAACTGGTCCTTCCTGGGCGGCGTAACCTGGACCAGCGACGACGCCGGCACTTCGTTGGCACTGACTTCAACCGCTGGCGAACAGTCCGAAGTGAACAGCTCCAAATGGGCGATGTACAGCTTGGTGGGCAAACACAACTTTACCGACAAATTGCATTACATCATTCAACACGACCATGGTTTCGCGGATAACGTGTTTACAGGCAATGGCGCGAGGGCGGGTCTTGCGACGCAGAACGCGGAATGGTACGGCATAAATCAGTATTTGATTTACGATATTAACGACAAACTGTCCGCCGGTCTTCGCGCGGAATGGTTCCGAGACAATAACGGATTCAGGATTAACGGCCCTGGCCGCTGTGTAGCCGGAGCGCAACCGGACGGCTCCAATTACGCTTGCAACAACGCGTCTTGGGCATCGTACTATCAAAACGATCCTTCGTTGCTCAGCCAAGGTAGCGGATACTACGAACTGACTGCCGGCTTGAGCTACAAGCCCGCGAAATGGCTGAATCTTCGTCCAAACGTTCGCTGGGATCACAGCGATCAAGCCAAAGCTTTCGCCGGCGGCAATAGCCACGATCAAGTCCTGTTTACCGCCGACGCCGTAATCATTTTCTAATCCACTATTTTGCCCCCAGCAGCGCGATACAAACGCCTCCAGCACGTTATCGAAAACGTCCTGGAGGCTTTGTTTGTTATAGCTCTTTAGAGCCTTTGATGGTATCGTTACAGTCGATTTAGCACCTCAATCCACTACAACTAAAACTAGGAGACTTTTTCCAATGTCTGTTGATCACGTCCTGAAATTAATCCAAGAAAACGACGTTAAATTCGTCGATTTCCGTTTTTGCGACACTCGCGGAAAAGAGCAGCACGTCACCTTCCCTGCGCACACCATCGACGAAGACACTTTCGAAGAAGGCAATATGTTTGACGGTTCGTCAATCGCAGGCTGGAAACACATCAACGAATCGGACATGATTCTGATGCCGGACGCCAGCACTGCTAAAATCGACCCCTTCTTCGACGACAAAACCCTGATCTTGCGTTGCGACATCATCGAACCCAAAGACATGCAAGGTTACGCGCGCGATCCGCGCTCGATTGCAAAACGCGCCGAAGCCTATATGCAGTCCACCGGCATCGCAGACACCGCGCTGTTTGGTCCTGAAAACGAATTCTTCATTTTCGACGACGTACGTTGGAGCACCGGCATGGGCGGCTGCTCTTATCAAATCGACTCCGAGGAAGCCGGCTGGAACTCGGCGAAAGTCTACGAAAACGGCAACATTGGCCATCGCCCTGGTATCAAAGGCGGCTACTTCCCGGTTCCGCCGGTCGACTCTTTCCAAGACATGCGTTCGGCTATGTGTTTGGTTCTGGAAGAAATGGGCCAAACCGTCGAAGTCCACCACCACGAAGTAGCGACTGCGGGTCAGTGCGAAATCGGCGCTAAATTCAACACGCTGGTTAAAAAAGCCGACGAAGTGTTGGAACTGAAATACGTGGTCGCCAATATCGCCCACGCTTACGGCAAAACCGCGACCTTCATGCCGAAACCGCTGGTCGGGGACAACGGTAGCGGCATGCACGTTCACCAATCGCTGGCGAAAGGCGGCGTCAACCTGTTCACCGGCAATCTGTACGGCGGCCTGTCCGAAACCGCGCTGTATTATATCGGCGGCATCATCAAACACGCTAAAGCCTTGAACGCGATCACCAACGCTTCAACCAACAGTTACAAACGTCTGGTTCCAGGATTCGAAGCGCCGGTTATGTTGGCTTATTCCGCTCGCAACCGTTCGGCTTCGATCCGTATTCCGTACGTTAACAACCCTAAAGGTCGTCGTATCGAAGTACGTTTCCCGGACTCAACCGCTAACCCTTACTTGGCATTCTCCGCCATGTTGATGGCCGGTCTTGACGGTATCCAAAACAAAATTCACCCAGGTGAAGCGATGGATAAAGACTTGTACGACTTGCCGCCGGAAGAGGAAAAAGCCATTCCGCAAGTCTCGTTCTCTCTGGACGAAGCATTAGCCGCACTGGATGCCGACCGCGAGTTCCTGACCCGGGGCGGCGTTTTCACCGACGACGTCATCGACGGCTACATCGAGCTGAAAAAACAAGACGTTACCCGTCTGCGCATGAGCACTCACCCTGTTGAGCTGGACATGTACTACAGCTTGTAAGAGGTAGGACTGTTTCTGACAGTCCCGCACCTTCCCGGAACCCCGCAAGTTGCAAAGCTTCGCGGGGTTTTTTGTTTCGACAGACCCTTCAACTATTTGAACGTCTTATGCGGATCATTTCGATCAACCTTAACGGCATTCGCTCCGCCGACCGCAAAGGCTTTTATGATTGGCTATGCGCGCAAAATGCCGACTTTGTATGCTTGCAGGAGTTAAAGGCTCAAGCCGCCGACCTAACAGCAACCATGGCGAATCCGACCGGATATCACGGTTATTTTCATTACGCGGAGAAAAAAGGTTACAGCGGCGTTGGCATCTACAGCAAACTTCCCGCTGAAACGATCATCACCGGCCTTGGCTACGCCGATATCGACAGCGAAGGCCGTTATCTGGAAATCCGAGTCAAAAACCTGTCCGTGATTTCACTCTATTTGCCCTCGGGATCGAGCGGCGAACAACGCCAAGCGATCAAATTCAGCGTTATGGACCGCTTATACCCCCATTTGGCGCAGCTTCGGGCCAGCGGGCGACACGTTATCGTCTGTGGCGACTGGAATATCGCTCATCAGGCCATCGATTTGAAAAACTGGAGAGGCAATAAAAAGAACTCCGGCTTCCTTCCCGAAGAAAGGGCCTGGATCGGAAAGGTTCTTGGCGAGCAGGGTTGGGTCGACGTCCACCGATACTTGGAACCCGACGCTACTGAGTCCTGCTATACATGGTGGAGCAATCGCGGCCAAGCTTGGACTAAAAACGTAGGTTGGCGCATCGATTACCAGATTGCCACTCCAACGCTGGCAAATACCGCCAGTAAGGTCTCGGTCTACAAACTCGAACGCTTCAGCGATCACGCACCCCTGATTGTCGATTACGCACTCACGCTTTGAAGCCGCGCGGACATCCGGCTGACACCTGCTTTGTTAGACCGGGCGGCCCACAATTAAAACGATCGCCAGAACGAACCACATTGGTGCATTGCTCAACCTATTACGCACTAAACAAGCTCGGCCGACACCAGGCGTTCGTCTCTAAAGGTAGCTAGTGGGACGACTGTTTGTTTAACTTTAGTAGGGAGATACCCGGACCGATAGTGGCTTACCGCATTTTCGCGTCGACCGCGGCCATTTAGTGTTATAACCCAAACCAACGCACCAAAATTGTGCTTTTTGGCTAATTCGGAATTTCCGTTCGCGCTTCGCCACGACGAAGCTCGGCAACATTAGCATTGCCTTTGAGCTTCAGCACCACTGTCACTAGACTCGTTGAATCTAGCGGGTCCTAATCACCAACAATGTAGAGACCGGCGAAGACAGCAGTTGTTAAGGATTCACCCTAATTTCAAGCCATCGAAGATCCCGCGATTTGCAAAAAAACAGCGCTAAATTGCAAAACGTCCCTGAGTTTTGGTTAGCAAATCACCGCAGCAAGCGGTTGGGTACAAGTTATCCAGGGATTTGACCTTGAACTTCTCAACTGCTCGAGCTTAGCGGTCTTTGCCTATCCGTTGCAAAGTCGATTTCGATCCCAGACATCCGAGAGCAAAAAACGCTGGTATTTGGTGCGCAAGCGACGCCGGTATTTAAAGAAAATCGACCACATTAACGGGCCGATAAACTCCTCAAACGCAATACTTGGAACCCATGCACCACTTGGCCAATCACCTGATCATTACCCTCACATTCTTGATCCGGATATGGCTCGTATATTGCTGTATAAACGTAGCCGACAGGAGAATCCAATAACACCGTGTACAAAAAAATCCTCGATCACCTGAACGAAGCCATCCTGATGTTCGACAGGGATTTACTGCTGACCTACATTAATCCGGCCGGCGAAATGCTGTTCGCCGATAGCGCTAAGCATTTGCTCGGCAATCCGGCCCAGAAGCTTTTTAAAATCGGACATCACGGCTTGTTTACCGATTTGATGCAGCGCCTACATCAGCACGAACCGTTGGTAGACAGAGAATTGATACTGGAGCGGATGAGCCAATCCATCACCGTCAATCTTAGTGCCACGCCGTTACTGGAAGACGGTCAGTTGAACGAAATCCTGATCGAGCTTCAGCAAGTCGACAGGCATTTACGTATTACCAAAGAGGAGCAACTGCTGGCGCAGCAAAATACCAGCCGGATGTTGGTGCGCGGACTGGCGCACGAAATCAAGAACCCGCTGGGCGGACTTCGCGGCGCGGCTCAACTGCTGGATTTGGAATTGCACGACCCGGAACTGAAGGAATATACCCAGATCATCATTGCCGAATCGGACCGTTTGCAAGAGCTTATGGACAAGATGCTGGGACCCAATAAACCGGCCCATAAAAGTTTGTTGAACATCCACGAAATATTGGAGCGTGTTCGTCAACTGGTCGCCGTGGAAGCCGGTAATAACATCAGCCTGGAAACCGATTACGACCCCAGCATTCCCGAACTGTTCGCCGACAAAAACCAGTTGATCCAGGCCTTGCTGAACATCGTCCGCAACGCCATTCAAGCGATTCAGACCTCGGGCCGAATCACATTGAAAACCCGGATTCGCCGCCACATGACGATAGGCCGTAAACGCTACCGGCTGGCGGTGAAGATCGACGTCATCGACAACGGCCCGGGCATCAAACCCGAGTTAATGGGACAGATTTTTTACCCGATGATTACCGGACGGGCCGAAGGTACCGGCTTGGGCCTGTCCATCGCCCAATCTTTGATTAACCAACACAGCGGCTTAATCGAATGCGAAAGCGAGCCGGGCAATACCGTATTCTCTATTTATTTACCGTTAGCCGATAATCTTGGCAAAAAAGCATCGAATCGAAATTGATGCCATCATCTTAATATTGAGTTTTGGAGAGATCTCATGCCACTGCCAGATAAGGTCTGGATTGTCGATGACGACAAATCGATACGCTGGGTGTTGGAAAAAGCCCTGCAAAAGGCCAGCATCGTCACGCGCTGCTTCGCCAACGCCGCCGATTTGTTGAAAGAACTATCCAAGGAATTGCCGCATGTTTTGATTACCGATATCCGCATGCCGGGCATGGACGGCTTCGAACTGTTGCGCAAGGTACAGCACGACCATCCTAATCTGCCGGTCATCATCATGACGGCGCATTCGGATTTGGAAAGCGCGGTATCGGCCTTTCACGGCGGTGCATTCGAGTATTTACCCAAGCCGTTCGATGTCAACGAAGTGGTCGAGACGGTACAACGCGCTTGCATTCACAGCAAGCAGTTGCAAAACGACGTCGCTCAAGAGCCTCCAGTCAACGAAGAGACCCCTGAGATCATCGGTGAAGCGCCTGCGATGCAGGAAGTGTTCCGAGCCATAGGCAGACTCGCGCGCTCGCACATCACCGTCTTGATCAACGGCGAATCCGGCACGGGCAAGGAACTGGTCGCTCGGGCTTTACACCGGCACAGTCCACGCGCCGAGCAGCCTTTCATCGCGCTGAATATGGCGGCGATTCCGAAAGACCTGATGGAATCGGAGCTGTTCGGTCACGAAAAAGGCGCGTTTACCGGAGCCCAGGCCCGGCGCATCGGCCGTTTCGAGCAAGCCAATCACGGCACGTTGTTTCTCGATGAAATCGGCGACATGCCCGCCGATATGCAAACCCGTTTGCTACGGGTATTGGCGGACAACGAATTTTACCCGGTCGGCGCACATTCGCCGGTTAAGGTCAATGTCCGTATCATTGCCGCCACCCACCAAAATTTGGAGTTATTGGTTGCCCAGGGACGCTTTCGCGAGGATTTATTTCACCGGCTGAACGTTATCCGCATCCACATCCCACCACTGCGTGAACGTCGGCAGGACATCGGCTTGTTGATGCGGCATTTTCTATACCAAAGCGCCAAGGAGCTGGGTACCGAGGTCAAATCCTTGAAACCCGAGGCAGAGGCCTTCCTCAGTAATTTGAAGTGGCCCGGCAATGTCCGTCAACTGGAAAACACCTGCCGCTGGTTGACGGTCATGGCATCGGGCCGCGAAATTCATATCGAGGATTTGCCGCCAGAACTGATGCAAACCGCTACCGAGACCGCCGGCGAAGTCGAGCGAGGTGACTGGGAGAGCCAGTTTCGTTCCTGGGTGAAGCAACAACTCAACGCCGGCAAGGTCGACATCGCCAAGCAAGCCATTCCTTCGGTGGAAACCCTGCTGATCGAATCGGCGCTGACTCACACCCACGGCCGCAAACACGAAGCGGCTCAATTGCTAGGATACGGCCGCAATACGCTGACCCGAAAAATCAAGGAATTGGACATCAAGGAATAATTCGCTTCCCGCGTCCGGGCGCCCCGTTTACAGGGTCGCCCACCCTTCCCTACCAGGAATTTTTATCCGTTTAAATGTCGTCGGTGTATACTCCGCCCGATCGATCAACCTCTAGCCACTTATAAAAAAGGTTCACAGCACATGGCGGACAAAACGGCAAGTAAATACCTGATAAACCTAGAAAAACAATTCGCGGCAGCCGACCCGGTCCTGCAAAAAACCGCAAGATTGTTCCAGGAATTGGACCAAATCGAATTCGACATGGGGCTGATCGACTCCGAGGAAAGCACCGCCCGCAAAACCACTTGGTGGCCGGTTATCAGTACGCTGGGCGGTTACTCACCGGCCAAATCCGACTTCCTGGCCCGATACCTCAACTCGCCGCTGCACACCGTTCGCCACAAATTCACAGTCTTGCAATACACGCCGCAAGCCGCCGGCGCCACGCTGCCGGGTACCGCGCTGGACGCCGATCACCGCCTGCCCTTTTACAGAATCGGCCAAGCCATGGAACAAGTCCTGCCCGGCGAGGGCGGCAAACTCAATGGCCATCTGGAGCTGGTGACGGTCAATAGCTCTAAATTGAAAGGCAAGCTGGTTATCGACACGCCGGTGCTGAGCAATACCACCGAAAATGCCGTCACCGCGATGCTGCGCAAATACGTACTGGATATTTCCGATCTGGTACTGGTGTTCACCGATTTGTTCGAAGCCGATGCCGAACTGAACAAGGCCGCCCTGACCGAAATCGTTGCCCAGCAAGACTCCAATAAATTCGTATTCGTGATCGATCACTCCGAAATCGGCCTGGACCCCGCCAAAAGCCAGGATATCGCCAATGCTTGGCAACGCCGCTTGGCCGAACTGGGCATACACACCGGCCAGTTCGTGGTGTTGAGCCAAAACAGCGACGGCGCCGCGCTCGACCAGCGAATCGCCAACTTGGCAAGCGACCGTTCCTACCGGGTATTGGCCACCCTGCAGGATAGCATCCGAGCCATCGACGATGTGATTCTGCCGGAAGTCGAAGCCTCGCTGACCACTTGGAAAGAACGTTGCAACGCGACGACGCTGATCGTGCTCGGCTTCATCATCATGCTGGCGCTGTTCGCCGAAATCGCCGTCGGCATTCTGGAACTGATCTTCGACCCCATTATCGGCCCGGCTATCGCCATCGCGCTGATTGCGCTGCTGACTCCGATGCATCTGATCGTCAGCCGAGTACACGCCAAGTTCATCGTTAAACAACTGCACAAACGCCAAAAACAATTGAATTTGACCGAAGATCTGGCGGCACTATTCGAAAAGAGCCAAAGCTTCTGGCGCATGCTGTTACCGATCACCGATCCGGTCGGCAAAAACAAAAAAAACCGCAAGAAGCTGGCCGGTTTGATCGAGCAAAGCAAGGATCTGGTACAGGCGCTGAACGACCAATTTAGCCATACCCAGCAGGAATATCGGCACGACTTGGACGCCTACGCCTTCGAGGAACGCTAAACCCGCCACGGTCCCGCCGCCATGGAACTGATCAGATACTATCTCCCGCTGTGCTGGCTCAATGTTTCCGCGCTGGAACTGCCCAGTTCGACACGCTTTTTCAAGTACAACATTTATTTTTATTTCGGCATGGTGTTTTTCATCAAATTCAACATGTCGGACGACTTGGAAACTGTCTTCGAAGTCCTGATCGAAACCGGGCTGACCTTGGGATTTATCGCGTTAGTCCTGGGTTTGAACGGTACTTTTCGCACTTACGTTCAGGTAGCCAGCGCCATCTTGTTCTGCGAAAACCTGGTAGGCATTTTTCTGGTACCCATCGTATTTTGGGTCACTGTCGCCGAGGACGCGCTGAGCTATTCGGCGTTGGCGGTATTTTTCCTCTGGGATATGCTGATGATCGCTCGAATATTTAAGGACGTGTTGCTGATCAACCGGCCGGCGTCGCTAGTGATGTCACTGTTCTATTTTCTGTCCAGTTACGGCGGCGCTTACGGGATTTACAGCCTAATAGCCGGCTGACTCAAGGCTTCACGCCGTAATAATTGGAAAGCACATCGTAAGCCCCCTGGGCGGCGGCTACCGCCGTCGCTTTCAACGGCTGACAAGGACTGTTCCACTGTTTGATCTTGCCATCGAAATAAAACGCCCACTCGCCCTGCCAGCATTCGCCTTTTTCGACGATGCGCCCCGCCATGACCGATGTCACTTCATAACGAGCCGAAACCGCCAACAAACCGCGCGAGTCGGCGCTCAACACTTGGCTGACCGTGATTCTTTGTTGTTCCTCCAGGTCCAGCATCGGAAAAATCATCGGAATGCCTTTGACCTTCGCCGCGAACGCCAGCGCACTCTCCAGCTCCGGCATGGTATCCGCATTGTAAAACTGACGATTGCCGCCCTGATCGACGACTAGCCACACCAACGTTTCCGGGCGGATCTCGCTCCAGATGCCGACATGGCTATCGCGCATCACTTGCATCACCTGATCCTCATCGAACTCGATCCGCGCCAAACGGGCCTCGGTATCGGGCGATTCGTCCGCGGAAATCAGCGAAAATTGGAATTGCTTGACATAGTTTTGCGCCCCAGTCAGCGCCTGTTGCACCGCCGGAATCTTGGAAATGTCTTCGGACACCAGCACTCGGCTCAACACGGCGTACAAGCCTTGCTTGATCACCTGTGTCCTATCCTCGGCGGATTGGCCCCTCGCCACCAACTCGATCTCGTACAAGCCCTTGACCTCGACCGCTTCGGCAAACGGCACAGCCAGTAGACCCGTTAAAACCATGGCCACCGCGGCCCGTCCGGCCTTCTTAAATGCTTCGCTCACTAGCCCACCCTGACAATGTCACATTTCGAATATAGTACAATATCGGTCGATTCCATCTTAACTTTAAAGAGGCCAACCTTGAGCGAACAACCCACTGACCGCCTGGATTACAAAAGCGCCGGCGTCGATATCGAAGCCGGAAACGCCTTGGTCGATCGCATCAAACCCATCGCCGCCAAAACCCGCAACGCCGGCGTGATGGCGGGGCTGGGCGGCTTCGGTTCGCTGTTCGAACTGCCGCTGGACCGCTATCAACAGCCGGTGCTGGTTTCCGGCACCGACGGCGTCGGCACCAAATTGAAATTGGCGCTGGACACCGGCATTCACGACACGGTCGGCATCGATCTGGTCGCGATGTGCGTCAACGATATTATCGTGCAAGGCGCCGAACCGCTGTTTTTCCTGGATTATTTCGCGACCGGCAAACTCGACGTCGATACCGCCGCCAGCGTGATCGAAGGCATAGGCCTGGGTTGCGAGCAGGCCGGCGCGGCGCTGGTCGGCGGCGAAACCGCCGAAATGCCCGGCATGTACGCTGACGGCGATTACGATTTAGCCGGCTTCTGCGTCGGCATCGTCGAAAAGTCCCGCATCATCGACGGTAGCCAAGTCCAAGCCGGCGACAAATTGATCGCGCTGGGCTCGTCCGGCCCACATTCCAACGGCTACTCGCTGATCCGCAAAATCGTCGCGCGTAGCGGCTTGACCTGGACCGACACCGTCAACGGCAAACCGCTGGGCGAAACGCTGCTGACGCCGACCCGCATCTACGTCAAACCCTTGCTCGAATTACTGAAGTCCGTCCCTGTACATGCGATGGCGCATATTACCGGCGGCGGCATTACCGAAAACCTGCCTAGAGTTTTGCCGAACGGTCTGAATGCCGCGATCGACTTGACTAGTTGGGATTTCCCGGCGACTTTTCAATGGTTGCAACAACAAGGCAACGTAGCGCTGGAGGATATGCTGGTCACCTTCAACTGCGGGGTCGGCATGATCGTTTGCGTGGCGGCGGCCGACGAAGCCGCGACCGTGGAAATTCTCGGCCGGCAAGGCGAAACCGCTTTTACGATCGGTGAAATCGTCGCCGGCGACGGCAAGCCCGGCGTCGTTTACCGCTAACCTCGCTATCGGCCGGCGCGCTTATCACCGGCCGATTTAAATGCTAACCCCGATCCGTTTCGCGCCCCAATCGCCGGGCGCCGCTTCGAACAAACCGGCGCAAACAGTGCCGCAGAATCGGCAGCATCCGGCTGCATTCAGATTCCAATCCGACAACACATACCAGTCCCGGCCTATCAGCATTTCGCCGCACTGGTGGCAGTACGTGCTTTCGGCGGCCTTATCGTGCACGTTGCCGACATAGGCGTAACGAACGCCATTTTTGGTCGCGATCTGCCTAGCCCGTAACAAGGTAGATAACGGCGTACGCGGCTTGTCGGTCATTTTCCAATCGGGATGGAAGGCGGTGAAATGCATCGGCACCTCCGGCCCCAAATGTTCGACCACCCATTGGGTCATCGCCTCCAATTCGGCTTCGCTATCGTTTTCGTCGGGAATCAGCAAGGTCGTCAATTCCAGCCAAACCTGGGTTTCGTGCTGCAAATACAATAAGGTATCCAAGACTGCTTGCAAATGACCGCCGGTGACTTTGTGGTAGAACCTTTCGCTGAAGGCTTTCAGGTCTACATTAGCGGCATCCATGTATCGGTAAAACTCAACGCGCGGCTCCGGGCATACATAGCCCGCCGTTACCGCGACCGATTTCAGACCGAGGTCGCGGCAAGTTTGCGCGGTATCGATCGCGTACTCGTGGAAAATCACCGGGTCGTTATAGGTGTAAGCCACGCTCCGGCAGCCATGGGCCAAAGCAGCGTTGGCTATAGCCTCCGGCGCGGCGCGGCGCGTCAAGGTATCCATCTCACGGGATTTACTGATGTCCCAATTCTGACAAAACTTGCAAGCCAGATTGCAACCGGCGGTACCGAACGACAGTACCGGCGAGCCCGGCAAAAAGTGATTCAGCGGTTTTTTTTCGATGGGATCAACCGCGAAGCCGCTGGAGCGGCCGTAGCTGGTCATCACGATGCGGCTATCCAGATTTTGCCGCACAAAGCACAAGCCACGCTGGCTTTCATGCAATTTGCAAAAACGCGGGCATAGATCGCACTGGACGCGACCGTCGTCGAGCGCGTGCCAATAGCGGGTGGCGACGGTATCGCCGCCGAGGAATGTCGTCATCGCCGTTCTCCTTGAACCCTAATCGAAAACCACTGTCGGTAGCAGGCTATACTGAGTATCGCAAGCCTGAAACACGGCTCAATCCGCTTCGGCGCCTTGCCCCGTCTGATCGTATCAATAACAGTTACAAGGATCAGCCATGAACAGAAAACCCGCAGTGGCCGGCCGCTTTTACCCGGCCGATCCCTTACAATTGCATAATGCGGTCGACAGCTATCTGCGCGCGGCCGATTCCAGCGGCAACGTACCCAAGGCCATCATCGTCCCTCATGCCGGTTACATCTATTCCGCTCCGGTCGCCGCCACCGCTTACGCGCGCTTGGCACCCGCCGCCGAGCGGGTCCGCAGGGTCGTGTTGATCGGCCCGTCGCACCAAGTCGCTTTTCGCGGTTTGGCGGTCAGTCGCGCTCACGCCTATAGTACACCGCTGGGCGATGTCGAAGTCGATCGCGATGCGATAGCCCAATTACTGCAATTGCCGTTCGTGGAGTACGTCGAACAGGCCCATACCCTCGAACACAGCCTAGAAGTGCATCTACCCTTTTTGCAAGAAGTATTTCGCGACTTCAAGCTGATTCCGATCGTCGCCGGCGAAGCGGAACCCTCCCAGGTCGCCAGCCTGCTTGAATTACTCTGGGGTGGCGACGAAACCTTGTTGGTGATCAGTTCCGACCTGAGCCATTATCACGACTATGCGACCGCGCAACGCCTAGACCGCGACACCAGCCGCCTGATCGAAGCGCTACGGTACGAGGAAATCGTCGGCGACGCCGCTTGCGGCCGGGTCGGCGTCAACGGCTTGCTGAAACTCCTGCGCGACACGGGCCGGTCGATCAAGACCATCGATTTACGCAATTCCGGCGATACCGCCGGCGACAAAGCCAGAGTCGTGGGTTACGGTGCCTATGTCGTTGAATGACGTCGAACGCGGCTGCTTGCTGACCCTGGCGAAAGCATCCATTGCCCACGGCCTCGCGCATGGCCGGCCGTTGCCGGTCAATCTGGCGGATTATCCCGCCAAATTGACCGGGCCGGCCGCGACTTTCGTGACGCTGGAACTGGACGGTCAACTGCGCGGTTGCATCGGCAGGCTGGAAGCCGCTCGGCCGTTGGTCGAGGATATCGCCGAGAACGCCTATGCCGCCGCTTTCCGCGATTCGCGTTTTCCGCCGGTCACGGCCGCCGAATTGGCTGGGCTGAGTCTGCATATTTCGGTATTGAGTCCATCCGAACCGCTCTATTTCGCATCCGAAACGGACCTGATCAGCCAACTTCGGCCCGGCATCGACGGTCTGATTCTGAGCGAAGGCGGCAGGCGCGGTACTTTTCTACCCTCGGTTTGGGAGGACCTGCCAGACCCGGTGGAATTTCTGCGCCATCTAAAACGCAAAGCCGGCCTGCCGGCCGACTACTGGTCGAGCACGGTAAAAATCCAGCGCTACACCACCGAAATGTTCGGCTGAAACGCCGCGACAAACACACCGGCAAACCCAGCAAAATCGGCACCTCCAGCCGAAAGCCTTGTTTGGCGCCAGCCTGAACCATTATAATGGGGGCATTTTCGCCACGATGCGCGGCCGGCTGATTCAGAACCACAAGCCGAGTCGAACGCCGGGTCGGTCGGCGGCCACATTCTCTTGGTTTTCGGTACCCTCAATGAAAAACAATTCCTATAAACCCTGCGACTTGGTGATCTACGGCGCGCTGGGCGATTTGTCTAAACGCAAATTGCTGATCTCGTTATACCGTCTGGAGAAATCCAACCTACTGGAGCCCGACACCCGCATCATCGGCGTGGACAGATTGGAAGAAACCAGTGCCGGCTTCGTCGAAATTGCCCACAAAAGTCTGGTCGCTTTTTTGCATAACACGATCAACGAAGAAATCTGGCAACGCTTTTCACAACGCCTGTCGTATCTGAAAATCGACCTGACCCAACCCGACCAATACCGCCAATTGAACACCGCCGTAGACGCCGAAAAGCGAGTGATGGTCAATTATTTCGCGGTCGCGCCGTTTCTGTTCAAGAACATCTGCCAAGGCCTGCATAGCTGCGGCGTGTTGACGCCGGAATCGCGGATGGTGATGGAAAAACCGATAGGCCACGATTTGAAATCTTCGAAGGAAATCAATGACGTCGTCGCCGATGTTTTCCACGAGGATCAGGTCTATCGCATCGACCATTACCTGGGCAAGGAAACCGTGCTCAATCTGCTGGCGTTGCGTTTCGCCAATTCGATCTTCACGACCAACTGGAATCACAACACGATAGACCACATTCAAATCACGGTTGGCGAGGACATCGGTATCGAAGGCCGCTGGGAATACTTCGACAAGACCGGCCAGCTCCGCGACATGCTGCAAAACCATTTGCTGCAAATTCTGACCTTCGTAGCGATGGAGCCGCCGGCCGACCTGTCGGCGGAAAGCATACATATGGAAAAGATCAAGGTATTGAAATCGCTACGGCCGATCACGGTCCGCAATGTCGAGGAAAAAACCGTGCGCGGCCAATACACGGCCGGTTTCATCAAAGGCTCGGCGGTACCGGGGTATCTTGAGGAAGACGGTGCCAACAAGGAAAGTACCACAGAAAGCTTCGTGGCGATTCGGGTCGACATCGACAATTGGCGTTGGGCCGGCGTGCCGTTTTACATGCGTACCGGCAAACGCATGCCCAACAAGCGCACCGAAATCGTCGTCAATTTCAAGCAACTGCCGCATAACATCTTCAAGGACAGCTTCCGCGAACTACCGGCCAACAAGCTGGTCATTCACTTGCAGCCCAACGAAGGCGTGGACGTCGTGATGCTGAACAAAGTGCCGGGTATCGACGGCAACATCAAATTGCAACAAACCAAACTGGACTTGAGCTTTTCGGAAACCTTCAAGAAAAACAGCATCTTCGGTGGTTATGAAAAGCTGATTTTGGAAGCCCTGCGCGGCAACCCAACGCTGTTTTTAAGCCGCGAGGAAATCGAACAGGCTTGGACCTGGGTCGATTCGATCCAGGATGCCTGGGCTCATAGCCATAGCGCGCCGAAATCCTATCCGGCCGGCAGTTGGGGGCCGATCGCTTCGGTCGCGCTGTTGGCCCGCGACGGCCGCGCCTGGGAAGAATAATTACACGCACCGCACCCATCGAGAGTTTTAAGATCATGGTTAGAGAATTCTTTTTTGAAAACCGCACCCACCTGCTGACCGCGCTGTCGGCCGAATGTCAGGACGTTCTGGCCGAGGGTATTAGCAAACACGGTCTGGCCACGTTGTTGGTTTCCGGCGGCACGACACCGGCGCCGCTTTACGAAGCCTTGTCCAAAGCCGACATGAACTGGAAAAAAATCCGGATCGGCCTCGTCGACGAGCGCTGGGTCGACGACCAACACGCCGCCAGCAATGAAGCACTGATTCGCCGCAGCCTGTTAATCAATAACGCCAAAAACGTCGAGTTCGTCGGTATGAAAAACGCCGCCGCGACCGCCGCCGCCGGCCAAGCCGAAACCGAAACCCGTTATCGCGGCCTGCCCAATCCGTTCACGCTGGCGATCGTCGGCATGGGCGCGGACGGCCACACCGCGTCGCTGTTTCCCCATGCCGAAGGCCTGGCCGATGCGCTACGCGAGGATAACGACCAACTGACGGCGGCGATCACGGCGACAGCCAGCGACATTACCGGTCCCAACACCGAACGCATGACGCTGACCCGCAATGCCTTACTGAACACCGACCGCATCATTATCCTGTTTACCGGCGAGGACAAATTGGCGATCTTCGGCAAGGCTCAACAGAACGGCCCGGTCGAAGACATGCCGATCCGAGCGTTGTTACACCAAGATAAGGTGCCAGTGGAGTTGTATTGGGCGCCGTAACCTGAAAAACTGCAATCCGAGAAACCAGCCAAGGGGCGACCGGTGTATAGTAAAAATCTGAAAAGCGATACGTTTTTGATTTTGAAGGCCGTCATGACCAAGCCGATTACTTTTTCGCCCGCGTCGCCGACGACGGATTGTCGGGAAAAACCGCCCGCTACGATGTCATTATTTCGCGCGCGGTATTGGAACACGTCGATCAGCTGGACGCCACGTTTCTGGATATTCGGCAAGCGCTACGCGCCGACGGGGTTTCGCTACGCAAAGTCGACTTAAAAAGCCATGGGCTGGAGCCCTATCCGCCGTTTGATTTTTTAAGTTGGCCGACTGGGCTGTATCGGATGACGTATTCCCGTAAAGGCTTGCCGAATCGCCGGCGAGCCACCGGTTTGGCTACCAAAAAACTGCGCCTGGTAGAGGCTCTGGATTTGGATTTGGATTTGGAAGCGGTCAACGCGATCAGACCCCACCTTGCCTCCGAATTTCGCGATTTAGAACCGAGCTTGCTCGGCTGGCAACGTTTTTGGATAGAACCGACCAACAGCGCTTGAACCGGAGGCCGTGGCCACCCGTCGTGCTGACTTCTGTTTAGACCCAGCCATTTCCGCTGCTCGCTCGGTACCAATTCCAAAGCGAAAGCAGTCGGGCCTCATATGCGGCTGACCTTGAGATTCCGTTAAACGTTTATTTTCCGACCAGGACACCACGATGCATCCCACACTCGAAAAAGTCACGCAAACCATCATCGAACGCAGTCGCGACAGCCGCGGCGCCTATTTGTCCCGTCTGGAAGCCGCCGTCGATCAAGGCCCGCACCGCGCCAAATTGGCCTGCGGCAACCTGGCTCACGGCTTCGCGGCCTGCGCCGGCGGCGAAAAGGAAGACTTAGCCGGTTCGCAAAAGCCCAATGTCGGCATCATTTCGGCGTACAACGACATGCTGTCCGCCCACGAACCCTATAAGGATTTTCCGGCATTGATCAAACAAGCCGTGCGCGATGCCGGCGGCGTGGCCCAATTCGCCGGCGGCGTACCGGCGATGTGCGACGGCGTCACCCAAGGCCAACCCGGCATGGAGTTGTCGCTGTTCAGCCGGGACGTGATTGCGATGAGCACCGCGATCGGCCTTAGCCACAACATGTTCGACGCCGCGTTGTACCTGGGCGTCTGCGACAAGATCGTCCCCGGCCTGTTGATCGGCGCCCTGAGTTTCGGCCATCTGCCGGCGGTATTCGTACCGGCCGGCCCAATGCCCAGCGGCCTACCCAACAAGGAAAAGGTCCGCATTCGCCAACTCTATGCCGAAGGCAAGGTCGGCCGCAAGGAGCTACTGGAATCCGAATCGCAGTCCTACCACAGCCCCGGTACCTGCACCTTTTACGGCACCGCCAACAGCAATCAGATGATGGTCGAGATCATGGGCCTGCACTTGCCCGGCAGCTCCTTCATCAATCCTTACACGCCGCTACGCGACGAGTTGACCAAGGCCGCCGCCAAGCAAGTCTTGAAATTCACCGCGGCCGGCAACGACTTCAGACCGATAGGCCACGCAATCGATGAAAAGGCCATCGTCAACGCGTTGATCGGCCTGTTGGCCACCGGCGGATCGACCAATCACACGATACATTTGATCGCGATCGCCCGCGCCGCCGGCGTGATTATCAACTGGGACGACTTCGACAAGCTGTCGAAAATCATCCCGCTGCTAGCCAAGATCTATCCCAACGGCTCGGCCGACGTCAACCACTTCCAAGCGGCCGGCGGCATGGGCGTTTTGATCGCCGAACTGCTGTGCAACGGCCTGCTGCACGGCGACATCCTGACGATAGGCGACGAACGCGGCATGGCGCAATACAGCCGGGAACCGAAGCTGACCGAGGCCGGACTGCGCTGGGAAGCAGGGCCGGCGAGCTCGCAGGACGATGCGGTCATTTCCACGGTCGGCCAGCCCTTCCAACCGACCGGCGGCCTGAACGTGATGCACGGCAACCTCGGCCGCGGCGTCTCGAAGATCTCGGCGGTCGCCGAGCAACATCAAGTCGTGACCGCCCCGGCCGTGGTCTTCGACGATCAAGATGACGTGGTCGCGGCCTTCAAACGCGGCGAGTTGGAGAAAGACTGCATCGTGGTGTTACGCTTCCAAGGACCGAAAGCCAACGGCATGCCTGAATTGCACAAACTGACGCCGCCGCTGGGCGTATTGCAGGACAAAGGCTTCAAAGTGGCCCTGATCACCGACGGCCGCATGTCCGGCGCCTCCGGAAAAGTGCCATCGGCGATTCACATGTGCCCGGAATGCCTGGACGGCGGTCCGCTGGCCAAGGTCCGCGACGGCGACGTCATCGTTTTGAACACGCAGACCGGCGAAGTCAACGTCCAGGTCGATCCGGCGGAATTCGAGGCCAGGGTCGCCGCCGCCAATACCGCTAAGGGCCACCACTTCGGCATGGGCCGGGAATTGTTCGGTGGCTTCCGCGCCCACGCCTCGTCCGCCGAAACCGGCGCGACCAACTTGTTTTACGTCGATTAACACAATAACAACAAACCAACCTACAGGATTAAAACCATGACCGTAAGCATCCAAGAAGTCATGACCACCTCGCCGGTAATGCCGGTCATGGTCATCAACCATCTCGAAAGCGCCGTTCCGCTGGCAAAAGCGCTGGTCGACGGCGGACTGAAAGTACTGGAAATCACGTTGCGCACCCCGGTGGCGCTGGATGCGATTCGCCGCATCAAGGCCGAAGTCCCCGGCGCGATCGTCGGCGCCGGCACCATCATCAATGTGCAAACCCTGCATGCCGCGATCGAAGCCGGCGCCGAATTCATCGTCAGCCCCGGCGTCACCGAAACCTTGTTGGACGCCGCGTTGGAAACCAACGTGCCGCTGCTGCCCGGCATCATCACGCCGAGCGAAGTGATGCGCTTGTTGGACCGAGGCATTACCGCGATGAAATTCTTTCCGGCCGAAGCCGCCGGCGGCATTCCGATGTTGAAATCGATCGGCGGTCCGCTGCCGCAAGTAACCTTCTGCCCAACCGGTGGCGTCAATCCGAAGAACGCCCCGGAATATTTGGCCTTGAGCAACGTCGCCTGCGTCGGCGGCTCATGGATGGCGCCGGCCGATCTGGTCGATGCCGGCGATTGGGCGGAAATCACCCGCCGCGCCGCCGTTGCCGCCCAATTGAAAAACTAAGACATTTTCTCCGCCAGGGACGGCGGAAAACCGCGCTTGGCAGCGTCAACGGTATTTCCCCCAAATGTCCATCGTGTTGAAAACCGCCCTGCTTTATCTACTCGCCGCTTGGCCGACACTCGGCCGCGCCGACGATCCGAGCCTGGCAGCTTTATTCGCGGAACGTCAGCTAAGCGGCACTCTGATCATCGCCACCGCAGACGGCAGCCAACGCTACGTCCACAACGACGCCCGCGCCGGCCAACGCTACGCAAGTGCATCGACGTTCAAGATCCTCAATACCCTGATCGCCCTGGAAGAAGGAGCCATCGACAGCAACGAAGTGCTGAAATGGGACGGCGTCGCGCGGTCGTTGCCGGACTGGAACCGCGACCACACCCTGGCCAGCGCGTTCAAGACCTCCTGCGTCTGGTGCTATCAGGTTATGGCGCGTCGGATCGGCGGACAGGCCTACCGCAGCTATCTCGACGACATCGATTACGGCCGTTTGGCGTCGGATTTTAATCCCACCGAATTCTGGTTGAACGGCGATCTGCAAATCAGCGCGGCGGAACAAATCGAATTCCTGAAGAAATTGCAAAACCGCGCACTACCGTTCGCCGACGAGCACTTTGAAACGTTACGGAACATCATGCTGGTGGAACGCACGCCGACCTACGCACTGCGCGCCAAAACCGGCTGGGCGGCGCGCGGCCAGCCGCAGATCGGTTGGTATGTCGGCAGCCTCGAAACCGCTGCGGCGACTTGGTTGTTTGCGTTGAATATCGACCTACGCTCCGAACAAGACCTGCCGTTGCGAGCCCAACTGCTCCGCGCCGCGTTGCGAGCCAAGGGTATCGCCGATTTGCCGCCATGACCATGCAAGCCTTGCTGCTGGACCGGGAGTTGAGTTACCGGACCGACCGACCGATCCCAAAACCGGAAGCCGGCGAAGCATTGATTGAAATGCGTCTGGCCGGCATCTGCGCGACCGACCTGGAATTAGCCCACGGCTACGCCGGTTTTGCCGGCATTTTAGGCCACGAATTCGTCGGACAAGTGGTCGAGGTCGCCGATGCGAACGACCGCCATTGGCTAGGCAGTCGAGTGGTGGGATCGATCAACATCGGCTGCCGCCTATGCCCGACCTGTCTGACGACCGGACCTTCGCATTGTCCGACCCGGCGGGTGCTGGGCATCCGCGCTAAAGACGGCGCCTTCGCGGACTTCTTCACGTTGCCGGTCGCGAATTTATTGCGACTGCCGGACCACGTCGCCGACGAGACCGCCGTGTTCGCCGAACCGTTGGCCGCAGCCTTGCGGGTCGTCGAACAATTGCAAGACCTGCCGCGCGGCGAGATCGGCGTGCTCGGACCGGGCCGGCTCGGCCTGTTGATCGGCCGAGCATTGGCGCTGGCCGGCCATCGGGTCACGATGTTGGGCCGTACCGAAACCTCGCTAACGCTACCCAGGTGTTGGGGCTTGCAGGCCGGATTGGCCGCCGATTTTCCAGAGAGCGGTTTTTCCTGCATCGTCGATGCCAGCGGTACCGCCAGCGGCTTCGCGGCAGCCTTGCGCCTATTGCGCGCGCAAGGCTGTTTAGTCCTTAAATCCACCTTCGTCGCCGATCACCCAATCGATCTCAGCCCGCTGGTCGTCAAGGAAATCCGTTTGCTGGGATCGCGATGCGGCCGTTTCGAGCCCGCCCTGGACAGACTAAGCGCCGGCGACATCGCCGTCGAGACGTTGATAGAAGGCGTTTTTCCGCTCAGTGCCGGCCCGGCGGCGTTCGCCACGGCGGCTCGACCGGGGGTACGGAAGATTCTCCTGAAACGTTAATCGGTCGACGGTAAACGCCGGCAACTCCGCTAGACTTACCGACTTTTTCAGGACAACCTCGAGGTTGAACGATGACCGAGACCTTATTTTCGCCGCTGGCCTTGGGCGAGTTGCCGTTGCCCAACCGTATCGTGATGGCACCGCTGACGCGTTGCCGGGCCGACGCGGATAACGCGCCGCATCAACTGCACGCGCTGTATTACGCCCAACGCGCCAGTGCCGGACTCATCGTCAGCGAAGCCAGTCAAATCGTTCCCGAAGGTCAGGGTTATCCGGCCACGCCGGGTATTCATAGTTCGGAACAAATTCGAGGTTGGCGGCAAGTGACCGCCTGCGTCCACGCCGCCGGCGGCCGGATGTTTCTACAGCTTTGGCACGTCGGCCGGGTCTCCCATCCCTGTTATCAACCGGACGGTAAACTGCCGGTCGCGCCGTCGGCCCTCGCACCGTCCGGCATGGTCGGCACGCCAAGCGGCCCGCAACCGTTTGTTATTCCGCGCGCGCTGGAAATCGGCGAGTTGCCCGCTATCGCCGCCGCTTACGCTCAAGCCACCCGCAATGCGATGCAGGCCGGTTTCGATGGGGTTGAAATTCACGCCGCCAACGGTTATTTGCTCGATCAATTTCTGCGCGACGCTAGCAACCAGCGCCAGGACGGCTACGGCGGCAGCGTCGATAATCGGATGCGTCTTTTGAACGAAGTCGTCGATGCCGTAACCGCCGTGGTCGGTAAAGACAAAGTCGGCGTGCGCATTTCCCCGGAAAACAGTTTTAACGACATGCGCGACAGCGATCCGCAATTTTTGTTCGACGCCGTTGCCGCCGAGCTGGCCGGCAGAATTGGCTATCTGCATGTCGTCGAAGGCGAAGACCGACTCAATCGCTCGTCGAACTTCGACTACTCGGCGCTGAGGCGTCTGTTTGGCGGCGTGTACGTTGCCGCTTGCCACTACACCGCCACCCGAGCGGCCAGCGCGGTCGCGGACGGCCGCGCCGATCTGGTCGCCTTCGGCCGCGCCTACATCGCCAACCCCGATCTGGTGACCCGCCTACAACTGTGTCTGGCGCTGAACGCGCCGGATTCCGAGCATTTTTACGGCGGCGATTGGCGCGGTTACACCGACTATCCGCTCGCCAGCCGATGATTGCGCGCTAGTCGGGTTGCCGCACCGCCACTGCGGACAAGGCGCGGCTGACAGCGTCGTACAATATGTCGCCGACGATGGGCTTTTGCAAAAGCGGGAATCCCGCGACACGTACCGGCGCCAAGGCCTCGAGCCCGGTCTCGCCGGTCACGACCAAAACCGGAAACTCGCCGTGCCGGCCGCGTAAACGCCGAACCAGCGCCAAGCCTTGCTCGCCTTCGGCCAAGCGCAAATCCACGATCAATAAATCCGGCCGGCCAACATCGGAAAACAACGAGTCGGCCACGCGCGCCGATGCCGCCGTTTCGACTCGGCAACCCCAGCCTTGCAGCAAAATGCGCATCGCTTCCAAAATGTCCGCCTCGTCGTCCACCACGTAAATCCGTTTGCCGCTTACTCCTGATACATCGGCGTCCACGTTGACCGGCCTTGGTTCATTGCCGGTCGCCAAGGTCCGAAAGCGCAGGGTGACCCGGGTGCCGACACCCGACTCGGAAGCCAGGGCAATGTCGGCACCGATCAATTCGCACAAACGCTGGACAATCGTCAAACCCAAGCCGACACCGTGTTGCTGATCGCGGCCGGGATTGTCCAATTGGTAGAATTCCTCGAAAACCCGGGTCAATTCGCCGGGCGGAATGCCGCGTCCGGTATCGGCGATCTCCAACACCGCCCACTCGTCTCGCCGCGCGGTGGACACTACCACTTCGCCCCGCTCGGTGTATTTGATGGCGTTGTCGAGCAAATTGCGGACGATGCGGGCAATCGCCACCGGATCGTCGAACAATCTGACCTGTCCCAGACACCGCACTAAGCGCAACGACTTATCTTCGGCCAAGGCGTCGAATTCCGAGCAGACCTCGGCCGCCAATCGATCCAGCGAAATTCGCCGCAGTTCCGGCACGTATTGATCCGCCGACAAGCGCGACAAATCCAGCAAGCCGTGCAGCAACCCGCCCAAATTGCGTACCAGACGATCGATATTGCCCGCCACCTCCGGCAAGGCTTCCGCGGCGGGGTTGGCCACCAATACCGCGCTATACACCGACAGTGCGTGCAAAGGCTGACGCAAGTCGTGACTGGCGGCGGCCAGCACCCGCGCCCTGGCCTGCGACGACGCCTCGGCCCGCGTCACCGCTGCCCTGACTTCGGCATTCAGTTGTTGCAAATCCGCCAACGTGCGATCCCGCTCCCGCCGAATCGCCACCGAACGACGCAACAACTGTTCGCCGTCACCGGCCGCGCTGACGATGAAAGACCAGTACAGCGTGGTCAAGCCGGCGACCACCAGGCTTTGCTCGGGATATTGAACGGCCCAGCAGACCGCGGTCGGCACCATGATCAGTAGCGAATACGCGGCCAAAATCCGCGGTGACGACACCGCCACCGACACGCCGGCGGCCGGCATCGCAAACAGCACGATCACAAGCAAGGCTCGATCCGGCAACGGCATATTCGGTATGAACAGCCACGCGCTCAAGCCCACCGTCGCACCGACGCCGGCCGCCAAACCGATAAAAACCCGGTGGATCGCCGCCGGGTCGGCGCTCGGCGCCATCCGCAGCACCCTGACGGCGTATAGGGCTCGGCCGCACTCCGCGCCGACCGTCAACAGACTCCAGCCCACCAGCCAGCTCCACGATGTCGAGCGGTACGCCAACAACGCCACTCCTAAGGCCAATAAAGCCTGGA
Organism: Methylomonas sp. MS20; assembly: GCF_050275925.1. Taxonomy (NCBI): domain Bacteria; kingdom Pseudomonadati; phylum Pseudomonadota; class Gammaproteobacteria; order Methylococcales; family Methylococcaceae; genus Methylomonas; species Methylomonas sp. MS20. The sequence continues at coordinate 3,445,709 of NZ_CP189962.1, forward strand.
CCCAGGGCAAGCGCAACAACATCCTGGCGTGCAAGCCTATCAACTCGCGCAAAACCTCGCATTCGAAATCCGCGCTGTCGGCATCGTCCAAACCGATCGCGGCCTCGCGCCCGAACCGGCGTCGCCAATCAGTTTTCACTGGGCAGCAACCGCAACCGGCCGGTCTTGATCACGGCTTCGGTGCGATTATGCACGTCCAGCGCCTTGAACAATGCGGCGATATAGTCCTTGACGGTATGCTCGGACAGACCCAGATCGCGAGCGATGGATTTGGTCGGCAAACCACGGCACAGACCTCGCAAAACATCGCGTTGGCGCGGCGACAAATTAATCGGCGCCCAATCGCCATCGCTCACCGCCATCGCCGCCGGCAAATACACCGCGCCAGCCATCACGTACTTAAGCGCTTCGGCCAACACATCCGGCGCCGAACTTTTCGGAATAAAACTCATCGCGCCGGCATTGATACACGCCCTGACCGTCGCCGGTTCGTCGCTGGCGGTCACCACGACCACGGCGACGTCCGAGGCGACCGCTTTGATGTCGGCGACCGCCGCCAACCCGTCCTCGCCGCGCAAACTTAAATCCAACAAACATAAACGAAGGTCGGCGTGCTCGGCAGCGACGGCCAAGGCCTCGGCGATCGTCCCCGCTTCGAAGACTGTTACCGAACGGTCCAAGGCTTGCAACAACAAACGCAGGCCGGCTCGAAATAACGCATGGTCGTCAAGTAACAGAATTTTCATCGGTAGCCTTCCAAGGAAAATAACGGCTTTTATACTGAGCCAATTTTTAGCGCTCGACAATATCCCCCCATTTGGCGGAATTGCGGTTGGGTATTCAGGCTGATTACACTGCCCACCGGCCCTAACGCCCCTCTGCTAAAGCGCTAACCGTACCGAGAGTGGCACGCGCCAAGACCGGGAAATCCGCCCAGCCGCTTCATCGTCCGCTGGCCTGGGACAAACGAATTTCCGACACCGACCCACAACGTCCTCGAGTCCCGCAAGGCAGGGCCTTGTCCGGTTAACGAGGCCGTCCCCAACCTGGAGAAAACCGATGTTCCAAGCTCGTTACTCAGCCCAGATCAGTCTGGCCCTATGGGCGCTAGGCAGCGCCCCAAGTTTCGCCGCGCCGTTGAATCCTAACGACTTTACTTCGTTGGGCAGTTTGTCGCTCACCCAGACCGTTGGCGATTATCTTTTCGATACCGGCAACGGCACACCGGTTCTGAAAGCACCGGACGGCTCGGTGTTGTACAGCGGCGTTGTCAGCGGCGATATCGCCGTGTTCAATTTCGATTCGGTGTCTATCGCCAGTCAGGTGACGGTCAAGGCCACCGGGACATTGTCGTTGGGCTTGCTGTCGCTGAGCAGCATTCAACTGAACGGCAATTTGAACGCCAACGGCTTCAACGCGAATAACGGCACGCCCGGCGAGGGCGGAGCCGGCGGCGGGCGCGGCGGCGCGGCGCCTTTCGGGGCCGGCGAGGGTAGCGGCGGCGGCATCGGCAAGGGCGGCTTGCCCGGCTTCGGCGACGGTGGCGGCTTCGGCGGTCACGGCGGCAACGGCTTCGGCGATGTCGGCGGCATTGCCTACGGCGATCTGCATCTGAAACTGGAAGGCGGTAGCGGCGGTGGCGCGTCGGCCAATTTGTTCGGCAGCGTCGCCGGCGGTGGCGGTGGCGGCGCGATCGAGTTAGGTGCGTTGTCGTCCATCGATTTCGGCGGCGGCTTGCTGACCGCCACAGGCGGCGACGGTAGCGGCGGTACCGCGCTGCTGGGCGGCGGCGGCTCGGGCGGCGGTTTGTTGTTACACGCGCCGACGATTTCGTTTACCGGCAACACCACGGTCAGCGCCGACGGCGGCGGCGCTTTCGGCGGCGGCGGCCGGATATTGTTTCTGACCGACAGCGGCGGTTTAAGCGGCGAAATCACCCATCTGTCGGTCAATCCGGCACCAACCGGCGGCGCCGTCGCCGGCGTCATCGAATACGGCAAACTGTCCGCGGTGCCGGTACCGGCCTCGGCTTGGCTGATGCTCAGCGCGCTGACCGGATACTTGGGCCTGCGGCGCAAGGCCGCATAAACCGCGTTCGACCGCCGCCGAGTCGACCGGCCTCGGTGGCGCTGCTAGCGCCCCAAACGTTGCTCCAGCGCCAACACCCGCTGGGTGGTTTCCAGCACGGTATCGGGATTCAGGCTCATCGAGTCGATGCCGATTTCAACCAAATATTCGGCCATCTCCGGATAATCCGACGGTGCCTGACCGCACAAACCGGAATGGCGACCGTTGCGGCGGGCGCCTTCGACGGCCAAGCGGATCATGGTTTTGACGCCGGGATCGCGCTCGTCGAAGTCGTTGGCCACGATCTCGGAGTCTCGATCCACGCCGAGCGTGAGTTGGGTCAAGTCGTTGGAGCCTATCGAAAACCCGTCGAACAGTTTGGCGAATTCGTCGATCAGAATCACGTTGTTGGGAATCTCGCACATCACGTAGATTTCCAAGCCATTTTCGCCACGCTTGAGGCCGTGCCGCGCCATGCTCTCCAACACCCGTTCCGCTTCGCCGATGCGCCGACAGAACGGAATCATCAGGACCACGTTGGTCAGTCCCATGCCGTCGCGCACCCGTTTCATCGCCGCGCATTCCAATGCAAAGCCTTCCGCGTAAGTCGGATGCACGTAGCGCGCGGCACCGCGAAAACCGATCATCGGATTCGCCTCGTCGCCCTCGAACCAGCGCCCCCCCAGCAACGTCGCGTATTCGTTGGTCTTGAAATCCGACATCCGCACGACGACCGGCTTCGGATAGAATGCCGCGCCTATCGTGCCCACCCCTTCCGCCAGCCGCTCGACAAAAAAGTCTTCCGGCTTGGCGTAAGCTTCGGTCAGCGCTTGCAATTTGACCAACTCCTCGGCGTCCCGAACCTTATCGGGATGGATCAAAGCCAAGGGATGGGCCTTGATGTATTCGGTAATGATGAATTCCATCCGCGCCAAACCAACCCCGTCGTTCGGCAAAAAGCTGTGCTTGAAGGCCAGTTCCGGATTGCCGAGATTCAACATGATCTTGGTTTTCGGCCGCCGCAGCTGGGCCAGATCGGTATGGCTGACCTCGAAACCGACTTTTCCGCGATACACCTTGCCGGCATCGCCTTCGGCGCAACTGACCGTGACCTCGCTGCCGCTGGAAATCGCGCTGGTCGCGTTTTCGCAGCCGATCACCGCCGGCACGCCCAACTCGCGGGCAATGATCGCCGCGTGGCAGGTCCGCCCGCCCCGGTTGGTAACGATGGCGGCGGCGGTTTTCATCACCGGCTCCCAATCCGGCGTGGTCATGTCCGCCACCAGCACTTCGCCGGGTTTGAAGGTCGACAACTTAGCCACATGGTCTATCACTCGCGCGGTGCCGGCCGCGATCTTGCCACCGACCGCGTGGCCGCGCGCGATCACCTCCCCCGCTTCGGTGAGACGATACTGCTCCAACACATGACCGGCTTTTTGCGAGGCCACGGTTTCCGGGCGGGCCTGGACGATGTACAAGCAGCCGTCCAGACCGTCCTTGGCCCATTCCATATCCATCGGCCGGCCATAGTGGTTTTCGATTTTGATCGCGTAATCGGCCAGTTCCAGCACTTCGGCGTCGGCGATGCAATAGCGGCGCCGCTCGTCGTTAGCGGTCGCGATATTGCGGACCGGCTCGCGGGTACGGCCGTCGCTATACACCATCTTGATTTTCTTCGCGCCCAGATTGCGCCGCAGCACCGCCCGATAACCTTGGGCGAAAGTCGGCTTATGCACGTAGAACTCGTCAGGATCGACGGCGCCCTGCACCACGTTTTCGCCCAAACCGTAAGCGCCGGTGATAAATACCGCCTCCTGGAAACCGGACTCGGTATCCAGCGAAAACATCACGCCGCTGGCCGCCAAATCGGAGCGCACCATTTTCATCACGCCGATCGACAAGCTGATCTTAAAATGATCGAAGCCCTGATCGATGCGGTAATGAATGGCACGGTCGGTGAACAAACTGGCAAAGCAGCGCTGGCAGGCATCCAGCAAGGCCTGACCGCCGCGAATGTTCAAATAGGTATCCTGCTGGCCGGCAAAGCTGGCGGTCGGCAAGTCTTCGGCGGTCGCCGAACTGCGCACCGCAACGCTCAAGTCCGCCCCGTACTCCTGTTGCAATCGGGCGAAAGCTCGGTGGATCTCGGCCTGCAAATCGGCCGGCAACGGGGCCGCGTAAACCAGATCGCGCGCCATTTGGGCGCGGCGAGCCAGGTCGGCGACGTCGTCGGCGTCCACGTCGTCCAGCAGTTCGTGCAAACGCGGCCAGATCCCGGCTTGATCCAGTACGTAGCGATAAGCCTCGGCGGTAATCGCGAAGCCGTTGGGGACGCGGATACCCTGGCCGGCGAGTTCGCGATACATTTCTCCCAACGACGCGTTTTTGCCGCCGACCAGCGGGATGTCGCGGATGGTCAACTCGTTGAACCAGCGGATGTATTGATAAGCTTCCGACATGAGACACTCCTTGGCTGTTGTTATCGTGATTACGCCGACTGTCCGGCCGGCCGTCTTGGTTTGGGCTCTAAAATTCTGGGATTCGGCGCTCGGACCCGAAGCCGCTCAACCCGACGGAACTTCCGGCCGTTTCCGAGTCCGCGCCGCTGGCTAAGCAAGCGACTATCGGCATACGCCGTTCACAAGCTTCGACAGTTCGCGAAGCGGATCGGTCCCTACTTGAATATAGTCTAAATGCGGTCCCGGCGACGATCAGACGGAACCGCCGGCGCACGCGGGTTAGCGCTTGATTTTGAACACGCGCTCGCGATAACGCACGACGATGCCATCCTCCTGGATTTCCCGCAATTCGACCTGATCCTTGATGGTCTGGCCGGGCACGTATTTGACCATGTCTATCATCACGAAGCGCTCGGCCGGCGTGGCCGAGTAACTGTAGACATTGATCGGCAGGCTGGGTAGCGATTGGCGCAGCGCCGGCGGTAAATCGTCCAGTGTGTCCAACCCGCTTTTTGGCCGCGGCGGCGCGGCGGCCGGCGCAATCGCGGCGACGGCGGCTACCTCCGGAACGGCCGGTTTCGGCGCGGGGACGGCCGGCGCCTCAGGTTCCGGCGCCGAATCCTCGCGTGCCGGCTCGGCCACTACCACCGGCTTCGGCGCGGCGGTTACTTTTGGAGGTTCGGGGGCCATTTTCTTGGCCGCGCCGGCCTTATCCGCCACGCTGCTTGCCGCAACCGTCCGTGGCGGCGGATCGGCCTTCGGCGCCGACGGCCGTTTCCGTTCCGGCTTGCCGGTCTGGCCGGCCGACACCGGTTCGGATTCCGCGTCGGGCCGCGGCGCCCGGTTTGCCGCGATGGGTTGAACGGCCTCCGGCTTGCCCGGTGCAAAGCCCAGGAAATACGTCAAAATAGCCGCGTTCAGCAATACCAATGCGACAACGATTTTGGCGATGCCCTGTCGCGCGGGGGCGGGTTGTACCGCAATCCTGGCCGCGACCGTATCCGGCTGTAGCGCTTGCCGCTCCTGCTCGGATTTACGCAATGCGTTTAAGATGTAAGACATATCGATAAGACTAGCGGGGGTTGATGTCCAAAAGGGGCGAATCCTCCGCCCCACTCCGGTTCTGCAACTGAATCAGGGTACGCGCGCCGGCAATGCCGTCCGGCGTCAATTGCTGCTGGCGTTGAAATGCCACTAGCTGGGTTTTTAACGCGTCGTCGAAAAGCTGCGGATCACCGCCGGCGGGAACCTCGGCGACTTTGCCGATCTGTCGGCGCAACCATACGACATCGGCGGATTTTTGCGGCGGCGCGATTTCGGTCAAGCCCGGCCGTGGCGGTCGCCACAGCAGCAGATAATTTCCGTCCCACAGCGTTAGCAGCTCGACCAGCGGGAAGGACTTGTCGCCGTTAATCCGGACCTCCGCGCGGCTCGGGTCCGCGCCGGTCAAAAGTACGTAGCGCTTTTGGCCCCGCGTATCGCTCAACACCAACAGGGCCGGACGGTCGAGGCGTATCAATTCCCGCCAGCTCGCCTTGCCCGATAAGCAACTCAAACCCAACGTAGCGATCGAGTCGCAATTAACCGGTGTATCGGTCGTCGGCTTTTGCCGCCAAATCCGCAGTAGTTCGGCTAACGCGACATCCGGAGACGCCGGCGCCGCATCGAGCCATTCCTGGAAAGCCGGCGCGAGCGGCTTGGCCTCGACCGGCGGCGGCGCCACGGCGACGGCCGCCGCCGATAGCGCAAGCGGCTTGGCGGTTTCGACAATAGGTCGATCCGTCCACCAAACGTAGCCCCCCGCCGCGACACTGAGTGCCAACGTCGCGGCGGCCGCCACGTAGCGCTTTACCGCTGCTCGCCGGGGCCCCAAGGTTTCGCTGGCGGCGCGGACGATGATCGCCGGACCGATCTGGCGGGTATTGGTCGCGTAAGCGCCGAGCAAGGCTCGGTCGCACAAGATGTTGATCAAGCGCGGCACGCCGGCGGAATACCGGTAAATTTTGCGAATGGCCGCGGCCTGAAACAAACGATGGCTACCGTGGCAAACCCGCAAACGGTGCAAGATGTAGGCACGGGTTTCGTCCAGCGACAGCGGACCCAAATGATAACGCGCGGTAATCCGTTGATTGAGCTGGCGCAGTTCTTGGCGAGCCAACATTTGGTTCAACTCGGGCTGGCCGACCAGAATAATCTGCAGCAATTTGGCTTTGCTGGTTTCCAGATTGGTCAGCAGCCGAATCTGCTCCAGTACCTCCAGACTCAAATTCTGAGCCTCGTCGATCAGCAGCACGCTGCGCCGACCTTCGGCGTACGCAGCCAATAGATAAGCATTGATGGCATCGATTAAACTCTTCGCACTCAGACTTGCATGGGCGATACCCAATTCGTCGCATATCGTCGCCAATAATTCGACGGCGGTCAGTTTGGGATTCAGGATCAACGCGATATCGACGTTATCGGGTAGCTGTTGCAACAAGCAGTGGCACAAGGTGGTTTTGCCGGTGCCGACTTCGCCGGTCAAGGCCACGAAACCGCCGCCTTGATTGATGCCGTACAGCAGATGCGCCAAACCTTCCTGATGGCGCTCGCTCATGTACATGAACCGCGGATCGGGCGAGATCGAGAACGGTCGTTCGCTGAAATTGAAATAGGACTGGTACAAGGTTTTGACGGCTCGACGATAGGTTGGCCGGATGCTAATGCAAAGCCCGGCAAATTGCACTCAAATTGCGCTCCGGCGGACGACCAGCCTACATCCCCGTACCCGACCGAAAGCTAAAGCGCGCCACCAGCGGCGCCCAGTGCCTCAATTCTCGTAAGTTTGTCGGCTGCGTCGTTCGGTAGGCGGTCAATGCGCCAAGCACGTACTTAGCCTCGTTAGCGTAAATCAGGCTGCGCAGGTAGTCGTCGAACAACTGGAAAGCATCCTCGTCGCGATGTTCGTCCAAAAAGCGCAGCATGTCCAGCGAACTGCGCGGCGCGCCGGTGACCAAGGCCAACAGCGTCATCGCGGTCCGGTATTCGCCGTTGGCGCCGTGTTCTAAAACAAAGGTTTCCCGCTCCAAGGCATCGATCGAGGCTTTCAAGATTCGGTAGGTATTGACGAAGCGCTTCAGCCGGCGCGGCGACTTGCCGACCGCGCCCGCCAGGCGCAGCATGTAATTGCGTTCCTCGGCGGCGATGTCCAACAGTTCCGCCCCTTTCGGCGTTGGTGAGGGCTGGGCCTTGGCCGCGTCGAGGTGAGCCGCTTGCGACGTCGCGGCCTGTTGATCGGCGGCCGGCAAGTCCGCGGGCTTCTGCTCCGCGGCGTTATGCCCGGATTCGACACCGGCTTGGCCGACCGGCGCCGGCAACAATTCGAAAATCAGATTGCGGCTGGCTTGTTCTTCCATCGGCGGCAACCAAAACGGAATCTGAAAGATTTTTTCCAAATAATCGAGCGCGGTCGCGCCGTCAATGTCGGCTCGGCTAAGCGCCGTCGGCGTGGTCTGGCATTGTTCGTCGCCCGGCGTCAAATGGTTGGGGTATTTTTCGGCCAATGATCGGGCCGCCCAGCGAATGTCCACGCCGACCACGACCACGAACAACTCGAAGGCCAGCATCAGGTGAATCGCTTCCAGCACCGCCACGACGCGATCGCTGGGACAACGGTCCAGGTCGTCGATATACAACACGATCCGATCGATGGGTTCCGGCGTGGTCGGTGCGGACTCGGACTCCCGGCGCATTTGCTTCATCAAATCGCTCAAGGTCTGGAAGTCGGCGCGGATGGCCGCGACAATACCTAGATATTGCTCGTAGTTCCTGCCGCTAAGGCGTTGCTCCACCAACCGGGCAATACGTTGCGCCGACCGGCTTTCCGCGACGGCTTGCTCGGCTTGTTCGACGTTTTGTATTGCCATCAGTAGCGAGGCTTCCGCATCGGCCAGCTTGGCCTGAGATTGCCGAAAGGCTTCCTCGGCAGACAGGAGATCGGCTTGATTTTCCAAGTGTTTGGCGGCCAGCCGGCGGTCTAACTCACCGCTCAAATTATCGAATTGATTCAAGCCCTCGGACACTGTTTTCAAATGGCCTTTCGCCCAAGCGATTGCCATCCCGCCGACCGCGCCCAGTTCGGCAAGCAAGGTCGATAGCATGGCCCAAGCATTGCCTATCCAGTCTCGAAAAACCGTAGCGAACAATGAGACGACGACGAGTACCAGAATCGCCACGACCGTCAGTTTACGAAATTCATTTTTGGAAATCGGCGCGCGCGACAACCAGCTCAAAGCCGACCGCACTTTGCCGGTTGCCGAGCGACTGTCGCGCACGATGTCCATCAAAGCGCTCACGGTTTGGCGGCCTTCCAGAATGTCTTGGCGAATGCCGCGATACCCCAGGTAATCTTCAGCCAAGACCAGCAAACGCTCCAGGTTTTGGTCCGCGATCACTTCGGCGTTGACCGCCGCGACGACATCGACAGCGCTTAGCGCCCGCACTTTTTCGGCTTCCAGTCTGGCCTGCTGCCGAACCGCTTGCAGCGCATTATTGCGATCGTCTTGTTCGTCACGTGCTCGGTTAAGCTGATTCTCTGCCTCCGCTCTGGCCTCTTTAGCCAAGTTTAAATCCTGTTGCACCGAGGCCAAAACATCGGACGCGTCACTCGGGCCAAGCAGCGCTTGATTTAACTCCTGGAAAATGGTCTGAACCAGACTGGCCCATAAGTCTTGCTCCGCGTAATGCCAGGCATTGAAACGGATCGACAGGATTCGCCGGCAAAACAGACGCTTGCCGTCCGGCCCGAGCGTGGAATTGGCGCACAGCCGCTCGGTTTGCTCGCTGATTAAGCGCATGAAAAAGCTCTTGCCGGCACCCCAATCGCCGAAAATGCCGATCGACAACGGCGGTCTGACCTGTTCGGCGGCCACGACCACCGCGAACGCGGTCGCATAACGCGCGACATCCAGCTTGTCGATGCCGGTATCGGCCGAATCCGAGCTATAGCCGGCGATGGTCGGCGGCGTGGTACCGATCAAGTGAAAGCGCCATTGCAAGCCGTCGTCATTGACCCAGCGCCGGGTAAAGTCGCCCAAGACTCGATTACGCAGCAACGGTAGGCTGACACCTACCCGCTTCAGTGTTTTATTGGCTGTCGAATCCGGCGAGACCAACAGCGAGGCGATAATATGGCGGACACCGATGATTTCGGTTCCGCTAATCGCCCGGGCTAGCGTCCGCGCTCGATCCAAAATATTCTTGAAGCCGTGCGTCGCCGAAAAAGAGCTGCCGCTACCGGCGAACGGGGAATCGAGGGTCGTCAGCGTTCGAGGCTCGCCGATTTTTAGCGGGATAGCGACCAGTTCGGCGAAGGTCGCGCAATCGGGCACTTCGCGCAGCGACACCAGCAGATCGAGCAAGCTTGCCGAGGAAAATAGCGGCGGCGAGTGGCTCGCTATCGTTTGTTCCAAGGTGCGCAGCAATTGCACGGTTTGGGTATCGAATGCATAGCCACCCAAGAATTGTCCCGATGGTTGTAAATCGTCGGTATCCAGATACCCGCTCAACACCTGCGCCCAACCGCCAAACTCCGCCGAATAGTGATCGTGTATGTATTCGGCGAACCGGCTTCGCCACACCTCGGCTTCGAAGCCCCATTCTTGGTGCAGTTGATGGTTATGCCCTGGCGGATTCCGAAAAAAATACGCGGCCAGCACGTGGCGGGTCGCCAGCGGCGCGTCGCCGGCGCAACCGGTTTCCAAAGCCAGGGTGTGCGCCTCTTGCAGCACGGTCCGCGCCGAAATACTGATCGCGACTTGCCGCGACGCGGCCGGCCGGCCGTTACGAACGTTTTCCAGAATCGGCTCGCGTTGCGCCTCGGTCAGGCGCCGCTGCCGGTAGAGGTTTTCGACCGCAACGCCGCCGCGCTGAATTTGGGCTTGCAGCCAGACCGATAGCGCATCGCCGTTCCATAGCAAGCCGATCAGCAACGAGGTGTAGCTGATGTTGGCATCGTCTTCGGAAACGTCGCCGATATGGGCGGCAATTTCCAAGGCCTTCTGCAATTCCGAATCGGCGGAGAAACCCAATTCGGCCATCCAGTTTTCGCCGCTGTTTGCGCTCATGACGGACTCTGGTTTTGAGGAAGATGTAGGCCAGCTTACCGCCGGTTAGCGAGGACTTTGGGTCTCGGTCGCCTCGCGACGCTCGCGCTGATAGCGGTCGTAGTCGGGGCGTTTTTCGCAATCGTCAGCCATCGCCTTTTGGCACTGCATCTGCCTGGCATTGCTGAGCGCATGGTAACCCATCCGCTGTGCCCAATCGCTCGAACAGCCGCCGGCCGCGACCGCCGCGACGGTCAATAGCCCGGCTCTCATTCCATTCGTCATCGTTATTTTCCTTCGGCATGGCGCCGTGACGCGTTGCGGTAATAATCGGCAGCCAGACTCAGTGGAAAATCGCTACAATGCCGGCCACACGGCTTTAGTTTACGGCACCGACGATGGACATGGAAATCGCAAATCGACCCGAAAAATACGCGGCTTTTCTGAGCCTGCTCAAACACCACGGCAAACTGTCCGACAGCGACTTGAGCAAGGTTCGGCGCATGCAGAAAACCTCGCTGGACGACTCGCTGCCCCAACTGTTGATCAAGCTCGGCATGTGCTCGGACGCCGACGTCGCCAATTGCTTCGCTCAGACCAGTGGCCTGCCCAAGGTCGCCGGCGAACAATACCCGCCGCAATCGCCGCTGCCCGAGCTCATTTCCCGGCGCTTTCTCAAGCAATACCACGTGGCAGGCCTGGAAGCCGGCGAGGATGCCGTCACCGTCGCGGTGCTGGATCCGGAAGACGACTACGTCGCTCAAGCCCTGCAACTGGCGACCGGCAAGCCGGTTGCGCTGAAAATAGGCCAAATGTCCGACATCGACGCCGCGTTGGAACTGCAATACGGCGAAGGCAAATCGCAAATGGACCAACTGCTGGACGGCCTGAGCAGCGAAGAAGAAAACAGCGAAGACCTGGAACATCTAAAAGATCTGGCCAGCGAAGCGCCCATCATCAAAATGGTCAACTTCATCCTGCAAAAAGCCGTCGAAAGTCGGGCCTCGGACGTACACATCGAACCGTTCGAGCAAAGCCTGAAAGTGCGTTTGCGCATCGACGGCGTGTTGCAGGACATCGACTCGCCGCCGGTGGCCTCGACCGCCGCGGTGCTGTCGCGGATCAAGATCATGGCCAAGCTCAACATCGCCGAACGCCGCCTGCCGCAGGACGGCCGGATCAAATTGCAAATGATCGGCAAGGAACTGGACCTGCGGGTCTCGACGATCCCGACGCTGTACGGCGAAAGCGTGGTGATCCGTTTGCTGGACAAGGAAAACGCGGTCCTGGATTTTAAAACCCTAGGTTTCGTCGGCAAGCAGGCCGAGCGTTTCATGGAAGTGCTGGCGCAACCGCACGGCATTATTTTGATTACCGGTCCGACCGGTAGCGGTAAATCCACGTCCTTGTACGCCGCGCTGAAAACTCTGAACACCTCAGAGCGCAAGATCATCACCGTCGAGGACCCGGTGGAGTATCAACTGGAGGGCATCAACCAAATTCAGGCCAAACCGCAGATTGGCCTGACCTTCGCCTCGGCATTGCGCTCCATCGTCCGCCAGGACCCGGATGTGATTATGATCGGCGAGATGCGCGACCTGGAAACCGCCAAGATCGCGGTGCAATCCGCGCTGACCGGCCACTTGGTACTGTCCACGCTGCATACCAACGATGCCGCCGCCGGCGTCACCCGCTTACAGGACATGGGTCTGGAGGAATATCTGCTTAGCTCGACGATCAACGGCATTCTGGCTCAACGCCTAGTTCGCCGATTGTGCCCCGTTTGTAAGCAAGCTCATCCGGCCTCCGACACGCTGATCGAAGAAATGAAACTGCGGCAGTGGCAGCCAAGCGGCGAAATCCTGCTGCACAAACCGGTCGGCTGCCCGACCTGCAACGGCATCGGCTACAAGGGCCGACTGGCGATCATCGAGTTCTTGACGATGACCGACACGATCCGCAAGCAAATCATGAAACACGAGGAAGCTTTCGTAATCCAGCAAACCGCGATCGCCGAAGGCATGCAAACCATGTACGAAGACGGCGTCGGCAAAGCCTTGCAGGGCACGACCACGCTGGAGGAAGTGCTGAGGGTGACGACCGAGGCGTAATTGGATTACATAAAGTCGTTATGTGGATTTATTGAAAATAATCAATTGTGGATTGGCGAAATCCGATCCAAGGCGGAAGTTCGTGTATTTATCTTGAATGTCGGTTTAAAATTTAAATCAGCCATTCAAATAATAAAAGTTGTAGGGTGGATAAGCGAAGCGCCATCCACCTATTTGCGTTCCTATGGTGGATGGCGCTTCGCTTATCCACCCTACGGCCCTAAGAAAAGATATTGAAATTGCCAGGCGAGTTGCCTTGTAGAACGGAAATCCTTGGAAATGCGATAGACAGCAATTGGTAAAATGGCCCTAGCTCACCGGAGGTAATATGTATGCCGCAATTAAAGGCATTTACGAAAACGGCCAAGTCATACTTGAAGAAACCCCGGCAACCAATACGAAGTCGAAAGTAGTTGTTATGTTTCTTACCGAAGAACAAACTGTAGCTAAATCTGTCCATCAAGCCCGGTAGGTACGATTAGCATAGCGTAATCGTACGAAGACAAAATACCATTATGCGTTTTATATAATTCTAAACCTAGCAGTTGTCGGAGGCCAAAAATGTTGCAAGAACTGTTAATAGAAGAAATCAAACGAATTCCCGATGAAAAACTCGCCGAAGTTTACGATTTAATTCACTACTTTAGACTCGGTTTGGCGCAAGAAACCCAGGCAGTCGAAAACAATATTTCGGAGAGAACACCGGGTAGCTTAACGCGACTAGGTTCTTTGCAAGGGAAAAATTACAATATTCCAGACGACTTTAACGACCCGCTAGACGACCTGCGGGAGTATATGGAATGAACTATTTAATCGATACTCAAATATTAATTTGGTATCAACTAAATAGCTCCAAACTCGGCCCAGGCGTTTTAGCGCTAATCAACAATAGAAAAAATATTGTTCAAATCAGCCAGATAAGCCTTTTTGAAATCGCCATCAAACAAAAGCTCGGCAAGTTACCGGAACTGGACATCACCGTTGACGCATTGACAGGCTTGATTCGCCAAGACGATTTTAATTTGCTTGACCTAAAAACCAAACATATCAACGCGTACGCCAATATTCCATTACTTCCCAATCACCGCGATCCATTCGATAGACTATTGTTAGCTACTGCCTTTAGCGAAAACATGCCGATTGTTTCCGCCGACGAGAATTTTGCCTTATACCCACCGCAAATCCAGCTCATTGCCAATCGCTAAACCATTCCATGCCTTTATATTCCTACAAAGCCGTCAACAATCAGGGTCTCGCCGAGGAAGGCGTGCGCGATGCCGCCGACGAGCAGGCCCTGCTGCTGGAACTGCAAAATCAGGGTTTGATTCCGATCCGCGTCGAAGCGGCCAAGGACAAGACCTTTCTCGGGTTCAAGCTGAAAACCGCCGGCGTCCGCCTGTCCGCTAAGGAAATCGGCATGCTGACCGCCGAATTGGCGACGCTGCTGGAATCCGGCCTGCCGCTGGACCGCTCGCTGACGATCTTGCTGCAACTGACCGAGGATAAGCCCAAGCTCAACAAGCTGACCGCCGACGTACTGGACAAGGTCAAGGGCGGTAAGGCACTGGCCGACGCGCTGGAAAGCCAGACCGGCGTGTTTTCCAAGTTTTATCTGAACATGATCCGCGCCGGCGAGTTGGGCGGCAATCTGGGCGGCGTATTGCAGCGGCTGGCCGAATATATGGAGCGCGCCCAAGAGTTGAAGGATACCGTCAGCACCGCGCTGATTTACCCGGCGGTGTTGCTGGTGATGTCGCTGGCGTCGCTGTTCGTGATGTTGACCTTCGTCGTGCCGCAGTTCAAGGAAATGTTCGATAGCGCCGGCCAAGCCTTACCGGTGCCCACGCAAATCGTGGTCGGGCTGGCCGAGTTCCTGCAAAGCTATTGGTGGCTGTTGCTGTTGGGCATCGCCGCGACGGTGCAATATTTCAAATCCCAGCTCGGCGCGCCGGCCAGCAAGAAGGTCTGGGACGGCCGGTTTTTAAAAGCCCCGCTGGTCGGCGAAATCGTGTTGACGATGGAGGTTGCCAGCTTCAGCCGTACCTTCGGCACCTTGCTGGGTAACGGCGTATCGATCTTAAAGTCGCTGGTCATCGTCCGTGAAACCGTCGGCAACACGGTGTTGGCCGAATCGCTGGATTATGCCGAGGGCCAATTGAAACAGGGCCGAACTTTATCAGAGGCTCTGAGTCAACAAAGCCTGTTTCCCAAACTCGCCGTGCAAATGATTAAAATGGGCGAGGAAACCGGCCGGCTGGAAGAAATGCTGATGAGGGTGGCCGGCATTTACGACAAACAATTAAAACAAACGATACAACGCATGCTGGCCTTGCTGGAACCGGCGTTGATTATCTCGTTGGGCCTGATGATAGGCGGCATCATCGTCTCGATTTTGCTGGCGATTCTCAGCGTCAACGATCTGGCTTTTTAATCCAAGGAGAGACACGCGATGACACACACGATACGCCGCCAACGCGGCTTTACGCTGCTGGAACTGTTGGTGGTATTGGGCATTATCGCCATGCTGGCCGGCATCGTCGGCCCGCAGGTCATGAAACACATGGGCGCCTCCAAAACCAAGGCGGCCAGGGTGCAAATCGAGGATTTGGCTGCGGCCCTGGACATGTACAAGCTGGACGAGGGCCGCTATCCGACCCAACAACAAGGTTTGCTGGCGCTGATCGAAAAACCGTCCGACGCCAAGCGCTGGAACGGCCCCTATCTGCGTAAGGAAAAAATTCCGCAAGACCCCTGGAACGTCGATTATCACTACGTCTTCCCCGGCCAACACGGCAAGTTCGATTTGTTCAGCTACGGCGCCGACGAGAAAGAAGGCGGCGAAGGCGAGGAACAAGACATCAATAGCTGGGAATAATGACCCGGCCGCCCCGCCCCGCCGCCGCGCGGGGCTTCACGTTGATCGAGATGGCGATCGTGTTGCTGGTCGCCGTGCTCGGTTTCGCGGTGCTAGGCAACAATATCGCTTCCGGCAACCACGCCACCAAGTTGCAGGCCGTGGCGCGCGACATCGCTTCAGCGCTGCGCTATGCCCACGGCCAGGCCTTGTTGACCGGCAAAACCGCGGCGGTCACGATCAGTCTGGCCGACAACAGCTACCGAGTCGACCATCGCGACAAGACTTACGCATTCGCCGAAGACATCGACGTGTCACTGGTGGTTGCCGAGGAAGAATTCGCCGACGGCGAGCAAGGCAGCATCCGCTTCTTCGGCGACGGCTCCTCGACCGGCGGCCGCATCACGCTGGAATGGGGCAATCTGTCCAAACAAATCGACGTGAACTGGATTACCGGCGAAGTCGCGATTTCGGCCGCCGAACCCGATCTACTCGACCATGCGACGGCTTGACGGCTTTTCGCTGCTGGAGATTTTAGTCGCCTTTTCGATCATGGCGATCGCGCTGACCATCGTGTTGCGGGTATTTGGCAACGGCGTCAACCACGCGGGAATCGCCGAGGAATACACGATCGCGGTGCAAATCGCCGAGTCGCTGATGGCCCGCACCGGCGTCGAAACCGCGCTGGAGCCGGGCGAACTGGACGGCAACGAAGGCGAACGCTTCGATTGGCGGGTCAGCGTCCAACCGGTGCAAAACAGCGGCGGCGTTCGCGAAAGTCTGCGCAAGCTGGCCGACGGCGACCAGGAACCGGCCGCGCGACTGATGCGAGTCAACGTCACCGTAGCCTGGGGCGACGACGAGCAGCGCCGCACCGTTGAACTCGATACCTTAAAACTGACCACCGCTCAATAGCCGGCATGGACCGCCCGATTCGAAACGGCTTTACCCTAATCGAAATGTTGATCGCGATGACGCTGCTCAGCGTCATCGTCGCGCTGCTGTTCGCCAGTCTGCGCATTGCCGCCGAGAGCTGGAACGTCGGCGAAGCCAAGCTGACCGAGGTCAACCAGAAAGCCGTGGTCTATCAGTTTTTCAGACGCCATCTCAGCGGCATCAAACCGGTGCCGGCACCGACCGAAGACAACGAGTCATCGCCGACCGGTCTGAGAACCGACACCCCCGACGCCGCCAATCAAACCGCCGAGACGCTGGCCTTCGAAGGCCGTCCGCACGCGATTCGTTTCGTCGCGGCGCTGCCTTCGGCTTCGGCCCGTAAGGGCTTACAGACGTTTACCGTCGATACCGACCCTGATAGTTCGTCGGTGATTCGGGTTTCGCTGGTACCTTACGGCCAATTGCCCGACGCCGCGGCAGAGGCCACGGTCCTACTGACTAATGTCGAGGACTTTGAGTTGGCCTATTACGGCACCAACGCGGAAACCGATAAAACCGCCTGGCACGAGCAATGGATCAACGCCGAGCAACTGCCGTTGCTGATTAAGGTCCGCATCGTCTTGCGAGACCACAGTTTCTGGCCCGACATGATCTTTCCGGTCAGAATCAATGCCAGACCGACGCTGACCGCGCCGCCCGCCAATGCCGAGAGCGTGGACGATGCCAACCCGAATTAATCGGCAATCCGGCTTCGCGCTGGTCATCGTCATCTGGATTTTGACCTTGCTGAGCATCATGGCCGGCAGTTTTGCATTAAGCATGCGCCGCGAAAGCAGCGTCAGTTATGCGCTGCACAAAAACGCCGAAGCGATGGCGATCGCCGAAAGCGGCATCAATCTGGCTATTTTCAGGCTGCAACAAACCGACAAGGAGCAGCGCTGGCTATCGGACGGCAGCGTTTATCAGGTCCCGACCGTGGACGGCGTCACGCGCATCAAGATTCTCGCCGAATCCGGCAAGGTAGACATCAACGCCGGCAAGGAGGAACTGCTGCAAGCCGTGATTGCCGGCGCGACCAGCGACGAGAAGGAACAAGCTCGCTTGGTGGACGCGATCGTCGATTGGCGCGATGCCGACGACGAGCCGCGTCAACACGGCGCCGAACGCAAGGAATATCAGCAGGCCGGTTTGCGGCAGCGCCCCGGCAATCGACCGTTCCAGTCCGTCGAAGAACTGCAACAGGTGATCGGCATCGACGCTGAATTGCTGGAACGCCTGCGGCCCTGGCTAACCGTGTATTCGGAACAAGCCGAAGTGGATTTCAAGGTTGCCGATCCGAAGCTGTTGCAAATCATCGGCGCCGATCTGAAAGAACGCAATGTTCATGATGTATACTTGGACAATCGTTTGGCGGCTCAGTCGTCGGACCAGGAAGACACCGGCGAAACCGGCGAGGACAGCGGAATCGCCGAGAACCAGGCTTTTACCATCACGGTGGAAACCCGGATTGGCGAAGACGCCGGCGCTGGCCTCGAAGCGGTCATTAAGTTTCAGAATCAGAACCCGGATGAGCCTCCTATAAAAATCCTGGATTGGCACCCTCGGCAAGACGCATTGTCGTTATTCGACTCGGCTATGGAATCCCAGCTAATTTTTGTTCAAGAATGAATTTACAAGCGACAATCGATTTTGACCTGCGGCGGTTTTTCCGCTGGTGGAGCAAAGAGCTGAGCTACTGGATACCCGCTCCGGTGCTAGCCTTATTAAGCGACCGCAGCGGCTATCTGATTTTCGCCGAAACCCCAGCCGGCATGACCGCGACGTTTCGCCGCGCCCTAGACCCCGATCAGCCTCCCGTCTTCAGTAAAACCCTGAATCGCGACAATCCCGATGCCTATCGGGAGTTGCTGGCGCAACAACCGGAACTGCAAAAAGCCGACACGCTGCTCAGGCTGGAAGCGGGCCAGGGTCTGACCAAAACCATTTATCTACCGCTGGCCGCCCAGGAAAACCTGGCGCAAGTGGTCGGTTTCGAGCTGGACCGGTACACGCCGTTCAAGGCCGACGCGGTGTATTTCGCCAACTTACCGTTGGGGAAAACCGATTCGGGCCAACTACGGGTTCAGTTGGTGCTCACGCCGCGACCTGTGCTGGATCGCCTGCTGGAACAATTGCAGAGTTGGGGCGTGCAACCCAGCGGCGTCGATTACGCCGAGGCGTTACCCGCTGAAGGTATCACGGCGGATTACAATCTATTGCCGGAACGTTTCCAACCGCGCGGCAATCGCTTGTCGCAATCGCTGCACTGGCTTTTAAACGCATTGTTTGCGCTATTGTTGCTGGCCGCGACAATTTGGCCGGTTTGGCGAGAAGGTGAAGCGGTCGAGCGCTTAAAGGCCAGTATTAAAACATTGGAAAAGGAAACGCGGCTGATTGAGGGCCAACAACAGGAAATCGAGGCGGTGCGGAGCAAGACTCAACGCTTGATCGACCTGAAAACCCAAACCCCCTCGCTAATCGAAGTGCTCAACGAGCTCAGCAAGTTATTGAAAGACGACACCTGGCTCACCCACTTTCAGTACACCGACAAGCACTTGCAGGTTCAGGGCCAGTCGCCGGCCGCGTCCGCGTTGATCGGCATCTTGGAAGCGTCGCCCTATTTCGCCAACGTGGCTTTCGTATCGCCATTGACTCAGGATAAGAACACCGGCCGGGAACGCTTTCAAATCAGCATGGATGTCGCCGCCGTCGCCGAAACCGAACCCTCCGAAGCCGCCGATACCGCCGAGGAAACCGACACCGATGCGAATCCGGCCGATGACAACGGGTCAGGGACGGCGAATGAGTAATCCGCGTTATCAACGTTGGTTGGCTCTTGGGCTGTTGATCGGCGTCGTCTTGACCTTGCTGTTTGCGATTCTGCTGCCCTTGTTGAATCAATGGTTGGATTATCGCGACCAAAAAAGCGATTTGTTATTCCGCCTGCAACGCCAACAAGCCGTTGCCGCCCGCAAACAAGGCGTGGCCGACAATTTACAAGCCTTGCAACAGCAATTCGAAGAGCAGGATTACTTCTCGAACAGCACGACCGAGGCCTTGGCGTCCGCCGAGCTGCAAAACGCGATCAAGACGGCCGTCACCGAAGCCGGCGGCCAGCTCACCAGCACGCAGGGGCTGCCGGGCAAAGCCGAAAACGAATTCGTCCGAATTTCAGTGAAGGTGCGCATGGTGTCCTCGATAGACGCACTACGCCACGTGTTGCACAGCATTGAGTCTTCGGTACCGCTGCTGGTAATAGATCAACTGGACATTACCCCGGTTCGCGGGGCCCGCAATCGCGGCACCAACAAAATAGACCCCAGCACCCAACTCAACGTCAGTTTTCAAGTGGTCAGTTTCATGCGAGCCAAATCCTCATGAACCAAAAACTATTGAAACTGCAATTGATAGGCTGCGGCCTGGCAAGTTTAACGCTGGCCGCCGAGTGGACTTACGGCAATCTTGCCTGGAACGAGTTGCTCAAGGCCTTGGAGCCGCCCGTGCCGGCTGAATTTCAAAGCGAGGAATTGCCGGAACTGCCGGAGCGCCAACGCTCGTTGGAGAATTTCGCCGAAATCGTCGATCGCCCGGTGTTTATCGAAGGCCGCCGGCCGATTGCGGATACCGCGACATCCGATGCGACCGCCGGACCGGACCTGGGCCAGATCGACGATTGGGCCTTAATCGGCATCTACAACAAAGACCGGAATCCGATCGCACTGTTCAGCAAACGCAACGAAGCCAAAAAATTTCAAAAGCTCAACGAATCGCAAAGCATTTCCGGCTGGACGCTTAAACAGATACTGGCCGACCGGGTTGTGCTGACCCAAGCCGGCCAGGAAAAAGCCGTCGCGTTACGTAAGCCTAGACCGCAAACCAAACCGCCGGTGCCGGGCAGGCCCCCCGTGCCGCCGAGACCGGCGCAACCGCCAGCCGCCATGCAGCCGCCCCCGAAACCCAACGAACCATCTCCGCCCGTTGAAAATGTCGAGAACATCAATGACAACTAGTAAATTCACTCTTACGCCGGTCGTGGCGTTAGCGCTGTCGATGACAGGTTGCGAGTTTATCGGTCCGCAATTCCATCAGAAACTGCCATTGGCCGACATCAAACCGGCGTCCGGCGATCAATTATCGCTACCGGAGTTGTCCAACGAAGCCGATAAAAACGCTGAAAACAAAGTCACCAAGGTCGAGTTGTTCCCGAACGGCGAACCCGTCATCAACGCCCAAGCCAACACCACGTCCGAACCGAAAAAATCGGTCGGTAAAGGCGAATACAGCTTGAATTTCGACGACGCGGATCTTGGTGAAGTAGCCAAGGTGATCCTCGGCGATATCTTGAATCGCAACTATACGATCAGTCCGCAAGTCACCGGCAAAGTCACGCTACAGACCTCGAAACCGCTCAGCAAGGAAGAATTGATTCCGACCCTGGAAATGCTGCTGAGCCTGAACAATGCCGCGCTTTCGACGCTGGACGGGGTTTATTTGATCAAGCCATCCAACGAAGCTATTTACAGCAGCTCGATCAACTCTCTGTCGGGTTCGAAAATGCCCAACGGTTATCAGGTCCGAATCATTCCGGTCAAAAACGTCGCCGCCGCGGAATTGGGCGAAATTCTGAAACCCTTGCTGCCGGAAAAAGCTCTACTGCATGTCGACGCCAATCGCAATCTGCTGATGGTGGCCGGTTCCGGCGCCGAGCTGGGCCGGGTCATGGATGTGGTCAATACCTTCGATATCGATATTTTGAAAGGTCGTTCGTTCGCGCTATTCACGCCGGCCCACGTCAGCGCCGGCAAAGTCATAGACGAACTGGACCAAATCTTCAACCACAAACAGGAGAAGGACAAAGGCGGCGATTCCAGCTTCTTCCGTTTCATCGAAATCGAACGCCTGAACGCGATTCTAGCCATCACCCATCAGGCGCATTACTTAAAAGACATCGAAAACTGGATCTTGCGACTGGATAGGATCAATCCGGCGGCGGCCGGCGGCGTGAATGTCTACCGAGCGCAGCATGTCAATGCGATGGATCTGGCGGACACTCTGAGCAGCATTTACGGTAGCGGCGGCGGTCAGCGTAGCTCGAAAGCCTCGATTGCCTCAGGCCGGAAAAGCATGTCGGCCAGCAATCGCTCAACGTCCGGCTCCGGCACCGGTTCTTCGAGCAGCTCCAGTTCGATTTCCGGCTCCAACTCCAGCAGCGGCAGCCGTAGCGACGCCAACGAACGCACGCTGAGTGACCGGACCCAAGACCGAAATCGTAGCGGTAGCTCGAGCGGCAGCGTCGGATCAGTACTTGGCAACGCTTCGACAGCAGGCTCGAACAACAACGACATGCCCAACGTCAAAATCATTCCCGACGAAGGCAACAA
Source organism: Methylomonas sp. MS20 (assembly GCF_050275925.1). Taxonomy (NCBI): domain Bacteria; kingdom Pseudomonadati; phylum Pseudomonadota; class Gammaproteobacteria; order Methylococcales; family Methylococcaceae; genus Methylomonas; species Methylomonas sp. MS20. Next base: position 3,467,600 of record NZ_CP189962.1, read on the forward strand.
TGCATTGATTATCGTCGCGAATTCCGAGGAGTATTCGAAAATCCTGCGGGTCTTGAAACAATTGGACGTGTTGCCGATGCAAGTATTAATTGACGCGACCATTGTTGAAGTCACGTTGAATAACGACCTAAAGTACGGAATCCAATGGTTTTTCAATCACCAAAACGGCGGTAATAACACGATACAGGGCGGCTCGAACCAAGGCATCGACTTAGGCAAAGCCGCTCTGGGCGCAGCCACCAGCGGGTTTTCCTACGCCTTCGTCAGCGGATCGAAGGATATTGCTGCTGTATTAAACGCCAGTGCCGTCAATAACAACATCAATGTCATTTCTTCTCCGTCGCTGATGGTCTTAAATAATCAAGAAGCATCCATCAAGGTCGGTGATTCGGTACCGGTTAGATCTTCCGTCACCAGCAACACCAGTAACACTACGACAACCGGCATCGTTCAGACGAGCTCGATTCAGATGGTCGATACGGGCGTCAATTTAGCGGTCAGGCCCCGAGTCAATGCCAGTGGTTTGGTATTAATGGACATCCTACAAAGTGTCAATGCCGCAAAAAAGACCACCACAAGTGACACGATCGACTCGCCAACGATACAAAAACGTGAGATCGAAACCAGCGTCGCCGTTCAAAGTGGAGAAACCATCGTTTTAGGCGGCTTGATCAAAGAGGATAACGATTATTCGCGAAACGGGGTTCCGGTTCTGCATGAATTGCCTTTAGTAGGGCCTCTATTCGGTGGAACCACCCGAAACAAAGATAAGACCGAGTTAGTGGTATTGCTGACGCCACGCGTGACAAAAACCCGTCAGGATGCGCGAGAAGTTACCGAAGAATTCAAACGCAAACTGTCTGGAATTTACGAAGAAGTAGCACCGCTTAACGTTGAAATAGAAGAATCCATTCAATAGAAATCCCGCTTGGTGCATAGCTTGGCGGGATAGAACTGTTTTATCCCGCCGATAAAAAACGCAAGCGGGAATAGTTAACCGTCAACTCGCTCACCCTGCGCCAATAAGGCGGCTTGCTCGGCCTCCAACAGTTTGCGCTTGTCGCACTTCTCGGTACAAATACAGTTCCCGGTACCGCCGCACGAGCCTTTGATCGCGTGCCGACCAAAGATCACGCCAACCGCCATGACGGCGATCACGACCAGCATAAACACGAAAGTTACTAAAAAATACGTCATGGTTGCCCCCTAATTCGATATCGCGGTTGAAATACGTACCGCCGATAGATTGTCAAAAACTGAAATAGTTACCCGGCCGGCCGAAATCGGCGCGGCGATCACGGCAATTTAAGCGTATTCGCGCATCAAACCTGATTCCAATCGAATCCAATCATCGCACAAAAAAAACGAGGAGAAATCCTGAGATTGCTCCTCGTTCCCGACCGGCAAAAAACCGATTTAGCCGCCGAAGTCGTCCAGGAAGATGTTTTCCCTGTCTACACCGTTAGCCAACAGCATGTTGATCACCGACGAGTTCATGATTGGAGGACCGCACATGTAGAACTCGCAGTCTTCCGGCGCCGGATGGTTCTTGATGAACTCCTCGAACAACACGTTGTGGATGAAGCCGGTGTAACCGGTCCATTCGTCTTCCGGCAACGGATCGGACAGAGCCACGTGCCATTGAAAGTTGTCGTTCTCGCGTTGCAACATGTCGAAATCTTCGACATAGAACATTTCCCGCTTGCTGCGCGCGCCATACCAGAACGTGATTTTGCGTTTGGATTTCAACCGACGCAACTGGTCGAAAATGTGCGAACGCATCGGTGCCATACCGGCACCGCCACCGATGAAGACCATTTCGGCATCGGTATCCTTGGCGAAAAATTCTCCGTAAGGACCTGAAACCCAAACTTGATCGCCCGGCTTCAAATTAAAGATGAAAGAAGACATGATGCCTGGCGGAATACCGTCCGGCGCGCCCGGCGGCGGCGTGGCGATCCGCACGTTCAACATAATCTCTTTTTCTTCCGGATAGGAAGCCATCGAGTAGGCCCGCAGAGTCGGTTCTTTGACGTCGGAAACATAACGCCACAGATTGAATTTATCCCAATCCGGACGGTATTCCTCGGCGACATCCATATCCGCGTACTTGGACACGTGCGGCGGACATTCGATTTGAATATAACCACCCGCGCGGTAATTGATCGCTTCGCCTTCCGGCAATTGCAATACCAACTCTTTAATGAAGGTCGCGACGTTGTCATTGGACTTGACGGTGCAAAGCCATTTTTTGACGCCGAATACGCTGTCCTCGACTTCGACCGCCATATTGGTTTTCACCGCGACCTGGCACGCCAGACGTTCGCCGTGAGCCGCTTCGCGCTTGGTAATGTGCGACAGCTCGGTCGGCAGAATATCGCCGCCGCCGCTATGCACTTTCACCTTGCATTGGCCGCAAGAACCGCCGCCGCCGCAAGCGGACGAAACGAACAATTGGTTGTCGGACAGCGCATTCAACAATTTCGAACCGGCCGGCACGTGAATCTTCTTCTCGTTGTTGATCAGAATTTCCACATCCCCGGCGGCCACCAGTTTGCTTTTCGCGCCGATGATCATAAACACCAGCGCAATCACGATAGCCGTGAAGAAAATAACCCCTAATGCAATTTCTAGCATTACGATACCCTTACAATTGAATTCCAGAGAACGCCATAAAGCCCAAAGACATCAAGCCGGCGGTAATGAAGGTGATACCCAGGCCTTGCAGGGCCGCCGGCACGTCGCTGTATTTCAGCTTCTCGCGAACGCCAGCCATCAACGTAATGGCCAAGGCCCAACCGAAGCCGGAACCGATACCGTAGGTCACACTCTCACCGAAGTTGTAGTCGCGCTCGATCATAAACAAGCTACCGGCCAAAATCGCGCAGTTCACGGTAATCAAAGGCAGGAAGATACCCAATGCGTTGTAGAGCGCCGGGAAGAACTTATCCAACGTCATCTCCAGAATCTGCACGATCGCGGCGATCATGCCGATACAACTGAGCAGACTAAGAAAGCTCAAGTCCACGCCGGTAATGCCAATCCAGGCCAGGGCGTCTTCCTTCAACAAGGTTTGATAGATGAACTGATTGGCCGGCACGGTCAAGGTTTGTACCACCATGACCGCAATACCCAGACCCATCGCCGTTGAGATCTTCTTGGACACCGCCAAGAAGGTACACATCCCCAGGAAGAACGATAACGCCAGGTTTTCGATGAAAACCGCTTTAACAAATAAGCTGATATAGGCTTCCATTAGTGATGCCCTCCTTCACCGTGAGCAATAGCCATGATTTTGAACTCGTTGTGTTCGACTTGTTTCGGTTTCCAGGTGCGGAAAGCCCAAATAATCAAACCGATCACGAAGAACGCGCTGGGCGGCAACAGCATCAAACCGTTCGGTACGTACCAACCGCCATCTTTGACCAACGGTAATACTTCGATACCCAACAATTTGCCGGAACCCAGCGTTTCGCGAACCAAGGCGACCAGAATCAAAATCAAGCTGTAGCCGGCACCGTTGCCGATACCGTCGATAAAACTTTGCAGCGGCGGATTTTTCATCGCATACGCTTCGGCGCGGCCCATGACGATACAGTTGGTGATGATCAAACCGACGAACACCGACAGTTTTTTACTAACATCGAACGCGAAGGCTTTCAACAACTGATCTACCACGATCACCAACGAAGCGATGATGATCATCTGCACGATGATACGGATGCTGCTCGGCGTGTGCTGGCGCACGGCGCTGATCGCCGCGCTGGAACACGCGGTAACCGAGGTCAAGGCCAGCGCCATGATCAGCGAGGTCGACATTTGCGAGGTCACCGCCAGCGCCGAACAAACGCCGAGCACCTGCAAGGTAATCGGGTTGTTATCGACCAATGGTTCGAATAATACTTTTTTAGTTTCTTTGTCCATGACGACTCCTAACCGTTTGACTTGATTTTGTTCAGGTACGGCGCGAAACCTTCCGGTCCCATCCAGTACAGGATCAAATTGCTGACGCCGCGGCTGGTCAAGGTGGCGCCGGCCAGGCCGTCGACTTTGTTGACCGCATCCGGACGACTGGTATCGACCGAGCCTTTCACCAGGGTCAAAGCCACTTCGCCGTTATCGCCGTAGACTTTCTTGCCTTTCCACAACGCCCGCCAGTTGGGGTTAACCACCTCGCCTCCCAGACCCGGTGTTTCGCCTTGGTCGTAGAGGTTGATGCTTTGCACGGTTTGGCCGTCGGCTTCCAGCGCCAGGAACCCGTACATCGTAGACCACAAGCCGTAGCCGTTAATCGGCAGAATGATGGATTGCAATTTACCGGCGTCCTTCACCAAAAACACCTTAGCAACCTTGGCCTTCATCCGAATGCTGGCGATGTCTTTCTCGACCGGAATCACTTCGTTGGTTGCCGGGTCCTTGGCCGCCTTGCGTTGGTCGTATTCGTCAACGTCGCCGTCAACGTATTCGCCGGTCGCCAGATCGACCAATTTGGCTTCGATTCTGTCCTTGAAGGCCGCATCGATGTTGGTATCGTTTTCCAACAAACCGGCGACATCGAGAATGTTTTTCTTCATGTCCAGGGCTTTGTTGTGCGACTGCAACGGACGCAATGCGACAGTGGCCATAGACACCAACACCGCGCAGACCAAACATAGGGCCAATGCGACATTGATGGTTTTTTCCAAACTGTCGTTGCTCAGCGCTAGGATACGGTCGGCATAAACTCTGAACTGCTCGTAATATTTACAGAGCTGCTCGTTATACTTGCAGGTTTTTTTCTCAGCATTAAGCATGGCGTTTAATCCTTCTTCTGATATTCGCTTGGACGACAAAGTAATCAATCAACGGCGCAAACATGTTGGAGAAAAGAATTGCAAGCATCACGCCTTCCGGGAACGCCGGGTTTACGACCCGAATGATGACGATCATCACACCGATCAAGATGCCGTAAATCCAGCGGCCGGTATCGGTATTGGCGGCGGAAACGGGATCGGTGGCCATATAGACGGTACCGAACGCAAAACCGCCCAACACCATGTGCCAATACCAGGGAATCGCGAACATCGGATTGGTATTGCTGCCGACCACGTTCAGTAAAGTGGACATCGCGATCATGCCAATCAACACGCCCGCCATGATCCGGTAAGATGCGACGCGGGTGTATAGCAGGAAGGCCGCGCCCAGCAGACAGGCCAAGGTCGAGGTTTCACCCATCGAACCGGGAATGAAGCCCAAGAAGGCTTGGAACCAGCCGAAACTGGCTTTGATCGCGTCCAAGCCACCGGCGGAAGCCAGCGACAATGCGGTGGCGCCGCTATAACCGTCCACCGCGACCCAAACCGAGTCGCCGGAAATCGAAGCCGGATAGGCGAAGAACAGGAAGGCCCGGCCGGTCAAGGCTGGGTTCAGGAAGTTTTTACCGGTACCGCCGAACACCTCTTTGCCCAACACGATACCGAAGGAGATACCCAGCGCCACTTGCCACAAAGGCATGTCCGGCGGCAGAATCAACGTGTAAAGCATCGACGAAACCAGGAAGCCTTCGTTGACTTCGTGCTTACGAACGGTGGCGAACAACACTTCCCAAACGCCGCCCACGGCCAGCGTGGTGAAATAGATCGGGAAGAAGTACAGCATGCCGTGCACCAGGCACGATAAGGGGTTGTACGGGTTGTAACCGAACAAGACCATAGGGAAGCGGCGCCAGTTGTCGATCGCTTCGACACCCATCGCCTTCATCGCCAAATTAGCCTGATAACCGGTGTTGTACCACGCCATCAATATGCAGAACGCCGTGGCGATAACCACGAAGGTCATGGTCCGTTTCAGGTCGTTTCCGTCCCGAACGTGGGTTTTACCGCGCGTTACATCGGACGGCGTGTAGATAAAAGTATCCACCATCTCGTAGAGACCGTAGTACTTTTCGAACTTGCCGCCTTTTGTAAAATGCGGCTCTATGCTATCTAATAAGTCTCTAGCCGACATTTATCCTTCCTTCTCGATTTTAGTTAAATTAGCTCTAAGCACCGGCGCGAAATCATGCTTACCGGGATCGACAAAGGTGAACAGGGAAACATCTTCCTCATTCAACTCCAGACAACCCAAGGCTTGCGCGGTATCGGTGTCGCCGACCACAATGGCTTTCAGTAACGGCGTCGCCAAAATATCCATCGGCATTACGCTCTCGTAAACGCCGACCGGCACGATGGCCCGGTTACTGCCGTTCTTATCGGTTGTTAACGGAAACAAACGGCCATCTTTGCGATCCTTGCTGGACACATAAACGTTCATCGCCGAATATTTGTCCTTGCCGGCCACTATCCAGCCGAAGAATTCGCGATCGCGACCTTCTTTCAGTGCCGAAACTTGCAGACTGTAGGCGCTCAAATACGCCAACGCACCAGCGGCTTCGTGGCCATACAGCACCGAACCGGAAATCACGCGATTTTCAACGTCCTGCAATTCGCCGGCGACTAAGTCTTCCAGATTCGCACCGACCCGAGTACGCACCAACCGCGGATTTTTAACGGTAGGTCCGGCTAGCGATACGACTCTTTCGACATTCAATTTGCCGGTCGTGAACAAGGCGCCGATCGCCATCACCGCTTGATAGTCGATATGCCAGACCGATTTATGGCCGTTAACCGGATCGAGGAAGTGGATGTGAGTGCTGGGCAATCCGGCCGGATGCGGACCGGCGAATTCCGCGACCTGAACCGCGCTGTTGCTTGGCACGTCCGCGCCGCTGGCTTTACACAAATAAGTCTTGCCGGCGGTCAGTTTGGCGATCACGGTCAAACCGTTCAGAAAGTCGGCCGCCCGGTCTTTAACCACCACGACCGGGTCCGCGGCCAAGGGTCGGGTGTCGATCGCGGTAACGAAGATAGCGCTCGGCGCGCTGTCGGCGGCAGGAACTTTGCCGTAGGGGCGAGTCAGGAAAGAAGTCCAAAGGCCGGAAGCCAACAGATTTTCCTTGACTTGATCGGCGGACAAGCCGGCCAGCGCCGCCTCGTCATAACTGGCGAAGCTTTCTTGTTGATTGCCGCTCAGTTCGATCACTACCGACAATAACACTCGGCGATCGCCGCGATTGACGGCCTTGACCACTCCGGCTCCCGGCGAGGTAAAGTTGACGCTGGGGTTTTGCTTATCAACGAACAAAGCTTGGCCCAACTTGACTTTATCCCCTTCGGCAACCAGCATTTTTGGCTTTAGGCCGACATAATCGCAGCCCAAAAGCGCTACCGACTTGATGCCGTTACCGTCACTTATTTTCTGTTCGGGTCCACCCGTAATGGGCAAGTCCAAACCTTTTTTTAATGTAAATTGCATAGTAGATACGCCTACTCTCCAGACAGATTGCAGCAAAAGCCCGCCGGAAAAAACTCCAACCCCACCGGGCACTTCAAGACATAAAACCGCGTCATTACATCACAACTTATCGGCTTTCTCAACGAGAAATCCTCAGTCGCGACGCCGCCTGCAGCCCCGGTTAACGCACGAAGTAAGGCGTTTTTTGGCTTCAAATTTCGATGGTTTTATTGATATCGAATCCCTCAACGGTTTTACGCCCTAGATAGCCGCGGGTATTACTGAGGATGCGCGCGTCGGCGATACGATAGTCTCCCAAATTGTGAACATGGCCGTGAAACCAAGCAGCGATCTCGTACTCGTGAAACAAAGGTTTCAAATCGTTGCAATAGGCCAATCGCTTTAGAACTTTGGGCGAACCTATCCAGCTCCATTCGGTAGGCGCGTGATGCGTGACAACGACGGTTTTTCCGGCGTAGGGTTCGGCCAAACGCGCTTCCAGCCAGCTCTTGGCATCGGCATGCAAGGCCGAAAACTGATAGGGCGAGAACGCCTGATCCTCAAAGCTGATCCGGCGAAAATCGTTGAGGGTTTTCTGCAGCGCATTCGCTTTTTCGTCGCCTTCGGAAAACAGATCAGTCCAGAGCGTGCAGCCAATAAAGCGTACACCCTGGAACACAAACTGATCTTTTTCCAGAAAATGAATCTGGCTGCCCGCGCATTCCCGGCGCAACATTTCCAGCACCTGGCGATACTCGTAGCCATAAAACTCATGGTTGCCCGCGACGTAGATCACCGGTTTATTCAAAGCCTTCAACCAAGCCACGCCTTGGTCGAAAACGCCAATGTCACCCGCCGCCACGATAATGTCCGCGTCGGTTTCCGGCGCCGCCTGCTCGCCGAATTCCAAATGCACGTCGGAAAAATAATTGATCAACACAAATTAACTCTTGACTATTGGCGTTGGGTTATAATTTTAAGACCGAGTAAAACGCTTGGTATTTTTCCAAACAACTTCGATTTCTTGCAAAACATTTCTATGTCCATAAGTCCCAGAAAGCACACTCAACAGGTTTTGGTTGGCAACGTCAGAGTCGGCGGCGGCGCTCCGATTGTAGTCCAATCCATGACCAACACGGATACTACCGATGTTGCGGGAAGCGTACAGCAGATTATGGAATTGGCGACCGCCGGGTCGGAATTGGTCAGGATCACCGTCAACACAGAGGAAGCCGCCAAGGCCGTCCCGGACATCGTTAACCAGCTCGAGCAAAAAGGGTTTTCGGTACCGATTATCGGCGACTTCCATTTCAACGGCCACAAATTATTGGAAAAATATCCGGACTGCGCCCAGGCCCTAGCCAAATACCGAATCAATCCCGGCAACGTCGGCAAGGGTAAAGCCCGCGATCCGCAATTCCAACAAATGATCGAATTCGCGATCCAGTACAACAAACCGGTACGGATCGGCGTTAACGGCGGTAGTCTGGATCAGGCGGTGCTAACCCGCTTACTCGATGAAAACCGCCAACTGGCGGAGCCTAAGGAGTTACCGGCCATCACTCGCGAAGCCATCGTGCTATCCGCGTTGGAAAGCGCCGCCAAGGCGCAAGAGCTAGGGCTGGGCAAGGACAAAATCATTCTTTCCTGCAAAATCAGCGATGTGCAGGAATTAATCAGCATTTACCAAGACCTGTCCGAGCGTTGCGACTATGCCTTGCATTTAGGCCTGACCGAAGCCGGCATGGGCTCCAAGGGTATTGTCGCCTCGTCGGCGGCACTGGGTATACTGATGCAACAAGGCATCGGCGATACGATCCGTATTTCGCTAACGCCGGAACCCGGCGCCGCCCGCACCAAGGAAGTTGTCGTGGCTCAGGAGATTCTGCAAACGATGGGCTTCCGCTCGTTTACGCCGATGGTCACTGCTTGCCCCGGTTGCGGCCGCACCACCAGCGACTATTTCCAAAGACTGGCCCAAGATATTCAAGGCTATTTGCGCGACCAAATGCCGCTCTGGAAAAACAAGTATCAAGGCGTCGAAGAGATGAAAGTCGCGGTGATGGGTTGCGTCGTCAATGGACCGGGCGAAAGCAAGAACGCCAATATCGGCATCAGCTTGCCAGGCACCGGAGAAACGCCGGTCGCGCCGGTATTCGAAGACGGCGTTAAAACCGTGACGTTAAAAGGCGATAACATTGCCGGCGAGTTTCAGGAATTGGTCGAGCGCTACATCGAAAGCCATTACAGCGCGCACTAATTCTTTTCTTTGGCAACAGCCGACGAGAGCTCCCCCATCTCGTCGGTTACCCGCCGCGCATTTCCTTAATGCCGGCGCACGTGCCAACCATCAGGGCATTCAAAAGAAGAGCTGTCGTTAAGCGGCCTTAAAGCGATCCGCGGCAGCATCCTCGGCCTCCGCTTGATACCATTCCTTAAAATCGATAGGTAGCTCCATCACCGGACCGGTGACGCAAAATCTCAACATGCCGTCCGTTGCAACATAGATTCCGCCACTAATGCAATCTTCCCTGAGTCTTTGAGTGCTTACACTAAGCGAGGTATTCATGACGATCCGTTGTAATTGACTTGCGGGCGACTGTAGACAAGCTTTCTTAACGCTCTCTTAACTATCCGGTTGCGGCGGCGAGACCAGTTTCGGCGGATAGCGCTTACAAGCAGAATATCTAGTTGCGCAATACAGTCGTAAGTTACGACTCACCCGAACCAACGCGTAGCCAGATCGAGCTATTCTCCGAATAAGTTGAAGGTTCAATGTAACTGGTAAATAATGCGTCGAATAAGCGCCGTTGCCTACCGCTACGTCGAGGTGTGAATCCCCGCCATCGCTACCCTCCCTTATGGAGTTTAGGACTATTTTTCGCAAAGGTTTGTTTTCATTGGCGATAGGTCTGGCTTGTTGGTTACCGGACACCCCGCCTGCCGTGGCCGAATGGCACGGTAGCTTGACCTTCCTCAGCGATTACATCTACCGGGGCTACTCCAAAAATCAGGGCAATCCGTTGGCTCAAGCCCATCTGGATTACCAACACGAGATCGGCTGGTTCGCCGGCCTCGGCTTGTCTCAAGTTCGCTTCGACGACCAAACAAACAGCAACCGCGCGGAAATTGAAATCAAACCTTATTTCGGATGGAATTGGCCGATCGACAGAGATTGGCGGGCCGAGCTGTCGGTTAGCGGATACCTTTTCGATAACAAACTATTCAACCACTCCGCCGATTATGCCGAATATTCCGCCTCGCTACATTTCCGCGACTGGCTGAGCGCCACGATTTCGGTCGCTCCCAATGCCTACCAACGACAGGCCGACGTGCCCAATTACGAACTGAATTATCGGCGCGACATTTGGGATACCGTACAATTTTCGGCAGGTTTGGGCTACCATCAAGCAGGTAGATTATTGGGCCAGGACTATTTTTACTGGAATGCCGGTCTTTCCTGGTTTGTGAACGAACATGTGTCGGTCGATATGCGCTACTTGGACGCCGCGTTGACGGCTCATCACCACGCCGATCCGAATCAAGACGAATTCTATCCGCGCCCGCAAGACGACCGATATCTATTTTCGGTCACTGTCGGATTTTAAAAGCGAACCGTCATTGAACCTTGGACGCCCAGCGCGGCATATACCCGAGACCACCCGAGGATCCGCGACCAAGGTTAGATGATGCTGCGTCTAGTGCGTAATTCAATACCACCCATGCCGAACCACACCGAACATCCCGTCGATGAACAGGCAATTCTGCTCCGTATCGCCGAAGGGGACGCTCAAGCCTTCGAGATTTTTTATAAACTGTACTACCCGCGCTTGTTTCGATTTATTTTGCGCGTCACTCGCGACGCCGAAAATATCGAAGAATTGATACAGGAAACCCTGTTGCTGATCTGGGAGCAGCCGCGGCGCTTCAACCACGAGAGCAAAGTCTCGACTTGGGTATTCGGTATCGCCTATCGCAAGGCGCTGAAGGCCTTATCCAAGGCCGGCAAATACAGCGCGGATGTCGATATCGAGGACTTTCACGAAACGCTGGGCGATCCGTTGGCCAATTTGGCCGACAATTTCGAGACCGCCGATTGGTTGAACCGCGCGCTGGCCCATCTGCCGCCCGATCAACGTGCCGTGATCGAATTGACCTTCTACCACGGCCTGCCCTACCAGGAAATCGCCAAAATCCTGGACTGCCCGGAGAATACCGTGAAAACCCGTATGTTCCATGCCCGCAAAAAGCTGCAAGCCTTTGCCTAGGCCAGGGAGATTAGACCGATGAACGCCGAAGCCCACACCCAAGCCCAACATCAACAAGTTCAGCGACTGCTGCCGTGGTACGCCAACGACAGCCTGCCGGAAGCGGAGTACCGACTGGTGGATAAACACATTCGGACCTGCCTGACCTGCCGCCGGGAATTGCAAGGTCTGAAAAAGCTGGCGCAAGCCATCAGCCAATCAACCGATCTGGATATCGCCGCGGAAACGTCGTTCGCCAACGTGTCCGCCAAACTTCGCTCCCGCGACCGCTCGGCCGACTCGGCCGCGCCCAACGATCGCCAGGTACCGTCGCGGACGCCCCGCCGCTCGAACGCCTACAGCAAACATCGCGGTTTCCGCTACGCATTGGCGGCTTCGATCTTGCTGGCCTTAATGCCGCTGGGCTGGCAACTCATGCCGATCGGCACCGACGGCTACCGGACCTTGGCAACCGCCAAACCCGGCGGACTCGCGGCGCCGACCTTGCGCGTGGTCTTTGCCAATACCGTATCGGCTACGGATATATCGGCCGTGCTCCGGGATTTACACGGCGAACAACAAGGCGAAGCCAATAGTGTCGGCGCCTTGACCGTGCGTCTGAGCACCGAGGACGGTCACCCGAATCTGGAGCAAGCCATCGCCCTGCTCCGGAGCCGATCCGACGTGTTGCTGGCGGAGCCTGTGATACAACCATGAGTCCGATCCGTGTAGCGACACTCGCGATACTCTTGTTACTCGGATGCGGTTGCGCCGATCGAATCGACTTCGCGAACCTCGGCGACCAGCCTGCCGATCAGGAACGGCGGATTTTGGTGACCTTTATTGACCGCGGCATTCAACGCGATTTACCCGGCAATTCCCAGGATCGCTATCGGACGCGCGGCACTTACGGCAATTCGTCCTGGAGCGAGCGTATCGCGCTAAAGCTGGCGGAACGCCACCAACTGCGCTTCGTCGCCCAATGGCCGGTCACGGAACTCGGCGTCAGTTGCGTGGTTTACGAAATCCCCAACGCGCTGCCGTTACCGCAAGTCATCGGCGAATTGCAAAACGACGACGATGTCGGCACGGTGCAGCCCATGCAGAGCTTCCAAGTGCTGGCCGACCACCCGGCCGGAAATCCGACGGGCGACCCCTATTTGCCGTTGCAAACCGCGTACAACGCGTTAAACATCGGCGAATGGCATAAGCGGGCCACCGGCCAAGGCGTACGCATCGCGTTGATCGATACCGGCGTCGACCTGGAACATCCGGATTTGAAAGGCCAAATTGATTATTCGGAAAACCTGGCGCCGGAACCTGGCGATCATAATCTGGCCGACATGCACGGTACCGCGGTGGCCGGCGTGTTATCGGCGCGCCCCGACAACGGCATCGGGATCGCCGGTATCGCGCCGGCCGCCGACGTCCTGGCGCTTCGTGCGTGCTGGCCGGAACAACCCAATGCGCTGGCCGCTCGCTGCAACAGTTTCACGCTGGCCTTGGCCTTGAATCAAGCGATTCGGATGAATGCGCGGATTATTAACCTCAGTTTGAGCGGACCGGAAGACCCGTTGCTGAAAATGCTGATCGAAAAAGCCCTGACCAAAGACATCATCGTTATCGCCGCCGTGCCGGGCAACCCGCTGGCCGGCGGATTTCCGGCCAACATTCCCGGCGTCATCGCCGTGAATCAACTCGACCTCAACCTTAAGGCGGACGGCAACCAAATCGCGGCGCCGGGCCGGGATATTTTGACGACCTTACCTCACGAGTCCTACGACTTCATGACCGGCAGCTCCTTCGCCACGCCCCATGTTGCCGGACTTACCGCGTTATTATTGCAATTGCACCCGGATTGGCGCGCGGCCGAGATCAAACAGCAACTGCTTCATCCGGAAAACTTGCTCAGCGCCCTAAACACCGATTAGGCCGATGACCTTCCTCGTTGGAGGCAATCCGGCGCGCGCTGGGTCGCGATCGATCGTTGCGGATCCTACCCCGACGAGCCTGTCGCCAAACGCTAAGCCCGCAAATGCCCGTCCCCCACCGCCACCCACTTATAGGTCGTCAGTTCGTCGGGACCGACCGGACCGCGCACGTGGAGTTTATCGGTACTGATACCGACGACCGAACCCAAGCCGTAATCGCCGCCGCCCGATAACCGGGTCGAGGCATTGATCATCACCGATGCCGAATCCACCTGTTCCTCGAATTGCCGGGCCAGACTCAGACTTTGGGTAACGATACCGTCGGTGTGGCCGGAACCGTAACGGTTGATATGATCGATCGCGGCCAGGATGCCGGCCACGACTTTCACCGACAAAATCGGCGCCAGATATTCGGTGGACCAATCCTCTTCGCCGGCGGCGGCGATACCGGGCAACAACGTTTGGGTACGCTCGCAACCGCGCAGTTCGATATGATTCGCGGTAAATGCTTCGTTCAACAACGGCAGTAATTGTTCGGCGCATTGGCTATCGACCAGCAAGGTTTCCAGCGCATTGCAAACCTGCACGCTTTGACATTTGGAGTTGACCGCCAAGGCCACCGCCTTGTCGGGCTCGGCGTCGCCGGCCAAATACAAATGGCAAATCCCGTCGTAATGCTTGATGACCGGAATTCGGGTGCCTTCGGCGATACGCTGAATCAAGCCCTTCCCGCCGCGCGGTATCAGCACGTCGATATAACCGTCCATTTTCAACAACTCGCCGACCGCTTCGTGGCCGGGCGTACGAATGATCTGAATCGCGTGTTGCGGCAAGCCGGCCGCGACCGCGCCGGCGACCATTGCATCGGTCAAAATGGCGTTGGTTTGCAGCGCTTCCGATCCGCCGCGCAAAATCACCGCGTTGCCGCTTTTAATGCAGACGCCGGCAGCATCGGTGGTGACGTTGGGACGCGACTCGTAAATAATGCCGATCACCCCCAGCGGCACCGATTTTTTATACACCCGCAAGCCGGCCGGGTTGGTATGGCCGGTCAGCACCCGATTCAGCGGGTCCGGCAGTTGCGCGACTTTCGTCAGACGCGACAACATGTAATTGAAGGTCTTGTCGTCTATCGTCAGCCGCTTGACCATCGCGTCCGACTGGCCCGCATCGCGCGCCTTGGCGATTTCCAGCGCGTTGACCTCCAGCACGGATTGCTTAACCGCCTCCAGCGCTTCGGCCATGTTCGCCAAGGCGCGATTGCGGGCGGCCGCCGACACCGAGGCCAATTGACGAGCCGCCGCGCGGCTTTGTTGAGCGATGGTTAACACGGAATCACAGTTCATAGTCAGCAATACGGTTTGGATAAAACGACGGGAATGGAAAAAACGCCATTATCCTACAGGATGGCGCCGAAAGGCTTAGCGGCCCTTCGGCTCCGCTCAGGGACCGCCCTCGACTCCGCTCAGAGACCGCTTCGGCTCAGCTCGGGGCAAGCCGCGGCTCTGCTCAGGGACCGCGCGGATGATTCGCCAAGCATGCCAGGCCCCCTAGCGGAAACAAGGCCGCCGAGTTCAGGCCCCCTAACGCTCATGAAACTGCTGCGTCGCACCGGCATTTGAAAGTCCTGGCGTGGGAGCGGCTTTAGCCGCGATTGACAGTACTCTGACACCGAATTGGGTGACTGCATTCGCTGACTTTCATAGTAAAACTGGTTCGCCAAGCCTGTCGGCCCGCCGCAAAACCAAGCCAGGCCGACCCGAATAAAGCCGAAGTTGCCCCGCACGAAGCCAGACTAGCCCCAAGCGAAGCCGAGGCCACCCCCGCACGAAGCCAGACTAGCCCCGAGCGAAGCCGAGGCTCACCCCCGCACGAAGCCAGACTGGCCCAGAGCGAAGCCGAGCCCCCCCCCCGAACGAAACCAGACTGGCCCAGAGCGGAGCCGAGGCCTGCACTGAAGGCAATCGAGGCTTGCCCCGAGCGGAGCCGAGGGGGGCGGGACAATAAAACCGTTAAAGGCCACTCGATAAGCCCTAAATTCACGGGAATTCAGCGAACTGGCGCGCTATCGCCGCCCTGCCCCTGTCCGCGCTTACAAATCCCGCGTATCAGCCGGCCGACGGTGCCGGATTCGCGGCCGGCGGGCTTTGCAACGAACGCAAGTAATCCAACACCCGCGCTTGCCGCCAGCGGTCGTCGGCGGCGCAAGCACCAAGTCGGGCGCGCCGGCAGGCGGCAACGGCCTCATCGCCCCCCCGCTCGGTCCACGGCCGCAAATCGGCCGGCGTCTGGTTCAGCAGTTCCGCCGCCAATTCGGCCGGCGGCGGCGGGCCGTCGCGCAGCCAGGCTTCGGCTTGCTCGAAGCCATCGCGGCACATCAGCGCGATCATGTAATCGCAGGCCGATTGCAATCCGGGCCGCAGCCGGCCGGGACTGACCGACACCATCGGCAACAAGGGCGCCAACGACGGCAGTACGTGATTGGCGTAAACCGTCGCGCCCCAATACGCTTCGGCGGTACGGCGAAAATGGGCGAGATCGCGCACCGCCAGCAAGCCGCTGCTTTCCAGCGGCAGGATTTCCACCGGCGGTTTGGCGACATCGACGGTATCGTTGGCGACATCCACATACAATCCGCCCACTTGCAACGCATTTTGGAAATATTGCTCGCGCAACACGCCCCATACCGAGCGTACGAAGCCGCCGTGAGCAATGAATTCGTGTAGCCAGCGTTCGACAGGGGTCTCGGCCAATCGCAGCCGCGTCGCCAACAGCGCATACACCTCGCGGGTAATTTCCTCGCAGCGCCCGTAGGGGTAGGCCTTGCCGGCTGCATCGGGCAAACTAAGCGCCAATTGGGCATCGACCTCGGCCCGCAACCCTAAAAAATAACGCGCCAGCGCATCGATCCGGCTGGCCAGATAGGTCTCGGTCAATGCGCGTTGACGGGGATCGACCGGCGCGATTTGTTGGGGTAGTAAAGAGGTCATCTCGGCGGGAATTGTCATCGCGAACCACCGTCCTGGCAAGCGAACGCCTGAAGAAGGCCGCAACGCCGCGCATTACGCGCGTTGGCGGCCCGATGCTGTCCATCGATGCGAGACAAGCCGGAAAAGTTCGGCATGATCGACCTCCAAAGTCTCGGTCAGATACCTAAGGAACGACGCTATTTGGCATGGGCACCGCGAATGGTTTCAATCTCAAGTGCCTTCCTCCGTTGAAAAAGCGGGGCGACAACTCGCCGAGCGCTGGCCGCCGTCGGCCATCGCCAAGTCAATCGCCGCCGCAGCCGCCACCACAACCGCCATCGCCGCCGTCACCATTACCGCCATCGCCACTGTCGCCGCTCCAGGACCCGTCGCCGAAGCCGTCGGTCGAGCCGTCGAAATCGTTGCTGGAGAAATCCCCGCCGCAGTAGGCCGTCCCTCCGCCGGTATCGTCTTCGCGCCGCACGCCGCGACAATCCGGCACATAGACAAAGCCGTCGGTAATCTGAAGTTTTTTATCGATAGCAAACAGTAACGGCAAACGACTGGGATTGCGCGGATCGATATTCTCGTCGCGGCAAGTCAGCCACCAAATTCGGCGCAAACCGCTGTTGTTTTGTTTATCCCGGCTCAGCACCACCGCCGGCGTATGGTGCAGAAAGCCGCCAAAGGCTTTTTTGCAGAAACTGTCGTAATGGCGGGTATATAAAATCAATTCGTGCCAGAGATCGTCGACCACTTGCGAGGGCATGGACACGTAACGGCGACCGCCCAGCAAATAAGCCAGGAAAAACTGCCGCAAGGCCCGCCCCACCAACTGGCAATCCTTTAATGCCAATTCCGGCCGGCGCTTGCGAAGCTTGTCGTAAAGCGCCGGCGGAAAACGGTAAGTACGAATATAGTCGGCACGGGCGGAACGCCGTAAACGCCGCCAAAACGCTATCAGCAATACCAGCAGACCGGCGATGAAAAACAATACGGGTAGATTCATGCGCCAAGTTTAGGCCATACGCCTGTCGTTTGCTGGGGTATCCGGGTTTCGCGGGCGTTGACTAAAACGGGGGACGCTACGCCGTTGCTTAGCCTAATGGCTTTCGTCGCAAGCAGTCCCGCATGGCCGATAGGCTTTGACTAACTCCAAGCGCGCGGAAGACAAGGTGGCCGGATTTCGAGCAAAAAAAAGCCGCCCATCCCGGGCGGCAAAGTGGATAACGAGGTTTGCAAATCGATACGAGCGGCGGCTTACGGCAGAGTGCAGGTACCGTCGCCGCCATCGCGGATGTAGTAGTCGGTGGACAGGGTGCCGTTCGCGGCCGAGATCACGTTCGGGCCCGCGCCCAAAAACACCGGCACGGCTTTACGGGTGGTGCCGTTCAATTGGGTTAACGGCGTGCCATTGATCGACACGTTCAATAGATAAGTGCCGTTATCGAACAGGTTAACAAAGGGTTGGGCATTGCCGGTGGCCGGATTGAAGGCGCAACCGGGGCTGACCAGCGCGTAGGATTTGCCGCTGGCCGCGTACTCTAAGGTACCGTCGCTGCTGAAGGTATTGCCCGAGGTATCCGGCAGGCTGCAGAAATCCGCTTGGACCGTGAACGTATAGGTGTCGGCAACCCGTTTGGACAGAGCCACCACCACGCTGTTATTGCCGTCCGCCAGCCAAACCGGCACGGCGGGCTGGGCTGCGGTCACTTTAGCAACCGTGCCGCCATTGAGGCGAACCGTGGCCGTGGTTTTGGCGCTGGGATTGAACAGTCCCGCTTGGATCGTAGCGGCTTGGGTGCCGGTCGCCGGATTGATCGCGCAAGCGACGGCCGCCGACGCGAAGGTTTTACCGCTAGGACCAATTTGTACGGTGGTCGCGGCAACGGCGCTGGCCGACAGGCCCAACACGGTAAGAAAACTGAATAGCCTGACGGATAAGGCGGGGTTCATACGGTTTGTTCTCCTGAACGAATAAGATTAGGAAGCCAAAATCCTATTCGACGGCGATAAGCTCAAGCTGAATACCCCATTAAATTTAAGTTAAAGTGCCGCGCCAGTGAACCGCGCTTACCGGCCAAGGGCAGCCGGTTGGCGGTGATACCGTCGACACCGGCCAGCCGCGAACCGAACCGGCGCAAACCGCTCGCCGCCGGCCCCACTAGCCCGCCCGTTCGAATTCCGCGCTGCGTTTGGCATTACGGCCGGCTCGCAAGGCTTTTTGGCTTACGAGCAAGGCTTTTAGCGTTGCGGGCAAGGCTCGGCGCCTTGCGTTTATTGCTCGGAGCTTTGCGCGCAAGGCTTTTGGCGTTGCGAGCAAGGCTCGGCGCCTTGCGTTTATTGCTCGGAGCTTTGCGCGTAAGGCTTTTGGCGTTGCGAGCAAGGCTCGGCGCCTTGCGTTTATCACGCTGAGCATTGCGCGCAAGACATTTAGCGTTGCGGGCAAGGCTCGGAACCTTGCGTTTATCACGCTGAGCATTGCGCGCAAGACATTTAGCGTTGCGGGCAAGGCTCGGAACCTTGCGTATATTATTCGGAACTTCGAGCGCAAGGCTTTGAGAATTGCTGGCAAGGCTATCTGGTCGCTTGCGCCGTTTTTTCGGCTACCGGATTTGGTAGGTCGGTCTGTTATAAATGAAATGTTCCTGAAAGGTCGCCTTCCATGAAAATCGCTATCTCCCCGGATCATTCCGTTCCGGAGCAACGGTTGATTGCCCCCAAACTCAAAGCGATCAAAGCAAATATCCGCTTTAAACAGCGTCAAGATTGACTGTATTGCCGGGGCGGTCGATGTTGAAGACCATTGGCAAGCATTAAAGGACTTGGAAACAGGCGGACAAATTTGCCCACCGATCAATTTCGCGCGAGCACAAAACCTTGCCCACCCAGGCTTTTTCGGAGCGTCGTTAAAGACTTATTGGATAAATGGGCTACTTATAGCGTTTTAAAATTGTCAAAAAATTTTACGCAAGCTTGATACGGCGTTTTTAATTCATTGATTTTTAGCATACTTTACGAAGGCACAGAGTTTGCTCACTAACAGGGTTTCCCATTTTTAACCATGGAGTTCAAGATTATGCAGCATCAAAACCACATGATGACGACAGTCTGCCTGTCAGGCGTGTTGTTGGCGGCATCGGTTATGCCAGCCCAGGCGGCTATCATTGTCGGCGGCAGTTCGCTGTTGACCGAAACCTATTTGAGTCAACTGGAAAATCAGCTTGGCGAAGGCCCTATCGCGTTGACCAATATATTCACTAAATCACCCGGCGCCACTTCCGTTGATTTCCACAATGCGGTTGACAATAAAGGCCGGACCTTTGTGGTGATGCAAGCAGCGGAAGACAATGGAAATACCGCGGTGATCGGTGGCTACAATCCCGAATCATGGAATTCTGTCGCTCACACTAACCCCACTCAGCAAAGCTCATTCCTCTTCAATTTAAGCAATAGTCAATTTTTTTTACAATTTGGTGCTTATATAACACTCAACCAAAGCTCGTATGGCCCAAGTTTTGGTAGCGGCTACGATATCTTTGTCGATAGCAGTTTGAATAATGGTTATTCATACCTGGCGACCTACACCAATACTTCCAGCGGAAACTCCATTATCGACGGTTCACACTACAACGGCGTCAATGTCAGCTATGGTGCCATGGAAGTGTTTACGATCAGCCAAGTGCCTGTACCTGGCGCGGCCTGGTTGTTTGGTTCAGCCATTTTGGGTTTGCTGGGCTTGAAACGTCGCGGATAGCAAAGCTTGGCATGCGCGGGTCCTGAACTTTCCTGACCGACGATTCGGACGGATGGCGATAGCCGTCCGAAGCGGTGCAGTTTGAAATATCAGAAAATTTTACATCTGGACCAATAGCTTGAGTCCGCCCAAGCATGGCTAAAAATCTAGCGACACCAAGCTTTGAAGTGCCATAACCTATTTCTAATAAACGGCTCCGGAACCGTCGACAACCAGCCGCCTAACCGCCGATTCTAGGTCGTTACGCCATGCAAACCGAAAGCCGCCGGTCACCGCCGCTTGCCGACTTCGGTTAACAGATCGAGCTGGATTTCCTGGATTTGCGCCAGTCTCTCCCATTGGTGCGACAACAAATGATCCAACTTATCGTGAAGATGGCGGATTTCCAGCTCCGCTTTCAAATTGACTTGGTAATCGTGTTGCGAACGCAGCCGGTCTTTAGCCTCCTGGCGGTTTTGGCTCATCATTATGATCGGCGCCTGGATCGCGGCCAGACAGGAAAGCACCAAATTCAGCAAGATGAAAGGATAAGGGTCTATCGGATGGGCGACCAGCACCACCGTGTTGATGGCGATCCACACCGCCAGGAAGAAACCGAAGCACATCAAAAACGCCCAACTGCCGCCAAACGTTGCGATGCGATCCGCCAAACGCTCGCCGAACGTCCAATTCTGTTCGAATTCGATATCGACATTCTTGGCCAGCAGTTCGTGATCGCGAATGCTGTTCAACACCTCGCGCTCCAGACTGGTCAACTCGCCGCGTTCGGTCTCAAGCAGCGCATGCACATACTGCGTTCGGTAATGGGTTAAATCGGGAATACAAATGAAGCTCTCCGACGACCAGGCCGGGTGTTCGCGGGCGATTTCCGCCGAAATGACGTCGCGCACGGCGGCACCGGGAACCAAATTGCGCGCCGGGAAACTCTTGCCGCAGACCACGCACGGGTGGGATTCGGATTTCTTACTCATAAACGCTGCCTCGGGCGGATGGTTGAGCGAAGGAAGATTGGGGTAACGCCAACACAATCTCGCATCAACCTAAAAAGGGCAGTTGGCGTGTATTGCGGGCCGTTCGTGCTGAGCAACGTCGAAGCATGGACGGCTCGCAATACACTCACCAAACGGGTGAATGAAAAATCCCGCGCGCCCTTCGACAAGCTCAGGACGAACGGGATTTTTCATCGCCAAACTGCTCTTTTTAGGATCAACGACCTTGACGGAATCATAAACGTTCCGGCCGGTTCGCGGATGCCGACAACCGAATTCAGTCCGATGGCCTCGGCCTGACGGAGCGCAAACTAACCAAGCTTAGCGCGCCGGCTCACGACCGAAACGAAGATACCAGCTTGTGCGGATATTGAGGCTGTCGAACGTTTCCGGTATTTCGGTTTTAGAGGGGCAGTTTGATCGGGGCAGGTCTTGCGTAGCCTCGATGCAGCGTTAGCGGAATCGAGGGTGTTGGCCCTCCGTCATCAGACTAACATCGGCGAATTGTAAGAGTGTTTGCCTTCGAATCCTCGATTCCATCGAGGCTACTTGCTTGAAGTAGATACCATTTTGGTATATGCTCGCGGCATGCATGTTATAGCCAAGCCTGTACTAGTCGAATTTTGGACAAAACACCTCGCCTCTGAAAAGCCGTTGCGTGCATGGTATCAAGTGATGGAAAGCGAGCTCTTTAACAACTTCAATCATCTTAAAACTGTATTTGCCAGTGCGGATTATGTCGATGGCTTGACTATTTTCGACATCGGCGGCAACAAATATCGCCTGATTGCCTCAATCCACTATAACCGGCGCAAAGTGTATATCCGCAACGTGCTAACCCATGCCGAGTATGATCGTAACCACTGGAAACGGAAGACTTGACTATGCGAACTGTTCCTGAACCCAAAGCAATATTAAAAGCCTGGATGCCATTCAAAGAGCTGGTTGGCGTAACCGGCGTCCATACCGATGACGATTATGCACAAGCCCGTGCAACTATTGAGGTCTTGCTGGACGAAGTAGGCGATGACGAAAGCCATCCCTTAGCTGATGTATTAGATTTTCTATCTGACCAGATTAAAGCTTACGAAGACGAGCATGTTGTTATACCCGAAACCGAGCCGAAGGAAGTGCTACGTTTTTTGATGGAACAGCAAGGATTAAAACAAGAGGATTTATCCGATTGCGCTCCTCAAGGACGTATATCAGACATATTGGCTGGAAAGAGGTCGATTAGCAAAGATCTGGCGAAACGCTTTGCACAGCGTTTTCATATTAGGGCTGATGTGTTTTTATAACGGAATTCAGGCTTCGTTGATACACGCGGAATGACAGCCAAAAGGTACGCGGTGCGTACCCTACCGGACTTTTTCGGGCATCCTGCTTGAAAAAATCGGCAAAAATTACGCGGCGGTTATTTCCGGCATCCCGGTTCATCCGCGTCACCTCCGCGCTATCCGATGCGTCCAAGGAATTGGACGATTTCCGCGACCATCCGCCAGCAGATTCTTGCGAGAGGTCTGGCGCCCCAAGCCGAACAGATGTAGGGTGGGCAAAATTGCCCACCGATTAGCTTCGCGTGGGCACAAAAACCGTGCCCACCCTACCGCCCGCCGTTCCGTCATCCAGTGAAACTTGACGAACTGCTTGATCCAATCGCAGTAACAACGTTCGGTATGCAAGGAATAATGTTTCAACCGCATCGCGCGACGCACAACGTCCAATAAGCTTGGCGATGTGGTGCTTGACATAAAACACCTACCTGATAAAGTCAGCGGCGAATTTAATACGCAGGCAAGATTGCCTGAATTGGCCGCCAATATCAAGTTATCCAGGCAAACATGCCCACTTTTACAGATACGCAGGCAAAAATGCCTGAAAAGGCGGTTAACCAAAAATGAGAAATTCCCCGGCTCTGCCGGGGAGACAGCAAAAGTTTGACATATAGAGGAGTCCATCAGGAAACTCCAGAGCGTGAGCCGCCAAGCAAGCGCAAGAGGAGAACCTGATGGACGAGAATGAGAGCTTAAGTCACTCGAAATGGGAGTGCAAATATCATGTGGTATTTATACCGAAATGCCGCCGTCGAACCTTGTATAAGGCGTTGCGAAAGCATTTAGGCGAAGTATTTCGGCGCTTAGCGAGTCAGCGAGAAAGCCGAATATTGGAAGGTCATTTGATGCCGGATCATGTGCATATGCTCATATCGATACCGCCGAAATACGCGGTGTCGCAAGTGGTAGGCTACATCAAAGGTAAGCGTGCGATACATTTGGCGAGGGGCTATGGCGAGAAGAAACGCAACTTCGTGGGTCAACATTTCTGGGCGCGAGGGTATTTTGTTTCGACGGTTGGCAGGGACGAAACGATGATACGGGAATATATTCGGCATCAGGAACAGGAAGACCAGCGAGTCGAACAAATGAACCTTTGGCAATGAGTCGCCACCTATTGGCGGCTATTGATAAGGGGCCGCGTTAGCGTCCCCATTTACCGCTTTGAGCGGTTCACTTTATAAAGCCCCCGGCTTTGCCGGGGGATATTTACTATCAGCTTAAGCTCTTAGCAAAAAGTTAGCGTGTATTGTGAGCCAAACCCTCGGCCAATTTCGTCAATAGCCTGCTCAAGCTCATCCGGCATAAATGTTTTGAATGGCAGCCATTCATATTTCATTTTATGCCACAGCAATTCAATCCGATTCAACTCAGGGCTATAGGGCGGCAGGAAATAAAATCGAATACCTTTCTCTTCCAGCAAATCCCAATACGGCTTCAGTTTTTTGGCCGTATGAATGGACGCATTATCTAAAATCACCACCAATGGCTTGCTGACGCGTTGGACCAATGCCATCAGAAAGCCAAAAAACCACAGACCATTGACGCTTTGCCACAGCTTAGTCAGCATTAATCGACCCGATGAAAGCAAAGCGCCAATGACGTTCATCCGCTGCGCGCGTTTAGCGGTAATGGCATGAACTTCTCCGCTTTTGGTCCAAGCCGAACGATTCGGTGGTTGTGGTGCAAATCCGGCCTCATCCACATAGGCCAATTCGATTTCGCCGGCTTGCGCTTGCTGAATCAGTGCGGCAATGTCGTGTTGGGCCCGCTCGAAGCGCTCGGGATCACGCTTTTTTTTAAACTGTAACGGGTGCGCTTCCATACATAGCCCATCCGTTTTAACTCGTTCCGCAAGGTGCTGGCGCTAATCGTCACGTCGCATTCCGTCGTTAGACGACTGACCAATGCCCGGCAGTTTAAAGGTTCCGCATCGATCCATTCTTTGAGCCGGCATCGATGCGCGTCAGTCAATTTACTTGGTGCACCACTGCGGGGTTGATCCGGTAAACTGTTCAGCCCATTTCTCCACCACTTCCGCCGCCGCTCCCGTATAGCTTCCGGTTTCACGCCTTGCTGTTCTGCAATCGCAATGACTGTCTGGCCATTGGCTAACATCAAAATGGTCTGTGCCCGCTCCCGTTCTCGCCAATCGCTCCCTTTTTTGATAATTTGCTGGAGCTGCTCTCGTTCGCTTTCGTTCAATTCTATTGCTCTTGCCCGCATTCTGTCGCTACCACCACACCTGAAATCTCGCTATTTTAATGCATGGTGATTTGTTGTTAAGCGCTTATATGGGCAGATTTGCCTGATAATCAATAGTTATGTGTAAATCATGTCTGAACTGAAACAGCTCATTGAAGAGTACGGCGGAATCCAACCGCCTCATTTGGCCTTTTATATGGAATCGATCCGTTTTAGCAGTGAAGCTGCAATGAACTCCATCGATTATCTGGCGGACTTCATTAAAATGACTAATGAAACTAAAGGCCAATATGAAATGACCAGAGAACTGCAAACGATTATTTTGGATCATCTCCAAAATATTTTGACGCATGCTGCCGCTTTATCTCGGTATTTCTGGCCTTCTAAACCGGGTAAAAATAGTCTTCATCAGAAACGAGCTGAAACATTAATGGCTGAGTTTGATTTAAACGATGGTAGCCCATTAAAAAACAGAAAGCTTCGGAATCAGCTTGAGCACTTCGATGAAAATCTGGATAACTATTTGTGGTCGAAACCGTTAGTTGGATACGTTTTACCAGCTTATGTTGGAGGTGTTTTTGATAATGATGGTGTGCCCACGCATTTATTTCGTGCATTCTATATTGATGTTGGCATATTCGAAACACTGGGTCAGCGATATGAAGTTCAACCCATAGTTGATGAGCTTTGTAAAATTCATGATAAGTTTAACAGTGCTAACAATCACACATAACATGGCGCTCCAGCGGTCGGCTTAGCTTACGTTATGTTTCATCTGGAGGCTTGATTGCAGCTTGAATGGAAGGAAACTCCCGAGGGCGTCGATTGGCAAGAGCTTTCAGCCCTCTATCTGGCGGCACCGCTGGGCGAGAAGAACCCTGCTGATCTTGAGAAGGCATTCTCAAACAGCATGTTTCGGTTCTTCGTTTACGACTCTGGCCGTTTGGTTGGTGTTGGTCGAGCACTTGCTGACGGTGCGGACTGTTCTTACATCTGTGACGTCGCAGTTCTCCCCACACACCAAGGCATAGGCTTAGGGAAAGAAATCGTCACAAAGCTCATTGCATTGTCGGCCGGTCACAAGAAAATCCTGCTTTACTCTGTTCCGGGCAAGGAGTCTTTTTATCGCCGTCTTGGTTTCAAGCGAATGACAACAGCAATGACCATCTTCGAGAATCAGGCCATTGCCCTTGAGAGGGGATTGGTCAATGAAACATAACTCTGCGGTTCACCAGACGCTGCGCGATAACGCCGCGCAGCGCCGGTGACCTTCCCGTTAGGTGCTATGCCGAACACCATGACGCTATCTGAAATTGACCGCGAAGCCTTTCTACAGGCTTTGACTGAACGCTTTCCAGAAATTGCTGCAAGCATCAGCGATATTGAGAGTGGCTTGCTACATCCCGAAATGGGAGTTGTCTCAGATGCCACACGCTCCGCGATAGCAGCGCACAACTGGGAGGCTGTAAAGGAACAGTTTGAGTTCATCGGCGAAATCTTCGTTGGTGCAAACGACGCAGTGCGTAATGCCGTCTACGTTTCCTATCTTGAGAACGTTCTTTTGGGAGAAACGTCTTCTGATTTCAAGAAGGCCCGTGCTATGTTGCCACCTATGCTTAACCACGCCATGGCTGAGCTTGAGGCTCACTTTGAAAGGCTTGCTAATGCCCAACAACGCACCTAACCCTGCGCTCAAGGGCCGTAGGGCGGATAAGCGAAGCGTCATCCGCCGATAAAACCGTCAATTGTCCGATTCATCCGCTCCCGAAAATACCAAGTCCAACCCCGCTCAATTTAACGGATAAATGCCCATTTTGACCAAGCGATGAACACTTGAATATGGCCTTTATGTCCTTGGGTAAATCCTTAACGGTAATCGCCCAACCATGCTTCACTGGGTTGTAACGGATGTAATTCATATGTGCCGCGTAGCAGGTAAACCACCCAGGCATCGATATGAAATGGTGGCTTTTCCAGAGCCATTCATTCTCACCACTTCCCGTCACTCGGCAATATGCTCGATTAACAGCGTCGATTTCCGTTCGAGCAGGTTAACGGTGAAAAAATAGGTGCCGCCAGAAACGCGATTTCGTCGGTAGTTTGACGCGAAAAGAGTTTAACCGATTTGGCGGATGACGCTACGCTTATCCGCCCTACAGCCGCTTTGAAATTGTGATCAAACTGCTGGGATTCATGGTAAGCGGTCCTTTAACAGCATCTGTATAAACAGCTCGAAAGGAACGAAGATAGTGTCCACTTATAATCAGGTGGACACCTATGAAGGAGCATAACACGCGATTATCGCGGCCATTAATCGTGGGGCACGGGCGAGACGGCCGTTGCCTTTATGATCCGGAAGCCAAGCGGGAGCTAGTGAAAGTTTGCTTGCATTCGGGCACATCGGTTGCCAAGATCGCTCTGCAATACGGTATCAATGCCAATCTGCTGCGCAAGTGGATGGGGCATTACCGAGAAACAGGACATCCGAATCCGAACAGTCCATTAACGTTGCCGGCTTTTGTGCCCGTTCAGTCGCTGAGCGCAGAGAAACCGGCTGAGTCAGCGCTCAGTGCGGAGTTGCCCAACGGCGTTAAACTCGCGTTACAGCCTGTCGCACTGAGCGACCTGCCGGTGATTTTGAAGGCGTTGGCCGAGCTGCCATGTTTCGTTTCGACGCAGGATTGAAGGTCTACCTGCACCGCGAGCCGGTCGACGGCCGCAAGGCCATCAATGGTTTAGCGCTGCTGGTTGAGCAGGCATTAGGCTTGAATCCGTTCGAGCCGGCCATCTACGTGTTCAGCAACCGCCGGCGGGATCGGATCAAACTGCTGTTGTGGGACCGCACCGGTTTTTGGTTGATGCTCAAGCGGCTGGAAGCCGACCGTTTTCACTGGCCGAAAGAGGCAGCAGTTGTGATGTTGACGGTCGAGCAACTCCACTGGTTGTTAGCCGGTATTGACTTGGCCGCGATGCGGCCGCATCCGGCACGAACCTATACCCAAGTGGGCTGAAACGCGGATGTAAAGCCGGTAAAATAACGGCATGACGCCCACCATCACGCTGTCCACCGAAGACTACCAAGCCTTGCTGGCCGAGCAGCAACGGCTGGCGAGTCAACTGCGGTTGGTGACGGTCGAGCGGGATTTATTGAAAGAACGTGTGGATGCCTTTCTGCATAGGCTGTATGCCGCAAAATCCGAGGCGCGGGCCAATCCGGCCCAGCGCGACCTGTTCCTGAACGAAGCCGAAGTGTTGGCGCCGAACGGTGCTCCAATCGCCGAGGAAGCCACGCCCGAAGCGGTCGAGGTGGCCGGTCACCGCCGTAAGAAACGCGGTCGCAAACCGCTCGATCCGCATCTGCCGCGTGAGATCGTGCGCCATGAATTAGCGGAAGCCGAACGCATCTGTGCGCATGACGGTACTCGTCTGGTGGAAATCGGCGCTGAAATCAGCGAGCAGCTCGACATCGTGCCGCAACAGGTGCGAGTCATTCAACATCACCGCGTCAAATATGCCTGCCCGTGCTGCGATGAAAGCATTCGCGTGACGCCGGCACCGGTTCGCATCATCCCCAAAGGCTTACTCACCGAAACGGCATTAGCCTGGGTCGTCACCGCCAAATACCAGGATAGCCTGCCGCTGTATCGGCAAGCCGCGCTGTTGAGCCGTTTCGGCGGCGATCTGTCGCGCAACACGCTGGCGGCTAGCATGGTGCGGGTTGGCGACGCAGTGCAACCCATCATCAACTTGCTGCGCGACCATCTGCTCGATGCCGATCTGATCCTGGGCGACGAAACCGTGGTTCAAGTGCTCAAAGAATCCGGCCGAGCCGCGCAAAGCAAAAGCTATCTGTGGGCACAAATGACCGGCTCCGGACCGCCGATTCGGCTGTTCAGCTACACGCCGGGGCGCGGCGGAACGCATGCGCAGCCGTTGTATGAAGGCATCAAACCCGGCGCGGTACTGATGAGCGACGGCTATGAGGTGTATAACGCCATTGCAGCCAGCCGGGGTGCGATTCACCTCGGCTGTTGGGCGCATGCGCGGCGTTATTTTGTCGAGGCCGAAGCCGCCATTCCTAAAGCCGCGCGTGGCCCGGAGCAACTGGCGACGCAGTTTATCGCGGCGATGGGTGAACTGTACGCGATTGAAACTCAGACGGAAGACCTGAGCGTCGAACAGCGTGGGCAGCGGCGCCAGGAGCAAAGCCGACCGGTTTTGGTCAAAATCGAAGCCCTGCTGCTACAACATCTGCATGCGGTAATCCCCGGTAGTTTGCTGGGCAAGGCTTTGCATTACTTGTCATCGCAGTGGTCCAAACTGATCCGCTTCGTCTACAACGGCGCTTGGCCCATCGACAACAACCTCTGCGAAAACGCCATACGCCCCTTCGTGGTGGGCCGCCGCAATTGGTTGTTTTGCGATACGGTGGCCGGCGCCCGTGCCAGCGCTAATCTTTACTCGTTGATCGAAACCTGCAAGGCCAATAGCGTCGACCCTTACACCTATCTGGTCGATCTGTTCCGAAAGCTTCCCACCGCAAAAACTGTCGAAGAGTTCGAAGCGCTGTTGCCTTGGAATCTCGACGCCCTAACGGACTAATCGCACGCCAACGGTTAAGTCATTGTCCGTTTCAGTTCTAGTGCGTCCTTCAAAGATCGCTTACGATTCATGAGCTGCGATAAGGGATAAACCAGTCATTCATTAGAAATGCGAAGCGGCGCATTCCGCCTCCCATCCGCCGCAGGAAACGCGGATTCCGCAAAGCGCTTGGTCCAATGAACGGTCGCACCATTCGCGTTCTGTTTTCCCAGTTCTCCGATGGTATTTCGCCAATCGGCGGATTGCCAGCTCAACCGCCATCCGCCAGCGGATTCTCTCGATCGGTCTGTTGCCCAAGTTGCTGGGCCAAGCCAAGCAGTATGCCTTCGGGACCCCGAATGTAGCAGAGCCGGTAGCTGTTTTGATAGTTGACGACCTCGTCGACCACGGTCGCGCCGAGCAGACCAAGCCGGGTCAGCGTGTCGTCGAGGTTGTCCACGGCAAACATGACGCGCTGGTAACCCAGCGCATTGACCGGGGCGGTACGGTGATCGGAAGCCACGGCTGGGGCGTCGAAACGCGCCAGCTCGATGCGGCCGTGGCCGTCCGGCGTAAGCAGCATGGCGATCTCGACGCGCTGGCCGCGCAAACCGGTGACTCGCCCGGCCCATTCGTCGTCGATATTCATGCGCCCTTCCAGAATCAGGCCGAGTTCCAAGAAAAATTCAACGGCGGCATCGAGATCGGCCACGACGATGCCGACATTGTCCATACGCTTAACAGTCATCAGGTCTCCTAGGTATTTGCTATTCCGGCCTCGCAAAGTTTAAACGGCCGTGCGCCTCCGGAAAGACCGCCGGTCTTTCGGCAAGCACGCACGGTTAGAACCTTTAAGGGCCGGCTCAATCACGTTAGCGGCGGACCGCGTTATGCGGCTTCACCGCAGCCGGCCGTCTCGATGGCTGGCTTGACGTCCGCTTAGCGATCAGGGAAGTCCGGATTGTTGGCGCCCTCCCCTCCCAGAGAAAACCGTCTAAGCCGGTGACATAGCCGAAATAGTCGCCCATATGCCGATAAGTTAAACCGTTCGTGGTGAGCTTGTCGAACCACGGACGGATTAACCCTCCGCCCGTCAACCGTGCTCGGGACGAACGGTTAATCCTTAACTTAACCGGGTTGCTCGCCGCCCAAGTCCATGGATTGCGCCTGCTTAGTAACCATTGCGCCGAAAGCTGCAACACGCCCAAGCAACGCATCGGCTTCGGCCAAGCGCCAATCGAACGAGTCCGGCGCCGGCAATCCCGCCATCGTTAGGGCCGCGAGGGCGCGAGCGCTTGCAAATGCGGTGTCATAACGCCTTCCAGCCAACACATGAAGACCTGCACGCGCCGGGACAGGTGGCGGCGGTTGCTGTATAGCAGCGTGACCGGCAGCGGTTCGGCCCGGTAGTCCGGCAAGACTTCGATCAGCTCGCCGCGCTGCAGGTAGGGTTCCAGGTTGGGTTCCGGTCCCTGAATCATACCCAAACCGGCCAGACAGGCGGAGAAATAGGCGATGGAGCTGTTGACGGTCAAATTGCCGGCCATCGGCAGATTGCGGACCTCGCCGCTGGCGACATCGACATATTCGAAGCCGGCGGGTTTGCTGCCCAGGCTCAAGGCGTAATGTATCAAGCGATGTTCGGCCAAATCGGCCAGGGTTTGCGGGATGCCGTAGGCGGCGGCATACGCGGGACTGACGCAATTCAATTGCCGATAGGCGCCCAAGCGGCGAGCCACCAAGCGCGAATCGGAGATGGTGCCGGCCCGCATTACGCAATCGAAGCCTTCGGCGACGATATCGACTAAGTGGTCGGTAGCGCCGAGTTCGACTTCGACGTTCGGATAGCGGGCCATGAATTCCGGCAAGCGCGCCATCACGATGCCGGCCACCGCGCCGACCGACATATCCACCCGCAGCCGGCCGCGCACGTCGGCCGGATCGATCCGGAACATGTCTTGCAGTTCCTCGGCGTCTGCCAGCCATTCCAGGCAGCGTTGGTAAAACACCTGGCCATCCTGAGTCATTTGCACCCGCCGGGTGGTGCGGTGCAGCAAGCGAATGCCGGTTTGGTTTTCCAGCCATTGCACGGCCAACGAGGTCGAGGCCTTGGGCAGGCCTAAATCCGCCGCGGCCTGCGTAAAACTGGCCGCTTCGGCGACCCGAACGAAGATTTTGATCGCGTCGAGTTGATTCATCTTGGAGGACTGGTTTCCTGAAAAAGCGATTGGGCAACGCCGTATGAATAGTTAGAAATTTTGAACAGTGTTATCGGCATTTGCCCGTTTATCCGATGAAATCCTAAAAATATACTGAATTCCGTCTATTGCAACCGGCGCGCTGGCGCCGCAAAACGGAGGTTCGGATGGCAAAAATCGCTTTAATCACCGGCGCGTCGCGCGGCGTCGGCAAGGCCGTCGCACTGCGCCTAGCGCGAGACGGCTTCGACGTCGCGGTCAATTACGCCGCGAACGCCCAGGCCGCCGAGGAGGTCGCCGCGCAAATTCGCCTGATCGGCCGGCAAGCGGTGGCTTTGCCCGCCGACGTCAGCGATCCGGCGCAAGTCGCCGAGTTATTCGCCAACGCCGAGCGAGCGCTGGGGCGCATCGACGTGCTGGTTAACAACGCCGGCATCATGAAATTGCAAATGCTGGCGGAAACCGACGACGCCGGCTTCGACGATATCGTCGCGGTCAATTTGAAAGGCACGTTCAACACGCTGCGCCTGGCGGCGACACACTTGAACGACGCAGG
Source organism: Methylomonas sp. MS20 (assembly GCF_050275925.1). NCBI lineage: Bacteria > Pseudomonadati > Pseudomonadota > Gammaproteobacteria > Methylococcales > Methylococcaceae > Methylomonas > Methylomonas sp. MS20. Next base: position 3,499,678 of record NZ_CP189962.1, read on the forward strand.
CCGCATCGTCAATTTTTCGACCAGCGCGATCGGCCTGGCCTTGCCCGGCTATACGATCTACAACGCCGCCAAGGCCGGGGTGGAAGCCCTGTCCCGCACCTTTGCCAACGAATTGCGCGGCCGCAATATTACCGTGAATTGCGTCGCGCCGGGACCGACCGATACCGAATTGTTCTTTCACGGCAAGACCGCCGAGCAAGTCGAACGTTTACGCAAGCTGCCGCCACTGGAACGCCTGGCGACGCCGGACGACATTGCCGCCGTCGTCGCGTTTCTGGCCGGCCCGGACGGCGGCTGGATCAACGGCCAAGTCCTGCGCGCCAACGGCGGACTGAATTGAACCCAACAACCGCTTTCAACGACAAACACAATCTAAACCAGGAGTAAGCCATGTCCAAGCAACTATTAACGTCCTTTCAATTGCACGATTTAACGCTGAGCAACCGTGTGGTGCTGGCACCGTTGACTCGCGCCAGGGCCGGCCAGGAACGGCTGGCCAATGTCATGATGGCCGAATATTACCGGCAACGAGCCTCCGCCGGCTTGCTGATCAGCGAAGCGACATCGATTTCCGAACAAGGCTTGGGCTGGGTGAATACGCCCGGTATTTACAGCGATGCGATGGCGCAAGCCTGGCGCCAGGTGACCGACGCGGTGCACAGCCGGGGCGGCAGGATTTTCATGCAACTGTGGCATTGCGGCCGGGCCTCGCACAGCAGCTTTCACGGCGGACAACCGGCCGTCGCGCCGTCCGCGATCAAACTAAGCGGCGATTACATTCACACGCCGCTAGGCAAACAGCCTTACGAAACGCCGCGCGCGCTGGAAACCGCCGAATTGGCCGGCGTCGTCGAGGATTATCGGCGCGCCGCCGAGCGCGCCTTGCAGGCCGGCTTCGACGGCGTCGAAATCCACGCCGCCAATGGGTATTTGTTGGACGAATTTCTGCAATCCAAAACCAATCATCGCGACGACGCCTACGGCGGCGGCATCGCCAACCGCTATCGCCTGCTCGGCGAAGTGTTTGCCGCGATCGCGACGGTCTGGCCGGCGCACCGCATCGGCGTTAGACTGTCGCCCAACGGCGCCTTCAACGACATGGGTTCGGCCGATTACCGCGAGCAGTTCGCTTACGTCGCTCAACAACTCGACCGACTCGGCCTGGCCTATTTGCACGTGATGGACGGCCTGGGCTTTGGATTTCACCAACTCGGCAGCGCGATGACCTTGAGCGAATTCCGCGAATATTTCCACGGGCCGCTGATGGGCAACTCCGGCTACGATCAAGCCAGCGCCGAGCAAGCCATCGCTTCCGGCGCGGCCGACCTAATCGCGTTCGGCCGGCCGTTCATCAGCAATCCGGACCTGGTGGAACGCTTTGCCCGGAACGCGGCATTGAATCCGGAAGCCGATGTCGCCCACTGGTACACACCGGGCGGCGCCACCGGCTATATCGATTTCCCCTGCTTGCAATATTAATCGGCTAGTCTCGGCCAGTCAGAACCATCAGCACAATCGATCAGGAGTCTTCATGGATTTGCAATTACACGACAAAACCGCGTTGGTGACCGGCAGCACCGCCGGCATCGGCTTCGCCATTGCCAAGGCGCTGGCCGGCGAAGGCGCGAACGTCATCGTCAACGGCCGATCGGCGGCGTCGGTGGCGCAGGCGATCGAAGAACTCGCGCCCTGCGCCGCCAACCAGTTGTTCGGCTTTGCCGGCGATTTGTCGCGAGCCGACACGGCGGACGCCTTGCTGGCCGCCCATCCCCAGGTGGATATTTTGATCAACAACCTCGGCATCTTCGAACCGGTGGCCTTCGAAGACATTCCTGACGCCGACTGGCGCCGGTTGTTCGAAGTCAACGTGCTGAGCGGCGTGCGCCTAGCCCGACTGTATCTGCCGGCGATGCGCGCCGCCGACTGGGGCCGGATTGTGTTCATCTCCAGCGAAAGCGGCGTGCAAATCCCGGCGGAAATGATTCATTACGGCATGACCAAGGCCGCGCAGATCGCGGTGGCGCGCGGCTTGGCCGAACACGTGGCCGGCACCGGTATCACCGTCAATTCGGTGTTGCCCGGCCCGACCCGCTCGCGCGGCGTCGGCGATTTCGTCAACCAACTGGCCGAGCAACAAGGCATCAGCTTCGAGGCCTTCGAACAACAATTCTTCGAAACCGTCCGCCCGACTTCGTTGATCAAACGCTTCGCGACGACCGACGAAGTCGCCTCGCTGGTCTGCTATCTGGCCAGTCCGCTGGCCGCGGCGACCACCGGCGCCGCGCTGCGGGTTGACGGCGGCGTGATCAAAAGTGCATTCTGATTGTCAGTCCAACTGCGACGACCGGGCGAATTTGCCGCCCGGCCGTCGCCATTTTCCGGAGGTCCAATGTCCGAAGTCACGTTAAACGGCGGTTGCCTGTGCGGCGCCGTGCAATTTCAAGTGCGCGGCGAGCCGCAACGTTTTTACCACTGCCACTGCCGCCGCTGTCGCAAGGCCAGCGGCACCGGCCATGCCAGCAATCTGATCATCGGCGACGCAACGCTGAGTTTCACTCAAGGCGAAGGCTTGCTGAAGCGCTATAAAGTACCGGACGCCCAACGCTTTGCCCGCCAGTTTTGCAGCGAATGCGGCGCGGCGGTGGCTCGCTTCGTACCGGAATTGAACGGCGTGGTAATTCCGGCCGGCGCACTGGACGATGCCGCGCCGATCCAGCCGCAAGCGCGGATATTCTGGGATTCGCGCGCCGATTGGTCTTGCGACGGCGACGATCTGCCGCGTTACGCCGAATATCCGGTGTAAACGCCGTCCGGCGGTTTAGTTCTCGCGGCAATGGGGATCGTTCTCGACGAGGTACGCTGGGGCATGATCGGCTGCGGCGCGGTGACCGAACGCAAAAGCGCGCCGGCCTTCAACAAGATCGAGCAGTCGCGGCTGATGGCGGTGATGGGCCGCGATGCCCGCAAGGCGGCGGATTACGCGGCGCGCCACGGTGTCCCGCGATGGTATGCCGATACGGAGGCGCTGATGGCCGATCCGGAGGTCAACGCCATTTATGTCGCGACGCCACCGTCCAGCCACGCCGAATACGCAGTGCAGGCCTTGCAAGCCGGTAAACCGGTCTACGTCGAAAAACCGATGGCCTGCCGCTACGCCGAATGCCAGGCCATGAACCAAGCCGCCAGCGCCGCCGGCCTGCCGCTATTCGTAGCCTATTACCGGCGAGCCTTGCCGTATTTTTTGCAAGTCAAAGCGCTGTTGGATGCCGCCGCGATCGGCACGGTATTGGCGGTCAACGTGCGCCTGGTGCAATCGCCGCGCCCGGCCGACCGCAATCCAAACAGCTTGCCGTGGCGGGTAAACCCGGCCGTGGCCGGCGGCGGTTACTTCTTCGATTTGGCCTGCCATAGCTTGGACCTATTGGACTTTTTACTAGGCGCCATCGTCGACGCCCAAGGCTGCGCCGAAAATCGCGGCGGACTTTATCCGGCCGAAGACACCGTCGCGGCATCTTTTAAATTCGCAAGCGGCGCGCTGGGCACGGGTTTCTGGACCTTCACCGCCACGGACGCCGGCCGAAGCGACAGCGTCGAAATCCTAGGCACTACCGGTACGATCCGCTTCTCGACTTTTGCCTTCACGCCGATCGAGCTGGAAACTCCTACGGGCACCCAACGCTACCTGCCGCCGAATCCGGAAAACATCCAATTGCACTTGATCGCCGCCATCGTCGCCGAACTGCGCGGCCAAGGCCGCTCGCCGTCGAACGGCACCAGCGCGGCCCGAACCAACTGGGTCATGGATTGCATCACAGGCGTTGGACAGTAATCGAAATTTGCTGGATTGGGTTAGCTCTACCATCTTGATTAACTTGTGTTTGCCAATCGCGACAATCGGGATATAACCGCGATTCAACCAGCCTTCGAGGACGCCGGAGAGGATGCCGGTTATCTCGCGGAAGCGTTCCCGATGCATAACCGGGACGACGTCCGGCAAGGGCCATTGTTGGGCTTGTTCCATGTTTTCGGGCATTTGAGTTAGTATTAGTGCTGGTTGGGTTACAGGCAAAACATGGTGACTATGTTTGTACGCCACCATGAAAACCTTGCGCGAACGACTTTTAAAGGCAATTGACTTTAAAAGGGAAGCTTCAAAATCTTTAGAAGAGACGGCAGGCGTTGCCCGTGTAAAGTGGTCATACATCAAGCACAAAGACCCAATTTGAGCCAACGAAGAAGAACATTTGGAAGCAGTATTAAGCTATAGCCTGAATACGTATTATCGATAGCCACAGAACAGACCAACCCAGAAACCGGACAAATCAGCCCAGAACTGGAGGAAACTAGACAGAGCTGGGTAACTGCGGAGAAAGCGTTAGCTAAATAATGGAAGGGCTGTTATTCAGCCAAGGACAGAAATGAGTAGTAGTTACAAAGATAATATAGATTACCGAACAATTAATTCACCGCCAGGAACACTACCCTTTCTTAAATGGGCAGGTGGAAAAAGATGGATAGCTAATCGTATAGTTGAGTTAGCCAAACCATTTACTGGCCGATATATCGAACCATTTCTTGGAAGTGGCGCAGTATTTTTCTCATTAAATCCAGAAAAAGCTCTCCTATCAGACATTAATTCTGAATTAATTAATTCTTATAATATAGTAAAGAACAATCCTGAGTACGTTTTTAATCTATTAAAAGAGCATCAGAAAAATCATTCAAAAGACTATTATTACAAGATCCGCAGCCTTAAACCAAAATGTAACATTGAATTGGCGGCTCAGTTTATTTACTTGAACCGCACGTGCTGGAACGGACTATATAGAGTAAATCGTAGGGGTGAATTCAATGTTCCAATTGGAACAAAGTCAAGCGTACTGATAAAAACTGACAACTGGGTTAATTTATCCAATGCTCTAAAATCAGCAAAAATAGTTTGCGCTGATTTTGAAAACTCAATAAACACCGCAGTAAAAGGTGATTTAATTTTTGCAGATCCGCCTTACACAGTCAAACACAACTTAAATGGATTCATAAAATATAATGATGCTCTTTTTTCTTGGAACGACCAAATTCGCCTACATGGCGCCTTAAAAAGGGCTAAAAATAGAGGTGTTAAAACTATTATAACAAATGCAAACCACGCTTCAATTCGAGAGCTTTATCAAGAAGATTTTGTTTTGGAATCAGTTACACGATCAAGCGTATTAGCAGGTTCGGCGGCACATCGTGGACGGTATGAAGAATTATTGATTAGATGAGGCAAATATGATAATGGAAAAAATAACGCTTTACATGGATAAATTCATTTCTTTAATTTCTAATACATGGCTAATTGGCGCGCTTTTTAAAGCCGGAAGAAAGACATACGCTGAAGCACTATATGAATTTTCATATTTAATTTGCTGGTCAATACTTCCATTTGCTTTGGGGACTCTTACTTTATATGTAACTACTGATTCAGGTTCAGAACAAAAAGATTTATATGAATATGGTATAAGCACCTTCAAAAATGGTGAACTTTTAGTATTCACCATATCAATGCTTGCACCAATATTGTATTTAATAAATTACGACCCAAATGAAAATAGACCCTTTCCGCATAAATTACCGATTTCAACAGTCGTAACACTGATTGTAGTAACAAGCGCTGCCCTTTTTGCACTAATGAAAGCTCATGCGGTAAAGGAAAATGAATTAGTTTTTACAATATCGGTAATATTAACATTAATTGCCTTAATCTTCCGTTATTTGGCACTTGTTTATCACAGATTAAGGACGCCTCCAGTTAATGAGATGGACTTAAGGTCTAGTGAAGTTTCGTTTGTCAACCAATATCGGACACATATTGAAAATCAAAAAAGCAATAGTGAGCAGACAAATTTTACGACGGAATTTGAAAAACATTTAGGGAATCAACAATGAGCTTATTAAAACACGAAGAAGATATTGTTGAATTTACTGTTAATGCAATAACAGTAAAACAACCAATTGGCGATTTCTTAATAGCCTCAATTCCCTCGAATTTATTATGTGATATCGCCCATTTCGATGTCCGACGCATGCTAAAAGAACGAGACATTGAAACATATCTTGGAATACAACGCCCACTTAGCCCATCAAGAGTGACCGAACTTCAAACGTATGTTAGAACCCTAGATGCATGCTTTCCTACAGCAGTAATTCTGGCCATAGAAAGTCGTTGCGCGAGCTTCGACGCAGACAAGAATAAACTTACGCTGAAAAATGACCCAAATCCAGAATGCGAATTAGAGCCAATTTACTATCGCAGCATTGCAAAAGTCTTAGATGGGCAACATAGAATTGCAGGCTTAATAGGCTATCCCAACGACAACTTTGAGGTAAACGTAAGCATTTTTATTGACATCGACATTGAAGATCAAGCCTATATTTTTTCCACCGTAAACCTAGCTCAAACCAAAGTAAATAGAAGCCTTGCATATGACTTATCAGAACTGAGTAAAACTCGAAGCCCACAAAAGACTTGCCATAATATCGCCGTTGCTTTAGACCAACTTAAATCTAGCCCAATGTTTCAAAGGATTAAGCGGCTTGGAACCGCTACGCCAGGTCGTAATTTTGAAACACTAAATCAGGCAACATTTGTTGAAGCTTTATTAAAACTTATCTCGTCAGATCCTAGTTTAGATCGCGATATTCTAAAACGTGGGAATCGACTACCAACCCCAACTCAAATTGAAATTGAAAAACACCCGCTAAGACCATTTTTTGTAAATAACGAGGATATGAAAATAGCGGATATTTTATTTCGCTATTTCGAATCAGCTAGAGATAGATGGCCTAATGCATGGGAATCAAAAGAAAAAGGTAAAATCCTTAATAAATCCAATGGATTTAGAGCACTTATGCGAGCTTTGAAAGTAATTTTAACCGATGAATTAGTTGCGTATAAAAAAATACCCACCAAAGAAGAGTTCGACAATTTGTTTGCAAAAGTTCAATTAGATGATGAAGACTTTACTATCGATAATTTCAAACCAGGCACTAGCGGAGAAAGCGAGCTATTCCACAAACTAATAGATGACATGAGAATTTCAAAACAAACAAATTTATTTTCCAATTAACTTATGAGCGTTAAAAAACTCGAATCCGGCGAATGGTTTGCCGATATTCGCCCAAACGGGGTTGGCGGGAAGCGGTACCGGAATAGCTTTCCGACCAAGGCGGAAGCCTTGCGTTGGGAGGCTTGGGTTAAGGCGAACAAGACGCAACGGCCGCACTGGGAACCACCTCCTAAGGGTAGCCGACGGCTTCCGGGGTTAGTGGATAAATGGTACGAGGCGCGGTTGGCGTCAAATGGAAGGATTTATATTAGTCATAATTGCGTAACACTCGCTTGATTAAAATGGACGTATTAGAAACGGCTGAGCGATAACTGCCAGCTTCTTTAGTGATTGCTGTCGAACAAGCCTTCATGATAGAGACCGGAAATCTTATTTGATTCAAAAATCAATAAGGCAAGCCTCGCAAAATAAATTTATTCTAATTTCCAACAACACTAATAAGGGGAGTGGGTCATGGCTAAAAGAGTAATTTTGCAAGTTGACGGTGGCGGCATTTTGGGGATTACGCCCGCCATAGTTTTACATCGACTGGAAACCGATTTAAGAGCGAAACACGGCAATAATCATTTTCTGCTGCGGGACATGCTGACTTTGTGCTGCGGCACGAGCACCGGCGCGATTATGGCGGGTTTTGTGGCTGCTGGGGTCGATGCGGCGAATATTGATAAGTTTTATTCGATTGACGGTGTCGATCTTTTCAATAATAGCAAAAATCCGATTTACACCCGATTTTTAAAGCCAAAGTTTCAACGGCAGCCTTTCATCAATAAGTTGAATGCTATTTTGCAAAGCTTTTCGGCATCTCAGAATGCCAATGTTACGCTAGGCCAGTTGCCCAACACTTTGAGGCTGATGACGACGGCTTATAACCTCTCCAGCCATCGAACACACTTCATTAAGTCTTACGATCCACACGACCAAAGCATTCAACTCGCCGATGCGATTGCATGGTCGGCATTGTCGGCGGCGTACTATTTCGGCAAGATCAATGTACCAAATTACACCTGGACACGTTTAGACAACAGCACTCCGCCCAACAGTTATCCGGAAGCAGGCGCATCGTTTCAAGACGGCGGACAAGGCACACAGAATTGCACGCTGGACTTTGTGTTAGCGGAAATTCTAGCGCAAGGCTGGGAGCACGACGACGTTGTTATTATTTCGCTCGGTACTGGAAGCAAAACCAAATTCACGCCTTATAGCCAATCGAAAGACATTTCTGACATTGGCCAAGCGATTAAATTTATCGCCAATCAGGCGCGCGACGAATCGACCACGGTTCAGGAGATGGCTGCGAGGTATATCTGCAAAAAGCTGCCGAATATTCAATTGTTCCGCCTGGATTATGAGAGCCCCGAAGATTACGACCTGGACGATACCGATCATGTCGACGTGTATAAAAAAGGCGCGCAACAAATCATTGCCAGTTCGGAGTATGGCAACTTAGTCGGCTTGCTTTAAGTTGGATTGGGAAACCTTCTTACACGACGAGTATTAGGAAACAGGATTCGAGCGAATGGTTTGCCGATATTCGTCCGAACGGGATTAGCGGTAAGCAGTATCGGAAGAGCTTTCCGACGAAGGCGGAGGCATTGCGTTGGAAGGCTTGGGTTAAGGCGAGCAAGATCCATCGACCGGATGGGGAGCAGCAACCGAAGGATAGCCGGCGTTTGTCGGAGTAGATTGACACGTGGTATCAGTCTTAAGGCCGGCATTTGAAGGACGGCGAAAACCGGCTGTTGATGATCCAGAACATGTGCGGCCGGTTGTAGAATCCAAGAGCCATCGAGATCGACGCGGATTTGTTTTTAGTATATCGCAAAGAGCGATTAGCGGCCGGCGTGTCGGCCAATACGATCAATCACGAGCAGACTTATCTAAACGCGATTTTTAACGGCTGGGCCGCTTGGGCGACTGGTTGGAGCCTAATCCTATCGGCAAGGTCAAGAGGCTTAAAATTGACGAATTCGAGCTGAAGTATTTGAGCCTGGACGAGATTAAATAGCTGTTGACGATGTTACAGGCATCTAAGAGCAACGCTTATGCTCAATGACTGCGGCTTTTTATCTCTGAGTGCCCCGCCGGTGTCCCACGGGACAACGCCCAAAACTAGGCTAAGCAGTCCGAACTTCGTCCAACAAATCCGGGTGTCGGTCTAGGACTTTTAGAAGTTTGACCAGCGCCAGCGGTGGCTTGGTTTTGCCGTTCTCGTAGCGGGAAAAGGCATTGATACCGCCACCGAAAATCTCCGATGCTTCCTTTTGGTCGAGTGCCAATTTTTTGCGGACGCTGGCAATAAAGCTGGGGTCAACAATCGACGCATTGACCTGCTTGTTGAATTCAATCATCAAAGCCATCGTGCGCCGGGATTCGTCGGCATCGGTAATCACTTCATCGCAGGCCGGGCAAAATTCGCCGGTTACGTCGGGAATCATCGTAGACTCGCCTTTGTAGATGTAAGGCATGTCTCGGGTATCCCCCACCAGCTCGGCAGCGCCGCAAGACGGACATTTCATAATCACAACTCCTTAAACGAAACGACCAACACATCATCAACGACAGTTAATTTCAAATAAACATCGCCGGCCACAGTTTTAGGCCGGTAAACATCCTGCCAAACCTTATGGTCGGCATGGGTGCTCATGCTTTGGTAAAAATCCGCTCCAGTTAACTCCAGGATTACCGCCAGCATGTCATCAAAATCAAATCCCAAAGCCGCCGCGCCTTCTCGTGCGCTTTTAGTCGTTCTAATCTTACCGTCGGCAATTAGTGCCTTGATAACCGACAGTTTACAATGGGGTGTTTGTTTCTCCATGCCTGAGATATTAACCTAATTGGTTAGTTCCAACAAATCCGAAACCACGCCTTAATGCTGTGCTATCCAAGCCTCGAAGCTGTCGGCATCTATCAACACCTTGCGACCAATACGGTTTTGTTGGTGCGGATTAGGCGCATTTTTTGGAAAAAATCCGGCCCATTGTTTTGTGGAGTGTTGCGATTTTTATTTCGAATTGTCCGATCAGTGTCCCAAGCAATAAAAAAGGCCTAGGTGAGGAACACCTAAGCCTTTGATATATGGAGCTGGCGATGGGACTCGAACCCGCGACCGGCTGATTACAAATTTGAAGGCCCGCTATTTTCTGCTGATTAACCAACCTTAACTAAGCTTTACAAATCAACAAAATCAACCTATTATCAGCCTTACGGGGTTACACGAAATTTAATCAAATTTAACCTACTGTGTAACCCCGGCGTAACCCCGGAATAATTTGTAACCCCAGAGGGTGGGAACATGGCAGATAACAAAATCAACTTTACCAAGGCCGCATTGGATGCCCTGCCCCTACCGGAAGCCGGCAACCGGGCGACCTACCACGACACGAAAACCAACGGTCTACAGTTGCGCGTCACCAGCAACGGCGCAAAAACCTTTTCCTTGTTTCGTCGGGTTAAAAACGGAAGCCCCGAACGTGTAACGTTAGGCCGTTATCCGGATATGACAATCGAGCAAGCCCGAACCGAAACCACCCGGCTTAATGGCTTACTTGTTCAAGGCATTAACCCCAACACCGACGCCAGAGCCTTAAAGACCGAAACCACCTTACAAGACCTGTTCGACGACTTTTTACAGCATCGGCGCAACAAGCGCGGCGCTTTCCTTTCCGAGAAAACCAAACGAAGCTACCGCTACGACTTCGGCCTGTATCTGGGCAAGTGGGGCAAGCGCAAACTGTCGCAATTCAAAGACACCGACTTCGGCAAGTTACATGCTGAAATCGGCAAGGAACACCCCACCACGGCAAACCGCGTAATCGCGATGGCTTCCAGCCTATTCGGCTATGCTGCCGAGCGTAAGCTATTCAAAGGCGCGAATCCTGCCCACGGTATCAAGAAATACCCGGAAACCAAGCGCGACCGCTTTTTGCAGTCCGACGAACTGCCGGCATTTTTTACCGCCCTGGCCGAAGAAGCCAACGACACCCTACGCGATTACTTTTTAATTTCCCTGCTGACCGGGGCGCGGCGCTCGAACGTGCAAGAAATGCAATGGAGCCAGATAAACTTTGACCGAGCCGAGTGGCGCATACCCACCACCAAAAACGGCGAGCCGCAAACCGTCACCCTATCCGCCGAGGCGCTGGAAATCCTACGCAACCGGCAAGCCGATAAAGCTGGCGTGTGGGTGTTTCCTGGCACTGGCGCGACTGGTCATTTAGTCGAGCCTAAGAAAGCATGGCGGCGCGTATTGGATCGGGCCGGAATCGACAACTTACGGATTCACGACCTACGCCGCACCCTGGGAAGCTGGCAAGCCAAAACCGGCGCGTCATTGGTGATAGTCGGGAAAAGCCTTAATCACAAGTCAGCATCAACAACGGCGATTTATGCGCGGCTTGACCTTGACCCCGTGCGCGAGTCAGTAGACCGGGCAACCGGCGCAATGCTGGCCGCTGCCGGCTTGAAACCAGCGGGCGAAGTGGTGGAAATCACAACCCAAACAAAGAAGAAAACCGGGCGATAGTTGCCCAAAATCGGGCCGGCAAGTGTTACGAGCACCTACCGACCCTAACCACAACCGCACCTTACAGGAGGCGCAATCATGGCTAAAAAGCATTCTACAGAAACCAAGGCGCTAAAGCTGCCGTACTTTGTCACCGATACCGCCGGCAAATATCGGGCGCGGCGAGCCTTGACCGAAGAGCAAATCATCAAGGCGGCTTCGGTACTGCTAAACAAGGCTGTTTTTAGGGAATCAGCCATAACTAGCCCGGACATTACCCGCGCCTATCTCAAAGCCCGATTGCGTGGCCTGGAGCATGAAGTATTCGTTTGCCTATACCTGGACAACCAAAACCGGGCGATTGAGTGCGAAGAGCTTTTTAGAGGCACGATAGACAGCGCGGCGGTCTATCCGCGCGAAGTGGCGAAGCGATGCCTACAGCTTAACGCGGCGGCGGTCATTTTCGCCCACAACCACCCGAGCGGTATTAGAGAGCCAAGCCTGGCGGATAAAGCGATAACCAACCAACTGAAAGCATCGTTGTCCCTGTTTGATATTCGCACCCTTGACCATTTCATTATTGGCGACGGCGAGCCGCTATCGTTTGCCGAGCGCGGCTTAATTTGAAGGGGCGACCAAAGTGTCAAATAAAGGCGAAGAATTCCCAGAAGACCGCCTAAAAATCCTGGAGTTTGAATTTAAAAATTACCGCACACCTCGCAGCAGGCCTGGCGAAGCTGTTAAAGAAGCGATAATGATTTGTATCGAATACGAAATACCAAGCCCCGATTGGATTCATGACGGCATGTATTATTTAAAACGTGACTTTTTCCAGGACCAAGCTGACCAACTGGAAGAGGCCTATAAAACCGGCAATCTTGGAGCGTTAAAAGAGATGGTTTACTGGTGCGACCACGAAAACCAACCATTGCCGAAATGGGCAGCAAATGGCCTTTACGATGCCGTTAACGCGCTGACGACCGATAACAAACTCAAATTAAAATCCTGGCGTGATTGGTTTAAGAAATACCGACAAAACATGAAGGACTTTGAGATTTATGACACCATCAAAGAAGCGCGGGGCGAATATCTCGAATTAGGCGACGACAGAAAACCGGTTGCGTGGAGCGATGTTTACGAGGTGGCCGGGGCGATTATCGAAAACCAACCCCCGGAAAACTTAGAAATCAGCGAAAACACAATAAAAAAAGCCTACCAACGAGTAATAAACGGGCTAGAAGAAAACCCGCTTCAATACAAAATCTTGCACACCTTTCAATTTAGAAAACCGCGCGAAAAACTACTATTCAATCCCAAGCTTTGGCAATGGATCAACGAAACCTTAAAGGCTGGCAATCCGAAGAAGAGCAGAAAACGCAAATAATCGATCTAGGGTAACGAACCACCCCCGCCCGTTACCTTATTACAATTTCTTAGCTGAATAAAAATACACCATCTTCAACCAACCTATAGAGGTTTTAAGATGGTTAAACCGACCACCCCCAAACCAAACACAGCCAAAGACGCGATGCTAGACAACGCTTCGGCGGCTGAATATCTCGGTATATCAGCCGGCACCCTTGATGTTTGGCGCTCAACAAAGCGCTATGCAATCCCGTTTATCAAAGTCGGGCGGCTAGTGAAGTACCGGCAATCAGCACTTGATGCTTTTCTTGAATCTCGCACCCACGGCGCGGAGGTTTAAGTATGTCGCCAAAATCTGATTTATCGCGCTTTTTTCATCAACCCCGCATCATGGACAACTGCAAATCATGCGGAACACATGCCGACCGCGAAGAACTTACAGACCGCGGCCTTTGCCCCGAATGCGAATACTACGACGCCGCCGGAAAAATAGCCGAGGCTTACCAAATACGAGAGGCCGACCCATGCCTATAAAATCCGAAACCGTTAAACGGGCAATCAATCCGCCCGACTATTACCGCGCGGCCCTGCCCGATGTACCGCTAAAGCGGATCGGCTGGAACGATGGCGGCCTTTGCCCGTTTCACGGCGACACCGAGCGCGGATCGTTTCGCGTGAATACTCAAACCGGCGGCTTCAAGTGTTTTAGTTGCGGCGCGGCGGGTGGCGACGTGATCGCGTTCGAGCAAAAACGCCACGGCCTGACCTTTCCGCAAGCCCTGGAAAAGCTGGCCCGCGAATGGGGGCTAGAATGACGATACAGCTACCCAAAAACTACCGCAACAAGCCTTTGGTGTTTGGCTGGACATATCGCGACACCAACGGCCAAGCCTTGGGCGCGGTGGGCCGCTATCAAGCCGAGGGAGCGAAAAAAGACGTGGTGCCGTTTTTCAAGCGGCGCGGCGCGGATTGGATGCCCGGTATCGATGCCGACCCCCGCCCCTTGTTTGGCCTGGATCGGCTGGCGGCGCATGACAAAACCAAGGCGGTTTTTATCGTTGAGGGCGAGCCATGCGCGGCGGCGCTGCAATCCATCGGCCTTTGTGCCGTCACCAGCTTAGGCGGATCGCAAGCGGCCAGAAAAGCCGACTGGACACCGCTAAACGGCTTCGGCGCGGTGTATATCCTGCCGGATATTGACGAACCCGGCGAGAAATACGCGGCGGAGGTGGCCGAATGCCTGGCGGCCTTGCCGCAACCGCCGAAGGTTAAGATCGTTTGCTTGCCGAACCTTGAAAAAGGTGGCGATGTAGTGGACTGGCTGGAAGGCTGGGTTACTGGCTGGGATCGTTTCGGGCCGATTGATGGCGCGTTACACGAATCCTTACAGGCCAAACTTCGGGAAGTGATCGCCAGCCAAGCCACCCGAACACCTGCCGGCAACCCGGACACGGCCACCCTTGGCACGTGGGCCAACCCCGGCGAAATCCGCCCGAAAATCCCGGCGGTTTTACCGATGGCTCCGGAGTTAATCCCCTCGGCTTTCCGCGATTGGCTGGCCGATGTCTCGCACCGGATGCAAACCCCGGCGGATTTTCCGGTAATCAGTACCATCGTGATTTTTTCCAGCGTTATCGGGGCCGGTTGCGGCATTCGCCCAAAGCAGCGCGACGGCTGGGAAGTTATCCCAAATTTATGGGGCGCCTGTATCGGGCGGCCTTCGGTCTGTCTGAAAAGCCCAAGCATGAAAGAGGCGTTAGGCATTCTTGACCGGCTGCAATTTGTCTATGGTGAAATGTTCGAGCGCGAAAAACGGAGCGCTGATTTTGAAGGCATGGTGGCCGGCGCGGTACAAAAAGACCTGAAAAGCCGGCTAGATAAGGAGGCCAAGAAAAGCACGATGGACGGCCGCGAACTTGACCTGTTGCGGGCTGAATACCTGGAAGCCTTGGAAGCCAGCGAACAGCAACCGACACGGCGACTATTCAAAACCAATGAAACCACCATCCAGAGCATGACCAGCTTACAAGCGCAAAACCCGCGCGGCTTGCTGGTGTTTCGTGATGAGCTGACCGGCTTACTGGTCAAGTGGGATCGTGAGGATGGAGCAGACGAACGCGCCTACTTTCTGGAAGGCTGGAACGGCAACGGCGCTTATACAGATGTGAAGATTGCCAGAGGCGTGACCGAGGCAAAACAAATCTGTATCAGCCTGTTAGGCGGTATCCAGCCCGACAAGCTGAAAGCCTACCTACACCAAGCCCAACAAGGCGGCAACGACGGCATGATTCAGCGACTACAGCTTGCCGTTTGGCCGGATGAGCCGAAAAACTGGCAATTGATCGACACCGCCCCCAACAAGGAGCACAAGCACCGCGCCTTTGTGATTCTGCAAAAGCTGGCGGAAATGGACTTTGCCGAACACGGGGCCAACTTCGACCGCGAACACGACGACCGCCCTTATTACCGTTTCGACGAAGCCGGGCAAGCAGTGTTTTTCGAGTGGCTGACCGAGCTGCAAACCGGCAAGATACCGACCGAGGAAAACCCCTTGATGGTGGAGCACTTCGGCAAGTTTCGGTCATTGATGCCGAGCTTGGCGCTGATTTTCCACCTGATCGACATTGCCAACGGCGCACCGGGCGGGCCGGTCACAGAAGCAGCGGCGCGGCTGGCGGTGGCGTGGTGCGATTACCTGGAAAGCCACGCGCGGCGAATTTATGCGATGGCCGAAAGCCCGGAACAGGAAGCGGCGGTAAAACTAGCCAGCAAGATCAAAGCCGGCGGCCTGCCGAACCCGTTTACCACCCGCGACATTGACCGCAAAGGCTGGCACGGCTTAGGCAAGGGCGCACCAGTGAAAGAGGCGTTGGAAATCCTGGCTTATGAGGGCTGGATAGTGGAGCAGCCGCCAGAGCCGCAAGCAGTGGGCCGGCGGCCTTTGCCGAGCTTTCACATTAACCCGCTGGTTTTGCGATGATCGACCGTAAGAACCCACCCCAAAACCAACCGGCTTAGGCCGGTTTTTTTTTGCCTGCCGACCGCCACGGCGCACCATGATTGAGGCCGGACCGTTGGCCGGTACTGCCCATGCACCAACACCGGGGCGGCCAAGCCTGGGACCATGACCGAAGCCGGCGAGCCATTGCCGAGCTTGCCGCCAACCCGGCCACCGGATCGGCGCGGGTGCCGTGGTCGGCAATCGGGGTTTTGTCGGTAGGGGGTGGCCCGCGTTTTCGCGCGGCTGCCAGAGCCTGCCGACCGCCACGGCGGGCCGGAATAAAGACCGGGCCGTTGGCCGGTACTGCCCACGCACCAACACCGGGCGGCCAAGCCTGGGACCATGACCGAAGCCGGCGGGCCATTGCCGAGCTTGCCGCCTGCTCAGCCACCGGATCGGCGCGGGTACCGTGGTCGGCAACAGGGGTTTTGTCGGTTTAGTCAGTTTTGTCGGTAGGGGGTGGCCCGCGTTTTCGCGCGGCTGCCAGAGCCTGCCGACCGCCACGGCGCGCCGGGATCGAGGCCGGGCCGTTGGCCGGTACTGCCTATGCACCAACACCGGGGCGGCCAAGCCTGGGGCCAGGATCGAAGCCGGCGAGCCATTGCCGAGCTTGCCGCCAGCTCGGCCACCGGATCGGCGCGGGTGCCGTGGTCGGCAATCGGGGTTTTGTCGGTTTAGTCAGTTTTGTCGGTAGGGGGTGGCCCGCGCTTTCGCGCGACTGCCAGAGCCTGCCGACCGCCACGGCGCGCCGTGATCGAGGCCGAGCCGTTGGCCGGTACTGCCCACGCACCAACACCGGGGCGGCCAAGTCTGGGACCATGACCGAAGCCGGCGAGCCATTGCCGAGCCTGCCGCCAGCTCGGCCACCGGATCGGCGCGGGTACCGTGGTCGGCAACAGGGGTTTAGTCGGTTTAGTCGGTTTAGTCGGTTTTGTCGGTAGGGGGTGGCCCGCGTTTTCGCGCGGCTGCCCGAGCATGCCGACCGCCACGGCGGGCCGGGATCAAGGCCGGGCCGTTGGCCGGTACTGCCCACGCACCAACACCGGGGCGGCCAAGCCTGGGACCATGACCGAAGCCGGCGAGCCATTGCCGAGCCTGCCGCCAGCTCGGCCACCGGATCGGCGCGGGTGCCGTGGTCGGCAATCGGGGTTTTGTCGGTTTAGTCGGTTTTGTCGGTAGGGGGTGGCCCGCGTTTTCGCGCGGCTGCCAGAGCCTGCCGACCGCCACGGCGCGCCGGGATCGAGGCCGGACCGTTGGCCGGCACTGTCCACGCACCAACACCGGGGCGGCCAAGCCTGGGGCCAGGATCGAAGCCGGCGAGACATTGCCGGCCCTGCCACCGGATCGGCGCGGGTACCGTGGTCGGCAACAGGGGTTTAGTCGGTTTAGTCGGTTTAGTCGGTTTAGTCGGTTTAGTCGGTTTTGTCGGTTTTGTCGGTAGGGGGTGGCCCGCGTTTTCGCGCGGCTGCCAGAGCCTGCCGACCGCCACGGCGCGCCGGGATCGAGGCCGGACCGTTGGCCGGCACTGTCCACGCACCAACACCGGGGCGGCCAAGCCTGGGGCCAGGATCGAAGCCGGCGAGACATTGCCGGCCCTGCCACCGGATCGGCGCGGGTACCGTGGTCGGCAACAGGGGTTTTGTCGGTTTAGTCAGTTTTGTCGGTAGGGGGTGGCCCGCGTTTTCGTGCGGCTGCCCGACCCTGCCGACCGCCACGGCGCGCCGGGATCGAGGTCGGGCCGTTGGCCGGTACTGCCCACGCACCAACACCGGGGCATTGGGGCTTTTTGAATTTGCAAAAACTAAGCTGGCGAAAATTTAGCTAGGGCGACGCAAAGGGATCGGCAACCCCTAGACTTTTGACCCGCCCCCGCCCCCGCCCCCGCCCCCGCCCCCGCCCCGTCGGGTTCGGCGTCGGTTTTGTCAGCGCTTATATAAAAACACTATATTAGAATTCTATTATTATTTATATAAAACAGAATGTTATGTATTTATTGACAGGGTTTTTTCTATTTAATTCGCTGAGCGCATGAACAAGAAAGGGGCGACGCAAAGGGGCCGGCAACCCCTAGACTTTTGACCCGCCCCACCCCTTGAGCTTGCCCGCCACCAGACAACCAATACAGAGCAACCGCAAGCGCCGCAATGATTGCCGATTGTCTGGACTGGTGGCCGGATGGCCGGGCTATCCGGTAGGCTTCAGCTTCGGGATCGATACCCGTTAAAAACGCGAGCCACCCCCTACCGACAAAACTGACTAAACCGACAAAATACCCATTGCTTGGACTGGCGGCCGGATGGCCTGGGTTATCCGGTAGGCGTCGGCTTCGGGATCGGTACCGCATAAAACGCGAGCCACCCCCTACCGACAAAACTGACTAAACCGACAAAATACCCATTGCCTGGATTGATGGCCGGATGGCCGGGCTAGCCGGTAGGCTTCGGCTTCGGGATCGGTACCGCATAAAACGCGAGCCACCCCCTACCGACAAAACTGACTAAACCGACAGAATACCGATTGCTTGGCCTGGTGGCCGGATGGTCTGGGTAATCCGGTAGGCAGTGGCTTGGTGATCGACACCCGTTATAAATGCGGGCCACCCCCTACCGACAAAACTGACTAAACCGACAGAATACCGATTGCTTGGGCTGGTGGCCGGAGGTTTGGGTAATCCGGTAGGCCGTGGCTTCGGGATCGACACCCGTTATAAACGCGGGCCACCCCCTACCGACAAAACTGACTAAACCGACAAATTACCCATTGCCTGGATTGATGGCCGGGGTTATCCGGTAGGCGTCGGGAGCGGTGCCAGATTTTTTAATCCGGACGAGCTTGGAAAACGGCAAACATTGTGAGCAACCGCGCCGCAAAGTAACCCCGGCGTAACCCCAGAAAATAAAAAAGGCCTTCGATTTCTCGTAAGGCCTTGATATATATGGAGCTGGCGATGGGACTCGAACCCGCGACCGGCTGATTACAAATCAGCTGCTCTACCAACTGAGCTACGCCAGCAAATTGGCTCGCCATTATACAAAAAACGGCGAGGTAATCCAGCATTTTTTGCGGCGCGCTACTTGTTGCGTATGCTGTCTATCATGCTCGACAAGTAGTCCATCATGTTCTTTAGAAACGCTATCGCCAGATCGAGCTGGGTTTGTAGATAGAACAGGAAATGACTGTGGTCGAAGTCCTGGTCCATGTAAAAGCTGACGCCGTTGTTGATCGTGTTCAAGCCCATCACCAGCATAATCACCGCGGCGGCCTTGAACATGAAACCGCGCAGTTTCGCGCTCATTTTGCCGAATGCCACGCTGATGAATAGCATCATCGGCAAGGTGCCGGCGCCAAACGCCAACATTAACGCCCCCCCTTCCAGCACGCTCGTCGCGGTTGTGGCTTTGACGGCCATCGCGAAGGTTAGCATGCATGGCATCAAGCCGTTTAACAGTCCGGCGATGATCGAGCCGACAATAGGTCCTCGTTGATTCGCCGTGGCGTAACCCTTACGCAACATTCCCAACGGGATTAATCGAAGCGAACCTTGCCAGGGTATCCAACCCAAAACCCCCATCGCCAACGCAATGACAACTAAGCCCATCGTGATTTGCAGCACACTTTGAATCTTGCCGAACAAGCCGCTGGATATCAACACGACACCCAGGGTCGCAGCGGCCATGCCTATCGTCGCATACACCGTAATACGGGCCACTTGGTAAGCCAGATAAGGCCAATAGCTTCGACTTTTGCCGGCCTTCATGAAAAAGCCGGATACCAAGGCCCCGCACATGCCCAGACAATGTCCGCTACCTAAAAAGCCTGCCGCGAATGCCAGGGTATAGTCGAAACCGCTAGCGGCGGCCATCTCCGTCATGCCATGCATCGCATGATCCATGCCGTGCATTTGGTGGTCCATTTATTTGCTGAGTCTGAGTGAATTGACGATGACCGACACCGAACTCAACGCCATGGCTGCCGCGGCGATCATCGGGTTAAGTTTGCCCATTGCCGCTACCGGGATGGCGATGGTGTTGTAGCCGAATGCCCAAAACAGGTTTTGTTTAATCACGCTGATCGTGAAGGCACTGAGTTCTATCGTGTCGGTAACTTTGCCGATGTCGCCTTGCACCAACGTCAGATCGGCGGATTCTATCGCCACGTCGGTACCGCCACCGACCGCGAAACCGACATCGGCGGCAGCCAATGCCGGCGCGTCGTTGATGCCGTCACCTATCATGCCGACATTCAGACCATCCGCCTGCAATTGCCGAATGATCCGGAGTTTGTCGTCCGGCTTGGCCTGTGCCACCACGTCGGCTATTCCCACCCGAAACGCGATGGCGTAGGCGGTTTTTTCGGTGTCGCCGGTGACCATCATGGTTTTGATACCCATCCGATGCAAACGCTCGATCGCGGCGGCAGCTTCGAGTCGCGGCGTATCGGCGATCGCGAATACCGCGGCTTCCTTGCCGTCAACCGCCATGAAAACCGGCGTTTGTCCCAGCGCGGCGGCGGTATCGGCCGGCTGCGCCAATCCGTGAACCTCAACCTGATGACTTTGCAACCAGGCCTGGTTACCGATCAGCAACTTGTAGCCGTCTACTTCGGCGCGGATGCCGTGCCCGGTCTCACTGTAAAAATAAGCGCAGTCGTGCAAGGCCACTCCCAATTCTTCGGCATGTTTGACGATGGCCTTACCCAGGAAATGTTCGGAATTGTTTTCGGCGGAAGCCGCCAGCATCAGCAGCTTGTTTTCGGCGATGCGCGAGACCTTGTGGATTTTGACGACCTTGGGCTTGCCTTCGGTAATCGTCCCGGTCTTATCGAATACGATGGCGTTGAGCTTGCTGGCGATTTCCAGACTCTCGCCGTTACGGATATAGACCCCCTGCTTGGCGGCCTGTCCGGTGCCAACCATGATGGCTGCGGGCGTCGCCAATCCCAATGCGCAGGGGCAGGCGATCAACAGCACGGTAATCGCATTGCCGAACGCCATCCCAAACGGCGCTCCGGCAATCAACCAGCCCGACAGCGTCAGCGCGGACAAGCCAATGACGGCCGGCACGAACACCGCCGAGATCTTGTCCACTTGCTTTTGAATCGGCAGCTTGGCGGCTTGCGCCTGATCGACCATATGCACGATGCCGGCCAGCACGGTATTCATGCCGATGGCGCTGGTCCGCACCTGCAATACGCCGTTTCCGTTGACGCAGCCGCCAATCACCGTATTGCCGATCACTTTGACGACCGGCATGCTTTCGCCGGTAATCATCGATTCATCGACGGTGGAAATGCCGTGGATGACGACGCCGTCGGTCGGAATTTTTTCGCCGGGACGCACTAACAACACATCGCCAACTTGAATCTCGTCGACATCCACCCGCCGCTCTTCGCCGCTTTCGGTCAATAAGGTTGCGGTTTGGGGTTGCAGATCCACCAGTTTGCGGATCGCCTCGCCGGCTTTGCCGCGCGCGCGTTCTTCCAGATAGCGCCCGAGCAACACGAAGGTGACGATAGCCGCCGCCGCCTCGAAATAGACGTGGCTACGCCGGCCGAACAAAGCCGGCAAACTGTAGCCATAGGCCGAGCCGACGCCGAGTGCGATCAAACTATCCATATTGGCGGCGCGCTGCTTGGCTAGCCGATAGGCCTTGACGAAAAACTGGCTGCCGGTACCGAACACCACTTGCGTGGTCAGGGCAAATTGCAACCAGTGCAGCCAAACACCGGTGCGCATCGTCATCGCTACCGCCACTACCGGCGCGGTCAGCAGCCCTGCCCATACAAATCGACGCCGGGCCACGTCAATTCTCTGTAACTCCTTTTCGATCAATTTTTTCCGCTGCGAGAGGGTATCGACCTGCAAGGCGCTGTAGCCAAGTTTTTCGATGGTTGCGATGACATCGGCCTTGGTCAAGCAACCTTGGACGTTGACGGTTTCGGTGGCGAAATTGACGCTGGCCTTTTTGATCCGCTCGTCGCGATTCAGGACCATTTCGATCAACAGCGCGCAAGACGCGCAACTCATGCCTTCCACCGCCAAATCGATGTCGGCCAATGGTCCCTCGGGCAATTTTTTCTTATCGGCTACGCCGAGCCGCCGCTTACTGGCGATATTGCCGAGAACCGCATCCAACAAAATCAACAGATTTTTAGCCGGAAGCCGACTCGAGTCGAATTCGATTGCAACCGAACCGATCGCAATTACCGAGCGTACTAGCTTAATTTCCGGTCTTTTTTTAAGAAGGATTTCGAAAATGTAACTACGCTCGGGATCGCCGACCAACACCGGCGTAACGATTCTGATCCGGTTGCGTAATTGGTGCCGGACCTCAAAATGCCGATAGGGGTTGTTATCGGTAACCATTAAGACTGCACTCCTCGATGTGACTGACCAAACAACCCGGCGCACCGCGCCGGGCCACGGCCAGTCGGCTTATTTGGGTCTACGGGATCTGACCAACAAGAAAAACATATAAAACACCGCCAGCCATTCGTAGCGGTAGGCCCATGGTCTGGGCAGCCATTGCTGGGTAATTCGCGGCCAGTGCGCTTTGATCAAATACAGTACCAACACGTCGTTCAGAAAGTCGATCACGGCTTTCTCGGGATCCTTGAATAAGGCTTTGGGGCCTTTACTACTGAGTTTGCCGAGCACTTTGGCCGCCTCGACGGTTTCCTTGCCCGCCTGGACTTTCTCACCGAACCAAGCGCCAACCCGCGTGTTTTTCAGTCGCCGCTTGATCCCGAGGGCCAAACGGCCGGCCGCTTTGGTCGCGGGGATGTCGTCGAAACACCCTTCAGCTTCCAACTCCGCCAGTGCTTTGTGCATGGCGCGCGCCAAACCGGTAAAGTCGCAGACCGCTTCTTGAAAACGGATCGCCAGCTTGCGTTGGCCACGAAACAAATCGACTGCTCGGACACCCGGCAGCTCGCGCATCCGGTTTACCAGCGCCTCGGCGGCCCTTGGCCGACAAGCACGCTCCGGCAGTTGAAAGCGCAGGTGGCCCTCGTGGCGATAACGCAGAACAAATTCTCTTTGTATGGCCATATCAATGGGATAGAAACAAAGACGGGCGACACCTTTGCCGGCTGTCGCCCGTTCTTAAAACAGAATCGAAGAACCGGGTTCGCATCAACGCGATCAATTCTCTTCTTTCGCTTCGGCGACGATGTCTTCCAGCGTTTCCTTTTGATGCAATACGAAATCCTTACCGGCGTCGATAGTCTTTGCCGCGCTGGCCACGATTTCTTTTCGGTATTTGTATACGAAATAACCGGCGACCATGCCGGCGCCAAACAATAAAATCGGATGTTTTGCAATTTTGCTCATCAATTTTCCTCCAGTGTTGACGGTTGCGGTAGCCAGTGTTCCCGCGACAACCTGCTTACTCATCGACGAGTCGGGTGAACGCGCCTGCTTGTCGTGATTGTGCGCCATAACGATCCTCTGGTTAGCTCCGAGTAGGTTG
Source organism: Methylomonas sp. MS20 (assembly GCF_050275925.1). NCBI lineage: Bacteria > Pseudomonadati > Pseudomonadota > Gammaproteobacteria > Methylococcales > Methylococcaceae > Methylomonas > Methylomonas sp. MS20. The sequence continues at coordinate 3,523,123 of NZ_CP189962.1, forward strand.
GGATTTTGTATCGTGGTCGTCGGGTAGTATCAGTTCTTCATGAAGCATCTGAAAGATGCCCTTACAACCCTCGCAACAGAACTGTTTGTCGCCCTCGACGGTTTTAAGTTCAAAACCGCTGACTTCGACAGTCAGCCCGCACAAATCGCAGTTTTTATCGTTTTCGGTCGTCGCCATATCATCCAATCCTAATCATTCCTTGCCTGAAACCGGAGGAATTATAAACGCCTTGGCCCGTGGCGGCTAATGGATGACGAAATCACAGGCACACTTTACCGTTCAGCACTTACCACGCGCGGCTTTGCTGGATGCCTTCATCAAAGCGATGCGCAACGCGCCGGTCAAGCTAGTGCTTAACCCCAAACGCATCGCTAGGGCCGGTACCAGAATCATCGAAGCAATTGCCAGCCCGGCGCCCAGGACTAAACCGCCGGTGTTTAAGTGTTGGGCAGTGGTTTCGTAATTCGTGACGATCAATTCTTGCGCCATGTTGCTACCTCTGATGGAAAAGTGAAAACACACTATTTCCTAAGAGAGCACAAACAATGCCACAAGCCTAGATATTGAATTTCCAAGAAAAAAATTCAAATACCTTAAAAACAACAAAACAGTTAAGCGATATGCCGCGAAAATATTATGTCATTTAACATAGTTTAGCAAATGCATTTCTCCACCCTCCGCGCGCATCGGCGCTTGCGGAACTCTTTTTTTCGTCGTCGGCCGCATTCTAGAGACTAGCTAGACTCAATACAGACCGCGTCCGGCATCCCATAACAGGACCTTTCCGCCGAAGAATTCGTAGCGGACCTCGCTGGTACGCTCGAGAAACCCAAGCAACTCGTCGGACATTTTCTTGCTTTCCATCTCGTCGGTAATGACCCAAACCCGTCGATGCTGATTGAACAAGCGCCTCAATTCCTCGAGGTTGGTGACCAGTTTTCCGCCCGCCCAACGATCCACGACTTGACCCTGAACCGAGGCGTGCCGGTATACCTCGTCGAAGGATAAGGTTTCCATCAAATAGTAATCGACACCACCCATGACTATCGCCGCCGACATCGGCGATACCGTCAAGATCTTATCGTCGGGTGACTTTTGCGCCGCGATAAAGTGGTAGGCGGTTTCGTGGCCCATATTGATCGGCCGTGAATACGCATCCACCAGCGCCAGAGGATCGGATTGAAACGGAACCAGGGTCAGCAATAATCCGGCGACGATGGTTCGCCACCGGTTACGCAACACCTCGACGGTGCCACCGATTCCGAAAATACGTTCAGCCAGCACGTCTATCCAACCGCGCCCGGTCAACACCGCCAACACGATCAGAAACGGATACAACGGCGACACGTAGCGATTGGCGATCTGCATTAACAGCACCGACGCGACGAATGCGCTGACAAAGACCAGCAAATACAACGTGACAATGGCCGGATTGGATTTCCGCCCCCTGAACCAATACCAAAACCCCGAAACCACCAAGACGCTATAAGCCAGGGCCATGCGCTGGTTGCCCAGCAAAAACAAGTTGATGAAGACATGCGGGTTGATCAAATGCAGCTTCATGATCGAATCGCTGGACGTCGCGATACCGACGTGCGGGGTCAAACACAGTATCGTAAAGATCACCATATCGGCGATCGTGACCGTCATCATCGTCGCGAATCCGATCAATATCGACCTGTCTGCGCGCCAGTCGAACGGTTTGTAATACAAAAAGCCGGCGATACAAAACGCCGGAAAGGTAATCACGAATACTTCCTGACTCAGTGCCGTCGCGGTGCAGAATACAAAGAACCAATGTTGGTAGCGGCGACCGTCTCGCCAGATAAAGCCGCGCAAAAACAGATAGACGCTGACCACACCCAGAAACTGCATAAACTGGTAAAACCGGATAATCCGGGAAATAAAGATCTGCCACGGATCGAAGGCCAGCAATACCGCGACCAACAGCGCCAAACCGCGCCGTCCGCCGATTCTTAGCGTCAGTAAATACGCGGCGATTATCACGCCCAAACCCGGCACTATCGACAAACCTCGGGCGATTTCCTTGCTGTCGCCAAAGACCGCCAACCATAAGGCCAACACGTAATGATAGAGCGGCGAACGGGTGTACAACACGCCCGAAACCGCCTCGGGCGACAAGCCCTTCAGGATACCGCGCGAAGCGTCCCAACTGACGTTTTCGTCCGCTTGTAAATCGTCGAAACCAATCTGATAGTAACGCAATGCAAAACCGGCCACTAATGTCAGCCCTAGCCACAGACGCGAGTCGCGAACCCACCGCCCCGTCTCCGGCCACGACACGCTAAAAGCAGGGCGGCGCAATAACCACCAAGACAGCAAAGTCACTGTCGGCACCCATCCCATCCAGATCGGACGCCAAACAGGATCTTCCAACCACAGGACACTGTCGGTTTCGCCGTAACGGACTCGCAACGCAATCAGCATCAGCGCCGCAATCGCTCCGATTGCCAATAAGCCCGACGGTCCACGTCCGGCATAGCCTTCCGCCGACGCGCCTGCCCCGAGCCGGAACAAGCGCACCGCCAACCAACAAGCGCCGGCTGATACCAGCCACAAGCTCAAAAACTGAACCATCCAGTCGGCATCGATAGGCTCGGCGGTTTGCAGCTTCAACGCCCCCAACCGACTGTCGGCCGACAATGTCGCGGCCGCGATCCATTGGCCGGCACCGGACAACCAATCCGGATGCGCTTGAATTTGAGTTTGCCAATGCAAACCGCCGTCCAACACCCGCTGGCCCAAACGGCCATCGACAAACAACACCGGCGGAGCGGTTTCGCTGTTCGGTCTAACGACCCGCACGCTGAGCCGACCTCGATCCGCAGCCAGAAACCGGGTCATATCGAAGGCTTCGATTCCGCCGCCGCCACCGCCGGCACCGACCAACTCGTCATCCCAAAACAGGTAGTACGGCCAATCGCAGCCGATTCTGACCCAGGCCGAATCGCCCGCGACGCGATGCAAATCCACCAATTCGGTTGCTAGACGCATATCGCCGGCCAACCATACGCCGGACAAGCCCAACTCGGAACGCGGTGTCGTCCATATCGTCGGATCAACCGGCGCGTAAACCGGCTTCTCCAATTCCCCCAAAGGCCGCGCGGCGGGCCACTCTGTTTCGTTGTAACCGGGTTCGAAAAATCGCTTACCTGTCAAATTGGCCGCCACATCCAGCGCTCGCCAAGCCTCGGCGCGTCCGTCGATATCAGCCTTCAGCCCCTCGCCACTGGCTCCCCCCTTAATCGCCAGCCGCGGCAGGTGTTGCGACTGTACGTAGACCGCCAGAGTATTCTCGCCGGGCAGTAAATACGGGGTGATGTCGATGTAGTGCAAGACGCGCCATTCTTCATTGGCGGCGCGTTGCGAGGTCGGGTTGCGCGGCATATCCCAACTATGGGGAACTTGGCCCTGGGCACGATCGGAAAAGCGGGTTTGAAAAGGGAGCGAGGCGTTGATCGAATATTTGTTCCACGAGACCACCCGGCCATTCACCATCAGCTGGTAATCGTCGGCAGCCAGAGCGACCCAGCCGTGTTCAGGTTTGAACGGCAAACGCCATGTCTGCCGAAAGTAGGCGCGCCGCTCCGCATGCTCGGCGCCCATCCAACCGTCGGGCATTTGGTCCCGAATCGGACCCTGGCGAATCGGTAGCAACCAATTCGCCAGGCACAACGCGATCAAAAACGAAGCCACCAGCAACGCGCCTAACGACGGCAGCCAGTGCCGAATCCCGTTCGTACCCATATTATTTCCAACTGTCCGGCGTCAGATATTTGGTATAGAGCTGATGGGCCGCCACCGGATCGTCGCGCCGGAACGCCGCCCAGCTTTTGGTCGCCCAATATTGTCCGGAGACCGTCATCTTTCGGAAATTGACGAACTTCTGCAAGGCGACCACCTGATTGATCGCCTCGGCGGCCCTTTCGAATTGCTTGTATTTCAAATAGACCAACGATAGTCCATACCAAGCCATCGCCGAGGTCGGCATTTGCACCAAGGTTTTGTTCCACAATTCCTCGGCCAATCCGTACTGGCCGGCATTGAACGCCTGCACGCCGTATTCGAGAAACACCGCCGACAGCCAGTATCGATAGGCCGGCATCTCGACCAAGCGTTGGGTCAGCGGCTCGCCGGCCAATTGTTCGGCGCGCGCGTAATTGCCGGTCCTGACTGCTTTGGCCAGTTCGAACAGCGGCCATTCCGGGCAAGCGACGCATTCTTTTGCTTGCGCCATTTCACCCAAATCGGCGAAATACGGCAAGGCGTAATCCACACCCGGATTCCAGAACGCCGCTCGCCGCCAATTGTCCGCCGCTTCGTGCCAATTGCCCGCGGCATAACGGGTTTTACCCTGATCGACGTAATAATAAGCCAGCCATTTAGGTATTAACAAACCGGCCAATACCACGACGAACATCGGCCAAAGCTTCGGCGATCGTTCAGCTTCGGCGGATACCGGAATCAGCCAACGGGCCGGCAATATGGTCAGAATCAACCCAAGAATCGCAAAGATCCAGCCCTTGCCGACCGAATTCAAAAACTCGTTCGAATAGCCGAGCACATTTTGCAAAACATGAGTCTGATATTCCGGCAACGCCGCCTTGACGCCCCATTCGTCCTCGAACACCGTGGCGCTGAGCGTATCCGGCGGCATTTGAGTCATTATGATCCGACTCTCCCGCCAGTCGAAGTGTTGCCAGTTCAAGCCGGCCTCCATGTCGTCCACCACCCTATCCACCTGCCGATAAATCACCCGGGTATCCAGCCCGTATTCCGGATACCAATGATTCATCACATACGGAAACGCCAGTGTTAACAGCAACAACAACCAGCCGGCGCCGATCACCTGCCGCCGAAAAACGACAGTCCCGCGCAGCGCGGCGACCGCCAAGCCCGCATAGCAGAGCAGTCCGGCGCGCACGGCGAATTCCCAGCCGATAGCGGCGTGCTCGCTCAGTTGCAGGCTCGCGCTGCCGAAGCTGGACGCCGCCGAAGACGGGATCGAATACCAGCCGGCCTGGACGCCTAACAGCACGGCGAACCAACCGACCGCGAACAAATAGTAATTCCGGGGAATTTGGGTCAGCCGCGCCAACATTCTAAGTGGCCTCTCGCGGGTTACCGGCCTTCCGACGCTCGAACATCATCAGTCCGCCGAACAGGCTCAGTAGTAAATTGATGCTGTAGACGCTGAGCGAAATCGACAACACGTCGGCGCTGGACACCCCGACCGAGCCGAACAACCCGATCATGACGCCCTCGCGGATGCCCAATCCGCCGATCGACAGCGGTACCATCGTCACGATGGTAATCGCCGGCAAAAACAAAATGAAATAAATCGGATCGACATCGATATGCAAGGCCTTGGCGGCCAAGGCGTAGTAGATGGCGAACATCAATTGCAGCACGGTCGATACCGCCGTCGCCCCCAACAAGGTGCGGCGATGATTGCGGAACGAATACAGCGCCATATACAACTGGGCGATCTTTTCGCCCAAGGCCTTGGGAAACAGCTTCTTAGACAACCACAGGTTCAAGCGGGCCATCGGCGGACACCAGATCACTAGCATCAACAACAGCAAAAACAGCGCCGATCCGGCCACCGCCAAAAGCGCGGTCTGCGATTGCAGCTTGACCAGATTGAACGGCGAAACCGCAACCGCCAACACCGTCAACCCGACCAAACCGGTCAGGCGTTCCAGAAACACCGAAACGATGGCGAGGTTTGGATTGTTAATGGTTTTATGCAGGCGGTAGCCCTTAACGATGTCGCCGCCCAGACCTCCGGGGATGAAATTGTTCAAGAACATGCCGACCATGTAGAATTTGAACAATCGATAGACCGAGACGCTGGCACCTTCGGCGACCAGAAACAATTGCCAGCGATAGGCCGAAATCCATTGGCAGACCGCGTAATACACCCAACCGAACACCACGAACTCGGGGCCCAAGCTGGCGATGCGTCCGACAAACTGATCGATGTCCGCCACGCTAAACAAATAAGCCAGCAATCCGGCGCTGATCGACAACTTAACGATAAAACCCAAGGTTTTTTTCAATCTCATGTTCCGCTTCCGTCGGCGTGCGAGAAGAATCCTCCACGCGCAGATAATAGCCCAAAAACCGCGCTAAGCGCCGGCCTTCAGCATTTCCCAGGCCAGCGTCGCCATGTTCGCGGAACCACCGCCCTCGCCCAGCGCCTGCTTGACCGAGCGCAAGTCGGCGATTTGATTTTCCCGATACGCACGGTCCGCCAACAAACGTTCTACTTCGGCCGCTAGATTGTCCGGCGTCAAGTCATCCTGAATCAGTTCCTTGACGATGGCTCGTCCGGCGATGATGTTCGGCAAGCCAATGAACGGAATTCTGACCAAGCGCTTGCCCAGCCAATAACTGAACGCGGCCAAGCGGTAAACAATCACCATCGGCACCGTTAGCAACGCGATTTCCAAGGATGCGGTGCCCGACGTGGTCATCACCGCGTCGCAGCATTGAATCGCATCATAAGTTTGATGTTTTACCACATGGACCGTGACACCGGCGTGACTTAGCGCGGATTGGATTTGCTCGTCATCCACGCTATCGGCCTGCGGCAACAGAAATTGCGGTTTAGGTGCGCGACGGGCCAGTATGGCGGCCGCCTCCAGCATCACCGGCAGCATGCGCTTAATTTCATTGCTTCGACTACCGGGCAGGATACCGATCACCGGCCGCAGAGGGTCCAGATCGAACCGGCTGAAATCTTCGTCGCGGCCGTATAGCGGTTTTACTTTATCGACCGACGGATGGCCGACATAGCGGACTGGGACGCCTTCGGCCTGATAATAACGGGTTTCGAACGGAAAAATTACCGCCATCATGTCGATGGCTTTGCCGTAGGTAAGCACCCTACCCGGCCGCCAGGCCCACACTTGCGGACTGACGTAAAACAACACCTTAACGCCCAGCCGCTTGGCGAATTGGGCCAGCTTCAGGTTGAATTCCTTGTAATCGACGCACACCAGCAAATCCGGCTTTTCGGCGACAACCAAGGCCTGCATGATCTTGAGCGCCCGGCGGATTTCCCGATAGTGTTTGAGGACTTCGACCAGACCGATCACGCCGATACCGGACGAGTCGTAGCGGATGTCGATGCCGGCCTCGCGCATCGCGCTGCCTCCCATGCCCAGGCCGCGAACTCCCGAATCTGTGGCGCGCATTGCCTGATACATGTGGGCGGCGTGCCGGTCGCCGGAGGATTCGCCGGCGCTGAACAGCACCGTGTACGCTGGTCGCTTAGTCATTTGTGAGTGGCTGGTGGGCTGCGTTGTGCTTAGCCCACCCTACATCTTGGATATTAAGCTTGGAAGACGCCGCGAATCGCATCGGCGATTTCGGCGACGGTGTCGTCGGCCAAATTGGAGCAAATCGGCAGCGAGAAGCATTCGGCGGCCACGGCCTCGGTCACCGGCAACGAGACGCCCGCGCAATCGTCCTTGAACACGTTCTGTCTGTGCAAGGGCACCGGATAGTAAATCGCACTGGAGATTTGCCGGTCGTGCAAAGCCTTCATCACCTCGTCGCGACGCTCGCACAACAACGTATACTGATGATAGACATGCACGCCGACGCCGTCCTCGAATGGCGTCGTCAACGGCAGATCGGCCAGCAATTTGGAATACAAATGCGCAGCGTGCCGACGAGCCGCGTTGTACTGATCGATACGCTTGAGCTTGGCGCGCAACACGACCGCTTGCAATTCATCCAGGCGGCTGTTGTAGCCGACTACGTCGTGGTAATAACGGACTTCGGAGCCGTGGTTGCGGAATTGCTTGATCTTGGCGGCGGCTTCGTCTGATGACGTCGTCACCAGCCCGCCGTCGCCGAAGCAGCCCAAGTTTTTGCTGGGAAAGAAGCTGAAACCGGCCGCGTCGCCGTAACTGCCGGTCTGACGATTGGCGACGGTTGCGCCGAAAGACTGGGCGCAGTCCTCGATCAACTTCAGACCGTGTTTATCGCAAATGGCCCGGATCGCTGGCAGATCAGCCGGTTGACCGAACAAATGCACCGGCATCACCGCCTTGGTTTTCTCGGTGATGGCACGCTTGATATTATCCGGCGTGATGTTGAAGGTGCCGGGATCGATATCGACAAATACCGGCGTCGCACCGACATATTTGATGGCCTCGGCGGTGGCGATGAAGGTAAACGCGCTGGTAATCACTTCGTCGCCAGGCCCGATGCCGTGCGCCAGCAAGGCCAAATGCAAGGCGTCGGTGCCGGAGGCGCAGCCGATGGCATGCTTGACGCCCAAATAGTCGGCGGCTTCTTTTTCGAACGCTTGCACGTTGGGGCCGAGGATGAACGAGCAACTGTCGATCGTCGCGGCGATGCCGGCTTCGATTTCGTCTTTGATGTCGGCGAACTGCGCCTTCAGATTGACCATCGGAATCATCGCAAGCCCTCTAGCGTTGAATTAAGAATTGACTGATTTCGATCGCCGTGGCCAGGGCCTTGCGGCCGGCTTCGCCCGGTACCAACGGGTTGTCGCCGGATTGCACGCAGGCGACGAAATGTTTGATTTCCTCCAGCAAGGCATCGCCGCTTTCGAACACCGACTCTTCGGTGACGATTTCCGGAATGCCGGGAAACATTTCCTTGTCGCCGGTCTTATGCTTAATCAATACCCTATTTTGAAAATCCACCGAGATATAGGAACTGGGCCGGAACATCCGCATCTTGCGTTCCATTTTCATGCTGATCCGGCTGGCGGTCACGTTGGCGACGCAACCGTTCTTGAAGGTGATGCGGGCATTGGCGATGTCGGTACCCTGGGTCAATACCGAGGTACCGCTAGCATCGATTTTCTCGATTTCGGAATCGACCAGGGCCAGGATGATGTCGATATCGTGGATCATCAAGTCCAACACGACGCTGACGTCGTTGGCGCGCGGATTGAACGGCGACAAGCGGTGAGATTCGATGAACAGCGGCTTCTCTTCGAGTTTTTCCAGACCTCGCACCGCCGGATTGAAGCGCTCCAAATGTCCGACTTGCAAGATCACATGCTTGTCGCGGGCAATCGCGATCAGTTCGTCGGCTTCCTCGACCGTGACCGTAATCGGCTTCTCGACCAGGACATGCGTGCCGGCATTCAAAAAATCCTTGGAAACCTGATGATGCAGACTGGTCGGAACGACTATGCTGACCGCATCGACTTTACCCAGCAACGCCCGATAATCGGTGATGGCCTCGACCCCATGTTTTTCCGCCACCAACTGTGCCGCTTCGGGATTGATGTCGACGACCGCCACTAACTCGCAGTCTTTCAACGACGCGTATTTTTCCGCATGAAATTTCCCTAAATATCCCGCACCGATCACGGCACACTTCAGTTTACTCATAGACAACCACACGTTAATTGCAACTTCCCGGCCACGATTCCGGCGGCAGGCATAAAGCCGTGTATTGTACCATTAGAATTAGGCTTGAATCAGCCAAGCTGTCGGCTGCGGGACCCGAGCGGAATCGCGGCGATACACGCCCAGCGATGCAAGCTGAAACCACTTGATCTAAGCCCGCGCCAGTCGTGCCGCAACCCGCCGCAAATCCTCCTCGGTATCGACACCGGCTTCCGGGATCCGGTCGATGATCTTGACCAAGACTTTCTCGCCGTGCCAGAGAATGCGCAACTGCTCCAGCGCCTCGACACTTTCGAGCGGCGATGGGCTCCAACCGCAATAGCGCTTTAAAAATCCGACCGTGTAGGCGTAAAGGCCGATGTGGCGCAAATAAGGCATGTTTAATCCGGCGGTGTCGCGGCAATCCGGGAAACTGGCGCGATGCCAGGGTATCGGCGCCCTGCTGAAATACAGCGCGTAACCGTATTGATCGAGCACCACTTTGACGGCATTGGGATTGAAGACCTCATCGCCGTCTTCGATTTTGGCGGCCAAGGTCGCAATGCCGGCCTGGCTCTGACCGGCCAACGCTTTGGCGGCATCGCGGACGCAAGCCGGCGGTATCAAGGGCTCGTCGCCCTGCAGATTGACAACGATGTCGCCGTCCCGCCAGCCGAGCTTTTCCGCCACTTCGGCGATGCGTTCGGTGCCGGATTGATGATTAGGATCGGTCATCACGGTTTGTATTCCCAGCGCGGACACCGTATCGAATATTCGGCTATCGTCGGTGGCGACGACGACTTGCTCGGCATCGGCTTCCAGCGCCCGCTCGCAAACATGGGCGATCATCGGTTTGCCGGCGATGTCCAGCAACGGTTTACCAGGCAAACGGGTGGACGCGTAACGCGCCGGAATCACCACTTTGAACGCGGTCATTTACGCAAGGCTTCCGCTTCTTCGAAACTTAGTTCGCGAGCATCGTCTTCCAACATCACCGGAATACCGTCGCGGATCGGGAAGGCCAGTTTGTCGGCCTTGCAGATCAATTCCTGGTTGTCCTTGTCGTAGATCAGCGAACTTTTGCAGATCGGGCAGGCCAAGATCTCGAGCAATTTTTTATCCATGGGCTTTATCTTTCAGTAGTGTGAGCAATTGTTGAGAGAACGCCTCCGGCAATTCGGCGGCGATCGGCAGATACCAGAAATTCGGCCGAGCAAGGTAGCGGCATTTAACCGCATCTTTCTCGGTCATGATTAGCGGTGTGCCATCGTCGCCACCCAGATCGGCGGCGGTATAGATATGGTGATCGGGAAACGCCGTGCAGGAACACCGCAAACCGGCCTCCGCCAGCTGCCGGAAAAAACGCTGAGGGTTACCGATCCCGGCAATCGCCCGGCAATCCAGGCGGGCAAACTCAGCCAGCGGCCGGTGCTCGCCGGATTGTAGATTGACCAACACATCGCCCAGGCATTGCATGGCAATTTCGCGTTCCAACAGCTCGTTACCGCCGTTGACGACGACCAAATCCACCTGCTTAACACGTTCCGGTGGCTCGCGTAGCGGCCCGACCGGCAGGCAATAGCCGTTGCCGAAACGCCGCTGACCGTCGATCACGACGATTTCGATGTCGCGTGCCAACGCATAATGTTGCAAGCCATCGTCGGACACCAGCACGTCGCAGGCTTGTTTGGACAGCAACTCGCGGCCGGCGGCCGGTCGGTCGGCGCCAACCACCACCGGACAGGCGCAACGCGCCGCCAACAGCACCGCTTCGTCGCCAACCTGGGCCGGATCGCTGGCGGGGGTGACCCAGCGCGGCTTCTGGTCTTTCGCGCCGCCGTAGCCACGACTAATCACGCCGGGCCGATAGCCTTGGCTTTTCAGCCATTCGACAACGTACACCACCAATGGCGTTTTGCCGGTACCGCCGACGGTGATGTTGCCGACCACGATAACCGGCACCGGCAGCTTGACCGTCTTCCAAATGCCGACCCGGTAAAGCCAGCGCCGCAGCCGTATCGCATCGACATAAAACATCGACCAAGGCATCAGCCAGGCGGACAAATACATTTCCTTGTACCAAGCATCCTCAAACCAGCGGATCAGTCTCGCTTTCATCGCGGCTCCGGCTTATTCACGGCAAAGGTAATATGATGAAAACCCAGTTGATTGGCGACATCCAGCGCGCCGACGACGGCCTGGTGCGGCGCCTTGCCGTCGGCGCTGATGATGAACGGTAACAAACGGGTTTCGCCGGCCAGTTTCGCAAGTTCGGCCCGCAAACCTTCCGGAGTTTGGTTGACCAGTTCGTGAAACTGGTTATCGTCGCCGGCCAGCGCGTAAACGCCCTTGGCGTCCACGTACAGATTGATTTCCTTACCGCGCGGCTGAGTGTCGTTGCCCTGGGCTTCGGGCAGATTGATCTTCAGTTCGGAATGATGCCGAAACGTGGTCGCCACCATGAAGAAAAACAGCAACACCAGCAACACGTCGATCATCGGAATCAAACCGATGTCGACCGGCGCCCGGCGCTTGCGGCGAAAGTCCATCAGGTTTCCTCCCGCGCGCCCTGCATGATGTCGATCAAACGCAACGACTCCTCTTCCATCCGCACCACGTGGTCGTCGACCAAACGCTCGAAATAGCGATGAAAGAACAGACTGGGAATCGCCACCGTCAAGCCGGAAGCGGTACAGATCAAGGCTTCGGAGATGCCGCCGCTCAGCACCGCCGGGTCGCCCATACCGCCGACCGCGATGTCGGAAAACACCCGAATGATGCCGTCCACGGTACCGAGCAGGCCCAACAGCGGCGTAATCGATGCGATACTACCCAGCGCGTTCAAATAGCGCTCCAGTTCGTGAGCGACCTGGCGGCCGACTTCCTCGATGCTGGACTTCATGATTTCCCGGCCATGCTTACGATTGACCAAGCCGGCCGCCAGTATCCGCCCAAGCGGCGAGCTGAGTTTGATCCGGCGGATCGCCGCCTCGTCCAACTTGTGCTCGCGGTGTAACTGCCAAATGTAAGGCACCAGATCGACCGGCAAAATCCGTTTGCGTCGTAGCGACCAAAACCGCTCGCCGATAATCGCCATCGCGACGATGGAACATAAAATGATGGGCGCCATCATCCAGCCGCCGTTTCTGATTACCTCGAACACTCTTTCGTTTCCTCGTAGTGACTTCGGACAAATTTTAACCGATTCGCGGCCGGCTTTCCCGAGCAACGCCCAGATAAGCCGCCAGCAAGGCCAGACAGCAGATCAGCGCGGCGATGATGTAAACCAGACGCCCGCCCAGCAACGCCCAGAAGTAACCGCTGTACAAACTACCCAACATGCCGCCGACTCCGAAACTGACACTGCTGTACAAGGCCTGGCCCTTGGCCTGATGGGTTTCGCCGAAATATTGAAATAGCAACTGCATCGCCACGACATGGGCCACGCCGAAGGTCGCGGCATGCAACAGTTGCGCGACAACGGTCAGCGCCAGCGAGTCGACCGCGTCGGCAATCAGCATCCAGCGCACCACGCTCAGTACGATGGACGCCAGCAACAGGCCGCGTGGTCCTATCCATTTCAGCAAGGGCCGCATCGCGACGAAGATTAACACTTCGGCGGCGACGCCGGACGCCCACAGCAGACCGGTCGCGCTGGCCGAATAACCGTGTTGCTGCAAATACACGGAATAGAATACGTAATACGGCCCGTGCGCGGCCTGCAGCAACAGATAGACCAGCAAAAATGCCAACACCTCCGGCCGGCGCAGCACCCGCCACAAACCGGCATCGCCGCTGCGACTCGCGTGACGCGGCGCCGCTTCCGGCGTGATCAGCGCGGTCAACCAATTCAGAATCATCAAGCCGGCAATGATGAGCGGCAAATAAGCGATACTGAAAGCGTCGACAAACCGGCCTATGCCCAACACTGCCGTGATGAACCCGATCGACCCCCACAGCCGAATCCGGCTGTAACGTTGCGGCTCGGCTTTCAAATGAAACAAGGTCGCGGCTTCGAACTGCGGCAGTGTCGCGTTCCAAAAAAAACTGAACAATATCGTGACCGCCGCATACCAACGAAAGTCGCTACGATAGGCAAACGCCGCGAAACTGACTACCGCCAGCAGCGAGGTCAGCCGAATCAGGCCCAGATTGCGGCCGGTTTTGTCGGCCAACCAGCCCCAGCAATTGGGCGCGACGATCTTGGTCGCGACCATCAGCGCGGTCAGCTCGCCGATCTGATCGGCGGCAAACCCGACCTGCCGCAAATACAGACTCCAGAACGGCAGGAACGAACCCAGCGTCGCGAAATAAAAGAAGTAAAAACTCGATAAACGCCAGTAAGGAACAGGCATTTAACGTAGGATCGGCAATCCGCAATCGACGTGCAGGTTTTGAGCGCGGTGGCGCAACAGATGATCCATCAGCACCAGTGCCACCATCGCCTCGGCGATCGGCGTGGCTCGAATACCGACGCAAGGGTCGTGACGGCCTTCGGTAACCACCTCTATCGGCTCTCCCTTGCTATTGATGCTACGGCCGGGCAAGCGCAGACTGGACGTCGGTTTCAACGCAATCCGCGCGACGATGTCCTGCCCGGTGGAAATGCCGCCCAAGATGCCGCCGGCGTGGTTGCTCAAGAAACCGTCCGGGGTGATTTCGTCGCGAAATTGCGTGCCCTTGGTAGCGATGCACTCGAAGCCGTCGCCGATTTCCACGCCTTTCACGGCATTGATACTCATCAGAGCATAAGCCAGTTCGGCATCCAGGCGGTCGAAAATCGGCTCGCCCAAGCCCGGCGGCACGTTGCTGGCGACGACCTCGATCTTGGCGCCGATGGATTCGCCTTCCTTGCGCAAGGCATCCATGTAACGCTCCATCTCGGCAACCTTACCGGCGTCGGGACAGAAAAACGGATTGTTGGGGATTTCCTGCCAATCGAAGGCTTCGATCTTGATCGGCCCCAATTGCGACAAATAACCGCGCACCTGCACGCCGTGCTGCTGCAGCAAATATTTCTTGGCGATCGCCCCGGCCGCGACCCGCATCGCGGTTTCCCGCGCCGACGAACGGCCGCCGCCGCGATAATCGCGAAAACCGTATTTATGGTGGTAGGTGTAATCGGCGTGACCGGGACGGAAGCTGTCGGCGATTTTGCCGTAATCCTTGGAGCGTTGGTCGGTATTCTCGATCAACAAGCCGATCGGACAGCCGGTGGTTTTGCCTTCGAACACGCCGGACAGAATCCTGACCTCGTCGGCTTCGCGGCGCTGGGTGGTGTGGCGCGACGTGCCGGGCTTGCGGCGATCCAGATCGAATTGCAAATCGGCTTCGCAAAGTTCCAATCCCGGCGGGCAGCCATCGACGATCGCGCCGAGCGCCGGGCCATGGCTTTCGCCGAAGGTGGTGACGGTAAACAGTTTACCTATGGTATTTCCGGACATGATCTATAAAGCGCTAGCAAAAAGAGTGTGGTGGGCCGCGACCTGTTGGGCGGTCAACAGAAATACGCCGTCGCCACCGCGTTCGAATTCCAGCCAATGGAAGGCCACGTTGGGAAACATCGCCTGCAAAGTTTCGGCGCTGCTGCCGACCTCGACCACCAAGATGCCCTGCTCCGCCAAATACTGGTTGGCGTCGGCCAGAATGCGAATCACCAGATCCAACCCGGTCTCGCCGCCCTTGAAGCCCATGGCCGGCTCGGCGTGAAACTCGGCCGGCAGGCTTTGCCACTCGGCCAAGGCCACGTAAGGCGGATTGCTGACAATGATGTCGTAGGGTTTGACCGGCAGTTGTTCGAACAGATCGGATTGGAAAAGCTCGACTTGTTCGGTTAATTCGTGTTTCTCGACGTTGATTTGAGCGACCGCCAACGCATCTTCCGACAAATCCAGCGCATCGATACGCGCTTCCGGAAAGGCGTAGCCGCATGCGATCGCGATGCAGCCGCTACCGGTGCACAGGTCCAGCACATTGAACACCTCGGATTCGTCGACCCAGGGTTCGAAGCGCTCGGCGATCAATTCGGCGATCGGCGAGCGCGGCACCAACACCCGCTCATCGACGTAAAACGACAAGCCGGCGAAAATCGCTTCATGGGTCAGGTAGGCCGAAGGCTTGCGCTCGACGATGCGGCGCTCGATCAGATTCAAGACTTCCTGGCGCTCGGACATCGTCAACACACTGTTCAGATAGGCCTCGGCCAAATCGTAGGGCTGATGCAAGGTATGCAATACGATGGCCGCCGCTTCGTCCAGCGGGGCCGCGGTGCCGTGCCCCAGAAAGATTCCGTACTCGGCGAAACGGCTGGCACCCCAGCGAATATAGTCTCTAATGGTGGTCAGGCTTGTGATAACATCCGGCGATGTTGGATTCATAGACGATTGGTGATTAAACATAAGCGGCGGATTTTAAACCAATCCCCCGTGCTTGTCCGAATTAAGCGACACAATGACCGAGGCCATATCTCCCCCGCTAAACAGCAAACTGGCGAAAAACCGCTTGTACCAGGATTGCTTCAAATACATGCAATCCGACTCCCTGGCTTTACCGACCATTCCCGACGTCTCGGTGAAAATCCGTCGGGCGATCAACGAACCCAGTGCCAACAGCAATAAAATCGCTCGCGTCGTACAGATCGATCCAAGCATCACCGCGCGCTTGATCAAGATCTCCAACAGTCCGCTATACAGGGGCCGCCGCCGAATCGAAAGCTGCCCGGAAGCCTTGACCCGGCTAGGCCTGAAAGCCGCCCAGGACATCATCACCGCGTTCGCGCTGAAGGCGGTGTTCAATGCCAAATCGCCGGTGATACGCCGCAAGATGCAGGAACTCTGGTCGCATAGCAGCTATGTCGCGGCGATCAGTGCGGTACTGGCGCACAAGACACCGGGCTTCGACCCGGACCGCGCCATGTTGGCGGGCCTGATTCACGACATCGGCGTCGTACCGATTTTGGCTTACGCCGACCGCCAACCCGACATTCTAACCAACCCCGACGACTTGGCCGAAGCGGTGCGGGAACTGCGCGCACCGATCGGCGTGCAGATCGTTCGCAAATGGGACTTTCCCAGCGATTTCGAGGATGTCATCATTCAGGCCGAAAACTGGTACCGCGACGGCGGCGCCCAGGCCAGCTATTGCGATATTGTAATGATCTCGCAATTGCATAGTTTCATCGGCAAGGTCGACATCAAGAAAATGCCCAAAATGGACGACTTGCCGGCCTATAAAAAAATCGCCGCCGGCAATCTGGACGCCGATCTGAGCATCAACGTGCTGGATCAGGCCAAGGATGAAATCGAACACATACGCCAGATGCTCAGTTAATCCACCCTACCGACACTCAAGGAGTCCGCCGATGAAAACCCCGATTCTGTCTTTCAGCTTTTGCGCCCTGCTGTTCGCGGGCCCCGCCACGGCCGGCACCTTGTCCGGCGGCGCTTGGCAACCCGCCGGCTGCGGCGTCAAACCCGACGCGCCGGTCATCGACGACAGCGACGTGGATACTTTCAATAAAAGTATCGCCGCAATCAACACTTGGCAGCAAAAATCCCGCGATTATTTCGAATGCCTGATCAAGGAAGCCAATACCGACAATGCCATCATCGCCGAATCGGCCAACCAGGCTCAGGCCAAGTATCGGGAAGCCGTCGAAAAAATCGGCGCGGAAGCCGACGCCGCCAAAAAGAAACTGGATAAATAATTTTCGAAGCGCCGATCGGCAAAACACCACTTATAAACTCGCCCCATGAACCGACTCGATTGCATCCCCCTACTACTAACGATGGCGCTGGTAACGACCGGCTGCTCCAGCATCGGCAAAGGCATCACCGAAGCGATATTGGAAAAGCAGGATCAGGAAGATA
Source organism: Methylomonas sp. MS20 (assembly GCF_050275925.1). NCBI lineage: Bacteria > Pseudomonadati > Pseudomonadota > Gammaproteobacteria > Methylococcales > Methylococcaceae > Methylomonas > Methylomonas sp. MS20. The sequence continues at coordinate 3,540,395 of NZ_CP189962.1, forward strand.
CCCGGGTCTGCGAAATCAAGGGCGACAAATTCAACGGCATTAAACCGCAACTCGAAGTCCCCAAGCGGACGATGAAGGTTTTGATGGTGCATGGCGTCGGCAATCATTTGCCCGGCTATTCCACGCAGTTCATGGAAAAGCTGACCAAGGAATTGGACCTGACCGTCACCAGCAAAAACGTCAAAAATATCCAATTGGCGGATACGACGGTACCGGAAAAGCCGTTGGGCAATTTGCGTATCAACCGCTATCTGGACGCCAGCCAAACTCAAGAATTACTATTTTACGAGCTGACCTGGTCGGAAATCACCGCCAAGGAAAAAGAAGTGTTGTCCTACGACAACTCCGGGGAACAGTCGTTTCGGCGCGCCGAAGTCAACGATCTGCTGAAAAAATTCTCCAACGACACCGGCCCGGACCCAATCATTTACTTGGGCGAGAAACGCGAAGACATCCTGTCGGCCTTCGCCCAGTCGTTTTGCTGGATGATACAGGGCGACTGGAACAGTTTGCCGGATGAAGTGCGCCAAGTTTGCACCACCAAGAACGTCACGCCGTTTTACAACGATAGCTATGCCTTCGTCTCGCACAGCCTGGGCAGCCGAATTACGATAGACGGCCTGCAGAAAATCGCCGCCAAGCTGGGCAACGGCGAAACCGCCAGCTATTACACGGCACTAACCAATATTCTTAAAAATAAGGAAATTCCGATCTACATGATGTCCAACCAATTGCCGATGCTGCAATTGGGGCGCTCGTTGCCCGAAGTCGCCAATCAATCGGCCGCTTATTGCCGAGCCGACGGTGCCAAATACGCCGAACGCATCATGGCCAAAACCTCGATCATTGCCTTCAGCGACCCCAACGACCTACTCAGCTACGCGATCCCGCACGACTTCGCAAACAAGTATTTGGATTCGCGGCTGTGCGTCAACGTCACCAACATCAATATCAACGTGGCCCGGGTCTACGACGCCTTCGGCCTAGGCAAACTGGCGAATCCAATGGATGCCCACGTCGGCTACGATACCGACGACCGAGTCATCGCACTGATCGCCAAGGGCATCGCCAATCCGCATACCGCCGAAACCGTCAAGCAACGCTGCCGCTGGACTCAGACTATCGACTAACATCCGGCGGTCTTTCCGAAGCCCTAGAACTTGCGACATTGCCGCGAAAAACGGCTCCACCGCCATTTCAGCCGCCTTCAATCCAAACCGCGCCACGTTAATCGGCCATATTCGCGCGCATGTTTCGGAGACCTGTTGACGGACTTCCGAGATTTTTCGGCTACAGTTAGATGCCGGTTATCGTTGTTGCGGGAACGCCGCGTGCTTTCTCGAAGACAACGATAGGTTTTCACCTCAACTTGTTAAATCCGATGACACTGCGGGCAAAACCCTATTCGGCGGCAATGTTTGCCGCTTTCGTTTTCGTCTGCGGACTGCTGCCTCGTTTGAGCTACGTATACTCGATGGAAATCGACTACCCGTTTCGAGCCGACGCCGGCAAATATCTGCAACTGGCAATCAATTTGGTCGAAAATCACGGTTATTCGCTGGCCGAATCGGCCCCGTTTACGCCATCCACGTTGATCAGTCCCGGCTATCCGGCCTTTCTAGCGGCAATATTGGACGCTACCGGTGACATCCAGCACTTTTACAATGCCGTTTTACTGAGTCAGGCGCTTCTATCCAGCCTGACCGTCGTGGGCGCGTTCTACTTGGCGTTACGGATCGGCGGCTTGCAAGCCGCAGTCCCTGCCGGTTTGTTGGTCGCGCTGTCGCCACAATTGATTATCGGAGCGGGCTATATCCTGACAGAAACCTTGTCGAGCTTCTTGATCACATTCTGCTTGGCCCTGCTGCTTGCCGGGTTTTCGAGAGGTCGCCCGACCCTATTCGTGGCATGCGGCGTGGTATTGGCTTTAGCGGCTTACGTCCGCCCGGCTGTATTGCTGCTTCCCGGCACGCTGCTGCCGCTGGCTTGGTGGACCCGAAACCATTTAAAAAATTGCCTGATCATGGCTGTGACCGCCGCAGTGATTTGGTCACCCTGGCAAATTTGGCAATCCAAGCACCGCCAAGCCGGAGAAGTCAGTTTGGCTGCGGCGGCCCTGACCTTGGGCGGTTACCCCGACTTAATTTTTAAAAGCCCGGAGTTTAAAGCGTATCCCTACCGAGAAGACCCCCAATATGCGGACATGAGCCAAAGCTTGGGTGAGGCCTATCGGGTCATTCGCGAGCGCGCCGCAGCGGAACCCTGGAAATTTTTAAATTGGTATGTGTTCGGTAAGCCGATGATGTACTGGCAAGCCGAAGAAGTGGCCGGCCCTGGCGGCCCGTACGTTTATAACATCAATTCGTCGGTATTTACCCGGCAAGCCATTCCGGCGGCCAGCTTGAACGGCATGATGGCGCTGCATCCGTTCATCATCGCGCTGACGGCCGCCGCTTGCCTTTGGACTCTGATCGACCTTTGCCGCCGCCGCTCGAGTCCCGCGACCCAGCCGGCGTGGTTGCTTTGCGCGGCGCTGGTCGTCTATTTCACCGCCGTTCATACCGTGTTGGCGCCGCTACCGCGTTACGCCTTCCCGATCTATCCGATCGCATACGCGCTGGCCGCCGGTCTGGTCGCGCGCATGCCCGCTTGGCTGAGGAGGCGCGCCGATGAAACCACTTAGTCTGTTGTTGTGCCTGACTGTAACGCTGGCGTTGGCGGCCGGTCAGTTACTGTTTAAAAAGGCCGCAACCTCAATTTCAACCGCTACTCTCAGCGCCGGACTGCTGGATGCCCTGCGCAATCCCTATTTGCTCGGCGGCCTGCTGTTATACGCACTGACCACCGGCTTGTGGGTGTACGTCCTAAATTCGGTTCCGCTAGGCAAGGCTTATCCGTTCACCGCGGCGGCCTACTTAATCGTGCCGCTGGCAGCGCACTATCTGTTTGGCGAAGTCTGGAATTTACAAATGTTATTCGGCTCGCTACTGATCGTCGCCGGCATCGTCGCGATAGGAAGCGCCTGATGCGGATTGCGGTAGTGATTCCCTGTTACAAGACCGGCGCCGAAGTGCTGCGAGTATTAACCCGGATCGGTCCGCAAGTGTCGGCGATCTATTTGGTGGACGACGCCTGCCCCGAACGAACCGCCGACTGGGTCGAACAACACCTCAGCGATCCGCGCCTGAGAATTCTGCGTCACGCTAAAAACCAAGGCGTCGGCGGAGCGGTAATTTCCGGCATCCGCGCCGCCTTGGCCGACCACACCGACATCATCGTCAAAATCGACGGGGACGGCCAGATGGACCCCGCCCTGATCGACAAATTCGTCGAACCGATTCGCTTGGGACGAGCCGACTATTGCAAGGGCAACCGCTTTTACCGGCTGGATTATCTGCACGGCATGCCGACTTTGCGTCTATTGGGTAACACCCTATTGTCGTTCATCGCCAAAATGTCGACCGGTTATTGGAACATCATGGACCCCACCAACGGCTACGTCGCGATACACGCCAAAATCGCCGAGGAATTGCCGCTCGACAAACTGTCTCGGCGCTTTTTCTTCGAATCCGATCTGCTATTTCGTTTGAACGTGATGCGGGCGGTGGTCGAGGACGTTCCGATGCGCGCGGTTTACGCCAACGAGGTGAGCAACCTGTCAATCGGCCGCATCGTCTTCGAATTTTCCGGGCTGTATTTAAACCGTTTTTTCAAGCGACTGTTTTACAGTTATTTTCTCCGCGGTTTTAATGCCGCCTCAATCATGTTTATCAGCGGCTCGATCTTATTCGGCGGCGGCGCCTTATTCGGCGCCTGGCATTGGTACCACAACAGCATGGCCGGGGTATTATCCAGCGCAGGTACCGTGATGTTGGCGGTGCTGCCTATCGTGTTAGGCTTTCAATTATTACTTGGCGCGATTCAGATCGACATTCAAAGCGAGCCCCGCCTGCCGATACACGGCAAACTTTGAAAGCGCGCCCAACCCGCACGTCGCGCGCGGCATCGTTGCCTAGGCCCTCGCCCCGCTAATCGGCTTTGCCCTGACCGGATTCAGCCCGTATAGCATGCAGACTGTCAGTCAGGTGGTCGATCAAGTATTGGCGCAGCCCGAAGGCGAGCGCTGGACGCCGCTAGTCAACGCGCGCAAGGACGAGCACGTGTACTACTGGAAGACCCTGGGCTTTTCGCGCGCCCGCATCAACTCGGTTGACCGAATCCTTCGAAACCGCCTGGCGCTTGTCGGAGGGCTTGGCTATTGCGACGTCGAAGGAAAGTGGCGAGCAACTCTGCTGTTGTTCTCCGAGCGCTACGCCTGACCCAATTGAGATAGCCAGAACGTACGCCAACATTTCGATCCGCAACAGGCGTAACACAATCCCGACAAGAGTCTGGATGGCGTGGCGGAGATAGACATATCCTATGTGTTTCCAGATAATCTGCGCATTTGCATGTCATTCATCGCGGGTAAACAGCAAGTATTCCGCCCAGTTTGACTCAATAAAACCATAAGGCTGCAGAGCTCGCCGAATCGCCTCCGTACAACCGGGACGGAATCTATCGTGTACTTCTATGGCGAGCATTCCAACCCGGTCTATCCAATCGTCAACACCATCCTTGAAAACTTCATACTCACTCCCCTCAATGTCTATCTTCAGTAAATCGATTCTAGCGTATGAATATTCTTCCAATATATCTTTCACACCCAACGCGCTTATCGACCGACCATCCGACACAGATTGCTCAGATACCTGAAAAGCCCAGGATTCGGCCCCAGGATTTGTGACGAAAATATCGGTTTTTTTAGACCAAAGCCCCTTCAAAACTGCCTTGACATTAGGATAGTCCGCAGTATTTCTCCGTAATAGTTCGAAATTTTGCCGGTCAATCTCCAACGCCAATATTTCCGCCCGAGGAAACCGATGTGCAAACACGACGCTAGCCAATCCAATGTTGGCACCAGCATCGACGATCACTCGAGGTTCACCAGAAATGGGGAAATCAGCTTGAAGTTCCTTAAAAATCTGCATAAACACTTCCGGATCGGAAGTACCGGCCCGAAGAGTTATCGGTTTAGAAATACCTGGCACTTTAACAACAACTTCACTGTTCGCAGGTAAAGACCAAAGTGCTTTACGCATGACCATCGCAATTTTCAGGCCGTGCCATATACCGAACCGCTCTCGCCAAGGCCGAGCCCAGTTGTAAAAATCCATGATCTTGCCGGACATTAATCCCCCAAAGGTCGGATTTAAGCTTTGAAATACATCGTCAACGACCGAATCATAGCACTGCTAATCATTGATAACCAATGTAGGTTTCGGAGTTCAACAAACAGTCTCTTCTGAGTCCGCTAATAAGCCGCCCCGAAATCCGGATGACCAAACAAAAGACGTTCAAATGCGGGAAAACTTAGAATTTGCCATTATCCGGATCAAGGATAAATTACGCAGCCTTCTTTACCCAGACTCGGGCCACCCTTTATAGTATCGAGCTGTGTAAATTTTCACTATGCTCAGCAATGGACACCATAAGCATACGCGGCGCCCGCACCCACAATCTAAAGAACATCGACATCGACCTACCGCGCGACAAGTTGATCGTCATTACCGGCCTGTCCGGTTCCGGCAAGTCGTCGCTGGCTTTCGATACCATTTACGCCGAGGGCCAACGTCGTTACGTCGAGTCGCTGTCGGCCTACGCCCGCCAGTTCTTGTCGATGATGGAGAAGCCGGACGTCGACCATATCGAAGGCTTGTCGCCGGCGATTTCCATCGAGCAAAAATCCACCTCGCACAACCCGCGCTCGACCGTCGGAACGATCACCGAGATTTACGATTATCTGCGTCTGCTATACGCCAGGGTCGGCATTCCGCGCTGTCCGGAGCACGGCGTATCGCTGGAAGCGCAGACTGTCAGCCAAATGGTCGATCAAGTATTGGCGCAGCCCGAAGGCGAGCGCTGGATGCTGCTGGCGCCGGTGGTCAACGCGCGTAAGGGCGAGCATGTGCTGTTGCTGGAAGACTTGAAGGCCCAGGGCTTTTTACGCGCCCGCATCGACGGCGAAGTCTACGAGTTGGACGAGCCCCCTGCCCTGGATTTAAAGAAAAAACACACCATCGAAGTCATCGTCGATCGCTTTAAAATCCGCGACGACATTCAACTGCGGCTGGCCGAATCCTTCGAAACCGCATTGCGGCTGTCGGAAGGCCTGGCGATTGCCGCGTCGATGGAAACCGACCAGCAACTGCTGTTCTCGGAACGTTACGCCTGCCCCCACTGCGGCTACAGCCTCAGCGAACTCGAACCGCGCATCTTTTCGTTCAACAATCCGAAAGGCGCTTGCCCCAGTTGCGACGGCCTCGGAGTGCGCCAGCATTTCGATCCGCAATTGATCGTACACAATCCGGAACTAAGTCTCGCCGGCGGCGCGGTGCGCGGCTGGGATCGGCGCAACGCCTATTACTACCAAATCATTTGTGCCTTGGCCGCGCATTACGGTTTCGATCCGGAAGCGCCGTTCTCGCATATTCCCAAAACCGTCCAAGCCGCGATTCTGTATGGTAGCGGCGACGAGACCATCGCCTTTCAATTCCAAATGGGCAACGGCAAGGCCAAAACCAGCCGGCACAGCTTCGAAGGCATCATTCCCAACATGGAGCGCCGCTACCGCGAGAGCGATTCGCAGATGGTACGCGATGAACTGGCCAAGTATCTGGCGCAGCAGACCTGCACGGTCTGCGACGGCGCGCGCCTGAATTTAGCGGCGCGCAACGTGTTCGTCGAAGGCCGTCCCCTACATCACATCACCCGCTTGCCGATTCGGGAGACATTGGCTTTCTTCCAGACGCTGACGATTCCCGGCCATCGCGGCGAAATCGCCGCCAAAATCAACAAGGAAATCCAGGAAAGGCTGGAGTTTTTAGTCAACGTCGGTCTGGATTACCTGACCCTGGACCGCAGCGCCGACACGCTGTCCGGCGGCGAAGCGCAACGCATCAGGCTGGCTAGCCAAATTGGCGCCGGCCTGGTCGGCGTGATGTACGTGCTGGACGAACCGTCAATCGGTTTGCACCAGCGCGACAACGAACGCTTGCTGAATACGCTATTCAGATTGCGCGACTTGGGCAACACCGTGATCGTCGTCGAACACGACGAAGACGCCATTCGCGCCGCCGACCACGTGGTCGATATCGGCCCCGGCGCCGGCGTGCACGGCGGTCAAATCGTCGCGCAAGGCACGCCCGCGCAAATTCTGGCCGACGCCAACTCGCTGACCGGCCAATACCTGTCGGGCGCGGAAACCATCGCAGTGCCGAAGAAGACCACACCCAACGATACTGCCCGGCAATTGACGATCAAGGGCGCCTCCGGCAACAACCTGAAAAACGTCACTGCCAGCTTCCCGGTCGGTTTGCTGACCTGCGTCACCGGCGTGTCCGGTTCCGGCAAATCGACGCTGATCAACGACACCCTATACAGCCACGCCGCCCGCGTCATCAACGGCGCCAGTTGTATTCCGGCGCCGTGCGCGGCCATCGAAGGCTTGGAGCAATTCGACAAGGTGGTGGACATCGATCAAAGCCCGATCGGCCGTACCCCCCGCTCGAATCCGGCCACCTACACCGGCATCTTCACGCCGATCCGCGAGCTGTTCTCGGCGGTGCCGGAGGCTCGTTCGCGTGGTTACAATCCAGGCCGTTTCAGTTTCAATGTCAAGGGCGGCCGCTGCGAGGCCTGCGCCGGCGACGGCGTAATCAAGGTGGAAATGCACTTTCTGCCAGACATCTTCGTACCCTGCGACATCTGCCACGGCAAACGCTATAACCGTGAAACCCTGGAGATCCGCTACAAGGGTAAGACTATCCACGAAGTACTGGAAATGACCGTCGAAGACGCGGCGGCGTTTTTCTCGGCAATTCCCAGCCTGGCCCGCAAGCTGCACACCCTGATCGATGTCGGCTTGAGCTACATCACCCTTGGCCAGAACGCCGTGACCCTGTCCGGTGGCGAAGCGCAACGGGTCAAGCTGGCGAAAGAACTATCCAAACGCGACACCGGCACCACGCTATATATTCTCGACGAACCCACCACCGGCCTGCACTTCCACGACATCAAGCAGTTGCTCAGCGTGCTGCATACCCTACGCGACCACGGCAACACCTTGATCGTCATCGAACACAACCTGGATGTGATCAAAACCGCCGACTGGATCGTCGACATGGGGCCGGAAGGCGGCAGCGGCGGCGGCACGCTGATGGCGGAAGGCACGCCCAAGCAAATTGCCAAACATAAAACTTCGCATACCGGAAAGTATTTGCGACGGTTTTTTGCTTAGACACGCCGTTCTCCCCTGATTCCCCGCGCAGGGCGGGAACCGGCAAACACCGCTCCGCGCGGCGCCAGAAGAAGCGCAACGCGGCCGCGGCCTTTATCAGTCTTGACGCCATACATTGTCCTCCCGCAGGTTGGCCTCTCCCAATAGTTACTCTTCGAGCGCGATTTCCTTGGGCATATGCCTATTAATCAGAAAATACACCAACGGAATTACCACCAGCGAGAACAACGTGGATGCGATGATGCCGAAGATGAAGCTCCAGGCCAAGCCGGAAAAGATCGGGTCGAGGACAATCATCACCGAGCCCAGCACGGCCGACGCGGCGGTCAGAAAGATCGGGTTCAAACGGGTGGCGCCGGCTTCGATAATGGCGTCGGCCAGACTGATGTCCGGGTTGCCCCGATAGATGTTCTCGATGAAGTCGATCAGAATGATGGAGTTGCGCACGACGATGCCGGCCAGCGCGATCATGCCTATCATCGCGGTGGCGGTGAAGTACACCGGATCGGCGTATTGGCCGACGTCCGACGCAAACAGGTTGATGAACCAAAAGCCGGGCATGATGCCGATCACGGTCAACGGAATCGCGATCATCATGATCAGCGGCACGCCCAGCGAGCCGGTTTGGCCGACCAACAGGATGTAGATCATCACCATCGCCGCCGCGAAGGCCAGGCCCAGGTCGCGGAACACGTCCACGGTAATTTTCCATTCGCCCTCGCCGGCCATTTCGGCGCGATAACCGGGCGGCAGCGGTTTTTCTTCCAACTTGTCGCCCAAATCCCACACTGCCTCGACCGGACTGCGGCCGGCCATTTCGCCGAGCACGTAGGACACCCGCTCCAGGTTTTTATGATAGATGGTCTGATCGCCGTGATCGTGCTCGAAGCGGCCGATTTCGCCCAGCCGCACCAGCTTGCCCTGCCCGGTTTTAACCGACAGCGCCAGCAAATCGGCCTCCGACGAACGGGCCGAACGCGGCAAGCGCAGCTCGATCAACAGCGGCTGGCGCTCGCTGGCAATATGCAAGGTGCCGGCAACCCCACCGTCCACGGCCAATTTCAGACTGTTGGCGACTTGCTCGGTAGTGATGCCAAGCCACGCGGCCTTGTCCTGATCGAGCATGAAATGCAAGCGGTCTTGCGGCGCTTCGACGTAATCGTCGACATCGACCACGCCTTCGGTTTGTTCCAATTCAGCCCGCACCCGGTTGGAAACCTTGATGATGTCCTGATAGCTCGCTTCCGGTGGACCGTAGAGCTCCGCGACCACGCTGGACAATACCGGAGGCCCCGGCGGCATTTCGACGATCTTGATGTTGGCGCCGTATTGGCGTTCGATTTTGTCGATCTCGGGCCTCATTCTTAATGCAATCGCATGCGACTGTTGTTCGCGGCGAGTCTTATCGACGAATACCACGCGGATGTCGCCGACGTAAGCGCCTTGGCGCAAATAGTAATGCCGCACCAAACCGTTGAAATCCATCGGCGAGGCCAAACCGACATAGCTTTGATAATTGGCGACCTCGTTGACGGTGGCCAGATAGCGCCCGACCGCCGCCGCGACTTCGTCGGTGGCTTCCAGCGACGAGCCGCGCGGCATGTCGATGACCAATTGCAGCTCGTTTTTATTGTCGAACGGCAAGAGTTTCAAAGGCACGACGCGGAACACCGCCATCAACGCCGACAACACGAAGGCAATGAATACGATCAGCAAAAACCCCTTGGCCTTGGCTTGATTGCCCAACAGCGGCCGCATGATGGCTTGATACAGCTTGAAGCCGCGCGTGTCGTGTAGTTTGAACTCGGGACCATGATCCTTGCCGTAATCGCCTTTCAGTAGTTTGTAGCTGGCCCAAGGTGTAACGGTAAAGGCGATCAGCAACGACATCAGCATCGCGATCGGCACGTTGAAAGCCATCGGTGCCATGTACGGCCCCATCATGCCGGTGATGAAAAACATCGGCACGAAGGACATGATCACCGCAAAGGTCGCCAATATCGTCGGCGGACGAATCTCGTTGACTGCGGTCAGCAAGGCTTGTAGCGGCGGTTCCTTGCGCATCTTGTAATGGCGATGGATGTTCTCGACATCGACGATCGGGTCGTCGACCAACAAGCCCAAGGACAAGATCAACGCGAACAGCGTAACCCGATTGATGGTGTAGCCGAAGATCAGATCCAGCAGCAGCGTTACAGCGAACGTCATCGGCACCGCCAACGACACGATTAGCGATTCCTTAAAACCCAAGGACAAGGCCAGCAACACGATGATGGTCAAAATCGCGATGCTCAAGTGCATCACCAGTTCGTTGACCTTATGGTTGGCGGTTTCGCCGTAGTTGCGGGTGACGTTGATTTGCACATCATCCGGTATCAGCGTGCCGTGTAATTGTTCGGTCAACGCCAGTACTTGTTCGGCGACGGCTACCGCGTTGGCACCCTTGCGCTTGGCGATCGCGATGGTCGCCATTTGCCTTTCCTCGCCCGCCAGGGATGATGGAAATGCGGCAGCGGGTCCGCCGCCGATTTGCACCTGTTGCCCGGAAGCATATCCAACCGTTTCCGCTTCATGCGCCGCCGGACCAAAACCAATTCGGGTGTAGTAGTCGGTATCTTGCGGACCGTCGAGGATTTCGGCGACGTCACGCAGATAAACCAAACGGCCGCCGACGTTTTTCAACACCGTGGCGCCGACGGCTTCGAGGTTTTGATACTGCGGCCCCGCTTCCAGCAAGATGTCTTTTCCGGCTTGATTGAAATGACCGATTTGCAGATTGGCATTGCCTTGCGACAAGGCCTGCCGCAGCTCCGCCAAATCCAGACCGGCGGCTTGCAGCTTGGCGGGGTCGGGGTATACCGAAATCATCCTGGGCGCCGCGCCGACCACCCAACTTTTGCCGATGTCGTCGATCGCGCGCAGGCGTTCGATCAATTCCTCGGCGATCCGGCGAACCGCCATGCTGTCTTCGCCGGCCCTGGGGCTGGACAAGCTGAGCAGCACGATAGGCACGTCGTCGATTTCGACCGGCTTAACCACCCAATCGGTGACGCCCGGCGGGATGATGTCCAGATTGGCCTGCAACTTATCGTGGGTCTTGATCAAGCTATCGACGATGCTTTGCCCCACTTCATAGCGCACCGTGACCAGCGCCTGACCGGGACTGGACGCGGAGTAAACATATTCCACGCCTTGAATTTGCTTTAGAAACACTTCCAGCGGAGTCGTCACGCGCTTCTCGACTTCCTCGGCCGTCGCGCCGGGATATTTGACGAACACATCCATCACCGGCACGACGATTTGCGGATCTTCCTCGCGCGGCGTCAGTATCAGCGCCGCCGCGCCGGCCAGTAGCGAGATCAGCAGGAACAGCAGCGACAGATGCGACGTGGTGAACAGCCGGACAATCGCCACCGTCAGCGTGTCTTTTTTGGCCTCATTGCTCGAACTCATAAGGCCAGCTCGCTATCCGCCAGGATGGTTTCGCCGTCGCGCAGGCCGGTCAGCACTTCGAGCCGTTCGCCGTAACGCTTGCCGGTGCGGATGTGCCGAACATGCCACCCACCGTTTTCGACCACGCGCACCGCCTGCAATTGGCCGATATTCAGTACCGCGCCGGCCGGGATTAATAGGGCCGATTCGACCGAATCGCAAGGCAACGCCAAGGTGGCGAATTGACCGTGCTGCAAGCCGGGCGTGACCGGCAAATCGATTTTGACCAGACGGGTGCGGGTTTGCGGATCGACTTCCGGCGCCAATTCCGCCCCCCGGCCGGTCAGCTCAACGCCGTCGATACGCACCGCCGCGGCATCGCCCAAACCGATGCGGCCGCTACACGCGCTGGCGACCGGCACTTCCAGTCTGAGCGCATCGGGCTGATGAAAACTGACCACCGGCTGCCCCGGCGCACCCATATCGCCGGGGTCTTGGTAACGTTCGCCCACCACGCCGTCGAACGGCGCGTACAACACGTTTTCGGCCATCATCACCTGACTTTGCCGAGCCGAACTGGCGGCCTGCTCGGCCAAGGCCCTGGCCGCCTTCGCCCGAGCCAGCGCGGCGTCGTAGCTTTGTCGTGTCGCGGCTTGTTTTTCGAACAGTTCGCTAGCGCGTTTTTCGTCGGCCGCCGCTTGCACGGCCTGAGCCTGAGCCGCGGCCTGCGCCGAAGTCGCGGCGCTATAAGCGGCACGCAGGTCGCGGTCGTCCAGTTTGGCAATCACCTCGCCTTTTTTCAGCCTGTCGCCAACCTTAACCGGAATCTCCACTATCCGAGCGGAAAATTTCGGACTGATTTTGACGGCCTGGCGCGAACGCACCACGCCCTGCCATTCCAACAGCCGATCGGCACCGGCCAACGAGACCCGGTAAGTTCGAGCGCCGGACGGCACCGAATTAACGGCGGCCGGAGTAGTACCGACTTCGGTTTTTTCTGGGCCGCCGATGATGCCCAATGCGACGAAAATAACCAACAACAGCGCCGAAACGGCGGCCAGCGGAATTGCCCAAGCAGGCAACGCGGAATGAGTATTCGAAGAGGTCATGTTCCTTCCTGAAGTTTATTGCCAAGCACCGTAAGCCTGCTTGAGTTCCGCATCGGCGCGCAACGCGTCGTATCGGGCGTTGATTTGCCTGGTGTGGGCCTTGTCTCTAGCCACTTCGGCTTCGATATAGCGGGTAACCGTCACGACGCCAGCCTGATATTGCTCGCTGACCTGCCTCAGAGCTTCTTCGGCCGCCAACACCGCGACGCCCGCGACTTGCACGCGATTCAGGGCTTCCGACAGTTTCAGGCGCGCACTGTGCAACTCGTTTTCGATACGTAACCGGGTCTGACGCGCCGCTTCTTGGGCGGCGATCAATTCGTGCTCGGCCTTTTTGATGCGTTCTTGCGTGGCGAAACCTGAAAACAAGTCCAGCTCGACCGTGACGCCGGCAGTGACATTGTCGCGATTGGCACTGAAAGCCAAGTCCCGGCTATCGGAGCCGTAACTGACGTAAGCATCGGCGCGCGGTAAATGCGCGCCTTGCGCGGCCGAAAGTTGCCGTTCGGCGATTTCGACTCGTTTTTGGGCCGCCTGTAATTCCGGATGGGTCCGCGCTTGATTCAACAGCTCGTCGTAAGCCGCCGGCGTGGCCGGTAACGCGGCCTCCGCCTCCGCTATCGACAATGGCTCGCCGGCACCCAAGCCGAGCAAGGTTTTCAACATGTTCTGTGCCAGTTCGATGGCGTTGGCCGCTTGAATTTCCGCATCCTTGGCTTCGGCCAATTGGACCTCCAGCGACAAGACTTCCGACTTCAGCAAGGTGCCCGCCTCGTAACGCAAGCGGGATTGGCGCAACTCGCTGTCAACCGCGTCGACCGCGCCGATACTGACCTTGTGCGCCGCGACCGCGGCCAGTTCGCCGTAATAGGCGGCGGTCACGTTATTCAGCAAATGATTGCGAAGCGCCGATTTTTCCAGCTCCGACGCCTCAACTCCCAGCTCTGCGGCCTTACCGAGATAGTAATCCCGACCGCCGCGAAACAGCGAATAACTAGCCGTGACTTGGGGGCGATAGTTATCCACGCCGCCTGGGTGGTTAAAATCACCGCTGTTAAAATCGAGCCGCCGCTGAGCGATGATCATAGCGAACGCTTGCGCCGGATTGTCGCTGTGCTGGTAGGACAAGCTGGCTTTGACCTGCGGATAAAAACTGGCCAAGGCTTCGCCGAGTTGGGCATTCGCCTGCTCGATTCTAGCTTGCAGAATGTTGAGTTCGGGATTGCCGGCCAACGCTTGATCGATGGCCCGCGCCAATGTGTAAACCGAGCCGGCCGACTCGGCATGGGCCGTCAAACCCAATGACGAAGCCATCAGCAAGACTGCGAAACGTGTACCTGTTGTGTGCATGGCGTTGAAATGGGGGTAATTAAGTATTTCCTAATATATAGCCAAGCCGAGCATTTTTCCAGCCTTAAATTCATAAGACCTCGCAAGCTACCCCTCAAAAATAAACGACTTTTAAACGAATGCTTGAAATGTTTGGTCAGCATGGTAACTTTAGCGGCCCGTCCCATAATAATAACTAGCTTAAGAGGAAACATCGCATGAGCCTTGAAGAAAACACCAACGACACAGAGAACAGCAGCCCTGCCGAGGAACCCAATCAACCGGCATCAGTTGCGGAACCTGCCGCGGCCCCTGTCGAAGCCGGAGCGGCTAACGCTTTGGCGACCATATTGGCCCTGAAGGAATCCAATCCGAAAGTATTTTACGGCGGCGTCGGCGGCGTGGCCTTGCTGTTGCTCTTGATGATCTTTAGCGGTGGATCGAACCCCAAATTGCCCGTTCATCAGCAAAAACCGCTGGTCGTTGGACAAAGTTACGTTCTGAAAAGCCCGAATACTTACGATCCGAATGCCACGGTCAGACTGGTTGGCGTCCCTGGCTCGTTGGCGGCTTACGACGATACCGAGGAAAACGACCGCGACGGCGCATGCAAACATATGCCGATGAATTCGCCGGTCAAGTTGTTACAAATCCAGAACGATACCACCGACAAAAACCTGGTTTGGGCCGAAGTCGAAATTACCGCCAGCGGCGAATGCCAAGGCCGTCGCGCCTGGACTTCCGGCATCAACCTGCAATAACTGTTGACTTAAAAAATTTACACCCTATAATACGCCGGATCGGAAACAAAGCGGGAATAGCTCAGTTGGTAGAGCACAACCTTGCCAAGGTTGGGGTCGCGAGTTCGAGTCTCGTTTCCCGCTCCAAATTTTAAAGCCGCGCCGCTACGCGGCTTTTTTGTTGGACCTTAAACGGCTGCGTAGCAAAGTGGTTATGCAGCGGCCTGCAAAGCCGTATACACCGGTTCGATTCCGGTCGCAGCCTCCATAGGTATTGGACCGATGTCGATATCAAACCGACATTTTCCCAAACGGGCAATGTCATCTTCAAGCGGGAATAGCTCAGTTGGTAGAGCACAACCTTGCCAAGGTTGGGGTCGCGAGTTCGAGTCTCGTTTCCCGCTCCAAATCGTCCATTTCTTCGTCACTC
Organism: Methylomonas sp. MS20; assembly: GCF_050275925.1. Lineage (NCBI taxonomy): Bacteria > Pseudomonadati > Pseudomonadota > Gammaproteobacteria > Methylococcales > Methylococcaceae > Methylomonas > Methylomonas sp. MS20. The sequence goes on from NZ_CP189962.1 coordinate 3,555,773, forward strand.
TTATCGCATCCGAGCCGCTCGTACAGGCTGGATTCAGCGACATATCGGATTGAGCCAAACCCGCCGCGAGCGAATCAGTATTTGGAGCAGGGCGGAACCCGCCTCGGAAGCCAGAACTCAAACCCCTTCGTTCGAGTACACACCCTATATAAACCGCCTGCAACGCCGTCACTTGGCGACCGAAAAATCTCCGGTCTTGAGCGAACAGTTCTTTTCAAGACCGACAGTAGTTTTACGTTGAAAGCCGTTGGGCAAAGTACGGAAACACTGGTGTCGGAATATCTTAGGCGCGACTGAAGCCGCCGCCAAGCCCGCCGATTATATTCTCCAAAGCAAAAAATCACTTCCGCTTGTTGGACTAAAGCAGCACCCGCTCCACGCCGCCGCTGCCGGCCTTGGTCAAATAGTCGGCCATCCAATTTTCGCCCAACACATGCTTGGCAATTTCGACGACGATGTAATCGACTTCCAGTTGCTCGACGTCGTCTTGATAACGCTGCAATCCTTGCATGCAGGACGGACAGGAGGTCAACATTCGCACCGGACCATCGTAACCGTCGGCGCGCAGCTTGGCGGCGTCGTTCTGCAACTCCTCGGCCTTGCGATAGCGGACCTGCGTCGAGATGTCCGGCCGCGCCACCGCCAAAGTACCGGATTCGCCGCAACACCGGTCGGACTTGCCGACCGGCGCGCCCAGTAAGCCGCTGACGACTTTCAGCGGCTCTTGCTGCTTAAACGGACTGTGACAAGGATCGTGATACAGATAACGAGCACCGTCGACCCCGTCCAACCTAACGCCCTTTTCTAACAAATATTCGTGAATATCCAATAGCCGGCAGCCCGGAAAAATTTTTTCGAACTCGTAATCGACCAACTGATCCAGGCAAGTGCCGCAACTGACGATCACGGTCTTGATGTCCAGATAGTTCAAGGTATTCGCCACCCGATGAAACAACACTCGGTTATCGGTGGTGATTTTTTCGGCCTTGTCGAACTGACCCGCCGCGCGCTGCGGGTAACCGCAACACAAATAACCGGGCGGTAAAACGGTTTGCACGCCGACCTCGTAAAGCATCGCCTGGGTCGCCAGACCAACTTGCGAGAACAAGCGCTCGGAGCCGCAACCGGGAAAATAAAACACCGACTCGGAATCCGAACGGGTCTTGGCATGATCGCGAATAATCGGCACGATTTGATTATCCTCGATGTCCAGCAAGGCCCTGGCCGTCTTGTTCGGCAGCTTGGCCGGCATCTTCCGATTCATGAAATGAATGACTTGCTCGCGCACGTCCGGCTTGCCCACCGACGCCGGCGGCTGGCGGTTCTGCGCCCTGCCCCACGGTGCCAGCATCGCCGTTCCCAAGCGCTGCGCCTTGTACCCCCAATCCACCATCGCCGCGCGCAGCGCCTTCACGGTACCCGGACTGGTCGTATTCAAAAACGCCATCGCCAGCGCCTTGCCCGGATTGAAACTCTGCTTGCCCATTTTATGCAGCAAATTGCGCATATTCATCGACACCTCGCCGAAATCGATATCGACCGGACAAGGGTTGAAACATTTATGGCACACCGTGCAGTGTTCGCCGACGTCCTCGAATTCCTTCCAATGCGTAATCGAAATACCGCGCCGGGTTTGCTCCTCGTACAAGAACGCCTCGATCAACAGCGACGTCGCCAAAATCTTGTTGCGCGGCGAATAGAGCAGATTGGCGCGCGGCACGTGAGTCGCGCAGACCGGCTTGCACTTACCGCAACGCAGGCAATCCTTGACCGAATCGGAAATCGCGCCGATGTCGCTCTGCTGCATGATCAGCGACTCGAATCCCATCAAACTGAAGGATGTGGTGTAAGCCGAGCTCAGATCGCCGCCCGGCATCAACTTGCCGCGATTGAAGCGCCCTTCCGGATCGACCTGGTTTTTATAGCGGTGAAACTCGGCGAGTTCAGTCGCATCGAGAAATTCGTACTTGGTAATACCGATACCGTGCTCGCCGGAAATCGCCCCGCCCAGCGAACGGGCCAGCGCCATGATTCTGGCGACCGCGGCGTTGGCTTCTTGCAGCATTTGGTAGTGATCGGAGTTGACCGGCAGATTGGTATGCACATTGCCGTCGCCAGCGTGCATGTGTAGAGCCACGAACACTCGACCACGTAGAATCTCCTTGTGCGTGGCCTCGATCCGTTCGACGACCGGCCGAAAATTATCGCCATCGAAGATCTCCCGCAAGCGCGGCAACAGCTCTGTCTTCCAGGAAATCCGTAGCGAGTAGTCCTGAACCCGGTGAAATAAGGTCGGCTCCGTGGCTCTATTGGTCAACGGACCGGCGCCGATGCCGTAACGTTCGAATTCGGCCTCGGCCCGCGCCAGCGGCAAATCCAGATGATCGAACAACCACTGCCAGCGCTCGCGCACCGCCGCGACGGTTTCCAACGCCAGCGCCCGGCGGTCGCCGATCAACTCGCTTTTATCGACGCTGTCTTCATAAGCGCGCAACGGCAAATCGCCGCGCAACAAATCGCTCAACGCATCGCATAGCCGCAGTTTATTGCTCAGCGACAATTCGATGTTGATGCGTTCGATGCCATCGCAATAATCGCCCATGCGCGGCAACGGTATCACCACGTCTTCGTTGATTTTGAAGGCATTGGTATGGCGGGCGATCGCCGCCGTTCTAGCCCTGTCCAGCCAAAACTTGGCGCGGGTTTCCGGACTGACCGCGATAAAACCTTCCGCGCCGCGCGCATTGCACAAGCGGACCACTTCGGACGCGGCCAGCGCGACTTGCTGTTCGTCGTCGCCGACAATGTCGCCGATCAATACCATTTTCGGCCGGCCGTGGCGCTTGGCCTTGGTGGCGTAACCGACCGCCTTGACGTAGCGCTCGTCCAGGTGCTCCAAGCCGGCCAGCATCACCCGCGCCGGACCGTCTTTCGGCAACCCGGCCAGATAATCGCGAATTTCGACGATGGACGGCACCGCCTCGCGCACTTGCCCGAAAAACTCCAGACAGAAGGTGCGCGCGTACGGCGGCATTTCATGCAGCACCCAGCGCGCCGAAGTAATAATGCCGTCGCAACCCTCTTTCTGTATCCCCGGCAAACCGCCAAGAAACTTGTCGGTCACATCCTTGCCCAAGCCGACCTTGCGAAACAACGCACCAGGCAGATCCAGGCGTTCTTCGCTTAGCAGATTGCGACGGCTGCTGTCGTAGCGCTTTAAGTTAAAACTGACCTGTTCCTGCTCGTGGATCTTGCCCAGATTGTGATTGAGCCGCTCGACTTCCAGCCAATTGCCGTCCGGCGTCACCATCCGCCACGACGCCAGATTGTCCAGCGCGGTCCCCCAAAGCACCGCTTTCTTACCGCCGGCATTCATCGCGATATTGCCGCCCACGCAAGACGCATCGGCCGAGGTTGGATCGCAGGCGAACACCAATCCCGAGCGCTCGGCGGCTTCCATGACCCGGCGCGTCACGACGCCAGCACCGGTGAAAATCGTCGCGTACGGATTCTCCACGCCCGGCAGGCGGGTTTCGCGCTCGACCGCCGTCATTTCCAGCAGTTTTTCGGTATTGATGATCGCCGAAAACGGCGTCAGCGGTACCGCGCCGCCGGTATAGCCGGTGCCGCCGCCGCGCGGAATAATGGTCAAACCCAGTTCGATGCAGCCGCGCACCAAATGGCCGATCTCGTCCTCGCTGGACGGATACAACACGACGAAGGGATATTCGACCCGCCAGTCGGTGGCGTCGGTGACGTGGCTAACGCGGGCGAAACCGTCGAAGCAAATGTTGTCCTTGCGCGTGTATTGAGTCAGCAAACTCAATACGCTACGCCGTAATTGGCCGGCTTGCTCGAAATGCGCCTCGAAATCGGCGACGGCTTGCTGAACGGCCGCAATCAACTGACCGACGCGTTCGGCCCGATCGGAATCGTCGGCAATTTCCGCTTGTCGCGTCTCCATTTGCCGCAACCGGTGACGCAACGCGTCGAGCAAGGCCCGGCGCCGGTCGCGATTGTTCAGCAAATCGTCTTCCAGATAGGGATTGCGGCGCACCGCCCAAATATCGCCCAACACTTCGTAAAGCATGCGCGCCGAGCGACCGGTGATTTGTTCGCCGCGCAGCGAATCCAACACCCACCAGATGTCCTCGCCGAGCAGACGGATGACGATTTCCCGATCGGAAAACGAAGTGTAGTTATAGGGGATTTCCCGCACGCGCGCCGGCGCGGTGTGGTCGCTTAGGAAGGATGAATTGGCCACTGGACTCGCCGAACTGAAAGTCATGATGGCCGGGATTCTAACATGGCGAGGCATTGAGCCCCATCGAAAAACGCCAGCCGCGCCAGGCGGCGCGGACGGCGTTTGGCGGACGCAATCGGCTTAAAACTCCATCCGGCCGCCCAGCATGAAGCGGTTGCTGTCGATATGCCGGTAGCCTTGCAGGGTTTCGTAGGATAAAAACGCCGACACGCCGCCCGGCAACACGCTGGACACTTCCGCGCCGAAGGTATAGTAATCGCGACTCGGCGCGTCGTTGACCAACGTAAAGGTGCTGCCGCTACCATCCGCGACAAAGCTACCGGTGACTTGGCGGCGGCCGTCCATGAATTGATGGTGCCATTCGCCGCGCAACTGCGGAATCACTACCCCCCACGGCACACTGACCGAATACGCGGTCTGCACGCCGACCGTCGAAATCAGCGATTGAATATTTTGCTTGCCGAAACGCACCGCGCCGGGACTGCCGGTCTCGCTATAGCGGTCGATATCCAGACCGGTATATTCGCCGCGCGCATAAGGCGCTACCGTCAAGGCCTTGAAATTGAAGTCGTAGCCGCCGCCCAGGCTGAAAGCATACTGATCGGCGCTCGGCGCCGCGCTGGCAATCGACGAAGTTCCGCCCAACTTGATGTTGCGGCTGGTTTCGAAATCGACGCCGCCGTATGACGCGGTACCCTCGACGTGCAACGCATCGGTAATGAAGTAACTGCTATAGAGCGTGCCGATGTAGTTGTCGCTCAAAGTCTCGCCGCGGCCGCTGTTAAACGTGGCATTGCCGCGCTTGTAATTGAAGGCGGCGCCGGCGGACCAGCGGTCGCTGATACGGTAATCGGCGCCGGCCATGAAATTATGATTGTCGAATTTAAAGCCGCCCAAATTCAAGGCCGTGTTGTCGTGCAAACCGAAGCTACTGTCGACCTTGCCCCAAAACGACAGTTTCGAGAAATCGCCGTCGCCGGCCCCGCCGCCCAAATTGATTTTGCCGGATTGTCCGAACGGCAAGCTATTCTTGCCGCCGTTGACCCGCGTCGCGATACTGCCCATGCCGAACACCTGATCCGGCGTCAGACTCTTTAAGTCCGAGATGCTCTCGATATTACACGCGGATGGCGCGTTGGATTCCTGCTGATTGTAAAAATTCGAGCATTTGGAAATGGCGTTATCCACCGAGCTCTGGTTTTCGTTGAAGCTGGCCGGCGTCGCCCGCGCGGTAGACATCACCGCTCCGCACAGAGCCAGCGCGACGCCCACGCCGATCCGGCTCGCCGTCGGCGATATTGACGTAACGGTATTTTGCTTATTCTTCATAGTATGTCTCCTCTAAGTCGATGCGGGCATCTTACATGCCAAATCTATTTCGACAAAATTTAAGAATGTAATTAATCATCTTGAATTATAAGCCAAAATAAGAATCACGCAGATTCACTAACTCCGCAATTTGTCTTGCAAGCTCAGCAAGCCCTTGTGACCGGGATTGACCTCCAACCCTTCGCCGACTTTTTTCAAAGCCTCGGCGCGCTGGCCTTTTTCGTAAAGCTCCCAGGCTTGCTGCTCCAACAAATCGGCAATTTTATTGATGCCGTCGACGGCTACCTGATTGTAGGGGTCGATTTTCAAGATTTCCTGATAGGCCCACCAGGCGTTGCTGCCGGTCGGTGCGGTTAGATAGCCGACATCCAAATGAATCGCCGCCAATTCCTGTAAATCCTGGATTTTCTGTACTTCTTCCGGCGTCAAGGCCTTGATCGCAACCTGAGGCACGGTTTCGCCGGGCGGATGCGCCAAACGCCAGTAAATGCTGAATCCGCCGGACAGCGCCACCAGCACCGCCGCGCCCCACAACGCGAAGAAGGCCGCCGAACGCGGCGCCAACGCCGCCAAAAACTCGCGTATCGTCGCGGTGCGTTTGTCCTGACGCAAGGCCAAGGCCTTTTGCAAGCCTTTCCACTGCCGCCGACCCAGCTTGGGAATGGCCTTGGGCTGCAAATTGACTTCCAGTACTTTCTCCGCCGACAGTTTGCCGAACGGGTGTTTGCCGGTCAGCAGCTCGTAACTGATACAGGCCAGCGCGTAAATGTCGTCGCGCGGGTCCGGATCGCGGTTTTGCAATTGCTCCAAACTGGCGTAAGCCGGCGTCAGCGCGCCCAAGTCGCGGGCATTGAACACGGTCGCGTCCTCGCCGCCGGCTTCGGAACGGCCGATCGCGCAGGCGATACCGAAGTCCAACACCCGAATTTCGCCGTCGTCGCCCAGAAACACGTTACCAGGCTTGAAATCGGAATGAACGATCTTCTTCTTGTGCGCGTAACCCAGCGCTTCGGCCATCGCGTGAATGATCGGCCAAGCTTTCTTGAAGGGCAAACCGCTATCGACATGATCCCTGATCAAATGGCTGAGCGGCCGGCCTTGCAGATATTCCATCGTCATAAACACGTGGCCGGCGTCGTCGCGGTCGAAGTCGTAGACTTTAATGATATTCGGATGAGCTAGGGTCTGAGCACGCTTGGTCTCGCGCTGCAAGGCCACCAAGGCCATCGGGTTGAACTGAAAATCCCGGTTCAGCACCTTTAGCGCGACAAAGGGATCCTTATCGGCCGCCTCGACCTTGCGCAGGTCGGTGGCCTTGAATACCATCCCCATCCCGCCGACGCCCAGCAGTTCCTCGAGCACGAAACGTTTCTTGACGGTATCGCCGACCACCAGATCGGTGCGCGGCAAATTGGGGTCCAGACCTTGCAGCAAGGACTCGGTATTCAAGGTCGGCGTCTTGGTGGTCGAAGCCGGCGCGGCTTCCGGCACCACGGTCTCGCCAACTCGAGTCGCGTCGGCGGTCGCCGCCGGGTTCAGAATTTCGGTGGCGTCCCCGTCGCCGGCCGCTGTTGCCACCCACGTCGGGTCGTCGCCCGCCTCCGGTTTTTTGGCTTGGGCGAGTTTCCGGCCATCCGCCGGCATCGCCACCAAGGTTGCATCGTCGGCCGCGGTCGGCGGCGTACTCGTGCTCTCGGCCAATCGGGTCCGGTCATCCCAAATGCCGACAAGTAGTCGGTAGGTCGCGCCTTCGAGTTCACCCTCGGCTAGCGCTTGCTCCAGGCTCAGCCGGGCGGCGGCCAAATCCGCTTCCGGTCCGGCGTTTAAGGCCTCGGCCGCCGCCAGCAATTGCGCTAAGCTGATTTGCGATTGCCGAAAGGCGGTGAATGCGTTATCAAAGGCAGACATGACAGTATGCAAAGTTTAAAGACGATGATGGATTTTAGCCTGTTTGGCTCAGGCCGTCGGCAAACCGGCGACCGCCGATGCCGATAAACCTTGCGCCATTCCGCCGAGCTTGCGCGATTAGGCGGCGGCTGGCGGCACTGCTGTTGACGGTCGTCACGGCCGCTTGCGCCTCGCCCACCGCCAAGCTCCAAAATCAAGCCCGCCAATTCGGCTTAACCGCCGAAACCGTGATCGCCAACGGCTTCCGGCTCGATACCTTTTCCCGGCCCGGCTCGACGGCATCGGAACCACTGCACGTTTACCTGGAAGGCGACGGCCGACCCTATGAAGCCGGCATCCTACCCAGCGCCGATCCCACCACCCGCGCCTCGGTGGTATTGCCGTTACAGGCGCTCGATTCGGCCCCCAGCCTGTATCTCGCCCGCCCTTGCTACAACGGCCATGCCGCCGATCCCGGCTGCGCGCCGCCGCTGTGGACCGACGCCCGTTACGGCGAGATCGTGGTGCAAACTCTCGCGGACGCCTTGCGCGACTATACCGAACGGCGCGGTTTCAAAAAACTTCTACTGATCGGCCATAGCGGCGGCGGCAGCTTGGCGCTGCTATTAGCCGAACGCCTCCCGCAAACGCTGGGCGTCGTCACGGTCGCCGGTAACTACGACATCGACGCCTGGACCGATCTGCACCATTACCAAGCCTTGACAGCTTCGCTGAACCCGGCGCGGCGGCCGGCCAGCGGCTTGCCGGAATGGCATTTTCTGGGCGCCGCCGACCAAAACATTCCGCCCGCGCTAGTCCAAACGGCCTTACGCCGACGTCCGAACGCCCGCGTCGAGATCGTCGATGCCGGGCACGCCCAAGGCTGGCCCGGACTTTGGCCCGGCATACTCCGGAAAATCGCCGACGATTTGGCCGCCGGCGGCCGTTGATTTGCAGCGCGGGGGTTTTCTGCTATGGTTCCCGCACCGTCCCCACACCCGATAGGTGTCCGCATGAAAGCATCGCATCTTCGTCACCGCGGCTTGGCCCTGGCCATCGCCGGCATTCTGCTCGGCGCCTGCGCCCGCGACGTCAGCCAGGAAGAAATGGCCAAGGCGACCGAAGGCTACATCGTCGCCGACACCAACAAACTCCTGGTCGTGGACTGCCTACTGCCCGGCCAAGTCCGCAAACTCGGCGCCGAAATGACCTATCTGTCCGCCCGCCGGCCGGTCCGCACCACCGCCGCCGATTGCGAAGTGCGCGGCGGCGAGTATGTGGCTTACGACCGCGCCAACTACGCCAGCGCGTTGAAAATCTGGCTGCCCAAGGCCCAGGAAGGCGATGCCGCCGCCCAATTGACGGTCGGCGAGATCTTCGAAAAGGGCTTGGGCACCACGGCCGATTATAAGGCGGCCGCCCAGTGGTATGAAAAAGCCGCCGCCCAGGGCAATTTTCAGGCGCAACTGAATCTCGGCCATTTGTACGAGAAAGGCTTAGGCGTCCCCCAGGACAAGGATGCGGCATTGCGCTGGTACCGCAAGTCGGCGGGCCTCGATCAAACCGACATCCAGTTCGCCCCGGCGGTCGATGCCAAGGAACTGGAAACCCTGCGCGGCGAAGTCGCCGAATCGCGCAAGGAAGCCGAGGCATTGCGAAGCCAGTTGCAGGACATCCGCCAGCAGGCGCTGGACCAGCAAGACAGCCTGCGCAAGGCCCAATCCGAACTGGAAACGCTACGCCATAAGCTACAACAGCAAAAAGCCGCGCCGTCCGGCGGCGACACCTCGGCGCTGGAACGGCAGTTGCGCGATAAAGAAGCCCAATTGAAGGAACAGCAAGCGCGACTCGGCACGCTGACCGAAACACTGAAGCAGGAACGCCAACGCCAAAAATCGGACGATGCCCCCCGGAGCGGCAAAACACCGGAGGTCATCAAGACCAACGATGTCGAAAATCGATTGAACGAAAAGATCGAAGCCTATCAAAAACAATCGGCCGAATTGACCGCCTGGCTGACCTCGCCGGACAAACTGGACCGCGCGCGCATCGACGCCCGCAAACAGGCGCTGCAACAACAAGCCAAGGACATCGCCGAACTGAAACAACAATTGGAACAGCAAAAGTCCACGCTGCTGGCCTCCGGCTCCGGACCGAACATCGAGTTGATCGAACCGGCCGTCACCGTGACGCGGGGCATTCCGGCGATCCAATTCAGTAGCGGCGAACGCAGCAAGCGCCTGGTCGGCCGCATCGACGCCATCAAGGGCTTGAGCAAACTGATGCTGAACGACAAAGCCATCAAGGTGGATAGCGACGGCCGCTTCGAAACCGACGTCAGCCTGCAAGGCGACGAAACCCTGGTGCAAATCGTCGCCACCGACAAACGCAACCAAAGCAGCAACCTGAATCTACGCCTGCTGGCCGGCGACAATCAGGCCCAAACCAGTTATCCGAGCAGCAACGCCAACGAAATCAAGCGGCCCGGCGACATTCAGTTCGGCAAGTTTTACGCGCTGATCATCGGCAACAACGATTACGGCGCCTATTCCCCACTAAAAACTCCGATCGCCGACGCCAAGAGCGTCGAACTGCTGTTACGCGAGCGCTACGGCTTTAAAACCAAATTGCTGATCAACGCCAATCGCCACGCGATCATGTCGGCGTTCAACGAACTCAATCAAAAGCTCACCGACCAGGACAATCTGCTGATTTATTACGCCGGCCACGGCGAAATCGACGCCAAAAGCCAGACCGCCTATTGGCTGCCGGTCGACGCCGAAGTCGGCAACAGCGCCAACTGGATTTCCAGCCAAAGCATCACCGAATTCATCGGCATCATGCCCGCCAAGCACATCATGGTCGTCGCCGATTCGTGCTACTCCGGCGCCTTGACCGGCTCGGCGATCGCCAAATTGCCGGACGGCATGGACGAAGCCAAGCGCGAACGCTGGCTGAAAGCGATGAACGCCCGCAAAGCCCGTACCGTACTGACCTCCGGCGGCGTCAAACCGGTGATGGATCAAGGTGGCGGCGATCATTCGGTATTCGCCAACGCCTTCTTGAAAGTGCTGCGCGGCAACAAGCGCATCATCGAGGATTACGACATCTTTCGCGACGTCGCCAACCAAGTTCGCACCTCGGCCTCGCGCGGCGGTTTCGAACAAACGCCGCAATACGCCCCGCTGCAACACGCCGGTCACGAAGGTAGCCCGTTCTTTTTCGTACCGGAGGCTTGAGGCCGGACCGCCTTCCATTGCCGGGGCGACGCGGCGGTTCACCGCTGGCTGAGCGAAGTCGAAGCCAGCCATTTCGCTTCGACTCCGCTCAGCGAACGACATAGCTAATATCGAGGTGTTTATCCCCCGCTCCGTCGGGAGAGCAAACGCCGCAATACGCCCCGCTGCAACACGCCGGTCACGAAGGTAGCCCGTTCTTTTTCGTACCGGAGGCTTGCGGCCGGACCGCCTTCCATTGCCGGGGCGACGCGGCGGTTCACCGCTGGCTGAGCGGAGTCGAAGCCAGCTTTTCGCTTCGACTCCGCTCAGCGAACGACATAGCCAATATCGAAGTGTTAATCCCCCGCTACGTCGGGAGAGCAAACGCCGCAATACGCCCCGCTGCAACACGCCGGTCACGAAGGTAGCCCGTTCTTTTTCGTACCGGAGGCTTGAGGCCGGACCGCCTTCCATTGACCGGGGCGATGCGGCGGTTCAGCGCTGGCTGAGCGGAGTCGAAGCCAGCTTTTCGCTTCGACTTCGCTCAGCGAACGACTTAGCCAATAAGGTAGCCCGTTCTTTTTCGTACCGGAGGCTTGCGGCCGGACCGCCTTCCATTGGCCGGGGGCGATGCGGCGGTTCACCGCTGGCTGAGCGGAGTCGAAGCCAGCCAGTTCGCTTCGACTTCGCTCAGCGAACGACATCACTAATATGGAGGCTTACGCTATTCGACATCGGTTGCGGCTCTCATCAGCGACCGACATAGCTAGCATCGAGGTGTTTATCCCCCGCTACGTTGGGAAAGGGCGTTTTTAGTTCGCGCTGAATAATGACCGCTCTTTTTACTCTGAACGTCGTTAGGCAAAATCAGGACATCCCTGTCGTTCAAACCGCTCCCTATCCCCTCTATTTCATTGTTCCGAGTGAAACCTCCACCATGATCGTTACCTGATATTCCCGCTATCGACCTATACTTCGCATTCCGCTTGGGCAATACCGATTCTCGATCGACCCACCGGCTATTTATTCCAAAAACTCATAAGCCACGGAATTTATCCGTAAGCTCGGTGACCGCACCTGAGCCGGCCACAAGACCGATTGCGGCATCGCAAGCGGCCACACGGCACCGCAATTAAACTGTGGCATTTCACACACATGTCAAACGTTTTACACCAGTCGCCTTTAGCAACCGACCGCGCGCCAAAGTGGCCCGCAACCTCGGTCGAACGTGCAAACCAGGCCAATAGAACGTCTCAAACTCCCCACCGACCGCGTCTGCTTTTTTCACTAACGCCGAATACTTGGCGGCTGCGATTATTTCTCTAATTGTTCTACGTTATTTGCACAGCGTGATTCAAATCACATAATTTTTTAATGGAAATTAGCCATTTAACATAGCTGCAATTTTCAGGTTTTCCATTTAATTGAAAACTATAGCTTTTATGAATGGCACACTTCTTGACTTTATCCAGAATGCCGATCACCGGCCATCGCGCCAACCACTTGCCGCGATGGCCGCCGAGGCGCCGGAAATGGGCGATCTCGGCTGTTCTGAGGGGGGCAGACGTTCGGCATTTACGATATCGCACCACTTACAAGGAATACCCATGTCTTATACCAAAACCAAATTTTCCTCCACCCGCAAAACCATGCTGGCACTCGCGGTTTCGCTAGCCGCATCCTCCGCCGCGCAGGCGGCCGTGGTCACCGGCACGATTCGCGCCGCGACCGACGCGACCTACGGCGCCGGCACCACCATCGATTACTGGGCGTTCGATTTAAGCGCCGACGCCAACATCGTGATCGATGTCCGTGCTAACGAAGGCTATTCCAACGGCTGGGGTTCACATCCGAACGCTTACGTGGACTTGAACGGCGACGGCGAAATCACACTGGCCGATACCCAGTTCCGTCTGTATCAGGATACGGTGTCTATCGATACCGAGATCACCAGTGCCGACGACGGTTCCAGCTACACCCCGCCGGGCGACAGCAACGGTTGGGCGGACGGCACCCTGATGTCGCGCGACTCCTATCTATCCACCGCGCTGGGCGCCGGCCATTACATCATTGCGTTCGGCGACTACAAACTGGATTCCAACGATGGCGCGCAAGGCTTCAACTCCGGCGACACCATCACCGCCGCCACCGGGATCAACCCCTTTACCGGCGCTACCGGCCAAGACCATTTCGACTACCAATTGACCTTCCTGGCCAGCGACTTCACCACAGGCGACAGCCTGAACGTCAATGCCTTCCAAGTCAACCTGAACGGCGATCCGATCGACCCCGCGCCGGTGCCGGTTCCCGGCGCGGTATGGCTGTTCGGTTCGGTCCTGGCCGGTTATCTGGGTTCGGCCAAACGTAAATCGGCCTAACCATCCCCACTCGGAGTAACCGCAACCGGGCGAATCGCGTCGATTTGCCGTTGGCGGTTACTCCCGCACCCTTGGAATCATTCCGGCGCCGTTCGATTCGGCACCGAAACAGGAGACTGTAAGCATGTCTATCAATAAATTATTCGAAACCACTTTACTGGCATCAGCGTTGACCCTGGCGTTCGCGCAACCGGCCTCCGCCGCGTGGACCGGCAACGACAACAGCGTCGAATTGGGCACGACCATTACCAACCCTGCCTTCAACGGCAGCACCGTCGGTTTTTCCGGTAACCCGGCGCTGACCAACGACGCCTGGGGGATGCAAGCCGCGTTCACCAATTTCTATCTACCGACTTCCGCGCAAAGCGTCATCATCGACGCGCGTTCGTCCGCCGGCAATTACCCGGCTTTCTCGATCTTCCGCACCAACGTGGCCTATTCCGGCGACACGGTCGGCGTAGACACACCCGCCGAGGTCACCGGACAAATCCATAAATTCAACTCGGTCGGCCAAGCCGGCGATCCCGGCATCATCTGGGCCACCGGACCGGACGGCATCGTCGAAACCCTGGGTTACGTCAGCTCTTCGTCCAATAACTACGTCAACTCTTACGGCGGCGTCATCGACTCGGGCGCGCACGACATCAGCAACGACGACTTGTACGAAACCGGCGTCACCGGTGCCATCGGCGTCACCGGCAACCCAGCCTTCGCCACCACCAAACGCTACGCAACCTTGACTTTGACCGACCTGCAAGCCGGCTGGTACGCAATATTCGTCGGCGGCGCGGACATCGCCGGCACCGGCGGGGATATCACCGTCAAAGTCACCGCCTCGGCGGCGGCATCGACCTACACGCCACCGGCGGCCGTACCCGTTCCGGCCGCGGTTTGGTTGTTCGGTAGTGCCCTGGTCGGCTTCCTGGGTCTGAATCGCAAATCGGTACGCGTCTGACCGACGGCTGCCCCGCCAACCTTCGGTTGGCGGGAAGTCGGCAAATGTAGCGCTAACAAAATGTCGCCAAGGATGGCGGCCCTTCAATCGGCTATCTGAACCTTCAGACACGCCGCCGTAATGAATTCCGGGCGACGGCCGATCGGCTCAGCGCCTATTCCTCTTGTTTAAATTCGCAGAGTAAGACCATGCGCATAATCCGCACTATCCGTTTATCAGGCTTGATGGCCGCCGCAATCGTTTTCAACACACCGCTGTCGGCGGCGGAATTGGCTCTGGGACCGATGCCGATCAGCCTGAAAACGCTGCCGGTGCCGCCAGTACCAGGCCTGGTGGACGGTAGCGCCCCGATTGTGGTCAATAAAGCGGCGGCCATCGCCCTCGGAAAAGCCTTATTCTGGGATAGCAACGTCGGCAGCGACGGCATGGCTTGCGCCTCCTGCCACTTCCACGCCGGTGCGGACGGCCGCACTAAAAACCAAGTTTCGGCCGGCGGCCAATCGGCCTCGATCGCCGAACAAATCTTCGACGCCACCGCCGACGCCACCCCGTTGGGTCCCAACCGGCCGCTCAGCGTATTCGACTTTCCGCTACACCAGCGTGAAAACCCGTTGGCCGATTCGACGGTGATGTTCGATACCGACAACGTGGTCGGCTCCGCCGGCACCTTCGCGGGCGATTTCAAAGCGGTCACCCGCTATAGCAGCGGCATCGACACCTGCGACCGCGCCCCCGACCCAATATTCCGGGTCGGCGCGAACGGCACCCGGCGGGTAACGCCGCGCAACGCGCCGACCGTCATCAACGCGGTCTTCAACCACCGCAGCTTCTGGGACGGCCGCGCCAACAACATTTTCAACGGCAGCAGTCCTTGGGGCGACCGCGACCCCAATGCCGGCGTCTGGGTGCTGACCGGCAGCCGAACCGTGCAAAAACAACGCTTGCGTTTGATCAATTCGTCGTTGGCCTCGTTGGCGGTGGCACCACCCACCAATCACACCGAAATGAGCTGCAACAATCGGACTTTGCTGGACTTGGGCCGAAAACTGCTGTTCCGCCAACCGCTACAAAACCAGTCGGTGCATGCCTCCGACAGCGTGTTGGGTCCCTATAGCTTTAGCGATGCCGACAAGTTGAGTCCGGGACTGAACACCACATACGCCGGCCTGATTCGGCAAGCCTACAACGCCAAATATTGGTCGTATTCGGGTAGAGTGCCGGTTAGCCCGCCGGTCGGCCAATCGCCTTACACCCAGTTGGAAGCCAACTTTCCGATGTTCTTCGCATTGGCGATTCAGCTTTACGAAAGCACTTTGATCTCCGACGAAGCACCATTCGATACCAGCGCCCGCGATGCCAACCATCAACCGATAGACCTGAGTGCCGAAGAATTGAACGGTTTGAAACAATTCAGAAGCAATCAATGCGGGCTATGCCATTTGGGGCCGAACTTCAGCTCGGCCTCGATCGCAGCCAACGCCGCCATCGCCCAAACCCACCCCGAAGCCTTCGGCGAACCGACCTTCCGCATCAGCGCCAGTCCGAACGTGGTCAACCGTATTCCGCTGATGGTCGGCAACCAAGCGGTCACCGCGTTCTACGACACCGGCTTTTCATCGAACGGCGCCGCGCGCGAGGCCAACGACATCGGTGCCGGCGGCGTGGACGACTTCGGCAATCCATTGTCTTTCAGCAGCCAATATTTACAATTGTTGGCCGGCAATACCGCCGCCATTCTGGACAGCGAAGTCAATGCCGTGCGCGCTTGCGATTTTCAGAATGCGATGGCGACCAATATGACGCTCCGCTATTCCCTACCCAATTTGTTTACCCAAACCGACGGCCTGCTGCCGCAACCGCAAACCACCGCGAATTGTTTCCTGCCGTTAAGCAACGCCTTCATCCCGACGCCGGCGGCGGCGCAAGCGGAGCTAAACAAAGCGGTGAATAAACGTATGGTCGCGGCGGTCGCCGCCACGTTTAAAACGCCGACGCTGCGCAATATCGAATTGACCGGTCCCTACATGCACAACGGCGGCATGGCGACCTTGGAGCAAGTGGTGGAATTTTACAGTCGCGGCGGCAATTTCAACCTGGACAGCAAGCACGTGACCCGGGTATTTCCGCAACCCACCTTACAGTCCAATCCGCAAAACCGGGCCGATCTGGTTGCCTTCCTGAAAACCTTGACCGACGAGCGCGTGCTTTACCAACGGGCGCCGTTCGATCATCCGGCTTTGAAAATTCCGCATGGACAGGTCGGCGACGAAACCGCGACCGTCAGTGGCAATCCGCTCAACGCGGCCTTGTCCAAGGACGAATATCTGCAGCTCCCGGCCGTCGGCGCGGACGGCGTCGCCGAACCGCTGACCAGCTTCGAACAGCGTCTGGCGCATTGAGGAAATCGAGAACCGCTTGAGCCTCGCGCGTTACCGGAGCGTGACCGCGACCCTGATTTTCGGACCGCGACACCGGCATTGCGTCGGGGCGGCTTCAGCCGCGATCGAAAGCGTTTGGCGTGGGACACGTTTCAGTCGCCGCTAAAGCGCCTCCCACAACTTGATGTTTGCGCCGGCACATTCCCGCGCCACGCGCGGGAATGGCCGAACGGCTTGACTTACTTCAAACCCATGCAACTGGCGTAATAGCTGACGGTGCCGGACCAATCGGAAAAGATGCCCAAAATACCGACTTCCCGCGCCAACACATCCAGCGTGGTCATGATATCGCCGTCGTTTTCCAACGCATCCAGCGTGGATTGATAATAAAACGACGGGCTGGCCGTGCCTTTGGTCGGCAACACTTCCTCGACGATACGGCCGGAACGCTCCAAGGTCCAGGTAATGATGCCCAAACCGGCGGCCTTGGCGTCCTTGGCGTATTGCGAAGGCACGATTTTGCCGGCGGCGTCCACGCTGAGCAACATCCACATCGGCGGCGCGACAATCTTGATGCCTTGCGCGGCGTATCCCTTCAGATCCGCTGCGGTCGGAACGTCGGCCGGCGTGTTGGCGTCGTCCAGATAAACCGCTTGCTGGCCGAAAGCCGGTTCATGCTGAATCCAATACAGCACATCTTCCTTGTTAAACGACTGCGCCCAAACGGTTTTCGGCGAAACGCCGGCCGACTTATATTCGTCGATCATGGCTTGCGCATACGCGGCCTGACTGCCGAAAACGTCCTCGACCTGCAATTTGGCGTTGCGGTTGGGGCTCTTCAATTCCGGCGTATATTTACTGCCTAGCTTTTTCAACAGCGCGATACTCTCCTGGTGCGTCAGCAGCGTGCCGCCGGTCGAGTAAAGATCGGTCCGCCAGTTGGCGGTACCCGCCAAAAACTGTTCCGGCGTCACCGCGTTGGGGTTGGACGCATCCATCTTGCCTTTCAGCGACTTGAACTCGGACAAGCTCAAATCGCTGGTGCAGCACAGCGCCGACGCGGCCTTGGTGCGCTTGCCGGTCGCATCGAACTCGGCCGGCGAAAACGGCTTGGAGCAGGCGGCTGCCAACGGCGTGACCAAGATATTGGTCGTGGTATGCAAATCGCATTGGTCGTGACGGCACACTAGTTCGCCGTCCTTGGTAAAGGTCACGTCGCATTCCTGCACGCCCGCGCCCATCCGCGAGCCGGCTTCATGGCTTTCCTGGGTGTGTTCCGGAAATTGCAACGTGCCGCCGCCGCGATGGCCGATCGAAAAATGGGTTTTATGGAATGGCCCGTCGCCGCAGCTCTCCAGTTTGGATTTCAAGCGGCCGGGGCTCATTTTATCGATCAAATAATAAGGCCGCGGCCCCACTTGCACGCTTTCGTCTTGCTGCCAGCGATCGGCATCGCGCCCCAAATCCTTACCGTCCGCGCCGGCCAAGGCCGACCACAGACAACCGCTTAACAGCAGCATTCCGGCTGCATGACGCGTCAATCTCTTGCTTATCAACATTGCAATCTCCCAGGGTTCTCGAATAGTTTGCGCCGGCCCCGCCCCGTTGCCGCGACAGCGAACGGGCGCTCTAAAACAGATAGCCGGCAATGCGTTACCGCGAACACTGTGTATCACGCCAATATTTCAACCGCGTTAATCGCAACGATCAGCGGACCTATCGCGCGATGCGCGCGATGGCGAACGACCGCGACGCGACGAGCCGCGCTCACCCTTTGCCCGCGCCAACAGACAGACGACAACAGCCCAGCTCGCCGGAGCAATAGCGAGCGTCCTGTAATCGACACGGAACCTTCTCTGGCGAACATCGAGCGATCTCCGATCAACACCGGACGTTCTACGATCAACACCGGACGTTCTCCAATCAACACCGGGCGTTCTCCGATCAACACCGGACGTTCTACGATCAACACCGGATGTTCTCCGATCACCACCGGGCGTTCTACGATCAACACCGGAAGTTGTACGATCAACACTGGCCTCCGGCTAAAAATCACTGTTGCTTGCCTGACAAACAATCGACGTTGCGTGTCCGCGCTAAATGCGTGCGTCTTCAGAATAAAAACCCGGCTGCTAAAACAGGATTGCCGGATATTGATCGGCCGACGCCCGATGTTCACCACACACCGTTGCATGTTCAAAATAGAATGCCGGCTGTTCGGCACGGAGCGCCGGAGAATGCGCGGTGCGTCTTGCCGCTTTATCTGATCAGTTCGCCGAACTCGGGCAAATCGATGTCGTTCGAAACATGCCAAGTCGCCCGTGCGACAACGCACAACCCGGTGCCTGAGCGAAGCCGAAGGCCATCCGGCTAAGCCGCCCGTGCGCTGGCGGACGACCCGGTGCCTGAGCGGAGCCGAAGGCCATCCGGCTATGCCGCCCGTGCGGCGGTGGACGACCCGGTACCTGAGCGAAGCCGAAGGCCATCCGGCTATGCCGCCCGTGCGGCGGTGGACGACCCGGTGCCTGAGCGAAGCCGAAGGCCACCCGGCTATGCCGCCCGTGCGGCAGCGGACGACCCGGTGCCTGAGCGAAGCCGAAGGCCATCCGGCTAAGCCGCCCGTGCGCGGACGACCCGGTGCCTGAGCGGAGCCGAAGGCCATCTGGCTATGCCGCCCGTGCGCGGACGACCCGGTGCCTGAGCGGAGCCGAAGGCCATCTGGCTATGCCGCCCGTGCGCGGACGACCCGGTGCCTGAGCGGAGCCGAAGGCCATCTGGCTATGCCGCCCGTGCGGCGGCGGACGACCCGGTGCCTGAGCGGAGCCGAAGGCCATCCGGCTATGCCGCCTGTGCGGCGGCGGACCAAAAGCAGCACCTATGCCTGGTTGACCCAATTTTCTAAACCGCCTGTGCGGCGGCGGACAACTCAACCAATTTTTAACCAGGATTCATCATTTTCTAAGCCGCCTGTGCGGCGGCGGACGGAATCGGCATGCAGAAACTGGCCTTGTTCCATTTCTAAGCCGCCTGTGCGGCGGCGGACCGCCAAAGCGGGATAAGCGCCGGCGAGGTATTTTTCTAAGCCGCCTGTGCGGCGGCGGACGATATTCTTCGTGCGTTGTTCTGGAACCCTGATTTCTAAGCCGCCTGTGCGGCGGCGGACGGCGCTGGAGCACCAGCGCCGGGGGAGTTTGGTTTCTAACAGGCTGTTGAAATTTAAAAAGCTGCTCCACTTTTGCCCCAAAAAACGCGTTTCCCTTAAAATAAAACTTTGTAAGTCCTTGATTGTTCGTTGCAGCCAAATGACTTTTAGTAACAAATTGGAGGATTTTGGAAGATTTTTTCCACCGAGTTTCATTTTTCAACAACCTGCTAAGCCGCCTGTGCGGCGGCGGACGGGATCTGGAAGCGCTGATGAACATGCCGGAATTTCTAAGCCGCCTGTGCGGCGGCGGACTGCTGAGCCCGTTCCATCATTTTACCGCTGGCTTTCTAAGCCGCCTGTGCGGCGGCGGACAGCTGTAGCTTGGCTATTTGCTCGTCTGCGTATTTCTAAGCCGCCTGTGCGGCGGCGGACCAGACCGCGCCGACGCTTGGATTCTGACATTCTTTCTAAGCCGCCTGTGCGGCGGCGGACAAGGCCGGCCAGCTGGGTTCCCTCGCTATTACTTTCTAAGCCGCCTGTGCGGCGGCGGACCGCTTCGACGGGCTTCGGCTTAGCGTATTGCTTTTCTAAGCCGCCTGTGCGGCGGCGGACTGAAAAATAAAGAAATGTCTATTTATTTTTCATTTCTAAGCCGCCTGTGCGGCGGCGGACTGGCCACAAGGCATGGCTTTGGCCGGCGGCAATTTCTAAGCCGCCTGTGCGGCGGCGGACTGACATGTCGCCAATACGTGTTAACCGATGGCTTTCTAAGCCGCCTGTGCGGCGGCGGACAAGCGTCGGCGCCAACTGGAGCATTTCCCCTTTTTCTAAGCCGCCTGTGCGGCGGCGGACGCGAATTTTCAGCTTGTTTCGACGACCACGCCTTTCTAAGCCGCCTGTGCGGCGGCGGACGGCAACGGCGGCCAAGAGTGCCGCTATTCGCTTTTCTAAGCCGCCTGTGCGGCGGCGGACGCATCGGCCACTCATCGGGTGTATCAAAACGGTTTCTAAGCCGCCTGTGCGGCGGCGGACACCGTCGCTAACTTCACGTTGATCACGCTGCTTTTCTAAGCCGCCTGTGCGGCGGCGGACTAATTTAGCCGCCGCCATGACGGTCGCGCGTTTTTCTAAGCCGCCTGTGCGGCGGCGGACACATCATTTGCTCGGAGAAGGCGTTTAAATACTTTCTAAGCCGCCTGTGCGGCGGCGGACATGTTCTGCTCGGTTTGTTGAGCGTTCATGCCTTTCTAAGCCGCCTGTGCGGCGGCGGACGAGGATACGAACACCGAGAGCGGTAGCCAATCTTTCTAAGCCGCCTGTGCGGCGGCGGACAAAGCTGATTGGCTGGGATCGTGTTTGACGATTTTCTAAGCCGCCTGTGCGGCGGCGGACGGTTTAGGCGTTTCGCCGACAGACCCCACCGATTTCTAAGCCGCCTGTGCGGCGGCGGACCGCCGCGCGGTGGGCTGCCGGCGGATTATCAATTTCTAAGCCGCCTGTGCGGCGGCGGACATATGGCCGCCAACCTAGCGGCGTCCGGCCTTTTTCTAAGCCGCCTGTGCGGCGGCGGACTAAAACGTCGCCATTTTTGCGAAATCGCTTTCTTTCTAAGCCGCCTGTGCGGCGGCGGACCGTTATCCATATTAGAGCCGTTGGTATCGATTTTTCTAAGCCGCCTGTGCGGCGGCGGACTCATCATCGGCGAGGCGCTGGCGCTGATGGGCTTTCTAAGCCGCCTGTGCGGCGGCGGACTGGCCGCGGGCCCAGCGCTTGAACCAGTGCGCTTTCTAAGCCGCCTGTGCGGCGGCGGACTGACGTTGACCGCGCCGTTGCTGATATAGCTGTTTCTAAGCCGCCTGTGCGGCGGCGGACGGTGCCTATCCGCGAGACACGCTCGGCGGGCGTTTCTAAGCCGCCTGTGCGGCGGCGGACTGGGTCATGCCGGTGGTGGGCGGCGAGTTGCCTTTCTAAGCCGCCTGTGCGGCGGCGGACATCGGTTGCCGCCCCGCTAACGCGAAACATCCTTTCTAAGCCGCCTGTGCGGCGGCGGACGTGGGCGGCGAGTTGCCGGTAGCCTTTGTAGCTTTCTAAGCCGCCTGTGCGGCGGCGGACGTGCTGATCAGCCCGGACGGCGGCACTACGCCTTTCTAAGCCGCCTGTGCGGCGGCGGACTTATCGCCGGACGTGCTGCGGGAATGGTTATCTTTCTAAGCCGCCTGTGCGGCGGCGGACAGATACGGCCACTTAGAGACCGTCAAAAGAATTTTCTAAGCCGCCTGTGCGGCGGCGGACAATTATCTGAGCTGCGGCGTGGCGAGTTGCAATTTCTAAGCCGCCTGTGCGGCGGCGGACACGCCTGTCCAAATTGGGGCTTGGGACATATTTTTCTAAGCCGCCTGTGCGGCGGCGGACGTAAACCGGGCAGCGCGCACATCGATCGCGCCTTTCTAAGCCGCCTGTGCGGCGGCGGACGACACACCCTCGAAGTTCAGCGAGCCGTCGGCTTTCTAAGCCGCCTGTGCGGCGGCGGACCGCAAGCATTGGCTCTGCTGGGCGGGGCAATGTTTCTAAGCCGCCTGTGCGGCGGCGGACTGATTATAAATAAACGGGAAGCCGGTTGCGACAAGGGTAGCGGACGGATTAACCCATTTTTACCATCCGTAAAACCAATACCCGTAACCGGCTGATTTAGTTCACATTGTTAAAGAGCGAAAAAAATTGGGTCAAAACTCGGGGACAGTGGCCGTCCGGCTCAAACCGTAAGCGCTGAAATGACCTGCCAGCGGCGCCGCGACGGCCGATTTGCCAATCCACAAACAAAAGCTTTGGCCGTTGCTGAGACTTTGCAAGCGAATAAACGGCGTGGCGTGGCGATACGCTCGGCGCCTACTATATTGCGCCACCGAAAGCGGGCGTTGGCGAGATTGGCTGCATAACGTTTGGCGGCTGCTAAGCAATTCTCGGGATTACAGCATCTGCCGACATTATTAGCAGCGTTCAGCGATAAGAATCATGAATTCAAGAAATGGCCTTTATTCGCAATAACTTACAGATACAATACTTCCAATCATCAGTAGGTAAACCATGAAAACCAACGCCGACAACCGAAATGTTATTCAGGTATTCATAGCCTCCGCTATTCAGTGGATTAAGCGCTTTGTTAGATTGGACCAAAGCAACATCAGCCCCCAAATTACCCTGACCGCAAAAGACTTGCAGGCGCTTTTTGATTTGGAGGATCATCCACCCGAACCGACCGAGCGCATGAAAAAAGCCTTGCAAACTTACAAAAAAATTGTCGCTGAGAAAATATGAGCGGCAGCGGTTGCTAACCATGAGTTAAAAGTACCGGTAACTCTATGCCCAAATTGAACGACAAAAGGCAAGTAACCTTGCCGAAAGCCATTTGCACAGCTATTGGTTTGCATCCTGGCGACTACATCGCTGTGTTCGCCCGCGATGGCATGGTTCACGTCGTCAAGATGGACGCCAGCGAAATCTCCGGAAAAATTCTAGCCCCCATCCAAAGCGAAGTTTGCTCGACCAATGAAAACATCGAGACGCCGGGCAAAACACGCGTAGCCGACGACCGTTTATCCGATAGCAACGGCTAGGCCGAGCGCGCATTTAGCGCGACACTCGGCCGGTGTTCCCCTAACAGCGTTTGACGCATCGAGGCGACGACATCAACAGTCAGAACTCAGGCACGGTAGCGGTCGCGCTAAGCCCGTAACTACTAAATTCGCCGCTCGACGACTCAGCCACCGTGACCTTTTTAATCCACAAACAAAAGCTTTGGCCGTTGCTGAGACTTTGCAGGCGTATAAACGGCGTGGCGATGCGCTTATCCGACATGTCGCAATAGCGAAACGACTTGGGATAAGTCTCCCCACCCTTCGAATCGGAGCGAAGTTCCACCACGCCGTTCCATGCGGCGTCGAAGTCCAGGTCGTGCCGCTTGGCATAACGCCGCGCCAAGCGCTCCGGGTTGGTTTTGGCATGTTCGCGCCGGTAAATCGCATAACCCGCCACCTTGTCCGGCACCGGGCGAATACTGGTGCAATGCACGTAATCGCTCAACCGCGCCAGCCACTTCGGCGCGTCGAAGCGGGCCAGCGTGGCTTCGTCTTGGGCAAACAACCGGCACTTTGCGCCGAGCACGCTGTATTTCTCGCCGATCACATATTCCGGAAACGACACGCCAATCGGCACTTGCTTTTGCTCGTCCTGCATTTCGACTAAGCCCAAGTGGATTTGCTGGACGACTTTGAACCACAGAAAATTCAGCCCGACCTCGGGATTGGGCAGCAAGGTGATTTCCAAATAAAACCGCATGGCTCAGTCCTTGCCGCTTTGGCCGAACACGCCGCCGCGCACCAATACCGCCATCACGTAATGCTCTTGCTCCTTGCTGGCAAGCGCTTCGCCGAGTGCGAAGCGGTCGAACAGCGTGTAAAAGTCGGCTTTGTCTTTAGGGGTACGGAAGGCTTTTCCCAGGTTGGTCACCGCGCCGTAAGGTTCGATGGCGATTGGGCCGATGCCAACGGTGCCATCGTCGTGGCCGGGATACCAGGTGTCGATGGTGCGCAGCGCGTTGCCGATTTTTTGCGAATGCAAGGCAGCGGTGCCGTTGACGGCATACAGGATTTTGCTTTTGTCGCCCTTGCCGTTGCCGAGGATCAATTCCTCGCTGGGGTAAACTTCCTGCGCCTTGCCGATTAAGGCGTAGGCCTCGACGCTAATCAATAAATACGGCAAGCGACCGCACAAGGCATCGGCGATTTTTCCGGCCAGTTTTTGCAAATCCGGGGTATCGGCATTGAAATCACGCAGGGAAAATTGCTTGGCGTCGAAAACCAATGCGTCCCCGTCGCCGGTATCGACCACCACTTCGATTTTTTCCGCGCCGACTCGATTGCGCCATAAATAGCGGGCGTTGGCGATGTTGACGGCGTAACGTTTGGCCAGTTCCGCAAAGCCTTCCTGTTCGATGTAGGCTTGGGCGACGCCTGGATAAACCGCGTTGAAATTCGGCCCATTGCTGGCCGACGGTTTATCCACGCCGCCCAACACTTTCAGGGTAAAGCTCAGTTTTAACGTGTCTTGATCCTCGGCCAACGCGCAGGCGTCGACGGTTTGCAAGTTGGGTTTTTCGACTTCGGCGTTGAGTTTTAAGGGGTCGTTTTGCAACGCGGGTTTCAAACGATTGGAAATCGTGCCGCGCACGGATTTTGGTGTTAAACCAAGCGGCTTGGGTTTGCTACGGTCGTCCCATGTAGTGCCATATAGATAACCGTCGGAAGGCACCAATTTTTTTTCGAAAGCCAATACGGTTGCGTCGTTTTTTGCTGCCATGTTTTAGTCTCCAATAAGATTTGCTGCTGTGAGGGTTCGGCAAAGGTATAGATTGCGTCCGGTATCGACGTGGTATTGCCATAGCACGTCGTCCAGATTGGTAATGCGGTACGGCATTTTGAATTCGCCCAGCGTGACCACGCTTTCGGCGAAGCGGTGCGGTGTGTCAAGGTCGCGTTGGTTGGCGGCTTGGCCCAATTCGGAAATACCCTGAAAGCCCACCGCAATCGGCACCAGCCAACCCGGCGCCTTGCGTTGACTGCTCCATGTGACTTTGCCGCTTTCGTCCTGCTCGCTGCGGTGCATGACTTTCAGATAATCCAGCAAGGCATCCAGCGCGTCCCGCTGCTCGTCGCGCATGGCCTGCACCATCAGTTCCCGGCGCTCGACTAGCACGTAACCGAGCATCAGCCGGTTGAGTAGTTTCCTGACGCTGCGATCGTCATCTTCATCGACGATATGAATTTCCACCGGCTTAACGGTCAGCACGTCGCCACCGGCCCATTTCATCCGCCGCAGTTGCTGGTTAAGCGTGATTTCGAGACGCTCCCGTTCGTCGGTATCGAAGCCTTGTAATTCCACCAACAGCGACACGTCCAAGTGACAGCGGGCTTCTTCGACGAAGGCTGGCCTGCCACCGTCTTTATCCAACGGATTGGCGGTGCCGACAATGGAATGCACGAAATCGCCTTGGCCTTTGTAGGTCTGTAAATCGAAGCGATGGCAGCTTAACGCCACGCCGGTCAGCTCGATGTCGGTCAATCCCTGTTGTTGTAAATGGCGTTGGACGGCATGCACGCCACCCAACCAAGCGGTCATGGCCGGAAAGCCGATGGTGTACGGACTGCTCATCGCGTTGGCGTTGTGAATGCGCAGATGCGGAATTAACAGAAAACGGCGCGTCATTTGAAAAACTCCTGGTCGGCGGCAACGGCTTGCTCGGCCAACGCTGCCAACTCATGGAATTCGTCGTCGCCGAGCTTGGTGCGGCTGTCCTTGCACAGGTATTCGTAAGTTCGAATGATCCAACGGGCAAAATCGCCGGCCACCTCGTCCAGCCATACTTCGGATTGCTCGCGCTGTTCCAGATAGGCGTCGTCGAGCCAAATCCGTTGCGCTAGCGGTAAGTCGCGGTAATGCTCGGTTTGCGACCAGCCGGGACCGGTGGCGCGAATGGCGAAGGCTAGTCGCAAGACTGCGTCGATCAGGTATTTGAGGGTATGACGGATGCCGTCGCGAACGTGCATGTTGTTGACGCCGCTGCGCATCAAGCGGTCCAGGGTCTGGAAGCTGTCTTGGAAACGGCGGGCGGATAGCGAGTTTCTGAAGAAATGTCGAGTCGGTAATCTCACCTGCCGCTGCTCGAAGATTGGCGGCACACTGCTTAACAGATATGCCCGGCCGGCATTTTGATTGTTCAGGACACTGATATTCTGCGGCTTGGTGCCGCCGTACAAGGTAACGGTCAATCCCAGCATGTCGTCGAAACCGTCGGCGTGGTGTTCATTTTTACGCCGGCTGTCCTTGGCCTGTTTGGTGGCTTCGGAAAAGCGCATTGCATCAATGCGGCTTTTGGTTTGGGTTAGCATACCAGCTGGAGTCAGGATAGACAGCAGGTGATAGTCGGCATCGACCGGAAAATAGACTTGCTTGACCAAGCCGTCGGTCCGATTGCCGTCGTCGCTTTGTTTAACCGTCAAAAACCCGGAACGCAGACTGTCGTAATTTGCAGTCGGCACCGTCAACAGGCGCTTCGCTTCCTCGCTGTCCCGTTCCAGGTGCTGCAACAGCGTTTGCCCGTCATTCAGCGGCAGAGTCAAAAACTTGTAAACATCCATCGCCGCCGCGTTGCCGAATACGTCCAACTCGTAATCCACATTGCCGGTACGCAGGTAGCCGTCGTTCGCCTGTTGGCCTTGGGCGATGACCGAACTGGTTTTGGCGCTGGGATGGCTGAATTTGCCGGGATGGCTGACCATGGATAACCAGGCGGCCCGCCGCGCAGCATCCGGCAACCAGGTCGGTAAGGAAAATTTGTCCTCGGCTTCTTGTTGGATGGCGGCTTGTTGATCCGGGTCTTCCGTGGTTTTTAATTTGGTTTTCAGCCAAGCTGCTTTGCGGTCGGCGAAAAACGTTGTGATCGATTCGTGCATTGGCAATAGCCTCCTTTGAAGCGTGTTTTTATGGTTCCTGCTAATTCATGTCTTGATACAAGCCGAATTGATCCGAATAAAACCAAGGATTGTCGCTATTCGGACGAATCATGATTTCGCCGTAACGCTCGGATGCGGCTTGTAATAGCTGTTCGGGATCGACGTCGGCGCCGGCCGCTACGCTATCGGCGTGTTGGCGCAATATGCTTTGGTAATCGCGCGTCATCCATGATCGGGCCTGGGCTTTAGCCGAAAAGGGTTCCGCCGGCACGATGTTGTATACGGATTGGCGAGGGATGAATTGCCCGCGTTCGTCCTTCTCGCAAAACACCGCTTTACCGTCTCGCCAGACCAAAAATAGCGATGTTTCCGGATTGCCGGCTCGAAACGGGTTGATTTGCTGCGGCACGGCGGTTAGCCACCAATTTTCGTGCAGCCAGGCCTGCAAGGCTTGCGGGCCTTGTTGCCGGTAATCGGTCAGGCTTTGATGTAGGGCTTGGTGTTCCAGGTCAGCTAAGCGCTGTTTCGGCTCCAGCTTTTCCGGGCGTTGAATGCGCGGCACGGCATTAACGACTTTGTTCAATTCGGCTTCGTCCACCAATTGAGCAAAGTCGTGGCTGGTCAACCTTAGACTTTTGCCGTTTTCGTAACCCGGTCGGCAATAGGCCGGGCCGCCCGATTGCCGCAAGGCTTTCAGGTTGTATTGCATCACGGCGATATTGGCGTGTTCGATATCGGCCGATAGTCGACGATGGCGTAGCACCCGGCCTGCCAACTGGATGATGGAACGAAACGACGACGGTTCTATGACGGCCCAATCGAAATCGTGGTCGCGCCCCACTTCTTCCACCGGCGTCGCCACCAGTATGAACAATACGTCATCGGCTGCTGTGGAATCCAAATGCCGGCGGATTGCGGGGACCTGAAATGCTTTCGCTGTTTGGCCTGGTTTTTCCTTGCGTTGCAAAATTTCATCCAAATGTTTTTCCTGTTCATGACGTATTAGCAGCACTTGCCGGCTATGGTAAGCCATGATTTTCGGCTCAATGCTGCAGCCCCATTCCGCTTGCAACATGTAGCGTGTCAGCGCGACGCAAGGCGGAATGTTCGCCATCCGCACTACGCCGAACGATACGCGCTTTCCGGTTTTGGCATCGATGCTGTGATGATCAGCGTGCAGCCGTTCGGCGGCTAGCCGAATTTTGGCGAAATACTGTTGCCGTTGCTCAACAGGCTGGCTTTTCAAGGCAAGCAGTTCGTCGCATCGTTCGATAATGGCTTTACGTTTGACAAGTTGCTTGTGCAGATGGCCGACCCGTTTGCCAATGAACTGCCGGTGTAGCTGCGCGTATTGCCGGCAACGGCTATCGGAATCCGTGTTGTCCAGTCGCTCGACTTGCGTACCGAACTCGTCGATCCAGGCGCAGGCCACTAGCGGATGGGCGGTTTTGAAATGGCTGTGCAATTGCCAACCGGCTTGATACGCATGGAAAAAACCTTCCGCCAAATCCGGTGGAATCGTGGCGGAGGAAATCATCACCTTGCGGCCCAACATGCCGGCCAAATGGATCAAACGGCCGATGGCAATCAAATCGGTGCCGTCAAAGTCGTCCACTTCGTCGATCACCAGATCGGAGGACAACAGGCGCAGACAAGGCAGGATGAATTTGCCGCCGCGCCGGGTTTCGGTGGCGACGATGATGTGGTCTATCGTGCAAGCTAACACCGGCTTGTATAAAAATGCCTTGTGTTTTTCGGTCAGCCGGGGTTGATGCTTGGGAAACAGCACGTCGAGAAATTCGGCATGCGGCATGTCGCCAAAATCCAGATCTTCCGCCAATAGTTGTTCTCTGGATTCGGACCCGATGTCTTCGTAGCCGGGCGGCTGGTCTTTTTTCCGCGCGGCTTTGTCGTAAAGCTGTTTGATTGCCGCCGAGCCGATCAAAACCGCCAGGTCCTGGTCGGTCAAACCCAATCGATTGCGGTATTCGTTGCCGGTTTGCAAGGTCAAGGTCCGCAAACCCAAGGCCAGCACGTAGCGCAAACTATCGCCGTCGTCCGCCAGTGCGCGCATGACTTTGGCATTAGCCACGGTTTTGCCGCAGCCGGTGCTGGCCATATTCACCACGAACCAGCCGTAGCCTTGTTCTTGCTGGGCTTGATGTTGGGCTTTGAAGCGGGCGATGCCGTCCACGGCCTTATCCTGCCATTCGAAACCGGCGGGACTTTTTTGCTTGAGGCTTTTAATGTCGTAGGCGGCATCCATCTCGCTACTGAAGCGCGACAGGGTTTGGCTGATTTTCAAAGCTTGATCGCCGACGCGGACCAAATGCTCGTCCAGTTTTTGTTTGAGCCGTTTTTGGCTATCAGTGTTAGCGTAAAGATCGATTACCGACTGCCAATTGCCGTCGGCTTGGCAGGACGAGTAATAGTGATCGCCCAGCATCAGGCACAAACGCGCATGGTGCAGCAACAGCCGGTAGGCGCCGTTGTCGAGCAAGGCTTGGATCGGCACTTGGTTCTGTAGCAACTTGGCCGACCATTTTTTCAGTTGTTTGCGCCATGGATCGGATTGCGACAACAAACCGTCTGGAAATTCGAAGCAGGCTTTCAGGCGCTTATCGTCGTCGTTGGGATTTTGGTAGCCCCAGTCCGCGTTCAAGCTTTTCAGCATGCGCGCCAGACTTTCTCGATTCTGTCCCGACTCGTCGTTCGGTTTGAAGCGACTCGGCAAGCGGTGATGACTCATGATCAACCAGCCGACGAGTTGTGCAATCGGCGGTAAGTCGGCCAATGGATTTTTCAGGTTTTCGGCGGTCAGATTTTTTAACGCTGCTTCGTCCCAGTTGTCATCGCCCAACAGCCTCAGCCAAGTTTTGTCTTCATCACCCGCAAGCCGTACCAAACCATTCAACAACAGACAGGAAATCCATTCGTGGCGTAGCGGATCGCCTACGCAAGAGCTGGATTTGAGTTTGCTTTGGAACAAAGCAGTTGCCTTGCCCCAATCGTGTAGTAACGCCGCAACTGCGACCAAGGCTTTGATGGCCGGCAAATAGGTCCAGTTGTTTTCCCATTGGCTGTTCAGCAGATTCTTTTGCGTGCTGTTGACCGGCACAACCCCCTCGGCATTGAAGCGCTTGCGATTGCCGACTATCCAAACCAATTCGCTCCGGCTCCGTGACCTAATCCAATGGCAACTAACCGCCGTATTTTTGGTGGCGGTCTTGCGCAGCAGGGTTTTGACGGCGATCAGGCCTTCTTCGGTAATCACGGTTTGCCAGGTGTTGTCGCCGATGCGGTTGGCGAAGGCGTCCAGCACGCGGCGGGTGCGGGCCAGGGCTTTTTTCTGGCATTGGCTGACGAAGGTGACCATCATGGGCGGTCGTCCAGTTGATGTGTTCGTGGTTCGACTGGCTCACCACGAACGGTTTTGTTTACGTCATCAGTTTGTGGTTCGACAGGCACATCACGAACAGTTTTGTTTACGCCGTCAGTTTGTGGTTCGACAGGCTCACCACGAACAGTTTTGTTTACGCCGTCAGTTTGTGGTTCGACAGGCTCACCACGAACAGTTTTGTTTACGCCGTCAGTTTGTGGTTCGACAGGCTCACCACGAACGGCATTGTTCACGTCGTCGGTTTGTTGTATGGCGGCTCGCTTGACTTGCTCGAACATAAAATCCAGCGCTTTGTGGTCGGTGAATTTTTGCAGGATTTGCTGGCGGAATTCCTGTTCGCTCATTTTTTCCTTGGCGCAGACGAAAGCCCAGGGCAGGACGATGGCGTCCTTGACCAGGTCGGCAACGTCGAACACCAGCGCGCCGCGCCGGGTTTTGCCGTGCATGACCGCGAAACCGTGCGGGATGCCCAGTACCCATAAGGTGGTGGCGGCCAGGCCGTAGGCCAGGTAATTGCCGTGGTTAAGGAAACCGTTGGCAAGGTCGGTGGCGTCGTGGTCGCGGCTGAAATCGCCGTGTTGGGTGGCCTTGGCGGCGTAACGGTAGAGCTGTTTGGTCAATAGCGCTTCGCGTTGCAGCAGGTCGCCGGTTTTTTCGGCGCTGCCGAGCTTGCCGGCGTAATTGTCCAGCGCGGCAGCTATGGCGCTGTCGTCAGCGAAGATACCTTCAGCCTGCAGTTCGCGGTCCTTGCTCCATACCTTACGAATGTAATCGACGCGGGCTTGTTGAAAAGCCTTGGCGACTGTCAGACGTTGCGCGTCGTCGAACCAGAATTTCAGCCAGCCCTGGATGTATTCGGTGGGGCGGTATTCGCTTTGCGGGGTGAGCCATTCGATTTCGCAGCCGCTAAACAAGGGCGTGCCTCCGCCGCCGCAAAATCCCACCAGCACGCCGGCGCTGGCCAGCATCCGCATCGCTGCCTGGGTAATCGAGGTGCCGGTGCCGAGCAGAATCACCGTGGTATTGGCGATGGGGATGTTCCAATACAGGTTTTCGTCCTTGGCTTCGGTCAGGTACAGCACGCGGCCGTCCTTTTGCATCACCCGGCATTTTTCCAGGTAGTAGATGTTGGCGCGCTTGGAGTGGAGGATGGCTTTTAGGTCGGTGAGTTGTTCCATAACCGTCGGATGATTGTTCCAAAACGGCCCGGATTATTGCCGCGTCGGCGCGCCAGCGTCAAGGCTAGACAAAGGAAGGGAGAACGGCCTGCCGTGCCGGAATATCAGCCATCACGGTTAAAGCCGTTGCAAAGGGTCGAATTTGCGTCGGGGCATCGGAGCGGCGGGAATGCGTAGCTGTCGGTCGAGTCGAGTGCCGCGCCTATTATAACGGCCCTTAGTTACCGTTCGCCCTGTGCCTGTCGAAGGGCTCGCCAGCGGGTTTCGACGAGCTCGGCCCGAACGGACTACCCGTGGTCAATAGGGCCGAGTTTGCGTTTGACGATACCGATTCGGAACGCGTTCCAGTGCTATTGAAGCCGTTTCCACGCCGCGAAATTTTTGCCAAAAAAAGCCCCACGAAGTCAGTGGGGCTTTTGGGGGACTGGGCGGACCGGAGCCGCCCTATTTTAGGTAGCAATCAGCGATTAATCCTCGCCGCCGAACACGCCCAGCAATTGCAACAAGCTGGTAAACAAGTTGTAAATCGAAACGTACAAGGACACGGTGGCCAGAATATAATTGGTCTCGCCGCCGTGGATGATTTCACTGGTTTGGTACAGGATCATCGCCGACATCAACAGGATGAACATTGCCGATACCGCCAAGGACAAGGCCGGAATCGAGAACAAGACCGCCGCCAGACCGGCCAGGAAGGCCACCATGATGCCAACCATTAAAAAACCGGCGATGAAGCTGAAATCCTTGCGGCTGATCAGCGCGTAAGCCGACAAGCCCAAAAAGATCACTCCGGTACCGCCCAACGCGGTCAAGACCAATTGATGACCGTTGCTGTAGGCCTGGATGTACATGTTTAAAATCGGTCCCAGCGTCATGCCCATGAAGCCGGTCAACGCGAACACGAATACCAAGCCCAGCGCGCTATTGCTGAACCGGGTGGTCAGGAACAACAAGCCGAAATAGCCGACCATCGTCACGATCAGGCCGGGATGCGGCAGATTCAGCATCATCGCCAACGCGGCGGTGCCGGCGCTGAACAATAAGGTCATCGACAACAACAAATAGGTATTCTTCAAAACTTTATTGGTCGTCAGAATGCGGGATTCCGAACGAACGGTTGCAGTGTTTAAACGCATGATTGGTTATCCTCTTGAGTTGAACAAGTGTCGCTGTGACCGTTTAATCGCGCCGGAGTTTCCCGGCATCGGCAGCGCCGTCTGCTAGTATACCTAAACAATTTGCAAACTAGAGGCTAAAAGGTGATGACAAGCACCACCCCCTACGAACTGGCCGGCGGCGAAGCGGCGCTGCGCAGTCTGGTCGACCGTTTTTATTTCTACATGGACATTCTGCCCGAAGCCCAAGGCATACGGGCGATGCACGCCGAGAATCTGGCGTCGGCCAAGGACAAATTGTTCAAGTTTTTCTCGGGCTGGCTGGGCGGCCCGGATCTTTTCATGCAGGAGTTCGGTCATCCGATGCTCAGAGCCAGGCATCTGCCGTTTCGAATCGGCGAGTCCGAGCGCGACCAGTGGATGCTGTGCATGAACAAGGCGTTGGACGAAATCGCGATGGACCCCAGACTCCGGGACAATATCCGCGCGGCCTTGCAAAATCTGGCCACGCACATGATCAATCAGGACACCTAGGAAACCCTCCCATGTCTTTATCCAAACAATTGTTAATCCTGATCTCGGCGCTGTTTTTGATGATATTCAGCGTCAACTTCGCCCTGAGCGTCGGCAACATCAAGGATTATCTGGAAGGCGAGTCGAAAAGCCATGCCCAGGATACCGCGACCTCGCTGGGCTTGTCGCTGAGCCCGTACATGACCAACCCGGACGATCAAGTCATCCAGTCGATGGCCAGCGCGATTTTCGACATGGGCTATTACAAGGAGATTCGCATCGTGGACGCCGAAAACCGCGAACTGGTCGAACTGATCAGCGAAAAGCGCGTGGAGGGCGTGCCCGATTGGTTCATCGACCGGCTGCCGATGACCTCCGCCACCGCCGAAGCCGAGATCAGTACCGGCTGGAATCTGGCCGGCGTCGTCTACGTGACCGTCAATCCCGGCTTTGCCTATCTGAAACTGTACGAGCAAGCCAAATCGGCATTTTACTATTCGTTGGCGGCATTCCTGGTGTCGATCAGTCTGCTGGTGTTTGTGTTGCGGATGACGCTGGCACCGTTGAACAAGATCGACTGGCTGGCGCGCCGTATCAGCGAAGGCCACTACGAGACGATACACGCGCTGCCTTGGACCCGCGAGGTCCGCAATGTCGCCGCGTCGATGAATACGATGTCGCAAAAAATCAAAACCGCGATCGCCTCGCTGCAAACCAAGCTGGATCGGATGGGCGCCAGCCTGTTGCGCGACGATTTGACCGGTTTGTACAAAAAGTCGGTGTTCGAAACCGACTTGAAACCGCTGTTCGCCGAGCACGGCGACGCCCACGTCGCCTTGATCCGCCTGGACAGTCTGTCCGAATTGGTCAAGGAACACGACAGCGCGGCCATCGACGATCTGCTGAGCCGCTTCGCCAAACTGCTGCAACACACCGCGGATAGCGCGGCCCATCCGGTCAAGCCTTACCGGTTCTACGGCGCCGAATTCGCGCTATTGATCGAAACCGCCGACCAAGGCTTCGTTGAAGATTTGTTAAGAAGCTTGGCCGTCGATATCGCGCAATTGGGGGAACAGTACCGTAAACCCGACTTGGTCCACATCGGCGTCGCTCGCCTGAACCCGGTCGGCAGCGCCGAATCGCTGTTGGAAGCCGCCCACGAAGCCCACGAACAAGCTCAGCTGATCGGCGCCAACAGTTATTTCATTCGGGCCGGCGACAATATCGCCCGCGACATCACGGCCTGGAAGAGCTTGGTGTTCGATTGCGTGGACCGCTGCGACTATTCCGTGTGGTATATCGGCCAGACCGCCGCGTTCGCCACCGGCGCGCTGTTGATGGAAGAAGCCTTTATCCAGGTCCACGACCGTCACGGCGAACTGGTCGCGATCGGCCCGTTCATTTCGATTGCCGAGAAGTTCGCCAAAATCGTCGACTTGGATCGCGGCATCATCGAACAAGTCGTACACCACATCCGCGACGGCCACCTTGCCCATAGCATCGCCGTCAACCTGTCGACCCGCACCGTCAGAAACGGCGAATTTCGCCGTTGGCTGGAAATTTTGTTAAAGCAAAGCCCGATCGCCGCCAAGCAACTGGTCTTTAGCCTGTCGGCTTACGCGGTCGCCAAGGATGTCGAAGCCTACCGGGATTTTATCGCCGACGTGCATAGCCTGGGCGGCCGGGTCATGATCAAACGCTTCGAAACCCAATCGCTATCGGCCGAGACCGTCAAGCGTTTGCGGCCGGACTTCATCCGTTTGGCCCGCGACCTCGGCAACGGGGTCTGCGACTCGGCGCAAAAACACGTGTTCGTACAGACCGTTCAAGACATCGCGGCCCTAATGGACATTGCCGTTCTTGCCGAAAACGTTCAATCGGAAGCCGACTACCAAACCTTGAAGGCGATGGGTCTCGCCGGTGCTAGCCGTTAGTATCCGGGCGCCGCGCGGTCTGATCGGCGCGGTATTCGCCGCTTTTTGGCTGGCGTGTCTGGCCTTGGCCCAGGATTTCGGCCTCGATCCGGAAATGCTGGCGGCGGTCGAAAAAAAATACGGCGCGCCGGCCAAGCAGCGGCTGTTGGACTGGCAGCAACTGATCGCTTCCGGCCGCGACCTTTCCGAAGATGAGAAAATGCGCCGGGTCAACGACTTCTTCAATCAAAACGTCGAATTCGTCGACGACATCGCGCTGTGGCACAAAACCGATTATTGGGCCACGCCGACGGAGTTTTTGGTCAAGGGCGCCGGCGATTGCGAGGATTACTCGATCGCCAAATATTTCACGCTGGTGGAAATGGGCGTCAGCGACAGCAAATTAAGAATCACCTACGTCAAAGCACTGGAGTTGAATCAAGCGCACATGGTACTCACCTATTTCGAATCGCCGCGCGCGGAGCCGCTGGTCTTGGACAACTTGAAAACCGCCATCCTGCCGGCCGGCAAGCGCCGCGATCTGCAACCGGTCTACAGTTTTAACGGTACCGGCTTGTGGCTGGCTAAAAGCAAGGGCTCCGGCCAGCGCGTCGGCGGCTCGGACCGGATCAGCCTGTGGACCGAGCTGAAAGACCGCATGATGGAGCCGCCACTGTGACCGCCGCCACCGAATTTCATCTGCGCCGCAGCAGCCGAGCCAAACGCACTCGCATTGTCGTCAAGCCGGGCCGGGTGGAAGTGGTCGCTCCGCCCAAGGTTCCCGAACGACAAATCCAAGCCTTCGTCGCCGCGCAACAGGATTGGATCCGCGCGGCGCTACGACGGGTCGCCGAAAAAACCCGGCCGGCGCCGGCTTGGGCACCGGCGCTATATTCTGACGGCGCGGCCGTCCCGTATTTAGGCGAGCGGATTCCGCTGCGGATCGAAACCGCCGCCCGCAAAACGGTTGGCGTAGAGCTACGCGACGGTAGCGGCTTTCACGTACGCATGCCGGCCGGCGAGACCGGCGACGAATCCGAACGCATCCGACTGGCGCTCGGCGACTGGATGAAACGCCAAGCCCGTATCCAAGCCCTGCATTGGATAGAACGCCACGCCCCTCGTCACGGCTTGATGCCGCGCGCCGTCCGCATCAAAACCCAAAAAAGCCGTTGGGGCAGTTGCGGACCGAAGAACGACATCAATTTGAACTGGCTGTTGATGCTGGCACCGCCCGCCGCGCTGGAGTACGTCGTGGTCCACGAACTGTGCCATATCCGCCATAAAAATCATTCGGCCGATTTCTGGCAATTGGTCGAAGCGCATTTGCCGAACTACCGGGAGCAACGGCTTTGGCTGAAGCAACACGGCGCCGCGATCATGCAAGGTTTGTAGCATGCGAAATTCGGTTTTTTACTTGTTCGCGGCCGTGTTGATCTTCGGCGGCCAATTTTTGGTCAGCCAGGATTTGGTGACCGGCAAACCGCCGGCGATCGAACAACGCACGTTGCAAAACCGCGACGCGCTGGCCGGGGTCGCTCAAGGCCCGGCGCTGATTTATTTCTGGGCCGGTTGGTGCGGAGTCTGTCGCGGGATTCAGACTCAAGTGGATAAGGTGTTGCGCGATTATCCCGGCCTGACCGTGGCCGAGCGCTCCGGCGATGCCGCCGAGGTGGCTCGCTATCTCAACGAACGCGGTCTGGATTGGCCGGTGGTCAACGACCCCGACGGCGAGTTGGGGTTGCGCTACGGATTGCGCGGGGTGCCGGCGCTATTTTTTCTAAACCGTACCGGCCGAATTGTGTTTACCACGGTGGGTTATACCAGCGAATGGGGCTTGCGCGCCCGTTTATGGCTGGCCGGACTGATCTAGCGCGATTTAGGAAAAGTCGCCGAGCGCCGCCAAATCGCGCTCCAGCAATTCGCTGTCGCCGAGATTCAATTCGACCAAGCGGCGCAAATAGGAAATGCTTTCGATGTCGATGTGCTCGCATTTGAAACCCACTTGCCCCTCTTCGGCATGGGTGGCGCTGACGGCCATCTTGATCGCCGCGTCGTCGGACAATTCGAAACTCAAGGTATAGTCCCCCCCCAGACCGGCGGTCCAGGCTTGATCGAAGCGCAACAGACATCCGCGCAGGCTCAAATCGGCAATCTTGCAAGCCAGCGGACCGTCCGGACCGGTCAACACCGCGCCGGCATGGTAAAAAATCCGTTGAAACCGGCGTTTGTCTTCGCTTTTTTCGAATGCCATGGCGCTATTCCGGGAAAAATTTCATTTCGACATTGTCGACGACAATCACATCGCCGGCGTTTAATCTGACGATCCGGTCGCCCAGCGGCTCCCGGTTGACGGCCAAGCCGTCGTGACCCTGCAGCGCCGACACGAAATAACCGTCCTTGCGACGGGCGATGACCACCACGCCAGCGCCGTCGTGGCCTATCCGGGTCATGGCTTTTCTAAGCCGCAACACCCGACCGATATGAATACCGTTCATCACCTGCAAATTCGCTTCGGTACTTTTAGCGGCCTCGTCCAAGCGGCGATTCAAGGCTTCCACGCCCGCGTCCGGATTGGCGACCGGCGCCGTGAACACCGCTTCCTGAAACCGGCCGGTGGTCTGATAAAGAATGTAATGCTTGCCGATGTTGACGATATCGTTATTGCGCAAATTCCATTCCTTGGCGCGCTGATTGTTGACGACCAGCGGAAACTCCTCGTTCAGCTGCTTGATCACGCAGTCGTCGCCCTTGACCACCGCCACCGCATGGGCCGGCGCGACCGCCAGACTGTCGACGACCACGTCGTTGGTATCGTCGCGGCCGATATGCACGATGCCGGAATCGAATACGCCCGCCTGGATCGCCTTGTCTTTAAAATAAACGGTAAATTTCGCCATCGTCGATAGTCAATTAGTCCCTGCGCCGGTTACCTAGTATAGCCACTATCACTTCCGTTGCAGAGCAAACCGGAATTTGAAAGCGATCCGGCCCGTTATTGGAAAAAGAGATGTTTTACAACAAAATGACTCGGGATGTTTCCCGATTCCGCGACGGCACGAATAATCGCCTTTCGGTCCGCCGTCGCGTTCTGCGCTAAACTTGCCCTATCACCCAGTCAACCGCGACGACCGCCATGCCAGATCTATCCGCGCTCCCGAATCCCGAACCGTTGATTGCCCAGGACATCTATATCGCCGGTACCGACGAGGGCAGCGGCAAGTCCTTGATCATGCTGGCCGTGATGGAAATGCTGTCCGGTTTCGCCGGCCACATCGGCTTTTTCCGGCCTATCATCCAAACCAGTCCGGCCAAGGACGACATGATTCAATTCATCAGCCACCGCTACGCGCTGCCTTGTCCGCCGGAAGCGATGTACGGCTGCAATGCCGACGAGGCCCGCGAGCTGCTGGCCGCCGAACAATACGACGAACTGCTGAAATTGATTTTGGCCAAGTATCGAGCCTTGAAGGCGCGTTGCGAACACATTCTGTGCGTCGGCACCGCGCCGCGCCGCGACAACGCGGCCTTCGCCTTCGAATTCAATCTCGACGTCGCCAACAATTTGGGTTGCTTGCTGATGCCTGTCATTCAGGGCTCCCATCGTACTCAGGAGCAAATCCTGCATAGTCTGGTCAGCCTGAAACACACGTTGCACGAACACGATTGCGAGTTGCTGGCCACCGTCGTCAACGGCGCGTCGCCCGAGCTGACCGACACCTTGCGCCACACCCTCCCCCACGATCCGGAATTTCCGGTTTACATCGTTCCCGGCGATCCGGCCCTGGAGAAACCCAGCGTCGGCGACATCGCCTGGGCCATCGACGCCAAGGTATTTTCCGGCGAGAACGGCGCGATGGGCCGGGAAGTGTCGCATTACAAGGTCGCGGCCATGCTGGTACCGGACTTTCTGGATTACGTCGAAGCCGGCGATCTGATCATCACGCCCGGCGACCGCTCCGACATCGTCATGGCCAGCCTGATGGCCTACCATTCCAAAAACTACCCGCAAATCGCCGGTTTGCTGCTGACCGGCCACCAGGAGCCGGCGCCACAAGTGCGGAAATTGATCGACGGCCTCGGCGAAACCCCATTCGCGGTACTCGGCGTCGATTCCGACACCTTCACGACCGCGATGCAAGTCAGTCAGATCGGGCCGCGCTTGCATAGTCAAAACGAACGCAAAATCGCCAAGGCCCTGGGCTTGGTCGAAGCCAATATCAACATGGTCGGCTTGCGCCTGCGGCTAAGCAGCAAAGTCAGCGGCAAGATCACGCCGCTGATGTTCGAATACGATTTGTTGCAACGCGCCAAGGCCAAAAAGCAGCACATCGTGTTGCCGGAAGGTAACGAGGAACGCATTCTACGCGCCGCCGAAATCCTGCTGCTGCGCGATGTGGTCAAAATCACCCTGCTCGGCAACGAAGCGGAAATCCGCCAAAAAATCCAAAGTCTGTCGCTGAAACTGGACGGCGTCGACATCATCGATCCGATGACTTCCGAACTACGCCGGCTCTACGCCGAAACCTATTACGAAGCCCGCAAGCACAAATGCATCGTCTTCGATACCGCTTACGACTTGGTCGCCGACGTCAGCTATTTCGGTACCTTGATGGTCCACCTCGGCCACGCCGACGGCATGGTATCGGGCGCGGTACATTCCACCCAGCACACGATCCGCCCGGCTTTCGAAATCATCAAAACCAAGCCCGGCGCCTCCATCGTCTCCAGCGTGTTCTTCATGTGTCTGGAAGACCGGGTACTGGTTTACGGCGATTGCGCGGTGATCCCCAACCCCAACGCCCAACAACTGGCCGATATCGCCATCAACGCCGCCGATACCGCGCGATCCTTCAATATCGAACCGCGCGTGGCCATGCTGTCCTACTCGACCGGCGAATCCGGCAAGGGCGAGGCGGTCGATAAGGTTCGCGAAGCGGTGCGCATCGCCCAATCCTTACGCCCCGATCTGTTGTTGGAAGGTCCCATGCAATACGACGCGGCGGTCGATGCCAGCGTCGCCAAAACCAAATTGCCGGACAGCCAAGTCGCCGGCAAAGCCACCGTGTTCGTGTTTCCGGACCTGAACACCGGCAACAACACCTACAAAGCCGTGCAGCGCTCGTCCGGCGCAATCGCGATCGGCCCGATTCTGCAAGGCTTGAACAAACCGGTCAACGACTTGAGCCGCGGCTGCACGGTGACCGACATCGTCAATACCGTCGTGATTACCGCGATCCAGGCCCAGCAAGCCGCGCCGGCGTGACGCTGCCGATGAATTCCGCGAGACTAACAATCTGGGCCTGGCTGCTATGGGCCGCGCCGCTAACGGCGGAAACCCGCATCGCGATTCTGAACTTCGAGCTCAAGGATATGACGCTGGCCCCCGGCCTACCGGCCGAAATCCAGCGGACCGCGTCGTTAAAACCGTTGCTGGAACGCGAATTGGCCGGCGCCGGTTATCGCATCGTCGATATACCGGACGCCGAACAACACGGCGCCGACAGCGGCGTCGGATATTTGTTCGATCATGCCGACGCGGCCGCTCAACTCGGCTCGCGCCATGCCGCCGATTACGTGCTGGTCGGCCGCTTGCATAAACCGTCATTTTTGTTCGTTTACTTGATGGGCCACTTGGTGGAGGTCAAGCAGCAAAAAATAGTCGGCAACTACATCACCGAATCCAAGGGCGGCGACGCCAAATTGACCGGCAAGGCCGTCGAGGCGCTGGCCGCCAAAATCGATCAAGACCTGGAGCGCCGCTACTCGCCGCCACCGCCCGATTCGGCGCGCCGAAGCCAGCCTGACGATGACGAATTCGCGTCCGCGCCTGGCCGAAAATGAAGTGGCCGTGGGAGCGGCCTCAGCCGCGATCGGCGGCGCTTCACCGGCAAATGACTTTAAACCATCGACCGCCATCCAATCACCGCAAACCGCCAATTACTCGCGATGAAAATTCTGGTTCTAAATGCCGGCAGCTCGTCGGTTAAATACAGCGTCGTCGAAACCGACGACCATTCCGTCTCGATTTCCGGCTTGCTGGAACGCATCGGCAACGCCGATGCCCGCCATGCCTACCGGATCGGCGCCGACAACCGGCAAATCGACACCGCCATCGCCGACCACGGCCAAGCTCTTGGCTTGTTGTTCGACACGCTGACCGCCAGCGGGGTCGTCAATGGTCAGCCGCTGGCCGGCATCGGCCACCGCGTAGTACACGGCGGCGAGAAATTCCGCGAACCAGCCCTGATCGACGCCGACGTCACCCGGCAAATCGCCGAAACCATCCCGCTGGCACCGCTGCACAATCCGGCCAATCTGTCCGGCATCGAAGCAGCGTTGCGGCAGATGGGCGAGATTCCGCAAGTCGCGGTATTCGATACCGCCTTCCACCACACCCTGCCCGACTACGCCTTCCGTTATGCCCTGCCCGGCCAGTTGTACCGCGAACACGGCGTGCGCCGCTACGGTTTTCACGGCACCTCCCATGCTTATGTCGCCAAACAAGCCGCCAAATTGCTGGGTAAGCCGCTAGCCGACACCCACTTGATAACCCTGCACTTGGGTAACGGCGCCAGCGTAGCGGCGATCGCCGGCGGCGTCAGCGTCGACACCTCGATGGGCATGACGCCGCTGGAAGGCCTGATGATGGGCAGCCGTTGCGGCGACATCGATCCGGCCATCGCCTTTTATCTGGCCCGCACGCTGGGCATGGACTTGAATGCGATCGACCAGCTCTACAACAAAGCCAGCGGTTGCCTGGGCGTCTGCGGCGAAAACGACATGCGCGCCATCCACGCCAAGGCCGAGCAAGGCGACGACTCGGCCAGGCTGGCCTTGGCGATGTACGCCTACCGAATCAAGAAATACATCGGCGCGTACTTTGCGGTGCTGGGCCGGGTGGATGCGCTGGTCTTCACCGGCGGCATCGGCGAAAACGACGCCTGGCTGCGCCAAACTTGCTGTGCCGACCTAACCGGCTTGGGCATCGCCGTCGATCCCAAGCTCAACGCCGCGCCGGTCAAGCCGACCGCGATCCACCCGGCCGGTACGCCAGTCGCGGTGCTGGTCATCGCCACCAACGAGGAATTGGAAATCGCGTTGCAGACTGCGGACTGTCTGGCAAAGCGGGCAACGTAAAGAGCGATAGTCCGGCAGCCTTTTCGCCTGCCGCGTTTCCGTCACTGGAAAGACCGTGAATTTGACTCGGGCCGGGGAATACCGCCGACGCTTTGCTCCCCCGGTTCCACGCTGGAACCGCTAGCCGGATTGCGGATCGGCCGCCCCCTCCAAATCGTCCAGCGGGGAGACGACGCCTTGCCCACCCTGATGCAGCACATGGGTGTAAATCATCGTGGTTTCCAAATCGTTATGCCCCAACAACGCTTGAATCGTGCGAATGTCCTTGCCGCGTTGCAGCAAATGCGTGGCGAAGCTGTGGCGGAAAGTGTGCGCGGATACCCGCTTGGCGATACCGACTTGCCGCACCGCCACCCGAATCGCCTTATTGATGAGCGACTGATCGTAATGATGCCGCCGTGTCGCAGCGGATAAAGGATCGGCCGACAACGAACGCGCCGGAAACACGTATTGCCAACCCCATTCGCGCTCGGCATTCGGGTATTTTTTCGCCAACGCATAAGGCAGATAAACCGCCCCGTAACCGTCGGCTAAATCCTGATCGTGAACCGCCTTGACCTTGTCGAGATGGTTCAGCAACAACGGTGCCAGCGAGGCGGCAAACGTCGTCACCCTGTCCTTGTCGCCCTTACCGGAACGCACGGTTATTTGCTTGTAGGCAAAATCGATGTCCTGCACCCTGAGGCGGACGGCTTCGCTAATTCTCAAACCGCTGCCGTACAACAGCTTGACCACCAGTTGCGGTAAGCCCTCCAGCCGCGCCAAGACTTGCTTCACTTCGTCCACCGACAACACGACCGGAACATGGCGGCGATGCGTTTTGGAGCGGATCGCGTCTATACGCTTGGTCAAGGGCTTATTCAGGACATGCTTATACAAAAACACCAAGGCATTCATCGCTTGGTTTTGCGTTGCCGGCGCGACCTCACGCTGAGTCGCCAAGTGAGATAAAAAAACTTCTATCTTGGCCTCGCTGTCATCGAACAAAGCCTGCCGTTCCGTCATCCGATGAAACTTGACGAACTGCTTGATCCAATCGGAATAACTACGTTCGGTATGCAAGGAATAATGTTTCAGCCGCATCACGCGACGCACATCGTCCAATAAGGTTGGCGATTTTGTACTTGACATAAAACACCTACCTGATAAAGTCAGTTGCAACATAATACGCAGGCAAGATTGCCTGATTTCCAGGCTAATAGCGAGTTATCGAGGCAAACATGCCCACTTTTCCGGATACGCAGGCAAAAGTGCCTGAAAAGGCGGTTAATATCAACTTATACGGGCAGATTTGCCTGATAATCAATAGTTAAATGCGGGGCCAATCTCGAAAGGCTTGGAAAGCAATTAATTTATCGTAAAGAAATAGCAAATAATGGCTGAAGAAATCATGAAAATATGTTATTACCTGGAGGGAAAAACCTTGCAGGTTAACATGCGTTCAACCAGACAAGGTTTTTCCCTCCAGGTTAAGCCATGATTTTCAGCGTCATTCGTGTTTCTTTGCTTGAATCAAAATTATTGTTTGGAAATGTCATCAAGGCATTTAACCAGTCGTTAAACCTGACCAAAACTCCGCTTCGCTCCGTTTTGGCAGGTTAACTCTATTCGTTATGGCTCAATAAAAAATATGCGTAAATTACACCTAATCGCCTTATTTACCCTTTCGCCCGTGGTATTGGGGGAAAATATAAAGAATTTCAGTACGCCAGAGCAAGCCATTCAATTTCTTGAGGAAGCGTACCGAAGAAAGAGCATTGATGACGCCGTCTCAGCAAAAGATTTTTTCGAAGAAGGCCGCCTCATGTTACAGAATATAAA
Organism: Methylomonas sp. MS20; assembly: GCF_050275925.1. Lineage (NCBI taxonomy): Bacteria > Pseudomonadati > Pseudomonadota > Gammaproteobacteria > Methylococcales > Methylococcaceae > Methylomonas > Methylomonas sp. MS20. The sequence goes on from NZ_CP189962.1 coordinate 3,599,915, forward strand.
TCCGGAATTTTCAAAAGATGGAGGGCTAGTCAAGCAGGCTGCAGAAACGCTTGAATTAGCCTATCGGAAAGAAATGGAAACGAAGGGGTTCCCCGATTTAGAAGGCCTTAAATGTTCTTTCCCTGCCAAAGAAACACTGGAAACCGATCTTGTGAAAGTCACAGAAGTGTGCATTTTTCCGGACGGACGGAACTCACGTCAGAATATACTCGTTAAGAAAGGAAATAATGGATGGCGTGTCCTAAATGTCACCGACTAAACCATAACGATTGCGTCAACGTGACCGGTTTTCCGCTAGCGCTCCAAACCGGCTCGTTACGCTGGCGTTAGGCCGAACAACACATGAGCCTCTTCCCCGAAACCGATGATCCCGAAGTCGTCCTCGCTGCCGCGCTCGAACGAGCGATCGAGAGCCATCGTGCGGGTGCTTTCGACCAGATCGGCGCCGAGTACGATGTTATTGAGTGCGAGGTGCTGCCCTTCTGGCACGTGGCTAAGGAGAACCTAGCCCTTGGGTTTCGCTTCTGGGACGACTGGATCGATGCGAGCAATCATCGGTGGCAATATCATCCCGGCATTTCGGAGGCCGACTGGCCTCTCCACGCAGCCGTGGTCGTAGCGGCCCTTCGGTCTCACTCGCTCCCAACTGACCCCTTCATTCTCCAGGCATTCACTCCGCCTCCTCCATCGTGGCTTCGGCGCTGGCTAAACCGTGTTCAGGGCCTCTGATCCCACGGCGCAGCCTGGCCTAAGCAGCGGGGCCGACGGTCCAGCGGAGGCAACCGTAATGAGGTCACCCACAGCGTTCGGCCTAATCGGGTAAGGGCGAGTATCTCTCCCGCCCTCCCCACACCACCTAGCATGCGGGTCCGCACTAGGCGGTTGAAACAGGGTAATGAAAACGTACCCACTGGTCTTTGATCGACACCAAGCCCTGCGCTTTTAACCACTCGTTGTTCATCGCCATTTGCGTGATCGGTGTCCGCGACATGGCGTAAGGCCCTTTCGAGCTGACGCCAGTTTTAATCGCTTCCTTTAAGCTGACGCCCAAACTGACCAGATGGCTGATCTTGGTGCGCGGCCACCGCCACTGTTTGATCGCCAAGGATGGCGTGAATGCAGATATTGCAGGAGCATATATCTGTCCAGTAGCAGCAACGCATTCGCCGCCGTAGCCATTCATCCAATTCAGGGATTGGCCGGTAATATTCCGATAACGCAAAGTAGTTCATCCAACCCACGATATAGCGGCGCAGTTCGCGGTAGCGATAAACCAGGCTGACGCCCCACGAACGCCCTGTGAGTTGTTTGATACGACGTTTAAAGCGGTGTAGCGCCTTGTCGCTCCAGACGATTTTGTTGCCTCGGAAGCAAAACCCGAGAAACTCCAATTCGTTGCTGGTACAGATACGACTTTTGTTGAGATTGACGTGTAGTTTCAACCGCTGCTCCAGAAACCGGGTGATGTTGGCCTGCACTCGTTGTGCCGCCCGTAGGCTGCGCACACAGATGACGAAGTCGTCGGCGTATCGGGCAAACCGATGGCCGCACTGGTGCAGGTAAACGTCCAACTCGTGCAACACGATATTAGCCAGCAACGGCGATAGCGGACCGCCTTGGGGAACGCCCTTAGTGGTCGCTTGCCATTGGCCGTTTTCGATAACGCCGGCGCGCAAATAACGACCGATCAGTTGCAGCACCCGCTTGTCGCTAATGCGTTGACCGAGCAGTCGCATCAACACGTCGTGACTGACGTTGTCGAAGAAGGCGGCCAAATCGATGTCCACCACCATCCGGTATTTCGCCCGGATATAGTCGCGCACTTGCCGGATGGCTTGGTGGGCGTTACGTCCGGGACGGAAGCCGTAGCTGTTGTGGCTGAACTCGCGTTCGAAGTGCGGCGCGAGTTGTTGCGCGATGGCTTGCTGGATCACGCGGTCGGCGATCGTAGGTATGCCCAAAGGTCGTTTATCGCCGTTGGGTTTGGGTATCCACACCCGCCGAACTGCTTGCGGTTGGTAGTCGCCGCTCATCAATTGGGTCTTGATGGTCGGCCAGTGTTGTTGCGCCCAGGCCGGAAAATCCGCCACGGAAATCGCGTCAACCCCAGCCGCGCCCTTGTTCGCCTTCACGCGCTTCCAAGCACGTTGCAGGTTATCGCGGGCGACGATGGTTTCCAGTAGTGGCTGGTCCAAAGCGTGCACGGTTGTCATACGCCGGTAGCTACTTCCCGCGGGCGCGGGCTACGTCAATACCGAGTCTGACAAGGCGCTGCCTTGTCCTGTTTCTTTGGTCCTTCGCGCTGAGGGCACTCCCGCCGCCAAGACTACTATGACCGCTGCTGACTTCTGAAACGTCACGCATCGCATTGCTACGCTGCGCGCGGCCCTTCACGAGCCGCCGGCGTTTCAGATCTCCCCAGATAAGAACATGAACTGTCACGACACCACCGCCGGATTTACTGTATAGCGCGAATTCATGGCCTTCGTTGTCCTGTGTCAACTCGGCCCTGCTGCTCAGCCTTATATCCAGTTTCTGTTCGTCGGCTCGTCGTTTTGCACTTAGGCTTCCTTCAGACAATCCCTCACGGGCTTGCCTTTGCCTTCGGCTAGTCGTTATGATCGCTAACATGATTAACGTTGAATTCTCCGACAGGGGACTTGCACCCCATAAGTTCATGCCCATGCTGGGCGTACACCCTGCGGTCAACCGGACGCCCGGCAAGCTGCGCTTGCCGGTCCCCTCCGGCCTACGGCCTCCGGTCGCCGGTTACCTTGAACGCTAGGCATTATATGGGAAGCTTGTTCACATGAAATATCTGTTCTTGGTGCTCATCGTCATTAACAGCTCGGGGATTGCGCGGGCCGAAGGATATGGCGTTACAACATCTACGGATTTAAAAGCTGAAGGTGCGAAGGGCTCACAATTTCGAGCTCGTGTGCTGCAATTGGTAAGTCTCGTCAAATCCAAGCACTTCGATGAAGCGGAGACTTTTGCAGCTGAATTGCGACGCACCTTTGAGTCCTCATTTGATCGATCGTTAAAACAGTACGTATTTCAATCCAATATTGAGTATCAAGAATTCTTAAAAAATTCTAGTGAGTCATTCGAATGGATCGATTGGGGATACAAGGAGTGCATTCAGATGCAAGCGTTCATTGCTTCTGACAAACGGTTATTTTCTGTGGCGATAGACCGCCTGAAGGAATTGCAGTCTATAGCCCCAATGTCTGCTGATACCTCAGTGGAACTTGGATTTGCATTTAATCAATCTCACCACCCAGATGACGCACTTGCTGCTTATGAACGGGGGCTACAATTGGCAAGAAGGTACCCGTCACAACGGTCTTTTGAAGGGGCAGCACTTCGAGGAAAAGGGTATTCGCTGGTTGAGCTTGGAAATCTGCATGAAGCAGAACTGGCCTACGAAGAATCCCTTATGGTTGAACCAGGTAACAAGGTCGCACTTAGGGAACTGGAATACATCAGGCAATCCTATGCTAAGCAATAGGCCTAACCAGCGGGTGAACTTGACCGGCAAAAGCTTCGCCACTATCGTGGCTACGCTTTCGCCGTCAAGTTACCCTTATCGTTATAAAGCTTAAGCATGAAGTACGACGCTAAAGTTGAACATAGTCACGAGAAACATACTGAATTCACGCAATGGTTAATTCGGGAAACGGTTTCAGGACTACTCAAATCGAAAGGCAATCCTGAAGAAATTAAGTCATGTGTGTTTTTATTTCTTCATAGGGCTTATGAAGCACATTTCGATCCTGATGAAATAGTAGATTTGCTGGGAGCCAAAAAACCGAGCATTATTGATAAAGCTGAGTTATTTGGTGCAGATGAGGAGGCGGTGCTTGCTGCGTATGAATTATTGGATCCAGTCATTAGTCAGATGTATGAATAATCGGCTTTATAACACGTCGCTCAAAGGACGCTCCGCTTCGCTGCGCGCCCCTTAGCTCTGCGTTATATGCTCAAATTACCCGGTCTAAGAAATGAATAAATTTGAAGAATTTGAAAAGGCTCAAAGCAAAATCAGAGAGCTCGACTTTCAAGGAAAAGACCAATTTAATAATGAGGTACTTGAACAGTACAAGTTAAGGAACTCATTTGGTTTAGACCCATCGAAAGAAATACATCGAATTTTCCAAAAAGATTATTATGAAAAAGATGTATCCGAAGGATATCTAACCCTGCCAATAGCATCTTCTACTGTATGGAACGATCCTCTCGAGAACCCGTTAGAAGATGTAACCGGTATCGACACGGTAACGGGCGGGAAAATCGACTATGGCACTCTTGTCAGATCATTCTATGCATTATGCTGGACGGAACGATCGAATCCAAACACTGCTGAGTGGGCCAGCTTTTCTCATGGGAAAAAGGCAGTAAGAATATCTACTACGGTAGGTAAGCTATTAGATCGCTTGATGTTGAATAACGACCGTCTTTACATGCATAGAATTTGGCTCACAAGTGTCGAATACACGAACCCATCTTTGATTCAAGCAATGAAAACGCCGGCCGTAGTTCTCAATCACATGGAGAGCACCGGTTCAATGCTTGCGGCTAGCGCAGCCGTTGTTCGCACGCAATTTTCTGGGGAAGATGAGGTAAGGCTTTTATTTGATGCCTCGATAAACCCAGAATTGCCTGGAATTGTATATTTGAATAATAATCAATTGTTACGCATCCCTTTTAACTGGAATGGCTTCGTTGATGGCCAGATTGAGAATTAGCTGGTTCACATATAACAATGCAAATCAAGCCGACGCAAAAAACATCACGGCTTATTTGCGGCGTTAGCCAGCGAAACAGATAACCATGCAACAGTTCTTTGAAACCAACTGGCTGTCGATTTTTTCGATTATCATCGGTATAGTCGTAGCGTATTTCTTTTACCGTTTGCAAAAGAAGGACGCGGCTTCCGCATCCTTAGAGCGCAAAAAGCACGCGACAGCAGAGCTACTTGATGTTGTAGAGAGTTACATCATTAACAAGCGGCGAATATCTGAGCAGGTAATTGAAAACTTAATCCATGCCTCAGAACGCGACCATTCCGTCGCGCTGCGCCCTGCCTGTACTGGAGTTTCCCTTCTACAAGATGTTGCCCTGCGACTTCAGCGTAGCCGTCATCTGGATATTCCTCAAAAGTCTGAGTATTCAGAGAAAATTGAACAGCTGATTCTGGAAATTCGGGAACATCGCGAGCCAATTCGGTTGGATGAATTGAATTCCGAAATGGCAGAAAAATTTGCTGAGATTGAAAGGTTATTGCAGCCAGAGCGTAGAGAACAAGGGAAAGATATTTTGGAATCAATCGCCAGCCTCGGAGAACGAAAACGCGAAGTTTCGCTTCGAACTGAGGAAAGTAGGGAGCGAGTAATGGCTGTTGTAACAACTCTTCTTGGTGTAACTACCGCGCTTGCAACATCCCTTATCGGAAGTAAGTTTTTCGACACAGTGTCTAGCTCACCGGTTACTTTAATTGTTGGCAAGCTCTTTCCGCTGATGGGTGCGCTTTTAGTTGTGGTAGTGGCACTTCAGTTTTTACTTACTACGCTGCGGATAAAACGAAGAGCAGCAGATAGCACATTACGCCAGGGAAAGTCCGATGGCTAACCTTGCGTTCGAAGGGACGCTCCGCCTATCGGAGGCACGCCCCTCAACTTCACGTTAGCATCAAAATGGAACAAGCCACTGCGCCAACACTCGATGAATTCAAAGCGGCCTGTAGGGATGAGTTCGGATTCCTACAGAAGGAATTTGGATTTATTGAAATTGGGCCGACTAGAGAAGAATATTCTAATTTGTATGAAGCTAATTTCGAAAAAGATGGCTGGCGCATCGTTGTTGCTGGATATTCGTACGGTTTTTCCGCAGGCATAGATATAAGAAATAAAAAAGGGATTTCCGTGCCTTTCCATCACTTGGTGCCTGATGGATTTTGGGAGGCGAATCGGCAAGGCTATGGACGCGGACAAATAGGAGATATTCGGTTTCAAGCGCTGTGCTTGAAAAGATTTGGAACACGTTTTCTCAATAATGACTGGAGCCAATTTCAGTTATTAAGAGATCTTGAAGAAAAATGGAAAGAAGAAAATACAAAGGCATGGGAGGAAGATGAACGAGAGTGGGCAATGAAAAGAGCTATTGAGAAGGCTGATAAGGCATTCAAGGCAAAGAGGTATTCAGAGGCGGCGGATAATTTAAGCGAATTTAAAGAATATTTGCCCCCTTCCCAAGCAAAGAAGCTTGCAATCTGCCTGAAACGAAGAAATGCTAACAAATAGCTTCAACGGACATCAAAAAGCGTCGCTCTGCTTTTTGCTGCCGCTGAGCATGGCGTTATATTTTTTCTCCGGTTTATGAAATTTTGAGAAAGCGTCGATAAACTGTTTTTGTAAAAATCTTAGTAGTACTAATAATCTTATAAGGGGATAGCCATGCCTACTGGAGTTCGAGGTGGAAATAAAATGTATCAGATGTATCGCGGAGGTTGCGCCGGAAAATTCGATCTTGACGGGATTAAAGCGGGGTATTTGATTTCCAAGTTGATGCGAGAGTGGCAACAGGAGGATGACCAAGCTTCAGTTGCGTCTAGTTTGCCAAGTGAATCATTGGTTAACGTGGGTAAAATTATCTATAAAAAACCCGTATTACTCGAAAGCTATGCAGACATGTCAATAATTAATCTCTCTATGAAATCTCTAGCTGCGGCGGACGAATTTGCCCGAAAGCAGCATAGTCAATCTAGCAGTAAAACAGATCTTACAAATCCACCTTGTGGCAATAGTGCGTATGTCGGGATGACTGACAACCTTAAGATTGCTAAAGCATTTGCAAGCAATCCTGAAGGCTGGGTATGGAGATTCGATATTCCAGGTGACAAAATATGGAAGGGAGGGACTGAAGACGAATGGCTCGCTCTTGGGGGAACCAAAATATACAACCTCTTTTTATCGAAAGATTCAGGAATTACTTTTACCCCTTTCTAACGATATAAAATATAACAAGGTTTTTGTGTGTGAAGGCTAGGGTATTAACAAAGGATTCAGAAATCAGGCATTGATTAAGTGCTTGTCAGATCGGAACGTATCCCTGATGTTCTTCTATGAAGAGGAATTGGGAGAGGGAACTCCCCATGAAAAAGCTGGCAAATTCATAACATTAGTTCGTCCCCCATACAATTACGGACAGTTCGAAAAGTGGCTTTATCTTGGTAATTGGCAAGCCATTTTTCCAGCCAACAAGAAATATCAGCCTTTCAATACTTTCAAGACGAAAGGTCCAGAAATCGAGAAACGAATGAATGAAGCTAAAGTAACTCTTATCATCGATTCGTTCCATGATGACATCGAGTGGAATGTTATCGAAAAAACCTAACCAGGCGCTTCACCCGACCAAAAACCGTGATGCGGTTTTCGTCGGCTGAGCTTTACGTTATGCGCTTTAGAGACAGTTCGGCATGGAAGATCTTACAAATAGGTATCTAGCAAGTTGTTCACCATATATCAGCAGCTTGGTCTACGATATTGGTAACAGAACACTGGTCCTTGAATGTGTACCGGACCCAAATAGCTTAAAGCCGCACACCAAAGTAATTTTTACCGGTATCCGCTCCTACTCCGAAGAAACTATCGATGATGAATACGACGACATGTGTATGGATGGTGTTGTAGGCATGCATTGGATTCGTGATCATATTTTTTGTCTTCGTACAGATACGAAAGAAATCATCCTGGAATTAGAAAATGAGCCGCACAGGTTATGCACCGCATACCCTATTCAAGGTTTCCGATGAATCAAACTCCCAAGAAGGTACGCGATGCGTACCCTACATCGCTTGCAGCTCAGGCCATAAAATGCGTGCCATCTACGTTCTGTTTGCAATCGCTGCCGCCTTGAATTCGGCGATTGCGGCTACGGCAATCGAAACGGATGATCCATTGAAAGCGTTTGTGTTGGATCTATACCCCCGTGGCTCCGATTACTTCATCAACGGTAAGCACGATACCACCTTGTTCCGTTGCGTCGCCGACTTCAATAGCGACGCGCGACTTGACATCGCTTTATCGGAATTGAGCATTTGGGGAAATCGAACGGGGCCTTTTGATATTTTCGCCCGAGAGCCGAACGGTCGATTCAAGTATCTTCGCACATCCGATTATGAGTCAAAGCTCAAAGCGCTCTGCCGCGAACGACTCGAATCGTGTTTCTCGAACGATTACCTGTCAACCGAGAAGTGTCAATGGAAAAAAGAATTTGCAGAATAAGCACAGCCCTGCAATCAGAAAGATGTTTTATGCCGGTTCAAATCCAGCGGAGCGTTCAATGGATTTGACGGGTTACCAAACTCCAACTTTCAATCAAATCAACGAATACCGAAGTTACTATTTCTGCTCGCCGGTAACGATGTCGTTCATGGCGGGCGAATTCGACCGTTCCAAACGGAGGCGGATTTTATGTAAGCGGTCCTTTAACAGCATCTGTATAAACAGCTCGAAAGGAACGAAGATAGTGTCCACTTATAATCAGGTGGACACCTATGAAGGAGCATAACACGCGATTATCGCGGCCATTAATCGTGGGGCACGGGCGAGACGGCCGTTGCCTTTATGATCCGGAAGCCAAGCGGGAGCTAGTGAAAGTTTGCTTGCATTCGGGCACATCGGTTGCCAAGATCGCTCTGCAATACGGTATCAATGCCAATCTGCTGCGCAAGTGGATGGGGCATTACCGAGAAACAGGACATCCGAATCCGAACAGTCCATTAACGTTGCCGGCTTTTGTGCCCGTTCAGTCGCTGAGCGCAGAGAAACCGGCTGAGTCAGCGCTCAGTGCGGAGTTGCCCAACGGCGTTAAACTCGCGTTACAGCCTGTCGCACTGAGCGACCTGCCGGTGATTTTGAAGGCGTTGGCCGAGCTGCCATGTTTCGTTTCGACGCAGGATTGAAGGTCTACCTGCACCGCGAGCCGGTCGACGGCCGCAAGGCCATCAATGGTTTAGCGCTGCTGGTTGAGCAGGCATTAGGCTTGAATCCGTTCGAGCCGGCCATCTACGTGTTCAGCAACCGCCGGCGGGATCGGATCAAACTGCTGTTGTGGGACCGCACCGGTTTTTGGTTGATGCTCAAGCGGCTGGAAGCCGACCGTTTTCACTGGCCGAAAGAGGCAGCAGTTGTGATGTTGACGGTCGAGCAACTCCACTGGTTGTTAGCCGGTATTGACTTGGCCGCGATGCGGCCGCATCCGGCACGAACCTATACCCAAGTGGGCTGAAACGCGGATGTAAAGCCGGTAAAATAACGGCATGACGCCCACCATCACGCTGTCCACCGAAGACTACCAAGCCTTGCTGGCCGAGCAGCAACGGCTGGCGAGTCAACTGCGGTTGGTGACGGTCGAGCGGGATTTATTGAAAGAACGTGTGGATGCCTTTCTGCATAGGCTGTATGCCGCAAAATCCGAGGCGCGGGCCAATCCGGCCCAGCGCGACCTGTTCCTGAACGAAGCCGAAGTGTTGGCGCCGAACGGTGCTCCAATCGCCGAGGAAGCCACGCCCGAAGCGGTCGAGGTGGCCGGTCACCGCCGTAAGAAACGCGGTCGCAAACCGCTCGATCCGCATCTGCCGCGTGAGATCGTGCGCCATGAATTAGCGGAAGCCGAACGCATCTGTGCGCATGACGGTACTCGTCTGGTGGAAATCGGCGCTGAAATCAGCGAGCAGCTCGACATCGTGCCGCAACAGGTGCGAGTCATTCAACATCACCGCGTCAAATATGCCTGCCCGTGCTGCGATGAAAGCATTCGCGTGACGCCGGCACCGGTTCGCATCATCCCCAAAGGCTTACTCACCGAAACGGCATTAGCCTGGGTCGTCACCGCCAAATACCAGGATAGCCTGCCGCTGTATCGGCAAGCCGCGCTGTTGAGCCGTTTCGGCGGCGATCTGTCGCGCAACACGCTGGCGGCTAGCATGGTGCGGGTTGGCGACGCAGTGCAACCCATCATCAACTTGCTGCGCGACCATCTGCTCGATGCCGATCTGATCCTGGGCGACGAAACCGTGGTTCAAGTGCTCAAAGAATCCGGCCGAGCCGCGCAAAGCAAAAGCTATCTGTGGGCACAAATGACCGGCTCCGGACCGCCGATTCGGCTGTTCAGCTACACGCCGGGGCGCGGCGGAACGCATGCGCAGCCGTTGTATGAAGGCATCAAACCCGGCGCGGTACTGATGAGCGACGGCTATGAGGTGTATAACGCCATTGCAGCCAGCCGGGGTGCGATTCACCTCGGCTGTTGGGCGCATGCGCGGCGTTATTTTGTCGAGGCCGAAGCCGCCATTCCTAAAGCCGCGCGTGGCCCGGAGCAACTGGCGACGCAGTTTATCGCGGCGATGGGTGAACTGTACGCGATTGAAACTCAGACGGAAGACCTGAGCGTCGAACAGCGTGGGCAGCGGCGCCAGGAGCAAAGCCGACCGGTTTTGGTCAAAATCGAAGCCCTGCTGCTACAACATCTGCATGCGGTAATCCCCGGTAGTTTGCTGGGCAAGGCTTTGCATTACTTGTCATCGCAGTGGTCCAAACTGATCCGCTTCGTCTACAACGGCGCTTGGCCCATCGACAACAACCTCTGCGAAAACGCCATACGCCCCTTCGTGGTGGGCCGCCGCAATTGGTTGTTTTGCGATACGGTGGCCGGCGCCCGTGCCAGCGCTAATCTTTACTCGTTGATCGAAACCTGCAAGGCCAATAGCGTCGACCCTTACACCTATCTGGTCGATCTGTTCCGAAAGCTTCCCACCGCAAAAACTGTCGAAGAGTTCGAAGCGCTGTTGCCTTGGAATCTCGACGCCCTAACGGACTAATCGTACGCCAACGGTTAAGTCATTGTCCGTTTCAGTTCTAGTGCGTCCTTCAAAGATCGCTTACGATTTTATGGCGGGGTTTCTACCGCCTGCCGTCGAATTGTTAGGCGATATGCCGAGTTACACCGATCGAATAAGGTATGGCTTTGCTCGAGGCCGGGCGGCGAATGTTAAACGGCTAGTGGAACGCGGACGTATGATCGGCTTGGTCGCCGCCTGCCGGGGATAGCTCGTCTGATAGGCCAGCCGTCGGCTGTTCTACGACCGCATGCGCCGCACGTAAATCGACTATGCTGACCCGATGATCGACTCTCCTTTTTTCAAAGTTCAGCCTGACGGATCGGTCGATATTGGCGCGATGAACGTCAAATCAGTCACCAAACAGGACTTCCCTCGCTTGAGGCGGCCATTCGCGGTTTGGTTGTTCTTGGCGTTTGCGCTCGGCACGAACGCGGCGGCGAAGGATAGCGGTGCGCCCTCGGGGAGAAAAGCCGCCCGCAATTTGCCGGATATTGATGCGACCGAACCCGATGCCGTCGATATTGAACACGAAACCAATATTTTCCATAATGCGGCTGTCGCCAATCTTTCCGCGAATATCGGCCTGGCGCCGGGTTGGGATGCGGGCCTCAGTGTGTTGAACGCGCAATTTGCCTCGACGGCTTCCTCGGCGGCATCGTTCCAGCCGGATATTTTGGTGAATTTGGAAAAACATTGGACGGCTGAAAACGTACAAGTGATCGCGGGGATGCAGAACGGCTTGGGCATTGCCGCGTCCGGCAACGCTTTCATGAATCTTGCCTATCTGGAATATCAACGCCATCTACCGGATTGGGATGTCGATATCGACACCGGTCTTTATTACGCCAACGCGGCGCTCGCCAATCACGATAGCGCGGGTTTGCATCTGAATGTCGAATTGCCGGTATCGGGAGAACTGAGGTTTGACGCCGATTATTGGTCCGGATTCAACGCCTTGGGCGGTACGACTTTCCGATTGTTGTATCCGCTGTACCGGAATTGGCGGGTCGGCTTGGGCGTGCAGTGCCCGACGCTGGACGCCGGCGATCCTGTCGTCGGCATATTGGGTGTTTATTGGCGATAATTCCGACCTTGGCCAACGTTGATTGGGATTCGCGCGTTTTTCCGGCTCGGTCGGTGACGGGAATGACAGCTTTAGTCGCACTGGGATCGAACGGCCGTTCCGCCGTCGAACTAAAATATCGGGCGTTCGTTACCTGACGATGCTCCGACCCAGCGGCTTTCGAGCCGACCGAAGGACTCTTTCACAGCTTTTGTTAACGTTGGTATCCATTAATCTCTACCCACCATTTCACGATGACCGAATTTATGTACGACATTGACAGCGTACTGATAGCCGGGGTGCTATTGGTTTCCATGCTTTTGGCCATAGAAAGCGGTTATCGACTGGGCTCTCGCTCCGAGCATGTCACCGGCGAGGATTTCAAGCAACACGTCAATGCAACCTCGGCGTCGTTGCTGGGGATATTAGCGCTGTTGCTGGGATTTACATTTTCGTTGTCGTTACAGCGTTACGATAGCCGCAGCGAGGCGGTGGTCGACGAAGCTAATGCGATAGGCACGACCTACTTGCGTTCGCGGATGCTGCCGGCCGGCGTGCGGGACGAAGTCGGTAAGTTGTTGCACGAGTATGTCGATCTGCGGGTGAAGGCCGGGGAAATCAATTTGACCGCCCACCAAACGCTTAGCGAGATGGCCGCCGAAACCGGCAGGCTGCACTCGGCGTTGTGGGACTATGCGCGGCGTGCGGTGGAACTCGACCCAAGGCCGGTGACCAGCGGTTTGTTCGTGCAAACCTTGAACGAATTGATCGACAATTACGGTAAACGCGACGCCGAACTTGCGCGTCATGTACCCGAATTCGTGCTGTTCCTGCTCTACATCACGTTCATCATGACCGGGGCGGTAGTCGGCTATGCCACCGGGCTCGCCGGACATCGTCCTTCGTTCGTTACCCACATTTTGGTGGGATTGATCGTGATTTTGGTATTTATCATCCTCGATTTGGACCGTCCGCGCCGCGGCTGGATTCAAGTGAGCCAGAAAAGCATGCTCGATCTGCAGACCGATATTCGCGAACTCTCCGGCGTCGGCAAGCAATAAGGCAATCCAAGCCAAGGTCATCGCCGGACCCATACGCCAGATTACCGGTTTTTGGATGCTTCGTTTCCCGACTTCATCGACAAGCGTGCGGCATCAAGCCCGCCTCCAAACAGGCGTCGGAACCACGCTTGATCTCCCGAATAATTTCTAGTAGTGTTCCTGAGTCGAAAAAATGTGCCCCAGGTCCGTTTGCGTTGTTCGGCGAAACCTCTAGGAAAACCTATCAACCGGGAGTTTTTATGAACCAGAATGTTTTAAGAGCAGGTGTGTTGCTGTTGGCGAGTTTATCGAACGCGGTCGGTGCCGCGGTGTTGGATTTGTCGACCGACGGTTCCAATCCTACTCCGCTCAGTTTTTCCGCGGGCGACAACGTGGTCGACGTGAAATTGGACCCTAGCGCCGGCGCGGATTCGCGTTTTTTTAGGTTCGACATCGGAGCTGGCTATCGACTGACTTCTATTCAATTACAGGCTTTCACGTTTAGCCAGATTGGCGGCAACCCCACCGCTACCGGCGTGGCGTTTTTCGGCTTGAAGCAAGGTACGACGATCACGCCCAGCGTTGTCGACCCGTCCGCTGTCGATGGCTACGCGCTGCTGGGCGCTCCGGTCGGAACAACCCCGATCAACGGCGTTATTCCCACGAATGTCGGGGAAGATGTGTTTCCAAGTCTGATCGCTACCGGGGCCTTTACCGGCACCCAATTGCCCGCCACCTTAGGGGTGGGCAGCTACACGGTTTGGTTGCGTGAAAGCAGAACCATGGACACGTTTTCGTTGAACTTTAAAGTCGCCACCGTTCCATTGCCCGGCGCCGCTTGGTCGATGGGGTCGGTGTTGCTTGGCTTGGTCGGTTGGGGAAATCGACGCTCTCCCCGCTCGAACTCGGTTGCGGCTTAATCGCGGATGGGTTTACCCGTTCGTTAACTATTCTCGAACCTCGTCCCATCGGCTATCGCGCCGATGGGTTTTCAAATATTTCCCAGCGTGCCTGAATTCGGAAAGGTTCTGGTCGTTCCTGATTGGGGTAGGCGTCCACGCCATCGAGCGAAGCCGGAGCCCGGTTGATGTGGCCAATCGCTGCTGGCCAGCCACCCGTGACGGCGTCCCGACGCGCGGTTATGGACGTCAGTGTGGCGAACGGCTTTTCAGCAAAATCAATGCCTTGCCATATTAAACCGCGACCAAGCCCCGGTTTCGCGGAATAACTCGCCGCGCGGCCCCAAAAAGCCCTATCATATTAGCTATCTCTTATGTGAGACGGACTGAAAGGCGGTAGGGATTGCCGAAACTTTATTTCTCAATTGGAAATAAACAATGTATTCAGCATGGTATTGTAAATTAATGCCTGAGAGTTATAGTGAAGCCGTCTTCACTAACTCTGCGACTGAATTCAGTCCGGGATGTAAATATGAATGCTTCAAACAGCTTCTATAAAGATATTACCACCGGTTTATTGTTTATTATCGGTATGCTCGGTTTTCTGTCGGGCCAATTCGTAATCTCTACATTGATGTTCGGCGCGGCTTCAATTTTCAGCAATCTAACCTAAGTGATGCTGTCCGGCCGTTATGGTTTCAGTTACACAACTCAAGGCGCTGGCGGTGAAAGTCCATGTCTTTCATCATCGGGTTGGGCGCCAATTCGCGTAAGGAGTATCACATGAAAATTCGAAAGGGCCGCGCAACGGTTAAAGTGAATGGGCTGGATTTTTTTAGGGCGTTGAGTATCTGGCGAATACCGACGCGACATAAATTAAACGCGGCGATGCTGGTTTTGTTTGGCTTATTGCACATCGCCGATGGCGTGATTACTTATCTCGGCTTGAGCTTTACCGATGTCGACGAGGTCAATCCCATTTTGAATTACTTTGCCGGCTTGGTGGGTTTGGGACTGGCCATTACATCGCTGAAAGTGGCGATACTTCTGGTGATTGCTTTTATCTTCTTCGACCGTCACTCGATCAAAGGGCGTTGGGGTACGGCCACCTTGGTTTGGGCTGATGCCTTTTACAGTTGGGTGGTAACCAATAATTTTACATTGGTCATGGGTGCCTGATTCCATCCTACGCATCCGTTTGAAAAGCGTGGGCTCGGTTCTTTAGGCTCACGCGGTGTTGATGTAAACCCCGTATTTCTATCGTCCGTTGCCTCGAATCCCGTTTCCCGCTCTGGCGGGAGGGGGTTCCGGATTCGAAATCCCGCTTTTATTCCGATTCGTTAGCCACGACAAGGCAGCCCTAAACCGTTCAATGTTGGACGCGGCAACCTCTTGCTCCTATACTGCGAACGCTGAACCGCCTGTCCAATTGACGGCCATTTCGAAACGCCGCCGGCTACGAAAAATCCCACATGAAAATTCCGTTCCTGACCTTGTTTGGCCGATTTTGCGCGGCCCTGTTTATTGCCGGCTTGACCGGATGCGCCTATGTCACCGAAGGCAGCAAACTGCGGCCGATCACGCCACAGGCTAACGCGATGAGGCCGATGATAGAACATACGGTCGGCGACTTCGCGTTTACGATGGATGGCGGTGGTCTGGTGACTGACCATCTGGCTGGCGTGTTGATCAACCAGAACGTGCTGAATGCCTGGGTGGACAAAGCGTATATCCGCGATCACGAAGCGGTGGCGCCGGGCGAGTTTACCGAACGGACCGATTATCGTCTGACCTTGTCCGGCAGCCAGCATGGCGAGTCTAGTATCGCTATGCAAATTATCAGCGGACTGACGTTGTTTATAATCCCTTATACGGTTACCCAACATTACGATATTCGCTTTACGTTGGTCGATGCGAAATCCGGGATGTCTTACGCCGCTAAGGTCGAAGAAGCGAATAAAGCCTATATGGAATTGTTTTTGTGGCTGGCATTGCCGTTTGCCGCACACAACGAGCAGACCCTATTCGAGCGGATAGCCGACCATCTTTACGATCAGCTTTACCGGCAAGGCGCGTTTCAAACGACCAGAGCCCCGGTCGGCTTACCGTGAGGGGATTCGATTCCTGGACACTGTTAGGTCAATGCGAGCGCTATCCCATCGCCCAAGCCTCGTCGGATTTGAATCCACGTTGGCGCGAAAGTCCACGCTCGGACTGGATTTATCGTTTAGCCATCCATTAATACTAAAGCCACTATGCATATTTGGGTTGACGCGGACGCCTGTCCGAAGCCGGTCAAGGATATCTTATTTAGAGCAGCCGAGCGTTGCCGATTAGGGACGACCTTGGTGGCCAACCAACCGATACCGGTTCCACCGTCGCGCTACATCAAAATGCTGCGCGTCAGCAGCGGCTTCGACGTGGCGGATAACGAAATCGTCAAACGGCTGAAACCTGGCGATCTGGTGATAACCGCCGATATTCCATTGGCTGCCGAAGTCGTCGCCAAGGGCGGTCACGCCATCGATCCGCGCGGCGAGCGCTATTCCAACGAAAACATCGGCGAAAGACTGCAAATCCGCTCGATGATGGACAGTCTGCGCGCCAGTGGTATCGACACCGGCGGTCCAGCGCCCTTGCATCCGCGAGATATTCAAGCATTCGCCAATCAATTGGACCGTTTTTTGGCGACCTTAAGCCGCGCCTGAAGGCGGTAATCATCCGCCACGCCGTTCGGCGAGGTGTTGTCGCGATCACCAGCAAGCCCCTTAGTGTTTCCGTGTCTAAGCGCTCCAACGTACCGACGTCGCGTATCGGACGCGCTAGTCTGTCGTTGGCTTTATGCCAAATCGTGTTGATCGCTGCCGGTATTCGGGCTGAATTGCCGTCGAATTGCCGGGAAGACATTAACATTTCGATGTTCCTGATTTAGCTTCAACACCAAGGACAGAAAATGGAAAAAAAGACTTCGTTGACCATTGTAAAAGCGGGATTCTGCTTATCGCTGCTTTCGCCGTTGCCGGCGTCAGCGACAAACGTCTACATCGACGTATCGAGCGGAACGCCGGTCGTATCCAGCAACGATATTTGGTTTGCGCCGCTAGGTGGCGGCACGTCGGTGACGCAAATCATACCGGGCGGCTGGGCAATATCGTTTAGCATGGGAGGGGTATGGAACGGCTTTGGTGGTCCAAACAGGGGATTGGAACTGACGGATCTTTATACCGGGAAGTTAGTCGACAGTTTTGGCGTCGATTCGGTATCTTGGTCGGGTTTCCTGGATTACACCACGGTTTATTCTCAGTTATACATCCAGGACAGTGCCGGCGACGTCACAGGACGGACCCCCAGGATCAACAACGCTCCGGTTTCCTCCGCAGTTGAAATTCCCGGGGAATTTCAACTGGCGATGTCGAACATGCACACCGCCTACACCACGTTTGATGTTTATCTGAAAGGTTTCACCGTCAACGCATCGCCGATACCGCTACCGGCGGCTGCATGGTTGTTCGGTTCGGCGGTTTTCGGATTCGTTGGTTTGTCGCGCGGTCGCGTGAAACGTTCCGCCGGGTAATCGGCGAATAACCGCATTTTGAAAAGTCGCTCGGTAGCCTCGCGACGAACGCACCATCGTTGATGTTCATTCGCGGTTTTACGGTAAGTTTGCCGGCATATCGGCGCGACCTTGGCGTCGCCGTCGAGAGATTGTCCAAGCCGAGCCGATTGGCGAACGGTATAGGTTAACGGCGTTAGGCCGTGCCCGGAATGGTTGTTACGATCCCGTTCCATGCGTTGAAGCGGGATCGAGCACCGTGCGGTACTTATTTCTTGGTCATGAAAAAGTAGATGGACTGACATTTCAAGACCATTTTCGCGCCGTCTTTCTCGACGGCGGTGCAGGTTTCCATTTTAGAGCGGCCCGGTGCGGCTTGCTTGTTGAGTTTGCCGTTTTCCACCGAATAATTCAGTATCGCCTTCAACTGGTCGATTCGGGCATGAGAGTCGGAGTCCTGGGTAATGCCTTCAAGGGTGCCGTCGTTTTTGAACGTCCAGGTGGTGTTCAGGCCGCGGGCGCCGCTGCCGTCGGCGTTCAAGGATTCCTTATCGATCTGCCAGGTGCCGAGCAACTCGGCTTGGGTCAATGGCTGTTCCGCCGCGCCGGCACCGAAAGAAAGAGTCAACAGCGCCAGCGCCGCCAGTTTGCGATAGGACATGATAAATTCCTTGAATTACTTGTGGGAAAGGCTGCGATTGTAGCACGCTGGGTGCCGCTCGCTCAGTTGGAATGCCGCCGAAGCGTCGGTGGCGGGTCGCAATCGGCGAACAGCGCGCCGAGCGTCTCGGCCAGCGCATCCGCCGGACCGGCACCAATGAAAATCAAGCGGCCGCGCCTATCGTCGTTGGCGCGGGCCGGCAGCGGCGTTGCCGGGTAAAGCCGACCGGAAGCGGCCTGGATCGCGACCGGCCCGCCGAGATCGGGCGGATACACGATGCCCTTGATTCGGGGCAGCGTCGAACCTAGTTGGACGATAAGTCGCTGTAATGAGCTTTGCAATCGCGGCCAGTCGGGCGTTTGTTCGAAGTACAACGATACGCTTTGGAAGGCATGTCCGATCGGATCGGCATTTGCGGGCAGGCGCCGAAACAGCGGCAACGGCGCATTCAGCAAGTCGCCGGTATCAAGTCGTGCCAAGGTCCCGGTCCGGATTGGCGTGGCTGGTGCCAGGGTTTGCAGGTGCGCTTCGAGAGCGCTGATCTGCGCCGGCTCGGCCAGATCGGCATGGGTCAGCAGCAAGGTGTCGGCCCAGACCGCCTGGGCTTTGGCTTCGGCATAGCGTTGTAAATGCTCGACGGCCGATGGAATCGCCAAGGTCGCGATCACCTGCCGGAGCCGGTAGCGTTTGCTCAGCCACGGTTCGCGCAGCAAGGTGTCCAGAATCGGCTCAGGGCTTGCGATGCCGCTGGTTTCAATGATGACTCGCTCGAAAGGTTTGACCGTCGAACCGTCCCAGGCCATGCGCAAATTTTTCAAAGTTGGCGCCAACGCACCCTTGATCTGGCAGCACAAACAGCCGCCGGACAGTACCGTCATTGGGATGTTCTGGTTTTCCAACAAATCCTGATCGACCGGCGAGCCGCCGAATTCGTTGATGATCACCGCCGTTTTCACGCCGTCCGCCAGCAACCGGTTCAGCAGCGTGGTTTTGCCGCTACCGAGAAAGCCGGTGAGGATCAGGACGGGGATGGGTTGGGGCATATTGGCTGGCATGATCGCGGAAGACGAAAGTCAAAGAGGAATCGGTGGAGTACAAACCTAGGTTTGTACTCCGGCTAACGCTAAGAGCTACCCCACGGTAACTAGATAGCAACCGCCCTCAAACCGCATCCAACGCTTGCTCCAAATCTTCGACCAGATCGTCGATGTGCTCGATACCGATCGACAACCGCAGCATTTCCTCGCTGACCCCGGCCTTGGCCAGTTCTTCCGGATTCAACTGGCGATGGGTGGTCGACGCCGGGTGAGTGGCCAGCGATTTGGCGTCGCCGATGTTCACCAGCCGGGTGAACAATTTGAAGGCGTCCAGTACCCGCGCGCCTGCCTCGCGGCCGCCTTGTTTCAAACCGAAACTTAAAATGCCCGAGGCCCTGCCGCCCATGTATTTTTGCACCAAGGCGTGGTCGGGATGTTCCGGCAGGCCGGCGTAATTGACCCAAGCCACTTTCGGATGGTCTTGCAGCAGTTTGGCGATTTCCCAGGCATTCTCGCAGATGCGGTCCATCCGCAACGGCAGCGTTTCGATGCCTTGCAATACCAGGAACGCATTCATCGGCGCGATCGACGCGCCCATGTTGCGCAAGGGCACGACCCTGGCTCGGCCGATATAAGCCGCGGCGCCTAGCGCTTCGGTGTAGACCACGCCGTGATAGCTAACATCCGGCTCGTTCAGACGCTTGAAGCGGGTCTTGTGTTCGGCCCACGGAAATTGGCCGGAATCGACGATGATGCCGGCCACCGAGTTGCCATGGCCGCCCATGTATTTGGTCAAGGAGTGCACGACGATGTCGGCGCCGTGCTCGATAGGTCGGCACAAATACGGCGACGGCACGGTGTTGTCGACGATCAGCGGAATGCCGTGGGCGTGGGCGACCTCGGCCAAGGCCGCGAAATCGGTAACGTTGCCCAGCGGGTTGCCGATGGATTCGCAAAAAATAGCCTTGGTGCGGCTATCGATCAACGGCGCGAAACTACCCGGCTGACGCGGATCGGCAAAGCGCACTTCAATGCCCAGTTGCGGAAAAGTATGGGCAAACAAATTGTAGGTACCGCCGTACAAGGTCGAGGCCGAGACGATGTTATCGCCGGCTTCGGCGATGGTTTGGATGGCATAAGTGGTGGCCGCCTGGCCGGAAGCCAGCGCCAGCGCCGCCAAGCCGCCCTCCATCGCCGCCACCCGCTGTTCCAACACGTCCTGGGTCGGATTCATGATGCGGGTGTAGATATTACCTTGCACTTTCAGGTCGAACAAATCCGCGCCGTGCTGGGCGCTATCGAAGGCATAGGCGACGGTTTGGTAAATTGGCACGGCGACCGCCTTGGTGGTGGGGTCCGGCGCGTAACCGGCATGGACGGCCTGGGTCTCGATTCTCATACACACTCCTGTTGTTTATTATGGTTTGCTAATCCTCGTCGAGGAAGGCGGGATTATACAAGCCGCCGCCCCCCACGCCAGCCCGGTTCTCGCGATTTGCGGACGATAGGAAAGGCATGGCGGTAGCTCGGACAACCCGAACGACCGTTCGGGGAGCGGGATAGGCTAGACGGGACGCGGGCGGGCGCTCGATAAAAATCGGGACTTTCTCACCTGCCGGGTTAGCGGTTTATCCTAGAAAAATCAGTTGAGCATTCCAAACCCCGTTCGCCCCGAGCCCAGTCGATGGGTGGGCAGGATTGGAAATGCTCGCCAAATGCGGGAGGTTTAACTTCCGCACAGTCTTTGGAAAGCCCGACGAGAACGGATTTACGCGTTCGAACTGATTTTTTAGGTTTATTTGCGTTTGGCCTTCTTGGCCGGCGCGGGCGCGGGAGGTTCGGAGACGGGCGGCTTGGTTTCCGCATTAGCCGAACAATCCTTGGGTTTAGGCTCGACGTAGGGAATTTTGACCGACAGATCCTTGCCGTCCACCGGATAATCGCTTTCCAAGTACTTACCGCAACTGACGTGCTTGGGCGAATAATTGTCCACGTAGATTTGTTGAGTGTTGTTGGCCGGATAGAATTCGCCGCTCGGGCAGCGCGCCGACTGGGTGGGGCCGATAGCGATCAGGGTGCCTTTCTTCAGGGTACATTTGGCGACCCATTTGAGTTCATTCCAAGCGGGGCAGATCGCATTCTTGGCGCGGTAGTCCTGGTCCGTGCCGGACGGGCGTTCCGCAGTCCACCAAGGGCCGAGCCGGTTACTGCCGCCGTAGGCGTTCAAGCCGCCGTCCGGGCCATTCCACATCCGGTAAACTTCGACGTCGTCGGTAATGCGGAGCAGATAAGCCGACGAGATTCCGCCTTTTTCCGGTTCGGCGACCGCGCTGGCGAGAACGTCGTTGTCGCAACTTTCGACGCAGTCCTCGACCAATTCGACCTTGCCGGCCATCGCCGCCGGCAGAAAAATCGGCTTTTGCTGACATTCGCAGCCGGCCGCTAATAACACTAACGCCAACAAGCCGATTTTCGCGCCGGCGCCGATGCCGGCCGCGGTGCCGCCGAGTACGGGATTGGCGGCACGAGGATTTTTCATGAGTCGAGGAGATTGTTCGGTCATCGCAAGTTGTCCTGGATTTGGCTGAAGTTAACGGGGAAGAAAGCGCTTATTTATCCGCGTCGGCAGCGGGCGGTTTGCGGCCGGAGCCGCGAATCGCAAACAGTTTGGAGATCGCGTCGAACCAAAACGGCGCGCCCAAGGTCCCGGTCATCGCTGTGATTAGCCAGCCTAGCCAGGGAGCTTTTTGGTCGTCCAAGCGTTGGATCGCGCAAGGTGTGCCCTGGCTGTCGTATTTGACGTTCCAACCGATCGGTAACGACAGTTGCCGAAAATGATCGAGGTCGCGGCGCAAGGCTTCGATACTTTGCCGCAGTTTGACTTGCGCTTCGCTGTCGGCGCCGTCCGGATTCAGCGGCCCGGCCGCATTGTCCGCCCGCTGGGCGGTTTCGACCAACGCCGAGACCATGGCCGGATTCGAGCGTAGATAATGGGCGATGTGCAGAGTATCGACATTCAGGGCGGCGGCCAATAAAAAGCCGACCGCGAACATCACCGCCTGACTGCGGCGTTTGTACCAACCGCCGACTCTGTCCATCACCAGCGAAAAATGTTGCTCGACCTTGGTCTTGAAAGCCACGAGATCGCCGCCGGCGGTTTCCAGCATCGGCCCGAACAAGGTTTGCAGATGCGGACTCAGTTCGGCCAGGCTGGCGGCAATCCGTTCCGGGGTGCGCTCGCCCTTGGCCAAAAATTGCACGAAGACCTCGGCGAAGCAGGCCGGCTCGATGTAGGACGGTTTGGAGCCGGGCTGCGACAAGGTATCGATCAAGGGATGGGCGAACAGCTTTTGGGTCAATGCCGGCAAGCCGGGCACCGCCGCCAAATCGGCGGTATCGTTCAGCACCTCGTGGATTTTGCGATCCACTTGTCCCAGCCAGCGCCGCCAGCGGGCGCTGCCTTCCAGTTCGCCCATCAACAACGCGACGCCCTCGAACAACACCTTGCCGCGCATTTCCAGCAATTGGGCGACCACTTCGTTGACGCTGCTCACCAAGCCGGCGAACATCGCGAATACCAAACATAAGCCGATTAAAATGTCGATCATGCGCTTTACGTCCCCCTAATTGAAAGGGTGTCGGAATGCCCCTCTCCTCGCGAAAGAGAGGTCGGGGCGCGGGGAAATGCAAGGTAACGCATTGTTTTTACCCCCTCCCCCTGCCCTGTCCCGCGAGGATAGGGTTCTGTTTTGACTTTTACGACAGCCTGTTGACGCTTCAATGACGAATTTAGCCGCCGAACACGATCGGCTGACCTTCGGTCCTCGCGGCATCGCGAGTATAAGCCACGCCGTCCACCTTTAGACCGCGCTGGTCCAGCAACGTGATGGTACCGCCTTTGTTGGACAATTGCGCGCCCTTGCCGCTCAGCATCACTGTCAAGGCGCGGCCGGGGTCGATTTTGCCGGCAATCGCTTCGGCCTTGTCTTGCTGATCCAGAATTTTCCAGCCGGCCAGATCCAGCGTATGCCCGGACGCGTTCAACAACGTCACGAATTCCAGGCCGGGATCGGCGCCGGGCGGATTGACCATCGCCGCGACGATACGGGCCAAATGATAGGGCGAATCCGGCGCGACCACCGGCCAGGGATCGACGCCGCCGGTATCGGGAATCGGTACTTCGGGCACGGCAGGCGCGTCGCCGATCGGATCGGCGGTCTGGTCGTCGGTATGCCAAACCTGGTTTTGAAATTTGATGAACAGCCCGACCGCGCCGCCGGAGCCTGAGAAATCAAAGATCAGACCGCCGTCGTGGAAAGTGCCGTTGCTCTCGCCGGCGCCGCCCTGATTCATGTGGATCAAATGCACGCCGTTGCCGGGTTCGAAATGGAAATACTGGTCCGGTTTGCCGGACTCGGGACCCCATTTTTCGCCGAAGGCGTAAACCACCGCGCCCGGATCGGCGATTGCCCGCTGCGCCAAGTCTTCGACGAATTCGAACAAATCGTTGTTGGGGCCTGGCGCCAGATGCGGGATGGGCTTCATGTCTTGGCCGCGAAACAGATTGCCGCGGATGTAATCGATCGCCGCGCCGTCGGCGACGCCATCCGCCAGATTGCTCCAACCGTTCGGCAGTTCGCGGGCCCGGTCCAGCACCGGATGCTTCAGATCGTGCACGATCAGGTATTCGACCAAGCGCTGCGCGACCGGACCTCGGCTGGAACGCACATTGATCGCGATGCGGTATTTGACGCCGCCGACGCTGACCAGCAGTTCCGAGTGCGGATCATCGTCGCTATCGCGTTGGTAGTCGATGGCCTTGGCTTTTAATACGCCGTAATTCTTCATTGTCATCTCTCCTGGAGCATGCCGGCTATGTTTGGGGGCTCGCGTGGGTTCTATTCGCCGTCCAACGGCCCAAGGGTTGCGCCGGTATTCTCGGCCAAGTTCCGCCATGGGGCAACGGGGATTTCGTACTAGTACAAATGTACTGGGCTCGCCGAGATTCGCGGCGAAGCGGGCATATGATCGCGCCGAGCGCCCCAGCTGGACAAACCAAACGCGGAACATTTTTCCCGCCCGACCCGGCTCCTCGGCACACTGCCGGACATCCGTGCCGACCGGCATCGTTGGGCTTGGCTCGGAGGCAATGTCGGGCGGCCTGAGGCGAGCGCTTCCAACCCGGCAACCCGCTCGAAAGCGAGTACCACGAAAACGATATTTCGTAAGCCAGACGAAATATCGTCTCCAAACTCCCCGGCATTTGCCGCGCTTGGGCTTGAGCGCCAGGCGTCGATTCGTGCAAATTTGATTGATATCAATCCTTTGTGAGGTTCTAAGCGGTTGACTTCCCAATTGGCACGCTATTTGACTGAAGTATGCCGTCAGCCGCCGAGCGGCTTCCTGTAACTTTGGCTTAATCAGGATTTTATCTATGAATATCGACTCCGTAGGGACCAGTGCCGCCCCCATGTCCAGCCGTCAATCGGCCGCGATTTTGCGGTCGAATCTGTTTGCCGAGCGCCGGACTCGGCCGGAAGCAACACAGGTGTTCGCCCCCGACATCCCGATCGCTTGGAACGACCGCGCCGGTACCGAGTCGGTGGCCAATGCGGAGCAGGCTGGCGGCGAACGAAATTGCGCATTGCATGGCGATTGTTTGCATTTGCATCAAGTCAACGCCGAAGTCGCCGAACTGAAACGGGCGCTAGCCATCAGCCAGCAGGAATTGGCCGCCGCGCGGCTGACCATTGCCGAATTGACCAAAACCGAAGCGAATTTAAGCCGGCAATTGCAGCAAATCGCCGAAAGTTGCGAGCAAGCCTTGCATCTAGCCCACCATGACGAATTGACCGGTTTGGCTAATCGCAGCCTGCTGCTGGACCGCTTGCAACAAGCCTTGGCGCAGGCCGATCGCCAGCAAAAACCGGTCGCCGTCTTGTTCATCGATCTGGACGATTTCAAGACCATCAACGATAGCTTTGGTCACGATGCCGGCGACCGTTTGTTGCGCGAAGTCGGCCGGCGTTTGTCGGCCGATATTCGTTGCGGCGACACCGCCTGCCGCTACGGTGGCGACGAGTTTTTGTTGCTGTTGACCGACATCGACGGCGAGGCCGG
This sequence comes from Methylomonas sp. MS20, assembly GCF_050275925.1. Classification (NCBI taxonomy): domain Bacteria; kingdom Pseudomonadati; phylum Pseudomonadota; class Gammaproteobacteria; order Methylococcales; family Methylococcaceae; genus Methylomonas; species Methylomonas sp. MS20. The sequence continues at coordinate 3,625,191 of NZ_CP189962.1, forward strand.
CGTCAATGCGGTGATCGAGAAAATTCACGCTTGCCTGGCGGCCCCGTATCAATTGGCCGGTCGGGAAATCTCGGTCAGCGCCAGCATAGGCGCGGCGCTGTATCGCAGGGACGGCCTGAACGGCACCGAATTGTTGAAACAAGCGGACCGGGCGATGTACCGGGCCAAACGGCGGCGGGGTTTAGGCGATTCAGTGTGTTAGTCGGAATGACTTTCCCGTTTCGGCAAGCCGGCGAAACGGGAATGCGTCGCTAGCCGGGGCGGCAATGTACTCCGGCCCCGGCTTTACTTGAACACCTTAGCGCGCAGCTATCCAGCCGCCAACCGTCGCCGGCCGGTCAACCAGCCCAGCAGCATCGTGCCGAACAACCAAGCCGAAGCCGGCACGGGGACTGGGTTAATCGGCCCGGAGTCTTCGGGACGGCTGATCATCGTCCGGGCTGACGCGGTGGCCCCGAAAGATCCGCTCACCAAATGCTCGCCGTCGCCGGAAATCACGAAGACAAAGCTGCCGTTTCGCGTTTGCGGTACCGCATCGTAGCTGTTGGTGGACACCAGAACCGACTTGTTGGCGCCCGCGCCGTCGCTGCCGTAATAGTTGGCATAAATACTGGTCGTCGCGTTCGCCCAATTGTAAATATCGCCTTCGCCGCCGCCGCTGACCGAGTGTTGCCAGTCCAGCGTCAGTATGGCCAGACCGTTACCGCTCAATTCGAAGTCGCCGTTGTTGCCGGCAGTCGCAAAGCCATTGGTATAGTAATCGGTCGCGCTTTGCGAATGGCTGTCCAGCGAGTCGGCATTGCGAGTCGCGCGGCTTTGCGAAAGCGTGGTGGCCGTGTCGGTAGTCAATGCGCTGCCGAAATCCGCCGCCGTAACACTTTGGTTCGGATAATCGTTGCTGGGTGGATTGGTCCACACGAAGGCCCAGGAGTTGGCGACGCCGCTTTGGGCGGTCCAGCGAAACGCCGGCGCGTTAGTGCCGTTCGATAAGTCGATAAGTTGGATGTTGAAACTGCTCCAGTCTATCGTCGAACTGGCGACGACCGATGCATTGGCGCTAGGCAGGCTCCCGACCGCGCACAATGCGTATAGCGCCGCGACGGCGGGGATAGATAAACATTTCATAATGATATTCCTTGAATAACGAATGGGGTTGAGCAACGGGCCAACGGCCGATCCGCGATGGGATGGTCAGCGCCGACCGGCGACGATAAAAGAGTCGGTTGGGCAAGGCCGCCGGATCGCACGTCGATGCGTTGGTGATCCGGCCTTCGGGGCACGCGCACTAACATGAAGCCGATAGCGATTTGCGCTTCAGGCCGCCCCATGCGGCAACGACCGTGCCGCCGAACAGCCAGAACGCCGAAGGAATCGGCACCGTACTGACCGTGCTGGTATTGACATCGGCCATGACGCCAAAATTGCCGATGACCACATTGACGCCATCGCCGGTGACGGCAAAGCGAAACCTGCCGCTTTGGCTATCAGAACCCTGAGAGAGACTGATGGATGCGCTCTTGCTACCGCCGCCGTTGGCGCCGTTTTGGTCGGTATAATTGCCGGACAGATTGACGCTGGCATAGCCGTATGCCGACAAATGGTCGGTGAGTTCGGCGCCGCTGACCGCCAATGTCCAATCCAGCGTGATCAGCGCAACGCCTTTGCCGCGCATCTCGAAGCTACCTTGGTTGTTGGCCTGGGTCGCCGCGAAATTGTTGCCGAGCGCATCGCTTTGGGCCTGGGCTTGCACGATCTCGTCGCCGCGTTCGGCGTGGCTGCCGGAGTGTGTGCTGTTACTCGCGGAGCTTAGCTGAGTCGTGAAATCCTCGACTCTTTGGTTGTCGGAGTTGCCCTCCACCAGATCCGTGTAAGCACTGCTATTCACACTGCCAAACGGCGAAATCCAACTAAATTGCGGCGTATCGAATCCGCCGGACAAGTCGATAATTTCCACGTCTAACGGGTTCCAATGAACGGTGGCGGTGGCGACGACCGTCGCGCCGGCGGTTTGCGGGCCTACGCTTAGTGCAAGCAAGCCGAGAGTCAGTAAGGGCTTGAAACTAAAAAATGTCATACGATGGTTCCTGAGGGTAATGTTGGGGGTATGCGGCGCTTGTTCCGCGCGATTTAACGCGCATTCGGACTTAAGCGTTGCCGGCGCGAAATGCCCATTAGACCCAGCATGGCCGAGGAAAACAGCCACGCGGCGGCCGGCACGGGTACCGGGCTGGTCGGCGTCGTCAGTGACGGGTTGAGCGAGAAATGGCCGATGACGCGGGTGTCGCCGTCTAAATTAAAAAATATTCGCGAGTACAGGGAGTCGCCGAATTTTAAATCGGCGTCGATACTCAACAAGCCGTTATCCGGATTTACGCCGATAACCGGATCAATCAGTTCGAAGAATGCTCCGCTTGCTGGACCGGCATCGTTGCCGATATACCAACTCTCGGTTTCGCCGCGATGCTCCAACGTCAAGCCCCGCATCCACAGCACGCCGGAAGGCGAGTTGAAATCGCTATGCAGGCGTAGCGAGCCGCCGAGCGCAATCTTGCCGACCCCGGTGGTCGGGTCGAAATCGGTCGGGTGATAGCCTTCCGCCCAGCCGGGGTCCAGGCCCTCGTCCAGCGAATCGACCGCCATGGCCCAACCGCCGGCCGGTTGCGCCGCCGGAACTTGCTGCGCGGGATCCAGCACCCGCCATTCGGCAAGAGCCGCCGCAGTCGCGGTACCGTTGGCAATCGCGGCATTGGTGGCCAACCACCAGGGTTGCAATTTGGCGGGCACGCTGTTGTCGACAAACAACTGCGGATAAGCCCACCGCCGCCCGGCTATGTCGGCGGTGGGTATCCGCTGACCGCCGTAGAGCTCCTGATAGTTCATGTTTTTATAGCTTTCCAGCGGTTTCAGCGTCGCCCAGGTTGCTTGATCGTAACTGAGATAGGCTGTGCCGCCGATGGAGCCCTCCAGCGCCACGGCGTTGGCCGACACGGCGATTGCCGCCAAGCCGCAGAGAGAAAGTTGCCGGACCCTGCTCGACGGTCCGATACGTGAAGTATGCATTGTCATCATGTTTGCTCGAGTAAAGACGTTTTTAGGAAAAGTCGTGAATCGCTAACGGGTATTGCCATCAGCGTATTAACCCGGCCCTATTGATCACGGGTATTCCGTTCGGGCTGAGCGCGTCTCAGCCCCCGCTGGCGTGGCCTGAGACAGGCTCGCGGCGAACGGTATTTAAGAACCGGGTTAATAATTCAATAGGCATTAACCATGCCGTTAGAAATAGATTCTGAAATTTTTAGTTCGCCATTTGTTAGCAACTGATTTGATTAGGCAATTTTTCTATTTAGACCGATGGGTCTCGACGAGTATCTAGGCGTGATTGCTGTCTAGCGGAGACAAAGTGCGGCATTTCACGTTTGATGCGGGATATGCCGTATTTTGGGCGATTCCCGAAGGTGCGCAGGTATTCGCCGGAGACAATGACGATCATCGGAGAGACTTGCGGGGCGGTTGCGGCGCTTGAACGCCCCTAGCATTTAAGGTTTAGCGCCAGGTTTTACCGATTAGTGCTTTAGCGAAGTAGAGCGCGATAACTCGAACAATCAGCGCAATCCCCCTGCCCGTGATGCAGGCGCTCGCATAGGCTAGGCGCGGCATTCAACCGGCGCACAGGGCTTTGCAGGAAAATCGAAAGATCAACAGAACGATCCAAATCAGCGCTAGGCTTGGCGGGAGAATGTTCAACGGCAACGCGCCGGCCCAATGGGTCCAGTGCAAATCGGCTTGGCGGTTGGGCCGGCTCGCGCCTATCAGCGGAATGGAGCTGCCCGCGACCGCATTGATTCGCCCGGTCAATTTGGCCCGTTCTTCCGCCAACGAACGGACGACCGATTCGGCCGCTTTCGCCGAGAAGAACACGATAACGCTCGACACCAGTCCGAACAGCGGCATCGCCCAGAGCAGGAACTTGAAATCTCTTCGCACGTGTGCGCTTTGGGCCGTGACCAGCACCGCGTGCGTCGCCAAGCAAAAAGTCTGGGACATATAAAACCACGACAGCCGATTGGATATCCATTGATGCTCCGCGGCGATAATCTGCTCGACATATTGAGCGACCGCGCATAGATCGGCTATTTCGGTTCGATCGGCGTTGTTGGGCTGATTTGGAGTCATGGCGCTAGTCCGAGTTTGGTTGCTTAATACCGAATCGTTGGCGTTCCGATCGGATCCGCGCCCAATATAAGCTACTCCGCCACCCAGCCGCATCGCAAAATCCAACCAATCACAGCGGCCAATCGCGCGCCGGAGTACAAACCTAGGTTTGTACTCCAATCAGCAGCACTCGGCCGAGTCTTAGGCTAGAAAGAAAACCGACCAAGCGGTTTAGCCGGAGTGCAAACCTAGGTTTGTACTCCAATCAGCAGCATTCGGCTGAGTCTTAGGCTAGAAGGAGAATCCAAGCGAGCGCTGAGGTTTAAATTTGGCGGAGACCGCGAATCAGACCGCGATCTGTGACTGTTTGCGCCGCAAGCCCAACCAGCCCATCAGCGCCGACAACATCAGCCATGCCGACAGCGGTAGCGGGACGATGGCGGCTTGGCGGTAATCGAAACTACTGGAAGCACTTAAGCTAAAGTCGGAAATGGCATTTCCGTGATCGTCGAACAAGCTGTCGATGCCACCCCACAACAAGGTGTGCGATAGATCGGCCACGGCATTGACGCCGCCGCTGCCGGCGGTTTTGAAGTACTGAACATCAGACAGCGCATGGCTGGACACCGATAGACTGTAACCGATGGTTTGGGCGATGCCGAACCGAAAATTTATCGTGACGGGTATTGTGATTGAGGCGGTGCCGCGATGGTAATCGACATTGGGAATCGGACTGAACCCATAAGAGGTATTGGCGCATGCCAATTGTCCGCCGCCGCACGCGTCGTCCCAAGTTTGAGTGGGCCAATTCAATCCGCTGCCGGCCAATGAAACCGACGACCGGCCTTCATTGGATGCCAACAGCAGGCCGCCATCCGGGCTCTTAAGCATCACGCCGGGGTCGGTGTGGACCAGCGCATTGCCCGAGACGACGATACTCGCCGTAAAACTGCCAAGACGGCCGTTCATGCCTGGCGCGTTGATTGTCAACAAGTCGTACCAATTGGCGCTGGCATGGGTATCGGCGCTGCCGCCGCCGGCTCCACTAAGATTGCCTTGAGCATCTTGGTGTTTGGTACTGTACATGCTATCGCTAGCGGCATAAACCCCAAGGTGGCCGGCCGAGGCATGAGCGGAGGCGGTCGAGCGCGCGTAACCCGATTCGCCGTCGGCCGACAAGGTATAACTGGCAACCGCCGAGGACGGCGTGTAGCCAGAGTGATTGTCGATGACATTCTTCGTCGCGTTGGTTCCTGGATTGGGAACGCTGTACTTGTTGGTTTGGGCAATAGTCGTACTGACCGAGGCGTTGGTGGACGCGCTTGCGATCGGGCTGGCCAGCACGACGCTGAATATAGTTAAATAATTTTTGATATTCGGCATAGTCGTTACTCGTCGGATTGGATTTTAAATCGATTGTCTTTTAAAACGGTTGTTCTATTCGGCCTAGATTATTGTTTCTGGGTTTCCAATTCTGGTTTTGGTTCGGGTTCGCGTCGCACGAAAAATAGCCCAAGGAATTATTGGCTACTTGGGTCAAGCAAGAAAAGTTATTGACGTTTCTAATGACAAAAGCATTGTCGTTTGGCACCGGCATGGCTTCCCAAAGCTGGTTGCGGTCGGTCGAATCGCAGATAGCCAAGTCAATTTGATTCGAGTCGCCCACGCGTAGGCATAAGCAGGCGTTATCGACGCTGGCGATCATGCCGATCTGTTGAATGCTGTATACGGTCATAAAATCCCAACGGCTAGCGGGCGAACCTGAGTCGGCGGTCATTTCCAAGCCATCGTTGGCGGTTTTTCCCATCACCGCACCGCTCGCTTCGTTGATTAACGTGTAATTTTTTTGTCCGGCGGGCCAGGTTTCCGGGGCGACGCAGATATTCGCTGTGTCGACGAAATGCGTCGGGTTGGGAGAGCAATACCAGCAGGGAACATCCGCTTCGGCGGTTATGGTGTGTTTGCCGGCCGGCAATTGCATACTACCCGTGCGTTCGCTGTCCGAAATATAAGGCACTTGATGGGTAATATCGATCTCTCGAACCGTGCCGACGTCCAGTTTTACCGAACTTCGGTCGATACTGGGTGTTGCTTTAATATCGATACGGGCGGCGGCGGGCAGTTTGATAGTCGATAGATCCTTGGGAGCATATATTCCAAAACTGGCACAGCCGTTCGCTAATATCGAGGCAACCAAAAATAGCAGAACGTATTTTATATTCGGCATATCCGCAATCTCCGTTGATTTGGGACTTTCATTCACGGCCGAGAAACCCAATGGAAAACCCATTCAATACAAACGATACTGGAATTGAATTCTATATCAGGCTAAATCGGGTTTTTGAGGTAATTTTTCACAGCCATGATATTCGTGTCGATTCGCCAATCTGCACGGAATTGCCGAACTGAATCTCTCTTGGACTTACCCACTCTTTCCGAATCATTGGTTTGCGGCCATCGGTTGTGGCCGCCATTGCGTTTAGCGCATGCCTCATGCCGCCATTAAGCTCGTTTCCGGACACGGAATTGAGGTTTACCGCCGAATTTAAAACGCCAATCATCGCGCCATAAACACTCACAACGACTTCGGGAACCTTCCTGGCGAGTTCGGGGACATTTTTTTCGGCGCCGGGGTGTCCCCAAAAACGGCCGGGAACCTCGCCAAGACTTCTGGGAAAGCCCCCAAGATGGCTGAAAACACGGATGAGAGCGCTGGGAACGTTGCTAAAAGTTCTGGGAGCGTTCCCTGAGTCATGGTGAACGTTTCCGACGGCGTAATTCGCATTTATTTCGCCACCGGGAACCGCAAAAAAGCCAACCCGCGCGGTTAAATTGGCGCGAAGTACACTTTAACCGCCGTAAATCGCAAGCCTGGCCGTTTTGGCGGTCTGGCCCCGGCGCGCATCGTCAACGTAACCGCTCGCCCTCTTCCCGCAATTTGCGCCGTTTCCGCTCCCTGGCTTTGTCTATGACCGGCCGCAACCGTTCGGACACCCGACACCAGGCTTGGTCCGGATTGGCGGCGTTGCCGATCCATTCCTCCGGCGCGCCCTGAATCTCGGCCAGCGGCAAGCCTTGCCAATCGGTTTCCCGTAAGCGGATCGGCATGACGAATTGCTCGCCGCGCCGGTGCGCGGCCAAGGCCGCTTCGAATTCCTGCAAGTAGCAAAAATCCGATGCCACGAAGTCGGGGCTGACCAGACATAGCACGATGTCGGCCTGGGCCAGTTGCTGCAAGATCTCCGGCCGCCATTCCTCGCCGGCGTCGATGTCGCGGTCGTGCCACAGGCTGAGCTTTTGCAGGCGCACCAGCGGCGACAAGGCGCTTTGCAGGGTTTTGACAAAGGCCAAATCTTTGTGCGAGTACGAGACGAAGGCTTTGACCGGCAGTTGCAGATCCTCATCGCGCATCGCCGCTTCCTCGACGCCGTCCAGCAGATCGGCGATCGCAACGCGGGTTTTCAATTCCTTGACGAAAATGCTCGTTTCGCCGGCTTTTTCCGCTTCGACCAATTCTTCGTAATCTTTGTACGCGCCGCAACCCGGCACCGGCACCCATTCTTCGAAAGCCAAACCGCTAAAGTCGGCGACGATTTCCTTGATGGTTTCCCGGATAAAACTTAGCAAGCGCCGCCGCTCGTCACCGCAAATATCGATCAACAGCTTTTGGTCTTCCTTGTCCCAACGCACCCTGGCCAGCGCATCGAACACCGAAGGTTTGTGCAACACCATGCCGGTGCGCCAGCGCTCTCCGCCGCGAATGAACGCATGCAGTTTCACCATCAGCCGCGGAAATACGCTGTTCGGCAAAAAGCTGGGAAAGTGCACGACAAAACGCAGCAGCGGGCCGTCGGCCTGAAATTCCGGCGCGTTGGCCGGCAACAATTGCGGCACGATGAAATCGCCGGGACCGGCCGGGAAGCACAGCTCGAATTCCTGCATCACCCGCACGATGTACAGCAATTTGGCTTTGGGATACACGAATTCGCGTTCGCCGGTATTGTGCTGTTTGTAGCGCGGATCGTTGATCACCGCGTCGAAGTCCGCTTCCCGCAGCACGCCGCCTTGGTCGGCGACCAGCGCGGAATTGACGATGCGGTAAACGCCGTTGGTCAACCACAGCGGATTGAGGATTTGCGTGTCGAAATTCTGCAGGTTGCGGAAATTGATCAATACGCCCAGATCGTGCAGAAACTGCAGCAGCACGTCCTGGCTCAACGGCCGGTTGACGCCGAGTTCTTCGCAAACCCGGCGGTAGGCGTCGGATTCGATAAAGTCGTAATCCTGCTGCATTTCGACGAAGCGTTGCTTGACCGCCAGCCAATGTTTGGGGAACGGCGTGCGGCGGGTGTCGGCGGCTTCGATCTGCCGGCGCAAGGCTTCGCGAAACTCGATAAAGCCAGGATGTTCGGCCTCGGCGCAGGACAACCGGTAAAAACCTTGGATGCGCGGGTATTTTTCCTGGAGGCTTTTGCGTTCGACTTCGAACGACGGGTTCTCGTCGATTTTGTTCAACACCACCAACACAGGCGAACGGCCACCGAAACTGTCGGCGTGCTTCAGCCATTTTTCGGCCTGGTCGTCGTTGCGGCTGTTCAGCAGCAGCACGTAGACGCTACGCTGCGACAGAAAAAACTGGTGGGTGGCGTGCATCACTTCCTGGCCGCCGAAGTCCCATAAATGCGCGGCGACTTGCTCGCCGTCGCTCATCTCGAAGTTGGCCTGGCGAATGCGAATGCCGTGGGTCTGGCTTTCATGGTCATCGAACGGCTCGTTCATCAGCCGTTTGACCAGCGAGGTCTTACCGGCCGAGGCCTCGCCGAGAAAGATCACCTTGACCTCGTTGAGCAGCGCGCCGTCGTCGCCCAATTCCTCGAAATAATCGCGCACCGCCTGCGGCGAGTCGCGGGCGATTTCAGCCGGTGGGCAGACTAGCGGACAATCTTCGATACAAATGACAGAGCTATTCTCATAAAATTCTCCAGAATTCCAAGATACATCTATTCGATTTTGAATAAGGCCAAGAAGCGGCCAAAGATCGGTAATTTCAGTAAAACCGGCATCCAGCTTTTTTAAATTATTTAAGCCGGTCAAAGGCGTCAAATCGTTGATTTGGGTGCGGTAGCAGTCAAGTTGCTGTAGCTGGGTCAAGCCTTTCAATAGCGTCAAATCGTTAATTTGAGTGGCATAGCAGCGAAGTTCCTGCAGTTGGGTCAAGCCTGCCAGCGGCGTCAAATCGCTAGCTTGGGTTGCGGAGCAATCAAGTTGCTGCAACTGGATCAGGCCCGCCAGCGGCGTCAGATCACTGATTTGGGCCTCGGAGCAGTCAATTTGCTGCAATTGGATCAGGGCCGCCAGCGGCCTCAAATCGCTAATTTGAGTCTCGGAGCAGTCAAGTTGCTGCAACTGGATCAGGCCCGCCAGCGGCGTCAAATCGCTGATTTGCGTCGAGGAGCAGCCAAGTTGCTGTAGCTGGGTCAAGCTTGCCAACGACGTCAGATCGCTGATTTGGGTCCCGGAGCAGTCAAGTTGCTGTAACTGGGTCAAGCCTGCCAACGGCGTCAGATCGCTGATTTGGGTCCCGGAGCAGTCAAGTTGCTGTAACTGGGTCAAGCCTGCCAACGGCGTCAGATCGCTGATTTGGGTCCCGGAGCAGTCAAGTTGCTGCAACTGAATCAGGCCCGCCAGCGGTATCAAATCGCTGATTTGGGTCCCGGAGCAGGCAAGTTGCTGCAACTGGATCAGGCCGGCCAGCGGCGTCAAATCGCCGATTTTGGTCGCGGTGCAATAAAGTTGCTGCAGCTGGATCAGGCCCGCCAGCGGCGTCAAATCGCTGATTTGGGTCCCGGAGCAGTAAAGTTGTTGTAGCTGAGTCAAATCTGCCAACGGCATCAGATCGCCGATTTGGGTCCCGGAGCAGTCAAGTTGCTGCAACTGGATCAGGCCAGCCAGCGGCGTCAAATCGCTGATTTGGGTCTTGAAGCAGTCAAGTTGCTGCAACTGGATCAGGCCCGCCAGCAGGGTAAAGTCGGCAAGTTCGTAATTAAAATTTAGATTTAACGACTGCAGCCAAGTGCATTCTTCAAGCTGGTCCGGCAAATGGACTAAATCGCAGTTACTTAAATCCAGCTCCGGATTTTGCGTCAACTTATTCTCGGCAATTCGCTTCAGGGCTTGTTCGGACATTCGGGCAGTTCCTTTGATAACGGTGCCGATAATCTAACACGGAAGGCAATGGGGTTTGTCGACTCAGACGAGGATGATCTAATCCAGACAGACCGCAATTTCCGGGAAAGCGCGCAACCGCTTCGTTCCGGAACCGCAACGCTCGCGGGGTGGGACTTTCGCCGCGACCGCCGACGTTTCGATAAGCCCGTGACTTTAAGACCGCCGCCCAGCCCCAAAACTGGCGAACCTTGGCAAAAGCGCGGCGCCGCCCGGCGGCTTGCCGAGACCATCAAACCTCGGAGTACAAACCTAGGTTTGTACTCCAATCAGCGGTGCTCCGCATATCCGACCCCGACGCCCGGCTACTGTATTCGTCAGGTCTAACCAATCCATTACCGCCGGTAAGCATGCGGAAAGTTCCGGCTGGACGGCGGCGGCCGATCGCCGGTCATTGCAACCGCTGAACGCTCAAAACTTGAAATTCCAAACCGGCTTGTTCGGTCGCCGAACGAGCCGTCGATATTGCCTAACGGCGGGTAGCGGCAAGCAAGACGGCGATGCAGATGCCCAATCAGCGGTGTCCAAACGCCGGAGTACAAACCTAGGTTTGCACTCCCGGTTGTGCCCGCTCAGGCGACTTGGCAGGAGGCCAGTGCTTCCAACATCTCTTGCCTGGGCAGGTTGCGGCCTATGAATACCAGCCGCGAGGCGCGGGTTTCGCCGGCGGGCCAGGGATTGCCGAAGCTTTCGGTCAGCAGCATGTGTACACCTTGATAGATGACTTTCTTGTCGCAGCCGGCGATGTGCAATATGCCTTTGTAGCGCAGCAGGTCGTTACCGTGATCGCGGACCATGATGTCGAGAAAGGCCAGAATCCGCGCGGCGTCCAGCGCGCGGTCGGTTTCGAACACGAAGGAAGTGATGTCGTCATCGTGTTCGTGGCTGAGGTCTTCCAAGAAATCCGGCTCGATATTCAGGATGTCGTCCAGTTTGAAGCCGTCGATGTCCAGAATGTTGCTCAACTCGGTTTCGCCGAAATGTACGCGCTTGATCGGTGCCCTGGGATTCATCGCCCTTAGCCGGCTTTCCAGGTCGGCGGCGATTTCGGCTGCGACCAAGTCGGTTTTGGACAGCAAGATTCGGTCGGCGAAGCCGACTTGTTCCTGGGCTTCGTGGTGTTCCGCCAATTGTTGATGGGCGTGCGCGGCATCGACGACGGTGACGATGGCGTCCAACTTGTAGTTTTCGGCGATATCCTGATCGATGAAAAAGGTTTGGGCCACCGGCGCCGGATCGGCCAGACCGGTGGTTTCGATGACGACTCGCTCGAAATACAGCTCGCCGCTTTCCCGGCGCTCGGACAATTCGCCGAGGATGCGTACCAAGTCGCCGCGCACCGTGCAGCAAATACAGCCGTTGTTCATCGTGACGATTTGTTCGTCGGCTTGCACCAGCAACTCGTTGTCGATGCCGGCCTCGCCGAACTCGTTTTCGATGACCGCGATGCGCCGGCCGTGGTGTTCGGTGAGGATGCGGTTGAGCAACGTGGTTTTGCCGGCGCCGAGGAAACCGGTCAGGATCGTGACCGGTATCCGGTCGCTGTGTGTCAACTTGGTTTGCATGAGGCCTCCGGGATTAGAGCCGCGGCTTGCGACGCTCGATCAACGCGTAAGCCGAGTGGTTGTGGATCGATTCGAAGTTTTCCGATTCCACGGTGTAGGCGCTGATACGTGCTTCGGCGTCGAGGCGGGCCGCCACGTCTCGAACCATGTCCTCGACGAATTTCGGGTGGTCGTAGGCGTATTCGGTGACGTATTTTTCGTCCGGGCGCTTCAGCAGGCCGTAGATCGGCGACGAGGCTTCGGTTTCGACCAATGCAATCAGATCTTCCACCCAAATAAAGCTGTCGGTCGCCACCGTGACCGTCACGTGGGAGCGCTGGTTGTGGGCGCCGCGCTCGGAAATTTCCTTGGAGCACGGGCACAAGCTGGTGACCGGCACCACGACTTGTACCTTGGCGCGGCAGCCGGCAGCATCGATTTCGCCGATGAAACCGACCTGGTAATCCAGCAGGCTGCGCACGCCGCTGATCGGCGCGGCTTTCTCGATAAAGTACGGAAAGCGCATGTCGATATAGCCGGATTCGGCTTCCAGCCGGTCCAGCATTTCGCGGAGCATGGCCGGAAACGAGGCGATGCTGATTTCCCGGTCGTGGCTATTGAGGATTTCGACGAAGCGCGACATGTGAGTGCCCTTGAAGTCGTGAGGCAGATTCACGTACATCGCGAAGCGAGCCACGGTGCGTTGTTCGCCGACGCTTTTGTCCTGAACCCGCACCGGATGCAGAATGTCCTTGATGCCGACTTTGTCGATGGCAATGCGGCGATTGTCGGCGCGGGCTTGGATGTCTTCGATGGGCGTCATGGGTTTGGTTTACAGGTAATGAAAACGTGGCCGCTCGCCGAAATCGCCGTCGTTGACCGCGTATTGATCGAGTTTCAGGCTGTAGAAGCGGTCGAAATGCTGCTTGACGGTGCGGGCGATGCCGGCGTCGTAATCCGGCGAGACGGCCTGCGCTTGCCCCTCCGGGCGGTCGACCACCACGCCGTCCTTGACCACCACTCGACCGTTTTTGAACACCAATGCGGCATCGGCGAACATGGCCCGGTAGTCGGGACGAGCGCCAGCAATTTGGCCCGGATTGTAGACGGCGATGTCGGCGACCGCCCCCGGTGCCAGGTTGCCGCGGTCGTTTAGGCCCAGCAACTTGGCGGCGGCGGAGCGGGTCATCGTGGCGATTTCGGTCAGCGTCAATTCGCGTTTCAGACTCGGCAACAAAGTCAGGGCCAGGGCCTCCTGGTTCAGGTGCGCCATGCATTCCCGCCGGTAATCGGCGTCCATCAACAGGCGGATTAATTCCGGGTAGGCGGTGAACGGCGCGCCGTTGGGGTGGTCGGTGGTGAAGAACAAACGTTCCGGCGCGTCGGCCAGTAAGAACAATTCCAGGCCGATCGCCCATTGCAAAGTGTTGACGAAACTGGCTTCGCGGTAACGATACGGCACCACGCCGCCCGAGCCTTCGTTCTCGGCGTCCCACATCACGTATTTGCTCGGGCTGGCATCGGCGTGGCGGCTGTATTGGGCGATCACGTCGCCGGAGATCGTCACGGTTTGGCCGAACAGGACTTGGCCGACATCCATCGTGATATTGGGATGGCGGTTGAAGGCTTCCAATAATCGCGCGGCCGCCGACGAAAAGCCCTTGGCGCCTTCCGCTCCGTAAGCGTAAAACTGAATATGGGCCAGATGCATGGGCAGGCCTTGCGCGGCCTCCATCGTGGCGACGGCGGTTTCGACGTTGCCGGGCGTGCCCAGATTGTTGCAGTGCACGTGTACCGGATGCGGTACGCCCAATTCGCAGGCGGCGCGTTGCAGGGTTTGCAGAATTTGTCGGGAACTGACGCCGTAATCGGGCACGATGTCGTCCAGATCGAACTGGCGGACGTTGCTTTTGAAGGCGTTGGCGCCGCCGGCATTGATGACTTTCAATCCCAAAGCCCTAGTGGCATTTAAAGTCCAGGCCACGTAATCGTTGATTTGATTTTGGCCGGCCTTGGCACGCATCAGCCGCAACAGCAGATCGTCGTTGCCGAGTATCGCCAGCGCGGCGGTGTCGATGATTGGGATGTCGGCCATTTGCAGATGCACGTCCAGCGCGCCGACCGGTAGCATGGCCGGTTCGGCCACGCAGGTGTAGCCCATCCGGGCGTAGCGATAGCCGATGTCGGTACTGGACCATTTGGCAGTGGAAAACGGATGATTGAGCCGCCGCACCATCCGGTTGCGGTGCTGCTCCGGCAGTAACAGTCTGGCGGTGTTGACGTTGCCGCCGGCGATGTGGCTGTGAATGTCGATGGCGCCGGCCATGACGATCTGGCCGGTGGCGTCGTAAATCGCATCGAAACGCGCGTTCGGACCAGGGTCGGCGACGATGATGCCGTCGCGGATGAACAGGTCGCCGATTTGGCCGTGCAGATTTTGCGCCGGGTCGTAAATGGCGCCGTTGTGGAGCTTAATCAACATAAGATGGTAGGGTACTCACCGCGTACCAAGCTTGAGATTCCCAACGAATCAATGGCCGAAAGCCGGGTATAGCCAAACACGGCTGGCTTCGACTCCGCTCAGCCACCGGAGATTGGCTCCGCTTGATCAACAACCATAGACTCCGCACAGCCAACGGAGATTGGCTCCGCTTGGTCAACGACCATAGACTCCGCTCAGGCAACGGAGATTGGCTCCGCTTGACCAACAACCATAGACTCCGCACTGCCAACGGAGATTGGCTCCGCTTGGCCAACGGCAATGGATTCCGCTCAGCCACCGGAGATTGGCTCCGCTTGGTCGATGGTGATTGGCGCCGTTCGAGCCGCAGCCTTCGACGACGATAGGCCGGAAAGCGAGCGGCAACGCCCCGGCGGCTCACAACATATCCAAGGTCAACAACAGCCGCCGCGGCTGGACCGCGGTTGGGGTTGGCGAACGGTGGACCAAACCGCGGCCTTCATTGCCTACCCAGTGCTCGCCCTTCATCAAACCGACCGCGTAAGCCGGCATTTGCCGAATCGCGGTGGCGTCGGCGATCAACCCGGATACTTGATCCGGTACGCCGCACCCACCCATGCCCAGTTTGTCGCGATCGACCGCGTATTCCGGCAGCCATTCGGTGCCGATGCCGCCATAACTGCAAATCATCCGCGCCGGCACCCTATCGACGTGAAAACGCGGGCACATCGCGTTATCCAGAGTCCGCAAGCGCAGGCCGGCTTCGCGCTGGCCGAACAATTCGCAAAACGCCGAGGTCAACCAGACCACGTCGTCCAGCCAAGCCTGGAAGCCGTCCAGAGCGGCAACTTGCGGCCAAATGGCCCCAAAGTCGTAACGGCTGGGATCGACAGCCTGGCTGATTTCGATTCTGGTCTTGTTGCTTAGCGCGGCGTAGACGAAGCCTTCGATCTCGAGCGGTAACGGTCGGTCGATCAAACACAGATTGACGTCCTCCTCGTAGATTCGGGCCAGATCGGCAAATCGATCGGACATCACGGTTTTGGTCGCGGGGCGTCGCTCCAGCGGTTGAAAGCTGTTGGGCGGTACCCGTGGCGATCCGACCGTTTGAGCGAAAGGTGCGCGGGCAAACATGGGTCACTCCTTAGTGGGCTAACAGGGATTGTTCGAAAACGACGATACCTTGCATGAAGGCAATCCCGAGCGCGAACGACGCGCTTTGGCCGCCGAGATGGCGCAAGGTCGAGCGCTCGTGCAGCACCGGAATCAGGTCGGAAGCGGCAATGTAGATGAAACCGCCGGCGGCGATCGGCAACAACACGACCAAGGACGATGCGGCGACCTGACTGAGCAGCAAGGTAAACAAGGCGCCGGGCACGACGCTCAGCGAGCAATAAAAGTTGTACAACACCGCCTGCCTAGGCGCATAACCGCCGCGCAGCAATGCGCCGACATCGCCGAGTTCCTGAGGCACTTCGTGGGCGACGATGGCCAGCGTGGTGGTCAGGCCCAGCGCCGGATCAGCCAGGAAACTGCCGGCGATCAGAATGCCGTCGACGAAGTTGTGGATGGCGTCGCCGATCAAATTCATTTTTGCCAACGGCAGGATTTCGCTACCGGCAGGCCGGGTGTCGACGTTGTGGTCGTGGCGCCAGCGCACCAGCTTTTCCAATACGAAAAAACCGAACACACCGATCAACGCGGTCATGCACACCGTACTCACCGAACCTTGGCGGGCGACCGCGTCCGGAATCAAGTGAATGAAGGCGTCGCCCAGTAAAACCCCGACGGCCAGTGCCACCAGGAACGGCACGATGCGCTTCAAACTTGCCGCCGGTAGCCACAATGCAAACGCGCTGGATAGCGAGCACAGGCTGACCGCGAGACTGGCGGCGATGGTGGCTAAATAAGTATTCATGGCGGCGCTACCCCCGATGTGGAAACGAAAGGTGTTGACGGTGCGGGTGGTCGATAAAGTCGGCGACCCGCCGGGACTGAGCTTGAAAGAGCACCCCTGCGACGGTGCAACCCAGTATCAGCAGATAGGCGGAGATCAACGCGTCTCGCCGCGAGGCTTGGTCGCGCAAGCGCAGCACGACTCCGAGCATCGACGGCAGTTCGCCACCGGTCAACGGCGGAAAGCCATCAGTGTCCGCCATCGCTAAACCACCGTGGGAAATCGTCCCGAAGTTTTCGCCACACATCCGGCCCCGCCGCTAATTCGGCGTCGGTCAGCAGGCAAGCGTCCAGTTCGCGACGGAGCTTTTCGGCATCCACATTCTGACCGATGAAGACCAGTTCCTGGCGGCAATCGCCGTAGGGCTCGACCCATTGTTCGCGGATGTCGTCCAGATACTCGGCCGGCCATTGCTCCTCGGGTGCCGAGGCCCACCAGCGCCCGGCCAGGCCGTGGCGCATGATGCCGCCGGCTTGCGACCAGTTGCCGGCGTATTCGGGGCGCGAAGCCAACCAGAAAAAGCCCTTGGAACGCAGCAAGGTGCCGTTGTCCCATTCGCCTTCGTGCAAGTGGCGGTAAAAGCGCTCGGTATGAAACGGCCGGCGGGCGCGGTAAACGAAGCTGGAGATGCCGTACTCCTCGGTCTCGGGAACGTGCTCGCCGCGCAACTCCTTCAGCCAACCCGGCGCTTGCTCGGCTTTTTCGAAGTCGAACAGACCGGTGTCCAGCACCTTACCGAGATCGACTTGGCCCATGACCATCGACACGATTTCGGCATCGGGATTCAGACTGCGCAAAATCGCTTGCAGATTGGCGATTTCGTCGCCGGCGATCAAGTCGATCTTGGAAATCAAAATGACGTTGGCGAATTCGATCTGGTCGACCAGCAGGTCGGCGACATTGCGCTCGTCGTCTTCGCCCAAGGCTTCGCCGGCTTCCTTCAAACTCAAGGCTTCCTGGTATTGGCGCAGGAAATTCACGGCATCGACCACGGTCACCAGCGTATCCAGCTTGGCGATGTCGGACAGGCTGATGCCGCTGTCGTCGCGAAAGGTGAAGGTCTCTGCAATCGGCAGCGGTTCGGCAATGCCGGTGGACTCGATCACCAAATAATCAAAGCGGCCGTCCTTGGCCAGTTTGCCGACCTCGATCAGCAAGTCCTCTCGCAGGGTGCAGCAAATACACCCGTTGCTCATTTCGACCAGCTTTTCCTGGCCGCGATTCAGTTGCACCTCGTTCTTGACCAGCGCGGCGTCGATATTTACCTCGCTCATGTCGTTGACGATCACCGCCACTCGCCGGTTTTCCCGGTTACCGAGAATATGGTTGAGTAGTGTGGTTTTACCGGCGCCGAGAAAGCCGGACAAGACCGTGACGGGCAGCTTGGATGGAATTAGTGTAGTCATGCCGATGTTATACTATAACAATTGCAGTCCAAAAAAAGGGCGCCAGCGAATCGCGGCGCCCTTGCTTATTAATAGCTCAGTCTAAATCCGACTTCCGCGCCGCGACCGGCCTCCGGCGCGAAATTGCGCAAATACGACGTGGCGTTGCGGATGTTTTGATCGAGCAAGTTGTTGCCCTTGGCGAATACCAACAGCTTGGCGTCGCCGGCGGCTTTGATTTGGTAGTTGACGCCAGCGTTCAGCAAGTAATAGCCGGCCGTCGAAGTCTCGAACTCGCCGACGTGGGTCTGATCGTCGGCGCGGGTCAGGCGCAGGTAGCTGGAGACCTTGTCTTTGTTGTAGTCCAGTTGCAGCCCGTAGCGTAGTGGCGGCATGCGCGGCACGTCGCCACCGGTTTTGAATTCGCCCCGGGTGTAATCGCTGAACAAGGTCAGCTCCACCAAACCCAGGTGATTTTCGACGACCGGGAAAATCAGCTTGGCCTCGTAGCCTTTGAAAATGGCGTCTTGCTGGCTGCTTTGCACCACCGGTTTACAGTCCACGGCGCAAGGGTTGCCCTCTTCGTCGACGAAGGCGCCGGTGCGGTGCTGGTAAATGTAATCGCCGGCCCAGTTGTGGAACAAATCCAACTCCGCGCGCAGCCAGTCGCTTTTAAAACGGTAGCCCAGGTCCAGGTTATAAGCGGTTTCTTCCTTCAAGCTCAAGCTGCCCAGTTCGAAGCTGCGGGTGGCGTCGTGATAGCCGTTGGCCAGCAGTTCCTGGACATTGGGCGCCCGCGACGAGCGGGTGATTGCCAAATTCAGACTGTTGCGGCTGTCCAGCTTCCACAGTGCCGACACCGAGGCGCTAACCGGCGTGTAACTTAATGGGGCGAAGCCGTCAGGATGTATGTCGGTTTGCTCGACACGGGTGCCGAGTTGGTAGGTGACCGGGCCCAAATCGAAGGCCTCGACGCCGAACACACCATAGCTATAGGTGTCCGAGCGCGGTACGATGCTGGCGCCGGTCAGTTTCTCGACGGCGTTGAAATCGCTGACCTGAGCTTGAAAGCCGACCGCGCCGCGCAACGGGCCGATGTCTTGATGGTTGAGTTCGACGCGGCCTTCGTAGCTTTTATTCGTGAAAAAAGCGCCGGGTTCACCGTTGGCGATTTCGGTGTGTTGGTAATCGGTGTAGCCCAGCCGGGTGCGCAAGGTTTTCGCGAACGGTAGCGGATTAGTCAGTTCGCTCTTGAAATCGTATTTGTTCTGGCGCATCGCGATGCGCACCGTTTCCGTGCCGGTGCCGTCCGGGGCAATGCCGTAGCTATTGTTCAAGTTGTTGATCGACGCGCCGGCGAAGCCGTTGTCGCCGACCCAGGACAAGCCGGCCGAACCGCTGATCGCCTCGGCACCAGTGTTGTTCAAATAGCCGCGCGGGTTGTCCACGACTTCCAACGAAGGGTCGGTGATCGCTACCTTGGCGGTATCGATACCCTGGCCGCCAATGTCCAATTTATTGCGATGCCGATAAAAGCCGTCCAAGTGATAGGCAATGTGATCCTTGCTGCCTTCGACTTTCATCGTGGTGCTGGTTTCGTCGCTGGTCGAGTCGAAGCGTTGCTCCAGCGCCGCGTTCAAGGCTTTGTCGAAGGCCTTGCCGGGAATCCGGTTGTCGATCACGTTGACCACACCGCCCATCGCACCGCTGCCGTACAGCAGTGTCGCCGGGCCGCGCAGCACTTCGATGCGCTCGGCCAACAGCGGCTCGACGCTGGTAGCGTGGTCCGGACTGATCGCCGACACGTCATTGCTGCCGATGCCATTGCTCAACACCCTGACCCTCGGGCCGGCTTGGCCGCGTATTACCGGCGTGCCGACGCCGGGGCCGAAAGACTGACTGGAAATGCCCAGTTCGTTTTTCAAGGTATCCCCTATGCTGTGGCCGGTTTTCATCCTCAACTCGTCGTCGCTAAGCACAGTGACCGGCGATCCGGCCTCGGCTTTTGTCACCGGCAACGGCGCGGTGACAATAACCTCGTCCAGCGGGATGTCGGTTTGGGTTTCCGCGTGAAGCAAACTCGCGGGCAGCATCAACAAGAAAAAAGCAGTTTTATTCATCGGTGGAACAGGAAAAGGGAGCCGGCAAAAATGTTATATTATAACGAATGCGAATGCAACAATATAACACCCAGGTTTCTCAGGTAACGCCGAGTGAGTTCCTTACCATGCAATAAAGGTGCTCCGTAGATCGTTACGAAAATTATTTGAACGGGCCAGTCGGAGGCCCAAAAACGTTGAAAAAGCGGCTTGAGCTAACAATGCCTTCAAAAGCGGGAGCTAGCGAGTAGCAGATTCAATACACCGACACATCCGTCCGACTGGGGCCGACCGGATAGGCTTTGCCGAATGCTTAGTCCGGTTCAACGCCGGTCATTTCATAACGCGACTGTTCGGCGACTTTCGGCCATCCTGGTGTAAGCCGCTATACTCTAACCGCTAGCCGAACTCGCCGTTCATCGGCCAGGCTTCTCGCGTTATTCAACCCAAAGTCATTCGATGACAAGGAGACCACATGCCCCAAAATCCGTTGGTTTGCATCCTGTTTGCCGCAACGTCGCTTTTCAGTTGCGCTGTCGCGGCAAGCGATCCCGCGCCGGATACGCAAGCGCTCAGTAATCCGGCTATCCCGGTGGGCGTTTACTCCATGCCCTCCACGAACGAATGGTCGCTGCTCAAATCCTTCAACGCGACGCTGATCAATCGTCTGGCCGGACTGGCGGTGCCGGATGCGCAAGGCGCGCTGCAGCGAAATCGTCCGGGCTATTTTTCGGTGCGCTTTCAGGACGGCGTGACCTGGACCATCGTTCGCGGCTTGTATCTGCGCAACGCCGCCGTCCTCGAATCCGGCATCAAAGCGTTGGAATACGCCTTCGACCATCAAAATCCCGACGGTTCGTTTCCGATCGTGGTTCCGCCGACGCTACCGGCCAACTTGATACCCTATCCGCAAGACTACGCCGACGCGACGACATTCTTTTTCAGCGAACTCGGCCGCTCGCTGATTTTGCTGGACGGCAACGCGTGGTTTCGAAGCAGCGTCGACACCGCCGACCTGCGTCGCAGGATAGACCTCATTAAGGAACAGGCGGACCTATCGATTGACTGGTTGTTAACCCAGCAGGACTTGTTGATCGATTACGATACGCCGCTCTCCAATCACCTGTATTACGACGGCGCCGGCTTCTATTTGGTGGGCCGCGCTCTGAACCGCCAGGACGCGATCGATGTCGGTATCGCGTTTACCGAACTGGGCTTGAACGCCCAATGGCCGAACGGCGTGTTGCCGGAACTGGATGGCTATGACAGCAGCTATCAGGGCGTAAGCTTGTTTCGTTTGTTTATTCTGTATCTGAATGCCGATCCGGCGGACCAGGCGATCAGGCAAAGGCTGTGGGATGCAATAAGCTCGGGAATCGCTTGGGAACAAACCCGCATCAAGCCCAGCGGCGAAATCCTGTCCGACGGCAATAGTCGGGTCTATCCCGGCGGCGACAAATTTCTCGGCGTCGAAAAAGGCATTTCCTACGTGAACATCGCGCTGTCGTTCTATTACTACGCGGTGCTGACCGGCGACGCCGGCGCCAAGGCCGTCGCCGACAAAATCATTGCCTATTACACGACCGCGCACTGAAGCAGGAGCATCGGTGATGTCGGTAAGTCGAATCGCTCAATGGATCGCACGATCATGAAAGCACTGCCTCCCCCCGGAGAATGAAACAGCTGGGCTGGTAAAGCTTTAACCGCGATCGATGGCATTGCGATTCGATGACGACCGGACTTTGCCCAACGCCTTTTTGAGTGAACTGAATCATTCGCTTCAATTCCACTCGCTGACCGACCCCAGCTACGATATTTCGTCATCACTACTGAATATCGTAGCCAGAATCCGCAATAATATCGATTTTGTTCAACAGCGAACTTAACTATTCCAAGGTAAATCAGTTATTTAAAATAATCTCGCCAAACTGGCACAGCGTTTGCCCCTCATATATCGATCGTTTCACTTAAATATCTTTTTTAAAACATCAATATGAGGATCCAACCATGAAACTAAAATCCACTTTCGCTGCTTTAACATTTGCCGGTATAGCTTGCTTCAGCGGCAACGTATTTTCGGGTATCGATACGGCGGCCTATTCTCACGATGCCTATATTGGCGTTTACAATAACGAGCAGTGGATGAAGACGCTACCGGATACGTTAAAACTCAGCGAACTTTCGCTGCCGGGGACACACGATTCCATGGCTCGTTACGGTGACGACGATATACAAACCCAATCAATGAGCGTCGCCGATCAGTTAAACTCCGGAATCCGCGTGCTGGATATACGCTGCTGGCATAAAAACGATAATTTAATTATTTCTCGCGCAGGGGTTACCCAAAATGCCACCTACCAGGACGTGTTGAACGCTGTGGATGACTTTTTGGCGGCTAATCCCAGCGAGACCGTGATTATGCGAGTTACTGAAG
Organism: Methylomonas sp. MS20; assembly: GCF_050275925.1. Taxonomy (NCBI): domain Bacteria; kingdom Pseudomonadati; phylum Pseudomonadota; class Gammaproteobacteria; order Methylococcales; family Methylococcaceae; genus Methylomonas; species Methylomonas sp. MS20. The sequence continues at coordinate 3,647,448 of NZ_CP189962.1, forward strand.
ATGTTGTCGGCGTGAATAATACCCGCAGTTTCTCCGATACCTATAATTACATCGTCGGCAAGTTCCCCGGCCTGTTTTTGGATCTGCAAGGTACTACTAATCCCACGCTAGGCGAGATACGGGGTAAGGCGGTATTGTTACAAAATTATTCCGGTTCGCCCATTGGTATTAACTATTCCGAAATCTACAAGCAAGGTACCGTACAGGACAATTACAAATTGAAAACAAACTGGGATTTGTACGGCAAATGGGAACAAGTCAAAGCGCATTTCATGGCCGCTTCAACCGGCGATGCCAATAAAATTTATATTAACTTCCTGGATGGCGGCAACGGCTCATTCCCTTATTTTGTCGCCAGCGGCCACAGTTCGCATGAAACCAATGCAGCGCAATTATTGACCGGTTTAACCACGCTAACCAGTCCGAATACCTATCCGGATTTTCCTAGAGTCGGCTGCCTGGGTAAATTGTGCTCCATCGCTTTCCTGGGCACCAATCAACTCAGCAGCAAATTCCTGGCGGATTTGGCGCTTAATTACCAATCCATCAATCAGTTGTATAAAAACTTGAATATCAATCTCAAACTGACCAAACGGATGGGTATTGTCATGATGGACTTCCCGGGTAGAAGTTTGGTGAACAACATTATTGCAATGAACGAAGTGCTTCTGAAAAAAACCAATTAACCCATAATACACGGATCGCCCCTCGACTCTCCGCAATGAGAGAAAACACGAGGGGCGGCTTTATTTTAACAGCTGATTATGATGAATATTTTGGCTTCGCCACCGAAAATTAAAGTCAGCTAGTGTTTTTACGAAAGTAGCGACTTTCCACTATCAAACCCGAGGTGTTCCATGAACGGCAATAACGCGGCATTTCGTCTCAACCCGGCAACCTATATGGGCCAAAAACTCATTTACAGTTATAACGCCGGAAAAACCATGGATGGTAAAGACAGCTTAAACGAAACTATTAATGCCAAACATTTGGCTAGTCAATTTAGCGATAGTAAACGAAAATGCCGGATTCCATTGGAGTTCGACTTAGTACCCATCGCCAAGTATCCGGCCGTCGTCGATTTAAAAATACTTGGCGCACAAGGTGCGTACGCGCAAACGTCGCGCAAGGGCGCGCCGATCATCGCGGGTTGGATACCCTTCATCAACGAAGACACCAACGACGCCAGCAAATTCGGTTACATACCGGCCAACAGCGTGCCGGGAACCGTTCAATATATCTTCACGGTGGGCTTGGGCGGCTGCACCATCGTCGCGGTCGATCGCGGACCCAAAGGCATTTATTTTTATCACGAACCCACCAAGGCGGCGTGGAATAACTTACCCGTTTACCCCGACGGCAATCAGGTGTTGGTCCGAGCATTGCCCGCACTGGCCGGTAGCGCAATCATTCGGCGGAGCACAACGGCCGCACACGGATGGGAAATTTTGGTACAGGACGCCAACGGCTTCACGTCCGGCGGCGTCACCGCGTATCCTGTCTAGTCCGGCGGCCTGCTAGACAAGGCCGACCCTGTCTTAACGAAGCAAACTTTTTACGATCGATTTCTCTCGAAATGCTTTAAGGAATATTCAGGCATCTCTACGCAAACCTCCGAGCAATAAACGCAGAGAGCGGCGATTCCCAAACGCCAGTTTGGGAATCACGCCTTGATAACTCCAGCTTTCATTGATTTGACCGGAAATCTGACGCTTCCAAAATCGGGTAACCCAGCTCAAGCTTGATTACCAATCGAAATCAAGCATCGCGGCAGCCTGTCGGCGAACCGGCATTCAATTGATCTTAGCGATAGCGAAACAATATCCTGCCGTTTTAATTCCGCGCGGGCACATAAACCGTGCCCACCCTACCCTGCTGGTGGCGCAACAGTGATACGTAACTTAGGGCCTTCTAAAATTTCAGATTCGTTTTCCATCGTTACAGAAATATATTTGCAATCTTCAGGTAATTCAACACCTAATATATTCATGCCAAACATCATCAACATTGTTTTTGCATCACCAATATCACCTAATTGTTCCGCCATATTTTTACAGTTATCTATTTTCATTTGAGCTAAAACAGTCCCATCATCACGAGCCACTTTAACATCTATTTTTTGGAATGGTTTCTCAATACAGGTAGATGCCCAGACGTAAGCGCAAAGTTTTGGTAGAAAAAAAGGCAAAATCGGCACGGTAATTCCACTGACATAAGTACCCATGAAAGAAGGCTTGTTACCGATCTCTTGTCGAATATCGTCGCACCAAATGGCATGTAAATATCGATCAGTCATAAATTTTCAGCACGTTGCTGTATTAACACTATTTGTTTTTGGCAAATTAGTTGGATTGACAGGCCTAAAGCTGTCAGTAGAATTTCCGCAATAAATTAGGATGGCTCTATTAGCACTCTCTAAGGGTGTTGGCTGATAATTTTTGAGTTTCTGTGGAGCTATATCAATATGTAATTGACCATCAACCGCTCTAGCTAGCTTAACCATAGTTTCGATAGTAAAATTAGCATCACCTCGAAACACCTTAGTAATATAAGCAGGACTGGTATTTAGTTTGCTCGCTAATTCTTTTTGAGTTTTACCGCTACGCTCAAAAAATTGGTTAAGGGCGATGGAAAAGTCTAATTTAGCTTTTTCCACCCAGTAACTATCACGGAGTTTCGCTTGCAGTACTAACTTTTTGAAAGATTTAATAGCCATTTCATATCCTCCTATTCATCAACCAGCTCGATATTGCATGCATCGCAATCTTTTTGATACTGTTTTTTACGGCGGATTGCTTTATTTTTTTCATTATCTGGGGTCTTCTGAGTTTTCTTAATGAACCCGTGTGAGGCAATCACTAATAAGTCGCCTGGACCTTTAAAAAACAGTAACCGCAAATCACCCTTAATTAGTTCATAAATTTTGTTATCTTTGTCTACTAAATGCCAAACATGAGGTGAAAGGCCATCTAATCCGTCTTTTGCAATGCGTTCGATCAATACAAATAAACCTTCAGCACTAGCTTCGTAGTTAGAGTTCGAAATCGACTCTTCAAAGAAAGCTTCTACCTCACACTCTGTACCATTCATAGTGGCGGCAATTTTGAATTTGTCGTGATGCAGCACTTTCAGCTTCATATGTTAACTTATAGGTTAATTTTTGCAACCTTGCTAATTTTAAAATTGGAGGTAGTTCATCAGCGAACGTGTAACCCTAGCAGTTGTGGGCTCAAATCACCGTCACAAGCAACATCACCCACACTTCGACTCCCCACAATTCAAACAAGTCATACACCCATCCATCAACACCATCGCCTTGGTCGAACACTTGTTACACAGCACGGCCTTTTCCGGAAACGCCTGCCCCTCGCTGGAACCGTGCAAAGCCTCGAATTCCCGGCGTTTCTCGTCCAACAACTGCTGGTGATGGTCGCTGAGTTTTTCCGGCTTGATCATGCCGATGTGCTTCAGATGCGACTCGATGGCATGACCAATTTCAGCGACCAAGGACGGCATGAACACCCCACCCTTTTTGAAATAACCGCCGCGCGGATCGAACACCGCTTTCAGCTCTTCGACCAGGAAACAAGCGTCGCCGCCCTTGCGGAACACCGCCGAGATGACCCGCGTCAACGCTAATACCCATTGAAAATGCTCCATATTCTTGGAATTGATGAAAATTTCGTAAGGCCGGCGCTCTTCGTGGGCGGTGTCCTGATTAAGGATGATGTCGTTGATCGTGATGTACAAGGCGTGCTCGGATTGCGGCGTCTTGATCTTGTAGGTGGAGCCGACCAGCATTTCCGGACGCTCGACGTTTTCGTGCATCGATTCCAGCGACGGCTTTTCCGCTTCCGCTTGTTGAACCGCTTCGGCGCTGTCCTTGCTCAGGACTTTGTAGCCGACGATTTTTTTGCTGATTTTGTGTAGGGTCATGTTGCTTGCCTTTAAAATTTTGTCTGTTGAATTCGTCAGTTACCGAGCTTGACTAAACAAGTTGCCAAACAGATAATGCTTCCAAGGATTGAGGATACTCGGTCGACAGAAAGCCTCGGTGGTTACATCGGGGCTTTTTGTTTTTTAGGGGTAGCATTTCAGTCCGTAACCATGCTTGTCGCCCCGAGCGTTGGTATAAAATTTTTCGTTTACGATTTCGAATGCTCTATTGCCTTGCTCCGGCCGTAAGTAATGCAGCCCGATGGGGCGTGCTACCAGATCTGCCAGTTGCAAGCCGGCGGAATTACTTTTCTTGTCGGCAAATACCAATTGAAACGGCAATGGCTTGTGCAAATAGTTATCTCCCGCGCAAATACGTCGAAACTCTAATTCCAATTCATCGTCTTCTACTTTGCCGCGTTGTTCTACAACGATATGGGTCAAAGACGGTTGTCGCAAACAATAAAAAATCCTTTCCAAACCGAAACGCAGGCCAATATGGTAAGGGTTCTCCACAGCCTGATGTTTTTGCCGGTAACGCTGCTTATCGATCACGGAACTGATTAAGGTAAAAGGTGATTGTTGAATGATTAACGTCAATTCGTTCAAAAATTCGGCTTTCAGCTGCCGACTTTTCAAGAAAGCAAAGCTGCCGCGATCCCTGCGAATATCGGTTTCGTGTAAAACAACCTGATCGTGACCAAAATGCTTGAGTTTGAATTCTTGAATCAACGGCACGACGGTACGCACATAATCGTTCTTCTTAAAAATACAAAACACCAATACGAATATCGGATAACTCGGGTCGATACTATTTAGACCATGATCACCGCTTTCATCGACATAAACGATGTAATCTGAAAATGAACCGTTCATGTCGATTCGTTTATTTAATTAAAACTTGCCGTAATAACCTTCCTTCAAAGCATCGAACAAGTTGGCTGCGGTATGGACTTCGCCGTCGTATTCCACGTCTTCGTTGCCTTTAAATTCCACCACATGGCCGTCTTCCAACGTGAACTGGTAGGTGGTGTTTTCCAGATCGGACTCTTTCACCAACACGCCCTGGAACACTTCCGGATTGAAGCGGAAGGTGGTGCAGCCTTTCAGGCCTTGTTCGTAGGCGTATTCGTAGATCGACTTGAAGTCTTCGTAGGGGTAGTCGGTCGGCACGTTGGCGGTCTTGGAAATCGACGAGTCGATCCAGCGTTGCGCGGCGGCCTGAATGTCGACGTGCTGTTTCGGCGAGATGTCGTCGGCGGCGATGAAGTAGTCCGGCAGTTGTTGCGCGGGATTGTCGCTATAGGGCATCGCGTCCGGGTTGACCAAGTGGCGGTAGGCCAGCAATTCGAACGAGAACACGTCGATTTTTTCCTTGGACTTCTTGCCCTCGCGGATCACGTTGCGCGAATAGTGGTGGGCAAAGCTGGGTTCGATGCCGTTGCTGGCGTTGTTGGCCAGAGACAGCGAGATGGTGCCGGTCGGCGCGATCGAACTGTGGTGGGTAAAGCGGCAGCCGGTTTCGGCCAGTTGCGCCACCAGTTCCGGCTCGACTTGCGCCAGCTTTTGCATGTAGCGGCTGTATTTGGCGTGCAACACCTTGCCGGGCACCTGGTCGCCGAGCTTGTAGCCGTCGGCTTTCATTTCCGGGCGTTTGTGCAGCATTTCGCCGCTCACTTCGAACAACTGCTCCATGATCGGCGCCGGGCCTTTTTCCTTCGCCAGTTCCAGGCCGGTTTTCCAGCCCTCCACGGCCATGACTTTGGTGACTTCCTCGGTGAAGTCCAGCGACTCGGCGTTGCCGTATTTCAGACCCAGCATCGTGATCGTCGAACCCAAGCCCAAATAGCCCATGCCGTGGCGGCGCTTGCCGGTGATTTCGTCGCGCTGTTTTTGCAGCGGCAGGCCGTTGATCTCGACGACGTTGTCCAGCATGCGGGTAAAGATGCGCACGGTCTTGCGGTAGTCGTCCCAGTTGAAGCGGGCTTGCTCGGTGAACGGCTGCTCGACGAAGCGGGTCAGATTGATCGAGCCCAACAGGCAGGAGCCGTAAGGCGGTAGCGGTTGTTCGCCGCAGGGGTTGGTGGCGCGGATGTGCTCGCAGAACCAGTTGTTGTTCATCTCGTTGACCTTGTCGATCAGGATGAAGCCGGGTTCGGCGTAATCGTAGGTCGAGGACATGATGATGTCCCACAGGCGGCGGGCCGGCATCACTTTGCTGATCCGGCAGGCCACCAGACCGGCCTCGTTGACCACGTAACCTTTCTTATTGGGCAGATCGCGCCAGATCACTTTGGCGCCATCGTTCAAATCCAACTGGTCGGCGATCTGTTCGCGCTCGGTAATCGGGAAAGACAGCGACCACGGGCCGTTGTTTTTGACCGCTTCGACGAATTCGCTGGTAATCAATAACGACAGGTTGAACTGACGCAGCCGGCCGTCCTCGCGCTTGGCGCGGATGAAATCGACCACGTCCGGGTGAGCGACATCGAAGGTCGCCATTTGCGCGCCGCGCCGACCGCCGGCGGACGACACCGTAAAGCACATCTTGTCGTAGATGTCCATGAACGACAGCGGTCCGGATGTGTAGGCGCCGGCGCCGGACACGTAGGCATCGCGCGGCCGCAAGGTCGAGAATTCGTAGCCGATGCCACAGCCGGCTTTCAGGGTCAAACCGGCTTCGTGGACCTTATGCAGAATGTCGTCCATCGAATCTTCGATGATGCCGGACACGGTGCAATTGATGGTCGAGGTAGCGGGCTTGTGCTCCAACGCGCCGGCATTCGACACAATCCGCCCGGCCGGAATCGCGCCCTGGCGCAAGGCCCACAGGAATTCCTTGTAATGCTGTTCGCGCAAGACCTTGGTTTTCTCGACATCGGCCAACGCGCGGGCAACCCGTTTGTATGTGTCGTCGATACTGGCGTCGATGGCCTTGCCGTCCTTGGTTTTCAAACGATATTTGCTGTCCCAGATGTCCAGGGAAGCGCTTTGCAGCGGAATATCGGTATCGGTGGACGGTACAACGGAAAGTTTTGCGGTCATGCGCGGATTCCCTTTTGGTCTGATGGTTACTGGACGAACCCGCTCGTCGGAGCGAGTTTCACAAGCCGACAAACGCGCCGCCGCGAACCGATAGTGTCCGAACCGGCGAACTCGGCGACGTTTGTGCTTGTAAGATATTGATGTTTATTACGAATTAAAGCGAAGACACTGTGCGGGCTTGCGCCACTGCATGTAGTGCCATTGGAAAAATGTTAGCACAATATATTGTGATACCGGCAGAACTTTTTACGCTACGCCCAAGGAAAAACGCGCAGCCTTTTCAGTTCAAGGAGTTAGCGCGCGCAGTTGAAACCGAATCGATTTCCCGGTTAGCCGGCAGGGTTAAGAAAGGTTTAATGGTAGCGACTAAAATGGGCCCGCCGGCTTGAAGCAAGCCGGCGCCCGGCCGATACGCCGAGCTCACTCAACTCACGAGGAAAACCACCGATGAACAACATCGCCAAGATTGTTAGCACGACCGCCCTGTTGGCGGCGATCGGGTTCTGCCAACCGGGCGTGGCCGGCACGCCGGGCATCGATCAGCGCCAAATCGATCAAGAACGTCGTATCGAACAAGGCGAAGCCTCCGGCGCGCTGACCACCCGCGAAGCCAATCGTCTGGAACATCAACAAACCCGTATCGAACGCCAGGAAGCCAATGCCAAGGCCGACGGCGTGGTGACGAATACGGAACGCGCCCGCTTGACGCATCAACAGAATAAGGCCGATCGGGCGATCGCTCGCAAGAAGCACAATCTAAGGCGGCAATAAGCCGCTATGCGACTTCGGCCTTCATCAAATCCAGCAATTCGTTGGCCGTGACCTTGCCGCTCAAGTCGGCGCCATCCAACAGACTATCGGCCAGGTCGCGCTTATGGCCATGCAGCGCGACGATTTTTTCCTCGATGGTTTGCTTGGCGATCATCCGGTAAATCGTCACCGGCCGCTGCTGGCCCATCCGGTGGGCGCGGTCGGACGCCTGATCCTCGACCGCCGGATTCCACCACGGGTCCATGTGGATCACGTAGTCGGCGGCGGTCAGGTTCAAACCGACGCCGCCGGCTTTCAAACTGATCAAAAACAGTTCTCCTTCGCCGCGTTGAAAGGCATCGACCCGCGTCTGGCGTTCCTTGGCCGGCGTGGAGCCGTCCAGATACTGGTAACGAATGCCGCGCCGCTCAACGTATTGCTTGATTAATTGCAAATGATCGACGAACTGGCTGAACACCAGCGCCTTGTGTTTGTTATCCAGCAATTCGTCGACGATCTCGCCGAAGGCGGCCAATTTACTGCTGGGCAGTGCCAGATCCGGGTTGACCAACTGAGTGTTGCAGCAACTGCGCCGTAATTTGGTGATCGCGGCCAGGATCTGCAGATGGCGTTGGCCGGCCGGTCCTTCCGCCGCGCTGAGCACGCGCAGACTGTCGCGGCGCAAGGCCTCGTAATAGGCGGTTTCTTCCGGACTGAGTTCAACGTAAATCGGGATTTCGGTGCGCGGCGGCAACTCCTGCAACACCTGAGTCTTGGTCCGGCGCAGGATGAAGGGCTGGATCAATTTCTTCAAGCGGAAGCGCGCTTCGGCGCTGCGTTCGCGTTCGATCGGTCCGGCGAAGCGCTGATTAAATTGTTCCAGCGAGCCGAGCAGGCCCGGATTGATGAAGCGAAACAGATTCCACAGCTCGCCCAAATGATTTTCCAACGGCGTGCCGGTCATGATCAACTTGAAACCGGCCTGTAAATTCATCGCGCCTTGCGAGCGGCGAGTGGCTACGTTTTTAATGGCCTGCGCCTCGTCGAGAATCACGGTGCCGAACTCGATTTTCGCCAGCATTTCGGCCACCTGCTCCTGCTGCAACAAGCCGTAGCTGCAAATCAGCAGATCGAAGGCTTGCAAATTTTCCAGCAAGCGCTGGCGGTCGCCGGTACCGAGCACGATAGGGTTCAGAGTCGGCGCGAAGCGGATCGCTTCGTTCTCCCAGTTGGCGCACACCGAGGTCGGCGCGACGATCAAGGCCGGTCCCAGCGGCGCGCGCTCGACCAGCAAGGCCAGACCCTGCACGGTCTTGCCCAAGCCCATGTCGTCGGCCAGACAGGCGCCCACACCCCATTGCGCCAGCCGCGCCAGCCAACGATAACCGTCCATCTGATAGTCGCGCAATTCGGCCTGAAAGGTGGACGGCACTCGCGGCTGGTAATCGCGGGACGCCTGCAAGCGCTGCATATGCGCCTGCCAATGCTGATCGGCCTTGAAGCCGACCTCGTCTTCCCAGTCTTCCAAGGTCAGCGCCGCCAGCGGATTGATGCGGACCTTCTTGCCGCTAAGATCGGCGTAGGCTTTCAAATCTTCCAGCCGGCGGCGAAATTCGTCGGTCAACGCGATGAACTGGCCGTCCTTCAGTTGCAGAAAACGGCCTTCGCGGTTGTCGAGCAAGCCCAACAATTGCTGCATGTCCAGCACGGTGTCGTCGCCGACTTTCAGCTCGCCCTGTAGGCTGAACCAATCGTTGTCGCGCTTGATTTGCAGGCTGAGGCCCTTGCCGCTGGAGTGACCCAACACCTTGAACCGCACGCCTTCCGGCCACTCCAGAATCGCCTGACCCTCCGGCAAGGCCTGGATTTGCAGCAGCAACTCCAGACAGGTTTCCGGATGATCGAGCAGCCAGTCGCCGGCGCTGTCGCGCTCGCCGTCGCCGAGAATCGGACAGGCATCCAGCACCGCCTCGGCCCGGCGTTTTTCCAAGCGCAGATTGCGCGCGGCCTGCAAGGCCTTGCCGTCGATCTCGGCCAGCACGCTTTCGCCGCCCTGGCCGGGCTGAAAATAGGCGCCACCGTTGGCGAAGGGCCGCACCAGCAAGGCTACCCGCAATCCTTCGCCATGCGGCAACAAATGTAGGCGCGGGGTCGGATCGGCTTCGACCTGCTCGGCGCTGCTGGAACTGCCGCCGATGTCGGAATGCACGGTCAGCAACCCGGAAATGCCGGTCAGGGTTTGCAACACCCGCTCCTGGGCGGACATCGGCACTTCCAAGCCCTTGGGGCCCAACACGCCGTAAATTTTGTGGTGCTCGGCGGTAAATTCCACCACCTTCAAGCGGGTCGGCGCTTCCTTGGCGATATAAAACTTTTGCTCGAAACCGGGCGCCGGCTCCAGACTGATTTTGATTCGGTCGTCCTTGCCCAATTTCTTGACCCGCAATTCCGCCTCGCCCTTAACGATTTCGACTCGAACTTCCGACGCATCGGCCCAAAATACCAAGGGATGGCCGATCAAGGCTTGCGGCGTGCCGGCGTCGAACGCGAAAAAGGTGTTGCTGCCGTACCAGCCGCTGTCGCGGTATTCCTTGATGTGGGCGCAGATTTTCAGGTCCTGGTCGGTCAGGTAATCGAAACCGGCGGTTTCCTGGGCCAGGCGCTTCAACGCCACCGCCCGGCCCTTGCTCCAGCCGCCCTTGCCCTGCTGTTTTTGCTCGCGCGGCTCGATTTCGATACGGTGATTTTTCTCGTCGTGACTGATCAGCCAAACCAGCCGCAATGCCTTGTCGCTGGCGGCCGAGTCGGGCTTTTTGTCGGCCAGCGGCAAATTCAGCAGCGCATCCAAGGCCACTTCCCAATCGGCGCGACTGACGAACAACGTGCTCAGCGCGGTCCGACCTTCCAAGAAACCCGCATCCCATTGCTTGGCGCGCGGCAAGTCGATACCGGCGAAGATCTTGGCCAGCTCCGCCGCCGGCCAGCGATAACCGTTGGCCAGCAAATGACTGTAAAGCTTCTGCTCCAACGGATCGACCTTATCGACAAAGTCGGTTTTGACCCAGGACTTGATGACCAACAACAACACGTATTGAAACAGCGACGTGGCGTGCACGCCGTCCGGCGTGCCGCTGTCGCGAAAACCGCCGCTGAGCCGAAACGGCAGCTCCAGCCGCAACAGTTGATCGCGAACCGACAGGTCGCCTTGCAAAAACTGGTTGAAGACCGCCAGATAGTGATAGATGCCTGTCCAAGGACCGCCCAGCTTGCCGGCCTGATTCAGCAAGGTCGCCAATTTGGCGCGCTGCTTGGTGTCGCCGTATTTGAGAATGGCCAGCGGATAAAACACCCCCGCCAACCCGTAAAAGTAAATGTTGCGTTGGCCGCTGAGCTTGCGAAACGCCGCCAACGCCTTATCGTAACCGGTCAGCGCGGCGGAAGCTTCGCCACGCAAAAAAGCCAGCATCGCCGCGACCGCCTGCAACTCGGGATCTTCGGTACCCCGCACCGCGCCGGCCACGCCGTCCCAGTCGCCCTCCAACAACTTCAACTCCAGTACCACCCGCGGCAACAAGGCATCCTCGCGGCCCTTGTCGGTATCCAGCAAATGCCGGTAAAGCTGTTGCAAGTCGGAGTTGGCGTAAAGATAAACCAACTGGTGCATCGCCGCGAATCCGGCCATTTCCAGTAATAGCGGGCCGTGTTGGCGGGCGAATCCGGCCAAGTCCAGCGGATTCAGAAACCAGGACAGGTATAAATCGATCGGGTCCGGAATTTTGCCGGGATAGTGATCGCCGATCTTCAAACATTGCGCGACTTGCGCGTAATCGCCGCGATGAAAAAACAGTCTGGCCTCGCGGATGCAATCGTCGACGCTGTTATAGCGGTAATAACCGTGACCGGGCGGATTATGGGTGGTAACGACGGCCGCGTAGCGTTCGAATTCGTTGTCGTCGACCATTTGCCGAACGATCACTTCCGCCAGGGCCCGCGAACAACGGGTACCGCCGGGCCGGGGGTTTTCCTCGAGCAATCCGGCGGCGATCAGCGGCTTGATCCTGGCCTTGACCGACTCGGACTTCAACACCTTGCCGCCTTCCTTGATGCCCAGACTCGCCAGACATTTAGCCAACGTGGTTAACGAGCAGTATCCGTAATACATCGCCAGCAATTTCACGATCGTCTGGTGTTCGGCCGGCAGACGGCGGTAATGGTCGAGACACTGGCCTCGTTGCGATGCGGATGTCATAACTCGGATCTAGGCAAAAGGAACATTGGAAATAAAAAAGCCCGCATCCCGCGGGCTTGGTGGCGGCTGGCCCGGCCGGATTTACAGCTTGGCCAGTACTTTGGCGATCGTCTCGCCCATTGCCGCCGGTGTCGGCGCGATCGTCACGCCCAGTTCTTTCAGCCTTTCGACTTTCTCCGCCGCCGACTCACCGGTCGAGGAAATAATCGCGCCGGCATGGCCCATGCGGCGGCCTTTCGGCGCGGTCAGACCCGCGATATAGGCCACCACCGGTTTACTCATGTTTTCCTTGGCGAATACGCCGGCTTCGACTTCTTGCGGTCCGCCGATCTCGCCGATCATCATCACCACCTTGGTCTCCGGATCTTGCTCGAAACGCTCCAGAATGTCGCGGTGCGAGCTGCCGTTAATCGGGTCGCCGCCGATACCGACCGAAGTGGACACGCCGATACCCAGCGCCTTCATTTGGTCGGCGGCTTCGTAGCCCAGCGTGCCGGAACGGCCGACGATGCCGACGCTGCCGGGAATGTAAATGTGGCCCGGCATGATGCCCAGCATCGCCTTGCCTGGGCTGATGGTGCCGGCGCAGTTCGGTCCGGTCAACACCATGCGTTTTTCCTTGGGGAATTTGCTCAGAAAGTTTTTGACCTTCATCATGTCCTGAGTCGGAATGCCGTCGGTAATCGACACGCAGTATTTAATACCGGCGTCGGCGGCTTCCATGATCGAATCGGCGGCGTAAGCCGGCGGCACGAACACGATGCTGGCTTCGGCGCCGGCCTGCTCGACCGCTTCCTTGACGGTATTGAACACCGGCCGGCCCAAATGGGTTTGACCGCCCTTGCCCGGCGTGATGCCGCCGACCACGTTGGAACCGTAGTCGATCATTTCCTGAGCGTGAAAGCTGCCGATCTTGCCGGTAAAGCCTTGAACGATGATGCGGGTGGATTTATCGATGAAAATTGACATAGTGTTTCCTTATCCTTGCGCGGCCACGACTTGGTTGCGGGCGGCGACGGCTTTTTCGGCGGCTTCCGCCAAGGTATCGGCGGTAATGATCGGCAATCCGCTATCCTCGATGATCTTGCGGCCCTGCTCGACGTTGGTACCGGACAGGCGCACCACCAGCGGCACTTTCATGTCGATGTTCTTGACCGCTTGCACGACGCCCTCGGCGATCCAGTCGCAACGGTTGATGCCGGCGAAGATATTGACCAGCATGGCTTTGACGTTTTTGTCCTGCAACACCATCCGGAAGGCTTTTTCGGTACGCTCGGCCGAAGCGCCGCCGCCGACGTCCAAAAAGTTGGCCGGCTCGCCGCCCGCCAGTTTGATCATGTCCATCGTCGCCATCGCCAGACCGGCGCCGTTGATCATGCAACCGATGTCGCCGTCCAGGCCGACGTAGCTCAAGCCGCGGTCGGCCGCCGCCATTTCGCGCGGATCTTCCTGGGTCTTGTCGCGCAACTCGGAAATTTTTTGACGGCGGAACAAGGCGTTATCGTCGAAACCCATTTTCGCGTCCAGCGCGATCAATTCGTCGTGACCGGTAATCACCAGCGGATTGATTTCGATCATATTGGCGTCCAGATCGCGCATCGCCCGGTAACAACCTTGAATCAATTTAACCGCTTGCGGCACTTGGTCGGCGGTCATGCCCAACGCGAACGCCATCTCGCGCGCTTGAAAATCTTGCAAGCCGACGGCCGGCTCGATGTGGATCTTCTTGATCGCGTCCGGGTTGGTCTCGGCCAGTTCTTCGATTTCCATGCCGCCTTGCGCCGAGCCGACCATGACGATGCGCTCGTGGGCGCGGTCGATCAGCAGGCTGAAATACAGTTCCTTGACGATGTCGGCGCCGGCTTCGACATACAGGCGCAAACATTGTTTACCGGCCGGACCGGTTTGATGGGTTACCAAACGTTTGCCGAGCAAGGCTTCGGCGGCGGCGCTGACGTCGTCGTGGGTTTTGCACACCTTGATACCGCCGGCCTTGCCGCGCGCGCCGGAATGAATTTGGGCCTTGACGACCCAGACGTGGCCGCCGATTTCGCGCGAGCGTTGCACCGCGTCTTCCGGACTGTAAGCCAGACCGCCCTCGGCGATTTTCACGCCGTATTCCGCGAGCAACTGTTTTGCTTGGTACTCATGAATGTCCATGGGTTCTCTCGTGATATTGGAAAATGTAGGTTGGGTTAGCGAAGCCTAACCCAACATTAAAGCCTTCGTGTTGGGTTAGGCCCTTAGCCTTCGCTCAGGACTTACCCAACCTACAAGAATTGAATTATTTAGTTTTCGCGGCGATCGCTTCGGCGGCGCGCACAATGTTGTTGGCCATCCGTTCGGACGCGGCGTCGATCAAACGACCGTCCAGCGCGGCGGCGCCCTTGCCTTGGGCGGCGGCTTCCTTCAAGGCTTGCAGGATACGCTTGGCTTTTTCGACTTCGGCCGGCGGCGGGGTGAACACTTCGTTGGCCAACGCGATTTGCGACGGATGGATCGCCCATTTGCCTTCGCAACCCAGCGCGGCGGCACGGCGGGCGCCGGCTTTGTAGCCTTCCGGGTCCTTGATGTCGCCGAACGGACCGTCGATCGGCCGCAGGCCGTAAGCCCGACAAGCCACGGTCATCCGGCTGATCGCGAAATGCCACTGGTCGCCCGGATAATCCGGATTCAAACCGCCGATGTTGACGGTACGGGCGCGATTGCTGGCCGCGTAATCGGCGACACCGAAATGCAGGGCTTCCAAACGGCCGCCGATGGCACCCTGCTTGGCGATGTCTTCGACGTTGGCCATGCCCAACGCGGTTTCGATCAAGGCTTCGATACCGATTTTATTGGTCAGGCCCTGCTGCATTTCCAACTGGCTCAGCATCGCATCGACCATGTAAACGTCGCTGTAAACGCCGACCTTGGGCACCAACAGGGTTTTGATTTTAGCGCCGGCCTGCTCGACCAGATCGACCACGTCGCGCACCATATATTGAGTGTCCAGACCGTTGATCCGCACCGACAAGGTGATGCCGTGGCCCTCCCAGTCCAAATCGTTGATGGCTTGGATCACGTTTTTACGGGCTTGCAGCTTGTCGTCCGGCGCGACCGCGTCCTCCAAATCCAGGAAAATGAAGTCCACACCGCTTTTCAGGGCTTTTTCGAACATGTCCGGATTGGAACCCGGCACCGCCAGTTCGCAGCGTTGCACGCGTTGCGCGTTGGCTTGGTAAAGAGTGTGGCTCATGAATCAATTCCTAAGGTTAGTGAGAGAACGGCTGTTTTTGCTGTTCCGGCAATGATTTAAATAGCCAGCCATTTTACTTTCGGGACGTGCAAAGTCAACGCTTGCGGACGGATGCGCGCACTATCATGGAGCAAACGCCGACGCCCTAGCCAGCGGTCCGTACGCACCGACTGCAGGTAGAGTAAATGGCTTAGCCTGAAAATCGTCGAATAATACGCCGGCTAGCGGTGCCGCGATGCCAGCGATCGCGAGTGACGTGGAGATGGCGGCGCCGATAGGCTTAGCGCCGGCCGGGATTTCGTATGGCCGAGGGAAGTCGAACGGGACTACTCAAGACCGACAAATTCATTTTAGGATGCACGACGAACCACGAGTCATGCCTGGGCCAAACGGCGCGCATGGCCCAGGCGACTTAAATACCCCCGGCGCTCATGGCGCGCAATTCACCACCAGTTCCTGACTGTACTGGCCAACTTCCTGGTCCTTGGACATGAACACGGCGGTGTAACGGCGCAGTTCCGGCTTGCCGGGCGTCAGCAGCGGCCGGCGATCGACGAAGGGCGAGACGGTGGCGCGGCCCAGCAACACCCAGTCGGTGTCGATGTCGCGCTGGCAATAGAGATTCACGCCATCGCTGCGGTGCTTCACAAAACTCAGTACCACCACCCCACCGGTTTGATCGTTGCCGCTCAATTTGGGGTTGGCCGTGGACAGATCGCCGGTCCGGCTGCTGCTGTCGATACCCAATTGCGCACCGATACCGTCGGTGTAATTGGCACGCGCCTTGATGCGCCGCACTTCCGCCCGAATCAGGTTTTCGGATGCTTTACGACTGTCGCTCTTATCGGCGGTCGCCTGCTTGGCGAGCGCGGCGGCATTGCCGGCCAGCCGCGACTTATCGTGAAAATCGGCGTTCGCCGCCGTCAGCGCCGCCAAGTCGGCATCCGCCACGCCGTGTTCGGGTTTCAGATTGGCCAGGAAATGGTCGAACCAGGCCAGAAAGTCGTGATCGGCGTTCGGGATAAACGTGGATTTGGGCATGTTAAATTCCTCGATGAATGAATTGAATCCGCCCACCTACTCCAGTTTCGCCACCGGCAACGCCCGCGACGAGGGTATCGGCGTTTCCATGCCGTGTTTTTATGTTGGAAACGCGTCCTTCCGCTTTCCAGTGACGTGCTTCCAAGGTTCCGTGACGTCCTTCCAACCTTCCGTGACGTCCTTCCAGCGCTCCGCGACGTGCCTCCAGCCTTCCGTATCGTCCTTCCAACGTTCCGTGACGTCCTTCCAGGCTTCCGTGTCGTGATTCTACAGCTCCGTGAAACCCGAATCGCCGGAAGCCTTGCCAGCCGTAGCCTGCAGCGGTTTTCCCCCAACGTTGGAAACACGTGTAAAAACCGTTCAGGGACGGGCAAGCACAGAGGCTTACCGCCAGCCGCGTTGAGATGCGCGCCTATTCGCTCGCCAGCGAGCTAACTTATGCAGAAAAGCTAGTGGATTAGCAGAGGCGCGCACTCCTTGAGCGTTCGAAAGAATAGTCTATAAATTGATAACAGCATAGAATAGCCACTAACGACTTCGCACGGACATTTTTCCACGCGCTATGATTGCGGCTCGTTGCGTTTGGAAAGTTAGCGGGCGGCTTACGACCCTTTGCGGAATGTCGCTCGATCTGATTAAATGGCAACAGTCTGGCCGTTACCGGTCATTGTTTCTCTGTCGAATGACAGATATACAGAAAGGAAGATCATATGCAGTTCAATAAATTATCTTGTCTAAGATCATTTTTCGGTAGATATATGGAAACCATCTGGTCAAATAAGGAGCGATAGCGTGACAAAACGAAGAACACGATTAAACGTAACGCCATCAATCAGATCAAGCAGACGCTTAGACGCTCCTTATCTGACCAGTTAGGTCCAACGAAACCCATTGAACCGCGTCCCAGATCAGGAGCACTCTTTGTCAGAAACAAGCGAACTGCCAACAGCAAAAGTGCCGCCTGCGTCAGATCTTGTTTTCGGGGCCTCCGCTGACCTCGAACGCATCGTTCGACAAGAGGTTGAGATCCAACTCGCCAAAGAGCAAAAGATATTGAAGGAATCTGTTGCCATTGCTGCGAAGATTATTGGGGCAGCGGCTGCTTTGTTCCTCGCGATATTCACCGTGTTCGGTCTGACGACTTGGCGAGACATCAAGCAAGAAGCAACGCAATTGGTAAAGAAGCAGGCAGAAGAACTAATTCAACAGGCAGACTCTGAAAGCAACATAAAGGATACGTTAAACGACCTTCTGAACAAGACCATTGTGACGTCGCATCTCGCGAGTCACACCAATGTTAACAGTCGCGAAGTCGAACTCGCATCTAACGATTGGGGACGACTGAGGGGATGGATAAAGAAGGAAGAACTTCCGTTGCAGGATTTCTTGGACACCCTGGCGCTGCTAAACCTCCAATCGGATGAACGCAAGAAGGTCGACGCCAATCGACTCATAGCCGAGATGCTAAATCCTCCTGAGAAATCCCCCTACCGATGGATCACTAAGCAGCCAGAAAAGACTGAAGCCATCCTAGCGAATTTCAAGCATAAGGATTTGGGCTCATCAGCCGTTGAACTAGTTGCCTCTGCCGCCCTCACTGATTCCGTTAAAGCTCAAGCGGCGAGGTATGTTGGCGAAGTTAGCTATGACGAGGGTGTAGAGAAATTGCTCACCACTTATCGCACCTTGCCCTGGGGCATGGCGAAGCAGAGCGCGTTGAAGACCTGCGTCGAATTGCGCCCCGATCAATCTGAGGTAATTGAGGAATTGAAACGCCTGATCGGAGAGGAGCCGCGTAGAGAAAAGATAGATACGATTGTGAATATCTTAGCCGCACTACCTCATATCAAATCGACCCTTGATTTGTCGATAAACCAAGACGAACTAAATACCCTTTCCAAGGACTTACTTCGGTACGCCGCCAAGAATGGCCTCTACTTTAATTTGGAGTACCCAAATGTCGATCTGTGGTCCAGGAGCAGATTGTCAGAAGACGATGTGGGGCCAGCCAATCAGGTGACCCCGAGGCCTTTCATTTCGTGGATGGTCACTACCTCCAAGCATTCAGCGTCTGGCGCAGGCAGTATGTCAATCCGCGAATTTCGCGAGTTTGAAACCTACTGGCAACTGCTTGCTGAGTGGGCCAGCGCCAGCGACATAGAACGGCTTCGCTCGTTTTTCCTTAGGGCCGGTTTCCCAGTTAGATCAAACCCGTCAAGCCCACAGCTAAGAGTTATGGTTTCTGCTGACTCCGGCGCATCAATAACCGTGAAGAGAAAGGGGCAGGGGCTCAAGGAGCTAGATCTCCAGTCTCTTAAGAGCGCACACATCATAGCGACTAGTGAAATTTCCGATCCTGAGGTTCGAATCACATGGCTCGACGACAGGAACCAGCCAGTTACCGCTGAAGTTGTAGGCTTTAAGGGTAAGGGCTACAAGTTCGCTCTAACAATGGTCAACGACGTGAATTAAGAGGGGCCTAACTTACGCTTGGAGGGGACGCCTAACGGCGCCCTTCAAACGTAGCGTTGATCGACTGCTCTGAGACCATAACCTTCCATTGATTTAAAGGGCGTGGTGGTCGGCTTTTGGCCGATTTTTACTTTCAGCCCGGAAGTGTGTGCTGCGGTACGAACCGCATCGATCAAGAAAGTGAAGTAGGTTGCAACGATGACAGACCAGCAACCGGCCTTATTCAAGCTTTCATCGTTACGTGAAATTAGGTGTTTATTCCGAGAATGGGGACATGAAATCGATTTGCCTAAGATAGCGGCTAGAGAATTACGCGATCGATGCGGTTGATTTTAGCCACCGTATCTACGTGCTTACGATTCTCGTCACCGGTGTCGGCAGTCCCGCAGGGTGAATCCGTGCAATTCCCTTTGCGCCATCCCTCCATCGCTCGGCAAACCGGCTTTAGCGGGCGAACCTCAAGCAGCCAAGTCCAGAATTATTAACCCGGCCCTACTGATCTGGTATTCCGCTCGGGCTGAGCTCGGCTAAGCCCCGACCGGTGCGCCCTACGACAAGCTCGGGGCGAACGGTTTTTAAGGGCCGGGTGAATAGAAGATACGCAAAAATCGGAAAATACCGGTATACCAGTCCGTGGCGATTTTGGAAAGTCATGACAATTCCAAAGCCTCCCAGTAACGAGGAAACATGCTGATGCGCCGCTTCAGGGCCAGCGGCAAGGCCTTGTGTATCCAGCCTAGCCGATACCCCAACAATTTCAGCGCGGAACGCAAAATGCATTCGGGTATGCGCCAAGTTTGCCCCAACTGCATGATGTGCTTGATCTCGGAAATCACAAAGCGCCGCCCTTCGCCGCGCGCCTTACCGAATTGGCGCTCAATCCAGTCTTCCTGCCCGTAAAACACGCCGATATCGAAATAGCGCCGAAATTCTTGCCAAAGAGAATAACTGTGCGAATGAACGACGAGAGCGTCGGCTTCATAACGGACGCTCCAGCCGGACAGCAGCATTTTAGCGGCAACATAGGCGTCTTCGCTGCCGATCACGTCGAGTGGAAATCCGCCGACCGCATCAAGGGCCGTGCGTCTGTACGCCGCGAACGAGTCGGAGCTGAAGCAAGTCTTGATACCCAAGCTGGCGGAATCGGAAAGTTTCTTGGTTCTGCTTCGCGCGGGGTAGTTGAAATAACGGGCGTGCGCTTCAAGAGTGCCGGCTTCCGGGCGCGGCAACTGCCGCCCGTATGCCACGCCGACATTGACATCCAACAACACCGCATCCCGCAACTTACGCAAACTTTCCGTATCGGCCAAGATCGCATCCTGCGTCATAAAGATCAGTATGTCCGCAGACACCAAGTGGCTGGCCCAACGCCGAGTCCCGCCATGGTTGAATGTTCCCGGCGGAATCGTTTCGACTCTAGCGCCCGCCGCTAAACAACGTTGTACGGTGTCATCCGTCGAGTGACTATCGACTATCAGCCATTCATCGGGTTGCAAAGACTGGCTCGCCAGTGCCGGCAACAGCCGATCCAAGTGCTGACTGGCATTCCAAACCGGAACAATGACTGCGGTTCGTACTAATTCAGTATTCATCTACTTACTCCTAGGGTTCAAAAATAAATTCAAAATTTCAACGACGTCTGTGATGGCTCAATGCCGGGCATTTGCGTGACGTCCAAAACCAACTGCTCGCTTCTCGCTGAATGCAAGTCGCTGCCTATCTGAATCCGTACTCCCGCTGACTTAAACGCCTCGCTCTCATCGAAAGAACTCGTGCTGTAATAGCAAGACCCTGGCGACGAATTACCGAGATCGTCGAGATCTTTGGCCAGGTTGAGTGCTTTCAGTAAGGTGATCGGCATACGCAGAGTCCCACAATTTGTTTGATTAATCTGTTAACTGCGACCTCTAATCGAGGTCATGACGACGGTGTCGTTTATGCCCGCCGGCCGCTGACGAAATCATTGGTTGAGGCGTTTCCGACCCACTTGTTAAAAACAACGCAAACCCCATGCCGATTTATTTGAAATACATAAGCAGTTGAATTTAAATAGACAAATTGATCTTTGTAGGAAAGATAAGGCTTATGACAACATCAAACCGAGACGACATGTCGTATATCTGCGATATTTCGCCCCGGTTTGTCATGACTACTGTCATCGGTGTCAAACCGCTTCGACAGGTCACTCAACCCAAACAGTGAAGGCGCGTATATTTGGGCGGCTCTATTGGCCGACTTTTACCTTCAGTCTAAAATCGCCGCGATAAATCCAATTCAATCCTGCCATGGACACACCATCCCATCCGTTACCGCCGGCTGACCGCGCTCAAACCCGGCTGTACTATTGGGTCTTGGCGGCGATTGTATTGGGTGGATTATTCGGCCATTTCGATGCGGCGCATGCGGTGGCATTGAAGCCGGTCGGCGACGGTTTTATCGGCTTGATCAAAATGCTGATCGCGCCGGTGGTGTTTTGCACCGTGGTGCTGGGCATTGCCGGGGCGGGCGACATGAAGAAAGCCGGGCGCGTCGGCTTTAAAGCCCTGGTGTATTTCGAATTGGTATCGACCTTTGCGTTGGCCTTGGGTGTCATAATGGCCAACGTGCTACGGCCGGGCCAGGGCTTTAACGTCGATCCGGCCAGCCTGGATGCGCCGGCGGTCGCGGGTTTTGCCAAGCAGGCCGATCAACAAACCGTCGCCGAGTTTTTCTTACACATCATCCCCAAAACCTTTACCGACGCCTTCACCGGCTCCGGCGATTTGCTGCAGGTGTTGCTGGTCTCGGTGCTGTTTGGGCTGGCGCTGCATAAAATGGGCGAAGCCGGGCGTTTGGTGCATCGCTTTGTCGAGGAATGCGCCCATCTATTCTTTGCGATGATGAATGTGGTCATGAAATTGGCGCCGATCGGCGCGGGCGCGGCGATGGCCTTTACCATCGGCAAATACGGCATAGATGCCTTGAAACCCTTGGCCGCGTTGATGGGCTGTTTTTATCTGACCTGCGCGCTGTTCGTGGTGCTGGTGCTGGGCGGGATAGGTAAACTGACCGGTTTCAACATCTTCAAGCTGCTGCGTTACCTCAAGGAAGAGTTGCTGCTGGTGCTGGGAACCTCGTCGTCGGAATCGGCACTGGTGCCGTTGATGAATAAACTGGAGCGCTTGGGTTGTTCGCGGTCGGTAGTCGGCTTGGTCGTCCCTTCCGGCTATTCCTTTAATCTGGACGGGACCAATATCTATCTGACGCTGTCGGCGCTGTTCGTCGCGCAGGCATTAAATGTCGATTTGAGCTTGTCTCAGCAATTGACCTTGCTGTTGGTGGCGATGTTGACGAGCAAAGGCGCCTCCGGCGTGACCGGCGCCGGCTTCATTACGCTGGCCGCGACGCTGGCGGTGGTGCCGGCGGTACCGGTGGCAGCCTTGTCGCTGATCTTGGGCATAGATCGCTTTATGTCGGAAGCCCGCGCCTTGACCAATCTGATCGGCAACGCCGTGGCAACCATCGTGGTGTCGCAGTCCGAGCGCGAGCTGAATCAGGCCCAACTGCGGGCGGAATTGGAGGGCGGCGTTCGCGGCTAGAGCCGCTTAGCCTGCTTCAGGCCGGCGCCGAACGCCGGTTTTCCCTTCGGTAGAAGTGCGGTCTAGGGCCGATTTACCGAATCGCGCCTTAAAATCTCCATCGACTGGGGCTGCTCAGAACAACAGGAACGAAGCCGAAGCCAAGCCTGGAAACTAGACCGTTACTTGCGTACCGACTTGCTCAAAACCCGCTTCTGTGGCACTATCCGGCGATTTTTCACGAAACAATCAATCCCTTTAAGGAGTCAGCAGATGGCGGGTCGCAATCACCTTTTTGTCCCAGGTCCAACCAATACCCCACACGAAATCTTGAGCGCGATGCACGTGCCGATGGAAGACCACCGCTCGCCGATCTTCCCCAAGCTGCTGGCGCCGATTCTGGAAGACCTGAAAAAAGTGTTCCGCACCGAAACCGGCCAATGCTTTGTGTTCCCGGCCACCGGTACCGCCGGCTGGGAAGTGGCAATGACCAACTGCTTGAATCAGGGCGACAAAGTGTTGATTTATCGCTTCGGCCAATTCGGCCATTTGTGGGCGGAAGCCGCGCGCAAATTGGGCTTCGACGTGGAAATCCAGCAAGTCGAATGGGGCAAGGGCATTCCTTTGGACCACCTGGAAGCGCGCCTGAAAGACGACAAAAACCACGAGATCAAAGCCGTGTTGGCGACGCATAACGAAACCTCGACCGGCGTCACCAGCGACATCCCCGGCGTGCGCAAAGCGCTGGACGCGGCCGGCCACCCTGCCCTGCTGTTCTCGGACGGTGTCAGCGCCATCGGCAGCATCGATTTCCGCCAAGACGAATGGGGCGTGGACGCCAGCATCGCCGGTTCGCAAAAAGGCTTTATGCTGCCGGCGGGTTTGGCGATTTTGGGCTTTAGCCAAAAAGCCCTGGCGGCGATCGACAACAGCAACTTCCCTCGCTCGTTCTTTTCGCTGAAAGACATGGCGGCCTCCAACAAGGATGGCTACACCCCTTACACCCCTTCCACGCCGATGTTGTACGGTTTGCGTAAAGCGCTGGAATTGTTGCTGGAAGAAGGCATGGAGAACGTTTACGCCCGCCACTATCGCTTGGGCGAAGGCGTGCGCCGCGCGGTAGCAGCCTGGGGCTTGCAAACTTGCGCCCAAGCAGGCTGGGCTTCGGATACCGTCACCGCCATCGTGGTACCGGCCGATAAAGATGCCCGCCACGTGATCAGCACCGCTTACAGCAAATACAACATTTCGCTGGGCGCCGGTTTGAACGAAGTCGCCGGTAAAGTATTCCGCATCGGCCATGTCGGCGACATGAACGACGTATCCTTGCTCGGGGCGATTGCCGGTGTGGAAATGGCGATGCTGGACAACGGTTTCGATATCAAGGCCGGTAGCGGCGTCGCGGCCGCCGTCGAGTATTATCGCTCGACCGCCAAATAAGTCGGCCACGCCTGGGCGACCGAATCGCCGCCCAGGTTGTTAACATGGTCAGGCTATGTTGCCGGTTGCGGAGTGTCGCAACCGGCACCAAAACGCGACAACACTGCACCAAAGTACAACCCACTGCCGGACTGGCGCCAGCTCAGCCGACACGCGATACTGATAACAATCAATAACTTATAAAACTGGCACCTGAATTGCTTGATGCTTTGCAACGTAAAACAGGAGCATGCCATGAAACTCAAGCAGTTATTGATAATGCTGTTCGTCGTTACACCCGCGATTACCCAGTCCCGCGCCGATTCCCCGTACAGCCCGTTCGCGCCGGAATTCGCCGACACCGTACACCTGCCAGACCAATCGGCATGGCAAGCAAAGTCCAGCGGCTGGACTGCCTTCTGCGCATCCTCGGCCTGCCGCGGCGAAGACTCGGTGTCATCATACTTGCCGAAATCGTCCGCGCGAACCGGCGTTCCCGCCGGCGCAACCGGTCGGTCCTTCGAAGTCGATTGGTTCGATTACCCGGCCATCAGCAGCGGTGCCTGGGCCTTACTCCCGGATTTCAGTTACCGCCTGACGATAGCCGAGTCGGCAAACCCGCCTCGCCAAAACCGACTGGCCGCGCTACCCAATTTGCCGATTGCTACCGCCTGGTTCGGTTTAGGGAGCTTGCTGGGCTGCCTGGCCTTACAGCGCAGGCGCTACCAAACTTCGCGCAGCCGTTAAGCTTCCTGTAGCCCCCGAATGCGCTGAGCGCGGGGCAATGGCGACTAATGATAGGTAATGGGCCATAACACCCACGAGGTTTGCGGGTTTCTAAGCACCTGTTAAAGCTAACTCAAGCTCCGCGGGCTTCGTCAGCCGGACCGACCGAGGTTATACTGAAGACTTCTCCAGTAAACTCAAGGTGTCCCGCATGCCCAAGCCCAAGGTATTGATCAGCCGCCGCTGGCCGGCCGGCGTCGAAGCGAAGTTGCTCAGTCTATACGACGTGACGCTGAACCCCGAGGACCAGCCTTTGGATGCCGACGCATTCCGTGGCGCCATGCAAACATACGACGCGATTTGTCCCAGCGTCTGCGACACCCTCGGGTCCGACATTCTGAATGCCGCCAACCGGCGTTGCAAAATCATCGCCAACTTCGGCGTCGGCTACAACCATATCGACATCGATGCCGCCCGCACCAACGGCTTGGTCGTCACCAACACGCCGGGCGTTTTAACCGAAGCTACCGCGGATATCGCGATGACCTTGCTACTGATGTCGGCGCGGCGCGGCGCCGAGGGCGACCGGCTGGTACGGAGCGGGCTATGGAGCGGCTGGTGTCCGACCCAAATGATGAGCAGCGACGTCACCGGCGCCACGTTGGGCCTGATCGGCTTCGGCCGTATCGCTCAAGCGATGGCCCGCAAGGCGCACCACGGCTTCGGGATGAAAATCCTCTATGTCAAACCCACTCCCGCCGATCCCGAAGTGGTCGACGATCTGCATGCGGAACGTTGCGCCAGCATCGAAGAGCTGCTGCCGCGCTGCGATTACGTCTCCTTGCATTGCCCCGGCGGCAATCAGACCCGTCATTTGATGAATGCCGAACGTTTGCGACAGATGAAGCCAACGGCGCATTTGATCAATACCGCGCGCGGCGACGTGGTCGATAGTCGCGCCTTAATCGACGCGTTGACCGAAAAACGCATCGCCGGCGCCGGCCTGGATGTCTACGAAAACGAACCGCATCTGGATCCCGGCTTCTTGAAGCTGGACAATGTCACGCTGCTGCCGCATCTGGGTAGCGCGACGATCTCAACGCGAACGGCGATGGGGGAAAAAGTGCTGCGCAATCTGCAGGCGTTTTTCGCGGGAGCCGAACCGCCGGATCGGGTCGTCTAAACGCTGGCCGCCGCGCCGACTCCGTTTAGCGACTTATTATTGGCAAGCCTCGATCGCGGTGGCTTGGAACGTCAAATGTCCGTGCAAATTGGATAGGTTAAACGTACCCGGATTAGTGCCGTAACCTTGGGCACCGAGCGCGCCGGACGCGGCAATGATGTAATTGCCTGGCGCCAGTTTAATGGTCAAACTTTCCAAGGTGTCGTTGGGATTATTGGAGAAGCCATCGGCTGGATTATGCGAATTGACCGCCGCGACGAAGGACACCGCGCTCCAATTACCCGCTTGGTTGCCGCAGCCCCAATTGTCGAGCGCGTTGAATTGGCCTATGTAGTTGCCGGGACCAGATGCGGTGGTATTCCGGTAGGCCGAGGCGATTCCCTGCGCATCCCGCACGGTACCGGTATCCAGCGCGCTTTGCACCTTGCCGACGCCGAACGTCGTCGGATTTAAGCGTTCGCTGGAGTCGTCGTGAGTTTGGTAATTCATCACGCCGCGAAACACGCTAAAACCGTTGTCGATATAGTTTCCGTCGGCGTCGTTGACATTCCAGGTGATCGTCACCAACGACGCCTTGGCCAGCCGAAAATTAAAGAAATCTACCTTATGAGTATCGCCCAAGGTGCCGATAGGCCCGGTCGCCAAACTATGGGTACCGTCGCCCCAGCCCCAGTCGGTGACATCGTCGACATCGACGGTCGCGCTGCTAAGATCCGCATCGTAATGCACGTTACTGAAGGTACCGACACCGGTGTAAGACTGGTAGGTGCCGTTCCAGTAAGCCGGATCGTTTAGCGGCCGACCGGAGGTCGTATTCAAGGTCACCCCCGGTCCGGTGACGGATGGATTCGCGCCGTATTGCGCCGTGGACTGGGTCTTGCCGGCCACCGTTAAGTCGCCGATTTGCGCCCCTTGATTCAAATCGTAGTACTCGACATGCGCAAGCGCCGGCGTCAACGATCCGCTCGCGCCAAGCCACAAACCCAACAAAATTCTAGATACGTTGGCGCATCCGCGATGCCGCCCTTGTCTGCCATCGGAATCTAACACGGTATTCTCCGTTCTTGCTTCATCATCGTTTACTTGCAAACAGCCCGCTCGGGCCGGCATTCGATCGGCCAGCCACTGCCTCAAAACATATAGTTCCAGCGCGCCGAAAACGCGCCGGTGCGCTCCAGCTGATAACCGTTGACATAATCCTGAATCGGCTGCAGCCATTCCAAACTGAAGGTATGCCCGGCGAATTTGCCGCCCGGCACAGCCACCTGAAGCCCCAAACCGATGTCCCAGTAATGGCCGCCGGAATTTTGCGGGTAATCGACGGTGGAGGTCAGATTATGCGCCAGTTGCGTAGTCTGGCCTTGCAGCAAAGCGGTCGGATTCAATTGGTATAAATCGCCCTTCAGCTTGTTCTGTTGGGTGTAAACGCCTCGTACCGTACCGGACAGCCAAGGCGTGACTTTGTAGCCGGCCCAAGTCGAACCCTGATAGGTATCGCCGAGCGCATAACCCGATTTGTTTTTATCCTGCAAGCGTTTGACCGCGCTAAATTGAGCGCCCCAGAACACGTCGTCGTGCTCGCCGGTGTAGGTCAGCGTCGGCTTGAAATCCCAAGTACCGCTGCCCGATTGCATGCCGTAATCTTGCAAGACCTTGATATTGGCTTGATAGAAATGATCCGCCCCCAGGCTGTCCGGCACGTTGACCGTGCTCAGCGTCGTATGCGGAATCGCGACATTGCCGGTCGGCGCGCTAACGCCGATACCGGCGTGCAGATGGTGGGCCGTGTCGTCGAACAGCTTGACCAGCGCGATCAACGAGGTATCGCCAAGATCGAACACGGTGTGATGCATGCCGGCATAAAACGAACTGGTATCGGTGACGTAATGCTTTTCGGTGTAGGTCGAGTTCGGCGTGTAGTTCGCGGCACGCAGGTCGTCGCTCATGGTCATATCCATGTCCATTAGCTGCGGCATCACCATCAAATTCAGCCAGTCGGTCGGCGCATACATGATGTCAAGCATATGCATGCCCATATGCATCGACGCCGGCTTGACCAAACAGCCGTTGAAGGCCGGTACGCCGGAACCGTAACCGGGGCAACCGCCCGCGACGATTTGGGCGTCGGATACCGCCTGGCTGCCGTGCAGCATGGTGCCGGCTTGGCCGTTGTACATATACATGTAGCCGACCATGACATCGTCGGCCTTGGGCATCATATGCCCGAACATCACGCCGGCCGGCACCGGCGCGCCGTGATGATGATGGTGGTGATGCGCATGCGGATCGCCATCGCCAAACAAGCTGTCGATCAAACTGCCGTCGCCGCTCAGTAAACTGCCGGGCGCCGACAAATTGATGTTGACGCCGGCGTGGGCGAGATAGTAGCTGTAGTCCGCATAATCGCTGCCGCCGCCTCCGCCCAGCTTGAAAGCGCTGGCACGCTGGTAATATTCGAAGCCGGCTTCCAATTTAACCGCCTTGCCGATTTGCTTGGACAGTATCACGCCGCCGCTTAATGCGCCGAACCCCGATAAGCGAAAATCGCTGGAATAGAAGCCGTCGGCCCGCGGTGCCAAGTAATAAGGCGCGAAGAAATCGGCCTTAGATTGCGAGTAATAACGAACGCTGGGCGTCACCGTGATGCCGAACGGCAGCGATTGCAACCATTTCATCTCGAAGGTATGGGCGTCGATTTTCCAATCGTCGTGGTAGTAGCGGTAATCAAAATGCAGCGCCGCATCCAGCGCCGGAAAGTAATGATTGACGCCCCCCGAAAACGAAAACAGATTGCGCTGACCCGGCCGGTTTTCCCTGAACAATTCCGGGCCGACGATTTCCAGCTTGCTGATAGCCTTCCAATCGATTTCGGAATTGGCCCCGGTATTCGACAAGGCCAGATATTCTTCCGGGGTGATTTCACCGCGCACATAAACCGTCTTGTAGGCATTACTCAGAAAGCCGGACTGGTGCGTGAACGAGCCGGCCAAGTTCAGCAAGGTATTCTTGTCAAGCACGTGCGAAATCGCCAAGTTGACGCCGTGAAACAGGCTGTTGGCGTTCAGACTGGAATAATCCGTACAGGTACTGATTTCGCAATCGGCCGGGTGAATGTGGCCCAGGCCCAAGCCGGACGGGGTATGGGAATGCCCGCCATTGCGAAAAATCGCATTGCGAGTAACCGAATATCCGCCAGACACGGTAGTCAGTTTGTCGTTGAATTCGTGACTGAAGTTCAGGCTACCGAAGTTGGACTGAAAGTCCGGCTCTTCGGACTGACCGCCGGTAATGCCCAGCGTGGTGTCATCGAAATAGTATTTGAGCCCCAAAACCGGCTGGGTTCGCGTTTCCAGCGGCTGGGTCTGAAACCGCTGCACGGCTTTGTCGTTGGCGGGTATGAAATTGTTTAAGGCCGCGTCGAAACCCGCCAAGCTGGCGATCTGTTGATTGTTGGCCAATACATCTTGCGGAATGTTATTACCGTAGATCGCCGCATCGGCGTCGTTCAGCGACGTCAAAATGCTGTTATAGGCCTCTTGATAGAACGACGAAGTTTGTAACAGACTCTCCGCGCCGGACAAGGTGGCCGCCGAAACCGCCGATGCGGCGGATACGACGTCCGCGTAGTCCTTGCCGTTTTCGGTGGTCTTGATCGCTACCGGCTGGTTGGTCATCGCCGACGGCAAACTGTAAGCCGGCGACGCGCCGGTGTAGGTGTCGCGGTCCAGGCTAAAGTTGAATTCCAACCGGTCGTTCAACGGAATAAGGCCATCCGCGTGAAAGATCTGGACGTTCATCCGCCCGCTGCTTTCCTGATAATAACCGTACTCGGTATTGCCCTCGGCCTGAGTGGAAGGCACGCCAGCCGCGCAATCCAGCCCCGGCAAACTCAACGCGGCGGTCGTCAGAGCCGCCAGCGCCTTGGATTTTTCAGTACTAATTACAGCCACAACCGCCTCCCGATCCTGAACGGCCGCCTTGCGCGGCTTCCCTGCTGGTAAAGATATGGTCGCGGATGTGATTCAGATTGGGGTTCGGGTCCAACGACATAATGTCCTTGGCCATCACTCCTCGTTCCCACGGCGCCACGTCCGCACAAGCTTGGCAGCCCAGCCACGCTAGGGCCAGGTACGCCGCCCGCTTTAATTTCCGCTGCTTATCCATGAATACTACTCCGCCAACAAACCGGCAATCTTTTCCGAGAGCGCCGTTTGATCCTCTTCCCTAAATCCCAAATGTACATAACGAATCTTGCCGGTTTTATCGACCAGATAGGACGACGGCATGGCCTTGACTTGAAACGCACTCGGACAAGCGCCTTCCGCATCGAAGGCAATCGGATAGCTCACCGGATGTTGCTCGATAAATTGCCGCGCTTGTTCGGTGTCTTCATCGACATTGATCGCCACAATTTGCAACCCTCGTTGCTGAGATTGACTGAACAAGCGATCGAAAAACGGCATCGACTTCAAGCAGGGTCCGCACCAAGTCGCCCAAAAATCGACCAACACCACTTTGCCGCGGTAGGCGGAAAAATCCAACGGTTCCTTGCCGGCAAAGCTCGCCGCGCAGGACGGTAGCGCTTGCCCTACTTCTGCGCCAACCGCGTTTAGCGACAGCGCGATGCCCAACACAAAAATCAACACGGACGAACAATAGCTCTTATTCATAAATTACAACAATGCCCAACAAGCCTTAGCGAAAGTTAACGTTTAATTTGCGTCGCGAACCAAGCGAACGTAATGTGCGGACGTTTTGGCGTTCAAGACATAACCGCCGTCCTCGAACGACACCCCCCACGCGTTGCCGTCGGACGAATCGGAATTGGACCAATAATCCGCCGTTTGGCTATTCGGATAAAAATCGTAGTCGATCAGGCGCGTGACCCGCGCCGATGCATCGTCGGTTCGGGCGCCGACTAGGCTGAGCAATTCCTCGGCGGTCGGCAAGCGCCAATCGAAAGCACCGCACAAACCTTGGGCGTTCACCGATTGCACATAGGCCTGAGCTTCGCTCCAGGTGTACACGTTATCCTTGTCGCGTAATCCACCATCATCGCTTTTTACCTCCCAAATCAGGCCGCTGCTGTTATCCTTGACGCAAGACCAACTGGCGCTACTGGCAATCGCCGCCACGCCGTTCGTATTCAATTTGGTCAAACCAACCAGGCTTGGGCTAGCGCTGACCTCGCAAGACAACGGCGCGGTCGTCAGACTAAAACTCACAGTCTGATTGCCGTCCAAATTTAGCGGATTGCCATCGAGGGCCAAACTCCATACCTTGCCGTGACGGCCCGACAACACGCCGGCACCGGCGGAAACGGCAACCGAGAAGGTTTTGGTTTCGCCTATCCCCCAAGTATTGGCCACCGCGGGCGAAATGGCGCCTATCGTCAAATTGCCGGTCGCCGAACCGGGCGACAAGCTAACATTGTTCAATACCACGCTGCTGTCGTTGCGGATATCCCATTTCACGGTACGGCCGCCCCCCTGAGCGATCTGGCTACCGTCGACCACGGCGGCATTGTTTTCAAAATAGCGCCGCACCAACACCAAATGAATATTCGGATTTGGCGTTTGCAAGCTGAAACCGATTTGCTGGCTATTATCCAACGTCAACGCTGTACCGCCACCGTAACTCAAATTCCAGTTTAACGCATGACTTCCACCTAAATCGTCGGCGGGCGCGGTCACCGTGACCGAAAAGGTCTTGCTTTCGCCGCTCGCCCAACTGGCGACCGACGCGGGCGAGATTGCCGCGACCTGCAAGTTACCGGTCGCCGTACCCGCCGCGAGCACGACGCTGTCGAGCGAGGTGTTGCTATTATTTTTCACAACCCAATTCAGCACCTTAGACGTGCCTTGAGTGATCGAATCGCCGGCATGGTAAGTGTCTGACGCGTCGCTACCGTAATACGCGTTCAGCAACGAAACGCTGACGATGGGCGCCACCGAAAGTTGCGCCGACAATCCGCTGTCGTTGCCGGCGATCGGTAAACTCTGGCCGCTGTCGTAACTGAAGGTCCAAGCCTGTTGATAGCTACCGGCCGGTATCGTCGCCGGGGCTATCGCGCTCACCGAAAAGTCCTTGGTAACGCCGTTCGCCCAATCATCGGTACTCTCCGGCTGAATCGTTGTATACGTCAGACCACCGGTGCCGTTCGCAGCGACCAACGCAATTTTACAAGAACTGATGCCGCCTTCCCTCGCGCACAAGGTGTAGCCGCTGTCGTTGCGCACGCTCCAAGTCAACACCTGGGTCTGACCGGCGGCTATCGCCTGATTGGCGTTAAAATTTTGCGAAACCAGGGTCAAACCCGGCGCACTCGGCACGACCGTGACGCTGACGACCGCGTACGCCTTGGGCTTGGCTTTGTCGGTGACGGTCAACATGAATTTCAGCGTCCCGGCAACCGACGGACTAACGAAAGTAGCGGACGCGCGATTGGCGTTACGCAACTTGACTTTCTTGCCGCTAATCTGCCGCCATTGCCAGCGCTTAACGGCCTTGGTCACATCCCATGCGCTGCCGCTCAGCGTGACGGTCGCGTTGTAGAGCACGGTCTGATTCGAACCCGCACTGGCGGACAGAACGGCCCAACAGTTCTTCACGGGCCCCACCATCAAAAACAGAGCGAGCCAGATTAAGCGAAACCAAACTTTACCAGTCAAAAATCGATTCATAGTCACCACGGCCAAGCTTACTTTATGCTATCGAAGCGTCATTCCTGCGGACGATTCGGCGAGATCAAACGGTTATTCGGTATTAAAGCAACAATAATTCGGGTGCGATTCGTTCCATGAAAATTTTCCGGTAGCTCTCGGCCTTCCTGACCTGCATGCTTTCCATCGGATTATAATCGTCGGTAATCAGAATACCGTTGGCATCGGTCATCGCATATTCGTGCTCCGACAACCATTGAATCGGCCGAGCGAGTTCCGGCTTATTGCGATCGAATTCGATGCCACCCCGCGAAGCCAGAAAAATAAAATCGGTGAATTCGCCTTTTTCGGTGGTGAAAACGCGAATATTCGGGAACAGACTGGCCAACGTTTTATAAACCGAGGTCACCGCGTTCGCGCCTTCGCCTTGCGTGAAGCCGACGTAGTTCAGCGCCAGAATACCCTGCTCGTTCAACATCGCTCTCAAGCCGCTCAACATCTCGACCGTCAGCATATGTGTCGGCTCTGAACCGCCGGTAAAACAGTCGTGGATGATGAAGTCGTAGCGCTTATTGAGCTTTTTGACTTCGTAACGCGCATCGCCCACCAAAAATTCGCCGGTCGGCTGAAAATTGAAATACTGCTTCGCGGCATCCGCGACTACCGGATCGATTTCTATCGTGTCCGTCGCCAGTCCCTTAGCCTTTAAATCGCGAGCAACATGGCCGCCGCCCAAACCGATCAGCAAGGCTTGATTGGCCTCGGGTCTGAACAACGGCGGCACCAAACCCAATATCACCTGATACCCCAGCAAACTGCGACCTTGGGCTTTTTCGACCGCACTCAGCACCGAAGAATCGGACAACAGCAAGCGAAAGCCCTTGCGCTCGTCGTCGACGACTCTAACCCAGCCGTAGATGCTTTCCTGTTCGTGCAACACCTTAAAGCCGCCGACCGATTTGACGGTCTTCGCATAGCCGTTCGCCGCCAACGTACAAGTCAGAGCGGCCACCAATACCACCGAAAACGTCGCCCCACCCGTTGACGGCGCCGGCCTGTCGAAAACCAGTAAACCGATCACCACCACTAATAACGCCAGACTCAAGCTGAACACGATCGCGCGGGTACCGAATTCCGGCAACAAATAGAAAGCCAGCAACAGTGTGCCGATCACGCTGCCGACGGTGCTAACCGCATACACCGAACCGACTGCCCTACCCACACCCCGCAAGTCGCGGGTGGCCATTTTGATCACATAGGGACCAACCATCGCCAACGAAGTCAGCGGCAGCGTAAACAATAACAACGCACTGACAAACGCGCCGCCGCGTATTCCCAGTGGATTGGTCCACGTCATTACCGGACCGCCGAGAAACGGAATCAGCGCCGTTGTCACCGACGCCAGCGCCAAAATATGCGCCAGCCGCAAGGCCGGATAACGATCCGACAAATAACCGCCCAGGTAGTAACCGATCGCCAACGCAATCATCGTTACCGAAATCAGCGCGGTCCAAACGTATAAACTGACCCCATAAAACGGCGCGATAATCCGCGTCCCCAGCAGTTCTAAGATCATCACGGCGCCGCCGCTAAGCGTCACCAGGGCAAACAACGCGGCGGTGCTCAATGCGCCGCTCCGCGCTTTAGAATCTGTTAAACCGTTTTCAGACATGACTGACCAAACTTTGAGTAAGAAGTAAAAACCTATTGATCGCCGCGAACTTCCTAACAAGTACTCGATCGGTAATCGGGCCGGGCATTATAAGCGCGAAAAACCAAATCGTCCGTTGCCGGCATCGAATCGACAGTATGCCGGCGACTAAAGAAAAACGCCTCGGCCATCGAATGTCATTTAAAGCGGCATCCTTAAGCGTCACAAACCGGCCCGATGGCATCAAAACAAAAACGAGCGCTTGCCCCAATTCCTGGGGCGAGCGCTCGCGAATGGTTGGCATCCCGCCAATACGTTATCGAATCAATCTGATAACCTTCCTTGAATTAAGTGCTACGCGCGCGGCGTTTCATGCCCAGGAAACCCATCAATGCGCTACCGAACAACCAAACCGCACCAGGAACGGGAACGGTGGTTACGCTGAAGTTGCTGATAGTCAAACCGCGGGCCAAACGGTCGGCTGTGTAGGCTGCCGCGTACTGGCTACCGGCGGTGGCGCCGCCGTTGACGATGTCGTTGAACAACTGGGTGTACTCCGCGACATTGGCGCCGCCGATTGCCAGGGTATAGACGCCGGCGTGCAAAAAGCCATTCCAAGACACGCTGTTATCCACCGTACCGTCGGCCGCTAAAACGCCAGTAGTTCCGCCTGATGAGTTGGTGAAGCTGGAACCCGCCACGGCGTCCGCACCCGATTTGCCGGTATAGGTAATCGTTGCGATCTTAGCAGTATCTAAATTACCCAAATAGTTTGGTCCATGGGTATCGGTCGCGCCGGCAGTGCCATTGTTGCCTGTGGTAATACTGCCGTTGGTATCGAACACGCCCCACAAACCGGTAGGGTTAGCGGCTGTGCCGGCCGCCGCGCCACCGCGAATGTCATTGACACCCGCGAACGGCGACCAAGAAGCAAAATCAGGCGCTCCCGCCAAATAGGCGGCGGTATCGGGATCAGCCGCGGTTGAAGCGACATCGCCCACGCCGTCGTGCGAGGAAGCTGGAACCACGCCGTTGTACAACGAGAAGCCTGGGTTCAAGGTGCTTGCACCATTGGCATTGGTTGTACCGGTAATGGTGAAGCTAACATTCGCGTCTTTTTCCAGAATGAAATAACGGAAGCGGATGTCGTGAGTATTACCCAAGGAATCCGGGTTCAAACCGGCCAGATAACCGCCGTTGCTGGATACGGTGGGTGTAAAGTTTGCCGCAGCGCCATAGGTACTTGTCGCGCCTTGGGTGTTACCTGTCAACGGATCGTAAGTGCCCGCGCCCCAGTACAAAGCGGAACCGTAACCCACGTGCGCCATCGCTTGACCGGACATTAATGCCATACCGCCAACTAACGTTAAAACCGAAGCTTTTAAAGTCATTTTTTTCATAGTTATTTTTACCGTAATAATTATTATCCCTCTGACAGACCTTGAATTCGCAGTGAACCCCAAATCCGTCCCTTACATCGATTGCAACCCGGCCGTCCCTTCCCCCTAAGAGGACCCGTGGCTTTCCGGCTTCGCCTCGCGGCGAATGTGGCGAACCATCCCTGGCAAAACGTCCTGTTTTCTCCTCATTTCCCAAAACGAAAGTCAACCTTTGGCGCTATTGCGTTTCCTTGCCGTTGCCGTCAAACCCGCCAAGACCGGAGCGAACAACCATACTGCCGCCGGCAAAGGCACCGCCGTCACGCTTAAGGAAATCTGGCCGTCCAAACCCTCCAGCGCGGTTGCAGCGTCATAAACCGTTCCGCCGCCGGCCGCGATCGTATAATCGCCGGCGCCCAACAGATAATTCACCAGCGACACCGAATTGCCTCCCGCAGGACCCACGTGAGTCAGATATTGAATCACCGCCCATTCGCCGCTGTTATTGGCCATGCTCCAGGAATCCAGCGCATCGAACTGGCCGCGATATTCGACGTGCTCGGTATCGCGAAACGGCGACAACACACCGTTATCCACCGGCGAAGCCAACTTGACGACATGCGGCGTTGGTGTGGAAACCAATACTTTAGGGTTCAACGGGTCTACCGTCGTATCGTCGTGCGCTTCAGCCGCGAAAAGCCCCGAATACAAACTGAATGCCGGATTCAACGCATCTGTTCCACTGATATCGCTAAAAGTGATGGTCACTAACGAAGATTGGTCCAGATGAAATTTAAAAAATGTCCCGCCGGCCAACGAATGACTATCGCCCAACACCGCCTCGGTACCGTTATGCCAACCGAAATTGGTAAACGTTCCACCATTGATGCCACCCGGCGACGAAATCGGATCGCTTAAATCCGCGTAATCGACATGCGCCTGCGCCTGTCCGGACAAACCGCACAGCGACACGACAGCTAGCGCCGCCCAATTAAACCTATTCATATTCAACATAAATCCCCCAAGTA
The DNA here is from genome assembly GCF_050275925.1 of Methylomonas sp. MS20. Taxonomy (NCBI): domain Bacteria; kingdom Pseudomonadati; phylum Pseudomonadota; class Gammaproteobacteria; order Methylococcales; family Methylococcaceae; genus Methylomonas; species Methylomonas sp. MS20. The sequence continues at coordinate 3,683,784 of NZ_CP189962.1, forward strand.
AAAAGATCCAACGTCCGTGCCGATGAAAACCAACTTTCATCAATCGTCCGACAACACAATAGCCAATCCAAAAATCTTTTCTATACTTCGTCGGCTAAGCTAGCCTGTACGGATGCAAGTCGTATGCCATGCATTTTTCCCGCATAGAGCCTGGGGAAGACACAGGTAAAATAATTAAACTATGTTATTTACAATAATAATATCGGCAAATCGCACAACTTTCCTTCCTCGACAAGCTCCCGCTCAAGAACAGCTTTCATAGGCAAAAAAAACGGCCCTTTCGGGCCGTTCACAACCGATAACACATCCTTGTGTCTTTTATTCATCGGTTACATATCGAGCTTTCCGAGTCGGAAATTTAGGCAAATAATACTTTGCGGCGATTCAAACCCACGAATCCAGCCAAGACAGTGCCGAACAACCAAACAGCACCCGGCACCGGCACGGCGGCTGCGGTAGCAACAGCCGAGAACTCCAAATGACCATGCAGATTTGACAGACTAAAATCGCCTGGATTCACCGCGCCGGAAGCCCCAATTGTGTAATTGCCGGCACCCAGAATTAAGGTCAGAGTCTCTATAGTCTCGCTGGCGGAAGTACCGGCACCGCCAGCCGGGTTATTGTCGTTCACGGCTTGTCGAAACTCGATATTACCCCAGTCGCCCGAGACATTAGCTTGCCCCCAGTTCGCCAAGGCATTGAATTGACCGACATAGTTGGTAGCCCCCATCGTCGCGAAACTGGTATCGCGAAATGAAGAAGCGATACCCTGAGCATCGACCGGCGCATTCGCCGAGTCGAGAGCGTCCTGAACCTTGGTGCTATTTGCCAAACCGGTCTTCGGATTCAACTTCTCATTGGCATCGTCGTGCGCTTGGTAGTTCAGTACACCGTTATATAAGGTAAAGGCCGAATCGATGTAGTTACCGGTACCATCATCGACAGTCCAGGAAATCGTCACCTTCGATTCCTGATCCAGGCGGAAGTTAAAAAAGTCGACTTTGTGACTATCGCCGAGCAGCGCCGTCGTACCGTTGTACCAACCATAAGACGTCACATCGTCCACATCTACCGTCGCCGAACTAGCAGCGGATGAGTAATTGACGTTGGTAAAGCTGCCAACCCCGGTATAGGCCTGATTAGCCGCATTCCATTGAGAAGGGTCGTTCAGGGGACGGTCGCTTTGGCCGCTAAGCGCGGAGCCAATACCATTAGCGGAACGCTGCGCCGGGGTAAGCCCAGCACCGCCCAACGCCAATACCGCCGCCGGCGTGCCACCGTATTGCGCGGTTGAAAGCACCTTACCGGCCGCCGTCAGATCGCCAATCTGCGCCCCCTGATTGAGATCGTAATACTCGACATGCGCTTGAGCTTGCTGAGCCACGCCAGCCAGCGCCAGCGCAATGCCCAGACCCAATTTAGATGCCGATTTGGCATTCGATTTGTAAAAAATTTTATTTTTCATGTGTTCTCCACTGAAGGATTGATAAATTTCAACGATTCTTGCAAGTAAGGACGTAAGCAACCCAGTCCTAAAACTAAAGCAAATAGCAAGCCAACAACACCGCTAGAGAATTCCGGCCCGACAACACCCGAGCAAATCTAAACTGTGTTAAATACCGCATCTATTAGGGCATTTAACGCACTCCTTGCGTATCCTGCTGACACAGCCGACTCACTTGGTTCCTGAAAATTTGCCAAGACCGGGCGGTAAGCGATTCCAATCCGCACCCTTTAACCGAGTTCGGCTATTGAATGTGACAGGATTGCGCAACCCTGTTATCGGGACTGATCCGCGCCGCCCCATGTTCGGAACGGCGTTTTTTTATTCCGAGAAGCCCCATCAAACCGGCCAGAAAAGACCATGCCGCCGCCGGTAGCGGGACTGGCGACGCTTCCAAATGACTTTCGATCACAACATCCGCGAACAGCCCCTGAGCTTCGCCCGCCGCCAATTCGAAATTGAAGACGTCGGATTGGCCGATACTCGCCGCGATCGGCGCGCCGAGCCACGCGTCCGCTCTCTCATATCCCGCTAGCGTTTGCCCGTCCGAACTAAAATAATCGACACTCACCGAACCGGTACCGTTTTCACCGGTAACGGCAACCTGCAAGTCGTAATCCAGTCTCACGCTGATCGAATACACATCGCTGCCGAGATTCGTAAACTCCAGCCCATACCAGCCCAAATGATGGGAATTGAGTGCTCCGCTGTTCAAACTGGTGTCCACCGCAAAACGGTAAGAAAATGCACCGGCAGCACTCAAGCCTGGATTCTGTGCGCTAACACTTCCGTCTCCAACGATATCGGACCATGAGTAATCGCCGCCATCATACACCGGCGTATCGATCTGTTGAAACGAACCCGCAATTTGTAAACCCGATAAATCTCCCGGATTGGTCAGATTCACGATGCTCGCCACCGAGTAACTCAAATTCGCCGATGCGTTTTGAGTGGCGGCCGCCATGACGGGTTGCGCCCCGCACAACCCGACCGCGACGGCAACCCAAGGAATTGGACTGTATTTATTCGCTATTTTCATTGTTAGAACCCTATTTAGACGGATCGTCAAGACGACCGAGACCCGCTGCCAATTCACTATTCCCTAGCCGCCGGCCCAATTTACACTGGCGGCGGCCGGCTATTTTTATTGCGCTAATAACTGATCGAAGCGCAAGGTCGGCTCGGTCGATCCGCTCGCCCCAACCGCCGGGACGACCATGACCTCATCCTTCGCGAAATTCGCCAACAATGGATTGCCGGCCGTTACAAGGCCCGCATCGCCAACATGACCGTTCGGCACCACCACCTCCGGATGATCGAACGGCGCTTTTTGGTATCGCACCCTCTCGTCGGTGAAGGATTTCAAGAAAGCGATCAAATCCGCGCGATTGGTAGCCGTGTTCAAGTCCGATGCAATCGTATTGATTTGTTCGTGCAAGTTGTCGTTATAAAAGTTGCCGTGTCGCGTGTAAAACTCGATCACCTGCTCCAGTGTCGCCATGCCGCCGTTATGCATATACGGACCGGTCAATTCGATATTCCTAAGAGTCGGCACTTTGAACGCGGCGTAGGTAGCCACAGCTAATTTAGGACCGCCAACCGCCGCCCGAGCCGCCGCCACCGACGGCAAGTAGGCCCACGCGGGGTCTGCGCAATTGACGTTTCGTAACACGCCTTCCTTGCTGCCGTCGGCGATCAGGTCATCAACGGTCGTGAAATAGCTTGGAGACACATAACTGGTATTCACCGCGAATCCGGCGAGAAAATCGCAAGCCCGAGTGGTTGTAACCACGGCATCTTTAACCCCTGCCGTCTCACCCAATACGTAATTGACGTATTGCGCGCTAAACGACAGCGGATTCCCGAAATCATCGACGCCGCCGACACCGGGATCATCGTCGGGATCGGCAACGCCGGTGTTAACAAAACCCAAATCCATCAACGTCGGCGTGGTGTTGGCGGCGTAATCGCGCGTTACCACGTTGACATAACGTGTCAACCCTGCGTATCTGACCGCGTTGTTGGGTCCAAAGGCGTTCGGACCGTAAGCGATAGGCGTCGCGTCCGGCCCAAAGGTTTTACCTTCGGTCGGCGTCAACAAGGCCGCGCTAGACGCCAACGCCGCCAAACTCATGGTCGGCCCGGTATGGCACAGATTGCAATGGTTATTGAAAAACACGCCATTACCTCTCGTCAGGGACGCGCGCAACGCGGTCGTCTCGGCGGGCGTGGCACCGTTCACGTTGGTCCAGGTCGGCCGCAATTGCGCGTTGAGCGGACTCAAGTCGAACGGCGATTGGTCGGAGATCAAAGTCGACTGATAAAGCTGCAAGGCCAAGCCAAAAAACATCGAGAAGTTGGCTTCCATCTGGCTGTAAGGCGTCTGCCCGGTTGGCGCGCCGAAAGGACCTGTGCCACTGAACGCCCAATATTTCGCGTTAAACGCTTTGATAATCAGGTTTTTATACGTCGTGTTCAAGCCGGGTTTCAAGTTACCGGCACTACTCAGACTCAACGGCCCAAGCACGCCATCCTCGGGATGAACCTTTTGATTTTGCAGCGGCTGCCGTTGAAGCAACTTACGACCGATATCCGACCATTTGCGCTTCTGGCAACTCATCTCTGTATCGCTAAGCGCCGGACCGGTCGCCAGCGATGCCAACGAGGAGTTTACCAGGCGAAGTTTTTGCTTCTCGACGCTACGCGCGTTTAATTTAACCCAAACGCCGGCATCGGGGTCGCGGTCGCCCCACGGGCTGCTACCGTTGAAAATATTGTTGGCCCGGCCGTCCCAAAAATTTCGGAAATTAAACACCGAGTTAATCACGGTCGGCGCATTGCGCGGTTCCACCCGCCGGGTACCGACATGATTGACGTTAAACACCGGATCGGCGCCACGCGCGCAATCGTCGTTACCGCCCGTCAGCCGGGAAGAACCTTTGAACGTGCCGCTAAAAGTACCCGACGAGGCAACAACATCGTCGGTCGTTGAAATCACGTCACTGAATTGATCGGCCGGATTGCTCAGTTGATGCAGCGGAAAATCGCTAAGCGACAGGGTATGATTAGGACCGCCGCCGCCGGAAGCTAGTGTATCGAAAGTCTGCCCGCTAGGCCTGGTACTCTTGGCACCGGGATTGATCTGGTTTTTAACCCGACCGTCGGCGCCCGCATGAAAATGACAAGATCCGCACGCCATGCCGTCGCTGCCCAAGTTGGTATCCCAAAACAAGGCCTTACCCAACGCAATCGCGGCGTTTTTATCGACGACGATGGGGTCGCCGCCATCCAGCAAGCCAGGCACTGGCGGCACCGGTACGTTGCGCAACGAAACCGGCACCGGACCGTGCGCCAGCGCGGGCCGCACCATCGCTCCGAGCAACAGCGCAATCTGTAACTTAACAAAAAACTTCATGGAAACCTCGTAGGAACCCGCTCAAGTTCCAGTAAAACCGACCGGAAAGCGGCACGGTGTTTAGCAGCGATAAAAAACCGGGTTTGCCCGACATGCGATCAGCTCGCGTCAGACCATCGACCATCCGGCAACTCTGGCGGAATACTCTTAAAACAGCTAAGTTCAAACGTCGCCAAGCAGTTCCCCGTCAAACAACGAGGCGACCGCCTGGGAAAGCGAGTCCAGGCTCCGCCATGCCTGGACTCTCGGTAAACGATCGCGAATCAGGCAACTCGCGACTTGCCGCGCCGTATACCTAAAAAGCCGGCTACCGCCGAACCGAACAACCAAACCGCGCCCGGCACCGGCACCGTGGTAACACCGTTATTGCTGATCGTCAGTTTATAAGCGTTACCCGCGCCAAATTCGCAACCCTGACCATTGGCGTTGTTGTCCGGGCAAGCCCCGGCGTAACCGATCAGATAGTAGCCGGCTTTCAGGCCGGTCAAGTTCAAGATGGCTTCGCCCAAACTCAAAACCGCCTCGCCTGAACCGACATAGGGCGAATTTTGGTTGTAGTTGTATAGCGCCGTACCGTTCAACGGGTCGCTAGCGCCACCGCCATATTCGCCGAGATTCTGCGGATTGCTGGCACCGGCATACAAACCCTGAATCTTGTCGCCGTCACCGTTGGTAAACGAGTAGCCGGCGTTGGCGTAGCCTATCCAACCGTCATGCCCATCCAGAATGTTACCGACACTCCCAGTACCCAACCAACCGTTACTGCCCAGAGCGCAATCGCCGCCCTGACCGCACGGATCGTCGGCAGTGCCGCCGTCGCCATAACCGCCGCGCACTTGGTTCCAGGAATGACCGTATCCGTTGTTTGCTTTTCCTGTCACCAACGGATCGCTACCGCTAGTCCAGATCGAAAACGCGGGGTAATTCATCGGAGCCACCGAAGTAGGCCCGGTCACCACGCCACCCGTTTTCTTGTAGGTCACAACGCCGGACTTCGCTTGAAGGTCCACGGTCACGTTGAAACGAGTACCGGCGGCAATGTCGGCCTCGTTGCCGACCTGAAAAATCTGAAATCCCGCCGTGTGCGTCCAACCATAGTTAAGATTTGTACCGTAGTCCGACCACGCGCGGTTTGGCGCGGTATTCGTCGCCGCGACACTGGATGCCGCTGGGTTGCCTGACGCCGACTCGACCGTTGCGACGGCACCCGCCGTCAAAACCGGCAGCGTCGCGGGGCTAATAGCAGCGGCCTGATTGGAATACGCCGCCATGCCGGCGACACCCAGCGTGACCATAATCGATCTACGTAATACGTTGTGTTGTTTCTTCATTAAATTTGCCTCGAATGACATTGGTAACTTCCCATCCCAAATCTGTTTACCGGGGCAGTCTGGCAATCTTGAGGCAAGATCCAGATTTTCCGAGGCCCGCTCACACAGGCATTGGCTTTTTCCTGGTAACGACTAGGGTATTTTATTTCAATGAGTTTCAATCAAAAAACATGCCACACTTTAGCGCTATAAAAATTAATGGATTAGCTAGAAAGTGTATTTAAACTATGTTATTTAAAGAATGTGCTACGTCATATGCCTTACTTGAGCGTTGGTAAGCGATGTTCCGGCGAACTTGCAGCCAACCCACGAAAAACTCAAACATGGCAAAGCAATCGCCCTCCGCGCGTTTAAGCCACGCTCCGCTAACGACTCACCGCCGCGCACAGTCAATCAGCCATTGACGCTCAATCACGCGGCACTCACCGCCCTAACGCTCAAACCTATACGTCGCTAATAATCCAAGTTCGCCGTCAACTGATACGCTGTCTTCTGACGATTGAAATACCGGCGATCGCGGTCGCGAATAACCAAACCGCCCCAGGCACCGGCACCGTCGTAACGCCGTTGTTGCTGATCGTCAGTTTATAAGCGTTACCCGTAGCAAAGTCGCAACCCTGGCCATTGGCGTTACCGTCCGGGCAGGCACCCGCGTAACCGATCAGATAGTAGCCGGCTTTCAGACCGGTCAAATTCAGGATGGCTTCACCAAAACTCAAAACAGCGTCGCCTGAGCCGACATAGGGCGAATTTTGGTTGGCGTTGTACAGCGCATTACCGTTCAACGGGTCGCTAGCGCCGCCGCCATATTCACCAAGGTTATCCGGATTGCCAGCACCGGCGTACAAACCCTGAATCTTGTCGCCGTCGCCGTTGGTAAACGAGTAGCCGGCGTTGGCATAGCCTATCCAAGCATCATGCCCATCCAGAATGTTGCCGATACTTCCCGAACCCAGCCAGCCGTTGCTGCCCAGCGCGCAATCGCCGCCGGCCCCGCAGGGATCGTCAGCGGTGCCGCCGTCGCCATAACCGCCTCGCACTTGATTCCAGGCGTGACCGTATCCGTTACCGTTTGATTTTCCCGCCACCAGCGGATCGCTACCGCTAGTCCAGATCGAAAACGCGGGATAATTCAACGGCGTTACCGGCGTGGGCCCAACCAAAGTGGTCACACCATCATCTCTTTTCCTCGTGTAAGTCACAACACCCGCCTTGGCTTGCAAGTCGACTGTTATGTCAAAACGGGTGCCGGCGGCAATGTCCGCTTCACTGCCGACCTGGAAAATTCGAAACTCCGCGTTGTGCGTCCAACCGTTGTTGTGTATCACTGTGTCGGACCACGCGCGGTTCGGCGTGGTATTGGTTGCCGCAACACTGGATGCCGCCGGATTGCCGGACGCCGACTCGACCGTCGCGACGGCACCCGCCGTCAGCGTCGGCAGCGTCGCGGGGCTGATCGCCGCAGCCTGATTAGAATACGCCACCATGCCGGCAACGCCCAACGCGGCCAAAATTGATCGACGCAAAACGTTCTGTTGTTTCTTCATTTAATTCACCTTGAATGAGTTATTCACTTCACATCCCAAATCTCGGTACCGGAGCCGTCCGGCAATCTTCGGGCAATATCCAGATTTTCCACGACCCGCTCGCGCGGTCATTAGTTTTTTCCTAGTTAAAGATTGCGACCTTCAGTCTAAAAATATGCCGATGGCTAGTGCGTGCAATTCAATGGTTTACCGAAAGCGCGGTTAAATAGATCCTAAAGGATTGTCGCGCGACATCCCTGGGCTGAAAGTTCGCAAACCAATTTTCCGGCGGATTTTCAGCCAGCCCATGGCAATCTCGAACGCGGAGGAACAATTAGCCACCGCGCGCAAAGCCACGATCCGTTGACAATCCAACGCCACAAGCAATGCCGCGCCTGCGGCTCTAACGCCAAAACCTGTACGCCGTATAACAATACAAGCGCGCCATCAACCGGCGCGCTGTCTTCCAACAATCGAAATTCCGGCGATCACCGATCCAAATAGCCATACCGCCCCAGGCACCGGCACGGTGGTTAACCCGTTGTTGGTGATGGTCAATTTATAGGCATTGCCTGTGGCCAAATCGCACTGCTGACCATTGGCATTACTGTCGGGACAAACACCCGCATAACCGATCAGATAGTAGCCGGCTTTCAGGCCGGTCAAATTCAGGATGGCTTCGCCGAACCGCAAAGTTGCCTGGCCGGATTCGACATAGGGCGAATTTGCGTTGACGTTGGTGACGGTCTTGCCGTTCAACGGATCGCCAGCACCACCGCCGTATTCGCCGAGGTTATCCGGATTGCCGGCGCCAGCATACAAACCCTGAATCTTGTCGCCGTCGCCGTTGGTAAACGAGTAACCGGCGTTGGTATAGCCTATCCAACCGTCGTGGCCATCTACAACATTGCCGCCGCCACCGCTCCCGAGCCAGCCATTACTGCCCAGCGCGCAATCGCCGCCGACGCCGCACGGGTCGTCGGCATTCCCGCCATCGCCGTAACCTCCGCGCACCTGATTCCAGGAGTGACCATAGCCCAGGCCATTCGGTTGGCCGAAAACCAGAGGATCGCTGCCGCTGGTCCAGATCGAGAATGCAGGATAATTCATCGGCTCTACCGGATTGGGTTGAGCACTTCCGCGTCGGTAAGTCACAACGCCGGCCTTGGCTTGCAAGTCGACCGTCAAATCGAAACGGGTGCCGGCGGCAATATCGGCTTCACCGCCAACCTGGAAAATACGGTACTGAGCGATATAGGTCCAACCGTAGTTGTAATCTGGGCCGTAGTCAGACCACGCTCGGTTCGGCACGATATTGGTTGCCGCGACGCTGGAAGCCGCCGGATCCCCGGAGGCCGACTCGACCGTCGCGACCGCGCCCGCGGTCAAAACCGGTAGTGACGGCGGACTGATCGCCGCCGCCTGACTGGAATATACCGCCATACCAGCGATGCCCAGCGCCGACGCTATCGACCGGCGCAATATGACTTGTTTACCCTTGTTCATCAATTTCCCTAACACCATTTTGATATGTTGAAAATACCCAGCGAGCAATAACCAAACCGACGCCAACTTATCGGTGACCCAATTCCTCGAACGCTCCACGCGCCCTCGGACGTTAGAACATCCTAACGCAAATGTTAATTCAATAAATGTGCCAGATATTTTTAATATACAAATTAATATCTTATAAAAATAAAATAATTAAACTATGTTTAATCGCCATATTGCTGCGGCATATCCCTTAATTTACAATTCGGTCTATCAATTTTAACAATTCTGTTTTCTCTGCAAAGCCTCTAAAAGGACCATCCTTTCTCAAATAAGCATCGATTCGACAAAATTAGCTCGTCTTTTGCTCGCGTCTCTATTTCTCTAACTTGATAATCGGCCTACCATCGAGTGCTTCAGACAAGCGGTAATGCAAGATAAAACTCAAACTTAAACCGTACCGCACACTAATTTATAGATTGCGGCGCTATAAGCGATCGCAAGGCCTATTTACGGCCTTTGTAATACTCCATGAAAATGGGGTATATCAATTACCAAGCAACAGGGGCAATGCATCGGTTAAGAAAAATTCACAACTAAAACCATGAAATTCACCCAATGGATTTGCAATACTCCCTACCCTAAACTTCGACCAACCTTAAGGAACCTCTGATTATTCAATTTTTCAAGACAAATTGATGTTTACGTCATTGATTTAATTGACTCTGAAATTTAAGGTTACGAATTAATCAGATGATCCTTAACGAGTTCCCAGCACATAACGGCAAATCACCCAAAACCGTTACCTTTCTAAGCTATTTAACAAAGATAACTTTCGCGACACTCATACAGCACATGATCCACGCCTATTCTCAGGTGGCATAAAACCTGCGTCAACTCTCGTGACTATTCAGCATAGGCTTCACAAGTGACCTCAAACCAAGTTTCCCCCTTTGAAAAACGGGGACTGATGGGGTTATTTCAATAATCCCTCTATCTCTCTTTTTCTAAAGAGGGGCGACAAATCACTGAGCACTCTCTGAACAGTTACCAAATATATAGCCTATGGCACGGAGATTAAAAATATAGTCGCACTTTAGACACAAGAGAGTAATTTAGCTATATACACCATCAAAAACGAGAGAAAAACCCATGAGATTTGAAACATACAAAAACCGTTTAATTTTCAATCGATCCTTGATAACGGCAGCCTTGCTAATATTGATTATTGCCGAAGCGGAAGCAGCACTTGTAACTCTGACAGGTAACGTTGCCGCTGGTCAAACTTACACTATCAACAAAGGAGATACGTTGATCATTGGAGACATGGCCGACCCCACCAAACAGGGTAGAACCATATTGGGATCTCTGATTAACAATGGCTACACAATTTCCAATGCCGCGCTTGCTGTACTTACGAATGGCGAAGTCCGCAACAGGGGCTTCATGCAACTCAACGGATCATCGTGGACATCAGGCCTTGGCTCCCGAAAAATCGTCAACGAAGCCGGCGGCATCATGATTGTCTCGGGTTATTTCGATTCCTATCATTCCTCGGGAACCGGTCTCGAGAATTTCGGAACACTCCGATTTGTCGATAAGCTATATGGCGGTATTGACGGCTTCCCGCTCATCCGCAATACCATTGCTAACCACGGCAGCTTGACGATCGAAGCATCCGCCGACAACTGTCAATTCGACGCCACTCCAGAAAACCCGAACCCCGGCATTCTGAACGATGGATATTTCGAGGTGCACTCGTCGGGACACTGCTTAACAAATGATCCCGACAATTATCCGACTTTTACCCAAACCGGGGGTAAAACCGTCATCAATGGGACGTTCGGCGCAAAGAATCTAAACCTGCAAAACGGCGTATTATCCGGCAACGGTACGATAACCTTAACGGGAGACTACAATACGGTTCAGTTTGGCGGCACAATATCCCCCGGCGACGACTTAGGCACGCTAACGGTGGTTAATGATTTGACCATCGACGGAGCGATCGAAATGCAGCTCGGCGGCGCGGCCGGTAATGACAAACTGGTCGTCAACGGCAACCTGAACCTGGATCGCGCCCGACTGTACGTCTCGTTTCGCGAACAATATATGCTGGGGTTTGGCCAAGAAGTCACGCTGATCACCGCCGACAACATTACCGGATACCCGGTTTTAGCGAGCTATCCAATATTGCCTGGGAACTTGGGTTACGAGCTGGTGCAAACCGCGACATCGATAAAAATGCGTATCAGCACCAAGCCTCGCTGATCGTCCACCGTTAGCCTGAAACCGCGCCATATCCGTCCGCGATATGGCGCGATCGCTTACCGCGTCGCGCGCTAGGCGCATCGTTCGAGCCAACGCTGGCATCGCCGCGCAATGGGCTCGGCAGTCTCAAAAATCAACGCTGATCCACCGCGCGGCAAATTCCATTCACACATCCCACTAATCCAATTTAAACTTGCGGTTTTTTTTGCGAATTCGAAATGGCGTCATTCATGGAACGCGGCCAAGCCGCAGTGCAACAAAAAGACTTCGCGGCCGCGGCCGAATGCTTCGGCAAGGCCCTGACCGAAAGCCCTAAAGATCCGCAAATCGCCGCCTGTCTCGGCCAGTCCTTATGTTGGTTGGGCGATCGCGACGCAGGGCTGAAATACTTGCGCCTATCGGGCCAATGGCTGCTGAAAAAAGCCAAAAAAAGCCGCGACACCGGCTTAGCCTTGGACTTGGCCGATCAGCTACAGCACTGGAGCGACTACGACGGCGCACTCGAACTTTGCAAACAGGCGGTACAAATCGCGCCCAACCACGTTCGCGGTTTCCAACTGTTGGCTCTGAGCCATTCCCGGCTGAATCAAAAAAAGCCGGCACTGGCCGCCGCCAAACAAGCGTTGAAATTGGTGCCTGACAATCCGATGCTGACGATACTCGTCGCGACGCTGGAAATATCGGATGGCCAATACCACCCGGCGCGCGAACGTTTAGCCAAGGCCTTGAGCCATCCCCTGTTGAAGCCGGAAGAAAAATTTCGCGCCCACAAGGAGATGGCCCGGTTGCTGGATAGGCTGGGCGAGTTTTCCCAAGTTTTCGCCCACTTGCGTCCCGCCGCCGATATAGCGCCGCAACTCGTCGAGGTCAAACGGCAAGACGCAACCTTGGTCCCCACGATGTTGGCTGACTATAAAACAGCCTACACCCGCGACTTGCTTGGCCGCTGGGCCGGCCGCGAGTTTCCGGCCGACTTGCCCCCACCGGTCTTCGTGCTGGGTTTCATGCGTACCGGAACCACGCTGACCCAGGAAGTGCTGGGCACTCACCCCGATTTATTCGTTGCCGACGAAACCAACCTGATCGCCGCGACGGTCAAGGAGCTCAGGCGCGTCAACCCGCAAAGCACCCGACAGACCGAATTGTTGGCCGGTTTGGATTGGGACAGCGTATTGCATCTGCGACGGTTTTACTGGGATCGGGCGCGAGCACTGTTCGGCGACCGGATCGGCACGAAGCGCCTGCTCGACAAAACCACGATGAACTCCATCGATCTTGGCTTCATCAACGCGATCTTCCCGGATGCCAAGCTGGTGTTTTTGCTGCGCGATCCGCGCGACGTTTGCCTGAGCTGCTTCATGCAAACCATGGTTCCCACGCCGTCCACGGTGCCATTGCTGACTTGGCTCGGCACGGCGCGCTTTTACGGCCAGGTGATGGATTGGTGGCTGACCGTCAAGCCAATGTTGACGATGGACTTCGTCGAACTGCGTTACGAAGATGCGGTATTCGACTTCGAAGCGAGTTTCCGACGGGTGTTCTCGCTGATCGGTCTGGATTGGAACCCCGCTGTCGCCGAATTCCACCAGCGAGCGGCCGGCAAATACATTGCCAGCCCAAGTTACGAGCAAGTCGCCCAACCCTTGTATTCGTCGTCGGTCGGCCGTTGGCGCCATTACGCCGATGAGTTCGAGGAAATTGAAGCCGAACTGAAACCCTTTCTGGCCGCGCTGGGCTACGACTGAAGAATCGGCCGGCGCATCGCGGGCGCTCCGGCCAACCGCAATCGCCGGACGCGACAGCGATGCGTTACTAGGGAATCGTTGAGCAAATGACATACATACCGGTGTCGGCACACCATTGATCGCGACCGAAGCCGCTCCCGCCGAAATTTTCCGCTCGGGCAATACCCGCGCGTTAGGCCAGGCCGACAAAAGCCAGTAATTCCTGCAATTCCTTGGCTTCCAGTTCGTAGAACGAATGGGCGCGCACCCGCTCCGGCAGTACGATATCGCCGTAACGCACCCGTATCAGGCGACTGACTTTGACCCCTTGCGATTCCCACAAGCGGCGCACCAAGCGATTACGGCCCTGCTTGACCGTCGCGTAAAACCACTTGTTGGCGCCCTCGCCGGCATAGAAACTCACCTCCTCGAAATGAGCGGGGCCATCTTCCAGTTCCACCCCGTTTTTCAGGCGTTCCATCATGTCGTCGCCGACCTCACCGAGGATGCGCACCGCGTATTCGCGTTCGACCTCGCGCGACGGATGCATCAAACGGTTGGCCAGCTCGCCGTTATTGGTGACCAACAGCAGGCCGGAGGTGTTGATGTCCAAACGGCCAACGGCAATCCAGCGGCCGACGGCCAAGCGCGGCAACTGGGTAAAAATCACCGGCCGGCCTTCGGGATCGCGACGGGTCACCAATTCGCCAACCGGCTTGTGGTACACCAACACGCGGGTCGGTTGCTCGGCATACTTCTCCCACTTGACGATGCGGCCGTTAACCGCCAAATGATCGCCAGGTTTCAAGTGATAACCCGGCTGGATACGGTTGCCGTTGACCGTCAGCTTGCCTTCCTCGATCCAACGCTCGATTTCTCGCCGCGAGCCCAAACCGGCCCGCGCCAGGAACTTCTGGATGCGTTCGCCGCTCGCGTCAGTGGAGAGTGCGCTCGGGAGTGTCGCCGGACCGGGTTTCGTCGAGCCGGGCTTCGTCGGACTCGGCTTCGGAAGGTTGGTTTTGCGCTTGGGCGGTTGGGCCTTCGCCGACTGGGGTTTGCTCGGTTTGCGGTCTTTCACGGGGTTCCTGTGGTGCTGGCGGTTGAGCGGACGAGCCGAGGTCCATGTCGACAATCTCTTCCAATGGCGGTAATTCGCTCAACGACGTTAAATTGAAATAATCCAAAAACTGCTTGGTTGTGCAGTAAAGCGCCGGCCGGCCGGGCACTTCCTTATGGCCGACCACCTTGACCCACTCGCGCTCCAGCAGCGTCTGGACGATGGAGGTACTGACGCTGACGCCGCGAATGTCTTCGATCTCGCCGCGCGTCACCGGTTGCCGGTAGGCGATAATGGCCAGCGTTTCCAGCAGAGCTCGCGAATAACGCGCTGGGCGCTCCTCGAACAGCCGGCCGACCCAATGAGCCAAACCTTCCCGCACCTGAAAACGGTAACCGCTGGCCAGGTGTTTCAGGCCGACCGGCCGATCGGCGTAGTCGCGGGCGATTTCTTCCAACGCGATCTGAATCGCCAGCGTATCCGGTTGTTCCAGTTCGGGAAAGGTTTCCTGAATCTGTTTGACCGTCATCGGCCGATTGGCGGCGAACAGAATCGCTTCGACGATGCGCTTGGTATTCACATTGGCCTCCAGCGGATAGTCGAAGACCGCCGGCCTTGGCTCGCTCCGCTCGGTAACCGCCACCCGCCACCCGTCGGCCAAGGCCAACGGCAATCTCGGCACGTGCTTGCGCGGGCTAACGGCGGGCGCGGCCGGCCACTGCGTCCGCCAGTCACCGCGCCGGTTGGGCGGCAAGCGCGCCGAGGACTTATTGCGCCCGACCGATGTGGCAGCGGATGTCGGGCATCGCCAATCGCCGCGCCGGCCGGCCGCCAGGCGCGCCTTACTGGGTCTGAAACCACGCGAAACGTCGGCATCGATCGCCGCCGGCTCCACCGATTCGACGTTTGCGATTGCTTCGGTCGGCGCGGCGATGCCGACATGGCGCTCGACCGACCAACCTCGCGGAAAACGCACGGCTCGGCGCCGGACCTGCACATAGATCGTGACTGGCTCCGGCTTGACTCTGGGCTTGCGCGGTTTGGCTCTGACTGGAACATCGGCGACGGTAGCGGCGAACGACGGCGAATCAGTCGCCTGTAGCGGTATTGGCTCTAAGCCGGACGTGGATGCCGGCGTAAGGCTCGGGCTGGAAGATGTCGAGGAGTCGCTCCTTGGAGAGCTCAAGGATGGCAAGAAACGCGACAACCACCCCGTTTTTTCCTTCACTTCGGGTAAAACACGCTGAGAAATGGAGCTGATCTGCTCCGTCAAGTTTTTCCAAAATGGCTGCCATTCGTTCACGGACTGATAAAGGCTCTTTACTGATATGGTGGTGACTAAGTCGTTCGGCGCGCTTCAAGACATCCTGGAGGGACAGTAACAGCTCGCCGAGCTCGATGTCCGGCAGAATCTGCCTGATGCCGATCGTCGAAACGTCGACAACCGCTTCGAACGTATCGCGTTCGTGGCGCGGCAAGCGGTCGATTTCCTCGGCGACTTTTTTGATCGCTTCGTATTCCTGCAATTTACGGATCAGGAAGGCGCGCGGGTCCTCCTCCTCTTCCTCGCTTTCCGGCTGGCGCGGCAGCAGCATCCGCGATTTGATTTCCGCCAGCAGCGCGGCCATCACTAGATATTCGGCCGCCAGCTCCAGACGCAAATTGTCCATCATGTCGATGTAGGCGATGTATTGCTTGGTGATTTGGGCGATCGGGATATCGAGAATATCCAGATTCTGTCGGCGGATCAAATACAGCAGCAAGTCCAACGGCCCTTCGAACGCATCCAGAAACACTTCCAGCGCATCCGGCGGGATGTACAAATCGTCGGGCAAGGTTTGGAACGGCTCGCCGAGCACCAGCGCAATCGGTTCCGGCGCCGTTTCCACCGGTAACTCCACCGCATTCATCGGTTTAAGCGAACATCCGCTCGGCGCTTAAAAAACCCATCCGAAACCGCTTCACATGCCGGCGAGCGTGAAAAACAATTGCTGCGCATAAAACATGGGATAGGCCAGTAAAAAGCTGAGCACGTCGGTCGCCAGTAAAATCAGCAACACGATGAAACCATAACGTTCGAATTGGTTATAACGCCATGCCCAATAATCCGGCAACAATCCGGACAATACCCGGCTGCCGTCCAACGGCGGAATCGGTAGCAGGTTGATCATCATCAACACCAGATTGATGGTAATGCCGGCCACGCCGCTGTAAATCAACGGCATCGAGACGAATTCGAACTCCAGCGCGACCCCTATCCTAGCCAGCAAGGCCCAGGCTATCGCCATGCACAGGTTGGCCAACGGACCGGCCAACGCCACCATCATCATGGCTTTTTTGGGCTGCTTGAAGTTGCGGGCGTCGATCGGTACCGGCTTGGCCCAGCCGAAGATAAAACCGGTAAACGTGATTAACAGCAGGCCGGGAATGATGATGGTGCCGAGCGGGTCGATATGCCGCAACGGATTCAGCGTCAAGCGGCCTTCCCGTTCGGCGGTTTTGTCGCCGTAGCGTTTGGCCATCCAGCCATGGGCGACTTCGTGGCCGGTAATCGCGAAGACTACCGGCAAACTCCAAACCACGACACGTTGCACCAAGGTCAGTTCTTCCATCATAGTCTCAAGCCTCCAGCATCGGCGCGATGCCTATGCCCTGTCTGACGATTTCGATGCCGTTGTCGCCGCAGGCGATCACAGTCGTGGCGCGCGCTTCGATAGTTCCCGTGCTCATCACCAAATCCAGTTCGTGTTCCAGGCCGAGGCGGATTTCGTAAGGGTCGCTCAGCGCCTCTTCGTCGCCGGGCAAAATCAAGGTTGCCGTCAGTAGCGGTTCGCCCAGTTCTTCCAACAACATCGCCGCCACCCGGTTGTCCGGAATTCTGACGCCGATGGTTTTTTTCTTGGGGTGTTGCAAGCGCCGAGGCACCTCACGGGTGGCGTCCAACAAAAACGTAAACGGTCCCGGCGTCAACTTCTTGATCAGCCGATGGGCGTCGTTACCCATCTTGGTGAAGGTCGACACCTGGGTCAGATCGCTGCAGCACAGTGTGAAGTTATGCTTGTCGTCGAGCCGGCGAATCCGGCGGATGGTGTCCATTGCCGCCTTGTCGCCGATATGGCAACCCAGCGCGTAGGAAGAGTCGGTCGGATAGGCAATGACGCCGCCCTTCCGAACGATTTCCGCCGCCTGCCGGATCAAGCGCTGCTGCGGATTGTCCGGATGAATCTCGAAGAACTGTGCCATTGACCCGATGAAACTGCCGCGTAAGGGCGGCATTGTACCTTATCTTTCCGATTCCTTTTTCGCCACTTTGTCGCGCAGGTAGACCGGCATGGCCTCCTCGACCGGCACGGCCAGCCCCTTCATAAAGTCGCGCACGCCCAATTGAGCGATACAGGCGGCCCTCGGCCAAACGTCGATTTCGACGCCTTGCACCAGTTCGCCCAGGCATTCAGCCAACTGGGCACAATACACGCCCCAGCCCGAACCGACGCCAAAACCGACGGCTTCGGGAAACGCCACCTCTCCCGCCGGCGTCACGACTTCTATGCCAAGCAATTTGGCGAAATGTTCGGTATCTCGCTGATACACCGCCCAGTAAATTTCATCCATCCGGGCGTCCATCGCGGTAAACGCCAACTCGGCCAATGATTGTTTGTTGAAAAAATCCTGGGCGATCGCGGCCAAGGTCGATACCGGCACCACCGGCAGATCCGCGCCGAACGCGATGCCCTGAACGAGGCCGCCGGCAATTCTAACCCCGGTGAACGACCCCGGCCCGCGACCCACCGCGACCGCGTCGAGTTGCCGAGGTTTTAGTTCGGCGTCGGCCATCAGCTCGTCTATCATCGGCAAAATCAGTTTGGTGTGGTCGCGCGGCGCGACGGCGAAGCGCTCGACGATCTCGCCGTCGAAAAACAAGGCGGCCGAACAAGCATCGGTGGAAGTTTCTACTGCCAGTAATTTCATAATTCAGTTCGAGTAACAGAGTTGATCAAAAACGCGTCCGATGCTTCGCTGGCCCGATCGGGCCCCAGTATCGAGCTAATCCGATACTTCGTTAAAAAACCGCCGCACATCTTCGATGTCGCGACTACGCCGCATCGCCGGCACGCTATCCAAAAACATCTGTCCGTAGGAACGCTTTAACAAGCGCGGATCGCAAACCATCAGCACGCCGCGATCGTTGACGTCGCGAATCAAGCGCCCGACGCCTTGCCTGAGCATGATAATCGCACTGGGTAATTGGTGTTCGAAAAACGGGTTGCGGCCCTGCTTTTCGATGGCGCTCATCCTGGCCTTCAACACCGGATCGCCGGGCGAGGCAAACGGTAGTTTGTCGATAATAACGCAAGATAAGGCATCGCCGCGCACGTCCACGCCTTCCCAGAAACTGGCGGTGGCCAATAGTACCGCGTTGCCCAGTTCCTTGAACTGGTCCAATAGGGCAGCCTTGGACCGGGTACCTTGCACCAGTAGCGGATGATCGATCCGACCGTCCAGTAATTGGGCGGCTCGTTGCAAAGCCCGGTGACTGGTGAATAGAAAGAACGCCCTGCCCCGGCTGGCTTCCAGCACCGGCAGCGCGAATTCGACGATTTTGTCGGTGAAATCCTGATCGTTAGGTTGCGGCAAGCCCTTGGGGTGATAAAACAGCGCTTGATTCGGGTAATCGAACGGACTTTCCCAGCTCTGGCTGTCGGAGCCGCCCAAACCCAGACTGCGCGAGAAATGCGCGAAATTGTTGGCGACACTCAACGTCGCCGAGGTGAATATCCAGGCCGCTTTGTGGCGGGCCATGAAGCCTCGAAACTCCTTGGCGATGTCCAGGGGTGTACGGCTGAGCGTGAACGATTTGTTATAGGTTTCGTACCATTTGATCCACTGCCCGTCCCGGTCGTTGATCAACGTTTCCAGCTGCGCGTCCAAGGTTTCGGCGCGATCGAAACAAGACTCCAGCCCTTTGCTACGCACCGAAGCGCGTTCGAGTTGATCGGTCAAGCGCGCCAGTTGCTTTTGCAAGGACTCCAGCGCGCCGGCGATTTTCGGGTTGGTCTCGATATCCTGCCAGTCGCCGCGCCGCAATTCCAAGCCGAAGGCCAGACGCATGTCCTTGACCTCGTGCTGCAAATCTTCGCAAGCGGTGCGTAGATCCGGCATATCCTTGGCGTCGGTAAAATATTCGGCCAACGCATCGTCGGCCAGATCGGTCAACTGTTTGCCGCTGATCGTCACACCTAGGAAATTGGATGCGGTATCGGCCAACTGATGGGCTTCGTCGATGATGACGACTTCGGCGTCCGGCAACAATTCGCCGAAACCGGTTTCCCGAATAGACCAATCCGCGCACAACAAATGGTGGTTGACCACGACGACGTCGGATTCCTGGGCCTGCTTGCGGGCCTTGACCAAA
Organism: Methylomonas sp. MS20; assembly: GCF_050275925.1. Lineage (NCBI taxonomy): Bacteria > Pseudomonadati > Pseudomonadota > Gammaproteobacteria > Methylococcales > Methylococcaceae > Methylomonas > Methylomonas sp. MS20. The sequence goes on from NZ_CP189962.1 coordinate 3,703,513, forward strand.
AAGCAATCGGCGTAATCCGGGCATTCCTGGCCAAGGCAATTGTCGGCGGTCGAGGTGGCGTGAAACCAGATCGGATCGCCGTCCTGGACGTCGGCGACTTCGGAAACGTCGCCGACCTTGGTGCGCTTACCCCAGGCATGAATTTTGGCCAGCGCCGCGGCGTCTTCCTGGCTGTAGCCGAAGGCCGAATTCAAAGCCTGATCCAGACGGTAAGTGCATAAGTAATTGGCGCGTCCCTTCAGCAGGCTGGCTTTGAACGGGGTGCGGGTCAGCGCCTTGCGGATAACCGGGATGTCCTTGTTGAACAATTGGTCTTGCAGATTCTTGGTGCCGGTCGAAACAATGACTTTCTTGCGCGACAGGATGGCGGGAATCAGATAAGCAAAGGTTTTACCGGTCCCGGTGCCGGCCTCGGCAATCAAATGTTGCCCGGCGGAGATGGCGTCGGCAATGGCTTGCGCCATTTCGATTTGCGCGGCACGCGGCGCGTAGCCGGGGATGGCCTCGGCCAACGCGCCGGCATCGCCAAAGATGTCGGCGAGTTCGGCCATTTGCAAGTCAGCGCGGCGCGAAAATCAATGCCCGAAAAAGCTGTCCGCCTTGGCCTTGGCTTCCTTGGCACCTTGCGGATTTTGCTGCATCTGCCGGGCTTCGGAGATCAGCAGCCAGCTTTTGCGTTTCAAGCTCAAATCGCCGCCGGCCAACAATGCGGCCTTACCAGCCAGCTCCTCGGCTTGCGGCGCCTTATTCTGCTTGAGCCGCAACAAGGCCAATTTGTAAGTCAATAGCGGATTACGCGCATCGATGCGCAAGGCCCGCTCCATCACCACCACCGCGGCATCCAGGTCGCCGGCATTACGGCTACGGTCGGCTTCGCTAACCAGCGCGACGACGGCCGGCGACGTGCCGCTGGGAATCTGCGCGTCTTCGATATTCAGGCGCACCGCCTCGGCGGTCGGCGCCACCGGCGTGGTGGCGGCCGATTCAACCGGCGGCGTCAACGGCTCGGCTCGAAACGCCGGCAGATTCGGTTCGTCCTTAAAATTGGTGGTTACCTCTTCGATGGCGTAGGTACCGGTACCGGGCACACTGGCTTGCGCTTTCTTGGCGACCGGCGGTATCGGCGCCTTATCCTTGGCGGCCGGATTTTTCTTGGACTGGGCTTTCTTGGCGGCGACCTGGCCCGCGGTCGGGCTGGGCCGTTCGGATTCCGAAACGCCGGCGCAAGCCGACAACAACAGCACTAGCGGGAACAGGACGAGCAAGGATGATTTCTTCATTAAACCTTATGCAATGGAGGTGTGGATTTAAAACAACTGGATGTCCGGATCGCCACCGGTCTGATTGGCGGCCTCGAACAACGCCAGCGCTTCCTCTATGGATTTGCCTTGATGAATCGCGTCGAACATCACCTTCTCCGCCTCCATCGTATAACGGCCGCGAATCGCATCCTGCAATGCGCACCATTCGGCGGGATTATACAACCTGTGCGGGGTTTCGATCATCGCCGACAAATCCTTCAGGTTGGCCGACACATGCTGGAGGCATTGTTGTAGCCGATCGTAGAATTGGAATTCAACGATGGCGTCGTCGATCTTGCGGCGAGCGGCATCGCACTGCGCCAAGGCGTTTTCCCGATTTTCGCTCTCCGCCAAACCGGTCAATTGTTCGCGAATCGCGGCCAGATTTTCGACCATGCCGGTAAACGCCGTGGCCAGCGCATTGACCGATGCGTCGCCGTCTTTCATGCTGCCGTCCATCTGCGCGGCGGACACGGTCAACAGTTTGATGGTTTCTCTAATCTGGCTCCAATCCAAGTCGGGCCGGCTTGCGTCTGAATAGGTCATAGTCATGGGTGTAGCGGACAAACCGTAATGAAAGTGCGGTGTTGGGATTCTAGTTGAATCGCCGAAGCAACACAAATCACGCCAACCGACGGACGCGGCGGCGACACTCAAAAAACGTACGCGGCTTCGTGAAGAATTTGACGCTGGCTCGGCGGATGAGTTAGAAAGGTAGCTGAGCGGAAAGCCGCCCAACGTTACTTCACCCCATCGTTCAAGGACTCCATGAATATTCAATCTTCGGGCAAAAAATTGTTTGTGCTGGACACCAACGTTTTGATGCACGACCCAACCGCCATCTTTCGCTTTCAGGAACACAATATTTTCATTCCGATGGTGGTCCTCGAAGAACTCGACCATGCCAAGAAAGGTTTATCCGACGTTTCCCGTAATGTCCGCCAAGTCAGCCGTTTCTTGGACGAACTGATCCGCGACGCCAATCAACAGACCATCAACGACGGCCTGCCGCTGTCCCGCATCGAACACGGTTTAGCCGTGGACGCCGATTACGACGGCCGCCTGTATTTCCAAACCAAGCAGTTGTCGCATCTGCTGCCCGATAATCTGCCCGGCCAGATTGCCGACAATTCGATTTTGAGCATCGTACTGGCCTTGGGCAAGGAATACCCTGACGTCAACGTCATCCTGGTGTCCAAGGACATCAATATGCGCATCAAGGCCGCCGCGCTGCAACTGAACGCCGAGGATTACCACAACGACCAGACCATCGAAGACATCGATCTGCTATACAACGGCACGATGGCGCTGGAAGCCGATTTTTGGGAAGAAAACGGCGGTAAGATGGAGTCCTGGCAGGAAAACAACCACACTTACTACAAAGTCAGCGGGCCGGCGGTGGCCGACTGGTTTCCCAACCAGTTTGTGTATATGGACGACGAATCCGGCTTCGAAGCCATCGTCAAAACTTGCGACGGCCAGAGCGCGGTCTTGCAACTGGCCCGCGATTTTCGCACCAAGCACAACAGCGTTTGGGGCGTGTGCGCCAAGAATCGCGAACAAAATTTTGCATTGAACGCACTGCTCGACCCCAATATCGATTTCGTCACGCTGCTCGGCACCGCCGGCACCGGCAAGACGCTGCTGGCGCTGGCCGCCGGCTTGTCGCTGACGATGGAACATAAGCTCTACCAGGAAATCATCATGACCCGCGAAACGGTGCCGGTCGGCCAGGACATCGGCTTTCTGCCGGGCAGCGAGGAAGAGAAAATGGCACCCTGGATGGGCGCATTGATGGACAACCTGGAACTGTTGGGCAGCCGCTCCGGCAACACCGAATGGGAGCAAGGCGCGTCGCAAAACGTGCTGATGAACCGGGTCAAAATCCGCTCGCTGAACTTCATGCGCGGCCGGACCTTTCTGAACCGTTTCTTGATCATCGACGAGGCGCAAAACCTGACGCCCAAGCAGATGAAAACCCTGATCACTCGCGCCGGTCCCGGCACCAAGATTATCTGCATCGGCAACCTGGGACAGATCGATACACCCTACCTGACCGCGACCAGTTCCGGTTTGACTTACGTCGTCGACCGCTTCAAGGCCTGGGCAAACAGCGCGCACATCACGTTGCGGCGCGGCGAGCGTTCGCGGCTGGCGGATTTCGCGTCGGACAATTTATAACCACGACCAGGATTGACCCTGACCCTGCTGCGGAGCCAGGCAGACGCGGTTTTTATCGTCGCGGCGCGGATTGTTTACCCAAGCCCCGACCTGGGTGACCGCCATCGCCATGTCGGCCGCACCGGCAACATGGCGCACGCCCGCGCCGGGTCTATCAATGGCTTAAACCAATCGGCATAAGCTTCCGGCTGAATCACGACCGGCATCCGGTCGCGTATCGGCGACACCGAGGTTTGCGCGACCGTGGCTCGACAGCCGGCATTAAACGTCGACGCTTAAGCCGTCCGAATTGGGCCAGGCCGTCAATACCGCATTGACCACGGTCGCCAACGGGATTGCGAAGAACACGCCCCAAAATCCCCACAAGCCGCCGAAAAACAGGATCGCGACAATGATGGCGATCGGATGCAAATTCACCGCCTCGGAAAACAGCAAGGGCACCAGAATCACGCCATCCATCGCCTGCACCACGGAATAAGCGACGAACACGTACATAAAATGGTCGCCGTTCGCCAAACCCCATTGCAAATAGGCCACAGCCAGCACCGGCAGCGTTACCAGCGTGGCGCCGATATAGGGAATCACCACCGACAGGCCCATCAAGACCGCCAGCAGCATCGCGTAATTCAGATCCAGCCACCAAAACACCAGAAAACTGACGGCCCACAAAATGAAGACCTCAACGAATTTACCGCGCACGTAGTTGGCAATCTGCCTATCGACTTCCCGCCACACCCGCAGGCTCAAATGCCGGTCTTTCGGCAAAAACTGTTGAAACCAACTCAATAGGACGGCCTTATCCTTGAGCAGAAAAAACACCATCATCGGTACCAAAAACAGATAGATCACCAACGCGACCAAGCCGACGAAGGACTGTGCCGAACCGGAAATCAGATCCTGGCTGTATTTGAGTAAATCCTGCTGAACCGAAAACATCAATTGGCGAATCCGCGCCTCGGTAATCAACTCCGGATGGCGCTCCGGAAACCGCATGATTTCGGCTTCCGCGCTATGTATGAAGTCGGGAATGTGCTGGACCAATTGCACGGTTTGTTCCGAAACAACCGGAACGAGCACGAACAACACGAAGCCGAAAACGGTCAGAAACGTGAAATACACGAGATGTACCGCCACGATGCGACTGACGTTCCGCTCGACCTTGACCACCATGCCCTCGAGCAGATAGGCCAACACGATGGCAACGAATACCGGCATCAGCAAACCCAACAGACTGTAGATCAAGACCGAGCCGACCAATAAAATAATGGCCAACGATACGGCTTGCGAGTTAGGCAAAATCCGCTTAATAAGCCGCGTCAGCAATCGGGAATTGGCGTGGTCGCCGTATAGCATCATTCAAAGTCTCCAGACGACGGCCGCAACCGCCACCGCGATCGGAAACCGCCTAGTAATGCGGAAAAGAAACAGTACGGCCTGTTTGGCGCCGGTCGAAACTCGATCAACGCGTCAAGGCCAAGATTTGCGCGGCGATCCGTTCCAGCGGCACGACGTGATGAGCCGCTCCTAGCCGATAAGCTTCGCCGGGCATCCCCCAAACCACGCTAGTCGCTTCATCCTGTACGATATTGACGGCGCCGGCGTCTCGCATTTCCAACATGGCCTTGGCACCGTCCGCGCCCATGCCGGTCAACATCACGCCGATCGCGGCCGAGCCGGCCTGCTCCGCCACCGACTTGAACAAGACTTCCACCGACGGCTTATGCCGATTGACCGGCGGCCCGTCCAACAAGCGGCAAACCCAGCCGTGCCGTTCCAGCGCCACGGCCAGATGGCGATCACCGGGAGCGATATAGATATGCCCCGCCATTACTGGTTCGCCGTCAATGGCCAGACCAGCCCGCATCTCGGTCGCATCGTTGACGTGTTTCGCAAACGACGCGCTGAAGGCAACCGGTAAATGCTGTACGACCAGAATCGCCGGCGCGGTACTGGGCAAACCGCCGACCAGCAAGCGCAAGGCTTCTGTACCGCCGGTCGACGAGCCCAACGCGACAATTTTGCGAGACGACGCCGTAAACCGCCGGCCGGTCTCCGAGGATAGCGCCGTCGCGGGCTCAGCCGCGCGCGCTCGATTGACATCCCACACCTTCATGTTCGCTTTTGCAGCTGTTCTTATTTTGTTAACGATTTCATCGGCGTATTGCCGCAGGTTTTCGACACTGTTCAATTGCGGTTTGGTAACGAAATCCACCGCTCCTAGCGTCAGCGCCGCCATGGTCGCCTCCGCGCCTTGCGCGGTCAAGGTCGAAATCATCACTACCGGCATCGGCCTGAGCCTCATCAAATTACCCAGGAAGGTCAAGCCATCCATCCTAGGCATTTCAATGTCTAACGTTAACACATCCGGATTCAGCGTCTTGATTTTTTCCCTGGCTTCGTAGGGGTCGCCGGCGGTACCGATCACTTCGATATCGTCGACTTCTCCGACGATTTTTGCCAATAGCTGCCGAATCAATGCCGAATCGTCGACGATCAATAATTTTATTTTCTTCATCCGATCACCCTGTGAACAGTTCGACACTACCTTCCGGCGCCATGCCGTTGACAATTTGCTGGTAACTGGATTCGCGCCGCACGATCGTATCGTTGGTCAATTGCTCGAGATTTTTCAGCTTCACCGAGCCGGTACGCGGATCGAAAACAATCTTGCGCGGAAACACGCCGCCCAAATCGTAGGACACCAATGCCATGCCTTCCCGCTCGACATAGGCCAACACGAATTCGACATTGCTAACGCCAACGCCGCCAAGATTGGCGACGACGCTGGCACCGCCGAACAGTTTGACTTGCAGGTCCCGCCGACATCCGCCATGGCGCAATACCCCATTGATCAAAAACTCCATCGCGAAATTGCCGTAACGCGAGGCGCGGCTGAGACAACGTTCTTCGGGAGAGACAAAGCGAGCATGGTCGGTGTGCGGCAACATGAAATGATTCATACCGCCGGCGCCGGTGCCAGGGCAGTAAACGCAAGCCGCGACGCACGCCCCCAAGACCGTCGTGATCAGCTCGGCCCGGTCGGTAACGTAATAATCGCCGGGCAGCAACTTGGCGGCTTGTATCCCGCGCTGGCGGTCCCAATAGCGATTGATGTGTTCGAACCCTTGAATCGGCGCCAACGCCAAGGTGTCCGCCGTCATCGTTCCGGCTTCCGGTAAACCGTCTGTCCCAACGCTTCGAACCCGGTATCGAGCTGGTGTAACGACTCGGAATGACCGATGAACAAATACCCACCGGGGCGTAGCGCTTGCCAATAGCGTTTTGCCAAGGCTTCCTTGGTGCTTCGGTCGAAATAAATCAGCACGTTTCGGCAAAAAATCAGATCAAAGCCGCTCAGCTCCGGCCAATCCCGCATCAAGTTGAGCTGGCGAAACTCAATGGCCTCGCGCAACTCGGCCTTGACCCGCACTCTACGATCTTGCCGACCGACCCCTTTTTGAAACCACTGCTTCAATCGTCGCTCGCCCAAGCGCGCGACCGCTTCGAGCGGATAAACTCCGGCGGCGGCCGTCCGTAAAACCTGGGTATCCAAATCGGTCGCCAGCACTTGAAACCGCCAATTGCCCGGTAAATGTTCGTGCAGCGTCATTGCCAACGAATACGCTTCCTCGCCGGTCGAACAGCCGGCCGACCAGGCACTCAACGTTTTACGCCCCACGGACTGCTTACAGATTTGCGGTAGGGCTTGTTTAGCCAGAAATTCGAAATGATGGTTCTCGCGAAAAAACGCCGTGAGATTGGTCGTCACCGAATTTATGAATTCGGTAAATTCGAGGTCGGGATGGGCGCTCAAATAATCCACGTAAGACCGAAACGTCGACAAGCCCAAGGCCCTCAAGCGTTTGGCCAAGCGCGAATAGAACATATCGAACTTGTCGTCGGGAACCTGGATGCCGGAATGATCTCGAGACAACTGCCGGAGTCGGTCGAAATCGGCGCGCGTGTAGGCAAATTCGCGCTGGCTATCGCGCACTGGCCATGGATTATCGGTCAAATCCAGCTCCCGACCGGTTTAGAAAAAACCGGCGTAAGCCTGGTCGACCTCCAACAACTCGGCAACGCCGAGCAATCGAGCCGCCTCGACAAAACGGTCCGACGGAAAATCGAAACTGACTTGCTTGCCGGCATCCAGTGCGGTCCGCTTCAACACCAACAGTAGTTGCAAGGTCGCGGTATCGACCATACTCACCGCCGACGCGTCGATTTCAATGGCCTCGGCGTCCGCCAGCGCCGTCAAAAGCCGCTCATACAAATTGCAAACGTTCTGGATGCTTTGCACCGCCTCCAATGCAATACGCGTGGCATGGGCCATCGACATTGTCGCGCTATCGGCAACGCCGTCGGCGTCGGCTTCCGCCAAAACCGGCTGCTTGGGTTCCGGGATAGCCAATACCTCGCTCGGTTCGGACGATTTGGCCACGCCGGGCTCGCGCAACCAAGCCAGAGGGTCGTAACCGATCAAACTGGGTTCGTGTTTATCCGCCATCAGATCACCGTTCCGCTCAAAAAGTCACGCGCCAACGCGTTAAAATCCCGCGCCGAGCGACAACCCGGCCGGTACTCGAAGATCGTTTTGCCAAAACTTGGGCATTCCGCCAAGAATGCGGTCTCGCGTATCGGCGTCGCCAGAATCTTGCCGCTGAAATACTCGCCCAAGGTCCGCAACACATCTTGCGACAAACGCCGCGTCGGCACGTAGCGGGACATCACCAAGCGCAGCAAGTAATGTTTATTTAACGCCGCCTCGAATTTCAGCAAAGTCCCCATCAAGTGCGACAAACCCTGCAAGGCCAGATAATCGCTGGTCATCGGTATCAAAATCTCGTCGGCGGCCATTAACGCATTCGCCACCAGAATGCCGGACGACGGCGGGCAATCGATGAACACCGAGTCGATCTCCGTCAGGCTATTCGCCAGCGCGATCGCCAGCAAATCGCCACGGTGAGTTTCACCCTGGCTGAGCTGTTCGATTTCTTGCAAGCGCGGCCCTGGCGGTATCAACCACAAATTTTCCCGCGCCTGGACCGCGCAACCCTCCAGATTAGCGCCGCCCAACATCGCTTCATCGACGCCTGACCGAGTGTTGGACCTGACGCCCAACGATACCGAGAGATGGCATTGCGGGTCCAAATCGATCACGGCTATCCGTTGACCCATCCGAGCCAAGGCGTGGCAAAGATTAACCGCGGTCGTGGTTTTGCCGACGCCACCTTTTTGATTCAGGATCGCGACGATGCGCCGACTCATGACGCGGCGCCGAGACCGACGAATTCTTCCGGGTCCAGTAATTTATCGACATTCAGGACCATCACCATGTGCTGCTTGGCCACGTAGATTCCGCGCATGTAGCGGGTATCGATCCTCGCGCCCAGATTCGGCGCTGGTTTGATCTCGGCGGGATCGACATCCAGCACATCGGAAACCGCATCGGCAATGACGCCCATCACCACTTGGTCGTGCGCGGCGGTCTCCACGCATGCCACAATCACCACCGTGGTCGGCGTGTACTCCGCTCGCTCGATTCCGAAGCGAATCCGTAAATCGACGACCGGCACGATCATGCCGCGCAAGTTGAGCGCCCCGACGACGAAAGCCGGCGTATCCGGCAGTTTGCGCACAGGTTCCCAACCGCGAATTTCCTGGACCTTCAAAATGCTCAGCGCATAGGCATCGCCGGCCAACTCGAATGTCAAAAATTGTTCGATATTGCGGTCGGTCGCGTTACTGTCGTTCATATTGAATTGGAAGGTTAAGGCCGCGATGACAGGCTGCAATTAGAAGTCTTGCCATTCGTCGTCGTCGCTCGCCGGTTTAAACGCCGGAGAAATCGGACGCTTGCTGAAAGCCGGCGCGGCGTTATTCGCAATGTCGGGCGTTACCGCGGACTTTTGCGGCGTGTTCGCCTGCCGCTGCTGGCGCTCGTCCAGCTTAAAAAACGACAGCAGTTCTACCATGTTCATCGACAAATCGCTCATCGATACGCTGGCCGCCGAAGCTTGCTCGGCCAACGCGGCGTTTTGTTGAGTGATCTCGTCCATTTGCGCCACGGCTTGGTTCACTTGAGCAATGCCGGCCGATTGTTCGGCACTGGCATTCGCTATTTCGGCGACGATATCGCCAACCTTTTTGACGCTGGCGACAATTTCGACCAGAGCCTTACCGGTTTGATTGACAAAATCGGTCCCGACCCGAACTTTTTGCACGCTGGACTGAATCAGTTCCTTGCTTTCCCGCGCGGCGGTAGCGCTACGTTGCGCCAGATTTCTAACTTCAGTCGCGACCACCGAGAAGCCACGGCCTTGTTCGCCGGCTCGGGCCGCTTCCACCGACGCGTTCAACGCCAGTAGGTTGGTCTGGAACGCAATTTCGTCGATAACGCCAATAATGTCGGCGATTTTATTGCTGCTTTCGTTGATATCCTGCATGGCCTTGACGGCCGCGGTCACCACGTTTCCGCCCTTCTCGGCGAGTTCTCTGGCGTTGTCCGCCACCAAATTCGCCTGCTGGGCGTTCTCCGCGTTGTTTTTGACGGTACTGGTCAATTCTTCCATGCTGGCCGCGGTTTCCTCCAGGTTTGCGGCCTGTTGTTCGGCGCGTTGCGACAGATTATTGTTGCCGCTGGCGATTTCCCGCGACGAATTGTTGATGAAGTTCGCCGACTCGGTAACTTCGCCGAAGATGTCGCCCAACTTATCGATCGTGCTGTTGATGTCGTTCTTACAGGTCAGGTAGACCCCCTGATAATCGCTGGTAATCCGGTTACTCAGATCGCCTTCGGCCATGCTTTTCATCGTGCTGCCGACTTCTTCGAATACCCGTTCGATCACATCGGTCAGGTCGTTGATTTCTTGGCTTAACTTGGCGAAAAAACCTTGTTTGTCGTCGAGGGCCAAGCGCTTATCCAGTTGTCCGGTCTTGACACTTTGAACGATGGCCTCGATCTCTCGTTCGACCTTGACCTCGCGCGTGCGATCTAGCCATTCGACCACGACACCGATACGGGCGCCTTCGTCGTTAACCACCGGATTCGCGACGATATTCATATGTCGGCCACCGATGACCAATTGCGAGCTAAAGGTTTGCACCAAGCCGGCCATTAATCCGCGCTGGTGCGCCGGGTGTTGGTGGAACTGATCGATATTGGCGCCCAGCAAGGCGTCCGCGTCGAAATTCGGCAATTGCCGACGAATATCGGCCTCCGCGTTTTTGAACATCGCCTTGACGGTGTTATTCATATAGATGATGTCCAAATCGTTATTGGCCACCATCACGCAAGACTCGACATTGTCCAAAGCCTGTTTGATGCGGGTGGCTTCGTAGGCGACCTGCTTCGAGTAAGCCAAATCGGCGATCAGTTTGACTTGGGTGGTATACAAAGCCCGGTTGAACGCGCCGATCTGATCGTTGCGGTTCAACTCGATCTCGTTCCGGAATTGGTCGTCGGCTAGGCGGTAACAAATCCGCGTCGACTCGCGTAAATGTTCGAGAATGCGGCGCACCGCCGATACACCTATCCAGCCGCCAACCGTGATCATCGCGCCTGCCGCGGCCGCCATCGGATATTTTTGCTCGGCAATCGCTTGCGCAAGCCAAATCAGCGTGGGCAAGGCCAATAGCAGCCCGGCGATCGCCAATTTAGTACCGATACCGATGTCGGCCAATTTCGCCCGCGCCGCCCGCAAGCCAACCGGCCGGATCGTGGCCTGCTTGTTCGCCAATTTTTCATAGAACGCTTCGGCCTGATTGATTTGCTCGCGACTGGGCGCATAGCGAACCGACAAATACTCGTGGACTTTACCGTTCTTCCGGACCGGCGTGACATTGGCTTCGACCCAATAAAAATCGCCGGACTTGGTGCGGTTCTTGACCGGCGCGGTCCAGGGGAGGCCCGCTTTCAGGCATTGCCAAAGATCGGCGAATGCCGCCTCCGGCATGTCGGGATGGCGAACCAGATTGTGGTTGGCACCGATTAATTCATCCCGACTGAAACCGCTAATTTCAATGAACGCTTCATTGGCGTAAGTGATGATGCCTTTCAGGTTGGTCCGCGTCACCAGCACCGTACCCGGTGTCATCGTGACTTCGCGGTCGGTCACAGGTTGGTTCACTCTCATTGCAATTTCTCCGTTGAAATTCGGCCTTGCGCGTCACGGGGTCCGACCATCGTCGGCGTCTTCCAAACCTTCAAGCTTTAACAATCGATCGACATCGAGCAACATCACCATCTCGTTACGCACCGACGCGAGTCCTGCGATAAATTCGGTACTGACCTTGGTGCCAAAATGCGGCGCGCTTTGGATTGCATTTTTTTCAACGTCAACGACATCGGATACCGCGTCGACGACCACGCCCATGATTTTTATCGCGGCCCCTACATTGACCTGCAACACGACCACGACGGTCATCGGGCCGACTTGGCCGGTACCCAGCTGAAAGCGCTCGCGTAAATCGATAATGGGTACGATGGCGCCACGCAAATTGACGACGCCTTTTTCGTAAGACGGGACGTTGGGTATCCGCGACACCGGCTCCCAGCAGCGCAGTTCCTGAACCCGCAAAATATCGACGCCGTAACGCTCGTCGCCCAAAACGAAAGTCAGAAATTGCCGAATATCGCCGGCCTTATTGGCGACCGCTAGCGCTGCATCGCTCATATTGCCTCCATTAGCATGCGTAAGTTTCGCTCATTGATTGGCCAAGGCGACCAACCCCGGAATATCCAGAATGAGCGCCACGGACCCGTCACCCAGAATCGTCGCGCCGGATACGCCGTCGATCCGCCGATAATTGGCTTCCAGGGACTTAATCACCACTTGTTGCTGGCCGAGCAGATCGTCGACAAACAGACCGCAGCGCACGCCATGACTTTCCACGACCACCAACAACCCGTCGGTCAATTTGGTCGCTTTGGCGCCCGGCACCTGAAAAATTCGATGTAGGCGGATGATCGGCAGATATTGGCTGCGCAGGTGGAAGGTCTCGCCTTTGCCGGCTACCCGATTGACTCTGTCTTCGCTGATATTCAACGATTCGACGATCGCACCCAGCGGCAGGATGTAAATCTCGTCGCCGACCGCTACCGATTGACCGTCCAGTATCGCCAAGGTCAGCGGCAAATAGATTGCGAAGGTGGAACCCTTGCCCAATTCCGAAGCGATTTCTATATTGCCGCCCAAGGCTTGAATATTACGCCGCACCACGTCCATACCGACGCCCCGCCCGGAAATATCGGTCAACTTGTCCGCTGTCGAAAAGCCGGGCAGGAAGATCAGGTCGTACAACTGCCGTTCGGATAGCGCGGCGTCCGCGCCAATCAATCCTTTCTCCACCGCTTTGGCGCGTAGTTTGGCGCCGTCCAAACCTTGGCCGTCGTCTTTGACTTCGATGACAATATTGCCGCCGCGATGATAAGCCTGTAGCGTAACGGTGCCTGTCTCCGGTTTGCCGGCCGCCAGACGAACCTGGGGCATTTCGATGCCATGGTCCAAGCTGTTGCGAACCAAATGGACCAAAGGATCGGCCAATAACTCGACCACGGTCTTGTCGACCTCGGTGTTTTCGCCGATCAGCTTCAATTCGATTTTCTTGCCGAGTTTAGTGCTTAAATCGTGTACCAGGCGCGGAAAACGGCTGAACACAAAACTGACCGGCAACATCCGAATGTTCATGACGCTTTCCTGCAACTCGCGGGTATGGCGTTCGAGTTGAGTCAATCCGTTGCGCAATTGGTCCAGTTTGCCGGCCTCGAAGCGCTCGCCGACCAAACTGAGCATCGATTGGGTGATGACCAATTCGCCAACCATGTTGATCAAATGATCGATTTTCGCGATATCCACCCGAATCGAACCCGCGCTCTTCGCGGCGGGCTTAGCGTCTTCGTGAGCGGTCGGCTCGGCGCTGTTAGGGATGATTTGGAAAGGCGCCGCTTGGATCGTCTTGACCGCCTCCGCTTCACCCTGCCGCTGCTCGGCCACGACAGCAGCCGAATCGTGTTTTAGTAACGGGTAGATGGCCAGATCGCAATCATTTTCCACCCAATCGAAAACCTCGGCGACATCATCCCGCCCGACATCGCCGGTTAACGTCAACTTCCAGGACAGGTAGCATTCCTCGGGGTCCAAATCGAAAAAATTTGGCACGCCCTGCAAATCGACGGCAACCTTCAAATCGCCCAAACCGGCCAATTCGCGGAACATCCGTACCGGTTCGTTGCCGGTTTTCAATAAATACCGATGCGGGCTGAACGCGATCGCCCAAGCGCTCCCCGGTAAATCGGTCGCGTCGGCATCATTGGGTAGAGACAAGGCCGGTAAGCCACTGCCAGCGTTTGGATCATCGGAATGCGAACCGGCCAATTCGGCTTCCAACACGGCTTTGGTTCGAGCGATGCGCGCTTGATCCAACGGCTCGGCGCCTTTCAAGCGGCCCAGCATGTCTCTTAGGCAATCGACCGATTCCAACAATGCCCTCACCGTCCCATCGGCGACTTGCCGACGACCGTCGCGCATTTCGTCCAGCAAGGTTTCCATGACGTGAGTAAAGTCGGAGACTTCGGTGAAGCCGAATGTGCCGCTACCGCCCTTGATCGAGTGGGCCGCCCGGAATAGAGTATTGATCGATTCGGCGTCCGCCGAACCAACATCAAGGCTTAACAACCCGGATTCCATGACATCAAGCCCTTCGAAGCTTTCTTCGAAGAAGACTTGATGAAACTGGGACATGTCGATAGTCAACGGCGCCTCGCAGACAGCGGCTTAACCCAAAACCTTTTGGATCGTTTTCAACAACTGCTCCGGATTGAACGGCTTGACGATCCAGCCCGTCGCCCCTGCCTCCTTACCCAGTTGCTTCTTATCCATACCGGCCTCGGTGGTCAGCATCAGCAACGGCGTATATTTGTAGTTCGGCAGGGCGCGCAAATCCCTGATCAGCTGGATACCGTCCTTGTTCGGCATGTTGACATCGGTGACAACACAATCGAAGGCTTGGCTCTTGGCTTTATTGAGTCCGTCGACGCCATCAACCGCTTCCACGACGTCGTAACCCGCCCCTTTCAAGGTAAAACACACCATTTGGCGCATGGATGCGGAATCGTCCACAGCAAGTATCGAGGTCACTGAGATTTCCTCCAAATTAAAGATTTTGTCATCCGCCGTTCGCAACCCGGCGAAACGTTTTATCGCCTGGAATAGGCGAGCAGGCGATCTTAGAAGTCGGTTGACAGTATAGTTAACCGAAACAAAGTTTCCGGCGAAACTCATGGGCGCTCCTGATCATTAGCTGAATTTTGCGAAGATGTCGCCAGATAAACAAACAAAACCGGCTATCGGCCTGATTACTCGAATTGGGAAAAAGCCCATTCGCCATCGAAGTAAGTACCTGAGCGACCGTAGGCGTTGACGCTCGCAGTCGCTAAGGTCTTACCGTTTTGCCTCAAGCTTGAGGACAGTTCCGCTTGCGAACGGACCTTAGGGCCAGCCAAGCCTGTATATTTCTGTGATCGACACCGCATTTAGCCGTATCAATCACGCCACCCAACCTACTACTCTGCATCAAGATCAAGCATTAACTAACTGATTGAATTAACGTTACAAATTCACCACTTTTGTTGCGAATAAACATATTGAAAATCTTATCGAAAGTCTTGACACTTAGCGCCCGCCGACCTGATTGGCGGTGATTTCGAGTCATAACCCTAAGTAAGTGGAGGACAATATGAAAGTCGTGTTGATGCTGTTTGCCGGATTCTCGATTGGCGCCATATTAGCGGTCGCCGCGATTCAATTGGTGCGCGCACTCTATCTGGAACTCTCGGCCTTTTTCTCTGAAGCTTGGCACAGCGCAGATACGCGTTAGCCACCCGCACTGACTTGAGATAGAATTCGATTCGGCAGGCCTGCTCACCGATATGCCGGCCGCCCTCACCCCCTAGCGGGCGTCGTATAACGGCCATTACCTTGGCTTCCCAAGCCAAAGACGTGGGTTCGACTCCCATCGCCCGCTCCAAGCCGCCTAGCTCAATAGATCGAGCGCGTTGACTTTTGAAACGCTAGCGTTCGAGGTTCGGCATTTTTTACGCGGAAATGTCGCTTTCGTTGGACCGGTGCGGGTCGCGTACCGAACTCCTCAAATCATTCTCCGCTTCATCTACGCGTAGCTTGGCAACCACGGATTCGCCCACGACACTAGACGCTAGCGAGTCGTGGCAACTATTCTCGGTTTGCTCGGAATTGCCGACAAGCTTACACATTCTGATGCGTTCGAAATAAACCGGCGCCTTACCGCCGTCGGACTTGATATCAACGCCCCATTTTTCGGGGGCCTAAATCTGCTCCCCGCGTTCCCTAGCTCTCAACAGCGTCGGGGCGTGACGGATGTTCCAGCCCTTTGCCCCAGTAATTTCCTCCAAAAACCTCGGCTTGCCGACAATCCCCTTGCTCGGAGTGGTAACGCGTAACGAAAGTCTTGCCTGGAAAATCGCTGGCGGCTCGCTGGCAGACTCGTAGCGAAACGTCCTTGAGTGCCCCAAAATCTCTACGGTCTACTGAGCTATTATTCTTGTTAGAATCGCTCCAGCCATCGCCACACCGGGAGACTTCGGGATTGTTATCGACACTGCGCTCCAATGCGAAATGCCTGTCGCTGTTGTTTGTGCTCTGGTGGCAGATGGCCGCCGGACAGCCGCGCATTGCGGTCATCGTTCACCCGGACAACGGTTTCGCCGACATGTCGCGCAAGCAAATCGTCGACATCTATTTAGGCCGGTTGGTGAGCCTTCCCAACAACCGCATCCCTCTGCCGTTGGACCAGCAAGGCGGCTCGCCGTTACGCGAGCGTTTTTACGAAACGCTAACCGAAAAGCCGTTGGCGCAAATCAACGCCTACTGGGCCCGACTGATGTTCAGCGGCCGCGCCACGCCGCCGCGCATGTTGCCGGACAGCGCCAGCGTGTTGGAAACGGTATCCCAAAACCGCGACGCCATCGGCTATGTGGAAGACGACAAAGTCAGCCCGTCGGTACGGGTTCTGTTTTATCTTGAATGATCGGGAGCCCAGAGATGAAAACCAACACGCTACCCCGAGTCGCGGCGGTCGGACTACTGTTCGCGGCGGGTATTCGAGCGGAATGGAATATCGACCTTAGCGACGAATCCCGACTGCGCATCAGCGGCTTCGGCACATTGGGTCTGGCGACCAGCGATCAATCCCAAGCCGAATTGACGCGCGACATCGCCGATCGCGAAGGCATCAGCAGCAACAGTTCGCCGCTATCGGCCGATAGCCGTCTGGGTCTGCAGATCGACGCCATTATCAACCCGCGCTGGTCGGCTACCGTGCAGGCGGTGTTGAAGGACAGACCCTCGCAAAGTATCGAGGAAAGCCTGCAGTGGGCCTTCATCAGTTACCGCCCGGACAGCCATTGGCAGTTGCGGGTCGGCCGGGTCGGCCTGGATATGGGATTGGTATCCGACCAACGCAACATCGGCTACAGCTACCTATGGGTAAGGCCGCCGATCGAATTTTACGGTCGTTTGCCCTTGTTTCATTTCAACGGCGGCGATGCCAGCTACAGCTTCGACGTCGAAAATCTGAATATCAGCATCAAGGCCTTTGCCGGCGAAGCCTCGCCGTATTACCCCGCCCGGCCGGATTACAACATCAATATCGCTCCGCTGTGGGGCGGCAACGTGAATTTGCGCTGGCAGGACTGGCACGCTCAAATGTCCTACGTGGGTACCGAATTGCATAGCGACCATCCCGGACTAACCGAATTGCGGCATGCGATCGATCAACTGGGCGCGGCCGGTTTTTATCCGGACGCCAACAATTTAAGCAGCCGCTATATCCTGCGCGGCACCCAGAATCACTTTCTGTCCGCCGGCTTGGGTTACGAAGGCGATCCGTGGCGGGCCCAACTGGAATTTGGTCATCTGTTTCACGGCAACGGCTTTGTTACCGACCTTTACATGATTTACGCCACCGTCGGTTATCGGCTGGGTTCGGTCACGCCGTTCATCGGCTACAGCAGTCTGTGGCCGTCCGAGAAACGACCGCAAGTGCCCAGTCCTCTGCCCGATCCCCGTCTGCAAGCCGCTGCCGAAACCCCGTTCTTAGAAGCCTATTCCAACCAGGAAACCTTATCGCTAGGCGGACGTTGGGACTTTTACAACAATCTGGCTTTGAAATTACAGTACGATCTGGTTCACGTCCGCAATCATAACGGCATTGGCCTATGGCATACTCAGGCGGCCGGACTGCCGGCCCCCGCCGAATTTTCCAATCTGTTTTCGGCGACACTGGACTTCGTGTTTTAACGGCGAAGCGCCTTCGCCCCACTTTTCAAGCCTTCGCCATGAAAGGTCACGTCGTCCACAGCCTGAAAACCCGTCTGTCGATTCGTGTATTCCTTGGCATGTTGGTTCTCAGCGCCGCGATTGTGTTGGGGGCTTATATCCTGACTTTTGAAGGCGCCGAACAGGACGCCAGACAACAAACCGGCGAATTGCTGGACGCCATGGAATATTCGGCCGCGATCGCGTTGTATGCCAGCGATGCGCGCATCGCCGACGACGTGGTGCGCGGCGTTCTGCGCGGCAGCTTCGTGGCCTCGGTGCGCTTAGCCAACGACACTGGTCTGGATGTCAAGCTGGCCAAGGCCCCGGACGCCCCAAACCAACCGATAATCGCACGGGCATTAAAATCGCCGTTCGATAACAACGAAACGCTAGGTCAGTTGCAAGTCGCCCTGCATCCGCCGGCGATTCATCAGCGTGCCGCCGCCACCGCCAGAAACATGGCACTGGCGCTGGGCGGAATCGTCTTTTTCCCCACGCTGCTGTTTTGGGTGGCAATTAGCCGGCTGGTCACCACGCCTTTACTGAAATTGTCGGCGCAACTGGCCGCCATCAAGCCCGGCGACCAACAATGCTTGAGCCTGAGCGGCGACCGCCAGGACGAGCTCGCCGGGCTAACCCAAGACATCAACGCCTTGTTAAGCGCCGTATCGGTTTCGATGCGGAAAGAACGCCGGCTCCGGCAACACGTCGAAGCCCTGGAAAAGCAGTACGAAGCGATTTTTACCCAAGCCTCCACCGGCATCCTGCTGCTGAACCCGGACGGCCAATGTCTGATCGCCAATCCGGCGGTCAGTCTTCTATTCGAAGATTGGCGGCATGCGGTGGACAGCGTGTTCTCGCTGTTACCCAACTGGGAAGTTCAATTGTTTTCGGAACCCGACGAATTTCGAGCCTTGCTGGTGCAAGCCGCATTGACCCAAATTCCGCAGGCCATGGATTTACGCTTGCAACGCCAGAACGACGAAGTCCGAGAGTGGATGCATTTGCTGGTGTCTTGCTATCCGCATCCGGAACACAAACTGGTCGCCGAATGCCTGTTTATCGACATCAGCCAACGCAAACAGCAGGAAGACGAAGCGGTATTTCAATCGCATCACGACATCTTGACGCAACTGTTGAATCGGCGCGGCCTGGAAGCCCGCCTAAACCTGAATTACGCGGCCAGGGAAAACGACACGCTGTCCTTGCTGTTGCTGGACCTGGACCGCTTCAAGCAAATCAACGACCGCTGGGGACATATGGCCGGCGACCGGGTGTTGATCGAAGTCGCCAAGCGCATGAAGAATTTGGTGCGCGGCGCGGACCTACTGACCCGTTTGGGCGGCGACGAATTTTTGATTTGCTTGCGCCGGTCGCGCAGCGAACCCGCCTTGCACCAGTTTCTGTTGCGCTTGATCGAAAGCATCAGCGCCGACATCGAAATCGAAGCGACCGCTCGAGATTACGTGGGTGCCAGTATCGGCGTCGTCGAATACCCCAGGGACGGCACCGATTTGGTCAGCCTGTTGCACAAAGCCGATATCGCGCTGTACGAAGTCAAACGCCTGGGCCGTAACGGCTACTGCCTGTACGGCGACTGCGGCTTGTCGCCGGTAATCATCGCTCGAGAAGACACTGCCGAATAAGCGCCCGAGAGCGGTTAAAAGGGGTCGTGGGTTGGCCGTCTTTGGACCAAAACCCGCCATAGCCTTTGACGGGTCGGCGGATGTACCCGAAATCACCGCCAACCGAATCGGCGAGCGGTTTTCGTGTTTACCGACGGTAGCCGCTATAATGTCGGGCTTTTTCGACTTGTCCCAGCCGAAATTCGTTACGCGACCGACGCCCATGAATTTATTACTAAAATACCTCTCATCCTGCTGGTTTCTGAACGACCCGACCGAACTGACGCCGCCTAAGTCGTTCATGTGGAAGAACGTGACCTTTTACTTTATCTCCGGCTGCATCGTCGAAGGCTTGATCGCCGATCCGGCCGACGGCACCCTGGAAGTGACCGGCCGCACCATCATGGCGTTTAGCAGCGTGGCCCTGCTGCTACTGAAGGAAAAGCAATGGCCGCGCTTCAGCCAGTTGTACACCTCGATTTTCGTCTGCGAAAACTTCATCATGACTCTAGCGGTGGCGGCCGAAGGCCTGGACTTTTGGTTGGTGATGAAACATTACCCCTACCGCGAGGAAGTCGGCATCGGCCTCGCGGTATTTTTGGTCATTTGGTATATCGCCATCGTCAGCTACATCTTCCGGCGCTTTTTTACCTACCCCACCGGCACCAGTGTGGCCTTCGCGTTCAGCTATTTCGTGATGACGTACGGCATCCCGATGTTGCTGATGGACATCTAGGATTCCGAGTACTAGACCTCGGTTTGGCGCCACACAAACGCCGTCATTTATTCGCTTGGCGTTAGCCTGGCAAAGACAGGATAATGCCGGCCTTTTTCATCTGATTTGCGGTTCATGGAATTCAAACTCAAAACCCACGACGGCCAAGCCCGCCGCGGCCAATTGACCTTCGCGCGCGGCGTGGTCGAAACGCCGATCTTCATGCCGGTCGGCACCTACGGCACCGTGAAAGCGCTGACCCCCGAGGATTTGGAAGCGCTAGGCGCGCAAATCATCCTCGGCAACACTTTTCACCTGTTACTGAGACCCGGCATGGAGGTGATGAAGGCGCACGGCGATCTGCACGACTTCATGCGCTGGCAAAAGCCGATTCTGACCGATTCCGGCGGTTTTCAGGTGTTCAGCCTGGGCGCGCTACGCAAGATCAGCGAGCAAGGCGTGACGTTTAAATCGCCGGTTAACGGCAGCAAGATTTTCATGGGACCGGAGGAGTCGATGCAGGTGCAACGGGACCTGGGGTCGGACATCGTGATGATTTTCGACGAGTGCACGCCCTACCCGGCCACCTACCAGCAAGCCGCCGATTCGATGCGTCTGTCCCTGCGCTGGGCGGAACGCAGCAAGCGCGCCCACGAAGGCAACGATTCGGCCTTGTTCGGCATCGTGCAAGGCGGTATGTTTCCCGAACTGCGCCGCGAATCGATCAACGGGTTGACCAACATCGGCTTCGACGGTTACGCGATCGGCGGCCTATCGGTCGGCGAACCCAAGCACGAAATGCTGGCGACGCTGGACGCGATCATGCCGAATATGCCGCAAGATACGCCGCGCTACTTGATGGGCGTCGGCACACCGGAAGATTTGGTGGAAGCGGTGCGGCGCGGCGTGGACATGTTCGACTGCGTGATGCCGACCCGCAACGCCCGCAACGGCCATCTGTTTACCCGCTACGGCGTCATTAAAATCCGCAATCAGCAATACCAGTTCGACACCCGGCCGCTGGACGAGAATTGCAACTGCTACACCTGCCGCAATTACTCGCGCTCGTACCTAAAGCATCTGGACAAATGCAAGGAAATGCTCGGCGCGCGCCTGAACACCATCCACAATCTACATTACTACCTGGAATTGATGCAGGGCATCCGTGATGCAATAGAAGCAGGCCGCTTCGACGAATTCGTCAGGGCGTTTTACGAGTTGCGCGGCGTAACCATGCCGCATTGATTGCGGTGTGTAGGGGCGGCGTTTGCCGCCCCTACTCTCGGTGTTTGCTCTGTCAGAGCACGGACCGAAACGGCCCGGACCAACCTTATCTTATTCTTGATCCAGCCCGAACGCGGTGTGCAGTGCACGCACCGCCAGTTCCAGATATTTCTCGTCGACCACCACCGAAATCTTGATCTCCGAGGTCGAAATCATCTGAATATTGATGCCTTCGTCCGCCAGCACCTTGAACATGGTGCTGGCGATACCGGCGTGCGAGCGCATGCCGACGCCGACAATGGAGACTTTAACAATCGTGTTATCGCCGATGACGGCGGTATTGCCGCCCAGTTCGACACGCAAGCCCTCCAGGACTTTTTGAGCGCGGGCAAAATCGTTACGGTTGACGGTAAAGGTAAAGTCGGTGGTGCCGTGCGCGGAAATATTTTGCACGATCATGTCCACTTCGATGTTTTCGGCGGCGATCGGTCCCAGGATTTTCGACGCCACGCCCGGCAGATCGGGTACACCGGTCAACGTCAGTTTCGCCTCGTCGCGATTGAAGGCAATACCTGAGATTAACGCTTTTT
The DNA here is from genome assembly GCF_050275925.1 of Methylomonas sp. MS20. Taxonomy (NCBI): domain Bacteria; kingdom Pseudomonadati; phylum Pseudomonadota; class Gammaproteobacteria; order Methylococcales; family Methylococcaceae; genus Methylomonas; species Methylomonas sp. MS20. Next base: position 3,725,506 of record NZ_CP189962.1, read on the forward strand.
CCATTTCTGATTCCTCGTAGGTGATAAGCGTGCCGTTGCCTTCCATGAACGAAGACAACACACGCAGTTTGACGTTGTATTTACCGGCGAATTCGACCGAACGGATTTGCAGGACTTTCGAACCCAGGCTAGCCATTTCCAGCATTTCCTCGAACGTGATCCGGTCCAGCCGGCGGGCCTTCGGCACCACGCGCGGATCGGTGGTGTACACGCCATCAACGTCGGTATAGATATGGCATTCGTCGGCTTTCAATGCCGCCGCCAATGCCACGCCGGTGGTATCCGAGCCGCCGCGGCCCAGCGTGGTGATATTGCCGTCCTCGTCCACGCCCTGGAATCCGGCGACGACAACCACCCGGCCGGCGTCCAGATCGGCGCGGATATTGGCTTCGTCGATCTCGCGAATCCGCGCTTTGGTGTGAGCGCTGTCGGTCAGAATCCGCACCTGCGGACCGGTATAGGACTTCGCCTCGACGCCCAGGTGGTGCAAAGCCATCGCCAACAACGCGATCGTTACTTGCTCGCCGGTGGACAGCAACACATCCAACTCGCGGTCGGTCGGTTGCACCTGCACTTCCTTGGCGAGCGCGACCAAACGGTTGGTTTCGCCGCTCATCGCCGAAACCACGACGACAATCTGATCGCCCTTGTCGTGGGCTGCTTTAACTTTCTCGGCCACCGCCTTGATACGTTCCACCGTACCAACGGAAGTGCCGCCAAACTTATAGACGTACAATGCCATGTTTTCTTAACCTTATTGGCTTTTTGAAATCGAATTTCTTGGCGAACCCTAAAGTCCGCCGCTTGATTTATCCGAGTTTGGTTTTGACCCAATCCGGCACCGCCGCCAACGCCGCGCCCAAATTAGATGGATCGTTACCCCCAGCTTGGGCCATATCCGGCCGGCCGCCGCCTTTGCCGCCGACTTGGGTCGCGACGAAATTGACCAAATCGCCGGCCTTGACCTTGTCCATCGCATCCTTGGAAACACTCGCGATCAGGCTGACTTTATCGCCGCTGACGGCAGCCAATACCAGCGCGGCGCTGCCCAGCTTGTTTTTCAACTGATCGGCCAAATCGCGCAAAGCTTTCGGATCGACGTCGTCGAGTTTGACGGCCAAAACCTTGACACCATTGACGTCGACGGCCTGGCTGGTCATCTCGTCGCCGGCCGAGCTGGCCAGTTTGGATTTGAGTTTTTCCAGCTCTTTTTCCAGGCCGCGAGTTTTTTCCAGCAACTGATGGACTTTGTCTGCGGCTTTATCCGGCGCGGCTTTCAGCAGGCCGGCGATGCTGAGCAAGGCTTGCTCGCGATGGGCGATCCATTCCAACGCGCCTTGGCCGGTCACTGCTTCCAGACGGCGGACGCCAGCGGCAACGCCGGTTTCTCCAACGATTTTGAACAGACCGATGTCGCCGGTACGTTGCACGTGAGTACCGCCGCACAGCTCGGTCGAGAAATCGCCCATCGTCAACACCCGCACTTCGTCTCCGTATTTTTCGCCGAACAATGCCATCGCGCCAGCCTTGACCGCCTCGTCTTTCGCCATGATTTGCGCGCAGACGGCGTTGTTGCCGCGGATTTGTTCGTTGACGATGCGCTCGACGCTGGCGATTTGTGCGGCGCTCATCGGCTCGAAATGCGAGAAGTCGAAACGCAGCCGTTCGGCATTGACCTGCGAACCTTTCTGGGCGACGTGTTCTCCCAACACCGCGCGCAAGGCCGCGTGCAGCAAGTGAGTCGCGGAGTGGTTACGTTCCGTGGATTTTCGGATGTCGGCGTTGACACTGACTTCGCAAGCCATGCCTTCGGCAATCACACCTTTGACCACTTTGCCCTTATGCAGGAACAACTGGCCGCCCTGCTTTTGGGTGTCGCTGACTTCGAAGGTGCCGCCGGTGCATTCGATCACACCGCTGTCGCCGACCTGACCGCCGGACTCGGCATAGAACGGGGTTTGGTCCAGTATCACGACGCCTTCGTCACCGGCTTCCAGGCTTTCGACCGGCTGGCCTTTTTTGAACAAGCCGATGACTTGCACAGAACCGTCCAGATGCGAGTAGCCGGTAAATTCGGTGACGCTGTCGTGGCGAATGTCCTGGTCGTAATCGGCCGCGAACTGGCCGCCGGCCCGAGCCCGGTCGCGCTGGGCGCTCATTTCGATTTCGAAACCGGCATGGTCCACGCTCAAGTTGTGCTCACGGGCAAAATCGGCGGTCAAATCCACCGGGAAACCGTAAGTGTCGTACAGCAAGAACACCACGTCGCCGGGAATCACATGACCATCCAGCTTGGCGACGCAGTTTTCCAGGATGCGCATGCCCTGGCCCAGTGTTTCGGCGAAGCGCTCTTCTTCCTTCTTCAACACCCGCTCGACCTGATCTTGCGCCTTGACCAATTCCGGATAGGCTGCGCCCATTTCGTCGGCCAGCGGAGCGACCAGTTTGTAGAAGAAGGTGTCCTGGATGCCCAGGCGATAACCGTGGCGGATCGCCCGACGGACGATGCGGCGCAACACGTAACCCCGACCTTCGTTGGACGGCAACACGCCGTCGGCCACCAAAAATGCGCACGAGCGAATGTGGTCGGCGATCACCCGCAACGAGCTGTTGGTAAGATCGGTCGTACCGGCCAATGCGGCGGCGGTTTTGACCAGATTTTGGAAAATGTCGATCTCGTAATTGCTATGCACGCCCTGCATCACCGCCGCGATCCTCTCCAAACCCATGCCGGTATCGACCGACGGCGCCGGCAGCGGCGTCAGGTTGCCGTCCTTGTCGCGCTCGTATTGCATGAACACCAGGTTCCAAATTTCGATGTAGCGGTCGCCGTCTTCGTCCGGACTGCCCGGCGGGCCGCCGGCCACGTGCTCGCCGTGGTCGTAGAAAATCTCGGTGCACGGGCCGCACGGGCCGACATCGCCCATCGACCAGAAATTGTCCTTGGCGCCGATGCGCGAGAAGCGGGTCGGATCGATTTTGACCTCTTCCAGCCAGATCGCTTCGGCTTCCGAGTCCTCGTCGAACACCGTCACCCACAACTTAGTCGGCGGTATGCCCATTTCCTGGGTCAAAAAGTCCCAGGCAAAATGGATCGCATCGCGCTTGAAATAATCGCCGAAGCTGAAATTGCCCAGCATCTCGAAGAAGGTATGGTGGCGGGCGGTATAGCCGACGTTCTCCAGATCGTTATGCTTGCCGCCGGCCCGCACGCAACGCTGGCTGGTCGCGGCGCGGCTAAAGTCGACTTTCTCCCTCCCCAGAAACACGTCCTTAAACTGAACCATGCCGGCATTGGTGAACAGCAAGGTCGGATCGTTGCCCGGCACCAAGCTGCTGGATGGACGCACGGCATGGCCGCATTGGCGAAAGAATTCCAAAAAGGCGGCGCGGATTTCAGCGCTGGTCATGTTTTTCATGGTGGTTAGGTCGTTAATGTTTATATTCTTCAAAAATATTCGTTCGTTGGTCGAGTTTGATTCTCGCATTTAGCCTTTCGAGGTTTACCCTAGGACTAATCTAAGGCTCGCTAATATGATTCAACGTTACAAATTCAACGGCTACGCGATCATTGACTCTGCCGCCCATGTCGCTCATTGTCCAATCGGGTTTGAATATTGGTCGGATTGCGGCGACAATCCAATACCGCAAAAACCGAAACAAACTCGCTATCGAAGGTATAGTAAATTGCATAGGGGAAGCGCTTGGCCAACAGCCAATAAAAATCGCCAAACTTTTTGGGATGCACGCCGGCATATAGCGCCAAAGAGTCGATATCAGCAGACAGCGAGTCTAAAAAGTACTGACCGACACCCTTTTGCTGTCGTTCGTAAAACTCGAAACCGTCCAACAAATCAAACTTGGCATTGTCAAAGATGCGAATTTTCATCGAATCCTATCTTGAATTTCCTTTTTTGCCTCGTCCCAATCGGTAAACCCCACCAAGCCGGCTTTCGCCAAACGCGTTCTCTCCATCAATATTTCACCATGCCAATCAGGAGATGAATATTCAGCGGCCTGAATGGATAAGTCATTCCATAAAGCTTCCATCGCGGCAATTTTCTCGGCGACCGACATTTCATTTAATGGTAGCGTCACTTTCATATTCTCTATCCTTTAATGCAACAACATACGGTCGTACTTAGTTACCAACTTCCGTTATCCGAGCTATTACCATCGCTCTTCAAATTTCGGTTTTTTGATGCCCTCACCCCGTCCCTCTCCCGGATGGCGAGGGAGCGGATGCGCAGAAATTTGAAGTGCGAAAGGTATCGCTTCACTATTCGGAGTCAAGAACTCCGCATTTTAATCTTCAACACCACAAACACCCGCTTAATCGTCTCGCCGCTAAAGCCGCGCTGTTGCAAGAACCGGCTGCGTTTGGCCCATTCGTTGGGCGGCAGCGAGGTTTCATCGCCGTATTTGCCCGCATAAACATCCAAGGCCAGATTCAGCCAACCGCCTTGTTCCTCGGCTTGCGCATCCAGATCGGCGTCGGCGATGCCGCGCTGCTGCAATTCGTAAGCAATCCGCAGCGGTCCGTAGCCCTTGGCGATCCGCTCGCGGATGTAGCATTCGGCGTAGCGCGCGTCGTTTTGCCAGTTTTGACGGCTCAAATCGTCGATCACCGCCGCCACCTCGTCGCGCGCGAAGCCGCGCATGGCCAGTTTGTCCAGCAACTCGCGGCGGCTGTGCTCGCGGCGCGCCAGCAAGCGCACGCAGATGGCTTCGATGCGTTGGCGGCGTTCCAGCGGGTTGGCTATCGATTCGTCCGTCATTCGGCGCGGGCCGCAAAATGCGGACATTATCACACAGATAGCCGCCCCCTTAAACCGGCATACCGGCCCGATGCGCGCGGGCGCGGCGACCGGGCAGCGGCTATAATCGCGCTAGCAAACTCCGGGAGGCGGCTGATGAAGCTGAAAGATTGGTTCGAACAATGGGGCTTGACCAAGATCAAGCTGACGGCCGGCTTTTTCGAATCGGAATGGCAGGCGCAAACCGCCGACCGGGACGCGGCCTGGGAACTGTACGTGGAACTGCTGACCCGCATCGTCACCCAGCCCTTGCCGGACCGCGACGGCGACGAGCAAGCGGCGCTGAACAGCGTGCATAGCCTGTTCGGCATCACCCGCGAGATTCTGCGCCGCCAGGGCCGCAACTGCGAACAATTCAGCAAGGTGGCGATCGTGGTCTTAAACCAGGTCGTCCGGCCGTTTACCGCGAAATGGCACAAACTGGCCTTGGCCGGCGCCTTCGAACAACCCCAGCATTGCCGGGAGTTCCGCGACGAATTAAAAGCGCTGCAACTGGATTTGCTGATTTACGCGAAAGCGCTGGCGGCGATTGCCCAAGTGGAAGACCTGACGGCGGCGGCCTTCGACAACCCGGCCGACCGCTAAAAAATCGCGAGCGGCCTGCCGGCCGCTCGACAAGCAGAAAACCAAAGCCGAAAAGGGTAAAAGCACCAAGGGCTTAGGGTAAGTCCTGGGCAAGACGGAAGCCGAGGAAATTGAAACGGTATTCCGGACTGCTCCAGAGGCGGTGAGCCGAGCGGAGAGCGGCCGAGCTATTGCCACAGGAACCGCTCCGGATCACTCGCCGGCCGCCGTAGCCCCCTATCCGGGCCGAGCCGTCGTTCGGCGCGCCTTGATAGTCTTCGTACCAACCATCTTGCAGCCATTCCCAGACATTGCCGGCCATATCGTACAGACCGAATAGATTGGCGAGCTTTAGCCCAACCTCCTGGGTTGTGCCTGCGGCATTTTGGTCGAACCAGGCATAGTGTTTAGCCAGGCCCGCGTCGTCGCCCCAGAAAAACTCGCTTTGGGCCCCGGCGCGGCAGGCATATTCCCATTCCGCTTCGCTGGGCAGCCGGTAGGCTTTGCCGGTCGTTTCGCGCAGCCAGACGGCATAATCGACGGCGTCTTGCCAAGTAACATTGATCGCCGGTCGCCGCCCACGACCCCAGCCTTCGTCTTCGGGCTTGACACGCGCGGTTTGTTCGACAAAAACGTCGTATTCGGCGAAGGTCACCGGGTATTTACCCAGCTTGAAAGGTTTGGCGAAGGTGACGGTGTGAATCGGTTTTTCGTTGTCGTATTGATCGCCGCCCATAGCAAACGAGCCGGCGGGGATTGCGATCATTTCGGGTTCGATGACCCAATCGGGGCTATGTGCCGTCCCAGGGAGAACCGATGGCAGGGGTTCGAGCGCCACCGTCGGCAGCAAATCCTGAATGACCTCGCATAACAGCTTCAGCCCGGCTGACTCGTTATCGCCGTGCCAATCGAGCAAGTTGGCGGCTTGAATGCTGCGAAAACCAAAAGGTGGCTTCACGTCGTCCAGCAAGCACGGCACCAATATTCCCCGCTCGCGCCCCTCGTCGGCCTCCTCCAGCACCCAGTGCGAATCGATCGAAGACTTAGACCATGCCACCACCATGCAAGAGCAGATACTCAATTCGGTTTCTATCTTCTGCCGCCAGGTTTTGCCCGGAGGTGTGGTGCGGTCATAAAACACCGACCAGCCGCGCGCGCTCAATGCGGCCGCCAACGGCTTGATTCTTGCCAAATCGTTCTTCTGATAGCTTAAAAAAATGTCGGCCACGTCGTCCTTAATGTTTCTGATTAAATTTTCTGTCAAATCCTAAAGTATTGCGAATACCAACCCGAAACATCCAAATCACAGGTGAAGTCGCATTAGTAAAGTAGTAAAAATCGGCGCGGATTTTCGTCCAGTCTGCCAAGCCCGCGCGTGGCTAATATCTCGGAAAACCGGAGCGACCGCAAGACCGGGCGATGCGTTGGGTGTGGGATGGAAGTTCGCCTGGCTTGCGGCATTGGTGCTGTCGTGGGGGTGGCCTGTTCCCTTCGACTCCGCTCAGGGAACGGCGCTCTAACCGGGGAACGCCCCCAACCAAAACCAACCAAAACCAACCAAAACCAACCAAAACCAACCAAAACCAACCAGGACAAACTAGAATCAACCAGGGTCAACCATAATCAATCTGTACCGCGTTACGCAAGGGCGCTCAAGTCGGCACGCTTCCGCTAGCCAATCGAGCACGTCGCATTTTCGCCGCCGGCTGCTATCCGCGCTTCTCCGACTACTCACCGATTCAGTTTCGGTCTTCCGACACTCCGCAACGTTCTCCGCCCGTTAGCAGTGCGGAATCCAGCTTTTCAGGTCGCTCAGACCTCGCCGGCTGAGTGGAAAGCAAACTTGCAGATCGTTTGGAGCTCATCGGCTCAACGGAACTCAATCTTTCAGGTCGCTCGGACCTCATTTGGCTGAACGCTGCCCAATATTGCCGGTCGTTTGAGCCCCATTGGTTAAACGAAGTCCAATATTGCAGATCGTTTGGAGCTCATCAGCTTAACAGACCTCGATATTTCAGGTCGCTCTAGCCTTATTGGCTCAACGGAGCCGAAAATTTCAGATTGCTTAGAATTTCTTGATTTAACGGAACCCGGCGTTTTACGTCACTTGGAACCGTTTGGCGAGACGGCACCCTGTATTTCAGGTTCTTCGGAACCCGTCGGCTGAGCGAAGTGGGATGTTTCAGGTTGCCCGGAACTCGTTGGCTGAGCGGCGCCGGGCTTTTCAGGTTGCTCGGGAGTCGTTGGCTGAGCGGAGTCAGGGACCGTTGGCTGAGCGGAGTCGAAGCCAGCGTTTTGGCTATGGCTCGCATTCCGGCACTCGGCCAATCGGTGCAATAAGTTACTGTCGCCCGCCATCAGCGCCTGCTTCTTGTTGCGGCTCCAGCCTTGAATCTGTTTTTCCCGGATATAAGCGTCTTCAATCCGCTCGCACATCTCGCAATAAACCAATTGGACCGGCAATCGCTTTGCGGTGTGCTTGGCGCCCAAGCCGTTTTGGTGTTCCCACAAGCGGCGCTCCAAATCCCAGGTACTGCCGGTGTAATAGCTGCCGTCCGAGCATTGCAAAATATACAGGTAAGGCATTGAGTCGCCCCCCCAAAAAAGATTCGGCTAGGTTCGCCGAGTTGAGCGGCGAACTGCGTTAAGCCGGAAGCGCCGTTCGCCGTGCAGAGTCGCGTTCGCTGAGCGGAGCCGAAGCGATCGCCGCAGACAGCCAACCCGACTCCGCTCGGCTTCGATTCCGCTCGGCTTCGGCTCCGCTCAGCCGACGGAGTTAGTCGGCGTCGTTGAACTCGGCGTCTTCGTCGTCGGCCGGCGCTGGGGCGTTGGTCACCCGGCTGACGAAGGCTTTTTCGCGGATGGCTTTTTCCAATTCGGCGGCGGCCTCCGGGTGTTCGCGCAGGAATTGCTTGGCGTTGTCCTTGCCTTGGCCGATTTTGTCGTTGTTGTAGCTGTACCAAGAGCCGGATTTTTGGACGAAGCCGAATTCGACGCCCAAATCCACCAATTCGCCGAAGAAGGACACGCCTTCGCCGTACAGAATTTCGAAGTCGGCTTGCTTGAACGGCGGCGCGACTTTGTTTTTGACGATCTTGACGCGGGTTTCGTTGCCGATCACTTCGTCGCCTTTCTTGATGGCGCCGATGCGGCGAATGTCCATCCGCACCGAAGCGTAGAATTTCAGCGCGTTGCCGCCGGTAGTGGTTTCCGGGTTGCCGAACATCACGCCGATTTTCATCCGCAGCTGGTTGATGAAGATCACCAGCGTGTTGGAGCGTTTGATGTTGGCGGTGAGTTTGCGCAAGGCTTGCGACATCAAGCGCGCTTGCAGGCCCATATGCGAGTCGCCCATGTCGCCTTCGATTTCGGCTTTCGGGGTTAACGCCGCCACCGAGTCGATGACCACGATGTCGACCGCGCCGGAACGGACCAGCATGTCGGTGATTTCCAAGGCCTGCTCGCCGGTGTCAGGCTGAGAGACCAGCAGATCGTCGATGTTGACGCCGATTTTCTGGGCATAAACCGGGTCCAGCGCATGTTCGGCATCGACGAAGGCGGCGGTACCGCCCAGTTTTTGCACTTGCGCGATGGTTTGCAAGGTCAACGTGGTTTTACCGGACGATTCCGGACCGTAGATTTCGATGATCCGGCCGCGCGGCAAACCGCCGCAGCCCAGCGCGATATCGACCGACAGCGAGCCGGTCGAGACGACTTCGATGTCGCGGGTCGCGGCGACGTCGCCCATCCGCATCACCGAGCCCTTGCCGAATTGTTTTTCGATTTGGATCAGCGCCGCGCCCAGCGCCTTTTTCTTGTTCTCGTCCATTGTTGCCTGCCTTGGTTTGGCTACTGAAAGCCGGCGATTATCCCATAGGCCAGGGCCTTGAAACAGCTTTTCTCGCGGCCGGCTCAGGCGAACAACGCGGCCGCCTGGCATGGATTGAACGGAAAATACAGATGTAGATAGGAGGCTTGCAAGCGGCCGACCCGGTAAAACGCTTCGGCTTGACCGTGATGGCGGCGGGTAGTGGATTGGGTGTGCGGCGCCAGCGAGGTTTGCAAGGTCGAGAAATGAAAGCTGTGGCCGCGTATTTCGCCGTGCTCCAGTTCCAGACTGTGCATGCCCAGATTAGCGAGTTGGGTCTGCATCCGGGCCTGGCCGGGCAACAGGCCGACCATCTCGGCGGCCTGTCCGTCGCGGTCGGCCAGGCTGTCCAGCAAATACAAAAAGCCGCCGCATTCGGCGTAGATCGGCTTGCCGGCTTGGTGATGCTGGCGCAAGGCCTGTTTCATTGCCTGGTTGCCGGCTAGTTCGGCCAAGTGCAATTCGGGATAACCGCCGGGCAGGTAAACGGCGTCGGCCGCCGGCAAGTCGCTGTCTGCCAACGGCGAGAAGAAGGTCAAGGTTGCGCCCAAGGCTTGCAGGCAGTCCAGGTTGGCTGGATAGAGAAACGAGAACGCGGCATCCCTGGCGACCGCAATGGTCCGGCCGGCCAACAGGCGCGGCGGCGGCTCGCTCGTGACCTCGGCGAACCCCACCGGATCGGGCAAGCGGCAATCGCTGAGCAGGTCGGCGGCGCGGGCCAAGCGCTGATCGAGGTCGGCAATTTCGCCGGCTTGGTGCAAGCCCAAGTGACGCTCTGGCAAACCGACCGAAGCGTCGCCGCGCATAGCCGCCAACAACGGCATGTCGTCCGGAAGGGCTTCGGCCAGCAGATTGGCGTGGCCGGCGCTGCCGACCTTGTTGGCGATGACGCCGGCGAAGGCCAAGCCCGGCCGGTAGTGGGCCAAGCCGTAAGCGACCGCCGCAAAGGTTTGCGCCATGCCGTGAGCATCGATCACCGCCGCGACCGGCACAGCAAGCGTTTGGGCCAGATCGGCGCTGCTGCTGTCGCCGTCGTACAAACCCATCACCCCTTCGATCAGGATCAAATCGGCTTCGCCGGCCGCGCGATACAGCAACTCGCGGCAGTGGGCCTCGCCCATCATCCACAGATCGAGCTGATAGGCTGGGTGTCCGGATGCAAAGGCCAAAATCTGCGGATCGATGAAGTCCGGCCCGGTTTTGAATACCCGCACCTCGCGACCAAGCCGCCTATGGTAATAGGCCAGCGCGGCCGTCACCGTGGTTTTACCCTGGCCGGACGCCGGCGCGCTGATTAGGATGGCCGGACAGGATCGCGCCGGCTGGCTATTTGCATGAGTCAACGTTCAATCCCGACGATAAAACCACATCTGATACACGCTGAGCAGGATTTGCACGCCCATCGACAAGCCCATCAGCGCGCCGCTCAGCACGACGACGTAGGCGAACTCGCGGACATGTTTGGTGACGAACCAGGAGCCTACGTCCAGCAGCATCGCGACGAACGGAATCACCACCGCGATCCGTTTGACGTAAATATTCATGTCGCACAATAAAAAGATTTTGCCGATGAAAAACAGGATGAAGGCGATGCCGAACAAATGGATGTGCGATACCCTGACCAAGGCGGGAATCGACGCGCCGCCGGTGTGGGCGACTTCGGCGACGCCCGTAAAGGTAGTCAAATCCGGCAGCGACGGATTGGCGGCCGGATTGTGGCAATGTACGCAATCGCGGTTCAGAATCGGCGCGATTTTTTCGTCGTAGCCGTCCTTTTCCGCGCCGTCCTGTAACCATTTTTGAATAACTTCCTTGTCGCTCTTGTATTTCAGGTTAGGTTCCATGATGCCGTTGATCGCCGCGCCCAGGCGGGTTTGGCTGTTGGAACCGTGGTACATGATGACGATGTCGTCGATCGACAAGCCGCGCTTGCCGTCGCGGCCCTGGTGGGTGTAATACATGTTGACCAAGGCCATCAAATAACCCAGGCCTATCGTCAATAAAAACACGGTGTTGAGGATACGTTCGCTGACGGAAATATCCTTGAAACGGGTGTATTGCTTGCCCATGCGATCCCTCGGAGATTGATTGGATGGATAGTTTAACTTGGCAAAAAAAGACCGGCACGCAAAGTGCCGGTCAAGCGGGAGCCACGAGGTTTATCGAGGTCTTTAAGGACGACTTTAAAAACTTAACCAGGTATTGAAATACAAGGTGTTGTTGTCGCTGGCGTTACGTCCCGAGCCGTCGTAATTCTTGTCGCCGCCGTCGAAACGCGTGTAAGCCACATATTGGGCCGCGAAACGCAGATTCAAGTAGGACTCGGCAACACCCGCCGTTTTACCGAACGGGATGTAATTCAACTCGAAGGTAAAGTAGTCCGAATTCGGCCGCCTGTTCGGCGATGCTTCGTACAACACCGCGTCCTGATTACCGTGGATATGGTTGTATCCAACCGTCAAGCCGTAGGTTTGCTCGAAGGTGTAAGCGCCGTTCAAGCCCAAAAAGCCTAATTGCTGGTTGCGCTGTGCCGCGGATGCCGCGGCCGCGCTGGCCAGTAGATCTTGAGATTCGCGGATGTAGCTGGCTTTGAATTCATAGATATGCTTGGGGTTGGCCAAGTATTGGTAATTAAAATCCACGCCCAAATCGGTGTAGCGGTCGCTGACAGTCAACGTGGGGTCGGGCTGAACGTTGGCCCTGAAGCCGAAATGCCCCAACGATATATAGTGGCCTTGCCAATCTTTTTGCAAACCGATCCGCCAATACGGCGCTCCGCCATCCACTTTGACCGCGCCGTCGTCCCACTGCCCCATACCTTTTTGGGCGTACTTGGCAAAACTGGTATAGGCACCGGCTTCGAGGAAAACCGTATCGTCGATCATGCTGTACAAGGTGGCCCCGCCGATCTGGCCGCCCAGCGCGGCCAACGCCGGTTCGGCGCCGGGCGTACGCGCCAACGGCGATCCGGAATACGGGAATCCCCAAGCCGGCGTGGTGTTCCACAAATCCTGAACGGTCGGACTGTTATTGAACGACACGCCGTAGACAAAATTGCGCCCCAGCCAATCCGCTTCGTCGGCAATCCGAATATCGGTGTTGTCCAACGCGAAACGACTGGCCACGCCATCGTAGGTAAACTGCACGAAAGCGCCCATGTTGCCGTAAACCTTTCCGCCGTAAAACAACGAGGCCTGATCTAACGCCAGGTTGTTGTTGCTGTTAAAGTCGCGCCGCGCCAATACCGGGTCGGCGGGTATATCGCTATCGTTGCGCTTGGTATTGGTCAGCGAACCGACGGCCATGCCGCCGAAACGGCTGATGGCCGAATCGTTGTTACCCCACACGTAACCATTTAATTTGAATTGCCGGCCGTAAGGCGTCAAATTCGGACCGAAAGCTTGCGTATGACACATCGCGCAGGCCATGCCAGTTTGCCTGGCAAAACTCGGCAGGGCTTGCGCCTGACCGACGAAACCCCAGTACAAAACCGAACAAAACAACCAAAAGAAACGCCGAATCAATCGTCTCGTTATAATATGTTTTTCCATAAGTAACTCCATTAAAATAGAGTTTAAATTATAGCCAAGCCAAGATTAATCCAATATTAAAAATACGTTAATTTACGTTAAAAAACAGCAAGTTATAAATACGAAAAGCAAATAAAACCCCAAGCGCCGACAAAAATCAACGCCTTTCCAATTTTATAAAATTATTATCGACAATTCGCTGAAACAGTGACGGAACTAAAGCTGGTATAAACAGGCAACCCCGTTTATCTTTTAATAAACGACATTAAAACCATTAAAAATTAATAAATACGGAAGCCATCCCTAAATGATGCATCGTCATATTCACGTGCTTGGCATCTTCCAGATATTGATTCATATAGCCGATTTCGGTACGGACATGACTGTTGAAATTCCAGCCAAACCCGGCGAATACCCGGTTCTGATCGAAACCGGATTTGCCGCCCCAATCGGTGGTGTTGACCCGATAAAACGCTTCGTCCCAAGCCACCAGACTAAAACGCGGCTCGAACTCGAACGGATGCACGAATTTGATCATTTGCCGGGGGCGTTCGCGGACTTGGTTGCCGCGCAGGAAGTTGCTTTCCCACATGGTCCTGAAGGTAAAAGTACCGATGTCGGTCGGCAGCACGTAACGGAATGCCGGCCAGAAATCCTGTTGGGCGATGTACGGCTTGTTTTGGTTTTGGGTCGGCAGCCAGGTGTAGCCCAGCCAAATCGTGGCGCGATCGCTCAACGAGTAGCCCAGCGCGCCGCGCACCATGCCTTGGTACCAGTGCTCCCAGTTACCGTCGAAACGCGTCTGACCTTCCACCCAAACTCTGGCCTTTTCCAAATCCGGGTTGACGGCTTTCAGACTGCCTTCGCCAACCATTTGCAACCAGGCCCCGGTATCCTCGGCCAACTCGCCGGCTTGCGCGCTGGAGATACCCGGTCCGGCGACGAAAAACGCGGTTAACGTAAGCGTTGCCAATATCAATCGATTCGATGTCATTTCGGTCCTCCGACGACAAAACTAAAGTTTCAATACCCGTCTCGCGGGCATGCCTCCGGCCTGGGCTGCATGACTGCGCCTTAGGCGGAAAAGGTGATTATTCGAGGTGGTGTCGGCGGCCGGCCCGCACGCCGACCGGCCACCGGTTAAGACCGCTCAGACACTCAATTTTCGGCGCGCGGCCAAGTGGTGATCCGAGTAGGAATGGTGATCGTCCAATCCGAGGATCTGGCAACGGCCGCCCGCATGATTGTATTCCTCGGTGTAGTGATGGATGAACTCCATCACGGTATGATCGATCAAATCGACGTCCGTCAAATCAAAGAACACGTTTTGTTTTTCCGGAAAATCCGCAAGCAAACTCTTCAGGCTGATGAAGTTCGAAAACACCGCCGCGCCGCTGACCGCGATATGGTAGGTATCGGCGTTGGTTTGATTGACGTGGTAAGCCATCGAGAAGATATTGCCGGGTTTCAAGCCGCGGCTGACGTGGATCAATAACTCGACAACGATGCCGATTGCCACGCCGACCAACAAGTCGGTGGCAATCACGCCGATAATCGTGATCACGAAGACCGCGAAGTTGTCCAAGCCCACGGTCAGGGTTTTGGCGAATTCCTTCGGAGAGGCTAAACGAAATCCGGTAAATACCAATAAGGCCGCCAACGAGGTCAACGGAATTTCGTGTATCAAGCGCGGAAACAAGGCGACGAAAATCAGCAAGAACAAGCCGTGGAAAAAGTTGGCCCAGCCGGTTTTAGCGCCGTTGTTAATGTTGGCGGAGCTACGGACAATTTCGGCGATCATCGGCAAGCCGCCTATCATACCCGACACCAAATTGCCGACCCCAACCGCCGCCAAATCGCGGTTCAAATTGGAGTTGCGTTTGTAAGGATCGAGTTTATCGACCGCCGAGGCGCTCAACAAACTCTCCAAACTACCAACCAGCCAGATCGTGACGACCGAAATCCAAAATTCGTGGTCGGCGATTTTCGAAAAATCCGGAAAATAAAACCCGGACATGAAGTTTTCCGGTACCGCCACCAAAAAGGCCGGACCCACGGTAAATTCGTGGTGCGGCAAAATTTCCGCATCGGGCAAGAACAGGTATTGATGGATATGATCCAAATCGAAAAACTGGCCCAGGGCCAAACCCAACATCACCACCAACAGCGGCGCCGGAATCATTTTCAAAGTCGGCTGTTTGATGACAGACCACAGGATTAATAAAGCTAATCCGCACAAACCAATCAACGAAACTTCCGGGTTCATTTCGACGATCGAATGCGGGATTTCCGCTATGGTCCCCAATAAGGTCTTGGCTTCGGGCTTAACCCCCAACAAGGTATGAATCTGCTTGGCCATGATGATGATACCGATCGCGGCCAGCATGCCATGCACCACCGAGGACGGAAAAAACGCACTCAGCTTGCCGGCCTTGAATACACCGAGCAACACCTGCAACACGCTGGCAACGACAATGGCCGCCAAGGTGTAGCGGTATCCGGCCATCGCATCGCCTTGTCCGAGCGATTGCACTGCGTCGACGATGACGACAATCAAACCGGCGGCCGGGCCATTGATCGTCATATAGGAGCCGTTGATCCGCGAGACCACCACGCCGCCGATAATCGCGGAAATAATGCCGGCCATCGGCGGAAACCCGGACGCCATCGCTATCCCTAAACATAGCGGCAGCGCAATCAAAAACACCAAAAAACCGGACAGCAAATCGCTACGCCAGTTTTCGACCAACCCCGGTATACCTGTTTTAGGTAAAGCTACAGTGGATGCTTGCGACATGGTAAATCTCAGCTTAATGGAAAACCTTTGTTAAGCCAGAAATATGCCAAGCACCTCAACCTCCCGCAAATACTAGGTTTGCACGGCTTTGGTTCGCGTCCAATCGCTTGGCATTCGACCAGGCTGGTTTATTAAAACCACGCACCTTGGTTGAAATCCACCACGCGCGCGATTTGCACCACTCGCGGTGCAAACTCTTGCTGATTGCCGGCGAATCGCCCGGTCCACGCCCCTCAAATCCACGCCAACAGAGCTCGCTGCACGGCGTTACGAAAACGCTCCCTATCATTCGGGACAAGACGGTGCGCGCGCCGCACCAAACCGAACAAACGCTGCCTGGCTAGCGGTCTATTCAAGCCGCCGAACTGAGGCCGGCGTCCGGTTGAAATCAACCAGCTACCCCGGCGATTTGCACCGAAGCCTATCGATATTCTAGAATTAGATATTACGATTCAATGATTTACGAACAGGCATGACTTGTGCATTACTAAATTAAAGTCCGGCATGCCCCGAGGTAAACCGGACCGCTTACTCGTGGTCGCCCACCCGCGCATCGGGCAACCCACGGAACTCAGGTTTGCCGGCTCTTTTCTTTTGATACGAGGTTGATGTACCCATGACGGTTTCCAAACCCACTACACCGCTAAACGATCAGCTTCTCGGCAGTACCGGAGGCTTCGATCTGGATGCGGCGATCGAACACATAGCCCATTGGCTGCCTACACAAGGCCCGCTAAAAGATTTTATCCACCACAATACGCTGCACGCGGTGCAGGACAAGCCCTTCCATGAAGGCGTGGCGATTGCCGCTCGCATCTTTGGCGCCCGCAGCTATTTGCCGTTAGCCGATTATCAAAGCCGCTACCGGCAAGGCCGTATTCGCGACGATGCGATCGACTGGGCCTTGGCGCACTGCGATTGCCCGGAGGCCGAACGCGCCGCGCTACGCGAACGCCTGTTCGAAGACGACAAGCACAGTCACTATCCGCCGATTTCGCTCGCTAACCACGGCATACGCGCGCATTGGATGACGGCTCTGGAAGTCGATTTGAACGCGTTGGCCCATCCGGTGGTATTCCGCCTGCTGGGCAATTTTCTCGACCAAGGTATCAGCCGCTGGACCTTGGCCAAGGACGGCGAAAGCTTCTGGGATTGCGTGCTGCGCTTGACGCAAAACAGTTTGCTGCCGCTCTATCCTTTTCATATCGCCGAAGTGCGCGAATTGTTAAATCAAGGGCCTGACGGCGTCACCGCTCATTGCCTCGAACGCATGGTCGGCGCGGAGTCCTGGTACGAACAATATCTGTTGGAGTTGCTGCTCTCTCACCCCGGTTGGGCCGGCATGGTCAGGTTGATCGAGCTCAATCCGCAAGCCTTGCTGGCTAAACGGACGATTTCGTTGAAGCAGTTGATCGCTTTCGAAATGGCCTGCGAGCTGGCATTTCTGACCAAAAAACGCGGCAAGCAGTTTAGCAACATCGCCAAGCTACCCCAGTTGGACACCTTACCGCGCTTCGAACACCAGCTTGCCGATTTGGCGATCCCGTTGCGTTTACGGGTCTGGCACGAAGCGATGGAATGGTCCATGCACAGCGAGTTGCTGGCCGCATTGGTCAACCAGCCGGTAACGCGAGCAACTCCAAATACGACCAAAGTCAGCCCGACCGCCCAGGCCCTGTTTTGCATCGACGACCGAGAATGCTCGCTGCGTCGGCATCTGGAAGAAATCGATCCAAGCATCGAAACTTTCGGCGCCGCCGGTTTTTTCGGCATCGACTTCTTATATCAGGGTTTGGACGACGTTTACCCGGTCGCCCAATGCCCGGCCGTCATCACCCCCAAGCATTTGATACGCGAGGAAGCCCCCCATCAACACCGGAAAAAAACCAAAACCAAAACCAAAAATCTGGCCGGCATGCATTTCTCGGCGCATTCGATGTTTCGGGGCTGGCTATTTACCCAAACCATCGGCTTGGGATACGCGATTCGTTTGGCCTGGAACGTGTTTCGTCCCGGCGCCGGCGTTCCCAAGGTCCAACAACTCAGCGAAGTCGAAGCCCACTCGCATCTGCACCTATTGCGAGAAAACGACGAGCCGACCGAGGAAGGTTATTTGCTGGGTTTCTCGTTTGCGGAGATGGCCGACCGAGTCGGCGGTTTACTGCGTAACATTGGCCTGACCCAGGGGTTCGCGCCATTGGTAGTCATCGTGGCTCACGGCTCCAGCAGCGTCAACAACCCGCACTTCGCCGCCTACGATTGCGGCGCCTGCTCCGGCAAGCCGGGCGCGCCGAATGCCCGCGCCTTTGCCTGGATGGCCAACCATTCGTCGGTACGCGACATTCTGCGCGAACGGGGCATCTCGATTCCGGACGACACCTATTTCGTCGCCGCACTGCACAACACCAGCCGGGACGAAATCAGCTACTTCGATCCGAACGCCTACCGGCACCGCGATCTAAGCAAACTGCATACGTTCAAGCATGCGATGCAACATGCCTTGCTCAGAAACGCCCGCGAACGCTGCCGTTGGTTCGAATTGGGACCGCAATCGCATTCCAATAAGGAGGCCCACCGCCACGTGGTAGCGCGCGCCTCGTCGATTTTCGAGCCGCGTCCGGAATACAACCATTCCAACAATCTTTACTGCGTGGTCGGCCGCCGAGAACTGAGCCGCCAATTATTTTTGGATCGCCGTTCATTTTTGCATTCCTACGTGCCGGACAGTGACCCGCAAGGGGAAATCCTGGCCAAAATCCTTGGCGCCATCATTCCGGTGTGCGGCGGCATCAACCTCGAATACCTATTTTCCCGCGTCGACAATTCGGTCTATGGCGCCGGCACCAAACTACCGCACAACGTGATCGGCCTGCTGGGCGTCGCCAATGGCGTCGAGGGCGACTTGCGTACCGGACTGCCGCAGCAAATGATCGAAGTTCACGAACCGGCCCGACTGCTGATGGTGATCGAGCAGCGCCGGGACATCGTCGATCAAGCCCTGGCCTTAATCGGCGATCTGAAGGAATGGCTGGACAACGAGTGGATACGCTTTGCCTGCCAAGATCCGCTCAGCCACGAACTGTTTTATTACTCGGCGCGGGGCTGGGAAGCCGTACGCCTACCGGCGTCGTTACAGCCGCCCGCCGCGCCGCATTCCGAACGGATTATCGTCGGTAAAACCGAAACGATACCGGTCCATCAATTGCTTGGGAGACCCGCATGAATGGCTTGATACTCGCCAGCCTGTTTTTACCGATGCTCGGCTTTTTGCTGATTCTGGCATCGGCGCCGAACGAACACCGCATCGCCAGAATCAGCCTTTGGACCGCGCGTCTGATGGGCTCGTGCGTTTTGACCCTGTTGGCGACATGGTCCGCTTACGGCTTCCCGAACCACGAATTCATTTGGTTCGATCTGTACGCTCGCGGCGACTACCACTTCCCGATACTGTTCTATTTGGACGTGGTCGGTGCGACCTATCTGTTCTGCGCCTGGGCGATATTCGCGATCATCGTCCGCTATTGCCGGGTCTACCTGCACCGCGAATCCGGCTATAAGCGCTTTTTCCTGACCATCTTCGGCTTTAGCTTCGGTTTAAATCTGGTGATTTTGTCGGGCTCGATCGATATGTTGTTCGCCGGCTGGGAAATTGTCGGCGTTTGTTCGTTTCTGCTGATCGCCTTTTATCGACATCGGCCGCAACCGGTCCGTAATGCGTTGCGCGCCTACACCATCTACCGGTTTTGCGACGTCGGTCTGTTGCTGGGCGCCTGGATGAGCCATTTGCTGTTTCACGAGAGCCAACACTTCAGCGAGCTGGCCAACTTGTTCGATCACGCGGCCATGCCGCCGGCCGGCTATGCCTCGTTGCTGTTTTTGTCGTGGTTGATTGTGATCGCCGCTTCCGGCAAATCGGCGCAGTTTCCGTTTTGTTTTTGGTTGCCGCGGGCGATGGAAGGTCCGACCCCATCCAGCGCGATATTTTACGGTGCCTTGTCCATCCATTTGGGCGTGTTTTTGCTACTGCGGACGATGCCGATCTGGAGCTACCATTATTTGAGTCGTCTGGTCGTGTTGGCGATCGGCTTGCTGACCATCGTCGTCGCCAGCTTGTCGGAGAAAACCCAATCCAACATCAAGGGTCAGATCGCCTATGCATCGATTACCCAGGTTGGCTTCATGTTCGTCGAACTGGCATTCGGTTTGGAACCTCTGGTTTTGATGCATTTTCTCGGTAACGCCTTCTTGCGCTGCTACCAATTGCTGGTCTCGCCGTCCATCGTCGCTCACCTGTTAAGGGTCGAGGGATCGGTGGATACCGACTTCGTCATCAAACCCAGCGCGATGCGCGACCGTTTGCCCTACTCGATTCGCGACACCCTGCCGGGTGTGCTGCAAAACACCTTGTACGTGTTCGCGTTGCAGGAAGGCAATCTGGAGCGGCTGGTGAGAATGAGTTTGTGGGACCCGTTGAAGGCCATCGGCAGTCGAGCGAACGCCGTGCGGCCGGCGATTAAATACTTGGTGCTATTTTCGGTACTGGCGCTGATTCCGGTGTCGAAACTGCAACAATCCGTCGATCCGGCGTATTTGTCCATGCCGGTCTCACTGGCCATGGTATTGGCGACACTGGGCGCATTCAGTCAAAACCGCAATCCGCTGCGGGTTTGGCACGCAATTGCGCTAAGCTGCCTACTGGCCGGCGCGGCGGTGTGGATGATGACGCCGGAGGCCGCCCCCGATGTCCTGCTGTTTGCCAGCGGCATTGTACCGTCCTGGCTGCTCGGCATTTTCGTCCTGAAACGCCTGCTGCGCGACGAAGATTTCGCGGCGATGCCGTTCCGGTATCGGGCGTTGGCCGAAACCCAACCCGGCTGGTCCTTGCTGCTGTTTTTGAGCTTTTTGGGCTTGGTCGGTTTTCCAATCACGCCGGCCTTTTTGGGCGAAGACCTGTTACTCGCGCACGCCACCAATCAACATCCCTGGTTCGCGTTACCGATCACGATCGCCTTCGTCGTCAACGGCATCGCCGCCGCCCGCGTTTTCGTCAGATTATGCATGGGCCGGCCCGCCGAGGTTAGACCGTTGGAAACTTGATCCGACAGTGTGGCCGAAGCCATGGGAAACGCTACAGTGTGGCGGCCAGCGCCGGATAGAGCTGAAACAGCGTGAACAGACAAGCACCGCACACCAGCAAGGCCAGTAGGCTGAGCTTGGCGAGTCGCCGCCACAGTCCGTTGGAAACCTTGCCGGCCAGCAACACGCCGGTACTGAACACCCCGCCCATGACCGCGGCGGGCAGCCCCCAAATGCCGAGGTAAGCGGGCAAGGCCAGCAATAACACCGCTTGCACGCCGCTGCCCGACAATTCGCACAACAACGGCGTGCGGGTATCGGCGCCCGCGTAAAAATAGCGGGCCAGCAAGGCGTTCCAACTGCCGAATACAATGGACAGCGCAAACAAGGCCAGCAATAACGGCAACGGCCCTTGACTCAAGCCGGCCGGCAATAATTTGGCTACCAATAGCGGCGAGATCAACATCAGTCCGGCCACCGGCAACAAGGTCAGCCGGGTGCAAATCGACAAGCCTCGCTGCATCAGACGTAAACGGCTCTGTTCACCTTCGCCGCTCATTTTGCCGAGCAGCACTTGGTTCAAACCCATTAACGCAATCAGCGGAATATTGACCAATTTACGCGCCAGATTGACCAGCGTCACCGAGCCTTCGCCGAGCAAGGACGCAGTCAGCCGCTCTAACAACGCCAAACCTTGGCTGGCGCCGCTACTGAGCAACAAGGGCCAAAGCTGGCGCCAAACCTGAGCAAACTCGCCTTTCGCGCCTGCCAACCAAGGCCGCCAGCCGAATCCCCAGGCGGAGGGAAACAATACCAGCGCCATCAGCGCACTGCCGACCAGAAAACTCTGCGCCAACCAAATTTCATCGGCCTGTTTACCGGCCCACCCCAAGTACACCACCGGCGGCAAATTGAACAACAGAGAACCCAAGCCCGACAGTAGAAAACGGCCGGCGGCTTGCAGCGGCACCGTCAACACCGCCTGCGTCAGAAAACCGGGAATCGTGAAAGCCAGCCAGATTAAAACCTCGGTGCCGCGTTCGCGGTCCGCCGCCGCCAAACCGGGACCGATCCAGCCGATCAATAGCGGAGCGGCCGCCGCGATCGCCAGCGCCAGGCCAAGGCCGGCCGCCAGCCAATGGGCGATTTGGCCGCTCAACCAACGCGGCTGAATCTGAGTATCCGCGCGTTGCCACAACGGCAACATTGCCGCCGACAATAGGCCGCCGGCGAGCATGACCCGAATCGCCTCCGGCAAAAACATCGCCACCAGAAAGGCATCGGTCTTGGCGCCCGCGCCCCAATCGGCGATCAATAGCCACTCCCGACCGAAGCCGGCAACCAGGCCGGCCAGCGTGGCCAGCGTCAATAACAGCGTGGATCCCAGCATTTAGTAGAACAGGCAGAACAGCCCCTTGCCGCCGACCTTATAGGTGAGATCGTGAGGCCGTTCGCCCATCGGTTTGGCCCCCATACCGCCGACGATCTTATACGGTGCGATTTCCTTGCTGACCACGGTGTTGGCGGTCACGACCGCGCCCTTGCCGATCTTGGCACCGTGCCCAACCAAAGCTCCGGTAGCGATCCAGACGTAGTCTTCGATGTAAATCGGCGCCGATACCGACCAAAATTCCGGTGCTTCCAAATCGTGGGTGCCGGCAATGATCTTGGCGTGCGAAGCCACCGCAACGTGATTACCAATGATCAAACCGGCGCGGGCATCGATCTGGCAATGCCAAGCAATGCAGGTATCGTCGCCGATCACCAAGTTTTCGACGCCGATAATTTCGGTATTCCGCCAAATCGACGATCCCTTACCGATCTTGGCGCCCCCCAGCCTCAGCCAAGCGATGCGTAGATGGTGACTGGGAATCTTGTTGATCAAAATGTTGTACCACTGCTCCCAGGCCCGCAGCCAACGGTCCTTTAACGTCGGCCAATTGATGCCGTAGGCCGGCACGAAGGTGGTCGGAATTTCATCGCGCAATAAGGCGTAAAACCGCCGCGCCAGCGGTTGCTCGATCCGCATTTCAATGTTGACCGAGCAAATCGACACCCGCGGACGGTCAGCGTCGCCTTCCTCGAAAGCAACGTCGTTAGCCAACATCCACTCATAGGCCACGAGTAACTCGCCGGCGTCGACCGCCAGTTTTTCGGCGTAGTCCACCAGACGATCGCGAACGGCGTTGGAATGGTAAATGCGGTGTTTCATTGCGTATCTCTCCTGTTTTGCCCGGTAAATAACAAAGGATCGCCCTCAATCGCCAAGCGCCGCGCCGAATGCAGGCCGAGGGCCATGATCATCCAGAACAGAGCGACTAAAACCATCGTAAAACTGTAATAGTGATCGAACAGACCGGTCAGCAAGGCCGACAGCAAGCCCGCGCTGCTGCCGATCCAAACCGCCCGTTCGCGGTTCAACAGATTCAGCCAACCGCGGGGTTTGATCTCTCGCCACCAGGCCACCGTTACCGCGATAAACAGCAACATGCCGGGAATGCCGGTTTTATAAATAAAATTGAGCCACAGATTGGAAATGCCGAGTAAACCGGTATTCGGCGGCGGCGGATCGGTTTTGAAGCCGATGCCCAACGGATAGCGGGCCATCGCATCCGGAAAACGCCGGTACTCGTCCATCCGAATTTCGGTGCTGGCGTTGGTGGACGAAAAGGTGGTCGACAAACGCTCTTGCAGCGGCGGATAAAACAACACCAAGCCGACGACCAATACCGTCGCAGTGCCGATAATTCGCCCGGCGCCCGGCACTCGCAGCCAAGTCAGCCACAACAAGACTAGCGCCAGACTGACAATGGCACCTCGGGACATGCTGAACAA
Organism: Methylomonas sp. MS20; assembly: GCF_050275925.1. NCBI lineage: Bacteria > Pseudomonadati > Pseudomonadota > Gammaproteobacteria > Methylococcales > Methylococcaceae > Methylomonas > Methylomonas sp. MS20. The sequence continues at coordinate 3,748,993 of NZ_CP189962.1, forward strand.
CAAACCGGCCGCGCCCATCAGCGCCACCGTCCAACCCAGCAGGCTACGCCAACCGTTTTGAAAACGGGCATAGAAATAGGCCAACGGCAAAAATAACACCAGTACGCCACCGGTCAGATTCGGATGCACCCAAGGCGAAGCCATCCGGCTGAAATTGGCCGAGAAAATGTCCTTGACCGCCTCGGGATGTGCGTATTTGAGTTTTTCCAACACCGGAATGAAAGTATTGGCGTTGCGATCCTTCAAAAAATAAAAAATCGACAATGTCAGCATCGCCAGCGTCCCCAGCAGCAAGGCCACCAACAGTTTGTCGCGCTTGCGATCGTCGTCGATCAACATCGGCACCAACAACAACGTCGAAACGTTCATCAGCCAACGTATCCAGTTGACCAGTCCGCTACCCTCGGCCTGGATGGTCAGTTGCCCGACCGCGAACGGAATCGTCGTAAACAGCATCAGCCAAATCAGCTGCCGCTCGGTGCTGCCGACTACCCAGCGGCAGCGGCGTATCGTCAATTGCCAGAAAACGCCGAGCCAAGTCAGCGCCAGCAAGGCTTCGGACACCGTGATCCGTATTCCCAACTGAACCGTCGTATAAGGAATCAAGGTGGCGAAGAACGCAAACAGCAACAGGCCCAGCAGCGGACGACGCATGACGGCAATCGTCATCGCCAGCGCCACCAACGCCAAAACGGTTTTCGCCGGATCCAACAGCGTCAGCAAGCCACCAAACAGCAAGCCCAACGCGACGGCCAGGAATTTGCCCTGTACGGCCATCAGTGGTTGGCGTTGATCAGGTCGTCAACCAAGGCCCAAACCCGCCGGGTGTATTCGGGCATGGCGTAGCGGGCCGCCCATTGCCTCGCGCTATCGGTGTCGCGACTAGGCGCGTCGCCGGCCAAACCCCGCATCATAATTTGCAGGGCCTCGCCGTCCAACGGCGAAAACCTCGGCGCGGACGGCGGCGCCACTTCATCCAGCGCGGAACCGATCGCGACAGCCACCGGCGTGCCATGGCCCAATGCTTCGACGACAGGCAAGCCGAAACCCTCCGCCAGCGACGGCTGCCAAAGGCGATCGGCGTGCGCATAAAGCGCCCCCAATTGGCTATCGCTCAAACCGCTTATAATCATCAAACCAGGCAAATCGCGCTGGTCGGCCGGTATATCCTGGGGATGACCGACCAACACCAATTCCGGGATTACCGCATCGCTACTCCTAGCCAGCCGCCAATTTTCGATGAACCAAGGGATGTTTTTTCGCGGCTCGCGCGTCCCAACCACCAGCCAATACCGATCGGGCACACCATCCGGCGGGGCATCGGCGGCATTCGCCGATGCCGGCACGGCATTCGGCAATACGGAAATACGCCGCGCCTGTTTGGGAAACAATCTCGCAACTTCGCCGGCGGTAAAAGCGGAAGGCGACCAGATTACATCGGCCAGTCGCACTGAATGAGCAATCCCTACACGGTCTATCCACCGGTAAACCAGCGCTCTAACGCGGCTCGCATGATAGTTTTGCATCGTCAATTGAAACACGTCGTGCAACAGTAACGCGTAGAGGGTCCCCGCCACGCGTTTGACCGGCAAGCCGGTGTTCGCGGTCGCGACATACAAATCTAAACACTGAGCTTCGACAGCTTTCGGTAAGAATGCCCATTCGAACTTGAGGCGCTCTCGCGGCCGGTGCAAACCTTCGGCTGGGCTAGGCTCATCGGGACACAGCAACCGTTGCCGCAACGGGTGGTCGGCCGGAGCCGGACTAAAGCGGAAGACTTCGGCTCCGCCGTCGATCAAGGCTTGCTCCAAGGCCAACACCTGTCTGGCGATGCCGGAATACGGAGCCGCCACCACCGGACGATAATCAATTCCTACGCGCATCGGTCATTTTCCGGTAAACAGATTCCAATTGATCGGCGGCAACTCGCCAGTCATGATGATTAGCGGCATAAAGCCGCCCTGCCTTCCCCATGTCGCCGGCCCGATCCGGATCGCGCAAACTGTCGATCAAGGCTGTCGCGAGACCGTCGGCATCGTCGCCGCGCGCATACTCCACATCGGCTTGCAAGCTCAATCCGGACACACCCTGGCTGGTACTGACCAACGGCAAACCCGCCGCCAGCGCCTCCAGCACCTTGAGTTTGGACCCGCCGCCTTCGCGCAACGCGGCCAGAAACACCGCCGAGCGCCCTTGCTCCAAGGTCAAATCGTTAACGAAACCGCACCATTCCACGCGGGGGTCCGGCCATTGTCCAGCCCATTTCTCGGGCATCGCGTAACCGCAGACCGCAAGCTTCGCCTCCGGCATGCGCGCCCAAACCTTGGGCATGATGTCATTCAGACACCATTCCACCGCATCGCGGTTAGGCGGATACTCGAAATTGCCGACAAATAAGATACGCTGGCTAGTCAAATCCGGGACGACGCTAGCGAACCCTCGAGTATCGACGCCGTTAATCACCACGTCCACGTCGCGCCCGGCAATTCTACCCAACTCGGCGGCATCACTCTCGGTGACCGCGATCAAACGGGCCGGCGACTTCAATGCCGACTTCTCCCAACGCCGGTAGCGCCATTGATCGTAAACCACGAAAGGCCAAATCCATTTGGGCAAATGCTGATAGGTTGCCGCACCGAGCGAGGACTCGACGTTGTGCTCGGTCAATACGAAATCTTGCCGACGATCCCGCAAGGAGTGCAAATAGGGTTGCAGTGCGTAACTGTGTTCAATCTGGACGACATCCCAAGGCTCTTTCAGCAATTGCGAGAACTGATGCTCCAATGCCGGTGCCAGTCCGTTAACGCTGGTTAGCAACGGATAAGGAGCGAATGCGGCGGCCGCCAGCGAGTAGGGATGCTTCAACGGTCGCCTGGGCAACACGATCAATCTTTCGACGACCGATTCCAACTGCTCCCGAGCCGATTCCGACAAGGTCTCCTTGCTTTGCACCAACAAGGTAATCCGATGGCCGCGCTCACTCAGGCTACGCAGTAAATGGTACTGGCGCACCTTCCCGCCGCTGGTGGTCGGCCACGGCAGATACGGTAAGGTCCACAATATTTTCAGTGCTGGCATCGTTGAATTTGCTGAGGCGATCATGGACTAAAGGTCGCAGCGATTAGCGCCACTCCAAAATTTGTAACTGCTGGGCTACCGGCACGGACACTTTGCCGCCATTCACGGTTAATGCTTTCGAGGTCTGCTTGAGCGGTTGATGCAAGATCGCCGACTGGATATTCGCCAACTCCATCGTGCCGGCATTCTTCGCCCAAAACATCAACAACTGCGTGCCGTCCGGTTTCATCCAACTGACGCTGAACGTTGCCAAGTCCTTGGGCAAACTGCTGACTTTCGGCATGGTCCCCGGATTAAGACGCGGTCCGGTAATGGCCAGAAATTTGGCTAATGCGGTATAGGCCGGCTTGGGATTGCCGTTCAGGTCCAGTAGACCATAATAGCGATCCCGGTAACTGGCGCGCTCGTCCAGGTCGGACAGCGCAAACAAAAATACTCGATCGAAATCGACGGCGCTGATCAACGCCAAACGCCGCAATAGATAGTCGGCTTGGCCATCCACGCCGATCAAGTCCTGCTCTTCCTTAGGACCGTCATAGCTTGACCATCCCCATTCGGTGGCCCAAATCCCAAGCGGGCTGGTAGCGCGTAAACGGGCATTCAGAGTTTTGGTGCGGACGACAAAATCCGCAACGCTCGGGTCGTCCCCTTCCGGGGACAAACTGTAAGGGTGATAAGCGACTATCGATCCTCGCCACGGCGAACCGATCTTCTGAGCCAACTCTTCCAACATCAAACCGCTGCGCAACGGCATTTGACTGTAATACGCCATGCCGGCCATCACCACCGTCTTGTCCGCAGCGCCGCCGCGCAGAGCCTGGTAAGATGCGTTGAACAATTTGCCGTAGTCGTCCGGACTGGCCAAGGGTTGCCAGAACGCCGGCAAATTCGGCTCGTTCCAGACTTGCCAGGCATTGACTACAGGATACCGTTTGGCCAGGGTCACCATCCGATCCGCAAAGACATTGACATCCTTGGGCGGATACTGATCGGACTGCCCGAACGGTAAAATAGAGCTACTGGCGAACGGTGCCGAACCAACCAGATAAACAACCGATTTAACCTGCTGTTGTTGCAACGCATCGGCAACGCCGTCCAAGGGTTCCCACACAAATTTTTTCTCTTCCGGCTCCAGGCGATCCCAATGTACATCGATCCTGACCCATTCCAGCCCGAGCGCCTTCAGTTGACTCAACTGTTGGCTGTATTGCGCCTCATTGAACCATAGCAGGTGGGCATTAACACCCAGGAAATCCTTCCAGACTAATGGCTTGGGCGGAATCAAATACAGGTCCGCGGCCCTTGGCTGGTTAAACGCCATTCCCGCAAACAAGAAGACCAAGCCGATTAAACGCCAAAATTTGCTAATCATGACTTTTCCCCGAAACTGATTTAAACATCGCGCTGAAGGCAGACGCGATCCGCGGCCAAGCCCGAGCTTGGCCCATTGCCGTCGCCGAGCGGCTCCACGCGCCAATCGTTTCCGGCTGATCCAATAATTTGACCAATTCGGTCGCCAACGCCACACTGTCGCCTTGCGGAAACACGGCACCGTTGCCATGGGAAACTTCTTCGACGAATGCGCGGGCATCGGAGCTGATCACCCCCCGACCGCAAGCGTTGGCCCAGGACAAAGCGCCGCTGGTGCCCAACATGCGCCCCAAAAAGGCGAGTTTTTTCGACTCCTTATAAGGCAGCACCAACACATGATGCGCCTGGATGATATGGGGAATCTCGGCAGCCGGCACATCCAACTGCCAATGAACATGGCTTTCCGCCAAGCCCGCTTCCGTCAATTGGCGTTGCAGCCCGGCAATGTAGGAATTATCGTCGCCGAATGCGATGTCTGGCGCGGTTCCGCCAGCCAAGGTCAAACTCAATTTCTGCTGGGCTTCCGGTCGTTGCCGAAACAGTAAGGCAATCGCATCGATCAAGTCCTCGATCCCTTTGCCTTTATAAATAAAACCGAAATACAACAGCTTTAACGGCCCGTCCGGTGGCGCTATCGGTGGAGCTTGCTCGTCGATCGTAAAGTTGCCGTGCGCTATCGTCGTCACCGCGCCGCTGGCGAGCTTCATCCGCTGCTCCAAACAACGCGCTCCAGTTTCGGTCAAGGTGACAATTCCCGACAAACGCCGCGCCAAGCGCCGCTCCCTCGCTAACGTCAACGGATCGGCTAGCAATACCAAGGCTTGATAAACGGCGCGCGGTAGTCGGGCCGCCATCGCCAACGGCCCCGGCAAACTGGCGGGCTTCCAGATTAAGCGCTCGGGATCGTGCACGGTGGCGGTTAACGCCACCGTCGGAGCATGCGCGGCTAGCCATTCCAATGCCAGAAACTCTCGTATCCGTCCTCCGCCCAACTCAGCATGCACCACGTCATAAACCGCCCAATCGATTGCCGCCATGTACCGGGCCACGCTTTCCGGCGTACCTGCGATAGCCATCCCGGAAAAAGGCACGTCGACAGTGACGCCCTGCCCTTCAAGCGCATTTTTGAACGCGGCCGCGTAATCGGCAATGCCGGTTTGCTCGGGAGGCAATGGCGAAATCAGAGCTATGCGCATCAGATTGCTCGCTTCAAATTTTCGAACCGAGCCAATAAGCTGGCCGGAACCTCATAACTGCGACGATTGACGATCACGCCGTCCACCTTTTGGAACGCGGTTCTCAGGATCGACAACGCATTTTCGATGACGGGCACCGTTGATTGGCCAGCTTGAACGACCAGCAGAATCAAATTGGCATTCCTAAGCATCAGAAATGCCGCTCTGTTGCTGGACAGGGCCGATGCTTCAATCAACACGACTTCGCCGGGTTTCGCGACATCCGATTCGTTTACGGCGATTCGGGCGCCGATTTTGCGGTCAGCCAATACCTGCAGAAACGCATGGGCGATAAAACTGACGCCTTCGCCATGCCTAGCCGAGGCTATGCCTATCGTCAATCCTTCGTTCGCAAGTCTGTCCCTGGGTAGCAAACTATAAAAGCGGTAAATGGCGGCGTCGAAAATCGCGGTTTGGCTATCTTCCGCACGCTGATCCGGTATCGAGCACCAAGTCGGTACGCCGAACGCGGTTTCGATCGAACTGCCGTCATGGATGCGCTGGTCGAGCAGATAGCTCAGATAAATCACCAGAAAACCAACCGCGATACCGGCCGGAAACGCCGCCAGCAGTATCGTCAAACTTTTGGGAAACACTCTGGCCGGACTAAACGTAGCCTCCTCAATGACCGCTATGTTGCTGATCCGGCTTTTATCCAATTCTCGGTCGATTCGGGCTTTTTCCAGACTGCTTAAATACAAGGCATGGCTCTTTTCGGCCTCTGCCAAGGTGCGTTCCAATCGGGAAATTTCCGGTTCCATGGTCAAGATGCGTTGGTAGTCGCCTTTCAGTTCGGCCAGTTCGTTGTCGTATGCGGCAATCCGCGCGGCAAGCTCGTGGACCCGCGTACTGCTTTGCAAGGAATTCCGTTGCAATGTCGTAAACAACTCGTTGGGCGCGCGATTTTCCATATTCTGGATGGAATGGTTTTCCAAATCGATTTGAGCCTTCAGCGAATCGATGGCCGCATCCAGATCGTTGATTTGCGGAGCGTCAGACTTATAAACTTTCAGCGCCTCTACCCGATCAACCTGCATTTGATTCAGTTTGATCAACAAATCCTGACGAACCGGGTTCAAACTCAATTCCCGCAGAGTGGTGACTTCCTTAGGCAAGCCCATCGCCAATTGATTGGCGCTGGTTACGCCTTTTTGCAGGCCGGATTGTTCCGCGATGGCTTCAGACCGTTCGGCATTCAACTTGTTTAAGCGGTTACTAATGGCTTCCAACTTTTCCTTGGAGCTGATACCGTCGATGCTCATCAGCAATGTCGCCAACGTATTTTTATCTTCGGCGATCTGTCTTGCCAATTTCCGGCTCTCGGATTCGTAAAATTCGTAAAGACTCTTGTCCCCGAGCGCTCGCGCGCGCTCTTCTTGATAAAACTCAATCCACTTGGAAACCACCTGCTGGGCTATGTAAGGGTCGTCCCAGGTAAAACCCACTTCCATCACGTTCGAACCGGCGGCGTGAGTGACCTCGAAGGCTTTCTCCAATTTTCCGACCAATCGATCGACTGGCGTTTGGTCTTCGGACAAACCCACCGAGACCAAGCCACTTCGCAGTTTGTCCAATACCCAACCGGCGGCTTCCTTCATATGATGCTTGAGGGTTTTCCAGAATCCCTGTGGCGCTTGACCTTCCATCTGGGTCAAATAATATTCCGCGACCTTACGTATGATGGGCCGGCCGGTCAGCATTTTTTCTTCGTCGACCACCGGATCGCGCTGCGTGCTGGGCGCCACCAAGGTTTGCCGGTCTCCAAACTCGATCGGTAAAATACTGGTTTCACGGCCCGGCTTGACCAATAACCGCGCTTCGGACTCGAATCGGGACGGCAATAAAAACGCGCCGAGAACGGCCACGCTAACCGTAACGACGACAGCCAGCCGAAATTCGTTGTAAAAAATGAAAAATAGCCGTGCGATGTCTCTAAATGAGCGGATCTCAATCATGGCGTCAGAAATTAATTTCCATTGGAATTGTTAACGGCGTTTGTCGTGTTGTTGTTGGCCGGCGTCCAACTGTAGCTGGCGCCCAACCCGATGGATTTGGTGAAGGGCAGTAACTGATTCATGTACAAATCCACGACTTCGATGGCATTGCCCAACGCGGATTTGGGCACGAACACAATGTCGCCGCGTTTTAACATCAACGGACGACGCTGGGCCTGAATTTCCAAAAGCTGACCGAAATCGGTAAAGTACGCTTTGTATCGATTCGTTGCGTCGAGCCGCAACAATGCGACGTGACTAGCATCGGCCGTAGAAAGTAGTCCGCCGGCACCGACAATGGCTTGGTCGAGGCTGGTTGGCGTCGTAATGTCGATCGATACCGGATTCTGCACCGCCCCACCGACTTGTACCCGGTTTCCCGGCGCGCTCATGATGTTCACGGTAACCTTGGGATAACGATAAATTTTGGCAAGCCTGCTGGAAATATCGTCGGCAATTTGTTCCGGAGTACGGCCAACGGCTACTATGGTACCGGCGTCCAGATAGGAAAATCCACCGTCCGGGCGGACTTGGAAGCGGGTATTTTCTTCAGGCTCGACCTTTGGTGCGATGTCGCGGACGATTTGCAACACGTCTCCGGCCATGACGTGGGTTTCCGATTCGGGTAAATCTCTGATATCAGCCACTTGCAATTCCATGGCATCCAAAGCTATTTCTTCGGGCAGTGGTATTTGGCTGGGTGAACTACAAGCAGTCAAACCCATACCGCTTAGGCAAAGCGCAAGGAGTAAGGTTTTCGGAAATAGTGGGATCAACAACTGCTCGAATGCCTTCTCGCCCACACAGATCGAAGTCCGCCGCCTCGATCCGCCAATGCCGGCTAAGGTCGGTCGGCTGGCGTCCAACCAGGCGATTTGGATGGAACGGTATCGGTTTCCGTGAATTGTGCTCATTTTAAAATTCGCGGCCTATTGGATGTAGCCGTAACTGAAGTAACTCAGCCCGAGGCCGACGGACTTGCTAAACGGAATCAATTGTCTGAAATACAAATCCACCACTTCTATCGCGTTGCCCAAATCGGATTTCGGTGCGAACACGACGTCGCCGCGCTGCAACAATAAACGCCGTTGCCTGGAGGGGTCGTCCAGCAACCGAGCGTAGTCAATAAAGTAAACTTGGTAAAGATTGTCCTCGCCTATCCTGAGCAATGCGACGTGTTCACCATCCGCCGCCGCTTGCAATCCGCCGGCGTCCAGTATTGCTTGTTCCAAACTCGTGGGCGCGCTGACGTCAATATTGGTGGGTTTGGCGACGGCCCCACCGACAAACACCCGATTGCCCGACCCGTTAGCAATGTTGACCGCCACCAATGGATAACGATAAATTCCGCTTAGTTTTTCGGTAATTTCGTTGGCAACCTGCTCGGGGGTTCGGCCCACCGCTTGGACTAAACCCACATTCGGATAAGCAAACTTACCGTCCGGACGCACGAGGAACATCGTTGGTTCGCTTTTTGAAATCGGCGTTGGAGACTGCCTGAGGACACGTAGGGTGTCCCCGCTTACGATCCGGGTAACCGGAACCGGCAATTCACTAAGATCGATCCTTCGCAAATCCCGTTCCGCCATTGCTTCCTCATCAGGTAAACCGACTTTAGCAGGCGAACCGCAAGCAACCAATCCCAGAGTTAGAAGATATGCAAGAACCGGAAAATGCCGCCGTACCCGTCCGTAGCGGTTTTCAAAAGTCATGATAGATCCAGAGACTCCCAATAACGAGGAAACATGCTGATGCGCCGCTTAAGGGCCAGCGGCAAGGCCTTGTGTATCCAACCTAGCCGATACCCCAACAATTTTAGCGCGGAACGCAAAATGCATTCGGGTATTCGCCAAGTTTGTCCCAACTGAATGATGTGCTTAACTTCTGAAATGACAAAACGCCGCCCTTCCCCGCGTGCTCTGCCGAATTGGCGTTCAATCCAGTCTTCCTGCCCGTAAAACACGCCGATATCGAAATAACGCCGAAATTCTTGCCAAAGAGAATAACTGTGCGAATGAACAACGAGAGCGTCGGCTTCATAACGGACGCTCCAGCCCGCCAGCAGCATTTTAGCGGCAACATAGGCGTCTTCGCTACCGATCACGTCGATCGGAAATCCGCCGACCGCCTCAAGGGCCGTGCGTCTGTACGCCGCGAACGAGTCGGAGCTGAAACAAGTCTTGAGACCTAAGCTGGCGGAATCGGAAAGTACCTTGGTTCGGCTCCGCGAGGGGTAGTTAAAATAACGGGCGTGCGCTTCGTGAATATCGGCTTCCGGGCGCGGCAACTGCCGCCCGTATGCCACGCCGACATTGACATCCAACAACACCGCATCGCGCAACTTACGCAAACTTTCCGTATCGGCCAAGATCGCGTCCTGCGTCATAAAGATCAGTATGTCGGCGGACACCTGCTGGCTGGCCCAACGCCGAGTCCCGCCATGATTAAATGTTCCCGGCGGAATCGTTTCAACCCTGGCTCCCGCCGCCACAAAACGTTGAACGGTGTCGTCCGTCGAGTGGCTATCTATAACCAACCATTCATCGGGTTGTAACGACTGATTCGCCAGCGCCGGCAACAGCCGATCCAAGTGCTGACTGGCATTCCAAACGGGAACGATGACTGCAGTTTGTACCAAATCAGTATTCATCTGCTAACTCCTACGGTCTTAGGTAACATAAGGTTTCGACGGTGTTAGGCGGCCTTAAATTGAGCCCGAAATTGCTCTAATGCCGGCATCTCCCGCCAGCCTCACCCTGAACACGAGTTAACAGTCTAACTAGGTATTCAAACGAAGCCGCGACTTTTAACTATGTTATTTAACTGAATCACACAATACCGCCTTGGTAATTTCTTTAGCAAAAACAAAGCCACCTATAAAAGTTCTCCAGGCTTGAACGAACAATCCCGGCTGCACTGCTTCCAAAACCACGGGTTACCGAGCGCTTGAAGTGAATATCGTAGACAGGAGGAACGCAATGCGGCGCGAGATGTCTGACCGTCAAAAGTCGCGTATTAAACGATTGGCATTTAAAATGTCCGGACACAAACAATCACCACAGGAGCACACATGCACCAACTTGTAGCACCCCTCATCGTTGCCGCGCTAACAATGTGGATCACCAACACTTCCGCAACGGAAACCATAACCGTACCAGACAAGGTCCGGACCAATGTTCTGAAACGGCACCCACAAGCCGAGGAATTAAAAGCCACCGGCAATGAAATCCATTTCAAAAACCAATTGCTTGCCATCAGCTATAAAACTGCGGAAGGCGACACTAAAATGGAGCTGTTTCGTAACAATGGCGCCCTGTTCACGAATAAGATGGCATTAGAGGCGCCCAGCGAAGGCCTCCCGCCTGAGTTGAAAAAGGCACTGACCGAGCAATTTCCGGGAGGCCAGATTAAAAAGGCCGAACTCATCGTCAATCCTAACGGCATCGGCGAGGAATACGAAATTCATGTCGATGTCGGCGGAACTCTCTGGCACGTTGCTGGTACCGATAACGGTGAAATCACAGAAAAAATTAAGGATTGAGTGAGTTGCCGCTAACCGAAATCCTTACCGGTATTTGGGAGATGGAAAGTGCCTATCCCTCATCCGCGGCGCCACTAGCCCCGCCTCCCACCAGAGTCGAGGCGGCAGGACTTGCACCGGGTTTTGACCACTTTTGGATAAACGGCTATTGGGATTGGGTTGGTACCGGGTATATTTGGCGCCCCGAATATTGGCAAGCCCCACGAGCTGGTTTCGAGTGGCAACCCCATCGCCGGGAACCTGCGGGGCCGCGTTGGCAAGGCCGCGCCGGGCATTGGCGGCAACGCTAAAGACCCACCCCAGCCGAGCGTCCTCCTACATTTAACAGGTGCAATTGATGAAATTTCGAACCTTACTGACGCTGTCGTTCGTTGTCGTCGGCTTTGCCTTTCATCAAATCGGCTGGACTCATGGCAGAGGCGGCTGGCATCCGCACGGCCATTCCAGTTTTGGGTTTTACTTTGGCGGCCCCGTGTACCCCTTCCCCTATTACCGTTACCCCGACCCTTACTATTATCCACCAGCAATTATCTCTGTCCCACAGACACCACCCGTATATATCGAGCGCTCACAACCCTATGCGCCCCAGTATCCGGCAGGTTACTGGTACTATTGCCACAACCCGGAAGGCTATTATCCTTATATCAAGGAATGCCCCGGAGGCTGGCAACAGGTGGAACCGACACCACCTCGCTGAGGACGACCGCAATGTACCGTTCCCCACAACACATACTAGCCTGCAAGCAGGACGGCAGAAACAGCACCGGTCAACTTGCGGCCCATATGCGAAATAACGAAAACCGTCATCCCGAATCGAATTTGCAGACCATGGCTAAGATTTGCCCGATACTCGTGATGCTTACCTTTAGCGGTTGTGTCAACCTACCTACGATTCCGAGTGTAATGGCTCTACCAGGCACCAGCCTATCATTCGAACAGTTCCGCGACGATGATGCAGATTGTCGCCAATACGCTTACATTCAAATCGGTGGGACCACGGCAACTCAAGCCGCAACCGAAAGCGGCGCAGCCAGTGCCGCGATCGGTACGGCCGTGGGCGCGGCGGCCGGCGCGGCGATAGCTGGAGGCGGCGGCGCGGCGATAGGTGCCGGGACGGGCTTGGCAGTCGGGAGCATAGTTGGAAGCACGACCGCCGAACAATCGATATACGCAACACAACATTACTATGATATGGCCTATATCCAATGCATGTATGCCAAAGGACATAGAGTCCCAGTCTCTGGCGAATTCCGTGACAACTTCGGCCAACCTCCCATCACGCGGGCCGTCAATATTCCACCCCCGCCACCTGGATCGCCGCCGCCTCCGCCCACTCGCTGAACGATAGCTTTCGGCACTAGGGTTCCGGGCTGATTCGACTTCATAAATCCTTTTCCAATTGAATATGAGCGAACACACAGAGCTGGCGCTATCTCTGTTCCCTGATTTTACAGGCGATGATCGCCTCCGTATTGCCGACGCACTCAACCTGGTCGACGAATTGGGCATGGCAACTCCCGCTGACGCCTTGCCTCCACGCCCGAAAGGTATCGATGTCGCGGCGATTCTGACTTCAGTACATATCGATCTTGAAACCATTCTGGCGGCGGTTCTCAGCGATTCTCGCCTTACCGGCCTATTGAGTGATACCAAGTTGCGCCGACGCTTCGGCGACGTCGTTGCAGACTTGGTTAAAGACGTGCATTGGCTGAATAACGTCAGCATATACAGCCCGGACATGGCGAACGAGCCGAATCAGACCGAAACGCTGCGCCGCATGCTGTTGGCAATGACCCACGACGTCAGGGCGGTATTAATCAAGCTGGCCTATCGCATTCAACGCCTGCGCAACTTATTCCGCGAACAAACGGAAATCCGCCATTTCATCTCGCGGGAATCCCTGGACATCTACGCACCACTCGCCAATCGTTTAGGCATTAGCCAATTCAAGTGGGAGCTCGAAGATCTGGCATTTCGTTATTTGGAACCGGAACAATATCGTGCAATTACCGAATCTCTCGCGAGCAAGCGCGAGGAACGCGAGGCCTGCATCGAAGCGTTTCTGGCAATGTTGCGCCAGACATTGGACCGGGAGGGAATCGCCGCAAAAATTTACGGGCGACCAAAACATATCTACAGTATCTGGCACAAAATGCGCCGCAAGCAGTTGGCCGTCGACGATCTTTACGATTTGCTGGCGGTCCGCGTCATCGTGGACACTTTACCCAGCTGTTATACCGTACTGGGTGTGGCACACAGCCACTGGCGCCACATTCCCAAGGAGTTTGACGATTACATCGCCAACCCAAAAGAAAACGGCTATCAATCACTACATACCGTGGTTTTGGACGAAGCCGGCAATCGGATCGAAATTCAAATCCGTACCCAAGCCATGCACGAATTCGCCGAACTAGGGGTTGCCGCGCATTGGCGTTACAAGGAAGGCAGCAAATTTAACGCAGCCACCGAGAAGAACATTGCATCACTTCGTCAGTTGCTGGAAGACAAAGACAACGGCAATCTCCTGGAAACTTTTCATACGGAATTGTTTTCCGACCGAGTGTTTGTTTTAACGCCAGCCGGTAAATTGATTGACTTGATAAAGGGCGCGACACCACTGGATTTTGCTTATGCGATTCATACCGAAGTGGGTCACGGCTGTCGTGGCGCCAAGATCAACGGTCAAATCAAACCGCTGACCTATAAGTTACAATCCGGCGAACAGGTCGAAATCATCACAGTCAAAAACGGCAACCCTAACCACAATTGGCTAAATCCCAACCTTGGCTATCTGAAAACGCCGAGGGCAATCAGCAAGGTGAAGAGTTGGTTCAGATACCAACAACAAGCGGCGAATATCGCATCTGGAAAACAGACTCTGGAAAAGGAAAGCAAACGACTGGGCATTAAAACGATCGATATCGACGAATTGATTAAGCACTTCAAGATGCAGGACACCGAGCATCTATACGAAGCACTCGGGCGCGGCGATATCAACAACAGGCAATTGGCCGGCGCATTGAAAATTCCTGAGTTGGAACCAATGCCGATAAAGCTTGCATCAGCCCAAAGTGCTCCACAAGCTGCGGTGATCATTGAAGACATCGACAATGTCGTCACCACGCTGGCCCAATGCTGCTCGCCAGTGAAAGGCGATGAAATCGTCGGCTATATTTCCCATAAACGCGGAATCACGGTTCATCGAAGCGATTGCGAAAACATTCGCCACTTGACGCCGGAACAACAATTGCATGTGATTAAAGCGGATTGGAGTGGTCACCACAAGGTTCGCCATAACGTGCCAATCCTGATTCACGCTTATAACGCGCCAAATTTGCTGGGTGACGTTTCGCAAATATTGACTGCTTCGAAAGCCCACATCAGTAACGCATCGTTGAAGACTCACGATGATTTGTCGGCAATTCTGCAAATGTCGATTCAGATCGAAAATACCGCGCAACTGAGTTCTATATTGGCTCGAATCAGTCATCTGCCCAACATTGTCGAAGTCAAACGCAAGGTTTGAAGTACTGAAACCCTTAAACGTCTTATCGTTAGCCACAGCACCTCTCACCGTGCTAACATAGGCGTTTTAATTTAAGGGCTTTTACTATGGCGAAAGAAGATCAAATCGAAATGGAAGGTAAGGTCATCGATACTCTACCGAATACGATGTTTCGAGTCGAGCTGGAAAACGGACACATCGTTACCGCACACATTTCCGGCAAGATGCGCAAGCACTATATTCGGATCCTAACCGGCGATAAAGTTCGTGTTGAGATGACTCCGTACGACCTGACTAAGGGGCGCATCACGTTCCGCAATCGCTAACCCGTTAGGGTCAGCGATTGCTCTGTCTTTATAACACCTGATTCAACTCCGAAACCATCATCTGTTTGCCCTCAATCGCAAACGCCAAAGCTTCATTCTCAACATAGATACGCACATGCCCACCGTTGGCTAAGCGACCAAATAACAAATCCTCGGCAAGTGGTTTCTTGATTTTTTCCTGTATCAATCTGGCCATGGGTCTGGCTCCCATTTTTTCATCGTAGCCACGTTCCGCCAGCCAGGCTCGCGCGGTAGGCTCGAGCGTCAGGGTGACGTTCTTATCCGCCAGAACAGCTTCTAGCTCGAAAATGAACTTATCGACCACACTGCCAACCACAGTCATATCCAGCGACTTGAATTGTACAATTGCGTCCAACCGATTTCGAAACTCCGGCGAGAAACCGCGCTCGATCACCTTCATGCTGTCGGAAGCGTGATCCTGCTGAGTAAATCCGATAGAAGCCCGACTACCTTCCTCCGCACCTGCATTCGTGGTCATAATCATTATGATGTTACGAAAATCTGCCTTACGCCCGTTATTATCGGTCAACGTACCGTGATCCATCACTTGCAGCAACAAATTAAAGACATCCGGGTGCGCCTTTTCTAACTCGTCCAGCAACAACACAGCATGGGGATGCTTGGTAACGGCTTCGGTCAACAAACCACCCTGATCATATCCAACATAACCGGGAGGCGCGCCAATCAGCCTCGATACGGTATGCCGCTCCATGTATTCAGACATATCGAAACGAATCAACTCTATACCCAATACCTTGGCCAACTGTCGAGTTACCTCGGTTTTACCAACACCAGTGGGCCCGGCGAACAGGAAGGAGCCAATGGTTTTACTGGTATCGCGTAATCCAGCACGGGACAATTTAATCGCGGTTGCCAACTCGCAAATCGCTTCGTCTTGGCCAAAGACCAACATCTTCAAGTTTTTCTCTAGATTGGCTAGTTTTTCTATGTCGCTGGACGACACCGACTGGGCCGGTACTCTAGCGATTTTAGAAACGATTTCCTCAATTTCCGGGATGTCTATCGTATCCTTGCGCCCCTCGCCAGTGAACAACCGCTGCCTGGCACCCGCTTCGTCAATCACATCGATCGCCTTGTCTGGCAGGTGTCGATCTGTAATATACCTCGCCGACAGTTCAACGGCGACTCGCAATGCTTCCTGGGTGTATTTCAGGCCATGATGTTCCTCGAAGCGCGACTTCAAGCCTTTCAAAATCAGCACCGTATCTTCAATAGAAGGTTCAACGACATCGATTTTTTGAAAACGTCGGGCTAGCGCGTGGTCCTTCTCGAAGATACCTCGGTATTCCTGATAGGTAGTCGACCCGATGCAGCGCAACTGACCGGAGGCCAGCACCGGCTTGATCAGATTTGATGCATCCATCACGCCACCGGAGGCCGATCCGGCCCCAATAATCGTATGTATTTCGTCGATGAACAAAATCGAATCGGGTTCCTTTTTTAACTGATTGATCAGGGATTTTAGGCGCTTTTCGAAATCCCCCCGGTATTTGGTACCGGCGACCAAAGCACCCATGTCTAATGAATAAATAACGCTGTTCAGTAGAATATCGGGAACGCTTTCCTCTACGATACGTTTCGCGAGCCCTTCGGCAATCGCCGTTTTCCCAACACCGGCCTCGCCAACCAGTAGCGGGTTGTTCTTCCGGCGACGGCATAGCACCTGTATTGTGCGCTCGACTTCCAACTCCCTACCGATCAGCGGATCAATATTGCCTTTTAGCGCCTCATCATTGAGATTGGTTGCATATTTTTCTAACGGACTTCCCATGGCTTCAGAACTGCCACGCTCGGCTTCCGGCTCCTCAGTATTTTCCTTTTTATACTGCTCGATCTTCGAAACGCCGTGAGCCAAATAATTGACGACATCCAAACGGGTAATGTCCTGCTTATTCAGAAGATACACCGCATGCGAGTCCTGCTCACTAAACAACGCGACAAATAAATTCGCGCCTGTGACTTCTTTTTTATCGGACGCCTGAACGTGGAAAACCGCCCGTTGAAGCACCCGTTGAAATCCCAAAGTTGGCTGTGTTTCTCGCTGAACGCCTTCCGGTATCAACGAAATCGTTTCGTCGATAAAGCGAGTCAACTCAGCCCGCAGGGCATTCACATTACAGCCACAGGCAATCAGTATCGGTATCGTTGTCACGTTGTCCAGCAAAGCCAACAGCAAATGCTCGACTGTGATGAATTCGTGCCGCTTGGCATGCGCCACGGTAAACGCGGAGTTCAAAGTTACTTCAAGTTCTTTACTTAACATGACTACCTCTTACGCCTCTTCCATTGTGCACATCAGCGGATGATGATGCTCTCGGGAATATTCGTTGACAATATGTACTTTAGTCTCGGCTACGTCTTTAGTGTAGGTTCCGCAAACCCCGACACCTTGGGTATGAACTTGTAACATGACCTGCGTCGCCTTCTCTTCGGTCATGTTGAAAAAATGGGTCAATATTTCAACGACGAAATCCATCGGCGTAAAATCATCGTTCAACAAAATCACCTTGTATAGGGGCGGCCGCTTCAACCGCGGCTTGGCTTCCTGTAGCGCCGTGTTAGCGTCGTTATCTCTAAAGGGTTCAAATTCGGACATAAGCTCTGGTGCTACAAGTATTACGTATGTTTCTAAAAATAGCGTCTTCAAAAGCAAATTTCAATCTTTGCGCAGTTAAAAAACATTTCGAGTAAAATGCCGGCCTTTTATCGTCAAATGTCAACAGGATGGTCTGGAAACCACACGTTACCGTTGCCGCGGTTATCGAGCGAGACGAGCGTTTTCTTCTGGTGGAAGAGACAACAACACGCGGGCTTGCGTTCAATCAACCAGCCGGACATCTGGAAAACGGCGAAGACCTGATCGACGCCGTCAAACGAGAAGTCAAGGAAGAGACTGCCTGGTGCTTCGAGCCTGAAGCCGTCATCGCCGTGCAACTCTGGCGGCGAGCCCCCGAAACACCGAGCTTCGTGCGCTTCTGCTTCAGCGGTAGCGTTAACAATCACGACATGGACCAAACGCTGGACGACGGCATTATCGCGACTCACTGGCTCAGCCGCAACGACATTTACGCTCGACAACAGCAACTGCGCAGCCCGCTGGTACTGCAAACCGTGGACGAATACCTTAAAGGCACCCGGCACCCGTTGACCCTGTTGCAATCATTTCTCGATTTCCCATGAACAAACACATCATCGTCGGCATGTCCGGCGGCGTCGATTCTTCCGTTACCGCTTTAGCGCTGCAAGAACAAGGCCACAAAGTCACGGGCTTGTTCATGAAAAATTGGGAGGAAGACGACGGCACCGAATATTGCACCGCAATGGAAGATCTGGCCGACGCACAGCAGGTTTGCGACACACTAGGCATAGAACTTAAGACTGTAAACTTCGCCGCCGAATACTGGGACCAAGTCTTCGAAGTGTTTTTGTCGGAGTTTAAAGCCGGTCGCACACCCAATCCCGACATTCTTTGTAATAAACACGTCAAATTCAAAGCGTTTTTGGATTACGCAATCGAAGACCTGGGTGCCGAATATATTGCCACCGGCCATTACGCCCGCGTTCGCGAACAAGACGGCGAATTCCAATTATTAAAAGGCCTGGATCCCAACAAGGAACAAAGCTATTTCCTGTACGCAATGGGCCAGAAAGCTTTGTCACAAACCCTGTTCCCGATCGGCCACCTGCACAAACCAGAAATCCGGGCGATGGCCGATAAAGCAGGCTTCGCCAACAGCCGTAAGAAAGACAGCACCGGTATCTGCTTCATCGGCGAACGTAAATTCAGGGAATTCCTGGAACGCTATTTGCCCCACCAGCCCGGCGAAATGCGCACTCCGGAAGGTAAATATATAGGCAAGCATCACGGCTTGATGTATTACACGCTGGGCCAGCGACAAGGCTTAGGCATAGGCGGGGTCAAGGACGCGCCGGACGAGCCGTGGTTCGTGTTGGAAAAAGACCTGATCAACAATGTGCTGATCGTCGGCCAGGGCCACGATCACCCTTTGATGCTGCACAGCATATTGGAAGCCGGCCAACTCGACTGGTGCGGCATCAAACCCTTGACCGAAACCCTGCGTTGCGCCGCCAAGACCCGTTACCGTCAGCCCGACCAAGATTGTGTCGTCGAACCGATAGATGGCGGCCGCCGCGTCAAAGTCCGCTTCGACGAACAACAACGGGCGATTACGCCAGGGCAATCGGTGGTGTTTTATCAGGGCGAGGTTTGTTTGGGCGGCGGGATTATTGAATCGAAGTACAATGAATCGAATTGAATGGCAGCCTAAAGTGGTCAAGCAACTACGAAAAATAACCGATAAAGTATTGCGCGAGCATATCTACGATTCCACTCAAGTTTTGAAAGACTTCCCCGATTGCTCCCAAGTAAAAAAGCTGACCAAACACGCCTACAGCTATCGCTTGCGTATCGGCGGCTATCGGGTATTCTTTGAATTTGACGGCATCGTCAAGGTTGTTTCGATTGAAGAGGTGAAAAAACGTGATGAGCGCACTTACTAACGTACAAATTATCAACGGCATCGACGGCAACCCGGCTTTTGTGGTGATTCCCTATGCCGACTATCTGAAAGAACACGCGGCCAACAATGCCACTATTCCTAATGAAGTCGTTGGCGCCGTTATTAAACAAGACATTACCCCCATTAAAGCTTGGCGGGAATATTTGCATTTATCGACAGCCGAGCTAGCCACGGACTTAGGTATCTCAGAAGCCGAATATATTGATATTGAAAACCAAGATAAACCTCGCAGAAATATATTAAAAAAAGTCGCAACAGCATTAAGGATTACCGTTGCACAATTGACTGTTTAACAGGCTGTTGAAATTTAAAAATCTGCTCTAATTTTGTCCCCAAAAACGCATTTCCCGCAAAATAAAATTTTGTAAGTCCTTGATTGTTCATTGCAGCCAAATGCCTTTTAGCGACAAATAGAAGAATTTCGGAAGATTTTTTCCACCGAGTTTCTTTTTTCAACAACCTGCTAATGCATGGTTTGGAAGGCATTTCGAAGTGGCGTTTTGATGAAGTAATTTCAAATACGTAAAATTAATTTTTAAGCTTTATTTTTAGGATATACCAGCAATGACCCATTCCGCCCTCACCGCCATCTCCCCCATCGACGGCCGCTATGCCAGCAAAGTCGACGCCTTGCGCCCCATTTTCAGCGAATACGGCTTGATCCGTTACCGGATCGAAGTGGAAGTGCGCTGGCTGCAAGCTTTGGCCGCCGAAGCCAAAATCGTCGAAGTCCCAGCCCTTTCGGCCGATGCCATTGCCGTATTGAACGGCATCGTCAGCAATTTCTCCGAAGCCGACGCCCAAGCGGTCAAAGACATAGAAAAAACCACCAACCATGACGTCAAGGCGGTCGAGTATTTCCTGAAAGAAAAGATCAAACACAACACCGAACTGCACGCCGTCAACGAATTCATCCACTTCGCCTGCACCTCGGAAGACATCAACAACCTGTCTTACGCCTTGATGCTCAAAGAAGGTCGCGGCCTGATCCTGGCCGAGATTGATGCGACCATAGACGCGATCAAAAAACTGGCGCTGGACAGCGCCGATCAACCGATGCTGTCGCGCACTCACGGCCAATCGGCGACACCCACCACGGTCGGCAAGGAATTCGCCAACGTCGTCGCCCGCATGCAGCGCCAACGCGAACAACTCGCCAAGGTCGAACTTCTGGGCAAGATCAACGGCGCGGTCGGCAATTACAACGCACATAGCGTCGCTTACCCGAATGTCGATTGGGCAGCGTTTGCACAAAATTTCGTCGAGTCGCTGGGTTTGACCTTCAACCCTTACACGATACAGATTGAACCGCACGATTACATGGCCGAGTTCTTCCATGCCCTGTCGCGCTTCAACACCATCTTGCTGGATTTCGACCGCGACGTCTGGGGCTATATTTCGCTGGGCTACTTCAAGCAGAAAACCGTGGCCGGCGAAGTCGGTTCCTCGACGATGCCGCACAAGGTCAACCCTATCGACTTCGAAAACTCCGAAGGCAACTTGGGTCTGGCTAATGCGATCTTCGGTTTCCTGGCCGACAAATTGCCGGTATCGCGCTGGCAGCGCGACCTGACCGACTCGACCGTGTTACGCAATATCGGCGTCGGCATCGCCCACACCAGTATCGCGATACAATCCACCTTGAAAGGCATTTCCAAGCTGGAAATCAATCCAGCATTGATTGATCAAGATCTGGATCAAAACTGGGAAGTGCTGGCTGAGCCGATCCAAACCGTAATGCGCCGCTACGGCATCGAAAAGCCTTACGAAAAACTGAAAGAACTGACCCGCGGCAACCGCGTCACCGGCGAAGGCATGCGCGCTTTCGTGGAGAAACTGGAGATTCCAGCCGCTGCCAAGGCCGAATTACTGGCGCTGACGCCGCACAGCTATACCGGCTACGCAGCTGATTTAGCCAAGAAAATCGGCTAATCATTAGGACAGGTTGTTGCTGAACTTCATCTGGATATTCTTCTTCCTGAGCGCCTTCGCCACCGCCGCCTTCAAACTGCTGGTGCTGGGCGACACCCAGGTGTTTTCCGAGTTGATGAATGCGATGTTCAGCCTGGCTAAGACTGCGTTCGAGATTTCGCTGGGGCTGAGCGGCGTGTTGGCCTTGTGGCTGGGCCTCATGAAAATCGGCGAGCATAGCGGTTTCATCGACTTGCTGACCAAAGCGCTGAATCCGCTGTTCAACCGGCTGATGCCGGAGATACCGAAGGATCATCCGGCACTCGGCGCGATGGCAATGAACATCGCCGCCAACATGCTGGGCTTGGACAACGCCGCGACGCCGATGGGCATCAAGGCCATGCAGGAAATGCAGAGTTTGAATCCGCATCCCTACAAAGCCAGCGACGCGCAGATATTGTTTTTGGTGATCAACACCTCGTCGGTGACGCTGTTTCCGGTGACGATCTTCGCCTACCGGGCCCAACTCGGCGCCGCCAATCCGACCGACGTGTTCATCCCGATATTGATCGCTACCTATATGTCGACATTTACCGGCTTACTGGCCGTGGCCGCCGTGCAAAAGATCAATCTGCTGGACAAGGTGGTACTGGCCTACTTGGGCGGCATTACCGCCTTGGTCGCCGGCATACTGGCTTATTTCGCAGGATTGGATCAGGCCGAAATGCTGAAACAGTCGGCGCTGGTCAGCCATGTAATTTTGTTCAGCTTAGTGATTTCCTTCATCGCCGCAGCAGCTTACAAGGGGTTGAATGCTTACGAGTTGTTCGTTGAAGGCGCCAAGCACGGTTTTCAAACCGCGATCAGCATAATCCCCTATCTTGTGGCGATGCTGGTAGCCTTTGGGGTGTTCCGGGCCAGTGGCGCGTTGGAATTAATCACCGATAGTGCCCGACTGTTAATCAATGTTGCCGGCATTGACAATCGCTTCATCGACGGCCTGCCGACCGCCTTGATGAAGCCATTCAGCGGCAGCGGCGCGCGAGCGATGATGATAGATACGATGCAAACGCATGGTGCAGATTCCTTTGCCGGACGCTTGGCATCGGTGGTGCAAGGCAGCACCGAGACCACGTTTTATGTGTTGGCGGTGTATTTCGGTGCGGTCAACATCAAGCAGATACGCCATGCCGCCGCCTGCGGCATCGTCGCCGACCTCGGCGGGATGATTGCCGCGATTTTGGTAACGTATTGGTTTTTTGGTTAGGTCGACGCTCGATGCCATTTATTTGATTTTGTTGGATTACGTTTCACTAACCCAACCTACATTTTTTGATATTTCATGCAGATACATTTAAAAACCCTCGGTTGTCGCCTCAACGAAGCGGAACTGGAAACCTGGGCTCAAGCCTTTCAGGCCAAGGGCCACGCTATCACCCGCACTCTGAGCGACGCGCAACTGGTAATCATAAATTCCTGCGCGGTGACCCAAGACGCCGTGAAAAAATCCAAGCAAATGATACGCCGCATTCACCGCGACAATCCACAAGCCAAACTGGTGGTTAGCGGCTGTTATGCGACGCTGAATGAGGAAGAAGCCGCGCAATTGATGGGCGTGGACTTAATCGTAGGCAACCAGGACAAAAACCAGCTGGTCGAAAAAACCCTGACCGAATTGAATCTGGACAGCATGCCGACGATGTCGACCGAGCCCGGCGAAGTGTCCTTGTTCAGCCGTGGCCGGCAACGCGCCTTTGTCAAAGTACAAGATGGTTGCCGTTACCGGTGTACTTTCTGCATCGTTACGGTTGCCCGTGGCGAAGAACGCAGCCGACTTATTCAAGAAGTGGTCGACGAAATCAATGCCTTACATAAACAAGGCATCAAGGAGGCCGTGCTTACCGGGGTTCACCTTGGCGGGTACGGCAGCGACATCGGCTGCAATCTGGTCGAATTGATTACAGAGATCCTGGACAAAACCCAGATTCCACGCCTGCGCATGGGCTCCCTGGAACCGTGGGAATTACCGGACGGCTTCTTCGAATTATTCAAAAATCCAAGATTAATGCCGCACCTGCACCTGCCCTTGCAAAGCGGTAGCGACAGTGTTCTGAAACGCATGGCGCGGCGCTGCAAGACTGAAGAATTTAGGCAAATTGTCGAGCTGGCCAGAACAACGATCCCTCACTTTAATATTACCACCGATATCATCGTCGGCTTCCCGGGAGAAACCGAGCAAGAATGGCAGGAAAGCTATGACTACATAGAGCGCCTCGGCTTCGGCCATATTCATATCTTTAGTTATTCTCCCCGCGAAGGCACGGCAGCAGCGAATTTCCCAGGCCCGGTCGCCCAAGACCTGAAAAAACGGCGCAGCAAGCAATTGCACGATTTGGCAATGATTCTGAAAGAGCAATTCATCATCGAAAACATCGCCTCTCTGGCGGATGTACTTTGGGAAGGTCAAACGCAAACACTAGACAACGGCGATATCCGCTATTTCGGTTACACGCCGAATTACTTACGGGTAGCTTGCGATGTCAACGCCGATACGGCGTTGGAGAATCAAATTCAAAAAGTTCGGTTATCTACAGTTGAATCCGATTTTATTCGGACTGAAATAAACTGAAAGGCTAGGGACGGCGTTGTGCCGCACCCAGCCTTTTGTAGACGCACTTCAATAAGGATTCGGAGCAAGTGGACCAAAACCATCGTCTTTTTGTTCCTCAAACTTCAGCACATCGTCTTCAGGCACATTGCCATCCTTAATCAAATAATTCCGATTCGAGAAATATGCATCTCTGAAAAACTGGTACCGATCAATCGCTGCTTCGGACGCTACTTTTTCCATTCCCAACAAATCAGCACGGGCATCTATAACCTTCAATGTCCCAGCGCCGGTGGAAACGGCGGCACCTATCCAGTTCGGATTGATATAAAAACCAACGTACGTGAAGGGGTTCATCGCCGCATCGCCCACTAACCCAATGACGCCGCGCGGGGAACTAGGGCCAAAGAACGGCAGCACAACATAGGGTCCTGTTGGAACACCCCAGACCCCAAGAGTCTGATCGAAATCTTCGTTATGTTTCTGCAAATCCAACATACTTCCAACATCGACAAATCCGGCGACGCCTACCGCGGTATTCACCAGAAACCGCGCGCTGTCCTGGCCGGTTTGCAAAAACTTACCTTGTAACGCATCGTTAGCGATCACCCCGATATCGTCAATATTACTGAAGAAATTCGTCACCCCCTGATCGACGAAACTCGGCGTAATCCACCGATATCCGTTAGCAACCGGTTTCATGACGTAGTCGTCGACGCTATCGTTAAACGATTGGACGTTTCGATTCCATCCTTCCCAGGGATCCTTGGGATCTTTGCTATTGGTAGCCGCGCATCCGTTCAGCAGGGCAAGCGCCACGGCAGCCAGCCAAACTGTTTTCCCGTTTTGCATAATATTTACCTCGTTAATTGAATATTGTTTAAATCTATCCAAAACTCACGTAACATAACACACAACAGACTTATTTCGCCATTCACGTTCGATGGAAATTACTACCAACCCGCTAGGCAATCGGTTTCGCGGCTATCTGCCGGTCATCGTTGACATAGAAACCGCCGGGTTCAACCCCAAAAAAAACCCGCTACTTGAAATTGCCGCCATCATAGTAGAACCGGATGAGCAGGGTTTGCTTCGGATTACCGAAAAACACCAGAGCAATATTATCCCTTTTAAGCATTCTGAATTAGATGAAGCGGCTCTCAAATTTACCGGCATCGACCCATATCATCCGTTTCGGATGGCGGTGGACGAAAAAGAGGCGCTCACAAAACTGTTTACGCCGATCAAAGCCGCTGTAAAACGTAACGAATGTAAGCGGGCCATTTTAGTGGGCCACAACCCATCTTTCGACGTCAATTTTCTCAATGCCGCGATTGAGCGCACGAATTTTAAGCGTAGCCCTTTTCACCCATTTAGTAGCTTCGATACCGCTACGCTTGGCGCTTTGGTTTATGGTCAGACCGTTTTAGCAAAAATAGCACAGGCGGCCGGACTAAGTTGGGATAACGAAAAAGCCCATTCCGCACTGTATGACGCCGAACAAACGGCCGAACTTTTCTGCTTGATAATTAACCGATGGAAGCGGTTAAGTGAACTTGAAGTGATTTAGAGTGATGGAGTCTGCCAATTCCTTCTCCGAAACCGGCAGATTTTAGAAAATCTCGACTACTGCACCGCACCAGCATTAGCCAACATGCTAGTCAGTTCCCCTCTCGTATAAAGGTCGGTTACAATGTCGCAACCACCGACCAGCTCGCCCTTAATGTACAGTTGTGGGTAGGTTGGCCAATTAGAATAGACTTTCAAGCCTTCACGAACCTCTGGATCTTCAAAAATGTTGATATACGTGTATTTTGCGTTGCAGGCACCCAAAATCTGAACAACCTTGCTCGAAAAGCCACACTGTGGAAACTCTGGCGAGCCTTTCATATAAAGCACGGCCGCATCGCTAGCCAATTGATTTTGAATTCGTTCGGTAACACTCATAGGAACTCCCTTGCTTATCAATTTAAGTTAGGTAATTCTATCAACCTACAGGCTTATTACATAGTATTGTTGACGCAACAAATTGTATTCGAAAATCGAATTACGCAAACGCAAAAAAAGCCCGTCTATTAGATTAATAAGCGGGCTTTTGGTATAGGCGCTTGGCGATGACCTACTTTCACATGGCAACCTGCCACACTATCATCGGCGCTAAGCGGTTTCACTTCCGAGTTCGGGATGGGATCGGGTGGTTCACGCTTGCTATGTTCACCAAGCAAACTGGTTAAGTCGGTTGTTGACCAACTGTCATGCAACAGGTCGGTTAAGCCGTTTGGCTTAGCCTTCAGGCATTATTTAATCTAACCACAGCTTGTGCGGACATTCGCGCTTACGTGGTTTTGCCTTTGACCTGCTTTTCATGGAAATCTGTATCGAGTTCGTTCTCTTGCGTTGTTTTCAGCGATTGTCTTAGACAACCCAAACGCATTGGGTGTTATATGGTCAAGCCTCACGGGCAATTAGTACACGTTAGCTACGCCCATTACTGGACTTCCACACCGTGCCTATCAACGTTGTCGTCTCCAACGGCCCTTCAGGGGACTTAAAGTCCCAGTGAGATCTCATCTTGGGAGGGGCTTCCCGCTTAGATGCTTTCAGCGGTTATCCTGTCCGAACGTGGCTACCCAGCAATGCCCTTGGCAGGACAACTGGAACACCAGAGGTTCGTCCACTTCGGTCCTCTCGTACTAGAAGCAGCTTCCCTCAAATCTCAAACGCCCACGGCAGATAGGGACCGAACTGTCTCACGACGTTCTGAACCCAGCTCGCGTACCACTTTAAATGGCGAACAGCCATACCCTTGGGACCTGCTTCAGCCCCAGGATGTGATGAGCCGACATCGAGGTGCCAAACACCGCCGTCGATATGAACTCTTGGGCGGTATCAGCCTGTTATCCCCGGCGTACCTTTTATCCGTTGAGCGATGGCCCTTCCATACAGAACCACCGGATCACTAAGACCTACTTTCGTACCTGCTCGACTTGTCCGTCTCGCAGTCAAGCACCCTTATGCCTTTGCACTCATTGCCTGATTTCCGACCAGGCTGAGGGTACCTTCGTGCTCCTCCGTTACTCTTTGGGAGGAGACCGCCCCAGTCAAACTACCCACCAGACACTGTCCCTAATCCAGATAATGGATCGAGGTTAGAACTCCAAACATACCAGGGTGGTATTTCAAGGTTGGCTCCACAAGAACTGGCGTTCCTGCTTCAAAGCCTCCCACCTATCCTACACAAGTAGGTTCAAAGTCCAGTGTCAAGCTATAGTAAAGGTGCACGGGGTCTTTCCGTCTAGCCGCGGGTACACTGCATCTTCACAGCGATTTCAATTTCACTGAGTCCCAGGTGGAGACAGTGTGGCCATCGTTACGCCATTCGTGCAGGTCGGAACTTACCCGACAAGGAATTTCGCTACCTTAGGACCGTTATAGTTACGGCCGCCGTTTACTGGGGCTTCGATCAAGAGCTTCGCTTACGCTAACCCCATCAATTAACCTTCCAGCACCGGGCAGGCGTCACACCCTATACGTCCACTTTCGTGTTTGCAGAGTGCTATGTTTTTGCTAAACAGTCGCAGCCACCGATTTTTTGCAACCGCCTTACGCTCCATCCGCGAGGGACTTCACTTATCAACGGCATACCTTCTCCCGAAGTTACGGTATCATTTTGCCTAGTTCCTTCACCTGGGTTCTCTCAAGCGCCTTAGAATTTTCATCCCACCCACCTGTGTCGGTTTAGGGTACGGCCACTTGTAACCTGAAGCTTAGAGGTTTTTCCTGGAAGCAGGGCATCTATCACTTCGCGTTTCTTTCGAGACACTCGTCATCACGCCTCAGCATATAGCATCCCGGATTTGCCTAAGATGCCTGCCTACACGCTTAAACGGCCACTTCCAACCGACCGCTGATATAGCCTTCTCCGTCACCCCATCGCAGTTACAACTGGTACAGGAATATTAACCTGTTTTCCATCGACTACGCCTTTCGGCCTCGCCTTAGGTGCCGACTAACCCTGCGTCGATTAACGTTGCGCAGGAAACCTTGGGTTTACGGCGAGGGGGTTTTTCACCCCCTTTATCGTTACTTATGTCAGCATTCGCACTTCCGATACCTCCAGCCGACTTCTCAATCGACCTTCGCAGGCGTACGGAACGCTCCTCTACCACTCACGCAAAGCGTGAATCCGTAGCTTCGGTACATAGCTTAGCCCCGGTAAATCTTCCGCGCAGACCGACTCGACCAGTGAGCTATTACGCTTTCTTTAAAGGATGGCTGCTTCTAAGCCAACCTCCTGGCTGTCTGTGCCTTTCCACATCGTTTCCCACTGAGCTATGATTTGGGGACCTTAGCTGACGGTCTGGGCTGTTTCCCTTTTCACGACGGACCTTATCACCCGCCGTGTGTCTCCCGTGCTGACACTTGCTGGTATTCGGAGTTTGCATCGGGTTGGTAAGTCGGGATGACCCCCTAGCCGAAACAGTGCTCTACCCCCAGCAGTGATACACGAGGCGCTACCTAAATAGCTTTCGAGGAGAACCAGCTATCTCCGAGCTTGATTAGCCTTTCACTCCGATCCACAACTCATCCCCTACCTTTTCAACGGGAGTGGGTTCGGTCCTCCAGTGTGTGTTACCACACCTTCAACCTGGTCATGGATAGATCGCCCGGTTTCGGGTCTACACCTTGCGACTCAACGCCCTATTAAGACTCGGTTTCCCTACGCCTCCCCTATTCGGTTAAGCTTGCCACAAAATGTAAGTCGCTGACCCATTATACAAAAGGTACGCAGTCACCCCACGAAGGGGCTCCCACTGCTTGTACGCATACGGTTTCAGGTTCTATTTCACTCCGCTCTCCGCGGTTCTTTTCGCCTTTCCCTCACGGTACTGGTTCACTATCGGTCAGTAAGGAGTATTTAGCCTTGGAGGATGGTCCCCCCATATTCAGTCAACGTTTCACGTGCGCCGACCTACTCGATTTCACTAAAAAAAGGTTTTCGTGTACGGGGCTATCACCCTGTATCGCCGGACTTTCCAGACCGTTCCACTAACCTTATCCTAGCTTAAGGGCTAGTCCCCGTTCGCTCGCCACTACTTAGGGAATCTCGGTTGATTTCTTTTCCTCCGGGTACTTAGATGTTTCAGTTCTCCGGGTTCGCTTCAGTGAGCTATGTATTCACTCAAAGATGACGAGGTTATCCTCGCCGGGTTTCCCCATTCAGACATCGCCGGATCACAGGTTGTTTGCCACCTCCCCGACGCTTTTCGCAGGCTACCA
This sequence comes from Methylomonas sp. MS20, assembly GCF_050275925.1. Taxonomy (NCBI): domain Bacteria; kingdom Pseudomonadati; phylum Pseudomonadota; class Gammaproteobacteria; order Methylococcales; family Methylococcaceae; genus Methylomonas; species Methylomonas sp. MS20. Next base: position 3,778,425 of record NZ_CP189962.1, read on the forward strand.
CGTCTTTCATCGCCTCTTACTGCCTAGGCATCCACCGTATGCGCTTATTCACTTGACCATATAACCCGAATACGTCTGTATTAAGGTTTTTAGTCGCTGACATGTTCGCTGATGTTGCTTGAGAACGTTTTACGGAGGTTTTGGGCCGCTTTCTTTCGAAAGCCGCTGGCTACCGCCCGCAACTCGTTTTTAAGTATTGATCGTTAGCCGATCAAGACTTAGGTTACAGATTTCCATATTGTTAAAGAGCGTATTGATACGAATATCAATGCTATCGAGCCTTGGGTTATTAACCGAAAAGCTGTATAGCGTTGATGTTGATATCTTGGCTTAAGATCGACGTCACGTGATGGTGGAGCCAGGGAGGATCGAACTCCCGACCTCCTGCGTGCAAGGCAGGCGCTCTCCCAGCTGAGCTATGGCCCCGAATAGATTCAGACTTTCGCCTTTTCGTTAGTTGGTGGGTCTGGGAGGATTTGAACCTCCGACCTCACCCTTATCAGGGGTGCGCTCTAACCAACTGAGCTACAGACCCAGGTGCGTCTTTCAATCGAAATAATTTGTTGTGAGTACGTGTGACAGTGTTCTGTCTTTGTAAGGAGGTGATCCAGCCCCAGGTTCCCCTAGGGCTACCTTGTTACGACTTCACCCCAGTCATGAATCACAAAGTGGTAAGCGCCCTCCCGAAGGTTAAACTACCTACTTCTTTTGCAACCCACTCCCATGGTGTGACGGGCGGTGTGTACAAGGCCCGGGAACGTATTCACCGCGGCATTCTGATCCGCGATTACTAGCGATTCCGACTTCATGCAGTCGAGTTGCAGACTGCAATCCGGACTAGGATCGGCTTTTTGGGATTTGCTGGCTCTCGCGAGTTTGCTGCCCTCTGTACCGACCATTGTAGCACGTGTGTAGCCCTACCCATAAGGGCCATGATGACTTGACGTCGTCCCCACCTTCCTCCGGTTTATCACCGGCAGTCTCCCTAGAGTTCCCGACTTGACTCGCTGGCAACTAAGGATAAGGGTTGCGCTCGTTACGGGACTTAACCCAACATTTCACAACACGAGCTGACGACAGCCATGCAGCACCTGTCTCTCGGTTCCCGAAGGCACCAAGTCATCTCTGACAAGTTCCGAGGATGTCAAGGGTAGGTAAGGTTCTTCGCGTTGCATCGAATTAAACCACATGCTCCACCGCTTGTGCGGGCCCCCGTCAATTCATTTGAGTTTTAGCCTTGCGGCCGTACTCCCCAGGCGGTCAACTTAATACGTTAGCTCCACTACTAAGTTCTTTAAGAACCCAACAGTTAGTTGACATCGTTTACGGCGTGGACTACCAGGGTATCTAATCCTGTTTGCTACCCACGCTTTCGTACCTCAGCGTCAGTTTGAGTCCAGAGAGCCGCCTTCGCCACTGGTGTTCCTTCAGATCTCTACGCATTTCACCGCTACACCTGAAATTCCACTCTCCTCTACTCAACTCTAGTCTTCCAGTATCAAATGCAGTTCCCAGGTTAAGCCCAGGGCTTTCACATCTGACTTAAAAAACCGCCTACGCACGCTTTACGCCCAGTAATTCCGATTAACGCTTGCACCCTCCGTATTACCGCGGCTGCTGGCACGGAGTTAGCCGGTGCTTCTTGTATAGGTAATGTCAGTCTATCGGGTATTAACCGATAGGTATTCCTTCCTATTGAAAGTGCTTTACAACCCTCAGGCCTTCTTCACACACGCGGTATTGCTGGATCAGGCTTTCGCCCATTGTCCAATATTCCCCACTGCTGCCTCCCGTAGGAGTCTGGGCCGTGTCTCAGTCCCAGTGTGGCTGATCATCCTCTCAGACCAGCTACGGATCGTCGCCTTGGTAGGCCTTTACCCCACCAACTAGCTAATCCGACATAGGCTCATCTATTAGCGCCAGGCCCGAAGGTCCCCGGCTTTCATCCGTAGATCGTATGCGGTATTAGCGTGAGTTTCCCCACGTTATCCCCCACTAATAGGCAGATTCCTATGCATTACTCACCCGTCCGCCACTCATCCGGGTGCAAGCACCCTTCAGCGTTCGACTTGCATGTGTTAAGCATACCGCCAGCGTTCAATCTGAGCCATGATCAAACTCTTCAGTTTAATAATGCTTGATACTAAATAAGATTAGTATCCAATCTTGGCTCGACTACAGAACGTCGTTTCTTGCGAATTGACGTGGATTCTCTGCGCCGATAATTTCTAACAGAAACGTATCGCCACACATACCCACACAAATTATTTCGATTCATCTTGTTAAAGAGCCAGAGCATCTCGCCCTGTTGAGCCGACATATTCTACAGAACTTTCAGAAAGTGTCAACACTTTATTTTCGAAGCCAGAAACCAACAACTTCCGAAAAACCAGCCACCACAACACTACCGCAAGCCCGGCAAATCTTGCCGCTCTTCGTCGCTAACTCAGTCAGTAACGAAGAGCCGCTCATTATAGCGGTTTTCTAATTCGCGTCAAGCGTTATTTCTGCTCTGATTTAGATCAGCTCAATCAATAGGCCTTAAACTGCCCTTGATTTTCCACAAACCACTGATAAGTCGCTTTTAATCCGACTTCCAAGTTGAATTTTGGCTGCCAACCCAATGCTCTGATCTTGGAATTGTCCATCAACTTGCGAGGTGTTCCATCAGGTTTGGTTGTATCCCAAACGATCTCTCCTTCGAAACCGACAATCTTACCGACTGTTTCCGCAAGTTCACGTATCGTCACATCGACCCCGGTTCCCACATTGATATGGGACAACATGGGTTCGGTAACCGATTGGTAATGCTGCTTGTCCAGCCCCATGACATATATGCAAGCCGCCGCCATATCCTCGACATGCAAAAATTCACGCATTGCTTTGCCTGTTCCCCAAACGGTAACGCTAGCGTCACCGTTGACCTTCGCGTCATGGAATTTACGGATCATCGCTGGAATTACATGGCTATTGTCCAGATGAAAATTGTCGTTTTCTCCATATAGATTGGTCGGCATAACTGATCGAAAATCCGTGCCGTATTGTCGATTGTAAGACTCGCAAAGCTTTATCCCTGCAATTTTTGCGATAGCGTAAGGCTCATTAGTCGACTCCAATATGCCAGTCAGCAATGCGCTTTCAGCCATTGGTTGTGCGGCAAACTTCGGATAGATACACGAACTTCCTAAAAATAGGAGCTCTCGGCAGCCGGCACGCCACGCTTCGTGGATTACATTGGCTTCCATCATCAAATTTTGATAGATGAACTCCGCTGGATATTCATTGTTCGCGTGGATCCCACCCACCTTAGCCGCCGCTATAATCACCAGCTGCGGACGCTCTTGCCCCATAAATCTGCGAACCTGCTCCTGGTCGGTTAAATCCAACTCAGAGTGGGATTTGACAATAACGTTTCGATAGCCACCATTCAGCAGTTGCCGATGTATTGCCGACCCAACCATGCCGCGGTGTCCGGCCAAAAAGACTTTTTTATCCACATCGGCCACCGCATTACTCCCGACTTACCGAAACGTTGTAACCTTGATCTTTCAACAAAGCGTGTTTGCGAGCTTGCTCCAGATCGTACGCCACCATTTCCGCCACCATTTCCGAGAGCGTAATTTGAGGCACCCAACCTAGCTTTTCTTTGGCCTTGGTCGGATCGCCCAGCAAAGTTTCAACCTCTGCCGGCCTGAAATATCTCGGATCGATCGCAACTATATTCTGCCCAACTTGCAATGCGGGTGCCTTGTCGCCAGCGATAGACTCAACATAACCTTTTTCTTCGACGCCACTACCCTCCCAGCGAATCGTCACGCCCAATTCGCCGGCCGACATTTCAATGAATTGTCTTACAGAATATTGAACCCCAGTAGCAATAACAAAGTCGTCTGGCTGTTCTTGCTGCAACATCATCCACTGCATGCGGACATAATCCTTCGCATGCCCCCAATCCCTAAGTGAATCCATATTTCCCATGAATAAGCAACTATCCAAGCCAATAGCGATATTACTGAGACCGCGCGTGATTTTACGCGTCACGAAGGTCTCACCCCGGCGCGGGGATTCATGGTTGAACAAAATACCGTTACACGCATACATGCCATACGCTTCACGATAATTTACGGTGATCCAATAGGCATAAAGCTTGGCAACCGCGTAAGGAGAGCGCGGGTAAAATGGCGTAGTCTCTTTTTGTGGAATTTCCTGTACCAAGCCGTAAAGCTCGGACGTCGAAGCCTGATAAAACCGAGTCTGTTTCTCCATGCCTAAAAAGCGAATGGCTTCGAGCAATCTAAGCGTGCCGATCGCGTCGACGTCCGCAGTATATTCGGGCGATTCAAAAGATACCGCGACGTGACTCATAGCCCCCAAGTTATACACCTCATCTGGCCTAATTTCGCTCAAGATTCGAGTTAGGTTGGAACTATCGGTCAAATCGCCGTAATGCAGAAAAAACTTCGGATCGCGAATATGCGGATCCTGATAGATATGGTCGACCCGCTCGGTGTTAAACAACGACGACCGCCGCTTGATCCCATGCACTTCATAGCCTTTTTCCAACAAAAACTCTGCCAGATAAGAACCGTCCTGCCCGGTAATCCCAGTGACCAATGCTTTCTTTCTATTCACTATTGCTCCTCTACCATGTGGGGTACTGTTACAAAACCTTTAACGAAACTTGATATTAACCTGCCGACCGAACAATCGGAACGACATTTTTACCCGGCAAGTACTCGGGCAACACCGGCAGTAGTGACTTCATAAAATCCTGCAAGCGCCTGTCCGCGAACGAGATATCCTCGACTTTATCGACCGGAGTGACCAGACGAATCAGCGCCCCATCGGTGCGATTTAACGTAATCGCATCGTAAAACAAATACCATTTGACCAGAAACTCGTTAGTGACCTGCCGGCCTCGTTGATGAAACCAAAAATAGACCAATTGGCGACTATCGCCTTTTTGAATGATCGCGCGGCTGAGCTTGATGGAATCATCGCCTATCCGCATTTCCGGAAATTCGCGCTGTTCAAAACTAACGATCTGCCAACCGTCGCCCGGGATACAACTGCGCGGCGAATGCACAACCGCGCCTTTACGTTGCGATTGATAATAGGCACTATAAAAGTTGATTGAATTATGGGTGCCTTGTTGAACAAAGTTAACGATGACGTAATCCGTTAACTTCAATTCGTTCAGGTAATATTGAGTCAAATAGTCATTATGTCCGCGCCAGTCGCCTAATTGCGTCGGGAAATGCAGAAAAGCTTTACGCTGAGGGATAATATCCTCCCTACCCTTGAACTTCTCCGAAGCGAGCCCTCCTAAAACTACTAAGCATAGCACTGCGTAGACTGAGATATTTAGCACTGCGGGCGGCATTCGAGATTCGGCCCGCCCCCATTCTTCAGGGATTTGCACCAACTCGTTCATCGACAGGCGACGACCACTAATTCGGCTAAAGACCCACATTTCGACGAACAGCAGCACCATACACAACAGAAACACAGCCCAACCTTCGAAATCATGCAAAAAACCCTCGGCCATATCAGTCCCCCAGTTATCGACTAGCACGCCAATAACACCGATGCGAAAACTGTTCATAAAAATGGTCAGCGGCATGGATGACAAAAAGATCAGCAATTTTTGCCAAAACGGCCCCTTAAAGAGATAGGCGCATAAAAACGCCAAACTAGCCAGCGGAAACAGATAGCGCAAGCCGCTACAAGCATCAACCACTTGTAGCTTATAGACCCCTAGATCGATAACGTTTCCTTCTAAATACACCATGATGTCGCAGGCACGGATAAATTCCACGCCGAGCCAGGACGAGATCAATTGCAATTTAGAAGACAAATTGTTCAGGATGAAGTCCGGAAACGGCACCATGAAGATTAAGAACAACAGCGGCACCGCGCCGGTGCGTAAGCCCTGTGTTCCGAATGCCGCCGTAAAAATTGCGAACAAGGCCAGAATCAACCCGTACTGTTCCAGGGTTTTCACGGTAGCCAGGCCGCCGAGTACCAACAGCAATAAAGCGATGACCAACAAACCCAATCCCGCTAGGGACTGCCGAACTTCGCCAACCCAGGTCAGCTCATGCCGGCGAATCCATAACAGATAAGCGGAAATACAGGGGATAAAAAATCCATGACTGTATTCCTCCCTTTTCGTCCAAGTTGTCATCATTTCGTCGATACTGCCGCGAAACGCCAAACCCAGCAATAGAAGAGCTCCGCCCCATAACGCCCAGACCAATATTGGTTTATTTGTTTCCGTATTCATTCCGTTTGAAATTCCAAAAATTAAAAAAGCCACCGTCCGTCAGGGCGTCCAGCTGAACATCCACCATTTTCCCAGCTCAACGTGAATCGCGGATGACATCCGGATTAATCTTCCGCAGTCTCTGAAAAAATGGGATTGTTTTTATCGTCTTCGTGCAATTTCGCCTTTTCTTCCGGATAAATATGCCAAAACGATTGATCGATCGCACCGTTCGTGTATCCGTTTTTGCGATCGTGGGTGAACGGGCACCACCAATTTTCGACGACTTTGACCATGTAGGCGTGCCATTCGAACAGCGCAACGCTGTAAGGGCAATACCAAGTGCAATTCAAGATCCAAAACAATTTGGACTGGGCCAGGCTGAACTTAAACGACCCATCCATTGTAATTTGGTTTTTTAAGTTATAACGATGACTGGCCCGCTCCGGCAAAAAGTCACTCCAAGATTTCACGTTTTCGGCGCCGACCAGTTTTAAACTCCAGTAGGTCAGGTAGGCACTGAGAATCACAAATGGGAGCGTCAAAATCGGCAGATAAATGAATAGCAAACCAATCGCTCTGGAAATAACAGGCATTTGCTGGTGACGGCATCCGATGTTGACGCGCTCCGCGCAGGATTGGCAGGCTTTCATCTAAGTTTCTCCTCGGGTATTGTTGTTATGGTTTGCTCGGCATTGAGCAATTGGAAAATACTGCGACAACCCTCGCAGCAAAACCGTTTCAGCCCATCTCCGGTCAGCAGTTTAAAACCGCCAACCTTTACCGGTTGGCCGCACAAGGCGCACGGGTTAGGCTTCGCTGATGGCATCGCTAACTCAAAGACTCGGCGAAACAGCGCAAAAAAACGTTTTTAGATATTCTGTTTCCGGAACGGCCGGATGTATTGGGTGGTCGCTTCCCTGGCCATCCTCACCGAAAAACACCAAATGTCGATCAATATGCCTGGCCGAAGACCTCAGAATCTCGTGTAGATTATCCCGGCTCAAATGGTGAGAGCAAGAAGCGGATACCAGAATGCCGTCGGCTTCCAACACTTGCAACGCCAGATGGTTCAGCCGGCGGTAGGCCTCGTAACCGGACTTGAAATCTTTTTTGCGCTTGATCAACGCCGGCGGATCCAGGACGATGGCGTCGTAGTGCCGCCGTCCTTCCCGAGCTTGCTTGAGAAATTCGAAAACATCGCTTCGGACAAAGCCCATCTTATCGGCAACTCCGTTCAAGCCCGCACTGGCGGCCGCCAAAGTCAGGGCAGAGTCCGAGCTATCGACGCAACACACCTCGGCGGCGCCGGCCACAGCGGCCTGGATTCCCCAACCGCCGGCGTAACTGAACAAATCCAGCACTCTGGCGCCTTTGACTAGCGAGGCGAAGCGCGCCCTGGCATTGCGATGATCGTAAAACCAACCGGTCTTTTGCCCGGCCGCCACATCGATCAAGAAGCGGGTACCGTTCTCGACAATTTCCAACCGGTCGGGCAGCACCCCAAAAGCTAGCCGCGCTTCCGTGTTCAATCCTTCCAACTCCCGTTGCCCCGTGTCGTTCTTCAGCAGGACTGCTTCCGGGGCCAAAAATTCAACCAACAGCTTGACCAAAAGCTCGATGTGACATTCCATACCCACCGTGGTGATTTGAACCGATAAAACCGAACCGTAGCGATCGATCACCAAACCGGGCAATCCGTCGCTTTCGCCGAACACTAACCGGTAATAAGGTTGATCGAACAGACGTTCGCGCAATGTCAATGCCTGCCGCAAGCGTTGCCTAAAAAATTTCTCGCCGATTTTGACATTGGCTTTCCGAGTGAGTAGCCGAGCGCAAATCAAGGCATTCGGATTCAAATAGGCTGTACCCAAAGCATTGCCCGCATGATCGACCACGCAAACCAAATCGCCGGCCGCGAAGCCGTCCATTGGTGATTTTTGGCTGTCGATTTCATTACTAAACACCCAAAGGTGGCCTTGCCGCAGGCGCTTGTCTTCGTGCTTTTTTAGAAAAAGTTGCGGGTAAGTCATGCAGAGTCAAAGTAAATTTAATGCATAACCAGCGACGGATGTCGTTGGCGCGGCAAACTGTAAACGAAACGGCTTGGTCTGATCCGGATACAACATCCCCGACTCGAAATATTGTTCGGCCCAGAACACCCGCTCCGCGATCACGTTTCCGGATAAATCGGTCAACGTCAACCGTAAATTTGGCACCGCTTGCGGAAAGAGCCCATGATTGGAAAGAGCCCCGCTGAGCAAATAACTGCGGTCCGCCCCGGCTTGCAAATTCAATTGACGAAAAGTCATTGCCTTAAGGTTTCGATATGCGGGCAGCTGACAATGCACTGCCGAACATACGGCCGCCAAAATACTACGAATCGAGGGCCGATTGCTCAAGGCGGCGCCTTCGAAATAGAACATTTGCCCAATCAACAAGACCAACATTGCCAAAGCAGCATAGCCCCAAAAGCTAGGAGACCCGCTCCGCCCCGCAGTCACTTCGGAAAACCGCTCCGACCCAATGCCCGCGCCGCCATCCGAAGCGACTGCACTCAGCCGCGGTAACGCGTCGAAACAGCGGCCACACCCGCTACAAACCAGCAGGTCCCAGCAATTTCTTAATTCATCGATACTGATCGCTTGACTAAACTGGCAATGCGGGCAGCGGACGAACATGCATCACCCGACTTTGCGGGCATCCAGCCTACACCAATCGTCTTTGCTAATCGGCATCCCAACCTCCAATCCTTGCTGCCGATAGGCTTCGGCTACCGCCTCCGCCTGTTCATTCAAAATCCCAGACAAGATCAGCACTCCGCCCGGCCGAACTAGGCTTGTCAGTAACGGCGCCAGTTCGATCAGCGGTTTCGCCAATATATTGGCGACGACCACATCGCCGATAACGCCGGAAAACTGCTCGGGCAAATAATAATTGATTCTGGCTTGGACAGTATTTTTCTCGGCATTGTAGCGACTCGCTTCCAGTGCTTGCGGATCGATATCGACGGCGTGAGCGTACTTACCTCCCAACAACAATCCGGCAACCGCCAAAATCCCCGATCCACAACCGTAATCGATCAAATCCATGGCTTCGACCGAATGCGTGGCCAACCATTCGAGACACAATGCCGTGGTCGGATGCGTACCGGTACCGAAGGCCAAGCCGGGATCCAGCGTCATACACACCGAGCCGGATTCGCTCCGTTCCTGGCCGCTAGGACAAACCCACAAGCGTTCACCGAACTTCATCGGTTGAAAATGCTCCATCCAGGCCCGCTCCCAAACCTGATCTTGCAACACTTCCGCTACCCATTCCTGTAGCGGCCGCCCGACAAACTGGTTAAACGTCAAGGTATGGACGATGTCCGGATCGGTGTCCAACTCAAACAGACCGGTCACTCGGGTACGAGTCCATATTTTAGTTTGATCGATGGCTGGTTCGTAAACTGGCTCGTCTTCGGCGTCGCTGTAAGTCACTGAAACAGCGCCCAACTCGCTGAAGAAGTCGGATACTTCGGGTGCGGTGACTTCGTCGGTCACGACGGAAATTTGATGCCAGGCCATAAAGACGTCGAAGCAGGAGCTTCCGGCCTGTCATCGTCAAGCGATAACAGACCGGAAAGCGGTTTAATGGATACCCAGTTTCTTTTCCAGATAATGGATGTTCTGGCACCCTTGCGCAAATGCCGCGTCCGCCATGATACTCTGCTGCAACGGAATATTGGTTTTAATACCGTCAATCACCATTTCGCTGAGCGCGGTCTTCATTCGGGCAATGGCACTAGCTCTATCGTCGCCGTGAGCGATCAACTTCCCTATCATGGAATCGTAATACGGCGGCACTTTATAACCGTTGTAAATATGCGTTTCGCAACGTATCCCCGGGCCACCCGGCATATGGAATTGTTCTATCACGCCAGGACAAGGCATAAAAGTCTTGGGATCCTCGGCATTCAAGCGGCATTCGATCGCATGGCCGGTAAACACGACCTGTTCCTGAGTAATCGAAAGTTTCTCACCGGCCGCGATCCGCAGTTGTTCCTTAACGATATCGAAGCCGGTGATCATTTCGGTCACAGGGTGCTCGACTTGAACCCGCGTATTCATCTCGATAAAGTAAAACTCGCCTTTTTCGTATAGGAATTCGAAAGTGCCGGCACCCAAATAACCGATCTCACGACACGCCAATGCGCAACGTTCACCCATCTGTTTGCGCTGCTCCGGCGTAATACCCGGCGCGGGCGCTTCCTCCACCACTTTCTGGTGACGGCGCTGCATCGAACAGTCGCGCTCGCCCAGATGTATGGCGTTGCCATGGGAATCGGCCAAAACCTGAAATTCGATATGCCGAGGATCTTCCAGGAATTTTTCCATATACACCGTACTGTTGCCAAATGCGGTCCCAGCTTCGGCTTTGGTCAGGTTGATGGCGTTCAACAACGCGCTCTCGGTATGCACGGTACGCATGCCGCGTCCGCCGCCACCGCCCGCCGCCTTGATGATCACCGGATAGCCGATTTCCCTGGCCATTTTCAGGTTGGTGTCGTCATCGTCTCCCAACGGATCCCCGTTGCCCGGCACGCAGGGAATCCCGGCTGCCTGCATCGCTTTTTTCGCGGAGATCTTGTCGCCCATCATCCGAATGGTATCCGGTTTAGGGCCTATGAACACAAAACCACTCTGACTGACTTTCTCGGAAAAATCGGCATTTTCCGATAAAAAACCGTAACCCGGATGTATCGCCTCGGCATCGGTCACCTCCGCCGCGCTAATGATGGCCGGGATATTCAGATAGCTTGCCGACGACGCGGCGGGACCGATACAGACCGCTTCGTCGGCCAAGCGAACGTGTTTCAGATCGCGGTCGGCTTCGGAATACACCGCCACGGTTTTGACGCCCAGCTCTCGACAAGCTCTCAAGATGCGCAATGCGATCTCGCCGCGATTGGCGATAACTATTTTTTCGAACATAGCCCCCCCTATAGTCCGTTATTCAATAATGAACAAAGGTTGGCCGTATTCGACCGGATGGGCGTTTTCAACCAGAATTTGCTTAATCTTGCCGCTCTTGTCCGCTTCAATCTGATTGAGGATTTTCATCGCCTCGATGATGCAAAGCGTTTGGCCAACGCTGACAGTTTGTCCGAGCTCGACAAAGGCCGCGGAGCCCGGCGACGCGGAGCGATAAAAGGTACCGACCATCGGCGATTTGACGACATGGCCGCTCACTTTTTCCTCGACCGGAGCAGAAACCGGCGCCGATGCGGCTGCAGGCGCGGCGGCTACCGGAGCCGGAGCTTGGGTAAACACCGGTGCCGGTGCCGATGAAGAATAACGGCTGATGCGTACCGACTCCTCGCCCTCGCTAATTTCTATCTCAGCAATATCGGATTCTTCGATAAGATCGATCAATTTTTTTATTTTTCTAATATCCATTGTTCTGAGTTCTCGTTAATAAAATCTGATGGGCGGCTTGCAAAGCCAATTCGTAACCGTGCGCTCCCAATCCGCAAATCACACCGACGGCGATATCGGAAAAGTAAGAGTGACTCCGGAACGGCTCGCGGGCATGCACATTGGACAAATGCACTTCGATGAAGGCAATCTTGGTGGCTAACAAGGCATCGCGGATTGCCACGCTAGTATGGGTAAAAGCGGCCGGATTGATCAATATAAAGTCAACGCCGCGCTGGTATGCCTGATGAATATGGTCGATCAGTTCGTGTTCGGCATTGCTCTGCATGAAATCCAACTCATGGCCCAACTCGGAGGCCAACCGATCGAGTTTTTCATGTATGTCGCTCAAGGTTTGCTTGCCGTAAATTCCCGGTTCCCGGACACCTAACAGGTTCAAATTGGGTCCGTTTAGAACGGTGATGATCGCCATGCAAAGTGAAAACGAAGGTTGATCGAATAGGCGGGAATTCTGCCTAATTTGTGTGTTTTTGTCCAGATAAACTGATTTATATCCATTAACACGACATTTTCCGGACAAATCGCTTATTTTTTCGACAGCATTCCTTCCAGCACTTCCAGCGCTTGGGTTCGAGTCAATTCGCCGAGCTGACGATGCACGATCCGGCCTTGTCTGTCGATGATAACCGTGAACGGCACGGTATTAATCACGTTACCGAGTTGATGAGCCAGCGCGATACCGTTATCGCCGCCGATTAAAATTGGATAGTTGACCGGCCGGCGCTGCAAGTACTCGAGTACCGGCGGCTTGTCTTCGATCGCGACACCGACAAAACGCACGCCGCGACCGCCAAATTCCTGCTGAATTTTGACGAATTCCGTCATCTCCTTTAAGCAGGGCGGACACCAAGTCGCCCAAAAGTTGACGATGACAATATCGCCGCGCCATTGACGGAGGGCTTGCGGCTTGTCATCCAAATCCGGCAACGTGAAATCGGCCGCCAGGGGAACCTCGGCTTCGGCCCCAGGCTGAACCGAGCGGAAATACCAACCGCCGCCCAAGGCCAGAAGCCCGATTAGAATTCCAACCGACACCATCGCGAATTTTCGGGTCATAAGCCTTTCAATGTTTGTAAAAAAGTCTCGGCATCTTGATATCCGATCACTCGGCGATCAGCTTTCTCGCGACCGTCGGCTCCGAAAAATATAATGCCGGGCGGCCCGATCAAGTCGAAGCGTTTCAGCAAAGCCTGATCGGCATCGCTATTGTCGGTCACATCCGCTTGCAGTAACACGAAACCGGCCAACGTTTGTTTCACAGCCGAATCCGCAAAGGTATAGGCTTCCATTTCCTTGCAGGAAATGCACCACTCGGCATAGAAATCCAGCATGACAGACTTGCCGGCCGACGCCGCTTGCTGGATACGCTGCTCAAGTTCGGCCAGCGTCTTAACCCGTTCGAACAGCGGCTTGGACGCGGCTTCTGCCCTACCGCCCGCAAATACGCCCCGCATCGGCTGGAGGGGATTAGTGTTACCGGCGCTCAACCCGATTAACTCCAAGATGCCCAACACCAACAAAATGATGCCGACGCCCTTCCACAACTTGCGCCAACCCGACGCCGAATCGGGCAACGGGTCGATGGCGTTCAAGAAGATCGCGGGAATGACCAACAGCATTGCATACAAAAACATCGACGCTTGGGCTGGAATCACCCGCGCCAACATCCAAACCGCCACCGCCAGCATTAACACGCCAAACACGCTTTTGGTCGTATTCAGCCAGGCCCCGGCCTTGGGCAACAAGCGGCCCGCGGATGCCCCCAGCAGCAACAGCGGCATTCCCATGCCCAAACCCATCGCGAACAACGCCGACCCGCCCAGCCAGACATCGCCGGTCTGACCGATATAGATCAACGCAGCCGCCAACGGTGCGGCAACGCACGGGCCGACCACCAGCGACGACAAAGCCCCCATGATCGCCGCGCCCCAATACGAACCGTCTCGATGGCGGTCGCTAGAGCGATGCAAGCGTTCCTGCAACGCTTTCGGCACTTCCAGGTTGTAAAAACCGAACATCGACAACGACAGCAACACAAACAAACCGGCGAATACCGCAATCACCCAGGGCTGCTGAAAAATTACCTGCAAATTGCTGCCGAACTGGGCCGCCAACACACCGAAGACGGTGTACATCGTCGCCGACGCCAAAACATAGCTCAACGACAGCAAGAACGCCTTGCGTGTACCGATGTCGCCATGACCGACAATAATGCCGGACAAAATCGGAATCATCGGAAATACGCAAGGGGTAAAGGCCAGCAATAGACCAAAACCGAAGAAACTCAGCCAAGTCAGCGGCAGACTGTCGCGGCGCAGGGCATCGACGATACGATCCTGCTCCGACACCACCGGCGGCGTTGACGCGACAACGGCAGAAAGCTCGGCCGATTCGGCGGCTTCCGGCAACGCCACCTCGACGACTTGTTGCATAGGCGGATAGCAGACGCCGCGATCGGCGCAACCTTGAAACTTGGCCAGTACTTGCAAGGTCTCGGCGGCACGATTGTCTCGCGTCAGCGGGATATCCACACTGACATTCCGTCGGTAAATTTGCACCTGCCCGAATTCCTCGTCGTGGTACGCCTCGCCTTCCGGCAATTGCAACGGCGTCAAGGCGGAGTGGGCCGGCGTTTTAAGTTGCACGGCCAGCTTATCCTTGTACAAATAATAACCGTCGGCAATCCGCCAATTCACCCGTAGCACGTTGGCGCCCACCGCCTCGGCAAAAAACTGAAAGGCTTGCTCCGGCGGCAATAATTCGCTGGAAAACAATCCCGGCGTCAGACCTTTCAGACCTTGCACGAATTGATTTAAGCCACCGGTCGCCGAGGCCCCGACAGTCGCAACCGGCAAGTCGATATCCAGCACCACTTTCTGCGGCGGATAACACACCCCGACATCCGCGCAACCTTGATATTTGACCAACAACTTCAACTGCCGCTCGTGCGTGCCGTTGATCAACGGCAGTTTGACGTCCAGATTGTCCCGATAGACCACGACATCGCCGAGTGTCGCGTCATGCTCTTCCGCGCCGGTCGGTAATGGCACCGTAGCGAGGGAGATTGACTCGGTCCGCGACTGAATCTTAATTTTGTCGCGGTACAAATGATAGCCGTCGGCAATCCGCCAGTTCAGTGCGACATGCTCCGTATCGCTGGCGGCGACAGTCAAACGAAAGGCTTGGTCGGGAGGCAAAAAATCCTGACTGTCCAAGGCCACCGCGTGAGTAAAAAACCCGAACAGCAAAAACAGCGAGATCAATCGATAGCAAGGCATGAATTCATCCAATGTAAATAATCCGCCGAACCGCGTTCGATCGGCAGCGCGATAATTTCGGGCACGTCATAGGGATGCAGTTGCTTCAGCAAAGCCTCCAATTCGGCGTAGCGTTCGCGATGACTTTTAATCAGCAGTAAATGTTCCCCGGCCGATTCGATGGCACCCTGCCATGCGTACACCGAGCGAACGCCCGGCAAGATGTTGACGCAAGCCGCCAATTTAGCGGCAACCAGTTCGCGCGCCAGATGCTCGGCGATGTCGGCATCCGGGCAAGTACAAAAGATTAACAATGGCATATCGATATTATCCTGGAAATCCGCCGGATATGCTTTTAGTATTGCTGGTTTTTTCGCTGATCGAGACCGCCATGAAACCCTTGCCCTTTCTGTTAGCCGCCATTTTGATCGTCCCGTTCGTGGAAATTTATCTGCTATTGATGGTCGGCGGCATCATCGGCGTCTTGCCGACGATATTTCTGGTGATTTTTACCGCCGCACTGGGGACTTGGTTGCTGCGTACGCAGGGGTTCGCCACCTGGCAACGCTTTCAAGCGGCATTGCGGCAAGGCGAGATTCCGGCTTATGAAATGATTGAAGGTCCGATTTTATTGGTTGGCGGCGCACTGTTGCTGACACCGGGCTTTTTCACCGACGCGATCGGCTTCGCCTGCTTGGTGCCTGGATTGCGCCGAAAAATTGCTCAATACGTGTTGGAACGCTATTTGGTACCGATGGCGGGTAGTTCCACCGCCGGTGCTCAGCGGGTGGTCATTGACGGCGAATACAAAAAACAGGACTAAGCCGGCGACCCAGGGCTCTCGCCATCGGCCGCCGGAACAATATTATTGGCTGTCGGCGTTTTGGTTCAATGTGTTTTTATCGAAGCCGGAATAGGCGGGACACCAGCCGAAATAACTGGTCGCGATCAGAACGCCGCCGACCAATAACATCAGGATGCTGGCGGTAAACAGGGAAACAAACACCAGTACGATGCCGGAAACCATGCGGACTTTCTTATCTTTGTCGCCGATATTGTGTTCAAACTTGATCAAACGTTTATAATCGAAGCTCATCTCCAATCCTCTCTGTGTAGTATTTATTGTTAGTCCTGACGCAAGGCTTTCCCTCAAGAGCTCGCAAATATACACAGCTCCCCAAATTCTGCAAGTTATTAAAATGGACGTCTCAACGATAATCGCGCCGCTGAACGACGATCAGCGCCTGGCCGTTTCCGCGCCGATGCAGGCCATGCTGGTCCTGGCGGGAGCCGGCAGCGGCAAAACCCGAGTGTTGGTACACCGCATCGCTTGGCACGTACAAATCAACCACATATCGCCCTATCACATCCTGGCCGTCACGTTTACCAACAAAGCCGCCAATGAAATGCGCCACCGCATCGAGGAATTGCTGAATACCTCGGCGCGCTCGATGTGGATAGGCACCTTTCACGGCCTGGCTCACCGCCTGCTACGCCAACACGCCAAGCAAGCCAAATTGCCAGACACCTTTCAGGTCATGGACAGCGACGACCAATTGCGCATCGTCAAACGTTTGCTAAAAAGCCTGGAGCTGGACGACAGCAAGTGGCCGGCCAAGCAAGTGCAATGGTTCATCAACGCCCAAAAGGACGAGGGCATCCGCGCCCGCCACATGTCGCAAGCCGACGACTTTTACCACCGGCAAATGCAACGCATCTATCTGGCCTACGAAGAACTCTGCGACCGCTCCGGCTTGGTCGACTTCGCCGAGCTGCTGCTGCGCGCCCACGAACTGTTGCGCGACAACGAAGACTTGCTGGCCTTTTACCGCGAGCGCTTCCGGCAAGTCCACGTCGACGAGTTCCAAGATACCAACACGATCCAGTATGCTTGGCTACGCCTGCTGACCGAAGGCAACAACAATCTGTTCGTCGTTGGCGACGACGACCAATCCATCTACGGCTGGCGCGGCGCCAAGATCGAAAACATTTTCGCCTTCCAAAAACATTATCCGGAACACGGCATCGTCAGACTGGAGCAGAACTATCGCTCCACCGGCCACATTCTCAAGGCCGCCAATGTGTTGATCGCCAACAACGAAAACCGGATGGGCAAGGAGCTGTGGACGGCGGCCGGCGACGGCCACGCAATAGGGGTTTACGCGGCTTTCAACGAACAGGACGAAGCCTATTTTGTCGTCGAAAAAATCAGACAATGGGTACGCGACGGCGGCCTGCGTAGCGAAGTCGCTATTCTTTACCGCTCCAACGCCCAATCCCGACAATTCGAGGAGCGCTTAATGACCACGGCCGTGCCCTACCGGGTCTACGGCGGCTTGCGCTTCTTCGAACGGATGGAAATCAAGAACGCTCTGGCCTATTTACGCCTGTCCAGCAATAGGGACGACGAAGCCTCATTCGAGCGAGTAGTCAACACGCCGACGCGCGGCATCGGCGCGAAAACGCTGGACGACATGCGTATTCTGGCGCGGGAACGCGGCGTTTCGCTTTGGCGAGCCGCCGAGTGCATGCTGGGCGAAAAGCAACTGAGCGCCCGTGCCGCCAATGCCCTGCAAGGCTTCATGAATCTGATCGAGGCCATAGCCCTGGCGACCGACGGCATGAACCTCTACGAGACCGTCAAATACGTCGTCGAGGCCAGCGGCCTGATCGAACTGTATAAAAAAGAAAAACAGGACAAGGGCGAAGCCAGGGTCGAAAACCTGGAAGAGCTGGTCAACGCCGCCAAGCTGTTCGATTACGACAGTGAAAACGCCGAAAACCTGTCGGAACTGGATATGTTCCTGGCGCATGCCGCGCTGGAAGCCGGCGAAATGCAGGGAGAAGCCGACCAGGACTGCGTGCAATTAATGACTTTACATTCCGCCAAGGGCTTGGAATTCAAACTGGTCTTTCTGGTCGGCATGGAGGAAGGTCTGTTTCCGTCGCAGCAAGCGGTTGACGAACCCGGCCGTTTGCAGGAAGAACGCCGGCTGTGTTATGTCGGCATCACCCGCGCGATGCAACAACTTTACCTGACCTATGCCGAGTCGCGCCGCTTATATGGCAAGGACAGCTATCCGAGACCGTCGCGCTTTCTTCGGGAAATCCCCCCGGAAGCCCTGACCGAAATTCGCCTGCGCGCCAACGTCACCCGCCCAGCCTCATCCAGTCCGGCCACGCTAGGCTCGATGGTCGATCAGAACGCCAGTTTTCGGCTGGGTCAGGCGGTCAGGCACGAGAAATTCGGCGAAGGCGTGGTGTTGCAAACCGAGGGCAGCGGCGACCAAGAAAAGGTACAGATCAATTTCCGCAACGCCGGCATCAAATGGCTGATGTTGGCTTATGCCAAATTGGACAAGGCATAAAAAAGCCGCCGTCCGAAAACTCTCGGACGGCGGCTTAAGCAGTAACGTCGATTAACCGGCGAAATCTTCGTGCACGGTAATGACTTTCAACGAGTTGGTACCGCCGCTATGACCGGTGGCATCGCCCTTGGTGATGATGAAAGAATCGCCGTCGGCAACTAAACCACGATTTCTTAATTTTTCGATGATGTAACGGTTGACCTCCGCGTTCGCCATTTTTTCGTGCGTGAACGGAATCGGGAACACACCGCGATACAGAGTAACCCGGCCCAAGGTTTTCTCGTGACTACTGAACGCGTAGATCGGAATGCCCGAGCTGATCCGCGACATCCACAACGGCGTCGAGCCGGTTTCGGTCAACGAGGCGATCCCGCTGATCTTGGTGTGGTTGGCCATGTACATCGCCGACATCGCAATCGCTTCGTCCACATGATCAAAGCTATCGGTCATCCGATGCTTGGACTTGATCACCGCAGGCTGCTTCTCGGTTTCCATGCAGATGCGCACCATCGCTTCGACCGTTTTGACCGGATGTTTGCCGGATGCGGTTTCCGCCGACAACATGATCGCATCGGTTCCGTCGACGATCGCATTCGCAACGTCGAAAACCTCGGCGCGTGTCGGAATCGGGTTTTCGATCATCGACTCCATCATCTGAGTCGCCGTGATCACCGCCCGGTTCAATTCGCGAGAACGTTTGATCAAATGCTTTTGTGCCGCCGGCAGATTGGCGTCGCCGATCTCCACACCCAAGTCGCCTCGGGCCACCATGATCACATCCGAGGCCATGATGATTTCGTCGATGACCTCCATGGCTTCTGCGCGCTCGACCTTGGCCACCAAGCCCGCGGTAGAGCCGGCGGCCAACAGCAAGGCACGCGCTTCGTGCATGTCGTCGGCGGTACGCGGAAAGGAAATCGCCACGTAATCGGCCTGGATGATCGCGATGGTCTTGATGTCTTCCTTGTCTTTGTCGGTCAATGCCGCAGCCGACAAACCGCCGCCCAACAAGTTGATGCCCTTGTTGTTGGATAGATCGCCGCCGACGACGACCTTGGTATTCACCCGGGCGTTGTCCACGACATTCACGACGTCCAGCACCACCCGACCGTCATCCAGCAGCAAGCGCGTGCCCGGCTTGACTTCCCGAGCCAGCGGCTCGTAGCTGATGCCGACCTGGGTGTTGTCGCCGTCCAGTTTGCCGAGGTTGATGTCCAGCGCAAAGTCCTGGCCTTCTTCCAGCCAAACTTTGTTTTCCTTGAAGCGCTCGATACGGATTTTAGGGCCTTGCAAGTCGGCCAAAATGCCGACCCGGCGACCGCTTTTTTTGCTCAACTCGCGAACCCGGTTGGCGCGATCAATGTGATCTTGCGCCGAACCGTGCGAGAAATTTAAACGGACAACATCGATGCCTGCCTTGAACAAATCTTCAAGCACGCCGGGTTTGTCCGTGGCGGGTCCCAGCGTCGCCAGGATTTTTGTTCTACGTAACTGCATGTATTCCCTTTATTTGGCGTTGTACAAAGCGACGGTGGTGTCCAGCATCCGGTTAGAGAAGCCCCATTCGTTGTCGTACCAGGACAGTACTTTGACGAAGTTTCCGCCGGTGACTTTGGTCAGACCCGCTTCGTAAATCGAGGAATGCGGATTGTGGTTGAAGTCGGAAGACACCAAAGGCTCGTCGTTGATCGCCAAAATACCTTTCAAGGAACCGTTGGCCGCTTCGCGCAAAATGCCGTCGATTTCTTCCTTGGTGGTATTGCGAGACGCCTGGAAGCACAAATCGACCACCGAGACGTTGATGGTCGGAACCCGCATCGCGAAACCGTCCAACTTGCCTTTCATTTCCGGCAACACCAAGCCAACAGCGGCGGCGGCACCGGTTTTGGTCGGAATCATCGATTGGGTGGCGGAACGCGCGCGATGCAAGTCGCTGTGATACACGTCGGTCAGTACTTGGTCGTTGGTATAGGAATGAATCGTGGTCATCAAGCCATGATCGACGCCGATGGTATCCATCAGCGGTTTCACCAGCGGCGCCAAGCAGTTGGTGGTGCAAGAAGCGTTGGAAATGACGGTATCGCTCGCTTTCAAGCTGGTGTGGTTAACGCCGTAAACAACGGTCGCATCGACATCGTTACCGCCCGGCGCGGAAATAATGACTTTTTTGGCGCCGGCGGAGAGGTGGGCGGACGCTTTGGCTTTGCTGGTGAAAAAACCGGTACACTCGTGCACGACGTCGATACCCAACTCGGCCCAAGGCAATTTAGCCGGATCGCGTTCCGCCAGAACCCGGATGCGATCGCCGTTGACCACAATGTAATCACCATCGACGGAAACATCGAACGGGAATTTACCGTGCACGGTATCGTACTTGGTCAAGTGTGCATTGGTTTTGGAATCGCCCAAATCGTTGATCGCGACGATTTGAATCTCGTTGGTGCGACCAGATTCGTACAACGCGCGCAAGACATTGCGACCGATACGACCGTAACCGTTAATTGCAACTTTAATTGCCATAGAGTTTTCTCCGGGATGAGTGTGAAGGACTAACTTCAAGATGTGCGGAAAGCACTAAAAATAGCGCTGATTGTAGCAAACCCCGACAAACAACGTCTACCGCGCAACCGCGCGGCAAAGCCGGAACCGGCGTTGGCTTGCGTTACAATGGGCGCCGATTCCGCAAATAAGACCCAACCATGAATATCCAGTGGTACCCCGGCCACATGCATAAGGCCAGCAAAGAGATCAAGGAAGCCCTGCCCGACATCGACCTATTGATCGAAATTCTCGACGCCCGCATTCCCTACAGTAGCCAGAATCCGATGCTAGCCCGGCTGCGCGACGACAAACCGACTATACGCATCCTCAATAAGACCGATCTGGCCGATCCCGAGGTCACCAAACTTTGGCAGGACTACCTGGAACGCGAACAAGGCGTCAAAACCCTGGCCCTCACCAGCCAGCAAACCGACAAAGTCAGGCAAATCGTCGATCTGTGCCACAAAATGCTGGCCGACAAACTGGCCGCCGGCAAAGTCCTGCGGACCATGATCATGGGCATCCCCAACGTCGGCAAATCGACGATCATCAATATCCTGGCCGGCCGCGTCATTGCCAAGACCGGCAACGAACCTGCCGTCACCAAGCGCCAACAACGCATCAACCTGAGCAACAACTTGGTGCTGTCCGACACGCCGGGCGTGTTATGGCCCAATGTCGAAAACCGCCACGGCGGTTACCGCTTGGCCGTGACCGGCGCGATCAAGGACACCGCCTTCCAGCACGACGACATCGCCCTCTATGCGTTGGAGTACCTGACCCAGGCATATCCCGAGCAACTGAAAACCCGCTACCGGTTGGAACCACTGCCGGGCGAAGCGCTGGCCGTGCTGCAAGCGATCGGCGCCAAACGCGGCTGCCTACGTAGCGGTGGCATCGTGGAACTGGACAAGGCCGCCAAACTGCTGTTGACCGAACTCCGAGCCGGCACGCTGGGCCGCATCAGCCTGGAAACCCCGGACATGATCGAGCGCGAACTACTGGACGTCGCCGCATTGCGGGAAGAAAAAGCCGCCAAGCAAGCGGCGAAGCGGCGCGGCAACCGACCGCAATAGGCCGCTAGGCCCCGCGCCAGCGGAAACTCGAGCGGCTCGATCCAGCTAGGCCTTCATCACCTTATAAATATAATGCTCGCCGGCATGATTAACGGTGCTTTCCTCCAATGTCACCGAAAAACCGAATTCCGGGGCGATGTGTTTCGGATCGTGTTCCTCGCCGACGAATTGCGAATAGGGAATATAGATGCGGGTATGTTCGCTAATGTAGTCCTTCACTTGATGAAAAAACCGTTTCAATATCTCGCGGCCACCGTCCTCGTTCAGGCCAAAAGTGCCGTCGCACGGGTAATAATTGAAATTGAATACGATCAGGTCGAACAGCCGGTGCGGCACGTCGGCGAATAAATCGCTGTGCAGGAAATCGATAGGCGCCAGATTGGGATTCAAGCGGGTATTTTCCAAGGTACACAGCACCGCGTCCCGATTAAAATCCACACCCAACACGTTCTCGCAACCCATCTTTTTCAATAAAAACGCGAAATAGCCGCTACCGCAGCCCATGTCCAACGCCGTTTCGGCGGGCGGCTGCCGCTGCATGAAATTGCCGAAAAACGAGCTAGTCAGTCCGAAATCGGACGGAAACACGTTTTTGGCGATTTTCAAGGTAATGCCGTCCAACTCGGTGATGTACGGCTGTTTGTCCAAGTAGTGGGAAAGCTCTTGTTTGCGAGCTTCGATGCTCATATCCAACGGATTCATAGGCGGCAAAATTGGGTAGTTGAAGGAGACTGTCGATTACTTGGGCATGCTACCGCAATTCCCGGCGCCAGCTCAAACCCGAACCTACTCGCCGTTCCGCCTCGAGCCCCGAATCGAAACACCTCCGCCACCTCCCGCGCCGCTCGCGTCGGGCGCCAATCGACTGCGGGCAATTTGCCCGGCAATTTCGGGCAAATCTCGGCTTACCGCGCGCCGCTAGCCCCTTAAACTCCGCGGGTCTCGACCGCACGCCGGCCGGACGATCTCCTTCAACCCCTATTCGAGAACATCCCAATGAACACCCATTTATTCGACGACAGCCGTATCCGCTGGCAAACCCTGGCCGGCTTCGACCACTTGCACTATTTCATTCTGCACATCGATAGCGAAGCCCAGATTATCGATGTGCTCTTTAAATTCGCCGCCGGCCAACAAATCGTGTTGCATCGCCACAAGGCGCCGAATTACATTTTCGTCATTCAAGGCGAGCATCGCCTATACCACGCCGACGGCAGCTTGAAGGAAATCCGGCCGACCGGCCGCTACACCGTCAGCCCCGCCAGCGACGAGCCGCACCGGGAAGGCGGCGGCGACATCGACGTGGTACTGTTGTTCAGCATACGCGGTAGCGGCGTGCTCTACGAAATCCTCGACGACGACGCCAACGTGATCGGCACGCTGGCAATGGCGGACTTCATCGCTTTGCACAATGCGCAACCAGCGTTAACCGATGGATAAGCACCCTGCCACCAGCTCCCGAGGCCGGGCGATCTTCGCGCGGCCATTACGATTCGGCACTGCTCAAGCGGCCTTCGTGCTAGACTCGCGCGAATTTCCAACACCGCCGAGATTAACGCCATGGCCGGAACGCGGACCAGCCACACCCACCCGCTGCAAATTGCCGAAGTGCGCGCCAGCCCGTCGCACGGACGGATCGGCATCACCTTTTGCCCCGGCAAGCACGACCGCTTTGCCCACACCGGCGTCTGGGAGCGCGATCTCGGCGTCGATTTGGATGCCATCGCCGCCTGGGGCGCCAAACTGATATTAACCCTGGTGGAACCGGCGGAACTGACCGCGCTTAAGGTTCCGCAACTCGGCCACGAAATTCGTAGACGCGGCATCGAGTGGCTGCATTTGCCGATCGCCGACTATTCGGTTCCCACCCACGCTTTCGAGCAACAATGGCTAACCCAAGGCGCCGACATCCGCCGGCGCTTACGTAAGGGTGAAGACTTGCTGGTACATTGCAAGGGTGGCCTGGGCCGGGCCGGCATGATCGCCGCGCGGCTACTGGTGGAACTAGGCATGAACCCGGAAGCAGCAATTCATGCGGTGCGCCACGCGCGCAAGGGCGCCATCGAAACCCCGGCGCAACTGGCGCTGGTCCGCCGCACCCAGCCGATTCCCTAACCCGCCGACATGACTGCCCTCGATACCGCCAAACTTTCACGGGTAGGCGGACAACTGGGCAGCAATCCGGCCGGCGTTTTTCAAGAGGGTAACGGCCAACGCTATTACGTGAAGACGCTAGAATCGGCCGCCCACGCCCGCAACGAATGGCTCGCCGCCCAGCTCTACCAACTGGCTGGCGCACCGACCCTACGCTACGTAAGCACCTCGGCGCCAGACCAAATAGCGACCGAATGGGTCACACTGGAAAAGAAATGCCTGGCCCATTTCACCGACCGCGAGCGCGAACAAGCGCGGCAATGGTTCGGCGTGCACGCCTGGACCGCCAACTGGGACGCCGCCGGCTTCAACGGCGATAACCAAGGCGTTGCCGGCGGCCAAGTCCTGACGCTGGACGTCGGCGGCGCCCTGGCCTTCCGCGCCCAGGGCGACCCCAAGGGCAAGGCGTTCGGTATCCGCGTTGACGAGCTGGACGTCTTGCGCCGCGACGACGCCAACCCTCACGCCGTCAAGCTGTTCGCCGAGATGACATCTGAACAAATCGAACAAGCCATCCTGGTCGTCGTTCGCATTCCGGACGATGAGATTCGTCAGGTCGTCTTAGCCAGCGGCGGTTCGCCAGCGCTAGCCGACAAGATGCTCGCCCGCAAAGCCGATATGGCTCGGCGTATCGCCTGGAATGAATAACTCAGGGATACCGGAATATCTAGCGGAGACGGCGTAATCGGAGCAATTTCTAAGCCCGGTGTAAAAAGGTCCGATTAGCGGAATTACTGAAATAGAGGAAGGCATCCTGGGTCAGAAATCGGCCAATTTCTGCCTGTCGCAACCGGCTGCTTTATGGCGAGAGATTAGCCCGGAATAAAGTAATTATCCCAAGAACGGTCAGTCGCGTATTAAGAAGGTATGTAGCTACCCATCCAGAAAAATAAACAGTTAAAATTCGTAAAAAATGCCTAGATTACTGCGGTAAGTGATGATATACAGAAACCATATAAACAATCGTTAGATATTTTTCCCATGCAGACGAACGAAATCATTCGTGCTCTCGGCAATCCGAACACTCTTGAGAATCTATATCAGACCAAACCAACTGAATTCATAGCTTGGTTAGTCGAAGCAACGGAGCAATATCCCGAATCCGAAACTCTACGAGTTTGGAATGCTCGCGTAGCTTATTCGGAATATCCATCTTCGGATAAGTCGGGAACGAAAAAGTTTTACGTTTTCCTCATCTCTATTCTCGCAGGTTCTTTGGTAAAACTACATGCTCTCCCATTCATAGATGCGGATTGGTATCTGGCACGATTCGTTCCTGTCATCTTGATTGGGTCATTAATAAGCTACTTCTTATCTTCGGAGCCGAATCAAAACAAGGCTGTTCCTATATTAGGGATTCTGGTTTGTATAATTGTATTGTTATTTCTACCAGATATAAAAGGATCGGCATCGATAAAAATGTCGCTGATCCATATGCCTCTAGTTTTATTGTCATTGTTAGCATTGACTTTCATGGGTAGTGATTGGCATTCCAACAGATCAAAGGTTTTATTTGTGGCTTACCTCGGTGAGGTGCTGATTTACGCATCCGTAATTTTGCTGGGTGGAATGGTTCTTACCTTTCTGACTTTTGCACTATTCTCGCTGATCCATATTGGAATGGAGCAATGGTATCTGAACTACGTTGTTGTCTTCGGCTTGGTTGCATCACCCGTTGTTGCGACTTATCTTTACGATGTTGTATTGGGAAGAGGGAGTCGCTTGGCAACCACCATCGCTAACATTTTTTCGCCATTGGTTCTTGTAACGATTTGTGTGTACTTGCTGGCAATCATTGCCCAAGGGAAAAGTCCGTATTCCGACCGAGATTTTCTGATCACAATTAATGGGCTTTTGCTTGTTGTTCTGGCGATTACAGTTTATTCGGTGTCAGGAAAAGACTCGATGGATAACCGACGTATAATCGATTTCGTAAATATTTGTTTAGTTACGGTAAGCGCTTAACAACAAATCACCATGCATTAAAATAGCGAGATTTCAGGTGTGGTGGTAGCGACAGAATGCGGGCAAGAGCAATAGAATTGAACGAAAGCGAACGAGAGCAGCTCCAGCAAATTATCAAAAAAGGGAGCGATTGGCGAGAACGGGAGCGGGCACAGACCATTTTGATGTTAGCCAATGGCCAGACAGTCATTGCGATTGCAGAACAGCAAGGCGTGAAACCGGAAGCTATACGGGAGCGGCGGCGGAAGTGGTGGAGAAATGGGCTGAACAGTTTACCGGATCAACCCCGCAGTGGTGCACCAAGTAAATTGACTGACGCGCATCGATGCCGGCTCAAAGAATGGATCGATGCGGAACCTTTAAACTGCCGGGCATTGGTCAGTCGTCTAACGACGGAATGCGACGTGACGATTAGCGCCAGCACCTTGCGGAACGAGTTAAAACGGATGGGCTATGTATGGAAGCGCACCCGTTACAGTTTAAAAAAAAGCGTGATCCCGAGCGCTTCGAGCGGGCCCAACACGACATTGCCGCACTGATTCAGCAAGCGCAAGCCGGCGAAATCGAATTGGCCTATGTGGATGAGGCCGGATTTGCACCACAACCACCGAATCGTTCGGCTTGGACCAAAAGCGGAGAAGTTCATGCCATTACCGCTAAACGCGCGCAGCGGATGAACGTCATTGGCGCTTTGCTTTCATCGGGTCGATTAATGCTGACTAAGCTGTGGCAAAGCGTCAATGGTCTGTGGTTTTTTGGCTTTCTGATGGCATTGGTCCAACGCGTCAGCAAGCCATTGGTGGTGATTTTAGATAATGCGTCCATTCATACGGCCAAAAAACTGAAGCCGTATTGGGATTTGCTGGAAGAGAAAGGTATTCGATTTTATTTCCTGCCGCCCTATAGCCCTGAGTTGAATCGGATTGAATTGCTGTGGCATAAAATGAAATATGAATGGCTGCCATTCAAAACATTTATGCCGGATGAGCTTGAGCAGGCTATTGACGAAATTGGCCGAGGGTTTGGCTCACAATACACGCTAACTTTTTGCTAAGAGCTTAACACTCGTAATCAATACTTACGCACTTTCCGCAATACTTTTCAGGTGGGCGGAATATGGTGTAACTCCCAATCGCGTATCTGTAACTGGCGCTAATATACTCATATTTTGGCATTTAATCTTTATTCTGAGGGATTACATTGCGCAAATCAGGCAGCAATGCTCATCAGAACGATTGCTCAATACTGTTACTAAATATCTTCCACTTTATACCGGTTGGTCTATCTTAATGGTTATCGGGTTACCTCTGGCATTTAGCTTCGAATGAAAATACTTATTACCCCGGCCAACACATGGCGGCTTTGTTAACATTAGAAGTCAATATTGTACTGATCCGCTTTCAGCATTGAATAGATAGCGTTACTTTGTAAATGACCGATATTAGGATGTTTAAATCCATATCCGAATGTCGCTTCTGGGTCGGTAACCGCCCACCAACTCCTCCTCGACTCATCGTAACAACTCTAACGCGTAGAAAAAATCTCCGCTCGAATAAGTTGGCCAGCATGGCGTTCGGAGAGATTACAAACCGCGCGAGTCGCAAACGGTGCGGCGGTTGTTATTTTCCAAGACCCCGAATTTGGCAATGCCGCGCGCTGGTTGTGTTTGCGGTAACGGCTAAATCCAACAACGATTTGCCAGGTTTTTATCGCCAATGCGGATGCGTTCAGTCAAAGGGCGGGAACTAGTGTTTCTGGCTTTAGACGCTTTAGTTCCCTTCGGCTCCGCTCAGGGAACGACCGGCTCCGCCCAGGGAGTGATCGACTTCATTCGGGGGAACAATCGCCTCCTCTCGGGGAACAACCTGCGCGCTCTCCGAACGGAGTCGAGGCAAACGTCCTGCGTTCTCGGAACCGAATCGAGGGGGATCGCGCCGGTCGGTTCAATCATTGCAAGCCCGAATCAATACTATCGGGGCGATACGCGTTAAAAACTTACCCTGGCGGTAATTCCCGCCCTCTAACGAAACAAAATCCAATCGCTAAATATGCCTGCTACCCAACCCGCCCGCGCCGTTTTAGACCCAACAATCCCACCAGGCCACTACCCATTAACCAAACAGCCCCCGGTATCGGCACGGCCGACAATCGTCCGGGAGTCACCGCCCATACGTAGTGTTGATAAGTCTTCCGGTGGTTGGCCTGACTACTGTAATAGGCTTCAAAAAACCACGCGCTACCGGGGGAAGCCGCATTCTCGGTACCTGACCAGTACGAAGAGGCTTGCTCGTGGTCGAAGCTACTGGTATTGGGAATGGAATTAGACGCCGAACCGTCCAATTCGCCGTAAACCAATTGGCCCAGTTCGTTGCCGGCGCTGCCGTCGTATCCGTCGGTGGCATTACTGGTTGGCAAGCGCCATTGCGAGCTGCCGCCATAGTTGACGCGATTCAGTAAGCCAACGAAAGCTTGCGCGCCAAACCAGTTGGCTCTACCGTCCGACGAAAAATCGGTGGTTTTCACGGTGTAAGAACCGGTGTAACCGTCGAAGCTGTTGGGCGTGTCGCTAACGGTAGGGCTAGCGGCGATAATGGCTTGGATGACGTTTCGGAAACCGTAAGTGCTTTCCAGCGTAGCCAACAGATTGGCGTCTTGCGTCCAGGTCACGTTGCCGACGCTGCTGTAGACCAAACCAACGTCATCGGCACCGGTAAAGCTGGTCAGCGTGGCGTTGGCGTTGAACGCGGCGGCGCCGAGCAAAACGCCGAAGGTAAGTAGCCTGTGTGTCATGAGTAAACTCCTTGGATATGGGTTGCGCGCGACAGTTAGAGTTCATATCGACCCAGCCCAACGATCGAAATACATAGGGCGTCAACGTCGCGATTTTGGGATTTAAGTGCCTAAAAAAGAATTGGATTCACTGCCGTATTACCAGAGACGACGGAAAGTCATTTTCTCCGCAAACCCAGCAATCCCATCAGCCCAGTTCCAAACAACGCTAACGCGCCCGGTACCGGCACCGAGGTCACTTGCCCAGGGCTAACGAGCCAAACCAGATGCCCGCGACCCTTTTCATCGTAGCCCTGGGCACCTTTTCGAGCGTCAAAGCCCCACGCCGCAGCCTGGTTGGAAGTGAACTCAATACCAGACCAGTAGGCTACCGGCGATTCGTTGTCGAAGGCTGGGGTGTTGGGAATAAACTTGCCGGCGGTACCGTTCAATTCGCTATAAAACAATTGGCCTAGTTCGTTACCGGCGGTGCCGTTAAAACCGACAATGGCATTGCTGGTCGGCAAGCGCCATTGGTGGCTGCCGCCGTAGTCGATGCTGTTTAAGTAATTGGCGAAGGCGATAGCCCCCCACCAACTTAGGAAGCCTGAAGAGGGAATGTTGACATTGAAACTGCCGAAATCGCTCGCCGTCAAGGTTACTTGCGGCCCGGATGAGGCGTAATAATTCGTTGTAGGCGTCAACGCGATAACCCGGCTGATTAGCGAATGGTCGGCATTGGACAGGGTTTTGAACAAATTGGCGTCTTGCGTCCAAGTCACGTTGCCGACGCTACTGTAGACCAAGCCAGCGCCGTCGGTACCGGTGTAACTGGTCAAGCTGGCGTGGACGTTTAACGTCGCGCCGCCGAGTAACAATCCCAAGGCAACTAAAGTTTTACGGGTATTCATGAATTTCTCCTTTCAATCAATGAGCAAAAAATGACAATCGACTATTGCTTAGAGGCTATCTTGAGTCAGGACAAACAGGTTTCGAGCTCGTCCTCGTCCTCCGCGCCTCAATTTCAGAGCCCAAATCACGCGGTACTTGCGAGTGGATATTCGAGTTATCCCAACAACAGCGCCACTCCTCGTCATGACGCGAGTCGCGGCAACCGTAGGCGATAAAAACCGGCCTAACGCTCCTCCGGCGCGGCTTAATCATAGCGCGCGAAAAATATCTCCGCTCAATTAATTAGCGCCCACCATATGCTGTTTTAGCAATACAGACCAACTCTACAGGCAGTCAATGAAACTGCGACACTGTTAGGGTGCTAGGTTAATTGCTTAATATTACAGTTGATCGCGCGGATCGGCGCGCAGCTTTAGGGTAATGGCGGCACGACGACTTCGACGCCCGTCCCGGAACCGTTTTTACGCGTGTTTCCAACGTTGGGGGAAAACCTCTGCAAGCCACGGCTGGCGAGGCGTACAGCGATTCGGCAGTCACGGAATCGTGGAAACACGGCACGGAACGGTCTATACCCTTGCTGTCGGCATTGCCGGTGGCGAAACTGGACTGGGAGGGCCGATTGATCGCTGATCGACCCCGTCTAAGCCTTTGGTGTTACGCCCTTCTACTTACTCGGGGCCAAAGGGACCGGGTTAAAATTCAGTAACTATTCAACACAGGCTTCAAGCGGCCCCAATCCAAGTAACCTCTTTGAAAAAGGGAGCTGAGGGGGATTTATTCAAATAGTCTTCCCTGCTCCTCTTTTTTCAAAGAGGGGCTACAGATCGCTGAAGACTTACTAAATCAGAAGATTGGACGCTAAGAAGCACGGCGGCTGGACGGATAACCATTCGCGAGGACCGAGCGCTTACCGCCGAACCGGCGGCAAACGCCTAGCCCGCGCGCTATCAACGCATTAAGACGCCAGCAGCATATTATCCAGCGCCAACTTAGCCAGCGCGGCCTCTTCGGCCGGGACCGACACTCGGTTGACGACATGGCCGGCGGCCAGGTTTTCCAACACCCAGCATAAATGCTGCGGATCGGTGCGGAACATCGTCGAGCACATGCTCAAGGTCGGCGCCATGAAATGGACCTGCTTGCCCTGCGCCTTGGTTTCCTGGGCCAGCCGGTTGACCAGATTCAATTCGGTGGCGACCAGCCAGCGGGTATTGGGCTCGGCCTCGCGGACAATTTTTAAAATCATCTCGGTGGAACCAATGTAATCCGATTTCTCGCACACTTCGAAACAAGCTTCCGGATGCGAAATCACGATGGTTTCCGGATATTTTGCCTTGAAATTGTCGATTTGCTCGGGTTGAAAAGCCTGATGCACCGAACAGTAACCCTTCCACAAAATCATTTTGGCGTCGCGGATTTGTTGCTCGGTCAGGCCGCCTTGCGGTTTGTTGAAATCCCAGGTGACCATGTGTTCCAGCGGAATACCCATCCGGTAACCGGTGTTGCGGCCCAAGTGCTGGTCGGGGAAGAACAGGACTTTTTCGCGGCGCTCGAAGCTCCAATTCAGGATTTTTTGCGCATTGGACGAGGTACAAACGATACCGCCGTGCTGACCGCAAAAGGCTTTCAAGTCGGCGGCGGAATTGATATAGGTCACCGGCGTCACCGAATTTTCGACGTCGATGATCTTAGCCAACTCGTCCCAACATTGCTGGACCTTGATTTTATTGGCCATGTCCGCCATCGAACAACCGGCGGCCATGTCCGGCAAAATTGCGATCTGCTCGGGCCGGGACAGGATGTCTGCCACCTCGGCCATGAAATGCACGCCGCAAAACACGATGAATTCGGCCGCCGATTGCGCCGCCTCTCGCGACAACTTCAGCGAATCCCCATAAATATCGGCATGCTGGAATACTTCGTCACGTTGATAATGATGGCCCAGCACGATGCAGCGGCCGTTTAATTGGGCTTTGGCGGCGGCGATACGTTCTGCGCATTCGGCGTCGTCCAACAAGGCGTAATCATGGATAGGTAATGCGGCAGTCATGTTTCAACCCGGCAATCAAAAGAACACATTGTAACGGCTTGGGCCGCGAAATCGGTAGCCGGTTCCCGGCGTTGGCTAACCCGATCGTCAAACCGTTCGAAGACGGTGGCGGAGCGAGCCAGGATGCGGGCGTCGTCTCCGCTCAACCGGCGCCAAACGCCGACGAAAAACGCAAACCGTAGCAACGCCGAGCGGCGACCAACCCGCCGAAACTAACGGTACAAAGCTTGCTCCAGCAAGGCCATCGCCGAAGCCCCGCCTTGATTTTGCACGTATTGCAACACCACCGGCACGAATTGGCCGATCATGCTGCTGTTCATCCCCAAGCTCTGAAACGACCCGGCCAAACCCAGCAAACCGCCGGCCGTGCCGAGTAGCGACGACCCGCCGTCATCGCCAAACTTGGGCTGATTCGAAACCGCACCGAGATAGCGGTCCATATTGGGCACATTGGAGCTGAGTAGCGAAAAGTCGCCCGGATTCAGGCGCTGTTGCGCCAACGAGAATATCGAACCCACTCCGCCCAGCGCTTGCTGTGGGGAGATACCCAGTTGACCGACCAACAGGCCCACCAAGTCCATCTCGGCGCCCAGGTTTCCCGCGGCAGGCACCGACGGCAGCGCCGGGGTTTGCGCGAACGTTTGCCCGGTGTAGGGCTGCGGCGCATTACAACCGGCCACAGCGACCGCCGCGGCTAGAAAAAATCCTTTGCTGAAATTGAGTTTGCTCATTGTGACTCCCGTGAAAAAGGCGATTCCGGTTGGCGTTCGCGGCCTTTCGCGTTGACAGCGCCAACCCGGTGCCGCGCGCATGATACCGAAATCGCAACGGTTTTCCCGGCATATTTGCCAGGGGCTAGGCAAATCCGCGAATTACCCGCCGACAACCGGAGCGACGAACCTCGGCGGCGGCGGTTAATTCAGTATAATCGCGACTTTACACACCCTCACCTTCGGATAATAAAAAATGCAAAACATACAAGCCAAGCTCGAGGAATACTACCTCCGTCTCCAAGCCCATCCACGGTATCTGAAAATCATGACGCTGCCCACGCTACAACGCTGGGGCGTTCTGGCTGGTTTGTTTTTGCTGTCGCAAGTCGTGGTGTTCGGCGGCTTGTACCTAATATTCGACGGCGTGGTCGTGATCGGCTTTATGGCCAGCATTCTGGCGGGCTTGGCGACCGGCGTCGGCGCATTGCCGGCGTTGTTTTTCAAGGACATCTCAGAGCGTCTGTTCAACAGTATGCTCGGCGCCGCCGCCGGTGTCATGTTGGCCGCCACCGCCTTCTCGCTGCTGGTGCCCGGCATCGATTTCGGCGACCAGATCTGGCCCGGCAAGGGGTTGTGGATCGTCGCGGCCGGCATGCTGCTGGGCGCGGTGTTTTTGCATTTTGCCGACGAGCGCCTGCCTCACCTGCATTTCGACGCGGTCAGCGACGAAAGTTTGAATTCGCTGCAAAAAATTTCGCTGTTCATCATCGCCATCACCATCCACAACTTTCCGGAAGGCATGTCGGTGGGCGTCAGTTTCGGCTCGGGAAATATGAATAACGGCCTGGTGTTGGCCATTGCCATCGCGCTGCAAAATTTGCCGGAAGGTCTGGCCGTCGCGCTACCGTTGGTCGGCTTGGGCTACAACAAATGGAAAGCGGTTGGGATCGCCACCGCGACCGGCTTGGTCGAACCGGTCGGCGGCCTGCTGGGTATTACGATGGTGACCGTGTTTTCGTCGATACTGCCGATTGCGATGGGCTTTGCGGCGGGGGCGATGTTATTCGTGATCAGCGAGGAAATCATTCCAGAAACCCATGCCAAGGGCCGCTCGCGCATCGCCACGTTTTCGTTGATGGTCGGCTTCATCATCATGATGATGCTGGACAAAATCCTCAGCTAAGCGCACCAACGCCATGGATCATCTGATCGAGTTTATCAACCGATTGGCGCCGGCCGACCCTGCCGGCTTTTCGGCCGCCGCCGGCACCAGTCTGGCCTTGATCGCCGCCGCCGAAATCGGCGACAAAAGCCAATTGGTGTGCATGACGCTGGCTTCGCGCCACCGGGCCGCACCAGTCTGGTGGGGGGCGCTGGCCGCGTTCGCGCTGCTGAATACGCTGGCGGTGGTGTTTGGCGTCGCCATCGCCAATTGGCTGCCGGAGTACGCGGTATCCGCCGGCGTCGCCTTGTTGTTCGCCGGTTTCGGTTTACACGCCTTATTCAATCATGAAGACGAGGACGACGACGACGCTGTCGTCGAAAAAAGCGGTCACGGCATTTTTCTGACCACGTTTTTATTGATTACCGTGGCGGAATTCGGCGACAAGACCCAGTTGGCGGTGGTCGGTTTCAGCAGCAGTGCGCCGGCGGCGGCGGTTTGGCTAGGCTCGACGGCGGCGCTGGGCTTGACCTCGTTGTTGGGCGTGGTCGCCGGCCGCACCGTGTTGCAAAAAATGCCGCTGGGCTTACTCCATAAGCTCAGCGGCGGCTTTTTCCTGATACTGGCGGCGGTCGCCGGCTATAAAACTTATCTCGGCCTGAACGCGGCCGGACTGATCGCTCTATGAATCGCCGCCGCATCGCGCTTTAACGCGACGGGAAACGGCGGCTTTACGATCTAACCGGTTTGGGCAACCCCACACCAACGTTAAAACCGGCAACGAACTTGTGAGTTTCATTTTCGACAGTTTCCGCTTCTTTCTATTCTGATTCGATGGCGACACCTCTTAACCGCCGACGCGATTTGCCGGGCATCCTTAGCTTGGCCCTGCTATACGGAGCAATCGCCAAAATCACTTTGAGCTACTTTTCGACCAGCGGCAACGTCACGCTAGTCTGGTTTTCCGGCGGATTGGGACTCGCGGTGTTGCTGTTGAAAGGTCTAAGGTTTTGGCCGGGCATTTTCTTGGGCGCGCTGGCCGCCGGTTTAATGGTCAACGATTCTCTCTGGCTTTCGGGATTGATCGCGGCCGGCAATACCTTGGAAACTTTAACCGCGGCGCGATTGCTCGGCAACAATCGCAATTTTTCAGTCACCTTATCCGAACCCAAACATTTTTTAACACTGGTGCTGGTTGGCGTGGTTTGCTCCGCTATTAGCGCGGCGATCGGCCCGGCGGCACTGTTGGCAAGCGGTTACGTACCCGCCAGGGAACTCGGCGAATCGATGCTGCACTGGTGGATGGCCGATGTGTTTGGCATCGTCTTCGCCACGCCGGCCACGTTGATTTGGCGACGCTGGCCAAGCAATTGGTTTCACGGCAAACGCTGGCCGGAAACCGTGATTTTCGTCGGACTCTCCTTTCTGGTCGGCCAGATTCTGTTTTTCGACTGGTTTACCGACCATCTGAAATTCGCCCCACACACTTATTGGCCATTTTTCTGCGTCCTGTGGGGCGCCCTGCGGTTTGGGCGGCACGGCGTGGTACTGGTGATGGTCCTCACCGCCGCGCAGGCCTTGCTGGGAGCCGCCCAGCACGTGGGCAAGTTCGCCCACGATTTCGAGCAAAGCGATCTGTTCAATTTCTGGCTGTTCATGGCCGCGTTGTCGACCTGCGGCATGGCTTTGGCGTTGACATTACACAGCAGCCGACGCATCGCCGAAGAACTACTCGACAGCGAACTACGCCTACGGCATATCGTGGACGCTTCACCAGTACCACATATCCTTTACGACCGCCACGACAATGTGGTCTTCTTCAACTCGGCCTTTTCGGCGACTTTCGGCTACACCCAAGACGATATTCGCTGTCGCGACGATTGGTGGCGCTTGGCCTACCCCGATCCGGCTTACCGGGATTCGATCATGGCCGTTTCGCGACGCCATCTGAGCGCCAGTCTAAACCGGCAAGACATCGCACCGGAGAAAGTCGATATTCGTTGCCGCGACGGCGCTACCCTTACGGCCCTTGCCAATACCACCGCGCTTAGCGACTCTCTTCAGGGCGGCTATCTGGTCACCTACTTCGATATCACCGAAAGGATGCGCTACGAAAAAGCCTTGACCGAATCCAATTTATTGCTGCAAACCATCCTGGAAACCTTACCGGTCAGGGTGTTTTGGAAAGACCTCAACTCGCGATATCTGGGCTGTAACACGCTGTTCGCCAACGACGCCGGCCGGCGGCGCGCCTCGGAAATGCTCGGCAAGGACGACACCCAAATGACTTGGCGAGACCAAGCCGATTTATACCGGAGCGACGACGTGGCGGTCATGTCTTCCGGCACGCCTAAGTTGAATTTCGAAGAACCGCAAACCACGCCGAGCGGCGATACCATCTGGCTGCGCACCTCGAAAATGCCGCTAATCAACGGCGACGGCGTCACCATCGGTATCCTCGGCTTATACGAAGACATTACCCAAAACAAGCAGAGTCAACAACAACTGGCCGAATCGCTATCGATGCTGCAAGCCACGTTGGAAGCCACCACCGCCGGCATTTTGGTGGTTAGCCTAGACGGCTACATCCGCGGCTTCAACCAGCGCTTTCAAGCGCTGTGGCAAATTCCGAGAGACATGTTACGCGAGGGCGACCACTGCCATGCCTTGCTGGAATTCATCCTGAAGCAGATGAAGGACCCGGAACTGACGCGCGCCCAAGTCAACGAATTGCGCGAGCATCCCGAACGGGAAATCAAAAACCTGCTGGAACTCATCGACGGCCGGCTGTTGGAACGTTATTCTCGCCCCCAACGCATCGGCGATCGAATTATCGGCCGGGTCTGGAGTTACACCGACGTCACCGAACTGCGCGGACTGGAAAAGCAGTTGCAATGGCGCACCGCTTTTCTGGAGGCGGTATTGGAATCGACGCCGGACGGTATCGTCGCCGTCGACGCCGAAGGTCGCAAGGTGCAGCAAAACCTGAGGATCGGCGAATTGTGGCGGATGCCGCCGGACCTGGCGAACCAGGACTGTATTGCCGCGCAGTTGGAGATGGCACGGCAACAAATGAAACACCCGGAACAGATGACCCGGAGCATCGCTTTGGTTCAGGCTCAACCGGATGCTATCGCCCGCGACGAAGTGGAACTGCTCGACGACACGATACTGGAATTCCACACCGCGCCGATTTGCAGTAAAACGGGCGCTTATCTTGGTCGTATTTGGCAATTCCGGGACGTTACCGCAACCCGCCACGCGGAAAGAACATTGCGGCAAAAGGAATACTATCAACGCGCCTTGCTCGACAACATTCCTCACGCAATCTGGCTGAAAGACCGCGACAGCCGGTTTCTGGCGGTCAATCAAGAATTCTCCGCCATCTTCGACGCCGGCACGCCGGACGAATTGGTCGGCAAATCCGATCTGGATATCGCACCGCCGGAACTGGCCGAACGCTATCGAGCCGACGACCGCACCGTCATGGCAACCCGCGCCAATCTGGTCGTCGAGGAAGAAATCATCGATCGCGGACTTCGCAAGTGGTACGAAACCTATAAGGCCCCGGTCATCGATCAGAGCGGCGAATTGCTGGGTAGCGTGGGCTTCGCTCGCGATGTCAGCGAACGCCGCAAGGCCGAGGAAAATTTGCGGCTGGCCGCGCTGGTCTATCAGAACAGTAGCGAGGCGATGGTCGTCACCGACGCGGACAACAATATCCTCAGCGTCAATCCGGCCTTTACCTTGATGACCGGCTATGCGGCCGACGAAGTCGTCGGCCGAAATCCACGGGTGTTAAAATCGGATCAACACGATGCCGGGTTTTATCGGGAGTTGTGGCGGGCATTGGAAGAGACCGGCACGTGGCACGGCGAAATCAAGAATCGCCGCAAGGATGGCCGCATTTACGTGGAAGAATTGACGATCAACACCATTTACGACGCCTCCGGCCATCCGCAACGGCGGGTGGCGTTGTTCTCGGACATTACGCAACGCAAGCAATCGGAGGAACAAATCTGGCGGCAAGCCAATTTCGATCCGCTCACCGGTCTGCCGAATCGCCGGATGTTTCGCGACCGGCTGGAACAGGAAATCAAAAAAGCCCACCGCATGGGCCAGATGTTCGCGCTGATGTTTATCGATCTGGACCGCTTCAAGGAAGTCAACGACACTTTGGGCCACGACATCGGCGACCAATTGCTCAAGGAAACCGCGCAACGGCTGCAGCTTTGCGTCCGCGAATCAGACACCGTCGCCAGACTGGGCGGGGACGAGTTCACGATCATCCTGGGCGAACTCGACGAACCGCGCAGCGCCGAACCGATAGCCCGGCATTTGCTGGAGCAATTGAGCGCGCCGTTCCAACTGGCCGAGGACACCACCTACGTCTCGGCCAGCATCGGTATCACCTTCTACCCGACCGATAGCACCGACCTCAGCGAGCTGTTGAAGAACGCGGACCAGGCGATGTACGCCGCCAAAAACCGGGGCCGGAATGCCTATAGCTTTTTTACCAAGGCTTTGCAGGATGCGTTGCAGGCACGCGCGGCGCTACTGGCCGATTTGCGCAACGCCTTGAGCGAGCGGCAACTATCGCTCCACTACCAACCCATCGTGGACTTGGTCAGCGGCGAAGTCCATAAATCGGAAGCTTTGCTGCGTTGGCGACATCCGACGCGCGGCGTCGTTAGCCCGACGGAATTCATTCCGCTGGCCGAGGAAACCGGCTTGATCAACAAGATTGGCGATTGGGTGTTCGAAACCGCCGCCCAGCAGGTATTGGAATGGCAAAGCCGCTTGCACCGCGAGTTTCAAATCAGCATCAACAAATCGCCGGTGCAATTCCAAAGCGCCGGTCAAGCACCCCGTCATTGGTTCGATTATTTGCACTCCCTCGGCCTGTCGGGACAAAGCATCGTCGTTGAAATTACCGAAGGCTTGCTGCTGGACGCCAATACCAACGTTCAGGACCACTTGATGGCGTTCCGGGACGCCGGTATGCAAGTCGCGATCGACGACTTCGGCACCGGCTACTCGTCGCTGTCGTATTTGAAAAAATTCGACATCGACTATTTAAAAATCGACCAGTCCTTTGTCCGCAACCTGACCGAGGATTCCAGCGACTTCGCACTGTGCGAAGCGATTATCGTGATGGCCCACAAGCTGGGCCTGAAAGTGATAGCCGAAGGCGTCGAAACCGAACGCCAGCGCGATTTGCTGAAATCGATCGGTTGCGATTACGGTCAGGGCTATTGGTTTTCGCCGCCGGTACCGGCGGAACTGTTCACCCAGCGTTTCAGTTTGGGTCGAGACCGCGAGAACTAAGCGGAGACCGGACTAATCTCGACGGCATCGTCGCGCAAACGCAAACTGTAATCACCGCGCAGCAAACCTTGCAATTCCCGTCCGGCCATGTTGTAGCGCCAACCCTGTAGCAGCAGACAATCGTCGTCGCCGGCCAGCAATTGTTCCAGATCGTTGCGGGTCGCCAAAATAATCGGATTCAGCGAGTTTTCCTCGGCCCGAATTCTGACGACCGCGCCCAGCACATCCAGAATGGCTTCGGTTTGCTGGGTTTTCTTTTGAGGTTTGCCTTTTTCGACCAGCGGTTTAGGCGGCCGTTGGCGAGCGACATCAATTAGTTCGCACAGGGTTTTACCGTAGCGGTTGACGGTGCGTTCGCCGATATTGCGGACCTTGGCCAGATCGGCGACCGTCACCGGCTGCAATTTAGCCAACTCCAGCAACATATCGTCGGCCAACAACCAGTTGCGCGGTTTGTTTTCCTGCTGCGCGGTACGTTCGCGCCATTCGGTCAAAGCCTGCATGATGGACAATTGCTTGCCGGTCAATTTGTTCTTGCCGCGTATCCGCAACCAGGCATTTTCCGGCGATAGTTGATACAACTCCGGATTGTTCAACAACGCGAAATCGGCATTTAGCCAATCCAAGCGACCTAGTTTATCCAACTGCTCGCACATCAAGGTGTAGATCTTGCAGAGGTAGATCACGTCGTCGGCGGCGTACTCGATCTGTTCCGGACTCAAGGGACGCACCGACCAGTCGGTGCGGGTATGGGCCTTACTCAGGTTAACGTTGAGGAAGCTGGATACCAACATCGCATAACCGGGATTTTCCTGAAACCCCAGCAACGGCGCGGCGATTTGGGTGTCGAACACCGGCATCGGAATTTTGCCGCTCAGTTGATAGAAAATCTCCAAGTCCTGGCGACAGGAGTGCAATACCTTGACGATGGCGGGATTGTAAATAGCCTCGAACAGCGGACTCAGATCGGCGATCGCCAGCGGATCGATGCAGGCCACCCAGTCCGGCGTGGCAATTTGCAACAAGCAGAACTTGGGGTAATAGGTTTTCTCCCGCAAAAACTCGGTATCCAGCGCGATCCAGTCGTGACGGCCGATCTGTACGCAGAGAGCCTGAAGTTGTTCCGGAGTATCGATATATTGAATGGTCATAGTGTGTTATTGCGTAGGGGAAAAGAAAACCTGGGCGGTATTAAGGGAGCTGGCGCACGGTCCGGCATTGCCTGAACCGCCAACAAAAGCGACCCGCGATCTTCCTCGTGAATCCGTCGGGCCGCCAGGGTAGACACTCGAAGCCAGCATCCGAGCTTCCAATCCCAGCTGAATTCGCACAATCGTCCTTAAAGCCGATCATTTTACCGTGCCACGCGCCGAATGGCTCACCGAATCGGCGGCGCCTGGCCATTAGCCGCTTATCGGGAAATTTTCCTTTTTCCGTTTTCACCTCCCCCACCTGTAAGCTGTTAGGTATCATCCGTCGGCTGAAGCTAACTTGAGTCGATCATGAAAAAACTTGCGCTTGGCATCCTGCCTTGCTTCGGTCTGTTGCCAATGGCAAAGGCCATAGCCGAGGAAGTGGCCCCCGCCAATCTGGACAGCGTCGAAGTCGTCGCGGTGACCCCGCTACAATTCGGCGGCGTCGATATCAACAAAATTCCCGCCCACGTTCAAACCGCGACTGCCGAGAAACTTCAAGAATCGCAGGCCCTATCGTTGGCGGACTACATGAATCGCTATTTGGGTAGCGTCAACGTCAACGACGCCCAAAACAATCCGTTGCAACCGGACATTCAATACCGCGGCTTCAGCGCCTCGCCGCTGATGGGCCTGCCGCAAGGCCTGGCGACTTACGTGAACGGCATTCGCTTTAACGAACCGTTCGGCGACATGGTCAACTGGGATTTAATCCCCAACGGCGCCATCGACAATATGAGTCTGCAGCCAGCATCCAACCCGGCCTTCGGCTTGAACGCACTGGGTGGCTCGATCAACATCAACACCAAGACCGGCTTTTCGGCGCCCGGACACAGCTTTGAAGCGCAAGGCGGCTCCTGGGACCGGCATTCCGAGGAAGTCACCAGCGGCTGGAACGATGGCACCTGGGGCTATTTCCTGGACTTTAAATATTTTAACGAGAAAGGCTGGCGCGCCCATTCACCTAGCGAAGCCAAACAAGGCTTCGGCACGCTGAGTTGGCGCGGCGTCAAATCCAGCTTGGACTTGAGCATCGCCGGCACTGACAACACCCTACGCGGCAACGGCGCCCTACCCCAGCAAATGCTGGCTTACGGACGTGATCAAATCTTCACGCACCCGGATATCACCCGCAACCGGATGCTGCTGGTTTCTCTGGACGGCGATACTTGGCTGAACGACCATAACCAGCTGTCCGGCACGCTGTACTACCGGCGCAATAAAATCAGCACCTACAACGGCGACGGCAGCGAGTTCGCGCCTTGCAGCGGCGACCCGACCGCCTTGTGCAACGGGGACGACGAAGCTCTACAGGCGTTGGGCGGCGGAGGCATACAAGCGGACGACGCCTTCGAGGGCGGCACCATCAACACCTCCAGCACCTTGCAACAATCGTTCGGCTTCGCGTTGCAGGATGCGATCGATCACAAAGTTTTCGGCCGGAACAACCACTTGATCGGCGGCGCCAGTTTCGACCACGGCAACGCCCGCTATCACGCCGACACCGAATTGGG
Source organism: Methylomonas sp. MS20 (assembly GCF_050275925.1). Taxonomy (NCBI): domain Bacteria; kingdom Pseudomonadati; phylum Pseudomonadota; class Gammaproteobacteria; order Methylococcales; family Methylococcaceae; genus Methylomonas; species Methylomonas sp. MS20. The sequence goes on from NZ_CP189962.1 coordinate 3,820,172, forward strand.
CGCGCTGACCGGCGATCGCGGCGTCGCGGCCGGCGGCGTGCTGCTGCAGGATTCGCATGTCAGACTCACCGCCGAAACCGATCATTACGGCCTGTTCCTGACCGACACGTTGAATCTGGCCGACAAACTGGATGTCACGGTGTCCGGCCGTTACAACCAATCGCACGTCAAGTTACGCGACCACTTCGGCGAAGATTTGAACGGCAGCCATTCCTACGACCGATTCAATCCGGCCGCCGGCCTGACTTATGCGTTCATGCCCGAACTGACCTTCTACGGCAACTACAGCGAATCGTCGCGAATTCCGACACCGATGGAATTAAGCTGCGCCGATCCAAGCGCACCGTGCAAATTGCCCAACGCCTTCGTCTCCGATCCGCCGTTGAAACAAGTCGTCGCCAATACCTGGGAAACCGGCTTTCGCGGCCGCTTGAGCCGTCTATTGGAAGGATACGTCGATTGGAACGCCGGTTTTTTCCATACCATCAACAACAACGACATCATTTTTCAAAGTTCGGGCAGCGTGATCGGCAACACCGGCTATTTCGCCAATGTTGGTCAGACTCAACGCCAAGGCGCGGAATTGGGATTATCCGGTAAGTTTTACGAACGCTGGCGCTGGTCGGCGAACTACAGCTACATCGACGCGACCTTTCAGACGCCGTTTCTATCCAGCAGCCCCAACAATCCAGCCGCCGACGCAGACGGCAATATCCGGGTGGATGTCGGCGACCGGATTCCCGGCATTCCGGCGCATCAATTCAAATTCAGCAGCGATGTGGACATTCTGCCGCAATGGACCCTGGGTTTTGACATGAACTACAACAGCTCCCAGGCGCTGCGTGGCGACGAAGCCAATTTGACCGGCAAATTGCCGGGCTTCGTCGTGTTCAATTTGCGTAGCGAATACCGCTTCAACCAACATGTGACGCTGTTCGGCCGGGTTAACAATCTGTTCGACCGCGAATACGCCAATTTCGGTACTTGGGGCAATACCGGCGAGGTGTTGGATGGCGTCAATTCCGGATTTAACGACGTGAACGCTCGCTTCGTCGGCGTTGGCGCGCCGCGGGCGGCCTGGATAGGCGTTCGTCTGACGATGTAGAAATTTGCTTGGTGGCGCCAGGGAGGCGCCGCTGCGACACAAGGTCGTGTCGCCAAAATCGGCGGTTAAACCGCCGATTTGCAAGCCAGGGATTAGCCAGCCGATTCCGCCGAGGACTTACCCCGCGCTTGGCGAAATTTATTGGGCCTGACCCGGCGAATATTCAATTTGTGAGGCCCAATCGCAGCCTCGGTCAACAACTGAAAAATATCGGTCGGCATGCCGTCCGGCAACTCCACCAAGGTATAGTGCTGGCGAATATCGATGCGGCCGATGCGGCGCTTATCGACGCCGGACTCCTGCACCAGTATGTCTTGAATCTGCTCGCGCGCGACCTGATGCTGCAAACCCACGTCCAAACGGTAACGCACCATCTTGTAATCCAGCCAGGGCAGCTTAGCCGTGGACGTCTCGACCGCCGTCGATTTAGCAGGCACTGGCGCCCCGGCGGCAACAGACCCGCCGAATAGTTGGGGATGACTCAGATAAATCAACGCAGCCGCGCAAGTCAAAGCGTCCATGCCCTGTTCGGCCATCGCTCCTGCCACGAACTCGCGTTGCTGGGTCAAATCCTGCTCTTTTACGATGCGCTGCAAACGCCGCTTCAGTTTTTCTTCTCTGCGTTTTTCGGCCGACATCGTTGCCCTCGTTACAGGCGGTCGGAATCGATTTCAACGTAGGCTTCGTCGCGTAAGCGCCGTAACCACAACTCAGTCTCTTCCTCGATTTTACGTTTGCGAATTTCCTCGCGGATCTTGTCCTTCTTGAATTGTTCGCTATTGTCCTGATTTTCGCGCCCCAAAACCTGGATCATGTGCCAACCGAACTGTGTTTGCACCGGCGCGCTGATTTCGTTGATGCCCAACTTATTCATCGCCTCCTCGAACGGCGGCACCAGCGCGCCGGGACTGACCCAGTCCAACGAACCGCCGTTGATCGCGGAGCCCTTATCGTCGGAATGCGCGCGCGCCAATGCGGCAAAGTCGTCGCCGTCGTTGATGCGTTCCTTCAACGCCAGCAAACGTTTTTGCGCCTCGGCGTCGTCCACCAGTTCGTTGGTCTTGATCAGAATATGTCTGACCTTAGTCTTGGTCACGATGTGCTGCGCGCCACCCTCGGTTTCCAGCATTTTAACGATATGAAAACCGCTGGGGCTACGAATCGGCTCGGAAACGTCGCCTTGCCCCATCGTCGGCACCACATCGGCGAATAAGGACGGAATCTGCCCAAGGCTACGCCATCCCAAATCGCCGCCTTTCAGCGCGTTATTGTCGTCGGATACGCTAACCGCGGTTTGCTTGAAATCCTTGCCGCCGCGCAAATCCGCCACGATTTGGTCGGCCTTGTCCTTGGCTTTCTGAATCGCACCGGCCGACGCGCCCTCGGACACCGCCACCAGAATATGGCCTAAATGGTATTGCGACGAGACTTGACCGGCCTTGCCCTGGGTTTCGAGATAGTGCGCCACTTCGGCGTCGGTGACCTTGACCCGGCTGCCGATTTCCCGGCCGCGTAACTGGTTAATGACAATTTCGTTCCGCAGATTGTCTTCGAAACTCTTGTAATCCATACCCTGCCGCGTCAGCTCGTCGCGAAAGGCCTCGACCGACAATCCGTTCCGCGAGGCAATGTCGGCGACCGACGACCTGAGCATTTCCTCGCTGATCTGCACCCCGGAGCGGGATGCCAGTTGACGTTGCAACTTGTCGACGATCATTCGTTCCAACACCTGCTTGCGCAGCACGAATTCCGGCGGCATCGTCACGTTATTGCTGGACAGCTTGGCGGTAATTGCCTCGACTTCCCGGTTCAGTTCCCGTTCCAAAATCACGTCGTCCTCGACCACCGCGACGATCCGGTCCAACACCTGCGTCCAACCGACCGTCACGTAAGCCAGCAAGGCCAGTATCCAAAATCCCTGTTTGATCATAGGCAATTTACTCGAAGAAACTGGCTTTACGATAGCCGTTCAAGTTGGTATTCAAGAAAGTATCGACGCTATCGCCGAAACTGCTTAGACCTTTCAACTCCAGTTGCACGAAGAATGCGGTCTCGGGCTTGGTACTCGGATCGTTCAGCACCGTAATGTTATTGGCGGCATTGATGTACCGGCGACCGATAATCCTGAAACGCCAGCAGCAATTTTCCTTCTCGATGCCGATGAAACTTTCGGTCGTCTTGTCGAAATTCAACGAGTATTGCCAACGCCCCAAACCGTACCATTCGCCGAATAACGGCAAACGGAACGACACGTCGGTTTGCGAAATCGTCTGCAAACTATCCAGCGGGTTACGCCGATACCGATAGCCTAGGTTCAAGATTTCGTTGGGCTGATTTCTGAATTTCAGCACGGCCTGACCGCGGGCTATACCGTTGCGCTCGGGATCCCACTGCGCACCGGTCGAATAGGACCAATTCCGGTTCATCTGGCCGCTGATTTCGCCAATAAAGTTTGAGGTATTGCTAGTCAGAGCCGCCGTGTTGCTGTTCAGATAATCCAGATCGACGTTTCTATCCTGAAAATAGAGGATTTGTCCCAAATTCAGTTTCAAAGGCTCCAAACCGGTCGTCGAATCGATAAACCGCGAAGTAGCCGCCAAGGTCACTTGATTAGCGTCTTGCACTCGGTCTGCACCGCTGAAACGGTTTTCCCTGAACAAGCTATAAAAGTTGGTATCGAACAAATTGGTATCGAATATCGGAATGTTGCTCTGGTCTTTACGCGGGATGTATAGATAGAACAGACGCGGTTCCAGCGTGTGAGTATAAGGTGTTCCAGCCAAATTCATTTCCTTATCGAACATCAAGCCGGTATCGACCGAGAAGATCGGCAGAAACCGACTGACGCTAGACGGTTGAGCCGAATTGGTAATATTGTTCAACTGGTACTGCGTATATTGGCCGGTCAACTTGGGTATCAAGAACCCCGCGCCGCTCTCAAGCGGCACACTCACCGAAGGCGCAATGTTGTAGCGCTGGCCGTTGACCAGGGTATCGTGGCTGAAATACACGAATTGGTTGTCCAGCGCCAAGTTGACCGGGAGATTGTCGAACTGATGCGCGTAATTTAAATTGATTCTAGGCAGCATATCGTAAGGCATGCCGGCGTCGGTTACGGTTTTGTCCACCGACTGATAGTGCTGCACACCGGCCTGTAGCGAGACGTCGGAGATACCGTAGTTTACGTACGCGTTACTCGACAAAAACCGGGTATCCTGAAAGCCCAGCGCATTGTTCAAGTCGTTGAAATAGGTTTTGTCGGATACGTAATTCAAGTTAACCGAAGTCCGCAGATTCTCGGCCAGGACGCTCTGATCCTGCCACGACCCCGAATATCTGGATTTGTCGGCGATTTCGTCGTACGGCAGCAGTTCCGCCGAAAAAGTCCCTTGCGAGGTTTCAGTCAAATACCGGAACTTGTTACGAATCTGCTCGCCACGCTTGCTCATGTAACGCAAGGTGATAATGTCGTCGAAGTTGGGCGCGATGTTCCAATAAAACGGCACCGAAGCGTCGAAGCCGTTCCGCTGGGTAGTACCCCAGTTTGGTGCCAGCAGGCCCGACAATCGCCGGCTGTCGGTCGGAAAAGAGATGTAAGGGGTGTACAACACCGGTACTCCCTTGAATTCCAGCCAGGCATTCTTGGCCGAGCCTTGCCCGGACTCGCGGTTAATCTTTACCCGCGACGCATGCATGATCCAATCCTGATTACCCGGCGAACAACTGGTAAACGCCGCTTCGTTGTAACGCGATAAACTTTTACTATCCCGGTATACCACATCGGCGCTACCCCGGAACGGCGCCTCGGGAACGACGAATAGGGCCTTGCGCAAGCGGGCCTCGTCCTTGCCCAGACTCAGGGAAGCCGTTTCGCTGAACAGCGCCAATTGATCCTCGCTATACAAGACGTTGCCTTGCGCGTCCAGGGTTTCCGCGACGGTATCGTAGCTGGCCTTATCCGCGATCAAGTGCTGATCGGCCCTGGTCAAATCGACGTTACCGGCAAAATTGAGCACCTCGCCGTCGTACACTTCGGAAAAATCGGCGGTCACATCGGTGGTTGCCGCGTCGCGCGCCTCTTGCGACGTAGCTTTGATTTTGCGTTTCTTGCTGCCCCAAGTCGAACAGTTCTGCCAGGGATCGCGGTCGAACTCGCCCCGCAAGGTCTGGAAGGATCGCTCTTGCTGATATGAAAAAGTCGGCGTCAGCCAATAGGTCGCGGCAAGCTCCGTCTCGACTTCGCTGACGGGCCTGGCCTCGCCTTTCGGGTCGGCACCAACCAGATTGCAATTCCAACCGCTTTTATCGTCGCCGGTCTTACAAGTCCAACCGGGAACCGTTCCGGAAGATGCCATCTGGCTTTTCGCTTGCACTGGCTCGGCGGCAGGCTTTTGCGGCTCGTTAACCTTAACCCGAAGTTTTTGGGCCTCGCTGACCGCTTTTTCGACCACTTTGACTTTTTCCCGTTCAGGCGGCACGGCCGGAACAGGCTGAGCGACTTGCGGGATCGGCGCCGGTTCCGTCTCCACCGGCTTGGGCTCGGCTTGCCGAACCGGCGCGACCTCTGGCTTGACCTCCGGCTGCGCTGGCTTGGCTTGCTGGGCCGGTACCGGCGGCGCGGGCTGGGTTTTGATGACCTGAGGTTGAGGCGGCGTGGCACCCGCGGGGGTTTGATTCAAACAAGTCCATTCGCCGCTTTGCGACTGCTCGCAATTCCAGGCGCCGTTGCTCGCCGCGGAAACCGCACTGGCGGTGTACAAGGACAATGCCAACGAAATGGAGTGAACCCGAAAATTCATGAAGTGGCTTGAGCGGCTAATTGGCTTAGCGGAACGGAAATCGAATAAAATGCATGCCCATCATTTTACCTTAGGTTGCTCGGCAATAAGTAACTAATGTATTTTTCCAGTTCAGACTCAAGACTCGCGGAGCTCAATGCCTGGCTAGTCAACGACTTGGCATTGGACGTGCGCGGCATCGCCCCCGCTTCCAGCGACGCCAGTTTCCGGCGCTATTTCAGGGTCAGCCACGGCCTTGGCAGCCAAATCGCCATGGACGCTCCGCCGGACAAAGAAAACACCGAGCCCTTCGTCAAGGTTGCCGAGTTGTTCGCCGGCGCGAACATCCACGTGCCGAAAATCTATCGCCAAAACCGCCAGCGCGGTTTTTTACTGTTGGAAGACTTCGGCAGTACCAGCTATCTCGACGCGCTGACTCCGGACAACGCCGACACGCTATACGGCGATGCGATCGACGGCCTACTGACGCTGCAAACCCGCCTTCACGGCACCAACCTTGATCTACCGGCCTACGACGCAACACTGCTACGCCGGGAACTGGGCATTTTCCACGAATGGTTCCTAGCCGGCTTGTTGAACCTGACGATGGCAAGCGATCTGGCCGACGCGACGCACAGCCTGTTGATCGATTCGGCACTCGAACAGCCGCGGGTATGCGTGCACCGCGACTACCACTCTCGCAACTTGATGTTACTGGCGCAAGCGTCACCCGGTGTCATTGACTTCCAGGACGCGGTGATTGGCCCGTTGACCTACGATCTGGTTTCCCTGCTGCGCGATTGCTATATCGCCTGGCCGGAACAGCGGGTTGATACCTGGGTCGATCACTATTACCAACAGGCGCTGACGCTGAACTTGACCGACGCCGACTTCGGGCAATTCCGGCGCTGGTTCGACCTGATGGGGATGCAACGCCACCTGAAAGCCATCGGCATCTTCGCCCGCCTGCACTTGCGCGACGGCAAATCCGGCTACTTGCAAGACATTCCCCGCACCTTGAACTACGTGGAAGAGGTTTGTCGCCGATATCCCGAGCTGGAAAAAATGGGGCACTTCCTGCAACAACACGTCCTGCCGCGTTACGCCAAAACCCTATGAAAGCGATGATTCTGGCCGCCGGCCGCGGCGAACGCATGCGGCCGTTAACCGACCACACGCCGAAACCCCTGCTCAGAGCCAACGGCAAACCGTTGATTGAATATACCATTGAGCACCTAGCCTCGGCGGGCTTTAACCAAATCGTGATCAATTTGGCCCATCTTGGCGAGCAAATCGCCGCCTACTGCGGCGACGGCGAGCGCTGGGGGGTGCGAATACGCTATTCCGACGAAGGCGACACCGCTCTCGAAACCGCCGGCGGCATTGCCAAGGCGCTGCCCTTGCTGGGCGAGGCTCCGTTCGTGACCTTGAATGCCGACGTCGCCTGCGACTTTCCGCTGGAAAAATTGCGGACGGTCGATGTCGATCTCGCCCATTTGGTGATGATACCCAACCCGCCGCACCACCCCGCCGGCGACTTCGCAGTCACGCCGACCGGCCAGCTAAGCGAGGTCGGTAGCGGCAAACTGACCTACAGCGGTATTGGTGTATATCGCCCAGCTCTGTTCGCGAATCTTGCGATCGAACCGTTGAAATTACGCCCGGTTTTGAACGGTGCCATTCAGGCGGGCCGAATCAGCGGAGAACGTTATAACGGCTACTGGTTGGACATCGGCACGCCCGAGCGGCTACACGACTTATCGGAGCGGCTGACCAAAGCCGCGGAATCGGCCGCCTGAGCCTAAAAAGGTTTAAGTACTGCCAGCCAAACGATCGAGAACAAAAACAACACCGGAATTTCGTTGACCCACCGAAAGTACACATGGGAATGGCGGTTGCGGTCGAGTTTGAAGTCCAACAACCACTTACCGCACCAAACGTGATAGATAGCCAATAGGCCCAACAGCGCCAGCTTGGCATGCAACCAGCCACTACCGGAATATAGTGTCCAGGCATAATCGCCCAACATCCAGATCCCGAAACCGAAGGTCGCGACCATGCCGGGGGTCATGATACCGAAGTACAGCTTACGCTCCATAACCTTGAAGCGCTCGCGGCTTACCGCATCGTCGCTCATCGCGTGATACACAAATAAGCGCGGCAAATAGAACAAACCGGCGAACCAGGTCACCATAAAGATCAAATGTAGTGCTTTCAACCAAAGCATAGTCGTGTTCCTGTGTCGCGAGATGATGAATGGTCCAGCAGCAAAGCCTAACCCACAAACGAAACGACCGGCACTTAACGGCCGCCAACTTTCCCCCGCCGCTCGGACGAGGGCTTAGCGTCGACATCGTCGACCGGCTGATTGGGAGCCTCGCCGGGCCGCCGGTCATGTTCATGGTGATGCTGCTGGTCGCCCGAATATCCCGGAGAGCCGCCTAACCCAGGCAATCCGGGAATACCGGGCATCGGCGCCACCGGCGCATAAATTACCGGCGCGCCGATATAAGAATTGCGCCGCTCCAAGGCCTCGGCCTGGCGCCGCTGCGCATCGGCTTGTTGTTGCTGGGCCAGCGCGCTACGCTTCATGGCCTCGACTTCCTCGATCTGGCGTTGCTGTTCGGCTTGCTGCTTTTCGGCCTCGAGCCGAGCCGCTTTTCTGACCTGATTTTCCTCACGCAAGGCTTCTAATTTCGCTTTGGCTTCCGCCTCCCGCGCCGGATCGGCATGTATGTCGAGTTGCCGGCCACCTTCTTGCGAGCAAGGCTTTTGCTGGTAAACCGTTTTGCCGGACTTACCCGAGCATTTAAACACCTCGGCTTGCGCCGAAACCAAACCGCACAGACCTAACAACAGCCACGCTAACCGCATATCCACCTCGCAAATCGAATTTTTGGCGGCGACGATAATTCCTCCGACTTAAACCGGGATTAATGGCCGCTCGCCAAGCGATCCAATCTAGGCCTGACCGGAGTCGTCGCCGGCGCGCGGATGGCGCAAAACAAAGTACAAGTTACGAAAATAGATCAACAAGCCCATACCCTGCCCTAGAATGAAGACCGGATCCTGCTTATGGATCGAATACACCAGTAAAGTCACGCCGCCAAAAATACTGAAATACCAAAACATGGTCGGTATTACGCTACGCTTTTGCCGTTCGCTGGCCAGCCACTGCACCAGAAACCGCGCGGAAAACAGACCCTGCCCCAGAAATCCGACGATTAGCCACAACGTATCGTTATCCACGCGCCACCTCGCTAACTATTGGCCGACTGTAACGACGCTTTAACCACACCACACCCAACAAATCGACGATCCCCGCCAACAGGCGATCCAAGGTGCCGTATTTCGACGTTCCGTGGCTACGCGAGCGATGATTGACCTTGACTGAAATCACCCGACCGCCGGCCATACGCACCAAAGCCGGCAAAAACCGGTGCATATGATCGAAATAAGGCAAGGCCAAAAAGCGGTCGCGCCGGAACAACTTCAGACCGCAACCGGTGTCAGGCGTTTCGTCGTGTAAGATCGCCTGACGGACCGCGTTGGCAAACTTCGATGAAAATCGCCGCCAACCGGTATCGTTGCGCCGATGCCGAAAACCGGCCAGCATCCACAACTGCTCGTCGTCAGCCTCCTGTTGCGCCGCCGCCAAACGGGGTATGTCGGCGGGATCGTTCTGACCGTCGCCGTCCAACGTAGCGATCCAAGCGTAGCGAGCCGCGGCCACGCCGCTGTGCACGGCGCGGCTTTGACCACAACCGCGTTGATGATTCAACACTCTCAAGCTGGGATAACGCGGCATCAGCGCCCGCAAACTAGACGCGGTGTCGTCGGTGCTACCATCATCGACAAAAATCATTTCGAAGGCAAATCGCCCTTCCAGCGCCTGCTGTATCTCTTCGATCAACGGCCCGACATTGTCGGCTTCGTTGTGAACAGGGACCACCACGGAAATCTCCATAACACCACTTTCTCTACTAAAACAATCGATTATACCAAACCATGCCTACGCCTGGCCGGTCTGTTAAAGTGCCTTGATTTCGCCGGCCCGATCGGCGCGACGCACCACCAACCAGTATTCCCGATGGCCTTGCACTAAAAACTCGCCGCCGGGCGGCTGATTTTCCAACGAAACCAAATAACCGTCCGGATGTTCGGCGGCCCAAGCCTTGGCCCGCTCGGCGGGAATGACCGGCAGCGGCCGAGTCAGCTTACCCAAAAAATTCAACTGGCCTTGATAGTTACCGACATAGGCGCACGGCACCCCGGTATCGGCGAAGTTCTTGACTTGTCGAGCCGTTGGCGACAAGTCGTACGCGGCGCCGTTATCTCGAAAAAAGCAAACGAAACCGACGGCGACCGACAACACCAGAGCCGCCGACGCCGCGAACGGCGACAACCGCTGGCGACGCCAAGTCCAAAATCCCAAACCGCCCGCGATCAGCAACACGCTTGCACCCCAGTCGGATTGCAAGGCCCGAACCCAGCTCCACTTCGCCAGACCCGGTATCGTCGGCATCGCCAATAAAAATACGCCGACCGCTAACAGCAGCCCAGGAATCACCATCTCCGAATACCGCGACCGCATCTGAGCGGATTCGTCCCAAACTCTGGCGGCAAACAGTGCGAACGCCGGCATGGCCGGTAACAAATAGTGGATCTGCTTGCTGGGCACGGCGGAAAACACGACAAACGTCGCGCCAAACCAAACAAGGCAAAACCGCGCCCCGGCATCTTCACCGAGCCGCATCGCGCGCAAATTACGCCAAAACCGCGGCGCATAGCCCCACGGCAACAAAAATAGCGGCAGAAATAGCAGATACCAGAACGGCGAGCGAGTATGAATTTTGGTGCCGACGGTCCGGTCGGCAGTCTGATGCCAAAGTATCGCCCGGCCGTATTCTTCGCCGCCAGCCTGAGCGGCTGGAATCGCCCAACTTAAAGCCAGCGCCGCGCCGACCAATACCGCGCCGATCACTCCAAGCGACCAGTTCGAATAGGTCGGCCGGCGCCGGTCGGCCCAAAAACCCACGGCCAACGCGGTCGGCAAAACATGGAGCAACACCACCGGTCCCTTAGCGAGGATGCCCAAGCCCAAGCCCAAGCCGGCCAAGCCCCAAGCTTGCCAACCGCCACCGCGTGCCGCCGCTAATACCCCCAGTAGAACCAGTAGCACGCAGTCGGTCAACAATACGTCGAACATCGTCGAACTGGCGAACAAGGTCCACAACAAGGTCGAGATCAAAATCCAAGGGGCTAAACCAGCGACCCCGCGCCGCTCCGGCCACAACGCTTGCGCCAGCCTCCGCAGCAGCACCAAGTTCGCCAACGCCGCCAACGGTCCGACCAACCGCGGCCACCAATCGTTAACGCCAAACACCGCCCAGCCGGCCTGCATCAGCCAAAACAACAGCGGCGGCTTATGGCTGTAGCTTGCACCGTTCAGATGTGGCACCAGAAAATCGCCGCGCAACCACATTTCCCAAGCCACGCTCAAATAGCGGGTTTCGTCTATCGGAATCGGCGCGCGAAAAAAAACCGTAACGGTCAGCACTAGCCAGAGCGGATACACGCCCCAGCGAGCGATAAGCAAATGTCGATCAGTCATGTGATTGGAATGAGTTTGAAAATGCCGGCACTTAGAGAACACGAACCGGCGAGTGGAAATCGGCAGGGAAGCGAATATTGTGCCGCCGAGTCCGACACCGGAAACCGCCGGTCAAACCGAGCCGATACCTTGAAACGCTCCGGTTCAAATCCCCCACCAGCCCGGTGGATTTGAACCACGCGTCAGTCAATCCGCGACGCGCCAATTCAAGGTTTCACCGGCCCGCAACGGTGTCAATGATTGCTCGGCTTCGCCGTATTGTTCAGGCAGTGCCCAAGTCCGTCTTTCCAGCGTGATAGTACCGACGTTACGCGGTAAACCGTAGAAGTCGGCGCCGAATTGGCTGGCAAACCCTTCGAGCTTATCCAGCGCACCGATTTGCTCGAACGCTTCGGCATAAAGCTCCAAAGCCGCATGAGCGCTGTAACAACCCGCGCAACCGCATGAAGTTTCCTTGGCGGCGGTCGGATGCGGCGCACTATCGGTGCCCAGAAAAAATTTGGGATTTCCCGAGCCGACCGCTTCCAGCAAGGCCTGCCGATGATGTTCCCGCTTCAAGACCGGCAAACAATAAAAATGCGGACGAATGCCGCCGGCCAAAATTGCGTTACGGTTGTACAGCAAATGCTGTGGGGTGATCGTCGCGCCGACATGAGCCGGCGCTTCACCGACAAACTGAACGGCTTCGCGAGTCGTCAAATGTTCGACAACAATCCGCAAGGACGGAAAGCGGCGCACGATCCCGGTCAACTGGGTATCCAGGAAAATCTTCTCGCGATCGAAAATATCGTACTCGGCGGCGGCGACTTCGCCGTGAACCAACAACGGCACCGCGAACTTTTCCATCGCCTCGAATAAGGGATAGGCGGCTTCGATATTCGCCACACCGGCGTCGGAATTGGTGGTCGCCCCGGCCGGATACAATTTGAAACCCTGGACGTGCTCGCTCTTCGCCACTTTCTCGACTTCGGCGATCGGCGTATTACCGGTCAGATACAAGGTCATCAACGGCTGAAAGTCGGCGCCGGCCGGTAGAGCCTGCAAAATTTCGTCACGATAGCGCAGCGCCTGCTCGACAGTAACCACCGGCGGCTTCAGATTCGGCATCACGATCGCGCGGGCGAATTGCCGCGCGGTATGACCCACCACGGTCCGCAACATCGCACCGCTACGCAGATGCAAGTGCCAATCGTCGGGCCGGCTTATCGTCAATTTGTCCATTTCCAGCGGGATTTCGATTAAAATGCCGGCAATTCTATCACTGCCGACCTTGAAAACTTCAAGAGTCGGCCCTATAGACAACTTGATTTCGATTTTTTGGGAGTAGCTCATGCCTATCTACGAATACCAATGCAATGCTTGCGGTCACGAACATGAAGCCCTGCAGAAACTGGGTGCGGAGCCTTTGGTGATCTGCCCGGCCTGTAACGAAGCCGAGTTGAAAAAGAAAATCTCTGCGGCCGGCTTTCGCCTGAAAGGTGGCGGCTGGTACGAAACCGACTTCAAAAGCGGCAACAAGAAAAACGTCGCCGGCGAAAGTGGCAACTCCTCCAGCAGTAGCAGCTCCGGCGGCTGCGGCGGCAGTTGCGCCTGTCATTAACCCTGTCCAACGTCGCTAGAAAGAACGCGCCGGACGCCGGTCCGCGCCTGGCGCTTTCCGTCCTTATTTTTTGAAATATTCCTTTTCCGATCAACTCGAGAACCATTATGCGTAGCCACAAATGTGGAGAATTGAACACCCAACATCTAGGCCAGACCGTCGCGCTGTGCGGCTGGGTCCATCGCCGCCGCGACCACGGCGGGGTCATTTTCATTGATCTGCGCGACCGCGCCGGTCTGGTGCAAGTGGTGTTCGATCCCGACGCGGCGGAAAGTTTCGCGACCGCCGAACAGGTGCGTAGCGAATATGTGCTGCGCATCGAAGGCGTTGTTCGCGACCGGCCGGCCGGCACGCACAACCCGAACATGGCCACTGGCGAGATCGAAGTACTGGGCAAGCATATCGAAGTGTTGAACGAGTCGGAAACCCCGCCGTTCCCGCTGGAAAGCGACATAGAGGTCAACGAGGAAACCCGCTTGCGCTTCCGTTACATCGACCTGCGCCGCACCGCGATGTTGGAGAAGATGAAAGTGCGCCGCGACGTCACCCGCAACCTGCGCCAGTATCTGGACGAACACGAGTTCTTCGAAATCGAAACGCCTTATTTGACCAAGGCCACCCCGGAAGGCGCGCGCGACTACATCGTACCTAGCCGGACCCATCAAAACTCGTTCTTTGCGCTGCCGCAATCGCCGCAGCTGTACAAGCAGTTGTTGATGATTGCGGGCATGGATCGCTACTACCAAGTAGTCCGCTGCTTCCGCGACGAAGACCTGCGCGCCGATCGCCAACCCGAATTCACCCAATTGGATATCGAAACCTCGTTCATGAACGAGGAAGACATCATGGCGGTAATGGAAGAAATGATCCGCCGCCTGTTCAAGGACATCATCAATGTCGATCTCGGCGACCCGTTCCCGGTAATGACTTACGAGGAAGCGATGCGCCGTTACGGTTCCGACCGTCCAGACCTGCGCATCCCGCTTGAACTGGTCGACATCGCCGACGAAATGAAGAACGTCGAATTCAAGGTGTTTTCCGGTCCGGCCAACGATCCGAACGGCCGTGTCGTGGCGATGAAACTGCCCGAAGGCGGCGAGCTGAGCCGTAGCGTCATTGACGAACTGACCAAGTTCGTCGGCATCTACGGCGCCAAAGGCCTGGCTTACATTAAGGTTAACGACCTGGCGGCGGGTATCGACGGCTTGCAATCGCCTATCGTCAAATTCGCCCCGGCCGACGTTTGGGCTAAAGTGATGGACAAAGTCGGCGCCCAAAACGGCGACTTGATCTTCTTCGGCGCGGACAAAACCGGCATCGTCAACGAAGCGATGGGCGCGTTGCGCGTCAAACTCGGCTTGGATCGCGGTTTGTTGACCGGCCCGTGGAAACCGCTGTGGGTTATCGATTTCCCAATGTTCGCCTGGGACGACAAAGCCCAGCGCTACACCGCCATCCACCATCCGTTTACCGCGCCGAAATGCGGCATCGACGAACTGAAAACCGATCCGGGCGAGGCGTTGTCCCGCGCTTACGATTTGGTCCTGAACGGCACCGAAGTCGGCGGGGGGTCGATCCGGATCAACCGCACGGCGATGCAACAAACCGTGTTCGATATTCTGAGCATAGGCTACGAAGAAGCCCGCGAGAAGTTCGGTTTCCTGCTGGATGCGTTGAAATACGGCGCGCCCCCGCACGGCGGCATTGCTTTCGGCTTGGACCGTCTGGTGATGCTGATGACCGGCGCCAGTTCAATCCGCGACGTCATCGCCTTCCCGAAAACTCAAACGGCGGCCTGCCCGCTGTTCAACGCGCCGGCTCAAGTCAGCGAGGAGCAACTCAAGGAGTTGGGCATCCGTTTGCGCAAACCAGCCGGCAAAGACGAAAAAACACAGGAATGACCCACACCAAGGCGGACAGGTTATCGTACGTACCGGCCCGCCAAAACGACCACAAAATTTGCCGAATTAAATTCGGCAAATTTTGCCCTGCTTTTCCGCCGCAATCTTCTAAAAAAGCCCATTGACATCGTTTCGGCGATGTTGCACCCTGAAGACGTTATCTTCGATAACAGGACTCGGGAGCGAGTCCTCCGCCGTTCAAGGATTGCTGTCAAACACTCATCTCCGAGAGGCTTGCCATGAATAAAATCACACCTCGTCTGATCCGCGATTTAAACGAAACCTTGCCGGAAGGCACGGAATGCTATTTGTGCGAAGCGGTTAGAAACGCGCTGTTCAATTACCGCAAGGGCCGAGAACCGTCAAATTACATTGATAAAGAACAAGCCTTGCCGATGCTTGCACAAAGGCTGGGGCGTGGCTTGAAAAATTTCTTTGTCGACGATGTCAGGCAAGCGCTGGACGCCTATGAAGACGCCCGCGTGGGTAGAAAATTCAGCTGGCCGACATAAGTTCCCTGAACGGTGATTTCGAACCGACCGAGAACACCGAGTTACGACGTGCTCCCCCTTCCGGAGAGGGGGACATTTTAACGATCGAGACAACACGGTTTTCAAGCATGCGCCACTGGAAACGCAAGAACTTGGTCGATGGCTTTGCAGTCCGTCAATAACATCAACAACCGATCCAAACCCAAAGCGACCCCGCTACAATCCGGCACCCCCTCTCGAAGCGCTGCCAAAAACCGCTGGTCCTTGTTAACGACCGGCAACTCCTGGCTTGAACGATATGCGATCTCCCGATCGAAACGCCGCTCCTGCTCGTCGGCATCGGTCAGCTCGTAAAATCCGTTACCGAGTTCGACGCCATCGACAAACACTTCGAAGCGCTGGCTAAGCCTCGCGTCGTCCGCTTCGATCCTAGCCAACGAAGACTGAATCGCCGGATAGCCGTGGATTAGATGCACTCGGTCGCCAATCAACGCCGGCTGAACATAGAGACTGAATATAAAATCCAACCACAACGAATGATCGTCGCCGCACAACTCGCCGGCCTCGCAAGCTCCGTGAGCCGCCGCGAAAGCACGGTAGCCGGACAGGTCGAAAACCAGGGGATCCAAACCGGTCCGAGCAGCAAACACCTCTCGGTAGCTCGAGCACTCGATAGCCAAATCGGGGCGCGCGGCTGAAAACAGCGACAACAAGAGTTCGCCAACCTCGGCCATCAGTTGTTTCATATCGAAACCGACCCGATACCACTCCAATATCGTGAATTCAGGATTGTGATAACGCCCGGCCTCACCATTTCGAAACGCTTTGCAAATTTGATAGATGCAGCCGCTTCCGGCCGCCAGCAAGCGCTTCATCGCAAATTCCGGCGACGTTTGCAAAAACAGATCGCGCGATTGTGGAGGGAAATCGAATTGGCTACGAAAGAAATGCAGTTGCGGATCGGTGCCGGTTGCCCCGCATAGCAGCGGCGTTTCCACTTCCAGCACTTGCCGATCCGCGAAAAACCGGCGTATATCGGCCAACATCGCCGCCCTCGCGCGCAACTGTTCGAGAGAGCATGTCGGCCGCCAGATGTTCGACACTATTCCTTGACGCGGGAAACGTATTCGCCGGTGCGGGTGTCGACGCGTATCACCTCGCCGATTTGTACGAACAGAGGTACCCTTACCACCGCACCGGTTTCAAGCGTCGCTGGTTTGCCGCCGCCACCCGAGGTGTCGCCTTTCAAACCCGGGTCGGTTTCGGTAATCGCAAGCTCGACGAAGTTGGGCGGCGTCACCGACAGCGGCGCGTCATTCCACAAGGTCAGGATGCACATATCCTGCTCTTTCAGCCATTTCAAGGCTTCACTAACGGCGTTCTTGTCGGCTTGGTATTGCTCGAAGGTATCCGGCACCATGAAATGCCAGAATTCGCCATCGCTATAAAGATATTGCATGTCTTTATCGACGACGTCGGCACTCTCCACGGTATCGCCGGACTTGAAGGTACGCTCGATGACGCGGCCGGTTTTCAGGTTTCTGATCTTAACCCTGTTAAACGCCTGCCCCTTGCCCGGTTTAACAAATTCGTTTTCGATAATCGAACAAGGGTCGTTGTCGAGCATGATCTTCAATCCGCCCCTGAATTCGTTGGTGCTGTAAATCGCCATTTTTTCCTCGTGAAACAAACAATAATCCGCCGATTATAATGGATTGGAATTTCAATCGGAAACCGGAGCTAAATTGACACCCAAAACCGCCCGTTGGCAACGGTCGCTGGCCGATGCTTTCGACAGCGTCGATGCCTTGTTGACATACCTGGAATTGACTCCGGACGAACTTCCGATACTTCGCGACTACCCAGCCTTCCCACTCAAAGTACCGCGCGGATTCGCCGCCCGCATGGAACTGGGCAATCCCAACGATCCGCTGTTGCGTCAAGTTCTTCCGCTTGGCGCCGAATTGCACGCATATCCTGGTTATAGCCGCGATCCGGTCGGCGACTTGCACGCAATCGCCGCTCCCGGCGTCATCCACAAATACGCCGGCAGGGTGTTATTGGTCGCCACCGGCGGTTGCGCGGTACATTGCCGCTATTGCTTCAGGAGAAACTTTCCTTACGCCGAACAGCAGTTGTCGCGGAGCAAATTAGCTCTGGCGCTGGACTATATCGCTGAACGCCCCGATATACACGAAGTTATTTTGAGCGGCGGCGATCCGCTGTTATTGAGCGACGACAAACTTTTCAATTTGCTGACTGCGTTAGCCGGTATCGGTCATATCCGCCGACTCAGAATCCATAGCCGTATCCCAATCGTACTACCGGAACGCATGACCGATACATTATTGGACTATTTAAGCGGACTGCCCGTTTCTATCGTTTTGGTGGTGCATGCCAACCACGCCAATGAGCTGAGTTCCGACGTTGGAGCGATTTTAAACCGCTGGCGACGGCGCGGCATAACACTGCTAAATCAAAGCGTACTGCTCGCCGGTATAAACGATAATGTCGATGCGCTCTGCAATTTAAGTGAAAAACTATTTGGCTTCGGCATTTTGCCCTATTATTTACATCTGCTGGATAAAGCCGCCGGCGTTGGTCATTTTGAAGTGGCCGAAGACACGGCCAAACAGCTGCTACAACGAATGCAGCGAACCCTGCCGGGTTATCTGGTTCCGAAACTGGTTAAGGAATGCGCCGGCGAACCCAATAAGACCTCGATTCTTTGACAAGCGCGATCCGCTGACAACCATTTCGGCGAATTACGCGAATTCGAGTCTCGTCAGCGATCAATATCCGCCTCATCCGCACCGATATGCAAGAGCCGTCCGCCAACAATGCCAATCCGATTTCCAGGCTAGCGCTGATAGTAGTCTGCCTGCTGTTGCTAGGCAATATCGCATTGACGTTTCTTCACCACCTGCGGACACCGCACGAACTACCCGTATTCGGCACCGATGTCGCGCTACCCGGCTTGGCGATTCTGCTGCTATTGATCTTGATGCTGAAAGACGACCGACGTCGCGGAATCTCCACCGGTTACGACATTCAGGATGCGTCAAGCCAAACTTTGATTGTTGTCGATACCCACTGCATTATCCGTTCGGTCAACAAAACCGCTGCCACTACGGTCAACTTGCCAGTCGAAGAACTGATTGACCTACCGGTGCACGAACTGTTTCATCCCGCCCAGTTCAGCGAAAACGCCTGTCCCATCTGCCAGCACATCCGGGCTGGCCAGGAAATGCCCGCTACCGATTTCAGATACGCCAACGGCCATTGGCAAGAAATTTCGCTAACTCGACTGCCACGACCGGCGTATCCTCGATTGTTGCAAATCCAGACCGACATTAGCTCTCGCAAACAGGTCGAGGAGCAATTAGCCCTTGTGATTGACGGTGCCGAACTCGGTTATTGGGATTGGGACTACCTGACCGGCAAGCATTCGGTGAACCAACGCTGGCTGGACATGCTGGGCCTGCGCGCCGCCGACCTCGACCATTACATCTCCGACTGGGCAAATCGGCTCCATCCCGACGATCGCGAACGCGTTCATCGCATCATTTCCCAACATATCGAATCTGGCGAACCCTACGTAATCGAATTCCGGATGCAACACCGGCAAGGACACTGGGTTTGGATTCAAGGCGCCGGGGCGGTGGTCGCTCGCGATCCGGCAACCGGCAAACCGACCCGATTGTGCGGCACTCACCAAAACATCAGCGCCCGCAAGCAATCGGAAAGCAGCCTGCAAGCGGCCTACCAAATCATCAGTCACAGCGCGGCGGTGGTGATGAAATGGAATAATGCCGAAGGCATGCCTATCGAATTCGCCACCGAAAACGCTCGCCAATTGTTCGGCTATAGCGCCGAACAATTGGCAACCGGTGACATTTTCTACATGAACTTGATTCACCCAGACGATTTGGACGGTTACATTCGGGAAATTAGCAGCTGCGGCAACGATGCCAATTGCCGGGAAGTGGTCCATCAACCCTACCGGATCATCGCCAAGAACGGCGGCGTCAAATGGGTGCAAGATCGCAAAGTTCTGACCCGCGACGAATTCGGACGCGTCGTCGACTACCAGGGCTTGGTGACCGACGTCACCCAGCAACGCCAGCAAAGTAGCGCGATTCGGAACATCATCACCAGCTCCGCGCAGCATGCCGGCGGCTCGATGCTGGATAACCTAGCCCTACTGGCGCTGGAAACCCTGGGCGCCGATTACGCACTGATCGCGGAGCAGTGGGAACTAGGCCGTGCCCGCAGCCTATCGCTGTGCGCTAAGGGTCAAATCGTCGAAAACCTCGAATTGGACCCGCGGGATTTTCCAAGCCCAGACCTTCAAAACGGCACCCGGTGCTGTTACACGCAGGCGGTCGCGGACCGTTTTCCCAAGTCCGAGTGGTTACGCGATCGAGGGATCGTCGGTTATCTAGCGATCCCGTTGCTCGACAACCAGCAACACGGCTTCGGATTCGTGGCAGTCGCCTATTGTCGTCCCATTCCGGACGTAAATCCGGCAAGCGACATATTGACGCTATTCGCGGTACAAATCAGCGCGGAATTGGAGCGTAGCCGGGCAATTGCCGCGCTCAAGGATCAAAAACAGCGCCTCATGGACGCGCAAGCGCTTTCCCACATCGGCGACTGGTGCTGGCATTTGCAGGATCAACACTTTAGCTGGTCGGACGAAATGTATCGGATCACCGGCACCGGCAAGACCGGGTTTATTCCCAACTATGCCAACCTCTGCGAGCAACTGGTACATCCAGACGACCTGAATCTGTTCAAGACGGCAATGGAGCACCCCGAAGCCGAGAACGGCATCGATTTTCGCCACCGCATCGTGCTTGGTGACGGTCAAATTCGCCATGTTCACCAACGAGGGAAGCCGATACTCGCGCCAGATGGCCGCTGTATTGCGATACAGGGTACGATGCAGGACATCACCGATCGACTTCAAACCGAGCAGCGCCTGCTGGAAGCCAAACATCAGGCGGAACAAGCGACCAAGGTCAAATCAGAGTTTCTGGCCAACATGAGCCACGAAATCCGCACCCCGATGAACGCTATCATCGGCTTGGTCGAACTTTGCCTGAACAGCGCCGTGACCGCCAAGCAACGCGATTACCTGGAACGCGTGGAAACCGCGGCGCGCTCTCTTATGACGATCATCGATGACATTTTGGATTTTTCCAAAATGGAAGCCGGGAAGATGCATTTGGAATCGCTGCCGTTTTTATTGGAAGAGATGTTGGACCAAGTGTTTTCGACGATGTCCGAGCTGAGCGCGCGCAAAGGGGTCGACTTGATCCGCCCCAACCTTCAGGGCGCCAGTTACGCGGTCATCGGCGATCCGCAACGGCTCAGGCAAATTTTCATCAATTTGATCGGTAACGCCATCAAATTTACCGATTTCGGCGAAGTGCGAGTCACGCTGACCGAAATCAGCCGTAGCACCCAACACGTCTGCCTGCAATTCAGCATCGTCGACACCGGGATAGGAATGAGCCAGGAGCTACAGTCCAAATTGTTTCAAGCCTTCAGCCAAGGAGATAGCAGCGTCACGCGCCACTACGGCGGCACCGGACTGGGCCTGATCATTTCCAAACAACTGGTCGAACAGATGGGCGGATCGATCAGCGTCAGCAGCCAGGAAAACCTAGGCTCGACTTTTACGTTCACCGTGAACCTGGGTGTCACTAATCTTGCATCGATACGTTTGGCCCAGCACCAACAGCAAAACCCGGTCGATACCAGCAAGCTTCAATACATTCGCGGCGCGCGCATCTTGTTAGTCGAGGACAACGAGGTCAACCGCATCGTCGCGATCGAATTACTAGAACAAGCGCATTTGTGCGTCGATATCGCCGAACACGGCGAAATTGCTCTCGCCAAACTACGTGGGCAAAGCTATGACTGCGTATTGATGGATATTCAAATGCCGGTATTGGACGGCTACGAAACCACCCGTCAGCTGCGCAAGCTGTCCGGCTGCCAAACACTGCCGGTCATCGCGATGACGGCTAATGCAATGAGCGACGACCGCAATAAATGCCTGCAAGCGGATATGGACGATTTCATTAGCAAACCGATCTTGCCCGAAACGCTGTATGCGATGTTAGTAAAGTGGATTCCGCCGCGCCACGACGAGTCGGCCGAGAGTCCCACCGCTTCCGCGGAGGCCTTAATTCCCTATCTTTACGGCATAGACAGTGCAACCGGCCTATTACATACGGCCGGCAACCACGCCGTATACCGAAAAGTTCTGCAAAAATTCGCCGAGAACCATGCCGATACGATGCTGGAAATCGCCCATGCCTTCTCCTCCAACGATTACGACAAGGCCTACCAACTGGTTCACACCCTGAAAGGCTTGGTCGGATCGCTGGGCGCCCTACAATTACAAAGCCAATTGGTTCGTTTGGAGGAATCGTTGAAAGATCACAAGCTCGATATTGCGCACGTGCCGAATATCGACAGCAATATCGCGACGATTACGCTGGAAATGGCCAAGCTCGTCAACAGCATCAAAATCACGCTCCCCCAGGAAACGTCAATGGAAATAGCGCCTTTGCCGTTGTCGTCGCTGGAAACTCGTCAACAACTGGCAATCCTGATCAATAAGCTTCAAGTGTTCGATTCGGACGCCGATCAGCAACTGGACCATATTTTGGCGCACATTGACGATAGAAACCTAATCTCCGCGCTATTGCCCATTAAAAAACAAATCGCCAATTACCAATTCATCGACGCGGCGC
Source organism: Methylomonas sp. MS20 (assembly GCF_050275925.1). Taxonomy (NCBI): domain Bacteria; kingdom Pseudomonadati; phylum Pseudomonadota; class Gammaproteobacteria; order Methylococcales; family Methylococcaceae; genus Methylomonas; species Methylomonas sp. MS20. The sequence goes on from NZ_CP189962.1 coordinate 3,842,431, forward strand.
AGGCGATAAACCATCTTCTCGATCACGGGATTTAAGTTCATGGAAAACATCAATCAACACAAGATTCTGGCAGTGGACGATAGCCCGGAAAATCTCGACTTGATAAAGAACATCCTCGAACCGCACTATCAAGTCAAAGTGGCCGTGCGCGGGGATTTGGCGTTACAAATCGCCAATACGCAGGATCTCGACTTGATCTTGCTGGACATCATGCTCGACGACATGGACGGCTATGAAATCTGCAAACGTCTCAAATCGCACGACAAAACCCGCAACATTCCGATTATTTTTTTAACCGCCAAACGATCCGAAGAAGACGAAGTCCACGGTTTTCGGATAGGCGGCAACGACTACATCACCAAACCGTTTTCGCCGTCGATCGTCCTGGCTCGGGTCAAAACTCAAATTCAGTTGAAAACCAAATCCGATTTGCTGGAAAAACTGGCATCCTTGGACGGACTGACGGAAATCCCCAATCGGCGCGCCTTCGATGCCGCGTTGGAACGCCAATGGAATCAAAGCAAACGTAACGGCATGCCATTGTCGTTATTGATCGCCGACATCGACCACTTCAAGCAATTCAACGACTACTACGGCCACCCGCTCGGAGACGACTGCCTTAAAAAAGTATCCGCGTCGTTGCGGACTACAACCCATCGTCCCGAGGATTTGGTGGCCAGACTAGGAGGCGAGGAATTTGCGATTCTCTTACCGAACACCGATGCCATCGGAGCGATGATCCGGGCCGATCAGTATCGTCAAGCGGTCGAAAACTTGAAGACCCCGCATATTCTCAACGAACCCTATCGACTGGTAACGATTTCGATCGGCGTCGCCACCCTGCAACCGCACGCGCGCGACGACGTTTCGACATTACTCGGCGCGGCCGACAATGCACTATACCAAGCCAAACACCAAGGCCGTAATCGAGTTTGCGGTCACAATAAACAGACGTTCGACACGCCGAGTGGCGACGTCAACACTTAGTCCCAAATAAAAACGACTATAATCGCGCGGTCGCCTGTCTCCGGTTTCATCATGCACCTCTATCTCGATTTCAACGCTTCGTATTTCGCCGCCTTTGTCATGGGATTGCTCAGCAGCCTGCATTGTATCGGCATGTGTGGCTCGATTATCGGATCGTTGACTTACAGCCTGAAGCCCGAATTACGCAACGACAAACTCAAATTATTTAGCATCGTCCTGAACTACAATCTCGGCCGAGTGTTCAGTTACACCGTGGCGGGCGCTCTGGCCGGCATGCTCGAGACCTTTCTAAGCCTGCCTTTAAGTCAAGGCGATGCTCACCGGGTATTGCAATTGCTGTCGGCGATCATCATGGCCGGCGCCGGTCTGTATATAGCAGGCTGGTTCCCGCGCTTCGCCTATATTGAGAAAATGGGCTCACGTTTCTGGAAACTGATAGAACCCTTCGGCCGCCGTCTGATACCGGTAAAAAACCGTACTCAGGCCTTCCTATTCGGGATGGTCTGGGGGTGGCTACCTTGCGGTTTGATATATACGGCGCTCGCTCTGGCCGCGACGACCGGAAATGTTATCCATAGTTCCTTGACTATGCTCACTTTCGGTCTAGGGACTTTACCTGCGGTGATGGGTGTCGGTATAATGACTACGCTCTTAACAAGGCTTTACAAATCCCGACAATTAAAACATCTCGCGGGCACCTTGTTTATCATCTTCGCTTTGTTGGCGGCCTTCCCCTGGCTTAATCCAATGCGGGTTGAACATATAACGACGTTTTGAGAGGTTAGCAGTGGATAATTTCGATCCTATTATCGGTCAATCTCCGGCTATCGAGGCGCTAATCCGTAGCGCGCGCATCGTTGCGGCAACCGACGTAACCGTTTTGATCAAAGGCGAGACCGGCACAGGCAAGGAAGTACTTGCCACCGCCATCCAAAAAGAAAGCCCTAGAGCCAACAAACCGTTCATCACACTAAACTGCGCGGCATTGCCGGAAGGTTTGGTGGAATCCGAGATCTTCGGACATAAAAAAGGTGCGTTTACCGGCGCGGTGGGCGACAAACAAGGCCTGTTTCAAGCGGCCGACGGCGGCACATTATTTCTTGACGAAATCAACTCGTTGCCCTTTTCGATTCAGTCCAAATTGTTGCGTTTCTTGGAATCCGGCGAATGCCTTCCGGTCGGAGGCACTAAACCCTATAAAGTCAACGTCCGTGTCATCGCCGCTTCCAACGCCGATCTGAGCAAACTGATAGATTTCGGCGAATTTCGGCAGGACTTGTATTTCCGCCTGAATGTGGTTCCTCTTGAAATTCCGGCTCTTCATCAACGTACCGACGACATTGAGCTGCTCGCCAATCACTTCTTTACCCATTTCTCGGCGGCCCACAGTCTGGAACCGCCAACTTTCAGCCGGCACGCGTTAAGGACCTTGAAATCCTACAAGTGGCCGGGCAATGTTCGCGAGCTGCGCAATCTGTGCGAGCGCCTCAGCATTTTGTTGTCAGGCAAGGTCATCGAACCTGAAAACCTGCCCCATGAATTTAATCGCGGCCCCGCCAATCCAAGTTCAGCATTTACCTTACCCGAACTTGGCCTGCAATTGGACGCATTGGAAGCGGACATGATCTTACAGGCACTGCGCCGAACCAAGGGCAACCGCAGTAAATCGGCGAGGTTGCTGGGCATCTCTCGCGATACATTACTTTATAGAATTCAAAAACACGGATTGGCAACACATTAAGCGTCTGCCTATATTATCCGACCAACCGACAAGGCCGAACCGCTCAGCGAGCGGCTCGGCCTTTTTCACGCCCTAAGGCAAAATGCCGCACGACGTTTGCCTTAAAGCTTGCGCACCCATTGAACAGTGACGTTATCGCTGTGGCCTTGCGCGCGCAACACCGCCATTTTCGCCATTTTCCTAAGCTCTGCTTTTCCGCTGTCCGGTTGCGATAAGGTCAGCATCTCTTGCTCCTTGACGAACTCCCAAAACCCGTCGCTGCACAATACGAACGTCTCCCCTTCCAACATCGGCGGGCAACGCACTACGTCAACCTGAGCCGGCATCAACACATTGATACTGCGGGTCAATTTATGCTGATCGGGATGCGCGCCCATTTCCCACTCGCTAATTCTGCCCTCGTCATACAATTGCTGCGGCACCGAATGATCCTTGGTGCGCCAAAGCACCCGCTCGGGATTGATCCGGTAAATTCGCGAATCCCCGCAATGCGCGGTGATGGCCTGACGCGGGTCCAGATACAAAATGGCACAGGTGGTATGGGCGTTGCTACCGTCGGGATCGCCGGCGAACAATTCGCGCATTTTACCTATCGTGTCGGCGATCCAAGCCTGCACGGCCGATTCGCCGCGCAGATGAATCTGCGGCTGGTATTTGTCGGCCAACGCCACCAGTAAACGGCAAAAAAACTGCGACGCCTTTTCACCGGCATGGTGCCCCCCTAAGCCGTCGGCCACCACGAAAACCGCATAGTCGGCGCACACCCGGTGCGCCATGCAATCCTGATTGACGTCGCGATTGCCTATCGCGGTCAATTGATAAAACTCCAGCTCTGTCAGCATCGGGCTAAACTTGGGCGCGCGCCTCACGCATAACCCGCTTCATGTCGCCGACCGCTTGCGCCAATCCGCCAAACAATGCTTGGGCGATCAACGCATGACCGATATTCAACTCGACTATGGTTGGAATTCGACAAATCGCCTCAACGTTGTTCAAGGTCAACCCGTGGCCGGCATTGACTTGCAAGCCCTCGCGATAGGCGTACTCCGCCGCGACCGTTATGCGCTCCAATTCCGCCAGCCGACTATCTCGACTGTCGGCATCGGCGTAACGACCGGTATGCAATTCGACAACCGGCACGCCCGCCTGCACAGCCGCATCGATCTGCGCCAGCTCGGGATCGATGAATAGCGAGACTTCCACGCCGACGTCGGCCAAGCGCCTACACGCCCCTCGCATCCGCACCAAGGCTCCCGCGACATCCAAACCGCCTTCGGTCGTCAATTCCTCACGGCGTTCCGGTACCAAACAACACGCTTGCGGCCGCACCCGGCAAGCGAGATCCAACATCGCATCCGTGACCGCCATCTCCAGATTCAACTTGGTCTGCAACACCTGCTTCAGCAAGTCGATATCTCTATCCTGAATATGGCGTCTATCCTCGCGCAAATGAGCGGTAATTCCGTCGGCTCCGGCCTGCTCGGCCATCAAGGCCGCATGCACGGGATCGGGATAGCGGGTACCGCGGGCTTGACGCACCGTGGCGACGTGATCGATATTGACACCCAGTAGTATCGGTTGCTTAGTCATTCGCTGCAATTACCCATCCTATCGTGAATTTATTCATAGATGTTTCAACATCGTCGCCAGCACTTCGCGACTCTTCAACGGCCGCCCTCGCAGATGACCGTCCAGAAGCTGGCGCAATATCACCTTGGCTTCGGCGGCAATGCCGTCCTGAAGCCGATCTCGCTTGGCCAAGGCCAGCAAGGTTGTCCCGCTCGCTCGGCCACCGGCATCAAGTACCCAGCCCTGATCGGCGCGATAGTCGTAGCGCTCGCGCGGCGAAATCGGCGCACGATCCGCCGCGACCGCCAACTCAACCTCGTACCCCGCCTCCCTGAGCAAATCCAATTCGAAATAACGCAAGGTTTGCTCGATACCGACACCCAAGGTCAAATCTCGCAATGCTGCCCGGTAAACCGCAAACAATGCCGGGTGCGGGTCGTGGCGATGTAAAAACAATTGGACCAGTTCGTTCACATAAAAGCCGCAATACAACGCCAAGCGCTCGAGGGGATACTGGCGGACAAACTCGCTACCCACCAGAGTCTTCAATTCACCGCGATCGGAAAACGACAATTTCAACGCTGTGAACGGTAGCAAAAGCCCGGCTGATTTGGATTTTTGCTTGCGTACGCCTTTCGCCAACATCGACACGATGCCATAGTCCCGGGTGAAAACCTCGAGCAGTAGACTGGTTTCCCGATACGGCCGGTGTTGCAGGATATAAGCCGGCTGCAAATAAACCGTCGAGTCGGACATCACTCCGCGCTGTCGAGAAATCCCAAACTTTGCAAGGCGCGTTCGTTGTCCGACCAGCCTTTTTTGACTTTGACCCAAAGCTGCAAAAACACTTTTTGGTCTATCAGTTTTTCGATGTCCACTCTCGCTTCGGTACCGATTTTTTTCAGGTTTTCGCCCTGTTTACCGATAACGATGCTTTTTTGACTGCTACGCTCAACCCAAATATTGGCGTAAATCTTCGTCAGACTGGGATGTTCTTCGTATAACTCGATTTCAACGGTCAATGCATACGGCAATTCGTCACCCAATCGGCGCGTCAATTTCTCGCGGATGATCTCGGCGGCAAAAAAGCGTTCCGAGCGGTCTGTAATTTGATCTTCCGGAAAGATCGGCTCGGCCTCCGGCAACAAAGCCATAATTTGGCGCTCCAGTTCTTCGAGATTGGTGCTTTTCAACGCCGACACCGGCACAATGTGCTTGAACGGAAACTTTTTGGCCGCCTCGTCAAAGAAGGCCAGCGCGGCCTGCTTGTCCTTCACCTTGTCGATCTTATTCACGACCAAAATCACCGGTAAACCGGCCTGCTCCAGCTTTCTGAAGATTTGTTCGTCGTACTCGTGCCAATACAAACCGTCCAACAGCCATAACACCAAATCGACACCCAGTAAGGAGCTGTCGGCGGTTTTATTCAAATAGCGGTTCAGCACTTTTTTCTCATCACGGTGCATACCGGGCGTATCGACGAAAATAGCCTGCCCGACACCGGTGGTCTTGATGCCGAGGATACGATGACGCGTGGTTTGAGGTTTACGGGAAGTGATGCTGAGCTTTTGTCCCAGCAAGTGATTCATTAACGTGGATTTGCCGACATTCGGCCTACCGATTAACGCGACATGTCCGCAGTTCATTGATCCGTATTCAAAAGTAAATTCAACATTTTCTCGGCCGCGGCCTGTTCGGCTTTCTTACGGGAAATACCGCTAGCCTGGGAAACCTGATCGGTGACGGCTACTTTACACCTGACCTCGAAGGTTTGCGCGTGGTCGACACCCGACATCGCGACCAATTCGTAAATCGGCAAGGGTTTGCGTTTAGCTTGCATCAACTCCTGCAAACGGGTTTTAGGATCCTTGACCCAATCGTCGGCTTTCAGCTCGGCCAATTTGTCGGCGAACAAGCCCAATATCCAGGTCCGGCAAGCCTCGACGCCCTGATCCTCGACCAAAGCGCCCATAATCGCTTCCAGCGCATCGGACAGTATCGAATCGCGGCGAAAACCGCCGCTTTTCAGTTCGCCGGACCCCAGTATCAAGTACTCGCCCAGATTATGCTCACGCGCCAATTCGGCCAGTGAATTCTGATTGACCAGGCTGGCACGCAAGCGGCTCAATACGCCTTCGCCGGCCTCGGGAAACGATTCGTACAACTTTTGCGCGATGACAAAACCGAGCACCGAGTCGCCCAAGTATTCCAGACGCTCGTTATTCTTGGCACCGACACTGCGATGCGTCAGGGCCACGGCCAGCAATCCGGGATTTTGGAAGGTCAATCCCAATTTTTTCGCGAGTATTTCCGGCTTTTTTATCACTTGTTCCCGGCTTCGAATCCTTCGTGAAACTCCACCAGCACGCTTAAGTTCCCAAAGATGGGTTCCACTCGCTCGTAATCGATCTCGACGCTGACGTAACCGGGTTGGGCAACAATCTTGACATCTTCCGGCTTAACGTATTCCACGTAGTTCAAGTCGAAACGTTTTTCCAAACTGGACTTGATCTCGGCTTTGGACTTGCTGGCGATATCGGTGGTCGCTTCCACAGCCTTCAAGGCGTTCATCACCCGACTATGATTGATATAAATTGGCGCGATTTTCAACACCAATAGCGTAAAGAATGCGATCAGCCCGAGAATAAAAACGATGGAAATAAACGTCAGCCCGCGCTGATGCTTGATCGATGTCGGCATAGGATGTCCCCAAACGAGTTAAATAGGAATCGACCGTCGGTCGGCTTAGCGTAGCCTAGTGCCGAGTCGATCGAAAGCAATGCCCTTATTTTCCCAATCCCAATTCATCCAGATAAAAAACGCCTTGCCGACCAAGTTAGCTTCAGGCACAAACCCCCAATAGCGGCTGTCGTTACTGTTGTCGCGATTGTCGCCCATTACAAAATAGTGACCTTCGGGCACGACGAATACGTCTTGTACCGTCGACACGCCGCGGCTGATCAAAATCGAGTGTTCGACGCCCATTAAATCTTCTTCCAGACGCTCGGCTCCACTCATGCCGACACCTTGACCGACGCCCTGATAACGCCCCAGCGAGACTTGTTTGATCGGCTGGCCGTTCACATAAATCACTTTTTCGAAATAACCGATGCGGTCGCCCGGCAAGCCGATCACGCGCTTGATGTAATCGACCGACGGTTGTTTCGGGAAGCGGAACACCACAATATCCCCGCGTTTTGGCTCGTTCATTTCGATGATTTTTTTATTAATCACCGGTAAGCGCACGCCGTAGGTAAATTTGTTGACCAAAATGAAATCGCCGACCAACAGCGTCGGCATCATCGAGCCGGACGGAATCCGGAACGGCTCGAACAAAAACGAACGTAGCAGCAACACGATCAACACGACCGGGAAAAACGAGCGGGCGTATTCCACCAACACCGGTTCTTTCTCGACCGGATAGGGCTGTTGAGTCTGGCGCAGATACAACCAATATCCGCCCCAAATCACACCGGTAACGAAGGTTGCCGCCACCAGAAAAAAGGAAAAATCGTAATCCATGCTAATAAACCGTCACTATTCTTTGTTGACCTGCAACACCGCCAGAAAGGCTTCCTGCGGAATTTCGATACTACCCACTTGCTTCATCCGCTTTTTGCCGGCCTTTTGTTTTTCCAACAGCTTTTTCTTACGGGTGATGTCGCCGCCGTAGCATTTGGCGGTCACGTTCTTCCGCATCGCCTTGACCGTGGAGCGGGCGATGATTTTGGAACCGATCGCGGCTTGGATCGCCACTTCGTACATCTGGCGCGGAATCAGGTCTTTCATTTTCTCGACCAGATCGCGGCCACGATTCTGAGCCTGATCGCGATGCACGATAATCGACAAGGCATCGACCTTGTCGGCGTTAATCAACACATCCAGTTTCACCAGAGGCGCCGGCTCGAAACGGACAAACTCGTAATCGAACGAAGCGTAGCCGCGACTGACCGACTTCAGACGATCGAAGAAATCCAGTACCACTTCGCTCATCGGCAGTTCGTAGTTCAAACTCACCTGACCGCCGACGTATTGCATATTTTTTTGTACGCCGCGCTTTTCGATACACAGATTGATCACGCTGCCCAGATAGGCTTGCGGCACCAGAATGTTCGCCAAGATGATCGGTTCTCGCACTTCGGTAATGGTGCCTGGATCCGGCAACTTCGCAGGATTATCCACCATCAACACTTCGCCGTTATGCGTCTCGACTTCGTAAACCACCGTCGGCGCGGTCGTGATCAAATCGATATCGTACTCGCGCTCCAAGCGCTCCTGAACGATTTCCATATGCAGCATGCCCAGGAAACCGCAGCGAAAACCGAAACCCAAGGCTTGCGAGGTCTCCGGCTCGAAATTCAACGCCGAATCGTTAAGACGCAACTTGTCCAGCGCCTCCCGCATCGCGCCGAAATCGTCGGAACTGACCGGATACAAACCTGCGAATACCCTAGGCTGAACTTTTTCGAAACCGGGCAAGGCTTCCGCGGCCGGATTGTCGGCGCCGGTAATCGTGTCGCCGACCGGCGCTCCGAAGATATCCTTAATCCCGGCAACAACGAAACCGACCTCGCCAGTCCCCAAATCCTGCTTTTCCAGTTGTTTGGGGGTAAACACACCCAGTTTTTCCGCCAGATAGGACTTGCCGGTCGACATCACCGTGATCTTTTGCTTGCGGCGCAGGCTGCCGTTGACGATGCGCACCAGCGACACCACCCCCAAATAGTTGTCGAACCAGGAGTCGATGATCAAGGCCTGTAACGGCCCTGCTTCGTTGCCGCTGGGCGGGGGAATCTTGTGAATCAACTGCTCCAGCACCGACTCGACATTCAAACCGGTTTTGGCGCTGATCCGGCAAGCCTCGTCGGCTGGAATACCGATTACATCCTCGATCTCGGTCATCACCCGCTCGGGTTCCGCCGACGGCAAATCGATTTTGTTCAACACCGGCACGACTTCCAGGCCTTGTTCGATCGCGGTATAGCAATTGGCGACGCTTTGCGCTTCGACACCCTGCGCGGCATCCACCACCAACAGCGCGCCTTCGCAGGCCGCCAGCGAGCGGGAAACCTCGTAGGAAAAATCCACGTGGCCGGGCGTATCGATGAAATTCAGTTGATAGGTTTCGCCGTCGCCGGCTTGATAATCCAATGTGACGCTTTGCGCCTTGATCGTGATGCCGCGTTCGCGTTCCAGATCCATCGAATCGAGCACCTGCGACTCCATCTCCCGGTCGCTCAACCCGCCGCAAATCTGGATGAAGCGATCCGCCAACGTCGATTTACCGTGATCGATATGGGCGATGATGGAGAAATTTCGAATATGTTTCTGGTCCACTGAGTCAGGTGATTTCGTTTGAGTTATTTCGGTTAAAGAGCAGACCGCCGTCGCGGCGAGGGCGGAGCGTTCAGGAAGCCTTAATCATCAGTTGTCGGAAATGATCGACGGTTTCGGCGGTCAGCGGTTGGCGCTGATTATCCCAAACCACGCCGTCCAATTCTTCGGCCAAGGTGTCCATGGTTTCCATGAAGTCGTCGAAAACCGCCAACGGTGCCTCGACCTCGCGCGGCTGCATGAAGAACACAATACCGGGACAATAAAAGTTTTCCAGATCGTCGTCGGGGAAGGTACCGGGATCGACCATGCTGGCCACCGCGAAATCCACCATCCGGTTCTTATCGACGCGCTCGAAAACCTTAACGCTGCCGTATTTCAAACCGACGCGTTCGAAAGCCTCGAACAAGTCCTCTCCCTTGAAACCCTCGTCGGCGCGGGCAACGATGCTGAATTCGATCAGCGCCGGCAACTCGGAACGCTTTACGCTAGGTTGCGGTTTTACGCTCGCGCTCGGCTCCGGCCGCGACGGCGTGCTCTGCTTGGGCGTCGGCTGAATCGCCCTATCGTCGAGCAAGGCATCGCCATCCACCAGATCTTCGCCGACCCGGAACAAATCCATTTCGTCTTCATCGGCTTCGACCTCGAATTCGTCGTCTCTTTCGTCGTAGCGATCGTCGTCGTAATAATCGTCGGCCGCGCGTTTGTCGCGCAAACCCTTGACGAAATGCCACAACACCATGCCGATCATCACCAGCACGCCGATCAAAATAATCACGACTCTGAGTAGTTCTTTATCCATTAGCTTTCCGCCATGCTTACCGCTTCATCGATATCTACAGCCACTAAACGGGACACGCCCGGTTCCTTCATGGTAACACCTGCCAGATGTTTTGCAATTTCCATAGTGACTTTGTTGTGTGAAATGTACAAGAATTGGACGGTAGACGACATGTCCTCGACCATCTTGGAAAAGCGCACCACGTTGGCGTCGTCTAGCGGTGCATCGACTTCGTCCAGCAAGCAAAACGGCGCCGGATTCAGGTCGAAAATCGAAAACACCAGCGCGACGGCGGTCAGCGCCTTCTCGCCGCCGGACAACAAATGTATCGAGCTGTTGCGCTTGCCGGGCGGCCGGGCAATGATGTTGACGCCGGCCTCCAGTACGTCGTCCTCGGTCAATTCCAGATAAGCCTGGCCGCCGCCGAACAGGCGCGGAAACTTTTCCTTCAGTCCGTCGTTGATTTTGTCGAAGGTTTCCTTGAAACGCTGCCGACTTTCGCGATCTATCTTGCTGATGGCCTGGTCCAGCGTGTTCAACGCGTCGACCAAGTCGTCGTGCTGCTCGTTCAAAAACTTCATCCGTTCGGATTGGGTTTTATATTCCTCGATCGCGGTCAGATTAATCGAACCCAAGCGCTCGATTTGCTCGGCCAGATCGTCCACCTGGCGTTTCCACTGACTCTCGCTGGCTCCGTCCGACAAAGCTCTCAAAATAACTTCTGGGTCGGCATCGACTTCGGCCAATTGTTCGGCGACGGTCTGTTGCCTGACCTTGCTGTCCTGCTGCTCGAAGCGCACCTTGTCCAAGGCTTCTTTCTGCTTTTCGAGCTCGCGTTGGTTGCGGGAATATTGCTCGGCCAGCTCGCTGACAGTTTGTTCGCTGGCTTGTTGAGCCCGGCGTTCCGATTGCAACAGATCTTCGATCTGGCGTTTACGCTCCAGCAATTCCTCGAGCTGCATTTTCTCGTCGTCCATCGGCTCCAGTGCGAACTGCAATTTGCTTTCCAGTTCGGCGATGCGATCGGCCGCTTGCCGATGCTGAGACTGTAAACGCTCGATTTGTTTGACGGTCAGCACTTCGGACGACTTCATCGACTCGATCTGCGCATGCAAGCGCTGTAAATGATGCCGGGCCTCGCCGACCGAGGCATCGGTATTTTGTTGTTGAGCCTGAATTTGCCGGTTCAACTCTTCCAGTTGCGCTTTCTTCTCGCCCAAATCGCCCAGTGCCTGCTCGGCATCTTGTTTAATCAGCTCCGCTTCGGAAATACTTTCGACAATTTCGCCTAGATGCCCGCTCAGCTCTTCGATTTCGTGATCGAGCTGGGCGGCGCGGCGTTGCTGCTGTTCCAGACGAGCCGATTGGGCGCTGAATTCGGCGCTCTTGGCCGAATGTTCCGCACCCAGCAGTTTATCTTTTTGTTGATATTGTTCGCGATGGCTCTCGGCGGCCTTCAATGCTTGCTCGCAGTGTTCCAATTGCTGCTCATCCTCGGCAATCGCCATCTGCAATTCGCCCTGGCGCAGCTTCAGTTCTCGCAACTCTTTTTCGCGATGCAGCACCCCGGCCTTGCTGTCGCTACCGCGACTGATTTTGATCCAGTCCCGGCCCAGCCAAGTGCCGTCCGCCAACACTACCGACTCGTGCGGCTGCAAGGCCATTTGGCGGGCTTGCGTCATCGAATCGGCACAGTAGATGCCGCTCAACAAACTATCGAGGCACCAACGGCTGTTTACCTTGCCGGCCAACGCGTTTAAAGCGGCGACCGACGGCACGGTGTGAGTTTCGAACACGATCAGCGACTGCTTGCTCAATTCCTGCAACTCTCCAAGAATCGTTTCGGTGCTGTCGACGCAAATCGCTTCCAGATAACTGCCCAACACCGTTTCGACCGCAGTTTCCCAGCCCTCATCGGCCTCAAGAAACTCGGCCAGCCGCGGTTGTTGCTCCAATCCGACCTGTTCCAGCCATGCCGACAAGTCTTTTTTGTCCTTGCCCATGGCGTGTTGCTGCAGCAATTCCAACGAGCTGATCTTGCCGTTGACTTTCTGCAGCTCGGCGCGATTGGTGTGCAAGCTATCGTGTAATTGCTTAATCTCCGGGCGCAGTTCGGCGATGCGCTGCAACACCGCTTCCAGTTGCCGCTGTAACTGTTCGCGTTCGGTTTCGATCAGTTCGATACTGCTATCCAGCGTATCCAAAGCCAGTTGCAACTGGGTATCGGCCAACTCACCGCGCTCGCCGCGCAACTTATCCAAACGGGCCTGCAACTGACGATTCTGATTTTCCAACTGCACCAATTTGGTCCGCTGGACTTCGGCCTGCTCGCGGTAACCGGCGTTCTCGGCCAAGAATTCTTCCCAACGCAACTGCCATTGCTGTTTTTGCAGATGCGCGTCCTGTTGGATGCCGAGCAAGTCTTCCTCACGTTCCTTGGCGACGATCATCGTCTCCTCAGCTTCCAGCAAAGTCTGGCGGATTTCTTCCAGTTGTTGCCTATCCTGCTCGCATTCGATGTTCGCCTGTTCCGCTTGTTGTTTTAAGCGCTGGATTTCGATCAAGGTTTCTTCGTGGCTTTTTTGATTGTGCTTGATCGCCTGTTCCAGCCGGCTGACTTCGGCCACGACGGCGGTATATTCGGCCTGAGTGCTATCCAGATGTTGTTGCTGGGCTTTTTGCTCGCCGCGCTTCAGCTCCATCGCCTTTTCGGTATCGCGCAGCGACACGAACAAGCGGTTATGCTCCTCGGCGATCGTCTGTAGCTTGGCTTCGAGTTGCTGAGCGTTGCGCTGAAAGCTTTGCCAACGCATCGCTAGCAATTCCTGCTTGAAGCGGCGCTCCTGCTTTTTGAGTTCGGTGTATTTTTCGGCCTTTTCCGCCTGCTTGGCCAAGTTCTTAATTTGCTTGTCGACCTCGTCGCGTAGGTCGTTCAACCGCTCCAGATTCTCGCGGGTATGGCGCATCCGGGTTTCGGTTTCCGAACGCCTTTCCTTATATTTGGAAACGCCGGCGGCTTCCTCGATATGCAGCTTCAGATCTTCCGGCTTGGCTTCCACCATCCGCGAGATCGTGCCCTGCTCGATGATGGCATAGCTGCGAGAACCCAGGCCGGTGCCCAAAAACAAGTCGGTGATGTCCTTGCGCCGGCATTTACTGCCGTTCAGCATGAATTGCGACTGGCCGTCGCGACTCACCTGGCGCTTGATCGAAATCGTCGCGTATTGCGCATACTCGCCGCCGGCCTTGCCTTCGGCGTTGTCGAACACCAATTCCACCGACGCCACGCTCACCGGCTTGCGCCCGGACGAACCGTTGAAAATCACATCGGCCATATTGCCGCCGCGCAGATGCTTGGCCGAACTCTCGCCCATCACCCAACGCACCGCGTCGATGATGTTGGACTTGCCGCAGCCGTTAGGCCCGACGATCGCGGTCAGGTTGCCCTGAATCGGAATCGTGGTCGGATCGACAAAGGACTTAAAGCCCGCGAGTTTGATTTTTTCCAGCTTCATGACTGGGATTTAGAGGTCCGGCGACAATGACAAAGCCGGATATTATCGTCGAAATGGCGGCGAGATGGGAATCCGATTTCAGTCGCCAAACTTCTGCAAAGTGTGTGCGGGCAATGTCGCTAGATAAACCTGCCCAAGGCATGCCGGCAATGTCGCCGGCATGCCCGAGCGCGCTTGGCAATCAAATCGGCGATCAAAACCGCTGAAAGTGCTTTCGAAGCCGCGCGCCGCTCAATCTGGAACATTTACAACGCAAACAGCTCGCGCAACAATTTCAGTAATTTCGGGCCGACGCCCTTGACATTGGAGAGGTCGTCGAACGAGGCGAACGGTTGCGCAGCGACAATATTTTCGACGGTCTTTTTCGGCACGCCCTTTAGCGCGCCCAATTCGTCCAGGGTTGCTTGGTTGATCGACGCTCTCGACGCCTGCTCCGCGCCGGCAAGCGCTACCGGCTCGACTGGCGTGACTGTCGATTTTTTGGTGTCGCCGAACTGAACATTGATGACATTGTCCGACTCTTTGCGAACCGCGACCGGTTTCGGCGCCACTGTGTAAGGGACCGCGAAATTGATGCAATCCCGAGTTTCGTAAGCCACTCCGTTCCATTCCCGCAACATGAGACTCAAATGCCAGCGACCGACCGGCGGCTCGCAAAATTCGGTTTCCAGACTCAGCTCGCGCAAACCTTGCCGACCGGCCAATTCGCCGACCCGGACGCCGGCCACCGCGTAACCGTCGAAATGCCCGCCTTGATAGGCTTGATCGAGCGCCCATAACTCCAACGCCAAGGTACCGCTGATATTGTCCGCGCCGCGCCGGTTGGCAATTTCACCTACATTCAACCGAATCCGCCCATTTTGAACGTCATAACCGCAATTGCCCAGTAACAACAGTTCGGCGGCCGCCGGTTTGAGCGCCTGGGCTTGCAAGAAGTAGTCGTTCTCGACAAAGCGTCCCGATTGGTTATCGCTGGCTTCGGCATGCTTGTACTCGATGAAACTCACTTCGATGACATTGTTCGAAGCTTGCCGGACGGCGGTTTTAACCGGACGGTACGGTGCCGCGAAATTGACGAAATCGCGCGTCTCGTAAGCCATGCCATTCCACTCGCGCAACATCAGCGTCAGTTGCCAGTATCCTTCGCCGGGCTCTTGGAACGCCAGATCCCACGAAGCAGGCCCAATCGCATGTTGACCATGCAATTCGCCGATAACGACGCCAGCCAACGGAATGCCGCTGAAACCGCCGCCCTGATACGCTTGATTCAGCGCCCAGAGTTCCACCGAAAGCGTGCCGCTTAGATTCCCGAACGACCGGTGGTTGGCAATTTCACCAATATTCAGCGTAATACGGTCGCCTAGAATGGAATAACCATTAATACCGCTTAACCGCAACTCTGGAATATCGGTATCAAAAACAGGGTTTTGTAATGCATACATAGATTATGACTCAGTGATTAAGGAAGGAAAATTATATATCAAGCCTAGAATATACCGCCATTATTTCCAACCTTTTACTGCTTATAAAACAGCCGCTTAAGCACCAACTAGGTGCAATTAAGCTGAATTTAACGCTCTATTTTGGTGAATACCGCAAAACTCAAACCCCGCCAATTCGAATATACTGGATCCGGAACGAGCGCACAGGCTTTTAAGAGAACACAAAACTCGCAAAGCGTCGATACGAACGTAGGTCAGCCGACCTCGGCGCATCGGTCGCCTGGCCAAATCGCGTGCTTCATGCGCGACCCTCAAATGCGCCCCGGCTACGGACGTAAACGATAATCCCGGCATGGATGGCAACGGCAACCGCGATGCCGGTCGCGTGCGCCACAAATCCCGCGACCCCGGCCATATGAAACTGCCAAATACTGTAAGCACCTACCGGCAAGAACAGCGCCGCGCCGGTCGCAAGTCCGGGATTGTACATTTTGAAAGCCAAGGCGTGACCGATGTGGACCAGACCGTTGACGACGGCCAGATAGACTGCGATCAAACCCAGACCCGGCTCGTGGAGCACCGCCAAATAGGTGGCAATGACGATGACGCCCCAAACGCCGGGGACATTGATGATAAACACGGCCAACGACGACAGCACGGGCTTGCCGCCGCCGACGGTCCGGTTGAAAAAAGTTCGGAAGCGGTCTTGATCGTGTTCCTCGTACTGATGCAGCATATACATCGGCAGATGCAGAAACGTCAGCGCGAGCGGCATCGACCACCCCGCGGTCAACAACGGGAATAACATCAATAATAGTAACCCGGCCAACGCGCCGCCATAAACCCAATGCGTTATCAAGCGCTCGAACATGAAATGTTTCCGACAGTCGATTAGAAGTCGTTAACTCTAGTCCAATTCGAAAGTTTCAGCGCCGACAAACGGCCGATTTCCGTGTTGGAATCGCCAAGTAAACAACGCAGCCCCCCCCCGACTGGTCGTATCCTTGGAAGACCGCAACAAAATAAATAGCGAATAGCGTGACAAATGTGGAAAGTAATCAGCGAATAGGAACCCATCCCGCCCGAACCGGACAAACTGGATCGAAAGTTCGCGCAACGCCCTTCGCTGAAACGGCTTCGAGACCTCTTGCTCCCAGTTTAATTCGCCATGCATCGCTTCATGACGATCGACCCTAAATTGCAGTGTCGGCAAAATCCAAGCGAAACCCTGGGTTTTCCTTGACGAAAACGACCAAAGACAGTAGCTTATCCAACCTTTTTTGTAAATCCGTATCCGTGCGATCCGTATTGTTTTCGAGGGCTTAAAATTGGAACTCAGTGGCGGGCAAATTCTTGTCCAATGTCTTAAAGATGAAGGTGTCGAATTCGTATTTGGCTATCCGGGTGGCTCTGTATTGCACATCTACGATGCCATATTCCATCAAGACGACGTGAAGCACATCCTGGTCCGGCACGAACAAGCCGCGGCCCACTCGGCGGACGCCTACGCCCGCGCCACCGGCAAGCCCGGCGTGGTGCTGGTGACTTCCGGCCCCGGCGCCACCAACGCCGTCACCGGCATCGCCACGGCGTATATGGATTCGATTCCGATGGTGATTATTTCCGGACAAGTGCCGTCGCCGGTGATCGGCAGCGACGCGTTCCAGGAAGTCGATACGGTCGGCATCACCCGCCCCTGCGTCAAGCACAACTTTTTGGTCAAGGACGTCAACGATCTCGCCGAGACCATGAAAAAAGCCTTTTACGTGGCAACGACTGGTCGCCCCGGCCCGGTATTGGTCGACGTGCCGAAGGACATCACCGACCCAAACATCAAGGTACCTTATAAGTACCCGAAAAAAATCGTGATGCGCTCCTACAACCCGGTGGTGACCGGCCACAAGGGCCAGATTAAGCGGGCCGTCGATATGCTGCTGGCCGCGCAACGCCCGATCATTTATTCGGGCGGCGGCGTAATCCTGGGCGAGGGCCATCAAGAATTGACCGAGCTGACTCAATTGCTGGGCTTTCCGATCACCAACACCTTGATGGGTCTGGGCGCTTATCCGGCCACCGACAAGCAATTCGTCGGCATGCTGGGCATGCACGGGACTTACGAAGCCAACATGGCGATGCACGAAAGCGACGTGATCCTGGCGGTCGGCGCGCGCTTCGACGACCGGGTTACCGGCAAGTTGACCGAGTTCTGCCCGTACGCCAAGATCATTCATATCGATGTCGATCCAGCCTCGATTTCCAAGACCGTGAAAGTGGACGTGCCGATTGTCGGCGAAGTCAAACCGGTGCTGAAGCAAATGCTCGAGTTGATCCGCGACAGCAAGGACAAACCGTCAAAGGCCTCCCTGGAAAACTGGTGGAAGCTGATCGACAGTTGGCGCGGGGTACGCTGCCTGGAATACGACCGGGAAAGCCGGATCATCAAGCCGCAATACGTGGTCGAGCAATTGTACGAAGTCACCAACGGCGAGGCCTTCGTGACCTCGGACGTCGGCCAACATCAAATGTACGCGGCGCAGTATTACCATTTCGATAAGCCGCGGCGCTGGATCAACTCCGGCGGCCTGGGTACGATGGGCTTCGGCTTGCCGGCCGCGATCGGCGTAAAGCTGGCGTTTCCGGAAGCAGACGTGGCCTGCATCACCGGCGAAGCCAGCATTCAGATGTGCATACAGGAGCTTTCGACCGCGTTGCAATACAACACGCCGGTCAAGATCGTTAATCTGAATAACCGTTACATGGGCATGGTCCGGCAATGGCAGGAATTTTCCTATCAAAGCCGCTACTCGCACTCCTACATGGACACGATTCCGGACTTCGTCAAACTCGCCGAAGCCTACGGCCATGTCGGCATGCGCATCGAGAAACCGGAAGAAGTGCGCGACGCACTGAAACAAGCCTTTGAAATGAAGGACAGAACCGTGTTCCTGGATTTCATTACCGATAGAACCGAGAACGTATATCCGATGATAGAAGCAGGCAAGGCCCACCACGACATGAAATTGCGCGTCGCGCCCGGCACTCCGGTCGACAGGGAGTTATCGTGATGCGGCACATTATTTCCATCCTGATCGAGAACGAAGCCGGCGCGCTATCGCGCGTCGCCGGACTGTTCTCGGCGCGCGGCTACAATATCGAATCGTTGACCGTGGCGCCGACCGAAGATCCCAGCCTGTCGCGGATGACCTTGGTCACCAGCGGCAGCGACGAAATCATCGAGCAGATCACCAAGCAACTGAATAAATTGATCGATGTCGTCAAATTGATCGACCTGGCCGAATCGGCGCATATAGAGCGCGAGCTGATGCTGGTCAAAATCAAAACCAGCCACGACACCCGCGAGGAAGTCAAACGCATGGTGGATATTTTTCGCGGCAAGATCATCGACGTCACCCACAACAGTTACATCGTGGAAATGACCGGCCAATCCAATAAATTGGACGCCTTCATCCACGGCTTCGAGGAAGGCTGCATCATCGAAGTGGTGCGCTCCGGCCCGACCGGCATTTCCCGCGGCGAAAAAGGCTTACACCTATGAGCGTCGCCGGAGTACCGCGCTAGATTGGTACTCCGCGTGACGGCGACTCCCAGAAAGTCGATAAAATTTTTAATTCACACCAGAGTAACGAGAGAACCTATGCAAGTTTATTACGACAAAGACGCCGATCTTTCGATCATCCGCAGTAAGAAAGTCGCCATCATCGGCTATGGCTCGCAAGGCCATGCCCATGCCAACAATCTGAAAGACTCCGGTGTCGACGTCGTCGTCGGCTTGCGCGCTAGCTCCGCGTCCGTCGGCAAGGCCCAGGCCAGCGGCCTGACCGTCAAGGACGTACCGGAAGCCATCGCCGGCGCCGACGTGGTGATGATTCTGACCCCGGACGAATTTCAATCCAAGCTGTACAAGGAAGAAATCGAACCGAACATCAAACAAGGCGCGGCCCTGGCTTTCGCCCACGGCTTTGCGATTTTATACAACCAAGTCGTGCCGCGCGCAGACCTGGACGTGATCATGATCGCCCCGAAAGCACCCGGCCACACCGTACGTTCCGAGTTCGTCAAAGGCGGCGGCATCCCGGATTTGATCGCGATTCACCAAAATGCGTCCGGCATGGCCAAGGAATTGTGTCTGTCCTATGCCTCGGCGATCGGCGGCGGCCGTTCCGGCATCATCGAAACCACTTTCCGCGACGAAACCGAAACCGACTTGTTCGGCGAACAAGCGGTATTGTGCGGCGGCGCGGTCGAACTGGTCAAAGCCGGTTTCGAAACCCTGACCGAAGCCGGCTATCCGCCGGAAATGGCCTACTTCGAGTGCTTGCACGAACTGAAACTGATCGTGGACTTGATGTACGAAGGCGGCATCGCCAACATGAATTACTCGATCTCCAACAATGCCGAGTACGGCGAATACGTGACCGGTCCGAAAGTCATCAACGAAGAAAGCCGTTGGGCGATGAAACAAGCCCTGGAAGACATCCAGCAAGGCAAATACGCCAAGCAATTTATCCTGGAAGGCCAAACCGGCTACCCGGAAATGACCGCGCGCCGTCGCTTGAACGCCGAACATCCGATCGAACAAGTCGGCGCCAAATTGCGCGCGATGATGCCGTGGATTAAGGCCAACCAAATCGTCGATAAAAGCAAGAACTAAGCTGATCGACTAGACTTAAAAGCCCATCTTCTCGATGGGCTTTTTTTTTGTCCGCTAGATCGAATGAGCATGCCCGAGTCGCTGCGTTCGCATACGCTGAAAACCGTCATCGCCGCCGCGGCACTGGGCGCGCCGACCGCCAGCGTGGCCGAACGGCTGGACTGGAGCACCAGCGAAATTCAATATTTGCACGGCCCGACCTACTCCGAACCGTTTAACGCCAACGATATCGCTCGCTCCATCGTCACCGTGACCCATACTCACGGCTGGCGTTACGGCCGCAACTTTTTCTTCATGGACACGCTGTTCACCGAAAGCGGTCAACCGGCGCAAGTCAACCTATACGGCGAAGCGTACAGCACCCTTAGCTTCGGCAAAATCAGCGGCCTGGATCTGTCGTTCGGCATCATCAAGGATGTCGGCGCCACGGCGGGCATCAACCTGGGCGAAAACGTCAATAGCCCGCATAGCGGCTATCGGGCCTGGCTGTATGGCATTAGCGTCGATTTCGATTTGCCGGGTTTCGAGTACTTCAATGTCGATTTTTTACGGCAACGCGTCACCGAACCCGCCGACATCGGCACTTCTTGGCAAATCACGCCGGTGTGGAAACTGCCTTTCGAAATCGCCGGCACAAAATGGAGCTTCGAAGGCTTCGCCGATTTCATCGGCCGCAACCAAACCGCCGCCCGCCAAGCCCTAGCCCAACCACAACTGCGCCTGGACCTCGGCGATCTATGGGGCGCGGGTAACCATTTGTTTATCGGCATCGAATATCAATACTGGCACAACAAATACGGCATCAAAGGCCTGCATGAAAGCCTGCCGCAGGCGCTGGTGGTTTGGAAGTTTTGAGGAGCCCGTGACATCAACGATTTGCACGACAGACCACGCCGGTTTGGAATCCTCCGTTTAACCGGCCAAACCGCTGATGCGTCGATGCAGGCCGAGATCGTTTAACTGAACGGCCCGCAATCGGCATTTCCTCAAGCAACCGTCATATTCACCATGTACAATGCCGCCAAATCGAATTTCCCGTCCGACCGAGATGATAAAAAAACCAGCAATTGCGCGTCACAGAGGCATTTATCTGCTGCCCAACTTGTTCACCACCGGTGCGATGTTCGCCGGGTTTTACGCGATCACGTCGGCGATCAACGGTCGCTTCGAAACCGCCGCGATTTCGCTGTTCATCGCGATGGTGCTGGACGGCCTAGACGGCCGAGTGGCCCGGCTGACCAACACCCAAAGCGAATTCGGCGTGCAATACGACAGCTTGTCCGATATGGTTTCGTTCGGCGCCGCGCCGGCCATCGTCATGTATTTGTGGACCTTGTCCAGCATGGGCCAGGCCGGCCTGTTCGCCGCCTTCGTACACATGGCCGGCGGCGCGTTGCGCTTGGCGCGTTTCAACACCCAGGTCGAAGTCGCCGATAAACGTTATTTTCAGGGCTTGCCCAGCCCGGCGGCGGCGGCGATTCTGGCCGGCGGCCTGTTGTTTTGCATCGAAAACGGCTACGACGTCGAGAATTTCAAATATCTGGTGCTGTTTACCACGATCAGCACCGGGCTACTGATGGTCAGCAACTTCCGCTATTCCAGCTTCAAGGAACTCGATTTCAAGAACAAAGTGCCGTTCATCGTCGCGATTATCGCGATGCTGGTGATCGGTTTCGTGATGGCGCAACCGCAACGCATGCTGTTTTTGTTGTCGGTCGGCTACGCGCTGTCCGGCCCTATCGTCACGCTGGTGGTGCGCAAACGCCGGCTGCAAAGCCGCAAGGGCTAAACAGTCATGGCCGGGGCCGGCAAGTTCTTACAACACGCCCTGGACCGCCACTGGCAACTGTATCGCAAACGCCTGCAAACCTGCCGACAAAGGGCCGACGAAGACAACATCCACAAATTACGCACCGGCATCCGCCGGCTGGTGTCGGTGATAGACCTGATCCGCGCCTTGGCGCCCTGCCCCGCGTTACGCAAAGCCCGCAAAGTGCTGAAGGCGCAACTCGACCGCTTCGACGATTTGCGCGATACCCAAGTCATGTTGCTGACCATCGACGCGGCTATCGTCGAACTGCCGGAATTGCGCGATTTCCATGAGCACTTGCGTCGCCGGGAGAACCGATTGCTTGGGCGCCTGGAACCCGAGATTGCCGCTTTTAGCACCGGCAATCTGCGGCGCAAACTGAAAAAGTCCGGCCGGCGAGCAAACCGGCGCGCCGCCGACATCGATCTCGCCCAAGCCATCCCGGCCGTCGTCGATCGGGTTTATGCCGATGCGCTGGAGCGCCATGCCGCAATAAATGACAGCCATCCGGCCACGATCCATCAACTGCGGATCGCGCTGAAAAAGCTGCGTTACATGCTGGAAGCCGCGCCCGATCAAATTCCTGGACTGAAGCCGGACTTACTGGAACGCTTGCAACGCTATCTAACCGCGATGGGCGATATTCAGAACGCGGAAGTGCTGGCATCGGCCTTGGCTGAGTTCTATCGAGGCGCGCCGCCCGCACCGGTCGCCGACTATTTTCAGCGGCAACATCGGCAGCTGATGGCCGAATTTATTGCGGACCGTTACGAGATCTTTCGATTCTGGCGAGCCGCGCCCGACCAAGCTCAACCCTGGCAACACGACCTCGCCGTTTAGGCGCAACGCCGCACTTGAGCCGCGTGGCGACTATGCAGTATAGTGCGGCCCCATGAACATCAAGACGACTTTTCCGCAGCCTACCGAATTCGCCCGACCAGTATCCGGCCATCTTGCGCTCGCCCCGTCTCCAAGACTGCTGCCCTGAGGGGCTAGCAATCATTCCACGACGACTTCAATAAACACCACTTTTTCCGCTTTCTCGGCGAGATGCCGAACGTTTCATGAACGGAGCCCTCATGAAAGATTCATTGATTATTTTCGATACCACCTTGCGCGACGGCGAACAAAGCCCCGGCGCGTCGATGACCCGCGATGAAAAAGTCCGCATCGCCCGCGCCCTGGAGCGCATGAAAGTCGATGTCATCGAAGCCGGATTCCCGGCCGCCAGTCAAGGCGATTTCGAGGCGGTGCAGGCCGTCGCCGATGCGATTAAAGACAGCACGGTCTGCGGTTTGGCCAGAGCCTTGGACAAAGACATCGACCGGGCCGGCGAGGCTTTGAAAGGCGCGAACAGTTCCCGCATCCATACCTTCATTGCCACTTCGCCGATCCACATGGCGAAAAAGCTGAACATGCAGCCGAACCAAGTGATCGAGTACGCGGTCAAGGCCGTCAAACGCGCGCGGCAGTACACCGACAATGTCGAGTTCTCGCCGGAAGACGCCGGCCGCTCGGAAGAGGATTTTTTGTGCCGGATTCTGGAAGCGGTGATAGATGCCGGCGCGACGACCTTGAACATCCCGGACACGGTCGGTTACAGCATGCCGCAGCAATTCGGCGCGATGATCGCCAATTTGCGGCAACGGATTCCGAACGCCGACAAGGCCGTCTTCTCGGTACATTGCCATAACGACTTGGGACTTGCGGTCGCTAATTCCTTGTCGGCGGTGATGAACGGCGCCCGTCAGGTCGAATGCACGATCAACGGCCTGGGCGAGCGCGCCGGCAACGCCTCGCTGGAGGAAGTGGTGATGGCAATCCGCACCCGCCAGGATTTTTTCCAATGCGACACCCGCTTGGACACCCGCGAGATTGTCACCTGCTCGAAGCTGGTGTCGTCCATCACCGGCTTTCCGGTACAGCCCAACAAGGCTATCGTCGGCGCCAACGCCTTTGCCCACGAATCCGGCATTCACCAGGACGGCGTTTTGAAAAACCGCGAGACTTACGAAATCATGCGGGCCGAGGATGTAGGCTGGACCACCAACCGGATGGTGCTCGGCAAGCATTCCGGCCGCAACGCGTTCAAAACCCGAATGGCGGAACTCGGCGTGCAGTTCGATAGCGAAGCCGATTTGAACGATGCCTTCTTCCGCTTTAAGCAGTTGGCCGATAAAAAGCACGAAATCTTCGACGAGGATTTACAGGCGCTGATTTCCGAGCAAAGTTTCGAGGCCGAAGACGAACACATCAAACTGGTGGCGCTGAAAGTCTGTTCCGAGACCGGCGAAGTGCCGAACGCCACCGTAACCATCCTGGTGGACGGCAAGGAAGTCACCGGCAACGCGACCGGCGGCGGGGCGGTCGATGCCAGCCTGAAGGCCATCGAAAGCCTGGTGCAAACCGGCGCGACCTTGGCTTTGTACTCGGTCAACAATATCACCACCGGCACCGATTCTCAGGGCGAAGTGACAGTCAGACTGGAAAACGCCGGCCGCATTGTCAACGGCTCCGGCGCCGATACCGACATCGTCATCGCCTCTGCCAAGGCTTACATCAACGCGGTCAACAAACTGCAAAGCCCGGATCAGCGCCAGCATCCGCAAAAGGGTGACGTGTAACAGCTCGCGATGGAAAAGTCGGTCCGCTTGCAATACCTGGAGGCGATGGGTATCGATGCCTGGGAACTTCGGCATCCATCTATCGTCACCGAGCAAGCGGTTGCCGCCCCTGTAGGGTGGGCATCGCAAAGCGAAGCTCACCACTTCGACGCTGCCGATAACGAAGCCGCGCCAACAGCGGAATATCCGGCCGTAGACGAAACTACCACCGATCACCGGCACGCTGAACCGGCACTGCAAACCGCCGCATCCGACTCGTCTTGTATATCCGAAAGCGATGCCTTCGCACCATTGCCGCATCACCCCAAGTCTCACACCGACGTCCATGCCTGGAAAGACCTGCAGCACGAAGTCGCTATCTGCCGCGCCTGCGCTCTCTGCGAGACCCGCACCCAGACCGTATTCGGCGTCGGCAACAAGCATGCGACTTGGCTGCTGATCGGCGAAGCGCCGGGCCGCGACGAGGATCTGCAAGGCGAACCCTTCGTCGGGCGGGCCGGCCAATTGCTGAACGAAATGATCCGGGCTATAGGCATGCGCCGCGAGCAGGTCTACATCGCCAACATGCTGAAATGCCGACCGCCGAATAATCGCGATCCGCGGGCCGAAGAGGTCGATGCCTGCCACGATTTTTTAAAACGCCAGATTGAACTGATTCAACCCAAGCTCATCGTGGCCGTCGGCCGCATCGCCGCGCAAAATCTGCTAAAAACCCAGCAACCGCTGGCGCGGCTGCGCGGCATCCGCCACGAATTGGCCGGAATACCGTTGACGGTGGTACACCACCCCGCTTATTTGCTACGCTCGTTGCCCGAAAAAGCCAAAGCCTGGGAAGACCTGCAATTCGCGCTTTCCGTTTATCAATCGCTGGAAACCTAACCCCATGTGGAAATTGCTACACAAGCTGAAAGATGCCGTGATTTACGACGCCGACCGCGAGTTTTACGCCAAGGTATTTCCCGATTCGGTCGCGCCGCGCGACTTGCTGAGGCTGCGCAAGATGGACCACGCCGATTTACCGCGCGTGCTGACCATCGAAAATGAAAATTACGAGTTTCCGTGGTCGGAAGGCATTTTCAAGGATTGTTTTCGCGCCATCAATTACACCAACTGGGTCTGCGAAGCGCCGGACGACAGCATCGTCGGCTATTGCATCATCTCGGTGATGGCAGGCGAGGCCCATATCATGAATATCAGCGTCAGTCCCCGCTTTCAGCGCCAGGGCGCCGGCCGCAAGATGCTGGAGCATTTGATCGAATACGCCCGACCGCGCGCCGAAAAAATCTTTCTGGAAGTCCGCCCCAGCAACCCCGGCGCGATCGACCTGTACCGCAAAACCGGTTTTCGGGAAATCGGCGTCCGCAAGAATTACTATCCCGCCAAGCAGGGCCGCGAAGACGCCATCATGTTCGAACTCGATCTGGTGCCGCGACTCTAACACGGCCGCTTGACCGGGCCGGAAACGATGAGGTAAAACCCCGCACCAGGGTATCCACGAGACTTTCCGATGACTGTTTCAGAAATTGACGGCCTGCTGTTCGATCTGGACGGCGTTCTCTACGTTGGCGACGCGGCGATTCCCGGCGCGGCGGCGGCGCTGGCGCACATCCAGTCGTTGGGCTTGCCCCGCCGCTTCGTCACCAACACCACGACCCAATCGCGCGCGCAATTGGCGGCCAAACTGCAAGCCATCGACTTGCCGATCACCGCCGACGAGATATTGACGACTCCGCACGCCGCGCGCCTCTACCTCAAACATCGCGGCTACCGCAGCTGCCATTTTCTGGTCGCCGACGCGGTCAAGGATGAATTCGCCGAATTCAACGCCGCCGCCCAACAGCCGGACGCCGTCGTGATCGGCGATATCGGTTCGGCCTGGAATTACGACATTCTCAACCGGGTGTTCGAAATGGCCATGGCCGGCGCCGAGCTAATCGCCTTGCACAAAGGCAAATTCTGGCAAACAGCCGACGGCCTCAGGATGGACATCGGCGCTTTCGTCACCGGCCTGGAATATGCGACCGGCAAGACCGCCGCAGTCATGGGCAAGCCATCGCCGGCCTTTTTTGCGCTGGCCTTACGACAACTTGGGCTGCCAGCCAGCCGGATCGCTATGATAGGCGACGATATCGATTCCGATGTCGGCGGCGCTCAGCGCGCCGGACTGCAAGGTATCCTGGTCAAGACCGGCAAATACCGCGAGGCCTATACCCTAGCATCGTCAGTGCAACCCGATCTGATACTGGATTCGGTCGCCGAGCTGCCTCGGCATTTAGGACGTTAGCAAGCTTGCTGTGCTGAAACAGAACACTCGATTGCGAGCCGGCGTTTGGAAACGCAGGCATTGACGCGTGCAGCAAGCCGGGCTCGGCGGACAAGCCTCCGCCTTCACGGCCGGCGTAAGTCGCAGAGGTACCTAAACCGACTGTTTTCATCACGGCCACCCCTCGATTCTAACAAACTGAATTCGTTTTAACTCCCCGCCAAAGCCCATCGGCGCCGATGCCGATTTCCACACTCTAAAACCGGAAGGATTCCGTTTATTTGGGATTTCTGTTTCATCTAAGGCCATTCGAAAAGCCGAGGCCCGAACAGAATGCTGTTACCGAAAACGCATCCGATAATATAACAAGTTATTGACTTACCAATCTTTTAAACCTGCTCATTATTATTAACCTGGATTCGCGCCGAGATACGCAAATTTAGCGCGCTTATTCCCCTGAATACACATGCTTTAAGGCACTAGAAAAATCAACAAGGAATTTTCCCAAGTGATGCCGGGAATTATTCTGTCTGGACCTGATAAGTTTCGTCCATTTTGACGAAAAATATTATCATCGACGGAAGAGCTGTCAGCGTGACAAATTGTCGCATTTTCAATAAATAATCGGAGTGCTATATTTTGGATTGGTTAATTTTTACGAAAAAAATAACCTCGCCCCTGCGGCTGATCACTTTTATTTCAACACCCTTGATAATCAACAGGAAATTTCAAATGGAAAAAATTACAGCACTATCTCTGAGCATCGGCATTCTTTCTGGAGTCGCCACGTATTTTGCGGTGGGCCCCGCGGCGGGCGTGTTTTTTATTTGGGCTGCAACGATTGCATGGGCGGCTTATTTCTTATTAGGCGCGGACCGAGAGGCGGCAATTAACACGATAATCAATGGAATTTTCGGAGTGTTCATGGCCTGGGTCACCGCATTATTGCTGCTGAAAATAGATCCGGAAATCTCATTGGGCGTCGAAATTACCACGGCATTAATCGTGGCGGGCGCGGTGATTGTACTGTGTCTGTCTGCGAATTTACCGCAATTCGCGATTATACCGGTTGGCGTTTTGGGTTACTCCTCCACCTTCGCTTATTTACTACAAACTCCCGATAAATTGAATCAGGAAGTTCTTTTAGGCGCATCGCTGAATAACCCGCTGTTGGTCATATCGATTTCGTTTATTCTCGGATCGGTATTTGGACATCTTTCGAATCAATTGGCCGGAAAACTTAGCAGTATTCCAAGCCCTCTGGTTAGAAAAAGATAAAACAGGATTAGCACCACCAGGCAAGGATGCCGAAACGCTTATACATTCAGCGAAGTCGAACAGCGAATTTGCATCCGCCCGCCGACTTCGCTCGAAGCTTTCCCCGCAACGATAGCCATCACGGCTTAGCATTGCTCAGCTCGAGGCCCTAGCACTCTGATGTGCTTGCAGGCGCTTCGACATCGTTGCCGCGAATATCCGCAAACATTGATACGCTTCGGGTAACGTCGGCAACACGGCAGCAAGAATCCGTTCGTCGCTGGCGCCTCCTTCAATATTACTGCCGATCCGCGACTTCAGTTGTTCCAAATTATCCAAATAACTAAGGTCTTCGGTCACCAATGCGGTAATAATATTAATACTTCCCTTGACCAGATCGTAACACTGCCCGGTTTCCTTGGCGATAATACCGCTTTGCCAGAAAGACCAGCGCAAGTTAATGCCCCTCAAAAATCCATAACACCAATGCCAAATATCAGCCATCGTCTCTTCGTCAATCTCGGAAAAATCGTACGGAAACTCTAGTTTATCGGCCAGCATCGACTTATTTGCCGACTTAACCACGGCGACTACCGCTTTTTTCAAGCGCTTAACTTGTCTTCCGTTTAAATCGGGTCTATCCCCCAAAAACAACTCCGCCATCCACTCGGATGGATCGATTATGCACGGCGTGATAGTCAGCGCATAAAAAAAACCGGTTAATCCGGCTTTGTTCAAATGCAATTCCGGAAGAACGCATTCATTTAAAGAGAATACTAGCGTGTTTAATGCTTTATTATCGATCATAGCCTTAAATTTACTTGAGATCCCAAGAGGATATTGCTCAAAACTAGCGGTCTTGAAAGGACTTTCGTCCCTGAAAATGAAGGTAGCTGGAGCGGCTTTAGCCGAGATCAAGGCGTTCCTGACCTAGATATATCGGTGATTTTCCTAACGACTTTCATAGTAAAAGACAGCATTGTTAAAATGACTCGCCACGATTGCCAAAAAACCTGGATATGGTTTGTTTGACTTGCAACAGTAAAATCAATAAAACGTCCAAATCCGGATAAATCGGACCAACGACAGGCTCACAAATTTCACCGTCTCTTGAATAACCTCGATTTGCTCTATTAACTAAACAGGCGATGCTTTCGCCAGCCAATCCGTGGACAAAACGACTGTTTACCGCCGGCATCTATCGTTCGCCCTAGTCGTTAATTTGCCGGGATAAACTCGGTCGATGAAAATATCACAATCGGACGAAAGTTCGCGGCAGGGTAGCGGGGATCAAACTCGCCCTGATTGGCGGAAACTTCAGTTGTTTGCGCTTGTTGATCGCTCTCGTTGCCATCGGCGCTGTATATCAGCTTGGGCTGAAAGTAAGCCGCCGGATAGCTTTCAGAATGCACTGAAAAACTAAAGCCCAGCAGTACCAAACCTATCGCAAACCTCATCAGAAACCTCGCCATCGTTAATCCAAGAAACCCAAAACCGACATATTACGCCGGAGAATCAGCGCTTAAACGGCGTCAATCAGCCTAGCGTCACGGCCCGCCCGATCCGAACGCCGAGTAGAAACGCGCCGCCGTGCGGCCAAAGCGCCAGTACCCAATAACGCCGCCATACCAAAGCAGGAAAAATGCCAGATCCCGCCAGCACCTATAGCATTGATTTTTATATTTTTTTAAAAATAGAACAATCCAAGCCCGCAATCCATCCGTTTATTTTTTATGCACCTGTTAATTTTATAAACAATGATTTGTACAGTTTGCACGATGCCTTTGGCAGACCCATCTCGAATCCGCCGTGCGCCATACGCAACTGTCACCTTGGCGCTGTCGCAGCGACTCGAGGTTGGACACACGGAAGGCTCCCGAGTCAAATGAATCAACGCAAGACGAATTTGGACTGCGACAGGAGTGAATTTCGGTTCGGGAAGAATTCGAGCGCAAATTGACCAGACACCGACTTCGCCTCACACCGAACGACGATGATCCGATGGAATTTACGGCACGAGCGGCCGCGCCGCCTGCTAAAACGACGTGAACGGCGATTTGATTCGCGAGAACGTAAGCCGCGAACCGGAAACCAATCCACCCGGCACACCGTTCGCCCCGTCGATCGCCAACGCGTAAGCATGCGGGTCCCAGCGGACAGTTCTGTTGGGGAAAATATCGAGGCCGATCTCGGCGCGCTGAACAGCCGGGACGCTGACAACCTTAAATTGCCGCAAAATCTCACGCTGGGCGGATCCGAGTCCGGCGCGTCCGACGGCGCTCGTGTTATTGGCGGAGGGGGAATAGCGACGTTTGCCGGCAATCACCGGAAGACTCGTCGCCAAGCGGTTTAGTTGACGTCCAATGATTTGGCTGCGCCGCCTTGGATTTGACGATCGCGGCGGCCCGAAGTCCGCCCGACGGCAGGTTGCATACAACGGAAGCCAGCGACGCATACCCTCCAACAAGGCGTGTCCGCCAGCCCAATTGGCTGGCGGAGCGGCGTCTAAGGCCGATCCCAAGCTAATCGGCCGAGCCGGAGGATGGGGCTTATTCAGCCCTTTTTGCCGAATTTTCCGAACAATCCGCGCAATTGGCCCTTGGCCTTTTCGGCGGCCTGCATCGCGTCGGCGGTGACGGCTTCGAGTTGTTCGATCAACGGTTCCGCTTCGTCATCGTCGGCATTCGCTTCGCTTTTGCCCTTGCCGAGCAAGCCCTTGAACTTGGACATCGCGCCGCCAGCGGCCGGTTTTTCGGCGGGCTTATCCGCCGCGAGAGTCGGCGCGATTGGTTCCGGTGCCGGTTCCGCGCTCGGGGCCGGTGTCGGTTCGGCTTCAGCTACCGCGGGCTTCGGTGTCGAACCGCCGAATTTTTCGTCCAGCTTGGCGAATTTCTGCATCGTGCTGCCGAACAGCTTTTTCAAGCCACCGCCGGCCGGCTCGGCTGGTTTGCCAGAAGCCGGTTCGACGGCGATCGGACGCGGCGGCTCCACCGGTTTGGCGACGACAATCGGTTCGGGTGCGCTGATCTCGACGGGCTCCGGTGCCGGGATCGGTGCGACCGGACTGGCGACCACCGCCGGCTTTTCAGGCTCCACGGCCGCTCTAACACTATCGCCGATACGCTCGCTAACCGGCGCGGGGGTTTCCGATTTTACGGCCGTCACCGGAGCCGGAGCCGGCGCGGGTACCACCTTGACCGCAGTGGCGGTGGCTAGCTTCGCTTCCAGCTCGGCGACGCGCGCGGCGTCGATCCGCTGTTGTTGCGCTTGACGTTGCTGTTCGGCCAAGGCCGCTTCCAGTTCGCCGATTTGTTGAGTTTGCGACTCGACGCGCGCCCGCAATGCGCCGAGCAAGGCTTCCTTCTCGCCCACCTTGGCCGCCTCGTCCTCGCGGGCCTGTTCCGCGTCGGCCTTGGCTTGACGCTCGGCGGCCAGTACGCCGTTCAATTGCTCGGTAATTTGCCGATGCTGATCCCAAACCTCCTCGGGGTTGCCGCCGTCGCCGCCGGGTACCGGCAATCCAAAGTTCGCCGCCAGCGCCTTGTTGACGTCGGCGAGCCTTTGGTTGGCTTTAAGCATTTGCTGCTCCAACGCGTCGATTAATTGTGCCCGATTGGCGATTTCGGCATTGGCGGCGGAGACTTGCTCGCCGCTCTCGGTCAATTGCTGCTGTAAGCCTTCGATTTGCAGTTTAGCTTCGGCCAGTTCGGATTGCAGTTGTTGCAACGCGGCGGCCAGCCGGCGAAAACGGCCGTTCAGAAAACCGATTCGGATGCTGTAAAAAATCGCGGTCAACAGCCAGACCGCGACGATCAGCGTGATCGCGTATTCCTGATTGGCCAGCGTCAACCGGTACCAGTCGGCGGCGATGGATTCGAGCATCGGCAAATAATCTTGCATAAAATATCCCGGTAGTTGTCGTTATTATTAAAAGGCGGGAAGACCGCGATGACTTCCGAATCCGATCGGGCCGGTTCGGAACCGGCGCAGTATATCAGTTTGTCGCGGTACCGACGCGGAGCGCCCGTCCGGTGGCGGCCTTCAATATAGCCAAGGCAACAGGCGCCAGCGCACCGCGCAATAGTCGGCGTGAGCCGCGCCGAATTCGGCCGCCAACATCGCTTCCTCGATCGCGATTCGGCCGCGCACGGCCAGGCCGATCGGCAGGGTTGCCGCCAATATGGCCAGACCATCGCCCATCGCCAAGCCGGCTCCGGCCAGCGCCAGCAGTAAACCGGTATAGGCGGGATGGCGCAGCCAGCGGTAGGGCCCGTCGACGATCAACTCGTGACGGGGCTGTATCGTGACGTCGGTGGTAAAAAATCGGCCTAGACGCTGGACCGCCAGATAGCGCAAGCTCAGACCGGCCGCGAAAATCGTCAGCGCCAGCGCCTGCCTGGGCAAATAAGCCACCGGCAGCGGCCACCACCATAGTTGTTTGGCGTACAGCGCCGCAATCAGACCGGCCGCGCCGGCCAGCCACAGGCGGCGTTGCGAATCGCGTTCGGCGGCGACACCATCGGTTCGGCCGCGCGCGGCCTGGGCCAAGCAAATTTCCGCCGCCAGCCAAGCCAACGCCAAAACCAACCATAGCAAGCGTACCGCCAACATATTTTCTCTCCAGAGACTCTCGAAAACCGGCGCGCGCCCGAAAGCCGCGCGTCG
Source organism: Methylomonas sp. MS20 (assembly GCF_050275925.1). Classification (NCBI taxonomy): domain Bacteria; kingdom Pseudomonadati; phylum Pseudomonadota; class Gammaproteobacteria; order Methylococcales; family Methylococcaceae; genus Methylomonas; species Methylomonas sp. MS20. Next base: position 3,875,091 of record NZ_CP189962.1, read on the forward strand.
TGTACCATACCCTAATTTGACGGCCGCCATGCAACCCATCATCCGACTTCGCCAGGTTTACAAAGATTATCCGCAGGCCGGCGGCTTGCAGACGGTGTTGCACGGCATCGACCTGGACATCGCCGCCGGAGAATTCGTCGCGATCGTCGGCCCGTCCGGCAACGGCAAATCGACGTTGCTGAATCTGTTGACCGGCATCGATCATCCCAATCGCGGCGAGATTTTCGTCAACGGCGCGGCGCTACACCACCTGAGTAACGCAAAGCTCACCGCCTGGCGCGGCGCCAATGTCGGCATCGTGTTTCAATTTTTCCAATTGTTGCCGGCTTTAAATTTGTGGCAAAACGTAGTGCTGCCGATGGATTTTCTCGGCAAGCTAGACAAACGCCGGCGCCGGGAGCGGGCCATGTCTCTATTGGAGCGAGTGGGTCTGGCCGATGCCGCCGACCGCCTGCCCAGCCAGGTTTCCGGCGGCCAACAACAGCGGGCCGCGATCGCCCGCGCGCTGGCCAACGACCCACCGTTGATCGTCGCCGACGAACCGACCGGCAATCTGGACATGGCCACCGCCGATGCGGTGTTCGAACTGTTCGCCCATCTCAACGACCAGGGCAAGACGCTAGTGATGGTCACCCACAACGAAGCGCTGGCCGACGCCGCCAGCCGTAAGTTGGAAATTCGCGGCGGCCGCATCCATGCCGACGTGACTTGGCACGCGGCCGAGCGGAACGGATCGGGCTTGGAAGCACCGGACGATCCAGCAGCGGACCGCGGAGCCGAAAGCGCTTGAACGTGTTGCGTTACAAGATCCTGGCCGACTGGCGTGCCGCCAAGGCGCGCAGTCTGTTGGCCGTCGTCAATATCGCGATCGGCATTTTTTGCGTCGGAACGCTGTTCGGGATGGTCGCATTGCTGCTCGACCGCATGGACGCCGCTCATCGACGCTCGCAGCCCTCGCATATCAACCTGATTCTGCGCGGCACGGCCGAGCCCGAACTGCTAAGCCGCTTACGCGCCGTTCCCGGCGTGGCGGGTATCGACACGCTGACACCGCTGTCGGTGCGCTACCGCCAAACCGGCAGCGGCGAATGGCAAAACGCGACCTTAATCGTTCGCCCGGATTACGCCGCCCAGCAATTCGACCTGACCACGCTGGAAAGCGGATCTTGGCCAGGCTCAGGCCAAGTCGCCGTCGAAAATCTGTCCCAGCAAGCAACCGGCTTGACGACCGGCGCGATGCTGGAGTTCGACACCGCTAACGGCCCGACCGGTTTTCGGATCAGCGGCGTCGTCCGCCATCCTTTCGTCAAACCGCCCAAATTCGGCGGTCAGATACATTTTTTCGCCGACCGTTCCAGCGCCGCGTCGTTCGGCGTAGCGGACGGCTATTTCCGGCAGTTGCTGGTGCGCATCGTACCGCCGTACGACGCCGAAACCGCCCGAGGCGTCGCCGCCCAACTCCGAAACTTGCTGGCCGAGCGGCATCTGCCGGTCAGCGTCACGTTGCTGCAAGACCCGGAAAAGCATTGGGGCCGTCCCTTTGTCGCCGGTATCAACTCGGTATTGCAAGCGATGGCCCTGGCGTCCCTGGCCTTGGCCAGCCTGTTGATTTTGAATACGGTATCGGCCCAGATTACCCAACAAACCGACCAGATCGGCGTCATCAAGGCGCTGGGCGGCGGCGGCGCGACCGTGGCCGGGTTATATCTCAGCGAAGTTGCTTTGCTGGCGGTGGCCGCGACTTGCATGGCGATTCCGCCGGCGCTGTTCGGCGCCGATTGGGCCGCTCGCAAGTTGCTGGCCTTGTTCAACATCGCCGGCGGCGCGTTCTCGGTCGCACCCGACGCACTGGCTTGGATGATCGGCGGCGGTCTGATTGCCCCGCTACTGGCGGCGTTGCCGCCGGTGTGGCGCGGCGCGGCGATGACGGTACGGACGGCATTGGCCAGTTACGGCTTGGGTGGCGACTTCGGCGGGAACCGCTTCGACGCCTGGATCGAAAAACTCGGCGCGCGATGGTTGCCGACGCTGTATGCGGCGGCGCTGGGCAATTTATTCCGCCGCAAGGCCCGATTGCTATTAACCCAAGGCGTGTTGATCGTGGCCGGGATCATGTTTTTGGTATCGACCAGCCTGATCGCCTCCGTGAACCTGACGCTGGACAACGAAATGGCGCGTAGCCGTTACGCGGTTAAATTGGGTTTCAGCGTCGACCAGCCCGCGGCTAAGGTCGCCGAATTGGCCAAGTCTCTGCCGGCCACCCGCGATCTGGCGGTTTGGCAACGACTACCGGCGGAAATCAGCCATCACGGGCAAACCTTGCGGCAAACCGGCAGTCTGGGCTTGCAGATGCTGGCGGTACCGGCGGCGTCCACTCTTTACCGGCCGCTGATCGAAGCCGGCCGCTGGTTAGCGGAAGACGCCGGCGAGCGGGAATTAGTCATCAGTGCCGACACCGCCGCGCTGAACGGTCTAAAACCCGGCGACAGCGTGGACGTTAAGCTGGGCGGCCGCCATGATTCCTGGCGAATCGTCGGGGTCTACCGCTGGCTGGCCGGCAACAATCCGGCGGTCGAACCGGTTTACGCGCCACTGGCGACCGCCCGCGAACTGGCCGGGACCGGCGAACTCGCTTCGTTTGCGCTACTGGATGCCGACATCGCCGACGCGGCCGGCGAAGACAACTATTTGCGCCGACTCAAGGACCGCTATGACAGTGCCGGCCTGACCTTGGACGTCTACAGCACCGAAGCCAAGCTGGCACAACGCCGCTATGCCCGCAACCAGTTCAATTCGGTATTGGGGACCTTGGCGGGATTGGCGGCGATGGTCGCGGCCATCGGCGGCATCGGCCTGTCCGGCACGCTGACGATCGCCGTGTTGCAACGCACTCGCGAAATCGGCGTGATGCGCGCCATCGGCGCGCCGACGCCGGCGGTGTTTCGGCTGTTTGCGATGGAAGGTTTGTTGCACGGCGGCTTGGCGTGGCTAATCAGCGTGCCGCTGGCCTGTTGGCTTGCCCAACCGATCGCCGAACGCTTGGGCACCGTCATGCTCGGCATTCGGCTGGATTACCGCTTCGACTATACCGCAGCGTTCTATTGGTTGGTATTGGTACTGGCAATCGCCGCGATCGCCGCCTACTGGCCGGCGAAATCCGCCGCCAAATTGACGATACGCGATTGCCTTGCGCATTGACGCGCTTGGACGCCGGCTAATAGCGCACGAATTGCCCTTCGTTCGGTAAAAAATCGGCTTCGAAGCGATCGCGCGCCGGCTTGGTTTTCGGCGGCCGTTCCGTAGCGAACTGGCGGGGGCTCGGCGGCTCTTCGTCCGCCAGCCGGAAGAAACTCATCAGATTTTGTAATTGCTCGGCCTGTCCGCTCATTTGTTCGGCGGTCGCCGCTAATTCCTCGCTGGACGCGGCGTTTTGCTGGGTCACCCGGTTCACTTGATTCATCGCCTGGTTGATTTGCCCGACGCCGACCGCTTGCTCGTGCGAAGCCGCCGCGATTTCCTGCACCAAGGCCGAAGTCTTGCCGATGGTGGGGATAATCGAATCGATCATCCGCCCGGCCAATTCGGCGTCTTGCACGGTTTGTTCGGCCAACTTGCCGATTTCCTGGGCAGCAGTCTGGCTGCGTTCCGCCAATTTACGCACCTCGGCCGCCACCACCGCAAACCCCTTTCCTTGATTTCCGGCCCTGGCGGCCTCGATCGCCGCGTTCAAGGCCAGCATATTGGTTTGATAGGCGATGTCGTCGATGATGCCGATCCGGGTCGCGATTTCCTTCATCGCCTCCACGGTTTGCTTGACCGCCGCGCCGCCCTCGACCGCCTCCTGGGCGGACTTGCCGGCCATCGCGTCGGTGACGGCGGCGTTCTCGGCATTCTGGTTAATACTGGCCGCCATTTGCTCGACGCTGGCACTGGTCTGCTCGACCCCGGCGGCCTGCTCGCTGGCCGACTGGGCCAAGACTTGCGACGTGGCGCTGACTTGCTCGGCGGCGTCGCTCAATTGGTCGGCCGCGACCGAAACCTCGTTAATCGTTTCCGACAAACGGATTACCGTTGCGTTGGCGGCCAATCGCAATTCCTGCAATTGGCCTTGATAATCTTCGTCGATCCGCCGGCTCAGATCGCCTTGCTCGACACAGGTCAACAGCTCGCGCACCCGGTCCAACGGACCAACTACCGCGTCCAACGTGGCATTGACGCCTTCGATGATGCGCCGGTATTCGCCGCTATGCGCGTTGGCGTCGGCCCGCACCGCTAGTCGCCCCTCGACGCCGGCGGCGGCCAAGGTCATCGCATCGGCCGCCATGCGCCGTAAATTGACGACAACCATTCGCAAATTGGCGGCAATGCTCAAGGTGTCGCCGGGCACGACCGGCACGTCTTGGCTTAAATCGCCGGCCGAAACCGCTTGCGCCAGTTCCGCCGCCGCGCTGGGTTCCATGCCGATCTGGGCCTTGATCGAACGGCCGACTTTCAGTGAAAACCAAACGCAAACCACCAAACCGGCCAGCAACATCACTGCGGTCAGATTGCGAACCGTCGCGTAATTGGCCTCGGCCAGATCGTTTTGCTGCTTGGCGACCCGCAATTGCAAATCGACCAGCGCGGATATTTTTTCGGAAATCGGGTCTATGGCCGGATACAGGCGTTGCACGGTAAACGCCGCCAGCGCGTTGCGGTCTTCGCGCTGCAAGATGGTCAGCAAATCGGCGAGTTCCCGGTTGGCGTTGGCAAATAGCGGTTCGATCTGCTTGATCAAATCACGCTCTTCATCCACCAGAGACGTCGACGTATAAGCCCGCCAAGCCTTTTCGACGACGGCGCCGGACTCCTCGATGTTCTTGCGAGCCTCTGCCCAACCGATGTTGCCGTTGCGGGCCTTGTGCGCGGTATCGACGATATTAACGGCATAGCGGTCGGCGATGGTCTTCAAGCTTTGTAGCGGGACGACCCTGTCGTTGTAGACGCTACTCAAGACCGCGTTGACTTCGGCCAGATTGCGAATGCCGAAAATGCACAACAGGACGGCCAATAGGGCCATGATGCCCGGCGGCAACAACAGCCGGGTATTCAGTTTCAACTCCGACAACGGCATACGCATCTCCAATAGTTCCGGTCAAATCAACCATCATGCCGTCTAACCGTGCAGCTATTCGGCGTGAACGAAGAGTTTAAAACCGACGACGGAACTGAAAGTCCTATGTAAGCCTGGACTTACAAAAGGTTTGCGCAAGTTCGAATAACCTGGGCCTTACCGAATCCGCCACCCGCAACGCAGTCATAATACTAGCCGATTTGAAGCTTTTGTCAGCAACATCGCCGAGCCTCGCCAGGCATTCAGTGCCGGATTTCGCGAGCGGCGACGGCACGAATCCAGCCAACGGCGCCGGACAAGTCGGCATGACCAGGCGTTGATGACCTATACGGCGGCGCTCCCCGGTAGTGGTAAAATCCGTTATCCCGTCTTTTTTGGAATCGCCGCGATGCTGGAAATTTTGCTGCTGCCCGCCCTGACCGACAATTACATTTACTTGCTGCACGATCCCGCCGACGGCGCGACCGCCGCGGTCGACCCCGCCGAACCCGAACCTGTCGAAGCCGCCTTGCAAGCACGAGGTTGGCGTCTAAATTACATTTTCAATACCCACCACCACGGCGATCATGTCGGCGCCAATCTGAGCTTAAAACGCTCTAGCGGATGCCGTATCGTCGGCGCCGCGGTTGACCGGACCCGCATCCCCGGTCTGGACCTTGCCGTCGAAGACGGCACGACCTTTACCCTCGGGCGCGAGCAAGTACAGGTCATCGCCACGCCTGGCCATACCAGCGGCCACATTGCCTTTTATTGTCCGGACAGTTCGGCGCTGTTTTGCGGCGACACCTTGTTTTCGCTGGGTTGCGGGCGTTTGTTCGAAGGTAGCGCCGAGCAGCTTTGGCAATCGCTGCAACGATTCAAAACGCTGCCGCCGGAGACGCGGATTTACTGCGCCCACGAATATACCGAAGCCAATGCCCGTTTCGCGGTGGAAGTCGATTTCGACAACCCGGCCCTGCGCCGGCGCCAGACCGAAGTCATCGCGCTCAGACAAGCCGGACAACCGACCCTGCCCAGCACGATGGCGCAAGAACTGGCCACCAATCCCTTTCTGCGCGAGCAGGATCCGGCGATTCAACGACACTTGGGCCTGACCGGCCGGCCGGCGCCCGCAGTGTTCGCCGAACTGCGCGGCCTGAAAGACCGGTTTCGCTAAGCGCCGACGATGTTAGCCCGCGCGAATTTCTGCTAGACTCGCCGTCGATTCGCAGCGTACCCCACCGCGCCGCCACCGCCCAAACCCGCCGTTTTTTACCCACCCGCGCCCAACATGACCGCCCAACCATTGCTCAGCATCGTATTGCCCGCCAAAAACGAAGCCGAAAACCTGCCGACCTTCTTGCCGAAATTGAAGGCGCTGTATCCCGACGCCGAAATTCTGCTGATCGACGACGGCTCCGACGACGATACGGCCCAAGTCGCCCGAGCGGCCGGCGCCAAGGTCGTCTCCCACCCCTACGGCATGGGCAACGGCGCCGCGATCAAAACCGGCGCCCGCCATGCTCGCGGCGACATTCTGGTATTCATGGACGCGGACGGCCAGCACGATCCCGCCGACATTCCGATGGTGTTGGCCAAACTGGCGGAAGGCTACGATATGGTGGTCGGCGCCCGCTTGTCGAGCAGCCACGCCTCCTGGTTTCGCCGCACCGCCAACCGCTTTTACAACAAACTGGCGTCGCTGATGACCGGCCATAAAATCGACGACTTGACCTCGGGATTTCGCGCGGTCAGGGCCGACAAATTCCGCAAATTCCTGTACCTGCTACCCAACGGCTTTTCCTATCCGACCACCAGCACGATGGCCTTCTTCCGCTCCGGCTTCCCGGTCGCCTACGTCTCGATACACGCCGGCAGCCGGATGGGCAAGAGTCACATTCGCCTGCTCCACGATGGCTTGCGATTTTTCATCATCATCCTGCGCATCGGCGTGTTGTTTTCGCCGATGCGTTTGTTTCTGCCGATCAGCGGCTCGATCTTCGGCGTCGGCGTAGCCTATTACGCCTATACCTACCTCACCGAAAATCGCTTCACCAACATGAGCGCGGTGTTGTTTCTGTCGGCACTGTTGATCTTTATGATCGGCATCGTCTCCGAGCAAATTTCGTCCCTGCACTACAAAAACATCGAATGAACCGCGCCGGAACTTGGTCCAGGCGCCGGCCAAGCCGAACGCGCCAATCGGCTCAAGCCCGGCGGCGGCGCGAGATTGAGCCAGCCTAATACTTTGGTACTACGTTGGCTGGCTCGATTTATGTTAGAAATTAATCGACACTCGACAGTCTAATCGACCGAGCTACCGACTGACTTCTACCCCGATCCGACCATGTATATACAAAACCGCTCCGAAACCTACTTCGACCCCTACTGGCGTACCGCCGCCAGCAAAATCATTCCCGGCGAATATTGCGTCGCCCAAGCCGGCGCGGTCATCGTGACGGTGTTGGGCTCTTGCGTTACCGCTTGCATCCGCGACCGCGTCAAAGGTATCGGCGGCATGAACCACTTCATGGTAGCCAATCTGAACGAAGACCAACCGGTCGGCGAACGCCTGACAAATCTGGCCAGCGAGGCGATGGACAAATTTATTCAGCACCTGCTCGACATCGGTGCGGAAGCGCACCAGTTGGAAGCGAAAGTGTTCGGCGGCGGCAACGTGCTAAACCGCCTGAGCCGTAACAATGTCGGCGCCCGCAGCGCAGACTTTCTCCGCGACTACTTGGACGAACGCAATATCCCGATCGTCGCCTCCGACACCTTGGACATTTATCCGCGCAAAGTGTATTTCTTCCCCGCCTCGGGCAAAGTCCTGGTCAAAAAACTGACCGACGTCAAAAACGAAACCATCCTGATCAGAGAACAGGAATACAGTAATCGCCTGCTCGCGGGCGCTCTGATTTGATTCGCGGGGGGCCGACCGGGCTCGCGATAACACGGCAATGCCGTGACGGTTACCGCCTAACCCGGCCTAGCGGCGAACCCCAGCTCTTTTATCCCGCCGATTCAAGTACTCGAAGGTTAACGCGATTTTTTTCGCAACCGGCAATCCCCCTTTCCGCAGGGCATACCGGCATCGTCGCCTGCGGCGAGATCGGAAAACCAACACCATGCGCGCGGTGCCGCTAAGCTAATCGTATTTGCCAGGAAACCGCCATGCGAAACTTGAATCTCGCCGTGCTCGTGCTATTCGCCACCGCGACCTTCACCGCCCAAGCCACCCCACCCGCCAGCCGCACCCTTGCTCTGGAGGACATCAGTCTCGAACGCATCGAAATTCAAGGCCAAATCCAGACTTGGAAACTTAACAAAGTGTGTATCGACCAGCAGGCTTATCTATTGCTGCTCAGGGGCCTCACCGAGCAGGTCGGCATCTCGCCGTCGTTCAAAAACGGCAAGCCGGAACAGTGTCGGCAAACCCTCAACGACAGCCCAATCGACGAATAACCGCGATCGAGCTACCGGACTCGGCATCGAGAATGCGTTAGCGGCTTCGCGATCCGCAAAGAAACCACGTCACCCCAGAACGGTTTTCCGAACGAAGAAGCCGTTCCGGCTATCGGTCCGAGACCCGACATTAAGCCCATCACGCGATTTAAATGCCACGCCCAGGATTAAGCAACACCGCGCGTGCTCGCAAACCGGGCTCTCCGGTTAAATACAATAGAGTAATCGATCAAAGCCGAAAGCACCTCAAGCTTGCTCGTTGGCAACCGCCGGATGTGATAAATCGAACTATTCTCGACCCAAGCTTTCAGCTAGATTGTACGTGCAGTTGTTGAGTAATCAACCTGTTCCGCCGCCGACTGCGGTTAGCGGCAATCTTCCGAGCCTTACTTCTTCCAAGCCTTAATAAGGGGGCCATATGATCGCTAAATCCCGATATCTTCTCTACCTGTCCGTGGGATTATTCCTGAACAACACCAGCTATGCCGCACGGTTAACCGAACCGGGCATTAGCGTGTCCGGCAGCGGCACGCACTGGTTTAAGGTTTGTTCGACGTGTCCGGACGACGGTTCCAGCGCGTCCGATTCAAAGGGCGGAAATGGTTATCCAACGGCGACGACCGAATTCAACGACATTTATTCTTGGTTTGCCGAAGGCTCCTTAACCGGGGCGCAATCCTTACCCATCCTGAAGGCTTACGCTAAAACGGACGTCCCCAATACCATCGGCTATGTCTCCGCGACCGCCACCGCTCAGGGCCTGCAAGCCTACCACTACGCCGGAACCGAGTCCCAAACCTACACCATCACGTTCTCGGTCAGTGGCTTGCTTAGCGGCGATACCACCGAATCCATCACCGCCGGCATGAACGTCTGGGGGGGAATTTTCGACCCTTACGCAGAACTTCCCGGCTCAATGCTTGGCGGAGACTTCGTCAACGCGCACGCCGATCCCCTGGTTAACAGTACCGCGTTGAACGAAAGCCGAGCTATCAGTTTCGATCTGGTGCCCGGTCAAGACTTCTTCATCACCAGCTATATCACCGCCAGTGCGTTTTGGGCGGACGGCAGCGATATCGCCGGCACCGCGGACGCGGCGCATAGTATGACAGCGCAATTCACGGCAGGCGATTCAACGATGCTGAATACCCTGACAACCAGCGTTCCGTTACCGCCTTCGGCTTGGCTTTTGCTCAGCGGCATCGCATTCCTCACCTTTTCACCGAACAAAAATCGCAAAGACTCGAAAATCTAGGCCGTCTAGGGCTAACGCCGGTAAACCCCGGCCATACCGGGTTTTACCGGCGTTAATAAAAATGAATCATGAAAAACCCAGTGCCGCGCCCCATGATTCAGCCAATTCGCTGGTCACAAAGCCATTTCTACCCTCGGCTAACCTCCAGCCACACGTGGCGTCGAGCATTTTTGCCTAGCCGACCAATGGCGATTCGACCCCACCAGCCGGAGCGACTCACTCCAATCCGACGATTTCCGGACGTCACACTCCGTAACAAGAAATTGAGAGGATTGGCTTAACAACGTCTCAGTCAGGGCCTACGCCGCCTATTCGAATGCGTTTTTTGGACGATTCAGGGACAAGCTTTACTCGCAAGTGTACCGTTTCCAAGGTTTCACAGTAAAAGCTTGCAAAGAAAAAAAAAACCGATATAATGATCGAATTGATTGGGGTCGTTAGCTCAGCCGGTAGAGCACCGCACTTTTAATGCGATGGTCGTGCGTTCGAATCGCACACGACCCACCATCAAACGCTATATAAATCAACCAGTTAGCTTTCGCGGGCAGCTGGTTTTTTTATGCTCAAAATTTCCTTGCGTGACTTTTGCGTGACCTGGGATTTTATCCTAGCCAGTTTTTGCTCTTTTCAGCACGGTAAGCGAAACACCACTTCCCATGTCGCAAATACTGTTTACCGCATCAATCAATTCTTTCAGCTCAGCCGAAGAATAGTGCGTGGTAACATCCCCCGTCGTATGATGCAAAAGTACTTTACGTGTTTCAAATGAAACCCCTGCGGCTCTTAATCGTCTTCCAAAAGTGTGCTTCAAGTTATGAGGCCCCTTATTGAAAGAACCATTGCAAGGCAGACTTGCATTTTTCCAGGCATTTTTCCATGCCGTGGTGTGCATACGTTCCAAACGTTTTTCTTTATAAGGAAAAACATACCTCGAATTAAGTCCTCGCTGCCCATCCACGACCGACTGGGCGATACGGTTTAAAACCACGATTTGATCTTCCTTATTTTTTTCGCCCGGCCAAATACCATCGTCATAAGCAACCGGTTTGCCGGGTGTTATGAAAATCGATGTATTTAGAGCTGGAACCTTAACTTCCCAATCCCATCTCAGCCAGCAAACACCCTGTTCTCGCAGACCTGTGTTTACTTTAAAGAGCGCCATCTTGTGAAGATAATCAGGCATCAGCTTGAAAAATCGCCTCTGTTCTTCCCAGGTCAATGGATAAGGTTCGGCAGAATCTTCCCAGTCCGGTAGTTGTAACAGAGGCGGCGTATCAATCCAGGGTAGATTATTTTCATCCCTCCAAACTCGCGCTGAAAGCGTGAGAATTCGCCTAACAACAGCCAAATCTCGTGCAACTGTTCCGCTTTTTATCCCCTGCGCCTTTCTAGTTTCGATGTAGGGTTGAAGCGTACCCATATGCACTTTACTGATGTCCATATCGCCAATGAATGCATCCAACTGCTTAAGGCAATCTGCATCCCGATCCAAACTGCGCTTGGTTGATTCATTGAGGAATTTCGTCGCCGCCATTCGAAAAGTCCTGACAGGCCTTACGCCGTAGACGGAGGCTTGCCGGATTTCTTCAATTTTGCGGGCGAGATACTCTTCCGCTTTGCCAAGGTCGCTTTCTCCAGTGCTTTCGCAAAGGCGTCGACCTCGGACTTGTTTGTCGATGTGCCAGCAATCGCCACGTTTGACGAGTCCCGGTGTTTTTTTGCGTCCCATGATGAACCTCCATCAGGTTGATCAAGACGCCCGTTGCGGGCGATATAGTCGTCTGCCCAGGCGTCCAAGTCAAGCCTATCAAATGCAATACCCTGCTTGCCGATTGGTATTTCGGCAAGCAGGGGACGCACAAGGTTATTAAATCGATTTCTGTCCATGCCTAAATAAAATGCCGCATCTCTTAACCTTATGAGCCTCGGCAATAATTTAGAGATTTTTGGAACTGATTTGCCCATAAACCAGATACTTAAAAAATGCTCGCCATATGCATGTTGGGAGTTATTTGGCTTTTATAAGCTCTTTACAGACGCCACACCGCTCAATATGATTCGGGCGGGCGCGCAGCAAATTCCAGCAATTACAAACAGGACATCGCGTCAGTTCAATCGTATTGGCTTTAAGCTCTTCAACAATCACACCGGTTTCGGAAAAACCAAGTTGGCTGATCGGGTGTATTTTTTTGAACGCATCAAAAGCATTGATGACTTTGTAAATTTCCACCTGTTCAACAACTAACTCAGCATGCCTATAACAAACTGCAAAGGCTGTCGCCTCCTTGTATTGCTTGTTAGTTCGCGTGAGCGCGTGGATCGATTGCTTGTTATCACCGGATCGCGCAGAAATCCCATGATATTCACGATAAGCTTTTCGCAGCCATTTGATTGAAAGGGTTGTTTCTTGATGAATCATGGTAATACGGGCCTTGCGCTTGATGAGTTCAAGGGCCAGTGTTTGTTGCTTGTAGTTATCTAACATGACCAACCCCCCTTTACGCTGCCGTGAAAGCCAACAACAAATCCACCAGATCATGGCGCCGCTGTCCAAATCCCTGAATAAATTGCGAAGTAAAGCGTGGCGCAAAACATAAGCAGCCAGATCGAGCCAGTGTTTGCATCTCGTCCATGGACAAATTCGCAATTGCCAGACGCAATTTTTCATCGGCAACCCCCATGATCAACAGCGCTTGTAGGGCATTCTCTCGGGCGAGTGCCCGCACCTTTACCAGCCAAGCCAAATTCAGATCGTAGAGCTCTTGATCAACCACGTCCTGTTGCCGGCTCATCAATCGCTCAATAAATTCATCCACATGGGTCAAATCATCTTGCATGATGGCTTCAACAGCAGAAGTCATATTGACCACCCGCAACTTGCTTTTTAGGAAGTCAGCCCCGAATTCGTTTAGTAGTGTGAAGATAGCTTCCTGAAAAAATCCTGTGGCGATGGATTCGACCGCTTCAAAATCCAGCGTCAGGCATTCGTTGCGTAAAAAACATTCTTGCGCCCGTTGCACCAACTGCTTGCCATGGCAGGCTTGGGGTGTTTTCAGTTTGGTGAGGTGTTTGATTACGACATACATAACAGTCTCCTTGTCGGTTGTTAAGATGTCGATAACCGTGAATCTGAGGCTGAGGTGCGTTGACAGCCAAGACAAGCCGCCTTGTGGCGACGTATGTTTTTTTCAGCCCAAACCTCACATATTGGGCAGCGTTGATAAAATTTCGGCAATGTATTCAGCACGATATGACGGGACTGACAGGTTGCACACAGCACAAGTCGACTTTCACGACTATTAACCTGCTGAATAAGATGCCAGGCACGGTTGATACCCAAGAAATTACCCTGGTCACTGCTAACGTCTAATCTATCGTAATTAAAAACACGCCCAACAGTCTCACGGTACAATCCATAGGCCGTCATGAATCGGGTGGCGTGGATAAGGTTCTGACTGACGAGTTCGGCGATGTCAGCAAAAATACTCAGAAAAATCGAAGCATGCAGTGCATTCATCGATGATCGCGCAATCCAATAGGAATCGTAAGGCAACATGCCAGATTTAGAGGGGCCGTGATGGACTTCCTTGTACAGGCGGATCGCCACTTTTCGACCAATGCCGCACAGATGCTGAACAACTGGCGGCCTAGCGCCTAATCGAATGAGTTTGTTGGCCATGGAAAGGGTTTCCAAAAACTCAGGCAACGCAGTTTCGCTGGGTAACCGGTACATTTAGGCATCCTCCCCGTTGTTATGAGTGGGCAATAACAATGCGCTATGCAGGGAAAGCGCTATATGCTGTGGCGTCTTTAGGGGTAATAAGCGAATCATTGCCCGACTGTTACTCGCCAATTCCCGAATCTTTTCCAGTGTCAGTGTTTCCATGATACTGAGTTGTTTCTGATTCAAACCAAAACGCCAAGCGGCTTCCAGCGCATTGCTGCGGACAGCCTCGCGGGCCAGCATCAGATATTCAAAATTGAGTCGGGATAAATCCTCTTCCAGTGTCGACATTAGCGTTATCTCTGCGTCAAGTGGTTGCTTTAGGCGATATGCTAGGGGGATCAATTGGAAAAAGCTCACACGGAAAGTGGTCTGTTTTGGGGTACCTTCCTCGCAAGGCTTTGCGGGGCGTTGGCTGGAAGACGGGGGAAAAACGGGATAAAACGCAAGGCGTTAGCAATATTTGTGAAATATTTCACAAATATTGTCTCGTGATGGAGAAATGCGCCACCGTCTCAAGGACGGGGCGCTGTTGTCAGATTTTTTTAGATAGCCTATTGGGCAGAGACCCACGTTCTGTGACGTGTAGACCTGCCTTGATTGCCTATGCGCAAGCTCACAACAAGCTATGTTCAGCGAATGAATACACGGTTTCGCCGACGATGAAGTGATCAAGTACGCGAACGTCAATCAAGGCCAAGGCTTCTTTAAGTTTTGCTGTAATCACGCGATCGGCCTGACTGGGATCGCTGATCCCCGACGGGTGGTTATGCGCCATGATCAGAGCCGCGGCATTGTAGTGCAGTGCAGTTTTGACGACTTCGCGTGGATACACGCTTGCGCCATCAATCGTACCCCGGAATAATTCATCGCAAGCGATGACCCGATGTTGATTGTCCAAGAACAGGCACACAAATACTTCGTGCTCGTATGGCGCCAATTTCAATTTGATACAGTCCTTCGCCTTGTCCGGACTGGTCAAGGCTTCCCCTCGACTGAACGTGCGGTTGTAGATCTGAATGGCCTCTAAAATGACATCCTGTTCATCGGCCATACGGTAACGATTATTGGTTCCTCGAATGTATAACATGGGCTTTCTCCCGTAATCTTAAAATGTGGAGAAAGCCGTCCCCTTCCGGGGTGGACTTTCTCCGGAAGGGTTATCAAAAATGTGCAAAGCCTCGTCAGCGATGTCTTCCGACGTTGACCGTCGGCAGAACACATTTTGCTAAAGAGGCTTAAGCTGAGGCCATGATTGCGTCAGTGTTTTGGGTTAATGCTTGTTACGTGGTCGTTGGCCAGAAAACCAGCCAAAAGCCACGCGCTAACACAGCCGCAGCCATCGGCCCGATTGGGTTTAGACTACATTTCCGCAACGGTGACGACATCGCCATCATTGCCGAGCACGATTTGAAAGGTCCTGGAAAACAGCGCCGGACAACTGCCAAATGTCGGCAGCAGTCGTTGCAATGCGTCCGCAGGCTTATCTGCCGTATTGGCCACCACGAAGTTATGAAAATCCCATTCATCGGCTTCCTTGGCGGATTCCATGAAGGTATCCCATTCGTCGTAGTAGGACGATGCCTGGCAAACCACCAACCCGGATGACTCCCGATTAGGTACGATGAAGCCGTCCTGATCCTCGTCATAGACGGCATCGTGATCGATGTCGACAGACTCGCCATTCAGGGTTAACCGGTACTGCTCACAGAATACCGCCTGACCACTCACCCATTGCCCTGCAAAAAACGCGCGGTGCGTTTCGTTGACGATGTCCAAGGTGATGGCCGGTGCATTCAAATCGACCAGGTACGAAAATAGCCAATGCTTGGCATCCAACCCCGGCCGAAATACCCGATAATCGCGGTGCCAAGCGAACATCCAGCGTAGCGCACCGACCTCATCGAGATCATCCAGATCGGCCACTTTGACAAGGCCGTTTTCCACATCGCTTCGACTGACCGGTTGTGAAACCGCTGTCAAATTCACATTGTTGCAACCTTCCTTGATCGGATAGTCCTGAATAATCGCCAATACCTGTTGGGGCAATAACGGTACGTCATTCAGTAAATCCAGGCAGCGGTAAGTTTTCAAGGTGTCGTAGCCAAGGACAAATTTCTCAGCAGACAGTTCGCGTTTGATCGCTTCCAGTCGTTGTCTGGCTTCCCGTAGCAGAACGTGCTTAACCTCAGCAATCACCTGCGCTTCATCGATCAACTTATCCCGATCCGGCAGCCGCGCGAAAAACCGGCTTGAATCCAAGTGGATGACATGACCCGGATCGCGTTCGTGATGACTGTGATAGACCGGCAAGCCTTGCAGATACAGATGAAAATACTCCGATTGCTGCAACCAGTCTTCGCCCTGGGATAAGCCATACACATACAGATCACCCAGTTCGGTCTCGATGAACGGTAATGTTGAGTTAACCGCTCGCGGCCTATCCAGGCTGGCACCGTTAAAGCGTACTTCAATCGGAAACCCCCGCGCCAAGCGACGCAACTCGGATTCAATCCGATCTACTTCCGGTTTGAACTGGGTCAACGTCAAACGCGTGATGCCTTGCCAGTCAACTGGCTCGATCGCAATCGGTTGGAAGGCCAATAGCTCAGCCGTATCCACCGAAAAGCGACCGCCCTTGCTGTCGACGCTGATGGCTTCGCACGAAAACAGCGCTGATAAAAAGCCAATCCCAAACGCATGTTCGCGATCAATCAACTCTATATCCCAGCCGGACTCGGCTACGGTCAGTAACGTTTCCAAACAGGCGATGCCGCAGCCATCGTCACACACCGTCAAGGTTCGAGTGTCTTCAGCATACTCGAAGCTGACGAAGGTAGCGCCGGCGCGGCGGGCATTTTGCATCAGCTCTCCCAGTACCGTGGTGGACTGGGTAAAGCTGAAACGCAGGTTGTTGATCAGTTTCTCGGGGTTGACCGATAATTGTGTGGTGTTCATGTGAGTTCCTCGAATAAAAAAGCCCCGAGGAAACGACACAGTCCAACCCCGACGGAGAGAACGGATCATCTCCCCGAGGCGGGTAGTACTGGCTAGGCCAGTGGTTAAGTTAAAGACCTGTATAACACCGGATTACGATGCCAAAGCTAGGTCTGTAGTCGATGGTAAAGACCCCGTCCATTCCAGCAAGCTGGATTGTTCGTTTTCCAATACCGCATCGGGATCGATGCCATGATTCGCCAATACAGTGTTCATTGCTCCGGTGAGCATGGCATTGCCACGCTCCCGTTCCGACTCGCCGCCGTATTTGACTGCCCAAAAGGGATCAAAGTGGACATGCCGGCCATCCCGTTTACCGTGTTTATTGACTTCGGTACGGAAGGCTTTATCAAGTTTTTCCGCTTGGTCGAACTGCTGCCAAAAACCGTTTCCTGCTTTGGTCTCCGCCGGCGGTAGCCAACGGCGATGATTGCCAACCAGACGATTCATCCGATCAATTAGCGTTTTGTTGGTTGGAAAGAAATGAATCGTGCCCACGCCGGGATAGTAGCGAACATCAAAATAGCTGCCGCTCATCCGTTGCCCAGAACGCAGGGCATGGAAGTGATTTCGGAAAACCGATTCCAGCCCTATAGCCGCTTCATACTTACCATCCAGCATCGCAAACACTTTGTCAAAATCCGCCAGCATCCGTTGGGATTCCCACGGTAAATCGTTTTGATACGATTCGGTGGCATGACCAGGAAGGACAAAGCGGGTGGTTTTGATCCGCATGCCTAACGTGCGATGTTTATCGTTCGACTTCCAGCCCATATAGAAGACGGTATTGTCACTATGGTAGCGGGTGATCAAATCGAATATGTCGCACGCCATGCTCAGCTGAATATCCCCTTGCTGATCGATGATGCCTTGCAGAAAGCCGTAGATATTCGGCACGGTAAATTCCAAGGACTTCACTGTTTCGAAATCTGACTCCAGACGTTTTTGCGCCGCCGATGACAAGCGCGAAGTGACCTGCGTGGATCGCAAAATACCGGACCAAGCACGATCTTTTAGATCGCTGTAATCGGTATACAGCTGAGTTTTTACCCAATCCAGCGTGGTGCCAGAGGATTTGACTGCCGCATCGCCATTCAATTCACCGAGCGTTTGTCCTAGCATCTTACGATAGCGCATGGCACGGGCCTCGCTAAACACCGATTGCCGGGCCGCTTCGACGGCGGCATTGAACATCAGCACCGCATTGTCGATATAGGCATTGGCTAACGCCAGTTCATGCATAGGCTGGCAATCGCCCGCCAAATCCTCGGCGCTCACTTGGTCGCGACGTAAGTCGTCGAGGATGTTGCCTAACAGCGCCTCTTCAAAGGTTGAGGTTTTCTTCAACCAGACCAGGGCGATGTCCACATCCGTTTTGCGCTCGGCATCCTGGCTGGCAAACATGTCCGATAAGTATTCCACTTCGCCAAACTGTTCAACCAATCGAAGCAAATGCTTTCGTTCCTTGGAAAACGGGTTTTTCAAGGTTTCAGCATTGAGAATAGCCACGATCTCACCGTCGAACAAAATCTCCCACGCCTTCAGCACATGCTGTACGCCGTCGGCAAACGGGGGATTCATCAACACATGGGAATACAGACTGCCACTTTTGAACTGCATAAAATCCATACCCACTACCGAAAACCCAAGCGAACGCAAGATCGGGTGTTTACTGATATCGATTTCAATGCAATCGACTGGAATTTGCTGCCAGCGGTTATAAGGCCTGGGTTTTAATAAATGACCTTCCCCGGCAGAGGGTTCCAATACACGCACAAAATTCTTGTTCTTGAAGGTTTCCCAAGCCTTGATACTTAACGCTTCCGGCGTTGGGTAATATTGAAGATTGTCTATCATGGTGATCTCCGATAAGACCCCTGACGACCGATGTATCCCTGGCGGGATAAAATCATCCCGCAGGGGTAGTGTGAAAAACCCGGCTTAACCGAGTGTCAAAATCAAAACGGTGCGTCAGATCAACGCGAACCGCTTGCCTTGTATGAAGTCCTGATACTGCCGGGCTTCGGTTTTTACTTTGAACCGGGCATGCACGCTGCCGTCGATCCAGATTTCCCACGGCAAGCGGTTAAGCTCACCTCTAACCAAATCCACCTCGCCAACCCGAAAATCATCGTGTTGGTAAAGCACTTGGCGAGGACTATCAATGCGAACGATGCAATGATCCAATAATGCTGGACCACCAACATCACCCGGTTCGATCAACAGCGGCACTTTGATGGTGCCGGTCGAGCGGCCGATCCAGCCGATGACATCATGCTCATCGTGCCAGGACTGGCCGGTTTGGATATCGCCGTAATACAGCCGGATTTTGCGTCGGCTATGGCGAAGCTGTTCCAATAACTCAACCACCGGCTCGGGTGTGTCGGCGTGGTAACAGGTGCCGGACGGTAATCGCTGATAGTGGATGCAATGACCCGTGCTAAAGGTGTGTTCAAAGATTTGATTCATGATGTTGTCCTCAATGAAAAACGGAAACATCACGATTCCCCAGCGGGAATAGGACATTCCCGTGTGGGTGGATAAAACTGAGCGCCGAATCGAGTGACTTGGCTAACTCAGGCATTTACATATTGCGCACATTACTTCCTGTGCATTTTTAGGCATGAATTTCCAGCGCAGGTTTTCCTAAGGCTTCGGGCATGGCATTGGCCAAGGACGGTCCATCGCACGGCAACTCGGTTTCCGCCGAGTCACCCGCGATCAATGCGCTTTCATAAGGCTCGATTTCCTTGTTGCAATCCGGACAGCGATCGTTACAGCCGCAATCCCAAACATCCTCCCATTCGGTCTGGCAGTAGGGACAGCGGTAATGATTTAGATAGCGAACCGCGCTGTTTTCGGCAGGGGTTGTGCCACTGCTGGATAGGTTGATTGTTTTCATGGTCATGTCCTCCTAAAAACGCAGGAACGACCACCCGTCAGGATGAGGTTCCCGCAGGTAAAAAACGCTGCTCAAAGCCGAAAATAGGCTCGCACAGCGTGGTTGAATTCACACAAAAATCGGTATATGGTGACTAAAACTCATTTAAAAGCAGAGAAATAGCCATGTTTGACGATATTTTGCGCATTTTTGATTTCCTAAGTCCTAAGCGGACAGAGGAGCCGTATCCAAGGCGAAAACCGATGGCGATTCCGGTCGACGAACCATTGAAAGTCGTTCGACATTGCCAACAAATTTTCCAAAAATTGGATGTTTTGGAAGCCGACGTGCTCAAGCGGGTTGATAACCCTGAACAAGCCTGGCCGTTTCTAAACAAGATTCGACAAATTCGCCGAGAAACCCAGAACGATTTGTTGTCGTTATTGCCCGAAGGCAGCTGGGTAATTGCCGATGAATCGAATCAACACGAGATTCCAGTTCGCCGTATCAATACGGCAACCGGAACCACGTTGCGGGTATTCAATGGCGGGCTTGCGGATTAACCGGTAACGCGTTGGCATTACCTTTCAGCGCTTCCCGCAATTGAAAAACCTGTTGGGCAGTTTTAGCGGATTTGTTGTCCACCATAGCTGGTCCGCTCGCTTTTTTTGTACGCCGACGCGGTTTAGGCTCGATTTCGACCGCAACAGTCATCGGTTTGATTTTAAATAGCTCCCGCTCCAGTTTGGCGATTTCAATATCCGCCTCGTAGAGTTTGATTGTTTTCTGTTTGGCTTGATATTGAAGCTCCAATCGCTCCAGCTCGCGATTCGTTTCACGATTGCGACTATGAATTTCCTGACGCACCGAATCCGATATCACCAACCAATCCATATCCTCGCGGCTACGTGGCATGATGACCGGTAGCCGTTTACTTGCCAAACGCTGCGCACGATATCTGTGAAACGTTTGAGTTGTGTGTTTCAACGCACCCAGCAGTTGCAACGCCGTTACCCAAATCACCCGCAAGGCGAGGATAAACATAGCCAGTAGGATGATGCCGAAAATAAAGTTCATTGAAGTTCTCCTTTAAAATTTAAGAAAACACTTCGAATGAACAGCACCCGGGCGGGCGATGGTCGCCCGAAGCGGGTTTTAGATTTGCAGCAGCTAATACCACTGCGATTTACATCGGGCTTAACGCACCCGACACGATCACGATTTAACGTGCTCGCCGCCTAATGACGGAACGCCGACCGAGGTCGGATTCAGCATTCATAAAAGAACGCATGAAATGTCTGTTTGTCGAATGGACTCCAGTAAGTGAGTACATTCGACAAACGGCAGTTGCAATCAGCTACCCATAGCCACAATCCAAGGCATTAAGCCAAGGATTGGGCTACGGATAATTGACTGGTCGATACTTACGCCGCCAACAACACCGCTTTCGAGAGTTCGAACAATTGCGCTCTCAGCTCTGAAAGATCGTTAATGGTGATGGCAACCGGGAATAGATGACTCACATCCAATCCCAAACCGACACCGACCGTTTCAATACCACTATCGCGGCAACGCTGTAACAGTTCCAGCGTGCTCAATGTATCGTTGGGCTGACCATCGGTCATCACCATCAATACTTTGCGCGGTTCCCGGCATCGCAGCAGTGACGCCGCACCAAACCAAATCGCTTCAGTCATTGGTGTGCTGCCGGCGGCGGCCAGCGAAAAGGCACCGGTTCGGGCATTGACGCGTTGGCCATGTTCCAGCAACCGAAATACCGAGTCATCGTGAGAGCCAGGGAACGCGGTGACGCCAGGATTGACTCCGGGTATACCTTCAAACGCCATCGCCAATGCCAAGGTGGCTTCCAACGCAATCGGCATTCGCGATCCGATGGGTTGGCCTTGGCTATCGGTGACCTGATAACCCATGCTTTCGGATTTATCGAGTAGCAGATGGATGGCCGTATTGGGTGCCACCTTGGACTGTTTGCGTTGAAACACCTTGGTTTCGCCCAGCGGAAGTCGATGTAAACGCTTCCCATCCATCCGCCGACCACGACTGGCGTGTTGTGAGCGGTTGAGGGTTTGCGATTGCACCAGGCCTTGCAATGCGGCACGGATTTTTCCCGATTCGCTTTGCACCTTACGCAGTAAAAACTCACCGGCTAGCTCGTCCATGGGTGGCTCGTGGCCACTGGGCATCAGCAATTCCGAACCATTTTCCGCCGCCAACGACAAGGCCGATTTCAGCGATTCAAACACATCCTGCTCGATGTCACTGTCACCAGCGGACAACAAGGTTTGCAAGACACCCATCGGATCGGCAATCTCCGCAGTTTCTTCATATTCACCTTGCGGGGTGGATGTCGAACTGTCGGATAGCGTTGCCGGTTCATCGTCAGGTTTTTTGGAAGCCGAATCATCGTTACCGGCTGGTTCTGACGACGTTTCGTCATCAGTGTCGTTGGGTAACTGTTCATCGGGCTCCATGTCATACTGGGAATCCAAGCCGCTCGAATCGTCCGAATCGGTTGATTCAGCATCCTGATTCGTATCATCCGGTTCAGGCGTGGTTTCCTCATCCGCCGTTGGTTGCGCTTGATTACGCTGCCGTTGTTGTTCGAATTCCTGCTCAATCATGGTCAGGATGCGATCAGTCAATTGCAAACAATCACTCTCCGATTGCAAGTCATCCGGCACTTCGTACAACAAGCCTTTAAGTCGCGTTACCGCACCTTTCGGAAACGTTGCCTTCAGTGCCGCTTCGGTTTGCTCGACCAATGGCAATAACGCCGATTGACCCAACACCTTGGCCCGCAAATATTTCAACACGAAGCCGTACAGAATATTAGCCGGATGATCATCAATGCTGTTGGCCACAAAGTCGCCTTTGGCAATCATCTTTTCAATCATGGTGCGAATGGTCAGCCGAGTACCTGGAAAGTCCTTGGCCAGTTCGTGCTCAATGCGAACATCTTCGATGGCATTACATAAGCGCCTGCGTAATACCGAATGCCCAAAGCGCAGCGTAAAATCCGAATAACGAATATGCGCCGCCTCGTGGGCCAACAGTCCCCAGGCGACATCCTGATAATCCGCATCGTCGCCCTCATAGGCCGGCAGCCAAATGGTTTGGCCATCGGTTTCGGCTTTATCACCGCCGACACTGACTTTGACGCCAAAGCGATTGCCAATGGCCGCTGCGACGATGGGAAATGCGTTGTGTAAGGTTCTATTTTTCATGGTGTGCTCCAAAAGTTGGGGCAAACCACGGCCCCAGCGGGACATGAATTTGCCCCAGTGGGTGAAGTGTTAAATGGCGTAGGATCAGAACCAGTAATCCTGGTCGTTATCGTCCGCCTCCTCATCGTCTCCTGCCGTCACCGGTTCCGGTTTCGCTGCGTTTTCCAAATCATTGGCTCGATCGGCATCGTTACCGGTTTCCAGATTGGTCTGGCTTTTGTCCAGCAAGACCTCAAGCGCCCAGTCATCCGATGCCGATTCCGCGTCCAATTCATCATCAAAGATCCCGTCAAACAGATCGGTAAAATCGTGGCTGTCTGAAACGGTTTCAACAATGACAGGTGGAGGTGTTGTTGGTAGAACTGATGGCTCGGCCTCCGCTTCATCATCATCAACATCAACGTCAGTGTCTGCATCCGTTGTGACCTCCAGCGCTTGCGCCGCCAACAAACCTTCACCGTGCCGCCGGGTTTTATCCGGATCGGCCAGCAACATCGCTGTGGCGAGGATTTCTTGCAGTAAACCGCCCTCGATCGATCCCCGAATCGGGATTTTGCCGAGCAAGTCGTCAATGGTGGCGACCACCGGTGCCACCCGATGATCCAGAAAACTCAAGCCATCGAGTTTGTCGCGGATGCGTTTGATCGGCCTGAGCGCGTTGCGGGTGACTTGTTCCTTGCCGAGTAACGAGTGCTCGACCAGCAAGTTGGCATCCACCGCAATTTCATGGAACATCTGCTCGCTCAACGAACCGATTTTGTTTTCCAGCCGTTCGACCTCCTGTTTCGGCAACTGTTCGGGCAATGCGACCGAGACCACCAGGTAATCAAAGGTCAAGCGAGTGGCAACCAAGGCCACCGAGTCGATGGCTGTTTCGATGATGCCGGCAAATTCCGGATGTTTGACCATCCAGTCTTGTACCGCCGCATCGTAGCCATCCAGAAACTCGGCCCGTGCCTGGGCAAAATCCCCGGCGATACGATCCAGTTCCGCCGTGACCTGCGCGGCTGCCGCGACCGGTACGATGAAGCCGCCGAGAAAGCGGGTACCGACGCGTAAACAAATGCGTTCAGCTTCCTTCTTTAGACGGTTGAACACCGATAACCGGTCAGGATCGAGTAGGCGCTTCGACCCCAAACTGGCCAAATCCTCCGGCGGCAACTTGCTACCGTCGGCCAGTACCAGATCCTCCTTGTTGAGCTTCTTACGCGCGCCGTAAATCGTGGCGTCGACTTTGATCAAGACCACTTGATCTAAAATGAGTTGGGTGTGTGTCATGTGTACCTCCTTTGGAAGCAGGCACACCGACCCCATGGGGGCAAATGGCCCCTTCCGGGTGAATGTTAAAAATACCTGCATCGAACCCGATACAGGACTAAACGGTTTGGCCGTCAGTCAATCAAAACCAGTGATCAGTTTGATCGGACATGGCCAACGCCAGATCAAGCCGGGGTTTCAGTAGCCCCAAACTTTCCGCCAGCGGCCGTATGGCCTCGACGTCGGTATCGAATAATGCTAATACCTCTGTTTCGGCTTTCAGGTTAGCCGACACATCTCGACCGCTTTCGGTGGCAATGTCTACCGAAACACCAGGAAAAGCGGCCCGCTTCAAGGCCATCAGCCACAGCCAGGGCAATACTCCGTGTTCGAGGTGGATTTGCCCGCTGAGATCGAAGGCTTCGTCGCCCAGACTGGCATCGACCAACCGCTGCCAACCGGACCAGTTGCTTGTGGCAAGGCCTTGAGCCTGAGACCAGGCTTCCAAATCGCCCAACCAAAGCCGTAGCGCGATCCCCATGTCAAGCAAGGTCGCGTGGCCGGCACGACAATCGACATGCCAATACAGCTTGTCGACCGTGATCGGTGGCGTTTGGGTCAGCATGGGCCTGGACTGGGGTAACCGGATATTGCCGTCATCATCGATTTCGACTTCTCCGACAAACACATAGCCCTTGGCCTGTTTTTGCTGTTCGATATCGTGCTGGCGTATTCCCGTTCGCGTATTGATGCTCGGCAGACGAGAAGCTGTCTTGCCCCAACGCGTCGAGATCGAGCCGTCAGCATGGGTGGTAACCGCCCAGTCTTTGGAACTGCCGTCAGTATTACGATGACGATAGAGATTCCAGGCAGCCATGACTAGATCTGCCAGTCATCGCCAAACACATCTTTGGCGATGCGATGAATCGCTTCGCGTTCGGCGGGTTCGGCTCTAAAGGTCAAGGCCCGGTCCAGTGAATAGGCCAGGGCATTGGGCGCACTTTTGAAGGTGGCCACCAACGATGCCCAGCGCACTAAACCGCGCGTCGATAACGTGACTGACAACATACCGCCGCCATCCGCGCCGCCGATGAAGACTTTACGAATCTGATTGGCCACTTTGATCATGCTTTCTCGCACCGTTTCCGGCATGGTCGGCACCACATCGGCCAGCAGTTTCATTTCGTCTTCCGGTTCGGGGTAACCGACTTCCATCAAACGGAACCTGTCTAAAAACGCAAGGTTTTGCCGCAACACCCCTTGATACAATCCCGACTGATCACCAGATCCAGCACTATTGCCGGTGGCAACCAAGCGGAATTTAGGGTGCGGCGTAATCACATCGCCGGTTTGCGGAATTGTTAGAGGTTTCCCTTCAACAATTTCATTCAGGCCAATCAGCTCGGCAGGATCAATGGCATCGATTTCGTTGATCAACAACACATGGCCCAGGCGTACTGCCAGGGTCAAAGGTCCATCGATCCACTTCATCGCGCCGCCGTCGACCAGCATGTACTGACCCAACAGATCGTTGAGTTCCAGCCGACCGTGACCGGTGACCGAATGCACGCCCCAATGGAGACGCGCCGCGACTTGCTCCAACAACGAGGTTTTTCCGGAACCGGTGGGGCCGGTCAGGTATAAGCCGTCGCCATTGTGTGCGCCTAAAAACGCCAACACATCGCGCAAGTGATCCTTGCGAAACACATAGGGTTTTTGCGCCGGTACATAGGCGTTTTGTCCTGGTTTGAAACCTTCCACTTTCATGGACGCCGGGGCCTGAATGCCGAAGGTGTCAGCAATGGAATAGTGTTGATACATGGTGAGCTCCTCGAGGACTAGCCTCAGAAAACAAGGGGCGCACCGGCCCCGAGGGGTGATGAGCCCCAACGGGTGATTAAAACCCTGGCAAACCAGGGTAGATAAAGAAATTAACGCAACTGCATCACGCAGTACATTGCCCATTCGGCGCGGGCCAACAGCTCCCGATCCATCAAACGCAGGATGCGCTGAATGTCGCTTCTCAAACCGGGGTCCGCGATTTGACGGTGCATCTCCAGCAGCAACCGCTTTTTGGCCTGGATGTCGTCGCTATGGGCAACGTTCAGCCAGCCGTGCAAGGTTTTCCAAAAGTCGTGATTCATAATGACCTCCTTCAAGAGTTAAAAGGGGTCACCGAGTCCCGTGAGGGTGATGAACCCCAACGGGACAAACTAAACACACCAGGCTTGACGCACCTGGCACACGAGGCAAACGCTCATGCCGCTTAACAACGGAACGCCGGTCGAAACCGGATTCGGGATTCCACGAAGGGAATACCTGAACGATGCGGGTTTTGGGTTGGACTTTTTTATAAGTCCAGCCTAAAACCGACATGCGTAAACTGAAGGAGTCCATGAGGTGTCCGGCGTCAACTCTCTTAGCCGACCATCATCAATGAACACCCCGTAACCACTAGGGTTACAGGATGTCTTGAAACGAACCCTCAAAACCAAAAGTCCACACCCGCCAGGTCTTTCAAGGCTTGTGCATCGAACGGTACTTCGGCATGTTTACCGTCGTCATCCCGGCAGGTCACGCGAACTCGCGTGGCAGACGGTTTACGATAGAGTTCCAGTGCCGCAGCCTGAACATCCGGTTGCAACGCTTGCAGTGCCGCCTTGTAATCGATAGCACCCTGGCTTTGAAACCGGCTGATCCGCAACCCGGAATGTTCCGCGGCCACGTAATCACCCATTAGCAACACCAACGTGTTTTCAATGGCCGCCTGATTAGCCTCCAAGGTGGCTAGCTCCGCTTTCAAATCCGCGATTTTCACGGCTCGATTGCGATAACTCGCCGCCAGTTGTTGCCATTGCTGCTCCGCATGACCTTTAGGTAAATACAAATCACGTTCGGGATCCTTGCTCGGCTCCTTTTTGGACTTGACCGCCGACCAGAAATCCATCGCTGTATCGACCAGCTCGGTGAGAAAAATCTCATCGCGCTGAATTTCAAACTCGATGTCCTGGCCTTGGTGGTAGAAAAACAAAAAGCCGCGTTGCGCTTCGGACACCAGCAGCTGCTGTTGCACCTGGCACCAATACAGTTGATAGGCCTCGGACGCTTCCCGATTCAACAGCACATCCAAAAACGTGGTCTCGTACGGACATTTGATTTCCACGGGCTCATTCGCGTCGGACAAGCCGTCGAACGATGCCCGCATCAAGGGGTACTGTTCCGACTCGCCGCACAGCGGCAACAACATCAGCTCGTGTTTATCCTCGAAGCGTTGTAAAGCCTCGGGCTCCTGCTGGATGCCGGCGCGGATCAAGGGGTTGTTGTCCAGGCTGGCTTCCAGTACCAGGCCGATTTTCTCAGCCCAGAGCCGCCAAGGGGTTTTGTAAGGCGAGCGGTTCATGACGATGGCCGCTTCACTGGCACTGACGCCTTGTGAACGCCAGTGCCGCCATGCAGCGGACCGTTGCGAAACGTCGACGACGTTCATTGCCAGGCATCCGGCAACTGAATGTGGCAGCCTAACCGCAACGAAGGCACGCCGCGTTGGGTTAAATGCTGTTCACAGCGCTTGGCCCAATGGAAATCGGCAAATAGCAACAACACGGCATCCGCAGTTGGCAATACCAAGCCGCCAAAACTTTCCACCAAATGGTGTAATTCCGCTTTGGAGGGTTTGTCGACCTCTGCCACGGCTACGCCCGGTTTAAAGCTGCGTTCTAAAAAGCCGCGCCCATGTCGGCGAATTACCGTGGGTGAGTCGTAACGCCGCCAATCGGTATGACATGGCAGACGATTTAATGATTGATCGATTGCATTCATGATCTCTCCTTAACTAAAACTCAGAGCATCATGAATCCCCACACGGGCGAGTCATGACGCCCTGAAAGGGTGGTAGTTGAATGTGATGGATGCTGAAATCCAGCACACATCAATATGAAAATGGCCTAGCCGATTGCGTGATTAAGCAACAGGACAGCCCTATACAGTGAAATGACTAACGGTTGGCATTCAAAGCCTGACGCGCCTGCGTCATGGCCATGTCTTTCGGTGTCAATGGCGGCATGGCCGTCGCTTCAGATTGTTCCAATGCCGGCGTAGTCCTGGGTTCAACCTCCGATACCTTGTCCAACTCGGCTAAGGCAAACGTCAGATCGATGCCTTTGAACTTCTGATGGGCATAGTCGTAGGCCGCTTTCCAGGCTCCTGCCGCCGCAGTACGTCTAACCAGTTCAGCGACCGCTTTTTGCACCTTGGGATGGATTTGCGACAGATCGATAACGCGGTTTGTATCAACGCCAGCATCGCCCATCACATCATGATCATTACTGCCAGAAGCAGCATCATGTATATAAGTGGCACTGCCATCGATCACGCTACCGTCGGCAATATCGTCAAGGGTTTTGCCATCCATTTCCTCGGCGGCATAACCGCATTCCTCTGGAAAAGCTGCACGTAGCGAGGCGGCTTTACCGCATTTGGATAATTGCCCCTTAGGGCGTTTGATCCACATGGCGGTTGGCACTTGCGAGTGTTTACCGCCGGCCGTGCTATAAGCCTCCAGCCAGTAGACCTCCTCGGTAAAGGCGCAACGTTTGCCGCCGACAATCCGGTACACGGTGACTGCTACCCATTCGGGAAAGGTCACGGTGATACTAGATTCTTGCCATTGCTCGTTGTCGTCCTTGTAGCGGCCGGTAAAGGTTTTGGTGACATCAGGGCCCCAGACGGGTCTGTCCATGCCGGCCCAAACACCGGTTCTGGACGCGGTCGTCTGGATTTCCATGATGGACGGCCAGACGGTTTCGACATTACGGCCTAAAGCGGCACTCCACATCGGTACGATATGCACCGGCTTTTTAAAGATGTCGAGCTTGCGGGCCTTGCAATAATCCAGCGCCATCAGGATGGCTTCAGGGGTTTTTGCCGTCGGAAAGGTGACTTCGGTCAATACCTTCCAGGACTGCTCCGAAATACCATAGCCTTGCTGGGCTGCCATCGGCATGGGTAAGTCGCGCGACTTAGGTTGATAGTTTCGGTTTTGATTGCTCATGGTGGGTCTCCTTATCAAAATGGGGACGCCATGGCCCCAACGGGGATAGTCGTCCCCTTTGGGTTGAAAAGCCGTCACCGTAAAAACGGGTCGGCAGTCCGTTAAAATTTACCGGCGCTTGCGGCAGCTCATGTAACGCCTGGATTTAGTTGAGCGGCATGTCGGCATACTCGTCGTCCCAATCGGCGTCTTCTGATGCCGGGTTCGATGATGAACCGTTTACCGATGCAGGCGCTGTTGGGCGATCGAGTAGTTGCAACTCATGCACAACCACTTCCGTGCGGTAGCGCTTTTCGCCGTTCTTATCCCATTGCTGGGTGCGAAGAGCGCCTTCCACATAGATCTTGCTGCCTTTCTTCAAAAGATCGCCGGCGGTATCGGCCAGTTTTTTAAAAAACACGACCCGATGCCATTCGGTACGTTCCTGTTTGGCGTTTTTTGCATCTTTCCAAACCTCACTGGTTGCCAAACGCATTGCCACGACTTTGCCGCCGTTATTCGGTAAATAGCGAATATCGGGATCGGCGCCGAGACGGCCCAGTAAGATGACTTTGTTTACACCACGATTGGCCATGATGATGTCCTCCTATCGGCCGCGCCCGACAAGTGAAAATAAAACCCACCTGCGCGGCGATGGGTCACATCCGGCAGGCACATTCCCGGCTAGGAATACGCACTCCCAGACAGGATGAAAATCTAAAACACAACCATTACATCAGGCTTGACGCACCTGACACGCCGATGGTTAACCACCGTCGCCGCTTAAAAACGGAACGCCGACCGCAGTCGGATCAAGGCAATCCTGAAAGATCAGCCGAGAAAATTAGAAAAATAGGCAAGCAAAAAGCTAACCGATTCAATTGGCAGGCATTGAAACAGAAAAATTTAAGGGTGCTCGTACAATAAAGGTCGAATTCGACCTTTATTGTAAAAAGGCCAAAAAAAATTTGGCTTACGATCATGGCTCATTTATCCAACAGGGGAAACGGTCATGTCCGAAGCAGCTCCACAGTCCAAACCAGCCCAGCGTCGCGCCATTAGTCGGCCGATATTTGAGCGCACGTTTAGTATCAACAGCGAACAAGCCATTCGGGTCATCAGAGATAGCTATCACCGACTGATGGTGTCCTTGTATGCGATTGACGTGATCCTGCGCATTATCGGCCGGGAGGAAACGGTCGACGAAATCGAAAGCATCGTGAGTCAGATGATTGCCGAATGCGCGGAGCAACTGCAGCAGGAAAAACTACGGTTAGAAAAACTCAAGGCTGACAACGGTATCAATGAAACGCCGACTTACACACATCCCAGGGAGTTTGTCGCCAAGATCGCCTCGCCACAGATTGCCCAATTCGTCGAGTTAATTCGGTTACTGGATCAGTTGATGATTGTCATGGACACCTTGTGGCTATGCCAAGTTATCTCCAACAAACATTGCATTGCCGCCCGCCTAGAGTGGCAGCAGCGATTGCAGCGACTAGCCAATAAAATTGTAACGATGGAACGGCATGCGCATCAGGCAGCTTATGAACAGGGGCATGGAGAGGAAGTTAGATTGGCCCGACAGGAATCTGGACTAATGGATGAGTCAGCTAAACTTTCCAAGGATGATGACTCATTGGTTGATGAGGCCGACCCTGATAAAGCGGGTTTACAATAACAATTATGCACTAATTAACTCTAGCGATTCAGCATTACTGACGATAAACAATATTGATTTTGCTCTTGAAATACCCACATACATTAGGGAATCATTTGACAAAGATTGTTGATCCAACCATAAAAAAATAACATCGCGTTCTAGTCCCTTAAATCGCTTTACCGTATCCATCAAAACACCATTGGCAATAAAATGTTCCTCCCTTGACCACTTTGCGGGTTTGGGTAAGGTTTCCTTTTCGAGCAAGTTGTAAAATGATTCCTTTGGTTGACCGGCTACGAGTACGGCGATTGATTCAGGCATTAACCTCTCATCATGAATAAGCTTTGTGATATGCCTAGCGACCTGCTTAGCTTGAGTTTCGATTGTCGGGGACGGAATCAGTGTAGGATTTAAGCCTTCGATACCTGAATCGTCAGTTGGCTCTCCCTCGTAGTATCGGTACGCAAGGGCATGAACTGGCTTGGAGTTTCTACAATTCTTGGTAAGTGGGTAAGTATCTGGCTCAGGGATTGGGAAAGAGGATACGCGAGAATAAAGACGTTGGTTTTCATCATAGAAGATGTATAGCCAAGATTTCTCGGAATTCCGCAGTGCCATTTCGACTGGCAACCAGTATTCTTCACCGAAGTCCTGGCCTTCATCAATTATGATTGCATCAAATTGCAATTTATCTCCAAGCTCTTCGATCGCATAGAACGCTGCCAACGGAAGCTGAACTTCATAGAGATCATCATTTGGTACTTCCGCCCGAACTCTATCCAAAGGATTCTGCCAACCATTTTTAACAACCTCATGGCAACAATGGTGGCAAAACTGGTGGAAGGTAAATACAAATAGAGATTCCGATTGCGGAAACTGGCGACGAAGAGTGACACCTAAGGCCTTGTTGTAACACAACAGCAAAACCTTAGCGCCATTTTCGAGCATCATACGGGCTTTTTCGACGGCAAGTATTGTCTTCCCAGTGCCGGCAGCTCCTACGATAGCAGCCCTTTTATGGCGGCTTAGCGTTCGTAGAACAGAGGCTTGTTCATTGGTCAATTTGATGCGAAGCTGCTCATCCAAGTTAAGAATATCGCGAAGCAAAGGTCTCACAATGACTGGACTGCATAATACTTGCTCGACGACTTTGAGCCCATCAAGACCCAGAGGGGTGTCATTATTTCCCGTCCAATAATCGTAGATCTGATCTAACCAAGCAGTCATGTGATCAAGTGCAGATTTGCTCCCAATAATCTCATTTGGGCATTCCGATAAACCCAGCTCTTTAACTGACTCGATATCAGGCAGTAAAACCGCATGTCCCGAAGGCATTCGCTTACGCAGATCAGTCCATGCGCGATTAGAACCAAGCTGATTGAGGATGGCGTATTTTTGATTTTTAGCCTGTGCTACAGGGTTTTTGATCTCATGAATTTCGCCTGCCCTGTCAATTGATTGCCAGCCTTTCGCCGGATCAAAACGAATGCCGCCACCCTTAATCTCAAGAACAAGAAGTCCATGTTTCGCTGAAAAAATTACGAAATCGGCTTCACCATCTTTGTGACCACCGTTTTTTCGAGGTGCAATAAATGATTTTCCGTGGATGACAAGATAATCATCATTCAGACAGTCTCGAAAACATCGATATACTTTTGCTTCCGCCTGAGAGGACAACTCAAGCAACATAGATTCTGTTAGCTCAGGATATATGCGGGCCATCACGCCTGCCTCGGACGAACCGTAATATCTGCCAGTAGCTTTCGCTGCTGAACACCATTTAAGTCTCTATATAACACCAGTGGAAACTTTCCAAATGGGCGAGTGGCTTCGACCATCCCAACAAAAATACCATTTAAGTAAACTTCGTCCCCGGGCGAAGGTTCCACAATTTCAAGTTGCTTAGCGTTATCGCTATCTGCAATTTGCTTCCAGCCACCATCAAACACAAAGCGATCGACCAATTTACTTGGGTTGTGGATCAGGTGAATCTTGGGGGAATTTGAACGTACACCTTCTACAACATATAACCAATGATCTCGATCAGGATTTTCTCTAGCGTAGAAAAACTGAGCCGGAGTCATATAAACCCCGCGCTCACCCCACGCTGCTTCAGTACCTTTCACTTCTATAAATCGCTTTCCATCTTCGCCTTCAGCTATGACGTCAAATCCAGCATTTTGATGGGCCATGGATCTGGCATTACGACCTTTACTTCGTTCATACTCAATGACAAGTTCCACAGCAATCTCTCCAGTCTTGAGCTCCCGCTCATTAGCCGCTGCACTTGATCGCTCCGACAATTGGTCCAAATTGCTATGCGATACGTAAGAAACGAGCCGGCGTTGCCCTGAAGATTGATGATTCGAACTAGTTGAGCTTTGAACCGTTTGACGAGTAATATCGCCAGAGTATTCCTTCTCCATATCAACATATTGTCTCTTGCTATCGCCAATATCGGATATTAAAGATCGGGTTGATTCATTATTTTCAGGGCGTTCCAAATGACGAGCTTCTGCTGGCCTGTCATTCAAAGGCGCTGCTGTGAATGACTTGGCGGACGAGGATGTAGTTGATTCATATGAACGGTTAGATTGCGAAGTATTGTTCTCAGTAATTAGAGCTGACTCTGTCTGATCTTCATGAGGATTTTCAATATAAATATCTAAACTTGGGCCAGGAAAGACTTCACTTTCTTGCAATAATGCTTCATTGCTAATCGCTGCTGAATCTAAATCATATTCGGGGAAGTTCTGAGGGGTTATTTCAGCCCGTTCTCTAGGCCCTTCTTCAATATCCAATGCATACCTCCTTATTTTTAGCGCATCCAGTGTCTCGGATATCTCGTGTGCACAACAACCCAGTATGCGCACTAAAGGGGCTAGATTTCTAAGAGAATTTTCCTTCAGCGTCCGGTTGATTTGATCGGCTAGGTCATCACTAAAATATTTCCCACGGTGTTCAGCAAGCATCGCTACCATGTCATCTTCATCAATATACGATTCGGCTTCTGCATCGCCTAAAAAGCGCTCTCCGTCATCCGTTTCTAAAGAAAGGCACGTTTGGATAGATTGTACGCATCGAACTTCTAAATCTTTGAGGAAAGCCAATGACATACAGGACACCTCAAGTCCCTCATGACGGAGCAAGCGTTGCAAACCAATAATAAAATCATCAGAACGTAGCAGAGATTGAAGACGGAAACATTCGGAAGACTCCCTTTCTAAAACGCTTCCAACAGGATATTTAGTAAGTCGCTCCTTTATGGAAGCGGCAAGGCTAGAAATATTTAACAAACTCTGTATACGAGATACTCCAGATACAGAATCAGAAAGAACTGGGATGTCCCAGGAATCGAGCATCGCTTCATACCACGGCGCATCGGCAATATAGACTGTCTTTGCAGCCAAAAGTATGCCGCTTCGAGTCGGAACCAATACTTCGTCATCTACGATTTTTTCATCATCCAGGTCGTCGACAATTCGGCGTATAACCTCCCGAACAACACGGCTTACCTCGCTTTGTGAGATGTCAATCTTGCTATCGGAAATTTCCTGCAGTACTTGTTTCCAAACGGAAATTGAAGGTGATTGTCTTCGCCCAAGGGCGGTGTAGCCTCTCTCAACGGCTTCATCGCTATTTCGAATTGTCCTCCGCCAAGGTTCCATGTAGCGAACATCACCTGAAAACACATGGTCTGGTCGCCAAAACCGTTTTTGCTCTTGATCCCAAATGCATGGAGTGTCGAAAAATTTGGTTTCCAGGTTTAAAGTACCATCGCTATATGTGGCACCAACAATTTCGTCGGTTTCATCGACCTCTTTCGGAATGACGCCCCCGAAAAATCGATAAATCTGAGGAAGTGCCTTGATGATTAGCGATTCCTGCGGCGAGTTTGCCTCGTGAGCGCATTGTGCAAGAACTTCTTCAAAGTGGTCTACGACTAAGTCAAGTGGTGGCTTGATTGGAAATCCCATCGCTTCGCGAGCCAATTTGCTTGGTTCGGTTCTGAGATCAGCAATTGGAGCTTGGCTTGCTACCAGTTGTCCGACCCTAGGGAAATAGACTTCTATTGGGTAACCATACGATTCTTTCGGAGCGGAAAAGCAAAGGAGGTCTTTTGACTCATTTCGGAGGGGAATCCAGGCTATGTCTGATAAGTCATTGATTGCATCTGAAAGCTCATTAGAAAGCTCTTTATTATGTTTAAGATCAACATCAACGCGTTCTTTAATATATTCGAATACTGTCCGGAGTCGGTCAAAGATCGCTTTTTGGGGCGGTTCATCAACCAACATTTGAACGTAAGAAACTACATCCCGAATTCTTGGTTCAATCGGCATATTGAGTTGACGGAAAAACTCAAGCCATCGTTCTTTGTTTTGCGCATAGGCTACGGTCATATCAGGAAATGACGCTTGATCCCCAAGTATGTCGGCAGCGAGTTTACTATCAGGCTGGTACACATTGTGTGGTGGACGCAGTGTTTGATCATCACAGATAATTATCGGTGCCCCTTGCACAGCCTCAAAAAGGCTGGCATCTGTTCCTTGCTCATCCTCACTTTGTGCAATACTCAAATTGTCCCTTAGCCAAGCAGTTGCAATGATTCTGTCGGTTGAATTCAGAGTATCGAAACTTGGGAGCAATAATTCTCTGATAAGACGGGAGCGAGACAATTCTGGAATTTTAAGCAGCAAAAGAAGTTCACGCCAATGATGCTTGGGACCGTCATCAAGTAAAATCACATCTAAATCGATTCGCGGAAACGTAAACTCTTGGGGTATGTAAGCGGTGGTTTTTAAGTCTACAAGCAGGTCCGTTCTAGATGGAAAGATTTTTAGCTTTTTAAGGGTATCTTGCCTATCGGTATGCTTCTGGAGTACTGTAATAGACTCCTCTTTACTTAAGTAATCAAGCAAAGCTCGGTGTATGTCAGTTAAGCGGTCATACGATTGAAGAGTTTCGTTACAAACACAATCAAGAGTGTCAATTAGGTCTCTTGGGGTTACATACCAAATGCAATCTTCTTTTCTTGAAAATTCACCAATCAGCTGGAATAACTCATTGCTGACACCCTGAACCAAAGGAATATTTAATTCATTGAGTGCATTTCTTAATTCTTTGGCTCCGACTAATAAAAGTGGTGTGGCGGCTGAACCCATCTCATGAAGCTCACCCTGTTGGTCAGGGATTAGGGGAATCGACTTTAATTCATCTTTGAGCCATCCAAGTTCACAATCAAGTAGCCGTTTAAATACCGTTCTTAGCCAGGAATCACTTAGAGTCCCTACAGAACTCCTTTTCAAATTTGTCTGCCCATTTTGCGAATTTTTAGAAACGTATTTTCCTAATTCCTGGACAAAGCACTCGTCATCCATATCAAGCAGCTTTGCATCATCTGTTGCGGACAAACCTACTGCATTAGCGAATTCCATGTCGACAAACCAATCTTGACAATCCCAAAAGATTTGGAGATCCAATGAGTTCTTCGCCAAATACAAAGGTAATTCGGTAAATCCAATTGTGCGAAGATGTCCTCGACAATCAATCACTAGCGGTAAGCCAGTTATCTTCTCGCCTGGTTGGTCTTTTAAACAGAAACGAAATATCTTTTCAACGTTTTCCCGTTTTTGGAGACAGGCTCTCGGAGCCAAATGAAGGGGGGCATCAATATCATGTCGTACCTTAAGTTGCGTTCTTAATTCCGAGGGTTGCAACGGAGTAATTTCAATATCGCATTCAGCAAATCCGTTTACCACGTGAGCAGGCAATTGTGGTTGTTGTATTGGAAGGAACTGTTCTGAGATCAACAAATCGCCAAGTGATATTAGCTCGTCAGGCAAAGATCGAGTTTCGGATAGTTCTAACCAAGGAATATCACCTGCAGCCCTAATCATCGGAACTATTGCGGCTTGCTGATAAAAGCCGAAGGTAAGCCATTGTTCCCAGTCATCTTCGCTAGTAACTGCTAAAGGAAAAGCTCGGTAATATGAGTCAATACCTACCAATTCAAGATCAAATCTAATCTCTTCGATAAGTTGAACATAAGCAAGGGTAATCGAGGTCTCCAGTAATATTTGGTTCCATTCAACGCGAAGACGGCTAGCCCCATGGGTCGATTGATCCAGAAATATATTTTGTCTTGAATCATCCAGATCAAAATAACCATTGATCATTGCAGGCAGAGTTGTCTGCATTGGAATTGGCAAAAAGCAGAAAATGCGCCCTGATATCTTTTTATTTGGGTCAAGAGGCCAAGCAGCACCTGCATAGGGAATTGCTTTCTCGCCTTTCTCTAACATCTCACGACAAGTGCTAATGACCCTTTGGTCTTCATCGATGAAGAAGCCGTCGATCACCCTCCAGGTTTCTGTTCTCTGAGCGCCTTGGTTTACAACCTTATATTTGTGGAGACAGCTAGAAAAGATGCTTCCGAGTTCCGTAAGTTGATCCAATATGAAATTAGGGTCTGCATTATTTAAGATCGCATTGACCTTTTCTCTTTCATGAACGATTTCATTGGAATTGGTAGCTTGTATAGACAACAGGCACAGTACAGAGCCGTCACGCCTTCTGTGTTCAACTTTCAAATGTCGAACGTATTTCAAAAATAAAAGTATCGCGGAACCCATTTGGGCTAGTTCCTGCACCGCCTCAAGCGCGTCCGCGATTGTATATTCTTCCTTTTTGATGCTGCTTGCATTAGCCTGCTCCGCACTACGAAATGGCAACCGAAAAACCGTCCCTTCAAAATTGCTGCCATCACCGACAATTGCGGAAAGCGAATCTAGAATTGGCCATCCAGCCTCTATAAGTTCGGTAACGTAAAAGCTTCGTCCGGGGCTCTCGATTGATGCTCCGGGAACAGTGTAAAAATGTGGATCAAAAAAGAACAGTTCGTTCCTTGTAAAAAAACATGGAACATCAGTTACGTTGTAACAACCGTTAAAACCCAAGCCAAAACGACCGGCTTTGCCAACTGAGCGGGATTTACCGCTTTGGCCAATGTTCTGAATCCCTGAAATATCGCGGTCACTAAAGGACTTATTGTTATATACCAGCAATGCAGGGGTGGTATGTAACCAACACATACTGTCAGGCAACCCCCTAATGTCGTATTCGTGTTCGTCAATGACGAATACTATTTCACTGGCCTCCGCATCGTCAGCATTCTGGATGAACTCCTTGAGGATCCCCAGGCCTTTAGGGTAACTCCGTACCAGATTGTGTAAGCGTGTCGTTAACGGTTCATGCTGACCAAATTCTCTTCCAATCGATTTATTGTTCACTGGTGTAAATCCTTAAGGGCTGTATCCGTTTTACATTGGGCATCATAAGAAAGCGCAAGCCATACAGATGGGGGTTTTCGAAGTTGCACTTCGATTTATCACATCAAGTTACGATGGTTCTAAAACATTCGAATCCATCTTATGTTCTAAAGGCTAAAAAACATTCAAGCAAGATAGTACATCATCATTATGATGATGTCAGTTATTCATTAGTGTTGCTTTATAAGGCAAACGCTTTAGAATGCCTAATCATGAATAACACCAAACAAATCCAGTCAACGATTGATACGCTGAATTATGCTCAGCGTGAACGTTTGCTGTTTATCGAATTTCGATTGTATTTTTTGGGCGATGTGGGCCGACAGGATTTAATGCAACGATTCGGTGTGGCACCGGCTGTTGCCACGAGAGACTTTGCACAATATCGAGAGTTGTTCCCGGACAATATCCATTTCGATAACAAATCCAAATGCTATGTGATTGGAAAAGCTTTCTCGCCGGCGTTTACTCACTCCGCAGAACGTGTATTGACAGCATTAACACGTGGATTCGGTGAAGGTAGCGTGGCAGGTAGCGAGTTTTTGCTGACTTGTGAATTACCGAAACTGCTTAACCAGCCATCCGTGGCGATACTGGCTCCGATTACCCGTGCGATACATCAACAAAAAGTCGTCAGCATCGATTACACCTCTCATAGCAGCGGATTGTCGACGCGAGAAATTATCCCGTTCGCCTTGGTGAACGATGGTTTGCGCTGGCACGTCCGCGCATTTGATCGGAAGCGACAAACATTTTTGGACTTTGTCATTACGCGTATTTTGAGAAGTGATCTCGTCGAAGACAGTCCGGTTGTGTCGCATGAACAATCGGGTGCAGACATTCAATGGAATCGAATCGTCGAATTGGATCTGGTACCACATCCCAATCAGGAGCATCCTGAGATCATCGAAAACGATTATGGTATGGCGGGCGGTTTGTTACATCTCAAGTTGAGAGCAGCAGTCGCCGGATACGTATTGCGTCAATGGTTGGTGGATTGCTCGGCCGAACATAAGCTACCAGGAAAGGAATATCGATTATGGTTGAAAAATCACTTGGCCCTGTATGGTGTATCCAGCGCAGAGTTTGCTCCTGGTTATGAGGCACCGAAGAATTAATGAGTCAGCCAGCATCAGGATAAGACAGTATGAGCAAGCTAGCAACGATTGATGCAGTGATCAACAATCTTAAACAAGAAGCCATGACGTTAGAGCAAATATGGCAAGACTATGGCCTGGCCTGGCAGCAACTTGGCTGGAATATGGCGCAAGTTAAACTTTGGCTGCTTTGCCAACCCAGCGTGCATATCAAGCTGGCTGTGAACGGCGAACAAGCCTTTCAAATAAATTGCGCCCAAACTAACGAAAAAACTAATTTAGGTGACGAATTGGTCGCCTTATTAGAAAAAGCCGGTCGCCCAATGCCCCTGTCGCAGCTGATCAGTAAATTACCAGCTGGCAGAGTGGTTACCGAACCGATGTTGCGCGCCGCGGCTCAACACGATGCACGACTGGAATTAAAAGGCCCGCTGTTGAAGCTGGCTTAATGGACTATCACAGGATACAAAATACATGGCAACCGAACAAACCCTAGATCAACGCTACCAAGCAATTCGCAATCAATACCTCAGCTATACCGAACACACTCCGCTCAATACTGATCATGACTTTTTAAAAGCTGGTCTTATTTGGGGTGAAGATCAAGGTAATCAAACGCCATCGGTATTGCTGGTTGCGCTGGAGCCAGGTCATTGGGACTATTCCCGCGAAGACAAGCTGGACCAACTGGCTTACGAATTACTGGCCAGTGTGAATGGTGACTGGCCAGTGTTTGCCCACTTGCAAGACGACAAGAATGCCCGCTGCTACAGTCTGTTTGGCGTCGATGGTAGCGATGGCACGCACTCGGTTGACGAGGTACCCTCAATTGAGCTGATCCGTAATTACGAAAAGTTAGAAAAAGACCCTACCTTTCGCTGGTCGATGAGGATTTATACTCGGCTGATGCATCGTTTTGATATGTTTCACGAACAAGTGTTTCATACAGTCAAAGATCGGCTAGACGGCAAAAACGAAATTATTGAAGAAGTCGCCAAACTGCTGTTTCTGGAAACTTTCCGGGTCCATCATGGCGAAGAACTAAGCTTTACCGATCATGAGGGTAAAACACAGCGCTTTCGCGAAGTGTTTGACTTCAATTACGTTGCCAAGCACGGCAGTGTCGCCGTAGAGCAGATCAAGGCTGCATTTGAAGCTTTTAAAGGGCATGACGATTATGTAGTGGTTAGCGACGACGGCCAACGCAATGCCATCTTCCCCAGTGACACGCATTTGAGGATGGCTCAGCCCAAAAACTACGAAACCCTGCTGGAAGCCATGCAAAACCTGGGGCCAGTCACCGACAACCAAGGTCGTATGATTGCTGGTAAGGAAGTGGGCACTTTGGCCGATGTTGCCGGTGACTTATTGGGCCGTGTGTTTGACGTCTTTCTGCGGGCCAATTTCGAGTCCAAGGGTGGCCTGGGGGTTTACCTCACGCCCAACCCCGTCAAGCAAGCGATGCTCGAAATCGCCATGCATGATATCCAGCAAGACAACGAAATGATGGAGCGGCTGACGTCCGGGGCTTTTCGGTTCTGTGATGCCACCTGCGGCTCATTTGGCTTTGGATCAGTCGCGCTCAGTCATATTGAACGAGTGGTTGATCATCTGGGCGGTATCAGCGATGCGCAAAAAGCCAAACTCAAGCAGACCCTACGCGATAACGCCTTTACCGGTGCCGATGCGGCACCGCGGATGGTGATGTTGGCACGGGTCAACATGGCCTTACAAGGCGCGCCCAAAGCGAAGATTTTCTACACGGACAATTCGCTGACTAGCCAAGCCTTCAAAGCCAACAGTTTTGATTTGATCTGTACCAATCCGCCATTCGGCACGCCCAAGTTCAGCAACGACAAAAAGGGCAAGGAATCCAAAGAACATTATGAAGCGCAGATGGAGCAAGTGCTCGGTGGTTTTCGCCCCACGGAAAAAGTGGTGGATAGTTACAACGCTTACTACGACCATCTAAAAATGAAATGGCAGGATACCGGCGATTTGTATTTGGATGACAACGGTACACCCAAGTGGCCCGGCTATCGCACCGATTTACGCAATGTCTCCACCGGCAACAAACCGCAATACCATCTGTATCCCAGCACCTCCGGTCTGGCTTTAGGCAGTAAGCCGGATGGCAAAGGCCATTGGAAGCCGGTCGGCGCCACCATTGATCCTGCTGTATTGTTTATCGACCGTTACCTGCAACTCTTGCGCCCCGGCGGGCTGTTGCTGATCGTATTGCCGGACGGCGTGTTATGTAACTCCGGCGACCGCTATGTGCGCGAATACATCATGGGCAAAAAGGACGAAAATACCGGCCAATTTGTCGGCGGCAAAGCCATCGTCAAAGCAGTGATCTCGCTACCGGCCGACACCTTTAAGCTGTCCGGCACCGGCGCCAAAACCTCGATATTGTTTTTGCAAAAACGCCACGCCAGCAAGGACCATCCCGAGCAATTCCTTCCCGAACCGCAAGGCGATGTGTTTATGGCCGTGGCCGAAACACTTGGCTACGTGGTGAAAAACAATATCGAGGACTATTCGGTGGGTGTGCCCAATGACCTTGACAAGATTGTTGGCGCTTATAAGCGGGGTGAGTAATGCCGACTATTTATCGAATCAAAAGTGAAAATCTCTCAACAAGAAGGATAGATCCCTGGCATTACCAGCCGGACTTTTCCAAGCAAATTTCTAAAATTACTACTAGGTTGTGTGGTAATGAGCTTTATTCATTGATAGATCAGAAGCGTGAAGTTGCTGGTGGAGCAACTCCACTTGGCGCTAACTATCTAGAAACTGGCAGAGTGCGCTTCTATCGGACCTCTGAGGTTGATGAGCTTCAATTGGATGCAGATGGTGCTGTTTTTATAACAGATCAAGATGACGAGAAATTGGCGAGAAGCCGACTTGCTGCGGGGGATGTGTTACTTACCATAACGGGAGCTAAATTCGGAAAATCTGCGGTCGTCACCGATAAGCATTTGCCGGGCAACATAAGCCAACATTCGGTCAGATTCTCACCAAGGGCAGATAAGCTTGATTCTTACTTTCTTATTGCTTACTTGAATGGCCCCACTGGTCAGATTGCAATCTGGCGAGAAGCATATGGAGCAACGCGACCCGCTATCGATTTTCCAAGTGTTCGGTCGTTGATTGTTCCGTCAGTTTCAGACTTGGCACAAAAATACATCGGCGACAAAGTCCGCCAAGCTGAGCGGCTGCGAGCTTGGGCGAAGGAGACTGAATCCTCAGTCACTCGATACCACCAAGCCCTTGTTCCGTCTCAGTCAACACTTAACTTTGCCAAAAGGGTGCGCCTTGTATCTCCTGCTCGCATGAGCGAGCGCTTGGATGCACATTTTTATCCAGGTGTCGTCGACGACTATCTACGATTACATCAACAGAAGTTCAAACCCCTTGGAGAGCTTTGCACAACCATTTACAACGGCCAAACACAATCGGAAACAAGCTCCGCTATTTCGTGTAAGCAAATCACGGTCACCAATCTTTCTTCATCATTTTTGGGTGGTACACCTAGAGATGTCGAGATGCCCGGCAAGAAGGAGAAATTCCTCAAACCCTATGACATCCTGATGTGCAATGCGGCACACAACAAAACCTATATTGGCAAAGACTTAACCTTTGTCCATTCCGATTCCGCCATTTTGCCTTCAACGGAGGTTATGACGCTTCGCGTGGATCGCAATCAGGTTCCTGCCTCGTATATTCGGGCTTATCTGCTTACCAAGCTCGGATATGTACAGATTCAATCGACCATTCGCGGCATCACTGCCCATTCGTACCCAGACGACATGGCGCTACTCGATATTTTTGTGCCAGAGCTTCAAGATAAAGATAAGGACGAATGGCTTGCCTGCGATGAAAAGCTCGCTTTAGCCGGTAAGGCTTGCGAGATTGCAACTCAACTGACCCATGTTGCTAAGTCCCTCGTCGAAGCCCTCATTGAAGGCCAGGTCACCGAAGTTGAGCTGATCGCCGCCGAACATGCGCTGCAAGCCGGAAACGACCAACCCGACCGCCACATCCTAAATCGCCTGAAAACCGACGGTGTCGATGGTCAAGGTCAACCGTTATTAAGCGATCTCGATCAACTCTACAGTTTGCTTCAACAAGCAGACCATTCCTGATTTTGTACCCGGGCAACATGGATAGTCTTTCTTCTCGCAACTATTCTAAATTCGGCTTGCCGCCCCGGCTCGATCATGATTTGCCCACCCTGTTTGCGTGGTTGCAAGGCAACGGCTTGACATATAACGGCGAGCGTTTCGACCGTCCGTCCAATGCCTCGCTTTTGGGGCCGGAAGAGTTGGATAACAGTCTAGCGTTTGCACAGGCCACCGGTCGGCACGCGTCGCAGCCACTGACCAGCGAAGAACTCAAAAAACTGAAAGACTCGTTCAAGGATGTTTCTCCGGGCGTTAGCCAGGAAGCCCTGTGGGGAGCTTTGCTTGATGCCTCTTCAAGCATTCGCAGTTTGTCGTGGCAGAAGCTACCCGCTGAAGCCATGGCGTTTTATCGGCCGTTTCATTTGCCACCGGTAGATCAGTGGGGGATTTACTTATTGATCGAACCCTTGCTGAATTATCACAACGAACTGTTGCGCTTGAGTCAGCCGCTAAGGTTGTTTTCTGCCGAAACCCTGATGCACCTGATCGTGTTTGAGATATTCAATCACGAATTTTTTCACCATCTGGTCGAATCGACGGCTACCACGCTGGAATTGATTCTGGCGACCCAAGGCGAGCCGCAACCGGTTTATCTAAGGCATTGGCATCAACAAGCCAATAATCATTTTGAACATCCTCACGCGCCGTTGGAAGAAGCCCTGGCCAATGCGTATGCTTACAACGCCCTGGGTTTTATTAGCCGAATGAAGGTTGGTTGTAAGACGGCCAGTGTTAAAGCCTATCAACAAGCCATT
The DNA here is from genome assembly GCF_050275925.1 of Methylomonas sp. MS20. NCBI lineage: Bacteria > Pseudomonadati > Pseudomonadota > Gammaproteobacteria > Methylococcales > Methylococcaceae > Methylomonas > Methylomonas sp. MS20. The sequence goes on from NZ_CP189962.1 coordinate 3,919,069, forward strand.
ATTGAACATTGGCATTTCGAACCTGCGGGCTATCGCGATGCCTGGCACTACAAAGGCGGCGGTTACATCGATGGCGGAACGCAATTATTGGAACAGTTACTCGACCAACCGTCCATCGCGACAAAGGTTCCAATCAGTATCATCGCCAAACACGTCATGCCGACCGGATTTTCGGCATTGATGGCAAAACCGTATATTCCCACCTGGCTGGTCGGTTCCCCTGAGCAATTGAAATTATTTTATCAGTTAGTGCCAGCGCCCAACGAGGCCTATACCCAGTTATTTTGGCCTTACAACACGGACGCTATCGATACCTATATCGCCAAAAAGAAGGAAGAGGAAAAGGCGCGCAAGGCAGCATTAAAAGCCGCGCAAACGCTGAGCAGACAACGCAGATGAGTATAGGGATGAATAGTCAGGTCGTCGCAGCATTATCGCGGGTGGTGGCTCGTGGCTACGTGGCGGATGGTGAGCAGGCGTTGACCGAAATACTGACGAACATCGCGCATTCGACGGCGAGCGGTTGGGTGTTGAGTCGACCATTACTTCAGCAACGCCAATTGTTGAGTGATGATCAAGAGCTGGTATTGGCGCTGTTGGGGCTTTTAGCAGAGGTTCGCAAACCGTGGTTGTCGATCATGGCAGCCCGTTGTCAAGAAGCCGGTCAAATGCCGGATAGCGGTGTTTTAGTGCAGTTGATTACGCAGTTGCAAGGCGCGGCCGCCTGGGTGGAATTGGCATTGTCTGATGCCCAACTGGCGACCAGCCCCCATGCTGCCGTGGAGCGGGAGTTGTTGGGCGTCAGTCTGGAACAGGCGGCGGCCACGCCCAGATTAGCGCGGATACTGGCTGCGAGTTTTGCGCTGCAGTCAGGACGAGCGGGCCCTTTGCCAGCGATGCCACTAATTGATGCGAGTGGTATGCAAGCGAACGAAAATTGGACCGGTGGCCGGTTATTGGCGTTGCCGGGTGTATCAGCCGATGCGACGTATGTCTTGGCTAATCCCATGGGTACGCCGGATACAACTACCACGATGAATTGGGTGTTTAGCCAGCCTTGGGCATTATTGCTGGCCATGGTGACCTATGCCCAATATAACTGGGCGGCGGAAGCACGCGGTGGCTTATTGTTGGAATTGTCGCCGGGTCAGAATGCGGTTCAACCCAGTCAGATCAGCGTTTTGGTTCAAGGCCCTGAAGGCGATGAAATGTATTGCGGTAATCTGGCGGAATTGATTCTGAGGGTGCTGGATCATTTAGGGATGCATTGTTTTCCTGAGCGCCCGACGCCTGGATCCCTGGATACAGCAATTGCCAGCATGATTGGGCCATTGCTGGTAAAAACGGTTTGGCGCTATCAGGATGGCGCGAGCGGGCAAAATGGCCAGTATTTGATTCACCCCGATTTTGCCGATGCCTGTTTTCGGCTTCCAGGTAACAAAGTCTTCAACCGTACAGGCAAGCATATTTGGCAAGCCATTAGAATAGTGGCTGAACAATGGCGTGATGAATTGCGCTATTCATCACGCGAGGGAGCATTTAATTGAATTCGAACCAAAGCATTCTGACGGACGATCAGGTCATCAATTTAAGCAAACGCCATGCTTGGGCTGCGACCGGTGTGTCTGATTATCCACCGCGCGACCCGTTGGTGGGACAAAGCCGTTTCTTTAAACGCTATCGCACCTTTATTCACACCGTCGATCAAGATGCCGATCATTTCGCGCATGTGTTTGCCGTTGAGGCTGAATGGGGGCGCGGTAAGTCGCGGTTAGGGCATGAATTGATTGCCCAAATCAACGGCTGCTCCAAAGGCTGGTACATTCGTGACGAACATAATCAGCTAAAAGATGAGGCATTGTTCGACCAAACGACCCAAGATAACTATCTGGCGTTGTACATCCGCTATTCACAAGTGGCATCCGACTACCAAAACTCAGACAACTGGTTTGGTTATGGTCTTTACAAGGCACTGTTGCCACTGGCAACCGGCAAGTTTGATGGTTCGATCCAGAGCAAAATTGCAGAGCAGGCGCTACATCGTTTGAACCCGGCCGGATTTGATGCCAAGCAGCTGGCTCAATGCCTTGAACTTCACCAAAACTACAGCGAAGAAGCCCTGTACGAAGAAGAAGGCCTGGTGGTGCGCTTGGTGCAAAGCGCCTATATCTACTTGCAAAAATTTGGCATCGAATACGTGCTGGTGGTGTTGGACGAGCTGGAAACCGTAGCCGAAGCCGCGACCTTTGGCTTGGAGCAAGACGATGCCAAACGACTGGATGGACAAGCCATCCGCTTGATTGGCAAAGCCATTAAAGAAGAAGATCCGCGCCGCAAGCTGCCATGGCTACGCTATGTGGCGCTATGCTCGCCGCTTTTGGGGCAGCAATTGCGCGAAATTCAGTCGGTGGCACGCCGTTTTGAATTGGTGGAACTCGAGCATAACGCCTTTGCCGATGTGTCGGATTACGTAGGGCAGCTCAAAACCGAGCGTAAATTGGCACACGATTACCCCACCGGGTTGGTGGAAGCTGCCTACGCCATGAGCGGCGCTAACTTTGGCTGGTTTAATGTGATTATGGCCAATGTGGATGCGGTGTTGGCCCAGTTTGAAATGGCCGGTAAGCCTTTGCCTGCGATTGGTGAGTTGTTCGATGCAGTCACGGAAAGCTCGGGCCGGGTGGCTGAGCATGTCTTGGATAAACACGCCATTGAAGGCATCAAAACCACGGATCACGATCTGCGCACCGTGGCACAAGCGCTGCTTTATGGTCAGCTACCACTGGCATTGAACGCATGCCCGCCGCGTTGTAAAGAGCTGTTATCGCTGGCCAATGAAGATGGCGAACCCGTTGCCAGTCTGTATCGCAAAATCCCCTACGATGCTCTGAAGTGCCGCCAAGCCCTGGAGGACGCCAAGTTCAAGCGCGAGAAGGACGAATGGTTATACCCCGCTGTAGAACAAGCACTGAGTTTGACTGCCTTGCTGCAAAACCTGCGCACCTTTGCCATCAATGAACCCGAGAAAGATGTTTTGTTATTGCCACTATCACGGGGCGAATTCAAGCATCTGTTGAGCTTGTTGTATGACCATCCAGCAGTGGAATTTGCCGCCGATGCGCTGTGGCAAAAGCTGATTGGTAGTGATCCGTTTGTGCCGGATGATGAGGCGACGCACATTGGCCCCAGTGTGGCCATGTTGTTGCGGCTGGACTTACGCTATCGCAATCAGCAGCACAACTCGATGATTTTCCGCGACCCGGCTGATGCGGATGTGCATGAAACTGCGATGAAAGCCTTTTTGCAGGCCAGCAGCCACAACCCTGGGCTGCGCTGGACTGCACGCTTGATCGGGCTGATGCGTTTGCTGGACAAGAACTGGCAATACGCTCAACCTGCACTCAGCAACAAAGAGAACCTGAGTATTCAAGCCAGTTCACGCGGGCAAGGTGCCGGTCAAAAGGGTGGTTTGGTGTTTTGTGATGCTTTGAAGCTGCATCCGGATAATCTGGCGTGGTTTGCCTGGGTGAATAAGCGTGACGAACTGGATCGTTTGCATCAATACGCGGCGATGCGCCACGCCGATGAAGGGCGTTTCCCCGTAATGGCCTTTACGGCATCGACGCACTTGATGGAGCAATACAATCGGGGCGATGTCAGCGAGAAGCTCAAAGACGATCTCTTACTTTATTACCTGAATCCGAGCGAAGTCGATCAGCTCGAACGCATTGGTCTATTACCGGAACAGTGTAAGGGCTTGTCGCTGGATGAGTCTCGATTTACCAGCAAGTTTAAAAACAAGCTCAATGCCCTGCGCGACTTTACTTATCAGGCCATAAACCAATGGCGCGGCCGCTTGAACGAACGCGGTTTGATTGCCTGGCCGTTGAGGCCGACAGGCAAGATCAATATGCAAGATCGTGATCTGTTGTTGCGAGCCTGGACATTATTCGCCGTTCGGGAGCCTGGACTTTCGAGCTTGAACGATTTGGAAACCCGGCATGGCATCGATGGCGAAGAAGTTGCGTCCTTGATGCAGCGTTTGGCCTTGCCAAATAAATTCCTGAGCCTTGGTTATGGCAAGGATGAACACGCCGGTTTATTCTCCGATTTGGCGAATCCACAACAAGCGCAAGTGCAGTTACCACACTTTTTGGCTCGCATTGCCAATCCGGCCATCTCGCAGGACTGGACTTTGGAGAAAGCCAAGCGAGATTGGTATTGGGGTTATCTATCGCATGCCGGGGTGACACCGAAGAATGTATTCGATGATTGGATGTGGTGGTGTGGGGAGTTGCATCTGCTGCAACTTCTGGATGCTACCGCCAGTGTGGCCAAGTGGCAAACCTTGCCGCGCGCGAAACTGGACAATGCCATTGTCGAGGCAAAAAACTGGTTTGATGGCAATGCAGCCGATGGCTACAAGGCCACAGTCGTAAAATTGGAGCGGGTTTTTGGTTATGACCGTATCCCTGGTCTGTTTGCACCCTTGGGCAAGTCGCCCATCGGTACAGAAACGGTGGAGGCGAACGATCAACTGCAAGCAGCACGCACTGCCTTCGAGAAACTCAAGGTCGATGAAGAGGCACTGAGCCAGGTGGGTGGCGATGCTCTGGATACCATTGCCGAAAAATTACCGGCTCTACTTGCCGGACGTGCCGAAGTATTGCAACGGGTGGCCCGAGTCAAGCCAGAGATTGGGCCTGTCATCAGTTTGGGCAACATCAATACTTTACGTCTCGACGATAAGGAGCAATCACTCTATCTGCGCATTGAACAAGCTCGATTGTTTGCGGAATACGTGGATAAGGCGGCGTCGCAAATCAAGCAACGCATCAACGACCTGATCACGGATATTGACTCGGATGCGCAGGGGCTCGTGTTATTTCCACGTAGTCTGTTTACGCTGTCTTTACAGACGGTGGCCAACATTCTCGATGGCGCCCTGCAACAGCAGAACGACAGTGGCACCACAACGACCGAAAGCACTGCCAGTTCGGACACTTTATTGCACTACCTGCGTTCTTTGCAGTTGGATAAGGCTGCCGAGCGCTTGCACCTGCTGGCCGAGGAAGCTGGCGTCAACATCGACACTGGCTCCCAACTTGGTTTTACAGAAAATGTCGGGCATATTCTGAGTGCCTACCGTGCGGGCAAGGAAAAGTTTGTCAAAGTCACAGACTATCTCGCTGATCTCAAGGCGCGCTGTACCGAAGCTGGCCGTATGCTAGATCCACTGCCCCCTGACTATGCCGAATCCGACCACGCAAAGGAAGCCAGTGACCTGTCTCAGAAGCTGGTGTTAATTGGCGATGCGTTTGAAGATTTGGCGGATTTAGCCAAGAGTGAACGCGAGAAATTTAGAGAACAGGCACGCAAGGGTCAGTTCAGCGCTATCCGCGATGTACCGGATCGTTTGCTCAACCCGCTGCAAACTCAGTTGAATGTTGTTGGCGGTGCGATTAACAAGATCGAAAACGCGATCCAAACACACCGTGAAACCATGGTGACGGCGCTGAATTCGCAATATATTCCGGTTCTAACCCCTTTGTTTGTTGCCTGCAAAGAAGCCAAGCCAGAACCGGTTGCACTAAATGCAGTGTCGACTCTTAGTCTGCACGATCTGCAGATGACACTGGATGTGCGACGCACTCAATGGGAAAACAAAGCAACCCAGTTATTGAGTGGCACCGGGCTTGACTATGCGGACTGGCAGCTTTTGGCGAAAGCAATTTCTGAAGGCAAGAGCCCAACGCTTACGCCATCTGTACAAGAAGCTCTGGTTAACAAGGGTATCTTGAAAATGCAGCTTTATTTTGGGGCCGGTGCGTGAATCTCTATCTGACCCCGGAACTGCAAGCCAATCGCCGAGGCCGATTCTTAACAAGCCTGTTGGCCATTTCGCCCTCATCGGAGCAGACATTTCCCAAGGAGGGGTTTGTTTTAATGACGGGTGAGCAGTTGCAGGCATCGCCAGAGCAGCAAGCGGAAAGCATAACGTGGGGACGTCAGCCCGGCTGCACACTGCTTTTGCTGCCACCCTACAAGGAGGGGAGTATTTTCCCTTTTCTGGATTGGGTGATTGAGTTTAAGTCTTCCCCGCTTGCCAATGCCGATCAAACGTCTTTGGAGACGATTCTCGCGGGAGAGCTATCGCACCAACTGCTGGGTTCTGATGGTGACTGCATTACCAACTCGTCATTAGATAATCTGGCTTGCCATACTCGTTATTGGAAAGCACATTCCAACAGTGGCTTGATTGCGGTTACGACACTGCCCCTTTGGTCCATTAGCTTGCTGGATCACGCGGACAAGGTATTGGCTTTCCTTGCCGAACTCGATAAATACACAGGAAAACCGTCTGCCACCATAGCAAGGGACGAGCCGCAGACAGAGCCCTTACATCCCGAAGATATCACCGTCTTGGTTTGCTGCTATGGGTTTGGTCTGGCTACAGCAGACGGCTTGTCGGATAGACTGCTTGGGTATGCGGTACCCTTGTTGAATTTGGCTAGTTTTGATTTGCCGGAAAGTCTTCATCGTTTACGGTGTGAAGGTTTGATAGACGACATGGGCTTAACCGAGACCGGCTTGGCATTTTTGCGTGCTTCGAGATACTGGCCATTTGCAGAAAATTTGAAGGGAGAGGCCTAGCCTATGAAGACAACCAATCTCGCACAGGCATTGGCTATCGATAGCCAATTGCGATTGCCTGGCAGCGCAGGTCGCCTGCTAAAGCAGATTCGCGATATTGAACAGGTAGCCCCCTTGTTCCGAGACGCCGGGCTAATTAAAGCAGTGAAAGCACCGTCGGTGGTAAACCTGACCGTTTCAGGCATTGCCAGTCATTCATGCATTCACCGGGCGTTGGGTGGTTTTATCTACGCGTCTGCAGCGGTACGGACTGACCTTGCAATACAGGATAATAAGGTTAGCACCACCGGATCTGATTCAGTCTCCGAGCTGGATGATATTGACTTTGAGGCCCAACGAAAACGCTTGGATTTGGTCGAGATGCGTCACTGCTATGCCCTCGTCGAGCGGCTATTGCAGCAAGGAGCAAGTGCCAATCTGATCCTGATCGATACGCCGCTATTTATTGATCGCGATATGGTGCCGCTGAAGCGGAATGTGCGGCATTGGGCCGAATATGAGAAGACGCGGGATGCCATCGAACGCTTTTGGCAGAACCACCGAAAGGATCTATTTCCTTGGAATCCGGATGGTCCGGTGCTCGCCAGCATTTTGGCGGAGCGGTTTTCCGCCATCGTCAGTATTGCGCGGCAGGATTTACGCACCGAAGACGGTCGCAAGCACATTTTGACGGCAGATGGGTTTGTACCGGAGGCCACATCAATGTTTGAGGGATTGGAAGACCGTTTGATGGGTATTGGCGATACTCGGTTTATCAACGGCATATTGGGCAATTTTGCTCGGACCATCGCCTTTCGGATGACTGAGAACCGATCACGGATGGAACCCGCGAGTGAAGTAGGCCAAGGTGTTATTGGATTTCATTTCCGTAGCGCACGCGCAAGCCAAATCAAGATGGCCCAATTGGCAGGTGAAGAAGCAGATTGGAACGCCTCTTTGTTGGATACCGTGGCATCAAGACTGATGATTCTGGACATGCAGAGCCAGAAGAAAGCCATGCCGTTGCCACAGCTGCTCAGTCGACAACAATTGAATATTTTAGAAAAGTTCTCCGCCTACTACCGGCAGGGATTAAACGAAGCACTACGGAATAATGACGTCGAGAGCACGTGGTTGTCCGGTCTCGACGAAGGATTTGAATCATGAAACATAAAGTACTTGGAAAACTGGTTGGCAACACCGGTGATGCTTCACAACTGACGATGGTTGTTCAGAATTCATTTTCGGTGCGCCGTGGTGAGTTTGTTCGCATTATGCATCAGGAGCGTGCTGATGAAGGTGTGGTGCCTGTACTTGGTCGAGTTACTCGGATCACCCGAACTAACATGCTTTTTAATGCGGGCTTTGGTGACGGCGTGACCGAATTGGAATTGCTTCCCGGTGCCAGTGTTACGGGGGAGAACCTCTATGCCAATGTCGAACTGGTTGGCTATCGAGACCCGGTTTCACGGCAGATCAAAATTCCGCGACGTCCACTTGACCCCGGCGCTGCCGTTGAAACGGTGGATTTTCAGTTTTTAAGTGACTTTTACGAGTTCAATGAACACACCAGTTTGCACTTGGGAAATCTCGTTGGTTATGAACGTGGTGAAAACACGGTACCGGTCTTTCTGGATGTAAACAAGCTGGTTACCGAGCATATGGCTGTATTGGCGATGACGGGGTCAGGTAAATCGTACACAGTTGGCCGGATTATTGAACGTTTGGTTGCACTGAATAATGGGACCGTTGTGGTTTTTGATCCGCATGGTGAGTACGGCAAGGCCCTATCCAAGGGGACATTGAATTTTTCCGATGGTCTTACCAATGCTGAGGATAGTCGTGATCGGACTGTGCTTCCCAAAATCCGCGATACATTAGAGCGCTTGCAAAATGCAGGAGCAGGGATTCAGGTGTATACACCGCAAAACGAGTCGTTTAAACACAAGTATGCCGGCAAGAACACCCAACTTGCCTTACAGTTCGATCACTTTGAAATGGACGATGTTGCGGAAATTCTGCCCGGCTTAACCGAGCCACAGCAGCGGGTCCTTGATGTTGCGCTCCGCTATTGGCGCACTGCTGATAAGACGGAGCCGCGAGACATCAATCGCCTTCGCCACTTATTGGGAGACGGAATTGATGAACTAAGGGAATGGGATGACCTGTCTGAAGCCGAAGGCAAAGCGTTGAACGGTCGCAGTGCGGCGGTGACCTCAATGAAATTGTCGCGGGTACTTAATGAGGCGCAGAGTTTCTATTCAGCCGCTATGTCTGAGCCTACCGACATTTACAAAATGGTCGGACGTCCTTCGAATAAGCAAGGCCGGCTTGTTGTCATTGATCTGCAAGGGTTGAGTGATACGGCCAAACAGGTCATCTGCGCACTGCTCTCTAGCGAGATTCTTCGAGCAGCTTCTAGTAAGACTGATCCACTCCGTCCTTGTTTTCTGGTTTATGAGGAAGGACACAATTTTGCACCTGCCGGTGGAAATGCTGTCAGCCACCGTATCATCAAGAAAATTGCTGGCGAGGGCCGAAAATTCGGCGTTGGCTTTGCCATCGTGAGTCAAAGGCCATCGAAGCTGGATGCGGATGTGACTTCGCAGTGCAACACCTTGATCACCATGCGACTAAAAAACCCCGATGATCAGCGCTTCATCGCAAAGGCATCCGATATGGTCAGCAAGGCCGATTTGGATGAATTACCCAATCTATCAACCGGTGAGGCGTTGGTTTGTGGCCGATCTATTCCAGCACCGCTTTTGGTTAAAGTTGGTGGTAAAGCTCTAATTCACGGTGGTGAATCGCCCGAGGTTCTGCGCGTTTGGGGAAGTTTTGGTGACTGATCTCCCTGCGCGTATCTGCGCCGAAATGTCGTCGTTGGATTTTGTTGATCACAGCTATCCAATGTTAAGCAACTGGGGCGTTCGCGACCAAGATGTCTTGGTTCATAGTCTTGGCTGCAGTGCCTGGAATAAGCTTGGTTCTGATCTTGGCTTTATGGCTGTGACTGAGTGTCCTGTACCTATGACGCATGGTGCGGATATTCGTTCCGACTCTACCTGGTTTAATCGTTCTCAGCGAACACCGGATGTATTAATTGAATTCGAACGCTTCGATGGAACTGATCGGGGACAGAAAAAACTCGACGAAAAGCTTTGCAATCTACTTGAAGCATCCATGAGGTGGGGAAATGTCCCTTCAGTGCTGATTCTTTCGGCATGGAGCAAAGGTGTTGTCTCTGCACCGGACAAAGAGGTATTTCTGCAGAGATGTCGCCAAGGCTTTAAATCTTCGGTCGGCGCCCAGGTGCCTGCAATACGTAACACAGCAGTGCTGTTTAGTCGGTTTATTTTTGATATTGAACGCAGTGGGGTTTTGCTTCTGAAACAGATCCGTTGTGAGAGGTTGCTGTGAATATAAAGTCTGCGCATTTTTTGCCCGGTACCAACAAACGTCTGGGCGATAAATATCTTTTGCTGGAATGTCTAGGGGATGGCAGTCATGGCTGGGTGTGGCGGGCCGAAAGACTGGCTGATGGCGCGATCGTGGCGGTGAAGATACCCAAGGATCTAACAAAAGACGACCGCCTGCTTGCTGAGGGCAAAGAACTCCTGACAATAGATGCCCATCCCAATATTGTTCGCATTTACGATATGGGGCGAATTCCGCCAGAGAACGAGTGGTTCTTTATCGAGATGGAGTATTTTCCAAGCCAAAGTTTCGCTCAAAAACTGGAGCAAAGGAATCAAAACTTTGGCAACACATTCGAGCGATTGTTTGGAATGTATGCACAAGTTCTTGATGCGGTCGGATTTCTGGCAACGTTGCCTACGCCCATCTCGCATGGCGATATAAAGCCGCACAACATTTTAGTGGGTGCAGCAGATTTGGTGAAATTAACCGACTTTGGAAGCTCCGCGCTGCCAGAGGAAATTTATGTCCGTACCAGAGAAAATGGCGGCACGGTTTTGTACGCCGCGCCCGAATTCTCGGATAGCGTATCGCGTAAAGGGTCGTTTGAAGAATTGCTGAGGGGCGATATCTACAGTCTTGGTGTTCTTTTGTACCAGTTACTGACCGGACAGCTTCCCCATGACACGCCGTCCCAAGTGCGGCGCCATGCACCATTTAAGCGTCCAAGCGAAATCAACGCTAATATTGTCATTTCAGTTGACGAATTAATTCTTCGCTGTATGGCAAGAGAGCCATCGGACAGATTCCCTGATATTGAAACCCTGAGCTCCGCTTTTGAGTTGGCAAGACAGCACCAACTAAATAACCCGCAATACGCAATTTCACCATCTAGTGGAAATGTAATTACTGATTGGTCGACTTCAGTAATTAATGCCTTGGAAACGCAGGATTACCTAAAAGCGGCAAAAATAGCTGAGTCAGAATTCTCCCGTACGCACGACTTTGGCGCGCTGCTTCAGCATCTGAATGCACTTTATCGTGCGAATAGGTTGTTTGAGTTTCAGGAAACATTTGATCGCGAATTTAAGAGCAACATTGAAGGCACCGATTTCAAAGCGATACGGTTGCTCGCTATCAAGGTGTTTTTGACCCTTCGAAAAACTGACCGCGTAAAAATACTCTTAAAGGAAGCTAATGCGTTGGATGGCGAATCATTGGAACTGGATTTTTTATTGGCAACCTTGTTTGGCTTGGAAGCCAACTTCCCCGCAGCACGTGAAACGCTAGAGACAATCAATCGTAAGTCTCCGAGCAAACCACAGGTTTTGATCCGACTAATTCAAGTTTGCGAGCAAATGCGTGACTATTCTGCCGCCGTCGGATACTTAAAACATGCTCTGCGTGTGACTAGAGAATCAACAGAGTTGGAAGCCAAACGGCAGCGCTATCAGGAATTGGGTTTGTGGTAATAGGATCAAATTGCCGCAACAAACTGGATCTGGGTTGTGAGTACCGGGTTTAGTTTGGAATGGGTCTAAATTCTTTACGATTTGCCTGACGCTGCCTGGCAAATTCGAAGATGCCTGCTCGAATTAAGGTACTAATCGCCTCTCAGATAATTTAGGCCACATCCAGTTAATGGAATTAATATTCGTTGGAGCATATAAATGATTATTCAGGAAGCAATCGTCCATCGGTTTGATAAGGACAGGCACAAACCGTCGGTAGCTAAAATGCGGGATGAGATCTTACCAAATGAAGACAATCTACAAAATTTGGTGGGTGGGATTCGAGATGTATTTAATCGAACCATGACTCGTGGTTATGGTGCCTTCATAATCGGTGAGGTTGCTTACCCCTTTCCGGATTTGCTCGATAAATACCTAACAGACCAACAAGGGCTTGGGGTATTCACTCTGGGGCTGAAAACCTGCTATCAGAAAGCCATCGACAGTGCGTCACTTGCCACTGGGGGCTACCTATTTTTTGCTCGTTACCAAGAAAATGGCCATGATTTCATGTTCGTGGTGTCACTCAAATTAAAGGCTGGCACAGGCATAGACGACACCACGCTAACTATTAATAAAACGGTCAATTTCGATATTGATCATCTTCATGAAGCGGCAAGAATTAATATAACAGCATGGAAAGCCGGGAGCGAACGGTACGTGACATTTATTAAAAAACGACGTGGTGGTGAAGATAGTAAAAGTGCTACGGAGTATTTTCGGGATTTTCTTGGTGTCACAGAATTAACCGAATCGGCCGAGCAAACCAAACTTTTACTCCAGGTTGTCAGGGACTATTGTGAAGAAAAGCAATTTGATGTCGACAAAGCGCGAGAAATACGCCAAAGGGTTCATGCCTACTGTGTCGAATGTACCAAGGAAAAGAAAGGCATTAGTCTGGACGCATTGTCTATGCGGCTCGACGACCAACAGCCTGCAAGATTCTCTGAATTTGTTACGAGTAAAGAATACCCGCTTGGCGATGGCTTTGAACCGAATAGTCGAATCTACCGCGGTTTGCGACGCCATCGGATTAAGGATTCAAAGTTGACATTGGATTTCGAAGAGTCGATTCTAGGCTCGCGTGTCATCTATGATGACCTTACGGAAACGCTGATTATCAAAGATTTGCCTTTGGAATTTAAACAACGCTTGAAACCGACATCAACTGAAAGCGATGACCCAACTTGATTTGGTTGTAAGACTATGCCGAGAATTGACTGCTTCCTATGTGGAGGACGCGTTACTTCATGGTTGTATCGATAGTCTTACGGCCGAAACACTTACAGTTCTGAGGAAATTAGATGCTGACGGCCATTACATGTTGCCAACAGCCTTTGATGAACAGCGAGCGCTTGGTCAGCCATTTAAAGTTAGAGACGTTGCGGTTCCACGTCTACCCGAGATGTTTTTTGCGAGTACTTGGGATGAGCTTTTACAACATCATAGCTTTCGTTTTGTTAAGCCGAAATCATATTTTGTCCTCGAAACAAATTTCTATTCGGCCGACGCCATTCAGGATCAATCTGCCGATCGATATTCACAAGTTGTCGATTTAATAAAATTGCTGGAAGAGATTGCCGATGTTTCTAAGCCTAGTGCAGGTCGCCTTGCATTAGTTTTCATGGTCAAGGAGAAATTCGAGTTAATTATTGATTATGGGGCAGCCGACCTTAGAGAGCTTTCCGAGTTAGACAGCGTGCGTAACGAATTTATCGTTGACGATGCTCATACTGAGCAGCGTAAAAGTATTCTCAAGTCTGCGCTGGTGGAAATGCTGAAAAATGTACCCGGTGATGAGCGATTTAGGCATCTACTTACCGTGTTTGACGAACTCAAACGGCGGGCTCGCGATAACTACCAACTTTATGTTGCCGGATTTTCTTTTGAGAAAGTGCGAGAGGAAGTTCAGGAAAACCGCTTGGAATACACCTTGAAATTGAACAAGGTGTTTGCGGAGATTCAAAATCAGCTTTTAGCCGTTCCTGCTGCGCTGTTGTTAGTGGGGTCTCAGATGGACGAGAAAGCGGGAGATTCATTAAAAAATTGGGCTCTTTGGTTTGGAGCGCTAATTTTTACTGGCTTTATGAATATGCTTTTAAGGAATCAGCGTCATAGCCTGAAAGCGATTAATGATGAAATAAGCGAATTAAAAGAAAAGTTGACAGTTGAACACGCCGCGTTGGCTACTAAATTGATGCCAATGTATGGCGAACTCGACAAACGCTATAAACAACAGAAAAACTCCTTGTTATTTGTGGAAATTTTGATAGCGGGAGTTTTGCTCTTTTGCACTTTCTTGTTTGGTCGATACAGCAAATTTTGGTAAAAATGCCGATCAAATTAATGACAGAACAAATCTATTTTTATATCCCTTAGGAAATTATTCAATGAACAAATCCGACCTCATAGACGCCATCGCCAGCCACGCTAACCTGACCAAAGCTGACGCCGGCAGGGCCTTGGATGGTATTACCCAATCTATCCAAATCGCATTAAAAGCCGGCGACTCCGTGGCTTTGGTGAGCTTCGGTACCTTCGAAGTGAAAGAGCGTGCCGAGCGTTCGGGTCGTAATCCCCAAACCGGTGAAGCGATTACGATTGCCGCCGCAAAATTGCCATCCTTCAAAGCCGGTAAAGGCTTGAAAGATGCGGTTCAGTAACTTTTAGGCCTCTCATTGCGGCCCCATGCCCCAGCCCTCCAGTTCCGATTGCCGTTTGACCGTGGGGACATCCAGATCAGTCATGCGGCCTTGGGTGCGGGTTAAGGTATCCTGTCGACCACTGGAGGCTGCACCGTATTTCTGCGGATTGAGTCGGCTGCCGGTTCCGGTGAGTTGATCCAGATTGAGCATGGACGCGGCATTGGCGGCGGATGGCAAATGCCCTGTCTGCGCCAGAATTGCCAACCATTCGTCGAGATTAACTTGAGTCCAGTCCACGCGGTCCAGGTCCGTGACTTTGATGCCGGTACAACTGGGACTTTCCGGCGCACCAAAGTCCATGCCCAGCTGCGGTTTGATTTGTTCGTTGAGGATACGTGCTAGCGGTGAGTTGTAGCAGCAGTAGCTTTCCTTGCGGACCATGCAAACGCCCAATACCTTGCTTTCACAATAGGTACCCAGATCCTTGCAGACTTTCAGTTGCTTCTTGGCCGCCAGTTCATATTCGGGTTCCTCGCAGGCATACACCATCTGGATAATCATGATGATGATCATCACTACCGTATAAGCTGTCATCAAGGTGCTGAGCAGTTGTCCTGCCACTGCCGCGCCGCCGCCTAATTGCACACCACCCGATTGTGCGGCGGGCGTCAGATTGCCTGCAGCATCAAAGGCTGCCTGGCCACCGGCGCTGAACAAGGCATTACCGGCGGCTTCACCAAAGGTCTGGCCAATCCATTCTGCAACGGACTTCATCAATTCACCTTTGAGTGAATCCAGTAAACCTTGCGAGGCAATGTCGCTGGTACTGAGCATGTCGGTACCGACCAAGTCATTTACCGTCGAGGCAAAATCCGCCTGAAAGCTGTTCCAGGCATCGCCGGCCAACGTGAATGGGGTACGCATAGTTTCCCAGGCGCCGCGAATCGCCGAGGTACTGTCCATGGCCATTACCGCGCTGTCCATTTGACTAGTGGCGATCAATAAATCGATGTAACGTCCCAGCCCCATCGCACCCGAGGGCGTTTCGCAGCAATCGACCAGACTGAGTGCGCCGCCGACCATTTTGCAACTGGCGGGTTTGCCTTGAAATACCTGACAGGTAGTCGGATCCTTTTGCTGCAAATCGGCATTGGCATAGTCACAATGTAAATCCATCGCCATTTGCTGGGCGCTATTGAGTAAGGCGACCGCCTTGCTGAAATCCTGGCTTTGTGTGCGATTCACGCTGATGCACTCTT
The DNA here is from genome assembly GCF_050275925.1 of Methylomonas sp. MS20. Lineage (NCBI taxonomy): Bacteria > Pseudomonadati > Pseudomonadota > Gammaproteobacteria > Methylococcales > Methylococcaceae > Methylomonas > Methylomonas sp. MS20. The sequence continues at coordinate 3,934,534 of NZ_CP189962.1, forward strand.
CGCCCATACAGCGGATCGGTCCGGCGCATTGTTGTTGGGTGTTGCTTTGAATGCCGGGAATGCCCACCGTTTGCCCGCAATCGTAGGTATCGACGCTGTCCCAGCAAGTGCCTGAAGCCAGCACACTGGTACATTGGCTTTTGATGAACGAGCAGCCTTGGGTTTCCAACGACGCGCAGGTTTTGTTGGGTATCCCGTTCGCCGGCGGCTCCAAACAGTGGGTGCCGGCGGTATCGGTCCAACATTGCCCATACTGATTCAAATCGCAATGCCCTGAGGCCTGAATAGCCATGCAAGTATTGCGAATCCCTGACGAACTGGCCACTGGGGCTTGCGCCAAATCCGAGCCGCAGACCATGACTTGCGACGTAGGATCGACGTAACAACCCGACGCATTGGCCGGATCGTTCGTGCAACTCAATTGGCTGCCAGCCTGGCAAATGCCATCGCTAATCGCATTCGCCAGATTCTGGCAATTCGGTCCGTTCCAGCTCCATTGATCCTGGGTAATCAGTTTTGACAGGTCATAACGCAGCCGAATCCGCGAATAACCTTCGCCGCGTCCGGACACGCGGGTTTCTTCCTTGAACACCTTGATGCCGCTACTGTTGAAGGCATACAGCACATTGGTGTTGGGGTATTCGTTCCAACTGGTGTAAAGCTCGCAATCGCCGAACCAGCCGCTGGCACCGGTATAGATCAATTGATTGTCGTAATAGACACGGGTGTGGTCATCGTATTTGACGTACTCCAGCGTGGCACTGGTGATGGCTTCCGGATGCAAAACCTCGTATTTGACCTGCCAGGTAAACAAGCCACAATCCGATTCCCAGTAATTGTCACCGACCCGGCCGACATACAAATCCATGCAGCCCGGCCCGCAACTGGAAAAACCGCCATCCCCACTGACAAAACGGATCAAGGGCTGTACATTGACTTGGTGGGTAGCGGTACAGCTTTGCGGTACCGTCGGTTGCCGCAGACAGAGCTGATAATCCGGGACTCGCGCCGATTGCAGGGTGTCGGTTTGGGTCGTGGTGGTCGTGCAGTCCGAGAACGACTGTGCCCATGGGGTAAAATCGGCAAACACCTGATCGCCGGCTTGCCAGATCGGATCGGCATGTAAGTCCGGATGCGACTGGTGAGCGTTGTCGATCAGGGTACGGTAGGCTTCACCGGTGAAGCTGGTTTCGCCGTTCAGAGCAGTCTGTGCGTCCAACCCGGCTGCGATCGTTCCGGGGTTGTTGCCGTAGAGATTAGCAAAATCGCTGGTCGTGGTAGATGCGCTATTTGTATCCGGAAACAGCGTGCCAATCGAAATGGCGCTTTCCTGAGCCGTCCCCGGATTCAAGGTCAGCGTACCGTTGCCGGTATCGAGCGGGAATGCAAAACCGCCGATGACTTGCTGACCCAGTTGCTGGCCATCGCGCCCAGCCGCCTGAATCGCATCCGCCCAGGAAACACCATATGGTGTCCAGGCCATGGTTACGCACAACACGGCAGCCAGGCTTTGTATGGCGAATGCTTGGGGATCAAAGAATTGTTTCATCGCCTCATAAACCCACGCAACAGTTTCTATTGGACGAAGGTGTCCACGAAACACCTGTATCCCTTGCAGAGCATGGGTTACAGCAGTAAGTGCCGGATCTAAACTGTTCATGGGCCAATCCCAACATGGGAACTTGCCGAGACCGATGATAGCCGGTGGATCGGTGCCGGCGGAAGCCGGTTGATGCTTTATATGAGATAAATAATTGCACTCACTCCTCCTGGGGTGTCGGAAAAGGTAAAATTTCGCCGCGTTCAGATGGAATGCTCGCGCCGGCAAGCTGATCTGATGGTTTTTCGGATCGGTTGGCCATGCGTTCGGCTTTGCGCAGCGCCCGTTGGGTGTCGATTTCCAATTGACGGAGCCGGACTATCAGCGCAGCATTTTCCGTGTCGCGTTGACCCAGTTTTCTCCGTAGCTCGGCGTTCTCTTCGCGCAGGTGCCGGATGACCATTTCGGCGTTTGTTGTTGGCGCAACTGGTGCTTTCAATGCCATGATGCGTGTCCTGATGCGAGGGTATTTGCAACCGTCGTGTCCAATCAGGGTTCGGCTGTGACCGGCTTCCTGGGCAACCACCGAAACGTTGATTTTGAGCGTGCCTAACTTGGCTTGTTTGGCGAGCTTTGGGTCTAGCGGTGCACCTCCCTCCAGGCGTTCAAGCGCATCCTGGAAGTCTTGCTCGATCGGGTCGATGGGGGGTGGTGTTTTGGCGTTACGCGTCATGGCCGTTCTCCCCGATGTCTTCACCTAGTACGTGCAGAATGGCCGCCGCTTGCCGCGCCCGCTGACGAGCGACATAAAACTCGTCACCACGGCCGATGCGTTCGGCATTCTCCACGGCTAGTTGATTATCCAAATAGCGTTTACGCCAGAACCCAGCGCTTTCCCGGTCGATCAGGAAACATTCGCAACCAACGCAAACCGACGGTTCGCGGTATTGGAAATTCGGATTCGAGTCCTCCCAATGTGTAGTGCCGGCGATCTGATGGCAACGTGCCGATTCCGGTTTCAACTCGATCAGGCATTTCCCATGGTCAGCGAACCAAATTCTAAAATCGTGCTCGACGACTTCGTGTTCCAGGTTGCTAAGGATTCGTTCCGGAGTCTTGTCCTGCATGGATGCTCTAACCGACTTTCGATGGGCTTCGAGCCATGGTGCCATGTTGCCGGCATAGGTCGCATCACCCGTTGCGGCTTCATACAGCAACCTTACGGTCAAACGAGCCCGAGCATCGGACATGGCTTCAATGATTTCCGGATCGCGACCGATGTAGCCTTGCTCGGTCATGGCCAGAGACAGGTGTTTGAAATGCTGGCTTATGTGCGGCAGCATGCGGCTATCCACCTGGATGACATACAGCGCAAAGGTTTTCCGCCACTGGTGCGTGCGTAGCGAACGCCCATCCCGGTACGCGTCTAGCTCAGGGCTGGGCGGTAATGCTTGCCAATCGACATAGCGGCGCAGAAAATCCTTTTGGCCGAGATTGACATTCTGACTGAAGGGACGCCCAACCGATCGTTGGTTTTTCGGCAGCCCGCGGCTAGCGCAAAACGACACGATCAGATGCTGGCATTCGCCTAATTGACGCCATGGGCGAAACAATCGTTCGAGTACGACTAATGCCCTGACCGGGGGCGGAAGATATTGACTGTCGGTGGGGCGAGCGCCGACGATCCATTCCACCGGTCTGCCATGGATTTTGGCGGCCAGGCTTTTGAGATAAAAAATGGTATTCAAGCCGGTTTTTGACGGGCGTTGTTGCAGGCAGGACGGCAATCCGCTGTCGGGATCGATACCGGCTTTTAGGCCCATCACTTCACTGATGCGTAAACCGACATGGCTTTGTAACACGATGATGCAGGCAATCCGAATATCCAGGATCAGCGATCGGATGGCGGCAACGAAATCAACTTGCCCAGCGCCTCTTCGCGGTTGAGTGTCGATGACGTCATGCCAAGGTACTGATTCACCAGCAAGCACCGAAAACTGGAATGAATGGACGGCCCGGCGAGCGGCATCGGTTCTAACCGGCAAACTGTGGCCTGGCCCTTTGTGATTGCCAGGTCCGCCTTGTGCATAAGCTGCAAGATAAACTTCCTGCAGCTTGATCACGTCATCGGCAGGTACCCCGATCAACCGCTCTGCTGCTGTCATGATCGGCAATGCCACTGCATCCGGTAAGGGCGGAATGAAATCACGCTGGCGATTCGTGATGCGTTTGGCAACATCGAAGGGATTGCGGCCGTCAAACGGCGGCTCCGGCATCGGGCTGACGCCGGATTCCCGCAATGCGCCACTTTGCTTATACAGCAGCGTCAAAATATGGAGCCGTTGCCAGACCCAACCCTCATGCAAGGAGGAATATTGCTTATCGCTCCCCGTTATGGCGACGTGTTCGACGTATTCCCAACTGGCATGGTTGTCCAATTCATGGATAGCTCGAAAATCCTGTGTGGCCATCCAGTTGACCAGATAAGCCAACATCCGACTAATGGTTGCCATCGACGTGGTTTTCAGGCTTTTACCTTCACGGGGATCGGTCAGCAAACTCCAGACAAAGCGTCGTAAGCTGTCTAGTAACTCGGCCCATTCCGGATCCAGTAGGCTTTGTCCGTGAGGCAGTTTGATATTCCAGTTTACGGTCGCGCGATGGTCGGATTGCCCTGGGGTCGGATTATCCAGGCGCCATTGGGCGTCACTCCAGAGGCTGATGGGGGAAACACGTTGCGCGGTCAGATCATCGGCCGATAGCAAATGAATCTGGGGGTTGGTGAATGAATTGAGTGATGTCATGACGATTACTCCAGTTCAGGCAGGTCGTCCAAATCCCATTGGGCGGCTTCGTGGATCACCGTTTCATCCTGGAAACGCGGGAGCCAGTATTCGATCAGGCGTTGCAGTCTCGGTGACCACGCCGTCAACCAGCGTGCAGCCGGTAATTGGGTTTGGGCCTGTTCGATTTTGACTTTGAGCTGTAGAACACGGGCCAGCGCGTAGCCGTCCTGAAGATTCAAATGGGCTAACGCACAGCCTGGACAAGCGCCGTAAGCACTGCACAATTTGCCTTTGTCCTGACCAGGCACCGGGCTGTCATAGGGATCAAAGCAGCGCCATCCCGGTGTTGCGGCTGCCAAGTCCTGTTTGGGCGGCAATGTGCGTGGATCGATAGTGCCGTCGCTTTCTCGCCAACGGCTACGCAAGGTCATGACATCGCCGAGTCGCTCATCCTGGCGCCTGCGCGCCGCATCGGAGGTGTAATGCGAGAGTATGACCTCAGGGTGTTGATGGCCGCTGACGGCTTGTAGTGCCAGCAGATCGCCGTCAAACCAGGTATGGACATTATCCAGGCCGGTTGTGCGAACTTGCCTGAGTGTCAGATGGGGGAGTTCGTTCTCGATCAAAAAGGCTGACAAATGATTTTGCCAGGCCCCTTTGCTACCTCCCGACTTGGATTCGAAACCATGAGGCACAGACGGTTTATTCACGGGAATCCAGATGAACAACCACTCTTGCAAACGCGGCGTTGCTACTGGACGAATCCGCGCTGTCCATCGCTCGATAAACGGAATCAATACCGTCGGACTGTCTGGGGCATCCGAGATCGGAAAACTGCGATGCTGTCGGCGTCGGCTTCTCGATTTATAGGGGCGCCAAACCAAGCGTTTGACACCCTGGATTTCGATATAGGACACGTCACTTCGGCGTGTTGCAAACAGAGTTTCGCCACTGAAAAAGCTCACCATGGCTAATAACAGTAGGAACGGAACCAGATCCCTTGGCGAGGGGTGAAAGTTGGTTCTGAGTGCCGCCAGTGCTTCCGGCGTGCCGATTTGGCGGGCCAATGGTGCGTCGAGTTGCTGAAGTTTGACGAAAGACCCAATCACTGTCGGAAACAGTGTGTCCAGTCTTTGCATATGGCTTGCCAGGCTATTGGGTTCGGGGGATTCTTCGGCCAACATCATCCAGCCCTGTTCGACGGTTTGCATGATTTGCGTACATGCTTCGATACAAATGCTGTGAAGATGGACCCAATCTGCTGGCTCGATGATTTTTGTCGGATGTGCGATTTGCCGAGATGCCCCTGGCCAGGGATTGCGGCGAATATGTAAATCCTTGCTTAACTGGGATCGGTACTGCGCAGATTTCTTCAGGAAGGTAACCACGCTGCGAACCGCACCTAGGTAATGCAAACGGGTGTATGCCGCAAGCACATAGGCGCCGTCTTCCATACGGCCCAGCCATTCGATAAAACCATTGATGAATGCCGTGTTAAGGGTTGCCAGACTGGGCGCTGGCCTATCGTTGCGAGTCAGATACTGGAAAAACCCATGGTTAAGATCGTTGATAAACGTTTGCCGACTTGGTTCGGATTTATCCCCGCCCCATACGACGACCATCTCGGCAAAGGCAACGGCCAACTCCGGCGCCATCAGCCAGTTTGAAACCTCCAAGGTTTGAATGGATTCTCGACTGTGTGGTGTCGGGAAACGAATGAATAACCGACGTTTGCCATCCCCATCGGTTTCTTCACTGATCGAGGATAGGCGTTCCCGGCGAACGGCGTCGAGATCCGCCACGGTCGTACCCACGAGTTGTGCGTAGCGACTGGGGCGTGTGGAGGGGCGATCTGAAAATGACTCAGCCATGACGCATCGCCTCGAAAAACTTCATGGTGGTATCGCTGACTTGAGCTTCAAAATCCGTCACGGCGCGCAAGTAGAGATTGGTGGTCGTCGCCAACGCGGTATGCCCCAAGCGTGCCTGAATCTTTTTCCAGGGTTCCACATTGCCCTGCGACTTTTCAAACCAATACAGCCAGGTCGCAAAGGTATGTCTGAGGTCGTGGAAAACATGACGGGGTGCTTGCGTGGTATATGGTTTCCCTGTTTCCGGATCCGTTTTATGTACGGCATGCGTCAAGCCGGAGGCAAACAAAGCCTGCCGAAAATGCGCATCGATACTGCCATTTTGAATCGGTTTTCCGACATGCCGCCCGGTATGGATACCGTTCAAAAATAATGCACTCGGTTCTTTGAATTGGCCTTGCTTTTTGGCGGCTTGCAGCGCGTCCTTGCGCTCATGCTCGATGTACCAGTGCAATGCCGTTACCAGCCAATTGGGCATGAACACGACACGCGGCCTGAGACCCTTGGTTTTACTGAGCCGCAGTTTCACCACACCGAAAGGTTGGGATGCATCAGGTCGCAGATCTAGAATTTGCCAACGATTCAGTGATGAAATTTCATCCCGTCGCATGCCGGTATGGAGGGCAATTTCGGCAATCAGCCGGTCCAAGGTTGGTCGGCAATCATCGCCAGATCGTGTGCTGCCTGGCGGTAGCGGCCCAAGACAATGTGCAACCGTGCGATATTCCGTTTCAGTCAATGGTCGAACGGCATCATCGGCGCCCCGACGCGGTAACGGTAGTAAATCAGAGGTGGTACGCTGTACGGGATTTGAATGCAAATGCGCCAACGCATCGTGATCCATCGATCTGACGATTTGGCGAGTGGATTTTGAATCAAAAATCACTCCGAAAAACCCCGCCCGTCGGGCCCAGTCATAGAACTGTAATACCGTGGTCAGTCGACGGCGGACAGTGCCGACCTCATAGGGTTGATGGGTTTTGGGTGACACGGTCTGCAGCATGGCATCCCGGTAAAAACGAAGATCATCCTCACTGACTTCGTTCCAGGGTTTGGCAAACTCCGCCAGAAATGCCCACCAATCCTTCAGGTTGTAGACTGTAGCCCGCAACGTATTGGGCCTGGTATTGCCGTAACGAATGAGGAATCGATCCATTAAATAGAGTAATACCGGCTCTATGACACGTCCCGTATCATCGTCAACCAAAAATAAAAAGCCCGTTGGCAACGCACAGGATACCAATACCTCCGAGGACATGGCCGGATGCTGATCAAGGTGAATGGCTGATCGGACAATAGTGTTCACGGTGCACCTACTGATCGACAAATGACTGTGAACAGATGTTCATTGGACAATCCCGGCTGACCAATGGATAAGGCCATCGTGTGAACACTTTTATGATCGGGTTGATACCACTTGCTTTGATGAATACTCTGTTCATAATTGATCTCACATTTGTATTTTTAATCAATGTGTTAGACTGATTTATCGTGAACAGTTCGCCCTAGAATAGACAGCAGTCTTGCCACCTAAACAGGATGTATAGATGATCTTCACCCGGCCCCGGATAAGTGCGACCCGCACCCCATTTGAAAGTAGTCTCACCAATGGCGTGATTGGACTCGGTTTCGGCGACCGGATAAAACATCGACAATCGATACTGCGATTTGGGGATGAAGGGATAGATATAGCCGCCGCACAAAGCATCGTTGCCCGAGGTTTTCCAGGCCAGCCCGCGTCGATGCAAGGAGGCCGTTGCCCGCGTGGCCAATAAGCTGGTAATTCTGGGATCGGTCCCGTAACTGGTTGGCGAAATGCCAGAAAGTGGATACATATGCCCCCAGGCACCAGCACACCAGAACAACGCATCCAAAGGATTGCCGGTGGCTGCCGCTGCCGCATCAGCCACACACGCTGAAATGGCCACCGGATTGGCAAACAATGCTGTTTCCGGACTGGTGAAGAACGCCAATAAGTCGCTATTCCAGGTCGGATCCAGTTCGGAGACATACAGCAAATCGAAATCCCGGTAGCCATCGCTGTTGCAACGGCCATCCCAGAACAAATCCAGCAAAATGGTCAGCGGAAAGGCGAAATAGTGGTAATTGAAAAACGACATCTCGCTGGCATCGAAATCCGCCTTGCCGGTGGTGGCGATTAAGCGCACATTCGAGGCACTGAACTTATGACCGCTCAAGGCTGGCGAACACCAGGGATTGCGGACGATCTCGATCAGCCGAGCAGGATTCCATAGGCCCATGGTCATGCCCAGTTCCGGAATACCCATCGGATCGGTACAGAAACAAAACTTCTCATCAGTCGCGATGTTCGGTACGTTGCCACCGCCCAGCGAAGCTCCCGCCGCCCGAATCGGAAATAAACAGCTCCAGCAAATATCGGTGACCAGCTTGCCAGACCACAGTTCGGCGTCGGAGCACAACGGATCGACGCTATTGGTGGTGGTGTCGGCATAAAGCGGGGTTGCCAGTGTTATCAGACCTCCCAAAACCCAAGGGAAAACGAATCGTTTCATGACCGCTCTCCCGATGAAACAGGCAGTTTTCGTTCATGAACAATCAGACGGTTACCGGATTGTTCGATGAAAGACGGAACATGCTGTAACTGAAATCGACTGCGCACATCCGGCGTCAGCAGATACACCGGTGCCTGCAACGCGGTTTCCAAACGCTTTAAACTGTCCCAACCTTCCTGACGCGGCAGAGACGTGGCCAAATACATCACGTGGGCCTTTTTGTCCTGGCAGGACTGATGCTGAATCAGCTCAACTTGCGCCGGCACCGTGGCATCGAATACCATCAGGCATAAGCCAAACGGCACCTTGTCCAACGGATTAACGGTTTGTCCGGCACGGATGATCAGCTGACCGCTCGGCGCCGCCAAATCGCGCGGTGCGGTAATGGTCAGATCCACGCTCCGATCACGATCCTCCAGAGCCGTGGGCAAGTCTTCAAATTTTTGCTGTTCCCAAAATCGAGCGATGGCCTGTCGCTGCTTTTGCTTCCAGTCGATGGCCGCCATCCGGCGTTTGAGTTCTTCCAGCAAGTCGATTTCAGCAATCTCGCCGACATCACCCAAGGTTCCCAAATCACCCTTCTTGCCGGCTTTGAGTTGCTCGTCCAGCCAGGACAAACTACTGACGCCATGAACGTGGAAACGGGATTTCCCATCCTGTTCGACGACGATGTCCGGTACCGCCGTCACCGACCAGCGCTGAAAACGGGTGGGATCGATGACGATGTTGGGCAGTGGCTCGATACCTTTTAGCAAGCGCTTGAGGTCCGCCATCAAAGCCGGCAGTTTTTGGCCGGGTTTGGGGCCGCGAAACACCAGCAATATGTCGTCCCGGCCAGCCGCTTCTTCGAAGATGCTTTTCAGCAGGGACTCACCCAGAGAAAACGAGACGAACAACAGCGTCACTTGTTTGTTCGAAGGAGCTGTCGGCAGACCGCCTACCACTGTTGTCGATCGTGTCGATAGCGTATCTGCTCGAATTGCTTGCGAAGCGTCCAAAACTTGTTGCGCTTGGCGCTTCACGTCCAACTGTTCAGATTGGCCATTCAACCAATCTGGCCTAGTCTGGCCTTCCAATGCCTGCAAAATGGCTTGAGAACGTTGCAGCCAGGCTTCTTCAGCCTGAACCGTCATAACACCGCCGAAACAACTGAGCAAACAGACCGCCGCTTGCCGCCAAGCAAATTGAGGTGGCTCAAAACAACGCATAGGCCCGTCCAATCACTTGATGGTCGTAGACATAGCCCCAGTATCTTGAATCGAAGCTTTTGTCTGTTTTCCCGGTTACCCAATAGGCAGCGGGTGGAATGGTTTCATGACGTTTGAATTGTGTCGCCGGCTTTTTGAGTTTCTCCGTTAAAGGCAACCCGTCGATGATTCGTTCGCCGTTGATCGTGGTGTGCTGCGGGTCGACGTGAATGGTGTCGCCCGTGACGCCGGCGGCGATTTTGACGATGATCTGCCCATCCTTGAAAAATGGCGCCATGCGTTCGGCGCGAAAGGCAATCAAATCGCCGCGCCAGATGTCTTTGTTGTGAGTGTCAATCAGGTAAACCCATTTGTCCGGCAGGCAGCGATCGACCTGATCGTCGCCGCCGATGAGAAAGCGTTGGCCGATATAGCGCTCCGCGGCTAATACCAGCAACAGAATTGGTATTGCCTTGAGTAGAAACTGGCCTAATCGTTGGCGATTGGCACGGGGTGACGATGACGAATGCAACCGAGGCTTCTTCATACCGTTAGCGTCCGGCTTGTCGAACATAAACATCCTCCGGAGCAGCCACCACCGCAGTAGAATCGATCACCAGATAGCCCGCATCACTGAGCTTTCTGGCCTGAGCCTGCCAGTCATCGACGATCTTGGTCATGTGTTCCTGGCTAGCATTGGGTGGAATGCTTTGAATCAGCTTGCCGCGATCAAGTACAAACACCGGTGTGACCATATTTAATCGAGCGATGGGCTGTTGTAATTGTTGTTGCGCAGCCAGCCAGCCGCCGATGCCGCCCAGACAGACTGAAATGAAAACGGTGCTAAGCCATTGCGATTTAGGATCCATAACTATTTTCCCTGGGTTTGCTGCTGCGGTTGTCGATGAGGTGTTGAATGGCATCACCCAGGCTCAAGCCTTGCCGACGCAACTGCTTCAAGGCGTTGACGTCTTCAGGTTTGGTGGAAAACAAAATGCGTTTGTAAGGATCGACTATCAGCCGGCCGATGCCGGAACCCATCTCGGTAATGAAAAAGATTTCCGAATACGCACCGGGCAAGGTATGCACAGTTTTGAGCAACTCATAGCCACCGTCTGATAATGGCAATCGCCGATCCTGCTTCATACCTTCGATGACTTCAGCTTTTTGACCGAGCAAATACATATTGGCCGAGTTCTCAACAATCGCTCGCCCGGCGGCATTGCGATACAAGTCGTTTACCGATTGAGTGATAGTCACCGCCGCACCACCGTATTTACGAAACCGCCGATAGCCGTGCTCCATAAACTTTGCGACATCGCCTTCAGTCAGCAAATCCCAGGCTTCGTCGATGATGACGATCTTCGGTCGGTTGCGTTCACCGAGATACATTTCCTGCTGGATTTGATAGATCAGCTGCAGCAAGACCACCTGTTGCAGATGTTTGCGGCCTTTGAGTTCTTCCAGTTCCAGCACGGTAAAGTCATTGGTGAATTTGGCGTTGTTGCGGCCGTTGAAGTAACGGCCGTATTCGCCTCTAGTGGTAAAGGGAAACAACTGCTCGCCGACATCTTTTAAGCGTTGGTCGGTTTCTGCACACAGACATTTTGCAATGTCGTCCACCGACATGGATTGGGATTTTTCAGTCCACAGTTGTTTTAAGATCCGCTTGAGACCGGCGGTTTGAAAATCGGTCAGTTTCTCGGTTGGTGCGGCCATCTGGCTAACCAAGCCGGCCAGCATGTCGGCTTCCTCTTCGAAGTTCTGCACAATCTCGAAGGGGTTCATGCAAATCCCCGAACCGTGGGTGAATTTCACGAAATCGCCTTCCAGCACTTCGCAGAGGTTTTCGTAGGAACGGCCGACATCGATCGCCCAGATTTGCGCGCCTTCGGTCAGGTAGCTGACGATGATTTCGTTGGTCAGAAAAGATTTACCCTTACCGGATTCGGCGGCGATACACAGGTTGTAGTTGCCGGTGGTATCGAACAGCGATACGGCCATGTGCTCCCCGTTCCTTGAGACGAAATTCAAGGTCGGCGTGCCAGTACCGGCCCAATCGCCAAACAGGGGCAATAAAGGAATCGCATGCCGAGTGGCCAAGGTGCGATAGCGTTTCAAATCTGCAATCGCCGAACGTTCAGGACCAAAGGGTAAACAGTTCAGGAAAAACGGCAGGCAGAAATACTTGTCTTCCAACAGCTGAAAACCCAGCTCTCGAAAATAGACGCGGGCATTGGACACCGCCGCCGCTTCTTCTTGTTCGTCGCAAAACAGCAGCACCCCGAAATAAGCCCGAATCGGCCGGTCGCCGTCACGGTAGGCATCGAACAACACGTCGAAATGGTGTTTACGCTGCACCAACACCGGCAAAAACCGGGCAATCGGCGTATTGACCTGGTTGGTAATGAATTGCCGTACGCCTTCTTGTTTGGAACGTGTCGATTCGGCATCCGGGTAATGAAGAGTCAGACTGAGCAAAGCATTCTGCCGAATCCCACGCGTGCCGGAGAGAATATCGCCCAAGTAACTTTTTGCGCTGCCAAAGTAAAAATGATCGGGTGTGCGTTTGGCGGATAGGGTCTTGACGCGTTTTGTCCCTAGCCACAGACCTTTTTCATCGAGCTCGAGGGCGTTATCGTAATCCAGCAATTGGTCGCGGATCAGTTGGGTCGGATCGCACTCGGGTACCACCCGATCTTTCCAGCCGGCATCGGGCTGCCAGTTGAGAATCGTGTTCAGTATGCGAACATACTGATCGGCGCCCAATAGTTCCGGATACAGGCCGATGGTCGACAGCGATTGCTGGGTAGCGAGTTGCAATTCACTGGCACGACGGATGTCTTGTTCACTGGGTCTTGGATAGGCCATCGGCAATTTGACCGTGACCAGAATATGACTGCGCCGGAGGCGTGCTCCGGAAATCGCTTCAGGCGGTTTGGTGGTGCCTTGCCGCAAGAACTCGATACTAGCCTGGGTCATGGTTTTATAGGTCGGTTTTTGCTGTTTCAATCGCCGGGTTTGCATCACGGCCAGTGACTCTTCGATATCCGGCGAGGTCCACAGTGAAACTTGCAATAGCGTTTCGGGCGGCCAGTCCTGATTCAGTAAAACGTTGACCCGCGCGGAGACACTGGCATCGGCGCCGGTCATCGGTCGGCACAGAAAACCAAAGCCAAGGCTGCTATCGGCCATCAAAAACAGATGATGGTCGTACTCATAAGCCAGTACCGGGAACAGTTGGTCGGCACGGGGACGTTGGGCGTTGGTCATAACAGGAAATCCTCTTCGGAAAACAGCAGCACTTCGACTGGACATTCCGGATCGAGACGAATCGTAAAGGGATGCCGGCACACCAGCGATACGCGGTGGTTGCGTTTCAGCTGCCGGGCTCTGGCCGGATGGCAGGGGTTGATCGGCTGGCCATTGGCGTCTTGAACCCTAACGGTCCGCGAAGCAAGGCGGCGGTTGCCCGCCGCAGTCTCGGTATCAATCGTTGAACCGGTCATCGTGGTGAGGCCTAAATTGTGGCGGTCACGATGTTGGTGATAATGGTTGGCGCCGCAAACAGGCCGACACCACTGGCAATGCCCAATACAAAGCCCATGATGCTACCGCGCACGACACCGGCGACTAAGCCAACGATGACAAACACGATAGCGATAATGCGGCCGAGCAAGCCTTCCACCCAGCCGGTCAGTAAAGTCCAGATGGTACTGAACTCGGTACCGGCGGTACCGGCCATGGCATCATTGGCCATCAACATAAACAATAACGATGCCAGGGCCATCAAGACCCCGCTTCGATATGACGTTTTCATCAAAAATATCCTCATTCAAGTTAAAAGACGGTTGCCCGTCGAATCTCGGACGGTTAGTCCGGCAGGTTTTTAAGCGGTTGCCCGCTCAGTCTCGCAGGGTGTGTGGGACCTGCGGTTAAATGGGTTGCCCCATCAAGGCAATGATTTGCTCAATCCATTGACTGGACGCTCGTCGTCCCCGGTATCGACATTGGCGCGTCTCTCCGGTGGACGTTGTTCGACTTGCAGCGGGATCAACGAAGAACTGGCTGTCGAAGCCGCCTTGCCGATCATCCAACGCCGAGGTTCCAGTTCGGTGTAGACATAGTTGGACACCATCAAATCGCCATCGGCATCTTCCCAAGGTGCGATCCAGATGCGCATGACCTGCGAGGGTGTGCGTATCGGGGTGGGATCTTCGATCTTGGGCATGGGTTGCTGTAACGGCGGAACGATTGCCGGTGTTGAGGTTGTCTCCCAACTGGGGTTATTTTCCGGAGGCGCTTCGGTTATCGCCGTATTAGTGACTTGATAAGCCTGTGTCGTCGACAGACAGCTGGGTTCGTCAGGCATACCTTTGCAGCCGTAATCGGTGGTGGCGCAACCGGTGGCGATAGTAATCAGCAAGACATTGATGCCGTAACGGAAAAGGGAGTAAATAACTTTCATTGTTTTTTCTCCGTGGCGTTTTTGCTTTGCGTATCAGGTGTCGTTGCCAGACTGGGTGACGGTTTCGGTTTGTCCGCTAACCAATCGGCTAACGATTCCGGCGCGCCACTGTGGGTGCGTCCGTCAGGCGCAATCAGAAACGGCACACCCTTCAAATCGAATAACTTGGCAGTGACGATGGCTTTTTGCAGTGGCTCTTTGTTGCACTGAACGGGCTGATCGGTCGGCAAGCCGGCGAAATCCTGTTTCAACAAGCGGTCGCGCACGGCGTCTTTGGTTTTGGCATCGCTCGCGCCCAGCTGACAGGCCAGTTGCACGACGATGTTTTGCGATTCGGGGCCGAGGATGGGGACCATCACCAGTTTGAAGGTGTACTGGTCCTGCAAGGCTTGAAGGTCTTTCATGACCTTACCGCAATACGGGCAGCGCGGATCGATGAATACCAGTACTTGGGCTTTTCCATTGCCGACGGTCACCGGGCCCAGATCGTCGGCTTTGAGTTTCATCCGCGACAGGTCGATGCGGTTGGCGATTTTGTCGATATCCGCCAGTTCCTTGATCTCCTGTTGAGTCCAGATGTCCATCAATTTGCCGCCGTAAAAGGCAAAGCGACCGTTACTGGATATAAACACCGTCTGCTCGCCGGACTTGACCATCTTCAGGCCTGAGATCGGTAAGTCCTGCATGCCGTCGATCTTGATCGATAGCAAGCCTGCAGCAATATCCGAGACCGCTGGTTTTGCTGGATTCGCGGCCAGAGCAATCGATGTAATGAATAGCGTGGCCAGTAATAAAGGTATGTGGCGGAATGTCATAACGACCTTTGGGTTGGGATTAAGGAATCAGCTTGGGGTTTTCAGCTTCAATGCCGCGCCTTTTTGCACGATGAAATTAACCTGGCGGGTGGCATCGACTTCGATGACCGGGTAAATCTCTTCGGCCATGTCCATGTAAAAGTGCGACAGCCGTTCCATGGCAAAACCTGCGCCTCGCAAAGCACCGCCTTCCATCGACTGCGAGGAAAAGGCGCTTTGAAACGGTGTGGTACCAGATAGCGCACCGATGCCGCCGGTCATCAGCACCGGAATCTGGTTACGACCGAAGGCATCAGAAAAGCCGCGCAGGAAACCGGCCATCATGGACTGGGCGAGTAACGCACCTTGTTTGGAGACCACGCGACCACGCACCCCGTTTTTGCCGTCTTCGCCGGTGGCGTAGGCATTCATCGGCACTTCGATCACGCCACCGTCCTGGCGCACGCAGGAAAAGGTCTCGCCGCGAAAATAGGCGCGCTCAGCGCTCAAATCGCCAAAGCCGGCGGCCAACAAAAAGCACTCGCGGACATCGGCATGGAAACGGTTGGGCAAGATGGCTTCTTTCTTGATCCGGAACAGCACTGGCATCGGTTCTTTCTTGGCTTTGCGGCCAGTCGGGGCATCCAGACCATTCAGCAATACGCCAGTTAAAATGCTGCCGGCCGGGATGAAGACGTCGCTGTTTGCGTGGCCTGGCTGAGACTGGCCGTGAGCTGTGGTCTGCGCGGCGTCTTTATCTTTACCGTTGGAGTGCTTAGCGCCCTCCTGGATGACGCGAATCTGCATCACCGCCGGCGCCTGGCTATTGGCTCGTCCTCCCGAGACGCCGGTATTGCCCGGTGTCGGTCCAGGAATAGCCGCTTGCTCGAAGACGCGGTTGAGATCGTCTTGGCTGTTATCGAAGGGCGCACTGTTTGGACGGAGAGTTGACAGTCTTCCTTGTTTCGATGGCTCCAGTGCGTTTTGACTGGCATCGCCTGGGTTACCGGTGACTGCGGGTGTGACCGCTTTGTTCTTCAACGACTCGACTTCACCGGTGACAGCTTGCAATTTGGCTTCATAGGCTTCGCGCTCAGCGGTGGTCCATTGTTTGAAACGAATTTCGTCGGATAGCCGTTCGCGCTTTTGTTGTTCTTCGATCGCAGCTAGTCGGCGGGCTTGTTCGTCGTTTTTCTGTAGCAGATCGCGCAATTGCGCGGAAATGCCGTCGATGCCCAGTGAACGTGGATCGCTATCGGTCAATATATGTTGGATGGTCGCCTGTTTGCTCAACGGTTTACTGACGTCCGGGGTGACAGTGGCTAACGCGATGATGACCGCCAACAGCACGGTACCGATGCTGCCGACGGCCAGATTGCGTTTGGCTGCCGGACTCAAGCGTGTCCACCAGGTATCGACGACCGCCATTACCGTTGCCCTCCGCTCAATAATGAAGGACGCAAACTGACTGACCCCTCTGGCGATTGTCGGACCACGACATACAATTCGGTGGCTTCCTGCGGCTTCAACACCACGTTGGGCCAAACTGAAACGGCCAGTACGTCCTGTTGCGTCGTGGCACAACTACGTTCGTCGAACTCGAGCATGTCGCCGCCAGTATTCTTGGCAAGTCCCACCAAGATCAGCCTGTCCTGACCTTCCAGAACTTGACCGGTTTTGATCTGCACCCGGTCTTGCAGGCAGTGAATCTGTTCTTGCGGCTTGGGTTCGCGCAGGGAATAACCAGGCGGGGTCTTTTGCAAACCCAAATCCCGGAACAAGGTTTTTAGCTGGCTGATGTAGGCTTGTTCCTGTTGGCCAGAATTTCGATTACCGGCATCCGAACGTTGCCATTGGTTCAGTAGTTGGTAGCTGTCTTTATCCAGATCAAGGTGAATTTCCCGCGCAGGAATCCGTTTGGGGATCAATGTGAGCGACAAGGCAATATCCTGATTGTCACCAGGGGTGATGTATAAGGTCACCGGCGTTTCGTCGGCGGTGGCGACATAGACGATTTTGCCTTTGGTGCTGGTGGTGGCCTGGCTGGTGGTCGTGACCACCGGATGTTCGAACGGTGTGACCAGCCGATTCAAGTGGCCGACGGCAATCGGCATCAGTTCGTTGATGCCGGGTTTAACCGAAATATGCTGTGGGCCGATGGATGTGGCTGAGACTGCGTTTGACGCTGCCGCTTGCTGTTTGGCGGCTTTCAAGACACTGGCATCGACCGGGGGTAACTCGATGCCTAAATCCGGCTGAGACGTGGCAACGGGCTGTGATGGCGATGCGGACGACTCTTCGGCTACGGTGGTGACCGGTGGCAACACCGTCACCGGTAAATCATCGGCGGCCCAAGCGCCATTGGCGAAGCAAAACAATAACCAGGGGTGCAACAATCGTTTCATGGTTGAGCCTTATGCGGTTGGCCTTGGGTGGCTTTCAAATGGGCTAGTGTTCTGGGGGAATCCGGATACACGTCGATGTATTCCAGCCGGGGCCGATAGTTTTTAATGGCGATGATGAATTCGTAGGTACGGAGCTTCACGTCCGGTTTGGAACTGGGGCCCTGGCTTTTCAGTTCGCCGCTGACGAAGACTTTGTTGCTCTCGGCTTCGTAATCGACATGACGCGGCGTAAAACTGATCGCGACCCGGTCCATCTTGATGGCCTTGATTTGATCGCTCATGGCATCCAGGACACTGCGGTAAATATCCGGCGCCAATAACGGCTCGACTGCGGTTTTCAGAAAGTCGGCATTGGCTGGCGTGGTGTTGCCAAGCAATTCGGCCAGGAACAATCCCCAGGACTCTTTGAACTCGCTGGATGCCTGACTGCGTGTGACTTCGACTTCCTGCGTCAAGCTCGGCGGCACCAGAATGATGCTACGTTCGGTTCGCCAGGCAGCCAGCGAGGTAATCACGCAAATGACTAACAAACCAATGATGACGACGCGGCTAAACCGATTTTCGGTTTCGTGGCCGTCCCAGGTTTGCAGAAAATCCGACCATCTCATGGCAGGAACCGGCGGATGTAGGGATTGGGTATGGTCTGCGCGCGACTGGGCAACAGGCCCAGCCAATACAGCGCATGCAAGGTATAGCCGTCAGGCCGATTATCGCGAAAACGCCGGTAAAACTTGACCGCAATCAACCCGAGCGCTAAGCCCGGAATGAATTGATCGATCAACATGCCGGTCAGCATGCTGACCATGAAGGGTACGATCTCGTCCGCGCTCCACAATAAAATGTGGATCGGATCGTCGATCGATTGGGGGATGGCAACGGGTTCCATAATGACCTCCGGTTGGGATGGCCATTATTGTGAGCAGGATTTAGGGCGAGTTGCGTACAATAAAAGTCAAATACGACTTTTATTGTACGAGTGAAGATTTTTTTTAAAAAAAACGGAGCGAAAGCAATCCAGTCAGTGGGTAATATGCCTTTAACTGCAAATTACCCTGATTGCCTTTAGGCATGACGGAAGGTGTTTTGTCTAATCATCCGTGATGGGAAACGCGGTTCTCGACTGTTCAACACGCTCACGTAAATTCAGCCCCGGCTTAAAGTGCGAGGTATACCGAATGGGCAAATTCACTTGTTCGCCTGTCTTAGGGTTACGCCCCATGCGGGCAGCTCGCTGATTGACTGAAAATCCGCCAAATCCCCGAATTTCAATTCGTTCGCCTCGTGCCAGATGATGGATCATCGCATCAATTATTACGTTAATTGCTAATTCGATATCGCGTTGCATCAAATGTGGCAATTTAAGACTGGTGCGTTCGATAAGTTCAGACTTTGTCATTCTAAGGTGTATGTCCAATCGGTGATTTGTAAAAGTGGGTGTTGGTGATTAGATCATCACAGCGCTGGCAATGTCTTGCCACCCTGTTCGACGATCACGGCCTGCTTGAGCAAATCACTGGCAGAGGGATATTGATCGTACAGGCTGCCAATGGCTTGATAATAGGCCATCGTATCGAATGGCTCTGCGGATTGTTTTCGGATCAACTCAGCCAGCCTTGACCTGAAATCCGGTGAAACGGTCACTATGCGTAGACCTTTGACAATTTTGTTGTCGGGATCCACCAAGACCAGATTAATGGGCAAATAAGCATCACCCTCATCAATCGTCTCATCACCGGCTAGATGAATGGTAAACGCCAAATCTGACCAATCCAGAAAACCCTCGATTTTGAATAAAAACAAAATGAGTTCGGCTTTTGCGAATAACGCAAACGAAGTATTCCCATTCAGAAAAGCTTGGATTTCTCGAGGGGATGCCGAAAAATTAAACGTCAGCAAAGGCGTGCCATTGGCTAGGATTATGCTCATGCCTTCCGCGGGCATGTCATGATCAAAGCGTTCACCCACGCATAATTTCAAATATCCCATTTCGTTTATGTTCATGAGGCAGAGAGGCTTGAGCCTAGGAATAAGGGAGAGGCAATGGCTCACCTAAAAGCCGCACGTTTTCATCAATATCAACGGCAACACAACGATTTTCTTGAATCGCCTCGGCTAAAGTGTATTCGTCCTGGCACAAGTAAACATTCTGTTCACAGGCTGAACAATAGCGAACGTCCTGATTGTCCGTTTGAGTCAACTCGGCCCATTTTTTATCGCATTGTTTGCCAAAAATGCAGTTTCTGATTACGCCCACTTCGAATTCCTTGAAGCAAAAAATTGGTATGTCGGTTTATTCAGCCAGTACAGGTTTTTAGCTTGACTGAAAAATCCGCAATCCCCAGTTTGAATAATTGTTTGGCTGCCGCGTCCAAGGTTTTAAATTCCTTGGTTTCACGTTTGGTCGTTTCCAATGGTTGTCCGTTGATGACCACCATGTAACCTTGTGCCATCACGGCATAATGA
Organism: Methylomonas sp. MS20; assembly: GCF_050275925.1. NCBI lineage: Bacteria > Pseudomonadati > Pseudomonadota > Gammaproteobacteria > Methylococcales > Methylococcaceae > Methylomonas > Methylomonas sp. MS20. Next base: position 3,954,582 of record NZ_CP189962.1, read on the forward strand.
ACTTGGACTTGCTTCACCGCATTGGCATCAAGCAAAACCTTCACCTCGCGCTCAATCATACGCCTCCCTTGATTTTCGGTTCGCTGGGCTGAATGGGCTGTTCCCACGATTCAAATAGATCTTGTTGGTCGACCAATACCAGTAGATCACCCGGCTTTACCTGCAAATAGCGACACAACTTGGCAAGCACCTCGCGATCAAAGCTTTTTACCTGATCGTAGTAATAGCGATCTACCGTCGCCCGCGCAATGCCTGTTGCGTGACAAACATCGGCGACTTTAAGGCGTTTGGATCCAAGGATCGTTGACAGTCGACAGGTGATCATATGCCATATTGAGTGAATAATTAATCGATCTCGATGAATTTTTATAATGATAAAGCGAAGGAAAACTCATGGCAAGGATTGCTTATTAATGGCATTTTATAGGGTGCTCATGACCAGCAGCCTAGCTGGTCACTCCAGGCCAGGATTAACTTTTGTTACAGCCATATGGAATTAACCAGCTGGTGGCTGGCTTGTCATGTTTTGCATAATCCGCAACTGGAAATTGGTCTCCAGTAAGTTTTTCCAGTTCGTCAATCGATACCAGAAAGTGATCCAGATTGCGTTTCGTGGCCTCAGTGGAATTCGGCACTACCCAGGCAATTGCCCGTTCATCTGCGCCAGTGCCCCGTACGATCACTTTGTAAAAGTAGTCGGGGGTGCGTACGCCATGACTGGAAGCAAAAATATCGTTGTTGGTATCCTGACCCCAGATTATGCCGCCTAGGACTAAGAGATCATCAATATCTCGGTAACACTCGATGATTTCCTCCGTAAGCAACCAGGCACCTCGATTCATCTGCGAGGTTTGAGGCAAGATGTTCGCCATATAGTTCGATTGATGGATCGCATTGACCGAGTCGTCAAGATGATTTGCGGGCACTTGGTGACCACGGTCATAGCCATTGCCGTAGGCCTGGCTACTGAACTGTTGGCACGCTGCTGGTGAACCTGGCCCCAACTCGAAATGATCGTAGCGCTTTACATTGCCATTGTCTCGCTGGGCGGTATAGCGAAATCGGATAGCGGCTCGTTCTTTGCAATCAATCCAAAGGGTGAATCCTTCGTAATCAAGCTTAAGAAGCTCTTTCGACTCCATACTGGCTTGAACTTGAGCAGTTGGCTGCGCTGTTTCACTGGGTGGCACGACCGGCTCCACTTTTGCCTTGATGCGATCTTCATGGCAGTGGTATTCACTCGTCTTTCGATGGGTATGGCAACCTTCGGTATTAACCTTACCGGGGTGAGCATGCGCACCGCTCCAGCATAGAACGATAAAAAATCCAAAGGTAAGGCGTAACGCAGGCAATCTGTTAATCCGTAAAGTGGTTGTTTACTGTAGCCGTTGCCACAGAGCATGGATTATGAGAAGTGCAGCATCATCAGGATGGGACGTGTCACATTCAATCAGTAACGGATTATCCGGATTATGAAGGTCGTAGGCATTTCGAATCGCCAGTCCAAGCCCGAAATGCAGGTCTATCAGGTTGTTCGGTTCCATTGCCGCTATTGTCAGCTGGTCCTTCTCTTCCAGAACCAGTAACAACCGAGCGACAGCTTCCGCCACAGTAACTGGTGACTGTAAAACGTCACGGTGTATTGATGACCAATTATTGCCCAATTTGATAAGCCTTTAAGTAGAACAGCGGGTTAGATGAACTAACCCTATATTTTAAACAATGTTATCCACAGAATTTGGGGATAACGATTCAGCGGCAGTAAGATTAAGGCTATTGCGCTGCAGTGTTTTAATCTGCTTTGAACAAACCTAGGATTTTTAAACCTCATGTCACCATCGATTAGTTCGAATTTTTATGCTTACCTTTCCCGCTTGAGATGGATTAAACGCTGGGGACTAAAACGCAACGCCCATGAAGAAAATGTCATGGAGCACAGCTGGGAAGTGGCTGTCATTGCCCATACCTTGGCGCTCATCAAAAACCGCTATTTTGAAGGTCAAGTTGATGCCAATGCCGTTGCAACCGCAGCCCTTTACCATGACATCACTGAAGTCATTACCGGTGATATGCCCACACCCATCAAATACCATTCGTCAGCAATTCTCAGTGCCTACAAGCAAATCGAGCAGCAAGCGGAACAAGAGTTATTGAATCTACTGCCTGAAGCATTACAACCCGATTTCCGGGTTTTGATCGATCACCAGCAAATGTCTGAAGCCCATCAGAAAATCATCAAAGCGGCTGACAAGATATCCGCCTACCTGAAATGCCAGGCCGAATTGAAAGCCGGCAATGCTGAATTTGAAATGGCTGCCGAACAACTCGAACGGGATATTGAAGCAATGGATCAGCCTGAGGTCAGATTTTTTATGCTGTCCTTCGCGCCCAACTGCGGACTGACGCTCGATGACTTGATGAAAAAACGCAAGGGATAGCGTACTGAGTATGGATTTCCAACCCAGCCCGTCACATTCTGCCGACAATCCTGTTGAGAAACTACACGGTTCGATTGAGCGCGTGACATTCCATAGCGAGGCCACGGGATTTTGCGTGTTGCGGGTCAAGGTCAAAGGTTATCGGGAATTGATTACCGTGATCGGTTCGGCCGCCAGTGTCACTGCGGGTGAATATATTGAATGCCTGGGTTGCTGGGTCAATGATCGCCAACATGGCCAGCAATTCAAAACCATTTCATTAAAAATCGTGCCGCCAACCACGTTGGATGGCATCGAAAAATACCTGGGATCCGGCATGGTCAAAGGCATCGGTCCCCATTTTGCCAAGAAGCTGGTCAAAGCCTTCGGCGAACTGGTGTTCGATGTGATTGAGCAAACACCCGAGCGTCTGTTGGAATTACCGGGGATTGGTAAGAAACGCCAGGAGCGTGTGACCAGTGCCTGGGCGGAACAGAAAGTGATTCGGGAGATTATGGTCTTTCTGCAATCGCATGGTGTCGGTACTTCGCGATCGGTGCGAATTTATAAAACCTACGGCGAGCAGGCTATCGAGAAAGTGCGTGAAAATCCCTATCGCCTGGCACTGGATATTCACGGCATCGGCTTTAAAACCGCCGATACTCTGGCGCAGAAGCTGGGCATTGGCCCGCAATCGCTGCTACGCGCCCAAGCAGGAGTCAGGCATGTCTTGCAGGAATGGTCCGGCGAAGGCCATTGCGCAGCTATTCGGAGCAATCTGTGCGAAATGGCGGCGAAACTACTGGAAATTCCAATGCCGATCATCGACCAAGCGATCGCGGCAGAATTAACCGAAGGCAATTTGATCGCCGAAATCGACGGCAGCGACGAATTCATTTTTCTGACGCCTTTGCACCGCGCTGAAATAGGTTGTGCAGCCAACCTGAATAGATTAAATCAAGGTGATGCGCCATGGGGTGTGATTGACGTGGATAAAGCCATTCCCTGGGTGGAAGAGCAAACTGGCATGACCTTGTCGCAGTCGCAAGCTACCGCCGTACGATTGGTACTCCAGCATAAAGTCTCGGTGATCACTGGCGGCCCCGGTGTCGGCAAAACCACCCTGGTCAACAGTCTGCTTAAGATTCTCAAAGCCAAAAGGGTGCGGATCGGTTTGTGCGCGCCGACGGGACGAGCGGCAAAACGTCTGACCGAATCGACCGGCATGGAAGCAAAAACCGTTCATCGTCTTCTGGAGTTCGATCCGACGCAGTTCGCGTTCAAGCATAACGACGAATACCCGCTGGACCTCGATTGCTTGGTGATTGATGAGTCGTCGATGATGGACGTGGTGTTGATGAATCAGCTGTTAAAGGCCATACCGACGGAGGCTGCGGTCTTGATCGTCGGTGATGTTGATCAATTACCCTCGGTCGGACCCGGATCTGTGCTGGCCGACATCATTGATTCTGGTCAAATTGCCACCGTGCGTCTGACCGAGATTTTCCGCCAGGCCAGTACTTCCAAAATCATCACGAATGCTCACCGGATTAACCACGGGCAGATGCCGGTAGTTGATAAGACTGAAGCTCTTAGCGATTTTTATTGCCTCTACGCCGAAACACCCGAGGAGATTTTCGCTAAATTGATGCAAGTCGTCCTCGAACGAATTCCGCAGCGCTTCAAATTTCATCCGGTCAACGACGTGCAAATTTTGACGCCCATGAATCGAGGTGGCCTGGGCGCACGGTCGTTGAACGTCGAATTGCAAGCACGCTTAAACGGACACAGTGAACCGAAGATTACCCGTTTCGGTAATACCTATGCGCCGGGTGATAAGGTCATTCAGCGGATCAACAACTACGATAAGGAAGTCTTCAATGGCGACATTGGCGTGATCAAAGCCATCGATCTTGAGGACAGCCAGGTCAAGATCTTATTCGACGATCGGGAGGTCGACTACGAATTCAGTGATCTGGACGAAATTACGTTGGCTTATGCCACCAGTGTGCACAAATCGCAAGGCTCGGAATATCCGGTGGTGGTGATTCCGTTGGCCATGCAGCATTTTATGCTGCTGGAACGTAATCTGCTGTATACCGGCGTCACGCGTGGCAAGCAATTGGTTGTGGTGATTGCTCAGCCCAAAGCGTTAGCCATGGCTGTGAAAAACCAACAATCACAACGCAGAATCACTGATCTGGCGGCTAGACTGAACAAAAATCCGTGACAGTCTATTAGCTAAAACTCTTTTGAATGAAGTCAATTACTGGACTGTCAGCCATACCATCCAATTTCAAGAGTTCATGTATACGGTGAATCAGCCGAATGGCAGGTATTCGGTAAGCAAATCGACTTTATGGCCGAGTCACAACGGCCAATACCCGCCGCTCGGAGTAGCTATCCAATTATAATAATTAAGGCATCATGTAACCCGATCGGCTGTCCGGTATTCGGCGAGTAAATTGAAGTTATCACTGCAAACAGATTTTGGGTAAAGCTGATGATTTTTGATGATCAATCCGTTAAGAAATGCCTCATTTTAATTTTATTAATTGGAAAAGAAAGAGATGAAATTTTCAGCGTATAAGACTGATGTTAGTCTTATTAAAGAACTAGTTTTTTTTGCTTTGTGTTTGATAGTGGTGGATTCAGAAGCTTCTAGTTACACCATTACAAATCTTGGTACTTTAGGATCAGATAACGAAAAAGGCTCAAGTTGGGCTTATGACATAAACGAAAAGGGACAGATTGTTGGAAATAGTTCTATTGGCGGTATTACTTATTCGTTCTTATATGAAAACGGGGTAATGACAAATATTGCACCACAAGAAAAATCATATAACACCGCCAATGCCATCAATAATCATGGAGAGATCGTTGGACAAAAAAACATAAATGTTACTGGGGCGAATTATGAAGCCTATCTATACAAAAATGGTCAAATGATTGGATTGGGCACAAATAAGCTAGATTACAGTTATGCTACCGATATAAATGATAACGGTCAAATTGTTGGTGTGTCTGGAACTGGTAATGGCAGTTTGACAAAAGGATTTCTATACCAAAACGGAGTTATGTCTGACATAGGAAGCCTTGGTGGTGTTTATACAAATCCTGAAAGTATCAATAATAGTGGTCAGGTTGTTGGATATAGTCAAAACAGCAAAAGAGGTACAGAAGCGTTTCTTTTCGAAAATGGCAAAATGACAGGAATTGGCTCCCTAGTTAGTAATGCCAATGATAGCAGAGCTAAATCTATAAATGAGGATGGAAGTATTGCGGGAAGTACTCAAGAGTACTATTACTCTCCTAGGCAAGGTTTTTTAATTCAGAATAATCAGGTCTCAGATTTTGATAGCCATAATTATCCATTTTCAATGGCTTATGATATTAACAATCTAAATGAAGTCGTTGGTATCAGTGGAAATAGTATTCCAGAAGCATTCGTTTACAAGGATGGTAAATTGAATTTTCTTTACAGCTTACTGATTGGTGATGTAACTGGCTGGACTGAGCTTAGGTATGCGAATGCAATTAATGACAAAGGTCAGATTGTAGGAATGGGTATTTTTAATGGGCTCGAACGAGCATTTCTTTTAACGGAGATTCCTACTGCTCCGACTATTTGGCTTATAGGCTCCGGATTGATTGCATTTTTAGGTATTAGAAAATTGAAGTTTTTAAATAATATGTGAATATATAACAATAGCTTATCCAACATATGTCCATACTATAATCGATCTCACTGGCATTAAAGGCTAGCCTAAAATTCTCAGACGACATTAACCTGAACTACAGGCCATATGAATATTGAAGCTTTTTTTATAACATTTACTAAATCAGATTTGTTTAACCAAAAGACATAATTACATATTATTCTTCGATGGTGGGGTGATGATTATCCATTTCACAAATAACCTTGAAAATATTGTTTCAATCTTAAAGTCAAGCTCATTTAAGCTTGGATATTGTTGTGAATATTTCGGAGAAAAGGACAAAATTATATCCAATGCTGCTCATCCAATGGTCTGCTTTAGTGAATATACTGATTCTGAACTTGAGTCAAAGCATATAACGTATGGTGAATATGCTATTGCCATGAATAAAAAATGGGCCGTACATAAAGGTCTAAGTCCAGTTATGTATGTTGAAAAGAATTCACAGGCAGCAGTGGGGATAGCAACTCTACTCAAGGCGCGTCAAAAACATGGCAAAGATGCTATACCCAAAAATCTCCGGTTGCCGATCATGCAGGTCAAGTGCTTTACAAAGCACGAAACTGGTTACAACAGTTATTTTAACTGCAATGATTTCTGTTTCAAGAATGAAAATGAGTGGCGTTATGTACCAACTAAAAAGCAAATTGAAGGAGCCTATATATCTTTGAATAAAACTACATTTTATTCAGATAAAGAAAAACACAATAAAAAACTAGAGCCATTCCCGCTAATTTTCGATTATTCTGATATAAATTCAATTTATGTCAAAACAGATGAGGACGTGAAAACCATAAATACCGAATTTAAGCAGTTACCATTCGAGGTAAAACTATCAAAATGGCAAACAAGAGCATAACTTACCCATTAACCCAACCCTGCTCCGCTACAAGGGTTATACGCAGCGTTAAAACTCGTATTAGCCAACACTTGTGTTTTTTCCAAGTAAGGTAATAAACTCTATTTTTTTCTTATTGCAGGTCATGGCAGACATATTTTCATCAATTAAGAACTGTTTTTTCGAATCTCCTTCATTACCACCAAAAACGGAAACACAAGCAGAGAAAAACACTCGCCACCAAAGAGAAGCCCTAGCATTTGTTAAACATAAGCATCGGGAAGCTCATGCGAAAAACATGCAGCAAGAGGTTTGGCATCGCCAATACGGAAAACAAAAAGCGGCGGAACTTAGTCAACTGAGCGGCGCAGAATTTGAGGAATTTTTAGCAGGGTTGTTCCGTCAACATGGCTTTCATGTCGAGCTCACGCCGACCACTGGAGATTATGGCGCGGACCTGTTGTTGTCTAAGATAGGCCAACGTATCGCCGTTCAGGCTAAATGCTATACCGGCAGCGTTGGTGTTTCGGCTGTGCAGGAGGCTTTGGCTGGCATGGCGTATTATGGCTGCCAAAATGCCTGGGTCGTCACTACCGGTAATTTGACGCCAAATGCCATCGAACTGGCGAAAAAATCTCATGTACGGTTGGTGGATACCACGGAATTAGGGAAATTGATACAGCAATTGGAAACTTAGGAATAACGGGTTGTGGCGAATAATTTACCTTCATTAGCGGGCAATCGGGAACTATCTAGCCAACCTACGGTGACTTCGACATTGTTGGGGCGAGGTCTTGCAGCCATTCACAGTAAGCAATTTGTCATTGCAGACCAAAATAAACGCTTTCGAGAAGCCCGTGACGTGTACGAGCATATCACTGATTATGGATGGGAGCGACGACCTGAAGCTCATTGGGTTGATGAGATTGACTATAACGTTCCATTAGTGAGCGCATATGTAACACTTAAGCAATTAGCTGATGATGGTTATGGCAAAGCCTACTTTCTGCTTGCAAGAATATATGAAGGCAGTCAAGGTGTTTCGGAGAATCTTGAACAGTCTCAATATTTTAATGAACTGGCATTTCGTTGGCTTTCTAATCATAAGGCATTAAATGACCCAGAAATTTGGCGAGACTTAGCTTGGATGTATGGAAAAGGCCTTGGCGTCCTACAAGATCAAGGTCTTGCATTATCTTTGTATCAAAAAGCTGCAAAACTAGGTTATGCCGACGCACAATTTAATCTCGGAATATTGTATAGAGATGGGCATATTGTCGAGCAAGATTATGATCAATCCGTTTTTTTGTTTAAACAGGCTGCAGAACAAGGTCATTGGTCAGCTCAAGGTATGCTAAGTTATTTCTACAGAGATGGAGTCGGCGTAGAGCGTAACATTGAGCAATCCATTTTTTGGGATAAGCAACGTGCTGAACAAGGCCATATAAATAGCCAAGCTAACTTAGGTTATAGATACTACGATGGCCGTGATGTTGAGCAAGATTATGAGGAAGCAATATATTGGTTTGAACTAGCTGCTAAAATTGGCTATGCGCAAGCTCAATACGAGCTTGGTAACATGTACCGAGATGGCCTAGGCGTTAAGTGCGACTATGAAAAAGCCTTGTTTTGGTATAAAAAATCTTCTGAACAGGGTTATTTTTGGGCTCATTATGATCTTGGTTACCTGTTTCTGCATGGACTAGGTGTTGAGCAGAATTATGAGAAAGCAAAATATTTGTTTGAACAAGTTGCTGAAGATCATATCGCAGCGCAATACGATCTTGGTTATATGTATTTTTATGGTTTAGGTGTTAACCAAGACTATGACGAATCAAGACATTGGTTCGATCAAGCTGCCGAACAATTTGATTTTCAAGCTTATTATTATCTTGGCGAAATATATCAAAATGGTTTAGGTGTTGATCAAGATTTACAAGAAGCCGATTACTGGCTTCAGGGGGCGGCAGAAGCGATGGAACATGCTGTTGAACAAGGTTGGGAGCATTGCCCACAATACTATTTGGCCTATACCTATCTGCGCGGTTTAGGTGTCGCGCAGGATTATGAAAAAGCTAAATGTTTGTTTGGACAAGCTGCCGAGCAAGGTCATGAAGGCGCTCAATATTATCTCGGCTATATGTATCAAAATGGCTTAGGAGTAGAGAAAGACGCTTTATTAGCTATGTCTTTGTTTCGAAATGCTGCGCAAAAAGGCCATTTATTAGCAAAGGAATACTTGAACAAATACGGCTTGAACAATGGAAATATAAATGCTACCTGAAGAACAAGAACTAGTAAGATTAGAAGCCGAGCAGGCCGAGCTCGAAGAACAAGTTACAACTGCCGAACTAGCGCTGGAAACCCTTAAAGTTGAACTGGTTCAGTTTCAATATCGTTACTATCAAGGTCCAGGCCGCTTATATGCAGAACTAGATAGCTGGGATGCGCGTATTGCTATGAACGAAGCTGGAATGCATCCAAATGATGTGGACGTTCAATTACGGGCTGTGGCCGCCGAAGAGCAAGCTAAATGTTCGGCTGAGGAGGCTGGTATCATTAAGAAAAGCCCTCCACCGCCACCAGAAATTACTCAGGAAGCCAAACAAGCTTTTCGCAGAGCTGCGAAGCTTATGCATCCTGATCGCGCCACTAGCGACGAAGAACGCAAGCGTCGCAACGAGATAATGGCAAAGGTTAATATTGCGTACGAAAACGGTGATCAAGATGCCATAGAAAAATTGATCATTGAATTTGGACAAGATCCTGAAGCTATCCAAGGTGATGACATAGGCTCTCGAATGATAAAAGCTTTACGCCGAATTGCTCAACTACGTGGACGTTCAGTAGAAATTGAAAAGGAACTCGCCGAAGCTCAAAAACATGAATTATTCGAGTTATTTGTTACTGTTAAAGAGTCCGAGGCGATGGGAAGTGATCCGATCGGAGATTTGATACAGGAAATTTTAAAGCAGATTTCGGAAAGAAAAATTCAGTTAGAATTGATGAATGAAAGTGTTACGTACTGAAAAAATTACTATTTAATTGGACAGCTCACTAAATTAAAAACTTTTGGAATATCATGTCGACACCAGGCTCTAGAACAATAAGAGAATGTCCAGAGTGTAAAGGCCCCTGTTCATTTTACAATCCTGACTATGGTTCTATATATATTTCAGGTGATGAGGATTATTTTGATATGGCTTTTTCTTATGAGAAGAATACTCTTAAATGTCCACATTGCTCAAAAGACTTTTATCTCCCTGATTCTGAAATAACGTGCATATATTTTCTTGATGAGTACAAAGCTAGTTTACTTAAAAGTGGAATGGAAATTAATAGCTTTATGGGTTTTTTGGGTATTCCTACTTATGGAAAAACTTACACTAAATACAAAATTTTTCAAAATCTGTATGGAAAAAAGCATAATGAATATGATGCTTATTATGTGGCATTTAAGGCGCTACCGATAGATTATTTTAGTAAGATGCTTAATATGGGTTTGTAAGTAGGGCCGTAGTATTCGCTTCACGCATTTGCTCTAGCAATAAGCGCAATACGGAAACTTTCATAGAATGATAATTCACAGCTTTTTAGGTTATCATCATTTATCTATTTTCCTTAAATTTGAACCAGGAACATGCGCATCATTATGAAACCCCTGTCTCTGATTTCTCTCTCTAGCTATCTGTTCTTCGTTAGTAAGCACTAATTTTTTCTTAATTTTTTTAAATTTTGGTAAAGTGCTTATTAATTTTCTTTTTGATTTTTTATATTTGGCTTTATTTTTTGTCTCATCTGAATTAGTGTTTTGTTTGTTATTACAGTGATGACATAACACAAGGGGATGCTTTAAAGCCCCACATTGTTGACACTTTTTAAATTTCACTTGATAGCTTATCCTTTTCGCTTAAGGGCCGAGCTAAATGATAATGTTTCAATCATCTTCTGGAAAGCAGCCAAGTAGGGTTCACTACGCGCACAATTCGGCTTGTACCACAATTAACAAGTAAGCGGGATCAGGTCTTGCAATCAAGCCTTCTTGGCTAAACCAACAGGCGGGTACTCATTCTACTGCCGTCACTGAAAATCCAAACGCAGTCGTCCCGAAATTGGCCGTTCAGTGAAGTCACCAATGACTACTTTTTGGCCATCCAGTTCGCAGAATCTAGATTTGGCTGACTGGCCGGTTTCGAGAAACGCGACAGGCAGCAACGGGTCCAGGCCGTGTAAAAACGCTTAATCTGGTAAAATAAGCTCGCGGCCAATCCACCGGGAGTGCAGATGAAACGCTTCATTCAAAGTACGGATCGAACTCAGGCAACCCTATTTCCAGAGCAACTGGAAGACTTTGTGGCTGAGGACAATCCTGTTCGCGTGGTCGATGTCTTTGTCGAGCAGCTCGATCTCGGTAAATTAGGATTCGATGGGGTTACCCCCATGAAAACCGGACGCCCCGCCTATCATCCCACTGTACTTCTCAAACTATACATCTATGGTTACTTGAACCGCATTCAATCAAGTCGCCGACTGGAGCGCGAAAGCCAACGCAATCTTGAACTCATCTGGTTAATGGAGCGATTGGCACCCGACTTCAAAACCATCGCCAATTTCCGAAAAGATAATGGAAAAGCCATTCGTAAAGTCTGTAGCCAATTTGTGGCGCTGTGCCGGAAGTTGAATTTATTAACCGAAGCAACTGTTGCCATTGATGGTAGCAAATTCAAAGCGGTGAACAATCGCGACAATAACTTCACAACGAATAAGATTAAACGCCGCCGCGAGCAAATCGAAGCCAGTATTGAACGTTATCTATCGGCATTGGAGACGGCGGATCGTCAGGATCAGGTCGATTTTACCGAAGCCAAAATCCAACGTTTGCAAGAAAAGATCGCTCTGTTGAAAGAGCAAATGGCTAGACTCGATAACATCGAAACTGAATTAGAAAAGACGCCGGACAAACAAATCTCTCTAACCGATCCGGATGCACGTTCGATGGCAACCAGTGGTCGAGGCACCGGTATCGTCGGCTACAATGTTCAAACCGCAGTCGAGACGAAGCATCATCTGATTGTGGCGCACGAAGTCACCAATGTGGGCCATGACCGTAATCAACTGGCCAATATGGCTGAACAAGCCAAAACGGCGATCGGTGTCGATGAACTGACCACCATTGCGGATCGCGGTTATTTTAGCAGCGAAGAAATCCGCAAATGCCATGAGAACGGCATCATTCCCATCGTGCCCAAATGCACCACATCAGGCGCTAAGGCTGATGGTCGATTCGATAAAGCCGACTTTATCTTTGAAGCCGAAAAAAATGAATACCAGTGCCCGGCGGGGCAACGTCTGATCTGGCGATTTTCTGGGGTTGAACATGGATTAACCTTACATCGATATTGGAGTTCATATTGCCCTCAGTGTCCGATCAAAGCGCAATGTACGCCGAGCAATTATCGACGGGTAAGCCGATGGGAACATGAAGACATTCTCGATACGATGCAGGCCCGCTTGGATAGGGCACCGGACAGCATGCGCATTCGCCGGCAAACCGTGGAGCACCCCTTTGGCACCCTGAAAGCCTGGATGGGATTAACTCACTTTTTAACCAAGACTTTGGATCGAGTCAGCACCGAGATGAGTCTGCATGTGCTGGCCTACAATCTCAAAAGGGTAATGAATATATTGGGAACCGCAGCCCTGATGGAAGCAATGGTGGCCTGACGGCCATCATTTATTTTTCTTTACCCCTATCGCCATGGCTAACAGGATGCTTTAGGCGAAAACAAGTCGGATAGCCCAGAAAAAATCCTACCGTTCCAGAAGCACTCACCGGATGGCGGAAATTCAGCAGAATTCCTTTTAGTCCCTGACTATTTCATTTTCTTAACGTTTTTACACGGCCTGGGTCGGTTGGGTACAGTGACGAACGGCAGCTTTCGGGAATCGGAATTCAATGTCAGCTTTCCGGCGATGAATCTGATGAGCGGACGGTCAACACCCGACCCAAACCGGTCTGTCGCGTTTCTCTAAACCGGTCAGGCACACAAATCCAGATTCTGAGAACTGGAGTGCTACAAAGCAGTCATTACAAAGCTTTGCGTAACGGCCATTAGCAACCTTAACAAATCAGCCACACTTCACTTTTCAAGTCAACGAAAGTCCTTGATCAGACATTCAACTCGGGATTGAGACGTGGGTTCGCCGTTGGACAGTTGTTTAACCAAAAATATAAACCAAAAGATTCTAAAAATTTATCGCAGCCGATGTTGTTAAATGCTCCATTAAGATTCGGCGAACCTCTTCGATAACCTCGGGTTGACCTTGGCAGGAATGGTCCCAGTTAACTACTTTCTCTGAGACTGCTTCTTCAATGTGAGCGCTTTTATAAGCCACCACGCCATCATCTCCTTCTTCCTTAGGCCCTTCTCCTTGCACGGCAATGATGGAATGCGCGGGAATATTAGCCGAGACGGGGATGGATGCCAGTACTTGCAATCCGGGGTTGTTGGGGTTCATATTATCAGCGGCAGTGGGTGGCCTTTGCAGTTTTGCCAATAACTTCTGGTCTCCACTGATTGCCGCTGCTTGAGCCAATCCATTCATCATGCTCTGCGGCAGCGAGACCAGCCTGGAGACCAAACCTGTTACCAACTCATAAGCGGCGGCCATGGCGCCATGTTGAGGCGTCGAGATAAAAATGACTCGCTTAACAAACGGCAACGGCTTGAAGAATACTGAGCGCTTGAGCAGTAACTCAACGTCTGGACTAACTTTGATTTTGTCAAAAGGGGTGTCGCTAACTAATTCCCAAAACCGGTTGCCGGTGTCAACAGCCATCAACTTGGTCAACAAACCACCTTGACTATGGCCGACGATGACCATCTGCTGCAGAGCTGGATCTTTGCGATCGGGATCGAATTCATTGAGGGCATTTTCCAGTGCGCTGCGCAAGACGCCTGCTGAATAGGGCACTGGATTCGCGGAGTCATACATAAAAACCCAGACTTGATAGTTATCACGGATGCTAGCATCGCCTTCGATCTCATTGATTAATTCAGCCCAGCGTAGTGGACTCGATGCAGTGCCATGTACCAATACTAGGGGAATCTTACCTGGACGATAGGGAAATAGCGTAAATAAGCCATCTCCAGCTCGATCTTTTGGGATAGCGCCGCTGAAAAGTCCACCCTTTAGAAAATTAAGAACCTCCATACTGTAAATCGGGTTATGGTCTAGTCGATAGGCATAGGCGGCCGTGGGATCGAATTCCACTGATTCTTCCTGCCCCTCTATTTTCACGATTTTGCTTTGATCGTCAGCATACAGCTCAAACTGCCCTTTGATTTGCCCAGTTCCCAAATTGGCGCGAGCCTGTTGAAGGCGAGCGATCGCGGTGACTGAGACTTTGGTGCGCGGCCCGATGCGTTCCGCGCCTGCTAGTTGTTTATTTGAACGTTCTTTGGAAATACTGGCAGCCAGAGTGGCCCCCAATCCCGGGATACGGTAACGATTTCTAAACCCTCGTACATCCATGAACGCCGTCGAGATAAAGTGCTCGAGCGTATAGCCTCCCCAGGCTAATTCCCCCTCGTTTAGCGATAGCTCCAACGTTCCGAAAGGCAGTTGATAGATTCCCGGTTTCAACTTCACTTCTACTTCATCGTCATCGCTGTCATCCTGAATAGCCAAACCTTGAGCCAAAGCATGGTTATAAAGATCGTAAGCCAGTCGATAACGGGGATCGGAGGGTTTAATGCGCATTGTGTGGTCATCCCCAGGGAACAACAAAGCCCAGGCATAAACCACCGTTGCCAAATAATAGGCATGGTTGTTGGTTCTTTGACCATGCAACAATGACAGCTCCGCCAGCGCAAATAGCTTATTGTCGTCACCAGTCGGTTTAAGTTCCGCGTGGAGTTCAGCCAGTACTTTTTCCGGTTCGGTTTCGAAACGATCCATCAAGCCATTTCGTCTGAGCACCTTTTTTGATGCTTCCGAGGGTTCGCCCGCCGAGAGAGCATTCTCTGTATTTAAGCGATAGCCAGTCTGAATATCTACTGGAGCAATACTTACCGGCGTCGCACATCCTCCAATGCCTAAGACGATCAAACCCCAAAATATCGATCTTGGAAAGGCAGCAAAAAAACGCGTCAGTAGTACAGGTATAAAAGATTTTGCCATGAATTTATTCATCTGAATGGTTTATCTGGCAGCCGACAATTCTTCCACCAACCGTTTTAATTCAGTATTGCCCGGCATGACATCGGCAGCTTTTTTAGCATATACCAGCGCCGTTTTCCCATCGCCCATTTCCAGATTCATAGAAATCAAGGCATTCAGGATTGCCATGTTAAACGGATGAAGGAAGTCAGTGTCTTTGAGTAGCGATATGGCTTGCTTCGACTTGCCTGCCGAATTCAGTGCAATGGCATACACATAGGCGTATCGAGCATTATCCGGCGCGAGTTTGGCGGCTTCGGCCAGTTCGGCTAATGCCGAGGGTTGATCGGCTTTACGAATCAAGGTTAGGCCTAGCGCATGATGTAAATCCGCTGCATTCGGTAACAAAGATAAGCCCTGGCGTAAGTATTTTTCACCTTCGATGTCTTGCCCCAATTGCCGATATGCATCCGCTAGATTCACATAGGCACCAGCAAACTTAGGGTCTAGCCGTAACGCTCTTTGATAAGCGGAAATGGCAGCATTCGGTTGACGTTGCCGTAATTCGAGATTCCCCAGATTGACGTTTTCCGATGGCCAATCAGCATTCAGAGCCAAGTAATCGCGATATTCCTGTAGGGCGCTGGCTCGCGCCTTGAGTCGATCAGCCGGGAATTGAGTCTCTGGCACATCAGCCAGAATCCGGGCTGCCTCAATGCGCACACCCCGAATAGAGTCGTTTAATAACGGTGCGGCTGCCAATACTCGATTAACCGGATCTATTGCTTCAATCAAACCTAATGCAGCAATGCGCACAGACGGATCGCTATCCTTTAGCCATTGTCTGGCCGCCATCAACAAGTCCGGATTCATCATGGGTTGGCTGAGCTCAATCGCCGTGGCTCGGATAAGGGCTGGTTTGGCCAAATCCTGCGCTAATTCTATCAACGACGGCAATGCCTTAAGCCCTTGTGTTAAAGCGCTCTGGAGAGCGGTACCGTAATGCGGCCGCTCACGCCAGCTCCTGCCGTACCATTTATCCATGGCGGCTGCCGCCCACTCAGGTTTACGGTTTTGATGGCATAGATTACAGGCATTGGGGCTACCCAATGTCTGCGATAAATCCGGACGAGGCAAGCGAAAACTATGGTCGTGCCTGCCGTCTATGACCATGTAATTCTGCTCCGGCGCATGACATTCCATACACTGCGCACCTTTGGAATTGACCGGATGAAAGTGGTGCTTCTCGGTATCAAAGGCTTCGGCATTGTGGCAACGCGTACATAAGGTATTGCCTTCGGCACGCAGCTTTAATGCATGCGGCTCATGGCAATCCATGCAGGTCACCCCGTTCTGAAACATTTTGCTTTGCCGAAAAGAACCCCAGGTGTAATCCTCATCCCGCTGCTGTCCGTCAGCATGATAGGTCGGTTGCGTCAACAGGGCTGGGCGGTGGGTATTTTCCAGCGGTAAACCGGGGGGCTCATCTTCGACTAGCGTCGAACGGCGGGCATGACAGGCCCAACAGGTATTCATCGCAGACTCATCGACCGCTTGCGTGCGATGGGCAAATTTGGCGTCATGACTAGCAAACACCCAACTATTCTGCCATTGGGTTTGCAGTTTTACCGCCAAGCCTTTGTCGGCATCGGCGTTATAAGGCGGTTGCACCTGTTTTGCCCAGGCAAGATGTTGTGAAGCCGGGCCATGGCAGGCTTCGCAGGCGACGTTGATTTCATTGAATGTGGTTTTATAGCTATCAGTGGCTGTATCGTAACCTTTCCTGAGATTGGTCGAGTGGCATTCGGCACATTGCATATTCCAATTCTGGTAGCGGCCGGTCCAATGCAGTTGGTCTTGATGGTCGACATTTTCATCAGAATAGAGATGAAACCAGCGCTGGCCGCCATCGGCTTTGAATCGGCTGTCCCAGGCAATACTTAGCGCTTGATAGCGGCCGCCGGGAAATTCGATCAGATATTGCTGCAAGGGTGTCATGCCGAAAGTATAGGCAATCGGGTATTCGGTCAATTTACCATCCGGCCCATCCGTCCGTATCATAAAGTGACCATCCTGCTGATAGAAGGTCGACGTCAGCCCATGGTATTCGAAAGTTGCGTTATTAAAGTCACCGAGCACTGTCTGTTCGTTCGCCACTTGCATGGCCAGCGCATGATGAGAGCCCTGCCAAGCTGCAAATTCGGCAGAATGACATTGCCTGCATTCGTTCGCGCCGACATAGTGTTTGGGGGCGACAGCTACAGGCGATGGCGCAGGTGTTTTAACCGGATAGACCAGGGCGCTGTGTATGTTTGGCCAGAACCAATAAAGTCCGGCTGCCAACGAAGCCAGCAGGACTATCAACATTAAAATACTTAGGCCTAACTTGCGTTTGCCTACCACCCAAGAAAATTTGGACATTAATAAACGATACGAGTTGGCTGGCCCTTATCGGCATGAGTTTAAATCAACATCATGCCGTTGGTGGATGGGCACAAGACTGAAAGGTAAATCAGTGAGTTTTTTCATTCTGACTGGGCCAAGATTCAAGCGCCATCCAGAAATCGGACGCGTCCGCTGTTTAGCTCATAGACCGCGCCCACCAAAGTAACGGATTTTTCGCGGGTCGCTTTCGCGGCCCCCGGAAGCGCCAGCAATTGTTGCATTGACCAGCGAACATTGGCTTCAACAGCTGCCTGTATCAGGGTCGTGCGGTCGAGACTAAAATCCAATTTTCTTAGTCCCGGTTTGATCAGTGAAATCAACGCTTCGATATGTTGAAGTTCCTCGGCTTTGCCGAGCATTTCCTCGACAGCCGCCGTGACCGCGCCGCAATTTTCATGGCCCATGACCACAAACAGTGGCGTATGCAGATGTGCTACGGCGTATTGCAGGGATCCAATCACATCTTCGTCGATAATGTTGCCCGCCAACCTGATGGTAAAAATATCGCCAAAGCCCACATCGAAAACCATTTCCGGTGGTACTCGCGAATCACTGCATCCCAGCACGGTGGCATAAGGCTTTTGGCCTTCGACTAGCAGATTACGCCATGTCGCGCTTTCATGGATATGGAAAGGCTTGTCAGCCATAAAGCGTTGATTGCCGGATTTTAAGCGCTGTAATGCTTCAGGGGCATTACGCGGATAAGGCGGCAGATCAATTTGTTCATCGCGGAGAGTTGGTAAGCCACAACCTGAAAGTGCAGCCAAACTGAAACCACTGACGGTTGTAAGCCACTGTCTGCGGGTAATAAGCGGATTTGCCATACTTTTCCAACCTCAAGTGTCGATCTTACAAAAGTTTGCTGTTAGCCAAGGCGGTCATAAAGCAATGCACGATGCGATAGTTTCAACGCCTTGGGCAGACCGAACATGTATATCAGTCCAATACAAAGGTCTCCGAGGCCCAAGGGAACAGCGATCAATCCGATATCGCCGAAAAAACCGGCTGGAATTAGCAACAGCGCGGCAACATAACGCAACAACGCCTCCCAATACACCAGGGATGCCCGACGAGCTAGATTACGTGATGCCAGAATCAATACCGCACTGGTAAAGCCGAGAAATCCCGCCAACAACCATCCCCAAAGCGGAGCAGGAATATTTAGCCCGAAAGTGCGATACAAAGGTGGGAACAACAAAAATAACGCTAATCCCGCATTGTAAACACCCGACCAGAAAACAAATTTATCTATCGAAATCGACATCGACATGCCCCTAATAAGCTGAATAAATAGTGATGACGTTAGTTAACAAGCTTAGGCGTATTCCATTTTGTTATATTTCCGAACCTTGCAGTGGTGTAACAAATGAAAGGCCGCACTCTTTGGGTGAATGAGGCCTTTTACCTTCAATGTCTACGGACTTACTGCTTGCCGGAGCTACCGCTAGTCACTGCTTCCATGACATTGTCAAGGTTGAAGCTGCCGGGTTTCTGACGGGGCGGGAATTCCTTGAAGCTTTGCAACCACTGCCCCACGTAACCCGCAGCAGGCGCGATCAGGAACATGTGTTCGACAAACCAGCGCTCATAATCCATGCCAATTTCATGAGCGAGTTCAAACGGATCCATGCGCAGGTTGGTCAGCATCGGCGCGCGCAGTTTCACGAATGGTTCCTGCCAAACGCTCAAACCTTCGTGATCCTGGCGCAAAAAGGTCGCCTTATAGTTACCATACCTCAATGCTGCAACACTGCCGTCATCGGTCCAATAGATAAACTCCTGGCGTGGCCACTGCCCATCGCCCTTCAGTGCAGGTAATAGGTTATAGCCGTCGAGATGGACCTTGAATTTACTATTCCCAACTTTCTTACTTTTCAACAGATCGTCCTTGACAGTGGTGTCGCCTACGGCAGCCAGCAATGTGGGTAGCATGTCCTCGTGCGCTGCGACCTCATTGATGACCGTACCGGGCTTAATGACGCCGGGCCAACGGATGACGGTCGGAACCCGATAGCCACCTTCCCAATTGGTGTTCTTTTCACCGCGGAACATGGTGGTGCCGCCATCCGGCCAGGAAAATGATTCCGCGCCGTTGTCGGTGGAATACATGACTATGGTATTGTCCTCCAGGGCCAGTTCCTTCAGTTTGGCGAGTACCTGACCGACATGACCGTCATGCTCGACCATGCCATCGGCATAGGTTCCCAGGCCGGTTTTGCCTTGTGACTCCGGTTTGAGGTGGGTAAAGATATGCATGCGGGTGGAGTTCCACCAGATGAAGAACGGTTTGTCAGCCTTCTTGGCCCGTTCCATGAAGTCCAGGGTTTTGGCGGTGACTTCATCATCCACTGTTTCCATGCGTTTTTTGGTCAGTGGGCCGGTGTCTTCAATCTTGCCATCGGCAAAGCTGTGAATGACGCCACGCGGCCCGAATCTTTTCTTGTAGTCAGGGCTCTTCGGATAGTCTGGGTTCTCTGGTTCTTCCTCGGCGTTCAGGTGATAGAGATTGCCGAAGAATTCATCGAAACCATGGTTACTCGGCAGCATATCGTCGCGGTCGCCCAAGTGGTTTTTGCCGAACTGGCCGGTCATATAGCCTTGTGCCTTGAGCAATTCGGCAATGGTGGGGTCTTCCTTCTTCATGCCCTCCGGCGCGCCCGGCAGCCCGACCTTGGTCAGGCCGGTACGGATTGGCGACTGTCCGGTGATAAAGGCTGCGCGCCCGGCCGTACAACTTTGTTGGCCGTACCAATCGGTGAATAATGCACCTTGATTGGCAATGCTGTCGATATTCGGCGTCTTGTAACCCATCATGCCCCGGTTATAGGCGCTGACATTGAATTGACCAATGTCGTCGCCCCAAATTACCAGAATATTGGGTTTTTTGTTGTCGGCAGCCTGCACCAAAGTGCAAAAGCCAAATGCCAGCCCTAGAGCTAAAACCAGGGACTTTTGTTCAAGGAGAGAAAGTTTCATGGGTATCCTTGGGCTATGTGCGGGTTGATCGAAGAATTTACGGCCATCAAAGGCAGCAATCGAACCCAGCCATTGGCGAAATGCGCTGGGTTCGATTGCTTAAGCCAATTCAGACCGACGATTAAGGCTTTTCAGTGCCTGAGGTCCAGGCGGAGAGACGCTCAGTCAGCAGTTCACTCCATTTAGTGATGGCGTTTTCCGCATCGCCCCATTGCCATTGAAAGCCTGTTGTGAAACTGCCACCACCAATCCGTCTGTCCAAACCTTCAAACAGCGTTTTGCCTGTCACGGAATCGGTTACTCTAATTTCGCCTTGCGCACCGCCGACAAACGGAAAGGTACCCGTGGCCAGATATTTGAAATTCGAGATCATATGCGCCTGTGGCACGATCATGGTAACGCTGCGTAATAATGGCGTTGCGGTTTCGGCGTCGGTCATCGCCACTTCGATTTTCAAGACCCCTGGGCCGGGTTGTTGCGCAATAGTGAATTTTTTGCCCAGTTCTTGCTGTAATTGCTGATTAAAATAGTTGACCAGCGCTTGTTGATCAGCGCTAGATACTTGAGTGCTATCACCTCCCCAAAAAGTGACCGGGCTGATCATAACCTGCTTGTAATTCGTCCATTGCGCAGCCGGGTTGACATAGCGCATGCCAATCTGGTCTTTGTTACCCGCCACCAGTCGGCTACTGCAACCATGACCCAGCAGACCGCAGTTGAGGCCGGCTGAGGTATCGATGCGTGCCTTTTCGGTCGTGGTGCAAGCCGCTAGTGTTAACAGCCCCAAAGCCATTAGTGGATGAGCTAGTTTGATGTTGTTTTTATAATTTACAGTGACAATAGACTTTGTCATGTCTTGCTCCTTTGTAAGTGTGTGGCTAACAAATACGGTTTAGATTAACAAAGAAGATGCGTCATCGCATCAAGTTTCAATTCAGAGTTTTGCAAAGATTGCAACCTTCGCTTTCGACCTGCTAATCCTGTTGCTGCTGAGGGCTATCCGTCGTATCGATATGAATGGTTCGTTTATAGATTTTGAATATGAGCTGGATCAAAGACTACCGGCAGCGATCATGGCCGTCCATTCTTAATGGGAAAATGAATTTGAACAGTTTCAGTCCTGTTCGCTTGCAAAAACTGCAAGGGATGCGCGTTTGCAAGATGAGGCTACAGAGGGATAGAGTAAATCAAACCTAATTTGAGTGATTTGGCGATGTGAAGCGATTATTATTCCCAATGTCTGCTTTCTGGCGACGAATTCTTACCTATGAATGTCGCAAAGTGGCCGTAGTGAAGTAGTCATAATGTCAATTTGCTTGCCGAATACCGGACATTCGGCTGATTCACAGGATACCTGAACTATTGAAATTGGATATTTAACCCGAGCGGCGGGTTATGGCCGATAGGTTGAGATCGCCAACGGCGGCTTTGTGGCTCTGCGGCTCACAGAGTCTAACTTCGCCGACTGGCTGCCTTGGAGAGGTGCGAGAGGCAAAAATGGGCTGCTGCTGCCGACCATAATGCGGAGAACTACATTTCGGCTAGCAAAGTCCGGAGTGGGCTTTCGCTACTACCCGCATTAGCACTGCAAGCTTTCAATGGCTAGCTTCCTCGCAATTTCCTCAGCCTTACAAGCAGCCTCTAGTCTAGCCAGTTCACCGCTTTTCTCCATTAGCTCGTAAGAATATGCATCAACTGGTCCGTTATACTTCATCTCGCGATGGGCTGCTAAACCGTCTTCTTTTGACCACAGCGCACCTTCAGTGTTGATCCCCCGGTCTTGGCTCATTTGCAAAATTGCCAGCAATTCTTTTGGCGACTTGTAAAAATAAGAACACTTGTCTTGCACCCATTCCAACGTATAAAAATCGGCATCTTCCGGGTCATGCCGTTTATAAATATCAGCTATCGCCTGTAAAATTTCACGGGACACAATATTTACTCCAACTTATTTTGATCGGTTTTTTTCAAAGGCATAAATAAGGATAGCGTAACCCAACTCAGGCTATGTTTACGTGCTATCGGAGAATCGCAGCTGATCAAAGGTTCGAACATAGGTACCGATAGCGACGACCATGGGCAGCGTCACCAATACAATGATTGTTCGATGCCTCATGTCCGTGTGTGACGCCCAACGTAAAGCTAACCTGTTAACTGTCACCACATCCCTAAGTCAGGCGTTCGAGTCATCTTAATCTTACGTAATATTCCGTACATAACGCTTGGGCTTTCAATAATAGATTAGATTTTTGACCCAACACCAAGCCAAATCATTGGTGCCAATGAGCTAGTTTGCAGTCAAAGATCATAGATTATTCTTCGGCAACTCTTGGCCTGCTGCCGGAGGCCTAGATAGATAGTCGTCTTCGAAGAAGCAAGACTCTTAGATGCTTGGGCTTGCGTCTGCATTGGCGAAAAACGTATGTCGGGTGAGGATCGAAATAGCGCTTACAAATGCATAAGATTTTCTTCAAATTTGAACCGTCAGCAGTTCCTTGATATTGGTGGTGTAGGACGGCGATTTGAATTCCTGCCGCATCTGCCAGCGCTTGCTAAGCATTTCACTCGCATAGCAAACACTACGCTTACCATGTTTGCGGTTAATGTCGTCCAGTGCGGTCATCAGCTGATCAGATCGCAGGTTGTTTTCACCGCTGTCAAATAACGACAGCTGCGCGACATTTGCTGACCATAAGTCAGGCAATAGAATACCGGCACGTTGATAAGAAAAGCCGCGTCTAAAAATCCGCTTCAAACCTTGTTGAGCGGCTGCAATCAATTGCGAGGTATCATTGGTTGGACGATCAAACGCTATGGTCGCACTGTTGGAGTATTGCGGATTGCGGGTATCAAACGGACTGGTATGAATAAACACCGTCAATACGTGCGTGGTCAATCGCTGTTGTCGGCATTTTTCCGCAGACCGTGTGGCAAAGTGCGTGACCGCTGCGCGTAAATCATCATAATCAGTCAACCGTTCACCAAAACTGCGCGAGGTCAGAATCTGTTTTTTCGGTGCGGGCATTTCTTCTAAGGCAATACAGGAAATACCGTTCAACTCGGTCACAATCCGTTCCATCACTACACCAAAATGTTGACGTAGCTGTTTTGGATCAGATTGTTTCAGTGTTAGCGCATGATGAATACCGATTTGATTGAGCTTATCTTTCCAGCGCCTGGAAATACCCCAAAGGTCATCCAGCGCAATGGTTTTTAACACTGCATCGGGATCAGCAATATCGCGCCAGTCCAGAGCGGGCCCATGTTTGGAATGACCTTTTTTCGCTAACCGATTGGCTAACTTCGCTAAGGTCTTAGTTGGCGCAACGCCAATGGAAATCGGTATACCTGTCCATTGCTTTACAATCGCACAAATATCTAAGCTATATTCCGTCAGGTTTTGTGGCAGTCCGGTAAAATCCAAAAAGCATTCGTCAATGGAATACACTTCAGATCGCGGTGCAAAGCTAGATAAAATCTGCATCACACGCTGACTCATGTCGCCGTATAACGCATAGTTGCTAGAAAATACCGCAATGCCTTCTTGCTTGGCATACTGCTCAATCTTGAAATAAGCGGCACCCATTTTGATGCCCAAAGCCTTGGCTTCATTACTTCTGGCAATCACGCAGCCATCGTTATTAGACAGCACGACCACTGGTTTGCCGTTCAGTTTTGGCTGAAAGACTCTTTCACAGCTGGCGTAAAAATTGTTGCAATCCGCAATCGCGAATATGGGTGCTGAAGTCATCTATACCGGTAGCGAACGAATCACGTTTTTGACCACACCCCAAATATGTAACTCCATGCCTTCTTTAATCTGGAAATCAGGATAGTCGGGATTTTTTGATCGCAACCAAATTTCATCGGTAGTCGTATCTAGCGCTTTAACGGTGACTTCACCGTCGATCACCGCAACCACGATACTATTGTTGTTTGGACGTAAAGAACGATCTACCACCAACATATCACCATCATTGATGCCTGCACCGGTCATGGAATGACCTTTTACTTTAACGAAGAAGGTGGCTGGTGGATTGCTGATGCAATGTTGATTGAGGTCTATCGTCGATTCCAAATGATCATCAGCCGGTGATGGAAAACCCGCAGGCACTTTAGACGTGAATAACGGCAATTCAATCGTACTCAATTGCTGTTGAGGTTCCAGAATCGGCAGTTCCAGATCGTCAGACCATAGTGCAGCACTAATCAATGGCTTCGTATTGCGTGGTTGATAGCTTGATATAGAAATGACGCTCATGCTTATATCCCAAATTCGTGGTTCTGATGAGGGCAAGCAGTGTACCTCAAAAACGGAATTGTTTTGTATTTGTTCTTATTGCTCAATGAGTTTGGTTGTTACGCATTTCTGACGTTTAATAACGTCAGTCATTTATCACGGAGGCATGGGCAATGTGCGGTCGTTATCAGCTCACAGCAACCCCTGAAAGCATTGCTGAACATTTTGAGTTGCCACGCTTGCCTCGCTTTCAAGCTAGCTACAACATTACCCCTGCGCAAAAAATCCTGTGCATCGTTGAGCTAGACGATAAATCGCTAAAATCGGTAAACCTGTTTTGGGGGTTAGTGCCGTCATGGTCAAAAGATGATAAACACAGCCATCACCTCATCAACGCACGAGCAGAAACCATTAGAGAGAAACCCAGTTTTCGTGCTGCCTTCCATAAGCGACGCAGCTTAGTCGTCGCAAGAGGTTTTTATGAGTGGCAGAAATTGGAAACGCATAAACAAGCGTTTCATATCCACCGGCAAGACAATCAGTTATTTGCCTTTGCTGGACTTTGGGAACATTGGGAGCACGAAGCGCAAACACTCTATTCCTGTACCATCATCACGACCGCTGCAACGCAACTGATGCAACCGATTCATGAACGTATGCCGGTGATCATGCCTGTAAACCATTACCGGGATTGGTTGGATAAATCCGCCACTGACAATGACGTGTTTCAATTACTGGATAATCAGGCGTACGCTGATATGACTACAACACCGATCAGCGATTATGTAAACAATCCAAGGCATGATGATGAGCGGTGTATTGAATAACTTCTGGTCATGTAGTTTGGCCGTTCAAAGCTGAATCTTATTCATTCTGCTCTACTGAAATTAACGGAGGTGTTATCGGTAGACAAGGCTAATAAAACACGCCTTTTTATTTCTTAGGAGCCATTTAGATGCTGAAAAGATGCTGGTTTGGTATTTATGTTGTATTGCTACCCAGTCTTGGATGGTCGAATGATTTCTCGACTATCCAGGACAATATCAAACCCGGCAACATTGTCATCATCGGCGAAAGCCACCAAAGACCGGAATCAACACAGCTTTTCGCGCGTCTGGTTGATGCGACCCTGGAAAGACATCAATGCTTGACTGTCGGACTCGAAATTAACCGCAATCAACAACCCGTCATCGATGCTGTAACCCAGGGTGAAACACAGGTAGCGGAGATTAAAATACCGTATGCCATCGATCATCCTGGACTGCGAAAACTGATTGATTATCTGGTCACGCTCAAATCGAAATTTCCATGCTTGGGCATCGAGGCCATTGACGCCGATCAAGACCGCGACGTAAATATGGCCAATCGGTTGTCCGAGTTCTCGCGCGAAAAGCCGATATTGGTTTTGCTGGGTGGACTGCACACATTGAAAAAGGTTAAGTGGACGGTCAAAAGCGGAGAACCCTTTGTTGCCGAGATACTGGCTAGCCATGGCTATCAAGTTAATTCCTATCCGCAAAATTGGCAGCCTGAGAGGTGCAAGAACGGACAGGGAAGATCAAGCCGATACGTTAATGCCGACGATCCGGAAGCATTGCAGATTCTGAATGAGTCCTTCATGTCGCTGATCAACGCCCAACGTCACCGATCAACGCAGGATGTTGTCGATGGGTTTTTGCTTTGGGAATGCGATCTTTAGTTGTTTTTCCGACGAGTCAATCATGATGCTTGTGGCTGCAGCTCTCGAAGGCGCACTAATCGCACCACTGAGTGACTTTTTAACAAGCAATAATCCTCGCAGCCCGGCTTTTGACCATGACCGCGAGGGTATGCCAGCTGATTCAAGCCATTTCATGTAAATTCTGGGCGCTACATCTGACCCTCTTCAAAGGCCATCAGGCTGCCATCATCATGTTCAACCCAAATCACTCAGCATATAAAGAATGTTTGAGGCTCCTCTGGTTCCAATTGCCTGGACATCGATTCACAATAGTGATCGAAATGTCCCGTGAACTCGATGGCAGGAAGAAGATTGTTGTCAATCACGTGAGGAATATTGAGATTGGTCAGTAGCCCGTTGATGTCTTCGAATACTGACTTAGCGTCATCGGTTGTCAAGAGCGGCCAAACGTAAACGGTTGACAATTCTTTTTCACGATCAAAAAAAGCCGCCCGTATTTCGGTGGGTATGTCATCGACACCGTGTTTACTGAGCACGACTTTTGACACGGGGTATTCTTGGGCTTTCATATTTAGCTTATAGAAGATATCAAGCTCATTGAGTAAATGAATCCCGCGCGAGGCGGCAATACTGAGTGGATTGGGTTTTTCAATCTCCCAGACGTTGTGACCGGTTTGTTCATCCATCTCCTCTTTAAAGGCCTCTGACCATTCTTCGGCAAATTCCCCAAAGTCATCCGATTTGGGCTGTTCACAAAAAAGAGGCGTTAATGCCTGATCGCTAATCACCACACCCACCAGGAATCGCAAAATGAGGTCCCCCTCCGGATTCTCCGAGGGCTTCATAACAAAAGAACGGCGTGATTCCGATGTTGGAATTTCGCCTTCGGCTTGCTCGATCAACTGCTGGTTGATCTGGCGAATTTGGCTAGGTAACCAGTTGATGTCTTCAAGGGTGAATAATTCGTCGTGAATGGCGAGGGCTTGTCTATCGTTGATCAGCCCATGGCTTTGAAGCAATTGTCTAATGCGTTCGGGGTCTTCAATACGCTTAGGTAAAGCCTTTTCAGGATGGGACTCGATGACCATCGGGATGGCGAATACGATCGACTCTGCATTCGGCATAGACGGCAATCTCACCCGAATCCGTTCGGCGAGCGAAACAATGCGCTCATTTAATAGCGAAAATACGTGCAAACCTTCCGATTGTCGTAAAGCGCTTACCAAAATATCGTCCTGGCTATTTGCAATACAGGACTCAATAAACGCTCGAAAAAGTGAATCGAGCTCAGGCGACGTTGGGTACAGAGCGACTTTCTTAGCGGTTAACGTAATGTATTTAACCAAAGGATCCGACGTAGCGGTGTCGTTAATAGAACGGTTTAACATGATAATGCTCCTGGGTTGTGTTGAGGTTGAGGGGTAAAACACGTTTGGGGTTATGCGCCGGATGTGTGTTGATCATGCCGTGCAGAAAACAGATGACATTCATGGAACACCTACACCCGCTTTTGCGTGTTGGCCAACAGTACGTTGACGGCGTAGGTGACGACAAAGACACCTACTGGCACAGCTTGCGGTGGAATCGGAAACGGCAGTGTCAAACTGACCAGCAGCAGATACAGCGCACCCAGAATCAGATAAAGGCTGTAGCGATGCGCCATGGGGCTGGGGTAATCGAAGTTGGTCTGGCTGATCTTGCGCCGCACCAGTCCGTCGACGACAAACGGCAGCAAGGCAGCTGCCAAGTACGGTAACCAGATGCAGGCGGTGGTCAGGCGCTTGATCATTTGATAGATCGTGTCCCACAGTACGTTGAGCCGGCTTTCGATAAAGGGAAACAAATCGTTACGCCCCACATCCTCGAAGCCTTTGGACATCTGCCGTTCGCGCTCGGTGGGGATGAAGTAGCGGAACACGCTGTCGCGGATGCCGGTGGTGACGAACAAGCGATCAAACCAGCGCTGCGCGGTGTGGCTGATCTGTGATTCTTTATCGGCGCCAAAATAACCGATCATCATCTGATCTTCGGCACGCTGCAGTTCGCGCGTCCAGCGGTCGGACACAAAACTGGCCACCAGGATCACTTCCAGTAGCCAAAGCATCAGGCTGAACAACAGATTGCGGGTCATGAGCTCGCACCTTGGCGATTCTGTTGTCGGTCCAGTTCCGATTGCAGTATCGGCAAGCGACCTTTGACGATGCGGCCGCCGGATAACTTGGCGATGTAATGCAAGTCCGGCAGTTGTCCGAGTAACTGCGGTGCGAACAAATCACCTTCTTCCTCCATCAGGCGTTCACCAACATTGCCGGAAAACACTGTGGGATTGGTCGCGCTAGTCGCTACGCCTTGGGTGCGCATGATGTATTTCAAGCGGGTTTTTGGCAGGTTGTCGGTGATGTACTGCTGTGTTTCGCTATCCATGATGCGCAGGGCAATCAGGTTGTTGACGTTACCCAGCACTTGCCGGGCTTTGTCCTGAGAACCGGTGCGGGCGGCAAAGTCGGCAAAAGTCTGGGTGGCGATGAACAAGCGAATCTTGGCACCGCGGCCTTTGTTCAACACCTGAATGAAGGGATCGTTGATGACTTCGGCGGCTTCGTCGACAAACACATTCACGGGTCTATCCGAGACGCCGTAGTTGTAGCGATCGCCGGCGACAGCGGCCAAGTCGGCTAACAGAATCGATCCAATGGCGCTACCCACCATGCCGTCCGATAACGAATCCAGGCCGATGTAAGCAACCTGGGCCTTTTCGATGATATGGCCGGTATTGGTGATGGGACGCAAATCATCCACGTCGTGGGGATTGGGTGACAGCAAAGGCCCCAAAGAACCCGAGGTCAGCATGTTCATGATCGGAATCAAGGAGGCGACCATCTTGCTGAAGTGCGCTCGGTCGTGTTCGAACAAGGACAACAAGCCTTCCAAATCCAGATTCGGCAATTGATATTGCACGACCTCTCGGTAAAACCGCACCAATCCCAACGCTTTGGAATCGATGTCCTTGGCATTCTTCAGGTAAGGTCGCGCCTCGTGTCGCCAATGGCCCAGGTTGTTGTCGAAATAGCGTTCCAAGGCTTGAATCACCAGTGTCGAAGGACCGCCTTCCAGGTAACGGCGCAGTTTGACCAGGGTTGGCCGTTCCTCGATCACCATCAAACCCTGAATCACGTTATCCAGGGATTTTTGACCAAAGGCCTTGAAGGGATCGTTACTGCTTTCGCTAGGCGAAATGGCGCTGATGCGACTGGCGATTTCCGAAGGCCGGTTGAAATTGTGTAAGGGATCCAGACGCACGCTGTCTTCCGGAAACGCCGGGTGGAAATACACGAAGCGATCCGGGCGCTTGGCCAAGGCACAAGCCCGTTTGGCACAGGCCATCAAATCCTTGTCGCCTTTGGGATCGATGATGATCACCGCTTCGCCCCGCAATACCGCTTGGGTCACCAACACATCAAAGGCGCGCGTTTTACCGGCACCGGTGGTACCGACTAGTAGCGTATGGCCGGCGGTATGCTGCAAGGGCTGACGAATGTCGCCTTCGGACACTTCCAGGCCATGTATCCAGGCCGAGCCCATCCGTTGATGATCGCTGGGAATCAGCGTCGAGACATCGCGTTTCAAAATCTCATAGGCCAATTGCGCATGCTTTTGCACCCAATCGAATCCCCAACCGAACCACAAGGCCTCGGGGTTGCGATTCACCAGGGTGACAAGCTTTTCGGCATCCAGGTATTGGAACCGAAACTGTCGCAACCGGCGTTTGCGGTACCAAAGACTCAAGGCCGGCGACAATCGCCAACACGCCATGACCCCGCACGCCGTCATCAACCAGTCGAAGGGTTCGCGTGGCAAGCCCGACCAGCGACTCGTGAAATGCGCCAAACCGGCACCGCCTAGCCAGCCCGAGATGGCATACACCTCGAAGATGGGCCGCCAGGGAAATTGGTAGTCGTAATCGGATTTCATGGTTTGATCCGTACTTTGATGCCTTGCCCACGTCCCAGCACTTGGCAGTCAGGATGCTGACTGATTTCGCGTAGGAACTCGTAGCGTTTCAAGTCGGGATGTCCGTCCAGGTAGACCCCAAGTTCGTCATCAGAAACAGTGATCCAGGCGTCTTGCTGATCGGGATGGGTGCGCAGTGTCGAGATCCACACGCCCACTGCCGGAAAATCTTGCCCAGGTTGCACACTCGGAATGCCGTCGTTAATGCTTGGTTTGACTGAATCCATGACTGTTGTCGACGTTACTGGGGGTTCTGCTGGTTGCTTGTGACTGCGTGGTTTGGCTTTTGTGTTTCGCTGCTGGGTGGGCTTTTGAAGGGTCGATGGATTGACGGGATCGATACGCTTGTCTGGTTTGACTTCGACATTTTCAGCAGGCAATGCAGTTGGTGTGGCATTCGATGCTTGAACCGGTAAAGCGCCTATCATGCGCAATAGCCTCTGCGCAGGTTCCTCAGCCAGTTGTACGACGCGTTGCTGCCCTAAGGTTTGCACTTTCCGCATCGGAGACAGAACATCGGTCACTAACCAGTTTTGATCGACCAATCCTTGAATGAACACATCGCTTTCAACTTGAAGCTTTAGCGGAACATCTGGAAATAGGCATAACCATTTTCCTTGTTTTTCGAAGATGTCGCCGTTCCATGACCACTGCCCCTGACTAATCCGGTTCGCGATTTCGATAAGCCACGCGCCGGCCTGTCCATGATTGCGGAGCCATAAGACTTCTGGGTCTTGGATGGATTGGGATTGGGTATGCTCAGTCACGATGTCCGCTTGAGGGTCGGCTAAAGACTTGGTATCGCCATCCACGCTCGGCGTGCATCCGTCATCGACAAGGGGGGTGGGTTTGTCGGTATCACCGGTATCCGATTCAACCTGCAAGACTGGGGATAACGGGACCTGCTCTTGGCTAGTGCCATCGGGAATGGCCGCCAAGGTTGGCATCTCGTGGTCGGTTGATGGTGCCTGCGAAACCGGCTTAGGCTTGGTCGGTTTGCGAGATTTGACTGCTTCAGTCTTTTCCGGCAATGCCTGGTCTTTGGTTCCTGGTTGGGTTGGTGTAGTAGATTCCTCGTCCTCAACTTCAAATCCTTCGATCGCGGCCGGCGGCTCATTGCTGAATATCGACTCCAACGATGCCAAACGCAGCATGTAAAACACGGCGTCCAAGCCATCCGGTCTCATACGCCAATAGCGGTACTGGCGGCCTGCGGCATCGCGTTTGGGAATCGCCAAACCGCGTTCGATCAAAATATCCGCCAAGGTATCTTCATCGCGCGGAATACCGGGCACCTTGTCTTTGGCCAGCAAACCGACGATGTCTTGCGCGCCAGTCCGCCAAACAATATGCACACCGGATTGAAATCGCCATACTCTGGCGCCTTTGTCGTTGACCAGCCACTGGCCTGATTTAATCAAGCGCCGCATCGCATCGAACAGATACCGCTCGACCGGCATCCCCAACGCCGCATCGACCGAATGCGCATGGGTTTTCAAATCGCGTTCCACGCTTTTGCAGTCTGCGGTAACCACTAACTCATAGAGCTTGCTACCGCGATCCAGACCATGCAAGGTTTCCAGTAGCGCTTGCATGATTTCTGGTCCCGGTTCCAGCAGGTAAGCACGCGACTCACGCGTTAACACCCGCTCGATAACCAGTGCCGAAAACTGTTGGTGGCGTTTATGACGGTTCTCTCGCCAGCGCAAAAAATAACGATCGATACGGTGTTGTGCCGCCCAGTCGATCAAATTTTCGTCACAGGGATTCCAGGTGTGCAGCCCCTGACTGTCGGTAACAGCGATATCGGAGACAGGTTTACCAATATCGTGCAATAAGCCGGCAAAACACACGGCCAATCGCCAGCGCGGCTCCAAGGTTTTACGGGATTTGGGTGTGGCGTCGCTTGCAAATAGGCAGCCGTGCGATGCCAGGGTCGCCCAATGTGCGACTTCAAGGCCATGCCTAAACAAACCACCGGCGCCGCGATGGTGATGTGATTCGGAGGCCGGCAACAAGTGACTGAATGCGGCATAGCGTGTAATGACCGGTAGTGCAATCGCCTGATATAACGCATCGGGCAATGCCAATGCCTGCTCTATCGATTGAATCAGCTCGCTTTGGGTGGCCAGAACACGCTCTACCGATGCCGCCGGCAGCCCCTTCATGAATGGTGGATAACGTGGAATCTCCTCGCCAGACGATGCCGGTGGTGCACTGACCAAAGCCGGTTTATCGCCCCAAAGACGCTGACTGATACGTTGGATGAAAGATGACGTGGCGTTTTCCATGGCGCCGCATCGTGACATAAAAATTTTGGACCCTTCGTACAATAAAGGTCAAATTCGACCTTTATTGTACGAAGAGCAGAAAAGTTTGTGATTAATGTACTGCGCTTTCTGATTCGTCTGGAGGCAGCATGAACATTGACACCATCCCCCCTCATATTCGCTCGTTTATCCCGATTGTAGGCTTGGCGCTGTGCACGGCTTGCGCATCGCCGAGTGCAGTGGATGAACACATTCACGAAATCGTCATCGGATCGATGATGCTTGATTCCAAAAAGCCCTGGCACCTGGATAGTGCCTGGCAGACTGGCGGAATAGGCGGTTCGGCGCTACGGACCGCGTCGATAGAGCATGTTGTCAGGCAAGTGGATCAGCCCTGGCGGGCCGTAAACGATGCCGATACCGTTGCAAAGCCCAAACACCCTGACAACAGCTTTGCGGATTCAATCGAATTCACGCAGATCGACGACCCATCCCAGTTGGAACGCGCCTGGCGAAAATACTGCCATCATCAGCTCGACCTGTCGCTTGAGGAACGCGCGCTGATCGACTCGACAGACATGCGGGCTGCCTTACAGCATGCCTGCAACCCCAGTAGTCTGCTGAAATAAGGGGGCGTCATGACTATCACAAGCAACGACGCGTTAGGCAATCTCGACAACCGCTTTCAAAAACTGGTGGCCCTTAAAAAATCCAAACCCACAAAAGTCGAACCCTTGGCGACTTTACCGCATTGGCCTGCCGGTATGCGCGGCACGCCGAATGCCTGTTTGCGCAGCGCCTTGTTTGCCGGGGTGCAGGGCAATGAGCGGATAGCGTACAAAAAACGTACCCTATTGGCCGCAGTCGAGGGGATCGAAGTCCGTTATCTCGGCGTTCAGCTCAATCAGTCCGATCTGGACGTCTGGATGCAGATCGTGCATCTATCCAGAACGCAATTGCCGGGCTTTAGCGTGACCTTCAGTGCGCATGCGTTGCTGATGGCTTTAGGCCGATCGACCGGCAAAAGTCAGCACGAATGGTTGAAGGAATCCATGGCGCGTTTAGGCGGCGCCTTTGTGGAAATCACCTTTCAAGGCCGCGACACCTTTGGCGAAAAAGGGTTCTTACGGTATCACCGTGATGAAGTGACCCATCGCTACGTGGTGGAAGTGACCGAATCCATGCTGCGCTTGTTTGAAGACGGCTACACCTACATCGAGTTCGAGCAACGTCGTAAATTACGTAAACACCCCTTGGCACTCTGGTTACAGGGATTTATGTCGTCACATGCAGCGCCCTATCCGTTGAAAATCAACACCATCCACCGTTTGAGCGGCAGCAGTGCCACGACCCTGCGTGACTTCAAATACCGTTTACGCAAAGCATTGGAAGCCTTGGTCGACTGCGGTAGTCTGGAAAGCTTTGAGATCGGCGAGGATACCGTCAAAGTTAAAAAACACCCCACAGCGAGCCAGCAACGGTATTTACAGGGCAACAGCGGTTGAAAAAAAGCACGGCATTCGACCGACGCTATTTTGGCTCGGTCGATACGGCATTCGGCCGACGCACTAACGGCATTCGACCGACACGGACACGGCATTCGACCGACGGTGGCACGGCATTCGGCCGACAGACACGGCATTCGACCGACAAAAAGCACGGCATTCGGCCGACGTTTTACACGGCATTCGACCGACGCTCAGTGCGTTTTTTGGAATCGCTGCAAGTCACGATTGGCGTGGCCTACAGCGATTTTCAACGACCTAAAAAATCGGGTGCTAATCTATTTATAATCTTTTTTTAATCTAAATATAGGGCCGCTGCCCTGTGGATAACTTTGGGCCTTGGTCTGCCCATCAGCAGCGTCATCGACACTCAGTGCGAGCCCGTTGCCATGGCTTTTTGAAACTGCCAATAGGCATCGCGCAGTGTACCCAGCAGGGCCACTTGTTTACGGATATCGGCGAATTCGTTTTCCAAGGTTTCCACCAGTTGCTGCTCCCAGTCGGGTTCACCCTTCAGGATCCGCTGCAGGGGATAGCGATAGCCAGGACCTTTTTTCAGGTATTGGCAAATCGGTTTAGTTTGACCCTTTTGGCGCAGGGTGGCCATCCGGTACCACTCGATGCTAAACGACAAACGACTTTCACGACGACGAATCCGAACGCCAATATGCCCGCGCTCTTGGGTGGTCACATGTTGATGTCGCTGATTCATTTGTCGCCAGTAATCATCCACCAACATCCGCGCGTGGGCATGCAATTGCTCCGCTTTACTCTCCAGCCACACTGGGATGGCTGCATCAGTCGGCAGTAAGGATTCTTTCTCGCTATCGTCGCTTTTCATGAATTTTCCTAATACTTAACTTCAGGGATTTAGAGTGGTCGTCCCTGAGGGATTTTTTTTGGGGGGGTCCGGTTTGACACAGGGCTGAGGCCAAAAACCTGTACAGACATTTAGACGCCGCGTCCCTGAATACTTAGGGATATGTTCTGCGAAACATGGCCAGGTTGACATCGATGTTCCCTGATAACCGGTTTATCGGCCTGTCCCTGTTTAGACACGGCACATTGCCAATGACTGAAAATGTTCGCTGAATGTCCCTGATAGATCAGGGAACCGCCGAACGGAAATCCTGCACAGGTTTATGCGCTGAGTCTGATCAAAACCTGCCGCGGATTCTAGGCGAGGTAAAAACCGATGGACTGACAATAAAGGCCAAAATCGGCCTTTATTGCAGCCAAGGTAAAAAAAATTGCCCTGTCGTACAAATTAGGTCGAATTTGACTTTTATTGCACACGAATAGCCAGGTGACTGGTGTAACAATAGGGCTATGAACCCATATCCCTTCGTACTGTTGATGTTAATGACGTTATTGCTGCAGGCATTGACCGCCTCGGCTGATGAGGCTGTCGACAGACCGGTTGCGTCGTATTTCGAAGACAAACAACGCGGCTGGTTTTGGTATGAGGTATTGCCGGAGCCGGTAAAAAAAAACCAACCGGAAACTCAAGCCGATCAGGAAAAACCCAAGCCTGACAGCAAACCACCCAGCGTCGTTCAAACTGAAATTGAACCCAAAACACAAGTCCAGCCTTCTGCAGAACCCCAGCCACTGTCCTCAGCCTGGCTGAAGCAAAACTTGGAGCATTACCTGAACCAGGCCATCGACGATCCGAGTCCCGAGAATGTGTCGGCGTTTTATTACCTGCAGCGGGTGATGATGGATAAAGCCGAGCGGTTTACCAACGCTGCGCGCTACGTGGTGATGTCCGATCCGCAACTCGACGAAACGGTGCGCCGACCGGTGGCAACCTATGCCGCCAATGAAGCCAATCATCAGGCCGGCGTGGTGGCCGAACAAGCCTTGAAAGCGATTGCCGCCCAAGCCGGTATTTTGTTTTTCTTCCGATCTGATTGCCCTTATTGCCATGTACAAGCACCGATTCTGGCGATGCTGGAAAACGCCTACGGATTCAAGATTTATCCTGTGTCGCTGGATGGTTTACCGATGCCGAACGGCTTTTTCAGTCAGTTCAAACGTGATAACGGTCAGGCTGCAATGTTGGGCGTTGAACAAACCCCGGCACTGTTTCTGATGAAACCGCCCAAGCAGATTGTGCCGTTGGCGCAAGGCGCGTTGTCGTTAGAAGAAGTTACCGGTCGGATTCTGCTGGCGGCCAAGGAAGCCGGTTGGATCGATGCCTCCCAATACCAAACCACTCAGGGCATCCGTAACACGCCGATGTTGTTACCGGCCGCCGGTAGCATCAGCCCTGCGGTCACTCAAGATCCACTATCGCTGATCCAGGCATTGCAACGCAGTGCGCATCTCGGGAGTACGCCATGATGTCGTTTTCATTTCGCTATCGTTACCCATATCGCCAGGTATTAGTATTGATTCTGTTGGTTGAGAGTGCCGTTCCTGCTTATGCCGACCTGCAACAGGAAATGGATAGCATGTTCGGCACCATGACCAATTTTACGGCGCCGACCGCCCATTTAGGACAGCGCCGCGGCGTGATTACCGGCGGCAGCCTGGTGGCGCGCAACGGCATCACCAATACCAACCTGGTTTCCTTCGTGCCGCCGTCGTTCAGCGCCGGCTGCGGTGGGATCGACTTGTTTGCCGGTAGCTTCAGTTTCATCAACTTCAACCAGTTTGTGCAATTGATGCGTAATGTGGCTGGCAATGCCGCAGGGTATGCGTTTCAGTTGGCCGTGGGTGCCATGTGTCCCTGGTGTGCGTCGGTGATGACCGACCTGCAAAAGAAAATCCAGGAAATGAACCAGATGTTCAGCAACTCATGCAGGTTGGCTCAGGGTTTGGTCAACGACACTGTCAAAGCCTTCGATCTGCAAAGTAAAACCAATCTGTCCAATGCCTCGTTTACCCAAGGCATTTCGGATGTGTTTTCCAGTTGGACCAATACCAGTACCTTGGGCGATCCGGTGCAACAAATCAAACAAAACGATCCCACCGACATGACCAAGGTCATCCAAGGCAATCTGGTTTGGCGGGCTTTGGTCAATCAAAATGCCGGCGGTTGGTTTAGGTTTGGTGGCAACAGTTTGCTGGAAGCGGCGATGAGCATTTCCGGTACGGTGATCGTCGATGCGCCGCAAGCCGCGCCCGACGGCAAAGGCGAAAACAATGCCATTAGCGCGCCGCCGCCGGTGTTGCGTATCAAGGATTTGATGTACGGCAACGACGCCGGCAACAGTTATCAAACCGTCAGGATGTATACCTGCAGCGATGGTCATGATGCCGATCAGTGTCTGAAACCCATCGTCCAGAACGTCAATCTGGTGGGCTTGAAGCAACGGGTGATGGAAATTCTGCTGGGTTCGGCCAATACCGGCAACGGACTACTCTACAAATTCTCGACCAACAGCGGTCAAATCACCGACAGCGAAAAAGCCTTCATGCAAACCGTGCCGGATGCCATCGGCGGCATGATCCATAACCTGGCTAGGGAGGATGCCGGCATTGCCAAACTCTGGGCCGAAGAAGCGGCACCGGTGATTGCCCTGGAATTGGCGCAGCTGATTGTCAACGATTTGCTCAACGCTGTGCAGACTGCGGCACATATGAATGACCACGCCTATGCCAAGTTGTTGATGGACGCTTTGAAGGATGCAAGGGAGCAAATCCAGGACGAATACGTCACCATCGCCGGTCGCTACGGTAATCCGCAAACCCTGATGGCGTTTTACCAACAATTGATGACCACCGTGAAGCCTAAACACTATGGCACCGTGGCGCAATTGCCGGCGTCTGGCACCGCTTGGCCGACGCCTTAATGGAGTCAACCGCATGAGCCTCTGTCCGAACTGCACTACAAGACTCGCTTACTGGTGCTTTCTATCAATCGTAGGCGTGTCTTGGTTTTACCCTATTTCTTTAAAGGCAATCGCCCATGTTTGAAATCTTTTCCGTGGGCGATTCCGCCTATTTGCAAGCTGTCCTCAATGCGATTGCGATGATCTCTGGCACCGGCGACTACAGTGCCGCGGCGGCCGTCGGCGGTTTGATCGGCGTCATCATCGTCATGCTCAGGGCGTTGTTGCAATGGGATGGCCGAGGCATTCGCTATCAGGATTTATTGCTGGCCTATGTGTTGTGGTTGATGCTGTATGCGCCGTCGGTACGGGTGTCGATCGAGGATGCTTATACTGGCAGCGTGGTAGTGGTCGACAACGTACCGTTGGGGCCGGCGGTCGTAGGCAGCGTGATGTCGAACATGGGTTATCGTACGACACGGTTATTCGAACAAGGCTTTGGAACACCGTCGATGACCGGCAATGGCTTTGCCGACAGCTTGCAGACCCTAACGGCGGTACGGAAGAATCTGTTGTCGCGAGTGAATTTAGGCGCAGCCAACGTGCCGAATGCCGGTAGCGACATGGAAACCTCGTTTGCCAATTATGTGCGTGAATGCACGTTGACCGGTGTTGATTTAAACCAGAAATCGGTGGATGCCATCTTACGCGATGCGGATCCCCTGAATGCCATCCGCTTCGATTCCGACATCTACATGACCCAAATCTATGTCGGTGGCCAACCGCAAACCAAAACCTGTACCGATGCCTGGGCCGATTTGAGCGTAGTGGCCAATGGAAATTTTGCGACGGCGCTGGAAGGGTTGTTGCAACCGACCTTGGGCGTACCGGCGGCAGGCGATACGGTGCCGAAAATCCAGGATGCCTTCGATGCGTTGGCCGGACCCGGCGTAGTCGATGCCGCCGATTACATGCTGATGTCGGCGATCCTGCCGATGTTCGAGAAAGGCGTGATCGGCCGGCATGAAGACGGTTTGCATTGGAACAAAGCGGCGATGGTCGAGCAAGCCATCCAGCAACGCAACACCCAATGGGCCGCCGAACAAACCCTGTTTGCCAAGATCGTCCGACCGATGATGGCCTTCATCGAAGGCTTGAGTTATGCCATCGCACCGATCATGGCCTTTGTGGTGATGCTGGGCAATGTCGGCATCCGGATGAATATCGGCTACTTCTCGATGTTGCTGTGGATCCAATTGTGGATGCCGATTTTGGCGGTGATCAATCTGTTCATCCAAATGTCGGCCGCAGGCAAAATGGCTGCACTGACTACGGCGACTTACAATTTGCCGTCAATGATGGGCATTTACCAGCTGGATATGGAGTTGCAACAATGGCTGTCGATTGGCGGCATGTTGGCCGCGTCGACGCCGGCCATCACCTTGATGCTGATTTATCGCGGGGCAGTGACTGCTACCCATTTTTTGGGACGGATGGACGGTGGCGATTATGTGAACGAGAAAATCGCTACGCCGGATGTGGTCAGCCCGGCGCCGGTCTTGAATGCGCAAGCGCAGCATCAATACAGTCCATTGTCGGCGGTTACTCAAACCGGGGTCGACAAGGTGCTGCCGACCTTTACCGCCGGGAAGGACATGAGCGCGGCCGTTTCATCTGCCTATTCAGCGTCCGAGCAAGCCACCAATAGCTTTATGCATAGCGTGTCGTCCACGGCGTCGAAGTCGGCGAGCATCAGCAGCGATGCGTTTGATAGTCGTTCATTGGGCAATCAAATCGCCAGCAGTTCCAGTTATACCGATGCCTATAATCGTCAATTTGGCGAAGCTTTTGCCAAGAAGCATGCGGATACTGGTATTTCTGCGGATCACTTTTCGGCGCTGGTGGCTGGCAGTGCCAATGCCGGCGGCAAGACCTCAAACGATAAATTGAATGCAGCGATTTCGGGGCGACTACAAAATGATTTTAAAGTCGGTCAGGATAAGTCCGATGCCATCGCCGCCGACATCAGTCAAACCGTCAATGACAGTCAGGGTTATCAAGCCGGCTTGGCTAAAAGCCTGGCACTGGATGCGCAGACCGGTACCCGAAACGTCGCCTCAATGGGGCTACAAAATCAATCGTTGTCCTCGTTGCAACACAGCGCAACCGACGCGGTATCCGCCAGCGAATCCTATCAACAAACTTTATCGGCTCAACAACGCTTCGGAACGCAAGCGAGCTTCGGTGCGGCGGAAACGGGATACAAAATCGCGCATGATCCTGGCTTGATGGAACGCCTGGATCAAACCCTCGATCAATATGGCTTGCGAGGTGATACGCAGCGACTGGCCTCGCAATGGAAAGCCGCCGGTTGGATTAGCGATGCCGATCAGGCCTATGCCGCCGCTGGCATGTCGTTATTGACCGGCTTCTCGTCACCCAGTTACCGCACGCTGGATGATCAACAATCGCACCAAGCACACATCTCGGGTTACCAACTGTTGGGCGATGCCTTTAATGCGCCGCAGGCCGATCAAAGGTGGAATGCCAACCGGAACGAAACCTTGAAAACCAATGCTCCTGAAACTGGCAAGGTTCAGACATCAGTCGAACAGGCTCAGCTTAAAGACCCACGCGTTGAAACCGAATCGCTAGAACAGCGTACGCAGACACGGATTCGTTCAGCGACGGGGAAAATTGCCGGCGGCGAGGCCAGTATCGAAGCACAACATGATCGTAACCTGGCTGAGCGTGAACAAAACTCAAAAGAAGGCTTTGGGAAATTGGCGAATGTCAAGGCAGAGCATTTTAGGCAATCGATTGCGGCTGCGGCCAATGACACGCCTTCTGCTGCAGAGTTGTCTTACAACTACATAGGCGGTGGAGTCTACAGTACTGCTAAAAATCTTGAAGCCATGGGAGCTGCTGGACAGGAGTACTTGAAACAATTCAATAATAGTTATGATGAAGCGCAGTCAAGAGGTGCTGGAAATTGGGACGCTTTTAAACACGCGGCATCCCAGTCCTATCCTGGTTTCGCTCAAGCTACGCAAGCCTGGGCTGATCAAAGAGTCAATAAAGTTGCCGACAAGCTGACATCAAGTCAGCAAGCTTATTATCGTGCTGCTATGTTTGAAGCCTTTGATGGGATCGCTGTGAGTAGTGAAAACACTGGTGGATTGGGGGAAGCGAAGCAGAAGATGATAAATGAAGAAGGCGAAAATGAAGCCAATACTATCGCTAAATTATTGAGAAGTGCAGCTGGCCAAAACAGACAGGATCTGATCGACCAGATAGGACAATATAATCGAGCCCGTGGGCTGATCAATTATTGAAAGGTGGATTTTACTGGTTTTTTCCAGGCTAGGATAAAGACAGCAACAAAGCCACGAGCAATAATCATAAAGAAAAATAGAGCAACATAGCCAGCTAGCGCCGGGAACTCATGGGCAATAAACATGGAAACTAATACCAATATCGCCCAATAGTAATTACTTTGATGAAGAAACTTGGCTGCCATACGCTCGACTCCCTGAAATACTAATTCAGCCAATATCAACGCAAGAAAGAACACCGTTCCGAATGCTGCAAACAAACTGATGTTATCTGGGAGGTTTCCCCAGTCAGCAACAAACCATAGCACTACAAGACATATCGTTATAGTTACCAGCTTTTGAAGAACTAAAAAGGAAAGAACATCTGAATATCTGGATTGGATAAATCGCGTAAAACCCGATGGGAACGATGCAAACGTGCTTCCGCAAAACGGGCAAATCGATTTCAGTGGCTGGCCATAGTAAGTGACAACTCGTGGCACCATAGAGCGTTTACAGTCATGGCAATGTACAGTGGCATGATGTCCGCTAAAAACTGAATGGACGTTCGATTGCTGAATCGTGGCTCGGCCTTTAAATCGGTTTGATAGAGAGGATGACATCATTAGCTCCCGAATATCTTGGTGCGATTATCGTACGTCGATATTGCAGAATTTCCAAGTCATGATATTGAAATTATTGGATTATTTTACCTTAAGGTTGATCTATTTACACCCTCAGTCTGACTCAGACTGAGGGCTCATTTATATTGTCTCTAAGCGCTGAGCACGCCTTGCTTCATTTGCAATTTGTCAGAAACGAATTTAGATTTCTGACACTCGATTTATGAATCAGAGTTTGCAAACAAACTCATTCTTTAAGAGTGGTACTTTGCTGTCTAAGGCTTTAGCATCAAAATCTAGTGGGTTTCGATTCATGTCCCTCAGCCCGCCAACAAATCGATATAGGACTGGTAACTGTAACTGCGGTTTTTTTTAAGCCCGGTAAATTCCACTACGATACCCAGCTCCTCCAAAACCTTGACCGCCGCCGTAGCGGTTGGGAAGGTTGTGTTCAGTTTCTGGCGCACCTGTTCGATACTGAAGCGCGGCATCATAGGCAAAAGCTCGAACAAACGATAACTGGCCGGACCGACTTTCGTCGCAGCCAGCAGGCGCCGCCGATCCGCCGTGATCAGGCTGGCAATTGCCACAATATTGCGTTCGGCATCGGTCGCGGCCACCGCCACCGCTTCCAAAAAGAACGACACCCATCCTTCCCAGTCACCCTCGCTACGGATGGCAGACAAACGGCGGTAATACTCGCTCTGATGTTGTTTCAAGTAGCCGCTAAGATAGAGCAAGGGTTCTGGTAATAAGCCCCAATGCTCCATTAATGCCGCAATCAGCAAGCGACCAATCCGGCCGTTGCCATCTAGAAACGGGTGAATGGTTTCAAATTGGGCATGCACCAGGGCAATTTTTACCAATGGCGGTAACCCGTCAGACGGTGTTGCATGAATGAAACGTTCTACATCAGCCAACAAATCCGCAACCCTTTCCGCCGGTGGCGGCACAAACGCCGCATTGCCGGGCCGGGTACCACCAATCCAGTTCTGCGAACGGCGCAACTCGCCGGGTTGTTTACCCGTACCTCTCGCTCCATCCAGCAGTAATTGATGAGCATTGCACAACAATCGGACACTGATCGGCAAGCCATCGGCAGCGCGCAGGTTTTCCTGCACCAGACGGAATGCTCGGAGAGAGTTGGTCACTTCCTCCACATCGTCGGTATTACTGACAGCAAAGCCCGCTTCATCGTCAAACAAGTCGGTTAACGTCGCTTGTGTGCCCTCGATTTGTGAGGTCAGTAACGCCTCCTTTCGGATCGCGCTATACAACAACCAATCTACCGATGGCACTAGGCCGGAAACCCCCGATAACCTTGCCAAGGCCAACTCCGCATTATGATTCAGCCCCGCAAAGCTTTCGACGGCCAAAGCGGGATTGATCGGCGGTAAGGCATGCGGGACAAACGCCCGCACCGGCTCGCCCAAAGTTGTAGAGGTGATGTAATCGCCAGTGCTGCGCATGATATTTAAATTCTTTTTAATTATTCGCCAACATATTAAAGCATTCTTTAATATAAGGCATGGATT
This sequence comes from Methylomonas sp. MS20, assembly GCF_050275925.1. Lineage (NCBI taxonomy): Bacteria > Pseudomonadati > Pseudomonadota > Gammaproteobacteria > Methylococcales > Methylococcaceae > Methylomonas > Methylomonas sp. MS20. The sequence goes on from NZ_CP189962.1 coordinate 3,998,098, forward strand.
TCAAAGAATTCTTGAATTTGCAAAGTTTGCTTTACTGGGTTATCAAACGCTATAAAAACCTTACATCAGCGAAGGGTTGCGCCATAAGATAGAGAAGACGATCTCAAATCGATGTCCCAATGTCTCGAATGCTCATGCCAAGCATCATTCAAACGGTTGTCATGTACTTGATACGTTTTTCATGGCACACACCTGGCAGATGGGCTGATAATTGCTGTCATAGAAGATCACGAAATCATGATGACATCGACTGCAGTATCGCAATTCTGCCATGCCAGTTTGGATAGCCTCAGCAATCACCCAGGCCTCAGTGAAATTAGCGGGTCTGATTTTACTGAAAGGTCGTCGCTCACTAATATGACCAGGAAAGGTTTTACAGAAACAATCCCAGGCAAACATCACAGCATTGATATCAATGCCGGTTTTCACGTTACGTTGACTGGCACAACGATAAATAGACGCAAATACGGCCACATACAAAAATGCTTCGCGGGACCGGGTGATCGAATCGAGGCTAGGGATCTTTCCGGGCAGAGGTCTTTCTCGGTGCAGCTTATAATAAATGTACTGTAAATCTTTGTCGCCCAGGCATGAAATGATTTTTTTGACGATCGAAGTGCGTAATTTTCGCTTTAGCAATTCATATAACAGCCAATGCTCGTACCACTGCAATTGGTAAGGGTGCGAGCGCCTCATGATGCGCCATCCTGGGCTAGTATCGATAATAATTCTTTGGCCCGATGTTCTGGAGAATCTGTGGCAAATGTTTGTATTTCAATAAATTCTCGCCAGTGACTGGGATTGATTCGAGGACTAAATTTTAGATAGTCGCTTCCAGCCAATGCTTTCAGCTGTTTGATCGACATATTGCGGAGTATTTCAATGGCGTCTGTCGGCAAACCAAGATAAAACTGAGCCTTATACGCATCGCCGGCGGCAATCATCCCTTTGGCCACCAGCAAGTAATCCAGGTTGAGGTTATACAAATCATTGTCCATTCAAATGACCTGTCTAAATGATCGTTCTGATATGCGCTGCTAGGTTAATGACATTTTGGCCATACTCAATGGCGGCAGGAATATTCTTCCAGTTGTAATAACGCCCTACACCCAAGGCGAAGTTATCTGGCGATGATTGAATCGCTTTGGCGAGCAACTCAGCGCCTATCTCGAGGTTGGTCGTTGGATCGAGCAACTGTTCGGGCTTATCAACCCGGTGGCCATGCCAGCGCAGATTGACTTGCATAATGCCGATGTCGACATTTCGGTTACCTTCCTTCAGCAGCTGTTTAAGCTGGATAATAGCGTCTTGTTTATTCGTTGTAATGATGGCTTTGCCGGCATGATTTAGCGCCCAGGGCCAAGGTGTTACTTTGTTTTTCTGATGATGATTTTTCGACTCGATCAACGCTACTGCATACAAGACATAGGGATCCAGTTGATGTCGTGCAGCGACGTCCCCCCATACCGTGGTTTGCAGTAAAGATTTGGCAGAAAGGATGCTGGCCGATCGCTCACTTGACTGGTTTTCAGCCGCCCAGCTTAACTCGTTTGAAAAACTGGATACGATGCCAATCAATAGCGCGATATGACTGGGTATAAGTGGTATTGGTCTGCCCCGACCTCGCGCCGGTGTGACTTTGGTTAAACTCAATAGCATGACACGCTCTCATTCAATGAAGATTAATGAAAGTGTAAAACCTGCAGCCGGAGAAAACTGGTTTAAAAAATCACCCGTAGGGTCGATATTCGTGGATTATGGATAGGGCATCATCAACAAAGCGTTGGCAAACGCTTGGTGATTTCCGTGTGATCAACGCGATAGCATGACAATAAGTCTCCTTAAACAAGCATTAGGAGTTCGTCATGAATCAGGAAAATCCAAGCAATCGGAATCGGCACGCCCCTTGGAACAAAGGTAAGTTGATTGGCCAGAAATCGCCTTTAAAGTTGAAAGAAATCTGGGCCATACGCATCCGTTTGCAGATGACCAAAAACACACGGGAACTAGCGTTATTCAATCTTGCCATTGACAGCAAACTCCGAGGGTGCGACTTGGTGAAGCTTAAAGTCTGCGATGTGGCTCAAGGCGGCCGGGTATCATCTCGCGCAATGGTCATGCAACAGAAAACCCATCGTCCGGTGCAATTTGAGATAACCGAACAAACCAGAGACTCATTAGCAAACTGGATTAGCCAGGCTCAATTGAAATCCGATGAATATCTTTTTCCTAGTCGAATTCATGAATCACCACACATTTCAACCCGGCAATACGCTCGCATTGTTGAGCATTGGGTGACGTCAATCGGTCTTGATCCAGCAGCATACGGAACCCATACGATGCGCCGGACAAAGGCAACCTTGATTTACCGTCGGACAAAAAACTTGCGAGCTGTCCAGCTATTGTTGGGTCATACCAAGCTTGAAAGTACTGTACGTTATCTTGGAATAGAGGTTGATGACGCACTAGAAATTTCGGAACAGACCGAAATTTAGCGTTAAATAATGAGGTAGCAGTCGTTTATTTTTGACTGCTACCGATTTTGAGCCGGCTAATTCCCACCCATTTTTGACTGTCACGTTGCACCAATAAGGTCAATAGTTAGGGGTGCGGAGTTACTAAGAGTTATATATCCAGTGAATCAGCCGAATGGCAGGTATTCGGTAAGCAAATCGACATTATGGCCGAGTCACAACGGCCAAAACCGGCCACTGAGGACGCCGGCGAAATTTTCCATCCCTAAGTTCAGCGAATGGCAGCTTTTCGGCAAGCAGCCTTACGCCCTTTTTGGCTCGACCCGGCCAAAACCCGCCGCTCGGAGTAGCTATCCCATTTTAATAATTAAGGCACCATGTAACCCAATCGGCTGTCCGGTATTCGGCTTCGTTTTTGGTCGTCGTTTGATGGCTCTAGGCTCAATACGTCCAGGTCGGTTGTCAACCAACTGTTCAGCCACTAAAAGGAGCAGGCAGACCCGAGAGGAATCCGGGTGACCGTTTGCTTTCGGGTTTACCTTTGCATCCATTACGATTCATATAGAGCCAATTTCACTTTGCCCGTGGGCTAACTTGAGTCGCTGACACAAAAAACTCGACGATATCCTGACTTCGCTCGGGCCAATGTGAATGGATGTTATCACCTTCACAGTACAACGTTTTTACGCCCCCGGCACACCCTGAATAAGAGGAGCAACCATTTGCGATTTTATCCGGAATAGGGTCACATTTATTACAAGCTGCCCACCAACCCACCGCTTGCTGACCATAACCAGGAAACAGGCGATCCTTGCTGCTGTGCATGATCATAACCGGCAAGGGCTCGGGGCATTTGCGGTCGCGTAAATCATCATACGCAACCCCTGCTGCGCTCGGCGCAATGGCACGTGGGATGTGTCGTGTGCCAGTCATAAACGCTAATGCCATTGCCGAAGTTCCTCCATCGGAATGTCCCGTAACATAGACCTGTTTTTCATCAATACACCACTTTTTGGCCATTAAACTGGGAATGGTGCCTAATTCTACGGTAGTGCTGGGCGATAATTCCGGGTGATCCGCATAGGCCACGATGAAACCGGCTTGGGTAGCAGGAAAAGTGAACCCAGTTGTTTTTTCGGTTTTAGCCCGATTCGATCCGGCCGGAGAAAATACCAGTAATAGTGGGTGGGCAACGGATGCATCATAATTGGCTGGTGTGCGGACATTGTATTTGATGCCATTTTCGGTTTCTTCGCCATAAGTCTCTCCAGCGTCTCCACTGAGTTGACCAGCTTTGCAAAGACGTTGCAGCATCTCAGGTCGATACACGGCCTGCCCCAATTCTACTGATTCGCCGCTATGATCCATCAAAAGCATGACAACCATTGCTAATATCGGTAAACCGAATAGCACTTTCTGCCAAGAATTGGTTCTTAAAAGATAAACCTTTAATTGAGCCATATTCATAGTCATATTCCCCCTAAGTACGTTTGACTCGCCTGTACCATTCGATCATGCCTCAGGCGAGTGATTGGGCGCTTCCTTATTCGCTAACTTCATTACAATATAAGCCAGCAACAACAAGCTTCCGATCATCACAATCTGCAGCATATAGCCTTTTCCCGGAACCGATTCCAGGCCAACAGAGAACGGAATATGAGTATCAAGACGCTTATCCTTGTCGACAATAGCGATGTGTGCCAAATAATTACCAGCACCATATTGACTAAAATCGACCATACTATCGAAAGTACCGTTTTTAACTTTTTTCGGCTGCTGATAAAAAACCCTTTGCCCTTCAGGTTCTTTGGTGATTTCGAATTCCACGCTGACATTGCGCAGACTTTTACCTTCGTAGTCGAACACCAAATTAGTTGGGCCGATTTCGGGAATGATGCTGCAATATTCCCGATCCCCTGACAGAGTCGGGGTATAGGCCGTGAAATGGACTCGTTCAAAACCAACCCTCGTAACGCAAGCATCGGCCTCGTCAGGCGCACCTCGATGCGCTTGGGCAATAGTTGGCATTAATCCGACCCAAAAGACAACAGGCAGCAAACCCAGCCACCTAATGCGCTTATAAGCCGCCTTTTTTAGTTTGTTGATAGAGTTAGGCATTGATTTGCCTCCACAGTGATTATGTTAAATCCGATGGTCGGATTAGAAATCAAAGGTTTCCACCTCGGAGATCAGAAACAACGGCTCACCACCGCTAGAAATCTCAACGGCATGCTGAGCTGTTTCTTGACCGCCTGGTGAATTCAGACAAGCCTGTAATTCGGCGAGGGATGGAAAATAAACCTCGGCAATCCGATGAAACTGCGCTGCAGATTTGTCTGCATTGGAAAGAATCAATGAGGCGACAAATCGTGTTTTGCCGGCCAGCTTTTCGACAGCCATCGGCACATGCTCATCAGCATAACGACGTTCAAAAGTTTTTAAATCTGTTGGTGTAGGGTACATTACGATTAATTTTGCTGTTTTCATAGGGATATTGAATATTTAGGTGACTTGGTGTTTATATTAAATAATGAGTTATGTTAATTGTAAAATACCAATTTTCTATGAAATAATAGGTTTTTCCTATTCAAGAAAGGAGGCAAGCTGTGGAAATGCAACAAATTCGCTATTTTCTGGCCGTCTGCGATAAAGGCTCATTCACTCGCGCTGCACAAGCAACCTATGTGGCCCAACCCTCCCTGACGCAAGCAATTAAAAAATTGGAAGATGAACTTGGCGGTGAGCTATTTAGCCGAGACCGCAGCGGATGTCGGTTGACGGCTTTAGGACGTTTGGTCGAACCTTCTATACGTGAAATAGTGCGCAAGACGCAAGCTGTCAAAGCTGAGGCTGTGCGTTTCAGCCGCTTAAATACTGTGCCACTTCGCATCGGCGTGATGACGACAATTGCCGCACACCATTTAAGTCCATTCTTCACTGACTTTCAGCAAGAACGACCCCATGTAGAACTGGAATTAGTCGTCGACAGTGAATGCAATCTATTGAATCAACTTGATGAAGAGGGCCTGGATTTAGTTATCAGCGCACCAACATCCTTACTGGCAGAGCATTACCAGTCTTTAGAGCTTTACGAAGAACGCTATGTCGTTGTCTTCAACGACAAACACCGTTTCAATCAAATGCAACAAATTGATTTAGCGACCATACAAGCTGAACCTTACTTAGATCGCCTGAACTGTGAATTGCGTGAAACACTGAGGAGTGTGTGCCAGGGGCGGCAGGTCAATCTTTATGCTGCCTATAGAAGTAATAGCGAAGAGTGGATACTGAGTATGGTACGCGCCGGAATCGGTGTTGCGCTAATGCCGGAATTCACCATCACCAAAAATGCAGATCAGATTCGAGTTCGTTATCTGTCAGATCCGGAAATTCGTCGCACCATCTGCGCTATATTCCCACCCACATCGGCCGCAAAACCCGAAGTGGCAGAAGTATTGAAAAGTCTGCGGATGGGTTTTTAAAAAATCACAGGATAGGCAAAACTAAATCAAAAGTCCGATTATGGCGTTTAAAGGGGTTAGGAAACCTCTGATTATTGCAGTTTTTCAAGAAAAATTGACGCGCAAGCCATTGTTTTAATTGGTGATGAACCAATCGGCCAGAAAGCCGCCATACATGTTTCTCAATAGCTGACCTTCAAATAGGCTTGAGCAGAACTTCACCAACTCAATTTATTGTTGAAGGTTACAATGAAAAGCCCAGTTTTATTTGGTCATTTGCTTGGCAAATCAAAAATCCTTTTAATATGGGGCAGTCACAGAATTCGGAAAAAATAGTACGCTAAGCTTTTATGGTAAGAGTTTAAGAGTTGTAATGGCAATCAATGCACTAAGTGGGCAAAACCATGTGTTAGAGTCTAGTGCGGCCAAACATTTATTGATATGTTTGGCCGCAAAGGGGCAATCGGCCTTGCTGTAGCGTACATTTACTTTAGAAAAATACATACGCTTAGATCAACAATTGAGTCATCGTGATCTTCCACAGAATAATTTTCCGCTTGCATAATTTGTTTATCACACTAAGATAGTAATCAATTACTATCTTTTGAGTGCAACCGTGAATACCCATGTAAAACATCTTCCTGCGGATGAACGACGGGCCGTAACAGTCGAGGCGGTGGTTGAATTGGCGGGTTCGCAAAACCCCAGTGAAATCACAACTGCGGCTATCGCCAAGCATATGAACCTGACCCAGGGCGCGTTGTTTCGTCATTTTCCGACCAAGGACGCCATTTGGCAGGCAGTCATGGAGTGGGTGGCGGAACGCCTTCTGGCCCGGATTGATTGCGCCGCGCAAGGTATTGAATCGCCTCTAGCCGCGATGCAGGCGATATTCATGAGCCACGTCGAGTTCGTGGCCGAGCATCCAGGGGTTCCCCGAATGATGTTTGGTGAATTGCAACGTGCCGAGCAGACCGCGCCCAAGCGCATAGTGCAAGCTTTGATCCGGCGTTATGGAGAACGCCTGCACCGGCTGATCGAGGCGGGCAAGGCCTGCGGCGAGCTGTCCGCCACACTCGACACCGAAGCGGCGGCCACCCTGTTCATCGGCACGATCCAAGGCCTGGTCATGCAATCGCTGCTGGCCGGCAATGTGGAGCGTATCCGCCACGATGCACCACGCGTCTTTGCCATTTATCAGCGTGGCATCCGGAGTGCGCAATGAATCGCATGCCTCTACAAAAACGCACCTTGGCGCTTATGGCAGTTATTGTGCCGTTGCTTGTGCTTTTCGTCTACGTCGCCTTACGATCCGGCCCGCTAGCACCGGTAACCGTGACGGTCGCGGAAGTAAAGTCAAAGTCAATTGCCCCTGCGCTATTCGGTATCGGCACGGTGGAGGCGCGCTATACCTACAAAATTGGTCCCACGGTTGCCGGTCGCGTGCAACGTCTGGAGGTGCATGTGGGCGATCGGGTGAAGGGCGGTCAAGTGTTAGGCGAGATGGATCAGGTCGATCTCGATGATCGCGTCCACTCGCAGGAATCGGCATTCAAGCGTGCCGAAGCGGCTTTGCGCGAAGCGAAGGCTCGGCAAGCGTATGCGAAGGCCCAGTTGCATCGATATGAACAATTGTTTGCAGTACGCTCGACCAGCGAAGAAATAGTCGACACCAAGCGACAGGAATTGCAGATAGCGGATGCTGTACTTACGGTTGCCCATGAAGACGTCGCTCGTGCCCGATCTGACCGGGAGGCATTGATTACGCAGCGGGGCAACCTGCGTCTGATCGCGCCGGCTGATGGCTTGGTCAGCTCCCGAGATGCTGATCCCGGCACAACTGTCGTTGCTGGTCAAGCTGTGGTGGAAGTGATCGATCCCGAAAGTTTATGGTTGAACGTGCGCTTCGACCAGATCAGTGCCGCCGGACTTGCCGCCGGACTACCAGCCCGCATTGTGTTGCGCTCCCGCAGTGGCCATGTGCTGGCCGGCCGTTTACTGCGGGTGGAACCCAAAGCTGATGCCGTAACTGAAGAAATGCTTGCCAAGGCGAGTTTCGATTTGCCTCCCGATCCATTGCCGCCGCTGGGTGAACTGGCCGAAGTCACAGTCGACTTGCCTGCCCTACCAGTTGCCCCGGTGATTCCCAATGCCGCCATCCATCGTGAGAATGGGCAAGTGGGAGTCTGGCAAGCTATGGACGGCGACCTGCACTTTACCCCCGTTAAATTAGGTGTTGCTGATCTTGATGGCCAAGTGCAAATACGCGATGGACTCAAGAACGGCGATCGGGTAGTGGTATACAGCGAAAAGGCGCTGACCACTCGCAGCCGAATTCATGTGGTTGAACACATTCCCGGTGCCGCACGATGATCAGCTTGGCGGGCCGCGATATTCTCCATTCCTGGGGTAAATTCGTGTTCACCGGCGTCGGATTAGGCTTATTGATCGGCGTGACGCTGAGTATGGCCGGCATCTATCGGGGCATGGTCGACGATGCACAGGTGATGCTGGACAATACAGGCGCGGATCTGTGGGTAGTGCAACAGGGCACTCAGGGGCCTTATGCCGAATCGTCCAGTCTGTACGACGATCTGTATCGCAGTCTGCTGAATATGCCGGAGGTAGAATACGCAGCCAATGTCACCTATCTGATTATGCAGGTAGGCCACGGCGAGCAGGATGTTAGCGCCATGGTAGTTGGCGTCACGGCCGGCAAGCCGGGTACGCCGGGACAGCCCCGGTATCTCGTCACTGGACGACATATCACCCGTAGTCACTATGAAGCCATTGCCGATATTTCCAGCGGATTTCAGCTCGGTGAGCGCATCCGAATCCGCCGCAATTTTTACACGGTCGTCGGATTATCCAAACGCACGGTGTCTTATAACGGTGATCCGATGGTGTTCATTCCGCTCAAAGACGCACAAGAAGCGCAATTTCTGAAAGACAACGATGCTCTGGTTCAGCAGCGCCGCCGCAATGCCGAGAACCCGGACTTCAATCGCCCAGGCATTCCCGATCTGCTCGCTGTGGTGAACGCATCGCAAAGTACCAACACCTATGTTAATGCGGTACTTGTTAAGCTCAAACCCGGCACACTCCCTGAGGATGCAGCCGAAACGATTCGCCGCTGGACGCGCCTGCAGGTTTATACCCGTGCCCAGATGGAATCGATTCTGATGGACAAAGTAATCGATAAATCAGCCAGGCAAATCGCCTTGTTTTTGGTGATTCTGAGCATCGTCAGCGCGGCCATTGTTGCTTTCATCATCTATACCTTGACCTTGGGAAAAATCCGGGAAATCGCGGTGCTTAAACTGATCGGCACCAGGAACCGCACCATTGCCGGCATGATCATGCAGCAGTCGCTTGCGCTTGGCACTATAGGTTTTGTGGTGGGGAAAATCACCGCTACCTTTTGGGTGCCGATTTTCCCCAAGTATGTGCTGTTGGAGCCACTTGATTCCGTCGCCGGTTTTTTCGCTGTGCTGGCAATCTGCGCATTGGCCAGCCTTGTTGCTATCCGTATGGCGCTCAAGGTCGATCCGGCCGACGCCATAGGAGGCTAAGGTGAGCGGCAAAGGCATTCACATTGAAGGTTTAAAGAAACGCTACGGCGAGGGCGATACCGCTGTTCATGCCTTGAGGGGCGTGGACATGCAGGTTGCTCCGGGTGAAGTGGTAGGACTCATCGGACCATCAGGTTCCGGTAAGAGCACCCTGCTCAAGTGTCTGGGGGCGGTGATCGATCCGACTGCCGGTCGCATGGTTCTGGGTGATGAGGTGATCTTTGACAACGATTGGAAAGTACGTGACCTGCGAGCCTTGCGGCGCGACAAGATCGGCTTCGTATTCCAGGCACCCTACCTGATTCCTTTTCTCGATGTGACCGACAACGTTGCACTGCTGCCGATGTTGGCAGGGATTCCCAATAGTAAAGCGCGTGCGAAAGCACTGGAGCTTCTCACCGCACTGGATGTACAACACCGCGCCCGTGCCATGCCGTCGCAGCTTTCCGGCGGCGAACAGCAGCGCGTTGCAATCGCGCGGGGGCTGGTCAATCGCCCGCCTGTGATTCTTGCCGACGAGCCCACCGCGCCGCTCGACAGTGAACGGGCCATGGCCGTTATCCGTATCCTCAACGACATGGCACGCCAGTTCGAGACCGCCATCATCGTTGTCACCCACGATGAAAAAATTATTCCCACCTTCAAACGCATCTACCATATCCGCGATGGCGTGGCCCATGAGGAAGTCGGCGAAGGACGAGGATTTGAGTGAGAAAACAATTAAATTCAAGGTGCTTTATGACATACCAAAACTTCCCGAAAAATCTATTGACTGTCATTGCAGCCAGCGTATTTATAGCCGGCATCTACTCGCATGCTTGGGCTGATGGAGATACCGAAGTTAAGCCGTTAGAACTAAAAAGGATCATGCAAGAACTCGGTAGGAGTATGCAGGCCATCACAGACGCTATTTCTCGTGAAGATTGGGCTTTGGTCGCCAAAATTGCGCCACAGATCGCCGAGCATCCAGAGCCGCCCGTTATCGAGAAGATGCGTATCCTGACGTTCATTGGCACCAATATGGGCACATTCGAAAGTCATGACGAAATAACGCATCAAGCTGCGCGGGCGCTGGAACAAGTTGCCGCTCGGAACGATGGACAAGGCGTGATCACAGCCTTTGCGAATCTGCAAAGCAGTTGCCTGGCTTGCCATCAGAGTTTTCGTCAATCGTTCGTGGAACATTTTTATGGGCAATGTTGAAGGAATACACCGTCACGGCATTGATCGATCGAAGACCGATCACATGACGGTTCGGACCTATACAGCCATCATTTTTGCCGGATTGCTGGCAGGTTGTACCGTAGGGCCCGATTTCAAACCACCGGCCGCCCCCGATATGCCAGCCTACACCGCAACCCCTTTGTCAACTCAAACGGCATCCGCAGCCACGGCTTTTGGGGGGGCACAACACTTTAGGATCGGCTCAAATGTGAGTGCACAGTGGTGGCGTGATCTGGGATCTTCCAAACTCGACGCGCTGATAGAACAGGCTTTTCAGGCCAGTCCAACGCTGGCTTCTGCAAGAGCCACGTTACGTCAGGCGCAGGAAATCCGTGCGGCGCAGGAGGGGGCGATGATGTATCCTCAAGTCGATGCCGGTTTCAGTGCTCAACGACAACGCTTTAATCCCATCGTATTGGGGCAAGATGACCAGGCGCGGGAATTCAGTTTGTTTAACGCCGGTGTTAACGTAAATTATCAACTCGACCTTGCCGGCGGTAACCGCCGCGCATTGGAAGCCTTAGTCGCTCAAACCGAGTATCGTCGTCACGAAGTGGAAGGTGCGCAGCTGACCTTGGCGGGCAACATCGTTACCGCCGCGATCACCCAAGCCAGGCTTGCGGCACAAATACAGACTACGGAGGCCATTCTTCGCGCGCAAGATGAACAATTGCACATTACCCAAGAACGCGTGCGTCTTGGCCAGGGCGCACCGGATGAGGTATTGGCACTGCAAACCCAAGTGGAACAGACTCGCGCCGGACTTCCTCTGTTGCGCAAACAGAGCCAGCAGAATGAACATTTGCTGGCCGCACTCACCGGCCGTGCCCCGGGAGATGGGCGATTACCCACTTTCACTCTGGAAGAATTCACCCTACCGTCCGATTTACCCTTAATCGTACCTTCCGAGTTGGTGCGCCGCCGCCCCGACATCCTGGGCGCAGAAGCGCTGTTACACGCGGCCAACGCGGAATACGGCAGCGCAATCGCCAAGCTGTATCCGCAACTTAATCTCAGCGCCGATCTCGCTACGCAGACCTTGGTTGCAGGCGCATTGTTCGGCCCCGGTTCGGCAATATGGAATGTCCTTGGACAACTTACCCAGCCGCTCTTTAATCCCGCACTGCCCGCCGAAAAGCGCGCGGCATTGGCCGCGTTCGATGCCGCGGCAGCCAATTACCAAAGCGTGGTGCTCGAATCCCTGCGCAATGTGGCCGATGTCCTGCGCGCACTGGAGAACGATGCCCAGGCATTGGCAGCATTGGCCGGCGCCGATGCTGCGGCACAGGGCTCTTTGCAATCCGTGCAGAGGCAATATGCACTGGGTGCAGCCAGCTACGTTCAGCAACTGATCGCACAACAAGCGGCGCAACAGACCAGAATTAACTTGATCGCGGCTCAGGCGCAGCGCCTTGTCGATAGTGCGGCTCTGTACCAAGCTATGGGTGGCGGTGTCAGTTAAGACTATACCCTAACCTGATGTCAGGCAATGTGTCACTTTAGCGTCAGTATAGAGTGTATTTTTACAATTATTGACACATGCCACCAAAGGCTATAGATTTTATCCTGACACTTTTGGTTATTTGAGGGCTGTTCATTTGCAAGGGCATCGGATTGGTTACATCAGAGTCAGCTCGTTCGACCAAAATCCGGAACGGCAACTGGAACAGGTCGAGGTCAGTAAGGTGTTTACCGATAAGGCTTCCGGCAAAGACACCGAACGCCCCGCCTTGGACGAGCTACTTGCGTTTGTTCGAGAAGGCGATACGGTCGTCGTGCATAGCATGGACCGCTTGGCGAGAAATCTGGATGACTTACGGCGCTTGGTGCAACAGTTAACCAAACGCGGCGTGCGCATCGAGTTCGTCAAGGAATGCTTGACTTTCACTGGCGAAGATTCGCCGATGGCCAATTTATTGCTTTCTGTCATGGGGGCGTTTGCCGAGTTCGAACGGGCGCTGATCCGCGAACGGCAGCGCGAAGGCATTGCGCTGGCCAAACAGCGCGGCGCTTACCGGGGGCGCAAGAAAGCACTATCGACTGAGCAGGTAGCAGAGTTACAAAGCCGGGCCAGTGCCGGCGAGCAGAAAGCCAAGTTGGCCCGCGAGTATGGCATTAGCCGCGAAACCCTATACCAATATTTGAAGACCACTGAGTAATCATGTCCAGGCGCTTGGTTTTGTCCGCTATGGAACGAGGCAGTTTGCTGGCCTTGCCTGATACTCAAGACGACCTGATTCGCCATTACACTTTCAATGAATCCGACTGGGCTCTGATTCGACAGCGCCGGGGCGATGCCAATCGCCTTGGTTTCGCGGTGCAGCTTTGCCTGCTGCGCTACCCTGGTTACGCTTTAGCTGCGAATGCAACTGTAGCGGAATCGGTAATCCACTGGATCGCCGGCCAAATCAAGACCGATCCCGGCGCTTGGCGAAAATACGGCGAGCGCGATGAAACGCGGCGCGAACATTTCCAGGAACTGCGCGGCTATCTTGGAGTATCGGCCTTCGGATTATCCGATTTCCGGTTTCTGGTGAAAACACTGGCCGAACTCGCCATGCAAACCGATAAAGGTGTAGTGTTAGCGGCTCATGCTTTGGAAGCACTGCGCCAACGCAAAGTGATTCTACCGACGCTTACCGTGATTGAGCGAGCCTGTGCCGAAGCTATCACCCGCGCGAATCGCAGCATCTACCGGGCGTTGGCCCAGCCGCTCACGGCGTTGCATCGACAACGGCTCGACGAACTGCTGAAAATCAAGCCGGATTCCAACACGACTTGGCTGGTTTGGCTACGTCAATCGTCTTTGAAGCCCAATTCCCGCTATATGCTGGAACACATCGAGCGGCTGAAAACCTTTCAGGCAATTGCCTTGCCGGACGGCATTGGTCGGCACATTCACCAGAACCGGCTATTAAAAATCGCGCGCGAAGGTGGGCAAATGACGCCGCAGGACCTCGGCAAGTTTGAAAGCGAACGCCGATACGCCACGCTCGTGGCCGTAACCTTGGAAAGCACAGCTACCATTATCGACGAAATTATTGATCTACACGACCGTATCCTGTTGAAGTTATTCAGCGCTGCCAAGCACAAGCATCAACATCAGTTCCAACAACAGGGCAAGGCGATCAACGACAAGGTACGATTACTTTCAAAAATCGGCCATGCCTTGTTGGATGCCAAGCAATCCGATAGCGATCCTTACGCCGCAATCGAGTCCGTTATTTCCTGGGACGATTTCCAGCAAAGCATCATCGAAGCGGATCAATTGGCCAAGCCCGCCGCATTCGATCACTTACACTTGATAGCTGAGCAATTCAGCACCCTCCGCCGCTATACGCCGGATTTCCTGGACGTGCTGACATTACGAGCGGCACCGGCGGCGCAGGATGTGCTGGATGCCATTGCAGTGATCCGCACTATGAACAATGCCAGTACGCGCAAAGTCCCGATTGATGCGCCGACGGCTTTCATCAAACCGCGCTGGAAGTCGCTGGTACATGCCGACCCAGGGCTTGACCGCCGTTTCTATGAAATCTGTGCGCTCACCGAACTGAAAAACGCGCTCCGTTCCGGCGACATCTGGGTACAGGGTTCCCGGCAATTTCGCGACTTCGACGAATATCTGTTGCCTTCCGTGAAATTCCAAGAACTCAAACAGGCAAAAGTATTGCCGGTCGCCGTCAATCCGGATTGCGAACAATACCTGCATGATCGGTTGCAGTTGCTCGAACGACAACTGAGCACAGTAAACCGTTTGGCATTGGCCAATGAACTTCCCGATGCCATCATCACCGATTCCGGGCTGAAAATCACCCCATTGGATGCCGTCGTCCCTGAAGCGGCACAACAAATGATCAACCATGCAGGTATGTTACTGCCCCGCATCAAGATCACCGAATTATTGATGGACGTGGATGACTGGACCGGCTTCAGCCGGCATTTTGTGCATTTGAAGGATGAGGAACCAGCTAAAGACCGCACTTTGTTGCTATCGGCCATTCTGGCCGACGCAATTAATTTGGGACTCACCAAAATGGCCGAGTCTTGCCCCGGCACAACTTACGCCAAACTGTCATGGCTGCAAGCCTGGCATATCCGGGACGAAACCTATTCCGCCGGATTAGCCGAGTTAGTGAATGCCCAGTTCAATCATGCGTTTGCCGAAAACTGGGGCGATGGCTCGACCTCGTCTTCCGACGGACAGCGTTTTCGGGCTGGCGGCAAGGCCGAAAGTTCGGGTCATGTCAATCCGAAGTATGGCAGCGAACCGGGCCGATTGTTCTATACCCACATTTCCGACCAGTACGCCCCTTTTCATACCAAAGTCGTGAATGTCGGTATCCGCGATTCGACCTATGTGCTCGATGGTTTGCTGTATCACGAATCGGATTTGCGGATCGAAGAACATTACACCGATACCGCCGGCTTTACCGACCATGTTTTTGCACTCATGCATCTGCTGGGCTTTCGCTTTGCGCCCCGTATTCGCGATTTGAAGGATACCAAGCTGTATGTACCGAAAAACGGCCAAGATTACCCAGCGTTGCAGAGCATGATCGGCGGTAATTTGAATATCAAAAGCATCCAAACGCATTGGGACGAGATACTACGGCTTGCGACGTCAATCAAACAAGGCACTGTCACCGCGTCGTTGATGCTACGGAAACTGGGCAGTTACCCACGGCAGAATGGACTGGCTGTGGCCTTGCGCGAACTGGGCCGTATCGAGCGCACCTTGTTCATTCTGGATTGGTTGCAAAACGTAGAACTGCGCCGACGTGTTCATGCGGGACTGAATAAAGGCGAGGCCCGCAATGCCTTAGCCAGAGCGGTATTCTTTAATCGCCTGGGCGAAATCCGCGACCCAAGCTTCGAACAACAGCGTTATAGTGCCAGCGGCCTTAATTTGGTAACGGCGGCCATTGTGTTATGGAACACCGTCTATCTGGAAAGGGCTGTCGAAAAACTGCGGGGATTGGACAAGCCTATTGATGATGCGCTACTGCAATACTTGTCGCCGTTGGGTTGGGAACACATCAATCTGATGGGCGATTACATTTGGCGTCAGAATAGAAAGATTGAAGAAGGGCAATTCAGACCGCTGCGAACTACTGAAAAGTCTTAGCGTACTATTTTTTCCGAATTCTGCGGCTATCCCTAATACAGTGACCGAACATGAATCGTACCCTCGTTAATGTAATCATCGATTTGGTTGCGGCTCTGCTGTTTTTAGGAATGATTGCCACAGGCTATTTGTTACGTTTTCCCTTGCCGCCAGGTAGTAACAAGACCCTGACTTTATGGGGTTTGAGCCGGCATCAATGGGGCGATATCCATTTCTGGATCAGCTTGGGGCTTTTAGCTATCCTGATGATCCATCTGGCACTCCACTGGAATTGGATTGTTACGGTTATCGGTAAGCGTTGCCACCTTCTAAAAACATCGCAGCCTTCGTTGGTTCGTAGCGCGATCTGGACCCTTGGCGTACTTATAGTGCTGTGTGTCGCGTTCGGCTTGCTTGCCCAACGGGATGTTAAAGCATTACCTCAGCCCATCTGTTCATCTGTGTCTAGTAATGATCAAGTCGAAACACAGAATCCTGATTTACATACAGCTGAGTCAATCTCACCTCAAGCTAAAACCTTGGTTTGGGACGATATATACCCAATTTTTGCAACTAACTGTCTAGATTGCCACGGTCCACGGAAGCAATACGCGGGGTTTAGAGTCGACCGTTTAGATAATTTTTTCAAAAATGACGTTCACTCATATTTAGTTATGCCAGGACAGAGTAGCCAAAGCACTCTGATTCCTATCATTTCGGGTACGAGAACTAATATGGCGATGGCTGAAAGCCATAAGCTTTCTGAATCAGAAGTATCTCGTATCTCAACCTGGATTGACCAAGGGGCGAAATAACAAGACGTTTCAAGTAAAAAACCATCAAATTTGAAAAGTCCAACCATATTGTCTTATTAAGACGTGAACCGTATCTTTCTTAGAGATGAGCTTGGGTAGTGTGGCACTATTAGCGGATATTGCCGATAAACATCCCGCTCAAACCCGTTTTTCGAAGTTTAAAACTTTAAAAAGCATCAAACCCAAAGGGAAAATATCTGCAAAGTACAAACAAATTATGCCTTGTTTATCATTGCTATCCCAGCGTGAGCGTTTATGCTGATTCCCACAGTAACCGGCAGCTTCCAAGTTAAAATCCGCCATTTGTGACTGAACTTTTTCAGTTACTTGAATGGCTCAAAGTGGCCGACTGCTGGAGATCACGAAAGGCTGCTTCGTAGAAGCAAAACCCGAAAAACGATGTTTGGGCATGCGGCCGCTTTGGAGAAAGTCGTATGACGGGTTAGGGTCGGTTGGGTACAGTGACGAACGGCAGCTTTCGGGAATCGGAATTCAATGTCAGCTTTCCGGCAATGAATCTGATGAGCGGACGGTCAACACCCGACCCTAAGCGGGCATTGCCTTGGAGATGTATTGCCGAAGCAAAGAAGAGCCTTGTTTGCGGTAGATGCTCATCACTCAGTAAATCATCCTCACCTTGAAATTTAAAATTATCACCCAATATCTTCAAATTTAATACTTTGGAAAACCTATGGACTTTTTAACATCAAGCATTCTGTCTGGTATCGCTTACGACGTAATTAAACACGGAATGATGTTGACCGCAGACAATTTGAAAGACCGTTTACGAGATTGGCTTATCGATGACTCCGTGTTATTGAAGCTTTCTTCAGAACTAGAAAGACTGAGTTTAACAGATGATATGAGTGAATCGGCAATCGAAAAAAGAATTACCGCATCTCCTGAACTAATATCGATACTTGGTAATATAAAGCCAGCAGTAGAAAGCAATACTATTATACAGTCTCACAGCGGTAGTGGTGATAATGTAGGTAGGGACAAAATTAGTTTTTAAGGAAGAAGTCCTATGAGTTCAATTGAGCAGAACATCTACCAGTCACATAGTGGACCAGGTGATAATGTTAGAGATAAATATGTTTATCAAATTCAAAGCATTGCTCCTGATAATTTGCAAAAACCTATTGAACTTATATTGTCTGATATTAGAGAGAAGAACCCTATTTCAGCTAAAATTCGATTAGAAACCATTAAGGCCGCAAACTCACTAAATAAGGATAGTGAAATGCTCCTTGATAGTCTTTCGTTTCACCTTGATATTTTGGAAGAGAATGAAAAAATACGGCTTCATAGCGCTCTAATTTCATATACCAGTCATCCCCCCATAAATTCAATTTATGATTTATGCTTTGCAACATTAATTCGATTAGAAGCAGAAAGAAATCTAAGTGATGATGCTCGAGAACGATATAAACGAATTGAACAACCTGGACCTTTTTCTAATGAAGCATTTTATGAGCTTGTTGCAGATATTGATGAGCTGAAAGGTGTATTTGACAAAAATATAATTAATTTAACCGAAGGCGAGCTTAATGGCTTAATTCGAGGCTTTCTTAGAGCAGAAAATTCTTCATTGGCACTAACGTCAGCAAAACGACTTGAAAGTAGATTTCCTTCATTTAACAGCAGAGTGTTACGGTTCATTGCAGAATCATCGATACTTATTAACGAACAACTACAAAAAACTTGTTACTGGACAATCACAGCTACACTGAAGAGAAATCTTCTAGCATTAATTAAAGAGCTGGTTAGTTTAATTAATGAATCAAACGGACAGGATAAACGACTATTTGATGTTGCAGCTGTCTGCTTAAAGTATACTTTTGGCAGTGACAAGAGTTTGGAGGGTATATGCTGGAAATATGTTGATCAACTCGAAGAAAAGCATCAAGATGTAGCGGCCCAACTTCATAATATATATGCAGGAAACCCATCAAAAATTAAAGATGAGTTTTTGATTAACTATGTTAAGGCTGAACGCGATAAGGAGTATCGTGAACAGCTATTAACTGAAATAACTTCCGCAAAAGAAATTTCTACCGAAAAGTTTATAATTTTAAAGAATTTTGAACGCAAAAGAATTAGCCAATGGGCGAAAAAAGGCGGTGTGGTCGTTGCTGAAGATGAAATAGATGCTGATTTATGGAATTTGCAACTTAGACTTATTGCGCTTTCAGAAAACAATAATCGAACTGATATTGAAAATACAAGGCTTGAAGCAGAAAATTTTATCGAAAAAAACAAAGATAAATTGACGCTTGTCAATCCGGTAATACTTGTCGAGTTAGCTGATAGTTTATTACTTCATCCTGAGCTTACTTTGATTGCTAGTAATTTAGTCAAGCCGCTCTTGCCAGTAGCTGATTTCTGGGCCTCACCAATAGTTAAATCCTACCTTAATTCCTTGTTAATTAGTGAGCAAACTGCAACACTTACAAGTGAATTGAAAAATATCAACGAATCCGAGTGGGACTGTGACATATGGCTAATTCAAAGTCTGTTACAAGAACAAACAGGCAACTATGCTCAAGCGACAGAATCTGTTGATATAGCACTTGAACTAAATTCTAACGACTTAGATGCATGGTATTGTCTCATTAGGTTGCATCGAAAACTTGATCGCCCAGATGATACATTGCGTGAGCGTTTAAAAAAGATACCAGACAAAGCTTTATTAAAACAATCAAAGACCGCATTTTGTCTATTAATTGAAATCGCTAAAACTGGTGATTTTAGCCGCTCTGAGAGGATTATTCTTTCCTGGTTTATTGAAAATCCTGATGCTTGTGCAATGGCAATGAGCAATTTTAATTTTGCCTTGACCTTAAATGAGAAACTCGATTTAGAGGGGTGCGAAAAAGTTGGTGACTGTGTTGTTGGTGTTGTGTATACAGAAGATAACGTTAAACATACCAAACTGTTAATTGATAACCAATCAATAAAACATAATTGTCTGTTGGACATAAACTCCCCTTTGGGAAGTATTCTTTACGAACTTAGGGTTGGTGAAGAAAGGCAACATGGCATGCATGATTACAAATTAATCGAACGGCTACCTGCATATGTAGCGGCTTTTCGCATTTCATTAGATCTACGGCAAATACAAAATGATGGAACAGATAGTTTTTATGGATTTCAAGTGCCTAATGACCCCGATGAGATGCTGGCAATTTTTGAGGAAAAACTCTCAAGAATGCAGAGAAGCGATAATGCTGACATATTCGAAAATCCTGATATTCCAATATACTTTAAGGGTTATCTTTCACATCGGAACGATCCTTTAAAAGCAGCATTTGAGTTACTATCAACAAATAATATCGTCAAAAATCCGTTGCCTAACTTTGGCAATAGCTCCCCAACAAAAGCTATTCTGGATGTTTATGGAATTGCGTATTTGGCACTCACTGGTTTTGCATTTGGAATTAACAATACGTCAACAAAGTTTATAATTAGCGCTGAAACGAAATATTTTGTTGAAGAGTGGATCAAAGATATAAATCGGGAAGACTATTTAACTTTAGGTATTAGGCCCGGAGGTGGTCTTTTTCGTGTTACGGCAGAGGATATAAAAAACTCTGTACAGCATCGCATGATTGAAGATGCAATAGAACTAATTCTCTCTGAATGTGAAGTTATTAATCCTGGTTTAACTGATATACCTCCATTACTTCTTCGTATCCATGGCATCATTGATGACTCAGTCTATTCAAGCATAAAATTATCGATAAGCAATAACATTCCATGGCTGAGTATTGATGGAATACTGCCACAATTTATTCACGATTCTGATCTTGAAGTTGTCAATGCCTTAGTATGTTTCACCCGATTGGGTGAAACATTAAGCTTTGAACATAAGAAAGAAGGGTTGTATCTTCACGCGATGGAGTGCCTTCCTTATGCAATTACATATCAAGATTTAATAATGATGAGTGGTTCTAATGATGAACATGCACATTACTTTCTGTCAAAATTGATAAGGTTATATCCACATGCATTTGCAGACACAGTGAATGCGGTTGGATTTTATAGTGATTTATTGGTGAGAGTGTTGGGAAAGGCTTATTTTGATGGTGAAATATTAAATGGCTTAAGGATACAGAACCCAAGAAATAACGGTTACGCTGAAAGAGTGTTTAATGCTTGCTGTTTTGTATCTATACAATGCAATGATGATATAAAGGCAGAGGCTGCGTTTGCAATGCTGATCTGTAAACTAATTGAAAAACTGCCGAACATACCGCGTTTGATTCGAATAATTTCTTCAATGGCTACAGCATTTGCGAATGGGCATTTTTTAAGTATCCCAACAATAAATCAGAATATTTCAAACATAAATTCAGCTTAGCTTGAGTTACTTAAATAATATTCATAAGACTGCTGAATCCATTTTTTTACATCTACAAATGACTGCTTATGGCCGGTTGGTTGATGTCGCCAAGGTCTCCTTTATGGACATCCAATTTCCAGGCCCAGGATTTTGCTAACTGGACACTTTGGATAAATGCAATCGGCAAAATCGGTTGTATTACTTTCAGTCAAAAATTTACCAACGCCCCTTTTAAACAGCCGCCTGATTGTCCGCTATTAATCGCTTTAGCTCCGCTTTACACGCTGCCATACTTTTTTCGCGATAAGCGTTGTAATCGGCTCGCCACCAGTCCTGCCTCGCTTCGTACTGAGGCATCAGTTTATCTATGCTGAGCAGATCGTAAATATCGACCCATTCGCCTTCCACCTTAATCGCCAGCTTGGGATTGAAAATGTAAGCACCACGCATCACGCGATAAAACAGCTTGCGGTTGTGCTTGTCGTCTTTGTCGATTTCATTTTTGGCCAGAATGCTGGACAGGTAGGCTCTTTGCTTGCGGCGTTCGGGTAGGATGCTGACCGGCAAATGCTGAATTGCGTCGATGAAGTCCTGTGTGGTGAAGCCCTCGATACGGTAACGGAGTTTGTTCGGCATGACCCGGTAGAACAAGGTGATCATCAGATTCAGCAGGAAAAACTCCATGGTGTGTTTATCCAGTTTGACCAGGCGGCCATCGACCTGAATGCTCATGCTGGTGGGTTCCAAATGCGGATAAATGTCGGCCAGTTTCTTCCTGGCGTAAGCTTCGCTACGATCACTTTGCGCCAGGGCGATTTGAAAGGCTGTCAGGCCGTTGCTATCGACTTTTTCGGTATCGGCGCCGAGCGCTTCCATGGCCTTGATGACTTCGGCATTGCCCATCCAGGCGGCCACCATCAACGGCGTTTGGTTGAAGATGTTTCGAAAATCGGCGCCGTATTGATCGACTTGTTTCAACACCGCATCGGGTTTTTTGAAGCTGTAAGCGCTGTAGTGCTTTTGTTGCAGCAGTTGCAGGCCTTTGTCGGGCTGTTTGGCGGCCTTGAAATCGGCTTTCAACAGACTGTTGATGATATCGAGGTCTTCGTAGACCAGCGCGTACTCGAACAACATCATTTTGGCCTGCTTGTCGTTGCCGGCCAGCGCTTTCTGCTTCAACTCAGGCAATGCTGTCGCATCGATCACTTGCCAGGGCGGCGTTTTTTGCTTGAGTATTTCGCTGCGGATGCGCTCGGCCTGTTCCTGCTTGCCCTGTAATTCCAGCTTATGCGCTTCCTGTCGCCAAGCGTCGAGACTGGAATTCTGGCTGGCTAGTTGCAGACTGGCCTGGGCTTCGCCCAAGCCTAATAAGTCCAGCAGCGCCTGTTTGGGTTGACTTTCGATCCAATACAAATTCTTGATCGCCCGCGTCAGCGCGACGTACAGTGCATTGATGTAAAACTTGTAAATCTCCAGCGATTTGTCAGTCTTGTCCTTACCGCGGGCATATTTGAGATCATGCTGCAAATCGGCAGCGTCTACACCCTTGCTGATGTCCCGATAACGGGTTTCTTCCTGGCTGAGGAAGTTGTAGAGAATGATGTTTTCGTATTCCAGGCCCTTGGCTTCCTGGATGGTAAAGATTAACGGCGTGCCGAAATGCTGTTGGGCTGCCGGTTTTTGCTCGGCACTCATGACGATCACTGCGAAGCGGGTCGACGCCTTGGTCTTGTTGTCAAGTTCCCGGCGAATCTCTGTCGTGTCCTGCAAAAACAGCACTTCACCCTGATTGTGGCCGTTGCTTTCCACCAAGTAATGGCTTTCTTTGTCAATGGAGCCGAAGCGCAAATTTTTGATCTTTAAAATCCGGTTGGCAATTTCGGTTACTTGCGGTGAATTGCGGTAGTTGGTGTTGAGGATACGGATCAGCTCATCGCCGGTTTGTAAATCGTCCTGCCGGTAAAACAGGCTTTTGACCTTGGCCCAGGAAAAGAAGTTGGGATGCACGATCTGATTTGAGTCCCCGCACAGTAAAAAGTCCCGGCTGTGGCGCAGGGACTTCAGGATCAGATACAGCTGAATATTGGTCAGATCCTGCACTTCGTCGACCACCACAAAATCGTAACGGGTTTGAATGGATTGCAGATAGTGGTGACTGACGATGTTCGGGTCGTATAGTGCGTTATCGGCAAGAAACTGCAGATATTTTTCGAATACGTCGTAAACCGCGTCACGTTCTTCGGCCAGGAAGATCGATTCCTTGACGCCCAGGGCGCGATAATCCTCGCGGCTCAGCCAGCTTTTGTCGGTGGCGGGGCCGGTAATGACGCCGCGGAACTCCTCGAACAATTTGTGCGCGTCTTTCAGCCCATGGCCTTGGCTAAAACGGTTGAACCAGCTCTGAAACGCCGCAAAGCTGACCGGTTTGCCCGCCGGCACCTGGATGCTCTCCAGAAACTCCTGAAACGATAGGAAATCGATCTGTTGCTCGGGGTTGTCGTACTGGTGAGCGTAATACAGGTCGCGCGCGTTGTTGACCAGATAAGCCGACTGGGTGACATACAACACATCGCCCACCGCATGTTTCATTTTTTCCAGCGTCAGCGCAGTTTTACCACTGCCGGCCGAACCGATCACGATCAACGGCGCGGGCAAGTCATAAATGACTTGTTGACGGTCGTCGAAAGAGATGATTTTATCCAGCAGGTTGAAACGCGGCTGCTGGGGGTTGAGATAAACCAGTGCTGCGGCTTCGTCGATGGATACTGCCGAGATGTCGGGGATTTTGCTTTCATCGATCGTGCTGACCTGGCGCAGAAAGCGCGAATCCTGGTAAGCGTGGTTTTTGATGAATTCCAGAATCAGCGCATAGCGTTGTTCCTGATAACGATAGATGGCAAACAACAAGCGATCGCGCTGATTAAGCCGGGCCCGGTAGAGATTGTCACCGACCTTTTTGACCTCTGCCGATTTAAAGTCGTCTTTTTCCAGATAGCCTTGCAGTTTGGCAAAACCGGGGATGGTTTTTGGATCGAGTTCGTTATAGATCAGGACTTTCATGAATCATCAAAGTGGCAGACAGTGTTGTTGCGATGCGGGAATGAGGCCATCCGCTTCAGACATTGAAATCGGGCATGGCGCGGCGCATGAATTCGTCGAACAAGGGTACGGTAAAGGCCATGTCGCCGTGGGACGGACTAAAGACCATGCCCTTTTTGATCAGACTGGCGCGTACCGGCCCCAAAGTATTAATCTTAACGTTGAGCTTATCGGCAACGTCACCCGTCCGGTAAGGACCTTGACCGAGTTCTGCCATGGCGCGCAAATAGTTTTTCTCGCGCGGCGTCAATCGATCAAAGCGCACGCGAAAGAAGTTTTCATCCAGACGTTTGGAAACCAAGGCACTGCTTTCTCTGACATCCTGCAAAGTGATGGGCGATGTTACAGCGTGGTTCCAGGCCTGATAGCCCCATTCCTGGAGAAAATACGGATAACCTTGCGTCATGCGGTAAATTTCCTGCAAGGCTTCTGGTTCGATCGATTCACCTGCTGCGCGTATCGGCTCCTGGATGGCGGTAAAGGCATCGGGCTCCGGCAATGGCCCAACCTCCGGAAAACTAAATAGCCGTTCCGCATAGGATTTGGACTCTCCGGCTAGGCCCGGCAAAATCGGCAGACCCGCGCCAATCAGCACCAAGGGCAATTGCCGCTGTTGCATTTTATGCATGGCCATAATCAAAGCGCTCAATTCATCCGTACTGAAATACTGAATTTCGTCGATGAGTATCGCCACTGCAACCTGACGTTCTTCCGCCGCTTCGGCGACAGCCGTGAATAAACTGGGAAGATCGACTTCCAGGTCACCGCTGTCGGCCGATCCTGATTCGGGTTCGATATCCAGACCAATATCGAAGTCGCCCACTTTGATATTGATGGCGCCGATGAAGCTTTTTAGAACGGCAATGCCGCGTTTAGCTTTGTTGCCGGCGCCTGCCAGTCTGTCGAGATCAAATAGCAGGCGGCGCAAATGCGGCGCGAGTAAAACAGCCAAGTTTTTACCTTCATGCGCTTTAACCAACAACGTGCGATAACCTGCATCAATCGCCATACGCTCGATATCGTTTAATAGAACGGTTTTACCAACGCCTCGCAACCCCGTCAGTAATAAGCTTTTTTCCGGGCGCTTAGCACGCACACGTCCCAGCAATACCCGAGCGTGTTCCAGAATGGCGTCCCGTCCGGCCATTTCAGGAGGTGGCGATCCAGCACCGGGTGAAAAAGGATTTTTGATTTTATCCATAGCAATATCTCGAATGTATCAATTTATTCATAAATATACTACGAATCATGTATACATTTAAATAAATCGATACACTTCAATCCGAATGGGTGCATCTAAGGCATGAGAGATGAAGATTGCACGATTAAGCCTCAAAAAATCGTGCGTGACTTTTGCGTGATTCGGTTGTGGTACGTTATGCATTGTACTGCTACTTAGTGCAACGGGAGTCTTGATTTAGTTAATTAAATCAATCAGTTACAATGCATCTTGAGCACTTTTAATGCGATGGTCGTGCGTTCGAATCGCACACGACCCACCATCTTTAAGTCTTTGAACTGGAAAGACAAAGTCAACTGGATTGCCGTCGAGTTGAAGCAACATAACCGCAGCAAGGCGCAAATTTAGGCGCACTCTGCATTATTTGCTCAATGAGGTGGCGTAATGAACCAGTTAAATCAATCCCTCCCAAGCTCAACGGACAACCGTCCTTCTGAGCAGTCGTTGCTAATCCCTATTCGTTCAAAGAGCCCCGATAAGCTTTCCGCGTGCGCGGAATCCGGGCCGTATGCTGTCGAAGTATTTGCCGTAGGCACGGAAAACAAAATTCTTGGCGAGCGCTACGCCGTAAGGCAACATGCCGAGCAATCTGCCAGGCATCTCGACGCCGATCAAATGTTTCTTCACCGCGAAATTCGTTTTTTTCCCTCGGAGCTTTCCAAAGCTCGACAGGAGTTACTCAGCG
This sequence comes from Methylomonas sp. MS20, assembly GCF_050275925.1. Lineage (NCBI taxonomy): Bacteria > Pseudomonadati > Pseudomonadota > Gammaproteobacteria > Methylococcales > Methylococcaceae > Methylomonas > Methylomonas sp. MS20. Next base: position 4,024,120 of record NZ_CP189962.1, read on the forward strand.
AAGTGATCGGCGCGACCCGAGGAACATTTTTTGTCGTTCAGGGTGGCGATGGTCACCCACTCCATTATCATCTGATCGGTCCGCGGTTCCAATCCCTAGAACAGGCCGAAGCCTGGCGATACCTCAGCTTGCCGTATTACCCAGAATGCCAAGTCGTGCAGGACGAGTCCGGGGGCTTCGAGTTTAGCGCGACTAATCAGTCGGAGATCAATCATGTCTCGGCTTTCAGCGTGGTGGCTTTTGATGCCGAGCAAGGCCAGTCGGTTTCAATTGCCGATCGCTACTTCACGACCGAGGCCGACGCACGCCGCTATCAGCTTGAATTGCTACCAGATTACCCGGACTGCAACATCGTTCAGAGTCGCTTCCGCTTTAATGGCGTTCGCCATCGTCAAGAAATCCTGGAGGTTCTATTCGATGAAGATTCCGCCGCAGCGGGCGCGGAGGCGTAATCATGGCTTACATTCGACCACTATCGAACGGTAAGTTTCGCGCGGATGTCCGCATGAAAGGTATCGTTAAAAACAAAACCTTTACCTCCGAAAAACTCGCGCAGGCCTGGGCTGATGACATCGAAAACAACATCAAGGCCATTCCATTATTGGACCTGAGCCAATTGGCGGCCTTGAGCGAATCGGATGTCGAGCGGATGGGCGGCGCTACGCTTTTTGCTCACCTTGGTATTGATCTATTCGCGATTCGTAACTCCTCGAAGCTGGAAGCCATCAATGCGTTATCCAAGAAGGAGTTGTTGCAATTGTCGCCGCAAGAAATCGAGCGCATGGGAGGCGCCGAACTATTTATCAAGGCCGGCAAGCGCATCCGTTACAAGACGTTCCGCGAAGTCTGCGACGAATACCTGTCGCGGTGGAATAAAAAGGACTACAAAGGCCAGATGCAACGGGTTGATTACTGGTGCAGGGTTTTCGGCGATCGCATCATGACCGACATCGACATCTTCGACTTGCGAGAACACGTTGACGACATGATCGATGCAGGCGAGCGAACGACCACGATAAACCGCAAAAAAGCCGTACTTTCCAGTGTCTATAAGTTTGCCTTGAGTCGCGGCTACGTCGATGAAAACCTGGTGCGAAGCGTCGTGGTCGACGACGACACCCAGCGCCGGGATCGGGTATTATCGGACCAGGAACGCCAACGCTTGATTAAAGCCTGTCAAGCGTCCCATTGGGACAAGTTGTATCTGCTGGTGGTCATGGCAATGACCACCGGCGCCCGCAAAGGCGAATTGATGAATCTGCGTTGGAGCGACATTAATTTCAAAGAAGGCACCGCCTTTCTCGGCGATACCAAAAACGGTACGAGCCGGGAGCTTTACCTTGCGCCCGTGGTGATTACCGAGCTGAAACGCCATCAGGAAATCGGCACAGGCTTGATCTTCCCGTCGTTCGAGCTTCCCGAGCAACCGATGGACTTCCGCGCGGCCTGGCGCGCTGCCTTGAAAGCCTCAAATATCTCCGGCAAGGATATTTTGAATGCGGACGGCACCGTCAAGATCGAACGCTTTACCTTCCACTGCCTACGGCATGGCTTCTGCTCGGCGCTGTCCGACCAAGGCAAGGAAATCAATCAAATAGCCAAGCTAGCTGGCCACAAGAGCATTCAAACCACCATGCGCTATATCCACCAAGGCCGCGACCAGAAGCGGCAGATCGTCAACGAACTGGCGCAAGCGTTCAACCTGTAAAGGCTAACAGCCGGCTAGTTTTTGATTGAACTGGCCGGCCTCTCAATTCATGACGCGAATAATCAAATCAATCGGCGCTTTACGTTTAGCATATTGTGGCTTTACAATTATTTTAAAATCACTTTACGTTTAGTCCCTATGAGCACTGACCTACGCCACTCCATCTTAATAACGATTGCCGAAGACGGCAGCAATGTCGCCAGTCGTCTTGCCGTTGAACACGGCGTTTCCCGCCAAGCTGCAAGCGCTTGGCTGACAAAGCTGAAAAAAGAAGGTGTCATCACCTCATCCGGTGTGGGCCGTGGCGTGCGTTACCAACTGGCAACGATGGCGCAAGTGCAGCGCGTCTATCCCCGAGCCGGCTTACGCGAGGATATTGTCTGGGCCGAATCAATTTCGCCGTTGCTAAACGACTTGCCCGGCAATGTCCGCGACATCTGGCATTATGCCGTCACCGAGATGGTGAACAATGCCATCGACCATTCCGGCTCCGAAAACGTCGCCGTGGAATTGGTGCGCGATGCACTCAACACCACCATTTACATCGCCGATGAAGGAGAAGGAATCTTTCTGAAAATTCAGCGGGCGATGAATTTGTACGATCCGCGTGAGGCGATCCTGGAACTAGCCAAGGGCAAGCTGACCACCGACCCCGCCAACCATACCGGCGAAGGCATTTTCTTTTCGTCCAAGGTAATGGACGCCTTCGACATTCGTTCCGGCCTGTTGCATTTCATGCACGACGAATGGGGCGCCGATATTCTGCTGGAACGTCCCGCCAATGCGCCGGGCACGTTGGTATTGATGCGCCTGGCCAACGATAGCCCGCGTATCTTGCAAGACGTCTTCGACCAGTTTGCCGCGCCGGAGGAATATACCTTCGCCAAGACCATTGTGCCGGTTCGCCTGGCTCAGCATGAAGGCGAAAAGCTGGTTTCCCGATCGCAAGCCAAGCGTTTGACCATGCGCTTCGAGCGCTTTCAGACCGTGGTATTGGATTTTGCCGGCGTCGAGGAAATCGGCCAAGCGTTTGCCGACGAAGTCTTCCGGGTGTTCGGCAACGCCCATCCCAATACCCAATTACTGCCGATCAACTTAACCCCAGCCGTTGAAAACATGGTTAAGCGGGCACTGGCGGCTAAATGAGCATATTTAACAGGAATCGATGATGACGATGTTCAATCCCCCACACCCCGGCAGCATTTTGAAAGAGGACGTGTTACCCGAACTGGGTATCGGCGTCACCGAAGCCGCCGCACAGCTTGGCGTTTCCCGTGTCGCCTTGTCCCGCGTCGTCAATGGCCGGGCGGCCATTAGTGCCGATATGGCGATCCGGCTGGAAGCCTGGATGAACGGCCCGACCGCCGATACCTGGGTACGCATGCAGGCCGAATACGATTTGTGGCAGGCCCGGCAAAAGCCCAAGCCCAATGTCACGCCGATTCAGCGGCCGCGCGCGGCATAACGAATATCCGAATTAGCCAGCCTTACCCGACGGGGGACAGGCGGAGTCATTAATCGCTTGGCTGGCTATCCACCTTAATGACAATGCACTTGAATGGAGTGATTCAGGCCATGGGACCTTACCGAGAACCAACAGGCGAAGATATTTCAGATTTGCTGCTTCGTTTTGCACCAAAAGACATTTTGGAAGCCGTGGATTTAACAGAAGATAATAAAGATGAGTTTATTGATAGCTTTGATTCAGGTCGCTATCGTAATGGATATAGCTATAAAACTGATATAACGGCCTTAGCTTTATATTACAGCAATATAAATGCCGTCAATCACATTAAATATATAGATTACATAGAAAATGAGAGTCTTGCTCAATATTTCTATATAAATCCTGGTGTTATTTACTCTTTAATTCAATTTGTAAAAAGCGAAGAGTTTTATGAGGTTAATAAATTAAAGGACGATATTGATGCAGGTGATTTGCGAAAAAAAGATGAAATAATAAAACAAATTAAAGAAGAGCTTAAAAGATATAAAAGCGGTCCAAAAGCAAAATCAGAGGGAACGAGTGATAAATGGACGCCTGTTAAGAAAGACTTTTATGATTACATGAATATAAATCCAGAGTCAAAGGTTGAAGAAGCACGCAAGCTCATATTGAAGCCAAGGATTGGTATTAAAGACAGCGGATTTAAGATAATGCCAACAGATAAAACTTTGCGAACACACCTTCCGTACCCAAACAAATAAGCTAACAAATTACAGTTTTACCGGTAAAACTGCAACCATACCGGTAACTATGCAGTTTGTTTGATGAATTAGTTGTTTTGCATCAATACCATAGCCTCACACACCCAAACTAACTAAATGGAGAGTGAGAGCATGAGAACCGCAACAGATATATCCGCAGCCACGGCAACCGCCGGGCAAGTCAATGTAACGCTGGATGATATTATCCCGTCCGGCGATGTCCCCAAAAAATTCCCTCATCTTTATAGCGAAAAATCCTGGCGGTGGGCTGTTGTGCAGCGCAAAAACAATGGTTTGTCCAGGGCATTCCATAAAGTCGGCAAAACGCTATTTGTTAACACACGCGTTTTGGCCGAGTGCATCGTTTCGAATAAAGATACCTGATCGCATATTAAATGCGTTGCAAAGCCTTGTGAATTAAGGCTTGCAATGAATTAGGCGCAGATAAAGACGCAATTTCCCAGTTTTTAGAAAAAAGACTTCGACTCGACGGCAATTGAATCGGGAAATGCGTCAACAATCTACGTTAATTAATTTCGAGAAAGTTGTTAGGCGGAATGGCCGACTGGGTTGAATAATGAGCACAAAATATTTGTTTCGGAGATTAATAATTGCCTGCCGTTGTTGCGGGACGCCGTTGATGCGCGGCGAGCACCATATATGCGCGCAGTGCGCGGCCTATGGCAAGCTCGCGGCCAGCCAGGCCGAGTTTAGGACGGCAATGAGCCAGGCGGCGGGATCAGTTCCTCCGCAGCAGCAACACCGCAAAAAATAGGGCGAAAATGTCTAATCCATGGTTACGGCTATACCACGAATTCGCCACTGACCCAAAAATCCAGATGCTTTCGGAGGCGGATCAGCGGCGATTCATCATGATTTTGTGCCTGCGCTGCTGTAACGGAAATGTAACGTTACACGACGATGAGGTGTCGTTTCAGCTTCGCATTACCATTGCAGAATGGAAAAAAACGAAAGCCACTTTGCTTTCCAAAAACCTTATCTGTAGCGATAACTCACCTACTAACTGGGATAAGCGCCAATATGTGTCAGACTCAAGCGCGGCGCGGGTTGCGAGGCATAGAGAAAGAAAGAAACAGGCCTGTAACGTTACAGTAACGCCACCAGATACAGATACAGATACAGATACAGATACAGATACAGATACAGATACAGATACAGATAATATTTTTCCCGACGGGTTATTCGAAAAACCTCATCCGGAGGAGAAAGCGAAATCCGAAACCGAAAAGCATTTCCAGATCGCTTGGTCGCACTATCCCTCTCGCTCGGGCGGCAATTCCGAAACGAACGCACGAAAGGCCTTTGCAGCGCGGATCAAGTCCGGAATCGACCCCCAGGAGTTGATCCAAGGAGTAATCCGCTACGCCGCTTGGTGTGACTCTAACGCGAAGACAGGAACCGAGTTCGTCAAGCAAGCCGCAACGTTCTTCGGTCCCGGCTTGCACTTCAAAGAACCCTTTACCATCCCAACCGACCCCGCCCAACCCGGAGGACGCAAACATGCCCCAAAATCAAAATCATTCGACATTCGATCCAAGTTATATCCAGCACCCGCTCTCGGCGATAGCCCCAACGGCTCAGGCCCTGGAGCAAGTCAGCATCCTCTTCTCGAGACTTGGAGCGATCTACCGAAACTTGTGGATTGAAAGTTTCAAAAGCGATGAAGAGTTCAACGCGGCGGAAATCGAATGGGCCAAGCAATTGGATCGCCTTTCACCAATCCAGATCGAATCGGCCATCCAGGCCTGTATCGACTCTGGAAACCGGTTCCCACCGAACCTACCCGAATTCGTCAAATACGCAACCACCGCCCCCGAACCTCTGCCCAAATCGCGCCGGAAAATTTACCAATGAGCCAGACTAAACAAACGAAGTACGAGGAAGCGGTTGTTCATATCCTTCTCAACCGCCCAACAGCGCTGGCCGGCCACGAAATTGACGAGCGATGGTTCTCAAAATGGCGGCCGGTCATCGCCGCCGCCAAAGCCATCGCCGCCGCCGGCAACGAGCCAGATATGCTAACTCTCTCTGAGCACATCAAACGGCCTGGAATGCTCGAGGAACTCAACCAAATCCGAAACGGTACCCACGCTGCCGCCGAAAACCTGCCCAAATACTTGGCTGGGTTGCGGTCGATCTACCAGGCCGCGCACGTACAGCAAGTCCTGTCCAATTCACTCGCCCAGCTCCAGGCTGGCGCCGACCTAGACGAAGTGCTCGGCCGAATGATGCAGTCCACATTGGCCGCAGTCGCAACGGAGTCGCGCAACTACAACCACACAATCAAGCAGGCCCTAGGCCAGTTCGTTGATGGCCTTGAAGAGGCATTCGAATCTCGCGAGTCGGGCGGCCTAGGGCTCAAAACAGGCATCACGGCACTTGATCGCGTGCTCGGTGGCATGCATCCAACCGATCTGGTCGTAGTCGGCGCCAGGCCAGCCGTCGGGAAAACGGCCTTTGGGATGTCAGTCCTTCTCAACCTAGCCAAGACGGGCAAGCGAGTCGGATTTATATCGACAGAAATGGGGGTGTGCCAGCTCATGCTGAGGGCAACATCGGCCAATAGCGGAATCGCCGGCACCGCTCTGCGAGACGCCAATCTGCAGGACTCCGATTGGCCCAACATCACTGCGGCGATTAACCGCATCGCACACCTCGATGTCAGAATATTCGACAATCCGGACGTCACTATCGCGGACATAGCCCTGCGGGCTAAAGCTTGGGCCATCGACGGCGGGATCGACATCATTATCGTCGATTACATAACGCGCATTAAGCCGATCAAAACAAGCGGCAACCGGACCGTCGATGTCGGCGAAATCGCCATTGGCCTGAAAAACATTGCCCGCCAAATCAACATCCCCGTTATGGCGCTAGCCCAGCTTAACCGTGAGTCGACCAAGCGCTCCGACAAACGGCCGAACATGGCCGAGCTCAGGGATTCCGGTGTGATCGAGCAAGAAGCCGATCAAATCTTACTTCTCCATCGCGACGACGACGACCTCGCGCCAGCCGAAATAATCATCGATAAAAACCGGCATGGAGAAGTGGCCACCGTGCGCTGTTGCTACCTGCCCCAAACCATGCAGTGGACAAACCTCGCGGATCGATACGCCGACGCCGCTTAATCCAACCGTCGAACAATTTTTTAACCACCCCGGAAACCAAAAATGCCAGCCAATCTATTTTTGCCACGACTTGAAAAACTTGCCACCGACCAGTCGCCAACGCTGCTTGAGCTGATCCGGCGCAAAATCAATAGCCAGCCCGAAGAGGACGCAACCGACCCGGAATACCTTCGCAACGCCTTCACAGTCATTTCCTCGCACTACGTCGCCGCGATCGACGCAGGTGACATCAAATTCGCGGATGAAAGCGAAAAAAGCCAATTCTTTTGGATGTTGCAACTTTTGATCGATTACGCAACCGGTGGGGAAATGCGGAAATTGTTGCCCGCATCGGCCGAAGCCGAAAGCGGCAAATAAACCGGAAAAGGCAGGCGAATTGGCGAAAACCACCATGTAACCTACGCCATAACCTCAAATTTCCACCAAAACTGGAGTGAAAATGCCAAAAATATCGAAGGTAGAGTTTTTCAAAGCTCAAACAATTAAATCCGCCGTCGGCCCGGCCGCCGAAGCATTGGCAAAAATCGACGGCGCAGCCCTTGGCCTCAACGATAAAGACGCAAAAACCGTAGCGGCCGCCGCCGAAATCATCGGAAAAATCGACTCGTCGGCGCAAGCAGTGATCGACCAGGCGAACAGCCAGTACTTGAACCGGGACCAAGATTTAATCAACCTCGCATCAAGCCGCCTATTCCGGATCGGCTCCGACATTGAAGCGGCGCAAGCGCACAAGCGCCACGCCGAGCAGACCCACCTCGAAAAAACGACTGAGCTTAAGAAGCAGGGCTTCAACCAGGTCGAAATCGATGAAATTCTGGATGATCCCACGCCGGCGATCGAGGCCTTCCAGCAGAAAATCGCCGACTTAGGTGCGGAAAAAATCAAGGTTGAAGCATTTTTGGCCGACGCGCCCCGTTTCGCCCCCGATTTGTTAGTCGGAACCACCATCGAAGTCGCCGCCGAACATCCGGCCGAAGCGGCGTAATTGCAAGGACAGCAAAGATGAACATGCAAAACGTCACGGCAGCCACGCTCTTGGCTGCCAAAACCCGAATGACCGCACTAGGCCAAACATTCCGTGCCGCCAGCCTGGCAATCGAGCAACGAAACGCGGAGCACGACCGCCACCGGCAAGCCGCGCTACGCGAGAACATGCGGCCGAGCGAGTTCCTGGCCCTATTTCCAAGCCCGCCCGGCTCAATTGAATTCGCCGCCGAGGACGCCGAAATCGCCTCCAAGCAGGCGCAAATAGCGAGCCTCTCGGGGACAAATATCTGGGTCAGAGATCGTCTTGAAAATGACATCGACATGTTAAATGTCCAAAAAGGCCTAAAAACCTCGGCCTACAACCGCCAGCTCGCCAAACCCGAACGGCCGCTGACCGCCGCCGAATTCGCAACTCTGTACCCGGCGCCAACGCACATCACCGATCAAACAACAATCGCAGCGGGCCAAACCGAAGCGAATAAACTCAACTCATTCATCTACAGTGGCCCCTACCCGTCACCAGGGCTTTACGATGTGGACCTTTTGTCCGGAACCGCCGTGGTGTATCCGTAATGTCATTAGAAAGCGACAGCCGAGGATTCCTCGTTGGCGAGCCGATTGATCTGGGGCGCATGCCGACTGACATCAGTCGAATTCGCGATGATGTCTCAGCGATTCGCCAGGCAATAGCCGGACGCTGGCGCGAACACCGCCGGCCGGCGCCGTCGGCCGTCCCCGCCCGCGACTCGGCCGGCCGATTTGTCAGCGCATCGCCGGCCAAGGTGGCCGTGGCCGAGCCAAGCGCCACCAGAACGAGTGCCGCCGCCATTGCGGAAGCGGCCGGGAAGGCGGCGATTGCCGAGAGGATCAAGAGATCTTCAAATCAACCGGCGGCAATACCAGGTCGCGACTCGGCAGGCCGATTTACGTCGGAAGGCGGATCGGCCGGCAACCGATCGGCAACGGCTTCGGCCATTGCGTCGATCAGTGACCGGTTATCCCGTTTGACCGCCGCCGCGTCTGGCATCGACGACGCCGACCCGGCCGTGAAGGCGGCGCGCGAAGTAGCTGAGCCGCTACGTCGAGGATTCGAATTTTTCAGGGGCGACAAACAAACGCCGTGGCTGAAAAAAATCTTTACCAAGCTGGCGATTTTTCAGAAAGAGGAATCAGTTTTCAACAAGGCCGCGAAGGAAACGCTTGAAAAGATCGAAAGAAAGCCCGTATCCGTCAGCACGCAGAGTAATGGTTCGTCGTGGTTAAACAAGCTCCCGTTTGTCGGATCAATGCTCAGCACCTTGGGCAAAACCGCTATCGGCGGTGGCCTGCTTGGAATGCTAGCCAAAGGCGGGCGCGGCGCATTCGGCATGCTCAAACGCGTCCCTGTTCTCGGCGCCTTGCTGGCGGCCGGCGGCGCCGCATTCGACATATTCAGCAGCGAAAACGACAGCAGCCTGTCTCGGCGCGATAAAGATAAGGCGGCTGGAACATCCGTCGGCGGCTGGGTTGGCAGCCTTGGCGGCGTCGGTGCCGGCGCTCTGGCCGGCTCAATGCTCGGTCCGGTCGGGACTATCGTCGGCGGCATCGTCGGCGGATTCTTGGGCGACCAAGCAGGCCAACTTATCGGCGACAAATTCGGCGGGTGGGTTGCCGATTTGCGCGAAGCCGATGTTCCCGGCAAGATCGCGGGCGCATGGGATGGCGCGGTTGCGTCCATGTCCACGACTTTCAATGAGGCTTGGGCAAAGGTAAAAGACATTGGGGGGCTGGTAACGCAAGTTATCGGCGAGCAGATCGGCGGATTGGCCGACTACATCAAGGCCAATACCGGCATCGACCTCAAGCAGCAAGGCGCGGCGTGGTTGGATCGGACCAAGGCTAACGCCGGTGGCGCTTGGGATTTTACCAAGAAGGCGGCGGCGGCGTTGGTCGACACGGCCATGCAGGGCGTGGATTGGGCCTCAAAAAACACAACGGCCGGCAAGGTGATCGGCAAGGCAGCCAGATTTTCTAAATCTGGCGGTGAAATCGGAAGTCCAGAGCGAGCCATGCAATTGCTGATGGAAAAAGGCTGGTCGAAAGAAGATGCAGCCGCAATTGCCGCCAACATCAGCCAAGAAAGCGGATTCGATACTCGAGCGAAAGGCGACAATGGCACCGCCGTCGGCGCCGCCCAGTGGCACCCCGACAGGCAAAAAACGTTTGAGCGGGTTTTTGGGAAAAATCTGAGCGATGCTTCGTTCGACGAGCAAATCGCCTTTGTAGACTGGGAACTAAAAAACTCCCACCGTCGAGCCGGCCAGGCCATCAAGTCAGCGTCCGGCATTAATGCCAAAACGGCCGCAGTTGAGCAAACCTACGAAATCTCAGCTCTTGGCAAGCGCGGCGGCGTCCAGCCTGAGCGAATCTCCGATGCGAGAAAGTTTGCCGCCATTGATGTAGCTCCGCCCGTATCGATGGCTATGCCTAAAATTCCGATGATTCCACAAATCGCCGAAGCGCCAAAAGTCATCGAGCCGCTTGGATCGCCGGCCGCGCCGGCCTTCACCGTCAACCTGCCGTCCCAGGATGTTGGACAAAACTTATCAGATCGCCGAATAGCCCACATAGCCAGCGGCGGCATCGGAGGAATATAAAAATGGCCGAGTCCCAAACGCTCACGTCGGACTGGGGCGCGCTGTCGCCGCATTTGATCGCGTCCTTTTGGGAAGTCGATCGCGAAGGCAACAAGAAAAAGGACTCTAACACCATCATTAAGGCGGCGGTGACGGACGATGCTAATCTGGAAATAACGCTCAATTGGCAATCGCCCTTCGAACAAGCCGGCCCAGAGACCAAGGCGCCAACGTTGTTCGCCCTGATGCAAACCGGTGTCGCGCAGCAGATATTCGACGCCTTTGGATTCGATAAGGATCTCGATTCCACCGCAAAAGCCACCAGACTGCTTCAGCAATTCGAAGGCCGCACCGGCATCACCAGGCTTAATTCGGTCCAAGTGTTCAACGGCATGCCACCGGCCAAGATTCCCATGACGCTTCTTTTCCGGGCGTGGCGCGATCCTGTGGCCGAAGTCGAAAGCCCGGTCGATCAGCTTATGCAGTGGGCGCTGCCGATCGAGCTGGCTAAGGACAGCACCCTTCTTACAAACGCAATCGACGCGGTAAAGGGATCAAAAGATTGGATTGAGGCCGTTCTTCCGTCCAAATCGCCTACCCTGCTCGCATTCCACTACAAAGGCCGCACCTTCGCGCCGATGGTCATTGAATCCATCAGCCAGCCATTGACGGCGCCGATCGACAGTTCCGGGCGATTTGTCGAAATGACCTTGCAGATCACCTTGGCGACGTTGGCCGCCATCGACCGAAAAGACTGGCAGTCCATTTACAAAACTAAATAGCCATGACGAAGCCGCCCAAGCTTGACATCGCCGGTCAAAAAAAAGAACTCAAGGCCCTCCGCGAGTTCGATCAGAATCGCCGCGACAATGCCAACAACATCCTCCGTCCCGAGCAGATCGTCGGGAAGGATTGGAGATCGGCCAAGGTTCTAACGACCACCCTCGGACTGGCCAACGGCCAGATGCGCAAGATCACAAAACAAGACCTGATCGAGTTCAGCAAAAACATCGCCCGCCTGGAATCCAGGGTCGAGAAAGGCGTCACCGCCAATGAAGTCATCAACCTGTCGATGCCCGAAGACAAAAAACGCAGTAAGGAGCAGATTAATTTCGCAGTGCCGGTGACAATGAAATACGGGGACATCAAATTCCTTACCAATGCCGGGCCAGACTCAAAGGTAACTCGACACAGTGTTCACATTATTTTAACCGACTACGATCATGGGCTTGCCAAGGCGGGCACCCCGCTCCAGGCGGCAAAGGAAATTGCAAAAGGTAATTTGCTTTTCGACTGCGACTGCGACCATCACACTTTTGTATTTCGGTACATCACAACCATCATGAAGGCCAATGCCGGTCGGCCAGAGCATGGGTTCCCAAAGCTCAAAAACCCGCAACTGAACGGGATCGCATGCAAACACGTCTTGCGGGTCATGGTCGAACTCAATACCTCGATTTTCATCTGGAAAAAAATTGCGGCGATGATTGAATCCGACCGCGCCAACAACGCCAGCAAGGAACTCAAACGCCGACAAAAAACGGTATCGCTGACGCAACGCGAGGCTTCCGAATTAGCGGCCAAGCAGAAGCTGACCCCCCGAAAAATCGAGGCCATCACCAAAACAGCGAAAGCCGCTCAGAAGGTGGCCAAAACGGCACCGCCGCCGAAGCGGCCAAAGCGCGCCTCAGCGCAAGAAGCAAATAATGCGGCCGCCATCTTGGCGGCTTCCGGAATGACCATGGAGCAAATCATGGCCCTGATAGCCGAAAATAGGGGATAAACCGCAGTCCCGCCCGAACCCGCTTTTTAACCAACCCCGAGGAACAACCATGCAACTACCTAATTTTCAGCACCGCCTGCTCCCTTCTGGCGGCGAACCGTCGGAATTTAACAACCTCGATTTGTACTCCGCGATAATCGGTAAAATCGAAGACATCCACGCTCTCCACGACATCGTTCGTAGCCAATTTGAACACGAAAGCGGCGTGGTCATCAGCCCGGAAACCAACCTAAATCTTCTAAACCAAATCCAAAACCACCTAGCCGACCTCGAAACCGTCGCCGAATGGCTCGTAAACAACTTCCACATTCAGCCGATTGCCGATGAAATCGATGAACCCATTGCCACCGATTTAGAAACAATGCCCGAGGTCACTCACTAGGCTCATGAATGGGCGGCCCGCCGCCCTCAACCCAACTAGCCCGCGCCGGCAATAATGACCAACCCCAAAATCATTTACACCAACAAAACTGAAATCGCGGCTTTAAAAGCGGTCGGCGCACGCCTCAAAGAGGCGCGAGAATTCCTAAAATTAACGCAAACGCATGCAGCGCCCTTGCTGGAAACGTCGGGTCAAGCACTGATCGACGCCGAAAGCGGTCGGCTCAATCCCCTACCAATCAAATTCTTGAAAGCCGCCGCCGAGACCTACTCTGTGTCCGTCGATTGGCTACTCGGACTGGTCGAATGGGAACGAGAAGACGCCGGCCGCGACCTGTTGGCCGGCCTGCAGCGAATCCACCTAAAACACTACGCCGAGCTCGTCGCCCGCCAGGCCGAGGCGGACGAAAACAACGGCCGCGCGCAAGCGGCGCTCGCCGAAATCGTCGCCGCTTTCGAGGTATTCATAAAGTCCAATCCGGATTTCGAAGACATGCCCGCCGGGGCGCGGCTATTGCGGGCTGTTTCCACCGCCAAAAATAGCCTAGTCGCCCAGTCAAGCGGCAACAAACAGACTTTAAGCGTTTGATTTTTAACAGCCCCAGGTCTAAAGTTACTACAGGCCGCCGAGGCCTCTTTTAACCTCTAATTGACCAAAGGGTAACAAATGATGAGATTCAAAAAACCATTGCTGATCATCGGCGCCCTACTTAGCGGGATCGCATTTAACGCTCGGGCGACCCTCACAAGCTACAGCGGTGCGGATGGAATTGGCTTAGTCTACAGCAGCGTTAGCAATGTCACCTGGACCCGAGACGCCAACCTGTTCAAAACGCTGTCCGACGCCAACCCCAATCTGATCAATCTGATTGCGGCTGTCACCCCCATCTATAACGACCCGGTTATGGGCGTTCAAGCCGTCGGCGACGATGATTTCGATACCGCAATGGGGCTCTTAAGCTGGTGGGGCGCTGAAGCCTTCACCAACTACCTCAACAGCATCAACTATGGCGGCAGCAATCAATGGACGCTGCCCAGTGCAGGCACCAACCCCAGACTTGGATACAACAAGACTGGCAGCAACTTTGGTCAGTTATTTTACACCGAATTAGGCGGCACAGCCCATAACAGCATCCCTAACACCGCCGTCTTCAACAACGAGCAAAGCGCTGCATACTTGGCAGCGGAGTACGCACCCTATCCCGTTTACTCTTGGGCCTTCAATACCTCCGCTGGCGAGCAATTTTTCTACCCTAAGGGCCTTAAAGGCCGCGCATGGGTCGTCAGCCCCGGACAAGTGCCCGCCGCCGTGCCGTTACCTAGCGCTGCCTGGCTGATGGGCGGCAGCCTATTGGGATTGGCTGGCATGAAACGTCGCAGCTAAGCGCGCGCTCAAATAAGTTTTTTCTGGCCAAGTGGGTAGCCGTAAGATGACTAAACTCGCCGCTCAAATTCTCTCCTTACCGATCGCGCTGTTGGCGGCGTACCCCTTATCCGGCGCCGCCCACCCCGGCAAGATCAATGCCGAAGGTTGCCACACCGAGCGCAAAACCGGCGATTACCACTACCCCGGCCCGCGCCCGGTTAGCTCTACGTTAAGCCTCACATGAGCGACCCCGACGACTTCTACTTGCAGGTGGCGTTCGCCTTGACGGGGTGCCAACTGGTTGAGCAAGCACTTAAGCTCTACATCGCAGAGGCACTCGAATACGTCAAGAAGTGCGTCGGCAAGCGCTTGCCCTTCAAGATGACGGGCCAAGACTACGAAGACGCATCCTTAGAGCGCCTGATCGAAGCCTTTCGCAAGTTGACCGACAACGAAGAGCTTGTGGCTGCCCTTCGCAAATTCAAGAACGAGAGGAACTTCCTCAGCCACAAGGGGATTGCTCACTGCCTAGACCCCACGGGTGAACTCGGGAACATTTCTGTTGCGGAGGTCATGCCTAGGCTTCAAGCAATTCAGACCGAGGCGCAAAGACTTCGCATCGCCATCCACGAAGAAGGCGTTACTTTCAAAGGGCACCTCTACTTTGGCTCATTCCCAGAGTGAGGCCTAACCCTGCGGTCAACGCGAGGCCCAGCGACAGTCCACCAGGCCCGCCTGCCTCGTGTTACCGTGAACGTTAAACGAGCAATTTGTGACATAAACCGGCCATTCAGAAATCAATCCTGACGGTCGGAAATTGGCCGATTCCAGCCCATCACCCTAAATAAACCACTGAATTAAACCCGGAAATCGCCGCGAATTTAGCAAAAAACCCATGATTAAATGCCTAAAAACCACCGATTTTAGGCATAAATGCTTATTTCTTATACCAATTTAAAACCCGAAGAATTCAAACACGCGATGTCGCTGAATTTCGGCGCGCGGATGCTCCAGGCCCGCGAACTGTGCGGCCTGGAGCAAATTGAAGCCGCTCCACTATTCGGATTTGCCAATTCGTCCCGCCTGAGCAAGATCGAATCGCCAACGCACGAAAGCCTCGCCTACATCCAGCCCAAGGTTCTGGTCCCGGCCGTTTTAAACTACAACGTCAGCGCCGACTTCCTATTTGGCTTCTCGAACTATCCCCAGCGCGACATCAAGCAAGCCCGCGAAAACCAGGTTGCGGACCTTTTAACCGACCTGATCGCTAACGAAATCGCCGACATCCGCCGCCTGGTGGATACGGTCAACCAGATCGCCAAACAGACCCAGCGCTTTGCGGAAAAAACTCAAGAAATTCAGCAAGCGCTCGACCGGTTTCGGCAACTGAACCCGGATTTCGACGACATGGCCGGCGGCGCCAAACTCGATCGCTTAGTTTGCCAACTGCGCCAAGACGCAAAGCACAACGCCAACGAACTGGCCGAACTGCGCCAGTCCCTCCAATAACCCTTTTAACTTTACCACCATGGCTGAAAACACCAAAAAAGGCGGACGCCCGAGAGGCTACAGGCCGCAATACGTTCAGCTCGCCCACAATTACACGCTACTGGGCGCGACAGAGGGCCAACTCGCCGAATTTTTCAACGTCTCGGCGGCCACTGTCAAAAGCTGGACTAAACATCGGCCGGAATTCGCCGACGCGATTAAGCGCGGAAAAATCCTGGCCGACGCGGAAGTCGCAAACGGCCTATTTCGGCGCGGCACCGGGTACCCCTACACCGAAGTCACCACGCGGGAAATCAAGAACCCAGCCGGCGAAGTCACGTCCGTTGAAGTCGTCACAGTGACCAGCGAAATTCCACCGGACACTGAAGCCTGCATATTTTGGCTGACCAACCGCCAACCTGACAAATGGCGAAACCGACTGGAAATTGAGCACGCCGACAAGCGCGAATCCAGCACGCCGGACCAAGATACCCCGGCCACACCCCAACAGGAAGCCACCCCATGAACTCGGACGCCTTTGCAAAAATCGAAAACGCCGCCCACGACGGCGCGTTCGGTCATAACCAGCGGCCAACGCCGACCGATCGGCAATGCCTGGCCGGCAATTACAAGGTCGGCCGCGCCTCAATTTACGGCATGCCGGTTGCGATTGAGCAGCCGCGACACAGCTATCGCACCGGCGTCGATCCGAAAACCGGCCAGCGCTGGACTTCCAGGCTGGCCGCGCATTACGGCTACTTCTCTGGCACCAAAGGTGCCGACGGCGACCCCGTCGATTGCTTCATCGGCCCCTACCCTCAATCGGAAACCGCCTGGGTTATCAACCAGCACGTCGGCGACGCCTTCGATGAGCACGAGGTCATGCTGTGTTTCCCCGATTTTGAGACCGCGCGCCGCGCCTATCTCGACAGCTACGAACGCGGCTGGAAAGGCCTGCACAGCTTGGTAAAAGTTTCGCCGCAGCAATTACGCTGGTGGCTCAAGAACGGCGACCTGAAAAAGGCATTGACCTCCGCCGATCTGGCCGCCGCCGATGGGCCGGCCGCCGCCAAGGCCAAAGCCGCACGCGCCGACGCCGATTATTTGAAAACGCGATCCACCATCCTGGGGTACTAAACCATGTTCCAACCCGTCAAAGTCGGCTTCGGCCATTATATGGGCAGGTTCTACGCCTCACTGGTCGCCACGACCCAGCCGATGACCGAATACCTGGAGCGCGGCGTTGCCAAAAGCATCGCCTGGGCGCCGTCGCGTATGAGCGATGCCGCCGAAGTAATGTTGGCGGCCTGGCAGCGTAACGATACCGACAGCGCGCCGACACAGCCAGCCAAGCTACCGGTCATCTTGGTGGCAATGGACCAGAGCCACACGCCGACCGGGCGCGAGTTTGCAAGACAGATCGCCGACTCGATGAAGGTCATTATGCCCGGCGACACCAAACAGCGCCTATTCGGCTTGCGGACTGTATTCGGCGACATCCGCACTCAACTGGTGTTCGCGGCGGCTGATGAGCCGACGGCGCGGTCCCTGGCGGCGCAATTCCTCAGCTTCATTGACGCGGTACCGAATCGCCGGTTTGGCTATTCGACCACGTTTGCCGGCGTTAGCGAAGACTGGGTAGCGACCATAGAATCGCCGGACATTCCGGCCGTCGCGATTCGTACCGGCATGAAGAACGTGGTCATGCTGGCGGTGGACATCACAATCAAAGCCCAAATACCGCTCTACGACGCCCCCAAGGCCGGCGAGCCGAACGACGGCAAAGGCGTACCCGGTACCGACGATCCGGCCGGCTATCCGGTGGTGATAGAGGTTGATTTCGACGACAAAGCTCTGAACCTCCAGCAAGCGGTTACCGCCATCAGTCCGTAGCCAAAATGGCGAAGCTAACTAAAGATCAATGGCACGATGCCAGGGAAATCTGGGAATGCGATCCAAGAGACGGCTTCGATTGGCTTTCCAATCATCTTGGCAATGTTGTTTCTAGGCAAGCGATCAGCAAGTCCGCAAAGCAACAGGGGTGGGCGAAAAGACCGGGGCAAGTTGCGCAACTAAAATCGAAAAGTTGCGCAACTATTCAAGAGGTAGCGCAACCAGCGCCAAAGCCAATTCCAAATCAAAAGCAACAGCCGGCGAAGAAGCCGGAAGCTGTTCAGGAACCGGAATGGGAAGAGGTTGATGAAGCGGAATCCAGACGGACCGGTCGCCCCAGTATGTATATGCCTCATTTTGATAGGCAGGCTTACCAGCTCTGTTTGTTGGGGGCAACCGATAGCCACCTCGCCGAGTTCTTCATGGTGACGGAGCAAACTATCAACAACTGGAAGAAGGTACATGTCACCTTTTTTGAGTCCATTAGGGACGGCAAGATGCTGGCCGATGCCGGCATGGCCGAGCGGCTATATCAGCGCGGTATGGGCTACTCATGCCCGGACACACACGTAGCCGTCATCAATAACAAAATCGTCCTGACGGAACTAGTCAAGCATTACCCGCCTGATACAAAAGCCGCGTTTCTGTGGCTCAAAAACAGACAGCCAACGCTGTGGCGCGACAAGGTGGAAGTCAAGTCGGAGGTGTCAATAACGCCTATCCCGTGGGATGAATTGCGGGAAATAACCAAAGCCTCGGTTGCCGAAGCCGAGCGCAAGCACCAAGAGCTATTGGCTACCAGATATGCCGCCTTTGGGCTAAAGCGGGAAGAGTTCGATAACGACTGATTTATGGCGAAGGAGACTTTAGTCGAAGACCCGCGATGGCTGGGTTTTTGCCAGGAATACCAGGGCGATATTGTTCGTTTCGCGATCGAGGTCTGTGGATATACGCTGTCGAGCCAACAGATCAGGCTGTTGCGATCCGTCGCCAGGAGCAGGTCTCGCGTTTCCGTATCATCAGGTCATGGTACCGGCAAGACAAAATCGCTGTCCATCATTGTTCTGTGGCATCTACTGTGCCTGCCGAAATCGGTCATGCTGATTACGGCAAACGACATGGACCAGTTGAATGCAACATTATGGAAAGAAGTTGCGATCACGGTCGAGAGAATAGGGATTGGCTATTTTAGCTGGCTATACCCTCACATTTTCATAGGCGCCGACAACCACTGCCACGTCGTCGGCTATGACGATCAGTGGTTCGTTGAGAGCAAGACCGCCAACGCCAAGACCGCTAACAAAATGGCCGGTCGTCATGGCGAAAACTTCATGGTAATTGTCGACGAAGGCTCGACGGTGCCGGATGAGGTATTCAACACGCTGACCGGCGCGTTGACTGAAGAGCATAACCGGATGGTGATAACCAGCCAGTACACTCGGCTGTCCGGATACTTCCACCGCACGCAAACCGAATTGGCGTTGACAAACGGCGGCTCTTGGGACGCCATGACGTTTTCGTCTGTCGAGTCCCCGTGGGTTTCCGACGTGGACTTGGCCGAAAAGCTACGCGACTACGACGAAGACGAAAAGCGGGTCAGGCTGTTTGGATTGCCGCCAGAGGATTCATCAAAGTTCTTGTTGTCTTTGAAGTTCGCGAATGCGATGTACAGCTACGGCAGGATCATTGGCGATGACGAGCCGTATGGCTGGGTGGTGTCGTCGGACGTTGCGCTCGGCGAAGGGTTGCGCGATAAGTCGAGCATTGGTGTTGCCAGGGTGATTGGCTACGGCGACCGAGGGGACAATCCACGGCGAGTCGAACTGATACAGATACCTCTATACACGAACAAAGTGAAATCCTCGAAATTGGCGCCGAGAATAATCGAATCCGGCGCCGATCTACCGAACCCTACCTATGTCGTTGACAAAGGCGGCATTGGCGGAACGGTATGCCAGCAAATCGAAGAGCAGGGCCAGGTATTGAAGCCGGTAGTTTGGGGAAAGCCATGCTGGCAAAAAGAAAATAATGATCGCTACCAAAACTTGCGAGCTCAAGCCATGCACCATGCGGCATTGGCGGCTAAAACCGGCAGGCTGTCGATACTGACCCCAGATTTTCGTCGGCAGATGGTTGCCGAAGCATCAGGGGTTCCAAAGGATCACACCGGAAATTTTCGGCTAAAAATTCCCGAAAAGGGATCGCCCGCATGGGAGGGACGCGGAAGCCCCGACTTGTGGGATATGGTTTGCTTTCTTTTCATGGAAGGGGTCGATTACATGGTTTCCGAAAACGCCGGGGCGAATACCGGTAGCGTAGTTGCCGCCGCCGTCGCTGCCGCAAGTGATATGTTCGCCGGCGTGGATTAACCGGAAAACGCCACCCCTATGCAAGCACTCAGCGATCCGACCGCAAATCGTGACCCCGACGCCAGTCTTACGTCCCGTCTAATGCGATAATTCCGACGTCAAACTTAGCAGATTCCAAGGGCGGGAAAATGGGAATACAGGATAGAGACTACTACCGGGAAAAACACCGACAAGCCTCGCAGCCTAAACCCGGAGGTGCTCGGTTTCTGATATACCCGATCCTGGCGCTTGGTCTACTTTGGTATGGGGCAGACCGGTTCTTGAAGGATCGCCAATTTGGTCTTCAGCCGGCGCCGGTCCCAACAATTATTCAGACCAGCCCCCCGGCACCGGTAACGATTGACCCGGCACCCACCCAACAACGATCCGCGCAACCTCAAACGGGAGGGGCCATCCTTACCGCTGATCGGCAAGGTCACTTTCGCGGTACCGTCGTGATCAATGGCGTGCCGATGCCGTTTATGATCGACACCGGCGCAACCACAACCGTAATCCCAGAGAAATGGGCGCCAGCCGCCAAGCTAGCCCTAGGACGAGTGATTCAAGCCAGCACAGCAGGTGGCGATGTCGCGGAGCGCGAAACCCGAATCGAATCGCTTCAACTCGGCAATGCGCTGATTCAGAATCTCAACGCCCACACCAATCCCTATTTGAACGAAGTTCTGATCGGCATGAACACGCTGAAGCTGTTCAAAATGGTTCAGGAAGGCAACCGGCTTACATTGACCACCATCGGTATACCGGCCAGCCAATCACCGGCCACAAAGCCTTCGGCAACGCTTCCAGGCGCTACGGTCGCCGTGGCCGCATCAGGTACTGAGCAGACGATCAAAAAGCCAACCGTCATCAAGAAATCCGTAACCTGTGACGCCAATAAGGTCTGCAAAACGGTCTATAGCGACCACTGACCTGAGCTTTCCTCATAGCCGCAATCCGTGCCATTTCCCCTGGCTAAGCCGGCGACTGACCAGGGCCTTGTAGTCTTCCGGGGTAGGCGGCTCTTTACGCTGATGCCTTAATCGATTGCAATAAGCGCACGCCGCAACGATATTTGTTCGATCAGCGCTGCCACCTTCAGAGTGAGCCTGCAAGTGTTCGCCAGTGCATTTCAAGCGCATGGCCTTACTGGGCTTTAGTCGATGCGACGATGCGAATTCATCAAGGTTGTTAATCCACATCGGCTGCTCGCAGTAAAAACAGCGGCCGGCTTGGCGGTTGAAAGCGATTAAACGGGGTTTGACGAGGGATTTTCGGCGGCGTGCCATAACAAAGTCTCCAAACTGGTTGAAAGTACCCCCGTTGCCGTGTTTGGCTGAGCGGGGTACCAGTCGGAGTTGTCGAGCTGGCACAACAGGCTTGCTGGCAGCAAAGCCCACGGCCTGATTATACGTTCCTGGGGACGCTATTTTCAAACCGGAAAACGCGCGAATCCGCCTAAAAATCGTCCAACAGAATACAGCCATCACTTTTTAGACCCAAGGAGGTCGTGATGGCGTATCAACCCAGCCCGAACCGAATCGCGGCGCAATCACCCGGTTTTTACCGAATTTGGCATATCACCGGCGACAAAAAGCGCGGAATTGAGCCGATCCTGCCGATAGGCCGCTCAACATTCCTGGATGGGGTGGCCGCCGGCAAATACCCGCAACCGGTTAAGCTTGGCAAACGGACCTCGGCATGGCGCAAGTCCGACATTTTGGCCCTGATCGAAAGCTTCGAGCCTGGCGCCAATATGGGGGCGGCATGAAAGCCAAGGCCAAAACCAACCTCGCGTTGGTCGAAGTACATGGCCGGAAATTGACCACGACCAGCTTGGTGATAGCCGAGCAATTTGGAAGGCCTCATAAAAGCGTTTTACGAAGCTTGGACACGTTGAAAGATCGGCTCAAATTTGTGCCAATCTCCTATAGCGACTCATACGGGCGCGAGCAAAAACTGTATCAGCTCGACGAGCGCGCGTTTTTGATCGCTATGCCATTCATCGGCGGCAAGAAATCTGTGGACGGGCAAATTGCGCTGGTCGATGAATTCATGCGGTTGAAGAAGCTCATCAACGAGCCCGGCCGTAACGCCGAACTGATCGCCAAGCGCAACACCGGGGCGGAAATGACCGACATGTTGCGCTTCATCCGCGAGTCCGCCGGCAAACAGACCGCCGCCAAGCACTTCATCAGCGAGCACATGTTTTGCAATCGCGCCCTGACCGGCAAATGGGCGGCGATCGATGAAACCGAGCTGGACGTGTACGACACTCGCTTAATGGCCGAGATTCGTAAACACAATATGCGCTTGATGACGCGGCATCCCAAACAGGCCGACCGCAAAGAACTGATGGATGTCTTCGTTGCAAATTACCGGGCCAAGCACCCTAGGCCGGCTTTGGCGGCGTGACTATCACCAGCGCCGCTGCGATGTCGATTTTGTCCAGCAAGGCGTCCAGGTCTTCGCCGTCGCTGTTGCCGTCGGCGATGGATTGCAGGGTGTCTATGCTTCCCTGTAGCTCACTTGACTTTTCTTCTGGAAGGGCTATATCCTCTCCGAGGCTGGAAGGGATGCGAGCAGTGTCATCATCCCCAGCAAGTTCAGTAATGTCTGCCCTCGTACTGGAGCCATCCTCTTGTTTTTCAAATGCGGTCAAAAGCCAAGCCTTTGATGCGCCATTCCACCCATCACGGCAATTACCTCGCTATTGTCTACGCTATGGTCATAAAATCAGAAATGTTTCCTCTGTTGTGTACTCGCGTTCCTTGATCTAAAATTCCCTCAAGTTGGCAACTCGCTAAACCGGAAGGATTCGTTCCCCGGTCATTGGAAGTAGTTGCAGGGCAAGCCGCGTCAATCGCGGCTTTGTCTTGTGTGGCGCTATAAAAAACAGCTTCTTGACATTTGTTGAGCTTTATTGATTGCCATACTTCAAGGTAAACTATCGACCAAACTCGACTTACAACGAGACAAATTTGTAAGCAAAGCCTCACGCTAAATGACGCGAGACGAATACTAGATGGGTAGGAGTAAAACAATGGCCGAGTCACTGAAAAGTAACGGTTGCGCTCAGGTTCTGCATTGCTTGGCGAAAAAACATGACGGATATTGGTCGGCTAGATGCTTGGATTTTACCTTGTATGCCGTTGGCGACAGCCTGGAAGAAGCCAAGGCAAAGCTTATCGACCAAATCGATGAATACCTCTATGACGCGATTGAGGGCGACGACAAAGATTACGCTCCAGCCTTGTTATTGCGAAAAGCACCCTGGCAAGATTGGGCAGTCTTCTACATCATCGATTTTCTCCAGCGTTGCCGGTCACTGTCGGAGTGGTTAGGCGAAGCATTTAGCCCGAACATCCCGCACGGTCCGTATCGGCACGCATGAGCGGGCATCACCCGCCGCTTTCTTGCGCCCAAGTCAAAAGTATTCTGAAAAAGCTGGGGTTTGAGCCCCTACCCCAAAAAGGCACGTCTCACGAACACTGGAAGAAGCGGGAAAACGGCCAACTTTTCAAAGTCACTGTCGATTGTCCGAAACAACCGTTTAGCCATGACCTCATCCGATACATGGCACGGCAGGCCGGCGTTACGGTGAAACAGTTCTACGACGCGCTGAGGGATTAAGGGTGAATGGCCGGCTCGAAGTAAAGCTATCGTTTCAAGAAAAACGCGAACTCCAGCGTTTGATCGTTCGGCAAAACCAAGTCATTGCCAGCGACACCGCATAACCGGCTGAAAAGGCCGAGGCCAACAGGATCAAGTCCGAGGCTTTGTTGAAATTAGGTGTTGTCCCGATTGAGCCCGCGAAAAGCTTGTCCAACTTTTAGCCAATCCGACCTCACTTCAAGTATGCCGGGCCGTTTCCAAGTTTTGTCACGGCTTTGTCACAGGGTTTTCCACAGAGATTGGGGATAACATAACAGGTCTAGTCGAACCATCTGGCCAGAAGACGACTGATAAAACCGACCTGTCTTTCGCCATAGCGATCAAGTTGTCCGGAGGCGAAGTAATTCCGGGCCGCAAAGAAACCGCAGATCAGCGCCAGGGCAGTCGCGAGCCATTGGAGCCAATGCACACGCTTAGCAAAGATCGCTTCCACAATTGGCCGAAACATATTGCTTTGAAGCGATTCGAGTTGGTGGTTGATCCATGCCGGCAACAACCAATAAAACACCACGAATTGCACCAGTCCAAGAATCAAGGCACCTTGCCAAGAAAAGCGGTTGGCCATGTAAGCGGTGTCGGACAACAGGCCTCCGGCCATTGATCGGTTCCGGTAATTTCGGCGATAGCGGCGTCTTGGCATAGGATCGACTAATTACACTTTCAAATTAATACCCGTGGTAACGATCATCACTGAAGGCTACCGTGGTAATGGTGGCGCTATACGAGCTAGTTTTGTACTCGTTTTTGCACGCCGTACAGCGCCAATGCCCTTCGCCATTGCCTTGTAGGCGTATTAACTCCTGGTTTTTGTCGTAGCAATGTTGGCAGTACGGGCCGTCTTTCTCGTTACCGTCTACTCGCCAGTAATATGGGCTTTCCCACTGAAGTTGGGCTTTGATTTTGAGCTTTTCTTGAAGCGCACGGACTTCCCCGTCCTTGCCAATTAAAAGCTGCTGCATATCTATTATTTCGGACTTCGCGTCGACCAAGGCTGAAATAATTTCGACCAAGCGCTGCTTTGCCTCCACTTTTTCAAGGGAATCATCGCTATTTTTTAGCAAATTAGCGATTTCGATAGCGGTTTTAATAGTTGTCACAATGGCTGGTGCCGAACCTAAATCCATTCGAATCCTCTCAAAGATAAGTGTTTGGCGCATATCATCGGCCACATTGCGTATCTAAGCAATATCTTCATTCTCTTTGATGGTTTAAGAATTTCCTTGACATCTCCGTCGCCCCAGTAGCAGAATGTTTTCGACCCCGGCGCACCGGGGGCGGGATTGAGACCCCGTTTTTATCAGTGGCGATGAAAAGCGCCGCATACCCTTGCGGCTTTTTTGTGCCCGTCATATCAGTACGGCAGTGCTGTACGAATTCGTTATGGCGTGGTTATTTGGGCAGCCTTACGGCTGGCCGCCCCACTGAGCGGTAGTCTCAACCCACTTAACCACGTCGCCCAACGATTGAGACCAATGGGCGGCGGTTACTTACTTTTCAGTGGAGAACCGACATGCACACCCCAACCACGGGCAAAATCCGCCCAAATTCAATTGATTTCAGCCATCGCATTTTCGACATTGGCGGGAACGCCGATATAGTCTGCTCAATAGAGGAAATCGCCGGCAGAGCCGAAGCGGTTATCGGCACAGTGCAAGCGCTTTGCATAGCCGGCGAAGACGAAAACGGGCTCGGCAAGATTAATCGCATCAACCCGGAAACCGTCTACTTTGCGCTGGATAGCGCGCTAAAGGACCTCAGAGACATTAAAGCGATTGTCTTGGCCTGGACCGACGCCACCGATACCGTTGGAGATGCAGCATGAACAATCCAACACTCGCCCGCGCCCCCGTTGACGCTCTGCTACAGCAACTTTTCGATTTTGACACCGAACGCCAAGCCGCGACCGAGGCCGGCATTCCGGCGTTGATCCGTCTGGCCGAAGTGGCCGATCGCGATACCGGCCAAGCCAATACCGTGCGCTGCTTTCTGCTTGGCCTGTATAACGGCTACCACTTCCCTTTCAATCTGGTTCGGCTTCGGGGCTTGGACAAAGTCCTGTTCGATGACTGCATGGCCGTGCTGACGCTGGACGCCCGAGCCACCGCGAAGGAGATTCACCAGTATCTAGGCGATGGCGGCGACCGCTTTGTTCGCTGGGCGCAAGGCGGTGCAGCATGAGCGCTACCCCAGCAAACACCTTGGACAACGCCTACAACGCCGCGCAGCGCGCAAACGCTATCCTGGCGCTGATATTTGACGGGTTTATCGATAGCATTCCGAACGAGAACGTCCAGACAGCCCTGTATTCAGTGCAGCGCGAGGTCAACGAGGTTCTGGGGATTGTCGAAGCTCTGAACTGGCCGGAAGATCAAGCGCCAGACTCCGATCCCGCAGCCGGCGCCAAAGCCGAGCCGGCCGGAGACTGCGCGCGCTCAAGCGGCGCCGGTCTGTTCGACAAGCTGCTTCGTTTTGCCGAGTCCATCACCGAAGAGGCCGCAGGCATCGACGTTGAATTGAGGCGTTACAGAGAAGGCTTAGCGGCACGGGAAGGTTAATATCGCCGCCATTCGACCGAAGGCGTAGAGGCATAATAAACCTTCCAGAAACCATAAGACGGAAGAAAACAATGGAAATCTTAACCCTGCAACAGGCGGCTGAAATGCTGATGATGCACCCCATCGTCTTGGCCAGAAAAACCAAGTCCGGGGAAATCCCCGGTAAGAAACCGGGTCGGCGCTGGATTTATGTCAAAGAACACCTTGCCGACTGGATCAGCGGCCGTTATCCCGATTCTGAACAAGCGTTGCGAGTCATTGATGGAGCTAAACCAAAGGAGGAAAACCCATGCCCATCTTCCAACGTGGCACCACGTGGTGGATTGACATCACCACGGCAAACGGCGAACGAATACGCCGATCTGCTAAAACTAAAGTCAAAAGAGAAGCCCAAGAACTGCATGACAAGCTCAGGGCGGAGCAATGGCAGGTCTGCAAGCTCGGAAAGAAAGAAGACCGCACCTGGCAAGACGCGGTGATCAAGTGGATTACCGAGCAGGACGGCCACAAGCGCAGCATCGAGACCGATCGCTATCACCTGCGCTGGCTGGACGACCACTTGGGCGGGAAGAAGCTTAGCCAGATCGACAAGCCGCTTCTGGAATCGATCAGAGACGCCAAGAAGTCGGAGGGGTCAAGCAATGCGACGGCGAATCGGGTCTTGTCGCTGATCCGGGCGATATTGAACCGGGCCAAGAACGAGTGGGATTGGCTCGATACTGTGCCGGTGTTTCGGTTCTTGCCTGAGCCAAAGGAGCGAATCCGATGGTTGACGCACGAAGAGGCCGCCGCCGTCATCGCCGAGCTTCCGGAGCATCTGGCGGCGATGGCTAGGTTCGCGCTGGCGACCTCACCGGTTTATTGTGGAGACAGGTCGATTTGCGGCGAGAGTGCGCCTGGATCGAATCTCATCAGGCCAAGGCCGGAAAGCCGATTGCGGTACCGCTCAATTCCGATGCTATGGCGATCTTGCGAAACCAGCAAGGCCAGCACCGGGACTACGTGTTCGTCTACGAAGGCGAGCCCGTAAAGAAGGCCGGCGGGAATGCGTGGCGAAAGGCGCTGGTTCGGGCCGGCATTGAAGATTTTCGCTGGCACGACCTTCGTCACACGTGGGCCAGTTGGCATATTCAGGCCGGGACGCCGTTGGACGTGTTACAAAAGCTTGGCGGATGGGCGAGCTACGACATGGTTCTAAGATACGCGCATCTATCGAGCGAGCATCTCAAGCCATACGCTGGCAACTCAAAAATGATTTCCCTCGATATTGTGGAATTCGCAAAACTCAAAATAGCTAGTTGAATTAGGTCTCAGTCTAGCAATCAATCTCGAGCCGGCCCGGCACCGGCTTTTTTCGATGCAAACTCGCGGCCACGCTGCAGCGGACAGCTCCGCCAAAAACGGTAGTATTCCATTGCTACATCGTGATCTATTTGGTTCAATACCATAGACAAATCACCGATAGTTCCAACTTAGAGCGCATTAATGACCACTGCGGAAAGAGTTTCATTACTTGTTTCAATTACGGCCGCAATTATTTCTTTCGGCGCATTGTATTTTCAATTCTTTTGGTCCCACGATGAATTGTTGGTTGATTGGACTTATTCGGTGAGGGGGTCGCCAGAGATGAAATACCAAGGGCCATCGGTAGAAAGCATATACGGGCAAATCGAGCTATCTGTAAGCCCAGATATGGTATTCGTGAACGGAGGCAACCGTTCCGTAGCCATCACTGATATTCAATGGATCGTCCTGTTCAACCAGGAGACTCAAGTCACTAATCTGTGGAATCATGGTCATAATCCTCCACTGTCGGCTTGCTCAGTTGGCGCTGGTGGTTCATCACAGTCTTGGGGTCAATTGGAAATCAATGGAAAGTCGAGCGACGCAAGCACTATTATCGTAAAGCCAGGCGAAATTACTGCGTTTCGAGTTAATTTTCAACCTTTGGTAGAGCAGACTGATATAAATTGGAAATCAGATTCAAAGGTTACAACGTGTTTCAAAGTTGATTTACTCAATGGGGATGGTAAGAGGCTCACAAAATACCTTCCCGCTGCAATTATAAAAGTAGGTAGCGCCCTCGGCGAGGAGCGTTCCGGGCCAATTAAGCTTCTCTGAATCCACACATATTCGCTGAAAGCAATCTAAACGGATCGAGCTGACAAGGAATAACCGGAACACCACCCCAAACTCTCCGTGATCCTGCGCTAAACTCAAAGCTCCAAAATCACAGGAGCGATAATGCCCAAGACCAGACAAACACCGCCGCCGGCTCGGCCCGGTTGGTACTACCCGGATTATTTCGTAGCGCAGCGGGCTAAAATCAGGGATCAGCGGCGGGATTCTCAAGGAATAAAGAAACAGGCCTAAGCGAATGCTGCGGCCGGCCCGGTATCTACGATTTTACCTTGGCTAATTGTTTTAAGGGTCGCAACCTTCTGGCGCTTTTATCGGTGGTCTTTTTGATGCCGGGTCCGATGCTGGATCGGCAAAGCGTTTTACGGCTTCATAAACCCACCATGCCCGCGCCGGCCACATGCCATCTTCCAGGCAGATTCTTTTTAGAATTAGATCGGCGGTGCCGCGATGGACATTGCGATCCAGATACTCGTCCCGCATCAATTGATACAAGGCGTCATGCACTAGGGAGCCGCGCATAAATGATGGAGTGTCGATGGTGGGGCCGGATGGCCCATCCCAGGCGTAGCCTTTGCGGATGGTAAGTTGGCCACTGGTGTCCAGGTCAATGTAATCCGACTGGATGAGAGAAGCCGGTTTAATTTCGATAACGACGGCGTAGGTTTCTTTGAGTTGGTATTTATAGCCGTCGTTGTAGGCGATACATCTCATTAGGCTTTCCTCACGAAATTAGTTGCTAACGCCGCCGGCGCGACTCAATGAGCCGCGTTTTCTCGGGGACCCATTGTTCCGAGGCGACTTGTTCTGTGATGGTCCCTTGATGCACCAACTGACACAGACCCAGATAGAGTGCATAGAGGTTAATGATGCCCCTGTCGTCCATGTGTTTTTCCATCAGTTTTTGTAGCGCGTCGTTGCTTTGAGCATTGCAAAGTTCGCCGGGCATGACGGTTTCAATCTCGGTCAGTTTCGAAGTAACGGCCGATTGGGCATTGACTGCGACCAGCAGGAGGGAAAAGGCTAGTTTCTTCATTGTGCGTCCCAATTTCATCGTTAGACGAAACATAGTCCATTTTTATATTTTGACCGACTTGGCGGGGACGTTGCGCCAGCTCAATTCCATTCTGCTCGCTGACGGTTTGGACATGGCTCCGGCAGCGATTTCAGGGGGGACATTCTGGTAACAGTGGACCGAATTCAAGGCGTAAATTTAGGCGCAGTAGTCAAACGACATGAGCCTAAATTGAATCAAACCAAAACAAAACTACTTGAAACTGTGTACATATAAGGAATAAACTACAGTTTCACGTTGTTTCAATTCGTTGGTGAGGCACTTTTAATGCGATGGTCGTGCGTTCGAATCGCACACGACCCACCACCAATTCGATAAGAAAATCAACCAGTTACTGAGAAATCAGAGCTGGTTTTTTTGTGCCTGAAATTTAGGCTTACGCGAGATTTAAGCGACTTGGCATTATGCTCAGTCCAGCTTCGTCGTGACGATGAATCACTGTTTCAGCCGATAGCAGCTTTCATTCAAACCAGACAATTGGGTCACCGATGACAGTAATCGGTGGCAATTGCTTAACTCAGAACCAGCCTTTTACTTGCTAATCTATTTTTAATTCTCGATTGCAAATCACTCCCCTTACATCGAGGATCGTAACGCCTCCCCAAGTTTGGCATTAGCCAATAACAGGCTTACACTTGCTTTCGACATAAGCTTCCATTGGAAAGCGAGCATGGGATGACAAAATCAATGAGCTGGCACCGAATCACGCTATGCCGTCAAGAATATGAATCGGGTGAATTGTACGTCCTTCGGGGAGCGTTCCATGCTGCTTATACCGCCAGAAATGGCCCTGAAGGAATGGCGATGTTCGGCTGCTGGACTGATGATGATTGCTATTTCGTTTATATCTGCATATTCCGATTAAAGCCGCCACCCATTCCGACCGCAAACCCACCAGTGATTCCTGTTCCAAAACAGCCGGTGGCGCCTATACTCAATTTCACTGTGTAATCACTGACGATCTTTCAATCTTGGCGCTCCCACACATTGCCAACCCGTTCCTCTAGACAAATGCCGCAACGCAGACTAGATTTGCCCGGTCTTTTCGCAGAACGGGCTTGCCGTTAGCGACAAAGTTCGAATTTACCAACCTGTATTTCATTCGCCTCTAGTCAAGGATGCCCGTGTTCGATTTGCGATTCGTCAGCTCCGTCAGTGTACTCAGTGTTTTCCCACTGATAAACGTGCCAGTTCTAACCGGCTACTCGCAATGACATCAGCGAATCCAAACTCTCCAGGCCTGGACACCGGACTAGCCGCGTTATTAATGATGGCCGCCTTCCACGGCGTGGCCGCCGACGAAGCGGCGTTGCGCCACGAGTTTGGGCCGATGTTGGTGGCGGATCGCGAGGGGCGTTACCGTTTCGACCACCGAGCCTTGCAATTGGCCGCACAACGGGTGGGCTTGACCGCCCAGTTGCGCCGGCAAGACCCGCAACGTTTAGCGTTAGCGCCGTTGCCGGCAATGGCGAAGGACATCGACGGCCGCTACTTCATCCTGGCCAAATTCGATGCCGGGGTGCCGGCGCCCGTGGTTTCGGCTCCGGGCGGCCAGCCGGCCGGCAATCAGCGCACGCCAAACGCCGACGCCAATGTCCTGATCCAGCGCCCCGGCGAACCGCCAACGGTGTTGACGTTGGCCGAGTTGCTGGCCTGCTGGACTGGCGAGCTGCTGTTTTTCACTTCCAAGGCCAGCTATGCCGGCGAGGCCGCGCAATTCGATTTCACCTGGTTCATTCCCGCCCTGATCAAGTACCGCAAGCTGTTCGGCGAAGTGCTGTTGATTTCGCTGGTGTTGCAACTGATAGGCCTGGTCACGCCGCTGTTTTTCCAAGTGGTGATGGACAAGGTGCTGGTCAACCACGCGATGAAGACCTTGAACGTGATTGCGATCGGCTTAATCGGCGCGATGCTGTTCGAAGCCGCCTTGTCCGGCATCCGCACTTGGGTGTTCGCTCATACCAGCAGTAAGATCGACGTGGAACTGGGCGCCCGCTTGTTCAAGCATTTGCTGGCCCTGCCGACCGCTTATTTTCAGGCGCGCCGGGTCGGCGATTCGGTCGCCAGAGTCCGCGAGCTGGAGAATATCCGTTCGTTTCTGACCGGTAATGCCATCACCTTGCTGCTGGATTTGCTGTTCTCGGTGATATTCATCGGCGTGATGCTGTACTACAGCCCGTGGCTGACCCTGATCGTCGTGGTATCGATACCGCTGTATATCTTGTTGTCGGTGGCGTTCACCCCGGTGATTCGGGCTCGACTCGACGAGAAATTCAACCGTGGCGCCGAAAGTCAGGCCTTTTTGGTCGAAACCATCAGCGGTATCGACACGGTCAAGGCGATGGCGGTCGAACCGCGTTGGACCCTGCACTGGGAGAAACAACTGGCCGCTTACGTGTCCGCCGGCCTGGCGGTGACGCAGGCGGCGACCTTGGCCGGCGGCGGCGTCAACCTGATCAGCAAACTGGTGACCGCCGCCATCATGTGGCTGGGCGCCACGCTGGTGGTCGACGGCCAACTGACCGTCGGCGAACTGGTGGCCTTCAACATGCTGTCCGGGCAGGTCTCGGCGCCGATCTTACGGTTGGCGCAGCTGTGGAACGACTTTCAACAAGTCGGCATCTCGATGCGCCGCCTGGGCGATATTCTCAACACCCGTAGCGAAATCATGGGCCAAAAGACCCGATTACCGCGCATTGCCGGCGCCATCGAATTCGACCAAGTCTCGTTTCGCTACCGGCCGGATGCGCCGGACGTGATTCGCGCAGTGAATTTAAACATCGCGCCGGGCGAAGTGATCGGCATCGTCGGCCGCTCCGGTTCCGGCAAAAGCACCTTGACCAAACTGGTGCAGCGTCTGTTCGTGCCGGACCGCGGCCGGGTACTGATCGACGGCCACGACATCGGCATTATCGACACCGCCTCGCTACGCCAGCAAATCGGCGTGGTGTTGCAGGAAAACACCTTATTCAACCGCTCGATTCGCGACAACATCGCCCTGGTCAACCCGGCCTTGCCGTTCGAAGCCGTCATCGAAGCCGCCAAACTGGCCGGCGCCCACGAGTTCATCTGCGAATTGTCGGAAGGCTACGACACCCTGGTCGGCGAACACGGTACCGGTTTGTCCGGCGGTCAGCGCCAGCGCATCGCCATTGCCCGAGCGCTGATCGGCAATCCGCGGATTTTGATCTTCGACGAAGCCACCAGCGCCTTGGACTACGAATCGGAAAAAGTCATTCAGGACAATATGCGCCGCATCTGCCAGGGCCGTACCGTATTGATCATCGCTCACCGCTTGTCGGCGGTGCGCGACGCCAGCCGTATCGTGGTCATGGAACGCGGCCAGATTGCCGAGACCGGCCGGCATCAAGAGCTACTGCAAGTACCGAACGGCATCTACGCCCACTTGTACCAACTGCAGCAGGCCGGGGCATGAGCCTGCGCCACCGATTGCAAGCCTACGCCGAACTGTGGGGCCGTTACCGCGACACCTTCCGTTACTTCTGGCAACGGC
Organism: Methylomonas sp. MS20; assembly: GCF_050275925.1. Classification (NCBI taxonomy): domain Bacteria; kingdom Pseudomonadati; phylum Pseudomonadota; class Gammaproteobacteria; order Methylococcales; family Methylococcaceae; genus Methylomonas; species Methylomonas sp. MS20. Next base: position 4,057,001 of record NZ_CP189962.1, read on the forward strand.
GCCGAGAGCTGGATCGCCCGCCACTCTCGAACGACGAAGCCGAGTTTCTGCCGGCGGCCCTAGCCTTGCAGGCCAAACCGGTCTCGCCCTTGGGCCGCGGCGTGGCCTGGCTGTTGATGGCGTTGGTCGCCGCGACGCTGGCCTGGGCCTGTCTGGGCGAAGTGGACATCATCGTCAACGCCGCCGGCAAGATCATCCCCAGCGCCCGTACCAAGACCATCGCCTCGCTCGATACCGCCAGCGTCGCGGCGATTTACGTGCGCGAAGGCCAGTTCGTCAAGCAAGGCGACCCGTTACTGGACCTGGACAGCAGCGCCTTCGACGCCGAACGCGACAAGGCCAGGGCCAACTATATCGAAGCCCGCTTGCAGGAGGCGCGGGCCGAGGCCTTGATCGACGCCATCGATCATGGCAAGGCGCCGGCCTTCGCCTGTCCCGCCGAGGTACCCGCGGCCAAGTACCAAGCCGCGTTGGCGCATTTGGCGGGCCAATACCGCGACTTCATCGCCAAGCGGCAGCGCCTGGACGGCGATATCGCCCGTTACGCAGTGGCGCTGCCGCTGGCCGCGCAACAAGCTCGGGACTTCCAGGCCTTGGCCGAGGCCCACGACGTCGCCCCGCACGCCTACCTGGAAAAGGAACAGGCGCGTATCGAGCTGCAAGGCCAACTCGACAGCGCCAAAAACCAGCGCGCCGCGCTGATCGCCGAGACCCGCAAATTGGCCTTCGACGAACGCACCCAAGCCGGCAAACTGGCCAGCGACGCCGAGCAGGACGCCGCCCGCGCCGACGCCCACGGCCGATTATTGAAACTGAGCGCCCCGGTGGCCGGCACCGTGCTGCAATTGGCGGCGCATACTGTCGGCGGCGTGGTCGCGGCGGCCCAGCCTCTGCTGCAATTGGTGCCGCAAGACAGTACGGTCGAAGTCGAAGCCACCCTGGAAAACAAAGACATCGGCTTCGTGCGGGAAGGCCAACGCGCCGAAGTCAAGATCGACGCCTTCCCCTATACCAAATACGGCACCGTCACTGGCCAGGTGGCCCACGTGTCGCGCGATGCGATTCAAGACGAGAAGAAAGGTTTGATCTACAGCGTGCGTATCGCCCTCGACCAAGCCACGTTGGCGGTAGACGGCCACGAGGCACTGCTGTCGCCAGGTCTGTCGATCCAGGCCGACATCAAAACCGGCCGGCGCCGGGTGATCGAATACGTGTTGACGCCGTTGTTGCAACACGGCCGGGAAAGCTTACGTGAGCGTTAACGCCAAAACGGTGCGAACAGCGTGCCGCCCTGGCCGTTCGGCCACGGCACTGGCGCTGAGTGTGGCGCTGGGCCTAATGCCCGAGTTGGCCCTAAGTGTTGATCTATCCCCCGTACCCAACATTCCCGACGTGCTCGACGATCCGCTCAATACCCGACCGCCAGTGCTGACGCAGGGCGCGGTGTTGCCGGGCGACCGGCAAAGCATCGTCTGTCCGGTTGAAAAAGACTTCGCAACGCCGTTGCTGCTGGACGACGCGGTCGATCTGGCGCTATGCAATCATCCGCAAGCCCAAGCCGCCTGGGCCGAACTCAAAATCCAGGCCGCCAATCTCGGCGTGGCCAAGGCCGGATATTGGCCGACCGTGAACGCGGCCGTCAACCATCTGAACAGTTATTACCAATATCCGGATTCATCCATCCCCTCGAGCGAGACCGACGGCTTTACCTTATACGGCAATCTGAGTTGGCGCTTGTTCGACTTCGGTGGCCGCGCGGCCAATCTGGCCGCCGCCAACTGGCTATTGACCCAAGCGCTGGCCAATCAAGACGCGGTGTTTCAACGCATCCTGGACGGCGTGATTCAAGCCTATTTCGACGCCCAAACCGCCAACGCCCATCGGCGGGCCAAGACCGATAGCGAGGCCCTGGCCGGCCAGACCCTGACGAGCGCCCGCCGCCGCGAGGCCTGCGGCGTCAGCGGCCGTAGCGATACCCTACAAGCCGAAACCGCCCTGGCCAAGGCGGCATTGGGACGCAGCCGGGCCGACGGCGACTACCGCAAAGCCTTGGCGGTACTGCGCCAGGCGATGGGTATCGCGCCGGAGACGCTACTGAATTTGCCGGACAACGTCGACACAGCGGTGGCCGGCGAGACGCTGGCCCAAGACGGCCGCGATTTGCAAACCTGGCTGGCCGAAGCCCAGCGCCGCCATCCGGCCATCGTCGCGGCCCAAGCCCAGTGGGAAGCCGCCAAGGAACGTATCGTTCAGGCCCGCGCCGAAGGTTTGCCGACGCTGGACTTTAGCCTGAACGCCTATCAAAACGGCTACCCCAATCAAGCCCTGTCGCAAAACCAAACGAGAGTGGAAACTATCGGTATCAATCTGACCATCCCACTGTTCGAAGGCTTTGTCCGCACCTACAAAATCCGCGGCGCTCAGGCCCAAGCCGAGCAGCGCGCGGCCGAACTGGCCGACACCGAGCGGCAGACCCTGCTGGATGTGGTCAAGGCCCACGCCGAGGCCGAAGCCGCGCTGCGCAACCTCAGCTATTCGGCGACTTGGCTGGAAAGCGCGCAAGCCGCGGTCGACAGCTCCCGGCGGCGTTACGACAAAGGCGCCGCCGACATTCTGGAACTGCTGAATACCCAGACCGCGTTGGCCGACGCCCGTCAGGAACGCCTGCGCACCCTCGCCGACTGGCGAGCGGCCCGCTTGCGCTTGTTCACCAGCAGCGGTTTGTTGGGACGGGACCTGATCGAGCAGGCTGAAGGGCGATACGGAAACGGTCGGCCGGCTATCAGCGCCAAATAGTGATGAACGCCATAGAACGGTATTCGCCGATCCGCCAAACGACGACACACATCGCAAACAACCCAACATCAAGCGCTAAGCTCCGATGAAATGCCTATTCGTCCATCAAAATTTCCCCGGCCAGTATCGCCACTTGGCCGCCCATCTGGCCGCCGATCCCCGCCATCAAGTCGTGTTTATCACCCAACGTTCGGAAGGCGAACTGCCGGGCGTGCGGAAAATGGTCTACCGACCGCACCGGGCACGATCGCACAGCGTTCACCAATATTTGCGGGAAACCGAAACGGCGGTGATCAACGCTCAAAGTGTCGCCCGCATCGCCTTGGACTTAAAACGGGCCGGTTTCGTACCGGATTTGATGCTGAGTCATAACGGCTGGGGCGAAATCTGGTATTTGAAGGAGGTATTCCCGCAATCGCCGCTGCTGGGTTACTTCGAGTTCTTTTACCGGCTGAGCGGCGCCGATGTCGGTTTCGATCCGAACGAGCCGACCGCCTTCGACGACGGACCGCGCTTGCGGACCAAGAATCTGGGTAATTATTTGGCCTTGGATACGGTCGATGCCGGACTCTGTCCCACTCACTGGCAGAAATCGCGCTATCCGACCGGCTACCACGACAAATTGCACGTCATCCACGACGGCATCGACACGAGCATCGTCCGCCCGAATCCGGATGCGGCCTTATCCCTGGCGCAAGCCGGGCTGACGTTGAGCCGGGCCGACGAAGTCGTCACGTACGTGGCCCGCAATCTGGAACCCTATCGCGGTTTTCCCAGCTTCATGCGCAGTCTGCCGGCCGTCCTGGCAGCCCGGCCCCAGGCACTGATCGTGATCGTCGGCGGCGATGAGGTCAGTTACGGCAAGCGCCTGCCGCCGGGGCAGACCTATCGTCAACAGTTACAGGCGGAACTTGGCGACGCCCTGGATGGGCGGCGGGTGCATTTTCTGGGCAAGGTGGCGTATCCGACCTTTCTGAAGATATTGCAACTATCGAGGGTCCACGTCTACCTGACCTATCCCTTCGTGTTGTCCTGGTCGGTGCTGGAAGCGATGGCCGCCGGCTGTCTGGTGGTGGCTTCGAATACCGCGCCGGTGCAAGAAGTGATTTGCGACGGCGATAACGGTTGGTTGGTGGATTTCTTCTCGCCCAGCGAGATTGCCGAACGAGTCATCGAAGGTTTAAAGGCGGGGCCGGAGGGGTTTGCCGCCATGCGGCACAACGCCCGGCAAACGGTGATCGAGCGCTACGATCTCAACACGGTGTGTTTGCCGGCGCAGCTTGGATGGCTGGATCGGTTACGGCGGCGGGATTAACAAGCCCGTCAAAACAGCGGCCGCTTCCATTCCTTTTCGTTTCCATAAACGAGGCGGCGCTCAACAGCACCGAGCGTCATTCATACCAGTTCGAAATGGTTATCTGGTCACCTAATCAAGCGCGGAACCAAGGAACTGATTAGGAACGCATTCAACCAAAGCCGGCGCTCCAACGCCCCATCCCCGAGATGCTTGACCTCGGGGATGGGACACGCTGACGCCGCTTATTGCCAGTTGGCCGCAATCACCGGCGCCAGCGCGGTTTGGTAATTCGTCGGCAACGTGGTTTGGCCCGACGACGGCGGTGCAAAGGCCGCCATTGCCGACACCAGACTCTCGACCTGACTATCCAGCAAGGTCAAATTGCCGTCCGTGGTCTTGAACTGCTCGACGTGGTTGGCGCTGCCGCTATACCAGTTTTGCACGACCAGCTTATCCGACGTTCCGATGATGCTGACTTCCAGGTTGTTCCCCGCATGGACGAACCACAACTGGTCGGCGCTCACGCCGGTCAGGAACTGGGCCACGTCGGTATTACCCACCGTCGCATCGTTCTCGACCACGGTGTCGGCACTGTAGCCCCGGTCCAGAACGTAGGTGTCGTTGCCGGTACTGCCGCGCAAGGTATCGGTGCCGGCGCCACCTCTAAGGGTATTGGCGGCGGCGTTGCCGTAGATGATGTTGTCCAGACCGTTGCCGGTAGCATTGATCGCGGCTGAGCCGGTCAAACCTAAATTCTCCACATTGTCGGTCAAGGCATAGCTGACACTGGCGTACACCGTGTCGCTACCTTCGCCGGCAGCTTCGAGAACGACATCGCCGGTGTTGTCCACCTCATAGGTATCGTTGCCTTGCCCACCGCGCAAGGTGTCGGTGCCGGCACCACCTCTGAGGGTATTGGCGGCGACGTTGCCGTAGATGATGTTGTCCAGACCGTTGCCGGTAGCATTGATCGCGGCTGAGCCGGTCAAACCTAAATTCTCCACATTGTCGGTCAAGGCGTAGCTGACGCTGGAATACACCGTGTCGCTACCTTCGCCGGCAGCTTCGAGAACGACATCGCCAGCGTTGTCCACCTCATAGGTATCGTTGCCTTGCCCACCGCGCAAGGTGTCGGTGCCGGCGCCACCTCTGAGGATATTGGCAGCGACGTTGCCGTAGATGATGTTGTCCAGACCGTTGCCGGTAGCATTGATCGCGCCTGAGCCGGTCAAACCTAAATTCTCCACATTGTCGGTCAACGCGTAGCTGACGCTGGAATACACCGTGTCGCTACCTTCGCCGGCGGCTTCGAGAACGGCATCGTCAGCGTTGTCCACCTCATAGGTATCGTTGCCTTGCCCACCGCGTAAAGTGTCGGTGCCGGCGCCACCTCTGAGGATATTGGCAGCGGCGTTGCCGTAGATGATGTTGTCCAGACCGTTGCCGGTAGCATTGATCGCGGCTGAGCCGATCAAGCCTAAATTCTCCACGTTGTCGGGCAAGGCGTAGCTGACGCTGGAATACACCGTGTCGTTACCTTCGCCGGCATTCTCGATAACGTGGTCGTTAGCGTTATCGACTGAGTAAGTATCGTTACCGTCCAAGCCGATCAACGTATCTGCGCCGGCGTTGCCTTTCAAGGTGTTGGTGCCGGCGTCGCCGGTTAGTTGATTGTCCAACGTATTTCCGGCCAAGCTTAGCCCAGTACCGTTGGATATCGCGTTTTCAACGTTGGCGGTCAACGTATAAGCTTGGACACCTGTGATGTACACCGTATCGGTGCCTTCTCCGTCATATTCCAATACGGAATCCACGAGTCCGTCGGAGGCATCCAGGTCGTAGGTGTCATCACCATTCCCACCCGCTAAGGTGTCGCTACCTTCGCCGCCAACTAATGTATCGTTGCCCCCTTTGCCAATTATGTTGTCGCTACCCAATTGCCCAATTAATGTCCACGAATAATCATCGGGCGATACTAAATTATCATTTAACGCCGAGCCCATTAGCGTTGTACCAAGCGCCGACGCAAAGGAATAACTCCACTCATCGTCATCGAAAATTAGTTCCGGTTCGTCGTCTTGAAAATACCAATCAACTAACCGCAACGAGTCGGAAGTATCGCTAAATGTAATCAATAAATCGTTCCCGGACTTAACTAATACCACATCCTCAGGATCAATTCTCCAATCAAATACTACGCCACCCGAGAACTTGTGCGCTACGGCCTCTCCCATGCCCAAACGAAACTCGGCAGTCGGCAACGGTAACTGCCACTCTGAGATAAATGAAGTATCGGAATTTACGAAGTACGGTTCATCCCACTCCCCTGAGAACCCCAAAAATGACGGCGTACTGGATAACAATTCGTCAAGCCCGAGAGTACTACCATCGGCGAAACGAACGGTTACCGTATCGAACGAAGATACGTCAAATTGTGCATTCTCGCCAGGTAATAAGATAGCCGCGTGAGACGCACCATTCCAATTCAATTCCACGGTTTGGAAACGTTCGCCGTTAATTTTTATTACGCTGTAGCGCGATTTTAGATTGAGCTGCGTCACGCCATCCGGCAGTTCCAAAACATCAATGCTTGCTACGCTAACGAAATAATTAGTCTCGAACCATGGATTGATAATGTCAAATCCCCCCGCAGAAAGTACATAGCGATCGGAACCTCCATTTCCTAGCAAATAATTCACGCCATTGCCGCCAATCAGTACATCGGCATTCGACGTTCCTAACAGGGTATCGTTTCCACCGTCCCCATCAAGAAACGCCACGGTCTCTTCATTACCCTCGCCATGAAAATTCCAACTGTCGACGAAATCATTCCCATCACCGGCTTTAATAATCAAAGCAGGTGGTGCGTTTCGAATAACAATATGATCGTCGCTTACACTTCCCTCAACTTTAATTAGATTCCTCACGGTATTAATCGTTTCAAGCCTTAATTTTAAATGCGAGGGCAAAGTTTGTCCAGATTGTAACTGACGGCCTAACTCAACCGCACCGATCTCGCCACCGGTACTTTCAGAAACTTCAGAGATGTTTACGCTCGCATTAACATGAAAGTGTTGCTGCTGATACAGAAACTGATTTTCGACTTCCTCCCAGGATAATAGATATTGACCAACAATTCCACCAAAAGGGTGGACTGTCCCACCAATGGGGATGAAAAATGAATTAGCTTCCCAGCCGAGGCCAAGATTGACAATTTCAGATTTTAAAACTCTATTCTCGCGATAAATATTTTCAAATTCCTCGAATTGGTTTCGGTTCCATCCTGAAAGCGCTGTCCTATAAACACCAGAATCCCAATTCTGTTCATAACCCCGTGCCTGACTTAGTTCGTCTAATATCACGGTTTTGACAGCCAGTTCGGTTTTCAACCAATCGGTCGTATAGATATAGCCGGATTCCTGGTCAGGTCGTGAAGTTGCTGGGGGCGTGAAATGAATAAAATCGTAATTGAAATGAATTTGCGATTTTTGCTCAAAAGTTCCATCATTCAATTGAGTGAAACCAGACTTTACCAATCGGTCGGCGGCCCTGGTCCGCCAATCAAGTACAAAAGTTTCTTCTAAGCCAGCAATTTTCTCGATCGAGGCTCTATAAGCCGCATTAGTCGCTAAAACTTCCGTGAGCGATTGGGTTTCGCCCTCTCGGTTTTGAATCAACCACTCGTGCGGCAATTCATAAAAGTCCGCGAGTTTCAATCCCTGATTGCCATTTTGCCAGGTGAGCAATAAAGAGCTACCGTCAACACGCCCTTCCAAATCAGAAAAATTTAACCCAACCAATCTGATAACACTGGTTTCGTCCGTTTGCTCAACAACCGTATCGATTCCCATATTGCCAGACTTTAGTATGTAGGTATCGGTGCCATTGCCCCCCAACAGGGTATCGTCGCCTTGGCTACCGTCTAGGATATCGTCACCATTCATTCCTTCCACGGTGTCAGCAAATTGGGATCCCAGTAACAGATCGTCGCTTGCCCCACCCGTTATTCGAGAATGACGTAAATTATCAAGCTCCGTACTGTCGATTGTTGAGCCGTCCGCGAACTGAAACTGGCCGATAAACTCGTCTTCATTGAACCAGTCTTCCAGGGTTAGCGTCGCTTCCGGTCCATTGAGTAATTGAATAACGAAGTCACCGTTAGCTTGGCGGATCAGTTGAATGTCGCTACGCCGTATTCCCTCGCTGAATGACACGCGATCATTTTCGGCACCCGGCTGCCAAGCGATCACATCATTCCCGGTTTCCGAACCCCAACGATAGCTATCGATGCCATTTCCACCGATGAGTAGATCGTCACCTAGTCCGCCGACCAGCGTATCGTCGCCTTCGCCGCCAACCAGGGTGTCGTTACCGTCGTCCCCTATCAGCCAGTCGTTACCGTCGATTCCAAATAGTTGATCTGCGCCGTTGCCACCCCATAAAGTATTCGCGCTCGTATTCCCGCTAAGAGTGTCCATGCCGGCGCCGCCGAAGAGATTGCCGTCCTCGTTCTGTACGGTGAGGTTCATTGAGAGATTGACATTTGTACCTACCCAATCACGCAGGGATGCAATATCTAAACGACCGTCATCACTTCTGATCGACAGATTGGTTCCGAACAACGCTTGAAGGACTTGAACGTTACTACCATCTGGTCTGACTACGACTAAATCGCCGGATTGGACATTGATTATGGGCAAATAGCCGCCAGATCCTGTTACGGTGGAGATTTGGAGACGATTTGTGCCGAAAAAATCCGCTATCCGCGTGCTACCACCCACGTTGACAAGGTAGGTATCGTCTCCCTCGCCCCCTAGCAAATAGTCGGCGCCGCCTCCACCATCTAATATGTCATCACCCTCTCCGCCAATTAATACATCGTCTCCATTCAAGCCATTTATGCGATCGACAGTATTGCTTCCGATGATTGTATCGTTGAGATCCGTGCCATCCAGATCAAAGCCACGTGCCAAGAGTTGTTCGATGCTGAGCGTGGTACCGTCGGCGAATTCGAAGCGGCTGACCGATGAGCTGTTGAACACGTCGGTTTGGTCGAAGTTTTCGATATGTACGGCATTGCCGCTGCCCAGGTCCAACATCAGCGAACCCAAACGCAATTTAACATCGCTAGAATTCACGCCGTTGCCGAAGATAATTTTGCTGTTCTTTTCGGGATCGGTATCGATGATGTGGTCTATACCTTCGCCGGCGTTGATGAGATAGGTATCGAAACCCTTACCGCCATACAGCGTATCATTACCGGCACCGCCGATCAGGGTATCGTCGCCACCATTGCCGTAGAGGGTATCGTCGCCGGCGCCGCCGTCCAGATAGTCTTTGCCGTGATATTGCAAGGCCAGCTCGCTTTCCGTATCGTCGCCCCACACGATGTCGTTTTCGGCGCCGCCGAGCAAAATATCGTCGTTACCATTACCGAACAGCAAGTCGTTACCCGCACCGCCGTCCAGAAAGTCCTTGCCGTGCAGTAAAGCCGGGGTGGTCGAATAAAACCCAGTGGTTACCGAACCGTCGCCGCGCAGAAAGTCAGTGCCGCCACCGCCAACCAGCAGGTCGTTGCCGCCATTGCCGCTTAAAGCGTCATTATCCTCACCGCCGTCCAGGTAATCGTCGCCGTGGCCGCCAACAATGTCGTCGTCTCCGGCATCGCCGTAAACCACATCCGGGGCATCGTCCAGCGTTAATGATCCGCCGCCGCTAATGATAGAGGAGTTATTACCACTATCGTAAATTCCCCAGGTGCTGCCCAGGGTCCAGATGGTTTCCCCGGCGGGCGCTTGCCAGACATCGTTAGGCCCAGTGCGTTGCGGTGCGTTTAAGCCTGTGGCGCTGAGGATTTCGTCGTTGCCGGTTCCGCCATGAATGGTGTCCGAGCCGGACCCGCCGCCAATCAAGTCGTCGCCGGCACCGCCGTCGATCCGGTCGTTGCCGCCCCGGCCATCCAGCGCGTCATTGCCGCCCAGACCGTTGATGAAGTCTTTGTCGCTGGCGGCATGCTGGTCGCCGTAAATCACATCGCTGAAGTCTTGTTCGGAAACGCCGCCGGTCAGCGTCCCGTCGACCGACCAGGAGGTCGTCCCCCAATTGTAGGTTAACGCACCGGGAGAACCCGTAAGCGGCGCGCGCTGGTCGCCGAGGTAGGTGTACTCTGCGGCGCCAGGCCCGGCACCATCGCCCAGGGTAATTCCTATATCGCCCGGATGCCAGTTTAGGATTTTGACGGCATCTCCCTTACGCAGGATGTACAAGGTCTGGGTGTTGTCCGACTCGGTTTGTAAGTGGTAAGTGATGGTGTCTTGGAGGTTTGTTTGGTCTTGCCAGGTGGTGGCGCTGAACTTTTTCCATTCATCGGCGGCGGTGTTGCCGTCGCCCTGTATGTCGGTCAAGCTCCAATAGAGATGGCCTTGGCCGTCGCTGTCGATCAGGGTATCGAAGCCGTCGCCTTGGCTGACGACATAGATGTCGTTGCCTTCGCCGCCCAGCAAGGTGTCGCTGTCGGTGCCGCCAATCAGCGTATCGTCCCCGCCGTTGCCGACTAAAATGTCGCTCCCACCCAGGCCTTGGAGGGTGTTGGCTTGGTTGTTGCCGATGAGGAGGTCGTTTTGATCCGCACCGACATTGATTCGATAACCATCGCGTTTGGCACCAATCAAATCCAACTGTTGCTCAGTGGCAAGTTGAATGTCCAACGGGTTGATGGCATCACCCAGGCTATCGGGGAGATAAAGCCCAATCAATACGCTGGCGGCTTTCTGTAGGCTGTTTTCTAGGGTTTGAACGGCGTTATCTGGTGATAAATGGTAATCTCGATTAGCGTTACTAATTTGACTGCCGTAAGTGGCCTCATAATTTAGAATATCGTCATGATGCCGGTTATACATGGCGTAGATTTGTCTGGTTTGAGCTTCGTCTACGGTATCAGGATCATAAAGACTAAATATTTCGGATTCGTAATAGCGGCGTTTGGCTATACCATCGACAAAATTGGGATTTGAAGTTTGAGCGTTATAGCGTATTTGAAACCAAGCCTCTGCTCTGTCATCTGCATAAATCGCATCGTAAAAACCTTGCATTTTGTTATGAATAGCTGGCAACCCACGATTATATGTTATTGAAACCAATGCAACACGCTCCCATGATTGGGGCACAGCAAGTTCGTTTGCGGCTGACTCATAATTCTGATAAGTTTGGCCGAGCAGTAATTTCGCCTCTAAATTAGTCAAGTTTTTGCTAAATTCAGAGATGGCAATTGTTGTTTTTTGGCTAAGGATTGGTTCCAAATCGATTTTCTTTAGAACTACCCATTGCTCATCACTTAATGTAATGTTGGCATTTTTCCAGATAGTAACATTATCGTTACGCTCAAACGTATATCCATAACCTATAGTAGCTTTCCCATCTCCAATATTTTTAACATATTGAATATATCCCTCGGCTCGACTGATCACATCAACTACAGCGTCAACATAATCCTGTGTATTTTGAAAAAAACTGTATTTAATCATAAAAACTCCAAAATTCTATTTTAAAGGCCATCGCAAATTATCTTTATTCCGCCGTCGCTTATACTGTATACATTCCTTTTTCCAGTCTTATATTTTTCAGCTTCTGACGTCTCACCAACTAAAACATAGATTTTTTTATTTACGCGAATTAGAAAAAACTTTGCCTCTTCTAGTTCATATTTTTTCCCACTAGAAAGATTGACATATAAAGAGCAAAGACCATTAATGCCTGCGCCACAGCTCCTTATAATAGAATCGTCAATGCCATCACCTTCGATATCAATGCCTTGATAATAATCCTCTCCAGGTCTTATTTGCTGATAAGCTAGAATAAAGTTGGCCCGATCTTTTTTATTCTGTCGATGCACTAATTTGTCATGGATTTCTTTACATGTATTTTTATGCTGATCCGCATAACATAGATTGAAGAGCGCAAGAATAAAAAAAATACACAATATTTTTAAAGACATCATATAGCCACTTCCTATATAACTGGTATTGAATGTGGTCAGTGACATGGTTATTTTCCTTTGTATGGTTAACGTTCTTCAGCCATACGAATACGGCAGATGGTCTCAAATTCTAATAGCGGTTGATCGCTACCTTTCACAAACCGAGACCCTTTGATGTATTTCAATATATCCATATAGTCTTTGTATATGTGATTGGGCTCAAAATCGTCATAGGGCGTTTCAAAACGAGCGCCAATCAAATAAGTAACGCTATCCAGAATAAAAGGACGAAGTGAATGCCATTTGATGGTCGGAATATTCTCTGCGCCATGTATCAATCTAATGCCTTGTACATTTCTTTGCTTATATATCGTGGCGCCTATTAGGTCTTTTATGTTCAGTGTACCGAGGGGATAGACAGAAAATGAACTGGCACCGTAGACCATACCCTGGAAAAAACCATCCTGAACGGCTGTTTCTATCTTTCCGTCATTGTCAAGGCCGTAAGGTGCAATAACCATCGGGCATTACGCCATATTTTCAAACTATTCAAATTCATATAAATCTCCATCAATTTTTTAATCGCTTCCATTGATGATGCTTGTCCAATTGCGGAACATCCGTTATCAGGTCGTCGCCGTTGGTTCTGACACGACCCCTTGGCAGGGTCGGTCGATTTTGTCTAACAGGTTAACTCGTTACCATAACCCTTTAGTACCATTCGTTTCGTTTTTTGCAACAGCTTGCGCATTTACGCGCTTTTTCTGGATCGCGCCGCTAGCGGCCAAGCGGCCTCGTTTGCAGCATTCCGGCGCTTGGTTACCGTCTCGGTATCGAGTGCGCCGTTCACCGGACCGAGGCCGACGCCGTTCAGGTTGGGCCGGGTCGAGTCGGCGAAGGGGTAGGTCTGGTCGGTTTTGGCGAAGGTCCAATCGTTGGTTTGGGTGGTGTAGTCGGCATCCGCAAAAATGATGTCGTTACCGGCGCCGCCTTCCAGCCAGTCGCTACCTTCGCCGCCCATCAACGCGTCGGAACCGCCGCCGCCGATCAGCATGTCGTCACCGCTACCGCCGCTGAGAAAGTCGCCCAAACGATCGGCCGGGACCGAGCCCAACCCCGCTTCGGCGTTTTGTTCGTCGGCGTACAGTACGTCGTTACCTAGGTCGCCTTGCAGGATGTCGCGGCCGGCCCCGCCGTCCAACACGTCGTTGCCCTGGCCGCCGTCCAGCAGGTCGTTGCCGTTGCCGCCGTACAGAATGTCGTTACCACCCAACGCCGCCGCCTGAACGACGGCCCCGTTGAGTTGCTTGCGGTGATGAACCACACCGTCTTCGTCCAGCTCGGCGACTTGGGCCTCGGACCAACTGCCGCTTGGGTTGGCGATACCGCCGTCGCCGTAGAGCATGTCGTCATCGCCCCCACCCACCAACACGTCGGCGCCATCGCCGCCAGCCAATATATCCTGGCCGGTGCTGCCATAGAGTTGATCGTTGCCCGTGCCGCTGCTCAACAGGTCGCCGCGTTGTCCCGTTCCCGTTGCGGTTTGGCCTTGGTTGTAGAGCGTTTGGAAGTCTTGTTGTTGGTCGGCGTACAGCAGATTGTCGCCGCCGCGATTGGCCAGCAGGATGTCGCTGCCGGCATAGCCTTCCAGCAAATCGTTGCCGGTATCGTCGTAAAGCGTGTCTTCCCGGCCGGGATCGGCTTCGGTACCGACGATGACGTTGCCTAGAGCATCGGTGCCGATCTGGATGCCAGCGATATTGGGGTCTTGGTCTAGGGGTTTGAGGTCGCCGAACAGCTTCAAACCATTTGGCGCAGCGGGCGCTTGACCGGCGGCCAAATTGATACCCAATTCGCCTTCGGCCCAGTTTTTGACGAATAAGGTATTGCTCGCCGTAGCGATCAATAAATCCTGAGTACCATCGGCACGGACCACCAAGTTGTAACCGATGCTATGTTGGAGATCCTGCCAAGTGTTGCCGGCATGTATCCATTGGTTGGCGGCAATGCCGGTCTGGCCTTTGGCCTGTATCCCTTCGAAGGTGATTTTACCTTGACCATCGGTATCCAGAATGGTGTCCATGCCATCGCCGGCGATGAAGGCATAAATGTCGCTACCACGGCCGCCTTCCAGGTAATCGTTGTCCTTGCCGCCGGTTAATAGGTCGTCTCCGCCGCCACCGTAGAGCCTGTCGCTGGTATTGCTGCCGTTAAGCATTTCGCCAGACTGCGAGCCGAAGACGATTTGATGATCGTCCGAAAATAGGCTTAAGTCGTCAATAACAATTTTGAGCGGCTCGCCATCGACCAGTAAAGTCTTGTCGATATAGGTCCAATTGCCTGAAAATTGCAAAGTATCCCATTCGTCACTATAGGATTTATCCTTATAAAGCTTGAAAGCTTCACTTGCCAAATAGGCACTAGGAATGATTGGATTGCTCGCTGTTACTAGAGTGACTGCAGATAGGTAATTGGCTACAATCAAGTCGTTATAATCGTGTTTGCCACCGTCGTATTTTAGTTTCCAATCTAGCATCGCGGCTCGGTCTCTAAGATACTGCTCGGTTAGATCGCCGGTACCATTGGCCGAGTTATACAAATCCAGCGCCCCGTTTACGTTTGAAGCCACATAATCGAGGCCAGTCACGACGAAAGGATTGAGTTCGGCCAATGCAAAACGGTAGGCCAAGCCTTCGGCATCGTTTTGGGTTGCTTTAGCTACCATGCCGGATGAGTTCGCATCGCTTAGCAAGGTTAACGCAAAGCTTTTGCCATCATCGATCTCGGTCTTTATCGCAGTCTTAATCTCGGCTAATTTATTGTGCAACGCATTGCGAGACTCGATGTTCGACCACGAATTGCCGTCGGTGAGATTGACTGTGGCACCGGTTTTGGAATCGATATAGGTGGCATTATGCAACTCAGGTGCTTGGCCGATACCGACAACGGCTTTGTATAGTTTGTCGACTAAAATTTCCAGTGTATTGCCTTCGGATTGGCCCTGCTGGCCGGGTTCGGTACTGGCATTGCGATTGTTGGCCGATTGGATCAGGCGGTTTAATTGCTCCAGAGTGACGCTGGTATCAAGCGCCGCGAAGGTATCCATCACCGTCAGCGAATCTATCATCAACACCAAGCTGTGCGTATCGCCGAAATCGTTGACATCCCAATGATCACTGATGGCTAAAGCTTTGAAGCTGGCATTGAAATTGTCGATCAAGTCGGCGATATGCTCCGGGGTGCCTCGCCACAAGGGTTGATCTTCGATCTGCACGATGGCTTGGTCAGTGGTGTGCCGATAACCGCTGACCGCGACGGCCGAAAAACCCGAGCCGGCGACTTCGGTAATTTTGTCCGACAAGCCCGTATTGGCATAGAGCGTGTCCGTAAAAGGAATGGCGGCCCCAAATGGCGCACCGGTAGTTGCGCCTTCTGCGGCCAGTTTCATCGCCAGATGAAAGCGCCAATCGCCCATGACACCTAAAAAAGATTGATTCGGCTCGCCGGTGCTGTCGGTCAAGGTTCGTACCCGCCGCCATTCGGCTTCGGCATTATTGGCGGCGGTGATGGCTTGATCGTACAGCCCTGAACCGACGGTTTGGGCAAGCGACATTAGTAAATTTTCGTCGGGTTGGCCGTTGTTCCAGAGTTGATCAAACCTATTGATGACTTGATCGAGGCTGTTGCCATTGTTCAGGCCACCAGTACCGGCCGAGTTGAACAGGTAGACATGGTCGATTTGATTTATCCAGCCTTGTTCTTGAGCCAGCATCGCGAACGCTGTGGCCAAGTGGCCACCCAACGAATAGCCTGTGACGGTGAAATGGGCGTCGGCCGGCAATTGGCCGCTACTTCTCAGGCCGTCGAACCATTTCATCATGTCGCTGATTTGGCCGAAGGCCCAGCCGTAATCGTGAATGGAGTTGTTGGTGCCGCCGTCGCGGATGTTATCTTCGACGAATTCGGTGCTGCGGAAGGAGATGACGTATTCGGGATTAGAACCTGGGGTTTTGAACAGCGTACCGCTGAATCCGGTGTCGGTGTCGGTGTTGGCTTGTTGGGCGACGACGATCCAGTTGGCTTGAAAAGCGTCTATTTCCTTATCGGTGAGTATCGACGTGTGTTTATTTCCTTTTTCCAGCGCAATTTTAAACGGATCATCCTTCAGCAAATTACCCGTAATATCGGTTAAAAAAGCTTCCGACACCACTTGCAGTTGCATGTATTTCAGATAAGTCGTTATTGCCGATGAGTTCATGGATTTTCTCCTTGTGTGGGATGAATTACTTTTACGACGAAATCTCGCTGACTGCGTCCCGCCATTAATCGTTGGGGGCATGACCACGCCAGTTCAGTTTTAGCAAATGACCATGGCTGCCGGGCGGCGGCGGCACTCCCGCCGCCCCTGTCATGCAAATAGCCGATACGTTCGCCCAGCAACTCGCCGGTTTCCAGATCGACGACTTTCAAGGCACTGCCGGCGATCCACATCTTGCGTTCTTCCGGAGTTTCCAGGTCGTCGTAGGTCACGCCGTAGCGCGGCGGCGGATCGCCGGCTGGTTCGCGAGTCAGAACTAAGTCGTACCAAGTGCCGTCATCGTGTTTGGTAGGCTCCAGCAATTCTCGGGGGATGTAACCGACTTTGCGAAGCAGTTCGCTCCATTCTTTGCCTCTGACCTTGTCGTGTCTTTGCCAACTGACGGTATAGCGGTAGCGTTTACCGTCACCGGGATCGATCGCCTCGACGTATTTGAACGCGGGCTGCTGTTTGCACCTATTGGTATTCCCAACCCAGCACTGAAGCCCAAAACCGCCATCGTTCAAAAACGATTTGATATAACTGTCGAAATCCATATAACCCACGGCATGGTCGTTCGTATAGATGCCCATGGCGGGGTAGAAGTCGCCCAGGCTCTCGTAAGGACTCTTGGCGTCATTGCTGTATTGACTGATACCGGAGCTGGGATCCAATTCGATCTTCATCAAAAACACCCCATCGACACCATCGACGGTGCGGTAAATCTTCTCGCCCGAGCCCTTACACAGTTCGTGATAGCGGTCCAAGGCCTTGGTCATGGTGGCGAGCTTGGCGTCAATAAGCTGCTGTTTCTGGTGGTTTTGATGGAGCTTGTAAGCCACAGGCACCAGGAATATCGCCAGCACCAAGCCCATTGCCAGATATCGGAACTTAGGATTATTGATATTGCGCCGAGCGGCGGAAACGGTTATCCATAGCACGACCAAAAAAGTAGCGACACCGCCTATCGCCACTGCCCAGACGATCAATCGCAACGTCCCCGGGGAGATAAACAAATTTAAAAGTTCCCAACCCATGTCTTAATCTTGGTAATTGGCAAAGCCGTAAGGCGAAATAAGCAGCGGCACCGTATGGATGCTTTTGCCGTCGTATTCAATTTCATATTAATCTCGGTTAAGCGCTTAACAACAAATCACCATGCATTAAAATAGCGAGATTTCAGGTGTGGTGGTAGCGACAGAATGCGGGCAAGAGCAATAGAATTGAACGAAAGCGAACGAGAGCAGCTCCAGCAAATTATCAAAAAAGGGAGCGATTGGCGAGAACGGGAGCGGGCACAGACCATTTTGATGTTAGCCAATGGCCAGACAGTCATTGCGATTGCAGAACAGCAAGGCGTGAAACCGGAAGCTATACGGGAGCGGCGGCGGAAGTGGTGGAGAAATGGGCTGAACAGTTTACCGGATCAACCCCGCAGTGGTGCACCAAGTAAATTGACTGACGCGCATCGATGCCGGCTCAAAGAATGGATCGATGCGGAACCTTTAAACTGCCGGGCATTGGTCAGTCGTCTAACGACGGAATGCGACGTGACGATTAGCGCCAGCACCTTGCGGAACGAGTTAAAACGGATGGGCTATGTATGGAAGCGCACCCGTTACAGTTTAAAAAAAAGCGTGATCCCGAGCGCTTCGAGCGGGCCCAACACGACATTGCCGCACTGATTCAGCAAGCGCAAGCCGGCGAAATCGAATTGGCCTATGTGGATGAGGCCGGATTTGCACCACAACCACCGAATCGTTCGGCTTGGACCAAAAGCGGAGAAGTTCATGCCATTACCGCTAAACGCGCGCAGCGGATGAACGTCATTGGCGCTTTGCTTTCATCGGGTCGATTAATGCTGACTAAGCTGTGGCAAAGCGTCAATGGTCTGTGGTTTTTGGGCTTTCTGATGGCATTGGTCCAACGCGTCAGCAAGCCATTGGTGGTGATTTTAGATAATGCGTCCATTCATACGGCCAAAAAACTGAAGCCGTATTGGGATTTGCTGGAAGAGAAAGGTATTCGATTTTATTTCCTGCCGCCCTATAGCCCTGAGTTGAATCGGATTGAATTGCTGTGGCATAAAATGAAATATGAATGGCTGCCATTCAAAACATTTATGCCGGATGAGCTTGAGCAGGCTATTGACGAAATTGGCCGAGGGTTTGGCTCACAATACACGCTAACTTTTTGCTAAGAGCTTATTGACATGATCTTGAGCATCCTCAGAGAAACGAAAATAGGGTCTATCATCAAAGTCGCTTTTTTGGGCACCATATTTACAGAAATCCATTTCAGCCAACTTTTCAAAAATCAAATAAACACGATCTCTTGCATCCTCATCAGCTTTCACATCAACAAGATTCCAGTCGATCATGTCTGGATAAACCATCAATTGAAAACGTTGCAACAAACCATCGTTACCTCCCTTAGAGGCTGAATTCAGATAATCAAGCAATTTATCAGGCTGAATACCCCCTAGCAGCGAAATGCAAATATTCCCAGCATAGGTCAGTCCACGCCCAATCTTAATATCTGTGCATGATTCATTACCATTCCAGGCAGTAAGAAAAAACGCTCTTTCCTGGGCCCCTTCCTTTTTGTCCCAGTGTACAAGCGACCCAGTTAGCTCGTCTTTATAAACTAATGTACCGCGCTCATTTGTCACATGAAGGTAAGCCAAACTTTGATGGCTGGAATCATTTACAACAAAAATTCGCGGACCAATTTGTTTGTTTAATTTCAACTTGAGCTGGACCAACGTATTCTTAAGTTGCTCAATGTCTTCAACTGACTCTGTATCGTCGTCAGAGTCAGGGGGGTTATCCAACTCTTTCTCTATCTCATCGATTTGACGTGAAATCTCATTTTTTTCAAGTTCATCTAAGAGTTTCTGTTCCTCGTAAAGTTGAAAGTATTGTTTTTGTAAGCGTTTAAGTAAACTTAATGCTTGGCCCATACTTGGCGATTTCATCATCAAGCTCGGAGGTCCGATACAAATAGCCCAAAGATTAGGAATCACACTCCAATTATCAAGCTGTTTAGGACGAACCGAACACCCACTACCTATGATAGAGCCAATAGCTCCTACCAGCGAAACGGCTACGAAATCCATCGGAGTTTGCATCCGATAGCTCGTATCTTTCACAAACGCTCGTAAGGGCTCGGGAAGCATTTTTTCAGCGAAAGGTTTAACTGGCAGCAAGTCAGAGTCTGTTAATGCGGTCGGCTCTAACCAATCAGAATCATCGGCTGCACCGGAAAGCCAACTTTCCGGCACATCTTCAACTTTATCCAATAGTTTCGTTATACGCTTCCTTAATGAAGCGATACGATCTTCATTGAATTTACTGTATCCATCCCAATCAGATTCATAACTTTGGATGTAATCAACAATATCGCCAGATTCAGGAGAATTCGGTAATCGCAGAATCTTGATTTCGATGTCGGGATTTACTTTCTTGAGCAATTGACAAACATCTTTTGCATACTTTTCGCCAGGTTCATCGTTATCAGGCATAACAATAACTCTATTGATATTTTCAAATGGTGACCAGTCCGCTTTTTTCGCACCATTCGCTCCCCCAATTGAAGTAACGGTACAATATCCGAGTCGATTCATAGTCAATGCACATTTTTCACCTTCAACGATACAGACTGTGTCAGCATCAGCCAATGAAGCCAAATGGTGTAGCCCATACAATGGTGTGGGGTCTAGATCGATACCAGGCAACCATTGGTTAGCTTTCCGTTTAAAGATCGGAATAACATCTTTGTTACCGTCGTCGTCTTCGTATCGTACGGTATACCCAATTATTGTTTTGTCCGGATTTTTATAGGTCCATTGGTAAACACGATTTTTTCCATTATAAATATCAGGGATCGCCATACTCATAGCAACCCCCAATCAGCTTGCAGCTTTTTCAACGCATCGACAAAGCTTAAGTCGTAGTGCTGCTTGGTAAACGCAATAATATCGCTACCCTTGGCGCCGCAAGAGAAGCAGTTGAATGCGCCACTGTTAACATTGACGAAAAAACTCCCCGCTTTACGATCATTATGAAATGGGCAAAGACCTGCTTCATTCCAATCGTAACGATCAAGCTTTATGTTTCGCAGCACCGATTGATAAAAAATCGTCGGTGAGATTTCATTTTTTATTTTTTCTGCATTTAGGCCGGGGCGGAATTTAGACATAACTCCCCCGTTCAGCTAAGTCAGAAAACCAATCGTTAAACCTACTCTCATCGATGAACAAGTTGCCGTTGATGTTGATAACAGCGCCAGATTTAATCAGCCCATTCGCCGCGGCATTTGCGATCAGTTGAGACAGGTAAAATGATTCGTTGTTGTATGAGTAGTATTCGGCTTCACTGACTACTTCGCTAGTTTCAATCCTAACACGGTGAACTATTAGTTCATCTTCAAACACCTCATCGTCCGTGTTGAACACCAAGGTTGGTCCATATTCATAATGACCAAGCATTTGAACAACCTCGCCATCTTTGGTTGATAATGTTTGGCTAAATATCAGTGGCATCCCCCCCCGTATCCTGGCGGGCATATCAAGAACCGAGATGCCCAGTCTTTCGGAGAATTTGTTAATGGCTTCTTGTATCGAGAGCTTGTATTTTTCCTGTAAGAACTCTAGGAAATTTATACCTTTCTTATGGCAACACTTCGTCAAAAAAGCTCCAGTACCCGTGTGAATACTGGATCTTCCATCAGGATGACCACAGTTGAATGCGCAATGATCAACGCTATTCCATGAGTTAGCCTTCAGCTTTTGATTTTGATTTTGATTTTGATTTTGATTTTGATTTTGAAACTCATGCTGATACAGCTGGTGATTATCGGCTATTTTTAGGGCAATTTTCGATTGAATGGAGACTGGAACTGTTAGTTCAATCATTTTGCACCTCCTTGGTTTCGTGACCCAACCCAAGCGAAAAACTTGTCTTCATTGATCAGAACCTTACGACCAATACGGACGATAGCGCCGGATTGTGCCAAACCGTTGATATGTTCATTAAAGATTAAAGCTCTAAGACCTCCGTTGGTGAAGGCAGGGTGTTTTGTTGAAAACTGGTTTACTGTTGATAAAGTAGGCATATCTAATGCTCCTCAAATCATCGCAACATCGCGATGCCGGCTATTGTTATGGCGCTTTTTTCCCGGTTTTTTGAGGCGACGAATAGGAACTGAACAGGGAAGTCTATGGGGATTTTTTGGTGATTTTCGCTATTGACAGGTTTTCCGGTGTTTCAATGAAAATGCTAGTTTTGGAGTCTGACGCACCGGTGTATTTGACCGACATTCATACCGACATCGACCAACAGGTTGACTTGAATCGCGCGGAAAATTCGGATTGGCCTTGTCGCACGGGGTGCGAAGGCTGTTGCCACCGATTGGCGGAAATCCCACAGCTCTCGGCTGCCGAATGGGCATTGCTGCAACAAGGCCTAGCCACACATTGCCCAAAGATCTGCAGCATAGTATTCGTGACCGCATCATCGCGATGGCTAAACAGGTCGACCGTCCCATCGTCTGTCCAATGCTGGATCAATCAACAGGAACATGCCGGGTCTATCGATATCGTCCTACCGCCTGCCGTACTTATGGATTTTATGTGCAACGCGATAAAGGGCTTTACTGCAAAGACATCGAAGCCGACGTGGACAGTGGCGCGCTGGATAATGTGGTATGGGGTAACCAGGATGCGATTGATCAACAATTGAAATGCAGTAAGCGATCTTTGAAGGACGCACTAGAACTGAAACGGACAATGACTTAACCGTTGGCGTGCGATTAGTCCGTTAGGGCGTCGAGATTCCAAGGCAACAGCGCTTCGAACTCTTCGACAGTTTTTGCGGTGGGAAGCTTTCGGAACAGATCGACCAGATAGGTGTAAGGGTCGACGCTATTGGCCTTGCAGGTTTCGATCAACGAGTAAAGATTAGCGCTGGCACGGGCGCCGGCCACCGTATCGCAAAACAACCAATTGCGGCGGCCCACCACGAAGGGGCGTATGGCGTTTTCGCAGAGGTTGTTGTCGATGGGCCAAGCGCCGTTGTCGACGAAGCGGATCAGTTTGGACCACTGCGATGACAAGTAATGCAAAGCCTTGCCCAGCAAACTACCGGGGATTACCGCATGCAGATGTTGTAGCAGCAGGGCTTCGATTTTGACCAAAACCGGTCGGCTTTGCTCCTGGCGCCGCTGCCCACGCTGTTCGACGCTCAGGTCTTCCGTCTGAGTTTCAATCGCGTACAGTTCACCCATCGCCGCGATAAACTGCGTCGCCAGTTGCTCCGGGCCGCGCGCGGCTTTAGGAATGGCGGCTTCGGCCTCGACAAAATAACGCCGCGCATGCGCCCAACAGCCGAGGTGAATCGCACCCCGGCTGGCTGCAATGGCGTTATACACCTCATAGCCGTCGCTCATCAGTACCGCGCCGGGTTTGATGCCTTCATACAACGGCTGCGCATGCGTTCCGCCGCGCCCCGGCGTGTAGCTGAACAGCCGAATCGGCGGTCCGGAGCCGGTCATTTGTGCCCACAGATAGCTTTTGCTTTGCGCGGCTCGGCCGGATTCTTTGAGCACTTGAACCACGGTTTCGTCGCCCAGGATCAGATCGGCATCGAGCAGATGGTCGCGCAGCAAGTTGATGATGGGTTGCACTGCGTCGCCAACCCGCACCATGCTAGCCGCCAGCGTGTTGCGCGACAGATCGCCGCCGAAACGGCTCAACAGCGCGGCTTGCCGATACAGCGGCAGGCTATCCTGGTATTTGGCGGTGACGACCCAGGCTAATGCCGTTTCGGTGAGTAAGCCTTTGGGGATGATGCGAACCGGTGCCGGCGTCACGCGAATGCTTTCATCGCAGCACGGGCAGGCATATTTGACGCGGTGATGTTGAATGACTCGCACCTGTTGCGGCACGATGTCGAGCTGCTCGCTGATTTCAGCGCCGATTTCCACCAGACGAGTACCGTCATGCGCACAGATGCGTTCGGCTTCCGCTAATTCATGGCGCACGATCTCACGCGGCAGATGCGGATCGAGCGGTTTGCGACCGCGTTTCTTACGGCGGTGACCGGCCACCTCGACCGCTTCGGGCGTGGCTTCCTCGGCGATTGGAGCACCGTTCGGCGCCAACACTTCGGCTTCGTTCAGGAACAGGTCGCGCTGGGCCGGATTGGCCCGCGCCTCGGATTTTGCGGCATACAGCCTATGCAGAAAGGCATCCACACGTTCTTTCAATAAATCCCGCTCGACCGTCACCAACCGCAGTTGACTCGCCAGCCGTTGCTGCTCGGCCAGCAAGGCTTGGTAGTCTTCGGTGGACAGCGTGATGGTGGGCGTCATGCCGTTATTTTACCGGCTTTACATCCGCGTTTCAGCCCACTTGGGTATAGGTTCGTGCCGGATGCGGCCGCATCGCGGCCAAGTCAATACCGGCTAACAACCAGTGGAGTTGCTCGACCGTCAACATCACAACTGCTGCCTCTTTCGGCCAGTGAAAACGGTCGGCTTCCAGCCGCTTGAGCATCAACCAAAAACCGGTGCGGTCCCACAACAGCAGTTTGATCCGATCCCGCCGGCGGTTGCTGAACACGTAGATGGCCGGCTCGAACGGATTCAAGCCTAATGCCTGCTCAACCAGCAGCGCTAAACCATTGATGGCCTTGCGGCCGTCGACCGGCTCGCGGTGCAGGTAGACCTTCAATCCTGCGTCGAAACGAAACATGGCAGCTCGGCCAACGCCTTCAAAATCACCGGCAGGTCGCTCAGTGCGACAGGCTGTAACGCGAGTTTAACGCCGTTGGGCAACTCCGCACTGAGCGCTGACTCAGCCGGTTTCTCTGCGCTCAGCGACTGAACGGGCACAAAAGCCGGCAACGTTAATGGACTGTTCGGATTCGGATGTCCTGTTTCTCGGTAATGCCCCATCCACTTGCGCAGCAGATTGGCATTGATACCGTATTGCAGAGCGATCTTGGCAACCGATGTGCCCGAATGCAAGCAAACTTTCACTAGCTCCCGCTTGGCTTCCGGATCATAAAGGCAACGGCCGTCTCGCCCGTGCCCCACGATTAATGGCCGCGATAATCGCGTGTTATGCTCCTTCATAGGTGTCCACCTGATTATAAGTGGACACTATCTTCGTTCCTTTCGAGCTGTTTATACAGATGCTGTTAAAGGACCGCTTACGAAATGCACTGGGGAAACACGCAAACTCACCGCATGGTTTACACCGATTGGAAGATCATGGAGAGGGTTGACAGTCGCCACCCAGGTTGCCTCAACACACCGGTTTCCCGATAAGGCCGAGGATAGCGTCCATGTCCGATTGCTGCTGCCCCAGTACCGCCAACAAAACCAAACAGACTTGCCCTGAATGCGGCTCCACGTGCAAAAGTGTCGGTAGGCCTACGCTTTACCATCAAGTCCGATTTCCAGAAAATCAGGCGCTCATCACTGACAGCTATTATTTTTGCCCGGCAAAAACATGTCCAATTGCCTACTTTTCCAACGCGGGCAACACCATTTCCAAGCAACATTTACAAAGCTATCAAGCGATTCAAAACGACACACTTTGTTATTGCTTTGATATTACCGCTGAGCAGTATGTAGCGGCATTAAAAGATCACCGGGCAGAACCAATCAAAGCATTTGTCATGCAACGTACTCAAGCCGGGGATTGCGCTTGTGAAGTTAGAAACCCATCAGGTCAATGCTGTTTAGGGCATTTCAAGCGTTTGGAAATCGAGCACAATACAGGCATCAAATAATCGCTTTGGTTTGATAAGCCTGCGTTTTACCCAAGTTATATATTCTGCCGACAGCGTAGTAATCGCTGCCATTGCATTACACTGGGCTAGAACCTGCTTACATTGAGTGCAAACCAATCATATTGCCTTCGGTATCCATAACCAACGAGATGAAGCCATATTCGCCAATCGACATCTTTTCTCGGTGTACCCTACCGCCATGTTTTTTTGCACGAGCCTCTTCAACACCGCAGTCTTCACAGTGAAAGTAGATGATGGTGGAGTTGCCGCCCGAAGAACAGCCTTCCAGTTTTACGAGTGCTCCCGTTGCCCCATAACTCTGTTGTTCACATGGAAATCCCCAGAGTTCAATACCGGAAAAGGGCGGTGATAATTCCCGCAGTTCAAGTTGAAAAACGCTTTCGTAAAACTGCTTGGCTCGCTCCATGTCTTGGACGTAGATTTCAAACCAGGCAACGGGATTGATAGCCATAGCATTACTCCTTAAAACTGAAGAGTTGAAACTGAAAGCTTATTGGCAATATTGAGATACTGAGCAGAGCCCAAGTCAAGCAGGCGCAGATTTTTGTAGCTGAGGTCTACTATTATCTGCGAATGTAGCTTCTTCCTTGGTAACAAATCCCACTTCATGGCCTTGTAAATCCACTCTGGCAGCGCCCGCCACCATGCATTCGCTGTAGCGTTTACCCTGACACCATTTTTTCAACGCAGCGCGAATGTCGTTCGCAGAAAGTCCAAGCTGTTCGATATGTTCCAGCAGGTCGTTATGGATGCCGATTTTTAACGGAATCTTAGCCAAAGGTTTTTTCGGAAATGCCAGTGGGAACTGTTTTTGCAGCAAGCCGATATTTCGCACGACAGGATCAACCGGTGGCCTGTTGTTTTTTTCAGCTTGTCGCTTACGCGCTTCTTTTTCAGCCGCCGCTTGTTTGGTTAATTGCTCTTTTAAAGCAGCAAGTTGTTCGAATGCCATAGTCAATGATTAAAACTTTGCAAGTTGATTGTCTTAGCTTACCGAAGCAACGGGGAATAGGCAAAGCCAGACCAGACCAGCAGACAGAGGTTCAGACAAAAGGTATATCGATCAGTTTTAATCAAGAATGACTATCTCAGATTCTTGGAAATAGAAAGCCTCCCATCAAACCAGTGGTAATGCTGAAAATGATGGCCAAGATGATGATAGCGGGTATCGATGCTAACGCCCATTTGACCATCAGCACCACGATGGAGAAAAACGGCATCTGTAAATCGACAACAATTACTTTCTTGGCTTCTTCTTCGCCCATAATCTTTACCCAAGAATTTGTTTGGAGGTCAGCGTAGCAGCAATTGACAATTCAAACTCGCGGTCGTGCGAGCAATGCATTTGAGATTGGTGAGCCTAGCGTTTAGGAGGATTTGTGATTTAGCGAGATTATTGTCGGAAGCGGGAAGAAAAGGGATTTGGCGGGAGTTGTAGGGATGGCGCGGGGTTGGGAGGATTTGATCGCATTTGCGCGGAAAAGAGATTTTGCAAAAAGTGGCGCGAAAATTTGGTGAACTTTAATGGTTGCGACAAATATCGCGCGAAAGCATCAGAAGCGTTTACCGGCCCATACGACGCGGCCGACGATTTGGATGTCGGCGGTGTTTAATGGGTACGGGCGATAAACGGGGTTGTCAGAGATGACTTCGAGTTGTTGGGCGTTGATGCGTTGCAGGCGCTTGATCAGCAAGCCGCCGTCGATGCGCAGGCAGTAAACGCCGTCTTCTATATATAAAGTGCGTGAGCGGTCCAGCATCACCACGTCTTTCTTGTGCAATGTCGGTTCCATCGAGTCGCCGGTCACGTGTATCAAGCAGCAATGATCCGGGTTTAGGCCCATTTCGCCGCGCATCCAATCACATTTGAACGCCAGCGTATCCACAATGGGTTCCTGGTCGATCTGGGCGCCGTGGCCGGCGCTGGCGTAAACGTCGTACAGCGGAATGTAGCAGTAGGCATCGGGATCGGGCGCTGTTGGTGCGTCTCCGCCGACTTTATAGCCGTTGGGTGACTCGGTAATGCAATCGGTTTTGCGCATCGCGCCTTCGCCAGTCGCCAACCATAAAAAATTTACATCTACAGCATTTGCCAAGGCTATCAATACCGGTCTAGTCGGCTCTCCTCCGTCGAAATACCGCCTAATCCCTGATTGGGATAATCCCGCCAGTTTCGCTAAAGCGCTAACGCTTCCCGCAATTTCTTGGCATTGTTCGAGCCTAGAAATAAAGCCATGATCAACAGATAGCTCTTTAGAGTTACTTGAAAGTTCCAGTTCTAAACTTTCAAGTTGTGTCCCGAAAGAGTCCAAGCCCTTTAAAGTTTTGTTAGTCATTGATTTTACAATTAAATAAGCCTAATAAAGCTAAAACAGAAAAAACCCAAACTTTAAAGCGCTAAATATTTCTTTATAGCGCTTGACTGCATAGCGTTATAGCGCTATTGTTTAACTCATGACGACGTTAAACACCGCAAAAAAAGCCAGTCATCAAGACTGGCACCCTGCCGATATCGTGGCCGCGCTGCGTAAAGCCGGATGGTCTCTGCGGAGCCTATCCAAGCATTACAAGCTGGCGGCCGGCACGCTCGGTCAGGCCATAAAAGTGCCGTATCCGAACGGCGAGCGATTGATCGCCGCCGCGATCGGCGTCAAGCCGAACGAGATTTGGCCGAGCCGCTACGACGCCGACGGGCAGCCGAATCGCGGCCGAAAATTACGCGGTTTTAAACAACAGTTTAACGCTCAAAACGAAAGCCGCAACGTAAAAGTTAACAGGGTCGATTGACATGCGAGACGCCCGCGACACTCAAACGCTAGACCTGTTTTCGATCCCTGAGCCCTGCAATTACGAGCCGGGCGAATGCGGCTACAACCGCGAGGTGGCGGAAATCGTGGGACGCATGTTGACCGAATCCGGTTTGGCCGACCGTTACGCGATCAGCGCGGACGTGTCGCGTTTGAGCGGCAAGGACGTGAGCAAGCACATGCTGGACGCCTACGCTAGCCCGGCCCGCGTGGAACACGCCCTGCCGTTTTGGCTGGGACCGGTGATCGAAGAGGTGTGCGGCTCGCACGCGTTGACCGACTGGCTGGTCGGCAAGCGCGGCGGCCGGGTGGCCTACGGCAAGGACGCCTTGAAACAAGAATTGGGCAAGTTGCACACCCTGAAAACCCAGGCAATGCGCGACCTGAACGCCAGGATTAAACATTTAGAAGCCCTATTGGGAGGTGAGTGATGAGTGAAAAAAATCCATTATTGTGCCAAGAGCAACGCAAGGTGCGCCGCGGTGAAATTACCGTTATGACAAACCGTTACTGGGCATCTGAATTGATTGCCTTCGACGGCATTAATGTAAGCGTTGTTTTCGATATTACAGATGCCAGCAAGGTCGTTATTTTGGACTTAGACGGAAAGTTTTTATGCCTCGCTTATCCGTCATGCGGTTTTTTTCCTGTTAGCTTTTTGACGCTTGCGCAAGAAAAGCGTCGTGCCGCGCAAGAAGCTCGCGTAAATAATCATACGCCGCAACCATTTGCGAATGCTCGCCCATTGCCTCCAGTTCATTCGCTTGAAGGGATAGATGTTTCATGCCCGCATTGCCAGGGGCTTGTTCGAGTAAATATCCAAGCATCAAAAGCATTGCCTCTTGCGTCTGATGCAGTTGATTTAGCTGTGATTCAAGATCAGTCACACGTTGAGTGAGTTCTGTCATGGAGAGTCCCCTGTGTTTTGGTTGGTTGTTAGCACTATCAAGCCTAGCACGGGCCAGACTCTCCGCCCATTTGAGCCATTTTGGAGGTAAGTGATGTTTGCCATCCGTCAAACCTATATCCATCACGTGACCGGCGAAAACTGGATTCGTGTGACGAAACGACGTTGGAAAACAGAGCGCGGCGCCAGGAAAGCGGCCGGCAGTATTGCCTATTCATGGGTCCACATGCCGGATGGAAAAACCAGAGTGGCCGAATCCAGCGCGGAAGTGATTGAGGCATAAGATGTCTGTCGCCCGCTACTACACCGCCAAACAGCTCGCCGGCCTGCCTGGAATGCCGAGCACTGTTGCGGGTGTCATATACAAAGCAGGTAAAGAAAACTGGCATCATCGCCAGCGCGAAGGGCGTGGCGGCGGTAAAGAATATTTGTTAGACAGCCTGCCGACCGAAACGCGCCAGCACCTGCGGAAAGCGATCGTCATGACCGAAACCCGCAAGACCGTGGCGGACGTGGTGGAAGCGATGGGCTTGGTGTTGCCGGAGACCGAAGCGCGGGATTGGCAGCGTGATCGGCGCGATGCGCGGTCCGGCGTGATGAAAGTGTTGAAAGACGATATGGAGCGGTTGAGTTGCAGCCTTGACGTAGCCTATGCCGGCTTGATCCGGGCGGCGTTCGATGGCGGCCCGCAATGCCCGGAATATCGGATGCTGACGCTGGCCAAGGACGCGAGAGGCCTAAAGGGTCTGGCGGAATTCCCCAACTTGCGCAGCGTACAGCGCTGGTTTGTCGCGGGCGATTTAACGCCCAAGGCGCGAACAAAAGACTTGATTTACCCGGCTTGGGCCGACGACTTTTTGGACGCCTATCGGCAACCGCAAAAGCCGAGCGTTGAGCAGTCCTATAGCGAGTTTTGCCGGCATTACGTGAGCCAGGATCGGCCGAGCATTCACCAAGTGCGGCGGTTCTTGGACAAGCTGCCCGCCGTGGTCCGCGAGAAAGGCCGGATGGGGTCTCGGGAATTGAAAAACATCAAGCCTTTCGTTAGGCGGACGTTTGAAGAATTGTGGCCGAACGACGTATGGAGTGCCGACGGCCATACCTTCGACGCCGAAGTGTGCCATCCGGATCATGGTCGGCCGTTTCGTCCGGAGATCACCACGATTATCGATATCGGCACGCGCAAAGTCGTCGGGTTTTCGGTGGGATTGGCCGAATCCACCTTCGCCACCATCGACGCCTTGCGGCATGCGATCAGCACGCACGGCGTGCAGGCGATCTGGTACGTGGACAACGGTTCCGGCTACGCCAACGAAACTCTGGAAAACGCCGGCATCGGCCTGTTGGGGCGGTTTGGGGTGACGGTTAAGCATTCCCTGCCCTACAACTCGCAAGCGCGGGGCGTGATCGAACGGGTGCACAAGAGCTTATGGATACGCATGGCCAAGCAGCTGCCGAGCTACATCGGCGCGGACATGGATCGGGAAGCCAAGCAGCTGAATTTTAAGCTGACGCGGACCGGCGATAAAAACGGCGTGCTGTATCTGCCCTTGAGCTGGGCCGATTTCATGCGCCGCTGCGAGGATGCGATCGCCGAATACAACAGCCGGCCGCATTGTTCGTTGCCGAAGTTTGTGGACAGCGAAGGCCGCCGCCGCCGGTATTCGCCCGCCGAATACTGGGCGATGAAAACCCAATCTATCGAAGGCTTTTCGCTGGTCTCGGTTGATCCAGCCGAGGCGGAGATGCTGTACAAGCCGCGCGTGCAACGCACGGTCTTGCGCGGCGAAATCAGCTTCCGCACCAATCGCTATTTTGCCCGGACCTTGGATGTGATGCACGGCGAGACAGTGAACGTGGCCTACGACATCCACGATCCGCAGTTTGTATGGGTGTACGACCTGGAAGGCCGATTCGTTGTTAAAGCCGAGTTTAACGGCAATGCCGAAGGCTATTTCCCGAAATCGGTCATCGAAATGGCCCGCGACAAACGCGCGGATGGCCGCTTGAAACGCGCCGAAGCGGCGATCGAAGAGATTGTGGCGGAACGCGACGGCGGCAACCTGCTGGAAGCCATCCCCGTTAACGAATTACCCGGCATGGAGATCATCGCCAAGAAGATTGAAATCCGGAACGAAATATCTCCCGGAATGGCGGCCACCATTCCGGAAGACGACCGCTCTCGCCATTTGTTTTGGCGGGAGTGGCAAAGCAAGGCCGCAACCGGGACGGCCATCCCGGACAGCTTGCGGCCGTTTATGAGCAGCTACCCGAATACCGCGAAATTTCGGTCTTGGGAAGCCTTTTTCAACGCCGGCAACACGACTCCGCACAGTGCGAGCGGTGGCGCCGGTTAAACACGAGGTCAAGATGATAGCAGAAATCCAAACGCCCGGTATTGCCCACATCGGCAATATGCGGCAATGCCAGGTAGCCCTGGAACGGGCCATTGAGCGCCACGCCGGCCTCCCCGGTCTGGTGTGTTTTTACGGCCCCTCAGGCTGGGGAAAATCGTTGAGCAGCAATTACTTATGCAACAGCGTGCGCGGCTATTACGTGCAGATCAAGAGCTTGTGGAGCAAGAAGGTGATCTTGCAAAAAATCCTGGGTGAAATGGGCATTAAACCGGCGCCAACCTGCGGCGAAATGCTGGACCAAGTCTGCGACCAACTGGCCGCCAGCGGCCGGCCGCTGATCATCGACGAGATGGATCATATCGTCGACAAAAAGGCGGTCGAGCTGGTGCGCGACATTTACGAGGGCAGCCAAGCGCCGATTTTGATTATCGGCGAAGAAAACCTGCCGCAAAAACTGAAAAAGTGGGAGCGCTTCCACGGCCGCATCCTGGCCTTCGTACCCGCGTTGCCGGTGGACTTGGAAGACGCCAAGCGCTTAGCCAGCGTGTACGCCCAAGGCATCGAGTGTGCCGACGATCTGTTGCGCAAGCTGGTGGCGGACAGCCACGGCTCAGTGCGGCGGGTGTGCGTGAACCTGGACCAAGTGCGAGAAGCGGCGGCTGAACAAGGCGTCCGGCAGGTCGATTTGGGATGGTGCCAAGGGCACGGCGTGGCGTTTTATACCGGCGAAGCGCCGAAACGGAGGGTGGCGTGAT
Organism: Methylomonas sp. MS20; assembly: GCF_050275925.1. Classification (NCBI taxonomy): domain Bacteria; kingdom Pseudomonadati; phylum Pseudomonadota; class Gammaproteobacteria; order Methylococcales; family Methylococcaceae; genus Methylomonas; species Methylomonas sp. MS20. The sequence continues at coordinate 4,089,011 of NZ_CP189962.1, forward strand.
GAAAAAACAACAAATCGATGTTAACGCGACCACCGATGACGCGCCGGAAGGGGTGTGGGTCAGAAAGGGCGAATGGAATCATTTATACGGCTCTGTTAGTTTCGCAACTAACCTGAAATGCCATGTCACGTTTCTCAAACTGAGCTGCGACTGCGGCGTCGAGGCTGTTGACCTCGGCATGAATCTGGCGACGTTGAAAATCGTGTCAGCCGGATTAGCGAGAGCGGTGGAAGAAATCGAGCGCGCGGCGGCCGCGCCGGGGAGCGCCAATGTCCACTAACCGCCAACCCGCCCATCTCGAATACGTTGGCGGCAAAAGCCCGCGCCAGCGCATCTGGGAAAAAATCCGCGAACTGAAGGAATTCGGGTTGCCGCGCCTGGTACGCGCCTTGCCCGGCACCATCCACAAAGACACGACTCGGACCTACGTCACATCGCTGGCGAAAGCCGGGTTTATCACGCTCGATGCCGAAACCAAGCTGTATACGCTGACCCGCGACAACGGCGTTGAGGCGCCGAAAGTGCGCAAGGACGGCACGATGGTGAATGCCGGCAGCGGCCAGGAAAACATGTGGCGGACGCTGCGGTCCGCGCCCAACCCGCTGGGTTATGTCGATCTGGCCTATTTGGCCAGCACGGAACAGACCGTGGTGGCACCGGCGGCCGCGCGCGATTACCTGGCGAATCTGGAAAAGGCCGGATATTTAGCCTGCCACGCCGGCAAGTATCGGCTACTGCCCGAGCATAACACCGGGCCGCGCCCGCCGATGGTGCAGCGCATCAAGCAGGTGTACGACCCCAACCTGGGCGCGGTGGTCTGGACCGATGCGAAGGACGGCGACGATGAATAAGTATTTCGTCGGTCAGAACGCCAGCCTGAAGGTGCTGGCCAGCGGTGACGGTGGCTTGGATTTGGTGGTGACCAAGCAAGACGGCGATCTGCGCTTGGCGTTGACGCTGGATGTCGCGCTGGCGCTATCCGAGGCGATCAACTTTAAAGTCGAAGAATTGAGCCGGAGAAATTGCCATGACTGACGCCAGCCAACGATTAGCGCAACTCAAGCAAGCTGTCGCCGAATCCAGCATCAACTACGTCGCCAAGCGGATTGGCGTATCGCGCACCGCGATATCGCTGATCGTCGCCGACAAATATCCCGCAAAAATCGACAAGGTTTTGCAGGCGTTCGAACAGGCGTACGGACAGATCGACTGTCCTCATTTGCAGACCGAGCTGAGCCGGCAGCAATGCCGCGAGTTCGCCAGCAAGGCCCGCCCCAGCAATCAGCTTGGGCTGGCTCACTGGAGAGCCTGTCAACAATGCCCCCATAGGAGCTAACCATGCACGTACTGATTTCCATTGACGATCAACCCGGCGGCGTGCCGTCGGTTAAAACCCTTACCCATCCGGTCATCGTGGCGCCCGCAGGGCAAATGCCCAAGACGCCGGCCACCGATTTGATGGCGTTCTTGTTGCAAGCCGTAGCGATTTGGCAAGAGGTGCAAGACAAGACTCTGGAAGAAGCCATCGCCGTGGTGCAAGCCGCCACCCACACCCCCAACGATCAATTAGGAGGCGGCAATGGCAGCCAATATCCATGATATGCAAGTGAATCGGCGCATGGGCAGCGCGGACTATATCGACCACGTCAACCGCCGCGTCAACGCCTTGCAACAAGAGCTGGCGGCGCAAAAGCGCCAAATCGAAACCCTGAAAGACGATCTGCATTGCGGCTGGGCCGTGGCCGGCGTGTTGCTGGCGATCGTGCTGTTCTTATTAATGATCGGAGTCAAATTATGAAGAAACCCACCAAACTCAAGGCCGTGGCCAATCCCACCGCCGATGTGCCGCGCGACCGCGATGCCTGTGCTGAATCGATCAACGAGATCGGCCGGCTGACTCGGCAAATTACCGTGTTGCAAGCGGCGATGAACGATGAGATCGCGGCGATTACCGACGACTATACCGGCAAGATTACCGCGATCAACGATTCGCTCAAACGCCTGCAAGACGGGGTGCAGCTGTACTGCGAGGCCAACCGAGAAGAACTGACCGATGGCGGAAAAACCAAAACCATCGGCTTTGTCACCGGCACCGTGCAATTCCGCTTGCGGCCGCCGTCGGTGTCGATCCGCGGCGCCGAGGCGGTCATCGACGCGCTGAAAGCGCGCGGCTTGATTCGCTTCGTGCGCGTGAAAGAGGAGGTTAACAAAGACGCAATTCTCAATGAGACCGCTGTCGTGGCCGGCGTGCCGGGCATCACCATCAAAACCGGCGTGGAGGATTGCACGATTACGCCATTCGAGCAGGAATTGTCATGAGCGCGGCACTGACAGACGACGCCACCCGGCAACGCATTGCCGACTTACGCCAGCAAGCCGCCTATTTACGCCAATGCGCGGCCCATGCCGAACGCTACGCCGATGGTTTTTCCGATCGGCAAGCCGCGCAACGCCTGGACCGCGAGGCCGATCAACTGGCACAGCATCTGGCGCATGCCGAGCGGGGTCGCGATGGCGCTGAATAACGACCTAGCCGGTCGCTTTCTACGCGGCGAATTCGCCGGCTCCACTCAACGTCAGGCCAGCGCTTTCAAAAAGCTGGTGGCCCGGCAATGCCATAAACCCGCCAACCGGCTGCGCGTGAGAGTGCGGTCGGAATGGGCGATTGATTGAGGATATGCCATGAAACTGATTAAACACGCTACCACCTATAAATGCCAGTTGCCGCCGGCCGCCGCGCTGGAGCAACATCTTGCGGAACATGCCTTTTCCGAAGTCCGGCCCGACGAAATACGCGCGTTGGGGTTTATTCCAGTCATGGACGATCGCTACGTATTGCCTTACCCGGGCGGTTACGCGTTCAAACTGCGGTTCGACGAGAAAATTCTGCCGTGGTCGATTGTTAACGAAGAAGCGCGCAAACGTTTGGAGGTGTTGTTAGCGGAAACCGGCGGCAATCCCACGAAACAGCTGCGAAACAAATTTGTTGAAGAGGTCTATAGCGAATTTGTCAAAACGGCGCTGTTGAAGTCGGCGCGGATCACCGCGTACTATCAAATCGAAGAGCAAATGTTAATCGTCGCTACTACCGGTAAGCGCTTCGCGGATGCCTTGACCAACCGGCTGGTCAAAGCGGTTGGCAGCATCAAGGCCTCCACAATTTACATTGACGGCATCACGCAAAGCTTGACCGAAAAGTTGCATAGAGAATTGGAAAGCGGTAATGGGTTTGCAGGATTTGACGTGGGCGGCGTCTGTAAACTCGCTGGAGAAAACGGCACTTCCGCCAGCGTCAAACTCGATTCAGTGAAAGAGGCTAAAGAAGGCATTGTCGAACGTATCCGAGGCGGCCAGCAAGTGGTTGAGTTGGAGCTGCATAACGACGATGTGTCATTTCGGCTAGATAAACGCTTTGTCAGCAAAGGTATTTTCTTTAAGCATGACCCGGGCGAGGACGGCTTTGAAGCGGCCGATGATATCGAAGCATTTCAACACGAGGCGTCGTGCCAAATGCTGTGGCTGACCCACGCCTTTCGCGATCTGCTGACCTTGTTTGAATACAAATCGCCCGAATTGGCGGGCGATGGCGGTGCGCCATGAGCATCCGCAACCATACCCCCGACCACAACCGCGCCAAATCCGAATCCCGGCGGCGCGCGGCGATCGCCAAAATCCACATCGGCAAGAAGCAGTTAGCGATGGACGACGAAACTTATCGCGCCATGCTGCTGACGCACGGCAACGTGAAATCGGCGAACGAGTTGTCGTCCGAAGGGCTGAATCGCGTGATCCGGCATCTGGAACAAGCCGGCGCGAAATTCACCAGTAAAAAACATGGCCGCAAGCCGCATAACTTGCCGAGCGGATCGGATCGCGAGCCCAAGCTGAGGAAGATCGAAGCGCTGTTGGCCGAGGCCGGCTATCCGTGGGAATACGCCGCCGCGCTGGCGAAGCGGATGTACAAAAAGGATGCGCTGGAGTTTTGCGGACATGAGCAGCTGAGCGGCATCATCACTGCGCTGACCAAGGACGCGCGGCGGCACGGGAGGGCCGACGGATGATGTTAGCGGCGTCGATTTTCGTTTTCTGGGTGATACATGACATCAAAGGTTGGGAGTTTGCATCCGGTGTGACGTTTGTTTGGGTAATTGAGGAGATCATTCGTGCAGCTCAATAGATGCCCCATCTGCCACGCCCGCATCTCGCTGGATGCGATAGTCCAAGACGAAGCCGGCCGCGAGCTGTTGGGTATCCTGGCCAAGCTGGACGGAGAAACCGGCTTCGCGTTGGTCGGTTATCTGGGCTTGTTCCGGTCGGTATCCCGCGATCTGGCGAACGATCGGGCGCTGAAGCTGGCCAAGGACGCCTTGGCGCTGGCGGATGTGCTTCGCTTGGCGCCGGCCATGCGGCAAACGGTCGAGCAAATCCAGGCCAAGGGCGGCAAGCCGCTGACCAATCACAACTACTTGAAGCGCGTGCTGGAAGATTCGCCCTCACCCCAACCCTCTCCCGAGGGGAGAGGGATCCAGGTGGCCGGATCGGTTAGCGACCAACGGGCCGGGGGCAAGCCAGCCAGCAAGACCGCCCAAGCCTTGCAGTCACTCAAGGAGTTTGGCGATGGCTGATCTGGATTGGCTACGGCAAGCCGTCGCGAAGGGGCTGAGCGGCCTAGTGGTGCTGCATCTGGACGGCGGGCCGTCGGCCGAGACGGTGGCTCACACCGCCGGCGTGTGGTTTCACGTCATGCGCGCCTGGCCGATTACCTGGGATGAAGGCCTGGACCGGCCGCGCTTGCGGATCGCGTTTACCGCGCTGGCCAGCCAGGCCAAGCGTTGGCCGGCGCCGGCCGAGCTGCGGGCCTTGCTGCCGGCGCGCGAATACCCGCAACCCGCTTTGCCGAACGAGTACCCGGAAGACAAAGCCAAACGCAATCTCGTCGCGCTGAGTGTGGTACAGCAACTGGCCGAAGAGCGCGCGGCGCTAGTACGGAAACTGGAGTTTGCCGCTCCGGAGCTTGCGACGGAGTTGCTAAAGCAAATTGCCGAAATCGAAGCGTACCAAGAGAAGGCCTACCGCCATGACTGACGCCGAATTGCCCATACAATATTTGCCGGAAAGCCTGCGGCGGATTGCCGAGTATTGCGGCTGGGACGTGATGTGGGCGGTCTGGGAGCATTACGCCGGCTGCCGGGTCGCGGTGCCGGCCAAACTGGATGCGTCCGGCGAATTGCCGCAGGTGCTGGGCGCGCACATAGCCGCCAAATTAATTCAAGCCTTTGCCGGCGAGCTGCTGTTCATTGCGAAAGCCGACGCCGCCAAGCGCGCCGTGCGCGATATCGCCATCCGCCACGACGCGGCCCAGGGTGCCAAGATGGACGAGCTGGTCCGCAGGTATAAATTGACCTACCGGCAAATCCAGACGATCACCCGGCTGGATCGTCAACCCCCTGTTAACAATTTGGATATTTTCGGTTTTTAACCGGTTTTTTAACACCTTGGAGCAAGGCATGAACGAAGACGCCAAAAAACGCCAACAAATCCTGGAAGCGCTGTATCGAGACCGCAAAGCCAACGCCAGCCGGCTGCATCAAGACCCGTGGACGTCTTTGGTGGAGTTAACCCACGCCGTGGATGATATCGATTTCGCGCTGTCGGTACTGATCGAACTGAAATACGTGGAGCGTACCGGCAACAGACTGCGCATTACCGGCGCGGGTGTGCTGGCTTGCGAAGCCGGGCAGGATCGGTAAATCTCAAAACCAAATGTCCCTGCGGTGGCCGGGATGTTTGTCTTTATGTTTCGCAACATCCGCTGGCTATACTTGCCGATTTAACTTTAACCCTAGGATGGATGATGTGTATTTCAGATAAAGAGTTGAAACGGGTTCGAAAGATTGGGTTGCAAATTAGAACTCTAAAAACAGCTAATTCCGACAGCTACACCTGGGAATCGGCGATTGATAAGGTTGTTTCAGAAAATACAAAAGATCAAGACGATTTTTTCAGAATGAAAGCCATGATGGCTTTTTTCGTGGACGAGTCAAGGCAAATGCAGTCACTGGGAATGTTCATAGACAGCCTTGAAGACAGAATTATTCACTTGAAGGAAAAAAGCGAACACTACGCTATACGCGAAGAAACCCGCCAAATGTTAGACGCAAAAATTTCGAAAATCCTTGATGATCTGGCGCCTAAGATTTCACAAAAAAATGCCTTCGATGTTTATCAGATGATGATCGATAAAATCTTTCTGACTAATGATTTGGATACGTTGTTTTTGTGGATCGGCAAGCTATCTAGCGTCCTTGCAGAATATTTTCCCAATGCATTTCAAGAAGTTCATGGGCTAGTGGTGGGGTACCAACAAATTGAACCCATCGTCGAAATGGCGAAGATTGGCGCCACCAAAAAAGAAATTTTGGCACATACACGGATCGAGATAGACCCCGGTTTGTTCATGAATAGGTTAGTGAAAATCGGTATTTTTTCCCAGGGTAAACGTGGTCGAGAGAACGTATATGTTTTCCAGTCTCGTCAGTTTGACAACAATCTGCTGAGAAAGGAATGGACTTGGCTTTATGGTGAGCCTTACAAGAAGCTGAGTTTGAAGATTTATGAAAACGCTAAATATGCTTAGACCAGAAGGAGGTTCATGATTTGACAAGCACATGGCGGCGGGAGTAAAGTTTTCTCGCACTGGAAAAAACCAGTGCCGGGAATCTCACCCCGCCGTTGTCACAAGGTGCAAGCGCACCTTCATGCGCTTTTTTTACGCCCGTCGTTTTATGACGGCTGGCGTGGGCCGCCCTCGGGCGGGCCGTGCCCTTGTGAACGGTAGTGAGATCCCACGTCAGTCGTCGCCCAATCTCACGGGTGGCACCTTACAACGTTACACAAGGAAAAATTTCATGAACACCTTATCCATCGTTATTTCCGATACCCCTATTCGCCAAGACTCAGCGGGTCGTTACTGCCTGAATGATTTGCACAAAGCCGCTGGTGGTCACCAAAAGCACCGACCAAGATATTGGCTTGAAACCCAGCAAGCTCAAGAGCTAATCGAAGAACTGACCGTGGGCGGAATTCCGTCAACGGAACAAAATCAGCCACTTAAAGTGCTACAAGGCGGAAACGTACAAGGTACATTTGTCTCCAAGGAGCTGGTTTACGCTTACGCCATGTGGATCAGCCCCAAGTTTCACTTGCAGGTGATCCGGGCTTACGATGCTTTAGTGGCCGCGCCGATCCAGTCCAAGCCCTTCCATCTGGATAAGCCGATATCGCTTTCTCAGTTTGCCGAATACCACGAGGCCATCAACGCCGCCAAGGCCGACTTGAAAAGTGCGACAGTGTTTATCACCGGTGAAGAATGCGCGTCGCTGGGGCTGCATAACGTGCTGGCTGGTGCCAAACGGCGTCAGGAAGAGCAATTTAGAGTGATGGATGTTATTATCCAAATGGAATTGGAAGGTAAGCCACGGCATGAAATCGTTCAGGCTACAGGGAAAACCTTCAACAATGTGCGTCAAGTAATCTGGCAAGCCCGCCGTGATGGTTTATTGCCAAAAGAGGGGCAAGCATGACCGCCGCCCACGATGCCCTGGACCAAATCGACCGCATTGCCTGTTGTATTGAAGCCGTGGGCGACTTGCTGATACCGGAAAAAGACCTGCACGTGGTCAACCGCGAGAAGCAAGCCATGCTGCTGGCTTATTTGGCCGAAGAGCTGATCCGCGCCAAGGCGCAGCTCGATCTATCGTTACAGTCTCAACAGCCGAAGGCGAAACCCTTCGCATCCATTCGCTAACCGTTAGGCCGTAGACTCTCCTGCAACTGCTGGAGAGTCTATGCACACCGATAACCCCCACGACGCAAGCCCGGCCGCCTTCGAGATCATCACTCGCAACGGCCACGATTCGCTTAATCTGCAAGCCTACCTGTGCCCGGCCAATCGCCTGACGATCGGCTACGGTCACGTGCTGCTGCCAAAAGCCGATTGGCATTTGTTCACCAACTGCGATGTTTCTCGGTTGATGCGCTTGATTCGCGAATGCCAGCAACGCGGCAAAGTCGTTGAAGAAGCGCGGACCTTGCTGCACATCAACCCTAGCCAAGCCCAAGACTTATTGACGCGCGACGTGGCGCAAACCGCGTTGTTTTTGTGGTCGGTGACTAGCGTTTTACTGAATCAAAACCAGTTCGATGCGCTGGTCTCGCTGATTTTCAATATCGGCCAAGGCCAATACGCGCAATCGACCTTGCGCAAAAAGCTGGAAGCCGGCGACTTGGCCGGGGCAGCCGCCGAGTTCGATCGCTGGGTGAAAGGCAGCGTGGACGGGGTTAAACAAATCCTGCCGGGCTTGGTGTCTCGCCGCGCGGCCGAGCGGGCCTTGTTCGAGGCGGTGGCGTGATGGATTGGCTGAATCGGCGCCGGCAAGGCGAATTGAAAGTGAACGTGGTGACGTTGTTGCTGGCCACTGACGAATTGCGAGACGCGGTGGGTTATCAACGCCTGAAAAACCATCGATTTCCCTGCACAAAAAACCGCTTTGCATTGGCCGAGTTACGCGGCCGGTTGGCGCATATCAAAGCCGCCGGCCGCGCGGCCACCTTCGAGCTACTTAATAGCGGCATCTCTCACCGCGAGTTTATGCGCTTTGTCCGGAGTCTGCCGTGAGGTCGAGTCTGCTGGCGGTGTTATTTGCCGCCGCCCTGTTTTTCTTGCAATGGGGCTTGCGTGCCCGGTTGCGGGGAAATTACCCCGGCCGGCTGGCTCTGTTGATGAGCACGTCGGACGGCCACACTTGTTATGTTTTGGATACACAACCCATGAAAAAACTGAGTACCGCCATTGCTTATTTCATTGTGTCGCTGGTCGGCTTAACCGTCGAGGGCGTACAAGCCTCTGTAGACGGCGTGTTTACGCTGGAATCGACCGATCCTGGCGTGTTGTCTGTCACGCCGCTGCCAAACGGTCAATTTCGGGTGGACGTGGTCGGCGTCGGCAGCGCCAGCCTGGTCGCCGGCGCCGATGCGGATTTGTCCGATTCGGTCAAGCGCATCGAGCAGGGTTTCGAGTTCTTGATTTACAACGAAACCGAGCAAGCCGATCACATCGATTTGACCATTCTCGAGTTTTATCCTCGCGAGACCGTAGCCGCCGATGCGGCCGCCAGCGCGGAAAGCGCTGTCGACGCTGTCGAAGAAAGCGCCGCAAGCACCGGCGAGGAAACCACCGTTTAACCCGTGGTGAGCAACTGGCCGGCGGCGACGCCGGCCTTTTTTTGGCAAGGAGAATCGATGAGCTATCAGGACGCGAAATTTTGGTTTGATGTGATTCAAACTTTGCTGATCCTAGTCGTCGGGATCATGAACTGGCTGAACAATCGGCAGCGAGTAACGACGGCTACGATCAGCAAACTGGAAAACGATATCGACGACCGGCTGGACGACCACGCCGAGCGCGTCACGCGGCTTGAAGAGCGAGTGAGCAATGCGCCAAACCACGAAGACTTGGCCGAGATTTACCGGGAAATGCGGACGATGAGTAAGTCGCTATCGGACATGAACGCCGCGCTGGCCGCGCAAACCGCCACTTTAGAAGCCGTGCGTCAGCAAGTGGCACGGATGGATACTTTTTTTCGCGGGCAGCCGTGATGCCGGTCCACGTTGCTCCGCTGATGCTGCACGCGCGCGGCTACGTCAATGGCGTGGATGTGGATCGGGCCTTGTGCGACATGCGCGAGCCGTATCTGTATCACATCGTGGTTTTGGTCAACGATCTAGGCGTGGCAAGGCTGGAAGGCCTGGACGGCACGATCAGCCACGCCGACCGGCGCGAATTGGCCGGCAAACTGAAGGCCCACGGCGTGCGCCGGGTTGAATGGCGCCATCGCGGCATTGAAAAACACTTGAATTTGGTAGCGTAGCCATGAATTACAACGAGAAAATGACCGAACACCGCCGCTTGGCCATCCTTGAGTTACTGGCCGGTGCCTATACCTACACCCTTCACGAAGTCGATTTGAAAAACGCCTTGGCGCAACGCGCCCAAGCCGTCGGTACCGACGTGCTCCGCGCCGATCTGGCTTGGCTGAACGAACAAGGCTTGGTCCGTGCCGAGCAGCCCGGCGGCGTGTGGATGGCGACATTGACCGCCAGGGGCGGCGATGTTCGGCAGGGGTTGAGCACGGTGCCTGGCGTGGCCCGGCCGGAACCCGGTCGCTGAGCGGAGCCGAAGCGATGCCTCCCCGCAGCCCCATCGACACCCTGCCCGACGCGGTATTGACAGAGCTAAATCAACGCCTGGTCGAAAACGGCTTTGCCGGTTACGTGGCGCTGGCCGACTGGCTGACCGAACAGGGTTACCAAATCAGCAAATCCGCCGTACATCGGCACGGCTCCGCGTTGCAGGCCAGCATGGAGAAATCCATTAATCGGGCGCGGGAACGAATGGAGATTGCGAAGGCCATGGGCGGCATGAGCAACGAGGACAAGGCCGCATTGCTGGAAGCCAGCGAGATGGTCGCCATCGATCAGTTAATGGACGTGCTGGAAGGCATGCAAGGTTGGGAATTGGAAGATAAAGCCATTGTGATTCCCAAACTGGCTAGGGCGATATCGACCGTCGGGCGTGGTGCCGTAGGGTCTGCTCAGTGGCGTAAAGACTTCGAGGCCGAAGCGCAACGCAAAGCCCGCGAGGAAGCCGCACAAGCGGCGGTCGCCGTCGCCAAAGCCGAAGGCGTCTCGGAAGCCGGCCGCGAGCGGATTCGGGAAATGCTGGGGATGGTGGCGTGAAGCTAGAAGAATCAACAATCAGCAAGGCGATTGATGTGCTGTTTTATAGCTTTATTGCCGGATTTGGCTTTTCGCTTGGCGTTTCTATGTTCGTTATTTTAGTTAAGAAGCTTTCCGAGCATGGCTAACGCCCGCATCATCCCCGCCAACCCCGACGGAATCTTTCTGCCGTTTCAAGAGCAGTGGATCAAAGACGATTCGCGCCTGAAGTTGATGGAGAAATCCCGCCAAATCGGTATCAGTTGGTCCACGGCTTACAAAGCCGACGAACGCACCGCGATGGCCGGCCAGCGTTGGGATCAATGGGTATCGAGCCGAGACGACATTCAAGCGCGTTTATTCCTTGAAGACTGCAAGCTGTTCGCGCAAATCCTGCAAATTGCCGCCCAAGACCTGGGCGAGCGGGTGATTGATGAGAAAACGAAACTTACCGCTTACGTTTTGGAATTTGCGTCCGGACGCCGGATCCATTCGATGTCATCAAATCCGGATGCGCAAGCGGGCAAACGCGGCGGCCGTATCTTGGATGAGTTTGCATTACATCCCGATCCGCGCAAGTTGTGGTCAATTGCTTATCCTGGTATCACCTGGGGCGGGTCGATGGAGATCATTTCCACCCATCGCGGTAGCCACAACTTTTTCAATCAGTTAATCCGCGAAGTCCGCGAGCACAACAACCCCAAGAACATCAGCCTGCACCGCGTCACCTTGCAAGACGCGTTGGAACAAGGCTTTCTGTGGAAGCTGCAAAAGGCATTGCCGAAAGATCATGAAGTGCAGGCCATGGACGAAGCGGCCTATTTTGATTTCATCAAGTCCGGTTGCGCCGACGAGGAATCGTTTCTGCAGGAATACATGTGCCAGCCGGCCGACGATGACGCGGCGTTTCTGGAATACGACTTGATTGCGAGTTGTGAATATCCAGCCGGCGAAGAGTGGGCCTTCGACTTCGCTCAGGCACCGGGACGTTCCCTGAGCGGAGCCGAAGGGAAAGGCCAACTGTTTGCAGGCCTGGACATTGGCCGCAAGAAAGATTTGACCGTGCTGTGGCTGCTGGAAAAGCTCGGCGATGTGCTTTACACCCGCGCCGTGATCGAGTTGCGCAACATGCCTAAGCCGGATCAAGAAAAGGTGATTTGGCCGATTCTGGCGCTGATCGACCGCGCCTGCTTCGATAATACCGGCCTTGGTATCGGCTGGACCGACGACGCGCAAAAAGCCTTTGGCCAATACCGGATCGAAGGCGTGACCTTCACCGGCGCCACCAAAGAGGCGCTGGCCTACCCCGTGCGCGGCGCGATGGAAGACAAAAAGCTGCGCATCCCCTACAAACCCGAAATCCGCGCCGATCTGCGGGCCGTCACCAAGGTGACGACCGCCGCCGGCAACATCCGCTTTACCGCCGAACGCTCCGAAAACGGCCACGCCGATAGATTCTGGGCGCTGGCGCTGGCCGTGCATGCCGCCCAAACCGGCAGAGACGGCGATGTTTATAAACCGATGAGGCTGAAATGGCTGTAACTAACCACGTCTTCGATAGGACTTCCGATGCGTTTTTGCTGGATAGCTACAGCGGCACCGGCGGGTATTTATACGGCTATTATCTGGTTAGGCACGTCCGCGAGTCCGACGATAAATACGATCGCCGCAAACAGCTGGCGGTTTATCCCAATTTTTGCCGGAAGATTGTCGATGTGTTCATGGGTTTTTTGTGGCGAAAAGACGTGTATCGCGAGACCACTGACCTTTACAGCGAATTCATGAAAAACGCCGACGGCGCGGGAACCAAGCTGGATTCGTTGTTATTTACGTATCAACGGCTGGCAATGATTCTCGGCACGGTGTACGTGATCGTGGACAAGCCGGAAACGCAAGGGCAAACTCGGGCGGACCAAGCGCTACCTTATTTAGCGCTGCGGTTGCCGGGGCAATTAGCCGATGAAAGCAAGGATGGGGCTGGCGCATGGACTTCCGTGACGTTTTCGGAGGTCTATGAGGGCGAAACGGTTTACCGCACCTATTCTCGTTCCGGGTGGGTGCTGAGCAAAAAGCCGAACGGCAGCGATATCATTAAACAGGGTCAGCATTCGCTCGGACGAGTGCCGGTCGTCCGTTTGCACATTAGTAAACCACTGAATCCGACCGAATGCCGCAGTCTAAGCTGGTTTCACGATCTGGCCGGACTGAATTGGAGCTTGTTCAATCTCGATTCAGAGCAGCGGGAGCTGTTTCGGCAACAGACGTTCGCTGTCCTCGCGTTGCCGGTCACGGACGATGCGGAGCGGGAAAAATTGAAAGACTTGACGATCGGTACCGAGAACGCACTCACATACAACCCGACCGGCGGCGGCAAGCCGGAATTTATCGCGCCACCGCCTGATCCCATTCAGTTATACGCGGAAAAAATGGTTGCTTTGGTGACGGATATTTATCGGGTCGCCAATCTTGAGTTTGTTGGCGGCGTACAGCAAAGCGGCGTGGCGCTGTCATTTCACTTTCAAGAGTGCAACTCAAGCCTCGCTGGGATGGCCGAGATGTGCGAAGTGGCGGAAAACGACATTGCCGACTTAGTGTATTTGTGGCAAGGCCAATCATTCGACGGCACGATTAGCTACCCCGACGATTTTAACTTGACTGATCTAGCCGCTGAGATGTCCACCGCGATGGATGCTCTCACGATGCAGTTAGGCGCCGAATTCGATAAGGCGTTGAAAAAGCGCGTTGCTCGACAGATTCTGAGCGACGAGGTCGCCCCTAATGCCATGACGGCGATCGATAAAGAGATCGACGCTCAAGGCGACACACACGGCGACCGGATTGCGCGGCAAGCGGGGATGGCGTGACACACCGTTGGCGTTGGCGAAAATACTTACCAGATCGTTTTGGCCAAGCGTGCCGTGTGGTGACGACCGGCACGATGAATTCGGCTTTGATCGAGTTCGAAGACGGCTATCGCGTGGTTTCTAGTCGCTATGCGGTGCGTAAATTGTGACTGTCATCGACTTCAACCAAGCCAAACTAGACCGTACCCCGCACCGTAGCGGCGCCGCGCGCTGTCTTGGCTGCGGGCACGAATGGACCGCGATTGCGCCGGCCGGCGAAACCCGGCTGGAATGCCCGGAATGCCAGACCGACAAAGGCATTTTTCAAGGCCTTTGCTATCCGCAAGACGGCACTATTTGGCGCTGTAATTGTGGAAATGAGTTATTTCTGATCACGCCGAACGGCGAGCTGTGTCCGGCCTGCGGGATGTATGTGGACGGGTTGCCATGAGCATTGCCGTGGGAAATTACCGGATCGGTTTGCTTTTTCGCCCATCATGTTTCTGGATTGGCGTGCATTGGTCGCCGTTCAATCGCCGGTATTGCATCAACCTGGTGCCGTGCGTAACGCTTTGGATCGCGCTGCCGGGTGGGAAATCGGTTTAGAGATGACGACGTTGAATGAGGTATCCATCCCGGACCTGGCGCCGATCGAAACCGCCGCGGGCTGGCGTTGCCCTTATTGCGGCCAGTTCTTTGCCGCCAAGGTCGGCGTGCGGGCGGTGCATATTGGCATTCACGTGGCCAGCTGCGTGCCGTTGACGCTGGAACAAGCCGAAGCCGTGTTGGATTGGGCGGCGAGCGCCGGAAAGCGATGATTGTTTCATGTTTGGCGCTCCTCCCGGGCGATATCGCCGGTGATTGTTTCCAGAAAATAGCATGACCGACTACCCCGCCCTGTATCGCCGCCTTGCCCGTGAAATCCTGGCGGTCGAGGCGAATTTGACGGCTGATACGGCGGCCTTCGCCGCCGCGCTGATCGCTCAATTGCGGCGCGACGGTTATACCTTGAGCCAAGAAGCCGCCGATCAGCTCAGTCAATACGGGGCGAGCATGCAAGCGGCGATAACCGCCGCGATCGCCAAAAGCGCCGCCATCGGCGCCGGTGACGGCTTGCAGTCGCCGATAGTGCAGCGGATCGCCGCCGAATCGTTTACCCATCAATGGCCGAACGGTTTGACCTTGTCCGACAGCCTGTGGCATTGGGAAACCGGCACTCGCCGGGGCGTCAGCGAGGTGCTGCAAGCCGGCATTCAGGCCGGCCGGGCCGTGGATGGTGTGGTGATGGACATGCAACGGACTATCGAACGCGGCACCGGTCGGCGGTTTAAGATCGTCAGCGAGCATGCTGACGACTGGGTGAAATCGCTGTATGAGGCCGGCCGGGCCTTGATTCACGACCCATCGGCCAAAGCCGAATGGGATGCCGTGGTCGCCGACGCGCGCGGGATTATCGAAAGTCTCGCGGAAACCGGCAGCCGCCGCGCGGCGGAGCGCGTGTTCGATCAGCTGACCAAAGCGGTCGGGGCCGGCAAAGAAGCGGCGATGGACAAGGCGGTCAAGTGGTGGACCTACGACAAACAGCTGTACAATCTCAAGCGCATCGCCCGCACCGAGATGGCCAACGCCGGCCACCGCGCGGTAATCGAGAGCACGATCCACGACGAGACCATCCTGGGATACGAGTGGCGCTTGTCGTCCACCCATCCCGTCACCGATATTTGCGATTATTACGCTAGTATCGACATGGGCCTGGGCAAGGGCATTTTTACAAAACAGGCCGTGCCGCGCAGCAAAGCCCACCCGCATTGTATGTGCCTGCTAATTCCGCGCGTGACGCCCAATCTGGCCGCCGGCTCGAAGACCTACGGCGACTGGCTGGGTAAATTGCCGGCCAAACAGCGCGACGATGTGTTGCCGGCCTGGGCTTCCGCCGCTTTGAAAAAAGGCGTGGCCGTGGATAAATTGGTGCGGGCCGACGGCATGGGCCTGGTGCGCGAATCCGAGGTGATTTGATGGCTAATCCTGCTGAGCCAAAAAAAACGCCGTGAAGCGGCGCGGAGACCCCAGGGCGCGGCATTGGTATAGCTTGGTGTTGCCGACCCCCGTTAACCCCCTGTTAAATTCGCTGTAATCGCCGCCAAGCAATAATCTGGTAGGATAAATAGACAGATCACCGGCTACGCCGGCCAGAATTCCCCGCGAAACCCTTCGCATTCTGTTTATCACGTCCCGCCGCTAACCTGTCCCGGAATTCAATTCCACCCCAACAGGTTACGAGCATGTTCAAACTCAAATCCTTATTTTTGTCTGAGGCCGGAGAAGGCGGCGCGGGTGCTGGCGGTTCCGCCGCTGCCGCCGCGCCCACGGCCGCCGAAATTCAGGCGCAAATCGATGCCGGCGTGCAAGCTGGCATCACCAAATTCCAAACCGATTTTTCCGCCGAGTTCGAAAAAACCACCGGCCACAAAGACCTGAAAGAATTCGCCGAGGCCCAGCTTGCGGCGCAAGGCAAATTGCAGGAACTGGCCGATGCGCGCGGCAAAGAATCCGAGGGCTGGAAATCCAGGTACGAAGCCGCCGCGATCAGCACCGCGATTCTGAGCGCCGCCGCCGACGCGGTAGACCCTGCGACGGTAAAAGACCTGCTGGCCGGTAAGGCCAAAGTCGATGACGCCGGCAACGTGACCATCGACGGCAGGCCTGTCGCCGATGCGGTCAAAGCGCTGCTGGAAGCCAAACCGTTCTTGGCTAAGGCCCAAGGCGGCACCGGTTCCGGCGCACCAGCCAACGGCAACAATCTACAAACCAAAACCCGCGCCCAGTTCGCGGCCCTCAGCCCCGCCGAGCAAGCCGATTTTTGCAAGGCCGGCGGCAAAGTGACGGAGTAATCGCATGGCTAATACCCTTACCAATTTAATTCCCGATTTGTTCGCCGCGCTGGATACCGTCAGCCGCGAGCAGATCGGTTTTATCCCCGCTGTGACGTTGGACGCGAGCGCGTCGCGCGCGGCACTGAATCAAACCGTACGCTCGGCGATTGCGCCGGCATCGACCGCAAGCGATATCACTCCCGGCGTGACTCCGCCGAATGACGGCGATCAAAGCGTCGGCAATGCGTCGATCACGATCACTAAGGCGCGGCGGGTGCCGGTACGCTGGAACGGCGAAGAGCAATTGGGCGTGAACAGCGGCCAGGGTTATCTGTCGATCCGCGCCAACCAATTCGCGCAAGCGATGCGGACCTTGTGTAACGAAGTCGAGGCCGATATCGCCGCGCTGTATAAAACCACCGCGCGCGCCTACGGCACCGCCGGCACCACGCCGTTTGCGACGGCCGGCGATTATTCCGACGCCGCTTTTGTGCGGCAAATCTTGGTGGATAACGGCGCGCCGATCAGCGATTTACAACTGGTGATCAATACCACCGCCGGCGCAACCTTTAGAGGCAAGCAGTCGCAAGCGCAAATGGCCGGCGACGTGTCGATGCAACGGCAAGGCGTGTTGTTGGATTTGCATGGGATGTCGGTCCGCGAGTCGGCGCAAGTCAAGAATCACACCAAGGGCACCGGCGCCAGCTATCAAAGCAACTTCGCCAGTGGTTACGCGATCGGCGCCACGGCTCTGGCGGTCGATACCGGCACGGGTACCGTCCTGGCCGGCGACATCTTGACGTTTACCGGCGACAGCAACAAATACGTCAACGCGACCGCGTTGAGCGGTGGCTCGTTGACGATCGGCGCGCCGGGCTTGCGAACCACGCTGGCGGATAATATCGCGATGACGGTCGGCAACAACTACGCGGCCAATATGGCCTTCGCCCGTTCCGCGATTGTGCTGGCAACCCGCGCCCCAGCGCTGCCCGAAGAAGGCGATATCGCGACCGACCGGATGACGATCACCGATCCGCGCAGCGGCCTGACGTTTGAAGTCGCGGTTTATCCGCAATACCGCCAAGTGCAGTACGAGATCAGCATCGCTTGGGGTGTAGCCAACGTCAAACCCGAACACTCCGCCATCTTGTTGGGGTAATGCCTGATGGCTAAAAAAACACCGGCGGCCGACGAAGCCGTGACCGAACAAACCGCCGTGAATAGGGAGCCAATGGCGGACAACCCGTCGGCGGCTCCCGCCTTGGCGGAAACCAAAACCCAACCGATAGCCACGGACGGCGCCCCCCCCGTGTCAATGGACGGCGAATTAATGGACGTTACCTCGGCGGAAAAGGACGTTGCGGATGAGCCGGCCGAGGTGTTGGAGGTTGATTCCGATGCGAGCGACAACGAAATCGATGCTCAATCTAAACGAGACGCCAATCCGGAAGTGGTAGCAGTGTTGCTGCCGATGCGCAGGGATGCGCCCCTTCACGAAACCGGCCCGACTACCGCCGACGTGCATTCGGACGAAGTGTCCGCTTGGCTCGCGGCGGGTTGGACTTTGGCCGATCCGGCCAAGAGCGATTAATTGTTATGCACGCGATTTCCGTCGATTTCGGCAACACGCCGTCGGTACTGGCCGCGCTGGCAGACGAAAGCAACGCGCAATTAGTCGTGAATGCCGCCGCCGAGCGGTACGTGCTGGATACGTTGGAATGGATCAGCGCCGGACATGCGTTTACCTCGCGCACAGGGAAACTGGAGCAATCGATTAATTGGCATCCGGCCGGCGACGGCGGCGCGGTGATTTATGCGAGCGCCGAGTATGCTGAGTATGTCGAGAAGGGTACCGGCACATTTGCCGGGCATGAGCCCTGGGTTATTTCGAGTAAATCGGACCGCAATGGTCAAAAAAATCCAGCCGGCGGCGGCTACGTGATTGTCAACCAAGTCAATCACCCCGGCAGCCGGCCGTTTCCTTACTTTTTCGCCGATTTGGACAACCGCCAGGCGCATATGCAGCAAGCCGGTTTATCCGTATTGGCTTCACGTTTAACGGGGCTTTGATGGGCGTTTATCTGGATTTAACCGACCTTAGCGATCCGTCGCTGACGTTTACCGCCGACCACGTCGCCGATGCGGACGTCTATGTGGATGCCGTGCTGGCCGAGCGTGGCATTTATCGATCCGACTTGACGCTGCCAAACGATTTGCTGACTCGGATTGCGATCTATTGGGCCAAGCGCTGCGCGGCGATTGAAGGTGCGATCGGCGACAACTCGCCGCTGATTGCCAAAGCGCGCGAGTACGAGAGCAACGCCAAGCAGCTGGTCGGCACGATCAGCAAAAAAGCGTTGGGGATTACCGATTCGGTTGGGTTTGGTGTAGTGACGTTGGGGAGGGGTTGATGAAGTTATTACCCGCAAATGAGCAGTCCAGCGAGTTGATTCGGGCAGGTGAATCGCTCACAGTGGTCGGCACGGTCATTATTGAGTTGGTGATTGGTGGTGTAAGACAGCCGGCAGTTTCGTTGGTATCCGAGAGTTACGGCCCTGTCGCTCGAGATACGACTGTCATCATTTCCGCGTTGGCCACGGCCGCGCAATACCTAGTTGGCGACGCCGAAGTGGCCGCAATTGTCCGGACGGGTCTGGACGTGCGCACGCAAACAAACGTCATTCTGGCCGCCGTAATTGGTGATTCGAATGCGACGGTTGGCACTTCTACAAGTCCAGATAATCAAGATATTTCGGTGCATACCGCAGCGTTCCCAGCGTCTGGTGCGACCAGTATCGGTATTACGCCGCATAAATTTATTTTGGATATGTTGATGCCCAACGTTCGATTAGTCGGGCATTACGGTGTATCGGGAGCGATGACCAGCGGAGGAACGTCGCCGATTGGGCTGCTTGACCGAGATATACAATCAGCCAGCATCACACGAAGGGCGATCAGCGATTTATTAGCCCAAAAATTGCACGTGATATTTTTGCGCTGTATGAGTATCAACAATTTGCAAAATTTGATTTCATCCAGCTATTGGCTGGATGTCGCTCAAGATACTTTTGAAGATCATGTCAAGATTGTGAGCTTGTTATCGAGCGCAGGCATTCCCATACTCGATCAAATGTACCCCGGCTACGGCGGCCCGTTGGGCGAAGAATACGCATCGTCATCAACGCCGTGGCGCAATGAAATTCGGGCCGCGATGCTCTGGTTAAGTCGGGAAATCCAAGGGTATTTCGCGAATTCCGATCAAGTGTTCGTGCTAAATCCTGACGGCATTACTCGCGACGCGAATACGGGGCGCTACTTATTCAATCGCTCCGGCGATCATCTGCATTTGAACATGATCGGGCAATATGAGAATGCCAAGCGCGCTGAAATGCCAAGGCTTGAGAAATTATTCGGCAAGTCGATGGGAGTTCGTTATCCAGGTGCGAACAAATTCACCAACCCGGTATTTGCAAACCTAGCGACTACTCCGAACTACGGGACTGAATTAGCGACTGGCATCACCATTGGCACAACCGGTTCCGGCGTGACGAGGGCCGGCGCCAAGCGGGAATATCGAGAAGGCAGGCCATACCAGGTATGCGAAGCGGTACTAAGCTCTACGGCGACAGGTGGCTTGACGTTCGATTTCGACATTCCGTTGTTGACGACCGCATTTAATGCGAATGATGTGTTCGGATTCGAATGGCCTTTCTTTTGGGAGCCATTAGACGCACAAGATTATTTGATTTCATCGTTTTCAGGCAAAGTCGATTTAACCAAAAGCGGTGCCGGTCGCTTTGTTCCGAACCGCGATCCGGGCGCAAATAATTACGGTTTATTGACGGGTAATGGAATTGCCGGCGTGCTCACGTTCAACCCCGTACAAATTACGGAAGCCAATACCGCTCTGAGCGTCAGCTTGGTGCGGCACACGGTAACGACAACAGGAACGGTTGGGCGGTGGAAATTCGGGGTTGGCACGCCAAGAATGGTTTCGTTATCCAGCGTGGGAGGTATTTATGTCTAAAGAACCGATGTATCTTGATCAAGCCGCCGAATTTTTAGCGAATTTTGTCGATAAAAGCATTTCGGTAAATTGTCGCGCGTGGACACGGATTAAATTTCCGGATGGGCGAGAAGTGTCTGACGGTCAGGTCATATCGGCTCCGGCTACGATTGTCGCCGATTGGCTGGCAGTGGGTGATGTGACAGTCGATCATTCCGATATCGACTGCGCGTTGTCATGTGGTCAAATACCGATTGTCTATTAGCGAACCCTTTCGCATTAACTCCTAGTTAACCTCTCTTTAAACTAGCTCGCAACATTCCAACGTAGGGGATTTTGTGAGCTTAGTCGCCCTGCTCGCCGCGCGCGAGAAACTACAAAACGATGCCGCGCTGACTGCGTTTTTTCAAACGCGGTATAACAAGCCGGCGCGTCACATTATCGGCTATAAGTCCCCGCAAAACATCAACGATTGCCCGGTCGTTTGTTATGTGCCGGTGCTGTATACCCGCGCCACGCAAGTCGGCGGCTGGCATCAAGAGCGGCCGAGCATTGTCGTTGGACTTCTGGAAGCCGGCCAAGACGGCGACGTATTCGACGGTCCCGCTCAGCTGGCCGAAGTGGAAAACCTGATTTTCGATTGCCTGGAGTCCGGCGCGCTGGGTGCGCGATCGGTGTATCTAGGCGAGGGCCGGTCGGTTGCTTCCAGCATCCGCCATCCAATTTACGAAGCCGAGCTGAAGATGCTGCTCGGCTGGCGCTAACAAGAGGAGCTCGCCATGCAAGACCAATACGCCGGCCAACCCGGCACATTTATAGTCGATCCGGAGGCCGGCATTCGCGTGCCGGCCGAGGATTGGGATATTTATCAGGCCGACAAGGCGGCTTATAACGCCGATCCGGACAAAGCACGGGCGGCGTTTGAGAAGCGGGCGGAGAAGGCGAAAACTAAAGTGGAGGTGAGCGATGCTCAGTAACCGCAAGCGCTATATTCAAGCAGCTCTAGAAACTACCTACGGCACCGACGCGGTGCCGACAGCGACGATTCAATGCGGCGACATCACGATTAAGCCGTTGGCCGGCAACGCCACCGAACGCAAGATCATCCGGCCGGAATTTGGCGGCTTCGGCTCGATCCGGACCGAGAACTACGTCACGCTATCGTTTTCGTGCGAATTCGCCGGCGCCGGCAGCGCTGGCAGTGCGCCGCCTTGGGGTGTGCTGTTGAAAGGCTGCAATTTTTCCGAGACGCTGACCGCGTCGGCGATTACCGGCACGGCCCAAGTCGGCGGCTCGACCACCAGCATCAAGCTAGCCAGCGGTGCCAGTGCGGAGGATGATTTTTATGTTGGCATGACCGTATCGATTACCGGCGGCACCGGCAACGGTCAAAAGGGCGAGATTATTGACTACAACGGCACGACCAAAGTAGCCACCGTTGCCGTGCCGTGGGCAGTGGCGCCGATCGGCGACAGCACTTACAGCATCGGCGCCAATGCGCTGTACATCCCGAATAGTTCGTTCGGCACCGCTGGCAATAGTTCCTTGTCTTTGTATTTTGGGGTCGACGGTGTGCGGCATATCTTGTTGGGTGCGCGCGGCACGGTGAAGCCAAGCGTGTCGGCGAAGAAGCTAACAGAAATGACGTTTGAGTTTACCGGCTTGTTAGGCACGATTGCCGACGTGTCCTCACCAACAACCGATTTTTCGGCGTGGCAAACGCCGCAAACCGTCTCTACGGCAAATACGACGGATATCAATATCCTGGGATTTACCGGCGCGGTGCTAGAGATGTTCGATGTCGATATCAGCAACACCGTCGTCTATCGGCAATTGGTTGGCGCGGAATCCGTGTTGATTACCGACCGTCGAACGAAGGGCTCTATCCAAATCGAAGCGACCACGATCGCGGCGAAGGACTGGTGGACGTTCGCGAAAAACGCTAGTTATGGCCCGATATGCATTAAGCACGGCCAGACGCCGGGTAATATCGTCGGCATTACCGGACCGCATGTGCAATTGGAGAATCCGGATTACGCGGAATCGGATGGTGTTGCAATGCTGAAAGCGGATTTGTCGTTTGTGCCGGTGGCCGGCAACGACGAAATTCGGATTTGTGCTAAGTAGGAGAGACGATGTTCAAACTCAATTTATCCGGCACTTTTCAATATCCGGTCGAGCTGCAAATCGTGGATGAGAAAGGAAAGCCGCAATTGCACAAACTTCGGCTCACATTTAAGCGCTTCAGCCGCGAACAGCTGATCGGTCTCGGCGAATTCGGCAAAGACGACACCCGCACCGGCGATGCGGTGATCGAAGCCGATCTCGATTACTTGCTGCAATTTGTCGATGGCTGGGCGGACGTGACCGACGAAGACGGCCAGCCGCTGGACTTCAGCCGAGATAACCTTCGGGCGCTGCTGAACGCGGTGCCCAACATCCATCACGTCATCCGCGACACGTTCTACGAGGCGATCAACGGCGGGAGCCGCAGAAAAAACTAATCGCCGCCGCCGAACACTGGGCGCGCGGCGGCAAGGGTGGCAAGGATCAACGGGCTAGCGATGCTGAGCTGCTGGGCATCAAGATCGACATCGAGCCGGACCCGGCCGAGGCGGAATTCAGCGTCGAGCCGGAGAATTGGCCGGCGCTGGAGGCTTTTCGGGCATGCGAGACGCAGTGGATCTACGGCAGCATGGGTGGCGTGATCGGCATGAATTATCCGGGGGTGCAGTCTCACCTGCATTTTAACGTCCCGCGCCGCGAACGGGCGGCGATTTTTCGTAGCATACAGATCATGGAGCGGGCGGCGCTGGCCGTGTTTAACGAGTCGAAATCATGAACAGCGGCGAAATCAAATTAGGCATTAAGCTGTCGATGGACGGCGGCAAAGTCGTCGCCGGCGACGTGCGCGTACTCAAATCGGAGATAGAATCGCTAGCCAAAACAGCGGATTCGTCCGCGACCCGGCAGGCGGCCAGTTACGCCAAGATCGATCGCTCACTCGCCAGCATCAACCAAACCCTGGCCGCCGGCAAATCACTGTTGGCCGGCTACTTTTCCGCCAGCGCCGCCGGCACGCTGGCGCGCGATATTCTCAACACCAATCGCTCGATGGAAATGTTGCGGGCGCAATTGACTGCGCTGACCGGATCGGCCGCCGAATCCGCCCGGACATTCAAGTTTATTTCCGATTTTGCGGTGAATACACCGTTTGAGATTGATGGGTTGACCAAGGCTTTCATCACGCTACAAAACATGGGGATCAACCCAACAAAGCAAGTCATGGAAGCGGTGACGAACCAAGCCGCTAAGCTTGGTGCATCGCAGGACACCCTTGAAGGTATTACTACTGCATTAGGGCAGGCGTACGCAAAGGGCAAACTGCAAGCCGAAGAAATGATGCAGTTGGCTGAACGCGGCGTGCCGGTTTACGATCTGTTGGCACAAGTCACTGGCAAAAACACCAGCGAATTATTCACCATGGCTCAAAACGGTGAATTGACTCGTGATGTGATCGATCAATTGATCAAGAAAATGGGCGAGCTGGCCAATGGTTCGAATGCGGCCGCCATGGATACGCTCAATGGCAAGATTTCAAATTTGTCCGATAACTGGCATCGCTTTGAAGATGCGTTGATGCAAGATAAAAGCGAGGGCATCGTTAAAAACATCGTGTCCGGA
Organism: Methylomonas sp. MS20; assembly: GCF_050275925.1. Classification (NCBI taxonomy): domain Bacteria; kingdom Pseudomonadati; phylum Pseudomonadota; class Gammaproteobacteria; order Methylococcales; family Methylococcaceae; genus Methylomonas; species Methylomonas sp. MS20. Next base: position 4,113,193 of record NZ_CP189962.1, read on the forward strand.
TGGACCGAAATCATCGGCGGGTTCACTGAATATTTAGAGCGAGGCTCTGGACCTTTCGGCGCAATTGAAAAGTTAAATGACCAAATCGCAACACTCAAGTTGCGCCGCGACGATTTGCAAAAGCAATCGCCGCTTATGGCTGGCGGGTTGCTCAGGCAGAATCAATCGCAGTTATCGGAATTGATGGCCCAGCGCGATGCCGAATTGGCTAAATTGGCTCAAGCCCGAAATAAAGACGCGGCAACGAAAAGCGGTCAAGAATTCGTCAACGAATGGAGGAAAGTCAATCAACTGATTTCGGAAACTGAAGACTGGTATTCCGAAACGGTTGTCGCGGACGAAAAGAAAGCCCGAGACGCGCAACAAAAAACAGCCCAAGCTGCAAAAAGCAAAGCTGAGCAAACCGCAAAGGCATATAAGTCGGAACGAGAAGAAGTCGCCAAGTCCCTGGCCTCTATTCAACAAGAAACCTCGCTGATTGGTCTCTCCGACAAAGAGCGCGAGCGCGCAATTGAGCTGACCAATGCGCTAGCCAAAGCCAAAGGCGCCGAGCGGGCCGCGATCGAACAGGCGCTGGCGGTGAAGTGGCAAGAACTGGACGCGGATCAACGTCGCAACGAGATGTGGGCCGAGTCGGTCCAGCAGGCCAATGCCCTGGACGAACTACGCGACAGCGCCACCGAAGCCCAGCGCCTGGCGCAACTGGCCGAGCAGCTCAAATTGCAGGGCGCAACCAACGAGCAAATCGCTCGCCGTATCGATCTTGAAAAACAGTTGCAAAGCGCCCGGGCAGCAGCGCCCGACGCCGACCCGGCCACGGTGGCGGCCTATGTGCAAACCCGCACGGATGCCGAACTGCAATTGTCAAAATTGACCGATGTGAGCACTAAGCATTCGGCGGATTATTTTGAGACGGCCTATAAACGGTCGATTGAGAACGTGCAAGACGCGCTGGGCAAAATGTTCGAATCGGTTTTCGACGGTACCGCGACCGGCAGCTTTCAGGATTTCTTGACCAATATTGCCAGCTCAATCAATAAAGTCTTCGCCCAACAAATGGCGCTGAACTTTCAGCGGATGCTGTCGCAATCGTTTACCAGCGGCGCCGGAGCGGGTTCGAGTGGCGGCGTTGGTGGCTTATTTTCCAGCATGTTCGGTTCCAGCGGTTCAAGCGGCGGCGGGTTTGGCAGCTTCTTTTCCAGCATTTTCAGTTCCGGGCCATTCAGCCAAGGCAACGTTGATCCCTTCGGCGCTAACGAAAATGGCCGCATTGTGTCGCCGGTGCCTGGTTCGGCGTCTTACGGCAGCGGGCCGTGGGCGGTTTCCAGCGCCAACGGTGGCGGTATGGCGTATAGCATGCTGGGATCGTTATTGAGCATGCTGCCCGGCGGCAGTCAATTTCGAATGGCCGGCAGTCGCGGTCGTAACGCGCAACTTGAAACGCTGGTGGGTATCGAAAACCAAGTGTCGAATATGATCGGCAACTTTTTCCCATTCGCTAAATTGATTGCGCCCATTAAGAATATGGCGCTCAACTTGGGCGCGTCGTTATTCAGCGATAGAAAACCCTCGACGCTCGGCCACATGATCGGCCAAGCCGGCGGCCCGTTACAGGATATGCTGTTGACGTTCTTGATGGGTTCGAAGATTCCCGAGCCGACGCAATGGACCAAGGGCGCCTACTCCGGCGGTAAAATGTCGATCACCAAAAGCGGTCAGGAAGAAGGCGGCGATCCGCGTATTACCAATTCCGTGACGAGCGAATTTGGCAAGGTCGTTAAAAGCCTCGGCAGTTCGTTGCGGATGAACATCGGCGATTTTCGCTCGATGTTTTGGTCGCAATTAACTGAAAAGAACCAGCAACTGACGGCCGGTTATTTATCCGACAATGCCGGCACCTTCTTCCGCCAAACACCTTCCGGCGAGGATAATCTGGCCGGCCTGGCGAACAAAATGGCTTTATCGGTCGTCAAACGCAATATCGGCAATCAGGACGACCTGCACTACCGGACCGCAATTCGCGACAGCAAGCGGCTAAAGCAGTTGAACGAAGCCATTGCGGAGATCGACAACATCGGCATCACGCTGGGCGAGTACGGCCCGGTGCTGACGCAGCTGAAATCGTTGAACGCACAGTTCGACGACATGGCCAACTCGGCGGCGAAGTATCGGTTTTCCGAAACGCAAATCGAAGCCGCTCGGCAGCGCGCGATCGACGCCCTGAAAAACGACACGCTAACCAGCTACCGCAACCTGGCCGGCATGGGCGCGTCTTTGAACGCCCAGCTCGGCAGCCTTGCCGACACGTTGATCGAACTGGAAAGCAACGCCAAAACCCTGAAAATTGCCGAGGCCGATCTGCTGGGTTTGCGCGAAAAAGCCATCGCCAACGCCCGGGCGACCTACCTTGCGCCGCTGACCGATGCGACGGCGTCAATCGCGGATCAATTGAGTAGCTTAACCGGCGTATTGCCGACGCCGGAAGACACCGCGCCGCTATACGATCTGTTGGCCAAATCGACCGATCCGACCGAGCAGGCCAATTACATCGCGCGGATTCAGAAAGCGCTGACTCAGCGCTACAACGTCGAGATCGCAGCGATCAACAAAACTCAGACCGCCGTCTACTCGTTGCGTGACTTGATCGACGGCTTGAAGCTCGGCGATTTGAGTACGTTGACGCCGGAACAAAAGCTTGCTGAGGCAAAAGGCCAATATGGCACGACGTTGCTGAAAGCCCAAGGCGGCGATGCGACCGCTTTGTCTGCCTTGGCCGGCGACGCACAGGATTATTTGACCGCGGCCAAGAACTATTTCGCGAGTACGTCCGATTACGCGGCGATCTTCGGCAATGTCACGACCAATCTGGAAGCGCTCAGCGTCCAGTTTGGCGGCACCACCGATGCCAGCACCGCCGCCGAGCAAGCCACCGCCGCCGCGACCGCGTCGGCGAATTCGCTGGCCACGTCGCTGACCGCTCTGAAAACCGTAGTAGACGGCCTAGCTGCCACGCGCGGTGCCGCTTACGATCAGCAAGCCGCGACCACTTCGGCGGCGGTGACGGCGGCGCAAACCGGGCCGACGAAAAATCGCGTCGATACGCTGGAGAATCAAAAGCAAGCCAACATTGCTGGACTGTCGGCGGATGCGAGTAAAGCCGATAAAAGCGCCGTTACCCGGGCGAATCAATATATTGATGCGCAGATCAAAGCCTACAACTACGGCGGCGATACCGAGGCGGATAAAACGGTCAAATACCAGTCGCTGACTGATCAAATCGCGGCGGTCAACGCTCAGATCAAATCCACAAAAGATAAAACCGCCAAGGCCAACCTGGTCGCGCAGCGCGACGGTCTGACCGCGCAACGTAAAGCGCTTGGCGCGGTTAAATACAAATTCAAAGCCGATGGCGGCTGGACCCAAGGGCCAACGATCGTCGGCGAGAACGGTCCGGAGCTGATTAATTTCGCGCATCCGACCATGGTGACCAACAATCGCCAAACCCAGGCGGTCATCGGTGCCGGCAACGATGCGATGATTGCCGAATTACGCAAGCAAACCGAGGAGCTGCAAGCTTTAGTTCGGCTGCAACAAGCCGCGAATGCCGCGTTACTCGAACAGCTGCAAAAATCGAATAGTGCTTTGGCAGAAACCGCGCGTAAAGCGCGCTTGGAGAGCGCAGCGTGATTTACCTGGCGATCATCGAAGCCTACAATCTGACGACCTCGGCGGTCGAAACGTTGCGCTTTTGCACCGGCCCGGGCTATATCGACGAAGTGGCCGGCGACTACTACGAGCCGCGCATCGAGCAGCCGGCGTCGATGCGTCGCGATATCTTTCAAGACGGCCAGATCGGCGGCGCGGCGTCGGCCAGCTACGGCGAATTGACGTTGATTAACGCTGACGGCGAGCTCGACTATTTGACCGGCTACGCGTTCGACGGCCGGTCGCTGAATCTGAAAGTCGGCGAGCAAGGCGCGGCGTTCTCGTCGTTTACAACGATTATCTATGCGACGATCCAACAGGCCGCGTTCGAAGAATTACGCATTTCAATCCGGCTGCGCGATCGCATGGCCGAACTGGATAAACCGGTGCAGCCCAACCGCTACGGTGGCACCAACAGCCTGCCAGCCGGGGTTGACGGTACGTCTGAACTGAAAGACGCACCCAAGCCTAAGCTGTTCGGCCGTGTGGCCAATGTCACTCCGGTGCTGGTTAACAGCGCCAGGCTGATTTATCAAGTCAATGATGGCCAGATCGAGAATGTGGTTAACGTATTCGACAAGGGCACGTATTTGGCGCGCGGATCGGACTACAGCAATCAAGCGGACATGGAAGCGAACGCCCCAACGGCCGGATATTACCGGGTTTGGCAAGCCGGCGGCATGTTCCGCTTGGGTGGCTCGCCGGCAGGACTCGTCACGTGTACGGCGTGGGAGTCGTCGGCGATCGAAGACTGCACTGCTGCGCAGATCGCTTACGATCTGGTTATCGGCGCCGGCATCTCAAGTGGCGACACGTATAGCGCCGACCGCACCACGCTGGATGGCCAGAATGCCGGTAGCGTCGGGTTGTGGGTGACAGACGGTTTGACGGTTGCCGAGGCGCTGGATCGCGTGTCGGCATCGGTCGGCGCCTGGTGGGGTTTTGATCGGTTGAACCGCTTTCGGATGGCCCGTCTTGATGCGCCCAGCGGCACATCGGTCGCGACGCTGACTGAGATCGAAATCGTCTCGCTCGAACGTCAAGCGGCAACGGTCAACGGCACTGCGACGCCGGTTTGGCAAGTCACGCTGGGGCATGACCCAAACTGGACCGTGCAAACCTCGGACAGCCTGGCCGGCATTGTGCCAGACGATCGGCGGGCCTGGCTGGCCGCCGGCAGCCGCCAGGTTAAAGCGACCGATTCGGCGGTGAAAACGAAACATCCGCTGGCGCAAGAAGTGACGTATGAAACCTTGCTGGCCGGGGACAACTACGGTGATCCGGAGGCCTCTCGGCGGTTGTCTTTGTTGAAAGCGGAGCGGGTGATTTTGACGGCGAAAGTTCAGGTGGACGCCGATCTGTTGTATCTGCTCGATTTGGGCGTGGTTGTCACGGTGCAGTATCCGCGCTATGGTCTGGCCGCCGGTCAGCAATTTCGGATTATCGGCATCGAAACGGATTTCGCTCACGACCAGGTCATATTGAGTTTGTGGGGTTAACGTGGCGAACTTGATGTTGGGGTATGGCAATTTGATCGGCGGCGCGGCGCTGACCGGTGGCGCGTGGTCAACGTCGTTCCCGGCGGCGAACGTGAAGAATCGGCGGCTAGCGAAAGTGGCAAGGACAGTGGATGCCGCGACGGGCTCGACGACACTAACTATCGATTTTGGCGTAAATCGATCGATTCAATGTATTGGAGCCATCGCGACCAATCTGTCAGCGAGTGGCACTGTACGAGTACGGGCGGCGCATAATGGCGACGGTTACTTTTCAGCTCCGGATTACGATAGCGGAATTCTATCCGGAGGCGTTTATTCGCCGGATTTAATTCTCGGGTTATCGTCACCTGTGAATGCGCGGTATTGGGCCATCGATTTCGCTGATACTACTAATCCGGCCGGTTATATACAGATAGGCAGAATCTTCATCGGCCCTGCGCTGGCGCCGGCGGAGAACATGAGCTACGGAAACAACATCGGCTACCGCTCGCGCTCGGAAGTCGTGCAAACCCAAGGCGGCGCGATGATCGGCTTGCGTCGTTCTGGCCAGCGCCAGTTTCAGCTTAAGCTTGATTGGTTGAACGAGGCCGAGGCTATGGCTGCGCTGGAATTGCAACGCGTAGTTGACATCACCGACGAAGTTTTATTGATCCGCGATCGCGCGGATACCACGTACAACCAGCAACGGCACTTCCTTGGGCAATTGTCCGAGCTGTCGCCGATTGAGAACCCGTATGTGCAGGTTAACCAGGTCGGATTCAATGTGATTGAGGTGATTGCATAATGGCGCTATACCTCGACGCGACCGGACAACTGGTCATCGCGTCATCGTTGCCGGCCGGTGGTAGCGCAGTCTCCGGCGCGGCCTCCGGCAGCCTGGCAGATTTAGCGGCTTGGCTACGCGGCTTGGATGGCGCCGCCGCTTGGCATCCGGCGAGCTATTACGCCGGCGGCGGCGAAGACCCGAGCGCGGTCGCATGGTCCGATGTCACCGGTTCAGGAAAGCCGGCCGACAACGCCACCAAGAACACTATCTTTCGGCAAACCAGCGCGCCGACGTCGGGCATGACGACGAACGACATTTGGTTTGATACGTCGACGTTGAACCCGAAGGTCTATAGCTACAACGGTTCGGCGTGGGTGCTGGCTGGCGACATTACAGGCAATAACACAGCGGCCGCAATCAGCGGCCAAGGCGCGCTAGCAACGGTCAATCAGATCAATTCCGGCAATTTCTCGACATTGCTCGGCGGTGGCATCATCGACCGCGATCGTCTGATTCCCGGCAACATTGCTAAGCTGACTCGATACTTCACTGCGACCGCGTGGGCGCCTTCGGGTTCTACAATGAACGAATTGGAGATCAGTGGATTCACATGTGCAAACGCGTATCTACGTCAGATCACGCTAAAAATTTCGTTTTTGATTGAAACAACTACCGATGGCACGCGGTACTTCGGTATCGCTAATGATTTGATGTCGGACACGCTTCCCCTTGCTCAGCAAGTGGCGTATGACTCAACGATCGATATGGGTAGTCGGTTTATTTCCGGCACCGTGATGATCAGCGGCGGTATTCTGAAGCTTGGCACCGGTGGAATGAGCTTCAGTATTTATTTGTACTGGAAATACTCCGGATCGATCACTAAGCAGATGAGCAATATTCTGTTATACGTGGAGGAGATCACCGCATGACCTTGTTGGTTGTATTGTCCGACGGCCACATCATTGAAGCGTGGGACGGTGCTGATCAGAGTGCGCTGGCGGACAAGCTGACTGAGGGCCAAAGGCTAATCGACGCTGCAATTTCTAACGTCAGATCGATATCATCACTTTATGTTCCGCTCGAAGCCGAAGCGCCGATTGCTCGCCCGGCGATGGGTGTAGCGATCGATAAGACGACGATATCGGCTGACGGTATCGATGTTGCAACGCTGTCTAATATCCCAGCCGGGGCTACGATGGAAATCACAATTGGTGCATCGACGACGGCGCGTGTTTGCGGTGACTCTGAGAATGTATCAAGTGTTGTAAGCGGCGATATGACGATCACTATTTCGAGTTGGCCATCGCTTGATTTTGTTGCATCGATTTTGGCAGTTTAAACGGCGTTAAAACCGCGATAATTCGCGACAAATATCCCGCTAAATTACGACAAAAATCGCGCGAAGTTACAGGATTTTGCTGCCATTTGCTGTGACGTGTTATGGCGTAGTGTGACGTGAGTGTGACGCAGACATAAAAAAGGGCCTACATTTTCATGTAAGCCCTTGATTTATTTGGCTCCCCCGGACGGGCTCGAACCGCCGACCTAGTGATTAACAGTCGCTAAAGACTATGTTACCACGTACTTCTGTATGTTGCAGAACATTCCTAAATGCCCGATTATATTGAACTTTATAACATCATCCGTTCATGGTTGTTTCATTCTGTGACCTTATGTTGCGGAATTCAAGTGACCACAAAGTGACCACGAAATTATGCTTACTGACAAATCAATCAAAGGGCTCAAGGCAAAACCGTCGGCATATAGACTCTATGAAAAAGGGCCCGATAAAGGCTTTGGTGTCAAAGTGACGCCAGCCGGAAGCGTAACCTTTTTTATTCAATATGCAGGTCCAGATGGTAAACAAAAATTCGCAAGCCTAGGACGGTACCCATCGATTAGCCTATCTGAGGCAAGGGATAAGTGTCGTGAACTGAGACGGGAGATCGATCGCGGAATTGACCCACAATCCCGCATTGAGCTGAGACTTGGCAGCGTAGCCGATTTGTTTGACTACTACATCAAGCACATGGTTGATTCAGGAAAGCGAACTTTTGAAAAAGTTGAGGCAGATCTTCATTACAACTGTAAAGACATTTTGGACTTCCAAGCCAAAGACGTAACGCCAGCCCATATAAGAAAAATACTTCACACCATTATCTCGCGTGGCTCGAATGTTCAAGCTAATCGGATTCGATCATACTTAAGAAGAGCATTTGAATTAGGGGTTTATCATGATAACGACCCCAAAAACCTATCAAATGATTTCACCTTTCAAATACAAGCCAACCCTGTCGATGCAATTCCAAAAGATACCAGTGCGGAAGTTGCAGGAGAAAGAGCATTATCATTTTCCGAAATAAAAGTACTTTGGAACGAAACATGCCTTCTTGAGCAATTCCATCTGGCTACAAAACTATTACTGCTATATGGCTGTCGATCTTGGGAGCTCTGCGGCGCAATGAAACATGAGTTTGATTTTGACACTATGATTTGGAGCGCCCCGCCAGAGCGAGTGAAAAACGAACGCTGGCTGATATTGCCTATTACTCCGTTAGCTAAAAAGTTACTTGATAAATTATGGCCGTATTCTGGAAACTCTGATTATCTTTTTCCAAGTAGATATAACGAAGAAAAACCAATACACAAAACGTCTTTGGCTCACGCAATCACGCGAATAAGCAGTATCGATACTTTTACCCCAAGAGATTTAAGAAGAACAGTAAAGACTCGTATGGGAGAAATTGGCATTGAAAAAAGCATCAGAGATAGGATACAAAATCATGCTCTAAATGATGTAAGCTCAAAACATTATGATAGATATGATTATTTACAGGAAAAACGAAGCGCCTTACTAAAATGGGAAAACTACTTAATCGAGTTGAGCGGAGATAAAAACACATAGTGTTGATTTTTATTAGATCAATAAAAAATTAGCCCCTAGTTATTTGTTGGTTCAATTCAATCACAGAATTTTGTTCCTTTTTCCTGCCATACCGAAAACTCTAGAGGACGCAAGCCAAAACGGATAGCATTTCCCGCATGTAACGTTTTGAGTTCGTTTTGTACCAAATTAATAAATTTCTGCTTGTCTTCCTGAGACACGGAATTCGGAGTGCCAGCCAAAATTGCCGCTCCATCTGTTGCCAGTCCATCTCGGACAATAGCTCGTATGACTTCGGCCAGTTCATTTCGATATCGCAAACGAATGATGTCGGGCGGCACGAGCTGCTGCTGGACGGCAACGTATTGCTGGCATGAACGCTCGTAAGCCCAGATATAGACATCTCTCAATAGTTCTATTTGGTTCAGTTCATAAATGCCTAGGACCGCGTCCACATAAGCTTGTTGCGGCACGTCGATAAACGACAGTGGGCAAAGATTGTGTTGAATCAGCGGAATATTGGCCGCCAACCGTGAAACCCGTTTGTTAACGTCTTCGAAGGGTTGCAAGTAAGGCAAATGCACCATCAGGAAAAACGATTGTTCAAACGGATCGTTGATTTCAGCAGCCATGGTCATGACAATCCCAAACAACTCATCAATCCGTTGCGGCATCGCAATTGGCAAATAGACACTGCCGCCGATATCGACCGCCCGATTGCGCAGGCGACCACAACTCATCGGATCTGCCAACAAACCATCCGATAAAAAAGCATGTAAGGCAACGATGGTTTCGGCCGTAACGCCGGCATGCTCGGTATCGCGTACCAAATATTCAATGGCCGATTTGTGATTGAGGATCATCTGGGTTTCCATGACATCCTTGCCTTCAGCCGCCTGACCGAACTCAATCAAGCGTTCGGTATCCAGTCGACTGTAGGTATTGCCTTCCAAACGGGAAGAAGCCCAAGAAAGGTCGATGAGCAGGCGATTCAGAATGTCACGGGCAAACGTTCCTGCCGGGGTTTGCTCAGACGGCGACCTGCCCAGGGTATGTAATTGTTCGCGTAAACCAGCTGATAAGTAATAGGTGTGGTTTGGATAATACTTCCCCAGGAAATCCGGCTGATAGCTGACGGGAGACCGTTGAGTTCGTGGTTGACGAATAAAGAACTTGATCTCTTCGCCTTCTGGCGAAATGGGAATGTAAACTTCGTCAACGCCATGCCAGTTTGAGTCATCCACACCATTAGCTACGGCGATACCCGTGCCAAGCTTTACGACTTTATACTTCAGTGCTCGTCCATCGCCTTCGCTAACAATGCGACGCTCTGCCACCAATGTGGCCAATCGACGTTGTAAAGTGCGGCCCTTAATTTCGAAATCTAGCCATTGCGCAATGTCTTTCGCGCCAATACCTTCGGGATATTGAGCAATCAGCTTTTCGATTCTCTCCAGCTCTTCTGATGGGACTATTTTTGGCATGATTTGATTTTTGGTGTCGCGATTAGTTTTAATGCGCCACTTAATATGTCATTAAACCAAAAATCGCGCCATAAAAACTTCTTGGTTGCACGTTTAAACTTAATCCAACTTCAGCCCGCTCCAGTCATCACGCTCCGTACCGACCGCAAGATCAAGCAAGGCCAAATTCAGAGGACCAGCGAAAAACCGCAAAAAGAGCGGTTTTTCGAGCGTATAGATTTTTTGGCAACGTCGTAAACTCGCATCAAGACCATTACGGCGAGCTTGCGATGTGTAATATTCCTTCAAAAAATCTTAAGCTTCAGATTCCATTTCAAAACGTTATTAAGCATCTTCCGATTGGCATGATGGGCGGCTTTTGTATCATCAGCCAACCCATGGAATCAATGGCTGATGGAGCCATTCAAATAATCAGCAGCAACCAACAGTCTCCAGGTTCAAAATCCACATTACGGAACACGCTGTGGGACCAAGTGGCTCGGAGACATGGCATTGACCCCTACATTCTCTATGCCGTTGCGCTCACCGAATCGCGAAAAAACGATGACCAGAATAAAGTCATACCCTCGCCCTGGGCCATCAATAACGCTGGCAACACCTATATTCCTGGTAGCCAGCAGGAAGCCGAAGCATTGCTCAATCAATTGATGGATCAAGGTAAACGCAATATCGACGTTGGCATGATGCAAGTCAATCTTCGGTGGCATGGCCACCGTGTTGCGAAACCAGAGCAACTCTTGATACCAAGCACCAATCTCGAAATCGGTGCAAGTGTACTCTCCGAGGCCATCCAATCGGTGCCTGGCAATCTTGCACATGGCATAGGCCGATATTACAGTTGGAAAAATGAGCCGGCCGCCATCCAGTACGGACGGAAAGTTATTGCCCTGGCAAATCAAATTCGCGCAATTCTTTAGCCAATCGAGGATTGCAGAATGGATGAGAATCTCTACAAACTCAATCTCGACTACCTCATTGTCGCTCAATCCTTAATTTTTTCTGGCAGCGAACAGAAAGCCATGTTCTGCTTAGGTCTCACGACCGAAGCGGTGTCGTTGCTCCGAAAGATGCCACTCGCACAATTAAAAAGTTTGGCCAGAAGTGATTGCCTGACCTTTGTCCCTCGTTTCAATCCCCATAAATGGAGCAAATTTCTAACCGTCGAAAAAGATGAAGATCCTAATGCACTCGACGCACGAACCATCGACCTTCTGATGCTCTTGTCTGCCCACCCACCTGAGTCATGAGCAACCATTGCCCATTTGCTACTCGGCTTAAAGATCAGTATTGGGCTTATCAATTGCTGAAACGAAGATTACGCACAAAATTTGCCGGCCGGGTCATCAAAACCCTTCGACAGAAGGACTTATGTAATCTCTACTTTTCCCTACACGGAGAAAGTCCGGTCGCTGGCCTAGTCCCTAGCATCCTAGCAATGCCACAGTCACGTGAGTCGTTTCTTTACATGGCGCTATTTGCATCAATCTATCGAAGCGCTTGCTCAAGTTCTATCTCCGCCGAAATGGACCTAAACGCCCTAGTGTTTGCCTGGGATACATTTTGTGCCTTCTATCCAAGCCATATCCAAGAACGCCGACCGTTTGGCCGCATACGGCCAGCAAATTTCGATGAAGCCTGGATTATCACCGAAGCACTGAGAGACGGACTCGCAGAATTACCTTACTGTACGACCTGCCATACGCCGTATTTAGTTATTCATGGCTGCAAATATCAGCAGGTCTGTCAAATGTGCGTGCTAAACCAAATCCCTAAGACCAGAATGATTACCTAACAATTGCTCCTAAGTCGTAGCCGAATTGGGGTGACTTATTATCCGGGCCGATCAAGATCCAATGGGAAAACTTTACCTGATTACCCACGACTCTCAGCAACTTTTGACCATTCGGTTAGTCGAACCGAAGCCCCGACCTGACTGGAGATCGTGCCATGAAAAAGAAACCGATTCAATTTCAAAAAGGCTTCAGTTTGATGGCTTTCATGAAGCAGTACGGCACTGAAAGCCAGTGCACCGAAGCGTTATTTCAGGCCCGATGGCCATCCGGTTTTCAATGTCCAGACTGTGGCGGTCGCCGCTACAGTGTGGTTAAAACACGCAACTTGTATCAGTGCGCGTCCTGCCATCATCAAACCTCGTTGATCAGCGGCACGCTGTTTGCACAAACCAAATTACCGCTGACAGTTTGGTTTCTGGCGATCCATCTGCTGACTCAAGCCAAAAACAGCTTGTCGGCCTTGGCCTTGAAGCGGCAAATCGGCGTGTCTTATAACACCGCCTGGAGCCTCAAGCACAAGATCATGCAGGCGATGAAAGAGCGCGATGATCGCAAACCGCTAACCGGTATTATTCAACTGGATGACGTCTACTGGGGCGGCGAGCATCGGGGCGGAAAACGCGGTCGAGGCTCGGAAAACAAGACACCCTTTGTCGCGGCAGTGGCGCTGAACGAAGAGCACCATCCCATCGCAATGAACTTGAATGTCGTCAAAGGTTTCCGAACTGCCGAAATTAAACGTTGGGCCGGGAAACATCTTGAGCCGGGCAGCCTGGTGTATTCCGATGGCCTGGCTTGCTTTTCCGCTGTGCTCGATCACGGTTGTCATCATTACGCCATCGTCACCGGTGGTGGCCCCGACAGCGTGACCAAAGAAGAATTCGCCTGGGTCAACACCATGATCAGCAACGTGAAGCGCTCAATCAACGGTACTTACCACGCCATCAGTCCCAACCATTTACCGCGTTATTTGGCAGAGTTTTGTTATCGCTTTAATCGCCGATTCGATCTGAAAACCATCATGCCCCGGCTTCTCATCGCTGCGGCGAACACGCCACCCATGCCAGGGCGATTGCTCAAATTGGCTGAGGCTTATGGGTAATCAGGAAACTTTATGCCCTCATTTCAATTCAAAGGAATATAATCCACCCATTCAATCTTCCTATGTAATCCGACTATGAAAACGGTCAATGTCAGTGGTCTAAAGAACAACCCCAACGAAGCGTTGCGCATGGCTCATGAGGATATGGTCCTGGTCATGAATAGAAACGAACCGGATGCCGTGATGGTCGGCCTAAAATCCTCCAAAATCATCGGCATGCCTGGTGTTCGCAAGGCCTTGGCGACAGCCTTGTTCAAGGACGGAAATTTATCCCTCGCTCGCTCCGCCAAACTGGCCGATATGCCGTTGGCCAGCTTTATTGCGCACGTCTCGCGCCTGGGTATTTCCGTCATCGATCAAACGGCTGATGAAGTCGAGGATGATTTGGACACTCTGGACCAGTGGCTCAACAAAGCCTGATCGCTGATGCCTAAAAAAGTGATTGTCGATGCCAGTCCATTGATCGGACTGGCGTTGGTGGAGGGTTTAATCTGGCTGCCCCAGTTATTTGGCGAAGTTTTCGTACCTGAATCGGTGAAACAGGAAGTGTTACCCGGCAAATCGGCGCCGGGTGAACAAGCGCTGTTCCATGCATTCGATTCAGGTTGGTTAACGGTATGGCATGAATCCATCACACCACGTTTGGATATCGACCTGGACGTTGGTGAAACGGATTGCATCAACATCGCGCTATCGTCACCCGAAAACTATTTGCTGATCATGGACGAACGTGCCGGCCGGGCTGTGGCCAAAGAATATCAACTGCAGGTCGTCGGTACGGCCGCAGTCATTGGCCTAGCCAAGAAACAAGGTTTGATTGAGTCGGCTCGAGCCGCTTTTGAGATTTTGCATCGATCAGATTTTCGTATTTCGGCTACCGTGATCAACAAAATTCTGGCAAGTGTCGGCGAGTAAACCGTTGGATATGCAGGCAATCTTTCTTTGCCTTGTTGAAATAGTTTTGATTTAAAAAACCGACTTGGAGCGTTAGTTCATTCGCGATAGGATTACCAAAACGTTTAAGCATGGAGAAGCCAATGTCTTCACAGTCATCACTCTCAGATCGGTTCAAAAGACCCAGCCCGTCAGTCAAAACCCAATCAAATCACTCGATGTTTAATGCCCATCATGCAACGGTGGATTGCCCCGAATGCCATCGAATCATGGTGCCGCGCGTCATTACCTATTACGGACAACCAACAAAATCGATTTGTCCATTTTGCGGCGCAACGTTTGCGCGTTTTCCGAGTGGATTACAGAAGTTTTTGCAGCGTTTTCACACCCGCACATTAACTACAAAGCACTTTAATTTTTTTAGCTTGGCAGCTGGATTATTTGGATTAACATTCATGGGCAGTTCAAAAGACATGCTGCCTGAAACACTTTCTACATTTGCCCTTTTTGGTTTCGTTACTTTTACTGCTCTAGCATTATCAGAATTAGTTTTTCAGTGTATTGAACAATTGGCAAATCGTCTTTCCCATGAAAGTAATTACTATTGGGCTACCTTAGTATTTGTAGCCTGGGTACTGGGGAGTATTAACAATGAACTTACCGTACCAATTATCATGCTCTCATTTGCCCTGATTCTGCGAGGGCTTATTGTTGGTTTTGGACAAATTCTTCGCAACAAATAATTCATGGTTCTTAATAATTAATTAGTCCTCTAGCTCGATTAAAGCTACTGATCTGATCTATGAGATCCATGCGATTTTGGCCGGCTGCACTCATCAATAACTTTGAAATATTGTTGCCATCAATGTCTCCTTCCTCTTTGATCAATTGTTGTTTTGCTGCGGCCAAATTTCCGCTATATCCTCCACCAACTGATATTCCAGCGAACGCTTCAAACATTGCTGCTCGGTAATATGATTTTTGACTTGGCGTTAATTTGTCACCGATTTCATTAATTCTTTGGTCTGCCCAAGCCTGGGTAGTTTGAATAAAACCGGAGTAAGATTTAGAGGCTCCGTATTTTACGGAATCCCAAAAGCTTGCTCCGTTCGAGTAAGCTTCTGTAGTATTTGAAGTAAATTCTTTAATGCTTTCAGCACCAGAAGAACCCACGGCTTCGATATTCTTGGCGGTATTATAAATACTCCCTCCCAGGTAATCGTATGTTGCCTCCGCTACCGAAGGCGTGTCGTTCGCCGCTGCCGCAATTGATTGCCTAAAATGCTCCGCTTTGACATTCGCCAATTGCCCAAAGCCTTCTCTTGAATTTAGTTCACGCTCAGCCAGGTTACGATCATGTTGTGCTTCAACACGGGCTTCGCCGCTGGCAACTTTCCCCGTCGCTGAATGAATCTGGGCCTGGGCACGTTGACCCAGAGATTCAGTTTCTGCACTTGGGTCTTTTAGCTGTGCTTGTTCGACGGTCGTCTGAACCTTGCCAGTTTCCGGTGCATTGGCTTTCAGTGATTCATTCCGACTAGCATTCCAGGTTTGATCGGTCTGTGGTGCATTAAACGCATCGCCCAGCAGTTGGTAACCCGAGATTTGAGACTGGTGCGATTGTTTATCATCCAGCGTGCGGTAACTGGGAGACGAAAACCCGGTCAATAATGACATACCGGCCGCGGCATAGGCTTGATCGGCATCGCTAATCCAACCGGCGGCTTTCCATTGCGAGGCCAATCGCTGTGTATCACCTCGCAAGCCGTATTGATCCAGCGTGCGATCTAGATGTTCCATCAAGCTAGAATCATGCGCGATTTTGTATCCCGTTTCTGCCGCACCGAAACTGGCTTGTGTTCCGAAGCGTTGTTGGGCCGATAGGGTTTGTTGATAGGATTCGCTGGCGGATACCGCGTCGGTTGCGCTGTGTTGCAACGAGGACAACGATTGATTTTGTAGCCCCATGGACGCCACATTTCGGGTGCCGGTTTGCGCATCCATCGCCAGACTTTTCGCCAACCCGGCTTGATAGCCCTGACTGTCATTGACGGTTTGACTGATGTCTGCGGCAATGGCATCGGATTTGTCCTGACTGACTTTGAAGTCGTTCTGCAAGCGACCGGAGATCGCACCACTGAGTTGGTCGCTACCGAGTTTAGCCCCGGCATTGGCACTGCCGGCCACCAACGCCGAGAACTGATCGGCTGAAATCCCGGTATCAGCATGTTTCTTGGCAAAGGCCTCGCCGAACTGACGATTATAGGCATCGGTATAACTGGAACTGCTGGCAATCTGATTGCCCAGCGACCGACTGTCAAACGCATCGCTACTGATGCTGGCCGACTTCGATGCCGTGGACGACACGCTGTGCATGAAGCTACTGGTTGCCTGTTCGGACGCGGAAAAGGCAGATGAAACGGCAGCGCTCATGTCCTTGCCGGCGGTAAATGTGGGCAGCACCTTGTCGACACCTGTTTGCGTGACCGCCGACAACGGACTGTATTGGTGCTGCGCTTGGGCATTCAAGACCGGCGCCGGGCTGATCACATCCGGCGTGGCTATTTTTTCGTTTACATAATCGCCGCCATCCATCCGTCCCAGGAAATGGGTGGCGGTCACTGCTCCGCGATAAATCAGCATCAAGGTAATGGCCGGCGTCGAAGCGGCCAGCATGCCGCCGATCGACAACCATTGCTGCAACTCCATATCCAGCTGGTAAATGCCCATCATCGACGGTAGATTGTAGGTGGCCGTGGTCAGCGCCGCCATTTTGCCTGCGGCCGACATCTGGATGAACAAATTAATCACTGCCAAAATCGGCATCCACAACTGGATCCAAAGCAACATCGAGAAGTAGCCGATATTCATCCGGATACCGACATTGCCCAGCATCACCACAAAGGCCATGATCGGTGCGATGGCATAACTCAAGCCTTCGATAAACGCCATCATCGGCCGGACGATCTTGGCAAACAACGTTTGCTCGGCCGCCCATTGGGTATTGCGTTGCTCAATGGCTTGTTCGACCATCGCCGCTTTGTTCCAATGCAAGCCGTCTTCATGCCGGCCGATCACGCCTTTCTCGAACATGGGCAGGATGGCTGACATCAGCATGTAATCGGCGGCATCGACCACACCGGGACCGGCCAGCGCATCGAAGGCGTCTTGGATTTTCGGCACCGTATCGCCTGCCGCCGGTACGCCCAAGCTCGGTTGCAACAAGCCTTCCAGCGCCGTCGCAAAATTGCCATTGGCCACTACGCTCAAATCCGCCCAGGCATCGGTACAGGTTTTGGTTTGCGGTTGGCCCCCGACATAGATTTGGGTCATGTAGATGTCGGAATCGAAGCGAATGGCATTCAGGGGATCGGCATCGCGCAAAATGGCATCTACCGATTTCTGGTTTAGATCGACACCGGTCAACGTGCATTCCCGCACGTAATTGGCAAACGAGGTTTCCATGTCGCTGCCGACATTCGGCACGTTGGCCACCCCTAAATTCACCCGCGACAATAAATTCTTCCGTACCGCCGTCAAAGTCTGCAAACTGTCGGCAAAGCCATTGCCGGTCATCGACGGGGTACCAAAGCCTTGTTCGAACAGCCGTGTCGTGCGATAACCCATGTTCGACATCACGCTACCCACCACGGCCGGACCCAACGGCACATTGTCGACCACCACCACGCTGCCGGTATAGGCATCCTCGATCGACACCCGCACCGCCGGCGCATACAGCATCAACCACAACACGTAGGCCAACAATAAATCCTGATAACGAATGCCGCGACCATCCCATTGCAACAAGGCACGCAGCATGACAATGATGACGCCGATCATACCACCCACGGCTGCGGCAGTGCGGTAATCGCCGGTACCGGAAATCATCGCGATGGCATTGAGGACGGCTTGCAAATAGGCGGAATCGCCCACGGAAAAGATTTCAAACATGGGCAACCTGCCTTTTAAACAACGAGGGAGAAAACCAACATGGGGGACGGAGATTGAGCGTTTAAGGACTTGGCCAAGCCGTCCCGGTAGCCGGTAACTGCGCCACGGTGCCGTAGTGTTTGGGCTTCACGGTGGTCATCAATTGCTGGTAAAACGCCATCAGGGTTTGAGGATTACCATAACGACCGGCGATGGTGACGTATTCGTCCTGGATTTGCTCCCTTGCATCCTTCAAGGCATCCATCAGCAATTTGGCGTAGGCGTGGTCGTTCATGTGCGCCGCGGTTTGTACGGCATTGAGTAAATCGTTGACGATCAGCTGTGCCAGTTCCAGAGCAATCACCGGCGCCGCTTCTTCAGCCCACAGTTTGGCAATGCCAGCATCTTCCCGTGCCAAGTTATGGATCATGCCGCCGATGGCATCCGGCACGGTTTGCATGAAGGCTTTTTCGCTGTCGGTGATCTGGCCGCTGTTGGTTGAGAATTTGTAAATCAAGCCGTTGCCGGAATTCGCCGAACCCAACAGGATCTCCATCACCCGCTGCTTCAAGCCGACCAGATTGACGTTTTGGACAATGGGTTTGAGGCATTGATCGGCATCATGACCATCACTGCAGGTGTAAATGCGCACGGTTTGATAACTGTTGCCGGCGTCGTTGCCGTACATCAAATCCTTGATCCGCAACACCGGCGGTGGGGCGCTGATGGCATTGTTTTCGCCTTTGCCGTCGGGCGCGGCTTGCGGGGCATCGACAATCACTGTACCGGAAATGCTCATCGCCGCTTCGAGCAAACTGTTGCCACCGAAGCGAAACCAGCCGCCGGCGTTTTGATTGACCAAGGCCCGCCAGACCAGATTACCTTGAATGATCTTAGTCATATCCGTCGGGTCGTTCTGCTTGATCTGCTGAACCGGATCACCCAGGGTACTGGTATTGGTCCAACTGGAAAACACATCCGAAATGCCTTGGGTAAACGAGGCATTGGACAGATTGGTTTTGCTCTGCAGATCGAAGGCTTTGACCGTGTCGTTGACCAGACCTTGCGCCAAACGGCAGGAGTTGCTGAACATCTGGTTCATTTCCTGGATTTTCTTTTGCAGGTCGGTCATCACTGACGCACACCAGGGGCACATGGCACCGACGGCTAACTGGAAGGCATAGCCCGCCGCATTGCCGGCCACGTTGCGCATCAATTGCACGAACTGGTTGAAGTTAATGAAACTGAAACTGCCGGCGAACAAATCGATACCGCCACATCCTGCACTGAATGACGGCGGCACGAACGACACCAGATTGGTGTTGGTGATGCCATTGCGCGCCACCAAGCTGCCGCCAGTAATCACGCCACGGCGCTGTCCCAAATGCGCGGTCGGTGCCGTGTAGTTGGTCATGGTGCCGAACATGCTGTCCATTTCCTGTTGCAGATCGGCATAGGCTGGAACGGCAAACTCGACCAACAGAATCAATACCAGCACCTGGCGATAGCGCAGAGACAAGGAAATCGACTTCATGGCGTGCTCCCCATTTGTGCACTGCGTTGCAATGCCTGGATCAGTGATAGTGGATCTTGAGTGACCGCGGGGCTGATGCTGCCGGCGGCCGGTAACAACATCGGCGTATTGCGAATGCCCTGGGTGGTTTGGTATTGCGTGGCATCGATCCATCCCGCTTCCTTGGCGGCCAGCAGAATCCGACTGGTGATTTCTTCCAGCGACAAGGCGCCTTGCGCCAATGGCACAATCTGCTTGGGTGGTTTCATCAAGAACAGCGCCGGGGTTTGTTCAACCCCCAACATCGCGGCCTGCCCTTGATCGCGTTTGAACTGACTGAAAAAGCCATTCGGCATCGGTAAACCATCCAGCGACACGGGATAGATTTTGAAACCGTAGGCGTGTTCCAACATGGCCAGAATCGGTGCCTGGACATGGCAATAAGGGCAATCGGAGCGGAAGAAAAACAAAATACCGGCTTGGGCGGCAATCGCTTTCAGGGCGCGTTCGGCCACCACGCTGGCCTGATGATTGGCTTCATTGGCCGCATAGGTAGCCACTGGCCGGCGCACCGTTTCGTCGAGTTGCGGATCGGACATCACCACGTAACGGGCGGCGTTGGTAAAACGCTCGGCTTTGTCCATCATCACCCGCTGCAGATAGTAAAACGCGGCGACATTCTCGGGACTAGGATCGTCGATGGCCTGGTTCAGGTAATGTTCGAGGTTTTGCTTCAGCCAGGCCGAGGACAGGGGTTGGGGTTCTGCAGAGGGCTTGTTTTGTGTTTTGGGTTCAATTTCAGCCTGAACGTCACTGGTCGGTTTGATGTCGGGTTTTAGTTTTTCCTGCTCGGCTTGACTTTCGGGTTGGGTTTTTTTAACCGGCTCCGGCAACACCTCGTACCAAAACCAGCCGCGCTGTTTGTCGGCGAAATAGGAAACCTCGGGCGCGCTGTCGTTACCCGTCGCCAGCGAGGCTTTGAGACACAAACTCATGATGATCGGTAAAGAAATGGCGTTTCGGTTCATCGCGCCATTGTCCGTCAGATTTTCCCAGCGACTTTTGCAGCTGACGACGAAAACGCCATCAGCTGCAAGATAGTTCGAAATGCGATCGCAGATCGCGACCGTAACGGCAGACGATCGCAAATTCGGCGTCAACTGCAATCGTTACCCCATCTCGGTTGCCTAAAATGCCGGCTTTATTGCGAATGGGCGATGGGCCGTAAATCCCAATAGGAAATTGACTTTCGATTTGCCTACGCTAGTAGGGAAACGTGGCAACGGTAATCGGCCGCAAAGCCGAAGTTATTTCCTGGGTAGGCATGAATCTCACCGTTTTGCCAATGCAATGCCTAAATGAACCATCCAGAAAATGACAGTGATATGCCTACTACGGTAGGCATTTAAGGTGCAAAACCTATGCACTAAGCCACTTTCCAAGGCTCGCAATGAACAGAAAATTCCGTTAGGCATTGTCCATGTCTATCCCTACAGTTAAGTATTAGGAAAATTCATGTCCAGCGAACATCCTGTCAACGCACAGTCCACTCTCACCGAACAAGACCTGCTGCATTGGATCGAAACCCGGTGCGATCATCTCCAGGCCCAAGCCAAAGTGTTGGTCGACGATTATTGGCGCCAAATGAAAAGCCAGCGTCAGAAACACAGCAAAAGCGAATCAGGCCGAATTGGCGTCCGCATCCGCTGCCGGGAAAGTCAACGCGCTTTCAGCATTGAGTGGTACCGCATGGCCACGTTGCGACAAAACGGTCAAACCAAGCCCATTGCGCAGTACGTTAAGAAAGGCCGTGGCTATCGTTATCCGCTCGGTAACCTGCTGAAGAACGAACCCGCCTGGGAGACGGAATTAGTCGAAGAACTGGAAACCGAGTTTGCTCATATCCGGCAACAGCTCGATCGGTTGGGAAAAATTCGGGATGCGGTGCAGCGATATTGCAAGGTGATTGATGCCAATAACAAATTCATCGGTTGAGATGACTAAATGACAATCTTTTCACCGATAAACCAGAGAGCATCATAGTCCCCAATTGTTAAGGGTTATCGGATGCCTGCTCATCATTTGATGATAACCTTGGGACCACAAACCATGGTGGGCAGGCTTCGGACAACCCTAAACAGATTTGCACCTTCGGTTTGCACCCGAAGTAAACGTCAGCTATCGAGCAAGACGAACTCACAGTATCGGCCACTTTGCGACATTTAAGTTTTGAAATGAATGGCTGTTGCACGACGGTTAGCTGTCTTTCAACGCCTGCCGTAATAGTCAACAAATTCAGAGCGTAGCGTTCAGTTGGTGTCCTTGTTGGCGGCGTTGTAATGTTCTTAATATCCGAGGCCACCAAGGTACGAGGGAATCATGCCCAGATCCATTACACGCCGAACCTCTTTCTGCGTGAGATTTCTTGCAACGTATGGAAAGAGAGTTATTAGAAGTGCTTTTGAAGCTTCGAATGCCTCTGGTGTGTATTCATATTCGCCGTAGATCTGATTCAATGAAGCCATCACCCAGCGTATATACATCGTTGGGATTCTAAGATCGAATATATCTTCCCACCCGTCGTTATACCCATCACCTCGCCTCTGATCTGCGAGAATATGGTCACAACCGTGCTCCCCCCTGCAGCACCAATAAATTTCTTTCACATGCCGGTAATGGATTCCGTCCTCTCGCTCTTTGAACTTGCTCCATTCAACAACAATACCCCGCCGCCCTTCCGTGATATCTTCACCGCAGTTCTTGCAAAATAGTCTTGAATGATCAGCAAAAATCTGTGCTGGATTCGGATTTTCTTTTGCCCAAGAAGAGAACGACTTCGGGAAATACCGTTCAGCAATTTCAAGGCCTTTTGGCGAAGCCAAGAGCATTTGCTCTATCTTTGATGAATCAAAGAATTGGTGCTCAATCGTACCAATGCCTTGAACTTTCATGATTAAACCTGAAGATGGAATTGTTGAATAGAACCCAATAAATCCCTGACAACCGTTAGATTCCACGGAATCTCGAATCTCATTTTCGTCTGATTTTGACACGGATGCACCAGAATGAGCCTTATGTTTGCAGCTAACAAGCCATCTTACTGAGGTGTTTCCTGAAATACCTTTTCTTTCCTCTTCTACCAAAATATCTGCCCCACCGTCTGCACCCCGGCCTGGCTCTCGAATAATCTTGTACCCAAGGTGTGCAAAAAAATCCCTAGCAAACAGTTCAAACTTGTCTTGTTCACCTGTCGCTTTGTGAGCTTCAGGTATTTCTTTGAAATTTAATATCGACATTTGGAATTAACTTTTATTGAACAGAATTTTGAGCCAATCGGTGCTAGGCGGCCGGCCTTATCACGCAGCATCCAGCGACCGAAGGGAACGAGGTTAAGCGCCGGATATGTTTCATCGCATCAGAATCTTGGCTGTGATGATGGCAGGGTCGTTCTCATAACCGCGCTCCGCGAGAGCCACAACTTTTTGTTTGATGTCCTCAGGCGACCAAAAAAACCAGTTTTTACCCGACATGAACTTTCTAATTGGCTCACTTCGACCTTGGTAGACCTTGCCAGCGGCAAGGCCAAGGATGATCTTCGTATCGGAATTCGCCATGTCGCAGGCAATGAGATCTGTAATCAAACGTGTAAAGACGACCTTGCGATAGCGATCGGAAGTGAAAAGTTTGTATCTCCCCTCCGGGACTTCATGTATTTCCTGTAATTGTTCGAGATTCACGCCAGATGAATCAAGAAAGGACTTCGCCTCAAGGACGAGCAATTCGTTCTTGGAAAAATTAAGCGCAAGGATGTCAATCTCCGGCCTGGGAATTGAGTGCTTTCCAATCTGACGTTTTTCTTCCTTTGTTACGTTGACTTTGAATGACCTACGAACCCAATAGCCTTCGGCTTCAAGTAGTGTGGAAATGATGCCCTCGAAATGATCCATCAGCAGCTCACTTAAACATAACTAGCAATTATGTAGTTTCCCTATTTTTTCCAGCTAAAACTTATTTGTACGATAATTGACTGGTTAGCGTGGAATTTTCTTTTCTGTATATCATTCGGTAATTATAAATGATGGCCGGTAATGATCTAACTGTTGCCATTCAATCAGATTAGGCGATAGACAGCAACTGGTCGCCACAAGACGACCAAGCGCGTTCCGAATAAGCCTAGTGACAATCACCTCACTAGCATTCGTTTCAAAATCGAAATCCTGGCCATCACCAGTCCCTATATATAGATTAAATAAAGATTATATATAGATTAGCACCCTCGATTTTCAGCTTGAAAGAATCGCTGCAGACCACGAATAGCAAGGCCTGCGGCGATTTCACAAATTGCCCGAAGCGTCGGTCTAATGCCGTGTCAAACGTCGGCCTAATGCCGTGCTTTTTGTCGGTCTAATGCCGTGCCCGTCGGTCTAATGCCGTTACCTTGTCGGCCGAATGCCGTGCCTCCGTCGGTCTAATGCCGTATCCGCGTCGGCCTAATGCCGTATTGAGAGGCTTCTGCCAACCCAAAATAGCGTCGGTCTAATGCCGTGCTTTTTTAGTTCTGCTGGTCGCCGAGAAAACGCTGTTGGCTGGGCGTCGGCTGGCGTTTGATCCTCACGATATCATCGGCGAATTCAAAGCTAGCCAGAGTGCCGATGTTCACCAAGGCCTCTAACGCTTTACCCAACCGATATTTGAAATCGCGCAGGGTTTTCGAGCCGCTGCCGCTCAGTCGGTGAATGGTGGCAATTTTCATCGGAAACGGAGCGGCATGGGACGACAGGAAACCGTGTAACCATAATGCCAAGGGTTGCTTTCGTAATTTCTGCCGCTGTTCGAATTCGATGTAGGTGTAGCCCTCTTCGAACAGGCGCAGCATCGACTCAGTCAACTCCACCACATAGCGCTGCGTCCGTTCATCACGGTAATAACGCAAGAAACCTTTTTCACCGAAGGCATCCCTGCCGTGAAAGGTGATTTCGACAAAGGCGCCGCCTAAGCGGGCCATCGATTCTTTTAACCATTCATGCTGGCTTTTACCGCTACCGCGCCCCAATGCCGTCAATAGGGCATGGGCGCTGAAGGTCACACTAAATCCCGGTAATTGTTGCCGGGACAAGTGCACTATCTGCATCCAGACATCGAGATCGGATTGATTGAGCTGTATGCCGAGGTAGCGCACCTCTATACCATCGACCGCAGCCAGCAAAGTGCGTTTTTTGTAGGCAATACGTTCCTTTCCCTGGATGCCGGCGAACAATGCGCTCCGCAAACAGGCATTCGGCGTACCGCGAATTGCCGATGGCCAGTTGGGCAAAGACGTCAAGGGTTCGACAACCCGCAATTTGGCTTTTTTCCGTTCCGTCAGAGACTGAAAACGTTCGGTGAGATTGTCCAGCGAATGGTTTGTGCTATTTCTATCCATGACGGCCGCCTCACTTCTTCAAGCTGCCGGGATTGCAGCCATGACTCAGAACGTTTTGCGGGTTAGTCATTGTTCTGACTAACGCCTGCTCCACCGGCGTCATATCGAGCTGGTGATGGCAATATTTTCGCCAGGCGCGTTCGATGGCCAATGTATCGTCATTCGGGCTATCTGATATGTGGGAGGTGCTGACATTAAGGACATGCCCCGCTGCGTCGTCACTTGCCACGTAACCGCCAAGCGGCTGATCGGCTTGCCTGACGACGTGTTCAATCGATGAAGACCGTAATACCGAACCGCCCAATCCACCTGTCTGCCAAGCATTATCCAGGCGCCAGGGTTGTTCGGGTTGAACCGGCACAATCGATTCGATGACGGTCTCACTTATGGCAGCATCGGGCCGATTTAGCGAAGTACAGGCCGTGCCACATATTGCGGACACAAGACAGTGGATTGCGAGCGATTTGGATTTCATGGGAGCTCCAGGGCTAATTTTTAGGAGCTCGTTACACTAAACACTCTTTTGCGAGGCCTGCTTGCAGCTGACGTCGAATTCGTCGTCAGCTGCAAGCGACGATTGAAAAATTCCCGGCAAGATGCGGCGTTATGGAAAATACGCCTTCGACTCTCATTACCCGCATCCGCCAACGTCTGTTTGGCGTCGAGTCCGCGCCTGTCGATCAGGTTGCGACAACGATTGATGAGGATGTGCCGCGTTATCCGCCGTTTATGAAGGGTCTGCCAGCTGCGCCTGTGGAACGCATACTGTCAGGTCAAACGGAGTTGATTTCCGCCATCGAACAGGCGCTGGCCATGCCGGATAATCTTTATCAAACCATAGTCGCGCCGGTCATCCGTCGCTATGCCGCCTACAGCCACTTGTTGCCGGCTTCGGAATCGCATCACCATCGCGGCGCCGGTGGGTTATTTCGACACGGATTGGAAGTTGCACATTGGGCCACTTTGGCTTCCCAAGGCAGTTTGTTTGCCACGTCAGCATCACCCAAGGAACGAAAAGCCCAAGAATTACGCTGGCGTCTGGCGGTCTGTTTTGCCGGGCTGTTGCATGACATCGGCAAACCGGTCGCCGATATCGCCGTGGTCGACGCACAGGGGCAACATACCTGGAACCCTTGCGATGAAAATATCACTGACTGGGCTGTGCGACATGAGATCGACCGGTACTTTCTGCGCTGGCGAGACAACCGCCATAAACGCCATGAACAGTTTTCGGCCTTGGTGATCGAGCGCGTCCTGACACGCGAAGCCCGCACATTCATTCTGGAGTCCGGCCCCGACATCATGCAGGCCATGCTGGAAACCATTAACGGTTTGGACCGCGGCTCCAAAGTCTACGCACTGGTGATCACCGCCGACTGCAAAAGCGTAGAACGGGATTTAAAAGCGCACTACCAAAACATCGATTCGGCCTTGGGCATGCCGGTGGAAAAGTACCTGTTCGACGCTATGCGCCGCTTGGTCAAGTCCGGACAGTGGGCCGTCAACGAAAAAGGTGCTCGGCTATGGCGTTTTGAGGATGGCCTGCATATCGTGTGGCGGGCCGGTGCGCAAGACATCGTCACATTGCTTGCCAAGGACAAAGTGCCCGGCATTCCTCGCGACGAAGACACCTTGGCGGACATTCTGATCGAACGCGGCTTGGCCATTCCCAAATCCTGGCCAGATGGTCGGCAATACCGCTATTGGCAAATGCAGCCTGAAGGCTTGGACAATCCGCTGTATCTGTTGCGCCTGAAATCCGCGGAACTGATCTTCAGTGGTGAGCTGCCGCTCGTGGTTGAAGCGCGCGAAATCAACGAATCCGATGCGACCATCGTAAAAGCCGAGCCAGTTACCAATCCGGCACCGAAACTCAGCAAACCGGCAAAACCCAAGAGCGTCGCGGTTATGAAGCAACCCCAACGCGCTGATAAGCCGAAGCCAGTTGAGCCCAAAGAACCGCAGATAGAACCTGCTCATGACACGAGCGCTGAACTCGAGCTACCGGCCATTGAATCGGCACCAGGCATTTTGAATTCCTTGCCCTCAGATCCCGATCAAGGTCTGTCTGAATCCACATCAACCGATGGCCTCCCTTCGTTGTGTCAGGCCGAACAACCTAACAACGCAACTCGCGCCGAACCGACCAACGCAGAAAAAACTGCATCAGCCGCAAAACCTGATTTCTCCACGAGGGATTCGAAAAGCGTCTCCAATCCGGTCGACAGCGTCAAGTGCTGGTTGGAAAACCATGGCGATGCCGGCCAATGGCTATTGGACATCGCCGCTATGCTCAATCAAGGCCAATGGCAGTTAGGCAACGATATATTGGAAGTCCAAGACAAATACTTGCTCCCGTTTCCAGCGACGGCTGAAAAACTCGCCGTCGATCCGCCCCAGTTCATCAAAACCCTGGAGGACAGAGGTTGGCTGGTGACCGACGTTCTGTCGCCGATGCGAAAGGTACAAACCATCCAATCGGTCCGCGGCGTCCTGCTGGCATTGGAACCGAGTTTGGCTTTGAAGGCATTACTGAAATCCCAAGGCAAAGCCACGCTGACAGCATCATCCAAACAAGCCCCAAGCAACAATACCGATAAGACCAGAGATCAAGTTAAGTCTGCTCAGCCTCAGGACGAGACGCATCTGAAGCCTAAGCCTGTCCAGCCCAAATCAAACGCAACCGGCATGCAAAAATCAATCGGCGGCAACGTGTCAGACAGTTTGGCCAATTCCGAGCCTGATAAGGCAAGTGATCCCGTAACAACCCCACCGGCAAAAGCCGGAACGATCGATTTGCTGATCACGCATGTGCGGCAACAAAACATTCCGCCCGATGAATCATCGACAGACGGTCACTGGCACACAGTGTCCAATGCCGCGCTGGAGCAATTTCTGACGCAACATCCGACAATCAAACGCACTCGACTGATGCTCGATATCGCCAACCATCCTGATTGCCGTTCGGTCAGTGCCGCGGAAGGCATTCAGGTTCGGTTATGCCCATGAAATCCGATTACGACTACCAATTTCCTTGGCGACCCATCTTTGAGGTGTATGCCATCTCGGGTTGGTTGGGCGGTGCTGGATTGGCGCATTTTACCAGTCGCTGGTCAGGCTTGCCGCATGAGCCGTTCGACTGGTTGATGACGGCATGCGGAGTGATGGCGTGCTGGCGGCTGTCGCCGGCGTTGAGTCTGTGGTACCGCAAACGCCGGTTGCGTCAGTTTCGATTCCAATACCTGGATGCCGAAAAGCTTGTGACCCTGGTGAATCGCAACCCCGAGGCCTTGTGGTTCGGTTGGGGATTTGATTGGGTACAAAAGCATGCGCAATTGGCCTACGAGATTTTAAAACGCGATGTCTCGACCTTGATTCCCAGCGATCATCAACGCATGGGTTCGGCTTGGATACACGGCCTGGAAGTGTCCGAAAATGACATTCGCCAGCCTTTACAGCATACCGCCGGCCATACGCTGCTGGTCGGCACCACCGGTGCCGGTAAAACCCGTGCCTTTGATGTATTGGTGACGCAAGCTGTGTTGCGCGGCGAAGCGGTGATCATCATTGATCCTAAAGGCGACAAAGATTTGATGGCCTGCGCCAAACGTGCCTGCGCCTTGGCCAAGCGTCCAGATCGATTCGTGTATTTCCATCCGGCATTTCCGGAAGACAGCGTCCGACTCGATCCCTTGCACAATTTCAACCGGCCTTCGGAGATTGCCAGCCGTATCAGCGCCATTTCGCCCAGCGAAAGCAGTAACGATCCGTTCAAGGCGTTCGGTCAAAAATCACTGGATAACGTGATTCAAGGCTTGATGGTCATCGAGGAGCGGCCAACGTTGGTGAAGCTTCGCCGTTACCTGGAAGGCGGTCCTTCGACGCTGGTGATTCAAGCCTTGGAACGCTATTTCGACAACAATCTGGGCCATTGGCGACAAGAGGCGCGACCTTACCTGAAAAATGCCAAGGAGACTGATTCCAAAGCGGTAGGTCTGGTGCGGTTTTACCGGGAAGTCGTGCAGTACCAATTGCCTAATCTGGATTTGGAAGGCTTGTTGTCTTTGTTCGAACATGACCGGGCGCACTTCAGCAAGATGGTAGCCTCCTTGATTCCGATCATGAACATGCTGACCTCCGGTTCCTTGGGCCCCTTGCTGTCACCGAATCCGTACGACGTGGATGATCTGCGTCCCATCACCAATACTGGCCACATCATCGAAAAAGCCCAGGTCGCTTATATTGGCCTAGACTCGTTATCGGACGGCATGGTGGGCAGCGCGATTGGCTCGATTCTGTTGGCGGATTTGGCCGCCGTCGCCGGCGACCGTTACAACTACGGCGTCTCAGACCGACCAGTGAATGTGTTCGTCGACGAAGCCGCCGAAGTCATCAACGATCCATTCATACAGGTGTTGAACAAAGGCCGTGGAGCCAAGATTCGCCTGTTCATCGCCACCCAGACCTTTGCCGATTTCGCTGCCCGAACCGGTTCTCAGGACAAAGCCCGGCAAGTGCTGGGCAACGTCAACAACCTGATCGCACTCAGGATCATGGACAGCGAAACCCAGCAGTACATCACCGACAATCTGCCCAAAACCCGTTTGAAATACATCATGCGCACCCAGGGCGTGGCCACCAGTGCGACCAATCCCACGGTGTTTTCCGGCAATGTCGGCGAACGCTTGATGGAAGAAGAAGGCGATTTGTTTGCGCCACAGTTACTCGGACAACTGCCTGACTTGCATTACATCGCCAAGTTATCCGGCGGCCGGATTGTCAAAGGTCGGTTGCCGATACTGCGGTCGGCACATGACCGCCAAGGTGCGAGCTCATGACCCGCAATCTGTTGTTCAGCCTGATGCTTTGGCTACTGGAAGTGATCCTGGTGGCCAGTTTTGTGTCTGATCGCTGGACGCGCGAATTGCAGCGCGCCGAAGATCAAATGATGATCGGCTATTTTGGCGCCGCTAAAGAATCACAGATCAGCCACACCGCGCAACGCTGGTTTGATCGCTTGTTCGTCAGCACCGGCATCCGCGACAGCGTGTTCCGCTACTTCATCCCGACTGAGCGCGAACGGCAGATGTCCAAAGGCTTCGAGGATGTGGGACGTAACGATTTATTTCCCTTCATCGAAAGCCGGCTCAACGTGCTGTGGGATACGATCTTTCAAATGATCAAACGTCTGACCACGGCGTGTATCTGGTTGCCTCACCTGGCGGCTGCTTTGCTGCCGTTTGTCATCGACGGACTGGTGCGGCGCAAGATCAGCCAGACCAATTTCGATTACCCCAGTCCCATGGCGCATCGCTACAGTCTTTACCTGATTTTAGGAGCGCTGTATCTGCTGCTGGTCAGTTTGACCATGCCGTTTCCGATTTCGCCGCAAGCCGTGCCAATGGGTGTCTTTGTCGTCGCCTACGCCGTCAACGTGCTGTTGGCCAATACACAAAAGCGGGTCTAGGTGTGCCATGAATGTCATCTGTTTTCTGCACGGCATGATCCACACACATCCGGCGCATAACCCCAGGCTCAGGCAAAACCCCAAACTTGTTTTACCCCTCAACCTCAACACAACCCAGGAGCATTATCATGTTAAACCGTTCTATTAACGACACCGCTACGTCGGATCCTTTGGTTAAATTCATTACGTTAACCGCTAAGACAGTCGCCCTGAACCCAACGTCGCCTGAGCTCGATTCACTTTTTCGAGCGTTTATTGAGTCCTGTATTGCAAATGGCCAGGACGATATTTTGGTAAGCGCTTTACGACAAGCGGAAGGTTTGCACGTATTTTCGCTATTAAATGAGCGCATTGTTTCGCTCGCCGAACGCATTCGGGTGAGATTGCCGTCTATGCCGAATGCAGAGTCGATCGTATTCGCCATTCCGATGGTCATCGAGCCCCATCCTGGAAAGGCTTTACCTAAGCGTATTGAAGACCCCGAACGCATTAGACAATTGCTTCAAAGCCATGGGCTGATCAATGATGGACAAACTCTCGCCATTCACGACGAATTATTCAGCCTTGAAGACATCAACTGGTTACCTAGCCAAATTCGCCAGCTCAACCAGCAGTTGATCGAGCAAGCCGAAGGCGAAATTTCAACATCGGAATCACGCCGTTCTTTTGTTATGAAGCCCTCGGAGAGTCCGGAGGGGGACCTCATTTTGCGCTTCCTGGTGGGTGTGTTGATTAGCGATCAGGCATTAACGCCTCTTTTTTGTGAACAGCCCCAATCGGATGACGTTGGCGGATTTGCCGAAGAATGGTCAGAGGCCTTTAAAGAGGAGATGGATGAACAAACTGGTCACAATGTCTGGGAGATTGAAAAACCCAATCCGCTGAGTATTGCCGCCTCGCGCGGGATTCATTTACTCAATGAGCTTGATATCTTCTATAAGCTAAATATGAAAGCCCAAGATTATCCCGTGTCAAAAGTCCTGCTCAGTAAACATGGCGTCGATGGCATACCCACGGAAATACGGGCGGCTTTTTTTGATCGTGAAAAAGAATTGTCAACCGTTTACGTTTGGCCGCTCTTGACAACCGATGACGCTAAGTCAGTATTCGAAGACATCAACGGGCTACTGACCAATCTCAATATTCCTCACGTGATTGACAACAATCTTCTTCCTGCCATCGAATTCACGGGGAATTTCCAACACTATTGTGAATCGATGTCCAGACAATTGGAACCAGAGGAGCCTCAAACGTTCTTTATATGCTGAGTCATTTGGGTTGAACATGATGATGGCAGCCTGATGGCCTTTGAAGAGGGTCAGATGTAGCGCCCAGAATTTACATGAAATGGCTTGAATCAGCTGGCATACCCTCGCGGTCATGGTCAAAAGCCGGGCTGCGAGGATTATTGCTTGTTAAAAAGTCACTCAGTGGTGCGATTAGTGCGCCTTCGAGAGCTGCAGCCACAAGCATCATGATTGACTAGTCGGAAAAACAACTAAAGATCGCATTCCCAAAGCAAAAACCCATCGACAACATCCTGCGTTGATTGATGACGCTTGGCGTTGATCAGCGACATGAAGGACTCATTCAGAATCTGCAATGCTGCCGGATCGTCGGCATTAACGTATCGGCTTGATCTTCCCTGTCCGTTCTCGCACCTCTCAGGCTGCCAATTTTGCGGATAGGAATTAACTTGATAGCCATGGTCAGCCAGTATCTCGGCAACAAAGGGTTCTCCGCTTTTGACCGTCCACTTAACCTTTTTCAATGTGTGTAGTCCACCCAAAAGAGCCAGTATTGGCTTGTCGCGTGGGAACTCAGATAATCGGTTGGCCATATTTACGTCGCGGTCTTGATCGGCGTCAATGGCCTCGATTCTCAAGCATGGAAATTTCGATTTGAGCGTGACTAGATAATCAATCAGTTTTCGCATACCTGGATGATCGATGGCATACGGTACTTTAATCTCCGCTACCTGTGCTTCGCCATGGGTTACAGCATCGATGACGGGTTGTTGATTGCGGTTAATTTCGAGTCCGACAGTCAGGCATTGATGTCTTTCCAGCGCCGCATCAACCAGTAGAGCGAAAAGCTGTGTTGATTCCGGTTTCTGGTGGCTTTCGCCGATGATGACAATGTTGCCGGGTTTGATATTGTCCTGGTTGGTCGAGAAATCATTCGACCATCCAAGACTGGGTAGCAATACAACATAAATACCAAACCAGCATCTTTTCAGCATCTAAATGGCTCCTAAGAAATAAAAAGGCGTGTTTTATTAGCCTTGTCTACCGATAACGCCTCCGTTAATTTCAGTAGAGCAGAATGAATAAGACTCAGCTTAGAACGGCCAAACTGCATGACCAGAAGCTATTCCATACACCGCTCATCATCATGCCTTGGATTGTTTACATAATCGCTGATCGGTGTTGTAGTCATATCAGCGTACGCCTGATTATCCAGTAAGTGAAACACGTCATCGTCAGTGGCTGATTTATCCAGCCAATCCCGGTAATGGTTTGCAGGCATGATCACCGGCATACGTTCATGAATCGGTTGCATCAGTTGCGTTGCTGCGGTCGTGATGATGGTACAGGAATACAGTGTTTGCGCTTCGTGCTCCCAATGTTCCCAAAGTCCAGCAAAGGCAAATAACTGATTGTCTTGCCGGTGGATATGAAACGCTTGTTTATGCGTTTCCAATTTCTGCCACTCATAAAAACCTCTTGCGACGACTAAGCTGCGTCGCTTAAGGAAGGCAGCACGAAAACTGGGTTTCTCTCTAATGGTTTCTGCTCGTGCGTTGATGAGGTGATGGCTGTGTTTATCATCTTTTGACCATGACGGCACTAACCCCCAAAACAGGTTTACCGATTTTAGCGATTTATCGTCTAGCTCAACGATGCACAGGATTTTTTGCGCAGGGGTAATGTTGTAGCTAGCTTGAAAGCGAGGCAAGCGTGGCAACTCAAAATGTTCAGCAATGCTTTCAGGGGTTGCTGTGAGCTGATAACGACCGCACATTGCAAATGCCTCCGTAATTAACGACTGGCACTATTAAACGTCAGAAATGCATAACAACCAAACACCACAACAAATAAGAACAAATACAAAACAATTCCGTTTTTGAGGTACACTGCTTGCCCTCATCAGAACCACGAATTTGGGATATAAGCATGAGCGTCATTTCTATATCAAGCTATCAACCACGCAATACGAAGCCATTGAATAGTGCTGCACTATGGTCTGACGATCTGGAACTGCCGATTCTGGAACCTCAACAGCAACTGAGTACGCTTGAATTACCGTTATTCACGTCTAAAGTGCCTGCGGGTTTTCCATCACCGGCTGATGATCATTTGGAATCGACGATAGACCTCAATCAACATTGCATCAGCAATCCACCAGCCACCTTCTTCGTTAAAGTAAAAGGTCATTCCATGACCGGTGCAGGCATCAATGATGGTGATATGTTGGTGGTAGATCGTTCTTTACGTCCAAACAGCAATAGTATCGTGGTTGCGGTGATAGACGGTGAAGTCACCGTTAAAGCGCTAGATACGACTACCGATGAAATTTGGTTGCGATCAAAAAATCCCGACTATCCTGACTTCCAGATTAAAGAAGGCATGGAGTTGCATATTTGGGGTGTGGTCAAAAACGTGATTCGTTCGCTACCGGTATAGATGACTCCAGTACCCATATTCGCGATAGCGGATTGCAACAATTTTTACGCCAGCTGTGAACGGGTTTTTCAGCCCAAATTAAACGGTAAACCGGTTGTAGTGCTATCCAATAATGACGGTTGCGTGATTGCCAGAAGTAACGAGGCCAAAGCCCTGGGTATCAAAATGGGTGCCCCTTATTTCAAAATTGAGCCGTATGCCAAGCAAGAAGGCATTGCGGTATTTTCCAGCAACTATGCGTTATACGGTGACTTTTCTCAGCGAGTCGTTCAAACCTTATCACGCTATGCGCCAAGAATTGAAGTCTATTCCATTGACGAATGCTTTTTGGATTTTACCGGACTGCCACAAAACCTGACGGAGTATAGTTTAGAGATTTGTGCGATTGTAAAGCAATGGACAGGTATACCGATTTCCATTGGCATTGCGCCAACTAAGACCTTAGCGAAGTTAGCCAATCGGTTAGCGAAAAAAGGTCATTCCAAACATGGGCCCGCTCTGGACTGGCGCGATATTGCTGATCCCGATGCAGTGTTAAAAACCATTGCGCTGGATGACCTTTGGGGTATTTCCAGACGTTGGAAAGACAAACTCAACCAAATTGGTATTCATCATGCATTAGCACTCAAGCAATCTGATCCAAAACAGCTACGTCAACATTTTGGTGTAGTGATGGAACGCATTGTGACGGAGTTGAACGGTATTTCCTGTATTGCCTTAGAAGAAATGCCCGCACCGAAAAAACAGATTCTGACTTCGCGTAGCTTTGGTGAGCGATTGACAAAGTACGACGATTTACGCGCAGCGGTGACACACTTTGCTTCGCGCTCTGCGGAAAAGTGCCGACAACAGCAATTGACCACGCACGTATTGACGGTGTTTATTCATACCAGTCCGTTTGATACCCGCAACCCGCAATATTCCAATAGTGCAACGATTGAGTTTGATCGTCCAACCAGTGATACCGCGCGATTGAATGCAGCCGCTCAACAAGGTTTGAAGCGGATTTTTAGACGTGGCTTTTCTTATCAACGTGCCGGTATTCTATTGCCTGACTTATGGTCAGCAAATGTCGCGCAGCTGTCGTTATTTGACAGCGGTGAAAACAACCTGCGATCTGATCAGCTGATGACCGCACTGGACGACATTAACCGCAAACATGGGAAACGCACCATTCGCTATGCGAGTGAAATGCTTAGTAAGCGTTGGCAGATGCGTCAACAATTCAAATCGCCGTCCTACACCACCAATATCAAGGAATTGCTGACGGTTCAAATTTGAAGAAAATCTTATGCTTTTGTAATCGCTATTTCATTCCTCACCCGACATACGTTTTCGCCAATGCAGACACAAGCCCAAGCATCTTAGAGTCTCGCCTCTTCGAAGACGACTCTCTAGGCCTCCGGCAGCAGGCCAAGAGTAGCCGAAGAATAATCTATGGTCACTGACTGCAAACTAGCTCATTGTCACCAATGATTTGGCTTGGTGTTTGGTCAAAAATCTAATCTATTATTGAAAGTCGAAGCGTTATGTACGGAATATTACGTAAGATTAAGATGACTCGAACGCCTGACCTAGGGATGCGGTGACAGTCAACATGTTAGGTTTACGTTGGGCGTCACAGACGGACATGAGACATCAAACAATCATGACTCTGGTTGTTGTATTGGTGACGCTGCCCATGGTCGTCGCTATCGGTACCTATCTTCGAACCTTTGATCAGCTGCGATTCTCCATTAACGATCATTGATAGCACGTAAACATAGCCTGAGTTGGGTTACGCTATCCGTAAGCGCTCTTTCAACAGCGTCTATAGTTCCTGATTGAAATCACAGAAGATAGTGTCCACGTATAACAAGGTGGACACCTATGATGGAGAACAAGAGTCGATTATCGCGACCACTGGTGGTGGGACATCGGAGCAATGGCCGTTGTCGTTATGATCCGGAAGCCAAACGGGAGCTCGTTGAAGCCTGTCTACAACCGGGTGTTTCGGTAGCCCGGATGGCACTGGCACACGGCATCAATGCCAATCTGCTGCGTAAATGGATTAACCAGTACCGTGAAAATTCCAGCTCAGTGCCGCCAAGTATCCCGGCCACGCTATCGGCCTTCGCACCGGTTCTGTCAATGGCGGTGACAAAGCCGGTAAAAGCCACTCTCCATGTGGCGTTACCCAATGGGGTTAAACTGGAACTGCAGGGTGTTGGTTTGACCGATCTTTCCCCTTTATTGAATGATCTGGCCGCTTTGACATGTTCCGTTTCGAGCCCGGGTTAAAGGTCTACTTGCACCGAGAACCGGTCGATGGCCGCAAAGCCATCAATGGTTTGGCGCTGCTGGTTGAGCATGCGTTGGGGTTGAATCCGTTTGAGCCGGCCATCTACGTGTTCAGCAATCGTCGGCGGGATCGGATCAAGCTGCTGTTGTGGGATCGTACCGGATTCTGGTTGATGATCAAGCGGCTGGAGGCCGATCGATTTCGCTGGCCGAAAGAAGCCGCTGTGGTGACCTTGACGGTCGAGCAACTCCACTGGCTGTTAGCAGGAATTGATCTGGCAGCGATGCGGCCGCATCCGACTCGAAACTATACCCACGTAGGCTGAAGTGATGGTGTAAAGCCTGTAAAATAGCGGCATGACGACCGCCATCACGCTGTCCACCGAAGAGTATCAGGCCTTGCTGGGCGAACAGCAACGGCTGGCCCATCAACTGCGGTTGATGACGGTCGAGCGTGATCTGTTGAAAGAACGCCTGGATGCCTTTTTGCATCGTCTGTTTGCCGCCAAGTCCGAGGCCAGGGCCAATCCGGCTCAACGCGATCTGTTTCTGAACGAAGCCGAAGCGCTGGCCCCCCAAGGTGTGCCGATTGCCGAGGAAGTCACGCCCGAAGCGGTTGAAGTCGCCGGTCATAGCCGTCAAAAGCGCGGCCGCAAACCCCTTGATCCCCACCTGCCGCGCGAGATCGTGCGCCACGAACTACCGGAAGCCGAACGCGTGTGTACTCATGATGGTGCGTATCTGGTAGAAATCGGCACTGAAATCAGCGAGCAGCTCGACATCGTTCCGCAACAAGTGCGAGTCATTCAACATCACCGCGTCAAATATGCCTGCCCTTGCTGCGATGACAGCATTCGGGTCACGCCGGCACCGGCGCGTATTATCCCCAAGGGCTTACTCACCGAAGCGGCATTGGCCTGGGTGGTCACCGCCAAATATCAGGATAGTCTGCCGCTGTATCGGCAAGCCGCACTATTAGGCCGATTCGGTGGCGATCTGTCGCGTACCACCCTGGCGGCCAGCATGGTGCGGGTCGGTCAGGCGGTGCAGCCAGTGATCAATTTGCTGCGCGACCATCTGCTGGACGCCGACCTGATCCTGGGCGACGAAACCGTCATTCAGGTGCTCAAAGAATCTGGGAGAGCCGCGCAAAGCAAGAGCTACCTGTGGGCACAGATGACCGGTTCCGGCCCGCCGATCCGGCTGTTCAGCTACACGCCGGGGCGCGGCGGAACTCATGCGCACCCCCTGTATGAAGGCATTAGGTCAGGTGTAGCACTGATGAGCGATGGCTATGAAGTGTATAACGCCATTGCCGCCGCGCGCGGTGCGGTTCATCTCGGCTGCTGGGCGCATGCACGCCGTTATTTCGTCGAAGCGGAAGCGGCCATCCCCAAAGCCGCACGTAACGCACAGCAACCCGCGACGCAGTTTATCACCGCGATGAGCGAGTTGTATGCCATCGAAGCCAAGGCCAAAGACCTCAGCGCCGAACAGCGCAGACAACGGCGCCAGGAACAAAGCCGACCGGTTTTAGCCAAGATCGAAGGCTTGCTGCTACAGCATCTGCACTCGGTGACGCCCGGCAGTTTGCTGGGCAAGGCCCTGCATTATCTGTCGTCGCAATGGCCCAAATTGACGCGTTTCGTCGACAATGGTGCCTGGCCCATAGACAACAATCTCTGCGAAAACGCCATACGTCCCTTCGTGGTGGGGCGCCGCAACTGGTTATTTTGCGACACGGTGGCCGGTGCCCAAGCCAGCGCCAATCTCTACTCGCTGATCGAAACCTGCAAAGCCAACGGCATCGAGCCTTACGCCTATCTGGTTGAGTTATTCCGTCAGTTGCCCCGGGCAAAAGCCGTCGAAGACTTCGAAGCATTGCTGCCTTGGCGTCTCGCCAATCCAACGGCCTAATCAAACTCGTACGGCTTTGTACTGAAATTCAATAGCGTCGTTTAAAGGGCGCTTACCGCTATCCTTATTTATGCCTTTGAAAAAACCCGATCAAAATAAGTTGGAGGAAATATTATGTCCCGTGAAATTTTACAGGCGATAGCTGATATTTATAAACGGCATGACCCCGAAGATGCCGATTTTTATACGTTGGAATGGGTGCAAGAGAAGTGTTCTTATTTTTACAAGTCGCCAAAAGAATTGCTGGCAATTTTGCAAATGAGCCAAGACCGGGGGATCAACACTGAAGGTGCGCTGTGGTCAAAAGAGGACGGTTTAGCAGCCCATCGCGAGATGAAGTATAGCGGACCAGTTGATGCATATTCTTACGAGCTAATGGAGAAAAGCGGTGAACTGGCTAGACTAGAGGCTGCTTGTAAGGCTGAGGAAATTGCGAGGAAGCTAGCCATTGAAAGCTTGCAGTGCTAATGCGGGTAGTAGCGAAAGCCCACTCCGGACCTTGCTAGCCGAAATGTAGTTCTCCGCTTTATGGTCGGCAGCAGCCTCTCGCACCTCTCCAAAGCAGCCAGTCGGTCGAAGTTAGACTCTGTGAGCCGTAGAGCCACAAAGCCGCCGTTGGCGATCTCAACCTATCGGCCAAAAGCAGTCGGCCGGGGTAACTTTCCAGTTTTGTTATTTAAGGCATCCCGTAATCCAATTGAATGTCCGGTTTTCGGCGAGCAATTTGACATTATGGTTGAGCCACTACGGCCAAAACCGGCCGGTGGTGATGGTGGCGAAAATTTTGATCCCTATCTGCAACGAATGGCGGTTTTTCGGCAAGCAATCTTGAGACGTCTTCGGCTTAGCCCGGCCAAAACCCGCCTGTCGGGGTAACTATCCAATTTCAATAGTTCAGGTATCCTAAGGCTCCGCGGAATGTCCGGTATTCGGCGAGCAAAAGCTGTTATGACTGTCTCACCGCGACCAAGAGTTGTAGGCCGTTAGCGGCAGGTGTCAGACAGTTCGAGGGATATACCACTCTGCCGCGATCTGATGCTGGACCATGACAATAAGTTAAAGATTTTCGTCAAATAGATCAGAAATATCGCATTTAAAGTATCGTTGAATGATGTCTGCCAATTCATTTCTGGCATCGTCTTCATGCCGCGCGAAGCGATGGTATAAAGGCTCCACAATGCCCACGAAAATGTTTAACAACTCCGGATCAAAATGCTTGCCAGCCTCTCGCTGGAGGTGATCTATCGAATCTTCGTAGCTCAATGCCATTTTGTAGGGACGCACCGACGTCAAGGCGTCGAAGACATCAACGATGGCGAAAATACGTGCCGCCAGCGGAATTTCCTGTGTTTTCAGACCTGAATAGTAACCGCTGCCGTCGAATCTTTCATGATGGTTACCGACGACATCGCCGGCATCGCGTAACCATTGGCAATGATTGATGATGTCCAGTCCATGCAAAACGTGGGTTTTCATGACTTCGAATTCGCCGGCATCCAGCTTTCCGGGTTTCAGCAATATATGATCCCGGATGGCAATTTTGCCAATGTCATGCAAAAAAGCGCCCTTAATTAGCGTGCGAATACGGCCGGCGTTCAATCCAGCCGCCTCGGCTAGCCTGACGGCATAAATAGTCACCCTAAAATTATGCGCGTCGGTCTCGCTATCGCGTTTGGCAATCGCACTGCCAAAAGCTTGTAAGGTTTCCAGATTCGCATCCAGCAGATGTATCGATAATCGTCCAAGGTGATCGAATAAGCGGCGCACCACCGGATAATGCAAAGAGGTCACCAGCATCACCAGCAATACCGAAACGGCAACCGAATGGATAATATCGCGCCATAATTCCGCGATAGCCTGCGGAGCAACCGAATAAAGACCCCTTAATGTCGCCACGATTCGGCCATCGGCATCCATGATGTTCAAGCCAATCGCATACACGGGGTTGCCGTCAGGCCCTATCAATGGCGTCAAGGCAAGCTTGTTTCCGCTAGCGGCGGCTTGTCGATCATGGTTCTGAATCAGAGTTTGTAGCTGGGGATAGTCCAAATCTTCCATGCGCCCAATTTCCAGGCCTTTGGCATTGTGAATCGATAACCAGACAAAATGCCCGAAGGCACTGTTCGTGGAAACTTTCCGCAAATCGTCCACCGCTTGCTGTACCTGCGATTCCCAGGGGCGATGGCTGAGTGCCTCAATATCCTGGATCCGTAGTTTCAGTAATTCGATGGCGAGATGGGTGCGCTCGGCGATGACGGCTTCGAACCGCCCGCGCTCCAGCCAAAATACGCCGCCGCCAACCAGAATGGACACCACGGCCGACAAGGCTATTAGCCGGACTATCAAACTCTTCCGTAAAGAACCAATTCGTGATTTCATCGATACGCCAATTGGTATGCGATTCTAATTTTTTTCATTCAATAATGCTTGATCAGTAATCTGTTTATACAAATGAGCAACTTGGGCATATAACGCTTGATACTCAGGATGCTGGTCTACT
The DNA here is from genome assembly GCF_050275925.1 of Methylomonas sp. MS20. Lineage (NCBI taxonomy): Bacteria > Pseudomonadati > Pseudomonadota > Gammaproteobacteria > Methylococcales > Methylococcaceae > Methylomonas > Methylomonas sp. MS20. Next base: position 4,154,035 of record NZ_CP189962.1, read on the forward strand.
AATGGTTTAATTCGTTGGGCATCCCTAATCAAGTCCTCCAAAAACTGCCTATCCCAATGATCTAAATGCTCCCCATTTGCCAGCCTTTCCTGAATGCTTTTGGCTCTTGGTATGATCTCACTGGTAAGTTTTTCCAGCAGCACTATTGCGATGCCCTGGTCGTTTGAAAATTCAGTCATGTTAATTCCTCCTAATTGTTGGATTTACGGCGCTAACGATTTGCAGATGAAATTAGTGTTTACTGAGCAATGAGCGGTCTTCGTCGCAGATGACCAACGTCATGGTGCGTGGCCGAGGCTGCTTTATAAACTCGGAACACTGGCTCCGGAAGCTTAGCTATCACGGCTCAGTCGGAGCAGTTCCTGCCTGGCGCCAAAACTGAAGTCTTTCAGCGGGTCTGCAAGTCCAGAAGCCGCCATTTTGGGTAGTTCTTCTATAGACAGTTTGGGTCGAAAATACTGTTCCACGATACGCTTTATCGTTTGGTCCGCGGCATCAACGACCGAATCCGAAGAAGTAAGTCGGATACGGTTCAGCAGCGCATAGGCATTCATCAGGGTTTCGGGATGCTCCAGCGTGCGATCGAAGGCATCCATCGCCAACTTGGAGCATTCATCAATGAACTCGGTATAGACCAGTTCGCGCCGGCGTATTTCAGCATTGATCGATTCACGCTTGCTCTGGGCTTTTTGAGTAAACCGCGCGGTCGCGATGCTGGAAACTCCACCTACCAAAGACCCGAGAACAGCGGAAAGCCCGCTGATGATAGATTGATCCATTGTTGCTACCTTTTATTGATGGATATGAAAAGTCCGTTGGTTTTTCCGCGCGAACAACACTACTGCTCTTTCGGCAGTGCGCCGCTCATGCCCTGGATTACCGGAATGGCGATGACGAGTGCCAGTAAGCCGAGACTTAGGTCGTAGAAACCCATCCCCTTTGAGAAGGCACCGCAGCAGATCGATACCTTCTCCTACGATATAGTAGTTACGCACCCCCGTTTCATGCGAAGTAAAGCTACTGTCACCATCCCCCGCCCAAAGCTTTATATAAAGCAACATGCCCCGTCGCCCACGCCAAACGGCTTTGCAACAGTTGCTCGCGGGCATTGTGCCAACTGCGGCGGCTATCCAGCACACTTGAGAGATCGGCCTCGCCTTCGGAGTAATAAGCCTCCGCGGTTTCCGCGGCCTTTTTTGCCGACTGCACGGCGCTTTCCAGGGCCAACCGCCGGCTGTGTTCGCCCTGCAGCGTGGACAGCCCGTCTTCGACTTCCCGCAGCGCCGCTAAAACCGATTTTTCATAGGCCATCAGCGCTTCCTGGTGACGGGCTTCTTGAGCATCGATGTTCGCCAGCAGGCGACCGGCCTGGAAAATGGGCAGCGAAACGCGCGGACCGAAGCCGTAGAAACCGCTGGACAGGCTGGTGAAGTTGCTCAAATCCTGGCTCTGAAAGCCGGCCGCACCGGTCAGGGATAATTTGGGGAATAATTCCGCCACCGCCGCACCGATGGATGCGGAAGCCGATGCTACCGTGCGTTCGGCCTGGCGGATGTCGGGCCGCCGCCGCAGCAAATCGGAGGGCATGCCTGGCTGAACGGCAGGCGGGACGGGAATCGCCGCCTGGACTTCTGCCAATTCGCCTTCCAATCCGGCAGGCGGCAATCCGGCCAACAGCGCCAGAGCATGCCGGGTATTCTTGATCTGCGCTGAGATAGGTGCAACGCTGCCCTCGGCCGTTTCCAATTCAGCTTTCGCCCGCTGCACATCCAGTGCCGTCGCCATGCCTTCCTGAAAGCCGGCCTCGGCCAGACGCAAGATCTCACGCTGGTTTTTCAGGTTATCTTCGGCTATAGCCAGCCGGGAATGCAGCGCCGTTAATTCCAGATAGGTCCTAACCACTTCGGCGGCTAGGCTGACTTGTACGTCGAGCTGGCTATCGGCTATCGCCTCGGCGTTGGCTTCAGCCGCTTCCTGTTGACGGCGGATGCCGCCGAATAGGTCCAGTTCCCAGGAGCTGTCGAAACCGGCCTGGAACAGGTTAAACGGCGTGCCGAGAGGACCCAGCGTGGAAAGCAGACCGTTCTTACCTTGGCCTCCTCCTTGTATCGAACCCAGCGCACCCAGTAAGGCATTGGGGCTGATCCGTTGCCGTTGAAAAGCGCTGGAGGCGTTGACGCTGGGCCAGCGTTCCGCGTCGGTCACATCGCGTTGAGCTCTGGCGGCCTGGATGCGGGCTCCTGCCGCCTTGAGATCGAGGTTGCCTTGCAGCGCCCGCTCGACCAGCCGATTCAGCCTGTCGTCGTTGAAGCCCCGCCACCATTGCGCCAGTTCATTAGCGGCAGCGACGGTGGTTGCCGGGGCCGCTTCGGTCCAGCGTTCCGGCATGGCCGGCTGCGGCGGCTGATAATCTGGGCCCACCGCGCAGGCGGTGAGCAAGACGGCAAGACCCAGCAGACTTAGCCGCCGAAAAATAAGTGTGGTCTCATTCCCGCGCGCCGCGCAGGACTCAGAAAAGTGCATAGCCATCTTCATTCCTCCCGTATCCCAAACCAAGCCACATACAAAGCCGGCAGGAATATCAAGGTCAGCACAGTAGCCACCAATAAGCCGCCCATGATCACCACGGCCATCGGTCCCCAAAACACGCTACCGGCCAGGGGGATCATCGCGAGGATTGCCGCGGCGGCGGTCAGCACGATAGGGCGCAAGCGGCGCACGGCGGACTCGATCACTGCATCCCAAGGCCTGACGCCGGCGGCGATGTCATGCTCGATCTGATCGACCAGGATCACCGAATTGCGCATGATCATCCCGGCCAGTGCAATCACGCCCAATGTGGCGACAAAGCCGAAAGGCTGATCGAAGATCAATAGAAAGGCCGCCACGCCTATCAGTCCTAGCGGCGCCGTCAACAGTACCATCGCGGTACGCTTGACGCTCTGCAACTGCATCATCAGCAAGGTCGCCAGGCCGAACAGCATCACCGGCATCACCGCATTGATCGAGGCCTGAGCCTTCTGGCTGCTCTCCACCGCGCCGCCCACTTCTATCCGATAGCCGTCGGGCAGTTTGGCGCGCAGGGCTTGCAACAATGGCTCGATTTGAGCGGTCACTTCCGGCGCTTGAGTGTCGTCGCGGATGTCGCTGCGCACCGTGAAGGTCGGGAAACGGTCGCGGCGCCAGATGATGCCTTCCTCGAAACCGTATTCGGCACGCACCAACTGGCTCAGCGGCACCGACTTGCCGTTTCGGGTCTGGATATTGATCTCCTCGATCAACGACGGGTCGTTGCGCTCGCCGGGTTCGCCGCGGCCCAGCACCTCGATCAATTTGTTGTTTTCCCGGTAATCGGTGATTCCGAATCCCGACAGCTCGGTATTGAGTGCCAGGGAAATGTCCTTGGAACTGACGCCCAATACCCGCGCCTTATCCTGATCCACGTCCAGACGCACCGCCTTGCTGGGCTCGCTCCAATCCATCTGCACGTCCAGTGTATGCGGATTGCCGCGCATGACCTGGGCAACTTCCTCGGCAATGGCGCGGGTTTGTTTGATGTCGCGCCCCGACACCCTAAACTGGACCGGAAAGCCGACCGGCGGCCCGTTTTCCAGCCGGTTGACGCGGGCGCGCAGCAAGGTAAAGTCGTTGTCGAACGCGGCGAGCAAGCGGGCGATCAGTTTTTCCCTCGCCGCCATATCCTTGGTCAGTATCACGATCTGGGCAAAGTTGTCGTGCTCCAATTGTTGATCCAAGGGCAGGTAAAAGCGGGGCGAGCCGGCACCGACGTAACTGACGTAGTTGACGATGTCCGGATCGTCTTTCAGCAAGGCTTCGGCTTTTTGGGTTTCACGCTCCGTGGTCAAGATGGACGATCCCTGGGGCAGCCAAAGATCCACCAGCACTTCGGGACGTGCGGAAAACGGGAAAAACTGCTGTTCGACCCAATGGAACGAAGTCATCGCCAGCACAAATGCCACGGCGGTCGCCGTCAGTACCCAGCGTCGGCGGCGCAGACAGCCGGCCATCAGCCGCCGGAATTTCGGATAAATACTGCGGTTATAGACCTCGGCCTCGTCTTGCACACCGTGACCCGTGAGATCCGGTAATAGCAGATAACCGATATAGGGCGTGAAGATCACGGCGACCAGCCAGGACACCAACAAGGCAATGCCCACCACCGCAAAAATCGTGAAGCAATATTCGCCGGCGGAAGACTTGGCGAAGCCGACCGGCGTGAAGGCCGCCGCCGTCACCAGGGTGCCGGTCAGCATCGGAAAGGCCGTGGAGGTGTAGGCGAAGGTCGCCGCCTTGATCCTGTCCCAGCCCTGTTCCATCTTCACCACCATCATCTCGACCGAAATGATCGCATCGTCCACCAAGAGCCCCAAGGCGATGATCAGCGCGCCCAGCGATATGCGCTGCAAATCGATGCCCAACAACTTCATCACCAAAAAGGTAATAGCCAATACCAAGGGGATGGACAAGGCCACCACCAAGCCGGTGCGCCAGCCCAGGGACAGGAAGCTGACCGCCAGCACGATGACCAGCGCCTCCTCCAGACTCTTCATGAATTCGGCGACGGACTCCCTGACGACGCCCGGCTGATCGGATACCTGATGCACGTCGATGCCGACCGGCAGGTTGGCCGACAATCGGTTGATCTCGGCGGATAGTTGTTCGCCCAAGGCCAGGATGTCGCCGCCCTTGGTCATCGATACCGCTAACCCAATGGCGTCTTCTCCGCTGTAACGGAACTTGGGTGTCATGGGTTCGGCGTAACCGCGATAAACCCGGGCGATGTCGCCCAGCCGGAACTGCCGACCATTGGCTTCGATGCCGATTTCGCGTATCGCCTCGACCGATTTCAAGTCGCCGCTGACGCGCAGGTAGAGCTTATCGCTGGCTGTGTCGATGCTGCCGGCGGGATTCAGGCCGTTCTGCTCGCGCAGGGTCTTGGCGATGATCATCGGGTCTATGCCCAGCGTTGCCAATTTACGGTGAGAAGCCTCGATATAGACCTTCTCTTGCTGGACGCCGATCAAATCGACCTTGGCGACACTGGGAATTCTCAGCAGCTCCTGGCGCACGTCGTCCACGGCGTCCTTTAGTTCGGCATGAGTAAAGCCGTCGGCAGTGAAAGCGTAAATCGTGCCGTAGGTGTCGCCGAACTCGTCGTTGAAAAACGGCCCGCGCACGCCCTCTGGCAGCGTATGGGCGATGTCTTTCAGTTTCTTCCTCACCTGATACCAGGCATCGGGCACTTGTGCATTGGGGGCATATTCCTTGAGGTTGACGAAGATGAAGCAGCGGCCGGACTCGGAGTAACTCTTCACGTAATCCAGCCAGGGCGTCTCCTGCAATTTCTTTTCCAGGCGATCGGTCACCTGTTGTTCCATTTCCCGCGCCGTCGCCCCCGGCCATTCGGCGCTGACAACCATGGTCCTGATGGTGAAATCCGGATCTTCGGCTCGTCCCAGTGTGAAATAAGCCAACGTTCCTGCCAAGGAGACGGCGACCAACAAATAGGCGATGAAAGACTGATGGCGCAAGGCCCAGTCGGACAGATTCAATGACTTCATGGGCTAACTCCCAACAGGCGTACCTTCTGTCCCGCAACCAACTTGTGCACGCCGGCGGTGACGATGGTTTCGCCCTCGTTCACCCCTTCGTTCAATTTGGCATTCTCATTGTCATATCCTGCCACCGTGACGGCGCGAGGGTTAACGGTTTTGGTCACGGGATCGAACACCCATACCGCCGTTTTTTCGTTATCTTGGGTCAGCGCCGTCAACGGCAGACTAACCGCGGGCCGTGCCTCGTCCTTTTGTACATGCACGGTAGCGGTCATGCCCAAGCTGACGCTAGCGTCGGCGTCCGCGAGCGATACCTTGGCAGTATAGGTCCGCAGTACCTCATCCACGCCCGGCGAGACCTCCCGGAGCCGGCCCTGGTAGAAATGTTCAGGCTGCGCCCACAGATTGACCTTGATAGAAGTGGCGGTACGTAAGTCCTGTAAGCGGTTTTCCGGCACGCTGATCACGACTTCCTTTTCGTCGGTTTGCGCCAGACGAACGATGGCCTGACCGGCGGCGATGATTTGTCCCGGCTCGGCATCGACGGCGGTGATGACGCCGGCACGGTCGGCCCGCAGTTCCGCGTAGGCGGATTTGCGGGCATAACTTCCCAGCGAGGCGTGCAAGGCGGCGACACGGGCTTCGGCGCTGCGAACCTGGTCGCGGCGCCGCTCCAACGCGGCCGGACTGGCCAGATCTTTTTCCTGCAGATTGGCGAGATGGCCAAGATCTTTGCGGGCCTGATCCAGCTCGGCCTGCGCCGCCGCCAGTTGCGCCTCGGCCCCGGCTTCGTCCAAACGCACGTCGGCTTGGTCCAAGGTCGCCAATAATTGGCCACGTTCGACGGTAGCTCCCACGTCCACCAGACGTTTGACGAGTTTGCCGCCAACCTGGAAAGCCAAGGGACTCTCGTGTCTAGCCCTGATTTCGCCGGAATAACGAGCGGTGGTCGCCGTTTGCCGGTATTGCGCCTCGACCACTCGAACCGGTCGGGGCGGGGGGTCGGCCGTTTTGGATTCTGAACAGGCCGTCAGAAAAATTGCGCTTAAGGCTGCCATAGCAATGAGTTTGGCATGCCAATCTTGCGATAGATGCGTCGCTTGGGTGCAGAAGGTTCGGCTACAAATGAAACTGTTGCCGAACCTAGCGTAACCCGAGAACATCAAAACCTTGTGATTCATCGTTGCACTCCTCTGATCATCGCGTTAATGGTCATTTTGGCGGTATCTTCGACACTACGCCACTCTATCCAGGGGTCGCCGTAGAGGTTGATATGAATGGCGACGACTCCGTGCGTGCCAGCCCAGAAAGCTTGTGCCAACAAATGGGGATCGGTGAATTCGGAAGCCAGCAATTGCTTTGCGATGGCATCTTCAAACGTATTCAACAGCAGCAGGTAAGCGTCGGTCTCCGGATTGCCGTGCCCCATTTCAGCCAGTTGTTCCACTTCATGCAGCCGGTTGCTCATAAACATCAGCCGAAAGTGATTGGGATACTCGATGCCGAATGTCACGTAAGCCATCCCGGTCTTACGCAGCCGTTCCAGCGGCTCAGGCTCGTCGGCAGCGTTTTGGATCGCCTGCATCAACGACAACATATCCAACCGGCACAGTTCCCGAATCAAAGCATCCTTGTCCTTGAAATGGAGATAAATAGTGGTGGGGGAATATTCAATTTCCTCGGCAACGCGGCGCATCGTTACTGCGTCGTAACCTTCGCTAGCAAATAACCAGCGCGCCGCATCGAGAATTTTGTTGCGGACTTTCAGGCGATCCCGCTCACGCCGTTCGGATATGCTCATAAACACCATTTATTTACTTAACGGCGTTATCTTAGTAACCGTTGTTATTATTTGTCAAGTAAACAATTTCAAGGGAGCTTAGTAGCGTTGAGAAACTGGCATTTGATTACATCAATGCCATATACGGGTTAGAGGGAGCTTTGTAGAAAAAGGAATACACCGAATGTCCGCAATATTAGGAGCTTCTACCAGTCACCGATGCGTTTTTGACGAAGTGAATGAATGTCTCCAAGCTGAAATCGCGTCAGCTATTTCCTCAGTGGCTGGAAACATCTGGAGAATGAGGAGCCCAAGCCTACGCTGCGGTTGGCAAACCAAGCGAGGCGCATATAAATGTAGGAAGTATCTGCAGAGGGCAAGCCCTGAGGGGGGAAGCCGTTGGCTCCGAGCGCTGGTTGCGGAAACCGCCTGATCGCTAATGTGGAAGCGGTTAAGGGCGCGGTCTTGTCACTCCGATTCGATCCAATCCGTTAAAGAAAATAAGCCCCCATTAACGGTTAAGTCCATTCGATAACGGTCAATTTCACATACCCCACTGGCGCCTAGCCTGCTTAGCCAACTAAACATTACTGAGTTATCGGCAAGAACGAAACCTCTTAATATCTCTATGCCTTTTTTACTGGCTATCCGATCGAGCATTGCAAGTAGAACAGTTCCGAGCCCCCGATGTTGATAACTATCGATGACTACCAGAGCAAATTCAGCTATCGTGGGCTGATCCTGAATACGGATAAACCGAGCAATCCCAACGCCCTGATGTTCAGGCTCATTATGTGCGTGTGCAATCCACGCAACATGATCGTGTTGATCGATTTCTGTAAAATTTTGCAATTGGGCATCGGTTAGTTTCATGATGGGAGAAAAGAAACGGAAGTAGCGCGATTTCAAGGATAAAGCCAACATGCCTTGTTGTATAGTTTCTTTGTCGTCAGGCCGGACAGGCCTAAAATCGACCAACTCACCATCCCGCATTGGCAGGGTAAATTCTTTGAAGTTGTCGATACTGCTAAGATACTGGTCATTCATTTTACGATCTGGATGGAAATTATCTTTAACAGCAACACTATAAAGGACGCCTAACCGGTTCGGTCAATCGTCGATCAACCTTATGTGCTTCAAGCCCTCGGCAAAACCATTATCCGGCATGAGCAAAGCTTGCTTAGCACTGTGCGGGCACTAGGCGAAAAAAACCCGATTAGTTACCGTCGAGGACGTTGACAACTGAGCCGGTGCAAGTCAGGCCCGATCAGCCCCGTTCCAAAGGGTTAGTCACGGTAGTATGACAATAATCTCCTAAAACCACTGTTTGGAGACTGTCATGAACCCAGTAAATCAAAACGCGCAACATGATCCTTGGAACAAAGGCAAGTTGATTGGCCAGAAGTCACCACTAAAATTAAAGGAAATTTGGGCCATACGTATTCGTTTGCAGATGGCCAAAAATACCCGCGAACTGGCGCTCTTCAACCTCGCTATTGATAGCAAGCTTCGGGGATGCGATTTGGTCAAGCTTAAAGTTTGCGACGTTGCCCAAGGTGGCCGGGTATCATCACGCGCAATGATAATGCAGCAGAAAACGCATCGACCAGTTCAATTTGAGATAACGGAACAAACCAGAGACTCTTTGGCCAATTGGATTAGTCAGGCGCAACTAAAATCCGATCAGTACCTTTTTCCAAGTCGAATTCATCATTCGCCACACCTTTCGACGCGGCAATATGCTCGAATAGTTGAACATTGGGTGACATCTATTGGTCTTGATCCCGCTGCTTATGGCACACATACCATGCGACGGACAAAAGCGACCTTAATTTACCGTCGGACAAAAAACTTGCGTGCCGTCCAGCTATTGCTAGGTCATACTAAGCTCGAAAGCACGGTGAGGTATCTAGGCATCGAAGTTGACGACGCCCTAGAAATATCGGAGCAGACTGAAATTTAGCGGCTTGACTCAAAGTGGCGGCTACTCAAAATGTAGCCGCCGTTTTTATATCGATCCATCGAGTCTGGGGGCGGCGGATTCGATGGCTGCTTTGTAGACCTCCAGTTCGCAGAATCTGGATTCGACTGACTGACCGGTTTGGAGAAACGCGACAGGCAGCAAAGGGTCGGTTTGGCTCAGTGACGAACGGCGGCTTTCGGGTATCAGAATTCAATGACGGCTTTCGGGCGATAAACTTTAAGAGACGACAGTCAAATGGCGACCCTTTTCTGACCCTCGTGCAATGGCTGGGAATGACAGATAACCATCAAGGAGCTGACATCCGATAATGCCGTCAAAAGTTTTTCAAAAAAACTATATAGGCTTGTAATTAAGCCTGCCAAGTCAGCAGAAAATGCCATTTTCTGCTCACAATAATACAAAAACAGGTGCTTCGATTCTCATATGATATGCAAATGAGAATGCATTTTTCGTCGAATACTGGCATTTATTATTCGTGGCTTTATGTTACGTGCAATAAAATCCAGCATTAGCGTTAATGTCGTTAGGCTAACAGACCAATTATCAGGCCATCGAACCGATAGTTTTGCGAAAGCGGGTCAAAGCCAGGATGAAAAAAATACTGCCAATAGCAATCAAGGAAAGTAGTTGCGGCCAGATGATACTGATGCCAGCACCTCGGTACAGGATGGCTTGGGAAAGCGAAACGAAATGGGTGGTCGGCGCCACTAGCATAATATTCTGCACAAATTCCGGCATGCTTTCACGTGGAGTAAGTCCGCCGGACAGCATTTCGAGCGGCAGCAGGATAATCAACAATAATAAACCGAGCTGCGGCATCGACCGAGCCACAGTACCGAGAAAAATACCCAGTGATGTGGTGGTGAACAGGAAGAGCGTCATACTGGCCACAAAAAGTAACATCGAACCTTGTAGCGGTACTTCGAGCAAACCTTGCACGATAACAATCATAGACACTGTCCCTGCTATTACCACGATTAGCCCCATAGACCATACTTTCGCCAGCATGATTTCCAACGGGGTTAGCGGCATGACCAACAAGTGCTCGATGGTGCCATGCTCGCGTTCTCGGATCAATGCCGCACCCGTAAGGGCAAGCGAAAGTGTGATGATGCTGTTGACCAGTTCTATCACTGAGCCAAACCAGACCGAGTTTAGGTTCGGATTGAATAAGGTCCGTATTTCCAGTTCGACAGGCAAAGTTACAGGTGAGCGATGGCCTTGGCCGAATGTCGACACTTCGCCATTGACGATGTTTTGCACATAATTGTTGCCGATAAAGGCTTGTGAGATGCGGGTGGCATCGACATTGAGCTGTATCGTCGGTCGCCGTCCGGCCAACACGTCGCGTTGAAAATCGGGCGGAATATCTAATACAAAGGTGTAAAGTCCTGCATCCATACCGGGATCGGCAGCATGCTGGTCGATAATTTTTGGTGCCAAAAAATGCGGCGGATAAAAGGCATTGGCAATACGCTCCGATAAAGGCGACTGGTCTTCGTCGACGATGGCAATCGGCGCTTTATTGAGCGATTGCGGCAGGCCATTGGCGATTACATAGATCTGGCCGCTAAACATGAAGCCAATAATGAGCAGCATCAGTGGGTCGCGGCTTAGGCTGCGTATTTCCTTGATACCGAGATGAAATATATTGCGCAAAGAGTACATGCCTACCGCTCCTGTTTATCAAGCAACCAAACGCTCAAACCCACCATCAGCAAAATCGCCAAAACAAGCGGCAACAAATAGATACCCAGGTCGGCGAAGCCCAACGCTTTATTGAAGGTTCCACGGCAGATGGTCAAAAAGTGCGTGCCTGGAAAAATCTCGCCCAACAAACGGGTACCACCCTCCAGCGAAGATACCGGATCAATCATGCCGGCAAAACGGATGGAAGGAATAAATGAGGCAAGAAAGGTGGCAAAGATGGCGGCAACCTGGCTGCGGGTAAAAACCGAGACCAGTAAACCAAAACCGGTGGCGAATGTGACATAGAGGAAAGCAGCCAAGGTCAAGAATAAGAAATCGCCTTTATGCGGTACACCAAAAACCCATACCGACATTGCACACATACAAAAGAAGTTGACCATACCCATGGCGATGTAGGGCAATTGTTTGCCGACCAGAAATTCCAGCTTGGTGACCGGGGTCACGTATAGGTTAAGGATGGAGCCAAGCTCCTTTTCGCGCACCACACTCAATGCACTGAGCATGGCGGGTATCATCATCAGCAGCAGCGGGATGACAGACGGCACCATGGCTGGCAGGCTCTTGACGTCGGGATTGTATCGAAAGCGGGTTTCAATATTGATCAACCCTGTCGGAATCGAATTGGTAGCATGACGACGCACCTGTTCCAATAACCAAGTCTGGTGCATACCTTGCACATAACCGACGATATTTTCAGCGCGCGTCGGCATCGCGCCGTCGATCCAAGCACCGATTTTGACCTTGTCGCCGCGTTGCAGATCGCGTGCAAAGTTGGGCGGTATCTCCAATGCCAGACTCAGTTCGCCGCTACGCATGCGGCGATCAATTTCTTGGTAATCGGCAATGGGGGGTTGGGCGATGAAGTAGCGCGAACCACCCAGGTCGAGCGTATAATTATTGCTAAGCGTGGTTTGATCGCGATCCAGCACAGCAAAGCGAAGATTTTCGACATCCATCGTGATGCCATAACCGAAAGTCAACATCAAAAACAAGGTGCCGAACAAGGATATCGAGGCACGGATCGGATCACGGCGCAGTTCGATGGTTTCACGGATGCAGATACTGATCAGACGTAACAGGCTGAAACCAGCCTCAGTTTGGGCGGCAGGATTGTGGGCATCATTTTCCAGTTGCACTTTGGCGTTTGCGTCTAGCTTAGGAGTTTCGTTAACGAGCTGGTCGTCTGCACCACCGGCTTGTTTCAGATAAGCAATAAAGGTCTGCTCCAGCGTGGCATGGCCGCTGTTTTGAACCAGCTTGGCTGGAGCGTCGCTGGCCAGCACTTTACCGGCGTGCATCAGTGAGATGCGATCACAGCGTTCAGCTTCGTTCATGAAATGGGTGGAAATAAACACGGTCACTTGATCGCGGCGGGCGAGATCGATGATCAGCTCCCAGAACCGGTCCCGTGCCACCGGGTCGACCCCCGAAGTGGGCTCGTCCAGTATCAATAAATCCGGCCGGTGGATAACGGCTACCGCGAGCGACAGACGTTGGCGCATCCCCAGCGGCAATGCGTCGGGCAAACTGTCCATGGCGGTTTCAAGCATAAAACGCTGTGCCATTTCAGCGATACGAGGCGCGATTTCAGCTTCGGGCAAGTGGAACAGTTTTGCATGCAGTTCCAGGTTTTGTCGTACGGTCAGTTCGGAATACAACGAAAACGCTTGCGACATATAGCCCACACGCTTGCGTGTTTCCAGGTTTCCGGCATCAAGAACCTTACCGAACAGCAGTGCTGTTCCTTCGGTTGGTTGCAGCAAGCCGGTGAGCATTTTCATGGTGGTCGATTTGCCGCAGCCGTTGGAACCCAAAAACCCGAATATTTCGCCCCGTTCAATCCGTAAGCTGACCTTATCGACGGCCATAAAATCAGCAAAGCGCATGGTAAGCCCTTTCGCCTCGATGGCAACCTCCGTTGCGCCGGTGCCGAGGTTACGGGGTGGAATGATTATTTCCTGATGGCCTTGGCGTTTTGATTCCGGTAATAAACGAATAAAGGCGGTTTCCAAATCTTTGGCATCGGTCTGCGTACGCAATTCGGACGCGGTGCCGGTAGCCAGTACTTTGCCAGCATCCATTGCCACCAGCCAATCGAAGCGCTCCGCCTCGTCCATATAGGCCGTTGAGACTAAAACACTCATGCCAGCGCGGTGTGTCCGTATGCGTTCAATCAAATCCCAGAATTGTGCACGTGACAGTGGATCGACGCCCGTGGTGGGTTCATCCAACACCAACAGGTCAGGATCGTGGATCAGCGCACAGCATAGGGCGAGTTTCTGTTTCATGCCGCCCGACAATTTTCCGGCTGGTCGCTCTTTGAAAGGAGCTAAACCGGTGCTATGCAGCAGTTCGTCGATGCGTTGCAGTCGCTCGGTTTTCTGGTGCCCAAATAAACGACCGAAAAAATCAATATTCTCAAATACCGACAAAGTCAGATAAAGATTCTTGCCCAATCCTTGCGGCATATAGGCAATGCGCGGACAGACTCTCAGGCGGTGGTTGGCATCGGCAATGTCTCCGCCCAGTGTTTCGATTTTGCCGGTTTGTAGTTTGCGGGCACCGGTCAGCAATGACATCAGGCTGGATTTGCCAACACCGTCCGGGCCGATCAGTCCAACCATGCGGTTGGCGGGAATTTCCAGGTTCAGGCCATCCAATGCCAGCGTGTCGCCATAACGTAAACTGGCGCCACTTACTCGAACCACCGGAGTGGATAACGCCTCCAGGGTCATTTAGGCAACTTGATTTCGAGATGGGTTGGCCATGCTGCGTTTGGATCGATTTTCACATAAGCCATGCCCGGCACGCCGGTCTTTACCTGATCGATATGTTGTTTCAGCAAATGGGGATCGATTCTGGCTCGCACACGAAACATCAGTTTGAGACGCTCACTCTCAGTTTCCACGGTTTTGGGCGTGAATTGGGCAACACTGGCGACGAAGCTGGCCTTGGCCGGAATCACATAGTTCGGCAATGCATCGAAAATTAATCGGATATCACTGCCGAAGCCAACCTTGCCGGCAGCTTCGGTGGGCAGAAAAAAGGTCATATAGACATCGGTGAGATCGACTAGGTTTAACACACGGCCTCCCGCACCCAGCACTTCGCCCGGTTCGGCAACACGGTATTGTACGCGGCCATCGAGCGGGGCTTTTAGCTCACTATCGTTGATGTCGGCCTGTAAGCGGGCTACCGTCGCTTTTGCCGCTTCGATCATTGACTGGGATTGTACGACTTGCGATTTCGATGCTTCGATAGCAGCACTGGCGGCGGCAACTTGGGCTAATGCCGCACTCTGCGCCGCCCGTAATCCCAGAACGCGAGCACGATCATCGTCGACCTCCTGCCTTGGCGTTGCCCCTTCGCCGACTAATCGTTGCGAACGCTTCAGGCGCTTACTCGCTGCCTCGAGTTCGGCCTGGCGTTGGGCGACAACCGCTTTGGTTGCATTTTGTTCGCTTTCGCGCTGAAGGACGATAGCTTGTGCCGTGACATGGGCGTTCTCTGCTTGCCGCACCTGGGCTTCAGCTTCGGCTTTTTGGGCGTTCAAGACTTGTGTGTCCATACGCGCAAGCGTTTCTCCTGCATGGACGAAATCGCCTTCATGAACCATTATTTCCAAAATACGGCCGGGGGCTTTGGTTGCTATATCGATTTCAGTCGCTTCGATACGGCCATTGCCCGAAGCAATGCCGGGTGGTAATTTGGCCGGTCTTAACATCCACCACATAGCGATTGATATGGCGATTGCGGTGCTTACGAGGATAACAATCAGTTGTGATCTATTGGGTTTTATCATGACTATCTCTGGGGTGTTGTTGTCACCGGTGGTGCGACCACTACACCGCCTCCAAGTGCCTTATATACGGCAATCAAGTTAGTGGAAGCCGACGATTCAGAACGCGACAGGTCAATTTCGGCGACATAGAGGGTGCGCTGGGCATCCAACACGTCCAAGAATGAAATAACGCCTTCTTGAAAACGCAATTGGGAGAGCCGGACTGATTCGCGTAAATCCGCCACCGAGAGAACGAGCATTTGTCTCCGTTTCTCCTCATTCAAATATCGGGTCAGGGCCGTTTCAGTTTCCTGTAAGGCCTCGAGTACCGCTTTTTCATAGCCTAAATAGGCTTCCTTATGTCGTGCATTTGCCAAATCGATACCAGCACGAATGCGTCCAAAATTGAATAGTGGCTGTAATAGGTTGCCGGCAGTACTGTAGGAGAATGCGGCCGATTTGAATAACGTCTCAAGGTCGGTGTTGCGAAGGCCTAAAAAAGCGGCTATTGATATTTTAGGGAACCATTCCGCGATTGCAGCGCCTTGTAGGGCAGTAACAGCCGCAAGATGGCGTTCGGCGACACGCAAGTCGGGACGGTTGCGGATCGTCTCCGCCGGTGAAGCTAAAATTTCCTTTCCTGGTGCGCTCGGTATTGCCTCCAAAACTTGAAGGTCGGCCTGAAGCGAACCAGGTTTTTTGCCCAACAACACTTCCAATTGCCGGAGAGCACCAACCAATTGTGCTTCCAAGGCAGGAATCTGAGCCATCGTTGTTTCGGTAAGCGCTCGCGCCCTAATTACCTCATGGCGAGTGCCAACCCCTTCCTCGTATAGCTTCTCCGTCAGTTCCAAGGTATGTTGCTGAGCTTTTAGATTCGATTGGGTAATGTGAAGCTGGTTTTGGAAACTGCGGTATGCAACATAACTTCGTGCAACTTCGGCTGTCAGTGTCACCAAGGCTTGACGGTATTCTTCGGAAGCGGCCTCTAAATCAGCAGTGGCGGCTTCCAGCCGACGTTGCACACGCCCGAATAAATCGATTTCCCATAGCGCATCGAAGCCCAGTTCAAACAGGTTGAAGCGGATACCGGGCGCAAGGCCAGGGAGCGGGTTGTCTTGGCGTTGTGCGCCTGCTTTGACGTTAACAACAGGGAACAGTTCCGCACGGGTGCCTCGCCGTTCGGCACGGGCTTGGTCAATACGAGTCAACGAAATTTTAAGGTCGAGATTACCGGATATGGCCTGATCGATTAAGCGATTCAAATGGGGATCATCGAAACTTTTCCACCAGGTCTTCAGGTTTTCCGGATTGACTGGCTTTAAGTTGATATCCGTTATTTTTTCAGCTTGCCAATGCTCCAGGGTGTTGGATTCAGGTTTCTTATAATCTGGGCCTACAGTACATCCAACTAACCCGCAGCAGATTAATACCCGAAAGGTTTTATTTTGCATTAGCCCTTCCTTCAAAAACAACGACACTTCTGGCATCAATTCGCTGAAAATTATTGGTTGTTGCTCGTTGGCGCACCTCCTCAATAATGTCATCTGGAGCGTGTGCAGAAGTATCGATTGCTAGATACCAACGCTTAAGCGGTATATTAGGTAATTTTACACCAATGCTGTCAGCGGACATGTTTAGGACAATATGCAAATCACCTTCAGATTCAACAACACCCGCAATTGTACAAGCAAGTACTTGGGTTTCAGCCTGTCCCCAAAGAGGTTCGTTCAACTGTAGCCCATGCCAGGAAATATCGGGAATGCCGTGCGGGGCAGAGTCACCGGTAAAAAAGCGGGGACAAGTCAAAGAAGGATGACGCAGGCGAAAAGCTATCAACTCCCGAACAAAACGAATCATTTCCCGATGTGTTTCGGCAAGCCTCCAGTCTAACCAGGAAACCTCATTGTTCTGACACCAGGCGTTGTTATTGCCATGTTGGGTTCGAAGAAATTCATCACCAGCTAGCAGCATAGGCACACCACGGCTCAGAAACAGGAATGCCAGGAAGTTACGGGATTGTTGGTGTCGAAGTGCCAAAATATTAGGCTCGGCGGTATCGCCTTCTGCTCCACAGTTCCAGCTAAAATTTTGGTCAGCACCATCGCGATTGCTTTCGCCATTAGTCAAATTGTGTTTTTGATTGTAGCTGACCAAATCCCAAAGCGTAAAACCGTCATGACAGGTGATAAAATTGATGCTACTTGTCGGTAATCGATGATCTTGCTCGTACAGATCGCTGCTACCTCCCAGACAAGTTGCGACTTCTCCTACTAAGCCACGGTCACCGCGCACGAACCGCCTAATGATGTCGCGATAGCGCCCGTTCCACTCCGACCAACGCGTACCTGGAAAAGAGCCGACCTGATAGAGGCCAGCCGCATCCCATGCTTCTGCGATGATAGGTGTCTGGCTGAGGTTGTGCGATAACTCAATGCTCCAAGGCAATGAAGGGTTTTTCAGTACTGTTCCATCTTCGCCCCTTGAAAATACACTGGCAAGATCAAAACGGAAGCCGTCAACACGCATAGTCGTAACCCAATATTCCAAGCAATACACAAGAAAATGCGTGACTAACGGGTGATTGCAGTTGATGGTATTTCCACAACCAGTGTAATCGCGGTAGTGCTGGCCATCAAAGTGGTAAAAAATCTCATTCCCAAGAACCTTGAAATGTATAGCTGGCCCTCCCGCGCCGCTTTCGCTAGTGTGATTGAAGTCCACATCCAGGATGATGCCGATACCGTCTGAGTGTAATGCATCAACAAGGCTTTGGAATTCCCTTACAGGTTCCGATGTCGCACAGTAATCGGGATGCAGCGCATAAAATCCATAGGGACTATACCCCCAAAAGTTTACAAGACCCAACGCAGCCACCTCGTTTGGCACGTCCTGTTCGTCAAAAGCCATCACCGGAAGCAATTCTACATGGGTAATGCCAAGTTCCTTAAGATAAGGGATTTTCTCTATTAAACCGGTGAACGTGCCCGGGTGTTCCGTCCCAGAGGAATGATGCTTTGTATAACCGCCCACATGTAGTTCATAAATTACCGCCCCATCCAGCGATTTTGGCACGAAAGTTTTTTCACTCCAGTCAAAGCGAGTATCGGTTACTATGCCGCGCAGTGCGTTTGCTGCTGAAATGGGCTGTCTGCGATCCCAACCTGTATCGCTCACGGCACGTGCCCAAGGGTCAAGCACTTCCCACCAAGTACCATCAGGCTGCTGGACACGCCATGAATAATAAATCCCAACAGGCAAGCGTTCTACGAAAACATGCCAGGCATAAGAAGTCCGATTGAACTTCGGATCAAGCACAACCACCTGGAACGGCTCAGTACTGACTGCGCCTTTATAAAGCAGTAGCTCAATGCCGATGGCATCGTGGCTATAAATGGCAAAGTTGGTTCCATCGACGTTCCACGTTGCACCGCCAGGAAGCCGAGAGCCGACTCCGGCTTGAAAACAAGTAGGCTGTTTCACAACTCTTCACCACGACGGATTAGCAGATGTTGTGTATGCCGTGCGATCATCAGGTTTTCATCGGTAGCCAGAGCCCATGCTGATACTTTGGAGCTTAATGTAGAAATGCATGAATTGCCGCTTTCATTGGCTGAAGCATCGATTTCAAGCCCTAACCACTCGGTTTGTTGGCAGACTTTTGCGCGAATGACAGTAGCATGCTCACCAATCCCTCCGGTAAATACCAAAGCGTCAAGCCCACCTAGCGCTGCCGCCAATGAACCTATTTCTCGGCCTAAGCGATAGACAAATAAATCAATCGCTTCCTTTGCTTTTGGGTCGTTGCTGGTAAGTAAGGTGCGCATGTCGTTGGAGATGCCGGACACACCTAACAAACCGGATTCGTGATAAAGCAGATGCTCAATAGCACGCACATCCATGCTGTGATGATCCATAAGATAAAGTAACACGCCGGGGTCAATACTCCCACAACGCGTAGCCAAGACCAGTCCATCAAGGGGTGAAAAACCCATCGTCGTTGCGGTGCTTCTGCCGTTTTGGATGGCACATAAACTGGCACCGCTACCTAGGTGGGCGACGATTATTTTCGCGTTCACTAATGTTGGATCAAGCGCAGGCAACACTGAAACCATGTATTCATAGGACAATCCATGAAAGCCATAACGAATAACGCCTTCATCAAAAAAATGTCTCGAGATCATCGAGATTTTTACCCAGTCCGGCAACTGCGGTACGAACTTCCTGTTCGATACCAAGGTTGACTAGGCTACTACCGAGCTGGGGGCCGATAAGAAATTCTGCGGAAAAATAGCACACCATCTTGTCAACACGAGCATCCGCCAAATACGTTTGCATTGTGTGAATCCATAGATGTTGTAGTCTGTCCCGGACTGTTAGCGCTAAGGCCTTGTAATAGGAGTGTTCGGGGGCTGCTTCCGGTAATCGGCCAAGACTATAGGTCACATGATCGAGAATCGCCTGTTTCAGCGCAGCGGTATTCAAGCTAGTACGAGTATCGTTTAGTTCAGACTTAACGCCATCTTGCATATTAGTTTGTTTTTCTTTTGTTTATCGACATGTTTATGTCCTCAATAAGGCCAATACCACTTATCTTCTTCCGGCCTGTCGATGCCATGCTCATAAGCATAGTTTCGGCACTCGATCTGCAAGTCACGTAATTGTTGCTTTACATGGGCACCCGACACCAGTAAAGACGGGATACGATTAATAGCATCTATCGCCAAACTGAAGCGGTCGGTTTCATTTTGAATCGCCAATTCCAGCGGCGTATTGATACTGCCCTTTTCCTTGTACCCACGCACATGCAGATTATGGTGGTTATTGCGGCGATAGGCGAGCCGATGGATCAACCAGGGATAACCGTGAAAGTTGAAAATGATCGGTTTATCGAGGGTAAATAGGCTGTCGAAATCACGGTCAGCAAGCCCATGCGGGTGCTCGGTGCTGGGCACCAATTTGTATAAATCGACCACATTGATAAAGCGAATTTTAAGTTGCGGAAAGTGTTCGCGCAGCAACACGGTTGCAGCCAGCGCTTCCTTGGTGGGAATATCGCCCGCACTTGCCATCACCAAATCCGGCTCACAACCGGCATCGTTACTCGCCCATTCCCAAATACCGATGCCCTTGGTGCAATGTTTGATCGCCGCGCCCATGTCCAGGTATTGCAGGTGCTTCTGCTTGTCGCAGACGATGACGTTGATGTAATCGGTGCTGTTCAGGCAATGGTTGGCGACGGACAGCAGGCAGTTCACGTCCGGCGGCAGGTAGATACGCGTCACTGACGGGCTTTTGTTGACGACGACATCAAGGAAACCCGGGTCCTGGTGGGTAAAACCATTGTGGTCCTGCCGCCAGACGGTCGAGGTAATCAGCAGGTTGAGCGATGAGACCGGCGCTCGCCAAGGCACTTTCTTGGCCATGGCGAGCCATTTGGCATGCTGGTTGAACATGGAATCTATGATATGGACAAAGGCTTCATAAGTGGATAAGAAACCGTGCCGTCCTGTCAACAAATAGCCTTCCAACCAACCTTCCAAGGTATGTTCGGACAGCATTTCCATCACCCGTCCGTCCGGCGACAGTTCACTTCCGCCGGCATCTTCCGGTAACATTTCCGCCAACCAAGATTTCTTGCTGGCCATATAAATGTCATCCAGCTTGTTGGAGGCGGTTTCATCGGGGCCGAACACACGGAAATTGCCCATGTTGTCGCGCATGATGTCGCGCAGGAATTTACCCAAGGATCGCGTGTTTTCCGCCGTGACTTTCCCAGGACTCTCTAATGCCAGGGCATAATCTTGGTAATCCGGCATCCTTAAGGCTTTGCGTAACAGGCCGCCATTTGCGTGTGGATTGGCGCTCATGCGTCGTGTCCCTTGGGGCGCAAGCGCCTTAAGTTCAGGCATTAGCTTGCCTGTGGCATCAAACAATTCTTCAGGCTTATAGCTGCGCAACCAGGTCTCCAACAGATCAAGGTGAGCCGGATTTTCCTTGACCTTTGCCAACGGTACTTGATGCGAACGCCAGAAACCTTCCACTTTGTGTCCGTCTACTTCTTTGGGGCCTGTCCAGCCTTTAGGGCTACGAAATATGATCATCGGCCAGCGAGGTCGGGTTGGAACGCCGGTTCGGCGTGCTTCTTCCTGGATTCGTCTGATTTCCAGCACACAGGTTTCTAGGCTCTCTGCCATTAATTGATGCATGGTCTCGGGATCACTGCCTTCAACAAAATATGGCGTATAACCGTAACCATGAAATAGCTTTTCAAGTTCTTCGTGGGAAATGCGCGATAACAGCGTCGGATTGTTAATCTTGTAACCGTTCAGGTGCAAAATCGGCAACACGGCACCGTCACGTATAGGATTAAGAAATTTATTGGAATGCCAGGATGTTGCCAAAGGGCCAGTTTCCGCCTCGCCATCGCCCACCACGACGGACACCAGCAAGTCTGGATTATCGAATGCAGCGCCATACGCATGGGAAATACTGTAGCCTAACTCCCCGCCTTCATGGATGGAGCCCGGCGTTTCGGGCGTGCAATGGCTGCCGATGCCGCCAGGGAAAGAAAATTCCTTGAAGAATTGCAGCAGGCCTTCTTCATCTTCGCCTTTGTTGGGGTAAATTTCCGAATAAGTGCCTTCAAGATATACGGGCGCCAACACGCCCGGCGCGCCGTGTCCGGGTCCGGCCAGGAAAATAGCATTCAGATCGTACTTGTTGATAAGGCGGTTCAAGTGGACATAAATAAAACTTAAACCGGGACTCGACCCCCAATGTCCCAGCAATCGATTCTTGATGTGTTCGGGCTTGAGTGGTTCTTTCAGTAATGGATTGTCCTGGAGGTAAATCATACCTGCGGCCAGGTAAGTGCAGGCTCGCCAGCAGGTATTTATTTTATGGAGTTCATCCGCGCTTAATTGGGAAACCGGTTTTGCATTTGTCATCTTTTAAGAGCTTACTTATAGGGTTAAATGAATATTCTTTCGATTTATTCAGGACTATATTCGATAATTGTCGTGATCATTGTTTACATATATTCAATGCAAAGGGTCTTAGGAAGTTAAGCGTATGAAAAACTATGCTAACTTACTGAGATGTTTAACAAAAACAGGTACTACAAGCGTTCAAGAATTGCAGAGGCAAAATTCAGGCAATCTCCGGTATTTCAGCCTGGATTTTACCGCCACGGACACGGCCCTGCTGACCGGGTTTTCCGTCCGCTCCGTCAACGCCATTTACCTTAAAACCAGGCGGCGAATCGCGCTTGTTTGTGAAGCCGATTCGACGCTTTCAGGGGCGGTCGAAGTCGACGAGTCCTACTTCGGCCCACACCGCGTCAGGGGCAAGCGTGGGCGCGGCGCTTCGGGCAAGACGGTCGTGTTCGGCATCCTGAAACGCCAAGTGAAAGTCTACATCAGAATCGTTCCCAACTGCACGAAAGCCACGCTGCAGGCGGTGATACGGGGCAAGGTCAACCCTGGAATCGTTATCCATTCCGACGGCTGCCGCGGCTACGACGGCCTGGTCGACATCGGCTACTACAAGCATTTCAGGGTCAATCATGGCGACAACGAGTTCGCCCGGGGCGAATATCACATCAACGGCATCGAGTCGTTCTGGAGCTACGCAAAACGCCGCTTGGCCAGGCTCAACGTGATGCCCGCGAAGACCTTCTACCTGCACCTGAAAGAAACCGAGTTCCACTTTAACCTCAGGCATGCTAACCTTTACCTTGATCTCCTAACATTGCTCCGAAACAACCCGCTTTAGCTTCCTAAGGCCATTGTTAACACACATTAGACCAGTCGCCTAGTTGTTTCTGTTATTTTCTTCTTCATATCTAAAGTTATTTTTTGAAAGGTTCTAAGCTCAATAGGAATAAACAGCAAGCCTTTGCTAATTAATCCAACATGCACTCCATAATCGACTGTCTGCTTTCAAAGACGACTGACAATTCATTTCACTTCCTCAATTATTTTTTATAAAAAAAATTGGTAGTGGCAAAATTTTAAATGATGCATCAACTTGCGGATATTCTGGATTGTAAGAACAGCAATGGCTCTGTTGCTTTAATTTTTCTTTCGACTTAGCTTTATCATTTAACGATTATCCACTACCAAAAAATTTATCTATAACTGGAAGGTTGAGTTATTTCTACCTTCTAGTCTAAGCCAATCAAATCAACTAAATTTCATATGTTGCTAGTGAACAACTAACCGGTTGACCAATAATTACTTGTTCAAATTCGCTTGCTAAACTTTATCATTCCAGAGCAATGCATGCTTGTTTCAGTTCAGCAATGACCAATGAAGCAGGTTTTTAGCTGCAACTTCGCTTAAGGGGAAATATCATTCAAACGCTATCCCTAAAGCATCAGCGACACCTTTGCCATAAGCTGGATCAGCCTTTAGGCAGTTACTAATGTGGCGATCCTGAATCGCGCGCGGTACCCCATCGATTGCACGCGCTGTGTTCTCGAACAGTACCTTCTGCTGCGCTGGTGTCATTAGGCGAAACAAGGCGCCTGGCTGCAAGTAGTAATCCTCGTCCTCACGATGATTCCAGTGGTCAGCAGCGCCCTCGATAGACAGGGATGGTTCACTGAAACTTGGCTGTTCCTGCCACTCGCTATAGCTGTTCGGCTCATAGCCCAGCGTCCCGCCATGATTGCCATCCATCCGCATTGCACCATCGCGGTGATAGCTGTGGAAAGGGCATTTAGGCGCATTTACCGGAATTTGGTGATGATTGACTCCTAGCCGGTAACGCTGCGCATCGCCATACGAGAACAGGCGAGCCTGCAACATCTTGTCCGGAGAAAAGCTGATCCCAGGGACTACAGAAGCAGGACAAACTTATGAATCATTTAGAGTTAAGGGTGTGTCATTTTTTGAGAGTTAGCTATTGCGCTGACCAATGATTATAAGTTTTCTAAGTTAATTGGTTTTTATGTCGGTTTGAATGTCCGTTATCAAGAGGAGACCTGCTGTTAAAGGGAAACTGGTGATGGTCTGGTCATGGCCGACTGCCGGAACCCGCGAAAGGCTGCTTCGTAGAAGCGAAGCCCGAAAAACGATGTTTGCGCAAGCGGCCGCTTTGGAGAAACGCGACAGGCAGGAAGGGGTCGTCATGCGACTGTCTGCATCTCAGATTGATCGCCCGTAAGCAGTCATAGAATTCCAATACCCGATAGCTGCCTTTCGTCACTGAGTCAAACCGACCCAAAACCGACATTGACTGGTACAAATTGAATGTCGCAAATTTGCCAAGACCAGGCACTTATTCTGACTTGTGACAAGCCAGAATAAGCTTCCATAGCGGTGCCTGCCGAAACTACTTAATTTCGCTGGCTTTTGCCTTAGTCTTGCCCATTAGATTTGGCGGTGGACCGATGGGATCGAAGTTTTTCAACAACGGCACATCGTCTTTGTTGAGCCATAGCACGTCCATGTTATAGGAGCCTTGCGGTCCCCAGCCGCCGAAGAACTTCTTGCCATCCGGCGTGAACGACCAGCACATGTCTTCACCGGCGGTATTGACGGTGTCGCCAAGGTTTAGCGGCTCTTGCCACTCGCCCTTGGGATTCTGATGCGAAATCCATTCGTCATGTCCGCCGCGCGAACCCATGTCGGTGCGGGTACTGGTGATGATCAGGCTCTTGCCATCCTTCGATAGCCCAGTCCAATGTAAATGATCGCGGTACGGCGAGTTGACGCGTGAACCCAGGCTCTGTGGTTTCTGCCAGGTACCGTTTTTCTTTTCGACCTTCCAAATGTCACTATCTTGGGTGACGCCCGGTTGCTGGTAGCTGAAATAGATCAGACTATCCGAGGCAATAATCGGGCAATGTTCTTCACCGGTTGGCGTGTTAAGGTGCGGCAGTTCCGGCACCTCGTTCCAGGTTTTGGCAGTTTGCCAGACGCCATCGATTTTCTGTACTACATACAGATCGCCAGTCGAAAGATTACCGGGTTGATAGCGTGTAAAGTAAATCGCGTTACCGTCATCGGATAGGCTGGGTTCCAGTTCCCAGGCCTCGGTATTGATGTTCGGACCTACTTTAGGGTCAATGCCCGGTCCCAGATGAATCGGCGTTTGCCACTGGCCATTGACGTTGTGCGCCATCCAGATGTCGAAGCTATAAGGGTTGCCTTTTGATTCGATTACGCCCGGTCGTGTGGAAACGAACAATACGGTTTTGCCGTCGGCACTGTAGGTCATTTCGAATTCAGCAGCATCCGAATTGATTGGAGCGCCTATGCTTTTTGCCAACGAGGGCGCTTGGGCGCTTGCGCCGGACGGCATATCCATGCCAGGCATCCCATTAGAAACTCCGTGCGCCAGTATCAGCATCAGCCCCACAGAACAAGACGTTAGAACCCGGAAGTTCTCTTTCATATACTATCCCCTCATTTAAAATGAATTTTTTAATTTTGTTAAATTAACGCAATAGAACCAGCAACCTGGTTGCGATAATTTTTCCGATCTTGATCTGGGATCAAATAGCTAAACTTTTGCCTCAAGCACCAAATTGGTCGGTGTCATTGCCGCCCGCCTTACTCGGCTGAAGCCTCCTGTATTGAGCACTTCGGTGAGTTTTTTTTGACCGGCCTGGGCGCCCAAGCCCAAACCGACTTCCTGAGACTTGGACGCGGGTACGCAGACCATCGTGGAAAAGGAATAATAAATCTGGCCCAGAGGATGCAGGTTTTCTTCCAGACTGTCGCCAGCAAAGGGCTCGACCAGCATAAAGGTTCCGCTGTCGGACAAGGAGCTTGCAATATGCAGTGCAGCGCCAACAGGGTCGCCCATATCGTGCAGAGCATCGAACATCGTGACAAGATCGTAGTTTTTCCCGGGATAGTGTTTCGCTGTCACGACTTCGAAAATCGTATTGCTGGCGACGCCTTCGGCTCGAGCCCGCTCCCGTGCGTGTTCGATCGACGGTTCGTGAAAATCAAAGCCATGAAAGGTCGAATTTGGGAATGCCTTGGCCATCAGGATCGTCGAAGATCCATGTCCGCAGCCAATATCGGCAACTTTGGCGCCGGCCTCGAGTTTTTCGCGCACGCCATCAAGCGCGGGCAGCCATGAATCGATCAGGTTCATCGCATACATTGGCCGGAAGAAGCGTTCGGTGCCGCAGAACAAACAAGGACTATGATCGCTCCAGGGCAAGCCCTTACCGGAGCGGAAAACTTCAGTCAGTTTGGGTTCATCGACATAGGCAGACATGACTGCCTGGAAGAAGCCTTGCATGCAAGCCGGATGCCCTTCGGCGGCAAAAACGACGGCTTGTTCGGGCGATAATGAAAATCTGCCGGCTGCTGAATCGTAATTCACATACCCCGCCGCCGCGTTGGCAGAAAGCCACTCTCGAAGATAGCGTTCATCCATTCCGGTGCTGTCGGCCAGTTCCTGGCTGGTTGCGGGAGTAATCTCGGCCAAGGCGCTATACAGGTCGAGTTTGTCGCCTATATAGGCTATCAGCAAGCCCAGTGAACCGGCCACATCACCCATCACTTTTCCCTGCAACTGTTCCAGCTTGTTCTCATTAATATCTGTCAAACGTATTGCCATCTCTTATGCCTTCTGTTGTTAAGATCATTGCGAGTAATCTTTTGATCGTTGTGAAATTGCGGCCAGTTAAATTATAAGCGGGGGCTTTTCCGTCTCGAACAGAATCGCCTGCATCGGGTAACGCGTCGGGCCAGAGCCGAATTCTTTTTTGAACGCCTCAGCCAGTTCCTTGACTATGTCCTCGGGATCGATGCCGCCCCGGTCCTTGATTTCAAAAATAACGGGTGTGTAAACCAGGGCGCGCGCAAACGCCGTCACATCTAGAATGTCATAGACATGGCGCTGAACGGAAATAACGACTGGATCGAAACCGATCTGAATCAACTGCTCTTTGAGTGGATCGATTTGATGGCAGGACATGGGATCGAATAGAAACTGCGGTGTATCCGACGGAAAATATTGCTTGAGAACTTCGAAACTCAAACTGGCAAATGGGTTATAGCGTTCCGAATCCCAGACGCGGAACAGATAACGGCCGCCCGGCTTCAAGGTCCGGTAAACCTCGCGAAAGCCCTTGTCCCGGTTGAAAAACATGATGCCGAATTGGCAGACCACGGCATCGAAGGTTTCGTCATCGAACGGCAACGCGGTGGCATCGGCGTTTTGGAAGATTACCTGTTCGCCAGGCTGAAACTTTTGCCTCGCCACATCCATCATCGAATCGCTAATATCGATGGCGGTCAGGCGTGCTTCTTTTGCCAATAAATTACGCAAGTGACGCGTCACGATGCCGGTGCCAGCGGCGATTTCCAACACATCCATCGGCGCTTGCTCGGCGACGCGTCTTGCGGTATCGGCACCGTAATGCTCAAACAGCACCGGGCCAAGATCACGGTCATACGGTATGACAACCTCATCAACATAACCAGCCATAGTCAATTCCCTATATTAAGTCTGAATGTTATTGCAACCCAAAGCCTTACCAATGATTGAATGCCGCATGTTTAGTAACGGCATCACTGGGATGGCTTTGAAATAAGCTATAAATTGTATCGTAATGTGCTATCGATTAAAATGCATGGCAAATATCGAATTTAGCATAAGGCTTTTGCAAATATGCATAACATGAATTGGGACGATCTACGCTATTTCATCGAAGTGGTCCGCTCGGGCAATGTGACCGAAGCAGGCTTACGCCTCGGCGTTAATCAATCAACCGTAAGTCGCCGGATTGCTCAGCTGGAAAATCAATTAGGCAAAGCCTTGTTCGACCGAACAGCCAAAGGTTGGCTAATCACACCGGTTGGGGAAAAGATCGTTATGCTTGCCGAAGAAATGGCAAACCAAGCCAACGCCATTCATCGGAAAATAGAAAGCGATTCGGAAGACGTTTCGGGAGTCATCAAATTGACGGTTTCCGATGTTTGCGCCAAGCGATTCGTATTCCCTGTCATCCGCGATTTCAAACGCGACTATCCTGATGTCGATTTCGTGTTGATTGCTGCCGAAGAAGTCTTGAATCTAGCTGGCCGCGAGGCCGACATTGCGATTCACGCCATTATGGAGCCACCGCCGAATGTGGTGGGCAAACGCATCTGTCGGCTTGCCTATTCTGTCTACGGTCACCCGGAATTAGTGAAAAACCTGTCAACTGAAATGCCGCCCTGCATCACTTGGATAGGTGATGGCGCCACCTTACCCAATTGGATAACGAAAAACTTTCCGAAACTCAAACGGGCATATCGGACGAATTCCAGCGTAGCCATGTTTGAAATGTGCCGGGAAGGTTTGGGCTTGGCTTTGCTGCCTTGTTCGCTGGCCGATGAAGCGGATGAGTTGGTCCGTGTCCCAGTCGAGCATATCGAATCCGGTTATGACGTATGGGTTCTCAGTCATGTTGATTTACGTACCACCGCACGAGTTCGTATCTTTCGAGATCGCATGGTCGAATTTTTGACTAACGAAATCGACTTATTGGAAGGGCGTAAACCAAAGATCAATTCATGGAGTTGAAATTCAGCTTTGAGTAAAATTCCGGTCATTCCGTTAAGGATATTCATTGCCTGCTTTTGGCCGTTGTGACTCAGTGAAAATATCAGTTTGCTCGCCTAATAGCTGACATTCAGCTGATACACCGAATAAATGAACGCTTGAAATTGGAAAGTATGGCCGACAGCCCAGTAATTGACTTCATACAAGACAGTTTTGGCTAATAGACGTCACGAATTTTTGTTCAGTCTAGCCGCCAAATGAGTGATCCTGCGCTGTGATTTTTGATTTTTCACAGCCATCGCCAGCGCTTTGGACTGGGCAATCACCACGACCAATTGTTTGCCTCGCGTGACGCCGGTATACAGCAGATTGCGTTCCAGCAGCATAAAATGGTGCATGGCCATCGGTATGACCACCACGGGGTATTCAGAGCCTTGCGATTTGTGCACACTGGTCGCGTAAGCTAGGGTAATTTCGTCCAGATCGCTGAATTCGTAGTCGACCTCCCTATCGTCGAATACGATCTTGACCTGGCTTTCCTCAAGATCGATGGCTTTGATCACGCCAATGTCGCCATTGAAGACTTCCTTGTCGTAGTTGTTGATCCGCTGAATCACCTTATCACCCGGCGCATAGGTATTACCGAAACGGGTAATCTTCGGTTCGCTGTGACCATTTAACCTCGCTTGCAATTCGATGTTCAAGGACCGCGCTCCCAGGCCGCCGCGATTCATGGGCGTCAGAATTTGCACGTCGTTGACCGGATGAAAGTGGAATCGCTGCGGAATCCGTTCGAGGACGACGTGCATCAATTTAGCGAAAATCTCCTCGGGTGTTTCGGCGTAGAGGCAATAAAAATCGCTGAGGCTTTCAGTTTTATCCACTACCGGCATTTGCCCGTGGTTAATCCGGTGCGCATTAGTGATGATTTTGGAGGTACTGGCCTGGCGGAAAATCTCGGTCAGACGCACGGTGGCAATTCGCCCGGATTCGATGATGTCAGCCAGTACAGATCCGGGGCCGACCGAGGGTAATTGATCAACATCACCGACGATCAATACCGCAGCTTCCGTCGGTATGGCTTTTAACAGCTGATTCATTAACACCACGTCCATCATCGACGACTCATCGATCACCAAGCAATCGAGGTCCAGCGGGTTTTCGTCGTTATGCTTGAACGCGAACTGTGTCGGATCAAACTCCAGCAATCGATGCACCGTTTTCGCTTCCATGCCGGTCGATTCAGTTAAACGTTTTGCCGCTCGCCCCGTCGGCGCACATAAACCAATCCGAACGCGTTTGGCTTTAAGAATCTTAAGCAGACTGTTGACCAGGGTGGTTTTACCGACACCGGGGCCGCCGGTGATCACCGAGACTTTATGCTGGAGTACCAATCGAACGGCAGCCGCTTG
Organism: Methylomonas sp. MS20; assembly: GCF_050275925.1. Classification (NCBI taxonomy): domain Bacteria; kingdom Pseudomonadati; phylum Pseudomonadota; class Gammaproteobacteria; order Methylococcales; family Methylococcaceae; genus Methylomonas; species Methylomonas sp. MS20. Next base: position 4,183,796 of record NZ_CP189962.1, read on the forward strand.
CGACTGCGACAAGGTCATGCCGGTTTGCTCTTCCACCCAGGGTATGGCTTTTTCTGCGTCAATTACACCCCAGGGTGCATCGCCTTGATTTAATCGGTTCAGGTGGGCGGCACAGCCTATTTCAGCGCGGTGCAAAGGCGTCAGGAAAATGAATTCGTCACTGCCGTCGATTTCGGCGATCAAATTGCCTTCGGTTAATTCCGCCGCGATGGCTTGGTCGATAATCGACAATGGAATTTCCAGTAGTTTCGCCGCCATTTCGCACAGATTGCTCCGAATCGCAGCGCAGTGGCCTTCGCCAGACCATTCCTGCAAGACATGTCGGACACCCGCTTGGGCGCGCAATAGGGATTGCGGGCCGATGCCCAACTTCTGGGCCAGGGTGTCAGCCGTTTTAAAGCCGATGCCGTGAATGTCCAGTGCCAGGCGATAGGGATTTTCGCGCACTTTCTCGATAGCCTGCTCGCCGTAGGTTTTGTATATGCGCACCGAACGCGAGGTGCCGACGCCATGGGATTGCAGAAAAACCATGATCTCCCGAATCACTTTCTGTTCAGCCCAAGCACTGGTCACACGCTCCTGGCGTTTCTTACCAATTCCTGGTAATTCCAACAGACGCTCGGGTGTTTGCTCAATCACATCGAATACCCGCTCACCGAAGGCTTTGACCAGCTTCTTGGCAAAATGGGGGCCGATACCTTTGACCATGCCGGAGCCCAGGTATTTTTCGATGCCGTCCAACGTGGTCGGCGGCACGACTTTTAACGAGATGGTTTTGAATTGCTGGCCATGTTGGCGATCGTTAACCCAGCAACCCAGGCATTCGATGTATTCACCGGCCGTGACACTGGCGGCCGAACCGATCACGGTAATCAGTTCCCGATAACCTTTGACCTTGACCCGTAACACGCAAAATCCCGAGGCCTCGCTATGGAACGTCACGCGTTCGACGGAGCCATGCAGTTTTTCGACGGGATTGTCAGCAGAATGCGACTGGCTGGGTTGGAAATCCATACTGATCGCGATCCCTAGCGCTTTTTCATCAAGTCATCGAGCGTCAGTCCGCAGTTTGGCGCGAAGGACAGCATAAAAAATCTGACCTCAGGCTGATCCATTGCTTCGATATCCCGTTCGAGCTGTTCGGCCGCTATTTCAAATTCAGCATTGCCGGCTTTTAATTCGGCCTGGCATTTCAGGTAAGCGGATATCTTGTCGGCCGCTTTAATGATTTTCTGATGATCTTCAGACATTTGCTGGTGATCGATCAGAGCCCGGATATCGGGTTGTAATGCTTCAGGCAGCAGATTTAATAACTCTTGTTCCGCTTGCTGCTCGATTTGCTTATAGGCACCGAGAATGGCGGATGAATGGTATTTGATGGGTGTAGGCATATCACCCGTAATGACTTCAGTGATGTCATGGTAAAGGGCCGCGGTTGCCACGGAATTGGCATCGACTTGACCCTCAAAATAGCGGTTTTTGATGAGCGCCAAGGTATGGGCAATGACAGCCACTTCCCAGCTGTGCTCCATGACATTTTCTTCATGGGCGTTGCGTTTTAGTCCCCAGCGTTTAATCCATCTTAAGCGCGAAAGGTAAGCATAAAAATTCGAACTAATCGATGGTGACATGGGGTTAAGAAATCCTAAGTTTGTTCAAAGCAGATTAAAACACCGCAGCGCAATAGCCTTAATCTTACTGCCGCTGAATCGTTATCCCCAAATTCTGTGGATAACATTGTTTAAAATATAGGGTTAGTTCATCTAACCCGCTGTTCTACTTAAAGGCTTATCAAATTGGGCAATAATTGGTCATCAATACACCGTGACGTTTTACATTCACCAGTTACTGTGGCGGAAGCTGTCGCTCGGTTGTTACTGGTTCTGGAAGAGAAGGACCAGCTGACAATAGCGGCAATGGAACTGAACAACCTGATAGACCTGCATTACGGGCTTGGACTGGCGATTCGAAATGCCTACGACCTTCATAATCCGGATAATCCGTTACTGATTGAATGTGACACGTCCCATCCTGATGACGCTGCACTTTTCATCATCCATGCTCTGTGGCAACGGCTACAGTAAACAACTACTTTACGGATTAACAGATTGCCTGCGTTACGCCTTACCTTTGGATTTTTTATCGTTCTATGCTGGAGCGGTGCGCATGCTCACCCCGGTAAGGTTAATACCGAAGGTTGCCATACCCATCGAAAGACGAGTGAATACCACTGCCATGAAGATCGCATCAAGGCAAAAGTGGAACCGGTCGTGCCACCCAGTGAAACAGCACAGCCACCTGCTCAAGTGCAAGCCAGCATGGAGTCGAATGAGCTTCTGAAGCTTGATTACGAAGGATTCACCCTTTGGATTGATTGCAAAGAACGAGCCGCTATCCGATTTCGCTATACCGCCCAGCGAGACAATGGCAACGTAAAGCGCTACGATCATTTCGAGGTGGATCCAGGTACACCAGCAGCGTGCCAACAGTTCAGTAGCCAACCCTATGGCAATGGCTATGACCGCGGTCACCAAGTGCCCGCAAATCACCTAGATGACTCGGTCAATGCGATCCATCAATCGAATGATCCCCACCGTCAAAAAAGGACAGTTTAAGAAGCGAGGGATTGATAAAACTGGGTTTCAAATTCCATTGGGCTTAAAAAGCCATTGGTCGAATGCAGCCTGACCGGATTGTAATCGGTTTCGATATACTCAAACACCGTTTGGCGCATGGTTTCACGGTTCTCAAATCGTTCGCCATGAATGGCCTCGACCTTGAGGGAATGGAAGAAGCTCTCGGAGCAGGCGTTGTCATAGCAGCTACCCTTGGCGCTCATGCTGCCGAGTAATTGATATTGTTCCAATAATTGCCGGTAGGCATGCGAACAATATTGGCTGCCGCGATCTGAATGAACCCGCACACCTTTAGGCCGTTTGCGTCTGAAAATCGCCATTTTCAGTGCGTCACAGACTAGATCAGTGGTCATTCGCTCAGACATTGCCCATCCGACGACCTGCCGGGAAAACAAATCAATCATGACTGCCAGATACAGCCAGCCTTCATCGGTCCAGAGATAGGTGATATCGCCCGCCCATTTTTGATTGGGCGCCGTGGCTGAAAAATCCTGTTGCAGCAAGTTATCAAACACCGGCAAGTTATGCTTACTGTTGGTTGTTGCCTTGAACTTTCGAGCCGCCTTAGCCACCAGGCCTTGCCGTTTCAGACTGGCGGCAATGGTTTTCAGATCATAAAACTGACCCGATGCTTTCGGCATTTTTCGCTGAAGTCGTTCAGCGCCATACCGCTGTTTATGCTTAAGAAACAGGGCTTTAACCTGTTGATCAAAGGCTTGTCGCTTTTGATGCCGGGCACTGGGCTTTCGATTTAGCCAGGCGTAATAACCACTGCGTGAAACCTGAAAACACTGGCACATCACCGTCATAGAATACTCAGCTCGATGGTTTTTCATATAGCCGTACCTCGCTTGAACTGTTGAGCGAAGTACGTCGCCGCATTTTTTAACAGCGACAACTCCTCAGCTTGCTGAGCCAGTTGCCGTTTAAGCCGGGCATTTTCGGCGGCTAGACTGGCTTCCCGTTCACTAACCGTCTTGGTGTGTTCAGCCTGTTTGCGCCAAGTGTAAAGTTGCGATGCGTGCAAGCCCAATTGCTTTGCTGCCTTGGCAACGCCAATTTGGGCCGCCAGCTTCAGGCTTTCTTGTTTATATTCGTCGCTATGCCGGATGTGACTGGCTTTGCCGACTGTGTCTTTTGTACTCATGCAAGTACCTCTCTTCGGGTGAGAATACTCGCTTTCAAAAGTGTCCACTATTCGTGGTGGGGATTAGAACTATATGGCGAACATCTTGCCTCAAACGTCGCAGATGAATCGAGGCGCCTGGTTGCTTACAGAGGAAATCATCGAGTGTTACCGAGATATTGATGATCTCTTAATCCTAGGGGGCATTATCTGGGGTCAGGATACCAGTAACGATATTTTTGCTTCCAGTCATGGCGTACGCACCCCCGACTACTTTTACAAAGTGATCGTACGGGGCACTGGCGCCGATGAACGGGCAATTGCCTGGGTAGTGCCGAATTCCACTGAGGCCACGAAACGCAACCTGGATCACTTTCTGGTATCGATTGACGAACTGGAAAAACTTACTGGAGACCAATTTCCAGTTGCGGACTATGCAAAACATGACAAGCCAGCCACCAGCTGGTTAATTCCATACGGCTGTAACAAAAGTTAATCCTGGCCTGGAGTGACCAGCTAGGCTGCTGGTCATGAGCATCCTGTAAAATGCCATTAATAAGCAATCCTTGCCATGAGTTTTCCTTCGCTTTATCATTATAAAAATTCATCGAGATCGATTAATTATTCACTCAATATGGCATATGATCACCTGTCGACTGTCAACGATCCTTGGATCCAAACGCCTTAAAGTCGCCGATGTTTGTCACGCAACAGGCATTGCGCGGGCGACGGTAGATCGCTATTACTACGATCAGGTAAAAAGCTTTGATCGCGAGGTGCTTGCCAAGTTGTGTCGCTATTTGCAGGTAAAGCCGGGTGATCTACTGGTATTGGTCGACCAACAAGATCTATTTGAATCGTGGGAACAGCCCATTCAGCCCAGCGAACCGAAAATCAAGGGAGGCGTATGATTGAGCGCGAGGTGAAGGTTTTGCTTGATGCCAATGCGGTGAAGCAAGTCCAAGTTCATTATGCCGTGATGGCACAAGGTTACATGGTGGTCATCAACGGACAACCATTGGAAACGACCAAACGTGAAACCAAGGAATTTAAAACCTTGGACGCGGCAGCCAAACAATTATTCAAACTGGGGATTGCGGATTTTTCAGTCAAGCTAAAAACCTGTACTGGCTGAACAAACCGACATACAAATTTTTTGCTTCAAGGAATTCGAAGTGGGCGTAATCAGAAACTGCATTTTTGGCAAACAATGCGATAAAAAATGGGCCGAGTTGACTCAAACGGACAATCAGGACGTTCGCTATTGTTCAGCCTGTGAACAGAATGTTTACTTGTGCCAGGACGAATACACTTTAGCCGAGGCGATCCAAGCGAATCGTTGTGTTGCCGTTGATATTGATGAAAACGTGCGGCTATTAGGTGAGCCATTACCTCTCCCTTATTCATAGGCTCAAGCCTATCTCTGCCTCATGAACATAAACGAAATGGGATATTTGAAATTATGCGTGGGTGAACGCTTTGATCATGACATGCCCGCGGAAGGCATGAGCATAATCCTAGCCAATGGCACGCCTTTGCTGACGCTTAATTTTTTGGCATCCCCTCGAGAAATCCAAGCCTTTCTGAATGGGAATACATCGTTTGCGTTATTCGCAAAAGCCGAACTCATTTTGTTTTTATTCAAAATCGAGGGTTTTCTGGATTGGTCAGATTTGGCGTTTACCATTCATCTAGCGGGTGATGAGTCGATTGAAGAGGGTGATAGTTACTTGCCTTTTAATCTGGTCTTGGTGGATCCAGTCACCAAAATTGTTAAAGGCCTACGCATGGTGACCGTTTCACCGGATTTCAGGTCGAGGCTAGCTGAGTTGATCCGAAAACAAGCCTCAGAACCGTTTGATACGATGGCCTATTATCAAGCCATTGGCAGCCTGTACGATCAATATCCTGCTGCTAGTGATTTGCTCAAGCAGGCCGTGATCGTCGAACAGGGTGGCAAGACATTGCCAGCGCTGTAATGATCTAATCACCAACACCCACTGTTACAAATCACCGATTGGACATACACCTTAGAATGACAAAGTCTGAACTTATCGAACGCACCAGTCTTAAATTGCCACATTTGATGCAACGCGATGTCGAATTAGCAATTAACGTAATAATTGATGCGATGATCCATCACCTGGCACGAGGCGAACGAATTGAAATTCGTGGATTTGGTGGATTCTCAGTTATCCAGCGAGCCGCTCGCATAGGGCGTAACCCTAAAACGGGCGAACAAGTGAGTTTGCCTATTCGGCATACAACCCACTTCAAAGCGGGGTTGGATTTACGCGAGAGGGTAACTCTTTCAAATGACCGTTTTCCTTTGATTAGGGACTAGGGACTGTTGCCTTGTACATGGGTAGCAAAAAGCGCAGAACAAAGCATAGCGATTTCATAATTCCATATCAATTTTCACATCGCCTCGCGATGTGCTCAGAAATGTTTCTGTCTCGAAAATACCTACTCAACGAGATAGCGATATTAGTAGAGGCATCAATCCGTCCCGTCGTTCCCGACCGTTGAATCCTATATTCTAGGAAAGATGGGCGCACAATCTCTCTCGAACTTGAATTCTTAACGGTTCTCCATTTAGACAACTCTTGCTCAAGAACTATTGGAAGCTGTTCAATCATCACGGATGATTTTCACAATCACAGGTAATAAAAAGCGCCTAGCATCAACCATTAAATTAAAATTCCTACACCTTCCGCAGCTGACGTCAAATTCGTCGTCAGCTGCAAAAGCTCTCTTCAAATACCCCTTCACAATAATGACCATCCCAACCGGAGGTCATTATGGAACCCGTTGCAATCCCCCAATCGATAGACGATCCCATCCACATTTTGCTGTGGAGTGCGGACGAGATCGTACCCTTCATGGTGAGCATGCTGACCGGCATGTTAATCGATCAATTTATTCCAGGCTTGGCGCTTGGACTCATCGCAGTCAAGTTTTACCGGCGCTTCCGCGACAACCGGCCTGACGGCTATACCTTGCATGCGCTGTATTGGCTGGGTTTGTTGCCGAGTCGCGCGCAGACCATCCCCAACCCTTACATCTGCCGGTTCCTGCCATGAGATGGTCGGATTTTCTGCAAACCTGGGACGGGCACGAGACCGAGAACCGGTTCAGCCGCGTCGTTATCATTGGCTTGCTGGTGATTTGCGTGATCACATCGCTGGCCGCCTGGAGGACCGAGCGCAGCATCATCCTGGTGCCACCGACCTTGACGCAGGAAGTCGAAGTGACGCGCAGCCAGGCATCCAGCGAGTTCAAAGAGTCCTGGGGCTTGTTCCTAGCGGAATTGCTTGGCAACACCACCCCTGCCAATGCCGATTTTCTGAAAACCGCCGTCGAGCCTTTATTGGCGCCGGATATTTACCGCAGTGTACTGGATGCCATGAGCGATCAAATCAAGGCCATCAAAATGGACCGGGTCGCGATCAGTTTTACCCCGCGTCATGTCGATTACGAAGCCGAGACCAACAAAGTCTTTGTCAGCGGCGAACTCAAAAGCCAAGGCCCCAGTTCCAAACCCGACGTAAAGATCCGTACCTACGAATTCATCATCGCCATCAAAAACTATCGTCCCCGGCTGGAATACATCGACGTGTATCCGGATTCCCCCAGAACCCTGGCCCGTTTGAAAGCCACCCAAGGCCAACCGCATGAGGCTCAACCATGAAACATTCGCTATACCCTTGGCTAGCACTGACCTTCATTCATAACTGTTGGGCCGGGGATGATTTACCGATAACGGTCTTGCCGCCTGTGACCACCGTAGCCGAAGGATCTTCACCATCGCAGCCGGTTACCTCGTCTCAGCCGGATTTAGGCATCGAGTTACCACCAGTCGATGCCAGCGTCTTGAAAGCGGCAAAACAGCAAGCGGCAGCGTCAAACGAAGTGTCAGCCACTTCCATCGGCCCACAGCACATCGCGGTTAAACCCGGCATCAACGAACTGATGCCGATTGCCGTCGGCCATTTGAATCGCCTGGTCACGCCGTTCGAGCATCCGGTGGTCACGACCACCAGCCAGGCGACTACCAGTACCAAAGGCAAAATCGTTTATGTCGCCACCGCCGACGAAACGCCAGTCACCTTATACATCACCCCCGGAGACAACCAGGACATCGCCTTGTCGCTCACCCTGATCCCCAAACGGATTCCGGCGCGGGAAATCTATCTCGATTTGGATAAGGAAAGTTACCAGTTACTGAACCAATGGCAGCACGCCGATAGTGCGAGTCGGACTTCCAATCAACAGGAACAAGCCTACATCAGCCAGCTAAAAACCTTGTTCCGGGATTTGGGTTTGCAAAAGACCCCAGCCGGTTATTCGCTACGCGAACCCAAGCCCCAGGAGCAAATTCGCTGCCTGCAAGACCGCGTGCAGATCAAAACCGGCCAAGTTCTGGAAGGCCAGGATCGATTGATTTTGGTGGGACTTGCCAAGAATATTGGCGGCGACATGCTCGAATTCGACGAACGCAGCTGTGCAACGACGCAACAGGACGTACTCGCCGTTTCAGTTTGGCCCAACGTGGTGTTGAAACCCCATGAAGCCACCGAGTTGTATGTCGTGGTCCGACAATCACCAGAGGCGTCAGTCAGTTTGCGTCCTTCATTATTGAGCGGAGGGCAACGGTAATGGCGGTCGTCGATACCTGGTGGACACGCTTGAGTCCGGCAGCCAAACGCAATTTAGCTGTTGGCAGCATTGGTACCGTGGCATTGGCCATCATCATCGCGTTAGCCACCGTCACCCCGGAAGTCAGCAAGCCGCTCAGCAAACAGGCCACCATCCAACACATCCTGACCGATAGCGATCCCCGATCGCTCGGCATCGACGGCATTTCCGCGCAGTTGCGCGATCTGCTGCAGAAGAACGACGAACAAGCCCGCCGATTGGCTGCCATCGAAGAACAACAAAGGCGCGAGCAGCAATCCGACGAAATCCGTTTCAAACAATGGACTACCGCGGAGCGCGAAGCCTATGAAGCCAAACTGCAAGCGGTGACCGGTGAAGTCGAGTCGTTGAAGAACAAAGCGTCCACACCGTCAACGACCGGCACCCCAGGCGACAACAACCAAGCACCATTGGATCAGCCGGTACCCGGAAGACCATCAAACCGCCGCCTGACCAACGCGCCGTTCGATAACAGCCAAGACGATCTCAACCGCCTCTTCGAGCAAGCGGCTATTCCAGGACCGACATCTGGCAATGCTGGGGTCTCTGGAGGACGAGCCAACAGCCAGGCGCCGGTGGCAATGCAGATTCGCGTCATCCAAGAAGGCGCTGAGTACTCCAACGGTAAAGATAAAGACACGGCGGCGACCAATGCTCACGGCCAGTCGCAGCAAGGCCACGCCAATAGTGATGTCTTCATCCCGGCGGGCAGCATTTTGACCGGTGTCTTGCTGAATGGTCTGGATGCCCCGACTGGTCGCAAAGCCAAGAAAGAACCCATGCCGGTGCTGTTCCGGATCAAGAAGGAAGCCATTTTGCCCAACCGTTTCCATGCCGATGTGCGCGAGTGCTTTCTGTTGGCCGCGGGCTTCGGCGAGTTGAGTGCCGAGCGTGCGTATTTTCGTGGCGAGACCTTTTCCTGTGTCCGCCAGAACGGTGGCGTGATTGAAGTGCCGATGAATGCCTATGCCACAGGCGAAGATGGCAAAAACGGTGTTCGTGGTCGGGTGGTATCCAAACAGGGTGCGCTGCTTGCCCAATCGATGATGGCTGGCTTTTTACGCGGCTTTTCCGATGCCTTCGGCCGTAACCAGATTCCCGTCCTGATGACCGGTGGTCTGGGTGCGCTATCCGGTACCACACCCTTCCAAAGCGCCTTTTCCTCGCAGTCGATGGAAGGCGGCGCATTGAAAGGCGCGGGCTACGCGATGGAACGCCTGTCGCATTTTTACATGGACATGGCCGAAGAGATTTACCCGGTCATCGAAGTCGATGCCACCCGCCAGGTTAACTTCATCGTGCAAAAAGGCACGGCATTGAAGCTGAAGTCACTGAGCTGATTCATTAACTGAAACCCAAAGGTCGTTATGACGCTACGCCAAATTTCTTTATTGATAGCCACGCTACTCGGTACATCCATCGCCCTGGCCGCCAATCCGCAAAAGCCTGCGGTCTCGGATATTGCCGCCGGTTTGCTCTCGATCAAAATCGACGGCATGCAGGACTTGCCGATCTCGGGCCTCAAGATGGTCAAGTCCGGCGAGCAAACCGTGTTTATATCCAGTAATGGCCGCTTTGCTTTCTACGGCGGCAAATTGATGGACATCTGGACTCAGCAGGAGATTAAGGAATTGGCGGATATCGACAAAATCGCCAACCGCATCAATCTGTCGCGGATGAAACTCAAGGCCGACGACCTTGGCGCCGTGACTGTCGGTCACGGAAAAGCCCAAGTGCTGGTGTTCATCGATCCGCGCTGCCCATATTGCGGCAAAGTCATGAAAGACCTGCAAGCCTTGCAAGACCAGTACACCTTCAAACTGGTGATGGTCCCCATCCTCGGCCCCGAATCGCAAAACATCGTCGTGCAACTGGCGTGTCAGTTGGAAACCAACGAGACAAAAGCTAAAGACACCGTACGCAACCGACTGTTAAAACAGGATTACGCCGGCTTGCCGACCGAACCACCCACTCAGTGCAACAAAGAGCCACTGCAAAAAGCCGTGGTCACCGCCAAGTTATTCGATTTGAAGGGTGTGCCATTTCTGATTGCTCCTGACGGCCGCACCCACAGTGGCGCACCCGAGGTGTTAGCCGATTGGTTGGCCGACAAACCGAAACCATCGCCCAGTTTGGCAACGACGCCCGCTACAAACGCCCAAAACGCTAATGCACCGGAGAAACAGCCTTGAAACCCATGCACCCACATTCCCTGACTTTCATCGGCCTGTTGCTGATGGTGTTAACCACCGGTTGCGCCACCACCGAATACGGCTGTAAAGGCATGCCGGACGAACCCAGCTGTCTGTCGACGACGCAGGCTTACCAGGTCACCAATACGGCAATAACGGAAGCGCTCCCGGAAAATAGCCAGGGATTAGAGTCGACCTCATCTCCGACAATCGCACCGCCGTTACAACAACCCGTACCCAAGATCGAAGATCCCACGCCGATACGCACGCCCTCACAGGTCATGCGCATCTGGATTGCGCCTTGGGAAGATGCCGACGGCGATTTGATGGTCTCCAATTACATCTACACCGAACTGGAACCCCGGCGCTGGATGATCGGCAAGGCGGCACCGACAGCCAGTTCTTCGTTGATCCCGCTGCAAGTCGAGCAACGTCCGCCCGAGAAACCACCGACTGTTGACGCAAATGATGACGACAGCCCGTCATCCCGACTGGGCAAGCCATTGCCTTGATGGGTCAACCCATTTAACCGCAGGTCCCACACCCCTTGCGAGAGTGAGCGGGCAACCGCTTAAACCCTGCCGGACTAACCGTCCGAGATTCGACGGGCAACCGTCTTTTAACCATAACGAGGACATCTTTGATGAAAACATCCTTTCGAAACGGGGTCTTGGTCACTCTGGGATCGTTATTTTTTATGCTGATGGCCAATGACGCCATGGCCGGTACCGGCGGTACCGAGTTCAACACTGTCTGGACCTTGCTGACTGGCTGGGTGGAGGGTTTGCTCGGCCGCATCATCGCCATCGTGTTCGTCATCGTCGGCTTGGTCGCCGGTGTCGTGCGCGGCAGCATCATGGGCTTTGTGCTTGGCATTGCCAGTGGTGTCGGCTTATTTGCGGCACCGACCATTATCACCAACATCGTGACCGCCACGATTTAGGCCTTACCACGATGACCGGTTCAACACTTGATACCGAGACTGCGGCGGGCAACCGCCGCCCTGGCTCGTTGGCTAAGGATAAGCGGACCGTTAGGGTTCAAGACGCCAATGGCCAGCCCATAAACCCCTGCCATCCGGCCAGAGCCCGGCAGCTGAAACGTAACCACCGGGTGTCGCTGGTGTGCCGGCATCCCTTTACGATTCGTCTCGATCCGGAATGTCCAGTCGAAGTGCTGCTGTTTTCCGAAGAGGATTTCCTGTTATGACCACCGCCCAACGCCCCCGTGCCGATCAGTTATTCACGGTACTGGCTTATGAATATGACCATCACCTGTTCTTGATGGCCGATAGCAGCCTTGGCTTTGGCTTTTTGTGCCGGCCGATGACCGGCGCCGATGCCAGCGTCTCCGCGCGGGTCAATGTATTACTGAACCAGGACTGGCCGCCCGAAACGCTATTGCAAGTATCACTGTGGACGTCGCCGGACATCGAAGAGTCGCTGGCGATCATGCAAACGCGGCGTCTGAAACAGCAAAAGCAGACCTATAAAACCATGACCCAGGCTAGTATCGAGTTCTTGCGGCAAGGCACCACCAAACCGCCTGAAGCGATTTCCGGAGCACGCCTGCGGCGCAGTCATATTCTGGTCACGGTCAAATTGCCGATGGCCTATCCAAGACCCAGTGAACAAGACATCCGTCGTGCCAGCGAATTGCAAATGGCCACCCAGCAATCGCTGTCGACCATCGGCATGTATCCGGAACTATTGGGCGCCGATCAGTATGTGCGTATTCTGAACACGATTCTCAACTGGCAGCCCGATGCCGGCTGGAAAGATCGGGTGGTACCCGAATGCGATCCGACCCAACTGATCCGCGATCAATTGCTGGATTACGATAACGCGCTCGAGCTCGATGAAAAAGGCCTGTGGCTCGGGAGTAAGCGCGTCAAGACCTTGTCCGCCAAACGCACCCCCGATCATTTTTACTTCGGCAGCGCCAAAAGCTATCTGGGCGACATTTTGTCCGGTACTCGCGGCATTCGCCAGAATGCTTTGCTCAGTCTGACCCTGCATTACCCGGATGCCGAATCGACCCGCACCCGTCAGGAAGGCGTTAGGCAATTCATCACCAACCAGGTCAATACGCCGATTGCCCGGTTTTTGCCAGTGTTGGTGCAGCGTAAACACCATTTCGACGTGTTGTTCGATGCCTACCGGGACGGCGACCGGCCAATCAGGGCCTATTTCGGGGTGTTACTGTTTTGCGACGAACAGGAAGAAGCCGCAACCGTGTCCAATGCGCGGGTGTATTTCCGGGAGCTGGGTTTTCAGCTGTTGGAAGACAAGTATTTCTGCCTGCCGTTTTTTCTGAACTGTTTGCCGTTTGGGCCTGAGCGTTCGGCGATTGCCGATCTGAAACGCTACCGTACTCTGGCCACCCGCCATGCCATTCCGTTGTTACCGCTATTCGGTGACTGGGCCGGCACCGGTACGCCGACATTGAACTTTGTTTCGCGTAACGGCGAACACATGGCGGTGTCGTTGTTCGATACCACCGGCAATTACAACCTGTGTATCGCCGCAGAATCCGGCAAAGGCAAATCCTTTCTGACCAACGAGATCATCGTCAGTTATCTGACCGAAGGCGCGCAAATATGGGCGATCGATGTCGGCCGCTCGTATGAAAACCTCTGCGAGGTGCTGGAAGGCGATTTCGTCAAGTTCACCCACGGATCAGGCATCTGCATGAACCCCTTCGAGATCGTGCAGAACTTCGAGGAGGAAGCCGATATGTTAGCGGGATTGGTCAGCCAAATGGCGGCACCGACCGAGAAATTGACCGATTTCCAAACAGCAGGTCTGAAACGAATTTTGAAGCAACTCTGGACGGATAAAGCGCAGGCCATGTCCGTGGACGACATTGCAAAATGTCTGTGTACCGAAACCGATCAACGCTTGAAGGATGTCGGCGAGCAGTTGTTTCCGTTTACTACCCGCGGCGAATACGGTCGCTACTTCAATGGCCGCAACAACGCCAAATTCACCAATGACTTTACCGTGCTGGAACTGGAAGAACTCAAAGGCCGCAAGCATCTGCAGCAGGTGGTCTTGCTGCAGCTGATTTACCAGATCCAGCAGGAAATGTATCTCGGTGAACGCAACAGGCCCAAGATCGTGATCATCGACGAAGCCTGGGATTTGCTCACCGAAGGCGATGTCGCCAAGTTCATGGAACACGGCTATCGGCGGTTTCGCAAATACGGCGGCGCCGCCGTCACCATTACTCAGTCGGTCAACGACTTGTACCGCAATGCCGCGGGCCGCGCCATCGTCGAGAACTCGGCCAATATGTATTTGCTCGGTCAAAAAGCCGAAGTCATCGAAGGCATGAAGCAGGATCGTCGCCTGCCGTTATCAGACGGTGGCTACGAGTTGCTCAAAACTGTGCATACCTTGCCCGGTGCGTATTCAGAAATCTTCTTCATCACCGAAATGGGTTCCGGTATCGGCCGCCTGATCGTCGATCCCTACAAACGCATTCTGTTCTCCACCAAGCCCGAAGACGTCAATGCCTTGAAGAATTTGCGCCGGCAAGGTTTGAGTCTGGGTGATGCCATTCAACAGCTCATCGACAGTCGCAGCAGCAAAGCCAGGGAGAGTGCTTATGGATCCTAAATCGCAATGGCTCAGTACCGCTCTAATTGCTGCTTGTCTGGGCGGGATTGGTGGTTGGCTGGCTGCGCAACAACAATTACAACAGCCCATCGCTCGATTAAATATGGTCACACCGGTGTTTGTACTTGACCGGGCCAAGCTGATTCAGTCGATACCGCCCAATGCCAGCCAGGAACACATGGCCAAAATCGTCGATGACTGGCAGGGGCAGGCCAAGAAACTCAGCGATGCGGGTTATCTGGTCATTGATTCAACGGCAGTGGTGGCTGCACCGGAGGATGTCTATGTTCAGCATCAAACCCGGTAAGACTATGCGGTCAAATCATTCCAACATCGCTATCACCAGGACAACCACGACCAAGCAGAAACCCTATCAAACCCGAGCGGCATTACTGCGGTTCATCGTGAAAGCTTTACCGATTTTATTGCTGGTGTTGGCCGTTGAACGCTATATCGGTCAACGATTTTTAATTGGCGGCGATGATCAGGTCGATCGCTGCCTGCCGGACAAATGGATTTACCTGATCGACACGCACAACAAGGACATCTGGCGCGGCGATTTGATTGCCTTTCGCGCCGAGCGCATGGCGCCTTTTTTCAAAGACGGCCAAATCATCGTCAAAATCGCCGCCGGGGTAACCGGCGACACCATTCACGTCGATCCGCAGCACACCACGGTCAACGGTGAACGGGTTATCGACGGGCTGCCTTTGACGGAGAAACTCAAAATGCCTGCGACCCAATTCAAACGTCATGAAACCATTCCACCGGCCGCCTATTGGGTAACCGGACAAACCGACAAAAGCTTCGATTCGCGTTACTGGGGCTATGTCTACGATCATCAAGTGATTGGACGGGCCTATGCGTTGTTTTGAGCCCCATAAATTTCCTTGGCAGCAATCGGTGGTCTGTTTGTTCTGTTGGTTCAGTGTGCATACGGTTCAGGCAGAGGAAGCTTGGCTGCAACGCTCTCAAGCCATAATGCAAGCCTTGGAAGGCCAGCCTCGCCCAGACTGGTTGAATGGCCAATCTGAACAGTTGGACGTGAAACGCCATGCGCAACAAGTGTTGGACGCCTCGAAAGCGATCCAAGCAGAGGCGCTATCGACACGCTCGACCACGGTGGCAAGTGGTCTTCCGACAACGCCTTCGAACAAACCAATCACGCTGTTGTTCGTCTCGTTTTCACTGGGTGAGTCCACGCTGAAAGGTATCTTTGAAGAGGCGGCAGGTCGGGACGATGTGTTGCTGGTGTTTCGCGGCCCCAAGCCCGGCCAAAAACTGCCGGCACTGATGGCTGACCTCAAACGCTTGCTGAAAGGTATTGATCCACTGCCCAACATCGTGATTGATCCAACCCGTTTTCAACGCTGGTCAGTTTCATCGGTGCCTGACATCGTCGTCGAACAGGACGGTAAAACCCGTTTACACGTTCGAGGTGTCAGCAGTCTGTCATGGTTGGACGAGCAGATCAAAGCCGGCAAACAGGGTGATTTGGGAACCTTGGGCGATGTCGGCGAAATTGCCGAAATCGACTTGCTCGAAGAACTCAAACGCCGGATGGCGGCCATCGACTGGAAACAAAAGCAGCAACAGGCCATCGCCCGGTTTTGGGCACAGCAGAAATTTGAAGCGTTGCCGGTGACTCAGGAAGATCGTGATCGGAGCGTGGATCTGACCATCACCGCCCCGCGCGATCTAACGGCACCGAATGGTCAATTGATCATCCGAGCCGGACAAACCGTCAATCCGTTGGACAAGATGCCGTTTGGCTTATGCCTGAAGGTGTTCGATGCCACGGTCCCGGCTCAAGTCGAACTGATTCGACATCAGTCCTGCCAAGACAAACAGGCCCGCGTGATGCATCTGTCAACGCAATTGCCGCGTCAAGACGGGTGGGACAGCTTAAAGCATTTGGAAACCGCGCTACAGGCACCGGTGTATTTATTGACGCCGGATGTACGAAGCCGTTTTCAATTGCAGCATGTGCCCGCTATCGTCGAACAATCCGGTAACCGTCTACTGGTTCGCGAACGCAAGCTACCTGTTTCAACAATGGGAGCCAAATCATGAAGCGATTACAGCGGACGGCCATCATGGCCTTGGGATTTTTATGGCTGTTGTTCTCGGGTGTAACAGCGGCAGACACCACGACGACCAGCGTCGACCCGTTGTGCTCGGACGCCGAACTGTGGTCCGGCAAACTGATCACTGATATTTGCTGGAGCTGCCTGTTTCCAATTCGAGCAGCCGGAGCATCGCTGGGTGGCGGCAATGTGCCCAGTATCGCTACCGATGAGAAGTTTTGCTTTTGTACCGACAGCATGAACATTCCGGAACTGGGCATGACCATGGGCTTATGGAATCCTGCTCGGCTGATCGAGATCGTCCGAAATCCTTGGTGCTCACCGGCGCTGGGTGGGCATAAGTTCAGTGCTTCAAATGTGCGTCTGATTGCCACCACCGGCAAGGCCGACTTCGACGCCAGCGAGATGTCTTTTTTCAATTACCATTATTTCGCCTTTCCGCTAACCATCCTTCTGGACCTGTTCTGGGATGGTCGCTGCAACAGCGACGGCTATCGGGATTTCGATTTGCTGTATGTCTCGGAACTGGATCCGACCTGGAATAACGATTTGTTGGCGTTTTTTACCAGTCCGGAAACGGCATTGTTTGCCAATCCCGTGGCTATTTCAGCGTGTGTCGCCGATGCCGCGGCGGCAGCCACCGGCAATCCTTTGGATGCGTTGTTCTGGTGTGCCGGCGCCTGGGGGCACATGTATCCCTTATCCGGCATATCGCCTACCAGTTACGGCACCGATCCGCGTATCACCAGCTTGTTGGCTACGCGGGCGACAGCGTCCTTGCATCGGCGCGGGCTGGCCTGGAAAACCTCAGGTAACGATGCCCTATGCGGTGGCTATATCTATCCCTTCATCCCCAAATCGCAATACCGGCTATCCATGTTTTATCCGGTCGCCGAAACCGAGTCCAATCACGCCATTGGCGAAACCACCTTCAAATGGGGTGCGGGTCGCACCTATCCTGGTCCGGGCGAAGATCATCTATACATCTTATGGCGTTTTCAAGACTGCTGCGTTGGTTTATGAGGCGATGAAACAACTCTTTAATCCCCAAGCATTCGCCACACAAAGCCTGACTGCAATACTATGCGTCACGATGGCCTGGACACCGTTTGGTGTTTCCTGGGCGGATGCCATTCAGGCCGCCGGGCGTGATGGCCAACAACTGGGCCAACAAGTCATCGACGGTTTTGCGTTTCCGCTCGATACCGGCAACGGCACGCTGACCTTGAATCCTGGGACGGCTCAGGAGAGCGCCATTTCGATTGGCACCCTGTTTCCGGATACCAATAGCACATCAACCACGACCAGCGATTTTGCCAATCTTTATGGCAACAACCCCGGTACACTTGCCGCGGGCTTGAATGCGCAGACATCATTGAACGGCGAAACCAGCTTCACCGGTGAAGCCTATCGAACCTTGATCGACAATGCTCATCAGTCGCACCCGGATTTGCATGCCGATCCGATCTGGCAAGCCGGCGATCAGGTGTTCAGCGATTTCACCCCGTGGGCACAGTCGTTCGCGGACTGCACGACCACCACGACCCAAACCGAAACCCAGCAGTCAGTGCGCGTGCCGGATTACCAGCTCTGCCTGCGGCAACCGACGGTACCGCAAAGCTGCACCGCCACTCACCAAGTCAATGTCGAGCCCTTGATCCGCTTCGTCAGTGGCGACGGCGGCTTTTCCAGTTGCGGGCCGGGCTGTATGGATTTGTATGTCGGCAGGGTCGGTGATGATTATTGGGAATCCGATTGCGGCTTGTTTACCTGGCAGGTCCAATACGAGGTGTTGCATCCGGAAGCCATCACCAGCGCCACGCTGGAATACGTCAAATACGATGACCACACTCGGGTCTATTACGATAATCAGCTCATCTATACCGGGTCGAGTGGCTGGTACGGGGATTGCGAGCTTTACACCAGTTGGAACGAATATCCCAACACTAATGTGCTGTATGCCTTCAACAGTAGCGGCATCAAGGTGTTCAAGGAGGAAACCCGCGTTTCCGGACGCGGCGAAGGTTATTCGCGAATTCGCTTGCGTTATGACCTGTCGAAACTGATCACCCAGGACGAATGGAGCTGGAGCGGACCGAATTGCCAAAACTTGGCCAATGCGATTACCGATGGCATTTGCCAAGCCGGCAGCCAATTGAGTTGCTCGAACGATCCCGCCAATGCCTCTGGTTGTTACGTCGATCCGACATCGCAAGTCATGGTCTGCGGTTCAGACTTGGCCCAAGCCCCGGTGGCCGGTTCATCAGGGATTCGTAATACCTGCATGGCTATTCAGGCATCAGGATATTGCGATTTGAATCAATACGGCCAATGCTGGACCGATACCGCCGGCACCCACTGTTTGGAGCCGCCGGCGAACGGCATACCCAACAAAACCTGCGCATCGTTGGAAACCCAAGGCTGCTCGTTCATCAAAAGCCAATGCACCAGTGTATTGGCCTCAGGTACCTGTTGGGACAGCGTCGATACTTATGACTGCGGGCAAACGGTCGGCATTCCCGGCATTCAAAGCAACACCCAACAACAATGCGCCGGGCCAATACGCTGCATGGGCGAGGATTGCATCACGGTGAATCGCACCCAGAGTCAGGATTTCAGCAAAGCAGTCGCATTATTGAACAGCGCACAGCAAATGGCGATGGATTTGCATTGCGACTACGCCAATGCCGATTTGCAGCAAAAAGATCCGACAACCTGCCAGGTATTTCAGGGCAAACCGGCCAGTTGCAAAATGGTTGGTGGTGCACTCAGTTTAGTGGATTGCTGCGAAACGCCTTCGGGTGCGATGGGGCTAGGACGTTACATTGATCTGTTGATCGCCACCAGTCAAATGGACAGCGCGGTGATGGCCATGGACAGTACCTCGGCGATTCGCGGCGCCTGGGAAACTATGCGTACCCCGTTCACGTTAGCTGGCGATGCCTGGAACAGTTTTCAGGCGGATTTTGCCTCGACGGTGAATGACTTGGTCGGCACCGACATGCTCAGTACCAGCGACATCGCCTCGCAAGGTTTGCTCGACTCGCTGAAAGGCGAATTGATGAAGTCCGTTGCAGAATGGATTGGCCAGACCTTTGGTGAAGCCGCCGGTAATGCCTTGTTCAGCGCCGGTGGCCAGGCAGCTTTTGATGCGGCGGGCAATCTCACACCTGCCGCGCAATCCGGTGGTGTGCAATTAGGCGGCGGTGCGGCAGTGGCAGGACAGCTACTCAGCACCTTGATGACAGCCTATACCGTGGTGATGATCATCATCATGATAATCCAGATCGTCTATTCCTGTGAGGAGCCGGAGTACGAACTGGCCGCCAAGAAACAACTGAAGGTCTGCACGGATCTGGGCACCTATTGCGAGAGCAAGGTGGCTGGTGTGTGTTGGGTGCGCAAGGAAAGTTACTGCTGCTACAACTCGCCGCTAGCGCGCATTCTCAACGAACAAATCAAACCGCAGTTGGGCATGGATTTCGGCACACCAGAAACTCCCAGTTGCACAGGAATAAAGGTCGCAGACCTGGACCGCGTGGACTGGACACAGGTCAATCTGGACGAGTGGTTGGCGATTCTGGCTCAGACCGGGCATTTGCCGTCCGCTGCCAATGCAGCATCCATGCTGAATCTCGATCAACTCACCGGAACGGGTAGCCGACTCAATCCGCAGAAATACGGCGCAGCCTCCAGTGGTCGGCAGGATACCTTAACCCGCACCCAAGGCAGGATGACCGATCTGAATGTGCCTACGGTCAAACGTCAGTCTGAATTGGAAGGCTGGGGTATGGGGCCACAATGAGCGGCCTAAAAATTACTGAACTGCGTCTTTCAGACCTTTGCCGGCTTTGAAACCAGGCAGTTTTGCAGCGGCGATGGTAATGGCTTCACCGGTTTGAGGATTGCGGCCAGAACGCTCGGCACGTTCTTTCACTTCAAACGTGCCGAAGCCCACCAAGGCTACAGAATCGCCTGCTTTCAATGCAGTTTGGATGGATTGAGTAATGCCATCCAATGCACGGCTGGCGTCGGCTTTGGTCAGGTTGGCGTGGCTGGCGATGGCGTCGATGAGGTCGGATTTGTTCATTTGAATTCCTTTGATTAAAACTAATTTCAATAAATTATCCGCTTTTTTACGCTACATCAAAAATGATGTGCAGCAGTCGGATTAAGTTTTCCGTAGCAATCCTATCAAAACCTATCATTTGGACGACGTAATACGTCTCAATGAAACCATCTTAAATCGGTTACAATCGGTTTAATTAGGTATCAAACCATCACTTTTCTTACGCTTGCTTGCATCTAAAGAGCGAATCGAAGTGGATCTGAGAAAATTCAATACTAGAGGTGTTTTATGGAAGACCGATGGTTATCTGTAGACGAAATTGGAATCTATCTGGGTGTTAAGCGCGACACCGTCTACAAATGGATCAGTGATCGAGCTATGCCCGCTCACAAGATCGGGCGCCTTTGGAAATTCAAAAGAGAGGAAGTTGACACTTGGGTGAAGGCTGGTGGTGCCGCAGAACATTCCAAGGAAAAAATCTGAAAGATGGCTAAAGAAAGATACTGCATGTCATTTACAACCGGAGGTCTGTTTCACCATGAATCGGTGAAAATCGCGTCACTGTATCTTGAATTCAGGGATTGGGAAGTCACTCGAGATGAAGTCATTCGTGAAAACGTCCTACAAGCCAGGGCATTAAATACATCCAAGCGAGTGTGTCGAGAGGTGATTTCACGGCTGAAAACGTTGAGCTTAAATGAGTTGAGCTTTCTTGTTAAGGCCGACAGACAGAATCAGGCTTATCTACTATGGGTGGCAATCTGCAGGCGATACCAATTTATTGCCGATTTCGCCGTTGAAGTCATTCGAGAACGATTTCTTTCACTTAAGGCTGATTTGAACCCTATCGAATTCGACACCTTTTACAACCGAAAGTCAGAATGGCATCAGGAATTAGACAAAATTCAACCTTCAACTCGGGGAAAACTGCGTCAAGTTCTGTTCAAAATGCTTAAGGAAGCCAATTTGCTGACGGAAAAACAGGTCATTAATGCAGCGATGCTCAGTCCGGAATTGAAAGCGCTCATCTCTCAATCTACAGGACAAGAATGCATGGTTTTGCCAACGCTAGAGATTAACTTTAAGGAGTCGGACAGTGACTAAGGACGTCGACAAAATGCCCATGTCTGATCGATTTCAACACCTTTTTGGAATCATCTCCGGGCAACGCTTTCTCAAAAAGCAAGGCCTGGGTAACGAAGTGCCTTTTTTCATTTGTCCATTCAAGCCGGAAGAAGCCGTTGAAATGGAGCGGCTTCAGCGACAGTTGGTCAATCGCCTGGAGCATGCGGGTGTCCACGTATTGGAAATCAATCTTTATGACCTCTCGATAGAAATACTAAAAGATCGCGGCATCTGGGACCAGATTATAGAGATGGAAGATGCTGTCACAAAGGATCAACTCAAGGAGTTGTTACAAGGTGTACTGGACCCAGAGAGCCATCTCGTGCCCGCCATAGCAGCTAAGCTGTCCAGCACGGACTTCGACGTATTGTTTCTTTCGGGTGTTGGCGAAGTGTTTCCGTACATCCGGTCACATAACGTTTTAAACAATTTACAAAGTACTGCCAAAGAGAAACCCACCTTACTGTTTTTTCCTGGCTCTTATACTCACTCACTAGAGTCGGGAGCCTCGCTTGATTTGTTTGGAAGACTCCACGACGACAAATATTACCGGGCATTTAACATCTTTCACTGCGAAGCATAAACGAGGGAAGCGTGACAACACTAAAACACATTTTTCAAAAGCCGGTTAACCGCCCTATCGAAGGCGTCATCAAAGCCGACGACGAAGCTAGTCTCCGCCTTGAAATCGAAGAATATGTGCTGACCAACGAAGTTGAAAAAAGGCTTGAAACGTTTTTAGATGCCTACAACAACTATGAAGGGGCAAACGGTGTTTGGGTATCCGGATTCTTTGGATCGGGTAAGTCGCATTTATTAAAAATGTTGGCACTGCTTTTGGAAAACCGACAAATTGACGGCGTTTCTGCTCTTGAATTATTCCTGCCTAAATGCGGTGAAAATGAGATTTTGCGTGGTGATCTTAAACGCGCAATTAGCATCCCTTCAAAAAGCATCCTGTTTAATATTGATCAAAAAGCCGACGTCATCAGCAAAACCCAGATCGACGCTTTATTGGCCGTGTTTGTAAAGGTTTTCGATGAAACGTGCGGTTATTACGGCAAGCAAGGCCATATCGCACAATTCGAGCGAGACCTGGATAGTCGCGGACTCTATGACCCATTCAAGTCAGCCTATCAAGCCACTACAGGAAGAACATGGCAAAGTGGAAGGGAACAAGCCTTACTTGAAGGAAAAAATATTGCTAAAGCATATGCTCAAGTCACAGGCGACGATGAATCCTCAGTCACAGGGATCTTGGACAAATACCGTACTCAATACAAAGTATCTATCGAGGACTTTGCCGATCAAGTTCATGCCTTTATCGAACGCCAAGCGCCGGATTTTCGCTTGAATTTCTTTGTTGACGAAGTAGGCCAATACATCGCCGAGAACGTCAAACTGATGACCAACCTACAAACCATCGCCGAAAGTCTGGCCACCAAATGCCGGGGCCGCGCTTGGGTCATCGTCACCGCACAAGAAGACATGGGTACTGTTGTCGGCGAAATGGGCAAGCAACAAAGCAACGACTTCTCCAAAATTCAAGCGCGATTTGCCAATCGCATGAAATTAACCAGTGCGGATGTCGCGGAAGTCATTCAAAAGCGCTTGTTAACCAAGAATGAAGACGGTGTTGGTCAACTGTCTGATATTTATCACGTGCAATCGAACAACTTCAAAACCCTGTTCGACTTTGCCGATGGCTCGGTAAGCTATCGTAACTTTCAGGATCGGGAGCATTTCATCCACAGCTATCCCTTTATTCCTTACCAATTCGCACTGTTCCAGTCGGCTATACAAAACCTGTCCTTGCATAATGCCTTTGAAGGCAAGCACAGTTCAGTGGGCGAACGATCCATGTTAGGTGTTTTCCAGCAAGTGGCCATCCAAATTGAAGAACACGAGATTGGCCAGTTGGCGACATTCGACTTGATGTTCGAAGGGATACGAACTGCGCTAAAAGCCCAAATTCAACGTGCAATCATTCTGGCAGAAGGACATCTCGACAACCCCTTTGCCATTCGACTGCTGAAGACATTGTTCCTGGTTAAATACGTTAAGGAATTCAAACCAACGCTGCGCAACCTTTGCATCCTGATGCTGGATGGTTTTAACCAGGATTTACCAGCACTGAGAAACCGGGTTGAAGAAGCTCTCAATCTCTTAGAACAGCAAACCTATGTGCAACGCAATGGCGAACTCTATGATTACCTGACTGACGAAGAAAAAGACGTCGAAGAGGAGATTAAAAACACCGAGGTTGAATCAACCGATGTTGCTGCAGAACTAGAAAAAATCATCTTCGATAACATCATCAAGAATCGCAAGATTCGCTATGACGAAAATGGCCAGGATTACTCGTTCACCCGCAAATTAGACGAACGTTTGTTTGGGCGCGAATACGAGCTATGCATTCATGTCATTAGCCCTTTCCATGAACATGCAGAAAATCAAGCCACTTTGGTTATGCATTCATACGGACGTGACGAACTGCTTCTGGTGCTGCCATCGGATGATCGTTTAGTACGCGAGCTTTTGATGTACAAACGCACCGAAAAATATATCCGTCAAAACATCTCGGTTACCCAGCAGGAGGCGATTAAGCGCATCCTCAACGACAAAGGCTTTCAGAATCAGGAACGCAATGCTGACATTCAGCAACGCGTACAACTGCTCATGGGCAAGGCCAAGTTGTTTGTAGCGGGAGCAGAAATTGAAATCGGTTCTGAAGATGCGCAAACTCGTATACTGCGTGGCTTTCATGAATTGATTGCCCGTGCCTATCCTAATTTGCGGATGCTCAGAGGCATCAACTACACCGAAAATGACATCGGCAAGTGCCTTAAATACTCGGAAGACGGGCTCTTTGGTAATGACGTCACCTCGTTGGCCGAATCAGAGCAAGAAATGCTGGCCTTTATACAGAGCAACAATCGAGGCGGGGTCCGAACCACATTAAAAAGCCTGTTGGAACGATTTGAGCGCAAACCTTACGGCTGGTACTACGCCGCCGTGCTTTGCACCCTGGCCAACCTCTGTGCCCGTGGCAAAGTCGAGGCTCGCACCGATGGCAATTTGCTCGAAGAAAATGAATTGGAACGCGCGCTTCGCAATACCCATGCGCATGGCAATCTGGTATTGGACCCTCAAGTCGAATACACCGCATCTCAGATACGGGCACTCAAAGAATTTTACGAAGATTTTTTCGATCATCCACCTCGTGCCAGCGAAGCCAAAGCCCTGGGCAGCGAAACCGCTGAAGCTTTCCAAGAGTTAACGCAACAGCTGTCTTCGCTAACGAATTTGGTTTCTCAATATCCGTTCTTGAGCGCACTCACGCCGGTACTAGATAAGCTAAAAGAACTCAACGGCAAACCTTACACCTGGTATCTGACCGAGCTTGTTCGGCAAGAAGACAGCCTGCTTGCTCTGAAAGAAGGTGTGATCGATCCCATCCGTAAGTTCATGACTGGCCCGCAAAAAGGCATCTTTGATGACGCCCGGAAATTTGTGCAAACGCAAGAGCCAAATTTTGCCTACGTGATAAGCGATGTTCCAGCTTCAATTCAATCAGTACTGAACAATCCAACCTGCTTCAAAGGTAATCGTATTCAACAAATTAAAAGCGAACTCGATGCTTTGGCTCTGGAGATCGATAAGCAAGTTGAAGAAGTCCGCACTCAGGCTATTGCAAAACTGAAAACCCTGCAACAACGCATGCATGGGCTGGAAGAATTTCAAACCTTACCCGACGTCAGAATGGCGGAATTGGACACCCCATATCAGGAGTTGATTGAACATATCAAACAGCAAAGCCTGATTGCAGTAATCAACGACCGTTTACGCTATTTTGAAGAACAGGGTTATCAAAAACTCCTGACTAAGCTCATTGAGCTAACAGCGCCCAAACCGGCTGCTGGTGGGAAGTCAACGGAAACCGCAGAAGCTGATCCTGCTGAACATATTTCAGAGCCTCAGCCAAAATACATTGCGTCACGACAGATCACCATTCCATTTGATAAACCCTGGCTGGCTGACGAGAGCGATGTTGATCGTTATCTGGAATCGATGCGCGAAGCGCTTATTTATGAAATTCGCAATGGCAAAAGGATACAAATCTAATGGAAACCGCCAAACTCAAAAAATTTGCTCAATACGCCCGCCGCAGCCTGATCGAGCAAGTATCGGCCAAGCTTAAATTAGTATTGACAGAAGAGAGCGCCGCTCGGCGGGAAAGCGTGGCGGCGGTCAAAAAGCTGGAAGAAGCAATCCAGCTCCAGGGCAAAGACCAAGTGATTGAACGGGTAGCCTACATCTGGTTCAACCGTTTCTGTGCGCTGCGCTTCATGGACGTGAACCGTTACAACCGCGTTGGCATCGTTTCGCCGGCTGACCCTGGGCAATTCCAGCCCGAGATTCTGGCCGAAGCCAAGATGGGCCATATCGATGAGGAGATGGTGCAGGACAAAATTCGGCAGCAAGTCTTTGCTCTACTGGATGGCAAAGCGCCCAGCCGCGATCCGCAAGGTGAGGCCTATCGGCTATTGGTCGTCGCTGCGTGTAACTATTGGAACAAGGCCATGCCGTTCCTTTTCGAGCGGATTGAGGACTACACCGAACTGTTAATGCCCGACGATCTGCTGTCAGGCAACTCTATCCTGGCCTATACCCGCGAGGCGATGACGCCGGAGACTTGCGAGGATGTCGAAGTTATCGGTTGGCTTTACCAGTTCTACATCTCCGAGAAGAAGGACGAGGTGTTCGAAGGCCTGAAGAAAAACAAAAAAATCACGCCCGAAAACATCCCTGCCGCCACTCAGCTGTTTACCCCGCACTGGATCGTGCGTTACTTGGTGGAAAACTCGCTCGGTCGTTTGTGGCTGCTCAATCGCCCTGGCTCGAAACTGGCCGAGCAAATGGACTATTACATCAAACCTGAGCAGGCGGAGACGGACTTCCTGCGCATCAGCAAACCGGAAGAGATCAAAATTTGTGATCCGGCTTGCGGTTCCGGCCACATGCTCACCTATGCCTTTGACTTGCTTTACGCCATCTACGAAGAGGAAGGTTACGAGCCTGCCGAGATACCGGAGAAGATTCTCACTCACAACCTATACGGTATCGAGATTGATGAACGTGCCGGCGAACTGGCCGCCTTCGCGCTAACCATGAAGGCCCGCGCCAAGCATCGCCGATTTTTCAACAAAGAGGTCAAACCGAATATCTGCGTACTTCAGAACATCGACAGTATCACGCAGGAACCCGAGTGGCCAAAGGCTTTGGAAGCAATGCAAAACAGCGGTGTTGATAGAAGCAGCTTGATTCAAAACACCACCCTATTTGCTGAGGCAAACAATTTCGGCTCTCTACTTCGACCAACCCTGACCACCGACCAGGCTCAAAAAGCAATCGCTGCGCTGACGGCCTACGATAAATCAGTGAAAACCCCAATGATCGGACATCGGGAGCTTATCGATCAATGTAAAACAGCTTTGCTACAAGTTGATTATCTGAGCCAGAAATACCATGTAGTGATTGCTAATCCGCCATATATGGGTGGCAAAGGCATGAATGGACGAATGGCGGTATGGCTTAAAGATAACTATACGGACGTGAAATCTGATTTATTTTCTGCATTCATGGTCCGCAACACAGAACTGGCTTTGCCAAAAGGACAGCTCGGATTTATGTCACCATTCGTGTGGATGTTTATTTCGTCCTACGAGAAGCTTCGTAGCTTCTTGATCAGCCAGAAAACCATCACGTCGTTGGTTCAGCTTGAGTATTCGGGATTTGATGGGGCGACAGTACCTATTTGTACATTCACGGTTGAGAATGCTCACCACCCTAAATACAGAGGTGGATATGTTCGGCTTTCTAATTTCCGAGGCTCCGAAAACCAAGGGCCACAAACACTTAAAGCGATTCAAAATCCCAATTGCGGCTGGTTCTATCGCGCTTCTGCTTCTGATTTTAAGAAGATTCCGGGTAGCCCAATTGCATATTGGGTATCTAAAGGGCTGATTGCTGCCTTCGAAAATGGAACCCCACTTAAAACGGTTGCAATTCCTAGGCAGGGTCTGGCAACAATGGATAATGCTAGATTCACCCGACTATGGCATGAGGTATCGATGGCAAATGCTTCGATATTTTCTAATAGTGAAAGTTGTAAATGGTTTCCTTACAACAAAGCTGGGGACTTTAGAAAATGGTACGGTAATCAGGAGACCTTTGTTAACTGGTCAAACAATGGCAATGAAATAAAACAATTGTCAATTAGTCGATACGGAAGTGCTTCAAAGCGCGTTGTCAATGAAGATTCATATTTTTTGGCTAGCGTTACTTGGGGGAAAATTAGTAGCAGTAAACCGTCATTTCGATTTCAACCTAAAGGGGCAATTTTTGACGTAGCTGGAATGTCCCTTTTCCCTAGTAAAGATAAGTTTCAAATATTATTAACCCTCCTAAACTCGAAGTTGGCTTTACGAGTGCTTGAGTTACTATCTCCAACTTTGAATTTTGAAGCCGGACAGATTGGTTCGATACCTGTTATCAATCCCACACATAATCTTACAAATATTTACGATAAGTGCATTGCAATCGAAAAGGCCGACTGGAACTTATATGAATCCTCTTGGGACTTCACTATTTTCCCTCTGGTGGATCCAGGTCACCACCAGCCAGCCATGAAGGCCACTTACCAGAAACTCCGCGCCCATTGGCGGGAGATGACACTGGAGATGCAGCGGCTAGAGGAAGAGAACAATCGCATCTTCATCGAAGCCTATGGCCTGCAGGATGAACTGACGCCAGAGGTGCCGCTCAACGAAATCACCCTGACCTGCAACCCCCACTACCGCTACGGCGGCGACAAAACCGAGGAAGAGCTGGAAGCACTACTGCTGGCCGACACGATGCGCGAACTGGTCTCTTATGCCGTGGGCTGCATGTTTGGTCGTTATGCGCTGGACAAGCCGGGGTTGATCCTGGCCAATCAGGGCGAAACCCTATCGGATTACCTGAGACAGATTCCAGAACCCAGCTTCCCGGCCGATGACGACAACGTCATCCCTATGCTTGATGGCGACTGGTTCACCGACGACATTACAGAGCGTTTCCGCCAATTTTTGCGCGTAGCCTTTGGCGAGGCACACTACGAGGAGAACTTGAAGTTCATCGAGCAGGCACTTAACGTCAAAGGCAAGCGTGAATACAGCATCCGTGACTATTTCCTGGGCGAGTTCTACACTGATCACGTCAAGCGCTACAAAAAACGACCCATCTACTGGCTGTTTTCGAGTCCTAAAGGCAGCTTCAACGCACTGATCTACATGCATCGTTATCGCCCGGATACGGTCAGCGTGGTGCTCAACGACTACCTGCGCGAATTTCGCACCAAACTCACTGCCCATAAAAACCATCTGGAAGCGGTCAGCATTAGCGCCAGTGCCGCCCAAGGCGAGAAAACCAAGGCCCTGAAAGAAATCGAAAAGATCAACAAAATGATCGTGGAGTTGGAAGAGTACGAGCGCGAAGTGCTTTACCCGCTGGCCACCCAGCAAATCGACATCGATCTGGATGATGGCGTTAAAGCCAACTACCCCAAATTCGGCGCGGCATTGAAGAAGATTCCGGGGCTGGATGCACAAGATGAGTAAGCAGTTATGACGGCTTCCGCCTTGTTCGCCGATGCCGATTATCAAGCATGGCTAAAGCAAATCAAGCAGCGGATCAGCGTCGTTCGGGTCGGTATCGCTTTGGCAGCGAACCGGGAATTGATCCGCTTCTATTGGGATTTAGGGGGAATGATTGCCGCCAAACAAGCGGAGAGTCAATGGGGTGATAAAGTCGTCCCGCAGCTTTCGCATGATTTACAACGGGCCTTTCCTGATCTCAAGGGGTTGTCGGCCTCCAATCTGAAATATTGCCTGCGCTTCTTCCTTTTCTACGGTGGTGCAGCTAATGAGGTCGTATCTGCGCCTGACGATAGATTGCCTTCATTTGGTCAACAGCCTGTTGACCAAATTCCATGGGGTCACAATATCCTGATTTTTACCAAGTGCGGTAGCGTGGAGGAAGCCGGATTTTACATTAGACAAACGCTGGAACAAGGTTGGAGCCGAGATGTGTTGGCATTGCAACTCAAGTCAAATCTGTTCGCACGTAGCGGCAAAGCTATCACCAATTTCTCCCGCACCTTGCCATCACCCCAGTCTGATTTGGCGCAGCAAACCCTGAAGGATCCGTATACCTTCGACTTTATGGGGATGACCGAGCCCTTCAACGAGCGCGATGTGGAACGCCAACTGACCCAACACATCACCCAATTTCTATTGGAGCTGGGCAAGGGTTTTGCGTTCATCGGCAGACAGTACCACCTGGAAGTAGCGGGCAATGACTATTACATTGATCTGTTGTTCTACCACGTTACCCTGAAATGCTATGTCGTGGTGGAATTGAAAAACCGCCGTTTCATTCCTGAGTATGCCGGCAAGCTGAATTTTTACCTGTCGGCTGTGGATAGTCTGCTCAAGCGCGATGATGACCAACCCACCATCGGTTTATTGCTATGCCGTGACAAGAATAATATCGAAGTCGAATTTGCCCTGCGCGACATGAACAAACCTATGGGCGTGAGTGAATACACCTTGGTGGAAACGCTGCCGGACAATCTCAAAGGGGCACTGCCCACGATTGAAGAAATCGAAAATGATTTGCAGCAATTGCAACAGGTCGGTGTGAATGGGGACTTGAAAAATGATGAGAATGACTGAAGTGTCACTGCCAGATAAACCGAAATGCCGTTTGCAAAAGGCTCATGGCTTGGGGCTGATTAATGAACTATCGAATGGAAATTGATATGACCGAACTAACAACGGAATCGACTTTTGATCCGACAAAACCTCTAATCAACTTTATAAAAACACGCGACGACGCCGAAATTGTCGCATTTGAAATCTCGGAAAATAAAAAATTCAAGTTATCTCAAGACACTAAATGTTCATGGATAAATGAAGAACAGGAGTTTACAGAACGCGAGCTACGCCCACGGATTGAGCCCTGGCTAACATCACTGTTTCAATCAGAGCATCTCTCACTATTTGCGGGGTCTGGGTTGACACACGCTGTGCATTATTTAGCTGCCGGTACGGGCGCGGCAGGCATGGGTACGACAACATTCAGTGAACTTGCGAGTGAAATTAGCGCTGCGTCTAAATCTTCAGCAGCCTGCACCAATCGCGCAGAAGGAAATATTGAAGACCAAATTCGGGTGGCGAACGAGTTATTGCGCGGCTTAGAGATATTGAAGGATCCCCGCGCAGACAAACTACGTAAGGATATAAGTGATGTTCTTGAAGTTTTTTCGCAGTCAATACTAACGAGTGAATCGGGCATTGCTACGGCAGCGGAAGATACTCGTGAAAAAGCCTTTAACACCCTCATCAACTTCTTGATGAGCTTTGCCAGTCGCACCGGGACACGCGATCGCCTAAATATTTTTACCACCAATTATGATCGATTGATTGAAGCGGGAGCCGAATTGGCAGGTTTGCATCTGTTAGATAGATTTTTAGGCAACCTAATGCCGATATTCCGGTCATCTCGGCTGGATCTGGACATGCATTACAATCCGCCAGGTATTCGGGGTGAACCTCGCTATCTTGAAGGTGTCGCGCGGTTTACTAAATTGCATGGTTCAGTTGATTGGGTGCAAATTGATAGAGATATTCGCCGCGTCGGACTACCTTTTGGCGCCGAAAGCGTTGACCCGTATTTGAAAGCACCTGTGTTAAAAGATGCAACTGCGCATCAACTGATGATCTATCCCAATTCTGCTAAGGACAGAGAAACAGCCGCCTACCCATATGTTGAGCTTTTTAGGGATTTTGCAGCTGCCACCTGCCGCCCAAATAGCACATTGGTAACTTATGGTTACAGCTTTGGTGACGAGCACATCAACCGTATCATCGAAGACATGCTCACCATCCCATCGACCCATCTGGTCATTATTTCTTATGACGATCCGCTTGAACGCATCATCAAAACCTACGAGAAAATTGGTCGTCCTTCGCAGGTTACTTTGTTGGTCGGTAATCATTTGGGTGATTTGAAAACATTAACCGAACACTACTTACCTAAATCCGCAATTGATAAAGCCACCTTCCGCATGAGTGAGCTTCTCAAACAGCGTTTTGGCACGCAAAACACGGAGACACCAGTAACTAATCCTGCTCCGAGCACAAAGGTTGATGAAACTTTGGATGACTTAATATGAGTTATTCACCACTTGCCTACGCAGACTCTCTGAGAATAGGCAGCATTGATTTTGTATCGCCTGACGAAATAAAAGTGCTGCTCGATATTGAGGCTCCAGATTCAGTGGCTTTGAACACAGGCACACCGCGCCCGTTTCCACGGATTAATGGTTACATTCTCATCCCCAGTGATAATGGTTATTTGGTAGGCCAAGTCGAGTGGATTACGGTCGAACGCTCCCAGTATCCGAAGCGCAAGGGCATGCAAGACTTCGGTCTGGTAGATTTACCCTATCCGTTAAGAAAAATGAGCCTGAATCCACTGGGCACCTTGCAGTACGACGGCAAAGATCAAGATGGTGATGAGCGTTATACGTTTAAACGCGGGGTGGAGTCTTTTCCATCGGTTGGCGATGCAGTGTTATTGCCAACACAAAAGCAGCTGCGTTCCATTGTTGAATCAGGCGAAAACCGCCGGGTAAAGATAGGTAACAGTCCGCTTGCCGCAAATGCCGAAGTAAAGATTGATCCTGATCGTTTGTTTGGGCGACATCTGGCAGTGTTAGGCAATACTGGCAGTGGTAAGTCTTGCTCCGTGGCTGGGTTAATCCGTTGGTCACTGGAAGCCGCTAAGAAAGAATGTGAGCAGGGAAAAGAGCCCAATGCTCGTTTTATCGTGCTTGATCCAAATGGGGAATACGCTAACACATTCCGAGACCTAAGTAAGGTGCGGGTATTCGCGGTAGAACCTAACGAAGCTATTGAGCAACTTCAGGTGCCGCTATGGTTTTGGAATAGTGCAGAATGGAGCGCGTTTACGCAAGCCAGTGCAAAAACGCAGCGGCCAACGTTGATTCAAGCGCTTCGTTCGGTAAGGGATGGATCAGTGGAGGCATCGGTCACGCCGAGTCACGAGATGCGTCGCTTTCTGCGCACCTTAGTGAGCGTGATTCAAATTGAGAGAAATGCGGGCAGACCTTGGGCTAGCTTCCCTCATCCTAAAAACTTTTTTGAGAAGATTTTGCGGTGGCAAGAGGGGCTAGAGTCTGATGCGACCTTCAGCAACGAAGAAATGACTTCGCTAGAAGCGCTCAGTGAAAAAATATCAGCTTTTCGAGCTGCTCGTGGCGGACAATGGCCAACCTATGATTTCACAAAACTAGAAATTGACGAGTTCCTTACCCTTGCTCAAACGGCACATGTGGCTTTTGGTGGCGGCGACACTGACTTTCTTCCGATAGACGCAGATGTGCCACGAGAATTTACAGGTGATCAATTGCTGCTTAGTGTGGAAGCAAATGCCGAACTACTTAATGTCTCAGAATATGTAGATACCATGCTAATGCGTATTCGAACGATACTTTCGGATAGCCGCATGAAGAGTGTTACTGGTGACACAAAAGATGTAACACTGGACGGTTGGTTGGCAGAATATATTGGTGATAACCAAGCATCTAACGGTACGGTTACTGTTATCGATCTATCTCTGGTACCTGCCGAAGCGGTCCACCTCATCACTGCAGTTATTGCACGGATGACACTGGAGGCCTTGCAACGATACCGCAAGCTGAACCATGGCAAAACTTTGCCCACTGTTCTAGTAATGGAAGAAGCTCATACTTTCATTAAACGTTATCGAGACGATAGCGACAATCACGATACTGCATCCATATGCTGTCAGGTGTTTGAGAAAATCGCCCGCGAAGGTCGTAAGTTTGGTTTGGGTTTAGTGTTGTCCTCCCAGCGGCCTTCGGAGCTATCTCCTACGGTTCTGTCCCAATGCAACAGTTTTTTATTGCACCGTATTAGCAACGACCGCGATCAGGAGTTGGTACACAAATTGGTGCCTGACAACCTGCACGGCTTGTTACGCGATTTGCCTTCGCTACCCTCACGCAATGCCATTCTGTTGGGCTGGGCATCCGAGTTACCGATATTGGTGCAAATGAATGCGCTACCGGAGAATCAACGCCCCAAATCGGATGATCCAGACTTTTGGGATGTTTGGTCAAACCAATCTCCTCGTGAAGTGCAATGGAAGACTATAACCGATGATTGGCAGCAGATTGCTCTCCAGCAGGAAACAGATGAATCTGGGGAGAAAAAGGGTGAGTAACAAATCTATAAAAGCGATCAATAAGAGAGTGCGACATCCCTTGAAAACTTTAGCTACGTATTGCTTTATGTATCCCATCGTAGTTAAGGAAATTATTTTATGAGTGATCGAATAGCTCAGGCCCTCGCAAAACTCTTCAACCGGCACCGAATCGTATTTTGGTACGACGCCAAACAGGAACTACGCGACGCTTTCGATACGTTGTCGCTGCCTGGCATCCAAAAGCTGGAACTTACCAATAACGAGTTCGGCATCAAATATCGAATTTTGCGCGAGAAACCCGAGCAAAAGTTCTTGCTTTATCGCGATGGCCCTCAGCCCGACGAGTTAGATAACTGGTTGTTGGATGTGCAATTGGCACATGGTGAATTTCGGACTGACCAGGTGGCAATTTGGTTGTCCGAGCTGGAATTAGGCTTGGAATTCGCTGATGTGGTGCAAAACCATGCTGAATTTTTCCAAGCAGTCAAACGTAAGGACGCTCTCAAAAAAATGCTGCGTGGCGACGACACGCCCGGACAAATTCGTTTAAAAATGCTGGCGGTTTGCGCAGGCAGTGAGCCTCGCATGGATTCCGTTGTAGAAAACTTGCTGCAGGAATTAGCCGAGGGCCGTGACGATAAAATCAAGTTGATTGGCCGATGCACATTGGATGGCTTTCTTTGGGAACAATTGACCCGGTGTTATGGCTACCCATCCGACGAACCCAGCATCCGTGACTTTGCGATTGAATTGTTCAAGTCATGCTATGCCATGGGCACTGACGGCCAAGTCAAACTGACTGGCGATGCCTTGGTGTTTCTGAAACGTTGGAAAGACAGTCGTGAGTTTGAAAGCTGTTTCGAAACGCTATCCGCCGAATGCGCTGATGTACTCAATATTGAGCAAGACCTAGCCAAACGCGATCTTCCCGAGTTGATAGAACTCGATTATTTTCGTCTGATTGACCAAAAGATCATCAGCGATTTGGTACGGGCGGTGGCTTCACGGACGCTGTCCAGTGGCGATGTGGCTCTTTGGGTTCGCCAACGTCGGCAAGGTCATTGGTATCGGGAGTTCCGGCACCTTTATGAGGCTATCGATTTCGCCGCCCAGTTTTTACAAGTTTTGGGAGAGGTCAATCTTGAAGTGGACAGTTTAGCGAGCGGTGTCGAGCGCTATTGTCGCGCATGGTATCGGCTTGATCAGCTTTATCGCAAATTCACCGTCCATGTAAGAATGTCGGGGCAAGCTTCCCTGATGGAGACGCTGACCGAGCAAATTGAAAATCTGTATTCGAATAACTATTTACTTAAGCTGGGCGATAGTTTTCAAACCGTGGTTGATTCCGCAATCAAATGGGAAGCATCTCCAGTACGAAGACAACGTGAGTTCTTCGAGCATTGGGTGCGACCGTTCCTGCGCAAGGACAATAAGGTCTGTGTGATCATCTCCGATGCCATGCGCTATGAGATTGGCGAAGAATTGCTTAGCCTCATTCGCCAGGAAGATCGATATAGTGCCGAGATCGAGCCGGCGCTTTCCATGCTGCCTAGTTATACGCAACTGGGCATGGCCGCTTTGTTACCCAATAAGGAATTAGCGATTGCCGACAACGAAACCGGTACGGTGTTGGTAGATGGGCAAAGTTCGCAGGGTACGGCAAACCGGACAAAAATTCTGCAGATGGCCTTGAACGGTAGTGGGCAAGCCATTGCGGCTGAAGATTTTATGGCCATGAACCGCGACGATAGCCGGGAACTGTTGAAAGCCAATCAAGTGCTGTATATCTACCATAACCGGATTGATCATACGGGTGACAAGATGCACTCGGAAGGCCAAGCCTTCGAAGCGGCAGAACACACATTGGATGATCTTTTAAAGCTGGTTAAAAAGCTGACAGCCGCCAATGCCAATAACTTGTTGATCACTGCAGATCACGGTTTCATTTATCAACACCGTGAAATTGCTGAGAGTGATTTCTTGAGTGGTGAGCCGGAAGGTGAAGTCATCTTGTATCGTGATAGGCGCTTTATCCTCGGCAAAAAATTAAAGCTTTCGCCAGGGTTGCATACCTTTAAAGCTGACCAGCTTGGATTATGCGGGGATGTCGAAGTGCAAATCCCGAAATCGATTAATCGTCTGAGACTGAAAGGATCCGGTAGTCGTTTTGTGCATGGCGGTGCGTCGCTGCAGGAGGTGGTGATCCCGGTCATTAAGATCAACAAAAAACGCCAGAGCGACGTGACCGCTGTTGAGGTCGATATTTTGCGTGGTGCGAGCTCGGTGATCACCTCTGGACAATTAGCTGTCACGCTCTATCAGGCAGGTCCAGTAACCGACAAAATTCAACCCAGGGTATTGCGTGCAGGGATTTATTCCGAAACCGGAGAATTGATCTCGGACAGCCATGATCTCGTGTTCGATTTGACATCGGAAAACCCGCGGGAGCGGGAGTTACAACTGCGTTTCGTGCTCAGCCGCAAAGCGGATGAAGCGAATGGCCAAGAAGTCATTCTCAGACTGGAGGAAAAGCACGCTGGTACTTCCCACTACAAGGAATACAAGTCGCTCCGATATATGATGCGACGCTCATTTACCAGCGATTTTGATTTTTAAAGGGACGAATACCCGATGAACGAATTGGATCAGAAAATCAATACCCATTTTCCTGGACTTGTTGTCCGAAAGGATCTCGTCAAAACGGTTAAGGGCAATGCCATTGTTCCCTCTTATGTTTTGGAATATTTACTTGGGCAATATTGCGCTACCAGTGATGACGCTACCATTCAAACCGGCATCGAAACGGTCAAAGAGATTTTGCGCAAGCATTATGTGCATCGCAATGAGGCCGGTTTGGTACGTTCGAATATCAAGGAAAAAGGGCGCTACAAAGTTATCGATAAAATCAGCGCGGCATTAAATGATAAAGCCGATGTGTATGAAGCGGAATTCTCTAATCTAGGTCTCAAGCAAGTATTAATTGATTCGCGAACAGTTAAGGCCCATCCAAAGTTACTGGTCAGCGGTATATGGTGCATTGCCGACCTAGAGTACGAATTCACTGAAGACAAAAACGCCAGCCCTTGGATTTTGTCGACCTTAAAACCCATCCAGCTATCTCATTTGGATTTTGATAGTTACGTTGAAGCACGCAAGCAATTCACAACGGAAGAGTGGATCGATCTATTGGTTCAAAGCGTAGGATTTAATCCGGAAATGTTCGGCAAACGCAGTAAGCTGACCCAACTGATCCGTTTGATTCCCTTCTGCGAACGTAATTACAACTTGATTGAACTTGGCCCTAAGGGTACCGGTAAATCCCACATCTACTCGGAGTTTTCACCTCACGGAATTCTGATATCGGGAGGGGAAGTTACAGTTCCAAAGCTGTTCGTGAACAACTCCTCTGGCAAAATCGGGCTGGTTGGTTACTGGGACTGTGTCGCCTTTGACGAATTTGCCGGCAAGCAAAAGCGAGTGGACAAGGCCCTGGTTGATATCATGAAAAATTACATGGCCAACAAGTCGTTTTCACGGGGTGTCGAAACACTCGGTGCTGAGGCCTCTATGGTGTTTGTAGGCAATACTCAGCATACCGTTCCCTACATGCTTAAACATTCGGATTTGTTCGACGAACTGCCAGATAAGTTTTACGACTCCGCTTTCCTGGATCGCATCCATTTTTATATACCCGGCTGGGAAGTCGATATTATCCGTGGCGAGATGTTTTCCAACGGTTATGGATTTGTAGTGGACTATCTGGCTGAAATCCTTCGTTCTTTGCGAAATCACGATTATTCAGATCGTTACCAACAGCACTTTACGCTGTCATCGGATATATCGACGAGGGATCGTGACGGTATCAATAAAACGTTCTCAGGCCTGATGAAGATACTGTTCCCGCATGGAGGTGCCTCTAAGGAAGAAATTGAGGATCTACTGCGATTCGCTATCGAAGGAAGAAAACGCGTCAAAGACCAACTAATGCGGATCGATTCCACCTACGGCAACGTTTGCTTTTCATATTTAGATTCAAGCGGAGAATCCCATCTAGTCACAACCCTTGAAGAGCGGGAATATCCTCACTACTACCATAAAACCGTCACTGATGGCGAAAACGCCAAAACTCCTGAATTTGGATTAGACGAGGTCTCAACGGCTTCAAAAGAATCCACAGCCCCCAAAGAAATTGAACTAAAGGAAAAGCATCTCACTTTTCAGGAAAATCAAAAAGGCATCTCATTCGATACGCTTCTGGGACCTTATCTGAAAGGGGCAACCAAAATTACAGTTACCGACCCATACATCCGATTGTATTACCAAATCAGAAATTTCATGGAATTCCTGGAAACTGTGGTTAAACATAAAGCGCAGGAAGACGAAGTGGCTGTCCATCTGGTCACTACGGAAGACGAATTTAAGAGCGAGCAACAGCAGGACAATTTCGAAAAAATGAAAGAATCCGCTAGCGCTATCGGCATCAACTTCACATGGGAGTTCGATGCTTCCGGCACAATCCATGCCCGCCACATCATTACCGACCATGGCTGGAAGATCTCCTTAGATCGGGGCCTAGATATATTTCAGCACTACGACATGAACGACGCATTTGCCTTTGCTAATCGGCTGCAGCAGTTTAGGCCGTGTAAGGCGTTTGAGGTGACCATTATTAAAAATAGTCAATAAATGGAGGTAGTTTAATGAGCGAAGGAATAAAGAAAATTGATTTCATAAAAAATATGGCAGTCTTTCATGACTTTCGTTGGACGTCATCCGTAAGAGATGACGGCAATAACGTTGCCGAATTTAAGAAGATCAATATTCTATATGGGCGCAACTATTCCGGTAAAACAACGCTATCACGGATTTTTAGAGCTCTCGAAACCGGTTCGATCTCAAACAAATATAGCGCACCTGAATTTCAGCTGTCTTTTGACAGCGGCAGCAATGCCACGCAAAACGCATTGAATAGCCATGGTCAAGTGGTTAGGGTTTTCAATGAAGACTTTGTCAGAGACAACCTACGCTTCATCGTTGATGACGAGCAGACCATCAACTCGTTCGCTATCTTGGGGGAAGACAATACAAAGCTTGAGGAAGAAATCGAAAAGCATGAAGCCGAACTTGGTAACGAAGAGGATAAGTCAGGACTGCTGGGGGAACTTCTCGGTGCTGAGGAAAAATTCATCGAAGCCAGAAAAGCCCATGGCGATAAGTCGTCAGAATTGGAAGGAAAGTTACGTGACAAAGCCAATAAGGCAGGCATCGGAATTAAGCACAATAAATCGTTTGGAGATGCCAACTACAATGTGCCCAAGATAAAAACAGACATCACGACTGTTACCAAAGGTACCTATTCCCCGCTTACTGATGAGCAGGTAGGCAAGTTTCATGACCTCCTTAGAGAAGAACCTAAACCGGAGATCCCGGAATCGTCATCATTTAATCTTCAATACTCTGCTACCACATCAAAGGCTAAAGAGCTAATTGAAAAAAAGATTCAGGCGTCTGACCCAATTCAGGAATTGCTAAACGATGCGGCGTTGGCGACGTGGGTGAGGACTGGTCGGGGACATCATCAAGAGAAAAGAGATAAGTGTGCATTTTGTGGTAGCGACCTTCCTTCAGATTTATGGGAGAAGCTGGACAAACATTTCAATCAGGAGTCTGAAGAGCTTCGGCAAGCACTCGATAACCTGCTTGGATCGATTGAACGTGAGCGGTCACGAGTTCCCAATCTACTGAAAATCAAGAATTCGGATTTCTATTCTAATTTCACCTCTAACTTGGATTTGCTGGCAGAACAGTTATCAGTCCAATCAACTTCTTACTGTGCAAGTCTGGATTCCATAAAAGAACAGGTCCAAAAACGAAAAGACGATATTTTTACACCTCTCGAATTTGATCCGCCTGAGTCTGTTGAAGATGCTTTGAATGCGGTTAGGGATTCGTATGAGCAACTCAGAAACGAATCAAACCAGTTCACTACTTCGCTTAGCGCCGACCAATCGGAAGCTCGCGCTGCTCTCCGCCTCCATGAAGTTCATACATTCATTAACATCATAAATTATGACAATGAATGCACAGCTATTGAAGCGTTGAATGAGGCAAAGGGCAAAGCAGAGGAAGCTAAAAACACTGCAAAGGAAAAGGTGAGAACAAAACGAGCTGAGATTGGGGAACTGAAGGCCCAGTTGAAGGATGAAAGCAAGGGGGCTGACCGGGTAAACGACTATTTGAATAATTTCTTTGGTCACCAGTCACTTTCGCTCAAAGCTATTGAAGGAACTTCCGGGGATGCGTCG
The DNA here is from genome assembly GCF_050275925.1 of Methylomonas sp. MS20. Taxonomy (NCBI): domain Bacteria; kingdom Pseudomonadati; phylum Pseudomonadota; class Gammaproteobacteria; order Methylococcales; family Methylococcaceae; genus Methylomonas; species Methylomonas sp. MS20. The sequence goes on from NZ_CP189962.1 coordinate 4,224,011, forward strand.
TCGGGATACCGGTTTGAAGTAACTCGGAACAGTCAAAAAGCATTCCATCTTAGTGAAGGTGAATGTAGCCTGATAGCCTTCTGTTACTTCATGGCAAAGCTAGAGGATATTGAGACTAAAGGTCATAAACCGATTATCTGGATTGATGATCCCATTTCCAGTCTGGATTCAAACCATATCTTTTTTGTCTATAGCCTCATCAATGCTGCAATTGTGAAGCCGAAAAATTTTTTGCAGTTGTTTATTTCCACACATAACCTCGATTTCTTAAAATACCTCAAGAGAATATCTAATGACTATACAGGCAAAGGCGATAAGCGAAAAAAGATAAGGGAGTTTTTTATGTTGGAGCGTTCAGGTGACATAAGTCAAATATCTCTAATGCCTGGATACTTGAAAAACTATGTTACTGAATTCAATTATTTATTTCATCAGATTTATAAATGCGCAACAGCTCAATTTATTGATGATGATAATTACCAAGATTTTTATAATTTTGGGAATAATGCCAGAAAGTTTTTGGAGATATACCTTTATTACAGATATCCAAATGGCGTTGATGGTGACGACAAACTATTAAAGTTTTTTGGTGATGATAGTATTCCGACAATATTTACAGAACGTGTTAATAATGAATACTCACATTTGTGTGGAGGATTTGAGCGTGGTGCTTCTCCAATAGAAGTCCCAGAAATGAAAACTGTTGCACAGCAGATTATTTCAAAACTTAAGATAGATACCGATCAGTATTTAGCTTTTCTCCAAAGTATTGGAGTACAAGATGACGGCTTTTGATATTAACTAGGGTGTTCAATGAAAATCCTTCACACATCCGACTGGCACATTGGCCGGACCCTTTATGGCAGAAAACGTTATGAAGAGTTTGAGGTTTTTCTGACCTGGCTGGCTGAGACGATTCAACAAAATGAAATCGACGCCCTGCTGGTGGCGGGTGATGTTTTTGACACCAGCGCGCCAAGCAATCGTGCTCAGGAGCTCTACTACCGATTTCTGTGCAGGATAGCCGCTTCATCCTGTCGGCATGTCGTTGTGATTGCGGGCAACCACGATTCACCGTCATTTCTCAATGCCCCCAAGGAGCTGCTCAAGGCTCTCGATGTTCATGTGGTCGGCAGCGCTACTTCCGATCCACAAGACGAAGTGCTTGTGCTTAGGAATAATCAGGATACGCCGGAATTGATTGTCTGTGCCGTACCCTACCTCCGCGACAGAGATATCCGCGTGGCGGAAGCTGGTGAGAGCGTTGAAGACAAGGAGCGAAAGCTGATTGATGGTATCCGTAATCATTACGAAGCCGTTGCCGCCCTAGCCGAAAAAAAGCGCGACGAGCTTGGTGCCAATATTCCCATCGTTGGTATGGGGCATCTGTTTACCGCAGGTGGAAAAACTGTCGATGGTGATGGCGTGCGTGAACTTTATGTTGGTTCTTTGGCGCATGTAACTGTTGGAATTTTTCCACCGTCGTTTAACTACACCGCATTAGGGCACCTACATGTGCCGCAAAAAGTTGACGGCTCCGAATTCATACGCTATAGCGGCTCCCCCTTGCCAATGGGGTTCGGAGAAGCCACTCAACAGAAAAGTATTTGTCAGGTGGAGTTCCACAGCACGGATACATCTGTTCATCTACTAGATGTGCCAGTGTTTCAAAAGTTGGAGCGAATCAAAGGAGATTGGAAAGGCGTTTCAAATCGCATCCATGAACTTTCGGCGACTAGCTCCCAAGGCTGGCTCGAAGTCATCTACGACGGCACTGAGGTTATTGGCGACTTGCGTGAACGCCTGGAGGTCGCTATTTCCGGCACCCAAATGGAAATCCTCCGAATTAAGAACAGCCGTGTCATCGACCGGGTGCTGGGACAAATCCATGAAGAGGAAACACTCGAAGATTTGAACGTGAACGACGTGTTCGAACGATGCCTCGCCGTTCATGAGGTGCCTGAAGACCAGCGTCCGGAGCTGCTTCGAGCATATCAGGAAACGGTCTCGTCTCTCTATGAAGACGACGTGCAGGCGGAATAGAGAGGCTGTCGATGAGAATACTGCTGGTACGTTTCAAGAACCTGAACTCGCTGGTCGGCGAATGGCAAATCGACCTGATGCACCCGGCCTTCGCGTCTGATGGCATCTTTGCCATCACCGGTCCCACCGGCGCTGGGAAGACCACGATCCTCGATGCTATTTGCCTCGCCCTTTACGGGCGGACGCCTCGCCTGAATAAGGTCACCAAGAGTGGAAACGAAATCATGTCCCGCCAGACCGGCGAATGCTTTGCCGAGGTAACCTTCGAAACCCAATCTGGGCGTTACCGCTGTCACTGGAGCCAACACCGGGCACGCAAGAATCCGGATGGAGAACTCCAGGCCCCGAAGCACGAAATTGCCAATGCCGATTCCGGCGAGATTTTCGAATCCAAGATCAGAGGGGTTGCCGACCAGATCGAGTCGGCTACCGGCATGGACTTTGATCGTTTCACCCGTTCCATGTTGTTGGCCCAGGGCGGCTTCGCAGCGTTCCTTCAGGCAGCACCGGATGATCGTGCTCCGATTCTGGAGCAGATCACGGGAACAGAGATCTACAGCCAGATATCCATCCGTGTACATGCGCGTGAGCGTGAGGAGCGGGAAAAGCTGAACCTGCTCCAGGCCGAAACGGCAGGCATCGCGATTCTTGAACCGGAACAGGAACAAGAGATTGGTCAGGCACTCAATACAAAGCAGAAGGAAGAGACAGACCTTGTGGTTAAATCCGCTGAGACCGGGAAAGCCATTGCCTGGCTCACGACCATCCATGGACTGAAGAAGGAAATCGGCGACCTGGCTGACGAGGCGAGTAAGCTGCTAAGCGATATCGAGACGTTCAAACCGGAACGTGAAAAGCTCAACCAGGCTTTGAATGCCGCCTCACTGGACGGCGCATACGCGATGCTCACTGCCACCCGTAAGCAGCAGACTGATGACACAGCCGCATTGAAAACCGAGGAAGAGGCTCTGCCTGGAATCGAATCCTCCGCCAAGGAACAGGCCGGAGTACTGAAATCGGCTGAGCAACAAACCGTCCGAGCAAAAGAAGAGCTGAAAACGGCCGCGCCTATATTGCAGAAGGTTCGCTCCCAGGATCAGAAGCTTGCCGATCAGAAAAAAGCTGTTTCGGAAGGAGATGAAGACTGTAAGAAGGAGGTGGCCAAGATTGACACTGACAAAAGAGCCCGACTTGAAGAACAGGATAAACGCTCCATGGCTCAGGGGACGCTTGATCTTGTGAGCGGCTACCTCAAGGAGCATGCGCAGGATGAATGGCTGATCGGCGGCCTGGCTGGTGTTGAGGAACAGCTGAGCGGCATGCTCTCCAAACAAAATGAAATTGTTCAAAAGGAGGCTGCTCAAGATACCGCCAATAGGACTCTGGAACTGGCGGCAAAGTCACTCGAAGACTGTCAGAAGCAATCCGGCATTCGGAAGCAGGAGTTGGAGGACGCCTCGAAACAGCTTCAGCAGGGTAAAGAGGATTTGATCCAACTACTGGGGGACCGCTTGTTGCGGGAATACCGCACCGAGAAAGAAACCCTGCTGCGTGAAATGGCCTTCCTGACGAAGATTGTGGAGCTTGAAGATCATCGGGCAAAGCTGGAAGACGGCAAGCCCTGTCCACTCTGCGGCGCAACCGAGCACCCTTTTGCGGAGGGGAATGTCCCTGTTCCCGATGAAACCGAAAAGAAAATCGACTACCTGACCAGGCTAATCAGTAAAGCCGAGGATCAGGAAGCCGCTATCAAGAAACTCGAAGAAGTAGAAAGCCTGGCCCGCAAAAATCTGACGGAGGCTGAAAAGCTGGAATCAGTAGCGGCTAATGACAAGAAGTCTGCCGAGAAAGCTCTGTCCGAGGTTAAGGACAGCCTAGTGCAATTGTTTGCCGATTTTGCCGAACGCAGGCAAGTCGTTACTACCAAACTCCAGCCGCTTGGTATTGCGGACATCCCTGAAACGGACATTTCATCACTGACCGAATCACTCAGAGCGCGTCTTAAGGCATGGCAGACCCAGGTCAAGAAAAAGGCGGACATCGAGAAACAGATTGCCGACATTGACAGAGAGGTGAATCGGCTGGATGCGGTTATCGAAACTCAAAGCACCGCCCTTACCGAAAAGCGGGAACGTCTGGAGACAATAAAAAAGGAACTCGCCACCGGAAATGAAGAGCGCAATGCACTTTACGGCAACAAGAATCCCGACGATGAGGAGCGCCGGTTGAACAAAGCGATTTCTGATGCCGAAGATGCCGAAAAACAAGCTAGAGAACGGCACAATGAGCTCCAACAAAACTGGAATACTGCGAAGGCCCATGGCGAATCTCTGAAAAAACGTATCAACCAACGAGAGCCGGAACTGACTAGGCTGGAAATTGAATTCTCCACCGCGCTCGCACCTTTGGGCTTTTCAAATGAAGAACAGTTTCTGGCAGCCATACTATTTTCTGAACTGAAAGCTGAGCTGGCGGCTAAAGCTAAGGATTTGGATGATCGGCAAATAGATTTGAAAGCCAGACAGAAGGATAGGGAATCACGCCTGGACACAGAAATGGCCCGCAACATTACCGACAAGTCGCTGGAAGAACTCGAGCCCCAATTTAAGGAGCACGAAGACTCTCTGAAAGAGCTGCGGGACATCATTGCCGGACTCAAGCATAAGCTCAGCGAGAATACGGCTGCAAAAGAGCAGGTAAACGACAAGCAGACGGCTATCGAGGCACAGAAAAATGAGTGTCGTAGGTGGGAAAACCTACACGAATTGATTGGCTCGGCGGACGGTAAGAAGTACCGGAATTTTGCGCAGGGATTGACCTTTGAAATGATGATTGGTCATGCCAATAGACAACTTCAGGAAATGACTGACCGCTATTTGTTACTTCGTGATGCCACTCAGCCACTTGAACTCAACGTGATCGACAACTACCAGGCTGGTGAGATTCGATCCACAAAGAACCTTTCCGGCGGCGAGAGTTTTATCGTCAGCCTGTCCCTAGCATTGGGCCTATCGCATATGGCGAGCAAGAATGTCCGAGTGGATTCACTTTTCCTGGACGAAGGGTTTGGAACTCTTGATGAAGAAGCGCTTGAAACCGCGCTTGAAACACTTTCGAGTCTGCACCAGGATGGCAAAATGATTGGAATCATTTCACATGTTTCTGCGCTAAAAGAAAGAATTAGCACCCAGATTCAAGTAACTCCCAAAACAGGGGGTAGAAGTCAGGTAACCGGACCTGGTTGCACTCAAATATAAATTATTCAAACCAAATGATGATGTCTTATCTGGCAATATCGAAATTAGTTAGTGAGCCAACAAAATTGTATTCAATAAATTGAGCTCATTCGATGCTGCTAAATATCTATCATCAAAAATCAGCTCCAGTCTTGCCGGATCTTGCTCACCAATCGCCGCAGCATACGGGATATCCGCATAGCGTGGAATGACGGGCAATATTTCAGCGGTGGTGGGTATGCAGGCACCCAGCGAATCCCTCCAAGCGATTTCATCATCGCCAAGCGAAGGGAGTCTGCCACTGGCATCTTTTTTCCAGAATCTGGGGTAATCCAATGGTACAACAATCCAGGTTGAAGGTGATTGAAGCGATTTGACCGTTGAAAATTCGCGTGTTGCCTCGTCTTTTTTGCGTGCCAGTATTCGAAATAGTTCTTCAGCGGAATGTCGCAATTTAAAAGGCAACGTCTCATCCTTATAAATATGGCCCAATTCTCCAAATAACTTTTCGCTTTGATGGCCGACATCAGTTGACCAACCTTCAACGTTAAACCGCTCTTGTTTCTCAAGACTTTCCCAATGCTCCAGCCAAAAGGGGCCGATACAATAGAGATGATCAGGCAGTAAACAATCGGGATCGTCATTCGGCGAAATCAATAAAGGTGCATTATCAGCACTCGCGCGTCTGGAAAAATTCTGAATATCCTCCAGTCGAACAACGCTTTTAAAGTCTTTAGATCGCGCTGTCGCGTCCAACGAAAATTTCGAAAACAAGCGCTGGGTATTTCTTTGAGCATTGGCGACCAAACCACGCCGATTCACATCCGCCGAGTACTCCCTCAAAAATACGTCTGCTTCTCTCAAAAACGCTCTAACATGTGTACTCATCAATGACAACATTTCTTCGCTACCAATGCCGCCCACTGGAACCATGGCAAGATTCTGTTTATCCAGGCCTGCATCACCGACAATGCGGGTATAAATAGTCGATCGAAGCATGACCAGATAGGTCAAGAGATCGCTGACCTGCCTTAGCCATTGTCGAGGCTCCGGAACTTCATCCTGTGGCAGAAAATCTTGTAGGAGCATGACTAAGCGGCGATCCTTCCAATCACCATCATCGCAAAGCATGCCATTATCCGACGTGTAGTATTTTCCACGTCCCCGATATATCAACTGAGCCACTTCCATCAATGCCGCTTCGATACCAAAGCGGGGAATCATAGCGATGATCCAATCAGTTTTCGGGAAAGAGACTCCGCGAGCCCCACTCGATGTCATCAAAAACACTTTTACGGTATCCCGCCTATCATCAGCAATCAGAGTCTTGCGTTTGGCAGCGGTGACACTCGAATCCAGAATCGCCACCTGCAATGCCGATAATAATGGCTCACCATCTTCACTGGTGACTAACACTGTCTCGATCGAACGAAGAAAGGCTTTGTCTTGGGCGAAAAAAATAACCTGGTCTGCGCCTAAATCCAGCGCTCGCCTAATTTCCTGGATGACATTACCGATAATCGCTTCACCTTGTTGCTCGGCAATGGCCTGCCGCACAGTTTGTATTCTTCCGTCCGATAATTCACCTGGCTTGATCAAATCCAGCCTAACCCGATAATCTATGGAAAGCCTAGTTGCCGGGTAGCTGTTTGTCATGATGTGCAGAACCGGCAAGCGTTTTCCACCGATTCTGACCGGCATGGCAGACAATCGAAATGGTCTTTTCCCGGCACTTTTGGAAACCAGTACCTTATCCGGGGTGCGTTTACCACTATTGAGATAACGATCAAGAACGATCTCATTACCCAAAGAAGCATCGGATACAATCAGAATCACGCGAAACAAAGGCTCTTGATCAAAAGGCCGAATGAACTGCTGATCCAACCATCGGGCGACAGTATGAATAAACGGAGCACCCGCACCGTCTCCGGTCAATTCATCGACCATGACCACAATGGTTTGGATACGCTGAGAAAACTCCCGTCGCTCCTGCTTTCCAGATTGTTTGTTAGTCGGATTTTTAAATAGATTATCAAGAGCAGACAAAGTACTTTTTTCACCGCTCAATTCCCGATAACCTTGGATAGCCGCGGTCAGCACAACGCGATTGATACAGGGGTTTTCAGCCAGAAGATTTCGTGTCGCAAGAGACAACACCTTTAAAACGCCCGGCCGTTTATCATCTTCCATTCTGTCCTGTCGTTCGGTTTCAGCTCGTTTCCGATTACTAGAACCAATATGGGTCAATTCCAGCGCCTCTTTTGTGGCAGGCGAAAGAATCAGAGTACTGTTGTCTGGGTGTTTAAGGTTTTCAACCCCGTCGGCCACTACAGCACTATCGACCATTCGCTTGGGTACCGTGCCATCCTGCACTTGTTTTTCATACCAGGCCTTGGCAGCACCGATGAGTTTCGAGTTAGTGGTAACCGTCAGGATACCGCTGGTTTGATTGTTGGTTCTATCCCTTGCCAGATTTTCGGTGACATCGTCATTGATAATGACTCTGGGACTGACATAGAGAAACAAAAAGCCTTCGCTGGATTCCTTAAGGAAACTGACAACGGCCGTGGTTTTACCGATGCCCGGATTCCCTTCAAGACCCAACACAGTCATTTGGCCCAATACTGACGATCGCATGCCGGCAACGACGGCTGCTGAGTGTAAATCGCGTAATGGCACAGATTGGCCGTATTTGACTCGCTCTGCAAGGGTTGCCGAAATCGCCGTTTGAGGATTGGCTTTGAGGAAATCGGCTATGCTCGAATCTGAATCTACCCAAGACAAGGCTTCTTGCCAGGGCATGGTAGCCATAGGATTCAAAAACCCCTCGACGTCTTCAGAAAAATTGAAGGCTAGGCTTTTGCCGGGTTCTGGCAGTTCGCGCATATCGACAAACTGCTTGCTGATTGCCTTGGGTAAAGCCTTACGAATTTTGTCAAACGCATGTCTGATATGATCGTTCAACGCATCTTCATCGCAATCTGGCACTTTTTCGGTGTCGCGATAGGCCCGACCCAGACTTTCTAGCAGGGAAACTCTGGGATCGACTTCATGCCTGGAAAAGAATCTGGCAGCCAAACTTTCAAAGCCATTTTGGGTGATGGAAAGTGCACGAGCATTACAAGGCTTGTCATCAAACCCTTGGCTCTTCAGCCATCGCATAGTGGTGTGGACGTAGGAAGCGGCCTGACATAATTTGTACAGGGGCTTGTCGCGACCAGTAAATGCAGGTAAGTGATTTTTGATGTCGGGAGACAGAACAAATTCTTCCCCGGAAACTTCAGCGCATACTCTGGAAAATACGCTGCGAGTATCCATGAACCATGCAAAACGCCGGAGTTCTTCCAAATGGGCACCGGGTTTGCTGTAGTCAGCCGTTTCAGGCAAACCGTTTAGCGAAAACTCGAGACACAGAAATTCGCGGCCCAAGGAATCGTAACTTGGCTCCAACCATAGCAAGAAATCAGCTCTGGCTGGAAAGCCTTTATTCGCCAAAGCAGATTCAATCCGCTCTTGTCCAAAGGCAGCAGCCCAGGCCAGCAAAGCTTCTTCTCTTTCGGCATCGAAGTCGCCCTGTAACCGAGGCAGTTGTAATGGACACCACAACGCTTTGATGCGGTAATCCTCAGCGTCAGACTTTAATTTTCGCAAATATTCCCGCATGGCTGTTTGCCCTAAGCCCATTCCCAACTCGAAAAGATGCCGCGCGGTTTCACGGGTACTGGCTTTCAGGTTTTGATCGACTTCTCGAAGTTCTTTGGCCAGCGCGGCATACACATCAGCCGCATCCAATGCCTTCCAGGGTGTCAGATCAAGACTATCCAGATCCTGAACGGTACTCGCCATTAAAGCTGTCAGCACACCTCTTTTGACGGCAATTTCGAATGTCTGTCCCCACAGCGAATGTCGTTGAATAGGATCAAGCAAGACGATTACCCACTGTGAAGGCTTTCAGTGACATGAGACAACAATGCCGGTAATGACAGCAAAATGTTGCCTTTACGTCGACTAGAAGGCTGGACCTCAATTTCTCCTGCTGCACCGCTAGACGATGGTTGCACCCAACCGAAGGGATCCAATACCGGTTTAAAGACGCCACCATCCGGTTGCTTTTCAGCTTCCAGGAAATGCAATCCTCGTAGAACCGCCAATAGACAATCACGGACGCTATTGCCAGACCCTAGCAGATTTGAACGAACCCGTTCCCTCCACTCGCTGTTTTTCACCTGGTAATCGGCGTCCCAAAAATAGGTGCAAAAGCCTGATTGCGGCCTAGCGGCATCGTCATTGCCAACAATTGCCAAGGTTGCAAAGGTATAGACCGGGATAAGTTGCTTGAGCACGCCATCGCCTTGATCAAAGGCAAATTCGTCGTGGTCAGAAATTCGCACAGCCTCAAACGCCGATTCGGCTTTACTACGCGTGCGGAGTCGGGTTGCAGGAAATACGTCTCGCCGCAGCATGTACAGACTAACATGGGGAAACTTACAAGCCACCTCGTCAAGAAATGCCGTTTGGGTATGTGGCGAATGTCGCTGCGCCGAACGATTGATACGCCGGTTACCGAAATGGCTCGATACCAGAATAATGTGCTCGTAACCCAGCGATTGCAACCTGGAGACTTCTTCAACGATGAGTTTGGGGCTTTTGAAGGAATCGCGTGTTTCTACAACATGGGTTTGCATGCGGTCAAAAGACAGACGATAACCGACCGATGTTTCATTAACAGCTTCCGCAAAATAAGTTTTTGCTCGAAATACAAAGCCATCGGTATCATTGGTTTGCGGGTGATCGTCGCAAGGTCGAGTGCTATAAACCAATGTAGCAACCTTATTAACCGATGGTACGCGGCTGGTTGCAACAATCAGGGGAAATGCGGCCGATAATGCAAAAGCCGCCCCTCTGGCTTTGTAATGATGATTGAGCCCATCCGCCACAAGACCTTGCATTCGCACGGGAAAATCGCGCATCAATGCGGATTCGACGGCTTGTGAAATGGCATATATCCAATGATCTCCCTCATCCTTGGCCGCAGTTTTACCCTGCTGTTGAAAACGAATCATCAGCGCAGGCATCCGTTTTTCGGCCTGGGACACCAGTTTTTCACTCAATACCTGAAGCACCACATGAATCAGAACAGTCATTGCTGTAGCTGCGGCGGCACGATACTGCCGACTGTCTTCTTCGGAATATTTTGGATGGTTGCGGTATTTCAAACGCTCGGGATCGTACCAAATGTCGATCCCCGCGGGCATGAGCCACTGGGGCTCAATCTTGACTCGAGACAGCTTAGTTATAGGATATTGATTTTCATCAACCCGGAACGGTCTCCAGGTAATATTCAACAGTTGACTGGGTAGCTCCCTGTGAATTTGAAAAATACTATTTTCATCGTCCCTTTCGGCCAGCGTCCTTTCATTCAACTCCGTCCGAACACGAACCGAAAATAAGGCATCGGGCACTTCATCCGGTTTTCGTGCAATTTGAATATGTCTGAACCACTCGATATTTTCGGGTTGGCCTGATGCTGGCTTGATTAACGGATCGCGTACTCTACCCTTGGATCGCTCTATGGAAGACCAGTCCACCACGCTCTGCTGAACGACCAAATATAAATCATCAACTGATCGCTGCGCGTGAGCAATGACATTATTAGATCTGGTACGTAACAGGGCAACCAGTGTTTTGCTTAGCTCCTTGACGTTGAGACTCCATAAGCTCAAATCATCCAGCATCGCAACAATTGCCAATCTGCCTTGCCCGCTCAATCGAAGAGACAATTGCTGGGCTTCAGTTATCAAGTCTGATGATTGGATGCTGGGATTCAAAACCAGCCATAAAACGACAAGCTCGCAAAGATTCCTGCGCAATACAAACGGCGATATTTCATTAACGGAATCGTTAAGAAGAATGTCACGCAAGCGATTCAGCCGGGCATCAAAAGCCGGCTCCATCTCACTACGCGGATCCTTGCCGTTCACCCGAAATCGATAACTCACTTCACGAACAACAGAAACGCCCCGTGATTGTGGATCAACCCGACGCGATTCAAATAGTTGAGTATTCCATTCTGCCCAGACTGGCAGGCAGTTGTAGAACAACGCTTTAATGAGCTCATCTGCGATGGAGAATTCCGCAGTCAACCCAAATGTGCGTGTAAGATCAAAGTGCAGTGAATGGGGCGATTCTGGAGTTCCGTAATGCTCGAATAGCTGATTGACCCTATGAATATAATCAACAAATCGCCGATCATTGGCATGCTCTGACTTTGATTTTTGGGCAGCCAAACTATCCATAATCGCGAAGCTGACTCGCAATCGCACGCGGGACAACGCTTCGTCCTCAAGGAAATTCAAGAATCGAGTCACTTGGCTATCTTGTTTATCAAAGTCCTGCCGAAGCGTTTCAATTAATTTTTCTTGTTGAACATTATCAAACTCGTCGTCTCGATAAGCATGGGCATTTGAAATGCTGGATGCCATGCGATCAAGCCAATCTTCAGCTTGAATTTCTTCCTGGGCAGAGATCACACGTGCAACATCCTTATCGCGATCTTGTGCAGACCGGTCAGTTTTAGCAAATTCCATTGCTACTATTTGTGCCGGCAGTTCTTTAAGAAAATCTTTAATCCCAGTTAGTTTGGATAATGCCTCGCACGCCACCTCGGGATCTTTGATCAACAGGCTATCGGCCGAAAGTTCGAGTTTTTCAATATCATCAACTATCAGGCGTTTTAATTTAGTAATGGCCTGAGAGAGACCGGTGATATTGTCATGAAAAATCCGGCCGCCGAGTTTCGCAGTAAAATTTTTTGGTGGATTGACTAAATCACGCAGAAATCCACTATCGGGTGTTTGGCAGAATGCCTCACGGAATTCTTTTAGAGCAAGAAGCCGCCGAAGTATTCCGTATGTATTAATGCTGAGCCGGTGTTTTTCAGGATCAAACTTTAAAACAGACCAACCGAGTGGGTGAGCGGAATCTTCACCAGATGGTGGAAAAACTTTCACCAAAAATTGAATGAGCGAACTGAGATCGGTGGATGGAATTTGTCCGCGCGCATACACGGACGCTCCACCTTGTTGGGTGGTTTGTGACATCGGCATTCTCCAAAATAGATTGACCTTTACTGGTCACATCGCCCTCTATGTCTGCCGAACAAATAGAGAACGGGATTATCTTTCTATATTTTAGAGTTTATAGCACAAAGGGTGAGTTGCCCCAATAATTCAGAGCAAAACGTTATTTACGTAGCGATTAGAGATTCGCATCCAAATATGTTTCCGTTGCTTTGACTAATTCTTTGATGAACCGAATGACTTTTTCGAGTTCGTCACGTCGTATCAAATGCGCTTGCGGTGCGCCATTGTTAATGGGTTTCGACCGATGAACAGCATCCCCTCGTTTTGAGATCCAGTCGTTTAGAGACTTTCGAGCTCGCTCAGGATCGGTATTGGCCCATGTCCAACCCAAGGTTACATCGATTCCGACATACTCTAGGAAAAGGCGTTTGGTTTTGTCCGAGCTAGGATTATGAAATTGCTTAAGGTCTTGATGCAGCTTTTTATGTATGAAGTCGCCGACATAGCTGCCTGACACAGCTCCCAAACGGATATTCATCGCTTCGGTTATGCGATCTTCGACATAAGTTTCCCAGGCAGTGAGCGCCATCACTAGGCCTGCTCGTTTTAAAACCTCAGCGTTTGCCGGGGGCGGGTTGGTGTTGATTGCGTCGAAATGAGCTAAAAGCTCCTCAGCATCTTTAATTGAATAATCGAAAGCCAGCTTTGCTTGGGACATCCTTGATCTCGAGGATAAAAATAAAGCACTGATAGTACTGTATTGATCGAAACTCTAACAACAGAGGAATTGCTTGCTAACGTGGGCTATAGCCAATTGCCGCCAAGTTACTTTTGAGCTTTTCCGCAGCCACTATCATGCGATAAGCCTCCTCATCATCGACTGCGTTACTTCGAAAATCAGCAAATCCAGCTCGCTTTAGAAATTGCGCCAAATCCCAAGCCTCCTGTTCGGATAGTGAAACGCTCAAGCATATTTCACCCGAACTAACTGTCATTGCCCACCCGCCTTATCCGAGTCGATCTCATCGACCAATGGGTCCTCATCCGTGGAAAGTTTCGCTGGCTCACCCAACAGCCCAGATTCTTGTCGGGCCAATCGTACTTCCTCTCCATGCCCTTGTTCATAAGCGGCTTGATGCGCATGCCGTTCCATCGTCACAATTTTATTGGCTAGTCGCTGTAACCGCTGCTGCCACTCTAGGCGTGCTGCAATGCAATGTTTGTTGGAGATGACCTGGCACAGCCACAAGGTGTCCATCACGATCATCAATTGATCCAGCAAACGAATCAACTCGACGAATTGGGCTATCTGGGGCGACGCAATCTTGGCCACAAATTCTCTGGGATGCGTGTAGGTCGGCGTTTCATTGATGCCGTTGTCAGCCTTGAGTTTTTCCAGTCGACATTTTTCCTGCTGCAGTTGCTCCGCGCATTCGTTAATCATCTGACTGACAATATTCTCGATTTCATCGACCGTTTCCTCTCTGCCGATGATGCGCAGGATCACGTCAATCGCATACAAGGACACCATCAGTCGGTGATAGCTATCACGAATCACCCTAATGGCTTGTTCGCTGTTGATGCTAAACGTGCGCTCGAATATCGGGCGACTGATGGCGCGACGCGAGGATGGTTTTGGCTGTGGAGCTGCTTCGGACATGACCGTTTCCTGATTTGGACGAATGGTTCATGATCGTATGCCAAATTCTTTAAAGCCTTTCCGCAGACGACGGCGAATTCGTCATCAGCTGCAAGCACACTTCAAAAAATCTCTGCTTCAATAGCCGCCAATGGAATCGGTTGGCCTTCAGCCTTCCGATTCTTCCCAGACTTTCTCGGCGGGTCTTTCATGATCGCCTTGATCCGACTTCGGTCGGCGTTCCGTTTTTAAGCGGCGACGGTGGTTTTCCATCGGCGTGTCAGGTGCGTCAAGCCTGATGTGACTATTGATTGTGTTTACCCTGCCGGGCGTATCGATTCCCTGCGGGGATTCGACGGCCGGCATGCCCATCGCCGCGCCGCTGGGTAATGTTATCGTTGAGTCGGGCGCGGCCGACAGGAGGAATGTCATCATGGCCAATCGCGGCGTGAACAAAGTCATCTTGCTGGGTCGGCTCGGCGCCGATCCGGATGTTCGCTTTATGCCCAATAACGGCGGCAAAGTAGTCGCCGTCCGTTTGGCAACCAGCGAAGTCTGGAGCGATCCAAAAAACGGCAAACAGGAGCGGACCGAATGGCATCGAGTGGTGTTTTTCAAAAAACTCGCCGATACCGCCGAGCAGTATTTGCACAAAGGTAGCCAGATCTACATCGAAGGTCGTTTGCGTACCCAGCAATGGGGCCAAGCAAATGACAAGCGGTACCGTACCGAAATCGCCGCCTTTGAATTGCAGATGCTGGATCGCCCAAACGCATCGGCAGCCGCCAACGGTTCGTCATCATCGCCAGCGGCGCCCGAAGACGCCGATTGGGATGACGACTATAGCGATATGCCCGTCCATTAAACCCCGACGCGCTGATTATTGGCGTTCGTTGGTTTAACGGTTACACCGCCGACCCTTTTCAGGTTTCGGTATTTCAACCCCCAGGGGAATTCCATTCCCTGGCGGGCAATGGCGTTCCCTTTTTTATTGAAGGAGATTCACCATGAGCCAAAACAACCGCAACACCTTACCCAAAACCCGCGACCTGCCGATGCCGGCTGTTGTGCAACAAAGCTACGGCCTGTCGGAACAGTCCTGGAAAGTGCTGACGGAAGTCACTTTTCCCACGGCCAAAACCCCGGAAGCCATTCTGATGGCGCTGGATTATTGCAAGGCCCGCAAGCTCGACATCTTCAAAAAGCCGGTGCATATCGTGCCGATGTGGAGTGCTGCTTTGGGCCGCAATGTCGAGACCGTCTGGCCGTCCATCATGGAAATCCAGACGACCGCATCCAGAACTGGTGTTTGGGCCGGCATGGACAGACCCGTCTGGGGCCCCGATGTCACCAAAACCTTTACCGGGCGCTACAAGGACGACAACGAGCAATGGCAGGAATCCAGTGTCACCGTGACCTTTCCCGAATGGGTAGCGGTTACCGTCTACCGGATCGTTAGCGGCAAGCGTTGTGCCTTTACCGAGGAAGTGTATTGGCTTGAAGCCTATAGCACCGCCGGCGGTAAACACTCGCAAGTGCCGACCGCGATGTGGATCAAACGCCCCAAGGGGCAATTGGCCAAATGCGGTAAAGCGGCGTCCTTGCGTGCAGCTTTTCCGGAAGAATGCGGTTATGCCGCCGAGGAGATGGATGGCAAAACGCTCGACGATGTTGTCGACAGTTCGGTGATCGATGGCGAGGCTACGCATTGGGAAACCGATGTTGGCCAAGCTGATGATCGGTTTGCCGGATCACCCGAGCAAACGCCGCACGTGATAGACGTGTCGCAAATCCATCCCAAGGTGCAAAAAGCCGTCGCAGAACTGGTACGTCGTACCGCTGCAGCCGGTGCCTGGAAAGCAGCCTACGACTATGCCCACCAGAAGTTCAAAGGCATCGATCTGACCTTTGCCTTGGTCGAGCTAGACAAGGTATCGCAAGTTGAACCCAAGGCAACACCAGCCCTGGAACAAACCGACAACATGGGCGTTCCGCCCTTGTCCGCGAAAGACATGGCGATGAATCAGGCCCGTCAAACCCTGGGGCACGCAGCTTAAAACGCTGTAATCCCCAATTCATTAACCACCCACAAGGGCGTCCTGTTTCGCCCACTGGGTAGGACATGACGCTCTTTGTTTTTATCAGGAGAGGTCATGAATACAAACGATCAATCATTGAACCGCGTGCCCTGTCATACCGACTGGCAACGTTACGATTCACCCACGGTGTTACGCCGTCACGGCCGAGGTTTTCTGGAACGCCTTTGGCGACCCCAGAGCAACGAACCCAATCCGCAACCTTTGAGCCAGCCAGAACTAACGACACTGGCCGAGAGTTTTGGCGGTGTCTGTCTACCGGCGCAAGACGAAATGCTGTTGCTATTCGGTGATGGCCATTGGGCCCGGCGTTGCCAGACCCAGTTGCACAAGCTCGGTATCGAGACGGTGCGCTTTGGTTGCCAGGTGCAGTTGACCGGATTCTCGCGATGAAGGTCATTGACGTTTCGCAACGTTCCGACGCCTGGCGCCAATGGCGATTACAAGGCGTCAGTGCCAGCGAAGCCGCCATCGTCATGAATCGTTCGCCTTACAAAACCCCTTGGCGGCTCTGGGCCGAGAAAATCGGCCTGGTACTGGAAGCTAGCCTGGACAACAACCCGTTGATCCGCGCCGGTATCCAGCAAGAGCCTGAGGCTTTGCAACGTTTCGAGGATAAACACGAGTTGATGTTATTGCCGCTGTGCGGCGAGTCGGAACAGTATCCCTTGATGCGGGCTTCGTTCGACGGCTTATCCGAAGCGAATGAGCCCGTGGAAATCAAATGTCCCCACGAGACCACGTTTCTGGATGTGCTGTTGAATCGGGAAGCGTCCGAGGCCTATCAA
This sequence comes from Methylomonas sp. MS20, assembly GCF_050275925.1. Taxonomy (NCBI): domain Bacteria; kingdom Pseudomonadati; phylum Pseudomonadota; class Gammaproteobacteria; order Methylococcales; family Methylococcaceae; genus Methylomonas; species Methylomonas sp. MS20. The sequence continues at coordinate 4,240,895 of NZ_CP189962.1, forward strand.
CTGTATTGGTGCCAAGTCCAGCAACAACTGCTGGTGTCCGAAGCGCAACGCGGCTTTTTGTTTTTCTATCACCAAGGCCAGGACATCGAGTTTGAAATTCAGCGCGATGAGACCTTTCTCACTGAGTTGGTCGATACCGCGATGGACTTCTGGTCGGCGGTCAAATCGAAAAAGGAGCCGATCAAGGATCCCGATCGTGATTTGTTCTTGCCCAAAGGTCATGCGGAACGGCAATGGCAGCAACTGGCGGCGACGTATCGGCAACGGGCGTTGACGATCCAGGAACTCAAAAGCCAAATCAATCATTTGGAGGGCGAGCAGTCACTCATTGAAGACACCTTGGTGGCGTTGATGGGCGATTTCGTAGCGGCGGAGCATTCCGGGCTACGCATCAGCCGGTTTCAAAGCCAGGGTTCCATTGATTACAAGGCGGCACTGCACGCCTTGCAACCGGATGTTCAGGCTGCGGCACTGGAACTCTATCGTAAACCGTCTGCCACGCGGGTCCGCGTAACTTGCCGGGATGACGACGGTAAACATGCCGAAGTGCCGTTCGATGCTCAAGCCTTGAAAGACCTGGCAGGTGTGGACTTTTGGTTTTGAGGGGGCGTTTCAAGACATCCTGTAACCCTGGTGGTTACGGGATGTTCATTGATGATGGTCGGCTACGAGAGTTGACGCCGGAGACCTGATGGAATCCTTCAGTTTAGGCCTGTCGGTTTTAGGCTGGGCTTTTAAAAAAGTCCAATCCAAAACCCGCATCGTTCAGGTATTCCCTTCGTGGAATCCCGAATCCGGTTTCGACCGGCGTTCCGTTGTTAAGCGGCATGAGCGTTTGCCTCGTGTGCCAAGTGCGTCAAGCCTGGTGTGTTTAGTTTGTCCCGTTGGGGTTCATCACCCTCACGGGACTCGGTGACCCCTTTTAATCATTGAAGGAGGTCATCATGAATCACGACTTTTGGAAAACCTTGCACGGCTGGCTGAACGTTGCGCATAGCGACGACATTCATGCCAAAAAGCGGTTGTTGCTGGATCTGCACGGTCAACTCTCGGACCCCGGTTTGAGAAGCGACATTCAGCGCATCCTGCGCTTGATGGATCTGGAGCTGTTGGCCCGCGCCGAATGGGCGATGTACTGCGTCATGCAGCTACGTTAATTTCTTTATCTACCCTGGTTTCCCAGGGTTTTAACCACCCGTTGGGGCTCATTACCCTTCGGGGCGGTGCGCCCCTTGTTTTGTCTGAGGCTAGTCCTCGAGGAGCTCACCATGTATCAATCCTATTCCATCGCCGATACTTTCGGCATTTCAGCACCTGCTTCCATGAAAGTGGAAGGTTTCAAACCAGGACAAAACACCCATGTACCGGCGCAAAAACCCTATGTGTTTCGCAAGGATCATTTGCGCGATGTATTGGCGTTTTTAGGCGCACACAATGGCGATGGCTTATACCTGACCGGTCCTACCGGTTCCGGTAAAACCTCGTTGTTGGAGCAAGTCGCGGCGCGTCTACATTGGGGCGTGCATTCGGTCACTGGTCACGGTCGATTGGAACTCAACGACCTGTTGGGTCAGTACATGCTGGTCGACGGTGGCGCGATGAAGTGGATCGATGGTCCGTTGACCCTGGCGGTTCGCTTAGGCCATGTGTTGTTGATCAACGAAATCGATGCCATTGATCCAGCGGAGCTGATCGGTTTGAATGAAATCGTTGAAGGGAAACCTCTAACAATTCCGCAAACCGGCGACGTAATTGTCCCGCATCCCAAGTTTCGTTTGGTGGCCACCGGCAATAGTGCTGGCAGCGGTGATCAATCGGGATTGTATCAAGGGGTGTTGCGGCAAAATTTGGCGTTTCTGGATCGTTTTAGACTGATGGAAGTCGGTTACCCAGAACCGGAAGACGAAATGAAACTGTTGGCCGATGTGGTGCCCAGCATGCCGGAATCGGTACGGGAAAGCATGATCAAGGTCGCCAATCAGATTCGCAAGGTGTTTATCGGCGGCGCGGATGGCGGCGGCATGTTGTCAGTCACGTTATCGACGCGCGGTTTAGTGCGTTGGGCGTCACTGGTGGCCACCTTCAAAAGTGCGCCCAATGCCTTGGCGTATTCCTTGGACCGGGCCTTGACCTTTAGAGCCGAACCCGCCGAACGCGAAGCGATTCATCGCATCGCCAAGGATGTATTCGGTGACGATTGGGCGGCTTAGTCATGGCCGTGTGGAGTTTGTTTCGTTATCACAATAGTGATGGCAGTTCCAAAGACTGGGCCGTCATTACCAATGCCGACGGTTCGATCTCGACGCGTTGGGGCAAGACGGCTTCTCGTCTGCCGAGCATCAACACGCGAACCGGGATTCGCCAACTCGATATCGAACGGCAAAAACAGGCCAAGGGCTATGTGTTTGTCGGCGAAGTCGAAATTGATGATGACGGCAATATTCGGTTACCCCGAGCGGTACCGATAACGCCTACCTCGTCCATACCGCCCCAGGCGATCGCGGTCGACAAGCTATATTGGCATGTCGATTGCCGAGCTGGACACGCGACCTTGCTCGACATGGGTATCGCGCTACGGCGTTGGCAGGGCGATCTGGAAGCCTGGTCGCAAGCTTATGGACTGGCGGCAAGTAATTGGTCCGGTTGGCAACGGTTGATGGATGCCAGCCTGGGCGAGGAAGCCTTCGATCTCAGCGGGCAAATCCACCGTGAACACGAGGTATTGCCTTGGCTGTGGTTGATGGCCTTGAAGCAGGCCGCGTTTCCCGGCGTTTCTGTGGGTATTGCCACCGAAAATGGCCGTGATGTATCGGCTAACCTGAAAGCCGAAACAGAGGTATTAGCATTATTCGATACCGACGTCGAGGCCATACGGCCGCTGGCGGAAAGTTTGGGGCTACTGAAACCCCGGCTTGATCTGGCGTCGGCCATGTCCGATCAAACCGATCACTGGTTTTGATTAGCTGACGGCCAAACCGTTTTGTCCTGTATCGGGTTCGATGCAGGTATTTTTAACATTCACCCGGAAGGGGCCATTTGCCCCATGGGGTCGGTGTGCCTGCTTCCAAAGGAGGTACACATGACACACACCCAACTCATTTTAGATCAAGTGGTCTTGATCAAAGTCGACGCCACGATTTACGGCGCGCGTAAGAAGCTCAACAAGGAGGATCTGGTACTGGCCGACGGTAGCAAGTTGCCGCCGGAGGATTTGGCCAGTTTGGGGTCGAAGCGCCTACTCGATCCTGACCGGTTATCGGTGTTCAACCGTCTAAAGAAGGAAGCTGAACGCATTTGTTTACGCGTCGGTACCCGCTTTCTCGGCGGCTTCATTGTACCGGTCGCGGCAGCCGCGCAGGTCACGGCGGAACTGGATCGTATCGCCGGGGATTTTGCCCAGGCACGGGTCGAGTTTCTGGATGGCTACGATGCGGCGGTACAAGACTGGATGGTCAAACATCCGGAATTTGCCGGCATCATCGAAACAGCCATCGACTCGGTGGCCTTGGTTGCCACTCGCTTGACCTTTGATTATCTGGTGGTCTCGGTCGCATTGCCCGAACAGTTGCCGAAACAGGAGGTCGAACGGCTGGAAAACAAAATCGGTTCGTTGAGCGAGCAGATGTTCCATGAAATTGCGGTGGATGCCAACTTGCTGGTCGAGCAATCGTTACTCGGCAAGGAACAAGTCACCCGCAACGCGCTCAGGCCGATCAAACGCATCCGCGACAAACTCGATGGCTTGAGTTTTCTGGATCATCGGGTGGCACCGGTGGTCGCCACCATTGACGACTTGCTCGGCAAAATCCCGATTCGGGGATCGATCGAGGGCGGTTTACTGCAAGAAATCCTCGCCACGGCGATGTTGCTGGCCGATCCGGATAAAACCCGGCGGCATGGTGAAGGTTTGTTGGCGGCGCAAGCGCCTATCCTATCAACTGATACTAACACTGACGTTGATATTGATTATGAAGAAATTGTCGATGAAGCGGAGGCCAAGCCATCTGTGCTACCAGCATCACCCAAACCTTCACCTGTCATCACTGAGACCATTGCAGACGAGCCGGATTTTACTGATCTGTTTGACGGCATCTTTGACGATGAACTCGAACCGACACCGGATGAATGGGCGCTGGAGGTTTTGCTGGACAAAAGCAAGACCAATCTGGAAACCGGTAACGATGCCGATCGAGCCAATGATTTGGAAAACGCAGCGAAACCGGAACCGGTGACGGCAGGAGACGATGAGGAGGCGGACGATACCGACCAGGATTACTGGTTCTGATCCTACGCCATTTAACACTTCACCCACTGGGGCAAATTCATGTCCCGCTGGGGCCGTGGTTTGCCCCAACTTTTGGAGCACACCATGAAAAATAGAACCTTACACAACGCCTTCCCCATCGTTGCGGCCGCCATTGGCAACCGCTTTGGCGTCAAAGTCAGTGTCGGCGGTGATAAAGCCGAAACCGATGGCCAAACCATTTGGCTGCCGGCCTATGAGGGTGACGATCCGGATTATCAGGATGTTGCCTGGGGGCTTTTAGCCCACGAAGCCGCGCATATTCGCTATTCGAATTTTACGTTACGTTATGGCAACTCGGTATTACGTCGGCGACTATGCAATGCGATTGAAGATGTCCGCATTGAGCACGAACTAGCCAAGGACTTTCCGGGTACGCGGCTGACGATAGGCACCGTGATTGAAAAGATGATTGCCAAAGGCGATTTTGTGGCCAACAGCATTGATGATCATCCGGCCAATATTCTTTACAGCTTTGTCTTGAAATATTTGCGGGCCAAGGTGTTGGATCAATCGGCCTTATTGCCATTGGTCGAACAAACCGAAGCGGCACTGAAGGCAACGTTTCCGAAAGGTGCGGTAACGCGACTGAAAGGCTTGTTGTCCGAAGTGCCGGATGACTTGCAATCGGAGAGTGATTGTTTGCAATTGACTGATCGCATCCTGACCATGATTGAGCAGGAATTCGAGCAACAACAGCAGCAGAACCAAGCACAGCCATCGGCAGATGAGGAAAACACGCCTGAGCCGGATGACATGGAGCCCGATGAACGATTGCCCAACGACACTGATGAAAATTCGTCTTCAGAATCGGCGGGTAACGATGATTCGACTCCCAAAAATCCTGAAGATGAACCGGCAACGTCCTCCGACAGTTCGACATCCAACCCGCAAGGCGAAGATGAAGAAAACGCGATGATTGCTGACCCGATGGGTGTCTTGCAAACCCTGTTGTCCGCTGGTGACAGTGACATCGAGCAGGATGTGTTTGAATCGCTGAAATCGGCCTTGTCGTTGGCGGCGGAAAATGGTTCGGAATTGCTGATGCCCAGTGGCCACGAGCCACCCATGGACGAGCGGGCCGGTGCGTTTTTACTTCGTAAGGTGCAAAGCGAATCGGGAAAAATCCGTGCCGCTTTGCAAGGCCTGGTGCAATCGCAGACCTTAAACCGGTCTCAACCTGCGTGTCGTGGACGGCGGCTTGATGGCAAGCGTTTACACCGCTTACCACTCGGCGAAACCAAGCTGTTTCAACGCAAACAGTCCAAGGTGGCACCCAATACGGCCATTCATCTGTTACTCGATAAGTCCGAAAGCATGGGTTATCAGGTGACCGATAGCCATGGCCAGCCCATCGGATCGCGTATGCCGATTGCGTTGGAAGCGACTTTGGCGCTGGCGTTGGCCTTTGAAGGGATTCCGGGGGTTAATCCTGGCGTGACCGCGTTTCCTGGGCGTCAGGACGATTCGGTATATCGATTGCTGGAACATGGCCAACGTGTGAATGCCCGAGCCGGTGCATTTTCACTGGCCGCCGCCGGCAGTACGCCGATGACCGAAGCGATTTGGTTTGGAGCGGCCTCGCTGCTGCGTTGCCGGGAACCGCGCAAAGTGTTGATGGTGATGACCGATGGTCAGCCTAACGACACCTTGAGCACGCTGGAATTGTTACAGCGTTGCCGCGATAGTGGTATTGAAACGGTCGGTGTCGGTTTGGGGCTGGATGTCAGTCATCTATTCCCAATTGCCATCACCATCAACGATCTTTCAGAGCTGAGAGCGCAATTGTTCGAACTCTCGAAAGCGGTGTTGTTAGCGGCGTAAGTATCGGCCAGTCAATTATCCGTAGCCCATCCTTAGGTCTTAACCTGGCGATTGTGGCTACGGGTAGCTGAGTGCAACACGCAGTTTGTCGAATGCACTCCACATAAAGAGCCCATTCGACAAACAGACATTTCATGCATTCTTTCCAGAATGCTGAATCCGGCCTTGGTCGGCGTTCCGTCTTTAGGCGGCGAGCACGCTAAGCCGTGATCGTGTTGGGTGCGTTAAGCCCGATGTAAACCGCAGTGGTACTACCCACTGCAAATCAAAACCCGCTTCGGGCGACCATCGCCCAGCTGGGTGCTGTTCATTCGAAGTGTTTTTTATAATTTTTAAAGGAGAACTTCAATGAACTTTATTTTTGGTGTCATCTTACTGGCTATGTTCATCCTCGCCTTGCGAGTAATTTGGGCAACGGCATTGCAACTGCTGAGCGCATTCAAACACGTAGCTCAAACGTTTCACCGCTATCGTGCGCAGCGTTTCTCACGACATCGGCTACCGGTCATCATGCCACGTAGCCGCGAGGACATGGATTGGTTGGCGATATCGGATTCGGTGCGTCAGGAAATTCAGACACGTAATCACGGTGTCAATCGTGAGGCTGTTCGACTGGAAGCGCAATTACAGGCTAAGTTAAAAACCATCGAGATCTATGAGGCGGATATTCAAATCGCCAAACTCGAACGGGAATTATTGAAGATCAAACCGGTGATCGAAAGTCCCGAGCCTGAAGTCAAAAAACCTCGGCGTTCGAAAAAGCAATCGGTTGCGGTTTCTGACTCAGCGGCCCAGAAAATTCCGCATCAGGTATCCCAATTACGGGCAGCACTGAAAGGCAATGGTTTATCCGTGCCGGTCAGTGAGTCTGTCCGCCATTGAAAACCGCAAGCGTCGCGCCGGTTTGTGTCATTACGGTGCGTACCGGTCTGGCCAAATCAATCGTGGGTTCGTCGAAACGAAAGCCGTCCGGTAATAGCGCTTGGAGATCCTCAAAGGTTTCCCGTCGCAATTGCCGGATATTGCTCAACAACGCCCAGGCTCGCTTCGGATCGTCGATGTTTTGCAAAACATCGGTTTCCGCAGCATCCAACTTGGTCAAAATGGTTTTGCAAAGATTTAACGCATTCAGTCTGGGATCGAGTGGTATTGCCATCGATTTTCGTACTGGTTGCATACTCTCCGTCCGCTTAGGACTTAGGAAATCAAAAAGGCGCAAAATATCGTCAAACATGGCTATTTCTCTGCTATTTAATGAGTGTTAGCCACCATATACCGATTTTTACGTGAATTCAACCCCGCTGCGCGAGGCAACTTCCGGCTTTAATCAGCGACTTTAACCTTGCAGGAACTTCATCCTGTAGTGGGGTCGTTCCTGCATTTTTTGGAGGAAATGACCATGACATTAATCGAACAACCAAGCGTTACTGCAATGCAGACCGAAGCTAGCACGGTTCGCTATCTTAATCAGTACCGCTGTCCCTACTGCCAAACCGAATGGGAGGATAGTTGGGATTGCGGGTGTAATGATCGCTGTCCGAATTGCAACAAGGAAATCGAGCCTTATGAAAGCGCATTGATCGCGGGTGAATCGGCGGAAACCGAATTGCCAGGCGAAGATCCCGACTCAACAATTGTCACGGCGGCGGGGGTGAATCGGTTCTTCGTGGTTTCTTACGAAATCGACTATGTGCACCGCGTGTCGGTGGGTATCTCCGCGGAGAGTCCCGAAGCAGCACAACAGATTGCCGAGCAGGCATTCAATGACGCCACGATTTGGGATGACACCGCCGCCATGCCGTTATTGTCCGATGACTATCATGAAGCGGAGGGTGAAAGCCTAGTCTGGGAATGCGTTGCCGTTGAACAGCTGCCGGAACCGGATCATTCGGTACGGCAATTGAAGAAAGAGCAAGCGGCCATGCGGGTTTGTCGGGGATTGGTTGAAGCCTATCAACAAGGCGAAGCCAACGGCGGCAGTATCGATTGGGACGACTTGGATCAGTTAATACCTCTGGCATTACAAGCCTTGGGAAAACCTGCACTGGACATCCAGTCCTGAAAAATGCGCGCGTTTAGACGCGCAATTTGTAAAAGTCTGAGTTAGCCAAATCATTCGATTCGGTGCTCACTTATATTCACCCAAACGGGAATGTCCTATTCCCGCTGGGGAGTCGTGATGTTTCCGTTTTAATTGAGGACAACATCATGAATCAAATCTTTGAACACACCTTCAGCACAGGTCATTGCATCCAGTATCAGCGTTTGCCATCCGGCACCTGTTATTACGCCGATACACCGGAACCGGTGGTCGAGTTGCTTGAACAGCTTCGCCATAGCCGACGCAAAATCCGGCTGTATTACGGCGACACCCAAACCGGCCAATCCTGGCTCGATGAACACGATGTCATCGGCTGGATTGGTCGCTCGATGGGCGTGATCAAAGTGCCGCTGTTGATCGAACCGGGTGACATCGGTGGTCCCGCTTTACTGGACCACTGCATCGTTCGCATTGATACCCCTCGCCAGGTGCTTTACCAACACGATGATTTCCGGGTTGGCGAGGTGGAACTGGTCAGAGGCGAGCTTAACCGCTTGCCCTGGGAAATCTGGATCGACGGCAGCGTGCATGCCCGGTTCAAGGCAAAAACCGAAGCCCGGCAATATCAGGACTTCATTCAAGGTAAGCGGTTCGCGTTGATCTGACGCGCCGTTTTCATTTTTGACACTCGGTTAAGCCGAGTTTTTCACTGTACCCCTGCGGGATGATTCTATCCCGCCAGGGATAAATCGGTCGTCAGGGACTTTTTTGGAGAATACCATGACAGACCCTTATCAATATTACCCAACGCCGGAAGCACTGAGTCGTAAAGCTTGGGCGATGTTCAAGAACCAGCAATTCGCGCGGGTATTGGAGCCTTCAGCAGGCGAAGGACATTTGCTGCGTCCAGGGCCATACCAGTACGGTAAACGTTTGCCGATCGATTGCATTGAAATCGATATCCGCAAACACGCGGTTCTGCGCGATGAAGGTTATGCGGTGGTGGGGATGGATTTTCTGCAGTTTCAAAGCGGCAGTGTCTATTCTCACGTCATCATGAATCCGCCGTTTGCCGACGGCGCCAAACACGTGTTGAAGGCTTGGGAGATTTTATTTGACGGTGAAATCGTCGCCATTCTCAATGCCGAAACCGTGCGCAATCCGTTTTCGAAAGAACGCCAGCTGTTATTGCGTTTAATTGAGCAGCATGGCGAGGTCGAGTTTCTGCAAGAAATGTTCGCCGGCGAGGAAGCCGAACGCAAAACGCCGGTCGATGTGGCCCTGGTCTGGTTGAAAAAAACTTCGACGTTCGAACAGGACATCCTCGGCAGTATTCTGGACGATTTGCGCCAGGATCGCCGGGAGGCCGACGATGTGGCGGGCGAGTTTCAACTGCCCCATGAGTTGGCCTTGCCGAATGCCTTCATCGATAACGCGGTGTTGATGTTCAATGCCGCAGTCGAAGCAGCGCGACAGGCCGTGTTCAGTGAAGCCCGTGCCAGCCGTTATCGGTCCATGCTGGGCAAAACCCTCGGCGAACTGAGCGGTGGCGGTATCAGTAGTGAAGACGACTCGTCGTCGGATGCGGTGAAGCGGACGTTGTTTAAACGCTATCACGATCTGAAGAATCGGGCCTGGGCCAGCATTTTACGCTCGACACAGGTCACTTCGCGCTTGTCATCGACGGCGCAGAAACGCTTGGAGTCGGATTTTGAAGCGGTGAAGTCCTTGGAATTTACCGTGCCGAATATCTATGGCTTTCTGCAAGGCATCATCGATCAGCAAGGTGAAATTCAACTGAGCATGGTGTGCGATGTGTTTGATCTGATCACCCGCTATTACAGTGACAATGCGGTGTTTTACATGGGCTGGAAAAGCAATGACAAACATCGCACCTTGGGCATGCGGATCAAAACCACTCGATTCGTTCTACCAGGGCACAAAGTTGAGTCGTACCACAATAGCCTGAACTGGGAGTCAGAACGGCTGCTAGCGGATTTCGACAAGGTGTTTGCCTTGCTCGATGGCAAGACCGAAGCGGACGTGAGTTTGGTGTCGGTATTTCGGCAGCATTTTCACGCGCTTCGGGTCGGAAAACGGATCGGTGGCAGTTATTTTGACGTTCGCTATTATCCGGGCGTAGGCACCATTCACTTTTTTCCGAAAAGTAAAACCCTGATCGATCGGATGAACCGTTGGGTCGGTCGCCAGCGCCGCTGGTTACCGCCGGTGGAAAGCCAAGCCGGACAAGGTTTCTGGCAGCAGTTCGAACAGGCAGAGAACTTAGATCGGGCGTTTCACACCGAAGTGAACAAGCAGTGTCCACGCAGTAGCCGGCATGTCCATTTCGATCCCTTTTGGGCGATCAAGCACGGCGGCGAGTCGGAACGGGAAAAAGGCCATCGCCTGTTAACCCAGGCGATGAGCACGGTACTTGCCAGCCGGGGTATTGATCCCGATGCAGTATTGGAAAACGAACAATCCAGCTTGCTGGAATGGACGGGTTGCATACCATCGGCTACCGACCTGGCTTCGGCATCGTAATCCGGTGTTATACAGGTCTTTAACTTAACCACTGGGCTAGCCATTACTACCCGCCTCGGGGAGATGATCCGTTCTCCCCGTCGGGGTTGGACTGTGTCGTTTCCTCGGGGCTTTTTTATTCGAGGAACTCACATGAAAACCACACAATTATCAGTAAACCCCGAAAAATTGATTAACAACTTACGCTTCAGCTTTACCCAGTCCACCACGGTACTGGGCGAACTGATGCAGAATGCCCGCCGCGCCGGCGCCACCTTCGTCAGCTTCGAGTATTCGCAAGACACTCGAACCTTGACGGTGTGTGACGATGGCTGCGGCATTGCCTGTTTGAAAACGTTACTGACCTTAGCCGAGTCCGGCTGGGATGTTGACGTCATCGAACGGGAACATCCGTTTGGACTGGGATTTTTGTCGGCCATTTTTGCCTGCGAGGCCATCAGCGTCGACAGCAAAGGCGGTCGATTTTCGGTGGATACAGCCGAACTATTGGCCTTCCAACCGATTGTGATCGAGCCAGTTGATTGGCAAGGCATCACGCGTTTGACGCTGACCCAGTTCAAACCGGAAGCGGATCGGATTGAATCCCAGTTGCGTCGCTTGGCACGGGGATTTCCGATTGAAGTAAGCTTTAACGGTGCCAGCCTGGATCGGCCGCGAGCGGTTAACTCAACATTACCGTTCATCGAGACCGAACTGGGTGATCTGTATGTGTATGGCTTATCCCAGGGCGAAGACTGGTTACGACAGTCGGAGTATTTTCATCTGTATCTGCAAGGCTTACCGGTCTATCACTGTCACCACGAACGAGATCCCGGCCATGTCATCCACTTGGATTCCAGCCACTTTTTCGCGCGTCTGCCGGACCGGGATAAGTTGATCGATGAAGCGCAGGTGATTGCCGAGGTTAAACACGTTCTGCTACGGGAAGCCAGGCAACGACTGGAAGCGATCAAGCACCAGCTGTCGGCGGTGGCGTTTGTACAGGGTTATGACACCCTGAAAACGTACCGTTGCCTGGATTTACTGAATGATGTGCCGGTATTGCCCCAACAGGTATTGGCAATTATTCAGGATTATCCGATTAAGGAAGGCTGCAGCCGCGTCAATTTGGCAGTAGATTCGCAACCGGTCAGTCAAAGCGATGTCGAAAACGGCCTCGTTAAAGTTGCCGACTTGGATGATCTCGATGAGGTCGGTGCGCTACGCTGGATGTTCGCTTGGCACAGGGATTATTGGGTGTTTCGGCCGGGGTTGGATGCCAGGCATTGGCTATTTTCGTACCTGGTCGATTTGAACGGACCAGCCATCACCCTGGACATCGTCAACGAAACGCATCGTGCTTTTTTTGAAGGGCAATGGGTGAGTGGTCAGGCGGTATTTTGTGAACAATACCGGTTAACCCTGAATGGCGAGTCTGTCGACATCGATAACGATGCCGTCTATGACGAGGATCAGGACTGCTTCATCGTACCCAGTCGGGAGTCATCCGGGTTGGTGGTTTGCCAAGCATCGTACTACTACGACGAATGGGATACGTTCATGGAATCCGCCAAGGAAGCCGATGAATGGGATTTTCATAACTTCGTGGTGGCCAACACGGCGGATAAACCGGCGGATGCATTGCAACGACTGCTGCCGAAATTTGGCAGTTGTCCGGCGCTGTTTTCCAAGACCTTTCAAATCGTGCTCGGCAATGATGGTGATGTCGTCACCGTTGCGGAAATGTAGCCAAAACCAATCGGACCGATGGCTGCGGCTGCCTTAGCCCGTGGCTTTTGGCGGGTTTTCTGGCGAACGACCACTTAACAAGCACGCATTCCAAAACACCTGACGCAGACATAGCGTCAGCTTAAGCCTCTTTAGCGAAATGTGTTCTGCCGACGGGCAACGTCGGTAGACATCGCTGACGAGGCTTTGAATATTTTTACAACCCTTCCGGAGAAAGTCCACCCCGGAAGGGGACGGCTTTCTCCAATTATTAAGATTACGGGAGAAAGCCCATGTTATTCATTCGAGGAACCAATAATCGTTACCGTATGGCCGCTGAACAGGATGTCATCTTAGAGGCCATTCAGATCTACAACCGCACGTTCAGTCGAGGCGAAGCCTTGACCAGTCCGGACAAGGCGAAGGACTGTATCAAGTTGAAATTGGCGCCGTATGAGCACGAAGTATTTGTGTGTCTGTTCTTGGACAATCAACACCGGGTCATCGCGTGCGATGAATTATTCCGGGGGACGATTGATGGCGCTAGCGTGTATCCGCGCGAAGTGGTCAAAGCTGCGCTGCACTATAATGCGGCGGCTCTGATCATGGCGCATAACCACCCGTCGGGGATAAGCGATCCCAGTCAGGCCGATCGAGTGATTACAGCAAAACTTAAAGAAGCCTTGGCCTTGATTGACGTTCGTGTACTTGATCACTTCATCGTCGGCGAAACCGTGTATTCATTCGCTGAACATGGCTTGTTGTGAAAAGTTAATGGCGCCGGGACTATTCCTCGGTATCCAAGGCAAGCGTATGTATCAACGAAGTTGAACAATGGATTCGCCATCGAAAACTAAGAGGCGACATTGATACGACTGCGTTAAATGATATAAAACCCACGTCTCCCCAGAATTAGTAGCTAAGCATGCTCTGGTTTCTGGGGAGGCTAACTCTTGGCGAGTCAGGATACGGCCGATTGTGTTGGAAAAGTGCCTTTCTTGGAAAACTGGGTTAAACCATAAAATTCATTTCCAATAAAAACAACACCTTAAAAGCCATCAAGGCCATCAGACTAGCCAAAATTCGTGAAAAACCGACTTTTTCAACACTATCGGCCAAAAACAGTCACTCACGACTCTTTAAACTCTCTTCTGTGGAGGTCCGCACCTCACCCGTTTTCTGCCACTCAATATCGCGTAACCTCCTTTAACTTTTATGCTGTAGCGTTGCCATACCTGCAATACAGGGAAGGCATCAAAAACAGATTCAACAACGTCGAGGTAATCAAGCCACCGAGTATCACTACCGCCATGGGGTATTCAATTTCGTGACCAGGCACGTTGCCTTTGAGGATCAGTGGTAACAGGGCCAATCCGGCGCAAGCGGCGGTCATTAGAATCGGTGCCAGACGTTCTTCGGCGCCACGCATCGCCAATCCTGCCCCAAATACCTGGCCTTCTTGCTGTTCCAGATGTCGATAGTGGCTTAACAGCATGATGCCGTTTCGGGCGGCAATACCGAGCACGGTGATGAAACCGACCAGCGAGCCGAGCGATAGTACCCCGCCACTTAAAAACGCTCCAACAACGCCACCGATCAACGCAAACGGCAAGGTTAATGCCACTAAAAGCACCAAGCGCAGCGAGCGAAAATCGACATGCAGTAACACCAGGATGCCCAGCAATGAAGCCAGACTCAACCACGCCAGCCGTTCGCTGGACGCTTGTCGTGCTGCGTATTCGCCCAGAAATTCCGGATGATAGCCTTGCGCAAACGTCAGGTTTTTCACGCGGTTTTCAATTTCCCTCGCCACGCCGCCTAAATCGTTGCCACTGACATTGCAGGTAACGTCGATTCGGCGCGAGGCGTTTTCTCGTTTGATTTCGTTCGACGTAGGTGCAATGTAGATGTCCGCCACATCGCCCAACGGCACGCGTGCCCCGGATGGCGTATCGATAGTTAATTGCCTGAGTGCAGCGAGATCATGACGGACCCGCTCAGCCCCCCAAACTGTCACGTCAATGACTTTTTGGTCACGGTAAATTTCGCCGACCTTACTGCCTTTGATTAGCGTGGCCGCGGCCCGGCGCACTTGTCCGGCTGTCAAACCAAAGTTGGCCGCCACGTCAGGCTTAAGCCTTATCTGTATCTGCGGTACCAATATTTGCGGTTCCACCTTGAGGTTGGCGATGCCGGGCACATCAGTGATGGTTTTACTGACTTCGCCCGCTTTATCTCGCAGCACATCCAAGTCGGGTCCGTACAAGCGCACCACCACGGTCGCACTGGCGCCGGTCAGCACTTCCTTGATCCGTTCGCGCAGATAGGTCAACACATCGCGGTAAAGCCCTGGATAGCCCTCGACTACGGCCTGGATTTTCGCCACGGTACTGTCGTAATCGACCGCCGTATCCAAACTAATCCATAACTCGGTAAAGTTCGGCCCTACCACTTCGTCGGCGACTTCAGCTCGGCCAATGTGCGAACCGAAATTGCGTACACCGGGAATCGCCCTTAGTTCCTTGCTGACCTGTATCGTAATGCGGCGCATGGCTTCCAGCGATGTGCCAGGCTTTTCGACCCAGTGCATCAAAAAATCGGTTTCCTTGAAGTTGGGCAGAAACGACTCGCCGAGTCGCGGTAAAGCGATAGCCGTCGATATAAAAGCCACCATCAGGAAACCCGTCGCCCATTGCGGACGGCTGACGATAGCCGGCAAGAGCTGCCGATAATACCGCTTTAAAACCTGCGTCAACGGCGCTTCGCTTTGGCGCGGCTTGGCATTCGGTAATAGCATCAGGCACAAAGCCGGCGTCATGGTCAGCGCCACCAGCAGCGAAGCCAAAATCGCCAACAAATAGGAAAACGCCAATGGCCTAAAAAAAGTGCCGGCCAAGCCGTCCAGGAAAAACACCGGTACGAACACCAGTGCTACGATCAAACTGGCAAACACTACCGCACTGCGCACTTCCAGCGAGGCCTTCAAGACCACCCGGAAAGTTGACAGCGGATGAACAGCCTCTCGGTTCAACCGCAACCGCCGCATAATGTTTTCGACGTCGATAATGGCGTCATCCACCACTTCACCGACTGCAATCACCAGGCCGGCCAGTACCATGGTGTTAAGGGTGCCGCCGCGCAAATAAAGCACCACCGCAGCCGTCAGCAGCGACAGCGGAATCGCCGACAGGCTGATCACGGCGGTTCGCCACTCGAACAAAAAGGCGATCAGAATGACAGCGACTAGCACGCAACCCAATATCAGTGCATCACTTAAATTATTTAACGAACGTTCGATAAAGGTTGCCGGACGAAAGATACTCGGATCGATGTCGACCTCGTGCAGACCGGGTTGCAAAGCCGCCAAGGTCGCTTCGACCTTGCGAGTCACATCCAAGGTATTGCCCCAGGGTTGTTTTTCGACGATCAGCAGCAAGCCCGGCCCATCGTTGATCACCGCATCGCCAATCGGCGGCGGGTGACTTTCAACGATTTCAGCCACATCGCCCAAGCGCAATGGCGCACCGCCAGTGAACTGCACCACGGTGCGGGCCATATCGTCCGGTGTTTGCAGCGAAGACACGTGTGTCACCGGCAGGCGTTGATTGGGTAGATCAACAAAACCCCCAGCCGATACGGTGGCCGCATCGCCCGCCGCACGTACCACCGCATCCAGCGTCACGCCGTTGGCGGCCAGGCGATCAGGATCAACCAGTACCTGTAACTGCCGATCACGTTGCCCCCAAATGGCTACGTTGGCCACACCAGGCACGGCCATCAAGCGTGGGCGAATGGTCCACAAAGCCAATTCGGACAATTCCATCTGCGATAGTTTTTTCGATGAAACGCCAATCTTCAGTGCCCGACTGGTGGACGATAATGGCGATAACATCACCGGTGCGCGAGCCACGGCCGGCAGGCGTGGTGTGATGGTGGCGACGCGCTCCTGCACCAACTGTCTGGCCCGCATCAAATCCGTGCCCTCCTGAAAGATACAGACCACTGACGACAGACCCAACACCGACTTGGAACGAAGGGTTTTGAGCCAGGCCGTGCCGTTGACCGCGTTTTCCAAGGGTACGGTGATCAGGCTCTCCACTTCCTCTGTGGACAATCCGGGTGCTTCAGTCTGGATTTCCACCAGCGGCGGCGCGAATTCCGGGAACACGTCCAACGGCATTTGCCGCGCGGCTTGCACACCCAATATCACCAGTACCACAGCCAAGGCCAACACTAATAGACGTTGGCGTAAGGCAACGGTAATCAGCCAGCGCATCATTTGCCGACTCCAAATTCGGTGCCGAACAATTCGGCCACACCGGAAGTAACCACTTCGATACCCGCCACGATGTCGCCCGTTACGGCGGCTTGATCGTCAACCACCCGCAGTATCTGTACCCGTCGGCGCATATACCTATTGGTTTCCAACACTTGATATATCCAGCTGCCACCACTCACGTCATGCACAATCGCCGACCAGGGAATGACGAGATTTTCGTCTTCGCTTCGCAACGGGATTGAGACACCGACCCGCTGACCGGGGCGAAATGCGGTATCCGAATTTTTCACTGCGTAGAACAGATCGACCGTGGCGGCCGCCGGATTAGCGGAAGGCGGCGCCGCGACCGGCATGGCAGGACGAGAGACATTTTCAGGCGAATCTTTCAGCCCGCAAACACGGGCTTGGGCGGTGGTGTTCAATCCCGATAAATCATCGACATAGACCGGCACCCGCACCCAAAACGTGCGGCGGTTGTTGACGTCCAACAGCGCGGGACCGAGTAAATCGCGGCGAGCATGTGCGGTTTTCAAAGCGGCCTCGGCCATGCCGACCTGCGCCTTGGCATCGTCAACAGAGCGTTCGGTGCCCACCTTGTCGCGACGCATTTGTTCGGTCCGATTCAAGACTTGTTGGGCGGCTTGCATCTGCACCTTGGCTTGATCCACCTGACCGTCGGCGTCGATTTGCGATTGCGCCAAACGCACGAGCTCTGCCGGTGCCAGCGATGGCAGGATGGTATAAACCGATTGGCTGTTACTGTTTGCTGAAGCAGTCAGCGCCGGCAGTGTGATCTCGCCGCCGAACAAGCGCGTGCGGGTTAGCGGTCGTTTTTCAACCGTTGTGGTAACTATGCCTAGCCGGTTGACGGCTTCCGCTGTCAAGACAACTTTGGTCAGATCACTTTCCTTCACGGGATGTTCGATTTTGGCAGGCGGCGGCGATGTTGATTCGGCGGCCGGTAGGTTGCCAGCCAATAGCAATAAAGCTGATAGCAGGAGCCGACAAGTCGATGGCTTGTGGTTTGGATGCGCGGGGTTCATAAATATCCGACCTTGGAGTCCAGTAATGTTTAAGTTAAGCAGGCTTCAAACGTTGGCCGACGCTGCGTTCCAGTTCTGCGCGGGCGCGGCGTAAATCGGCGGCGGCTTGCGCGGTTTTCAATTGCGCGTCCAGCCAACGGCGTTGGGTTTCGAGTACGAAGAGGTAGGTGACATTGCCTGCCGCGTAGGCGTTTTCAGCATCCTGTATGGCGGCTTGCAGCGGCGGCAGGATAGTTTGTTGCCACTGTTTCAGACTTTCACTGGCCTGTTGCAATCGGGCATGGGCTTCGCGGACATCCAAGGCAATCCGTTGTCGGGTGGCGACATATTGCCTGGCGGCCTTGTCAAAGCGTGCCTGGGCTTGGGCGACGCCACCTTGATTTTGATTAACGATAGGCAATGTTACGTCTAAGCCTGGTCCTGCCAATAAAGGCCCGTTGACTTGCTTGGCGTTGAGGCTGGCGGTGAAATTAAATACCTCGGCGCGCACCAAGCCGATACGTTCGCCAGCGGCTTGGACATTAATTTCTGCGGCACGTAGATCGGGGCGAGCCAGTAACGCCTCCGCGACCAGTTTTTCCGACTCAAATTTTTCGCCATTGGCTGAGGCTTCCGTACTGATGGCATTGGGCCACTGTTCCAGACTCAGGCCGACCAGATGCCGTAAACGCTCATTCGCTATCTCGCAATCGTGTTGCAGGCGGCTTTGTTGTTCCTGGGCTTGCAGGGCATCGACTTGAGCATTGGTGACTTCCAGTTCGCTGGCGTCGCCAGCGCGCAACCTAGCTTGTGTGAGTTCGGCGATATTTTGACTCAGGCTTACAGCGGCTTGAGCTAGTTGCAGGCGTTCTTTGGCTAACGTTAGCTCGGCATGCGCCAATCTGACGTCGCGAATCAAGTCCAATCCAGTCTGCACCAGGCGTTGCGCGGTTTGTTCAACATCCAATTTAGCCAACTCGACCCGTTGCGGGCGCAGCCAGAAAATTTCCAAGGGATAGCGTATCGTCAGTTCCAAAGGTTTTGCTCCCCAAGGTACCAACATCGAAAAAGTGGGGTTGGGCAGCATCCCAGCTTGCACTAGATCGGCGCGAGACAGGCCTAAATCCGCCAAGGTCGCGCGAAAGGCCGCATTGTTCCATAGCGCCAAACTGACCAACTCGTCATCGGATAAGCCGTCATTTAAAGCGATATTGGCCGGCCATGCGGTTTCGTCGGCACCGGTTTCGGCAAAATGCTGACCGGTACGTCGCTCCAGATCGTCGGCAACGTCATTCAAATCCATGCCTTGTGGAGCACAGGCCGTCAACGACAAAGCGAGAAGCGTTATTGGAAAACGACTGGAAGCAAAAGGCGTCATGCGCTCGCCTCCGGGAATGTCACAATCACCTTGAGGCCAATGCCGCCATCCCCATCGGCCAGCCTAATATCAGCCTGATGCTGCTCGGCTATTCGCCGCACAATGGATAAGCCAAGACCACTGCCGGATTCGGCGCTGTTCAATACTCGGTAGAAGCGGTCGAACACGCGAGCCCGCTCATCCAAGGCAATGCCTGGGCCGGTGTCATTGATTTCCAAACGAACGATCTTTGCTTCGTTGATGACACTGACGTCAATCCGTGCGTCAGCCGGTGAATAGCGGA
Organism: Methylomonas sp. MS20; assembly: GCF_050275925.1. Lineage (NCBI taxonomy): Bacteria > Pseudomonadati > Pseudomonadota > Gammaproteobacteria > Methylococcales > Methylococcaceae > Methylomonas > Methylomonas sp. MS20. Next base: position 4,260,276 of record NZ_CP189962.1, read on the forward strand.
TGGCGTTATCGAGCAGATTGCCGAGTAGAATGCGCAGCGCCTCTTCGGTACCGGCAACCCTGACATGATCCGCGTGCGACAGGCCGAGATCGATGTGGCGATGGGCGGCTTGCGGGGCAAAATCGGCTACCACGTTCCGCGCCAAATCATCCAAAAATAGCGGGGTGAGCGGATAATCGCCAGCCTCCGGATCGAGGCGAGCCAAAATCAGCAATTGCTGAACCAGATGACTGGCACGGGCTATACCTTGCCGTAAGGTTTGCATAGCGTGATCACGCTGAGCGGGTTCAGTGGCACGCTCGGCCAGTTGTGCCTGCAAGGACAGTGCAGTGAGCGGACTGCGCAGTTCGTGCGCCGCATCGGCAGTAAACTGGCGCTGCGTCGCCAGTGCCTGATCCAATTGACTCAGCAGCGTGTTTATTGCGCTGACTAAGATGCTAACTTCTTCCGGTAAGCCCTTATTCGGAATCGGAACTAATGAATGAGGATTGCGACACGCCACCGCTTCAGCGACTTGAGCCAATGGCGCTAAACCGCGACCAATCGCCCAGCCAACCCATAAAGCTAATCCCGGCAGTAAAATCAGTAACGGCGTCAATACATGCAAGGCAACTTCGTTGGCGGTTTCACGGCGTTCTTGCGTCGTTTGAGCGACCTGGACAAATCCACTATCGGTTTTTAAATTAAATACTCGCCAGTCTTGGTTCTGCCAGTTAAGCGTGTCGTATCCCAGTTTTCCGCCTTGCGGTAATGGCGAAAACGAATGGGATCGAAACAGAATTCGACCATCCGGGCCACGGATCTGACTGACTAGGTCAATGCCATCGCTGTATAAACCAGAGCTGTTTGTGTTGGGTTTAACATCTTGCAAGCTGTTTGAATGGGACAAGGAATAAGCTGCTTCACGCAACACCTTGTCGAATAGTTCGTCAATTTCTTCGTGAACGTTCAGCCAAGTCGGCACGGCAAACGTGATACCGGCAACCAGCAAGACGGGTATTAACCAATAGGTTAGCCGGTTGCGAATAGAAGTAGTCATGGCTTCACCACTTTAAAACCGACGCCACGGACATTAAAAATAATGTCAGCTCCGAGTTTGCGGCGCAGATTGTGCAGGTGGACATCGACCGCATTACTCGCCACTTCCTGGCCCCATCCATAGATGCGCTCTTCCAATTGCGGACGAGACAGTACAGCACCCGGCTGTTCCATCAAAGCATGTAGCAATGCGAACTCGCGGGCGGATAAGTCTACTAAGGTTTCGCGTAACCAGGCCTCGTGACTCAGCGGGTTAATGCGCAAGGCGCCGTATTCAATGTCTGAAGTGCCGCGTCCAGCACTTCTGCGTACCAGCGCATGAATACGGGCAACGAGTTCTTCCAGGGCAAACGGTTTGACTAGATAATCGTCGGCGCCGCTATTGAGACCGGCGACTCGATCACTTAGCCCATCGCGTGCTGTTAGGATTAACACGGGGATGGCGTTGCCGGATTTACGAAGTTCGACCAGTAGCTCCTGGCCGGATAGGCGCGGAAGCCCTAAGTCGAGCAACAATAAAGCGTACTCACTCGCCGCATGTGATAGGGCTTGTTTGGCTTGTTCCCCGTCTTGTACCCAATCGACCACGAAGCCATCCAGCTGCAATCCATCCCGGATCGACTGGCCGATCATCGGATCGTCTTCCGCTAATAACAAACGCATGTTGACCTTATAGTTTCTTCATCTGGCCAACAGTGTAAATGATTAAGATTTAAGTAATAGTTAAGGCACTTCGAATGCTCGGGAAGGTATCGATAACGGTCGTTCGTTATTGGAGTTGATCAAGGGCGGCTTGGGGTCGATTGTGTTGAAAAAGGCCCTTTTGTGAAAAAAGTGCTTTTTATAAAAATTATTTTCCATTTAAAACAATGAGTTAAAAAGTCGACTGCTGGCAAAATTGGCCTAAAACCACCAGAAACCGACTTTTTCAACACAATCGGTCGTTGTTGCACTTTCATAAAACTTAACGATCAACCAGCAGCCGCCCACAACGCGTGATTCTATCGAAACTAAACACATGCTCTCGAGGACTTTCATAGCATCGACCTACCAACCTTCGCCGATAATCTGGTTCGCCATTTTCAAGATAAACGGTGGCGCCACAAATTGGGCATGTCGCTGAATACCGAACTAACCGTACCACTCGTAAATCGCCATCCCTGAGTAATTCGAACTGTGCAGATTGTTCATAAAAATTTGTGAATAATTCATGGGCTACGATTATCCGATCGTCCAACAATAATATCCAAGGCTTGATGATAGTGACCCAGGCACCATAAGGAATCACAAAAATACTTACCAACAAGGTCAGATCGCGCGTTGTAACGGACCTTGGTTCGGATAAGGATAGCCATCCAGCATAGGCAATTAATACTGCAAGTCCGCCGATTGTCGCCAGCCAGCCCAGTAGGCACCAAACATGCCATTGGCGCAATTTGATTTGTCCATCTCTAAATAACCAACTCGCGATCCAACTAGGTTTAACTTCACCCAATTCAGTCATTTGATAGTTGGCTTTCAGGTCAGCTGCATTGCTTATGGCTATCTGGGGCCCATCAATGGCTTGTTCATCCTCGATGATCTCTGGTACCCGCTCGGCTTTGATATAAAACGTGGTGAGTTTCCCCGGACCGCCGTTTGTACTTTTTCGTTCCGGTTTCGGGTAATGCGTTAGCCCGCGTTTACGAGCAAACTCTATGATTTGCCCTTCGCGAGTTTCGCAATATTTTTTCAAGAAACCCGGCCAATCGATCCACTTTTTCGGATCTGCACTTCCTATCGAGTCTCCAACGGCAGCGACGATTTCTTCGGCTGTGAACCGTCGCTTCGACTCATCGAAATCCGCTTTCTTTAACGATTCATGAGCTAACGCGCGCAATATGCGGTGACCTTTTTCATCGCTTGTTTCGCTGTCCAGCCAATCGATCAGGCATTGGATTACCTCGCGCATAAACCACCCCAAACCAGGTAACCGGTAGTTGCAGTCTGGTTTGCGCTTTGTCGATTCATAACAATGTCCTCCATAACAATTCAAGGTTTAGGCAATACCGAAATGATTTTTAACTATTTGAATTTAATTGGCGTACCAAAAAAAGCACATTCCACAACGGCAAGCAACGCTGGAAGCCGGAGCGAGAGCAGAGAAGTATCGAAATCATGCAATGGATTCATGTCCATGTTTCGCGTTTCCGCATTCATCCGGCGGTCAAAGTCCAAGAAAAAAACGTTACGACCATTAATCAATAGCAGCTCCAATGCAGAACTATCAAGGCTTCCAGAGGTTTGTGACCCAAAACAGGTCACCTTGCGAACGGGACTTTTCTGCTTTGACCTCCTAGCATACCGACAACAGCCATTAATCAACTATGAGGCGTCTATGTCAACACTGGATGAAGATCTTAGCCGTTTGAATTTCGAATATCTCATGCTAGCCAGGGAATGTGCTCGCAGCAACCCAGCAGAAACAGCATGGCGATTTGGCTTGGACAAAAACCATATAGAAAAACTCGCAGACATGACGCTGGAGCAACTTCGGGATCAAGCTGAAAGTAGCAGAGCGGTTATTCGGCTGTTGCCGATATTTGTTCCAAATGGCGTTTCCATGGGCGCCTACGTGGATTTACTTCAACCCTTGGTTTCGGAACGGAGCGATGAAAACAGTGCCATTTAAAAAAGCCTCAAATTTCGCCAACCACTGGTTTTTAGCTGAGCAATTGATCCAGCTTGGCGCTCGGCCTCCTATCGTCAGTCAACTTTGTCGGTTGTCACGGCAACAAAGTATCGACTTGTATAAATCAGTAAACGGATGCCCACCCAAACAAGGCATGCTACCTCATGATCACCAATGGGTTATTCAGTCCGCCGGCCGCAATATTCACGCGTCCATATTTTTGGGCATTCTCGATGATATTCGGCGGCGATTATCTATTCAGCATGCTTCAGCTGAGGTACTAGTTGATGCCTTTAGCCTTTATAAAAACATCGCGTCACATGTATTCATCGAACCTAAAGCAACAACACCTGTAGCAAGACAGTTCACGTTAGACATCAATAGGGCGTGGTCTTTAATCAGCATGCTCTTGGCCGGTGATTTGATTTTCACTGTTTGCGCATGTTGCAGAGTACGCTTTCTAAGCGTGATTCACCCGAATGCAACTTTTAGCCAATGCCCAATCTGCGATGTTTGGACCGATCGTTCGGGACGACGACGCTGGGCCTCTGCAAAATCCAAAAAACCAAATTAATTACATCACTCAGCCTGGAGATCATCCATCCGCTACTAAGGAGAAGTCGCATGCATATTGCTGTCATTACAGCCACTGATTCCCAAATACCGCAGCCCTTACATGGCAAAAACCTAGCTAGGCTCGCACGCGAGTGCTTTGCCAATCAGCAAATATTGACCATTGATTTTAAGGACGTCAGCACAATTACCCAAGGATTTTTTCAGGAATTATTTTTTCCTTTGATTGCTGAGTTTGGCGCCGATTATTTGAAATCGAAACTTATAGTCATTAACTTGAGTGACGCCAATGAAATTCGGCTGCAATCTGCATTCAAAAGCTTGGACGACTATTTCGACAAACTGACAGCGATCAATCACCAAGGGTGCGACGAAGAGATATACACCATGAATCAAACTTGGTTGATCAAGGCCAGAGAGATCGCCCGGGAAAATCCAGTATTGACGGAATTAGTGCTGGGAATTACGGATGACACCATGCGAACAGCACTCGGTCATTTGTCCTTGGAAGACATTCAGTTCATCGCTCGCTCCAATTGGCTTTGCTTCACTCCACGGTTTTCCAGTCAGTTCCTGATGAACATCAATAAAGAACAGCCGCCGATAGTGGAAGCCATGCTCGGTTTAACCGGCTCGATCTGCTGAGGGGGGGGTCTATGCTGAAAAAGTATCAACAGCAAACACTCGCCATTGAATTGCTCAAACGCCATGCCAGGGTAAAAATCGTGCATCAAGTGACCGGCATTCCCATCAAGCCATTAAGACAGACCTATCGACAATTGCATGGACGTTCGCCCAGTCCAGGTTCAATCAAGTTTTCAACACGCGGGTTGACTGGAAGTAGACGCAAATACAAAGACGTTACGCTGTTTGCGGTTTGCTATCGGGTGGCAGCGAGTAAGTCGGCCGATGATCAAATCCAAGCAGTGATAACCGCCTTTGATGCCTATAAACATTCCTACCCATTCGGAAACCTCGATTTTTCAGCGGCATGGGTTATCTCTGAAGACCTCAAGGATAAAAAAGTGCAGGTCTCAACATGCCCGAATTGTCGTGCCTGGGTGCTGTTGAACGCAAGAGAAGACCAGGTTGAACGCTGCGGCGTTTGCAATAACTCATTGTAATCAGGTTATCCAGTGAACATTGAATCCGAGCAAAATACAACGACAAAAGAAAAGGAAAAGGAATTTCTGAAAATTAACGACATGGTTGAAAAATTGGGCGTGACTCGGACTCAGTTTTGGCGAATGAGGAAGGCAGGAGAGGTTCCTCCACCGGTAATTCGAAATCCACAAATGTGGCTTGCAAGCCAGATCAAAGAATTTTATGAAAGGAGGGTAAAAAAAGAAGATGTCGGAACACTTTGATGCCTTACAACTGCATTCAAACCTTATTTGTCGTTTGGTGCCGTATATTTTTCGATCAAGCACGAAATTTTTTTCGGATTTGAGTGAAAAACAAAGTGACCATAAAAGTGACCACGCAATAAAAAAGGGCTTAGACATTTCTGCCTAAGCCCTTGATTTATTTGGCTCCCCCGGACGGGCTCGAACCGCCGACCTAGTGATTAACAGTCACCCGCTCTACCGACTGAGCTACAGGGGATTAATTCGGTAATACCAATACTCAAATGGCGCGCCCGGAGAGATTCGAACTCCCGACCGCACGGTTCGTAGCCGTGTACTCTATCCAGCTGAGCTACGGGCGCTTATTTGAGCCGCTTATTATCAATGATTTTAAAATAAATTACAACTTATTTTTATTTTAGTGGCGGAGAGAGAGGGATTCGAACCCTCGATGGGCTTTTGGCCCATACTCCCTTAGCAGGGGAGCGCCTTCGGCCTCTCGGCCATCTCTCCTAAAACTCTATCAACTCTCCGCGTTACTCGCTTCGGATTGCTCTTTCTTGATCCTCTCGTAGATTTCTTCCCTGTGAACCGAAACGTCCTTAGGGGCATTAACGCCGATACGAACCTGATTGCCTTTCACCCCGAGAACTGTAACAGTCACATCGTCACCAATCATCAAGGTCTCTCCCACTCTACGGGTCAAGATAAGCATACTATCTCCCTACATGTCCAATTGTGCTTTGTTACTGCAACATACTCGAATCGACAATTATAGTCTCTTTTTAAAAAAAGGAAAGCCTTATTACACCCCCGCTTGACGTCAATGCAGCTTAGAGTCTGTTTAAACGCTATCAGAACTGCGCATGGCGCGCGAGATATAAAAAGAGGCCGCCGTCTTCTTTGGGAAAGAAGCCGAGTAATGCACGGATTTATTCAAGCACAACAGAAGACATCTCCGGGACCGCGCTCAGTGAAGTGAGCAGGGAACACCAGTGATTACTATGCCTGGCTCAACGTCCGGCAAGATGGCGGCCACAAACGACACGATCCACAACCTGCCGAAAAAATGCGGCAGATTTTTACCAAAAATAAGCAGAGCTTTGGTTCGCGTCGTTTAGCGGCTCGCTCAAAGAAGCAAGGTTCTCGGACATTCTTCTCTTCTAAACAGACGTGGCTCGCATCCGAGCACGAGTAAGCTACCCCAACCAAGCAGGCAGAAATGCGTCGTACATATTCTGCCACCCCGAATTCGTAGACTAGCCTGCGGCCGTTGAAGTCGGAATCGTATCTCGCTCAATACCCATACCCGAGATCTTGGATATTTTTTAATTCGCCGTTTTCGAACTCCAGAAGTTGCTGAAACTTCCTACGCCCGAAATTGTAGGTCCATTCCTCAATAACGACTTCTTCGAATTGATCGATTTCCAATGCACCGTAAGGATGGCGAAACCGTGTACCGCGCACGGCAGTGCGCTCTTCCACACCATCCGGCTCACCGCACTTCGCCAAAACATCGGCTTTGTGGTCACCAATTCGGACCAATTTATGCCCACAACGCATCGCCAGCGCATCAACGGACACAACAAGGCCTATCGACGACACCCCAACCAATACAAACGCGCGAATCAGCGGACTCAAGGACTTACCTGATAGCTTTGGACATAGTTGGTCCCTTTGCTACACACGTTTCGACTGGTCGGCGACTCACAAGAAATATCGGAAAACTCCGCTTTCAATTCGCCCGGTTTATCGGGGACGAAATAAAAACGAAAATTCGGGTCCGCGCTAATTGCAATGTCGATCTTAGCGTTCAGCACCGGCTTGTCATTGAAACTGACCTTCAATTGGTCGACAAACTGCGATTTGCGGATGAAGCGAGTCACCTGATCCATCTGCATGCCGGTCAGATTCGGATGACTGATCATTAGTTGAGCCAAGGTCGGTTGCCCGGTTTGCACGCCTCCGTCCAAACGGAATTTAACCTTGCCGATCCGCTTAAGCGCTTCGTCCAAATCGGCTCCAATGGGTGCCGAACAGCCACCGCTGGCCTTGACGAACTTTTTAGTCATCGTGAACTTGCCGTCGCTGGTTTGTGCAACCGCGCGAATGTTGCTATAGGTATTGACCCTGACCCGCATCGCCAACTCGGCTTTACCGCTCTCCGGGAAGAACTCGAATTCGCCAACGAATGGAAACGGGTTCTTATCGACGAACAACCAAATTTTTTTGACGAACTTGTCTTTGGCCTGAGGAATCTTACTCGTGACCTTCAACGGCACGATCGCCGGGTCCTCGGCACGATACGGCGCTTCCAGCTCAATAACGTCCGAGCTTTCTTCAATGCTCTTGCCCGCGAAAAACTGGTCTTTCAACACCATATTCCAAGTCAGGTCGTCGCCTTCCGCGTGAACGCTAACCGACGAAATCAACAAAACCGACGCGGCCGCCAATCGAGATACATAATGCATGGTTTAAATCTCCCCAGGTAATCAATCAGTCTTCCCATTCCAGCTCGGCGAAAGCGATGGTAACGTTTTTGCGATGGAACTGTTCGAACAATTGCCAACGGCTTTTTGCGGCTAATCCAGCCGAAGACACCGCCTGCTCCAATGTTTTGCCCTGCTTGATCATCGCTCTTAGCTCGTCGGACAGTTCGGCCAAATACCGTTTTTCCGGCTGCATGGCCGCAGGCCAATCGTTAACCACGCGACCATGTCCTGGAATCACCAAGCGATAGCGACGATGCTCCAATCTTTCCAATTCGGCTAGCCAGCCCCTGATACTGCCATCAATGACTGGAATATGCTCCAAAAACAACAAATCGGCTAGCCACATAGTGTCTGTGTTTTTATCGTACACGCTAAGATCGTTATCGGTGTGCGCCGTGGGATGAGCTGTCAGCACAAGGTCGCGATTCCCGAGGTTCAAGGTCATCGTATCCTTGACCTGCAAGTCTGGGGGTATGATATTGTCTTGATTGACGTGGATGTCCAGCACCTCTTCAGCCCGACTCAGGTAATGCTCGCCGCGGGTCGCCATGGCCCGCGCCAGTTTGTGATGACCGACGAAACGCACGCCCGGTTCGTCCTTGAAGGCACGGTTACCGTAGATGTGATCGGGATGCACATGGGTGTTGATCACATAGCAAATCGGCTTATCGGTAAGTTGTTTGACCGCGTCGCGCAGGGCAATTCCCTGCCGAGGGCTACCACCGCTATCGATCACCGCCACGCATTTGTCGCCGACGATAAACCCGATATTGGCAATCTCGCCATGGTTGGCTCGATCCGGCCAATGGTGCGCGGACAAGTGTACGTAAACCCCTGGAGCAACTTCGCTAACCGACAACGGCGTTGCCGCCCAGACACACACGCTCGTCAGCCAGCCGAAAATCATCCAAATTATTCTCATCACTCACCTTGCACCGCTACTCGATTGAAAAACTCTGCCTCGGAAATGATATCCCGATTGTTTTCGACCCGATCCAAATAGACCAAACCCAACAAGTGATCGAATTCGTGCTGAAACACTCTGGCCGGAAAGTCACGCAACGCCAGGCGTTGAGAGGCGCCATGAACGTCGCGATACCGAACATCAATGGATTGATAACGCGGCACGAGCGCACGAATACCGGGTACGCTCAAACAGCCTTCCCAATCCTTGCGCATTTCGGCATTAAGTACTTCGAACCCAGGATTGACCATCACCAATGGCGCCATTTCCGGTGCCCGCGGATAACGCGGTGTCGGCCGCGACGCAATAATCAAAACTTGCAGCGACACCCCCAATTGTGGCGCGGCGATTCCCACACCGCCTTCGGCGAACATTGCCAACTGCATTTCCTCTAATAATTCGTGGAACTCGCTACTGGAAAAATCATCAACAGGCTGCGCTTGCCGACGCAGCACTTCGGAACCCAGCAGTTGAATTTGCGTTATTGGTTTCATGTCAGAATCGAAATGTCCGAACGTTAGCGTAACCTGTTGGGCGCGCAGTATATCGCTAATAGCGCTCGTCAACCCGTCTTTACTTTACCGGGCATTTTTGTGATATTACTAAAAAGCTTGCGCCGACAATGCGGGTTTTGACTTAACAACCGCTTAATATGTATCGACTTTTCCAGGAGACTATATGAAAAAAATCCATAAAACCCCGTTCGCTATCGCCATCGGCGCATCCCTGTTGCCAACCTTGGGTATGAATGCGGCACAAGCCGAGAGCAATCCGTTCGCTTTAACCGACCTAGGCTCAGGGTACATGCTCACTGCTGAAGCCAAACCCGAGGCGGCGGCGGATAAAATGAAGGATGGCTCTTGCGGTGAAGGCAAATGCGGCGCCGCAATGATGAAGAAAACCCCCGACAAAACCGCTACCGAAGGCAAATGCGCCGGAAACAAACCTGCGGCATCCGGGGACAAAGCCGCCGAAGGCAAAAAAATGGAAGGTAATTGCGGCGCTAACATGAAATAACGCCGCTTCTAGCGCCCGCCCAAGTGCGCGGGCGCTTTACCCCCGAAAGGGGTCAGCTTTAGAAAATATTCCTTGAACTTTGGACTAAAATTTTTTTCGGCTGAATCAAACTCATCGAAAAGCAACGCACTTGGTACTCCAAATTGCGCTCAATCAGCAATACCGGAAAAACAAACACCTTCCAGAACGTTTTTAGCGCATCGCTCAAACGGCAAAGCTTTCACCGCAACCACACGTGGCCTTGACGTTGGGATTCAAAAATTTAAAGGTTTCGTTAAAGCCTTCCCGAACGTAGTCCAGGACGATACCGTCCAATTTATCTAAATCAATACGCTTGACCAACAGTTTGACACCGAACTGATCGAAAACCAACTCGTCAGCCTCGGCTTGATCGGCATAGTCCAACACATAGGCGTAGCCCGAACACCCTGAAGCCTTCACACCCAGCCGCAACCCTAGCCCAGAACCACGCTTCTCGAGCTGTTTGCGAATTTGTTTGGCGGCGTTTTCCGTGACTTGAACAGTCATAATTAGTACTCCCGATTCAATGCAAGCGCCGACTTTAAGCCGGCAATAAATTCGTCGATTTGCGCTTCGTTATTGTCTTTACCCAAGCTAACCCGAATCGCGGACCGGGCATACAACGGCTCGACAGCCATCGCAGTCAGCACCGGACTGATGACCTCGGAGCCAGCCGAACAGGCCGATCCGCTCGACACCGCGATATTAAGTTTGTCTAATTGCATCAGTAACATTTCGCCGTTGACGCCGGCGATGCCGAACTGAACAGTGTTCGCGAGGCGGTCCGAGTGTTCGGCAAATATTTTGACGCCAGGGACCTTGCATAATTCGGCCTCCAGACGCCGCCTAAGTTCCCGAACCTGCCCAATGCGCTGGTCCAGTTCGTTTTTCGCCAGCTCGGCGGCCTTACCGAAACCGACTATCGCGGCAACGTTCTCGGTACCGGCTCGTCGCCCGGACTCCTGTTCGCCACCCCGCTGCCAAGCACGAAAGTGATAATCGGCGGCAACCACCAAGGCTCCACACCCCTTAGGCCCGTAGATTTTATGGCTGGAAAGACTCATTAACTTCACGCCCAATTTCCGAAACGAAATCGGCATCTTGCCGAGGGCCTGCACGGCGTCGGTATGAACCGCCACACCGCGCTCCGCCAATAGATCGGCAATCGTTGCCACCGGCTGGATTGCACCGGTTTCATTATTGGCCAGCATCAGCGACGCCAAATCGCCGGATTGCCAAGTCATCGCCGTTATCGCATCGACTTTCACGGTGCCGCTAGCACTGACCGGCAAAACCTGCACATCACGAAACAGACGCCGGTGATGGTCGGCGTTTTCGAAGATCGACGGGTGTTCGATTGCAGAGATCGCCAAGCCGCACTCCCAAGCATTCACCAGCGCTAATGCGTTTGCCTCGGTGCCGCCGCTGGTAAAGACAATCTGGTCCGGCTCGGCATCAACCAAAGCAGCGACTTGATTTCTCGCACTGTCGATCGCGCTTCGTGCCATGCGTCCAAGCTTGTAAAGACTGGACGGATTGCCGTACATCGCATTCAGGTACGGCTGCATGGCTTCAGACACTCGTTCGTCGCAACGCGTGGTCGCGTTGTGATCGAAATAAATCATTAAGCGCTGAGTTTTTCCTTGATCGGCTGCATATCAATGACGTGCTCAACCTGCCGAGCTTGGCGTTTTGCGACTTCCCCGACCAGGTCACGCTCCAACAACTGGCCAAGGCTGATTTCCTTCAAATATTCGCGAATCTGCTCGCTGAGCCCCATCCACAAATCATGCGTCAGACAAGGCTGATCATTGTGACAATTCGCTTTGCCACCGCACTTAGTGGAGTCAACCGGCTCGTCGACCGCCTCAATGATGTCCGCGATGTTGATTTCGCGAGCGTTGCGACTCAAGGTATAGCCGCCGCCAGGGCCACGCACGCCTTTGACCATTCCGGCCTTGCGCAAGCGCGCGAACAATTGTTCAAGGTAGGACAGCGAAATGGTTTGACGGGTCGCGATATCAGTCAGCGTCACCGGGTTGGACTGACTGTGGTATGCCAAATCCAACATCGCCGTCACTGCATAACGTCCTTTAGTAGTTAGCCGCATGGTAAACCCCTTACAAATTAATGATTATTGTAAACGCGACTATAAATAAACCCAGTAAAACGGTCAAGTATTCTACATAAGAATGCATTTTTGGCAGTCTACTCTCCGAAACTCAAGGCACATTTAATGAGGCTTGCTAGCCGAAACTTGATAACTGAAAGGCATAAAATCGTTGTCGTAAGCCAGCCATGAGAGAACTTTGGCTGCCAGGTTGATGATTACAACGAAAAACGGAATCACCAGAATCAATGGCATTAAAGGACTTTTCCTCGAAACCCAATCCCAGGCGACTTTGCTGATCACGATGTTTGTGAGCAAACCGGCGGTCTCCATTGGCGTACCGACCGCTAAGCATTGTTCAACCACCAACCCGTAACGTTGAAGAAGATTAGAAATACCGTGTCGGCTAAGCCGCGTAAAATCGCGTGGTTCGTCATGGAGTGGGTATAGAAAAGGCACTTGAAGCAATAACCGACCGCCGGGCTTTAAAATCCTGGCGATTTCCTCAATCGCATGATCGACAGAATCCAAATGCTCTAGGACATCCAGCAACAACGCGACATAGACACTCTGTGTCGCAATCGGTAGCCGGCCGGCGTCGGCAAATATATCCGGTGCTGTTCGGTACCACTCCGTTGCAGTTTCAGGACGAGCCCAACGTAATGGCAATTCCCCGGCAAAAATCGCTCGGGCCAACAACCGGCGCAACCGATAGCCGACACAATGCCATCGCCCCGAAGCCTTACAACCACTCGATCAATTTGAGATTGCGACCACAAACCAACCACTGCGGATGCAGTGGCGTGTGCAAGAGGGGCTGCAATGCTTTCTTAATGTCTCTTAAAATCATTAAGACAAATCCTCAACACGGCCAAACCAAGGATCTTTCATTGCTGATCCTTGATTTCGCAAGCCTGCAAATTCGACGCAGCTTGTTCTCTACATTCGACACCGGAGGCGCGCAATCGCTCGCGCATTTCTTCCACCTGCTTATCCAATTGGTGAATGTGATCCAGCATCAGGTTAATGGCGTTCGCGATCGGGTCCGGCATGTCGCCGGTCGCACCATAGGCATCGAAACCCATTTTTTGAGCCATCGCGTCGCGATTGGCCCGTTGCTTGGACTTCGAGTCAATCAAATGCGCCGGAATCCCAACCACGGTAACCCCCGGCGGCACCGACTTGACGACGACTGAATTAGAACCCACCCTGGCACCTTCGCCAATCTCAATCGGGCCTAGAACCTTGGCGCCAGCCCCAATCACTACGCCATTCGCCAAGGTCGGATGTCGCTTGCCCTTGCTCCAACTGGTGCCGCCCAAGGTCACGCCGTGGTACAAAGTGCAGTCGTCACCGATCACCGCAGTCTCGCCGATTACCACGCCCATGCCGTGATCTATGAAAAACCGCCGCCCGATTTTCGCTCCAGGGTGAATTTCGATGCCGGTTAACCAGCGCGCCAAAAACGACAAATACCTAGCCAACCAGCGAAAACCGTGTAGCCACAGCCAATGGCCGCAGCGGTGGATCAACACCGCATGGAAGCCAGGATAGGTCGTGACGACTTCGAAAACCGACTGCGCGGCCGGATCGCGGGCGAACACACAGTGGATGTCTTCTTTAAGTCTGGCTAGCATCGTGGGCTCACTTGGCGTTATGGTTTTGCGAGAAGCGCAAAATGCCTCTCAAAATATCCAACTCCTTGGTGTCGAGCTGGGCACGATTGAACAGGCGCCGCAAACGGCGCATGATAGATCGCGAGCGTTCGGGATGCAGGAATCCGATATCCGCCATCGTCTGCAACAGATGCTCGTAAAATCCTTCCATTTGTTCCGCGCTGGCCAGGGGCTCCTCTCCTTGATCGCCGACTCCACTCCGGTGTTGGCGTCCGGAGGCGACGTATAATTCATAGCAAGCGACTTGCACGGCCGCCGCGAGATTTAATGAACTGTAGTCAGGGTTACACGGAATCCTCAGCAAGTAATGGCAAAGATCCAGCTCCTGGTTCGTCAAACCGGAGTTTTCCCGGCCGAACACCAGCGCGACATTTTGATCGGCCGCCGCCGCTCCACCCCAGCGTTCGGCCATTTCCCTGACGGCGACCGTCGGCCAACTGATCGTTCTATCGCGAGCGCTGGCCCCCAACACCAATTGGCAGTCGGCGATCGCCTCGCTCAAGCCAGTGTAGACTTCGGCGTGCCTAAGCACATCGTCGGCACCCGAGGCGCGGGCCGTGGCGTCGGCGTGAGGAAAATATTTAGGAGCCACCAAGCGTAATTCAAACATTCCCATGTTTTTCATCGCTCGCGCCACGGCGCCAATATTGCCGGGATGCGAGGTTTCCACCAACACGACCTTAAAATTCGACAACAACATCCATTCCCCGGCCGACTAAAAAACCGGCGATTCTAACAAAACATTTGTTATTCTATCGCGGTTTTCCAACTGCTCATTACCAATCCGCTCCCATGCATCCGATGCTTAACATAGCCGTCCGCGCCGCGCGGAGTGCCGGCGATTTGATCCAACGCTCGTCGCAAAACATCGAGAAACTCGCTGTCAACCAAAAAAGCCGCAACGACTACGCCTCGGAAGTCGACCGAGCCGCCGAACAAGAGATCATTAAAATCATACGGGCGGCCTTCCCGGAGCACGCCATTCTGGCCGAGGAAAGCGGCGAGCACAAAGGTAACGATTACGTCTGGGTCATCGATCCGCTCGACGGCACCACCAATTATTTACACGGCTTTCCGCAGTACGCGGTGTCCATCGCGTTAAAAAACAAGAACAAGCTGGAATTGGGCGTGATTTACGACCCGGTTCGGGACGAGTTATTTACCGCCGAACGCGGCGGCGGTGCAATGTTGAATAGCCGGCGCATCCGCGTTACCAAACAGAACTCAATGCGCGGAGCATTGATCGGCACCGGGTTTCCGTTTAAGACCATGGAAAATATCGAACCCTATCTCGGCATGTTTCGCGCCATTTGCGCCGATTCAGCCGGCATCCGCCGCGCCGGAGCGGCCGCGCTGGACATGGCCTACGTGGCTTGCGGCCGACTAGATGCGTACTGGGAAATCGGCGTCAAGGAATGGGACATCGCGGCCGGCGTGCTGCTGGTTCAGGAGGCCGGTGGCGTTGCGACCGACTTCTCCTTTAACGACAAGTACTTGCAGTCGGGAAATATCATCACCGGCAATCCGAAGATGCATCAGTTAATGTACGCCGCGATAGAGCCGCACGTACCGCCGCACTTGAAATAGTGCGAACTTCGGCAATTCACCTAGAATTGTTATCCCAAACTCTTTTTCATATACTAACCGGCTAACATTCATATACCAGAGGCCATCATGGAAAAACCTTTTATTCTGCACATGCTGACCACAGCCAAAAATTTGAGCCCGTTCGACGTCAATATGGCGATGGACGCCGGCTGGATTTCAGCAGTGCCTTATATCAATGTCGAACCGAGCGAAGTCAGAGGATTGGTTCAAGACGCGATATTTTCCCGCAGCCCGAAAGGCTTGTTGCGCACCGCGATTTTCATTGGCGGACGCGAAACCAAACAAGCAATGGACATGCTGAAAAGTGCGAAAAACTCCATGGTGCCGCCGTTTGAAGTCTCGGTATTCGCCGATCCGAGCGGCGCATTTACCACTGCCGCCGGCATGGTCGCCGCCGTCGAAAAAGAATTGGCGGACAAGTTCGATACCACGCTGGAAGGCAAAAATGTGCTGGCGCTGGGCGGTACGGGACCGGTCGGCCAAGCCGCCGCCGTGATTGCCGCGCAAGCCGGCGCCAATGTTCGGATCATTGGCCGGCAGTTGGACCGGGCCGAACGCACCGCCGAACTATGCAGCGAAGAATTCGGCGACGGCAAGATCACAATCTCGGCGGGCGCCGACGCCGATAAAGCCGAATACATGCAGACCGCCGATGTAGTGTTCGCCACAGGCGCGGCCGGCATAGAATTGCTCAGCGCGGAATTGATTGCCAAAGCCCCGCAATTGAAAGTCGCCGCCGATGTGAACGCGGTACCCCCAGCCGGTATCGCCGGCGTCGACGCTTTCGACAACGGGAAACCGCTGGCCGGTTCTATCAGCGGCGCAGTCGGTATCGGCGCGCTGGCGATCGGCAACATCAAATACCAAGCGCAAAGCCGTTTATTGAAACGTATGTTGGAAAGCGATCAACCGTTGTTCCTGCACTTTGAACACGCGTTCGATGTCGCGCGCGAGTTCATTAAATCGACAAACTAACAGCGCTGGTCATCATGTCCGCCTATCACCAAGGGTAAGGTAACAATGCCGAAACGCAGCATACTCCACATGTTCGACCCGATGCCAAACAACAGCCCGTTTGACATCAACATGGCACTCGACGCGGGTTTTGATGTGCTAATGCCCTACTCCAACGTCAAGCTGGAAAACATCCATAACCTGACGCAGGATGTGATCTTTTCCAGAGGACCGTCCGGCGTCAAGAAAACCGCGATTTTCATCGGCGGCCGGGACATGGGCATGGCGATCGACATGCTTCAAGCGTGCAAACCGGCGATGGTGCCGCCGTTTCAGGTATCGGTGTTTGCCGACCCTAGCGGCGCGTGCACCACGGCGGCGGCCTTGGTGGCTTGTGTCGAAAAAGCCTTGAAAACCCAACACGGCAAGGAATTGAAAGATTGCAAAGCCCTGGTTTTCGGCGGCACCGGTCCGGTCGGCATTGCCACCGGCGTGTTGACCTCAACCCACGGCGCCGAAACCGTACTAGTGGATCACTTATCTCTGGACACCGCTAAAGACGCGACCAAGCAGTACAATCGACGTTTCGGCGCGCAAATGACGGGCGCGGTCGCACGTAACGACGAAGAAAAGTCGGCGTTAATCGAAAGTGCCGATATCATCTTTTGTACAGCCAAGGCCGGAATCCGGGTAGTCAGCGCCAATGTGCTGGCCAACGCCAAGCAGTTGAAAGTCGCCGGAGACGTGAACGCGGTTCCACCATCCGGTATCGAAGGCGTTGCTCCCAACGATACTTCCGTGCCACTTTCCGCTGCGGCGCAATCCGCTGGAGCGATTGGCGTCGGCGCGCTCGCGATCGGCAACATCAAATATCAGTTGCAAAGAGAGCTATTGAAGTTGCTCTTGGAATCCGAACAACCGGTCTTTCTCGACTTCAGAGATGCGTTCGATAAAGCGCGCGGCTTGGTCTGACCCCGGATTCCACTAATATTGGCAATCAAACGCCGTCCAAATAGTCATATTTGACGGCGAGCCTGGTCAGCTCCACATCGTTCTTGATTCCCAATTTACCGTACAAACGATAGCGGTAGGTATTGATCGTCTTGTCGTTGATTTTCAATAACGCCGACATTTCCTGAATACTTTTACCGCTCAGTATCAGGCGAGCCACCTCGGCTTCCCGAGAAGACAGTTGCAAAAAAGGTGATGGGTTGGCGCCTGGTAACAACTGAAACGCCAAATTACTGGCGACATCTTGACACAAGTAGCGCTTACCAGACGCCACCGCCTTAATCGCCGCCACCATCTCCGCTGTCGACGAGCCTTTGGAGACAAAACCGACCACTCCCAATTTCAGCAATTGTTGAGGAATCGGGCCATCGTTATGCACCGATACTCCAATGATTCTGATTTGCGGATTCGCTGCCAGAATACGTCGACACGCTTCAACGCCGCCCATTCCCGGCATATTGATATCCATCAGAATCACGTCGGGCGGATCCGTCTCAACTACTTTCAGCGCCTGCTCGCCGCAATTGCAGACCGCTACAACCGCAATGTCCGTTTCCGCCGACAACAAGGCCTGAATACCGCTCCTAACCAACTCATGATCATCAACCAGCAAGACTTTAATCATTTTTCCCTTTCGTTCCCGGTGAGATTTTTTATTTTTTCAAGTTTCCCAAATTTCGGCGGTCGCGGCAATGCCAAGCCCGCTTACAGTGATCGCGAAATCGGCGAACCTTGTCGTCGTTCGCCAATTTAAACGTTAAAATAGACGATTTGTTAATTACTTCGAAGGCCGCCATGCGTACTAGCCAATTTCCCCTCAGCACCGTTAAAGAAACACCGGCCGACGCCGAAATTGCCAGCCACAAACTGATGATCCGGGCAGGATTAATTCGTAAACTGGCGGCGGGCATTTACACATGGCTACCGTTGGGCCTGCGCATTTTACGCAAGGTTGAACAAATTACCCGCGAGGAAATGAATAAATCCGGCGCGCTGGAGGTACTGATGCCGGCGTTGCAACCTGCGGAACTTTGGCAGGAAACCGGTCGCTGGGAAAAATACGGCCCGGAATTGGCGCGGATGAAAGACCGCCACGACCGGGATTTCTGCCTGGGCCCGACGCACGAGGAGATTATCACCGATCTGGCCCGCCACGAGTTGAAAAGCTACAAACAACTGCCGGTGACCTACTATCAAATCCAAACCAAATTTCGCGACGAAATCCGTCCGCGTTTCGGCGTGATGCGCTCCCGGGAATTCGTCATGAAGGACGCCTATTCCTTCCACCTGGATCAAACGTCCTTGCAGCAGACCTACGACGTGATGTACCAAACCTATACCAACATCTTCAACCGATTCGGCCTGAAATTCCGGGCCGTGATGGCCGATTCCGGCGCGATCGGCGGGGCAGTTTCTCATGAGTTCCACGTGCTGGCCGATTCCGGCGAGGATGCGATTGCCTTTTCGACCGAAAGCGAATACGCGGCGAATGTCGAAAAGGCCGAAACGATAAGACCCGCGCTGAACAGACCCGCACCCGAAAAAACATTCGAAAAAACGGCCACCCCCGGCAAGAAAACCATTGCCGAGGTCAGCGAGTTTCTGGGCGTGTCGCCGGAAAAGGTACTTAAAACCTTGCTCGTTACCCATAAGGGTAACGATCCGTTAGGCCAGCCGAAAGACTTCCAATATTTAATCTTGTTGCGCGGCGACCACGAACTGAACGAGATCAAATTGAACAAAATCATCGGCGCCTTCGACTTCGCCACCGATACCGTAATCGAAACCCATCTAGGCTGCCGGCCTGGGTATATCGGCCCGATTACCGAAGGTCACAAACTGTTTCCTGGGCCTATAACCGCCATCATTGCAGATTTCGCCGTCGAAAACCTTAGCGACTTCGTCTGCGGCGCAAACGAAGCCGGATTCCATTACACCGGCGTCAACTGGGAGCGCGACCGACCATTGAGCGGCATCGAATTCCGCGACATTCGCCAAGTGGTGGACGGCGATCCCAGCCCTGACGGGCACGGCACCTTGACTATCGCTCGCGGCATCGAAGTCGGCCATATCTTTCAATTGGGCGGTAAATACAGCGAAGCGATGAAAGCGGCCGTGGTCAACGAAGCCGGCAAGAACCAAACGATGATCATGGGCTGCTACGGCATCGGAGTCTCTCGGGTAGTCGCCGCCGCCATCGAGCAAGGTCACGACGAGCGCGGTATTATCTGGCCGAAGGAATTGGCGCCGTTTCAGGTCGCGATCTGTCCGATGAATATGTATAAATCCGACCGATTGCGCGATACCGTCGAACAAATCTACCAAGACTTGCTTGCGGCCGGCATCGAAGTCTTGTTGGACGACAGAAAAGTACGAGCCGGTTTCATGTTCTCGGACATGGAATTGATCGGTATTCCGCACCGTGTCGTCATCGGCGACCGCAGCCTGGATAGCGGCAGCGTCGAGTACCAAGGCCGAGGGGAAGCCGCGAGCCGTGATGTGGCGATGCGGGACCTCGTCGACTTTATCAAAGCCAAGCTGGCCTGAGTCCTACAAAAAAGGGCGCCGTCGCGCCCTTTTTCGGTGCCGACCGCCGCAAATACCACGGCGGTCCAATTGCTGAACCGCTATTTCATCAGCGTAAACATTACTTTGATCGCGCCGCATTTCGGACAACCCCAATCGTCCGGCACATCTTCCCAAAGGGTTCCTGGTGCAATGCCGCTTTTTGGATCACCCAGTTTTTCGTCGTAAATGTGGCCGCAAGTTTTACACTTGTACCTTCTAAACTCTGCCATAAGTAAGTCCTCGTCTGTTTACGGTTATTCAAGCTCGGACATTCTAGCCCAAGCGACCGGCCGAAAAAACCTCGAAAACAACCCGGTTAAAACGCCACAAAACTCACCCAGCTTCCTAGCTAACTTCGCACAAATTTTCGTGATGGTTTTTCTATCTCGAACTGTAAAACATATTTCCTTGGTCTTAGAACTGTAATTTGCATTGATTCACAAAAAGCGTTATAAAAATCCGGGGGGACATTAATTTTAAACAGAGGTACTAGATGAAAACGTTCAAACACACCATCCTCGTCACCGGACTCCTGATGACATCCCCGCTCGCCTTTGCTAACTCATGGGTAGGGACAGCCGATTACTCCCAGGCTGTCGGTAGCGACGGATTCGAAGATACTGTAGCTCAGTTCGACACCTATGATTTTGGCTTGGGAGTAGCCTTGGTTAAGTTTTCTCCTACATCCGCAACAACCGGTACCATGCAAGGCTGGTATCAATCAGCGGTTGTTTCGCACTCATTCGATTTTGGAACAGTCGCGGCGCCTAATCTTAATTCCACTGGTTCGGGATCGGGTTACGAATTGACCGCCATTGCGACGTTTTCAGGGAGCTACGTCAATAATGGCAGTACCCAAACGTTTACTATAGACACTGGTAACGTCGGCCTTTATTTCGACACAAATCCAGATTTTAATTTCACCACGGACTCTGGGTTCAGCAACGGGTCGGCTATCCTTTACGGTAGTATTGCGAGTGGCGAAGGAAGCGTCAAAATTACCGGCAACAATTCTGGCTCAGGATACCAGGACATGAGTCTTTCCTTCACAGGCGGACTTAACGGTTACGACCACAATGTGTATTCTCCAGACACCATAGCCGGGGGCGATGCAATCTTTACTATCAAAACCAAAGGCGTGTCTATCTTGACATCGATCAACAGTGTACAAGGCGAAAGCAAAGTTGGTGGGGCGTTATTTGCCTCAGACGGCAACCTACAGCTTACCGCCGTTCCAGTTCCAGCCGCAGTCTGGATGTTCGGTACCGGCTTGCTGGCTCTAATGGCCGGCGGCAAACGCAAACTCGCTTAATCCGCAAAACCAAAACCGCCGCCAGTTTCCACATTAGGCGGCGGTTCCGGTTCTTAAAGGCTTTACCCAGAGCCGGCAAATTTCGAATAACCCTTCCCACTCGTCGCCAGTGACTTGGCCTTTGACGCGGGCGTCTGTTGCCGCGCAAGCCAACAGAATGGCTCGCAATTCGGCCGGTTTGATTCGAACCATGGCCTCTTGAACGGCTTGCTTACGTTTGTCCCAAACCTGGTATTTTTTGAAGGTCGCCTCGGACAATCCACCGACCTTGGCTTCGCTGTGAAGATGCCAAAGCAATCTCGCTTCGCGGCTAATCGCCCACAACACCACGGGAGCCGCGACGCCCTCCGCGCGCAATGCCTGCAATATTCTGACCGCGCGATTCAGCTTGCCCGCCGATAGCGCCTCGACCAACTTAAAGACATCGAAGCGCGAGCTGTCGGCGACATCGCCCTCGATTGCCGCTTTGTCTATCGTGACAGCCCCATGCAGTATGAAGAGTTTTTCGATTTCCTGAGCCGCCGCCAACAGGTTGCCCTCCACCCTGGACGCCAATAGTCTAACGGCCTCGCTGCTCAGATGCATCCCTCTGCGTTCGGCCCGACGTTGCAACCATTGCAAAAACTCTTGACCTTGCAGCGGCCAAACCTGCACCACGACGCCGATGTTTTCTAGGGCCTGAAACCACTGCGACTTCGATGAAGCCACTTCCAGTTTCCCGGCGCTAATCAGTAAAATCGTATCGTCGGGGCGCTTCTTGCAATACTCGACCAAAACCTTGCCGCCCTCGATACCCGGCTTGGCGGACGGCAATCGCAAATCAATCAGTTTCTTGTCGGAGAATATCGACAGGGATTCCGCTTCGGCCATCAAAAGCGGCCACTCGTTACCGGTTTCCACCGACACCACTTCGCGAGTCGTATAGCCCGCCCGCCGAGCGGCGGCGCGGACCTCGTCGGCCGCCTCGCCCACCTGCAACGGCTCGTCGCCGCCGACCCAATAAACCGGCGCCAGATTTTTTTGCAATGCGCCGGCAAGCTGATCGACCTTCAAGCGCATCGCTATTTTTTCTGATTGTCGACGGCTATCCTGGCCCTAGCCAACAACATACGGGCGACTTGCTTGTACATCTCGGAGCGGATCAATTGTTCCTCGTTGGTCTTGGCCAAAATCGCGGTTTGGTCGTTGAAAAACTCGCGACTCATCTCGATGGTCTGCTCTTCCATCAACGGTTTCTCCTGGTTATCGTACATCTGGAAGCGCAAATAATATTCCAGCTCCGATTCGTTGGATTTACCGGTCGAGCCGATAGACAGGGTCCGGCGACGCATGTCTTCCTTCAAGACCTTAACCACGACACCCGCATCGTTCGGCGAACCCACGATCTTACCTTTAGACGCGCGCACGATGGACTGCATCTGGCTTTGCAGCTGCGGCGAGGCGCCGAAGACATAAACGTTCTTCATCGCTTCCGGCATATCGACCGAGCCGCGCAAATGATATCCGCAGCCGGTCATACCCGCCCCGATCAGAAGAATCCCGGCCCGCAAACCGGACCACCGCCGAGAGCTGAACTTAAACAACGATATTCACCAATTTACCGGGCACGACGATCAGCTTTTTGATCGGCTTACCCTCTAGAAAGCGCTGCACGTTTGCGTCGGCCAAAGCCAGCGCCTCGACTTGGTCTTTAGTCGCCGCAGCCGCTACCGACAATTTGCCGCGCAGCTTGCCGTTGACCTGCACCACCATTTCGATGCTGTCCTGCACCAATGCCGATTCGTCGACGTCCGGCCATGAAGCGACGACGATGTCGCTATCGCGACCCAATTCGTTCCAAAGCTGTTGTGCCGCGTGAGGAATGATCGGCGCCAGCATCAACACGATCGCTTCCAATACTTCCTGACGCACCGCCCGACCGTTAACGCTGTCATCCTCGAATTTGTTCAGCGCATTGAGTAGCTCCATGTTCGCGGCAATCGCGGTGTTGAAGGTGTGGCGGCGCGCCATGTCGTCGCCGACTTTTTGTAAAGCCTGATGCAACTGACGGCGCAGGGCTTTTTGATCGTCGTTTAGCGCGGCTTTGTCTAGGGCGATCGAAGGCAAGCCGGCTTCGACGTGCAGATACACTTGTCGCCACAAACGCTTCAGGAAGCGAAACGCGCCTTCGACGCCGGCGTCGTTCCATTCCAAGGATTGGTCCGGCGGCGATGTAAACATCGTATACAAGCGTACCGTGTCGGCGCCGTATTTGTCGATCAACACCTGCGGATCGACGCCGTTGTTCTTGGACTTGGACATCTTCTCGATCGCGCCGACCGTGACCGGCGAACCGTCTTCCAGCAATTTGGCGCCGACGATTTTGCCTTTGGCGTCGCGCTCGACTTCGATTTGGGTCAGGTTGAAATACTTTTTATGACCGTGTTCGTCGTGTTGATAAAAGGTCTCGGCGACGACCATGCCTTGAGTCAGCAGGTTTTTGAACGGCTCGTCGCAGACGATCAAACCTTCATCGCGCAGCAATTTGGTGTAGAAGCGCGCATACAGCAAATGCAAGATTGCGTGCTCGATGCCGCCGATATAATGGTCGACCGGCAACCAGTAGTTGGCGCGTTGATCCAGCATCGCGGTATCGCAGTCTTGACTGGCGTAGCGGGCGAAGTACCAGGACGACTCCATGAAGGTATCGAAGGTATCGGTCTCGCGCCGCGCCGGTTTGCCGCATTTCGGGCAATCGGCATGCGGAAAGGTCGGATGCGCGGCCAGCGGCGATTGCGAGCCGTCCAGCACCACATCGCGCGGCAAGGTCACCGGCAATTGCTCGTCGGGCACGGGCACGGTGCCGCAGTCGTCGCAGTAAATCACCGGAATCGGCGCGCCCCAGTAGCGTTGGCGCGAGACGCCCCAGTCGCGCAGGCGAAAGTTGGTTTTTCGCTCGCCTTTGCCGAGGCCGGCCAATTTGGCGGCGATGGCATCGAAGGCTTGCTTGAAATCCAGACCGTCGAATTCGCCGGAGTTAAGCAGCACACCTTTATCGGTGAAAGCTTTTTCGGCAACACTATCGTCCGCGCGGTCCGCGGAAGCGATGACTTCCTTGATGGCAATGCCGTAGCGCTTGGCGAATTCGTAGTCGCGCTGGTCATGAGCCGGCACCGACATCACCGCGCCGGTGCCGTAGCTCATCAACACGAAGTTGGCGATCCATATCGGCACCGATTCGCCAGTCAAAGGATGAATGGCTTGGTAACCGGAAGCGATACCGCGCTTTTCCATCGTCTCCATCGCCGCTTCCGAGGTTTCCATCTGCTTGCAGGATTCGATGAAGGCGGCGATGTCGGCATTGGTTTCGGCGGCTTTCAACGCGAGCGGGTGTTCCGCAGCGACCGCGACATAAGTCACGCCCATCACCGTGTCGGGCCGAGTGGTATAGATACGGATCGGCGACTCGAAACCCTCATCGGCGCTTGTTCCCGACAGCGCTCTACCTTCCGCATCCCTGCAGTCGACCGCAAAATCCATCTCCACGCCTTCGGAACGGCCTATCCAGTTGGCCTGCATCGTCCGTACCTGTTCGGGCCAGCCCGGCAATTTTTGCAAGTCGTCGAGCAGCTCCTGGGCGTAAGCGGTGATTTTCAAAAACCACTGCGAGATTTCCTTCTTCTCGACCGGCGTGTCGCAGCGCCAGCAGCAACCGTCGATGACCTGTTCGTTGGCCAGTACGGTTTGATCGTGCGGGCACCAGTTAACTGGCGCGGTTTTCTTATAAACCAGATCTTTTTCCAGCAAACGGATGAAGAACCACTGCTCCCAACGGTAATAGTCCGGATCGCAAGTCGCCAGCTCGCGACTCCAGTCGTAACCGAAGCCCAAACGTTTGAGCTGATCGCGCATGTAGTCGATATTGGAATAGGTCCAATCGGCCGGATGCACCTTGTTCTGCATCGCGGCGTTTTCCGCCGGCAAGCCGAAGGCGTCCCAGCCCATCGGTTGCAACACATGTTTGCCTTGCATGCGCTGAAAGCGGCTGATGACATCGCCTATCGTATAGTTGCGAACGTGGCCCATGTGCAGTTTGCCGCTGGGATAGGGAAACATCGACAGACAGTAATACTTTTCCTTGCCGGTGTTCTCGACAGCCGTGAAAACCCCGGATTTTTCCCACTCGGCTTGGACTTTTTGTTCGATGGCCGTGGGGTTGTAATGCTCTTCCATCCTGTTCGTCTTATGCTATAAAAAGGCGCTAGAATACCTTAGAGGCGGGTAAATCCAAAGCCTCAAATCACTATAACAACCGGGAGCAACCATGGGCGAAAGCAAACTGACCAAAGCGTACGACGATCTGATGGGCCATCTCTACGAAGCCATGGACGATACCCTGCATACGGTCGCCGACGCATTGGAAATCGCCAAGGAAAAAACCAGCGAACTGGGCGGCCATACCCAAGAGGAAATCAATAAAATCGCCGATTACGTGATGCGCGACGTCGAACACGTCGCCGCCTCGCCGCAACGGGAAGACCGAAACGACTCATGGTCGGAGTGGCTAAAGTTCGACCTCGAGCTGATCGAAAACTTCGCGCTCGACGCCTTTATGAGCATCGCCGACAAAACCCGCGTCAAACTGGCGGCGCTGGAAATGGAAGCCAAGCAGTACCACCCCTATCAAAGCGGCGACGTCACCGGCCCCGGCACCTTCGTCTGCGATGCCTGCGGCAAGCAAATCGCCTTCAAATCGACCAGCGTGCTGCCCGATTGTCCCGAATGCAAGGGCACCCGGTTCTCACGCTGTTGATATTACAAGCGTTAACCTTATAATGCGGGCTTTTATTTGCTAACTGTCGAGGGTAATCATGCGCAGGGTGATTTTCAATCAGAAGGGCGGCGTGGGCAAATCCACGATCACCTGCAATCTCGCGGCCATCAGTGCCGTGGAAGGCAAAAAAACCCTGGTCATCGACCTAGACATTCAGGGCAACTCCACACAGTACCTGCTGGGCGCCAAAGTCGGCGACCCGGATAAGACCATCGCTCATTTCTTTAAGGACAATCTGGGACTGGGCCTATTCGGCGGCGGCAAGGAAGGCCTGGAAAGCGCGATACATGAAACCCCGTTTCCGAACCTGTATGTCATCCCCTCTCACCCGGATCTGGAAGCGCTACAAGGCCGCTTGGAATCGCGTTACAAAATCTTCAAATTAAAGGAAGCGCTGGAAAAGCTGGAAGGCTTCGAACATATTTATATCGACACGCCGCCGGTGTTGAATTTTTACAGTCAATCCGCGCTGATCGCGGCCGAAAAATGCCTGATTCCGTTCGATTGCGACACCTTCGCCCGTGAAGCGCTGTACACCTTGATGAGAGCCATTGCCGAGGTCAAGGCCGACCACAACGACAAATTGGAAATCGAAGGCATCGTGGTCAACCAATACCAAAAACAAGCCAACCTGCCCCGCCAGCTCGTCGAGGAATTGATCGCCGAAGGCCTGCCGGTGTTGGAAACCAAGATCTCGACCTCGGTCAAAGTCCGCGAATCGCACTCGGATGCCCAACCATTAATCCATTACGCGCCCAGCCATAAATTGACCGAAGAGTATCGGGCGCTGCATAGTGAAATTCATAAATAAGCCGGCGCTCAACAAAAAAAGCCTCGTTTAACCGAGGCTTTTTTTGCTCGCTAACAACGGGTTTACGAGACTGGCGATCAAGCCTTGCGACGCGCGCCGCCGAGCAGACCAATCAGAGCCGAACCGAACAGCCAAACCGCGCCCGGCACCGGTACCGCCGCAATTTCACTGCCCGATACAGTAACCATATCAAAGCGCCAGGTACCGGCGGCCCCGTAGGTTTTGGTCG
Source organism: Methylomonas sp. MS20 (assembly GCF_050275925.1). NCBI lineage: Bacteria > Pseudomonadati > Pseudomonadota > Gammaproteobacteria > Methylococcales > Methylococcaceae > Methylomonas > Methylomonas sp. MS20. The sequence goes on from NZ_CP189962.1 coordinate 4,287,490, forward strand.
CATCGGATGCCAGATAGCCAGTGCCGCCCGGCGCGAATGCCGCGACGATACGCACACCAAAAAGAGGATTATCGGCAACGCCAGCGATTGCGCTGAAATCCACGCTACGGCCGTTAAACCAAGTGTCGCCGGCATTGCCGTCGAATTGGGCAACATCGTTCCAGATAGAACCGTCCAGTGTGTATTGCACTTGTTCGTAACGAGAGCTGGTGTTGCTATGCCGCAGATCGTAGCTGACCGTAATATTCTCGAAGCCCAGCGTGCTCACCAAGTATTGCGTGCCGCGGGTTTTGTTGCCAACCGATTGCGTTGCGTAGCCGGTGGTTTGCCAGCCGCTATCGTCACCGCTCGACGGGTCCGACGAGCCGCCGCTGGCATCGCCACTGCTAAAGCTGCCGGTGACGCCCAACAATGTCGCGCCGCCAATACCGACTGCGGGCGTGGTAACACCGGTGCCGGTGGCAGCGTCGGCCGGATCGGAATTGAAATTCCACTGGGTTATCACCGCGGCTTCGGCGCTGGGGCCAACCGATAATGCGCCGAGCACGGCCATCATTTTGAATCCAAATTTCATATCGTTTCTCTGCTTGAAATGCCGGCCAATTCCCGGCTATCCACCTGAAGGCACGGATCACCGGGTAGCGACCGGAGTGTTAACGGGCGGTGGAGATTAAGACTGAGTGGGCGTCCCTGCCCGCTCACGAGAATCAGCCCCGGCGGCGCAAGCCGATCAGGCCTACGATGGCCGAACCGAACAACCAAACCGCGCCAGGAACCGGCACCGCGTTGATTTGCATCGTACGGTCCACGCCGCTGGCTGGATGTTGAATGTTGACGTACGCAACATTCGGGTTGAACTTATCGAAATACAAACCGGTAAACTCGGAACCCGTAGTACCGTTCGACGCCCAACGCGCCAAGCCTTCGCCGGCATCCAGCAAATCGCCGTCCTTGTTGATGTCCTTAGCGAACCAGATATCGTCATCCACCGCGCCATCGCGATCTTCGATGATATAGATATTTCCCTCGGCGTCGATCGCCAGATTGTCGGCATTCCGCAAGCCACCGCCGACTGCTAAACCGGTCGCCAAATCGATAGTGTTGGAATCGGCAAACAAGCTCAACGACTGTGTCGCCACGTTGAAATTGTAAATGCGGCTACGGCCGTCGGTGGTATTCGCGTTGGTATCGGAATCGGTGGTCGTGAAGTAGATCAACTGATTTCCGCCCAAGTTTTGAAATTCCAAGTCCTCTGGACGATTGAAGCCGGTCGCCAATACATCGTTATCGTCGGCGGAAGCACGGCCGTCGATGGTGCCGTCGCTGGCCAATACCGACACGCCGGCCAGAACGCCGCCGTTGACATCGGTGATCGCTTCCCAAGAGAATGCTCCGGTAATCGCCGGACCGTTATTGCCTTCGAATTGTCCGCCGACGCCGACCTTCATGACGAAGGTTTGACCAGCCGAGAAGAAATCGTCGCCATTATCGGCAAGCGGATTGGCTGAAACATATTTGTAGATCGATCCGCCGTTCAACTCGTCGACGAAATACAGGTTGTTACCACTATCGAACGCCAAACCTTCGTGAGACACGCGCGGCAGAATGCTACGTTGCACGAAGTTGCCGCCGATTGCTGTCGCGGTGGTCGGATTAGTTACTTCGAATAAGCGGCCTTTGCTGCTGCCGTTTCCCCAAGACTCCTCGGCGGTCAAATAGCCACCCCATGGCGCCCAACGAGAAGCGTCGCCGGAGACAAAGTCCTGCGTTCCGGACGCCACGATGGTTGTGGTGCGCGTGTTGTAGTTCGAATCGTGCAAATCGATACGTTGCACCCCGCCCGCGCCGGTTTCGAACGGCATGAATAAATATCGGCCGGCGTTCGGGCCGGTTTCGTTGGCGGTAATCATGTCCCAGTTGCCGCTATTGCTCTGGCCTTGCGCCAGTTGCGTCGAGCGGTCGGCAATCGAAACCTGGGTAAAGTTCGGGCTAGACAACGTAATCGGTGACGCCTCGTTGGCTGCAGGGCCAGCGGAAGCGGTCAACGGCGTAAAATTATCGAACGCCGTTTCCGCGGCGTTAGCCGCGACCGGAGATACCAGTGACGCCACGGCAGCGGCTATCAGGGTCAGTCTAAACTCTTTCATAATCAATTTCCTTAAGTGCGGTTTGTTGGTTTTTTCAAAAAGCAAGAGGCGGCCTCTCGCCCTTGCGGAAAAGATGCTAACCAGCACACAAGAAATTCAAGTTTCAGTTCGGTTAAGATTTGATGAAACGTATTACACGACCCTTGCCAAAACCCTAATCCGGTCTAACGAACCAAATACTCCCATTGCACCTCGAAAGTAGCGGTTTAACCAAGCTCGCGGTGTGCCGAATCTACGACAGACCGCCAACCGCCCTCCCCTGATTACCGAACTCATCCAGTTAATGCTCGTGATGATGGCCGCCTTTCAGCGTCGGTAAGATCGATTTGACAAAAGGATCGCCCTCCTTATCGCCGAGATCGGCATAGTCTGTGTGTCCGTAGTCCTCGTCGCGCGGTTCCGGCCAGGGCGCTTGTCCAGTCGGGTATAGTGCCGCCAAACGGGTGACTAACAGATGACCGCGCTCCTGGCGTCGAATCAGAGCCGGCAGTTGTTCCCGGTTCAACCACAAAAGTTCTTCGATTTCGCCCTGACCCGACCGGTATCGCAAGGCAACCCGTCCCAGCACGGATTCCTCGCCGTCCGCCTGTAAGCCATCGAGCTCGGCGGGACTAAGCAAGGTGGCGACCGCCCGCCAATCGGGCACCGCCGCCAGGGCTTTCAAATCACCCGGCTGATAGTCGATGGTTTGGCGTTGACCGTGGAATACTTTTTGATAAGCGATGTCGCCGCCGGCCAGCCGTCGCCAAACTTCGCCGCTGTCGTCGCTCAGATTGTGGGTTTCCACCCGATCAGCGTGGCGGACAAAACGCCAACGATACACTCGCGTCGTCTCGTCACCGTGCGTGTCGGTTTCGAGTACTTCGGTTTCGAATTCGGCCGCCAGCGGCGGCATCGCCTCCACCGCCTGAATTTGCAAAGGGCTCGGCAACTGGGATTGACATGCGGTCAAGCTCATCAGCAAAACCAAGCAAACGGAAAATACGGTTTTCAACATCGGTACTCCAAACATAAAAAAGGGGCGCCGGTTGGCGCCCCTACAACGCAGTCAACCAACGCTTACTGGCCGACAGGCAATTTCAGCGCCCGCGCCATCACGTGGTAGATGTAGCTCTGTTCTTGCACACCATGGAACAGATGAGCTTTCGGGCCGTAAGCGTAAATCGCAACGTCCTCGCCGGCATGGGTTTCGCTAGCCATCGGTATCGCGGCTTCCTGCAAGAAGTCCGGATGCGATGTATCGACGTCTGTCAAATCCGGGCGGGGGTTGGGACCACGGTAGCCGGGGCCGTTGGCGTAACCCAGCGTCGTATAAGGTAAACCGTTGCTGTCCTTGGCGAAGACCGTCGCGCCCGGTTCCTTGACCAATCCGGTAATTGGATTGCCGCGTCCCGGATAGCCGGCGATGGTAAAGGTGTGGCTATGGTCAGCGGTGACGACGATGAGCGTATCCTTGGCGTCGGTTTTTTCGACGGCCTTGCGCACCGCATTGGATAACTCGACGGTATCCGCCAGCGCCCGGTAAGCGTTACCGGCGTGGTGAGCGTGGTCAATGCGGCCGGCCTCCACCATCAGCACGTAACCTTTACGGTTTTTCGACAGAATATCGATGGCTTTTTCGGTCATTTCGGTTAGCGAAGGTTCGCCACCGGTGTCGTTGGCTCGATCGGTTTCGTACTCCATGTGCGAACGTTCAAACAGCCCCAACAGATGATCGGTGCTTTTCGCGTCCACCGCATCGAAACCGGTTTTATCGTAAACATAAGCGGATTTGGCGTAGTGGCTCAGCCATTGCTGAGTCAGATCCAAGCCGTCCTTGCGACCGCCCTTGCTGGCGGTGTCTTCCGGGTCGGTCTGGGTATTGGGTAGGAACATGCTACGACCGCCGCCCATCGCGACTTCCAGGCCGTCACCGTAGCTGAAATTGACCAATTGCTTGGCAATATCGCTAACGGTGGCGTCGGCCGGCATTTGCGCGTCGGACTCCCAATCCCGCTCGGACGTGTGCGCATAGCAAGCAGCCGGAGTAGCGTGGGTAATCCGAGCCGTCGAGACGATACCGGTGGACAGGCCGCGCTCCTCGGCCTGCTCCAACAGGGTTTTGACTTTGTATTGGTTAACGACTTCCGCGCTTCTCTCCTTACGCGCGACTTCCATGCTGACCGACAACTCACCGTCGTTGGTCTTGACGCCGGTGATCATCGCGGTCATTGTCGGCGCCGAGTCGGAAGTTTGCTGATTGACACTGTAGGTTTTCGACAAAGCCATGTAGGGCGCTTTTTCGAAACTCAGCAGATTTTCCTCGCCACCGCGATTGTCGGCCTTACCTTGGCCTTCGAAAATGCGGGCCGCGGTCACGGTCGAGATGCCCATGCCGTCGCCGACAAACAGAATTACGTTCTTGGCGTGACGATCGATCGGTTGCAGGTCTTCGGCGACGCGAATGCTGTGCTGGCCGTTTTGCCGCCAATAGTCGGCATTTTCGACCGTGGTTTCGGCGACCGCCGCGACGGATAGAGTCAACAACGCGGCTGCCAGACCGGCCGACAGCAACGATAAAGGGTGGGGGTTGCGCATGGAATGTCCTCGGGGGCGAATAGCGGCGCCTCGCCTAGCGCCTTGGTTTTTGGAAGCGGCGAATCGGTTAACGTCCGCCAGCCTAAAGCCGGAATGAGAAAGTACCGTGACAAACTGGTTACGGTTTTATGACAAGCCACCCTATCTTTAGCGCCCCCACCCCAGCCACTAACACCGCCAACACCCATACGTCCCCGAAGCGCGCGTAGGGCGTGACGCCGCGCATCGGCACGATGTCGGCGGTCACTGTGGTAGCGGTAAAGCTCGGCGCGACGGAGAGTATGCGGCCGTCGGGGCCGACGAAGCCGGTCACGCCGGTGTTGGTGGCTCGGACCAAATAGCGGCCGGTTTCCAGGGCTCGCATCCGCGCCATTTGCATGTGCTGATACGGTTGAGCGGAGTCGCCGAACCAAGCGTCGTTGGTCAGATTGACGATGTAGGCGGCATCGGCGATTTGGCGAGCTACCAATTCCCCAAAGGCGTCTTCGTAGCAAATGGTGGTCACAAATCGATAGCCGCCGGCCGACAGCAAGGGCTGGCGGTCGGCGCCGGCGGCAAAGTCGCCGAGCGGTATCGCCATTAGGTCCAAGATCCAGCCGGACAGGGGTTGTAGCGGCAAATACTCGCCGAACGGCAGTAAATGATGTTTATGATAGAGCTGCTGGTTCTCGCCCAAGGCCAGCACGCTATTGTAATAGTGTTTTCCCTGTCCACCGCTGGGCAGTCCCAACACCAGTTCGGTGCCGTGGCGCAGCGCATCGGCGCGCAAGGGCTCGATAAATTCCGCTTGTACTTCGTTTAAAAAGGCCGGCACCGCTGTTTCCGGCCAAATCACGACGTCCGAATCCCAATGCGCTTCGGTTAAATCCCGGTAGAGGCTCAAAGTGCCGGCACGTTGATCGATGTCCCATTTTCGATCCTGGCCGACATTGCCTTGCACCAAAGTCACCTTAAACGGCGCGCCGGCCGGCTCGGTCCAGGCCACGCCGCGCAAAACCGCTCCACCCGACCACATCAGCAATACCACCGGCAAACCTCGCCGCCAAGGGATCGTCCCGGCAACGATCTCCACCCAGGCGAACGCCGACAGCGCGAGCAAAAAACCCACGCCGTAGACGCCGACGATCGGCGCGTAGCCGGCCAACGGCGTATCCGACTGCGCATAGCCTATCAACAACCAAGGAAAGCCGTTTAGCAAGCAGTCGCCGCGTAAATATTCGACCACGACCCACACCGCCGCGAATAGCGTCGCTCGGCTCCATGCCTTGGCACCGGCGTTGAACTTGACCGCCAGGTAGCCCGCCAAGGCCGGAAAAACCGCCCACGCCCCGATTAACAAGCCGGTCAACGCCGTAGCGGCGGCGGGTTCGGCGTCACCGAAATCGTGGATACTGATGTAAACCCACCACAGACCGCTACCAAACAGACCTAGACCGAATCCGTAACCCAGTACGGCGGCACGCTTCGCGGATCGGTCCAGCCAAGTCCAGTACAGTAAAGCCAGCGCCGGCAAGGCCAGCCAGGGCAGATCGTAGGGAGAAAACGCCAAGGTCAGCGCCGCGCCGGCCGTCGGCGCGATCAAGTAGGCGGTCCATCGGGGAAGTTGGGACATGGAATGGGTTTCGACGCAAATGGAGGCCATTGTATGCGGCGAACCTCGCCTCGCAAAATTGCCGCGCCGCGAACCGTCAAGCTAAGCTAAACTTGGAAATATTTCGTCATAGCTCCGTCGGCCGATTCATGCCCACCCAAACTTCGCTGCCGTTTCCGCTCGAATCCGAATCGGCAACCGCCTGGTTGCAATCGCTCAGTTCGCTGCCGCCCGCTAACGCGGCGAATCGCCTCAACCAAGCCTGGAAGACCTTGAGTACTTCGCCGCTAAGCGGCGACAACCCGCTGGCAACCATGATCGGTATGGTCCCGCCCACACTGCATCTGGCGCAAGGCTTGGCGGTTTTTGCCCGCGCCGAATGGCCGGCGAACGCCAAATCCTGCAAGGCCGCCAAACTGGCGATACAACTGTTGCGCCACGCCAGCCTGGCTTTTGCCCGGCTCGCCTCCGGTTTGAGCAACGATGCGGAACACGGCCGGGTGGCGATGTTTTATGCGCTGCAATTGGCCGGGTTTTGCCTGCGAACCGGCGCCCGCTTTTACGAAGCACCGTCGGCAAGTTTGTGGAAAAAATCCGCGCAATTGTATGTGCTCGCCGAAAAACAACGCTGGCTGAATCAAGCAATTTCCGTCAAAGTCGCTGATTTTAAAAACGCCGGCACACTGGACGCCGTATTCAAACGCAATCTGCTATTCACACTTTGCGCTCCCAACCGTTACTCCGAAACCGAAATTGATCAGCTGTTCCAATTTGCCGGACAGACTCAGCATTTACTGCAATTCAACCGCCACGATGTCGGCGATTTCGACTTTTATTGGGAATTGACCGACAGCGAACCCAAACCGCGCAGGCATCCGAAATGGGCGTTGCCCAAGGACTCGCTGGCGATCTCCACCCAGCGCTTGGGGCGAGCCTTGCAACAAGGCGAAATCAGCGTCGACATGGCGGTCGCCACCCGCAATCGCTTGGCTCAGCATTTATTGGGCTACGACCAGATCTTTTCGTCGCTCACCATCGGCCCCGCTCAGCCCGCCCGGCTATTGACCGGTTTCGCCGCGGTGAGCGGCTATCTGCAGGGCGAAGACCGGCTCTCCAAAATCATGCGCTTAAGCGAGCAAAATCATGGCAGCCGTGCCACATTGCACAATATGACGCTGATGCCGCTGGAACACGAGAAAAGCTTTTTCAACCAATCGCCGAAGTCGAACGGCGCCGGCCATCTGGACAGCTTCGAAGTTCGCCTGCTGCGTTCGACCAGCAAGCAATTCCTGGTGGCGGAAAGCACGACCGGCAGCTTCGGCAACGGCGATATCGCCTTACTGTATCGCGAGCAACTCGCCGCCAAATTGGTGATCATCCGCCAACAAACGCTTTTCGAGGATGCCAGCTTGTTACTGCTTGAGCCGATACCCGGAAAAATCGAACCTTACGCGATCGACAACCCACTGGGCAGACAGCAATGCGCTTTATTGATCGACGCCGAAGGCGCGTCTGCGGAAATCATCCTGCCGCCCGGCAAATACGGCACCCAAACAGACATCGCGCTGGCTCATTTCAAATCCGTGACACTGCTAGCCTGCGTGGAGCACAATCCGTGGTTTAACCGTTTCAAGATTCGGGTCGGTTCGTAATCCCGTTGGGGACGTGAGCGGCGGCCACCTGATGCAGCACCGCCGAGTCGCAATGGCCTTTTTGGTCGTCGAAGAAAATATCGGCGCCGAAGGCTTTCAAAAACGCCCCCTTGGGCATTCCGCCGAGGAACAAGGCCTCGTCTATCCGAATTTCCCAGGCGCGCAAGGTCCGCACCACCCGTTCGTGGGCGGGCGCGGCCCGCGCGGTCACCAGCGCGGTGCGGATCGGCGCGGTTTCCGGACCGAAATGGGTCTGTATCCGGTGCAGGGCGCTTAAAAACGCTTTGAGCGGCCCGCCCGGTAGCGGCGTATGGGCTTCGTTACGTTCGTTGGCCGCGAATGCCGCCAAGCCGTGTTGCTGGTAGATGCGCTCCGAATCGTCGGAAAACAAGACCGCGTCGCCGTCGAACGCGATCCGCAATTGCGAGGTCGGATTGCTGGCCGCCCCGGATACGATGGTCGCCGCCGGACAACCGGCATCCAGCGCCTTGCGCACGTCGTCGCCATTCGCGGATAAAAACAAATGAGCGCCGAACGCCGGAATATAGGCGTATGGGGAGACGCCGCTGGTGAAGGCGGCCCGGGTGATGTTGAGTTGATGATGGGCGATGCTGTTAAATATCCGCAACCCGGTATCGGCGCTGTTTTGCGACAGCAAGATAATTTCCACCAGCGGTTCGTCCGGGAAAGCCAGGTTCAGATCGAGAAACTTTTTAACCAACGCGAATCCGAAACCCGGCTCGAGAATTTCGTTCTCGTGTTCGATCTGATAGCGGCAAAAAGCTTCCTTGCCTTGGGTTTCGAAAATCCGATGCGACTCGTCGAGATCGAACAAGGCGCGAGACGATACCGCGACAACCAGTTTTTGGTTGGGTTTTTCAGCCGGCATGCCGCTCAATCCTTGACCTTGAACACGCTAACCGCGTCCAGATTCAAGGTTTTCTTGACCTTGGCGGCATAGGCGGCCGCCTCGTATTGGCTGGGGAAGCCGTCAACGCTCAGCCGGTACCAGGTTTCGCCCTTGGCCTCGCTTTTCGCGACCTTGGCCGGAACGCCCTTGCCGGCGAATTCCTCGGCTTTACGCTTGGCATACCAATCCTGCTTGAATGCGGTCAAATTGACCGCCCAATTTTCCGGAACAGGTTCCGGCTTTTTCTTCTCGGGCTTGACCGTCGGCGTCGCGGCGGCGAGCGGGCGAGCTTTTTCCAACGCGCCGACTTTAGACTGCAAGGCTTCGATCGCGGCGCCGATTTGCATGTCGCGATTGCCCAGTTCGGCCAGCTGCTTGCCGACATCGCCACCGACCGCCTGCCCTCCACCACCGCCCTGGGCTTTTTTCAGTTCCGCGATCTGGGCTGCCAACACGCCATTTCCGACCGATAATTCGTCCAACTGCTTGCGCAGCATTTCCTGGTCGGCGGCATTGGCGGCCGGGGCATTAACGACTTGCTCCTGCAATTTGCCGATGATCGTCACCAACTCGCCGACTTGCGACTTGGCGATCATGCCCTGTATGCCCAAACCGGTACCCAGTAGTAGCGCCAATGCCGCCACGCCGTTGGCGACGTAGGCCGCGACCGGTTTTTTGTGCGCGACCGAGTCCAAGCCGCGCTTGGTTTTCTTCTGCTCGGTCTGCAAACCGTCGACAGTTTCCAGGCACGTCGCCAATTGGGCTTTTTCAGCCTTTTCCAGAATATCCGCCTTGATCTGGCGCTGGTGGCGTTTTAATTCATCGATTTGGTGGGTCAGCGCCGCGATTTCGGCACTGTGATCCACCATTTGGATTACCGGCGCCGGGGCAACCACCGGGACCGGCTCAGGCGAGGGAGGCACGGGTATCGAATCGGCCGGCGGTGCTTGGGCGGCGGTCTGCGACTCGAATTCGTCGTCATCGCCCGACGGTTCGGCGAGCGGGGCGTCCTCGGCACTCGCCGAGCCCAACGCGAACCCTGCCGCCAGATCGGCGACATCGTCGTCACCAAACTCGTCGATAACAATAGGCGCAGATTCCGGTTCGGCTTCGATGGGTTTGACATACTCGTCGTCCGCCGAAATGTCGAAATCGGCCGTCAAAAATTCGGCGTTGCCAGCCGGTGCTCCAGTGTCCGAAAACTCGTCGATCTCTCGCATGGCGTCCAATTCGTCCCGTTCGTCACTTGCCACTAATTCAGGCGTTTCGCCGACTTCGAATTCGTCGTCGATGGCCGCGATAGCCCGGTCGGCGACATCCGGTTCCGGAAACGGCTCGACATCCAGTTCCAATTCTTCCAACTTGGCCTCAACCCCGACATCGACCAAATCGGCGAATTCGTCGTCCAGCATTTGTTCGTGCTTGGGATTGATGTCGATGGCCGCGTCGAACTCGTCGCCCAACTTTGCGGCGGCGAGATCCAGATCCGGCTGAGCTTGCTCGGCCGCCAGCAAGGCGTCGATGTCGGCAAATTCGTCGCGTTCCGCCGCAGCCGAGTCGGCCACCACTTCGTGATCGACCAACAAGCGATCGATCGCTTCGTCGTCGTCGATCAAACCGACCTGCTCGGAAGCGGATTCGCCGATATTGAGCATCGCGTCCAAATCGTCGGCAAACGCATCCAGGGTTTTCTTGGGCTTTTTAGTCGTCGGCTCGGCCATTTCGGTTTTTCTCCGTATTCAGAGGTTCAACGCCCGCGCCGCCGCGGCCGGTCACGCCGATTCATTTGACGGCGGTGACCAGCGCATTGACGTCCAGGCGATGCGTCAACGTCAGTTCGCGAAACCCGATTTCGGCCATCTGCCTGAGCGCCAAGCCTTCGCGCATGATGTGATCCTCGGATTCGTCGCTGAACAGGTGAATGATCCAGTGTTCCAGCAAATCCAGGCGGCTGATGCCGGTCAAGGTCTCGAAATATCCGGCCACCTCGCGCTGGGTATTGCGGGTATGCGCCGGAATGTCGTCCAAGGCGTAACGGTCGCCGCAAACGAATCGGCCATCGTGTTTCAGAACCCGGTAAATTTCCGCCAATACATCGCGACGGTAATCGCATTGAAAATTATGCAAGGTATATGCCGATGCCACGACATCGACGCTGGCCGTCGCCAACCCGCGCAATGCGGTCAAGGCGTCGTCGCCACAAAACGCCAAGCGGCCCAGGTCGGCCCAGTGACTCAAGCTTTCGCGGGCTTGCGCTTGCATCGTCGGTTCGTTGTCCACGCTAAATACCGTCAAATTGTCGGCGGCCGTCAAGATCGATAACGTGGTAATGCCGGTACCGCCGCCCAATTCGACAACTTGCGCCAGCGTATCCCGCGTGCGACAGTATGTGCCGACTTCGGCACCGACCAACCGGCTCATTTCGGCCGCGAACGGGCAAATCAGCTTCAGCATTTGATATTCTCGGCCAATTACGCCGGAAAACATCGCGTCGAAAGGCGTATCGGCCGTCATGGCGCCACCTTTAATTTCAACTTGGCATCGTAGGCCGCCAACTGCTCCGGCGTGGCCTCGATCTGAAATTTCTCCTTCCATTCCCGATAGGGCATGCCGTACACGATTTCCCTTGCCTGTTCGTAATCCACATTCGCGCCGCGTTCGGCGGCGGCGGCTGCATACCATTTCGCGAGACAATTACGGCAAAAATCGGCCAGCAACATCAGTTCGATATTCTGAACTTCGGTATGGGTTTGCAGATGCTCGAGCAATTGCCGGAACGCGGCGGCTTCCAGCTCTATGTGAATGTCGTTTGCCATGAATTCCTCCCGTAAAAGCCGCATTTTACCAGCAATACCAGCCGCCTCATGTACAATTGGGGCTAAAGAATCTACAATGCGCTTCCGTCGATTTGGCCCCTGCATCGCTCCGTGAACACGATACACAGTTCATCTCTGGCATTTTATCCGACCGGCTACCAGAAGCCGTCGCCGGGCAATGCGGAGCAAAATCGGTCGCGGGCAACGTTGGAAAGCAATACGGGCAAGCCGCTCGCATTCGTGACAAAACCATCCGAGCCGGCAACGATCGACTCGGTTTTGACTAAGAATCCGCTCGGTAAGATCGATGAACAAGACGTGATCGCGGATCCTAAAGCCCGAAAAGCCTTGAATGCCTATAGTCAGACCATTAACCAATCGAATCGCCAACGCGTCGCCGAACTGGTAACCGGAATCGATTTATACGCCTAACCGTTTCTTTTTCACTACCGACCTACGTATGAAGCCCGTTTTAGAGTTCTTTCCTATCGTCTTATTTTTTGTGGCTTACAAGCTTTACGATATTTATGTGGCCACGGCGGTAGTGATAGTTGCGACAATCGTACAAGTCGCGGCCTATTGGCTACTCTATCGCAAGGTGGAAACGATGCACTGGATCACATTAGGATTGATTCTGGTGATGGGTGGCGCCACCCTGTACTTGCAAGACGAACAATTCATCAAATGGAAATTGACGATTATCGAGTGGCTATTCGGCGGTGCGTTTTTGGTCAGCCAATTTATCGGCAACAAAACCTTTATCGAACGCATGATGGGCGCCAACCTTGAGTTACCGACGCGTATCTGGAAACGGTTGAATCTAAGCTGGTCCTTGTTTTTTATCGGCGTCGGCTTTTTGAATCTTTACGTGATGGCGCATTACAGCACCGACGACTGGGTCAGCTTCAAAACCTTCGGCGTACCCGGCCTAATGGTGGTTTTCATCGTCGTGCAAATGGCCTTTTTGTATAAGCACGTACCTGCGCCGGAGACCAAAAAATAATGCTTTACGCGATTATCGCCGAAGACCGTCCGGGCAGTTTGCCTAAGCGCTTGGCCGCCAGACCGGCCCATTTGGAGAGACTGCAAAACTTGCAGGACGAAGGGCGCTTGGTCTTGGCCGGCCCTCACCCGGCCATCGACAGCGACAATCCGGGAGACGCCGGCTTCAGCGGTAGCCTGATTGTCGCGGAATTCGCCGATCTCGACAGCGCCCGGACCTGGGCCGATGCCGATCCGTATTTTTCCGCTGGCGTATACGCCAGCGTTACCGTCAAACCTTTTAAACAAGTATTTCCCCAATGACCACCGACAACATTCGCCAAAAACTCGAAGCCACCTTTCAGCCCGACTTAATCGAAATCATCGATCAAAGCGCCGCCCACGCCGGGCATGCCGGCAATCAGGGCGGAGGGCATTTCTACGTTACGCTAGTGAGCACCGCGTTCGACGGCAAATCGTTGGTCCAGCGGCATCAGTTGGTTTATCAAGCGCTGGGCGACATGATGAAAGACGAAATTCACGCCCTCGGCATCAATGCCTTAACCCCTACCGAAAACAGCAAAGGAAATTCTTGATATGAAATTAAAACTCATCCCGCTGATCCTGGCCGGTACCGCTCTGCTCTACGGCTGCACCCAAGAGAAGGCTCAGGAAGCAGCGCCGGCCGCGCCGACCGTCAGTAAAGAAGACGCCGTCGCGTCGGTCAACGGCACCTACATCGGCAAAAAAACCTTGGAGACCCTGGAAAAAGAAATCTCCGAGCGTAGCCAAGGCCAGTCCTTCCCAAAAGAGCAACTATTGGAAGAGTTGATTCAACGCGAATTGCTGATTCAATTGGCCGTGCAAAAGCAACTCGATAAAAGTCCCGAAGTGATGGAGCGCCTAGCCACGATCCGTAACTCCTTGCTTTCGCAAGCAGCGTTACAGGACTATTTGAAATCCAATCCGGTCTCGGACGAAGAAATCAAGGCAGAATACGACTCCAAAATGGCCAATGCCGGCAACGAGTACAAAGCCAGCCACATTTTGGTAAAAACCGAAGACGAGGCGAAAAAATTGATCGCCGAATTGGATAAAGGCGGCAACTTTGCGGAGCTGGCCAAGAAAAACTCTATCGACCCAATGGGTTCCGAAGGCGGTGATTTAGGCTGGTTTACCGCCGACCGCATGGTGCCGCCATTCTCCGAAGCCGTAGTCGCGCTGGAAAACGGCAAATACACTAAACAACCGGTTCAGACTCAATTCGGTTGGCACGTGATATTCCGCGAAGACTCCAGAGCAGTTACTCCGCCGCCGTTCGACGCCGTCAAGGAACAGTTGCGGCCGATGCTGCAGCGCCAAAAAGCCCAGGCCATGATTGAAAACCTGCGGAAAAGTGCGAAGGTCGAAATCATGTTGCCGCCGGAACCGGCAAAACAACCGGAAGCACCTCAAGCAGCTGAGCCCACCGACCCAGCACCGGCGCCAACGGCCGACAAACCGGCGGAAGGCCAACCTTCTGAAACGGCCCCCGCAGCAAAATAGTCCGCTATTGCACAGGGCTAACCAGCCCTGTGCCTTCAACCCTCCGGCGTTAGCCGACCCGTTCCTCTATAGCCTAAGCGGCTTGCGCCGGTTGATTGCGCAAATTTTCGTCGATCAAGGCTTTTATACTGGCGGTGCATTTACCGCAAACCCCACCCGCTCCGGTGCATTGCATAATCTGCTTACGACTGCATACACCTTCGTTCAAAGCTTGCTCTACCTGCCTATCCGTGACCGCTTTACAAACACAAATGTACATGGAATCCTCTCGGCAAATACAATCTGCATGTAATGATAACAATTATCATTTGGAAGTAAAGCGCTAAAATTCGATTTTGAATCGATCAGAACTAAAAATTCCGGACCGGGTCGAACAGACGATTGCCACCCCAAGTTGAGGAAATTCGCGGCTTTGAGGCATGACAACCAATTGCAAACTTCGCTTCGTTCATGTTTAAATAGCGTGCTAATTATTTTGTCATTAACTACAGGGCCAGTGATGCAAGACTATCAAACCCAACAACCCACAGTGTTGAAGATACTGGACGCTCATCGAGAGATGCCGGGGAATCTGTTGCCGATACTGCATGGTATTCAAGACACCTTGGGTTACATTCCGCCCGACGCAGTGCCGGATATCGCCAAGGCACTCAACCTTTCCAAGGCGGAAGTTCACGGGGTCGTTAGTTTTTACCATTACTTCCGGGTTACCCCGCCGGGCAAGCATACGATACGCATCTGCCGCGCCGAGTCCTGCCAGTCCATGAACAGTAAAACTCTGGAAACCCACGCAAAACAAACGCTGAACATCGATTTTCACGAGACATCCGCTGACGGAATGTTTTCGCTAGAACCGGTTTACTGCCTGGGAAATTGCGCGTGCTCCCCCGCTATCACCATAGATAACGAAGTGTTCGGCCGAGTGTCGCCGGAAAAATTCGATCAGTTGCTAGCCACTTTTAAAGGTACCGAATAATGACCCGCCTGTTTATCTCCCGCGA
Organism: Methylomonas sp. MS20; assembly: GCF_050275925.1. Taxonomy (NCBI): domain Bacteria; kingdom Pseudomonadati; phylum Pseudomonadota; class Gammaproteobacteria; order Methylococcales; family Methylococcaceae; genus Methylomonas; species Methylomonas sp. MS20. The sequence continues at coordinate 4,302,710 of NZ_CP189962.1, forward strand.
CTCCACAGCGCTGTCATTGGGCGCTGAACTTGTCGCTCAGACCCTGCAACGGCATACCGCCGGCCAAAACATTGAAATCATCCGCAACGGTTCACGTGGCTTGTTCTGGTTGGAACCGCTAATCGAGGTCGAAACCGACGCCGGCCGTGTAGCCTATGGCCCAGTACAACCGGAAGATGTCGCCTCCCTGCTAGCATCCGGCCTCTTGGAAGGCAATCAACACCCCTTATATCTGGGCGATATAGAAGCCCTTCCCTATTTTAAAAACCAGAACCGCCTGACCTTCGCCCGCGTCGGTATCACCGATCCCGTCAGCTTGGACGATTATCTGGCCCACGACGGTTACCGCGGCTTGAAAAACGCGCTGGCGCTGCAACCTGCCGACATCGTTAAACAAGTTACCGAATCCGGCCTGCGCGGCCGGGGCGGCGCCGCATTCCCGACCGGCATTAAGTGGAATACCGTGTTAAACGCCCCTGCCGAACAAAAATACATCGTCTGCAACGCCGACGAAGGCGACTCCGGCACCTTTTCCGACCGAATGATCATGGAAGGCGACCCCTTCGTGTTGATCGAGGGTATGACGATTGCCGGCTTGGCCGTCGGCGCCACACAAGGCTACATCTATCTGCGCATCGAATACCCCCACGCCAAAATTGCCCTGAACCAAGCTATCGCTGCCGCCTATGAAAACGGCTACCTCGGCGAAAACATTCAAGGCAGCGGCAAGACCTTCCATCTGGAAGTCCGTAGCGGCGCCGGCGCTTATGTATGCGGCGAAGAGACATCGCTGCTGGAAAGTCTGGAAGGCAAACGCGGCCTGGTCCGCTTCAAGCCGCCGCTACCGGCCATCGTCGGCCTATTCGGCAAACCCACTATCGTCAACAACGTGATTTCGCTGGCCTCGATTCCGGTCATTTTGGATAAAGGCGGCGAATATTACAAAAATTACGGCATGGGCCGTTCGCGCGGTACCTTGCCGATTCAATTGGCCGGTAACATCAAGCACGGAGGCCTGTTCGAAGCCGCATTCGGCGTCACATTGCGAGAATTGCTGTACGACTACGGCGGCGGCTCCGCCAGCGGCCGGCCGATCCGGGCCGTGCAAGTCGGTGGTCCGTTGGGTGCCTATATGCCGGAAAGCCAGTTCGATACTCCACTCGATTACGAAGCCTTCGCCGCGATCGGCGCGGTTTTGGGCCACGGCGGCATCGTGGTACACGACGACACCACCAGTCTGGCCGACATGGCCCGCTATGCGATGGAATTCTGTGTCGAAGAATCCTGTGGCAAATGTACGCCATGCAGGATCGGCTCTACTCGCGGCGTCGAAGTCATCGACCGTATCCTCGATAACGTCGACAAAGCCAAGAACACCGAACTGCTGCGCGATTTGTGCGACACGATGACGTGCGGTTCCTTGTGCGCCATGGGCGGCATGACACCCTACCCGGTGTTGAGCGCGCTGAATCATTTCCCTGAAGACTTTGGCCTCCAAGCCACCAAAGCCTAACCGATCCCCCGGAGGTAGCTTATGTCACTCAACAACGAAATCGATTACGGAACGCCGGCCAGCGCGTCCCAACAAACCGTCAACCTGGAAATCGACGGCCATAAGGTGACCGTCAACGCCGGTACCTCGGTCATGCGCGCCGCCGCCGAAGCCGGCATCAGCATACCCAAGCTGTGCGCCACCGACCACCTCGACCCGTTCGGCTCCTGCCGGATGTGCTTGGTACAAATCGAAGGCGCGCGCGGCTACCCGGCCTCCTGTACGACACCGGTCGGCGAAGGCATGAAAGTCGTTACCCAAAACGAAAAGCTCGCCAAACTGCGCAAGGGCATCGCCGAACTCTATATTTCCGACCACCCATTGGATTGCTTGACTTGCTCCGCCAACGGCAATTGCGAATTGCAGGACACGGTTGGCGAAGTCGGCTTGCGCGAGGTCCGTTACGGTTTCGAAGGTGAAAACCACCTGAAAGCGGAAAAAGACAACAGCAACCCCTATTTCTCTTTCGACCCCTCCAAATGCATCGTCTGCTCGCGTTGCGTCCGCGCCTGCGAAGAAGTGCAAGGTACTTTCGCATTGACGATAGATGGCCGCGGTTTCGAGTCTCACGTTTCGCCGGGCCAAGACCAAGCGTTCATGGAATCCGAGTGCGTGTCTTGCGGCGCCTGCGTACAAGCCTGCCCGACCGCGACCTTGATGGAAAAGGCGGTGATCGACCACGGCCAGCCAGAGCACAGCGCCATTACCACGTGCGCTTACTGCGGTGTCGGCTGCTCGTTCAAAGCCGAAATGAAAGGCGAGCAACTGGTAAGGATGGTTCCCGACAAAAACGGCCAGGCCAACCATGGTCATTCCTGCGTCAAGGGCCGCTTTGCTTTTGGCTACGCCACCCATAAAGACCGCATCACGACACCGATGGTACGCGACAAAATCAGCGATCCTTGGCGCGTCGTCAGTTGGGAAGAAGCCATTCAATTCGCGGCCGATCGCTTCAAGCAATTGCAAGCCAAATACGGCAAGGATTCGATCGGCGGTATCACCTCGTCGCGTTGCACCAACGAAGAAACCTATCTGGTGCAAAAACTGATCCGTGCCGGCTTCGGCAACAACAACGTCGATACTTGCGCCAGGGTCTGCCATTCACCGACCGGTTACGGCCTGAAAACCACCTTCGGCGAATCGTCCGGCACCCAGACTTTCGACTCGGTCATGCAATCCGACGTCATCCTGGTTATCGGCGCTAACCCGACCGACGGCCACCCGGTGTTCGGTTCGCTGATGAAACGCCGACTGCGTCAAGGCGCCAAACTGATCGTCGTCGACCCGCGCGGCATCGATCTGGTGCGCAATAGTCCGCACGTCAAAGCCGACTACCATCTGAAACTGCGCCCAGGCACTAACGTCGCCGTCGTCACAGCGCTAGCCCACGTCATCGTTACCGAAGGTCTGGTCAACGAACAATTCGCGCTGGAACGCTGCGACGTCGAGTCGTTCAACAAATGGAAAACCTTTGTGGCACTGCCGCAAAATTCGCCGGAAGCCGTCGCAGAACTGACCGGCGTCCCCGCCGAAGCGATGCGCGGCGCCGCTCGCCTGTATGCCACCGGCGGTAACGGCGCGATCTATTACGGTTTGGGCGTCACCGAACACAGCCAAGGTTCGACAACCGTGATCGGCATCGCCAACCTGGCGATGGCCACCGGCAACATCGGCCGCGAAGGTGTCGGCGTCAACCCGTTACGCGGTCAAAACAACGTGCAAGGTTCATGCGACATGGGTTCGTTCCCGCACGAATTTGTCGGTTACCGTCACGTCTCCGATAGCGCTACTCGCACCCAATTCGAAGCGGCTTGGGGTGTGACATTGGCCTCCGAGCCAGGCCTACGCATTCCCAACATGTTCGCCGCCGCGATCGAAGGCAGCTTCAAGGGCCTATACGTACAAGGCGAGGACATCGCGCAATCCGATCCCGATATCAACCACGTCCATCATGCCTTGCGGGAAATGGAATGCATCGTGGTGCAAGACATCTTCTTAAACGAAACCGCCAAGTTCGCCCACGTATTCCTGCCCGGTTCTTCGTTCCTGGAGAAAAACGGCACCTTCACCAACGCCGAGCGGCGCATCTCGCCGGTACGCCGGGTGATGACACCGCTGGGCGGCAAGGAAGATTGGCAAGTTACCCAAGACTTGGCCAATGCGCTGGGCTTTCCGATGAATTACAGTCACCCGTCGGAAATCATGGCTGAAATCGCCAGCCTGACCCCACAATTCGCCGGCGTCAGCTACGAGAAAATCGACGAGATGGGCAGCATCCAGTGGCCGTGCAACGACGAATCCCCGGACGGCACGCCAATCATGCATGCCGACCATTTCGTGCGCGGCAAGGGCCGTTTCCTGTTGACGGAATACATTCCGACCGCGGAACGCACCAGCAGCAAATACCCGCTAATCCTGACCACCGGCCGTATTCTGTCGCAATACAACGTCGGCGCGCAGACTCGCCGCACCGACAACATCGCTTGGCACGCCGAAGACAAATTGGAAATCCATCCTCACGACGCCGAAGTCCTGGGCGTGGCCGACGGCGACTGGGTCGGCGTCAAGAGCCGCACCGGCGAAACCGTGTTGAGGGCGCTGATTACCGACCGAATGCAACCGGGCGTGGTCTATACCACCTTCCACTTCCCGCATTCCGGTGCCAACGTCATCACCACCGACAACTCGGACTGGGCGACCAACTGCCCCGAATACAAAGTGACGGCGGTACACGTCGCGAAGGTCGCTCAACCGTCCGATTGGCAACGTGAATACCGCGCCTTCTCCGACGACCAGCAATCGCTGCTGGACAACCGCATCGGCGCCGGCTAAAAACCGAGGCAACATGGACCCGGTCCCAGAGGAACTGGGCTGGACCAGCTATCGAACCGGCACGTTCGATAGCTGGCGCGGCCCCATCCATAGCCGAAAGCAAGACTACGTGGCCGAGGAAGTACCGGTAGTGCTGGTCTACAACACGATCCCTCACGTTGTCATGCTCACCACGCCGCTAAATCTGGAAGACTTCGGTCTCGGCTTCAGCCTGACGGAAGACATCATCCGCCACCCAGCCGAACTGCTTTCGGTCAAAGTAGTGCAGCGCGCCAAAGGCGTCGAAGTCCGTATGCAGATCCCTGAGGCACGCTTCGACAATCTGCACGGCAAGGGCAAGAACATGACCGGCCGCACCGGTTGCGGCCTGTGCGGCGCAACCACGCTGGAACAAGCCATCCGCCCGGCCCGCCGGGTCGGCGATGGTTCAATATTGGACGCCGCGCTGCTCAGCCGGGCTTTCGAAGCGATGCAGCAGCAGCAAGCGCTGAATTTGCTGACCGGCGCGGTACATGCCGCCGCCTGGCTGGAGCCGGAACGCGGCATCGCGATGGTGAGGGAAGATGTTGGCCGCCACAACGCCCTGGACAAACTGATCGGCGCGCTTGCCAGAACCGGTTGCGACTTCTCTGCCGGCTGGCTATTGGTAACCAGTCGCGCCAGCTACGAAATGGTCCAAAAGGCCGCCAGCGTTGGCATCTCGCTACTGGCGGCCATCTCGGCACCGACCGCGCTGGCGATACGGCTGGCGGACGAATGCGGCCTGACCTTGGTCGGCTTCACCCGCAACGAAAACCACACGATTTATACCCACCCCTTTCGTTTACAACATTATCAAGAATCTGCCGCATAACTCATGGATAACAGCAATCTCGTCAAAATGGCCAATAACATCGGCGCGTTTTTCCAATCCGAGCCGGAACACGATGTCGCGGTCAGCGGCGTCGAAACCCACATCCGCAATTTCTGGGAACCCAGAATGCGTAAGCAAATCGTCGAATATTTGCAGCACGGCGGCAACGAACTGCTGGACATCGTCGCCGAAGCGGTCAAGCGCATCTCGCAAAAACCCTGATAGGCTTATAACATCCAAACAGGCCCGGTCCGCGGCAAACGGATCGGGCTTTTTTTGGCGATGTGCAGCTGCGGCATCCCCCGTGGACGGGATGCGCATTCAGGCAAGACTCGCCGCAAATTGCGCCTTTAAAAACCCGCTACTCTTTATTCCTCAATGCTGCTTGCTTGAGCGCACTGTGTCCAGGCTGGCGCGCTCCCGCCAATGACCTCATCTTCGTTCGCATCGGGCGCGATCGGCGCAATCTGAATCTTTCGCTGAAGCTTGCCATCCGCCAGACGCCGCATTTCAAAGCCGATGGGCGAAACCCCGTGCGGAAACTGGTACTGATAGACCACACTCCTGCTATCGCCCGTAAAGCACCAACCGTAGATCATGCCGAAATCCCCTGTGAATCTTCTCAGACGGCTCTCCGGCCCCAAGACGGCAAGAAGGATGGGCTGCGGATAGGAAGTTCCCTGATTCCGATACATGGCTAACCAACCGGCGTATCGCTTGTTGGCGGACACTGCAGGCTTACTAAAGCCATCTTGATCTTCTATCCTCGGCGCTGGAAAGTTACTTCCGTCGGACCGGGTAAGTGTCAATCTCGCTCCATTTTCTTCAAGATGAGTCTCAAGGAATTCAGCGCCTTCGGCCGATGTAGCGGTTATAACCGTAAAGAGTAGCAAGACTTGGAGCTTCATAAGCACAAAATAGTCCGAACCGGGTATTGAAAGCGAAGCTTAGCGTAGCTTCGGGTAATCCGCATTTCTTGAAAATCCACCAAGTGCCGTTAACCCTGAAACGCGAGCCGTATTCGCGCCGGTTCGATCTAAGCCAACCTCTTCCGGAGAAGACAAATTCCATCATTTTCAAAACCCACGCCAAGCGTAGCTTTTTGTCCGGCAACCAAGCTGTTAAGTTTCCGCTAAAGCATGCCCTATTTCGTAATCGAACCGCCGCCGTTGTTGTGTCGCAAACCCGACAATTGCGCCAGCACACCCAGATTGCCTATTGATTTTAAATGCTTTTTTATTGGCACAATGCTTGCGTTTGGATAGACAGCGTCCGCCGCCGTACCCAGGTTTTCTGTCCGTCTCGCAATTTTGAGCTTTTCGGAGCTTGGAAAACCGGTATTCGACCGGCGACGACCCCATCCAACCGACTAACTCCGGAGCAGATCATGCCAGCGACCTTTGAACTGAAAACCAACGAAGACAATCAATATGTATTCAACTTCCTGAGCAGCAAGGGCGAACTGATCCTGATGAGCGGCGATTACCCCAATAAGGAAGAAGCGATTCAGGGCATTAAAGAAGTCCGCACCGGTTCGTTAATGAGCCACCAAATCGCCGCCAGCCGGGTACCAGAGGGCGATACCTTCTTTGTGATCAAGGATACGGTGGGTAACATCATTGTTAAAAGCGTTTTATATAACTCGAATATGCTGTTCGACAACGCCCTGCACACGGTCAAGGACAATGCCTGCATCGCCGAAATCGTCGATTTGACCGCATAAGCCTCGTATCGGGGCGATTGTTCATTTTCTACCAGACAGCAATGAGGTATCGACACCATGGCAGGCGAACTTAAAATTGTTCGGGAATTGGCGACGGTTTGCGTCACCGCGGGCGAGTTGGCCGCGATCGCAAGCTTAATTAAAGACGAGCTCAAAAAGCCTGACTTTGTCGAACAATTCGACAAGATGGCGGACGCGATCGACGAATGCTACGCCATCACGGTGACGATTCTTCAACCGTGGTTAGAAATGACCAGCGAAGCCGAATTTTGCGAGAAATTCGACACCCTCCATGCCGACTACAAAGCCACGTATTTAACGATTACCAACCGACCGCGACTAGCCTCAGACCGGGCTTACATCGAGTACGTGGCGCTTCGGGAATTCAAGGAAACCCAAACAGCCTATCCCTTGCTGAAAATGACTTTCGCCCGCCTGGACGAATTTATCGACAAATGGATTACCAACGACGCCTGGCTGGCGATGACGATCGAGAATCTGGTAAAAATGCTACATCGTTACCTGAACGAAATCGCCGAACTCAAGCAAAAAGATCCGACCGACGCCTTTGCCATTTACCGAGCCTTGATGATGGCGTTTCGTCCGTTTTATGGTTTGCTGGAAACCGGCGAAGCGAAAGCCGAGCCCCGGCGCCTGGAAAGTACCGGCTAGACTGAACGGTCCAGCCGTTTCGCCGTAGATCGCGACGACAAGGGGGCGCTGTCGGTACCGCGCCTGACCGCCAGTTAACTCAGCGGCTGTTCGATGGCTTTAAGTCTAGAATACTTCCTCTGCCGCAACCTTACATCCATCAATTTCCTGTTAATACCAATAGGACCACGTCTCTTACCCGCAAACACAAAAGGCGCGGCCTGAGCCGCGCCCTTGGGGGTTTGATGCTACTCGCGTCCAGGAAAGATGCCCACAGTCGCGACACAATAACGCATGCCGACGTAGGGATTGCGTACTGAAAATGGATGGCTCTCGCCGCTAGCGCCCACCGTCGTGCTGGCGTTGACGGTAACGGCATCCGTCGCCAACTCAGCGTTCGAGGGCGAGTTGGAATAAATGTTATCCCGATTCGCGGAGGCGGCCGGAAACTTGCCGCTCGGATTGGTGCTGTTACCGTTGCTGTTGACGGCATGCAATTTCGCGGTGACGATGGTATTAGCCGCGTGGCTATGAAACGGCATATTTGGCTGGAATAATGTTACGTTCTCCTGCCCGCTGATCTCGCCCAAATCGACCGGCGCCAAGCCGGGGCCGACGCCGACGCCGATAGGATTGCGGCCGCGTAAATCCGGCAATGAGAATGTCGTTTGTCCGTTACCGCCGTAAGTAGTGCCTAACAAGGCGAACAGCGCCTGGTTTTGAGCTATCGATAACAAGCGTCCGTCGGCTTCCGCATAACCGATTGGGCAATAGGTGGTGGCAAAGGTGCATACTTCGCCGATATAAGGTTGCGAGCCGCAGGCGGCGGCGGAGCCGCTCAAGCTTGCGATGGTCAGGGCCAATAGGGTTTTCAAGGATTTTTTAGACATGGGAAGTACCTTTATTCAGTGATGTTGAGTAATTCGTCGATTTAAAGCGTGTTGTTTTAGCAAGTGCTTGCGCGGCGTTTGGACAGGGCGAACGACAGCAAGCCGATCGCCATCAGCAGCAAGGTTTCCGGCTCCGGCACGGTGTTGGTGGTTTGTCGAGTGACCTCGGCGACGCTGAGAAAGGCTGACGTGTCCGCCAGGAAGAAAGCGCCCGGATCGGCACCGCCGAACAACGTTAACTCCGGACTGTCGTCGCCCAGTTCCAGCAATTCGCCGGGGTGTAGGATGAAGGTCAGCAAGCGCGAACCGCTGTCGACCAACTTTCCACCGTAGCCGCTGGCCGTATTTTGGTCCGGTGCGCTCGCGGGTCGGGCTTCGTTGCCGAATACCGTATCCGAAATGAGTTTGCTGAACAGCAATTCACTGTTGTCCTTTTTATGGAGCTGTACGATCGATTGGGCAAAATCGCCGTTACCTTTGATGGTTTTGGTCTCGGGAGCCGCAACCAAATGGCTGAAATCGAATTTCAAGCTCACCAAAAACGTGTCGACCGCCGAGCTGTTTTTAATGGACAAGGCCAAGTCGCCGAACAGCGAACTCATAAACGACGGCTCGTCTTTCGAACCGCCTTCGGCGTGCAGCTTGATGCCGAAACCGTCGCCGATGTCGGATAAACTCCCGCTCAGCGGGTCGTCGCCGACAATCTGATCGTTGATTAAGCTGGTAGTGGTGGTCGCGCCGCCGACGACGCGGATCAATTCGCCGTTTTGGGTGGCGTTGGTCGGTAAGGTCGGCGTGCCTAAGCTATCGAATTCCACCTTACCGGTAATATTGATGAATGGATTGAACACTGCCGCGGCGACCGGTTGGGCCATCCCCAGCCCGCCGATGGCCAAAACCAGAGCGGAAATGCCGAAGCGAAGTCGTTTGAATGATGGTTTGCCAGCCGATGCTTGGGGATTCGATAGTGTGCTTTCTATGGTTTTCATGACGCGCCTCTTAAATGATTTCGTTATAGGGTCGAATGGGTTGCAAAATGTTGAATACCCGGGTCAACAAGGCCGGTACCGCCGCTTTCTCGGGGCTTTGCCGGATTTGTTCGCCTTACGGTTGAGTTCGAAGTCATAGAGTCAATTGCCGTGCCAAAGCCGGTCGACGGAATCTTGATTTTTTAAGTGTTTGTATTGGAAGGTTATTTCTTGACTTGCGCGCCGGCCGCTGCCGATTCGGCCGGCTGGGATTTCCGAATATCGCCACGAGATGCCGTTTTGTTTACGAAATGTCGTATGTGCTGGGCCAGCACTTTCGGCGGGGTGTGAAAACCTTGGTTATGCCGTCAATAAGAGGCTACTCAGCAAGGCAATCCGTGGCGCTGTCGGAGAGTTGCAAGCCGAAAGTTTCGATTTTTCGTAAAAGCTTCTATGCTGGTAGCGCTTGGCGAACCCTGTCAATAACCCCAAGCGCCCGCCGCTTGCCGTCCATCGTCGCCGGCAAACCGGGCTTAGCAACAATTTTCCGATTCCTTGAGCAGAGCCTATGCGTAAAACCACGCCCGCCAACATCAAACTGACGCTTTACGGCAAACCGATAGAATTGGAACTCAGCGCGCCGGCGGAAAAAGTCACGCCGGTGGCAATCCTGCCGGCGCTGCATCGCATCAACAACACCTTCGTCGAAACCGCGGTCGAGGTATTTGTCGCGGACGGTGCCACCATCTCCTGCCAAGCCGGCTGCGGCGCTTGCTGCCGGCAAGTGGTGCCGTTGGCGGAGTTCGAGGCCTATCAGATAGCCGGGCTGGTCGAACAAATACCCGAGCCGAAGCGTTCGGCGATCAAGCAACGATTTGCCGACGGCTGCGCCAAACTGGACGAGATCGACTGGCTGGGCCAATTGGAACGGATGCTGGCAGAGGGAACGACGCACGAAGCGGTCCAGACGCACGCGCTACGTTATTTTCATTCTGGCGTGGCCTGCCCGTTTTTGGAAGCGGAAAGCTGTTCGATTCACCCGGTTCGGCCGCTGGCTTGTCGGGAGTATTTGGTCACCTCGCCAGCCGAACATTGCCGAAATCCGACGCCGGAACACGTCAAGCACATCGAGTTGAAGTTTCAAGTATCCAAGATCGTCCGCAAGCTTTGGCGAACCAACCACATCAAGGATTTGGATTCGGTGCCGATGATTTACGCGCTGAAATGGGTCAAGCGGCATCCCAACCAATTTCCGAAAAAACGCGGTCAGGATTGGCTGCGGGAATTTTTTAACTATCTAGCGAATCCGTAGCAGCGGCTATGCGCACCTCGCCTGCCGTCGTCACCAAAGACTCGCTCGACGCCAAGCCATTTTGATCGTCGAGCACGAACCGTGCGATCACAATCCCGCGACCCGCAGGGCGTAAGGGGGTCGAGGCAGTATCGCGGGCTCTCGGACCGCAAACCGACATTAAAACCAGCCGTCGCGCTAGCGATACAAGACTTAGAAGTCTATTTCCGCGTGGGCACAAAAACCGTGCCCTCCCTACGCAACTGCGACGGGTATAAAACCTCGGCGATTTTGTCGGAGAACGGCAGCGCTCTATAAAATTTGTCGACCGTTCTCGTCCGTAGCTCGACGCTTATAGAAAATTTCTCCAAGGTTCGAGCTTGCCGTGAGAATGCCCGAGTTATTTTGGAGAACCTTTGAGAAAAAAGCCCGATGCTTTCAGAAGAAAGCCCGGATAGCCAGTTTTGTAGGGCATTGGCGATAGCATAATGCGCCGAATGATTTAAGGCCAACATACGGCGCAATACGGCTTCGCCTATTGACGCCCTACGAATTGCGCCTTACAGCCTTGTCCTCCTCGCAAACCGACACAAAAACCATCAGTCGCGTCAGCGATAACAAGACACGAAACCCGACTTCCCACGTGGGCACAAAAACCATGCCCACCCTACGCAACGTTAAATTTCGGGACGGTTTTCTCCCCTGATGCCGCGCCGAGCACCGGGGATTTTGGCGAGAGTTGCCCACCAGGGGAGCGGCAGGGAGAGCCTGCCCCGCTTTTCGGGCATGTCGCTCGTTTTCGGAGGGCTAGGACAGCCCTTCCGAAAACCCTCGCCGAAATCGCCGGCGCGCAGGACAAATCGGCAGGATAGCCGATTTGCATGCGATAGCACCCGAAGGGCGAGGCACAAGGATGTGCCGAGTGAACAAGCGTCATGGGGTGTCGTTTCTTTTGGATACTTTTCTTTGGACAAGCAAAGAAAAGTATCTCGGCTGTCGGGCCGAAACCCGACATTAAAATAGATCCTGGCAATTCAACACGATACAAACAGTCACGCGACCGATGCGCTTCACTTTGTTCAGCACATCCTATGGGCCTCAACCTGCGACAAACCACTGCCTTGCCATTCTTCAATATGCTGACGCCATTTCGATGTAACGGCCATCGCTACTCCTGATCAAAAAATCACAGGATGCCTCAGGCTGAATGATCTCAACAGGTGGGCGGGATAGAGCCTTACGACCTAATCGTACCTACGCGGGCTATTTTCGCGTGGGCACAAAGACCGTGCCCACCCTACGCAACGTTAAATTTCGGGACGGTTTTCTCCCCCTGATGCCGCGCCGAGCACCGGGGATTTTGGCGAGAGTTGCCCACCAGGGGAGCGGCAGGGATGCCGCTCGTTTTCGGAGGGCTAGGACAGCCCTTCCGAAAACCCTCGCCAAAATCACCGGCGCGCAGGATGAAGCGGCATGGGGTGGCCTTTTCTTTGGTTTCTTTCTTTTGGCCAAACAAAAGAAAGAAACTCGGCTGTCGGACCGAGACCCGACATTAAAACAGGTCGTGGCAATTCAACACGATACAAACGGTCACTCGACCGATGCGCTTCACTTTGTTCAGCACATCCTATGGCCCTATCTTTAATAACAGGCAGCCAGTTTTCCAACATACAGAATAGTTCGTTCATCTTTTACCGTTAACAAGTGAAAAAGAAGTTTCTAAATATCATCCGTCCTACCTAAACAACCAACCTCGGCACCGCCCCCAACAACCTCTGCGTATACTCATGCTCCGGCGCCCCACAAACCTGAGCAGTAGCCCCCTGCTCGACAACCTTCCCCTGATACATCACCACCGTCCTGTCGCTCAAATACTCCACCACGCCGATGTTATGGGTAATGAACAACAATGTCAGATTACGGCGGCGGCGGATGTCCAACAGCAGTTGCAGGATTTCCGCCTGCACCGACACATCCAGCGCGCTGGTGATTTCGTCGCAGACGATGAATTCCGGATTCAGGGCCAGAGCCCGCGCCAGGCCGATGCGCTGGCGCTGGCCGCCGGAGAATTCGTGTGGGTAGCGCCACAGCGCCTCGCGACCGAGTTGCATGTCGTCCAACAATTGCTCGGCCAGTTCGATGCGCTCGTCGCGGTTGGCGCCGATGCCATGCACCTGCATCGGCTCGGTCAGCGTGGTTTCGACCAGCAGACGGGGATTAAGCGATGATTGCGGATCTTGAAAGGCGATTTGCATTTGCCTGCGCAATGGCCGCAATTCCTGAGCCGACAGGCCGACCAGTTCCCGGCCGGCTATCTTGATGCTGCCGGCGGTCGGCGGCTCCAGTTGCAACACCGCCCGGCCCAGCGTGGTTTTGCCGCAGCCGGATTCGCCGACCAGCGCAACGATTTCGCCGCGCGGAATGTCCAGGCTCACATCATCGACCGCTTTGATGTGATCGACCACCCGGCGCAACAAACCCTTACGCACCGGAAACCAGACTTTCAGGTTGCGGATTTGGATTAAGGCTTGGGATTGCACTGCCACTTGGGACGGCGTATTGCCGGAACTTGTCTTTGCGAAAACCGCCGGCTGAGCGGAGCTGGCGCCGTTTGCTTCGACTCCGCTCAGCAAGCGGCTTAGTTTAACGACGCTGCTCTCACCGCCGGCGCGGTGAGAGCCTTCAGTAGCTGGCGCTTCGACAAGCTCAGCGCGAACGGTGGTTGGTGGTGCGGAGGCTTCTAGTTTGGCGAGATTTTCCGGCACCGAAGCCAGCAGTTTTTGCGTGTAAGGATGCTGTGGACTACCCAGCACGTCGCGGCAGCGGCCGGCTTCGACCAGGCGGCCGAACTGCATCACGCCGACCCAGTGCGCCATTTGCGCGACGACGCCGAAGTCGTGGGTGATGAACAACATGCTCATGCCGGTGTCGTCCTGCAATTGCCGCATCAGGCGCAGGATTTCGGCTTGCACAGTGACGTCCAGCGCAGTGGTCGGTTCGTCGGCGATCAACAGCTTGGGCCGGCAGGCCAGGGCCATCGCTATCATCACCCGCTGGCGTTGGCCGCCGGACAGTTGATGCGGGTAATCGCGAAAGCGCGCGCCGGGGTTGGGGATTTGCACTTGGGTCAACGCCACGACCGCGCGTTGCTCCGCTTCTTCCGCGCTCATGTTTGGAAAATGCAGGTGCAACGCTTCGATAATTTGCTCGCCGACGCTAAGCACCGGATTCAGCGAAGTCATCGGCTCTTGAAAAATCATCGCGATCTGGGCGCCGCGCACTTGGCGGATGTCGGCGTCGGGCAAGGCCAGCAGGTCGCGGCCGTCGAACCAAATTTCGCCGCTCGGATGGCTGGCAATGCCGTCCGGCAATAGGCGAATCACCGACAAGGCGCTGATCGACTTACCGCTGCCGGATTCGCCGACCAGACAAAAGGTTTCGCCCGCCGGAATATCGAAGCTGACGTCCTCGACGGCCTTGACCGGCTCGCCGCCGGTTTGTAAATAGGTGCGCAGGTGTTTGACTTGCAGCAAGGGCCGATTCACGACTCGCCTCCGTTGCGCCGCGATAGCTTCGGATCGATCGCATCCCTGAAGGCTTCGCCGATCAGGTTGTAGGCGAACACGGTCATGAAAATTGCGCCGCCGGGAAACACCGCCATCCACCAATTGAAGGTCGAAGACTTGACCGCCTGATCCAGCATCGCCCCCCAAGACGGCGCATCGACCACGCCAAGCCCGAGAAAGCTCAGCGTGGCTTCCGACAAGATCGCCCCGGCCACGCCGAAGCTGACCGCAACCAGTAACGGCGCGACGCCATTGGGCAGCATATGGCGGAACAGTATCGAGTGTAGCAGTAAACCGCTGGCAATCGCCGCTTGCACGTAATCCTGCTTGCGCAGTTTTAAAAACTCGGTACGCACGTAACGAGCGTAACCGGACCAGCCGGTGACGCCGATGATGACCATCATCATGTACAGGCTGCGGCCGAAGAAGGCGACGAAGGTCAGCAACAAAAACAAGGTCGGAATGTCCTCGAAGATTTCCACCAGCCGCATGCCGAGCATGTCGACGATGCCGGAGAAATAGCCCATCAACCCGCCGACGACGATACCGATGGCTAGCGCGATGCCGGTGGCGATGAAGCCTATGCTCAATGCAATCCGGCTGGCGTGGATCATGCGGCTCAGCACGTCGGCGCCGTTTTCCTCGGTGCCCATCCAATGCGTGTGGCCCGCGCTGGCGAACGGCGCCTCCAGGCCCTTGCTGCCCATATCGCGCAGATAATCGCCGGGCGCATAGGGAATCGGCGGCATGATTTTCCAATCGACTTGCACGTATTCCGGGCCGCGAAAATCGTCGTAAATCACCAGCGCCGGCGGCTGCACGGTCAGATTGGCGATCAACGCGGCGACGGCGGTGCCGGACAAAAATACGAGAAACTTGGCACCGCCCGCGAGCGGCAGCCGGGACACGGCCAGCGCGATGAAAAATGCCACCAGTATCCAGGCATCCTCAATCGACAAATAGCGTAACACCGGGAAAGTGATTTCGCCGTTCTTGCTCATCACCAATGGCATCGAGTTGGCGAGAAACGGTGCGAACACCGCGAACAACACCAACACGCCGACCCAAGCCAGTCCGAATTTGACGCCGACGCCGTCCAGCGTGCGGCGCCAGATGCGGGCGGAGAAGGATTGCCGGCTGATTAAGAATCTAGGAGATGACGCCATTGGCTACCCTGATTGATACGCCGTATAGCGGCAAGTCGATTCGCACGATGCGACTTTTAACCTGCCCCTGATTTTTACAGCTATTCCGTTGGCACCCTCTGGGGTATAGAGTCTGAACCCTGCGACTGCCCTTAGGACAGGCTTTTCGAAGCCTGATGTGGTGCGCCCTTCGACAAGCTCAGGGCGAACGATGTTTAAAGACCGGGGTTGTAGCAACTTAGTCATAACTCACCCTAGGATCGGCCAAGGTGTAGCAGAAGTCGGCGATCAAATAGCCGACCAGGGTTAGAAAGCCGCTGATCCAGGTAATCGACAACACCAGCTCGCGGTCCCTGCCCTTCACCGCTTCCACCGCCAATTGGCCCATGCCGTTGATGCTGAAAATGTTCTCGACGATCAACGAGCCGGCCAACAAACTAGGCAACAAGCCGGCCGAGACCGTAATCAACGGCAACAAGCTGTTGCGGAACACGTGCGTCCACAGCACGTCGCGTTCGGCCAAACCCTTGGCGCGGGCGGTGCGGGCGTAGTCGGCGTGCAGGTTCTCCAGGATCGAGGTGCGGGTCAATTTCGCCAGCGCGGCGAAACCGCCGTAGGACAAGCAGATCACCGGAAGTACCAGATGCCAGATTCGGTCCAGTAGAAAGCCGCGCACGAAGCCGCTGTCGTTCCAATGCGGCAGAAACGGCATGTCCAGCGCCTCGCGGGCGCTGAGGCCCGCGGTCGGGAACCATTGGAAATATTGGATATTAGCGAAAAAGCCCAGCAGCAACACGCCGGCCAGCATGGTCGGAATCGACCACAGAGCCAACATCGACAAGCTTGCGCCGATGTCGAAGGCGCCGCCGCGTTCGGTTGCAGACTTCATGCCGATCCAGATGGCCAGCGCATAAGTGAACGGTATGGTCACCAGATTCAGCAACAAGGTAATCGGGATACGTTCGGCCAGAATGTCGGCGACCGGTCGGCCGTATTGAAAGCTGGTACCGAGGTCCATGCCTTTGGTCAGCGAGAACGACTTATGACCTTGTTCGTCGTCGACGAAGCCGATCGGCGACACATTGTTCAGCCAACGCAGGTATTGCAGCGGCGCAGGTTGATCCAGGCCGTAGCGCTTGTTGTAATAATCCAGCAAAGCCTGCTTTTCCTGCGGTTTCATGTCCATGCCGCCGACCAAAGTCTGGGCGCTGATACCGCCCGGCGAGGCTGCCATCACGGCAAACACGACCACGGTGATGCCGAGCAGGGTCGGTACCATCAACAACAGGCGGCGCAGCAGATAAGTCAGCATAACGAATTCCTTTTGAGTGCCGAGAGAAAAATCCATGTCAAATCGGCCGGGATTGCCGAGCTCCAGACTTCAGGGACATTCAAGGCCAACACCCTCCATGGTATCTGGTCCCCGGCAATCCCTGCCGGGGTGACGCAACGCTGCAAGCTCGTCATGACTTTATTGCGTGTATTTTTGCTGGGCCAGCGGCACGTAGTTTTCCAGCGGCAGCGAGCCCAGATTTAGACCCAACTTGGTCATTTGCAGGTTGTGGATGCGCTTGTCGACGAACAACAAACTTTTACGGCGCATCAGGAACGTGTACGGCTGATCTTCGTAGAGTATGCGTTCTGCCTGTTGCCACAGCGGCATGCGCTTGGCTTCGTCGACGGTACGGCGAGCTTCATCGATCAGCTTGTCCAATTCAGGATTCTGGTAACCGATGAAATTGTCGCCCTTGCTGATCGCCTGCGAGCTGTGGAAGGCTTGGTACAAGTCGGTTTCGATGCTGCTGGTCCAGCCCAAGGTGATCGCGTCGAAGTCTTTTTTATCCAGATTTTCCAGCATCACCGGCCATTCCTGCGGAAACGGCACCAATTTGACCCCGGCCTTGGCGTACAGGTCTTTCAGCAAGAGCACCATACGGCTGGTATCTTCGTTGGCCTGAAAATAGGTCAGTTTGAACTCGAATGCTTGGCCGGCCTGGTCTTCCAAAACGCCGTCTTTATTGCGATCTTCGTAGCCGGCTTCTTTCAACAAAGCCTTGGCCTTATCGAGATTGGCTTGATAGGGCTGCAAGGCGGCGGCGTGCTGTTTGCTGGCGTTGCCGAACGGACTGACTGCCGGCTCGGCGTAACCGAGAAACACGTCCTTGATAATCCGGCCGGTATCGGTCAGGTAGGTCATGGCCTGACGTACCCGCTTGTCGGCGAAACGAGTCGGCTTACCGCCGCGTATCTGGTTCCAGCCGATATAGCTGTATCCGACGACCGGCGGCATGTATTCGAAGCTCTGGCTTTTGCCCTGAATTTGCGCATCGTTTTGGAGCTGTCGGTATTCGACCGGGCGCGCGGAATAGGAATCGATGTCGCCGTTGCGGTAGGTGGTCAAACGGGCACTGTCGTTTTGGATAATTTTCCAGAGGATGCGGTTGTAGGCCGGCTGAACGTCGCCCCAATAGCGCTCGTTGCGCAACAATTCGACGCTGCCCTGATCCGGGGTCCAGTTTTTCGGGTCGGCCAATCTATAAGGGCCGCTGCCGAGCAACAAGCCTTTGGATTCGTTGAATTTTTGCGGTTCCTTTAGATAAGGTTCGTAAAAATGCTTGGGCATGATGTTCATGCCGCCGGCCAGTGACAGCGCCTCGAAATAAGGCTCTTTAAACACGAACGTCACTCGATCTTTGCCGTCGGCCTTGACTGACTGAATTTTTTCCAGATAAGCACGGTCGCGCGGCGCCTGAATCGCGTCGGTCATGATGAACGTAAATGTGAACGCCACGTCTTCAGCGGTCAGCGGCTGGCCGTCGGAAAAAGAAACGTCGTCGCGCAAGTCAAAGCTGATCGTTAAACCATCCTCACTAACCGTCCAGTTTTTCGCGACCAAACCTTCCCAGGCCAAGGTATCCGGATTGCGGGTGATCAGGCTTTCCTGCACGTAGCTTTGCACGTTGGCGGCGTAAGCGTCGGTCGATATCAGCGGCGTGATGGTTTTCAGATTAGTGCCGAAGGCTTCGACGCTCCAATCGCCCCGGGCGTAATCGGCCAACTTGGTTGCCGCGTAGGCGCGCTGAAAGGCTTGAGCAACCTGACTGCTTGGCGGGTTCGCCGTTTGCGCGCTCAACGCCCCGCTACCGGCCAGACCGCGCAACTCCCTCACCGCTTGCGCCTGATCTGCCAGTGCGGTTTGCATGTCGCTGAGCTTCAGCCATTGCCTATCGATTTGATACATTGCTAGCAAAATCAGTACGATAACCAAGCCAAGCAATGAGTAGAGTATCCAGTCTCTGGTAACGGAGGACGTTTGCATAGTTCCAATGATTGGCGGAGTGTAAACAAAAGTGTCGGAGACACTGATTTTGAACCGGGGCGGTTCAAACCCAATCCACCCCGGCCTGTCGGCCTATTCTTCAACGAAGTATCCGGGACTTCTCCGGCGTACCGCGCCTAGCAATTGCCGATGGGCAACGATGGCTACCCACCGAAACGCCCCGCCTAAGCCAAATTGACGATCGGCACTTCCGGATTGACGTCGGCATCGTAATCCACGCCATCGACCTCGAAGCCGAATAACCGCAGAAAATCTTGCTTGTAGCCGGCAAAGTCCGTCAACTCGTTGATATTTTCGTTATCGATCCGAGACCAGAGCTCGCTGACCTCATCTTGTACTTGAGGGGCCAATTCCTTTAAGTCGGCGCGAATGCGACCTACTTCATCGAGAATCGGCTCTGCCCCATAGAGACTGTCCCGGAACAAGCCGTTGACTTGTTCGATGCAACCTTCATGGGTACCAGCTTCCTTCATGACCTTGAACAACAGCGCCAGATACAAGGGCATCATCGGAATTGCAGCGCTAGCCTGGGTGACCACGGCTTTTAATACCGACACCCTGGCATCGCCGCCTAGCGCGGCCAGCTTGTGCCGTATGTCGACAACGCGCTTGTCCAAATCCTGCTTCGCCGCGCCTATCGTACCGTCCCAATAGATGTCCTTGGTTACTTTCTCGCCAAGATAGGTGAACGCCGTGGTTTTTGCGCCGGGCGCCAGAACGTCGGCGTCAGCCAATGCGTCTATCCACATTTGCCAGTCTTCGCCGCCCATCACCGCGACGGTATTGGCGATTTCTTCGTCGGATGCCGCGGGCAGCGTGAATTCCTTGATGACCTCTTTGTCGGTATCGATACCGGTTTGCACCAAGTCCTTGCCGATGGGTTTCAGCGTCGAATTGTAGGTCACCCCGTTTTTCGGATGGGTGCGGCGCGGCGCGGCCAAGCTGTAGACCACCAAATCGATTTTGCCGAAATCCTGTTTGATGGCATCTATCGCTTTTTGTTTGATGTCGTCGGAAAAGGCATCGCCGTTGATACTTTTCGCGTACAAACCTTCGGCTTCGGCGAATTGATGAAAAGCCGCGGAATTGTACCAGCCGGGGGTGCCGGGCTTGTCGGCGGTTCCTTCGCGTTCGAAAAATACCCCCAGGGTTTTGGCGCCGGCACCGAATGCCGCGACGATGCGCGATGCCAAACCGTAGCCTGTGGATGCACCCAAAATCAGTACGTTTTTGGGGCCGCCCGCTATCGCTCCGCCGCTTTTAACGTAGTCGATTTGCTGTTTGACGTTGGCGGCGCAGCCGACCGGATGGGTGGTGACACACATAAAACCGCGAACGCGAGGTTTGATAATCATGTAGCTCCTTAAAATCAAGCCGTTAAAGAAAGGACAGAGTTGCGTGGCAACGGTCCGGTTGTTAATTTTTAAGGTAACTAATCAGTGAATCGCATCACCTTGCAAATCGCCGATCGCCCCCTTTTGATCGAGGTGGTTGAGGCGAATTCACGAAAAAAGCCTCAATCTCGCCCCACTCAACCCTCTCCGAGCGGAGAGGAGTCCCTGCGTGTCACGCTGAGTAGTTACTTCTAAAGTTTATCGCAAGCCTAGCTCGAACAGAACAACTATCTCGAATCCCGACGATACGGGAATCTCATCCCCGATAATCGTTGACAAACACAGAGGTAACCGGATACCGCACGCAGACTCGTCAGTCCCATGATGGCCGCCCGGTAACTCAATGTGCGGAAGAGATGAACCTGACGGCAACGTGTGCCCACGCCCATAAAAAAGGGAGCCTAAGCTCCCTTTTCATAGTCATCACGATACCTTATTGCTTTGGCGCGTGAATCTCGATATCCGCCTTGGCTTGCAATGCATTCAACACCGATTCGAACTGAGCCTTACCGAACGCGCCCGCCATATTCTTGGCAATCACGGCTTGTTTGTTTTTATCCGCATCGGTCATTTTGCCTTCGTTGACTTGATTGATGCTCACAATCAGTTTGGCGCCGCTCTCGTCGTCGATAATCGTCACGCTAGGCTGACCGGAGTTGGGCTTGGCCGCCTTGAAGACGGCCTGATTGACCGGCATCGCCAGATCGCCGCCGATCCGGGTCAAACCGTTGACTTTTTTAGCCTGAAAATGCCGGGCATCCGCAATTTGCGTCAAACTCTTTCCACCCGCCAGCTCCTGACGGATCTGCTCGGCCAACGCAGCCTGTTGCTGCTTGGCGCGATCGCGCTGGATCGCGGCGGCAACCTCAGCCTTCACCTGCTGCAGTTCCTTGACCGACGCAGGCTGATGACTGGCCATCCGCAACACGACGAGTTTGTCACCACCAACTTCAATAGGCTCGCTATTGCTACCTTTTAACACGTCTTCGGAAAACGCAACGGAGCGAACTTTCTCTTCCGCGGCGATACCGACACCGTTGGCACGGGTAAACACTCCGGATTTCTGCGGTTGCACGCCCAGTAGGTCGGCGGCGGCGGCAAGGCTGTCCGGATTCTCGTAACTGACTTCGGCCAGTTTCTCGGCCAGTTCGTTGAATTTAGTCTCCGCCTGCGCTTTTTGGTAAGCCTTGGCGACATCGGCCTTGACTTGCTCGTAAGTTTTAATTTCGCCTGGCACCAATTCGGTCGCCTTGATCAGATGGTAGCCGAACGAGGTCCTGACCGGCTCGGATACTTGACCGACCTGCAACGCCAATGCCGCTTCCTCGAAGGGCTTTTCCATGACGCCTGGCGCAATCAGCCCCAAGTCGCCGCCCTTTTTAGCGCTCAACTTGTCGTCGGACATTTCGGTGGCAACCGCGGCGAAATCCTTGGATTGCAACGCGGCTTGGGCTTGCCGGGCTTTTTGCAGCGCGGCTTGATCGGTCTGCTCCTTACCAACCGCAAACAGTATGTGGCTGATTTTTCGGCGTTCCTTTGTAGTGTACTGCGCTTTTTGCTCTTCGTAATAAGCCTTCAGCTGGTCTTCGGTCGGCTTAATCTCGCCGGCCAATTTATCCAAGGACAGTTCCACATAGTCGATAGAGGCCTGCTCTTCAGTCTGATAGGCATCTTGATGCTGTTGATAATAGGCGCTGATGTCTTCTTCGCTGGGTTGCTCGGTAGACTTGACCAAGGGTAGGGTCAAATATTCAATATCGCGGGTTTGATTTTGCAATTTAAAGAAGTTGTCGATTTCGGCCGGCGTTACGAAACTGGTATCGATAATCGCCCGTTGAAATTGCTCCATCACCAAAGCCTTCTTGATTCGATTCACAAACTCGGCGGACGACATACCTTGCGAGCCCAATAAGGTTTGATATTGAGTCTTGTCAAATTTGCCGTCTTTTTGGAAATACTCCAAACCTTGGATAAATTCGCGGGCGGTTTCGTCGCTGACCAGCAGCTTTTCGTCCTGCACATATTGCAGCAAAACTTCGTCGCGAATCAGTTTTTGCAGGGCCTGTTTTTTTAGGGTCTCTTCGTCGAACTTCATTCCCGCCAGATTCTGCGCGAATTGCTGATAGGCTTGCTGAACATCGCGCTGGTAGAAGTCTTTATCGCCTACCGATACGACCGGAATTTCCTTACCGCCGCCGAGATAGTTTTGGATACCCCACAAACCGAAGAGCACGCATATCAAGATCAATATGATCGATGCAAAGATACCTTGCACCTTTTCTCTTATTTCTAAAAGCATAAACGCTGTCCTTAAAACAGAATGACACCTGAGCGTTTCAGGCAAAATTTAACACGCAAAAAAAAACCTCGGACCGTACGGCCCGAGGTTTCTGTTTTGGCGGAGCGGACGGGGCTCGAACCCGCGACCCCCGGCGTGACAGGCCGGTATTCTGACCAACTGAACTACCGCTCCAAAGTCTGGTGGGTGCTGAGGGGTTCGAACCCCCGACCCTCGCCTTGTAAGGGCGACGCTCTCCCAGCTGAGCTAAGCACCCGACTAAAGAGCGACTAGTTTACAGCATCTTTTAAAGATTTGCCAGCCTTAAATGAAGGAATTTTTGCGGCCTTGATGGTGATCTCTTCGCCGGTTTGTGGATTGCGGCCTTTACGTTCCGCTCTTTCTTTAACTTCGAATGTACCAAAGCCAACCAGTGCGACGGCTTCGCCTTTTTTCAGCGAATCTTCGACGGCTTTGATAAATCCATCCAATGCGCGACCGGCATCGGCTTTTGTCAATTGGGACGCACTGGCGATTGCATCGATAAGTTCCGATTTATTCATTTATTTCCCCTTAGGATGTCGTTTTATTAATTATTGCTCTGCAAACAAGCGGTTTGTGCCAACCGGCTATCCACCAACCCGATGACGGTCTCTCTGGTGTAGAGAGGCCGCCATTTATATCAACCGCCCACAAGCCGTGTCAAGCGTTGCAGTCCTTGATTTACAAGGTTTCCCGCTTGGTCGAGCCGTCAGTGGGCAACGACGCCCGGCTTGATCGGGTCAACTTTACCGCTCGGAGATTCGGCAATCTCCGCCACCGGAGAAATCGGGGTCGGCAGATGCTGCAAGGCCAAGCCGAGAACCTCGTCTATCCAGCGTACGCACTTGATGGTCAGATTGCGTTTGATGTTCTCCGGAATCTCTGAGAGGTCTTTTTCGTTCTCAGCCGGAATAACCACCGTCGTAATGCCGCCACGATGCGCCGCCAACAATTTTTCCTTCAATCCCCCGATCGGCAACACCTCGCCACGTAACGTAATTTCTCCCGTCATCGCCACGTCGGCGCGTACCGGAATTTTCGTCAAAGCCGAAATAATCGCGGTGCACATGCCAATACCCGCACTGGGGCCGTCTTTCGGGGTCGCGCCTTCCGGGACGTGGATATGAATGTCGGTTTTTTGAAAAATGTCGCTATCGATACCGAGGATATCCGCGCGGCTACGCACCACCGTCACCGCCGCCTCTATCGACTCTTTCATGACGTCGCCCAACTTGCCGGTCGCCAGTTGCTTACCCTTACCCGGCATAACCGCGGTTTCGATGGTCAACAACTCACCCCCGACTTCAGTCCAAGCCAAACCGGTGACCTGACCCACCTGATCGTTATCCTCGGCCATCCCATAGCTAAAGCGCCGAACGCCCAAGTACTTATCCAAGTTCTTGTCATTGACGACGATTTTCGACTTCCTGGGCTTGAGCAAAAGATCCTTGACGACTTTGCGACAAATTTTGGAAATCTCGCGCTCCAAACTGCGCACGCCAGCCTCGCGGGTATAGTAGCGAATGATGTCCTTGACGGCAGATTCGGAAATTTGAATCTCGGATTCAGCCAACCCGTTATTCTTGATTTGCTTGGGCGCTAGGAATCTGAGGGCGATGTTAATTTTTTCATCCTCGGTATAGCCGGATAAGCGGATGATTTCCATCCTATCCATCAACGGCGCCGGGATATTCATCGTGTTCGCGGTGGCAACGAACATAACGTCGGACAGGTCGAAATCGACCTCCAGATAATGATCTGAAAAGGTATGATTCTGTTCCGGGTCCAAAACCTCCAACAATGCCGAAGCCGGATCGCCACGAAAATCCATAGCCATTTTATCGATTTCGTCCAGCAGAAACATCGGATTGCGAGTTTTGATCTTAGACAGATTTTGCAAAATCTTGCCAGGCATCGAACCGATATAGGTGCGGCGATGACCGCGAATCTCGGCCTCGTCGCGTACGCCGCCCAACGCCATTCTCACGTATTTACGGTTGGTGGCACGCGCAATCGACTGTCCCAGAGAAGTCTTGCCGACACCCGGAGGGCCGACTAGGCACAGGATAGGCCCTTTTAATTGCTTAACGCGCTGCTGAACGGCCAAGTATTCGAGGATGCGCTCCTTGACCTTTTCCAAACCGTAGTGCTCTGCTTCCAGAACCTCTTCCGCCACCTTCAAATCGTGCCTCACCTTGGTTTTCTTTTTCCAAGGTACATTGACCATCCAGTCGATGTAGTTTCGCACCACGGTCGCTTCCGCCGACATTGGCGACATCATTTTCAGCTTATTGAGTTCCGCAGTCGCTTTGGTTTTCGCCTCGGCGGTCATCCCCGCCGCCGCAATTTTCTTCTCCAGTTCCTCGATTTCGTTGCTGGCTTCATCCATTTCGCCGAGTTCTTTCTGAATCGCCTTCATCTGCTCATTCAGGTAATACTCTCGCTGATTTTTCTCCATCTGCTTCTTAACCCGGCCACGAATCTTTTTCTCCATTTCCAGAATATCGACCTCGCCTTCCATCAAGGTCATCAGATTTTCCAGACGCGCGGCGACATCGACCAACTCCAGCATGGCTTGTTTTTCATCGACCTTCAGCGCCATATGCGCCGCCATCGTGTCGGCTAAGCGACTGGGGTCATCGATGCCGGCCAAGGAATTCAAAACTTCGGGCGGAATCTTATTGTTCAGCTTGACATACTGATCGAAGGAGTTGATCGCGGTTCGCTGCAACACATCCAATTCCTGCTCGGAAACATTGATTTCGTCTTCCAATTCGACGACGCGAGCCGCGCAATAGTTTTCGACTTCTTGATATTGAATGACCGAGCAACGTTGATTGCCTTCCACCAACACCTTGACAGTCCCATCCGGCAGTTTGAGCAACTGCAGAATGTTGGCCAGGGTACCGACCTTATACAAGTCGTCAAAGCCAGGGGCGTCTACATCCGCTTGCTTCTGTGCCACCAGCAAGACTTGCTTGTCTTGTTTGATCGCCGCATCGAGAGCATCTATCGACATCCCTCTGCCGACAAACAGCGGTATGACCATGTGCGGGTAAACTACCACGTCTCTGAGCGGCAGTACGGGAATTAATTCGTCTGTGGATTTTGAATGGGTCATTGGCTTAGCCCTCTTGAGCAACTGAAAACTGACTGTAATCCTATATGAGGTTGATGTTTCAGAAAACAAGTATTTCCGGCGAAACAAAAAAAAGAGGCGCTTATCCGAAGATAAACGCCTCTTTTCGCCGCAGATCGGGCTTAAAAGAGCAAAAATTGAACCATCATATATCGGAGGCGGCCATTTTCTGCTCGGTCTCGTACACCAAAATCGGCTCGGACTTGCCAAGTATCACCGTTTCGTCAATAACGACCTTGGCGATTTTTTCGTTGGAAGGCAATTCGTACATCGTGTCCAGCAGCACGTTTTCGACGATGGTTCGAAGACCGCGGGCGCCGGTCTTGCGCTCCATGGATTTGCGGGCAATCGCCGACAACGAATCGTCGCGGAACTCCAATTCGGCACCTTCCATTTCGAACAAGTGCTTATATTGCTTGATCAACGCATTTTTCGGCTGAGTCAGAATTTGAATTAATGCATCCTCATCCAACTCATCCAACGTAGCGATCACGGGCAAGCGTCCAACGAACTCCGGAATCAAACCATACCGGATCAGGTCCTCGGCGCGCACGTCCGCGAAGATCTCGCCAACATTGCGTTTGTCGTCCTTGGTTTTAACGTCGGCGGAAAAGCCAATGCCGCCTTTTTCGGTACGGTGTTTAATCACTTTGTCCAAACCTGCAAACGCGCCACCGACTATGAACAATATGTTCGCGGTGTTGACCTGCAGAAAATCCTGCTGGGGGTGCTTGCGGCCGCCTTGCGGAGGCACGGAAGCCACGGTGCCTTCGATCAACTTCAACAGCGCTTGCTGCACGCCCTCGCCGGACACGTCGCGCGTAATCGAAGGATTATCCGATTTGCGGGAAATCTTGTCGATTTCGTCGATATAAACGATACCGGTCTCCGCCTTTTCGACGTCGTAATCGCATTTTTGCAATATTTTGAGGATGATATTCTCGACATCCTCGCCGACATAACCGGCTTCGGTCAGCGTCGTGGCGTCCGCGATCGTGAACGGAACGTCCAGCAATCTGGCCAGCGTTTCGGCCAACAGCGTCTTACCTGAACCGGTTGGACCGATCAGCAAAATGTTACTCTTCGCCAATTCGACATCCGATTTTTTGCTATTGCTACGCAAGCGTTTGTAGTGGTTGTAGACGGCAACGGCCAAGATTTTTTTAGCCTTGTCCTGACCGATCACATAGTTATCGAGTTCCGCCTTGATTTCTTTCGGCTTGGGCAGGGCTGCGGACGATCCGGACGACAGTTGGTCTTCCATCAATTCGTCGCGAATAATTTCGTTACATAATTCAACGCATTCGTCGCAGACGTAGACGGATGGGCCGGCGATTAGCTTCCTGACTTCGTTTTGACTCTTACCGCAAAAAGAACAGTAAAGCAGCTTCTCGTCGTCTTTACCTTTTTTGTCTCTACTCATGGACCAACTCCATCCAAACAGATCGCTTCATCGTTTCGATGAACAATTAAACAAAACCAAGCAAGGCGCGGCACCTATCAGCGCCGCGCCTTGCTATCACGCAATACGGCTAGCCAGCACTTTATCGATCAAACCGTATTCGACGGCTTGGTCGGCGCTGAGAAAATTGTCCCTATCGGTATCTTGCTCGATTTTTTGCAAGGTCTGTCCAGTATGATTGGCTAAAACCTTGTTCAAACGATCGCGAATCGCCAGAATTTCCCGCGCATGAATATCGATATCGGACGCCTGCCCTTGGAAACCGCCCAAGGGCTGGTGAATCATCACTCGGGAATGCGGCAGGCAGTAACGCTTGCCGGCCGCGCCGCCCGCCAACAGCAAGGCTCCCATACTGGCGGCCTGGCCGATGCACATCGTGCTGACGTCCGGTTTGATGAACTGCATCGTATCGTAAATCGCCATCCCGGCCGTTACCGAACCGCCCGGCGAATTGATATACAAATGAATGTCCTTGTCCGGATTTTCCGATTCCAGAAACAACAGTTGGGCCACAACCAGATTAGCCATGTAATCCTCAACCTTGCCGACCAGAAATATCACCCGCTCTTTCAACAGACGGGAGTAAATGTCGAACGA
The DNA here is from genome assembly GCF_050275925.1 of Methylomonas sp. MS20. Lineage (NCBI taxonomy): Bacteria > Pseudomonadati > Pseudomonadota > Gammaproteobacteria > Methylococcales > Methylococcaceae > Methylomonas > Methylomonas sp. MS20. Next base: position 4,330,433 of record NZ_CP189962.1, read on the forward strand.
TCTTTCCCCACGGGCTGTTTGTTCAACCACTATAGGCACCAACCCGCCAGCGGCCTGGGGTGCCATCATATCGTTCATCGCATTTTGGTTAAACATCATAAGCCCTCATTTAGTTAACGTTTTTCCATAACTTCATCAAATCCTACCGTCACGTCGGTGATTTTAGCCTGACTTACTATCCAAGCAACAGCCTGATCTTCCAAAACCATCTGCTGAACCTCGTTCAAGCGGGCTTTATCCGCGTAGTACCAATTGATGACGTCTTCCGGACGCTCGTAACTTTTTGCCATGTCTTCAACGACTTCGCGCACTTTATCGGCGTCGACTTTAATCTCGTTCTTCTGAATAATCTCGCCCAAAATCAAGCCTAGCGCGACGCGACGTTTTGCCTGCGCCTCGAAAGTATCGCGGGGAAGATTCAGGTCTTCCAGCTTCAACCGCATGTTTTTGGCACGTTCGGCGTAGGGCTGCATCAGAGCTTCGACTTCTTGATCGATCAATGCGTTCGGAATCGTAAACGTGATGTTTTCGAACAAAGCATCCATCGCGGCGGTTTTCAATTTGTTTTTCAGTGCGTTGACCAACTCCCGATCCATATTGGCGCGAACATCCGAACGGAAGGCCGCAAGCTCACCCTCTTCCACTCCATAAGCCTTGATGAACTCTTCGTTGACTTCCGGCAAGACCGGTTCTTCGATTTTGACGAGTTCCACCTCGAACTCAGCCGGTTTGCCCGCCAGTTTCGGGTTGTTGTACTGTTCTGGAAAAGTCGCTATAAAAGTCTTGGTGGCGCCGACCGACAAACCCTTCAATTCGTCTTCAAAACCGGGAATCATTTGCTTGGCGCCAATTTCGACTTTGTAATTCTCGACTTTACCGTCGGTGAAATTCTCGCCTTCGGAGACACCCGAAAAATGAATCGTCACTTGATCGCCTTCTTGCGAGGTCCTCTCGGTTTCCGCCCAAGTTTTCTTTTGTTGACGCAACTTTTCGATCATCGCATCGACATCCGATTCCTCGACCGTGGCGTTCGGACGCTCGATTTGCAGCGCGGATATGCCATCCAGGGTCACTTCCGGGTAGACTTCGAACTCCGCAACGTACTCGAAACCCTCGGTCTTTTCGCTGGGATGGATATGCGGATGACCGGCCGGCACCAGCTCCTGTTGCTGAAGCGCTTCGAAATACGTCGTTTGAATTAAATCCCCGGTCACTTCACCACGCACTCGTTCACCATACAGTTTCCTGATCATGCTGGCCGGCACCTTGCCCGGCCGAAACCCATCCACTTTGACTTCCCGCCCCAAGCGCTTCAAACGAGTTTCCATTTTTTCCTGAACCACGGCGTCAGGAATGCTGACGGTCATTTTTCGGCTTAATTCGGATGTCTTCTCGACAGAAACTTGCATTGCATTACCTCGAACAAATTAAAAAAATAAATGGGGGAATCGATCAGCGGAGCCAGCTAAAGACTTGGACGCAGTATCCATGCGTAAGAGACTATGGTGCGAGCGGGGAGACTCGAACTCCCACGGGGTTACCACTGGAACCTAAATCCAGCGCGTCTACCAATTTCGCCACGCTCGCAAAATAAATGAACGCGGCATTATAATCAGCCGCCCCCCCAAACACAACCCGGCCCGTCTGATTCCGGCATGACTCTATCCGAAACTCGCATTTTATTGCTACTGATGTGGCTAACGACTTTTTCCTGCCGCCTTGAAGCCGCGTCCCAAGATTTGGGTTTCAACACTTTGATCAACTTGCCCGACCAACACTTGGCATTGTGGGTTTCTGTCGCGGCCGATCGCGACAGCCGCGAAAGAGGATTGATGCACAGACGGGAATTGGGGCGACGAGAAGGCATGTTGTTTGTTTATCCAAGCGCCAGACGCATCTCGATCTGGATGAAAAATACCTTACTACCGCTGGATGTGCTGTTCTTGGACGACAGGGGCCGCGTCGTCGCCATCCTTGATAATTTGCCGCCCTGCCGCAGGGATCCGTGCCGGGTTTACCAAATGGCACGCGCGACCAAGTACATGCTAGAAGTCAATGCCGGCTTCGCGGCGGACAACGGACTATCGATCGGCCAAGCTCTCGCCTTGCCCGAAGTCCCTTATGCGGAGGAATAACCGGAAGCGTCTAGTTTTTCAGGCCCACCCGCCAACGCCACCGATTACCCCAATCGAGTTTTAAGCGGGTCCGTTAACATCGTCAGGATCGCCTTCGTACGGCGTTGCATATTTACACTCTTTTTGCGGGCAAACTTTTTCCGTTCCGCGCCGCTTAGTGGTTTTCAACGTCAAAATCGGCCAATGACACTCCGGACAGGCTTCCTTAATCGGCGCGTCCCATAGCGCGTAGTCGCACTTGGGATACTCGGAGCAGGAATAGAAAATTTTGCCGCTACGAGCCTTGCGCTTAAGGATATTGCCTTGCTTGCACTGCGGACACTCAACACCGGTGTCCTGCGGCTTTTCCAGCGGTTCGATGTGTTTGCACTTGGGATAGGCACTACACCCCAGAAACTTGCCGTATCGCCCAGTCTTGATGACCAACGGCGACGCGCACTTCGGACAATCGCGACCTTCGGCCACCTCCGGCTCGGCAGTTGTCGCGCTGCTCTCCTCGCCGATATTTCGGGTATAAGAACAGGTTGGGTAATTGGTACAGCCGATGAAACGACCGTTACGCCCCAAACGGATCGACAGCGGGCTACCGCATTCCGGGCAGGCCTCGTCTATGCTTTCCTGGGTCACATCCTTGCGCTGCACACTCTCTTCTTTCTCGTTAATCAATTGCGTGAACGGCCGCCAAAAGTCGTTCATCAACGGAATCCAATCCTTCTCGCCGCGCGACACCGCATCCAAGTCGTCTTCCAGATTGGCGGTAAAGCTGTAATCGACGTATTTGGTGAAATGTTCGGTCAGGAACTTGTTGACGATGCGCCCGACATCGGTCGGATAAAACCGCTTATTTTCTATCGTCACGTATTCGCGATTTTGCAAGGTCGAGATAATCGTCGCGTAAGTGGACGGACGACCAATGCCGTGTTCTTCCAGAGCCTTGACCAGACTCGCCTCGCTGTAACGCGGCGGCGGCTCGGTAAAATGCTGCGTCGCGGCGATGTCGTTCAACACCACCGGGCGGCCTTCTTCCATCGGCGGCAACAGACTGTCCTGATCGTCGGCGGCTTCCTTGCTGTCGTCCACGCCTTCCAAATACACCTTCATGAAGCCGGGATTGGTCACCGTGGAACCGGTGGCACGAAACACGTTCTGTTCGCTACCGCAATTCAGATCGACTGCCACTTGATTCAAGGTGGCGTGGATCATCTGGCAGGCGACGGTGCGCTTCCAGATAAGATCATAGAGTTTGAATTGCTCCGCGCTAAGCCGGTTTTTTACCAGTTCCGGCAAACGCTGTACCGAGGTCGGCCGAATCGCCTCGTGGGCTTCCTGAGCGTTTTTTGATTTGGTTTTAAACTGCCGAGGTTCCTTGGGCACATCCGCCGCGCCGTATTTTTCGGCGATCAGGGCGCGAATGTCGGCGATGGCTTCGTCGGCCAGATTGACCGAGTCGGTACGCATATAGGAAATCAAACCGACGGTCTCGCCCCCCAGATCGATGCCCTCGTAGAGTTGCTGCGCGACCATCATCGTTCGCTTAGTCGTGAAACCCAACTTACGCGCCGCTTCCTGTTGCAATGTCGAGGTTATGAACGGCGGCGCCGGATTCTTGCTTCGTTGCTTTTTTTCCAGTTTGGCGACGATCAACTTGCCGTCGGCCTGTTCCAGCAGTGACTGCTTGGCTGCGGTGGCGGCTACTTCGTCGGTAAAACTGAATTGATTGAGTTTCTCGCCGCAGTAGTGCGTCAACTTGGCTTTGAAAGGCTGACCTTGCGCGCTGGCGTCGGCGGTATGCGACCAATATTCGCGAGTTTTAAACGCCTCGATTTCCAGTTCGCGCTCGACGATCATCCGCAACGCAGGGCTTTGCACGCGGCCGGCCGATAAACCGCGCCGGATCTTTTTCCACAATAGCGGCGACAGGTTGAAACCGACCAAATAATCCAAGGCCCGCCGCGCTTGCTGGGCGTTGACCAGATTATTGGAAAGTTCCGTCGGATGAGCGATCGCTTCGGTAACGGCTTTTTTGGTAATTTCGTGGAAGACTACCCGCAGAACTTCCTTATCCTTGAGCAGCTTCTTTTCCTTCAAATGCTCGTAGACGTGCCAGGAAATCGCTTCACCCTCGCGATCAGGGTCGGTTGCCAGATACAAAGTATCGACATTTTTCAGAGCTTTGCCGATTTCCTGCAAGTGACGCTGATTGCGATCGATGACCTGATACTTCATCGAGAAACCGTTTTCCGGATCGACGGCGCCCTCCTTGGGAATCAAATCTCGAACATGACCGTATGAAGCCAGCACCTGGAAGTCTTTTCCAAGGTATTTTTCGATGGTTTTACATTTAGCCGGAGACTCTACGATGACTAAACTCTTGCTCATGCTATCCGTGTACTATCAATGCAAAGAAGTCGGAATCAGATCGTAAACGATATCTTCCATTCTAGAGAAAGCGGCGCTGTCACCGGGCTGACTCAGCAGCACCATCAACACGATCCATTTCAACTTGTCCAACGTAATCTCTTCTTCCTTCAGCGCCATCGCCCGATCAATGGCAATCTCCCGATTCGCCGGACTTAAGATACCGGTGTGCTCCAGATACATCAGAAAGTCGCGACATTCGAGATCGAAAACAGCCATTTCCTGACTGCCGAATATCCGAAAGGACGGGGAAGCGATCGTCGAGATGGTTTCAATATCGGCCAGCGACTCCAGCCAATCGAAGGCTCTATTGACATCGGGCTGCTGAAAACCGGCATCCAGCAGTTCGCTGGCAATGACCGAAGTGTCGGGATAGTTATCGCTATCGCCGTCGAGATAGTTTTCGAACAGATAGATGAGCACATCAAAAATGTCTTCTTTCATTAAAAGCCTTTACTTGATTCTGAGGTAGCTACCGCCGGCGACCCCGGCTATATAGCCCTGCAGCTCCAGCACCAACAGCATCGACGACACTTCCTCCGCCGCCCAGCTACTGTTCCGGACCAACGTATCAACCGTTGTGGGGCTGTACGGAATCAAATTCAATAGATTTTGTTGTTCCAGGTCAAGCGCCGTCTGCGGTAATTCGGGGCCAGACCGCATACTGCGTTGATTGTATTGGCCTAATTCCTCAAAAATATCATCGGCTGTTTCCACCAATTTAGCGCCTTGCCGGATCAAACCGTTGCAACCGCGCGCCAGCGGGTTGTGAATCGAGCCCGGAATCGCGAACACTTCGCGGTTTTGTTCCAAGGCTAAGCGGGCGGTAATCAACGAACCGCTCTGTTGGGCAGCCTCGACGACCAGCAAACCAACGCACAATCCGCTAATGATGCGATTCCGTTTGGGGAAATGTCCGGCGTTCGCGGTGGTGCCCGGCGGAAATTCAGAAACCAACGCACCTTTCGCGGCGATTTCAGTGGCCAGCGCTTTGTGGCAAGCCGGATAAACTCGATCCAAACCGGTGCCGGCCACCGCGACGGTGTTACCGCCAACGCTCAGCGCGCCCCAGTGGCTGGCGGCGTCTATGCCGAGCGCCATGCCGCTGGTTACGGTATAGCCGGCCTCGGCCAGGGCCTTGGCGAACTCGGTCGCGGTATCCACCCCCGGTGGCGACGGATTGCGACTGCCGACGATGGCCAGTTGCGGTTCCAGCAACAGTTCCGGTTTTCCTTTGACGAACAATACCGGCGGCGGATCGGCGATTTCCCGAAGTTGGGCCGGATATTCCGGATCATCCAGCGTCAGAATGTAATTACCGGCTTGGGACAGCCAGGACAAGTCGTAGTCGACACGCTGCCAGTCCGGCTGAAGAATGGCGTCAATTTGCCGTTCGCTAAAGTCGAGCGACCTTAAATCGGCGCGGGACGCGGCCAACACATCGGCGGGCGAGAACCGCTCCAACAATCGCCTCACCGATTTACCGCCGATCCCCGGCATGCGCAGAAGAGCCAGCCAGTGCCGAGTTTCGGGATGCCCAGCGTCTTTCAAGTGAGGTCCGAAGGTCTCGCGGGAACTTGAAGGTCCCGCGTCAAGGCGTTTGCACCCGATCCAAGGTGTGCATCGCCGCGGTGGCCTTCATCACTAATGCATAGCTGACCCGTTCGAACGGCCGAAATACCATCAGAACCCCAGCCTGCTCATCCGGCATTTTCACCGCGACCGGCTGCTGAGACTGATAGCGATCCAGTATCATCTGCCCGCGCCGGTAGACGTCCAGAGTATGCCCGGCTTCCAGGCCGTCGGCGCTACCCCGGTCGATGACCACGACATCGTGCTGGCCGATTTGCGACACGCCCCCCATGACCCGAATGATGCTGCCGACCACCCGTTTTTCCGGCGGACGCGGAAAATAGTTCAAGGCCATTTCGCCCGCCGCGGTCGGCATCAAACGGTCGCCGCGTTGAATCTCGGTATCCGACTTATTGACCGCGAACGTGGCCGGATCGCCAATATCCTGCAGGGTTGCGTCGGCGACGAATTGCGCCTCGTAACCGAGAATTTCCTGACTCAGCGGATCGACATAAGGCTTTCCCTGCCGGAAGATTGTGTACCCCAGGCTTTGCGGCTCGTCGATACCCCGTACGTAAACACCGTCGCCGGCACCGGCGATCAGATGCTCGCCGACGAAACCGATCACGTAAGGCGCGTTTTGCAATTCCTCGGCGCTGACCACTTTCGGCGAATTCAAAAACTGGACGATCGCATCGCTCGGAATCATTTGCACCGCGCGGTCCACGGCCGATTCTCGCACCTTGGGCAGCACTTTTTCGTCTCCGCCCGGCGGTGTCAAACTCAGACGCGGCGCGCCGTTGACGTAGGAAAAATAAAGCGTATCGCCCGGATAAATCCAGTGCGGGTCCTTAATCAGAGGGTTGTTACGCCAAAGTTCCGGCCATTGCCAGGGGTGTTGCAAGAACCTCCCGGAGATGTCCCACAGAGTATCCCCCCTGACCACGGTGTACTGGTCAGGATGGTTGGGATTGATTTGCAACTCGTCGGCCCGAACCGCGGCGCATGCCAGAGCCAGGAAAAGCAAAACTGCCGGTAAGGTGCGCGAAAACATAGGAAGTCCTGAAAAAACCGAGCTAAACGAGACAAATGACAATTCCGAGACCGAAAGTCAGGCTATTGATGGCCCCTTGATTTGTTGGCCGCGCCGCAACGGTAACATGATGGATGACGGCGCACAGTTTAGATGATTTGCGATGGAATGCCAGCCCCGCGCCGGCTTCGCCGCCGAGGCCATCCCCGCTCCGAATTCAAAGCCGAACCGATTTCGGATAAAATTAGCGGCTTACCGATACAATTAACTGGAGTAATGGGTGAGTATTCTTAAGATCCTGGAATTTCCCGACAAACGGCTGCGCACGGTCGCCGCGGAAGTCAGCCAGGTCGACGACGACATCAAAACCCTGGTCGATGATATGCTGGAGACGATGTACGCCGCCAAGGGCGTCGGCCTGGCCGCGACGCAGGTCAACGTGCATAAGCGCGTACTGGTTATGGACGTCAGCGAGAACAAGGACGAACCGATCTGCCTGATCAACCCGGAAATCATCGAGCGCGACGGCGTCGAGGAATCCGAGGAAGGCTGCCTATCGGTTCCCGGCTTTTTCGAGAAAGTCAGTCGCGCCGAGCATATCAAGGTCCGGGCACTAAACCGCGACGGCCAAAGCTTCGAAATCGAAGCCAGAGACCTGTTGGCCGTCTGCATACAACACGAAATGGACCATTTGCTCGGCAAGCTGTTCGTCGATTACCTGTCCCCTTTCAAACGCAACCGGATCAAGGCCAAATTGGACAAAATCCACAAGTCTCAGGGCTTATAAAGGACTTCCCGATGAACATCGTCTTCGCCGGCACGCCGGACTTCGCGGTACCGACGCTGCAAGCCCTGATCGCTTCGCGGCATCGAGTCGTCGCGGCTTACACCCAGCCCGACCGCCCCGCCGGTCGTGGCCGAAAGCTGACCGCCAGTCCGGTCAAGACCCTGGCTATGACGCACGACATTCCAGTCTACCAACCGGAAAACTTCAAACAACCTGGCGCGATTGAAGCGCTGGCGGCCTTACAGCCGGATTTACTGGTGGTGGTCGCCTATGGGCTGATCCTGCCGCAGGCCGTACTCGACATTCCCAAATTCGGCAGCCTCAACGTCCACGGCTCGCTACTGCCGCGCTGGCGCGGCGCGGCCCCCATCCATCGCGCCGTGATGGCCGGCGATGTCGAGACCGGCATCACGATCATGAAAGTTGTCAAAAAGCTGGATGCCGGCGACATGCTGTACAAAGTCGCCTGCCCGATCGGCCCGACGTCGACCAGCAGCGAACTGCACGACCGCCTTGCACTGATGGGCGCGGAAGGCTTAGTCACAGTCGTCGATCAAATCGCCGCCGGCAACGTGGTCGCCGAGCCACAGGACGAAGCGCTCGTCACCTACGCCCACAAACTCGAAAAAGCCGAAGCGATTCTGGATTGGTCGGAATCCGCCGATGCGTTGGACCGCAAAATTCGTGGTCTGAATGCCTGGCCGGTCGCGCAAACCAGCTTCGACGGTCAAGTGTTGCGCGTGTGGCGGGCCGCCGTGGTAGCCCGGCCACTCGGCGGAGCGCCGGGAACGGTGGATTGCGGCGAGCACGCTTTGGACGTCGCCACCGGCGCCGGTACCTTGCGGCTGCTAGAAGTACAGTTACCCGGCGGTAAACGGCTGAACGCCCGCGACTTCCTGAACGCCCATCCGGCCGACGGCGCGGTGTTGGGATTATGAATCTTCGCGGCTGCGCGGCGCAGATACTCGCCAAGGTCATCGCCGACGGCGTTTCGTTAACCGCAGCGCTCGACGTCGGCCTTCCCAAAATCAAGGACCACCAGGATAAGGCCTTCGTCCAGGCCTGTTGTTACGGCGTCATCCGCCACTATTTCGCACTGGAATTCATGCTCGGCAAACTACTGTCCAGGCCGTTGAAAGTCAAGGATACCGATATCAAGGCTTTACTGTTGGTCGGGCTTTATCAGCTGCAGCAAATGCGGGTCAAGCCGCACGCGGCGGTCTCGGAAACTGTCGCCGCTACCAGCCACAAACCTTGGGCCAAAAACCTGGTTAACGCGGTGCTGCGCCAGTATCTGCGCGATGCCGAAGCGCTGACCGCCGCCTGCGCCGAAGACGACCAAGCCCGTTCCAACCATCCGGCCTGGATGATCGCCGCGTTTGCCGCCGACTGGCCCGACCACTACCCCCGGCTGCTCAGTGCCGACGACCACGCCCCACCGATGATGCTACGCGTGAACGCACTGCGCGGCGAACGCGGCGCGTATCTGGACGAACTGGCCGCGGCCGGCATCGCGGCCCAAGCGGTGGACGGCTGCGCGACCGCGCTGCGATTGGACCAGGCGTTGTCCGTCGAACAACTACCCGGTTTCGCGGACGGTCGCGTATCGGTGCAAGATGCCGCCGCTCAGCTGGCCGCCGAACTACTCGACGTGCAAGCCGGCCAACGCGTACTCGACGTGTGCGCCGCGCCCGGCGGCAAAACCGCCGCGATCCTGGAAATGCAACCCTCGGCCGAGGTGTTGGCGATCGACATCGATCCAGCTCGACTAAAGCGGGTCGACGACAATCTGACTCGCCTCGGCGTGTCGGCAACCACGCTGGCCGCCGACGCCACCCGCCCGGATTCGTGGGCCGGCGGCCACCTTTTCGAGCGAATTTTGGTCGATGCACCCTGCTCCGGCCTCGGCGTGATCCGCCGTCATCCCGACATCAAACTGCTGCGCCGCGAGTCCGATCTGGCGACGCTGACCGCGTTGCAAGCACAAATCCTCAATGCCGTCTGGGATTTGTTGGCTCCGGGCGGCATCCTGCTTTACGCCACCTGTTCGGTTCTGAAGCGGGAAAACGAAGCGCAAATCGAGCATTTCCTGGCCGATCACCCCGAGGCCGCCGAACTACCGATCGCCGCTCATTGGGGACTGGCGCGGCCGCACGGCCGGCAGATTCTAACCGGCGACCGGCAAATGGACGGATTCTATTATGCCAAGCTGCGGAAATCCGCCTGACACCGCGCTAAGTGCCGCTAGCGAACAGAGCGACAAGCGGCACCCCGCGCGCGGATACCCCGTGAATCGGCGCTGGATCAGCGCCTTGCTGTCGCTGATCATCGCCTTCTGGCTACCAACTGCCTCTGGCGGCGATTACTCGGCAAAAATCGGCGACCCACAATGGAAAACCAGCGAATACGGTTACTCAGCCGGTGTGCAAATCGAATATCGCTTGAGTCCGACCGCCAAGGAAGCGCTGCATAAAGGGGTACCGCTAACCTGGCGTGTTGTTATCGAGTTACGTCGCCCCGGCCGGTTATGGGAAGAAACCGTCTACAGCCGCGAACTGCGCTACACCCTGCAATTTCACGCCTTGCTAAACCAATACGCCGTCGAAACCGGAAATGGCGGCAGTGAAATGTTTTTAACCCTGAGCGCGGCCTTGGCGTTCATGGCGTCTATCAGCACGGACATGGCGCCGGGCGGCGAAAATCTCGACGCGACGCCGTTACAGCTCGCGGTAAAAACCCGCTTCGACCGCGAAGCCCTGCCGATTCCGCTCCGGCCGATGGCCTATCTGGACCATCGGTGGTTTTTGTCCAGCGACTGGTATTTATGGTCAATCCCAAAATAAAACTGCCGGCCAGCGCTCTGATCGTCATCCTGTTCGGGGCGGTCTTGCTGCTGTTGCAATTGATGAGCAGCGCCAGCCAGGAATCGTCCGAACTCGGCGAAATGTATTCCTGGCTGCTGGTAATCAACACGCTCGGATCGATCATCCTGCTGGGTCTGGTCGTTGTCAACGCTTACTCTCTGGTCCGCGAACTGAAGAAGAAGGAGGCCGGCTCCCGGCTGACCACCCGGATGGTGTCGCTGTTCGTGTTATTGGCCTTGGCTCCGGCGGCCATCGTGTTTTATTTTTCGGTGCAATTCCTGCATCAAGGCATCGACAGTTGGTTCAACGTCGAAATCGACCGGGCGATGGACGACGCGCTGGAACTCAGCCAGTCGTCACTGACCCAACGGATGAATTGGCACATTAAGCAAACCCAGCAAATGGCCGACAAATTGCGTGGTAAGTCGGAGCATCTGATCGCGTTGGAAATCGGCTCGCTGTGGGCCGAATCCGGCGCGCTGGAACTGGCGGTCTTCACCCATCAAGGCCGGATTTTGGCGTCGAGCAGCGTCAATCCCAGCGACATTCTGCCGCATATGCCGGACGAACAGATCTGGCTACAGCTACGTCAAAACAAGCAATATTTCGCGTTCGATCCCGGCGACAACGACGACATGCTGGTCCGCATCATCGTCTCGCTGGAGCCTGACCAAAGTCGCTACCTGCAAGTGCTGTATCCGATTCCGCTGCGGGTCACCGATTTGGCCGACTCGATCGAGTTCGCCTTCATTCGCTACCAGCAGATGAATTTTCTGCGCGACTCGCTGAAAACCAGTTTCTCGTTGATATTGCTGCTGGTGCTACTGTTGAGTCTGCTCGCGGCGATTTGGGTGGCTTTCATCAGCATCCGCAACATCGTCGCGCCGGTCAAGGAGTTGGTCAAAGGCACCCAGGCCGTCGCCGAGGGAGACTATCAACAGCAACTGCCGGTCATGAGCCAGGACGATTTGGGCTTTTTGGTCGAATCGTTCAACCAGATGACCCGGCGTATCGGCCGCTCCCGCGACGAAACCCGCGCCGCCGGCCTGGAAGTCGAAAATCAACGCGCCTACCTGGAAACCATTCTCGCCAATCTGACCGCCGGCGTGATCAGCTTCGACGCCCGCTACTACATCCGCACCGCCAACCAGGCCGCCTACCGAATTCTGCACATCCCGGTCAGCCATTTCGTCGGCCAAACCTTACCGGAACTGGCCGCCAATCACGTCGAACTGGCCGACATGCTGACAGCGATCCAGCGACTGCTGGAAAAAGCCGACGACATCTGGGAGCAGCGCATTGTCTTCCTCGGCCCCAACGGCCGCCAGGAATTGTTGTGCCGCGGCACGCCGCTGTTCCAGCAGGACGGCAGCCGCACCGGCGCGGTGGTGGTATTCGACGACGTTACCGACTTGATACAAGCCCAAAAGAACGCGGCTTGGGGCGAAGTAGCCCGCCGACTGGCTCACGAAATCAAGAATCCGTTGACGCCGATTCAGCTGTCGGCCGAACGTCTGCAACACAAACTGGCCAAGGAACTCGACGAGGCCGGCGCTGAGTTTTTGCAACGCGGCACCCGCACCATCGTCCAACAGGTCGAGGCGATGAAACGGATGGTCGACGACTTTTCCGAGTACGCCCGGCCGTCCAAGAAGCAAGTCGAAAAAATCCATTTGCTGGACTTGATCCAAGAAGTGCTGGCGCTGTACACGCCGTTCGGCATCAAATTCGACACCGACTTCAAGAATCAACGAGTGATCGTCGAAGCAGACCCGGTCAGCATTCGCCAAGTGCTGCACAATCTGATCAAGAACGCCCAGGAAGCGACCACCGAACAGTGCCGGGTGACAATCAAGATCGCCAAGGTGGTGCGCAACAACGCCGAATACGTGGAACTGAGCCTGTACGACAACGGCAGCGGCCTGAATGCGGAGCAGATCGAAACGATTTTCGAGCCCTACGTGACCAGCAAGGCCAAGGGCACCGGCCTGGGCCTGGCCATCGTCAAAAAAATTATCGAGGAACACGGCGGCGTGATCTGGGTGGATACGTCTTATAATGCCGGAGCCGGCTTCATCATCCAACTGCCGGTCTTTGAATTCGGGAACCCTTCATGAACAAGCAAGCGCCCTACATATTGGTCGTCGACGACGAGCAGGACATTCGTCAACTGGTATCGGAAATTTTGGAAGACGAAGGTTACGATGTCGCGATGGCCGAAAACGCCAGCGAAGCCCGTAAGTTGAAAAACCAGCGTCCGCCCAATCTGATATTGCTGGATATCTGGATGCCCGACAGCGACGGCATCACCTTGCTACGCGAATGGGTCGGAGAGGATAGCTCGCTATGTCCGGTGATCATGATGTCCGGTCACGGTTCGGTCGAATCGGCGGTCGAAGCCACTCGGCTGGGCGCCTACGACTTTCTGGAAAAACCGCTGTCGCTGGCTAAATTGCTGCTGATCGTCGAGCGGGCGCTGGAAACCAGTTCTCTGCAACGCGAAAACGCCGGCCTGAAACAACAACTGATGATCACGGTCGAGCCTGTCGGCAAGAGCGCCGTGGTCGAGCGCACCAAGGACAAACTGAAGCGTCTAGCCCAACACGACGCCCGGGTACTGTTCGTCGGCGAGGCCGGCGTCGGCAAGGAAATGTACGCCCGTTATCTGCACAACGCCAGCTCGCGGCGCGACGGCCCCTTCGTCGACGTCTCGGTCGGCAGCATTTCGCCGGAAAACGCCGCCGTCGAGTTTTTCGGCCGCGAGGACAACGGCCGGATTTATCGAGGCTTGCTGGAACAAGCCCATCGGGGCACCTTGTTCCTCGGCGAAATAGGCGGCATGGACCCGGAAACCCAAACCCGCTTGCTCAGCGCGCTGGAATCCAGCTCCTTTCTGCGAGTCGGCGGCAGTCAGGCGGTCAGAGTGGATGTACGTGTCGTCGCTTCTACGCGGTTAGCGCTGGACGAGGAGGTCAACAGCGGCCGTTTTCGCCAGGATTTGTACTATTTACTGAACGTGGTGACGCTGGACATCTCGCCGCTACGCGATCACAGCGAAGACGTACCGGCACTGTTGAATTTCTACGTCGATCATTTCGTGATGCACGAAAAATTGCCGTTCCGACGCTTCTCGATGGCCGCGCAAAATTATTTGCGCAACTACAGCTGGCCGGGGAACGTCCGCGAATTGCGCAATCTGGTGCAACGCCTGATGATTTTGGGCGCCGGCGACGACATCGAGCTGGACGAAGTCAAGACCGCGCTGGGCTCGATTGCCGAACAACCCAAACTGGGTTCGAACGTGCCGGAATTTTTCAATTTGCCGCTAAAGGAAGCCCGAGATCATTTCGAAAAGTCCTATCTGGAATACCATTTCGAAAAGACCGGTGGCAGCGTGGCTAAATTGGCGGCGGCTATCGGCATGGAGCGCACCCACCTTTACCGTAAGCTGCATTCGCTGAAGATCAAACTCTAAGTCAGCACCGCCGAGACCGACAAAAAACGGCCTCGGCAAGGCGGCGCGGAGCTTGGTCGCCTCGCCGCCTGCTCGCGTTAATGGATATGCACTTCGCGGGATTTGGCTTTGTCGCTGCGGCGCAAGGTATAATCGTCCTGATCGCCGGCCATCGGCTTGCCGTCGCTGTTCAGCAACACCAGCGTGCTGTCGTCCTGAATCGTGAATTTCCGCACCGATTCGTCTTTCTTCGAGGTTAGCAGCAAGGTGCGGGACTTTTCGTCCCACGCGTATTTACCTTTGTCGTAATACTCCCGACTGGACTCCCTGGCGTATTGGGTTACCAACAAATAATTGCTTTTTGGTTTGAGCGACAGCGTCATTTTAAAGCCATCGCAATCCTTTTCCTTACACGGCAAGTAACCGTAGAACACGCCGCGAAACCCGCCGGTTTCGTCGGCCGGAGCGGCGTGGGCGGAATGATCGACGCCTTGCTCCTGATGCCGACTCATTTCCCGCGCCTTCAGCGCTTTTTCCTGCAGTTGCATATCGGATTCGGCCCGGGCGACGTTAAACGAGGCCAAGCAGGCGCCGAAAAAAATCCATGTCACATTTTTTGTAATTGTTCTGTTTAATGTTTGCATAAGCGATTTTTCTGGTCTGTGCGTTAAATGATCGTTCTCGCGGCTCGCGATACACCGGCTGATTGACGAATCTCCCAAGCCGATCGAGAGTGGGCCGCTCACTGGAGCGCTATAGTATCCCGAGGCGGGCGATTATGACAGTTTCGGACTTGGTTCTCCGCGCCTTAGGCAAGACTACCAGTGAAATCGCCGTTATCAATACTGGACTTGGGTGCCGTTCGCGCGCTGTCTGGCGAACTGATCACGGGTCGCATCGATAGCCCGAGTTTTCCATCGATCGAAATTCGCCGCTGGACACCGTGTTTCGCTCTCGTCACTCAAAATCCGCGCGGCCAAAGGCCAATGCATCCTAGGATCTCCAGCCGGTCTTGATAACAATCCGAAGTGACGACTATCGTTACGAACACCGCGCGCCAGGTGCTTACGCGATCGATAAAACGCAAGCACACGGTTAAGCGTCGGTATTCAAACCCAAATAAACTTGAATTTGGCTTGACGTTTCAGTAGAATTCCGGGTTTTTATAGACCGCCTCAACCTTTGAGAAGCAAATAATGAAAACATTTAGTGCAAAGCCCGCGGAAGTTAAGCGCGACTGGTACGTGATCGATGCGGAAGGAAAGACATTAGGTCGCCTTGCTACTGAGATTGCACGCCGTCTTCGCGGCAAACACAAACCCGAATACACGCCGCACGTCGACACCGGCGACTACATCATCGTCATCAATGCCGAGAAAGTCGGCGTGACCGGCAACAAGGAAAAAGACAAAATGTACTATCGCCACACCGGCTACATAGGCAACATGAAGTCTGCTTCGCTGGGCAAATTGAGACAAACCTTCCCGGACCGCATCATTACAACCGCGGTACAAGGCATGCTGCCTAAGAATCCGTTGGGGCGGGCAATGTTCAAAAAATTGAAAGTTTACGCGGGTTCTGAGCACAATCATCAGTCTCAGCAACCCAAAGTTTTAGAATTCTAAGCAGGTAGATAGTTTATGGCAGCTCAGTACTACGGAACAGGTCGTCGCAAAAGCTCGGTCGCGCGCGTTTACGCCACCATCGGCTCAGGCAAATTCACCATCAACAGCCTCCCTGTTGAGCAATATTTCGGTCGCAAAACCGACGAGATGATTGCCAGACAACCGTTGGAGTTGTTGGGCAAAACCACCGACTTCGACGTCAACATCCTCGTTAGCGGCGGAGGCCCATCTGGTCAAGCCGGTGCCATCAGACACGGCTTGGCTCGCGCCCTAATCGAATTCGACGAAGTATTGAGATCGCCCCTGCGTAAAGCCGGTTACGTAACTCGCGACGCCCGCGTTGTCGAACGTAAAAAAGTCGGTCTACACAAAGCCAGAAAACGTCCGCAATACTCGAAACGTTAATCGGTTCTACCAAAAAAGCCGCTGGAAAGCGGCTTTTTTGTGTCATTAAATTTGGGGCACCCGATTATTCGGCCACAAAATCCACCCCGAAAACTAAAACCTCCAGCCCGAAACCGTTTTTCCGGCCAAGCCGAATCGCGTTGAGCAATTCGATCAGACTGACTCGACAACCTCAAATGCGCTAGGCTGGCGTCCATCACGGCGCCAGTGGCCGCGAGCCAGTCGCAAGACTTAGCCGAGCGAGCCTTAATTGATCGCGTGTTGCCGATCGGGAAACAACGCAAGCACCATTGTCAGATGCTCCGGCGCATCGAACAAAATGCTTCTCTCGGCGAAAAAGTCGCCGGCGGCTTCAATCGCATCTAGCATCACCGCAACCACGTAACGCTCGGCGTGAGACGAAGCCACCATTTTCTCGGGCACCGCCGCTTCGACCCGCAAAACCTGCATCGACTCGTCGAAAGAATGCAAGCGCAAGCCGTCGAAATCGGCTTTTTCGACCCGGCTCGGCAGCATAAACACAATATCCACGACCGGCATGCGCTTCTGCAGATGATGCTCGCGCAGTCCGGCCAGATCGATGGCAACTTTGGTAATGGCCTTGGCGATCGCGCTGTCTTCCAGCGCGCGGTCCGGCATCATGGAGGCAATATGTAAGGTCATGGCACACTCTCGACAATGGATGGTAAACCCATTCAGCAAAAGCCGTTCCAAATTGTAGGCGATCTCTGAAAATAGGCGAACCGACCGTCGCGGCCCAGCATTGCCCGGCACTTCCTGCCCAAATCCGAGTCTTTCGCGAACGCCAGATTGTGCCAAAGCCAACAAAGTCGGGCGAAGCTGCTATTCGAGCAACGACACCCGACCACGCATGGAGCTACCCATAGAGAACAGCTCAATGCCTTTTTGTAATCTCGCCGATGCCTTGCCAAACCAATACACCCCATTTGCTACCACCGGTTAGCCGCGACAATCGACGCGATCGCATCTTCCACCCCGGCTAACTCGTCGTCGTAAACCGTGGTTCTATACTCGACGGCAGTCGTATCGACCAGCGATTGTCCGGGAGTTTGACGATCATCGGCAACCAATTCGATTCGAGTCAGCGTCGACAATCCCGGCTGTAGCGGCCGCTCGGCCAGTTCCACGCTGTCCAGGACCACCCGGACCGGCACCCGCTCGGCGACATGAATGAAATTGCCGGTCGCGTTATCGGCCGGCAATAACGCAAACACGCTGCCGGTACCCGGCAGCAAACCCTCCACGCGACCGTGATAAAGCCGGTCCGGATAGGCATCGACCCGGATTTCGGCCTGCAGACCCGGACGAATGCCGGCTATGCGGTTTTCCGGCACATTGGCCTCGACCCACAAACGATCCACGGCCACGATGGTCAATAACGCGATGCCCGGTTGAACGCTATCGCCAACCCTCGCCTTACGTTTGGCGACGACACCTGCGACGGGCGCGCGGACTTCCCGACGCCGGTACTCCAAATAAGCACGACGCAAGCGTTGCTTGGCTAATTCGACGGCAGGATGCTCGGCAATGTCGGTGGTTCCGAGTTGCGCCGCCAATTCGGTTTGTTCCGCGCCGACTTCGAACTCCGCCGCTTCCAGCTCGCGGATTTTATCTTCGGCATTTTGCACTTGCTGTTCGGATACCGCGCCCTCGTCAATCGCCAAACGCATACGGTTGAGGTCGTGACGGACCGCCGCCAATGCCGCGCCGCGCACCGCCAAGCGTTGGCGCAAGGTGTCCCGCTTCGCCGCCAATGCCGCGATCCGCCGAACCGCATCCGCCAACTCAGCCTCGGCTTGACGCAAGCCGATTTCGGCATGCCGGCCATCCAGCCTGACCAACAACTGACCGGCCGCCACCGCTTGCGTGTCCTCGGCCAATATCTCCACCACGGTGCCCGCCGTTTGCGCCTCGACCCCAACCACATGACCGGCGACAAAAGCATCGTCGGTACTCACCCAGTGTCTATCCAGCCACCAGCCGCGCGCGGCATAAGCCGATGCAACCGTTACGCAAGCGATCAAGGTCCACCGCAAGCGCCGATTGCGCCGATTGCGCCGACTCAGGGCCGCTCGGGGACCGAGTCTGGGGATTTCGCTCATCGGCCAACCGACAGGACTTGGTCTTCCTGAAAACCGCCGCCCAAGGCTTCGCACAACGCGACAACCGCCTTAGCCCGCGCCGCTTGCGCCGTGGCAATTCGCCAGTGCAGCCTATCGACGACAACGGCGGCCTGAAGCGGGCCGGCGGCATCGCTTAAGCCCGTTTGCCGCAAAATGTCGGCCACTCGCTTGGTCCGTTCCGCATCCGCTAGGTTTTGGACTAGCGCTTCAGCGGTGGCGAGCGCCTCACGGCCACGACTCACGGCATCGACGACCTCGCGCGCCGCCGTCGACAATGTCGCATTGTAAAACTCGACCGCCGCGTCGTAACCAGCCTCGCTATCGGCCAAATTAGCGCGCAGCCGACCACCTTCGAACAGCGGGAATGTCAACGACGGCCCGACCGCGTACGCCAGACTCGAACCGTGGAATACCACGTCGGTCAGGCTAACGCTATGCAAGCCCGCCAAGCCGATCAAATTCACGTCCGGATAAAACTCGGTTTGGGCGACATGCACGGCTTCCGCAGCCGCCTCGGCACGTAACCGCGCCGCGCTGACATCGGGTCGGCGCGCCAACAAATGCAACGGCAAATCGGCCGGCAAACCCGGCCAAGCCGGCGCCGCATGCTCGACACGAATATCCGCCCCCCAATCCGGGCCGCGTCCGGCCAACGCCGCCAGCAAATGCCGCCCGAGTTCGACCGAAGCGCCAGCCGCCGCCAAGCTCGCCTCGGATTCGCCGAGGTCTATTTGCGTGTTCAGCCAGAGCGCATCGCCGCTCAAACCGCTGTCGCGCCGACGGGCCTCCAGGACCAGCAACCGCCGGCGACTGTCCAGCAAGCGTTCGCCGACCAAACGTTGTTGCTCGGCCGCGACCAAGTCGAAATAGGCTCGGGCCACGCTACCCGCCAACATTAACCGGGCGTCCGTCAATTCAGCGGCGCTAGCTAATGCGCCGTCCACGGCCTGTTGCAATTCGGCGCGATCCCTACCCCAAAGATCCAGGTGATACCGTAAAACCACGGGATCGATTAATAATTGCCGAAACTGCTCGCCGGCCAGTTTCGCCTGAACGCTGTTGGCCGAAAACCGCTGAGCACTGAAAGCGACATTGGCGCTCACGGTCGGATAGAGCGCCGCGGCCTGACCGTCGACCAGCGCCCGCGCCTGCCGCAAACGAGCGGCGGCAACACCCAGGTCGGGATTGTCCGCCAACGCTGTTTCGATCAGCCGATTCAGTTCCGGACTGCCGAATTGGCGCCACCAGTCCGATACCGGCCAAGCGCCGGTTTGCGCATCTCGCAAGGTTTGCGTCATCGGCGGGAGCGAAATTTTCTCGGCGGCCGGCCGGGAATCGCCAAACCGGGCGCATCCGCCCAACCCCGCTAGCGCAACGATCCAAACCCAGCCGGCGAGTTTCACGCGTTTTCCTCCATGACCGCTGCCTCGCGACCGTCGCGCCAATCGGCCAGCGCCGAGCGCACCCGCGTCGGCCGCGCCAGCCAGACCAGCGCCGTCAAGATCGCAAAGCCGCAACCGGCTAGCCAAAACGCATCGTCGATACCCTGGATCGCCGCTTGCCGCGCGGCGGCTTTCGCCAGCCTGGCCAAGCCCCGATCGTCGGTATAGCCTGCGGCCCGCCACCACGACGCGGCCCGTTCGGCGGCCACGCTATCGGTTCCCAAGCGCTCAGCGTAATGAACGGCATGTAGCGGCGCGCGCCGATAAAGTACGCAAGCTTGCAAGGTAATACCGATCGCGCCGGCCGCGATGCGTAGCGCGCCGGCCAATTCCAGCGCGGCGGCGTGACGCCGCGCCGGTAAATCGTGCAGCATCAGCGCGGTTAACGGCACGAAGAATCCGCCCAAGCAGGCGCCTTCCAGCAATTTCGGCCCCAACAGCGTCGCGAAAGCCGCGCTATCGTCGAAGCGGCTCAACCAAAAATAGCACACCGAAAATCCGGCCAGACTCAAGCTCGCGAGCCAACGGGCGTCCACGCGCTTGACGATTTCATACATCACCGCCGCGACCGGTTTGGCGAAAACCGCCATCGGCAAGAAAACCAGGCCGGCCAACCACGACGAGTAGCCCAAATTCAGCTGCAATTGCACAATCAGCAGCGACAACAATCCCTGGAACCCCAAAAACCCGGCGCACAATACCGTCAATCCAATCGCGAAATTGCGATGGGTCAATAGCCGTAAATCCAGATAAGGTCGGCGAGTTGAGCGCGCCCGTCCTATCCAGACCGCGAATGCCAACAACGTCGCCAGCCCTAAGACGATTTGCGAATCGGCCCGCCACCAATCGACGTCGTTGCCGCGATTCAATAAAGTCTGTAAACCGAACCAGGCCGTAACGCAACTCGCCAACCCCAGCCCATCTAAGCGCAACCGGGCAACGGCTACCTTGCGCTGGTATAGCAAGGCCGCGACCAGGCCGGCAATGCTCAACGCGATCGGCACATTCGCCCAAAACAGGCAGCGCCACCCCCATTCGTCGGCGATCCAGCCGCCGATCGGCGGCCCCAGGCTGAACGGCGTCAGCGTAAATACACTCCAGACGCCGACACCGACCGACTTTCCGCGCGCTGGATATTCGTTCAACAGCAAAGTCTGCCCGGCCGGCAGCGAAATGCCGCCACAAACGCCGAGTAAAATTCGCGCTGCCAGATAGCGCGCGTAGCCGTCCGCCGCGGCGCACAACCAGGATGCAACGGCAAAACCGACCAAGGCCGTCACCAGCACCCGGTAGTCGCCGACGCGTCTGACCAGCCAAGCGCCCAACGGATAAGCCAGCGCCAGTGCCATCATGTAGTCGGTCTGGGTCCAGGTTGCTTCGCTGGGCGCGATACCCAAACCGCCGGCGACGCGCGGCAACATGGCGATGTAGGCCCCGGCATTGAAAATCACCAGCGCATGCGCCAACCCCAAACAGGCGTTGAATAAACCGAAGCGCCATCCCCGCAGGCGTCTTAACATGCGCCCGCTCATCGCGGCCCGCCGGAACCGGCCGGCAACCCGTCGTCGAGTAACGCGCCACCCAGTTTTAGCGTCGCGCTCTTGAAGGCCGCACCGTCCAAGGTTAACGAGGCGCGCGCTTGCGGATCGACCAAGGTACGTTCCGAGCTACCGCGCCCGGTCACCCGCCCGCTGGCCGGATCGATCCATTTCCATAACAAACGCAGCGACAATTGATCGTCGAAGGTTCGCCAGCCCAACATGCCCAATTCCAACACTTTGTCGGCGACGCCAACAGGGTAGACGGCGGCCGGCGCGGCGTACCACGCCTGGATCGCGGCGCGCCAGCGCGCCGGATCGGCGGTTTCCGGAGCCAGCGGCAAGGCGGCGATTGCACCCGCAACGTTGGCGTAGACACCTTGCGCGCGCAAGGTCAGCGCGGCCCGCTCGGCCAGGGCCGGCAGCGGCGACCAATCCGGGCCGGACGACGCGATCGCGTCGTCGCCGGTGAGCGCACCGCTGGTTAAAATCCCGCCGGGCAAGCGAAACGCCGCCCGGTGAACCGGGAAGTCCAAGGCTTGATGACGAATCTGGCGGTAAGCCGGTTGACGTTGTTCGATCAGGTCTGGCCAGACCTCCAGAGGCGGCGCTTGCAACGGCACGACCAACACCGAAACCGGCGCCACGCCCGAATCCGCCGCCTGCTTCGGGCTGGTCGCCGCGCAGCCGGCGGCCAGCCACAATCCGGCAAGCGCCGATGCGGCCCGGATAATCACGGTTTGACTCCCTGTTTTACAACGTCGCCCAGGCGCGTTCCCGCGTGGGGCCATAGCTTCTAAATCGGACATATCGACTTCCCCCAGAGTATTAGCAATCGCGGGACGTAAAAAGCACTCAGCCAAATAACAGCGAATCGCTTTCTATTCGACGGTGACCCACTATAAAAAGCCGCATAACATTAGACAAGCGAATTTAATTGGACTTTAATATCGAAAACTTAAATATAAAGACATGGATCTCGACCAAATCAAGACTTTCTTAAGCGTGGCCGCCCACGGTAGTTTTCAGGCAGCGGCCGGGCATTTGTACGTCACCCAATCGACGGTCAGCATCCGCATTCAGCGTTTGGAAGCCGAGTTGGGCGCCGCGTTGTTCGTGCGCAACCGCGCCGGCGCCGCGCTGACTAGCCAAGGCCAGCGATTTCTGCCACATGCGCAAAGCCTATTACTGACCTTCGAACAAGCCCGCCACGACATCGGCCTACCCAGCCGGTTTCGAGCCAGCATCGCGATCGGCGCCCGCGTCGGGCTGTGGCAAGCGGTGCTGCCGGATTGGATAGGCGAGATACGCCGGACGATTCCGGACATCGCGATCCGCGGCGAAATCGGTTTCGAAGACGACTTGATGCGCGGCCTGATCCAGGGCCGCATCGATATCGGCATGATGTACACGCCGCAACACAGCGCCGGCCTACTGATCGAGCATTTGTTCGACGAGACCTTGATCTTGCTGGCCAGCGAACCTAATCGCCGCTGGCCCGATCCGGACTACGTCTACGTCGATTGGGGTCCGGCGTTTTATACCAAACACGCCAACTGTTTCCCCGATCTGGAAGGACCGGCCCAGCGCGTTAACATCGGCTGGCTGGCAGCGCAACTGGTGTCGCGTAACGGCGGCTCCTGCTTTCTGCCGGAGCGGATCGCCGCGCCGTTGATCGCGGCCGGCCGCTTGTTTCCACTGGCGAACAGCCCCAGTTTCACTCTACCGGCTTATATGGTGTCCGCCCGCGCCGCCGACCACGACATACTGCGGCAAGTGGTGGACCTACTCCGGGCCGCGGCGCTCCGCGAGCGGCACGGGGACGGCCGCGACCGCGCCGAGCCGGCTTAATCCAAGGTCGGCGATGCGACGTGAAACGCGTCGCTGTGGATATCGGCCAGCGCCGCGCCGCTCAAATAGGCCTGACGCTTGGCGCGATCCACCATGTCGGGATGGCCGCACAAATACACCCGCCAATCGCGCAAACCGGGCAATTCCGCCATTGCCACGTCGTTAGCCCGGCCGGCAGCGATGCCCGACGGCACATCGCCGCGCGACACGCACGGCGTGTAATGGAAATTGGCGTGGGCTCGCGCCAAGTCACGCATTTCATTCAGCCAGTACAGGCCTTCAACGTCCCGGCTACCGTGATACAGCCGAATTTGCCCGCGATGGCCGCTATGCAAGGCTTCCTCGACAATCCCGGCCAGCGGCGCCAAACCGCTGCCGGTACCGATCAGCAACAGATTGGCCGCCGGCGAGTCCGCTAGGTAATAGCAAAAGCCTTGCGGATCGGAAACGTCGATCCGGTCGCCGACCGCCAGCTCGCGATGCGCCCATTCGCTAAAGCGGCCGCCGGCCAAGCGGCGGATATGAAAAGTCAGGCGGGTCGAATTTCGGCTATTGGCGATCGAATAACTGCGGATCAATCCGTCGGCGCGGCGCAAATTGACGAATTGGCCGGCGTAATATGCCAGCGGATGCTCGCATTCCAAAACCAGCCACAGCGTCTGCGCATTCAGATTGCGCTTTTCGACGACCTCCGCCGCAGTGTAGCCCGCCGCCGCGCCACCCAATCCCAAACGCATATCGCGCTCGGGCCGGCACAAACAGGCCAGCAAATAATCTTCACGTTGCAGCGCCGGCTTCAACCCGACTTGCGCGGCGGCGGGCGGCGGGCCGTCTAGACTGCGCACCAGGCAGGCATGGCATACGCCTTGCCGACAACCGTTATCGATCTCGATGCCGTCGCGCAGAAACGCATCCAGCACCGTTTCGCCGGCACCGCACAGTGCCTGGCGGCCGTTGAAGCTAATCTTGATTTCCGCCATCGCCGCGCTCAACGGTTCAACACGTCGCTGCGGGTACTTTCGGCAATCGCCGCGGCTCGTGCAATCAAGTCGGCCGGCACGTTCAATTCCCGCAAGGTTGAGCCCAAGTGTTCCATCACCGCGTCGAAGTGGGTATCGTCCAGGCCCAGTTTTTCGACCAGATGGGCGTGCGCCCGCCTCATGTCGGCACCGTTGTAATGGTTGGGACCGCCGAAAGCCATCGTCAAAAAGGCTTTCTGCTTGGCGGCCTGCTTGTCGATGTCGATGTTGTCGAAGAAGCGGTTGATTCGGTGATCGCTCAACACCTTGCGGTAAAAAATATCGACGGCGGCATTGACGGCCGCTTCGCCACCTAATTGTTCATACAAAGAAATCGCTGCGCTCATGGCATCTCCCGTGGATTGCGTTGATAAAGTCGGGTCGCTCGACCCGGACACAGCATAAACCGGTAAAAATACTTTTACAATATTTTTATGCTTTAAGTATTTTAGGCTGCTCGAGCTAACTTTGGCGGTCGCCATCAAAACATTCGGTTAATTCAATCGTAAGCTCCGCCACGCGCCCACGAGAATCCGGCCATTCACGAGCTAACGCGCTACAATAGTGGCCCGTTTCTCAGCCCGCAAAATTCGATGAACGTTTTAATCGGCTCCCGCCAGGAACAAATTCTGACTCTGTTATTAGATGCGCCTTCGGGCCTGTGCATCGACGAACTGGCGGCCGCGTTGGGGATTTCGCGCAACGCGGTCAAACAGCATCTGGCCGGACTCGAAAAAGACCAACTGATCCGCGAGGCCGCCTGGAACAGCACCGGCGGCCGGCCGTCGCGCAGTTACGGTTTGACCGAGGCCGGCCGAAATCGGCTACCCAAGCAATACGCCTGGTTCAGTACCTTGCTGCTGGACCAACTGCGTAACGAATTGGGCGAAGCCGGTTTACGCCGCTTGATGTGGCGAACCGGCGAAAATCTGGCCGAGACCTTGGCCCCTCGCTTTGCCGGTAAGAGTCTCGCCGAACGCACCGCCGCGCTAGTCGAATTGATGCAGTCGCTGGGTTATCACGCTAACCTGGAGGACGACACCGGCCAAATTAGAGCCATCAACTGCGTCTACCACGACATGGCTCAGCGCCACCCGGAATTGTGCGAGTTCGACCGGGCATTAATCGCAACCTTGCTGGAACGGCCGATCGAGCAAACCGCTTGCATGGCAAAGCAAGATTGCACATGCCGATTCAAGTGCTTGGCGCCGCCGGATTAGCCCAGGGTTCCGGCGCCGAACGGGCTTGCGGTTTTTCGTAGCCGAGCGTCTCGGTGATACAATGGCGCTTTCCCGAACGACTTTTTACCGAGAAATCATGAGACCATCCTTCCGTACGGCCTGCAGCCTGTTGTTTGGGCTGTCGTTAATGCTGACCGTCGCATCGCTGCAAGCCGCCAGTCCGATTTTTACGCCCGCCGCGCCGAGCGTCGCCGCCAGCAGCTATTTCCTGATGGACTTCAACAGCAGCCGGGTGTTGGCCGAAAAAGACCCCGACAAACGCGTCGCGCCGGCCAGTTTGACCAAGATCATGACGGTGTACGTGGTATTCCGCGAGCTTAAGGCCGGTCATTTGACGTTGGACGAAAAAGTCACGATCAGCCAGAACGCCTGGGAAACCGGCGGCTCGAAAATGTTCGTCGAAGTCAACAAGCAGGTGGCGGTCGAGGACTTGCTGCAAGGTGTCGTAATTCAATCGGGCAACGACGCCAGCGTGGCACTGGCCGAACACGTGGCCGGTAGCGAGCAAACTTTCGCGACGATGATGAACGAGCAAGCCAGCCGCCTGGGCATGGCCAACAGCCATTTCGAAAACGCCACCGGCCTGCCCAGTCCCAACCATTACAGTTCGGCGCGCGATCTGGCGCTGCTGGCGCAAGCGGTGATCAAGGAATTTCCGGAATATTACCGCTGGGATTCGCAAAAGGAATTCACGTTCAACGGGATCACCCAACAAAACCGCAACCTGCTACTTTGGCGCGATCCGTCGGTCGACGGCCTGAAAACCGGTTTTACCGACGACGCCGGTTACTGCATGGTCGCTTCGGCCAAACGCGAGGACATGCGGCTGATCTCGGTGGTAATGGGTACCGCCAGCCCGAACGCCCGCTCCAACGAGAGCCAGTCCTTGTTGAACTACGGTTTCCGCTTCTTCGAAACCCATCGTTTGTACGAAGGTAACAAGGCCTTGAGCGAGGCGCGGGTGCGCAAGGGTGTCACCTCGAAATTGCCGGTCGGCTTGGCCGAAGACCTCTACGTCACCGCGCCGCGCAAGCATTTCAGCGAATTGAAAGCCGAAAGCCAGACCGACAAAGCCATCGTCGCGCCGCTGAATAAGGGCGACACGGTCGGTAGCCTGGTAGTGTCGTTGGCCGGCGAAACCGTCGTCAGCAAACCGCTGGTGGCGCTGGAAGCGATAGCCGAGGGCGGCCTGTTCCGGCGTTTGTACGACGCCGCGATCGGTTTATTGGAGAAAGAATGACCCAACTCGTGTATTTGAACGGCGACTATCTGCCGTTGGCCGAAGCCAAGGTGTCGGTATTGGATCGCGGCTTTTTGTTCGGCGACGGCGTTTACGAAGTGATACCGGCCTACGGCGGCAAATTGTTCCGCCTGGAAGACCACATCGTTCGGCTGAATAACAGCCTGGCCGGCATCCGCTTGACGGTGCCGCACGGCGTCGCCGACTGGCAAGCCATCTTCCAGCCGTTGCTGTCGGCCGGCAAGGACCAATACATCTATCTGCAAATCACTCGCGGCTATGCGCCGACCCGCGATCACGGTTTCCCGGAAACCGTGGTGCCGACGGTTTTCGCGATGTGCTCGGAGATCAAGCCGTTTCCAGGCAAGTCGGCCGGTATCAAGGCGATCACGCTGGACGATACCCGCTGGCAGCTTTGCAACATCAAGGCAATCACCCTGCTGGCCAACATTCTGTTACGCCAACAAGCCCTGGATCGGGATTGCGCCGAAGCGATTCTGGTCAAGAACGGATACGTTATCGAAGGCGCCGCCAGCAATCTGTTCGCGGTCATCGACGGCGAATTGATCACGCCGCCCAAATCCAACGAAATCCTGCCGGGCATCACCCGCGACGTGATTCTGGAATTGGCGAGCGCCGACGGCATCCCCTGCCGCGAAGACATCATCGCGCTGGAAGGCCTGCAAACCGCCGAGGAGGTCTGGGTCGCCAGTTCCACCCGGGAAATCCTCGCCGTCGTTGAATTGGACGGCAAACCGATCGGCACCGGCAAGCCAGGGCCGGTTTGGCAACGGCTGGACGATTTACTGCAAACCTATAAAAAGTCGCTGTCATGAGCGAAGCCGATTCCCTGCTGGAATTTCCCTGCCAATTTGCGATTAAGGCGATGGGTAAGAGCCGGGACGACTTCGACGCAATCGTCGTCGAGATCGTCCGCCGCCACGTCGAAGACATTCGCGAAGGCGCGGTCACTAGCCGGCCGAGCAAAGGCGGCAATTACACCGCAGTCACCGTCGTCATCGAGGCCACCAGCCGCGGCCAACTGGACGCGATTTACCTGGATTTGACCGCCTGTCCCGACGTGTTGATGGCGCTGTAAGCCGGTGAATGCAAGCCTGCAACACTTGGGCCGGCGCGACTACGCATCGGTCTGGCGGGACATGCAAAACTACACCGCCGAGCGCGACTGCGCCAGTCCGGACCAGATCTGGATCGTCGAGCATCCGCCGGTCTACACATTGGGCCTGAACGGCAAGCGCGAACACCTACTGCGCGAGACGGCGATTCCAGTCATTGCCTGCGATCGCGGCGGCCAGATCACCTACCACGGCCCCGGCCAACTGATCGTGTACCTGTTGGCCGATCTGCGCAGGCTGAGTCTAGGCCCAAGGCAGGTGGTCAGTTTATTGGAACAAGCCGTCATCGTCACGCTAAGCCAATACGGTATTTCGGCCTCGGCCCGCGCCGACGCCCCCGGCGTCTACGTTGACGGCCGCAAAATCGCGTCGTTGGGCCTGCGCATCAAACGCGGCTGCTGCTATCACGGCTTGAGCCTGAACAACGACATGGACTTGGCACCGTTCCGCGACATCAATCCCTGCGGCTACCCGAATTTGCCGGTTACCCAACTGGCCGATTTGGGGGTTAAGATAAGCACCGACGAACTGGCCGTTCCGATAGTTCACCAATTACTTCAGGCGATAGAATCATGACGCTGAACGCCCCTTCCCGCTCCACGCCCGCAACCCACCAACGCAATGCCGATAAATTGTCGCGGATTCCGATCAAGGTCGAAACGACCGGCGAAGTATTGCGCAAACCGGATTGGATCCGGGTCAAGCTACCGGCCGGCGATCAGGTCAACCGGATAAAGCAGACCCTGCGCGCCAACCGTCTCCACACGGTGTGCGAGGAAGCGGCCTGCCCGAATCTGGGCGAATGCTTCAGCCACGGCACCGCTACTTTCATGATCATGGGCGATCTGTGTACCCGGCGTTGCCCGTTCTGCGACGTAGCCCACGGCAAACCGCAAGCGTTGGACGCCGAGGAACCGGCGCATCTGGCCGATACCATCGCCGCGATGGCGTTGAAGTACGTGGTCATCACCTCGGTGAACCGCGACGACTTGCGCGACGGCGGCGCCGGCCACTTTGCCGCCTGTATTGCCGAGGTGCGCCGGCGATCCCCCGCCACCGTTGTGGAAGTGTTGGTCCCCGATTTTCGCGGACGGGTCGGTAAAGCCCTGCAGATCTTGGCCGCGCAACCCTGCGATGTGTTCAACCACAATTTGGAAACCGTGCCGCGCCTGTATCAGCAAGCCCGGCCCGGCGCCGATTACCAGGGATCGTTGGAACTGCTAAAGCTGCATCGAGAACATCTGCCGCAGGTGCCGACCAAATCCGGCCTGATGTTGGGCATCGGCGAAACCGAAGCGGAGATTTTGGCGGTGCTGGACGATTTGTTGGCGCACGGTTGCAGCATGCTGACGCTGGGTCAGTATTTGCAGCCCAGCAAGGACCATTTGCCGGTCCAGGCCTATATCCATCCGGACCAATTTCAAACCTACGCAGAAATCGCCACCGAAATGGGCTTCAAACAAGTAGCCAGCGCGCCGTTGGTGCGTTCGTCCTACCACGCCGACCTGCAAGCCGCCGGCATCGTCGGAGTATGCGAGCAAGCCCCCTAGGTTAGTGCCATGCGTTAAGCTTGAATTTATCGGACGTTGCTAATCTGGATCGAGGCGCCCGTACCGCGTTCCGCTGCCCCTACCCCTCTGGCTTCGGAATGCTCCTTACGCGGCGCCTCACTAATCTCCCTGCATATTCTACCGAGTCACGCCGGCAACATATCGTCCTGGTAATGGAAGACATTGGATAAATCGATGTGGATTTCGATCCGATCGCCCCGCCGCCGATCAATGCCGCGCTGCTGATAGCCGGCCGACGCTTCCAACAAGCGCCTATCGTTGTTAAGATCCCTATGCACATACGGCCTGATCGACACGCAAGTATTGCTGAAGGGTTTGCCGGACAGGTTTTGAATCGCCAACATGCCGCTGGCCCGCGAATCGACGAAAACCAGACCGTGGTGCTCCAGACCATTGGTTTGCTTATCCCGAATCACCATCACCTCGGCTTTCAAAACCCGACCGGACGCCTGATCTCCACCGTTCGTAAACGCCGAAAACACGTAATCGTGTAACTCGTTGGGTCGAGTATTCGCAGGAATATCCTTTAAAAACAAAATCATAATCACTGTCTGCATCGTAACTGGAATCGACGTGGAACTAAAATGCGCATCTTCCCTAAAGGATTGCGCCGCCACATACATCTTAGCCGACGCTCGTTACGCGACAAATCAGGCTCCTGTTCTTACCGCCGGCACGAAACGGCAGGCAAAAAAACGGGCCGGACAGAGAGTCCAACCCGCGCGGCGGCTGTCCGTGCGCCAAACGTTCCACCCAGGAACGATTTTTAAAACAGACTCTGAAGAAGCAGCTTGTATCTCGATCGGCGGATACCGCACCATCCTGACCAAATCGCCTGGCAGCGCTACCATTCAACATGATTCGCCGACAACCGCGCCTCGCAAACTTCCAGCCTGACGCGATCATAGCGGCATCGGCGACCGACCGCAAGCCCAAAATTACTCTGAAAGGCGTTGGGCGAGTTACGGACATCCCTGCGTCGGAACGCCATCAACCGCGGCTAAAGCCCCTCGCGCGCTCATATTTTTCGAAAAGCCTTTCACGACCGTTAGGTTAGAACTCTACAAGACATCTTGAGTTTAGATGCGATCGGCGAGGAGTTGCAGCGGATGAAGCACTCTGGAGCCTGCGGGCTGCCCGGCGTTCAGATAAAAACCACAGCCAAAGTTGGCGCTGACTACGACATCGGCTCCGGATCCGGCCATCGCCAGACGCTTGGCGGCCCGCAACGATTCGGCGTTTTCGGGATGACTGAGCATATAAGTACCGCCGGCACCACAGCATAACTGATTGTCGGCCAACGCTTCCAGATTGACGCCTGGAATCTTGCGCAACAAGGCATACACGCTCTGACTATTCTTCAACACATTGCGTTGACTGCAGGGTTCATGGACCGCCACGTTCAGATTGGAAGCCGCCAGTTGCAGATCTTCCGGCCAATGCGCCAACAAAAACTCGTTGATGTCGATCAAATGCTTGGTAAACCAACCGGATGTCTCGGAATCTCCGCCTTGATATTCGGTCAACATAGCCCCGCAGCCGCTGGCTGAGTATATAACCGCTTCGACTTCCAGCGCGTAAAACGCGGCGATGTTGGCTTCCATCATCGATTCCGCCGGCAAGCCGTTGTGCTGATGAATCGCGCCGCAACAACCCTGCTCTTCCGGCACCACGACCTCATAACCGAGCCTATTCAGTAACTTGATGCCCGCAACCTGGACCGGACGATCGAAATGTTCGGCCAAACAACCGGTAAACAGCGCTACCCTGCCCCGATATTTGATGCGACGCTCAACCGGATAAATCCCGGCCAGTCCGACCAAGGACGGCTCGCAAACCAAGGCTTCGGCCGCTCCCAAACCGAGTTTCGCCAACAGTCCGCTGGCGCGTAGCGGTTTCTGCAAACCGGAGCGTAAATACAGCGTGACGAATGGCAGCAACAGTGCCCGGGCGTGCTTGCGTTCGATCAAGCGCAACCCCAGCCGTGCCAACCAAGACGGCCTCGCCGTCGCGCGCAATTTGGCTTGGGCCCGGTCGAACAATGTCCCATAACTCATTCGGCTGGGACAAACGGTCTCGCACGTCCGGCACTGAACGCAATCGTTGAGTTGCGCGAGTTCTTCGACGCCAACGCCGGCGTCGTCGGCCAATATTTTGGCGATGGTACGCACCCGGCGGCGCGGTGTCTGTTCGTCCACCTGGAATAAGCGAAACGTCGGACAGGTACTGACGCACATACCGCAGCGCATGCATTCGCTGGCTTCGGGAATATAAGGACCGGTCGACGGCGGTGATGCGTCCGCGGAACCGTCGCTAGCCGAGTCGAAGCCGAAATCCTGAAAGTCGAACATATTAGCCCTCCATCATTTTTACGTACGCGCGGCGCAGCAACTCCATTTCCGCCGGCGGCCGACCGCGCAATTCCGGTAAGGTGCGAAATTTGCAGTTACGACTTTCCATTAATAGATGCGGCGGGTCGAGCAGCGTGAAACGCGCCATATACACCGTAATCACGCCACCGGGCGCATCGACTTGCTCGGCGAAACCGGCTTCGATCCGCAGCAAATCGTTGTCCAATTGCAGAGTCTGATTGGCCGTGCTCAGCAACATCGCCGGATGCACGCTCACCTTGCCGGCCGGCGCGTCTTCATCTTCCTCCAACGCTTCGGACAGTGGCGGCAACGGTTCCGGAAAGAACACACTTCCGGAGGCTTGCTGCAGGAATAATGTCAAGGCGCTGATGTCGCCTTTATAAAACAGCAACAGGCGGTGGTTTTCGAACGGGTCGGCGAGCGATTCGATCATGGCTTAGATGGTGGCCTGGCTGTCCCACAAGGTTTTATAGCTGGAATCCAGCCGCGACAGGCGGTTATTGAGTCGATCCAGCAACGGGTAATCCGGAAAGCGGGACCGGTTGCCGCTAGCGTACCAGCTATCCATTGCCGCCGTCAGTCGGTTTTTCTCGTCAAAACAATCGGCAATCTGCTGTTTCAACCAAGCCAGGCTATGATTCGGCAATAATTCCATCACCCGATAGCGCAAACCGTTGTTGAAAATCCGCACCCCCCCGCCCTGAGCAGCGGTATGGTATAGCACCTCCGGGTCGACGATCTCGGCTCCGGCCAGGTAATCGATACCAAATTCGTGCAGTTGCGGCAGCCACGGCACGGTCGGCCCCATTAACACCGTCGTGGCATGGCAAGCCAGCTCCGCCAGTCGCGGAAACGTTTTGTTCGGGATGGAACTGGCGGTCAAAAACACCCAATCGGCCTGCGGCAACAGAAATTCGCACGCGGAATCCGGCAAATCGCTGGCGGCCGGCTGGCGCTCCAGTACCGTCAACTGCATCTGCTCCTGATACCGTTCGATGCCAGGGTAACGGCCGATCACGACCACTTTCTTGCCTTTCAAGCGCGGGAGAAAATAATCGAACACCGCCAGGTTAGCGTATTCGGCGTGACCTTCCAATGCCAGCGAATCCGGTAGCGGTCTGGCGTTGACGCTGGCGTTGATCGCCGCCATCGCCACGGTCGCCTTATACGGCTCCCACTCGGTAATCCAAGCGGCCAGATCGATGATCGGCTTGCCGCATAAGGTGCCGGACCAATTCAGCGTCCGCGTGGCGTGCCCCGGCGTCATCGCCAAACCGGTAGTCGCATCGCCCCTGCCGCGACATAGCGTCCAAACCAGACCTATCATCAACTCGTCGACCACCGCATCGCCACCGCAATGATCCAGCAGCAACTCGTACAGGTACTTAGGGTTGCCCATCGCCCCCCCCTTATTGCGGCACGTCTAGCAATTTCGCTTCGGTTTTAATGTTGTCCTGCTTGCCCCAGGCATTGATCGCCTCTACAAACCATTGCTTCTTGGTCGGGTGAGGCTGCACCACATCGTACTCGGCATAAAAGCTGCCGTCGCCGTGAAATTTGATTTGACCGATCCGGCGCTTATTGGCGTCGTACCAATATCCCACCAAATCCACGCTTTGCGTGAACGGGTCGCTGACCAGACTGAATTGCGCGGCTTCGTATTCCGGCAACGCGATCTGAGTCTGTACCGGGAAACCCAGCTTGGCAATATTCGCGGCGATGCGTTGGCACACGGTTTTGCCGAATTCGCGGCGCATTTCAACGTGTTCAGACAAACTTTCCGCGCTCATGCGGCATCCTCCAACATTGCGCTCGCCAAGTCCATGATTACCGACGCACCGGAGCGGTCTTCCGGATCCAAGCCCCGAATAATGGACAGGATCAGTTGCGCCTCCTCATCCTGTTGGCGCCGCAGATTGATAAAAGCCAGCGCTTTCAAACTATACAGATAGAACAAGTGAACGTCGCTGGCATACATATCCCGCTTGCCGGTTTCCTGGCTCAACAGTCGGTAATCCGCCGTGAAGCCGCCTTGCCGAGCCGCCTCCGCCAAGGCCGCCCGGGCTTCGCGCTCCGCTTCCTGCAATCGGCCCTGGTAAAAATAAAACTTGTACAACGCGAAATAGGTTTGCAAACAGGTGCCGTCCAAGGCCTGGGCCTGCTGAAAAAACTTCTCGGCCAGCGGTTTGTCGGCGTGGCTGGCCGCCACCGCCGACTGCAACAGTTTGTTGACGGCTTCTGGGACATCCGGGCTAAACAGCACCCGCTCTTCAAGAAAGCTGACCGCGGCCATTGCTTACCAAACCTCGGCGGGCACGATAAGCTTTTCGACAGGCTTATCACCCAGCAAATGCTCCTCGATGATGGTTTTGACGTCGTCCTTGGTCACCCGTCCATACATAACACCTTCGGGATAGACCAGCACGCTGGGTCCCAGCATGCAAGGCCCCATGCAGCCGGTGTTGGTCAGGCCGATTTTTTCGAACAAATTGCGGCTTTGAATTTGCGCCATGAATTCGTTCATCACGTCGGCACAACCGCTGGCGGTACAGGAACCGCGCGGATGGCCTTGCGGACGCGCTTGAGTACAGACGAAAACGTGTTTATTGGGACGTGGCATGATAGCTTTCCTTTTTTGAACTGAAATAAGAAATCGGGTCGCTTGCGCGACGCTGAAAGGGGGCGCCCTTTCTTAAAGCGGGCAGATCGCTTCAAGCCTCCAACCAAGCTATATGGATGGCGGTCGCTTGCATCGCGTTTGCGCTCAACGGTTTCGCGTTGAGCGGCGCGGAAGCCTGCCGATAAAAAGTGGCCATCACAAGTTCCGACGCAAGCGGAGCGCTGGACACTCCGCATCCGCCGGACGGCATTTAAGCCGCTGCCTTATGCTCGTGGGTAAAGCAGGCTTTCGGGCAGACTTTGGAGCAAGCCTCGCAGCCAATACAGTCGGCGGCATTTTTGAGGCTCATCACCATCGTGTTGTCGTCATCCTCGTCGAAGTCCTCCAAGTCGGCGGCGTCCAGTACATCTCCCCGGTCCACCAAATCGAACACGTCGCGCGGGCACACCTTGAAGCAACGGCCGCAACCGATGCAGTCGCGTTGGTTCAAATCGGTCACGTAAGATGGCGTCCAAACGCTGCCGCCAAAAGTTACGCCGGTTACAAATTCGCTCATATCGCTCTCCTCAAGCCTCATCCGCCACTGGCGGCTTGAAATTTCTTGTTGGCTTCGTCCCAAGCCTTACATGCGTCGTACGTCGTTTGGGCAATGCCCATCAACTCCCCGTAAGCATCCGGCAAACGGTCTTCGATCAGATCATGCAACACCGACGCCGCCTCGTTGGCCAGGCGTTTGGTCTTTTTCACTTCTTTTTCCAGCGCTTTAATCTCTTCGTCACTCATAATTTCACCTCAAGCTTCCGCCACTTCTTTGAATTGCTCGATCAAGGCCACGGCTTTTTCCAACACTTTCTCGGTTTTTTCGTTCAACTCTTCCAAACTGCCGAAGCCGAAGCGATGCACGTCGCGCAACACTTTGTCGACCGCGATCAGTTTGCCGACCAACACCAGCGCCCGGCCGAAGCCTTCGTGGGTGATATTGATCACCGGTACCGCCATCAGACCGCAACGTTTTTCCACCAGCGAGGAAATGGCGTTGTAATACGCCTTGACGCGGGCCAGCGTAATTTCGTCTGGATCGCCGATGACCGGCACTTCGCGTTTGCGCTCCTTGGTCATGATCAGCGGATCGATGATTTTTTCCTCGGACCAACCTTCGTAGGTGTCGTAGGTATCCATTGCTCTGAGTTGTTTGATCATCTCGACAACGATTTCAGAGCTCATCAAAGGGTCGCCGGCTTCGACGACGAGTGCGGGTTGAGACATGGTGGGTTCTCCAGTGGTTTTGGTTAGGGCGGCGAACCGCCGCAATTTGTCGATTCGTTAAAGCGCTTACTCGTCCCAGCCTTCGTCTTCCATCGCATCGAAGCGGCCGGCATCCGGCCCCTTGTGCGCGTTGATGGCCTTGGTCAGCCAGGCGGAAGGCCCGGCTTTCATTTCGTTCTGCAAATCGCCGATCAAATCCTTGATGGTGCTGCCTTCATGGACTTTGATCGGCTGTATGCCCTGGGCGATGATTTGCTTGATCGCCGAGGCGCCGATGGCTTGGCAATAGACGGCCGCGCAGCCGTCCAGCAGTTGAATCTTGACCGACAACTTATCCTCGTTACCGTCCTGGGCCAGTTCGCCGAACTGCGCGGCTTCCAGCATTTCCGATTGCTCGGGGTCGACCGCGTAGACCGCGAACGAACGGGCTGAACCGAAATGCTGGTTGACGTGCACCATATCGGTAGTGGCAAAGGCGACTTTAATCGCGGTTTCCATGGGCATCCTCTGTTCAGGGGTATGCACAACCTGCATGCGACGGGCTAGTGACATGACGGCGAGCAGGCGTGGCGTTCGTTTTCCGGTTTTTGCGAATACGGCGAGTGATAGACTTCGATCTCTTCGTGCGCGAAGTTGATCACCAAGTTAGCCAAGTCGAACAAAGCTTGGCGCGTGCCGCGATAACCGATCCAGGTTTTTTGATAGCCGCCGATGATGTCGTACAACGGAAAGCCGGTGCGCAGGATAGGCACGCCCAGGCGTTCCGCGCTATCGACCGCGTGCGAATTGCCGATCAGCAACTGCGCGCCGTTTTCCCTAGCGGTCAGCTCCAGATCTTCCAGGTCGCCGATCTTGACGCTGCTAACCGGCATTTTGCTCAGAATCGCCGCGTTAGCCGGGCTGATCGCCGCGACCACGTCGCCGCCCATGCCCTTGATCAAATGCACGCAGGCATTCAGCAAATCGGGATCCGCAGCGATCGCCACCTTGAGCTGGCCCAGCATGAAATGGGTATCCAGCATCGCGTCCTGCAATTGAGCACGTTGGCGTTCTATCCGTTGCGGGACCGGCTGTTCGCTGATTTCGGCCAGCGCCAGGATCAGCGCATCGTTGGCTTCCAGGCCGTACAAATGTTCGAAAAAGTAACTCGGCACCCCGGTTTTTTCTTGCAGCAACTCGCCGGCTTTATGCAAGGAAGGTCCAATGATCAGCGAGGCCTTGGCCTCGCCCAGCGTAGCCAGTTCCGACACCGGCGTACCGCCTATCGTCACCGGCGAAAACTCGTCTTCGGTCAAGCTGCCGTCCAGCGAATCGGATAAATCCGGCACCAGCACCGGCCGCAAGCCGAACATCTCTATCGTGTCGCGCAGGGCTTCCAGGTCGCCGGGCGTCAGCATGTGGCTGACCAACACGTTCACCTGCCGACGGCGGTTGCCGGGTTTGGTACCGGCGGTTTCGGCATCAGGCACCAGCGCGTTGACGATCTCGTGTATCGTCGCGGCATAGCCGGTCTCGACGCAACCGGTAAAATCCGGCGTGTTGACCGCGACGACGGCGACGTGATCGTATTCCGGATACTTGGCGCGAAATTCGCGCACGTTGCGCTGTACGTCGCAACCCTGGGTTTCGGCCAAACCGGTGGTCAACACCGCGATCAAGGCCGGATTGGATTTCTCGGCGATGGCTTTCAAACCTTCGACGACGTTTTCGTCGGCGCCCAGCACCGAGCTAGCTTGGTCCATCGCGGTGGTTTGCAATGGAATCGGCTCGCGAAAATGCCGGACGAAGAATACTTTCGCGAATGCGGTACAGCCTTGCGAGCCGTGCAGCATCGGAATCGCTCGGTCGAAACCCAGGCAAGCCAACGAACCACCGGTTGGCGCGCTGGCCTTTAACGGACTGACCGAGAGTGCTTTCTTACGTTTGAGAATTTCCGCCATCGCCGCCTACCTAGTTGCCTGAGTCAATCGCACGCCGTCTAATCGGACTAAGCCGCCTGAATTTTTAAGGCCGGTTCGGCCGGTTCGCTCGCGACGGGTTTGGTCTGGCCGCCGACGCGCCAAGGCATAGGCGCCCTGACCGACTCCCAAACCGGACTTTCCAGCGTCAGCGCCAGTTGGCGCACCAGTTCCAGCATGCCTTCGTAACCGGCATAACCGAATTCGCGCTCTTGGTTGATATCCAGGAACGGAATTTTGGCTTTCAACGCGGTGTACATATTGCGGCCACCGGCGATCAAAATATCGGCCTTATAATCGTGAACGACCTTCAACAGCGCTTTCGGGCTACCGTCCTCGATCATCAGCGTATCCTCGCCCATCAGTTCGCGGATGCGCGCCTTGTCTTCCTCGGTGGACTTTTTGGTACCGGTCGCGACCACGACCATCCCCAAATCCTGCAAGGCCGAAATCACCGACCAGCTCTTGACCCCGCCGGTAAACAACAGCACCCGCTTGCCTTTCAAACGCTCGCGCCACGGCGCCAGCGCCGCGCGGATTCGAGCCTCTTCGCGGGCAATCAGCACCTCGGTGCGTTCGGTCAAATCCGGATCGTCGATGACCTTGGCAAAATCGCGCAAGGACTGGCTGGTATCGGTAATGCCGTAGAAGCTGCCTTCGAACCACGGGGTTTTGTAATCTTTTTCCATACGACGGGCCACGTTCAGCATCGCTTTCGAGCAGACCATCATGTTGACTTCGGCTTTGTGCATGGTTTGCACCTCGCGGAAGCGGGCGTCGCCGGACAAGGTGCACAGCACCCGCAAGCCCAATTCGTCCAGCAAGGGCAGTACATGCCAGAATTCGCCGGCGATGTTGTATTCGCCGACCAGATTGACGTCGTGAACCTTGATACCGGGCCGCTCGGTACCCGGCGGCAATGGATCGGGATCGCGCGTGCCGACCACATGGTTCAGCATCGCATCGGCGGCAATCCGGTTGCCCAGGTTTTTAGTGCCGTAGAAACCGGCGCTATCGATAGGTACCACCGGCACGCCCCAACGCTCGGCGGCTTCCTTGCAGGTCGCGTTGATGTCGTCGCCGACCAAGGCCGGAACGCAAGTGTTGTAGACGAACACCGCCGGCGGATTGTAGGTCTCGATGGCTTGTTTGATCGCGTGGAACAGCCGCTTTTCGCTGCGGCCCATCACGATATCCTGTTCGGTCAAATCGGTGGTCATGCCGATCCGGTATAAGTCCGGCCCCGACGACCGGGTCCCGCGGTTATCCCAAGAGCTGCCGGCGCAGGCAATCGGCCCGTGGACAATATGGGCGACATCGGCGATAGGCAACAACGCAATCTGGGCACCGTCAAACGCACAACCGCCCGCGGCGGAGCCGGGTTTAGGCTTGGCACAACCGGATTTCTCCTTCTTGTTGTGTTCGCAAGCCGGTTCGTCCAATAATTCCGCAATGTCTTTATTCGTTTTCATGACACGACCCCAAGTTTTTGCTTATCAACTTGCAACCGGCGTGCCAAGCAATAACCCGATGATTTTCCAGCGATTCCCGGACAAGCTTTTTGTAGGAAAACCGACAAACCACTAAGCGCGGGCGACAAACATTTGTCGGATACTCGGTCGTTCCGCCCGGCGATTCGGCTGGACTTTGTCGAACGCCCCGTAGCCGCCAGCCTCTCGCTAACTCTAACGCTTAACGCTACCCGCGCAATCCAGTGCGACCGGCCTATTGAAGTCCATGGCTTTTGCGCCCCGACTCGATTCGACGCTTACCAACTCGGACAGCCCGTCAAATGTTGAAAAATAGGCAACGGCGGCGCGAAGCATTGAACTTGCTCATGTTCGGTTCGAAAACCTCTCCGACCGGCCGCTCGACATCGGACTGGTCGTTGTCGTATTGCTAAGTATTGGTACGGAGACACGGAACAGCGTCGTCAAGATCCAACAGCGCTGTATCGGCTATTGGTCCTGAGCAAAAGGCTTACTACCGCGCTGTTCACGCTGGAACACTCAGGAACCGACGACGTAAAAAGCCGCAACCATTTATCGCAATGATTCAAAACAACTTTTTTCAGGAGATCACTATTGATTCGACGCGGGCGAAAGCGCACTATCATCGCCGTCGCCCACGCATTATTGAAAACCGTGTGTTTGGCGATCCGATAGGGCGACAGCTATCGGAATGCCCAAACTGATGCGGTCTTTCAGAACTACTGTTAAAGGGCCGGCATCGCTACACGGCTAGGATTGCGCCCCTCAACAAGCTATTAACCAGCTATGGACTCCAACCTATCACCGATCGACATATATCCGCATCATCTGTATGTCGCCAACTCTAGAAACCCGCGCATCGCGTTCTCTAATCCGCCGAACTGATGGGCTGAATCTCTTCCGGCAATTTGGTACCCAAATGCTTATTCAATTGGCCCTTGCTCGCCAAAATTCGGTACTGCGAGAATAACTCGTCGTATTTGGCGTTAATCAACGAGCTCTTGGCAACGTACATCTCGTTGTAGGTATCCAGCAAGTCCAACAAGGTGCGCTGACCGATATTGAACTGCTGTTGGTAGGCGGTGATGGTTTTTTCGGCCGAGTCTGCGTGTTGTTTGTAGAACTCCATCTGGCTTTTCACGGTCTGGTAAGCCACCCAGGACAAACGCATACTTTCGACCACTTGGCGATGGGTGTTGTCGCGGATGTCCTTGGCCTGATTGATCAATTGCGCGGTCTGCTCACGGCGGGCGATGTCCTTGCCGCCGTTGAACAGATTGTAACGCATCCGCAACATCGCGGTCATGTCCGAGTTGGTGCCGCGGATACCGTCCAAGTTGTAATTGTGGCTGACGCCGGTTTCGATATCGAAACGCGGAAAGTACGGTGCCTTGGCGGTTTCGTGCTGGGCGAAGGCCGATTCCACGTCCGAATTCGCCGACTTCAGAATCGGATGGTCGGCCAGCGCTTCGTCGATGGCTTGTTCCATCGTCGCCGGCAACGCGGCGGTCGGCGCGGCGACCGGTTCGACCGCGTCCGGCAAGATGCCGATCACCCGTTGAAAGCCGGTTTCGGCGTCTTTCAGGTTACCGGTCTCGGACCAGACGTTCTTCTCGGCCAAAGCCACCCGGCCCATCGATTGATCGACGTCGGCCCGCTTGCCGACGCCGCGCTCGCTACGCAATTTGATTTGCTCGTTGGTGCGCAAATGCAGTTGCAGGTTGTCCTTGGCTAGATTCAGTAACTCCTGACGGCGCAACACTTTCAGGTAGGCTTCGACGCCGTCCAGCGCGGTGATCTCGGACTGGCCGAACACGGTGTAGGCGCGCGAATCGGTACGTTTTTCCTGGCGCTCGACTTCGTTGGGAGTAGCCAGACCGTCGAACAACATTTGCCGGACCTGGATGGCGCCTTCCTCGCGATGATAAAACACCGAGCCGTCGCCTCGGGTACGGGTGGTCGGATTGTTCGACTCTTCCCAACCGATGCCGGCCGTGGCGTCCACGGTCGGAAAGTAACCGGCCTTGGCTTGGCCAATTTCTTCCTCGACCGCCCGGCGTTCGGATTTGGCCGCCTGGATCTTCGGGTTGTCGTCCAGCACTTTCTGGATCGAATCCTGTAACGTTACCGCGTAGCCGTCGGTCGCAAACGCTAGTTGTATCGCGATGCTTACACCCCATCCGGTCGTCGATTTCATGCCTATCCTCTTTGATATTGGTCGGTTTCTTTTAACAATATGGCCAGATGCAAGCGATCGTCGACACCCAATTTGCGGAATATCGACGATAAATGCGCCTTGACTGTGCGCTCTGAAATATTCAGCGCCAGCGCGATACGTTTATTGTTTTCGCCCTGGCGGATCAGATTGGCGACTTCGAGCTCGCGCGCCGACAAGCCGGCGATCTGCTGCAGTTTCTGCTCGGCGTCGTAACGATTTTTCACGGTTTGAGTTTGTCTGGCGCGGGTCAACGCCCCGATCACCTTGGGGACCAGGGCGCGGCGTATCCAGATGTCGCCGTCCAGAATGCAGGCGACGGCCCGCTTCAATAATTCGGCGGATTCGGATTGATCGCAGTAACCGGCCGCGCCGTTGATCAACACTTCGATTTGCCGGCTATCCGGCCAATCGCAGCCCATCACTAGAAAACGGGTATGGCGGTTGGAAAACAACGCCATCAGACTGGCATCGTCGTCCAGCTTCTTAGCGTCCAGAATGACCGCGTCGGCGGTGAATTCGGTCTTGGGATTGTGCAACATACTGACCGTGTATTCCGAAATCAACGCGTGGTTCCATTGCGCGGTCAACTGGGGATTATTAGAACAAATCAATAGGTTAGCCACGGATATGCCGTTTGTAATTATCGTTCTCTCAACGCCCTATCCCTGGCCTTGAATATCGGCTTCATCAGGTATTCGAGCACGGTTTTCTTGCCGGTCAATATATCGACCTCGGCGGTCATGCCGGCAATGATCTGCAAGCGTTCCCCTCGGTTTTGCAAAGTGTTCGTGGCGGTGCGCAGGCGGATCAGGTAATAGCTGTCCTCATCCTTTTTTTCGCCGGGAATACTGTCGGCGCTAATATGCTCCAACACTGCGTCCAAACCGCCGTATATCGAATAGTCGTACGCGGTTAGTTTTACCACAGCTTGCTGTCCGGGGTGAAGAAAAGCGATGTCGGCAGGGCGGATTTTGGCCTCGATCAGCAACTGATCCTCGACCGGCACGATTTCCAACAAATCCATACCCGGCTGAATTACGCCGCCGACCGTATTGATCTTGATGCGCTTGACGGTGCCCTTGACCGGCGACAACACCCGCGTCCGGCTGACCCGGTCTTCCAGCGCAACGGCGGAAGCGCTGGTGCGATCCAATTCGGCCTTGGTCTCGTTCAATTCCTTCAAGGCCTCGGTCCGAAAGCGCGCCTTGATTTCGGAAAGTTTATTGCGGGCTTCGTCCAGCGCCGAACGCGCGCGCGGCATCGCCAGATTGGCCGAATTCAATTCGCCGCGCAAATCGTTGGCGGCCCGCTGCAGCCGCAACAATTCGACTTGCGACATCGCGCCGTCGGCCACCAGCGGCTCGGACATTTTCACCTCGTCCTGCAGCATGTTGTAGCTACGCCCGAGTTGCTCACTCTTGGACTGCAACTCGACGATTTCTTGTTCGCGCTGGCGAATCTGCTCGCTGAGAATATCGGTGTTCGATTTCAGTTCGTGTTGGCGGGAAGCTAGCAACTGCCGGACATTGTCGGCAATCTGGGGCGCCTGCTTGACCACTTCGTCCGGCAATTGCAACGCGCCGCCGTTGATTTCGGCGTTCAAGCGGGCGGTATTGGCCAGCAGCTCGTAATACTTAAGCTTGGCTTCCTGAAACGACGAGGCAAAACGCACCCGGTCCAGTTGCAGCAAGACTTGATCTTTTTCGACGCTATCCCCCTCGCGCACCAGGATTTCCGAGACGATGCCGCCTTCCAGATTTTGTACGACCTGGATCTGGCTGGACGGTATCGTCTTGCCTTGACCGCGCGTCACTTCATCCAGCGTCGCGAAATTGGCCCAGACCAGCGCCACGACCACGAAGACCAGCGTGGTCAGCAAAATCAAATGACTTTGGATCGGCAATTCGTACAGCGCGCTGCCGTCGGCGATGTCGAAATCGCGGCGGTCCTCGCTGCGATAGCGGTAGTCGGCCAGCCAAGCACCCAAAGTTTTTTTCATCCGGCCACCTTGATCTGGCCTTGCCGCAAGGCTTCCAACACATGATCTTTCGGACCGTCGGCGACAATGTGACCGCCGTCCATGACGATGACCCGGTCCACCAGACTCAACAGCGAAGCTTTGTGGGTCACTAGGATCAGGGTCTGATCGGACAATTGCGCCGCGAAGCGCTGCTTGAAGGCTTCCTCGCTGCTGTTGTCCATCGCGTTGGTCGGCTCGTCCAGCACCAACAACGCCGGCTGCAACAGCAAGGCTCTGGCCAGCACGATGCTTTGGCGTTGACCGCCCGACAAACCGGCGCCGCGCTCGCCGACCGGCATGTCGAAACCGAGCGGATGGCGGGCGGTAAACTGCGCGACGCCGGCCAACTCCGCCGCCCGCAGCATCGCCGCGTCGTCGACGTACCCGGCGCCGAATACGATGTTGTCGCGGACGCTGCCGAACATCAACGCGTTATCCTGCGGCACGTAGCCGATTTGGCGACGCAATTCGGCGGGATCGAGCTGGCGGCTATCGCAACCGTCCAACAAAATCGCGCCTTGTTGCGGCTGGTACAGCGCCAGAATCAATTTCTCCAACGTACTTTTGCCGGAGCCTATCCG
Source organism: Methylomonas sp. MS20 (assembly GCF_050275925.1). Lineage (NCBI taxonomy): Bacteria > Pseudomonadati > Pseudomonadota > Gammaproteobacteria > Methylococcales > Methylococcaceae > Methylomonas > Methylomonas sp. MS20. The sequence continues at coordinate 4,374,433 of NZ_CP189962.1, forward strand.
GCCGATCACGCCGACCCGCTCGCCGGCCCGAATCTTGAACGACACATTATCCAAGGCGGGTACCGGCTGGCCGGGATAGCTGAAGCCGACCCCGCGAAACTCCACCTCGCCGGCCAAACGCGGCCGGTGCATATAATCCTTACCGGCCTCGCGTTCCACCGGCAGGTCCATCATCCGCCGCACCGAGGCCAGGGCCATCCGCGCCTGATGATAGCGAGTCAGCAAGGCCGCGACCTGACCGACCGGCGCCAAGGCCCGGCCGGCCAGCATCGTGCATGCCACCAAACCGCCGGTGGTGAGTTCGCCGTCGCCGATCCGGTACACGCCGGCCACGACCAACAGCACCGCCGCCAGTTGTTGAAAGAACGCGGTCAGATTGACGGTCAGACTGGTGTACAAACGGGATTTAAGTCCCAGCCTCGCCAGCTCACCGATATTGTTTTCCCAGCGCCGTTGCAACTGGCTGGCCGCGCCGGTGGTTTTAACGTTTTCCAAATTAGTCAGGGCTTCGATCAAGGTCGCCTGGTTCTCCGCGGCGTAGCGAAACATCGTATCGACGGTTTGCCGCAACGGCGCCTGCAAGGCGATGCCGGCCAATACCGCCAGCGGCAATATCGCCAACGGAATCCAGGCTAGTGGGCCGGCAATGCTGTACACAATCAATACGAACAGCAGCAAAAACGGCAGATCTACCAAGGTCACCAAGGTGGCCGAGGTCAAAAACTCGCGGAAGGCCTCGAATTCGTGCAAGCGGTTAGCGAATGCGCCGGCCGAGGCCGGGCGAGCTTCCAGCCGGATGTTCAACAATTTTTCGAAGATGCCGGCCGACAACACGATGTCGGCGCGCTTGCCGGCGGCGTCTATAAAGTAGCCGCGCAGCAACTTCATCGCCAACTCGAAGCCGAACACGATCAACACCCCGAGCGCCAGCACCCATAGCGTTTCCAGCGCGTGATTCGGCACCACCCGGTCGTAGACGTTCATGAAGAACAACGGCGCCGCCAACGCGAACAAATTGATCAGCAACGACGCGGCCAACACCTCGGCGTAGATCGGCCATGCGGCGTAGACCACATTGCGTATCCAATGGCCGGTCCGCGCCGCGCCGAGATCGGCGGTTCTGGCATCGAAGCGGTGATTGACTCGAACGAAGAAAGCCCGGCCGGCATACAGATTCTCCAGTTCGGCGCTGGGCAGCGTCTTCTCGCCGCCGGTTTCCGAAACGGCGATGCGACAGTTCGCCCCATCCTTACCGATCAGCACGCAGGCGTGGCCGTCGCGGAGCAACAGCACCGCCGGCAGACTCAAGGCCGGAATGTCGGCCAGCGGCCGGCGCAGCAAGCGGGCCGACATGCCGGCCCGCTCGGCGGCCCGCCCGAACAGCGCCGGCGTCAGTTTGTGATCGACCAAGGGGAGTCCCGCGGTCAACGCCGCCGGGGTTTGCGAAATATGCAGGTGCCGGCAAACTGTCAATAAGGCGGCCAGCAACGGATCGTCGAAACCGGTGTCCTGGGTTCCGGCTATCGTTAGGTGGTCGAGCATGAAGGCGGGAAAAATGGTTGAATAAGTGACGGTATCGACGGTTTGGTCGGCAATTATAGGCTAGTTGGCGCGCGGCGGAGAAAATCGCCAGTCGCTGGGGCGTAATGGTCTCTGATAGGTAGCAAGCTTGACGCCGGCAGGCCGCTAGTGGAAAGCACCGAAAAGCACACCGGCGCCAGAGACATGGAGTTGCGAACGACTGAATTCTGACGATCAGTAACCGTAATTCAATGATTACCAGCATTTCATATTAACTGAGGGAGGCTCTATTGCAAGACCTGACCCCGTTTTTGGACTACGCGTTTTATTGCGAGCTCCGTCTGCACCACCTAAATTAGGCCCATTTTGCATCTTTATTTATTACAAACATCAGAGAGGTACGGAAGAATCATGGCAAGTTTATCTTCACCAAAATGAACGGTCTCCATTTGCATCTCGTGGTTATACCTGATTTTAATAAAATGATCGGATATGGATCTTATTAAATCATCGATGTTTGTTGTTAAATACTTAGCTTGAAATCCATTTTTAATTATGTCTGACTGCATAGCCCATAATTCGATCAGAGAGTGATTTCTTGGAGCTTTTTTGTCATCCTTCTTTAACAGAAATTTCAGATACATTTCACAAGCAAAACACCCACAAACGACATGGGGAAACACTAACAGCTGGTTCTGCTCAGCAATTGGAACGGTTGAGTTAAAGCACCTAATCGACGCGTCCCTAAACTGGTTTGCCGTAGCGACCATGTCATCTAAGGCGTCGGAGTCCGGATTTTTCGACGGCACTCTAAATGAGGCTAAGTGAAACGTGCATTTTTCATCAGTCATCCGTATCGCCTAAACGACAAACAAAGTCCTTGCATAGATAGGGATACCATGTAGTGGAGCTAACCGGCTCTGCGCAGCTTTATCTCGCTGCATCCAGCAACTGAAAGGAGCGAGGTTGAGCGCCGAATTAGAAGCGTTCCGTACCTGCACTTTTGGCTTCCTTTCTCGGATTATGTGGCCCGCAAAAACTGTAGCCAGAAACAGTATGATTTTTCTTCATGTCGTCTGAAATGTTCACCACAAGCTTGAATAGACTACCCCACGTTGCAATTGGAATGTGCTTTCCGGAAGGGTGCTCAGGCTTGAAATCGAGCTCAATGGTCGAGGAGGCTAACCAGTTTTCCGGAATGCCCTTCGCAGAAAGATGCTTATTTAAGATTGATCTGTAGCCGGAAACCAGTTTTGAAAACTCTGAACTTGCTGGGAATATTGATTTCGTAAGGAGATCAAGGCGAACTATTTGAACACCACTCTGTTGCGCAAGAAGACAAAGTTTTCCAATACCCCAATAGCCACCTACATCGTTGTTGCGGCTTATGAACGAACCATATAACCCGGATGCGATGTTTTTGAGTTCCTTCCGTCGTGCCATGGTGAACCTCTAACTAATCGAGCTCCGATTAGCGATAGCATAATCGGAGGAATGTTGACTTCGAAACGAGCGATTTGGCAAGCTAATTTCACAATTGAAGGCAGCTTATCTGCATTTTTTGTCTATTCAATTTCATTGTCATTGACCTGCTTAGGGTCGATTACAGTTATTAACTGTCAACGCTAGACTCCCATTCACCGAGCGCTATTGGTTATTCGAAAACATCAACGGCTACAATCCTGTTCCTTATTCAAACTTCAAGTACTCGCCAGGCACCCCATTCAACGCCAAGGCCAGGTTTAAACGATCAAACGCCCCCCTTCAATACATCCGCTTGCGAAACAACCAGCCGGCACACGTTAGCGAGGCCAAGCCGATCAAGGCCATCGGCCAGTATTGATGCAGCAGCGCCGGGCTGTCCAGGCCTTGCAGGAATACCCCGCGGACGATGACCAGAAAGTAGCGTAGCGGATTGAGCAAGGTCAGGGTTTGCACGGCTTCCGGCATGTTGGCGATCGGCGTGGCGTAGCCGGACAGGATCACCGCCGGCACGATGACCAGAAAGCCGCCCAGCAAGCCTTGCTGCTGAGTCGTCGACAGCGAGGAAATCATCAGGCCGACCCCAACGATCGCAAACACGTAGAACACGATGCCGATATACAAGGCCGTCAAACTGCCCAGCAGCGGCACCCGGAACCACAGCACCACCATGACGATGCTGAAAGTGGCCTCGAACACGCCGATCAAGAAGCCCGGCACGGCCTTGCCGACCACGATTTCCCTCGGTGTCAGCGGCGTCACCAATAACTGGTCGAAGGTCCCCTGCTCGCGCTCGCGCGCCACCGACAGCGAAGTCACCAACATCGTTACCACCAAGGTCAGCAAACCGACGATGCCCGGCACGATAAACCAACGGCTTTCCAGGTTGGGATTGAACCAGGCTCGGGTCCGCAACTCCGCGGCCGGCAGCGGCAAACCGTGGTCCCTGGCCCAGGCGATGTTGAAATCGGCGATCACCGTTTGCGCGTAGCCTTGGGCGATTTGGGCGGTATTCGAATCACGGCCGTCCAGCAGGATTTGCACGTCGGCCGGTTGGCGGCCGCTCAGCAGGTCGCGGCTGAAATGCCGGCCGATATGCAACACCAGCAATACTTGCTTGGTATCCAGCACTTCGGCGACTTCGGCCTCGCGCCGCAAGCGCCGCGCCTCCCGAAACGCCGGCGCGCCGCCGAAGCGAGCGATCAACTCGCGCGAGGCGATGCCGGCGTCTTCGTTGTACACCGCGATCGGCACTTGGTTGAGATCGTAAGTGGCGGCGTAGCCGAACACGAACAATTGCACGATGGGCGGCGCGATCAGCACGAAACGACTTTTCTTGTCCTTGACCAGATCGAGGAACTCCTTGACCAGCATTGCGTAAATCCGCCAAAACATCGTTCACTCCAAGCGGCGCGGCGCCCGCCACCAGGCCAGCGCCATGAACAGTGCCGCCATCAAGGCCAGCGCCAGCGCGTTGGGGACGACGACTTCCCAGACGTTGCCGGCCAGAAACACCGTCTGCAAGATCGCGACGAAATAGCGGGCGGCGATCAAATACGTCGCCCACTGGACGACGGTCGGCATACTGTCGATGTTAAAGATGAAGCCTGACAACAAAAACGCCGGCAAAAAGGTGATGATGATGGCGATCTGGCCGGCGACAAACTGGTTTTTCGCGGCAATCGAAATCACCAAGCCCATGCCCAAGGCCGCCAGCAGGAACAACGAGCCGCACACCAGCAACACCCACAACGAACCGATCAGCGGCACTTCGAACAGCCACACCGCCATCGCGATCGAAAGCAGCATGCCGCCCATGCCTAGCAAATAATACGGTATCAGTTTGCCGAGCAAAACCTGGCGAACGCTGACCGGCGTGGCGATCAAGGCCTCCATCGTGCCGCGCTCCCATTCCCGCGCCACCACCAGCGCGGTCAGCAAGGCCCCGATCAAGGTCATGATCACCGCGATCAAGCCCGGCACCAAAAAATTCCGGCTGCGCAGCGCACTGTTGTACCAAACCCGATTCCGTAATTGCACCGGCCGTACCGCCCGCAAGCCGCGGCTTTCGGCGCGCGCGTTCAGCCAGCGGTCCCAAACGCCGAGCACGTAACCGCTGACCAGCCGGGCGGTATTGGCATCGACGCCGTCCAGAATCAATTGTATCGGCGCCGGTTCGTTACCGTGCAAGCGCCGGTCGAAGTCGTCCTGCAAGTTGACGATGGCATTGATTTCGCCTGCCTGCAACGCAACGGCGGCGGCCGGCATATCCGGAAAATAACGACTGCGAAAATACTCGGACTGCTCGAATCCGGCGGTCAGCGCGGCGGTCTCGGCGCTTGGGGCGGCGACTACCAAACCGATCGGCACCCGCTTGGCGTCCAGCGACACGCCGTAGCCGAACAACAACAGCAAGAACACCGGCATCACGAAGGCAATCGCCAGGCTGCTGGGATCGCGCCAGACCTGCAGGAACTCCTTGCGGATCAGACCGATCAGCCGTTGCCGGGTCGCCGTCATGCCGCCCCTCCGCCGCCAGCCGCTTCCACCAAGCGTATAAACGCTTCTTCCATGTTCGAAGCCGCTTCGCTTCCGCCGGCGCGGACGATTTGCGCCGGCGTGCCGGCCGCCAGAATGTCGCCCTCCCGCATGATCAGTAGGCGGTCGCAATATTCCGCCTCTTCCATGAAATGAGTGGTCACCAGCACCGTCACGCCGCCGGCAGCCAGTTGGTTGATACGCGCCCAAAATTCGCGGCGGGCCAACGGATCGATACCGGAAGTCGGCTCGTCGAGAAACAGGATTTCCGGCTCGTGCATCAGCGCGCAAGCCAGCGCCAGGCGTTGCTTGTAGCCCAGCGCCAAATCGCGACTGTCGGTATCGGCAAACTCGGTCAAGCCGAACTCGCCGAGGGCCCAAGCGATGCGTTCCCGGCGCGCGCCGCCCCGCAAGCCATAGGCGTGGCTGAAAAAATCCAGGTTTTGCCGTACCGACAATTGGCCGTACAACGAGAATTTCTGCGACATATAACCCAAACGGCCCCTGGCCTGGGCCGCCGCCCGCCGCAAATCCACGCCGGCCACTTTCAGGCTGCCGTTGCTGGCCGGCAACAAGCCGCACAACATTCGAAACGTGGTGGTCTTACCGGCGCCGTTGGCGCCCAGCAAACCGAAAATTTCGCCGCGTCCGACCTGAAAGGAAAGTTTTTTGACGGCCTGAAAATCGCCGAACCAGCGATCCACCGCCTCGACCTCGATGACCGGCGCGGCGGTTGGGCCGATAACCGCCAGCGGGCAGACGTTCTCGACGACGCCGTGGCCGCCGTCGCGCTCGGTCAATAGCCAAATGAAGGCATCTTCCAAGCGCGCCGGCACCGACCGCGCCGTCACGCAGTCGCTTGCCGTAAACCAGCCGGCCCAGTCCGGCGCGGCACCCGGCGCCATGACCGCCCGGACCGCATCGCCCTGCACTACCGCGTCGATGACGCCATGCTGGCCCACGATGCGTTGACGCAGTTGCCGACTAGACAACACCGCGCTAGTTAGACGATAGCCGCACCCCCGCACCAATTCGTGCAGCGCGGCCGGCGCGCCCTGTCTGAGTATTCCACCATGATCCAGTACGATAACATGTTGGCAGCGCTCGGCTTCGTCCATGTAGGCGGTGCTGAGCAGGACCGTGGTACCGTGGTCGCTGACCAGCGCGTCGATGATATGCCACAGTTCGCGGCGGGACAGCGGATCGACGCCGACCGACGGTTCGTCGAGCAACAGCAAACGCGGCCGGTTCAGCAAGGTGCAAGCCAAACCCAGTTTTTGTTTCATGCCGCCGGACAAGCGTCCGGCCAAGCGGCTTTCGAATTTGCCGAGTCCGGTCATCGCCAGCAATTCGGCAAAGCGCTCGGGTCGGTCGGCCTGGGCGATACCGTGCAGATCGGCATACAGCGTCAGGTTCTCGCGCAGACTCAGATCTTCGTACAAACCGAAACGCTGCGGCATGTAACCGGTGGTGGCGTGCAACAGCGGCCCGGTCGTCGCGGTGTCGTTACCAAAGCTTTCGACGCTGCCGGCTTCCGGCAGCAACAAACCGGCGGCCAGACGCAACAAGGTGGTCTTGCCCGCGCCGTCCGGCCCGACCAGCGCGGTGATGCCGCCGCCGGGCAATTCGAAATCGATCCGGCGCAAGGCCGCCACTTCGCGGTCGCCGGCCCGGAACGATTTATCGACGCCTTGGAACCGTAGCGCCGGGGCGTTCGTCGGCGAGATCACGGCCGCTCGGCGCAGCCAGGCTGTCCGGCCGGCGGAGCGTCGACATCGATCTCGACGCTGACCGGCATGCCCAAGCGCAGTTGATCTTGGGCATTGCAGACGTAAACCCGCACTTGGTAAACCAGACTGGTCCGCAACTCGCTAGTCTCGACCGATTTGGGCGTGAATTCGGCGGTCGGCGAGATATATCCGACCCAACCGGCGTAATGCCGGTCGGGAAAACTGTCGCTGACGATGCGGGCCGGCAGGCCGTGGCGCAATTTACCGAGATCGGTCTCGGCCGCGTAAGCTCTGGCCCACAGCGGCTCGGTCAGGGCCAGCGTCAGCACCGGCGTCTGGGCGTTGGCCATGTCGCCAGGCTCGAGAATCCGGTTTTGCACAACGGCGTCGGCCGGCGCGTAGAGATGAGCGTCTTCCCAGGATTTCTTGGCCAACAGCAATTCGGCTTCGTCGACTCGAAGTTGAGCTTGGGCGGCTTGAATGTCCTCGCGGCGCGGGCCGATCGCGGTCAGCTGGTATTGTTCCTTCAGGGCTTGCAAGGTCTCGCGGGCACCGTCGTAGGCGGCCTTGGCTTGATCGACCGACTCCACCGAGGTCAATTTGCGTTCCGCCAAATTGCGCATGCGCTCCAATTCCTTCTTGGCCAATACCAATGCCGCTTCGGCGCCCTTGACGTCATTGCCCGCCTTACCGATTTCCTGCGGCCGCGAGCCGTTCAAGGCCTTATCGACCACGTGGCGCTGGACCTCGACTCGGGCTTGCGCCGCATCCCAGGCATACTGGAAACGTTCCAGGGTCTGCACCGCCAACAATTGGCCGCGCTTGACCCTCTCGCCCTCTTGCACCTGAATTTGCGCGACGTGTTCGGAATCGTGGAAGCTGAGTTCGACTTGGCGAATATCGATATTGCCGTAAAGCTTGAGCTGGGTGGGCGGCGATTCGGAATGCCGCCAATGAAACCCTGCGGCGGCGATACCGGCCGCCGCGAGAGTGGCGAACGCCGCGATGCGTAGACTGGACATGGTGTCCTTCCCGGTCTGGTTAAATCCGTCCTGGGACGATTAAAGGCGGCCCCTTCCCGATGCCGCCGCCGTCGGCCCCAGCCGACGACGGTCTCAGTATACTGAACGGACTCGCCGCCCGCCAATGACTTACCTCCCCCAACGCACCGGCGCCGAGGGGACCGGCCGAGTTGACTGTACGCTCGGCATCGACCATCCGCCATCCTTGCCAACTTGCACGGTTCGGTTGAGGATATTGACGACGCAGTTTTGATCCAAGCCGTTGGCAATCGCTGGCCTTTGCCCTACCATTCCCAGCAGTAACGCCACGAGTACCGAATGCCACACGCCCAAACCAGTACCGAATTTGTCGAAGCAAGCGCCGCCGGCAAAATCTACGTTTGCTTTTTGTGTCCGCCTAATTTGATTTCGACCATTTATTACAATCGTCATATAAATGCAGATTATATTTGGTGTCGGCACAAACCAAAATCATCGTCGGACTCGGGTAATGTCCGTATCGAATGCAAATGGTCTGACAAAATTACCACCTGATAAGCACCTTGCAAAAGTTCACATCTATTGTGTTTATTACCAATTCATGCGCTCCTAGAGGTGTCAATCGCGCTCGCTGACTTATTGCTAAGCGCTTATCCGTCGTTTTCGGCTATACAAATCAGTTATTTCCGATGCATGCATCGCGGAAACATGGAGGCGAGCGTAACGATGCGAAACTCATTCTATCGACCTTCAAAAGCCCAATGAATATCCGCTATAAAATCCTCCTTAGCTAAAACTTGACCTGTGTCGATTGTCTGATCGAGAATTCTAGCCTTTATTAGCTCATCGTTAACTCTATAGTAGACATATGAATCGTTTACCCAGAGAATTTCACTACCCCCTTGACTAGTAATTATTTTATATTCTTTGCCTGTATTGATATTGTGCAACATTAAAATTCCCGAGAAAAAAACATTAGCGCTATCAAATCGCCAATCGATCGGCGTGCCGGTTTCTGCCATATGTTTTCTTCTTCTATCAGATCCAGGACTTTGTGTTTTCCTAGCTATATCTGCCACATAGCCCACAAGCCACTCATTCAAACCTCGCACCTCTGTTCTCCCTCCCGGAAAACCAATAATCTTCCATTTAGAGGAACGTTTGTTGAAAACATAGTAAGTACTTTTCCCCAGCTCTTCAGCGGTACTTCTTTGCTTATTGTCTCTTGAACTTAATACCAGCATATTATTTGAATTAACATAAGCAATAACATTATCGCTTTGACTAAAAAGAATATTTTCCGGAAGCCTCCAATTGGTAGTCAATTTTTCACGACCCACCCAAATTGACAATTTAGAATCAGAACCAACTTTAATATAAAAAAAATCACCAGAAATAATCCCACCAGGAATGCCACCAGCCTTTATTTCGACTACGTCATTCAACTTATAATCAATCTGGTTGCCATCAACCCCCCATGACATTGTTATATCGGAATTACTCTTACCAAGAAAATAAGTATAAGCCAACTGTTTATTAGGGAACCTCTGAAAAACTGCCGTTTTGAGTAACAGTCATTTCGAAAGCAGCTCAAAAAATTCAATAATCGCCCGTTTTTTCCATCAAAACAGTCGTTATTTGTCGAAAACAAGCCCTTTTCCGGGCCTATTTTCAAATTCCAGACGCAATCAGGCTGCGCCGCTCATACGCATCGCCGCGCAGTACATTGGCAATCGCGGTCAAAAAGGTCAGACGGGCGGCGTTTTTAGCCAAGCCGCGATAGCGGTTCTTGGCATAACCAAACCGAATTTTAATGTCCCGAAAGACGTGTTCGACCTTGGCGCGGCGACTGGCCAGTTCCCGCGCGGCTTGGCGAAGGCGCTGGGCCTGTTCGCTCTCGTCTTTCGCGAGCTTGGTCAGCTTGCCTGGACGCATCGCGATCACGCAGTCTGGCGGGTTGTCGCTGGACATCTCGGGGCGTTTATCCAAACCTTGATAACCGGCATCGCCGTGGACGAACTGTTCTTCGCCGTGTAGCAAAGAGGCGGCTTCTACTATGTCGCTGACGTTGCCCGAGGTGACTTTGAGGCTATGCACTAAGCCGGTTTCGCTATCGACGCCGATGTGGAATTTGCTGCCGAAAAACCATTGATTGCCTTTCTTGCTGGCATGCATCTCGGGATCGCGCGCTTTGTCTTGGTTTTTGGTCGAGGTCGGTGCGGCAATCAGGCTGGCATCGACGAGGGTGCCGGCTTTTAGAAACAGCCCTCGCTCTCCCAAGGTTTGGTTGATCGCCTGAAAGATCTGCTCGGTGAGCCCGTGTGCTTCCAACAGGTGCCGGAACTGCAAAATCGTACTTTCATCTGGCACGCCTTCCAGGCGGACACCGCAAAAACGTCGCAGCGATTCAATCTCGTAGAGCGCATCTTCCATTCCAGGATCGGAATAGTTGTAGACAATCTGCGCGACATGCACGTGCAGCATGGCATTCAATGGAAACGGCTTGCGCCCATGTCCTTTACCAGACGCATAATGCGGCTCGATCACCGCCACCATCAGCGACCACGGCAATAAGCCTTCGAGCTGGTCGAGAAACTTCTCGCGCCGGGTGACTTTGCCTTTGTTAGCGTATTCGGCATCGGCAAAACTGAGTTGTTGGGGCTGGTCCATGGGTGTCGTCTCTACCGCGATTTCGTTGAAATATTATACCGCTTGCTGTTTTGGGGAATTAATCAGAGGTTCCTTAGGCAAATTGACCAAATGAGTTTCTAATACCGAACATGCCGCACACTTGTCAAAAACACCAGTTTTGATACGTTTTTCCTTCATTGGGTCATCCATTTCAAGAATGTTAACTGTATCCGGCTTAACAGGAGGCGAGCCAATTACAATCAATCTTTCATCGTAATAAACTTTCAGAAATTCCGCACCAAGCTGTTTAGATACGACTTCACGGCACAAATTCAGCGCCTGCTCATTGTTATCATACGAATATAATCGCGTTGGAAACGTCCCTTCACTCAAAGGCGTGGGTGTTGAACTAATAAAAAAAATATCCTTATTAATCTCCGTTGCAAATAAATGCTCATCTGTAAACAACAGCGACAACAATATAAATATGTGATTTATCTTCATCTAAATTCCATATGGCACTCAGCAACGGGGATCAGAGAAAAGTTAAATACAATGTTACTCTAGCCCTATTATTCATTATTGGCTATCCGACCAGGATTCCAAAAATTTAAGTGCATCAAGCAATGCATCAACTTGACACTCAGCACTACCAGATAATTTATTTATTAGGTTTGATAACTTCACCCACTGAGAAATAAACGATAGTAGAAACAACTCTTCATGGATAACGCAAAATTTATAACGAAATAGGCAAGCCGCACTTAATCTATCTCTATGCGAATAGAGGAAAGATAAACTCTTTTCTTTTATAGACGAATATGCGGACTCGAAAATAAAATCGCTTGAATACTCCTTTGCCAACTTAAAAGCATTTACCCTAGAATATTTTTCGCTACAAAAAATAGTTTCTTCATTTGCGTATAATACATCCGGCCTAGTAATTACGTATTGCACCATGTTGCCTGCTATTAGAGTTAACTCCTCATTCCCTGGCAATCCGTATATCTCTTGACATGAATACCAAGTTGAGTTTTCCAGGACAGAAACAAATGCATTTTACATCAAGTCAATACGATCTTTTGAGCCACCGTCCAAACAAAATAGTTTATTTAAAATATCCATTAATCCAGCCAAAATAAATTATTAAGGGACGCAGTTTTTTGCTACTGAAGTTGAGCAATGTGCGGCAGCATTTCGTTTGCTAGAAAAGGCCGCAAGGCGTAATCTTAGGGCGTCGAGAGGCGAAACCGTATTGCGCCGCATGTTGACTTTTAATCATTCGGCGCATTACGCTATTGCCAATGCGCCCTACGCGAGCTATAGCCCCTACTCATATTCGGGTTAACTATCCTACATACACCCATCATACCCAGATCAGTTACAGCCGTAGATCGCTAAGACTAATGATTTTATGCAAAGTAAATTTACCTCCTTCAATAACAGCTTTCGAATTATTTTGAACGACAAAAAGACCATTTTCGTTTTTAAATAAAAAAATCTTAGTCGAAAGGTTAAATATCATTCCTTTCTCTACAAAGTCCTTTTCAATTAACTTTCGACCTCTGCCATCTAATATATCAAGCCTCATGCCATTTTCCGGCAATCCATAAACGACAACAATTCGATCATTATAAAAACTTACACCCCCTGCTATATCAGCTACTTTATTGGCTTTTATCGAAAAGACAACGCTCTCCCATTTCTCCTTAAAATTAGAATCGAACAAACTGACAACTCTGTTTAATGAACCAGACTTGAAATTCTCATACGTAATTACAACATCACCAGTTTGATTTAATTCAAAACTCGCATTGCGTCCTTCAATGAATTTGCTTTTAATTAATTCGCCATCCGATGACAACCAACCAAACCAGATTGAATCTTTACCTTGCGAGCTAAAACCTGAACCAAGCAAAACCACTTTTCCGTCTTTTGCAAATAATCCATTATGAACATCAATATTGGACTCATAATAACGCTCCCATTCAATGACTCCGTCCAAGCCTGCTTTCAGCGCCGCACCTTTACCCTCGGAACTTCCAATCAACAAATAGCCTTTATTCAGGACTAACAGCTCCTGAAATACTGGCGCATGAAATAATTTAAACGAATCAAGCCTAATAACAGGAAATCCATCTCGAATAATTAAGTAACCAGAACTTTCTTTAATTAGACAAATAAAACCATGACCATCTTCAATCGCAGACTCTACACTAAAATCCTGATTTTCATTATTTAGATACTTGCCCTTAATCTCACTATAGACTGAGTCTGACTCAATAGCGCCAGAAACATTAACTCTCCATATTTTTTTACCTACCAATTTCGAACTGCTTCTTTCACTTTCATCTAACATAATCCATAATTTCTGTTTATCTGGAGCAAAAAAAACATTACGAACAATATAATCATTCCTCGAATCGAAAAACTCTTTAATATTTGAAACCGTTAAAATTTCAGCATTTACTAACTGTGGAAAAATAATAAAAACTAGAAATCGGAAAAATATTTTCATGACTAATACTTTGATTTGCAACTCAGTAAGTCTTTATCATCATTATCTTTTGGCGAAGGTTTACCACCTATACAACCAGTCGTGTAGGATGGGTAGAGCGGAGCGAAACCCATCACGAGAACATCAAACCCACCGAAACCCAATGTCAAAATCGACATCTGACCAAAACACGTATTTAAGTTAAACAAATGATTTCGGCCTTATCTGATAGATTTCAGCTATAGTCTCTACCCATCTACGGGGTACGGCTTTATCTTAATCCAACCACACCCAATATATTTTCATATTTCTGGCGGAAGTCGTCAGGCGTTCCGCCATGTCGGAGCCAGCTACTTACCCGAAACAGACGAGTACAGTTGAAGCCAACATTCGGCGGCTCATCCCATGGAGTACTCGCCTTACGGGTTACGGGTTAACCATCTGCGGGCCATCGAAATCCATTTTATGGGCTTTGCCCCAAACACATGAACCATCTTTAAAATATGCTAAATAGGGTAAATTTAAATAATCAACAGCAACAACTAAGGACCCATCGTCATAGCGAAACATTTTAATATCCTTATTTATTTTCGGAACACCAATTTCAAACACTAGATCCTCAGCTTTTACAGCGGATTTTTCAGAACTACTTGAGAAATATACAATCATATGCTTTCCATCTTCTTTATACACGATATTACCCAACCATTTATGTGGCACTTTTATTATGGTAGGCATTTGTATAGGAACAATTGGCATATCCATATTTAATCCATCACCGAAAACGAGGCGAACTAATGGAGCTTTAGACTTACTGTCCACAGAGTAGCGGTAACTTAAGCTTGACGCTTTAACCACGCCTATACCAATAATACCACCCGATTCAATGCATTGAGTATCAACATTACTTCTAACAATTTCCTCTTTGGAAGACTCAGCGCTACAAACACGACAAAATCCTGAAAATAACAAACAACATATTAAAACAACATAAAAATAGCGCATTACATTATCTATCCAGAAAATAAATTTTAAAATCCACATAAACCAAAACCACCTTCCATTGTCAACAATATTTATCAACAAAATCTCGGCGTTTTAAGATGTGACTTTTACTTCTATCAAAGACCAAAAGAAACACGGTCATGCACAGGATCAAACCCAGTTAAATTAACTGTTCCTGCAATCGCATCAACATTTTGATCGGCAGGCAAAGTCACGCGCGCATCAAAAGCTGTACCACCACTATGATTGGAATTTGCCGCCGGCCTTTGGCTTGCTAACAAACCGTGCAAAGTGAACTATCCGTCCACATCCCGAGGGATATTCGTCAGAGTCGTCGGCGTTTTGCTGTTATCCCAGTAACAAGTGCAACTAGTATCACAACTCTGACATTCCCCACAATTAAGCGTACACCGCCCCCCTCCCGGCTGAGACCCACAATGCCAGCCCGCCTTAATCACTCCCACGCCGTCATTGGATTTAATGATGCTGACCGTCCCTAACCCAATCGCTACGAATTCTTCCAGGTCGTGGTCGTAGGAGTACATTTCCACTTGCGCGCCGGGTTTGTGGCCGTCGACGTTGGGCAGGGTCAACGTGACGTCTTGGTCGCCGACGGTTTTGGCGTTGACGGTGTCGAGTTTGACCAGGTAGATCGGCGCGGACAGCGGGTTGTCGGCACCGGCGATCGTAAGCGATCCATAAACCCCATCTACCCCGCTCACTTCAATCCGTTAATATAGGCCGGATCGACAGCCCAAGGCAGCAGTTTCTCGATGTCTGCAAGCGTCTTAGCTTTGGGCGGTTCCGTAAAAATAGGCTGCAGATGGCGATAAGGCTCCAATCCGTTGAGTTTGGCGGTTTCGATCAGGCTGTAGAGGTTGGTGCTGGCCTTGGCGCCGCCCACGGTATCGGAAAAAATTCAGTTGTTGCGACCAATCACGAAAGGACGAATGGCGCGTTCCGTGGCGTTGTTGTCGATGTCCAGCCGCCCGTCTCACAGTAGACGGTGAGCGAGGCCCATTGCTTGCCCAAATAAGCCAAGGCTTTGGATCAGGCTGGTCGGGGCGACTTGAGTTAAGGATACATCGGCCCAGACCTTGATCTCGTTTAATAACGGCACAGCCTGTTCCTGGCGGATGCGGTATTTATCCGCCGCTGGCAGATGCTTGATCTGTGTCTCGATACGATAAAGCTTTTGGATGAAGCCTAAGGCTTTACTGGCCTTGCCGGCTTTGGGTTGACCTTTGCCGGTGGCTTTCAGCGCTTCATCGAAGTAGCGCCGGGCATGCGCCCAGCAGCCGGCGTGGCGCAAACCATTTTTGGCTCACACGGCCGCATAGGCGGTGTAACCGTCGGTTTGAACGGTGCCGGAAAAGCCTTGCAGCAGTTGGTCGGCAACGGCTTGGCTGCGACTGGGCGCGTAGTTGAACAGTACCACCGGCTGGCCGGACGGGCCACCGCGCCTGACCCAGAGGTAAGACTGACTTTCGGCCGCGCGGTCGGGCTCTTTGAGGACCTGCAGGGTCGGGGCAGAAAAATGCTCCTGCATTTTCTGCATTTTCTGCATTTTCTGCATTTTCTGCACTTTCTGCACTTCCCACATCCCTGTGGGTCGTCGTCCATCTGCAGCGCCGGATAATTCAGCAGATGTTCTTCGAACAAATTGATCAAGGGCTGAATCAACCCGCCGCTGCGGATCATCCAGGTCGCCAAGGTGGCGCGGTTCAATTCGACGCCGATCCGGGCAAACTGCTTGCTCTGCCGATTGAGCGGCAAGGCGGCGACATAGGCCAGAGGCCGGGCGAGGCGTTGCTCTTGGGAACCGGCTGAGGCGGTAACGGCGCGGTTTTGACGTATGCCTGACAACAAGGGCAAGCGTACTTCTTGCGAATATGGCGCAACACTTGCGCCTTGGCCGGGATGATGTCCAGTTGTTCGCTGATCTCTTCGCCGATTTCCTTCAGGGCGTGACCTTCGCTACACAGACGTTGGTCTTCGGGCAGGTCGTGGACGATCTCGACGCGGGGCAGTTCGGCAGGTAAGGCTTTGCGGCCGGGTTTGCGAGGTGCCGTTGCAACGGGGGTTTCCACTACCGCGGAATCGGCGTCCTCGTTTTCGGCTTCGCCGCCTTCCTCGGCATAGGCTTCCGCTTCGTTGAACAGATCGGCTTGCTCGGCGCGGTATTTTTCGCTGTTGGCACCCAATCGCTTGTGCAGCAGCAGATTGATCTGCTCTTGCAAAACGGCGCTCTTGCCCAACACCGTGCTGTAATCCGATTTCAACTGCGCAAGTTCCGTGGCAAGATCGACGGCTAAACGGCGTAGTGCATCCATCTCGTCGGGCAGTTTCAGATCGGTTTCCATGGGGGCCTATTATACCGCATGGAAAACCCATGAGCCATTGAAGCGCAATGGAAAAACATCAAATCACCGACTTGAAATCCAGCGTCTTACGCAGCGTCATCCGGTTGATGTCATAGCCCTCCAATAGCCAATTCAACTGCTGCTTCGTCAACGCCAGCGTACCGGAAGCATTCCCCTTGGGCCAACAAAATCGTTCCTGCTCCAAGCGTTTCTGCCACAAGCAAAAGCCGTTGCGCTCCCAATACAACAGGTCACCGCCGTCGCCGAGCGGTTGCGGAACACATACAAGCTCTTCGTAAACGGATTCAAGCCCAACTGCGCCTCCACCAGCACCGCCAGACTGGCCATACCCTTGCGGAAATCCACCGCCTGAGTACAGACATAGACCGACAGGCGCTCATCCGGAGGCCGCATCATGAGGCTTGCCGAGCCGGTGTCTGTAACAGCGCCGCGCCCGTCGCTACATCTGCACCAACCTGGCAACGCAAATCGCCCGGCAAATCGAACGCTAACGTCAGCGGGCCAGACGCAAGCGGTTTTGCTTCAACCAATGCGACTGCTTGAAACAATGGTCGCTGTGGCCAAGCACCTGATGCCGCCCAAGCCGACAAACGCTGACTCATCGCGTAGAACGTGCTAATCGCCAAACCCTGTTGACGCGCGTAAGCCGCCATGCTCAAGCCTGAGTGCTGCTGTTTGAAATGTTCAAGCCATCGTCGCTGCGCGATGGTCAGCGTGGCTTCGGATAAGGGTGACTCTGTCATCGGCAATCTCCTTGTTTGATTGCCTGATCGTTTCGCGGATTTACACTACGGTTTCGATTTGTGGTTATTCAATCGCTTACGTTTATTCCCCAATATCATAAAACCGCTTCTTCAGCAAATCGCCAAGATCGCTGCGCTTGAGCAAGTCCTTGATCCGGGCCGACGCGCCGCCGGTGCCGTAGGGTTGATGGAGATTAGCCAGAGTTTCGGCCAGTTCGCCGGACCAGACTTTTTCCAGCGCGGCTTGGATCGCTTCGGCTTGCGGCGGGCAATGCAATACGCTGGCGGCGCACAGCCGGCCGCGTTGGCGGTCGCCGATGTCGACGGTCGGAATCTTGAAGGCCGGCGCTTCCAGAAGGCCGCTGGACGAGTTGCCGACCACCGCGTCGACGTGGCGCATCGCCGACAAATAGCGTAGCGAACCGAGCGAGACAAAGGCCGCGACCCGCTCCGGCCAGCGCGCCAGATAGTCTTCGATCAACCCGGCGATGACCCGGCCGCCGGCGTCGGCGTTGCTGTAGGTGAAAATGACGCGAACCTCCGGAAACGCGTCCAAGGCTTGCAGCAACTGCTGAAATTGTTCGGCGGCGGTTTCGGCTTCCAAGGTCGCCGGATGGAAAGTCGCCAACAGGTTACGTTCTGCTAATTTGAAGTCGATGGCTTGTTCTAGCCCGGCGCGATCCAACAAGGGCAGCCGAGCGATATTGTCCAAACCCGGCGCGCCGACGTTAAACACCCGCTGCGGCTGTTCGCCGAGTTGAATCACCCGTTGCCGGTAGACTTCGGCGGCGGTGAAATGCAGGTGCGACAGCTTGGTCAAGGCGTGGCGGATCGCGTCGTCAACCGCGCCCTCGCTGAGTTCGCCGCCGTGAATATGAGCGATCGGAATCCGCAGGTTCATCGCGGCCTGCGCGGCGGCGAAAATCTCGAAGCGATCGCCGAGCACGACCACGATGTCCGGGTTCAGCTCGCCGAACGCATCGGCAAAGCCAATCAAGCCCAGACCCATCGCCTTGCTGATGCCGGTTGGCGTGTCCGACGACAGCAACATTTCCACCTTGCGGGCGATGCTAAAACCGTCGGCCTCGATTTGCCGCCAGGTCAAACCGAATTCCGGCGACAGATGCATGCCGGTCGCGACCAATTGCAATGTCAAATCCGGGTCGGCCTGGATTTCGTTGAGCAGCCAATACAGCAAGCCGTATTCGGCCCGCGAGCCGGTGACGACGCAAATTTTACGCGCGGCCATCAGATCGCCACGCTGCTGGGCAGATTGACCAAGCGTTCCGCCAGGCGCCGCGATTGGCTCAAACCGTCGGTTTGGCAATGCCGGTACATCGGCAAGTCGGGCATCAAGGTCCACAACGGCCGGGTCATCACGCCGTGGGCGTTGCTGTATTCCAGAAACGCGTCGCGTTGCGCGGCATCGTCCAGCAACAGCGCGTTGAGCCAGTAATTGGAGCGGGCGCCGGCCGGCTCTTGGACAATCTCGGCGCCGTTGGCGCGCGCCCAATCCAGATAACGCGCGGCCAGCGCCCGCTTGCTTTCGACGAAGGCCGGCAATTGTTCCAGTTGCGCCAGACCCAGCGCGGCATTCAGATTCGGCATCCGGTAGTTGTACCCGATTTGATCGTGCTCGAATTTCCAGGCGTGCGCCAGTTTGGCGGTGGTGGTCAGATGCTTGGCCTGCCGAGCCAGATCGTCGTCGTCGGTCAAAATCATGCCGCCGCCGCCGGTGGTGATGATTTTATTGCCGTTGAAGCTAAGCACGCCGAGCCGGCCGAAGGTGCCGCAATGACGCTCGCCGATGCGGCTGCCCAAGGCCTCCGCCGCGTCTTCGACGACCGGCACGCCGTAATCGTCGCAAACCGTCAGCAAGCCAGCCATGTCGCAAGGGTGGCCGAAGCTATGCATCGGCAGGCAGGCGGCGATGCGCCGGCCGCTGATTTTGTTGTAAACCGAGCCGGCCCGCCGCTCGCAGCCGCGTTCCAGAAATTCGGCCAGCGCGGCCGGCGCCAAGCCCAAGGTCGCGGCTTCGATATCGATGAACACCGACTCGGCGCCGCAATAGGCGATCGCGTTGCAGGTGGCGACGAAGGTCGCGGCCTGGGTGACCACTTCGTCGCCCGGCCGGACGCCGGCCAACAGCAAGGCGATATGCAGCGCGGCGGTGCCGTTGACGGTGGCGACCGCGTGCCTGGCGCCGCTGAATTCGGCAATCTTACGCTCGAATTCCCCAACAAACGGCCCAACGCTGGACACGAAGGTGCTGTCGATCACGTCGTTCAAATAGCGCTTTTCGTTGCCGCCGAAACGCGGCTCGTGCAGCGGGATGAAAGCGTCGGTTTGGTAAATCTCCCGCACGAAACCGAGCAAACCTTCAAACATTGTAAATGTCCGTTTTGTACTTGCTCAGATTGTCGGCCTCGCCAAACCAGGCCACGGTCCGGCGCAAGCCTTCCTCCAAACCGACTTGCGGCGCGAAGCCGGTCAAGGCCTTAAGCTTGGCGTTGTCGCACCACAGCCGATTGACTTCCGACTTTTCCGGCCGCAAACGCTGTTCGTCCACTAAAAATTCGACGTCGCTGGCCATGATGGATTTGATTAGCGCCAAGGTATCGCCGACCGAGATTTCGAAATTCGAGCCGATATTGACCGTCTCGCCTATCACCATGTCGGATTCGGCCAGCGCGATAAATCCCCGGCAGGTGTCTTCGACATAATTGAAATCGCGAGTCGGCGAAACGTCGCCCAGCTGGATTTCCTTTTTGCCGGCGGCGATTTGGGTGATGATGGTCGGAATCACCGCCCTGGCCGATTGGCGGGGACCGTAAGTATTGAACGGCCGGGCGATGGTCAGCGGCAGATTGAAGGCGTTGAAAAAGCTCATCGCCATCGCGTCGGCGGCAATCTTGGAAGCGCTGTACGGCGATTGTGGTTGCAAGGGATGTTTTTCGTCGATGGGCACGTATCGCGCGGTGCCGTAAACCTCGCTGGTCGAGGTATGGATCACCCGGCGTACGCCGGCATCGCGGGCGGCCTGGCAGATGTTCAAGGTGCCGCGAATATTGGTATCGACATAGCTGTCCGGTGCCTGGTAGGAATACGGGATCGCGATCAACGCGGCCAAATGAAACACCGTGTCGATGTCCCGGCAAATGGCCCGGCAGAACGCCGGATCGCGCACGTCGCCGCACACCACTTCGATGTCGTTCTTGCACGCCGCGTCGTCGAGCCAGCCCCAACTGTTAAAGGAATTGTACTGGGCCAGCGCCCGCACCTCGCAGCCGCGCGCCGCCAGCATTTCGGTCAAATGCGAGCCGATGAAGCCGTCGGCGCCGGTCACTAGCACTTTGTTCATACCAAACCTTGTTTAATAAACGCCTCGGCGATGGCCCAGTCTTCCTCGGTATCGATGTCCAGGCTTTGCACCGCGTTCATGATTAACGGCCGGGTGTTGGGCGGATAAAAGGATAGCCGTGCCAGCAAATATTCGCTGGGGCATAGATACATCGCCCCGTTCGGGGTTAGCAATGGACGACTTTGTTGCCGGCTGGTCTGAGTCGGTTGCCGACTGTCCAACGGCACCAGATAGCCGTCGTCGGCGCGAAACAGCGTGGTCGGGTCGCGATGGATTTCCTTGCAACCCACGACCGCATCGACATCCGGTTCCGCCATCATCCGCGCGGCTTGCCAAAGCGCATCCGGCGAACGAAACGGCGAAGTCGGTTGCAGCCACATCAGGCGCTCCGGCAAATAGCCGTATTGATCGCGAAACCATCGCAACGCATGTTGCGCAACTTGCAACGCCGACGCGCTATCGGTCGCGCAAGCCGCCGGTCGGATGAACGGCGCCGGCAAACCGTATTGCCGGCCGATCTGGGCATACTGCTCGGAATCGGTCGATAGGATACTCAAGCAATCGGGCAAGTCCGCCTCGGCGATGGCCCGAGCGGTCCAGGCCAACAGTGGCTTATCGCCCAGCCGCCGGATGTTTTTATCCGGCAAACCCTTGGAACCGGCGCGGGCCGGTACGACGATCAGCGTGGCGATCGACATTAGCCCGGCAACCCGCGAACCCGCAAAATTAAAAAAACCGCCATTCAGGCCATCACTTGTTCGTAAAAGCCGGTCAATCGATGAATATTGTTATGCATTTGCAATTCCTCGCGGGCCGCCACGACATTCCGCTTCAGCTCGGCCACATCCAACATCTCGATAATCTCAGGCAAAAACTCGATTTCGCGTTGATTAATAATCACGCCAATCCGGTATTCCTTAACGATACTGCAAACCGCGCTAAAGCGATCGCTTACCAAAACCGGTAATCCGGCTTCCAAATAATTAAACAACTTGGTCGGTATCAAATGTTTGAAATGCAAATCGCCGGTATAAATACCGCCAAAATCGTAAACCATTAAACCGAAATCGTAATGGGCGATTTTTTGATTGATATGTTGCGGCATATCGCCGATAAAAAAATTGAAATTGCGGTGGCGCTTGGCTAACTCGATAAAATCGGGATATAACTTGGCGTACTCCTCCTCGGCGGCGATCAACGGATTATTGTAAATATCCAGATAACATCCCCTGGCGATTAACTTCATCACCAGTCCCAGCAACTGCGAGTCCCCAAATAATTCATGCGGCCTATTCGCTGAAAACGGTGGCACCCCCCCAACAAACACTAGCCTTTTTTCTTGATTAACAATATTCGAGGCGTGGAAGAAATCCTTGACCGGTAAGGCCGGGAACGCCAAATGCTTGTTCCGTAAATGCGGCGAATCGCGCTTGACCAAGGGCCGCCGATATTCGTCGTCGCCATTAAAAATCACGCCATCAGCATGGTGAACAATATAATTCTCGCAGGCCAGTTGCAATTGATGGTTTTCGATGACATTTTCGCCCCAGGCCATTTTCATCGTATCGGGAATTTTCGACACGGTGGCCTCCGGCAGGTAAAACGATTGACTGTCCATAATCTCGATAATTTGCCGACAGTGCTTGGGCTTATACGTATCGATTAATACCGGAATATGGTATCGAAACAGCCAGCCCTGAGTATGCAGCAACAGTTTTCTATCGACCGAGTTTAACAGCATTAAAAAACTGATAAAATCGGTATAAATAATATCGTCGAAGAAACCGGCTTGATGTTTAACCATATTTTGGTCGAATACCAATGCCACGGTTTTATAGCCGCAGTCGCGCAATACCTTGCTCAGCCGCAATTGATTGAAATAAACCTTTTTCGCCGCGAAAACGATGACAGAGCCATCGTGACCGGTTGCCTGCTCCAACGCTTCTTCCAATTTCCGGCGGTGCTGTTTAAGCAAGGTCGTATATTGCCGGCCCAGCCGTTCGCCGGAAAATACGTCGTTTACCAATATATCGCCGTCGCCGATCTCGCGCACCACCGGGGTGCCCATGAAGGTATTGGACCGATGGGACGCACTCAACACACCCAGATTCCGATGCAGCGGTTTCATCGCCTGCAATAATGCAATACTGAGTCCGGAAACCCCATCGATTAACCAACGCCGGTTTTTAGGCTCGGATTCTTCCGGCAATAGGCCGTAACACTGTTTGATAACTTGATGATTGATACCCTCTTCTTTTAATAATTCGATAAACGAGCCGCCGAGCACATCCTTAGCCTCTTCGCTAACGACAGTCAATTTCTCGAAGGACGAGAAAAATATCTCTTCAAAAAAATCGCTTCTCACGCCCATTCGTATCCATTATGCCAGTCGGTGATAAAAGGGATGCCTAATTTGGCGGCATATCCAGCCAATTCCGGCGCGGAGCGGTCTAGTTGTTCCTGAATCAGCTCTTTATTCTCCTCGGAAATCGAATCGAAATACCCCTTGGTCAAGCCGGCTCTAAAATGCGAGCCGCCGCCGTCGCTTTCGGCTTTTTTTTGCATTGTCGAAAACGCCGAATCCAGGCAAATAGCCTCGATTTGTTGCTCGGTCAACTCCAAGCTTAAAAACTCGGCGCATCGCCGCACGCAAACCGCTTTATCTTCGACCAATTGTTCAAACGTCAATATTAAAGCTGACCCGGCCGCCGCGAACTCCAGCATTTTTTGCATTTGAAATAATTGCCCGCCGATACCCTGCCAGTTAAAACCATCCGACTGCCTGCGACAAATAATCCTGGAAATGCCTTCATCCTTGCTCAAACTCGCGAAGAAGTCGGACTTATTGGCGCCGCGCCCTATTTCCCAGTCGATATTATCGGCAAAATGATGGTACATCGATAAGGTCATCGCATAGATATTCCTGACCACAAAGATACTGCGTGCATCGTTTTCGATCAGTTCTCGCTGAATTTCCGCTACCGGCACGAAATGCCAAGAATAAAAGGCGTCGGTTTTAAATACAATATTCGCCGGATCGCTCGGATCGATACCCTTAACCAGCGCCGGCTCGAACCAGGGTAGCCCGGTCATGCCGGATATAATCTGGCGTATCATCCACGTGCCGCATTTCAACGGCGTCCCAACCACAATAGGCGAATCCGACTTATTTAAAGTATTCATACCCGCCTACATCACTGTAAAACGCCAGGGTTTGCGGTTCGACAATCCGCTCGAACGCTAATTTTTTCCAGTCCGGCCAAGCCCGATACAGACTATCCGGCTTGGCCGACACCCGCTCCTCGCCGCGAAACGGCCGGTAAACCCAGCGATAAATATAGGCTAATAAGGCGTCGGAAAACTCGACGCGATTCTTGGTTAAATACGCCACAATCTCCGCGAAACGTTGCGGCGATGTCACCAAACTTTCCAAGGCAACCCGGCGGATGCGGGTATCGATATCGACCCGGTGGCGATTTAATTGATACATACCCTGATAGGCCGACCATATTTCGACATCGTCTTTTCGATAAGCTTTAAGCCCCAACGCCTTGAAATAATCGTGTTGGGCTATCGACCATTCGTGTTCTATCGGTCCGAAACTGCCGTCCGGCATGCGCATGTTGCCGGCCCGCCAACTCACGTAAAACTCCAGCCAGACGTAGGGATGGCGAGCCAAAAACAGCAACGGAACTTTATCGATATATTGGTCGATCACCTCGCGAAAATGCCAAGGCCGATACGACCAACAATCCCCGATCGCTTGATAGGTGGTACCCATATCTTCCAAAAATGCCGTGAAGGCGTCCAGCGGCGGACGTTCGGATCGGCTACGCTCGGCTAAATATTTCGGTCGCGAGCCTTCGTGGGCCATCAGCGCGAATATTTCCGGATGTGCGTTTAAAGCCTTGGCAAACCAACTAAACCAATGGTCGCCGGCATATCCCCAAGCTAGCACATAAAACACATGACTGGATTCGTTAATTTGGAACAATGGCGATCCCGGAACTAGGGTAAGGTAAATTGAATATTCATCGAATTACACGGACGAATAGCCTATCGTTTTTAAATCGTTGAAAATAGAATCGACGCGATGCCGCCAGGTGTGATGGTTCAGAATTTCTTGTGCGGCATTATTTCTGATTCGATTCGCCTCCTGTGGATTGTCGCGGTAAAACTCCACCTTATCGGATAAATCGTCGATATCGAACTCGATATAATGCTCACCTGGCGTAAAAAAGGTTTTAATTCCGCCGGGTTTCTCGTCGTATTCCCCTTTTCGAACAAATATCAAACCGGCCGACGCCATACAGTCCACAACTCGAAAATGCATGCCGTTTCCCTCATGGAAATTCATGGACGACTCGTATACCGCTCGCATATCGCCAGGATCATTCAAAAAACGCCGGTAATAATCGCGATAAGCCGGCCAATCGCGCCAATTTTCCGGACCGTAAATGTCCAGCGGCAATTTCAAATCGACCAGCGCATCCAGTAATTCCCGACGATTCACCAGCCGTATCAGCCGGCCGGTCATGTCGTATTCCAAGGTCCGATCCGCCCGCAACTCGACACCGAATAGCGCCAAAGCCAAATCCGAGAGCAAGCGCATATAGTCTTCATGCACTTTCAAACTCGCCCGATTTTCAAGCAAGGCTTGTTCTATATGCGGCAGAAACTCGCCAAACTTTAATGGCGGGCCGGATTGGGAAATGTCCCTCGCCAATTCCTCGTGCCGCCAAGGCCGCGGAATATGTCCAACGAACGCGGCGCGGTTCGCCAGCTCGGTGCCGCTCGGGCAGTAGCTTTGGGGACACGCGCCGGGTCCAAACCAACGATGAAAAGCGCGGTGCGGGTATTTTTCCAGCCACTTGGGGCCGAATAAATAAGTGATCTCGCTACCGTGAAAGTCATTGATCGGCCTGCCGTTAAAATCCACGATCCAACAAATATGGACAATATCGGCCGGCAAGTAAGGCAAATCGCTTCTGGGCCGATTCATATCGAAAATAACGCGCGTACCGCGCTCCTTGATCCAGGCTAGCATTTCCGCCTCGTTCAACGGGCCGCAATGCCAGGATAGGCGAACGTCGCGGCCGGCGAATCCGCCGGCAATTTGGCCGGCCAGATGGCGGTACCAAGCATTGTCACGCGGGAAAAACACCGAAACGCTAATATCCGTCACGACGCCAAGCGCGGATTATAAGGCGTTAAAATCACGAACAATTTTTTCGACCCGATGTCGCCAAGTATGATTCTGTCGGATAAGGTCGATGGTCTCCAGGCGCTGCTTGCCGTGCCGATAATCAAGCGCCAAGGCATGCGCATAAGCCTCATCGAACTGGTGCCACAAAAATTCGACATAATGTCTGGAATTATCGAAGAAACTATGTAAACCGCGCCGCTTGTGCGGGTCCAAACCCAAGCGGTTGTACTTATCGCCGGAGTTTTCATTATACCAGCACAACAATCCGCCGGAGGCCATGCAATCGATGGCCCGAAAATGAAAGCCAACCCCGTCGTGCAAATTAAACCGGCTAATTTGATGCACTCTGTTTAACTCAGTCGGGTCATCGATATAATATCGATAATACCCTTGATACTCCGGCCAGGCCCGCCAGTGTTCCGAACCGTATATGGCCACAGACCGAGTTTTCGACAGTGGAAACGCGATGATCTGTGTGCGATTTTTAACGCGCTTTACCCGTTCCAAAAAATCGTAACGCATATCCAGTGTTAATTCGACATGAAAACCCGAACGTTGAAAAACGATATTATCGATAATATTCAACAAGGACGCATGCGTTTGACCGAAATAGCTGATTTCATTCATACGTCTGTTAAAAATCTCCAGCAACTCGCCGAAAAGCATACCGGTATCGACAGCGCCTTCGCCAATAATCGGTCGATTTAATTCCGCTTGGCTCCATGGTAAAGGAATATGGCCGATAAAACTGAACTCGATAGTCGGCAGATATTCGTCGATCGGCCGATAGGTATCGACGCAGGTGCCTGGCGGTAACCAATCTTGAAACCCGCCGGTCGAGTAATTATCGTCCCATCCGGAATCGAAAAAATAAGTGATATCGCTACCTAAAATCGAGTGCTCATTACGGCCTTGAAAATCCACGATCCATGTGATATGCGGAATTTTTAAATCGTGCAGCACCGGTATTTCGTTCTTGACCCGATTCATTTCGAATATAAACTTCGGCCGATACGACTTTACCCAATCCGACATCTCCTGATTGTCAAGAACTCGGCATAAGCCGCTTACGCTAAACCCGGCTTGCAAAAACGCCTTGGACAAATGCGAGTACAGCCGTCGATAAAAAGCCGTATCCTTGGGCAAGAAAATCGAAATGTTATTCAAAAACCGATTGCCCTATAAAGCGTAACGAGACTAAGCCAAAGCCGATTGAGCCAACCAGAACTCTCGAACTTCGCCGCCTTGATTCGCGTACTCAATAGACTGAATAATCGCGTCCATCGAATAGTGATCCACTGCTCGGCGGCCGAAATGATCGGATATCCTATCGAAGCTCATCACCTCGCAAAACCGGCACAACGCGCAGGTCGAGTTATTTGGCGCCGTCACTTCCCGAACGTAGCCTTTGTACTCTTCGGACAGAATCAATGCGCTCAAGCCTTGTTCAAAGATATTTCCTAAATATTTCTTACCGTAACAGGTTGTCATTGCCCCTGACCAATCGACATAAAACCGGTCCTTATAGCCGGTGCAAGTATCTCGGCGTGATTGGCTGTTGTCCGTATCGAATAACCCGTCATTAAAACTCATGCTATTTTGGTGGGCTTCGATAATCGCTTTAATCTCTTTTACTACCTGATAAGCTCTCAACTTTTCGTAGATTAACAATTCTCCAACCAGTTGATCGTTGGGTTTGCGTAACTCCAGAAAACCGACCCTGAAACTGCGAAATTGATGATCTAACAAATAAGCCGCAAGTTGCGGAAGCTCGTCGAGATTGCAACGCATCGCGACCGCATTCGACGCCAGATAGGGGGTGTCCGATCCCAAACGAAGTTTCGCTTCGTTGATTAAGTCTATGGCTCTGGCGATCTCCGAGAATCCCAAACCCCCGCGGATTTTTTTGACCGTGACATCGGTGACACCATCCAACGAAATCGACAACAAGGTTAAACCGGACCTAACCAAGTTTTCGGCATCACCGGCATTACGAATCAGTTTGGCATTGGTTTGCAGCGATACCGGAATATCTTGCGTCCGTAAATAAGCGATAATTTCGAAAATATCGTGATTGATCAGCGGTTCGCTACCGTCACCAATATGCACCAAGCCAAAGCCATCAAAACCTTGCGTTACGGTTTTCAGCCGATCGGCTGGCATCCACCGGAATTTCTTCAAGTCATCGTGAAACGTACACATCGCGCAACTGATATTACAGCCCAACGACACTTCCAAATGTAGACTGGGTAACGTGCGTATGCCCAGCATTTGCTTGAACTCGGTCCGACTCATTAACATAGCGTATTCCTGATTTAGCAGTTAAACAGGCTCGGACAAGCGCAGTGCAACGGAATCTCGAATACGTTCCGCGATACTCCGATAGGAAAACAAGCGCAAGGTTTTTCGATAAGCCTTGTCGACGATTTCCGCGCGGGCAGCCTCGTTATTTAGATAAAACTCGACTTTCTCGATTAACTCCTTTTCATCCGCGTAATAAGCCACCTCATCGTCGGAATAATATTCCGACAGCGGCGCGGCATCCTTGTAAATACGCCGGGATAACATAAAACAACCCGCCGCCATGATTTCCAGCGCGCGCATGTGCAAACTGGTGCCTGGACTGCCGTTAAAACAAATCCTAGAGCGATTCATTAATTCGTTAATATTTCCACCATTTTCCGCGACGCCATGCGCATAAGGCAAAAACTTGGCGAATTTATCCCAATTTCTACCGTATAGCGCTAGCTCAATACTCAGCCCGGCATCGAGCAACGCGGCGATCGGGCGGGTTTTCATTTCGGTTAAATAGTGATAATGGAATCGACTGCCGCTGCCGGCCATTAATTGATTAATAACGTCAATCGTGATGGTTATACCGTGGTCGCCCAATAATTGTTCCACCAACTTAAATTTACCGATTTGATTATCTAGACAAAAGCGGTGAAATTGATCGAGCGGCAACTGATCGGTATATTCTAAAATAACCTGATATATCCTGAATAAAAGCTCGGCTGGCAGTTTACGCTGTTTCAGCAAGCTCGATTCGGTCGAATCATATTGCTTAAAATAGCCGCCGCCGGATCGGAATGGTGCCAGCGTTTTGGCCGGATCGATCAGATGGGTAATAAACAAGAAGTCGTATTGGTAGGCGCGGTTTTGGATCGGATAATAATAGGCGTCGTTAAAGCCGAGCGGTAAATATTCGACCGGAAAACTGGCATATAATGGATTGCGATTCATCGCCAACCAATCCTTGGAAAATACGAAGGTAAAATCCCTGGATTTGACGGCGCGGCGATTTTGGGTGATCGACGGCAACATATCCTGTATCCAATTGACGAACGGCACCGGTTCCGGCAAGCCGGCAAATTCGTGGCGAAAATGATCGATGGACAGTATCAGGTCCGGTTTAAACTCAGCGATTTGCGCCACGATACTTTCCATGCCGTTACGGCGGAAATTGGCGGTATCGGTGGATAGCTGAATTTCAGCGCCGGCTCTGGCAAACCCGTCCAGCAAGTCCCGCATGCAATATTGCAAAAAGCTGGTAAATCGCGATGCAAAGCCCATCACTCGAATTGGCGTTGCCGGGTTTTTCTGAAACTTGTCGCGCCAAGTTTCAAAACTGACTTGCCGGTAGTAATCGTCGATTATCGCCAGCAATTTTGCGTGGGAATCGCTTCTATAGTCCCTGGCCTCGTCCACCGCGTGCTGAATTTGCTGAAACTCGGTTTCCGTCGCGCTAACATTAATCGTCACTTCCGGCAAAATCGATTGCTTAGCATTCAATTCGGCGACAAACTCGCTAAAACCGGACGCTTGAAAGCACAACCATACTCTATTCTCGGCGAGCACGTCTCGTATATCCCGGACTAACATAGTGGCCAGCAAGCCGCCGAAATCGGCATCGACCAGATAAATCGGAATCTCGAGATTCGGCATTTCCGCGATCGGTGTCGATGTGGCGGAAAATATTGCGGCTAATTCGCCGCCGTCGCCGATGCCGGCCAAGCCGTAACAAGGTACGTTAAAGCGTTGAGCCACCTTCGCCTGGGCGCGTATACTCCTTAGGTTTTCGGCTTTTTTCGGCAAATCCAATTGGTAAAGCCGCTGCTCGCCGGCAAATACCGCGACTGAATAAAATTCGCCCGCGATGGCTTCCCCGACAAGTACGTTAATTTGGCGATCGGTTAAATAAACACCGAGGTTTTCATAGAGCGTCGGCCTGTATTGTTTTAGAACCTGCAAATTCCCGGACCAGCGTTCCGCGCATTGATTAATCTCTTCCGCCGGCCCTTCCAACACGATCGGCGGCTCGAGTATCTCGCGCCGCGAATTCGGCCGCGCATGATTGAAATTACACCGCAGTATCGGTAGAGTCAACTGGTCGGCTTCCGGCTCGATCCGAACAACGTTGTCGGCCCCGCAACGTTTTAAATGTTGAAAAACGGTTTGTTCCCGGCAGAAATTAAAATCGTTTTTTCTAAACGGCAGCGACGCCAAGGATTCGAATCCCATATCGTCGGCCAGCCAATAGACCATATTAATGACGTCGTCCGCCAGAAAACCATTATCCAATTGATTTTCCTGAATCAGAATATGCGGGCGGAATTCGACATATTGATTCAGCGCATCGACCCTGTTTAGCGTATGCATCACATCGCTAATAACATAGAACATCACCGAGTATTCGGCGCTAGCCAGCGTTTCCGCCAGCGAGCATAATATCGACGAAGAATTGGCCGCGTAGATTAGAATACGCCATGGCCGATCGGCCACGAAATCCGGTTGCTGATCCAGCGCTTGCCGTTCCAACTCAGCAGTGAATTGCGCCCTGGTTTCGAACACCGAATCCAGCACCTGTTGGTAGTCGGCCATTAACTCGGGGTCCGCTCGCAATTCTTCCGGCAAACGCAATCGGCTGAATACCAAAAACTCCAGGATACGGTCCAAATCCACATGGATCAGATTTTCCAAATCGCTTGCCAATTTTTCGCCGTGGTAATAGCAAAGCTGCAAACCGGTACTACCGTCGTCGGCAATCCGAACATTGCGTTGCTTTGCGGTATTCAAGGCCTCCAAGGCATTAAAAAAGTCGGTATCCTTATGATTCGGCCGGTGATTGTCCGCGTTTCGCAATACCAGAATTTCTTCAAGCATATTGCCGGGATCGGCCGTTAAATCATGCTCCCGACCGTCTTGGTCGACGACGTATTTCGGTATCGGCAGCGTGTTATTCGCAAAAAACTCGCTAAATTGATATTGCGAAACATAAATTAAATTCGGCAATAGGCTATCGCTTAGCGGCCCGTCGTAATAACAATATTGCAAGCGCTCCACGCCGGTTTCGTCGACGCAACGGTTTTGCCGCTCGGCTTCTAGCAAAGCCAATTTCAGATCGAGAAAATAGCAATCCGGTCTAACGGCCATGGCGTCATTTAAGGTTGGATTAGCGGCCGACAAACATTGAAATCCGGCTCTGCTTGGCTTGGCTAAGTTCACCGATATTGCTGTGTTTAATAAAGTTATCGACGGCCGCGGTATAAGTAAACCGTTCAGCGATAACCGTGGGTGAAAGCGCCGGCCGGACTTGTGTTTTTAATATCTCCAGCAATTCCCAACGGGTTTTAAAAAACAAACAGGCGTCGTCCCAGTGCGGCTTTTCCGCCACGTCGCGGCAATCGTAGACCAGCGGAATGCAGCCGCAGGCCGCGGCTTCGGCCAAACGTTGGGAATTGATTTCGAAAGGATGGGACACCAGCGCGTAACGCGCCGAACGATACACATCGGCAACCTGCGTGCCGTGTTTCAACTCGCCGTTGAAATGGGCGGCCACATCGGGATCTTGCTCCCAGTAGCGCCCGTAAATTTCTACCGGCATTGCCGTGGATTCGCACAGCCATTTCACCGAATAATCGCGTATTGCGTAATGCAATAAATTCCAAAATACGAAGGCGGGCGGCAATCCAAAGCGGACCGCGATTTCGCCGGCCATCGACTCGGTGACAATCTCGCCGTTATCTATTTTATCGATAAAAATCTCTACAATTTCGCGCTGCTCTGGACGACTTAAATCGACCGAGTTGAGATACGAACTACCGACGAATACGACCTTGTTTTGCCGCTCGATGTCGCCATCGGTATTGAATATCTCGTCATCGACCGCGAAATGTTGGCGAACGATATTTTTCGCACCGGTTAACGCCAAATGGCGGTCGAGTACCGGCGAAATCGAAAACACATAGTCATTGCCTCGCCAACGCAATGCTTTATGTTCGGTAATTTGCGGCATGCTGTCCTGCCACCAAGAGATATGCGTGACATTATCGTTAAGCGCCAAATTATTTAATTGATTGACGTAAAAAATAACGTGGGGATTAAATTCGATATAGTTTCGGTAGAACTTAATCAGGTTATTGGTTTCCATTTCCCCGTCTTCCATGTAAAACCATACTTGGTATCCGCGCTTTTCGAAGGCCTTGGCGACCGCCCGCGAGCAATATTGCATAACCGTGGTCAATCGGCTCGACGGCAGCATGATTTTCAGTGGCTCGCCGTCGTGAAATTTAGGCGTTACTTGTTTCGCTTGCGCCAGCAATTGCGAAATCAAGGTCCGCCTCCGTTGCTTAACCTCGTTAACGATCGTCTCGAATCCGCTCCGAATCGAGGTTTTCAACTCGTCTTCCAATTCGTCGGGCAATTCGATTTTCGTCGGCAACCGGTAAGCGGTATCGACGAAGAATTCGATGGCTTGATCCAATTCCAAATGCAGCAGATTTTCTATGCCGTGCTCGGGTAGTTCCCCGCGGTAATAACAGATTTGCAAACCGTCTATCGTCGGATGTCCGCAATAAATTCGGTTCCGTTGTTTGGCGACATTTAACGCTAATAACGGATCGGCGAAAAAACTGTCCGCATGAATATAATCGACGACTTTATATTGCGTACGCTGCTGGTGAATTTCGTCGATAATATCGGCCGGCATCTCGTTGAAATGCACGACGCCCTCGTGCGAAATAGCAATTAACTCAGGTATCGGCAAATGATTATGCGAAAAGAATTCGCTAAAATTGTCGGCGGGTACCTGAATAAAGTTCGGCAATACAATGTCGGTGAGCGGACCGTCGTAATAGCAATATTGCGGCCGAGTCCGGCCGTTTTCGACCACCGGATTTTGTTTAAGTGCGGTCAGGTAGGCATCTTCTATATTCATAAAAAATGCATCCTTCGCCGAATCGTGTTGGCTTTGCGTCTCGCTCACTTGATTCATCGCGCACCCGGTTTGGTCGATATTAAATAAAATTAATATGTTCCGGCGGATTTTTTAAATCCCACAGGAATTTGTTCACATAATCCTGGCGGCAGCCGATCGCGCAATCTTTGTGTACATCGACCGACTCGGAGACGTCTTTGTGCACCTGCCAGTAGCGCTCGCTGTTGGCGACCAGATCGTAAAACGAATCGCTGTGCAGATCGCCGATGTAAAACCGTTCCTTGTTGAAGAACGGTCCGCACGGATAGATTTTGCCGTTGCCGGAAATCTGCAATAGAAACGGCGTGCCGAAGCATTGGTCGTATTTACGGTAGCCGTCCTTGTACAGATTGGTTTCGCCGGCGGCGTTGATCTTGTTCCATTTGGCCTGCACCACGTAGTGCTCGTTGCTTAGTGCTTCGGCCTGTTTCAATAGGTCGTTGACGTTCAGATAGGCGTCGTAATCGATGCCGATTTCCTTGTATTCGGAATCCGAGCAATGTTTGATGACGAAGTAATCCACGCCCAATTCGGCACCCAACTTGGCTTCGGCCAGCACTTCGTCGAAGCACTCGGGGATCAGTACCATTTGCAGGCCTATCGTGCATTTGTAATTATTTTCTTTCTTGATTTTGACCAGTTCGCGGATCTTGGCGATCAGCAAGTCGAAATTGCCTTCCACCGACTGATGCACCCGGCGAAAACCTTCCGGCGTGCCGGCGGACAGGTTGAAGCGAATGTAGCTCATGTTTTTCAGCAGGTCGTGGGCGCGATCCATGTCCAAGGCGATGCCGTTGGTCGCCATCGCGGTGTCTATACCCAATTCGCCGGCCAACACGGTCGCGTCGTACAAAGTCGGATTCAGCGTCGGCTCGCCGTCGCCAATGAAACCCAACGAGCGCACGCCCAGCTTGCCGCAGTCGCGCACGAAATTCAGCAAGGCCTCGCGGCCTATCATCGCGCCTTTGGTCATGTTCTGTACCACCGCATAGCAGTACAAGCAGGCGGTGTTGCAGAACTTGGTCAAACCCATGTCGATATGCACCGGCGCGAAACGCTGGCCGTTTTGCCAAGCCTGCACCCGGTCCAAGTGATGCATCATCTTGTGGCCGTCGAAGCGGAAGCGTTCGCGCTGGGTACGAAAACTGGGACCGGTGAACTGATTGGGCACCGAAGGCTCGTGTTCGCAGCCGGCCTCCAGGCGCACGATGCCTTCCTGGCCGTCGTGCGACACGGTCTTGAATTTCTGCCCCGGCAAACGGCTTAACTGGCTGGTGTCGATGACCTGATAGTCTTGCGACAAGGCACTGCGATCGACGATCTGATTGGAGGTGCGCAACTTGTGGCCGGGCTTGTTGAACAACGGCGCGTCTTCCGGGATGGAAGTGACTGCGGCATTGCCGAATCGGTTGATTTGCTCAGGTTTGGACATGGCGAGTTCTCGAATAAGTTAAAACGGGCCGACGAAACTGCGGTCGGGCTGATCCTTGGCCAAATCGGATTGCAATTGCCGCCGGACGCTGTCTAGTAGCGGCCGGCGATCCAATAACTCCAGCACCGTCTCGGCGATGCGCTCCGCGCCGGGGTAGTAATGGTTGGCTAAAAAATGCGTGGTCGGAACCGGATGGTTGGGATAGGCGATCAGGCGCGGCGCTTGTTTTAACGGGTGCGGCTGCCGTTGATACAAGCGCGAGATCAAGGTATGGCCGAGCGACGCCATTTCCGGCGCGCAATCGGCCACCAGCAACAAGCCGGTTTCGGCGGCCGAGCGTGCGACAGCATCGACATCCAGCGGGGTCAGGCAGCGCATGTCCACCACGTCGGTTTCGATACCGTGTTCGGCCAGTACGGCGGCGGCCTTCAACGCTTCAATCGTCATATGCGAGAACGCGGCGATGCTGACATCGCGGCCTTCGCGCAAGCGCGCCGCGCCGCTCAAGCCGGCGGCGGGCCGATCTTTATCGACTTGGCCGATCACATGATGCAGCCAGCGGTGTTCGACGAACAACACCGGGCCGTCGTCGGCGATCGCGTCCAGCATGAAATGGTAGGCATCGCTTGCCGTGGTCGGCATCACCACTTTCAGGCCGGGCACTTGGGCGAACATCGCCTGCAAGCTTTGAGAATGCTGCGGCCCCTGCCCCCAGCCGCGACCGATGATGACTCGCACCACCAGCGGCACGCTTTGCTTGCCGTCGAACATGTAATGCCATTTGGCTGCGTTGTTGACCAGTTGATCCATCGCCAGCAGCGCGAAATCGATGCGCTGATGCACCAGCACCGGCCGCATGCCGGCCAGCGCCGCGCCGATGCAAATACCGGTCATGCCGTTTTCGGCCAGCGGCATGTCCAACACCCGCTCGGCGCCGTATTTCTCGCGCAAACCTTGGGTGGTGGCGAAAATGGTTTTCGGATCGGGCACGCCCTCGCCGATCAACAGCATGTCCGAAAACCGCGCCAACCCGTCGTCCAAGGCTTCGCGGATCGCCGCGCCGTAACTCAAGGTCAAGATCTCAGACATACACATGCCGCTCCATGCTCGCCAATGCCGGCGCCGGGCCGGCCAAGGCTTCGGAGAAGGCTTCGGCGATTTCGGCGCCGACCCGTTGCTCGATTTCGAGCAATACCTCCGCGCCGACGCCGGCATCGGCCAAGGTCCTCCCGGTATGCAACAGCGGACAGCGCTGTTTCCAGGCCAACAGTTCGCCGGGCATGCGGTAGCCCAGCTCGTCGTCCTCGTTCGGTCCGCAATGTTCCGGCCAACGGTGAGTATGCAATTCCAGGAACTGCGGGCCCTCGCCGTTGCGGGCGGCGGCGATGGCGTTTTCCGCCAGCGCATGGACGTGTTCGACCTTGTTGCCGTCGCCGCTGACGGCCTGCAAGCCGTGGGCGGCAGCAATTTGATAAATGTCGCGAGCCGGCTGGCGTTCGTATAACGGCGTCATCACCGAGTATTGGTTGTTCTCGCAAACCATCACCAGCGGCAGTTTTTTCAGCACCGCGAAATTCATGGTTTCGTGCAGCACGCCTTCCTCGAAACAGCCGTCGCCGAAAAACACTACCACGACGTTGTTTGAATTTCGGCGCTGTTCGCCCCAGGCGTAGCCGGCCGCGACCGGCACCGTGCCGCCGACGATGGGTGTGGAGGCGATAAAGCCGGCCGATAAATCGCTCAAATGCATCGAACCGCCACGCCCGCCGCAACAACCAGAGGCTAAACCGTACAGTTCGGCGATCAGGCCGACCAGACTGCCGCCCTTGGCCAGATAATGGCCGTGGCCGCGATGGTTGCTGAAGACCTTGTCGCTCTCGGTCAGATGTGCGCAAACGCCGACCGCGATGGCTTCCTCGCCGATGCACAAATGGGTCGGGCAACGCATGTGCTGCTCGGCGTAACGGGCGGCGATGGCCTCTTCGGCACGGCGGATACGCAGCATCCGGTAATACAAATCTTGCAGTTCGGCGGTGGTCGGCACGTTCATTTCAGCAAGGTGGTAATGTATTTGAACAAGGCCACCGCCCGCACCGGCTCGCGGTTGCAGACGATTTGCACGTCCAGCGCCGCCGCCGCGCTGCCGGCGAATAAGGCTGCGTCCGGCGCCAAGCCGGCGCCCAGACACAAGCCGGCCACCGACAAGAAGGCGTCGCCGGCGCCGATGCGGTCCACGACCTTGGACGAGAGCGCCGGAATCTTGTACTGGGTCTTGGCTCGATCCAGCAGCAACGCGCCCTTGGTGCCACGGGTGATCGCAATATGGCTGGCCGCCAGCCTGTCGGCCAACTGTCCGGCCAGTTCTTCGATCGCCCCGCCTCGGTCGTGCACCGCCAAACGCAATTCCGGTTCGTTCATCGACAGGAAATTGGCGCGCGGATAGCGGGTGATCAAATGGTAACCGCGATTGCCGCTATTGACCTGGGCGTTGACGGCCAGAAATTTGGCGCCGGCCGACAAGGCCGCGACCATCTCGCCGGAAATGAAACCGTTGCCGAAGTCCGGCACGATCACCACGTCGAAATCGCCTAAATGCCGCTCCAGCCAGGCCACGATCTTACGATTGATTTCCACCGGCAACGGGGCGTCGTTGTAAAAATACACCTCGAACAATTTGGCGATGTCGGCATCGACGTAGCGGCGCTTGACGATGGTCGGCCGATCCTGGCTAAAGAAAAACACCGGATCGATGTTGGGATTCAAATTAGTGCGGATGAAGTCTTCGTGGCTTTTAGTCGCGCCCAACCCGGACAACAAGGTCACGTTGCCGGCAAACTCGGCCACGTGGTTGGCGACCGCGATCGCGCCGCCGGCGAAGCGTTCGTAGTCGTTGTATTTGACCGAAAACACGTTGCCCTTGCCGGACTGGCCCAAGGCCGAGGTGTAATGGTATTCGTCGACGATGGCCTCGCCGACCACCAGCACGTTCAAGCCCTGTAAGTGCTTAAGCTGGTCTATCATCGCGTTGGCGGAAATCCGCTCCTTGAATTCGTCCAAGTAAGCGGAAATTTCCGGCGAGAACACCTCGAAATATTCGTTCAGCAAACGGGTGGAACTCGAGGTCAATTCGTCGGTGAAGAACACCTTGCCGCCGTGGCGCTCGACCGCGTCCTGTTCGTGCTGGATGTTGCCGGTCAAATCGTCGCTGGTGCTCTTGTAGTCGCTGCCCTTGACGTACAAATCCGGCTTGACCGCATCCAGCACGTTGACGGCGGTCACGGCATGGTTGATCGCCACGCTATCCACGCAAGCCAGCGCGGCAATGTTTTCGGCGCGCAAATATTGGTTGAACACCGGCCTACCGGGGCCTTTGTTGACGTATTCGTCGGCGGTGACGCTAACCAGCAGGGCATCAGCCTCCCGCGCGGCGGCCTGTAAATGGCGGATATGGCCGATGTGCAGCAAATCGAAGGTGCCGTGGCACAGCGCCACGGTTTTACCCGCCGCCTTCAATTCGGCGGAACGCTGGGCCAGTTGCTCGATCGAGACGATTTTGGATGTCGACATAAGCCTACTTTTTAATCAATTGATCGGTGATGTGGTGCAGCACGAACAAATGCGCCAACTCGACCATGCCGTAATGGCTGCTGTCCAGCCAGACATTCCAGCGCCCTAACCGGCGCAGCGGATTGTCGGGCTTGAAACCGCTAAGGGTCAGTACCGCGAGTCCCTTGGCATTGGCCGCCGCCACCGCGTTGACGATGTTGGCCGACTGCCCGGAGCTGCTGATCGCAATCAGCACATCGTCCGGATAAGCGAAGGCCGAGACTTGCTTGGCGAACGCCTGTTCGTAACCGAAATCGTTGGTAAAGCAGGTCAGAGGCGCCGCTTCGTGCAAGGTCACTGCGCACAAGCCGCCGACGTTGCGCAGATCGGTGATGACATGGCTGGCTATCGCCGCGCTGCCGCCGTTGCCTAAAATGATGACTTTGGCCTGTTGCTGCTTGACCCGCGCGAATTCGGACAAAACGTCGGCGACAACGCCTTCGCCGTCCAAAGCAGCCCCGTCCGCCGCGTTGAAACGGCAGCCCGCCATCAGTTCGGCGAATTGTCCCGCGGCTTGTACTAATGGCATCGCGACCTCCTATTTATCCAGGTATTTAAACCAATCGGCGGTGGCGTCGGCGATCGAGGCCGAGGTCCACAGCGGCGCTTCCCGCCAATAATCGATGTGCGCCAGCATGTTGGCGACGCCTTGTTCGAAACTGACTTGCGGTTGCCAGCCCAGTTTCTCGCGAATCTTGCAAGTGTCGGCGAAGGTGCAGTCCGGCTCGCCGGGTCGTTTGGGAATATATTCCACCGGGCCGCCCAACAAGCCGACCAATTGATTCACGCTGTAAGTGCCGCCGCTGCCGACGTTCATCACTTCGCCGGCTAAGCCCGACTCGGCGGCGGCGATAAAGGCATTGGCCACGTCGGTGACGTAAGTAAAGTCGCGGGTTTGGGTGCCGTCGCCGACCACGGTAAACGGCTTGCCGTTGAGTTTTTGCGCCAAAAACACGCCGAACACCGCACCGTAAGCGCCGGTGGTGCGGGCGTGCGGTCCGTAAACGTTGAACAAGCGTAGCGATAGCGCCGGCAGGCCGTACAACTGCGCCCAGTGCAATACCAATTCCTCGCCGAGATATTTAGTCAAGGCATAGGGATATTGCGGTTTGACCGGCGCGGTTTCCGGGGTTGGGCACTGTTCGGCCAGGCCGTAGCAAGACGACGAAGCGGCATACACCAAGCGCTTGACCCCGGCGGCGCGAGCCGCTTCCAGCACGTTGAAAGTGCCGTCGACATTGGTTTCGAAATAGGCGCGCGGCTTTTCGATGGACGGTACGATGTCGGCCAAACCGGCCAGATGAAACACCCAATCGGCACCGTCGAATAACGGTGCGATGGCGGCAAATTCACGAATGTCTGCCTGATTAAACGCGAAGCGGTCCTGGCCCAGCAAATCGGCGATGGTTTCCTTGCGGCCGCCGATCAGGCTATCGATGACTTGGACCGAATGGCCCAGGCGCCACAGCTCGCGGCTGAGATGACTGCCGATAAACCCGGCACCGCCGGTAACAATAACCTTCATGATTTGTCCTTAAATGAAATTGACATGGGCGGGTTGGTTGTCGGCCAGTTTGTCCAAATATTGATTGACAGCTTCCATCCGGCAGTTTTTGCGGCACTCGTGAATGTCCAGTTCGTGGCCGATGTAATGCCAGTTCGCCCGGCGCTTGTCGCCTTCCCAGATCGCCTGAAAACTTTGTTCGGCAATATTGCCGTAGGCAAAACGCGAGTCGGTCAAATAGGCGCTGCAGCCGTAAACCTCGCCGTCGGCCATGATGTAGGCCCAAAAATACGGCGTGGCGTGACAGGTTTGGTAACGTTGCTCGTCCGACTGGCTGTAATTTTTCATGGTTTGTTCGCGAAACACCACGTTGAAGCCGTCGCCGTTAAAGGCCGCCAGTTCTTCGGCCATGCCCAGCAAATCGTCGTAGCGCAGATTTTCGTAGAGCCGAGTCTCGCTGAACAGGTGTTGGGAATAGGGTTTGACCACCAGATAATCCAGGCCGATGTCCTTGCAAATCCCGGCCAAAATGGCGATTTCGCCGCGGTTTTCGGGTAACAGCAAAATCTGCGCGCCTAGCGTGCAAGTCAGGCCATAGGCGCGTTTATGCGCGACGGCGGCTCGCAAATTGTTCAGCACCAAGTCGAAATCGGCGGCTTTGGTACGGTGTATCGCCGCGTAGTTCTCGGCGCTACCGGCGTTCAAGGAGACTTTAATCCACGAGGTCAGCGGCAGCGACTGTTCGATAAACTTGGCGTTCATCAGGGTGCCGTTGGTGGTAAACGATACGTCGATGCCGGCATCCACGGTGGCTTTGACGATGTCGTTAATGTCCTTATGCAGCATAGGCTCGCCTTCGCCGGCGTACATGATGCTTTTCACGCCCAGCCGGCCCATCTCGGCCAAACGATCCGCCAGAATGTTGACGTCCAATCGCTTGGCCTGATAGCCGATGTAATCGACCGCGCAAAAAGTGCAGCGATGGTTGCAGGCGCCGACCGGCGAGATTTCCATGTAGATCGGGTAGACCGATTTGGCGAGTTCCCAGTCCTGCCTGCCGTCCAGCCATTGAGCGACGCGCTTGGGGTGGTACACCAATTTATGACTGTCGATGCCGTATTTGTCCGTCATATTTTTGTCGCTTGCCGGTGAAAAACGCTATTGTCCCAGTAAAAGCGATAATTGTGCCAACGGGATAGCTATTAAGTGTAGCGTCCGGCCGGACGAATGCGGAAATGTCCGCGCGCACCGTCAACATCCAATGCAGGCTTACCGGAACCGCTTGCCGTAGCGCGCACCTAGCCAACTAGCCGAGTTTCCATCAAAAATTTTGATTGACATCACAAAATTTCGCTCGATAGAATGGAACCGTCGCAATAATTGTCACACGATTGTCATAAATACAAGGCGAAGAGCTGGAAAACAATCGGGAGCAAACACTTGCGCGACACCAGTCCATCACAATTGCAGCAAGGAGAGTGGAATGAAAGCACTGATAGTCGGCGGAATTCTGTCCCTGACGTTAGCGGTACCCGGTTCGGCAAACGCCGTTTCGTTGTTGACGCTGGCGGATGGCACATTCGGCGAGATAGCCCTGACCCCTAACGATGACGAATCGAGTTCGATGTTGAATCTGCCGTTTGCCGTTAATTTTTACGGAAACGTGTTCAACAACTTTTACGTGAACAACAACGGCAATATCACGTTTCAGTCGCCGCTATCCGAATTCACGCCCAGCAGTTTCCCGATCTCCGAACAACCGATGATCGCGCCCTATTGGGCCGATGTCGATACGCGTTGCGACGGTTGCGGCAACGTTTACGTCGGCGCGCCGAACAGCAATACGACCATCGTCACCTGGAACAACGTCGGTTACTACAGCGAACACGCCGACAAAACCAATAACTTCCAACTGGTGTTGCGCAACCAGCAAAACGGCGATTTCGACGTCGAATTTCGCTACGACCGGCTGGAATGGACCACCGGCGACGCCAGCAACGGCAGCAACGGCTTAGGCGGCACCCCCGCGCAAGCCGGTTTCGACGCCGGCGACAACGTCAATTACTTCACGCTGCCGGGTTCGTTCACCAGCGATATTCTCGATATTGCCAATAACACCAATGTCGTCAACGGCGATCCCGGCTTCTGGTCGTTCAGCATCCGCAACGGTTTGACGCCCGGCGCAACGCCGTCCAACCCGTTGTTGCCGGTTGTCGTAGACGGCGCTTTTGTCTTCGATTTCAATGTTCAGCCTGAACAACCCATCTTTATCGACCCTGAGGTAGCGGTCGGTTACGACTACGAAGTCACATCCGGCCCCAACATTGCTTCCGTTCTGTTGCCCACCAATCTCGGGGACGGAATTTACGATCTGTACCTTTGGGAGAATACGGAGTACGTGTTCGCGGCGGCATTGACCGCAGGCATTGAGTACTTCTTCGAACCCGGCGGCGTCAGCCGCTTCCGAATTCTGGGCATCGAAGTCAGCGCGGGCCTGGACCCCAACAATCCGCAAGCCTTCGTAACCGGTCTGACCTTCGTCGGTGCCGGCGCGGTCAGCCTGACTCAAACACCGCTGGTCAGCCAAGTGCCATTGCCCGCTTCCGGACTGCTGATGTTCTCCGGATTGCTGGCTGTCGGTTCCATGAAACTCTCGCGATCCGCACGTTCGGCCGGCTAACGGGTCAGTCGCTACTCCAAAGAGGGGCGGCCGTCGCAAGGGACCGCCCCCACCCTAATGACGGAGTGAAGACTCCTCCCATCCCACTCGAGTTCGAAACGGCGCGTTGACCGCGCCAATGATTTTCGCCACCTTTACCAAGCTTTACACCCAGCTACGGCTCGACCGTCTTGCCAAGCGTCCGCGCAACACCTAAACTGAACACCGGCTCACTAGCGAGCCGCGATCCCGCCGCCGAATTGTTCAGGCTCGGGAAGATTTACCCACCTACCGCTGTCGAAGCCATCGCCACTACTGCCGGTCGGAATGTTTACTAGTACCAACCGTAATCAACCGATACCGTTGCCATGCCGCCAAACCCGGAGAATAACCGTAGCCGTCAACGTCGGCCCGCGATCATTTTGCTGTTGCTGTTGACTACCGCGATCGCGGCTTATCGCTGGCTGACGCCCACTAATAAGTCCACGGATGCCGACCGCCCCGCGTTAGCGACCGTCACGCTCGGGGACATTGAGGAAACCGTCACCGCTCAAGGCAAACTCGAGCCCAAGGAATACGTGGATGTCGGCGCCCAAGTCACCGGTCAGTTACAAAAAATCCAAGTCAAAATCGGTGACGATGTCGAGGCCGGCCAACTACTGGCGCAGATCGATCCGCGAATTTATGCGGCTCGGGTCGCCGCCGACGAAGCCAATATCAAGAACCTGCAAGCGCAATTGCGCGGTCAACAAGCCCAAGCACTGTTCGCCCGTCAGCAATACGAACGCAACCGGGAATTGCTGGTCAGCCACGGCGTCAGCGTCCAGGATTTTCAAAACAGCGAATTCACGTTGAAAAACGCCGACGCCACCGTCGCGGCGCTGGAAGCGCAAATCGAGCAATTGCAATCGACGCTGAACGGCGATAAAACCAATTTGGGCTACACCAAAATCTACGCGTCGATGGCCGGCACGATGGTCGATCAAAAAGCCCGCGAGGGCCAAACGTTAAACGCCAATCAAACCACGCCGATGATCCTGCAGTTGGCGAAACTGGACACGATGACGGTACGCGCCCAAGTCGCCGAAGCCGATGTGATGCGGCTCCGCCCGGCCATGGCGGTATATTTCACGACGATGGGCTCGGGCGAGCGGCGTTGGCAAGCCACGGTCAGGCAAATACTGCCGACGCCGGAAGTCATCAACAACGTCGTACTGTATAACGTGTTGGTCGACGTCGACAACCACGACCGGCAATTGATGACCGGCATGAGCGCCCAGATGTTTTTCGTGCTGGGCAAGGCCGAGCAAGTCCCGCTAATACCGATCAACGCGCTCGGCGCCCGCGACCGCCGCAACGACAGCGACTTGGGAGACGCCTATCGCGTCAAGGTCGCCGGCCCGGACGGCGGCGAGAAAGTCGTCCAAATCGGCTTGCGCAATCGCCGTTTCGCCGAAGTGCGGGCCGGACTGGCGGTCGGCGACCGGGTCGAACCGCCCGCCGGCGGCGAAGACAAGATCAAAAACCGCCGTAAGGACCCCGGACCGCTCGGTCCGAATGCGGCGCCCGGAGTACCGCGCCTATGAATCAGACGCCATTGCTGCAACTGACCGACATTCAGCGCGTCTATCCGAACGGCGACGCCACGGTTCGAGCGCTGGACGGCGTCTCGCTGACGATTTGGCCCGGCGAATTCGTCGCGATCGTCGGCCAATCCGGGTCGGGCAAGTCGACGCTGATGAATTTGATAGGCTGCCTGGACCGTGCCGACGCCGGCGCTTACCGGGTGCTCGGTCGCGACGTGGCCGACCTGGACCCCGACCAACTGGCCGCGCTACGGCGGGATAGCTTCGGTTTCGTATTCCAACGCTACAATTTGCTGAATACCGCCACCGCCACCGAAAACGTCGAGATACCTGCCCTCTACGCCGGCCTACCGAAGCTCGAACGCCGACGACGCGCCTTGCAGCTGTTAAGCAAACTGGGTCTGGCCGAGCGTGGCGAGCACCGACCGATGCAACTTTCCGGCGGCCAGCAGCAACGGGTCGCAATCGCCCGTGCCTTGATAAACGACCCGCCGGTGATTCTGGCCGACGAACCGACCGGCGCGCTGGACAGTCACAGCGGCATGGAGGTGATGAGTCTGCTCGGCAATCTGCACGCCGAAGGCCGCACGGTATTGTTGATCACGCACGACGAAAAAATCGCGGCCCATGCGCAACGCGTGATTCATATCGCCGACGGCAAGATCGTCGGCGAC
The DNA here is from genome assembly GCF_050275925.1 of Methylomonas sp. MS20. Taxonomy (NCBI): domain Bacteria; kingdom Pseudomonadati; phylum Pseudomonadota; class Gammaproteobacteria; order Methylococcales; family Methylococcaceae; genus Methylomonas; species Methylomonas sp. MS20. The sequence continues at coordinate 4,419,248 of NZ_CP189962.1, forward strand.
GGGGAAGCTCATATCGGCGGTTCGGCCCTGCCGCCGCCGGCGCACTCCGGCATCGGCGGCGCGGGGCTGGCGGCGGAACTGGGCGAAGCAGCCAAGACCGCGCTACGCTCGCTACGCGTCAACCTGTTTCGCACCGCGCTAACCTTGCTGGGCATCGTCATCGGCGTCGCCGCCGTCGTGACCATGTTGGCGGTCGGCCAAGGCAGCCAGGAAAAAGTGCTGGAGCAAATGCGGGCGATGGGCACCGACATCCTATCGATCCGCCCCGGCCTACCGGGCTTTCGCGGTGGCGGCGACGTGGCCACCTTGACACTCGCCGATACCGACGCGATCGCGGAACTGGCCAACGTCGCATCGGCCGCGCCGGAACGCAACGGCCGGATGACCGTGCGTTACGGTAGCGTCGATTACGCGACCAGCGTGCAAGGCGTCGCGTCCAGCATGCCGTGGGTACGCGACTGGCCGGTCGCGCTTGGCGATTTTTTCGACGAGCGCGACCAGCGGCGCTACGCACCGGTGGTGGTATTGGGCGAAACGGTACGCAAACTGTTGTTCGCCGAAGGCGAAGACCCGCTGGGCCGTTTCGTGATGATAGGCAATATTCCGTTCGAAGTGATCGGGGTAATGGCAACCAAGGGTGCCGACGCCCAAGGCAGCGACCGCGACGACGCGGTGTTCGTGCCGATTACGACCGGCCTGACCCGTTTGTTCGGCCAGAAGTATCTGGGGGGCATCACGGTGCGGGTCGAGGACGTCATTAAGATCGACGCCACCCAACAAGCGATCACCGATTTGCTGATCGCCCGTCACCAGACCGAGGATTTCCGGATACGCAACATGGCCTCGATTATCGAATCGGCCACCGAAACCCAGAATACCTTTACCTTGATGCTAGGCATTGTCGCCGCTATTTCCTTGCTGGTCGGCGGCATAGGCGTCATGAACATCATGTTGGTCAGCGTCACCGAACGCACCCGCGAAATCGGTATCCGTATCGCCACCGGCGCCCGCCGCCGCGATATTTTGTTGCAATTCAACACCGAAGCCGCGGTGGTCTGTACCTTGGGCGGATTTATGGGTGTGTTGCTGGGATTTGCCGCCGGTTACGTTTTGAAGTACTTCGAGATGGCGGTGCTGTTTTCGCCGCTGCCGGCGATCCTCGCTTTTTCCTGCGCCTTCGGTACCGGCGTGTTATTCGGCTACCTACCGGCCCGCAAGGCCGCCTTTCTGGATCCGGTCGTGGCCTTGGCGGCGGAATGACCAAGAAAGCCCGACATCCAGCGTTCCTAGTTGTGTTACTAAGCCTGAACGCCGGCTGTAACCTGTTGTCCGACTACCGACGCCCCAGCGCCGAAACGCCGACGCATTGGCGGGAAGCGCGCGCGGACGATCCGGCCGATATCGATGAGCAATGGTGGCGAGCTTTCTCCAGCGAGCAACTCAACCTTTTGATCGGCGAAGCCTTGGCCGCCAACAAGGATCTGGCCGCGGCCGTTCAACGGATAGCGCAAGCGCGCGCTCAAGCCAGAATCGCCGGTGCCGACCTCTGGCCCAGTGCGACGTTGGACGGCAACTTCAGCGACAGCCGCAACGAACTGAGCGACAGCCAGAAAACCAGCGGCCAAATCGACATCGCTTACGAGGTGGATTTGTGGGGCGCCAATCGGGCCAAGCGCGACGCCGGCGGCGCTCGCGTGCTGAGCCAGCTGTTCGCCCGCGACGCGCTACGGCTGGTCGTAATGGCCGACATCGGCCAGACCTATTTCAACCTGCTGGCCCTCCAAGAACGCCGGCAAATCGCGGCCGATTTCCTGGAAACGGTCGGCGCGATCTTGACTATCGTCGAAGCTCGCCAACGAGCCGGCGCCGCCTACGAACTGGAAGTGGCCCAGCAACGCACGGCCCATGCCAATGCCCGCGCCAGCCTAGACCAGCTGATCCAGCAACAAGCGCTCGCGGAAAACAGTTTGGCGATTTTACTCGGCCACCCGCCGCAACATTTACACTTGGCGCCGGCGCGCTTCGCCGATCTGGCGACACCGAGCATTCCCGCCTCGCAGCCCGCCGACCTATTACAGCGAAGACCGGACATCGGTCAATTGGAAATGGAGCTGGTGGCCGCCAATGCCGATATCGCCGTGGCGCGCGCCGCGTTTTATCCGAAGTTGCAGTTAAGCCTAAGCAGCGTGCTTGCCAACCCGCAACCGGCCGGCGTGGCGGCGAGTCTGGCGGCCGGACTTTCCCAGCCGCTGTTCCAAGGCGGGCGCTTGGAAGCCGCTCTGGACTACGCATTAGCCGCGAATGCCGAGTTGATCGAAAACTACCGACAAACCGTGTTGACCGCCTTCAAGGAAGTCGAGGACGCCGCCGCGACCTTCGCCAACAGCCGCCGCCGTGTGCAAGCCCTACAAAGCGCCGCGGAGCAGGCCAAGTTGGCTTACCGGATTTCCGAGGACCGTTACCGTTTGGGCGCGGTGGATTTCCAAGCATTGTTGAATGCGCAGAGCAGCTACCTGGGCACCGAAAACAACCGCGTCCAAGCAAGATTGGATGTGTTGACCGCTCAAATACAAATGTATAAAGCTTTAGGGGGTGGTTGGTCGCTGGCCGAGCAAAACACCGATCCGACGGAGCAAGTCTTGTCGCCCTAGCTAACAAGAAAACGCAATCACGCAAGTCGGGGCGCGCGGCGGCGCTGCTTTTCTCAGCCTGTCGGCCCACTAATCAGGGCAACTTCGGCGGATCTCCTACCCGTACCGACCGCAATTCCTCCGGTATTGTCGTTGTCAACGAATGTTAGCGAGCACGTCGATGCCGTACAGATGTTTCAACTCGGCTTCCGCCACCAGATAATCGAACAATTTATCCAAGCGCTGGGTTTGGGTCGCATCCAGATTGCTTTCCAGATTCCGGTATTCCATCGGGTTCATCGTGCCAAGCTCCACACTTTTCCGGCCGGCTTCCAGTCGGCGTTCCTGAACCTTGCGCAATTTGTCCAGTAGTTCGATCTGCTCGGTCAATTTGGTTAATTTATTTTGAAATTGCCTGGATTGGCTGCGGGTATCGTCGATCGCGCCGCGCAATTGCTCGTCCAACATGGTCTTGTCGTGAGAGGCCACCTTAACGGCGGCATCGCGAGCCTCGAAATTGGGCAACTCGACTTGCACTTCCACGCCCACGGTCACCAAGTCGTTGATTTCCCTGGATTGCGAAGTACCGACCGACTTGATGTAGGGACTGTAACCGGCCCAGGTCGAGACGGTGGGTTTCCAGACATCTTCGTGCTTGTCGATTTCGACCGCTTGTTGAACTATCTGGATATTGACTTCCTGAGTTTGGAACTGCAAGGCCCGGTCGATATCGTAGGCGTGAACATCGCTCTTGCCCGGCTCCAGCGGATAGTCGTCCAATTCCACGCCGGTGGCATTCTTGATATCCAGCCAGCCCAGCAACTCGTTCATTTTGGTATCCATCGCCTCGCGGGTGTCGCCGGCGGTCAATTGCTGATTCAGCAAATTGCCTTCCTCGATCACGACGCCGACTTCGGAAGCGCGCCCCAATTCGAAATTGCGTTGTTGGGTTTTGCTCTGGTCGCTGATCGCCTCGAGTTTGCGAGTCTCGATATCCAGCTTATGTTTCTGCACCAGCGCCGCCAGATAGGCCTTATAAACCGAGAACATCACATCCTGTTCGGTACGGTTCAAACGCGCCTCGGCTAACTGTATACCCAAGCGGCTCTTGGCTGCCTCGTACTTGAATTCGGATTTGTACCACCAGGGCGCGGTCCAGCGCAGACTCATATAGGTGCGTTCCGAATTGGAACGGATCGAGGTGGGATTGGCCGGGTCGACGTTGACCACATTTTCGATCTGGCTGGTATCGCCGAACTGATAACTTTCATTGACGGTGAATTCGACCTCGGACGCGTATTTGGCGTCCTCGGCGTCGTAGTTCAAACGCGCCGACCGCACGTCGCGACGCGCTTTAACGACCGAAGGGTTGTGGCACAACGCCATTTTGATCGCGCCCGGCAAGCTCAAGCGACCGACCGACTGGCGCGGTATGCCTTCGCAAAATGCGGGCGCGGCGACTTCGCCGCTGTCGGCTTCCGCATCGTCGCCATACGGCCAAGCCTGAGCCGAGGGCATGCCGGCGCAGGTCATCGCCGCACCGATCAGCCAAGCCCGAATCCAGTCGCGGCTTCTGGCTCCGGTTTTGTCTAGACGTCTATCACCGATCTCCGCCCCGTTCGAGGCTTCGACACTCATCTTCGCCGATTTTCTATTCATCATTCTTCAAATTTGACTTTATCGCCGGATTGCAAACCAACTTGTCCGCTCAATACCACGCGCTCCCGCTCGCCGAGCCCGGACGAAATCGCTACCATGCCATCCATGCTGGCGCTGTAGGTGACCTGCTTCAATTCCAAACGCCGCTCGGCATTGACCGTCATGACGACGCCGCGCTGTCCGGAATAATTCAGCAAGGCTTTTTCCGGTATCGCTAGGGCCTGAAACGGATAATCGAAGCGGCAATAGCCGTTCATACCACGCGCCAGCGGTATCGATTCGGTCGGCACCCCCTCCAATTCCAACCAAACGTTGAACGTATAGGGGACTGTCGCGTCGGCCTTGCCGGCGACCGCGATGAAGTTGTCGATTTTAATCACCTTGGCGGCGAACGGCTTATCGGGATAGGCCTGCAAATAGACTTCCGCCCGATTGCCGGCTTGTATCGTCGAAAAATAGCGCTGATCGACCGAAGCCTTGAACATCAAGGTATCGCCCAGCGACATCAAGCCGTTCTTAGGGCCTAGGATGTTCTCGCCCGCATAGGTCGCCACCTGGACGACTTCGCCGTCGATCGGTGACAGGATGTCGGTCTTGGCGCCGCGACTGCTTTGCTTGGCGTCGCCGAAGATGTTCTTGCTGCGCGACTCGAACGATTGGCTCAAACTTTCCTGCGCCTTATTCAATTCGATTCGGGCCTGATTCATGTCCGCTTCGTACTGCGCCAAATCGGTTTGGGCGATGATGCCGCTTTTGAAGGCCTCTTTCTCCCGCAAATAATCGCGGCGGGCCTTTTCGTAGGCATTCCGTTTGTCCTCGACATCCAAACGGGCCAAACGGGTCGGACTGCCGCCGTTATCCAGACGTAGCAACAGATCGCCGACCTTGATTTTCGCGCCGCTCTCCACATACACATCGGTCACGATACTGGCGACTTCGATATTGATCGGCACCTCGTGCAAAAAGCCGATTTCACCGGCCGCCGACACGGTCTTAACCATTTCCCGCTGGCTCGGCAACGCGGTTTCGATTGGAATCTCCGCGTTCATTTTGCGCAACATGGCCGGATAACCCATCGCCGAGCTCCACAAGCGGGAATTGGGCGATTTATAGGTCGGCACGATCGCCGCGTACAGCAAGTAGGCGCCCAGCAGAATTAGGCCTACGTAAAGCCAAAACCAACCGGAAACGCCGGATAGTATCGATAGTGGTTTAGGACTTTTCACGAGTAACCGAACCATATACGTTAGACAAGGCGTCTATGATACGCCGCCAATCGAAATATGTCCTCGCGTGGGCCGCTCCGGCATTGACCAAACGCTCGGCCAATTCAGGGTTTTCGAGTACTTTCAATACCGCATCCGTCAGCGCCTTGGCGTCGCGCTGCGGCACCAGCAAGCCGGTTTCACCATCGCGAATCACGTCGGAGATGCCGCCGACATCGCAAGCCACCACCGGCGTCAAGTAAGCCAAGGCCTCGACCAACACAATGCCGAGACCCTCGGTGTCGCCCCGGCTATCGACAATGGACGGCAACACGAACACGTCGGCCTCGCGATACAATTGTTCCAATTGCTCGTTGGTCACGACGCCGTGGAAGCTGACACTGGCTTCGATGCCGAGCGTTTGGGCCAAGGCCTTCCACTCGGCCGCCTTGTCGCCGTCGCCGACGATATGCAAGCGCGCTTGGGTGTGCTTGACGATGTCCGGCCACGCATTCAGCAAATAGCCGACACCTTTGCGCTCGATTAGACGGCCGACATACAACACGTCCTTGACCGGCTTGGCGCGGTTTTTCTCGACGGGTTTGATCTCGACCGTGGCGCCGAACGGAATCACGTGTATCGATGCCACCGGAACCCCGGTCAGTGCCGCGAGCTGTCCGGCGGTATAGTTGGAATTGCAGATCAAGGCCTGGGCGTGCCTGACCGCATGGCGAATGAAATAGGCGACGAACGGAAACTTCTTGGATAGCAGCAGTTCGGCGCCGTGAAACGTCAGCACGATGGGCGTGCGATGCGCCATCGCCGCGAAATAGCCCCAGATCCCATGCGGGAACGGCCAATGGACGTGAATAACATCGTAATTGCCGCGCCGGCAAAATCCGATCGCCTGGACCAGACCGGACAGAATATAAAACCCGGCCACGAACAAATACAGCGGATTGCGAATCCGGTTGGGCGCGCCCTGAAAATGGGTCAAATTTTCGAAGCGTTTGAAAAAATAACGGAAGCGGTAAACCGGCACGCCTTGCACGCTATGGTTTTCCCGGCCTTCGTAGCTGGGCGCGAACACCTCGACCCGGTAACCGCGCTCGGTCATGTATCGGTTGCACTCGACCAAAAACGAACCGTTACGGTCCTCTTCGCCGAGCGCATACACCGAAGTCATCATGCACACTTTCATGGTTTAGCGATCTCCGGTTTTTAAAATGAATTCGACGGCGGCGCCAATGGCCAGCAATAACACGCTGGTCAACGCCAATCCGGTCGCCGCGACACCGCCGAGCACACCCTGACCGAGCAAGGCAATCGCCAGCGCCGCTACCGCGCAATAACCGAAAAACAGCAAGGGCCGATCGCCGTAAGCCAGCAATAATTTAACCGTCACCAGATCGGCGATAGCGATCGAGAAACGCTTGAGTCCAAAATTGGATCGGCCGTAACGGCGTTGATGCCACTGAGTAACCACTTCCTTAAAGCGGCAGCCGCGTTTCTGCGCCAGGATAGGCACCAAAAACCGGTGCCAATCGGAACGCAGCCGCAAATCGCTCAGCTTTTCGCGGCGAATCAACTTGATCCAGTTCATGTCGTGCAAGCGCACCCCAAACAAATACCAGTTGATCCAATTGTAAATTTTCGAAGCCAACAATTTGCCGTCGCCTCTGTCCTTCCGCCAGCCGACCACCACGTCGGTCTCGTCGTCCATCGCGCCGTACAGCACCGGGATGTCGTCTTCCGGCAAGGACTCCAGATCGGACGGCACCAGACACACGTAGCGGCCGGCGGTGTTGGGATAGGTATCGACAATCGTCGCGGTAATCCCCATCTTGTGCGGCCGGCTGACCAATTTGATCGGAACGTCGCCGGAGCGGCCGGCAAAGGCCGCCACCGCCGCGCCGGTACCGTCGGTGCTGCCGTCGTCGAAAAACACGATCTCGGCCGACACGCCCAGATTTTCGACAGCTTGCAACGCGCCGCTCAGAAAGCGTTCGACGTTACCGACCTCGTTATACGCCGAGGTGACAATGGATAATTCCGGAGCCGCCATGTCGCCGCCTTATGCCTGGAAAAAACGCTGTATCGTGGCCGCGACGTAATCGATCTGATCGCGGGTGATTTCCGGGAACATCGGCAACGACAAAATGTTGGCGGCGGCCTCCTCGGTACGCGGAAAATCGCCGGCCGAGTAGCCCAGGTAAGCCAGCGCCGGCTGCAAATGCAACGGCGTCGGATAATGCACGCCGCTGTCGATGCCGTTGGCTTTCAGAAAGGCGGACAATCCGTCCCTATCCTGGCAACGCACCACGTACAAGTGGTAAACCGGCTCGCAACCTTCCGCGACGGCCGGCAACGTTAACGGTAAACCGGCCAGCTTTTCTTGATAATGGGCGGCGGCGGCCTGCCGACTGGCGGTCCATTTCGGCAAATGCTTGAGTTTGACGTTGAGCAACGCTGCTTGCAAGGTATCCAAACGACTATTGCGGCCAACGATTTCATGCAAATATTTAGTCGAACGGCCGTGATCGCGCAGTTTGGCGATTCTGGCCGCCAATTCGGAATCGTTGGTGGTTACCGCGCCGGCATCGCCGTAGGCCCCCAAGTTTTTACCGGGATAGAACGAGAAACAACCGACATCGCCAATGCCGCCGACGGTCTGGCCGTTGATCGTCGCGCCGTGCGCCTGCGCCACGTCTTCTATAACCCGTAATCCGTGTTTTTTGGCAATCGCCAGAATTTCCGGCATCGGCGCCGGATGCCCATACAGATGCACCGGAATGATCGCCTTGGTCTTGGCGGTGATTTTGCTTTCCAACGCGGCCGGATCGATTTGATAAGTCAGCGGATCGATGTCGGCAAATACCGGGGTGGCACCGGACAAGGCGATCGCTTCGGCGGTCGCGATAAAGGTGTGCGGCGTCGTGATGACCTCGTCGCCTTGGCCTATGCCCAAGCCCATCAGGGCCAGTTCCAGCGCATCGGTACCGCTGCCGACGCCGATCGCGTAAGCGGTTTTGCAATAGCTGGCAAAACTTTGCTCGAATTCGGCGACTTCCTGACCGTTGATAAAGCGATTGTTCAAAATCACCCGATCCATCGCCAGACGGAATTCCTGTTTGTGGCGCTGATACTGGGCACCGAGATCGGCAAACGGCACGCGACGGGCGGGCGCATCGGTCGGCGCGGCTCCATCGGTTTTGTACGGACTTTGCGGCATCAACTCGTACTGGCATTTAACGCCCTCGACCTCGCCGATTTTCTTGGCCGGCACGCCGAACAAAATCGCGCCGTCCTCGGTCGATTTGGTGATCACACTGCCGGCCCCAACCAATACCCGTTCGCCGATTTCGAGATTCGGGCTGACCGTCACGGCCGCGCCCAAAATCGCGCCGCGGCGGATCACCGGTCCGTTCAGACATTCCTTGGCTTTGTCGCAAGTCGGATGCGGCACGTTAGTGGTGATGACTCTAGGCCCCAGCCAGACATCGTCCTCCAGCACGGTGTATTCGCACAAACCGGCTTGGGCCTGCAGACGCACGTTGTTGCCGATCTGGCAGTGGTGCTCGATGACGACGTTAACGCCGACCGAACAATGATCGCCGAGGTTGGTATTCTCGCGAATGAACACGTAATGACTGACATGGCAATGGCTACCCAGAGCAGCGCCGGCATAAATGATCGTGTTCGAACGAATATGGGTATCGTCGCCGATCACGGTCTCCAGTTCGCCGGGCTGATAGCCCTTGGGCGGATAACCGATGATGCAAAAATCCTCGATGACGACGTTCTTGCCGAGCTTGACGTTGGGGTGGACGATGGCAGTCGGCGCCACGCTGGCCGACGACTGCGAATTTTCTGAATTGGACATGAATTAAAAATCTCGTGGGTCGAAAAACTGAAGGGGTTACTTGCGCGGTTTACGAAGATCCTCGGCCGTGTCGCTCCGTCTGCGCATTTCCGCCCGGCCCAGTCGACTATGCGTCGGCTGAAAGCGCAACCAGACTTCGCGACTGGTCGCGGCGGACTCGTAAATCGCGCTGATCAAGCGCAACGACTTCAAGCCTTCGAGACCGTCCACCATCGCACCGCCGCCGTGATTGATCACGTGCACCACGTTGCGCAAATATTCCAAATGACCGAAGCCATAGACGTTGGGCGGATTCTGGTTGAACTCTTGCAACACCAGCTCGTCGTCGGGCGTCGGCTCTTCGAACAACCACGTCTTCATCTGGTTAACGGCGAAACCGCCGATCTCGACAGTACCGTGTTCGCCAAGGATGTTGATCGACGCCTCCAAATCTTTCGGCCGGGCCGCCGTGGTGGCTTCGATGACGCCCAGCGCGCCGTTACGGAAGCGTAGCACCGCGACGCCGGTATCCTCGACTTCGATATCCACCAGACTACGCGCGGTGTATGCGAACACCGAATCGACGTCGCCGCAAAGCCAGGTCAGTAAATCCACGTGGTGACTGGCTTGATTGGAAAACACGCCGCCGTCCCACAACCAAGTGCCGCGCCAGCCGTCCTGATCGTAATAGGCCTGATTGCGCATCCAGCGCACTCGCGCGGTGGCCATCGCAATCTTGCCGAAACGCCCGGCCTTCATCGCTTGATGCAGCTTTTGCACCGGCACGTTGTATCGATTTTGCTTGACGACGAACAGTTTGACTTGGGCACGATCGCAAGCCTCGATCATTGCCTCGGCATCGTCCAACGTTAACGCCATCGGTTTTTCGACGACCACGTGCTTTTTGTATTCAACGACTTCCAACACGTGCTGAGCATGGCAACCGGTCGGCGTCAGCACGTTGATCACATCAATCTTGTCGCCCATCGCCGCCATCATTTCGTGCAGGTCGGTGAAGTGCGGCACGCCGTATTTGCTGCCGAACAATTCCGCCCGTTCCTCGGTGACGTCGCAAACCGCCACCAATCTAGCGCCTTCCACGGGTCCCGACAGTACCTCCGCATGCCGAGAGGCAATCCGACCGCAACCCAATAACGCAAAATTCAGTGTATTTTCCATTTTCTTCCCGAATAACTCATCCCCACAGAACATAAACGCGGAATCGCCGATTCCGCACCCTAAAACTTTAGATCAACCGTGCTTAAGCGCAAATGCCATCACGCTGTCGGCCAGACGGCCCGCCTCGGCATCGTCCGCGATCACCGACCAGTAGTAAAGGCAATAGGCGACTTCGCCATAATTGATTTCCTTGACCTTGCCGAAGAAACTTTCCTGGCCCAGGCCGGTACGCGTATTGCCTTCGGCCGACACTTCGCCGCTAGTCAGAATACGCGGTTTCAACCAAGCCATACCCAAGCGCACCGCGTCGAACAACTGCTGGCGCAAACGAGCATCGTCGGAATAGGACCAGGCAATTTGCAGATTCATCAATGTGACAGCCTGGTAGCTACTATCGTGACCGCCCTTTTCGACGAATACGCCATCGCCGCGTTGAGCCGCCACCACGTCGCGCAAAAATCCGTTACCGATCGCAACCAAACTAGGATCGTCCAACAATTTGCCGTTCAACTGAAATGCCAGCCCATCAAACACCAGTCGGTTGGCGGTGTGACCATCTTGGCGCAGCATTTCATCGGTATTTTGTCTAAGCCAAGCCATCGCCTGGCGGACCTTAGGCAACAAAGCTTCCAAGCGCGCTGTATAGGCCGGCTGGCTGTTATCCTCTTTCAGTATCCACAGCATTTGCCCGTAAGCTTGCAGAAAAAAAGTGTCGGCATTGATCGCCGTGCGCGGCGATGCACCCTGGCCATTATGAAAATATCCGCTCGGATCTTGCTTGCCGAACGCAAATTCCGCGGCCCGCGCCGCTTTTTCAAACAATTCGGGATTTGCTTCCACCAAAGCCAGCGCCAATACCCAGCCGGCATCGCGCTGAGCCGCGACATCGGAAAACTCGTCGATATTCCGCCCGGCCGCCCCGCTGGCATCGATACGGCGGGGATTGCCCTTATAGGCTAGAAGTTGGCGAAACGTGGTGTTCGACGCCAGCGTTCTGATGACGGCACGTTGCGCCTTGACGGGACTAGTGGATAACGGAGAGGTCGCTACCGGCGACTGGATTGCAGCGCTTGGCGCGCCTGCGTCGCTTTGGGTGGGCTTGGGCTGTTCGAGGGTTTGAAACGTCGCGTCCAGCTCGGAGAGAGCAGCGGCTAATCCGCGCAAATCGTTGTGTTGGCGAGCTTGCTCGATGGCTTGCACCTGAGCGTCGGTCACTCCCAAATCGAACCCCCGCCGTTTTAACCCTTCGTAATGCTGCTTGAGTTCGTCATAGCGGTCGCGCAAAGCCCGCTTGTCCAACTCTTCGGCATGCCCGAGCGTCGCAATGCCAAGCAACGCCACAAGCGCCCAACGATACCAATGCATTTATCCATTCCTCCGGAAAAACTCCGCGTCCAAGCAAAAAGCACAAGTATAAGTTAAAAATGTGACAATTCCGGTAAAACCAGTATTTTAACGAAATCTTAATAGAGCGACTCTTCTCGTCGAGAGCGGTTAATCTTCCGGCCCAAAGCACTGTGGGTAGTCGTGACAAACCTCGCAGGAGGGCGCCCGACAGACATACAATCCTTCGGCCTCGCAAAGCTGCTTATATAAAAACTTTTTCCACTTCATATCCTTGCTGTTGCGCGCCACCAATTCCGGAAAATTCCGCAGTAACATATCGGACAAGTCCTTGCGCGACCATAATCCGAGATCTTGCCAAAGATGATCGCTGCCCAAGCAAGCCGAAACGATCAACGAGATCAAAATTTCCCGATCGTCGGCTTCGACGGCAAATTGCCGCAACAACACTTCCAAATCCTGTTTTTCCAGCATCCTACCGTAATCCAGCACGCTACCGGACACTGCCGTTTCCGCTAACGAATATCCGGAAAAATGCCGCGCCAGCAACTGCTTGAAATCGTCGGGCTCCAAGCCCATTCGGTCCGGCAACACGCCGTCTCCGACCGCCCAACTGGCGATAATTTGCGCCAGCCAGACGCGATTGGGCGTCGGGCTGGCACGGGCCAAAAGATCGTCGCGGATCGCCTGCCTGGACTGGTTTTTTGCCGCCAAATCGGCTTCCGCCGGCGACGCTAGGACGGGTATGCAACTCATCGACTTTCCTCCGGCCGGGGTTAACCGAGTTAGTATTCGACCCGGATGTCTTCGTCTCTGACTATCATCTGGCAGGCCAGACGCCACTCGCATGGCAAATCGTCGACGATCATTTTTTCCAACTCCTCGGCGGTTACCTTACCGACTTCTTTCAACACGGTTTTTTCCTTCTCGGTCAGCGGACCGCCCATGCGTTGATTTTTTTTGTCGATACTGGTTACCCGCACTAAACAAGTACCGCACTCTCCGTCTTCGCATTCGAAGTTAATCGGAATCTTGTTTTCCAAAGCCAGTTTCAGCACCGTCTGAGTGTGACTGCCGGCTACCGCGTAAACGGTTTTATCCCGATATTCGGGACTGGTAAAGGTCACTAAAGCCATGTCTGCCTCCTGTGAAGTGGGTTACACCGGTTTGACGGAGATTTGACCGCCCAACACTTGCGCCTGACAAGCCAGACGATTGTGTTTGCCGGCCATGTTTTCCCGCAGCACCTTATCTTCCAGCACCGATGGCTCGGTCAAATGATTCCAGCCCGAAGTCACCTTCATGATGCAGGTGCCGCAATCACCTTCTCGGCAGCCGTAGGTAATCCCAGACCCGACTTTTTCAGACACTTCGATGACTCGAGTGCCGGCCGGAACCGTGACAGTGACATTGATATCTTCGAACGTAATGGTCGCTTTGGCCATTGCTAAAACTCCTTAAGGTATTGAAAATAATCCCGAAAACCGCCTAATCTGACGAATCTTCGTTGTGGAGGCCCGATAAGGCCCCCCGATTTCCACCGCCTTTCGACGGTGGATCCACCGATGCGTCCTTGCATCGGCCCGGCCGAAACCCAGGGGCTCCGGCCGAATACTCGGTAAACCGCTTTTGCTGCTCAACAAGCGGGACAATCGGTGGCAAGACTCACACGGTCCTGTCCACGCGGCGCGCGTCGATGTTGTTTCAGGCCAAATCGGCGAAATTCACGGTGCGGTTGGCTCGGGCGCCGGTCAATTCCTGCGCCAGTTCCAAGCCAAAGGCTTTGCATTCCAAAATTTCGTCGTCGGTCGGGATCAGTTTCACCCGCAAACCGGGAATCGGCACCCGCAATTTCAAGCCGCGCAGACGGTCCTCGACCAGACGCACGCCTTCGCCGGTCCAGCCGTAGGAGCCAAACACCCCGCCCAACTTGTTTTTTAGATTGACCACGGTCAGCGAGGACAACAAATCCCAAATCGGCTTGACCGCGTCGCCGTTGATCGTCGGCGTACCCAGCACCAAGCCGTCGGCTTCTTCGATCAAATCGACGAAAGGCGCCACTTCTCCGCCCTCCAGGTCGTACAGCGATACCCGCACGTCCTCGACCTGCATCGCGCCTTGGTAAATCGCTTCCGCCATGCGCCGGGTATTCCCATAGGAACTGATGTAGAAAATCAGCAGAGTCTTCTGATTGGGGCTGAGCTCGTTATGTAGGGCCGGGCTGGACAACTGCCGGTAGCGCTGGATGTAATGCTGCGGCCGGTCGCGCAAAATCGGGCCGTGCGTGGGAGCGATCAGCGTCAGCGGCAACGGCTCGATCAGCTCCAGCGCGCGTACCACGTATTCCTTGAACGGCCGCATGATGTGCGCGTAGTAATACTCGAACGAGAACCGAAAATCGCCGACGCAATCGTTGTACAAACGCTTGTCGCAAAAATGGCAACCGAATACGTCGCCGGAAAACAAGATAGCTTCCTCGGGCGCGTAGGTGCACTGAGTATCCGGCCAGTGCAGGTAAGGTGTGTGCAAAAACTCCAGACTACGGTCGCCGAGCGAGACCGAATCGCCGGTCAACACCGGCGTAAAGCTCAACTCGTTCTGTTTCAGCAACCCCTTCAACATCGATTGCGCTTTTTGCGAGATGAACAACTGCGCTTGCGGCGCCCGCCGCATCAATTCCGGCAGAGCGCCGGTGTGATCCGGTTCCAGATGATTCAGAACGATGACCTTGATTTCCGAATAATCGGCCACGCTTTCCAGTCGAGCGAAAAAATCGCCCGCAAAACCTTCCTTCACGGTATCGATGACCGCGACACCTTCGCTGCCGCGAATGATGTAGGCGTTGTAACTGGTACCGTTGGCCGTCTTCAGAATGATGTCGAAGGTACGCAGATTGGGATCGAAAGCGCCTATCCAATGCACCCGCTCCGACAACGACACCGCTACCGGAACGCCGTCATCGTTTTCCAACTTTAGGGTGTTCATGGCTTGCACGCCTCGGCGTGGGCCTGCCTAGGACACGTCTCCAAATCCTTGCCGGACGGTATTTTCAAACCTAGCCAGCGATCGACCTGGGCTTCGTCGAAGCCGCATACCCGAGTGCCGTCGACTTCCATCAGCGGCCGGCGGATCAGCAAAGGCTGCCCAACCATCAACGCGATCGCCTGTGCTTCATCCAAACTATCCGGATCGATCAAGCCTTGCTTGACGGCCGGCGCACTACGGTTAAACCATTCGGCAACCGGCATTTCGCCAAAAAACGCCCTCAACAGGTCGGGTTGTTTGGCCCATGGATGCTGCAACAAATCATGCACGACCAACAAGTGGCCGGCCGCGTTAAGCAACTGCTTCTGCCGGGTGTTGTTCAAACAACCCGGTTTCTCGTAGAAATGGACGATGGCCATCGCCGTCAATGGGCTTGCAGTTCCGCCATCGCTTCCGCCATGCGCTCCGGCGGGATACCGGTCAGCGAACCGGGTGGGTTGATTGCGATGCCTTGCGCGTCGAGTATCGCGCCTTCGATCGGGCAAATGCTGGCGCACTGGGTATCTTTGTAATCGCCCTCGCACTCGGTGCATTTGCGCGGGTTGATTTTAAAATGCCCGGCCGATTCCGACATATAAATTGCCTTGCTGGGGCACAAAGGCTCGCAGGCGTAGCAGTTCACGCAGGTTTCAATAATTTTCAATGCCATGACGTCACCTCTTGGCGAATGTGTGCTGAATGGGCGGGTTACCCGCGTACGCAAGCCTTGCTTGCGTACGCGGCGTAAATCCGGTCCGTAGTTACGCGGTTGCGCGTTGGTCGTCTTTCACCTCGTCCAACTTGCCCGCGGCGGCCAATTCCTTGTACACCGCCATCACCGCATCCTCGATCGGCTCCATCGCGTGCTCGCCGTTAGGCACGATGCCGGCTTGCTCCAGCATGTCCCAAGGCTCGTAACCGATTTTCGAACACAGCACCACTTCGCAACCTTCCAGCGCCCGGATCGTGCGCTGCAATACGCTTTCGCCGTCGCCGCAAGTCTCGTCGCCGCTGCAATACAGATCGGTTTTGCGGTGGCTCATGAAACGCACCCCGTCAGGAGACGCTTCGTAGATCAAGAACTCTTTGGCATGGCCGAAGTGCTGGTTGATCACGCCTTGGCCGCTGGTGGCGATGGCCATCAATACCGGGCGGGTGTTCAGCTTGGGCTCGTCGGCATGGCTGGCGGCTTTTTCGGCTTTGGCGGCACGTTTGCTGTGCATTTCCTCGGCAATCGCTTCGTGGATGACCTTGCGTTTTTCCATCGCGGACTGGTAATCGATTTCCATCGCCTCGATTTTGTCCATCGTGAACTCGTCGCCGCGGTCTTCGCCCAACAGACCGACCGCGTCGGCCCGGCATTGCCGGCAGTGGCGCATCATGTTCATGTCGCCGGAGCAAGAATCCTGCAGGTCCATCAGTTCGTCTTGGGTCGGACCGCGTTGGCCCATCACGCCGTAGAAGGTGCCGTGCTCGGCTTCGGCGATCAGCGGCATCACGTTGTGCAGGAAAGCGCCCTTGGCTTTGACGATTTTGCTGACTTCAGCCAAATGCTTGTCGTTGACGCCGGGAATCATCACCGAGTTGACCTTGACCAGAATGCCTCTGGCGGTCAGCATTTCCAGGCCTTTTTGTTGCTGCTCGATCAAAATCTTCGCGCCTTTCACACCTTTGATCCGTTTGTTTTCCCAGAAAATCCACGGATAGATTTGCGCGCCGATTTCCGGATCCACGCAGTTGATCGTGATCGTGACGTGGTCGATATTGTGTTTGGACAATTCCTCGACCGATTCCGGCAAGGCCAGACCATTGGTCGAAACGCACAGCTTGATATCCGGCGCTTCGGCACTGAGGCGGCGGAAGGTTTCGAAAGTCCGTTCCGGATTGGCCAGCGGGTCGCCGGGGCCGGCGATGCCCAGCACGGTCATTTGCGGGATATTGGCCGCGACCGCCATGGTTTTCTTCACCGCCTGTTCCGGGGTCAGCAATTCCGAAACCACGCCGGGACGTGATTCGTTAGAGCAATCGTATTTGCGGTTGCAGTAATGGCACTGGATGTTACAGGCCGGCGCCACCGCCACGTGCATGCGGGCAAAGTAGTGGTGAGCGTCTTCCGAGTAACACGGATGGTTTTCCACCTTGGAGCGAATCTCGTCCGACAAATGCCCTAATTGGTCATCGGACGTACCGCAAGAGTGGGAAGAACAGCCGCCTGCGCTGGCTGCGGGAGTTTCGTTTAATACTGGCAATTCCATGATGAGTACCTCGCTTGGATGGGTTACGAAGTGAGGTAGCACAGGCTATGCCAGTTCTAAAATATCTATAAACCTATGACTTTAAATAACTTTTTTTCGACAATCCCGATTTGCCCTTGGAAAGGGTCGGCGCAATGTTTGCAACGACACAAACCCCGGAATCCATTTGTAAGAATTTTTACATTGATTTTCAAAGGGGATTTGTGGCTGGACCTTGATCGGTGTCCGCATAGCATTCGGCGATCTCCCGAATTTGGGCTTCTATCCGAAAAAACTCGGCCAGCATGTCCGGATCGAAATGACCGACATGCTGCTCGCGCATCGTCGCCAACGCCGATTCGTGGGACATCGGCGGTTTGTAGACGCGCCGGCTGATTAACGCGTCGTAAACATCGGCGATGGCCATCATCCGAGCCGGTATCGGAATGGCGTCGCCGGACAAGCCGTGGGGATAACCGGAACCGTCCCATTTTTCGTGATGACCGTAGGCGATCTGTTTGGCCGCGTCCAAAAAGCCGACCCGCATACCCAATTGTCGTTCGGCGCGTTCGATGGCCTCGCGACCGAGCGCCGGATGGGTTTTCATGATCTCGAACTCATCCGGGGTTAGCCGGCCGCGCTTCAGCAAAATCCGATCCGGAATGCCGACCTTGCCGATGTCGTGCAGCGGCGCCGATTTGCAAAAAATCGCCACATCGGCTTCGTTCAAGCGCCCGGCAAAACGCGGCTGGCTGAGCAGTGCCTCGGCCAGCGCCTTCACATAAAACTGGGTGCGCCGAATATGATTGCCGGTTTCCGGATCGCGGGTTTCCGCCAACGCGGTAACGACGTGTATCGTGGCATCCTGAATGGCCAGTACTTCCGCGATACGCCGCCGTATTTCGTTCTCCAGAAAGGCGTTTTGATCGCGCAGAAAATCGGCGGCCGCCTTCAGAGCCAAATGGTTCTTGACCCTGGCCAACACGATAGGCGGGCTGACCGGCTTGGCGATGTAATCGACCGCGCCCAGTTCCAAGCCGTATCGTTCGGCTTCTTGCTCGGTCTTCGCGGTAAGAAAGATCACCGGAATTTGGGCGGTGCGAACGTCGGCCTTCAACAGCCGGCACACTTCATATCCGTCCATTTCCGGCATCATTACGTCCAGCAAGATCAGGTCGGGCGGCCCGTCGCCGGCGGCGATCCTTAAACCGTGCGGACCGCTGCCCGCCACCTTGACCCGGTAATAAGGCTTTAACAAGCCACTGATCAACACCAGATTGTCCGGCGTATCGTCGACTACCAGCACGGTTGGGCGTATCAATCGTTCGTTGGATCGCATGGCGCTACTCCGTTTCCGCGTCGGTTTCGTTCAATAGTGCCAAGGCTTTGGCAAACTCGAAGTTGTCGACAGCTTTGCGCAGTTCGGCATACCGATGCGGAAACGCGCCGGCAAACAGCTGGGCATTTGCCGCCAGATAATCGCCGGACTCGGCATCGTCGTCGCCGAGCAGCGCCTTCAGCCGGTTTAACGCAGTCTGAAATTCGCCCGCGGCGGGCGGCGGCGGCGCCTCCACCGCCGCCTCTTCCGGCAACCAGGGTTGCAAACCCGCCGACAGCACCTGGAGTTGATCGCCGATAGCGGCCAACAGCGGAGCGAATGCGTCCAGCGCCTCGCCGCCGCGCAAACGGGATTCCAATTGCTCCGCCAGTTCCGCGACCGGCAATGCACCGATGTTGCCGGCCAAGCCTTTTAAGGTATGCGCCCGGCGCCGCGCGGTCTCGCGATCGCCGCCGGTCAAGGCCGCGCCGATCGCCTCGGCGGCGTCGGCCTGACCTTCGACGAATTTTTTCAGCATGGCCAAATAGAAGTCGGTTTCTCCCAACATGCGCCGCAAGCCGGCCGCGCTATCCAAGCCAGGCACGTTTTCCGGCACCGGCGAGCGCGCCGTCGGCTCAGGCGGCCTTCTCGGCGGCCGCACCAGCCAACGTTGTAACAAGGCCAGTAAATCGTCCGGCTCGATCGGTTTG
Organism: Methylomonas sp. MS20; assembly: GCF_050275925.1. Lineage (NCBI taxonomy): Bacteria > Pseudomonadati > Pseudomonadota > Gammaproteobacteria > Methylococcales > Methylococcaceae > Methylomonas > Methylomonas sp. MS20. The sequence goes on from NZ_CP189962.1 coordinate 4,438,413, forward strand.
GCAATGTGGTCGTTCATCCCCGCCGCCAGGCACTCGTCGCGGTCTTGCGACATCGCGTTGGCGGTCATCGCCAACACCGGCAAATCCACCAATTCCGGGATTTTGCGAATCTCGCGAGTGGCCTCGACGCCGTTCATGATCGGCATTTGCATGTCCATCAGCACCGCGTCGTAACTGTCGCCTTGCAATTTGGTCAGCGCTTCCGCGCCGTCGCCGGCCACATCCACCCGGTAGCCCCAGCTCTGCAACAACTCGCGGGCAATCTGCTGATTCATTTCGTTGTCTTCGACCAGCAACAGTCGCCCCGCGCAATCCGCAGTCGGCAACGGCATCGACTCAGAAACCAATTGCGGCGCGGGACCGCCAGCCAGCGCTCGAATCACGCTGTCGAACAGGGATGAAGCGTTGACCGGCTTGATCAGTACTTCGTCGATGCCGGCCACGCTCGCCCCCGCCAACACTTCCTGACGATCGTAGGCCGTCACCAGGATCAACTTGGGGCGCGGAGTCAGGCCCATGCCGAGAATGTTACCGGCTAACGCGATGCCGTCGGTCTTCGGCATCTGCCAATCCACGAAAATCAGTTCATACGGTCGGTCGACCTTGATCGCCTCGCGGATCGCGGCGACAGCGGTTTCCGCCGAATCGGCCTGATCCGCCGAAAATAACATGCCGGTCAGCAACGACACCAGCACCGAGCGGGCGTTTTCGTTGTCGTCCACGACCAGCAAACGCTTCCCGCGCAAATCCGGCCGGGCCAGCGGCTTGGATCGCTCCTTGCCCTTGCCCAACCACACCGTAAACCAGAATTCCGCGCCTCGGCCCGGCTCCGAGTCCACGCCGACTTCGCCGCCCATCAATTCGATCAGTTTTTTACAGATCGCCAATCCGAGGCCGGTACCGCCGTATTTGCGCGTCGTCGAACTATCGCCTTGCCGAAACGGTTGAAACAGCGCGTGAATTTGCTCACCTGATAGACCAATACCGGTATCCCGCACCGCGAAGCGCAGCTTGACTTCCCGCCCGCTATCCCGGTCCTTGCGTATCACGACGGAGACTTCGCCGTGTTCGGTAAATTTCACCGCATTGGAACCGAAATTGATCAACACCTGCCCCAAGCGTAGCGGATCGCCGATCAACACCATCGGCACATCTTCCGCCACGTCGCAGATCAGCTCCAAGCCTTTTTCGTCGGCCTTACCCCGCACCAGGCCGGTCACGGTGTCCAGCATCCTCTCCAGATCGAACTCGATATTTTCGACCGCTAATTTGCCGGCCTCGATCTTAGAGAAATCCAGGATGTCGTTGATGATGCCAAGCAAATGGTGGCTGGATGCCTGGATGCGCTGTAAGTAGTCGCGTTGTTGGCTGCTAAGTTCGGTTTTCAAGGCCAAATGACTCAAACCGATGATCGCATTCATCGGCGTGCGAATTTCGTGGCTCATATTCGCCAAGAAATCCGCCTTCATTTTGGCCCCGTCTTCAGCCAGCTCCTTGGCTTTGCGCAAGGCCTCCGCCGCTTCGCGTTCGATGCCGATGTCATCCACCAAAGCGACAACGCCGTTGGCGGGATCGACGCCGTCCAGCGCCCGCGCCGTCACCCGCGCCCAGAACAGACTGCCGTCGCGGCGCAGCAGTTGTTGCTCGCGCCTATAGCTGCCACCGTTCAGCATGTCTCGGTCGGCAGCCTCGCCGCCGATCCGGTCAGACTCGTCGTCGGCATACCACAAATGGGTCGAGCGGCCGTCCAATTCGCCCGGCGAGTAGCCGAAGATGCTTTCCAGTTGCCGATTGCAGCGCAAAACGATCTCGACGCGCAGCAGCGCAATGCCGGACGACGCCGAGTCGAAAATCGCCCGCTGTTCGGCGTTGGCAATTCGCAACGACTCTTCGATGTCGCGTTGCACTTGCAACTGCCGGGTCAACTGGCACTGTGCTTCGATGCGCTCGGTAATGTCGTAGAACCAGCCCAGCACGGCCTCTTCGTCCCGATACACGATCGGCATATAAGACGCCAACATCCACAAGGTGCGGCCATTGCGGGTACGGATTTCGACCTGCCTGTCCATCACGCACCGGCCTTCGGCCAATTCCGCCAAGATTTCCCGGTACTCCTCCGGGCGGGTGTAGTAGCGACCGGGATCGTCGCCGGTCGCGTCGACATTGTCGATAACCTCCCCGTAGCGCTGGTTGTAAAACACCACTTCCCGACCCTGTCGAGTCGCGATCCGCACTGCGATCGGGCTGAAATCCAGAATGTCCAGCAAGCGCTGCTGATTGGCGCGAATATCGGCTTCGTGCCGCTTACGCTCGGAAATATCGCTGAATAACACAAACCGGTACCACAAGCCGCCGCGTTCATCGATGACATCGTTGCCGTATGCCAGACAAGGCAATATTGAACCATCGGCGCGCCGCAAGCCGACCTCGCCCCGGTAACCGCCGCGTAGCACGTCGGCGTCGCCTGAAGCAATCCAATCCCGAAACGAACGACCCACGACCTCGGGGTCGGTGAGACCAAGCATGCTCAACATAGCCGGATTGGTGCCGGTGACGACCCCAGCCCGATCCAGCATCAACAAGCCCTGGCTGGTCGATGCCAAAATTGCCTGAATTCGACAGCGTTCCGAGGTAATTCGCCCGATCAGAAAAGTCACGGTCGCGCCGCCGACGATCAAGAGCGTGACAACGACCGCAACCCCAATCGCCATGCCGGCCGAGTCCACCGTCACAGCCGATTCCGCCAAGGTTTGCGCCGGCCGCCGGACAAAATTGGCCGCGGCCATCGCCACGTAATGCATACCGGAAATCGCGCCGCCCAGGCAGACTCCGCCTAGCAGGGACGGCAGCCAATTCGCGCGCGACCCCGCCCGGCGCTGCCGGCTCAGCCAGGGCTTTAACAACATCGCGGTAATCGCCAGCAACACGGCGACCAGCAACGAGGCCACGAACAAGCTACGGTCGTAGCGCAAGGCGCCATCCAATCGGACGGCCGCCATGCCGGTGAAGTGCATCACGCCGATCCCGGCCGCCAAAATCGCGCCGCCGAGGATTTTTCCCGTCGCCGAATCGCCGCTATCCGCCAACGTGCGCAACGCCGCCCCCGCCGCGACGATCCCAGGCACTAACGAAAGCAAGGTCAACCAGGGGTCGTAGCCGACCGGCACTTCCAAACGAAACGCCAACATCCCGATAAAGTGCATGGCCCAGACGCCACCACCCAACATCAACGCTCCGGCCAATAACCAAATTCGACGCCGACCGTGAGACTGGCGCGCCATGGTTTCCAATGCGCAAAACGACGCGAACACCGCGATCAGCACCGAACACGCGACCATCGCAAGATCTAAGTGCCCATGCATCAAGCCGTAAGATAAGTCGCTGGGTTCCAGGAAGAAATGTTCGAGCATCGCGTCTCCGGGCCAATGCCCTCCGCCGTTCAAAGTAGGCCGGCCGGCCACACCCCGTCAGTTTAGTCGATAACGCGCGGTTTCAGCGGATGGCTAGCGGTTCGCCCCCGCTTAAGACGGACCGAACAGATATCCCGACAACCAGCGGCCCAGCACCTCGCGAATATAAGCGCGTTCAAGCTCGGTCAAAACTCTGCCGCGCGGAATGCGATGCCATTTTTCCAGGCATGTTCGGCAACAACAGGCGGTGGCGTGCTGAGCGACGAAAACCGGGTGGCCCCGATACGGGGTTTGCTTGCCGTCGTTGACCGGTTCGGCGGCGGCCAGACGCTTGGCGACGAAATCGTCGGCATGCCGTAACACCGTGTCCAGGCCCTTGTCGCGCAGGTATTTCAAATCCTTGTCCGGCAAGCGAAATTGGGCGCGGAATCTGGCCCTCGACAAGGCCGCGAACAACTCGTCCAGGTCCCGCACGCAAAAACTAGCGCAGCACGCCGACGGCCGGCGTATAACTGTCCAGCACCTGCACATAGTTGGCGCGCTCGTAGGCACTTGGGTCTATGGCATGTTGTTGACTGACGCTACCCTTCATTTGCGCGACCGAGGTATATTCGTGCTCGCGTAGCCAGATCAGCAATTCGTCAAGCAAATCGGTCAGCCGGTCGGCACCGTGCTCCAGCAACACACTGCACAAATGCACGACGTCGGCGCCGGCCAGCAAGGCCTTGACCACATCCTCGCCGCGATGAAAGCCGCCCGTTACCGCCAGCGACAAATTGACTCGCCCGTACATTAACGCGGTCCAGCGTATCCGCAGCAAGGCTTCGGCCGGCGTGGACAATTCCAGTTTCGGCACGACTTGCAGTGTATCCAGATCGATATCCGACTGGTAAAACCGGTTGAACAGCGCAACGCCGTCCGCGCCGGCCGTCGCCAACCGCCGCACGAAATGCAGCGGCGAACTGAATTGCGGCGATAGCTTCAGCGTCAACGGAATGTCGATCTGGCTTTTCAGCTCCCGCAGTATATGCAGATAACGCTCCTCGACCGCTTCGCTGTCATCCTCGGCGTTGGCCGCCAGATGGTAGATATTCAGTTCCAGCGCGTCGGCCCCGGCCTGTTGCAACGCCACCCCGTATTCCAGCCAACCGCCCAGCGAAGTACCGTTCAGGCTGGCAATCACCGGGATGCTTAACTCGCCTTTCAACTTATGCAAGTGCTCGAGATAGCGCTCTTGATAGGTTTTGATCTGATCCGGCACCGGATGAAAGCTGTCGGCTTCGCCATATCCTAGGGCTTGGCCGTAGTAAAACCGTTCCATCTGCAATTGCTCGGCTTCGATTTTTTCCTCGAACAACGACGGCATCACGATGGCCGACGCGCCGGCATCCTGCAAGCGGCGGGCGCCGTCCAGATCCTTGGCCAGCGGCGATGCCGACGGCACCAGCGGGTGAGCCAACTTCAGGCCCAGATATTCAGTCGTCAAATCAACCATGTTGGCTCTCCGGGGCAATGTCGGCTTTGATCTGGGCCTTGGCGGCGGCCACACTGGCGGCCTGACTCCAATCCAGCGCCGCCAATTGTTGGTAATAGCGGTAGCGGTTTTTCACGTCCTGTTGTGCCTGTTGCAAGAAGGCTTCCGCATCGTCGGGATGGGTTTGCCAAAGCATGCTGAAGCGGGTTTCGCTCATCACGAAGTCGCGATACGGAATCGAAGGCTCGGCCGAATCCAGATGCATCGGATTCTTGCCTTGCTTGATCTTGGCCGGATCGAAGCGGAACAGCGGCCAATGCCCGCTCTTGACCGCCAGATTTTGCTGGCGGTGGTTGTTGGACATATCCACGCCGTGGGCGATACACGGCGCATAGGCGATGATGATGGACGGCCCGTCGTGGGCCTCGGCCTCCAGAAAAGCGCTGATGGTCTGGGTATCCTTGCCGGCGTAGGCCACATGAGCGACGTAGACGTTGCCGTAATCCATCGCCAACAGCGCCAGGTCTTTCTTCGCGGTAGCCTTGCCGCCGGCCGAAAACTTCGCGACCGCGCCAAGCGGCGTGGCCTTGGACGTCTGGCCGCCAGTGTTGGAATAGACTTCGGTATCCAGCACCAAAATATTGACGTCGCGCCCGCTGGCCAACACGTGATCCAAGCCGCCGTAACCGATGTCGTAGGCCCAGCCGTCGCCGCCGATGATCCACACGCTTTTTTTGCATAAATAGTCGGCCAGCGGCAGCAAGGCTCGGGCGGCCGGTTGGTTCAAGGACGGCAAATGCTGCTTCAATTCGCCGATGCGCTGGCGCTGCTCGTAGACACCGACTTCGTCGGACTGGTCGGCGTGCAGCAGTCCGTCCACCAATTCGCCGCCCAGCACTTCGCGCAGACTCAGCAACAACTCGGCGGCTTGTTCGGCCTGCTTGTCGATCGCCACCCGCATTCCCAGGCCGAACTCGGCGTTATCCTCGAACAGCGAGTTGCTCCAGGCCGGACCGCGGCCGTCTGCGTTTTTGGTCCAAGGCGTGGTCGGCAGATTGCCGCCGTAAATCGACGAACAACCGGTGGCATTGGCGACGATCATCCGATCGCCGAACAGTTGCGAGGCCAATTTGACATAAGGGGTTTCGCCGCAACCGACGCAAGCACCGGAAAATTCGAACAAGGGTTGCAGCACCATCGCTCCCTTGATCGTGCTGGTCTTGATCAAGCGCCGGTCGTATTCCGGCAGACCCAAAAAATAATCCCAGTTTTGGCTTTCCGGCTCGCGCAGCGGGGCCTGCGGCGCCATGTTCAGCGCCTTGCGGCTGGCGTTGGATTTGTCGCGTATCGGGCAAATATCCACGCACAAGCCGCAACCGGTGCAATCCTCAGGCGCCACTTGGTAGCTGATCGACAAGCCGGCCGGAAAGTCCTTGCCCAGCATCGCCGCATGCTTGAAGGTGGCCGGCGCGTCGGCCACCGCAGGGGTCGGAAAGATTTTGCTGCGGATTGCCGCGTGCGGGCAAACCATAGGGCACTTGCCGCACTGGGTACATAAATCGGTTTCCCAGACCGGGATCGCCAGCGCCAGATTGCGTTTTTCGTAGGCGGCGGTACCGGTCGGGAAGGTGCCGTCGGCCGGCATCGCGCTGACCGGCAACGCGTCACCGCGGCCGGCGATGATTTCGCCGGTGACCCGGCGCACGAAATCCGGCGCGTTGGCGGCGACCGGCGCCTGCAAGTCGAAGGTACTGTCGACCCGCCCCGGCAACATCACTTGGTGCAGGCCGGACAGGGTTTCGTCGATGGCCTTGAAGTTGAGTTCGACGATACGCTGACCTTTCTTGCCGTAGGTTTTTTCGACCGCATGCTTGACCGCCGCGATCGCCTGCTGTTGCGGCAAGACCCCGGAAATCGCAAAAAAGCAGGTTTGCATGATGGTATTGATGCGCTTGCCCATGCCGCATTGTTCGGCGACCGCATAGGCGTCGATCACATAAAAGCGGATGCGTTTTTCCAACATCTGCCGCTGCATCGTCGCCGGCAGGCTGTGCCAGATGCGATCGGCCGGCTCGGCGCTATTCAACAGAAACACCGCGTTGTCGGCGGCGTTAGCCAACATATCGTAACGTTCCAGGAAGATGGTTTGATGGCAACCGATGAAGCGAGCGTCGCCCCGGCCGATCAGATACGTCGAGCGAATTTGCTTGGGCCCGAAGCGCAAATGCGACACGGTGATCGCGCCGGATTTTTTCGAGTCGTACACGAAATAACCCTGGGCGTGCCAATCGGTTTCCTCGCCGATGATCTTGATCGTATTTTTGTTGGCGCTGACGGTGCCGTCGCTGCCCAGGCCGTAAAACATCGCCTGAAAGGTATCGGCATGGGCGTCGGTACGAAAATCGGCGTCCCAGTCCAAACTGGTATGGCCGACGTCGTCGAGTATGCCGATGGTAAATTGATGCTTGGGCCTTTCGCGCTTGAGTTCGTCGTAGACCGCCTTGACCATGCCCGGCGTGAATTCCTTGGAGGACAAGCCGTAACGACCGCCGACCACTCGCGGCAAAGCGGCGAATTTGCCGCTGGCGGCAAAATCCTGAACCAGCGCCGCCAGCACGTCTTTGTACAAGGGCTCGCCGTCGCTGCCCGGCTCCTTAGTCCGATCCAGCACCGCGATTCTGCGGCAACTGGCCGGTAAGGCTGCGATCAGCCTATCGGCGGCAAACGGCCGGTACAGGCGCACTTTCAGCAAGCCGACCTGTTCGCCTTGCCGGTTCAGAAAATCCAGGGTTTCCTCGGCCGCCTCGGCCCCGGAACCCAGCAGCACGATCACCCGCTCGGCTTGCGCCGAGCCGACGTAATCGAACAAGCGGTATTGGCGGCCAGTCAAACCGGCGAACCGATCCATCGCCCGCTGGGCGATCTCCGGTAGCGCCGCGTAAAACGGATTGACCGATTCGCGGCCTTGAAAATACACGTCGGGATTTTGCGCGGTGCCGCGCAGTACCGGCCGATCCGGCGTCAGCGCCCGGTTACGATGCGCGGCAACCCAGGCGTCGTCTATCATCGCCCGAATCACGTCGTCGCCGACTTCGACGATCTTCGCCACCTCGTGCGAAGTGCGGAAGCCGTCGAAGAAATGCATGAACGGAATTCGGCTTTCCAACGAGACCGCGTGAGCGATCAATGCCAAATCCTGGACTTCCTGGGGTGAGTTGGAGCACAGCATCGCGAAACCGGTCATCCGCGCCGACATCACGTCGCTATGGTCGCCGAAGATCGACAAGCCCTGGCAAGCCAACGAGCGGGCGGCGATGTGAAACACCGCCGGACTCAGTTCGCCGGCAATTTTGTACATGTTCGGCAGCATCAGCAACAGGCCTTGCGACGCGGTAAACGTCGTCGCCAGCGTACCGGCCTGCAAAGCGCCGTGTATCGCGCCGGCGGCGCCGGCCTCGCTCTGCATCTCGATGACGCGCGGCACCGTACCCCATAAATTGACCTGACCGCGCGCCGACCACTCGTCGGCCCATTCGCCCATCGCCGAGGACGGCGTAATCGGATATATGGCGATGACTTCGTTGAGTTTGTGGGCGATAGTCGCCGCGGCCTGATTTCCGTCTATCGTAAGCGTTCGAGGATTTTCCATGACACAACCTTGATGCTAAGGTGAATGGCGCCGCCCGGCGGCAGCCTCTGAATTCGCTGGCGTCCCTCTCCGATTCGCCGGCGGACTGGGTCGGGCGTAGCAAACTTTAGCGGCTGCGCGAGGCTCTCCGACCGGTAAAGTTTTCGACGCCGTGATTAACCCTACTAAGCATAGTCAAAAAATGCTTGCGCAAAATTTGGTCAATTTGATGACAGCCTAATGGCAACGGCGAATGGCGGCGATTGGCAACCGCTTAATCACAAACTTATCCACAGCTTTTGTGCATAACCGTACTTTAGGACAATAGCCTGAAAGTGGCGGCCATAAGGAATTCAATCGCGAATCGGTATCCGCCCCAATTTCTGCTCGATGCCGAGAACGGCACGGTTAAGTAGATAAAAATGCCGGTCCTCGACAAACTGCAAGCCCAACATGTAGAAAATCGGTCCCCAGAACGGGTTGACCAGCATGCCGCCGAGCACGCTTTTAGCGGTCCTCGACAGATTCCGTAACGGATTGAACGCCACCGCCAAGGTTTGCCTGGGGTGCTCGGCAAACACCTCGGCAATCGGCTGCAATTGACACAGTTCGCGTTGCTCCAGTCCGGCCGAGGACACCGCCAGTTTTTTAGCCATTTTGGCAAAATGCCATCGCGCAACCGTTGCCGACACCGCAAACACCAGGGCCATCAACGGTAACAGAATTTTCGGCGGTAGCAACGGCGCGAATATCGGCGCCAGCAGCACGAGACCATATCCCAACATCACCAGATCCTCGCCGCGTTCGACGTCGCGGTCCAGATGCTCGACTATACCGGCGACTCGATTGCCGGCCTGTAACGGATAACTGTCTGATTCAACCATGTCGCTCGCCTCCGCAATGAATTCGAGAGGATTCGATTTAATGCTTGTCGCGGGAAAAAGTCAATCTTCTGAAAGAGTAACGGCCGGCAACGGCCAACGCGCTTGCAACACCTCGGCCCGCCACTGGAAAATCCGCTGTAATCGCATTCCGATCAGGCAGTAATGCAACAATTCACCCATCCAGCCCCAGCGCATCGAGTAAAACACGATGTCCGCCACTTCTACTCCGCTTCGGCAAGGCGTCACGACTACTTCGTGGCTAAAGAAAGCGAAAGGACCGACGCGCTGCTGATAGACAAAACGTCGCGGCGGTTCGCAATAGCACACTTCGGACAACCAAGCCATCGGCCATCCGAAAACCGCGCGCATTCGGTATGCAATCAGTAAACCAGGATAAATTTCCTCGGGCACCGGCGAGGCAATATCGACGTGAAAAAAATCCGGGGTAATCGCGTTGAGATGCTGAGGCGACGAGAAAAAACGCCAAGCCTGTTCGGGAGCCACATTCAGATGCTGAGATCGGTGAAGGCGATGAATAACCATGACGTAGTGAGTTCTATATCCGGTTGGACTAAACGCCAATCTACCGCGAAAAAGGTCAAACGCCAGTATAAACCGGCGCAAGTATCGCTTTAACGGTCGCCGTCGCGGTCCGGATCGCGAATTTCGGCAATCAGATCGCCCAAATTCTCTTTTTGTCGCAAAATGAAATTTCTACTCTCCACGGCGGTGCGGCCACTGACGGTCAGTAATTCCTTGCGGTATTTGTGCGCGAAATAGCCGCTGGCAATGCCTGCCACGAACAAGCCCAGCGGGCGCCTGACAAAAGCTTTGGCGATACTCCGACTGGCATGGCTGATGCCGGAAATCACAATGCCCATCACCACACCTTTAACCAGTATTTCGCCGTTGGTCGGCGGCGCCATCCTCGCCGACTTAGGTTTACGGATTTTCTTTTGCGGCATTTCCGCGCCTGCTTCCAGTGGTTTTTTCTGTTTCATCCCGCGACTCCAGTACAAATTGATCGAAACCGTCCTAACGCCCCAACAGAAGGCATGCCTGAAAACGCAAATGCTGCTTGACCGACATATCGCTATTCTCTAATCTTCCGCGACTTTTGGCGGCCGGTCAAATTTCCTTAACCGGCGTTCGGTTCGGCTCGACCCGCGCTATCGTCGCGGCTCGAACTTTGCGCCCGCGGAAATAATCCGTCAATGAACAGTCCAAGCGAAATGCCGGCGGAAAACGCCGAACTTCCAGAATCCGAAACCGCCTTCCACCACGGAATACCGATGCCCATGCCCATGCCGCTTTCGCCTATCGCCACTATTCCCTTTCGCGCCGAACAATTGAACGGCTCCTGCCGCTGCGCTTCGTTAAACCGTAAGGCCTTGCGCAAATCACTAGCGGACTCGATGAACGGCGATGCACTGTACCGCATGCTGACCGAGGAGCGGCCGCATTTGTGCGCCGACGTACCGGTATTCGTCAGTCAATCGGATCTGGATCGGCAAGCGGAAATCATTGCCGCACTGGAACGGGTAATCGCATTACCGGCGTTTCGGGAACAGGTATTGAGCCGCGCGCCGCTGAGTGCCGCTCACCAAACCCAAGCTACCGGTGTATTTCTGGGTTACGACTTCCATCTAGGCACCGATGGCCCACGTTTGATCGAGATCAATAGCAACGCCGGCGGTGCGCTGATCAATGCCCTGCTGATCCGCGCCCAGGACACTTGCTGCGAAGTCGCCGACCATCGGCAACCGGGCCGCCCGCCCATAACTCCGCCCGCGCCGGAAGCGGCCTTCGTCGAGATGTTTCTCAGCGAGTGGCGCGCGGAACGCGGGATTCAAGCGCTGCGGACCATCGCCATCGTCGACGAGCAACCCGAACAACAATACTTGTATCCGGAGTTTTTGCTGTTCAAACAACTGTTCGAAGCGCACGGTTTGCAAGCCTGGATTCTCGACCCCAGTGCTCTGGAATATCGGGACGGCGGCGTCTGGCACCAGCAAACACGAATCGACCTGATCTACAACCGCTTGACCGATTTCGGCCTGGACGAACCCCAACATGCGGCATTACGCGCGACATACCTGGCCGGCGCCGCCGTGGTCACACCTCACCCGAGAAACCACGCCTTATACGCCGACAAGCGCAATCTGATCTTGCTGAGCGACGACGATTATTTACGAACCCTGGGCGTGGATAGTCAAACCCGGGCCGTATTGCGCGAAGGCGTCGCCAAAACCATAGCCGTCGCATCGGAAAACGCCGCTGCCTTGTGGGCGGAACGCAAACGGCTATTCTTCAAGCCCGCCCGCGGCTACGGTAGCAAAGCGGCATATCGGGGGGATAAACTGACCAAACGGGTGTTCGAGGACATTCTGCAAAACGATTACGTTGCCCAGTCGATCGTCCTACCCAGCGAACGCCGCCTGGACAGCGGCGATTTGAAACTGGATTTGCGCCACTACGTGTATCGGGGCGAAACTCAATTGGTCTGTGCCCGGCTCTATCAAGGCCAAACCACCAACTTCCGGACCCCCGGCGGCGGCTTCGCGCAAGTCGTGGCGATTGCCGAATGAGATCAAACCCGCTCCAGCAAATGCCGATATATCGCCAGTTCGGCCGCGCCGAAACAGCAAAAAATCACGTCGGCATCGTAATGCACTGCGTCGAAAAATTCGTTAACCGCCGCTACCGCTACTTCGGCGGCCGCTAGTATCGGAAAACCGTAAGCGCCGGTACTGATGCAGGGAAAGGCGATAGACGACAAAGCGTGCTCGCCGGCCAACGTCAACGAATTGTGGTAACACGCGGCCAGTAGTTCGGCTTCTCGATGCGAACCGCCTCGCCAGACCGGACCGACCGTATGAATGACGAATTTGGCCGGTAAGCCGAACCCTTCGGTAAGTTTCGCCTGCCCAACCTGACAGCCGTCCAAGCGGCGACAGGCGGCCAACAACGCCGGACCGGCGGCCCGGTGTACCGCACCGTCTACCCCTCCGCCACCCTGCAGCGAGGCGTTCGCGGCATTGACGACGGCATCCACCGCCAACGTGGTAATATCCGCTTGCACGGCCTGCATAGTCCGCATTAAAACTCCCGGCCGATTTGGGCCTGAAACGCAGTCCGCCTGAAAAGGCGGAGGATAATCTAATGGTAGGCAAAATTTTGACGATTGCCGGCGCCGGTCTGTTATTGCTCGGCTTGGCAATAAGCCATGCGCCTTGGCTGTTGAATTGGTTCGGCAAACTACCCGGCGATATTTCGATTCAAACCGAAAACAGTCGAGTCTTCATTCCGATCACGTCGATGCTGGTCGTCAGCCTGTTGCTGAGCTTGCTAAGCCATCTGATTTTGCGGAAATAACGTTACCCGTCTCTATGAAACACTTAGTCATCTACAACCACGGCATGGACAGTATTCCCTGGGGCGAGAAGGCCTTGGCACTGGCCGACGTCGCCGAGCGGCGCGGGTTTCGTTTCGAAAGCATCGATTATCGGCCCAATAACGATCCGGACTGGCGGGTTTCCCGACTGCTGGCCGAAAATTTGCCTACCTACGATAAGCTGGTCTTGGTCGGTTCGAGCATGGGTGCCTACGTCGCCACGGTCGCCGCCGAAACACTGAATCCGCACGGCTTGTTCCTGATCGCGCCCGCCTTCTATCTGCCGGGGTACGCCCGCGACCGTTTCGCACCGGGGACTACGAATATCGAAGTCTTTCACGGCTGGCGGGACGACGTGGTCCCGCCGGAACATGCCTGGCGATTTTGTCGGGAACACGGCGCCCGTTTGCATCTGTACGACGCCGATCATCGCTTGCTCAGCATTCTGCCGGCGATGGGCTTAGCTTTCGACCGTTTTCTCGCGGCCTTAAGCGTCGACTAATCCATAGCACATCGGAAACCGACCGGCTAGTAACGCCCGTTACCCAACCAAGCACCCGCCGCCGCGCCAACGCCGGCCGCCAACGGATCGCCGCCACCGAACTGATAACCCATCGCCCCGCCGACCACGCCACCCAATAGTCCTGTCGGTGAACGCTGTTCGTAACGGTAATAGACCGGCGGTGGCGGCGGTGCATAATAGCGAGGTACCGGTACGTACTCGACAACTCTAGGCGGCATGTAGATGATCCGCTCCCGAATTATCGGGCCGTGCCCATGGTGGTGGTGGCCGTGATGCCAACCGTGACCGTCGGCGCTAACCGCTGACGAAAATATCAAGCCAACAATCATGAATTTCAAAGTGTTCATCGCATAGCTCCTTTTCCTGGGTGCTTGGACCAGAGCATGCGCCGCGACACTTAATGTTGACTTAAAATCGAACCTCGGGCGACTAAACAGATAATAGAACTTACGCCATCTCGATTGCCGGGCCGGGCTGGGCAGCCACACGTCGAATGCCTTACTCCGCCAGCAAGGTAATCGCCAGTCGTTGTTAATCGTGCGCGTCACAGTTAGTTTGGACCACAAAACGTCCATTGCCGGCGTCCTTGAGTAGATGGTTGGTACGCGGCTTCCCCCTGACTAAACCGATCCTTCAATTCGCCGTCGGAACAGGCGACCTTATCGGCGACGCTGTAGTTTTCTCAACCGACATCCGCCGAACCAACCGCCGAGTCGGCTCTGATTTTGGCTAATTGCAAGCGCATCGCCAAGGCCGCCTCCAATCCCGGCTTGTTCGTCAACAAGTGATCGAGCATCAATTCAGCCGCTTCGTAAATACCCTGATCCAGATATAAACGCGCCAATTTCAACTGAGCGGCGCTATCGTCCGGAAACCTGCGAATGTAGGCATTGTAAGTGTCGATCGCCACCAGAATGTCGCCGTGTAAGCGCTGAATCTCGGCATACCAAGGCTGGTAAAGCGGATTCAACCGCGCCAGGCACTCCAACGCCAGATTGGCCTGATACACGTCATCGCATTCGACCGCGATCACGACGATGCGTGCCAGCGCTTCTTCCAACAACGAGTCCCCACCGTCGACAATCTGGCGATACGCATCCAGCGCCGCATCGTGATCGCGTGCCAACTCAGCCAAATAACCGGTTATCAGTGCTTGATACGGCGCGACATTTTCCGGTTCAGGGTGTTTTCGCAGACTATTTCGCAAGTCCGCCAATTCTTCGACTTTTTGGTGTTTGAATAGCATCCCCGCCCGTTGCCTCAGGTTTTGCAAGCTGCTTTGGCCTTTGGCTTGAACAAAATGCCGGGTTTCCCTATCGTGCAGTACCCGTAGATAGGCGCTATCCAATTCGGCCAGCTCGTGTTGCAGCGCCGCCGGGATTAATTCCGCCGCGAAACGCCGGCGCCATAAACGGACGCGACCGAAACTTCGATCCTTACGGGCTTGACCAATCAATACGCTAAAATCCGGATGCAAGGCCAGCTCCTGTTGCCTGGCCAATACTCTGTCGATCGAGGCTTCGATCAACTGCAGCAGCTTAGCCGCGCCGTCGCGATAGGCATCGTAAAATACGTTACCAAGCTGTTTTGCCTCTTCGGCGGTCCAATCCTGGTCGTTAAACGGTTTCGCCAGCTTGATAAAACGGCGTATGCCGAACTTCTTAACCAAGCGGCTGTAGTGGCGGTGTTCGCGTTTGAGCTTTTTCTCGATTTTATCGAGCTTCTGCTTGTCCTTGTACTCACCAATCACGCCGTGTTCGTTGTACATCGCGTCGTTGATACGTCGGGCGTCTTCCACCAGTTTGGCGATGGAGCGAATCTGAAATCGCGCTCTACGCAAATCCGTCAAGGCCTTGACGTAATACGCGGCTTCCTGGTCGGAACCCGCCAGGCGTGATTGAACAATGTCGGCTACATCAACCGCTGTTTGCGGCAAATCGAGTTCTGCAAGCGCTACATAGCCTATGCCGTCGACTTTGGCGGCGTGCTCGGACACGTTGACGATGTCGCAACCGGCGGCGGATAGATGACGGGCTTGCAACGCTAGCGAGTGTATCGCTTGGGCAAAGTCGCAACTGGTCGGCGCCATGCCGCCGGCGTTTGTCTGCACTTGCAGGGACGTCAAATTAAAGCGCGGCCCGGCCAGCGCTTCGTTGCTGCCTTTGGCATGGGTAAAGCCGTCGCGGGTAAAACATAAATCAACACCGGCCAGTACGATTCGCCGGAAGCCAAAACGATAAGCCACCTGCAGTGCTGTGTTCGTCACGGTCGGTCCAACGCTTTCCAGGTTGGGGCAATTCAGATCGCTGGTCCAAGGCACGCGATCGCCTAAGTACAAGGCCAGGCCTCGCCATTGATTTAACAGGGTAGGCACGGTGTGATGGGAACAGACGAAAACGGTACGCTCGTCGAATTCCAGCATTTCCTTGCTAATATCGAAGCTAAGTTCGGTCGGATCGACCGAAAAAATGAAGTCGGGAAATAGATCGGCTTGCAACAATTGTCGGGCGATCCTGGAAACGGCAAAAACGACCAAACGGTCGCGATGGGTCCTGACCCAAGGCAGCGCGCTATCCAAGGACGGGCCGCCGGCCAACAGAACCACAGTTTTACCGGCGAAGGCCCCCGCCAACAATTTGGCGGGCAATTTGTTGTCGGCAATGTTATGGATTTGCCGGGCAATGAATGCCTCCGCGCCTAATTCGACGCTGGTCTGCCAATGCAGTTGCGACAATAGTTCGGTAACATGCCAACTCAGCTCGGCATATTCCTCGATATAATCGTCCTGGGCGCAGATTGCATTGTATGACCGGACCGCATCGATATAGAAATAGTCGGTAATCTTAAAGCGACCGATAGCGTCCACCCAATCGCTCATCGCGATACAGGCCATACGCTCGTCCATATCCGTCAATAAACCGTTAGCGCCGAGCGCCGCTAGTACCGACTCCGGTTCGATAAACAGATAGCGGGTTCCGTTAGGTAGCGGCCTCGCTTGCAAATAACGAAGCAGTAAACCGGAATCGGTGCCGATTATGACGTTTAACGCGTCTTCTTCGAACAAAGCCTTGCCGAACTTCGTATCGAATAGCACCTCGGCGCTAACCTTATCGAAGCCGTGCCGATTCAGGTTGTAATAGTACCGCTCCCCGAAATCGTTAACGCACAATGGCCCCAAGCGTTGTTCTTCCGAACCCTGTTCGCACTGTGTCATGTTTGGAACCCCGGTTAGTCGGCATCTCGACCATTATCCCGTTTGCACGGCTAAACTCAAGCCGGCGTTATTGCAACAACTGCAACACGCCTTGCGTTACTTTGTTGGCCTGCGCCAGCATCGCGGTTCCAGCCTGTTGCAAGATTTGGCCGCGACTCAAGTTCGAAGTTTCCGAAGCAAAATCGGCATCCATAATCCGCGAACGCGCCGAACTTTGATTTTCAATAGACGATTGCAAGTTGGAGATCGTCGTCATAAACCGGTTCTGAATCGCACCCAAATTGGAACGGAACACGTCGACTTTTCGAATCGCGGTATCGATTGCGTTAATCGCCGACCGAACGTTGTTTGAGGTCGCGTCGGAACCGATCGACAATTTAGTGCCAAACAAGGCGCTTAAGCTATTAACGGTCGCCAAATCCGAGACTGTCACCGAAATTTGGTTGTCGGTCGCGGTGTTGGCACCGATCTGAAAATTGGCATTTTTTAACGAACCGTTCAAAATTTTCTTGCCGTTGAATTCGGTATTTTGAATGATACGCTTGACCTCGGCACCCAATTGCTTGAATTCCGTCTGCAATTTTTGTCGGTCTTCGGTACTCACCGCCGCCCGGTTGGCCGCTTGCACGGCAAGGTCGCGCATGCGCTGCAAAGTCTCTGTGATGGTTCCCATCCCCGCCTCAGCGGTTTGCGCCATCGAAATGCCGTCGTTGGCGTTGCGCATCGCGACCGTCATGCCGCGAATTTGCGACGTCATTCTATCGGCTATCGCCAAGCCGGCCGCATCGTCCTTGGCGCTGTTGACTCGCAAACCAGAGGACAGACGTTCCATCGACGTTTGCAAACTGTCGTTCGTCCTGCTTAAAAACTTTTGGCTGTTCAACGAAGCGATGTTCGTATTAATGACCATTGATGATGGCATGATCGTTCTCCCGGTTTATCCTGAATGAAGTAGGCATGTTTGCCGCCATCCAGAATCAATCACTTTCCATGCCAACAAATAAAATTACTTTATTTTCAATAAATTATAAAATTTTGCTTCGTGAAACATCGCCTATCTATCCGTAGCGGCAACGGGATTTTGCCGCTCCGCTTGCCGCCAACGCCGGCCGGCGACAATTTTTTGACGACACGCCGCCGTACAATTATCGGACGCGCCTAATAATCTTCCCTCGCCGCTAAAAGCAGACTGAGACAAGTCTCGACGGGATTTTGCCGAAGCTTTACTGCCGTAAAAGATTGGCCTCGCAAGTGGCCGGTGAACACTAAAACCGGCGACCTAACATTTCCGGCCTTGCCATTTGTACGACACGTTCAGATTGATAGCTATTTTCGAGATCCGAAGAATTCCGGAGGCGGGGATCAGCGAGGAAGCTGATTTGGCATTTCGATAGGATAAAGAATGAGTTTACTTCTACTTGGAGTTGACGCAAGAAAAGCTCAAGCAACACCCCCTTAGCACAGGATTGAACCAATCTCGCGGAAGCCGATCTTGGGCAGTTTTCTAAACTGGCGATTGAACTTAACCAGCGCGATAGGCGCGTAACGCACGCTTGCCTTTTTCGAAAGCCAATTGATTGGTCTTGGCTTGAGCTTGAAGTTGTTGGATCTGCGCCAGAAACGCGTTATCCAGTTCGGCCACGTTCCGCGCGAACTGCTTCGCCTGAGGTTTTTCCGATTCGGCTAGCGGCATCGTCGCTAACGCCTCCAGCCAAGCCTGCCTCTCGTTCAATAAAACCGACAAATTTTCCCAGTCCTCCTGGGTTATGTGGCCTTTTATGGCTGCGTTAAATTGCTCCAGACGCTCTTGCCAGGCCAGGAAATCAACGCGAGGACCGGTTGCCATCACGCAATCGCATCCCAAGCTTCCTTAATGTCGCGCATCAATGTCGCGACTTCGTTAAGCTTGTCTTCGCTGTTTTCGCGACTGGCTTCCAATAGCCGGATGTTCATATAGTCGTATAGTTGGCGCAGATTGGCCGCGATTTCGCCACCACGTTCCAAATCCACGGCTTCATTCAAGCCGCCAACGATGCCGATCGCCTTGGAGATGTAGATACTTTTGGCCTCCATGTCATGATGGGCTATCGCGCCCTTCGCGGAGTTGACTCTAGCCAAGAAACCCTCCATCAACATCTGAATCAAACGATGCGGAGAATCCTCTCCGAGACCGCTGGAAGTGTGCACATCGGCATATTGCCTAGCACCTCTCTTATGGGCATCTACATACATGGGAATCCCCCTTCCGGTTTATAAATTATTGATCCAACTTGTCAAAAATGAACCAGTCGAATTAAATTGCCCGACCAGCACATCCATCGCGGTAAATTGCTTTTGCAAGGATTTCTGAAAGTTATCCATCCTAACCTGCACGTCGGTCCGCCTATCTTCCAATGTGGTTAATTGCTTTTTCAACGAGCTTTGCTGAGTATCCAAGTTACCGCCGGACTGCAACAATCCCGTTAACGTCGAGTCCAGACGGGTGGCAACACCGTCGCTTGAAGAAAACACATCGCCGACCGAATCGAAATCGGCCGCCAAGGCGGTATCTAGCTGGGTACTGTCCAAGGACATCACGCCATCTTTATCGATTTTGACGCCAATTAACGCTAAGGAGTTGTAATTGCCTGTCGCCGACGAAACCACCGAGGTCGTATTTGTCCGCACTTGGCTGGTGACATAACGTAAGGTTGCATCGCCAATTAACGCGCCGTTACCGTCGCCGCTGCCATCGGTACTGCCGCCGTATTTGCCAAGGTCTTTGGTGGTGGTGTGCAGTTTGTTGTAAGCCGTAACGAAACTGTTGATAGACTTGGTAATCGCGGCCTTATCCACACCGATGTCTATGTTTACCGAAGTACCAGGCTCTTGGGACTGTAAATTGAGCGTCACTCCCGGTAAGACATCGGTGATAGTATTGCTGCTACGCGTTGCAGTCTGTCCGTCCACCTTAATAATCGCGTCTTGGGCAACCGATGGATTATCGAAATTCGTCGAAAACAACTGAGACAGCCCGGAAGTATCCGTATCGTTGCCGTCGCTATCGCTACCACTGACAGTAAACGCATTCGTCGTGCCGCTGTTTTTGGCTGTCAACACCAGTTTAGATACCGTGCCGGTTCCGGCGGCATTGTCGACATTAACGATGCTGGCGCTGACGAAACTATTGCCCGACGCGCTATTGATCGCATCACGCATTTTCTCCAGCGTATTGTTACTACTGTCCACGGTCAGGCTGAATGTCGAACCCGAAGTCGCGGTAAACGATAAAGTACCGGTACCGACCGTCGTAGTCGTAATATCGGAAAACTCGGCTTTGGCGATCGACTTTTGAGCCTTGGCCAGCTGGGTCACTTCCAGCGAATATGAACCGGCAACCGCCGAGGCTCCGGCGGTTGCCTTCAAAATAGATTCGTCGGAGGAGGAAGCGGTGTGGGTCTTAAAAACACTACCGTCTTTCAACGAAGCGAGCGCCGTCTGAAAGTCTGACAGTCCGCTCTTCAACGTACCCAAGCCGCTCAACCGGGCGTTGGCGGCGTCCTCCTGACGCTGAATCGCGTTGAAGGCCGGCTGGCCCTCAGCGGTTACCAATTGAGAGACCAGCGAATTAATGTCGATACCGCTACCGATACCTGTCGTGGAAACTATGCTCATGACACCCTCCTCAACGAACCGCCGCTATCCCACGCTAAGCCCGATCCTGAATAACCGAACCTTGATGCCCGTCTAACTCTTGCATTCGCCTGATAAACGCCAACATTTCCTCCGACGGAATTTGCCTTACCACATCGCCGGTTTCGCTATCGACAATCTTGACGACCAATTCTTGCGTTGAATCGTCCACTTTAAATTGCAGATTGCGGGTTACGGCCTGCAACAGCGAATTGCCTTGATCGGCCGCCTGCTTTACCGTATCCAATGTCACTTTAGCGTCGTTCTGCTTGTCCTCGTCCTGTTTCGAATTCAAAGAAGACGCCGTTGAATCGCTTTGCAACGCAGACACCGCCGAACTGGCTTGATTCGCCTCGGTTCTAGTGCTGGAAAACGACTTTTCATCCGTTTGCTTATCGGTTTTCACAACAGTCAAGGGGGCTAGCTTCAGCACATTTGAAATTTCACTATTCATGATGCTCACCCTATGTTGTCAGTGTTAAAGGAAAGATTGCGCCATGACGGCGCAATCTTCCTATCCAAACTACCGGAGCAAACTCAAGACGTTTTGCGTAGACTGATTCGCTTGCGCCAACATTGCGGTACCCGCTTGTTGCAGAATTTGCTGTCTACTCAAGTTCGATGTCTCTGTCGCGAAGTCCGCATCCAGGATCCGGGATCTTGCCGCGCTTTGATTCTCGATCGACGAGTTCAAGTTGGCAATTGTCGTTGTAAACCGGTTTTGAATCGCACCCAATGTAGATCTAAAAGTATCTATCTTTTTGATCGCGGTATCAATCGCTGTCATTGCCGATCTGACGTTTCCAGAGGTCGCCATCGACCCAATCGACAATTTGGTACCGAACAAGGCGCTCAAGCTGTTGACCGCGGTTAAATCGGAAATATTCACGGAAACCTGGTTATCCGTGGCGGTATTGGCACCCACTTGAAAGTTAGCGTTTTTCAACGAACCGTTCAAAATTTTCTTACCGTTGAATTCGGTATTCTGAATGATACGTTTCATCTCCAAACCCAATTGCTTGAATTCGGTTTGTAATTTCTCGCGGTCGGAAGAACCGACCGCCGCCCTGTTGGCCGCCTGTACGGACAAATCGCGCATCCGTTGCAAGGTATCGGTGAGAGCGCCCATGCCGGACTCGGCCGTTTGCGCCATCGAAATGCCGTCGTTCGCGTTACGCACCGCCACCGTCATACCCCGGATTTGCGATGTCATCTTGTCGCTAATCGCTAAACCGGCCGCGTCGTCTTTCGCGGAATTCACCCGCAAACCGGAAGATAAGCGCTCCATCGAAGTCTGCAAAGACATGTTGGTATTGCTCAAAAACCTTTGACTGTTCAACGAAGCTACGTTTGTGTTGATTACCATTGCCATGATGTTACCCTCCAAAATCCGAAAACTGAGCCGCCGCCGGAATTATTTGTTTTGGTTGATTTACGAAAAAAAGGTTTGTTTTCAAACTCGCTGGATGTATCGGCCCCGATTTGAAATCCTTTAACCCTCGTCATCAAAAATATTTGGCGAATTCGCCCTGCGCGCGCAGAAAATCGGCTTCCCGACCAATATCCAGCCAATAGTCGTTCACCGGAAACATAGACACCGTCTCGCCTAGCGCGATTTGCTGGTTAAACAGTGCCGGCATATCCAGGCTTTTCTGGCCGGCGATCCCTGCAATCAAACTGTGATCGAGCACATAGATTCCGGCGTTGGCCAAGCAGCTCTGCAACGGCTTTTCCTCGATACCGACGATCCGTTGCTGTTCCAACATCACGACGCCGTAAGGAATCTGATACTCGTACTGGCGGACGCACATCGTCGCGATCGCTTGCTGTTCGTTGTGGTAAGCCAACAATCGCGAAAAGTCGATCTGGGTCAAGATATCGCCATTCATGACGATCAATGGCACGTCCGGCAAGCTATCAGGCAGTAACCCGATCGCACCGGCCGTCCCCATCGGCTCGACCTCGTCGATATACCGAATGCTTATCCCCCAGCGATCGCCCTCTCCGAAGTAATCCTTGATCTGGTCGGCCCGGTAATGCACCGCGATAAAGAATTGGCGGAAACCTGATTTCACGAAATTTTCGATGATGGTTTCCAGAATCGGCTTTCCGCCGATTTCTAGTAATGGTTTCGGCCTATCGTCGGTATAAGGCCGCAGCCGTTTGCCGAATCCCCCCGCCATCAAAAACACCGGATTCGGAAAAGCCGGCTGCTTGTATAAAGCCTGCAGCGATTCCAAGCGCACCACTCGGCCACGCTCGTCCACCACCGGCAACTGATACAAATGATGCCCCTCCATCACCGCGATCAATTGGGTCTTACTGTCGGTCTCGCTGGCCACCTTAGGCCGCTTGTTCATCACTTCGCCGACCGGATGCTCCAGCGCCAGGCCCCGAATCAAGGCTCGGCGAATGTCGCCATCGGTAACCACCCCGACCAAGCGCCCGTCTTCATCCACTACCAACGCGATTTGCAGCGCGCCACGGTCGATCACCTCTATCGTGGTCCGTAACGTTGCTTCCGGACTTATCACTACCTGTTGCCAATGCTGTTTCATGATTCAATATCCTTGAGCTGCGATCGGGCCGGATAGACGATTTGCCGAACCGCAACGTCGCGCGTCACGACACTGCCGGCACCTATCACGCTACCCGCGCCCACGCGAATTCCTTGGATTACGACCGCGCCGGCACCGACATGTGTCCTATCGCCAATTTCGACACCTCCGCTTAACACCGCGCCCGGTGCGACATGCACATGGCGGCCGATTACGCAGTCGTGCTCGACGATGGCACCGCTGTTTACGATGGTGTTCTCAGCAATATGCGTGCCTGCCTGAATTATGGCGCCCGCCATGATTTGCACGCCAGCCGCCAATTCCACGCTCCCCGCCAAAAAACACGTCGGATCGACGACATGACCGAAGCGGTAACCGCGCTCGGCGAATGTCTCGAAAAGTCGAGACCGCGTGCCGGGGTCACGGGGCAGCGAGCCAAGCCCGTTTATCAGCGCAATGTCTTCTGAGCCGTAATCGGCAACGACCTCATCCCCGCCCAATACAGGTAGGTCGAGCCAACTATCACCTTGTCGCTTGGCCGGGTCGGCGACTCCCAGAATATCGACCTCCAGGCGCCGCAAAATGTCCAACAAAACCTTGGCGTGCCCCCCGCTACCGAGCAAAACCACCGGCAGCTTCATGAAATCAAATCGTCCATTTGATAAGCGCGCGGGCTGGTTTGTCCCAACAACCGCCAATATTCCATCGGGCTCAAGCCTGTGCCCGGCCGTTTGGCCGCCAAATTTTCGACGCTGAACGGCTCGCCAATCGCAATATCCGCGACCGCCACCAGACTTTTGCGTACCACATCGCGATTTTGCAACTCGATCGGTTGCGGGATTTTGCCTGCACCTCCCAAAGCCAACTCGACTGAGCGAATAGCCGCTACCATTTGCGTCAATTCCGCCGGTTCCAGCGAAACCCGATGATCCGGCCCCTGCAAGCCTCTATCCAACGTAAAATGTTTTTCGATCAACACCGCGCCGCGTGCCGCCGCGGCAATAGGCACCGCCAACCCCTCGGTATGATCGGAATATCCCACCCGCAAGCCGAACGCTTGCGCCAGCGTATCCATCGCCCGCAGTTGAACGTGTTCCAGCGGCGTCGGATACTCGCTGGTGCAATGCAGCAACGTGACTTTTTCTCGCAGTGCCGCCTGGCCGGCGTCGCAGCCGTAAGCTTGCCGAAACCGCGCCAAACTCGGCCGCTCCCAACCTAAGAAGCCGAAGGCCAACACCCCCAGCGCGGTCTCCACCTCACCCAAAGTCGCCATGCCGGTGGACAACACAAGCTCTTTTCCGGTCGCGGCGTGAGCCAGCAAAAACGGACCGTTAGTGATTTCACCGGAAGGTACTTTCAGTTGCCTAACGCCGATTTCGCCGGTCAAGAATGCCAAGCTGTCGAAATCGAACGCGGTCGATAAAAACTCGATACCGTGCTCGGCGCAGTAGTCGCGCAATCGCACGTGGAATTCGTATTTCAGCTCCAGTTTCCGCAGCATCGCCAGTTGGCTCTCGCCGGCATCGGTGGTTTCTCGCTGATAGGCCGCCTTGCCGGCCTTACCGGTCACCAGTTTGTCGGCTTTAAAGGTTTGAAATTTGACCGCATCGGCGCCCGCCGCCACCGCAGCGTCTATCAACGCGATTGCGGTGTCCAGGTCACCGTTATGATTCACGCCGGCTTCGGCGATGATATAGATACTCGTCATCCTGTCGTTCTCAAAAACTCAATCGAACACGTCGCCCCAATCCGGCGGCGGGTTGCCGACGGCGGACTTCTCTTTTTCGTCGGAAGGCTCGGTCTCTTGTCCGCTGTTGTCGTCCTGCGACTCTTCGCCGGCTACTTCGGCCGTCTCGGAACCCGGCATCGAACTGAGATAACTGTTCAGCAAGCGGCACAAACCGTCGTAAAAGCCGCTAACCGCTTGCTGTTGCATTTGCTGCTCGAAAAAACCGTGCAAAAACTGTTTTTCGGCCAAAATCAGACTTTCGGATAACTCCCGCGCCTTTTGCTCGTCCAGCCGGTATTTGCCGACGAGCATCTCAGCCATTTGATCGCTGCGCTGGCCCTGCCGGTCCTTAATATCGTCCAATAAATGCTCCAGCTCCGCCTGACTCTGTTTGCGCTTGCGCCAAGCGACCAGCATCAAGGCAACCAATGCGATCAACAGCACCAACAGCAGATTGACCAATACCACGACCAGCAGCGATTCGTCCATACTACTCCTCTGCCTCGCCAGCGACATTGATCCGGATGCTGTGTTCGGCTTCCGCGAACACTTGCAACATTTTCTTACTGCTGTTTTCCAATTCCAGCGCCGTCTGATTGCCGCTAAACACGCGGGTATATTCGGCGGAAATTTCGTCTATGGTTTTCATCGCGGTGTCCAGCTGTCGAACCAGTTGTTGGTTGATGCGCTCCATGGCCGCCAGCTTGTCGACCTGCCCAACGGCACCGCTTGTCGGCTCGGGGTGATCGACCAATAGATTCTGGTACGGCTCGGCCAATTCGTCGATTTTTCTCTCGATGTCGGCCAGTGTCGCCAAATCCCGCTGTAAAAACAGCCTAAATATTTGCTGGAACAGGGCCCTCTCGGCTTTGAGTACCGCCGTCAGCACCGATTCGACCGTTTCGACCGGCAAACCGCAGTCTTCGCCTAGAAATTGTTCCAACCGATGTTGTTTGACCAAACTTTGCTCGTCCATTTGATCGATAAAGCGGTCGACTTCCGCCATTTCCCGGCCACGCCGGTTCCGAGACAGGAAAAACAATACTGCCATTAACAATACCAATACGACTAGGGCTTCCGCCATCAGCACCACGACGACCGAGTCGAGCTGAATCATGCCAACCTCTCCAATAACGCTTGCTGTTTGCGAAATTGCGCTTGCTTAAAGGCCCGGTAACCGAAATAACCAGTTCCGGCGATCAGCAGGTTCAACCCCAGCACAATGCCGGCAACCTGCAACCAATTGGTCTCGCTCACGGGCTCTCCATGAGCGTCCTCGCTCTCTCGCGCGGCCGCATCGCCGTGCTCCGCATCGGCCGCGACATCCGGTTCGGCCGGATGTGTCTCGGAGGCGGTCGGCTCGGCGACAAACCAACTATCGTCTATCGTGACCGGCGGCACCAACGGTTCCAACGTGTTACCGTCCTTACCGCGGGCAGTAACACTAAAGCTGACTTGTGTCGTCCCGCCGATCGGAACATCGGCCAAAACCAAGTCCCAGCGCCCGTCGTGCGCGGTCAACGCTCTGGATTCGCCGGCTTGACCCGCTCGGCCGATGCTGACGTTGACGGACATCCCGGTCGTGTCCAGGAGAGCGGTATCGGGAACCAAGGTCAGCGTGACCCGACGCGCGGCAATATCGATCTGCTTTTCGACGGCAATCGGTGCCGCCACCACTTCAAACTCATGGACGATTTCACGCCGGAAAGTCTTGCCGTCGGCCACTACCCGTAACAGATGCTTACCGAGCCCCGGATTCAGCGCATTCCAACCAAAGTAGCCCGCTTCGCCAGTCGCCGCCATATTGGTCGGCGTCTGCTGGTCCACGGTAACCTGCAAGCTCAGCATCGCGAGAAAATCCGCCCTGTCAATCAATTGGCCGCCATCGGTAAAATGCGCTTTGACGGTCAAACCCTGCTTTTCGGTTAAGAAATTCGGCAATTCGCCCAGTTGCAATTTCAAGTCGGTCACGATCATGACCCGGTTATCCGGGTCCACCTCCGCTTCCAGGCGCCATTCACCGGCGCGCGGCTCTCTGACGGTTATCAGATCGTAATTGGCGCTCTCCAGCCAGGACACGTTGCCGGAGGCGCTTTGCTTGCCGAGCTTTACGCCATCCGGCGTCCACAACAAAGTCGGCGCCGCGCCGGGCTTCTTGAACACCAGCACCGAAAACTCCTTGATGCTGGCGTCCACCTCGAAGCGATTTCCCGCCAGCGGCAGACTGTCCTTGGGCGCGGCCTTTTGCGCCATCTTAACGAAAACCCGCTGTAACTGGTCGGCCGACTCGGCGACTTCGGCCCATCCGCCGGTCTCGCCCGCCAAGCGTTGCAACAACTCCTTATCGGCTTGAGCGGACAACGCGATGGTCTCGACCTTGACCCGCATTTGCTGCAAGCGCGGTATCCATTCGCTGAGGATACGCTCGCGCGAATCGGCACTCTCCATAATGTCCTTGGAAATATCGACGAAACCATCGGTCAGTAAAATCAGATGTTTATTTCCCGTTCCCGCAAACCCACCGTCCAAGACGCTTTTTATCGCGTCCTCGATATTGGTGTAGAGTCCGCGCGAGTGAATATTCGCGGTAGCCTTGCCGGCTTGCTGTTTCCAGGCGGGTGAAACCGCGTCGCTAGCGGAAAGGACCTCGGTTTTTTCAGCGAACAAACGTAAACCGGCCTTGGCATTATCCGGTAATAAGTTGACCAGCAAACGGCTGGCTTCAATGCGCAAATTATGCGGATCGTTTTGCTTCATACTGCCGGACACGTCGATCAGCACTTGAATCTCGTCGGTCGCCGGCACTTGCGCCTGGAGACATGCGCTCCAGGCGATCAACCAGCCGATCACCGCAAAAATTAACGCTTTGGCCATGAATCTATCCGCGAAAGAGGGCAATAGATTGCAAATATAGTTCAAGCCTCCCACGGGAAGACGACTTTTATTCGGCCGGCGCCGGTTACACTTTATAATGGCGACACTATTACACACAAAGGAGAGCTTATGTCTATCAAACGAATGGTCGATCTGGATCTGGCAGGCAAGCGCGTGTTGATCCGCCAGGATTTGAACGTGCCGGTGAAGGACGGCAAAGTCACCAGCGATTTGCGCATCCAAGCCAGCGTACCGACCGTGGAAAAGGCCTTGGCCGGAGGCGCGGCGGTCATTTTGATGTCGCATCTGGGCCGTCCCACCGAAGGCGAATACGACGAAGCTTCCAGCTTGAAACCGGTCGCCGAACGTTTTTCGCAATTGCTCGGCAAACCGGTGCGGTTGGTGAAAGATTGGCTGGATGGCGTGGATGTCGCGGCCGGCGAAGTCGTGCTGTGCGAGAACGTCCGCTTTAATAAAGGCGAGAAGAAAAACAATGCCGAGCTGGGCCAAAAGATGGCCAAATTGTGCGACATCTTCGTGATGGACGCCTTCGGCACCGCCCATCGCGCCGAAGCCTCCACCCACGCCGTCGCCGAATACGCGCCTGTCGCGTGTGCCGGCCCGTTGCTGGCGGCGGAGCTAGACGCGCTGGGCAAGGCGCTGGAAACCCCGGCTCATCCGCTGGTCGCCATCGTCGGCGGCTCCAAGGTGTCCACCAAGCTGACCGTGCTGGAATCCTTGTCCACCAAGGTCGATCAATTGATCGTCGGCGGCGGCATCGCCAATACCTTCATCGCGGCGGCTGGCTATAACGTCGGCAAATCGTTGTACGAAGCCGATTTAATCGCGGAAGCTCAAAAACTGATCGCGGCCGCCAAGCAACGCGGCGCCGACATCCCGGTACCGGTTGACGTGGTCTGCGCCAAGGAATTTTCGGAATCCGCCGCGGCAACGGTCAAAGCGGTTAGCGACGTGGCGGACGACGACCTGATTTTGGACATCGGGCCGGAAACCGCCCGGCAATATGCCGACATTCTGAAAACCGCCGGCACCATCGTTTGGAACGGCCCGGTCGGCGTGTTCGAAATCGATCAATTCGGCGAAGGCACCCAATCGCTGTCGCTGGCGATTGCCGAAAGCCCGGCGTTTTCGATTGCCGGCGGCGGCGACACCCTGGCAGCCATCGACAAATATGCGATCGCCGACAAAGTGTCTTATACATCGACCGGCGGCGGCGCTTTCCTGGAATTTCTGGAAGGCAAGGAATTGCCGGCCGTGGCGATTCTGAAAACCCGCGCCTAAGCGGAAATACAGCCCCCGGCGCGACGCAGTCCTCGCTCGCGCCGGGTTAACGGTTTAAAGCCCCGCCACCTTTTTTTCGTCGTCGTCCTGGAAATTGCGGTAGTTGATCGATATTTTTAGGCCGGCAAAGCGTCCGGACATTTTGACCAGTTCGGACGTGGCCTTATCGAATGTCAGCCGGACTTCGCTCAAAGCCCGATCTTCGTAACCTTCCTCGATCTCTCTGGCATCCAAGCGGAAGTGGTATTTGTAAATTTCCTGCTTGTCTTCATTCTCAACCTCGAGCGGCTCACCCAATTGTTTGACCACGACTGCCTTTTTCGGCAATTTGGCGGCGATTTTTTCCATCTGGTCGGCCTTGGCTTTCAATTGCTGCTTTTCCTCGTTGATCTCGGCACCGCCCAACGAACGGAACGACGCTTCCAAAAACTCCGGCGGCGCAATCTGTAAAAACAGATTGGAAAATGTCCAGTCGGTGATTTTGTCTTCTTTATTAAAGGCCAGATCCAGATAAAAACTGATTTCCGGATTGATCGGCTTGCCGTCCTTGTCGATCTTGCGAAACCAATAGCGCCATTTTTTGCCATCGCCGATTCTTTCCTCGCTGCTGGCGTGCAACTTGGCCAACGACACGAAATCTTGGCTTAGCAACCTCGGCTCCTTGAAATGCACGGTGAAATCGTCTTTAGACGTCACCGCGAAATAGCGGTCGAATTCGTCCATTTGCAGATAAGTCTGATAGGCGTGCAGCCAGTGCAGGCAGCCGGTCAACGTGGAGAGCAGGCCAAAGGCCAACACTAATCGAAAAATGCGGGTGACTTTTTTCATGCGCGTCCTCAATGTCTGGTCGGCGACGGCAGGCCGCTGTCGACCGCCGAATTGTTCAGTAAATGCTCGACATCGACTTTGTCGTAGCGGTATTGGGCTCCACAGAACTGGCAATCGACTTCGATGTCGTCGCGTTCGCGCAAAATAGCCTCCAACTCGGACCGTCCCAACGCCGATAAAGTGCCGGCAATTTTTTGCCGCGAGCAACTGCATTGAAATGCCACCGGCTCGGCTTCGTATAGCCTGACCTGTTCCTCGTGAAATAAGCGATGCAAGATGTCCTCGCAGTCCAGGCCCAGCAATTCGTCGGCGGTGACGGTGCCGGCCAGGATTTCCAAACGTTCCCAATCCGCTTTGTCGGCGGATTCCCCAGGCAAGGCTTGCAGAAGCAAGCCGGCGGCATGCGTGTTACTCGCAAACAACCACAAGCGGGTATCGAGCTGCTCCGACTGCCGAAAATAAGTCGTCAGTACCTCGGCCAAACTGTCTTCGGTGAACGCGACGATGCCTTGGTAGGGTTCGCCGCTGTCGGACTCCACGGTTAACACTAGTCGGCCGCCGTTGCCGACCATTTCCCGCAACGTTTCACCGTCCACCTCGGGTTGACTGCGCACCAGCCCGCGAATCCGCCGCTCGTTGCTGGATTGGGCGACCAGCGCGCGCAGATCGCCGCCACCCTGAACCTGCAAAATCATCGCGCCCTTAAACTTAATGGTCGCCGACAATAGCACCACCGCCGCCAGTGCCTGTCCAAACTGAGCGTCGACCGCGTCGTTCGGCAAAGACTGATGCTGCTTAGCATCTTGCAAGCTGTGTTGCAACCTGACCCATACGCCGCGCGCACCGGCTTCTTCAAATAGAAACCGCCTTAAACAATCTTGTTGTGTCATATCGTTCCGAAACCTATCCAAATCGAGACGGGATTATAATCCCCGCCATGCTTCGATTCGACCACGGGATGTCCACCATGTCTATTCTGTTTAAAAAATCCGCAATGCCCAGCCCTGAACAAGCCTTACCCGGCCGCCGCAATCCGATTGCCAGCGGCAGTAAGCATCACGTCAGCGGCAACGGCTACCACCCACCGTTTCCGGCATCCATGCAACAAGCCGTCTTTGGTCTGGGCTGTTTTTGGGGCGCCGAGCGAAAATTCTGGCAACAGGCCGGCGTGCATGTGACGGCGGTCGGCTATGCCGGCGGATTCACCCCCAACCCCACCTACCAGGAACTCTGTACCGGCATGACCGGTCACGCCGAAGTCGTTTTGGTGGTATTCGATCCGGCCCTACTCGATTACCGCCACTTGCTCCAGGTTTTCTGGGAATCGCATGACCCGACGCAAGGTATGCGCCAGGGCAACGACGTTGGCACCCAATATCGTTCGACCATTTACTGCTACACCGAACAGCAACTCGCCGAAGCGCTGGCCAGCCAACAACAATACCAACAACGCCTTAGCGCGGCCGGCCTCGGCTCGATCACGACGGAAATCGCCCCGGCACCGACCTTCTACTATGCCGAGGAAGAGCACCAGCAGTACTTGGCCAAAAACCCGGACGGTTATTGCGGTTTAGGGGGATGCGGAATTTCCTTCGCGGAACCGCTCGATGTACGAAAAAGCTAAGGCATTATCAGGCTTGATATTATTCCCGCCAACCGGGATTCCCAGAGTTTTTCCGGTTGACTTTTAGGAAAAAATCCTTCAATTTACGCGCTTGGCGTGGCTTAGCCTAGGCTGTGAGCGGCCGGTAGCGGGCGTTTCGGGCAGTCATCCAAACAGAGCTTTAAAACTAATATTAGTCTTAACAACACAAAATCGTACTCTGTGTACATCCGCAGATTACCAGGAGGAAACATATGAAGAAGCCTGTAACAAACTGGCTGCTTGCTTCGACTGTAGCTACTATTCTTGCTGCACCAACTGTCTCTACCGCTAACGACGACTTAGAAAAATTAACCCAAAACCCTGCCAACTGGGCTTCTTGGGGCGGCGACTACGCCGGCACTCGTTATAGCAAACTGTCGCAAATCAACGCTCAAAACGTTAAAAATCTGCAACCGGCTTGGTCTTTCTCCACCGGCGTTCTGCGCGGTCACGAAGGCGGTCCCCTGGTTGTTAACGGCGTTCTGTACATCCATACTCCGTTCCCTAACACCGTTTACGCGATCGACCAAAAAACCAAAGCGGTCATCTGGGAATTCACCCCAACCATGGATGCCGACGTGACCATCCCTGTCATGTGCTGCGATACCGTTAACCGCGGCTTGGCTTACGGCGACGGCAAAATCTTCCTGCAGCAATCGGACACCGTACTGACCGCGCTGGATGCTAAAACCGGCAAACGTATTTGGAGCGTGCAAAACGGCGATCCGAAACTGGGCATGACCAATACCAACGCCCCTATCGTTGTTAAAGACAAAGTTCTGACCGGTATTTCCGGCGGTGAATTCGGTGTTCGCGGCTTTCTGGCGGCCTACGACATCAAAACCGGCCAATTGGCGTGGAAAGGTTACAGCATGGGTCCCGACAAGGACACTCTGATCAAACCGGGCAAATCCACCACCTGGCAAGACGGCAAAGTCACCCCTCTGGGACCTGAGTCCAGCTTGGCTACCTGGAAAGGCGACCAATGGAAAATCGGCGGCGGCACCACTTGGGGCTGGTACTCTTACGATCCTAAACTGAACTTGGTCTATTACGGTTCAGGCAACCCATCTACCTGGAACCCTGTACAACGTCCGGGCGACAACAAATGGTCCATGTCTTTGTGGGCGCGTGACGCCGACACCGGTGAAGTTAAATGGGTTTATCAAATGACCCCGCACGACGAATGGGACTACGACGGTATCAACGAAACCGTTCTGGTCGATCAAGAAGTCAAAGGCAAAATGCACAAAACCATCGTTCACTTCGACCGTAACGGCGTGGGATATACCCTGGACCGCGAAACCGGCGAATTGTTGGTTGCCGAAACCTTCGACAAATCCGTCAACTGGCTAACCCATGTCGACATGAAATCAGGCCGCCCACAAGTGGTACCTGAATTCTCTACCGAACATAACGGCGAAGACGTCAACACCGTTGGCACTTGCCCTGCAGCTTTGGGTGCGAAAAACCAACAACCGGTTTCTTACTCTCCACAAACCGGCCTGTTCTACATCTCAGGCAACCACTTGTGCATGGAGTACGAACCGTTCGAAGTTAGCTACACCGCCGGCCAACCTTACGTCGGCGCAACTCTGAACATGATGCCGGCTGGCGCCGATGTTCTGACTGGTAAAAAAGACGGCACCACTAACCTCGGCCAATTCACCGCATGGGATGCTAAAACCGGCAAAATCGCTTGGTCCAACAAAGAGCAATTCTCTGTTTGGTCAGGCTCTGTTGCTACCGCGGGCGGGGTCGTATTCTACGGCACCCTGGAAGGTTACCTGAAAGCGGTTGATGCCAAAACCGGTAAAGAATTGTACAAATTCAAAACCCCATCCGGCATCATCGGTAACGTTAATACCTGGGAATTCGAAGGCAAACAATATGTTGGCGTTCTGTCAGGTATCGGCGGCTGGGCAGGTATCGGTATCGCGGCCGGTCTGGACGACGGCTCCTCATCAACCAACTCGGAAGGTTTGGGCGCGGTGGGTGCGTACAGAAGCTTAGGCTCCTACACCAAATTGGGTGGTACACTCACTGTGTTCGCCCTGCCTAACTAAGATCCAACCTTAAGATCCGCGTTAAGCAAGCCTTGGCCGAGCAATCGGCCAAGGCTTTTTTGTGGCTTCATGAAAACGAAGGAAGAAGACTATGACTTACAATCGATGCGTAGCCGCGCTGGCACTGAGCTGCGCGGCCGTTACCGGCCAAGCCGACGAGAATAAATTTCGGGTTTGTGCCGACCCGCTGAATCCCCCTTATTCCACCAAGGAACTTAGCGGCTACGAAAATAAAATCGCGGCCCTCTTCGCCAAACAACTGGGTCAGGAATTGGAGTTCACTTGGTTTCCGGAACGGATGGGCTTTGTCCGCAACACCTTGAAAGCCGAAAACGACAACGGCCAGGGTTTTAAATGCGACGTGATCATGGGCGTGCCGGCGGGTTTCGATTTGACCGATACCACCAAACCCTATTTTCATTCGACTTATGTGTTGTTGATCGCCAAAGGCCGAGGCTGGGACGATATCCACGACCCGATGCAACTAACGCAACTGCCGTTGGAAAAGCAGGAAAAGCTGAAAATTGCGATGTTCGACCGTGGCCCCGGCACCGAATGGTTGCAACGCAACGGCTTGCTGGAATACGGCGTTCCTTATCAAAGCATGACCGGCGACGGCGAACACAATACGGCGATGCAAATTGAAGCCGATCTGAGCACCGGCAAGATCGATATGGTGATTTTGTGGGGACCGATGGCCGGCTACGTTCAATCGAAAAACCCGAAGAACCAGTATATCGCCATTCCGATGCAGTCCACGCCGGGCATGCGCTTCGATTTCTCAATCGCGATGGGCGTGCGACAAGGCGACAGCAAGCGCAAACAACTTTTGAACGACCTGATTGCCAAGAACTTCGATGAAATTCAGCAAATCATTGCCGGCTACCGGATTCCGTTATCGCCGATTCCCAGCACTCCCGCCAAGCAAGACAACGACTAACGCGGACCTCGGCCGAACAAGCGTATCAAGTGTTCGAAATGACCGGCTTTGTCGCCGGTTAATTGCGACCAATCGAAACGCCAGCGCCAGTTACCCTCGGTGGTACCTGGCGTATTCATCCGGTCGGCGGAGCCAAGTTTCAAAATATCCTGCATCGGGATAATAGCCAAGTTGGCTACCGAGCCCAACGCGGCGTGAATTAAGGCACTAGGCATCGGCAGACTGGACCAGCCCAAATAGTCGTATATGCGCTGCTTGTCGGTATCGTTAAGCGCGTCGAACCAGCCTTGGGTGGTGTCGTTGTCGTGCGTACCGGTGTAGACCACGCAGTTACGCCGGTAATTGCAAGGCAAATAGGGATTGCAAGCGTCGTCGCCGAATGCGAACTGCAAAATTTTCATACCGGGCAAATTAAAATCGTCGCGCAAGGCTTCTACTTCGGGGGTGATGATACCCAAGTCCTCGGCGACCAAGGTTAAAGCCGGAAAATGCTGCTGAATCGCCGCCAACAGCTCGCCACCAGGCGCCGTCACCCAGCGACCGTTGACCGCGGTGTCTTCGCTGGCCGGGATTTCCCAAGCCGCTTCCAAGCCCCGAAAATGATCGATCCGCAAAATATCGAACATTTCATACTGCGCTTCTATCCGATCCAGCCACCATTTGAAGCCGGTCTTTTTCAGGTAGACCCAGTTGTAATGCGGATTGCCCCAACGTTGCCCGAACTCGGAAAAATAATCCGGCGGCACGCCGGCCACGACATCCATTTCACCCAACGGGTTCAACTTGAAAGCTTCGCGGTTGGCCCAGACGTCGGCACTGTCGTAGGACACGAAAATCGGAATATCGCCGAACATCAGCACGCCTTTGCTGGAAGCATAAGCCTTTAGCTCGTCCCATTGCTTGAAAAACACATACTGCTCGAACTTGATGCCTTCGATGACCGCCTTCAACAACTGCCGGGACTCGCTCAAGGCATCCGGCTTACGTTGCTTAAGACCATCCGGCCATTCGTTCCAACTTTTGTGTCCGAACACGTTGCGTAGCGCTATGAACAGCGCAAAGTCGTCCAGCCAACTCGACTTGTCCTGGCAAAACTGCTTGAAATCCTGCTGGGCCGATACATCCGCCAGCACTTGAAAACCGTAAAACGCCTTAGTCACCAGACAGCTTTTGCTCAATTCACCATGACCGGAGCAATCGTTGCAGCGGTCCGCCAGTTGCAGCCAACCTCTATCCACCAACCAGTCAATACTGATCAAGGCCGGGTTTCCGGCATGAGCCGATAAACATTGATAAGGAGAACCATCGCCATGCGGCATGCCTAACGGTAGAGTTTGCCAGATCGTGGCGCCGACATCGTGCAGAAAGTTGACGAAGTTGAACGCTTCCGACCCCAAGTCGCCGCACTCGCCATGCCCCGGTAACGAAGTGATATGCAGCAAAACACCCGCGCGACGTCTATCCAAGCCAACCCCCAAAAACCGTTTTTCGAATTCGTTCAAAGTTCATTACCGCGCCGCATTGCGCCGCCCATCGCCGGACTACCGCTGCCTTGAGTGAAGGATAAGGCTAAATAGCCGGGCGGTTCCTCGCCCAAGAGCCGATACAAATTGGTTAAATTCAATCGGTACTGCTTTTCGAAATCGCTGACCGCCTCGCCGGGATTGTAGTCACCGAACCACCAAAACCAATCGGACCCTTCGCACACCGCCAACTGTACTCGCGCCTTTTCCTGCTGTTGATCGGACAAGCGGCCATCCTGCACCGCGTTGTCGAACGCCTGCTTGACGTCCCCCAACATATCCCAGCCGCAGTTTTTATCGGCGTCGCCGATCCAGGTCGAGAACGTGCCGTAAACCCAACTGCCTGCCACCAGACGCGGCAATGGCTGTACTTGAGCTTCGGCACCTTGCAGGTATTCCGAAAACGTCGTCAACTCTATCCGGGGATGTTCGCCGAGCCGGCGATACAAAGCGCTCAAAAAATGATAGCCGTTATCCGGAAAATACTCCCAGGCATTTTCACCGTCCATGATAATCGAAACCAACGGCGGCCGAGCCTCGTAATCCGCAATATTTTCCAGATGCTGAATCAGGTCGGCCACGGCATCGTCGGCATGCCATTTGGAATATTCGAAGCCAATCAGATCGGACAAACCGTCGTCCCGAAAAAAGCACACCGTGCTGGCCGATGCCAACCGGAACGCTTGATGCACGCTAGTTTTACCGGCCAGGTCGGAGGCCCGCAAGCTATTGTGCAAGACATTACCGCCGCTGGCGGCCCAGTGAAAACCGAACTCGCCGAGTATCGCCAGCGTACGCTCGCTGACGCCACCTTCGGATGGCCAACAACCGCGCGGTTCGAAACCGAAAAAGTGTCGAAAGGTGTTGATCCCCTTCCGCAAGTGCCAGCATACGCGCTCTTCACCGCCGGGGTAATTCGGCAATTTAGGCAAGGCCACATCCTGCATCGCCTCTCGGGCGCTGGCGATATCCAACATCAACGGCATGATGGGATGCGCGTATGGCGTCACCGATAATTCGATACGGCCCTTACGGGCTAATGCCTTATAGCGATAAATCACTTTAGACAACAAGTCGCCGATCACCTCGACGATTTCTATCCGGTCGTGCAACGTGAACGCCGCGCCTTTTTCGATCAAGCGTTTGATCCGGCTGTCCGTCAACTTGACGGTTTCGCCCATCCAGATCAAGTGATACCAAACCAGGATATCGGAAACGAATTGGGCGTTGACATATTTAATGGCGTCCTGATGCCCGAGAATCCAATCGGCCATGTCGATCAATTTGCGGAAGGCCGGATAGCGGTCGATTTGGCGTTCGCGGTTAGCTTTTTTACAATCGCGCAGCAGCTTCAGACGTTTGTCCGGGTCGGCCGACGCCGTCGGCTCGACCAACGCGGCCAACAACGGATCCTTCATAGCGATCCGATCATGCAAATAGCCGGTCACCTGATTAGAATAATCTTCGATTTGCTCCAGCAAAATCGGCGCGAAATTGACAACCGCCTTAGCCGACGGAGCCGCCTCCAAATGGGCGACCATATCGACGTAATCCTTGATGACGTGCAGATAAGTCCACGGCAATTTGAATTCGCCGCTCTGCGTGTCGCGGTACTCCGGCTGGTGCATATGCCAGCACAGCACCAGCTTGAGTTTTTTACCGGACATAATGCCGTCTTTGACCGAGCATCTCCGGCGTCACCAACACCACACCGCCCTCGCTGACATAAAAGCGCTTT
The DNA here is from genome assembly GCF_050275925.1 of Methylomonas sp. MS20. NCBI lineage: Bacteria > Pseudomonadati > Pseudomonadota > Gammaproteobacteria > Methylococcales > Methylococcaceae > Methylomonas > Methylomonas sp. MS20. The sequence continues at coordinate 4,475,815 of NZ_CP189962.1, forward strand.
TCGTCGTCGGCGCGGTTCTCGCCGATCACGGTGCCTTCCGGCACTTGGCAGCCCTTCTCGATAATTGCCTTGTCGATCCGGCAATGCCGGCCGATGTTGACTTCCGGTAGCACCACCGAATCCTTGACGGTCGTATACGAGTTGACGCGCACCTGCGAAAACAACAGCGAATGGCGCACCGTTGCCCCGGAAATCACGCAACCGCCGGACACCATCGAATCGATCGCCGCGCCCCGTCTATCGTCGTCGTCGAACACGAACTTGGCCGGCGGCGTTTGCGCCTGATAGGTCCAAATCGGCCAAGTGTTGTCGTACAGGTTCAAGTCCGGCTTGACGCCGATCAATTCCATATTGGCGGCCCAGTAGGCGTCTATGGTTCCGACGTCTCGCCAATAACTTTGCTGACCGCTTTGCAAATCCAGGAAGGGATAGGCATACACCCGATATTTATCGATGACGGCCGGAATAATGTCCTTACCGAAATCGCGGCTGGAGGCTTTGGTGTCGGCGTCCTTGATTAATTGCTCGAACAAAAAGCGGGCGTTGAAAATATAGATACCCATCGACGCCAATGCGGTATTGTCGCGACCCGGCATCGCCGGCGGGTTATCCGGTTTCTCGACAAAGGATTTAACCCGGCGCTCGTCGTCGACATGCATCACGCCGAAGGCCTTGGCATCTTCCAACGACACTTCGATGCAACCGATCGTCAAGTCGGCTTTGTTGGCGACGTGATCGGCCAGCATCACCGAATAATCCATTTTATAAATGTGGTCGCCGGCCAAGACCAACACGAACTCGGGATTTCGCGCCCGCAAAATATCAATGTTTTGATAGATGGCGTCGGCGGTTCCCTGGTACCAGGAATGTTCGTCATGGCGCTGCTGAGCGGGCATCAAATCGACGTACTCGCCGAATTCGCCGCGTAAAAAACCCCAGCCTTGTTGAATGTGGCGAATCAGCGAGTCGGCTTTGTATTGCGTCAAAATGCCAATCTTGCGGATATCCGAATTGATGCAATTGGACAGCGGAAAGTCGATGATCCGGAACTTGCCGCCGAACGGCACCGCCGGCTTCGCGCGCCAATCGGTCATGTCCTTAAGTCGCGATCCCCGGCCACCAGCCAAAATCAAGGCTATGGTGTTACGGGTCAAATCGTTGACCCGTCTTTCCTGTAGATTTGTATCGACGACTGACATGAGCATCCTCTAAGAAAAAATAAGCGACACCGATGGCCGCCCGGGATGGGCATATCGGCGGATTTGTCGGCATGGCACTTGCCGCGTCCGAGCATTATCGTTACTCTTCGCGAAAAAGTAAAAGCCAAGCGATTTGTTACCGAGTAGTCTATCCTGCCTGGCATGGCTGTCCCTGCCAACCATCTAACAAAACTATAACCGAAGGCGTTGCATCATGAACAAGCCAAGCCCATCCCTGCCGCTCGATCCGGAAATCGTCAAAATCATCGAGGCCAGACATCACGACCCCTTTTCCGTCCTGGGTCGCCACGGCCAGGACCGCGATACCGTCGTCCGAGTGTTTCTACCCTACGCCGAAAGCGTGAGTCTGGCCGCCGACGGCGGCGATTTCGTAAGACTACCGGATACCGACGTATTCGAATACCGCCCCGGCACCGGCGACGTTCCGAAGCATTACCAATTGGCCTGGACCGACAAGGACGGCAACGATCACCTCCAATACGATCCCTATTGTTTCGGCCCGGTGCTGCCTGAATTCGACCAACACTTGTTCGCGGAAGGCCGCCATTGGCACATCTATCAAAAACTCGGCGGTCACCGCCAAAGCGTGGCTGGGATAGACGGCGTGTCTTTCTCGGTCTGGGCGCCCAACGCGCAACGCGTCAGCGTCGTCGGCGACTTCAACCGCTGGGACGGCCGCTGCCATCCGATGCGCAGCTTGGGCGGCAGCGGAATCTGGGAAATCTTTATCCCCGGTTTAACCGTGGGCTGCCTGTACAAATTCGAAATCATCAATCGTAATTCCGGGGAATTGCTGGTCAAAACCGACCCCTACGGCCAGCAATTCGAATTCCGTCCGCAAACTGCCGCGATCGTGGTCGATGAAGATCGTTACGTCTGGCACGACGGCGAATGGATGGACCAGCGCGCCCAACATGACTGGCTGCACCAACCGATGTCGATCTATGAGGTGCATTTGGGCTCGTGGCGACGCGACCAGCGCGGCAATTTTCTGAACTATCGCGATTTGGCCGAGCAATTGGTCGATTACGTCAAAGCGTTGGGCTTTACCCATATCGAGTTACTGCCGATCACCGAACACCCGCTCGATGCGTCCTGGGGGTATCAAACCACCGGCTATTTCGCGCCCACCAGCCGCCACGGCACGCCGGACGACTTCCGCTATTTCATCGACCACTGCCACCAAAACGGCATAGGCGTGATTCTGGATTGGGTGCCGGCCCACTTTCCCAAGGACGCCTTCGCGCTGGCCCGCTTCGACGGCACGGCCCTGTATGAGCACGAGGACCCACGCAAGGGCGAACACCGCGACTGGGGCACCTTGATCTACAACTACAGCCGCAACGAAGTGAAAAACTTCCTGCTGTCCAGCGCCTTCTTCTGGCTGGAAGAATTCCACCTGGACGGCCTGCGCGTCGATGCGGTGGCCTCGATGCTGTATCTAGACTATTCGCGCGAAGCCAACGACTGGATTCCCAATATGTACGGCGGCAACGAGAACCTGGAAGCGATCGACTTCCTCCGCCACATGAATACCGTCACCCACGAGCAACACCCCGGCACCGTCGTGATGGCCGAGGAGTCCACGTCCTGGCCGCAAGTCACCCGGCCGACCTGGACCGGCGGCTTGGGCTTCTCGATGAAATGGAACATGGGCTGGATGCACGACATCCTGTGCTACATGCAACAGCAACCCATCCACCGCGCCTACCACCACGACCAACTGACCTTCGGCTTGCTGTACGCGTTTACCGAAAACTTCATCCTGCCGTTTTCGCACGACGAAGTGGTACACGGCAAACAGTCGATGCTGAACAAAATGCCGGGCGACGAATGGCAGCGTTTCGCCAATCTGCGCCTGCTCTATACGATGATGTTCACCTATCCCGGCAAAAAACTGTTGTTCATGGGCAGCGAGTTCGGCCAAGGTACCGAATGGAGTTTCAATCGCACGCTGGACTGGTACGTACTGGACTACGCCCACCATGCCGGTCTGCAAACCCTGGTCAAGGACCTGAACCGCCTCTATACCAGCCATCCGGCCCTATACCGCTTCGATTTCGAGCACGCCGGCTTCGAATGGATAGACTGCCACGATTACCAACAGTCCATTATCAGCTACCGGCGTAAATCGGCCCACGAAGAGCTGATCGTGATTCTGAACTTCACCCCGGTGCCGCGCGAACGTTACCGAATCGGCGTGCCGCAACCCGGTACCTACGTCGAAATCTTTAACTCGGATTCTCACTATTACGACGGCAGCAACACCGGTAACGGCAGCGTACTGTCCGAGCCGCAGCCCTGGATGGGGATGGAGCATTCGATCTCCGTCACTCTCCCGCCGTTAGCCGGCATCATATTAAAAATGTAAACCTGTTTAAGCGATGAAGAAAATTTTGTTCGCCACCAGCGAAACCCATCCACTGATCAAAACCGGCGGCCTGGCCGATGTCGCCGGCAGCCTGCCGCTGGCCCTCGGCGAGCTGGAGCAGGACGTGCGTATCATCATGCCCAACTACCAAGCGATCCGCAATTGCGAACCGGGCCGTTACCTGTGCACGGTCAAGGTCAACAATTGCGACGTCAATCTGCTGGAAACCTGGCTGCCCGGCAGCCAGATTCCGGTCTGGCTGGTCGATTACCCGCCGTTCTTTAAAGTACCGGGCAACCCCTACGTCGACGATAACGGCATGCCTTGGCCGAATATCGGCGACCGCTTCGCGCTGTTCTGCCGTATCGTCGCCGAAGTGGCAATGAACCGCGCCTACCTGGACTGGCAACCCGACATCGTGCATTGCAACGATTGGCAAACCGGTCTGGTGCCGGCTCTGCTATCGCTGGAACACCAACATCCGGCCAGCGTATTCACGATCCACAATATGGCCTATCAAGGCCTGTTTCCAGCCACCGCGTTTACGTTGCTGAACCTGCCCGGCCAACTCTGGCACCCGGAGGGTCTGGAGTACCATGGGATGTTGTCGTTCATCAAGGGCGGCTTGGCCTACGCGGAGCGCATCACTACCGTCAGCCCAACCTATGCCCAGGAAATCCAAACGCCGGAATTTGGTTACGGTCTGGAGGGTCTGTTGGCGCATAAGCAATCGCAATTGAGCGGTATTCTAAACGGCATCGATACCGAAGTCTGGAATCCGGCGATCGATCCGCACATCGCCCAGACCTACGGCATGAAGACCCTGAACGACAAAGCCGCCAACAAAATCGCATTGCAGCAACAAATGAACCTGCCCGTCGACGCCGAACTCCCGGTATTCGGTTTGATCGGCCGGCTGGTCGAACAAAAAGGCATCGATCTGATTCTGGCCGGCTTGCCGGAATTGTTGGAACTACCGGCCCAATTCGTTTTCCTGGGCAGCGGCGACAAGAGCAACGAATACCGCCTGATGGAATTCGCCCGCCTGTATCCGGAAAAAGTCGCGGTAACGATAGGCTACAACGAGCCGCTAGCTCACCAGATCGAAGCGGGCGCCGACATTTTCCTGATGCCGTCGCGCTTCGAGCCTTGCGGCTTAAACCAAATGTACAGTCAACGCTATGGCACGATCCCTATCGTCCGCAAAACCGGCGGCTTGGCCGATACCGTCGTCGACACATTGCCGGAAAGCATCGCCAACGGCACCGCGACCGGTTTCGTGTTTAACGACACGTCGGCGGCGACACTGACCGAAGCGATCAAACGTTGCCTAGTGATGTTCCGACACAAGAAAGATTGGCGGCAGTTGCAGCGCAACGCGATGAGCCGGGATTTTTCTTGGCAAAGTAGCGCCCAACGCTATCTTGCGCTGTACGATGAAATTTAGCGGGCCGACGCTTGCAATCAGCCTTTGGGCCGCGGCCGTTTTGGCCGACGATACGGTGATGGAAATCATCGAGCTTGGCAACCGGCCGGCGGCGGAGATCCAAGCCCTGCTCCAACCGTTACTAAACGGTGACGACCGCATCGTCGCCGATGGCGCCAAATTGATCGTCAAAACCGCTCCGGCCAAGCTTGCGGAGATCCGCGCCCTGGTCAAGCAATTGGACGGCCCGGTCCGCAATTTGACGATCAGCGTCTTGCAAACCACCAGCCAGACAGCCGGGCAATTGAACGCCGAAGCGGCCGCGACACTGCACCCCGAGCGCGTCGAACTGCGCGGCTTGGCCGGGAATACCGAGGATTTGCGCGGCCAACGCCAACAACAGCAGGTGCGCGCCACCGAGGGACAAACCGCCTTTATCAAGACCGGCGAAATCAAACCGGTCCGTAACGTCACAGTATACGGCTCCAATTACGGAGGCGCGGTGCTGAGCAGCACCCAAATGCTGGAAGCCAGCAGCGGCTTTGCGGTGGTCCCGCGCTTGGCCGGCGACGACCAAGTGACGCTGGCGATATCGCCTTGGTCCAACCAATTTCAAAACGGCGAAATAGCCACTCAAGCCGTTCAAACCACCCTCCGCGCCAAACTGGGCGAATGGATTGAAATCGCCGGCAATGCCGATCAAACCCAATCGTCCGGCGCAGGCATGACGGGTTTCAACCAAAGCACCGAAACCCAGGCGACGCGTATCCTGATACGTGTCGACATTGCCAAATAACACCGGCAAATCTCGGCCGGCCTTACTCGCTAGCACAAAAACCGATTAATACAAGTTTTTCGAGCGATTCGCCAACAATTTACCTTTCTTTCCAACCGCCTTTGGGTATCATGGGCAACCATGAAATCCATCGTCTCTCTCCTAAGCTCCCACCAACGCTTCGCCAGGATGGTTTCGATCACGGCACTGTGGCTGTGCTCCGTTTCGCTGGTAAGCGCAAAACCCTCGTTAAAGGTTTTGGCCTGGCCGGGTTACGCCGACCCGGAGTTCGTCGCCGAATTCGCCAAACGCTACGACGCCGATGTGGAAGTCACCTACGTCGAATCGGACGACGACTTATGGTACAAGCTCAATCACGAGCATCACGACGTATTCGCGGTCAACACCGCCGAATTGCAACGTTACATCGCCGCCGGCATCAGCGTGCCGCTGGATGCGGCCAAGATTGCCAATCGCGCGCGCCAACTGCCGCGTTTTCGCGACCTCGCTACTTTTCCCGGCCTAATACACGCCGGCCGCGCCTATGCGATACCCTACACCTACGCCGAAATGGGGCTAATCTACGACCGCCGTAAAGTGACCTCCCCGCCTCGCTCGATGTCGGCACTTTGGGACCCGGCCTACCGCCAGCGGGTGCTGGCTTTCAATACCAGCAACCACAATTTTACGCTGGTCGGATTACTCAGCGGCGCGGCCCACCCTTTCAGCCTCGGCGACGCCGAGTTGAACGCCGCGGCCCGGCGACTGGCCGAACTGCGCCGCAATGTACTGACCTTTTACACGTCGGCAGAGGAAGCCGGCGAACTTTACGCTAAGCACGATATCGCGCTGATTTTCGGCAACTATGGCAATCAACAAATTCAGGAGCTAAGGCGGCGCGGCGCGGACGTCGGTTACGTCATCCCCGACGAAGGCGCGCTGGCGTGGTTGGATTGCTGGGCGCTTACCCGAAACGCCGGCAATACCGGGCTGGCCGAACGCTGGATAGACTTCATGCTGGAACCGCAAGTCGGCGCGCACTTGACCGAGCAACACGGTCTGGCCAACACCACCAGCCAGCCGGCCGATCTGGCGCCAGATGCCAAATTGATCTGGCTGGAGCCGATCGGCAATCCCGAGCGTCAAAAAACCCTGTGGGACCGGATTATTTCCGGCGATGCGCCGGAGGCCTTCTGATGCGTCTGAGCATAGGCCTAAAACTGGCATTCTGGCTGGGTCTGTTCGGCACGTTGTCGTCGGGCCTGACCGGCTATTACGTCTACCAGCGCAGTCGCGCGCTGCTGATCGATTCGGCCAAGGAAAAACTGCTGACCGCGACGCGAGACTCGGCGCAACGCTTCGACGCCGCGCTCAAGGCGACCGTTGCCGATGTCGATTTCCTGGCCGGCTTGGCGCTAAACCGCGCAATACTGGAAGCCGAGCCGGCCACCAAACCTACGATGGATAAAGACAGGCTCGCCGAGATATTTAGCGGCTTGCTGGTCTCCCACCCCGAGTACAGCCAAATCCGCCTGATCGATAGCCGCCATTTTGGCCTGGAAACGGTGCGGGCAGATCGCGACCAATCCGGCGTTAAAGTGATCGAAGCACCCCACTTGCAGGAAAAAAACCATTTCCCCTACGTCTTCGAAACCGCGGCCTTGCCGGCCGGTCAGGTTTACATTTCGGAGATCAACTTAAACCAGGAGCTTGGGACCCATCTGGGCTACGGCCAACCGACCATCCGCGTCGCCACCCCGGTCAAGTCCGCCGCCGGGACAACCTTGGGCGTGCTGGTCATTAACGTCGATCTCGCCGACCTATTCAAGCGGCTGCGCGACAGTTACAGCGGCGACAGCTACCCATTGCTGGTCAATCGACGCGGTGATTACCTGATCCATCCCGATCCCGCGAAAGCCTTTGGTTTCGAACGCGGCCGGCCGGTCAGAATCCAAAACGACATTCCGGACACCGCGCCGCTGCTGAACGGTTCCAGCCGGATCGCGGTACTCAGCGATACCGCCGATAGCGCGTTGGGCGTACCCTATCTGGCCGCTTTCGCCCGCCAGGATTACGGCGCGGCCAGCGAAGGCCGTTTCGTGGTACTCGGCTTATACACCCCGCTGGACGTGGTCTCGATCGGCAGCAAGACTCTGAGCCTCCAAGTCATCCGCATCGCCTTGTCCCTAAGCTTATTGGTCAGTTTGGTTTCACTGCTGCTTGCCAAGATGCTAGCCAAACCGCTGCAGGCGATGACCAAAGCCATTGGACAATTTCAGCTGGGCTTGCCACTCGCCGATATCCCCGTCGACCGCAACGACGAGATCGGCCATTTAGCCCGCCTGTTTCGGGCGCTGGCGGAACAGCTCAACGGTCAAATCGCCGAGATACATGCCTCCGAAGCCAAACTGCACGCGATCCTGAACAACGCGCCGGTCGGGATTTGGTTGGTGGACACCAACGGTCGCTACGCCTTCGTCAACCAGACCTTCTGCCAAGCGCTAGGCATTCCGGAAAGCCGGTTTTTGCACACCTCCGCGCTGGACGAACTGCTGGGCACCGACATGGCTGCCCGCTTCGAAGCAGCCGACCAACGCTGTCTTACCGGCGGCCTGGCACCGCACCTAAGTCAGGAACAACTCACGTTCGTGGACGGCGAGAGCCACAGTCTGGAAATCAGCCGCACCAAACTATTGGGCCTGAAGGGCGAGGTCTTGGGCATTATCGGGATCGCGACCGACATCAGCGACCGCAAACACGCCGCCGATCGCGAACGCGCTCACAACCGGGTGTTGGAACGCCTGGCCAAAAGCCTGCCGCTTGCCGACATTTTGGAAGCGGTCGTCGAGGGCATCGAAACCCAAAATCCGGCGCTATTGTGCTCCATTTTGTTGCTGGACGCAGAAGGCAGCCATTTGCTGGTCGGCGCGGCCCCGCATCTACCGGAATTTTACAATTGCGCGCTACACGGCCTGCGCATAGGCTTCGGCGTCGGCTCTTGCGGCACAGCGGCGGTGACCGGCGACCGAGTCATTATCGAAGACATTCAAAGCCATCCTTATTGGACGCCGTATCGGGAGTTGGCGGCCAAGGCCGGCTTGGCTTCTTGCTGGTCGGAGCCGGTACGCGATGCCGGCGGCAAGTTGCTCGGCACACTGACCATTTATCAGCGCCAGCCGGCGCTACCCACGCCGCGCGACTTGCAAATGACCGAACAGGCCGCCAATCTGACCGGAATCGCGATAGAACATTGCCGTGCCAACGAAGAATTACGGCTGGCTTCGCTGGTCTACCAAAACAGCAGCGAAGCGATGGCCGTCACCGACGCGCTCGGCTCTATCCTGGCCATCAACCCGGCATTTTCGGCGATCACCGGCTATACCCCGGCGGAAGTCATCGGTCAGAATTACAATATTCTGAACTCCGACCGCCAGGACTACCATTTTTATCAAACCATGTGGCATGCGATTAACGCCAGCGGCCACTGGAAGGGCGAAATCTGGAATCGCCGCAAGAACGGCGAAGTGTTCGTGCAATGGTTGACGGTCAACACGATTTTTAACGAAGACGGCAGTCCGCATCGGCGCGTGGCCTTGTTTTCCGACATCACCGAAAAAAAGCAAACCGAAGAGCTAATCTGGACTCAGGCCAATTTCGACCCGTTGACCGGACTGCCCAACCGCCGGATGTTTCACGACCGGCTGGATCAGGAACTGAAGAAGGCGCATCGCACCGGCCGCGCGCTGGCGCTGATTTTTCTGGATCTGGACCGCTTCAAGGAAATCAACGACACGCTCGGCCACGATATGGGCGATTTGTTGCTTAAGGATGCCGCGCAACGCTTGCTGCGTTGCGTGCGCGAATCCGATACTGTGGCGCGACTGGGCGGCGACGAATTCACGATTATCCTGGGCGAACTCGACGATACGGAACATGTCGAGCGCATCGTCGTCAATTTGCTGCAAAAACTGGCCGAACCGTTTCAGCTGAAAGCCAAGGTGGCCTATCTGTCGGCGAGTATCGGCATCACGCTGTTCCCGAAAGACGGCGACAAAATCCACGTACTGATCAAAAACGCCGACCAGGCCATGTATGCCGCCAAGCACCAAGGCCGCAATCGCTATTGTTATTTCACGCTCTCAATGCAGGAAGCGGCGCAAATCCGAATGGAAATCGCCGGCGATTTACGCGGCGCGCTCGGCGCCGATCAATTCCAACTGTATTATCAACCGATAGTCGATCTTGCCACCGGCGTCGTGTACAAGGCCGAAGCCCTGTTACGCTGGCGGCACCCGCTACGCGGCTGGGTGAGTCCGGCGGAGTTCGTGCCGATCGCCGAGGACATCGGCATTATCAACGAAATCGGCAATTGGGTGTTCAAGCAGGCCGCCGAGCGCGCCAAACTGTGGCGGCAACGGTTTCACGCCGATTTCCAAATCAGCATTAACAAATCGCCGGTCCAATTTCATGATACCAACCAAACTCAGCGCGATTGGCCTGAACACTTACGGCAACTGGGCTTGCCTGGGGCCGGCATCATCGTCGAAATCACCGAGGGGCTGCTGCTGGATGCCAGTAACGACGTCAAGGAGCAATTGCTAAGCTTTCGGGACAACGGTATCCAAGTGGCGCTGGACGATTTCGGCACCGGCTACTCGTCGCTGGCCTATCTGAAAAAATTCGACATCGATTATCTGAAAATCGACCGCTCCTTCGTCAGCAACCTGGGGCCGGAATCGAGCGACCGCGTGCTTTGCGAGGCGATTATCGCAATGGCCCATAAACTGGGGATGAAAGTGATCGCCGAAGGGATAGAAACCGAAGAGCAACACCGGATACTCGTGGAATCCGGCTGCGACTTCGGTCAGGGCTTTCTGTTCTCGCAGGCGCTGCCGGCCGAGGCGTTCGAAGCCCGCTTGGCCGGCGGCCAGGCCGAGTTTACTTCAATTTCAGTTTGATCAAATGCACGCGGCGGTTGTCGGCGCGCAAGACTTCGAAACAAAAGTCGTCGATTTCGACTTTTTCGCCCTTCTTCGGAAAATGCTCAAGGCGCTGGACGATCAAGCCACCGATGGTGTCGCATTCGTCGTCTTCCAGAACCGCCGAGAAGTAGTCGTTGAATTCCTCAATAGGCGTCAACGCGTTGAGTATGAACTCTTTCTCGCTACGCTGGGAAATGTACTCCTCGGATTCGTCATCGTCGTGTTCGTCCTCGATCTTACCGACGATTTGCTCCAGGACATCCTCAATGGTCACCAAGCCGGCGGCGTTGCCGTACTCGTCGACGACGATGGCCATATGATTGCGCTCGGTACGAAACTCTTTCAGCAAGACGTTCAAGCGCTTGCTCTCCGGAACGACGTTGGCCGGCCGCATCACGTTTTCGACTTTCAAGTTCTTGTCGCGCAAAACGCAGCCAAGCAAATCCTTGGCAAGCAGAATGCCGACCACCTTGCTGCGGTCTTCTTCGATGACCGGGAAACGGGAATGGGCGAATTCGACAACCAACGGAAAGATGGTTTCCAATTCCGCGTCCCTAGGAACCACCACCATCTGCGAGCGGGGGATCATGATGTCGCGGACCCGCATCTCGGCGACATGCATCACGCCTTCCATCATGGCCAGCGCGTCGGAGTCTAGCAAGTGCTTTTCCTGCGACTCACGGAGAATTTCCAGCAGATCTTCCTGATCTTGCGGCTCCCCACTCAGAAAATGGCCGATACGTTCGATCAGGCTTTTCTGGTGGGGCTGACTACTCGGGGGGTTACCATCGCTCATCGTTCGTGTTCCTCCATATAAGGATTGGCAATATCCAATTTTTCCAAAATTTCAATCTCCAGGGATTCCATTTGCTCGGCCTCCAACTCGTCGACGTGATCATACCCTAACAAATGCAATACGCCGTGTACAGTGATGTGCGCCCAATGATGCTCAACCGACTTGCCTTGCTCCGCGGCCTCGCGGGCTATCAGCGGCGCGCAAACCACCAAATCGCCCAGCAAATCCATTTCCACGCCGGGCGGCGCTTCGAACGGAAAACTCAGGATATTCGTCGGACCCGCCTTTTGCCGATATTGGCCGTTCAATTCGGCGCTTTCGGTTTCATCAACCAAACGGATCACTATTTCGCTGTCGGCCTCGCGCCCGGCCAATACCGCATCGACCCAAACCTGAAACCTCGCCGGCTCGGGATGCTCGGCTTCGGTCGCGACCTGCAACTCGATCAGATTCATCAGCCGACCTTACCTTGTTCTTGCTCGTAACGGTCGTAAGCCGCCACGATGCGCTGGACCAACGGATGGCGCACCACGTCGCGCACACCGAAGAAGGTAAAACTGATACCTTCGACATCTTTCAGGACTTTCAACACGTGTTTCAATCCGGACATTTTCTCGTTCGGCAAATCAATCTGAGTCACGTCGCCGGTGATCACCGCCGTCGACCCGAATCCAACCCGGGTCAGAAACATCTTGATCTGCTCGACCGTGGTATTTTGCGCCTCGTCCAGAATGATGAACGAGTCGTTCAGCGTTCGTCCGCGCATGAAAGCCAGTGGCGCGACTTCGATGACGTTTTTCTCCAATAACTTTTCGACCCGCTCGAAACCCAACATGTCGTAGAGCGCATCGTAAAGCGGCCGCAAGTAGGGATCGACCTTTTGCGCCATGTCGCCGGGTAGAAAGCCGAGTTTCTCGCCGGCCTCGACCGCCGGACGAACCAACACGATACGCCTTACCCGCTCGGTCTGCAGCGCCTCGACCGCGCAAGCCACCGCCAGATAGGTCTTGCCGGTACCGGCAGGACCGACGCCGAAGTTGATGTCAAAGCTGAGAATCTTGCGCAGATAATCCTGTTGGTTATGTCCCCGGCCTTTGATGACGCCGCGTTTGGTGCGAATCGCCACCGGTTCGAGCTGCGATGCCGGCAAGGCCTTCAACAATTGGTCGATACTGGCGTCCTGCAGACTTAGATGCACTTGTTCGGGGGTAATTTCTTCGCGCTCGGTCAATTCGAACAGCTTCAGCATGACCGCGCAAGCCGCCTTGACCGCCACATCGACACCGGTCACCCGAAAGAAATTGCCGCGATTGGCGATCTCGACCTGCAGACGTTGCTCGATTTGACGAATATGACTATCGAGTTGACCGCAAAAATTAGAGAGGCGCTGGGCATCCGCCGGCAGCAGCGTCAGTTCTTCGGAAAAATGAGAGCTGTTCAACACTAGGCAATCTGTTGGATTTTTTCGACGCTGGACTCGGCCAATCGGCCGCGCAGGGAATTGGGTAAGGCTTCGGTAATCAACACATCGACGAATTGACCGATCAGCCTTGGGTGAGCGGCGAAATTGACCACCCGGTTGTTTTCGGTCCGGCCGGTCAAATGCAGCGGATTTTTCTTGGAGACACCTTCCACCAACACACTCTGCACCGACCCCACCATGCTTTCGGAAAACGCCATGAACATGTCGTTCAAGCGTTCCTTCAGCCGTTGCAAGCGCGCCTCCTTGACCTCCATACCGACATCGTCGGCAAAGCCGGCCGCCGGCGTGCCCGGCCGCGCGCTGAAGATGAAACTATAAGAAAAATCGAATCCGACCTCATCGATCAAGGCCATCGTGTCTTCGAAATCCTGCTCGGTTTCGCCGGGAAACCCGACAATGAAATCGGACGATAAACTGATGCTGGGGCGGGCCGCCTTGATCTTGCGGATGATGTCCAGATAATCCTCGCGACGGTGTCCGCGCTTCATTTCGGCTAGTATTCGATTGCTACCGCTTTGCACCGGCAAATGCAGGTGATTGACCAGTTGCGGAATCTCGGCGAAAGCCTCGATGATGTCGTCGGTGAATTCCAACGGATGCGACGTGGTAAAGCGAATTCGCTCGATACCGTCTACCGCGGCCACGTAATGCAGCAGCAACGCAAAGCTGGCGATGTCGCCGTCTTCGGTTTCGCCGCGATAGGCGTTGACGTTTTGACCTAGCAGATTGACTTCGCGCACGCCCTGCCCAGCCAGCGCTTCGATTTCGGCGATCACGTCGCTGAGCGGGCGACTGACTTCCTCGCCGCGCGTATACGGCACCACGCAATAGGTGCAGTACTTGCTGCACCCCTCCATCACCGATACAAAGGCTTTCGGGCCTTCCGCCCTGGGTTCGGGCAAGTTGTCGAATTTCTCGATTTCCGGAAATGAAATATCGACGACGTGCCTGTCGCCGCTCCGGGCTTTGTTCAGCAATTCCGGCAGCCTATGCAGGGTTTGCGGTCCGAACACGATGTCAACGTAGGGCGCGCGCTTTTGCAATGCCGCGCCTTCCTGGCTGGCCACGCAACCGCCGACGCCGATAATCACGTCCGGACGTTTGTCCTTGATTTTTTTCCAGCGCCCAACCGCCGAAAACACTTTTTCCTGGGCTTTTTCGCGTATCGAACAAGTGTTCAATAACAACACGTCCGCCTGCTCGGGTATTTCGGTCAGTTCCATACCGTGCGAGGCCATCAGTACGTCCCGCATCTTGTCGGAATCGTACTCGTTCATTTGACAACCGTTAGTTTGTATATACAGTTTTTGCGCCATGCTCGATGAGATACTCCAGCCTTTCTCACTAACAAAAAACCCCAGTCTCTCGACAGGGGCTAGATTGGCGCGGATTATAAACCCAATTTTCGGCAAATGCTTGTTTTATACGGCAATCCCCACCGGCAAGGCTTCAAACCAGTCCAGAAAACGCTTGACATCGTCGCCCTTGAACATGCGCCCGTGCTGGGGCGCCAGGATCTGAATATCTAATTTGCGGACGCGCTCGATCCAGACCCGCTTGGCTTGATTGGACGGCATCCAGCGTTGATGGAAATAGCGCATTTTTTCAACATGAGTATCGAAATGCTCGACGAATACCGGCGTATCGCCCTCCTCCAGCGCCGCGCCGACGTCGCCGGACATCAGAATCTTCGCGACTGGATCGTAAATATGAAAGTTGGCCGACGAGTGTAGATAATGGGCCGGCACTATTTGCAATTGCACGCCACCCAGATCGATAGTCCCACCCTGATCGGGAATGGCGACGTACTCGATCGCGTCGCAACCGAAATGCCTCAAAAAACCCTCCCAAAGTAGCGGCGCGTGCAGTCGAGCGTGCGGTAAGGCCCGATCCCACAAGCCCAACGACGAAATGATGTCGGGATCTTGGTGCGAGGCGAACAATTCGGTGATTTCCTCGACGGGCGCGTGATGAACGGCTGCCGCCAGCATCGGCGCGAACAATTCGATCCCACCCGGCTCCATCAATAGACAACGGCTGGCGGTGCGCACCATGTACTGATTGGTATCAATGATGGTGGCCGGTTTGGTGTTGTCGCGGCCAAACATCAGCCACTGATGAGCGCCTTCGTAGATTTTCGTGATTTTCATAGCTGGCCTTGGTTGCCCTGAGCGTATCCGGCGCTGATCGCGACCAACGCTCCCCGGCACTTGCTAACTTTTTCGTTGATGATTTGCGCGGCACGATCGACACTCTCGGCGACGGCTTGCAAGCTTTGCAGGTATTCGCCGGCTTGCGACGCTTCGATGCGCGAGTTGGCGGCGATCACTCTGGCGGCTCTGGCGGGATAGAGGATGCCGCTTAACTGGTTTAATAAATCATCGACGTGAATCGAAAATTCGCCGTGACAGGCCTCCGCTTGCTGTCGAGCCGTTTCCCGTACCCGTAGCAACGAATCGGCGTGACGAGCACCTGCCGCGGCCGCGACCGCCAAATCAAAGTGCCGATTGGCCTCCCGCATTCGCTGCTCGGCAACCGTCAAACGGTATAAGTTCAGAGTATCGGCATTGATCCGGTTGACCACCGCCATCGTGTCCTTAGCCAACTCGTTGATGAAATCGGTGATCGGTTTGAAGCCCTTGGCCTTTTCGCCGGCCCGAAACGCAATCGCCTTGGCATTCGCCGCTGCCAACGAAATCTCCTTGGCGACCTGTAATACCGCGTTCAATTCGGCGGCAATCGAAGCAACCGCGACGAATTGTGAACTAGTTGAACTCCGCATGATGACGCCCCAAGTCCTTGATCCGATCAAGGCAAAGCATAGCCGAGGATCGCCGAAGCGCCATCTAACCGCGAACGTAACGGGTGGGATCGGCCACGCCGGCCGCCGCGAATCCGGCCGCCCGCAACCGGCAAGCATCGCACACGCCGCAAGCCCGGCCTTCAACATCGGCGGCATAGCAAGAGACCGTGTCGGCGTAATCAACGCCCAACGCCGAACCTTGCCGAATAATGTCGGCCTTGCTCATCGCCATCAAGGGCGTGTGTATCCGGATTTGCTGGCCTTCGACGCCGGCTTTGGTCGCCAAATTCGCCATGGTCTGAAAGGCTTGGATAAATTCCGGACGGCAATCCGGATAACCGGAGTAATCGACGGCGTTGACGCCGATGAATACGTCGCAGGCGTGCAAAACTTCGGCCCAGCCCAGCGCGTAAGCCAAGAAGATCGTATTCCGAGCTGGCACATAGGTGACGGGTATGCCGGTTTGCGGCGAGGTCGGCACGGCGATCGCGCTGTCGGTCAGCGCCGATCCGCCCATCGCATTCAAACCGAGATTGAAAATCTTATGGTCGGCGACTCGATACCGTTCGGCGATGCGCCGCGCGGCCGCCAATTCGGCATTGTGGCGTTGACCGTAATCAAAACTCAACGCGTGGCAAGCATAGCCCTGCCGAGTAGCCAACGCCAGAACCGTAATCGAGTCCAATCCGCCCGATAACAACACAATGGCGGCTTTGCCCGCCGAATCATTTTCCTCTCGCGTCATCCCAAAGAAATTTATGCAGTTGAATTTGAAAGCGTACCGGCAACTGGTCGGCTAGAATCCGATCAGCCAACTCGCTTGGAGCCATCTGCCCCATCACCGGCGAAAACAGCACTTGGCAGCGTTCGGCCAAACGATGTTCGTTTACTTGTTGCTTAGACCATTGATAGTCGGCCGAGTCGGCAATGACGAATTTGATTTGATCGCGCGGCGTCAGGCAATCGAGGTTCTCGTAGCGGTTGCGCGCCATTTCGCCGGAGGCCGGCGTTTTCAAGTCCATGACCTTGACGATTCGAGCATCGACACCCGAAACATCCAGTGCACCACTGGTTTCCAAGGAAACCTGATAGCCCGAGTCGGCCAACGCACTCAGTAAACTCAAGCAATCGGGCTGCGCCAGCGGCTCGCCGCCGGTCACGGTGACGTAACGGGTCGAATATTCGCGAACCCTTTGCAAAATCGCCGAAATCGGCATTTTCTCGCCGCCGCTGAACGCGTAAGCGGTATCGCAATAAGCGCACCGTAGCGGACAGCCGGTCAGGCGGATAAACACGGTCGGCCAACCGACGCTATCCGCCTCGCCCTGCAGCGAATAAAAGATTTCGGTAATGCGTAACGACGGTTCCGCTAGCTCGTCGGTCATTGCGGCATTTGCGCCAGCTTCTTAGCGGCCAGATGTGCGGCGGTGGTTCCGGGGTAGCTGGTCGTAACCCGGGTCAGATAGTCCTTGGCTTTCGCGGCGTTTTGCAGGTCGAACTCGATGTAACCGAGCTTCAGCAACGCGTCCGGCACCTTGGAGCTATTCGGATACTGACTGACCACTTTGTTGAACGCCGCCTTGGCGGCATCGAATTCGCGGTTGATCTTGTAAGCTTCCGCCAACCAGTACTGCGCGTTGTCGGAAAGTTCGCCGGCCGGATTGGCCGCCAACAGTTCCTGAAACATCTTGATGGCCTGGCTGTTATGGCCGTTCCGCAAAGTTTCGTAGGCTTGCTGATAGCGCTCCTGCTCGCTGCCGCTCGTGGCGGGAGTTGAACTGGCGCTCGCGGCCCCACTGATTGCAGGCTTGACTTCGACGGGCGGGACAGTCGCGGCAACCGGTGCCGGGGCGGCCTGACCCGCTGGCGTCGATACCGGCGATCCGGCAACCGAAGGCGGTGTAGCGCCGGTCTGCGCCGGCGGAACCGCGGATGCCGCCGCCGTACTCGCCGCCCCGGTTTGCGCCGCCGCTGCAGCCGGCGCGCCACCCGCTTGCCCGGCCGCCTGCAACGCCTGCATTCTGTCGTCCAGATCCGAATACATATTGCTTTGCTTGCGCTGCAAGTCGGCGATCGTTTGCGATTGCTCCTCGACCATGCCGCGCAGTTGTTGCACTTCCGATTGCAATTGTTCCAGCCGGCTCAACACTTCGAAGATTGCGTTGTCGGTCGGAGCCTGCACGGCATAGCCGCCCTGCTGCCCGACATCGCCGCCGTTCGCCGGAGCGGCTTGAGCCTGGGCGCCCAGGCCCAAGCCGATACTTGCAATCAGAAGCGCCCGCCGGCTCATTGATAGCCTACTTCAACGCGACGATTTTGTTGCCATGCGGATTCGTCGTGACCGGAAACCGCCGGTTTCTCTTCTCCGTAGCTGACAACTTCCAACTGGCCGGAACCGACCCCTTGGCTACGCATCATCCGTTCGACCGATTTGGCGCGTTGTTCGCCCAATGCGATGTTGTATTCGCTGGAACCGCGTTCGTCGGCATGACCGGCCAAAATTACGTGCTGGTTCGGGTGGGAGGCCAGATAACGAGCGTGAGCGGCGACCACCGGCACATAGTCTTGTTTGACTTGCGCGCTATCCAGTTCGAAATAGATCACTTGCTTGGACAACGGGTTGTTCGGATCGCTGAACTCCGGACCCAGATTCGAACCGGAGTTGAAGCCGTTCCCGGAGCCGAATTGGCTGCCGGACATCGAGCCATCGTTGTAGCCGCTGGTCGACGCGTCGCTACCTTGAGTCGCGTCGCCCAAACCGTTCTCGCTTTCGTCGGTCGAGCTACATCCGCTTGCCAAGACGGCGATCATCGCCAAAGCCAGAGTTTTTTTGCTAAGTGTCATGCTGTTCTCCAAATAAAAAATCAAAGTCGATTAGTGATAGTTTGCAGGCTATCGCTCGGGCGATCAAGGTGCCCAGGCCGGCTCGCGAACCCCGCCGTTCTCGAAGGCCAATTTCTGCTGCATCGCACCATCGGTGGATACGACGGACAGCGCCGACTTGCCGCCGCGCGTCGCCGCGAACAAGACCATGCTGCCGTTGGGCGCGAAGCTCGGCGACTCGTCCAAGCGGCCTTCGGTCAGCACGTTGACGGTCCGAGAGGCCATATCCATCACCGCGATCCGGTAATCGCCGCCGCTACCGGTCACCATCGCCAAACTGCGACCATCGGCCGAGAAGCGGCCGCGAGCGTTGTAATCACCCTGGAAGGTCAGGCGACTGGCTTTACCGCCGGACGCCGGCATGATGTAAAGCTGCGGTTTACCGCCTTGGTCGGACGTGAACACGATCGAACTACCATCCGGCGACCAAGTCGGTTCGGTATCGATCGACAATCCCGAGGTCATCCGGGTCAAACTCCGGCCGGACAGATTCAGCACGTAGATGTCGGGACTACCGTCCTTGGACAGCGTAATCGCCAAGCGGCTGCCGTCGGGTGAAAACGCCGGCGCGCCGTTGATACCCGGATAGGACGACACGCTCTCGCGCTGACCGGTAGCCAAAGTTTGTATAAAAATTTCCGAGCGCTTGGTGTGGAACGATACGTAAGCGATCTTGCTGCCGTCCGGCGACCAGGCCGGCGCCATGATCGGCTCCGGCGACTCGGCGATCGTGCGCGGATTGTAGCCGTCGGCGTCGGCCACTTGCAGCATGTATTGCTTGCCGTTGCCGCGCGCCACGCTGGTCACGTACGCGATTCGAGTATTGAACGCGCCCTTGCGCCCGGTCAACTTCTCGTAGATCAAGTCGCTGATATGGTGGGCGGCGCGGCGCAATTCGTTGGCGCCGGCGGTTAGCCGGTAACCCATCAACAATTGGCCGTTATGGACATTAAACAAATGGAACTGAATGTTAAAGCTGCCGCCGTTGCCGACGACCTGACCGATGACGACGTAGTCCTGGCCTAATACCTGCCAATCCTTGAAATTGACGCGTTCTGGCTCGGTCGGCTTGGTCAACATATCGTCTTCGGACAGCGTTTTGAAAAAACCGCTGCCGCCCAAGTCGGCGCTAACCACATCCGACAACTTTACATTGCCAACGGCGCCTTGCTGACCGAACGGCACGATGGCGATGGGCACCGCGGTTTGCGAGCCCTTGGTGATTTCTATTGTCAAACCGGCGGCCTGAGCGACGGAAAGTATCGAAGCCAACAGGCCGACGACTAATATTCGGGGGATTAACATCATTTTCTAGGGTTCCGTTACGGGTTATTCCGGCTTAAACACAAAGGTAAATACTCTAAATTCCTGATTGAACAGATTCCTGTCCTGCGGGACCGGCAATGGCGACGCTTTTCTAACGGCGTTTTCGGCTGAACGATCGAAAATCGGATCGCCGCTGCTGCTAACGACCACCGCATCCATGACATCGCCGCTAGCCAGCAATTTTACCTGAATTGTACATTTCAAGCCCTGCGTCGCGCTGATTGGCCGAGTCCAAGCGCCCTCGACCTTACGGGCGATCGCGTCCTTGGCGGCCGAGCTGGCTTGCTTATCCGACTCGGCTTTCGCGGCCGCCGCGGCAGCGGCTTCAGCCGCCTTGCGTTCCTGTTCGGCTTTTTCGGCGGCGGCAATCGCGGCTTGGCGCTCTTGTTCGGCCTTGGCCTTGGCTGCAGCCTCGGCGGCCAAGCGCTCTTTTTCAGCCTTTTCCGCTTTTTCGGCCGCCAACTTGGCCTGACGGTCTTTTTCGGCTTTGGCTTTAGCCTCGGCTTCCGCCGCCAAGCGCTCCTTCTCGGCTTTTTCGGCGGCGAGCTTTGCTTGGCGGTCTTTTTCGGCTTTCTCGGCAGCCAGTTGTTTTTCCCTTTCAACTTTGGCCCGCGCTTCGGCTTCGGCGGCTTGCTTGGCTTTTTCCGCGTTCAGCGCGG
This sequence comes from Methylomonas sp. MS20, assembly GCF_050275925.1. NCBI lineage: Bacteria > Pseudomonadati > Pseudomonadota > Gammaproteobacteria > Methylococcales > Methylococcaceae > Methylomonas > Methylomonas sp. MS20. The sequence goes on from NZ_CP189962.1 coordinate 4,496,539, forward strand.
CCTGCCGGTCTTTCTCAACCTTGGCCCTTTCCGCCGCCAGTTGTTGCTCTCGTTCGGCCTTGGCTTTGGCTTCCGCCTGTTTTAACTGTTCCTGCCGCTTCGCTTCCTCGGCTTTTTGTTCCTGTAGCTTTTTTTGCTGCTCCAGTACTTTTTGCTCCTGCAGCTTCTTCTCTTGCTCCAGTTTCTTGCTTTCGGCTTCTTGTTGTTGCTTGAGCTTGGCCTCTTCCGCCAGTTTTTGTTCCTTGAGCTTGGCTTCGCGCTCCGCTTCCTGCTGCTTCTGCTTTTCCAGCTGTTTGAGTTTTTCGACTTCCCGTTGCTTTTCCAGCGCCGCTTGCTTTTCCAAGGCCGCTTGCTTTTCCGCGATTTCCCGTTGCTTCTCCAGTTCGGCCTGTTTCTGCTTCTCGGCGGCTTCCTTGGCTTTTTTCTCTTCCAGAGTTCGCCGTTCCTTGGCCTCCTCTAGCTTTTTTTCCTCTTCCTTGCGCTTGACTGCCAGTTGTTCCTGCCGCTTTTGCTCTTCCAAAGCCTCTTGCTTTCGGCGCTCCGCCGCTTCTTGAATTTTCTGTTCTTCCAGCACTCGCTGTTTTTTGGCTTGCTGTAAGGCCTGTTCTTCGGCTTTCCGGGCATTTTCCAGTTGTTGTTGGTGCTCGACCTCGGCTTGATGCTTATTGGCTTCGTTTTGTTTCAAGCGCTCGGCTTCGGCATCGATTTCGGCGCCGTCTAGGATCGTGGCTTCGATAACTTCAGCCGGCGGCGCGGTCCGAGCGGTATCGCTGTCGGTCAGGAAGCTGATACTGAACAGCAACACGATCAATATATGTAAAGCGACCGCCAGGACAAACGAGGGTTTGAAATTTCTCATGCGCTATCGTTATTTACTCTCGGGCGGGGGCGAGGTCATCAAACCAACCTTGGGGGCGCCGGTCTTTTTCAATTCCACCATCACTTTAACGATACTGCCGTAATCCACTTCGTGGTCGCCGCGCACGTAAAGCTGGGCTTTCGGATTGTTTTTGAACACGGCGGCAACCCGAGTCTTGACGGTATCGACATCGACCGGCGTATCGGCCTCTTCGTCGCCATTGCCGATATCGACGTAAAGACTGCCATCCTTCTTGATCGACACGATGACCGGGACTTGATCCTGTAGATCGACCGACTCGGCTTCCGCTTGTGGCAGCTCGACATCGACGCCGGTCTGGACCAGCGGCGCGGTAATCATGAAGATCATCAACAAAACGAAGGTGACGTCGATGTAAGGCACGACGTTGATTTCGGCCATGACGCCGCGTTTTTTCCGCGATCTGCGATTGCTGCCACCGACGTTCATTTGCTGTGCGCCTGTCTTTGCAAAAGGACCACGAATTCGTCAACGAACAACTCGTAGCGACCGGCCAAGCGATCCAATCGAGTCGAGAAACGGTTGTAGGCGATCACCGCCGGAATCGCCGCGAACAAGCCGATCGCCGTGGCAATCAAAGCCTCGGAAATACCCGGTGCGACGTTGGATAAAGTGGCATTCTTGATTTCGCCCAGTGCCCGAAACGAGTTCATGATGCCCCAAACCGTGCCGAACAGACCGATATACGGACTGGTCGAACCGACGGTAGCCAGAAACGGCAAGGTCTCATCCAGCCGATCCAGTTCGCGCGAAAGTTCGATGCGCATCGCCCGTTGCGCGCTTTCCACTTGTACCGACGGCTCGACGTCGCCTTTCTGGCGCATCCGCGCGAATTCGCGATAGCCCGCCAAAAAGATTTTTTCGATGCCTTCCGGCTCGAAACGGTCGCTGGACATTTTTTTATACAGTTCGGCCAGACCGACTCCGGACCAGAATTCGTCCTCGAAATCGTCGGTAATCTCGATCGCCTGCTTCAACTCCTTGCGTTTGGAGAAGATGAAAGTCCATGAAGCAACCGACGCCGACAGCAAAATGAACATGACGAACTGAACGACAAAACTGGCTTCTTTAACCAGCGTCAGGATGGATAAATCGGTATTCATCAGTTTAGGGTTTCCAAAATGGCAAGGGGAATCGGTTTAGGTTTCATCGTTTGCGCGTCGAGACAGGCAATGCGAATCTCGCCGCTGGCTAATTGGTCTTGGCCGCGCATCAGGGTTTGAGCAAAGGTCAGATTGGTTTTTTGATGCTCGACGACCGAGGCGGTGGCCTGCAGCAAATCGTTAAAGCGAGCCGGTTTCAGGTAATCGACCCTCACCGAACGGACCACGAAAATCAGATTTTGTTCGCGTAACAGTTGGTCTTGCTCGAAGCCGCGATCGCGCAACATTTCGGTGCGGGCGCGCTCGAAAAACTTCAGGTAATTGGCGTAAAACACGACGCCCCCGGCATCGGTATCCTCGTAGTAGACGCGGACCGGCCAACTGAATGCGCTATTTGACAAGGTCATAAACTAAAGATGTCGTCGCTGCCCGGTTCTTGGTTGGGCGCCGGCAAACCGAAGTGACTGTAAGCTTTATGCGTGACTACCCGCCCTCGGGGCGTCCGCATGATAAATCCCTGCTGTAACAAATAAGGTTCCAATACATCTTCGACGGTGCCGCGCTCCTCGCTGATGGCCGCCGCCAAGGTATCCAACCCGACCGGCCCGCCCTGAAAGTGTTCAATCATCGCTAAAAGCAATTTACGATCCAACATGTCGAAACCGTGTTGGTCGATTTTCAACATCGCCAAGGCCCGCTGGGCAATATCCCGATTGACGACCCCGTTTCCCATTACCTCGGCAAAATCGCGTACCCGTCTCAAGAGACGATTGGCGATTCTGGGCGTACCGCGCGAGCGGCACGCGATCTCGTCGGCACCCCCGCTGTCCATGCCGATGCCCAGCATTGCCGCGGAACGCGTCACGATACTGGCCAGTTCCTCGATGCTGTAAAACTCCAGGCGTTGCACGATCCCGAAACGGTCTCTGAGCGGCGAAGTCAGCAATCCGGCCCGCGTTGTCGCGCCGATCAGCGTGAACGGCGGCAAGTCCAGCTTTATCGACCGGGCGGCCGGACCTTCGCCTATTATAATATCAATTTGGTAGTCTTCCATAGCCGGATACAGCACCTCTTCGACCGCCGGACTCAAGCGATGGATCTCGTCTATGAACAATACGTCGTGCGCTTGCAGATTGGTCAGCAAGGCCGCCAAATCGCCGGCTTTGTCGAGCACCGGCCCGGATGTCTGCCGAATGCTGACATTCATTTCGGCGGCGACGATATTCGCCAGCGTGGTTTTTCCCAAACCCGGCGGCCCGAAAATCAGTACATGATCCAAAGCCTCGGCACGACTAACCGCCGCCTGGATGAAAATCTCCATTTGTTGGCGCAATTCGGTTTGCCCAACGTAATCCTTCAATCGGCGCGGTCGGATGGCCCGATCTTGACGCTCTTCGTCGCCGCTGCCGCTGGCGCTGATCAGCCGGTCGCTCTCTATCATTTAACGGCTCCGCGCAAGGCCTGGCGAATGATGTCCTCGCAGCTTTTATCGTCTTCGGCCACCGCTCGGACCATTTTTTCGGCTTCCGACGACTTATAGCCGAGCGCGCAGAGAGCGCTGACGGCCTCTTGCCTAGCTCCGGCCGGCATGCGTGCCGCCGCTTGCTGGGTCGTCCGCGACGCGGGCTCACCGATGTCCGGTAGCCGGCCGCGCATTTCGATAATCAGTCGCTCCGCCGTTTTCTGGCCGACGCCTGGCAAACGCACCAAACTCTTGGCGTCGTTATCGTCGACACAACGGTAGAACTCGTCGATGCTTTGGCCAGACAATATCGTCAATGCCAATTTAGGCCCTACGCCGTTGACTTTAATCAGGGTTTTGAACAGCAAACGCTCGTTTTCGGTCGCGAAGCCGAACAGAATATGCGCGTCCTCGCGCACCACTAGGTGGGTATGTAAACGCACCTCCTCGCCCAAAGCCGGCAAATCGTAAAACGTGGTCATCGGCGCCTCGACTTCGTAGCCGACGCCTTGCACGTCCAAAACCAATTGCGGCGGCGCCTTGTGGATTAATTTACCGCGCAGAAATCCGATCATGCGCCGGCCCTCGCCAAACGCAAAGCGGTTTCTCGATAATGGCTGTGGCACAACGCTATCGCCAACGCGTCGCTGGCGTCGATTTGCATCTCGCCTTGGATTCCCAGCAGTATTTTGACCATGTGCTGAACCTGAGTCTTGTCGGCATTGCCCTTGCCGACCAGAGCTTGTTTGACTTGGCGGGCGGCGTATTCGTGTACCGGCAAATCCAGGTTCATCGCCGCGCAAATTGCCGCTCCGCGCGCTTGCCCAAGCTTCAAGGCCGAATCGGCGTTCTTATGCATGAAAACTTGTTCGATGCCCATCTGCTGTGGCTGATAAAGCGCGACGATTTCACTGACTCCGTCGAAAATCTGCTTCAACCGGCTCGGAAAGTCGTTGGGAAGCACGCGGATGCAGCCACTGGCAATATAGCGAACACCGCGCGGTGTGGTCTCTATCACACCGTAACCGGTGATCCGGGAGCCGGGATCTATGCCGAGTATCCTGATCAATAGCGGGCCAGGGAACGGGTTAAAAAGAACTTAATCATTGCCGAGCGACATCATGATGTCGTCGCTGATATCGGCATTGGTATAAACGTCTTGTACGTCGTCCAGATCTTCAAGACGATCGATTAATTTAAGCATTTTCTCGGCCGCTTCACTGTCCAGATCGGTTTTGACATCGGCGTGCATGGTCACTTCGGAATTTTCCGCCACCAAGCCCACCGCCGCCAACGCTTCCTTGACGTTCAAGTAATCGTCGGGCGCGGTAAAGACGTCTATCGAACCATCGTCGTTGGTTACAACGTCTTCCGCGCCGGCTTCCATCGCGGCTTCCATCACCGCATCCTCGTCGACCTCGCTCGAAAAACCGATGATCCCCACTTTGCGGAACATATAAGCCACGGAGCCGTCGGTACCCAGATTGCCGCCGTGTTTGGAGAAGGCATGCCGCACATCGGCGACGGTACGGTTGCGGTTGTCGGTCAGACAGTTAACCATTACCGCCGTGCCGCCCGGACCGTAGCCTTCGTAGCGCACTTCTTCGTAAACCACGCCATCCAAAGCACCGGTGGCTTTTTTGATCGTATTGTCGATGGTGTCGCGCTTCATGTTGGCGCCCAAGGCCTTGTCGATCGCGGTACGCAAGCTAGGATTATTGGCCGGATCGCCACCACCGGAGCTTTTGGCCGCGACGGTGATTTCCCGAATGAGCTTGGTAAAAATCTTACCGCGCTTGGCGTCTTGAGCGCCTTTGCGGTGTTTGATGTTTGCCCACTTACTGTGCCCAGCCATGCTATCCCTCTGAAACCTATAAAAAACCGAGAATTCTACCACCCTAGCGCCCGCTAATCGACCCTAGCCTTACAGCAAATAAGGCAAAACGGCCATCAGCGACGGTTCGATAACATAACAATCCGCCTCGGCCTCGACCATAGGGCGCCGCACGACCCCGCCGAAACCCACCATATAAGCGCCGGCCTGTTTTGCTTCCAGATCGGTTTTTCCGTCACCGACCATCGCCAGCGCGGCGTGGCGCATTCGTAGCCTGCGACAAATTCTGGCTTTCCCGCCGCTAACCGCCAGCGGCGAATGCACCGCAAATCCGAGATACTGACCGACAGCGTCGAATTCGACGTCAACCGCATGTACATTGGCCTCGGGTATCCCCAAGTAGTCCGCCAACGGCAAAATCGCTTGGCGCAAACCGCCGCTGATGATGTGTATTTCCTTGCCATGCGCCAACAGCGAATCCACGGTTTCCTTGACGCCGTCGACGATTTCATCGAGATACAATTGTGCCAACCAAGCAATCGCCGCCCTGTCCGGCCGAATTAATTCCAAGCGCTTGGCATACACCTCTTCCAGGGGTAACTCGCCATTCATCGCCGCGTCGGTTAGCGCCGCCACTTGCTCGAACAAGCCGTTGCGCCTAGCCAACTCGTCGATTCCCTCGACTCTGCTCAAAGTACTATCGCAGTCGAAACAGATAACATCAAACTTCATAACACGATTTGCCTTGCCGTTTGTACCGCGGGCACGTCGCAAACGGCCTGCAGCAATTGTGGATTTAACGGATTGGATACGCTGATCGCCATCATCGCCGATTGCTGGCGATCGGCATTGCTGACCTGCATCCGAGTGATATTGATGCCGGCCCCGCCCAATATCGAGCTAATAGCGGCAATCACCCCCGGCCGGTCGTGATGACGAGTAATCAGCAGCACGCCTTCCGGGACCACTTCAATTTCGAAATGATTCATACTGACCAACCGCGGATGCTGATCTCCAAGCAATGTTCCCGCCAAAATCACTGAATGATCACCGCAATGACCGGTAATCCGAATCAACGATTGGTATCCTTCCGATAATTCACTTTGAGACTCGAGCAAAACAATGCCTTGCCGCTTGGCGATCCGTTCGACATTGACCCGGTTCACCGGTGACGACAATTGCCCGGCCAACAAGCCGATCAGTGCTTCGGCGGAAATCGGCCGAACCTTGGCATACGCGGCCTTACCAAACAACGCCACTTCCAAGCGCTCGATCGGCTGATCGAGCAACTCGGCCAGCACCTTCCCGAGTATATTAGCCAAGCGCATAAAGGGTTGAGCCAAATTCAACTCCTCACTGGACACTCTGTCCAGATTCAGCGCATTGATGGCTTCGCCGGTTTGTAAATATTGGGTCACTTGCCTAGCGATTTCAACACTGACCGCTGTTTGCGCTTCCTTAGTCGAGGCCCCGAGATGCGGGGTAAAAACGACGTTATCCAATTCAAACAAAGGATGTTGTTGCGGCGGTTCTTGCTCGAAAACATCCAACGCCGCGCCCGCCAATCTTCCGGAATGCAACGCTTGAAACAGCGCCTGTTCATCGACTAGCCCGCCCCGCGCGCAATTGATCAAACGCGCACTTTTTTTCATCGCCGCAAATTGATCGGGCCCGAGCACATGGCGCGTTTTTTCTAGCAAGGGACAATGCAGGGTCAAGTAGTCGGCTTGCCGAACCAAACTATCGAAATCCATCATCTCGACGCCGTACTTGCTGAAAATTTCAGGCGCCACGAACGGATCGTGGGCAATGACCCGCATCCCTAATCCATGCCCCCGTAGTGCGACTATGCGTCCTATCGTGCCAAAACCGAGAATGGCAAGCGTCTTATGTGCGATCTCGCTCCCCATTAACTTAGACCTTTCCCATTTCCCGGCACGCACCGATTGATTGGCGGCCGGCAAATTCCGACTGAGCGAAAGCATGTGCGCAATGGCAAGCTCCGCGGTTGTCGTGGCGTTGGCATCGGGGGTATTCATAACGATAATGCCGCGCTCGGTCGCGGCATTGAGGTCGACGTTATCGACGCCGATACCGGCGCGACCGATAATTTTTAAATTTTTCGCGGCGGCAAGTACTTTAGCGCTGACCTGGGTCTCGCTACGAATCAGTAGCGCATCGTAATCCGCAATCAATTCACAAAGCTCGTCCTCGGTCAATCCGGTTTGAATTCGAAGCTGCAAACCCGGTTGAGCCGTCAGAAAGTTAATACCTTCTTCGGCCAATCTGTCCGAAACCAAGACTTTTTTCATCGTTCCCACCGCAATGCCAAGCATAACGGGCATTCTAGCAGCTTTGCTATAATCGCCGGACCGCCCCGATTGAAAAAACCCATGACACTGAAGACCGCGCTGTTCGCTTTGCTGCTATTTGGCGGTGCCGCCGGAATTTTCCAGCTCGTCGACCAAACACCGCTCGCGCCCGACCACACTTTTACCTCGCTAAACGGCGAGCAAATTTCGTTGCGGCAATTGCGTGGCTCACCGGTATTGGTCACGTTTTGGGCGACGGACTGCGCCAGCTGCCTTTCTGAAATCCCCACCTTGATCAATTGGCATCATCGATTTGCCAACCGTGGCTTGAAAATTATCGCGGTAGCGATGTATTACGATCCCCCGAATCGGGTATTAGAACTAACGAGAGAGCGAAAGCTACCCTACGACGTTGTGTTGGATGTCGACGGCAGCGGCGCTGCTGATTTCGGTAACGTAAACTTAACCCCGACGACATTCCTAATCGACAGCACGGGGAAATTAATTCTGCATCAAGTTGGAATGGGTGACTTAGTCGAGTTGGAAGCTCGCATTTCAACGTTGTGAGTAAGCGCCCTTTAAACCACGCGATTGACTTTTCGGACAAAGCGATAGCGACATCGGCAGTCTCGCCGGTACCCGACGATTAATGGCCGGGATAATCGCCTATTGCGCTCCGTCATAGGTATCCACCTCGTTATCAGTGAACACTATCTCCGCTTGTTTCGATCTGCGGATATAGACGCGGTTAATAAACCGCTTACTTTAAAACCTACGAGTCAGCCGATAAACCGTTTATCTGCGGAGCAGCTCGCTTCCCCAGCCTTCGCAAACTAGGGTCGTGAAGGCTGAGGTAAGGGCGCGATTTTTCCTGAAATAGGCGACGGGATTAAATTACCCGTCCAATATTCGCCGAAATTACAGCTGGATTTGTCCTCGGCGGAAGACACTCCGCTGGGTGCCGAAGGCTACGTAATGGTCATTGCTTAGCAGGAGAAGACTCGGTTAAAGCCGATCGATCGGGGAAACCCTAGACCGGCTGTTATTGCCGAGAAGTCAGATCGCTTGGCCTTGTTTTTCGATGGTCACGACAATCGATTTTTGTTGGCCGCTCGGACTGGTTTGAGTAATGACGACTTGCAGCGGCAATTGCGCGGCACCAGCGTTGTCGGTACTAAAACTTAAAGAGTGGCTATTGAAATTCAGCCAAGCCGGTAGCGGTTCGCCGTTACCCATTTTGGCTGTAACGGTGCCTTCGCCGGCCGTTGTAGACAATGCGCCGGCGGGCAGCGCAAAGCTGAACCCGCTCGAGTAATCGCTCACCTCGACATGGGCGACGATCTGCACCTGACTTCCCGCTACCAGGGATTGAGACGCCAATAAATGCACAGTATTGCTTAACTGAGTCGGCGCTTCACCGCCCGTCGCCATGCCGCTTGCGGCGTTCCCGCCGCTATTGATCCCCGAGTCGGCGATACTGAATTGCACGCTGCGGTTGCTGTCGGTACCTCGCAGCGCGGACATGGCCAAGCCGGTAGTCCGTCCGCCGCCGCCGCCACTGCCGGTATTGTTACTATTCGAACTTCCGCCGTTATCCGGTACCACGGTGCCAGCGTTAACGGTCTCGGTCGGCGCTGGGGTATTGACCGTAGGCGGTTGCAGAATGGTGACCATTGGGTTGCCGCCGGCTAATGTGTAATTGCTGGCCAAGCCGCCATTACCACCGTCGGCCAAGGCCAAAGTCCCGAGATCGACCGGTTTATCGATACCCGCGCGATTATCCGACATTAAACCCGCGCCGCTCAGCAACAGGGTTTCGTTACCGACCAAGGTGCCTAAATTGAAAACGTCGGAATTCACCACGTTGCTGCCGTCGAACACTCTCGAACCGGTTAAATGGATGACGTAGGGCAGAACGGTGCTGGTGGTGTTGTCGCTATAACTGATTGAGTAATTGTTGCCTCCGTTGCCGTCAGAAACACTAATTCCGCTAACCGTCACGGTGCTGCTGCCGTTGGCGTTTTTATCGGTAAACGTGTACACGCCGCCGGATAAACTATCCGAGCCGAAGAGCTGACTACCGCTGCCGGCTTTGACGATCGGTGTTCCCGAGGCGGACGTGGTGCCGTCATATGTTTTGATGACGTCGCTGGTGGTCAAAACCAAATTGGCTTGGCTAATGTCGGCGCTAAGATCGCCGCCGATCAAGGTATAGTTGCTGGCCAGGCCGCCGTTGCTTCCGTCGGCCAACGCCAAGGAGCCCAAACTTACGGTTTTACCGGTACCAACGTTTTTATCACCTAAGGCGCCCGCCCCCGTGAGGATTAAAGTCTCGCCACCGACCAGACTTCCGGTGTGCAAATCCCCGGCGGCGACAGCTGTGGTACCGTCATAACTCCGGCCTCCACTCAGGCTCACGACAAACGGGTTGATCGTGCTGGTGGTGTTATTCAGGTAGGACACCGAGTAATTATCGCCGGAATTGCCATCGTTCACGGTGACGGCGGCAACCGTGACGGTTTTGGTGCCGATACCGACATTTTTATCGGTGAAGGCAAACGAGCCGCCGATCAGGCTGTCGCTACCGTAGAGTGTGCCGCTCGAGACGATCGCGGTGCCGATTGCCGACGTATTGCCATCGTAGGTTTTACTGACGTTTTCGGTGCCGACGGTCAAATTTGCCGCGGAGATGGTGGCGTTATGGGTGCCGCCCGCCAGGGTATAGTTGCTGGCCAAACCGCCGTTACTGCCGTCGGCCAGCGCCAGACTGCCCAGCGTCAAGGACTTACCGACCCCTACGTTTTTATCCGCCACCGTGCCGGTACCGGTTAGACTCAAGGTTTCGCTTCCGACCAGAGTGCTCATGGCAAAAATATTGGCCGCCGCGTTGGTACTGCCGTCGTAGCTGCGATTGCCTGTCAAACTGACTGCGTAGGCCGTCACATCGGCGCTACGCGTACCGCCGACCAACGTGTAATTGCTAGCCAAACCGCCGTTGTCGCCGTCGCCCAAGGCCAAGGAGCCAAGCGCGACCGTTTTACCGGTGCCGACATTTTGGTCCGCGACGCTTCCGGCGCCGGTCAGAGTCAATGTTTCACCGCCAACCAGAGTAGAGGTCGTCAAACTGGCTGCATTGATGACTGTGGTGCCGTCGTAGGTACGGCTACCGGTCAGATCGACCGTGTAGGCCCCGATGTCGGCAGTATGGGTGCCGCCGCTCAACGTGTAGTTGCTGGCCAAGCCGCCGTTCGTGCCGTCGGCCAGCGCCAAAGTGCCCAGCGTCACCGCTTTGCCGGTGCCGACGTTTTTGCTGGCAATGGTGCCGGTGCCGCTCAGGTTCAGGGTTTCGCTACCGACCAAACTCCCCGCCGAGAAGATGCCGGCCGCCACGTTGGTGCTGCCATTATAGGTCCGGCTGCCGGTCAGGCTGACAACGAAGGGCGTGATGGTGCTGGTGGTGTTATTGGCATAGCTCACCGAATAGTTGGCGCCGCTGTTGCCGTCGCTGACAGTCACCCCGCTCACGGTCACCGTCTTGTTGCCTGCGCCGACGTTTTTGTCGCTAAAGGCAAAGGTGCCGCCGCTGAGGCTGTCGCTGCCGTACAGCGAGCCGCTCGTGATGGTTGCGGTGCCGGCCGCCGTGGTGCCGCCGTCGTAGGCCTTGCTGACGTCGCTGGTGCTGACGGTCAAGCTGGCCGCTGAAATATCTGCGGTATGGGTGCCGCCGCTCAACGTGTAGTTGCTGGCCAATCCGCCGTTCGTGCCGTCGGCCAGCGCCAAAGTCCCCAGCGTTACGGTTTTGCCGGTGCCGACGTTTTTGCTGGCAATGGTGCCGGTGCCGCTCAGGTTCAGGGTTTCGCTACCGACCAAACTCCCCGCCGAGAAGACGCCGGCCGCCACGTTGGTGCTGCCATTATAGGTCCGGCTGCCGGTCAGGCTGACGACGAAGGGCGTGATGGTGCTGGTGGTGTTATTGGCATAGCTCACCGAATAGTTGGCGCCGCTGTTGCCGTCGCTGACGGTCACCCCGCTAACAGTCACCGTCTTGTTGCCGCTGCCGACGTTTTTGTCGCTAAAGGCAAAGGTGCCGCCGCCGAGGCTGTCGCTGCCGTACAGCGAGCCGCTCGTGATGGTTGCGGTGCCGGCCGCCGTGGTGCCGCCGTCGTAGGCCTTGCTGACGTCGCTGGTGCTGACGGTCAAGCTGGCCGCTGAAATATCTGCGGTATGGGTGCCGCCGCTCAACGTGTAGTTGCTGGCCAATCCGCCGTTCGTGCCGTCGGCCAGCGCCAAAGTCCCCAGCGTTACGGTTTTGCCGGTGCCGACGTTTTTGCTGGCAATGGTGCCGGTGCCGCTCAGGTTCAGGGTTTCGCTACCGACCAAACTCCCCGCCGAGAAGACGCCGGCCGCCACGTTGGTGCTGCCATTATAGGTCCGGCTGCCGGTCAGGCTGACGACGAAGGGCGTGATGGTGCTGGTGGTGTTATTGGCATAGCTCACCGAATAGTTGGCGCCGCTGTTGCCGTCGCTGACGGTCACCCCGCTAACAGTCACCGTCTTGTTGCCGCTGCCGACGTTTTTGTCGCTAAAGGCAAAGGTGCCGCCGCCGAGGCTGTCGCTGCCGTACAACGAGCCGCTCGTGATGGTTGCGGTGCCGGCCGCCGTGGTGCCGCCGTCGTAGGCCTTGCTGACGTCGCTGGTGCTGACGGTCAAGCTGGCCGCTGAAATATCTGCGGTATGGGTGCCGCCGCTCAGCGTGTAGTTGCTGGCCAAGCCGCCGTTCGTGCCGTCGGCCAGCGCCAAAGTGCCCAGCGTCACCGCTTTGCCGGTGCCGACGTTTTTGCTGGCAATGGTGCCGGTGCCGCTCAGGTTCAGGGTTTCGCTACCGACCAAACTCCCCGCCGAGAAGATGCCGGCCGCCACGTTGGCGCTGCCGTTATAGGTCCGGTTGCCGGTCAGGCTGACGACGAAGGGCGTGATGGTGCTGGTGGTGTTATTGGCATAGCTCACTGAATAGTTGGCGCCGCTGTTGCCGTCGCTGACGGTCACCCCGCTCACAGTCACCGTCTTGTTGCCGCTGCCGACGTTTTTGTCGCTAAAGGCAAAGGTGCCGCCGCTGAGGCTGTCGCTGCCGTACAGCGAGCCGCTCGTGATGGTTGCGGTGCCGGCCGCCGTGGTGCCGCCGTCGTAGGCCTTGCTGACGTCGCTGGTGCTGACGGTCAAGCTGGCGGCTGAAATATCCGCGGTATGGGTGCCGCCGCTCAATGTGTAGTTGCTGGCCAAGCCGCCGTTCGTGCCGTCGGCCAGCGCCAAAGTCCCCAGCGTCACCGCTTTGCCGGTGCCGACGTTTTTGCTGGCAATGGTGCCGGTGCCGCTCAGGTTCAGGGTTTCGCTACCGACCAAACTCCCCGCCGAGAAGATGCCGGCCGCCACGTTGGCGCTGCCGTTATAGGTCCGGTTGCCGGTCAGGCTGACAACGAAGGGCGTGATGGTGCCGGTGGTGTTATTGGCATAGCTCACCGAATAGTTCGCGCCGCTGTTGCCGTCGCTGACGGTCACCCCGCTCACGGTCACCGTCTTGTTGCCAGCACCGACGTTTTTGTCGCTAAAGGCAAAGGTGCCGCCGCTGAGGCTGTCGCTGCCGTACAGCGAGCCGCTCATGATGGTTGCGGTGCCGGCCGCCGTGGTGCCGCCGTCGTAGGCCTTGCTGACGTCGCTGGTGCTGACGGTCAAGCTGGCGGCTGAAATATCCGCGGTATGGGTGCCGCCGCTCAGCGTGTAGTTGCTGGCCAATCCGCCGTTCGTGCCGTCGGCCAGCGCCAAAGTCCCCAGCGTCACCGCTTTGCCGGTGCCGACGTTTTTGCTGGCAATGGTGCCGGTGCCGCTCAGGCTCAGGGTTTCGCTACCGACCAAACTCCCCGCCGAGAAGATGCCGGCCGCCACGTTGGCGCTGCCGTTATAGGTCCGGTTGCCGGTCAGGCTGACAACGAAGGGCGTGATGGTGCTGGTGGTGTTATTGGCATAGCTCACTGAATAGTTGGCGCCGCTGTTGCCGTCGCTGACGGTCACCCCGCTCACGGTCACCGTCTTGTTGCCTGCGCCGACGTTTTTGTCGCTAAAGGCAAAGGTGCCGCCGCTGAGGCTGTCGCTGCCGTACAGCGAGCCGCTCGTGATGGTTGCGGTGCCGGCCGCCGTGGTGCCGCCGTCGTAGGCCTTGCTGACGTCGCCGGTGCTGACGGTCAAGCTGGCCGCTGAAATATCCGCGGTATGGGTGCCGCCGCTCAGCGTGTAGTTGCTGGCCAATCCGCCGTTCGTGCCGTCGGCCAGCGCCAAAGTCCCCAGCGTCACCGCTTTGCCGGTGCCGACGTTTTTGCTGGCAATGGTGCCGGTGCCACTCAGGTTCAGGGTTTCGCTACCAACCAAACTCCCCGCCGAGAAGATGCCGGCCGCCACGTTGGTGCTGCCGTTATAGGTCCGGCTGCCGGTCAGGCTGACAACGAAGGGTGTGATCGTTAAGGTGCCGTCGACATAGCTGAAATCGTAGTTGCTCGCGGTATAGCCGCTCGCGGTGATGGCGTAGCTACCCGCGTTGGTGGCACCTTGCGAGGTTCCGCCGTAACTGACGCTGCCGCCCAATACACTTGAGGTTTCGCTGTTGACTAAGCCGGTGATATTGACGCCGTGACCACCACTATAGCCCGAGCCGTTGTAAGCGCGGCTGTCGTTACTGGCGGTCACGGTTAGCGTTTTTTTGTTGACCGTCAAGGTTCCGCTGGCGCCGCCGGTGCCTATCGTCGTCGAATAACCGGCCCCACCACTGATCGCGGCTGAACCGACCGCGCCATTGACGGTATAGCTGCCGACCGCGCGGCCGGTGCCGGCCGTGCCGCCGACGATACTAAAACTGGGCGAGCCGCTTAAACCCGCGACGGTGCTCGAGTCCGTCACGCCGTCGTCGTTGACGTAGCCCGAAAAGGCGCTGCTAGCGCTAGGGTCGGCGTCGCCGTAGGTTTTGCTGATGTTGCCGACGTCGACGCTCAGGCTAGGCTGGTAGTCATAAATCAGGTGATTACCCGCGACGATCGTTCCCGGCGCATTGCCGTCGTAAGTTCTGTTGTATAGCCTGGGGAGCGCCGAACCGGCCGCCCCGGTCAGGCCTCCCTCGGTGGAGCCTGACGGGCTGTGCATGTACACCAACCAACGACCGTTGGCGGCGGATAGTACGTTGCTACCGACACTATTGAGGAACTCGCCGCCGCTGGCGGCCGCCAAAACCAGCGCATCCCCGCTACCGCTGGCGGTCAGGCTCGCGCCGCTGTTCAAAACGATATTCTTGCTGCCGCTCGCGCCGCCGGTGCCGCGATGGACGATACTGATCGTATCGGCGAGGATTTGTCCCGCCAACGTGATGTTGCCGCTGTCATCCTCGGTGTTGCCGGCACCGTCGCGTAGTTCCATCGTTACCGAGCCGGCGCCGGCGTCGATCGTGACGCCGTTGGCAACCTCGATGACGGCATTCCCGGCCGCGCGATCGGCGTCGATGACGCCGTTGGCGGCCAAATCGTTGGCGTGCAGCACTAAATTGCCGCCGTCGGTGCTGATGTCGGCATTGACGTAAATGCTGCGTCCCGCCTCCAAAGTCAGGGTCGCTGACGAACTGAAAAGCCCGGCGACATTGAGGGCGCTGTTAACGGTGATGTCGTTGCTGGCTTGTAGCGTGACGTTGGTGCCCCACCCGAGCAGATTGGTCAACACGCCCGGCGCTATGGTCATGTCCTTGCCGATTGCCATGCCGTAGGTGATGCGACTCGGATCGGTGGCGCCCGAGGTGACCCGGCCGGTATGCTCGTTGGCAAAGCTGACCACGA
Source organism: Methylomonas sp. MS20 (assembly GCF_050275925.1). Taxonomy (NCBI): domain Bacteria; kingdom Pseudomonadati; phylum Pseudomonadota; class Gammaproteobacteria; order Methylococcales; family Methylococcaceae; genus Methylomonas; species Methylomonas sp. MS20. The sequence continues at coordinate 4,512,013 of NZ_CP189962.1, forward strand.
AGGTATCGCCGTGATCGTAGGCAAAGCCGGGCAGCAAGCTGAAATAGTTGGTGCCGGCATATTGATAATAGTCGACCCAGGGTCCGCCGGTATCGAAGCTGATGCCGCTATTGGCGGTGGTGCCGACAACGCTGTTCGCGACCGATACCTCGCCGAAGATGCCGTAAAAGGCGTCACCGTAGGTCACCGAACCCGCGTTCGCCAGCCCTCCATTACGCCAATCGGTATCGATGACCAGATAGTCGTAATAGTAGGTATTGTAGTTCACCGTTAATCGGACTTGGTTCAGGCCGACATCCTGATTGCTGTAGCTGCCGATCAAGCTATTGCCGGCAGACACCGCGCCGGCCCCGCCGATACTGGCCCGCGCCCAAGACAACGCGCCGGCGTCCGCGGCCGAACCGTTGTGCCAATGCCGGCTACCCACCAGATACGAGACGCCCAGATCAATGACGCCGTCACTGCCGACTTGGTCGCCGGCATGACTGCCTACTAAGCTATTACCGATCCCGACCACAGCACCTTGGCTGCTCTCGCCGTAAGCGAAGCCGGTTTTTTCGGCGACCCAGGTCACGGCACCGGCATCCGCATTCGCGCCGCTGTGCCAATGCGGACTTAAGACCAAGTAGTTATAGGTGTAGACACTGTTGACAGGATCGTAACCGTTGGTCAATACCGTGACGCCGCCGCTGCCGATTTGGTCACCCGCCGTGGCTCCGATCAAGCTGTTGCCGGCGCTGACGGCGCCAAGCAAACCCGTCAAACGGCTTCCCCAGGTCACCGCGCCCAATTGGCTGTCGGTGCCGTTTCCCCAATTAGGGCTGATGACGACGTAGCCTAGTCGCGTCGTGTTGTTATATTCCGCCGGGAGGGCAACGACACCGCCGCTACCAACACGATCGTTGGCGTGCGTGCCAACCAAACTGTTAGCCGCGCTGGCGTTACCTGTCAGCGGGGAAGCGGCGCCTGCCGTGGTTGTGACACTGCCCCAAGTAACCGCGCCGGCGTCGGCGGTAGCGCCGTTATCCCAATACGGGCTAGCGATCGCATAGTAATCCAGATGATATTGCTTTTGACCGTTGGCGTTGGCCGGTCCGGTTGTCCAGTCGTAAGGCAACAGCGTGATGCCGCCGCTGCCGATTTGATCGCCCGCGGTGCCGCCGATCAAGCTGTTTGCCGAGCTGATACTCCCGGTTATGCCGTTCGCGGCGGCGGTTTTGGTGACGGCTCCGACGTTCGCGGTGCCGCCGTCACTCCAATTCGGACTGGCGATCAAATAATACGCGGTGCGGGTGCCGGACCAGGAGCTCCCGTTGTAGGTCAGCGTCGTGTATTGGCCGGCCTTGACACCTCCACTGCCGACTTGGTCGCCGGCGGTATCGCCGACCAAGCTGTTGCCGGAACCGACAGTGCCTTGAATGCCGCTAGCTTCGGCGCCCATCGTGACCGCCCCGCGATCGGCGTTCCAGTGCGGACTGATCACGCTGTAGTAGTAGGTATAGGACCAGCTATCCGCGGTATCGACACCGTTATAAGTTGCCACGACGCCGCCACTACCGACCCGATCGTTGGCGTGACTACCAATCAAGCTGTTACTACTACTGATCGCGCCACTGACGCCGCTGCCGGAACTACCCCAAGAGGCAGCGCCGGCGTCGGCATTACCGCCGTTATCCCAGGTGGGCGTTAGGACCACGTAATCGGCCACGCCCACATCGACGATATTATTGACGTCGCTGCCTACGCCATCGTTGGCGGTGCTGCCGACTAGGCTGTTTCCCGCGCCGACCGCGCCGCTGACACCGCTGGACTTGCTGCCCCAGGTAATCGCGCCGGTGTCGGTCGCTCCACCGTTATCCCAATCCGGGCTCAACACTAAGTAATAACCGCTTTTCAGCAAAATACCGCCGCCGCCGACATGATCGTTGGCGGTCGAGCCGACCAGACTGTTAGCCGAACCTAGAGTTCCGGTCTTGGTGGCGGTAGCATCCCAGAAGGTAACCGCGCCAGCGCTGCTGTTCCACAGCGGGCTAAGGACCACATAGCCGGGGTCTTGTCCAAGGTCGGTGACGCCGCCACTGCCGACCTGGTCGCCAGCGTGACTGCCGACCAAACTATTGCCGCTGCCGATGACGCCGGACACGCCGCCGTTGTTAGTAGTAGTTTCGGTCGGAATATTGGTTAAGGTGTTGCCGAGGTAGTTCGTTGTGGTGATGGTGCCGTAGGTGATATTGCGACCGTCGCCCCAGGTAATCGCACCTGCATCGGCGGTCGATCCTCCGTTGTTGAAGTGCGGGCTTAGAATCAGATAATAAGGGTGCGTCGAGGTGTATCCTGTATCCTGATTACGGCTCGTGTAGTGGCTGAGGACTTGGATGCCGCCGCTACCGACCAAATCGCCTGCGGTCGCGCCAACCAAGCTATTAGCCGAAGAAACGGCGAAACCGGCAGTCGCGCCGCCGGACGCGTAACCGGTCGCGCCGTCGAGCCAAGTGACCGAACCTTTGTCGCCGTTCCAGTGCGGACTGGCGACCACGTAAGCGGCGTCGGTACGGTAAGTATTCACGTGGCCATGCGGCGGGGTGTCGCTAGGTTGACTGTTGTAGTTGGTGCTGCTGGTGTAATAAAGCACTTTGATGTCGCCGCTACCGATCTGGTCGTTGGCATTGCCCCCGACCAGACTGTTCGACGAAGAAACGGTACCTGTCAATGCGGCGGAACCGCTAGCCCAAGTGACCGCGCCGGCATCGGCGCTGGCACCGTTTTGCCAATGCGGACTGGCGATCGCGAAAAAATTTCGGTAATACTCGGTGGCGGTAATCAACGCGCCGCTACTGTTGTAATCGTGAAACTCGGTGACAAATTGCGTGACCCCGCTACTGCCGATTTGGTCCCCAGCGGCACCACCTACCAGACTGTTGGAAGATGAAATGACACCGGATATTCCGCTCAAAGCGCTACCCATCGTCACGGCGCCGGTATTGGCATTCCATTGCGGATTGAGTACCAGATATTTTAAATAGCCGTTTTCGTTGTTCCAGGCGTGGCTGGCGGTGCCGTAGTAGTTGTCGATCAACACAATGCTGCCGCTGCCCACCGCGTCGCTCGCCGAACTGCCGACCAAACTGTTGGACGACGTCACCGTTCCGCTCAGCCCCGTGGTTCCGCTGGACCAAGTCACCGCCCCCTTGCCGCCGTCCCAATGCGGACTGGAAATCAAAAAGTTGCCCTGCGAATTGAACGAGACGTTGACGTTAGTGTTGGTATTTTGGCTAACAAGCAGGGTGATACCGCCGCTGCCCAAGCGATCGTCGGCGTGGCTGCCGGTCAACGTCGCCAACAACGCGCCGGACCAACCGTTATATAAATAGACCGCGCCGGCATCCTGACCGCCGAAGTCGTCGTAGGGGTTGGTGACCACCACGTTCGTGCTCCACAGCACCGAGGTCCCGGTACCGAAACCGGAGGTAACGCCCAGTGTATTGGTGGGGTTGGGGTCTTCGAATTCGAATTGCGGGTATTTGCCGCTGTTATCTATCGTGATGTTGCGCGGGTCCAGCAACAGATTGCCGTTGCGGCCCTTGGGCGCGGCCGTCGCCACGCTACCGCCGAAGATCAGCGTATCGTGCGAAGACACCTCAACGGTACCGCCGTCGCCACCGTTCTGACCGCCCTTGGCGGATATATTGCCGTAAAAATCGGTATTCTGGTCCGACCAAACCACGATGTCGCCGCCGTCGCCTTTTGCGGTAGCATCGGCTTGCAACTGGGTAAAGGGGTTGATCCGGACCAACGTTGCGTTGCGAACCGCCGCGTCCTTGCCATGAAAACCGCCGCCGATACTGATTTTGCCGCCGCCCTTGGCGCCGTTGGCGGTGAGCGTCGCGGCAGCCAAAGTGACGTCTTTGCCGCCGGTGACGGTGATCTTGCCACCCTGTCCGGAAACGCCACTGGCATCCAGGGTGGCGGAGCTGAATACGCCACCCTGGCCGCCCGCGGTCACCGCGATGTCGCCGCCATTTTTGGTTCCCTTAGTCGACAGTTTCGCGGACGCGGTCTGGATGACTCGACTGTCGGCGGCAATCGTGATTCGGCCGCCGTGGGAGACGGTACCCTCGGCGCTAAGCGTTCCGGTTTGCAGCACCCGATCGCCTGTCAGGCGAATGTCGCCGCCGCTATTACCGTCGGCGCGGACCGTGCCGGTGTCGACAACCAACTGGCCATGCTCGACGACATTGCCGCCATGAGTATTCTCGGCGGCGGACACGTCCAGTGTACCGCTGTTACTGACTTCGTCGCCGATCAGTTCTATCGAACCGCCGCGATTGACTAGGGATTTGGCCTCGACCACGCCGCTGTTGTTAATCGCTGCGCCGCGCAATTGGTCGGCGGCGCTGGCGGTCATAATGACCCGACCGCCATCGGCGCGGATCAGCTGCTTATTCTCGATCAGCGTATTGACGGTGGCGGGATCGACCTGAACATTGACCAGTTTACCTTCGTCCAATTCCAGTGTTACGCCATCGCCGCCGGCCAACGCTACCGTGCCCAAACGGGCCTGGACCAGACCTTCGTTGCTGACGCTAGGGGCCAGCAAGGCCACGTATCCGCCGTCCTTGACACGGATTTCGCCCTGGTTGACAACGCCGGTATCGCCGCCGTCGCGCTTGAAATGGTAATTTCCGGCACGAAAATCGGCATCGCTGATGTTCATCGTCGACGCGGCCATCGCACCAACGTCGACTTGGGCGCCCTTGGCAAACAGCACGCCGTTAGGGTTCACCAGAAACACTTGGCCGTTGGCGGTCAATTGACCGGCAATGACCGACGCTTCGCCGGACGTCACCCGATTCAGCGCAATCGAGTGGGCGTTAGGTTGTTGATAATCCACGTGGGCATTGGCACCGATGTTGTAGCTCTGCCAGTTGATGATGGCTTTCTGACTGCCTTGTACGACATCCATCCGAGCGCCGTTTTGCTGGATTTTCACCTGTCCCGACGCCACTTGCCCTCCGCTCGGCAACGCGTTGCCGGCCAGTTCGGCCAAGGCGGGCTGCCAAGCGCCGGCCAAGGCGATCTGTATCGCCAGCACCAGCGGATGACGGTTGAAGTGCGGCGTGCGGCATTGGCTGGCATGTCTAGTCATGAGACTGTCCTCTCGAATCAGTGCGGTTTTTCGGTGCTTGCGGCGGCTTTGCGTTCCAACAGGCGGGCAAAATTGCTCAACGACGCCAAGTGCAGATAGATCAATCCCAGCGCTCCGGTTTGGAACAGGCTGTCCAACGCATCCCGGCTGATTTTTTGGAAGCGCGCCTCATCCACTATCCAAAGACCGGACAACGAGTAACGCTCGCCGCTCGGTGATACCGCATCGGCGCGACGCTCGGTTAAGAGGTCCAATTCGTGCAAGGTGGCGGCGAATTGCGCAGTCCGTTGCGATTCGGCGTGGAACTCCCGCAAAAAGGCGATGATTTGTTGCAGGTAAGCCGACGGTTCGCCGTCGACCAACAAAGGCTCGCCGGCCGTTTCGTTAAAACGTGGGCTAGTGTCGTCAAAACAAACGATCAATTGCTTGTCTTCGGCTTGCTCGGCGGGTACGAACGGGTATCGGCGGACGAAGGCGGGTATGTAATGACCTGCCCAGCGACCGGCACCATTGACGAACAGGTTTTCGCCATCGTTCAAGCCCAGCACCGCGACCGGGACAAAGTGCCCGTCGCCGGCTTTGGCGAAGGCGATCGGGTATTCCTTGCCGGCTTCGCCGAATTCCGGACCAATCAGCGGTACCGAGTTACTAACTCGCGCATATCCTACGTCGTCGGACGGCACGATATGCAACCGACCGTGAGCGGCGGGGTTCAGGCTGACGATGCGTTTATAAAATAGCAATTGGTTGTCCACGGTGGTATCGCAGGTTGAGTTGGTGGAAAAACGGAGCCCGAAGACGCTTAAAACGCTTTGCTCAGGCTGACCCAAAAATGAGGCGTTTTGTAAGTTCCGTCCGAGTCGTTGCCGTCCGTAGAGCGCGCTGGGTTGGCGCCTATGCGTTGAGCAACGCTGCCGCGGATGACGAAATTGCCGGGGACCGTCCAGTTGATACCGACACCGCCGCCGCTGAGCGTGTAGTGATTGGGAACGCCTTCGGTGGCATTCGGCCAAAGATCGTTATGCAACGTGATGCCGCCGTGGTCGATGAAACCGACCAACTCGACATGTTCGTAAACTTCGTAGCGCAATTCGAAATTCATCAGATAGCCCTCATCGCCGAGGGCTTCGTTGACCGGATAGGCTCTGATGCCGAAGGGACCGCCGAGGCTGAATTTTTCGGAGGAATCCAGGTTTTTGGTAGCCAACTGTCCGCTGAAACCGGCGTACAAGCGTAATTTGTCGGTCAGACCTTGCAGGCGGGATGCATTAAGCGAGAATTTTTGATAGGCGCCGCCGGCTCGAGCCGTGGCCCGATTTTGGGCTTGATCGACTGGACTGCCCGACAAATCCAGATTGCCGGCCACCATGGTCGCGCCGAACAAGGTCACCGCACCGCCGAGCCAATCGTCTTGATGGTCGCCGCTCAGGCCGACGTAACCGCTTTGCACTTCTTTGTCGCTGACCACGCTAGCAAGGCTGGTATTGTAGTAGTGGCGATCGTCGAAACCGCTGGCAACGTACAGATTCGTACTCACCCCGCGCAGGAGCGGATAGGTCGCGAAAGTGCCACCGGTCCAGGCCGAGCCTTGAGCGTCCAACGACTGAAAGGGTTCGCCCAAGGTATAGTCCAACGCGGACGCCGCCAAACCAACCCGTAGCCCGGAGTAACCCACCGGCAACGAATAAGCGACCCGCCCGTAAACGTTGCCGCTGCCGCCCTGAACGCGCAACGTCGCCAAGTCGCCCAAACGCAAGGGGTTATTGAGGTTCAGAGACCCACCGAATTGGTTCATGCCGACCGAACGCACGCCGGTATTGCTGTAATCCACGGAGCCGCTGATTAGGTTGCTGGGGTCGATTTTCAACAGCAGGTCGGATTCACCCGCTCTCGCGCCGGCTTTCAGGGTAGACGATACCGTGCCGCCGGTCAGGTCGTTCAACAGCAAAATACCGCGCTGCATATCGGCCAGCCGCAAGGCTTCTCCCGCCGGCTGAGCCGCCAACATCGTTTGTCGGGGAATGTCGTTTCGGTAAGTGTTAGCCGAGTCGTCGACTTCGACCTTGCCCAGGGTGGCTTCGCGGATCAGGATTTCGACGATACCGTCGCGAATTTGCTGAGCTGGCAATAGCGCGCGGGCGAAAAAACCACGTTGCTGGTAATACGCCGCGATATCGCGAGTGATTTTGCGCAGTTCAAGCAAGTTCAAGTCCTTGCCGATATAGTCTTTTAGAAACGACTGCAGATCGGCCTCGCTAATCAACACGGCGCCGCTGATCTTCCAACCCTTTACTTGAATGCGGATGTCGCTTTCACCGGCAGGCGCCGGTTGTTCCGATATTTCGAACGGGACTTGCGAGTTGCCCGGCAAAATCGATTCGGGTTTGATATTTCGCAAAATCGAGCCGGCCTCGGGAACCACCTCGACCGCGTGACCGACCGCTAAGTAACTGATTAATGAAGCTAAGGCGCCGGCACGAAGCGGAACGCGGCTGACGTTGCGATTTCGATGGTTCGGTTGCATACGATTCCACTTAACTGAAATGAATGAGAGTTGTGGCCTGCCCGTATTCTTATGGCAGCGAAGTCGGTTGCGACTATCGCCTATAAACTCATTTTACCCGTTACGAATTAGAGTGCCGCTTTCCGGTCGACGTTGTGTTTCGATCACATCAGCACAACCGCTCAACTCATGGGCCTAAAAGCATGCCCAGAGTAGACCACAAGAACTAGATGGAAATAATATAGTCGATTCAAAACTAACTGGCGGCAAAAAAAAGCCAAACTTTAATACGCCCGCGTCACAGTTCTGGCATTTTCCGAGCAAGGACGCTCCAGCGACAGTCGGTTTTTGTCAAATTTGTAGGGTACTTTGCATTGCATGCCCTTTAAACCACGCGATTGACTTTTCGGACAAAGCGGTAGCAGTTTATTCGGATAGCGGCCCGCCTTGCATCGCCCCTTCTTCGCTCCGTACCACCACCGATCAGGACGCCACTTCGCAGCATCAGGCCGATCAGGCGCAGTATGCGTTTGTCGGTGATCCGTTATCCCATGCGAGCAATCGACCGGTCACGATAGATTCGATCAAAGAATTTCGATAAATCAATATCCACCACGTACGGCTTGCCGCTATTGATGATGCTTTGCGCCGCTTGATGTGGAATCCGTCCCGGACGGAAGCAAACTGTGCGGCGAAAATTGCGGTTCAAATAGCGGCTCCAGCAGCAGCTTCAATGTAAGCGATCTTTGAAGGACGCACTAGAACTGAAACGGACAATGACTTAACCGTTGGCGTGCGATTAGTCCGTTAGGGCGTCGAGATTCCAAGGCAACAGCGCTTCGAACTCTTCGACAGTTTTTGCGGTGGGAAGCTTTCGGAACAGATCGACCAGATAGGTGTAAGGGTCGACGCTATTGGCCTTGCAGGTTTCGATCAACGAGTAAAGATTAGCGCTGGCACGGGCGCCGGCCACCGTATCGCAAAACAACCAATTGCGGCGGCCCACCACGAAGGGGCGTATGGCGTTTTCGCAGAGGTTGTTGTCGATGGGCCAAGCGCCGTTGTCGACGAAGCGGATCAGTTTGGACCACTGCGATGACAAGTAATGCAAAGCCTTGCCCAGCAAACTACCGGGGATTACCGCATGCAGATGTTGTAGCAGCAGGGCTTCGATTTTGACCAAAACCGGTCGGCTTTGCTCCTGGCGCCGCTGCCCACGCTGTTCGACGCTCAGGTCTTCCGTCTGAGTTTCAATCGCGTACAGTTCACCCATCGCCGCGATAAACTGCGTCGCCAGTTGCTCCGGGCCGCGCGCGGCTTTAGGAATGGCGGCTTCGGCCTCGACAAAATAACGCCGCGCATGCGCCCAACAGCCGAGGTGAATCGCACCCCGGCTGGCTGCAATGGCGTTATACACCTCATAGCCGTCGCTCATCAGTACCGCGCCGGGTTTGATGCCTTCATACAACGGCTGCGCATGCGTTCCGCCGCGCCCCGGCGTGTAGCTGAACAGCCGAATCGGCGGTCCGGAGCCGGTCATTTGTGCCCACAGATAGCTTTTGCTTTGCGCGGCTCGGCCGGATTCTTTGAGCACTTGAACCACGGTTTCGTCGCCCAGGATCAGATCGGCATCGAGCAGATGGTCGCGCAGCAAGTTGATGATGGGTTGCACTGCGTCGCCAACCCGCACCATGCTAGCCGCCAGCGTGTTGCGCGACAGATCGCCGCCGAAACGGCTCAACAGCGCGGCTTGCCGATACAGCGGCAGGCTATCCTGGTATTTGGCGGTGACGACCCAGGCTAATGCCGTTTCGGTGAGTAAGCCTTTGGGGATGATGCGAACCGGTGCCGGCGTCACGCGAATGCTTTCATCGCAGCACGGGCAGGCATATTTGACGCGGTGATGTTGAATGACTCGCACCTGTTGCGGCACGATGTCGAGCTGCTCGCTGATTTCAGCGCCGATTTCCACCAGACGAGTACCGTCATGCGCACAGATGCGTTCGGCTTCCGCTAATTCATGGCGCACGATCTCACGCGGCAGATGCGGATCGAGCGGTTTGCGACCGCGTTTCTTACGGCGGTGACCGGCCACCTCGACCGCTTCGGGCGTGGCTTCCTCGGCGATTGGAGCACCGTTCGGCGCCAACACTTCGGCTTCGTTCAGGAACAGGTCGCGCTGGGCCGGATTGGCCCGCGCCTCGGATTTTGCGGCATACAGCCTATGCAGAAAGGCATCCACACGTTCTTTCAATAAATCCCGCTCGACCGTCACCAACCGCAGTTGACTCGCCAGCCGTTGCTGCTCGGCCAGCAAGGCTTGGTAGTCTTCGGTGGACAGCGTGATGGTGGGCGTCATGCCGTTATTTTACCGGCTTTACATCCGCGTTTCAGCCCACTTGGGTATAGGTTCGTGCCGGATGCGGCCGCATCGCGGCCAAGTCAATACCGGCTAACAACCAGTGGAGTTGCTCGACCGTCAACATCACAACTGCTGCCTCTTTCGGCCAGTGAAAACGGTCGGCTTCCAGCCGCTTGAGCATCAACCAAAAACCGGTGCGGTCCCACAACAGCAGTTTGATCCGATCCCGCCGGCGGTTGCTGAACACGTAGATGGCCGGCTCGAACGGATTCAAGCCTAATGCCTGCTCAACCAGCAGCGCTAAACCATTGATGGCCTTGCGGCCGTCGACCGGCTCGCGGTGCAGGTAGACCTTCAATCCTGCGTCGAAACGAAACATGGCAGCTCGGCCAACGCCTTCAAAATCACCGGCAGGTCGCTCAGTGCGACAGGCTGTAACGCGAGTTTAACGCCGTTGGGCAACTCCGCACTGAGCGCTGACTCAGCCGGTTTCTCTGCGCTCAGCGACTGAACGGGCACAAAAGCCGGCAACGTTAATGGACTGTTCGGATTCGGATGTCCTGTTTCTCGGTAATGCCCCATCCACTTGCGCAGCAGATTGGCATTGATACCGTATTGCAGAGCGATCTTGGCAACCGATGTGCCCGAATGCAAGCAAACTTTCACTAGCTCCCGCTTGGCTTCCGGATCATAAAGGCAACGGCCGTCTCGCCCGTGCCCCACGATTAATGGCCGCGATAATCGCGTGTTATGCTCCTTCATAGGTGTCCACCTGATTATAAGTGGACACTATCTTCGTTCCTTTCGAGCTGTTTATACAGATGCTGTTAAAGGACCGCTTACGCTTCAATATAGCCTTATCGAATGGCGTTAAACTGGAATTGCAAGAGATTAGCTTGACCGATCTATCCCCTTTATTGAATGTATTGAACGGTCTGGCCGCCTTGCTGTGTTCCCTTCGAGCCGGGATTAAAGATCTACTTGCACCGCGAACCGGTCAATGGCCGTAAGGCCATCAATGGTTTGGCATTGCTGGTCGAGCAGGCATTAGGCTTGAATCCGTTTGAACCGGCGATCTATGTGTTCAGCAATCGGCGGCGGGATCGGATCAAACTGTTGCATCGTCTGTATGCGGCCAAGTCCGAGGCCAGAGCGAATCTGGCTCAGCGCGATCTGTTTCTGAACGAAGCCGAAGCTCTGGCACCCAACGCTGCACCGGTGGCCGAGGAAACCACACCTGAAGCTGTCGAAGGGCAGGCCATAGTCGCAAGAAACGCGGCCGCAAACCGCTCGATCCCCTCCTGCCTCGCGAGATTGCGCGCCATGAACTAGCGGAAGCCGAGCGCATCTGCGCCCATGACGGCACACGCCTGGTGGAAATCGACGCTAACATCAGTGAGCAACTCGATATCGTGCCGCAGCAAATCCACATTATTCAATATCAGCGCATCAAATATGCCTGTCCGTGCTGCGACAACAGCATCCGGATCACGCCGCCACCGGCGCGCATCATCCCCAAAGGCTTACTCACCGAACCCGTGCTGGCTTGGGTGGTGAGGGCGGTGTTGTCTACTGACTTCGGTGCCGCCATTGACAGCACCGGTGCAAAGGCCGATCGTATGGCTGGGCTACTGGGCTGGGCTGGGCTGGGCTGGGCTGGGCTGGGCTGGGCTGGGCTGGGCTGGGCTGGGCTGACATTTTCACAGTGCCGGTTAATCCATTTGTGCATCAGATTGGCATTGATGCCGTGTTCCAGTGCCATCAAGGCTGCCGAAACACCCGGCTGCAGATAGGCTTCACCGAGCTCCCGTTTTACTTCCGGATCATAGCGACAACGGCCATGACTCCGATGTCCCACCATTAGCGGTCGCGATAATCGTCTCTTGTTCTCCATCGTAGGTGTCCACCTTGTTATCCCCCTGCGTCAGAATAGTTGTCGCCTCAAATTTTTAGCCCCCTTTAAATTTGAGATAAAAAATGAATCCCTCCAAGAAGCAGTATTCTGCTGAGTTCAAAGAGCAAGCCTTGGCGAAAGTCTACAGTCGTGGCAAGCGGACGATTCAAACCATTGCCGACGAATCAAACCTCAGCATACATACCTTAAAAAACTGGATGAAAAGCACAACAACCACCGATACGCCTAACGCCAACCCGGCCAAGCGTCCCCATGATTGGCGTCCCGAAGAGCGCTTGCTGGCACTGCATGAAAGCCTTGGCTTGAGCGGCGAGGCGCTGAATGCCTGGTGTCGGCAACGCGGGCTCTTTGCGCATCAACTCGCCGTTATAAGTGGACGCTATCTTCAGCGCTTTTAATCAGGAGTGATAGACGTGGCTAAAAGGGCTATTACGATTTATTATGCGCAAAAAAAGCCCGTCTATTAGATTAATAAGCGGGCTTTTGGTATAGGCGCTTGGCGATGACCTACTTTCACATGGCAACCTGCCACACTATCATCGGCGCTAAGCGGTTTCACTTCCGAGTTCGGGATGGGATCGGGTGGTTCACGCTTGCTATGTTCACCAAGCAAACTGGTTAAGTCGGTTGTTGACCAACTGTCATGCAACAGGTCGGTTAAGCCGTTTGGCTTAGCCTTCAGGCATTATTTAATCTAACCACAGCTTGTGCGGACATTCGCGCTTACGTGGTTTTGCCTTTGACCTGCTTTTCATGGAAATCTGTATCGAGTTCGTTCTCTTGCGTTGTTTTCAGCGATTGTCTTAGACAACCCAAACGCATTGGGTGTTATATGGTCAAGCCTCACGGGCAATTAGTACACGTTAGCTACGCCCATTACTGGACTTCCACACCGTGCCTATCAACGTTGTCGTCTCCAACGGCCCTTCAGGGGACTTAAAGTCCCAGTGAGATCTCATCTTGGGAGGGGCTTCCCGCTTAGATGCTTTCAGCGGTTATCCTGTCCGAACGTGGCTACCCAGCAATGCCCTTGGCAGGACAACTGGAACACCAGAGGTTCGTCCACTTCGGTCCTCTCGTACTAGAAGCAGCTTCCCTCAAATCTCAAACGCCCACGGCAGATAGGGACCGAACTGTCTCACGACGTTCTGAACCCAGCTCGCGTACCACTTTAAATGGCGAACAGCCATACCCTTGGGACCTGCTTCAGCCCCAGGATGTGATGAGCCGACATCGAGGTGCCAAACACCGCCGTCGATATGAACTCTTGGGCGGTATCAGCCTGTTATCCCCGGCGTACCTTTTATCCGTTGAGCGATGGCCCTTCCATACAGAACCACCGGATCACTAAGACCTACTTTCGTACCTGCTCGACTTGTCCGTCTCGCAGTCAAGCACCCTTATGCCTTTGCACTCATTGCCTGATTTCCGACCAGGCTGAGGGTACCTTCGTGCTCCTCCGTTACTCTTTGGGAGGAGACCGCCCCAGTCAAACTACCCACCAGACACTGTCCCTAATCCAGATAATGGATCGAGGTTAGAACTCCAAACATACCAGGGTGGTATTTCAAGGTTGGCTCCACAAGAACTGGCGTTCCTGCTTCAAAGCCTCCCACCTATCCTACACAAGTAGGTTCAAAGTCCAGTGTCAAGCTATAGTAAAGGTGCACGGGGTCTTTCCGTCTAGCCGCGGGTACACTGCATCTTCACAGCGATTTCAATTTCACTGAGTCCCAGGTGGAGACAGTGTGGCCATCGTTACGCCATTCGTGCAGGTCGGAACTTACCCGACAAGGAATTTCGCTACCTTAGGACCGTTATAGTTACGGCCGCCGTTTACTGGGGCTTCGATCAAGAGCTTCGCTTACGCTAACCCCATCAATTAACCTTCCAGCACCGGGCAGGCGTCACACCCTATACGTCCACTTTCGTGTTTGCAGAGTGCTATGTTTTTGCTAAACAGTCGCAGCCACCGATTTTTTGCAACCGCCTTACGCTCCATCCGCGAGGGACTTCACTTATCAACGGCATACCTTCTCCCGAAGTTACGGTATCATTTTGCCTAGTTCCTTCACCTGGGTTCTCTCAAGCGCCTTAGAATTTTCATCCCACCCACCTGTGTCGGTTTAGGGTACGGCCACTTGTAACCTGAAGCTTAGAGGTTTTTCCTGGAAGCAGGGCATCTATCACTTCGCGTTTCTTTCGAGACACTCGTCATCACGCCTCAGCATATAGCATCCCGGATTTGCCTAAGATGCCTGCCTACACGCTTAAACGGCCACTTCCAACCGACCGCTGATATAGCCTTCTCCGTCACCCCATCGCAGTTACAACTGGTACAGGAATATTAACCTGTTTTCCATCGACTACGCCTTTCGGCCTCGCCTTAGGTGCCGACTAACCCTGCGTCGATTAACGTTGCGCAGGAAACCTTGGGTTTACGGCGAGGGGGTTTTTCACCCCCTTTATCGTTACTTATGTCAGCATTCGCACTTCCGATACCTCCAGCCGACTTCTCAATCGACCTTCGCAGGCGTACGGAACGCTCCTCTACCACTCACGCAAAGCGTGAATCCGTAGCTTCGGTACATAGCTTAGCCCCGGTAAATCTTCCGCGCAGACCGACTCGACCAGTGAGCTATTACGCTTTCTTTAAAGGATGGCTGCTTCTAAGCCAACCTCCTGGCTGTCTGTGCCTTTCCACATCGTTTCCCACTGAGCTATGATTTGGGGACCTTAGCTGACGGTCTGGGCTGTTTCCCTTTTCACGACGGACCTTATCACCCGCCGTGTGTCTCCCGTGCTGACACTTGCTGGTATTCGGAGTTTGCATCGGGTTGGTAAGTCGGGATGACCCCCTAGCCGAAACAGTGCTCTACCCCCAGCAGTGATACACGAGGCGCTACCTAAATAGCTTTCGAGGAGAACCAGCTATCTCCGAGCTTGATTAGCCTTTCACTCCGATCCACAACTCATCCCCTACCTTTTCAACGGGAGTGGGTTCGGTCCTCCAGTGTGTGTTACCACACCTTCAACCTGGTCATGGATAGATCGCCCGGTTTCGGGTCTACACCTTGCGACTCAACGCCCTATTAAGACTCGGTTTCCCTACGCCTCCCCTATTCGGTTAAGCTTGCCACAAAATGTAAGTCGCTGACCCATTATACAAAAGGTACGCAGTCACCCCACGAAGGGGCTCCCACTGCTTGTACGCATACGGTTTCAGGTTCTATTTCACTCCGCTCTCCGCGGTTCTTTTCGCCTTTCCCTCACGGTACTGGTTCACTATCGGTCAGTAAGGAGTATTTAGCCTTGGAGGATGGTCCCCCCATATTCAGTCAACGTTTCACGTGCGCCGACCTACTCGATTTCACTAAAAAAAGGTTTTCGTGTACGGGGCTATCACCCTGTATCGCCGGACTTTCCAGACCGTTCCACTAACCTTATCCTAGCTTAAGGGCTAGTCCCCGTTCGCTCGCCACTACTTAGGGAATCTCGGTTGATTTCTTTTCCTCCGGGTACTTAGATGTTTCAGTTCTCCGGGTTCGCTTCAGTGAGCTATGTATTCACTCAAAGATGACGAGGTTATCCTCGCCGGGTTTCCCCATTCAGACATCGCCGGATCACAGGTTGTTTGCCACCTCCCCGACGCTTTTCGCAGGCTACCACGTCTTTCATCGCCTCTTACTGCCTAGGCATCCACCGTATGCGCTTATTCACTTGACCATATAACCCGAATACGTCTGTATTAAGGTTTTTAGTCGCTGACATGTTCGCTGATGTTGCTTGAGAACGTTTTACGGAGGTTTTGGGCCGCTTTCTTTCGAAAGCCGCTGGCTACCGCCCGCAACTCGTTTTTAAGTATTGATCGTTAGCCGATCAAGACTTAGGTTACAGATTTCCATATTGTTAAAGAGCGTATTGATACGAATATCAATGCTATCGAGCCTTGGGTTATTAACCGAAAAGCTGTATAGCGTTGATGTTGATATCTTGGCTTAAGATCGACGTCACGTGATGGTGGAGCCAGGGAGGATCGAACTCCCGACCTCCTGCGTGCAAGGCAGGCGCTCTCCCAGCTGAGCTATGGCCCCGAATAGATTCAGACTTTCGCCTTTTCGTTAGTTGGTGGGTCTGGGAGGATTTGAACCTCCGACCTCACCCTTATCAGGGGTGCGCTCTAACCAACTGAGCTACAGACCCAGGTGCGTCTTTCAATCGAAATAATTTGTTGTGAGTACGTGTGACAGTGTTCTGTCTTTGTAAGGAGGTGATCCAGCCCCAGGTTCCCCTAGGGCTACCTTGTTACGACTTCACCCCAGTCATGAATCACAAAGTGGTAAGCGCCCTCCCGAAGGTTAAACTACCTACTTCTTTTGCAACCCACTCCCATGGTGTGACGGGCGGTGTGTACAAGGCCCGGGAACGTATTCACCGCGGCATTCTGATCCGCGATTACTAGCGATTCCGACTTCATGCAGTCGAGTTGCAGACTGCAATCCGGACTAGGATCGGCTTTTTGGGATTTGCTGGCTCTCGCGAGTTTGCTGCCCTCTGTACCGACCATTGTAGCACGTGTGTAGCCCTACCCATAAGGGCCATGATGACTTGACGTCGTCCCCACCTTCCTCCGGTTTATCACCGGCAGTCTCCCTAGAGTTCCCGACTTGACTCGCTGGCAACTAAGGATAAGGGTTGCGCTCGTTACGGGACTTAACCCAACATTTCACAACACGAGCTGACGACAGCCATGCAGCACCTGTCTCTCGGTTCCCGAAGGCACCAAGTCATCTCTGACAAGTTCCGAGGATGTCAAGGGTAGGTAAGGTTCTTCGCGTTGCATCGAATTAAACCACATGCTCCACCGCTTGTGCGGGCCCCCGTCAATTCATTTGAGTTTTAGCCTTGCGGCCGTACTCCCCAGGCGGTCAACTTAATACGTTAGCTCCACTACTAAGTTCTTTAAGAACCCAACAGTTAGTTGACATCGTTTACGGCGTGGACTACCAGGGTATCTAATCCTGTTTGCTACCCACGCTTTCGTACCTCAGCGTCAGTTTGAGTCCAGAGAGCCGCCTTCGCCACTGGTGTTCCTTCAGATCTCTACGCATTTCACCGCTACACCTGAAATTCCACTCTCCTCTACTCAACTCTAGTCTTCCAGTATCAAATGCAGTTCCCAGGTTAAGCCCAGGGCTTTCACATCTGACTTAAAAAACCGCCTACGCACGCTTTACGCCCAGTAATTCCGATTAACGCTTGCACCCTCCGTATTACCGCGGCTGCTGGCACGGAGTTAGCCGGTGCTTCTTGTATAGGTAATGTCAGTCTATCGGGTATTAACCGATAGGTATTCCTTCCTATTGAAAGTGCTTTACAACCCTCAGGCCTTCTTCACACACGCGGTATTGCTGGATCAGGCTTTCGCCCATTGTCCAATATTCCCCACTGCTGCCTCCCGTAGGAGTCTGGGCCGTGTCTCAGTCCCAGTGTGGCTGATCATCCTCTCAGACCAGCTACGGATCGTCGCCTTGGTAGGCCTTTACCCCACCAACTAGCTAATCCGACATAGGCTCATCTATTAGCGCCAGGCCCGAAGGTCCCCGGCTTTCATCCGTAGATCGTATGCGGTATTAGCGTGAGTTTCCCCACGTTATCCCCCACTAATAGGCAGATTCCTATGCATTACTCACCCGTCCGCCACTCATCCGGGTGCAAGCACCCTTCAGCGTTCGACTTGCATGTGTTAAGCATACCGCCAGCGTTCAATCTGAGCCATGATCAAACTCTTCAGTTTAATAATGCTTGATACTAAATAAGATTAGTATCCAATCTTGGCTCGACTACAGAACGTCGTTTCTTGCGAATTGACGTGGATTCTCTGCGCCGATAATTTCTAACAGAAACGTATCGCCACACATACCCACACAAATTATTTCGATTCATCTTGTTAAAGAGCCAGAGCATCTCGCCCTGTTGAGCCGACATATTCTACAGAACTTTCAGAAAGTGTCAACACTTTATTTTCGAAGCCAGAAACCAACAACTTCCGAAAAACCAGCCACCACAACACTACCGCAAGCCCGACAAATCCTGCCGCTCTTCGCTACCAACTCAGTCAGTAACGAAGAGCCGCTCATTATAGCGGTTTTCTAATTCGCGTCAAGCGTTATTTCGACGCGAGCAAATTTACGCTTACCAACTTGGTAGACATGGTTGGTGTCGACCGGGATAACGGCTTTAACGTCTTCTATTTTTTCTCCATCGATTTTCACGGCGCCTTGCTTGATCAGACGCATCGCTTCCGAAGTGCTATCGACCAACCCGGCGTTTTTCAACAAATTGGCAACTGGAATCCCAGCCGCATCGACCTTCAACCCCACGGACTGGATATCATCAGGCAGCGCGCCGCGTTGAAACCGGGCTTCGAAAGCTTCCAATGCGGAGACCGCCGCCGCCGCCCCATGAAACCTTTCGACGATTTCCTGGGCCAGCGCGACTTTGTGATTACGCGGATTCTCACCGACTGCGCAGGCTTGCCGTCGTGATTCGATTTCCGCCATCGGTCGAAAACTCAATAGCTTGAAATAACGCCACATCAAATCGTCGGAAATCGACATCAACTTACCAAACATATCGTCCGACGTATCCGCTATACCGATATAGTTATTGAGCGATTTGGACATTTTCTGAACGCCGTCCAAGCCCTCCAAAATAGGCATTGTCAACACTACCTGCGGCTTTTGACCATATATTTCCTGTAACTGGCGCCCTACCAACAGGTTAAATTTTTGGTCAGTTCCTCCCAGCTCGACATCCGCCTTCATGACGACTGAATCGTAACCTTGAATCAACGGGTAGAGAAATTCATGGATAGCAATCGCTTGACCACTTTTGTAGCGCTTACTGAAGTCGTCCCGCTCCAGCATTCGAGCTACGGTATGCTTGGCCGCCAACTGGATCAACTCGGCGCTGGTCATCGCACCCATCCAGGAAGAGTTGAACTTGATTTCGGTTTTTTCGGGATCGAGAATTTTGAAAACTTGGGCTTGGTAAGTCTTGGCGTTCTCCACCACTTCTTCCCGACTTAACGGCTTCCGCGTAACGTTCTTGCCGGTAGGATCGCCGATCATCGCGGTAAAGTCGCCGATCAAGAATTGCACCTTATGCCCGATATCCTGGAACTGTTTGAGCTTGTTGATCAGTACGGTGTGACCAAGATGTAAATCCGGTGCGGTGGGGTCGAATCCAGCCTTGATCGTCAACGGCCGACCCTCTTCCAATTTTTTCAGCAAATCCGCTTCCAGCAAAATTTCGTCAGCGCCGTAACGCAGTTGAGCCAAAGTTTCCTGCAACAATTTCCCCTCCCGGTAACCTTAAAGTTTGGGGGCGCATTATATGATGCAATTGTACGTGAGGATAAAAAATGCCCGTTTATGGCAGTTAACGACGAAATTGCCTACAATGAGACGCTCGACAAACAATGAAAAGTGATTACTGTGCAGAACAGAATACTCAAGTCGGCGCTACTCGGCGTCTACACCGTTGTTGCCGCCGGCGCAAGTTACGGACTAATACCGCATAGAACCTTCGAAGATAAAAGGACGCTTGAACAAGAAGCCCTGATCTCCGCAAAAATCAATCAGTATACGAATTACGTCGAGCCGGCTCCCGAGCAACCTTTGGACGTCACGGAAGAACTTGAACATACCGTTCGATCCGGCGAAAGCTTGTCGTCTATTTTCTCCGACTTGAACTTAAGCCGCGAAGACCTGCATAAAATCGTCCATGCCAACGCCACAGGCAAACAATTCGCCGATGTTGCCCCCGGTAACGACGTGGTGGCCACCCTAAACGCCGATGGCGAACTGGAACGACTCACCTATGCAAAAACCCCCTTCGAAACGCTGATTGCGACTCGACACGACGACGAGTTCGATGTCGAACTGCTCAGCAAAAAAGTCGATTACCAACTCGCCAGCGCCAAGGCGACTATCCACGCATCATTATTTGAAGACGGCACCCGCGCCGGGCTGCCTGAGAAACTGATTTTAAAACTGGCCGACATTTTCGCCTGGGATATCGATTTCGCGCTGAACTTACGGGAGGGCGATCAATTTACCGTGGTTTACGAAAAACTCTTCGTCGACGGCAAGGAATTCGACAGCGGCGACATTCTCTCGGTCGAATTCGTCAACCAGGGCAAGGTCTATACGGCGGTACGCTTCGAGGACAACCAAGGCAACACCGGTTACTACACCCCCGAAGGCAACAGTCTGCGTAAAGCCTTCCTGCAAACGCCGATGGATTTCGCCAAAATCAGCTCGCACTTCGATTTGCACCGCAAACATCCCATCCTGAACACGATACGCGCCCACAAGGGCGTCGATTATTCGGCGGCGACCGGCACGCCGATCAAAAGCACCGGGGACGGCAAAATCATTTTCAAAGGCGGCAAGAACGGCTACGGCAATGTGGTGGAAATCGAACACGGCCAAAAATATTCAACGCTATACGCCCATCTGTCCGGCTTTAAGTCCGGTTTAAAAACCGGCGGTTCCGTGAAACAGGGCGAAGTTATCGGCTATGTCGGCAGTACCGGTTTAGCGACCGGCCCACATTTGCACTACGAATTCAGGATCAACGGTGAACACGTCAATCCTCTAACCGTCAAACTACCTCATTCCCTTCCCATGGACGCTACGGTACTCGCCAAATTCAAGGCGCAAACCCAACCCTTGCTTGCCCAACTCAAACAAGCGAAAGGCGAAGCTCAGTTCGCCCAAAATTAAGCCCATGCCCGATCTATATATCGGCTTGATCTCCGGAACCAGCGTCGACGGCATCGACGCCGCGCTGGTCGATTTCAGCGACGGCGCCATCCGTCTGATCGCGTTTCACTATCACCCCTTCGGCGAAGAACTCCGCAACGCCATTTACCGGATTAGCCAGCCCAATCAGCCGGTATACTTAAAAGAATACGGCGAACTGGACTGCAGACTCGGCATATTATTTGGGGACGCGGCAACCGCCTTGCTGGCGAAAGCCAACATAGACGCCAGTAGCGTCAACGCAATCGGCAGCCACGGCCAGACGATTTACCATGCGCCGGAACCGCCTTTCCCATTTACACTGCAAATCGGTGATCCCAATGTGATCGCGGAATGCACCGGCATCACAACCGTAGCCGATTTACGCCGCCGCGACATCGCCGCCGGCGGTCAGGGCGCACCGTTAGTACCGGCATTTCATAGCGCGGTGTTTGGCGACTCGACGCAAACGCGAGTAATCGTTAATATCGGCGGCATCGCCAACATCACAGTTTTAAACGATCAGCCGGTAATCGGTTTCGACACCGGCCCCGGCAACGGCCTGATGGACTGGTGGTGTCAGCGACACCGCCAACAAGCCTACGACGCCGGTGGCGCGTGGGCCGCGGCAGGCAAGGTTCACGTCGGTTTACTCGCCACCTTGCTAGATGATCGATATTTCCGCTTGCCGCCCCCGAAAAGTACAGGGAAGGAATACTTCTCTAGCGCTTGGCTGACCGAAAAACTCCAACCATTCGGCGACTTACCGCCACAAGACGTGCAAGCCACGCTCTGTCAATTCACCGCCGACTCGATTGCCGCCGCGATCGCCTCATGGGCAGCCGAAACCGGACAAGTGCTGGTCTGCGGCGGCGGAGCGCACAACCACCACTTGCTAGTCTTGTTGGAAAAATCGTTGAAGATTCCGGTCGAATCGACCGCGAGATTCGGCATCGACCCGAATTGTGTCGAAGCGATGGCTTTCGCTTGGCTGGCGAAACGAACCTTACAAAACCAAGCAGGGAATTTAACCAGCGTTACCGGCGCGAAAACGCCGGTAACGCTGGGCGGAATTTATCCGGGCAATAAACGTTAAGCGGAAAACGACGATCCGCAACCGCAAGTGGTCGTAGCGTTGGGGTTCCGAATGACGAATTG
Organism: Methylomonas sp. MS20; assembly: GCF_050275925.1. Classification (NCBI taxonomy): domain Bacteria; kingdom Pseudomonadati; phylum Pseudomonadota; class Gammaproteobacteria; order Methylococcales; family Methylococcaceae; genus Methylomonas; species Methylomonas sp. MS20. The sequence continues at coordinate 4,533,907 of NZ_CP189962.1, forward strand.
CGCGCCGGATAAATCTTCCTTGTAATCGATCTCGGCACCTTGCAAGTACTGAATGCTCATCGAGTCGATCAACACAGTGACGCCGTCCTTCTCGATTTGAGTATCGTCTTCGTTGATGTCCTCGTCAAACGTGAAGCCGTATTGAAACCCCGAACAACCGCCACCGGAGATATAAACCCGCAACTTGAGGTTATCGTTACCCTCTTCCTGGATTAGGCCGGCAACCTTCCGCGCGGCATTATCGGTAAACACAATCGCATCAGCCATAATTTAGACTCTTCAGTGACTACAAAATAGGTAACGGATTATGGCTATACCCAGTAATTTAGTCAAGATTACCCAATATCGCACCGCTAGCCGTTGCGCCCCTAACCTCCGGATAACTAGAGCACTATGATCATCACCTTGCTTAGACACGCCGACGCCGAGCCGCAACGTATCGGCATCGCCGACGCCGACCGCCATCTGACCGAAAAGGGCGAGAAACAAGCCAAACGCCTGGCTAGATTCTGTCTCCGCAACCGCCTATTGCCCGGCAGACTTTACGCCAGCCCGCTGGCGAGGGCCCAACAAACCGCCAAACTGCTGCAGGCGAATCTGACCGGCTGTCCTATGCCGCATACAGCGCCATGGCTAGCAGGCGACAACGACACTCACACCTTGCTTCGAGAGCTGACCATTCTCGCCGAAGATACCGACGACGTGTGGCTGGTCGGACATGAGCCGAATTACTCCGACGTTGTAGGCCAATTGCTAAGCACCTCACCCGCAAGCGTAATCGTCAAAAAAGCCTCGCTAATACGTTTGGAGATCACGTTCGCCGAACCGGCCACCGCCACGCTATTGTGGAGCATTCCGTGTTCCTTGATGCACTGACGCAAAATGACCAACAAAGCCGGACTAGTCCGAGGTCCGAGACGGCCCGAAGTTTACGGCCGACAACCGCAAACAGCTTGGCGCCCCGAATCCAGAAGTCACCTTCACTTCATGGAAAGCGGCAATAATCGGTGCGGGAATTAGCCGAACACTTTTGCAAAACAGGATACTTTGCCATGCCTAAACCGAATCGCGGCTTCGTTCAACAACTATTCACGTTATATGCCCGTGAAATCGGCGGTTTTATCCGACGGCGGATCGGTGACGAGCAAGACGTCGATGATATCGTCCAAGAGACATTCGCCCGCTTGGCAAAATATCCGGCCTGGGAACAGGTGCAAAACCCGCGCGGCTTTTTGTACCGGACGGCCGCGAACATCTCGGTGGATTACTATCGCCGCCGCCAATTGCGCAGCGATCTGACCGAAGCGGACACCGACCCCGATGGCGTGAACGACACTATGCTCGCCCCTCACCGCCACTGGGAAACAACCCAATTGCTGGAACGATTGGAACTCTGGTTACAGGAATTACCGGAACTGCAGCGCCACGCCTTCGTGCTGCACAGTATCGAAGGCTGTTCCTACGCCGAGACGGCCGCCCGCCTAGGCTTGTCGCCAAGTTGCGCCGAACGTTACGCCAAAGCGGCCATGTTGCATGTGAGCTTACGCATGAGCGACACCGATGGCTGTTGACCCCATCCCGGAAAACGTAAGGCGGCAAGCCATCGATTGGCTATTTCGGCTGCATTCCGACGCCCACGGGGCGGACGAGCGTCAAGCACTGGCCGACTGGCTGGCCGAGAGTCCCGAACACCAAAGAGCTTTCACAGTGGTCCAAAGCCAATGGCAATCGTTAAGACATCTGCGGCACTTACCGTTTCCGTCCAAAGACGCCGCGTTGCGCTTTCGCCCCCCATCACGCCGGCATTGCTGGCGCCTGTCAACCGCGGCGATGGCGCTGTTTGCTTGCGGAGTCGCAACCTTCCACCCATCGGGTTGGCTAGGCTTTACCGCCAGCTACCACACCGCCAAGGGCGAAAGAAAAACAATCGTGCTTGCGGATGACAGTCGGATCGAATTGAACACCGACAGCGAACTGTCCGTGCATTTCAATCGTTGGCGCCGCCAAGTGTATCTGACGCGTGGCGAGGCATTTTTTAAAGTGGCACACGCCGCCGACCGACCTTTCGACGTGCGTGTCGGCAATTTACATGTGCTGGATGTAGGCACGGAATTTGACGTTTACAATCAGAGCGATCGCGTGCAAATCGCGGTGTTGGAAGGACGCGTCGAGATATTGGGACAAGAGCCCCTGACGCTAGCGGCCGATCAGGCGGTTGAGCTCACCCCGGACGGTACGCTGCTTGAGAAGTCCGGCACGGCTCATGGGGCTTCCATCGACTGGCGAAGCGGACAGTTTAAATTCCGCAATCGTCGGCTAGATCAGGTTTTGCATGAAATCAGCCGCTACCACGATGTACAGTTCAATATCCTGTCCCCGGAACTCGCCGAGTTAACAGTCAGCGGCGTTTTTAACACCGACAATTTGGCCGGGCTATTGGATGCGCTCGGTACGGTACTGCCGGTCCAGGTCCAACGCATTTCGCCGCGACAAATTCTGATTCAGAGAAAAAGCTAGTCCGCCGTTTGCGATTCCCCCACGCTTGATGATTTTTCCGCGCTGATGCGTCTAGTCAATGAACCTAATTCATCGAGAGATCATCATGGCTGAAATTACAAAATGGGCTGGACTGGCAATGTTATTGGCAATCGCCCCGGCGCGCGCCGAACCGGGCAAACAGCTCTTCGACATCGCCGCTCAGCCGCTGGCGGCCGGGTTGGAGCAATTCGCCGCGCAAAGCGGCGCGCAAATGCTCTATTCGGAACCAGCAATGGCGGGCAAGTACAGTCACGCCATCAAGGGTAACTTCACGATCGGCGACGCGGCTCAACTTTTGTTACAAGGCTCGGGATTGAACGCCAGCGTTTCCAAAACCGGCACCGTCACGGTGGCCGCGTCTACGACCGAAGCCCAATCCACGACGACCTTGCCGGCCTTGAATGTGGTGGGCAAGGCCGACTACGACGCCACGGCTCCTTACAACCAAGACTACGCACTGCCGAACGCCACTGCCGGCACCAAGCTAGACACGCCGATCATGGAAACCCCGCTGAACGTGCAAGTGGTATCCAAGCAGGTGTTGAAGGATCAGCAGGTGACCACGCTAGCCCAGGCTATTAAAAATGTGAGCGGCGTGACTGCCAGTGCGACACCCACTGATAATACGACTGCGGAGACCATCACTTTACGCGGATTTAGTTCGAACACCTATTTCCGCAATGGCTTTCGTCTGCAACAGGGCTCCGGACTTCGTGAAATGGCGAATGTGGAAAACGTCGAGATTTTGAAAGGCTCGGCGGCGATATTGTATGGTTTAGTCGAGCCCGGAGGCATGGTGAACGTGGTTACCAAACAACCCTTGGCAACCCCTTATTACGCTATACAACAGCAGTTTGGTTCTTATGATTTGTTCCGCAGCACGATTGATGCGACGGGGCCGATTAGCAAAGATCACGGCCTATTGTATCGCTTGAATATGTCCTACGAGGATAGCGGGTCCTTTCGTGACTTCGTCAAGAACCAAAAAGCCTATATTGCGCCGGTGTTTAAATGGGAGATCAGCCCCAGGACCCAAATCAGTCTGGAACTGGAATACAGCCACGACGACTTGGGCGTCGATTATCAAATGAACCCGGTCTATAACGGCCAATTGCTGCGAATTCCGCGTAGCCGGAATTACGGCGAACTCTCCACCGGTAAATACCAGCATTATTTCGGTGGCTTAAACTGGTCGCATAAATTCAACGACGATTGGTCGATCAAGCAACAAATTGCCGTTAGTCAGCAAAAAGACAATCAACCGGGCGTATTTCCCTTTACGCCTGCACTGGCGGATGACCAAATCAGTATCCCGCGCTTTCTGCTGGCGCCGATTTACGAGAACAATAGCTATTCTACGGCGTTGGATTTGACCGGGCATTTTTCAACGGCGGGCGTAAAACATACCTTGCTGATCGGTGGCGATTACTACCGGACTGACCGTCACGTTGACCAAAATCAATCGGGAAATTTTTCGCTGATTGACATCTTCAATCCCCAGCATTGCGGCAACCGCTGTGGTCTTTCGTTTGGCCCGACAGCTCATGTTACCTACCGGCAAAACACCGATCAATACGGCCTGTATCTGCAAGATCAGATGCAATTGCCATACAATCTGCACTTCACCGGCGGATTTCGCTATCAATATATCCACCAGCAAGGTGTCACTCAGAGCTTTGGTTCATCGCCCGTCGATGATCCTACGTTGCAAGCCGATGCGTTGACCCCGCGCGTCGGTTTGTTGTGGCAAGCGCGAGACTGGCTAAGCATTTACAGCAATTACACCGAAAGTTTTGGTGCCAATATCGGCAAGGTCTATCCCAACCAGCCAGTACCACCTTCGAGTGCGGAGCAATGGGAAGTGGGGGCGAAAACCGAGTTTTTTAGGGGCCGCTTACGCGCCACCCTGGCTTACTATGACCTAACCAAAACCAATGTGGCTACCGATGACAATCTGCGGCCCAATCAAGGTTTCTCCGTGGTGGCTGGCGCGGTGCGCAGCCGCGGCCCCGAGTTGGATATTCAAGGCGAAATCCTGCCGGGCTGGAACGTGATAGCGACTTATGCCAATACCGATGTGGTGACCACCAAAACCTTCAATGCCTACCCCGCCCAGGGTGATCGTTATTACGGCGTGCCAAGAAATACCGCCAGCTTTTGGAATACCTACGAATTCAAAAACGGTGAATGGCAAGGATTGAAAGTCGGTGGCGGCATCACCTTGCGCGACAATCAGGCGACTAACGACCCATCGGGTGCCAATATGGAAGTGCCTGGCTACGAAACCGTGGATTTGATGGCCGCCTACAGCCGCAACATCGGCAAATCCAAAATCTGCGTGCAATTCAACGTCAACAATCTCCTGGACAAATATTACTACACCTACATTCAACCTTATCGGATACCATCCAGCGTGGGTTACGACACCAGTTACGTCGCGTTCGGCACACCTCGAACTTTTATGGGGTCCATCAAAATCGAATATTGAACTCATTGGGCCACGGGCGGCTAACCGGGCATTACGGATGCGCGTCATTCGCCGGACCATGGCGCGACGATAATTTGCGGTGTACCATGCGCGAGAATTCACGCATTCACTCGACGCAATCACCCCAACGCATGAACGACTTGGCAAGGCACAGGGTTCAGTGCCTAATCGAAACCCACCAGAAGGATTTGCAGGCCATGTTGCGGCGACGCCTGGATTGTCCGCAGGACGCCGCCGATGTGGCCCAGGAAGCCTATCGGCGCCTGCTGAAGATCATCCCCGCTCAAGACATTCAAAGCCCCAAGGCCCTGCTGTTTCATATCGCCGGCCAATTAGCCGTCAACGTGCTGAACCGCCGGGCTTGGCACGACGCCAAACACGATGGCGACGCGGCGCTCGAAGAGCAAACCAGCCGGGACCACAATCCCGAACAACAATTAAGCCTGTCGCAAACTCAAGCCGTGATCCGCGCCGCGATCGACTCGATGCCGCCGCGCCGGCGTGAAGCCTTCGTTCTGCATCGCTTTCACAATCTCACCTACCCGCAAATCGCCGACACCCTCGGTATTTCGGTGGCGATGGTGGAAAAGCACGTCAGCGCCGGCCTGCTGACTTGCCGGCAGCACCTGCACGATGCCGGCTTGCTGGAGCCGTGACATGAATCGCCACCCCCTTTTAGCGACACGCGACGGCTCGACGGCGACCGGCGATGTCTGACCATCCCAACACGCCATCGCCGGCCGAAGCCGCCAGCGCTTGGTTTGCCCGGCTGCGTTCGCCGGACTGCGGCGCGGCGGACCGGCTCGAATTCGAGCGCTGGCTGGCCGCCGACCCGCGCCACCGCCACGAATATCAAACGTTGGAGTCGCTGTGGCAAGCGATGAGTCCGTTGCAGTCGGTCTATGCCGGTCCGTTAAGCGGTAAACCAACTCGCCGCGCGATCGCCAAGCGTTTTTATCCTGTCGGTATCGCCGCCGCGCTGCTGTTGGCGGTTGGCCTGCTGTGGCGGAACCCGTATTTCGGCGAACACTATCAACACTACCATACCGACATCGGCGAACGGCTCGGCGTGACCTTGGCCGACGGCAGTTTGCTGGAATTGAACACCGCGACCGACGTCACGGTTCGATACGACAAAGACCGGCGCGAGTTGGCACTCGAACGCGGCGAACTGTTCGCGCAAGTCGCCCACCAACCCTGGCGACCTTTCGTGGTCAAGGCCGCCGGCGGCGAAACCCGCGACATCGGCACCCAATTCGCGGTCTATCGCGGTCCGGCATCCACCACGGTCAGCGTGTTCGAAGGCGAAGTGGAAGTCCGCTCCGGCGCGGATGCCCAAGCTCTCGCCACCACCTCGCTGCGCGGCGGCGAGCAACTGGCCTACAACGCGTCCGGCCGTCAATCCGCGCCGATCGCCATCGACATCGAAGCCCGCCAAGCCTGGCGGCGCGGCGAAATCATCTGGCGCGACCAAAGCTTGGCCCAGGTCACCGCTGAAATCGAGCGCTACCATCCGGTCCGCATCCAACTGGCCTCGCCCGGACTGGCAAGCCAACGCATCAGCGGCGTGTTCAAGGCCGACGACCTGAACGGCATCGTCTCCGCCATCGCCGCATTGCTGGACGCCGAGGCGCGCCGGCCATCGCCGGACGTCGTGGTATTTGCCGAAAACCGGCAACGCTTGTAACCGCTTAACGCAAAGCGCAATTTTGCCTTTCGGCGAAATTCAATTTTCGCGATCGCAATTTCAGAGGCGGACGTCGAATCGGCAGTGGTGTTCGCGCTGCTTTATTTAAAGCAGAGTTGGATGGCAAAATAATGGCATGGCCTGGTTTCAGCGAAGGTTGGATAATGCGGTTTATCAGCGATAAGAAGGGCCGTTCGTCACCGACGAACATCCGGCGTTTTCAGACCTCGTGAATCCACTTTGGATATAATTGTCACGACAACGTCTGGCGGCTATACTGCTCTCCTCTGTGTATAGGAGGCATTATGGCTATTCAATCGACTCGCACCACCAAACTTGACCTGCGATTATCGCCCGAAGCCAAGCAGACCTTGAGCGCGGCAGCCCAGGCAGCCCATTGCTCGGTCAGTCAGTTTGTATTGGCGAGTGCCTTGGCACGCGCCGCCGAAACGCTTACCGAGCGACAACGCTTTGAACTCAATGCCGAGCAATGGGAAAAATTTATGTCCGCGCTCGATGCGCCGCCACAACTTGTACCCCAGATTCAACGCTTGTTTCGCGAGCCGAGCCCCTTTGATCTGCCGACGACCGAATGACGGGGTTTCGGATTGAGAAGCTACGGCGCGATCATCCCGTTGATCGCTTTACCTGTGGGCACGAGGAGCTTGACCGCTTTCTGATTCGCCATGCCCTCGGCAACCAGCAAGCCAACGCTTCGCAAACATATGTCGGTCTACATGACCAGGACGTCATTGGCTTCTACAGCCTGGTTGTGGGCGAAGTCGCTTTTAACGATGCGCCGGAGCGCTTGACCAAAGGCTTAGCCCGTCACCCTGTGCCGGTCATGTTGTTAGCGCGGCTGGCCGTGAGCACCGCCTGGCAAGGCCGCAAGATTGGTTCAGGCCTGTTAAAAGACGCGATGCTACGCACGTTGCAGGCTGCCGACATTGGCGGTATTCGTGCTTTTGCGGTTCACGCCAAGGACGCCCCCGCAAAACGGTTCTACGAGCGGTTTGGTTTTGCCCCATCACCGACAGATTCATTGCACCTCTACCGTCTCATCAAGGATTTGCGCCGTTCTCTCGAACAGTAACAACGCATTCCGATTAAAACCGCCCGTCGTTCCGATCGCAAAGCCGCCACGGGTTACAATTCAAACCCCGCCAGATTTTGAATGTCTGTGATCGGCCATAACTAGACAATCAGCACATGCATGGCAATGGCAAATGTATGCTTTAAAGCCGCCATTTAATCCACATCAGGGGTTAGATGTAGTGGAACCAATTTGAGGCTATAGCCAATCCCCTTACATCCTTCAAAAAAATCTGATCTAAATTTTTGCGCATCAAATCCGCCAAGTTTCTTTTGCTTTCCAATCAATACAGATGTGGAATCAAAGATAAGTTGTAATGCGTAGGAAACTACGTCTGGTACTTCAAGTAAAACAACAAAATCAGGTCTGACGCTGTAGTGCCCAACGTTGAAGCTGTCGGGCAAGTCAATACCCGTGAGTTTTGAACGTCCAGAAACCCTCTTTTGATACCTGAAAGGATACGGTGGTCGACGATCTGCATGGCTGGCATTTAGCTCAAAGTCGATCCAAAGATGCTCAATATCACCACCATATTCTTGGGAAAGATATTTACTGATCTCATTAAACGGCCCCCGAATGCTGTCACATATCGTCATTGTTTGCTGATCACAAACATTGGCAGTGATCGAAACATGCATATGTTTATGCCTTAGGAGAATTTTGCCGCATACTCACGACATAGAGTAATTTGCGAACCAAGGCTGATCCACCCTGAATAAAAACGGGAGTCATGTGGATCACTTGGGCGCACATCGATAGAGCCAACAATGCTAATGCGTTTATTTGCTTCCTTGAAGCGGACAGTCTGATACCAACTAATGTCCTGTTCGTTATTCCAATTTCCATGTGTCTTAATCAGCCACCTTCTCAGTTCAAAAAACGCCAGAGATGGCGGCTCTGTTTCTAAGTAGTCGAGGCTTGCAATAAGATTTTTGCCATACTCAGGGTTGGTATTATCTGCTTTTAGCACAAGCGCCGCCGTGTAACGCCCGTCGTCGAGAAGAACTGATAAGCAGTCCCCTGCCTTGAAAGGAGCCTTCCGGACAACCAATCGTGGCAGTGCTGAAGGTTTTGACTTAGGTACAGCAATCTTGGCGAAGAACTTGTTAAGCGCCTCCTTTCTTTTTGCCAGAGCTTTGGAATCCTCGCCCCAACGCCCAAGGCCGTTTCCCAACTGTAAATCTTTACGCACTCTTTGAAGGATGCGATTTTCGAGGCTTCCGTAAGTCCATTGGACGTGAGCGAGCGCGAGCCAAAACAACGGAGCATCATCTTCGTCATTTTCAAGTTCTGAGAAATGTGAAAGTGCAGAATCAGTCGCGATGGCGACGGATTCACCAGCTTTGATGCGATCCTTTACGAATCCAACAACATCCGAAACCGTATCATCTTGTAGTATTCCAACGCCCCAAGCACCCATCTTTATGCCTTATTCAGTTACCTTGCTCAGCCGAGTATTGACGGTCAAGTTGACGCGCTGATTAGGCATCTTGATCGTCACGGAGTCCAACCCTTTCTATGAATTCTTCAATGCTGCGCGATACGCGACAAGCACTATCTAGTCCTGCTATGCAATCGACCATAACAATAGGCCAAGGTTTGGGGCGCCCCATATCGAAGGCGATGGATTCTAGCCCACCGTTGCTACCGAAGAAGAATAAGTCTGGGTATTCCTTGCGGTAGTTGTCGTCTCGCCACAATTGGATTGCAAAGGCGACGTCAAACAACTGAAACCAGAGTGGCTCAAGAGCCAACTCGCCTTCACCACCGTTTGAGTAGCGGAGGAGCTCTATGTACTCAACTGGTAGTTCGAACGGGAGAGCACTGTTGAGTTCGACGATGTGTGACAGCGATGCGCCATCAACTTTTCGCCACTCACGGCCAGGTTCAGACAGTAATTCAGCTACAGGGCGCACGGATGTCTACGTAGAGCTACGTTTCATGATTAGCATATGATTTCCCTCTCCGTATATCATCAGTGATAAGTAATAATGGCCGGTAATGGTCAAGTTGCTGCCATTGAATCAGATGGAGCGATAGTCTGCAACGGGTCGATCTCGCTCATTGCGCCGACGCCTTTGCTCCGTCGGAGCGCCAACGCTATCCACCAAAACTTCGACGAACCTTACCGGCACCGTAACTTGTCGATCGCGGCGCTTGGCAAGGAGAGCGTCGGCGCGACGGACCCGGAGCTACATTGTTGCCGAGACGGAAGATTGCCCGCCGATCTGGCGGGTTCTTGCTCGATCCTTCGCGGTTCGGGCGAATCGAAGCTGTCCAGGGTCTTTATCACTCGACGAGTTGCCATTACAACACCGAACAATCCATTGCGGACACGGACCGATGTTCGATAAACACCCACCATCCTCCGTTGAACATCGAGCGACGCCTGATCAACAGGCAAGCTTCTGATGCAAACACCGAGGGCAGCGTGTTTAACACCGGCGCCCCGCAACTCGACACCGGACATCCTCCGATGAACAGGCGACGATCTCGACTAAACACCGAGCCGCCGCTGATTGACAGGCAGCCGTCTCTGCCGAACAGCGACGCGTGTCCGATCAACAGCGGCGGTTGGCCGCTAATCGGCAACGCTTGCGTGGTAAACAAGCGGCGCTGGCTGTTCATATTAAAAGGCTGCGTGTTCAGCGTGAAGGTCTGCCTGTTCGGCAAGCAAGCCTGGATGTTTCTGTGGCGATACCGCGTGTTGAGGTAAGAACGCTGCCGGTATCAACGGCAACCTAGCCTGTCGCGACGACACCGCTGCCGGTCGAACGCGGACACCTGACTGTTCAAACCGCACCGCAACGGGTTTCGACGGGAACGATGCGATTTTTCGGCGGCACCGGCAATGAAGGTCATGCGAGCCCGGAATTATTTCCCCATCAAGACGGTGTCGTAAAAGTCGAAACAGAACCCTCGCGGGAGAGAGGCTTTTATGACACCCTCATCAAGCGGGTGTAAATGCGGCTGGCCCGGCTGCCGCTGGTTTTCGGCTTGCCGAAAACTCAAACCCAAAGTCCCGAATTTTTGCATCGATTGCTTCAGTGAATTAGCCAGCCCGCGTAGCTCCGATTCGCGGCAGCGTAATCGGAGGAATTGTTGGCTTCGAGATGTGCGATTGCGCAAGCTAATCGCACCTAAATTTTGAGTAAGTATTCAACGCGAAGTAAAAACGCCTTCTCCCAACGGAGCAGGGGAATGAACACCTCAACATCAGCTACGCCGCTCGCTGAGCGGAGTCGAAGCGAAATCGCTGGCTTCGGCTCCGCTCAGCCAACGCCTTATTTCTACTCCGGTTAGCCAAACCGTTACAATTTTGAATGACAGCGTATTGCCTTATCCCCGTCTCCGCAAATTTCATCTCATGTGATTGCAAAGGGTCGTCGGCATCCGATGCAATTTTTTTCACGCTTATAGGTAGGGTACACAGCCTCTTCGTTTGGCTTAGTGCGCATAGGGATCGAAAACAGTGTCCCGGTCTACAAGGAGAGCGTCCATGCCGAACCACCACCGCTTATCAAACCATCAGCCATCCGCTCGCGGCAAGTCCAAAATAATTCGCTGGGCGCTGGCGGCGGCGCTGGCCGGCTTGCAGTTGGCTAGCGCCCAGGCGGTGGAAGCCGATGTGGATTTGCACATGCCGGCGCAACCCTTGGCGGCGGCCTTGGAAGCTTATTCGCGCGCTACCGGCCTGCAACTGATCTTCCGCCCGGAAAGCGTGGCCGGCCTGAGCAGCCCGGCCATCGACGGCCGCTATAGCCGAGCGGACGCCCTCCGGCATTTGCTGACAGGCACCGCCTTGAACGTGCAAACGGTTGACGACCATACCTTGGCAATCAAGCCTAGCCAGCAAAATCCGGACAATATCGAGAAGCCCGACGCGGCGGCCACCTTGCCGGCCGTCAAGGTGGTCGGCCAAGCCGCCTACGATACCACCGATCCCTACAATCCGGATTACGCACTGCCGAACGCCAGTTCCGGCACCAAAACCGATACGCCGATCATGGAAACGCCACTGAACGTGCAGGTGATTTCCAAGCAAGTCTTGAAGGACCAGCAAGTGATACGCCTCGATCAGGCCTTGAAGAACATCAGCGGCGTCAGCGTCGCCAACGGCAACAACAATTCAGCCGGCCCCAGCAACGCCGAGCAATACACGCTGCGCGGCTTCGCAACCAGCACCTTATTCCGCAACGGTTTTCGGATGGATGCGGGCAGCACCTGGTACGGCAACGGTCAACAAATGGCCAACGTGGAAAGCGTGGAAGTCCTGAAAGGGCCGGCCGCAATTCTGTTCGGCAGGGTCGAGCCCGGCGGGATGATCAACGTCATCACCAAAAAACCCAGAGCCACGCCCTACTACGCGATCAACCAGCAGTTCGGCTCCTACGATTTGTTTCGCACCAGTGTCGATGCGACCGGCGCGATCAACCCCGACGCGAGTTTGCTGTACCGGGTCAATGCCTCGTTTCAAAGCAATCATTCCTACCGCGATCTGGTCGAAAGCGACGATAAATTCATCGCGCCGGTCATCCAGTGGCAAATCGGCGCCAAAACCCAAGCGACCCTGGAAATGGAGTATCAGCATAAGCGGGCCAGCGAGGATTTCATGATTTTGCCGACCGACGGCAACAACCGGTTTATCGACTTACCCCACCAGCGCAACCTCGGCGAAAAAAACCTGGCCACGACCGACGGCTACTTCGCCGGCTTCAACTGGACGCATCAGTTCAACGAAGATTGGAGCATCAAGCATCAAGTCAACTTCCGGCGCCGCGAGGTGCGGCAAGGCCCCAGCACCTTGCCGATTTTCTTGGCGGGCAACACCTTGAGCCGGGTGGTTTACGGAATCAATCCGGAAACCAACGACACCTTGGCCAATATTCTGGACCTGACCGGCCATTTCACGACCGGTGCGTTGAAACACACCTTGCTGGTTGGCGGCGACCACTACGCCACCGATTATTTTCAGGACCTGACCTTCGGCGGCATCGGTTTCACGCTGTCCGATATCGACATCAACCGGCCCGCCCACCCCGGTCCGGGCTTGGTATTAGACCCCAGCTTGCGCCAGCTTTTCGCCCAAAAAACCGACAATTTCGGTGCCTATCTTCAGGACCAAATCGAGCTTCCGCACAACATTCACCTGCTGGGCGGATTTCGCTACCAATATGTGCATTCGAAAATATTTCGCGGCGGCGCGGACGGCGTACTACTGCCGGACGCATTCGGCCTGCCGCAAACCGACGACGATGTGACCCCTCGCGTCGCGGTACTGTGGCAACCCGCCGCATCGCTCAGCGTCTACGGCAATTACGTCGAGAATTTCGGCGCCAATACCGGGCGATTTTCGTTTGTGGAAGGCGCAGCCTTCGGCAAGGCCTTGGCGCCGGAAACCGCCCAACAATGGGAGTTGGGCGCCAAATCCGAGCTGTTCGACGGCCGGCTGCTCCTGTCCTTGGCCTATTACGATTTGACCAAACAAAACGTCGCCACACTGGACGTCGCCCGCGGCGCGGCTTGCGGCAACAATTTTTGTTATTTGTCGGTCGGCGAAGTCAATAGCAGCGGACCGGAGCTGGACATACAAGGCGAAATTCTGCCCGGCTGGAACGCGATCCTGACCTACGCCCACCAAGACGTGCGCGTTACCAAAAGCTCGGACACCTCCGGCCAGATCAAAGTCGGCAACCGCTTGCAGTTTGTGCCGGAAAATACCGCCAGCGCCTGGACTACCTACGAAATCCAACAGGGGCCGGCCAAGGGCTTGAAATTCGGCGGCGGCGTAAGCTTGCGCGATTATGTCGTGAATGCCAATAACCAAACCCGCTCGGTCGGCAATACCTTGGTCGGCCTGATGACCGGCTACAGCTTCAAAGTGGGCAAATCGAAAGTGACGGCGCAACTGAACGTCGACAACTTGCTGGACCAACGCTATTTCACCGACGCATCGCCGGTGACCGACTCCGGTTACGGCTATGTCAGCTTCAGCAACCCGCGCAGTTTCATCGGCTCGCTCAACGTCGAGTATTGACGGCCCTCGTTGCCGATTTTCCCGGCCGTGTTTATGACGGGTTTTCCGTTCGGCTGCGCTGGGGAGAGCGCTGTCTAAGGATTAGCGGGGTTTTTCGAGGCGAAGCAGCTTTGTTGAGCATGAAAAGTCGTAGCGCAAATTACGGACACACGCGTATTGGAAGGGCTTTCGATCGCGGCTGAAGCCGCTGCCGGGCCCATCTGTTCCTGCTTCGAGACAATGACCGTTAAGTCGCTAGACGCGACAATTCGCAAATTTCTGTCTGGAATTAACGCCGAGATTCGTCTTATGGATTAAACGACCTTTAACAAACTTTATATGACGCGACACTTCTGGGTTTTGGTACACCGTTACGCCGGCTTGTACATGGCTTTCTTTTTGAGCGTGGCCGGTCTGACCGGTTGCGTGCTGGCCTTTTACCACGAATTGGACGACTGGCTGAATTCGGATCTGTATCGGGTGGAAGTCCGTGACCAGGCGATGCTGGACGGTTTTGCGCTGCGCGACCAAGCCTTGGCGCTGGAACCGCATGCGTACATCAACCAACTGATGTTAAGCCGGGAATCCAACCGGGTTTTCGAAGCGGGGTTGACGCCGCGCACCGATCCGGCCACCGGCAAACCCTACGAACTGGCTTATCAAAGCCTGCGCTTGCATCCCTACACCGGCGAACTGCTCGGTTACGGCAAGGACGAAGGCTTATGGCCGCTGACCCGCCGCAACATCCTGCGGGTGATCTACAGCTTGCACTATTCGTTGGCCTTGGACGAAGTCGGCGTGTGGTTGTTCGGCATCGCCGCGCTGATCTGGACCGTCGATTGCTTTGTCGCGTGTTACCTGACCTTTCCGGTGCGGCGTAAATCCCCTCACCCTAACCCTCTCCCTGAAGGAGAGGGAACAACTTCGCGCGGCTTTTGGTCGCGTTGGGCGATTGCGTGGAAAATCAAATGGCCGGCCTCGGCCTTTCGGTTGAATTTCGACTTGCACCGGGCCGGCGGTTTGTGGACCTGGCTGATGCTGTTCGTGTTCGCCTGGTCGTCGGTCGGCTTCAATTTGAGCGAAACCGTCTACCAACCGGTGATGGCCGCGCTGTTCGATATGCCGGACTTACGGCAATTTCCGGTCCCGAATCTGCCGGAACCGCGCCCGGAACCGCGCATAGCCTGGCGTGAGGCCCACACGATCGGCCGGCGTTTGATGGACGAACAAGCCCAAGCGGCGCACGTGCGGGTGTTGGCGGAAGAAACGCTGGCCTATCAACCGGAGAAGGGCATGTATTTGTACGTGGTAAAAAGCGACCGCGACATCAGCCCTGACCACGCCGGCACCGCGATCTGGTTCGACGGCGACAGCGGCCGGTTTGGCGGTCTACTGTTACCGACCGGCGAAAACCTCGGCTTGACCCTGAGCATGTGGTTGTTTGCGTTGCACATGGCAAAAGTCTGGGGACTGCCGTTCCAAATCTTCGTTTGCGCAATGGGCTTGGTGGTCGCGATGCTATCGGTCACCGGCGTCTATATCTGGCTGAAAAAGCGGAGCGCTCTGCGGTCGTCCAAAGCCAGACAAGCCAACATCGCCGGGCGTGTCGATGCTTAAGTGTTTCGCCGTCTCCATCGAAGAAACTACCGAGCGAATGCAGCCAGGGAGTTTAGAGCTTAAGCACGCGATGCCCTTCGAATACAGTCAATACCGATATGCCGTCGTCTTCGACGCGATAGACGATTCGATAGTGCTCGACAAACACTTCTCGAATATCGGCTTGGCCCAGCTCCGGCACAATCCGGCCAATCAATGCCGAGTGAGCGGCATCTCGGGCACGCTTTCGGAGTTTGTCCACCCACTGCTTGGCGTTTTGGGGATTGTTACGCGCGATATACCAGTAGATCTCGGCCAGATCGTCCGTGGATCGATCGCTCCAGCGCAACTTCACAAGTTGGCAATTTTATGTTCCAGAACTTCCGCCAGTTGCTCGTCCTCTATGACCCGTCCCGCCTGAATGTCATCCAAACCTTGCCTCACGGCGGAGACAAATCGGGCTTGGCTATTAAGCCGGTCGAATTCGCTAGGCGACAGTACCACGGCGGCCGGCTTGCCGTTCTGGGTAATGACGATGGAACGGTTACTGGAATTAATGCTTTTAATCAACGCGGAAGCCTGCGTCTTGAACTGCCCCAGCGGCAATATATCTTCGGAAACTTGTATGGTTGACATAACGATAAACGCTCGAAACGGATCGAAATTAAGCGTCGAATATAGGTTTTATATCTCCCGGAAGCAAGGCCTTTCGCGGCAGTCTTTTTTTCATTGCCGAGGTGCCACGTTCCGATGATAGAAGCCCGAGAACTGACCAAACACTATGGCGCGATCCGAGCCCTGGACGCGTTGAATCTGCAAGTCGCCCCCGGCGAAATTTTCTGTTTGCTCGGCGCCAACGGTGCCGGCAAAACCACGACGATTCATCTGTTTCTGGACTTTATCAAGCCCAGCACCGGCGTGGCCAGGATAGCCGGCCTGGACGTCAACCAAAACCCCGATCGGGTTCGGCAACGGGTCGCCTATTTGCCGGAGAACGTCGCGCTGTATCCCAGGCTCTCGGGCCTGGAAAATTTGGACTATTTCAGCCGCTTGTCGGGCCATCGCTATGACAAAACCCGCTTACGCGACTTTCTGTGCCGGGCCGGCTTGCCGGACGAAGCCGTCGACCGTCCGGTCGCCGCTTACTCGAAAGGCATGCGCCAGAAAGTCGGCATTGCAATGGCTTTCGCCAAGGAAGCCCAGGTTTTATTGTTGGACGAACCGACCTCGGGCCTGGACCCGCAAGCCGCCTACGAGTTTTCCAACTTGCTGGTCAAACTGGCGAACGCCGGCGTGGCCATCTTGATGGCGACCCACGACTTGTTTCGCGTCAAGGAAACCGGTCACCGGGCCGGTATCATGAAGGCCGGTCAACTGCTGACGGTACTTAAAACCGCCGACACCAACGCCGCCGAACTGGAGCGGATTTACCTGGACTATATGCGGGCCGGTTTGCGCGCCACGGAGCCGGCCTGATGATTGCCGCCATCGCCGAAAAAGAGTTCACCGAATGCCGTCGCGACGGCCGTTTCAAGCTAGCGGCTGCGTTGATACTGGCATTATTCATCGCTGCCAGTTGGTTTGGTTGGCGCAACTACCTGGATTTGCTAAATCAAGCCGACATCGCCGCCGAGCACGACTATCGGCGTTTCGGCCAACAAGACCCCAAACACCCGCACGACGCCGCCCATTACGGGGTGTACGCCTTCAAAACGCCGCGGCCGCTGACCATTGTCGATGGCGGGATCGAGCCGTACGTCGGCGCCTCGATACTGAATGGTGCCCACATCCAAGGCGAAGTGGAATATCCGCCGGCCCAGGACATGAGCGCGCTGCAGCGCTTCGGCGACTTGAACCCGGCCAATGCCGCCCAAACCCTGCTGCCGCTGTTGGTGATACTGCTCGGTTTTTCGGCGTTCGCCGGCGAACGCGAGCAAGGCACCTTGCGACAATTGCTGAGCCTCGGACTGCGGCCTTCGTTGCTGCTGTGGGGCAAGGCGGCCGGCATCGCGCGGGCGCTATTGCCAATACTGTTGCCGCTTGCCGGATTCGGTATCGCCACTGCCGGCTATCTAGCGCCGGCCGAATCGCGCGGCGACGAACTGGCCCGCGCCGGTTTACTGGTGGTGTTGTACGGACTGTATCTGACTCTGCTGTTGTTTCTGACACTCGGCGTGTCCGCCTGTTGCCGCTCGGCGCGCACCGCGCTGGCAGTGCTATTGGTGTTCTGGGGCGTCACGGTGTTCGCGCTTCCCCGCATGTTGCTGGATGTCGGCGGCTACGTTTATCCGATCCCGTCCACTCATCGGTTTTGGGTCAATTTCATGACCGATCTGAGCCAATCCTGGGAAAGCGCCGAACAGACCTTGCAAAAGCAGTTGCTCGCCGAGTACCGGGTCGAGCGCGTTGAGGAGCTGCCCTTCGATTACACGGGCCGGAGTATGCAAGTCGGCGAGGAAGCGGCCTGGGCGGTGTGCGAACGTGACGACCGCCAACGCTACGATATTTACGCCCGGCAAAACCGCTTGCTGGAATGGGGCACGCTGATCGCGCCGAGCGCCGGCGTCTCGCTGCTATCGATGGCCCTGGCCGGCAACGATCCGGCGCAGCATCAAGCTTTTACCCGGCAAGTCGAACACTATCGTCGCCACTTGAACCGCCTCCTCAACGATTACGTCTCCCGCCATCAAACTCGGAACGCCAACGGTTGGGACAGCACGTTAATCAAAGCCGACGCGAGCTTCTTCCAACGCGTTCCGGCGTTTCGTTATCGGCCGCCCGATTGGCGGGAAGCACTAAGCCCCTATCCCAGAGCCATCGCTTTATTACTAATTTGGACGGCCGCGGCGGTAACGTTTGCCCGCTACGCGGTTTCCCGGCTATCGGGGGCCTCGGTATGAAAAGCTTGAGCTTATGCCGCATCGAGTGCCGGCAACTGCGTCACGACCGGGTATTTTGGGCGACTAGCTTGCTGTGCGCGGCGGCCTTACTGTTCGGTTTCAACAACGGCAGGCAATGGCAAACCGGCCAGGATGCCTTGATCGCCGAATACGCCCAACAGAGCCGCCAAGATTTCGAGGAATTGTTGAACATGGCCAAGGAGCTGCGCGCTAAAAACCAGCCGCCGGCCAAAACCGTCGCGGAGCGGGAACGCGATCCGCGCTACGCGCTGACCCTGGGCGGCATGGCGCAACATATCTGCCGGCAAAACGGTGACTTGGCGGCGCTGACCGTCGGCCAAACCGATCTGTACAACGCCTGTATTCTGGTCAACGCGTGGGAAGTCGGCGGCGCTTACGACGAGCGTTTGCATCGCACGCTGGAAAACCCGTTGCGCTTGCTGTTCGGCCGCTTCGATGCCACGTTTGCGATCCTTACGCTATTGCCGATCGCGATTTTGCTGCTGACTTACAACCAATTGTCCGCCGAACGCGAGCTAGGCACGCTGGCCCTGCTCGGCTGCCAACCGGTTCCGCCGCGACGCGTCATGGCCGCCCGCTTCGCTGTCAGATCCGCATGCTTCGTCGTGTTGACGCTGCTCCCGTTGAGTCTGGCGCTGTGGCTGGCAGCACCGCCCGCCGACGCGCCAAGCTTTGTCGCGGCTTGGGGCGGTTGGTTGCTGGTCAGTACGGCGTATCTACTTTTTTGGTTTGCCTGCGCCTTTTGGGTCAATTCGCGCGGTCAGAGCAGCGCCGAGAACGGTTTGCTATTGGCGGGACTGTGGCTGTCCTTGGTGGTGGTGTTGCCGGGCTGCCTGAATCTAGGTTTGAAACAGTGGTATCCGCTACCCTCGCGGATGGCCTTCATCGACGCCAGCCGCGAAGCCACTATTGAAGTCGGCAAGCGTAAGAGCGCATTGCTGGGCAAATACTTGATCGATCATCCCGAGCGAGTGCCGCCATCCTCAAGTGTCAATGCCGACGACTTCATCCAGACCCGCGTCGCGTTGGACGAGGAAACCCAGCGGGTAATGGCACCCGGCCGGGCCGAGTTCGCGGCCCAGCAAGGCCATCAACGCGAACTGGTCGAACGACTAGGCTTTTTGTCGCCGGCCATCGTCTATCAGCACACGGTTCAGCAACTGACGGGGCAGGGCCAGGACTACCAGCAGGCCTTTCTGGAAGCGGTCGCCGACTATCACCAACGACTGCGGGCTTTTTATTTTCCGAAATTTGTTCGGGACGAGCCGGAATTTAACGATTACCAGGCCATTCCGCAATTCCGGCACCCGGCGCCGGCCGATGCGTTTCGACGCTCCAATCTGCCGCTGGCTTGCCTCGGTGTGAGCTTGCCTAGCTTGCTGTTGGTCGTTGCCGGCTGGCGGAACATGCGCCGAATCCGTTTTAAAGTCGATGCATGATGGGCATGACCGTTTTCCCGACTCCCAGCCAACCACCCCGCCGCGCGGCGCACGCTAAGGCAACGGCCCGCGCATCCAGGTTTACATTGGAAAAGCCGATTGCCGCCTGGTTGGCGGCGGCGTGGTTAACCCTATCGGCTGCCGCATGGGCGGACGATCCGGTTGCCGTGCGGGTCGCGCCGCTCGCCCAAGTCGCCATTTACCCCGAATCCGCCGCGCCGGCGCTGGTCGTCAGTTTGAATCACTCGCCGATCGCGGCAGAAATCGACGCCTCGGTCGTCGAGCTGCCGGTCAGGGTCGGCGACGCGGTCAAGCCCGGCACGGCCCTGGCGCAACTGGCCTGCCGAGACTTCGAATTGGAACGCGCGCGTTTGCAGGGCGAGCGGTTAGCCGCCCAAGCCAAGCTGGAACTGTCGCAATGGCAGCTCAAGCAAGCGGAAACCCTGGCCCAACAACAAACCCTGCCCGACGAGCAAGTCCAGGAAAAACGCGCGCAATTGGCGGTCTTGCGCGGCGACCTGGCCGCGAATAGCGCCCGTCTGGAAACCACCGACCAACAAATCAAGCACTGCACCGTGCGTGCGCCGTTTGCCGGGGTGGTGACCGAACGTTTGATCGCCATCGGCCAATTCGCCGCCCGCGGCACGCCGTTGGTACGCCTGCTAGACACCGGCCGGCCGGAAGTGTCGGCGCAAATCCCCGATCAGGAAACCCAGGCCTTGCGGCAGGCCAGCGACTTGAGTTTTGAACACAACGGCAACCGCTACCCGCTAAAGTTGCGCAGCGTTTTACCGGCCATCCGCACCGAAACCGGCACGCACGACACCCGGCTGGATTTCGCCGCCGCCACGGCCGAAGCCGGCAGTGCCGGCCGCGTGCTATGGCGGGATAAACGAATGCACGTCCCGGCCGAATTCGTCGTCAAGCGCGGCGAACAATTGGGCGTGTTTTTGAACCGGCAGAGTACTGCGCAGTTTCACGCCTTGCCGACCGCGCAAAGCGGCCGGCCGGCGGCCATCGCGTTACCGGGCGACAGCCAGCTCGTCGTCACCGGTCAATTTGCGCTGCGAGACGGCGCCGCGATCACGGTCGAAGCCGCTCCCACGGTCCGGGGCGGCCCTTGAGCATGTGGCTGCATTCGCTGTACCGCAACCACGTCCTCGCCAATCTCAGCTATTTGATGGTGCTGATTCTGGGGGGCTTGGCCTATCCGCAACTCCCCAAGGAAAAAGCGCCGGATACGCCGGTTCACGCCGCCAGCATCGCCGTGGCGCTGCCCGGCGCCGGCGCCGAGGACGTCGAGCGCTTGATCGTCGACCCGATCGAACGCACGCTGCGCGGCAAAATCCGCGACATCAAGCACGTCAGCAGCAATGCCCAAACCGGTATCGCAACGATCACGGTTAGCTTCGAGGAACTCGATAAACCGGTCTACGAACGCCGGATGATGGAGCTGCGGCGCGAATTGCAGACCTTGGCGCAGTCGGAATTGCCGAAGTCGGCGGCAGCGCCGGACATTTTCGAAGGCAATCTGGGCTCGGACTGGTTCAAGATTTTGGTGTACGGCCCCGGCGAAGACGAAAACTTTCGCCGCCAGGCCCGCCAAGTCAAACTCGATTTGCAGCGCATGCCCGGCGTGGCGACGGTGGAAACCAAGGGCCTGGAAGATCCGGAGCTGCAGGTGGTGTTTCATCCGGAACGCCTGGCCGGCCTGGGCATCAGCCCCACCGCCCTGGCCGATACGGTCGGCGCGTACTTCCGAGACATCGCCGCCGGCATCGTCAAGGTTGACGAACGCGAGTGGCTGCTGCGCCTGACCGGCACCGAGGACGCGGCAAGCCGGCTGGCGCAACTGCCGGTCTTGGGCGCCAAGGGCGAAGTGAAGTTGGGCGATTTGGCCGACATTAGCCGTACCAGCAAGGCGGTGAAGCTCGGCGCGCGGTTTCGCGGCCAACCGGCGGTGGCGGTGATGCCGATCAAGCAAGCCGGCGCCAACACGCTGACCTTGATCGATCAACTAAAGGCCTACATCGACGCCCGCAACCGGGTTAGCGCGCATACCGGCGTGCAACTGTTTTTACTGATAGACCAGTCCGATCAAATCAGGAGCGCCATCGCCACGATGGAGGAGCACGCCTGGTCCGGCATGTTGCTGGTGTTGGCGGTGACCTGGCTGCTGTTGGGTACCCGCTTGTCGCTGCTGACCACGTTGGCGGTGCCGTTCTCATTGGCCGGGGTCTTCATCGCACTGCAGATTACTCACCAATCGCTCAATCTCAGTGTGTTGCTGGGGGTCATCATCGTGCTGGGGATGCTGGTCGACGATGCGGTGGTGGTGATCGAGGCGGTCGGCCAACAGTTGCGGCGGGGTTTGCCGCCCTTGTCCGCGACGGTGGCGGCCTTGCGCGAAGTCTGGCTGCCGGTCGCCACCTCCTCGCTAACCACGATCGCCACTTTTGTGCCGCTGATGTTGATGAGCGGCTATCTGGGCATTTTGATGGGCGTGGTGCCGCAAGTAGTCTGCCTGGCCTTGCTGATCAGCATCGTCCAGGCCTTGTGGATTTTGCCGGCCCATGCTGCCGCTACCGTCAAGTCCGAAGCGCCAAATGCCGGCAAAGCCGCGACACATTGGCGAGAACGGATGCGTTTAAGCCTGCAACGCCGCTACGGCCATGCCTTGGTTTACGTGTTACGCCGCCCCATTCAGGCCTTGCTGGTGTTGCTGGCCTTCTTCGCGCTGGCCGGCTCGGCCGTGGCGTTTTCCTGGGTAAGATTTAATTGGTTGCCAACGCCACCCGATTACGGCTTTGTCGTCACGCTGGAAATGGCCAGCGGCACGCCGTCGGCGAAGACCCTGGCCACCTTGGAGGAAATCGAACGACGCATCATCCCGTTATTCGAGCCGGGAGAATTGCGGGCCAGCGCGGCCGAAAGCGGCGCTATCGCCAAGGAAGGCCAATATTTGTACGGCCACCAATACGGCGATTTGTGGTTCAGCTTGAACCATGGCAGTCGCGATGCCGCCAGCTTGATACCCTCGGTGAAACCCCTGCTGACGAATCTCGACGGAGCCGTCGAGGCTTGGGTCGAGGGCGAAGGCTCGGCATTGGGCGGCGGCGTCGGCAAGGCGATTAACCTCAACATCCAAGGCGGCGCCGGCGCCCAACTGGATGCTGCGGTCGCCGAATTGAAAAGCGTGCTCGCCGCGACGCCCGGCGTCAGCCAAATCCGGTTGGACCGGATCGCCGGACTCAGCGAATTGAAATTAAGGCTGGATAGCGCGGCGATTCAACGGGCCAGCCTAAGCCCGGACACCGTCTCCCGCACCCTGCAATTGCTGGCGGACGGCGAGAGCGTCGCCAGCTATACCGAGCAAGGCGAGCCGGTCGGCGTGCGGGTGCGCGCCTATCAAAACGACATACGCGACATCGGCGAGCTACTGCGTTACACGGTGGCCCGCGCCGACGGCTCGACCGTGCCGCTCGGCCAATTGGTCAGTGCCGAGCCGCGTATCGGCCCCGCCAGCATCAATCATATCGATTACCAACAGATGCTGACCCTGCAGGCCGATCTCGATAAAAGCCAAATGGATACGCTGGCCGCCAACCGCGAGATTCAGCGCCGTTGGGAATGGGTCAAGGATCGTTATCCGGACGTCAAGGTGAGCTTCGGCGGCGAAATGGAAACCGTGGAAGAAGGCCTAAAACAGCTCTGGCAGTTGTTGGCGCTGGGTTTGGGACTGATCTTCATCATCGTCGGCGCGCAATTTCAAAGCTACGGCTTGCCGCTGCTGGTGTTGCTGAAAATCCCGATGGCCTTCGCCGGCGTCATCCTGGGGCTGATGCTGTCCGGGGAAGCGGTCAGTTTGTACACCTTTTACGGCGCCGTGGCTCTAGCCGGCATCGCCGTCAACTCGGCGATCCTGATGTTCTCGGCGGCCCACGATCGCTTGCAATCCGGCATGGGCGTGGTACATGCCAGCATCTGGGCGGCGCGGCGGCGATTACTGCCGATTCTAATTACCTCGTTGACCACCACGGTCGGTCTGTTGCCGCTGGCGCTGAGCGCCGACCAGTCCGCGACCGCCTGGCGGCCGGTGGCGACCGCGATCGTCTGGGGAGTGGGCTTTTCGACGCTGTTTACCTTATTCCTGATGCCTTTGCTGTACCGCTTGGGGATGGCGTGGGCCTTGCGGGGTAAAACGCATGGCGCTTAACCGCGCGGCGCGGCCGGCGGCCGCCCCAAGCCCATCCGGCCAGCGCCATGCCAGGCCGGCTCCGCGCCGGGCTTGCTCGATCGGCTGGCTGCTGGCCGCCGCGCTAGCCGCTGTTCCGGCAAGCGCGCAAAATTTGCTGGCGGTGTATCGCGACGCTCTGCAAGACAATCCCAGTCTGGAAAAAGCCCGCGAAGGCGTGGAAGCCGTCGTCGAAAGCCAATCCCAGGCGCAAGCCGCGCTGTTTCTTCCGGAGGCCAGCTTTAGCGCCAACGTTGCGCGCGACTACCAAAATATTCGTTACGGCGGCGCGGCCGCGATCGGCTTGGGCAGTCGTAGCGAATTCATGACCGGCGCCTACAGCTTATCGATCAGCCAACCCTTGCTGCATATCGACCGCTGGGTCGCGCTGGAGCAGGCCGACAATCGGGTCGCCCAAGCCGAGGCCGACAGCAGCGCCGCCGAAATCGCGCTGATGCTGACGGTTTGCGAACGCTATTTCGACGTGCTGGCCGCCGAGGAAAACCTGAAGTTTGCCCAGGCCCAACATCAATCGCTGCAGCGTAAGCTCACCGAAGCCGAACAACGGCGGGCAGTCGGCTTTCTGGCGTTGACCGATGTCCAGGAAGCCCGTGCCGGCTACGACCGGGCCGTGGCCGACGCCATCGCCGCCGATCACCAACTGCGCGACGCCCGCGAGGGCCTGCGGGAAACGGCCGGCCAGCAATATCCACAATTGGACGCGCTCAGTACCGACATGCCGTTATTGGCCCCGGAACCGGCCGACGAGCAGCGCTGGGTGGAGTTGGCGCTCACCCAAAACTACGGTTTGCTAGCGCAACAAAAAGCTGTTCAGGTCGCCCACGATGAAATTCAGCGACAGCGCACCGGCCACCTGCCGACGCTGGATGCCAGCGGCAGCCACGGTTTTGCCACGTCCGGCGGCCGTTTCGGGTCGGCGGATGTCGAGGACGATATCATCGGCCTGAATCTGAACCTGCCGCTGTACCAGGGCGGCCGCACCGAATCCCGGACTCGCGAAGCCGAACATCGCTATCGTCAGGCGCTGGCCGATCTGGCCCAACAAAAGCGCGCGGTGCGGCGCGGCGCCAGCAATGCCTATCTGGGCGTGGTGGCCGGCATCAGCCGAGTCAAGGCATTGCAGCAAGCACTCAAATCCGCCGAAACCGGTCTCGCCGCCACCCAGGCCGGTTTCAACGCCGGCCGGCGTACCGCATTGGACGTCATCGTCGCCGAACGCGAATTGCTCGGCGCTCAACGCGACTACGCCCGCGCCCGTTACGACTACTTACTCGACAGTCTGCGCCTGAAACAGGCGGTGGGTAGTTTGTCGCCGGCCGATCTGGAACAAGTGAACCGCTGGCTGATACCGACTAAAACAAATGAGCGCGAGGATGTAGGCACGCCGCGGCCTTAGCATGTGTCGCGGGAAAAAAGGCTAGGGCCAAACCTTGGTTACGTTTTCAGGACGACTGACGGGGAATCAAGGGTTGATGGCGCTGAAAGGCAGCGGTCGCATAGGCGAGACACCGGTGTCGGAACGACATCGATCGCGGCTAAAGCCGCTCCTACACCAGTAATTTTTGATTTTCCGGGCTACCCGTTTGCCGATCGCCAGGTTAGGGGCATTGGTTGCTCCCGAAGTGCGGAGTGTTCCGCATCAGCCGTTTACGGCCGCTCTATTCAGCGGATTCGCTGGGTCGGCGATCTCCGCGTCGGTCAGATAGCAACCGGGATCCTCGGCCCAGCAATCGCCGGTCAATTGCTGGGCGCGGACGCGGGTGTTGCCGTTGCAGATGGCTTGGTAGTCACAGGTACCGCAACGGCCTTGTAGCGGCCGAGGCGAGGCTTTCAATCCGGCCATCAGCGGATCGGACAGATCTTGCCAGATCTCGGAAAACGGCCGCTGCCGGACGTTGCCGAGCCCGTAGTGCCACCAAAAGGTATCCGGATGGACATTACCTAAGTTGTCGATATTAGCCACGTTGACGCCGGAAGCGTTGCCGCCCCATTGCCGCAGTTTGGCCTGGATATGGCCGGCGCGCTCCGGGAAGCGGCGTGCGACCCAATGCAGAAAATACACCGCGTCGGCATCGTTGTTGCCGGTAACCACTTCGCGGTGCAGGCCTTGCGCCTCCCAGCTCAGCGACTTTTCGAACAGCGCATCCATGACGCGCCGCGTCAATTGAAACTCGGCGTCGTCCTTGCGATTTTTGTTACCGCGCCCGCCGTAGTTCAGATGCGACAGATAAAATTTGTCGATGTCTTCGTCATCCATTAATTGCAGCAGGGCTTCGAAATCGTGGGCATTGTCCTGGGTTAACGTAAACCGAATACCGGCCTTGATGCCGTGCTCACGGCACAGGCGAATGCCGGCCAACGAAGCGTCGAACGAGCCTTGCTTCCGGCGAAATTTATCGTGGGCCTCGCGCATGCCGTCCAGACTGACGCCGATATATTGGTAGTCGATCGCGGCAATCAGGGCAATGTTGGACTGGTCGATCAAGGTCCCGTTGCTGGACAAGGCGACGTAAAAGCCCATGTCGCGGGCCCGCCGCGAAATCGCGAAAATATCCGGGTGCAGCAGCGGCTCGCCGCCGGACAGGATCAATACCGGCACCTTGAACGCCTTCAAGTCGTCCATCACCGTGTAGATTTCCGGCGTGGATAACTCGCCGGGGAAATCGATGTCGGCCGACGTGGTGTAACAATGCTTGCAGGTCAGATTGCAGCGGCGGATCAGATTCCAGATCACCACCGGACCCGGCGGCTTGCGCGCAGGTGCTAATGGCGTCGGCGCCAACACTTCACGCATGAATTGACTCAGTCTGAACATGGTTTAGCCGCCAATCCGCAAACCGGTTTTTTTCAAAATTTTGGTGCTGTACAACACCTCGTGGGCGCGGGCATGTTCGCCCAGGCGTTCGGCGATCATCGCCACCTGCCGCTCGGCATCCTGCTCGGTTTTCGCGTGCACCATCGCGAACAGGTTATAAGGCCAATCCGGCAAATGCCGGGGGCGCCGATAACAATGGCTGACAAACGGCAGCTTCGCCACCTGCTGTCCAAGCGCATCGACTAGACGATCCTCGACATCCCACACCGTCATGCCGTTATAGCGGTAGCCCAGCTTGTAGTGATTGGGCACCGCCGCGATACGCCGAATCACGCCGGTCTGTTGCATTTCGGCCAGGCACAACATCACGGTGCGCGCGGACAATCCTAGTTGTTCGGCAACGGCTTGGTAAGGCTCGGCCACTAATGGCAAGCCGGATTGGGTAGCCTGGATGATTTGGCGATCGATAGGATCGAGCGAGCTAGGACGGGGCATGGTCATTTGCGGATCAGATAACCGATCAAGCCACCGGTGGCCGCGGAAAGAATCGACATCGCCCATTTCTTTTCCTCGGCACTGGCTGAAGCGGACAGCAACGTGGAGTAGCACAAGGTAGCAATCGTGATCACAAAGCCCAACGCCACCACGAACAGGGCCAAATCCTTGAATAATCTTACCCGCCGCTCGCCGTCGGTTTCTTCCCGATTGACCGAAACGCTGAAAGTATGGTTGGGCGGCGGCTGGTTAAGATCGATATGGTTCATAAACCAATGATTTCGGTTTCCAATTTTTGGGTGGTCGGCTCAACCAAGCCCAGCTTCAACCCACGCCGGCGACCATCCTGCGCGGCCAGATACAAGGTCATGGCCTTGCGCATGATCTCGCTTTTGTTGGTCTCATTTTCCTGGGCCACGCGATCCAGCTCGCGGTTGAGATCGTCCGACAACACGACATTAAAACGTACGGACATGGCAGACTCCTATTTAATAAATGATGTGTATTTTATACACTCATTCCACACACCAAACAACGTTACCCATGACTCGGATATTCGTATTTCGAGACTCGGCCACGCTAAGCCTCCAACTGCAAACCCACGAAATATTCGTTGATCTTCGGCATGTTGTAGACGACAAGACCGGTGCGGCGCTCGATTTCGGCGATCACGTCCGCCACTTGCTCGGGTTGTTCGGTGGCCAGCACGAACCACATGTTCAAGACATGGTTGCGGGCGTAATTGTGGGCGACTTCCGGGAAGGCGTTAACGATGTCGGCGACTTCGTCGAAACGCGCTTCCGGCACTTTCAGCGCCGCCAAGCTTAACGCGCCACCCATTTGCTCGGCGTGATACATCGGTCCGAACCGCGATAACACGCCGTCGGCCAACAAGGCTTGCAAACGGCTCAGTAAATCCGCTTCCGCGATGCCCAATTCGTCCGCGATCCGCCGGTACGGCGACGCGCAAATCGGAAAACCTTGCTGCAAACGGTTGACGATGGCTTTGTCGGTGGCGTCCATATTCAAGCCAATTGCAGGTCGAAGTTCAACGTGGCCGCGGCCGCTTCGGCTCGGCCCTCGCCAGCCAAAACCGGGCTTTCCCGATAAGCAGCGTGGCGGGCGTACAAGGCTCCGCGTTGCTTGAAGCACTGTCGGCTAAACAACACTTCGAAGGTGTACTCGTACAAGCCGCAGGCATCGCGCAACGCCGCCCACTGCGCCAACACCACGTCGCGGCTCTTGCCGTGAATCATGCAATACAGGTTATACGGCCAGACCTCGCCTTGCCGCGGCCGTTGATAGCAAAGATTGACGCAGGCCTGCCGGCTGACCAAGCCGCCAATCTCGGCAACCCGCTGGTCGGGCACGTTCATCACGATCATTGCATTGGCGCGATAGCCCAACTGCCGGTGTTTGACGACGACGCCCCAGCGCTTGATCAGACCCTGCTGTTTCAGCCTGGCCAAGCGGCTGAGCACTTCGTTTTCGCTCAAGCCCAAGCGCTCGGCAATCAACGCATACGGCCGGGCGGCAATCGGCAGACCGGCCTGTACGGCGGCAATCAAACGGTAATCGACGGCATCAATCATGCAAATTCAACTCGAAGCCCAGGTTGATGAAGTAATCGGCCAGCATCGGCAGCACCATGGCCGGATAGCCGGCTTGCGCTTCGATAGCGGCAATCACCGCGTTAAGATGGTTTTCGTCATCGGCGATCAGCACAAACCACAGATTGAAGCGATTCTCGCGCTCGTAGTTGTGATTGACCTCCGGATAAGCACTGACCAATGCGCCGACGCGGGCCAGATCGGCGCCCGGAACAGCCATCGCCACCAACGCACTGCTGCCTATACTGTTTGGCGCGATCACCGGGCCGATACGGCTGATCATTTGCTGCCCGGCCAACTGTTCGAAGGCCTGCAACACTTGGTCCTCGCTGACGCCAAGCTGCTCGGCGATGTCGCGATAGGGTGTCGGGCTCAACGGAAAATCCTGTTGGTAATCGTTGAGCAGACGTTGCTGCAAGGGGGTCAACATGCGCTACCAGCCTATCCGATTCGCGCGGTCCGAGAAGAAAATGCCGCTGGGCTTTTGCGCCGGCAGACGGGCGGTTTCGGCGAAGGTTTCGGTGTCGTAGACCATCACCCGGTCCTCGTCGCGCACCGCCAACCACACCGCTTCGCCGCGCGGGCTGAATTCCATGTGCAACACCGCCTTGCCGGCTTGCAGGGTTTTGACGATATTGAAATCCTTGACGTCGATGACTTGCACGGTCTGATTGTCCGGAAAGGCGAAATTGACCCAGATCTGCCGTCCGTCAGGCCGGCCGCTGACGAACACCGGCTGACCGGCCACCGGAATCCGCTTGACCAGCGCCCAGTCCTTTTTATCAATAACCAAGACTTCATGCGCACCAATCGCCGGCACAAACAACCAATCGCCAGCCATGGTCCAGCCTTCCAGATGCGGCATTTTATAAACCGGCAATTGCTCGTCGTCCTTGCCGTAGTCTTCGAGGATATGCTCGACGCCCTTATCCGGCTGCCACAAGTCCAGCAAGGCCAAGCCTTTTTCGCCGAACAGGCCGGCGGCATAGAAATGGCCGTCCGGGCTCAACAAGGCGTCGTAAGGCGCTTTGCCGATGTCTTTGAATTTTTTGACTATCGGTTGACGCGGATTCTTGGCGTCGATCAGCCAAATTTCATTCGCTTCGAACAAACTGCAGACGAAACGTTGTCCGGGCGCATCGACCAGACCGACCACCTTGGACAACTTACCGTCGTCGCCGTAGACGGCCGGAATATCGGCCAGCGGCTCCAGCGTGTCGGCATCGAATAATTTCACGCCGCCCGGCGTGTAATTGGATGCGGCGATGACCTTGCCGTCCTGCGAAATCGCGCCGCCTATGCTGTTGCCGGCTTGCACGATGCGCTTGGCTATCTGGTCTTGCAGCAAATCCAGCTTGGTCAATCCACCGTCGCGACCGAACACGTAGGCGTAACGCTGGTCGCGCGAAAACACCACCGACGCGTGCGACAAATCGCCCAGGCCTTCGATGCGGCTCAGCATTGCCGGCTTGCTGGTGTTGACGATTTGCACCGTACCGGCCTCGCGCTCGATGACTACACCCAGATCGCCGGTGGCGCGCAAATCGGCGCTAGCGGACAGGGTGTAAAAAGCGAAAGCGCCAGCCAAAGCAATGAGTCGTTTCATGAAAAACCGTAAAAATTATTCGGCAAATACTTCCTGCAAATCGATCGTACAATCCGGAAATAGATGTGGTGTAGCACTGTCCTCCCCGGAGAACATGTTCAACAACCGGTATTGATCCTGCTCCTCGTCGAGCACGAATTGATGCACCGCTTGCTCGAACGGGTAAACGATCCAGTATTCCTTGACCCCACTTTCCCGGTACAGCTCGAATTTGGTCTGGATTTCCTTCTTGGAATTGCCTTTCGACAAAATCTCGATGATCCAGTCCGGCGCGCCGAGACAGCCGCGCGGGTCGAGTTTTTCGACATCGCAAATCACACACAAGTCGGGTTGAACGACGGTGTAAATGTCCTGGTTGGCGACTACCGATTTACGGCGATCGTATAGACGTACGTCGAACGGGGCGGCAAATGCCCGGCAAGGTTTCTTCCGAAAATACTCGAAAAGCAAACCATTCAACTGCCAGGAAACTCGTTGATGATCCAGACTCGGCGCCGGACTCATCAGGCTGATCTTGCCTTTAATCAGCTCTATGGTTTCGTTCAGGCTCCAGCTCAGGTAATCGGCATAGGAATAATGACCGTTCGGGTCCAGTTGCGAGAGTTCGGTAATCGTGGTCATGGCTGTTCTTCTGAAATCGAAAAGCAAGGTCCGATTGTAAATGGCGAGGTCTTATTGATAAACCCTGCCGCCATGCTTCAACCATCCAGCTGCGTGCCGCCCACCCGGATCGCGATGGGTCCAGTGCAAGGTGCCGCCTTTATCGCTCCACTCGTATTCGCCGGCAAAAGCCAGCTTGTCGCCAACCTTGAGGCCTTCGATTTTCGGCGCCAGGTCAATGTTATGCGCCACCAACAGGGTTTGTCCGGACTCCAGGCGAATGATGAAACGCTGATGACGGCTGCCTCGATTGTCGTCGGCCAGCAGCTTGATCACCATGCCTTCGCCTTCGATTTGCAGGTCGCTACGCTGTTGGCGGTAAGCCTGTTCGATTTGCGCGTTGTCCGCCCAAGCCAAGGGATGGACGGCGAGAAATAGCGCGCAGCCCAGAATCAGCGCATTGCGTGTCATGGCAGCCAACCTTGCCTCAATCGCGCGATCAACCAACGGCTTTCATTGATGCTCAAAAACGGCTGCCAAGGCGGCATAGCCGTACCGGCTCGACCTTTCTGGATCGCATCCAGCAATAATTCGTCGCTCTTGCCGGCCAATGCGTCCGGCATCAACGACGGTCCCAAGCCGCCTTTCGGCGGCAGGCCGTGGCAGGAACCGCAGTCGTGCTTGAGCATGTTTAACAATTCCTGCTGGCGAGCCGGATTGGGTTGGTCCGCCTGCGCGGCAACGCCGACGCCCCAAGCCAGACAGCAAGCCGCCGCACGCGCTATCAAGGCTTGACGCTACCGTAATACGCGGCGATGTCGTTGATCTCGCTATCGGTCAACGAGCCGGCGATCGCATTCATGATGTCCGATTTCCGGGTTTTGTCGCGGTATTGCTTAATCGCGGTTTTCAAATACTCGGGATCGCGGCCGCCTAGCGGCGGAAACGGTGCATCGGCGCTCGGCATCCGAATGCCGTGGCATTGCGCGCAAACCGCGCCGGCCTTGTTTTGGCCGACGTACAAACTGGTGGCCTGTCCGGGACCGGCCGCGATTAAGCCACCGAGCAGGATCAAGGAAATTTTCGCTCTCATTTGCCTTGCTCCATTTCGTCCGGCGACAAGCCGCGGGTCATGTATTTGACCCGGCCTCTGGAGAAAATGCCGGCCGGGCTTTCCATCGGAATGCTCGCGACTTTTTGCAGGCTGTTGGAGTCGTAAACCACGACTTCGTCGCCGTTGTAGCCGGCGCTGATGTAGAGGAATTTGCCGTCGGCACTGTATTCCGGGAAGTAGGCGTGACCGCCGACATCCAGGGTTTTGACGACTTCCAGCGACTTTTTGTCGATCAACTGCACGGTGCGGGCGCGTCTGTCCTTGCTGATGATGTCCACCGCCACGTAAGGCGCGTTGGCATGCGCGGCCGGCGATTCGGTACCGCCGGAAACCGGTACTTGCTTCACGACTTCCATTTTGTCCAAGTCCCAAACGCTAACCACCATCTTGTCGCAATCGCCGAAGTTGGTGCCGAAGCCCAAGGTACGGCCATCGACCTTGACCGCCGAGCCGCCGCCAACGTGCGGCACGCAACCGGCTTCGAGTTTTTTGATCAGTTTGCGTTCTTCCAGATCGATCGCGGCGACGATACTGTCGTCATAGGACGCGACCATCAATTTCTTGCCGCCGTGGGTCAGGAAGGCATCGTGCAAGTGACGGCCGACGTTTTCGATGCGGGTCACCGGAAAACCGTCTTTCTTGTAGTCGACCACCCAAACCTGGCCGGCGTTTTCCAACGCAATCGCAAAGATATCGGCATAGGGAGTGCCGATGATCATGCCGGAGTCGGAAGATACGTGTTTGCCGTCGGGATCGGTGCCTTCCAGTTCGAAGGTTTTCAGCGGCTCTAGCGTGTCGGCGTCCAGGATCACTGCGTTATGCGGCACGAAGGAGCCGGCCATGATGTATTTGCCGTCGCGCGAGACGCCCATGCCGGGCCCGTTCCAACCGGTTTTGATGCTGCGCACCGCTTTCATTGAATACAGATCGACCTTGAAAATCTCGGCGGTATCGGTTTTCACGTAGGCCCAACGCGGGTTGGCCGGGTTGAAATCGATGATGTGCGCGGCGGTACCGGTTGGTACTTCACCGACTTTTTGATGGGTCGCACTATTGATGAAGATGGCTTTGGAGCCTTCGCCGCGGCCGTATTTACCGCGCGCCGCGACGCCGATCAGGTTTTCGAATTTATCGTCGATTTGAAAGGTCGGCTTGGCCGGCAACGTGGATTCGTCCTTGACGTAGACTCTCAGCGACTTCTTCATGTCGTCGATGGTCCAGGCCGGATTCGCTTGCTTCGGCGTGGCTTGCAAATATTTGATGACGCCGCGAATTTCGTCGTCACTGAGTTTGCCGTAGAACGGCGGCATCAAGGTATCGAAACTGCCGGCCATCACGATGGTGCGCAATGCGGTCGGACTGCGGCCCTTGAGTGTGGTAGCGTTAATCGCCGGAGCCAAGTAACCGCCCAAATCGGAGCCGTGGCAGCTGGCGCAGTTATCTTGAAAAATCTGGTGCATGTCGTCCGATTTTGCGTTCGCCAAACCGGATGACAACAGTGTCGCGACGGCGCCCGCCAATAGGGATAGGTTCAGTTGTCTTTTTCTAGTTGTTTTCATTGAAATTCCTGGTCATCCGCTGGTGAAAAAAAGAGTCAACGCGCGGCATTAAACCATAAAAGGTCAGGCCGGACAGCCTTGGGACCCGCATGGTAAAATAAGCGCTTGTTGACTCCAGGCCGAATGTTATACATTAATGTTTCGATTCGCTATCAATTTAACGCTCGATGCACGCTCTTGTCAACCTTCCGCATCCAAACCGAAAGCAACGTATGCAACAGACTGATATTTATGAACTTATCGAGTGCATGACCACGCTGATCCGTTCCGAGGAACGGAAGAAATGCACGGAGTTGGGCTTGCAACCGGTCCATTTTCAAGTTTTAAACTACCTGTCTCGCTGCAACAAATACAGCGACACCCCTGCGGCGGTCGCCGATTATCTGGGAATGACACGCGGCACCGTATCGCAATCGCTGATTATCCTCGAGAAGAAAGGCTATATCGGCAAGACTCAAGACACCCGCGACAAGCGGGTCGTGCATCTGCAATTGCTGGCCGACGGCGCGGACGTGCTGAAACAAGCCAGACCCTCCGACTTGTTTCAAAGCGCCACCCAAATCCTGATCGCCAGCGACGCCCCGCCGTCCGACGCCAACGTATTTCAGCAAGCGCTGACCGCGCTGCAGAAAGCCAACCAGTCGCAATCGTTCGGCGTCTGTAAAACCTGCCGCAATTTCAGCGAGAAAGACGGCGACTATTTCTGCCTGCTGACCCAGGAAAAACTCAGTAGCGCCGATAGCGAACAAATCTGCCAGGAACATGCGCCGCGCTAACCTTGGTGGCCGCAAACGGCGTTCCGCATGACTCCGGCAGTCCGCATCGCGCTGACGCCGGGCGAACCGGCCGGCATCGGTCCGGATTTGTGCGTGCGGCTCGCGCAGTCCGCCCATCCCTGCCAATTGGTAGCCGTCGCCGATCCCGAACTGTTACGACAACGCGCCGATACACTCGGTCAGCCGCTGACAATAGACTTGTTCGACCACCAAGCGGCTATCGAACCCAGCCAACCCGGCCGCCTCACCGTCTTGCCGGTCGCAATGAAAGCCCCGGCCGACTGCGGCCGACTCGATCGGTCCAACAGCGCTTATGTGCTGGAAACGATACGATTGGCAACGCTGGGCTGCCTGGACGGCCGGTTCGCGGCAATGGTCACCGCGCCGGTGCATAAGGGCATCATCAACGATGCCGGCATCGCGTTTAGCGGCCATACCGAATTCATCGCCGACATCACCGGCGGCACCCCTGTGATGATGCTGGCGACCCCCGGATTGCGCGTGGCGCTGGCCACCACACATTTGCCGCTGGCGCAGGTCAGCGCGGCAATCACGCCGTCAAGCTTGACCGAGGTTATCCGCTTGCTGGACCGCGACTTGCGCCAACGTTTCGGTATCGCCCAACCTAAAATTCTGGTCTGCGGCCTGAATCCGCATGCCGGGGAAGGCGGTCATCTGGGTCGAGAAGAGATCGAGACCATCGAACCGACCCTCGCCTCGCTACGCGCCGCCGGTTTGAACCTGGTCGGCCCGCTGCCGGCCGACACGCTGTTCACCCCCAAATACCTGGACGATGCCGACGCGGTGTTGGCGATGTACCACGATCAAGGCCTGCCGGTGCTGAAATTCAAAGGCTTTGGTCAGGCCGTCAACATCACGCTGGGATTGCCCATCGTCCGGACCTCGGTCGATCACGGCACCGCGCTGGAACTGGCCGGCACCGGGCTGGCCAATCTTGGCAGCCTACAATTCGCGTTGCAGACCGCTCTACAAATGACAGCTAACAAGCAGCCGGTCTAAATCTGCGTCTAGGGGGCTTTTTCACAAAGTTCCGGCAAATTTGCTTCCTAAAAAGAAATAAGCCATGTCAAGTTTCACCCATTGTTAATTAATTGCTCAAGCCCTATTGTGTCAGCGTGTTAGATTTTTAGGAGATCGACATGAGTAATTTACAACGCGACATTTTGACGGGCTTGATTTTCGTCACCGGTCTCGTCGGCTTTTTCTCCGGCGAATACATTATTTCCTCGGCGCTGTTCGCGGCCAGCACCTACGCCAGCAATCTCGGTGGGGACGATAGAAAAAACCACTCTAAGTAAACGCGACCGTGGTTCTGGCTTGGTGGCGACTGGATCAAAGCGGCGTCAACCCTGCACGTCAGCATCGGCACTGGAGTGCGATTAAGACGCCGGCGAGTAGCATTCCGTGCCCATGGAACGGCAAACGCGGCTGGCATGGACTGTCGATCGGAACGGCGATGCACTAAAATGCCGGCGCGGGTAGGTGCCCGCGCAGTCTTTAATTCGAAATGACCGACAGTAAACTCTATCTGAACGTGCCTTACGCGCAAAAGGATGCCGCCAAGGCGCTGGGCGCGCGCTGGGATGCCGCCGCCAAAAAATGGTACGTGCCGGCCGGCAAGGATCCCGCCACCTTCGCGCAGTGGACCAGCGCCGAGCTTGGCGCCTCCCCAGCCAAACCGGCTAAATCATCGCTGCCCAAGTCTTCGAGCGGCAACGCTACCGTCACGCTGCCGACAATAGCCGATTTCGTTCCCTACGACGGCGACGAACCGCCCTGGAATCCATGACCGAACTGGCCGCCCTGTGGGCGGGCATTCCGATTCAACACGGCTGGGCTTATTTGGCGGGCGGGATCGGCGTAATCGTGGAATGGCGGGCCTATCTGACCCAAAACGGGTTGAGATTCCGACGCTGGTCCGCCGCCGGGGCGCTGTTGTGGGCCTTGCAGTACGTTTTGCTGGCCGCCTGGACCGCCGCGCTGACCATGGCCTGTACCGCGTTGCGGACAGCACTGTCCGCCAAATGGGACCAAGCGCCGCACAAGCACTGGGCGGCAATCGGCTTCGTCGCATTATTCATCGGGTTGACCGCAATGTCCTGGCAAGGCGAAGTCTCGTTGCTGCCGGCGTTCGCCGTCGTCAACACCACGCTGGCCTTGTTTTATCTGGACAACCGGCGCATGCGCATCGGACTTTTGGCATCCAGTCTGGCCTGGATTGGTAACGACTGGTATTGGCAAGCCTGGCCGGCGCTAATCGCGGAAAGCGTGGCGATGTTGATCAACCTACGCACCCTGAGCCGGCTACCGGTACATCGTTGATCGCGAAAAGGGCTATTTCTACCTTGTCAGATTCTCGGTAGTGCCCGTCATTTCGGCGGGGATTGCCGAAATCCAGACTCCACGGACGGATCGAAGCTTGCCATCCATGGCACTGGATGCCCGCTTCCCGGCGGGCATGACGGCGTTGCTCAAATCTGACAAAGTAGAACTATCGCCTGAAACGCAAAAAACCCCAGCCGCGGCTTTCGCCAACGGCTGGGGTTTTGATGGGAGCAGCGGAACCAGCCGCCACGCCGGCCGAACTTAGGCGTAAGTCGGTTGAAACGCCTGCTCCGGATTGGCCACCGGGCAATTGTTGACGCTGTCCCAATACGGCGACAGTTTCCGCAAAGTTGCGACAATGTTAGGCATTACCTTCAACACTTCTTCCACATCGCTCATCGTGTTGTAGCGCGAGAACGAAAAGCGGATCGTGCCGTGAGCGGCGGTGTAAGGAATATCCATCGCCCGCATCACGTGAGAAGGCTCCAGCGAGCCCGAAGTACAGGCCGAACCGCTCGAAGCCGCGATGCCCGCCTTGTTCAGCAACATCAAAATCGCCTCGCCCTCGATGTATTCGAACGCGATGTCGGTGGTGTTCGGCAAACGGTTTTCCAGGTCGCCGGTCGCGAAACAATGCGGAACCGCCTCGACGATGCCTTTTTCCAAGCGGTCGCGCATCGCCTTGACCTGAACGTTTTCGAACTCCATGTGCTGCATCGCCAACTCGCAAGCCACGCCGAGACCGACAATCGATGCGGTGTTCTCGGTACCGGCCCGCCGACCGCGCTCCTGATGACCGCCGCGCAACAACGGACGGAAACGGGTGCCCCGGCGCAAATACAACACGCCGATACCTTTAGGCGCATGCAGCTTGTGGCCGGACAGGCTGAGCATGTCGATTTTGGTGTCCTGCAACATCATCGGAATCTTGCCGACCGCCTGCACCGCGTCGGTGTGAAACATCACACCGGCCGCGTTAGCCATTTCGGCCATTTTTTCGACAGGGAAAATCGTGCCGGTTTCGTTGTTGGCCCACATCACCGACACGATCGCGACTTGGTCGGACAACAGCTTTTGGTAGGCATCCAGATTCAGTCGGCCGCATTTGTCCACCGGCAAGCGGTGTACCGTGTAGCCTTCTTTTTCC
This sequence comes from Methylomonas sp. MS20, assembly GCF_050275925.1. NCBI lineage: Bacteria > Pseudomonadati > Pseudomonadota > Gammaproteobacteria > Methylococcales > Methylococcaceae > Methylomonas > Methylomonas sp. MS20. The sequence goes on from NZ_CP189962.1 coordinate 4,572,008, forward strand.
AGATTTTCGACCAGATTCAAAATCGCCGGGTGCTCGACCGTGGTGGTAATGATTTCCTTACGATTCGGCTGGCACTTGATCGCCGACAGAATCGCGGTGGAATCCGACTCGGTACCGCACGAGGTAAAGATAATCTCGGAATCGTGCTCGGCGCCCAACAGTTCCTGAACCTGGCTACGGGCTTTTTTAATGCCCCGCGCCACGCCGTCGGCGAAGCGGTGAATCGACGACGGGTTACCGAATTGTTCGGTGAAATACGGGATCATCGCATCGACGACCACGCTATCCACCTTGGTGGTTGCGTTGTTATCCAGATATATATCAGGCATGACCCGCCTCCTGGATGCTCACCAGTTTAGGCATTTGCGAAGCCGGCACGACTTTAATGAATTCGCCCATGACTTCCATCAGCCTTTGCTGAATACCGGCGATGGTCATCGCCGACATTTGGCAACCGTTGCAAGCGCCGGTCATGTTGACGTAAGCGGTTTTGTCGACCACTTCCACCAACTCGACGTCGCCGCCGTCGGCCATCAATTGCGGACGGAAGGACATGATCACTTCCTCGATTTTCTTGATGCGTTGCAAATTGGTCATCGGACCTTTTTCGGCGACCACCGGTGCCGGTTTAGCGATTGGCGCGGCGTTCGGATCGAAGGTCTCGCCGCGTTCCTTCAGGACTTTTTCCAGAATCGCTTCGATGTCTTCGTGGCAAGCCGCGCAACCGCCGCCGGCTTTGGTGTAGTTGGTCACGTCCTCGACGGTACGCAATTTGTTGGCCCACACCATCTCTTCGATCATCACCGCATCGATAGCAAAGCATTTGCAGACCAGCGCGCCTTCTTCGTGATCGTCTTTCCACTCTTCGCCGCGATAGTTGGCGACCGCCGCTTGCAGGGCTTCGCGACCCATCACCGAGCAGTGCATTTTTTCCGGCGGCAGGCCGTCCAGCTCGGCGGCGATATCTTGGTTGGTCACTTTCAACGCTTCGTCCAGCGTCAAACCCTTGATGATTTCGGTCAACACCGAAGAAGAGGCAATCGCCGAACCGCAACCGAAGGTTTGGAAACCGGCATCTTCGATGACCTCGGTATCTTCATTGACTTTCAAGGTCAAACGCAACGCGTCGCCGCAACTGATCGAACCGACTTCGCCAATCGCGTTGGCATCGGCAACCGCGCCGGCGTTTTTCGGGTTGAAAAAATGATCTTTAACTTTATCTGAATAATCCCACATGACTTTAACCTCGCAAACTTAAGAACAGGATTTAGGAGCACCGCCGTTGTCGCCGGTAGTGAACGACGAACCGCAGGCGCAGCTCTTCACTGCGTTGGGATTGGTAAACTTGAACCCGGAGCCTTCCAGGCTATCGACGAAATCGATCGACATGCCGTCCAGTTTTGGAAAGCTGAGTGGATCGACAAACACTTTGACTTCGCCGCAATCGATAATACTGTCATCGGGATTTTCCTTGGCTTCCAATCGCAAGCCGTAAGACAAACCGGAACAACCGCCATCGGTAACTTCGATGCGCAGTCCGCCGGTCGGCTTGTCGGAACTGCTGATAAAACGACCCACGGCCTTAATTGCGCTTTCTGTTAATGTAATCATGTTCTTGAGTCTCCTGAGAACGGTTTGGCATTGATCTTGTAACTCGTTAATGCAACCAGCATGCCATGCCCGCCAATTTCGGCAAAAAGGCTGATTTTGCTGGATAGCAGGCCGCCGAAAACCTCGATTCCGCGAGCCGTTTCGCAACAATGCCGGCCTATTTGTCGGCTTTGCTACAAACAAGATTGGAGAAAAAAATGAACGTAGAAGATTTGGATTTGGGCGACGTGGTTTATGCGGCTCATAGCATCATAGACGACGGCAGCATGCCGGAAGGCGAGGAAGGCGCGGTCCTGGCCGAAGCCGGCGCTCGCGGCGTGATCGTCATGAAGGGCCACGTCGAGGAAGACCCGTCGCTGACCGTTTTTCTGGTGCGCTTCGAGGACCAGGAAATGAATTTGGGCCGCCCGATAGGCTGCTGGAGCGAAGACTTGGTCGTGCCGGAATCGGAGGCCGAAGCGGTCACCCATCACTGAACCGCAACCATTCCATATCGTACCGGCGAATGAAATACATCGGCGTAGCAGCGGCTCCGGCCGCGATTGACGGCGTTCCGACACCGGATTGGCGATTCCGCGCCGCATGACTTTCATCGCCACTCGTTAACCGAACCGAGCCCTTACCGCCCCATGCCCAACGCCACCGCCGTCATTGCGTACCACAACCGCACCAAACACCAACTCAACGCCTACGCCAAAGGCCCGGAGTCGCTGGACTGGGACGACCAGCCCAGCCCGTTTCGGCGTTTTGCCGATTGCGATATCGTCAAACTACCGTTACCCGGCGCTGAGTTGGCGTGCCGCTTTGCTGAGTTGGACCGCCCCGAAGCCATAGCCCCTCGGCCCGTCTCACTGGAAAATGTCGGACTATTGATGGAACTGGCCTTCGGCTTATCGGCCTGGAAACAATTCGGTCCGGACCGCTGGTCGTTGCGTTGCAATCCGTCCAGCGGCAACCTGCACCCGACCGAAGCCTATCTGGTCAGCACCGACCACAAGCTGCTTAGCCCCGGCGTCTACCACTACGTCAGCCACGACCACGCGCTGGAACGGCGGGCGGCGTTTAGCGCGGACGGTTGCGAGCCGGCGCTGTACCTGGGCTTGTCGTCCATCCATTGGCGGGAAGCCTGGAAATACGGCGAACGCGCCTTCCGCTACTGCCAGCACGACATCGGCCATGCGCTAGCGGCGCTGAGCTACGCGGCCGCCGGGCTGGGCTGGCGCGTGGAATTGCTGAGCGAGGCCGGCGACGCCGACATCGCCGCTTGGCTGGGCCTGGATCGGGCCGACGACTTCGTCGCCAACGAGCGCGAAGCGGCCGACCTGTTTTGTCGCATTCACACCGACGCGCCAAGCACGGCCGATTTCGATCCGGCCGCTTTGTCGGGTTGCCTGCAAACGGCGGAATGGTTCGGCAAAACCGGTCGGCTGAGCGGCCGGCATTTTTACCGCTGGCCGGTGGTCGACGAAGTCGCCGAACACGCGTTGAAACCGCCGACGCCGCCCGAGCGGCAAACTTGGCCGGCCGCCGACCTGCCCGCGCCCAGCCGTGACGATTCGGCCAGCCGGCTGATTCGGGGCCGCCGCAGCGCCCAACACTTTAACGGCAAATCGGCGCCGCTGCCGCTCGCCGATTTTTACCGCATCCTCGCCGCACTGCTGCCCGGCGCCAAACCGCCGTTCACGGCCTGGAACTGGCCGGCGCAAGTGCAATTGTTCTTCTTCGTACATCGGGTGGACGGCCTGGAACCCGGACTGTACTGTCTGCCGCGCGCCGGCGAACTCGACGCGCTGAAACAAGTCTGCTCCGCCGACTACGTTTGGCAGCGCGTCGAAGCGCCGTTCGAGTTTTACTTGCTGACCGCCGGCAACGTCCGCCAAGCCGCGAAAACCCTATCCTGCCACCAACCGATTGCCAGCGACAGCGCCTTCAGCCTGGGGATGTTGGCCCGCTTCGCCGCCAACGTCAACACCGAAGCCTGGCGCTACCGGCGGCTGTTTTGGGAATGCGGCCTGCTCGGCCAGATTTTATATCTGGAAGCCGAAGCCGCCGGCGTGCGCGGCACCGGCATCGGCTGCTTCTTCGACGACGCCGTGCACGGCGTCTTGGGCTTGCAAAACGACGTTTGGCAAAGCCTCTACCACTTCACCGTCGGCGAACCGCTGGACGACAACCGCCTGCAAACCTTTCCGGCGTATGCGCATTTGAGTGATCCGGGGGCGCCTTAGAACCAAAACCTAACGATTGGCGCGGTTCGCCTACCGGATTGAGCGCCGGCAAAATCGCGGCGTCGTTTGATGGAACCGTCCCAATCGAACACCGACAAAGTCGCGGCAATTACACCGTAATTGCCCACGTTTGGCTTAACGCTATTTAAAGTCCACCCAACCACAAACCCTTTTGCGGTAGGACAAATCGTGACGAACCTTTATCGCCGAGGCACGCGGGTCAACCCACTATTCTGGCGGCGGAGGGCGACGCGCATAGCACACCCAATATCCTGCAATTTCCGGGAATCGAGGCCGCACCATTCGGGCGACACACTACGCCGACGACAGAACCCGCGACGCTGCCCAGCCACAGGTAATATCCTTGGAATGTCTGCGGCTCGGCCTGACGCAACCAGTTCGGTAGGCTGAATTTACCTTGACTGATCTTACCCCTAGTATCTCAAAACAGGTAGCAACAGCGTGAGACATGTCCCGCGTCCGAGCGCGCTATCGATCTTAAATTCACCCCCTAAATATTCCGCACGCCGATTCTGGTTGCGTAATCCACGCCCCAATGGGACGGTATTTAAATCGAATCCACAGCCATTGTCTTCAATATGAATTTCGACATGATCTTCCGAAGCGCGGGTGGCCAATCGAACGTGATCGGCGCGAGCATGCTTAAGCACATTGGCTAACGCTTCTTGCACCAACCGCAGTACATGCAGCGCATCGGGCGGTTCCAGCCAGGGCAGTTCCGGTAAATCATGGATGTCCCAGTCCAACGTGAGGCCGGCATCTGTCAGGCGCGGCCCCAAGCGATAACGGACCGTCGCTAGCAAAGTAACCAGATCATGCTCCATCGGCTCCAGTGAATCGATCACCAAGCGCAGGTCATCCACACAGCCACGCAAGGCTTCAATGACGGATGATTGCGGCAGATTGTCACGTTCAATAGCGCAGAGGGTAGCCAGTAACGTCGAGCCTAAGCCATCGTGCATGTCATACATCAAACGTTGCCGCTCCAACAACAAGGCGTTTTCACGCTCGACAGCCACCAATTGCTTCTGTTGTTGGGTCAATGCTTCGTTAAGATCCCTGGCAAGATGGCGCTCGGTCATGGTGGTGTGGATAGCCGCTTGCACCCGCAAACCATATAAAAGAACCAAGCTTATTACGACCAGGAAATAGCTGGAATAGATCAACTCGCTGCGGAAGGCTAGCGCCGAGGTGTTTAGCAACATAACCGGAAGCACTGCGCAAATCAGCATCTTTCGTGTGCAGGGCGAATTGACCACACAAAACACCAGCATCAAATTGAAAAGACTGACGTAAGCAAATACCGTCGGTATTGGAGGAGACAACAGCCAAGGCAGCGAACCCCAGACTACGCCGCTAACCGTGATCGAAAACAACAGCCACGGCATATAGCGAGGAATCGCCTTAACTAAGGATTCCTCGGTTTCCATCTTCCAAGACACAAACGATTGCGCTAAATAGTTGCCAAAGGCCGCCACACACCAAACCAATTTTAGATGCGGTGGCCAATACTCGCCCCAGACATACAGCACGGCCATGGTCAGCAGCGATACCGCCAGTAAAGACATGCGCCAGTGCGCCAAAAATAAGGCGACTGCATCGACACGGGTTCGTTCTCTAAGGCTTTCCTCTAAACCGACCGCATTCGATTCAATCACGCAACAGCCCCAACTTGCGGGCTTCATAAATCGCTTCGCTCTTGCTGTGGACCTGTAATTTCAGATAGATGCGTTTGACGTAAGTGCCGACTGTGTTGCCGGACAACTGCATCAAGCCGGCAATCTCTTCGTAGCTATAGCCCTTGCTGCTCATTTCCAATACTGTGCGCTCCTGAGCCGACAAGCGCTGCGCCTCCAAGGATTCACCATTGTTGTTCTGAAAGCGTTTGATCAACAACTGGCGGGCTATCGCCGGACTAATCGGGCTGCCGCCCTGATACAAGGCCCGAATCTGTTCGACAATATCCAAGCTACTCGCACCTTTCAGCAAATAGCCCGTGGCACCGGCCTCGATACATTGCAGCACATGGCGTTCATCGCCAAACACGGTGATCACCATCACATCGCAGCGTGGCAAAAACTGCCGGGCCCAGCGGATCAATTCGATGCCGCTACCGCTGGGCAGGCCAATATCAACCAACAGCACGTCGGGTTTAGTCTGCTCCAGCAGGCGACGTCCCTCCGACAAATCGTCGGCAACGCCCGCCAAACGCAAATCGGCGGCACTAGCAATGGCATCAGCAAACGTCGCGCGGAATTGCGGGTCGTCTTCGACGATAAGAACAGAATGACTCATGGTTTGAGTCTATCACCCAACAGCATCCCAGGTGATCGTTTCCCAGGTAAAACATTACGATTTGTCCCGTCTTCACGGGACAGGACTGGCTAGACAAAGAGGCTTGTAAGCAGAAGAATGTGTTCGTGTTCACAACGCAAAGGTTTTTCGTTGTGTGTATTGCAGAGAACCTCGTGATCTCGCGCCGGTAAGGCGAAAATCAGCGGGTCTTAAATTACCCATAAACCCCAGTTCGCCGATTGCGTTCAGCTGGGATATTTTTGTAAAAAACGCCCAAGGGGGCAATATGCAAAGCAAAGCCATACTCTTCAATTCAATGCTGCTCGCCGCGCTGAGCTGCTCCGCTATATCCGCGGCTCATGCCGGTTATGCTGCAATAGGTTTTGAGGCTTCAGCTGAAAATTATATCTATGAAGGTCCCACTCACACCTATATCACTAACAGTGTTCAGACGCCTGGCAATTGGGGCGATGTAGCCAATGGTTACTATGATACCGGTGACGTGGTGGGTGAAAGAGGCAACCACGCGGGGGTCAGTGGCTCCATCTACACGAATGTCGTGCCGACAATATCGCTGCAAGGCTATGCGGTTTCGGCTGCTAACGGACCTCATCATTGGGACTATGAGGAAAGATTAACCGCTAGCTTCTCGGGCTCAGGCACAATCGAGTATCTTGTCAACGTCACTGGTCCAGGTGGCTATGTTCCTTTTTTTGTCTCAGGTACGACATACGGCCATAAGACCAGTGGTGTTGGCTTTGGCGGAGAGATTAAGAGTTATCTCGACTTGCAAGATGTTAAGGCAAATGGGGTTTTCGATTCACAGGCCGATGCGGCGACTTCTACTTATACCCACTATCACGCATCAACCGGAGATTATAACTACCATGCCAATTTCGGGAATGAGTTTGGCAAAAACAATGACGATAGCTTCTCGACTTCGTTTGTTTACGAGATTTATGTCCAGGCGAATACGACTTTCAAGTCGTTGATGACGGCCAGCGTCCAAGGGTTTGCCGGAGAAGGTGAGGGTCAAGCGTCGGTTTATATGGATCCCTACTTCTACATCGACCCGGTCTGGCTGCAAGCCCATCCTGGGTACAGCTTGCAAACTGAAGCGGGATTCGGCAATTCAGCCGCATTACCCGTACCCGGTGCAATCTGGCTGTTCGGTTCCGGCTTGCTTGGGTTAATCAGTTTGAAGCGTCGGCAAAACATCAGTTGAAGTTGTTCTTTTCAGCGCTGAAGGTTATCCGTCTGACCATACTTGCCAGGCTGATAATCACAGTTCAGCTTTTTAAATTCCCATTTTGTTGCATTCGCCTTCGGCAATTGCCGCATTGCCTTCTATATCGCTGAGCCTTTTAAGAGACATATCGACCATGAAATTATCCCTAATTCTAGCGACGCTTGCGCTTACCACCGCAACGGCGGGCAGCTATGCCAGTTCCGTAACAGTAACGGCGAACTTTACCCAATTCACGATGGGCGGCTTCGCCAGTGCAGCCGCGACCTTCAACAATCAACTGTCGGTCAATGGCACACCGATTGATGTTTGCGGAGGCGATCCCACGTGTGCGAGTGCTATTAATAACCCCTCGAGCATAACCGTCGCCCTATCGGGAAATTCAGTCAGCTTCGGATACGACCCAAACCGGTTTCCGACAGCGCGCATGAATGAGTTTTCCTTCAGCGGTAGCCCGATGGAGGTGGCTGGCCTTGGTCCTGAAAACTCCTTCAAACTGGGCAGCATAACTTACACCAATGGCATGTTCTATTCATTGGCATTTCTAGACTTTACCCTGACCACCCATTCCAATGACGCTGCCTTGGACAATCACATGTTCAATGGTCGTATCCGCCTAGATACCAATCAATCTCTTACTTTTCCCGCCGATCCAATGGTGGAGGCCGATTACTTTACCGTGGGTCAACCAGGGGGAGGTACGTTTACCACCATGGGTAGCGTACGGGTATACGATTACGGCTACTGCCCCGACGGTATCGGGCCAAATTGCAATACGGGTTCCGTTGACTTAATCGGACACATCAATTCGCTTGACCTGGACAAGTTTGCCAATCCGGCCGGCGGCGCTTTTTTAAATGCCAGTACCACCTCGACGCTGACACCGGTGCCGATACCGCCGGCCGGAATACTCCTTGGCTCCAGCTTATTTGGCCTGTCGAGAATCAGAAAAAGCCGTACTCGGATTTAGTCCTGATTTCATAAACGACGGATTCTTTGGAATCGGAAGCCCCCCAGCTGAAGCGAATACGACTACCACTCGAAGAACTTTCACTCTTCGACGCAGACACGCTTTCATGATCGTTAGGCGATTGATTACGCCTCCCATTGCCGGCCCCGCATGTCGGCCGCCGTCGTAATTTCAATAGTGTAAAGCCCGCACCATCAAACCCGCTCGTCCAACCCACCCGGCAACGGCATGCCGTCGATGCGCTTCAGTTTGGTCAGTACCGATTCCAGAAAATCGGTATTGGTGCCTCGGCTTTTGTCGAAGGCGATGGCGCCTTCGATTTGGCCGAGATAATCGATCTTGACGTCAGCCTGGGCTTGGGGATCGGCGTTTGCGAACAGGTTGCCGTGCATCATCGGCGCGATGTCCAGCAAGCCGTCCACGCCGGCCTTGATCAGCGAGTTGATTTCGTTCAGCGACACGTTGCGTAGATCGACCGTACGCGTTGCGTTCGCAGCGACCGGCGTTGCGCCCGCTTCGCGGCTGGTTACGTTGGCCGGCCGGCTGTTGCCGGCTTGGGCGGTATAGGCGGCAAGGGTTTGCCCGATCGTGGCAATGTTCATAGTGAGCTCCGGTTAATGGACTTGCGGATCGTCCGGTCTGACGCGAATGTTGGCCGGACGGCAGCCGGCGCTTGGAAATCCGTCAGCCAATTGCATGCCACTTTCCCGGAGCAAGCTGCCCAACAACGGCAATTCCGCGCGGCACCAAGCCGCGAACCGGGAATAGCGGAGATCATGCCGTCAGCGCCAGCCCGGCAATATCCGTCGCCGTCGTCATCGCACTTCACCTTTGGGTTTATCCCCCTCACCCTGCCCTCTCCCGCGAGGAGGGTTCTGTTTCGACTTTTACGACGGCCTCCACCGGGGCTTTTACGACACGCTCCGTGGGCGAGGGAGCGGACGCGCCGAAATTTGAAATGCGAAAGGCTATTCGGCGTCTACCGCATCGGCCGCCGGCAGCCAGCGGCTCAACAAGGCGTACAGCGCCTCGGGATCGACCGGTTTATGCAACACGACATAACCTTCCAGGTCGGCTTGATGCAGCGCCGGGGAGTCGAATTCGCCGCTGATCATCGCCCCGACAGCGGCTGGGCAACGTTCCAGCAAGGCTTGCAGCAGTTCGAAACCGCTTTCGCCGGAGCGCAAGCGCTGGTCGCAAAAAATCACCCGCGGTTCGAAGCCGCCGGCCAGCGCGGCGAAGGCCTCGCCGCCGGACCCGACGCAGACGGTTTCCACGCCCCACGCCGCCAACATGGCTTGCCAGGCGCCGCGTACTTGCGGCTCGTCGTCCAACACCAGGCAGCGTCCGTTCAAGGCCCCGCCCCGCCCGGCCGGCGAAAAATCGCGGTCGCGGGTCGCCGCGCGCCGTTCGACGATGTCGGCGCTCGGCAATTGCAACCAAAACCGCGAGCCCTTGCCTTCCCGCGAACTCAAGCCTTGACTGGCCCCCATCAGATCGGCGCACCTTGCTACCACCGCCAACCCCAGGCCGTGGCCGGCGTTGTCGATGCGCCAAGCGTGCTCGGGCCGGAAGAACGGCGAAAAGATGCGTTGGCGGTCGTCCTCGGCAATGCCCACGCCGGTATCCCACACTTCCACTCGCCAGCCGCCGCCGCGTCGGCGCGCCGCCAGCAACACGCCGCCGTGTTGGGTGTAGCGCAGCGCGTTCTGCATCAGATTAATCATGGATTGGCGTAACAAAGTCGAGTCGGCCCGCACCAGCGCGTTACCGGCACCGACGCGCACCCGCAATTGGATGTCGCGGGCATGGGCTTCCTCGCGAAACAAGGTGGCAACGTCGTTCATCATCGGTTCCAGCGCCACGGTTTGCAGATTGACGGGCTGGGCGCCCAGTTCGATGCGCGACAGGTCCAGTAGCGAATTGAACATCTGCGTCACCGATTGCACGCTCTGCTTGAGGTCTTGCAAGGCCGGACTGAGCAGCAAATCCCGGTTGCGACGAGAGATGGATTCGATCAAGAACCCCATCGCATGTACCGGCTGGCGCAGATCGTGGCTGGCGGTGGTCAAAAACTGGTTTTTGGCCCGTAGCGCTTCCTCGGCCTGCTCCATGGCCAGACGGTAACTTTCCGCGAGTCTGGCGCTATCTTCCTCCAGTTTGATCTGTTGCAAGAAAAAGCCGTGGGCAATCGACGAATGGCGGTGTATCGACAATACGTAGCTGAGGCATAAGGGTAGCGTCAACGGCCAGTGCTCGGGAAAGGTCCACGGCGTCAGCAGCGTACAAACGCCCCAACTGGCGGCGAAGAAGCGTTTGAAGGCGCTGAATACCGGCGATTGATGGGTAGCGTTGGCCGCCATCACCGCCGCCAAGCTCATGTACAGCGTCAACGCGAATTCGAACGGCACCCGGCCGGCGACGACCAACACCAATGCGGTCAACCCGAAGCCGTGCAGCAGCGCCGTCCTCAGGACTACCGGCAACCATTCGGCCACCGCGAGCGCCGGATCGAGTTGCGCGCGATCGCGCAGATATTGGCGATGCAGCCGCCGAACCGCGACCACGGCAATCGAGTAGGATGCGGTCCACATCAACAAACCCCAGGGGTTCCGGTCCAGTTGGTATTTCCAGTAAGCGAAGGGCAAACCGACGAAAGGAATAATGGTAATGCTGTAGACCAAGCGGTTTAAGGTCATATCCAACAAGCGCGCCTGACCGTCGGAACTGATGTCTGCAAAACGTAAAGGGTCGGCGGCAGTTGAATCAGAGAGTGCCGACTTCATTACGAACCTTCCAGTTTTCTGCCGCGCAGCATGGTAATCACCTCGATCCGATTGCGAGCACCCAGCCGTTCCAGAATACCGGTGACGTGCTCTTTGACGGTTTGTTCGGACAAGGACAGGTTCAAGGCGATGCGTTTGTTGGGCAAGCCCTTCAACATCATCGCCAGTACCTGGCCTTGACGGGCGGTCAGACCCAGCTCGGCGGCGGTGACCGGCAGCTCCTTGAGCGGCTGATTGATACCGGTCGCGGCAAATGGACCGGTGTGAAACCAAGTGTCGCCCCGCAGCAACGCGGCCACGGCGCGGCCGAAAATATCCGGCGCTTCCTGCTTGTGCAGAAAACCGTCGGCACCGGCTTCGCGCACCTTGCCCGACACGGCCGAATTGTCGTCCGCGCTGATGGCCAGCAAACGCGTCGCTGGGCATTGCCGTTTCATTTGCACGAGTAAGGGTAGCGACGCACCTTCCGGCAGCCAAAAATCCACCACGGCCAACGACGGCGGCTGGGCGGTATCGAGAACTTCCCAAAACTCGGCGATGCTGGACACCGGCCGCGCCTGACCAAAGCCGCAATGCGATAGCAAAAAATCGGCGATGCCGCTCGCCAACAGCGGGTGGTCGTCGATAACCAACGCGCTTGCCGAATTTGTCACATTCAATTCTCCCCAATGGTCGACAGTCTCGTTCGGCATTCTCCGCCGAACAAGGCTGTCGCTAAAACATGCAAAATGATTACATCTTAACAATAGCCGGCGTGTCCCAACACCCTACTCCGGTAGGGTTCCGCCGCCACGCCGCGCTTCCGATAATGTCGCCCACTCATGTAGTCGATAGCCTGGTTTTCGGGTATCCGCATCCGTTCAAGACGGCTGTTTGGCGGAAGTTTTTTGACCTTGCTGTTTTATAAAACAATTAATTAGAGCAGCTAATACCGAAGGTACGACAAGTTACGAATTTTATAAGACATTCGATGCCGTATGCATCACTAAGGCCTATCGATTAAAAGGAGGCGCGGTGAAACCTTGCTTTCTATCGTTATCGGTTGTTGTTTTAACGATTAGTTGGATCTGCTTTAGGTTTTCACGCCAATGACAAGGCTAATTCTCATGAAAAATGTTATGACAACAATTGCCGCGTCCATGCTCTGTTCATGTGGTTTTATGACGCCGGCCAAGCAATATGCGGGCGACAGTCTGGGACCAGACGAGATTGCGGTAATCCAAAGTGTTGTGGGCTCCCCGTTTGCCGATGCTTATCATACGACCATAATCGGCTATTCGAAGATTGAACCCAACGGCTCCGGCGAACGGAAGGAATTTGGCTGGCCGGGTTTTACGGACTACCCCAGCGAAATTCATCTCCTGCCTGGAGAGTATGAAATTCAAGTCTATTGCTTTAAAGGGTTTTCGAGTCGTAGACCCAAGAAAACGCTGGCCGTACAAGCAGGTCGAATCTACCGGCTCAAATGCGATGTCCGAAACGATCAGGCGCTCATCACCGTGAGCTTACGAGCCAACTAGCCCGCTAGGGTAGTCGGTGTTTACGCAACATTTAACGCGATCTACGATTCTTGCTCAGTCGAAACCCATTTTCCGAGACCAACGCGCTGTTCCGCTTGACGTTACAAGACCGACGATAGCCGGCTCCGATGGTTGAAACAGCGCGGCGCAGGTTTGCCACATGCCTGATCGTGTCTCTGTTGGTACATCTTGGGCTAGCGTCGGCGTTGACCGATATATTTCGACCGAGGAAACCGGCGGACCGGTTGCCGGATCGCTTGGCAGTGCTATCAGTGGAATTCAAAATCCTACATTTAGCGGAAAATGGCAGGGACAATCAGTCGCCGCCAAGCTTGCCTGCTAAGATGGCGGGAGGCAGATCAAGGGCTCAACCCAAGCCTGCGCCGATTTTGACGGCCTCGCCACGGCAAGCGATTAACGTTGCACCGCGGACCGATAAGTCAGCGAATCCCGCACATCCGGAGCCTCCCAAACTCGACCTATCCAAGGTACTGAACGATATGCGCCAAGTCGCCCGTGAGTCGGTGAAGCATGACGGAGAACAGAAATTCGATCGCCGCAAATTGACAGTTAACCCGGAAAATCTTCACGCTCCGGATAGCGGGCCTAAGGACGTAATAGAGACTTTTACGCTTCCCAATGGTTACCAGCGCCGATGCGCCGTCACGGCGGACGGCAAAAAGCAATGTATGAGTAAAGAAGCGGATGACGACGGCATTTGGAACGCTAAGAGTTATGTACCGGACTCGCTGCCGTCCGACGGCAAATCCGTCGAGTTTGCTCGACGTCTACAGCAGGCTGTCGGAAAACATTAGCGCTGTCGCTCGGCTTGATGAAAACTGATGACTTAGGGTCGCGTCGTAATTTCGATTCGGCCGATGTAGGCTTCGGCCAATTGCACGGCGCTCGCTAACGCGAGCCAGCCGAACAACACGCCTTCGGCAACGCGTTGAATCAGTCCCCTGTAGACCGCCAGACAGGGGATGGCAAGCAACACCAGAACCGTCAGTACCAGTGCGCCGGAAATCTTCAAAGGGATTGCGATGCGGGAGCCCGGAATGCGCCCAAACAGCAGCAAGCCAAATCCGCCTCCCAGATATTCAAGCGCACCGAACAGGTTATGAATTTGCTGGCGCCAGGAGCCGATCAGCGGCGAGCCGGGATCGCACGGGAATAACGCACAAAATACATAAGCCGCTCCCACCCAGGAAAATGCCAGCAAACCCCGGCGCAGACCGGAGTGATTCTTGAGCGTTCGGTACTGGCAGGCCAGTGCTAGCCATTGCATCAAGCCCACCGGCAGGAAAAGTTCGTAATTGATTTGGTCCGCCAATGGCGTTCCGAACGCAGCCAACTCGCTGATGGTCTGGCGCACTGCGTCGTAGTTGGGTAGCGTTTGGGCATAGTGCCAGTTTCCCCAAGCCAACAGGCCCGAGGATGCCAGTCCCAGCCATCCGGCATGGCTACTAAGTGGCAGTTTCATTTGTGTGGGCTACCCCTGTCGGCAGATCGGATGGGCAATAGCCGGCTTAGCAGAGCATACGAAGCCACCGGGTCCAACCGTTTGTGCAACACCAGATAACCCTGCTGCTCCGCTTGGGCCAGGGTCGGCGAATCGAACTCGCCGATCATGGCCACCGATGGCGCCCCGCCCAACCCAAACCGTGGCCGGCATTGTCTATCCGCCAGGCCGGTTCGGGGCGGAAGAATGGCGAATAGAAGCGTTGCCGGTCGTCTTCTGCGGCGCCGACTCCGCTGTCGGGCATTACTTCAGCATTTGCCGGCTGCTCGTAGTAATGCATTACAGTTTGCATTGTTGGTTTTTCCGATGTCGCTCGATCCCCGAGTAAAATCCGTACACATGGCGTCCGCCCCGCTTGCCATCCCCCACGTCGCGAATTTACCGAGCCCCGACGGCTCCAAAATTTCGCATTTAAAGGTGGCCCCATCGTTCGTTTTAACGATGTACTGCATACCGTTATAACCAGTGGGCGCTTCCGTTGCCTGTGAATTAGTGATCGTGAAGTTGCCAATTTCACGGCCGATCGCCATTGATATTTTGCTCTCGGCTTTGTTGCCTCCTTGGGCAGGAGCGTTATTTGCCGTGGTTGCGCAGCCGGAAAGTACCGACAACAGCGTTACCGTCAGAAGTTTTTCTACCATTTTTGCTCTCCAACGCTCCGAGTTACAAAAAACGCAAGGCATCGGAGCGTGAAGATATGCCTAACGTCGAGTTGCGGTATCAAGCCGTCAAACTAAGCATGCGGTGGGTTATTGCCACATGAGTCGATTGCCGGCACTGGCTGATTTTCTGCAGTTGGCGGGACTCATTCAGACCGGTTAAAAACATGCAAAATAATTACATCTTAACAAACCGCCTGGTTGGCATGACACCCTACTCCGGTAGGGTTCCCAGCCTGTATCTGTCTTCCGATAATGTGCCCAGCCTTAGAGCCGTTAGTCCCGTTACCGAGTATCGGCATCTATTCGAGAACAACCTTTTGGAGAAAACGATGAAACGTATAATTTTACGCACCGCGTTGTCGGCGCTCGGCACGCTGGCTGTCGGCAGCGCGCAAGCCCAGTTGTTCGACCGGGGCGGCGGCCTGATCTACGACAGCGAGCAAAACGTCACTTGGCTGGCGGACGCCAACTACGCCAAAACCAGCGGCTACGACGCCGAAGGCAAAATGAGCTGGCAAAACGCCGTGGCCTGGGTAGACGGCTTGACCTTCTTCGACGACGTACGCGGTGCGAGTTACGACGATTGGCGCCTGCCGACCTTCAACGACCTGGGCGTGCCCGGTTGCGACTATGGATACAGCGGTAGCGATTGCGGATTCAACGTCTCCACGGCCAGCTCGGAACTCGCGCATCTGTTCTACGGCGATTTCGCTAACAAAGGCGCCCTCGATTCGCATGGCGGACCGCAGTCCGGCTACGGCCTCGTCGACGATCCGGCCACGGCCGACGACGAAAGCCTGTTCAGCCATCTGCAATCCTTTGGCTATTGGCTAGGCACCAGTTACGGCGGCGACGCCAGTAAAGCCTGGTATCTGAGCACCGCGACCGGCATGCAAAATTACATCAGCAAAGGCACCAATTATTACGTCTGGGCGGTGCGCGACGGCGACGTCGCCGCGCCGGTGCCATTGCCGGGCGCGGTCTGGCTGTTCGGTAGTGCGCTGATCGGCTTGATATACGCGAAACGTCGCGGCGTATAACTTGATTTTTAATCCGGCGGGCAGCTTTTGCAGGCCGCTTGTTACTTTCGAGGAGATCTTATGAAATTGAAACAAATGGCTGGGGTTTGGGCTATGGCCTTATTAAGCGCATCGCAGGCTTATGCCTCGCAAACCGTGCTCACCTTTGAAAACTTGAACGATTGGGATTTGGTTGACGGTTACGGC
Source organism: Methylomonas sp. MS20 (assembly GCF_050275925.1). Taxonomy (NCBI): domain Bacteria; kingdom Pseudomonadati; phylum Pseudomonadota; class Gammaproteobacteria; order Methylococcales; family Methylococcaceae; genus Methylomonas; species Methylomonas sp. MS20. The sequence goes on from NZ_CP189962.1 coordinate 4,588,095, forward strand.
GGCATTTCCGGATGGCAAGCCGGCGGAAGCTTGCGAGATTATTCCATTTACCCGTCCCATCAACCGGACATGGGGGATCGTTATTTTGCGGTTTCTTACGGCGGTGCGGAGCTGAGTTTCGACTCGGCGCCGGTGGTATTCGAGGGAGTGCATTATAATTTTGTCGGCTTCGACAGTCATGTCAGCTACGACCTGTATTTCCAAAACCAACTGGTTTATAGCGCACCGCTGGTTCCGGAAAATCAGCCGCCGGAAGTTTATTGGTTGGCATCTGGCTACGCTGGGCGAATCGATAAAATCTATTTTCACGGGACGTCGGACGGCGTCGTCGTCGACAACCTGACCTACTCGACCACGGCCCCGGTACCGCTACCCGGCGCGGCTTGGCTTTTCGCAAGCGCCTTAGCCGGCATCGCGATCCGCCAGCCGCGCCGGCAAACGAGGTGGAAATAAAATGCGTGCGGTCAAACCCGCGGCCTAGGCAATCATTCCACCGGTCCCGCGCGATAAAGCCGTGCGCCGCCGGTTAGCTCTGAGTTAGACTCCGCATCTATCTCTGATTGCCGCGGCCGCCGCTGATGAAACTCCTTAAACTTCTACTCGCGATAACCGTCGGCGCCGGTGCCTATAATCACTGGCTGCGGCACCGGCAAGATAGTCCCCCTGGGAGTTCCGAAACGCTCGCAAACGTATCCAGCGCGTTTGTGGAGTTACCCGCGATCAACGGTCAGAGTCCGTCCTCGGTTATTGTGGTCGCGGCCGAACACTGCCCGCATGCGGATGCGCGGCGCGCCGATCGACTCGCGGAGGAATTGTCTCGAAATGGCGTGCCGGTGGTCCGAACTCACTCGGTAGACTTTGATATACCCAACGGCGGACAGGCCGATCTGGACAAAATCGACCAAGTGATGACCGGCCCGCTCCCAGTCGTCTTTGTCCACGGCCGAGCGAAGGCAAACCCAACGCTAGACGAGATACTTTCAGAATTCAGAAGCTCGGAACAGTGACTGCCTCGGCATTAGAAAGATTCGACATCAAGCCAGCCGTCAACTATTTCTTGCGGCCAAATAATCAAGGTGAAATTCTCGCTTAATCGCGATCGGTGACCGCGTGTTCAATGGGCATGTCTGCCTGTTCAGCGGAGAAGCTTGGCTGTTTACATGGCGATGCCGAGTGTTGGTATAAGAACGCCGCGCATGCAAACGGCAACGTTGCCTATCTCTATTAGACCGCACCCGGTCTAATGCTAACGCTCGACTGTTAAAACGACAACACTGCCTGTTCCAACAGCCCCCACCGCGACTTATTGCAGCGATGGCGAAAAAGTTCCCTAATAAGCCCAAAATTTATGTGGTTTTAATCATAAATTAATTTTAAGTTAATTATTAAATGCTAATGTTCGCCCGGGAACTTTTCCGGTTCCGCCGTTCGTCACGACTCGCGTTGCGATCTTAGAATCCAAGCCAGAAGACAGGAAGCCTCGCGCGAGTACTCATCACCGATTATTGAAGGTAATAGGTTGAACACCATGAGAAAAACCGGTTTTCTGATTCTGCTGACCAGCCTATTGGGCTTGGTCAGCCACCAAGGCCAGGCCGCCAACGCGGTTTTGTTGGGCTGGAATAATCTGGGCATGCACTGCATGGATTCGCGCTACGCCGAATTCGCGATCCTGCCGCCTTACAACACCATCGAAGCGCAATTGATCGTCGGCGGCAAATTGATGAAGGCCAGCACGATCCCCAATGCCGCCGATTACACGCTGAGTTATCAGGCCATCGTCGATCCGGTCAGCGGCGTGATGAACAGCACCTCCAGCGGCAAGAGCGATTGGGAAACCTACGCGCCCACGCTGTTTCCGGTTTTGAAAACGTTCAATCCGGCCTACACCGCCGACATGGGCTTGGCCGGCTGCAACATGCCGGGGATCGATAGCCCTTACGTGCTGAACACCGCGCAGCCGATGAGCTTTCAACCGGCCAACTCGCCGGAAAATACCTACCAGGCCGAAGGCGTGCCGATCACGCCCACCGACGATCAGGGCAACAAAAACACCTATCCGTTGATGCGTTTGGTCGCCAGGGATTCCAACAATGCCGTGGTCGCCCAAACCGACATCGTGTTGCCGGTCTCCGACGAAATGAGCTGCAAAACCTGCCACGCCGCCAATACTAACGACAAGGCCAAACCAGCCGGCGGTTGGATCAGCGATGCCAACCTGGAGCGCGAATACCGCCTGAACATACTCAAACTGCACGACGACACCGAATTCGCCGAGCATGCCGCCTTGTACAACGAAGCGCTTGCTGCCAAAGGCCTAGACCCGGCCGGCTTGTACGCCGCCGCGACCACCGACCAAGACCCGGCGACGCCGGGCGTGCAGGTCAAGCCCATGTTGTGCGCGGCTTGCCATTCCTCCGAAGCACTGGGTGCGCCTAGTTTTAGCGGCGCCAACGGCACCGTGCCGGCGCTGACCCAATCGGTACACAGTACCCATGCCACCGTCACCGCGCCAGGCAGTTCGCTGACCTTGGATAGCTCCGACAATCGCGCGGCCTGCTACGACTGCCACCCCGGTTCCAAAACCCGCTGCTTGCGCGGCGCGATGGGTAGCGCTGTCGCGGCCGACGGCAGCATGGAAATGCAATGTCAAAGCTGCCACGGCAACATGAGCAAGGTCGGCGACAGCCATCGCACCGGCTGGCTCGAAGAGCCCACTTGCCAAAGCTGCCATACCGGCACCGCCACCAACAACAACGGCAAAATCCGTTACAGCTCGGTGTTCAACAATCCGCTGACCTACGACAGCCAACGGGTCGCGGTCAATCAAACCTTCGCCACAAACGCCGACACGCCGGCCGCCGGATTGTCGTTGTACCGTTTTTCCAAAGGCCACGGCGGTCTGCAATGCTCGGCTTGCCACGGCTCGACCCACGCCGAATTCCCGTCGTCGCACCAAAACGACAATATCCGCAACGAGCAACTGCAAGGCCATGCCGGCGTAACGGTGGAATGCAAAACCTGCCACACCGCCGGCGTTCCGAACACCACTAACGGCGGCCCGCACGGTCTGCACCCGATCGACCAATCCTGGGTGGGCCGGCACGGCGACGCGGTCGAGCGCTCCGGTACCGCCGGCTGTAAAGGCTGCCACGGCAGCGACCTGCACGGCACCGAGTTGTCGCGAGTCCAGGGCGACCGCTCGTTCAACGTCGAAGATTTAGGCACAGTCAAATTCTATCGGGGCGGCACGGTCGGCTGTTATTCCTGCCACCGAGGTCCGAACAGCGAAAGCATGAACACGGCGGCCTATCCGATCACCGCCGACGTTTCGGCCAGCACCGCCGCCGGCACACCGGTCAATTTGACCTTGCCGGTCACCGGCACCGGCGTGACGATGCGCATCCTGAAGCAGCCGCAACACGGCACGGTCGGCTTGAACAATGCGGTCGCCACCTACTTCCCGGAAGAAGGCTTCAGCGGCACCGATAGCTTCTTGTTCGCCGGCTACGACGGCGCCAAAAACACCGTGACCAGCACCGGCAACAAGGGCGCGGTTCCGGCCACGGCGACCATTACCGTCAATGCCGCGTGTTCTTATAGCCTGCAACCCGGCAGCCAAGCCGCCGCCAACAGCGCCGGCAGCTTCAGCGCCACGCTGGCCACCGGCGCGAATTGCGCCTGGCAATTGCAAAGCGACGCGGCTTGGCTAAGCGTGACGTCACCGACCAGCGGCAGCGGTCCGGCGACGATTCAATACAACGTCGCGGTCAATCCGGCGCTCAACACCCGTATCGGCAACCTGACGGTATTGGGCGGCAGCAATCAAAACGCCGCCCAGTTAGCGGTTACTCAAGCGGCCGGCACCGATGGCGATGGCGACGGCGTAGTCGATGCGGTGGACAATTGCACCGCGCTCGCCAACGCCACGCAATTGGACAGCAACGGCGATCACTTCGGCAACCTCTGCGATGCCGATTTGAACAACGATTGCAAAACCAACTCGCTGGACTTGGGCTTGTTCAAAAGCGTTTACGGTAACGCCGCCGGCAATGCCGACCTGAAGGCCGCGGCCGACATGAACGGCGACGGCAACGTTAACTCGCTGGACCTGGGCTTGTTCAAACGCATCTACGGCAAAGCGCCAGGGCCTTCCGCGCAAGCGACTTGCCCGTAAGCGCGCCAGGCTAACAATCAACTTTAATTGGGAGTTAAATCCATGAAAATAAAAACCTTGCCCGCCGCATTCACCCTGCTGGGCGCGCTCTGTTTCGGCGAAGGCCAGGCCGCGTTAGCCAACCACGTGTTCTTCGATCCAAGCAGCCTGGATGTCAATCTGGGGGATACCTTCAGCTTGGTGTTGAAAGGCGAAGCCTTTAGCGGCGGGCTAGACGGCGGCTCGGTGGATCTGAGCTTCGACAGTGCCATCCTGCAAGCCGATTCGGTGGTGGTGAATGCCACGTTGTGGAGCTTCATCAATCAACCCGGCACGATCGACAACAGCGCCGGGAAGATCGAGTTTACCGATTTCAGCCAATTCGGCGCCAATTTGAGCAGCGGCTCGTTCGACATCGCCACTTTCACCTTTGTGGCGGTCGGTAGCGGCTCGAGCGCGATTAATCTGTCGGTGAACAATCAAGACCCCTTCGGCTCGGCCGGCAATGTCATCACCCCGGATTTCAGCAACGCGCTGATTAACGTCAGCGGAATTTCCAACGTACCGCTGCCCGCTTCGGCATGGTTGATGTTCAGCGCGATGGCGGGCTTTGTGACGCTCAAGCGCCAACGAAAATAAGCGAACGCGCCCCCCAATAAAGCCGGCGGACCGCGCTTTCCGGCCAAAGCATCCCGAACCGCGCGAAGCGATTTCGGGATGCGATGGAGCCGAGTTTTAAAATGTTTGAATCATCTGTGCATGCCCTTCGCGGGGGTAGTCGCCCACGGATATTCGATAGCCCGCTCGGCGTAGCGCTTACGGTTTTCAATGTCCTTCAATTTGCTGAGTATCACCAAGTTGTGGCCCCATGGCAATTGTCCAACAAGCTGTTGGACAATTTCGGCGTCGGGCCAGGCATCCACGAAAGCGCGCATGTACATCAAATTGGCGCGCGAAAAGCCTTTCATATCCGGAAACGAGGTGCGCAAATCGTGCGATAGCCGTTCGATTACCTTGGCTCCCCAACCTTGTTGCGCTTGCCGCTCCAATATGTCTCGACCGATTTGCCAATACAGCAAGACTAATTCGCGATTGACGGATAATGAACAAGGCGGTGACTGGCCGCCGGAGCATAAATGTCGCTTACCGAACTACCCAGCGCCTGTCGCCATTTGCTTGGCCGGTGGCCGTTGATAAAACCCATCGAGGCAACGATATGGTTAGCTGACGCCGTGCAACGCGTGGTGCAAGCCAGCACCGTGATGGCGGGATATGCCATTGTCGCCGATGCACCGAATCCATAGGCTGCCCCGCTTTATCGGCCATTCGATTTTACCCCTTTCCCCGGTCAGCCATTAAATCGATTCTTGTCGTTCGTTCCGTGACGACCTCCATCCAATTGTTGTCACACCGAATTTTCTAACATTGATGTTATTCTTTCCCTTCTGCCGGCTATTTACTGACGCGTGTCTCCGCTTAGACAGGATTCTCAATTATGGACATTAAGGAAAAGAAAGCCCTAAGCGAAACCGACATCTGCGACCTTTTCATCACCCCCGCCCTTCGTGACGCCGGCTGGGATGCGATGCGACAAATCCGCCGCGAAGTCACCTTAACCCCCGGCCCCATCGTCGTTCGCGGCAATGTTTCCTCCCGCAATAAGAAAAAGAAGAAATTCGCCGACTATGTGCTCTATTGGGAACCCGGCGTGCCGGTTGCCGTCGTCGAAGCCAAAGACAACAACCACACCGTCAGCCACGGCCTGCAACAAGCGTTGGGTTATTCGGAAATTCTGCAAGTCCCCAGCGCCTTTAGTTCCAACGGCGATGCCTTTGCCGCACATAATAAAGTGCCCGCACCCAACGAAGACATCGAAACCGAATTCGCGCTTGATGCGTTTTTGCCACCGGACCAACTCTGGCAACGCTATAAAAAGTATCGCGGCATTGCCGACCAGTCCGAAAGTTTGGTCGTTCAGCCCTACTACGAAGACAGCAACAGCAAACAAACGCGCTACTACCAAGTAGAAGCCATCAACCGCACCATCGAGGCCGTCGCCAATCAACAAAAGCGCGTGTTGCTGGTGATGGCCACCGGCACCGGTAAAACCTACACCACCTTTCAAATCATCTGGCGGTTATGGAAGGCCAAACAGGTTAAGCGCGTGTTGTTCCTGGCCGACCGCAACATTCTGGTCGATCAAACCCTGGTCAACGACTTCAAACCGTTCGGCTCGGTGATGACCAAAATCAAAAACCGCAAGCTCGATCCGTCCTACGAAATTTACCTTGGCCTGTACCAAGCCATCACCGGCACGGCGGAAGAAGACAAAATCTTCAAAAACGTCTCGCCCGATTTTTTCGACATGATCGTCATCGACGAATGCCATCGCGGCAGCGCAGCCGATGACTCGGCATGGCGGGAAATTCTGGATTATTTCAAAGATGCCATTCAACTGGGTTTGACCGCCACGCCCAAAGAAACCAAATACGTGTCCAGCACCGATTATTTCGGCAAACCGGTGTACACCTATAGCCTCAAACAAGGCATCGAAGACGGCTTTCTCGCACCCTACAAAGTGGTACGCATCGACATCGACAAAGATGTCGACGGCTGGACGCCGCCGCCCGGCATGACCGACGACCTCGGCAACAGCATCGAAAACCGCACCTATACCCGCGCCGACATGGACCGCATCTTGGTGCTCAACCAACGCACCAAGCTGGTCGCCAAACGGGTGATGAAATACCTGCTGGCGACCGATCCTTACGCCAAAACCATCATCTTCTGCGAAGACATCGACCACGCCGAACGCATGCGCGTCGCCATCGTCAACGCCGCCGGTCGATTGGCGATTGAGAACCCCAAATACGTGATGCGCATAACTGGCGACAGCGTAGAAGGCAAAGCCGAGCTGGACAACTTCATCGACCCGGAAAGTACCTTCCCGGTCATCGCCACCACCTCGGAACTGCTCACCACCGGTGTCGATGCCAAAACCTGCAAGCTGATCGTGCTGGATAAAACCATCAGCTCGATGACCATCTTCAAACAAATCATCGGCCGTGGCACCCGTATCGACGAAGAATTCGGCAAGTATTTCTTCACCATCATGGATTTCAAAAAAGCCACCGCCTTATTCCGTGACCCGGATTTCGACGGCGAACCGGTAGTGATCTACGAACCCAAAGAAGACGACGATCCCGTGCCGCCCGACCCGGAGCCTGAAAACGAACCCAGAGGCGAAGAAATCGAAGAACCCACCGGCGCCTACAAAATCCGCGTCAGCGGCGTAGATGTCAAAATCCTTGCCGAGCGCGTCGAATATCTCGGCCCGGACGGCACGCTGATGACCGAATCCTACCGAGACTTCAGCCGCAAACAGATTCAATCCGAATTCGCCTCGTTGGACGAGTTTCTGCAACGCTGGCACGGCGCCAAGAAAAAACAGGCCATCATCGAGTTGCTGGAAGAGCACGGCATTGTGCTGGACAACCTGGCCGCCGAAGTCGGCAAAGATGTCGGCGATTTCGACCTGATCGCCCATATCGCCTACGACCAGCCGCCGCTGACCCGAAAGGAACGCGCCAACAACGTCAAAAAGCGCAATTACTTCACCAAATACGGCGACCAAGCCCGCGCCGTGCTGAACGCCTTGCTGGACAAATACGCCGACGAAGGCATCGCCAGCCTGGAAAACGCCAAAATCCTCAAACTCAAACCGTTCAGCGACATCGGTACCCCGGTGGAAATTATCAATCAGGTTTTTGGCGGCAAAGACCGCTACGAAACCGCGATACAAGAACTGGAGCATGAGCTGTTCAGCAACCAGTCTCGCTAGCTTTTCCCCCCTGCTGGATGCCTACAGGGATGTAGGTAGTAGAGCAATGCAGGAGCAATTGCCGAGAGGGCCGGGGTGAGGAGAATAAAAGTTGACCCTAAACAGCAATGCCCGCAACCTCAGAAAAAACCAAACCAACGCCGAACGCCTGCTATGGCAACACCTGCGCAATCGACAACTATGCGGCCAAAAATTTCGTCGGCAATTTGCCATCGAGCCATTTATCGTCGATTTCGCCTGCCTGGAGGTAAAATTGATCGTTGAACTGGATGGCGGTCAACATACCGAGCAAGTCGAATACGACCAGCACCGTACCGAACAATTGCAGAAACGCGGTTTCAAAGTCATTCGCTTTTGGAATAACGACGTTTTGCAAAATACCAACGGGGTTTTACAAGCGATCCAGATGGAAATTTTAACTTTTACCAATAACCAAACGCCTTCTCCCTCAGGGACGACTGCATGGATGCAGGAGGTAGAGCAAAGCAGGAGCATTTGCCGAGAAGGCAGGGATGAGGGAAATCAAAAATAACGGCGAAGCCACACTATCGAATTTCCCCTCACCCAACCCTCTCCCCCTGGAGAGGGCTTTAGACCCCAGGACAAATAAATCAGCATGAGCAACGTTTCCGGCATCATCAAATCCATTCAAGACATCATGCGCAAAGATGTCGGCGTCGATGGCGACGCCCAGCGCATCAGTCAATTGGTGTGGCTATTCTTTTTAAAGATCTTCGATGACCGTGAACAAGAACTGGAACTGATCGAAGACGATTACCAATCGCCGCTGCCCAACCATCTGCGTTGGCGCAACTGGGCGCAAGACCCGGAAGGCATGACCGGCGACGAACTGGCCGACTTCGTCAACCTGCAACTGTTCCCCACTCTTAAAGACAAACTGCCGCTGCATGGCCCGGCCGGCAAACGCGCCCAAGTCGTGCGCGACGTGTTCGAAGACGCCTACAACTACATGAAATCCGGCACCTTGCTGCGTCAGGTCATCAACAAAATCGGCGAAATCGACTTCAACAACACCGCCGACCGCCACACCTTCGGCAGCATTTACGAACAAATCCTCAAAGACCTGCAAAATGCCGGTAACGCCGGCGAGTTTTACACCCCGCGCGCCGTCACCCAATTTATCGTCAACCGCATCGACCCAAAGCTTTCCGAAACCGTGCTCGACCCGGCCTGCGGCACCGGCGGCTTTTTAAGCTGCGCCATCGACCACAAACGCGAACGCTACGTCAAAACCGAGCAAGACGAACAAACCCTGCAAGCTTCGATTCGCGGCGTCGAGAAAAAAGCCCTGCCGCACATGCTCTGCGTCACCAACATGATTCTGCACGGCATCGACACCCCCACCAACATCCGCCACGACAACACCCTTAGCCGCCCGTACAAAGACTACGGCAACGCCGACCGCGTCGAGGTCATCATCACCAACCCGCCATTTGGCGGCATGGAAGAAGACGGCATCGAAAACAACTTCCCGGCCCAGTTCCGCACCCGCGAAACCGCCGACTTGTTCATGGCCTTGATTATCAAACTGCTCAAAGACAAAGGCCGCGCCGCCGTGGTACTGCCGGACGGCTTTCTGTTCGGCGAAGGCATGAAAACCCGCCTCAAGGAAAGCCTGCTCACGGAAGGCAATCTGCACACCATCGTCCGCCTGCCCAACGGCGTATTCAATCCCTACACAGGCATCAAAACCAACATCCTGTTTTTCACTAAAGGCACGCCGACCCAAACCGTCTGGTATTACGAACACCCTTACCCGGACGGCGTGAAGAGCTACAACAAAACCAAGCCAATGCGCTTTGAAGAATTTCAAACCGAAATCGACTGGTGGGGCGCCGCCGCCGACGGCTACGCCAGCCGTAAAGCCACCGAACAAGCCTGGCCGGTATCGATAGACGACATCAAAGCCCGCAACTATAACCTGGACATCAAGAACCCCCACGTCGGCGAACAAATCAGCCATGACCCGGATGAACTGCTGCAACGCTATGCCGAGCAGCAACAGGACATCGGTCAACTGCGTGACCAGCTTAAAGCCGTTTTGCAAGAAGCTCTCCAACGCTAGTAACTTTGTCCCTTCTCCCCGTGGGACGACTGCATGGATGCAGAAGGTAGAGCAAAGCAGGAGCATTTGCCGAGAAGGCTAGGATGAGGGTGATCCGAAATAATTGCGAAGCCGCATTATTTAATTTCCCCTCACCCCAACCCTCTCCCGCTGGAGAGGGAGCAGGCAATCCCCGACCGATAACTCAATCGAATACCCAATAGCAACATACTCAATGAACGATCTAATCAACCAACATTTGGACATTTGGACTTCCGCCATAGCCAGCAAAGCCAGCGTCGGACGCGGCAATAAATCCCCCTCTCCAGCGGGAGAGGGTCGGGGTGAGGGGAATCCAACCAACACCCGCAATGCCAAAGTCACCGCTTACGGCATCAAAAAACTGCGCGAATTGATTTTGGAACTGGCGGTGCGGTGGAAGTTGGCATCGCAAGATTCGAATGATGAGAGGTTGTTAACTTCCCCTCACCCAACCCTCTCCTTCCGGAGAGGGCTTTTTGGAACACGCACAACATGAACGAACTGATCAGCCAACATTTAGACCTCTGGACCACCGCCATCGCTAGCAAAGCCAGAGCCGGGCGCGGCGCTTCTTCCCCCTCTCCAGCGGGAGAGGGCCGGGGTGAGGGGAATCCAACCAGCCCCCGCAACGCCAAAGTCACCGCTTACGGCATCAAAAAACTGCGCGAATTGATTTTGGAATTGGCGGTGCGGGGGAAGTTGGTACCGCAAGATCCGAATGATGAGCCGGCGAGTGCGTTGCTAGAAAAAATTGCACAAGAAAGAATATGCTTAATAAAAGAGAAGAAGCTAAGAGCACCAAAGGCCATACCAGAAATCGATGAAGGCGAAATACCATTTTTGCTTCCAATTGGTTGGGAATGGGCAAGGTTGGATCAACTTTCACCGAATTCATTAGTTGATGGCGACTGGATAGAAAGTAAAGACCAAGATGCTTTTGGAGATATTAGGCTTATCCAACTTGGAGACGTCGGTGTAAATGAGTTTAAAGATGTTTCAGATAAGTTTATTAACGAAAACACCTTTATGCGATTAAATTGTACAGAATTGAATCATAGAGATATTTTAATCGCTCGCCTACCGAGCCCGATTGGTAGGGCCTGCTTATTTCCTGGATTGAACCAAAAAGCAATAACTGTGGTTGATGTTGCCATTCTAAGATCATTAGATTTTATGCATGACCAGTATTTAGTTCATGCAATAAACTCAACACTATTCAGAATTCAGGTAGAAGAATATGGGAAAGGTGCTACGAGATTTAGGATTTCCACTGGAAATTTAAAATCTATATTAGTGCCAATCCCACCTAAAACAGAACAACACCGCATCGTTGCCAAAGTCGATGAATTGATGGCGCTCTGCGATCAACTGGAACAACAGCAAACCGACCACCTCGCCGCCCATCAAACCCTGGTACAAACTCTGCTCGAAACATTGACTCAAGCCGCCGACGCAGCGGAATTCGAGCAAGCCTGGAGCCGTATCGCCGACCACTTCGACACGCTGTTCAACACCGAATTCAGCATCGACCAACTCAAACAAACCCTGCTGCAACTCGCCGTCATGGGCAAACTGGTTCCGCAAAATATAAACGATGAACCAGCGAATTTATTGCTACAAAAAATTGAAAACGAAAAAGACCAGTTAATTAGACAAGGGAAGATTAAGAAGCAAAAAACATATCCTCAAGTATCTGATCAAGAAAAACCTTTCGATATACCCCCTCGCTGGCTATGGGTGAGATTCGGAATGTTGGTTAACTTTCAATCTGAACTTGTAAGGCCGGAAGATTTCCTGGATTTAGATCAGGTTGCACCAGATTCAATAGAAAAAGGCACCGGTAAACTACTATTTAGAAGAACTGTAAACGAGTCAGGCATCCGAGGGCCAAATAATAGATTCTATGCTGGTCAAATATTGTATTCAAAGATACGTCCATCTTTATCGAAAGCCATCATTGCATCATTTGATGGGTTATGTAGCGCGGACATGTACCCTCTCGAATCAAAGATTCATGTGGATTTTCTATTAAAGGTAATTCTATCGGAACCATTTTTGCAGCAGGTTCGTATTTTAGAAAATCGTATAAAGATGCCTAAGTTAAATGTCGATAGCTTGTCGAGTATTGTTGTTCCATTGCCTCCACTCGTCGAACAACACCGCATCGTCGCCAAAGTCGATGAACTGATGGCGCTGTGCGACGCCCTGAAAGCCCGCATCGCCGCCGCGCAAACCACGCAACTGCAACTAGCCGACGCCATTGTCGAGCAAGCGGTGGCCTAAGCCGCTGTTTCTCCCTCTCGATGGGACGACTGCATGGATGCAGGAGGTAGAGCAAAGCAGGAGCATTTGCCGAGAGGGCTGGGGTGAGGGTGATCAGCCCGTTTATTCCCCTCACCCTAACCCTCTCCCTGAGGGAGAGGGAATTTGCGCTACACCTTCGAAATGAACCGTCAAATTATCACCGAACCCGCTGTATCCCGGTGCTTACAGGATCAGCCGCATTTTTCGACCACTACGCCGACTTCAACACCTGGCTGGAGGACAGCGACGACGCCCAAGCCCGCGCGATAATTTGGGTTTAGGCAATCTGTCGCAGCCGGCCAAAGCGCTGTTTGCCGGCGACAAAGCCAGCGATGAGCACCGCTGGGAGCGCAATATCGAACACTTCAAACCCTTGCGGCGACAAACGGCTTGGCGTTGCTGTGGTAAACGATCGCATCGCCCCGGTCAATAAAAGTCAATGGCAAGCGGCTTTAGCCGCGATTGACAGCGTTCCGACACCGGATTGGTGGCGACATCCTGTGCCTTTCATAGTAAAAACATCCTGAAATATCCAAGCCTTCCGGCTAGCGCACAGTAGCCAATCGCCAATAGGCTCGGCTAACACGCCGCGCTTCTCCATCGCATGGTCAACGCTTCATGCCGGACACGCAGGCATCGCCGCTAAACAGCCGGCATTCCAACGCGAACAGCGAGCGATGCTTGGTTAACAGGCAAGCGTCTGATTCGAACACCGGCCAACCAGTGTTTAACACCCGCGTTCCGCATATAAACACCGGGCGCCCGCCGATGGACATGCGACGATCTGTTTCGAACACCGAGGCGACGCCGATGGACAGTCGGCCGTTTCCGTCGAACAGCGGCGCGTGTCCGATGAACGGCGGCCCGCGCCTCTTGATCGGCGACGCTTGCGTGGTAAACATGAAAGCTTGCGTGTTAAACCATCGACGTTGCATGTGCATCGCGGATGACTGCCTGTTCGGCGGAGAAACGTGGATGTTTATATGGCAACGCTGACGGTTCGGATAAGAACCTTGCGCATGCAAACGACGGCGTTGCCTGTCGAGATGAGATCGTTGCGGTTCAAACACGGCCGCGCGACTGTTCAAACGGCAACGTCCCCCGTTTTTTTATCGCCGTCGTCTGCTTACCGGTATGTTGTTGGGCTTGTGCCTGACTGAGTTTAAATTTCCGGCAAGGCCCACGTGATTGGCGCGGCAAGGCTGCGCTATTCGGTTTGAGTCAGCCGCCGCTGCTTTTCGGCTTGCCGAAAGCTCAAACCCAATATGCCGGATTTTTGCATCGATTGCTTCAGCGAATACGCCAACGCCGAGGCCAGCACTCTGGCGTAATACGGCAGGGTTTCGACGTAGACCGGCAAAGCGTCTTCGATTTTTTCGGCCTGTTGCAGTGCCTGTTCCAGTTGCCGGCGGCGTTCGGCTATCGTTTGCAGGAAGGCCTGGTCGTTGGCGCAGTCGGCGGATAGTTCCAGGGTCCAGGTCAAATCGGCTTGCAACTCGCAGGCGCCGATAAAGCGGCCGGATCGATCCGGCGACCACTGCGCCGGCGCGATCAACGACAGCCGATATTCGCCGTCTTTCAGATACAGCCAATAGGTTTGCTTGGCGGTCGGTTTGAAACGAATGTGGCTGTTTAACACGAACAACGAGGTAAACAAGTCGCTGCTGATTTGCCGCAGGCTTTTGGCTGGGGCGACCAATTGGTTCCGGGCCTGCTGCAAGCTGTCCAGCACGGCGACGCTCCCCTTCCCCTGCGGATTGGCCGGTTTCGCGATCGAGCGGGTCATTCGAGTTTTCCTTTGGCTGGTCAAAAATCCAAGTCGATGCCGGTTGGTTTGGACGTGGGGGCATTGTATCGATTCGGCGTTTGGATGGGAGACGTTCCCTTCGACTCCGCTCAGGGACCGGGTGGCTCTACTCTTGGCTCAGCCAAGGGACCGGGTGGCTCTACTCTTGGCTCAGCCAAGGGACCGGGTGGCTCTACTCTTGGCTCAGCCAAGGGACCGGGTGGTTCTACTCTTGGCTCCGCCAAGGAACCTGGTGGCTCGATTTTGGGACCGGGTCGCTCCGCTCGGAGGCAATGTCGTTAAGATAAGGATTGACCGTTCGTCCTGAGCCTGTCGAAGGGCGAATAGTTAAGCCGTTCATGGTTCGACAAGTTCTCGGCAACCGCTCCTGCGTTGCTCTACCTCCCGCATCCATGCAGTCAACCACGTACGGCTTAACTTAACGGCATTGCGCTCAGGGATCGGACGGCGCCTGTTAGGAAACGGTCACATAACAACCAACTCCGCGCGGCTAAAAACCGGCCCGTTCCCTGAGCGGAGTCGAAGGGAGCGGAGTCGAAGGGGCGGACCGATTGGCTTGGTCGGAAAACCGCGCCAACCCATTCATCGACAGCCCCTCAATGCCAGCCCTGCCGCCACGTGTCCGTATCCAGCAAAGCCCGCCACGGCAGCCGTTGCCTGCGCCGGCTATGCACCGCTTCCAATTCAATCAATTCCAATGGCGCCGCCGGGTCGTCCGGCCACAGCACTTCGCTGACGATGAAGTGTTTTTCTTTACGCCGCGGCGCCACGGCGGTCCATTTGCTGAGCAGCAGTTTGCGCGGATTGAGTCTGGGCGGTTTGCTTGCGGTCATGGTTGATCACACGAGTCGTTTGTCTTGTCAGCTTACCAGCCGATCGCCGAATGGCGAGCTGGCAACAGGGCGCCGGGGCCTCGCGCGCCCGGTTGGGGGGTAAGGCATCAGTTCCCCGGTTGCAAGGTCACTTCGACTTCGCGCGTCCGGCCGTTGTTGACCAGCCGCACTTTGACGACGTCGCCGACTTGCCGATCGTCCAAACGGGCGAACAATTTGGACAGGGAATCGACGTCCTTGCCGTCGATCGCGACGATGACGTCGCCAGGCGCCACGCCGTCCGGCGTGACTTCGACGCCCCGCAAGCCCGCTTGATCGGCCGCCGAGCCGGGTTGCACCCGTAACACCGCGACGCCGGCGGTGCCGGTCAATTCGGCCAGGCGCTCGTTCATTTGCTGGTCGATCTCAATGCCCAGCGCCGGACGAATGTATTTGCCCTGTTTGATCAATTCCGGCACTACCCGCATCACGGTATCGACCGGCACCGCGAAACCGATGCCGGCCGAGGCGCCGCTGGGGCTGTAAATCGCGGTATTGATGCCGATCAAGCGGCCGGCCGAATCCAGCAGCGGGCCGCCGGAGTTGCCGGGATTGATCGCCGCGTCGGTCTGGATCAAATGCTCGACGGCCGGGCCGTCTTGGCCGCCCAGCGAGCGATCCAGCGCCGAGACGATGCCGCTGGTCAAGGTCCAGTCCAAACCGAACGGGTTGCCGATCGCGAATACTTTTTGCCCGACCTTGAGGTCGTTGCTGGTGCCGACCGGTACCGGCGGCGGCCGTTTGAAGCCAACGCCGATTTTCAACACCGCGATGTCGTGCACCTGGCTGGCGCCAACCAGCGCCGCTTTATAGTCACGGCCGTCGGCCAGCTTGACGGTGGCTTCGTTGGCGCCGGCGATCACGTGGAAATTGGTGACCACGTGGCCGGCCTCGTCCCAGATAAAACCGGAACCGGAGCCCTTGGGCACCGAGAATACGTTGCGGGTCCAGGCGTCGCGCACCAGCGAAGCGGTGGTGATGTAAACCACCGAGTCACGGGATTTTTCGAATAGTTCTATCGTGCTTTTTTCGTCGGCGGCCAAATCGCCGCGCGCCGCGACGGTTCTGACCGGCGCCGGCTCGGTCGGTGTTTCCGGCCGCCAATGCCACAGCAGGATCAACCCGGCCGCCACCGCGCCAACGGCGATCAGGCGTTTGACGAATACATCGGCTGAATGGGGATTGGGAGAATGTTGCATGGTGACCTCCGGCTTGGGGAGGCTTCCGCGACGGACCGCGGGAACCTCAATCTACGCTTTGCACGCTGGGCGACTGACTAGAATCTCGCCAGCAAGCGGCGCTACATCCACAGCATGGTGAGCGATGGCATAAATTTCAAGCGGAAGCTTCATTTTGATTGGCGAAACTGAGCCGGCCAACGCTCACAAACCACGACGGCCTCATCCAAATCGGCCAGCCGCTATACTGCTCCAAAGCTAGCCGACGGCGAAATCGGCCCCGCCGGTTTGGGATCACACCGCCGGCGGGGTTTTAGCGCTTAGTAGAACAACACCGACGCGGTGCAGTTGAGGTCGATGTACTTCGAAGCATTCACAACGCCAACAGGGGGTTCGGTGGTGAATGGTGTCTGTACGTGGGTCAAAATCAGCTTGCTCGCGAAGCGGTAAGGCGCATTGCCGAGATTGATTTGCGGAATGACCAACGAAGCGTGATCCACGCTGACATCCGGGATAAAGCCCAAAGTTACCTCCCACAGGTCGCCAATTAAGGTCGATTCCACGGAAATATCGGTATCCTGGTAAGAATAACTCTTCTTACCCAGCTCCAGATTGAGCACGGTGGTCGCCGGCAGGATGCCGACTTCCGATTTACTGCCGACACTGAGGCTTAGGCTGGCCCCGCGACCAACGCATTCATAATAATTCGGTTGTTGCGCGGCGTCAGCGGCACTCAGTCCCGCGCCTAACAGCACGGCCGTCATAAATGAGGTACGTAATAGTTTCATGATAACTCCTGTTTGTCTTGGAAATGCTCGGACAATCGATTGATCGAATCCGACTACGCTGACCAGCCGCTCTAGCAACATTCATCAGCGGGTAAACAATAACCGCAAATCCGTGTTCCGGAAACCCTCCCTAAGTAGGGTATTTGCGCGTTAGGCCCATTGAGTCGTCAAGTAAAAACTCGATAGGGCCGCGCCCGCCAAAGCTCTAACGACCAAACGACGGTTTTCGCGCCGGAAGAAACCTATGCTGAATCGTTACAAGTCTCTTAGAGAGGTTTCGGCCGGAACCGAGGCCTTTCCAACTTAAGGTATCTCCGTACGTTATCGAAACACTTTCCAAGGACTCAAGCCCCATTGCAGAGCCGCTAAATTAAGCCGCCGAACCAAACCGGCGCGGCGTCCGGCTGCCAGGCGCTGTAACCGTGCATAATGCCCGCGAAACGTTTCGACGCCAAAAACTCGCTCAACCAGCGCCGCAACGCCGGGTAAGCGGCGGCCTCGAACCAAGCATTGTCAACTGCCGCGAATTGGCGGACAAACGGCGCAATCGCGGCGTCGGCCAAACCGAACCGGTCGCCGCGCAAGTAGGCCGAGCCCCTTAGACGATCATCCAATGCCGTCAAAAACGCCTCGCCGTGTCGGCGATAATCGGTCTGGCTGTGTTCGGGATAGCGATCGGCATACTTATAGCGGTCCAGCCAGTGCTTGAACTCGCCGTCGTTGCGCGCGATCAAGGCGCGCGCCGAGTCGGTGCCGGCCAGCCAACCTTCGGGATCGGACCGCCGTAAGGCCCAGAACATGATGTCCAGGCTTTCGTCGACGACCTCGCCGGTTTCGGTCAGCAGCACCGGTACTGTGGCCTTAGGCGAAATCGCCAACAATGCCGCCGGTTTTTGACGCAATTGGACTTCGCGCAGCTCGACAACGACGCCGGCGGCCGCCAGTGCCAATCGAGCCCGCATCGCGTAAGGACAGCGGCGGAAGCTATATAGGATAGGGAAAGCGGACATCGACATAGCTAAACCGTATCGGAAAAACGCAGGGGTTTTATCACAGGCGCCGGATCGGGAGCGGATTTTTATCCTCGCTAAAAACATCGGTGTCGGCACCGCGTGCCGGAGCGACTTGGATTTAAGCGGATCGCCAACGCCTAGCACTGCTTGCAAAGACCGGCAAAGCCTAAAAATAGCCCAGGCCTTTCTACCCGTCGCTGAACGCTTGCTTCTTTCGCTGCCGCAACCAGTCCTACTCAGCGCAGAGGATTACCGGCGGCTTCGCGAACAACCTCGCGGGACACTCCTCCGGCGCTTAATGTCCGACCTGAAACTGAAAGTCGAACCGGCCGCCGCCAGCTCGAAGGACGCTTACCTGCCAGGTATTGGCTGGCTGGCGGCCAGCACCGCCCCGGCGGGTTCGCCGCCACCCAAAACTTGCGGCTGGCCGGCGGTAGAAGTAGCGGCAGTGACCGTGACAGGGTCGTGCCCTCCGAAAATCCAGGCGAACATCGCGTGGATGGTCGCGCCGCCGACGATCAAGTGCGCGAGCACAACCACCAGCAAGCCGGCTTTTATCGGATGTTTCATGTTGATGCTCCTATCGGCCCCGGATTTCGAATTGCCCGAAGCGCTACAAAGTGCGAAATCTAACAAACCTCGTGATTTTTCGATATGCGTTGAATTGCCGCACCGCCGAGCCGCCAACGCGAGACCGTCGCGACAACGCTTGGCGGCCGTGGGCGCGAGACATCCTCGGTCCGGTTCCAAGACAGCGCTGTCTCGTGCGGACCGCGAGTATTGAGGCAAGAACCGATCAATCCGGCCCGCCGCTACAACCCGTATTTGCGCCGCTTGCGCCAGAAGGTGGCTCGGCTCATGCCGGCGTAGCGGGCGGCTTGCTCCAAGTTGCCGCCACCCTGAGCCAAAGCTTCGCGGATCAGCCCGGCTTCGTCGCCGCTACGCGCCCCGGTCTGACCTGCAAGCGGGAGCTTGGCCGCCGTGCCGAACGGTTCGCGGAACTCCGGCGGCAATTCTTCCAAGCGCATTTCGCTGCCCCGCCCCACAGCAAAGGCGTATTCGACCACGTTCTGCAATTCCCGGACGTTGCCGGGCCAAGGGTAATCCAACAGCAAGCGCATTGCTTCCGGCGCGATCGCATCGATCCGGCGCCGACCTTGCAAGTTGTGGCGTTCGATCAAATGCCATAGCAACAGACCAATATCCTGGCGGCGATCGCGTAACGGCGGCAGATAAATCGGCACCACCCGCAAGCGGTACATCAAATCTTCGCGAAAGCGGCCGGCCTTGACTTCCTCCCGTAGCGAGCGGTGGGTGGCGGCAATGATGCGCACGTCCACGCTGACCGCCGCGTCGCCGCCAACCGGAATGAAATTGCGCTCCTGCAACACCCTTAGTAGCTTGGCTTGCAATTCGAGCGGCAATTCCGCGACTTCGTCCAAAAACAGCGTGCCGCCGTTGGCGCGCTGGAACAGGCCGATGTGATGCCGCACCGCGCCGGTAAACGCGCCCTTGACGTGGCCGAACAGTTCGCTCTCCAGCAAGCTGGGCGTCAGCGCCGCGCAGTTAATCGCCAAAAACGGCTGGAAATGGCGAGGGCTTTCCAAATGCAGCGCGTGAGCAACGATTTCCTTGCCGGTTCCCGATTCGCCGCGTATCAGTACCGTCACTTCGGTTTCGGCAACGTTGCGGATGATGGCGATCGCTTCCCGCATCAAGGGATCGCGGGTCAGGATGCCGTGGAAACTGTCGTGGTCGCCGGCACTGGCCGGCTGGGCTTCGGTTTGCGGTCGAACGATTTCCAGCGCCCCGACGAACACCCCGTTGCCGTCGAAAAACGCCCGCGCGGTTCGATAACACGGCAGCGTGACGCCGTTGGGCAAGTGGACGTTCAATCCCTGCGACTTGATGATGCGCAGTTCCGCCAAATTGCAAGGGTCGCCTTCGCCGTCGCAATGCAACACCGTGTGACAGGGTTGGCCCAGCGCGGTTTCGGCGCCGATGCCGAACAGCTTTTCGGCGCTCTTGCTCCAGAACAGTATCTGGCTGTCGGCATCGACGATGAATACCGCACCGCTGTCGGCCAGATCGCTGAGCGCCTCGACCAGCGGCTCGGCGCCGGCCCGGTAAAGCCAAGTTTTAAACAATGCGGATGAAAACGACATAGGCCTTCCAAGCGGTTGTTTCAAAAATGTTTCAAGCGTATCAGTATTGTTTCAATGTTTCATCATGAAACAACCATTTCCGCCTTGCCCCCTACCGACAGCCTGTAAAATCAATTACTTAGCCTATGACAATTCAGTGCGAGCTATTGGCACGGCTCTTGATTACGTATTGACAACGTCTACCCGATTCAACCAACCTGGAGAACGACGATGCTTTTCCGCCAACTCTTCGAATCCGAAACTTCCACCTATACCTATTTGCTCGGTTGCGAACGTACCCGCCGCGCCTGTCTGATCGACCCGGTCGCGTCGGAAGTACCCGCTTACATCGATTTGCTGACCAGCTTGAACCTGAAACTGGTGTACACGATGGAAACCCACGTCCACGCCGACCACATTACCGGCGCCGGACGCTTGCGGGAAGCCTTGGGCAGCAAAAGCGTCGTGCATCGCGACGCCGGCGCGATGTGCGCCGATTTGCTGGTCACCCACGGCGTGCCGCTGCAAATCGGCGACCTGGACTTCGAAGTCCGCCATACGCCGGGCCATACCGCCGGCTGCGTATCCTACGTGATGAGCGACCGGGTGTTCACCGGCGATGCGCTGTTGATCGGCGGCAGCGGCCGGAGCGACTTTCAACAAGGCAACGCCGGCCAACTCTACGACAGCATCACCGGCCAACTATTCACGTTAGCTCCGGACACGCTGGTGTATCCGGGGCATGACTACCAAGGCAACACCGTCTCGACCATCAAGCAGGAGATGGCCAAAAACCCGCGCATCGGCCAAGGCCGTAGCCGCGAGGAATTCATCGCGATCATGGCGGAACTGAAACTGGCCTATCCGCGCTTCATCGACCAAGCTTTACCGGCCAACCAATCCTGCGGCATGACCGAAGCCGGAGCCTAAGCCATGATCACGGCCTTCGCGTTGGCGATTGCGATCGGGTTGCTGCTGGGCCTGTTGGGCGGCGGCGGTTCGATTCTGACCGTGCCGGTATTGGTTTACTTGCTGCACGTCGCGCCGAAAACCGCCATCGCCACCTCGTTCGTCGTGGTCGGCATCTCCAGTCTGATGGCCTTGATTCCGCACGCCCGGCGCGGCCACGTTTGCTGGAAGAGCGCGCTGGCCTTCGGTACCGCCGGCATGCTGGGCGCCTTCGGCGGCGGCCGGTTGGCCGGCCAATTCTCCGGCGACCTGCTGATGGCCTTGTTCGGTCTGGTGACATTGGTAACGGCCTTGGCGATGATCGCCAACAAGCGGCCGCCGCGGCCCGACGAAGTCGTTTCAGGCGGTCTGTGCCCGCTAAATACGCCCTACCCGCGCCTGTTGTTCGACGGCTTGCTGGTCGGCGGCCTGACCGGTTTGGTCGGTGTCGGCGGCGGCTTTTTGATCGTGCCCGCGCTGGTGTTGCTGGTGGATTTGCCGATGACCGCGGCCATCGGCACCTCGCTGCTGATCATCGTCATCAACGCGGTAGCCGGCTTGGCCGGTTACAGCAATCATGCCGAGCTGGATTTGACGTTGACCTTGACCTTTACCGGCGGCGCGGTGGTCGGCAGTTTGCTCGGCGGTTGGTTGTCGAACTACTTAAGTCCGGCGGCCTTGCGGCGCGGTTTCGGCTGGTTCGTACTGCTGGTGGCCGGGTACGTTCTGTCCAACGCCGTGACCGCCGAACTGTGGAGCGAATTGCAGGACTTGATAGCCGATCGCGCGCATGTCAACCGCTTGTTGGCCGGCATCGCCATTTTGCTGACCTTGTTGCTGATTGGCGGACGAATTCATCGCCGGCCGCCCGGTGCGTCGGCTAAACGGCCACTGACGCATTAATCGCGAAGCGCGGAGACGCTAAGCGCTCGACCGCGAACGCCACGGCGTTTCGCGCCGACCCAGGGACGGCCGCCGTGCCGGAATCGCCGGGCGGATAATAACGATAACCGAGGTTCGAGGGGGGGAATATGTCTCAAACGTTCAGCCGTGCGCGTCGGCATTTTTTCGCGCAAGCAGGTGCGGGTCTGATGGCTTGGGCAGCGATGCCCGGCTTGGCGCGGGCGATGGAAGGCATGGGCGACATGCCGAAAACGCCGCCGCGTCAGGCTTCGGCCAACTTTCACCCGGACGTCGAACTCGACTTGATCTGCCAGCAAGCGACTCAAACGATATTGCCCGGCCAGCCGACGCGGGTATTAAAGTACACGGGAAAACTGCTGAGGGGCCCCGCCGGCACGTTGACCGAATTGCCGGATTCTTATCTGGGGCCGCTGTTGCGTTTCGAAACCGGCCAAAAAATTCGCATCAATCTGCGCAACCGGCTGCATGGCCCCACCATCACCCATTGGCACGGCCTGCACGTGCCGGCCGAGATGGACGGCCATCCGCTCTACGAGATTGCCGCCGGCGAGACCTACGTTTACGAATTCGAGATGCGCAACCGGGCGGGCATGAACCTGTATCATCCGCACACCCACAATTTGACCGGCAAGCATGTCTACCAAGGCTTGGCCGGCGCCATTCTGGTGAATGACTCCGAAGAACGCCGTCTGGGACTGCCGGACGGCGAATACGAAATTCCGATCGTGATCCAAGACCGCCGCTTCGACGGGCAAAACCAACTGGTATACGCCAGCCACATGCACGACCGAATGATGGGATTCTACGGCGACCGAATTCTGGTCAACGGTTGCCCCGATTTTCAGCTCGACGCCGACGCTCGGGCTTACCGTTTCCGCGTCCTCAACGGCTCAACGGCGCGCATCTACAAACTGGCTTGGGACGACGCTAGCCCCGTCACCGTCATCGGTTGCGACGGTGGTTTGCTGGAAACCCCGATCGACAAACCTTACGTGATGCTGGCACCCGGCGAACGTATCGACGTCTGGGCGGATTTCAGCGGGCGTAAAGTCGGAACGCGGTTAACGATGCGCAGCCGTTCTTTTTCCGGCGTATTGCCCGGAATGGGCGAGCGAATGATGGGCGGCATGCACGGCTCGGCGCTGCCGGTTGGCGGCGATTACCCGATTTTTCAAGTGCGGATAGCACGACCGGCCGGCGACAGTCCGGCATTACCTCACAAATTGTCTACTATTAAACGCTATCGGCCGACCGATACCGCCAATCCGCGACAACCCGTCCCGATCGGTATCTCGGAGGGCCCGATGCGCATGGTGCTGAACGATAGGCCTTACGCGTTCAACGACATCCAGCCCGGCGAACGCATCCAGGTCGACACTTTGCAAACCCTGGAAATTTTTCATACGCACGGCGGAATGGGTCGCGGCGGGATGATGGGCATGGGGCGGCACGGCATGGGCGGCAATATGGGCATGATGATGGCGATGGCCCACCCCATCCATTTGCACGGTCAGCAATTCCAGATTCTCGAGCGCGACACGGCCGGCGTAAGCGCGGATTACGCATCGGTCAAGGACGGCTTTATCGATAGCGGCTGGAAAGACACCGTGTTGGTCATGCCGGGCGAACGGATAAAAATGATCAAACCGTTCCAGGATTTCAAGGGCTTGTTTATGTATCACTGCCACAACCTGGAACACGAAGACATGGGGATGATGCGCGACTTCCTGGTGGAATAGCGCTTCGCCCAAGATAGCGGAGGATCGAATCATGTCGGTGGAAAAAGTACAACTCGACATTGGCGGCATGCATTGCGGCGGTTGCGAAGCGGCCATCGCGGATATTTTGCAAGCCCTGCCCGGCGTTCAGGTCGATGCGGTCAGTTATGCGGAGCACCAGGCCAAATTTAGCTACGACAACCGCTTGATCGATCTAAACCGCGTGCAAGCCGCGTTGGCGGCGCGCGGCTACCAAGCCAATCCGCGGCCGGCCGCCCGAGCCGGTCGCGTTTGGAGCATGTTGGCGTTTGTGCTGCTCTTGATCGGCGTCGGCGGCGTGACATTTTGGGGCAAAAGTCTGATGCCGGACGTGATGCGGCAAATCGGACCGCACATGGACCGCGGTCTGTTGTTGGGTCTGGGCTTTTTGACCGGCTTTCACTGTATCGGCATGTGCGGCGGCTTCGTGGTCGGCTACACCGATCCGACAAGCGGTAAATTTCGGCAAGCACTGTCTCACTTGGTGTACGGCTTGAGTAAAACCGCTTCCTATGCCGTGATCGGCGCCGGATTCGGCTTGCTGGGCGCCTTGATCGCGATTACGCCGACGATGCGCGCCGTCGCCGCGTTGGCGGCCAGTCTGTTCTTGGTGCTGTACGGGCTGAAAATGCTGAATGTTTTCGGTTGGTTGCGGCATTTTGGTTTACGCGGACCGGCCGGGTTGAACCGGCAAGTCCGCGAGGGTCTACGCCGGCGGCGGCGCGGCCCGTTGACGACCGGCCTGCTGACCGGCCTGTTGCTGGGCTGCGGACCGTTGCAAGCCATGTACGTGATGGCGGCCGGTAGCGGCGATCCGCTGCAAGGCGCGACGATTTTGAGCTTGTTCGGTCTCGGCACCCTGCCGCCCTTGTTGGGCTTCGGCCTGTTCGCCACGCTGTTGCCGGCCGGCGTGATGCGGCAATTGCTGAAAGTGTCGGCGCTGTTGCTGATCACGATGGGGGTGATGATGGGCATGCGCGGCATGAAAATGTTGAAAGCGGCTCCGGCCGACCCGGCGGCGGCCATGCACGGCCAAATGCACTGAGGAAAGCCGCATGCAACCGCAACGTTTCGACCTTTGGTACGAACGCAACAAGGTCAGGGCCGACCAAATCGGCAACCTGCTGATCGAAGCCTTTCATTACCTGGCCCTGTTCGTGATTGGCGCCAGCATCGTCTGGTCGGCGGTGGTGGCCTATGGCGGCATGATGATGCAGGGCCACGCCACGATAGGCGACATCTTGCTGTTGTTTATTTATCTGGAACTGGGCGCGATGGTCGGCATTTATTTCAAAACCAATCTGATGCCGGTACGTTGCTTGATTTACATCGCGATCACCGCGCTGGCCCGACTGCTAATCGGCGATATTCAAGCCCACCACCAGGCGGGACCCGGCATTTTGATGATTGCCGGCGCCATCCTGATGCTGGCGATCGCCACCCGGATCATCCGCAAACCCACCGACGACAACTAAGCACACGGACCCACGGAGTCAAACTCATGCAAAACGTCAAACCCATACCGCCCGACTTGCCCCGCGCCGGATTGTTGCGCTGGGAAATCGGCGTCGCCCTGCTGATCAAATTGCTGTTCTTGATCGGCCTTTGGTTTTTACTGTTCCGCTGGCTCGACCGTCCGGCCGGGCCGCCGGACATCGCCGCCCGACTGGCCCTACCCGCCGCGACGCCGGCAACGCTTTCCACCACAACCGTAAAGGAGTCCAACCATGTTCGGTGACGATATAGTCATGCTGTCCCGCATGCAGTTCGGTCTAACCGCGCTGTACCATTTTTTATTCGTGCCGCTAACGCTGGGCATGACCTTTATTCTCGGCATCATGGAATCGGTGTACGTGATGACCGGCAAGGAAGTTTATAAAGACATGACCCGCTATTGGGGCAAGCTGTTCGGCATCAACTTCGCGATGGGGGTGACGACCGGTCTGACGCTGGAGTTTCAATTCGGCACCAACTGGTCGTATTACTCGCACTATGTCGGCGACATCTTCGGACCGCTGCTGGCTAGCGAAGGCTGGATGGCGTTCTTTCTGGAATCGACCTTCGTCGGCCTGTTCTTCTTTGGCTGGGATAAACTGTCCAAGGTTCAACATTTGAGCGTGACTTGGCTGCTGGCGATAGGAACCAACGTGTCGGCACTGTGGATTTTGATTGCCAACGGCTGGATGCAATTTCCGGTCGGCGCCGAATTCAACTACGAAACGCTACGCATGGAAATGACCAGCTTCGCCGACGTGTTCTTCAACCCGGTCGCCCAAGTCAAGTTCGTGCATACCGTCGCGGCCGGCTACGTGACCGCCTCGATGTTCGTGCTGGGCATCAGCTCCTGGTATTTGCTGAACAAGCGCGACATCGGCTTTGCCAGACGCTCGTTTTCGATCGCCTCGGCCTTCGGCTTGGCGTCCATCCTGTCGGTGATCGTACTCGGCGACGAGAGCGGTTATACCTCGGGCGAAACCCAAAAAATCAAGCTGGCGGCCATCGAAGCCGAATGGGACACCCACCCCGCCCCGGCCAGCTTCACGGTGTTCGGTTTCCCGGATCAGGAAAACCAACATACCGACTATGCGATCAAGATACCGTTCGTACTGGGCTTGATCGCCACCCGCTCGATCGACGAGGACGTCAAGGGGCTGAAAGACTTGCGCGGCGAAAGTGCCGAGCGCATCAAGAGCGGCATGATCGCCTACGCCGAATTGCAGAAACTGCGGGGCGGCGACCTGAGCGCCAAAACGGCATTCGACGCACATAAGGCAGACCTCGGTTACGGCCTGCTATTGAAAAAGTACACCGAAAAGGTCGCGGACGCCACGCCGGCGATGATAGAAAAGGCCGCCGACGACACCATCCCCCGCGTCGCGCCGCTGTTCTGGACCTTCCGGATCATGGTCGCCTGCGGCTTTACGATGCTGTTCATCTTCGCGATGGCGTTCTATTACTGCGCAACCCGCGTCGCCGATCAAAAACGCTGGCTGATGCGGATGGCGGTTTGGTGCATACCGCTGCCGTGGATCGCCGCGGAAACCGGCTGGTTTGTCGCCGAAGTCGGCCGCCAACCCTGGACCATTTCCGGCGTGTTGCCGACCCATCTGAGCGTGTCCAACCTGGAAGCCGGCCAGCTCTGGTTCAGCTTGGCCGGTTTCGCGCTGTTCTATACGGTATTGCTGATTATCGAGATGTATTTGATGCTGAAGTATGTCCGGCTCGGGCCTAGCAGTCTGCACACCGGCCGGTACTGTTTAGAGCGCGGCACGGCGACTGCCGGTGCCCACTGAGTGAGCCATCGTCGATAAATAGGAGAATCGAATGAAGCATATCCATCCATCTCTGCTAGCCCTGGCGATCGTCGTCTCGGCCGGCACCAGCCAGGCACAACCGCCGGCCAGTCCGGCCCGTTTGGACCAGGTCGCCGAACGCGGCGGCCACGTCATGCCGTTCGCGTTGGACAAAACCCTGCATGTGTTCGAAAAGACCGAACACGGCGGTCTGCAGCAAGTGATTGCCAAGGACGCCAACGACGCCGAGCAAATCAGTCTGATTCGTCAACATTTGGCCGACATCAGCGCCGGCTTCCGCAACGGCGACTTTTCCAGACAGCGGCGAATACACGGCGACGACATGCCGGGCCTGGCGGAATTGGCCGCCGCGGCGGGCGCGGTGCGATTCGATTACCGCGAGTTGCCCAATGGCGCCGAAATCGAATATTCGGCGGAGCAGCCGGCCCTGGTCGACGCGATCCACCGCTTTTTCGGCGCTCAGCTCAGCGATCACGCTCGCCACGCCGTCGGCGGGCAAGCCATGAAATGCGAGCATGACGGACCCGCCGGCGATGCCAGTCGCATGCGCGACACGCGCCACGGCCATCGCGGCCGCAACGCGCAATCTACACACCCACAGGAGTAAGTCATGTTCGATTACGAAACCATACGAGTCATCTGGTGGCTGTTCATCGGCGTCGTCGGCATCGCCTTCGCGCTGACCGAAGGCTTCGATTTCGGCGTCAGCACGCTGTTACCCTTTATCGGCCGCAACGACATCGAGCGCCGCGTCATCATCAACACGGTCGGCGCCACCTGGGAAGGCAATCAGGTTTGGCTGATCCTGTTGGGCGGGGCGGTGTTCGCGATCTGGCCGGCGGTTTACGCCACGCTGTTCTCCGGCCTTTACGCGGCCATGTTGCTGGTGCTGTTCTCGTTGTTTTTCCGGCCGGCCGGCTTCGACTACCGCAGCAAGATCGAAGACCCAATCTGGCGTAACACTTGGGATTGGTGTTTGTTCCTGGGTGGCACCTTGCCGCCGGTCTTGCTGGGCGTACTGGTCGGCAATCTGATCCTGGGGCTGCCGTTCCATCTGGACCAAGACTTGCGCACCTTTTACGACGGCACCTTCCTGGGCCTGCTGAGCCCGTTCGCGCTACTGTGCGGCGTTACCGGCTTGTTGTTGACCACCTTCCACGGCGCGCTGTTCTTGAAATGGCGTAGCGAGGGCACGATACATCATCGTTCGATACTCGCGGTCGAACTGCTCGGACCACTGCTGCTGACCGCGCTGCTGGCGGCGACGCTGTGGGTGTTCTTCGGCCTGGAGCGCCCGGAAATCACGCAAATGGCGGCCGGCGACGCGCCGTCCAACCCCTTGCGCAAAACCGTGGTGGCGGCCGGGGCCGGCTGGTTCCAACACTTCATGGCCTACCCTTGGATGTGGCTGGCGCCGGTGGCCGGTTTCATCGGTCTATTCGCCGCTTGGCTATTGGGCAAGGGCGAATCGCGTGGCGCGGCATTCTGGTTCAGTAGCTTGGGTATCGCCGGCATCGCGCTGACGGTCGGCTTCGGCCTATTTCCGTTCTTGCTGATTTCGTCCACCGATCCGGGCTCCAGTTTGACGCTATGGGACGCCAGTTCCAGTCACACCACCTTGTTGTGGGCGTTCTGGATCACCGTGGTATTCCTGCCGATCGTATTGCTGTACACCCGATTCGTTTACAAAGTGATCTGGGGCAGCGTGACCGAGGAAACCGTCCTGAACGACAGCCATACTCTTTACTAATTCGGAGACACACTATGTGGTACTTTGCCTGGATACTCGGCGTCGGCTTCGCCGCCGCTTTTGCGATCATCAACGCGATGTGGCTGGAATCGGTCTGCGATATCGACCGCCACGGCGTGGACGAATCCTGCGATCATCTACGCCAACGCAACGACTGACGGCAGACCCGGCCGCGCCCGCGCGGCCGGGTTTCTTATGTTTGGGAGATCGGCAACACGACTCGAAACGTCGATCCCCGCCCGAGTTCGCTACTGACTTCCAGCCGTCCGCCGTGTTTTTTGATGATGTTTTGCGATACCGACAGCCCCAAGCCCGTCCCCTTTCCGACCGGCTTGGTGGTAAAGAACGGCTCGAACAGACGGTTGAGATGTTCGGGAGCTATGCCTTCGCCGGTATCTGCGATCTCCACCCACGCTTCGGCGCCGGCCGTACCGGTGCGAATCGCGATCTCGCCCGTGGTCTTGATGGCTTGGCCGGCGTTGATCAGCAGATTCATGAATACTTGGTTCAGCTGTGACGGCAGACAATGGACGGGCGGCACTTCGCCGTATTGTTTGCTGACGGTGCAATGGTATTTCAGCTCGTTCCAAATGATGTTGAGCGTCGAATCCAGACCCTTATGCAAATCGGCCGTTTCCCACAGGTTTTCGTCCGCGTGGGAGAAGTCCTTCAAATCCTGGATGATGCGCCTGACCCGCGCCAAACCTTCCCGCGATTCGGCAATCAACTCGGGTATGTCGTTGCGTAGAAAAGCCAAATTCTTGGCCTGTTTTAGCGCGCGAGCCCGCGCCAATGCGTCGCTATCGGTTTGACCGCCCGCCACCGCCGCGTCGCAGGCGTCGAGCACGGCAAACAGATCGGCGATATAGTCGTTTAACGCATTCAGATTGGACGTGACGAAGCCGATCGGGTTATTGATTTCGTGAGCCACGCCGGCCGCCAATTGCCCGATCGCCGCCATTTTTTCAGATTGCAGCAATTGCAGATGCACGTGTTGATTTTCCTGTTGCCGGCGTTGTACTTCGGCCTCCAGAAAAGCGTTTTGATTTTGCAACCAATCCCGGGATTTCTTCAGTTCCAGATGAGTGCGCACCCTGGCCAACAAGATCGACAAATGGCAGGGTTTATTGATGTAATCCACCGCGCCCAATTGCAGGCCGCGCTCTTCGTCGCTGCCCGAGGTGAGCGCCGTGACGAAGATCACCGGTATCGAGGCGGTGGCCGGATCGGCCTTCAAGCGTTCGATGACTTGATAGCCGTCCATGTCCGGCATCATCACGTCGAGCAGAATCAAGTCCGGACATCCGCCGGCCCGTATCAGTTGCAAGGCCCGTTCGCCCGAATTGGCCACCAGCACGTCGTAATACGGTGCCAGCGCCTGTCCGAATACCGTCAGATTGGTCGGATCGTCGTCGACCAACAGGACAGTCGCGTTAGAATCGGTATCGGAAGTTGCAATGTCCATCGGATCGCTTACAGTTATGAGGGTATGAGCTAAAGGCTGAGGCTCCTCGGCCGACAACCCTGTTTGATAAATCATTCTCCGGGTATTATCCGGCCTTCAAATCCAGAGAACCAATGTTAATACATCCATGGCTATATTAACCTGGAGCAATCAGCTCAATGTCGGCATTCCTTCCGTCGATGCCCAACACCGGCGGTTGGTGGAAATCCTCAACCGGCTGGACGAGGCGGTCGCGGTCGGCGACGAGCCTCGCGCTATCTTGGATCTGGTCGCGGCATTGATCGATTACACCGATTACCATTTCAAGCACGAAGAAGAGCTGATGCGGGCCGGCAATTACGCCGCCGACGACTTCGAGCTGCATTGCCAGCAACACCGAGACTTCGTCGCTACCGTAGTGGCCGAGCAACAAAAAGCCATCGCCGAACCCGATCGGGTGTCCAATGCCTTGCTGGAATTTCTGGTCGGCTGGCTATCGTCGCACATTCTCTACGCCGACAAGAAGATGGCTCAGGCCATCAACGACACGCATCCGGACAATCCGGAAGCGCTGAAGCAACAGCAGACCGACATCATGCAAAGCAACTTATATTCGGCGTTACGAGAGAGCGAAACTCGCTTTCGAGCGCTAGCCGACCTGTTGCCGGCGCTGATCTGGATCACCAATGCCCAGCACGTTCCGATTTTCTGCAATCGCTATTGGCTGGAGACCTTGGGCTTGGCGAAAACCGAACTGAACCTGGAAAATTGGATGCAATTGATCGACGCGCAAGACCGGGCCAGGGTCAGACAAAGCTATTTGCAGGCGGCGGTGGATTTACAGGCGGTACAGCTCGAATACCGGCTGCTGCCCGCCGGCAAGCCGCCAATTTGGGTGCTGGAAACCGCGGTTCCCAGGCTACGCGGCAACGGCCGGTTTGCCGGCCTGATGGGCTGCGGCATGGACATCAGCGTGCAAAAACAAGCCGAAACGGCGTTGGAAGGCTTAGTCGAACAGCGCACTCAGGAGTTGCGGATCGCCAACGAAACGCTGCTGATCGAGAAAAACCAGGAAAGCTTGCTGAACCAACAACTCAAGGAAGCGCAAAACCACCTGCTGCAATCGGAAAAAATGGCGTCGATAGGCCAACTGGCGGCCGGCGTGGCCCATGAAATCAACAATCCGCTCGGCTATATTTACTCGAATCTGAACACGCTGCGCCAATATCTGCAAGACCTGTTGAAACTGAGCGAAGCCGGCGAACGCTTGGCGGGCCAATTGCCGGCCGATCACGCCGAAGCTCAAACCTTTCGTAACCTGCAAAAATCGCTGGACCTTGCCTTTATCAAAAGCGATCTGCCGGATCTGGTAAACGAGGCGATGGAAGGCGCGGTGCGCGCCAAAAAAATCGTGCAGGACCTGCGCGATTTCTCGCGGATCGATACCCAGGAGCTGGCGCCGTTCGATTTGGAAGCCGGCTTGAACGCCACGCTGAACATTATCAACAACGAGCTAAAATATAAGGCCGAAGTCGTCAAGGAATACGCCGGACTCAAACCCTTCGCCTGCGTCGGCGCCCAACTGAACCAAGTATTCATGAATCTATTGGTCAACGCCGCGCAAGCTATCGACGACTTCGGCAAAATCACGATACGGACCGGTTACCAAGACAACGATTGGCTGTGGGTAGAGATCGAGGACAGCGGCCGCGGCATTCCGGCCGACATCCGCAATAAAATCTTCGATCCGTTTTTCACGACCAAACCGGTCGGCAAGGGAACGGGCTTGGGGCTGTCGCTCTCTTACAAAATCGTTCAGGATCACCGAGGCCGCATCGAACTGGAATCGACGCCCGGACAGGGCAGCCGGTTTCGGGTGTGCCTACCCATCCGCTAATCCGCCGCAGGCAAGGTAACGACCATGACCGACCCGACCGCCACCGAATCCGCCGCCGCGCCGATCAATCTGCTGTTCGTCGACGATGAAGCCAACATTCTGAAGGCCCTGCGACGGCTGTTTCGCGGCGGCGATTATCGGGTGGAAACCGCCGAAAGCGGCGCCGAAGCACTGGAAATTTTGGCCCATCAACCTATCGACTTGATCATTTCGGACATGCGCATGCCGCAAATGGACGGCGCCGAATTCCTGACCCGCGTCGCCGAGCGCTGGCCGGACACGGTCCGTATTCTATTAACCGGCTACGCCGATCTGGAATCGACCGTGGCGGCGGTCAACAAGGGACGGATTTATTGCTATTGCAGCAAGCCATGGGAAGACAACGAACTGAAAATTCTGGTCAACAACGCCGTCGAGCAAAAGCGTCTGCGCGACGAACGCCAGCGTCTGTTCGGGATCATCAACCGCCAAAACGAGGAGCTTAAGGAACTCAACGTCCATCTCGAGGAAAAAGTCGAGCATCGTACCGAACAGCTGCGGCTGTCGTTGCAAAAGCTGGATCAAGCTCACAATGCCTTGAAGCGGCAGTATGTGGATTCGGTAAAAGTCTTCGCCAAAATCGTCGAAATGCGACCCGGCATCAAGAGCGGCCATTCGTTGTTCATCGCCGAAAACGCCCGCAATGTCGCACAGCGGCTGGGCTTGAGCGCCGACGAAGCGCGCGACGTACTCTATGCGGGCCTGTTGGCGCAGATCGGCAAAATGAGCCTGCCGGACGAATTGCTGCGGCAACCGCTGCACCTGATGTCCAGCCACGACAAGAAGCGCTATTTGCAAAACGGCCGGGAAGGTTTCAATCTACTGCAAGGCATCGACGCCCTGCAAAATGCCGCCAATATCATCCACCACCAATACGAACATTTCGATGGTTCCGGCGAACCCAACTCGCTGCACGGTTCGGAAATTCCGCTGGGCTCCCGCATCCTGGCGGTGGTCCGCGACTATATCTGCTTTCTGGACGGTTTCATCACCGGCTCGGCGATGACGGTAGACCAGGCCAAAAGCCGCTTGCTGTTGCGCAAACACAGCGATTACGATCCGGATGTCGTCGAGTCCTTCTTGCGATTGTTGTCGGAAACCAGTGTTGAAGACACGCGCCCGGTCATCGAAATTTCCTGGACCCAATTGCAAGCCGGCATGGAAGCCGCCGAAATCATCTGCAACGACGTGCTATACCTAAAGAACACGATCCTGACCGCCGCTCAGGTGGATAGTATCCTGGACATGCGCAAGCGCAGCAAAAACCTGGTGCTGCGTATCCGGGTCTAACGGGCAACGCCGCTCATTTCACGCCGTAACGTTTGAACAAATAACGCAGGTCTTCCAGGCCGTCCTCGATAGACCAGGTCACCGATTGCGATAGCAGATCGAGCACGATGATCGCATTGACGGTGGCGTCCTGACTGCTCGCCGCCTTGAAGCGCCGCGTCAGGGCTCGATTGACGATCTGCAACTGTTCGTAAATGTCGCTCAGTCTGTCCAGCTCCAACCTCGCCTCGCGGCCGTCCTTGTGCAAGAAATATTGCGCGAGCAAAAACATCGACGTCGTCCGGTAAACCGTTTCCTCGGCACTGGCCAGCGGCAAATGAAAATGCGCCATCGGTTTCAGAAATTCAGTATGCGGACAAGGACTGGTTGCCATGATCAAACCGAGGATGGAACTCAACGCGCGCTGCAACGTGGTATCGCCGCTGACGCTACGCTCGGTGGTGACGACTTCCACCTTGACATTGGTATAGGAAACCAAGGTCCCGCTCCACTCGATCAACGAAATCAAATTGATCGCCACTGGGCAAAACGGCGAACGCTCGACCGACAACGGGCAGTTTTCGCACTGCTGATAATCCAGCTTGCTCCAGAACGGCGGGGCCTCCGGCGGCGGCGCGACCAACGTTTCCGAACCCGCGTCGATCTCCAGCAGCAAATCCCGAGAACTGCCGTCCTCGAAGGTCAAGGTATATCGAAAAAAGTTGTTTTGCTTGTACACGTCCGCGAAAACCCTAACTATGATTATGTTATTGACGCAACGAGCCAACGACCCGCCTCCCTACGCCGATGAACGCCCAACCCGCCCGCATCCTGATCGTCGACGACGAACCCAACATCCTAAAAGCCCTGAACCGGCTGCTGCGCCCCTACCAGGTCGTATCCGCCGACAGCGGCGAGCAGGCGCTGGTGCTCGCCGGCAAGCAACCGTTCGATCTGGTGATCAGCGATTACCGGATGCCAGGCATGGATGGTATCAGTTTTTTAATGAAATTCATGGTTCTACAGCCGGACGCCGTTAGACTGATCCTGACCGGTTACGCCGACTTGGAAGCCACGCAACAGGCTATTAACGAGATTGGGGTATTCCGATTCTTGAACAAACCCTGGAACAACCACGAAATCGTCAACGCCGTCGAAAAAGGTCTCGAATTGAAACGGGTGTTGTTGGAAAACCGGCGACTGGCCGATCAGGTCCGCGACCAACAAACCCGCCTCGACCAGCAAGAGGCGATTCTACGCGCCCTGGAAGCCGAAGAACCCGGCATCACCAAGGTCAACTGGGGGCCCGACGGTTCGATTATTCTCGATCCCGCCGACCTGGACGACAACGAGCCGCTCAACGACTGGAAACGCTGAGCTTGGCCGCGCCAAGATTTCGCGTTCATTCCTGGTCCGAGGCCAAACCATTCCCCAAATCCAGCCACTGGGGATTCGGCTGCCAATTGGCGATCCAATCGGCCAATCGCGCGGCCGGAATCGGTCTGGCAATACAAAAGCCCTGCGCCTGTTCGCAACGCAGTTTCAACAATTGTAAACCCTGCTCGACGCTCTCCACGCCCTCGGCCACCACCTGGCGGCGAAAGCTGCCGGACAGGTTGATGATGCCTTCGACGATCGCCAAGTCTTCGGGATCGCGCAAGATATCGCGGATAAAGGATTGATCGATCTTCAGCACTTCGGCCGGCAAGGCTTTCAAATAGGTCAACGACGAGTAACCGGTACCGAAATCGTCGAGCGCGAACGTGACGCCCATCTTCTGGCATTCGCGCATGACCTGGTAAACCCGGCCGATGTCGGCGAGCGCGGCGGTCTCCAGAATCTCCAATTCCAGACAAGAGGCCGGCAAGTCGGGGTGGTCGTTCAGATGCGCCGCCAAGCGCCTAGTGAAATCCTCGCGCAGCAAATGCCGCGGCGCGATATTGATCCCGATCTTGATCGTCAAGCCGTTTCGCCGCCATTCTTCCAGATGATCCAGCACGCTGCGCAAAACCCAATCGCCAATCTCGACGATCAAATCGCTGTTTTCGGCGACCGGTAAAAACTCTTGGGGCAATAACAGCCCGCGTTGCGGATGGCGCCAACGGATTAAGGCCTCGGCGCCGAGCACCTTGCCGGTGCGCATATTGACCTTGGGCTGAAAAAATAACTCGAACTCTTGGTTACGCAAGGCTCGTTCGACGTCGGCCAACGCCCTGCCTCGCTCGTGTGCGGCTTTATCCGACGCCGGATCGAACAAATTGTGACGATTCTTGCCGGCGTGTTTCGCGCCGTACATAGCTTGATCGGCATGCCGCAGCAAGGTATCGGCATCGGCGTCGTCATCCGGAAACAAGGTAAAACCGATGCTGGCCGACACCCGTAAGGCCAGATTGTCGATCAAAAACGGCCTGGCCACCGCGGCCAAAACCCGCTGCAAAATCGATTCGCATTCGTCGCGATCGGGCAAGTCCAGCAACAGCAAGACAAACTCGTCGCCGCCGATCCGCGCCACGGTGTCGCCCGCCCGCAAGCATTCGGTTATGCGCCGGGCAATCGCAATCAACAGCTGATCGCCCAATTCGTGACCGTAACTGTCGTTGATCGGCTTGAAACCGTCCAGGTCCAAATAGCAAACCGCCATCTGCCGTCCCGAACGCCGGGTCTGGGCAATCCCCTGAGTCAGCCTGTCGACCAGCAGCAAGCGATTGGGAATCCCGGTCAACGGATCGAAATGAGCGATTTGCTCCAGATCGTGCTCGTGGTTTTTCAACTGAGTGATGTCGGCAAACAGACCGATGAAGTGGTGAATCGCGCCGTTCTGATCGCGCACCACCGAAATCGAACTGAGTACCGCGTAATGCCGGCCGCTCTTGTGCCGATTCCACAGCTCGCCATGCCAATAGTTTTGCTCCAACAACGTGTGCCACATCGTCTGGTAAAACTCGGCCGGCTGGCGGCCGGATTTCAGGACCCGCGGATTCAGTCCCAACACCTCGTCGCGCTGATAACCGGTGATTCGGGTAAACGACGCATTCACATCGATAATCAGATTGT
The DNA here is from genome assembly GCF_050275925.1 of Methylomonas sp. MS20. Taxonomy (NCBI): domain Bacteria; kingdom Pseudomonadati; phylum Pseudomonadota; class Gammaproteobacteria; order Methylococcales; family Methylococcaceae; genus Methylomonas; species Methylomonas sp. MS20. Next base: position 4,624,701 of record NZ_CP189962.1, read on the forward strand.
CGGCATCGCTAATCACGATGCCGTCATGGGTGTGGGCGAACACGCTGGCCGCCAAGCGCTGCTCGGCCTCCCGCGCCAGCAGCGCCATCCGCAAGCGCTCCCGTTCCAGCAAATTATGAATCCGTAATCTGGCGACATTGATGTCGATGGGCTTGGTCAAATAGTCGGTGGCCCCCAAGGCCAGCCCGGCCATTTCGGTATTTTTCTCGTTGAGAGCCGTCACGAAAATGATGGGTATGTCCTTCAAGCCGGCATCCGCCTTAAAGCGCCGGCAGGTCTCGAAACCGTCCATGTCGGGCATCATAATGTCCAGCAATACCAAATCGGGTGGGTCGTCCTGAGCCAGCGCCAGACCTTTCGCGCCGGACGTGGCGATTTGAACCGAATATTCGTCCTGCAACGCCATGCCCAACAAGGCCAAATTGGCTGGCGTATCGTCGATCGCGAGGATTTTTAGTTGACGTTCGCTCATAGCGGACCGCTCCCGGTCGAGGTTTCGGCGCGCAAAGCCCGTAACCGGACCAGCGCCCGGTCGAAACTCATGTCGTTGATCGCTTGCCCCACCGCCAGAAACCGGTTTTGCAGCGGACTGCCTTGCAGCAACTGTTGTAAGGCCTGGTATTTGCCGACCGCGTTGAACAGATTTTTTTCCAATAGCCCATCCAGCTCATCCAACATAACCGCGATCCGCTCCGAGTCCAGTTGCACGGCGGATTCAGGCACGGTTGCCGCCGCTTCGACAGTGTGCCATCCGGGCAAAAACCGGGCGAGTTGGCCCTTCAAGGCGCTCAGCTCCAAGGGCTTGACCAATACGGCATCCATCCCGGCATCCAGACAACGCTGCCGATCTTCGGCAAAGGCATGACCGGTCAGCGCCACGACCGGCACGCGCCGGCCGCCTTCCCCAGCTTCCCGTTGCCGCAGACACCGGGTTGCTTCGTAGCCGTCCATGTCCGGCATGCGGCAATCCATCAACACCAGATCGACGGCCTGTTCGGCCAGCACCGCGAGCGCGCGCCGGCCATCCTCGGCACTGATCAGCCTGACCCGCTGGTCGGACAACATCGCTTCGACGACCGCCCGATTGGTTTTATCGTCGTCGACGATCAAGATATTCGGTATCCGCCCATCGGTCGGCTCGACGAGTTGCCGGCGAGGTTCGCCGACCGACGGCATTGGATCGGCTGCCGGCTCGACCTCCGTCGGCTCGCCGCGCACCCGAAACCAAAACCGGGCGCCCGAGCCCGCCGCGCTGTCGACGCCGGCGCATCCGTGCATCAGTTCGGCGAAACGCCGTACGATGGATAGGCCCAAGCCGGTGCCGCCGAATCGGCGGGCGGCACCGGTATCGATCTGGGTGAACGGCTTGAACAGCAGTGCTTGTTGCTCCGCCGGGATACCGATGCCGGTATCGCTGACCGAAAACTCCAATTCGGTAGCGCCGGTTTCGCCGACCCATTCCCGACCTTCGATCCGAATTTCGCCGCGCTCGGTAAATTTGATCGCGTTACTCAGCAAATTCGACAGCATTTGCCGCAAGCGCACCGGATCGAGCAAATAATGCCGGTCGGGCTCCGCCAGCCAATCGGCGTGTAGCGACAAACCTTTTTGGCGGGCGCTCTCGGCATAAAGCTGACGCGTTTCTTCGATGATCACGGCCGGCGCGACGGCGACTTGCACCAATTCCAGCTTGCTGGCCTCGATTTTGGAAAGATCGAGGATATCGTTCAACAAGGCCAACAGGGTTTGCCCGGAGGTCAGTATGGTTTGGGCGTACTCGCGATGCTTCTCCGGATTGCCGCCCGGAAGGCTCAATAATTGGGCCATGCCCAGAATACCGTTCAGCGGCGTGCGGATTTCGTGCGACATCGTCGCCAGAAAGTTACTTTTGGCCCGGTTGGCGGTTTCGGCGACACGCGTCTTGATTTCGTTATTCAAGATCAAGGCCATATGCGAAAGAAAGGGTTGTAGATAGTCGCGCATTTGTGCCGAACCCAATAAATCGGTCATTTTGACGACGCCGATCAATTCCTTGCCGACCAGTAACGGCATCACCCAAGTGCAGGCCACCGGCACCTCGGTACCGCGCAACAAAGTGTGCCGGGCGTCGCTGGCGGATTCGATAAAGCGCTGGCTGCTAAAGGCTTCGGCGACCAGCGGGTCTCCGATCTCGGTCAACACGCAACGCTCGCCGAACAAATTGGCGTAATGGAGTTTGCCTTCGTCGAGATAGTAAATTTCCACATTGCTGCCGCCCAAGGTGCCGCAAAGCGCCGCCATCCAGCTTTCCAGCAAACTCTCGACGCCGGCGACGGTATTCAGCAATTCGACCATGTGCAACACCAAGTATAAATTGGCTTTTTCTTCGGATAACTTGCGGACCCGCGCCTCCAGGTGCTCGATGCGCTGTTGCAGATGGCGAGGATCGGCCGCCGCTGTCATGATTCCTCGGCCAAACGGCGTTGAATGGCATCGGCCAATACTCCTTCCAGATGTTCCAGGCCAACGTCCCGCCATAGCAACGGCAAATCGACGAAACGGGCGGCCGCCTCGGCGGCCGACGTGAAGTCGCCGTTGCAAGGCGTGCGCAAGGCCAGAATATATTTGTGGCTGCTATGAAAGATTTCCCGGACTACGTCCAGTTTGGTGCCGAAGCAGGCGGTAATCATCGGCTCCCAGGTCAACGCCCAATCTTCGACCAGAAAATACGCGCCCTTCTCCAGTTCTTGCATGAACGCCTCGTAGCCGAGCAGCATGACGATGCAATTTTGGCCGTGGGTCCGGCAGGTGTGGTGCTCATCCAGGAAATGTTCCATCAAGGGATGGCAACCGCCGTAAAACACCACGGTTTTTTCGCCGGCCTGTTCGCGCTCGGTCAAGGCCTGATTCAATTCGTCCGAAAGCCGATTGAGATAGTTGTGCAACGCGGAATCCAAAAAATAGGTGTGCACGTTCCAGCGGTTCTTTTCGATCAGCAGATCCACTTCCTTGCGTAGGATGCCGCAGCCGACCATGGTCAGCGGCGGGTCTTGCTTGAGTTCGAAGCTTTTCATTCCAGCCTCCCGTATTCGAAAGCGGCATCGACCATCGCGCGGATGTTGGCTTCCGGCACCGCCAACGGCATCACACCGTTGCCGAACAGAAAATGGCCGCCGGGTTTGCCGATGTCGAGAATGCGCTTGACCTCGGCGCGGGTCTGTTCGGGCGACCAATGAATCATTTTAATGTCGTCGATGACGCCGCAAGTCAACCCGCGCGCGCCGATCAGCCGCTTGGCTTCCGCCAGATCGGCCAACGGACTGATATAGTGAGTGCGGATGTCCAACTCGTCGAACACCCAATCGATGACGTCGTTAAACGGCGCCATGCCGCAGTAATAGACCACGTTTTCCACACCGTCGGCCAGATCACTGCGCATCCAGGGCAGCACCAGGTTTTCGATCTGCTTGCGGCTAACGAAGGCCGGCGAGCCGAACGGCGTCGAATACACCAATACATCGGCCCCGGCGGCACGGAGAGCGGCGATTTCCTGGCGGAAGAATGCCGAGCACTTACTCAGCAATTCATCGCGCAGATCGAAGGGGCCCAGCAAAAACAACTCCAGCCACTTGTCCATCCCCATCAAGATGGCCGGCAAGGTGGTCGAGGCGGTGATGTACGCGCAAATCGGATGAGTGCCGCCCACTTCGGCGCGCAAAATCCGCAAGCAATCCGCCATGGACTGCCAGGCCGGTAACAAGGTGATGTCGGCCGGCACCTCGAATTTAGCGATGTCGTCCAAATTCTTAATCACGAAATCGGCGACATTGGGCACGCCGTCGTCGGCGAACAATATTTCCCGGCAACCCAACAACTCGGCTTCCTTGCCAACGTAATGCAAACTCCACACGTTGTCGTGGCCGTACAATTTCAACAGCCGCAATTGCGCCTCGGCCACCGCCGCGCCGTCGGCGAAATAATCCTTGGCCCGCATGCCCAGCAGACCCGCGCCGTGGTCTAACAGATTACAGAACACCGGGATACGCGGCGCCGGTTCGCCGGCGATCGCGGCGGCGAGAATTTGCGACGGGGTCATGGCTTCACCTCCCGAATCAAATCGACGATGACCTTCGCGGCGGTCACCCCGTCGGGCGCCCAGGCATCGGCGCCGACCTTGATGTACAACGCCGGGTCGAAGCGGTAAGGCGCTCCGCCCACCGCCAATTTAATCCGGCCTTCCAAGCCGCGTTCCTTCAGCAAGGCCCGCACCCGCGTGCTGCCTTTCTCGCCGGTCGCGGTGTGGACCATCATCGCGGAAATCGCAATCACCTGCGCGTCTTCCTCGACCGCGGTATCGACGAATTTTTCGGCGCTGACGTTAGTGCCCAAATCGACGACATCGACCATCAGCGACTTCAAGCAACCGCTGACGATGCGTTTGCCCAAGGAATGCAGATCGCCGTAAGCCGCGCCGATGACGACCCGGCCTATCATTTCCGGCGGTTTCCGGAATTTTTCCAGCATGCGCTCGGTCACGTCGGCGGCGATCTGCGCGGTCATGAAATGCTGAGCCAGATTGGCGTCCGGATCTTTTTCGATGATTTCCATCATCTGTTCGACGGCCGGAATCACCAGTTTGAAGACCACGTCCTCGGCACTGAGTCCTTGTTCCAACGCTTGATTGACGACAGCGAAAGCCCCTTGTTTGTCGGTTTCGAAAACCGCCTCGTTGTAAGACTTGATGTAGGACTCCAAATCCATGATCGCTCCTAATTGGGCATCGGGCATAAACGCAGATGGTCGATAAAACGCGCTTCGTAAGCCGGGGAGTCGCCCAGATTGACGACACCGGCCCGCGCCAAAATGGCCTGCAGCCGCGACTCGCCCCGAGTATCCAGCAGCAATTGCTCGCATCCGGCCAATCCGGCATTCGCCATAATTTTAGTGCGTTCCGCCGACAATGCCGGCAACAAACCGACCCGGACCGCGTGACGCAAATCCAGATGCCGGCCGAAGCTGCCGCAAATCCACAGCGCGGCCAGATCGGCGAGCTCCAATCCGGCATCGGCCAGCAGTTGCGCCATCGCGGCGGCGGCCGATGCCTTGGCGCGCTGAAAGGCGTCGATATCGCCAGGGAAAATCGCAGTGCGCGGCACGGCCGGATCGAGGCGAAAGCCTTCGACCGGCGGCGCTTCGGCAAACCGCCCGGAGGGCTTGAGCAACCCGGCGTCCAACAACAATGCGATCGCGTCGATAAAACCGCTGGCGCAGAAACCGCGCGCCGGCCGGTCGCCCAGAGTATGCCATTGCCAGCCTTGTTCATCCTTGGCCACGCGAGCGATCGCGCCGGGCTCCGCCGACACGCCGTTACGCAAACCGACGCCTTCGAAGGCCGGCCCGCCCGGCACCGACGTGACGGTCAAGCGGTCACCGTCCCACAAGGCAATTTCGGTATTGGTCCCGAAGTCGGCCAACATCATCGGCTCGGCCTGCTCGATGATGCCGGTGGCCAGCACGTCTGCCAACAAATCCGAACCGATAAAGCCGGCCAGCGGCTGCACGATACGAATATCCGCCGCCGGCGTGCGCCAGTCGCGACGCCAGACATCAAGATCGTTCGGCTGGCAGGCAATCGGACGCTGCCAGTTTTCCGGTCGATACAGGTTATCGCCGTCGCCGCCGCAAATTAGCGTCAGCATCGCGGTGTTGCCGACGATGACCGCTTTCCCGAGTTGGGCCAGAATCGGCGTGATTTCGCCCAAGTCCCGGCTCAGAATATCGCGGATACCGTCCATCACCGCGTCTCGGGCCAGCCGGCCTATCGGCCGATCCGCGCCGTCGCGGCTTTCCGCATCCAGCCGGGTCAACACGTCCGCGCCGACGGCGATTTGCGGATTGACGCCGATGCGGGTGCCGATGCGCCGGCCGGATTGGCGGTCCCAAAACGACAAGCGGATATGGGTGGTCCCCAAATCGACCGCGACACCGTAAATACCGCCGCTAAGCTCGGGATCGCCCGGCCAGCGGTCGCCCCCGTCTTCGTCCAGCGCCAGCCAAACCGATGCCGGCGCCGGGTTGTCCAGATACAGTTCGCCCGGTCCGCGCGGCCACAACTGGCAGGCCAAGCGCACACCGGCTTCCCGTTCCTCGGGGGGAATTTTTTGATATTCAGCCAGCGTCGGCGGATTGAACTCGCCGCTCACGATCCGTATCAAGCACGCACCGCAGGTTCCCAAGCCGCCGCAAGCCGCGCGCACTCTCAAACCGGTGGCGTCCAGCGCTTTTCGCACCGAAATATCGCCGGTCAACGCTAACGTCAGTCGCTGGTCGGCGCTGGCGATCGTCACAGGCCAAACCGGCGGGGTTTCCATGGATTGATCCGCCAAAACCGCTCTCCAGTAAATTGCCATCCCTGAAAAAGCCTTCCACCAGCCGGCCGGGGACTCTCTCGGCCAGGCCTCAACCACTAACCCGAAAGTCCTGTGTTTGACCGAGACCTTGAACTGCCGCCGATCGGCTAACCAATCTACTATAGTCCGAAAACCGGCCGCCGACCGCCGAAACGCTCGCCCCCACCCACCAGCGGACGACTCGTTCTCCGGAAAATATGTGGATTGCGTGGCGCCGATTCGTTTGATCCAATAGGACACCTGAAACTTGACCGGCATGGCCGATCGGGCCGGCCAACGCTAAACCAGTCGCGGCGCATTTTGGGCAATCCAGCAAGAGCGCGACTTGGCCTATACCGCTCGGCTCGCTCGCCGCTGCGGCCCCTCCGGAAACGAACCGCCGTCCCTACGGAATTTGAACACTGTTGCCCCACATGGCCTTATCGATAGACGACATTAGCGGGATCTACTTCTGCGCGCGACCGCAACTCCAGCAATTTCTGGTTCGGCGCGTGCAGTGCCCGGACACCGCCGCCGAGCTGCTGCAAGAAGTGTATTTGCGCCTGCCGCACCTGAAACCGCCGCCGCAAACCGAAGGCGAGGTCCGTGCCTGGCTGTATCGAGTGGCCGGCAATCTGTCGATAGACCACATCCGCGCCCAAAGCCGCCACGCCGAGTTATTGGAACGGTTTTGCGGCGACGCCGGCGAAGAAGACGTGACGGCCGCGCCGGACCACGTCGCGATGTTCTGCGAGGAAATTCAACGGGTCCAGGCGCTATTGGCGCAACTACCGCCGCGTTGCGCGCAAATCCTGCGGCTGAATCGGCTGGAAGGCTTGACCTACGCCGAAGTCGGCGCCCACCTGGGTATTTCCCGCAGTCTGGTCGAGAAAGAGATGGTGAAAATCCTGGACCATTTGCGCGCGGGGCTGGACGACGAGGACGAGGCGTGATGAATCGGCCGCCAAAATATGTGCCGCAACGTTGGTTGGTTCGTTATTGGGGTATCCACTTCGCTCAAGGTAAGGCCTATGTCTAGCTCAGATACCCACCACCCAAACCGCGAGACCATCGAACAAGAAGCGGTGGTTTGGCTGGCTCGGCAACTGTCCGGCGAAATGACCGACCAAGAACTGGCCGAGTATCGAATATGGCTGGCCCGCGACCCGCTGCACGCCGCCGCCGACCGTAAAATGCAACGCCTGGCGCGCCTGCTGCCGCAAGCTATTGGCGCCGTGGACGCCCAGCCAAGCGCCACCGCCATCGCGCCGTGCTCGCGCACACCGGACACCAAAATGCCGCAGCGTCGGCGGATGTTCCGGCGGGCGCGATCTCTCGGCGGCGGGCTGGCCGTCGCGGCCACTCTGGTTTGGGCGGTGTGCGGCGGCTATTGCGCCAATTGGCTGTTCCATCCTTGGGCCGACTATCGAACGCTGGTGGGCGAACAGCGCACCGTTCAATTGAGCGACGGCAGCACCGTCCATCTGAACACCGATACGGCGCTAGACGTCAACATGAGCGCCGGCGAGCGCCGCGTCCAGCTACTGCGAGGCGAAGCGGAATTCGAGGTCGCGCACGACAGCCAACGCCCCTTCCGCGTAACCAGCGGCCAAGCCACGACCGAAGCGCTCGGCACGCGTTTTGTGGTGCGTTACGCCAACGCGGCGGGCGATGTTACCTTGCTGGAAGGCAAAGTACGCACCACCCGAACCAATCATCAAGGCCAACTATTGGGCAATGTCATCCTTGAGCCGGGGGAGCATATCGCGTTCAACGAAGATCAACTCGGCGCGGTGCAAACCACCGACTTGTCGATAGCAGATGCTTGGCGCAGAGGCCGGATAGTGATGAATTTTGTCCCGTTGCAAGATGTCGTCGACGAAATTAACCGCTACCGTCCCGGCCATGTGTTTTTACTGAATTCCGAACTGGCGCAACGCAAAATCCATGTCGCCATGGACATCAAACGTATCGATGATTGGCTGAATGCACTGGGTAACACGCTACCGGTTCAAGTACTGCATGCCGGGCATATTGTGGTGTTGCAAGGGCGACAGATTACAACTGACGATCATGAAACAGCTGCATCGCCCCGGTAAACGAAAGTCAGTGGCACAGGAACGGCTTTAGCCGCTATTGACGGCGTTCCGACACCGGATTGAGTGACGGCGTCCGGTGACTTTCATAGTAAGCCAAATAAGACTGGCTGCAGAAATCCCGCCCATCATGCAATTTCCAGTTCATCGGCAACGTCGGCGAACGCTTGTCGTAGCTTCCTTAAACCGCATCTCACACCACCTGTAGACCCAAGAATTGTTGAAAAGCTTGAAAATCCTTATCTGAATGCAACAACGGCATCTGGTTTTCGATACAGTAAGTTGCAATGATGGTATCGATGGTTTTTCGAATGGTAATGCCTTGTTTACGCAGATGTCTGAAATTATCGGCGGCTTTTAAACTCATTGCCGTTCCTAACAGGGCATGTACCGGCAAGGCACACAGTAATTTTTTTGCCGCTTGATAATCCTCATCTTGCCGAAACCCTTGCAACACTTCCGCCAGAATCAAATCGCCAGTGCAGACAGGCTGCACACCCAGCAAACCATCCAGCTTTAGGGTTGCCAGCGTTTCTGTGCCGTTGAAATAATCGATCCAGACGCTGGAATCGACCAAAATCATCGGTCAGCGCGCATTTGTTCTAAATCGCCTTCCCATTTTAATTGACCTTTGAAGGCTTTGATGGCTTCTTGCTGCTTTAACATCAGCAAGGTTTTTAAACCCAGCTCAACGGCCTCGCGTTTGGTTTTTAAGCCCGTCAGGCTTAAAACATCGGCCATCAATGTTTCATCGATCATGATATTGGTACGCATCGCAATCTCCATGTGTATGACTTTTGAAAACAATACACCAAAACAAGAATATGTAGCCAATTAAATGCAAGACAATGGCTGTATTTTTCTCAGCCACTCTATCCGGCAGTGCCGCGACAATTTGCCACAGCAGAATTTTTGAGTCTTTGCATGGGCAGGGGCGTTATCTAAACGGACATTACAAAAACAAGGAACCCTACCGATGAAAAACGCCAAAACCCTTTCCAAACGCCCAGCGGCATTGACGCCGCAAATAGCCTTTAAATCAGGCAAAATCCCTTTGTACCTTGGCCTGGCGGCATTGATCGCACCGACGATGTTGCTAGCGACCGAGGTTGGCAATAGCGCCACCGGCAGTCGCGCAAGTACCGCCACCCACAGCTTCAATATCGCCAAACAACCGCTGTACGCCGCGCTAAACGCGTTGGCCGAACAAGGCGGCGTGCAATTTGTGTTTACAGAGGAAATGGTTGAAGGCTTGGTTTCTCCCGGTGTTAGCGGCGACATGTCGTTGGATCAGGCTCTGACCCAGGCGTTGCAAGGCACCGGGCTCCGATACCGGATCAGCGGCGGCACCGTCACCCTGGAGGCCAAACCGGCCGCCGCCGCGAGCAGCCAACTCAGTCCATCGACGATGCCGGCAGTGACGGTGCTCGGACAGACGACTTACGACTCGACCGATCCGTACAACCCCGCCTACAGCCTGCCTAACGCATCCACAGCCACCAAAACCGATACGCCGATCATGGAAACGCCGTTTTCGGTTCAGGTGGTTCCTAAACAGGTTTTAGAGGATATCCAAGCTGTTAGGTCAACCGACGCACTCGATTATGTCAGCGGAGTTTTCAAGGCAAGCGGCTCTGGCGACTATCTAGATTGGACGACACGACGTGGATTTAGCAATTATCCGGTAGGAGATTACCGGGACGGTATGCCATTGCCTCTCGGAGACTTTATTGTGGGCGGGCGGGATCTGGCGAATACAGAGAAAGTTGAAGTGCTAAAAGGTCCGGCGTCTCTACTTTATGGGATGGCTGTTCCGGGCGGTGTCGTGAATTACGTAATAAAAAAACCGTTGGCCACACCCTATTACTCGTTGCAACAACAATTTGGCTCCTACGATTTTTACCGAACTACCTTGGATGCTACCGGGCCGATCACTAATGACAAATCGTTACTGTACCGTTTCAACTTAGCTTATAAGAGTGCGAATTCATTTCGCGATATGGTGAATAGCGAACGGGTGTTTGTTGCGCCGACCATTACCTGGAATATAAGTCCAAAAACTCAAGTAAATTTCGAAATGGAGTACGACACTGGACACGTGGTATTCGATCGCGGCATTCCTGCCATTGGTCGCCACCCAGCGGAATTGCCTCGTAGCCGATTTCTCGGGGAAGCGAATCCTCCAACCGAGTATGAAACCATCATTCTTGGAATGAACTGGACGCATGCATTAAACGACAACTGGACTTTTAGCCACCGGTTCAACGCGGTATATGCCGGCGTTGACCAAGTGGCAACCTTTCCATCGTTGGTTGACTCCAACACGGTCAATCGATTTGGCGCCCACTCAGCCAACTCGCCAGAAGATCAGGCTCTCTATTTTAATAGTATCAATCTGACCGGACGCTTCGATACATGGGGTTTCAAACACACGTTGCTACTTGGAGGCGATTATTACCGAAAAAGCCTAGATAACTTTAGGGCGAGCTTTTTTGGTTCAGATGTCAACATTTACGATCCAGCTTACCTTGGCCCTAGTATCGCGCAAGCTAACCCTTCTCTTAAGCTTGACTCCAAGAATGACTGGTTTGGCTTGTACCTGCAGGATCAAATCAAACTCCCTCTTAACATCAGCATGTTGGCTGGATTTAGATACGATAGTGCAGAGAGCAGCGTGACGATAAATAACGGCAATCCAACCATAAATCCTCGTCAGGACAGCCTTACTCCTCGTGGCGGCATCGTTTGGCAGGCAATTCCAGAATTGAGTTTGTACGGAAGTTACTCGGAAAATTTCACAGGCATTAATAGCTCTGGATTTGGTGGATCAGTATTACCACCGGAAACGGCACAGCAATGGGAATTGGGTGCCAAAGCCGAACTTTTTGACAAAAGGCTGCTTACAACTCTGGCGTGGTTCGACTTGACGAAACAAAATGTCGGGGTTTTTAACGGACTTTTAGGGGTTAACGAAGCCATCGGCGAGGCGCGTAGTGCCGGTCTGGAGGCGGATGCAAAAGGTGAAATCCTGTCCGGTTGGAATATGATCGCTTCCTATGCATATACACCAGATGCCTATGTCACGAAGGGAAATGTCGACGAAATCGATCAGCGCCTACGTGGGGTGCCTAAGCATGGCGGTAGTCTGTATACAACTTACGAATTCCAGGCCGGGACGCTACAAGGTCTAAAGCTCGGCGGCGGGGTGATCATCCGCGGCTCACAACACACTGACCCAAATGCCAATACCGCAGTGTTACCCGGCTATACGACACTAAACTTGTTGGCCGCTTACGCTTGGCAAGTTGGGGAAAGCAAATTGACGACGCAAATCAACGTCAATAACTTGCTGGATAAAGAATACTTCCCGGCTTCATTCGGTCGAAATGGTATCGAAGTCGGCTCGCCGAGGGCATTCATGGGTTCGGTCAGAATTGAGTATTGATTTACCTTAGTGTCTCTAATACGCGACGGTGAAACATCTACAGTGTTCGATCTAGAGTGAGGACCGCAAGTTGGGGTGAGGCACGAACCCCAACATTAACGGCCTTTGAAAGTTCGGTAACGTTGATGTTTCGTTGCTGATGGCTTACGGGTTGGGTTTGGCGCATCGTGTTGGGTTAGTGCCTCACCCCAACGCACCGCACCCAAACCGCCTGAATTCGCGAAGCATGCGGCGTTCTCCCCCTGATCCCCATGCCGAATTGATTCCTCGAAAAGAGCGCCTTTACGGGCCGTCGCCTATCCCAACCCAATCAATCCAGGTGCGCGACATCGGCTGAATGAGTTATGCTGAATTAACCGTCGCCGGAATGTCGGATTTAAGCCTTCGGGTGCTAACTACCGCGCAAACATTGCCGGCACCGGATCATCGAAATCGAATTGACCGCAACCCTTGCCTATGACGATTAATCACCTGCTGGACAAACTGTTTCGCCGCCACCGCGAGGAATTGCTGGCGTTTGCCGAGCGCAAAACTCGGTAAGTTGGGGTAAGGTAACGAATCCCAACATTTTGACCGGTTTGGCCTTTGTTGGTTGCCGATGGCTTTATTGGTCGAAATGACTCGCTTTCATATATGGCTGGCGGCTCAAAGGTTGTCGTGTTGGGGTTCGTGCATCACCCCAAATATGGGCTCCTCCCCAATTGCAAGGCAAGATTGCCCAAAATAATGTTTCCGACTTAATGACACCTCTAGTTGGGGAGAGGAGTCCATGTCATCAACTTACGCGCTGAATGCCTTGCCCAGCCATACTTGCTCGCGTTAACCGCAAGCCGGTAGCGGCTAGAAGCTAAGGCTTTTCGCCTCACAGCCTTGGCTTTTAGCGGCTCGCGCAAGCATAAAAGCCTTAAGCGAGAGCGGATTTGCCCAATTCGCAAACCGGTACAGCTTCGAAACCGCGCCTATTTGCCAAGAGATTGTGGCTTTTAGCTGCGACCGTCAGGCGCTTCAGCTCGCGCTTAACCCAAACAGCTTCAAGCTCCGGGCATTTTGGTGCTGGTTTAAGGCTGAACAGGTTCAACCGCAAGGCTATTTGCGTTGCGCGATCGGCAAAAAGCCTTACCAGACCGGCTTTTTGCCGTAAGCATCCCGCTCGCAGGCTAGCGGCAGAGCCGTTTTAATCGATGGCCTCGTCCAGTCTGAAAATAGATGACATTCGGAGAAGCGGGGATCAGCGAATGAATAACTTGGTACGCGTAACGTAGCTTATTGCTGCGACTGGATATGTTTGCGTTGGGAAATGGTATGCAATGCATACCTTTGACTGAATTTTTATAAATGCGCTGTGTAATTCATTCTGTCATGAAGTACCCGTACAATGTGAATTTTGGTTGCTGTAATACGGTAAAAAACCAAATGGCGATTGATGTGAAATTGCCTATATCCTTCACGTATGTAATCACAGGCAATACCCAATTCCGGATTTTTAGCGATTAAAACGAATGAAGCATTTAATTCATCAAAATAGCAATCCGCCTGCTCCTCTCCCCAGTTATTAAATGAGTATAGCCAAATACATTTTAGGTCCTGTTTCGCGAGGACCTGAAGATGGATTTTTCGCATTTCAGGTTAAACCGGCTTCTTTTTTTGCTTCCAGTTTAATTGTTTCCATATGTAATTCGCCAGCATCGCCACTCTCTTCGCCTTCAATTAGGGCTGTGCGTAAAGATTGCAGTTTTGAGTTAGCTTCTCGCTCTTCAAGCAAACGTAAGGAATCGCACATAATTTCACTTACGCTTGCATAACGTCCACTCTCTAGCAACGACTCAATCAGGCTATTCCAGTGCTCGCCGAGGCTAACAGTTTGGGTTCGTGCTTGCGCCATGTTGTTCTCCTAGCCGGTTTACGAAAGGCTATTGTAAGATATAGCCTTACACTTCGGAAAGCCTTAATTTCCGGTATGTATTAGCGCACGCACCAGCCAATTGAGCCTTTACTACTGACGGGAATATACAGCTGTGTAAATCATCTACTAATGAGGTGTGTTCAATGAAACAAATGAGTTATTAATTTTTTTATTTTACTATTACACTTCGACTCTGTTTTTGCTGTTGGAACATCTGAAAATGGCTGTTTTGAGCGACAAGGCCGTAAGGTGCAAAATTGTAGGGCAATGGGATGGAGGTGCCAGCGTCCCAACTCCATGAAAAGCGAAAGCGTCCAAGCGTTGTGCTCCCAAGCCGGAGCTTGGGAACCAGGATAAATCGCGCCACAAACCCCGATGCGCCGCTCGGCAAACCCCGACAATATTATCTGGCTAGGTAATAAATAGCCATTTCGTAAAATCGGAATATTGTCGCCTTCGGAGTGTAATCTTTAGAATACTTCTTAGTTTAAGCCATCATCCGTTAATACAGCTTTGGAGGATTCCCTTTATTTTCGACAACGCTAGCAACATAACCCGTCCATTTTTTGAATATTTGTTTCCATTCGTCAGTGAGAAGATAATCCTTCGCCGGCAAATCCAAATTAAACTCAGGCATGTAGGACCCCAATATGCCTTTTTCTAGAATTCCGTCGGCAAAAACCCCATGTTCTCTAAGAATTAAAACCGGCAAACCTATCTGAAAAGCCATCGCCGGTTCGATATGTGAATACGGGCTGGTTAACCAAGTCTCACCCAATGATTTTTCCGCCTCCGACCCAGGTTTAAATACACCTGTCAAGATTTTACTACGCCGAAAAGCAATGGTGATGATGCCATTCGACTCCATCATAATTCTACGAATCGCTCTCAGCGGGGACTCCATATCGTAGTCGGTAACGCCCAACGTTCTCGGTTCCAATTCGTTGTTGTGCAAATAGTTTACTAGCCTCTCAATGAAATCTTGTTGTGCTTGATTAAAAGGATTTGGATAACTTAGAAATATAGGCGTTTTCATTGTTTTTAATATAAGAGTGAGGCGAATAATGGTTTCCGTATTAGCGGCTTAAAAACCACATATTGATCCTGAGGTTTTATTCGAACTCATTATGCCGCTATTTATAACTCGCAGACAGATCAATTGAACCGACATGCGCAAAACCCTGGCGCTCCCCCGGTTTCTATCGAGGCTTCCCCTAGGGCCGCAAGGCGGATAAGCGAAGCGTCATCCGCCGATAAAACCGTCGATTACCCGAGACTGCCCCGCCCTGTTTGACAGGGTTGTAATAGACGTACGCCTTAGTCGGCATCATCGCGAGCGAGCCCCGGCCGATATTGTCGCCAGTCCGCCGGCCGTGGTCTAATGAAAAAGGACTTCCACTCAATCGGACGATGTATCGCTTCTCACCGGATTTTGCCAACGACCTGATTCAGCGTCACCGCGACGAGTTGCTGGGATTTCTGGCGCCTCGGGTTCGTTGTCCGGAGACCGCGGCCGACATCTTGCAGGATGCTTTTTTTCGTTTGACGCAGTTCGAATCGGAAAGCCAGATCGCCAATCCGCGAGCTTTTTTGTACAAAGTGGTCGGCAATTTGGCGATCGATCATTTGCGTAAACATCAGCGCGAAGCTGAGCGGCACGCCGCCGAGGAAGAACTGGCGGAACACGCCGACGCGACGCCCGACCTGGAACGCCAAGTCTACAGCCGGCAGAAACTGCTGCATTTGCAGCAAGCGGTCTCCGAATTGCCGCCCAAATGCCGGGAGGTGTTTGTGCTGCATAAGTTTCACCATTATCCCTACTCGCAAATCATGCGCGAATTGAACATTGCCGAAAGCACGGTGTTGAAACATATCAACAAAGCGCTGGAACATTGCCGCCGACGCATGCGCGAACTAGAACTGTCCGAGCGGGAGCGTCGCGATGCGTAACGCCGCTGACCGCTCGGTTTGCCCGATTATTTCCCGGCGGATGTCGCCGGTGGCCGGCCGATGAACAAAGCCGCGTCCGAAACCTTTTCCGCGCGCGCCGAACGCGAGGCGATAGCTTGGCAAGCCACTCTAAGCTCCGATTTGCTGAGCAACCAGCAGCGCCGAGCATTCGAGACTTGGCTGGCCGCCAGCGAGCAGCACCGGGCCGCGTGGCGCGACGTCAACGCGTTCTGGCTCGGACTGGACACAGTGAGCGCCGCCGACCTGGGGCTGGTCGCGCCACCGGCGCCGGCAGCCGCCCAAGAACGGTCGCGCGCGACCGCGCTTCGGCGCGGGCCGCCAGTCCGCCGCCATCGCGCGAGTCTGGCGCTGGCGGCATCGCTATTGTTGGCGGTGGCGGTACTCCATTTGTACGCATCCGGCTATTGGGCCGATTACCGGTCGGCGGTCGGCGGCCAGCGCCAAATACAATTGGCCGACGGTTCCAGCGTGATGCTGAACACCGGCAGCGCGCTGTCGGTCGATTTTTCGGCTAAACAACGCCGGGTCAGCCTGCAACGCGGCGAAGCGTTTTTTCAGGTTGCCGCCGATCCCGCGCGACCGTTCGTGGTCGACGCCGGCGCCGGTACGGTGCAGGCGCTGGGCACAGCTTTCGATGTCCTTCGCGACGACGACCGGGTGCGCGTCGCCGTACTCGAGCACGCGGTCAAAGTCAGCAACGCGGACGGCAAGACCTTGGAACGATTGAACGAAGCCGAGCAAATTCAATTCGACAGCCGCGTTTTGGGCAGCGCCGAGACCGTCAACCCGTCACGCATCGCCGCCTGGCGCCAACAACGGATCGTGTTTCAGGAACAGCCGCTATCTGCGGTAGTGGCTGAGCTGGAACGCTATCGGCCCGGTAAAATCCTGATTACCGATTCGGCCATCGAGAACCTACCGATCACCGGCGTATTCGGGATCGGCGATACCGATCTGGCCCTGCAAGCCATCGAACAAAGCCTGCCGGTACGCGTCCGCACCGTGGGTTCCCACCTGGTTTTGCTGTCCGCCCGTTAGTCCGCCGCGACTCGCACAAAAAAGTTTACCCGGCGAGTAGATACTCCCCCGCCGTCGTTTCGTCTTATCTCCAAGTTCGCCGCACAGCAGCGCGCGGCGGGCGTTTCCAATTCGGATAATCAGGAGATCAGATGAAACATGCTCGTAAGGACTCAAACATCGGCAACCCGTGTCGCGTCGAACTTTCGCCGTTGCTTGCGGCAATCGCGGCACTGTGCGGCAGTTTGTTAGTGGCCGTGCCGGCTGTCGGCACGGCCGCCCCGGACAGCGGCATCAGCCAACAGACGATGAATTTCGATATTGGCGCCGGCTCATTGTCCGATGCGCTGCTACGATTTTCCGAAATCAGCGGCCAGCGCGTCCTGTTCGGTGCCGAACTGGTACGCGGTCTTGGTAGCGATGGCTTGAATGGCCGGTACACGCCATCCGCCGCACTGCAACGCTTGCTCAGCGGTAGCGGCCTCAATGCCCGACAAACCGACAGCGGCAGCATCACGCTGGAAAAAGCCGCCGAAAAACCGCTGCCGTCCGGCGCCGCGACGATGCCGGCGGTGACGGTGCTCGGACAGGCGACTTACGACTCGACCGACCCTTACAACCCCGCCTACAGCCTGCCTAACGCATCCACGGCCACCAAAACCGACACGCCTATCATGCACACGCCGATGTCGGTCAAGGTAGTCCCGCAGCAAGTGTTGAAGGATCAACAAGTGGTCACGCTGGATCAAGCGTTGAGGAACGTCAGCGGCGTCGTCAGCGGCGACGGCAACGATCGCGAGTTTTACGTACGCGGCTTTAGCTCCACGTCCTCCAGCGGTTCCAACGGCGGCGGCGGCTCCACCTACTATCGGGACGGTTTTCCATTTATCAACGGCTGGCATCATACGGTCGATTTAGCCAATATCGACCGCGTCGAAGTATTAAAAGGTCCCGGCTCGATACTGTTCGGTCGCTCCGAACCCGGCGGCATCATCAACTTCGTCACCAAGCAACCGTTGGATACCCCGTACTACAGCGTCCGTCAACAATTCGGTTCTTACGGCCATTTTCGCACCGATATTGACGCCACCGGTCCGTTAAGCACTCACAAGGATCTGGCTTATCGGGTCAATTTCGCCTACCAGGCTAACGACTCGATAACGGAATGGGGCGGCGGCGAACGGATCTTTGCCGCACCGATGTTGCGCTGGCGCATCTCGGACAAAACCACTTCGACGTTTAAATTGGAATACAGCGATATCAAAACCAATGCGGACAATCCGGTTCCATACAACTTGCTGGGAAAAGTGCCTAGAAGCCGCAATTTTAACGATCCCTGGGCTTACAGCGAAGATCAGTATGTGATGTTCTCGGCGAATACCGAACACGTTTTCAACGAGAACTGGACCCTCCGCCACCGCTTTAACGCCAGTTTCGCGGAAGTCACTTCGCGCAATGTCGCCGCGGCCGGTTCAGCCGACGCCAGCGGCAATTTTGGCCGCTGGGGATTCGAACAAAATTTCGATGGCGGAGACTACTACAACAATTACTTCAACTCGCTGGAGTTGACCGGCAAGTTCGAAACCGGCTTCGCCAAACACACGTTGCTGATCGGTAGCGATTATTTGAAGACCGACGCCAGAGCCACCATGGGACCGGTGTTTGCGTGGATGCCGGGATTCGAGAGCAGTAATGCCTACCAGCCCATCCACCGTTACCAAATGCCGGGCATGACGGTGTCCAACTTTCCGCCGCAAAGAACGGCCTTCAACACCTTCGAATACGACAACCCCTGGTTCGGCTTTTACGCTCAAGACCAAGTGGAACTGCCCTACCACGTGCATCTGCTGGGCGGTCTACGCTACGACAATGCCGACACCGACACTTACGCCGACTACGGCGCGATCCCGCAATTTTTCCCCAGCGTTCAGACTCCGTTCGTCGAAAAACAAAGCAACGACCGCGTATCGCCGCGCGGCGGCGTGCTTTGGCAGCCAATACCGGAGTTGTCGCTGTTCGGTAGTTACACCGAAAACTTTGGCGCACCCAACGGCCTGAACGCACAAGGCCGAGTGTTAGCGCCGCAAACCGCCGCGCAATGGGAAGCCGGGGTGAAAACCGAGTTATTCGACGGCCGCTTGATCACTACCCTGACCTATTTCGATTTGAAGAAGTACAACTTGTCTTTCCAAGATTTTCCGCCCGGTTCGCCGTCGCAATTGATAGGGAAAGCGGAAAGTCGCGGTTTGGAACTGGACATCAGCGGCGAGATTCTGCCGGGCTGGAAGATCATGGCGGCCTATGCTTATATGCCGTTCGCGCAAACGGTGGAAGATCCGATCCATACTCAATATGTCGGCAAACGCTTGCACAACGCCCCGGAAAACAGCGGCAATCTTTGGACGACCTACGAATTCCAAAATGTCGGCTTGCGGGGCTTGAAGCTCGGCGCGGGCGTACAAGCGGTTGGTCAGCGGTTTCTCGGATATGACGAAACCCAGAAAACGCCGGGGTACGCCACGCTCAATCTGATGGCCAGCCAGGCCTGGAAGGTCGGACAAACGCGGGTGACAGCGCAGATCAACGCGGACAATTTGTTGGATAAAACCTATCTGCAAGGTCTCAATACTTACGGCGTGGGCACCTATGGCGCGCCTAGAACGTTTATGGGCTCCGTGCGGATCGAATATTAGGCAACTCGGCTTACATGGAGCAATCGGCGCGGTCGGGCTTGCCCGTCCGCGCCGACTTGCACGCCAATCCCGCACAGCGTCTTCCAATCTAAATCAACCCTCTGCCGGCTCAGCCACTTTAAGCCGTCACGCCCCGGACCATTTGGTCTCCTCAAACTGAACCGCAACCGATCGAATTCACCAAGAGGTGATATCCCCATTCGCCGCATCACCCTCGATACGCAGCGAGGCGCCTTCCTGACACAGGCACAACCACCAATCCAAACCAGATGCGCTTCGACGGCCGAATGCGTTATGCTGAATTAACCGTCGCCGGAATGTCGGATTTAAGCCTTCGGGTGCTAACCACTTAAAAAACGTTGCCGACCCCGGATCATCGAAATCGAATTGACCGCGAACCCTTGCCTATGACGATCAATCACCTGCTGGACAAACTGTTTCGCCGCCACCGCGAGGAATTGCTGGCGTTCGCCGAGCGCAAAGGCAATTACGACAATGCCGAAGACTTGGTGCAGGATGCTTTTTTGCGCTTGCTGCAACATGCCGATTTGCCGGCGGTGAACAACCCTCGCGCCTATTTGTTCAAGATCACGTCGAATCTCAGCGCCGATCAATTCCGCCGGCCGTCGCTGGAATTGATCGACCACGAAAACGCTGAGTACGACAATTATGCGTGTCCGCTACCGTTACCGGAAACGGTGGCCGAAAGCCAGCAAAGCTACCAATTCAGTCTACAAGCGCTGCAGGATTTACCGGAAATTGTCCGAACCTGCTTTTTACTGCACCGCATCGACGGCATTCCCCAGGCCGATATCGCCAAGGCCTTCAATCTGCCGCGCCGCACCGTCGAACGTTACTGCGCCAAGGCCTTGGCGCATTGCTGCGCCCGCTTGGATCAGCCGCGAGAATGACTGGCGGCTGGTTTTACAAGTCGCCACCGTAGTCCTCAGTCGCGTTTCACCGCCGCCATGATCAAACCAACCGATCCCAATATTGCCGAACAAGCCAGCCACTGGGTGTTAAAACGCCTGGACGGCGCCGGTTCAAGCACGGAACAGCGCGCTTTCCAGGCTTGGCTGGACGCCGATCCCCGTCATCTTCCGGCTTATCGCCATGCCGCCGCCGTTTGGCGGAACTTCGCGCCATCCGAAGGCCAGCCCGCCGATGTGAACTTGACGAACGCCCGCGCCCAATTTCGCGAAGCGCAATACCAAATCCGGCGCGCGCGAAACCGGCGTTTGCGCGGCCTGGCGTTGGCGGCGTTGCTGGTCGCCACGCCACCACTAACCTGGAACTGGCTGAATTCGGCCGAATACCGCACCGGCAAGGGTCAACGCCTATCGGTCGCGTTAGCCGACGGTTCGCGGGTCGAATTGAATACCGATAGCCGTCTACGAGTGAATTATGCTTGGCAGACTCGGCAAGTCACCCTGGAGCGCGGCGAGGCTGTATTCGACGTCAAACACGATCCGGCCAAGCCCTTCGAAGTGCTCGCTCCCTCGGGCCGCATTCGCGATATCGGCACCCGTTTTAACGTCTACCAAGGCCGCGACGGCACCACCGTCAGCGTGATGGAAGGCGAAGTCGAAGTCGCCACCGTCAGCAGCACGCTGAACGAGCGCCTACCGGCCGGCAGCCAAATTCATTTCGACGCGCGCGGCAGTTTGGGCGCGCGAACCTCATTCGATGCCGACGCGGTGATGGCCTGGCAAAAGAATTTACTGGTGTTTCGCAATGCGCCGCTGACCGAGGTCTTGGAGCAATTGAGCCGCTACCACGCGGTGGACTTGCAACTCGCCGATCCGGCCTTGCGCGACCTGAAGGTCAGCGGCGATTTTCCCAGCACCGATTTGACCGGAGCCTTGAAGGTTATCGCGGCGGCCTTGCCGATCAAGATCCGGCAAGCAGCGTCCGGCGTGATCGTGTTGGATCGCTAGGCGGTTTTCTCGCGCGAGCGATAGGCAGAACCGACAACTTGACGCGCCCCGCCGGCGGCATCCTTATCCGCACACCTTCCGATCGTTAAGCCAGCCGGCAGATTCCGTTCGCGTTCGCGCGGGAAACCGTCTAGCCGTTCCCTGAGCGGAGTCGTTGGGCGGCTCCCTGAGTAGAGTCGAAGGGCCGCACCCTGAGCGGAGTCGAAGGGCCGCACCCTGAGCGGAGTCGAAGGGCCGCACCCTGAGCGGAGTCGAAGGGCCGCACCCTGAGCGGAGTCGAAGGGCCGCACCCTGAGCGGAGTCGAAGGGCCGCACCCTGAGCGGAGTCGAAGGGCATACAACCTTAAATTGCCCAAACATTCCGGACAGCCCGCGTTCTTATCGACCGCGAGATTTTTTTTCGAAAAGTGGCGGTTGTCGGCGGCAAATCCCCTCTTAACGGATAGTGAAGCAAAAATAACCAAAGGAGGGATTATGCACTCACTATCCAAAGCCCTGATGATCTGCGCGTTGGCCGGAAGCGCGTGGGCAGCGTCCGCGCAAGAGAAAAGTTTTAGCTTCGATATTCCCGCGCAACCGCTGGCAGCGGCGCTGGAAAGCCTGCGGAGCCGGACCGGCATACACGTGTTCTATGCCGAGGACGCGGTAAAAGGTAAAACCAGTGCCGCGTTGTCGGGCGACTTGACGGTTCAGCAAGCGGTGAGCAGACTATTGGCGGGTAGCGGTCTGACTCACACCTTCACGTCGAGCGACACGGTCGCGATCAAGCGCATCGACACCGGCAGCGATGCCAATACCACGATGCCGGCGATCACGGTGGTCGGTAATACCGAATACGATACCAACGACCCTTACAACACCGCCTACCAAACCCGCAGCGCGACGACCGCGACCAAAACCGATACGCCGGTGATGGAATTGCCGATGTCGGTGAAAGTGGTGCCGAAATCGGTGATCAACGACCAGCAAATCACCCGCCTGGACGACGCGCTGAAAAACGTCAGCGGTGTGTTTGCCAGCCCCGGCAACGGCGGCACCACCGACTCGTTTATCGTACGCGGCTTCGTCGATTTCAACCCGTATTACAACGGCGTGCGGCTGGAGACCGGCTGGACTCAGGGCGGTCTGCGCGATGCCGCCGGCTTGGAACGGGTGGAAGTCTTGAAAGGCCCGGCCTCGATACTATACGGCCGTATCGAGCCGGGCGGCATGGTCAACATGGTGCCGAAAACGCCGTTGGCGACACCCTATTATTCGTTGCAACAGCAATTTGGCTCCTACCGCTTTTACCGTACCACGATAGACGCCACCGGACCGGTGAACGCCGACAAATCGGTGCAGTATCGCGCCAACCTGGCCTACGAAAACAAAGGCTCGTTTCGCGACTTTATCGAAGGCGAGCGGGTTTACTTCGCGCCGACCGTGCATTGGGACATCAGCGACCGCACCCAGGCGACTTTCTATGTCGATTATTTGCACAACGACACCGCGCCGGACGTCGGCGGCCCGCCACGTATCGGCAATCGCCCGGCCGATCTGCCGCGCAATCGCAATTTAAGCGAACCCAATATCCGCGCGGTCAGCGACGACATTCTGTTCGGCGTGGACTGGAGCCATGCCTTCAACAACCAATGGACCTTCCGCCACCGCTTCTTCGCCGATTTCACCGAAGATAATGAAAATCTGCCCGGCGCGCCGGCCGGGTTGGCGGACGACAACCGCACGCTGCACCGGACGAACTTCGGCAACCGCGACAATTTGGGCAGTACTTACAACACCAACGTCGATCTGACCGGCAAGTTCAAGACCGGTATGTTGGCGCACACGTTCATGATCGGCGGCGATTATTTTACGTTCGAAAATACCTTCGCTTGGCCGTCGCCGCAAGCAGTACCGGACATCGACATCTATAACCCGGTCTATTCGGGCAATCTCGGCTTGCTTTCGCGGCTGGACGCGGTCGGCAATTTGGGCTTCGAATGGTTCGGCCTGTATTTGCAGGACCAGATCAAGCTACCGTACGACGTACATTTACTGCTAGGGATGCGCTACGACAATGCCAACTCGTGGCAAGACTTCGGCGCTTTCGGCAGCGGCATCAAGGACACCAATCACGAGGATAAAGTCACGCCGCGGGTCGGCTTGCTCTGGCAGCCCATCCCGTCGCTCAGCGTCTACGGCAACTACGTGCAAGGCTTCGGCGCGCCGAACATTGGGGTTTATGCCAGCGGTGGAGCCAAAATCAAACCGCAAACCTCGGAGCAATGGGAGGCCGGCTTCAAGAAGGAATGGCTGGACGGCAAACTCAATCTGACCGCCGCCTATTTCGAAATCACCAAACAAAACATCGCCACGCCGATCGCCAATTCCCTTTTTTTCGAAGCGGTCGGCAAGGCTCGCAATCGCGGCTACGAATTGGATTTGACCGGCGAAGTACTGCCGGGCTGGAAGGTGATCGGGGTTTATTCCTACATAGACTCGGAAATCGTCAGCAACGGCGGTACCGACGAAGGTCATCGCCTCGCGAACGTGCCCGCGCATGGCGGCAGTCTGTGGAATACCTATACCTTGCAAGATGGCGCGTTGAAAGGGCTGAAGTTCGGCGCCGGCGTCGTCGCCCGCTCGCAGCGACAAGGCTCGAACGAAAACAACTTCCAGCTGCCGGGTTACGCGATCTTCAATGCGCTGATCGGCTACGAAACCCACATCGGCAAAACCAAGCTGACCACCCAAATCAACGCGGACAATCTGCTGGACAAGGAATATTTCGAAACCGGCCGGGCCGACCGCAACTTTTGGGGCACGCCACGCACCTTCATGGGCTCGGTGCGCGTGGAGTATTGATAGTCCTTTCAAATACGGACGTTTTCGAGCGGCCTAGCCGCTCGATCGCAACGCCACCATCGGTTCCGATTCAAACCCTACCAGATTTTGAATGCTTGGGATCGGCCAAAACCAGACTGATGAGTTGAATTATTGAATGGCAGGTTTTGCTTTAAAAATATACTGAGAAAGAAAATATTTTTCTAGAAAAATTCAAAACGCACAATATTAGACGAGCCTTATTTCAATTGAAGAACTTACCCTTCTATTAATGTTGAATAACATGGTGCTTGTTGCTTATCAGAGATAAAGCTATTATGATTTCATCATTATAAGTCGTTTGTTTATTTCGTTATTGTCACGTTTTAGGTCTTCAACAGATTTTGAAATAAGAAATAGCTTCTCACTGATATCATCAGCCTTTTTTAAGAGAGAGAGCTGATGGTTATTCGTGCCTTTTAATTGGTCTTTATCTTTGGCTAGACGACCTAAACTTATATCTATTTTACTTAGTTTTAATACAACCTCTTGCACAAGCTCTTTATATTCTTCAGCATTTTTTATAGTTGCCAATCTTTTATTTTGGTGGTCGTTAATTAAATCCAATTCAAATTGATCTAAACGACCTTGCTCAAGTCGATTTACATATTGAAGCATCTCATCCCTGGAACACTGAGACATCCGCTGAAACTTGTTTAAATCTGATCTACAGTCTTGATAAACGAATTCCAGCCCTCTAATGGAATTATTATCCACCTTTTCATTTATAAAATTATAATATGTTAATGCCCCTGCTGAAACGCCTCCAACTACCCCACCGATAGCAATAAACAATCCTGCATGATTATGCGTTGCAAATGCAATTACACCACCCAAAACGGCTCCTGCAATTACACCGGCAACAACATTGGGAAACATGCTTTCATAAAGACAATCCATTTGATCTTGACTAGAAATCATTAAACATTCTTTTGTTGTTTTGGTAGCGCACCCAGATAATACAACAACTGAATTAAGAATAAATATCCGTCGCGACTTATTGATACTTGGATCGATATTTGCCTCGCATCTTGAATGCGATAAACCAACGCTTGTTTTAATATTCATGATCAAGCTCTCGCTGAACCTTATCCGAATTCTCAATCAAACTCTTTCGCCAAATCTCGCATGATGACGCATCAGATCGCTGATATATGAACAAAAGACTATCTTTAATATATTTAAAATAAATGGTTTGATCATTAATGGTTTTTTTTAACTTTTCATTTTCTTTTTCTAGAGTCTCAATTTTTTTATCTAGGTCTTCAAATCTTGGATAATAAATTGCTGTTATTGTTGCAATGGTACCAATTAAGGATGCCATTAAAGTAGCAGCAGCCCCCCACATAGCCGGTGATGCATAAAAAGGTACGTTATTTTTCAATCCAGGCATATCCCAAATACCTCATCATTTTTTAATATTTACTGGTACGCAATTATAAGCCACAATTACTTCTTCTTCTCTAACTTGTATAAACTGTCCATTTATACTAAGTGGCACTGCAATATTATTTCCACATCTAAATGAAAACCCAACATATACAGCATTTTTACTATCCCTTGAAATGCAATAGTCTTGAGCAGCTTGATCGGCTCGATACACCTCAGCAACTGCGTCGTCTTTGAACCAAAAATCTATCGAATTGTCTGTCCTATCTATTACACTTATGACTGGATGTACAGAATTGGTAAAGGAAAAATGATGCATAATCTCGTCTTTAACCAACGTTTCATCAGGCTTCCCCATTAGATTTCTTACCGGATCAAATAATTTCCCCAAACTTTCTTTTAACGCTTTGTCGACTCCATATCCAATATTCTCATTGCAATTAGACGTGCCTTTTTCTATTTTAGCGCCATTCAATCCACCAAAACTGAATCTTGTTAATCCTGAGCTTGGTTGCTTCTTTAAACCTGAACAGGAAATAAGGACCAAAATAAATGCAATTAAAAAAAATCTTGTGGGCATGGCTTTGTGGCTCCCTGATGATTTTTAGCTATCTATGTTTCTCTAATAAATGTAATTAGGGCCATGGCTGGGTGAAGCGGCAGCTATACCCGGCTTTAATGGCTTCTAGCTGGGTTCATTATCATTCAACCCACCCTACTTCCACAAACTCAGCTTCAGCCTATGATCCATTGGCGGTCATTTGGAAGTGAAACCGATTGTCTCTTTTGGGTCGATTGCGCTAATTCATCACTTCCAAAAGCTGTCATTCAACACTGGCGTAATCATATTGGAATCGATGGCCTGGTTTGTATCGGAACGGGTGGCGGTTTTCAATTATTTAGCTTATTCGGACGGAAACCCATACTCCCGCGTTTCCGGTTGACAGCCCCTGCCACTGCAATGATAGTCGGGAGCGGCTTTGATTTGTCTGGGCTATACCGCGACGCCTTCACCACTAGGCTTACGTATCCGCCAGGATGTTTTGTAATTTCTCGCTAATTAACCGATCCAATTCCTGCTCGGATAAGTTTTCCACCGCCGTCCGGCCGGTATCGGCGTTAACGTCCTCGACTGGGCTCAGTAGCGGTTTTGCGTGGCGCTCCAACAAATACGCGCAGACATCGGCCACATTGGCGTAGTCAAACAATAACGTCGTCGGCAAATCGCAACCTAGGCGACGCTGCAAATTTACCCTCAACTCGACGATGGTGATCGAATCAAGCCCCATGTCGAAAAAACCTTGATAACTATCGATGGTTTTAGCTTCGTCCAGATACAGCACTTGCTTGATCGCTTGCTCGAGTTGGGTTTTGGCCAATTGGTAAGCTTCGTCCCGGCTTAACTCGGCTATTTGTTGCTCGAAATTAAGCACTGCTGGACTATCCGCGATAGCGTCGGCCTCTTCTACCAGCCCGCCGGTCACCTGCCATAAAGGTTTAGTCGCCGCCTCGGCCAAGGCCTTGCCAAATAACGGCCAATCGACGTCCATCAACACTTGCTGGCTCGCGCCGGCATTCAAGGCTTTCGCCAATAAACTCACAGCGAACGGCGCTGGCATCGCCACGACGCCGCTAGCTTGCATACGCTGTTGATCGACCCGGTCCAAGCCGGCGGCCATGCCGACATCGGCCCAAGCACCCCAGTTGACGGTTAATGCCGGCAAACCCAAGCGATTGCGGTATTGCGCTAAACCGTCCATCGCGGCATTGGCGGCGGCATAAGCCGCTTGCCCTCTGGAACCCAGCACCGAAGCCGCCGACGAACACAGCACGAAAAAATCCAATGCCGCATCTTTGGTGGCTTGATGCAACAACCAAGCCCCCGTCACCTTAGCCGACCCTACCGCCTTAAAATCGTCCGCTTGCAGATTTTCCAACAGGCCGTCTTTTAAGATGCCGGCCGCATGTATGACGCCTTTCAAGCGTCCGCCCTGTTGCTGAATATGCGCCATTAACGCGGCGACTGCCTCGCCATCGGCGATGTCGGCTTGAACGCAGCGCACATCGCCGCCTTGCCGCCGTAAATCTTCAATCTTCTGCTGCGCCTCGCCCGCAGCCGGACGGCGGGCAATCAGCCATACCCGGCCGGCCTTGTTCGCCACCAACCAGCCGGCAATAGCCAAACCCAAGCCGCCCAAGCCACCGGTAATCAGGTAATCGCCGCGCGGATCGATGACGACAGCGGCGGCGGGTAAGGCGCTCGGTGTCAATCTGGCCGCATAGCAACCTTCCGGCCGAATCGCAATTTGTTCGCCGCGAGGTGCTATCGCCATGATCGCCATCAACTTAGTCAACTGCTCCGGGCTGCTGTCGGCCAAATCCAGCAAACCGCCGAACAGTGCCGGTTGTTCCAAGCCGATCACCCGGCCGAGCCCCCACGCGGCGGCGCTTACCCAGCCGGTTGCCGCGTCGCCGTCAGCGGCGACCTGGGCGTTTTCGGTTAACCACCAAATCGGTAGCGGTTTATCCGCTTGTTTCAAGGCCCGGTAACAAGCAATAAACCGAGTCATCACCGCGCCGAGGGCTTCCGGCCCGCCATCGGCCAAATCGCAGGCTTGAAAATTCATCACCGCCAGTTCCGTCGAGGATGTCGAGGTAATATCGTCCAAACAACGTTGCCAGTCCTGCTCGCTATCGAAACACAGGCGATAATGTTGCGCGCTTATTTTTTGATATTCGCGGCTCGACTCAAGCAAGACCATCGGCATCTTGGCGCCCGAACCGGCATCAAACAGCGTTTTGGCTCGCCCTTGCCGGTCGGCAATCAACAACCAGGTTTTGGCGGCCCCGGCTGGCGGCAATTCGTAGCGCCGCCAGCTAATTTGATAAGCGCATTGCGCCTGCCGATCTTGCGAAATCGCCTGCTGATGCAATGCGGTCAGATTGTGCAGAATTTGCAGGGTTAATTTTCGTTCGTCCTCGTTCGGGGTTTTATCCTGCCATAAGGCGGCCAACAAACTTTCGGTTTGGCCTTCGGCCAAGGCCTGTAAAACGATAGACGCCGGCTGAGCCTCGGTAATCGCTTGTTTAGCCGTTGGCGCAGCCAGCCAATAAAACTGGCGTTGCCAGGGATAGTTCGGCAATTTGATTTTTTCGCCGCCGGTGACGGCCCGCCAATCGGGCGTCAAACCCGTTTGATATAACCGAGCCAACGCCCGGTAAGTTTCCGCCCGGCTATCGCCTTTACCGGTTTGGCCGTGCAGACAGATTTTTTCCGCGGCGGCCTCGATCTGCTTGACTAAGCCAAATAAGACCGGCTTCGGTCCTATTTCCAGGAAAATATCCGCCCCTTGCGCGACGAGCTGCTGCACGGCCGGATAAAACTGTACCGTTTGGCGGATATGCTTAACCCAATAATCCGCGCCGGCGATGTCCTCGCCGACGACTTGGCCTGTCAAGGTCGAGACCAGGGTCTTATCCGGCGCACGAAATGCAATGGTCTCGGCAATCTCGGCAAAAACCGGTAAAGCCGCTTGCATGGCCGGCGAATGAAATCCGTGGGCGACATTCAACGGGGTAACGGAAAGCCCAGCCTGCTCTAACGCGACGCTAATTTCTTGCAAAGCTTCCTTCAAGCCTGAAATCACCAGACTCTTGGCGGTATTCACCACCGCGATGCCGGCGCTATCGACGAACGGCGCAAGCCAGGGCTGAACGGTTTTTTCGTCGGCGGCAACGGCGATCATCGCGCCAGGTACGGCATGCTCGTTGATACTGCTGCTACGCGCGGCAATCAATTTCAAGGCATCGGACAACGCAAACACCCCGGCATGGCAAGCCGCCGCGTATTCGCCGATGCTATGCCCCAACACGAAATCGGCCTTGATCCCCCAACTTTGCCACAAGGCCAGCATCGCATACTGAAACACGAAAATCGCCGGTTGAGCATGGGTTCTCAACCGTTGTTCGTCTGCTTCGTCGCACAACAAGGCCTTGACCGAATAACCAACCCGAGGCGCCAGAATGGCGTCGCATTGGTCCACCGCCGCCCGGAATACCGCTTCACTGCGGTATAAATCCAAGCCCATGCGCGGATATTGACTACCTTGTCCGGTAAATAAAAAGGCCAGTTTCGGCTTTTTCCATTCCGAGCACGGTCTGACGTCGTTCAACAAGCCCGGATCGCGCAATTGTTGGATCAGCTCCTCGCCACCGCTCGCAAATAGCGCTTTGCGGAAGGAAAAATGGCTGCGGCAGGTATTGGCGGTAAAGCAAAAATTCTGAACTTGGCCGGCGGGCAATGCCTGTAAAGCGTCGGCATAGCGACTGGCGACCGCTGGCAAAGCCGCTTGGGTTTTTGCGGACAACGTCAACAGATTCAATCCGGTCGGCGTTTGGCAGCTCCTGGTTTTCGGTGGCGGCGTTTGCAAAATGGCATGCGCGTTGGTACCGCTCATGCCGAATGAACTGACGGCCACCAAACCCGGTTCAGCCTTATCCGGCCAAGCGGTCAACTGGGTCGGCACTTTCAGATTGAACGTTTCCCAGGGAATATGCGGGTTGGGCTCGGAAAAGCCCAAACTGGCCGGAATCTCGCGATGTTTTAACATCAAAGCGGCTTTAATCATGCTGGCAATACCGGCCGCCGCTTCCAGATGACCGATATTGGTTTTCACCGAACCGATATACAAAGGATTATCCGGCGCCCGGTCTTGGCAATAGACCGTGCCCAAGGCTTCCGCTTCGATCGGATCGCCCAATACCGTGCCGGTCCCGTGGGCTTCGACGTAAACCACTTGTTCGGCGTTAATTTTGGCTTGCGCCAAGACTTGCCGTATCAGTTTTTGTTGCGCCAACCCGTTAGGCACCGTCAAGCCGCTACCGGGGCCGTCGTGATTCACGCCGCTGGCTCTGATCACTGCGATGATGTCGTCGCCGTCGGCCTCGGCATCGGACAGCCGCTTTAATACCAGGGCGCCGCAGCCTTCCCCTCGACCATAACCGTCGGCCGAAGCATCGAAGGCTTTGCTATGCCCGTCTTCGGCCAGTGCCCCGACCCTGGATAGAAACATCGCCACGTTGGGGGTCAGCATCAATTGCACGCCGGCCGCCACCGCCACCCTGGACTCGGCCTTGCGCAAACTTTGGCAGGCCAAATGCACCGCTACCAAGGCCGACGAACATGCGGTATCGATAGCAAGACATGGGCCTTGCCATCCCATCACATAAGAAATCCGACCGGCGGCGAAACAAAATCCGTTGCCGCTACCGTCGTAGGTATTGATGCGCGAATAATCGTCGGAATAGAGCTGCAACAGGCCATAGTCGTTTTGGCCTATGCCCAGAAACAAACCGGTATCGCTATCGCGTAGCGAATCGGGAACGATGTTGGCATGCTCCAATGCCTGCCAACAAACCTCGAGCAGCAAGCGTTGTTGCGGGTCCATGCTTTTGGCTTCGCGCGGCGAAATACCGAAAAACTCGGGATCGAAATCCCCCGGCCGCTCGATAAACCCGGCTTTGCGGGTATACATTTTCCCCGGCACGCCGCGCTCGGCGCTGTACAGGCTAGCCATATCCCAACGGTCGCCAGGCACGTCGACGATGCCGTGTTCGCCGCGGCTCAATAACTGCCAGAACGCTTCCGGCGTATCAATGCCGCCCGGTAAGCGGCAACCGATGCCGACGATCGCAATCGGCTCGTTCGCCTTGGCTTCCTGGTCGAGCAAACGCTGTTTCATTTTTGCCAATGCCAGCGAAGCGCGTTTTAATTGATCTTCATTCTCCGACACGTCTCTCCCCGTACTTTGTCTGCCGACATGATTCAGAAGTGTTCCAAAAACCGGTCTATATCGGCTAATTGTTCGTCCAAGGATAATATCGGCTCCTCGCTGTTTATCGCGTTTTTTGCGTCGGCAACAGGCTCGGCGCTCGGCTCTTCCTGCTTGGGCCTAGTATCCACCAGCAAGCTCAACAGATAATCCGCCAACGCCGACAAGGTCGGATATTTAAAGGTCAAGGTCGCATCCAACGGCGGTTCGAACTCGCGTTGCAAGCGGTTGCGCAGTTCCATCGCCGTCAACGAATCCATGCCCAGCTCGAAAAATCCGCGCCTAGCGTCGATGTCGCCGGCAATCCCCAATACCGACCCGAGTAAGCGACTGACATGCTCCAGCATGACTTCCCGTTGCCGATCGGGGTTTTGCCGCAACAAAGACACAATAGATTCCCCGCCGTTAGAAGCGGCCTTGGTCGCCTGCGCCTGCCCCTGTTCCCGGCGGCTCAATAGCGCTTGAAAATAACCGTCGTGATCTTGATTGCCGGCATAGCGATCGAAGTCGATGTCGATAATCGCCAGATTGGCGTCGTCGGATTCGATCGCGGTCCGCATCGCGGCCAATGCAGTATCTGTCGCCATCGGCTTGACGCCCATCGTTTGCCATTGTTGGCGGCGAATATCGTTGACCGCCGCCGCCATGCCGGTATCTTGCCAGACCCCCCAATTGATAGCGTGCGCCGGCAGATTTTGCCGACGCCGGTAAGCCGCCAAGGCATCGACAAAGGCGTTGGCGGCTACATAATTGGCCAAACCGCCGGCGGCCAATACCGACGCCGAAGAAGAAAACAGCACGAAATAATCCGGAGAGCTTTCAAGCTCCAGACTCAGCCTATGCAAATTCCAAGCGCCCGCCACCTTGGCCGGAAAAACGCTGCTGAACACCTGCCAATCGTAGTCTTGCAGCAAACAATCGGCGAACACGCCGGCACTATGGAAAATACCGGCCAAGCCTTGCCGACCCGGTACATCGACCGCCCGACGCAAAGCGTCGTAATCGCTGACGTCGACGGCTTGGATATGGATCTCGACGCTCCCCGCCGCCGCTTGGTCCAGCGCTTGCTTCACTGCCGCGGACGGTGCCGTTCTTGCCAACAAGATTAAGTGTTTGGCGCCCTGCTCGATCAACCATTGGGTTAGCTTAAAGCCCATGCCGCCGAATGCACCGGTCACCAGATAAACGCCTTGTTCGCGTATCGTCAAAGGCTGATTGCCGCCGGGAAGGCAAGACACTAAACGCGGCACGAATAGCCGCCCGTCTCGCACCGCATTTTGCAATTCGGCCTGGGCATCGGTTTGGCAAACCAGTTGGCAAGTCGGTAAATCCAAGTCCATCCCTGCTTGCAAATCGAATAAGCGACATTGAAGCCGCGGATATTCCTTGGCGGCGACTCTGACCATGCCCCACAAGGCCGCCATTGCGGCTTGCGGACAGTCGCCGTCGACAACCGGCTTCGCACCTTGGGTCAGCACATTGAAAGCCTGTAATCCGATAGACGCCGCCCCTAAGGCCTGCAACAAATGCAAAGTGCCGGCGCAAACGATAGCCAGCGTTTTTTCCACCGCCCGACTGTCGCTGGTTTCGTCGATAACGCCGTCCAGGCCCGAACAAACCAGCACCGCATATTGGCCATTTTCTTCAGGCTCAAACCAATGTTGCAGCACACGTTCGAAATCCCGGCGTTGGAATGGGTCCACAGTCCACGAAGCGTCGGCGTGTTGAGAAAGCGCTTGGCCGTAATCGATCCTGGTACAACGATCGCCACGCGCGTTTAAATAATCCGCCAACCGGTCCGCCGCGCCCAAGCTATCGTCGACGATCAACCAATGGCGGCCGCGGGTTCGCGCCGCCTGAGTCAAAATCACGCTTTGTCGGCATAGGCGTTCGGTTGCGTCTAACGGCGCGGTAATGAAGGCCGTCGACGCAAATCCGGTTTCGCTCAATAAACCCTGCCAGCCGTTTTGATCCAATAACGGATAATTCGCCTGGCACCGCTGATCGTTGAACGCCCACCAACCGTCGGTCAACCCGAAAATCAAGTCCACCCACAGCCGGGGCTGTAAACCTTCCAACAACAGCAATACGCCCTGATCGTTTAACAACTGCCGGACATGGGACAGCGTTTGCGGTAAATCGGCAGTGGCATGAACAACGTTGGCGGCGACGACCAAATCGAAGCCATGTTCGGCAAAACCTTGACTGAAAGGGTCTTTGGCGATATCCAAGGTTTGATATTTAAGCGGCGGATAGTCGGCAAAACCCGCTTGGGCCGAACTAAAAAAAGCCGACGACAAATCGGTATACCAATACTCGAAATCGACCCTGCCGGCCAACAGCGGCAAGAGATGCCGCGTCGTGCCGCCGGTACCGGCGCCGATTTCCAAGACCCTTAATTTACGGCCTTTGGGGATTAACGCCAACCAGCCGTCCAAGGCCAGAACCGCGCTACGGTTCAAAATCGTAAAACCTTCCGCTTGGCTATATAAAGTCGCGGCGGAAATGTTGCTGTTTTCCGGAAACAGCAACGGCAGAAAATCGATGTTGCCGTTTAATACGCCGGCCAAAGCCCGCCCGCATTGCCTGAGCAATTGCATCTCGATGCCGCCGGCTATCGAACTCTGTTCCGGCCCGGCGACCAGCGGTTTCAACACTCGCCATTGCTCCTGTTCCAGACTCAAATATTGCGCTTGGCTTAACACCGTTAAACAGCGCTGCAGCAACTTCGAATAACGCGGTAAAACCCCTAATTGCCGCAGGCACTGCGCCAATTCGAAACCTTCACCCACTTGGTACGGAAACGCCAAATCCTGCAAGGCTTTCAGCACATAATTCAAGGCCTCGGCTTCCAAAACCTCGGTTTGGTTTTCGGCTATGCCTGGTGGCTGCGGCCAGTATTGCTCGGGGCCTCGGGCAATTTGCGCCAGCCAAGCCGCGCTTGCCTCGGGGTTTATCTCGTCGCTCGGGTTAGCGACGGCTTGCCATTGAGTTTTATAAAAAAGCCCGTCTTGCCGATTGGACGGCAATCGCTTTAAGCCCAAACCTAGTATGCGGGCGATAGTCTCGCCGTCTTCGGCCAGAACATCGATATCGAAAAGCCATTGCCCTGCTTCGACACCCGTTAACCGTGCGTGCGCATGGATATCGCCCTGGCCTATCGGCCGGTAATACGTCAGCAACGCCAGACTCGTTTGCACATAGGTTTCTTGGTCCTGCGGCAGCAAAGCGCCCGCCACTTGGAAACACGCATCCAGCATCGGCGGATAAAGAAAATAAGCACTGTCTCGCGGGGCGGCTTTGATCTTGCCCAGCGCCTGCTGGTCTTGCGCGGACAGGCTGTCCAGCAAGCGGTAAGCCGGACCGAAATCGATGCCTCGCTCGGCCATGGCCCGGTAATAGCGCTCGACATCCAAACCTTGGTTGAATACCGGGATAGGCGACATCGATTCAGCCGCTTGATTCAGCGTCTCTATCCTGGCGCTAAAATGGCATTGCCAGGGTAAATCATCCGCACAACGCGCATAAATAGCGCAAGCGTAGCCGTCAGCATCGGCCGTCAGTAACAATTGCAGGCTCACCGCCTGCTCCTCGTCGAATAGCAATGGCGCGGGATAACTCGCCTGCGCTATGCGGCAAGGCAGACCGCCCAAGGCCGCAACCGCCATTTCCAGATAATGGGCGGCGGGCAGTAAGAGCTTGCCGTGGTAACGATGGTCGCGGTGGAAAGCCAGATGGCTGGCTTGCAAAACGGCGCTAAAGACTTGCTTTTCCGGCTGATCGGCCGTTTCGAATGGGTTTTGCAAAAAAGGATGCAAGGCCGGCGCTGGCGCGGCCGTTCTCGGCGCGGCTTTAAACCAGTAACGCTGCCTACTGAAAGGATAAGCCGGCACATTCAAATGACGGCCTTTAAAATCCTGATAATAAGCCTGCCAATCGATCTTCAACCCGCCGCGATAAAGCGCCGCCAGCGTATCCAGCAAACCGCCGTCGGCTTGCCGGCTATCGAGGGAACTGATGGCTTTAATCCGGCCGTCCGGGTATTCGCGTTGTACCAATTTACTCAGCACGTTTTGCGGTCCGACTTCCAACATCCCATCCACGTCGTTGGCGACCAACTCGGCCAAGGCTTGGCTAAACAACACCGGGCTGCTGATCTGCTTCAGCCAATACTCGGCACTCGCCATTTCCGCACCGATTAACTGACCGGTCAGCGTGGAAATAATGTTTTTAGTCGGCGACCGATACGCGATGCCGGCCGCGCTAGCCGCGAATTCCCGAAGCATCGGCGCCATCAGCGGCGAATGAAAGGCGCGATCGACGTTCAAGACCGCATAAGCCATCCCTTGCTGCTCCAGATAACGGCTGAAGCGGTGCAGTTCGTGTTTGGCGCCGGATACCACGGTATTGGTTTTGCCGTTGTAGCCGGCGACGCAGAGGCTACTGCCGCATTCTTGCAAGGCGAGCCCGACTTTATCGGCCTCGGCCAACACCGCCAGCATGCCGCCCTCTTCGCTCAGCGCCGCCATCAGCCGACCGCGCTGCTTGATCAGCGCCAGGCCGTCTTCAAAACTGAATATCTCCGCCAAACACGCGGCGGCATATTCACCGACGCTATGGCCGAGCAAATAATCCGCTTCGACGCCCAAGGCCAACCAAGTCCCAGCCAGAGCCACTTGAAAACAATACAAGGCCGGTTGGGCATACTCCGTCGATGCCAACCGCGCCGCGCCCTGTTCGGTAAACAGCAATTCGCGCAAAGACAGTCCCATTTGCCGATCAAATGCCGCTTCGCAGGCAGCGAAATCATCGGCAAACAACGGCAAATCGGCGCATACGTCTAAAAGCGGGCCGTTAAACGCGCCCTGGCCGGTGAACAGCAAGGCCATGCGTCTTTCCTCGCCGGCTTGGCCTTCGCTAAGGCTTCGCAAACCGTCGACCGCTTCGGCCATATTGGTGCACGGCAAGGCCAGCCGATAGGCGAAATGATCGCGCCGCACATTGACCGTATAACAAAAGTCGGCGAGTTCCAAGCCCGGATTGGCCGACAAATAGTCGCTATAAGCCTGTGCTAGCGCGCGCAATTCGAGCGGAGTCCGCGCCGACAGCGTCAATAGCTGCCGGCGATGGCGGCAAACGGCAGCCTCGTGCGCCTGTTTCGGCGCTTCGGCGACCAAAACGTGCGCGTTACTCCCACCAAAGCCGAAGGAACTGACGCCGGCAATCCTCGGCTGGCCCTGCTCGACCGGCCAATCGGCCAATTGCCGGCTGACCGTCAGATTCATGGATTGCCAATCGACGTGCCGGTTCGGCTGCTGAAAATGCAATTGCTTGGGAATTTTTTGGTGTTGCAGCATCAACACGGTCTTGATAAAGCCGGCAATACCGGCCGCCCCTTCCAGATGGCCGATGTTGCTTTTCACCGAACCGATCGTCAACGGCGTTTGCCGCCGGCTGCCGTAAACGGCCTGCAAGGCTTCGATCTCGATAGGATCGCCCAGGCTGGTGCCGGTACCGTGCGCTTCGACATAAGCGACTTGTTCGGCTTTCAATCCGGCGGCTTGCAAGGCTTGTTTCAGCACTTGGCGCTGAGCGCTGCCGTTGGGCGCGGTCAATCCGCTGCTGCGGCCGTCCTGGTTGGTGGCGGAACCCTTGATCACCGCCAAGACCTTGTCGCCGTCGCGCTGGGCATCGGCCAATTTTTTCAATACCACGACACCGCAGCCTTCACCGCGCACATAACCGTCCGCGCCATCGTCGAAGGTTTTGCAGCGCCCGTCCGGCGATAACATGCCGGCCCGAGAAAAATTGATGCTGAATTCGGGCGCCAATAAGGCGTTGACGCCGCTGGCCAAGGCCAATCGGCATTCTCCGGCGCGCAGACTTTGACAAGCTAAGTGGATTGCAACCAACGACGAAGAACACGCGGTATCGACAGCCACCGCCGGCCCTTGCGTCCCCAAATAAAAGGCCAAGCGGCCGACGGCGGTGCTATGCGCGGTGCCGGAAGCCATATAACTATCGATTTCGCGATAGTCACGGCTGGCCAGCAGATGGTAATAATCGTTGCCGCAGATACCGGCGAACAACCCGGTTTGACTGCCCATTAACGAAGAAGGCGGAATGCCGGCCTGTTCCAACGCCCGCCAATGGCTTTCCAACAACAGGCGTTGCTGAGGATCGAGACTGTCGGCTTCGCGCGGCGAAATATAAAAAAACTCGGCGGCAAATTGATCGATATCGTTGAGGTATCCGCCTTGAATGCTCAGGATTTTACCGGCGGCATCGGGATTGGGGTCGTAAAATTGCGCTTTGCTCAAACGCTGCTCCGGCGCCTCTCTGACGGCGTCCACGCCGTCGGCCAAAACCTGCCAAAAGGCGTCCAAATCCTCGGCATCCCGATCGCCGCCCGGAAAGCGGCACGCGGCGCCAATGACGGCAATGTCGTCCTGTTCGCGGTTTTGCTCCAATTCGGCGATAGTGGCTTTTAGCCTTCGAATTTCGACTAAAGCGTTTTTGACCAATTGCTGATAATCGGGGGCTTCGGTACTCGCCATATTTATCCTAATTCCTTCGCCAGTAATTCAGCCGCTTGTTCCAAGGACAGCCCCTCCAGTTCGTCGCCGGCCGTTTCGGTTGTCCCGGCAACCCGTTCGTCGTTTGCCAGCAGCGTCATTAAATGACCGCTCAAGGCTTGAATCGTCGGAAAGTCGAAAATCGCCGACGCCGGCAATTTGACCGCCAAGCCGTGATTGATCTTGTTTTTGAACTCCACCGAGGTTAGCGAATCCAGCCCCAGATCGAAAAAGCCGGAATGGCGTTGACTCAAGGCATTGAGTTGCGCCAAGTCCATTCCCAATACCGCCGCCAACTCGGTGGTAAGAAAGTGTTTCAGCTTATGGCCGCGGTCGGCTTCGCTCAAGCGCCGCAGCGCCTGCGCATCGAATTGTCCGGAATTTGCAACCGGCACCGTTTCAATCGCGGGAGCCGCCGTACCGAAGGCCGCAAAAAACTCCCGCATCGGTGCATCGGCCAGGAATACCGGCCAATCGATGGGTAAGGCCGCCAGTTGTACCTCGTTACGTTTTAGGGCTTCGTTTAAAACAAGCCCGCCCTGCTCCGGCGAAATGTCGGCCAAGCCCTTGCGAATCCGGTCGCTCAGCTTCAGTTCGGCGGCGGAACCAATTTCCGACCAGCCGCACCAATTGATGCTTTGTCCAGCCAAGCCCCGCGCCCGCCGGTAAGCGGCAAGCGCATCCAAAAACGCATTGGCGGCGGCATGGTTAGACTGCCCGGCGCTACCGAGCAAGGAGGCCACCGAAGAATACATCAGGAAAAAGTCCAAATTGTCCGCTTGGCTGAGGCGGTGCAATAGCCATGCGCCGGTTATTTTCGGCTCCAATACGGTCCGATAACGTTGCCAGTTTTGTTGTCGTAACGCACCATCGCTCAACACGCCAACCGAATGCACGATCCCCTTCAACGGCCTGCCGGTTTGCCGGATTCGCTGAAAAACCGCCTGCATGGCCGCCTCGTCGCTGACGTCGGCAATCAAGACTTCAACCTCGACACCCCGAGCCCGCAGTTCTGTTATTTTGGCTTCGTTGGCTTTGGTAGGCACGGAGCGCCCGAGCAAAAACAGCTGCTTGGCGCCTTTTTCAACCAACCACCGCGCACTATACAAACCCAGCCCTTTCAGGCCACCGGTGATCAGATAACTGGCATTGGCATCGCAAACGAAATCGTCGACATTGGCTTGGTTGGTCAACACGATTTTGCCGACATGTTTGGCCTGCTGCATGAACCGGAAAGCGTGTTGCATTTGCGGCCACTCGAAGCGGGTATAGGGCAAGGGCCGGTAGGTTTGCAGTTCGATATGCGCGATAACCGTTTGCAATAATTGCTGAATCATCCGCGGCTGGCTTTGGCATAAGACTCTGACATCGACCGGCCGATAATCGACAGCCGGCGCCAAGGCCGCCAACTGTTCGTCCGTCAATAGCTCGCGCTTGCCGATCTCTAAAAAGCAACCGCCCGCTTTCAACAAGCTCAAGCCCGCCGGAATAAAATCGCCGGTCAGGCTATTGAATACAACGTCGACGCCTTCGCCGCCGCTTGCCTGCTTGACTTGCTCGACGAACGACAGGTCGCGGGAATTCATCACTAATTCGACGCCCAACTGCCGCACTTGCGGCCATTTGGCGACACTGGCCGTCGCATACACTTCGGCGCCGGCCGCCAAGGCGACTTGTACCGCCGCCATGCCGGTACCGCCCGCCGCGGCATGAATCAGCACCCGCTGTCCGGGCTGCAGTTTGGCTACCTGGAGTAAGGCGTGGCTGGCGGTCACAAAAGCGACCGGCAGGGTCGCCGCCGCCAAAGAAGGAATCGTGTCCGGCAATGCGGCGACGCAAAAAGCATCGACGATCAGTTCATCGGTAAACGCACCTTCGGCCAGGGCGATCACCCGCTGTCCGACGCTAAAATCGACAACCTCGGCGCCGCAACGGCTAATCACTCCGACGCATTCCATGCCTAAACCTTCGCGCTCGAACGGTAGCAAACCCAGCACATCCATGACATCGATAAAATTCAGTCCGGCGTGCTGAACCTTGATTTCGACCTGATGCGGTGCTAGCGCGGCTTTGGAAACTTCCACAAGTTGTAAAGCGTCGATCGCCCCCGCTTTAGCTTGGATTGCCCGCCACGAACGGTTGATTTCCACGCCGTTTGGTTGATCGATCGCCGCCAGTCTGGGCACGAAACGTTGACCGTTCCGGTAAACCTGCTGCGATTCCAGCGCACCTTGCAACAAGTCTTGTATCAACAACGCGGCACTGGCCGGCTGATCGTCAAGATCGGCAACGACACTGTTCAATTCGGGGTGTTCCAACAAGCTGACTTTATTGATCCCCCATAAGGTTGCCGCTTCCGGGCAAGTGCTTTGGTCCTGTTGATCGATGCTTTGCGAGTGCCGGGTCAGGTGGCACAAAAGGCTTACCGGGCGCTCGCCGGCCAGTAATGCTTGAATCAAGGCCAAGGCGCCGACACTGAGAAAACGCGTGTTCTCCATCAGCAGTTCGCCAGACCGCGACTCCGCGGCCGATAACGACAAAGGCCAGCAGTTGACCACGACGTCGATATGCTGGCGGCGTTCGATGGCGGCTATCGCTTGCCGGTAATCGTCAGCTTGCTCTAGGTTGACTTGAAACCGCTTCGACTCCAAGGGTTTAAATTGCTCACCGGCAACCAGTCGAAAACAATCCATGCCCCGCTGTTCCAGAATTCGACTTAATTGCTCGGCCAAGCCATTTTGATCGCCCGCCACCAACCAGGTCTTCGCGACCGGCTTTGGAGCCGAAGCCAACACCAAGGCTTGTTTAAATGGTGCATCCTGATGATCCGCGACCAAGCATTCGGCCTCCAAACCCAAATCTTGCAAGGCCTGTTGCCATTGCCGGCTATTCAATAACGGATAATCCCTGCGCAAGTTATCGTTAAAGGCCCACCAACCCTCGGTCAGGCCGAATACCGCATCGATCCAAGGCGTTGCTTCCACGCCTTCCAGTAAGACTAGATGTCCACCGCCGGCTAATAACTGCCGACAATGACTTAAAGTGCGATGCAAATCGGTCGTGGCGTGCAACACATTGGAAGCAATGACGATGTCGAAAGACTGAGCCGCGAAACCCTGTGCTTGCGGATCGGCGGCAATATCTAAGATTCGGTAATCGACGAACACGTGGCTGGCAAAGGCTTGTTTGGCCTGCTCGGTAAAATAACGCGAGACGTCGGTGAAGGTATAGCGGCATCGCTCAGCGTCCAGGGCGTTCAGAATATGGTAAGTCGCCGACCCGGTTCCCGCGCCGATTTCCAAGATGCGGCAAGCGTTAGTGGTTGCCGTGCCGCGCGCCAATTGGGCAACGGCAACCGCCAAGGCTTGGTTCAGCACGGCAAACGACGGCGAGTGCCGATAAAAATCAGTAATCGCCGAAGGATTATCCGCCGGAAAAATCAATGGCAAGGGATCGCGTTCGCCCCGCCAAACCGATGCCAGTTGTTCGCCGCAACGGGCCAGCAAATCGACTTCCGCCGCCAGCGCCGGATACTCCAGCCGTAACCGCTCCGCCAACATCCTAGCCGATGAAGGCAAAGTCCGCCGAAAACGCCAACCGCCATCGACCACATCAATGCAGCCGGCTTCACGCAAAATGGCGAGCATGCGCTCGAACAAGCGGCTAAAACGCCGCTGAACGCCAGAACTCGCCATCAAGTCGGCGCTGTCGGCATAGACCCGTGAAGGTTCCATCCCCAGTTGCTCCAAGGCCTGCAGAAAATATCCCACCGCGACTTGATTCAAGCGGCCGCCGGTGCCCTTGACGGCCTCGAAGCTTAGTCCCTGCGCAAACTCTTGCCGCAAGGTGCTAATCACCTCGCTCTTACCCGCTGCGGCTTCTTGGTGTTGCCACTGGATTCGATAGAGCCCGTCCATGATCGGCAGGCTGGCTTGAGCGGCTCGCGCGGCGACCCGTTTCAGCATCACACCGTTGAGGGCGGCAATCGCTAAACCTTCGCTGTCGTAAATGTCGATATCGACCAATAGCGCATCGTCGTAGCGCTTTACGAGCTTCGCCAAGCTCCATAATCCCGAGCCGGGATGGCCCCATAAGGCAAAGCGCTCGATACTGAACGGCATGTAACGCTGAACCCCGTCCCGAGGCAGCAACATCAAGGCGCATTGGATCGCGGCGTCGAGCAATAC
Organism: Methylomonas sp. MS20; assembly: GCF_050275925.1. Taxonomy (NCBI): domain Bacteria; kingdom Pseudomonadati; phylum Pseudomonadota; class Gammaproteobacteria; order Methylococcales; family Methylococcaceae; genus Methylomonas; species Methylomonas sp. MS20. Next base: position 4,666,975 of record NZ_CP189962.1, read on the forward strand.
GGGATGCAGGCGGTAACCGGCGCCAGATTGATTGCAAGAGGCATAGGCCAACGCGCTTTCCCGACCTTGGTAGAGTTGTTCCAAACTTTGGAAACAACCGCCGAAACGGTAACCGCGTAGCGCTTGTTGCCGGTAAAAATCATCCCTGGATAGCGTTTGCAATTGCCCTTGTATCTGGGGCAAATCCAAATGCCTCTCGGCCGCTTCACGAGTCTCTATAGTGGCGACCGAGCAGCTGAAATGTTGCCGCCAATCGCCGTCTTGGCGGCTGTAAGTGGTAATGTTATCGGCCTGTTTGACGGTATGCAGCGTCAAAGCGGTTTCGGAAACGGCGCAGGCTTTCGCAACGACAATCTCTTTCAACGCCAGCCCGGTACCCGCCGCCGCGACGGCCATTTCGAGATAAGCGGCCATCGGCAAGATGACCTCCTCGTCAATGCTATGGCCGGCCAACCAAGCCAAATCGTTTAAACCCAGACTGGCTTGATATTCGTCGGCCAGCGGCGAGGAAATAGCCTGGCCCAGCAACGGATGGCAATAGGCCGTGTTTAACGACAACGGCTTTGTTCGATAAACGTCGTCAAGCCAATAGCGTTGTCGCTGAAACGGATAGGTCGGTAACGAAACCTTGTTATACGGCAGACTGCCGTAAAACGCCTGCCAATCGATGTTCAAGCCTAACTCGTACAAACGGCCGACATTTTCCGCCACCCTAAGATCGTCGTCCACGCCCGGATCCAAAGCCGGTAAGAACACGATATTTTCCGTTTGGCCGGCGACTTGCCTGGCCAAGCTCGTCAATACGCTTCTCGGTCCAACTTCCAACAATATCTGCTCGCTGCCCTTCAGGCGCAAGGTGTCGATTGCCCCGGTAAAATCGACCGGTTCGACGATTTGCCGCAACCAATAATCGGCGTGGCTCATCTGGTCGCTCACCGCCTGCCCCGACAAGGTGGAAATGATTCGTATCGCCGGTTGATTGAATTGAACCTTTGCCAATGCCTGCCTGAATTCGGACAAAGCCCCCGCCATCAACGGCGAATGAAAGGCGTGGGACACTTTTAGCTCGGTAGCGGAGAAGCCGGCATCGGTTAAGCGTTCCAACAAACGGTCCACGCCGCTTGCAGAACCGGATAACACCAGCCGCTCCGGGGCGTTGAAGCAAGCGATGACCACGTCTTCGCCGGCATTCAGAAAAGGCGCCAATTGCGCTTGCCGGCAATTGACCGCCGCCATTTTGCCGTTGGCCGGTAACGCTTGCATCACTTGGCCGCGCTTGGCCACCAGCATCACGGCTTGATTCAGGTCGAACACCCCCGCCAAGCACGCCGCGGCGTACTCGCCGATGCTGTGGCCTATCATGACGTCCGGCTCGACACCCCATTGCTGCCATTGTTTGGCCAACGCATATTCCAGCGTGAATAAAGCCGGTTGAGTCAACCCCGTTTGTCGCAGCGCTTGTTCTGAACCGTCTTCACCGAACAACACATCCACGATAGAGCAATCCAGATAAGCGGCGAACAGTTCGGAACATTGGTCAAAAACCTGCCGGAAATAGCTACGGCTAGCATAAAGTCCCCGCGCCATTTGCAGATATTGCGCGCCTTGGCCGGTGAATAAGAACACCGTTTCAGGTCGAGCGCGTATGGAATAGTCTGCTTGGCCGCAATGATTTAATTTCTCCAGCAACTGCTCGCTATTGGCCGCGGCAACCGCCAATCGAAAATCGAAATGCTGTCTTCCGGTTGCCGCTGTCGCGGCGATGCTCAACAAATTGAGCGACTTACCCGTCGTTAAGTACCGTTTATAGTCTTGAACCAAGGCTTGCAAAGCCTCGGGCGTTTGCGCCGATAACGGCAATACGCAGGCTAAATCTATAGGCTCCGGGCGTTCGGTTTCCTCGGCCTCGGCAATAATCATATGTACATTGGTGCCGCTAAAGCCGAACGCACTGATCGCCGCCGTTCTGAGTCTGTCGGCTTGTTTGGGCCAATCCATGCCTTCCAACGGTACCGTAGCTGGAATTTCGGCCAACGGAATGCGCGGATTGAGGTGTTTGAAATGCAGATGCGGCGGTATGAATCGATGTTTAAGCGCCAAACACAATTTAATCAATCCGGCTACGCCGGCCGCAGCTTCGGTGTGGCCGATATTGGTTTTAACGGAGCCTATCACCAAGGGATTGTCCGCCGTCCGGCCTTCACCGTATATTCTTGCGACAGATTCTATCTCGATAGGGTCGCCCAGTGGCGTTCCGGTACCATGTGCCTCCAACACCGAAACCGCCGCGGCCGGTAGCTTGGCATCAATCAAGGCTTGCCGCATCAGCGCTTCCTGTGCCAAACCGTTCGGCGCGGTAATGCCGTTGCTCGCGCCGTCTTGGTTGACGGCGCTGCCTTTGATGACCGCGAAAATCTGGTCCCTGTCGCGAACAGCGTCCGTCAACGGTTTTAACAACACTAAACCGCAACCTTCGCTACGCACATAGCCATCCGCCTCGGCATCAAAGGTTTTACAACGCCCGTCGGCCGCCAGCATGCCGCTTTTGGAAAAGGCCATCGTCAAATCGGGCGCCAGCATTAAGTTGACGCCGCCGGCCAACGCCAAACGGCAATCGGAGCGACGCAAGCTTTCACAAGCCTGCCGGACAGCCAGCAACGACGAGGAACAGGCGGTATCGACACTGACGGCAGGACCGTTAAAACCGAAAAAGTAAGCCAAACGCCCAGCGGCCATCGCCGCTGAATTACCGATGGCATGATAGACGTCGTAATGTCTATCCCGATTTATTTCGGCCGCCAGCAACTCGTAATCGTGCCCTGATAAACCGACGAACACCCCGGTCTGTTGAGCCAACCGCGGATTAATCCCCGCCTGCTCGAACGCTTCCCAAGCCGTTTCCAATAATAAACGGTGTTGAGGGTCTATTAAACGCGCCTCTCGCGGCGTCACATTGAAGAACTCGGCATCGAATCGATCGACATCGTCAATAAAACCGCCGTACGGATTGGCATCGGGCTGGTAGGACCGGTAATCCCAACGTTCCGGCGGTACTTGGCCGATACCATGCAAACCGGCGCGCAAATACTGCCAAAAGCCATCGGCCGAACGAACGCCGCCAGGAAAGCGGCAAGCCATGCCGACAATCGCGACGTCGAACGGCCGCTGTTGCGCTGCTGGCCTTTCCGCTGCAACCGGTTCTGGAAAACCGAGCAACGGAGACATTGCCGAGGGTTTCGCCGATTCGCCGTTAAAATAAGCGCTGATCGCATTGGCCGTGCCGTAAGAAAAGAAAAACATCGGCTCTAGCGGGACGCCCAATTGCTTGCTTAAAAGCGTGCGCAGCTCCAACAAGTCCAAGGAGTCCAAGCCCATCTCCATGAGGGCACGCTCGGGAGAAAACATCGTTTTTCTGGATTCGCCGAGTATCGTCCGTATCGCTTCGTTAACAATCTTAGCTTTCGAAACCGCATCGGCAACGGAACCCGCCGCTATAGAATCTTGGCAATAGCGTTCAGCCTCGGCCATCGAATACCGAACTAAAATGCCGTAGCCCTGATTTTCAACGTCATCGGGCCAGTAATCGGCAATCGGCTTGACCACTTCGGCTCCGTGATGAACGTGAAAATGCAGCACCGTATCCCACTGGCCGCTGTCGCGGCATTTTTGCAAATACTGCGGCATCGTCAAACTGCCCTGTTCGGCAAACTGCTTGCAACGGCTGATGCCCACGACCGCTTCGCAGTTACCGTCCAAACCACAGACGTACAATAAAAAATCCAGTATTTGATCGCCCAGGCCCAAATGCTGAACACTGGGCTTAATATTCATACCCAGAATTTGTAGGATCGCGCCTTGAGGATCATGGAGCTGCGGCAATTGCAGGAAAGTCGCCTGATCGAGAATCGCCTGCTCTTTAATGCGTTGCGTATACAGCGCGCCTAACACCTCGCCTTGTTGTTCGAGCACATATTGGCCTTGCGGGTAACGTGCCAACCTTGCCGCGATCATGTCGCGTCCGGCGGTTAAATGCACGGGCCAGCAGGCTTGATCGAGATCGACCAGGGCTTCCAGGTCATCGCTAAATGCGGGCCGCAGCCGATAAGGGCGCTTTTCGAACCAATTTAACGTAATGCGGCTAAACGGTAGGGTTCTAGGATAATGTCGAGCATAAGCCAGACGCGGAAATAAGCCGCTTTCCGCCGCCGCCCATAAAAACTCGTCGGCATCGGCCAACATCTGCCCCGAAAAGGCGTGATAGGCGTCGAAATGCAGGTTTTCGCATTGATCCAAATAGCGGGCAATCACCTGGGGCGGCAAGCTGTGGACCTCCAAGAACATCGCCCCGCTGTCGCCGATAATCGCCGACCAGCGGGTCAAATGTTCGACCAGGCTCTGATAAACCACCTTTGCGGGGATCGCCTGACCATCCCTGTCGATATAAACCCCATGCGTCCGTCCTTCGGCTCTTTGCCGCAATTGATCTTGCAGCTTCGGTGCGATGTAGGGCCGGTCATGATCGAGAAAAGAACGGATATGTAAAATTTTTCCGGTATTCGCGATGCCGGCAGCTTGTAAATCCGCCAAAAACCGGGCTGGATTACCAATGTCGGCTTGAATGGTTGTATGCGGAAATTCAGCCAAGGTCGCCGCCGTTGCCGATAGCGCCTTTTGATTGTAATCGGCGCCGATCAACATTAACGGGTAGCGATCGAGCTGCCGGCCTCGCTCGGTTTGGCTCTGAATGACCCGATAAACGCGCTTTAATAAGGTGCCGTCGCCGCAGCCCATATCGGCAATATAATCGGGCTGAGTTTCGATCGGCGTTTGATTAAAGATTTCAACGATGATGGCTTGGCAATCTTTAAAATATCGTTCATGCTGAAATCCGCTGGCCTGAACGTTTAACAAGCGGTCCAAATGATTTTCATGGCCTTCCGCGTCGCGACAAAATACCTTGCCGACGTCGCCGAATAACAGTTCGCCCATATTTGCCAGCATCGGCCGATAGGAAAACACCGTACCGGCAACAAAAATACGCTCACACAAATGCCGACCGGCGGCACTGAAAACCCATCGCTCGGCTTGGCGCTCTATCCAGCCTTTATTTAAAAAACACTGTCGCAGTCGGTCGCGCTGAGCTAAAAAATGAAACGTTTCGTCGAAACCCCGACCGTCGCGATCCGGTTTTTGTTGAAAAAACAATGGCAGTAGCCATAAACCATCCAGAAAATCGGCCAACAACGAATCCTGAGTAGACCAATGCCGTAAGGACTGATCCAACCAATAGTCGATGGTCTGTTGGCTATCGGTAGAAAAATCAAGCCTTAATAAAGACTCGAAGTTATCCGGTAGCCGAGCCGGCCAATCAAACCTAGAACCCGCTCGATAAGTTTGATTCAAGGCCAATATTTCTAAAGACTCGAGTAGCCTCAACGCGGCTTTCAAATGCCCTGAGTTGCCTTGCGTACGCGCTAACAGAGCATCGAAACTAACGGCCTTGCCATCGTTGAAAATGCTAAAAAATGTTTGTTTCCGCAAACCATGTATAACGGGAAGAGCAACAAATCCGTGACAATAGCGGTTGATCAGTTCTAACATTTCAACGTATTCCGATGAAAAATGGCACGTAGCCAATATCCGCCAAAACGGCCCGTCAAACTCGCCGAGCGCCTAATTATTGATCCATAGCCCGCCGCAAACTCAGCGGCCGCATGTCTGTCCACACTTTTTCAATATGATCCAAACACACTTGCTTAAGGCCTTCCGTACCGTCGGCTGTCCAGCCGGATGGCAAATCGCGGCTTTTCGGCCAAATTGAGTATTGTCCCTCGTGGTTCAATACCACCCTAAATATTGTATTTTCGTCGTCGAACACAAGTAATCTCCACAATAGTTATATAGTCATTTAAAAATACGATGCGCAACTTAGCCCGCCAGCGCGTCAATGATCTTTTTGGCCAATTGCTTCAACAAGAATTCATCATCTTTAAAATAAAAATGACCTCCATCGAAATACGTAATATCAATCGGCTGCAAAGTCTCCAGTTGCCAAGCTAGGGCTTGCTCGTCGCTAACATTGTCATAGCGGCCTAAAAACAAATGTACGGGAATATCCAACGCATTCTGCTTTTGATGACAATAAGTCTCTATCATCTGAAAATCCGATCGAATAATAGGTTCGAACAGCGACATGATTTCCTCATCCCGCCAAACCGCATCCGGGATGCCACCCAGCTCTCGCAATACTTGCCTAAATCGCTGACTGGGCATTTTATGTTTTGGTTCGTCTTCGATCACGGAAGGCGCTCTACGGCCGGATAAAATCAATTTCTTAGGTAACGGCATATTTTCACTATCGATCTTCCTGCAGAGCATATAAGCGATAAATGCCCCCATACTGTGACCAAAAAAGGCGTAAGGCCGTTGTAGGCTATCCTTGATCCGTTCGAAAAGGTAATCGGCCATTTCCTCGCTACAGGATATGCACGGCCGCGACATCAGGCTGCCCCGCCCCGGCAACGGCAGAACATTCAAGCGAATGCCGGTTAAACTATTACCCAACTCACGATAACAATGTTCGTTACCGCCGGCAAATGGAAATGCAAAAAGCTCCATTCCTTCCTCAACCTTAACTAGTTAAGACTTCAATCCGCTTAATTTGTGTAGCGGTGAAAAATCAATTTTGTACCGTCGTTGAAAAACATAGCAAAAATTAAGCGGCTGTATAATTTGCAACAATTCGTCAACTCTAGGAAAAGTTCGATAGCTGGTATATAAAAAATAGTCCACACACAAATACCGGATTGTTTAACCTTGAATTACACTGGTCACGGGTTCAGCACAAAATTCAAATTACCGACCACCTAACCCACCCGGCAATCCGTCATAGATTTGCCATTTAACCAACGCCGAATCACTAACGTTTGTTACTGGCGAATAACCGCGTACTTGACTAGCACCATACCTTCTTCCGAAATGGAGAATAATCATTCTTAGTCAGTCCGCCGAAAGTCTATACTCGGGAAACCGTTTTTCCGCTTCAATTCCCAGAAAACCGCCTTCCATATTACCCAATTATCCACAATCCATATTGGATCAAAATAGTGATCGGCTACTAGAAAACCCGAACCGCGCCAACGCGGAAATCGTGATCACTAAAGCGAGCTAAACCCGAGCCGGAGTACAGGTGACGTCGCTATCGGTTTCCGATAACGATACCGCCAACGCACAATTGGCTTGCACATTAAGTGCGGTCACTATCGGATCGACAACGGGATCAATTGCAATGAGCAGAATGATAGCTACACTGCTCGGTAATCCCAACGGATCAAGAATCATCGCGATCATACTCAAAGCCACCATACTTGGCGCACTCGACGAAGCCACGCCGGCCAGTATCGATCCCATAAAAATAATCAAAAGTTGCTCAAAACCAAGCTCCGCACCATAGATTTGCGCAATGAAAATGCTGGATATCGCAAATTGCAATACAGATGCCGGAGGATTGATCGTAGCCCCTAACGGAACAATCAAATCCGAAACATTTTCATCAACTTGCAAATTATCTTTCAAAGCAGCCAATGCGGAAGGAATAGTGGCGAAACTGCTAGCGGTACCCAACGCGACAATCATAGGCTGCCGCAATCCGGAAACCGTTTGCCAATAAGATAATCTGTGTTTTAATTTCCACCAAATAATTACACTGTAAACGATTATCGTAACCACGCATGCGATATAAAGATATTGTATCAATTTAACGGTGGCCCAAACGATATCGATACCCACTTGGGCAATTTGTCCGGCAAATAGGCATAACAAACCAAACGGCAATAAATGCATCATCCAGCCGATAATAGATAAAAACACATGGTAAAACGCATTCACCACAGCCAAAGCGGTTTTATTGGCTTCGGTATCTATCATACCCATGCTAATACCGATCAGTATCGAAAAAAACAAAATTGCCAACGTGTCGCCTCTATCGAGCGAGCTAAAGATATTCTCCGGAATGATCGCTTGAGCATAGGAAAAAACAGTCGGCTTTTGGACTTCCGGCGGCGCCGTTACACTCAATTCTGAACGATTGATAGTCTTACCCAGCGTAACTTGGGCATCGTGTTGCAATCCGTCCCCAGGATGCCCAAGAACCCCGAACGCCACGCCTACGCTGCTGGCAATAACCAAGCCTAAAAACAAAAAGCTACCCAGGCTCGAAAGCTGGCTTTTTTTTATGCCCGAAACAAACAAATTACCCAGACCGGATATCACTGCCGATATCAGAATCGGCAATACCAACATCTGCAGCAACCTTAAATATAAGGTACCTATCGGAAGCAGTTGCCCAGCTAACGACTTATCGAATATGCCAATAGCCACACCGGAAAAAACACCGCCAAAGATCACCCACGGACTCAGCAACCAGGTTTTTTGAGGCTTAAATGAGGCTATTTTTAAAAAAAACCGCTTAAATAAATACATTGTTGTTAATAAATACCGTATTCCCTAGCGACGGAGGCTGCCCGCCCCCAATATGCAACTTAGATGGGAAATATATAAACAGCCAATAGATATAAAAATATCAAACTACTGAATGTTCGAATATTTCGCATTCAATTCCGATATAAAATTATTTTTGGCGTGTTGGATGTATAAATTGAGCCATGCCAACAAGTGAGTATCCCGCCAGTTTACCGCCATCGCCAAAGTATCTTCGCTTTTCTTGATAAACTCCGACTTTAAAAACAAACTATCTTCAGGATGCTGCTTGCTCCAATTCATAACCTCTACTTCGTCATAAAGAAAAGCCAGCACTTTTGCTTTCTTGGTGTTTTCTATTCCTTCGGCCACACTGTCGTAACTAACAACCCCAGCCAGCGGAAATATTTTAGCGGCAAAGTCCACATAAGAACTGCCTTTTAAAACACCAATTTGGATACCGTTTTGATTTAATAATCGCTCGATTTGATTAAAGTCCGGATGATCCTTATATGCGGATAACTTCAGGCGGTTAATCAGCAGCGCTTGTCTCAGCGACCAATAGGGAACGGTAAAGCGCACCATCATCGCTCTATCCAAAGTATCGCTTAACGAGCTAATTCCGACATCCGCTTTTCCTTGGGCGATAATTTGAGCGACCTCGTCAAAAGTCCTGGCTTCTCTGTTTAAAACCAGCTTTACATTCAATTTTTCCGCGATATCTTGTGCGATTTCAATATCAATCCCTTTAAGTTGTTGGTTGCTCGCCCTCTCGCAAAACAGAGGCACGTCATCGTAATACATCGCAACGATTAATTCGCCGCGCTGTTTGATACGCATAATGTCGGAAGGCATTAAGCTGGAATCGTCGGCAACCGCTCCAAAAATCATAAAAAACAGCGACAAAAACAATTTAAAATTTAAATGACGCATAAACCATAGTTTGAATCCACATTTCATTGCCACCGCCAAATACCTGCTTCCCGCCTTTGTTTGGGATAAATGTTTCGATGCCCGCGGCAATATCTACAGCGTCGCTTACGGCCCAATCAGCGACTAAATCAACTTCATTACCGTAGTCGGATGAACTGACACTCCATACCGCCGGATCGTCCAGCTGGTAATTCAAATAAATTAAATTAACGGTAACGCTTTCAGTCGGCGACAACACCAATCTCGTAGTATTAGTGATAAGATCGGTATTATCAAATATAAACTCGCCATTAATTTCACCTTGAAACCAAGTGCCCCAAGTTTTAAACCCGAAATTCATGAAGTCAAAACCTCTTTGCATGTAAGCATAGCGATAACTTAGCGTCGGCTGCCAAGGAGTTTCTGAAAAACGGTATTCAATTTGACCAAAACCGCCGGAAATGGATTTTTCACCCATATCCCCGTACCAATAAAGAGTCGGATTATTCGGATCAACGTCGGTTAACTTATTGTTAAGCTGATAAACATATTCAGTGCTAATCGATAAACCAGGCAATTCATGCGGCAATGGCTTAAAGTCCAACCGAAAGTCATACGCATCGGTGACAGCAGTCAAACTGCCACCATAATGATCATCGTTAATATAGCTGAATCCGACATTAACAACATCCTTATAATTATATTCCATATTCATCCCTGTATATCTCTTCCGATTCTCCGGATTTCTGGGATTGTTTTCCAAATAAAAGCCTTCGAATTTCAGGCCTTTGAAGTTAATGCGGGCAATCAGTGTATTGACAAAGACCGTTCTCGAACCTATCCAATAAGAACCTCGAAAACCACCATCGTCGGTACCGTTTGCCAATAACAAGCCGGTTCCCAACTTATAATCTTGAGACCCGGCTGAAAAGTCAATCGCGTCCTGTCCCAATGCTTCAAATAATTTGCCGGACTTCCAGCCGATATGCATTTGTTCCGCCATCATCCATTCTTTAAAGTCCGGGTAAGGGGCATAATCATCTCTAGAGGAATGTGGGTGCCCCCTAAAAGTAATACCAGAAGGATCGTGTCCAAGCATCGCGCTATAAATCATACTAAAATCGCTGTATAGCTGACTGCCCTCGCCCAGATTCAGCCCCCCGCGTATTTCCGGCTCGAAAGTATGTTCCCAATAAATATTACTTAACTTATCCGCGCCAGGGTCTCCGGAGCGTTCGTTAATTTCCCCCAAGGCCGCCATTTGAACTTGCATTCTGCCGGAAAGAAAGCCATATTCTCCTTGATACACAGAATATTCCGCGCTTGCCGAAGACGCCGTCAGCGAAATAGTAATGAAAAAAATCCGCCGCCATGGATTTTGGTTTAAAAATGAATTAATCTTCATCTTCAGGCGTGCTTGTTGCCGTATAACCAGCTTGATTGCTCGTCCATTCCATGCAAACATAATCTACGGAAAACTCGGTGGGCAGCGTAATTTCCAATAATTCTTCCGGCGACATTTCCAATACAGCCTGATTGTCGAATTTATATGGAAACGGTTTATAACCAACGAAATCGCGACTTAACGCGACAATTCGCTTTAAGGTACCTGGAAAACGCTTTTCCCACGCTAACGCGGCTGTCTGTACCGAACGCATTTTATCGATTAAATATTTATTGGGAATTGGGCACTTCCGATGATCGGCAACTAAAAACTTTGTCGCTGTTTCATTTGCCGGAAAAAGCGGGTACCAAGAACAGTCCATAGGCTTAAAATCCCCGTTTTTACAAGGCTTTGAACATATAGCGTGAAGATTGTCTTGAAAAGCCAAATGATCGGTTTTCAGATCTACTTCGCCAGCCAACTCATATTCACCAGGCAACAGCATAATCCAATTACCACCGCGGAATTTACAGCAGGCGTATCCGCAGAGCGCTTGGCGCTCCATGCATGCCGAGAAAACACCGTCATCATTTAAAACTGTATTTCCCGTGTTGTACATAAACCGCTATTGACCTATTTAAGCAACGCCATAACCGAGGATGAATAAATGTGTAACAGTTAGATATTGATTACTTATCCTTCACGACATCCGAAGCGCATAATAAAATTATTCCGATGAATGGGGTGAACAGCAAAGAACCGAATAAATACCCCCAAAAGCCAAACTTTTTATTTCTCCCCAAAAACGCGATAAACCAGCTGACAAGCACATAAACTAGCGAAATTACGATTACCATAAACCCCTCTATTCGACCAGGACAAAACGCCCATCAACTATCTGCTTGATATATATTTCTTTATTGCTAGCCAAGCCATTTTTGTCAAAAAAATATCCGCCGTAACCTTGCGCGTAACCATATTTCAACGTTGAAGCCACTTGAATAGGGTTGCTGCTCCCGGTCTTTTGAATAGCATCGGCTAAAACCCGTATCGCCTCGTAGCCCTGATAAGCGCTATAGCTACCCTCTACGCCATATGTGTTCTTGAATTTTTCGTTAAATTCATTTTTTCCCGAAAAAATCGATGCTACATAGGTTTGATTCGCAGTTTGGTTAGACCAATCCCATATTTTTAGGATATCCAGACCGTCCCCTCCAATAATCGGCTTATTAACCCCCATTTCACGCAATTGCTCAATCATTTTAGCCGCATGCTCTTCCGCAGCCGCCATCACAACCGCGTCAAAATCCTTATTCATCAAATCGTAAATCATTCCTTTATAATCGGATTGCTCCACGAAAAACGATCGAGCGGCTACGATTTCCAGCGGTGGCTCAACTTGGGCGGAAAAACGCTGATACAAATTTAAACCATACAAATTCCTAGAAAATACCAGCAAAAGCTTATTCCAGTTTCTTTCCTTAGAAAACTTAATTAATTTACCAACAAAAAACTCCTCGGTTGGAATAATGCTAAAGGTATATATAAAGTTATGCTCCGTCAACAAATCAGCAGTGGCTGCCGTAGAAATGAATAAAATACCGTTATATTCGTAAGTAATCGAGGCTGGTATTGCGGATGCCGAAGAAGAATGCCCTACGACCGCGACAATTTTATGATCCTCCGCGATGCTTAACCTCGAGTCCTGCGCACTATCATCAGTCGTATCGTCATACTCGTGAATAACCAATTTAGCCTTAACCTTTTTATCATCCAATTTAAGCACAAGCCCTTGTTCATTTACTTCCTTTACGGCAAGGTTAACGCCATCCATAAAAGCTCTATCGCTGTCCAGCCAAACCGCGGCGACATGAATCTCGCCATCCCCTTGATTAGCAATGTCCGAACGCGTATTCAACGAATAGTCGTAGGTTAATGTGTACGAAAAAAAGCCTCTGTAAACTCCAAAAGAAATACCGAAAAATAATGCAACGTGAAAAATGGTCCGTAAAGTTGCCTTTATATTTCTAAGTATACTAACCTGTATGCGCATCTTTATTGCCCGGACTCACCACCAATGATAATAGGCAATTGATTACCGCCATTACCAATAATGACAGTTTTCGCATTATTCGATTCAGCTAATGCACGCGTCGCCTCTATACCCTTCCATTTCAAAACGTCATTATTCAAAGATTGACTGATTCGAGTATTGTAGTTATATATCCCATCCGCCTCGATTTTCTTTCTTTCCGCCTCCTGCGTTTCTCTCGCCAACTTATATTGATAGGCTTCGGATAATTGCTTCTGCTCGATCTTTGCCTCAATTGCATCCTCGACTTGTTTGGGTAAGATTACTTGCTGTAAAACAACATCCTGAATATAAATGTAATTTTTTTCTACTTCGGACGCCGCTTGAACGATAATGTTATGCAGACTTTCCCCTTTGGTCGTATAAATATCACTAACAGAGGTTTTACCGGCATGTACCCGAAGCGTATGATCAACTTCCGGTATAACAATTTTTTCCAGGTAATCCGGTCCAATTTTTTGATGCAATATACCGACCGAATCACGCTCCGGATAGTAGCGTATCGAAACTATAAGCTCTATTCTTAATCCTTCTTGAGTAAGCACCGAGAGTGAGTGTCCTTGTTGCTGAACCCTAGTGTTGTAAATCGCCATAGAGTTCCAAGGAAAAATTATGTGGAACCCTTCCTTATACACTCTATCGGTAACGGTACCGCCAGCGAACCTCTTATATAGAACGCCCGCCTCACCCGCCTTGATAGTAATAAACATCGTCTGATAAAAATACGCAACGACTAATAAAACAATAATCGTAGAGGTGATTACGGCAGGTAGAAAGCGCTTCATCGTTTAAATTGAGCTCAGAGTTAAATATGAAGCTCATGCCTCAAAGGAAATTAAAAATGAGCCAATCGCGGTCAGTCGTTGATACCGAACCGCGATCCGCTCATCGTTATATTTTTAATTCTCAAAAGATCAGGCAGTTACTTTTTTAGCGTCAGAGGATGCCGCCACGGCTTTACCCTCTTTAAATTTTTCGGAATAGTAGGCTCTAACTTGTTCTGGGTCGAATGTCAGAAAAGTACCGCCCGATTCAAAATGTTGAATAAAGACTTTACCAACCGCATAAGTCGAGGCACCGGCAATCAACGGCAAACTCACCGCACCGACCGTTGAACCGACAACCGGTATCGATTTAAATAAACTCATGACCAGTGGCGTTACCGAAGTCGGAAAGCTACCACCTATTAAAGCGGCCAAAGCATTTTTGCCCTTACCCTCCATAAAAGTCACGCCATAAAGATGGCTTAATCTTCTCAGCATCTCCAGTTGTATACCGGATACCGCCAAAAAATCAAAAATAGGCACTGGCACTAAACCAGCAGCCATCGAAGCATACATGCTTTTCTTTACCAAATCATGAGCAGCATCTATTGCATTATCAGTTTTTACTAAGTCAGTCATTACATCACACCTCGGTAATTTGCGAAAAATCAAACCTCACTGCTATTCAACAAATCGATACATCGATAGCAAGCAAGACGAAATATTACAATTCATGACAAAAGGCGGTGTACGCATAACAGAATGCAACCGAACATTGCCACGACTCCTCTACAATAAGCAACCCAATACCAATTGCTTAACACTTTTATTCAAACTATCAATATCAAACCTCCTTCAGAAACAGCCACTTCTAAAACACCATCAGCATTTTCCATTCTTTAAAATGCAAAAGATGGAATAAAAACCATGCTCCAGATATTGCCAATCGTTACTACGAAATATTGATATCCTCCATTAGAGAGAGAATTTAAAATAAAATCTCCATACTTTAGAAACAACTCAATAAATTCGGTTTTATATCGATTGCGATGTATTGACCCTAGTATACCTTTATCAGTTGTTGAACCGGCATATCTTTAGGATCCAACGAAACGATCGTGAATAAGTCATTTAACACTCTAAACGAATCCCTGTTCCAGGTAACGTACCCCCCATCGTTGAGATCCGCTATCTTATATTGGTTTCCGTTATATTCTACTTCCAAACCTGAGTCCACTAATTGCGCACCTTCAGACCATTGCAGAGTCAAAATTGGCCTGCGCTCGGTTTCCGGAACATCCTGCAAGTTTTGACCGGATGCCAACCAACGCTCAAAATGTTTTTGCGCCAGTCCCAACGCCCCTAAAACACCGTCGAATGAGCGCATGACAAAAGAAACCTTAGGAATGCCGTCGCTTACTCCAAGCACAAACGGACTGTCTTCCCAAAAACCGTACTCGTGCGAAGAGTACAATTTTTCTAATAACGGCAAGGCCTCGGGTGGAATAGTCAACACATTTTGGCCATTTTCAGTATCGATTCTTAGGACTTGCTGCAACTGCATTTGTCTAGCAAGACCCGCCAAGCGTAAAAAATTTCGAAAATTCTTGGGTTGGTCCTGATCAGCGATATTGTTTAAAACCAATCTTTTTCCTGACGGATAATCGAGAACAATTGAGACAACCAAAATACGCATTAGTTGATTAACCGGTACACCTTGCCTTAATTGTTCGAAAAAAATCCTACTATCGACCGGTGTATACGCGGTTTTGGCAAACGAAGCACCGCTCAACGGCGCGAAGGAGAAGGTCGGCGATTCAGTCGCGCTTAAGCCCACGGTACCTGTAAAACTAAATACCTTAGTAGCGAGAGTAGCCAACGATGCCAGCGCGGCAACCAACGGCATCGATGTATTGGTGTGGGTTGTCTGCGTACCGACAGTTGCTCCAAAGGAAAACGACGCGTTGACGCCCGACATCTGTAGAAAATGTGACGGAACGGAATTCGCTCTACGCGCCAAGTTTAGCAACATTTGCTCGTCGGACAACGACGCATGATTTTCCGAAACGTCCCGGAATTCGCTTTTCAAAGCCGCGCCGCCACATCCGGACGTAGCGAGCGATATTGCAAGTAACGAAACCAAATAACCCGACTTTTTTCTATTTATTATCTTCAACTTATGCCTCCTCTGTATAAATTTTTCACTCTTCGGCACGGCCGTAAATTTATGTATAAAGCTATCAACTCTAAGTGAATGAGTATTATTTTATTAACCCAAAAGCCAGTGGAGCTTATGTATTAACGTTTTCTTCTTCCCTCAGCTGCCCCATGTCGACAACCAATAAGCGGTCACAATGGGTAAAATATTTTTCGTCGTGAGTAACAACAATCACGGTCTTTTGTTTTTCCTTCAACTTTTGCAAAATAACATCATAAAAAAACTGACGAAACTCTGGATCTTGGTCGGCAGCTACTTCATCGAACACATAAATAGCTTTATCTTCCAAGAGAGCAATTACCAAGGCCAAACGTTTTTTCTGCCCGGTCGATAAATTAATATTGGTGAACCTGCCATTCTTGAAGCCGGTTTTCTTCTCCAAACCCATTAGAATCAAATATTCGTTGACCATTTCGACATCAACATTTTGCTGCCCATAAAATCGGTCGAATAAATGAAAGTCGGTGAAAATAATCGAAAAAAGGCTTCTATAATCAATCAATAAGTCATTTCCTATGGTCTTATTGTCTACGATGATCGCGCCCGAACTCGGCTCGTATAAGCCCGTCACCAGCTTAAGAATAGTCGATTTTCCGCTACCGTTACCGCCACGAATAAAAACAAGCTCGCCTCTGTTCAAGTTCAAACTGAAGGGGCCTACCGAAAACGGCCGCCCCTGGTCTGTGTTCGGATAACTAAAATATAGTTGACTGATGGAAATCCGATTAAAATAATCCGGAGAAACAAACGCGCGTTGTCCACTTGAAACACTTTCCTGCGCGACATTCAATTGCGACTCCAATTGATGCAAAAAATCGATCGCCACATTCGCTCTAGCCATGCTAGGAACCATATCGATAATGACGACGATGGGCCCCATGATAAAAAATATAATCGTAGTGATAGACATAATTTTATCGGCCGTTAAACTACTTAACTGCGGCAATAAAAACACAACCGATGCCATTAAAATATAAAAATATAACTGCGCATAAAGTTGCAAATTGACATTACTAATGTCGGTCGACACATTATTCCGCCAAGCTTCTTCCGAAACCTGCCTCATATAATTGCCATATAAGTCATCCGTCTTTTCCCGGTTGATCTTCAGCTCCTTAAAACCGTCCAACACATGTTGCATATAAGCAAAATATTCATTATCTTTTTCCATGGCTTGTTGCATCGAAACGCTGATCGATTGAACGAGGACATAAATACTTATCATGGCGCCGGCGATACAGACCAAGGCCATCATCAACGCCATCTTCGAAATCGTCGCCATATAAATGAAAGAGCAAATCAACATCACAGTAGCTGGAACACCTTCGGCAAGCCGATGCGCCGCTTGGGAAATCAACTCGGTCTTTTCCGATAACAAGGAAAGAATCTGCGACTTGCCTATGGACTCATAAGACAGAAGCTTTATTCCTCGCAGCAAATACAGTACGCGTGTTCTATAATCAAAAATTCCACCCTGTACTAACTCGGTGATCCTATGCGTCACATAACGCTTAGAGACAAAATACAAAGCCACCGACAACACAAATAAAATGAATAAACGTTCGTCCAAATCCGGCTTATCAAAGTCTTTTGCCGCAGCATTCAAGATCACCAACGTCAAAGCGTTAATAATCCCCGATATTAACGCGGAAGAAACCAATAAAAATTTTTTTTCTTGGTTTTGTATATTTATAAATTCCAACAATTTAGGCCGAAACAGGCCCAATTTTCCTGTCATCTTGTTGTTAACTTTTTTTAAATTGATAAATAAACCGATTAAAACGCAACACCCATCGCCAGGGAAACAAATTCATCGCTTGGATTACAAAGCCCCGTATCGTTTGGAAACGGCGGTGCCAAGGCTTCACTTTCCAAAAATGATTGCAGGAGCATACATAACCTTCACCTTGCGCAATAACCTCGTGCCACCATTGAGTCGGTATAAACAAGAGCTGGCCGGGGCTTAGTACCACCTCAAACCGATCCGCGGCCGCCTTACTAAAATCGGGATAGGCGTCAAGATCGGGGGCTAGGCTATTCACCTGACTCACCCAGAAGGGTAGAACATCGTAAAATCCAAATGGGTAAAGATGCTTGCTTTGTTTCGGCGGATACAAAACCACTCGTTTTTCGCCGTGCATCATGATCAACGTACCGTCGCCGGGATCGAAATGCATCGGTTCGACATGGCCAGAAGCTCCTAACCACAAATTTAACGAAGCCTCCGGAATAATCGGCTCGAATCCTAAGGTTTCAGTTAAAAACCGCATTTCATCGGCAATCGTTTTGACGGCCTCGCTATCGCCGATAGGGTTTTGCGCCAAATACAAATTCCTGGATTTTGCACTGCCATCGCGTAAATGCGCGGCAAAATCGCCCATCGTCATCTGAATATGGTCACAATACTTCGTCCATTCTCTTCTCGGTGCATCAAAATGGCCCGATCCGTAATCGCGTACTTGAAATTTCCTTCCATCTAAATGCTTACATAAAAAATCCAGATCCCAATCGACGGTTTCGGCCAAAAAGTCCGTGATAACCAGCGGTTTTCCGGGAACTCGATATTTCCGATTGAATTCTTCCCGGTTTAATTCGGCAACGCTTAAACGATCGATGGGTTTGCCAGCACTGGGTGCATTAGTCATCACTTCCCTCATGGGCTTCGGATTGCTCTAACATTTCTTTGATCAAGCGAGCGATGTCCCCGACGTGCGGCGGCTCCATCATATTTTCATGTTGTCCCGGCAACCAACGTAAATGAAGTTGCAAGCCTGCCACTTGTCCCCAAGCCAGATAATCATCCGCGCTGACACGCCGACTACCGTCCCGGGCCCGGATCAAAACCACGGGCGCTTCGATCTTTGGCGGGAAATAAACCATCTGTAAATTACATCGGCAAACGTTGAAATAACGTTCGATGGCTTCGTTGTCCATCGCCCTGGGAACGAATCCCGCCTGCTTAGCTTGGCTAAACACTTGCGCCAATTGCTCCGCTCTCGGCAACCGCCTCAATCGCTCGCTCTCGAAACCCAATGTGGGAAATAACGCGACCAATAGTTCGGCATCGTCGGTGTTTTGCGCCGTTTCGGCCGTCAACGACGGATGCGCGGTATCCAGCAAAGCGACGAATTCGACCTTGTCGCCGCTTTTCTCCAATTGCCGAGCGACCTCATACGCCAAAAGCCCACCAAAAGAATAGCCTAACAGCCGATAATGTCCCTCCGACTGAACAGATTTAATAAACGGCAAGTAATAAGACGCCAATTCCGGCAATTGCGTGATAAGCGCTTGCTCCGACTCCATGCCCGGCGCTCGCAGCCCGTAGACCGGCAGGTCTTCGGGCAAGGACTTAGCCAAGTCGTTATAACAAATGACGTGTCCCCCGACGGGATGAAAACAAAACAATGCCGGATTTTCCCCTTGGCGCTTTAAAGGAACTAAGGGCGACCACTCCGGCGATAGCACATTGTCGTTCAGTAACTGGCTTAACGCCGAAATCGTCGGGGCCTGAAAAATAGTAGCTAGGGGTAGCGCTTTACCGAAGGCCGACTTGATTTGAGTCATCAAGTCCAAGACCAGCAAGGAATGACCACCCAACGCGAAAAAATCCTCATCGACCGAGACTTCCCGGTCAATGTCTAGAATCTCTCGCCAAATCGCCGCCAGCGTCTTTTGTACGAACCCGGTAGGCGACATCTCCGGGGACAAGGAGCGCTCCAATTCCGGTTCGGGTAAGGCCTTCCTATCGATCTTCCCGTTCGCCGTCAGCGGCAGATGCTCCAAAACGACAATCGCCGAAGGCACCATGAACCGAGGCAATTGCCGTCGGGCGACATCCAGCAAGCGGGTTTCCAGCACTTGTCCAGCGGCAGATGCAATATAAGTCACCAATTTCCGGTCGCTGGCAGCCGCTTCACCGACCGTCAAGACGACGCAGTCATCGACGCCGGCCACCGATTTTAAAACCGCTTCAACTTCGCCCAACTCGATGCGAAACCCTCTGACCTTAACTTGGTGATCCAAACGGCCGTGATAAATTAGCCTGCCTCGGTCGTCGTAGCTCACCAAGTCGCCCGTCCTATATAGCCTTTCCCCCGCTTGCGCACTAAAAGGATTGGGAACGAATTTTTCCGCGGTCAACGCCGCTTTGGCGTGATAGCCACGCGCCAAGCCCATGCCTCCCAAGTACAACTCGCCCGGCACGCCCGGCGGCAAGGGCTGCATATAGGCATCCAGCACATAGGCGCAGCTATTGCCGATTGGGCGCCCGATACTGGGTTGGGCATTCACCTGGCGCAAGCAATACGTCGAATACGTCGTATCTTCCGAAGGCCCGTATAAGTCGTACACTTCCTTGATGTGCGGTTTCGCGTATAGCCTATCGACCAATTCCCCGGACAACGGCTCACCAGCCAAATTAACCGTTGTTACCGTATCGGGTATCGCATCGGCTTTCAGCAGTTCCTCCGCCGCGGACGGCACGGTATTGATCAAGGTCGGCACGCATGCCGGGCATTCCACCAATTCGAGCACGTTACGCAATAAAACCAAGGTTCCGCCACTGGCGAGAGTCAGGAAAATTTCGAAGACCGATAAGTCGAAACAGATCGAGGTACCGGCCAACACTCGACTCAATTGTTCAGGTCGATAAACGCTTCTAGCCCAAGCGATCATGGCCAAGGCATTCGCATGAGTAATCGCCACGCCTTTAGGTTTGCCGGTCGAACCCGAGGTATACAACACGTAAGCCAGATTTTCGGCTCTTCGCTCGGGCAAGACCTGAACGCCGATCTCCGGCAAGGCTTGATCCAACAGAATTTTCGAGGCCCCAGCCAGCCCCGGAATGGCGTTGGCCAAATCCGACTCGGTCAATAACAGCAAAACCTTGGCATCGGCCAACATATGCTCCAGTCTGGCACTGGGGTAATCCGGATCTAACGGCACATAAGCCGAACCGCTTTTAAGAATCGCCAACATCGCAACGATCAAACGCGGCGAACGCCTTAAACAAACCCCAATCAACACCTCCGGGCCGGCTCCGAGACTCACCAACACATTCGCCAAGGCATCGACGCTATCGCTTAGTGCTTGATAACTGAGTTGAACATCGCCCTGAACCAAGGCGATCTGGTCGGCGGCATTCGCGACACTCCGCGCGAATAAATCGTACAAACCGGCGGCGGCACCGAACGGCATCGCATTTCGGTTCCAATCGACAACAACTTGCTTGTACAACACCTCGTTAATCAGTGAAAAATCGCCGACCCGCTTGTCCTGTCCACCTGGGAGTTGCTCAAACAAATACGCCAGTCCGTCGCACAATCCTTGCACTTTATCGGCCTTGAACAAATCGGCGTTATATTCGAAAGTGCCGATTAGGCTATTCCCACTCTCGTGCATTGCCAGGGTCAAATCGAACTTCACGTCTCTGCTGGCCAAAGTCAGCGGCTCAATAGTTAAGCCATTCAATTCAGGTGTTTGCCGCGCGCCATGATGAAAAAGAAACATCACTTGAAACAAAGGCGTGCTTGAAAGATCGCGTTCAGGCTGTAACGCTTCGACCAGTTTTTCGAACGGCAATTCTTGATGGGCAAACGCGTCGATCACCGTCGCCTTAACTTGCGCTAAAAACGCCGACCATAATGGATTGCCCTGGATTCGATTCCGCAATACCACGGTATTCGCGAAGAAACCAATCAAATTTTCGGTTGCCCGGTGACTACGGTTGGCAACAGGCGTACCGATGCCGAAATCGTATTGGCCGCAATACCGCGCCAAAAATAGATTGAAACCGGCCAACAACAAGACAAAAACCGAACAGTGTTGCCGTTCGGCCTGCTGCTTTAACGCCGACGTCAGCTTCGCATCCAGCGTAAACGACGCACTTTGCGCGCGAAACGTTTGGATTGCGGGACGCGGGAAATCGCTAGGCAAGCTCAAAGCCGGCGGCATATCCGCCAGGGTAGTCCTCCAATAAGCCAATAATTGCTCCAAGCGCCTGGAATCCAGCCTATGTCGTTGCCAGACTGCGTAATCCTTGTATTGAAGCGATAAAGCCGGCAAATCGGCCTCAAGCGCCGACCGGTACAAAGTCAGCCACTCTTGCATGAATACGCTTTGCGACCAGCCGTCGGATATGATGTGGTGGTTATTAACGACCAACCAATGGCTTTGCGCGCCGGTTTTTACCAGCGCGATGCGGATCAGCTGCAAACGGTCCAAACGGAACACATGTCGGCTTTCTTGCGCCAGCAATTGCTCCAATTTCGACTGCTGCGTTGCACCATCCTCCGAAGACCAGTCCAGACTTTGGAAGGGTAACGGGGTGGCAGGCAAGATTTTTTGCCTCGGCCGAGCATTTTTCAGCACGAAAACGGTGCTCAGGCTGTGATGCCGCTGAATAATCCGATCAAAGCAAGCTTGCAAGCGCTCGACATCCAAGGCGCCGCCGATGCTCAACGCAATCAGCATGTTATACGCACTGCTTTCGGGATATAACTGCTGTAAAAAATACAAGCGTTCCTGAGAAAAGGACAGCGGATAATCGTCGGCGTCGGCCGCGACGCCTAACTCAAAACCGTGTTCCCGCCCGCTAGCGTCGATTGCATCGGCCTGTTGTCGCAAGGTCGAATGCTGAAATAAGGTTCGGACATCGAGTTTGACTGAAAACTCGCTGAGAATACGGTTGGCCAACTGCATGGCCAACAGCGAATGTCCACCCAATGAGAAAAAGTCGCTATCCCGACTGGCCCGAACCCCTAATAACGCCTCCCAGATTGCCGCCAACTCAATTTCGGTAGCAGTCGCCGGCGGCTCCTGCGAAACCCCTTGTTGATAATCCGCCGCATCCGGCTCGGGCAGGGCTTTATCGTCGACTTTGCCGTTTGGATTCAGCGGCAGTTCCGGCATCTCGACCAAGGCCGCCGGCAGCATATAAGCCGGCAATTGCGCTTCGAGATAGCGGCGAAGGTCCCGAACGTCGATCTGCCGCCCAGATATAGCACTGAAATAAGCAATCAGGCATTTCCCTTGTCCGGCGATCTCTTTGACCCGAATGTAACTCTGCTTGATTGGCGGATAAGCGTTAACCGCCGTTTCGATATCGCCCAATTCGATACGGAAACCCCTGATCTTCACCTGATGATCGGCTCGGCCAACGAACTCGATCATGCCCACGGCATTCCAGCGGACGCTATCGCCACTGCGATACATGCGCTCGCCAGGTTGACAGGAAAAAATATCCGGCACGAATTTAAGCGCCGTCTCCGCGGCTTGATTCAAATAGCCGCAAGACAAACCCTCGCCGGCAATGTAAAGGTCGCCAACGATCCCCTCGGGTACAGGCCTAAGCGCTTGATCCAATACATACAGACGAGTGTTTGCCAAAGCCGAGCCGATAGCGACGGTTCGCGCGTTGTCGCCGACCGTTTCGATCTCATACCACGAAGAAAAACTGGTACCTTCCGTTGGCCCATAAACGTGTAAAAAGTGCTCGGGCTTGCCATGCTTCAACACTTTTTTGACCTGTTCGGGATCAACCAACTCGCCACCGAACAATAAATACCGCAAGCCTAAAAAAGCATCGGCCCGCTGCTGCACCATTTGATTAAACAGCGCCGTCGTCAAAAACAACGCGCTAATCCGGCTTTGGCGTAAAAAATCGACAAACCGGTCGGTAGACAAACTCGTATCGCGGTCGGCAATTTCCAGACTGGCACCGTTCAGCAACGCCCCCCAAATTTCAAAGGTCGCCGCGTCGAACGCGGTATTGCTGACCTGCGCGATTCGGTCGGTCGGTTTCAAATCGACATAATTGCTGTTTAAAACGAGTCTGGCGATGGCCAAATGCTGAATGCCAATGCCTTTAGGCACGCCGGTGGAACCCGAGGTAAACATCACATAGGCCAAGGCATTGGCCGGCACGCCAACTGCCGGATTCAAGCTGGGATAGCCCAGTAAATCCAAGCGGTCCAATATCAATAACTTGGCGTCGCCGAAGACTTGCGCGTTGTCCTCCAAAGCGCTTTCGCTCAAAATAACCTTGCAATCGGCTTGCCGGTACATCGCCGCCAGTCGCTCCAGCGGATAAGCCGTATCGAGCGGTAAATAGGCCGCGCCTGTCTTTAAAACCGCGAGCATCGCGACCACGCAATCGCAGCCTCGCTCCAAATACAATGCCGCCAAATGGCCTGGACTCAACCCTTCTTCCAGTAAAAGATACGCTAATCGATTGGCCTGCTCGTCCAGTTGGCGATACGTTAAGCGCCGCTGTCCATGAACCAAGGCGATCTGTTCGGGCCGCTGTTCAACTTGTTTTTGAAAATGTTGAACCAAATTAAGCCGGCGAGGAAAATCGCTGGCGCAATTGTTCCAGTCGTAAATAATGCGCTGGTAATCTTCGGCGGACAATAAATTGATGTCCTCGATCAACACCTCCGGCTGAAGGACCACGGCATCGATAATGCGCAAGTATGATTTCGCCATCCGTGCCAGGGTTTCCGGCAGAAACAACGCTGTCGCGTATTCGAACAAGCCACTGAACGACTGGCCTTGCTCTTGTATCGACAGGGTTAAATCGAATTTCGCCGCGTTTCTGGGCGCGGGAATCATCTCGACCGATAAATCCGCTAAAGACGTGCTGGCGACGGTTTCGTTGACGTAGGTGAACATGACCTGGAACAACGGGCTGTATGCTTCGTTCCGTTCTGGTTGCAGGGCATCGACGACTTTCTCGAAGGGCAGATCCTGATGGCTATCGGCGGCAAAAAAAGACTGCCGGGTTTGCTGCAAGACTTCGACAAACGATTGCTTATTCGAGCACTCGACTTTAATCGGTAAGCTATTGACGAACAAGCCGATCAAGTCTTCCAGCTCTTTTTGATTCCGCCCGGCGAACGGCGTGCCGATCAAAAGCTGACGCTGCCCGGAATATTTCGCCAGCAACACCGCAAAGGCACTCAACAGCAACACAAAAACCGACACCTGCTGTTTTTTGGCTAAGTCCGATGCCCTGGCCCTGGTATCGGCATCGATAGCAAACTCATAACACCCGCCCTGATGGTTGGCGGTTTTCGGACGTTTAAAATCGCAGGGCAAATCCAAGAAATGAGGCACATCCTTTAAATACGCTTGCCAAAATGCCGTGGCCTGCTTACCGGCATCAGAGTTCAAGTTTTTTTGCTGCCAAAGCGCGTAATCGCCAAACTGAATCGGCAGAGCCGGTAAATCGGCGCGCTCCTGCCCGAGGCCGGCGCGATAAAACGCGGCAAAATCGCGCATGAACACATTGGCCGACCAGCCGTCGCTAATCAAATGGTGCACGCAACTGGCCAGCACATAGTCGCACTCGGCCAATTTGACCAAGCGTACGCGGATTAAGGCCTCGTGCTCCAAATCGAATCCACGACCGCTCATCTCCAGTAACACGGTTTGCAAGTCCTGCGCCTGCCAGTCACTACCGGTTAAATCGACGACGTCCAGCTTAAAGGGCTGGACCGGTTTAATATCGATAAAAAACCCCTGGTCGTTCTGACGGAAATGCGCGCGTAATATTTCATGGCGCTCGATCACGCAGGCCAATGCCTGTTCCATGCTCTCGGGCGCTAGCCTCCCGTGCAAACGCAAAAATACCGGGATATTGTATAAACTGTCAGATCCGCTATAGCGCTGCAAAAACCACAAGCGCTGCTGGGCGGAAGTCATGGGTATCCGCTCCCCCGCCTCTCTGCGCGGAATCCCGAGCTTTGCGCCTTGCTCTTTATTCTTGGCCGACAGCTTCTGGAACAGCAGCGCTTTTTGGGCCGGGGTTAATAGCGCGAGTTTATCTTTCAAGTCAGTCATAAAACCAAAACCGCCCTAAAGCAAATAACTCGTTTGATCGTCGGACAATCGAGCCAAATCACCGAGCAAGTCCGCTTGCTCTTCGACGTCGAGCGCATCGAATTGGGAAGCGAGTATCCAATCCGCTTGCCGTTTAATGCTGGGATGTTCGAAAACCACGCGCATCGGTAACTCCAAGTCGAATTCTTGTTTGATCCTGCTGACGATCTGAGTTGCCGTCAAAGAATGGCCGCCCAAATCGAAGAAATTCTGTTCGGTGCCGATTTCCGGCACTTGCAAAACCTCTCTCCAGATGCGTAACAAACTTTCCTCTATCTCGTTTTCGGGCGCCAGCAACGCCCCACGGACGATCCCGTCGTCGGCCACATCGGGCAAGGCACGGCGATCCACTTTGCCGCTGGGCGTCAAAGGTAATTTATCCAACATCAGCCATTTCTGCGGCACCATGTAGTGCGGCAAGCGTTGCGCCAAATAATCCCTGACCTCCGCCGCGTCAGGCCGGTCATCGCCAACGACCAAATACACCGTTAAATAACCGTCTTCACGTTCGCCCTTGACGGCGGTGACTACAGCCTCCTTCACGGCGGGATGAGTATGCAAAGCCAATTCTATTTCCGCCAAATCGATCCGAAATCCCCGAACCTTGACCTGATGATCGTTGCGACCCAGAAATTCGAAACCATCCGCCAACGTAAACCTTACTTGGTCGCCGGTTCTATACAAGCGACTCCCCGGCTGCTCGCCGAAAGGATCGGGCAAAAAATATTCCGCCGTACGCGCCTTATCGTTCAAATAACCCACGCCAACGCCAGTTCCGCCCACGCAAAGCTCCCCCGGCAGACCGAACGGCAGCGGATTCAAGGCTTCGTCGACCACATACAAGCGAGCATTGCCGATCGCCTCGCCAAGCGGTACCGTACTTTGCCAATAGCGATCGACCTGATCGATGGGGAAAAACAGGCACACATCGGCGCATTCGGTCGGCCCGTAACTGTTGACGACGGTTGTCGTCCGCATTACAGACTCCAACCAAGGTCGAATCCGTCCCAAGGCGATGGGCTCGCCGCCGAGAAATACATATTTCAACGACGCCAGCGAACCCGGCCGGCCGGCCGCAATATCGGCGAGCGGGTAGAAGGCGCTAGGCGTCGCGTTGATCCAACCGATTCGGTAGCGATCGATTAACTCAACGATCAAGGAAGGATCGTATTCCGGCTTCTCGTATAGATATAAAGTGCCGCCGACTACGAGCGGCGCGAAGAAATTTTTTTGGGTTAAATCGAAGCTTAACGACGTATAAACCAAGGTCGATGTCGCTTGACGCAAATCGAAATCGGCGACATACCAATTCAACACCAAGTTGGCGAAACTGCGGTGTTGCACCCCGGCCCCTTTCGGAACGCCGGTCGAACCGGAAGTGAAGATCATATAGATCAATTGCTCGGCGGCGATTTCCGGTAGTTTGTGCCCGACCGGACCAGCCGCCAATAAATCTTCGATATAAAACAGCGCCAACGTGCCGTTATCGCTCAAATGAGCCAGAGCGAACGATAAGCTCCGCTGCGATAACACATGCTTGATGCCCGCTGCGCCGACCATCAATCGGACCCGTTGCTCGGGATATTTCGGATCTATCGGCACATAAGCGGCTCCGGCCTTTAGGATCGCCAACATCGCAACCAACATGTCGACGCTGCGTTCCACACACAGACCGACCAAGTCGCCGGGCGCGACGCCGGCGTCGGCTAAGAGCCGAGCCACATGCGAGGCGCGTTGCCCCAATGCGCCGTAGCTCAGGCGCTGGTCGCCGCAGACCACGGCGGTCGCGTCGGGATGCAAGGCCATTTGCCGTTCGATAACTTGCAAAACGTTACCGTCTTTCAGCTCTGGCTTCCGGCCGCGATTCCAGGCCGCCAGTACACCGTGGTATTCGCCGACCGCCATCAACGGAATGCTCCCCGGTTTTAAGGCTGCATTAGCGGCAACGGCCTCGCAACAATTGATGAAGTGCCGTCCAAAGGCATCGATCGTTTCCGGCTTGAATAAATCGGTGTTGTAACCGAACTCCAAGCTGATATCGTCGGTATTTTCCGACACCATCAATGCCAAATCGAATTGCGCATTGCTCCGCCGCAACTGCAACTGCTCAATGACGACCCCTGGCAGTTCAAATGCCTGCTCCGGCGCGTTTTGATAGCTAAACAGCGTCTGTATCAGCGGCGAATAACTTAAACCGCGCTCCGGTCTCAGTTGGTCGACGATTTGCTCGAACGGGCAATCCTGATGCTCGACAGCCGCCAACAACAGCGCTTTTACGTGATGCAGCAATTCGCGAAACGTTAAATGCGGCTCGATACTGGCGCGCAGGACTAAAGTGTTGACGAAAAATCCGATTAAGGGCGCCAATTCGGGTTGGTTCCTGTTGGCGACCGGCGTGCCGACCACCAGATCCTGTTCCTGGCTATAGCGATGCAGCAAAACGAAATAGACGGTTAACAACACCATGTTCATGGTGGCGTTTTCCCGATGAGCCAAGGTTTTCAACGCCGCCGTCGTTTGCGAGGACAGCGCGAGCATCAGGGTTGATCCTTGAAATCGCTGCACCGGCGGCCGGGGATAATCGCTTGGCAACGCAATTAACGGCGGCATGCCGGCCAACTGCCGTTGCCAGTAAGCCAACTGCCGCTCCCTAACGTCGCCGCTAAACCATTCCCGCTGCCAAATGGCGTAATCGCCGTATTGAATGTCCAAGGCCGGCAAATCGGCTACCGGTCGATTTTCCTGATGGGCGCTGTAGAATTTCATCATTTCGTCGACAAACACGCCCATCGACCAACCGTCGGAAATAATATGGTGCACGACCGACAGCAACACGTGCTCGGTATCCGAAAGAGTCAGCAGCTGCAACTTAATCAGCGGCCCTTTTTCCAAATCGAAAACCATGCCCGCCAAATCGGCGGCGAGTTCGCGGCAAATTTGCAGTTGCCGGTCTATGTCGGCTTCGGCTACGACCTTTTGTTCCAATATTAAATCGCTCTCAGGTTCCACCCATTGACTAGGCTCACCGTTTACCGTGCGAAAAGTGGTTCGCAAAATCTCATGCCGTTCGACGATTTGCCGCAAGGCGGCTTCCAAGGCCAAGCAATCCAAGGAGCCGGTCAGCCGCAGCGCGCCGGTAATGTTATAAGCCGTACTTTCCGGCTGCATCTGTTGAAAAAGCCATAAGCGCTGTTGCGCGAATGACAATGGGAAAAAATAGGATTGCCGTGGCACCCGCGCCTCTTCGTTCATGGTGATGCTCCTCTAACGTTAACCGACAGCAGAGGGGGTCAAAACGATGTAACGCGATGACCATAATTCCTGAAAGGCCTCGTAAAGCGCCGCTTCGTTATCGGAACCGACACCTGCTCGCGCCATCAAGGTTTGTATCGGCATTTTGCCGTCGGCCGCTTGCAATACGCGATAGAGGTCATTGGGTATTAGCCGGCGCGAACTACCGCCGTAATTCCATTCGATATAGCTTTGTAGCGACCGGTGCTGGTTATCCCGGTAACAATCTTCCTGAATCAACCGTGCCGCTTTGGGCAAGGCCGGTATCAAACTCTTCAGTTCGGTCTCGCCCCAGGCTTTTTTTGTCAGCAAACAATCGCCGACGACCAAATAATCCAAGCCTGACGTCAGGTAGCAGACCATAGCGTCGTCGGCACTATCCACGATCGGTTCGGCATGGTTATTGAACGAGGTATTGAGCACCATCGCAATGCCGGTTTTTTGCCTGAAAGCGTCGATCAATTCCCAATACTCTGGATTATGAACTTTACTGACCGTTTGTAACCTCGCGCTACCGTCAATGTGAGTAATCGCCGCCAGGGTATCTCTATGCGCCGACTTGACCGGCAAAACGAAGGCCATGAACGGAAAGTCTCGCTCGTCGCCCGGCACGTCGAAAAAATCGCCGACATATTCTTCCAACACCGACGGCGCGAAGGGTCGATAACTTTCGCGCATCTTAATCATTGCGTTAATGGTCTCCTTATGCGAACCCAAACGCGGGTCGGCGATAATGCTGCGGTTACCCAAGGCCCTGGGACCAAACTCGGAACGCCCTTGCACCCAGCCGACCACTTTGCCCGCTATCATCAAGTCGCTAACCCGGTCGGCGCGATCCGTCATTTTTTCGATGGTCGCGAAAGCTTGCCATTTAGCCAGGGTTCGGTACAAATCGTCCCCGGCCAAGGTCGGCGTACCCCAATAAGCGTGCGGTACGCGTTTAAACGGCAGCTCAGGCAGGCTGCAATGCGCCGCATACATCGCCGCGCCGAAAGCGCAACCGGAGTCGGCGGCAAAGGAAGGCGCAAACACTTTTTCGAACAAGCCGGACTGCATAATCTTGCCGTTCATACTGCTGTTTTGCCCGACTCCGCCCGCCAACGCCAGCCTCTTATGTCCGGTCGTTTGCTGAAAATGACTCAACATATGCATGACGATCGTTTCCAAGGCTTGTTGCAAGGCAGCGGCCAAATCTTTATGGATTTGCTCGAACGGCTGATCGCCATGCCTCGGCATTAAGGCTTCGTATAAGCCAACGATTTTCTCGCGGTGCAAGGTGTAATCGCCGTTCGGCAATAGCGTATAGAATCCGGAAAACTGATCAGCGAAACGGTTGGCGTCACCGTAAGGCGCCAATCCCATGACTTTATATTCATCAAAAATTCTGTATCCCAGAAAGCGGATGACGTCGAGGTAGAAAAAACCCAGGGATTCGTGCACCGGTTTGGTCATCAAGGTGTTAAACGTATTCGCCCGCACGTCGACCACGGTTGTCGACACATTGTCGCCGGAACCATCTATGGTCAACACCAAGCTCTGTTCGAAGCCCGACATGTAATAAGCCGTCGCGGCATGAGCCAAGTGGTGGTTGACGAAACTAAATTTCTCGCGCGGTAGATCGACGCCGAACTCGCGCCTGAACAAGTACTGATACATAGCCCGCCCATCTTCGACGGCGGCCATGTCGGCTTTGACCAATCGCAGTTGCTTTAGCGACTCGTCCAAAAAAGCTTCGCTGACGTAAACGGCGATTAGGTCCAGCTCCTCTAAGCGAATATCGGCTTGTTGCAAACAAAACCGAACTGAGGAATGCCAGATTTTATTGGTATGTTTAATCCGGTTTAAGCGCTCTTCCTCTATGCCGGCGACGACCTCACCGTCCCGAACAATAACCGCCGCGGCATCGTGCAGCAAATCGGCGCCGAAATCGAAAAACGATTCGTACAACCGATCGAAACCGCCTGCCAGACCTAAAATTATCACGCTAACTCCTCTTTTGTTGTTTCATCCGTTCAGACGACCTTTTGCTGGCTGCGGTCCCGCTTAACCAGTTTTGGCCCCGCCTGACCGGCCTTTTCGATTGTCGACAATCTTTCGGCCAACAAGGCAATGGTCGGTGCTTCGAAAATTAGCCTTAACGGCACTTCGATCTGCAATTGCTTGCGGATTAACGCGACGATCCGCGTCGCTTTTAACGAATGTCCACCCAAATTGAAAAAATCGTCGCAAACACCAATAGCTTCGTTATTCAAAACCTGTTGCCAGATCGCCAACAGTTCTCGCTCCGTTTCATTGCGTGGGGCGACTTTCAGCGCCGATGTCGATGCGAAGGGATCGGGCAATAGAGCGTAGTCGACCTTACCGTTTTTATTTAACGGAAATTCGCCGACCTCCATCCAGACGTCCGGCAGCAAATAGCGCGGCAAGCGCTCAGCCGTTGCCGCCACCAAGCCGTCGCGATCGAACGCGCAACCGGACTTGACAATGACATACGCCACCAAGGTGTTATCGCCGCCGGGATCTTTAACGGCCTGCACCAGCACATCCCGCACCGAATCCTGCGCCTTAATCGCCGCCTCTACTTCTTGCGCCTCGATGCGGTAACCCCTGATCTTGAATTGCCTATCGGCACGACCGAGAAACTCCAAACTGCCGTCCATTCTCATGGAAACCAAATCACCGGTCGCATACAGCCTGCTGCCGGGCCTCTTGGCATAAGGATGGGGAATAAATGCCGCAGCCGTGAGTGCCGGCTTGCGGTAATAGCCGTAAGCAACTCCCTCCCCCGCGACATACAAGCGGCCTAGCGCACCAATGGGTTGCAAGCGCAGTTCGCTATCCAATACCCAAGCCTCCGAATGGGCAATGGCCTTGCCGATGGGCACGCTAGCTGCCAACGCGGACGCTTGAGTTATCCGCTGACAACAACTAAAAGTGGTGTTTTCGGTAGGCCCGTAACCGTTAACAAAGGTCGCGGCAGGAAAGCGCTGCAATAGGCGGCGCACGTGTTCCGCCGACACCACGTCGCCGCCGGCTAGCAACTGCCGGACGCTGGCCAGGTTCTCGAGCTGTTCGTCGACCATCTGCTGGAACAGGCCGGCCGTCAACCAAAGGATCGTAATGCCTTGCTGCTCGATATAAACACCCAGCTGTTGCAAGCTGGGTTGGTCTTGTTCCACTACCGATAATTCCGCGCCATTCAATAACGGCGCCCAAATTTCGAAAGTCGAAGCGTCGAACGACAACGGCGCAAACTGCAAGAATTTGTCTTTTTCCGAAATTGTCACGTAATCGCTATCGACGACCAAACGAATCACGCTACGCTGACTGACAAAAACCCCTTTCGGTTTGCCGGTGGAACCGGAAGTATAGGAGACATAAGCGACGGCCGCCGACGGAATCACTCGCCGAGGAGGCGTTTCGCCGAGGTCTTGATTTATTGGCTCATAGGGGTCGAAGCCCTGCACGCCGTTGAGTTCGAATCCGCCGCGCTGAATCGATAGACGCACGCCAGCATCCCGGCATAATGCCTCGGCCCGTTGCGTGGGAAGATCCAACTCCAATCCAAGATAAGCGGCGCCAGCCTTAATAATGCCGAGCACGGCAATAATCCGCATGCAGGACCTCGGCAACGCAACCGCGACGATGTCGCCCGGCTTGACACCAGCCATCGTTAAACGTTTGGCGATATGATTGGCCTCGGCGTTCAGCTCGGCGTAACTGTAACGGGCATCCAGACCGCGCAAGGCAATTTTTTCCCCGCAACGCGCGGCAGTTTGCTCGAATAAGCCGGCCAAATCCGGCGTCGGCAGCGGCGGTTCAATCCCGGCACTGATCTGCGTCAGCCAAGTCTGCTCGGCGACCGTCAGCATTTTCAAGTCGGCTATACGTTGCTCGGCGGATTCGGCCAAACCGTTTAACAAGCCTATGAAATGCCGCATCACTTGTTGCAAATAGCTTTCCGCATAACGGGCTTTGTTGTACAGACAAGTCAACCGCCATGGCCGACCGGGGCTGATGACGACGGTCAAATCGTAGTGGGTCTGTTCCCTGGTTTGCACATCGGTGACCGTTAATTCGGCCTGACTATCGCCTTCCTCGGCTTGTAGATGATAGTTTTCGAACACCAACAAGTGGTCGGGCGCACCTTGTTTAGGCTGGCTCTCCGCCATGGTTAAAAATTGGTAAGCCTGGCTGCTGCTATTGTGTTGGTGCAAACGGTTTAACAACACAAAAACCGGTTCCGCTTCGTCAAACCTAACCCGCACCGGCACCGCATTAATCAACAAACCCACCATCTGCTCGATATTGGCGATGGCGCTCGGCCGGCCCGAAACCACGGTGCCGAAAACCACGTCCCGCCTGTCGTTATAGCGCCCGAGCAAGATGCCCCAGGCCGCTTGCATCAAGGCATTGACAGTAAGCTTATAGCGTTTGGCGGTCTGCTGCAGCCGCTCCGGCAAATCGGCCGGCAGCGTTTGCTTGAATTCGGCTTGGCCTTGCTGTTGGGTGGGATGAGACGGCAATGCGGCCACTTCGTCGTAGCCTTCCAGATAATCAGCCCAGAATCGGCCGGCGGCCTGTGTATCCTGCTCCTGCAACCAGCGCAAATATTGGCTGAAGGGCGGCGACGCCGGCAGCTGCGGCTCGGCATGACTTAGAATGCCCAAATAAAGCCGGGTCATTTCGTTCATCAAGATTCCGACACTCCAGCCATCCAATAAAATATGATGAAAACTCCAAACCAAATACCAGCGCTGGTCGGGTAAGCGAATCAGCTTAACCCTCACCGGCGCTCGTTCGGCTAAGTTAAACGGCTGCTCCAAATCCTGTCGTAAATAATCCGCCAAGCTCCGCAATGCCTTTCCGTCCTCGCGCCAATCTTCCACGCCAAAATTCGAGTCGGCGTGCTTCAGCACGATTTGCAAGGGTTTACGCGCTTGGTCGTCGACGAATACCGTGCGTAATATGCCGTGCCGCGCAACCAACTGCTCCCAAGCCTTGCGGTAGCCGTCGCAGTCCAAGGCCCCCTGTAAACTAAAGCTGATCTGCTCGTGGTAAGCACTGGAAGCGGGTTCCCGTACGGCGTGATAGAGCATGCCTTCCTGCATCGGCGTCAACGGGCAAACATCGCCGAGGTTTTGCCGGTAAGCACTCAGCAGTTCGTCCAATTCATCAAGGCTCAAATTGCCGTGGCAAAGATCGGACGGCGTCGGCACGGCTAAGGTTTGCCGCAGGCAATGATCTATGACCGCTTCTAAGTTTTCTTTGTATAAGCGGCTCAAGCGCTGCATGGCATCTTCGGCAAACAAATGCCGGTCATAGCGCCATTCGATACACAAGCGATCTTCCAACACCATCGCACTGAATTCCAAGGCGGCGGGCCTCATTCCCTGCCCCGCGACCGCCGCGCCGACGTCGTTGCTCAAGGCGCGATACAGGCCGGCGTCGTCGTTGCGCTCGAAACGCCCCAAATAATTGAACACCAAGTCCGCGGCAAACCCCAAATCAGCCGCCGACCTTAATTCGGCCGGCGTCAAATAGCGCAACACGCCGTAACCGATGCCTTTATTGGGCACGTGTCGCAGATGTTCTTTCAGCCAGCGAATTTGATAACTTAAATCCCGATTCGGCTGCTTTTCCAATACCACGGGATAAAGGGAGGTAAACCAACCGACGGTCCGACTAACATCCAATTCCGGCAATACTGGTTCGCGGCCGTGACCTTCCAGCAATAACACCGTTCGGGTCAAACCGCTCCAGGCTTCCAAGGCCGATAACCAGGCCGCCAATAACAGGTCTTCGACCCGCGTGTTATAGGCAGCATGGGCTTGCTGCAATAATTGCCGCGTCCGGTCGGCGCTTAATTGAGATTGATGGCTCAGCGCATCCTGGTAGCAACAAGCTTTTCCGGACCAGGAAGCGGCGCTTTTACTAGCCGATTGCGCACGCCAATAGGCTAAATCGTCCAGCAAGGCCGGCTGCCGGCTATAGCGCGACAAGCCTTCCGCCCAGTCGGCATAACTATCGGTTTGCCGAGGCAGTTCATGCACTTCCCCGCGGCTCAAGGCATCGTATAAGGCGCTGAAATCTTCCAATAAAATGCGCCACGACACACCGTCGATCAGCAAATGATGCACGACTATCAATAAGCGGTCGGCGGCCGGGCATTGGTACACCACCAAGCGGATTAACGGCGCTTTATCCACCTCGAAACTTTGCTGCACGACGGCGGCATGCGCGACCATGGCCGCTTCGACGTCCGCCGCCGACAACAGCGAAACCGCTTGCACCGCGATGCGGCAGCGATCCTCCGCTAGAATCTCGGCTGCCATGCCTTGCTCTACCGAATGAAAACAACTGCGCAAGGCCTCGTGGTGTTGCAATAACTGCTGCCAAGCGCGCTCCAGATAGGGGATTTGCCAACTTCCGCTACACGCTTCCAGCAAGGCTGTGTGATTAAAATGATGGGCTTGACTGCCCTGTTGCTCGAAAAACCATCGTTGTATCGGCGTCAATGGCAAACGACCGTTGAGCTGGCGCGTTTTGTTTTCGACGGACAGCACTTTTAACTGCGGCGCTAAAGCCTGTATGGTCGGGTAGCGGAACAAATCCTGAACGTCGATTCGATAACCCTGCTTACGCAATTGAGACACCACCCGAATCGCCTGAATCGAATCCCCGCCCAAGGCGAAAAAATCGTCTTGCACGCCGACATGCTCTTGTTGCAACAGTTTTTGCCAAACTTGAACCAATAAACCTTCTTCCGCCGTTTCGGCCGCCAAATAAGGCTGGTCCGCCGCCGTTTCGGGTGCCGGCAAAGCCTGCCGGTTTACCTTGCCGTTGACCGTCAACGGAAACTGCGACATATACACAAAGCAGCCAGGCACCATGTAAATCGGCAACTGTTTGGCGACCAGCTCCCTTAATTCGGCGGTTTTTAACGCCTCTCCGGTCCGTGTGAGGTAATAAGCAACCAAGGTTTGCTGGCCTTGCTGGTTTTCGATCAGCATGACCACGGCTTGTTCGATAACCGACTCCCGTAGCAAGGCTTGCTCGATCTCGCCCAATTCGATCCGGAAGCCGTGGAATTGGACTTGTTGGTCCAGACGTCCCAAATACTCTAGCTCGCCATCGTCCAAATAACGGCCGCTATCTCCGGTACGATAAAACAGCTTATCCAACCCTAATTGGGGTAAGTGCACAAAACGCTGAGCAGACAGTTCGGCCCGGTTCCAATAACCCAAACACACCCCGGCACCACCGACGTACAACTCGCCGGGCACACCCGGCGCAACCAATTGGCCGTAACGGTTCAAAAGATAAACCGATAGATCCGGCAAGGGTTTGCCGATCACGCTGCCGGGTAAACTGATTTGCTCGGGGGCAATTTTTTTAAAGGTGACGTGTACGGTGGTTTCGGTGATGCCGTACATATTGATCAATTGCGGCCGGTCTCCGTAGGCTTCGAACCAGGGTTTCAACTGCTTGAACTCCAGGGTTTCGCCACCAAAAACCACGTAACGCAACGCCGATAGCTTGACGGTGTGTTGCCGGTCGACATCGATCAACTGTTTGAACGCGGTCGGCGTCTGGTTCAGCACCGTCACCTGTTCCCTGCCTAACAAGGCATGAAAATCGTCCGGGGAACGGCTGATCCAATACGGCACGATCACTAAACGGCCGCCGTAGGCCAGAGCCCCCCACATTTCCCAAACCGAAAAATCGAAAGCGTATGAATGGAACAAACACCAAACGTCGTCGGCATTGAATTCGAACAGCGTATCGGCCGCCGAAAACAAGCGGGCCATATTGCCATGGCTCACCAACACGCCCTTGGGCTGGCCGGTGGAGCCCGAGGTATAAATCACATACGCAGGACTATCCGGCCTTGCCTGCCAATTCGCCGGCAAATGGGTTGCGGCGTTCAACTCGGCGACAGCCACTGTTTCCAAGCGTGGCGCCACATCCGTCAACTGAACGGCTTTGTCTTGCGTCGTCAACAGCATTTTGATCCCCGAATCCCCGGCGATGAAACGCATCCGTTGTTCGGGCAACAATGGGTCCAGCGGCACATAAACCATACCCGCTTTCAATACCGCCAACACGGCGACCACCAACTCCAGGGAGCGATCGAAGCATAAGCCGACGAAATCCCCGGCCGTTAAACCTAGATCGTACAAACGCCGACCAAGATGAGTAGCATAAGCGTCCAGCTCGGCATAACTACACTGTTGCGCTTCGTAGCTCAATGCAATCGCGTCGGGCGCCGTATGAACGGCACGTTCGAAACGTAACAATAAGGCATCGAAGCTAAAGCAGGTTATACCTTGCTCAGTCTGTTGAATAATTGCTTGCCGACCTCGCGCGTCCAACAACGAAATTTCCGCTAATTTCGCTTCCGGCGATTCGATAATTTGCCGCAAAATTTGGCATAAATGCGCCTCGATGTAGCGATGCATATCGGCTTGATACTCCGAGCCGTAGGCCATTTGCACCTTAATGCCGCACTCGGCGGGCAAAAACTGGATGTCAAACGGATAATGAGTGCGCTCGATCACCTCGTTGGCTTGCACGCTTAATTCGGCATTCTCTTGAGCCGACATCTGCTTAAAGCGTTCGTCGAGCGGAAAATTTTCCAAGGTCACATGGGTGCTGATCAGGCGGTTTTGCAAGGGGTGTTGGCTCTGGATGGTCGAAAGCAGCGAATAATGATGCGCCTCCGCCTCAATCGCCCGCGCCTGAATAGTCAACAATAAGTCCCTAACGCTGATCGTCGGCGTAAGCAACACTCTGACCGGAATGGTATTGATAAATAAACCGACAATCCGCTCGACATGGTCGATCTCGGCCGGCCGGCCCGACACCGTGGTACCGAATACCACGTCCTCGCTACCGTTGTAATGAGCCAACAATATGGCCCATGCAGCGTGCAAGATGCTGTTCAAGCTGACTTGAACGGTCTTGGTCAAGCCTTGAATGCCGTTAAAAATGGCCTCGGGTAATAGAAAAGACGCTCGAATACGACCGGAATTCTGGAATGAAGAAGTCGAAATAAACGGCAATTTCACTTCGTCTTGATAGTCCGCCAGATAATCGCGCCAAAACGCCAAAGACTGTTGCTTATCCTTTCCTTCCAACCATTTCACATACTGTGCGAAGGGAGTCGTAAACGGCAATTCGCTATTTGGATTCGCATAGAGCGCGGTACATTCCGCCAATAGAATCCCTAAAGACCAGCCGTCCAAAATAATATGATGGTGGGTCCAAATGACCTCGGTCAAATCGTCCCGCAACTGCAACAAGGTAAAACGCGTCAGGCAATCTTGCTGTAACCGAAATCCGCGTTTACGGTCTTTCAACTTAATTTGCCGGCGCCGCTGTAATTGCTCCTGCACCTCTAAATGGCGCAAGTCGATAGTCTCGAAAACCGGGGATTGTTTTTTCAAAATCACCTGTAACGGTCGCTCGGCTCCGGCATGAAAGAACAAGGCCCGCAAAATTTCGTGACGTTCGAATAATTTGTCCCATACTTGGCTGAATCGTCGCGGATCGAAGCGCCCATTTAACAAATAGGCAATCTGCTGAATATAAGAATCGTCCTGATTAGATAAGGCGTGAAATAAAAACCCTTCCTGTAAAGGCGTCAACGGATAAATATTCGCCACATTTTGTTTATCGACAGCCAAGGTACAAATCCTATTTATTATCTAATATTCAAGATGACCGACATTAAAAACCGAAACACATTCCGGATGGTTTATCTCGTCAATGCTTATCGATCAGGCGCAATGCGCTTTCAGCAATCGACTTTTGATCCCAATCCAGAAAATGTTCTTTGAACGCCGTTATTTTTCTTATTACGGTATAACTATTTTGGTGTAACTTATACGGCTCAAAAAAGCTGAGCAACTCAAAATCAGAAAATTGACTCACCTGTTTTAACTTCAGTTGCTTAACAAACATTGCACACTTTGGGCAGCCGTTAACCGTATTATGAAAAATCATTAATCCGCCATTCGGATTCACAAGCGGCCAGTATTCATCGAAAAACGCTTCATAGTCCAATGCATCATTCCAAGCCAGATCAATAGGCAGATGCGATGGCGCGATAATCGAACTATGATTAATCGCCGACGATTTCGACAAAGTCATAAAGCGCTCCAAACCCAAGGCAGTCAATGCCTCCATTACCTTCGGAGCGGAGCTATATTCCTCGGAGAAATCATCAAAAGCATAAAGCATGGGCTGATACTCTGGCTCATAAAACCTGGGATCGGCACCGGTCGGCTGCGCTAAAAACCAGTCTCTTTGAGATTCAACGGTGTTCGCAACTTGATGAGCCTCTCGAGTTTTAGCGATTAACAAAGGCCGTTCTCGGTCAACGTCCTGCTGATTATCTGAAAGCGCTTTGACAATGAAAGGCGTTGTATAACCCATGCCAAATTCCACTACAGACCTAGGACGCACGCTGCGAATCAAGCTATAAAGTAATGGCGCTAAATGCTCCGTGCCTGATAAAGGACTATAGAGCGAAGCTGTTCCAGATATAAACCGAGCATCTAACATAGATTTCGTCCACTTTTAATTTTAGATGCTTGAGTTCGCTCTTGAAACAAACACTCTATTAAGGCCAAAGGCTAAACAAAATAAAAACGTTAAAGCGGTTTATATTTGCGCCAGAAAATCGTCCAATTGATTGATATCAAATCCATCGTAATCGATATCCGACGGCGTCAAGGATTGCGCCTTGCAAGTGGCGGCATGATCGATAATCGCCAATAAAGCCTGCTCGAACGCCGCCGCAAACTCGCCTACCCGTTCGCCGCGATACACCTGCCGGGGATACGCTATTTCAAACATTAATCGACCTGCCGCATGCCGACCGACAAATTCGATCAAATACGGCGTCCGTGCATTGGGCGACATGATGGCGCCGATGTTTTCATCGGTGTAAGTAAAGCGGCCCCGACTATGCTCACCGAACTGGCCCAGATAGTTAAAACTGATCGCGGGGTCTTGGAATGAATGCCGGTTTGTAGCATCGTCCATATAGCGAACCAAACCGTAACCCAGGCCCTTGTCGGGAATTGCGCGCAGGGCTTCCTTGACGGTTTTGATCAAATACCCCAAATCCCGATTGGCGGGATATTCCAGGCTAACCGGATAACGCGTGGTAAACCAGCCTATCGTGCGGCTAAGATCCACATCGTCCAGTACATCCCGGCCATGCCCTTCCAATATCAGACTCAGTGCCGAATCCCCCGCCCATTGGTGATAAGCCGACAGCAAGGCGGCCAGCAACAAATCGTTGGCTTCCGTACCGTAGGCATGGTGGACGCCGGTCAAAAACCGCTCGCTATAGTCTTCATCGAACTCGACCTTAACGATGTCAAGGTCTTGATATTTAACATCCAGACCGTCCAAACAAGGTGACAAAGTTTGCCGCCGCCAATAATCGTGTTGTTCGGCGATGATCTTCGCGCCCTGTTGCCGCAACTGCTGCATCCAGACACTCAACGACGTGGTCTGCGGCGGCGCTTGCCAAGCGCTGCCTTGTTGATAAGCGTCATCCAGCTCTTCCATCAATATCCGCCAGGATACGCCGTCGATAATCAAATGGTGCGCCAGTAATAACAAGAACTGCTTGTCCGGCAGCCGGTAATATACGGCTTTCAGTAACGGCCCGACCGTCAAGTCGAACGACTTTTGCAGTTCGGCCGCATGTGCGCTTAAGTCCGCCATCGAAGGCAGTTCCAGCTCGAAAAAAGCCAGGCGCTCGCCGTCGGCATAAAACTGTCGCCACTGCCCGTCTTGGTATTGGTAGCGCAGCAAAAACGCATCGTGACCTTGGCAAACCTGCAGCAGCGCCTGCCTAAGACGCTCGGCATCCAGCGCTTCGGTTTCCAATAAAAAAGCCTGGTTGAAATGATGAAAATCGCAGCCGTGATACCTAAAGAAATGCTGCTGAATCGGCGTCAACGGCAGTTCGCCTTCGGCCTTGTCCAACACTTCCGCAACTGCCTTGAGCGGGCTCAATCTAGGCGCCAATCGGCTTAGCGACGGATAGGCAAACAAATCCCGCACTTCCAGCTTCCAACCTTGCTGCCGCAAGCGGGAAACGATCTGCAAAGCCTTGATCGAATCGCCGCCGGAGGCGAAGAAATTATCCTCGCGGCCGATGCCGTCCAGCCCTAACACCCCGCACCAGACTTGCGCCAGCAGGCTTTCGCGCTCGCCCTGCGCCGCGCCGCCCAGTTCGTCGCTCAGACGCTGCGCCTCGGAACATTTCGGTAAGGCTTTTCGGTCGATTTTGCCGGAAGCGTTGACCGGCAAACGCTCCAACACCACAAAATGCGCAGGAATCATATACTCCGGCAGTTGCTTGGCCAGGCCGGCACGCAAATCGGCAAGGCTGGGCTTGTCTTGCACGACCAAGTAAGCGACGATCTCGACCGATTCGCCCCGATTGACCACGGCCACGGCTTGCAAAACACCGGGAAGCTTAAGCAATTGGGCATCGATTTCGCCCAACTCGATACGGTAGCCGCGAATTTTGACTTGTCCATCCAGGCGGCCCAGAAACTCGATTTCACCGTATCGATTGACCCGCCCTTGATCGCCGGTTCGGTAATAGCGTTGGCCGCCATCCGCCGGCACAAAGCGCTCCGCGGTCAATGCCGGTCGTTGCCAATAAGCCAATGCCAACGCCCTGCCGCTGATCACAATTTCGCCGGCCAAGCCGTCGGGCTGCCGGTTGCCGTAAATATCGACGATTTCCACCTCGGCATGGTCCAGCGCGCTGCCGATACTGACCGCGGCGGCGGCGTAACGGCGCTGTAGATCGACGCGATGCAGCGTGGCGTCGACGGTACATTCGGTCGGGCCGTAGACGTTGTAGATTTCCAAGCGGCCGCCTTCAGAACCGCTCGCGATTGTTTCAATGAGCGGCGGCGGTAATGCCTCGCCGCCGACGATCAATTGTCTTAACCGCAAATCGCCGCGCTCGGCCAAACCCGCCTCGAGCATGATTTGCAACAAAGTCGGCGTGCAATCGCTTAAATCAATCGCTTGGCTTTGCAAAAAAGCCAACAACATCGGCCCGTCCCGCCGCGCTTCGTCGTCGCAAATATGCAAACAATGGCCCTGCAGCAGCGCGGCGAAAATCTGTTGCACCGAGGCGTCGA
Organism: Methylomonas sp. MS20; assembly: GCF_050275925.1. Classification (NCBI taxonomy): domain Bacteria; kingdom Pseudomonadati; phylum Pseudomonadota; class Gammaproteobacteria; order Methylococcales; family Methylococcaceae; genus Methylomonas; species Methylomonas sp. MS20. The sequence goes on from NZ_CP189962.1 coordinate 4,709,180, forward strand.
AAATAAACGAGGCCATCAACGCGACATTCATCACCTCGCCGCGCTGACGGTAAATCCGGTCCGTCAAAGTGCCGACCAAACCCAGCACGGATTGTTGGCTGATCAACACTCCCTTGGGCTGGCCGGTCGAACCGGAGGTATAAATCAAGTAAGCCGGCGCTTGCGCGGGGACGTTAGGCATTGGTAAAGAACTGGCCGGCTGCTGCAAATCCCGGCAATCGATATGCGCATACGCCGGAAACAGGGATTCCCGGCCCACCACGGCGGCAACCTGAGCGTCCTGCAAGATAAATTCGATACGCGCCCGCGGTAAGGTCGTTTCTAACGGCAAATACGCGCAACCGGCTTTTAAAATGCCGATCAACGCCACCAGATAATCGTTGCCGCGCGGTAAATAAATCGCCACGATAGCGCCGGGCCGAATGCCGGCCGACGCCAAGCGCCAAGCGAGCGCCGCGGCCCGATCCGACAATTGCCGGTAGGTCAAGACCTGCCGCCCGTCGTTCAAAGCCTTGGCCTCGGGAGTCTTCGCCACCTGAGCGTCGAATACCGAAATCAAATTTTCTCGGCCCGGCTCGGCAAGACTAGGTATACGGCCGCCGCGAGGTTCGCACAGCCGCACATCGGCGACCGCCACGTCCGGGTTTTCCACGATGCCTTGCAATATTTTGCTGTAATGCAGCACCATGTTTTCGATTGTCGGCGCATCGTACAAATCGGTGCTGTATTCGAACACGCCCTGTATCCGGCCTTGTTCCAAGCCCAACTCCAAGGTTAAATCGAATTTGGCGGCTTCGCTAGGCAAGGGTTCGCGCTGCATGGTCAGCCCTTTGAGCGCGACGTCCGCTATCGGCGCGTTCTGCCAAAGAAACATGATTTGCACCAAAGGATTGGAACCGAAGTCCCGTTCCGGTTTCAGTGCTTCGACCAAACGCTCGAACGGCACATACTGCAAATCAAAGGCCTTAAGACAAAAATCCTTAACCTGCGCCAACAGCTCGCCGACCCGGGAATTGCCGTCGATACAAGCGCGCAACGGCAGGGTATTGACGAAAAAGCCGACGACAGGCTCCAGGCCCGGCAGGTTGCGGTTGGCGACCTGGGTGCCGACCAACAAATCGTCACGGCCGCTATAGCGCTGCAACAAGATGAAATAGGCCGTTAACAACAATACGAAAAGACTGACGCCTTGGCTGTCGGCCAAGCGCTCCAACTGTCCGCTCAACGCCGTATCAAGCCGCAGCGGACAAGTTGAACCGCGGTAACTACGCGCTTCCGGCCGACTTTTACCGGTAAGCAAATCCAGGCGGTATTCGCTACCCGCCAAGAGCTGACACCAACGCTGGACACCCTGCTCGATCAAGGCATGCTGCCTTGGCCTTTGCTGCCATAACGCATAATCCCGGTAACGAACAGCAATGTCTTCCTGATGGGGTTCGCTGCCGTCCATATAGCGTTGATATGCCAAACCCAATTCCCGGCTTAAAATACCCATCGACCAGCCGTCACCAATAATATGGTGCATCGCCATTAACAACACCCATTCTTGGTGGCTATAACGAATCAGTCTCACCCTGGATAGAGGGGCATGTGCCAGATCGAAGCGAATCGCAGCCATCCGACTTTTAGCCTGCGCCAATAAAGCTTGTTTTTCGCTGTCGGGGTAAGCGGAAATATCCTCCACTACCATCTCGAAATCCAAAGCCTCGGCTATCGTTTGCAGCGCCACGCCGTCGTCGTTTTCTTTGAATGAGGTACGCAGGCTTTCATGACGGCGAATCAAATACGCGAAACTGCGGCGCAACTTTTCGACGTCCAAGTCGCCCGACAAGCGGCTGGCCATCAGGATATTGTAGGTAGGCGTCGCACCTTCCAATTTAAACAAAAACCATAGCCGCTGCTGAGCCATGGACAAAGGCACGACATTAGCATCGGCAAAGCGGCCCAACGGTTCGTTCAACGCACCTTTGCTGTCCTCCGCTTGCCGGAGCAAGGCCGTCAATTCGGCCTTGTTGGCTTTCAACAGCGCCATGGTGTCCGGTGTCATGGCGCCCTTGGCCGCTTTAAAGCGCAGTTCCCCTTGCTCTAAATAAAGCCGGATGCCTTGTTGACTTAACTGTTCGAGCAAATCGGCAACCGAGCTCAAATCACACCGCCTTCGTATTCGGATTCGTCGTCTTCGTTTTCATCCTCATGCACAACCGACAGGCGTATCGCGGCTTGCAGAGCCTGAATCCGGTCGGCCAAGCGGGCGATGGTGCTGTATTCGAAGACCAACTTCACTTCCAGGTTCATATTCAGAAGCTCTTTGAGTCGCGATACGACCCGAATCGCAATCAAGGAATCCCCGCCCAACGCTGCGAACTCGTCGTGTATGCCCGGCTGGGCGACGCCGAGCACATCGGACCAAACCCCGGCGATCAATTGCTGGATTTCGTTTTCCGGCGCGACATAGCGCTGGGCCAAATGCGGCCGCTGGTGGCCGCTTGGCCGAGACTCGGCGGCGGATTCCACTGTCGACGGACTCAGCTCCCGGCCGCGCCCGGTTCGAATCAACAGCTGACGGTAGCCCGACGCCAACGCTCTACGCAGGGCTTCGCAACCTTCGACATCGCTAATGCCCCCTTGCAAAATAGAACCTGAGCTATCGGCGACCCGCCGTTCGAACGCGACCGCTTGACCTATGCTTTGCCAACGGTCCCAGTCCAAGGCATAAACCCTGCCCAAGTCATGGCGACGGCAATAATGGGCAAAAGCATCCAAATAGCTGTTCGCTGCGGTATAGGCGATATTTCCCTGGCCGCCGGTGATGGCATTCAGCGACGAAAATAAGGCGACAAAATCCAATTGCTTGAAATCCAGGCATTGCTGCAACACCTGGGTTCCGACGACTTTGGGTTGTAACTCGGCCAAAGAGCGCGACTGGTCTTGCAGATCAATAAAGCCGCGGCTATCGCTGGCGGCAATATGGAAAACCCCATCCAAGCCACCGTAGGCCGACTGGGCTCGCTCAACTGCGATTTGCATGGCTTGACTATCACAAACATCGGCCGTGCAAACCAGCACTTCGGCGCCGATTCTTTGCATATCCAGCAAGCTGTCCATGGTTTCGCCCTGCGGCCTGGCGCGGGTATGGCCGCCTCCGGTTGCAAGCCGTCTTTGCCCCGGCGCCCGACCGATGACCAAGCAACAATCGGTTTTCACCCGCGCCTCGGCTTCACCCGGGAACACCGCCACATCGGCAAACAAACCGCTATCCGCCAGGACCCCGTGCCAAGCATCCGGACTCAACAGTGGCGTCGTGCCTGCCCGCAGTTCGGTATCGTTAAAATACCACCAGCCCTCGGCCAACCCCCACACCATCTCGTACCAACGTGGAATCGGCGGCGTTTCCACCAAACACAACACCCCACCCGGCTTCAACAAGCGGCTGAGTTGCGTAATGGCTTTGCCAACATCCGGCGTCGCATGCACGACATCCAAGCCGTAAATCAAGTCAAAACTTTGAAACTCGAAACCTTGGGCAACCGGATCCTGAAAAATATCGAATACCGCAAAGCGCATGAAATCAAAGCCTTGCGCTTGCGCTTGTTGCTGTACTTTCAGCACAAACGACTTGCCGATATCGGTGAAATAATATTCAACCTTCTTGCCCCGCAAACTGGGTGCGATCTGACCGGTGAGCACACCGCTGCCGCCGCCGACTTCGAGTATCCTGACGACGCCATCGGAACGGTCGAGGATGCGATGTACTAAATGTTTTAATAACTGGTAATAAACCCTGTGATTGGAGTGTTCGATGGTTTTTTTACCGGTTTCCGAAATCAGGCTGCGGTCGCCGTCCGGATACAGCACGCCGATCGCGGCTATTTTGCCGGACAAGGCTTCGGCAAAATGGGCCACGCAGTGCGCCACCATTTCGCATAAGGGCTTAAATCCCGGATAATCGCTATCGATCAGACCTTCGAGTTGCCGAATTTCACTGGGCCAATCGCTAGGTTCATCTGAGTTGAAACGAAAAAGCTCGCCCTGCCAAACGATCAAATCGTCTCGTTGCAAAATTGCCAATAACAGGCCTAAAAATTTGTCGAATTTGGTCAGCACTTGCAAGTGAGCGCCGACCTCACTAACGGTCCACCACTTGCCGCCGTAAGGCGGGATGCCGGACTGCGCGAAGAAATTCAACAAATGCAGACTGCATAATTGCTCCAGCGCCTGCTGCAAGCCCGGAAAATCATCCAAGCCGGGAATCCGCAACTCGGCTATCAGCGTTCGCTCGGTCTGCGTCAAGTCCGCGACCAGGGCATGAAAATCCTTGCTATCGTTTAATTCGATGACAGACGGCCACAGGCTGGGATCCGGAAACGTTTGCCGGCTGGTCAACAGCAATCTGGCTTGATACTTACGCGCCAAAAATCCGGCCAGCAACATACCGATACCGCCCAAGCCGCCGGTAATCAAATAACGACCGCCGCGTTTCAAAACATCCTGGCTGGGTTCCGGCAATTCCAGGCTTTCGAGCACCGGCTGCCAATAATAACCGTTCCGCCACGCCAACACCGGATGCTTGGGATGCAAGGCCAAAATTTCCGGCCGCACCGTTTGGCCGGCATCGAGATCGACCAAACGGCACTGCATGTGCGGATATTCCTGCGGCACGACTTTAACCGGGCCCAGCAATAAAGCCTGTAACGGCGACAGCGCTGTTTCCGCGCCGCTCACTTCGAACAAGTCGCGGGTGACGACGCTGATGCGGCACGGCGTACCCGGCGACAAGCGCTGCCATGCCTTGCAAAAATTCAGCAAGCCCAGATAAGGCTCGGCGTAAGATGCTTGGCTCTGGTGCCAGGCATACACCACTTCCAGCACCTGGCCCGCCAAGCCCAAGTCGCCGATTAAACGCTCGAAATCGTCTTCCCGGGCCGGATTTAAAGTACAAACTCCATCGCTGACAGTTCGGTAATTCGCCGCCATGTTTATTTGGCGCCATGGTTGCGAAGCCGCTTCCAAATCTAGTCCTTCGGCGCCGACAAACGCCAAATAGCCGTCCGCCGCCGGCAGATCGGTTGTCGGCGGCAACAAGCAGCGCTGCCAATTAACCGTAGAGAACCAATGGCTCAAATCCGCGCTCTCGTCCCGGCAAGGCGCTTGGCTATCGGCTGTTCTCGCCTCGACCCAGTAACGCTGGCGCTGAAAAGGATACGTCGGTAGGGCCAAGCGTTGCCGCTGCTGATCTTGATAAAAACGCTGCCAATCGACCGCGATGCCGGCGCGCCAAAGCTCGGCAACACAGGCCTGTAAATCGGAACCCGCATCGGCCAAGGTGCCCAAGGCCGCTTGTCCACCTTGCAACAGCGGCTTGGCCAAGACCTGCAAGGTATGTCCGGCACCGACTTCCAATAACAGCAATTGCCCGAATTCGGCGCACAGCGTCTGCAAGCCGTCGGCGAAACGCACCGGTTTCAGCATGTGTTGTTGCCAATACGCAGCCGACGAATCGGTCGCATCGTACCAGCCACCGCTCAAGTTGGAGACAAAGGGAATGGCATTGGACTGCAGACTAAGCGTTTGGAAGGACTCGGCAAACTGGTCTGCCGCCGTCCGCATCAACGGCGAATGGAAAGCATGGGACACCGCCAAGGGATGATAGGCAATGCCTTGCTCTTTCAGGGTCGGCAATAAGCGATCGATGGCCGTTTGACTGCCGCTTAACACGCATTGGTTTTCGGCATTCACCGCCGCCAACACCAAGTCTTCAGTCAACCAGTACCGGCATTGCGCTTCCGTCGCCCTGACCGCCAGCATACCGCCGGGCGGCGCTTCCGCCATCAAGCTAGCGCGTTCCGCCACCAGCGTTAAAGCCTGTTCCACGCTAAATACCCCAGCGAGACAGGCCGCGACGTATTCGCCCAAACTGTGGCCTATCATCGCCGCAGGTGCGATGCCCCAGGAAATCAATTGCTTGGCCAAGGCGTATTCGAAAACAAATAACGCCGGCTGAGTATGTTCGGTTTGCCGTAGCCGCCACTCCGCCTGTTGCTCCTGCCCAGGCTCTGGAAACATCAAAGCCCTTAAATCCAAATCCAACAGCGCTTGTAAATAGTCGCAGCAAACGTCCACTTCCTGCTTAAACACCGCTTCGCTCTGGTAAAGAGCCAGTCCCATGCCGGCTTTTTGCGTGCCCTGGCCGGGAAACATAAACACCAGCGCCGGTTTGACGGTCGCATCATAGCCTTCCTCCTCACGGCTCAAGGCTTGCGCCGCTTGCTGCAGGTTTTCCGCCAACACGAACCGCCTTAGCGGCAGTTCTCGGCGACCGACCGCTAGACTATAAGCCACATCGGCCAGCGACAATTCTTTCCGCTGGGTTAAATGCTCGGCCAGCGACACCGCCAGCCGCGCCAAGGCTTCCGGCGATTTGGCTGATAAGGGCAGGATTTGCCGCGCTCCGCCGGCGTCGGCGGAATGCAGGATTTCGGGGGCTTCTTCCAGCACCACGTGAGCGTTGGTGCCGCCGATACCGAAAGAACTGACGCCAGCGCGGCGCGGGCACTCGGTCCGCGGCCAATCCTGCAACTGTCGGTTGACGTAGAAAGGACTTTGCTGGAAATCGATGTTCGGATTGGCTTGATGGAAATGCAGCGACGCCGGAATTTGCTGGTGCCGCAACATCAATGCCGCCTTGATCAAACCGGCGATGCCGGCCGCGGTATCCATATGGCCGAGATTGGTTTTAATCGAACCCAACGCGCAATATTGCTTTTGCTTCGCCCTGGCGAAAGCCTGTTTCAGCGCGGCCACCTCGATCGGATCACCCAGCGGCGTCGCCGTGCCGTGGGCTTCGATATAACCGATACTATCGGCCGATACGCCCGCCACGGCCAGGGCTTCCGCAATAACCGCCGCTTGGCCGTTGACGCTGGGCGCGGTAAATCCCAGTTTATCGGCACCGTCGTTATTGACCGCCGAGCCTTTGATGACCGCATAAATCGTATCACTATCCCGTAGGGCATCCTCCAGGCGTTTGAGCAACACCAGCCCGGCGCCGCTGGCAGGCACCGTACCGCCCGCCTGGGCGTCGAAGGCCCGGCAATGGCCGTCCGCCGAAGGAATTCCGCCTTCTTGGTAGAAATAACCCGCCCGTTGCGGCACCAATAACGTCGCCCCGCCCGCGATGGCCGCGTCGCATTGATAATCCCACAGGCTTTGGCAGGCGTAATGCACGGCAACCAGAGAGGTCGAGCAGGCCGTATTGACCGCGACCGCCGGGCCTTTCAAATTCAATTTATACGCCAAACGGGTGGCGGCAAAGTCTTTATCGCTGCCGATCAGCATTTGGTAAAAATCGGTCGATTCTTTCAGCCGGTAATCGCTCAACAAATGGCTGAGCAAATAGATATTCATGCCCACGCCGACATAAGCGGCAATATCGCCTTCGAAGCGGTCAGGGTCTAATGCAGCCCTTTCCAATAGCTGCCAAGCGCATTCGAGCAAGACCCGTTGCTGAGGGTCCATCAATTCGGCTTCGCGCGGCGTGTAACCGAACAAATGCGCATCGAAATTTTCGATGCCTTCGATCATGCCTTTGGCTTTGACATAAGCCGGCTGCGCCAACTGCGACGGCGAAACACCGGCGGCAAGCAGTTCCTCGTCGGAAAAAAACCGTATGCCCTCTTCGCCCTGAATCAACAAGCGCCATAAGTCCTCGATACCGTCCGCTTTCGGAAAGCGGCACGCCATGCTGACGATCGCGATCGGCTCCAATTCGTTTTCCGCTGACTGTTGTTCGTTCATGGTTGCGCTTAGCTGTTGATTAGATTTTTACGCCGGACGGTTTTTTGCCTCGACGCTTTAAGTTCGGCTTTGGCAACGGCGGCGGAGGCATCCGCGCCGCTGTCATCCAGAAAAGCCGCCAATTTGGCTATCGTCGGATAGCGGAATAAATCAACGGTTTGTAAGGCGGGATACTGTGGTTGCAGCGCGTTCCAGACTTGCATCAACAATAACGAATGGCCGCCCAAATCGAAGAAACTCTCTTCGGTGCCGAAATCGTCGCGCTGCAATACCTGCCGCCAGATGGCCAACAGTTGTTTTTGAGTTTGGGTTTTTGGCTGACCGGCAACGGGTTTGGGACCGTCGCTACGTTGAGGTTTGGGCAAGGCTTTGCGGTCGACTTTTCCGGAATGGGTCAACGCAAACGTTTCCAAATGAATAAATTCGCTAGGCAGCATATAGGCGGGCAAATACTCCGCCAAGTAATCGCGCAGCTCGCGGGCCGACGAAAGCTTGCCGCGATAGTAAACCAGCAATTGCTGGTTGTCCGCCTGCGTTTGATTGATGACGGCCACCGCTTGCTCGATATCGGCTCTATCTTCCAGCCGGGCTTCGATCTCGCCCAGCTCTATCCGATAACCGCGGATTTTGGCTTGAAAATCGAGCCGTCCCAAGTATTCGATGCTGCCGTCGAGATGGCGAACGACCTGATCTCCGGTGCGGTACATGCGTTCGCCGGCGGCCGAAAAAGGATCGGGGATGAAGCGCTCGGCCGTCAAACCGGCGCGATGCCGATACCCCCTGGCCACGCCCTCCCCGGCTATCATCAACTCGCCGGGAAACCCCGGCGGCAGCAGATTCAAGTCTTCATCGACCACGTACAACCGGGTGTTGGCCAAAGGCTCGCCTAGTTTGATCTTGCCGTCGCCCGTTACCAGGCAACGGCTAGACCAAACCGTGGTCTCGGTCGGACCGTAGACATTCCACACTTCGCCAGCTCGCTGCCTAAGCTGGTCGGCCAAATTTAACGGCAAGGCTTCGCCGCCGCACAACACTTTAAAACCGGGCCTGCCTTGCCAACCGGAAGCGAGCAACAGGCGCCAACTGGCGGGCGTCGCCTGCATCAACGTAATATCGTGCTCTTGCAATAAAGCCTGTAAGACGTGGCCGTCAGCGCTTTGCAGGCTATCGGCCAATACCACGGTGGCACCCACCGTCAGCGGCAAATACAACTCCAACGCGGCAATGTCGAACGCCAAGGTCGTCACCGCCAACAAGCGGTCGTCGGCAACGATGCCGGGCCGTTCCGCCATGGTCAGCATGAAATTAACGATATTTTTATGACTGATTTGAACGGCTTTCGGCTTGCCGGTCGAGCCGGACGTGTAAATCACGTAAGCCAGATTATCGGGCCTGACCTTGACTTGCTCGCACCGCGTTTCGGCGGCGTCGGCCGATAGCCGGGCGACATCGCATGTGGCGACCGGAAACGCCGGCGCGGTCGAACCATACACCAGCACCAACGCCGCCCCCGAATCTTCGACCATATAGTGCAAACGCTTGACCGGCAAATTCAAATCCAGCGGCAAATACGCGGCACCGGTTTTCAATACCGCCAGCAACGCCACGATCATTTCGATGCAACGCGGCATGCAGATCGCGACGACGCTTTCGACGCCGATACCCAACGCCTGCAACTGCCCGGCCATGCGCTCGGCCCGCTGTTCCAACTCGGCATAGCTCAGCGATTGCTCGCCGAATGTCACGGCGGTTTTATTGGCGGACTGCCCCGCCTGCCGCTCGATCAGACTATGCAAACACAGTCCCGGCAGACAATGGCTGGCGACCGCCCGCCGGTCAAGCTGCACCAAATCTTGCTGCGCCGCTTGCGACAACAAGCCTATCCCCGACAGCAAAGCGCCAGGTGCGCTTAACATCCGCGTCAGGATGCCTTGCAAATGCCGTAACACACCTTGAATAGCGTCGGCGTCGAAGCGTTGCCGTTGATAGGAAATTTTCAAGCTCAATTCCCGGCCCGGCGTCACCAGCAGCGTCAACGGCAAGTCGGTTTGCTCGTAAACTTGAAAATCGTTCAGCTGCAAGATCGATGAGGACTGGCTCAGCGCTTCGTCTATCGGATAGTTTTCGAAGATGAACAGCGTGTCAAACAATGCCTGACCCGCCGGCACTTGACTCCAGCCTTGCATTTCGGCCAGTTGCAAATAAGTAAAAGGCTCACGCTCCATGCCGTCGTCCATCAATTGTCGCAACAGTTGTTCCACGGTTTGCCCCGATGCCAACTTCGCGCGTACCGGCACGGTGTTGATAAACAGACCCAGCATGTCGCCGACCCGCTCCAACTCGGCCGGCCGGCCGGAAACCGTCAAACCGAACAGAATGTCGCGGCTGCCGCAATACCGGCTCAGCAACACGACCCAAGCCGCCTGCAACACAATGTTGACCGTCACCCGTTGTTGCTGAGCAAACTGTTGCAAAGCGGCTGTCGTCTTACGATCCAAAACCGCTTGCGCTTGAGCAAACTCCGCCTGCCGGCTATGGCTGTCGCCACCGCTATCGATCGCCAGTTTGTTAACGTCGCTAAATCCATCGAGTTGCCGCCGCCAATAAGCCTCCATCGTGCGGCTATCCTGTTCGAGCAACCAAGCAATATAGTCGCGAAAAGGCCTTCTATCCGGCAAACACGGTTGCCGGCCGCTTACGTAAGCGGCATAAAGACCGAAGGCGTCCTCGATCAGTTTCGGCAAACTCCAGCCGTCCAGCAAAATATGATGATAGCTGCAAACAAACACCGATTCCGTGGCACTCAAACGCAATAGGGCAAAGCGCAATAACGGCTGGGCTTTAACATCGAACGGCGTTTGCCTGTCTTGGCGTAAAAAGCTTGCCGATAATTGCTGCCGTTCCGCCGGCGACTTTTTGCTGTAATCGAGGTCCCGCCACACGAACGGCACGTCATCAAACACCACTTGCAGTGGCTGCCGCGCGCCCGGCCAATCGAAGCCCGTCCTTAAAATCGAGTGCCGCCGGATCAATTCCCGCCAAGCTCGCCGCCAGGAATCGACTTGCAGCTCACCGCTGAAACGCCAACTGACTTGTTGCAAGTAGCTGCCGGATTGGCTGTCGAACACGCTGTGAAACAGCAAGCCTTGCTGTAACGGCGCGAGCGGATAAACATCCCGCACGCCGCCGCGCCGCCTCATGTCGCTCAGCCTTTGCTCGTCCGGCATTGCCAACTCGAAGCCGGATTCGACGGGTGCCTGGGACAAAAGGCCACTCAAATGGCGTTTAAAATCGGCGAGCAATTGCAAAACGGTCGAACGATCGAACTGTAACGGGCTGTAACGCAACTCCAGCCTTAGACAATCTTGATGTACGGCGCCATTAAAATCCATCAACAAGCCAAAATCCTGCCGGCCGGAGCGCTCGTCGCCGCGTCGTTCTTGCGCCTGGGCGATGAATACCGAAGCCTGTTTAGCCTTCTCGAAACGCCCTAAGTAATTGAAGCGAATACCGGTAGCCCGTTGTTCCGCATCCTCCAGTTTCCTTCGCAGAGTCGCGTCGGCGCTCAAATAACGCAAAACACCGTAACTCAAGCCCCGATGAGGCAAAGCGCGCATGGCCGCTTTGACAGCGGCCAAGGCCGTTGCTAGGTTTGCCTCGACCGCTAACGGAAACAGCGAGGTAAACCAGCCAACGCTCCTGGAAACGTCCAAATCCTCGAACACATTTTCCCGGCCATGACCTTCGAGTTCGATGACTAGCGTAGTTTTGCCCAAGCGTTGCCACAAGCTTTCCAGCAGCGCCGCCAGCAACACTTCTTCGACGCTGGCTTGTAAAGCTCTCGGCGCCAGCATCAAGGCTTGAGTGATCTCATGGTCGAGTTGCAAGGACTCGACGACGGTATCGGCCAAGGTTATCTTGTTGCCGGCCGCATGGTCCAAGGGCAAGCGGGCAAAGCCATACTCACAATAGCGCAGCCAATAGGCTTGGTCGGGCAAGGTATTGGACCATTGCCGCAAGCGCTCGGCCCAAGCGGGAAAGGCACTGGTTTTTTTCGGCAAATTCGGGACTTGTCCCGCGCTTGCCGCCTGATAAGCCAGCTGTAAATCTTCCAACAAAATCCGCCAAGAGACGCCATCCACCAACAAGTGATGCAACACCAAAAACAAACGGCTATTTCGGTCTTGCCCCTTCGCTTGGAACAACACGACCTTTAGCAACGGCGCATTGAGCCATTGCAGCGAAGCTTGGACGGCTTCGGCCTGCTCGGCCAAATCCTCGGCATCGCGGAAGGTTTTCAACTGAAGCACCTGCTCTATCTCACCATCGGGTGGGATATAAAGCTCGACCGGCGACCTGACTTGCAGTCTGAGGACATCGTGATGATCGAGCACCGCCGCCAAGCTCTTCCGCAATGCGGCAACGTCGATATCCGACGGCACTTCCAACAGCACTGACTGATTGAAATGCTGAACGTCCTTGGTCACCGTCTCGAAAAAGTAATGCACTATCGGAGTAGGTATGACAGTCCCCGTAACCCGTCCTTGCTCGGCGCTGGATTTTTCGGCCGCCTCGGCCGATTCGGCGAGAACGGCAATCGTCTGGGCGGAAAACAACTGCTTCAAATCCAGCCGGATCCCGGCTTGTCTTGCCTTAGCCACGATCTGAATGCTTAAAATAGAATCGCCGCCCAATTCGAAATAGTTGTCGTCGATGCCGATGCGGTCCTGGTTCAAGACTTCCCGCCAGATACCCACCAAGCGTTGTTCCACGGCATTGCGCGCTTCCCGGTAGGGCTGTTGGGCTTGAATGTCCGGTTCTTTCAGCGCTTTGCGGTCCAGTTTGCCACTAGCGGTCAACGGCAATTGCTCTAGCCTGACAGTTTGGCTCGGCCGCATGTACTCGGGCAGTTGCTGCAATTGCTGCTTGACGACCTGATCGAGGTCCGCCGCGTGGCTCACCACATAGGCCACCAGGCGCTTACTTTGCCCTTGGCTCCAAACCTTGACCGCCGCCTCTTGAATCTCGGCATGCTGTTTGAGCACGCTTTCGATTTCGCCCAACTCGATCCGAAAGCCTCTGAGCTTGATTTGGCCGTCTTCCCGGCCTTGGTATTCGATGACGCCGTCGGCCCGGTAGCGGCATATGTCGCCGGTCCGGTACAGCCTTTCGCCTTGACCGAACGGATTGGGTACGAAGCGTTCCGCGGTCAGCTGCGGCTTTTGCTGGTAGCCGCGCGCCAAGCCGATGCCGGCGATGTACAGTTCGCCGGACACGCCGATCGGCACCGGCTGCAATTGGCCGTCGAGGATGTATAAACGTAGGTTGTCGATCGGTTTGCCGATCGCGACGATGGGGCTGGCGGTGTCGGCTGCGTCGCAAGCCCATTCGCTGACGTCGATCGCCGCTTCGGTCGGGCCGTAGAGATTGTAGAGACGCGCCGATGTCAATTTGCCGTAAACCTGTTGTTGCAGGCTCAACGGTAAGGCTTCGCCGCTGCAGATGATGCGCCTTAAGCTGCCGCAGTGCGCCGCTTCGGGGTCGTCGATGAAGGCTTGCAGCATGGACGGCACGAAGTGCAGGGTGTCGATGTGCTGGGCCTGGATCAGTTTGGCCAGGTAATCGCTGTCTTTATGTCCACCCGGCTTGGCGATGACCAAACGGGCGCCGGCGATCAACGGCCAGAAAAATTCCCAGACCGAGACGTCGAAGCTGTACGGGGTTTTTTGCAAGACCCGGTCTTGTTCGCTCAATGGATAACGCCGCTGCATCCAGTTGAGTCGGTTAGCCAGCGCTTGATGGTGGTTGGCCACGCCTTTCGGTTGGCCGGTGGAGCCCGAGGTGTAAATCAGGTAGGCGAGCTGTTGCGGATGGCATTCAAGGGCCGGCGCGCCGGCCGCTTGCCGGGCCAGCTCGGTTTGCAAGGCTTCGATGACCAGCACTTGGCCGGGATAATCTTGCAGCTTGGCGGCCAAGGCCTGCTGGGTCAGACACCAGCCGGCACCGGCATTGGCGATCATATAGTCCAAGCGTTCTTGCGGGTAGTCGGGGTCTAGCGGCACATAAGCCGCGCCGGCCTTGACGATCGCATGCAGGCTGACCACCAACTCCAGGCTGCGCTCCAGGCACACTGCCACCAAGCTTTCGGCGCCGACGCCTTGCGAGATTAGATAATGCGCCAATTGGTTGCTGCGCCGTTCCAGTTCGTCGTAGGTCAATTGGCGTTGTTCGAACACCAACGCCACCGCCGCCGGCGTCCGTTGCGCCTGACGGCTTAACAATTCCGGTATCAAGGCCTCAGGGTACGCGTAGTCGGTGGCGTTCCAGTCTTCGAGACAACGCTTTCGTTCTTGGGCCTCAAGCAAGGCAAACTCGGCCAAGGGTTTAGCGCCGGCCGACAACAGGAAATTCAACGCCGATTTAAAATGCGCCAACAGCCTGTTGACGGTAGCGGCGGCAAAAACCTCGGCTTGGTACATGGCCTTGATTTGCAATTGCTCGCCCGGCACGACGACCAGCGTCAGCGGATAATTGGTTTGTTCCTTGAACTGCGCGGCAACGATTTTCAAACCCGCCTGTTCGTCATTCAGCAAGCCGGCGTCCAACGGATAATTTTCCAACACCAACAAACTTTGAAACAAAGACTGGCCGGCCGCATGGCGGCCGCTGCATTCCATGATCTTGCTCAACGGCAAATAAGCGTGGGCATCGCGCTTGAACTGTTCGGCGGTCAGCGCTTGCAGCCAATCACAGGCCGATTGCCGGTTATCGATATGGGCCGCGACCGGAATCGTATTGATGAACAAGCCTACGACAGACTCAATCCCCGGCAATTGCGGCGGCCGGCCGGAAACTGTCATTCCGAACACGACGTTTTGCTCCGAACTGTACCGGCTCAGGATCAAGGCCCAGGCCGCCTGCAACAACACCGCCAGCGTGGTGCGCTCCTGTTTAACGAAAGCGCCGATGCGGCGGCTTAATTCCGCCTCCCAAACCGTCGCCGCGTCGGCATAACCGGCAGAGGTTTTCGGCTCGACGCAAGGCAGCACGGTCGCGCCCTGAATCGCCGCCAACTGTTGTTGCCAATATTGCATGGCCGGCTGCGGGTCTTGCTGTGCCAGCCAATGCAGATAATCGGCAAACGGCCTGAGCGGTTTTGCCTGGTAGGCCTGTCCCTGCACCAACGCTTGATACTGCTTGGCAACGTCCTGCAAAACCAAAGGCAAGGACCAGCCATCCATCAATAAATGATGGTAACTCCAGAGTAAACAATATCGCTGCTCGCCCAGTTTAATTAAGCTCAAATGCGACAACGGGCCACGGCTGACGTCGAAGCCTTGCCCGGCTTGTTGCTGCTGCAATAACGCCTGCCGTTGCCGCTGTTCGTCGGCCGCCATGTAGCTCCAGTCCAGTACCTGCCACGAGCAAAACCCGGTTTCGATCAATTGCTGATAAGGCTTGCCGCCGCTTTGTTGCCAAATAAACACCCTTCTTAAAGCATCGTGGCGCAGGAAAACCGCCCACCAAGCTTGTTTAAACAAATCGGCTTGCAGATCGCCCTCGAACGTCAAAACCACCTGTTGGCAGTAAACGCCTTTGTCGTCATCGTACAAGGCATGAAACAGCATGCCTTCCTGAGTCGGCGACAAGGGCAGGCATTGGTTATCGCCATCGGCGGCGAGCACCGATTGTTCGGCTTGTTTAGCCAAGCCGGCCAATTCGGCTATGGTCTGGCCGAGGAACAAATCCTCGACGCGCAACTCAAGGCCCGCCTCTCTGGCTCTGGCCACGATCTGAATGCTTAAAATAGAATCGCCGCCCAATTCGAAATAGTTGTCGTCGATGCCGATGCGGTCCTGGTTCAAGACTTCCCGCCAGATACCCACCAAGCGTTGTTCCACGGCATTGCGCGCTTCCCGGTAGGGCTGTTGGGCTTGAATGTCCGGTTCTTTCAGCGCTTTGCGGTCCAGTTTGCCACTAGCGGTCAACGGCAATTGCTCTAGCCTGACAGTTTGGCTCGGCCGCATGTACTCGGGCAGTTGCTGCAATTGCTGCTTGACGACCTGATCGAGGTCCGCCGCGTGGCTCACCACATAGGCCACCAGGCGCTTACTTTGCCCTTGGCTCCAAACCTTGACCGCCGCCTCTTGAATCTCGGCATGCTGTTTGAGCACGCTTTCGATTTCGCCCAACTCGATCCGAAAGCCTCTGAGCTTGATTTGGCCGTCTTCCCGGCCTTGGTATTCGATGACGCCGTCGGCCCGGTAGCGGCATATGTCGCCGGTCCGGTACAGCCTTTCGCCTTGACCGAACGGATTGGGTACGAAGCGTTCCGCGGTCAGCTGCGGCTTTTGCTGGTAGCCGCGCGCCAAGCCGATGCCGGCGATGTACAGTTCGCCGGACACGCCGATCGGCACCGGCTGCAATTGGCCGTCGAGGATGTATAAACGTAGGTTGTCGATCGGTTTGCCGATCGCGACGATGGGGCTGGCGGTGTCGGCTGCGTCGCAAGCCCATTCGCTGACGTCGATCGCCGCTTCGGTCGGGCCGTAGAGATTGTAGAGACGCGCCGATGTCAATTTGCCGTAAACCTGTTGTTGCAGGCTCAACGGTAAGGCTTCGCCGCTGCAGATGATGCGCCTTAAGCTGCCGCAGTGCGCCGCTTCGGGGTCGTCGATGAAGGCTTGCAGCATGGACGGCACGAAGTGCAGGGTGTCGATGTGCTGGGCCTGGATCAGTTTGGCCAGGTAATCGCTGTCTTTATGTCCACCCGGCTTGGCGATGACCAAACGGGCGCCGGCGATCAACGGCCAGAAAAATTCCCAGACCGAGACGTCGAAGCTGTACGGGGTTTTTTGCAAGACCCGGTCTTGTTCGCTCAATGGATAACGCCGCTGCATCCAGTTGAGTCGGTTAGCCAGCGCTTGATGGTGGTTGGCCACGCCTTTCGGTTGGCCGGTGGAGCCCGAGGTGTAAATCAGGTAGGCGAGCTGTTGCGGATGGCATTCAAGGGCCGGCGCGCCGGCCGCTTGCCGGGCCAGCTCGGTTTGCAAGGCTTCGATGACCAGCACTTGGCCGGGATAATCTTGCAGCTTGGCGGCCAAGGCCTGCTGGGTCAGACACCAGCCGGCACCGGCATTGGCGATCATATAGTCCAAGCGTTCTTGCGGGTAGTCGGGGTCTAGCGGCACATAAGCCGCGCCGGCCTTGACGATCGCATGCAGGCTGACCACCAACTCCAGGCTGCGCTCCAGGCACACTGCCACCAAGCTTTCGGCGCCGACGCCTTGCGAGATTAGATAATGCGCCAATTGGTTGCTGCGCCGTTCCAGTTCGTCGTAGGTCAATTGGCGTTGTTCGAACACCAACGCCACCGCCGCCGGCGTCCGTTGCGCCTGACGGCTTAACAATTCCGGTATCAAGGCCTCAGGGTACGCGTAGTCGGTGGCGTTCCAATCCTCCACAACCTGCGTCAGTTGCGCTTGAGTCAACAGCGGTATGCGCGCCAACGGCAAACGCGGGTTCTCGGCCAATTTTTCCAACGCATTAGCCAGCGCCGACAGCAAGGCCGTGATACTGGCTTGCTCGAACAAATCGCTGCTGTATTCCATCGCCAGCGACCAATGCTGGTCTTCTTCGGTCGCATATAACGTCAAATCGCATTTCGCCGTGGTGCTGGGCAAAACCATAGGCTGGACGTCCAAATCCGGCAACGAAAAAGCTTGCTGCCCTTGGCTTTGATACACGAACATCACCTGGAATAACGGCGAAACCGCCAAATTCCGCTCCGGCTGTAAGGCGTCGACCAAACCTTCGAAGGGATAATATTGATATTCGTAAGCCGATAACGCGGTCGCCTTGACCTGATCCAGCAATTGTTCGAAAGACTGCTGACCGTCGAGCTTGATCCTCATCAACAAGGTATTGACGAATAAACCGACCACATCCTGCACGTCCTGTCGATCCCGGTTCGCCACCGGCGTGCCGATCATGAAATCCGACTGCCCGCTATAGCGGTATAAGACTGCCGCAAATGCCGCCAGCAGCAACATGAAGTCGGTTGCCCCCTGCTGTTGCGCTTGCGCGTGCAACGCGGCCCGAATGGACGCCGGAATCGCGTGAAATTGCATCGCGCCGCGGAAAGTTGGCAGCAGCGGCCGGCTGTGGTCGTAATTCAATGCCAAGGTCGTCGGCGCATCGCCTAAAGCCGTCAACCAATAATCCTTAGCCGCCTTAAACCAACCTTGTTCGGCCAGCATCCTTTGCCAACGGCAGTAATCGCCGTATTGCACCGGCAAATCCGGCAATTCGGCGGCGGCGCCCGTCAGGCATTGGCGATACAAAAGCGATACGTCGTGCAGCAAGACCTTAACCGACCAACCGTCGGCCACGATATGGTGCATGACCAGCAACAGCAAATGGTGCCGAGGGGCGATTTCCAATAAACATGCTTTGAAGACTTGCCCGGCGGCCGGATTCAAACCGCTATTGACCTCCCGGCGCAGGATGGTTTCCAGCCCTTGGGCGGCGACCTCCAATTCGCTGTAGCGCACTAATTCCAATGGAGCGGGCGGTAACACCTGTTGCCGCAAGCCAGATCCTTCGCCGAAAATCTTGCTGCGCAAGGCCTGATGCCTATTCACCAAGGCTTGCAAGGCACCTTGTAAGGCCTCGCGGTTTAAGTCCCCATAGACATGAAAAGCCAGCGGAATATGGTAAACGCCACCGGCATTTTCCAGACTATTGACGAACCATAAGCGTTCTTGTGAGAACGATAAGGGCGCATCCGCCCGGTCTTGCGGCGATATCGCCGGCCAAGCCAGCCGCTGCCGATCGCCGTCCAGCAAAAGCTCGCTTAAGCCTTGAATACTGGGATGGTTGAAAACATCTTCTATGCTGAGTTTGATGTGAAAAACCGCCGCCAATTTGGCGATCAAGCGTAACGCCAGCAGCGAATGGCCGCCGACATAGAAAAAATTGCTGTGAATGCCGAACTCGCGGTGTTGCAGTAATTGCTGCCAAATATCTGCTATTTGCCGCTGCAAGTCGTTTTCCGGGGCGCTAAGGTCTTCATCCTGACTTACTACGTCCATAGCCGGCAAGGCTTTGCGATCGACTTTGCCGTTAGCCGATAAAGGCAGCTCGGGCAGCACCATAAATGCAGCCGGCAGCATGTAATCGGGCAAAAAGCCTTGCATGAACTCGCGTATCGGCTTAATCAAGGCCGGCGTATTGTCGACGCCGTCCCGCAAGGTCAGATAGGCCAGCAAGGCTTTTTCGCCGCGAAACGATTTAGCCGTCAATACGCAGTTTTGCACGGCCGGATGTTGTTTTAAGACCGCTTCGATTTCGCCCAACTCGATCCGAAAGCCTCTGAGCTTGATTTGGCCGTCTTCCCGGCCTTGGTATTCGATGACGCCGTCGGCCCGGTAGCGGCATAGGTCGCCGGTCCGGTACATACGTTCGCCTTGACCGAACGAATTGGGTACGAAGCGTTCCGCGGTCAGCTGCGGCTTTTGCTGGTAGCCGCGCGCCAAGCCGATGCCGGCGATGTACAGTTCGCCGGACACGCCGATCGGCACCGGCTGCAATTGGCCGTCGAGGATGTATAAACGTAGGTTGTCGATCGGTTTGCCGATCGCGACGATGGGGCTGGCGGTGTCGGCTGCGTCGCAAGCCCATTCGCTGACGTCGATCGCCGCTTCGGTCGGGCCGTAGAGATTGTAGAGACGCGCCGATGTCAATTTGCCGTAAACCTGTTGTTGCAGGCTCAACGGTAAGGCTTCGCCGCTGCAGATGATGCGCCGTAAGCTGTTGCAGTGTGCCGCTTCGGGGTCGTCGATGAAGGCTTGCAGCATGGACGGCACGAAGTGCAGGGTGTCGATGTGCTGGGCTTGGATCAGTTTGGCCAGGTAATCGCTGTCTTTATGTCCGCCCGGTTTGGCGATGACCAAACGGGCGCCGGCGATCAACGGCCAGAAAAATTCCCAGACCGAGACGTCGAAGCTGTACGGGGTTTTTTGCAAGACGCTGTTTTGGCCGCTCAATGCGTAACGGCGCTGCATCCAGTTGAGCCGGTTGGCCAGCGCTTGATGGTGGTTGGCCACGCCTTTCGGTTGGCCGGTGGAGCCCGAGGTGTAAATCAGATAGGCGAGCTGTTGCGGATGGCATTCAAGGGCCGGCGCGCCGGCCGGTTGCCGGGCCAGCTCGGTTTGCAAGGCTTCGATGATCAGCACTTGGCCGGGATAATCTTGCAGCTTGGCGGCCAAGGCCTGCTGGGTCAGACACCAGCCGGCACCGGCATTGGCGATCATATAGTCCAAGCGTTCTTGCGGGTAGTCGGGGTCTAGCGGCACATAAGCCGCGCCGGCCTTGACGATCGCATGCAGGCTGACCACCAACTCCAGGCTGCGCTCCAGGCACACTGCCACCAAGCTTTCGGCGCCGACGCCTTGCGAGATTAGATAATGCGCCAATTGGTTGCTGCGCCGTTCCAGTTCGTCGTAGGTCAATTGGCGTTGTTCGAACACCAACGCCACCGCCGCCGGCGTCCGTTGCGCCTGACGGCTTAACAATTCCGGTATCAAGGCCTCAGGGTACGCGTAGTCGGTGGCGTTCCAGTCTGCCAATAGCTGGCGTCGATAATCGGCGTTCAGCAGCGGCAGCAAGACCGCCGGTTTGTCTTGAAACTCCGGAAAGGACTGTAAAACGGTTTGATAATAATCGGCGAGTCTTTGGGCATCGTCGGCATCCAGTACCTCGCTATTGAATTTAAGCGAACCGACTAAGTCGCCGCCCGCTTCCATCAACTCCAACGACAGATCGAACTGCCCTTCCTGTTGAAACAAGGCATAGGGCGCCAACGCCAAACCACCCCAGTCCACGGTTTGCCCGGCAGTTCGACCGCTGCCGCTGGCATCGAGCAGTAGCTGGGCTTTTTGCAATTGCTGGAACACGAAAGCGGCCTGAAACAACGGCGGACGGCTGGTATCGCGGGACAGCGCCAGCCGCTCGATAATCAAAGCTAACGGGAAAGCCTGATGCGCCATGGCCGACAATACTTCCCGACGACAGGCGCGAACGAAATCGGCGACCGTTTGCCCGGCGGTTAATTCCGATAACAGCGGCAAGGGATTGACGAAATACCCCACGACGCCGGCATAACGATCGTCATCCCGACCGGCCAGCGGCGTACCGACACAAAGCCGTTGCTGACCGCCGCAGCGGTGTAGCAATAACTGATAAGCCGCGAGCAATAACACGTATAAGGTAACATCCAGCTCGACGGCTAGCGCCCGCAAGGCGGAGACTGTCCGGCTATCGATACGTAAAGGATACGAGGCGCCGCGGTAATTCCGCCGCGCCGGAAAAGGCCGCTTGGTGGGCAGGTTTAATAACGGTGGGGCTTGCACGAATTTATCGCGCCAATACCGCCAATCCGCTTCCAACGTTCCTGAATCAACCTCGGCCACCTGTGTTTCGGCATATTGACGATAAGAAAGCGATAACCTCGGCAAATCAGGCTCACGCCCGGCCACTAAGGCCGAATACACCTGAGCGAGTTCGTCGAGCAACAGCCACAGCGACCAGCCGTCGCCGATAATATGGTGAAAAACCAGCAATAACACCGATTGCCGGGGCGCGCATTGAAATAAACCTACCCTGAACAACGATCGCGAACCGTTCAAATCGAATGGCGCGGCGTAATGTCCGACCACCTGATCGCTTAAGGTTTGCTCGTCCCAGCCGGACGCATCGATGTGTTGAAAATCGATGCTTGCGCCAGGATCGATGAACTGGCGCGGCTCGCCGTCTTGCGCTTGAAAACGTAAACGTAGCGCAGGATGGCGCTCCGCCAAATAGCGCAAGGCTTGCTGGAAGCACTCGATGTCGACCACTGACAATATCCTGGCCGAGAAAGCCACGTTATAAGCCGCGCTATCCGGCGCCGTTTGGTGCAGAAACCACAAAGCCCGTTGCCCGTAAGTCAAGACAAAGGGCTCCCGCCGCAAGGCTTGAAAATGCTCGATTAAAGCTTGTTTATGGCTTTTAAGCGCGTCCAGCAGCGCCTCGTTGATGGCTTGTTTGGGTGCCCGGTAACGTAATTTATCGCCTTCCAGCCACAGTTCCACCCGATTGTCGGCCAAATCCCGCAGTAACCCTTGCACGCTCAAATTTCCCCCTCCAGCATATCTTCATCCTCGGCTATCGAGGCGGTCTTAATCCGCTCTATCGGCGATAGGTTCACTTGCAGATAATCGACCAAACCCCAACCTTCGCACTGCAATAGCTGGCTGACCGGCACTTCGGTTTGCAGGGTTTTGCGCATGACTGCGCGTAACTCCACGGCGGCCAAGGAATCCAAACCCAGAGAACTCAGCGAGCGGCTCAATTCGCATTGCGCCGCCGATAATTTCAAGATTCCCGCCAATTGCCGCTTGAGCCAATCGCCCAACATCGCCTTGGATTGTTCTGAGTCGGCGGAACGTAAAGCCCGCAAATATTCGTCGCCGTCAACGGCCTCCACGCCGACAGCCGGCATCAGTTCCGCCAGTAATCCCTCCGCCGCGCCATGCCCCGCGCTCTTGGCGGCCTGCCGCCAATCGAAATTCACCACGCAAACTTGCCCGGTCTGGCGGCCGCCGAGTAGCGCTTGCAACACCGTTCCGGCGCGTTCGCCATCAATCAAGCCCAAACCCGATTGGCGCCAAAATGTACGCACAGCATCGCTGCTCTGTTGTTGTATCCCGCTCTGCCAAGGGCCCCAGTCGATAGCCAGAGCCGGAAAGCCGTCATGCCCGCGTTGCCATGCCAAGGCGTCCATCGCCGCATTGGCCGCCGCGTAAGCGCCTTGGCCGACATTGCCCAACAAGGCGTTCAACGACGAATACAGCCAGAAAAAATCCAGCGGTTGGTTGCGGGACGCTTGATCCAGCAAAACCGCCGCTTGTAACTTGACCCGATTCAATTGTGCCAACCGCAACGCCGATTGCTTTAGCAACAGATCGTCGTCGGTAAAACCCGCGCAGTGCACAATGCCTTTTAGCGGCCTGCCGCTATGTTCGATGTTAGCAAACAGCCGCTCGACGGCCAGAGGTTCGCAAACGTCCAGCGTCATTACGATTAACTCGAGATCGGCATATTGGCCTTGCAAATCCAGCAAGCGGCTCGGCAACCGCGCATGCTCCCGGCGACTGGTCAGATAAAGATGACGGGCACCTTGCTCGATCAACCAACAAGCGGTCGTTAACCCTAAATCGCCCAAACCGCCGCTCACCAAGTAATTGGCGTGTTGATCGATCTCGACCGGCGAGTCGGTCGGCGGTTTATGACGCTGCAATCGTTGCGCCCATAGTTGATCGCCTATCGCGGCCAAGCGTTGCTCGCCGCTGTTGTCCAATAAGCCGGCTAGCAATGCCTCAGCGCTATCGGCATCGATGATGCGCGGTTTCAGCTCGCTATGCTCCTGGAACAAAACCGCCGCCATCCCCCACAACGCGGCACCGCCGTAATTCATTTGTCGGCAAAATTCGCCTTGCGCGTTGCGGGTCGTCAGCGTCAAATTCAGGCGATGGCCTTGCAACAACGGCAGCAAGGCCAACAACTGCCCCGGCGCCTCCATGGCATGTGCCGCGCCATCCGCCGCTAAAAAACCGCTCAAATCGACCAACTCATCGACGCCGAGTAAATCGGCAGCACTAAGCTGATTGAAAGCGACGACGCTAACCCGATGGCC
Source organism: Methylomonas sp. MS20 (assembly GCF_050275925.1). Classification (NCBI taxonomy): domain Bacteria; kingdom Pseudomonadati; phylum Pseudomonadota; class Gammaproteobacteria; order Methylococcales; family Methylococcaceae; genus Methylomonas; species Methylomonas sp. MS20. The sequence continues at coordinate 4,732,710 of NZ_CP189962.1, forward strand.
TTGCCGGGTTAAGGGCTCGACCAAGGCCGGCTGGTCTTGGCCGGCAATGAACAGCCAGGACTTTCCGCCCCGGCCGACCACGGCACGATGCGGCCGCCAAACCGGTTGATAGAACCAATCGGGCATGGGCGACAGCATTTGTTTCACACGACTTTCGCTGACAGTCGCCACTTCGACGCCGGCAATCGAAAACTGCAATTGCCGCTGAGCGTTGAAAATCGCCAAATCGGTCTGCCCTGATTCATTCAAGGTAGCGCTAGTCCAACAACTCTCGGCAAAATCCCCTCGCCAGCATTCGATCCGCCGGATACGTACCGGCAAACGCAACCCCCGGCTGTCCGGCTCGAACACCGCAGCCATCAATTGCAGCGCCGAATCGAGTACGACCGTATCCACTGCGGTAGCGTCCACCCGCTGCTGATTCAGCTGGGCAACGGCCCGACCTTGCTGTTGCCAAAGCGTGGCGATGCCTCGAAAACGGGATCCGTATTGCAAACCATGTTCGGCAAACAAGCGATACAACTGTTCAGCTGAGAATTCGTCCCCTTGTTCCGACAAGCCTGACGATACGGTGGCAGTATCGATGCTTGTGCCCAAGCGCTGCAAGGCGGCGCTGAGATGCTGCCTCCATTGCTCGCCATCTTCCTCCCGGCTGACTATTTTCAAGTCAGCCGAGTCGCCCACGCCGCTGAATATCCATTGCACGTCGACAGACTCACGCTCGGGAATCAGCAGCGCACGTTCTATTTCCAGATCGACGATCGCAAAGCCTGAGTGACCATCGCGCTTGAATAACGCTTGGTAAATCGTGGCGATCAACAAGGCCAGCGGCGCGACAACCAAACCATAAACCCGGTGTTCGCTTAGCCAAGGCTGGCTAGCAAGACTTAATGTCCAGGCGTAAACACTGCTATTTTCCGCAAAGGCCGGACTACTCAGCCAACGGCCTTGCCGGTCAACCGGCGGCAGCGTGTCAAACTCGAACCAATCGGGCCAATAACGCTGGCGCTGCCAAGGGTAAGTGGGCAGATCCGTCAGTTGGCCGGCGTTAAGCGATTGCCAATCCAATTCCAAACCCGAAGCAACGACCTCGGTCAAGGCTTGGTTAAATGAGCTTTCGTATCCGGGGCAAGCCGAAACGGCAGTCACATTCGTCGCCTGTTGCCGGATCAAGCCGGTCAACACCGGTTTAGGACCGATTTCCAGCCATAAATCCACATCCTGCCGTGCCAAGGTATCCAGGCTTTGTTGAAATAACACCGGCTGGCGCAAATGCCGTAACCAATAATCGACCTGGGCGTAGCAAGCCGTTTCAAGGCCGCCGGTCAAATTGGCAATCATCGGAATCGAGGCGGCGCTTAACGCGACCTCGGCAAAACAGGCGGCAAATTCTTTTAATATGGGCTGCATGCACGGCGAATGAAAACCGTGCGAGGTGTTAAGGCGGCGATATTCCAGGCTATGCTCGGTACACACTTGCAAAAACCTGGACAGTTCGGCCTCCTCGCCGGAAACCACTTGATTTTCCGGACTGTTATAAGCAGCAATACTCAAGCTTGGAAAGTCGGCCAACATCGTTTGCAGGCGCTCGGCAAACGTAAACACCGCCGCCATGCCGCCCCGGCCGGGCGCTTCTTGCATCAGTTCGGCCCGCTTTACGATCAGTCGCAAACCTTGTTCCAAATCGAACACGCCGGCAATACAGGCCGCCACGTATTCGCCCAAGCTATGGCCTACCAGGCACACAGGGGCGAGCCCCCAAGCTTGCCATTGTTTGGCCAGGGCGTATTCGAAGGCAAACAAGGCCGGCTGAGCGTTTGCACTTAAATGAATGTCCTCGGCCGATGGCTCGAGCAACAAGCGCTTCAAATCGATGGTACTGAACTGGCGCAGCAACCGATCGCAGCAGTCGATTTGCCGGCTAAACTCCGGATAAACGTCGTACAACTGCGCCGCCATCCCCGGCCATTGCGAACCTTGTCCGGTAAACGCCAAACCCACTTTAGGCTTGGCTCGCGAGACATGGCGATAGCTTGAAAAACCGGCGCCCTGCTCCGCAAACTCCAACAAACGCGACTTGAACTCGGCCGCCGAATCGGCCGTCACGGCCAAACGGTGAGCGAAACGCGAGCGCCGGGAATTGGCGGTATAACAAATATCGGCCACCGCCGCAGTTTCCGAGCCGAATAGCCGAGTCGCATAATCGAACGCCAGTTGCTGCAAAGCCGGCAAGGTTTTCGCGGATAACAGCAACAGGTTTACGCCCGCGGACGCCCCTGCGTCTATCGGTTCGGAAGGCGGCGCTTGTTCGAGTATCAGATGAGCATTGGTCCCGCTTAAACCGAACGAGCTGACCGCCGCCAACCGGGGTTGTCCTTCGGCGGGCCAAGCCTGGCGGGTTAGGGGAATATTTACCGGCCAGGCCTGCCAATCGATATGCGAGCTGGGGCGGCTGAAATGCAAATGCGGGAACAATTCGGCTTCGTGCAGCGACAACGCGGTCTTGATCAAACCGGCAATCCCGGCGGCCGCTTCCAAATGGCCTAAATTGGTTTTGACCGACGCAATGTACACCGGGCTGCGGTCAGGATGTTTACCGTAGCAGGCGGCTAAGGCCCGCATTTCGATCGGGTCGCCCAACGGCGTTCCGGTACCGTGCGCCTCGATATAGCCGACTTGTTCGGCCTTCACCCCGGCGGTCGTCAGGGCGGCATTGATCACGGCCTGCTGGGACGGGCCGGAGGGAATAGTCAAGCCGCCGCTGGCGCCGTCCTGATTGACAGCCGAGCCGCGAATCACGGCCCAAATGCGATCGCCTTGTTTTTCGGCATCGGACAAACGTTTTAATACCACCGCCCCGCAGCCCTCCGAGCGAATAAAACCGTCGGCGTCTTCGGCAAAAGTCTTGCACCGTGCGCCCGCCGAAAGCATCCCTGCACGGCTGAAAGCCACGTAAGTTTCGGGCGCCAAAATCACATTCACGCCGCCGGCTATTGCCATATGGCATTCACCGGCACGCAAACTCTGACAGGCATTATGTACGGCGACCAAAGACGAGGAACACGCGGTATCGATGGCCATGCTCGGCCCGGTTAAACCCAGCCAATAAGACAAACGACCGGCCAACATATTCAGCGAAGCGCCGGTGCCCAGATAAGCATCGACCTGATCCGACGGCAATTTTTTGGCCATAACCGCCGCAAAATCAAAGCTACTGGCGCCGACGAAAACCCCGGTTTGAGTGGCAAACAAATCGCCGGGAACGATATTGGCATGCTCCAAGGCTTCCCAGCAGACTTCAAGCCACAAGCGCTGTTGCGGATCCATGGCCATGGCCTCGCGCGGCGAAATACCGAAGAAATCGGCGTCGAAGCGATCCAGCTGCTCAATAAAGCCGCCTTCGCGGACATACATTTTCCCGGGTCGTTCCGGATCGGCATTGAAATAATCGTCCACCCGCCAACGCCAAGTCGGCATTGGCCCGATGGCGTCCATCCCGTGGCGCAACAAATCCAGATATGCCGCCAAACCCTCGGCCCCTGGAAATCGGCAGCCCATGCCGACAACGGCGATGGCTTCCCGCGATTGTTGGGCGGTTTTAAGTTTTCCTTCCAAGGCATCGATCTTGCGCAACGCCTCCAGCATCAAGGCTCGATAATCGGTTTTCGGTTCGCTCTTTTCGGTCATCTTCAATCCATAGCCGCCAAACGCCGTTCCAATAAAGCCGAAAGCTGCTGTTCCGAAAAATCGTCGAGATTGTCGCTCAAGGGCTCCTCTTCCGCGCCGAATTCCGTTGCCAACTGTTGACTAAGATAAGCCAACAGCGCCTCAATGGTCGGATAGTCGAAAAGCATAGTCGAGGCCAGTCGCAATTCCAACGTCTGGCCTAATTTTCGGCTTAACTCCATCGCCAATAAAGAGTCGAAGCCGATATCGAACAAACGCTGCCGGGGCGCCAACCCAAGGCTTTCCGGATTCCGCAACACCTGGGCGATTCCCTGCCGCACGGCTTGTTCCAATAAAGCCGGCCGCCGGGCAGCGTCGCTTTGCCGCCATTGTTGAATCAAACTCTCCGACTGAGTATCGTGGCCAGCCTCGTTAGCCGCCATCGTTCGATAATAATTCGGCACCTCGAACGGTAAGGCGGCAAAAAACGCCGGCCAGTCCACCGGCATCACCGCCGCCTGCGGTAAATCTTCAGTCAACAAACGCTCGAATAAAGCCAAGCCCTGCCGCGGTTGAATCAGGGCCAAGCCTTTTTCGGCCATCGCCTCAGCCGCGCCGGCCAGCATGCCCTCGCCGCTCCAGCCGCCCCAGTTAATTGTCAACGCCGCTAAACCTTGCTGTTTTCGGTTCAGCATCAGCGCATCGGTATAGGCATTGGCCGCCGCATAATTGCCCTGCCCCGGCGCCCCGGTCAATGCGGCCAACGATGAAAACACCGCGAAAAACGCCAGTTCCGGGAACGATTGATCTAAAAACCGCAACGCGCTGACTTTAGCCCGCCAAGGCCGCTCGAAATCGGCTTGATTCATCTTCAACAAAGACGCATCGCTCAATGCGCCGGCGGCATGGACAATGCCTGCCAAGGGCGGCAAGGACTGTAATTGCGCCATCAAAGCGCTGACGCCTTCCGCTTGCGCCAAGTCGGCCGCGACTCCGATAATTTTCGCGCCTTGAGCTGCCAATGCCTGCAACTTCAACGGGTCGATGGCGGTTAAGCCCTTGCGGCTGGCAATCAGCACGCTATCCGCGCCGTGTTCAACCAGCCACTCCACGACCGCAAAGCCCAAGGCGCCGGAACCGCCGGTAACCAAATACGTCTTGTCGGCCGCTATGGTTAATGCCGCGCGGTTTTCCGGACGCCAAGGCAACAATCTCGCGGCATAACATTGCCCGCCCCGCAAGGCCAACTGTTGTTCGCCGCTGATGCCGGACAACAACCGCGCCAGCTTGCCATTTTCGGCGGTATCGATAGCGTCTACATCCAATGCTTGCCAAATCCGCTGCGGAAACTCCAGTGCCGCGGTCTTAAGCAAAGCCACGCAAGCGCTTTGTTTCGGGCAAACGGCCTCGAGGTCGATCACAGCACCTCCCCGAGTCAGCAGAGTGACTTTAGCCGCGATATTCCGAATTTCCAACGTCTGAACCAACGTTAAAAAGCCTAAACAGACGCTGCTGTCCTCTTCGCCTAAAAAGTCTTCGGCGCAATAAACCAAATGCAGTGATGTCGAGCTTGGTGAAAAATCCCGCCAATACCCGGAATCTCGCAACTGTTCGGGACTCATCAAGCTCAAGCCCACGACTTGGGTCCCTAATTTAGCCAGCAAGCGGTTTGCCGTTGCCGTGCCGATGCACAATACGTGCTCGCCAGCCGGCTGTTCGGTCAGGTCGGTATCGGCTAGCAATGTCCAACCCGGCCGACAAAGCCAATCCTCCGGCCGTTGATCCGCCGCTACCGCCAACGCTTGTTTGGCTAATGGCTGAAAACTGACGCCTTGCATAGCCAATGTCAGGTTATCACGGTCTTTCAGGATCACATCGACCTGACAAGCCCGGTCTGTTCTGGACGACAATCTGGCAAGACATGAGCCGCTAAACTCGAGCGGCCGGTAAAAATCGATACGCTCTACCGCGAACGGTAGCCAGGTTTCGTCGCCGGCGGTTTCGCCGACCGCTATGCCGGCGGTTTGCAGACAACCATCCCAAATAGCCGGATGCAAGAGATGTCCCGGTTCACATGCTCTGGGTTTAAAGCCGGCAAAGACCGTCTGTCCGGCGATCTCAATGCTCTCCAGCACCTTAAAGGTCTCGCCGTACACGATGTCTTTTTGCCGAAATTGCCGGTAGAGCTTGTCCGCTGCTAGGCGTTGCCGCTCGTCGCCAGCCGCCGGCGCCTCGAAATCGGTAAAGCTCATGCAAACATCGGTTTCGGCACTGATATGACGATGCCAGCCGGCAGCGTCCAAGCGGGAAAAAATACCGAGTTGATATTGGCCGCCGACGGCCTTAGCCTTAATTTGCAACTGAGTTTCGCTATCCCGCGACAAAAGCAAAGGCCGTTCGATCCGCAGATTTTTCAGCGCCAGGGCCGACGATTTACTCAACTGTTGTCCGGCTTCGAACAATATTTCCAGCAACACCGCGAACGGTGCCAATAGCCGGCCGAAGACTTGGTGTTCGCTCAAATAAACCTGTTCCCTCGGCGCCAGCCAAGTTTCGAAATAAACCGACTCCGAATCGGCTAGCTCCAAACGCTTGCTCAGTAACGGCGATAAGGTTTGCGTTGTTTCTACTCGTCTACTTTTTAACGCGCTGTCGGGCAGCCAATAACGTTTACCGGAAAAAGGGTACACCGGTAGCGGCGGGCAACACACATTAGGCTCTTGGCCGAAAATCGCTTGCCAATTCAAATCAAAACCGCAGGTATATAAGCGGGCGGCGCAATGCAGCACACTATCGGCTTGCTTGGGCTGCAAACTGGCAAATATCCGCTCCGCCTCGATCGCGTTGGCCGACAACATCGGCGCCAAAACCGGCTTCGCTCCGCATTCCAAAAACACGTCGCAACCCAATTGCCGTAACGCGCCCACATTGTCGGCAAAGGCGACCGGTTGCCGACAATGTTGCAGCCAATAATCGGCCCAAACGATGTCATCGCCGATGATTCGTCCGGTGACATTAGACATCAACGGCATGAAGGCTTTGCCGTACGCCGCTTGTTCGAAGATCCGCCTCAACGCCGGTAATACTGGCTCCATCATCCGGGAGTGAAAAGCATGCGAGACCGCTAGCGGCGTACACTGTACGGCACTCTCCGAAAAATATTGCCTAGCCTGCTCGATCAGTACGCTAGAGCCCGCCAAGACGCAATGCCTAGGCGAATTGACCGCCGCGATGTCCAACTCCGGCCAGTTAGCCGCCAATAACTTGCCAACCTCTTCGCGGCCTGCCGCGACAGCCAGCATCGCGCCTTCGGCCGGTGCTTGCTGCATCAGTTGCGCCCTGGCGGCCACCAAGCTTATAGCCTGTTCCAAGTTGAATACGCCGGCAACGCAAGCGGCGACGTATTCGCCCAGACTGTGCCCCATCACCGCATCCGGCTCGATATCCCAAGACAGCCATAGGCGAAACAGCGCGTAATCGACCGCGAAAATGGCCGGCTGCGCATAGCAGGTTTGTTGCAATTGCGCGTCGCTGCTGTCGAATAACAGTTGCTGCAGCGGTATAGGCAACGATTTTTGCAAATATTCGGCGCATTGATCGATGGTTTGCCTGAAAACCGGCCAGCGCCGGTATAAATCTTGGGCCATGCCGGGATACTGCGAACCCTGACCGCTGAACACCATCGCCAATTTTGGCTTTTGCCGGCCTTGCCCGGAGCGGTATAAACGCCCATCGTCCCGACCTATTGCTAACGCCGACAAAGCCTGTTCGATCTGCTGTCGATCGGTGGCGACGATCAGCGCGCGGTGTTTCAAATCCGCCCGGCTAACGGCGGCGCGATAACACACCGCATGTAAATCGGCATCGTGCGCAGCCAGCCAGTGTTGATATGCCGCCGCCAGCGCCGTTAAGGAAGCCTCGCTGTTGGCCGAGAGCTTTAGCACCAAACCCCGGCCCCGTTCGACAGGGTGTTCCGCATTCCGAGCCGGCGCTTCCGCCAGCAATACGTGCACATTGGTGCCGCTCAAACCAAAGGCGCTAACGCCGGCTATCCGCGTTTGTCCTTCCTCCACTTGCCACGCCTCGAACTTTGTCGCCACTTTCAGCGGTATCGCCTGCCAAGGAATATGGGCGCTGGGGGTGGTAAAGTTTAAATGCGGCAGCAGCATGCGCTGTTGCAACATCAAGACGGCCTTAATCAAACCGGCAATCCCCGCCGCGCCTTCCATATGACCGAAATTGGTTTTCAAGGAACCGATATAAAGCGGATTGACCTCGGCTCTATCGCCGCCCAGGACGCTGTTCAAGGCGCCGACCTCGATCGGATCGCCCAAGGCCGTACCGGTGCCGTGGGCTTCGATATAACCGACATCGGCCGCCGTCAACAGCGCATCGGCCAAGGCCGCTTTCAATACGGCTTCCTGTGCCCGTTCGCTGGGTACGGTCAAACCGCTGCTACGGCCGTCGTGATTGGCGGCGCTGCCCTTGATCACTGCGCAAATCGGATCGCCTGCCGCCAACGCATCACTAAGCCGCTTCAATACCACCAGCCCAACACCGTCGCCACGACCGATGCCGTCGGCCTTCGCATCGAAGGTTTTGCACAAGCCGTCCGCCGCCAGCATCATCGCCTGACTTTCGGTAATCGCGGCACGCGGCGATAGCTGCAAATTAACGCCGCCGACCAAGGCCATATCGATTTCGTTGCCGCGCAGGCTTTTCACCGCCAAATGCACCGCCAACAACGATGAAGAACACGCGGTATCGATGACCATCGCCGGGCCTTGCATACCGTAATAATAGGCCAAGCGACCGGCCAGAATACTCGGCGCGTTGCCGGTACCGGTATGCACGTCGATGGCGCTGTCGTCCTTGATCAGCTCGGCGTATTCCTGCGTCATGCAACCGATATACACCCCGCTACGACTATTGCGTAAGGTTTTGGGATGAATGCCGGCGCGTTCGAAAGCTTGCCAGCTGGTTTCCAGCAATATGCGTTGCTGCGGGTCCATCTGTTCGGCTTCACGAGCGGCAATGGCAAAAAAATCGGCATCGAAGCGGTCGATATCGCTTAAAAAAGCGCCGTAACGGCTGCTGATTTTGCCGGGCGTTTGAGCGGATTCGGCATAATATTCGGCTAGCGACCAGCGCTGTTCCGGTACTTCGCCACGGGCATTTTTGCCTTCGGCCAAAAACCGCCATAAAGCCTCGGGAGAATCGCAAGCGCCGGGAAAGCGGCACCCGATCGCCAGCACTGCGATCGGCTCGTGCGCGGCCTGTTGATAGTGGGCCAACTGGCCGCGCAACTCGCGCAACTCGTCCAAGGCTCTGCGCATTAAGGCTTGTTGTTTCTCCGACTCAGTCATCGCTCTGTCCGCTTTCCCATTTCGACAATTCCCGCTCCAACAGCACCGCAATATCCTCTTCTTCCTGATCAAACGCTTCCGTCGGCGACTTTTCCTGTCCGGCCTGCTCGCTGAACAACGCCGGGAAAACCTCTAGGCTGATATATGCCAATAATTCGTCGACCGACGGATATTTGAACGCCAGCGTGGACGGTAAAGCCGTCTGGGTGGATTTTTGCAAACGATTGCGTAATTCCAGCGTCATCAAAGAATCCATGCCCAACTCGGCAAACCCGATTCCCGCAGCCAATTGCCCAAGGTCGTGCAAGCCAAGCACGGCAGCGACATGCTCGGTCAAATGCCGGTGCAAAAACCGCCGCCGCTGCTCGAGCGGCAACAGGCCAAGCTGTTCGGCCAGGGTCTGTCGGTTTTGCTCAACCGGCTCGAAGGCTTTGGTCAACGACGAACGGTTAAATTTGAAGTGCCGCCAATCGACATTGAATAAACCGACCGGCGCCGGAAGACGCTCTCGATTGTCGGACAAAAGCCGCTCGAGAAACGCAAACGCTTGCTCGGCGCTTAATTTGCCGATCCCCGCCAAAGCCAAACTATCGGCAGTTTGAATATCGGCCATGCCCGCGCCGGCCCAAGGCCCCCAGCCCATACTCAAGCCCGGCAAGCCTTGCTGCCGCCGCCATTGCATCAAGGCATCCATAAACCCGTTAGCGGTCGCGTAATTGCCTTGTCCGGGCGCGCCCAACCAAGCCGCCATCGAGGAATAGGCCACGAAACAATCCAAGTTCAATCCCTGGCTAAAACGATGCAAATTCCATAAGCCAAACACTTTGGGTTTCAGCACTTGCGCCAGCCGTTCACTATCTAGATTGGCCACAACGCTGTCCTGCAACACCCCGGCGGCATGGAAAATCCCACGTAAATCTTCGCCATGCTCAGTCAAAATGGCTTGTACTTGTTGCGCATCGGCAATATCGGCTTTCAGCTCGATCACTTCGGCGCCCAAACGCAAAATCGCCTCTAACCGGTCTTTGCCGCTGTCCCGAACGCCGTGGCGCGAGACTAACACCAGTTTAGCGACGCCTTTTTCCGCCAACCAGTGCGCCGTTTGCAGCGCCAAAGCCCCGGAACCGCCGGTCAGTAAATAAGTGCCCCGCGCGCTAAAACCCGGTTTTTGGGCGACGCTAAACGTATGCAACCGCGGCGAAAAACAAGAGTCGCCGCGTAAAGCGATTTCGGTTTCTTGCGCGTGACGCGTTAAAACTGCCACGACATGCTCGGCGGTAAGCCGGGTTTCATCCCAATCCAACCATTGGCAAGGATTTAGCGGATACTCGTGGTTAAAACTACGCAATAACCCGGATAAGCCCTCGAGAGTCGGATCGAGCACATCTGTATCATTAACCGGCCTGGCTTGGCGGCTTAACAGCGCTATTTTGACCCCGGCCCGTTCGCCGATGGCGGCGGCCTTTTGCAAAAATCGCAATAAAACAACGGCGTTTTGTGCCGCTTGCGACGCCATATTCTCGGCCAACGAAGCGCTATCCAAACACAACAAAACGCCTTCGGCGTTTAGGTCCGAGGCGATAAACCCGTCAAAACCCAGCCATTGCGCCCAGGCCGCCGTATCGGCGAAGGCTTTGGCCAAGGCATTCCCTGTCACCAGCCAACGCGAAGCAAGCGGTTCTACTGTCGCCTTGGACAGCGCCTCGGTTTGACGCCAAACGATGGCGTAAGCGTTTTTCTCCACCGTCAAGGCTTGCCGCATCGCATTGCTGTCGGCTTTACGCAAGCTAACGGCGGATAATTCGGCAAGGACTTGCCCCGATTCGTTGAATAATGTCACCCGGCCTTGAATGCTGCCTTGCCGGCCGATTTCCCCATCCGTCAAGCACGCATGGCACCATAACTGGGTCAAGCGGTTTTCCGCCGCCAATTGCAATTGCTCGACCGCTACCGGTATGTAAGTCTCGGTGTATTGCTCCGGCACGGCGGCGCCTAACAATTGAAAGCAAGCATCGATGAGTCCGGGCGGCAGTCCGAAGGTCTTATCCTGAGCTGTCAAGGGACGAATCCTGGCCAAAGCCTGATGTTCACCTTTGAATAATTGCTCGAACCAGCGAAAACTTTCGCCCAATTGCACGTGTTGCAGCGTCAGCAATTGGTAGAAATTTTGCACGTCAACCGACTCCGGGCATTGCCGGCGCAGTTCCTGCAAATCCAGATCGGCGAAGTTAGCCGGGGCCGCTACCATCGACGCCGTCAGATGCTCGGTAAACTCGGCAGGCTTTTCGTCGAACAAGCTAATCACTTTAACTTGATATTGCCGCTCGCCCAGCGGCGTCAGTCCCAGCTGTAATAAGCGCTGTTCCTGTTCCGCCAGTTGCAGGGCTTCGATAAACTCGATATCTTGGATCTTGAACGCCAACATCGGGTAGCGCTCCCGGCCGACCGCAATCAAGGCCGACAAGTGACACGCACCCGCGACCACCACGCGATCGAAGACTTTATGATCGAGTAAGAACGGCAAATGCCGGCAAGCCATCCGGCCTTGGTACAAATCACCCGCCCAAAAGGGCGTCTTTATCGCTTGTTGCAACATCGGATGGATGCTCTCGCCTAGCGAGACATCAGCTTTAGCCGGTCTTGGGCTGAACCAATAGCGCTGTCTTTGCCACGGATAATTCGGCAAACTCAGCAAACGCCGGCGCCGGCCTTGGTAAACGCTTGGCCAATCCAAGTCGTGGCCGGCTTGGTATAAAACCGCCGCGACTTGTTGGCAGGCGCGCCAGTCGTTGCCCTTGGCATCCAGGGAACACGCGCCGGCAAGATTCGTTTGTTGCACCAGGCTACTCAATACCGGCCGACCGCCAAATTCGATAAAGAAATTAGCACCTAGTCGCGCGGCCGCCGTCAATGCCTGTTTGAATAAAACCGGCTGCCTGACATGCCGAAGCCAATAGTCGACGCTACGCAAGACTTCGCTTTCCGCTTTGCCGGTCAGCGTTGAAATAAACGGCCATTGCGGTTTATTGAAGGCAATCCCGTGCAAACAGGTTTCGAAATCCGCCAACATGCTATCGATCTGGGGCGAGTGAAAACCCCGCTTGACCGGCAAGACTTTAGTAAACCAATCCTGTTGCCGGGCCCGCACGGTAAAGTCGTTAATCGCTTCGCCGGCACCGGACACCACAATCTGCTGGTCGGCGTTAACCGCGGCAATAGCCAGTTTGGATTCCAGACCGCTGAGCAATTGACGGACTTGTTCCTCATTGGCGTAGACGGCCAGCATAGCGCCGTCTTCCGGCAAGGCCTGCATCAACCGGCCTCGGCAAACCACCAAGCGCAAGGCCGCCTGCAAATCGAATACCCCGGCGATACAAGCCGCGGCATATTCGCCCAAGCTATGGCCCAACACCATGGCGGGCTTTACCCCCCACGACAGCCACATCTTGGCCAATGCGTATTGCAATGCGAATAAAGCCACTTGCTCGTGCTCGGTCTGCTCCAAACGAACCGAGGCTTGGTCGCCATAAAGCAATTCCGTAACTTGAGTCCGATTTTGTTTAACCAATTCGGCGTCGCAAGCATCCAAGGCGGCCTTGAATACCGGCTGCCCGTTGTATAAGGCCCATCCGGCACCGGCTCTAACGCTGCCTTGTCCGGCGAATAAAAATACCGGTGCAATAGGCGCTTTAAGATTCGATTGCCAAGTTTTTTCCGCCAACGAGGTTTGTAAAAACCCTTGCAACTGTTCGACGCTATCGACTACCGCAGCCAGTCGCCAATTAAAATCGTCTCGGCCGATATTGGCGCTGAAGCAAAAATCCGCCAAGTCTTCAGCTTTTAATGTAGCCAATTGCTTAAGGTGGCTTGCCAGCCAATCCTGCAAAGCCGGTTCCGATTTGGCCGACAATTTGAACAAATAGCTGCCTTCCGCATCGCTCGACACAGCGGTTTGCTGGCAATCGGCCGCCGCCACGAGTACCTGGGCATTGGTGCCGCTCAAGCCGAACGAACTGACGATCCCCGCTTTGGACGGTAGCGGCCAGGCCGCAGCCTGTGTTGCGACTTTCAGCGGATGATCCTGCCAGGGAATGGCCGGATTCGGCTGGTCGAAATGCAAACTGGCCGGAATCCGGTTATGGCCTATCGCCAAAATCAGTTTAATTAAACCGGCGATTCCTGCCGCGGCTTCCAAATGGCCGATATTGGTTTTCACCGAACCCAACAATAATGGCTCGGTCGATTGTTTGCGCAATACCTCGGCCAAGGCCTGGTACTCGATAGGATCGCCGAGCGAAGTCCCGGTACCGTGGGTTTCGATATAAGCAATTTCGTCGGCCTGTGCATTGGCAGTTTGCAGCAATTTTCGCAACAACGCTTCTTGGGCTCGGCCATTGGGCACCGTTAAGCCACTGCTGCGACCGTCATGATCTACTGCCGAACCGCGAATCACCGCCAAGACTCGGTCACCGTCGCGTTGGGCGTCGGACAAACGTTTCAGCGCCAGCATACCCGCCCCTTCGCCTCGCCCGTAGCCATCGGCTGAGGCGGCAAAGCTTTTGCATCGTCCATCTTTTGCCAAAGCTTTGGCGGCCGACATCAATATAAATGCGCTGGGCGACAGCATCAATTGCACACCGCCGGTCAAGGCCAAATCGCACTCTTGAGTCCGCAGACTTAAACACGCTTGGTGTAGAGCCACCAGCGAAGAAGAACAAGCGGTATCGATAGAAAAACTAGGGCCTTGCAGACCTAGTTGATAAGACAACCGACCCGAAGCAAAACAAAATCCGTTACCGGTACCGGTATAAAGTTCGGCGCCGGCCATATCCCCCGACTCACGTAATAAATGTAAATAGTCTTGCTGGCCGATACCAATAAATACACCGGTTTGACTGTTCTTCAAGCGTCGGCTGGCAATGCCGGCATGCTGTAAGGTTTCGTGGGCGAGCTCCAGTAACAGGCGCTGCTGAGGGTCCAGGCTGTTGGCTTCGCGGGGAGGAATGGCGAAGAATTCCGCGTCGAAACCGTCGATTTGCTGCAGAAACGCCGCTTCGCCGACATAGGTGCTACCCGGCCTTTCACCGCTAGGATCGAAAAATAAAGAATGGTCCCAGCGCTCTTTAGGGATGGGACCGACCGCATCCACTTCGTCCTGCAGCATTTGCCAGTATTGCTCGACGGAGTCGGCTTTTCCCGGAAAACGGCAAGCCATACCGATAACGGCAATCGGCTCAGTCTGCGAGCGCTGATAATGTTCTAACTTAGCCTGTAATCTTTCAATCGCCAAAAAGGCTTTTTGTAAAGGCGTTAGGGAGTGATCCACGTGATTTACCATGCTACTGATAGCACAACCCTCTTAATTTAAGAAAATCATCGAATAATTTCGTTAACTTGTAATATCTAGCGTGACAGTATGCGCCTCAGTTAACTGACAATTAAGGATAGTAAAAATCCTCCGCAAGGCCGGGAAATTTATAATGCGACCACTAACGCGCGTCCTTATCGTTAACTACCAATCGGTGGCGACTCGTGGCCAAAGGTGTATTTACGCCATTCGCGGGTCTTCCTGCCCTTGATGCCGGAAATTTTCCCGATCCATCGCCCCCCCCCCCCCCTGCCGGCCATCTAAACAAAATACCGTCACGCCCCGTAATGCTGCCGCGCGAAGTCGCGCTTTTTCTCGCGTTAGAGCCTGGGCAAATGAATCGCGCTCTTGCCTTTGATGTCGTCAATAATCTGCGACATCGAAATTTTTGGCGATTGCAAGATCAGCATATGCACATGGCCCGGCATCGCTTGCCCGTCCAATGCTCAGCTTTCTATCTGGCTACTACTTGCCAAAACACTTCACGGAACGATCATGAAACTGCCGCATCGCCCCGGCGAATGCAAGATGCTGTGCGAGAGGCGGCGGAAAGAGGTCGATTAACTTTTAAGAAGCTAGAGCCCGACACCTAACATACCCCGTTGGGCTGTGGCTCAGCTAAGCTCACAGTTTGTGTGGTGTCAGAAAACAACTAGGGCGAGTTCGGCAGTCTTAAACAGAGCTGCGCGAGATGGCAATGGATGCGTCGCTTCAGCCGGAACTCGTTACGCTAGAAAGCACCGGCATTGAATGGCAAAGCCCATATGCGGCTTTGGAGTGGCACGGCTCAAGACCAGCCGAGGTCTACGCCAGCCATGTCAAGCAAAAGCGCAGGGGAAACACGTCACACCCCAGAACCTTGGCATCCACAGCCGCCAAAAACCGGCGTTGCCGCTCATCCAGCGCTTCTCGGATTAGCACCCAATGTTGGCGAATGCAGAATCAGATACCATGCATCGAAGAATATACGACTACAGGGAGTTGAATAAGCTATTTGTTAACAATACATTGCGATACAGCAACAAAACGCAAAAGTCATCTACCAATGCTGACGCCGAAAATTCAGAGGTTACCTTTTGATTTGCCATCGACAATTGACAGCTTTGCCGCAGAGCAGTTACGGGAGACCTAATTTATTAGAGCACCGCGTGTAGGCTTTACAGGGAGGGATTTGTTTTTTAGAAGGCGACGCCAGCAACAGCAATCTATTAAGATGCCTGATGGCTTTTTAAAGCGGAGAGCAACACTTGCAAGGCGCTGATTTTACTGGGGTGAACGATGGGGCTCGAACCCACGACAACCGGAATCACAATCCGGGGCTCTACCAACTGAGCTACGCTCACCATAACGTGAATTTGCAATGGCACGCTTGGCAGGACTCGAACCTGCGACCCTCGGCTTAGAAGGCCGATGCTCTATCCGGCTGAGCTACAAGCGCAAAACTTGGTCGGGGTAGAGAGATTCGAACTCCCGACATTCTGCTCCCAAAGCAGACGCGCTACCAGACTGCGCTATACCCCGAATTGATCTTGTTTTCTCCCCGCCACTCGCATGAGCACCGGAAAGACCGACATCTTACCTGTCCGTCCAAGCCACGTCAACCACTTTTTACGTTACCGAGCGCGGCAGACGTGTCGGTTCCCGAAAACACCACCGCATCTGAATCAAACCACACTTTCCAATCCATCGACTTTTTGAAAGCCTCTAGGCAATATATTTCCGCGGTTGGCGCGGCTGCCGGAGTATTGAGCGATGTCGATGGCCTTCAACGTGACGAACCGCTTACCGGACAGAATTTTCAGCTCACCGTGGGTCACCAAGGCCGTCACCGCGACCACCGCATCCTTACCGGATGCCAGATCGGCGGACGGAATCTGAATCAGCTTGTTACCCTTGCCCTTTGCCAATTCCGGTAAATCTGCGACCGGGAAGATCAGCAAGCGGCCTTGCAAGGTCGCAACCGCCAGCCACTCGGCGTCCCGCGGAATCGGCGTCGGCGTCATGACTTCGGCCTTATCCGGTACGGTCAAGACCGCTTTGCCGGCCTTGTTCTTGCCGTAAAGCTCCTTTAATTGCACCCGGAACCCGTAACCGGCGCTACTGCTCATCAACACCCAATCCTCGGCCTGCCCGGTAAACACGTCGGTGAAGATGCTGCCTGGAGGCGGATTCAGCCGCCCGGTCAACGGTTCGCCTTGACTACGCGCCGACGGCAGGTCGTGGGTGGTAATCGTGTACACCCGACCGGTCGAATCGAGCACATAGGCCGGCAAGGTAGTTCGCCCCTTGGCCGACGACAAATAGCCGTCTCCGGCCCGATAACTTAGGCCCTCGACTTCGATGTCGTATCCTTTTGCCGCGCGAATCCAGCCCTTCTGAGACAAGATGATGGTCACCGGTTCGTTGGCGATTAGCTCCGTGGTATCCAGGGCTTGGGCGGCTTCGCGGGCCACAATCGGCGAACGACGGGCGTCGCCGTATTTCTCGGCGTCACGTTCTATTTCCTTTCGGATCAAGCGGTTCAGCAAATGCGCGGAGCCGAGAGTCATTTCCAACTCCTCCCGCTCCCGCTCCAACTCGTCCTGCTCGCCGCGAATCTTCATTTCTTCCAATTTCGCCAAGTGGCGCAGCTTCAATTCCAGAATCGCTTCCGCCTGCACGTCGCTCAAACCGAAGCGCGCCATCAATACTGGCTTGGGATGGTCTTCCCGACGAATGATCGCGATCACTTCGTCGATATTCAGGTAGGCGATCAGCAAACCTTCCAGGATGTGCAGGCGCGCCAGGACCTTGTCCAAACGGAATTGCAAACGCCGACGCACGGTTTCGGTTCGGAACGAAATCCACTCGGTCAGAATTTGCCGCAGATTTTTCACTTGCGGTTTGCCGTTCAGACCGATCATGTTCAGGTTGACCCGAAAGTTTTTCTCCAGATCGGTCGTGGCGAACAGATGCGACATCACGGCGTCGACATCGGTACGCTTGGTCTTGGGGATGATTAACAAGCGGGTCGGATTTTCGTGATCGGACTCGTCGCGCAGGTCCTCGATCATGGGCAGTTTTTTCGCCAACATCTGCGCGGCGATCTGCTCCAACAATTTCGCGCCGGACACTTGATGCGGCAACGCGGTGATGACGATATTGCCGTCTTCGACCTCGTATTTCGCGCGCATTTTCACCGAGCCGTTACCGGTCAAATACAGCTTTTGCAAATCGGCGGCCGGCGTGACGATTTCCGCGTCGGTCGGAAAGTCCGGACCCTTGATATGCGCCAGCAAGCTTTCCAGCGGTGTCTCCGGCTCGTCGAGCAGTTGCAGGACGGCGGCGGCCACTTCCCGCAGATTGTGCGGTGGAATATCGGTCGCCATGCCCACCGCGATACCGGTGGTCCCGTTCAAAAGCACATTGGGCAAGCGCGCCGGCAGCAGCGATGGCTCTTCCAGCGTGCCATCGAAATTGTCCACCCAATCCACCGTGCCCTGGCCCAACTCGCTGAGCAGGGTTTGCGCGTAGGCGGTCAGCCGCGATTCGGTATAACGCATCGCCGCGAAGGATTTGGGATCGTCGGGCGAGCCCCAGTTGCCCTGCCCGTCGATCAACGGATAACGGTAGGAAAAATCCTGAGCCATCAACACCATTGCCTCGTAGCAGGCCGAATCACCGTGCGGATGATATTTACCCAATACGTCACCGACGGTACGCGCCGATTTCTTGTATTTAGCTAGAGCTGTCAGACCCAGTTCGGACATCGCATAGACGATGCGCCGTTGCACCGGCTTCAAGCCATCGCCGATGTGCGGCAGCGCCCGGTCCAGAATGACGTACATCGAGTAATCGAGGTAAGCCTTTTCGGTAAAGTCTTTGAGAGGGAGAGTTTCGAAGTTTTCCTGTACGCCCATATCCAGTCGTTTGCAATCAATGGCTAGCCGCGGGTTGCGGTGAAGTTTTGTCTTTCTAAAATATCACAGGCGTCGAAACGGGTTAGCGAGAAAACGCGAAAGCGCGCCCATCGCGGCCCGATAGCGAAAGCCTGACGTCGGCAGCCGCGTTGGGCTCGTCGATTCGACCCGACAAAACATCGTGTCCGGCGCGGTTTTCGAGTATCATTTTCGGCCTTCCGAAGCCTCCCCAAGTTATGCGCATAGGCCCTTATTCCCTGCCCAACAATTTGCTGCTGGCGCCGATGGCCGGCATCACCGATCAGCCTTTTCGGCAACTTTGCCGCCGATTCGGCGCGGGACTGGCGGTATCTGAAATGGTAATCTCCAATACCGAATTGCAACAGCACCCCAGAACACTGCAGAAAACCGATTACACCGGCGAAACCGGCCTCAGAGCCGTGCAAATCTTGGGTAACGATCCGGTGAAAATGGCGGAAGCGGCCAAATTGAATCAACAACGCGGCGCCCACATCATCGACATCAACATGGGCTGCCCGGCCAAGAAGGTCTGTTCCACCGCTGCGGGCTCGGCCTTGTTGAAAGACGAGAAGCTGGTGGAAAACATTTTGACCGCTGTCGTCGCCGCCGTCGACATACCGGTAACGTTGAAAATCCGGACCGGCTGGGACCGTGAAAACCGTAACGCGGCCAAAATCGCCAGTATCGCCGAAAACTGCGGCATTCAGGCCCTGACGATCCATGGCCGCACCCGCGCTTGCAAATTCGAGGGCCAAGCCGAATACGACACTATTCGGCAGGTCAAGCAAACCGCGCGGATTCCGATCATTGCCAACGGCGACATCGACAGCCCGGAAAAAGCCCGACGGGTACTGGCGCACACGGGCGCAGACGCCATCATGATCGGCCGAGCCGCGCAAGGTCAGCCGTGGATTTTCGCCGAACTGGCCGCCGCGCTCAACGGCGAACATTGGCAATACCCTGCGCTGGCCGACGTCCAGGGCGTAATGAACAGTCATCTGGAGTATTTATACCGTTTTTACGGTGACGACTGCGGTGTTAGAATTGCCCGCAAACACATCGGCTGGTACTTCGAACGTCTGGGCGGCTTGCCCGCCGAGCACAAGCAGTCTATCAATCAAGCCCAACATCCCGTGCAACAACTGACGCGGGTTAACGCGTCGTTCAATCATCTCCTACCAAGAGCCGCCTAGATGGGAAGCCACGACAGCCAAAATGCCAGCGACAGCGTCGATACGTTGTCCGACCACGTCCGCCATTGCGTCGAAGACTATTTTTCGCATCTGAACGGCCACGATTCCAGCGGTCTGTACCATTTGGTGCTGGCCGAAGTGGAAAAACCGCTACTGGAAACCACGCTGAAATATTGCGATTTCAATCAAAGCAAGGCGGCGGTCATTCTGGGTCTCAGCCGCAGCACCTTGCGTAAAAAGCTCGACCACTACGGTATCGGCTAAATCGATTTTCTTTTGTTTTTGAGGTTTGCATGAAAAAACAAGTCAACCGGGCGCTGGTTAGCGTCTCGGATAAAACCGGCGTACTCGAATTTTGCCGAAGTCTCAGCGCGCTGGGCGTGGAACTGCTGTCCACCGGCGGCACCGCCAAATTGCTGGCCGAGCATAAAATCCCGGTTACCGAAGTGTCCGACTACACCGGCTTTCCGGAAATGATGGACGGCCGAGTGAAAACCCTGCATCCCAAGGTGCATGGTGGAATTCTGGGCCGGCGGGGGATCGACGACGCGGTAATGGCCGAGAACGGCATCAAAGCCATCGACATGGTCGTGGTCAATCTCTATCCCTTCGAACAAACCGTCGCTAAACCGGATTGCGATCTGGAAACCGCGATCGAAAACATCGACATCGGCGGCCCCAGCATGATTCGCGGCGCGGCCAAAAACCATAACGACGTCGCCATCGTCGTCGACCCGGCCGACTACTCCAGCATTCTGACCGAACTGCAAGCCGAGGCCGGTTCGCTGAGCCACGAAACCCGCTTTCGATTGGCGCTAAAAAGTTTCGAGCATACCGCCCGCTACGACACGATGATCGCGGCTTATCTAAGTAAGGTTGTCGATGCCGGCCATTTTCCGGAAACGCTGAATTTGCAATTCCATCGACTGCAAAGCATGCGTTACGGCGAAAACCCGCATCAGAACGCAGCGTTTTACGGCGAGAAAAACCCGCCGGCCGGCAGTATCGCCAGCGCCAAGCAACTGCAAGGTAAAGAACTATCGTACAACAATATCGCCGACGCCGATGCCGCGCTGGAATGCGTCAAATCCTTCGACGAGCAACCGGCCTGCGTCATCGTCAAGCACGCCAATCCTTGCGGCGTGGCCATCGCCGATAGCCTATTCGACGCCTATAACGCCGCCTATACCACCGATCCGACGTCGGCCTTCGGCGGCATTATTGCTTTCAACCGGGAATTGGACGAACAAACCGCCGGCGAAATCGCTCGCCGCCAGTTTGTCGAAGTCATCATCGCCCCGCTAGTTTCCGCCGGCGCCAAGGCCGCGCTAGCAAAAAAACCGAACGTACGGGTTCTGGAAACCGGCCTCTGGTCGCCAAACCAACCCGAGGCGCTGAACTTCAAACGCGTCGCCGGCGGTCTGCTGGTGCAGGACAAAGACACCGGCAGCATCAGTCCCGCAGACTTGAAAGTGGTCAGCAAGCGCGCGCCGACTGAGCAAGAGCTGGCTGATTTGTTGTTCGTCTGGAAGGTGGCCAAGTTCGTAAAATCCAACGCCATCGTCTACGGCAAGGGCGGCCAAACCATCGGTATCGGCGCCGGTCAAATGAGCCGGGTTTATTCCGCCAAGATCGCCGGCATCAAAGCCGCCGACGAAGGCTTGGAAGTGCCGGGCTCGGTGATGGCGTCCGACGCGTTTTTCCCGTTTCGCGACGGCATCGACGCGGCGGCGGCGGCCGGCGTCACCGCAGTGATACACCCCGGCGGCTCGATGCGCGACCAGGAAGTCATCGACGCGGCCGACGAACACAACATCGCAATGGTGTTGACCGGCATGCGCCATTTCAGACACTGATTGCGGAGTAAGTACATGATGAACGTATTGATCGTGGGTAGCGGCGGTCGCGAGCACGCGCTCGCCTGGAAGGCCAGACAGTCTCCGCTGGCGGGGCAAATCTATGTCGCGCCCGGCAACGCCGGCACCGATTTGGAGAACGGTATCGTTAACGTCGACATCCCGGCGGACGACATCGAAGGTTTATTAGGGTTTGCACTGGCCCGCAACATCGGCCTGACTA
Source organism: Methylomonas sp. MS20 (assembly GCF_050275925.1). Classification (NCBI taxonomy): domain Bacteria; kingdom Pseudomonadati; phylum Pseudomonadota; class Gammaproteobacteria; order Methylococcales; family Methylococcaceae; genus Methylomonas; species Methylomonas sp. MS20. The sequence continues at coordinate 4,754,302 of NZ_CP189962.1, forward strand.
TCGTTGGCCCGGAAGTGCCACTGGTAAAAGGCATTGTCGATCGCTTCTCGGCGGCCGGCTTGAAATGCTTCGGCCCCAAAGCACAAGCCGCGCAATTGGAAGGCTCCAAATCGTTCTGCAAGGACTTTCTGGCCCGCCATCGCATTCCGACCGCCGAGTACCAAACCTTCACCGACACCGAAGCCGCAATCGCCTACATTTGCCGCAAAGGCGCCCCGATCGTCGTCAAGGCCGACGGCCTGGCGGCCGGCAAGGGCGTCATCGTCGCCCAAAACGAGCAACAGGCGATAGACGCGGTCAACGATATGTTGGCTGGCAACAGTTTCGGTGAAGCCGGACATAGGGTTGTCGTCGAGGAGTTCCTGGTCGGAGAGGAAGCCAGCTTCATTGTCATCGCCGATGGCGAACACGCGCTGGCGATGGCCACCTCGCAAGATCACAAGGCTCGGGACAACGGCGATCTAGGCCCCAATACCGGCGGCATGGGCGCCTATTCGCCGGCGCCGGTGGTCACGCCCGCCATCCATCAGCGTGTCATGGACGAGGTAATTTATCCCACCTTGCAAGGCATGCGCGACGATGGCACGCCCTACACCGGCTTCCTCTACGCCGGTTTGATGATCGACGCGCGCGGCAACGTCAAGGTGTTGGAATACAATTGCCGATTCGGCGATCCGGAAACTCAGCCCATCATGATGCGGCTAAAATCGGACTTGGTCGAACTCTGCTTGGCGGCGTTGGACGGTAAGCTGGACCAAATTACAACCGAATGGGACGAGCGAGCCGCGCTCGGCGTGGTGTTGGCGGCCGGAGGCTACCCGGACGCATACGCCAAGGGCGAACTGATTTCCGGGCTGGACGGCGTCGATTCTGCAAATGCCAAAGTCTTCCACGCCGGCACGCAAAGCGCCGGAGGCACCATCGTCACCAACGGCGGCCGAGTACTGTGCGCCTGCGCGCTAGGCGACAATATCGCCGACGCACAACGCGAAGCCTATGCGCTGTGTAAACGCATCAATTGGCAATCCATTTATTATCGTACCGATATCGGCTTCAAGGCCATCAAGGCTTAGCGCAAACCATCGAAAACAAAAAGGCGCGATTGCCCGGCAATCGCGCCTTTTTTCCGCGCTAAGCTTCGCCCCAGCGCAAGATTTCGATCTTGACTTGAGCCAACCCGGCCTGGACAAATCCCAGCTCCTTGGCGGCTCGTTTGGAGACGTCGAGCAAGCGCTTGTTATGCCGGCCCGGCCGTCCGTTGACCCGCAGATCAACACTGCGGTTATTGTTGAGATTGACCACCCGCAGCAAGGTCCCGAACGGGAGATTGGCATGGGCCGCTGTTAACGAATTTTTGTCGTAGATTTCACCGCTTGCTGTCCGCTGACCATGCAGTTTGTCGCTGTAATAAGAGGCGACTCCGCTATGTGCAATGGACAATAAACCGTGTCTTTCTGTTTTCGCTAAACTTACAGAGCTAAAAGACGCTAGACTCATAGAAACCAGCATAACTGCCGTCCATTTCGTTTTTCGCATCCTACCCTCCTTTCGTTGAGTATTGACAGGAGGTAGGGAGGTTACCCCAGAAGGCATTGATTTGGCAAGCCTTTACGGCCAAACGGCTCTAGCGTCGCTCCAAAAACGTGACGATCCGCCAACAAAAATCCAGAGCCGGCAAGGGATAGCCGGCGTCAACCGATCAGCCAAAAAAGAAGAAAATTTGCTTGGTCATCGCGACTTTCGAAATATAAAACAGGCAAAGCAAGGCCACGCCAAACCACCTCCAGCGACTTGCGCCCTCCTCGCGGATAGTCCGAACACCGGCGATCATAAAGCCGACCAAAACCACTAATTTCGCGACAATCCACCCGAAGTTGCCGGCAAGCCAGTCGCCTTGAAATACCAAAATCGCACCACTCAACAACAACACGCCGGCGATGACATGCGGAGCCAGTTTCAGCCACTTCCGCGCCAATAGCTCCGGCTTAAATTGCGCCAACGCTACCCGCCCCAAAAAACTGACCACCAGCAATGCCACGAAAAACAAATGAATATGCTTAACCATGTAAACGTTTCTCCGAATGTAAAAAGACAACCAAACCGCCGAATACCGAAGCTATCCGCCCGATCAGTAGCGCTGGCGAGCTTAAGATACCCCGAACCGAAGCTAAAACCCACATCCGCCTCGATACCGGTCGCCTGTCTGCAAGCGACGCCTTGCGTCCCAGCCGCATACAAAACAAATTTTTATCAATAAATTCATAAATATAAGCCGACGCCAACACCAATCAGCACAAAAAAAAAATAATGTTTTGACACAAAACAAATTTAAGTGTAAAAAATACCCCGTCGACTAAAAAAACACTAAACATTCGACATACAACTCGAGTTGCCCCTGCTAGACGGGCTGATTATTACAACAAAGATGAGGATTATAAAAATGGCTGAACAAGAAAAAGACAATACCTTTACCGTCGTCGCTGTCGTAACCGCTATCGCTATTGCTGGCGTACTACTTCTGAAAATGGACGAAACTAAACATTTGAAAATGAGCGGCGAAACCACTGCTCAAGCGGAAGCGCAAGTCTTGGCTAAACACAAAGACTTCAACAACGATATTCTGAGCCAAGCAAAGTAATCGTTTTCCATAATAATAATTAAGTTCTTCTTTCGATTAGGCGCTGTTTCGATAGAAACAGCGCCTTTTTTGTGCCTCACGTAAACCGGTCCGACGCTTCGACTGGCGCTTAACTACGGTAAAATCACCGGTTTCCAACCATCTCTGCAAAGCTCAATGGATGTCATCAAGCGCATAGCCGCGGAACTCTCCGTCAAACCTCAACAAATCGCCGCCGCCGTCGCGTTGCTCGACGAAGGCGCCACCGTGCCGTTTATCGCCCGCTACCGTAAGGAAGTGACCGAAGGCCTTGACGACACCCAATTGCGGCATCTGGAGGAACGCTTAACGTATTTGCGGGAACTGAACGACAGACGCAATACGATACTCGACAGCATACGTTCGCAGGGCAAACTGACACCGGAGCTGGAACAGGCCATACTCGACGCAGATACCAAAACCTTGCTGGAAGACTTGTACCTACCTTACAAACCCAAGCGCCGTACCAAGGCGCAAATCGCCCGCGAAGCCGGACTGGAGCCGCTGGCCGATGCGCTATTGGACGATCGCGATCTGGTTCCAGAGCAAGTCGCCCAGCGCTATATCGATGCGGACAAAGGGATAGCCGATGTCGCCACCGCGTTGGATGGCGCCCGCCAGATCATCATGGAACGGATTTCCGAAGACGCCGAATTACTTTCCGAACTGCGGGAGCGCATTTGGAACAAAGGCATATTGCAATCGACCATCGTCGCCGGCAAGGAAGTTGAAGCCGCGAAATTCAAGGATTACTTCGATTACAGCGAAGCCATCAACAAAATTCCGTCGCATCGCGCGTTGGCCCTGTTCCGCGGCCGTAACGAGGACATGCTGACTTTAACGCTGAAACCGGCCGAGCTTGACCAGGAAGAACATCAACTCTGCACCCAATTCGTTTGCCAGCGTTTACAGATCACCGACACCGCTAAACCCGCGGACTCTTGGCTGGCCGATACCGCCCGTTTCGCCTGGAAGATCAAACTCTTCACCCGCATCGACATGGATTTGAAACTGCGCTTGCGCGAAGCCGCCGAGCAGGAGGCCATCCGCGTTTTCGCCAGCAATTTGCGCGACTTGTTGCTGGCGGCGCCGGCAGGTCCGAAAGCGACGATGGGTCTGGATCCCGGTATCCGCACCGGCGTCAAGGTGGCGGTGGTCGATGCCACCGGCAAACTGCTGGCCACCGAAACCGTTTATCCCCACCAGCCGAAAAACCAGTGGGACCAATCCATCGCCACGCTGGCGCGCATGATTGCTCAATTCGGCGTGCAACTGGTCAGTATCGGCAACGGTACCGCATCCCGTGAAACAGACCAATTGGTCGCCGATTTGATGAAACGGCATAAAGAACTGCTGTTCCAGAAAATCACCGTTTCGGAAGCCGGCGCCTCGGTGTATTCGGCATCGGAATTGGCCGCCAAGGAATTTCCCGATCTCGACGTATCGTTACGCGGCGCGGTATCCATCGCCCGCCGCTTGCAAGACCCGTTGGCCGAATTGGTCAAGATCGACCCCAAATCCATCGGCGTCGGCCAATACCAGCACGACGTCAACCAAGTGCAACTGGCTCGCATGCTGGACACCGTGGTCGAAGATTGCGTGAACGCGGTCGGTGTTGACGTCAATACCGCATCGGTCGCCTTGCTGAAACAAGTCTCCGGCCTGAGTGCCAGTATCAGCGAAAACATCGTCGCCTTCCGCAACCAAAACGGCCCTTTCGCCAACCGCGCGCAGTTGAAGAAAGTGCCGCGCCTCGGCGACAAAGCCTTCGAACAGGCCGCCGGCTTTTTACGCATCATGAACGGCGACAACCCGCTCGACGCCTCGGCGGTGCATCCCGAGGCTTACCCGGTGGTCAACGCCATCCTGGACGACACCGGCAAATCGATACGCGATCTGATTGGCCAAAGCCAGGCACTACGTAGCCTGAATCCCGCCAACTACGCCAACGCCGACTTCGGCCTGCCGACCGTCACCGATATTTTGCAGGAATTGGAAAAACCCGGCCGCGACCCGCGCCCCGAGTTCAAAAGCGTGCAATTCAAGGAAGGTGTCGAGAAAATCACCGATCTGGAACCCGGCATGACACTGGAGGGTGTGGTCACCAATGTCGCCGCCTTTGGCGCCTTCGTCGACATCGGCGTGCACCAGGACGGTCTGGTGCATATTTCTCACTTGGCCGACGACTTCGTCAAGGATCCGCGCGATGTCGTCAAAGCGGGCGACATGGTCAAAGTCAGAGTATTGGAAATCGATGTCGCTAGGCAGCGGATTTCGTTGAGCATGAAAAAGAGTGTCGACGAAGCCGACATCGTGCGCGGCGAAAAGCCGCAAAGGCCCGCGAACAAACCGGCGCTTAAAGGCAAACCACAGCCGGCCGTGCCGAATACCATGAGCAATGCCTTCGCCAAGGCCTTGAAAAAGTAAGCACACCCACTGCTATACTTGCTCGGGTACCGTCGCCCGCTTGCGGGCGGCGCCGATTCGTCAACAGATTCAGGATACGCTATGAAAGCAAAGCAAACCGTTTGGGCCTTCAGCTTGATCGCCGCGTTCGCCGCCGCCGCGCATGCCCAACCCGGTGAAAACGAAAGCTATGGAGAAACGGTAGGCCGCAAACTCAGTTCCGGGCTGGCCAATATCGCCACTGCGTCGCTGGAAATCCCTAAAAACATCATCCTGGTGAATAACCAAAGCAATGTCGTGTACGGTTTCGTTGGCGGCACTTTCAAAGGCTTGATCAATATGGGCGCCAGGATGGGCGTCGGCGTGCTTGACTTAATCTCGGCGCCGATTCCCACTCAACCCATCGTCAGGCCGGTCTACGTTTGGGACGATTTCAACGCGGACACCACTTACGGCAAAGCCTTCAAACCGACGCCAAATCCATGAACACCTGAACAGGCCCGACCGCGCCGGCGGTCAGGCCACCATTTTCAACTCGCTAAAACCGTTGGTGTTTTTGACCAACTCGATTTGGGTCTTAATCCGCTTTTTCACGGCATCTACGTGAGAAATCACCCCGACAATCTTACCTTGGGTTTTCAGGCTCTCCAGCGTCGTCATCGCCAGATACAGCGCCTCGGCGTCAAGATTGCCGAACCCCTCGTCCAAGAACAAGGAATCGATCGCTCTACCGTTGTTGGCAATTTCCGATAATGCCAAGGCCAACGCCAGGCTGACAACAAAACTCTCGCCGCCCGATAAGGTTTTCGGCAAACGCCGTACGTTGATCTGCTTAGTATCCTCGACTTCCAATGCCAAACCGTACTCGCTAAAGCCGTTACGTAAATAATAGCGACCGCTCAAGCCTTCCAAGATTCGATTCGCCTGCCGTAGCAGTTTCTCGACCAACAACTGTTGAATCCGCCGCCGCATCCCGCCCTGCTCGTGGTTGATCAAATTCAACTCCGCTTCCGCTTCGGCGAAAGCCGCTAGTTCCCGCCGCAGTTGTTCTTGCAGTTCGCCAAAGGTCTCCGCGTAAGTCTGTTGCTTGGCAAGTTTGTGCTCCAAGCTCCGGATCTCGTGCTCGGTAATGTCGATTTTTTCAGACAGCGCGCGTTGCATGACTAGTAAATCGGCCGCTGTGTCGGGCCCAGGCAACGCGGCATAGGCTTTTTGCAAGCGTAAATCCTGCTCGGCCAATTCTACGTTCAATGCCGCCAAGCGCTGCTCCATTTTCGCTAGAATCTCGGCCATTTCCGTTCTGCTATTCCATTGCTCTAACACCGACCTCAAGCTCTCCAAATCGCTGAAGCCGTCGGCCAACCATCGGTCGCGCAATTGGCCAAAGTGGACGTCGTAATCCGCCTCAAGCTGACCAAACCGGGCTTCAAGGTCGGCGATTGACGTTTGTTTCTCGAACAATGCCAAATGCAAACCCGACAACTCATGGTTTTGCAAGGCTTCGGTCAGTTCGGCAATTTCCGCTTGATAGCGAATAATGCGCGCCTGACCGGATTGCAAACCGTCCTGCAAACCGTTGATATCGGCAAGCACACCCTGTTTGCGCAAATCGCGTATTTGATAGTCCTGGCGCCGGACATTCAGGCGATCGAACAAAGCATTTTCCTTGGACTTGCCCGGTATTTTCTCCCCCAGAGGCATCAACGCTTTCTCCAGTTTGTCCAACAAGGCCTTTTCAGAAGCTTTCAACGCGGCCAATTGCTGTTCGCCTTCAATGGCTTCGGGCGGACGGTTATTCCACGCGGTTTCCAATTGCTCGACGACAGCCGCCAATTTGAGGATTTGCGCTTGTTTCACGCCGATTTCGTCGGTCCATTTCCCAATGTTGCGTTGCCACTGGCCGACATCTTTCAGCAGCAGTTTAATTTTTTCGAGTTCTTCGGTTTCCTGGTCCAAACACTGCTTTTGCAAGCTCAGATTTTCGATCGCCATACCGTCGCGGGCGACATTCAGCCGATTCACCAAAACCCGCCATTGCGCGCGCATTTCCTGCAAGCGCCGTTCCTTGGCGGACATCTGTGAACTACGTTTTTCCGCCGCGGTCAACTGGGCTTCGATATTGGCCATGGCAGCCTTCAAGGCTTGCATTTTGCCGCGCTGATCGACTAACGCCTTTTTCGAGTCGGTCATTACCGGCGGTTTCGACGTGTAAGGATGATGCAAGGAGCCGCATAGGAAACAAGGTTTGCCGTCCACCAATTTCCCGCGATCGGGCGTCATTTTGCGCAACAAGGCCTCGTTGGCGATCGCTTGTTCCAGCGCCGAGCCGATGTTTTCCTCTCGGCCGAATTCGTGTTTCAGCGCCGCCAATTTGTCGCGCAGTTCGCCCTCGTCGGGAAACTCCGACGACTTGTTCGTCGACAGCCAACCGAACAAGCCCTTTTTGGTCACCTTCGCATTGACACTGGCTAACGAATACAACTCTTGGAAATCGTTGACCCTCGCCTGTTGCTCGGATAACAGCTCGCGAATTTCATCGACGCTTCTACCCTGACCGTGCGTCGCGATATTTGCCTCGGCTGCCGCGATCCGCTCCTGTAACTCAACCAAGCCGGCCTTGGCATCGGTCAAGGCCGTTTGATTCTTTTTCAAGGCCGCCGAGGTATTTTTCGACCAAGCCAACTGCGTCTTCTGCTTGGCACCTAGTTCCGCGATCTCGGTTCTGAGATTGCGCAACTGCACGACATCCGGAAAGTCCGTTAGCAGAATGGCCTCGCTGCGATGCTCTTGCAACCACCCTTCCAGCTCGGTGAGCGCGGCACGTTTGTCGGCCAAGGTTTGTTGGGCCGCCTCCACCGCCGCCAGTTCCCTGGGCAATTCTAATTTCAACTCGCTGAGCCTGATCTTGATGTCGTCGATAATCCGTTTCTGCGAAGCCCAATCCCGGTCGCCGGCCGGCGGTTCCAGATCGCTGCCGCCAACGCCCAACTGCTGACGCAGGCTAGCCACTTCCCGGCGCAAACTCGCTAGCTCGCTTTGGAGTTCGCCGATTTTAGACTGCTTGGCATCCAATCCCGCCAACTGTTCACGATAGCTGTCGACATTGTCAATCGCGGCGATTCGTTGCAAATCCGATTGCAAAGTCTGCATTTGGGTTTGAAGCTCGGCGGTTTGCCGGGCCAGTTGCCGCTCTTCGGCCTCCAATGCGGCGACGTTTTCCAATTTAAGCTGATGTTGTCTTAAATAGTCCTGCTGACCGGACAATTCGGTGTGTTGATCTAGAAAATCCCGCAGGTCGGCGCGACTGGCGTCGAGTTCTGCTTCCTCGAGCAAGGGAATCGCGGCGCTATCCTGTTGCAATTGGCGGACGCGATCCGCGATTTGGCGATAGTGGGCTTCGACTTGTTGGCGGTATTGTTCGTAAATGTCGCCGCCGGCGATTTTTTCGAGTATGTCCATGCGCTCGCTATCCAGCGCATTTAAAAATACCGCGAAATCGCCTTGCGGCAACACCATCGATTTGCTGAATTTATGGAAATCCATACCGGTCAGTTCGGCAATCCGCCCACGCACCGTCGATGGCGTTTCGGCCAACAACTCGTCGCTCTCGCCAAGCTTGGTCAACGACATCTCGGTCTCGGCCCGCGACTGTTTATCGCCTTCCGCCCGCCTGGCATACCAATCGGAACGAAACTTCTCGCCACCCAACGAAAACTCGACGCTGGCCACGCTTTCGTCGGTCTGTTTGGTCATTACATGCTCGGCCGGCTTGTCGAAACGAAAGGTCTCGCCATAGAGGCCCAGCGTGATGACATCAAGGATACTGGTTTTACCCGAACCGTTCGGACCGGTAATCGCAAACACGCCAGCCTCAGCGATAGGCCCTTGATCGAAATAGATCCGCCCTTCGCCGGCCAGGGAATTGATGTTTTTGTAACGAATGTTCAGGATGCGCATGCCGGATGAATTCAGTCATTCGAAAGTAGGAGGCGTTCGCACGAACGCCATCCGAAAATCGACACCATGTTACACGATGGGCACGCCTTAGGAAACCGTAGCCCCAACCTTGTTCGGAATCTAACTATTAGAGTTTAAGTCCTTGACTCTACTCGCTCGGATAAAATCTCGAAGCGTCGAAAACTCTTTCCGATCAAATCCATTAACGTTAGGCCACTTTTCAACGACGTCAATTATTGCCTCTGCTTTTTCGTACTCCCTTAGCGTTATAAGCAAATAAGCTTTCTCGGTTTGAAAATATACTTTATCTGGCGCCGCCAAAATAGCTTTTTCCATAAAATCGAAAGCTTTTTGAACTTCTCCCCGCTTACAGAGAACCTTTGCTTTGATTAAACTCATCATTCCCTGATCATAAAACTCCGGCCGAGACAACGCTATATCAATCCACCCTTCAATATCGCCACTAATTTCACGACATTCGTAGTCGTCATTTATCAAACAATTCGCCACACTCCTCAGCTCTAACATCGTACGCAACGGCGAGGATTTTGCACTTATCCTTCTTATAACCTCTTGATTTAACAAGTGTCTAAGCTCTTCCATATATGCCATATTGATCTGTATAGAATCGTCATAGGATCTTGGAAGCGTCACCGGTGCCTCGTATACTTTTACACGGTTGAGATATATCAGTCGACTCAACTCAAGGTACGCCTCCACCAGTGAAGCAATTTCATAGTTATTCAACTTAGCTGCTTTCAAGTAATATTGATAACTCTCTATATTTGGACCAACCTTAAGTTCGACAGTGTTTGCATACACTGTATTTGCCCGAGGAGATGACGGGTGATTTCTAACCTCGAAATAAGCCAGGCTATCCAAATCAGCCCATATTGAAGCTCGCAAATACGTACCTGCTGACAAAGCGACAATCAAAGCTAAAAACAGCGCATTGATAAAGCTTTTACTTACGTATTTCGAAAGAAATTGATACACGCCTAACACAAAAAAAATCACCACACCTACGCTCGGCAGATAATTGCGATGCTCAAAAACCAGCTCCAATGGATATATCGTAGACTCGATGGAATGCCCTACCAAAAACCACATAATTGCAAAACCCACCAATGACTCTTTTCGACACAGCAGGGAACGGACTGGTACTGTGAGCAGTACAATTATTCCCACCAATGCTAACGCAGTAGTTGCCGGGTTAAATAAGCCAAAACTAATTGGGAAGTCATCATTAAATAATCCAAAACTACGATTATCCGGATAGAACAACAATCCGACATAGTAAAATAAAACTCTAGCCTCGGTCATCAAACGCTGACTTGGAGTAAACTCTCTAACGGCATAATCTCGAAATATAAAGTCCGGAGCGACCAACAACAGCACCAGACCGACCAGCATCGGAAGTACCAAGGTCAACGCATAATAGATACGTAATTTAGACTTATCCGATCGCGATCTATTTTGCTCACGGGGCAAAATAAAAAACTCGCAAACAGCGATCATGAAAGGCAATAACAATGCATTTTCTTTCGCCGCCACGCCGAATCCAGTCCCCGAGATGCAGCCAGCGAACATTAAAATCAAACTATATTTCGCATTTAATGCCAACCGACCTTTCAAAAACAGCCAAATCCCCATTAATACGAAACTCGTCGAAAGACTGGTCATACGTTGTACAACGTAAAGCACTGTACTGACTTGTAATGGATGTAACGCCCAGACCATGGCTACTAACCAAGCCACATAATCCGATGGACAGCTTGGTGCATACGCTCCAACTAAAAGCCTGGCGACCAAAAACACCAGTATCGCGTTTACGCCGTGAACGGCGATATTAGTCAGCTTAAAGACTTGTTTGTCGTAGGATTGTCCAGAAAAATAATAATTCAACGCAAAACTAACCCCCGCTAACGGCCTTTTAAATCTGGCCCCGGTATTCCCAACCATCGCAGAGCGGATAGAATCGACATCCAAGCTGTCAATGGCAACTCCAGAATTATCCAATATATTTGGAAAGTCATCGGCAACAAAAGGGCCATTTTTCCCGGGAAAATAAACCAGGACAACAGCCAGAAATAATATTGACAGCTTTAGATACAAATTAGAAAATACACTAACCATTAACAAATCACAGAAGATTAATGCCAAAAAGAAAAGGGGCTAAAAAGCCCCTTTTCAATAACCACCTCAAAATTACGCTTATAATCTTAGGTTTTTGGGTTGTACTTAGCGTTAACCGGGTTTGAAGTACCTGAGGCTGGTATGCTCCATTTCATGCCCGCTCCAGCAGTGCATTCGCCTCTATAATAAAGCTTATTCGACGTCGAGGTAATCGAACTCCCAATTACAGTATAGGTAATCGTAACCAGAGCAGTACTAGAGCTTGATGTCGTGAGTAAGGCCGAATTCACATACTTGCCGTTTATCGTAGTAGACGCTGCCAAACCATAGTCCAGATTAGTTTTAGTTGCCGTAGCTCCCAAATCTTGCTCACTACAAGCCACCCCCGCAGCAGTAAAAAGCGGAGAGGCCAAACTCGGACCTTCTGAAACTTTAGCTTTAACGGTGTAGTCTTGATAAGCCGGAATCGCGATAGCGGCCAAAATACCGATAATCGCGACGACGATCATCAGTTCGATCAAGGTGAAACCTTGTTGTGTTTTACGCATTTGAATGTTCATAGCGGTATCTCTCTGTCTGATTGAATAACGAACGCATTAACCAATACAAGACTTATGCCAGAACGGGCTTTTGCGATTACAACATAGCTAGTGATTTTTTTGAAAACAAGATCAACAGCTTACCTAAAACCCAGCCCTAGACCACTAAATCAAACAGCAACCCGCGGAAACCCGGCAAGCCTTGCACCATCGTTCCAAGTCGAAAACTGACGTTTTTTGTCACTCGCCTTGCCGCGTGCATCACGCCTTTTGTTTGCCGGCAAACCACAGTTCCAACATCATCAAAATCCAGATCAGTTCGCCGTAGTAGGCCGCGTGTATGCTTTGATGCATCGCAATCGCGTGATCGAGAAATTCCGGCTTGAAATAACCGCGCTTTTTCAACGCGTTGATCGCGTCGTAGGCCAAATCTTTCAAGGGTTGATGGTCTTTGAGCCAAATACCGAACGGCAGCCCGAAGCCGTGCTTGGATTTGTTGATGATCGCGTCCGGCAGAAAATCCGCCATCGCCTGCTTATAAAACCAACGTAATTTTTGACCGTGCAATTTAGCGGCGGACGGTATTTGGCAGGACAACTCAACGATACGGCTATCGAGCAACGGATAGCAGACCTCAACGCCGGCCAGTTCGCACATCCGATTGACCTTGACCAAATCGTTGTCGTGCAGCGTGGCTTTCCAGTCCATATACAGCATTCTGTTCAAGGTGCTCGCCTGATCCGGGCGCCGGTAATTGTCTCGTAGCAGTTGCAGCGGTTCGCCGGTATCGATTTGCGCCAGAAAATCGCCGACAAAAATGTCGGCAGCGGTGTGACGGTGCAAAAAGTTGTAATCCTGCAATCGATCCGGCATCGCGGCCTTGGCTTGCTCGATATAGCGTTTGGCCTTGAACGGCAATTTAGTATTCGCCAAGCCGGCCGGCAAGGCGTTCAACACCCCTTCCAAGCCGGCGCCAACCGCTCGGGGCAGCCGATGGTAATGCTCGAACAACATCTGCTTGGCGTAGCGCTCGTTGCCGGCGAAGATCTCATCGCCGCCGTCCCCGGCCAGCAAGCGCCCGACGCCGTTGTCCTTAGCCAATTTCGCGCAATAGTAGGCCGCCAAGGCCGAAGAGTTGCCGAACGGCTCATCGTAATACGCAGCAATCATCGGGACGGCATTTACCGTGTCTTCCGGCGTTACGTAATACTCGTGTTGACGCGTATTGAAATGTTTGACCGCAATGTTGGCGTATTCGATTTCGTTGTAACCTTCGACCGGAAAACCCATCGAAAAGGTCTTGGCCTTCCCGGGAAACACTTTAGCCAGCGCGCCAGCCACGCTGGAACTATCCAAGCCACCGCTTAAAAATGCGCCGGTATCGTCTCCGCTGCCGACCATGCCGCGCACGGTTTCGATCAAGCCGGCTTTCAAATCCTCGCCGACCTGCCTTAAATCGAGCGCGGATTCGTTAAACGACGGCAACCAATAACGGCGCAGTTCCAGTTTGCCGTCTTCGAAACTCAATTGCTGACCGCCTTCCAACTTCTTGACCTTGGTGTAGATGGTGTTTGGGCTAGGGCAATGGTGGTAATAGACGTAATCGTAAATAGCCTGCGCCGAAATTTCGCTTTCGACCGCCGGATGGCGAACCACGAAATCGGCACTGGAACCAAACACGATCACGGAATCGGTAACCGCGTAATAAATGTGACTCAAGCCGATAGGGTCCGTGGCAGCCAACAGCAAACGGCGGACGCTATCGATCAAAACCACGCCATCGCATGAGCTACCGCCATCGAATAAAGCGGCACCGTGCCGCCGATACCGCGCCAAGACTTCCCGCAAATGCTCCGTAGAAGCAGCCGTCTTCAAAGCAAACAACAGAATGCCATCGTCTCGGAGCAGCGCCGGCGCTTGACTGGCCAGTCCGAAATGACCGTCGTATTGAAAATCGAAGGCCGATCCGGCCCGACCGACCAACTCGGTCAGACTCGCGACAGCGCTTTCGTTCCAGGCTCCGCTGCCCACCCATCCCGCGAATTTTGTCATGTTGCTCGATTAAGGCTTGACGTGGCTGATAACGTACCGGAATTTGCCGGAACGCTCCTTGGGTATGTAATCGGTATATTCGATCGCAACGTTGACCGTATCACCCAATCGCTTTTTAAATTCCGCGACGATGCGTTGTTCGGATTCGGCTCGGTAAGCCTCGGTCTTGACGATTTGCACGCTGGTCTTATCCAGACTGTCTTGCGTGATCTTGAAAGCGTCGACACCTTCTAAATCGCGCAACACATAAATCAAGGCCAGGCCGTGCAGCACGGTGCCGTCCCGCGCCACAACGAAGTCGGTGGTGCGACCTTGTATGTCTTCGAGTAACGGCAGCCCTCGCCCGCAAGCGCAAGTTTTGTCGGACAAGATTCCCATGTCGCCGGTGCGGTAGCGGATAAACGGGAAATCGCGCGTAGCCAGATGGGTGACGACAATCTCGCCCAACTCGCCATTGGGCAGCGGCTTGCCTTGTTTATCGACAATTTCGACGATGATGTCTTCCGCCGTGATGTGCATCGCGCCTTCCGGACACTGATGAGCGATGAAACCGGCATCGCGGCCGCCATAGCCGTTGGCAACCGGACAACCGAAGACCGCTTGAATCTTGTCACGCTGATAATCGTATAAGCGCTCGGACGTGACGAACGCCACCTTGATACCCAAATCGGTCATTGCCACGCCGCGCTTTTCGGCGTGACTGGCAATATGCGCTAACGCCGACGGATAGCCGAACAGCATTTTCGGCCGGATTTGCCGTATCCTGGCCACGAAGCCGTCCAACTTTTCTTGAGACATCTCGAAAGCCGGTATTAAATGGGTCCGCAACAGCTTATCGCGAATCAGCCGAATTTTATCCTGCGCGCCCAGCTCGATCGGCGACCCCCATATCACCGCTTCGGGATCGCCGATGTCGACACCCCACCAGCGGGTGGCGCGCCATTTGGCGGCCACATCGTGACTGACGCGGCGACTGCCGATGTAAAAAATCAATGGCTCGCCGCTTGATCCGCCGGTGTTGAAGCGGGCCAAACCCTCGGCATCATCCGCCCGCATTTTATCCAAATTGGCGCGTATCGTCGGCTTGTCCAGCAAGGGCAGGCGCGCCAAATCGTTTAAACTGGCGACCTGCGCCGGCTTGAAGTCTAATGCCGCAAACAATGTCCGATAGTAAGGCACATGCTGGCCAATATCGGTTAGAAACCGTGTCAAGTCCTTGACCTGAGCCTGGCGAATTTCGTCCACGCCCAACCACTGGCTACGCTCCATCGCCTTGCGCACCCTGACGGTACTGTGTTTTTTTAACGCTTCGTGTAGAGGAAACAGCACGGAGGAGCACAGCGAAGTGTAAAGGCTCATGATCGATTTACCAGTTGGTTGAATTCCGCCACCAAGACAGCGACGCGTTGATCCCAGGCATTCTGAGCGGCATAGGCAATAATCGCATGGCGATCCCAGTCCCGCCCTAGCGCGGCATCGAGCGCCTTCAGCAAGGCATCGCGATCGCCGAACGGCACCACCTGCCCCAAACTATCGTCGCAAACCACCTCGCGATTGCCGCCAACATCGGTGGTTACAATCGGCAAACCGCAAGCCATCGCTTCCAAGAGCACGTTGGCCCAGCCTTCGTTAGCCGTCGCCAATACAAAAACGTCGGCGGCGGACAGAACCTCTTTCAAGGCTGCGGCGGGCATCGCACCCAGGAAACGCACCTGTTCAGCGAGGCCGAGTTCGGCGACTTGCTTCTCCAGACGCTGGCGAATATCACCCTCCGGACTGCCGCCACCGACAATCAAGTAGCGTAAACCGGGATGTTTTGCCAGCAGCGCCGGCAATATCTCGATGACTCGGTGAAACCCTTTGCGATCGACCAAGCCACCCACTGAAATCAGCACCGGCGCATCGACGTTGAGTTGCAAACTCTGACGAGTCGAGACTTTATCCAGCGGATAGAAGACATTCGTATCGACGCCATTCCCCACCACCAAAATTTTATCGGCTTCGGCACCGATGCTAACGACATGTCGTTTAAGCGATTCCGACACAGAGAACACTCGAACGGCCCTACGAAGCGCCGCCAACAGGCGCGCCCGCCGACTGGCGATTTTGGACAACGGTACTTCGGTGCCGCGTAACGTGATTGTAACCGGCACGTGGAAACAGCGCCCCAACCATCCTGCCGCGTAGCCGTCCGGATAGGCAAAATGCGCGTCAATCAGATTAAATCCGAAGTTGCGAGACAATCGGTATAAAGTCCGATAACTGCCCAACGCCATCATCAATCCGTCCCACCGGCGGCCTAATCCTGGCAAGGACAGAAACCTCGGGAAATAAACGTCGATACCGTCCTGACATTCGTAAGTGGCGGGCTGTGGCCGGTAATTGGGCTTGAATTTGCGGATCACCCCTTGAAACGGGAACCATGGTACCGGCGAGACCACCGCCAACGCACAGTGCGCCGCGACCCTGCGCATGCGCTCCCGGACGAATACACCGGCATTCGGGCGAACCTGACTGGGGTAGAGACTGCTGAAAACCACCAGCCTGGGATCAGTCCGTGTCATGCCCGTCCCGTATCAATCCGGCATACACCGCTTGATAACGTGCCACGCTGGTTTGCCAGTTACGGATTTGTTCGACATAGTGCCGTCCAGCTCGACGGATGTCGTCCCAATGCGATTTATCGGCCAAGGCATTCAAAACGGTCGACGCCAAGGCCGCTTGGTCGCCGGCTCGGAACAAATAGCCGGTCCGACGATCTTCGATCAATTCGTGATGACCGCCGACATCCGAAGCCACCAACAGGCGACCTTGCGCCATGGCTTCGAGCGGCTTCAGGGGCGTAACCAAATCGGTCAGTCGCATCGACAATCTCGGATAGACGAAAATATCGACCAAATTGTAATACCGTTGCACCTGATCATGGGGAACCCGTCCCGGCATCACAACCCAGCCCGCCAGCCCTAAGGCTTGAATTTTCTGTTGGATTTGTGCTTGTTGCGGACCGCCGCCAACCAACAGCAGCCGGACATCCGGCCGCTGCCGGACGATCTCGGGCAAAGCATCCAGCAACAACAATAAACCTTCGTACGCATAAAACGAACCAATGAAACCGAGTACAATTTTTCCCGTCAGGCCTAGTTGATCGAGTAGCGCGGGCTCGGCAACATCACCGAAACTGAATTTTTCGATATCGACCGCGTTGGGAATCACGGTGATTTTTTCGGCTGGAATACCCCGTCCGATAATATCGTTGCGGAGTCCTTCGCAAATCGTCGTCACAGCATCGGCATTCTTAAACACATACGTTTCCAGGGCTTTGGTAATACGGTAACGCAAGCTACCTTCCGCGGTCGTACCGTGGTCGACGGCGGCATCTTCCCAAAATGCCCGGCATTCGTAAACCAACGGCAATCGGTATTTTTTGGCCATTCTCAAAGCCGCCATCCCGTTTAATGCCGGAGAATGAGCATGCAGGATATCCGGGCGAATTTCCGGAATGATCTGGTCCAACCTCCGCGCCAGAGTCTGAACAATCGCCCATTGGTTCATAACGGGTAATTTTGCCTGTAAACCTCGCGGTTGGGACGAACGATAAAAATCCAAGCCATCCACCGTTTCGAAATCGCTACCGGGAGCCTGATGCTTGGCGGAAGTCACATGAAAAGTGTGCCAACCCAGCTTACGTTGCTGTTCGAGTATCGCTCGGGTACGAAAGGTGTAGCCGCTGTGCAATGGAATCGAGTGATCCAGAATATGTAAGATTTTCATGTCGAGAAGGTTCTTGTTTAAGACTGTCGAGTCGGCTCGCCATGAAGTGAGCACCCGGAATTAGTGCTTCTCTTTGCCGGTCAGACGCATCCAGGCCTTGATAGTCAGATGGGGCAATAGCAAATACCACGGCATTTTTAACCAATGCGCCCGCAAAAATAATACGTTACGGGCCAAACCTGTCCAGCGGTCGGTGCAACTTGGATGGACCGGCATCAGCGCGCGAATGAACAAAAAATCCATCACCGCGAGAATTGCCTTGGCGGGCGTCACTTGTTGAAGTTGCCGGGCCAATTCGTCCGACAGCGGTGTACCGAGTATTGTAGTCGAGTAACGCAATGCGTAAAGGACTGGCCTTGCCAGACCCAATTCGGATGAACGTGAAATCAATCTGACCTGCTGTTCGCCCAAACCGCGAATCAGCGCATCTAAATCGACCAAGTCCCGCAAGCCGTGCTCCAATTCACCGTCGTAAAACAAATGAACCGCGCTGTGTATCACTTGATCGACAGGAGATAATACCGCTAGTCCATCGAATTTATCCAATGCGCGCGCATCGGCTAGTAGTAATCCGGCATCGGGACAATCCTTACACGTTATCGGCAGGATGTTATGGTGTAGATCGATGACGCTGCCCCTGGACAGGTGTCTGATTGGTGGAATTTCATGCATCCAGCGCCGGTAATAACGTTCGTTGTAAACGCCGTTTTGCCCGCCCATCCAACCATGAATCATCAAACGCTTCTCGGCGGAGCCTATTTTTTCGCGGGGAACCAGTAAATCAATATCTGAAAAGACCCTACCTCTCGCGGCGAGGTGTTCAGTCACTGCATACGCCGCGCCCTTCAACAAGACAAAAGGAAACTCTAACTGTCGAGCCACTTTTTGCAACTGGCGAATTTCCCAAAATAGGTCGTTGCTTTGTTTTTCGGAAAAACATTTTGCGGAGATTAAATGCCGACGCGCGGCTTCCGGAATACCATCTAGCCCGCCACGGCTTTCCACCTGATGAACCAACTTCGCCAGTAACATCGATGCACGCGCCTGCCTGACTAATAATCCCCATTCGGGTAAGGACAACTCGGCATGAGACACCTGATCGTTGATCACCTTGACCAACAAGGGCCATTCAAAACTCATTCGGCGCTCTTAAGTTGGTCGAAAATTTGAACGGCATCGTCTAGGCAGCTGTAACGCAACTGGTAACAGCTTGCCCGGTCCAATACATTACGCAAGGCGTAAAATCCCGCGTAGCCTAACCGACTAAAATTAAACGCGTTATCCGCTACATCAATAAACGTTAACGATTTTGCCTTTGGCGCAAACTCGGTCGCGGAGCCAGCTTCATATTTTGGAAATATGACCCAAGCAATCGGACAAGACTCGCTCTGCCGACTGACGCTGGTTTCGGGTGGCTTAAGATGGCAAACAGTGCCCTTCGATGTATCCGTTGACAATGGCCCGAACACAAGGCCAGGATAGCGCTTGGCGACGATGTCAATGGATTGATTCTTCAAGCTGACGGGACGGGGAAAGGGGTGTACTCGGAATGTCACTGGATCAACCAGAGTCAATTCGTCCGATAGTAATCGCCAACCTTCTTGAATCAACGTGGCGGTCAAAGTACTTTTTCCGGATCCCGGCGGCGCCGGTAACACAGCCGCCCAGCCATTTTTCTCTATGACAGCAGCATGGATTATCAAAAAAGTATTAATTTGACTAGATACACACCAATTCATCCCCCATTCGATCAAAGCCGGGGCATGTTGTAGCGGTAAAGGATTGAAGGGCGCGTAGCCATCAAAACGAAATTCAGCGCTTTTACTTATCGAGCTGAACCAATTATGTCCAGAAGCAACCGATACGGGGAAATCGACGAACACACTACTATCAAAAACTTCAAAATCGGCATACAAAATCGAAAGACTCTGCGCCACTGAAGCCAATTTAGTCGTGATAGCAAAGCAAAACTGACCAAGTTGCAAATTCAAACCGCTATTTCGCAGTCGGCTATTAACCTCCTGGAAAGGCAAATGCTGTAATCTCAATTTACCGGCTCAATTAATTCTTTTTGCAACAAAACCTGTATCAGACTTTCTAAATACCCAGCTTTGTCGCGCGATTTATCCGATAAGTCGAAATTTCCGATGATGTCTTCAAGCATCGTTTGATCAAATGGCGTAGGCTGAAAACATCGCTGAATCAGCTCTAACGGCATCGCCTCAAACAAAAACGTAGTACCGGAGTTGCGATGATAAATCACGACCCCATCACCCCAATCCACGCAATAGACTTCTCCAACTACTCGCCAGAGCATAAAACCAGAAGACTGTTGTCTTACGCCGTGCAACCGTCAGCGATCAAGTGATGGCAAAAGTCAATAATATCCTGGGCTGAACAATCTACTGCACCAACTTTATACTTACCTCCGGTCTTTACCGCCTGAAAACAAGCTTGGACATCCGACAGCGAGCTTCCAACCACATGTTTGCCATCACAAGCGTTAACAAACAACCAAGCCATACAGTTATCCAACCCTATATCAGTCCCTTGATCCAGCTCTTTTATACAATCGTTTAACGTTTTGTTGGCATTGGTGGTAGGCCCTAACGCAGTATCACTGAAGATATAATATCCGTAGGTGGCCTCGTTACGCTTAAGAGTCGCATAGTCATTCTGGCCGTTGGATCGCAATTCACTCTTCGTTTTCGGCGCTTGAGTGCTTTTAGTCCACACCGCATTTAAGTTCCATTGCCCCTTTTGAGTGTCGTTCCGGTTTGAGGTCCAAGAGTTTGGCGCCGTTCTATCTCGTCGACACCCAGATCCCCCTTCCAAAGTTCCACCCGTGTCGTGTTTACTCGAGTGAGGCTTACATTTGCTTAAAGGCCACTGACTCGGGTTGTCGCAATAATGCTTCGGGGGACGCGGCCCCGGATTAGTCACAATATTACCGGAGTACGCAGTTCTATTCGGACCTATTGAATGAAACCCAGAAATGGTACATTCGTCAACGCCACCAGTACCCCCTCCCCATGCAGGACGATTAGCCAAAGTTAGGATGACAGGAACCGCAACGCCAGCTTTAGCAAACTTTCTTCTGGATTTATCAATGACTTGCTTGCCCTCTTGCAGTTGACCGTTCTCGATCAGGCTATCATCTTCTTCGAATCGCATATTACACCGCCACTTAGAAAAACTTGAATTGGTTCGCACTCTAGCAAATCAATTAATTAATGTCTATTGCCCGCTCGTACAAGTTAACCAGCGTCAAAACCCGGCATTTCTAAGAAACGCCTCGAACATTAACAGCGACCAAATTGCAGCGCTGTAATCTCGCAAACCTGCCTGGTGTTGGGTGACCATATGCTCCAAGTAAGTGCGATTAAACCAACCCGTTTGACCAAGCGTATTACCCAACAAGGCCTCCCGTACGCGTTCTTTCAAAGGCCCTCGGAACCAACTGCTCAAAGGCACGGCAAACCCCATTTTAGGTCGATACAGAATATCGTTCGGAAGATAAGACTCCAGTGACTTTTTAAACAAATATTTGCCTTCACGACCATTGAGCTTATAAGACGGCGGCAATGTCGCCATCCATTCCACCAGTTTGTAGTCCAACAACGGAACCCTGACTTCCAAGGCGTGAGCCATGCTTGCCCTGTCGACTTTAGTCAGGATGTCACCGGCTAAGTAAGTCTTCAGATCCAGATATTGAACCATAGACAGAGGATCGCTCGGTGCTTTTTCCCGATATCGATGAAATACCTCGATTGCGCCGTAACCTTGCAATTCCGCCCTTAGCTGCTCGCTAAATAATTGCTGACGCATGCCATTAGACAGCACCGACACGCTATGAAAATAGCCCGCCATAGAATCTCGGCCTATCGACTCCAACGTGGTTTTTGCTCTAAATACCTTCGGTGCCCAGTCGAGTTTTGGGTAGACCCGACCTAAGGTCGAAAACAAAGGCATCCGCAAACCGTCCGGCAATAAAGAACGCATTCTCTCCTCGTAGGTATGCCAGCGATAGCGCCGATAACCCGCTAAATTTTCGTCGCCGCCATCCCCGGACAACACCACGGTCACTTGTTTTTTGGCTAACTCGCAAACTCGATAAGTGGGTAATGCGGAACTGTCGGCATAGGGTTCGTCATACAAACCGGATAAGCAATCAATCAGACTGAAATCATCGGGATCGACTTGTTCGACCCGATGAGCAGTGTGATATCGACCGGCAACTTGAGCCGCGAATTGCGATTCGTTGAATTTTGGATCGCCGAACGAAATCGAGCAAGTATTAACCGGATCGTCGGACAAACCGGCCATTAAAGCCACGACCGCGCTGGAATCAACGCCGCCCGACAGGAAGGCTCCCAAAGGCACGTCAGCCATCATCCGGATTTTAACAGCCTCCCGTAAGCGTTCGATCAACTCTTCACCGACAGCATCCATGCTGGAGAAATTACCGGGGTCGAAAGTCACATCCCAATATTGACGAGGCTTAATCCGTTCGTCTCCGCGCCGAATCGCCAAACAATGCCCCGGCTCCAGCTTATAGACATCCCGATAAATTGTTTTAGGGTCTGGCACGTAACCGAAACCGAAATAGTCCTCGACCGCCGTCGGATCAATCCGAGTTGGCAGCAGCGGATGCTGCTTAAGCGCCTTCAACTCGGAACCGAATATGAAATGTCCGTTAGCCAATAGTGAGTAGTACAACGGCTTGACACCCAATCGATCACGCGCGAGGAACAAGGTTTGTTGTGGTCTGTCCCACAACGCAAACGCAAACATACCCCGTAGTCGCTCCACGCAAGCTTCTCCCCACGCTTGCCAAGCGTAGAGTATTACCTCGGTATCGCAGTGAGTTCTGAAGCTGTAGCCCAAGGCTTCCAACTCGCCGCGCAACTCGGGAAAGTTGTATACCTCGCCATTGTAGGTTAGGACGACATTTCTATCCGCGCTGTGCATCGGTTGCTGACCGCTAGACAAGTCGATGATCGACAAACGACGATGCCCAAAGCCCAAGCCGGGCTCGCTATGCAGACCGCCCTCGTCCGGTCCACGATGAAACTGGGATTCGTTCATTTTCGACAACAATTCGCGGTCAATTTCCCCGCTGCCTTGCATATCGAATATCCCCACGATGCCACACATATTATTATTCTCCGGCGCTATTTATCGCTCGTCATAAACCTGTTGGTAGCGAGACACCATATTATCGATCGAAAACTCCTGGCGGATGCGCTCCAATCCGGCCGCCCCAAAACGGCGACGCTTGTCGGAATCGGCAACCCACTCCGCTAGCACCCTTGCCATAGCCTCCGGATTTTCCTTTTCGACCAGCATCCCTGTCTCTCCGTCCAAGATCAGCTCGGGATTGCCTCCAACCCTCGTCGCCAACACTGGAAGCCCCGTTGCCATCGCTTCCAGTATAGTATTGGATATACCTTCGGCCTTGGATGGCAACACAAAAATATCCAGGCAACGCAAAATATCGGGGATGTCGTCACGATCACCAGACATCCAAGCTTGGTCTAACAATCCGGCATCCGTCAGTAGGCCCGCACTCTCTGCACGCAAAGGCCCGTCCCCTATCAACCAAAGTCGAGCCACTCCAGCAAAGCCCGGATACATTTGGCAAGCATGAATGTATGCCCTAACCAGTGTCAATTGATCCTTTACTCCATGCATACGACCCACCGTGCCTATGACGACTTTCCCGGACAAAGGCATATCGCAATGCATTGGAGCCGCCCGATCGCAATCGCGAGGATAAAACCGGTTTGTGTCAACACCGTTACAAATGCGAGTGATTTTAGCTGCCGGAATTTTGACCTTTTCCTGCAAATAATCCTGCAAATGTTTGGACAATGGAATGAATCGATGAATGATTAGCCCCAACGCTCGACGCAAGCGCTGATACTTTAGGTTATTGCCGTCAGGATCAAACACGTCCCAGCCGTGTTCCCCGTGAACCCGGTAGGGTATTCGAGCCAACCACGCGCAAACCTGATATTCGATAGCCCCTAGATTTCGGGTATGCACAACCGCAGGCTTCCAAGCCTTAAACAACTTATAAACCTTATAAAACGACGCCCAGTCCTGCCCCGGTTTCTTATGCAACTGGTGGACGACGACATCGGACCGGTCGATACGCTGGGTAAAATCTGTCGCATCGGCCAAACAAATGATGGCATGCCGATAACGTTCTTTCGGCATTTTGTTAATGATATTAACTAAGCCATTTTCCAAACCGCCGATGCCGAGGCGGTAAATGATATGCACAACCAAAGGCACCGCTTCGTCCATCGTCGACCTTAACCTCCGAGCAAAGTCAAAAGCTTATCGGCATTCGCGGACCAGCCAAACGCACGTTCGACAAACCGACGGTTGTCTTCGGCGTAAACAGTAGGTTGTTGCAGGTAAGACACAACCCTTTCGGCAAACTCATTTGGTTCATCGGCGAGGGCGACCTGCAACTCTTGACCAGCAGATATCCCTTCCATCGCCGCCGACGTTGCGACCACGGGCTTAGCCATCGCCATAGCTTCCAAAACCTTGTTCTGTATGCCTCGAGCAATACGTAACGGTGCCACGATCAAACGGGCGTGAACAATATACGGTCGCACATCGTCGACTTTGCCGGTAACGATCACCGCCGAGTCGTTTTCCGATAACTGCAGCACTTCCTTGGCAGGCTTGGAACCGACTATGTAAAACTTAGCATGCGGGCATTGTCGCTTGATCTCCGGGAACACAGTCTCGGCAAACCACTTGACCGCATCGACGTTTGCCCAATAATCCATGGCACCTGTAAATACGATGGGGGATTGTCCGCTCGGAAACGGCGAATCATCAGCCACTTTAGGATCAAAACGATCAGTATCGACACCGTTATTTACGAAATCAATCTTGTCTTTCGCGATCGGCGCCAGGGTCTTAAACAACGCGGATTCCTGTTCCGAAACAAATATCGTCTTCGCCGCCCGACTGGCAATTTGTGTCTCATAACGTAACAAAGTCCGAGCTTCGCGCCGATAGATCCAAGCGGCCGGCCAGCTTTTACTGCGAGCATATTGACTCCACTTATCGGAGTCGACATCGACGAAATCCGCGACGACCCTTAACTCGGGGTAACGCTCGACGTACTGAGCCATAGGCGACGAGAAAATCAGCGCGCGGTCTATACCCTCGGTACTTATGACCTGATCAACCCAACGAAGCAATGTAATATTTCGATAATACAGCAGACTCAACGCCTCGCCGCTGAATAGGCCGCGCGCGCTTTTAAGCTTATTGAGGCCGGGCGACAATTCCACACAACATACATCCCTGCAATAAGGCTTGAGCGCTTCAATATATTGGCGGTCTTCAGGATCATCCACAAAAGTGCCGAGGAATATCTCGTACCGTTTGGCTAGCGCTCGCAGAAAATGAAACGAGCGAATTTTGTCACCCTTGTTGGGGGGAAACGGAATCCGATGAACCAGGTATAGCAGCTTAGGCACGAATTATCCCAAATCCTTGGCCAGCCATGGTCCCACAACCTGACTGACTGGCAGCGGCAGCCTCTTCCAGGCTGCAATAAATAATCGATACTTGGGATTCAACGGATTGATGTCCGGAATCTGCTTCGCCTTCACCAAATCGATTTCGTAGTACAGCGGCTCGGGCTCAAAGCCCCAGTGCTTCTTGAAGCGATAAGAGCCAGTATCGATCTTGCTGCGCCCGTAATCAAACAAGCGACAGCCTCTATCCACCGCCCGCCGCATGACCTCCCAATACATGAAATCGTTAGCTTTTAAGTCTCGAGCAGCCTCGGTGCCGCCGCCGTAATAAGGCAAAACTTCATCCTTGAAATAAAAATTCATCACGCTAGCCACTAAACGACCTTCGTGCTCGATCGATAATATCTCGCAATCGTTACCGAAAGCCTCTTTTAGTACTTTAAAATAATGCCTCGGAAACACGGGAGTCCCCAAGTTTCTGACGCTTTCGGAATACGCTTGAAACAATCGATCCACATCATTATCTACTACACCGACCAAACCCGCTTTGATGCCCGCTCTCACCATCGCTCGCTGTTTTCTGGGAATCGCGTTCAGGTTTTTTTCGTGGTCGGAATCGAGCGTTTTGCGAAATGTTACGTACAACGCTTTATGCGGCCAATCGCGATGCGTTTGAACGCGATTTCTCATTTCAAGGCAATCAACGTTCAAAGTTCTGGCCAATTGTTTGCCTTGCGCCTGTAACGCACGGAACGCCTCGTCGTTACTGGCAACAATGCCGCCGTATACGCAAAAGGCATTCGAAACCAGCGTGTTTCCAAACAGTAAACTGTTGATGTGCGTCAGCGGTAGAATGCCGGTAATTTCGCCGTCCTGCTCGGCATAATAGTAATAAGTATCGTGACCGAAGGCAGCGGCAATAACGCGTTGCCACGCGGACAAGTGGAAAAAGGTGGAGTCGGCCGCAGCCATCACGTAAGCATCCCAACGCGGGGCTTGCGATGGTTCGAGTAATTTGATCATGGCGGTGTTGTGGATTTCACGGATTCCGATAAAAATACCTTTTGCATGGTATTCCATTCAAAGTCGCTCAACAGCCTTTCCAAGCGGCCAGCGACTTTATCAAGATTCAAATAGTGGCGAAACCGAGCTTTCGCAGGCAGATTGGCCTGCCGAGGCTGCTCCGGATCGATTTCCCAAGGATGGAAATAAAAAACTCCCGACTGCATTTCGATATCGTTGAGACGCTGATAGGCCCATTTCGACACAGCATAGGGGTACAAGCGGAAAAAGCCGCCGCCACCGCAGGGCCAATTACGGTCGAATATGCGCAATGTGGTTATCGGTATTTCCAACAAGCCTGGTGCATTGTCGGGCCGATAGGCAAATCGCGGCGCACCGGGCATTCCATACAAATCGTGCTTGACTGGATAAATACTGGAACTGTAAATAAAACCTTCAGCCTCCAATATTTCCAAGGCCCAAAGATTATTTGCGCCTATCGAATAACTCGCCGCCCGATAACCGATGACCGCTTGTCCGGCTAAGTCTTCCAGAATTTGCTTGCTAACCCGAATGTCTTCCCGAAATTGCTCCGGAGACTGCTGGGTGACTCTAATGTGTCGATAGCCGTGACAAGCCAGTTCGTGACCATCCTGCACAACGCGGCGTATTAAATTGGGATAGCGTTCCGCGACCCATCCCAATGTAAAAAAGGTAGCTTTTACTTTATACGCATCGAATAAATCCAGAATCCGTTGGGTATTGGCTTCGACCCGATGCGGCAGATCATCCCAATCGGAACTAGAAATATAGGGTTCAAACGCGGATACTTGGAAGTAATCTTCCACATCCACCGTCATGGCGTTAACGATGCGTTGAGGCTTCATATACCCACTTAGAAATAACGCTGCAACAAACGCTCGACAATCCGTGTCGCCGCGTTACCATCCCAATACTCTGGAATCCGCCCCCTTTTACCGCCGCTGTCTAATATCTCGTGGACGCAGGCCTTAATTTTTTCCGCATCGGTACCGACAATCGTATTTGTACCGTCGGTAACCGTTATCGGCCTCTCTGTATTTTCTCGCAACGTGACGCACGGAACCCCCAGGGCGGTAGTTTCCTCCTGTAGCCCCCCCGAATCTGTCAGAACCACTCGCGCTGCTCGCATCAGTCCCAGCATTTCCAAATAGCTAACTGGCGGCAATAGAGAAACACGTTCAGTTGAGAATTCGTCGAGCAAACCCTCGTGGGCAATTTTTTGCTGTGTCCTAGGGTGCACAGGGAAAATTACGGGAAGCCTCTTACTAATTTCACCGACGGTTTTGATCAAACGCACCAGTGTATCAGGATCGTCAACATTGGACGGACGGTGCAAGGTAAGCAACGCGTAGCCTTCTTCCTTTATCGCTAGAGAACTCCCATAGGTCGCTAGCGTCAGATCGGGCGTCACAGCTTGCTGACAATTCGCTAACAGCGTATCGATCATCACGTTGCCAACAAAGCACACCCGCCCTTCATCGATACCTTCTCGCTCCAAGTTATGGAGAGCGCCGCGCTCGGTCGTAAACAGCAGATCTGAAATTTGATCAGTTAAAACTCGGTTGATTTCTTCCGGCATATCCCGATCGAAACTTCTCAGCCCGGCCTCAACATGTATCAAAGGGATGCTTTTCTTAACCGCAACCAGCCCACATGCGATTGTCGAGTTGACGTCGCCGACCACCAATACCGCGAAAGGCGACACCTCATCCAACACCGGCTCGAATCGCAGCATCGTGTTAGCGGTTTGAACAGCATGACTGCCAGATCCAACCCCAAGATCTCGATCAGGCTCCGGGATCCCTAATTGTTGGAAAAACGTGTCTTTCATCGCTTGATCGTAGTGCTGCCCGGTGTGCACCAGATAGGGAACTATCGGCTGACCTACCGCTTTCAAAGCTTTAATAATTGGCGCCATCTTCATAAAGTTTGGGCGCGCGCCGACGACGCAAACAAGCACATTCGATTTCATGAACTATTCCGAACTAGAGGTGTCGTCGTAGACCGGATCCATGTCCAGTTGTAGCAAAATCGCTTTCCTAAGTAGCGCTCTTTCCTTATTGATGGTGCTGCGAAGATTAGTAACCAAATCTTCCAACCGCCCTATTCGCGTTTCCAAATCCATATCTTCACTGTTACGAGAATGGGCCGAGTGTAACGGCAAATCCTCTGGACGCGATTCATCTCCGCCTTCCAATAACATTTCTTCCTTAACCTCAACGATAACCCGGTTAACCGACTGCTCATCAATAAGACCGAGTTCTTCCAAATAACCGAAAAGCATCAATCGATCACACAAAGTGTTAATCCGACGCGGAATACCTCCGGTAAATTGGTGGATAGCCTCGAAAACACCGACGCCGAACTCTGGCTTGCCTTGCCAACCAGCGGTTTGTAATCTAAACAAAATATATTCTCTAGTTTCCTCGACATCTAAGGGATCAAGTTGAAACGTAGAAACAATGCGCTGCTTAAGTTGCTCCATATCGGCCGAATATATGGTGCGCTTCAACTCAGTTTGGCCTATCAAAAACACCTGAAAAACAGGGTGACCATTCACATCTAAATTTGTCAACATCCTAAGCTCTTCAAGGGACTGCTTAGGCAAATTCTGCGCCTCATCAACGATCAACAAAAGACGTCGACCTTCACGCGCCTTTTCGACGATAAAACGTTCAAAACCAGTCAATAAACTAGCTTTATCACTTAACGTAAATTTAAATCCAAACGTGGATGCGGCCATCCGCAAGGTATCTTCAGGCCCAACCTGAGAGGTCATCATTACCCCAATGAGCAATTTGTCCTTGTTCAGATTCTTAATTAAACTTTTAACCAGCATTGTCTTGCCAGTACCAGGCGATCCAATCACTAGAACAAAACCCTCTCCCTGAGTTAGCCCGTAGTGCATGTATGCCAAAGCCCGCTTATGAACTGTACTTTGAAAAAAGAAGTCCGGATCCGCGCTTAATTGAAAAGGCTTTTGGTTAAGGTTATAAAATCCGTCGTACATATCGAGTAGGCAAATTAAAATCGCACAGCAAAATTGGCGGTTGCCCTATTTTCGGTATAATCGAATCCGAAAGAGCTATCTGAATTCTGTTCTATGTGCCTAAACTCCGTAAGCGGTCCTTTAACAGCATCTGTATAAACAGCTCGAAAGGAACGAAGATAGTGTCCACTTATAATCAGGTGGACACCTATGAAGGAGCATAACACGCGATTATCGCGGCCATTAATCGTGGGGCACGGGCGAGACGGCCGTTGCCTTTATGATCCGGAAGCCAAGCGGGAGCTAGTGAAAGTTTGCTTGCATTCGGGCACATCGGTTGCCAAGATCGCTCTGCAATACGGTATCAATGCCAATCTGCTGCGCAAGTGGATGGGGCATTACCGAGAAACAGGACATCCGAATCCGAACAGTCCATTAACGTTGCCGGCTTTTGTGCCCGTTCAGTCGCTGAGCGCAGAGAAACCGGCTGAGTCAGCGCTCAGTGCGGAGTTGCCCAACGGCGTTAAACTCGCGTTACAGCCTGTCGCACTGAGCGACCTGCCGGTGATTTTGAAGGCGTTGGCCGAGCTGCCATGTTTCGTTTCGACGCAGGATTGAAGGTCTACCTGCACCGCGAGCCGGTCGACGGCCGCAAGGCCATCAATGGTTTAGCGCTGCTGGTTGAGCAGGCATTAGGCTTGAATCCGTTCGAGCCGGCCATCTACGTGTTCAGCAACCGCCGGCGGGATCGGATCAAACTGCTGTTGTGGGACCGCACCGGTTTTTGGTTGATGCTCAAGCGGCTGGAAGCCGACCGTTTTCACTGGCCGAAAGAGGCAGCAGTTGTGATGTTGACGGTCGAGCAACTCCACTGGTTGTTAGCCGGTATTGACTTGGCCGCGATGCGGCCGCATCCGGCACGAACCTATACCCAAGTGGGCTGAAACGCGGATGTAAAGCCGGTAAAATAACGGCATGACGCCCACCATCACGCTGTCCACCGAAGACTACCAAGCCTTGCTGGCCGAGCAGCAACGGCTGGCGAGTCAACTGCGGTTGGTGACGGTCGAGCGGGATTTATTGAAAGAACGTGTGGATGCCTTTCTGCATAGGCTGTATGCCGCAAAATCCGAGGCGCGGGCCAATCCGGCCCAGCGCGACCTGTTCCTGAACGAAGCCGAAGTGTTGGCGCCGAACGGTGCTCCAATCGCCGAGGAAGCCACGCCCGAAGCGGTCGAGGTGGCCGGTCACCGCCGTAAGAAACGCGGTCGCAAACCGCTCGATCCGCATCTGCCGCGTGAGATCGTGCGCCATGAATTAGCGGAAGCCGAACGCATCTGTGCGCATGACGGTACTCGTCTGGTGGAAATCGGCGCTGAAATCAGCGAGCAGCTCGACATCGTGCCGCAACAGGTGCGAGTCATTCAACATCACCGCGTCAAATATGCCTGCCCGTGCTGCGATGAAAGCATTCGCGTGACGCCGGCACCGGTTCGCATCATCCCCAAAGGCTTACTCACCGAAACGGCATTAGCCTGGGTCGTCACCGCCAAATACCAGGATAGCCTGCCGCTGTATCGGCAAGCCGCGCTGTTGAGCCGTTTCGGCGGCGATCTGTCGCGCAACACGCTGGCGGCTAGCATGGTGCGGGTTGGCGACGCAGTGCAACCCATCATCAACTTGCTGCGCGACCATCTGCTCGATGCCGATCTGATCCTGGGCGACGAAACCGTGGTTCAAGTGCTCAAAGAATCCGGCCGAGCCGCGCAAAGCAAAAGCTATCTGTGGGCACAAATGACCGGCTCCGGACCGCCGATTCGGCTGTTCAGCTACACGCCGGGGCGCGGCGGAACGCATGCGCAGCCGTTGTATGAAGGCATCAAACCCGGCGCGGTACTGATGAGCGACGGCTATGAGGTGTATAACGCCATTGCAGCCAGCCGGGGTGCGATTCACCTCGGCTGTTGGGCGCATGCGCGGCGTTATTTTGTCGAGGCCGAAGCCGCCATTCCTAAAGCCGCGCGCGGCCCGGAGCAACTGGCGACGCAGTTTATCGCGGCGATGGGTGAACTGTACGCGATTGAAACTCAGACGGAAGACCTGAGCGTCGAACAGCGTGGGCAGCGGCGCCAGGAGCAAAGCCGACCGGTTTTGGTCAAAATCGAAGCCCTGCTGCTACAACATCTGCATGCGGTAATCCCCGGTAGTTTGCTGGGCAAGGCTTTGCATTACTTGTCATCGCAGTGGTCCAAACTGATCCGCTTCGTCGACAACGGCGCTTGGCCCATCGACAACAACCTCTGCGAAAACGCCATACGCCCCTTCGTGGTGGGCCGCCGCAATTGGTTGTTTTGCGATACGGTGGCCGGCGCCCGTGCCAGCGCTAATCTTTACTCGTTGATCGAAACCTGCAAGGCCAATAGCGTCGACCCTTACACCTATCTGGTCGATCTGTTCCGAAAGCTTCCCACCGCAAAAACTGTCGAAGAGTTCGAAGCGCTGTTGCCTTGGAATCTCGACGCCCTAACGGACTAATCGTACGCCAACGGTTAAGTCATTGTCCGTTTCAGTTCTAGTGCGTCCTTCAAAGATCGCTTACTAAACTCCAACTTTGTGTTCATCAATAATGGCCGCCCCAAATTTATGGGAACGGAGCGAGTTAAACCCAATGCTACATCGTAACGTGTATTACTTGCTGCGGAACCAACCGAATGTTGCCAGGAGGGCTGAAGATAAAAACTTAATCGAGGCACAAAACTCCATTGCCACCCCCCGGAGATTCCATAAGCCGAATCTTCTCCCACTCTCAGCTCATAGCTTCTTCTTTCATTAAAAGCAGTGGCATTGAAGCGGCTTTTACCGGTCTGATACGCCAAATTTACGCTAGCACGCTTTCTAACAATTACGTCATCAACCAAATCAAAAGGATTTAATACTAATTGAGAGTTATTATAATTAGGACCTTTTATTACGTTACCCGACCCATCCAACGCTAAAAAACCCTGACTAATAAGGTCTTGAAGATCCGCCACATCCGTCAAATTGCCAGAAGCATCTCGCAAGAAGAAGCCTTGCTCTACTAGAAGCTGTTGAAGAGTGGTCGTATCTTGAGAATAACTAAAACCCAAGCTAAATCTCTGCACTCGATAGTTTAAATTAGCATCCCACGAGCTTCCTGTATTTAGCCCGATATCCTTATTACGGTAAGTAATTGCCGAACCAAAATTAGAAGACGGATTAAAAGTCATAGTGACATGCTTATTGTTACCGACTCCGACTTCCAATGAATACCATAAACTCGGACTCCACCGCCCGCCAATGGTATAAAAAAAACCATTGTTAATACTGTTCGCCGCTAGAGTTCGGTAGCTATTATCCGAAAAGCCTGCCTGACCAAACACATTAAACTTCCGGTTAAAATAATACCGAGCATTACCACTATACTCCTCAAATCGAACATCTTGTCCAGAATTTCTATTTTGCTCGCGCGAAGAATAGTTCATTCCCCAAGTAACCGAGCTGAACTCGCTACCACTGGTCAATCTCGCTTCTTTAAAAAAACTATCGGAATCTGATATCAGATTTTGAACGAGCGGAGAAACCAATGCCGAGTCACCATTATCGAATGAAGAACGACTGTAACCGACTTTAAATAAACCGTTGGCAAATCGCCCGAACCGTGGTGTCCAATATGGGGAAATATTGAAATTTTTTGCCTCGGTTCGACTACCGTTACCTGAGATATTATCAGTCGCAACAAAAGCATTACTAATATTTTGCTGACTGATAGAACTGCTGGTTTCAACAAACAATCTGTTTCTAATAATCTGATAACGAGAACTCATCTGTAACTGATGATTAAAGTCTACGCTATCCGAACCTTGAGCATTATACAAACCCTGCAACCGGTAGTTCAGATTAAAACTGCTGAGCGCGGAAGACCCAAATAGCGATATTCCAGGACTAATATCGGTAACAAAACCACTTTTCTTTGCATTTTCAGACAAATTCAAATTATCTGAAAATATTTCGCTGACCGACATGCTAGGTGTAGCACGCCACTCCAAAGCGACCACATAGCGCGAGTGAAATATACTGATACAAACCAAAAACGCAATGTACCGAAGCCTTAACCTATTAAAACAATGGGCTTTACTGCTGTCCATACTTACCGTAACTGTAATTATGGCCGTATATATCTATCTCACGCCTAGTCTTATTCAGAAGAGTCATTACAACATCACAATTACTCAGCTTTGAAACCGCTTCGTTAACGACACTTTGTGGGGTAATTTCGGCAGCAATCACCAAAACAACCTGTCCCACCAGCTCAGCCAAAATCTGAGCTTGCGTAGCCACTAGCAAGGGCGGGGAATCGAAAATCACAATCCTGTCTTTATATCTACGACTGATTTCCTCCGCAAAAAGATACATCCTTTGACTTGACAGTAGCTCCGTAGAGTATTTATGGCGTTTGCCAGCAGTAATCAAGCTAAGATTTGGCAGATCTGTTTTTAACAGAATATCAGAAAATGTTATTCTATCGTCCTCCAAGTATTCAATCAGCCCCAATGGGCTTTGAACACCCAATTCCTTGGCAATACTGGGCTTTTCCACATCAGCATCAATCAACAGAACCTTTTTATCTCGTTCATTCGCCAAACTAAGAGCCAGATTAATTGATATAAAAGTCTTTCCCTCACTCGGTAAACTACTACATATGAGAATCAAATTTGGACGACTAATGCCGTTACCATCTCCTCCTTGTACATTATTTACCAAAGGACGTTTAATAACACGAAACTCCTCGGCCAATTGTGACTTAGCATCATTATTATCAATATAACCTTTCTCCGCCAATCCCTTCCAATCAAGATTAACCTGCCGCTCGGAAAATTGACCACTGACTGACTCGGCCAATGCTAATTCTTCGGAGTTTATTACAATAGCAGGGCTGGAAGCACTCCCTTTTGGCAAAACTTGATCATCATCTAAAACCAAGCCCTGCTTTCCGGCTTTCTTGAGCGCATTTTCGATAATGCTCATAAAGTTACCTATAAATTATTCGCACTATTTTAATAGCTCGAATATCATTATTCCAAGATAGCTTGAAATAAAAATCAAAAACGTAGCAATCAACACCCAGTCGACGTTATTGGACTGATTTATACCTTGAGAAGTTAAGGAAACACTCCCCAAAGAAGGCAACCCCGTCACCAAACGAACCTGTCTGGCTGACATAAATACCGGCCGAATAAAATATATCAAAAAGGCCACTCCGAAGCCCACCACCACAGACACTACTAAAACCAAAGAGTAAAACAATTTCCTATTAGGGAAGCTAGGCTTGTCAGGCTTGCTAGGAGGATCGGCGATTTTAAATTTGAGCCTAGAAGTCTGATCATCAACACGCTCTGTAATATGAGCTTGCTCACGCCGCTCTAATAACTCGGAGTACTTATGACTGATAGTCTCATAATCACGATTCAAATTTTTCATTTCAGTTTCAATTGTAAGACGCTCATTTAGACCCTCTTGCAACTTATTAATTCTAGACTGAATCGAGTCTACAAGCGACTGGTTGGAAGCAACCTCGGCAGCTGCGTTATCCAAACCCATTTTTAAAGCTTGAACATAGGGGTTTGCCATCTTATCAGCCCCTAAAGCAACTCCTCCCACCGCCGGTTCCTCAACTGGAGCTTTTGCTGCCTTTGCCTCTTCCTCCTGTTTCTTAAGTTGTTCAACTAGCTTATCGATTTCAAGTATCTCTGGATGCCTTTCAGTGTATTTCAGGAGCAGTTCTGTTCGTTTATCTTTTAAGGATTCGATTCTCGCATTATCAGCGGAAACCTCTTGACTAGCCGTAGGCATACCCCAATCCTCATCCGAGTCTTGAACATCAACCACCTGTTCCGCTAGTACGCTTTTTCGTGAAAGCGCCTGTTGTAAAGCCGTATTCGCTTCTTGCAATTGCTCCTTCAACTTTTGCAGCATTTGGAATTGATCGGACTCATTTAGCAAATCTAAATTTACTCTCTTGAATTCCTCCTTAGCCTTTTCAGCGTCTTGCAACCGTATTTCGTAATCACGAATTTGTTGTTCAATAAACCGCTGAGCATCACTTGCATCAGCCATCGCCTTACCTTCAGTTTGCTCTGAAAAGACGGTCAAAACAGCCTGAACGACACTTTTAGCAACCTCGGGATCCTGAGAAGTGTATGCGATATCGAAGATATCCCCTCGCCCACCAGTTATCGTTATATCTTTTTTAAGATTTTCAATGAGCTCGGTAGCAGCTGCAGATTCGTTTTCAGAGCGCGACAATTGAGACAACTCTATGATTTTCTCTAAATTTGGCCGAGTAAACATAAGTTGCTGAATAATGCGAATTAACGCCGAGATGTCCGGCTCTACCACCATCCCTCGCATTAAAGGGCGAATTACCGTAGCCGAATCGATATGGACTTTCGCCTTTGACTCGAATTTATCCGGCATAAAAAAAACGTATGCCCAAGCGACTAAAGAAACAAACAAAGCAAGTATGATTGCCAGACGCTTATACTTCAATGTCCCTTTCAAATAAAAATATACTTCTGAAAGTTCTTGTTGCATATCAAACAGCCATGACTAAGTAATAAAAATCAAACGTTTCTAGGGACTTAAAAATAAGCATCCGGGATTATTAATATGTCACCAGGCATCATCAAAACATTAGCGGATAAATCTGCATCATCAATCAAGTCGTCAATTCTAACCCCGTAAGATTTCAACTCTCCATTGAAGTTACGAATGACAGTAGATCTATTGCCATCGGCATATTGGTTAAGTCCGATTTGGATAACAACATCCAGTAAACTCATTCCTCGCTCATAGGGAATTGTTTTCCCTTGGTATCGCCCAATACCCCCACCTGTTCCGCCGCCCCCTCCACCAGATCCACTGCCGCCAGAAGAACCTCCACCGATTCTGCCGATCACTCGAATTTGTTGGGTATTGACTCCCTTAAAACCCGAAACCATGACGACTACTTGCGGGCTTTTCACATAGGTCGCTAGAACTTTCTCAATTTCTCTTGCAAGTTCGAACGGAGTTTTACCGTTAGCCAACAACTCCTCAACTAAAGGAACTGTGATTTTACCATCTGGCCTGACAACCGCAGAAGTCGACAACTCAGGGTTACCCCAAACAAAAATATTAACGCTATCCCCAGGTCCAACTTGATATGTATAATCAGACGCTTGCTGAACGTCCTCCAACATTGGCTGAGAACATCCAGCATTGAGAAATAGCAAAACAGCAAATCCAACAGTATTGAAAAACCTATTCATTTCAGCGCCCGATAATTTCCATTATTTATGTTCTAGTTCACTCAAAATCTTTCTCGCGTCGCTTTGCCCAGCAAACTCACGCCCTAATTTCTCGGACAGAGCAATAGCTTGCTTCAATTCGGATATTGCTGTCGCTTTGTTTCCAACTTTTGCGTGAGCAACCCCTAGATGATATCTTAGCTCTGGCATCTTGGGTTCCTTCAACACCAATTGTCCGAGCAGTTGCAATCCGAGATCGGTTTTTCCGATTTTAACCAAAGACCACGCGTACGTATCTTTAAAATAAGTATTTTCAACATCTTTTAACCTTTCAGCGAGTTGAGCCCCCTTATCCACTTCCTCAGAGTTAGGTGATTCAATCAGAAGAGCCGCCAGATTATTCACTACCATCATAGAATCGGGAAATTTCTCCAATAACTTACTATAAAGTCGCTTAGCGCTTGCAAAATCCCTGAGCTGCTCATAAACAGCCCCTAGCGACATCGACAACTGAATGCTATCCGGATTGGCTTCCAACCCTCTTAAGAGAATATCTTTGGCAATTGCAATGTCCTTGTGTAACGAGGCTTCGATTCTTGCCAAGGATTGATACAATGGCACAGCATTCGGAAATCGCTTCAGTTGTTCGTTTATAAAATTTTTAGCTTTAGCCGAGTCGTTGTTCGCAACATAAAAGTCAGACAAAACACTCGCAATAGCAATATTACCTAAATGTTTCGAATAGT
Organism: Methylomonas sp. MS20; assembly: GCF_050275925.1. Taxonomy (NCBI): domain Bacteria; kingdom Pseudomonadati; phylum Pseudomonadota; class Gammaproteobacteria; order Methylococcales; family Methylococcaceae; genus Methylomonas; species Methylomonas sp. MS20. The sequence continues at coordinate 4,791,416 of NZ_CP189962.1, forward strand.
GATCCTCTAAAAAATCTTGCGCTTTTCTAGGTTCGTTTATTGCAGCATAGACCTTAACCAAGTTTATCATCGAGTTGAGATGATCGGGAGACTCAATCAACACAGACTTATATAACTCAGCCGCGGATTGAAATTGTTTTTTCCCCTGCATTACCGTTGCCTGTAAATAGAGCGGAATTGCTTTATTTTTAGAAAGCAGTGCAACACGCTGAACGACCTCTTGCGCTTCGTCTAATCGCCCTTCCGACACATCTGCTTCTACCATGGCAATCAGAAATAGGATTTGGTTTGGTTTGGCTTTAATCGCTTTTTCTAAATAGTGCCTAGCAGTATCTCTCTGCCCCGCTTTCATATAGTCTTCATACACCGGAAAAAATGCTGCAGCATTGGCTGGATTAATATCAAGAGCCAATTTTAAATTCCGATCCGCCTGCTTTCGATCATTTTTCATCGCGTATGCTTGACCAAGCAATTGATACGCGGAGTCAGCATCCTTTTTTTCCCAAACCAATTTATTTAAAAACTCCAAGGCATCATCAACTTTATTTTCAGAAAGCAATAACCTACCGCGTAATAACTTCGCTTCGTAGAAATCTGGTTTTACGGTTAATACTTCGGTCAAGGCTTTATCTACCTCGTCATAGCGCTTATCTCCTAGCGCCATCTCAGCTATCACAGTTTTTGCAGCTAACCCTAGATCGCTATTTTTTTCCACTGACAGCACGTCTTTCAATCCATTTACACCGGCGTCCCTAAACCCGGAAGCGATCATCCATTTGGATAACTCAAAGACTGTGTTTTGGTCGTTTTTTGCTGCGCTGGACAATGCAGAGTATTCGGAAACAACTCTGTCTTTTGCTTTTGCATTTAAAAATTCTAGCAAAACGACTTTAGGTTCTATTTTATCTTTAGAAGCCTCAACAATCTGCCTAAGAACATTTTCAGCCTTATCAAGCTTTCCTGTCATAGAATACATTGATGCCAGGGTTACCTTGAAATTATCGACATCTGGGTACAACGTCACTAAGGACTCATATTCGGCAACCACTTTCTCAATATCATTGCGAGCGGAGTAAGCTTTAATTCGTAACAACCTGAGCGGCAAATTTTCAGGCTTTATGGCTAGGGCTTTTTCAATTAATGACAATACTGAATCAACTTCCCCTCGTTCGAATGCTAGGGCAGCGCTCAGGGAGATTGCCTCCGGATTTTCCGGCGCGGATTTTAATACAGAGTCGACAATATCGCTTGCTTCCTTATATTTCCCCTCGCGGATGAACGAAGAGGCAAGCAAAATCTGCCCATCAATCTCTGCCGGCTCTTTTTGTAATACATAATTCGCTTGCTCTCTCGCCTTATCCACCTCACCAAATATTAAACTTATTTTCCCAAGCTTTAATCTCGCTGGAATCATATCCGGAGCCAGCTCAATAGCTTTGGACAAATTTTGCCTCATCGATTTTAAGTTATTTTTCTTTTCATCTACGAGAGCCATATAATAATAAGTATCAGCATTACCTGCCTGACTCTGATTAGCGCTTTTAAACTCTAAGAAAGCGGTGTCTATCTCTCCTTTATCAAACAACTCCTTGCCTTTTTGAAAATGCTCTTTCGCGGCTTCTTCCGGGGATTGACACCCTACTGAAACTAAAATGAGAGTGGCCAAACATAACGATCTAATTGTTAGCACTCTTGCCGACGGAAAACCCACTTTTATCTCCAAAAATTTCAACATTATCTAGAAGATTAAAAAATCACTTGTAAATATTTGCTCTTATCCATTGGTACAGCTCCTTTAATTCGGGATGCATATTTTCCAACGCTGACTGAGTCGTTATAAAATAAGGAGCGCGAATACCGTGATAGTCAATGTCTTTGCCGACTCTTTGAAAATGAATACCGGACTTCCCCATCATTCTTGGCAAGAACGGCTCCATCATCGCGAATACGTTGGTCTTTTCGACCATCTCAGTCAATACCGTGGCGGCAAAAAAACACGCCACCGCAATTGAGGAAAATGTTCGTTGTTCCTGCGGCGAAAACTGGAAGCCATTTATTTCACCAAATCGTGTCAAGGTTTCACCACTCCGACGTCTGAACGCGCCATCTACAGCCAATCTTGAAATTTCGCAGACAGAGTGTCGATCTAACTTCATAGCGTCAATCATTTCAACATTGAGGCTTTCACTACAATAGCGTTCGAACGGCAACGGAGACGTCATTCTATCGCCATCCGCAGGCACCAACCTTACACATCCGGCCGGCATGCCGCTCTCCTTGTGAGTAATTAGACAATGTAACGAAGACTTATCGTAATCGTCCATTTCCATCTGATCCGGGAAATGATCAGTCGATTCATATTTGAACTCTTCACAATAAACACGATATCTAATTCTGTAGACCAAATCCTTTTGCTCTGCCTGATCCGCAAGCGCAACCGAAAAAAATCGACTGAAACTTTCTGCAACAGATACCTTGTTTCCAGGCTCCATCATTTCCTCTCGTTTAAAAGCGCGATCCGTCACGCTTAAAGATACTTGTCGATGTCATGCGCCTTAATTCCCCATACCAAAAGATGTTCTATTCTTTCATTTGCTAAGGTTAAACGATTGGACATACTTTGAAACAATGCCTTGAGAAAAAGGTACCCCTGAACAGGGTGGTCATCCAAATAGACGCTTAGCATATCGCTACGCACTTCCAGCAAGGAAATATCGGTCAACGCGACGACCGATGCCGTGCGCTCCCTCGGCCCATACAAACAAACATCCCCGAAAACCGCGCCTTCAGGCAAATCGCACAAACCAGGCGAAATGCGGCGATTTTCGTCAAGCTCCGCCCCGCCTAGCACTCGAACTGTCCCACTCTCGAGATAAAAAAGGGAGTTACCCTCGTCACCTTTTCGAATGATCGTTTCACCGGCTTTCTCGTCAAACCTACGCCAAGCGATGCCTTCTTGAAATTTGGAATCCGCTAGCAAGTCGTGGATTATTTGTTTCATGTCGCCGTCTGTCTAAGCCTAGCTACCTATGCACAAGCATAAGACCCATTCAATGCAAAACATACCACCAAAATATCGACGTATAATCATATAATATGGAAAACTACATCTATGTCAGCTACCTGAGCGCCACCGTCGCTTACGCACTACTGCTCGGCTACTCTATTCTGAGGAAACCAAAGCACCTTCCCTTTATGTTTGCGGCACTTTCATCCTTATTATGGTGCGCACGAACCACTATAACAACATCGAATAGCTATTATTTTTATGCCGATACCCTTAGCTATGAAACGGTCCGCAATTTCGCGTGGTTCGTCCTCTTAGGTTCTCTACTATTCCAACAACGACACCAACGCACCTTATCTCTATTGAGGTCTAAAACAGCGCGGCTTGCGTCGCTTTTGACCCTCTTCATCCTTAGTATAGAGAGTTTTCCAGATTACCAGGACTTCCTGAGAGAGTCTTTCGATTTCGATCCCAGATTTGTAGCGCATGTAGTGTTCGCGGTATTCGGTCTGATCCTAGTGGAGCAACTGTATCGTAGCACACCGCTGAAGCAACGCTGGAACATAAAGTTCTTGTGTGTCAGCTTAGGTGCATTGTTTGCGGTTGACCTCCTTCTTTTTAGCAAATCATTGCTGTTCAAGCAGTTAGATTTTTCACTTTGGCAGTCCAGAGGCATCATTAACGCGATTTTGACGCCCTTCTTAGCCATTACGTTGCCTCGTCTTCAATTTCCGGACTCGAACACCGAGCTTACCGTTCCCAGAAAATCGGTTTTTCACTCCACCATTCTGTTTGGATGCGGTATCTACCTGATTTTAATGTCATTTGCTGGATTTTATATTAAGCACGCCAACGAAAAATGGGGAGAAACCGCTCAAACACTGTTCATTTTTCTTGCCATTATTCTTCTGATTATTCCATTTACTTCAGGAAAAATGCGCGCGCTGTTCAAGATCTACTTCAGCAAGCATTTTTTTCACTACAGCTACGACTATCGTGAAGAATGGTTGAAAATTTCCAAATCCCTGGCGAAACTGGAATCCATAGAGGAACTAAAGCTTTTTATTATCAACACCTTAACCGACCTTGTTGAAAGCGCTGGCGGCGGGTTGTGGCTAAAAAACGACCAAGGCCAATTTTTTCTTGCTGCGGAACAAAATTTGAAGCTAACGCCACAGGAATTGGAATATTTGCACCATTTGGAAGATCTGCCCGAGTACCTTACCAACAAACAATGGGTCATTGATTTTTTTGAACTGGCTCACGCCCCTGAAGTATACGATGATATCGATCTGTCGCCCTGGTGCTACGAGGACAGTCAGGTCTGGCTGATCGTTCCGCTGTTTCACATGAACAAATTGGAGGCATTCGCGGTTTTAACGCAAGCCCGCGTGCCAAGAAAGCTCGATTGGGAAGACCATGACCTACTGAAGACCGTTGGCATGCAACTAGCCAACGCTCTGGCGTTGAGTCGCGCTAGCGAAGAGCTGGTTAGCAGTCGCCAATTTGAAACCTATCACCGTTTGTCGGCTTATCTAGTTCACGATCTTAAGAATGTCGGCGCTCAGATTGGTTTGATTGTAAAAAATGCAGCCAAACACAAACATAATCCGGCGTTTTTTGACGACACTATCGACACCCTCAACAATGTTTCCGACAAAATTCAGCACATCGTCGAGCAACTTAAACAAGGCGAAAACCAAGTCAGCTCAGTCGTTTTGGTAGATTTGGTCGACGTTATTCGCCGGATAATCGCCAGTAACATAAACCCAATTCCGGTGATTCTAAGTACGACTCTGACCGAGTGCCTGGTAAAAACCGACCAAATCAAGGTCTCTAACGTGTTAGCGAATCTGATTCAAAATGCTCAAGATGCTTCTAACGGCAAGGGCGACAAAGTAGAGCTTGAATTAACCAAAGACCCTGACTATGCTGTGATAAAAATTATTGATAACGGTAGCGGAATGGATCAGCGATTTATCGCTGAACGACTCTTCAAACCATTCGACACCACCAAAGGGAATGCCGGCATGGGCATTGGGGCGTACGAAGCGCGCGATTATGTTTTAAAAAGCGGAGGCCAGCTTCAAGTTGACAGCACGCCCGGAGTCGGCACCACGTTTACGATTTACCTACCATTAGCAAAGCGGGTTTCCGCTCAACCAGGGCATAATGACTGAATCCAAACTTCTACTGATCGTCGAAGACGATCCAGGCCTGCAAAAACAACTGAAATGGAGTCTAGAACAGTACGAAATAGTACTGGCAAGCAACCGCGACGAAGCGATCGCGGCTTTGCGCCGCCATACCCCTAGCGTCGTTACTCTAGACCTTGGTTTGCCACCAGACCCCACCAATGCGAGCGAAGGCATCGCCACGCTACAGGAAATGTTGGCACTAGCGCCCTCGACCAAAATCATCGTCGTGACCGGAAACGACGATCGAAACAACGCGATTCAAGCCGTTGCGTTAGGCGCTTACGATTTTTATCAAAAACCGATAGACCCCGACGTGCTCGGACTGATAATCGAACGAGCTTTTCAACTAGACGCGCTGGAGCGCGGTTATCAGGAACTGAAACAACAAAAACCACTGCACGGAATCATCGCCACTAGCCCGCAAATGCAATCGGTGTTGCGGATGGTGGAAAAAGTGGCACCGACGCAAGCAACCGTACTCTTGCTGGGCGAAAGCGGCACCGGTAAGGAAGTCTTGGCGAGGACGGTGCATAGACTCAGCGCGCGCGCCGACCAACCGTTCGTCGCAGTGAATTGTGCCGCGATTCCGGAAACGCTGTTGGAAAGCGAATTGTTCGGGTACGAAAAAGGCGCATTCACCGGCGCGGTCGCTCAAACCAAGGGTAAAATTGAATACGCACAGGGCGGGACTTTTTTTCTCGACGAAATCGGCGACCTGCCGTTCGCTTTGCAGGCCAAACTTTTGCGGTTCATACAGGAGCGGGTCATTGAACGACTCGGCGGCCGGAAGGAAATCCCGGTAGACGTCCGCATTATCTGCGCCACCCACCGTCATCTACCCGATTTAATCGAACAAGGTCAGTTCCGTAGCGATTTGTATTACCGCCTTAGCGAAATTGCAGTCGACATTCCGCCGTTGCGTAAGCGAGAAGGCGACATCATCGCTATCGCCACCGCCTTGCTGCAACGCTACTGTCGCGAAAACAGCCGGAAGGAAAAGCATTTCTCGCAGGACGCGGCACAAGCGCTCGAAGCCTACCTTTGGCCGGGAAATATTCGGGAGATGGAAAACAAAATCAAACGCGCGGTGATTTTGTCGGACAGCAATTTCGTCACCGCCGAGGAACTACAACTCGGATCGACAACCGACAAGTCCATGCCCCTAAATCTGAAAGCGGTCAGAGAGGCGGCTGAAACCGTCGCGATCAACCGTGCACTGTCCTATACCGACCATAACGTTTCCGAGGCAGCCAAACTGTTGGGCGTCACTCGGCCCACGCTGTACGGATTGTTCGAAAAATACGGAATTCCTATCTCGGCCCGCAACCAGAGCGACGACTAGCCGCCTCAGGCAAGCGATTCCGAGCAGCATTTTGCGGCGCGGAATCATTCTATAGATCCATTACCACTGCGATTCGCCGGTCTCCGGATCGTACATTTCATGAAACACCTTATGCCGGTTAGCTATCAGCTCATCAATGCTGGGAGAATTACTCATCGCGCGCTGAATAGCCAATTTCATCGCCTCGTAATTCGTACGGTACAAATCCTTACGGTCCAGATTGGGGTTGGTTGCGCAAGAGGGATCTATCCAAATCATCGCGACGATACACAGTTCATTGGCTTGTAACCGAGGAATGACGCCATCCGCGACACTATCGATCACAGCGTCGGCCACTGCGGACTGCACCGGTCCGCCAAATAAATTAACGTAAGCGGAAGACTTGATCGTCACCTTAGGTACCATAATCGTCGCCGGCCGCACTTGCTGGTTTGTCGCCCTGATGGCGAACATCCGGGTATGGCCTTCGGTCTGGCCCATCAAATTGGCGAAAGCATGGCCGGCCGGACCTTTGACGTCGCCGAGCAGTATTTCCGGCATTGCGTCGGTACCTTGGCCTTCGCTCGAAAATACGGTGGCTTCGCCGGTTCTAAACCAATATGAATCTGACATGGTGAGTCCTTGATCGTAATTGCGAAAGCCGGCATTCTATGCCGCTCGCAACCACCCGGCAATAGCCGACAGCAAGGAATCAGGAGTCCTAGCGCTTACGTAACAATTGCAGACACTGACGGTTGGCCGCCAAATCCAATGCGCTAAAGTCGTCGTCGGTGGTCAGACGCGGATTGGCGCCGGCGTCGAGCAATTGAGCAACCACGGCGTGTTTGCCGGCCGATGCCGCGTAAATCAATGCGCTGGAACCGCTAGGATTTTGATAATCGATGGCGATACCGGCTTGCAACAGCAACGCAATACACTCCGCCGATTCAGCAAAACAGGCAGCCCACAACGCGTTATTGCCGTAGGCATCCAAAACAGTCAAATCAGCGCCGCTTTCAAGCAAATACACCAACACATCCGCTCGACCGTGTCGAGCCGCCAAGATCAAAGCCTGTTCTCCCCGCCCGTTAACCGGTGCGGCAGGCGGAATCGCAAAGCCGTTTTGAGCCAGCCATTCAGTGATTTCGGTATTCGGACTCATCCTAACCCCACTTATACCAATGACGGCCTGGACAACAGCGACACATGCCCAACCCCATGTTGGCGCAAGGCCTCCAACAATTCCAAACGTGCAGCCTCGCCCTTGCCGCGCAGATAGCGTAACTCCGCGACCGTTAGCAATGTAATCGCCACTAGCGCCACCGGTCCTCCCGGCAACATGGCCACGGCATCAAGGCCAGCCGGTAGCGACAACAGCGCCCCAACGCGACCGCGACCGTCCTTGATGTGTTCGATATTAAACTCGATCGACAAAGGCTCGCCCGCCAATAATTTCTCGCAAAGTACCGGGTAGCCGGCCAGGGTATGGCTGACCTCGGCAGTCAACGGAAACAGCCAGGTATCCGCCAACGCAGTGAGCGGGCGATCCTCGGTGAGTCCGGCATCCGGACTTTCGATAAAGACCTCCAGACCCAAGCCGGTTTCCGGTCGATCGCGTTCGACCCAAGGGTCGGACAGACCGTCGGAAATGACACAGGCGTTAGCGCCATGCCGAGCCGCCAACCAAGCGGCGCCGGCCGGCCATTCCGGCCCATCGCTCATAGGCCCCATCAACGACGTCAACGACGCAACTTCCGATTCGAACACGCGACCGATCAAAGCCTGCCGCGCCTCGCTCGCCAACCGCAAACGGTCGGCATAGGTTAAACCTACGACAAATTCAGCGCTCATTCGCTACCTGCTCGGCGCACCGCGCCTGCCATCGTTCCCGGGCCATCAGCGCGACTTCCTCGTCGGGGTCTTCCATCATCCGCTGCAATAATTCGCCATCGGCCCGCAAGACCACCTCGTAACGCACGGTCCAGTCCGGATCGTCGGCCATCATCACCAAATCGTCGATCTCCATACGCTGCGCCACGATGCGGCGAATACCCACTTCATGGTCTTCAGCCATTAAACCCAGACTGACGGCGGGAATGCGCTCGGCAACGGTACGCCGAACCTCGGTGTCGGCATCGGCCACCAAGCGAAACAGCCGCCCCTCGGGCAGGCGTTTGGCAACATAAGCTCGCACCAGATAATCGGTGTCGCCCGCCATCAACTCCAACTGCGCCTCCGGCAAACGGTCGGCAACCGTCACTCGCACCTCTCGATCGCTGTCGTTGATTAGTTCCAGCAACCACTCCAGCGGGACTCGGTAGGCCAATACCCGTCGCACCGCTTCGTCGGGATCGGCCAACAGCGGCCGCAACAAATTCGTCGGCAGATAGCGGGCGGCTATCGCCCGTCGTTCCCAAAATGCATCTTGCATGTACTCGCGAGCCAAAGCGGGATGCAGCTTGAAAAACCGGTCTATTTGCCGACCGCTCTCCGCCATGATGCAAATATCGCCGGGCTTACAAGCCCCCTGCGCCAACAAACTGCTCCGATACGCGCAAGCGTTACAGTCGGCCAACGGCGTCAGATCAGGTTCCCGAACTTCCGGTGATTGGGCGGCCATCGCTTAAGCCGCCTCGGCCCTGACGGGCAACAGTTCCGGCGTTACTTGCGATAGCCAAACCCGTATACGCTCGTCGGTCAAATGCGGTTGAGTCCGCTGATCCAGTACCAAACCGACAAATTGACCGTCGATGATCGAATCGGAATGTTCGAATTGATAACCGTCTGTGCTCCAGCGCCCAATCACGTCGGCGCCATAGCCGCAAAACACGCGGTACAGTTGAATCAGCGAACTGGCAAACCGCGAAGCGTAGCGCTCTTGATGTCCGAGACCAAACAACGCAATGCGCTTGCCGGTCAGATCGCAATGTTCCAACTGCGGTACAAACTCCTGCCAACTGCGCTCCTGGCAACCGACGGCCATGCCGGGCAAATCGCCGATACCGTAACTGGGTGTCCCCAGGATCAGCGCATCGTATTGCAGCAAATCGTCCAGACTGGCCCGATTGACATTTTTCGGTTTGTCCGCCAACTCTTCACCCAGCAGACTGTAGATCTTCTTTGCCACCAACCGGGTACTGCCGGTATCGGTACCGAAAAAAATGCCGATTTTGCCCATAAATCACCTGTAGACGAGTTTGCGAGGAATGGCCTTAAGCCTTTTCGCAATTCTCAGCAAATTTCGATCCAAAACAGAATCCTTGCTCGCCAACATTTTTTAATCACAAATTCAATAACATAAAACACCCGGCATGCCCCGACGGTTGAGCTCTTTGAAGGTATGGCTACAATTGCCGGGAAACTGGCGAGATTGCCACACAGCCGAACAGCCCGCCGGTTAGCGACTCATATCGCCCGCCCGCGAACACAAGAAGTCAGAACCGCTATTGTTCGCCAATCCAGACTAGGCCTCCGAACCAACAACACCGTTTTCAAGACCAAAAGGGAGATTGATCCATGGCAATTTTGCGTTGCAGCGCTTGCGCCTATCTGCGCGAGGTACCTTCCGAGCATGCCGGGAAGACCGTCAAATGCCCGGTGTGCGAAAAACCCGCCGCGATTCACGACACAGTCGGCTTCGTGACCGGTTTGATCGACAAGTACAGTGCGCTTTTGAGCAAATACCGGACTCTGGAAGCGTTGCAACCCGCCCCGCCGTCCACGGGCCAACCGCCGCAAAAAATCGAGGATCTGGATTTGCACAATACGGCGGTGATGAGCCAAAGCACCCAATACCAACCGATAGTCCGTTGGTTCGAGCGCAAAGGCGTGCAAGTCGAAGTCAATCACGACGCACTCGATACCCAGGGCTTTTTCGACGAGGTCGCGGTGGAGCTTGGAGATCAGCTGGCGACGCTGAGAGAGCTGCTCGACAAAATCCGCAAGGCGCAGCGCAATGACTACGGTTCGGTGACGATGAATTTAAGCAATCACAGTCAAAACCAAATCAAAATCATCACCGGTTTTTGCAAATCGCTTTACGACTACTCGTTCGTCGCCAAATATTTCTACAACAAAAACGAAAAGCGCGTCCATCTGACGCTGCAAACTGCGCCAGCCATCGTCAACTTTTTCAACGGCGAATGGTTGGAATGGTATGTGTTCATGAAATTGCTAAAGCATTGCTACGACAGCAACGGCCTGTTTTCCTGTCTCCGCAATTTTACGATCCGCTTCGCCAACGAGGACCAATACGAAATCGACGTGTTTTTCCTGATTAATAGTCGTATTCCCTTGTTCATCGAATGCAAATCCGGCGAATTCAGACCCTTTATCGACAAGTACGGCAAAATGCGCCGCCGCCTCGACATCGACAAAAACCATTTTTTACTGCTGGCCTTGGGAACCAGCGACGAACAAGTCGCCGGATTGACCAAAATGTACGACATTACCTTCGTCAACGAAACCAACTTTATCAAACACATCCGTGCTTTGATGGCGCCATAGCTTCAACGCGCCAACGCATCGCCGACCGGCGCTGCAAACGCGTCGGAAACCAATCGACCGACATTGGCGCCGGTCAGCGCCTTTAAAAACGCCACCAATTCGTTCACTTCGCCGTCAGTTAAGGCCAACGGCCGCATCGCGGGCGCCAGATTGTCGTTGGCAACGCCACCCCGATTGTAAAAACGTACGACCTCTTCCAAGGTCGCCAGCAAACCGTCGTGCATGTAAGGCGCGCTCAACGCCACATTGCGTAGCGACGGCGTTTTATAAGCCCAGCGGTCGGCCGGATTCTGGCTGATTTCGTAATAGCCTAGATCGTTAGGTTTTTTGCCACGCACCCCCGACAAATGCCGGATATCGGCATCGACGAACACTCCCGGCGCCACTTGCACGTGTTGCGTATCCGGCATCTTTTGCATGGATTCTGCATAGCCGATGCCGGTGTTGTGGCGTTTTTGATCGGTGAACAGCGCCGACTTTTCCCCCACGCTATGACAGTTGCTACAACCCGCCTTGCCGGTAAACAGCGCGAAACCCCGCTTGGCGGATTCGTCGAGCGCATCCGAGCGCTTGCCGAAATACCAGCGATCGAACGGCGAATCCGCCGAATTCAAGGTGCGTTGATAGCTGGCCAACGCCTGACCTATCGTCTCCATCGTCGGCGCTTTGCCGAAAGCGGCTTCGAACAGGCCACTGTAGTCGGCGGCGGTTTTGATTTTGTCGATTACATAGCCGATGGACGGATTAGCCATCTCGTTATGCGCCAACAATGGCCCCCAGGCTTGTTGTTCCAGCGTATTTTCGCGGCCGTCGTGGAACAACAATTGAGCATAACCAACGTTGTACAGCGAGGGCGCATTGCGGCGCACGCTCCGTCCCTCGACGCCGACCGCCGTCGCCATCTCGTTGTTGGCGAAACCCTGTTCCGGGATGTGGCAAATCGCGCAGGAAAAGGTATTGTTCAGCGACAGCCGCCGGTCGAAAAACAACTTGCGGCCCAGCGCGATTTTGGCTGGCGTGAGCGGGTTGTCTTTGGGCACGGGCAACTTCGGCAAACCCAGCGGCGGCTTTAGGGCAAAAGCCAGCAAATCGGCGGACTTACCTCGCCGCTGTTCGAGTGCTAGAGAGTCGGTCCGATAATCGGCTTGCCGATAACCTTGTTTATCGTCACCGGCCCGGTACAAACGTTCGTCATTAACCGTTTGCGCCGATCTCATCGGTTTGGCAAGCGTCAATAGCGTTTTGACGTCGTTGAGCAAGGTATCGGCATGCAAGGAATCGACGTTATAAATGTTGCGTACGTTCTTGTCCTTATCGATCAGATACACCCGCAACAGATGTGAATACGTGCCGCTAAAGCGGCCTTGCTCGTCGAGGATTTTTTGCACGCTCTGCTGGTAGCCGTCCAAAATCGGCTGTAAGGCCGCTTCGTCGCGCGTGGTCAAAAACCGCCAATCGAATTGACCGGCGTTAAAGCCGGCGCCGTAGTGGCGCATCATATCCGGCGTATCTTGAGTCGGATTAAAGCTCAGGGTTATCAATCTGAGTTTGTCGGCCAATTCCGGTTGTTTCTGTAACTGACGACCGATCTTCTGCAGCACTTGGGTGGCCAGCGGGCAGCCGTTGCTATCGCTACAAGCCGCATAAATAAAGCTGAGCAAGACCAGCTTATCGCCCATCAGATCGTGAAGACGCTTGGGCCGATTATCGCTGGTCAACACCTCGCCGTCGGCCGCCGCCTGTATGACCTGCAACTGGTAAGAGCCGGGGGCCGCAAGTTGAAAAACGAGACCGGCATGACCGGGAGCGAGCGTTTGCCGATCCAACGGATCGGCAAAGCCTGGTGCGGTCGCGAGAACGGCGACCAAGCCCAATAGAAAGCTGAATTTCATTGCGGTGGATTCCGTTGGCGAAATTGAACGATCCTTTCGCCACGACCAGCGAATCCCGGCGGTCCGCGCCTAAGCAACGGAACCGGCGGTTACGCTGGCGTAGCGACGACCTTTTCGGTGTTTTAAACGCCCGCGCGAGCTACTTCGGCGCCTTGCCGTACAAAGCATACGCCCCAAACCGCATTTGATGCGCCCTACCCAGCTTCTCTTTATTGAAATCAATCGAGAACTGCTCGGTCAATTTGCTGCCATCCCAGCTGTAGGCTTTGAAGAATTGCTCGTTATCCGCGCCTTTCTTATCCCAATTGGCCAGCAGTGACGAGGTGTAATACAAACGTTTACCGTCCCAACTTGACGACACCATATTCACTTGCGCGCCGATTTTTTGTTCGAACACTTGTTTGGGGTGGAAAGGGTCGCTGATGTCGAAGCGGCGGGTCATACCGTCCATGAAGGTGTTAACCCACAGGGTTTTATCGTCGCTGGAGATGGAGATGTCCACCGGCAACGGGATTTTCGCCGGCTCGCCGATGTCCGCGACGTCCTTGGCTTGCCATTCGCCTTTGTCGTCCTGATGAATCAGCCAGATTTTCGAGGTCAGCGCGGTGCTGGTGAAGCAGTAGTTATGCGCTTCGTCCCAGGCACAGCGGATTTCCAACGGCGCGCCGGGTACGTCGAAGACTTTTTTCGGCTGGCGGCTGTGTAAATCCCACTGCACCACGGTATTGCCGAAGCGCTTCATCGCTTCCGGGTCGGCCAGCATTTTGCCGAAGTCCATCATGTAGTTGGACCAGCCGGTGAACGACGAAGTCAGCATCAGGTTACGACGTGGCAATACCCGTACGTCGTAGTTATAACCGTCGGCGTATTTGCCGGATTTGATCGCACCTTCCAGATTGCTGTCGGTCGGCAGCCAGTAGGTAGCGATGTAGTCGCCAGTATTTGTGTATTCGACCAGCGCGGTACGGCCGCCATGATCTTTGTTATTGGACAGGCCGGTGATGATCATCCGGCCCGGCAAGGCATACAAGCTGTGCGGACCGACCACGCCGCCGCTCTTGGCGACGAAATCGGTGATGGTTTTGCTGAGCTTGGGTTTGGCGGGGTCTGTGGCCACATCGAAGATGAAAATCTTATTGGTATCCAGGCCCCCGGCCCACAAAAAGCGGCGATCGTCGGTGAAGTCGGAGTGATGGGCCTCGTTGCGGCCACCGACAGACAAGCTAGCAACCACCTTGCCGTATTGCTTGGATTTTGGGTTGACGTCGACGGTGACCAGTTTGTCTTGTTCGTCGCCAACGCCTTCCGCGCCTAAAGTCCAAATGTAGACAAAATCTTCCTGGCCGGTAATTTTCGCCATGTACGGCGAGGCGCAGGTTTCGTCCGCGCTGGCCGACAGGCTGGCGGTGCCGAGCAATAGCGCGGCGGTAAAGGTGCTGAGTTTAAAAGTCATGAGTGTTATCCCCGTAAATTATCGTTTTAATGGTGTCCTATCTTCCGCGCTCGAACGCTCCACCCTGGCACGCGCAAACGCTGATGAACCGCTCCAGCGGTTCAGCGTTGTAGGGTGAGCACTGCGTAGCTTTTGCCCGGCAATCGCGACCTCCGACGAGGTACGCGGCGCTCACCCTACCCAAGCTCAGTCCCCCGTGGTCGGATCGATCACGGTCTTGATTTCTTCTATCCGATTGGCCGGAAAACCGCCTTGCTCGGCGTGTTCGCGTATCGCTTGTTCGTTGTCGGCGATATAAATGCAGTACACCTTGTCGCCGGTCACATAGCTGTGCAGCCACTGGATGCGCGGCCCCATATCGCGCAACACGCCGCAGGATTTTTGGGAAATGCCTTGCAACTCGGCTTGCGTGAACTGGCCGGCGCCGGGAATGTCGCGTTCGATGATGTATTTGGGCATGATAATCTCCTAATAAATGACCGGTCGTCTAATTTGCCGGCGTTAAAAAATGCTGCCGTGTGGGCAGCGGTTATTTCGATTCGTAAGCTGGGTAGAGCGAAAGCGAGCCGAAGACAACGTTGAAACCCGGCTAGGCGTCTGCCAATGCTGGATTTCCTTTCATTCAACCCAGACTACGCACTTCAGTCTAATATTGGGGCATCCTACGATCCTTGCGCCGGTATTTTGTTTGGAAATTCATATATGAATTTCATAAGCATTTCTGAAAAAGCTATTAGATCTTCGCAGTCTGATTTATCCATAAGAGCAATTTCGTGAGTTGCCTCATTACCCTTTTTACGAATATGATCCACCCAGCCTCGGCCATTCGGCGGGATATATCCTTGATCTGCTAAATAATTAACGTAATAAATGAATGGTTTACCTTCTTCGGCACCCTGTTTTACACCAATATTCATTAAGAGTTTTCTACAAAGTAATACCGAACCGGTATACGCCGACGCCGCAACAGAATTTCTTGCTTCTTTGTATAGTAACGCTAACTCTTCAGGTAGATGATTGACATCATTTCTAGGTGCCACATCAGGGTACTGTGCTCCATAAGCGAAATGAGTAGGTCGTTCGCAATGAGGACATATATAAATTCGTTGCCCTAAATTTGAGAAATATCCTTGATTAGATGCAACAACATTACCGCAATGTCCACACTTATACTGAACTGACTGCAAGCTATTCAAGCTATTCCACGACATACCAAATATTCTCCAATT
This sequence comes from Methylomonas sp. MS20, assembly GCF_050275925.1. NCBI lineage: Bacteria > Pseudomonadati > Pseudomonadota > Gammaproteobacteria > Methylococcales > Methylococcaceae > Methylomonas > Methylomonas sp. MS20. The sequence goes on from NZ_CP189962.1 coordinate 4,807,022, forward strand.
TCAAATCTTGTGTCCTAGGCGTACCAATAAAGGTTAACTTGATGTTTATTTAAGCCCTAAAATCCTGACAAACCGCCTGCAACAGCTCCACCCTCGACCTTCATTTTTGGCAACGCACCCTGCCAGGTCATCCAACACCAAATCCACGACATCATTTTCTAGAATTCCAATAATTAGGCTGTTTTCGCAAATGCATCACCGCCAAAATCTCCAATTTTCCGGCTTTTTCCCGAAACACTAACGCATATGGAAAACGCAATATCCGGCACTTGCGAGTTTCATCATCTACCTTTCGATACAACATGGGATTGTTACAAACCCGGTGGGTGGCATCGTCCACCGCATCGATAAGGCGCTTTTCCAAACCCGCTTGTTGTTTTTGATAAAACAATATTGCTTGTTCCAACTCCTCGCGGGCCTGAGGATGCAGGAAATATTTCATAAAAAGCGCTGTCTTAGCTCCGCCATGACTTGTTCGCCATCCAGCAGCAGCGCCGAATTGGCGTCTATTTCCTTGCAACGCTTTTGGATTTCCTGCCGCCACTCCTCGGAAACCGGAAAGTCTTCTTCATAATCCAGGCTTTCGATCAAGATTTCCGCAATATATGCTCTTGCTGCCGGAGCCAGTTTTAATGCCTGTTCGGTTATCGTTTGTGCATCCATCAATCACCTCCAATTTAGCGCTAGCATGCGATAAGGCAGGAACTCAATCAAGCCCTAAAATAATCATCCAACAAATCCCGGCAAACCGCCTGCAAGGGTTCAACCGACTGCTCGACTTTCATCCGCAACAACGCGCCCTGCCAGCCGTTTAACATCAAATCCGCCATACTTTTCGCGGTCTTATCGGTGCGTACTGTACCGTCTTTCTGGCCGCGCTCCAGCGCGGTTTTCTGCAAATCGGCGTAGCGACCGACCGCGTCCAGCAAGGCGTCGCGGCATAGCGGACTGGTATCGCCGATTTCCCCCATCAAATTGCCCAGCAGACAACCGCCCTTGAAACCGGTTTTGGCCACTTCCGCTATCAATTCCGCGTAATACGCTTTCAATGCGCCCAGTCCGTCCAATTCCGGGTTTTGCAAATGCCCGGTCAAGCGGACGATAAAAGGCTCGATGTAATGATGGATCGCTTCGGCGGCGAAGCGTTCCTTGCTTTCGAAATAGGCGTAAAACGAGCCCTTGGGAATTTGCACGGTGTCCAAGATCTCTTTCAGGCCGGTGGCGTGATAGCCTTTTTCCAGCAGCAAACTGACGCCCTGCTCGAGCAATCGATCTTTTTTGACTTGTTTCGGCTTTAGCGATGACATGGATTAATTATGCGACCGGTCGTCTAATTTGTAAATCAGTTTTTCCTAATATTTTTAAACGCGACCCACGGGCCGATAAAACCGGCCGAACGCGGCCGGAGTAGCGATTTTTCAGCCTTGATATGCTATGTTGGCAGTCTGTTCCTTTTTTAATGGTAAGCCCAGCAACATGAGCATCAAATCAGACCAGTGGATACGCAAAATGTCCGAGCAACACGGCATGATAGAGCCGTTTCAGGCCGGCCAAGTTCGCGAATCCGCTCAAGGCCGGATCATCTCTTACGGGACGTCGAGCTATGGTTACGACGTGCGCTGTTCCAACGAATTCAAAATTTTCACCAACATCAACTCGACTATCGTCGATCCAAAAGATTTCGACGAGGCCAGCTTTGTCGATGTCAAGTCCGACGTCTGCATCATTCCGCCCAACTCGTTCGCGTTGGCCCGTACCGTTGAGTATTTCCGAATTCCGCGTGACGTGCTGGTGGTCTGCCTGGGCAAATCGACTTACGCCCGCTGCGGCATCATCGTCAACGTCACGCCGCTGGAACCGGAATGGGAAGGCCACGTGACCTTGGAATTCTCGAATACCACGCCGCTGCCGGCCAAAATCTACGCCAACGAAGGCGTTGCCCAAATGCTATTTTTCGGCGGCGACGAAGTCTGCGAAACCTCCTACAGGGACAGAGGCGGCAAATACCAGGGACAAACCGGCGTCACTTTACCCAAGGCCTGAACCCGACCATTCCGTCCCACCCAGCCCGGCACCGATATGACCCAACCCAGTAGCGACGCGTTAGACCAATATTACCGCCAAGTCCACGACATCATTCTCAGCCGGCAAAACTGGATTAGTGGCTTGCTGCCGGCCAGCACCGCCGTCACCGTACACGGCAACTATACCGACGCTTGGGTTAGGGACAACGTATATAGCATTCTGGCGGCTTGGGGGCTAGCGTTGGCTTACCGGAAGAACGGCGAAAACCCGGAACGCGCTTATTTGCTGGAGCAAAGCGTCGTCAGGCTAATGCGCGGCCTGCTGACCGCAATGATGCGCCAAGCGCCTAAAGTCGAGAAATTCAAGCACAGTCAGGACCCGCTCGACGCGCTGCACGCCAAATACAACACCCAGACCGGCGAAATCGTGGTTGCCGACAACGAATGGGGCCATTTGCAACTAGATGCCACCTCGTTGTTTTTGTTGATGCTGGCGCAAATGATCGCATCGGGGCTCCGCATCGTGTTCAGCGTGGACGAAGTCAATTTCGTGCAGAATCTGGTGCACTATGTCAGCCGCGCCTACCGCACGCCGGATTACGGCATTTGGGAACGCGGCAATAAAATGAACCACGGCATCGCCGAATTGAACGCCAGTTCGATCGGTATGGCCAAGGCGGCGCTGGAAGCGATGTCTGGCTTCAACCTGTTCGGCAAGGATGGCGGCCAGACCGCGATCATCCATGTCGTCGCCGACGACATCGCCCGTACCCGAATTACGCTGGAATCGCTGCTGCCGCGCGAATCGATTTCCAAGGAAGTCGATTCGGCGGTACTCAGCATCACCGGCTTTCCAGCCTTCGCGGTCGACAATGCCGCTCTCCGCGAAAAAACCGAGACATTGATCGTCGAGAAACTGCAAGGCCGATACGGTTGCAAGCGCTTTCTGCTGGACGGCCACCAAACCGTCATCGAAGACCACCAGCGCCTGCATTACGAACCCAGCGAGCTGAAGCAGTTCATGGACATCGAGTGCGAATGGCCGCTGTTTTTTTCGTACTTGCTGCTCAATCGCTTGTTTGCCCGCGACGCCGACGGCGTGGGCGACTATCGGCGCCGTTTGGAACACTTATTGGTGGAACGTAACGGTCAATGGTTGTTGCCCGAGCTGTATTTGGTGCCGGAACCGGCGATCGCGGCCGAGAAGCGCCACCCCCACAGCCAAGAACGGGTGCCCAACGAAAACGTGCCGCTAGTCTGGGCACAAAGTCTGTTTATCCTAGGCTGTCTGCTGCAGGACGGCTTGATCGCGCTAGACGACATCGATCCGCTGGGCCGTTACAAATCCACCCGCCTGTATAACCGAACGCCTTTACAGGTGGCGCTGCTGGCCGACAGCGAGGCGGTACAAGCAGACTTACACGCTACCGGCATCGTCTCGCAAACACTCGGTGAAATCGCGCCGATACAGGTGCGCGAAGCCAGCGAACTCGCTGCGGCCTACACCCAAGTAGGACGCAACGATCGAATCGGCCTGACCGGACGCCCCTTGCGCCAAATTCGCAGCTTGGCGACCTCCCGCCTTTATCTGCTGGCCGGCGAACCGCTGCTGTTCCTGCCGCAATTCATGAACCAACAAGGATTCTATATTGCGATGGACAATCGCTTGTTGATTCAACGCCTGCGCATGGAATTGACGTATTTGGCACACCACTGGGACAGCCCTAAGCCGCCAATCTTCGTCATCAACGTCAAGGACAACATGCTGCACGGCGCCGATCGCGAAATGTTGCTGGATTTCATCCAGCAAATCGGCTCCGGCAAATTGGCCGACATCGAGGTTAGGCTCGGCCTGTTAACCGAATTCGCGGCCGACTCCTGTCGTGAGAAAATCGGTTATCTGCACGATTTTCGCTTTTCGGAGCCGCGGCGTGACGACGCCGAGCGCCCCTGCGCGCACGCCATGCCGCACGAGGCCGCCACCCCACAACCTTTGGACAGCTATACGCTGACCGCCTGGGAAATCGGCGACGATGCGTTGTTACTAGAGCAATTGCGCGGCAACGGCAATCTGTATGCGCAACTGGAAGCCTTAAGTCTGCTCGGCGGCCGCCACGGCTTGGACCATCCTGTGCGCTTGGCCGGCCAGGAGTATTCGGTGCGCGACCTGCTGGAAGAGGTTTACGCCCGCGCCGGCGACCGCCACGTCTGGTACATCGTGCGTCGCGCAGCCGGCATTCTAGGCAAGTACGATATCAATCTGGAACAGGCGGCGACCGACATCCTGGTCCGCCAACACGGCTTGACCGTCGGCCGCGCCTACAGCGGCAAAGCCACGTTACGGCGGCCGACCGACTCCTGGGAAATACTGCAAACCATCCGTAGCTTTAACAATCAGGATAGCAATCAGCACATTGTCATCCAGGAATTGATCATTTATTTGGGCATGCTGATCAAACTCAAGCCAGAATTGTTTGCCGACATGCATACGATACGGGTCGGCCATATTCTGCAGCTGATCGTGGCCCGGCAAAAACGCGCCAGCCAAGTTTCGCTGGACCAAGCATTTACCGAGGTATTAGGTCTGCCGCCGCACCGACTGGTGGAACTGCTCAGAGAAACTTTAGAGGATTACGGCAATAGCCAAACCCAACTAGGCTTGGTGGAAACCCTGCATTACGACGGCGCGCAACGCGACTTGAGTTCGGCTCGCTTCCCGGCAACGATGAACCCGAATCGCGGCGACTCCGAGGACTGGTACGACTGGCGCGAACGCCAAGGCAGCGTCGGCCGTGAAAACGACGCTTTTTTCACCGGCGTTTGGACGGTACTGGAGCGTTGCCAGGGCCTGATGATAGGCGAAAAAATCAACGGTATGCGCCGGCTCGACAGCGAGACCACGCTGTCGCAGATGACGCCGGGCGAGCAAACCTTTAAATTGCACGTCAATCACGTACTCAATAAAATTCAGGCGCCGGTCTACCGGCAATTGACCGCCGAGGCATTGCGAGCGCTGGGTTCTATTTTCCGGGACAACCCGGCCTTACGGGTGGACGATACGATAGTCACCGACATTCTGATCGGCCACGCCGTCAGAATCTGCTGGCTGCACGATCACCCTGACCACCGCGACCAATACGAAAATTACGTGTCGCTGGCTTGGCAGGCCTTTTATCAACTGCCGCCCCACGCCGTTGCCAACGGCATTCTCGACGCCCTGATGCATTTACTCGACACGCCCAACGCCCAGTGAGGACCGATATGATTTTAGCCGGCGACATCGGCGGTACCAAAACGGTGCTGGCCTTAATTGAACCATTAGCCGACGGCACGCTGCACAGCGTGCGCGAACAAACGTTTGCCAGCCGTGAATTCCTGGACTTCGAGGAGATTTTGGACTTATTCCTCGCCGATCAGCCCCCGCCAACGTCAGCCTGTTTCGGCGTCGCCGGACCGGTGGTCGAACAACGCTGCCAAACCACGAATCTACCCTGGTTGCTGGATGGTCGACGGTTGCAACAGAAGCTGGGTACCGACCAAGTCAAACTGCTTAACGATTTGGAAGCGATGGCTTTGGGCATGCTGCACCTGCCACCGGAAGATTTCGTCGAACTGAATCCCGCCGCCGAACCCCAAACCGGCAATATCGCCGTGATCGCGGCCGGCACCGGACTCGGCGAGGCTGCTTTGTATTGGGACGGCCAACGCTATCATCCCATCGCCACCGAAGGCGGACATAGCGACTTGGCGCCGCAAACCGAACAACAGGATCGGTTGTTGGTCTATTTGCGCCAACTGTTTCCAGACCACGTCAGTTGCGAGCGGGTGCTGTCCGGAAACGGCTTCAGTCATTTATACGATTTTCTGTTAGCCGACCGTTTCGCGCCGGCCTGCCCTGCAATTCCCGCCGCGCACGCCGAATCCGAAGTGGACCGCAACGCACTGATTTCGCGTTTGGGTGTGGGCGGCGAAGACCCGCTCTGTGAAGAAGCAACCCGTTTATTCGCCGAATTGTACGGTGCGGAAGCCGGCAATCTGGCCTTGAAGCTGCTTGCGACGGGCGGCGTGTTTATCGGCGGCGGGATAGGCCCGAAGATTCGTAAGGTTCTGGAGTCGGGTGAGTTTTTACGCTCATTCGCAGCCAAAGGCCGCTTTCAACCGCTGTTAGCGAAAATACCGGTAAAACTCGCGTTGAATCCACGCGCACCGTTGATTGGCGCCATGCATTATTTTGCCGATTTGCTTGGCAAGCACTAACTATTCGGCGAATGCTCAGCGATCTGTCACCCCCCTCTTTCAAAAAAGGGGGAGCGGCGATATCCGCCTCGAGCTCCCTTTTTCGACGGGAAACTTGGATTTAGGCCGGTTGTGAAGCCTATGCTGAACAGCTACCGCACGCCTTAATCGAGCCCGCCTTGCACGATACTTGGTCTGCGAGTCCCCCATGCGATGCGGCTTTGGCAATCGACACTATCAGCCCGCGAGGTTTATTGTTAAGATCGATACGTAGCAGTCTCTCACAGGGCTCGGCTAGCCGAAATCGACCTATACCAAAGCGCTGACATGGCCCACACCAGATCCAAGCTCGAACACTCCCTATCGCTGCTGAAAGCGACGTTGGACGCCACCACCGATGCCATTCTGGTTGTCGACGCGGCCGGTCGCGTCATGCAATACAACACCGAGTTCGCCCGTATGTGGCAGATTGACCGGGAGTTGCTCAACGCGGACACCCAATCCGCGCCGCTCCGCCGGATCCTGAACGGCACGGATTTGCAAGACGATGCGGAAACCCGCTGGTTTGAGGTACGCCGCGATCCGGAACGACACGCTTACGACGAACTATTGTTAAGCGACGGTCGGATCATCGAACGCCACCAGACGACCGAATATCGCGATGGCATCGCGGTTGGGCAAATTTGGCATTTTCGCGACATTACCGAACGCAAGGCCTCGGAAACGCCGTTGGCGCAATTGAGCTTCGGCATGGATCAGATGCGCGACGCTGCTTATTTGATCGACAATGATGCCAGGATTATCTACGCCAACCGCCACGCTTGCTTGGAATTAGGCTACAGTCGCGAACAATTGCGAGGCATGCGGGTTGAAGACATCGACCCCGCGCATACCGACACGATTTGGCGAACTCATTGGCAAGCGCTCAAGGCATCGGGTTCGCTAACTTTAGAGACCCTACATCAAACCAAGGATGGCCGACTGTTTCCGGTCGAAGTCGTGGCCAACTTCTTCGAATACGCCAACACCGGTTACAACCTGGCGATAGCCCGGAATATCAGCGAACGCAAGCGTATCGAAGAAGTCTTGCAGCAAGCCGCGTTAATTTACCAAAACAGTAGCGAAGCCATGCTACTGGCTGACGCAGAGGGACGTATTATCGCGGTCAACCCGGCTTTTACCCAGATTACCGGCCATTGCCGCGAGGAGATCGAGGGCCAATCCATCGATCTTATCAATACCGAAGATCACCGCAAAGCGATGTGGCAGAGCGTTCGCAAATCCGGTTTTTGGCAAGGCGAAGTTTGGGATAGGACCCAATCCGGGGACAGATACGCAAAATGGCTGACGGTCAACGCCATCAAGGATTCGGCGGGGCAGATATTTCGATTAGTAGCACTGTTCGCGGACATCACTGAAAAAAAACAGGCCGAGAACCTGATCTGGCAGCAGGCCAATATCGACCCGCTGACCCAATTGCCAAACCGGCGCATGTTTCACGACCGCTTGGAGCAGGAAATCAAAAAAGCCGGCCGGGATAAAACCCGGCTGGCTTTGTTCTTCATCGATCTGGATCTGTTCAAGGAAGTCAACGACACGCTGGGACACGACATGGGCGACAAACTTCTGCAAACCGCCGCCCAGCGTATACGTCTGTGCGTCCGAGACTCCGACACGGTTGCCAGATTGGGTGGCGACGAGTTCACGGTGATCCTAAGAGAAGTCGGCGAACCTTGTAACGTGGAACGGATTGCGGGTGCGATATTGGAAAAAATGGCGGAGCGCTTCGAGTTAGGCGCGGACGTTGCCCACATTTCCACCAGCATCGGTATCGCCTTCTACCCGGATGACGCTAGAGATATCAAATCGCTGCTAAAACACGCCGACCAAGCCATGTATGTGGCCAAAAATCGCGGTCGCAATCAATATTGTTTTTTCATCCCTGCCATGCAGGAAGCCGCGCGGCATCGACTTGGCCTGAGCAAGGACTTGCGCTCGGCGCTGTCCACCCGGCAATTGACTGTTTACTACCAACCCATTGTCGAACTGAGCAGCAATCGGGTATGCAAGGCCGAAGCGCTGATTCGCTGGCACCATCCCCAACGCGGCCTGATCGGCCCGGCCGAGTTCATTCCCATAGCCGAAGAAACCGGTCTGATCAACACAATAGGCAACTGGCTCTTCGAACAAGCCGCGCAACAAGCTCGCAAATGGCGACTCTCGATACACGACGACTTTCAAATCAGTATCAACAAATCCTCGGTGCAATTTCGCAACGAACGCGAAAACCACCAAGCGTGGCTCGAAAAGTTGACTCAACTGCAATTGTCCGGCCAACACATCGTCGTCGAAATCACCGAAGGCGTGCTACTGGAAAGTGGCAACCGCTTTCAGGACCAGTTGTCCTCATTTCGCGACGCCGGCATTCAAATCTCGTTGGACGATTTCGGTACCGGGTATTCGTCGTTGTCTTATTTAAAAAAATACGATATTGATTATTTAAAAATCGATCAGGAATGCGTTAACAATCTTTCCGCCGATCCCGCGAACTTGGCACTATGCGAAGCCATCATCCTGATGGCCCACAAGCTTGGCATTCGCGTCATCGCGGAAGGCATAGAATCGGAAGCCCAGCGGCAATTGCTCAAAAACGCAGACTGCGACTTCGGCCAAGGCTTTTTCTTTGCGAAACCGTTACCGGCGGATTTGTTCGAAAGCCGATTTTCCGAACAAACCTAAAAAGGTTGAGAACAAGAACCGGAGCGGCCGACTAGCGCATGGGCCAGCCGGCTAAACCGTGACGAACTTAGTGCGCGGCGTTATAGACTTTCAACATTTCCTTATAGATTTCCAGCGTGGCTTTCAAGCTCGCAGGACCTTCCGCGTCGCCGTTTTCCAATTGCTCGCGAGCGGTTTTCAGACGATCACCGGCTTTTTGGCGCAAGCGTTCGGTCTGCTCGTAGCGGAATTCCTTTTGCAATTGACGCACATCGCTCAGCGCTTTCAGGACTTCGGCTTTATCGGCGCCCTTTTCCACCAAACTAACGGCTTCTTCGACTTTCGCTACCGTGCCTTCAGCGGCGGCACGAACTTTGGCATCGCCCGCGCTGTTTGCAAATGCCGGAACGGAAATTGTCGCAGCCATCAAGCACAAAGCCGCCAAAGTTTTTTTAATCGGATTAATCATTAGGTTTCCTGTCTTAATTGTTTAAATTTCCCTAATAAATCTATGTTATTACCACCCATTTATTAGTGCATATTCAAATGCACCGGCATGCTATCACAGATCAAAGCAACACCGTTAAAACAGAAAAATGACAAGCAATAACCTTATTAATACAGGGTTTAATAATCAGAAAATCCCCCTCGAATAGCCATTCAAATTGCAAGAAATTTCACTTAGAAATTAAATCGGAATGACCAATAGAAAGCGACTCGATATTAATAGACGAGGTCATCGATATTTGGAGCGGACACCCAAGACATACCTACCTTGGGCGATACCAAGAACAACCTGCAAAATACATCACGGGAATGCAACTGCCCAGCGAAAATCGACGCTGATCTTTTAATGTTCACGATTGCAACGATAGTTCCGACGGTCCGCTCGCGCCGACACTTCAAGAGCGACGCGAGCTCCCCCACCATCCACCAGTCAAACTCACGCTAAAACGGCAAGCGACAAATCGGCTCCGACGAATATTGAGAAATAAGCCGCCAGTTTTCCTGATTGTTAGCTCTTATTCGGCCGCCACGTATTGTCCGGGCAATGCTGGGCTTTCGTATTGAATGCCTTCCGGAAAATACGCTAACGAATTGTTGGCAATTTCACGAGCCGCCAGAAACTGTGCATAATAGTTTCTGGACGCGAAACCGAACGCAGGACCGTCATAGCTTTCCACTATCCGAACGAAATCACGACCCGCCTGATTTTGAGCGCGTTTCATACCGCCGATACCGTGATTGTACGAGGTAACCGCAGCCGGCCAATCGCCGAGCTTAGCGTAGGCGTAACTCAGGTAACGCGCCGCACCGGCCGCAGAGGCAAAAGGATCCAGACGTTGGTCGAAACGGTCGCCACCTGGCATAAAGGTTTTTGCGGCAGCCTTGGTAAACTGCCACATGCCGACCGCTCCGGCGGAGGACTTCGCCGCCGGCTGAAACGACGATTCAACATGCGGTAAATAAGCCAGATCCTCGGGCAAACCAGCATCGCGAAACACTTTGCGGAATTGCAAATCGTAGCGACCGCTGATTTCCATCCCTCTTTTGAAGCGCTCCCGAGTTCCGCGCTGCGAGCGCAAACGCTCGGATGAGCCGGCCAATATCGTAGTCAGCGGCTTCCCGGTACTTTCCAAGCGAGCGATCAAATCCCTGTCGTGATTACTTAATGCCGCGTTATAGCGCAGTTTGGTTTCCAGACCTGACAGCTGAGATTTCCAATATTCGCGGCGTTGGCTGATCAAGTCTTTTTGCTCGCTGGTTAAACCTTCACCGACATAGCCGGGCAAAGTCATCACTTCATAGACAATGTCCAGATACCTATCATCATGAAACGCCACCTGCGATCGCGACCATACCGCATAGGTATTTCGCCAAAAGCCGACTGCCGGCTCCAACTCCGCAGGCTTTGGGAAAATCCCAACATAAAATTCTGGTTGAAGCGACGGGCGTTGCGGCAAGTGCCGCTGCGACTGCGGTTGTTGCTGTACACTGTAAGGCTTAAAGCCGGCCAATTTTTCTTTTTTGACCGAAGGACTGCTGCACGCACTTAACAGTGCGAACATCATCAACATTGAGACTAGATGTGACTGAAATCGGCTCATGGAAATTTCGAAATTGACAATTGCGCAACCGAGGCACTCCAGCCAAAAATGGCCGCACCCTGGGATTCTTGGAATTTCAAGGAATAATAGCGCTTATTTCGAAAGTTCGTGAAGATTGGATTAAAAAGTGGTCAATTTTTTTATGCAAAATTCGATAAACGTTTTCGCGTCAGCTATACCGATATTAAAAACCGGTCGATATTCAAGCGCGCCACGGATAGGCATGCGTATCGCACGCCGCGAGCGTAACAAATATCGCGCATGACCAAGACTCGACCCTTTTTCAAATTGCGGAAAATTTGTGCAATACTTTGAGAACTTCTGGATAATTCACAATACCGAAGAAAAGACTACGAGAAAATGTTGAATTAGCAACAGATATTATTCGTTATCCGCAGTATCCTCAAACGCTTGTCGGCAAGGAGGATCTATGAAAAAAACCGCAATGCACCCTATGTTGTGCTCCCGCTGTGGAGACGAGATCAGTATTTCGGATCTACCGTTTTTGGAAAATAGCCGCTTATGCGCACTATGTAACAGCATACATTTTGAGTTTACTGATTTTGGCGCTAAAACCGATCAAAAACTTAAACAATTTTTGAAACCAGTCCCGCCATTCCACTCTCAAAGCAAAGAAGCGACCGGTTGACCAGTGTCGGGGTGCTCGGTTATCACTGCTTCAAATTTTTGTAACCCTCTTCGCTTTCGCGCATGATTTTCTGGCCCTCTTCCATCATGCGACGCGCCTCTTCCAGCTTGCCCTGAGCATCGCGTTGAATGATCTCGGCACGCTCGACCATTTGCTTACCCTCCTGCCAACGGCTACCCAACTGTGCAATTCCTTGACTATCACGTAGCATTTGATCGCCCGATAGAATTTTTTCCCGGGCTGGCTTCGCAGGTTCGCCAGCGCACCCGCTCAACGTAGCGGCCGTCAGGAAAATAGCAGGAGTTACGAATAACGGTGCGAATTTGCGCATCTGAATTTCCTCTTTTTTACCTAAGAACAACTTAATAAAAATTATCGCCACCAGAAAACGACCGCTGCAAAGGCGACTACACCTCTAGTGGGCTCGACTTACCCCAACTAAGCCAAAATCGGATACCAGCCAGCGCCAACAACAACCAAACGCTAACCAAAGGCCCGATGACTCCGTCATAATAGGTATTCACTAAATACAGTAGCTTCGACTGCAAATTAACGTTAAAAAAATCCCTAAAGACTTTTATCTGCCAAACCCAAGCCGCATGGCAACCAACACAAAGCCCCAGCGATTCCGTCCAACGCAACCTGATGGTCGCCATAAAACAACCGACAACCAATAGAGCGATGAGCGCGGTCAAGATGTCGGGGTTCAACCAACTGCCGAACGCTTCTCCAAGCAGTTTCATACCTGAAAAAGGTGTTAGTTCGGCATACGGAATCAGAGATGTACTTTTTAAGAAATGCAGGGCGGCGTAATACAGCGAACTCAGTACGACCGCAATCGAGAGTGGCAAGACGCGCCGCAACGCCGTCAGTAACAACCCGCGGAATAATAACTCCTCACCGACACCAATCAATAACGAGAAAAACAACCCCAAACCGAGTTTTTCAGCAACTTTGTTGACACTCCAAACCCGACTGTCGTCCCAGACATGCACCCCTAGTCCGTAAAGTACGATTAACACGGGCAATAGGCTCGCCAAACCCAGTAAGAACCCCCAACCCATCTGCCGAAAAAACACTTCGCGCGATGCGAAGCCAAAATTCGACCAATCCAGCCGCAAATAGTGCTTCAACGGCCATACACTTAGCAACAGCAGCACCAATGTAATCTTACTAACTAACTTCGCGAGCGGCAGGACATCACCCACCAGCAGCAGAACGCCGTAACCGATAAACCCGGCGACAACGGCCAATAATAGTAACAAAGCTAGCGGCGCCAGCAACGCAATCGCGGTCCGCATTAACGAAAATCCCCCCACAAGGCCTGCACTGCGGCCAATGCCGCTAGGACCGCGGTTTCGGTACGCAAGATCCGCCCTCCCAACTTGACAGGGATAAAGCCAGCCGATTTGGCAGATTCCCGCTCCGCCTCGGAAAACCCACCCTCCGGACCGGATAGCAAGGTCACGGTTTCACCCTCCGGCCTCAAATCGGCCAAACTGAAATCAGCATACGGATCGAGAAATAGGCGCAACCCGGTTTGTTCCGACGCCCACTTAGGCAAGTCGGCTAAGTCCGCCAATTCCGGCAGAATGGTTCGGCCCGACTGTTCGGCCGCATGTTGAATGATGCCCCGCCAGTGAGCTTGACGCTGTTGCTTTTTATCCTCGTCAAATTTAATTACGCAACGCTCGGTGACCAACGGGGTCAGCCTTGCAACACCCAGCTCTACCGCCTTCTGCATCGCCCAATCCATGCGATCGCCCCTCGACACCCCAATGCCAAGTATTACCTTTAGCGGCGTTTCGACATTACGCTCGATACGGCTTTCTACTCTTGCACTAACCGTTTTACGACTAACTTCGTCCAAACGACAAAAATATTCATCGCCCAAGCCGTTGAATAATATAACTTCGTGATCCTGCTTTAGTCTCAGCACGCTACGCAAATAGTGAGCGCGCGTCTCGTCAAGTTGGACGCTGCCCCCAACCTGTAGCGGCTGGGGAATATAGAGACGAGAAACCCTCATTAGTCCTGCACCGCCAGCTGCACACCCTGCCAGGCCACCTCAACCATCAACTCAATCTCCGCTTCGTTGATCACGTATGGCGGCATGAAATAAATAACGTTTCCAAGCGGTCTCAGCAACACCCCTTGGGCCAGCGCATGCCGGTAAACCCGTAACCCTCGCCTTTGTTGCCAAGGGTACGGCTCTCGCGTCCGCTTATCCTTCACTAATTCTATCGCCGCGATCAGACCTGTTTGACGTACTTCTCCGACCTGGGGATGCTCGCGAAAGCGTTCCAGCGCCCCCGCCAATACCGCCGCCAAGTGCCTATTGCGCGCCAAAACGTCTTGTTGTTGAAAAATACCGATGGTCGCGAGGGCGGCCCTACAACCCAAGGCATTACCGGTATAACTATGCGAATGTAGGAATGCGTTCAGATTTCGATACTCGTCGTAAAATGCCCGATACACATTATCGGTGGTCAATACGGCCGAGAGCGGCAGATAGCCGCCGGTCAATCCTTTAGAAAGACAAAGAAAATCCGGACTAATACCGGCCTGCTCGCAGGCGAAGAGAGTACCGGTACGTCCGAAACCGACCGCAATTTCGTCGGCGATCAAATGCACCTCGTAACGATCACAAGCGTCGCGCAGCAATTTCAAATACACCGGATCGTACATACGCATATTGCCGGCACATTGCACCAAAGGTTCGACGATCACCGCGCTCACGGATTCGGCGTGTTCAGCCAAGGCTTCTTCCATCGCCTTGAAGCGGCGACTTGAGTAATCCCGCCAACTTTCGCCAGGCTCGCGAAAATAGCAATCGGGCCCCGGCACGCTGATTACATCCATCAATAGCGGCGCATAGGTTGACTTGTACAAGGCAACATTGCCTACCGCTAAAGCACCAAGCGTTTCGCCGTGGTAACTGTTCTCCAACGTGATGAAGCGGTTTTTTTCAGTCTTACCCAGATTACGCCAGTAGTGAAAACTCATTTTAAGCGCAATTTCTACAGCTGCCGAACCACTGTCGGCGTAGAAACACTTATTCAAGCCAGCCGGCGTAATTTCCACTAATTTTTCGGCAAGCTCGATCGCGGCTTGATGGCTAAATCCACCAAGTATCACGTGTTCAAGAGTATCGAGCTGGTCTTTAATGGCTTGGTTTATCGTTGGATTAGCGTGACCGAACAGATTGACCCACCAGGAACTGATCGCGTCCAAATAGCGGTTGCCGTTGAAATCCTCCAGCCAGACGCCGCTACCAGACTTGATCGGGATCATCGGCAATGCCTCATCCCCGCTTAATTCATAGTCTTTCATCTGGCTACACGGATGCCAAAGCACAGCCAGATCGCGTTCGATTAAAGCACGGTTGTTCAACAATATCTCGCAATGGAAGAGTGGTGACTTGACGACAATATTGTGCCATTTTTCTCAGTCCGGAGATCATCTTCGCCACCCGGAAGGAACGCTGGTCGCACCAGCAACTCGGCAAATTGGAAACACTTCAATTCAAAATGGCCAGTTGCACTAAAATTCCATCAGACTCCAGCTGCAAGACGAACATTCGAGCCCATCTTAACAAAACATGATAGATCGCCTGAAAGTGGGAATTTTACACAAGTATCGGTCAGCCGCGCATTCTGCTACGACCGACGACGCGTTTGTTTTCGCCTTTTGCTGCGGACGCTCAAATGCTTAGAACTTTGGCGGGAATAATACTGATCCTGCCGAGCCTCGCCGTAGCGGCTCCCGATCCTGGATCGGTGGATCTAACCGATCTGTCAGTAGAACAATTGCTGAATGTTCACGTTATCAAGGCATCCAGACTTGGCTCATCCGTCGCCCATGCCCCAACGTCCATTTCGATACTCACCGGAGAAGATATCCGGACGTTCGGGTGGAGAACCTTAGCCGACGCCTTAAATAGCTTACGCGGCATCTTTCTCAGCAACGACCGCAATTACACCTATCTAGGAGTTCGCGGATTTGCCCGAAGCGGAGATTATAATTCCAGGGTCTTGTTGATGATCGACGGCCAACGCATGAACGAAAATGTCTACGATGGCGGTTACATCGCCCAGGAATTCATGCTCGACATGGAGCTGATCGACCGCATCGAATACGTGCCCGGCTCAGGTTCGTCTATCTATGGCGCAAACGCCTTTCTAGGCATGATCAATGTCATTACCAAGACAGGCAAAGGGATAGACGGTGCGCTAGCATCCGGCCAAATAGAAAGTTTCGACACTTACAAGGGCAGAATTAGCTACGGCAAAACCTTGGAGAACGGTGCGGATTTGGTATTTTCCGCTTCGCATTATGATCGCGCCGGGGTCGATAATCTGTATTTTCCGGGATACGATACGCCAGAAACGAATAACGGCATCGCCCAAAACCTCGACACCGAAAAAGCCGACCGGCTATTCGGCAAAATCGCCTACCAAAATTGGACCTTGAGCGGCGGCTATGTGAGCCGCGGCAAGCAAGTGCCGACCGCCTCTTACGACGCCATTTTCAACGATCCCCAGTACTTCACTAACGACAAGCAATTCTTCACGAATCTTAAATATCTAAAAACGCTCGATACCAATAGTTCTGTTTCCGCGAAAGGTTTTTTCCAGGGCTACGACTACTACGCGGATCAACCTACCGGAACGGAAAACGCCCGCGTCATCAATTACGACGAAGCCAGCGGTCGTTGGTTTGGCGGCGAAATACAGTTGACAACGACTGCATTTGATATCCACAAACTGATTGCCGGTCTGGAATATCAGTACGACCAACGCCAACGACTAATCAACTACGACAAAGATCCTTATTTCAGCTATGTAGCCGGCCATCGTAACGGTCATCGGCTGGAGCTGTTCGTTCAAGATGACATAAAGCTGGATACGAATTGGATATTCAGCGCCGGCCTACGCTTGGACTATCATCACATGTTGAAAAACTTGCAGCTCAATCCTCGGCTCGGTCTGATTTGGACCGCAAGCGACAACCTCTCGGCCAAACTCTTGTATAGCTCGACATTTCGAGCTCCCAACGCCTGGGAGCGCGACTACAATGCCTTTGGCATCATCCCGAATCCCAAGATGCACGAAGAACAAATCAAGAGTTACGAAGCAACTGTTGAATGGCATTCCAATGACAATCTTCGCCTGTTGGGCTCGCTTTTTTTCAACGACATCTCCAACCTGCTACAGGCTGCTCCAACTGGCGATATTGACGGAAATTACGCCGTTATGAATGTGGGCAAGTATCATGCCTATGGCGCCGAATTCGAATCCGAAAAGCGTTGGCGGAACGGCCGTTTGTTTAAAGCCTCCTACACCTATAGCTGGTTAGAGGACCACAACGCCGACGAAACCTGGAGCAACGATTCGCCGCAAAATCTGCTCAAACTGCATTTCGCCGAGCCTCTCTTCGATGATCGATTGCGCCTGGGGATTGAAAGCATATTCGTCGATCAACGTAAAACTTACTGGGGAACCAGCGCCCGTGCTTATGAATTGATCAATCTAAATCTGAGCTCGGATAAGTTGGTCCCAAAAACGGATATTTCTTTCGGCGTATACAATGTATTCGACTCCCATTACGAAATGCTCGGCCCCGATCAACGGGCGAACGTGTTGAAAATGAATGGCCGAGAGTTTCGCCTAAAAGCCGAAATTCGGTTTTGAGCTACGCCGCCGGGAATCTACCGAATAATCAGACCACAAAAAAGGGGGCCTACGCCCCCTTTTTTATTACTATCCCGCTATTAATAACGGTAATGGTCCTGCTTGTAGGGTCCATCCACCTTGACGTTAATATAAGCTGCCTGCTCTGCGGTCAACTTGGTCAATTTCACGCCGATTTGCGCCAAATGCAGGCTGGCGACCTTCTCGTCCAACTTTTTAGGCAGCACATAGACTTTGTTTTCATAGGCCGAGGCGTTGTTCCAGAGCTCGATTTGCGCCAAAACCTGGTTGCAGAACGAATTGGACATCACGAAACTCGGGTGGCCGGTTGCGCAACCCAAATTTACCAATCGGCCTTCCGCTAACACAATGATGCGCTTACCGTCCGGGAAGATGACGTGATCGACTTGCGGCTTGATGTTTTCCCAGGGATATTGGCGCAACGAGGCAATATCGATCTCGGAATCGAAGTGGCCGATATTGCAGACGATGGCTTGGTCGCGCATCGCCTTCATGTGTTCATGGGTAATCACGTGAACGTTGCCGGTCGCGGTGACGAAGATATTGGCCAGGGCGGCAGCCTCATCCATCGTCACCACCCGGTAGCCTTCCATCGCGGCTTGCAACGCGCAAATCGGGTCGATTTCGGTAATCAAGACAGTGGCACCCAAGCCGCGCAAGGATTGCGCGCAACCCTTACCGACATCGCCATAACCGCAAACCACCGCGATTTTACCCGCCACCATGACGTCGGTCGCGCGCTTGATGCCGTCAACCAGCGATTCGCGGCAGCCGTACAGATTGTCGAATTTGGATTTGGTCACCGAATCGTTGACGTTGAACGCCGGCACCTTTAATGAACCCTTGGCGACCCGTTCGGTCAGCCGCAATACCCCGGTCGTGGTTTCTTCCGACAAACCTTTAACATCGGCCATCAGCTCGGGAAACTTGTCGTGCATCATATTGGTGAGGTCGCCGCCGTCGTCCAATATCATGTTCGGCCGCCAGCCGTTGGGTCCCAGAATCGTTTGTTCGATGCACCATTCGGCTTCGGCTTCGGTTTCGCCTTTCCAAGCAAACACCGGAATGCCGGCCGCCGCGATCGCCGCCGCCGCGTGGTCCTGGGTCGAAAAGATGTTGCACGACGACCAGCGAATTTCGGCACCCAGCGCGGTCAAGGTTTCGATCAGCACCGCCGTTTGGATGGTCATGTGCAAACAACCGGCGATACGCGCACCTTTCAACGGTTGCGACGCGCCATATTCGGCGCGCAGGGCCATCAAACCCGGCATTTCGGTTTCGGCGATTTGAATTTCCTTCCGGCCCCAGTCCGCCAGAGCCATATCGGCGACTTTGTAATCGTTTTGCGTCATTTCAATCTCCTTGATTAAACGCCGGCCGCATCTTTCAATGCTTCGGCCTTGTCGGTTTTTTCCCAACTGAAGCTGGCTTCGTTGCGGCCGAAATGACCGTAAGACGCCGTGGGACGATAAATCGGTTTCAACAACCCCAATTGGGCGATCAAACCTTTCGGACGCAAGTCGAAGTGTTCGCGAACGATTTGGACCAAACGCGATTCTTCAATTTTACCGGTACCGAAGGTTTCGACCGTAATCGAAGTTGGCTCGGCAACGCCGATCGCATAGGAAACCTGAATCTCGCAACGCTCGGCAAGACCGGCCGCGACGATGTTTTTTGCGACGTAACGCGCCATATAGGCCGCGGATCGGTCGACTTTCGACGGGTCCTTTCCGGAAAACGCGCCGCCACCGTGACGAGCCATACCGCCATAGGTATCGACGATAATTTTCCGACCGGTCAAACCGCAGTCGCCGACCGGGCCGCCGATGATGAATTGACCTGTCGGGTTAATGAAGTATTTGGTGTCTTTATGCAGCCATTCTTTCGGCAAGGTTGGCAGGATGATTTCATCCATCACCGCTTCTTCCAACAATTTCCCACCGACCTCCGGCGAATGCTGAGTCGACAGCACTACGGCATCAATCGCCACCGGCTTATTGTTTTCGTAGCGGAATGTGACCTGGCTTTTCGCGTCCGGACGCAGCCAAGGCAAGGTCTTGTTTTTGCGAACTTGCGCTTGGCGTTCCACCAACCGGTGCGCATAAGTAATTGGCGCGGGCATCAGCACATCGGTTTCGTTACTGGCATAACCAAACATTAAACCTTGGTCGCCGGCACCCTGTTCATGATTTTCGGATTCGTCGACGCCCAAGGCAATATCGGCGGACTGCTTGCCAATGGCATTCAATACCGCGCAGCTGTTACCGTCGAAACCGATATCGCCGTGGTCGTAACCGATTTCGCAAACCACCTTTCTGACCAACTCTTCGGTGTCGACCCAAGCGCTGGTAGTCACCTCGCCGGCCAACACAACCATTCCGGTCTTAACGAGTGTTTCGCAGGCCACCCGTGCCCTAGGATCTTGGGCCAGAATCGCGTCGACAATGGCATCGGATATTTGGTCGGCGACTTTGTCGGGATGACCTTCCGATACCGATTCAGAGGTAAAGAGATAGCTTTTGTTCACGGTGATGGACCTCGCAATAAACGTGGCGGACATAGAAAAGGCCGCGAGAACGGCCTAGGATATCAATGGTGGGCCCTGTAGGACTTGAACCTACGACCTGCCGATTATGAGTCGGAAGCTCTGACCAACTGAGCTAAGGGCCCCGGTATTATTCATCAAGGAAACAGCGAAGTTGTTCCGAACGGGATGGGTGACGCAGTTTTCTCAGCGCTTTAGCTTCGATCTGCCGGATTCGTTCGCGGGTAACGTCAAATTGCTTACCGACTTCTTCCAATGTATGGTCGGTATTCATATTAATACCGAAGCGCATACGCAACACTTTCGCTTCCCTTGCCGTCAATCCAGCCAATACGTTTTGAGTGGACTCGCGAAGGCCAGCGATTGTAGCAGATTCTATCGGAGATAACATCTTCGAATCCTCGATAAAATCCCCCAAATGCGAATCCTCGTCGTCGCCGATCGGCGTTTCCATCGAAATCGGCTCCTTGGCTATTTTCAGAACCTTGCGAATTTTATCTTCCGGCATCTCCATCCGCTCCGCCAACTCCTCCGGAGTAGCCTCCCTGCCAAGCTCTTGCAGGATTTGTCTCGAAACCCGATTCAGCTTATTGATGGTCTCGATCATATGCACCGGAATTCGAATCGTTCTGGCCTGATCGGCGATAGAACGAGTAATCGCTTGGCGTATCCACCAAGTCGCATACGTTGAAAACTTATACCCGCGGCGATATTCGAATTTGTCGACGGCCTTCATCAAACCAATATTGCCTTCTTGAATCAAATCAAGAAATTGCAAGCCACGATTGGTATATTTTTTAGCTATCGAAATCACCAACCGCAAGTTCGCTTCGATCATTTCCTTTTTTGCGCGCCGAGCTTTAGCCTCGCCGAGCGAGATATTCCGACAAATATTTTTCAACACCGAGATGCTCAAGCCATACCGAGCCTCGATATCGGCCAGTTTTTGTTGCACGGCGACAACATACTCGCGATGCTCGTTTAAAACCCCAGCATAGGCAGGATGTTGCTGGACATAATGATCTAACCAAGCGATATTGGCTTCATTTTCAGCAAACGCATTGATAAAGTCTTTGCGTGGCACCTTCGCCTTTTTAACGAAGACTTCCAGCACCGCTTTCTCTTCCTCCCGAATTTGAGCGATCAGCTCTTCGGAAATAGAAACCATTCTTTTCAAATATTGCGGAGTCCATTTGAACTCGCTAAAAATCTCGTCCAATGCGTCGAACAGTTTCTCGGTTTTGTCATGCCCGTAACCATGCTTCTTAATCGAAGCGGTTACTGATTTAAGCGCTTTTATGAGCTGATCGACTTTTTCCTTGACTTCATCGTAATCGACGACCTTAGATTCCTCTTCCGCTTCCTCCGTCGGCGCGTCAATATCGACAGCCTCGACTTCGATCTCCGCCTCGATTTCCGACAAATCAACGAAACCGGTTACTAAATCACCCAATCGCACACCAGACTCTTCGTCCTTGACCGAATCGAACGTCTCGATAAACGATTCAACGATAAAGCCGGAGCGGGAGATAGCCCCTACAACTTGCCGCTGACCCTCTTCTATTCGCTTGGCGATTTTTAATTCTTCTTCGCGGGTTAAGAGCTCAACAGACCCCATTTCGCGCATGTACAGGCGTACCGGATCAGTGGTTCTACCAAATTCACTATCCACCGACGCCAATGCCGCAACCTCGGCCACTTCCTCGTCGTCGTCCGCGGTGACAACCGCGTCCGAGGCAATCAACGAATCATCATCGTCTGGCGCAACCTCATAAACTTGAATGCCCATGTCGTTGATCATGCCGATAATATCGTCGATCTGCTCGGGATCGATGATATCGCTCGGCAGGTGGTCATTGACCTCCGCATAGGTCAAATAACCTTGCGCCTTGCCTTTCGCTATCAGCTGTTTAAGTTGAGATTGCTGTTGTTCTTGATTCATTCTTCACTCACAATACGTTTTCAGCACCAAGCGCCGCAGAACCGGTAATTATATCTCGAAAGCCTGCCACGGTCACCCCCTATAAAACCACTCCCCGATCCGTTTTTAAGCGCTACAGCGCATCATACGATTAGGCTTCCAGAGAGAATCAACCTTCCCGCAACAAACCGCGCAGCTGCTCTCTCTCCGCGTCACTCAAGCCCTCTTTGGCCTCCTTTTCGATCAGCCGATTCAACAACAGAGTCCGTCCTTGTTTCACAAGCTGATGCAGCGCCCCCTCGAACTCGGCAACTTCACCGCCCTCCGGCAAACCCAAATCGACAACTCCGAGAGCACCGACGATTTTTTCCTGATCAGTATTCCGGTACCGTTCAATTAAAATGGCGCTGCTTCCGGGTTTTTCAAGCGCAATCGTCGTCAACAGATCACGCAGCAACTCGGCACCAGGAAAATCCAACCCATTCAACGATTCATCCGGAATCTCAGCAGCCTTGGCAACATTTGGATATTGCAACAATAAAGCAATCACCTTGCGCGCCAAGCTCATTTGCTTGCCACCACCCCGCCTTACGGGATTGGGCATCGTCGTTTTAAGTGTAGCCGCGTTTTCAACAAGCTCCACCGCGGACAACTGGTACAACCGAGCCAACATCATGTCTTTGAAAAATCCCGGCTGCACCTTGTCGATCAAAGGCTTCGCCTTGCTCGCCAACCCCGAACGACCTTCGACGGTCGCCAAATCGAGCCCATCGGTGACATTCTCGAACAAGTAGTCGGAAAGGACTCGCGCCGTTGCAATTCGTTCCATGAATTTGGATAAATTTTCAGCCCTGATCAACGAATCGGGATCATGTCCTTGAGGCAATAACATAATTTTAATCTGCCTTCCGTCCCGCAAGCACGGTAAGGCCGCCTCAACCCCCTTCCAAGCCGCCTGACGGCCAGCATTGTCGCCGTCGAAACAAAAGACCAATTCGGAGGTATATCGAAATAATAAATCGACATGCGCCTTGGATAGCGCCGTACCCAACGCGGCCACGGAATTCACCACACCGAATTGAGTGAGCGCGATCACATCCATGTAGCCCTCGACCACAAGAATCCGCTCGGGTTTGCCGTTCTCGCTTAACAGTTCGCAGAGCCCATACAACTCTCTGCCCTTTGAGAACACCGACGTTTCCGGCGAATTCAAATATTTAGGCAGACTGTCATCCAAAACTCGTCCGCCGAATCCGATCACGCGCTTACGCTTGTCGCGAATAGGAAACATCAACCGCCCCCGGAAACGATCATAAGCCTTGCCATCGTCCTTAACGACCAACATACCCGCTTCGATCAAGGCTTCGCGAGGGAGCCGCCCGAGCAACGCATCCCAGCGATCCGGCGCATAACCGAGCATGAATGTCCTGGCCACATCGTCACCAACCCCGCGAGCACGCAGGTACTCGACAGCCCGACCCGCCTCCGGACTATTGCACAACTGCTCGACGTAAAACCCGGCGACTTTTTCCAGCACCTCGTAAACGGAAGTAAGATTGCGAGACTGCGTCGCATCGGACGACTGAAACTCCCTCGGCACCTCGACACCGGCAAATGCCGCCAAATCCTCGACTGCCTCGACAAAACCGAGATGACTGAAATCCATCAAAAAACTAATGGCGTTGCCGCTGGCACCACAACCGAAGCAGTGATAAATCTGCCGATTGCGGTTAACTGAAAAACTGGGAGTCTTCTCGGTGTGAAACGGACAACGGGCTACAAAATTCGAGCCCGTTTTCTTGAGGGGAACATGGGAGTCTATCAGGTCGACAATATCGACCCTGACCAACAAATCGTCGATAAACTGGCGGGGTATCCTGCCGGACATATTACCGCCGCAAAGGATTACGCAGTCAGCCGAGCCTTGATTCTCGCACTGACTTGAGCCATGTCGGCACGTCCTTGCATTTTGGGCTTGAGCACATTCATAACAGCGCCCATGTCCTTTATCGTTGCCGCACCGGTTTCGGCTATCGCACCGGCGACCAACGCATCGATTTCGTCATCGCTTAAAGGCTGCGGCAAGAAATCCTGGATAACCAGCACTTCGGCCTCCTCTATTTCCGCCAAGTCGGTGCGCCCGGCATCGCGAAATTGCCGAATCGACTCGCGCCTCTGCTTGAGCATTTTATCGAGCACGATCAACACCCGATCATCGCCCAGCTCAACCCGCTCGTCGACTTCGACTTGCTTGATGGCGGCCATAATCAGACGAATCACGCCCAACCTGGCTTTATCGCCGCCTTTCATCGCGGCTTTCATCTCTTCCTTGATACGCTCCTTTAAAGCATCCATGGCCAGACTTAAATTTGCGGACGACCGCGACGCAGATTTTTCAGCGCATAACGCTCGCGAGCCAGCTTTTTCAAATGACGTTTTACAGCGGCGGCGCCTTTGCGTTTACGCTCGGTGGTCGGTTTTTCGTAGAACTCGCGACGACGAACCTCGGCCAATACACCGGCTTTTTCACAAGCGCGCTTGAAGCGACGAATCGCGATATCGAAGTGTTCGTTCTCTTTAACTTTTACTGAAGGCATTAGCAATAATCCGAATTGTGTTAGTATCTGGTTGAAGCCTAGGGCATGCTACCCATGTGAAACGTTCGATTATACCGACAATTTCCATTTCTTCAAAAACTAATGTATGTCTTAGGGATAGAAACCTCGTGCGACGAAACAGCTGTCGCCGTTTATCACTCGAATCGAGGCTTGATTGCCCACACTTTGCACAGCCAGATTCCCACGCACCGCGAATACGGCGGCGTGGTTCCGGAACTGGCATCCAGAGATCACATCCGCAAGCTGGTGCCGCTGATCAAGTGCGTATTGGCAGAAGCCAATTTATCAGCTGACTCGATTAACGGGATTGCCTATACAGCCGGCCCCGGCCTGATGGGCGCTTTGCTGGTGGGTGCCGCCGCAGCCCGCGGCCTGGCCTGGAGCTGGCAAATCCCTGCAATCGCCGTTCATCACATGGAAGGCCACCTGCTGGCGCCAATGCTGGAGGCGGAACCGCCGGAGTTTCCGTTCGTCGCTCTGTTGATTTCCGGCGGCCACACGCTGTTAATCGAGGTGGAAGGGATAGGCCGCTACCGGCTGCTGGGCGAGTCACTGGACGATGCCGCCGGCGAAGCCTTCGACAAAACCGCTAAAATGCTGGGCCTAGCTTATCCGGGCGGACCCAAGTTGGCCGAACTGGCGACTTTTGGCCGGGAGCGCTTCAAGTTTCCAAGACCGATGACGGATCGCCCCGGACTGGACTTCAGTTTTAGCGGCCTAAAAACTTTCACGATGAACGCGTTGGCCGCTACCGAGCAAACCCAGCAAGATAAAGCCGACATCGCCTACGCCTTTCAACAAGCGGTCGCCGACACCTTGCAGATCAAATGCCGGCGCGCATTGCAGCAAACCGGGCTAAAAACCCTGGTCGTCGCCGGCGGCGTCAGCGCGAACCAAGCGATTCGAGCTCAATTGCAAACGCTAACCGACCGAACCGGCTGCCGCATTTATTTTCCAAGGCCGGAGTTTTGCACCGACAACGGCGCCATGATCGCTTACGCGGGTTGCCAGCGCCTATTGGCTGGCCAGCACCAAAACCTGGAGATTTTCGCCAGGCCGCGCTGGCCGATGGAAGAATTGCTAACGATCTAAGCGTTTGCGATCAGAATTCCCGACCCGCCAGCAAACGCTGAATATTGCTGCGATGCCGCCACAGCAACACAGAGGAAATCAGCGCGAAAGTGGCAATCAAGTATACGTCGCCAACGATCAACCAGACGTAGAATGGTGTCAATATGGCGGCGACCAGCGCCGACAACGACGAAATCTTACCGATTTTATAAACCAACAACCAAGTACCTGAAACCGCCAACCCCAATAACCACGCAACACCCAAGGTCACGCCCAGCGACGTGGCCACCCCTTTTCCACCCTTGAATCCGAAAAAGACCGGATACAAGTGACCGAGAAACGCCGCGAACACCACAGCCGACAGCACCATCGTGTCTACGCCGAGCGCCTTGGCGATCAGCACCGGAATCAAGCCTTTCAAGGCGTCGCCGGCCAACGTAATCGCCGCGGCCTTCTTACCGCCTATCCGCATCACATTGGTCGCACCGGGATTGCCTGATCCGTTCTCCCTCGGGTCCGCCAGCCCCATCAATTTGCAAACTATAATCGCGCTGGATACCGACCCGGTCAGATAAGCAAAAGGCACCAGCAACCATTCCATCATTCAAACAACCTCGTTTCGATACTTGTGTAGGCCGGCCGGATACTCGATACTGGCCGCTTTGAAGAAAATATCATAACCGGAAAGCAACGATGGACATCATCTTTTTAGGCGGTCTTGAGATCGATACATTGATCGGCATTTACGAATGGGAGCGAAAAATCAAGCAAAAAGTGGTGCTCGATATCGAGATGGGCTTCGACATCCGCCCCGCCGCCGCCAGCGACGATATCGCCCATGCCCTGGACTATAAAACCGTTTCCGACCGGGTTGTCGCCTTCGTCGAAGACAGCGAGTTCTTTCTGGTGGAAACTCTGATCGAAGAAATCGCCAAACTACTGCGCAGCGAATTCCCCATTCCCTGGGTACGCATTACTCTTAACAAAAAAGGCGCGATCAGCCGAGCCCGCGACGTCGGCATCGTAATAGAACGAGGCCAGAGATAGACCATGCCGACCGGATACATTAGCATCGGCAGCAACATCGACAAGGAAGTCCACATCCCGTCCAGCTTAAGGGCGCTGCAAGCCCAGTTTGGCGATCTGACGGTCTCGAGCATTTACGAATCGGAACCGGTCGGCTTCAGCGGCGATAGCTTTTACAATCTGGTCGCCAGCTTCGACTCCGACCTTCCGGCTAAAGCGGTGGCAAAACTGCTCCGCCAAATCGAACTGGATCACGGCCGCAGCCGCGACAGCCAAAAGTTCTCGGCCCGAACCTTGGATCTGGATTTGATTTTGTACGGCAGCGACATAATTAGCGACGGCCGCCTGCGAATTCCCCGAGACGAAATCGAACGCTACGCCTTCGTGCTGGAGCCACTGGCCGAAATCGCGCCTAACGAAACCCACCCGGTCTGCGGCCGCCGTTTCGGCGAACTGTGGGAGGCTTTCGACAAGACGCTAGCCAGCCAAACCAAACTAGGCCCGGCGGAATACTGAACTCAACGATTCAAACCGCGACCGCCGTCCACCGTCAGAACCTGACCGGTCACGTAGTCCGCGGTCAGCAAATACCGGACCGCCCCGGCAATATCGTCCGGGTCGCCACGCCGACCTAACGCCACCCGCTGAAGAATTTCGGCTTGGGCCGCTTCGGATCCGGTTTGTTCCGGCCACAAAATCGCCCCTGGCGCGACCGCGTTCACCCTGACCTCCGGCGCCAACTCCTTGGCCAGACAGCGCGTCATCGCTACCAGACCTGCTTTGGCGATACTGTAAACCGAATAGCCCGGCAAACCCGTTTCGGCATGTATATCGGCAATATTGACGATGCTGCCGCGCCGGCGCCTCAAACCCGCCGCCAGCGACTGGCACAAAAAATACGGCGCTTTCAGGTTAGCCGCCATCAAATCGTCCCAATCGCTTTCCGCGACCCTTCCGAACGGCGTCGGTAAAAACGCCGAAGCATTGTTCACCAACGCATCGACACCACCCAAATCAGCGACAAACTCGATCAGGTTGCCGCGCTGATCCGCCTCCGCCAAATCGGCCTTTACGGTGAAGGCCGAATCGGGTCGAACGTCGTTTAACGCCCCGGCGAGCTCCAACGCGGCGGCTTCCGACCGGTAATAATGCAGCACGACATTCCAACCGGCTTCGTGCAAGGAACTGGCGCAAGCAGCACCGATGCGGCGGGCCGCACCGGTGATTAAAACAGTTTTCGACACCGAAACAGTTATTTATCGACCGCGGACAAACTGGCGATCAGCTTGCCTCGAATCAAATAGCAGACCGCCAACGAGCACAACACCGGCAATTGGGTGAGCAGGAATTCGACCACCGAATGCTTAGGCACCATGCCGGCCAAAGGCACGACAATCAGCATTTTGGATAGCCACCACGTCAGCCAATAACCAATCAAGCCGATAATCGGCCAGTTCAACAAAGGACCGCCGTGATTTTTCGCGGTCATGTAAAACCAAATCAACGTCAAAATGCCGCACAACTTCGCCAAAAACAACATACCCCCTCCCCTTACTATTGTTATAAATTCGCAAATCAACCGACTCGCGCCCAATGTAATCAAAAGCACCCGGGACTTCAATGCCAAGCCCATCGGCGCCATAGGCCCGAATTTCAATCTTCCGGGCTTCGGACTTATAATCTGGACACTTTGACAATAAGAACATGAGGAAACACCCATGCGCATCCCCAAGTTACTCACCATTCTTGCGCTGACCGGCATCACTCAGCAGGCTTGGTCGCAATCCACTGAAAGCCACGGCGGGCACGGCGGCGGCTCGGCCGGCGGCGGTGGCGGAGACAACTGCATCAAGGCAAAAATCACTCGTTACCACCCCGAACATTTGGCAACGGTCGCGCCTGGCGCGGAATTTTCGTTCGCGGTATCGGGAAGCAACGGCCCTGGCCACATCCATGTCAGCATCCGGCAACAACCGGTCGACGTCGAAATCGAGGACAAAGACACCTTTTATTGGGTCAAAGGTCATCTTCCCGTAGATCTGAAAAATGCGGCGGTCCGGATTTCGGTCACCGCCAAGGCTAAGGCCGGCAAATGCGATGCGGAAGGCGGCTGGCTGCTAAAAGTGAGCGAATAACACCGCGTTCAGCGATTGTCGATGGCAGCCACCCTAATCGCCATCGACCACCCCGGCCGTCAATCCCATTCGAATAAGATCCACTGGTTGACATTGGTGTTCTTATCCAAATCGTTTTTCTTCACGTCCATTTCCCCGTCGCCGTTGGTGTCCAGCATGTAGTAGGGCGGCCCAACATCGGGTTGCACCTTAACCATGACCAATTTGCCGTTACGGCGATACTCGTGAATGATGTCCCGGCCCTTGCGGGTGATCGTAATATCCGGCGCCATTTCTTCACCCGACTGAATCGGCATCGGCAAATCGGGTGGCTCCGGCACAGGCGCCAATTCATCCGGCGCTGGTTCGGCCAGAACGAGTCCGGACGCGAACAAAATAAGGATCAAGCGAAATAGCTGGCGCATTGGAGCCTCTGAAATTTTCGGTGAGTTATCATGATAAACCATTTCGCCGTGCCTTATCGCGGAGCACTTTGATCAAAAAAATCATCAACGGACCGGCGTAGCCCGACGCGCCAATCACCTCGGCGCGCCTAAACGGACGCAAAGCAATATAATCTGCGAAACCACCCAAGCCGGGGTGCCTAACCAAACCACCGCTTCGTATGCGCACCAAACGATTCAGCCCTTTGACACCGGCTTTCGCGCTAACGCCAGCCTAAATTCGGCTAACCAGATTCGACACCGAATTTGCGATGGCCGTTAAAAAAATTTGGCATCGCCTTGCAAAAAAAAAAAGCGAATCTATACTGCCTGCACAGTTGTTTCGCTAGGAATGTTAGACAGTGCACTCCCGGAACCACGGCCCAGCCAAGCCGTTAACGGTAGTAGCGATTTAATGCACGCCATGCGACAGCCTAATTATTAAGAAAATACAAGGGGCTAACGAATGTCTTCAAATTACGATAACGACCAGAGCACCAGTGCATTGACCGAATTGCAAGATTCCGGTCTTGTCGACGGAGCGTTTTTATCCGCGCTGGACAGAGAGCGTGGCGACACCTTGAGTGTCATTGTCGATCCGGAAACCAGTCTCGTAGACCAAATTCCATCCGGCTCGGACGTGGTCTGGATTCAAGGCGGCGGCGACTTCAGCTTGGACGGCTTAAGCCGCTCGGTGATTCGAGACATGAACGCGCTGATTTTCTCGACCCAAACCAACGTCACCCTTGACCTGTCCAGCCTGTTCAGAGGCTCGGTGATATTCGGCGCGGGCGACGACTTCCTGACGTATTCCGGCCGCATTGCTCAAAACGTTCAAGGCGGCGACGGTAACGACTCCGTCATTGGCGGCACCGGCAGCGACACCGTTAAAGGCGGCGCCGGCGAGGACAGCGTCGTCAGCGGCAACGGCAAGGACATCGTCGACGCCGGCGACGGCGACGATACCGTCGATAGCGGCACCGGTAACGACAGCATCCTCTGCGGCGCCGGAAACGACAGTATCACCGCCGGCACCGGCAACGATACCATCGTCACGGGCCTTGGCGACGACACGATCGTCTCCGGCACCGGTAAAGACAGCATAATCGGCAGCTCAGGCAACAATTATCTGGATGGCGGCAGCGGCAACGACAAAATTACCGGCGGCGGCGGCAACGACGTATTGATCGGCGGCGACGGCAACGACAGCATCATCAGCGGCACCGGCAACGATACGATCTTTGGCGGCGCCGGCACAGACACGATCACGGTCGGAGACGGCAGCGATATCGTCGACGCAGGTACCGGCAACGATAAAATCGTCGTCCAATCCAGCGAAATCAACGACGACTCGACCACGATTACCATCGACGGCGGCGCCGGTAGAGACGTACTCGATTTGTTCGGCGTACACATCACCAGCGGCTCGGTCGACACCGCGGCCAATACCGCTACCGTGGTTCTGGCCGATGGCACGACCTTGGACATCAGCAATGTCGAGCGCTTTATTGGTAATTTCGATAGCGATGCGCACGCCGAAAATATCAGTCTGACCGGCCTGGGAAATTTCTTGGATAGCCTGTAATGACGCTTCCGACTAATTAAAACCCCATTGAAAGGTGCCGAACATTCGGCACCTTTTTTTTGCCTGACGAATTTTTTGCCTACATTGGCGCAGGTCGGATTGCGTCGGCCTTGCCCCCAAAAAAGTCCCGGCCTGTTTTGACGAGATCAACCCCACTGCCCCTGCTTTCCGCCGAAGCGATAGGCCTCGATGACCGCGACCGAACCGTCGGCGGCGAACCGTCGCATACCCTCGATTTTGTCGATACCGCCGCCCGATTGTTGCGCAGCGGCCACCCCTACCACGCATGGCGACTGATCGACAGAGTAACGCGCGTCTACCAACTTAAGTCGGTCGATTTGACGCTTTTGCAAGCCAAGGCGCTCGAGCACTGCCGACAACCCAATGCCGCGGTGGAATTATTGTTCAACGCGAGAAGGCGGTTTCCGGACAATGACACGTTGATCGCGTATTTGCTGGAACTGCTGGAAGCGCATCCCCTGCCGCCCAACCCCGCTTCGCGGCAGCTGGCCTGGGCGGCCTTGGCCAGACACGATCAACCGGTGGATGTATTACGGGCGGCGCGGATTCTGACCCGATTCAAGGATGCACCGGTCGGCGCTTGCCGCTTCGACGGCGAAACCCTCAGCGGTTGGCTGTTGAACGCCGAGCGGCAACCGCCGCTCAGCGTGGTTCTCGACGGCATCGAT
Organism: Methylomonas sp. MS20; assembly: GCF_050275925.1. Taxonomy (NCBI): domain Bacteria; kingdom Pseudomonadati; phylum Pseudomonadota; class Gammaproteobacteria; order Methylococcales; family Methylococcaceae; genus Methylomonas; species Methylomonas sp. MS20. The sequence continues at coordinate 4,838,483 of NZ_CP189962.1, forward strand.
TACACGCTGAAACCGTTTCTGGCGACCCCGCTGTTAAACCGGAACGGCTTGGGCGGCGAACGCGACGGATTTTCCTTTAAACTCCCCAATCGCCCCCGACACATCCGGGTCCATTTGGCGAATAAAGATCTGGCCGGGTCGCCGCTGGTTTTCAGCGGCGCGTCCGATGTCGCGTCCAGCGGCGATGCCGCTTTGACAATAGCGGAGCAAGACGGCGCCGTTGACGTGATCGTGCCGGTCTATAAAGGTTACGCGGAAACCAAGGCTTGTCTGAAGTCGGTTTTAACCGCCGCCAATCGCACCGCCTACCGCTTGATTGTCGTCGACGACGCAAGCCCCGATCCTTTGTTGGCAACTTATTTGCGCAAACTGGCGGACCAAGGCCGTATCACACTAGTAAAACAAGCCGTCAACGCCGGCTTCGTCCAATCCGTCGATCGCGGCCTACGGCTCGGCCCGCATCGCGATGCGATACTGCTCAACGCCGACACCGTGGTACACGGCGATTGGCTGGACCGCTTGCGCGACGCCGCATATCTGGCCAACGATATCGGCACCGTCACGCCATTCAGCAACAACGGCGAACTGGTCAGCTACCCGACGCCGATGCGCGCTTGGGCCTTGCCCAAGCCGGCGGTGTTGCAACGTTTGGATCGTCTCTTCGCCGAACTGCCCGCCGACAGCATTGTGGATATTCCGGTTGGCGTCGGTTTTTGTTTATACATCAAACGCCAATGTCTAACCGAAGCCGGCGGATTCGATAGCCGCATGATCGAACGCGGTTACGGGGAAGACACCGAGTTTTGCCTACGCGCCGAACGGCGGGGTTGGCGTAACGTTTGCACGCCGCGAGTGTTCGTCGGTCACGCCGGTAGCGTGTCTTTCGGGACTGAAAAAGCCGATCTGGCGGCCAAGAATGTCGCCAAGATCTACGCTAGATACCCGGACCATTCGGATCAATACGACCGCTTCCTATCGGAAGATCCGTTGCGGCCGATACGGCTAGCCTTGCAGCGGCAATTTTTACCAATGCGGTCCGGCAAACGCGCGGAGTTGGCCCTACTGCCCACCGCCCAGCCCGACGATTTGCGAGGAGAATGGTTGGCGCAAGGCCTAAGCCAAACCGCCACGTTTACCCTGCAGGCGTCGCGCGCGGCGGACGGCGCACTGTCCCTCTCCTTGCAAAGCACTCGAACCGAAACGCCGCTGTCGTTGCACTACCGCTGGCCGGATGACGAGCAGCCACTGTGGCAAGACCTGTCCCGGCTGAACCTCGCCCGCATCGATATTTACGATTTGGCCGATTGGCCTTTTCAACTATGGCCGGGGCTGATCGAACTCGCTATTCCCTACCGGATCTTTTTAAGCGATTATGCCGCGTATTGCCCCCGGATCACGCTGACGCGAACGGACGCGGCGTTTTGCGGCGATCCTCCGAATATCACAGCTTGCGTCGAATGTATCGAACGCTATGGCAGCCGACTGCCCGACCTGAATAGTCCAGCGGATTTGCGCCAGGGTTCGCGGCAATTGCTGGCAAACGCCAGCGGCGTTTATTTGGCGTCGCGGGACGGGTTAAACCGTTTTCGGCGGCGTTTTCCGGAAGTTCGGTTTCGCTACCGAGCCCCAAACTGGGCAAGCGATCGCGACACCGCCGAAAACACCCCTCCGTTACCTCGGGACCGACACCTGCGCATCGCCGTCATACAGGCCGCGCCCGGTGGCGACGATTTCGAAGCGCTTTTGAAGATGTCCCGATGGCTGGCGGCTCGGCGGCTGAATGCGGAATTGATCGTATTCGGCGAAAGCGTGGATGACGGCGCGCTACTGGCAACCGGCCGGGCGTGGGCGGTCGGCGCGCTCGCCTACCGGGAAATTCCGAGGATGCTCGCGCTGCATCGGTGCTCGTTAATACTCGACGCCAGCCGCTGGCCGCAAATCGAACCCATAGCGTGGCGGCTGGCAAAAACCTGCGGTCTGCCAATCGCCGCGCCCGCCATCGGGACTTATGCCGATTTACTGGACCCAACGGCTGGCGACATACCATTGGCTCCCGACGCGACGGCCGAAAATTGGCTGAACGCCATACTCTCCGCCCATCCCGTTATTTCGCAATGAACGACCCGACATGAGTTTCCAAGGCGAATTAACCGATTTCAGCGACGGCTATTTGTCGGGCTGGGTCTGCGACGCCACGCGGTTACAGGAACGCGTCGTCGTCGAAATCCATGGCGACGACTATCCGTTGGCGCTAATCCACGCTCATTTTTGGATACCGCAATCGCAGACCATCGGGGATGGTTGCTACGGCTTTCGCGTCGCATTACCGGTCTCGAAATTGCGCGGCATTAGTCGCTTGCGCGCCAGAGTCGCCAATAGCGAATTCTGGCTGAACGGCACGATTTATCTGAACCGAACCCAAACTCGACCGACCTCGACACTGCTCGGCAGCGTCGCTAATACACGAGGATTGAAACTCACCGGCTGGGCCTGGAATTCCGCCAGACCGGATCAAGCGGTACGCCTGAGTGTTTTCGTGGACGATAAATTGATCGGGGAGGTCCACGCCGATCAGCGGCGGACGGATTTGATCGAGATGGGTTTAGGCAACGGCCGGCACGGTTTTAGTTACACCTTGCCGTTTGCCTATGCCGACGGCGACAGCCACGAAGTCCGGGTATTGAACGAACAAGGCCAAAACCTGCCTGGCAGCCCATTCACGGTGGCCACGGCCCCGCTATTGCTGGAGCAACTCGTCGAGGCGGACCGCGTGTTGTTGCCTGATCAACGGCGCCTGCTCGCGAAACAGTTCTTAAAATACCGAGATTATTTGCCGATGTCGGTGGATTTTTCGGCGTATCCGGATTGGGCCGCATGCTATCCGCCTGAAGCGATCCGGACTCCGCTCGACAGCCAACAAGACTTATTGATCGTGGTGTTTGGCGACGGTGATTTGCAAAAAACCTTGGATAGCTTGTCTGCGCAAAGCTGGCAGGGTTTCGAGGTATTGGCACAGGGCCAAGGCAACTTCGCCGATTCCCGCCTGACCGTGGTCGATAGCCGAGCGTGGCCCGAAGCCATCAGACATAAATTAAGCCAACACGACGGCTTGTTGAGCTTTATCGAGGCGGGCGACACTTTGCCGGAATCGGCGCTAGCCCGAATCGGCAGCGTGTTCGCCGATCCGGCGGTTCGGATAGCCTACAGCGATTGCCTGCTGCATCGTCAGCCGCCGACCATCGAACCCTGGTTCAAGCCGGACTGGGACCTGAATTTGTTCCTGAGCCAAGACCTGCTCCAGCATCTATTCGCGGTGCGAAGCGGGCTACTGCCGCAGGACTCGGTGTGGCTGGAACACCCTGAGTGCTGGCCGTGGCTGGCGGTCCGCGCGCTTCCCGACCGGGAGCGAACCGCGTCGGCGATCAAACACCTGCCGGAAGTGTTATACCACCGTCATCAAGCCAGTCGCTCCCCAGCATTGGACGAGGCGATTGCCGAGTGCCTGCCCGCAATCGCGCCAGGCAGCCGCATCGAAACCCGACTCGCCGAGAACGCGTTCAGAGTCATTCGCTGGCGGCAACCGGAAATGTGGCCCAAGGTCAGCTTGATCATTCCGACACGCGATCATCACGCCTTGCTAAAGAAATGTATCGACAGCTTGAAAAAAACCGATTATCCCGATCTGGAAATCATCGTCGTCGACAACGACTCGCAAGACAAAGCAACCCTCAAGTATTTATCCCAACTTAAAAAAGCCGGCATTCGCATCATTCCCTACCCGCATCGCTTCAATTACTCAGCGATTAATAACCATGCGGTTACCCTAGCAACAGGCGAAATAATCGGCTTAATCAACGACGATATCGAGGCGATCCATGCTGACTGGTTAAAAAACATGGTTACCCAGTTGCTAAGGCCGGACATCGGCGCGGTCGGCGCAAAGTTGTTATGGCCCAACGGCATGGTCCAACATGGCGGCGTTTTGCTGGGATTACACGGTTTAGCCGGCCATATCGGCAACTTGTGGGACGAATCCGATTTGGGATATTTCGGCTATAATCAGTTAATCCGCGAAGTTAGCGCGGTTACCGCCGCCTGTTTAATCTGCCGAAAATCGGATTATTTGGCATTGGGCGGCCTGGATGCCCAGGCGTTTCCGGTAGCGTTCAATGACGTGGATTTTTGTTTGCGGCTTGGAGACTCGGGCAAAAAAATCGTCTGGACGCCTGAAGCCAAATTATGGCATGCGGAATCGGCCAGTCGAGGACGGGACGATACGCCGGAAAAACGCGCCCGACTGGAGAAGGAAAAATCGGCATTGCGCGGACGCTGGGCGAACCGACTGTTTTTCGACCCCTACTATAATAACAATCTTAACTTGGACCGCTATTCGCACGATGGCTTGGCATTTCCGCCTCGAACTCGCCGGCATCGCTAGCCCCAACTGTCCTTTCCTATGAAAATCCTATTTATTCATCAAAATTTTCCAGCCCAATTCCTGCAAATCGCCACGCATTTAGCCAAGGACACAAAAAATCAAGTCATGGCGATTCGCCAAGCGCCGAATGTCGAAATCGCGAACATCAGTACTATCGCATACACTCCGTCTCGCAGTAGCAACCCGGATATTCATCCATTGATGAGCGAATGGGAAGCCAAAATTCTGCGAGCGGAAGCCACCGCCAAGGCCGCCGACCTGCTAAAAAGCCAAGGTTTCCAGCCCGATATCGTGATGGTGCATCCCGGCTGGGGCGAGGCGCTGTTGTTGCGCGATATCTGGCCCCATGCAAAATACTTGGGATATTTAGAATATTTTTACGCGGCGACCGGCCAGGACTTTAATTTCGATCCTGAATTCAAAACCGACGATGTCGAAAAGCTCGCTAAGTTGCGCTTGAAAAATACCGTCAATCTGCACGCGCTGCACGACATCGATGCCGGGATTTCTCCGACCCATTGGCAGCGGAGCACCTACCCCGCATGGGCTCAATCCAAAATCGACGTGATTCATGAGGGTATCGACACGAACTACTTTAGCCCAGATGCCACTCGAACCCTGACGATTCCAAACAAGGGCATAACGCTTGGCGGACAAGACGAGATCATCACGTTTGTCGCCCGCTATCTTGAGCCCACGCGCGGATTTCATGTCTTTATGCGTGCCCTCCCGGAACTATTGAAGCGTCGACCCGACGCGCACGTCATCATCATAGGTAGTGAAACCGGCGGCTACGGTCCCGGTCCCCACGGCCACGACTCCTGGCTGGCCATGCTGATGCGGGAAGTCGGTTCCCACTTGGACCCGAACCGGGTTCACATCCTCGGCCGCCTCGCCAAGGCGGATTACCGTAACGTTTTACAACTCTCGAAAGTACATGTGTACTTAACCTATCCGTTTTTATTGTCGTGGTCGCTGCTGGAAGTCATGGCGACGGGCCCCATCATCGTTGCCTCCGATACCGCACCGGTAAGAGAACTGATTCAGGATGGCAAAAACGGCTTGTTGTTCGATTTCTTTGATCAAGAGGGCTTGGTCAACCGAGTGGTCGAAGCGTTAAGCCTACCCAAACGAAAAGCTAACTCGCTTTCCAAAGCCGCCAGAAAAACTATAGTGACTCAGTATGATCTTGAGCAATGTTTGCACAAGTGGACCACCAAAATCATGGCGTCAATTTAAAAGCGCTTGAATCTATCGTGGATTATCGCACCACCAACTCAACTCTAGAGCGGACTTAAACTTGGAAGCAAGCACAACCGTTTGTTTCCGAAGAACTTGAATCCCCATTAATCGAGGACAATATAATGAGAGCCGAAGCAGAAAAACTCAATTTGGCCGTTCACGGCGTATACGAACGCCATAAAAACGAGACCGATATCGAAATGCACTTGGAAGAAGTCTCTAGAAACGGCTTCTCGGTAATAAAATCCGCTCTAACGGTAGAAGAAGTCGATTATACCCGGCAAAAGCTGGACGAAATCTATCAGCAGCAAGTCGACGAATTCGGGCTAGACAATCTGATTGCTCTAAAAGATCGGTATATCGTACGCTCCATGCTGGCCTACGACGATTTTTTTCTGCATAAAATTGCCTGTAATGAAAAAATCTTACCGGTGATTAAAAAGGCGCTAGGCAACAATATTAGCCTTTCCTCCCAAGTCGGTATATTAAACCCACCCGACGATACTCTTTATCAAACTGCTTGGCATCGCGAACTGCAATATCAACACTTTACGATTTCTCGTCCGATTGCGTTGCAATCGCTATTCTGTATCGATCCATTTAACGCGACGACCGGCGGCACGTTTTTCCTGCCCGGCTCCCATCTCCATGAGCCTTTTCCTTCGGACGAGTACGCTAAAAAGCATGAAATTCAAATCATAGCGGACCCAGGCGATGCCGTAATATTCGACGCGCTCGCTTACCACCGCGCCGGGGTTAACGTATCACCGAATATTAGAAGAGCCATTAACAATCTCTACACCCTGCCCATTATTCAACAGCAAATTAATTTCTCGCGCATGATGAACGGCCGCTTCAAAGACGACCCTTTTCTCGCGGGCTTATTAGGCTACCGCTGGGAAACCGCCGACTCGGTTCTTGCTTGGCGGCAAAGTCATTTAAACAATAAAAAAGCCTAACTCAAGAATTAGTATTCGATAAACACCATCCAATACCATGTATAAAAATTTTTTTGACATAAGCGCATACACCGATGAAGAGTTAGCTGTCATTGAGAAATTATTGGTATTCGATAAAAAAGCTTATTTAGAGAAGTTCCCCGATGTCGCCAATACGAAAACCGATCCTCTGATCCACTTTCTTACCCAAGGCATGTACGAAGGCCGTTTCCCTTGGTCGATAAATACTCAAACAGCTCAAGAACAGCAAGCGCGATTACTGTCGTCGCAAACGAGCCTTCGGGACATTTTGGGCTTTGACGAGGAATTCTACAAAAAGCAATACCCCGATGTAACGCAAAACCATTTCCGACACTTCATATTGAACGGCATCCGCGAAAATCGTTTGCCGTTCAATTTCAACGACAACGTGGATAGCGAAACCCTCACTTGGAATATCTTGTCGAGGTTCAATATTGCATGCGACAACTCGCTCGACCGGCAACTGCGTTTCGAGGTTAAAAACGGCCCCGCGCTATTGCAAGCCCTGTTCGACGAAGCCAGTAAAAAAGGCCTTGTACCGAAAACCTATCGCAATAATTATTGGTTGGCTCTAGCAATTGCCTTCTCCGCCTGCGGATATTTTGGAGCATCCGCACTTTGCTATAACTATTTTTTCAACTATTTCTTACCCATGCCGCACCTGAATAACTGGCGCGAAGGTGTATACGTCGTTGGAAAAATACACAAAATAGTTCAATTTTCTCAAAATCGTCGCTGGTTTGTTAAAAAGCTTTCCGCGGCATCCAGCATTTCGGTCCCAGACCCGCATTTTCTGAATCGGCCTAACAACACCATTGGCGAAGTTGAAATTCACCCGCTACCGACACCGTATTACTGTATATTGGAAAACGTGGTACTAATTGGCGGTAGCGCCATGATCATCGCTAATAGCCACGATTTACTTTACGACCATCTTGACGATACTACCGACAACACTTCCGAAATTAAATGCCATTACATACTTCATGCCGTCAATAATGTTTGCGCGGTAAAATATACTTACACGGACTTGTATGTACCCGAAGCGTTTTCGCTCATGCACGATCATGGTCACAATTACTTCCATTGGATAATTGAGGTTCTACCCCGATACTTATTAGCCAGAAAGAATGGACTCGCTTGTAATGCTACTTTTTTAATCGATGAAAAAATTGGCAAACTTCAGGAAGCCGTCATCCGTCTAATTTTAGGAAACGACGCCATAGTCATCAAGGTTGCGCGAAATGCCTCGGTGAAGGTTGGAAAACTCCATTGGGTATCGGACCTATCGATCAATACGGTTCGCACCCTGCAGCTACCTAAAAAAAGTGACATTTTAATTTCGCCCACAGCCGTCGAGTTATTAAAGGAACTCGCGGCCGATCATGCCATGCAAGGCATTGCTAAATATGAGCGGATATTAATTACTCGCACTAACGTCGAATTTCGCCGTTTAGTGAACCGCGAACTCTGCCGTGAAATGCTTATCCGCGAGGGTTTTTGGGATTTCGACCCTGGCCGCGCTTCGTTCGAAGAACAAATCCGCGTATTTTCTAATGCTAAAATCATTGTCTCGGAAGCAGGGGCCGCTCAAGCGAATCTGGTATTTTGCCGCCCTGGAACGATAGTCGTGGTTTTAGTGAATGGTTATAAGAACAGCAACTATTTCTATCTTGCCGAAATGGCCCAAATAGCGAAATTAAAACTGGTCTTCTTTGAATGCTTTAGACTGGACGGCTCCCACGAATTAGGCGTGCATGACGACATGATCGTGAATATCAGCGATCTAAGAAACCATATAAACAATTTAACCAACTCCGCAAACTCGTCTGGAAAACGTGAAAAACGTCAGTCCAAGCAGCCGACTATCCTTAATTGATAGAATTCACTCTGATCTATCAATTACTGGCTTTACAATCAATTCCATTTAAACTACCAAATGAAACGTGTTTTTATTGGCGGCATGGGTCGCTCGGGCACTACCATTACACTAAATGCACTGTATCGACATGGCGCCCTCTATGCCGTACCGATTGAAACCAAATTTCTGGTTGAAAACGACGGTTTTTACGACCTAATACAGGCGATTACCGATGATTTTTCGACCGCGGGCACGCCCATGGCTGTTAAACGCTTTGAACATTTGATGCGTAATCTAGTAACTGGCGTCGAACCCTCGGAGAGCTTCACAGCTCAAGCGAGGTTTTCATCGGATATTTTCGAGCACTACGAAGGAGCCGTCGATTGTTTGCTGGAAATGGTGTTATGCCGAAACTTTTATCCGCAAAGAGAGCCGGTACTCAACGCGATGCGGCATTTTATTGCCTATACTTTCGACCATGCCACCACCATTTCCGATAAGGCTGGCTGGGTGGAAAAAACGCCGGCAAACTTTTGGCGATTGGAGTTTCTGCGAGAGCTTTATCCGGATTGTTATTTTGTCCACCTGATTCGAGACCCGCGCATGATTATGTGGAGCCTGATGGAAAAGGGCTGGATATCCACCGAAGTTGCCAGAGCTGCGATACGCTTCGAGAACATGATTGCCGCGCTAGTGCTTAAACGGAGAGAGTTGCTTAAATCCCCCCGATTTATCGAGGTCAGACTGGAAGATTTAGCGAACCCGGAAACGCTCGGCGGCACGCTGAATCAATTGGCGAATCAGCTGGATCTTGAACCGTTTCCCTCTCCGGCAATCGCATCGGTCGCCGAAACCATTTCAACCTACGAAAAATCTCGGGATGCGCGCGGTCATAGCATTAGCTACTCGAAAGACGAGGCACTGACGATTAATCAACTACTCATGCCGTGGATTTTAGAATTGGGATATTCTCCGGTATTCCCGGCGAATTTGATTTCCGGATAATATACACCCAGCTAAGACAATAACTTTCCAATTTTCAAAACAGCAGGAATGATCAATGGTTGAGGATATTCAACAGTTTATCCGGTCACAGCAAGCGGCAATAAGAAAAAACGATCTCGAACAATTTCTGCAATCGATGACCCAGTTTTTCATCGAACTAGGAAGCTCTCAACCAATGCAAGGCCTACACTTGGTCTCTTCGAAATTCGACCAAATGTGTCAAGATGTCGGCCGCTTGTCAGCTTTCGAGCTGCTAACCAAAGCCGAGGAACTACCCAACGAGCCTCATCATATAATATTGGTTACCGAACTGTACTGCCTAGGCGGGCATCTGGAAATAGTTCGCGATATTATACGGACAAGCCAACTGCCAATATTACTAGTTGCCAGTAATATTAATAACCGCAAGAAGCCCGTGATGGCGACTATCTTGGACGAGTCCAATCTAATTGGGTTCATTAATGCCGACAACCAAAGTTTTCTGGATAAATTGCGCACGGTGCAGACCGCGTTAGCCAACCCTCACACCAATTCCGTTTACATGCTGTCGCACGGTTACGACGCGGTAGCCACGGCGGCAATCGCTTCGGATACCGATAAAACAGTGCTTTTTATGCACCACTGCGACCATTATCCAGCCTTAGGTTGTTACTTGGAGGGTGCGCACCATATCGATTTGCATAATGTCGGCTTTTTACGCTGCAGAAATGAATTCGACATCCAGCAAAACCGTTATTTATGCCTGAGTTCCGCAGGCTTTGCCTATCATCTAAACGCTCAAAGGAATTTTGCATCCCCCCGACTGAAAACCGCTTCTTGCGGCGGCTTGCATAAACTCAAAAGCCTACCTTATCATCTCGATTACCTGGAAGTCATTCTGCATGTATTGTTACACCACGACGCCATTCATTTTCATATCGGCCATTTGAGTGACGAGTATTTACAGAATATTTATAATACACTGAGTCGGAATGGGCTAGCCGATTCAAGATTTATTTACTTAGGCCCCGCGCCGAATCTACCGGAGATATTGACTCAACTGGAAGTCGATATTTATCTCCCAACATTACCGTTGTCGGGCGGCAAGGCGATTATCGACGCGATGGCGGCGGGAATCCCGATAGTGGCTCACCAAAATGCGCGCGACCGGCTATGGGGCAGCACCGACTTAATTTATCCGGGGGCACCCACCTGGGATTCTCTGGACAAATTGGACGACATCATTCAACGCATGGACGAGTCATTCTGGCTGGATCAATCTCGACAGAGCCGAGCGTATTTCGAACGCTACCACAGTGAAAGCCTATTCGTTTCGCAATTGGCGCAAGGTGGCGCGCAGATGGGTAGCCAGGATATTCCATCATTAAATCCCTACCGTCCGGAAATAGCCTATAGCTTGCTTTATTCGGGATTCCGGCAATGATTTTCCCGGCGGTTTGCTTTATTTTTCAGGATAGCCATGTCGGACAATAATCTGTTTGAAAACTTGAATTTCGATAAATTCCGCGAATTGGCGAAATCCGACCAATTAAGCCGACACGAGAAAGTCGGCTTTCCGGACAGTTACCGCGAAGGCAAGGAACCGCTGATTTTTTCCGACGTATGCAACAAGCTGCTCAATCTGCGGCAGCGCGGCAAAACAGTATTGGAGATCGGTCCGGGCTGCAGTCAACTGCCAGTGCTTCTGGAAAAACTGTGCGCGGACCAAGACCATCGGCTATTGCTGGCCGATAGCCAGGAAATGCTGGATTTGCTGCCGGATGCTCCAAATACGGTTAAATACCCCGGCTGCTATCCGAATTTACCGGCTTTATTTACGCAATATACCGGGCGCATCGATGTCATCATCTGTTATAGCGTCATCCAATATATTTTCCTCGAAGGCAATTTGTGGAATTTTGTTGACCTATCCTTATCGCTATTATCGGAAGGCGGAGAAATACTGTTAGGCGATATTCCCAATTCAACCATGCGCAAGCGTTTTTTCTCGAGCAGTGCCGGTATCGCTTGCCATAAAGCCTATGTCGGAAAGGACGAAACGCCCACGGTGACGTTCAATACTTTGGATCCCGGCGCGATGGACGATTCGGTGGTTCTGGCAATACTAGCGCGAGTTCGAGCCCAAGGTTTTCACGGCTGGGTGGTGCCTCAGGCGGCGGATTTGCCAATGGCCAATCGCCGCGAAGACATTTTGATCAAAAGACCTTAATTTGCCGAGATGAATACCGCCATGAAACAACGAAAACTGATTATTGTCGGCGCATCCGGATTCGCCGACATCGCCCAAGAATATTTCGAAGCCGATAGCCCATATAGCGTGGTCGGCTTTGCGGTGGAAAGCGCCTTTTTAACGGGCGACACCAAGAACGGTTTGCCGCTGATGCCGTTCGAATCCATGACGGAGCATTTTTCGCCAGCCGATCACGATGTATTCGTGGCGGTCACCTATACCCAGCTAAACCGTCTGCGCGCTCGCCTGACGCAGCAGGCAAAAGCCGCCGGATATCGATTGGCGTCTTACATCAGTACTCGCGCGTTCGTTTGGCCCAATGCCCGGATCGGCGAGCATTGTTTTATTTTCGAAGACAATACCGTGCAACCTTTTGTCAGCATCGGTAACGACGTTATTTTATGGAGCGGCAACCATATCGGCCATCATTCCTCGCTCGGCGATCATTGTTTTATCTCCTCTCACGTCGTCATCTCCGGTTTCTGCCACATTGGTGAAAACAGCTTTTTAGGCGTGAACTCCACGCTCGCGAACAATTTGACGATAGGCAAGGACAACTGGATCGGGCCGGGTATCGTGCTAACGCAAAACACCGAAGACGGCGCTTTGTACGGAGCGGCAATGCCTGCACCATCCAAAGTCAGCTCGCTCCGTTTTTTCAAGGTTAAAGCATGACGATGCACTGGCGAAAACTCGGCATCGTTTATGCGCCTCCCGGCGACCAGGATTGGGCAACCAGCCATGCGATGGTACCGACTCCATTGCAAATATCGCCCGAGGTGATCCGGGTTTTCGTGACTTTCTGCGACGCCAACGGTTTGGGTAGACCGGGTTTCGTCGATGTGGATGCCAACGATCCCACCCGAGTATTGCGGGTCTCCGAACGCCCGCTACTAGACCTGGGTACCCCAGGAAGCTTCGACGAGAACGGTTTGCTGACGTGCTCGGTGCTACCGATGGGCGGCCAACGCCTGTTTCTGTATTACGCCGGTTTCGAATTGGGTACCAAAATCCGCTACCGCCTGTTAACCGGGCTAGCCATCAGCGACGACGGCGGCGAAACTTTCCACCGCCATTCCAGCGTTCCGGTGTTGGAACGCTCCGACCAAGAGCGGCATATTCGCGGCGGCCCCTGGGCCTTGCTCGATCAAGGCGTCGTCCGGTTGTGGTACGTGGCGGGTAGCGACTGGATCGAGTTGAACGGTAAAAGCATGCCGGTTTACGATTTGCGTTATGTCGAATCCAAGGACGGCGTGCATTTCCCCAGCCACGGCCAGGTGCAGCTTCGTGTCGAGGAAGCCGACGAGCACGGCTTCGGCCGCCCCTGCGTGATCAGAAAACCCGGCGGCGGGTTTCGGCTATTTTACTCGGTGCGCCGGCGGTCTTTCGCCGCCTACCGATTAGGTTATGCGGAGTCGGCGGACGGGATACATTGGCGGCGCATGGATGCGCATCTGAACCTGGACGTTTCGCCCGGCGAATTCGATTCGGATGCGATTATGTACGCGGCGCCTATCCAGATTGGCGAGCAGCTCTACGTGTTTTATAACGGCAACCACTTTGGACGCGATGGCTTTGCCTGCGCGCGGCTGGAGCGGGAATGACGTTACAAGTGCGTGCTTACGGCGAAGCGGACGCCGAGGATTGGGATAGCTTTTGCGACGATTCGCTGCAATCCACGCTACTGCATACCCGGCGGTTTTTATCCTATCACGGTAGTCGTTTCGTCGACCAATCGCTGATCATCTACGACGAACATGGCTGGCTGGGCCTGTTGCCGGCTGCCTTGCAACCGGACGATGAAGCTTGCGTGGTCAGCCATCCCGGCGCGACTTACGGGGGCATCGTGCAGCAGGGCCAACTACGTGGGGAGCGGATGATAGAAGCCCTGCGGACCTGTTGCCGCTATTATCGAAGCCAATGCAAACAACGCCTATTGTACAAGGCGGTACCGGCCTTTTATCACCGCCAACCGGCGCAAGACGATCTATACGCGCTGTTCCGACTCAACGCGCACCGCTACCGCTGCGATCTCTCGAGCTCGATTGACCTGACGACGCCGCGCGGGCGGATCAGCGAACGGCGGCGGCGCAGTTTGAATAAAGCGCGGAAAAATCAGATAGGCTTATCCGGAGACATGGCCCTACTGGGCGAATTTTGGCAGGTATTAACCGAGAATTTGGCGCGAAAACATGGCACCGGGCCGGTTCATAGCTTGAGCGAAATCACGATGCTCGCCGAGCGTTTTCCCGATCAAATTCAAATCGTTTGCGGCACCCACCAAGACCAAGTCGTCGCCGGCGTTTTATTGTTTATCACCGCGACCTGTATTCATACCCAATATATCGCCGCGAATGACATCGGCTATCAATTTTCCGCACTGGACGCGGTGTTCGACTTCTGCATTACCAAGGCCGTCAGCGACGGAAAGCGTTGGCTCGATTTCGGTATCTGCAACGAACAGGCCGGCAAAGTGCTGAATGAGGGACTTTATAAATTCAAAACGGAATTTGGCGGAGGAGGAACCGTACATGAGTTCTTCGAGATCCCATTAACCGGAGAAGAAAATGTCGATTAACGATTGCAAAATCATCGAATTACCCCGCATCCCGGATGCCCGCGGCAACTTGACCTTTATCGAGGCGGGGCGCCATGTTCCGTTCGAGATCAAGCGTACTTATTACTTGTATGATGTTCCCGGCGGCGCGACGCGCGCCGCGCATGGTCATAAGACATTACAGCAACTGATGATCGCGATGTCGGGCAGCTTTGACGTAACCTTGGACGACGGCTTCGAAAAGAAACTGTTTCATTTAAATCGCTCCTATTACGGCTTATATATCGCCCCAGGCATGTGGCGCGACTTGGACAATTTTTCATCCGGCGCGGTCTGCTTGGTCCTGGCTTCGGAGTTTTACACCGAAGAAGATTATTACCGCGACTACGACGTCTTCCTGAAGGCCGCTAGAGAAAAGCGCCGATGATTCCGTTTCTGGATTTAAAAACGCCCAATCTGGCATTGCAAAACGAGTTGGAGCAAAGCTTTAAACGCGTCTTGGCCTCCGGTTGGTTCATTCTCGGCGAAGAAGTCGAGCGGTTCGAAGCGGAATTCGCCAGCTATTGCGAAGCCGAACATTGCGTGGGCGTCGGTAACGGACTCGATGCATTAGCGTTGGCACTTTCCGCCCAAGGAATAGGCGTCGGCGATGAGGTTATCGTGCCGTCCAACACGTTTATTGCAACCTGGTTGGCGGTTACCCGCACCGGAGCAACCATCATCCCGGTCGAGCCCGATGCTCGCACTTACAATTTGGACCCGTCGCGTATCGAAGCGGCGGTGACCTCGCGCACTCGAGCCATCATTCCGGTCCATCTGTACGGCCAGGTCGCCGATATGGATGCCGTTATGCGCATCGCCGATAAGCACCAGCTGTTCGTTCTGGAGGATGCCGCGCAAGCGCAAGGCGCGTTATATTACGGCAAAAAAGCCGGTAGCCTGGGCCATGCGGCCGCCACCAGCTTCTATCCCGGCAAGAATTTGGGCGCGCTCGGCGATGCCGGCGCCGTGGTCACCAACGATAGAGAATTGGCCGAAAAAATTCGGCGACTTCGCAATTACGGCTCCACGATCAAATACCAACACGACACACTGGGTCAAAACAGCCGCCTGGATGAATTACAAGCCGCTTTCTTACGTGTCAAACTCAAGGTATTGGATGAAAACAATCGGCAACGGCGGGAAATCGCACGCCGCTACCACGTCGGATTCGACAGCCTGATTCAGCGAGATTCAAATCTAATCCGGCCGTTTGTCCCGGACTGGGCGGATCCGGTTTGGCACTTGTACGTCGTATTAAGTCCCCAACGCGACGCCTTACAGCAGCATTTGCAGGCCGCCGGAATTGGCACGATGATTCACTACCCTATTCCTCCGCATCGCCAGGCTTGTTATCCTGAGTTTGCCGAATTTTCATTGCCGATTGCCGAGAAACTTGCTCAAGAGTGCCTGAGCCTACCCATGTGGCCAGGCATGCTCGACACCGAAGTGGACACGGTTATCGATGCCATCGCCGGCTTTCACCGCTAACACACGTCCGGTTCGAAGCTCTCGGTGCGGCTAGCCGAGAGTTCGCCGGAATTACCGGGATATACCCAAGCGTGATAACCAAAATCGCGCGGCTATTTTTCAGGGTTCGGGACTGAAGAAGCTTGCACCGGCTTCTCCAACCAAGTATTGACTTCCTGCAAGTTTTCCTCGCTGATAGCGCCGATGGCCTGTAAAAATCTGAAGCGATTTTTAATATACGCGTATTTGCTCTGCAACAAATCGCGCCTGGCTCGAAACTCGGTTTGCTGGGCGACTAAAACGTCACCGATGGTGGCAACACCGTATTTATAGGCACTCTGCATCGCATCGTGGGACTTTTGAGCGGATTCCAACGCCTTGATCGAAGCCTTAATCCGCCTGACGTTGGCGTTCGACGTCAAAAACGCATCGCTGGTTTCCTTGACCACGGTCCGTAACTTTTCTTCCTCGGCGTGGCGATTCAGTGCCAAGCGGCTTTCCGCTTCGCGAACCTGATGCATGGTCGTACCGCCGCTAAAGATCGGCACGTTGACGTTAATCGCCGCGACTTGAGTTTGGGTTTGATTGGACAGCAGGGTACTTTGATAACCGGTGTTGGTATCGTAGTAGTTAAGCTGTAGGTCGACCACCGGTAGGTGGCGGGATTTCTGGGCGACGAGGTCGTTGTCGGCCGCCTCGATGGCTTTCTGCTGCGCGGCCAGGGCCGGATTATCGTTTGTTGCCACGGCGATCCAGTCGTCCAACTTACCTTCCAATTCCTTGTATTCAATGTTTTCGCGCAAGGTTAGTAGACTGTCCGGCTCCTGGTTGGTCAACTCCCTCAAGTTTTGCTTAGCCGAGGAAACCAAGCTTTCGGCTTCGATTTGGTCCGCCTCGATTTTATCCAGTTGCGCTTCGACCTCGTAAACATCGGTGATTTTGACTAACTGCTTGGCAAACCGCTTTTGCACCTGCTGCAATTGCTGTTGAATCGCAAGCTTCTCGGTTTGAATGAAGCGAAGTTGATCCTCCGCTTCCAAAACGCCAAAGTAGCGTTCAACGACACTGAACATTAAAAGATTGCTCACATCGGTGCGCTCGAGTTCGTATTGCGATTCGGCTACCCGCGCCCGCCGCCAGGTCCAGAATTTGGCAAAATCGATCAGTGTCTGATTCAGCGACAGATAATAACGAGTGCCCGAATAACTCAAATCGCTATTTCGCACGTTCAACCGATTTTCCGACCAATTCGCGGTTCCGGTAACTTGCGGCAGCATTTGGCCCAAGGCTTGGCCGGTTTGCGCAGCGCCGATATCGACTTTGACGTCGGCCGACTTAAGCGACGGTGCCGCCTGCAATGCTTGCTGATACACCGTCAGCAAGTCGTCGGCGCATGCCCGACCCGCCAACGTAACAGCCAAGCCCAACAAGATCAACTTAGTCGAGCGCATCGCTCAATCCTCTCGGAAAGCCCGCGCGAACGCGTCGGTGATGGGTTGCATCAGATACTCCACGACGGTGCGCTCGCCGGTCCGGATCATCACCTCCACCGGCATGCCGGGTACCAATTCCAGGTTTTTCAGTTTTTGCAAGCTCTCCGGCGTCAATTCCACCTCGGCCTGATAATAAGCTGCGTCGGCCTTTTCATCGACGAAACGATCGGCCGAAATATGAATAACCTTACCTTCGGTAGTCGGCGTCAACGCTTGCTTAAACGCACTGAACCTGACCTCGGCGACCAAGCCCAAACGTATCCGATCGATGTCCAACGGCGATACCCGCGCATCGATGATCAAATCTTCTTGTTGCGGCACGATGTCGAGTATTGGACTGCCAGCCATCACCACGCCGCCCTGGGTATGTATCGCCAAACCCATCACCCGCCCGCCAACCGGAGCCTTGATCTCGATCCGGCTAACCTTGTCGGCGGTCGCCGCCAAGCGTTGATTAACGTCGAATAGCTGGGATTGAACTTCGCTCAATTTCTCGGACACCTCTTCTTGAAACTTCTTTTCGAGCTGCAGTATCTCCAGCTTGGTTTCGCCGATCTGAATTTCGGCGGCCGCGATCTGCGACGTTAACGAAGCGATGTCGCCCGAGTTACTGGCATGATTGCGTTCGGTGTCACGCAAGCGTTGTTTGTCGGCAAACCCCTCGGCCAACAACTCTTTTAAATCCTTCGCCTCTTCGCCGTAAGACTCGGACAATGCTTGCTTGCTCTGGCGCTGACCTTTAATCCCGACGATTTGCGTACTGAGCTGGTTGATCTTTTGTTTCAGAACCGAAATTTGCCCTTCGAAGGCCACACGCCTGGCTGAAAATAGCTCGGTCTCGCTAGTTCTGGCTTCCGCGACGCGGCTATCGTCCAAGCGGCTCAAATTGTCGGGGAATTCAATGCGGGCTTTCCGATCGCGCTCGGCTTCCAATCGGGCCAATTGCGCGGACAGCGTGATCGATTGGCCTCGAAGTACTTCCAATTGCGAGCGGGCTTCGGTACCGTCCAGCGTCAGCAAAATATCGCCTTCCCGGACGATGTCGCCGTCCTTGACGAAGATTTGATGCACGATGCCGCCGTCCAGGTGCTGCACGGTTTTACGGTGAGATTTGACGGTGATGACGCCGGAGGCCAACGCCGCCCCGTCGATCGGCGCCCAATAACTCCACAGCGCGAATAAACTAAACGCCACTAACAAAATGATGACGCCGATCAGGCGTATCGGCCTATCGTCGACGACCGGCGTCATTACGGCGCTCGGTTTGACGGACGGGGACAAATTCTTCACATCCATGGGCGGGCAAAGCGATCGATACCGGTCACGACGCTTGCGACTGGGCTTGTTGTTGCAAATGGGCGAGCACTTGGTCTCGCGGCCCGTAAACCGCCAACTTGCCTTCATTCAAGATCATTAACTTATCCACGTTGGACAAAACGCTGTTTCGATGGGTAATCAGAATCACGGTAGCCCCCTTTTGTTTCAGCAAAACCAGCGCTTGAGCCAGCGCCTGCTCGCCTTGTTCGTCCAAATTCGAATTGGGTTCGTCGAGCACGACGACGACGGGCTCGCCGTAAAGAGCCCGCGCCAGCCCGATACGTTGACGCTGACCGCCCGACAAAGCGCCGCCGTTTGCGCCGATGACGGTGTCGTAGCCGTTGGGCAAATGCAATATCAGGTCATGCACGCCGGCCATTTTCGCCGCCTCGACGACTTTAACTGCATCGACTTCGCCAAACCGGGCGATATTTTCGCCGATCGTGCCTTCGAACAATTCTATATCCTGCGGCAAATAACCTAGGTAAGGCCCCAATTCATTGCGATTCCAGGCATGGACATCGGCCTGATCCAGGCGGATCTTCCCGCCGGAGGTGGGCCAGATGCCGAGCAAGGCGCGAGCCAACGTCGATTTACCGGCGCCGCTAGCGCCGAGAACGCCGACGATGTCGCCGGCATTGATCGCTAAGCTTATCCCTTTGATCACCGGCGCGTTAGCGCCGGGCGGCGTTACGACGGCGCCCTCCAACTGAAAACTTCCGCGCGGTGTAGGTAAGGTCATTCGCGTGGGTTCGGCGGGAATCCGCTGCAAGATTTCATTCAACCGCCGATATTGACCGCGCGCATTGACAAATCCCTTCCAGTTGGCGATCAACATGTCGATAGGCGCGATCGAGCGC
This sequence comes from Methylomonas sp. MS20, assembly GCF_050275925.1. Classification (NCBI taxonomy): domain Bacteria; kingdom Pseudomonadati; phylum Pseudomonadota; class Gammaproteobacteria; order Methylococcales; family Methylococcaceae; genus Methylomonas; species Methylomonas sp. MS20. The sequence goes on from NZ_CP189962.1 coordinate 4,857,975, forward strand.
CCCAACAATATCGAACCGGCGATCATCAATCCTGGGGTGATTTCTTTTTGTATCACCAGATAAGCTCCCAAGCCCAAAATGAGCGACTGCGACGCCAGCCTGATTACCTTGGAAAACGCCCCGACCAAGCCGGCGCGCGAACTCGCGAGTCCTTGCAAAATCAAGACGTGGTTAGCGGCCGCCAGCCAGCGCTGTTTGATATTCTCAGCCATGCCCATCGATTCGATTACTTCGGCATTGCGGAGGTTTTTATTCACCAAGGCCCGTCCGGCTATCGCCACCTTGTTGGCCTCGTCCAAAGTCGCGGCGGTGACTTTTTCGTTGACGACGGCAATCAAGACCATCAAAACTGCCGTCGCGACTGCAAACCAACCATATAGCGGGTGAAAAATGAACATCACGCCGAGATAGATCGGCATCCACGGCGCATCGAAAAATGCGAACAAGCCATTGCCGGTCAAAAATTGACGCAACGCGGTCAGATCGTCTAGCGGCTGCGATGTCGCCCTCTGTCCGCCGGAATACAGCGCTTGTTTGTAAGCGACCTGAAACAATCGTTCGTTTAACAGCAGCTCCAAACGGCTACTGACCCTTACCAGTATCTGGGAACGGACCCATTCCAAACCGCTCATCGTCGCGAACAAAATCAACATGATCAAGCTCAACATCAGCAAGGTCGACAGATTTCCGGTCGCCACCACTCGGTCATATACTTGCAGCATATACAACGGCGAGGTCAACATCAACATATTGATAATCAAGCTAAAACCGGCGGCGGATAAAAAAGCCCCTTTACAGAGTTTAAGAGCAATTTGAATGTCGGTGGGTTGGGAAATGCTCACGACGCGTTGAAAGAATACTGGCCAAAGTTAGCCCTCCAAGAGTAGCATGATTTTGGCTGTTACCTAGGGAATGTTGTTTTTTACCTACGCAACGGGACGTCTCCGCCACTTGACGATAAAAAGCCGCCGAATTTCGGCGAAAAAAAACCGGCGTCCCGAAAAGAGTACGCCGGCTTTGGGTGCCGTCAAGCGGGATTAGCCCTGCTTGCGCAAGTACTTCTCGACACCGGTCGTTCTGGTATAGCTAACTTCGTCGGATTGTAACGCCTGTCTGGCTACGTATTTTGACACGCCTGACACGCTAGGCACCTCTCTATCCGCCACTTCCTGCTTGGCCATGTATTTGGCGACCCCAGTCACTTCGCCGGCGGCCTTTTCTTCGACGGCGTGTTTCGCAAGATATTTGGAAACCGTACTGACCACCACCTCGGGCTTGACTTCCAGCCGCTGCTTGGCGACATACTTGGCAACACCGGTCAATGTCGGCAATTGTTTAGCTAAGACGGATTGCTTGGCTAAATAACGCGCCACGCCGGTAACCGGCGCGGCCTGGCTTTGCAGTTGCAATTGTCTGGCCAAATATTTAGCGACACCGGTTGGCTTCGGCGCCAGTTCGGCCGCCGCGGATTGACGGGCCAGATAGCGATCCACCGCCGAACCTTCGACAATGACTTCGGCGGCAAATGCGATTTCCTCGGCTTGTTCCTGCTTCATCAATGCCTCCGCTTTTTCAGCTTGCAATTTGGCTTCCGCTTCGGCGTAGCGAGCCACCAAAGCCAACGCCGCGGCTTTACGCGCAGCCAACTCCTGTTCGGCAACGAATTTGGCGACCCCGGTTAACGGCGCCTGCTCTTTCAATAACTTGTCTTGCCGAGCCAGATATTTTTCGACGCCGCTCAAAACAGGTACATCCTTGGAAACCAGCGCCTGCTTAGCCAAGTACTTGCTAACGGAGGTTGCCGCCGGCACATCCTTAGCCGCCAAGTCTTTTTTTAGCACGTATTTAGCGACGCCAGTCACCGCTGGAGATTCGGCCATATTTTGCCGAATAACATATTTGGCAACCCCGGTTACCGAATGGTCTTCCCTATCGTGCATGGTGACGTATTTGGATACGCCGGTAATCGGCGCGGCCTTGGACTGGATTGATTCCTTGATCAGATACTTAGCGACTCGGGTAACCGGATGTTCAGCTTGCAGACTCAAATACTTTTCGACACCGGTCGGTACCGGCTCGGGCTCGACAACCTCGACGGCTTCGACGACCTCCTCCTCAATCACTTCTGCTTCGGCCTCCGCTTCCGGCTCGACCGCCGCCGGCTCAAGAGCCGCCAGATAGCGAGCCACGCCGGTCAATGCCGGTTCGTCGTCGGCCGTTTGCGGCTCCAGCCGTTGTAGGTAACGCGCCACGCCGGTCAATTGCGTGCCTCCGTCTTCGCTATTACCCTCGGAGGTACCGCCACCGCCGGGCTTATCGAAGAAAAAGCTCGGCAACAAGCCGAATAAGCTATTCATCAAACTATTATTTGCCATTTGAGAATACTCCTGAATGTTATCGTTGTTATTTTAATCGACCGGTCAACCTGAACTGGCCGGTTGGATTAACCCGAACCGCGCCGCAAGCCTGGCCCGCCGAACTGAGTATTACGACCCGGTGCCGCTAAACACGACTTTGGGTTGAAAGCTGGAGGCCGGATATTTGGGATCGGCTTCCGATTGCGTCTGCGCCTGCTGATTGACGCACGGCACCGCTGCGGCGCTTGTCGGAGCCGAGCTCGCGGTCGGCGCGGCTTCGGCAAGCGCCGGATCGCGGTAAACCACCTTGGGCTGAAAATCGGCCGCCGGATAGTCCTGGGCCTGCGCGGCCGCGGCGGTCAACAGTAACGCAACGAAAAATCCTCGTTTCAATTCCACGCTTTTCATAGTGCTCACCTTCCTCTTCCGTATGAATCGCCCCTGCCCGGCGGACAGGGACGTTTGACAAGTTACCGGCTATTAAAGCACGGCGTCCACATTAGCGACGACATTATCCACGGTAAAGCCGAACTCTTTGAAGAGTTGGCCGGCCGGGGCCGATTCGCCGAAGCGGTCCAGGCCAACCACTCGGCCTTGGCTGCCCGCGTATTTCCACCAGCTATCGGTCACGCCGGCTTCGACTACCACTCGCGCGGTCACGCTCGGCGGCAGTACGCTGTCTTTGTACGCCTGATCTTGCGCTTCGAACACGTTGGTCGACGGCATGGACACCACGCGGATGTTTTTGCCTTTGGCGCTCAACGCTTCGGCCGCTTTCGCCGCCAGTTCGACTTCGGAGCCGGTGGCGATGATGATGGCGTCCGGATTGCCTTCGCCGCTCAGGATGTAGCCGCCTTTGGCGATCGCGTCGATCTGGGCTTGGCTGCGCGGCATGTGCGGCAGGTTTTGCCGGGAGAAGATCAGGGTGCTCGGGCCGTCGGTGCGTTCGATCGCGGCTTTCCAGCTGACCGCCGATTCCACCGCGTCGCACGGACGCCAGACTTGCATGTTGGGGATCATGCGCAACGTGGCGGTTTGTTCGATCGGTTGGTGGGTCGGGCCGTCTTCGCCCAGACCGATGGAGTCGTGGGTGTAGACGAAGATGGTCGGCGCTTTCATCAGCGCGGCCATCCGCAACGCGTTACGGGCGTATTCCGAGAACATCAGGAAGGTGGCGCCGTAGGGTTTGAAGCCGCCGTGCAGGGCGATGCCGTTCATGATGGCGCTCATGCCGAACTCGCGCACGCCGTAGTAGGCGTAGTTGCCGTCGTGGCCCGCAGCGTTGATGTCTTTGCAGCCTTTCCACAGGGTCAGGTTGGAACCGGCCAGGTCGGCGGAGCCGCCCAAGAGTTCGGGCAACAGTGGGCCGAAGCCGTTCAGGGTGTTTTGCGAGGCTTTGCGGCTGGCGATGGTTTCGGCTTTGGCGTTGACGTCGGCGATGAAGGCGTTGGCTTTTTCGCTCCAGTCGCCGGGCAGTTGGCCTTTGACGACGCGGCGTTCGAATTCGGCGGCCAGGGCCGGATGCGCGGCTTGGTAGGCGGCGAATTGGGCGTTCCAGGCGGCTTCGCGTTCGGCGCCCTTGGCTTTGGCGTCCCATCCGGCGTAGATGTCGGCGGGGATTTCGAATGGGGCGTGCGACCATCCGAGTTTTTCACGGGTGGCGGCGACTTCGGCTTCACCGAGGGCGGCTCCGTGGCATTCTTCCTTGCCTTGTTTGTTCGGCGAGCCGAAACCGATGATGGTTTGGCAGCAGATGATGGATGGTTTGTCGGTGACGGCTTTAGCGGCTTCGATGGCTTTTTTCACGGCTTCGGGGTCGTGGCCGTCGACTTTGGGGATGACGTGCCAGCCGTAGGCTTCGAAGCGTTTCGGGGTGTCGTCCAGGAACCAGCCGTGGACGTCGCCGTGACCGCGGACTTCGCCGTCGATGGAGATGTTGTTGTCGTCGTAGATGGCGATCAGTTTACCCAGGCCCATGGAGCCGGCCAGCGAGCAGGCTTCGTGGGAGATGCCTTCCATCAGGCAGCCGTCGCCCAGGAACACGTAGGTGTGGTGGTCGACGATGTCGTGGCCGGGACGGTTGAATTGACCGGCCAGCGCGCGTTCGGCGATGGCGAAACCGACGGCATTGGTGATGCCTTGGCCCAAAGGACCGGTGGTGGTTTCGACGCCGTCGGTGTAGCCGTATTCGGGGTGACCCGGGGTTTTGGAGTGCAGTTGACGGAACTGTTTCAACTGGTCGATCGGCAGGTTATAGCCGCTCAGGTGCAACAGCGAGTAAATCAGCATGGAGCCGTGACCGTTGGACAGCACGAAGCGGTCGCGATTCGGCCATTTGGGATTGGTGGGGTTGTGGCTCAGAAAATCGTTCCACAATACTTCAGCGATGTCGGCCATGCCCATTGGCGCACCAGGGTGGCCGGAGTTGGCTTTTTGGACGGCGTCCATGCTGAGTGCGCGTATGGCGTTCGCTAAGTCTCGGCGCGAAGGCATTGGTGTATCTCCTTTAAATATCGATAATGACAGCGGGTGCTCTTGGCACCGCTTTTCAAAAACTGGGGTTTAAAACGTAAGAAAGGACGAGTGGCGTTAGCCACCCGTCCTTGCTACTTACTGTTAACGCTTAGGTCTTGCCAAGACAGTCTTATGCAGACGCGGCGTCAACCAGTTCGCGGATTTCTTTTGCCGCGGTCGCAGGGCATGCGGCACCGTAGATTGCCGCGCCGACCACGATGATGTTAGCACCGGCTTTAACGGTTTGATCGATAGTGGCTGGTTTGATACCGCCGGCAACGGAAACGCGAACGTTCAGGCCCAGGTTGGCAACTTCAGCCAAGTCTGTGAAAGGCGTTTGGCCGGCCGCTTGTGCGTCCAAACCGGTGTGAACACCCATGATTTGCGCGCCCAATTTCGCGGATTCGCGAGCGCATTCGCCTTTGTTAGGTACGTTGATCAGGTCGACTTGAACTTCGGCGCTATATTTTTTAGCCGCTTTGATCACGCCACCAATGGTAGCCAGACCGGAAACGCCCAATACGGTGCAGATGTCCGCGCCGGCAGCGTAGAAAGCACCGGCTTCGTATTCGCCGGCATCCATGGTTTTCAGGTCAACCAGCAGCAGTTGGTTAGGGAAACGTTGTCTCAATTCCTTGACCAGATTGATACCGTTGTATTTGATGCAAGGGGTACCGATTTCGAAGATATCGACGTAAGGTGCGACTTTGTCGGCCAACGCAACGGTTTGGTCGAAATCCAGTGAGTCCAACGCCATTTGAATTAATGGTCTTGCCATACTTATGTGCTCCGATTGTTATAGTTACAGTTATTGTTTTTAAGGCGACCCTTACAACAAAGCTCCCGTTTCCCAGCAAGATTCGAGAGCCTAGCAAGCCTTTGTTGACGGGCAAAATAATCGAGTGCGGCAACTCTAAATCAGAACCGGCACCCTGTCAATTCGCGACGGGCCAAATAAACGCAAAAAACTCCGGGAATCGATTGGATTTGATCGCGACTCAGCCTTCCAGGCCGATCCAGGGCTTATACAGACCGGCGGCATCGACGCCGAACATATCCAATATGCGGCCGACCCCCTCGTCAACCATTGCCCGCAGCGAATCGGATTTATTGTAAAACGCCGGCATCGGCGGAAATATGATGCCGCCCATCTCGGTAACCGCCGCCATGTTGCGGATGTGCGCCAAATTTAACGGGGTTTCGCGGGGCACCAGCACTGTTTTACGGCGTTCCTTCAGTGCCACGTCGGCCGCCCGCGAAATCAGATTGTCGCCAAAACCGTGCGCCACCGCCGCCAGGGTTTTCATCGAACACGGCGCAATGACAACTCCCTCGGTCTTGAAGGAGCCGCTTGCAATACTGGAGGCAATATCGTTGATGCCGTGCGTCACGTCGGCGAGCGCATACAGCGCCGCCCTATCCATGTCCAATTCGTATTTCAGATTGACCAGCCCCGCCGAGGAAATCACCAGGTGCGTTTCCCATTCCGGCCGTTCTCGGAGTATCTCCAGCATCCTGATACCGTAGATAGCGCCGGTTGCGCCGGTCATTGCGATCACCAAGCGTTTTTTCGTATCCGCCATGTTTTAGCCCAACAGCCCAGCCATCCGATCGGCCGCCGCCACCAAGGCGCCGATCATTTCCTCGCCGCGAGCAACGTGTCCGGCGTTGGGCAGCACGATATATTCGGCATGAGGCAATGCGCGATGTAAGGCCCAACCCGCCTCCAACGGACAGGTTAAATCGTTCTGCCCGTGGATGATCGAACAGGGAATCTCGCTCAAGAGTCCGCAATTCGCCAATAGCTGATTTTCAGAGAGAAAATAGCGATTTCGGGCGTAATGCAGCTCCATCCTGACTTGCAACACCTCACGTTCACCGGCCGGCTCTGCACTCGCGATGAACTCATTACCCAAAGCGACCTGGCCGCCCCAGTCCTGCCAACCTTTCGCCGCGCGCCGGGCAAGGCTCCCGTCGCCACCGAATACCGAGCTCAACAGATTAGGCAGAACCTCCTGTTTCTCCTTGGCATCGACACTATCCAGCAAACCTTGCCAAGCTTGCGGATAAATCCGATTGGCGCCATTGCCGAGAAACCAATCCATATCGGCCGCACGCGCCAAAAACACGCCCCGCAGCACCATGCCCGAGACCTTTTCGGGGAAACGCTGCGCATAAAGCAAAGCCAAGGTAGCCCCCCACGAACCGCCAAACAGCAACCACCGTTCCACGCGCAAGCGAATTCTGATCCGCTCGATGTCGTCGACCAAATCCAGCGCTGTATTCGCCGCCAACTCGCCAAACGGCAGAGACTGGCCGCAGCCGCGTTGGTCGAGCAAGACGATGTGATAGCGCTCCGGATCGAAGTAGCGCCGATGTTCCGGCTTGGTACCGGAACACGGTCCACCGTGCAGAAAGATCACCGGGATACCAGCGGGATTGCCGGATTGTTCGACATACACCCGATGCATCGAATCCGTGTCGAGAAAGAAGCTGTGAAAGGGCGATATTTCAGGGTAAAGCGTTCTCATCATTTAATTCAACGCTGTTAAACGAACCGAGTTAAGCGCTTGGCACTCGGCATGTGAAGGAATCGGCGCGCGCTCGGTTTTTGATTTCGTTGGCCGGGAAGTCATTTTTCGGGCATCGGCAGGATAAAAAGGCACCGACAGCGGCGACGGATTTTTGAGACAACCGATTGACAAGTGCCGCCATCTCAATCAAATCGAATCTGTGTAGTATAACATCAGAGAAACTCGCATCAGGCCTGTAAAACCGACTACTCCCAATGGCCCGCTACCCTCGGAAATGACCGACTACGAAATGCCCCAAAACCTAGACGAAACAACAAATGATTGTTCTTCATCAATTTCCCAGAGCCTGGCATATCCCCAACCCCGGCCAGTTTTGCACGAAGCTGGAAACCTATCTGCGGATGGCCGAAATCGAGTACCGGATCGTGGAAACGCTACCGATATACGCGCCGCTAGGCAAATTGCCCTACATCGACCACGACGGCCGCAAAATCGCCGATAGCCGGATCATCATCGCCCATCTGCAACAGAATTTCGGCAACCGGCCGGACCAAACCCTTTCCGACCGGCAAAAAGCCCAAGCCCTTGCCTGGCAACGGCTGCTGGAAGAGCATTTGTATTGGGTCTGCATGTACAGCCGCTGGCAAACCGGGGCGGAGAATTGGCGCATCAACAAACAGGCAATTTTTCGAAGCCTGCCGCCGCTCCTTGCCGACGGGGTCGCCAGCCTTTACCGCCTGCGGATCAAAAGCCAGATTCGCGGCCACGGCATCGGTCGCTTACCGGCCGCACAAATATTCGAGTTGGGCCGGCAGGACGTGGCCGCGTTGGCCGCTGCCTTAGCGGACCAACCCTATTTGCTCGGCGAGCAACCCGCCAGCGTCGACGCGTCCGCCTACGGCATCTTGATCAACCTACTGGCCTGCCCTGTTGCCTCGCCGGTCAAGGACTATGCGCTGGCGCAACCGGCCTTGACCGATTACTGCCGGCGCATGCAGTCGCGCTACTTTCCGGAACTGGGCGAGCCGCGATTCGTTTAAGCCGTCAACTCGACGCAAGCGGCGCGGATCTCGCTGCGCAACCAACGGTTGGCCGGCTCCTGGTCTTGCAACGGATGCCAGACCATGACCGTGGCGTAATCCGGCAAATCCAACGGTAACGGCACCCATTGCAGAGGCTGGTTTTGCGCGATTTGCAAGGCGGTACGCTTAGGAAAGGCCATGACCATATCGGTTTGGGCCACAATCAACGGCGCCGACAGAAAATGCGAAACCGTCAATGCCACCCGCCGCTCCAGACCGCGCTCGGCCAGCCAACTATCAACTTGGCCGCTACCGGAGCCGGCGCCAGACAGCATGATGTGCGGCAAGCCGATGTATTGCTCCAGCGTCAATTCCCGATTCACGACCGGATGACCGACCCGCGCCACGCAAACCATGCAATCGTCGAACAAGGCCAGACAATGCAGATGCTTCGGCGGATTCAGCATCACCTCGAAACCCAACACCAGATCGATTTCGCCTTGTTCCAACGCATCGAGCGGAAACCGGCTACTGGTACGTTTGAAACGAATGTCCACGCCCGGCGCCTGACGGGCGATGCGCGGTGCCAGTTTAGGCAAGAGCAAGGCTTCCACGTAATCGGTGGCGGCAATCGCGAACGCGCGCCGGCTGCCAGCCGGATCGAACGGGGCCGGCGCCCTGATCAAACCTTCCACCTCTTTCAGCACCACGGAGACCGGATCGACCAGTGCCAAGGCCCGCGCGGTAGGCACCATGCCGGCCGGGGTTTTCACCAGCAACGGGTCTTCCAACTGTTGCCGTAAGCGCTGCAGTACATGGCTCATCGCCGACTGACTGATGAACATTTTCTCCGCTGCCCGCGACACGCTACGTTCTCGCATCAGCCAATCGAAAGCGACCAGTAAATTCAAATCGAAGCTGCGTAAATCGGCCATGGTCGGAATACCCAAAACCGCGGAATGTTAACGACGCGCCGGGAAGACCGGCATCGAAAATATTCATCCGCGTATGAATATTCGCCATTTTACGCTTGGCTCCAGCCGGCCTAAAGTAATCCCCGACGCCGCCATTCGGCTTGCATCCCCCCAAGGATTTCGCAAACCTGGACTAACGACGCGTCGCCCGAGTTCGGATCGCCGCCGGCGCCAGGCGACCGAATTCGGATTTTAGCGGCCCCCAAACCGGCCCGTCCCAATACTTCAAATTCAGGAGAATCACCATGCCTTTGTGGAAAGTCTACCATCCGACCGGCGCCTTCAGTGCCGAAGACAAACAAGAACTCGCCGAGCGCATCACCGGCATCTACGCCGGCGTGCCCATCCCCAAGTTTTACGTCGTAATCCTGTTCGAGGCCATCGATAAGGGCAATTGCTACGTCGGCGGCAAACCGCATAACCAATTCGTTCGCTTCAAGGTGGACCAGATCGCCAGAACCATTCCCGGGCCTATCCTACGCGAATGGTGGATCCGCACCCTGGACGCCGTAGTCGCCCCGTATGTGAAGGAGCGCGGTTACGACTGGGAAATTTCGATCGACGAAACGCCGTTCGATTTGTGGTCGCTGCAAGGCGAATTGCCGCCGCCGTTCGAATCGGTCGCCGAAAAGCGCTGGGTGGCCGAGAACAAGGCCAGTCCTTACACGCTACAGGAGAAACTGCCGGTCAACCTGATGCTGACGCCGGGCCTGACCGATCGCGCCTAAACCGAATGCGGCCGGCTCCGCGCGGGCCGGCCTTTCGCCATCTTGAATCGGGACTCCACCTTGAGTTACCAATCCATCAACCTCGCCAGCGGTGAACTCATCGCCAGCTATCCCGCAATATCAGACGCGGAACGGGAGAGCGCCGTCGCCGGTGCCGAGCGAGCATGCCGAAGCACCGCTGGCTTCGGAAAAAACCTCGAACCTGCTGCTGGAGTAAATCGATCGGGCCCGCCAAGCCGGAGCGGCGATCGGATTGGGCGGCGACCGCCTCGACCGGCCCGGCTATTTTATGGAACCCACGGTGATTACGGGGATAGACGAACGCAATCCGGTGTTTAACCGGGAATTGTTCGATCCGGCCGCAGCTTTCCACGTCGTCGACAGCACGGCAAGCGCGATTGCGTTAGCGAATGCTACACCCTTCGGCCTCGGCACTTAGGTATTCATGGCCGGTATCGAGCGTGGGCGCGCCGTTGCCGCGCAAATCGACTGCGGCATAGTGTTCGTCAACCAACCGGCGCGGACCGCGCCGGAACTGCCGTTCGGCAGACTCAACAACTCCGGTTTCGGCCGCGAGCTAAGCGAACGCGGATTTTACGAATTCGTCAACGAGAAACCGGTCAATTTGGCACAGGCGGGCGCCCGCCTTTGGGGCCCGGTGGCTGACTCAGCGGAATATCAAGATGCCACCACGAACAAGTTGCAAGCCAAAGCCATCCTAATGCGCCGATAACCAATTGAGCATAAAAAAAGGGAAGGCTTTGACACCTTCCCTTTTTGGGTAACGCGGGGTTTACAAATTAAAATTTGAAACCAACGTAACCGCCAGTACTGAAACCGTCGGTTGGCGTACCATCAACTTTGCTCGTTGAATAATGGTAACGAACATCGGTACCCAGAGTGATACCTCTGAAAATATCGTATTCCACACCACCGCCGAATTGCATGCCGGCGTTCAACACGGAAACCGCGTTGGAAGGAACACCCAGAATATTGATATCAAGACCGACGGGGATGATCCATGGACGCAATTTGCTGTCGTGCATGAATTTGATTTTTGGTGAAGCGTTGATCCGCAAGCGAGAATCGGTGGACTGATGCGGACTTACAGTCGCATTTACCGCAGTCACGGTACCCAGTGTATTCAAGCCTTTACCAAACTCAGAGTACTCAACACCAATCTCAACGCCGAATGAAGTGTCATCCATCAAGCCGAATAAATCGTTGTTGACATTAAAGTCAAACGCACCGCCAAAGTAAAAGCCATCTGAATTCATATTGTTAGACAGCAATGCGCCATCGTTCAGAACGCTGTCGTTGTCTCCACGGGCGTGATCCAGTTTTTGCCAACCACCACGGACTGCAACCAAATTATCTTTGGCATGCGAGGTTTCGGGAGCTGATTTAACAGACGCCATCCAATGATCTAACTCTTGGATTTTGGCGGTTTCGGTAGAGGATTTAGCGGAAGAAGCCGTTTTAACCCGGTTCAACTCGGCTTGCATGGCTTGCATTTGTTCAGCCATTTGTTGCATTTGAGCTTCCAACGCTTCGGTTTTTCTAGCGGCGGCATCGGCCACGCGCTCGGCGCTGGCGCCCGCTGCTTGGGCTTGCGCGCCAACCAGTGTCAAAGTCGCCGCAGCAACGCCTAGCGCTAATTTGGTTTTGGTAAAACTCATAGTCGTTCCCCCCAAGGGTTGTTATTGTTAAGACTGCATTGGCTGGAATGCAACACAGGATTTCTTCACGCGGGCAATAATAGCAGCAAAAAACCAGCCGTACAAGTTTTACGTCTTTTTTTTGCGAATTAAAATTTAATTAGAATTCATTGATTTACATCAAAATCATAATCTATATTCAATGTTTGTCTATTTTTCACAACAGCCGTTTGTTTTTTTACACTCCGCGAAAGCCAACCCACCTATTCCGCGACGGGCCGGCTTCGTGATAACTTAAAAAAGATTCGCCCTTGCCAATCTTCCGCACCCGCATGACGCAAAATCTGGACATACTCATCATCGGCGGCGGCATCAGCGGCCTGCTGGCCGCGCGCGAACTCCGCCTGGCCGGACGCGATGTCGCCATCATCGACAAATCCCTCGCGGGTCGGGAAGCGTCCTGGGCCGGCGGCGGCATTTTGCTGCCGATTTACCCTTGGCGACAAGCCGACGCCATTTCCAAACTGGCGACAGCCAGTATCGAAACCTATCCGCAGCTGTGCCGCGAGCTGCACCAAGCGACCGGCATCGATCCGGAATGGCGGGATTGCGGCATGCTGATCAGCCAAAACCCCGACCATGCAGCCGCCACGGCGTGGTGCGAGCGCTACGCCATTCGCCATCAAACACCGCCGACAGACTTCGCCGCAGGGCTGCATGCCGACTGGCAGGAACCGTTATGGCTACCGGACATTGCCCAAGCCCGCAATCCTCGGTTGCTGAAATCGCTGCAAGCTTGGCTACGCCAACAAGGCGTCGAGTTTATCGAGAATGCCGACATTACTTCGCTGACGATACGCGGCCGCCGAGCCGCAAAAGTGCAAACCGCCGACCGCACACTGGCTATGCGGGAGCTCGTGGTCAGCGCCGGCGCCTGGACGGCCAACTTACTAAATGCTTTGCTACCCGAGCAAGCGCTGGATTTGCGCATTCAGCCGGTACGCGGGCAAATGCTGCTGTTCGAGGCCGAACCGGAAACCCTACCCTGCATGGTGCTCGACGGCGATCACTACCTGATTCCGCGCGGTGACGGCCGCATCCTGGCCGGCAGCACCGTGGAGCAAGCCGGCTTTGAGAAAGCGACGACCGAATCGGCCGGCCGGGCGCTTTTCGAATTCGCGACACGATTGCTGCCGGCTTTGAAAGACTTCCCGGTCGCTCATCATTGGGCCGGCTTGCGTCCCGGCAGCCCCGACGGAGTCCCGTATATCGGCCCCCATCCCGATATCGACAATCTGTACGTCAACGCCGGACATTTTCGCAACGGCTTGGTGATGGGCCCCGCGGCCGCCCGCTTGTTGAGCGATCTCATGCTGAACCGACCAACCGCGCTGAATCCCAGCCCCTACTTACCCAAACGCCTGCCGCCACCATGAACCTGTATCCCTTGCTACGTCCCTTGCTGTTTTCGCTGCCGCCGGAAACCGCCCACCATGCCACCCTGCAACTGCTGCAAGTTGCCCATGCCAGCGGCGTCAGCACCCTGACCCGGCCGGCCGCGCCGGACAAACCGGTCGATGTGATGGGCTTGCATTTCAAGAATCCGCTGGGACTGGCCGCCGGCCTGGATAAAAACGGTGATTACATCGATGCGCTGGCCGAGCTAGGTTTTGGCTTTATCGAAATCGGCACCGTCACCCCACGCCCGCAACCCGGCAACCCCAAGCCACGCCTATTCCGTCTGCCTGAACATCAAGCCATCATCAATCGGATGGGCTTTAATAATCTGGGTATCGACCATTTACTGGCACAAGTCGGCAAATGCCAGTATCGCGGCATTTTGGGCATCAATATCGGCAAAAACGCCGACACTCCTTTAGAGAAAGCTACCGAAGACTATCTGATCGGCTTGCGGAAAAGCTACACCGCGGCAAGCTACATCACCATTAATATTTCCTCGCCCAACACCAAGAACTTACGCCAATTGCAACAAGGCGACGAGATCAAGCAATTGTTAAGCGCGTTGAAGGAAGAACAACTGAAACTTCAGGCGGCGCAGGGCAAATACACACCCATCGCGGTGAAAATCGCCCCGGATTTAAGTGATGAGGAAATCAGCCACATCGCGGCATTGCTGTTGGAATTTGCTATCGACGGTGTGATTGCCACCAACACCACCATCGCCCGCGATAAAATTCAAGGCCATATTCACGCCGACGAAGCAGGCGGCTTGAGTGGTGCGCCGGTCAAGGATAGTTCGACTCGCGTCGTAAACGGTTTGGCGGCGGAATTACAAGGCAAACTACCGATTATTGCAGCCGGCGGCATATTGAGCGGCGCGGACGCCCAGGAGAAATTAGCCGCCGGCGCCAGCTTGGTGCAGATTTATAGCGGCTTAATCTATCGAGGTCCCGAATTGATTGATGAGATATTAAACGCCATCTAATTTGGTCGGACGCCCGATCTGACCTTATCGAATTTAACGGTTGGTAAGGTCATCTTATCCTTGTTTATCTTCCGCGCCTTCCCAAGTACCGCCCCCGCATGCCCTAACCGACGTCGATTAGCGTGCCGAGGCATTTTCGATGGCGTTTACCGGCGAATCAAGCACCCAACCGCCGCCGAAAGCCCGGTATAGCGACACCATCGCTACGCTGACCGCTGTTTCGGCTTTGGCACGTTCATCGCTGAGTTCCAGCTTGCTGCGCTGCGCATCCAGAACGGCGAGATAGGTAGCTGCACCGCGCTGATACAGCGCATCGACCAGCCGGTAAGCTTTTTCCGCCGAGGCTTCCGCTTCGGTCAATCGGCCTGAGCTATCCGCGGCGGAACGATGGGCGACGAAAGCGTTTTCCACATCTTCCAACGCCAGCAAAAAGGTTTTCTCGTAATTGGCCGCGACTTGTTCCAGCCGGGCATCGGCGGCGGTGATATAGGCGCGGATGCGACCGGCGTTGAAGATCGGCGCGGAAAGGCCCGAGCCCAGCGCATAAACGCTATCGGCCAGACTCGGAAAACCGCCGACCGCCAGCGCGCCGAGACCGCCGCTGGCCGACAGCACCAGCTTCGGATAAAGATCGGCCCGCGCCGAACCCAGGCTGGCCGCCGCCGCGCTGACTTCGGTTTGCGCCAGGCGCAGATCCGGCCGCTGTGTCAACAAATCGGCCGGCAGCAGGTTCGGCATGGCCGGCGCTTGCTTGGGTAACGGGCCAACAGCGGCCAAGCGGTTTCCTAGGCTCTCCGGCTGCTCGCCCAATAACACGCCCAAACGATGGATCAGGTTTTGCTCGGCGTTAACCAAACCCGGCAGCATCGCCTCGGTACCCTGCAACAAGGTTTGCTGACGGGCAAGGTCTGCCTCGTTAGCCAGTCCGGCTTTAACAAATGCCTGCAATGTCCGCAAGCGTTCGCGTTGCAAGGCAATATTGTTTTGCAGAATGCCTATGCGTTGCTGCACACCGCGCAGTTCCAGATAATTGGTCGCCACCTGCGCCAACAGACCGACTTGCGCCGCATGCAAGCCTTCCTGGCTGCCTTCGGCTTGCGCGGCGGCGGCTTCCGCTTCGAGATGCCGGCCGCCGAACACGTCGATTTCCCAGCGCGCCGCCAAGCCGCCGCTGACCGCATCTGCGGTCGGCGTAATCAATTTGATACCTTGCCCGCTAGGCACGCCGACGATTCGGTCGATGCGTTTTTCCCGGCTGCCGGACAGTGAGAAATCCAGGCTGGGATACAACGCCGCTTCGGCAACGGTGACCATCGCGCTGGCTTCGCGGACGCGAGCGGTGGCGATTTTCAGATCGTGGTTGGCGGCCAAGGCTTGGTCTATCAACTCGTTCAGCAAGGGATCGTTGAAACCTTGCCACCAAGTCTTTAGGTCAACTGCTTCGGTGGATTGGACTATAGGCGCGTGTTGCCAGATTGCCGGGCTATTGAGCGCTACTTGATCGCCGACGCGAGTCGGCGTACAGGCAATTAGACTAGCCAGGGACAGAATGGTTAGTGGTGTTAAATATCGATTATTCATTGCAAGACTCCGAGGTCTTATACGCCAAAATGTAGGTTGGGTTAGCGAAGCGTAACCCAACAAAATCAAAATGTTGGATTTCATTTTCCCCTCACCCCCAACCCCTCTCCCGCGAGGAGAGGGGCTTTTATGCCCCCGTCGGGAGAGGGCGCTTTGGCATCTCCACGCTCCACCCTAAACCAAGCCGCATACAGCGCCGGCAGGAAGAAAACCGTCAACACAGTCGCTACCGTCAGCCCTCCCATGATGGCGATGGCCTGCGGGCCAAAGAAGTCGTTGCGCGACAATGGGATCATCGCCAGGATCGCCGCCGCCGCAGTCAGCATGATCGGCCTGAATCGCCGCACCGTCGATTCGACGATGGCCGACCAGGTATCGAGCCCGGATTTTTCATCCTGATCGATTTGATCCACCAAAATCACCGAGTTGCGCATGATCATGCCGGCCAGGGCCAGGATGCCGAGCAAGGCCACGAAACCGAACGGCGCCCGGAACAACAGCAAGGCGAAGGCCGCGCCGATCACGCCCAGCGGCGCGGTGCTGAACACCATGAAAGTCCTGGACAGATTCTGCAACTGCATCATTAACAAGATCAGCGTGACGATCAGCACCAGCGGAATCCAGATCAGAATCGACTTCTGCGCGTTCACCGCGTCTTCCTTGGAACCGCCGGTTTCAATGAAATATCCGACCGGCAGGCTATCCTGAATCGGTTTAAGTTTCGGGACGATTTCCGCCGCCACATCCGGGGCCATCTTGCCGTCGGCCACGTCGGCGCGTACCGAGATAGTCGGGAAGCGGTTGCGCCGCCAGCGCACGCCGTCCTCGAACACGGTCTCGAATTTGACGAACTGCGACAGCGATACCGACTTGCCATTGGCCGTGCGCACTGCAACGTCCGGCAATTCGTCAGCGGCGGTGCGCAATTCGGGACTGGCCCGCCAGACGATGTCGATCAATTTATCCTGCTCGCGCAATTGCCCGACCGGGATGCCGGTGTAATGTGCCTGCAAGGCTTGCGACAGGCTGGCCGTCGATACGCCCAGGGCGCGGGCCTTGTCCTGATCTAGCATCAGTCGGAACGACGGCATACGGTCATGCCAATCGTCGTTGACATCCACGGTGCCGGGATGGTTACGCACGACTTCGGCCACCCGGTCGGCGATGTCGCGCACTATGTTAGGGCTTTCGCCAAGCACCCGGAACGCCAACGGATAATCCATCGGCGGCCCGACATTGAGGCGCTTCACCCGGCCCCTGACATTCGGAAAATCCGTCTCAAGAATCTGCCGGACGCGCTGCATCACCCGTTCGCGTGCCTGGTTATCCTTGGTCATCACCACCAATTCGGCCAGATTGGTATTCGCCAGTTGCTGCACGATTAACATAAAAAACCTCGGCGTGCCGCTGCCAACATAGCTGGCGACGTGTTCCACATCCTCGTCCTTGGCTAACAGCGCTTCCATGCGTTTGGCGGCGGCTTCGGTTTGCTCGAAGGCACTGCCCTCCGGCAGCCACAGGTTGACGATGACTTCCGGGCGGTTGGACAGCGGGAAGAACTGTTCGGGGACGTGGGTTAAAGCCACAACCCCTAGACCGAACAAGGCCAGCGTGGCGATAATGACTTTTTTGCGGTGCGCGACGCAGGCATCCACCCAGCGCCGCAAGCGGTTGTAGAACGGCGTATCGAACAAGTCGTGGATAGGGCCATCGGCGCTGGCATGCACCTTGAGGATCAAAAATCCCAAATACGGGGTGAACACCACCGCGCCGATCCAGGACAGAATCAGGGAAATGCCGACCACCTGAAAAATCGCCACGGTATATTCGCCGGCCGAGGATTGCGCCAAACCCACCGGCAGGAAGCCGGCGATGGTGATCAAGGTGCCGGTCAGCATCGGAAAGGCGGTGGCAGTGTACGCGTAAGTAGCGGCGCGCATCCGGTCCCAACCTTCTTCCAGCTTGCGGGCCATCATCTCGACGGCAATCATCGCGTCGTCCACCAACAGGCCCAACGCCAGAATCAAAGCCCCCAAGGAAATCCGTTGCAGATCGATGCCGCACAGCAGCATGACCAGCAAGGTAGCGGCCAGTACCAGCGGCACGGTCAGCGCCACCACGGACCCGGTGCGCCAACCCAAGCTTAAGAAACTGACCACCAACACGGTAGCCAGGGCTTCGAAAAAGGTTTGGCCGAATTCCGCCATCTGGTTTTTCACCACATGCGCTTGATTGGCGACCGGCTCCACGTCCATGCCCAACGGCAATTCGTTTTTGATGCCGGCCAGTGTGTCTTCCAAGGTTTTTCCCAGGTCGATCACGTTGCCTTTTTTGTTCATCGTCACGCCGAGGCCGAGGGCCGGTTTGCCGTTGAAACGCATCTTGAATTCCGCGGGATCGATATAGCCGCGCGTCACCTTGGCAAAATCGCCGACCTTGAAGGTGCGATTAGCGATACGTACCGCCATATTAGCGACGCTGTCCGCCGAGTCGAACGAGCCGGTCAGGCGTATCGGCAGATTGCGCTGCGCGGAAAATACCGTGCCGGCCGGCGCCATGCCGTTCTGGGCCTGCAAGGCTTGAGCAACCACCGCCGTATCCAGGCCCAGTTCGGCCAGCTTTTTGTCGGAAAACTCGACGAAAATCTTTTCGTCCTGTACGCCGATCAGGTCGACCTTCTCGACATCCTTGACCCGCAACAATTGTTGGCGGACCGAATCGGCCGCCAATTTCAGGTCGGCATAACTGAAACCTTCGCCGGAAAAGGCGTAAATCAGACTATAGGTATCGCCGAATTCGTCGTTGAAAAACGGCCCTATGCTGCCGGGCGGCAGCGTCATACGGATATCATCGACTTTCTTGCGCACTTGATACCAAAGCTCGGGAATTTCCTTGGGCGGCGTATCTTCGCGCGGGGTGACGAAAATCACCGATTCGCCGGGTTTGGAATAGCTGCGCAGGTAATCTAGGTCAGGCAGCTCCTGGATTTTCTTTTCCAGTCTGTCGGTCAACTGTTGCTCGACTTCCAGCGCAGTGGCGCCGGGGTAGAGGGTTTTGACCACCATGATTCGAAACGTGAACGGCGGATCTTCCTGCTGGCCCAGCTTGAAATACGCGAATAGCCCGCCGAGCACCACCAATGCCAGCATGAAGCCGGTGAAGGGGCGATGTTTTAGCACCCACTCGCTGAGGTTGAATGCTTTCATAGCTGTGCCTTATTTAGATTTTCCTGGCCACCGTGATTCTTAGGCAATCCCGATCCTTCCGGCAAGCGAACAGCTTGCCCCTCGGCCAGACGTTGCACGCCGGCGCTGACCAGCAACTGGCCGGCGGCGAGGCCCTCGACGGCAACGCGTTCGCCGGTCAGTGTTTCTCCCAGCCGCACCGGCACGGAATTGACGGTGGCCGCCTGCTCGTCGACCAACCAGACTAAGCGATGATCGGGCTGATTTTGCGGGGTATAGACGGCGGAAAGCGGGATGGCGATACCCGACGCAGTATTAGCCGCGATATGAACGGTCGCGGTCATGCCCAATTGTGCGGCGTCCAGCCCTTCCAGCAAGCTTGCCTTGACGCGATAGGTGCGACTGGCAGGGTCGGCGGCCGAGGCGATTTCGCGGATTCTGGCCTTCAGCAGCCGTTCGTCGTCTAACCACAACGACACATTAACGACTTGTTGGCGCTTGATTTCCGCCAGCCTGTGCTCGGGCACGTCGAAATGGATTTCCTTTTCGTCGAGCTGGGCCAGCGTCACCACGGCCTGGCCGGCCGCCAGCACTTGCCCGGCCTCGACAGCCAACGCCGTGACCACGCCATCGCGGTCGGCATGCAATTCGGTATAGCTCAGCTGGTTGTTCGCCTCAGCCAATTTCGCTTCCAGAGCCGCCGTCCGCTCCCGCGCCGTGGTATAAGCGGTTTCGTGCCGCTCGAACTCCGGCGGACTGATGACTTGCTGAACCAACAGTTCGCGGTATCTCACCAGATCGTCGCGCAAGAACGTGCTGTCGGCCTGCGCGGAAGCCAGCTGAGCTTTAAGGCTCTGCACGGCGAGGCGGTAATCGTTGCCGTCCAGTATCGCTAGCAACTGACCCTTACCCACTGGGTCGCCAACATCAACTTTGCGCTCCAGCAGTTTACCGGCCACCCGGAAGGATAAGGGCGTCTCGATTCTGGCCCGGACTTCCCCGGCAAAACTTCTGGCACCGGCGACGGTGTTCTGCTCGATTCGAAACACCTTTACCGGGCGGACAACCGCTGACGTTGGTTTGTCCTGGTCGCTGCATCCGGCGCTTATCATCAGCGGCAGTAACAATCCGGCTAGAAGCCTGTGCTTAGTCGTCATGGAATTCTTCGATAAATGAATCATGTCGTTATCCTTCAATGATTCAGACTATCGGCAGCTGGTTAAACTGGCGCAAGCTCTTGTCTACCAAGGCTTCCGGGAGGAAACGGCGCAGAAAACGCACTTGGGTTGCCTGTTTTCCGGCGGTATAGCGCCTTTTGGGAGCCGCGGCAGTCGCGGCTTTCAACACCGTATCGGCGACCACCTCCGGAGCATCGCCCGCGTTCACGCCCTTGCGCATCAGCGCTTCCATGCCGGTACGCACCGAGTCGTAGACGGCCAGCGGTTGATCGGGCTTGGTTAAGCTGGATTCGAACGCGGTGCGGGTATATCCCGGTTCAACCAAAACAACCCGGATGCCGAAGCTGCGCAGTTCGTGGTCCAGCGATTCGGAATAGCCTTCGACCGCATGCTTGGTCGCGGCATACAGTGCGTTGTAAGGCGCTGGGATAAAACCAAGGGCTGAGCTGATATTGACGATTCTGCCTTTTCCTTGGTTGCGCATGGTCGGCAACACGGCATTGGTCACGCGGGTAATGCCGAACAGGTTGACGTCGAACAAGGCCTGAGCCTGAGCGGTTGACGACTCTTCCGCCCCTCCGAGCAAGCCGACGCCGGCATTATTGACCAACAGGTCGATGCGGCCGGCCTGCTTCAATACCTCGGCTACCGTGTTGTTTACCGAAGCTTCGTCGGTCACGTCGCAACTCAGCATGGTGATGCCGTCGACGCTTGCAGCTGCCTTGCGGCTGGTGCCGAATACCCGGTAACCCGCTTTTTGCATGGCCTTGGCCGTTACCAGTCCAATGCCCGAGGATGCACCGGTGATCAAGGCTACGGCATGGTGTTTAGTGTTCATATCGAATCTCCCGTGGTGTGGATTGTCTGTCGCTTAAGTGTTACTATCATTTCGATAGCAATGTTACTATCATTTTGAAATTAAGTCACTACTAAAAACGTATGAACGACAAAAATATTTGCGCGGACCCTTGTCCGATCGCTCGCTGCCTGGCTTTTCTGGGTGACGCCTGGAGCTTGTTGATTCTGCGGGACGCCCATTTCGGCCTGACCCGCTTCGACCAATTTCGAAAAAGTCTCGGCATCGCACCGACGATGCTGACCCGGCGCTTGGCGACGCTAACTGAGGAAGGCATGCTGGAAAAGCGGCTGTATTCGGAGCGGCCGCCGCGTGAAGAGTATGTGTTGACCGATGCCGGCCGGGATTTTCTGCCGGTGCTTGTCATGATCGGGGCTTGGGGGCACCAGTATCGCGGCGGCGGACCGCTGGTGCGGATTCAGGATGTCGAAACGGGGGAAGATATTAAGCCGGTGACCATCGACGCGGTCACGGGGGCAAGGATAGGAACTCGCCCGCTACGCTTTGTGTTGCCTGATGTCGACTGATCGATTAAAGCGTCAAATGGGTAGCGTCACTATTTGCTTGATGTCGCCGGTTTTATTAACCCAACCCAATTTATCGCGGGTATACCGTTCGAGCTGAGCTCGGCTAAGCCCAGGCTGGCTAGCCCTTCGACGGGTTCGGGGCGAACGGTATTTTAAGGGCCGGGTTAATAACGCTAACGCAGCGCATCAACCGCCACCTCGAATGCAGACAACGATGCCGGCGATGGGGACAATACCTGCAACGGCGGCGACACTCTGGGCATCATTTCTGAAGAGCCGGCACGATCCGCCCGTCGGCGACATGCTGTTCGGCCATATCCGCGGGCAGGTAGGCCCAAGTCGGCTCCGAATATAGCGGTGGCGTGATTCAACGTCCACTGCTCGGACGCTAAGCACCCCGGACTGCCGGCTTGACGCAGCCATCGTCGCGAAATTATCGTCACGGTTCATCGGTGCCTCTTGCTACAGGCCACGAATAACGAAACAAATGAGTTAACGGCATGACTGAAATTGCGCTCAATAACGTCTTAGCCCCGCCAAACCGTCTTGATAGCGTTTCCGGTTAAAAGAGCCTACAAGCTCTTCCGCCCAATTTCATATTCGCCAGGGACGAACGTCACCCTAAAGCCATTGGCATTAAGATTTATTCACCCGCTATGGCCATCTGCTCCAACAGGATAGAGCCGACTCGCAGATTGCCGCGCAGATCCACGTCGTTGCCGATCGCAACGACGTTGCGCAACATGTTTTTCAGGTTCCCGGCGATCGTGATTTCCTGCACCGGATATTGAATTTGGCCATTTTCGACCCAGAAACCCGACGCACCCCGCGAGTAGTCGCCCGTCACCCGGTTGATGCCCTGCCCCATCAACTCGGTGACCAGCAAACCGGTATCCAGCAAAGCCAACATACCGGCGAAATCGCGTTCGCCCGGTTCGACGATCAGATTATGCACGCCGCCGGCATTGCCGGTGGTGCGCATACCCAGTTTGCGCGCCGAATAAGTACTCAGTACATAGGATTCCAGGACGCCGCCACGCACAATGTCACGGGCCTGAGTGGTCACACCCTCGGCATCGTAACTGGCACTGCCCAACGCGCCTGGCAGCAAGGGTTCTTCATGAATGCGGACGAAATCCGGCATTACTTGAGTGTGCAGGGAGTCGAGCAAAAACGACGACTTACGGTATAAATTGCCGCCGCTGACCGCGCCGATCAAGGCACCTATCAAACCCGACGCCATTTCCGCCGCGAACAATACCGGACATTGCCGCGTGCTCAGGCTGCGGGCGCCCAATCGGGCCACCGTCCGTTGCGCCGCCTTGCGTCCCACCAACTCCGGCGCTTCCAAGAATTGCGGATTGCGCGCCACGCTATACCAATAATCGCGCTGCATGCCGTCGTTGGCACCGGCCAGCACCGAACAGCTCAACGAGTGCCGGCTGGATTGATAACCTTGCAAAAAACCCTGCGAATTACCGAACACCCGCGTTCCGGAATGACTGTTGACGGTGGCGCCTTCCGAATTGCTGATCGCCGCATCGTACTCGCGCGCCGCGTTCTCGCACGCCACCGCCAACTCGATGGCTTGCGAGGCTTCGATTGCCCAAGGGTGGTAAATATCCAGATCGACCGCCGATCGCGCCAAGTCCTCCGGGTCAGGCAGGCCGGCGAAATCGTCGGCACTGGCGTAGCGGGCGATGCTGCAGGCCGCCTTAACCGTTTCGGTCAACGACGCGGCGGAAATATCGTTGGTGCTGGCCGAACCTTTTTGCTTGCCAAAGTAAACCGTGACACCGATTCCCTGGTCGCAGTGATACTCGATGGTTTCGACTTCGCCCAAGCGGGCCGATACCGATAAACCGTTGTCGATGCTGAAGCCCGCCTCCGCGGCATCGGCGCCTTGGCGCTTGGCTTCGTCCAACAGTTGCTGAACGACATCTTTTAAGCGATTGATTTCTTGTTGATTTTGCAAGTTGAGTATCCTTGAAAGCTGGTTTCGGCCGAAGATCGGTTCGGGATCGGCTTAAACGCCGGTCCCGCCGACGGTCAAACCGTCAATTTTCAGGGTCGGCTGACCAACGCCGACCGGCACGCTCTGCCCGTCCTTACCGCAGGTGCCGACGCCGCTATCGAGTTGCATGTCGTTACCGACCATGGAAACCTTGGTCAGCACGTCGGGACCGTTGCCGATCAAGGTTGCGCCCTTGACCGGCCGGGTAATTTTGCCGTTTTCGATCAAGTAGGCTTCGCTAGCCGAGAACACAAATTTGCCGGAGGTAATGTCAACCTGTCCGCCGCCGAAATTGCGGGCATACAACCCCTTGGACACCGAGCGGATGATTTCTTCCGGATCGCTTTGCCCCGGCAGCATGTAGGTATTGGTCATCCGCGGCATCGGCAAGTGGGCGTAGGATTCGCGGCGGCCGTTACCGGTCGGCTTGACCCCCATCAAATGGGCGTTCAACCGGTCCTGCATGTAACCGCGCAGGATGCCGTTTTCGATCAATACCGTATTCTCGGTCGGCGTGCCTTCGTCGTCGATACTGAGCGAACCGCGCCGCCCCGGCAGTGTGCCGTCGTCGACGACCGTGCATAAGTCCGATGCCACCCTTTCGCCGACCCGCCCACTGAAAGCGGAGGTGCCCTTGCGGTTAAAGTCGCCTTCCAGACCGTGTCCGATCGCTTCGTGCAGCAAAATGCCCGGCCAGCCGGCCCCCAACACCACCGTCATGTTGCCGGCCGGCGCCTCGCCGGCTTGCAAATTGACCTGAGCCTGGCGCACCGCCTCCCGGCCGTAATCGAAGGCGCGATCGCCCTCCAGAAAATAGCCGTAATCGCTGCGACCGCCGCCGCCCATGCTGCCTTGTTCGCGACGACCGTCTTCGACCATGATCACCGACACGTTCATTCTGACCAGCGGCCGAACGTCGGCAACCAAGCCGCCATCCTGATCCGCGATTAACACCGTGTCGTAGGCCGCCACCAGACTGACCATGACCTCCTCGATCCGGCTGTCCAGTTTGCGGGTTTCGCTATCCACCCGTTTCAGCAGATCGATCTTGGCCTGGTCGTCGAGCGATTTCAACGGATTCATCGGCTGGTACAAACTCGGCCAAGCCGCGGCGGTGTCGATGCGGTGCCGCGTATTTTGCCCTTGCCGGACGATGGCTTTAACGTTGTTGGCCGCTTCCAGCAAGATCGGCAGTTCGATACGGTCGCTATAGGCAAAACCGGTTTTATCGCCGCTGACCACCCGCACGCCGGCGCCGTGCTCGATCGAATGACTGCCTTCCTTGACGATGCCGCCCTCGAGCGACCAGGATTCGAAATGGCTGGATTGAAAATAAATATCGGCGGCATCGACCGGCGCGCCCAGCAGAGCGGCCATCACCCGGTCTACGTCTTGAACTTGCAGGCCGTTTGCGGCCAGGATGGAGTCGGTAACTTGATCGAGTAGGGACATGAATGAGTTAAAGTTTATAGGTTCCGGCGGCCGGGCTGCTCAGATGACGAAAAAAGAAGCAATATAACCGACCGCGACCACGACCACCAGCAACGCGGCTTTATGAGTCAGCGTCAACGATTGCCAATACAACTCGTATTCGGTTTTCCGGCGAACCCAGCATTCGCTCAGCCACAGTTTGAACGTCAGCCAAATCCTCGGCATGATTTTCCACAAACGGTACAAGGCGTAACCGATCATGGACATCAAAATGTAAAAAGTCACGACTTGACTGCCGTGACGACCGGTATCGAACAGAAACTCGACCACCTCCCCGATATTCAGGATGTGAAACGCCACCTCGACCGCTTCTTCGATACCCAGTTCTATCCATTCGAACGCGCCGTGCAGCAATTCGAACAACAAATGAAACAACTCGCCCAACAACTCCAGCGTGATGTCGTACATGACGATCGCCAGCACGATGAAACCGACGATGATTAAGTCGAGATGTCTTCTAAGCATTGATTCAGTTCCTGTCCGCCGCCGATGCGACCGTTTCCGGCACCTGCCAATCCACCCGCCACTGGCCTCGCCCGGCCGCCAGCACGCCATCCAGCCAAGGCAACAATTCCTCGGCCTGCCGATCGAGTTGCCAGGGCGGATTAAAGAAGACCATTCCGGCCCCGGTCATCCCTCTGCCCGCCGTATCGGCTGCGACACAATGCTCGATGCGCAATTGCTTGGGAATGCCGGTCGTGACCAAAAGCCGCATAAAGCGCTCGGTTGCGTCTCTATCGATCACCGGATACCAAAGCGCGTAAACGCCGCCGGCAAACCGGTGGTAAGCGGCCGCCAGCGCTTGAACCACGGCTTGATATTCGCTCTTCAGTTCGTAACTCGGATCGATCAGAATCAGGGCGCGCTTCTGAATCGGCGGCAATTTTTTGCCCAACATTCGCAAACCGTCTTCTTTTGCCACCGTCACCTGATTGTCTCCGGCATATAGTTGTTGTAAGACCTGAAAGTCGCTGGTATGCAATTCCGACAATGATAACCGATCTTGCGACCTGACCAAGCGTCTTACCAGCTGCGGAGAGCCGGGATAGCGCGCCAGACGGTTTCCGGTATTTTCGGCCCTGACCGCCGCCAAATAATCGCGCAGCAAGGGTAACGGTTGTTTTTCGTCCCAAAGTCGGGCGATGCCCTCGCGGTATTCACCGGTTTTCTGGGCAAACTCCGATTTAAGCGCATATTTGCCGGCCCCGGCGTGCGTGTCGATGTACACGAAGGGCTTGACCTTTTGCTTGAGCGCGGCGATCGCCAGACTAAGCAAACTGTGCTTTAAAACATCCGCGAAATTGCCGGCGTGAAACCCGTGGCGATAGCTGAGCATGCGCTAACCTAAAAAGAGAACGGGAAGGGACTCCGGCAAACCGCAACCATCGCCTATCCCAATTTGGAACGAAACATGAAATACACCGCGCCCAGCAGACACAGACCGGCCCAGAGGTAATCGAGTTTCAGCGGTTCTTTCAGGTAATAAACGGAGAACGGCACGAACACGCTCAACGCGATCACTTCCTGAACGATTTTCAACTGGCCGACGCTCAAGGCGGTGTAGCCGATGCGATTGGCCGGCACTTGAAACAAATACTCGAACAGCGCGACGCCCCAACTGACCAGGGCCGCCAGCAACCAATGCCGACCGTTCAATTCCTTCAAATGGGCGTACCAGGCGAAAGTCATGAATACATTGCTGCAAACCAGCAACCCGGCGGACGTTAAAATCGCGTTCATGCGCTT
The DNA here is from genome assembly GCF_050275925.1 of Methylomonas sp. MS20. Taxonomy (NCBI): domain Bacteria; kingdom Pseudomonadati; phylum Pseudomonadota; class Gammaproteobacteria; order Methylococcales; family Methylococcaceae; genus Methylomonas; species Methylomonas sp. MS20. The sequence continues at coordinate 4,884,786 of NZ_CP189962.1, forward strand.
AGCGGCTGCTCCGCGGCCAAGCGCCGCTGTTTGAATTGCTGGATTCCGGCAATGCGCAGCTGCCGGATCGCCGCGCCGATTTGCGGGCCGGATACGCCGTTTTGAGTAGCCGACGTCGTATCGACCGCCATCGCGGCGGCGGCGGCCTCGCGCAGATAGGCGGCTTGGGGATAGTCGCGCTGTTCGAAACCGGTTCGGCCGCGCGCGTCGGCTTCGCAAGCCAGAATAAAATCCTCCAGGCAGCTGTCCGGCTTGAACGCGCCGATCGCCTGCAACATGTCGACCAGCGTGTCGGGCCGCAACTCCAAGACTCTGTGGCAGTGGGTATGGTAAGCCATCACGCGGGCCGCCAGCGTTTTGTGGACCTTAGGCACCCGCAAACGTTCGCAAAAACGCTCCAGCACCGGCAAACCTTTTTGTTCGTGGCCGTGATGGCTAGGCCAAAAATGGCTGGGCGTCAGCGCCTTACCCAAATCGTGCAGCAAGGCCGCCAAACGAACCTCGGCGCTGGTGGACAATTTGGCCGCTTGTTCCAACACCATCAGAGCATGGATGCCGGTATCGATTTCCGGATGATGTTTTTCCGGCTGAGGCACGCCAAACAAGGCCTCGATTTCCGGAAAAATCGCCTTCAATGCGCCGCAATCGCGCAACACTTGAAAAAACGCCGCCGGACGCGGTTCCACTAAAGCCTTGGACAATTCCGCCCAAACCCGCTCGGCTACCAAATAATCGGCCTCGCCGGCCGCGACCATGTCCGCCATCAAGGCCATCGTCTCGTCGGCCACGACAAAGCCCAAGTGAGCGTAACGTGCCGAGAACCGCGCCACCCGCAGAATCCGCACCGGATCTTCGCAAAACGCCGGCGAAACGTGCCGCAACAAACGATTTTGCAAGTCGCGTTGGCCGTTGTAGGGATCGATCAACCGGCCGTCGGCGTCCAGCGCCATCGCATTGACCGTCAAATCGCGGCGTAATAAATCTTCGTCCAGCGTCACTTCGGGCGAAGCGTCGATGGCAAATCCTTTGTAACCCGGCGCGGTTTTGCGCTCGGTGCGAGCCAGGGCGTATTCCTCGTGAGTCTCGGGATGCAAAAACACCGGAAAATCCTTGCCGACCGGTCGAAATCCTCGCGACAACATGGCCTCGGCGGTTTCGCCAACCACCAGCCAATCGCGCTCCGTCACCGGAAGATCCAGCAAACGATCACGCACCGCGCCGCCGACCAGATAGGTTTTCATGCACTTGAAACTCACCGCTTAATGACCAGTGCAACAGTATAAAGGACTCCCGCCGAGAGCGTCTGGCTTATTCCACCGCAAACACCCCGGCGCCGGGAACTTACGCGGGGTAGCGCGCTCGAAAAGCCCGCTACCCGAGGACGATTTGCGTCAGTTGCGGAATAAAACGCTTCATCGTATACTTCGGGCAGCTTTCTTGATCAAGCTAGCACACTACAACAAAGCCTCTGGAGGGTATACAAATGAAATGGGAAACACCTGCTTACAATGACATGCGTTTCGGCTTCGAAGTCACCATGTACATCTACAACCGTTAATCGCAACGGTTGTTCCTAAAAAGGGGCAATTTTCCTGCCCCTTTTTTTTGCCTGGCGTTTTTGAATCCCGTATCATGCGGCGCTCTTTCATTCACGCGAATCACTCATGAAAATCAGAGTTCTCGGCGCCGGCGCCGGCGGCGGTTTCCCGCAATGGAATTGCAATTGCGACAATTGCGGCCGTTACCGCAGAGGCGAATTCAACGGCAAGGCCCGCACCCAATCGTCGATTGCCGTCAGCAGCGACGGACGCAACTGGTTGCTGTTCAACACCTCGCCCGATATTCGGGCCCAGTTGGAAGCCTTTCCGGCCATCCAACCCAAAACCGGTATCCGCGACACCGGCATCAAGGCCGTTTTGTTGATCGACAGTCAAATCGACCACACCACCGGCATGCTGATGCTGCGCGAAGGCAAGCCTTTGGAAGTGTATTGCACCGAGATGGTCAAGCAAGATCTGACCAGCGGTTTCCCGCTGTTCACGATGCTGAAAGACTATTGCACGATCAACCATCATCCGATTGCCTGCGACGAAACGCCGTTCGAGATTCCCGGCATAGACGACATTCGCATTTACGCCCATGCCTTGAAGAGCAAAGCGCCGCCGTATTCGCCGCACCGCCACGATCCGCATGACGGCGACAACATCGGCGTCGTCGTCGAACAAATTTCCACCGGCAAGAAGCTGTATTACGCACCGGGCCTCGGCGAAATCGAACCGCAGGTCATGGCGGCGATGCAAAACGTCGATTGCCTGATGGTGGACGGCACTTTCTGGACCGACGATGAAATGGTGGTGCGCAACATCAGCCACAAACACGCCCGCGAAATCGGCCACTTGCCGCAATCCGGCGCCGGCGGGATGATCGATGTATTGAACGGCGTGCCGAACGCCCGCAAGATTTTGATACATATCAATAACACCAACCCGATTCTCGACGAAGATTCGCCGGAGCGTAAAACCCTGGATGCCAACGGCATCGAAGTGGCTTACGACGGACTGGAAATTGACTTATAACCAAGGTGTTACATGACTGCAGATAATCAACCCTGGAGCCGCGAAGAATTCGAAGCCAAACTGCGCGGCATGGAAAAGTTCTACCACATTCATCATCCGATGCACACGCTGATGAATGAAGGCAAGCTGACCAAGCAACAATTGCAAGGCTGGGTCGCCAACCGCTTTTATTACCAGGTGATGATTCCGATCAAGGACGCCAATATCATGGCCAACTGCCCGGACCGCGAAACCCGCGCCAAATGGGTACAGCGCATTCTGGACCACGACGGCCATCCCGGCGACCCAGGCGGCATCGAGGCCTGGATACGTTTAGGCATCGCAGTCGGCTTGACTCGGGAAGAGATTACTTCGCTGGAACACGTGCTACCCGGCGTGCGCTTTGCCGTGGACGCCTACGTGAATTTCGCCCGCCGCGCCGAATGGCACGAAGCCGCCAGTTCGTCGCTGACGGAACTATTCGCCCCGAAAATTCATCAACAGCGCCTGGACAATTGGCCGGACGTGTATCCTTGGGTCGAACAAGAGGGTTACACTTACTTCCGCAAGCGCCTGACCGAAGCCCGCCGCGATGTCGAGCATGGACTGGAATTGACCCTGGACTGGTACAAAACCCGCGAACAGCAAGAACGCATGGTGCAAATTCTGAAATTTAAACTGGATGTATTGTGGAGCATGGCCGATGCGATGTATCTGGCTTATGTCGCCGACATGCCGCCGTATTTCAATATCGAGCAATAATGCAAACAGCATTGCAGCAGCACCTCACCGCCGAAGACTACCTAGCCTGGGAGGAAACCCAAGTCGAGAAGCATGAATTCGTGGCGGGAGAAGTGTTTGCGATGGTTGGAGCGCGGCAGGACCATGTGGTCGTCTGCGGCAATATCTTTGCAGGCTTGAAGCAACGCTTGCGCGGCACGCCTTGCCGGCCTTATGTCGCAGACCTGAAACTACGGGTTGATGCTGCCGACGCCTTTTTCTACCCCGATGTGATGGTATCCTGCCATCCCGGCGACTTGAGCAACCAGCAATTTATTTCTAACCCCTCGCTGGTCGTAGAAGTGCTGTCGGACTCTACCGCCGCTTACGACCGCGGCGGCAAATTCGCCGCCTACCGTAAGCTCGATTCGCTGAAGGAATATTTGATCGTCGACATCGAAGCCCGCCGGGTCGAATGCTTCCGCCGCGCCGCCGACAACGATTGGTTGCTGCATGATTACGTCGGTGAAGTCGATTGCCTACTAAGCAGCCTCGGCATTCGCATACCGACGAGCGAAATTTTTGAAGATATTGCTTAGGAGGCAATCATGCGCTGGCAAGATGTACTCGCAGATCCATCGCTACAAAATCTGCCTTATAAAATCGAATTGAACGAAAAGGGGGTCATCGAAATGTCACCCGCATCATTCAGTCATAGCCGGTTGCAAGCCAAAATCGCCGTGCAATTATCGCTACAATTGGGCGGCGAAGTATTTACCGAATTGGCGATCCAAACCAGCCAAGGCGTCCGGGTTCCCGATGTCGCCTGGGGATCGGAAAGCTATACCCTGATGCATCAAGCCGAATTGTGGGCGTCTTCCGCCCCCGAACTGTGTGTCGAAATCCTGTCGCCCTCAAACACCGCCAAAGACATGCTGGAACGGGTCGAGCTATTCCTGCAAGCGGGTGCCATCGAAGTCTGGTTGGTCGAAGAAAACGGCACCGTCAGCCAGTACGACAGCACCGGCCAGATCACGACATCCCGATTTGCGGCCAATTTACATCATTGCTTTGCCAGCCATTGACATTAACCCATGAGCCTTAACCCCGACCAAATCCTACAATTCTCGCCGCTGCACCGCCTGCAATGGGAAGAAGCCCAACAAAAATACGTGATTCTTTATCCCGAGGGCATGGTCGAACTCAACCAAAGCTCGGCGGAAATCCTCAAGCTGTGCGACGGCAGCCGGCTGTTGCCTCAAATCGTCGCCGAACTGGAGGAGAAATTCGCTACCTCCGGGCTAACCAACGACATCCACAATTTCCTGAACATCGCGCTGCAAAATGGCTGGATCAAACAAGGCTAACATTACCCCGCCGCGCTGGCTGCTGGCGGAGCTGAGCTACAAATGTCCGCTGCAATGTCCGTATTGCTCGAATCCGCTGGATTACGCCAAATATCCGGACGAGCTGAGCACCGACGACTGGAAGCGGGTGCTCAGCCAAGCCCGTAAAATGGGCGCGGTGCAACTGGGTTTTTCCGGCGGCGAGCCGCTCACCCGCCAAGACTTGGTGGAACTGGTAGGCCACGCCCGCGAGCTGGGTTATTACTCCAATCTGATCACCTCCGGCTATGGCCTGACCGAGCAGAAAATCGTCGACTTGAAACAGGCCGGCCTTGATCATATCCAGATCAGCATCCAGGCCAGCACTCAAGAGCTCAACGACCACATCGCCGGCACCGCGACCTACGAACATAAACAGGAAGTCGCTCGCCTGATCAAGAAACACGGTTACCCGATGGTGTTATGCGTGGTCATCCACCGCGAAAACATTCATCAAATGCCGCAGATTCTGGAAATGGCCGAAAACCTGGGCGCCGATTATCTGGAACTGGCCAACACCCAATACTACGGCTGGGCCCATATCAATCGCGACGCGTTGCTGCCGACCAAGGAACAGTTCGAGGAAGCCGAAAAGATCGCCCAGGCCTACAAGGAAAAAGTCGCCGGCAAGATGAAGATTTACTACGTCGTGCCGGACTTTTACGAAGACCGCCCCAAAGCCTGCATGAACGGCTGGGGCACCACGTTTTTGACCATCGCCCCGGACGGCACCGCGCTGCCTTGCCATTCCGCCCGCGAACTGCCCGGCCTGGATTGCCCCAACGTCAAGGATTACAGCATCGAGCAGATCTGGAACGAGTCGAAAACCTTCAATTTCTTCCGCGGCAGCGAGTGGATGCAAGAGCCCTGCCGCAGTTGCGACGAGAAAGGCAAGGACTTCGGCGGTTGCCGCTGTCAGGCTTTCCAGTTCAACGGCGACATGTACAGCACCGACCCGGTCTGCGGCAAATCGCCGGAGCGGCACCGCATCGATGCGGCGATCGCCTCGGCACGAGAACTGACCTTATCCGGCGACGAAAAACCGCTGGTGTTCCGCAACAGTAAAAACTCGAAAAACCTGTTCGGTTAATCCGTCAATCGCCGGCGCTCAGCGTCGGCTGCTATGCGAGTTTTTGTAACGTTCGATACCTTCCAGGATTTCATTTCTGGCGTCCTCGACGCCGCCCCAACCTTCCACCCTGACCCATTTGCCGTCTTCCAGGTCCTTGTAATGCTGAAAAAAATGGGTGATTTTCGCCAGCTTGTCCGGCTGCAAGTCCCGGTAGTCGGTCACGTGATTGTAAAACGGCGTTAGCTGCGGCATCGGCACCGCCAACAGCTTCGGATCGGGTCCGGCCTCGTCCACCATCTTCAATATCCCGACCGGCCGGCAGTGGATCACGCAGCCGCTCAGCAGCGGCGCGGGGGTGATAATCATCACATCGACCGGATCGCCGTCCTCGGACAAGGTTTGCGGAATGTAGCCGTAATTGCAGGGATATTGCATCGCGGTACCCATGAAGCGGTCCACCGTCAACGCACCGGTGTGTTTATCCACTTCGTATTTAACCGGATCGCTGAAAGCCGGAATCTCGACCACTACATTCATTTCAAACGGTACGTTGCCGCCGGCGGCGACTTGCATAAACGACATCAAATCCTCTTTGAGCACGTGGGAAAGGCTGTCATTATAGTCGCTGTTCCCCAGTCTTCAGGATAAACAGGTGATAGGCAGTCTGGAAAAAATGCGCGGCGCACTGGCCAATCCGGTGCAGTACAGCTTGCCGGTCGGCGAGCAACAACTCCCGTTAAACCCGCTGATCGGCAAAACTTTGACGCTACGTCATACCGGAAAAATCTTTTGCGTGCATTGCGGCACTAAGACCAAGAAAAGCTTTAACCAAGGCTATTGCTACCCTTGTTTCATAAAGCTGGCACAATGCGATATGTGCATCGTCAAACCGGAAACCTGCCATTACGCCGCCGGCACTTGCCGCGAACCGAGCTGGGGCGAAGAGTTTTGCTTCCAACCGCACATCGTCTACCTGGCCAATTCGTCCGGCATCAAGGTGGGCATCACCCGCCGATCGCAAATTCCGACCCGCTGGATAGACCAGGGCGCCGTACAAGCCATTCCAGTATTCGAAGTCGCCTCCCGCCACTTGTCCGGGCTGATCGAAGTCGCGCTGGCCGAACACGTCAGCGACAAAACCAGTTGGCAGCAAATGCTGAAAAACAACACCGTCGAACTGGACCTGCCGGCCTTGCGCGACCAACTGCTGGATAAATGCCAAGCCGAACTGGCCGCCATTAACGAACGTTTCGCCGAGCAGCCGCCGACGCTGCTGTCCGACGCCGAAGCGGTGCAGTTGGAATATCCGGTGCTGGAATACCCAACCAAGGTCAAATCCTTCAATATGGACAAAGACCCGAGCGTGGCCGGCACCTTGCTCGGCATCAAAGGCCAATACCTAATTTTCGACAACGGCGTCATCAACATCCGCAAATACGCCGGCTACGAAATCGAAGCCGAAACCTGAGGCTCAAAACGGCAGGTCCTCGCCCGGCAACCCATGCCGTTATTAACCCGGCTCTTAAATACCGTTCGCCTGTCGAAGGGCACGCCAGCCGGGGCTTCGCTGAGCTCGTCCCGAACGGAATAGCAGTGACCGATAAGGACCAAGTTAATCAGTTAAACCTTTCGTGGCGAGCTTGTAAATCGTTCCTGATGAACTCGTAAACCGTTCGCTACGAGCCTGTAAACCATTCATGGCGAACTGGTAAACAGTTCGTGGCGGGCTCGTAAACCGTTCGTGGTGAGCTTGTCGAACCATGGACGGTTACCAGTTCGCCCTTCCACCGCACTCCGGACCAACGGTTAACGTTACCGCATCGTCCCGGCGACAAGCGGCAAGTTGCGGCCCGCCGGCTCGGCGGTTTACACTGCGGCCGTTAGCCGCGCCGCCGTCCGGGCGCGATTTTTGTTCGCCACGCTCAAGGATCTTGCATGACAGCGTTAAACCCCGACACCCTCACCGAACTGGCCGAGCAAGTGGAAACCCAGCTCGCCGCATTGCGCCTTGCCGGCAGCGCAGCCGGATTGGCCCGAACCAAAGAAGCCGAACCGTCAGGCCGTCCCGACGACGCCGAACAACGCGCCGTAGTCGAACAAGCCGCCGGCGAAAGCTTTGGCGTATTCTGGGAAAAGTTTCGCGGCAAGCTGCGCGACGACCTGTGCCTGGAAGGCGGTTATCTGCACGGCCAATGGCAAAAATGGCAAGACCTCAGCGCCAAGGACACCGTGGAACGCAGTTACTTCTGGCTGGCCGCGTTGGGCATCGCCGGCTCGGCATTGAATCCGGCGGCGGTGGCGATTTCGGTGATCGTGCTCAACACCCTGACCAGCATCGGCATCAAAGCCATTTGCGACGATTGCGGCAAGGCCGATTGATTCGCTCCGCTGGCATGCAGCCGTTAGCAACAAGCTGGTCGCGGTTCGAGGCGGCGCGCCCTTCGACGGGCTCAGCGCGAACGGTTATTGAAGGCCGTTTGATGGTTCAGCGCGCTGTTCGCGGCCGGCACAACCAAGCGCTTGCAGCGCGTCTGCCCCGCCGCACCCGGGAAACTTGTCAATCCGCTTCCGGCGGCAACAACCCGCTCGCGGCGAGCTCGGCAATCCGTTCGTGGTGAGCCCCGCAATCCATTCGCGGCTAGCCCGGCAATCCACTCGCGACGAGCCCACAATCCATTCGCGGCTAGCCCGGCAACCCACTCGCGACGAGCCCGGCAATCCGTTCGCGGCGAGCTCGCCAATCCGTTCGTGGTGAGCCTGTCGAACCACGAACCGCTCGACGCCAATGACCGACAGACACCACCCAACCGCCACATTTAACTTAACCCGACCGCCCAGGACGCCGCGATGAGTTTGGAACTGAACCTGCGTTTCCCCAAGCCCGACCAGGTCATCGTGCGCCTGGGCGACAACGAAACCGAATCCCTGCCGTTTAGCAACCCGATCACGGCCAAGGACCGCGACGACTTGCGCTGGTACGTGGAAGTCTACGCCGCTCATGCCCTCGGCGATCCGGACGACCGGGAAGCCCTACGCATCAAGAACCGCTTGCCGCTGCTGGGCAAGGCCTTGTTCGACGCGGTATTCGGCCAGCGCGAAGCCCAACGCCTGTTCAACGAGTTTCAGGATGCGCGCGGCGCCACCCGACTGCTGACCGTCGGCGCCGACCACCCGGCCATCCTCGGCCTACCCTGGGAACTGCTGCACGACTCCAGCGCGCCGGACGGCACCTTTCTGTACCACGAAGCCCTCAGCATCCGCCGCCGCTATGCCGGCGCCGCCAAGGGCCGCCCACCCCACAAAATCCAAACCAAGGATCAACTGCATTTGCTGATGGTGGTCAGCCGGCCGCAAGGCGCCGGCTTCATCGACCCGCGCGCCGACGCCGAAGCGGTACTGGATGCCATCGATCAACACGCGCCGGGCCGGATTAGCGTGGAGTTTCTGCGTCCGGCCACATTGGATGCCTTGCTGGAGCGCCTGGAAGACGACTGGCGGCCGGCCATCGACATCCTGCATTTCGACGGCCACGGCGTGTTCGATAAAAGCGGCGGCATCCTGAATAAGGCCAAAACCGCCGGCGGCGGGCACGGCCCGTTCAAAGAAGGCGAAGCCGGCGGCGCGCCCAACACCGGCTATTTACTGTTCGAAGACAACGACGGCAATTCGGCGCTGCTGTCGGCGGCGCAACTGGGGCAAAACCTGCATCGCCAACCGATCGGCCTGGTGATCCTGTCCGCCTGCCAATCGGCCGCCCACGGCGACGGCGACGAACCGCTGGGCAGCGTCGCCGCCCGGCTGACCGCCGCCGGTATACCGGCGGTATTGGCGATGAGCCATTCGGTGCTGGTGCCGACCACCCAGGCCTTATTCGGCGAGTTCTACCAACACCTGGCAAAAGGCCGCGGCCTGGGCGCCGCCTTGGACAAGGCCAGACGCCATCTGGACAACCACCCGGAAAAATACCGACTACAACTCGGCGAGCGCAGCCTCGCGCTGAACTTACACGACTGGTTCATTCCCACCCTCTACCACGCCGGCGCCGACAGCCCGCTGCTAAGCGCCGTGCCGGCCGCGGCGTCGGCGGCGGAAATACCGAACGACTTGCCGGACCGGCCGGAAGCCGGCTTCTTCGGCCGCCGCCGCGAGCTGTGGCAAATCGAACGCGGCTTTGCCGGACAGACCCGCCGCATCAGCATTAGCGGTTTCGGCGGCCAGGGCAAAACCGCGCTGGCCTTGGAAGCCGGCCGTTGGCTGTTGCGCACCGGCTTGTTCAGGCGCGCCGTGTTCGTCAATTACGCCGAAACCGCCAGCCGCGACCCGGTCGCCGTCGCGGTGGCGGCCTTGGCGGTGGTGTTGCGGCACAGCTTGAGCGATGCCGACGCCGCCACAGCGGCTCTGCGCAACGCGCCGCCGTGTTTAATCATTTTGGACAATCTGGAAAGCCTGGAGCCCGACGCGTTAAAAGCGTTGCTGGACGCGGCGCAGGCCTGGTCGGAGGCTGGCGCGAGCCGGCTGTTGCTGACCAGCCGCCGCCCGGACTTCAACCATCCGGGCTACCCCGGCCAGGGCAGCTTAAAGCATATCGCCATCGCTCTCGGCGGCCTGGGCAGCCGGGCCGAACCGGACGATGCCTTGGCCTGGCACGCCCAACTCAATCGGCTGCCGCCGGCGCCCAGCCAGCCGCCGCCGGCCCGTAGCACCTTGGTGGAACTGTTTGCGCTGGTGGATTTTCACCCGCTGTCGATCCGGGTACTGAGTGCGCAATTAAAAACCCGCCGCATCGCCGAGCTGGGCGGCCGGCTGGAACAACTGCTGAATCAAACCAACCCCGCCGGGCTGGATCAAGACCACCCGGCCGCGCTGGTGGCCTCGCTGCAGTTGTCGCTGGAAAAACTCGATGCCGCCGCCCGCGCGCTGCTGCCCCGGTTGGGGGTGTTTCAGGGCGGGGCAATGGAACCCGACTTGCTAGCGATCAGCGAAATCCCGACCGCCGACTGGCCGGCGCTGCGCCAACAACTGCAAGCCGCCGCGCTACTCAGCGCCGAAAACCTGCCCGAGGTCAATCCGCCGTTTCTGCGCTTTCACCCGACTTTGGCGCCCTTACTATGGCAGGAGCTGGACCAGGTCCAACGCGATGCGCTGACCGCCGCCCATCGCCAGCAATACTACGGTTTGGCGAATGATTTGTACGACGAAGACAAGCGTAACCCGCATGCGGTCCGCGCCATCGCCCGCCGCGAACTGCCCAATCTGCTGTTCGCGGTACGCGGGGCTTTGCAAGCCGGCGAGCCGCAAGCGGTGAACTTCGTCTATAGCCTGAACCTTTTTTTACATGTCTTTGGCTTACGCCGGGAACAGGCCGAATTGGCGCGGCTGGCCGAACGGCAGGCCGGCGCGGCCGGATCGGATAGCTGGTATCTGGCGCAAACCCAGCGCGGCGAGCAATTATGGGCCGCCGGCCAAATCGGCGAAGCGATCGCAGTGTTCGAACAGCTACTGGCCGGATTGGGCGATACCGCCAATTATCGGCGGGCGAACACCTTAGGTTGGTTGGGTCGCTGTTTTAACGCCGGCGGCCGACCGGATTTGGCCGCCGACTATCAGCAACAATCCTTGAGCGTACTGGCCGAACTGCCGCCCAGCGATAGCGTGCAACGGCAAACCGGCATGTGTTGGATCGATCTAGCCGATGCGCTGACAAATCTGGGTCGCTATGCCGAGGCCCGTCAGGCCTATTTGGACGGTTTGGCAATAGCCGAAGAATTGCAAGACTTACGAACTCAAGGCGTGACGCTACTCCAGTTAGGCACGTTGGCGATACGGGAAGGCCTACATGACGAAGCACTGCAACGCTATCGTGACGCCTTGCACCTATTCCAAAGCCTGAACGAACCAGCGACTGAAACGGCGGTTTGGCATCAACTGGGCATGGTTTATCATGAAACCCGGCAATGGCAAGACGCCGAAGACTGTTACCGCAAGTCGGCCGAGATCAAGGAAACCTTGGGCGATCAGAAAGGCGCGGCAAGCACCTGGAATAATTTGGCCCAGGTCAACCGGAGCCTAGGCAAGCCGGCGGCGGCGGAAACCTGGTATCGCAAGGCGATAGCTCAGCGTCGCCAGGATAATGACAAGTTGGGCTTGGCGATCAACTTGAACAATCTTGCCGATCTGTTGCAAAACCAGAGCAAACGGTTGAACGAAGCCCGCGTGCTGGCCGAAGAAGCCTTGGCGCTGAAACAAACCCTGGAACCCGGCGCCGCGATGATCTGGACGACATACCATGTGTTGGCCGAGATCGCCGCCCGCCAAGCTGCGGCCAGCGGGGATGTGGCAGTCCTGCTGCGCCAAGCCCAAGTTAACCGCCTCCAGGCACGCGAGGCCTATCGGGCCTATCCCGGTAATAGGGTGTTTTTACAGAAATACGCGTTCTTGATCCTGGCCTGGTGCGACGGCGATGCGGCCACCCGAGCCGACGTGCTGGCATGGTTGGGCCAAGCCGATTTCACCGCGCTGGCCGAGGCTCTGAGCCGCCTACAAGCCGGCGAACGCGACGCCGAGGCCTTGCTGGACGCATTGAATTACCGGGACGGCCTAATCTTCGGCACCATCCTGCAAGGCCTGGCCGAGCCGGCTAGCTTGGACGGGTTGCGCGGGTTGCCGGATGGTGGCTCGGCGGGTGACGGGTGAGGCCCCCTTCGGCTCCGCTCAGGGCGAGCCCTTAGTTTCGCGCTCAGGGCGAGTTCTTCGGCTTCGCTCAGAACAGGCCCTTAGACCACGCTCAGGACAGCCCTTCGACTCCGCTCTGGGCAAGCCCTTAGTCTCCGCTCGGGGCGAGCTCTTTGGTCTCGATCGGGGTAAGTTCTTCGGTTCCGTTCGAGACAGGCCCTTAGACCCCGCTCGGGACAGCCCTTCGGCTCCGCTCAGGGCAAGCTCTTCGGACTCGCTCGGGGCACGCCCTTACCGTAATGGACATTCCGGACGGGCGTTCGCACGGTCCGGGCGAATAACAGGGCGAGCTGAGGCTGCAACGGCCGATGGCCTTGAAAAAACTCCGCGTCGCTTATCGTAAACCGGCCGCAACATTCGACCGTCGATGCCAACGACTCGGCGGCCCCCACCAGCAATCCGGCGATCCGCGTTAGCGGCTCGGTGGAACGCGGCATCGAATCATCCAACCGTGCCAACGACTCGCCGGAACGTACCGTCGAACCATTCGACCGTGCCAACGACTCATCGGAACGCACCGTCGAACCATTCGACCGCGCCAACGACTCATCGGAACGCACCGTCGAACCATCCAACCGCGCCAACGACCCGCCGGAACGTACCGTCGAACCGTTCGACCGTGCCAACGACTCGGCGGAATGTGCCAACGACCGAAAATCCCGCGCGGTGCAGCGAAACGTCGGCGTCACGGGAGCGTTTTGTAGGGCCGTAGGGTGGATATGCGAAGCGTCATCCACCATACAACTTTTATTATTTGAATGGCTGATTTGAACTGGAATAGACATTTCCAAACTCAGTTGACCGATTTTCGCGGGTAGGGCTTGCAGACCGCCCGTCAGCGATTCGGACTTGGCGGACTTTCCGCATACCTCGGCCACCCGCTCGCTTCACGGCTTTTGTCTATCGACCATCCGATGCTAATCAACCTCGAATGCCTGAGTTCATTGGGCCTGAATTTTATCGCCGGCCAAGTCCCGAACGCCACGCCGGCTTCGAAGGCCGGTGAATGTTTTCTTCTCGGTTTTTTGGACGTTTTCCGCGCCGTGGCGCGGTCCGGGCGGACGTTCAAAAGTCGCAAAGTTTTTCGCTTAATTTTACCTTGTCAGGTTCTCGGTAGTGCTCGTCATTTCGGCAGGGATTGCCGAAATCCAGACCCCACGGACGGATCGAAGCTTGCCATCCATGGCACTGGATGCCCGCATCCCGGCGGGCATGACGGCGTTGTTTAAATCCGACAAAGTAAAATTAAGCGGCTGTTCAATTTTTCTGGGCCGGCTACAGGATGAAGATGTGATTAAAAAGGTCGATGGGATGTGGGATCGCTGGTTGGTTTAGGCTAGACTTCCCGCTTTACCGCCAAGCCCACCGCCGATGAAAATCCTGGTCGCCGACGACATTCCGGAAAACCGTATCTTGCTGCAAAAACTGCTGGCCAGGATGCAGCACCAAGTGGTGTTGGCCGAGGATGGCGAACAAGCGGTTGACGTGTTCAGGCGCGAAGCCCCCGACCTGATCTTGATGGACATCATGATGCCCCGAATGAACGGCCTGGATGCGATCCGGGCTATCCGCGCCGAGGCGACCGACCGTTGGGTGCCGATCTTCGCGATCAGCGCGCTGGCCGAAATCAACGACGTGGTCAATGGCCTGCAGGCCGGCGCCGACGACTATTTGCCCAAACCCTTCAACCAAGCGGTGCTCAGCGCCAAACTGCTGTCGGCGCAACGCTCGGTGGCGATGCAAAAGCGCATCGTCGAAGACAGCCGGCAACTGCAGGCCTATCGCGACCAAAACGAAGCCGAACAGCAGTTTTTGCAGGGTTTGATCGAGCGCATGACCCGCCAAAACGATTTGAACGACCGCAGCTTGGCGGTGTGGCTGATGCCGGCCCAGCGTTTCAGCGGCGACCTGCTGTCGGCGCGGCGCATCAGTAGCGGCCAAATCTATTTTCTGCTGGCCGACGCTTGCGGCGAAGGCTTGGCGGCGGCGCTGCCCACGGTCATCATTCACCAGGCTTTTCAATCGATGACCAAGAAAGGCTTGTCGATTACCGTGATTATTCGGGAAATCAACCGCTTGCTGGGTGTGCAGATGCCGCCGGGACATACCGTTGCCATCGCGGTCGGCATCGTCGACTGCCAGCGGAATTCTATCGAATTGTGGAACGGCGGATTGCCGGACTTACTGGCGCTGGACGGCGACGGCCAGCCGTTGTTCCGCTTCGAGTCGCGCCACCCGCCGGCCGGAACCGTCAACGACAGGGAGTTCAGCGACCGCTGCGAAGTCTGGCATTGGCCGCAAAGCTGCCAATTGTTGATGTATTCGGACGGTTTGATTGCCGCCGAAAACAGCGAGGGTCAGCCCTTCGGCCGGGAAAGGCTGCTGGAAATTGCCGCCGCCACGCCGCCGGCGCGCCGGGTGGCCGAATTGACGCAAGCGTTGACCGCGCATATCGGCGACCGCAATGTCGCCGACGACATTTCCTGTATGACGATTAACTGCGGATAACGCCGAGGCCGATTGGCAGTCAGGCGTTCAAGCCCCTGATCATTTCGTTGGCCGCCAGTTCGATACCGTGTTTGAAGTAGTCGCAAGCCTGATCCTTGTCACCCTTGGCGAAAAACACTTCGCCGAGCAACTGGTAAGCGGCCACGCTGGCCTCGATATGCAGGCTTTTCAATAGATACTGCTCGGCCTTTTCCATCTGGCCGGCTTTCAGCGC
Source organism: Methylomonas sp. MS20 (assembly GCF_050275925.1). NCBI lineage: Bacteria > Pseudomonadati > Pseudomonadota > Gammaproteobacteria > Methylococcales > Methylococcaceae > Methylomonas > Methylomonas sp. MS20. Next base: position 4,899,972 of record NZ_CP189962.1, read on the forward strand.
CAATCGGCCCAACACCTGGAACAATACCGCGCTGTTCGGATAGACCGCCAGCCACTGTTCGACGCCTTGCAATTGCTTGGCGTCGTCGCCGGTGTCTACCGTCGCGTACAAGGCCAGCAAGGTTTCATCCCAATGCTTGGCTAATTGCGCCATGATGGCGTCCTCGACGCGAACGCCGGCACCGACGGCGATCATCGCCGCGAAATAGATATTGGCGATACCCGGCACGACTTTGATGTGGTTGGGTACGTCGGCCCAACAGGCGGCGATCGCGGGTTCGTCGTTGCTGGCGGCGGCCTGCTTCAACAAACGGCTGTAGGTTTCGGTTTCCAACAATTTGACTTCGGCTTCCATCAGGATTTTATGCTGCTGCAAGGTCGGCAACAGTTTGCTCAAGCCTTCCCAGTCGCCCAAATGCTGATAGGCCTGATGCATCATTTTCAACACTCTGGCGTGGCCGGGATTGATCGAATGCAGCTTGCCCAACGCTTGTAGCGCTTGCTCGAACTGTTTCTCCGACAAATGCAGTTCCGCCTGGGTCAGGCCGACGATCAAATCGCTGTCGGCCGATTGCTCGGCGGCTTTCTTCAGATATTCGTCGCGTTTGTCCATCGCCCCGCGCGAATGGGCGGCCCGCGCCGCGGTCAAATAGTGCAGCAACGGCGCGCCGCTGTGCGCGGCGTGCTTGATCAAGACTTTTTCGGCGCTTTCCCAGTTACCGTCGGCCGCATCGACCAAACCGGCGACCAGTGCCTCTTGCGAGCGATTGAAGCGAATCGTCCGCCGGCGCTTGCTAATTTGCGCCGGCATCCGAACGAGCACGCCCAACAACCTGAACAGGCTGTACAACACGAAAAACCCTAAGACCTGGCCGACGGTAAACACGGTCAGCGAGGTTTCCAACGACCAATGCCCAAAGCCGATCAGTACGTAACCCGGATCGTTGTGCTCGGCCAGCCAGCTATGCAATAAAAACGCGACCAGAACGGCGGTCAGCAGCGAACCGAGAAAATACATCAGATTCTTCATGACTGTACTCGCTTATGGCTGAGCGTTGCCGGAGGCGGGTTGGGCGGCCGATTCGGCGGGCGCGCCGGTGATAATAGCCTTGTCGGTTTCCAGGCGCAGCTTGCCGATGTCTTTCAGCAGTTTCAACGAGCCGGAAACGTCCGGATATTGGCTGCGGATTTGCACGGCGGCGAGTTTGTCCAATTCGGCGACGAATTGCTCGGTCTTTTGGCCCTCGGCAAAGTTTTTCTTCAGCCATTGCTTGGCGTCGGCGATGCTACTGGCGAACAAGGTGTCGTTCTGCTGAACCAAGGCGATTTCGATCATTTCCAGCCGGACCTTCAACTGCTGCTTGAGAAAATGCGCTTCCTCGGGCGTCAGGATGGCGTTGACCGGTTGCTCGGTATGGCGTAACACGACATAACCTTCCAATTGCTTGGCGACTTGCTGGAGAATTTCATGACCGTTTTCGGACAAGTCATTATTCGGCTCGGCCTTTTCCGGCTGCTTGCCGGCATGCGGCAAAAATACCGACAGACCTTCGACCGCGTCCTGCAAGTGCTGGATACCGGCGTAAATGCCGACAATGTCCGGCACTGTCGCGCTATTCAGCAGCGCCAGTTCCTTGGCGATTTGCTCGCGTACTTTGAAAACCGCCGCGTCGCCGCTTTCCCGCAAACGTTGGTCGGCGGCTTCCAGCGCTTCGCGAGTGGTGTGGACGTCGCCGACCAGATGCAGACGCTGGTTGGCGACGGTCAGCAAGTATTCGGCGTCGGCCAACAACCAGTCGCCACGCGTCTTACCCAATTGCCGTTGCAAAACTTGAATCGAAGCTTCCAGTTCCTTGCGGGCGGTTTCCAGCCTTTCCTCATGGAGTTTGGAGAAATCGGTCAGCGTTTGAGTAAAGTGATTGTCCTTGCCGGTCATTTCGGCGTTCAGATTGGCGAGCTGCGACTGCAGGCCGGACAACTGATCCTGCAAACCGTTGATTTCCTTATCGACTTCAATCAGTTTCAGATTGTCCTGATTGTTTTCGGTGTCCTGGCTGGCCCGCAATTGCTGAAAGAAATAAAAGCCGGCCGCCGCCAAGCCAATCACCAATAGAATCGCGACGATACCTATCCACAACCCGGCGAGAGACTTTTTTACCACCACGGTGGGGGTTTGATTTTCTTGTTGTTGTTCTTCAGTTACTTCCGCCACTGTTTTCCCCGTTCAATATCGTCGTCAAGGTCTCTAAAATCGCCGCGTCGGCCGGTTGCCGACACACCGCCACGCTGGAAAATCCGAGTTCCGTCGCGGCCGCGCCTATCCTTTCGCTGACCACTACCAACGGCAAGGCCCGCAACGCCGCCACCGAGGTTTCGTCCAACATGGCCAGCAGATTCTCCAAGGCTTCCAGGCTGGTCATCGTTGTGGCGCTCAAGCGGCCCGCCGCCAACGCCGCGATGAGTTCCGTCGTATCGGTAGCGGGTCTGACCCGCCGATAAACCTCCAAATACGCCACCTCGGCACCGCGAGCGCGCAATGCCTCGGCCAGTTTTTCGCGACCGCCGACTCCGCGCACGATCACACATCGCTGCTCGGCGACCGCCTGCATCGGCGCCTCGGCCAGCAAGCCCTCGCTGCTGAAATCGCTGGCCGGCACGCAGTCGACGGGCCATCCCGCCGCGCGCAAAGCCCCGGCAGTCGCCTCGCCCACCGCGGCAATCCTCGGCCGATGCAAGCCGGGCATTTTGCCACCGAACGCGGCGATAGCAAAATCCACAGCATTCGTACTGGTAAAAATCAGCCATTCGCTAGCGGCGGCCAATTGCAGACTAGGCTCGGCCAACGCCTCGGCGACTATTTCCAGGACCGGGAACCGGATAGCCTGTCCGCCGGCGCTTTCGATCAAACCGCATAAACGCTGGGCTTGCGCGGTCGGCCGGGTGACCAAGATTCGGGCGCCGCGCAAACCCGGCGTCACTGATACAGCTCGCGTAGAATTCGGTCCGCGCCCTGCGCCAGCAATGCGTCGGCGACTCGTTCGCCCAGCGCCGTGGCGTCCGCCAAACCGCTTTCGGCTTCGGCACGGTAAAGCACCGAACCGTCCGGACTGCCGACCAAACCGCGCAGCACCAGGCTTTCGCCGCGAATTTCGGCAAACCCGGCGATCGGTACCTGACAGCCGCCATTCAAACGGGCATTCATCGCTCGCTCGGCGGTGACCCGTATGCTGGTGGTCTCGTCGTGAAGGACTTTTAAATAGTCGTGTATTTCGACATCGTCGCTGCGGCACTCGATGCCTATCGCGCCTTGCCCCATCGCCGGCAGACTTTGCTCCGGCGTCAGCGGCGCCCTGATCCGTTCAGCCAATCCTAAGCGTTTCAGGCCGGCCGACGCCAGAATGATCGCGTCGTATTCGCCGGCATCGAGTTTAGCCAGCCGAGTGTTGACGTTGCCGCGCAGGCTGAGAATCTCGGCCTTCGGGAATTTTTCCTTGATTTGGCATTGGCGACGCAGGCTGGAAGTGCCGATGCGAGCGTCGGCCGGTAATTCGGCCAAATCGCGGTAGCGATTGGAAACGAAGGCGTCGGTGGGGTCCTCCCGCTCCAAAATCACGGCGAGATGCAGCCCTTCGGGAAATTCCACCGGTACATCCTTCATCGAATGCACCGCGATGTCGGCCGCGCCGTCCAGCATCCCTTGCTCCAATTCCTTGACGAACAAGCCCTTGCCGCCCACTTTGGCCAACGGCGCGTCGAGAATTTTGTCGCCGCGCGTCACCATCTTGACCAATTCGGTACGCAATCCGGGAAACGCTTGTTGGAGCCGGGCCGCGACATGTTCCGCCTGCCACAAAGCCAGCGGACTTTGTCGAGTCGCGATACGAATGATTCTGTCGGCCAATTGCGCTCCTGACTATCGGCATCGGCTGGGCGATACCGGGGTTAAACGTAAATAGCCGCTATTGTAATCCGATTCGAACGGGAAGGTCTTTAGAAGTTGCTTTCCGGAACACGAGCAAACGTGCCGCCGGAGAGCGTCGAGAGGAATGTAAGCGAGCGAGGGACGCGTTAGTCCATGCCCGCCGCGGAACCGGCGCCCTTGACGCCGCGCAGGCTGGTGCCGTCGAAATTGGCGTTACGGAAATCGGCGCCGTCGACGTCGGCGTCGCTCAGATTGGCGCCCGCTAAATCGGCCCAGCGCAGATTGGCCCGGCGTAAATTGGCGCCTTGGAATTGCGCGTAGCTCAAAATCCCGTGCATCAGGTTGGCATCGCTGAGGTCCGCGCCGCGCAGTTTGGCGTTGTTCATTTCGACCCGAGCCGGTGCCATGCCCTGATTCGCCATATCCGCGCCCAAATTGGCACGCCTCAGCAGCGCACCGCTCAGATTTACGCCGTTCAACAAACCGATGATACGGCTGCCACTCAGATCGGCGCCGCTTAAGTCGGCACCGTCCAACACCACCGCGTAAAGGCTGGCTCCAACCAACGTCGCTTGGCGCAAGCTCGCTCCGCGCAACTGCGCGCGGTTTAAATTGGTATTCGCCAAGTTCGCGCCATCCAAGCGGCAAGCGTCCAGATTGGCGGAAAATAAATCCGCGCCGCGAAAATCCAAGCCGGACAAATCCAGTCCCGACAAATCCTTGCCTGTCAATTTCGGACGCTGCGTAGCGCCGGAAATCTCGGCCGCCACTTGCTCGCGTGTCATCTCGGCGGCGACCGCCAAGTCGGGGATAAACACCGAACAAGCGACCGCCGCAAGCGCGACACGCCAGACCCCAATCGTCATATGCCCACCTGTTCCGAACGCCCGCCATTCGGGCCAGCCAACCCTAACAAGCGCCAGGACCACTGGCAAGGGAAAAAATCCCAGTATCGCCTTTGACCGCATCTCGGCGCCGCCCAAACCTACTTTCGGGCAGCCAGCCTTCGCGAACCCCAAAGCATCGCGCCGGCCGCGATGGATTCGCAGGCTGCGGACCTGGCATTGAACCCGGCTTTCCGCTCGGCCGCGAAAGCTGTAGCCGGCCAATACCAGTCGGCTAGCAATCCCGAAATCACTGCATCGCCCGGCGAATGGAAGTCAACGGCGCAAGCGGGGCTTTAACCATGATCGCTAGCGCTCCGACACCGGCACAGCCTCGGCATTTCCAACGACCTTCATCGCATAAAGCGGCTTAAACCCGCTTCGCGCGGCGATTGCGGCCTGCAAATCCGCTAAGCTCCGCGTATCCAAGGCCTGACCATGTCGCGTATCGAGGCGCCGTGCTGGCGGTAGTCGTCGAACAGGCGGTGTATGTCCTGCGGATTGAGGTAAACGTAAACGCCGCAACCGGTGCGCGCGATGAATTCGCCGCTCAACGCGTCCAAAAACGCGGCATGGGAAATATCGTTTTGCCGAAATGACGTTAAGGTTGACATGATTGCATCCTCCGAATTGTTATTTTCTAAGGCTCCGCCGGCGTGGCGAGGTTCCCATCCTTGCCGCCTCCGTCGCGAGGCTTAGCGCTCGCGATCGGGATTCCCCCCACGCTGACAGTCTACGGTCGCCCACATTGTTTACGCTGTCTGATTTTTCACTGACAAACTGTCGTATTTTCGGCACTTTCTCCGAACGGCCACCGAGCCTTTCGGCTGAAACCCCTCCGGCTCAATACCTGGGAAGCGCGGGCGGCCTCTTAGAGCCGGCATCACGTAAAACGATGGCTCGCGGCGATTTCAACACCGGCGGTTTTATCGCGGTGAAAAATAAGATCCCTCGATTCCGCGCATGCTTGACCGCCCTTGCCGTGCGGGCCGCGCACGAGGGGCCGACTAAACGCCCAGCCCCTCAACGGCGCCCGGTTGTTATACATCCTCCCAGTCTCTTCTAAACTATCAGAACGCACGACTCGGAGCGCAAACCCGGCGCCTGACGAGTCGCACTGTTTCCGTCCATTTAGCAAGGATACCCATGAAGACATTAAGCGCCGCCGCGCTGTTACTCTCGTCGACACTCACCGCATCGCCAACCTCGGCCTCCGCTATATCAGGGCCCAACGGGCAAGATTTCGGTCCGCTAGGCTGCGACCAAGTGTTCCCGTGCGACGTTCTGGAACTGACTCAAACCCTGTTCGGCGGTAAGCACGGCACGTTGATGTCTGTGGCCGACGACAACGCCGATAACGACAATCTCAGCTTGAATTTCGATTATCGGCTCGATACCGTCTATATCGAACGCGCCCGCTTGCGGGTCTGGCTGCGCGACGATACCCGATTGGTCGCGGACGCGTTGTTGTTCAATTCCGGTCTGCTGGACACGCGCGAATATGCCGCCATCACCTCGATCAACGGCGAGCCGATCAGCGCCGACTGGTTTGAAGTGGGCGGTTTGAAACAATACCTGGAATTGGACATTACCGACTTTTTATCCTTGAGCGGGGCCAACACCTTCAGCGCGACGTTGGGCGTCATGGACACCGGCAGCCGGGACTATCTATTCGCGGGTGCCGAATTTTTCGTCAAATACTGCGACCCGGCCACGCCTATCGATAACGGCGGCATCGGCACGGTGCCGTTGCCCGGCGCGATCTGGTTAATGGGCTCGGCGCTACTTGGCATCGGCGCGGTTAACACCAAATCGCGCCGGGCCGCCTAGCGTTTTCGAGCGGTTTCCCGCTGAACGATCCATTTAGCTCGGAACAAGCCACCGCGCCGGTCAGCGATTACGCGCGGCTGGCGTGGACCAAATTCGATCGGACAGGCAAAATAGCCGATTCGCCAACCGCCGCTCAAACATGCTCGCACTCCTGGTCCGTTTTTCCATCCGCTATTCCGGCATCGTCATCGCGCTGGCCCTGCTGCTATTCGGCTACGGCGGCTATCGCTTCGCCAATGCCGGCCTGGACATTTTTCCGGAGTTCGCGCCCAAGCAAGTCATCATCCAAACCGAAGCGCCTGGCCTGGCCGCCGAGCAAGTGGAAGTGTTGGTCAGCCAGCAGATCGAACAGGCCGTTAGCGGCCTGATCGGCCTGAAAAACTTGCGCTCGCAATCGATACAAGGCCTGTCCATCGTCACCGCTACCTTCGAGGAAAGCAGCGACGTGTACCGCAACCGGCAGTTGGTCGGCGAGCGATTGACCGGCATCGCTCAGCGCTTGCCGGCCGGAGTCGGTACGCCGATTCCGCTGCCGCTGTCGTCGTCGTCCGCCACCGTGATGACGATAGGCTTGCGGGCCGGCGGCAAATCGCTGCTGGAATTGCGCAGCCTGGTGGATTGGACCTTGGTGCCGCGCCTGCTGGCGGTACCCGGCGTCGCCGATGTCAACGTGTTCGGCGGCGACATTCAACAATTGCAAATCCAGCTGCTGCCGGCGGCCTTGCAGCGTTACAACTTGTCGGTCGACGAAGTGGTCAACGCCGCCGCCAGCGCCAGCGAAATCAGCGGCGCCGGCTTCATCGACAACGGCAATCAGCGCTTTTCGCTGCAGCTTAGCGGTCAACCGAGCAATCCGCGCCAATTCGAACAGTTGGTGGTCAAGCGTTTGAACGGCAGCAACATTTTGCTCGGCGATGTCGCCGAGGTCGGCTATGCGCCCGCCCCGGCCATCGGCGCCGCGCAAATCCAGGGCCAGCCAGCCATCGTGATGATGATCATCGGCCAGTACGGCGCCAACACCTTGTCGGTGTCGCGGCAAGTCGAAACGGTGCTCGAGGAGTTTCAACCGCTGTTCGAGCAACAAGCCATCGCCTTCCACGCCCATCTGTTCCGGCCGGCCGACTACATCGAGACCTCGCTGCACAATCTAGCCGGCCATTTGTTGCTCGGCGGCGCCTTCGTGTTGTTGGTGCTGTACGGCTTTTTGTTCGATTTGCGCAGCGCGCTGATCGCCGCTACCGCGATTCCGTTGTCCTTACTGACCGCCGCCCTGGTGTTGCTGACTTGCGGCGTGAATTTAAACATCATGGTGCTGGGCGGACTAGCCATTGCGTTGGGCGAAGTCGTCGACGACGCCATCATCGACACCGAAAACATCTTCCGGCGCCTGCGCGAAAACCGCCTGAAGATTCACCCCGACCCCAGCGACGAAGTCATCTACCACGCTTCCTTGGAAGTACGCGGCTCGGTGGTTTACGCCAGCTTCATCGTCGCGCTGGTGTTCGTGCCCCTGTTAACCCTGGCCGGCGTTAGCGGCCGTTTGTTCGCGCCGCTGGGCGTGTCCTACATTCTGGCGATCATGATGTCGCTGCTGGTGGCGCTAACCCTGACCCCGGCGCTCTGCCACCTGCTGCTGCGGCGGCGCCTGCCGGACACCGCCGAGCCGCCGTTGATCAAGCGCCTGAAACCCTGGTACGCCAAACATTTGCTGTGGACCACTCGCCATTTCAACGCCGTGGCCGGCATCGGCCTGATCGCTTGCGCGGCCGGTCTGGCGGCGTTTTTACAGTTGGATCATCAATTTCTGCCGGAATTGCGCGAAGGTCACTTCATCGTCCATACCGCCAGCGCGCCGGGCACTTCGTTGCAGGAATCATTGCGGGTGGGCGCCTTATTGAGCGAACAATTCGCCGACATCGAAGGCGTCGAGTCGGTGTCGCAGTGGGCGGGCCGGGCCGAACGTGGCGCCGACACCTACGGTAGCCATTACAGCGAATACGAAGTGCGATTGAAACCGCTGTCCGGCCGCGAGCAACAACGGGTTTTGGACAGCCTGCGCGACGTGCTGGAACAATTTCCCGGCATCGGCTTCGAAGCCAACACCTTTTTAACCGAGCGGGTCGACGAAACCATTTCCGGTTATACCGCACCGGTGGTCGTGAATCTGTACGGTAACGACTTGAACGAACTCGACGGCAAGGCCCGACAATTGGCGGCCTTGATCGCCGGCATCCCCGGCGCCGCCGACATTCAGATGCGCTCGCCGCCGGCCACCGCGACGCTGCAAATCCAACTCGACGGCGAGCGCCTGAAGTTTCGCGGCATCAGCCCCGCGCAAGTGATGACGACCCTGCAAACCGCCTACGAAGGCCGCATCGTCGGCAAGCACATCCAGGGCAACCGGATCTTTAACGTGGCGGTGACCTTGCCGCCGGACAAGCGCAACGACCCGGAATTCCTGCGGCAACTGCCGTTGAAAAACGCCGACGGTCAGCGGGTGTTGCTCGGCGACATCGCCGACATCCGCCACGGCGAAGGTCGGTACAACATCCTGCATCAAGGCGCGCAGCGTATACAGACCGTGACTTGCAAGGTCGAGGATAGAGACATGGACGAGTTCGTCGCCGAACTGAAACGCCGGGTCAACAGCGAAATCGCCTGGACCGGCAGCGCCCATCCGCAATTCGTCGGCGCGGCCATGGAGCAGGCCGACGCCCGCGAGTCGTTGGTCGTGCATGCCTTGCTGGCCGGAGTCGGCGTGCTGATTTTCGTGTACATCGCCCTGGGCAGCCTGCGCCACATGCTGCTGACCTTGCTGAATCTACCCTTCGCACTGTTGGGCGGCGTCGCGGCCGTCGTCGTCACCGACGCCACCCTGTCGGTCGGCTCCTTCGTCGGCTTCGTTACCTTGTTCGGCATCACCGTGCGCAACTGCATCATGCTGATTTCGCATTACCGGCATTTGATCGAATTCGAAGGCCAGGTTTGGAATCAGGCGACCCTGGTCCGCGGCGCCCAGGAGCGCCTGCCCGCGATTTTGATGACGGCGCTGGTCACCGCGCTGGCAATGTTGCCGATTGCCTTCGACAGCGACAACCCGGGCCGGGAAATCATGGGACCGATGGCAGCGATCATCATCGGCGGCCTGGCGTCATCGACGCTATTGAATTTACTGTTGATGCCGGCGATCCTGCAACGCTACGGCCGCTTTTCGGTGGAATTCGAGCCGCAGGTTTAACGGTTGGTCGACGGCGGACCGGCGCGGTCATTCTCGCACCCTCAACCGCCGTCGATTTCCTGTTCCAGCAGGGTCCGCAAGCCTTCCGGCATTTCCAGCGTCAGCGGGTCCCAGCCCTCCAGGCTCAACACATCCTGCAGGCAATCCTCCATGATCCGATGCGCGGCCAACGTGGCCTCGGCGATGCGTTCGTGCACTTGGCTTTGCAATTCGCTACGGCCGCGCTCGGCGCAATCGGCTTGATATTCGTACAGCTTGCGCAGGCTGTCGATCTGCACGCCGACTTGCGACGGACAGGAACACAGATAGAGAATCGATTGTAAATTGATGCGCCGCAACTGCGCATTGCTGAACTTGGTTTCCAAACTCATGAATCCAAACCTCTCGGTTGCTGTTGTTATTATAATTTTTCGGTCGCGCGCAACCGCTATAAGACGGGTAGTCCGGAGAATGGCCGTCTAAACCCAACGCGCGTACCCGCTTGAAATCGAAACGATTTCAGCGTCGCCAACTTTACAGGGATTGCCTAAAGATGCAAGTTCGGCACCGTCGATACGCGGACACAACCGCCCGGAACACTTGTATCCGGGCACGCGGGGTTTTGGGCGACGGACAAACCCAAAAGACATGGCATGGGCTTTGCTTTTGCAATATCTCCAAATCCATAGAGCCAGCCATTATTTCCGCCTCATGAGCAACAGTCATAACGAATTAAGCCCGGTACAAATCGAACATTTATCGTCGTTGCGATATATCAACCCAATCGATGAACACATGAAAATCGTATCCAGCGTCAAGGTGCTCGATAACGCTCACCCGCACGACACGTCGGCGCTTTTGATACTGGACATTTTTATTGACGACAAGCAAATCGACCGAATCAGTTTCAATTTACACCATTATGCCTATGAAGAAATCATAGAGCTTGCCCGGCATATTCGCGACAATGATTATATTTTGCGAGCGGTGGACGCCGCTCTGGCGGGAGATATTGAATAAATTCAGCGTTGCCACGCTAGCGATCAACTCGAAAGCGTGGCAAATATTAGAAGTTTAAAAGGCATTTAATTCAAATGACCGGACGTCATTTTATTCATCCCATTCTTCGTCCGCCATCTCGTCAAAACGGCCCTGATCTTTACCGGATTTTTGTTTAAAAATGCGCTCCAGCAGCGGAGACAAGGTACCGGCCAATTCTTTTTGTATCTCGGCAACCACTTCTTCAATATCCGGCCCGCCTTTAACGATGACTGGATGCGCGCCCAATTTGATCAACTCGTTGGTCGCGGAGCCGCCAACCGAGCCGCAGTAGACCAAATCGCAGCCGTTCAACCAAGCCAGTTTCGGTTTCAGCTTGTCTTCGTTACCGTCGCGTAGCTCCTTGCCGAACGATTTAGCCGCCAACGGAATCGCGCTATCGGCATCGATACTGTACACGTGAAAGCCTGACGACGAGCCGAAATGCTGATTGATAATTTCCCCATCCGAGCTTGCAAACGCCACCAGCAACTTATCGGCTTCGACATCAAGCTCCGCAACACAATTTACTTCGGCAAGTTGACTCATATAACACTCCTCAAAGACTATTTTGACTCGAAAACGATTAACCTAAAAAGGACAGTTGGCGTGTATTGCGGGCCGTTCGTGCTGAGCAACGTCGAAGCATGGACGGCTCGCAATACACTCGCCAAACGGGTGAATGAAAAATCCCGCGCGCCCTTCGACAAACTCAGGACGAACGGAATTTTTCATCGCCAAACTGCTCTTTTTAGGATTAAGTTAATATCCTGCTATCGACGATAATTAGTATTAGCAATCGCCTCCAAAATAACAGGTGAAATTACCAAAAATCACCAGATTACTTTCGCTGGCGATATTCCGCGACCAGCACTTTAATCTTTAAGCGCATAATTTCTTTCAGCATACGCATTTTTCGATCATGTTCCTGATGCGCAATATCGTAGATTTGTTTTCTCAACGTTTCATCGCTATCTTCAGGCAAACTCAAAGACCACTCGGTGAAAAAGGTATCGAAGCCGTCTATCGTTTTAATCAATTCAAATCTCAGTTTCTCTCTGTCGTTCTTCGGAATGGCCTTTAGCGCATCGTCGATAACCGCATCGAGCTCCGATTTTTGTTGCCTGTCCGGAACGGGGAACAGAATGATTTCAGACATAAATACCGACAATTGATAAGCAAGCGAACGCAACATTATTTTTGCATAACGTGCTTAATTCATATTTTACACCACTTTATAAGCGATTGATTTAACGACAAAAAGATTGCATTTGTTTGTTGTGTTTGTAACAAACAAGAGCCGGCCGCGAGCGCGATGTTTGAATGGTTACAGTGGCGGGTGAGTCCCGAGTCGCCACCCGTTTTGAAATGCGGCCGGAGGTGCCGAAGTCCCGATCGCCCAGGCAGAGGATAGACAGCAGAGGGAGCAAAGCCCGCATCGGGGCGGCGGAGTTTGTCCGCCGCGGACGGCAATTGCCGGACCACCCCATTCCCCCAATCGGCGACTCCGGACTCCGCGCGATACCAAGCGTTCAAGTTCGCGCGGTTTCCCATTGCCGCGCGAGAACCTCTATCGCAAGGCCACGAATTCCGCCCGCAACGATAACCGTCCGAATAGCGGCGCTCCGAGCAGGCGACGCTTCACGCGACAATAAACTCAACTATCAGCGCCTTGCAAGCGGAAACTAGCCGAGAACCATGCAATCCAGTTTAGCCAACCCAGCCTATGACCGACATTCCGTTCATCCGGTCGAAACCCAACGCGGTACGCCGTGTGGCAGTCTCAGGGCAAGGAAAAGGTAAGGCTCTGATCGACCAAAACCCTCCCTTCGCTTTACAAGCCAAATGGCTGTGAATGAGCATATTGTTGTCATTCACGGAACGAATCCGCCAATATTTTCCAACGATCAAAGCGATCGAACAGGTAATACCAACGTGGGACGGTTAGCGTCAGGTAATAGGTGCCGGCATTCAGTTGGCTGGATACGCGGCGAGATGGCATTGGATGGTTTGTCTATAGAAAAACATCATCAATAACCGCTCATAACTTGGCGTGGGATGCAGAGCCGGGATGCGGGACGGATTATTCAATCCGTCCGTAACGTTCAACTGACTTTCAAACTGGCTTGAAACGTTCAGGACGGGGTACATACCCCGTCCCGCTCAGCGAAGCGCCATCCACCATAGGAACGCAAATAGGTGGATGGCGCTTCGCTTATCCACCCTACGGCCCTATGACGATGTGGATTGGAAAAGACCACATACCCCTCAACTTATTGCTAAGCGCTTAGCACCTAAAAGCAGCCGCTTAACGACGAGTTAAAGGGCAGTGTAATATTTGTGGGTTGTATAATATCTCATGGTGCGATTTGTTAAATATTTTCCGCCGTGATCTCTGAGTTTGGTTGGAAATGAAAAATACCTTTCGCTTCAAGCTCATCTCCTACGAAGTGAGGAATTCTTATTGAATTTTTTACATAGTCTTCAGCATCGCCTGGAACTTGATATTTGCAAAGTTCATGTGAGTAATTTGGCATTATGTCGCAAAATCGCAATATGGATGATTTTTTATCTAAGAGCCTGTGCGGATTTGAGAAAACTAAGTTAAATGATTTATCGAGGAGCCAATGGTTAGATATTTTGTCTTTGCTCCTATATAAATAATGCCGATGGTATAGATTTGTTATGAATACAATATCAACAAGATTGTAATTTTCCTTTTCATAAAAGGAATCATTAGTAAAAAGCCCTTGATTTTCATACATGTATCCAAACCATTTCTGTATATCCAGTGGCGTGTCGCAGCAAATGGCTAAAACATTCAAATGGTCTTCTCTTAATTGCTGAGAGAATTTTCCGTGTGCAGACTGAAGATAGTCTTTTAATTTGTTGTCCATGTGCTGCTGCTTTATTAAAGGCTTTCCATCAGGAATTGCTTGAAATGCACCGGCAAGATCATTGAATACTGCGTCAACGTCTGGATTTCGGCCAAGAAACCCAATTTTATAACCGTCTTCTTCGTTAATTCGGTTGCTCTTTGAGAAATCCGCACACTTAATCTCTACGTTGAACTGGATGCCACTCTCAGTAAATGAGCAATCAACATCCTTTGGCGGGTTTACTTGTAGCTCATACTTAAACGCATTTTTATATAACTTTGCTAGATATGAGCAAATGACTAGTTCACATGCCGATTGCAAATATTGCGGCTCATTAAGTGAACTAGAAAAGAGTTGTAGTTTGTTTTTTATTAAATCTTCCATTTCCCTTTCATTTAGGCAATTTGAAAGATCACTAATGGCAGATATCATGCCATTCTTGTACTGATTTGAGGCGCTGTCATTGCCAGAGAAATAGGGATTAAGTATTTCTCTATTTTTTAGGAGCATATGTTTTCTCGCAATATCATCAAGGTAGAACAGCCAGTTGCCCGACTGCCCCCTCACAAATCCCGGCGTGCGGAATTACCGCACCGGGCTTTTCAAAGTTGTTCGCTTCGCACACAGCATAGAAGTACTTAGAAATCATGACAAATACGGGGTTTGGGTAGGTTAAAGTCATTGATCAGGGCCGTAGGGTGGATAAGCGAAACTCCATCCACCATAGGAACGCAAATAGGTGGATGGCGCTTCGCTTATCCACCCTACAACTTTTATTATTTGAATGGCTGATATAAATTTTAAACCGGCATTCAAGATAAATACACGAACTTTCGCCTTGGGTCGAAACCCGCCATCCCCAAAATTCAGCGCGGCTCTAAAACGTCATCGGCGTAACTCACCGTTTATGTTACTCCTCCCGGTCCACCAAGCTCGGGCAGGCGGTAGCAGTATAGGCGGGTGCGGTGGGGATCGGAGAGTTCGACGACGGTTTCAGGCAGCCAATCCGGAATAGCGAACGACGAGGAAACGAACAGGCTGCCGGGGCGCATTTCCGCGTGGACTTTGCCGCCGATTTGGATCATCACGGCCGGAGACAGAAAGGCGTAACCCAAGTCGTATTCGGCCAAGGACTGTTGCCAGAGGTTGCAACGTTGGACCGCGACATTGGCTTGACCGCGACAGCGCCAGCGGGCCAGCAGCCAGGGCAGTGGCGCTCGCTCCCAGGCGGCAATCCTCAGTTTGGGACACTGCCGCGCCAGCGGCAGCGCGACGCTACCGACGCCCGCGCCGATTTCGACGCAGGTTTTCGCCCCCTCTGTTTTTGCAATGTCCGCCAGCGCCAGCGCCACGGCCGGCGAGGACAAGAACAACGGCACGTCGCCGCGAAACGTCCCCCAAAACACCAGCAGCATGACCAAAAATCCGGCCAAGTACCAGACCGGCGACAATTGTAGAGTCGTAGCGAGTACCAGCGCCGGCAGGAAGACCAAATGGATAGGCAGCCACCACTTGGGTTGGCGAAGCAGACGAGAGAATACTCCGGCGGCGGCGGCCTGGATCAGTAACAGCCAGCCTAGCGGTTGCGGCCAGTAGCGATTTAACGAAGCGGCCAGGACGAGTGCGGCGGCTTGGCAGGCCAGAGCTTTGAGCCATTGCATTGCGACCTACTTCAGCCGGATTTCGCGTGGAAAGTCAGGACGGGAACGACGCTTTGTCGAAATTGGGTGTTGTTCTTCGGCACGAAGCTTCATTTTCCGGGGCGATGCAGCGGCGTCATAACGGGTGGCCCTAAAAATCCGTTGCAATACACGGTTCGGCGCCGGAACGTCTTCGATCCCGGCTGAAGTCGCTTCGCCCCTCTTTTCATACTTCGGGACGAAAATCCGTTCGGCCGTCAGGAAGTCGGCCCGATCTTGGTATTTTGCTGTATCGCCGGAGATACATTTTGCAAGGCCGGCAGGTCCTCCGCGCCGTCGTGCAGCACCTGGTTTTCGGTCTTCTTGTTCATAACGATGATCGAAATACGCCGGTTCATCGGATCGGTCGGGTCTTGCACGTTGTAGGAAATACTCGATGCCAGCCCCACCACCCGCAGTACCTTCTCCTCGCCCAACCCCCCTTGGGTCAGCTCCCGGCGCGCCACGTTGGCCCGATCGCTGGACAGCTCCCAGTTGGAATAGCCACTCCGGTTGCTGGGAAACGGCAAGGCGTCGGTGTGACCGTTGATCGTCACCTTATTCGGCAATTCGTTGATCACCGGCGCCAATTCGCGCAGGATGGCCTGAGCATAGGTTTCAATCCCGGAGCTGGCCAGCTTGAACATCGGCCGGTTCTGAGCATCGATGATCTGGATTTTCAGGCCTTCCGGCGTGGTTTCCAGTTTGATTTGATCCTTGTATTCGGCCAGTTTGGCATTGGCATCCAGCATGGATTCGATTTTTTCCTGCAATTTTTCCAGCTTTTGCTTTTCCTGTTCCTCGGCCAATTTTTCGATGTCCTCGGGTGAAGGCGGCGCCGGCGGTGGCGGCTTGTCCTCGCCCATGTGAACCTGACCGACATCCTTGGAGGCCAAATCCGAGCCGCCGGCCTTGATGATGTTGGCGCGGTCGCCGACGCCGGAACCGCTCATCGCCACGCCGAACGGGTTTTGGAAATACTCGGAAATCCCTTTCTTGGTGGCTTCGTCGGTCGAACCCAGCAACCACATCAACAAGAAAAACGCCATCATCGCCGTCACGAAGTCGGCATAGGCGATTTTCCAGGCGCCGCCGTGGTGGCCGCCGTGACCGCCTTTCTTGACCTTCTTGATGATTATCGGTTGTTCGGCCATCGCGGATTACCCTTTACTTGCCGGCTTTCAAGGCCGCTTCGAGTTCGGCAAAGTCGGGCCGAGAGTGGTGCGGAATCGTGGTACGCATAAATTCGACGGTCATGGCCGGCGACGTACCTTTCGCGCAATTCAGCAAGCCCTTCTGGGTGCATTTGTAGGCATTGCTCTCTTCTTCCAGGCGGGCTTCCATCACCGACGCCACCGGGCCGATAAAGCCGTAAGACACCAAGATACCGAGAAAGGTACCGACCAAGGCCGCCGCGATCAATTTACCCAGCTCGGCCGGCGGAATACCGACCGACTCCATCGTATGCACCACCCCCATCACCGCCGCGACGATACCGAAGGCCGGCATGCCGTCGCCGACTTTTTGGACGGCCTTGATCGGTTCGTTGCCTTCGGCATGATGGACTTCGATCTCGGCATCCATGATGTCCTCGAGCTGATTGACGTCGACGCCGGTCAGAATCAAGCGCAGTTTGTCGCAAATGAATTCCATCAAATGATGGTCGTGGACGATTTTTTCGCCGAAGATCGAGCTGCCTTCCGGATCGTCCACCACTTTTTCCAGGGATAACAAGCCTTCCTTACGGGCTTTTTGACTCAGCGCGTTAAAGCTCATCAGCAGCTCCATGTAATATTCCTTGGTATAGGTGCTGCCCTTCAAGGTGGCGGTACCGCCGGCCATGGCCGCCTTGCTGACCGTCAGCGAGTTGCTGGCCAGGAAGGCGCCAAACGCCGAACCGACGATGATCAACACCTCGACCGGCTGCCACAGCACCCCGAGATGTCCGCCGGCCATCAAGAAACCACCCAGTACGCAGCCCAGGATGATTACATAACCAATGATTACGAACATTGTTGCCCCTAAAAGTTAACTAGAACATTCAAGCGATGGATTTTGCCGGCTACGCGTTGGCCTCGCCCCGCTAAACCGATGGCGCCGGCAGCGGTTCGACCGGTTTCAACACCAATTTGCTGAGGGCCGGCAACACCACGAAGGTGCAGGTCATGATCCAAAAAATGCCTATCGTGATGACCAAGCCCATGCTGGCGATGCCTTGATGCGGCGAAAACGCCAGACCGATGAAGCTGGAAATCGTCGTCAACGCACCGTAGAACATGCCGCGGGCGGTACTGGACTGATAAATGTTTTGCTCCTCGGACAAGGAGTGGTGCAGTTTCTCGACCATGTGTATTCCGTTATCGACACCCAAGCCCATTAATAAAGGCAGTGCGATGATATTGGCGAAGTTGATCGGCGTGCCGGTAAACACGGTGGTCGCCATCGTGAACAAGCCGGCCAAGACCAGCGGCGCCATGACCAGCAGCGTATCGACGATGCTGCGCCGAATAAACAATAGCAGCAACGCGATGGCGGTCAATGCGATGATGATGGCTTCCTGGAACGAAGCGATAACGGCCTTCATCGACTCCCAATACATCACCGGCAGGTCGGTGGCGTCGGGCGCGACGGCCTGCACGTCGGTGATAAAGGTTTGCAAAGCGTCGAGATCGTTCAAGTCTTCCTTAGGAAAAATCTGGATCCGGTACAGCCCGTCCTTGCTCAGCCAGCGTTCGCCGATTTCCGGCGGAATGCTGGCCATCGTCACCGATTCGGCGTGAAAGCCGGTCAGCAACTGGTTCATCACGGTCGGCAAGGTCCCGAGCAGCGATGTCTGAATTTTTTCGATAAACACACCGCGATCGGGCTGCAAGCGGGCATCCAGCTCGACCAACACGTCTTGCAACTCGCTTTTAAAGGTTTTTAGCGACTCGATTTCGGCGGGTTTGGTCTTCTTCGGCAAATTGGCGTCGATCGCCGCAATCATTCGCTTGATGGCCGGCAGCGGATCGGAGCCGACTTTCAATTGCGGAAAAGATTGGCTTTGCGGCCCCAAGGTCAGCATCATGTCGTCGATGATCGCCAATTTATCGTCCTGATCCTCCGGCACGAAATCGAACAGACTAACGGTCTTGTCGACGGTTTTCAGCGCGGTCAATTTCTTTTGCATGTCGCGGGCCTCGGCTTCGTTCTTGGCCAGCACGGTCAGCGTCATCGGCGAGGTATCGCGCTCCTTCATCAAATCCTTAAAGGCAATGACCGATTCGGTATTCGGGTCGCGCAGATTCAAGGGATTGAAATCGGTCTGCACCTGGAAGACGAAATAAATCGCGGCCGCCGCCAGAACCAGCGTCGCGAACGCGATAGGCTTGGCGTAATGCAGCGTAAAGGTTGCCAAGCTGGCGGACAGCTTGGAGGCGCCGGGTTGTTCGCCGTGCAGATCGTGGAACGGCGGCGCCGGAATGACTTTCAGCAATACCGGCAAGACGGTCAGAGTCACGAACAAACAGATGAACAAACTGGTACCGGCCAACAAACCCAATTCCGAGATGCCTTGGTAGTCGGTCGGAATAAAGGCGTACAAACCGATCGAGGTCGTGCCGGCGCACAGCATCAGCGACGGACTGGTCGCCAGCAGCGCCGAGCGTATCGCCTGGGTCTTGTCCTTGCCGTGCAGGTCCAGATTGTCGCGGTAGCGCAGGCAGAAATGGATCGCGTATTCAACGCCCAAGCCGATGTTCGACACCGCGAAGGCCACCGAAATCAGGTTGAGTTGCTTGACCGCGACCGACGCGAACAATCCGCAAAATACCATGCCCAAGGCCAGCGTCGCCAGCGTCGCCAACATCAGCAGCCAGGAGCGGTAAGCCACCAGCAGGATGCCGCACACCAACACCACCGAGAAGATGCTGGCCGTGAACGTGCCTTCGCTCATGCCGGCCATTTCGTCGTGTTCCAGGCCGACTTCGCCGGTGATCCAAACCTTGACCTTGGGCAGATTGGGGTCCTGGATCTTGTCTACCGCCCGGCGTATCGTGTTGATGGCCGGCTCGACCGGCAGAATCTGGCTGAAATCGAATTTAGGCGTAACGAAGATGAAGGCCTTGTCCGATTGCTCTTCGCTGATCTTGTTTTCGGCGATCAATTTTTGCCAGGACAGCAGGTCGGTTTCGCCGTTCAGGGTTTTGTGCAGAGAGTTGCTGACCTTGTCGATCAACGAAATCAGGTCGATGGGCACTTCCTCGGTCTTGGTTTCGGCGTTCAACGCGTCCTCGAAAATCGAGAAAAACCCGGTCAGGCTGGGATCGGTGGAAATTCGGCCGATAAAGGGCTGGGCCTGGGCCAAGGTGACCGAAAAATCCTGTAGCTTGTCGGTATCCAGATAGAGCAAGCCGTTGCGTTGGAAAAATGCGTTTTCGTCGGGCCGGTAAACCTTGGTGAAATGCTCGGTGTCGGACCGCAATTGACGCGCCAAACGCGCGGCGGCCGCCTTGGTCAATTCCGGGCTGGAGGACTCGACCACCAGCAGCATCGTATGAATTTCCTGACCGAAGGCCTTCTCGAAATTGCGGCGATTTTGCTGAAACCGCGACTCCGGCGCGATCAACTCGGCGGTATCGGTATTCACGCTCAAATGCGTGCTGGTGTATTCGATCGCGCAATAGGCCAACAGCACCGCCACCGTTAACAGCAGCCCCGGCGAATACATCAGCCAATTGCCCCAGCGGAACACCGCGTTGCGCAAACCTTGTTCCCAGTTCATATTCAAGCGCTCACCACGGTTTCGATCAGGTACAAGGTATAACCGACGTAAACGGCCAGCAACAAGCCGCCTTCGACCCGGTTGATACGACCCGAGCCGCGTTTGCCGGCGTAGCCGAGCGCGAACAGCGACAACGTTAGCAAAGCCATGACCGGCCAATCGCGATTGACGATTTCGACCGGAATCGCCATCGGATGAATCGCGCCGGCCAAGCCGACCACGGCCAGGGTATTGAACAAGTTGGACCCTATGATGTTGCCGACCGCCAGGTCGTGCTCGCCCTTGCGAGCCGCGACGATAGACGAGGCCAACTCCGGCAGCGAAGTGCCGACCGCGACGATGGTCAGACCGATAATCAAATCGCTGACGCCCAAATCGTGGGCGATCGACACCGCGCCCCACACCAGCAAGCGCGAACTGATCACCAACAAAATCAAACCGCTGACCAACCAAATCATGGCTTGAGCAAACGACATCCGGTGTTCGTCCAACTCGTCTTCGATTTCGCTTTCCAACACATCGGCCTGCCGGGATGGGTCCTTGGCGCTTTGCCACACCATCCAGCCCATCACCGCCGCGAATACCGCCAATTCCAGGAAGGCGTCGCTACGCGACAGATCGCCGTCGTAAAGCTGCCCGAACGCAAACAAGGTCACGCCGAACAGAATCGGCAATTCCTTCTTGATGATTTGCGACTGAACCACGATGGGACTGATCAACGCGGTCACGCCCAAAATCAACGCAATGTTGGTGATGTTGGAACCGTAGGCGTTACCCAGCGCGATGCCCGGATTGCCTTGCAAGGCCGACAAGGCCGACACACTCAGTTCCGGCGCCGAGGTGCCGAAGCCGATGACGACCATGCCGATCAGCAACGGCGACATGCCCCAAAACCTCGCCAGCGCCGCCGCGCCTTCCACGAACAAATCGGCGCTCCAAACCAATACGATCAGCCCGATGACTATCATCAACAACGGCAAAGCCATAAACTACCCTTATAAAACAAACATTAAAACGACGAAAAGGACCGATCAATCGACGGTCCAGTTGACCCAGCCGCCATAGGCGGTGGCGATGACGACGATACCGAACACGATTCGGTACCAAGCGAAAATGATGAAATCGTGGTGACTGATGTAACGCAACAAGCCCTTCACCGCCAGCAGGGCGCTGAAAAACGCCGCGATCATGCCGACGCCGATCAAGGCCACGTCGCCGTCGGTTTTCAGCAAATCGCGAAATTTGTAGAGTTTGTAGGCGCTAGCCGCGGTCAGCGTCGGAATCGCCAGAAAAAACGAAAACTCGGTCGCCGCCTTGCGCGACAAACCGAACAACAAACCGCCGATAATGGTCGCGCCGGACCGGGATGTGCCGGGAATCAACGCAAAGGCTTGGGCCAAACCCAGCTTCAACGCATCCAGCGGGCTAAGCTCGTCGACGCTCTCGACCCTGACAACGTGTTCGCGCTTCTCGGCCCAAATGATCACCAGGGCGCCGACGATAAAGGCCAACGCCACCGGCACCGGCCGGAACAACACCGCCTCGATTTGCTTGCCGAACAACAAGCCCAGCACCGCCAGCGGCATAAAGGCGATCGCCAGGTTCAACACGAATTTCTGCGAAGTTCGCTCGGTCGCCAGACCGGCGAATACCGAAACGATCTTGGCCCGATATTCCCAGCAAATGGCCAGGATGGCGCCCACCTGAATCACGATCGTGAACAGTTTGGCCTTGTCGTCGTTAAAGTCGAGCAGATCGCCGGCCAAAATCAAATGGCCGGTACTGGAAATCGGTAGAAATTCGGTCAACCCTTCGACGACGCCGAGAATCAGGGATTTGATGAGCAGGGTAATGTCCATGGTTTAATCAGGCTCCGCGCCTTGTCGACGCTAGAAAGGCTATCAGCATGTGGAAGGGATGTATCGAAAGACGACAAACGACTTTAAAAAAGCCACGCAAATGCGGCGGGATTATAGTCGAAAACTCCGCGGCGAGTCAGCATGGCTACTCCGCCGCGCCGGCCGTGCATTTCCAGATTTGGCGACCCGGTGGACCCGAGCGGCGAATTCGCGGTGCCGCGACTTTGCGCCGCGCCCGCCGATCTGCCAGAATGCGGCGTCGGCCGCTTCCGAGGCAATCCATGAACGCTACCCGCGAATACCCGCCGCTAATCGCCGCCTTGCTGAATCCGGCGATGTACCCGCATCCGGTCAAAACGGTGGCGATTCTGGAAACCCATATCTCGTGGGTCGTTCTGGCCGGGCGCTACGCCTATAAAATCAAGAAGCCGGTCGATTTCGGATTCTTGAATTTCACCGACTTGGCGCAACGCGAGTTTTTCTGCCTAGAAGAGTTGCGCCTGAACCGACGCCTGGCGAAATCGCTTTACTTGGACGTGGTGACGCTGGGCGGCACGCCGGGACACCCCGGCTTTGGCCTGAGCCCAACGGTGGAATACGCGGTAAAGATGCGCCGCTTCGGCGCCGGCAGACTATTGGATGAGTTGCTGAATCAAAATCGGCTCACGCCGACGCACATCGATCATCTAGCCGACATCATCGCCCAATTCCACGACGGCCTGCCGCCCGCGCCGGCAACATCCGCATTCGGCACGCCGGACGCCGTCGCCGGGCCAGCCCGGCAGAATTTCCAACAGTTGGCCGAAACGGCGGCGGGCCGGAAATTCGCCGATCTGACCCAGCTGGCGGCCGCCAGCGCGGCCGAATTCGCCGCCGACGCTGACATCTGGCCGCGCCGCCGCCAAGCCGGCCGGATTCGCGAATGCCACGGCGACCTGCATCTGGGCAATATCGTGTTGCTGCGCGACCGGCCGGTCGCCTTCGACGGCATCGAATTCGCCCCCGAACTGCGCTGGATAGACACGATCAACGACAGCGCGTTTTTGGTTATGGACTTGCTGCATCGCGGCCGCGCCGATCTGGCCTACCGGTTTCTGAACCGCTACCTGGAAACCGGCGGCGATTACGCCGGCTTGGCCGTGCTGCGTTTTTACTTAAGCTACCGGGCTACGGTGCGCGCCAAAATCGCCGCGTTCCGCGCAGAACCAAGCGGCGACCCGATCCACCAGTCCGAATGCCACGCCTACCTAAAGTTGGCCGAAGCCAGTCTGCGGCGGCGGCGGCCGGTACTGCTGATCACGCACGGCCCGCCGGGCTGCGGTAAGACCGCGATTTCGCAGCTGTTATTGGAAGGTTTCGGCCTGATCCGACTGCGGTCCGACGTCGAGCGCAAACGCCTGTTCGGCTTAAGTCCCACCCAGGCCAGCGGCTCCGGGCTCGACGCCGGCCTGTACGCGGCCGAAGCCGGCCGGCAAACATACGTCAAACTTGCCGACACGGCCGGCGCGTTGCTGCGGCTGGGCTACCCGGTCATCGTCGACGCCGCATTTTTGAAACTGGAGCAACGCCGAGCGTTTCGCGATCTGGCCGCCGAACTCGACGCCGCCTTCATGATCGTTGCGGTGACGGCGGAAACCAGCCTGGCGCGCAGCCGCATCGAACGGCGCCTGACAACAGGCGGCGACGCTTCCGAAGCCGATCCGACGGTGCTGGCCCATCTCAGCGCCTCCGCCGAGGCCCTGACCGACACCGAGCTCGAACATACGCTGGTCTGCCGCAACGACACCACCCCACCACAGCTCCCCGAAACCTTATCCGCCAGGCTGCGGACTTTACTGAACCCGGAGGCGACCCAGCCATGAAAGCCATGATTTTCGACCGTCCCGGCCTGCCGCTCCGGGCCGCCGAGCGGGATATTCCGGAATGCGGCGCCGAACAAGTGTTATTGAAAGTCAGCGCCTGCGGCGTTTGCCGCACCGATCTGCATATCGTCGACGGCGAACTGACCGAGCCGAAACCGGGATTGATCCCCGGCCACGAAATCGTCGGCCGGGTCGTTGCCAAGGGCGCCAGCGTCGAACGTTTCGCGATCGGCCAGCGCCTGGGCGTGCCGTGGCTGGGCCAGACCTGCGGCCACTGTCGGTATTGCCTCGGCGGACGGGAAAATCTGTGCGACCAGGCTCGCTTCACCGGATACACGCTGGACGGCGGCTATGCGCAATACGCGGTGGCCGACCAGCATTATTGCTTCGCGCTGCCGGACGATTACAGCGACGCCGAAGCCGCGCCGTTGTTGTGCGCCGGCTTGATCGGTTACCGGGCGCTGGTCGCGGCCGGCGATGCCGAAACGGTCGGCATTTACGGCTTCGGAGCCGCCGCCCACATCATCAGCCAGGTGATGGTCTGGCAGGGCCGCAGCTTGTTTGCGTTCACCAAGCCCGGCGACGACGCGGGCCAGCGCTTTGCCCGGCAACTGGGCGCGTCCTGGACCGGCGACTCGAATAGCGCGCCGCCGCGCGCCATGGACGCGGCCATCCTGTTCGCGCCGGTCGGCGCGTTACTACCGCAAGCCCTGGCACATACGGTCAAGGGCGGCCGGGTGGTTTGCGCGGGCATCCATATGAGCGAGATCCCGGCGTTTCCGTATTCGATCTTGTGGGGCGAACGTAGCATTCAGTCGATCGCCAACCTGACCCGCCAGGACGGCGAGGCATTTTTCGAGATCGCGCCGCGCGCCGGCGTACGCACCAGCGTGGAAACCTTTGCGCTCGGCGATGCGAACCTAGCGTTGGCTAGCTTGAGAGCCGGATGCATTCAAGGCGCGGCGGTATTGACGATGCCGGATTGAACCGTTTCAACCAATCGCGGCCTATAAACCGGCTATTCCCGACTTCGCCGAAATTTTCGTTTGGCGCTTGGCTAAGCGCAATTTCCGGGTAAATTAGCGGCCGGATAACCGCATTTCCTAGCAAGGGCCAACTTTGCTAAAATCACGCTCCCGCCTTCACGATAATAACTATTACTATTCAAGAGCCATGAACAAAAAGAAAATCATCATTTTCGCCGCCTGCCTCGCGGGCTTGCTGGCGATCCAAATCAAATTCTTCCTGCCCTTTATGTACGATATCGCCGCATCCGACCTGTTCTTGGTCGAAAGCAAGGACGCCGCCAACCCGATGCCGGTCAGCAACGATATGACCGCGGTAGCCTTTGCGCACTGCAACAACTACATCAAGGCCGACGCGGACGAAGATCAGAATTTTAATTTCGCCGGCCAACCCACCAACGTCTGGAGCTTGGGTAATTACGAATACATCGTCAACGCCGATGTCGAGATCAGCGGCAAGGACACCGCTCCGGTACTGCGTCACTACGCTTGCCGCATTCAATACACCAAGGGCGACGATACCTCCGGCGCGGCCGACATCGAAAACTGGTCGTTGGACGGCATCAGCGGCTTGAAGGACTAAGACGTCGGCCCAATCCTAATCCCAATCCCCCCGCTTTAACCGTTTGCCCGACATTAAACCGGGCGGACGGTTGTTCAAGCTCCCCAACGACGGCGTTCGCCGTCAATCGATCCGCTTTAAGCCGACCCGCATCCGCCGATAGCTAAGCGGATAGTCGGAAATTACGCCGGCCCTTGCCCAAACGGCCGTCCGGCCGGTTCGACCGGAACAGTCCGCATAACCGACGAATAGAGACAGCGGCTCCGCTAACCGAAGTAGGCGGCGCTTAAACTGCCGCCACCACTTGGAATCTCGGCTTAAGCCTTACTCAACGGCCGCTACCATCCGTGTCAACGAAACGGGTTCCCAAACCATCCCCAGCCGAATCCGCAAGACTCGGCCGAGCGGCCGGGACCCGCTAAAAGTTGATCGTGATGGTGCCGCGTACCATGCGCGGCTCGACCGGATGCTTCAAAATGCCGGTGCCCGGATTATTGTAGGGATAGTTGTAATCGTAGGCGTAGGCGATGTCGTTGCTTTGCGAGCCGAGCAGGTTGAACACGTCGATTTCCAATTTATATTGCTTGCGCTTGATACCGGCGCCGAGATTGACGATGTTGGTATCGCCGGCCCAAAAGGTGCCGGATTCGTCCAGCGGTACGTGGCCGAAGTGGCGGAAGCGAAGCGTGCCGAACAAGCCGGTGCTGCCGGTCGGATCTTCGACGGTAATCCCGGTGCTAATCACCCGGCCAACCGAGTTGGGGACGAAGTTGTCGGTCGCGCCGTCCGGCCGCTCGGCGAAACGGGCCGTGGTCAACGCATAGTCGGCGTCCAGCGTCAGCCAATCGGTCGGCTTGTAGTAGTTGGTCCACTCGATACCATAGCGGTGCGACTTGCCGTTGACCTCGGTAGTGCCTTCGTCGCCGACGAACACCAGCTCCTGGCTGGACTCCAGCCACCATAACGCGAAGGTGCTGTTCAAGCCGGGAATGAAATTGCTGCGGATGCCGGCTTCGCCGCCGCGCGACCACGCCGCCGGCGTAATCCGCGCCGAGGAACCCGATAGCAAGGCGCCGCTGGTCGGCTCGTAATTGAGCGTCGTGCCTCTGGCATCGTTGGAATGGTAGCCGTAACCGATATTGAAGAAATACTCAGTGTTGTACCAGGGACCGATCACCAAGCTGAGTTTCGGGCTGATCATCGCCTTGCCGCGACTGCCGGAGTTGGCGGCGGCCACGTTGGCCGAACCGCTGCCGGTATCCAACACCTCGACGTCGTTATTGATGAAATCGCCGCGCAGGCCGGCAATCGTTCGCACTTTATCGTGCCAGTGGGTCGTGTTCTTGAAATAAGTGCCTATCGTGGTCACGCCGACATTACTTTTGCTGACGGTATTGACGATTTGGCGCGCTTCGGTTTCGTACAAGCCCAGGCCCATGATCTGATCGTTACGGAATTGCAAGCCGACGCTGTTATCCATATCGAAGCCGAACCATTTGTTGTAACGGGTATGTTCGAAATGGCCGCCGGTCTGCACCCGCCGCTCGGTTTGCAGGATTTGATCGCCGCCGGGACCGCGCGTGAAACCGCTGAAGTTGGAATACAAATTCAAGTCGGTGTACAACACGTACAGATTGGCGTCGTTTTTCCAGTCGCTGCCTTGGTTCCAAAAACTGCTGGAAACGCTGTAACGGTTGGTTTCGCCGCCGTCGGTCGGGTCCATGCTGCCGTAGAGTCCGATGCCGCCGTTGTCGACCGCCGCCTGCGGAATCTGGTTGGTCGCGGTCCAACTGTTCGAATAAGCCTTGGCGTTTAATGCCAAGCCCCAATCCTCGCCGCCCAGCGAGTAGCGCAGTTGGCCGTTGAATTTTTTGGAGTCTTCCGGCACCTGCCAGACGCCGTTGTAAAGGTTGAACTCGCCGGCATACAGCAAGTCGCCGTCGCCCAGCTTCATCGAGTCGGCGACCAAGGTCCGATAGTAATCGTACTGGCCGGCGGTGAATTTCAATATGCCTTGCGACAATTTATCCATCGTGTACATCTTGGCGTAACCGGCCGCCGAGAAGTCGCCGACTTCCGCGTAGTAAGGCCCCTTGCCGTATTCGACTTTCTTAACCAACTCGGGAATGATGCTGTTGATGTCCATATAGCCCTGGCCGTGGGCGTGGGTGGTCATGTTCATCGGGATACCGTCCACATAGGTCGTGAAGTCGGTGCCGTGGTCCAGGTTGAATCCGCGCAGGAAATATTGATTGGCCTTACCGGAACCGCTGTGCTGGGTGGCGACCGCCCCGGGTATGACTTCGACCAGCTCGCCGTTACGGGACAACGGACGATGCTCGAATTGTTTTTGGCTGACCTCGCCCTGCGAGGCCGATCCGGCAATGCCGATCAAATCCTTGGCGCGGCCGGGTTCCTCGACCTCGACGGCTTCCATCTCTTCAATCTTCTCCTGTTTGGCCTTGGTTTTGCGCTTGACGGACTCGGCGCGCGCCGGCACGGCCTCAGCGGTTTGCACGGTCTGGTCCGGTTCCGCCGCGAAGCCGAGCTCGGCAAGACCCAATCCTAAAACCAACTCCAGGCCGATGGCCAAACGGGTTTTTCCTAATTTTCTGTTGTAACACTTCATGTCAGCTCCGTGCATATTGCCGAGAATGTAGATTTGACGCCGGCCAATCCTGACCAGCGCGATGGGCGGCGCATGGCGCCAATGATTGCGAATGCTTCATCGTCTTCCTCAAGTGTCGAAATTTTCGTTATTTTTATGGTTTTGGTGTTGACCTTGACCGGAACCGGCCAGAGTTTGGCTAACGCGAGCGGCGACTTGTCGGAAATAAGCCGGCGCGAACGAAACTTGAAATCCACCGATACGACGCGCTTCGGGACTACGAGAAGCTAGGTCCGGTGCGATCGCGAAACGCAGCGATGGGACAGGCAGGAGATCGACAGGGCGATACCGGCTATCGGAAAATGTTACGAAGGTAAGGCCGCCGGATACGGCAAGCAGTGCGCGAAAACAGTGGTTTTCGGCGGGAAAAATCGGGAAGGTATCTAACGGGGCAAAAACGAAGCGAGCGGAAACGACGGGCAAGGCAGGCGGCGAAGTCAGGCCGACGCCGTTACTCAGCAGCGATTTGCCTGGCGTGTGATTAATGCTCGGAAAAAAATGCTTGAAGCGGATATGAGCGGAACCGCCGTCGTCCGGCGCAATCAGGGCTAAACCCGATTCGGGCCACCCGCCACCGTCGGCGGTTTCGGCTAATCCGCGAAGGAGTTCGCAATCCGCCACCGCTTGAGCCATGCCGCGCCGCGCCGATGCCGACACCGCCTCCGACACGCGTTCGACCGATTGCCAAGCCGGGAGATGCCCGGCCTCGAAGCCCTCGATTGCCAAGCTTTCGGCCGCGAAAGCAGGCGGTGCGGCTTTCGCGAGCGCTATGTTCGAGAAACAGGCCGTCAGCAGAAAGGCAGCAACCAGCACCGCCAGCTTAGCGACCAGGAAGCCGGCGCCGTGCAGCAGCAGGGTCGCCAACATGAAACCTGCGGTATAGGACAATAAGCTTGCCGAAGCCGAAATTTCCTGGCCGTGAGCCAGCCCGTGGAAAAAAGCGAAAAACGCCACGATGGCCAGATTGACAGTCGTGCCGTAACTGACCCGCCGGCCAATCAACACCGCGAATACCCCGCAGGACAGCAAAATCAGCCCTTCCATGCTCGGAATCGCCAACCCGGCCGCGCCGGCCAAACCGCCTAAACTCATCACGCCGACGAAAGCCAACGGCAACATCCAGACGGCACGGCCGCGTAGTTGCGCGGCCCAGATACCGACGGCCAGCATCGTCACCAAATGATCCCAACCCTTCCAGGGGTGGTTGAAGCCGCTGCTCCAGCCGCCGATGTCGGCGCCGGCGAATGGTCCCGCCCAAAACCCCAAGCCCACCGCCGACAACAAGCCCAACGCCAACCAACGCGCGAGCACGGGTCGCTGGCGATAGGCAGCGGTTATGCGAGTAGTGGGCGACATCGGAGATACTCTGAGAGTGGTTAGGGCTTAAAAAATATTTGTAGGATGAATTGACAATCTATCATACGGCAGATCATACTGCTTTCCGAATATGAATTTTAAAAAAAACATCCTATCGCTACGGTAATCGAATGTTGCTGCTCGATTTACGCGCCGCCAAAACTGTATCGCCTTCAACTATGCGGATGGAAATGGGTGTGGGTTTGCCCGTGATGGCTATGTTGATGCTGCACGGCCGCCAGTTTGACCGGCACCAAGTTCAGCGCGCTATGCCTAACGCCGGTTTCGGCGGACAGTTTGTCGGCGAAACCGCGGATGCGCTGGGTCAAGCCGCGCAAAAACAAAGTCTCCAGGCAATCGTCGTGGTCCAGATGGACGTGCATCGACGACACCACCAAATCGTGGGCCTCGTGTTGATGACTGGTCAGGCGTTCGGACAAATTCCGCTCGTGATGGTTGTAAACGTAGGAGAGCGTCGCGATGCTGTAGATGGCTTCGTCTTCGACCAGGCGCTTGGTTTCGATTTCCTTGCGCAACAAATCACGCACGGCTTCCGAGCGGTTGGAGTAACCCCGAGCACTTATCCATTGGTCGAATTCGACGGCCAATTCGTCGCTCAAAGAAATGGTAAATCGTTCCAAGACCGGCTCCTGTCGTTATTGTTATCGGAAACGCCCGATTATAACCCAAGCCGACCGGTGCCCGATCTGCAACCGGAAACACGCCGGCCTTGTCTCGTCAACGGAGCCTGAATGTCCGCCAGCCCCTACACTCACGATCATTTCAGCAAGATATTGATTCGCGGCCAGGCGGCGATTGCACTGCTATTGCTGCTGCTACTGCCCGCCGCCAACTTTTTTTATCCCACCGCTTACAGCCTGAAGGCCGGCCTGCACGGCGTCTGCGCGATATTGGCGGTCGTCGCCGGCACCTATTTGACCCACCGCGCGCTGCCTCTGGTTCGCGGGCTTCATGTCGACCTGACTTCGCTGCGGTATTGGCTGGTGGCAGCGACACTGCTGAATCTGGCCGGCGCGATCAGCGGCAACTGGATCTACATGCGTTATCGCGGCCAGCACGGTCCGCGCGACTGGATATTGCAACAGGTGCCGGCCTTCCACAACGTGCTGATGGAATTCAAGGAATTCGTTTCGCTGTTTCCGTTTCCGCTAATGTTGTCGGCCACCTTTCTGTTGTATTACTACGGCCTGCCGAACGCGCTACGCCGCGACGTCGCCCGCTTTGTCGGCGTGACGATCTTGGTGTCCTGGAGTTTTCTGCTGCTGGGTTTCGCGGCCGGCCTAATCCTGGCGAAACTCCGCTTCGTTTGACCTTTACGAGCCGACCATGACAGATTCCACCGAAAACCGAACCGCGTACTCCGGCCCGGCTGTCGCCGCCAGCCTGTCCTTGCTGCTGGCTTTTTTAACATTGATGATCACCCACCACATCTCGCGCCTGACGCCGACGCTGGATAAATGGGTGCATGGCTACGGCTACTGGATACCCGGCTCGCGCGGCAGCGGACCGGACGGCGCGATCGGCTCCTATTCCGGCAAGGAAACCCTGGCGCTCGGGGTCTGGCTGGCGAGCTGGCTGATTCTGCATTTTCTGTGGCGAAAACAGGAACTGGCTCTGCAAGCGTGGACGCGCCTGTTCGTGATTGGCTTGGCCCTGATCACCCTCGGCTTCTTCCATCCGCTCGCCGACCCCATCGTGTTGTTCATCGCCGGCTGGTTCGACCTCCCCTAACGCCATGCGTACAAAATTCATGCTTCGCTACACGCTTACCGCCATTCTCGGCTTGGCAATCAATGCCGCCAGCCAGGCCGAAGGTATCCTGCTGAAATCCGATCCCAAGAACGGCGCCGAAATCGGCGAGTTCGACGGCACGGTCAAATTTTGGTTTAGCGGCAATGTTGGCGGTCGCTCGCCTTCGGTGGTGGTCGTCAACGGCAACGGCCAGCGGGTCGACAACGGCGATGCCCGCTTGGTTCTCGGCGAACGGCATCGACTAACCGCCACCACCAAGCCCTTGCCGCCCGGCCCTTACGCGATGCGTTATCGGGTGATTACCGAAGACGGCCTGATCGTCAGCGGCGTGTCGAAATTCGTGATCGCCGCAACCCCAGCCGCCCCGGAGAAACATCCATGAATCGCGCTCGACTGATTTTCGGTCTCATCCTGTGCGCGGGCGGCATCGAACAAGCCGCGGCGTCGGTGCCGCTCGGCGGCAACCGCAAGGGTGCCGGCGGCAGCTACGACCTGTACGGCTGCATGCTCAGCAACGATTACTACGTCGTCAATTTTGCCGCCTATCAGTTCGACCCGACCCAGGCCAAGGACAGCAAGGCCTTACCTCAAGCTGAATGCGTGGACATTCCGGCGACCGGCAAGACTCAGATCAGCGTCGATCTGCTGGATCTGGACGTTCGCAAGAAACCGGTAGCCTTGAAAATTCTACGCGAGGACGGCCAAATCATCGTCGAGCTACCAATGACGGTCGCCAAGCAAGGCGTGCTGACCACCACCGTGGATTTCAAAACCCCCGGCAAATACCAAGCAATACTCAGTGTCGACGACACCGATCTACATACCGCGCCCGAGGTCGGCGCGCTGCACATGCCGCTGACGGTCGGACTAGCCGTGGAAAGCACCGGCCCCGCTAGCCGCCTATCCGTTCTGATCGGCGCCGTCGGCATCGCCATTGCCGGCGCGGCCTATTTTGTGCCGCGCCTATTAAAACCTCGACCGGCCGATTCGACCGGCTGAGCCGCGCTCATCATCCGGCCGACAAGGGTACCGCAAAATCCCGCTAAGGCAGGGACATCCACCGCTTATTCAACCGTCACAGGAATCGACGATGAAAACTCTGATTTTTCCACTGAGCTTGGTCGCGGCCTCGGCCTTGCTGTCCGGCTGCGCCCATCGCCACGACGAACACCCCGCCGCCCAAGCCCACCCACACTTCGCGCCCGGCCTAGGCGAATTCATGGCCCAGACCGCCGCCCGCCACGCCAAACTCTGGTTTGCCGGCCAAGCCCGAAACTGGCCGCTGGCCGCCTACGAAGTGGAGGAACTGCACGAAGGTTTGGAAGATGCCGGCCGCTATCACCCGAGCCACAAACAGATCAAGGAGCCGATTCCAAGCCTGATTGCCGCGCATATGGATCAACCGTTAGCCAAACTGGAGCAGGCTATCGCCGCGCGGGACCCGCAAGCATTTATCGAACATTACGATAAGCTGACCGAAGCCTGTAATAGCTGCCACCGGCAAACCGAGTTCGGTTTCAACGTGGTCGTCCGTCCCACAAGCAATCCGTTTACCAATCAGGCGTTCGGCACGTCCGAGTAATGACGAAGGTGGTGCCCAGCGTGGCGCTATCCCCAAACGCTTTCTACCTTAAACCTGCCCGTTCAAGACAAGAATGCTAATCTCCGCCGGGCCCGGCAACACCTAAACAATAAAAAGCCGTCAGTCCAACGGACTTGACGGCTCAATACCAGGCATCGACCGAACATCGCTCGATGCCAAAAACCCCCGTTTATTGGTATTTCGGCAGATTCGCGAAACCTTCCTTGGCAGTCTTCAGCTCTTGTTCGGCGCCGGCAAAATCGGATTTTTTCACCAGCTCCCTGGACTTTTTCAGCTTGAGTACCACTTTGTCGCGTTCGAATTCGAATTTGTAGTTGGCGCTCAGTTCGCTGGCAATTTCAGACGCATCCTTGATATGGGTCGCGATTTCTTGAGCATTCCCGGAAGGTAGCGCGTCCAATGCCGCCTGAATTTTCACATCGACTTCTTTCAAAATCTCGGGGATCGGTTTTTTTACTTCTTTCGCGAACGTCGAGCCGGTAAAGCCCAATAGAGAGAAAAACAGCGCGAAGGCAACAAACATTTTTTGAAACGACATGGGGTCTAAACCTCTAAATATAACTGACTGATAATTAAAATTATTGTTTCGGATACATCATTAATTGCGCACTTACCTAAATACTCCTTTTTTATCAAACGTAAAAAACGGCGAATGGAACTCTCCGCTAACGATCTAGCGCGCCATCGGCCTTGCTTGCCGATACTTTCGCGCTAAACGACCGAAGCAATGCCCGGTCGCGACGCCAACAACCAGCAAGATCAACGTCGCCAGCGCAAAGCCCCCTGAATACGCGACGGCGTCGGCATCCAGCCACATGTCATAGGCATGCAAGTAACCGTGCAGCACTGCCAACAGCTCGATGCTCAACAGTCCGACGCCCACCGGCACTCTCGCGCCCAAAACCAAGAACAAGCCCAGCATCGATATCGAAGCGACCATGACCGCTTCTGCAAAGGGAATTTCAACGGGGATCAGCGTCAAGCCGCAACCGACTGCCATAGCTGCCACAAACCCCAGCGGCAGTAAACGACTCCAAGCACCAGGGGTTTGAGAAATCCACAATCCGACGGCCAACATCGTCAGCAGATGATCAGTGCCGGTCAACGGATGAAGTAAGCCACCGACAAAGCCGACGGATTCAGCCCCCCAGTGAAACGGATGGGCCTCGACAACCAGCGGCTGTAACAGAAGGACCGGAATCGTGCGTTGTAAAAAATCTGCCCTGCCATTCATCGCTACCTCCAATCAAGGCGGTTGAATATTGACCGATACCCCAGGCGTCTTGCCGGAAAAGGCGAAAAACTCGGCCAGGCCGAGCGGATTCAATCCAGGCAACCGCGCCAAGAGCGGACTATGACAACTGTGAAGACATGGCGGGGGCCGAGAAAACCGGCACTTGGACAGCAGTCCAAAATAGGCCGCCCCCCTAACCATTAGGGTATCGCTATGCCTTACCCAACCAAGCCTGGAATGCCTCAAGGCTGAGCGGATGAATAAGACGAGTTCATTTTAGCAGAGATAGGAATAAATAAAAATATTTCATAACAGCCTGATTTTTTTGCCGACCCAGCTCAACGCCGGCGTGCGAAGCGGCCTCAACCGGTCTCGGCGGATGCCGTCGGTACGCTTTACCAACCGGATTTACGATGGGAAATTAAGTTGAGCTGTTCTGCGACAATCCAATTGCGGCAACCACTTATTGACGATGGAGGAGTGGGAATTACGTCGATTTGCGGCGTAACTCCCTGTATCCGAACGCTAGAAACAATCGCAGTGACTGACCCGTGCGCTCGGCATTCCCGGTTTGGACACGAAAGTCAGCCTGAAGCTTGACGGCGATTATGGTCGCGGCGATTGATCAAATCGGCCGACAAATTCAGGACCACTCGCCGCAATGATCTGAAACGTCGGCGGTTAACATTAAGAAACTCAAGCTTAGTAACACGCCCCACTTGCCCGAGCACGGGACAAGCGAGGCCGCGAACAAACGCTACTCAGCGGGCGTCGAACCGATCCAAGTCCATCACCTTGGCCCAAGCCTTGGCGAAATCCTGCACGAACTTTTCCTTGGCATCGTCGGATGCATAGACTTCCGCGACTGCCCGCAATTCGGAGTTGGAGCCGAAGATCAAATCCACCGGCGTTGCAGTCCATTTAAGTTGGCCACTAGCCCGGTCCTTACCGTCGTAAACGCCTTCGGTCGCCGACTTGCCCCATTGCGTGGACATATCCAGCAAATTGACGAAAAAGTCGTTAGTCAACGTGCCGGGCCGACTGGTGAACACGCCGTGCTTGCTATGGCCTGCGTTGGCATCCAGCGCGCGCATACCGCCGATCAACACCGTCATTTCCGGCACGCTCAATGTCAGGTAGTTGGCGCGCTCGACCAGCATTTCCGCCGGCGAATGGGCGTTATCCTTGCCGAAGTAGTTACGAAAACCGTCGGCTTTGGGCTCGAGTACCGCCGCCGAGTTCACGTCGGTTTGTTCCTGCGAGGCATCCATCCGGCCCGGTTTGAAGGGTACCTGTACTTTAAAACCGGCTTTTTTCGCCGCTTCTTCCACGGCCGCCGAACCGCCGAGCACGATCACGTCGGCCAGCGAGACTTTCTTGCCGCCTTTCAAGGAACGGTTGAAGTCGGTTTGGATGGTTTCCAGGCGAGCCAGCACTTTGGTCAGTTCGGCGGGATCGTTGGCTTCCCAGTCCTTCTGCGGCGCCAAGCGAATTCTGGCGCCATTGGCGCCGCCTCGCATATCGGTGCCGCGAAAGGTCGCCGCCGATGCCCAGGCGGTTCTGACCAATTCCGGTATCGTCAAATCCGAGGCCAGGATGGTTGCTTTCAATTTGGCGGTGTCCTTGGCGTCGATCAGCTTGTGATCGACTTTCGGGATCGGGTCCTGCCAGACAAAATCCTCGGCCGGCACTTCGGCACCGACGTAACGGGCCTTGGGCCCCATGTCGCGGTGCAACAGCTTGAACCAAGCCCTGGCAAACGCGGCTTCGAATTCTTTCGGGTTATCCAGAAAGCGCTTAGAAATTTTTTGATACTCCGGGTCCATTTTCAACGCAATATCGGTCGTGAACATGATGGGCGCATGACGTTTGTTGGGGTCGTGCGCGTCCGGCACAAAGTTTTCGCCTTTGTTATCCTTGGGAATCCATTGGGTGGCGCCGGCCGGACTCTTGGTTTGCTGCCAATCGAAGGTGTACAGCCAGGTCAGGTAGTCGTGGGTCCAACGGGTCGGATTGGTAGACCAGGCGCCTTCCAGACCACTACTGACGGTGTCGGCGCCATGTCCGGTTCCGCATTTATTGGCCCAGCCCAAACCTTGCTGTTCTATACCGGCGGCGGCCGGTTCCTTGCCGACGCATTCGTCGGGTTTATGAGCGCCGTGGGCCTTACCGAAGGTGTGGCCGCCGGCGATCAGCGCCACGGTTTCTTCGTCGTTCATCGCCATCCGGCCGAAGGCCTCGCGAATATGCTTGGCGGCCGCCAACGGATCGGGATTGCCGCCAGGACCTTCGGGATTGACGTAAATCAGCCCCATTTGCGTGGCGCCCAACGGTTTCGCCAGTTCGCCGTCGGCGTCATGGCGTTCGTCGGCCAGAAATTTCTTCTCCATGCCCCAGTTGACGACCTCGGCTTCCCAGTCGTCGGCCCTGCCGCCGGCGAAACCGAGGGTTTTGAAACCCATATCTTCCAACGCGACGTTACCAGCCAGCACCATCAAATCGGCCCAGGATAATTTAGCGCCGTACTTCTGCTTGACCGGCCACAACAAGCGGCGGGCCTTGTCCAAGTTGACGTTATCCGGCCAACTGTTGAGAGGCTCGAAGCGTTGCTGGCCGCCGGAAGCGCCGCCGCGGCCGTCGAAGATACGATAAACGCCGGCGCTATGCCAGGCCATCCGGATGAAGAACGGACCGTAATTGCCGTAATCGGCCGGCCACCAGGGCTGAGAGGTATGCAACACGTCGGCGATGTCTTTTTTGACCGCTTTCAGATCCAGGGTTTTGAATTGTTCCGCGTAGTTAAAGGCCTTGCCGAGCGGGTTGGACTCGGCCGCATTCTGGCGCAGCGGTTTCAAATCCAGTTGCTCCGGCCACCAGAAATTGTTGGTGGTGGGCTGTATGTCGGCCTGTACCGGCGCGACATGCAAGGCCGTGATAATAGCGACCGCCAAAGCGGAAGCCAGGAAGGTTTGTCGGGTTTTCATGATGCACCTCTAGTCCTGATGATGATTGGTCGAAAATGCTTGCCGTTGCCCGCTCGGTCAACTTCTCCGCTATCTGGCCAAACGAAGGCAAGCAAAATTGTAGAGCCGATGTCCGGAATTGACCGACTCGGCCTTCGGCGGCGACGGCATTGCCGAACCGGTTAAACGTTATGCAAGGACGTGCCATCGAATTTCGCGCTCGCCTTGTGATGTTGTCGGCGAGACTATTCAACCGAATTCCGCCATCGGACTGAAATTGATTTCTTGGATGGGCCGATAGTTCGCATCAATAGCAGCGGAACCCGCGCAATCATGGATAATGTTTCCGGCCGTCGGTTCCTTTCGGCACATCTTAAATACACGGGTCACCACGAATGAATTTGCGCGATTTAAGCTATCTGGTCGCGGTAGCGGATTTAAGAAACTTCAGTCAAGCCGCCGAACATTGTTCGATTAGTCAGCCCACCCTCAGCACGCAGATCAAGAAGCTCGAGGATTATCTGGGCGCGGACTTGTTCGTGCGGGAGAAAAACCATGTGGATTTGACCGAAGCCGGCCGCGAGGTTCTACCCCTCGCCCGCCGCATCCTGGACGATGCCCGCTCGATCCGGCAAATCGCCGCCCACGCCGGCGGACGGTACCGCAATCACTTATCGCTGGGCGCGTTTCCGTCGCTGGCAAGTTACGTACTGCCGGAATACGTGTTTCGCATCAAGCAACATTATCCGGAACTGAAACTGCAGTTGGTCGAGGAAAAAACCCAGGCTCTGATCGCGCTTCTGCTGAGCAAAAAGCTGGACGCGGCGCTGCTGGCCCTGCCGGTGGCCATCGACGCTCTGGAACAACGCATCTTATTCGAAGATCCGTTCACGCTGGCGGTTTGCGCCGACCACCCGTTGGCCGAGTTGGACGAAGTGGAGTTGGGCATGGCGGCCCAAGAGAATCTGCTATTGCTGGACGAAGGCCACTGTCTGCGCGACCAAGCGCTGAAGCTGTGCGATCCGTCCCGATTCGTCGAACACGATTTCCGGGCCTCCAGCCTGGAAACCCTGCGCTACATGGTCAAGAACGGCGTCGGCGTGACGCTGATGCCGTCGGTAGCGGTGCAGCCGGACGACAAGGACATTCGCTACATCGCTATCCGCCAGCGGCCCAGCCGCACCATTGCGCTGGTGTGGCTGAAGGCCCATCCCCGCGCCGGCTTGCTCGAGGACTTGGCGGGACTATTGGCTTACAAACCGCTGGTCTGAGATTCGTTCCACCGCCTTCGCGCGCCGATCTGCCGCGCGGAAGTCCCGCGAGTGCCTCTTGCTCGACGCGCCCAATATGTGTTGACAAATTACCGCACTCGCACCACCGGGCTGGAAGTCTTTGCGTTGTAGGTAACGGCCAGCAGCGCGCCCTGAACCGGCAACCGCTAGTCTGGAATACGGCACCACGCGCCGGACTCGCTTCGTTATTACTACTCGCGTAGAATCTCGTCCGTCCGTAAGTCGCGGCGCTTGTGAATGACTGCTAACACTTCAATATGGGAGGGTTTGATCTCGTAAAGGATGCGGTAGGAGTAAAGCGAAAGTTCGCGTACTGCCTCGTCGCTCAACTCCGGTACCATGCGCCCAATACGGGGCAGTTGATCCAAGTCAAGCGTTTTAGCGACCAACGCTTCGGCCACCCGTTTGGCATAAATCGGTGAGTCCTGTGCGATGTAGTCGTGAATGTGACGAAGCTGGCCCAATGCGTGATCGGTCCACTTCACCACGCTTGAATATCTCTCAGCACCTGTTCGGCGGGTACGGTTCTGCCCTGTTCGGCGTCTTTCCGGCCGCGACGGATATTTTCGAGCACATAGAGCCGGTACATGATTTCTTCCATGTCGGCGGTATCGGGTAAGCGCTGGATGATGGCAAGGGCTTCTTGTTTAGTGGTCCGTTGTCGTTGCATGGTGTACTTCTCCTTTGGTCGCTGACGGTTTTAGACTTATCCGGCATGGCCCGGAGCACTGATATAGTGTGCATTGGCGACCACCATTCTACCGGTTGGACGCGGTAACCACCATCGTCGAGAAACAGGGCTCTTCAACACCGTCCGCGCAAGCCAGTTCAAGGTGAAGCGGAAGACAAGATACACAACGTTGCGAGGTCGCCTCGCTAAAACTCGTACTTAAACCCCGCCTGCACCAAACGCGGCGCGCCGGGTTGGATGCCGCGCACCCGGTCGACG
This sequence comes from Methylomonas sp. MS20, assembly GCF_050275925.1. Lineage (NCBI taxonomy): Bacteria > Pseudomonadati > Pseudomonadota > Gammaproteobacteria > Methylococcales > Methylococcaceae > Methylomonas > Methylomonas sp. MS20. Next base: position 4,939,328 of record NZ_CP189962.1, read on the forward strand.
ATGTAGGTGTTGTCCAGCATGTTTTTCATCGAAACGAACAGGGTGAGGTCTTTGCGTACCTTGTAGGAGCTGGCGAAGTTGACCACCACGTAATCGTTAATCTTGCCGAACTGGCCGGACTTGATCAGCGCGTTGCGTTGAGCAGTGGTGCCGACATCCAACGGCAGGTCGCCGGCGCTGTTCAGGTTCATGAAGTCGGCGAATTGCTCGCCGACGAACACCGCTTCCAAGTGTGCATCGAAGCCGCTGGCATGCGAGTAGCCCAGCGTCGCGGTCAGCAGGTTTTCCGGCGCGTAGGGCGCGCGTTTGCCTGCCGCCGAGCCGAATACGTTCCCGCCCGGACAGAATCGGGTGAAGGTCGCGTTCTGGCTGGAGCCGGTCGCCTGGCCGCTGTCGGTCAGGCAATGAAACGGCGACGTGGTTTCTGCGGTCGGCAGCCAGGTGTAGGCGACTTGCGCGTAGGGATTGTGCGCCCAGCCGAACACGTCGCCGAGATCGGCCCGCGCCATCAATTCTAAACCGTCATACAGCGCTTTGCCCTGCGCCACCGGGGTATCGACGCCGCCAACCGTACCCAAGGCAGTCAGGGTATCGAAATCGTTGTGGAAATAGGTTACTTCGGCTTTAACGCCGCGCGCCGGTCTGGCCCGGACGCCGAATTCGGCGTTCCAACTGATTTCCGGGCCAATCTCCACCGCCGCGCCGTTGGCATTGTTGACGCTGTCCTCGACGCGCGGCGGCGCGAAGCCGCGATGGATGCCGAAAAACAACGTGGCCTGATCGATTGGACTGTAGGTCACCGCGAACGACGGCAGGATTTCGGTCATGCCGTTGCCGCCGGCGATCCCGGTTCGCACATCCTTACGCTGGTAACTCACCGACTCGACCCGAACGCCGGGGGTCGCCGTCCAGTTTCCCCAAATGAATTGATTTTGGAAAAAACCGGAATAGGCATCGGCGAAACGCTGGTTGTTTTCCAGCAAGGTGCCGTCGCGCGCGGTCGGCGAGCTGCCCTGGATTTGCCGGCGGTACTGGTTCTCGAAGTGCGCGCGAAAACCCGCATCCAAATGGCTTTCGACGCCGAACAGATCGTGCTTGGCATGTAGAGTCGGGGCAATGCCCCAGGTTTCGTAATTGCGCTTGCGACCGATGTTGTAGTTGCAGTCGTTCATATCCACCGCGATGCCGTTTTCGCGATTTTGCACGTAATTGGCGATGCCGAGGCTGCTGCATTGGTTTTCGGTCGGGAACTGATTCTGCTGCCGCCACCAGTTGCGTTCGTAGGCCGACCAGTAAAAGCTGGTTTCCAAGGTCACGTCCTTATTGAAGTTGTGCTCGTAGGTGGCCGAGGTGGACCAGCGGTCGTTGATGAAGCTGGCGTTCTTATCCGGATTGTAACGAGCGCCCAGCTTGCGGTATTCGGCGTCGGTCAAGCCGAAGGCCGCGCCTTGCTCGTCCTGGTGGTAAAAATCGCCGCGTAGCGTCAGGCGATTGCGCGCGTCAAAGTCGATGATGCTTTTCAGGTTGGCGTCGTCCACCACGGCGAAGGTGTTGTCGCGATTTTCCATGCCTTCCTTGTGAATGTAATCGACCACGCCGCCGACCGCATCCAGGCCTTGCACGTTCTTGACCATGCCGCCGTAACGGGCATGGCCGTTCAGATAATCGCGGTTGCCGCCGGTAAAGCTGACGAAACCGCCGGGCGTGGTCGGTACCTTGGGCGTCAGATAATTGATCGCGCCGTTGATGGTTTGTGGGCCGAATTGGGTCAAGTCGGCGCCCTTGTAAATTTCGATGCCATCGTAGCGCTCGATCGGCGGATGGTAGTAGATGTCGTTATCGCCGTAGGGCGCGAAGTTGAACGGAATGCCGTCCTCCAAAAACAACACCTTGGTGGAGCGAAACGGGTTTTGGCCGCGAAACGCGATATTCGGCCGCAAACCAAAGCCTTCCTCGTCGCGGACATAAACGCCGGGGGCCTTGCGCAAGGCCTCGTTGACGGTGAATACCTGGTCGCGCTCCAGGGTTTGCTTGTCGATCACCGAGGTGGAGCCGGAGAAGGTCGCGGCCTTCTCGACGCTTTCGGCGACTTCGACGCTGGGCAAGGCCTCGTTTAGATCGGCCTCCGCCGTTTGAGTTCGAGTCGACTCGGCGGTTTCGCCGGCAAACACACCTTGGGCCAGCGCGCCGACGATCAGCGCCGGCCATACTCCGCATTTATTCTGCATGTCGTTCACTTCCCGTTCGAATTTGAGTTGGCACATCCTCCGCCCCGGCCGGCTTTCCCGCCGGAATCCACCAACCGAAGCGAAGGATGCTTAACGCAATTTAACGAACACGCGTGAATCGAAACTGAAAATCGGCTCTGGATTTAGCGGCTCAACGGTAGACGCACCGTCGCCAGAAATCCGCCCAATGCCTTGCTGCGGCCGAGGTGCAGGCTGCCTTTGTAACTATCGACGATGTCGGCGACGATACCCAAACCCAGGCCGTGACCTTGCACCGACTCGTCCAGGCGTGCCCCGCGCCGGGTTAACCCCGGCAATTCGGTTTCGCCGCAACCCGGCCCGTCGTCGGCGACCCGCACCAACACCTCGTCGGCAAAGGCCAGCTCAACATCAATGCGCCGCCTGGCCCATTTGCAGGCGTTGTCCAGTAGGTTGCCGAGCATTTCCATCATGTCTTCCCGGTCGAAATGCACCGATGCGTCCGGGGCGGTGATCTGAATATCCAGGTCCTTCTCGGCATGGATCGCCCGCAGGGTTTTTTTTAACGCCACCAATTCCTTGCGGGGATTGAACGCGGCGCTGGCCTGCTGGTCTCCGGCGATCCGGGCACGTTTCAGTTCCCGCTCGATGCAGCGCCGGATGGTTTCGGTTTGGCCCCGCACTTGCTCGCGCAAGTCGGGATGGTCCAGAAACGCCGGTTCTTCGGCAACCCGAAACAGCAAGGCCAGCGGCGGCTTCAGCGCGTGCGCCAGATTGCCGATCGCGGTACGGGACTGCTGCAAGCGCCGGGCAACCAGTTCCAGCAAATGATTGATCTCGTTCACCAGCGGTTTGATCTCGTCCGGCACGTCCAATTCGATACGCTGGCGCCGACCAGCGCAGACTTGTTCCAGTTCGCCGCCGACCAGCGTCAGCGGCCGCAACGCGCGTCCGACATCCCAACTCAGCACGCCGATCGCAGCCATCAGAATCGTCAACGTCAGCGCAAAGTAGGCGGCGCGTATCCAGGTGATATCGTGATCGACCGCCGACAAATCCTCGGCGATATGAATGTTGATTCTATGACCAAAGCGCACCGCGCCCAGGCTCAACACCAGTAACGGTCGATTTTCCGGACCGGACAGATGATAGAGCGTCTGCTGTTCCGGCCCAACGGCTTGAACCGGTAACGGAAAATCCAGCAGCGACGGCGACGGATGGGCTTCGGCGTCGATTTTGACCAGATAGTAATGGCCGGACAGCGGCCGGCTGTAGACCGAGCTGATCCGCAAGCGGTTGAACGAGAGTTTATCGTCGTCGGCAGAGGCCAGCGATTCCAGTAAGGAATAACCGTCGTCGGCCAATCGATTCGCCATCTGGCTCTCGGCGACGGTGCGGATGACCCAATCCGCCGCGATCCAATGCACGACGAAAATCACGCACAGCGCGGCGATCAGGCCGCGGCCCAGGCGCTCGCGCAACGCCATCATGGCCGGCTTCCGAACACGTAACCCTGGCCCCGGCGAGTCTGGATCAAATCGCTGCCGACAATCTTGCGCAGGCGCTTGACGTAGACTTCGATGACATTGCTGTCTGGCTCGTCCGATTCGCTGTAGATATGTTCGCCTAATTGCGACTTGGTCAGGACTTTGCCGGCGTTCATCATGAAATAGCGCAACAGCCGAAACTCGATCGCGGTCAGCGGGTAAGCCTCCCCGCCATTGACCGCGGCGGTTTGCTCATCCTCGTCGAGCAGGACGCCCAACACCTGCAACGTAAACTGATTATGGCGGTGAACCCGTTTCAAAATGGCTTGCAGCCTGACCAGCAATTCTTGCGGATGAAACGGCTTACCCAAATAATCGTCGGCACCGGCCTTGAAGCCGTCCACTTTCTCGTACCAGGCATCGCGAGCGGTCAAAACGATCACCGGCGTGGCATTGCCGGCATCCCGCCAGCGTTTCAAAACGTCGAGGCCGGCCAATTTGGGCAAGCCTAAATCGAGTATCGCCGCGTCGTAATCTTCGGTAGCGCCGAGAAACTCACCGTGCTCGCCGTCCGCGGCCGTATCGACGACGTAGCCGGCCCGCTCCAAGTCCATCTTTAGCGGCGCCGCTAATGCAACGTCGTCTTCAACCAACAGCAATTTCATCGCCTAAGCTCCATGCTCCGCGTTTGCCGGGACAAGCGCCGACTCGGCGCGCGCCGATCATTGAATCCGCAATAAATACCCGTCGGTTTTCTCGCAACCCGGCTTGCTGTGCGCGGTGACGTTGAGCCGCGCGAAACCGTGCTCGATCGGCCGAGGCAATTTGCCCCTGACTTCGGTCTGACCATTTTTCAGCGGAAAAAACTTCAACTCCTTGGCGGATAAATGGTATTGAATAGACCCTGAACTGATATTGGCGACGATAGACGTCGTCGTGGTATTGGACGAAACGATAAAGCTGAACTCGGTAAACGATTGCAGGTATTTATTCGGCGCCGGTTGAAACTCAGTGAATATCGGTTTGTCGCAATGGCCGGAACTGGAAGAACTGCCGTATGCCAGCGCATCGCCGGCCGCCAAGCCCAACGCCAACGCGATAACGGTCTTGATTGAAGCCTTCATGTCTTACTCTCCCGTTTAGTTATTATTTTGGACATAGCTTATCAACAAATTCGCGACGAGCGGATGAATTCGACCCTGCTGCCCTTACAGTATTTTAGCGACTCAATACCATGCCAGCCCTAGCCTTTGTCGATTTGGAGACCACCGGCGCCTCGCCGCGACAAGACCGGATAACCGAAATCGGTATCGTCTTGGTCGATGCCGACGGCGTCCGGGAATGGAGCCAACTGGTCAACCCGCAAATGCGCATTCCGCTGTTCATCGAACAAATGACCGGCATCAGCAACGAGATGGTCTCAGGCGCGCCGCCGTTCTCCGCGATCGCGCGCCAAGTCTGGGAACTGTTGGAAGATCGAGTATTCGTCGCTCATAACGCCCGTTTCGATTACAGCTTTCTGAAAAACGAATTCAAGCGCCTGGACCTGCCGTTTCAGCCGCAAGTGCTTTGTACGGTCAAATTGTCGCGCGCACTCTATCCCCAATACCACCACCATAATCTGGACAGTCTGATCGAAAGGCACGGCCTGACCGCCAACGATCGGCATCGCGCCTTGGCCGACGCCCAATTGATTCATCAGTTTTGGGAGCATCTGCATCGCGAATTCCCGGCCGAGCGTTTGACCGACACGGTGGCCGGTTTGCTCGGCAAATCCAGCCTGCCCTCGCGGATCGACCCGCTGTTGACCCACGAATTGCCCGACGTACCGGGCGTCTATTTGTTTTACGGCGAAAACGATTTGCCGCTCTACATCGGCAAAAGCGTGAATATTCGGCAGCGGGTGCTCGCCCACTTCGCGGCCGACCACCGCCACGACAAGGAAATGAATCTTTCGCAACAACTCAGGCGCATAGACTGGCTGGAAACGTCCGGGGAATTGGGCGCGCTGCTGACCGAAGCCAAGCTAATCAAACAAATGATGCCGGTCTATAACCGCCGTCTGCGCCGCAAGAATGCGCTGGGCGCTTGGCGGCTGGCGCAACACGGCGAACAAGTCCGCCCCGAACTGGTCTGGGCGGACGCGCTGGATTTCGGCGGTCAGGACAATCTGTACGGCCTGTACCACAGCCAGCGCGACGCCCAAAAAGCCTTGCGCGGTCTGGCCGAGCAACACGGCCTTTGCCTGAGCGTGCTGGGCCTGGAGAAAACCGTGCCGGGACGACCCTGCTTCGGCTATCAATTGAAAAAATGCGCGGGCGCCTGCGTCGGGGCCGAACCACACTTGGCGCATGCCGGCCGCTTATTCGTTGCGATGCAAAAACTTAAATTGGCGACTTGGCCCTATCCCGGCCCGATAGGCGTTCGGGAAGGCGACGACATGCACGTCATCGACCGCTGGTGCTACCTGGGCAGCGCCCGCACCGAAGCCGACGTCGCCGAACTGCTCGAGGCCGGCCGGCCGGCTTTCGATCGCGATACCTATACCTTGCTCGCCAAGATGCTGAAAAAGGCCCGGATTATTCCGCTGGCAAGCCGCTCACCCGCTGGGCTCGATCTGGCCGACAACTTCTAAACTACTGCCCACCGAACCGCCGCCCGGCACGAGAATAGAACCAATAAAAAACACTTGTTCTTGATTTGTTTTGTTTGTATAGTCTTTCAAAACAAACACAGAACAACCATGACACTGACCCGTAAACAACAAGCGCTTTTCGACTTCCTGCTGCAAAACCAGGACAGCTTCACCCATCCGCCGACGCTGGAAGAACTGTGCGCGGCAATGGGCTTGAAATCGCGCGGTTCGCTGCATAGCCAAATCAAGGCCCTGATCGACGCCAACCTGGTCGAAGCGCCGGAACGCAAGCAGCGCGGCATCCGCCTGACCGATTACGCCAAATCGTTGGCCGCCCCGACCCAGGATTCCAGTCTGCTGCCGCTAGTCGGCTATATCGCCGCCGGCCGGCCGATCGAAGCCATCGAAAACATCGCCTACATGGCGGTGCCCGAACCGCTGAAAACCGACAAACCTTGTTACATCCTGCGGGTCAAGGGCGACTCGATGCAGGAAGCCGGCATCTTCGACGGCGACTGGGTCGTCATCGAGCAACGCAGCCACGCCCGCAACGGCGAAATCGTCGTGGCCTTGGTCGACAAGGCCGAGGCCACCTTGAAATTTATCGAGCAATACCCCCACGAAACCCTGCTGGTTCCCGCCAACTCTCAGATGCAGGCTATGCGTTTTCGGCCCGAGCAAGTGGAGATACAAGGCGTACTGGTAGGCCAGATGCGCAGTTACACCCACCCTTAAAACCGGAGGCAATCATGATTCGTCACACCGTCCATATGCGCGACCAAAAAGCCAACCAAGTCGCGATGCTGAACCGGGTCGCCCGCCAGTCGGCGATCAATATGCTGGAAGAAATCACGTTGGTGATCGTATTGTGGGGTGTGTTTTTGCTGGCGACCGGTTGACGCCAGCCTACGGATATTGACGATGTATAAGCTGTGCTTTTTCGTACCCGCCAGCCATCTGGAGCCGGTCAAAAGCGCGCTGTTCGCCGCCGGCGCCGGCCATGTCGGCGATTACGACCGATGCTGTTGGCAAACCCTCGGCATCGGTCAATTTCGGCCGTTGCCCGGTAGCGTCCCCTATTCCGGCCGAACCGGCGAGGTGACGCAAGTCGAGGAATACAAAGTCGAAATGGTTTGCAGCGCGGCCTCGATACGTCCGGCGCTGGCCGCGCTGCTCGCCAGTCACCCCTACCAGCAACCGGCTTACGAAATCCATCGCTTGATCGATCCCGACGCGCTACCCGCAGCCGATTAGGCGACTCGCCAACCAGCCTCGCTCCTGCTCGAGGCGTCGCCAACGCCGCATTTTTCGATTTTAAAACGGCTTGAAGACGTTGCCGGCGTTTTTTCAGACTTCCGGCACAGCCGCCCGCGCTTCCGCCGACGGTTATCGCATGCTAAACCGTCCCGACCGGATATAAAAATCTCCGGAAGGCAGTTACCGGAGTCTCGACCACACCCGCGCCACCCTCGGGGGGCGCTAAACGTCGGCCACGGCGCCGCAGCAACCGGTGGCAGCCTCGCCGAAGCTGCTGGAAGGGTCCGGCGCTTTTTGTACGCCTCCGGCCTGGATTTATATCCGGTCCATGTCAATGGAAGTATGGTCCAAGCGAATTTTGAGCTGTTATTCGTCGTCAAGCACGCGGACTTCGGCTCCTTCTCGCAAAAGGGTAGCCGAACCCAAACACGAAGATCGTTCGCATCCGTTATGCTGCACGGCGCTAACTCTTCCCCGGCTCAAGCTTCTTGGCCTTTCAGGCTTTCCGCAGATGGATGGCGCCCCCAGTCCTAGCCGAATTGGACGCTTCTCCGAGGCGGATCGATAGCGGGGCTATCTGGGGAAAACCGGTCTTCAATGAATTTCATTGAGCACATCGTCAACGATGTAAAAACGGTTTTCGGTAATCACATCCGCCGCGATTCGACTGTTTAGTAGGTTGTCCACATCATCCAGCACGCGGTCGAGTACGCTCGGGAGTTCGGCGCGTTCGGCCGATTTGCGCAAGGCTTCGCCCCATATCGCGATATGCCGGGTCGTGATGCGGCGCACCGTATTATCCTTGGCCCACTCCGCCGCGATGGCGGACCCCAACAGCGCCAACTTCGTCTGCATCTGGCTTTTTAGCGAGGGATCGGCAAGCTTGGTCGTCAAATCTAGGCTAATTTCAATCCAGCCCGTCGGATACAGTTCCCAACCCCGGTAAAAACGTTCGACCCAGGTCAGATATTCCTGCAAACTTTGCAACTCGGCATTTTGGCGGTCTCGCTGGTACTGTTCGGCAAACCCGACCGGCGCCGGCATGTCCTCGGGCCAAGCGGATCGGTGGAAATCGGCTGTCGAGCAACCCCAAAGCAAACCCATCGTCAAGCAAATCAGAACGCGGACTTTCATTGCATTGCTTCCAGTTCGGAAAGGAATGCGGGGATTGTAGAGCGGCGCCGATGACAGGACGATTAAGGTCCTGTTACCGCAATTTGACGACAGCGCCGCCAGCCCGACTCAGAACAGCTCGAATCGAGCCAAGTAGCCGAAGTGGTCCGACACCGTGGGATAAAATTCGTCGTTGAAGATGGGTGTCATCTCGCGGATGCGCAACGGATGCCCGTTACGTTTGAAGATGTAATCGATACGCCGGGGCGGACTATGCCGCCAGCCGTCGATCTGCCCGCGAAAGGTCGGTTCGTGAAACCGGTGCGGATGCAACTCGTAATATTGATCGACGTATTCGCCATTGCCGACGATATGGCAATAGGCGTGGTCGCCGGCCGGCGCATTGAAATCGCCGACGATCAAATCACCTCTGACGCCGAAATGCCGGCGGGAAGCGATCAACTGTTTCAAGCGGGCGTATTCCTCGTGGAAGCCATGATGCGCCCAACTCAGATGCACGTTGGCAACGTGCAGCAAGCCAAACCGAGGCAGGTCGATGCAGCTGACGGTCACATTGCGCGACATATAGTTATCTTTGCCGCGATCGTGAGACACGTAAGCGGCATAGTTATGATGCAACGGGTAGCGGCTCAGGATGGCCGTGCCCTCCCGCCATAGCTGAAAGCCGATATGACTCCAGTCCTGGTGAATGTGAAACCACTGCCCCCATTCCCGCAAACGCCGGCATATTCGAAATGCCATATTCGACGGCGACTCGCCATAGGGATGCGTAATCGGATCGTAGCGGTATTCGCCGACTTCCTGAAAACAGACAGCGTCGATACGCTGCTGGGCGATGGCTTCGGCGATGATTTGCACTTCTCGCTCGTGCAAATGCATGGTTTCGAAGCAATTTTGCCGTGGGTGTTGCTGATAGGTATGCAGATTCAGCGTTAACAGTGCGAACGCCATGGTTCTGGTCGGCGGCCGATGCCGATGGCGTTAACCCAATTTGGCGAATTCGGCCTGCAAGGTTACGAGAAAGGTTTCCCGCGCGACCTGGGCGATGCCCAACTGTTGTTGCAGCCGTTGGATTTCGGCGTCGACGATTTGCAGATTGGACAATTGAGTCTTGGCGATGTCGCTAAGGCTGTCGATCGGGTGAGTTTTGTCGCCTATCGTCAAGGTTGGAATGCTGGTGTTTGGATCGGCCATCGAATATTTCCGGAATAGATCAAAGTGAGCGGTTCGGCCCGCACGGCCGACCGTATGCGAGTTTAATCGGCGAATATGACAAATTCGTTTCGACGGCGCCGCCATTCCGGGAGTCAAACCGCCGATCAATGCCCGCCCTCGTCTTCATTTTCCTCAGGCTTGACGATTTCCTGCAACGACAAGGTATCGGCCAGGCTGGGTTTGTCGTCGCCGGTCGCCGAACCCAGGCCTTCGCTGAGATTGATTTTGAGTTTTAGGTTGTTCGGCGAGTCGGAGTTGCGCAATGCTTCGTCCAGCGAAATCACGCCGCTTTTGTAGAGCTTGAGCAAATGGCTGTCGAAGGTTTGCATGCCGATGTTTTCCGATTTTTCCATCGCTTCCTTGATCGCGTGCACGTCGCCTTTCTGAATCAAATCGCTGACCAGTTTGCTACCCAGCAAAATCTCGATCGCCGCCACCCGCTTGCCTTCCACGGTCGGCACCAAGCGTTGCGACACGAAGGCCTGCAAGTTCAGCGACAAATCCATCAACAATTGCGGACGGCGCTCTTCCGGAAAGAAATTGATGATCCGGTCCAAGGCCTGATTAGCGTTATTGGCATGCAAGGTGGACAGACACAGGTGGCCGGTTTCGGCGAAGGCCAGCGCATGCTCCATCGTCTCCTGACTGCGTATCTCGCCGATCAAAATCACGTCGGGCGCTTGGCGCAGCGTGTTTTTCAGCGCGTCTTCATAGCTGAGCGTATCGACGCCGACCTCGCGCTGATTCACCAGCGATTTCTTGTGCGGATGGACGAACTCGATCGGATCTTCGATGGTAATGATGTGGCCGGACGCATGGCTGTTGCGGTAATCGATCAAGGCCGCCAGCGAGGTGGATTTGCCGGAGCCGGTGCCGCCGACGAACAAGATCAGGCCGCGCTTTTCCATGATTTTGTCTTTCAGCACCTGCGGCAAGCCCAGGGTGTCGGCGTTGGGAATATCGACCTTGATGTTGCGGATCACCAGCGCGTAATTGCTGCGTTGCTTGAAAATATTCACCCTAAACCGGCCCACGCCTTCCTCGGCGATGGCTAGATTCATTTCCGGTACCTGTTCGAAGGCCGCGCGCTGATCGGCATCCATGATGGCATGGGCTATCTCTTTAAGTCTTTCGTTGGTCAGTCGAATGTTTTCCAGCGGCCGCAGCGTGCCGTGAAATTTAGCGACCGGCGGCGCGCCTGCGGTCAGATATAAATCCGAACCGTCTTGTTGAACCAAAATTTTCAGGTAATCTTTAAATTCCATTGCACAGCCTCGCGTCGGGAAATCCGCCCAAGTGTAGGCCAAGCCCTCAACAAGTTGAAGCCCCGCCGCCCCGAACCGGTATAATGCCCGGCTTTTTCTCGATTAGACGTTTGCGGTTATGAGTCAACAACGTAAGGCAGTAGCGTTGATTTCCGGCGGCCTGGATTCCATGCTGGCCGCCAAGGCTATCCTCGAGCAAGGCATTCATGTCGAGGGCATCAATTTTTTCACCGGATTTTGCGTCGAAGGCCATACCCACGCCATTCGTAAACAGGACGAAGCCAAAACCAAGCGCAACAATTCGCTGTGGGTCGCCGAGCAACTGGGCATCAAGCTGCATATCATCGACATCATCGAAGAATACAAGCAAGTTCTGCTGAATCCCAAGCACGGCTACGGCGCCAATCTGAACCCCTGTCTGGACTGCAAGATTTTCATGGTCAACAAGGCCAAGCAATGGATGGCGGAAAACGGTTTCGACTTCATCATCACCGGCGAAGTCGTCGGCCAACGGCCGATGTCGCAACGCAAGCAAACCATGCCCATCGTCGCCGCCGAATCCGGCGCCGACGACTTGCTGGTAAGGCCCTTGTCCGCGCAAAACCTGCCGGCGACCTTGCCTGAGCGCGAGGGCTGGATCAGCCGAGAAGCATTGTTCGGCTTCAGCGGCCGCTCGCGCAAACCGCAGATGGCGCTAGCCAAGCAATACGGTTTCAGCGATTACGCCCAACCGGCCGGCGGCTGCTGCTTTTTGACCGACGCCGCCTATTCCCAAAAATTGGCCGACTTATGGCAGGCGCGCGGCAAGCGCGACTACGACTTGGACGACGTGATGCTGTTGAAAGTCGGCCGGCATATTCGGCCCAAGCCGCATTTCAAACTGATCGTGGCCCGCGAGGACGGCGAGGCCCGTTTCATGAGCGGCTATAAAAAAGAATTCGTCAGCATGAACTGCGCGAGCCATCGCGGCCCGTTGGTGCTGATCGACGGCACCCCGGACGAAGACGATCTGCATTTGGCTGCCCGCATCCTGGCCCGTTACGGTCAAGGCCGAGATGCCGAGAACGTGGACGTAACCATCCGCGACCGGCAGGGCAACGAACGCCAAATCAGCGTGGCCCCGTTGGCGGCCGAGCAAATCCCCGAGGCATGGTTTGTATGAACGAATTCACGCTAAACGCCCGCCGCCTGCTCTGCCCGTTGCCGGTGATTCGCACCCAGGATAAAGTCAAAACCCTGCAAAGTGGCGACGTACTGACCGTGGAATGCACCGATCCCGGCGTGATGCAGGACATCCCGGCCTGGTGCCGGATCAACGGGCATCGGGTGTTGGAGACTCGGGCGGAGAATGGCGAGTATGTTATTGTTTTACAAGTGGGCTAAGTTCCACGTCAGAGTTTTCGGACCACAGTGTTAACAGGATAGAAAATGGCAGTAGGTCACACCGAATTTCCGATCATGCACGCCATCCAGGGCGTCAAACTCGGCACCTGCAACGCGGGGATCAAGCAAACCGTGCGCGACGACATTCTGGTCGTCGAAATGGCCGACGGCGGCAGTTGCGCGGCGGTATTCACCCAAAACGCGTTTTGCGCCGCGCCGGTTCAATTAGCCAAATCCCATCTGAGCATGGCGCCGCGCTGGCTGTTGGTGAACTCCGGCAACGCCAATGCCGGCACCGGCAAGCAAGGCCTGCAAGACGCCTTCGCCTGCTGCGCCAGCCTGGCCGGCGAAGTCGAGGGAATCGCCCAACAAGTGCTGCCGTTTTCGACCGGCGTCATCGGCGAACCGCTGCCGGTCGCCAAGTTAACCTCCGCGCTACCTAAGGCGGTCGCCGATCTGGCGGAGACCCACTGGGACCAGGCCGCCCGCGCGATCATGACCACCGATACGTTCCCGAAAGGCGCATCGACCGTCGTCGACATCGGCGGCCATCCGGTCGCGATCACCGGCATTTCCAAGGGCGCCGGCATGATCCAACCCAATATGGCGACGATGCTGGGCTTCATCGCCACCGACGCGACCATCGACCAGTCCCTGCTGCAACAATGCCTAGCAGCGGCGGCGGAAGTCTCGTTCAACCGGATTACCGTCGATGGTGATACATCGACCAACGACGCCTGCGTACTGCTGGCCAGCGGCGCGAGCGCCGCTCCGGAGATCCTGGCCGACAGCGAGCACTACGCAAAATTCGCCGACGCGGTCACCGCCGTGTGCAAGCGGCTGGCCGAACTGATCATCCGCGACGGCGAAGGCGCCACTAAATTGATCCGCATCCGGGTCGAGCAAGCTTCGAGCGCCGCCGAAGCGTTACAAGTCGCCAAAACCATCGCCCACTCGCCGCTGGTCAAAACCGCGTTCTTCGCCAGCGATCCCAACTGGGGCCGCATTCTGGCGGCGGTCGGCCGGGCCGGCGTCGTAAACCTGGTACTGGAAAACATCGAAATTTATCTGGGTACCGTCTGTATCGTCGAGAACGGCGGCCGCTCCCCGCTGTACACCGAACAAGACGGCCAACGCGTGATGAACCAGCAAGAGATTCTGGTCACGGTCAGATTGGGCCGGGGCGAGGCGTGCGAGGAAGTGCTGACCTGCGATTTCTCCTACGACTACGTCAAGATCAACGCCGAATACCGTACCTGAGATGACCGGCGTCAGCCGTCCCCTGCATGTCGCGGTCGGCGTGATTCGCGGCGGCGGCGGCCGAATCCTGATCGCCGAACGCGCCAAGACCGCCCACCAGGGCGGACTCTGGGAGTTTCCGGGCGGCAAGGTCGAAGCCGGCGAAACGGTGCTGGAAGCCTTGCGCCGCGAGTTGCACGAGGAAATCGGTATTCGCGTCGCGGATGCCACGCCGCTGATCAAAATCGCTCACGATTACGGCGACCGCCAGGTGTTGCTCGATGTGTGGGATATTCGGCGATTCGAAGGCCTAGCCCACGGCCGCGAAGGTCAGGCCATACGATGGGTAGCCACCGAACGACTGAACGAATTCGCCTTTCCGGCCGCTAACCGCCCCATCATTGCCGCCGCGCGATTGCCCAGACACTATGCCATTCTGGAAGCCGCCACCCAACGACAAGCCTTGGACCGCTACCGCCTGTTGATCGACCAAGGCATCCGGCTGATTCAAATCCGGCTGAAATCGCTGCCGACGGCCGAATTGGCCGCCACTCTGGAAGGCATCGCATCGGAAAGCAGCGGCACCGACACCACGTTGATGATCAACGCCGATCTGCCGATATCCGACGCCGGCTACGCTGGTTTGCACCTGAGCAGCCGGGCATTGCGCGCCTGCAAGGCTCGGCCGGCCGGCTATCGCTGGGTCGCTGCGTCGTGCCACGATTTGGCCGAGCTGCGCTTGGCGGAAGATTTGGGCTTGGATTTCGCGGTGCTGGCACCGGTCCAACCGACCTCCTCGCATCCGGGTGCTGCTGCGTTGGGTTGGGAACGCTTCGAAGCGTTGGTCGAGCGGGCCGGTTTACCGGTTTACGCGCTGGGCGGCTTGCAACGTGAAGATGGCGCCCGTGCCGCCCACGCCGGCGCGCAAGGCATCGCCGGCATCGGCGCGTTTTTGAACGCCGCTCAATCGCCGGGATAAGCGTCGTCGTCGGACGGGTCGTCGACTAGCGGTTCGCCTGGAATCTTATGGGCCTCGGTGGCCCAATCGCCCAAATCGATCAGCTTGCAACGCTCGGAACAGAAGGGCTTGAATGCTTCGGCGGCCACCCAGGCCACCGGTTTTCGACACGTGGGGCAAGCCACTGTCGTCGTGGAACGAGTGCTCATCAGAACATGCAGCGGGTCAATTGGAAATCGATATCGTCGAGAATTTGGTTGGGGCGGTTTTCGTCGGTGGACGGCTTCATGAAGCGGATGCTGAAACGGTGTTTGCCGCCACTGATTTCGGCGAAACACGGCAAGGCGGCCGCAATGCCGACCCGCAGCAATTGCACCGGATGGCTTTTATCCAACGCCAGTTGAAAGAATCCAGCCTTGGCGACTTCCTGAGTCGGCACGTGGCTTTGACGAATGAAACCCAGGATCAGGTCTATCGCTATCCGGATCGCCACGAAAGGCTGGGTCCAGCGTTCCAAGTCCTTTTGTTGCTCGGCCTCGTCCTGCTCCAACCAATAATGAAACGCCGGCAAATCGAACGAACAACTGCCGCCCGGTATCGAGTTGCGCTGGGAAATGCTTTGAAACAAATCGCTTTCCATGACACTGATGCCGATCTTGCCGTTGGCGCTGTATAGGCTGCGGCTGGCCTGACTGACCTCGGCCAAAATCTCCTGGAGCTTTTCGCCGTCGACACCCTGGCTATTAGCCAGCTGATTCAAAACCTTGGTATGCCTGTCCAGCTCCTTAAGCAATTCGGATTTCAAATCGCTACGGCTGAAGATGGTCAATATATCCAACAGGACGGAGATCGCGGCGCGTTTGTCGAACACCGAGGCGCCCAACATGAAGTGACTAAGTTGTTGAAAGAGCTGCTCCAAGCGCATAAACACACGAATTCGTTCATTCAGAGGGAATTCGTAGATGGTGAGTGTATTCAAGCCGTGGGTGTCCTAACAGAGGCTAATAAATTATAGGAATTGTGCAGGCTTTTAACCTGTTCTGCAAGCCGGTCGGGATCGCCGCCGTTGTCCAAAACGTCGTCGGCCCGCGCCAGGCGCGCCTCTCGGGAAAGCTGACTGGCGATAATCGCCCGCGCCTGATCGATCGCCAATCCGTCCCGAGCCAGCACCCGTTGCAGTTGCTTCTTCGGCGGGCAATCGACCACCAACACCCTATCCACCCGACGATCGCCATCGGTTTCCAGCAATAAGGGCACCGCGACGATGACGTAGGACCCAGTCAAACCCTCGACTTGTCTAGCGATTTCGGTATAGACCAAGGGATGCAATATGGCTTCCAAACGGCATTTTTGCTCCGGATCGGCAAACACCTTGGCCCGCAAAGCGGCTCGGTCCAGCGCGCCGTCGGCATGTAAAACCGCGCTTCCGAACGCCGCGACGATGTCTTGCAAGGCCGGCTGACCGGGTTCGACCAATTGCCGGGCAATCAGATCGGCATCGACGATGGGCACGTCCAGCGCTTCGAACAGCCGGCAAACCGTGGATTTGCCGCAGCCGATGCCGCCGGTCAAGCCGATCGTCAACATCAATTCAATCCGGCAAAATGCAGATACCAGCGGTTGATGTCGTCGCCCCACAGCATGGCGATCCAACCGGCCGCCGCCAGATAAGGCCCGAACGGAATCGGCTTGGACGCTTCGCGCCGCCCGGTCGCGATCATCGTCACGCCGACCAACGCGCCCAACAGCGACGACAGCAACACAATCTGCGGCAGATACTGCCAACCGAACCAGGCGCCAAGTAGGGCCAATAACTTGAAATCGCCGAAGCCCATACCTTCCTTGCCGGTCAGCAATTTAAAGCCCTGGTAAACGCTCCACAGCGCCAAATAGCCGGCCGCCGCGCCGATGATCGCATCGCGCGGTTCGGCATAGACACCGAACAAACTCAGCAACAAACCCAGCCACAACATCGGCAAAGTGATGCTGTCGGGCAACAATTGATGGTCGAAATCAATGAAACTCAACGCAATCAAGCTCCAGGTCAGCAGCAAGCCAAATGCCAACCCCAGCCCGAAGCCCAACTTCCAGGCCACCAGCGCGGAACACAATCCGGTTAACGCCTCGACCAGTGGATAGCGCCAAGCGATCGCGGTGCCACAGTGCGCGCACCGGCCGGCCAACAACAAATAGCTCAGCACCGGAATGTTTTGATAGGCCTTGATCGGCGCGTTACAGGCCGGACAGTGCGAAGCCGGCCACATCAGATTGAAGACCTCGGCGGACTCCGAATACGGCAGTTGCAAAAACTCGTGACAATCGCGCCGCCAATCGCGTTGCAGCATTACCGGCAACCGGTAAATCACCACATTCAAGAAGCTGCCGACCAGCAGACCTAGCAGCAGCGCCACACCCATCAGTAGCGGCGGAAATTGTTCCAACAACGTCAGCATAAAATCTCGCGGAAATCCCGCCCGGCCAAACCGATCAGCGGAGGACGCCTATATCGCGGCGCCGAGCTTGAAGATGGGCAAATACATTGCGACGATCAGGCCGCCGACCAACACGCCCAAGATGGCCATGATAATCGGCTCCATCAGGCTACTGAGATTGTCGACCAGATTGTCCACCTCTTCTTCGAAGAAATCCGCCACCTTATCCAACATCGCGTCGATAGAACCGGATTCCTCGCCGATGGCAACCATTTGCACCACCATATTCGGAAACATGCCGGTTTGTTCCAATGCCACCTTCAACTGCTGACCAGTGGAGACTTCGTCGCGGACGTTCATTACCGCATCATGAAACAGAATGTTGCCGCAAGCGCCCGCGACCGACACCAAGGCCTCTACCAGCGGCACGCCGGCCGCCGACATCGTCGACAGGGTGCGGGCGAAACGGGCGATCGCCGATTTTTCCAAAATCATGCCGACCACCGGAATCTTTAATAACGACTTATCCAGAAAATGATTGAACGCTTTCGAGCGTTTTTTAAAGTAACTGAAGGTGTAACCGCCACCGCCGACCACCAGCAATACCGCCCACCACCATTCCTGTACCCAGGCGGACAAAGCGATCACGAATTGAGTGAAGGCCGGCAGGTCGGCGCCGAAACTTTTAAACAAGTCCTCGAACACCGGCACGACAAAGATCAGCAAAATCGCGGTCACGATGAAGGCAACCACCAACACCGCGACCGGGTAGGTCAGTGCCTTTTTGACCTTTTTCTTGATCGACTCGGTTTTTTCCTTGTAGGTGGCAATCTTGTCCAGCAAGGTTTCCAACACCCCGGCATGCTCACCTGCGGCGACCAAATTGCAGAACAAATCGTCGAAATAGATAGGCCGTTTCGCCAAGGCCTGGGCCATGGTGTCGCCGCCTTCGATGTCGGCCTTGATCGCCAGCAACAGCTCGGCCATGCTGGGATTGTCGTGGCCGCGGCCGATAATGTCGAAGGACTGCACCAGCGGCACGCCGGCTTCCAACATCGTCGCCAACTGTCTGGCAAATATCGCGATATCCGCGCTGGTGATTTTCTGCACCTTGGCGCCGAATAGCGGCTTAGCCTTGCGCTTGATGCCGACGACGCGTATCCCCATCCGCCGCAGCTCGGTTCGGGCAATCACTTCGCTTTTGGCCATGATCGTGCCCCTGGTTTTTTTGTTTTGCTTATCGAAACCGTCCCAATTGAACTCGATTTGCTCGTCTTGCTTTGCCATGTTTATTCCTTGGTGACGCGGTCGATTTCTTCGAGCGACGTAATACCCTGCCGTATTTTTAATAAGCCGGAAGCCCTAAGGTCGTTGATGCCTTCGGTTTTGGACAGCGCGGCCATGTCCATGGCATTTCCGCCACGCAAAATCAACGCGCGCATCGCTTCGCTGATCGGCATCACCTGATAGATACCCACCCGCCCCTTGTAGCCATTGTTGCAATGCTCGCAACCGACCGGTTCGTAAATTTTGAAGGTGCCGATTTCTTCCTTACTAAAGCCGGCCGACAACCAGATGTTTTCCGGAAAGTCGGCCTCCTTCTTGCAATGCTCGCAAAGCCGCCGCGCCAAGCGCTGGGCCATGATCAGATTCACCGCCGACACGATATTGAACGGCTCTATCCCCATCTGCACCAAGCGATTGATGGTTTGCGGCGCGTCGTTGGTGTGCAGGGTCGACAATACCAAGTGACCGGTTTGCGCTGCCTTGACCGCGATGCTCGCGGTTTCCAGGTCGCGGATCTCGCCGACCATGATGATATCCGGGTCTTGCCGCAAAAAAGCCCGCAAGGCTTCGGCGAAGGTCAAGCCGGCTTTGGCATTGACGTTGACCTGATTGATACCTTCGACCGTGATCTCGACCGGATCTTCGGCGGTCGAAATGTTCCGCTCGACGCTGTTCAGGATGTTCAAGCCGGTGTACAGCGACACCGTCTTACCGCTACCGGTTGGCCCGGTCACCAACACCATCCCGTATGGCCGGTGAATGGCGTCCAAAAAGTTTTTTTGTTGAACAGGCTCGAAACCCAATTTTTCGATACCGATCTGGGCGCTGGTGGGATCGAGTATCCGCATCACCACTTTTTCGCCGAACAGCGTCGGACAGGTATTCACCCGGAAATCGATGGCCCGATTCTTGGAAATCTGCATTTTGATCCGGCCGTCCTGGGGCACCCGCCGCTCGGCGATGTCCATTTTCGACATGACCTTGATCCGGGATATGATCCGATTGGCAATGCCGACCGGCGGACTGGCGACTTCGGACAAAATGCCGTCGGCCCGGAACCGGATCCGGAACTTCTTCTCGAACGGCTCCATGTGTATATCCGAGACGCCGCGCTTGATCGAATCGAGCAGGATTTTGTTGACGAAACGGACGATGGGCGCATCGTCGATGTCCGAACCGCCGACTTCCTCGGCCGGCTTGGCTTCGTCGCCGGCCGAAATATCGATGTTATCCAGATCGTCGTCGAGCAAATCCTTCATTGATGTATCGGCCGCTTCCAGCGCGGTATCGATCATCTTCATCAATTTGTCTTCTTCGACCAGAATGTTCTCGGTATTGTGCCGAGTATGGAACTTGATCTCGTCCAGCGCCTGGAAATTGGTCGGATCGGCGGTCGCGACGAACAAGCGGTTACCGCGTTTGAACAGTGGCAGAGCGTGATGTTGGCGGATCAGCTTTTCGCTGACCATTTTGATAGGCAGCGACACCACGTCTATCGCATCCAGATCAAAAAACGGCACGCCGAACTCGGCGGAAGCGATGGAGGCCACTGTCCGACTATCGAGCACTTTATGCTCGACCAGATAACTGACGAAGGCTTGCTTGCGTTTTTGGGCTTCTTGCAGATAGGCGGCGGCAGTCTCTTCAGTCAACAGGCCTTTTTGGATCAGGCACTTGGCCAAGCCGCTGAAATGAATATTGGAAGGAGCTGTCGCCATGAAATCGAGTCGGGAATGGATTTACTGGAAGTTTAGGCTGCAACTATAGATGATGTAAGGATTTAATCCAAACTCCACGTCGCGCTCAAATCGACTCCGCAGGCATCGACACCCCCGGCCCGACTGACAGGGGGGTGCCTAAATAGCCTTAAACTTCGTGGTAAATTGCCGCGCCTTCCTTCAGGAATTGCTCGGACTTTTCTTCCATGCCTTTTTTCAGCGCCTCTTCTTCTTCCAGGCCTTTTTGCTCGGCGTAGTTGCGCACGTCCTGGGTGATTTTCATCGAGCAGAAATGCGGGCCGCACATCGAACAGAAGTGAGCAACCTTGGCCGATTCCTTGGGCAGCGTTTCGTCGTGGAAGGAGCGGGCTTTTTCCGGGTCCAGCGCCAGGTTGAACTGGTCTTCCCAGCGGAATTCGAAACGGGCCTTGGACATCGCGTTGTCGCGAATTTGCGCGCCGGGGTGGCCTTTGGCCAAGTCGGCGGCATGCGCGGCGATTTTGTAGGTGACGATGCCTTCGCGGACGTCCTGTTTGTTGGGCAGGCCCAGGTGCTCTTTCTGGGTGACGTAGCACAGCATCGCGCAGCCGTACCAGCCGATGTTGGCGGCGCCGATTGCCGAGGTGATGTGGTCGTAGCCGGGAGCGATGTCGGTGGTCAAAGGTCCTAGGGTGTAGAACGGTGCCTCGAAGCAGTCTTCCAGCTGTTTGTCCATGTTGACTTTGATCATTTGCAGCGGCACGTGACCGGGACCTTCGATCATGGTTTGCACGTCGTGTTTCCAGGCGATCTGGGTCAGTTCGCCCAGGGTTTCCAGCTCGCCGAACTGGGCAGCGTCGTTGGCGTCGTAGATCGAGCCCGGACGCAAGCCGTCGCCCAAGGAGAACGACACGTCGTAGGCCTTCATGATTTCGCAGATTTCTTCGAAATGGGTGTAAAGGAAGCTCTCGGTGTGGTGAGCCAGACACCATTTGGCCATGATCGAGCCGCCGCGCGAAACAATGCCGGTCAAACGCTTGGCGGTCAACGGTACGTGCTGCAGGCGCACACCAGCGTGTATCGTGAAGTAATCCACGCCTTGTTCGGCCTGCTCGATCAGTGTGTCGCGGAAGATTTCCCAGGTCAGTTCCTCGGCCTTGCCGTCGACTTTTTCCAGCGCCTGGTAAATCGGCACGGTGCCGATAGGCACCGGAGAGTTACGCAAGATCCATTCGCGGGTTTCGTGGATGTTCTTGCCGGTCGACAAGTCCATGATGGTATCCGCACCCCAACGGATGCCCCACAGCATTTTCTCGACTTCTTCCTCGATCGAAGACGTGATCGCCGAGTTGCCCAGATTGCCATTGATTTTGACCAGGAAGTTGCGACCTATGATCATCGGCTCCAATTCCGGGTGGTTGATGTTGGCCGGAATGATGGCGCGGCCCCTGGCGACTTCGGAACGCACGAATTCGGGCGTGATGAAGGACTGAATATTGGCGCCATAGGAAAAGCCCGGATGCTGGCCTTGGTAACGGTCGCGCATCGCTTCCAGGTTCTGGTTCTCGCGGATCGCGATGTATTCCATTTCCGGCGTGATGATGCCTTTGCGGGCATAATGCATCTGTGAAACGTTGTGGCCGGCTTTGGCGCGGCGCGGATGACGGGTTAGCTCGAAACGCAGGTGCGCGGTTTTGGGGTCGTGCAAACGTTCATGGCCGAATTTGGAGGTTGGTCCGCTCAGCAATTCGGTATCGCCGCGTTCTGCTATCCATAGTCCGCGTACCGAGTTCAAGCCTTGGTGCAGGTTAATGTCGACGTTGGGGTCGGTGTAAGGGCCGGAAGTGTCGTAGACGAAGATCGGCGGATTCTTCTCGGCTCCGAAATGCGCCGGGGTATCCGACAGGTTGATCTGGCGCATCGGTACTTGCATATCGGGTCGGCTGCCGGCGATATAGACTTTTTCCGAAGCCGGGTAGGAATCGATCCGGATGCTACTGCCGGTATCGGTCGTAATTTCGTTGCGGACAGCGCTCATGCTTATCTCCAAAAATCAGAATAAATCGCGAGCGCAGGGAAAAGATTTGGGCTTTCCTACGCCGGCATTAACCGGTTCAGGTTCGAAGGGTTTTTCTCAGCTTTCCGGATTAAAGTTTCGACGGAAAGCACCCCTAGCCTTTCAGGTGGTCGCTTACGGTATATGATTATGTTTGGAAATGCAAGTCCGCCAAGGACTAATCCCAACACAAAAAGCTTATAAAACAATGGGTTTTAGCCTTTTGCACCCAACAAGCCAGCTAAATTTAACCGCCTCGATGACTTCGCCCGAAACGCCTCACGACAAGCTGGCCAGCCACTTCGCCGACTTCCTGACCTCGCGCAGCGTTGTCTCAAGCGCCGACAACACCCGCCTTTACGCGCTGGCGAAAACGCTGGCCGAACAACAAGCCGCCGGCCATAGCTGTATCGAGCTGGACCCGGCCGACGCCGATTTGCTGCTGGCGTCCGGCCTAGCCTCGAATAACGCATTGACGCCGTTGATCGTTGAATCCCAGCGCCTCTACCTGCGCCGATATTGGCAGTATGAAACCCGACTGGCCACGCAACTGGCAACGCTCGCCGCTATTAAAATAGACATGCCCGATCCCGAACCCGCGCTGGCGCGGTATTTCCCGACGGACCGACAGGAGTCCGACGCGCAGCAACAGGCGGCGCGCGCGGCGTTAACCCAGGCATTGACGGTCGTCACCGGCGGACCCGGCACCGGCAAGACCACCACGGTTTTGAAAATCCTCGCCTTATTGCTGGAACTGAACCCAAACCCGCCATTCATCGCCTTGGCGGCGCCGACCGGCAAGGCGGCGATGCGTCTGCAACAAACAATCGTTGCCAATAAAGCCCATCTGAATTGCCCGGAAACGATCAAGCAAGCCATACCAGAAAGCGCCTGCACACTACACCGCCTACTCGGCGCCCAACCACCATCCCCGTACTTCCGTCACAATGCCGACTTTCCGCTACCCTACGACGTGGTCGTAGTCGACGAAACGTCGATGGTCGACCTCGCCTTAATGAGCAAACTGGTCGACGCGCTAAAACCGGGCGCGCGCCTGATTCTGCTCGGCGACAAGGACCAACTCGCGTCGGTCGAAGCCGGCGCGGTGTTGGCGGACATTGCTCGCGGACTACCAGAGCAAACCGTCGAGCTACACCACTCGCACCGTTTTCAAGGGCAAATCAAGGAGCTGGCCGAGGCCGTCCATCGCGGCGACGCCGAACAAGCCTGGCAATTGCTGCTGACCGGCGACGACGCGATCCACCGACTAAAACACGACCCGATCAGCTATATCGGCGAGCGCTATCGCCGCTATTTCGAACTGATAACGACCGGGGCTGGGCTGAACGAAATATTCACCGAGTTCCAGCGATTCCAGGTGCTATGCGCCAATCAACAAGGTCCGTACGGGGCAGAAGACATCAACCGTCGCGTGGAACGCGCCGCCGCCCAAGCATGGCCGCAGAGCATCGGCCATACCTGGTACCCCGGCAGGCCAGTGATGATTTCCCGCAACCACGCGGCTACCCAACTATACAACGGCGATATCGGCATCTGCCTGCCGGACCCCGCCGACGGCCAACCGCGCGTCTATTTTCCGGACCGTGACGGATTTCGCGGTCTGCGCCCTGCTCGGCTGCCCGCGTGCGAAACGGTTTACGCAATGACCATTCATAAAAGCCAGGGCTCCGAGTTCGACGAGGCAATGCTGGTACTGCCGGAACGCGCCAATCCGGTGCTCAGCAGGGAATTGCTGTACACCGGCATCACCCGGGCGAAACGCCGAGTAAGCGTGTTCGCCGAGCGCGACATCTTCGAAACCTGCGTCGCCCGCCCAAGCGTCAGACACAGCGGCTTGGGCGAAAAGCTAATCGCGACCGGGAGCCAAGCATGAAAACGACCAAAAAACGCGGCAAACAACTATTGAGAGACATTGAGGGACAAGCCGGCGAATTGGCGATGCTGACCGACGGGCTGAGCTTGCTGAGCGAACTCCACACTCTGGCGCGACGGGTCTTGGAGTTGGCGAACACGCTGACCGTGCAAACCGAAGATCTGAAGAAGAAACACTACCTGAGCGCGCTAATCTCGTCCGAGGCCTTAGGCGAACTGGCCGAAATCGCCGACACCGACGCCGCCAGCCAACTCGAAGACCGGCTGTTTGCGGCAAACGCGGACTCGCCGGTGGCAAGCGACCGATTTTTTCAGGAGTTATTGGAGAAAATCGACGCGCGTTTCGCGCGTCTGACCGATGCGATACAGGATTTACTACATCTGGCCCAGCCGGATCCAGACCGGGACGACGATTAGAAGGCTATCCCGGTCCGGAATAGCCGTACGGCCTGACTGGGACAGCCCGCCCTCAAAACCAGGCCAACAACCGAAAAACTAGCAGCCGGAAAGATTCATCGCCGCGCGACCTTAATGACTGCGCTGCACCGAGAAATGAGCCAAGGTTTCCAAGGCGCGCTTGTAAGCCGAGTCCGGCAAGCATTGCAGCGCCTCAATGGCGGCCGCGGCGGCTCGATCCGCGCAACGCTCGGTGTATTCGATCGCGTTGGTCGCCTTGACGACTTCGTAAACGTCGTTGAATGCCTCGCGAGAACCCTGGCGAATCGCATCGACCACCACTTTGGCCTGGCGCTCGTCGCCGTGTTGAATCGCATAGATCAGCGGCAAGGTCGGTTTACCCTCGGCCAAATCGTCGCCCAGGTTTTTACCCAGTTCCTCACTGTTAGCCTTGTAGTCCAGTGCATCGTCGATCAATTGAAATGCCACGCCCAATTGTTGCCCATAGACCGCCAAGCCATTTTCGACGACAGCGTCGGCGGCCGAAACCACCGCCGCCAACCGAGTCGCCGTGCTGAACAGGATCGCGGTTTTGCGGGCAATCACTTCGAGATATTTAGCTTCGCTGGTTTCGGGATTGTTGCAATTCAACAGTTGCAACACTTCGCCCTCGGCGATGGCCGTGGTAGTTTTGGACATGATGTCCATCACCCGCATGTTGTTGGTGCGGACCATCATTTCGAACGCACTCGAATACAGATAATCCCCGACCAAAACGCTGGCGGCATTACCCCAGACCGCGTTGGCGGACTCCTTGCCGCGTCGCATCGCCGATTCGTCGACAACGTCGTCATGCAATAGCGTCGCGGTATGGATAAATTCGATGACCGCCGCCAGTGTCAAGTGATGATCGCCAACCTCGCCCAACGCCTTCGCGGCCAACAACAACAACATAGGCCGCAAACGCTTACCGCCGTTACCTATGATGTAATGCCCGATTTGATTGATCAGGACGACATCCGAACTTAATTCTTGCAAAATTAAGCGGTCGACAGCTTGAGACTCCTCGCTGGTCAAATTTTTGATCGAATCAAAATCTATGGCACCGCTAGTCGGCGCTGAATCTGTGGCTATCATGGAAAGAGTCTGAACGCTGATCACTACGGCAAATTTTGTCTGGTTAGCCGGTCATGCTATGAATAATACCGAATAGTGTCAATAGTACCAGTCCGAACATGGCTTTAAACCGTTAGTGCTAAAAGCATTTTTTGTTTGACGTAACTTGCCGCCAAACATATAATCCGCTGTTCACTATTAACAGTTTATGCTTGATGGAGCTTACGCCGATGTATGCGGTAATTCAAACAGGTGGCAAACAGTACCGTGTCGCAGAAGGTACTACCTTAAAAATCGAAAAACTGGAACTAGGCGCGGGCGACAGCGTGGAGTTCGACAAGGTATTGATGGTTCAATCAGGCGACTCTGTAAAAGTTGGTCAGCCTTACGTTGAAGGCGGAAAGGTCACCGCAACCGTGGTTTCTCAAGGCCGCCACAAAAAAGTCCGTATCATCAAATTCAGAAGACGCAAGCACCACATGAAAAAACAGGGGCATCGTCAATATTACACGGAAGTCCAGATCACTGGTATTTCCGCATAACATTCACAGAGGTTAGATCATGGCTCACAAGAAGGCAGGCGGTAGTACCCGCAACGGTCGCGATTCCAATGCACAACGCCTGGGCGTCAAACGTTTTGGCGGCCAAGTGGTTAAAGCGGGCAATATTCTGGTTCGCCAACGCGGCACTCAATTTCACCCTGGCACCAATGTCGGCATCGGTAAAGACCACACCTTGTTCGCGACTGCGGACGGCAAAGTGGTTTTTGAAGAAAAAGGCCCGAAAAACCGCAAATACGTTAGCATCGCAGCAGCGTAACATCGCCAGCAGTGCTGCAAGGCACCACTGAAAGGAAAAGCCTCGTTGTTTAGCGGGGCTTTTTTGTTTATACCGGTACATTATGAGATTTGTTGACGAAGCGGAAATCCGCGTGGAAGCAGGCGACGGCGGCAACGGCAAGGCGTCGTTCCGCCGAGAAAAATATATTCCGTTGGGCGGCCCCGACGGCGGCGACGGCGGCGACGGCGGCAGCGTTTATCTGGTGGCCACGGAGAACGTTAACACCCTGGTGGACTTTCGCTATCACTCGGTGCACCGCGCCCAACGCGGCCAAAACGGCGGCAGCCGCGACTGCACGGGTAAAAAAGGCGATGATTGCTTCGTCCCGGTACCGCCCGGCACGATCGTTTACGAAGCCGACACCGGCGAGAAAATCGGCGACCTAACCAAGCCCGGCCAACAACTGCTGGTCGCCAAGGGCGGCTTTCACGGCTTGGGGAACACCCGCTTCAAAAGCAGCATCAACCGCGCGCCTCAGCAAACCAGTAAGGGGACGCCGGGCGAACACCGCATGCTGCGTCTGGAATTGATGGTGATTGCCGACGTGGGCCTGCTCGGCATGCCCAATGCCGGCAAATCCAGCCTGATTCGGGCCGTCTCGTCGGCGCGCCCGAAAGTAGCCGACTATCCGTTCACGACGCTACATCCCAATTTGGGCGTCGTTCGGGTCGACGACATGCGCAGCTTCGTGATCGCCGATATTCCGGGCGTCATCGAAGGCGCGGCCGAGGGCGCCGGGCTAGGCCTGCAGTTTCTAAAGCACTTGTCGCGCACTGGCTTGCTGCTGCACATCCTCGACATCGCCCCCTACCAGAGCGACGAAACGCCGGTTTCCGCCGCCCGGAAAATCATTGCCGAAGTCGAAAAATGGAGCGACGAACTGGCCGAAAAGCCGCGCTGGCTGGTATTGAACAAAATCGACAACGTCCCGGACGACGAGCTCGACGCCCACTGTCAAGCTATCCTCGACGAACTGGACTGGGATGGCCCGGTATACAAGATTTCCGCGCTGAAAAACCAGGGCACCCAAGAACTGATGTACGCGATCATGGATTTTCTGGAAGCGCAACGCAATTCGCTGGAGCCCATCCCCGATGAGCCGGTCTGATTTCTCTAAAGCTAAACGCGTCGTCGTCAAAATCGGCAGCTCACTGCTGACCGACGGCGGCCGCGGCCTAAACAAGCCCGCGATCGCCGGCTGGGTCAAGCAAATGGCGGCGCTACGCCAGTTGGGCGTCGACGTGGTATTGGTCTCGTCGGGATCGGTGGCGGAAGGCATGAGCCGCCTGAAATTAAAAACCCGTCCGAAAACGCTGCACGAACTGCAAGCCGCTGCCTCGGTCGGCCAGATGGGCCTGGTGCGCCGCTTCGAAGACGAATTCCAGACTCACGGCCTGCTGGCGGCCCAGGTCTTGCTGACCCACGACGACCTATCCGACCGGCAACGTTACCTCAATGCCCGCAGCACCTTGCTAACCCTGTTGGATTTCGGCGTTGTTCCGGTCATCAACGAAAACGACGCGGTGGCCACCGAAGAGATCCGTTTCGGCGACAACGACACCCTGGGCGCGCTGGTCGCCAATCTGGTCGAAGCCGATTTGCTATTGCTATTGACCGACCAGCTTGGTCTGTTCGACGCCAATCCCAGCCTGAATCCCGCCGCCCAATTGATTTCCGAAATCAGCGTCAACGAAAGCCTGCTCGACGAAGTGGCCGGCGGCAGCATTAGCGGCCTAGGACGCGGCGGCATGTTCACCAAGGTTCGCGCCGCCCGGTTGGCGGCCAGATCCGGCGCCGCCACCGTCATCGTCTCCGGCAAGCTGGACCAAGTCGTCAACCGAGTGTTCGCCGGCGAAGCGCTCGGCACCTATATGATCCCGAACATCGCCCCGCTGGCGGCCCGCAAGCAATGGCTAGCCGGACAACTGCAGCTTAAAGGCAGCGTTACGCTGGACGACGGCGCCGTCAAAATCCTCAAGGCCGCCGGCAAAAGCTTGCTGGCCGTCGGCGTCAAGACGGTGAGTGGCTCATTCCAACGCGGCGACTTGGTATCTTGCCTGGACGCCCACGGCCAGGAAATCGCCCGCGGCCTGATCAACTACGGTGCCGACGATGCCGCCAAAATCGCCGGCAAACCCAGCAGCGAGTTCGAAGCCTTGCTGGGCTATGCCGATGACGACGAACTCATCCACCGGGACAATCTAGTTCTGGTCTAGCCGGCCCGAGCTCCGGATCAAGTATTCTGAATCACGATATTCGGGAATCGGCCGCTGAAATCCTTGGCTCTCATCGCCAGTTTCGCGGCCATTTTGCGGGCGATGGCCTTGTAAATTTGCGCCGGCCGCCCGTCCGGATCGGCAACCACCGTCGGTCGGCCACTGTCGGCAAACTCCCGGATTTTAATATCCAACGGTAACGCACCCAACAGATCCACCCCGTTTTTGGCGGCCATCGCCACGCCGCCGCCTTGGCCGAAAATAGCCTCTTCGTGACCGCAGTTGCTGCAAATATGCAGGCTCATGTTTTCGACCAAACCCAGAATCGGCACATTGACCTTCTCAAACATGCCCAAACCGCGCTGGGCATCGATCAGTGCAATATCCTGGGGAGTGGTGACGATAACCGCGCCGCTGACCGGAATCTGCTGAGCCAGCGTCAACTGGATGTCGCCGGTACCCGGCGGCAAATCGATGATCAAATAATCGACGTCATGCCATTGGGTTTGACCCAACAATTGTTGCAATGCACCGGTTACCATCGGGCCGCGCCAAATCATCGGTTGATCGGGATCGACCAGATAACCAATCGACATGGTCTGGACGCCGAAAGACAACTTGGGTTGCAACATCTTGCCGTCCTCACTGTCCGGCTGACCGGACAAACCCAGCATGGTAGGAATGCTGGGGCCGTATATATCAGCATCCAAAATACCGACCTGAGCGCCCTCCGCTGCCAGCGCCAGCGCCAGATTCACCGAAGTCGTCGATTTACCGACGCCTCCCTTGCCCGACGCCACCGCGATAATATTTTTCACATTCGGCAAGGGCTTCAAGGTCTTTTGCACGGCGTGCGACACAATCTTGAAGGACACTTCGACCTCCAGCTTCCCAAGCCCCGGCAACGCGCGCAAGCGTTGCTCCAACTCGGCGCGCAGCTCGCCAACGTAACTCTTGGCCGGATAGCCCACTTCGACGACGACGCTGACCGCGTCGCCGTCCACCGTAATCTTTTTGACGGCCTTAGCCGACACCAAATCGGTCTCGACATTCGGGTCAATGAAATTTTTCAATATATTTTCGACAGCCGCTTTTTCAATAGCCATTCACAACTCCTACAATAAGCCAATAACCAAGCAAAATAGTGGGGGAAGATACCATCTTCCGGGAAGCCAAGAAACCCGGACAACCAAATCCACGGGCTTTCTTGCCAGGCCGCGCCAAACGCGCTACTCTCCGGGCGGAAACAACCATCCGACGCCCCAGTCCCGTCACCGTCATGATCGCCTTAACCCGTCCGCCTATCCGCCGTTCCCCGGCCCACTCTCCGTTGCTTATACCATTCGCGCTTATACTGGCGTCGTTGCTAAGCGGCTGCCAAACCTTAGCCTTCTTTTCCGAACCGCAATCGGAAAAAGTTACCTGGACGGTCAAACCCAACGAAGTCGTCGAGACTCACCAATTCAGCCTCTCCGCCGACTTGAACATCGTCGGAGGCCTGGCCACGCTCTCCAGCCGGGAAAACGATACGCTCTCGGACATTGCTCGCCATTACGGCCTGGGATACAACGACATTACCCTCGCCAATCCCGGCCTGGATCCCTGGAGCTTACAGAACGACAGCACGGTATTGCTGCCTTTGCAATTCATAATCCCCGACGCGCCGCGCCAAGGCATCGTATTGAACCTAGCCAACATGCGCATGTTTTACTTTCCGAACACCCGATCGGTCTGGACCTATCCGGTCGGCATCGGTCGACAAGGATGGAATACACCGCTGGGTCAGACGCAAATCGTCGCCAAGAAAGCCAATCCGGCCTGGACCGTGCCGGAATCGATCCAACGCGAACACCAAGCGCTGGGCGACCCACTCCCCAAAGTCATCCGCTCCGGCCCGGACAATCCTCTCGGCTATTACGCAATGCCGCTGGGCTTTAAGGGCTATTTGATACACGGAACCAACAAGCCCTACGGGATCGGCATGCAAGTCAGCCACGGCTGCGTACAGCTCTACCCGGAGGACGTGGAAAACCTGTTCAAGCAAGTCGACATAGGCACGCCGGTACGCATCGTCCACCAACCCTTCTTAGCCGCCTGGGCGGGAGACACGCTGTATCTGGAAGCCCACCAACCATTGGATAAATGGGAAAAGCAACGCAAGCAACTGGAAAAAGACCTGCGCGGCAAATTGAAGCAGCTCGCCGCGGAACGGCAAGCCACACTGGATTGGCCCAAGGTGGAAGCCACGCTAAAGCGCGTCGACGGCGTGCCGACACCGGTACTCGTCAACAGTCCGAACCTTGCCGAACTGAGCGCCGCCGCGCCGCAGCTCGAACATCCGGAACGACTGTTCGGCCAACCGGAAATCGGCGAACTGGACGCCGACGCCTGGTCGACGATCATCGCCGATGTGTTCCAGAGCGAAACCGAAGCGCAAAAGCTGGCGGCCATGCTCAATCACCAAGGCCCGCCGATCCCGGCCCGCAAGATTGCCAGCAACGGCAATTACCGAGTCTTGGCCGGGCCTTTCAAAACCAAATCCGAAGCCAGAGCGGCGGCGAAACGCATCAAACAGAACTTCGATATCGACGCGATGCCGCAAGCACCGTCGGCAAACTAAGCCGCCGTCATTCCGACAAGGCCCCCGGCTTCAGCAACGCGGTGGCTTGCTCCACCGGCACCGGCTTGCTGAAGTAATAGCCTTGGCCGTAATTGCAACGCTGCCCGGACAGGAAGACCAACTGCTCCAAGTCCTCTATGCCCTCCGCGACCAACTCCAATTTCAACTGGCCGGCCATCGCGGTAATCGCGGCCACGATCGCCCGGTCGCTGTCGTCGGTGGAAACGTCCTTTACAAAGGCCTTGTCGATTTTCAACGTGTCGAGCGGAAACCGCTTTAAATAGCTCAGCGACGAATAACCGGTGCCGAAATCGTCCACCGAAATACGCACGCCCAAGCGCTTTAAGCCTTGCAGAGTGGCTAACGTGGTATCCACATCGCGCATCATGATGCTTTCGGTGATTTCCAACTCCAATAATTCCGCCGGCAAGCCGGTTTCGGCCAACACGGTCGCAACCACGTCCAACAAGCCGCGTTGATGTTGAAAATCCTGGAACTGCCGGCCGGATAGATTGACGGCGACGCGCACCGGCGTACCTGTCTCGCGCCAGCACTGGGCCTGTTCGCAAGCGGTCCGCAACACCCATTCGCCTATCGGCACGATCAACCCGGTTTCCTCGGCCAAACCGATAAACTGATCCGGCATCACCATGCCCAAGGTCGGACTATGCCAGCGCAACAGCGCCTCCATGCCGATTACCGCCCGGCTATCGATTTGCACTTGCGGCTGGTAGTACAGCGACAGCTCGCCCTGACCGAGCGCGCAACGCAAATGATGCTCAAGCTGCAGATACCGCTGCGCGGTACTGTTCATTTCCGACGTAAAAAACTGATAGTTGTTCTTGCCGAGCTTTTTGGCGTGGTACAGCGCGGAATCGGCCTGCGCCAGCAGTTCATCCAGATTGCCCGAGTTCTCCGGAAACACGCTGATGCCGATGCTGGCCCGCGAATAAATCTGGTGTTGGTTAATGACAAAGGGTTCATTCAGTAACCCCAAAATCTTGACCGCCACCTTGGCGGCATCCAGGCTGTCCTTGATGCCGGGCAACATGATAATGAATTCGTCGCCCCCCATGCGAGCCGGCGTGTCGCCTTCACGCAAGCACGAGGCGATGCGCTTGGCCACCTCTCTGAGCAATTCGTCGCCAACGGTATGGCCGAACGAATCGTTGATAGTCTTGAAATTGTCCAGATCGAGAAACAAAAAAGCCACCACCTCGCGTTTGCGCTGCGCCCGCGCGATGAATTGCAAGGCGCGGTCGGTCAGCAGCGTGCGATTGGGTAGATCGGTCAGCGCATCGAAATGCGCCATGTAATCCAGGCGCTGGCGAGCCCGCTTGACCTCTTCCATCTCCCTGGCGTTGTCTATCACCAACGATAACGAATGCGCGAAACTGGCCGCCAACTCCTCGTCGTTGGCGCTAAACGCCTCGCCGCCGACTTTGTCGCACAAATAGATCCGCCCGTACACCCGACCGTGCCGGGAAATCGGCACCGCCAACAGCGATTTCATCGGCGGATGATGCGGCGGAAATCCGATGCTACGCGGATCGGAGCGCATATCGCTCAGGCGCAGCGAAATATCCTCTTCGATCACGACGCCCAACAAACCCTTGCCTTGCGGCAGCTCGCCGATTTGCTTGGCCTGAGCCTCGCTGATTCCGGAATAAATGAATTCAGCCATCCCGCCGTGCTCATCGACGATACCAATCGCCCCAAAATCGGCGTCCAACAGCTTACGCAAGGCATCGAGCCCGGCTTGCAGCAATTCGGTTTCTATCGACGTCCGAGCCAACACCCCCAACAAGCTTCTGGCGGCCTCGTTGAGGGCGGCCAAGCGCTCGACCCAAATCACGGTCTGGCGATGGTTTTCCTCGGCAATGTCCCGCAAACGCACGCTTTCGAGTAACAACTGCCGATCGCGTTCCAGCAAGGCCTGCAAAATGCTTTCCCGGGTCACGACGCCGACAAACTCGTCGCGGCTCATCACGGCCAACACTTCCATGCCATGCTTCCGCATGGTTTTCAACGCGGTACGGATACCGGCACCGACCGGCACGGCCGCGAGCTTGCGATGCTCGACCAAGTCGGCAAAAATCCAGCCAGGGTGCAGGGAAATGTCATGGTGGGTAGCCACGCCGCAAAAATCGGCACTAAGTTCGCCATCGCGAAATACCGCGTACACGGT
This sequence comes from Methylomonas sp. MS20, assembly GCF_050275925.1. Taxonomy (NCBI): domain Bacteria; kingdom Pseudomonadati; phylum Pseudomonadota; class Gammaproteobacteria; order Methylococcales; family Methylococcaceae; genus Methylomonas; species Methylomonas sp. MS20. Next base: position 4,972,849 of record NZ_CP189962.1, read on the forward strand.
ACTGCCATTCGCCCGCCCCTTTGGCCGGTCTTCTTCCCGGACCCTAACCACATCGGGCCAAAGACAGGCCTTTACCGTCAATTCCTTCATACCTTGGCGCTCAAGCGCACCGAGACGTCCAAATCGGCGTGCAAAATCTCGTCGATGCTCATCAGCGGCTTAACCTGACCTATCACAAACTCAATCAATGCCTCGCGCGAAGCCCGGTTCAACAGGCTTTTTCGGACCAAGATATCGCTGATGATTTCGTCGTCGCACTCGATATGCTCGAACGGCGCTTTCACCAATAATTCAATGGCGCGGCGCATCGCGATACAGCCGATTGGCGAATCGCGCCCCAAAATCAACATGTCTTTCAGTGGAGGAATGGTGTATTCGCCAAGCACGGCGGAGATATTGACCTGATTTTGAGTTTGCTTGAACATGCCGGTAACCTTATTTCCCTAAGTTTGACCGGTAATTTAGCAGAAATTAAGCACTCTCAGGACTGGGCCCAAGGACGGAACTCACCGGAGCGGGTTAATCATTACGGAACAACGGAAAGCCGAACCGCCAGGCAGACGGCTTGCAAGAACGAAAGACAGCAACGCCAATCCAGATTGGCGAAAGTGAAAATTGAGAGTTGGAACACAAAAAACCGGACGGTAAGGCTACCGCCCGGCTGACAGAGAAAACGCCGGCAGAGAAATTAGTTTCCGCCCTTGAAGCTGATTTGCAAAGCGTGCAGCGAATTCACGCAATCCGCGCTGGCTTGAAGGTTAGGATTATCGTGGCAGGTTTGGTTTTGCGCCTTCGCTTCCTTGATATTGGCCACATACCAAGCAACGGATTTACCCTCGGTAGCCGCCTTGTCTTCGTTAACCTCGGAACTAGCATTGGTTACATTCAGGATCGCGGCTCCCCCGAGTACCGCAATCGCGGCGGCAGCTATAAATTTGTTGGCGTTTTTCATAAAGACTCCTTCGCTATCTGTTACCGGAAATTTGGAATCCCGTATTGGCGGGACACCGGTAATCTAACAAAAAAGTCTAGCGTTAAAAATGTGGCGGATTGCCGCGCGACAATCTGTCCGAATATCACGGCAAATAACATAATTCAATTAAAGCATCGGATCAGTCAGCAAAGCAAAGACCCTAGCCGACTGTCTTAAGATTAGCCCGCGAGTAGCGGCGCACGGACCTTGCCGATCGCGCCGCGAAGCGGACTGGCTTATTTGATTTTCAACAACTCCTTGCCGTCGCTAGCGAATTTACAAATCCCGGCCGCAAAATAAGTACATTCTTCGGATTGCTCCAGCTTGGCGCCGTTTGGGGTCAAATGCACTTTTACCGAGCACGAACGCGCCTCGCCCTCGATATGCTTTTTCAAAACCAACTCGTTTTCGGCAATGACTTTAGCTTCGCCAGAAATTAGAGCAGAACATGCGTGCTTGCCGGCCTCGTCGGGATTCGGTTCGAAATCCACATCCACGGTGACATTGGTATCGTTACCGACCGTATTAATCTTCAAATGCTGAACGTGGTTACCGTCGCGCAACAGATAGTGATCGGTCGCCGCCATTACGGAACCGGACATTAGCGCGATGGCCAAGAACAAGGTTTTTTTCATGATGTAGCCTCTTTTATTGTGATTTGAAATCGGGCAAGCCCCACGCGGAAAAATCCCGATCGGCACCCCGGCGTCGCCGAAGCGTCGAGCTTGGCGGCGATTGTACCCTACTGCCCGACGTTGCCCAAGAACCCTTGCCCGCCGCCGGCTTGTCACGCCTTGCAATGAAAGCCCAGGCGATTTATGCCATAATCGCCGGCTCCTTTTTCCGGCCGTTTTACCGCCATGTCGAAACGAAAAATCCTTGTCACCAGCGCCTTGCCCTACGCCAATGGTCCGATCCACCTCGGCCATCTGGTCGAATACCTTCAGACCGACATTTGGGTGCGTTTTCAAAAACAACGCGGCCACGAATGCTACTACGTCTGCGCCGACGACACCCACGGCACACCGATCATGCTGCGCGCCGACAAGGAAGGCATCACTCCGGAACAACTGATCGCCGGCGTCGAGCAAGAACACCGCGCCGACTTCGACGCCTTCGGCGTGGCGTTCGACCAATACCACAGCACCCATTCGCCCGAAAACAAGGCTTGCGCCGAACTGATTTACCTCAGACTACGCGAGGGCGGCCATATCAGCAGCCGCAGCATCACTCAAGCTTACGACCCGGTCAAAAACATGTTTCTGCCGGACCGTTTCATCAAGGGAGAATGCCCCAAATGCGGCGCGCCCGACCAATACGGCGACAACTGCGAAGCTTGCGGCGCCACCTACTCGCCAACCGAATTGAAAAACGCGGTGTCGGTCGTGTCCGGCGAACAACCGATCGAAAAAGACTCGGAGCACTATTTCTTCGAACTCGGTCACTTCGCCGAAATGCTGAAAGACTGGACCACCGCCGGCCACTTGCAAGCGGAAGTCAGCAACAAAATGGCCGAATGGTTGCAAAACGGCTTGCAACAATGGGACATCTCCCGCGACGCGCCGTATTTCGGCTTTGAAATCCCGGATGCGCCCGGCAAATATTTTTACGTCTGGCTGGATGCGCCGATTGGTTACATGGCCAGTTGCCGGCGCTTATGCGAGCGCACCGGTCTGGATTACGACAGTTTTTGGAGCCCGGACAGCGACGCCGAGTTGTACCACTTCATCGGCAAGGACATCATTTATTTCCACGCGCTATTCTGGCCGGCGATGCTGCACGGCGCCGGGTTCCGCACCCCCAGCGCGATCTTCGCCCACGGCTTTTTAACGGTCAACGGCGAGAAAATGTCCAAATCGCGCGGCACCTTCATCAAGGCCCGCACCTATCTGGACCATCTGAACCCGGAATACTTGCGCTATTACTTCGCCGCCAAACTCAGCGCCGGCGTCGACGACATCGACTTGAACTTCGACGATTTCACGCTCCGGGTCAATGCCGACCTGGTCGGCAAAGTGGTCAACATCGCCAGCCGCTGCGCCGGATTTATCGCCAAACGCTTTGAAAACCGGCTATCCGCCGCCTGCGCCGAACCGGAATTGTTCGGCCAATTCGTCGCCGCCCATCAAGCCATTGCCGACCTTTACGAAAGCCGCGAATTCGGCAAGGCGATGCGCGAAATCATGGCCCTGGCCGACAAGGCCAACCAATACATCGACGAAAAAAAGCCCTGGCTGATCGCCAAGGAAGACGGCCGCGACGCCGAGTTGCACGACGTTTGCAGCATGGGCCTGAACTTGTTCCGCTTGCTGGTGGTTTATCTGCGCCCGGTGATACCGACGCTGGCCGCCAACGCCGAAGCCTTCTTGAACATCCCGCCGCAAGGCTGGCCGGCCGACGCCCAGCCGCTGACCGACCACGCCATCAACGCATTCACGCCATTAATGACCCGAGTCGAGGCCGACAAAATCGCCGCGATCGTCGAAGCCTCCAAGGACAACCTGGAGAAGACTCCGTCGGTCAAGGCCAAGCCCGCCAAGACCGTCGGCGAAGCCGCCAAACCCGCCGAAAACCAAAAGCTGGAGCCGATCGCCGAAGCCATCGAAATCGAGGACTTCGCCAAAATCGACTTACGCATCGCCCGTATCGTCAAGGCCGAAGCGGTGGAAGGCGCCGAAAAACTGCTGCAGTTGACCGTCGACCTCGGCGACCACACCCGCAGCATCTTTGCCGGCGTGAAGTCGGCCTACGCACCGGACGATTTGGAAGGCAAGCTGACCGTCGTCGTCGCCAATCTGAAACCCCGCAAAATGCGCTTCGGTACCTCGGAAGGCATGATGCTGGCGGCCGGTCCAGGCGGCAAGGACATTTTCGTACTGTCGCCGGATGCCGGCGCCCAACCCGGCATGCGCGTCAAATAAAACGGAACCGAGCATGCTGGCCGACAGTATCGACGCCTTGCTGCCGCAGACTCAGTGCCGAAAATGCGGTTTTAACGGCTGTCTGCCTTACGCCGAAGCGATCGCTCGCGGCGAAGCCGACATCGACCGCTGTCCGCCCGGCGGCGATGCCGGTATCGCAAAATTGGCCGAGTTGCTGGGCATCGCGGCCAAGCCGCTGAATCCCGCCTACGGCCTTGAACGGCCGCGCCTACTTGCGATCATCGACGAAGACGCGTGCATCGGCTGCACCAAATGCCTGCCGCCCTGTCCGACCGACGCCATTCTAGGCGCCTCCAAACACATGCATACGGTCATTGCCGACCTGTGTACCGGCTGCGAATTGTGCATCGCGCCGTGTCCGGTCGCCTGCATTGCCATGGTTCCCGCGCCCAACCTCACTTGGACCGAGACCGACGCCGACCGCGCCAGGCTGCGCCATCTCACCAAACAACAACGCCTGACAAAACTGGAAGCCGAAAAGGCCGAGCGCTTGCAACGCCAGAAGCAGCTATTGTCAAAAGCCAAATCCGCGAAAAACCAAGATTAACGCGATCGGCCATGACTTTAGCCGCAATTGCTTTTATAATAAGCAGCTCTGCAATACACGCCCGTAGCTCAGATGGATAGAGCCCAGCCCTCCGGAAGAAACAGTCAGCCGGATTTAGGTTTCTAGGGAAACGGTCAAAACCGTTTGACCGAACAGACTGTATCGTAAGACCGCAAATCCCATTGCGCCCGTAGCTCAGCTGGATAGAGCGCAGCCCTCCGGAGGCTGAGGCCAGAGGTTCGAATCCTCTCGGGCGCGCCATTTTGACATCTTCCCCAAACTGCCATTTTCCCCTGGTTTGGCATAGGCGGCCATTCAGTGGCCAGCTAAAATTGATGTTATTTGTCGTCACCCAAATTTGACATTTGCCCTCAATGACCAAACATCCTTAATCTTTAGGGTTTAGAAACCTCATTTTTGAACAGTCTTGGCGGGCAATGGGGAGAAATCCGCCCTTGGGCCTAACGCTCATGCAACGGCTGCGTTGCCCCTGCAAATGAAAGCCAATGGTGTGGGAGCGGCTTTAGCCGCGATTGACAGCGCTCCGACACCGAATTGGGTAACCGCGTCCGGTGACTTTCATAGTAAAGATCTATCCGCCACGCGACGGCGGCGGCATTTTTTCCCGCAGTTTCAAGAAACGCCGGTAGCGCGCCAGCGGGATTTCGCCGGCTTCCGCGGCGGCGCGGACCGCGCAGTCCTTGTCGGTGACGTGCTTGCAATCGTTGAAGCGGCATTGGCCGATGTAGGGTTGAAATTCTCGATAGCCCCAGGCCAGTTGCGCCTCGGTCAAACCGGCCAGACCGAAAATCGCGACGCCGGGGCTGTCGATCAAATCGCCGCCGCCGGGCAAGTGGTAGAGCGTGGCGGCGGTGGTCGTGTGGCGGCCGTGTTTGCTGATCGCCGAAATGGTATTGGTGCGTAGCGTCTTGTCCGGCAGCAGCGCGTTGGTCAACGACGACTTGCCGACCCCGGATTGACCTGCAAACAGACTGGCGCGGTTTTGCAGCGTATGAGCCAGTTCGGCGATGCCGATTTGGCGGTTGGCGCTGACCGGGTGTAGCCGGTAGCCCAGCGTTGGGTAATAGTGCAACTCGGCGTCGATATCGGCCGGCAACGGCAGGTCGATCTTGTTCAGGATCAGGTCGGCGTCGATATTACTGTTCTCGCAGACCGCCAGATACTGATCCAGCAACAGAAAATCGCAGGCCGGCTCGACCGCCAACACCACGTACACGCTGTCCAGATTGGCGGCCACCGGCCGGCTTTCGTTGCCGCGCGCCGGACGAAACAGCGTGGAACGTCGCGGCAGGATCGCTTCGATGCGGCCTTGCTCCGGCGACGACAGCGTTAGTTTGACGCGGTCGCCGACGACGACGGTATCCAGTTTGCGCAGGGTTTGGCACAGGACGGGCGGCGTGGCGTCGTCCAACTCGACAGCGATGCCTTTGCCGAGATGGGCGACGACCAGGCCTTCCCGCTGAGCACTCATCAAGCGGTTTGTATCTTTTCTTCGATATGGGCGATGCGGATCGCGGCGGGCGGATGGCTATAGTGGAAGGCCGAATACAGCGGGTCGGGCGTCAGCGTGCTGGCGTTTTCTTCGTATAGCTTGACCAGGCCGCTGATCAGTTTGCCGGCCTCGGCGTTGCGGGTCGCGAAATCGTCGGCTTCGAACTCGAATTTGCGTTGAAAGAACGCGCTGATCGGTTGCATAAACGTGGTGAATACCGGCGACACCAGCATAAACAACAGTAAGGCCGCCGCATTGGAGTGAGTGCCCACGCCGAGTCCGTCGAAAAACCAGTCTTGGGTAATCAACCAGCCTAGAATCGCGAAGCTGATCAAGGTCATCAGCGACGAGGCGATCAGCATCTTGATCGTGTGTTTGCATTTGAAATGGCCGAGTTCGTGGGCCAATACGGCTTCCAGTTCCGATTCGTCGAGGGACTTGACCAGCGTGTCGAAAAACACGATGCGTTTGTTGTTGCCCAGGCCGGTGAAATAGGCATTGCCGTGGCCGGAACGGCGCGAGCCGTCCATGATGAAAATGCCGTTGCTGTTGAAGCCGCAACGTTCCAGCAAGGTTTGAATGCGTTGCTTCAACGAGCCGTCCTGCATCGGTTCGAACTTGTTGAACAAGGGTGCGATCAGGGTTGGGAACAGCCAGCTCATCAACAGCGAAAAACCCATCATGATGGCCCAGGCATACAGCCACCACAGGTCGCCGATACTGTCCATTACCCATAGAATCAACGCTAAAATCGGCAGACCGATGCCGAGCGTCAGCGCGACCGACAACAATTGATCCTTGACGAATTGCGGCAGGGTGTTTTTGTTGAAGCCGAATTTTTCTTCGATGACGAAGGTTTGATAGAGGCTGAACGGAATTTCGACGACGGTCATTAACAAAAAGACGCTGGCCATCGCCGCCAAGCTGGCTTTCAGCGGCGACAAATCGAAAGTCGCCCAGAAGTCGAATACCAGGCTGATGCCGCCACCCAAAGTCAGCGCCAGCAGAAATACAATGCCGACCACGCTGTCCAAGTCGCCCAGTTTGCTCTTTTCCACCGTATAGTCGGCGGCTTTTTGATGGGCGGCCAGCGATACCCGGTCGCGGAAGGCCGCCGGCACTTGGTCGCGATGTTGCAGCACATGGGCTTTCTGGCGCATTGCCAGCCAGAATTGGACGCCGTAAGACAGGACGAGGGCGACGAGAAATAGGACGGTAAAGGTGTTCATCAAGGCCGTGAGGTTGGGGGTTAACGATTAGCGGTACAGATTAGCTAATGCTACAATTTGCCGCAACTTTATAAATAATCTAGGGAATAGCCAATGGCTCAGGATGCAAACAATCTTATCTGGATAGACCTGGAAATGACAGGGTTGGATCCGGATAACGATTTGATCATCGAAATCGCAACCGTCGTTACCGATCCAAATTTAAACATCCTGGCCGAAGGCCCGGTGATAGCCGTCCATCAATCCGACGCGGCGTTGGCGGCGATGGACGACTGGAATCAACAGCATCACGGCCAATCCGGGCTCATTCAACGGGTCAAGGATTCCCGCATCGATGCCACCGCCGCCGAAGCCGAAACGTTGGAGTTTTTGCGGCAATGGTTGCCGGAACGGTCGTCGCCGATGTGCGGAAACAGCATTTGCCAGGATCGGCGTTTTTTGTACCGTTACATGCCCAAGCTGGAAGCCTTTTTTCATTACCGCAACCTGGACGTATCCACCGTTAAAGAACTGGCGGCGCGTTGGGCGCCCAAGGTCAAGGACGGTTACAACAAGCAAGCCTCGCATAAGGCGCTGGACGACATTCTCGAGTCCATTGAGGAATTGCGGCATTATCGCGAGCACTTTTTTAAATATTAATCCGTCCACTTGGGTTGGCTCGCTGCATTAACGACGGAGTTTGGCCCAGCGATACGGAATCAATAGATCGGCTTGCCAGATGCCTGGCTCGCCCCACGCCCTTTAATTTCAGGTACCACACAGCCATGCTAGACCCCCGTTTATTTAGAAGCGAACTGGAGACGGTTTGCCAGCAATTGCAACGCCGCGGCTTTCAATTCGATGCCGCCGCCTATCAAGCCCTGGAAGACCGCCGCAAGGACATTCAGGTCAAGACTCAGGATTTACAAAACGAACGCAACACCCGCTCGAAGGCCATCGGTCTAGCCAAGGCCAAGGGCGACGACATCCAGCCCTTGCTGGATCAAGTGGCCGATTTGGGCGACCAGCTCAAGGCCGCCGAAGCCGAATTGAACGACGTGCAAAACCAGTTAAACGCATTGATGGCCGGCATACCGAACATCCTCGACGCGGCGGTGCCGGACGGCAAAAGCGATGCCGATAACCTGGAAGTCAGCCGTTGGGGCGAGCCGCGCCAGTTCGATTTTCAACCCAAGGACCACGTCGATCTGGGCGAGCCGTTGGGCATGAACTTCGAATGGGGCGCCAAGATCGCCAGTGCCCGTTTCGTCGTGCTGGCCGGCAAACTGGCGACATTGCAACGGGCCATCATTCAACTGATGTTGAATACCCACATCAACGAGCACGGCTACCAGGAAACCTATGTGCCGTTCTTGGCCAACGCCGACAGCCTGCGCGGCACCGGCCAGTTGCCGAAGTTCGAGGCCGATTTGTTCACGGTGCAAAATGAGCCGACCTTCTACCTGATTCCGACCGCCGAAGTGCCGGTCACCAACATCGTCCGCGACGCCATTGTCGAAGCCAAGCAGATGCCGCTGAAGTTTGTCTGTCATTCGCCCTGCTTCCGCAGCGAGGCTGGCGCTTACGGCAGCGACGTGCGCGGCATGATTCGCCAGCACCAGTTCGAGAAGGTCGAGCTGGTGCAAATCGTGTCCGCCGAAACGTCCGCCCAGGCGCACGAGGAACTGACCGGCCACGCCGAGAAGATTTTGCAACTGCTGAATCTGCCTTACCGCAAAATGCTGCTGTGCGCCGGCGATACCGGCTTTTCGTCGGCCAAGACCTACGATCTGGAGGTCTGGTTGCCGGGGCAACAAAAATACCGGGAAATTTCGTCCTGTAGCAACTTCAAGGATTTCCAGGCCCGGCGCATGCAGGCGCGCTGGCGCAATCCGGACACCGGCAAGCCTGAGTTGGTGCATACCTTGAACGGCTCGGGACTGGCGGCCGGCCGTACCTTGATCGCGGTCATCGAAAACTATCAAAACGCCGACGGCTCGATCACGGTACCGGAAGCCTTGCGGCCTTATATGGGCGGACTCGCGGAAATTCGCTAAGCGATTAGGGCCGGACACCGCAAGCCGGGGTAGCGATTCAAGCGCTACCCCGGCTTTTTTATGCCCCTACTGGGATTGGCAAAATAGTTTTGAACCAAAACTAACCTGGAGTATCATCGCCGCCGGAGTTGCGGAGGGCTCTTTAGTTCTGCTCGGCTCCGACCATAATTTTAATAATTGACTGGGGTTAACATGAGCGAGAACAATCAAGTACAAGAGCCGTCGTTGTACGAACGTCTGGGCGGCGAAGCCGCCGTCAACGCGGCGGTCGATGTGTTTTACGGTAAGGTGTTGGATGATTATCGAATTAACCGCTTCTTCGAAAAAACCGATATGGCTAAACAAGTCGAGCACTTGAAAGCCTTCATGACCGTCGCTTTCGGCGGTCCCAACCAGTATACCGGTCGCTCCTTGCGCGACGGCCATGCCAGATTGGTTCAAAAGGGTTTGAGTGACAGCCACTTCGACGCCGTGATGGAACACCTGGGCGCGACGATGCAGGAACTGAACGTGCCGGCCGAGTTAATCGGCGAAGCGGCCGCCTTGGTCGAAAGCGTTCGCGGCGAAGTCCTCGGCCGTTGACGGAACCGTGCCGCCATGCGCGCGGTTCGGCGCGTGGCGGCAATCCTGGGGATGGCTCATCCTCGGCGCTACCTCGAGCCTTACAAATTTTCCGCCGCCCCCGTCCGGTTTTAGTATCCTAGCCGACCATTCCGTATTCGGTCGTCGTCATGTCGCTACATTCTCTTTACGCCACCGCGCCTAAGGCGCTGGAAGGCATCCTCGCCAACGAAATCCGCGCCCTCAGTGGCCAAAACGTCAAGGAAAAACTGGCCGGCGTGGCCTTCGACGGCGATCTGGCGCTGGCTTACCGGGTGTGCTTGTGGTCGCGAGTGGCCAACCGGGTGTTTCTGCCGCTGAGCAGTTTCGAGGTCAAATCCCAGCAGGACCTGTACGACGGCGTCAAGCGCATTAATTGGTTCGAGCATATCCAGCCCGACGCCAGTCTGGCGGTATCCTTCAACGCCAAGAACAGTCCGGCGATCAACAACACCCACTTTGGCGCGCAAAAGGTCAAGGATGCCATCGTCGACCAGATGCGGGCCAAGTTCAACAAGCGCCCCAGCGTCGATACCGACCGGCCGTCGCTTCGCGTCAACGTTTATCTGCACAACGACCTGGCGCAACTCAGCCTGGACTTGTCCGGCGAAAGTTTGCACAAGCGCGGCTTCCGCGACATCAGCATCGCCGCGCCGATCAAGGAAAACCTGGCGGCGGCGATTTTGTTGCGCGCCGGCTGGCCCAAGATCGCCGAGCAAGGCGGCAGTTTGCTCGATCCGATGTGCGGTTCGGGGACGATGTTGTTGGAAGGCGCTCTGATCGCCGCCGACATCGCGCCTGGCTTGCAGCGCGATTACTTTGGTTTTCTGGGCTGGAAAAAACACGATGCCGGTTTGTGGCAAAGCTTGCTCGACGAGGCCCGCCAACGCCGCGAAGCCGGAATAAACAAAATGCCGACCATCGTCGGCTTCGACCAGGACCGGCGTACCGTCGCCACTGCGGTTCAGCATGTCGAAAACGCCGGACTGTCCGGCAAGATTCATATCGAAAAACGCGACATCGGCGATGCGGCTGCGGCGGAAAGCTGGCCCAAGGGCTTGATCGCCTGCAACCCGCCCTACGGCGAACGGTTGGGCGACGAAGCAGAAACCGCCGCGCTGTACCGTCGCTTCGGCGAGGTGCTGAAACAGCGCTTCGCCGGCTGGCAGGCGGCGATGATCATTAGCGACCCCGAATTGGGTTTTAGGCTGGGCATTCGTTCGCAAAAGCCGATCACCTTGTTCAACGGCGCGCTCGAATGCAAATTGCTGCGTTTTAACATCGAGGAAAAAGCCTTCTTCGAGCCCAAGGCCAAGTCGCAACAGGAGCGTGCCGAATCGATCTGGCGCCGCGCCCAAGTCGAACAAGTCGACCCGCAAGCCGAGATGTTCGGCAACCGCTTGCGCAAGAATCTGAAGAAACTCGCCAAGTGGGCCAAGCAAAACCGGGTGAGTTGTTACCGCCTGTACGACGCTGACCTGCCGGAATACGCGGTCGCGGTGGATGTTTACCAGGGAGAGCAGCTTTGGGTCAATGTGCAGGAATACGAATCGCCGAAAACCATCGATCCGGCCAAGGCCAATCAACGCCTGGCCGGGGCAATGGCGGAGATTCCGAAAGTGCTGGAAATTCCGGCCAACCAGGTGTTTCTGAAAATCCGCCGCAAGCAAAAAGCCAGCGACCAATACGAAAAGCTCGGCGAACAAGGCCATTTTCACGTGGTCGAGGAAGGCGGCTGCAAGTTCTGGGTCAATTTCGAGGATTATCTGGATACCGGCTTGTTTCTGGATCACCGGCCGATGCGCTTACGCATTCAGCAAGAAGCCAGGGGCAAGCGCTTTCTGAATCTGTTCGCTTATACCGGCAGCGCGACGGTGCACGCGGCGGTCGGCGGCGCGGCGGCGTCGGTCACGGTCGACATGTCCAACACCTATCTGGACTGGGCCAAGCTCAATTTCGAACTCAACGGCTTCCGCGGCGACCACAAGCTGGTGCGCGCGGATTGTCCCAAATGGCTGGCCGAGCAGGCGGCATTAAAAAACAAGCCGCAATTCGATTTGATCTTTCTCGATCCGCCGACTTTTTCCAATTCCAAGAAAATGGACGACGCCTTCGACATTCAAAGCGATCACGTGGCTTTGTTGAAAAACGCGTCCGCGTTGCTGGCGCAGGGCGGCGTGTTGTATTTCTCGACCAACTTCCGCCGCTTTAAACTCGACCGCGAGGCCTTGGCCGGCCTGGACATCGAAGACATCAGTGCGACGACGATTCCCGAGGACTTCGCCCGCGACCAAAAAATTCATTATTGCTGGAGAATCACGCGATGAAGGATTGCCTGCACATCATCGTCAAGGGGCGGGTACAGGGCGTGTATTTTCGCGCCTACACCCAAAAGCAAGCGGTCAAACTGAATCTGTCCGGTTTCGTCCGAAATCTGCCAGACGGCAGCGTCGAAATCGTCGCTTCCGGACACCCGGACGATTTGCAAAAGCTGGTGGCCTGGTGTCACAAAGGGCCGCTATTGGCCAAGGTTGCCGAGCTTGTCGTCAATGCCCATCAGCCCGACGAACATTGGCAAGCATTCGAGATTCGTTGATATTGAGCTGAATCAACCTCGAACGTCTAACGTTGATGACAGCACTCAGGCTACATTTGTCGGATCAGACGCGATTTGTCGTACAAATCCTGCGCCAATTTCAGGCGGGCTATCATCTCTCAGGGTTTTACGAATTCGGTTGGCAAGGCTTGGTCGGCTAACGATTCAGCGAGAATCTGCGCTATGCTCGCTATCTGTATGTGGATGATCTGGTCGTCAAGGGTAAGCGGCAAAATCAGGGTATAGGCAAACGTCTCATTGAATATGTCAAACAGGCAGCCCAATTTGCAAACTGCAATAATCTGGTTCTGGATACCCGCTTATACATGCCGCTAGCACAACGACGCTATTACCGACAAGGCTTGTCGGCGAAGGGTATGCATTTTGTTGAACACCTAAATGGCGGATTTGTTGCCTAACCCCGCTGCGCCATAATCTATGTGTCTGTAAACTGAGTGCCGTATCGCTTCGCGAGGTGGGCTTCAAGCTGCATCGTTCTCGGCGTACTTTGGTTTCGTTTTGTGACGGCGGTTGGGTTGGGTAAGCGTGGATGGAATTCGGACGACCGGACGAACTCCAATGAATTTAAGTACCCTTTTGTCGGGTGATCACCGCTTGCTGAACGGCCGTTGCAATTTCATTGGCGATTTTTTCGTCGGTAACCGCGCGCGCTAACGTTACGCCGCCAATCAGCATTGCAAAGTTAGCCCACGCATTATCAATAGCCGCCTGATCGGTTGTTTTGGATGTACCCTCTGCCGCAAGTTTGACTATCTTTAGCAACTCCGACTCAAATGCAGCTCGTATCGCTTCTTCGGAACGACAGACTTCCGGAGTTACACTTTGAAGTATGCAACTGTCGCCCAGATCGCAGGTGCGTTTTGGACCCATGTAAAACGTTGCAAATTCTTCCCACCAGTTTTCGCCATATTTCTGCTGAAAAGTGCCGATCCCGGATTTCAAGTCCTCCATTCCGGCAATGATCGCCGCTTTAAACGCCTCGGCTTTGGAGCTGAAGTGTCCGTAGAACGCCCCTGACGTCAGGCCGGCTTCCTTTGCCAAGCCATCGACGCCGATGCCACTGTAGCCGCCTTTTCGAAAGCAACGCCCGGCCGCCTCAATAATGCGCTGGCAGGTTTGTTGTTTTTGGTCTGCTGTATATCTCACGCGGGTATATCTAATGCTATTTGGGATTGACATTGTATCAAATGGCCAGCATCGGCATCTTTGACAAGATAACGATCGTTATATAATATTGTATAGCGATCGTTATTTAATGTTCGTCGCGTAGCTTCCGCTACGCGTAACCCCAAACAACAGGAAACCGACATGCCGCTTACTCTTACGCTAACAGAAGGTGTCTTACCCGCGGGAACCGAAAAGCTCGCTTTTCGCAGAATTTGCGATTCAATGTTGAAATGGCACGGGCTATCCGGCAATAAGGTGATGACGCCCAATGTCGTTGGCGCTATCCATCTGCTGCCCAAACATCAAACCTATTCAGGATTGCAAGAAACCGATGTCGTATTTATCGAATGGAAGGTGCCGTCATTTGCGTTTAACACACCAGAAATTCAGCAGGGACATATCGAAGAAGCCACCAACATTATTCATGAACTATCGGGCGGCAGCCTGCCTAAACACCAAATCTGGGCTAATGTCGTCCATGCTGTTGATGGCGCCTGGGGAATCGCTGGTCAGGCGTTGACCAATAAACAGTTAGGCGAGGCACTTTCCACAGGTTAAATTTAGATCCCTTCGCGGGTCGATTTCTCATCGCCCGCGAGTAGCTGTGTTTATTCACTCGGCAGGCGGCCCATGCCCAAAAGCCGCCCGCAAAGCTGCGACAACATCACGTTAGCGTCTAGTAAACGCACATTGATAAAAGGAAGAGATATGTCAAACGGTTATATCTCGAAAGCTGTCGAAGTCATGACACCTAACATCGAATGCGATATCAAACGACGGCTGTTGCTGGCTGGGATGGTCGGTGCGGTAGGCGCATTCACCGCGACGCCGTTGTTCGCACAAATCACATCGCAGGGCAATACGACAGTCTCCAGCGACGGTATCGTTCGAACTATCCTGCAAAGTCATGAAGATAATGAAGGCAACGAATTTCGTTTGGTCATGACCACCTATCCTCCAGGAGTGGGCTTGCCAGTTCACCATCATCCCTCAGTCGGTTTCAATTACATTCTTGAGGGGATAGCGGAATCGCAGTACGTTGACGAGCCAATACTAACCTTCAGAGCAGGGGATAGCTACCAAGACAAGGCCAACGCTCAACACCTGATTTTTCGCAATGCCGACAGGATTAATCCGCTGAAATATTTAATCACTTATACCACCCAAAAAGGCCAACCATTTTTGATGGTTCCTTAATGCCAAAGCGCTTATTGGGCATTTGGGACATCACGTCACCGGAAATACGCTATGAATAAACAACGAAAAGGTTTGCAGGTCATTTCGATACTTTTGTTATTGCAAGCCAATGCGCATGCTGCGGGAAATAGTTATACGCTTCCGCTTACTTTAGCGGTCGAAGCTGCCAGCGAAACGGTACGCTCCTGCGAAGCTTTGGGATATAACGTTTCGGTGGCTTTTGTCGATATGTTCGGTCAGCCCAAAGTTCAGCTAAAAAGCGACAAGAGTACGCCGCATACCTTCGAGACAGCCTATCGAAAAGCCTACACTATCGTGACGTTTGGCCCCAACTATCATTTAGAAACCAGCGGTCAAGTGGCCGAGCTAATGAGCAAAAACCTGGCATTTTATAATGCCGTACTCACTATCCCCAATGTCACGCTATTGCCCGGCGCATTAGCGATAAAAGTGCAAGGGAACCTCTGAAAAACTGCCGTTTTGAGTAGCAGTCATTTCGAAAGCAGCTCAAAAAATTCAATAATCGCCCGTTTTTTCCATCAAAACAGTCGTTATTTGTCGAAAACAAGCCCTTTTCCGGGCCTATTTTCAAATTCCAGACGCAATCAGGCTGCGACGTTCATACGCATCGCCGCGCAGTACATTGGCAATGGCCGTCAAAAAGGTCAGTCGGGCGGCGTTTTTAGCCAAGCCGCGATAGCGGTTCTTGGCATAACCAAACCGAATTTTAATATCCCGAAAGACGTGTTCGACCTTGGCGCGGCGACTGGCCAGTTCGCGCGCGGCTTGGCGAAGGCGCTGGGCCTGTTCGCTCTCGTCTTTCGTGAGCTTGGCCAGTTTGCCTGGACGCATCGCGATCACGCAGTCTGGCGGGTTGTCGCTGGACATCTCGGGGCGTTTATCCAAACCTTGATAGCCGGCATCGCCGTGGACGAACTGTTCTTCACCGTGTAGCAAAGAGGCGGCTTCTGCTATGTCGCTGACGTTGCCCGAGGTGACTTTGAGGCTATGCACTAAGCCGGTTTCGCTATCGACGCCGATGTGGAATTTGCTGCCGAAAAACCATTGATTGCCTTTCTTGCTGGCATGCATCTCGGGATCGCGCGCTTTGTCTTGGTTTTTGGTCGAGGTCGGCGCGGCAATCAGGCTGGCATCGACGAGGGTGCCGGCTTTTAAAAACAGCCCTCGCTCTCCCAAGGTTTGGTTGATCGCCTGAAAGATCTGCTCGGTGAGCCCGTGTGCTTCCAATAGGTGCCGGAACTGCAAAATCGTACTTTCATCTGGCACGCCTTCCAGGCGGACACCGCAAAAACGTCGCAGCGATTCAATCTCGTAGAGCGCATCTTCCATTCCAGGATCGGAATAGTTGTAGACAATCTGTGCGACATGCACGTGTAGCATGGCATTCAAGGGAAACGGCTTGCGCCCGCGTCCTTTACCAGACGCATAATGCGGCTCGATCACCGCCACCATCAGCGACCACGGCAATAAGCCCTCGAGCTGGTCGAGAAACTTCTCGCGCCGGGTGACTTTGCCTTTGTTAGCGTATTCGGCATCGGCAAAACTGAGTTGTTGGGGCTGGTCCATGGGTGTCGTCTCTACCGCGATTTCGTTGAAATATTATACCGCTTGCTGTTTTTGGGAATTAATCAGAGGTTGCCTAACGCACAGAACATGAAAAAAGGAGATAGGATGTGAACTAGCGTGCTTAGTGCCGGCGCTACATAACTTAAAAACAATGAAAAAGTCGCGGCACACCCGGTGAGCCATCCCATCGCGACTACCTCTGCTTTTCGAAGTTCTGTGAAGTAGCTCATTGCAACAATGAATTAGATGGCTTGTATATGTCGAAACAATCTCGTCTACAAGATTATTTATTGGTCCGAATATTAAGCGCTTAACAACAAATCACCATGCATTAAAATAGCGAGATTTCAGGTGTGGTGGTAGCGACAGAATGCGGGCAAGAGCAATAGAATTGAACGAAAGCGAACGAGAGCAGCTCCAGCAAATTATCAAAAAAGGGAGCGATTGGCGAGAACGGGAGCGGGCACAGACCATTTTGATGTTAGCCAATGGCCAGACAGTCATTGCGATTGCAGAACAGCAAGGCGTGAAACCGGAAGCTATACGGGAGCGGCGGCGGAAGTGGTGGAGAAATGGGCTGAACAGTTTACCGGATCAACCCCGCAGTGGTGCACCAAGTAAATTGACTGACGCGCATCGATGCCGGCTCAAAGAATGGATCGATGCGGAACCTTTAAACTGCCGGGCATTGGTCAGTCGTCTAACGACGGAATGCGACGTGACGATTAGCGCCAGCACCTTGCGGAACGAGTTAAAACGGATGGGCTATGTATGGAAGCGCACCCGTTACAGTTTAAAAAAAAGCGTGATCCCGAGCGCTTCGAGCGGGCCCAACACGACATTGCCGCACTGATTCAGCAAGCGCAAGCCGGCGAAATCGAATTGGCCTATGTGGATGAGGCCGGATTTGCACCACAACCACCGAATCGTTCGGCTTGGACCAAAAGCGGAGAAGTTCATGCCATTACCGCTAAACGCGCGCAGCGGATGAACGTCATTGGCGCTTTGCTTTCATCGGGTCGATTAATGCTGACTAAGCTGTGGCAAAGCGTCAATGGTCTGTGGTTTTTTGGCTTTCTGATGGCATTGGTCCAACGCGTCAGCAAGCCATTGGTGGTGATTTTAGATAATGCGTCCATTCATACGGCCAAAAAACTGAAGCCGTATTGGGATTTGCTGGAAGAGAAAGGTATTCGATTTTATTTCCTGCCGCCCTATAGCCCTGAGTTGAATCGGATTGAATTGCTGTGGCATAAAATGAAATATGAATGGCTGCCATTCAAAACATTTATGCCGGATGAGCTTGAGCAGGCTATTGACGAAATTGGCCGAGGGTTTGGCTCACAATACACGCTAACTTTTTGCTAAGAGCTTATTTTACTTTCCGTATATCTTCGGTGATATACAGCAAAGGCCTAAATTGATCATATTTCTGCCATTGAATCCAATTAAGTGATAGACGTTAGAGCCGTAGGGTGGATAAGCGAAGCGCCACCCACCTATTTGCGTTCCTATGGTGGATGGCGCTTCGCTTATCCACCCTACAACTTTTATTATTTGAATGGCTGATTTAAATTTTTAACCGACATTCAAGATAAATACACGAACTTCCGCCTTGGGTCGATTTCGGCAATTGGCGACTTCCAGAAAAACCTCATTCCCTACTGGCGCAATCATATCGAAATTGATGGCGGTTTTTCGACCGGAATCGGTGGTCGACCTTGTATTGGAACAGATGGCCGATTTCAATTGGAATGGCTGGCTGATTTGGGTCGGAATATCCAATAGCCGGCCTCTTGATGCTCCCTCACGCCACCTTGAATTGCGCGATCAGGTTTTGTAGGTTTTGATTGACATCGGAAATCGCCGAAGCGCTGAGTTTGTTGGTCTGGGCTTCTTGCGTGGTTTGTTTGGCCAGTTCGGCGGTATGCGAGAAATTGTTGGCGATTCGTTCGGCGACTTGCGATTGTTGCAACGAGGTCGCCGCGATCACCCGGCTTTGGCTCAATACCTCGCCTATCGACGACTTGATCCCGGCGAATACCTGATGGACATGATCGACCGCCTCGGCCGTGGTTTTCGCCGCCGCTTGTTGTTGATTCATTAGTTTGACCGTGGTTTCGGTGGCCCGATTAAGCCTCTCGATCAAGCCGCGAATCTGCTCGGCGGAGTCCGCTGTGTTCGACGCCAGTTTACGAACCTCGTCGGCGACCACCGCGAAGCCTCGCCCGTATTGTCCGGCCCTGGCGGCTTCGATCGCGGCATTCAAAGCCAGCAAATTAATCTGGTCGTTGAAGCCCTGAATCACGCCGAGCACGGTTTCGATGCCGGCGGCGTCGCGGCGCAGATGTTCCAACGACGCGGCGGTTTCGTCGGTGGCCTTGGCCAGTTCGGCGACTTGGACCTGAGTATGTCGCATATAGGCCACACCACTGTCGATCAGGCCGTGCGCCGAAGTGGTCGCATGTTGGCTGTCGGCCGCGCTGTTGGCGACATTCACGAAAGAACTGTGTAACTCGGTCATTTGTTGGGCGCCGGCTTCGGTGGCCTGGCGTTGGTCGGCGGTAATCGATTCCAGGCTTGCCGCGACCAGCAATATGTCTCGTCCGTATTGGTTCAAGGCCGAGGATTCCTGATTGATGTGGCGTATTAGCGACTCGAAATAATCATGCAATTTGTGTAGAGATTCCTTGACCAAATTGATTTCGGCGATTCGGCTGCGCAACGAAACCGAGCCGCGCAAATCGCCGCGCGCCAGCAGATCTACATGGTTGCTGATATGGGCGATGACATCGGCAAGATGGCGTTTGATATAAATCATCAGCATACAGATAGCGATCAAGATCGCGGTGCAGATCGCGACGATCGTGTACAGGATATGTTCGTAATACTGATATTCGCCGGCGATTTCGGTTTGCAGATCGGCGAACCGTTGTTGCAGCGTTTGCAGTTGCACGGCGGCTTGCGTCCGGCTGGCGGCTTTTTGGCGCGCGAACTGTTCGGCGCTACCCAGATCGATGTCGTAACGCCGAATCAGCGCGCCGATCTCGCTGATGGGTTCCTCGGCGAGGTCGCGCGCCTCGGCCACTCGCTCGGTCAACCCCAGACCGAAGTCCGGCTCCGCGTTGGCGGAGTCACGCATCACGCCCAGCAACGGCAACTGTTTATAACGATCGGCTAGCGCCAGCAGTTGGCGCTGATAACGCTGAATGTTCTCGGCCGAAACCGCTTCGCGGGCCGCGAAAAAGCTTTGTCTCGCTCGAGACAAATTCAACACTGCCGCTTGGGTTTGGCCTATCAATTCCCAGTAGGGTTGTTTGGTCTTGGCATCCACCGGCGCGCGAGACGCGTAGTCGATTAAGCCTTGCAAATGCCCGGACATTTGCTGTTCGTTGTTAATCAGCAGGATTTGCGGATCGGCCAATTTCCCGGCCGAGGTCAACTCGACGACGATGGATTGTTGAACGGTCCGCAACAAATCCAGGAACGGCGCTTTCAGCCGTTCGTCCACCTCGCGATTCGCTTCGATGTCGCGCACAGCCCGACCGACATTGGTATCGATGTCGGTTAACAAGGTGGCATCGCCGCTGGCCAGGTAATTGAAAACCGGCTGACTGATCCGGGTGTAAAACTGGTTCTGCTGTTGACCGACGAATTCGACGGCCTTGAAAGCGTGGTTAAGGTGTTGCAAGGAGCGAACCACCGCAACCGTGAAGCCGGTCAGGGTGAGGACCAACAAGAGACTGACAATTTTGGAGATACGGCTGATTTTCATGATGTCTGGCTTGGAACCCAAGAGGAATATGTACGGTTTAGCGTTCCGACGGATGACTAGGCTTTGAACTGCGATGCCATCGCGCGCATATCGCCGGCCAGCGTATCCATCCGGCCGGCCGCGTCTTTCAGGCGCGCCAGCGAATCGTTGTTTTTGTTACTCATCAGTTCGATGGCGGCCACTTTGCTGGCTATGCTCTCGCTAACCACCGACTGTTCGGCCAACGCCGTCGCGATCGTGTTGGTGGCGTCCACGACGCGGATGCTGCCTTCGCGAATGCCGCCTATGGCCTCGCCCGCCTGATGGGCCAACGCGACGTTTTGATCGACGCCCTGCACCACCTTACCGATATTGACGACGGCATCCTGCGCGCTGGCCTGGATGCGATCGACCAACTGCGTGATGTTTTCAGTCATCCGGGTGGTTTTTTCGGCCAGCGTGCGGACCTCGTCGGCGACCACCGCGAAACCGCGGCCTTGCTCGCCGGCACGGGCCGCTTCGATCGCGGCATTGAGTGCCAGCAGATTGGTCTGATCGGCGACATCCTTGATGGTTTGAACGATGCCGGAGATTTCTTGGGATTGCTGGCCGACCCGCTCCACGACTTTGGCGGTTTCCATCACGCCGTTCGAGGTGTTTTGCATCGCCGAGACGGTTTTTTCGATCACCGAGCTCCCGTCGGCGGATTGGCGGGACGAGGTGCTGGAAATGGTGTTGGCGTTTTGCGACGAATCGGAAATATGCGCAATGCTGGCGGTCATTTCTTCGATAGCGGCGGCCATTTCCGTGGTCGCCGCTTTCTGCGCGCCGACGCTGTAAGACAACTCGGCAACCGACGCCGTCATGTCGCGCGCATAGCTGGCGACCGAATCGGCGCTACGCTTTATTTGGCCGATCGCATTCTGCCAAACCTGCAACAAGTCGTTGAAGCTTTTGCCGATCGCCGATATTTCGTCGTCGCCGGCGGCCGGCATCCGCAAGGTCAGATTGCGATTGGCGCTAATGCCGGAGATGACTTGCTGAAAGTCCGCGACCTGCCGCGCGATATGCAGCGCGGTGAACAATACCAGGCTGCCGCAGATCACCAACAGCGCGGCGAAGATCGCCAACTGAGTATTGCGGATTTGCCGAAACTCGTCTTGAGAGCTTTGGATTTGCCGGTTCAGGCGATCATGCTGGCCGGTTTCGAACGCTTCCACCAACTTGTTAATGCTGTCGGTGGTGCTTCTATCCATGCCCTTGACCAGCGCATCGGTTTTCTTGCCGGCTTCCGGGTCGGCCTGATCGAATTGCGCCAAGGCCGATCGGTATTTCTTGCCCATCTCCCGATGCTCGCTCAGCAGATTTTCGATATCGCGCGCAAACGGCGACCCCACCGCGCGTAGCGCCTCCAATGCCTGAGTCAGTTTGGTGCCGACCAAGCTTTCCGAAGCGGAAAAACCCTGGGAATATTTTTCGAAATTGGCCGCATCGTTACCGCGCAGCAAGATGTTTTTCCATTCCTGCACCTGGGTCTTGAACGCGATGTTAGCGCTCTGAATCAGCACCAGCGTATGCATGCCGCTTTCGAAACTGCTGTAGTCTTCCTTAACCTTGCCGTGGATTTGTTCGATCTGATACAGGCTTCCCAGCCCCAGAAGCATAAATCCGCTGACTGCCGCGGCCAGGATGACGTAGAGTCGAGCTTTAATCGTTAGATTAGCCATAAGCCTATACTCCTGTGAGAATTGCCGACGTCGGATCGCCGGAATATTAAACGGTGTTTATGACAGTTTTGTTACAAGCGGGCCGGCAATCCGCCGCGTTATTTGCAGTTGCGTCAAGCTGTAACCCAGCTAGAACAATTGGCGCGGTTCATCAGAGTTGACTGCATGACGCATCGCTAGTATTGCAACTTAGCCGATCAAGATTTTAGTGTAGAGCGTTTTGCAAAAACGGGCGCTTAATTTCCAAGCTTGCCGCTCAGGTATCGCGACGACTGGAAAATACGGCGATATCGCGCTGAATCAAGAGCTAAAATCGACCGGATTTTGGCCGGTCGAACGGTAATACCGAAAGCGGCTCCGGCTAGTGCCAGCCGCCGTACTGCGTGGTGGGATCGCCGCGAAAACCGGCGGTAGTTTTGTTGGCGTCCGGAACGTGAGCGGTATTTTCGGCGGCGCGTACCAGATTGTTGTGGTTGTATCCGCCCATCGCCTTCGCGCTCTTGGCGATCGCGGTCGTGGTTGGGTTGATGTCGTATTTGCTGATTTCCGGATAAATCACCACGCTGGTCATCGTGTCGCCGGATTTTCCGGGTGGCGGGGCGTAGGTCAGTAATACCGGTAGCGGCGTTCCGGCCGGCGCGTCGATTTCGTAACGCTGGCTGTCTTGCAATTCAAGGCTGGTCAGCACCTTGCCGGCCTCGGTCGACAGCGTAACCGTACCGGCCTTAACCGGCCCGGTATTGTCGCTGACCGTGCCGCGCAATGTCGTGGCCCGCGGAAAGGTTTTGAGCGGCGCGTTCGCCGCGATGGCGGTTTGGGCTTGCTCCTGGCCGCAACCGGCCAGCAGGATGCCGGCCAGGATTGGGCCGCTTAGGTAAACAATAGCTCTCATAGTGGTTTTCCCCCGTTGCAATGCGCCGGCTCCGTTCGACGAATGGCCGGCTTAGCCACAAGATAACGGCTTCTCCGCCGGCGGACAAGTCCGCCGCGACACCCGCCACAGTTGAATAATGGTCGCGACGCCGTTATAGTGGCGCGACTTTTATACTTGCAAATCAACGCCATGCCATCTTTCGACATCGTTTCAGAACTCGACGCCCACGAAGTGACCAATGCCGTGGACCAAGCCAACAAGGAAGTCTCGACCCGCTTCGATTTCAAGGGCTCCAACGCCAATTTCGAACAATCCGACGACGGCATTCAGATGAAGGCCGAATCGACGTTTCAATTGCAACAAATGTTGCCGATTTTATACGCCAAGATGGGCAAGCGCGGCATCGACATTTCCGCGCTGGAAAGCGGCAAAATCACCGACACCGGCAAGACCGCGACTCAAACCATTACGTTGAAGCAGGGTATCGGCAGCGACGCGGCGAAAAAAATCGTCAAATTGATCAAGGACAAGAAAATGAAAGTGCAGGCGGCGATTAACGGCGACAAGGTGCGGGTTACCGGCAAGAAACGCGACGACTTGCAGGAAGTGATTCAGATGCTGCGCGCCGAGGACTTGGAACAGCCGTTGCAATTCAACAATTTTCGCGATTGAAGCCGGTTTGGACACCGCGATCAGCGAAGCCCGCATCGGCCTAACCGCGCCGCCTCTGGCGGTCGACGCCTGGCTGAAAGGCGATCCCTCCACGCTCAGCGATCTGGCCGGCCGCGTGGTGTTGATCGCGGTATTTCAAGTCAATTGCCCCGGCTGTTTTTTGCACTGCCTGCCGCGCGTCGAAGGCCTGTATCGGCGTTACCGGGAACAAGGCTTGACGGTGTTGGGCCTGGCGACCGCCTTCGAGGATTTCGATAAAAATACCGTCGCCAACCTGCGCCTGTTGTTGGAAGAAGGCCGAGTCATCGGCGAAACCGAAAAACTGCTGAGCCAATACGGCTTACTGGAGCGCGGCACCTGGCCGTATCGCTTGAGTTTTCCGGTAGCGATGGACCATTTGACGCCGCGCGAAACGGACGGGACAGCCGCCGAAGTCGAGCGCTTCATCGAACAACGGATCGACGATTTTCAGGCGCGGGCGCCCGCCGAGCAGCACGCACTGCGCGCCCATTTGCGCGACTATTTTTCCAGGCAACCCTTCCGGCCGGAAAGCTTCGAGCGTTACCGGTTACAAGGCACGCCATCCTACCTGCTCATCGACCGGAACGGCCATCTGGTCGCCAGCCGCTTCGGCGCCTACGAGACGCTGGAAGCGGACTTAATCGCGTTGCTGTAAACCTTCTCGAGTCAGCTCCGGGCTGATCCGACCTTTTTTCTCCAGGACTCGCCATGACCACACCCTTGCTGATCGCCAAAGCCGGCACCGCCGAATTGAACCTGCTACCGGCGATGGCCAATCGCCACGGCCTGATTGCCGGAGCGACCGGTACCGGCAAGACCATTACGCTGCAAACGCTGGCCGAGGCCTTTTCGGACATCGGCGTGCCGGTATTCGTGGCCGACGTCAAGGGCGATCTGGCCGGCCTGAGCCGGGCCGGCGGCGGCAATCCCAAAGTGGTAGCCCGCTTGGCGGACTTGGCTATCCAGGATAGCCGGCCGGCCGCGGCGCCGGTGCTGTTCTGGGACGTGTTCGGCATGAAGGGCCATCCGCTGCGCGCCACGATCTCGGATATGGGGCCGCTGCTGCTGGCGCGGATGTTGAACCTGAACGACGTGCAGAGCGGCGTATTGACCGCCGCGTTCAAGATCGCCGACGACCAGGGCTGGCTGTTGCTGGATCTGAAAGACCTGAAGGCGATGCTGCAGTACGTTGCCGAGCACGGCGCCGAACTGGCCGACGACTACGGCAAACTCTCGGCGGCCAGCGTCGGCGCGATTCAACGCGGCTTGCTGCAACTGGAGCACGAGGGCGGCGAACACTTGTTCGGCGAGCCGGCCCTGGATTTCAACGATCTGCTGCAAACCGACGGCTCGCGAGGGGTGATCAACATCCTAGCCGCCGAAACCTTATACCAATCGCCGCGCGTTTACGCGACGCTGCTGCTGTGGCTGTTGTCGGAATTGTTCGAAAACCTGCCGGAAGCCGGCGACTTGGACCAGCCCAAATTGGTATTTTTCTTCGACGAGGCTCACCTGTTATTCAACGACGCCCCGGCGGCCTTGTTGCAGAAAATCGAACACGTCGTGCGCTTGATTCGTTCCAAGGGCGTCGGCGTGTATTTCGTCAGCCAAAATCCCCAAGATATTCCGGACATCGTTCTCGGCCAGCTCGGCAATCGCATTCAGCACGCGTTACGCGCCTTTACGCCCCGCGATCAAAAAGCCGTCAGGGCTGCCGCCGAAACCTTTCGCGCCAATCCCGGACTGGACGTGGCCGCCGCGATCGGCGAGCTGGGCGTCGGCGAAGCCTTGGTGTCGTTGTTGGACGAACAGGGGACGCCGCTGCCGGTCGAACGCGCCTTGATCAAGCCGCCGCGCTCGCGGATCGGCCCGGTCAGCGACGCCGAGCGGCGCGAGACGCTGGCCGCATCGATCATCGCCGGCCATTACGAAAAACAGATCGATCGCGAATCGGCCTACGAAATCTTGAAACAACGGGCGGGAAAGGCAGAAGCCTCGACGTCCGGCGGCGGATTCGATTGGGGCCAAGTGCTGCCGGGCGGCGGCCAATCCGGATCGCGGCGGCGCGGCGGCCAAAGCGTCCTGGAAGCCGCCGCGAAAAGCGCCGCGCGCAGCATCGGCCAGGAACTTGGCCGCCAAATCATCCGCGGCGTACTGGGCTCGTTGCTCGGCGGTCGGCGCTAGCGCTAAAACACTGCTGACACCACGCTGTCAGTAGCGCTGGTTTAGCATGACCGCTCTTTTAACTGCAACGAGGAGAGCATCATGAACAACAATCTAGCTACTTGGTTCGAACTACCCGCCGCCGATCTTGGCCGCGCCCAGGACTTTTACCGTCACGTGTTGAATTCGACGTTCAAGCTGGAAGAGATGAATGACATGAACTTGGCGATTTTCGAAGCCGAGGAAGGCGCGGTCAGCGGCATGTTGGTGCAGGGCGAGTGCTATCAACCCTCCGAGACCGGCGCGGTGGTGTATTTCAACGGCGGCGCCGATTTAAACGAGCCGCTGGCGAAGGTCGAAGCCGGCGGCGGCCGGGTGCTGGTGCCGAAAACGCCGATTCACGACGGCGACTGCGGTTACTTCGCGCTGTTCATCGACAGCGAAGGCAACCGGGTCGGCTTGTATTCGCCGGCTTAGCGAGGCCATCGACCGCACATGCGCCGAGCGGACCGCCTATTTCAGATCGTCCAGATTCTGCGCAACCGACGTTTGGTGACCGCCAAGGCGCTGGCCGAGCGGCTGGAAGTCTCGGAGCGCACGATTTACCGCGACATCCAGGTGCTCAGCCTGTCCGGCATTCCGATCGAAGGCGAAGCCGGCGTCGGCTACGCGTTACGGCACGGCCTGGATATTCCGCCGATCATGTTCAGCGCCGCCGAACTGGAGGCGCTGGTGGTCGGCGCCAGGATGGTCAAGACTTGGGGCGGCACCGAACTGGGCCGCTCCGCGCAGTCGGTGCTGGACAAGGTCGCGGCGGTCGTGCCGGCCGAATTGCGCGACCGCCTGGATCGCTCAAAACTGTTCGCGCTACGCTTCTCGCGGCGCGACGATTTGGATGTGACCTTGGACATTTGCCGCAAGGCCTTGGACGAGAAACACGTATTACAGATCGATTACCGGCGCGGCGACGGCGAATTCAGTCAACGCCGGATTCGGCCGCTGGGCTTGTATTTTTGGGGCAACGTCTGGACCCTGGTCGGCTGGTGCGAACTGCGCGGCGACTTCCGCAACTTTCGCTTGGACCGCATCGAGCTAGCGCGGGTACTTGAGGAGACCTTCAGCGAAGACCCCGGCCAAACCTTGCAGGATTTCATCCGCCGGATGCATAGCCAGCCGCAGTGACACTTACCAATCAAACCCGCATAAGCAGTTGAGGCTGAGTGCAGTTTTTCTGCAGATAAATTGACAAGTGGCTATATTACTCAGCAAATAACGCCGTCTAGTTGCGAGTTTTCTGCATGTTAATTGAATTTTCCGTCACTAACTTTCGATCCTTCCGCGAGAAGCAGACCTTTTCGATGGTTGCTGCGCCTAGATTGCGGAAGCGTGAAAATGTGTTCAAACCTGCCGTCAAGGGCGAAAAACTGCCGGATTTACTGAAAGTTGCGGCGATTTATGGCCCCAATGCCTCTGGCAAGAGCAACTTGGTTAAAGCTTTTAGGTTGGTGAGCCAAATAGCCAATAAGCAACCGACTGCGCAATCCGTATCGCTTCCGGTGAGTCCATTTCGTTTTGACCCAGAGCTCAGCGACAAACCCAGCCGATTCGAACTGAATTTTGTGTGTGCAGGACAGCGCTATCAGTTTGAGTTAGGTTTAACGTGTGAAAGGATTGTTGAAGAACGATTGCATGTGTTTCTGGCTGGAAAAGAGATTTTGTTATATGAGCGATTGCATCATTCTTCTGGTGATGCGTTCTCCTTTGGGGAAGCTTTGGAAGGGGGGAATGAGTTGCATCAGATTTGGCAAAACTTGACAGGGCCTCAAGTTTTGTTCATCGCACAGGCAGTCGCCAACAGCAGCGAGCAATTGGGTCAATTGAGGCAGCCGTTCCATTGGTTAAAAAGGGGGCTTTTGGTTGTTTCGGGTAGTATGGAAACATGGGCAAGCAGTAGTCAGAAACTGGCTGAAGAGCATCCGATTTTAGCAAAAGAAATTTCCTCATTTTTGCAAAATGTGGATGTGCCGGTGACTAAAATTCGTTTTGATCGGAAGGAAGCTACCCCTGTGTTATTAGGTTCATTGTCAAAGCCTGAGCTAGAAAGCAAAATGGTTTTAGTTCATGAAACCGCACTCGGGGAAGTTGAGTTCGATTTCAATGACGAATCAGACGGTACCAAAAATTTAATCGGGTTTTGGTTGCCATGGAAAGTTCATAGTAGCTATGGTGAAATCAGCGATAGCACTGCTTTAGTGATCGATGAATTTGACAGTAGTCTGCATCCAGAAATTGTTAGATCCTTGGTGGCCAAACACTTGGAATCTGACTTGCTCTCCCAGTTGATCTTCACCACCCACGACACCCATTTAATGGACACGAAGCTATTACGCCGCGACCAATTCTGGCTAACAGAGCGCGACGCCAACGGTGCAACTCAACTCCGTTCCATCCACGATTTCGAGGGCCGGGAAGGCGAGGATTTGGAAAAACGCTATTACGAAGGCCGCTACCGTGCTTTGCCGATAATCCGCCGGAGTTAAGATGGCTCGCAACGCCGCGTCGTTTAATCGAGCCAAGCCGCGTTTCAAACCGCAACCGACGGTATTGGTGATTTGTGAAGACAGCAAATCCGG
Source organism: Methylomonas sp. MS20 (assembly GCF_050275925.1). Classification (NCBI taxonomy): domain Bacteria; kingdom Pseudomonadati; phylum Pseudomonadota; class Gammaproteobacteria; order Methylococcales; family Methylococcaceae; genus Methylomonas; species Methylomonas sp. MS20. The sequence continues at coordinate 5,001,101 of NZ_CP189962.1, forward strand.
TAAGCGCTATTTGGAAGATGCCTGTGGGTATTTTCGGATAAAGGTGCAAGTCGAAATCCGTCACTGCGGCAAAACCGATCCGACGAGTATCGTCAACGAAGCGATTGGCAGAAAAGGCAAATTCGACAGGGTGTTCTGCACGATAGACCGCGATGCCCATGCCAACTTCGAAAATGCTTTGGACGCAGCGAAAAGCCAGCCTAAGATTGATGTGGTGGTTTCCTATCCCTGTTTCGAGTTTTGGTTGTTGCTGCATTTCGGATATAGCCGAAAGCCGCATTCGCCTGACTCTTTGCTCAAGGACTTACGCGCTTATCCTGAATTCGCGGACTACGATAAAGGCAATGAACGAAATATCTTCCGGAGCCTGGAAAACCGCCTTCCTGAAGCCAGACGTTTAGCGCCAAAAGTCTTAACCGAAGCAATCGACAGCGGCGAGATGAATCCGAGTACTCGTTTGCATGAGTTGCTGGCGTATTTTGAAGAATTATCTCAACCGCAAAAAATCCGTTAATTCAAACCTATCTCAATATCCCATGACAACAATCAACATCCAACAAATGATGGCCGACAGCGGCGTGGCGTTCGGCACCAGCGGCGCGCGCGGCTTGGTTAGCCAAATGAGCGGCGAAGTCTGCGCCGCGTATACGCTGGCGTTTATCCACGGCTTGCAGCTGACCAAGCCCGGCCAAAAAATCGCGCTGGGCATGGATTTAAGGCCGTCCAGCCCGGCAATCGCCCAAGCGTGCGTGGCCGGCATTCGCCAAGCTGGCTGCGAAGTGGATTTTTGCGGGGTATTGCCAACGCCGGCGCTGGCTTTGTATGCGCTGGCGCAAGGCTTGCCGGCCATCATGGTCACCGGCAGCCACATTCCGTTCGACCGTAATGGCATCAAGTTCTACCGGGCCGACGGTGAAATCAGCAAAGCCGATGAGACGGCGATGACCGGCGCGACCGTGGAAGTCGTAGTGGTGGACGCTGAATTGCCGGCCGTCAATCCGGCCGCGCTGGCGCAATTTCAGCAGCGCTATACCCGTTTGTTCGCCAACAATTTGTTGGTCGGCTGGCGAGTCGGCGTTTACGAGCATTCCAGCGCGGCCCGCGACGTGTTGAAGGAAGTCTTGGCCGAATTGGGCGCCGAAGTCGTCGGATTGGAGCGCACCGACACCTTCGTGCCTATCGATACCGAAGCGGTCGGCGAGGCGGATCGCCAGCGCGGCCGCGACTGGGCGGCACAATACCAGTTGGACGCGGTCATTTCGACCGACGGCGACGGCGACCGGCCGCTGATCGGGGACGAGACCGGCGAGTGGCTGCGCGGCGACATCGTCGGCCTGCTGTGCGCGAAATTTTTGGGCGCCGATACCGTCGTCACGCCGGTCAGTTGCAATACCGCGATCGAAGCGTCTGGCTGGTTCAAGCAGGTGATTAGAACCCGAATCGGTTCGCCCTACGTAATCGCCGGCATGGAGCAGGTCGCGACGGGCGGCGTGGCGGGTTTCGAGGCCAACGGCGGCTTTTTGGCCGGCAACGGTTTATCGGTAAACGGCAAGCCCCTGGCGGCCCTGCCGACTCGGGATTCGCTGTTGCCCGCGTTGGCGTTGCTGGCAATGGCGCGCGGCCAAGGCGTCAAGCTGTCCGGCTTGCTACAAGGCTTGCCGCAACGCTTCACCGCCAGCGACCGGATTCAGGAATTCCCGACCGCCAACAGTCGCGCCTTGCTGGATCGCTTGCAGGCCGACGCCAGCGCCTATCGCAGCCTATGGGGCGATAGCCTGGGCGCGCCGGTCGATAGCGATACTACCGATGGCCTGCGGCTGACCTTCGCCAGCGGCGACATCGTCCACCTGCGGCCGTCCGGCAATGCCCCGGAATTACGCTGCTATGCCGAATCCGACTCGGTGGACCGGGCGGGCCAGTTGGTCACGGAAACCTTGCGCCGCATTGCCGGACGTTAATCGTCGGTTAAGTTGGGACGGCTAATCTGCAAGCTCCTAATAATGAACGACCAGGATAAATCCATGAAAACCAGCATCGTTGTATTGAGTTCCTTCGTATTGGCTTCTTCAGCCGCCGTGGCCGACACCGGCTTGTTGGAAGCGGTCGGCAAGCAGGCGGTCCAAAACAGCGCGAACGCCGTCGCGCCCGACGCGGTCAAGGGCGTCGAGGCGGCCGGCGCGGCGGTCGATAGTGCGAAAGCGGTCAAAGCCGGCGTCGAAAACGCCCCGGCCGCCGCGAAACAGCAAGCCGAAGACGCCGCCAAACAAGCGGTCAAACAAAAAATCGAGCAAGCCACGCCGGAAGAATTGAAACAAGGCGCGCAACTCTTGAAAGAGAAAAAACAAGCCGTTAAACAATTGAAAAGCCAGGTAGAGCAAGCGCCAAACGCCGAACAAGCGATCAAGGCCGGCAAAGCCAAGGCCAAGCAAAAAGCGGCCGAGAAGGCGTTGGATTTGTTGCAATAACCGGCCAACGCCTCGGCTACGCGGAGCCTCGGTGCTTAACCACCGGGGCTTTTTTGTGTTGGATCGACCGCGCCGCTCGCCACACAGCCCCCTACCCGAGGCATAAATCCCCGCCGAAACTCGCGCGCCGAGCGCAGCCAAGAGCAACAAAGAATGTGCGGACTTGATCGATCGCGGCATCGGTCATCGTTCTGACACAATCGCCAGGCACACTTATCTGAATTACTAGACTAAGGAGATAGTTATGCGCTTGAACGGCTTATTCGTGGGACTCTTGGTTTTGTCGACGTCCACCGCCTATGCGTCGGCAACGTCCGAAGTGGAAGACGTTCAACGCTTGGACCTGCGGTCCTCAAGCAGTCGAGCGATCAACCTCGGCCCCAGTACCTCGTTGACCAGCGTCTTTACCAGGGTAATCTTTCCTTATCAGTTGACTAAGACTGATCTAAGTCAAGCAGCGCCCGTAGAAATCAATCCCGCGCCGGCCGCGACCATTCTCACGGGCGGAAGTATCGATTTGACTACCGTGACGCTGACGGGCGCCAGGTCATCGGCCGGCTGGAACATCTCCGCGAGAAACGATATAGATTTGACGGCAAGGCTTGCGCCCTCGATCACGATATTCACGCCAATCTATGTCCCGGTGGGCGGCAATGTAAACCTATCACCGGAGCGGGCGATAGACTCCATCAAGATTACCCAACTCTATCCTGAAGTTCGCTTTCAAATAACCGGCTCCCCAATCACACCGACCAATATTCCGCTCCCAGCTTCGTTTTTACTGTTTTTAAGCGGGTTGACGCTGCTGAGGTCAAATTCCGGTCAGCCAATTCGCGGCGCATAACAAACGGCCTTTCGCGTTCCCATGCGACGCATGGGAACAGCCGCGCGGCTTAGTGAACCACGCTACGATTCTTCAATGCGTCGTAGATTTCGTCGATGGTTTGCCGGTCGGCATCGAAGGCCAAATCCGCATGCTCGGCAGCCAAGCCCGCACACAGGCAGATTAGGCCGGCATGCTTGATCGCCGCGGCCAGATATGCGTCGCCGTGTTCCAACACCGTTGCGGCGTGGCCGGTATCGAACAAGCGACGCTCCAAATGATAAGCCATGGTTTTAGCGTCGGCACCAATTAAAGCGACGATGTTGGCGGATTGGCCGAAACGGCTGGCGCGTTCCTCGGCGCTAACCGGCGTCCAATCCTCATCATTCGCTTCGCCGACAATCATACCGGCGCCGACCGTGACGTTGGTCAAGCGGTCTATGACAATGAACGAACCGGTGGTTTTATTACGCTTGTAAGGTTCGAAGACCACCGGCGCATTAACGGCTACCGTGCACAGGCCGATTTCGTTCAGCTTCAATTCGTCGGCGTCGTGATGTTCCAGCGTGTTGACGTCGATGCGGTGGTGTATCGTCGCCACCGAACCGGACACGCCGCGGGTCGCCAGTTTGATCACGTATTGACGGCCGGGCAGCATGGCTTGTTCGGTCATCCAGACGATGTTGGCCTTGAATTTGTCGGCGACGCTAGGCGCGGTTTGCTGTCCGCCGAGCACCACGTCGCCGCGGCTGATGTCGATTTCGTCGTTCAGGGTCAAGGTCACGGCCATCCCGGCGAAAGCTTGCGGCAAGTCGCCGTCGAAGGTGACGATGGATTTAATCGTGCTGGTCTTGCCGGACGGCAACACGGTAATCGGGTCGCCTTGCCGAAACAGGCCGGACGCGACGGTGCCGCAAAAGCCGCGAAAATCCAGGTTTGGACGGTTGACGTATTGCACCGGAAAGCGCGCGTCGGCGAAATTGTGGTCGCTGGCGATTTCGATGCTATTCAGCAACTCCATCATTGGCAAGCCGGTAAACCAGGGCATGTTGGCGCTGGGGTTGACCACGTTATCGCCGTCCAGCGCCGACATCGGAATGAAATGAATGTCGTGCAGATCCAGGGTTTTGACGAAGGCCATGTAATCGTCGCGAATCTTTTCAAAAGTTTCCTGACTATAGCCGACCAAGTCCATTTTGTTGACCGCGACGATGATGTGCTTGATGCCCAATAGCGAAGCGATGAAGCTGTGCCGCTTGGTCTGGGTTTGCACGCCGTAGCGGGCGTCGATCAAAATCACCGCCAAATCGCAGGTCGAGGCGCCGGTAGCCATGTTGCGAGTGTACTGCTCGTGGCCTGGGGTGTCGGCGATGATGAATTTGCGGGTCGAGGTCGAGAAATAACGGTAGGCCACGTCGATCGTAATGCCTTGCTCGCGCTCGGCTTGCAGACCGTCGACCAGCAAGGCCAAGTCGATCTTGCCGGCGCCGGTGGTGCCGGATTTGACGCTGTCGGCCTGCACGGCGGCCAACTGGTCTTCATAGATCATTTTCGAGTCGTGCAACAAACGGCCGATCAAGGTGCTTTTGCCGTCGTCGACGTTGCCGCAGGTCAAAAACCGCAGCAATTCCTTACGTTCATGTTGCGCCAAGTAGGCGTTGATGTCAGTGGCGATGAGGTCTGATTGGTGAGACATGGGTTTCCTGAATGCCTAAATTTGTTCGAAAGTTGTGTTAAGCGACATGCTGTTTTAAAAAGTCGGCCAAGTCTTCGCGACTGAGTTGCCGGGCTACAGTATTAATGACCCATTCGTAAAGCCGGGCGTTATCCATTGTTGGTTGTTTTTGGTTAGCGACCAGAAACACCAACATACAGGCGGCTGCTACCCGTTTGTTGCCGTTCAGAAACGGATGGTTATTGGCTGGCGAATAGCAATATTGGGCGGCAGTGTAAGAAACATCGCCGCTGTAATCCCAAGTTTGCCGGACCGCACCGAGTACCGACTCCAAAAGCGCTAGGTCTCGGATGCCTAAAGTGCCGCCGAAGCGCGCTATCTGCAGACTATGTATCTGCAATGCCAGTGATTTCGAGATGAAAAACAACTCGGCCATTCACTATTGAGCCAGTTTGGCGAAGGTGTCGGTGTAGCGGTCCATCAATTGTTGATGAATTCGCAGGGCTTCTTCTTCGTTTACTGTCTGATCTGGCTGTCGCTTCTTTTGTTTTTCTTCCAGGAACAGCACGAAATCGAGTACCTCGGCTTGCAGGCCGGGTTCAAGATTCACGATGTGTTGCTGGATTTCTTCGTGTAATTGCATGGTTAGAACCTGCCAAAATTTTGCTAGCTTATATCAGCCGGCGAACTGATACTTTTGCCGAGCATCATTCATTATGCAAGAGTGCTCTTGCCGTCGTCGACATTGCTGCGGGTTAATAACCGCAGTAATTCCTTGCGTTCGTGTTGCGCCAGATAGGTGCTGATGAGGTCTGATTAGTGGGACATGGGGAGTTCCGAAAATTCAAAGTTTATTTATAATTCAGTTATAGCGTTACAGTTTGGTAGTATTAATCAACCCATACTTTTTCGCGCCCTCTAAATCAACAACAATTACTGAATTAATGTCTATATTCCAAATATTCATTGTTTTTTGCATTTTATGTTTAAGCTTTTCTTGCAAAGACTGTATCCATGATAGTTCAATCTTCTGAATAGCCAAAATGAATCTAAACTCAATGGCAGCAAGTTTTAACTCACTAAACTTAGTTGGCAATAGGGTCTCTCTGTTCCGGCCAACATGGATGGATATAAATAGAGCCAAGCTGTTGACAAATTTCTCTGTCACATCACTGACAAGCTTTTCATCGATTGGAGGATCAATTTTAGCTTCTATAACTTGCACGGTTTGATTTATTGAGTTTTCGGAAAGAAGTAAAAATTCTGCAATTTTTACACCTTCATTCTTCTTGGCTTTTTTATTGATTCTTAGTAACGTTTGACAGGCCTCAATTTCAAAACAACTTCCGTCTGAGTACGGGCCAAACATTTTTTCAAAATCATTTCTTGGCGTGCTAATCATTTGAAAGCCAATTCCACTTCTTGCTCATAAAGCCGGATTGACTCATCAATAATCGGATTGTCGGGGAAATCGTCCAATAAATCCGATTGCACCCAATCATCGCCTTCTTTCGATAGAACAGAAATGGAAACTTGCTGTTGCTGGGCGATTAAGTATAGTTTTTTGACCACAGCATAAGAATGGCTGGCTAGGAAAAACTGGAGACCTTGTTGAGCAAGTAAAGCAATAATATCTAAAAAATCAGAAATTGCTTTTGGGTGTAAATTTGACTCAGGTTCATCAATAAAGACAATAGAGTCTTTATCTAATTGCCCATTACCCAGTAATGTATCAAGAATGGCAATTTTTTTTATACCTTCCGCAGTTATGCCTATAGAGAATCGTTGCCTGCCTTTTTTGAAATACCAGCGACTTGAGGTTTTGTCGTATTCAATTTTACCATCGAGCAAGAGTTCTAATTTATTGCGTGACTCCTCGAATTCTTTCGAACCATATCCTTTTGCAGGGCTTTGATGCTCACTAATAGTCACGCCTGTTTTTTCAAAATTGTTTATAAATCCTTCAAGTTCAGTAATTGTTAAAGCTTTTGCTAGATCAAAGTAAGTATCATCGAATCCAAAACGCTTGCCGCGCTCCCTTGTCTCTAAAATAATTTGATGTATCGATATAACTTCTTTGGCGGGCAAAAATATAGAGTTGCTTTCACGGGGCGTAACATTGTTTTCTACTGAATTAATTGCTTTAGACGTGTCTTTTCCAAACGAATAATTAAATGCTAGCTTGTCGATCATTAAGCCAAAATATAGGGATGCGTCGCTTTGCTTCGAAACAAGGTCGCCTATTTTTTCTGTCTGAAAAGTCCAATACAATTTATTGAATAAAATATCCGAAGCATCTTCGGGATTATCTCCTCGTTTATAATCCTCTAATGTCCGCACAGCGCTATATATCGCCTTCAACAAAAACGATTTCCCGCAGCCGTTATTGCCGATCACCAAATTGATCGGGCCTAAGTCTTGCCAATCAATTTCGGTGAGAGGGCCAAAGTTTTTTAGCTGGACGCTGTTAATCATCAGTGGTTTTAGTCATTTTGATAAAAACTATTATTAGGCATGCGATTCGGTGTCTTTCTGCACAATATCCTTTATATACTCATTCAGGGACTTGCCGATTTCGCCGGCTCTTTTGCTGGCTTTTTCGTGAAGTTCCTGACCGATTCTGACATTGAAGGAGCCTTTGAACGGTTTTTTAGGCGGTTTATTTTGCTGTTTGCAGTGCTCCAGATAATCGTCTACCGAGGCTTTAAAATTTTGCTCCAGTTCATCTACGGTGTTGCCTTCGTAGAGAATTAGATCGGTAATGTTAAGCAATTTGCCGTAGAGGCATTTATCCTGAATGCTGGTTTCAACCGAGCCTTGATAGCCCTTGTAGCTAAAGCAATTCATCTTTTAACCTCGCTAAAATTTCTTTTCGAACATAGTGCTTGATCGATTTGTCGGGATGGGGTTTGTGGATGCTGATGGTTAATTCCGGTTTGTAGAATTTAACCCGCGACCCGTCGCCTTCCTGTTTTTCAAAGCCCAGTAGCAGCATCATTCTTTCCAATTCCTGCCAAGTGAATTCGGAATCAGATTTGAATTTCTCAATCAGCTTTTGCTTTTGCTCATGCCGCTTTATTCTATGGCAACTAAAAAACAGTCGCAATGCTGATCCGGTTCTAAAAATAACCTTCCCGCTTCTTCTGCTCCATCGACCCCGCTTGATCATGGTCGATCAAACGGCCTTGGCGCTCGGAAGTCGTGGTCAGCAGCATTTCCTGGATGATTTCCGGCAGTGTGGTGGCGGTCGACTCGACGGCGCCGGTCAAGGGGTAACAACCTAGCGTGCGGAAGCGCACCATCTTCATTTCGACTTTGTCTTCCGGGCCGATCGGCATGCGCTCGTCGTCGACCATGATCAGCATGCCGTCTTTTTCGACGACCGGGCGCTCTTTGGCAAAATACAAAGGTACGATGGGGATGTTCTCTAAATGGATGTATTGCCAAATGTCCAGTTCGGTCCAGTTGGATAGTGGGAAGACGCGGATGGACTCGCCTTTATCGACTTTGCCGTTGTAAATGTTCCAGAGTTCGGGGCGTTGGTTTTTCGGGTCCCAGCGGTGATTTTTATCGCGGAACGAATACACCCGTTCCTTGGCGCGGGATTTTTCCTCGTCGCGGCGGGCGCCGCCGAAGGCCGCGTCGAACTGGTATTTGTTCAAGGCTTGTTTCAAGCCGTCGGTTTTCATCACGTCGGTATGTTTTTTACTGCCATGGGTGAACGGGCCGATGCCTTGGGCAACACCTTCTTCGTTGATATGTACGATCAAATCCCAGCCCAGATCTTTCGCCATGTCGTTACGAAACTCGATCATTTCCCGGAATTTCCAGGTGGTATCCACGTGCAACAGCGGAAACGGCGGCTTGCCGGGGAAGAAGGCCTTGCGGGTCAAGTGCAGCATCACGGCGGAATCCTTGCCTATCGAATACAGCATCACCGGTTTTTCGAATTCGGCGGCCACTTCGCGGATGATGTGGATACTTTCAGCTTCGAGCTGTTTGAGATGGGTCAGTTTATAATCAGTCATCAAATCTCGGGGCGCGGGGCCAATAGAAGTCAGGTGTCGGCGGGTATTTTACGGACAAACCCCTAGCGACGCCATCGACAAAGCTTATGAGACACTACCACGGCTTGGAAACCCTTCTGGAGCAACTCCCCGGTCGGCCGACCACCGCGCGGCTGGCCGAAGCCTTACTAGCGGATTTGCAAACCTGCCGCTGCACGATTTACGGCTGTATCGGCGACGACGACCGCATTCTTCTGGCGGAACTAACATTGGTGACCGATAGCTTGGCTTACGATTCATTCGACCGGCGTATCGATCTAAGCGTGGCCGGCCCCATTCTGCGCGCCGATTGCGTACCGTTGACCTTCCGGCTGGTCGGTCGGCACTTCGCGATCACCGGTCGTTGTTCGGCCTTGCCGCACGTCTGCGGCCGGGATTTGTATCTGAGCGCTTACAGCGGCCGAATCGGCGACGTGGTTCGGCAACGCTTCGCGATACCGCTGAAATCCTTAATGAACTGATCGCCGCCGCAAGCGCCGGATTTCCTCGGTATTCCGGCTAAAGTGGGGTACGATGGCGCCATGCCCCCGGACTAGACGTCGGGCCTTCCCTGGCGGTTTGCGCCAACGATGGAGTGGAACCCCGATGAAACACTACGACCGCAGCCGCAAATTATGCGAATGGGAGCGTCTGGACGAATGGCGGAACAAGGTACGGGCCAGTTTGGCCGCCAATGAAAGCAGCCGGATTTCGCCTTTCCATTTGTTGTCCTTACCCGGCATCAGTGCCGCCGAACAGCGACAATGCGCCGATTTGTGGTTGCTGGCCCGGCTCGCCGCCAGTCAAGCCGAGCGGGACGACTTGGCGTTCCAATTCGTCGGCCCGGCCAGACCGAAAATTCGGCTGGGCTATTTATCCTGCGATTTCCACGATCACGCCACTGCGTATTTGTTGGTGGAAATGCTGGAAGCCCACGACAAGGACCGGTTCGAAATCTACGCCTACTCCTACGGCGCCGACGACGGCGGCGACATGCGCCAACGCCTGCTGCGTTGCTTCGACCGTTTCGTCGATTTGAGCGAGTTATCGATCGCCGATAGCGCCAAAGCCATTCATGCCGACCAAATCGACATTCTGATCGATTTAAAGGGCTATACCCGCGGCACCCGCACCGAAATCCTCACCTACCGGCCGGCCCCGATTCAGGTCAATTACCTGGGTTACCCCAGTACGCTGGGCGGCGATTTTTGCGATTACATCGTCACCGATCCCTACCTGACGCCGCCCGGCAGCGCCGCCGACTACAGCGAGGCCTTCGCCTACCTGCCGGACAGCTACCAGCCGCACGGTCGGCACGCCGAAATCGGCAAGCTATCCAGCCGCGTCGAGCAGGGCCTGCCGGAACACGGCTTTGTGTTTTGCTGCTTCAATCAGGCTTACAAGATCATGCCGGAAATTTTCGACGTCTGGTGCCGGCTGCTCTACAACACGCCGGGCAGCGTACTGTGGTTGTTGAAAAACGCCTCCGCCAAGGGCCGGCTCAGAAACGAAGCCTACCAGCGCGGCATTGTGCCCGACCGACTCATCTTCGCCGACGAGCTACCGCAAATCGAGCATCTGGGACGCTTGGGCCTGGCGGATTTGGTGTTGGATACCGCGCCCTACAACGCCCACACCACCGCCAGCGACGCACTGTGGGTCGGCGTGCCGATGATTACCTGCGCCGGCGACACTTTCCCATCACGGGTAGCCGGCAGTCTGTTGCGGGCGATAGGCTTGGACGAGTTGATCGCGACCGATCTGGATACCTATTACACGCTGGCTCACGATCTAGCCAACTGTCCCGAGCAGTTGGCCGACGTCAACCGCAAGCTGGCCGCCAATCGCCTGAACACCCCGCTATTCGATACGCTAGCCTATACGCTGCATCTGGAGGCGCTGTTTCAAGCCATGTGGCGGCGTCATCAGGACGGCCTGCAACCGATCACGATCGAAAGCCATTGATGCGCTGGACTTAGACCGGCAAGCAATGCCGGTGTGTTCCTCGAGCCGGATGTTCGACTACCCGCGTAGGCTGAGCGTAGCCGAAGCCAGCCCGACCAGCGGCGCCAACCGTCAAACCAAATGACTTCTCGTCCAGCGCAGGATGTCCTGTAGCGACATCGCGCCGGCTTCGCGCGCAATTTCTCGACCATTCTTGAACAAAATCAGCGTCGGAATGCTACGAATGCCGAAATCCTCGCTTAGATAGCGGTGACGGTCGGTGTCCACCTTACCCAAGAGCACCGCCGGCTCCAGCATTTGGGCGGCTTGGGCGAAAGCCGGCGCCATCATCTTGCACGGCCCGCACCAGGCGGCCCAAAAGTCCACCAGCAACGGAATTTGGCTTTGGCCCAGATACTTGGGGAAATTGGCTTCGGTCAACTCCAACGGATGGCCGGTAAACAAGGCTTGATGGCATTGGCCGCACTTGGGCTGTTGGTTCAGACGTTCCGTTGGAACGCGGTTGACGGCCGAACAGTGCGGGCAAACCAGATGTAAAGCGTCGCTCATGATGTCCTCGAAAAATGAAGCTTAATGCCAAAGGCCGCCGATCCGCCAACGTGGCAGGCGCGCGACCGGTTGCAGCGGATAGGCGAATATCGGGGCGTGAATTTGCCACGGCGCGGCTGGCGCCAGGGCTTGCAACCGGCGAATCCGTTCATCGGTCGGCGGATGGGTGCGCAGCCAGGACGGCTCCGGGTTGCCCCAGCCCGGAAACAGCACCGACAACCAGCCCCGGCTGGCTTGCTCGATATGGGCCAAGGCTTGCGCCAAACCCAGCGGATCGCCGGTCAGCGTCGCCGCCCGCAGGTCGGCATCGTATTCGCGGGTTCTGGACAACCCCAACTGTATCAACACAGCCAGATGCGGCGAAAACAACAACAATATCACTCCCGGCCAATTGACCGTAAACGCCACGTCGCCGAAAAACAGGGCCGGCAGGCTCAGCAACAAGAATAATTGGCCGGCGCTGGCGAACAGCGCGGTAATCCGGCTGACCGCATCGGCCAAGCCCATCACCCGCAGGTCGTTATTGGCGATATGCGCCATCTCGTGGGCCAACACCCCGGCCAACTCGCGGGTAGACAATCGTTGCAGCAAACCGTCGCTGAGCGCGATCGCCGCCTGCTGCCGATTGCCAACCGCGAAGGCGTTGATGATCGGACTGGGCACGTAGTAGGGTTGCGGCACGGTCGGCAATTCGGCGCGTTCAGCCAGCGTTTCCAAAAGTTGCCACAACACCGGCGCCTGGCGCGGCGAGATCGGCCGGGCCCGGTAAAAACTCAAGGTCAGGCGCCAAGCGGCAGCCGGCGTGATGACCAAGCCCAACCCGGCGGCGATCAACGCCATCCAGATGCCGTCTTCACCGAGCAGCAATTGGCCAGCGAACGCGCAAATGCCCAGCAATGCCGCGATCAACAGAACGGTTTGCAGCCGATTGGCCCAGCGGTGATTGTGGACGATGGTGTTTTGCATGCTCACTCCAAACCGGCTCGACGCAAACGGCGGCGTAGTCCGTCGATTTCTTCCTGCATGTCGGCCACGAGCGCCGCCAGTTCCGGAACCGCCTCGAAATCGCGCTCCAGCGCGGCGATGCGCCGAACCCGTAGCAGCATCGCGCTGGAAAACCGCCATTCGCCGCCATGCCGCTGCGGCGCGAGTTGGCCTTCGGCAATATGCCGGCTGACCCATTCCAGATCGACTTCGCCAAGCGAAGTTAGTTGTTGCAAGGTCAGGCCGTGTTCTTCGAGAACCGCATCGAGTGGGGACAGGGCTTGAGACATAGCTTAACTCCTGTGGCTTGCGCGCGGGTCGAAGGCCAGTTCGCGCGCCATGGTTTCGTAAAGTTGCTTGGCCTTGTCAGAGTTGGCGGGCGGCAGCACGATTTGAATATCCAGCAACAAATCGCCGGGTGTGGCGCAGGGAATACCCTTGCCTCGCAGGCGCAATTGTTGGCCGCTTTGCAGGCCTTGCGGAATCCTAACCTTCAATTCGCTATCGAATAGATTAATCGTTACGACGCCACCCAGCGCGGCTTCCCAGGGCGCGACCGGCAAACTCATGTGCAGATTGCTGCCGTCCACCCGGAAGCGCGGATGCGGATTGAAATGGACTTCCAGCAACAAATCGCCAGCCTTGCCGCCACCCAGGCCCGGTGCGCCCTGGCCGGCAAGGCGAATGATTTGGCCTTCGTAAACGCCTTTCGGGATTTTGACGTTCAACGTGCGATTGTTCAAAACCACCCGGCCGTCGGCATCCATCGTCGGCACCCGCAGGCTGATTTGCCGGGAGGCGCCGCGAAAGGCGTCTTCGACATCCAGCAACACCTTGGCGTGATGGTCGTCGCCCTGCGCCCGAAAACCACCGGCTTGCGCCTCGAACGGCCCACCGCGCCGGCCGGCGCCCATCCGGCCGAACAATTGGCTGAAAAAGTCACCGAAATCGCCGGCATCGCCGCTGGAAAATTCGAAGCCGGCATCCCAATTCGGCGGCGGATGAAATTCCTGGCCGGACCGGTAACCGCGGCCCAGTTGATCGTAGGCTGCGCGCTTTTCGGTGTCGGACAACACCGCATAAGCCTCGTTGACGTCCTTCATCCGGGCTTCGGCGTCCGGCTCCTTGGAAATGTCCGGGTGGTATTTGCGCGCCAGCTTGCGATAGGCCTTCTTGATTTCCGGCAAGGCCGCTTCGCGTTCCACGCCTAGAATCTGGTAGTAATCTTTGTATTGCACGCTGCTCTCCGTCGGCGCACAAGGCCGGCAAGGATGGATAGCTGTTCTTAATCCGAATTACTTCTACTTTGTCGGATTTGTTCAGACCGTCATGTCCGCCGGGAAGCGGGCATCCAGTGCCATGGATGGTATGGCTTAAATCCGTCCATAGCGTCTGGATTCGCTCCGCGCTCTAACGGGTCCGGCCATCCGTGCCGGAATGACGATGCTTATTTGTAATCTGACAAAGTAGAATTACGCAAGACATGAAATGGGCGCGTCAATCCAAAATTGTAAGCCCCAATGAGCTGCCTGCCTTACCGGGCGGCACGCTAGCCGATTTATAGCGAATCGTACCGGTGAGAACAACTACAATTTCGCCGAGCGAAATTCGCGATTGCCACGACCGGCGGGGACTTGAATTTGCCGGACCCGCATCCATATTGTTAGCAACTGTCCCGCCGCTTTGATAGAATGACCGCTCTTGGGGGTGACATGGCTTCGACGTGGGTAGCAAAACCTCAGGTGCATGCCGAGCACAGTACCGCTCGTAAAACCTACTGAAAAAAAGTATTCGCAAACGACGAAAACTACTCAGTGGCTATCGCAGCTTAAAACCTGCACCACTTCTCTGACCAGATGTACTTATGCGTCTGGAGTTCCTCTCGGGGAGCGCTCAGGGATCATATTACATAAGATCGCGCCAGGGCTTAGTTCGGAGCCTAAAGCGCTAAATCCAATCGAAATCGCTGTTGATCCTCTTGGCCCGACGGGTAGTCAACAGTTAAATTAAAAGCGCGGGATAAGCATGTAGAGCTTGTGGCGGAGTGCTTGCGGACGCGGGTTCAATTCCCGCCACCTCCACCAAACACCAAACCCCAGTCGGGTGACCGGCTGGGGTTTTTTATCGCCTGTCGCCAGCCGAATCAAATACTGTAGACTCCAACCTCACCGGCGGGATTTGCAAATGATATATTGCCTCGGTTTGTTGAACGGTTAACTGAACCGCGGCCGGCAAAGAATCTGCTTGAGAGTTCCGCATATGAAAACATCTTTCCGTGAGCGTTACTTGAAACCAACGCTTGCTCTGGGACGGATCGAAATGACCGTTCCCGACAAACCTAACAGCCGCTCGCAACCATATCGTTTGACCGACTCTAGCTGGACATTTGCCGCCACGAAACTCGGTCAATAAATCTCGGCACGGCAACGATTGATCGACAAGGTAAACGCCGTTGGTGGTTTGGCCGGGGATAATCGGCTTTGAATATTTATAACGCACCGATATTGGCCGGTATTTATAGCGCGTGGAGAACTCGTTGAAACCCTCTTTTTACGATCTAACGTATACCGACTTAGAGACGATAGTCGAACGGCAGGGCTTTAATAACTCGGTGACGCCGACGCTATTTAATTGGTATTACAAGAAAAAGCAGAACTCGCCTTGTCATAATCTAATATCCAAGCCGGCCTTGGCGTTTTTTGAACGGTATTACGACTTTTCCTTGCCTGAAATCGATACGGTTTACGAATCCGAAAAAGACCGGACCGTGAAGTTTCTGTTTAAGTTGAACGATGACCAAAAAGTCGAGACGGTGCTGATTCCGTTCAATAACAAATATTCGATTTGTCTGTCGTCGCAAGTCGGCTGCGCGATGAATTGCGCTTTTTGCTTTACCGGAGAACAAGGCCTTAAACGCAATTTGACCACCGGCGAAATGATCGGACAATTCTTGAAAGCCTGGCAGTGGCTAGCCGAAAACCGGCCTGGAGAAGAACGCATATTAAATATCGTGTTTATGGGCCAGGGCGAGCCCTTGCATAATTTCGATGCGGTTAAACAAGCTTGCGAAATATTTTTATCGCAATTCGGATTTTCAGTCGGCGTTCAGAAAATCACGATTTCGACGGCGGGTTATCTTCCGGGACTCAAACGTTGGAACCGGGAAATGCCTGGCGTCAATCTGGCTCTGTCGCTGCATTCGCCGTTCTCGGAAAAACGCGACGAGTTGATTCCGATCAATAGAAAATATCCGCTGGACGAAGTGTTGGCTTATATCGACCGCATAGCATTAAACAAAAAGCAATTCGTGACTTACGAATATATTTTGATCAAGGATTTCAACGATGCTCTGCTCGATGCGGAGAAACTGGGCACCTTGCTGGCGGGAAAAAGCGCTTATATCAGTTTGATTCCGTTCAACCCCTTCCCCGGATCGCGTTACCGACGACCGGATATGCAAACCGTGGAAAGGTTTAAGGCGGTATTGGATACCTTCAGGATTCCAACCTTGATTCGCGGGGTTAAAGGCGACGACGTGCTAGCGGCGTGCGGGCAACTCAATTCCAATGGGTGATCGGATTCAGCGCCGGCACGGCGGAGGCCGTTTTATCCTGGCCGATTGCGCGAGGTAAAGACCGTCATCGGCGCGACCGTATGGGCGCTAAAATTCGCCGCGACGTCACTTTATAACGACCGATTTTTTCGAGCGACGATGCCTAAGCAGCTTTTCGGCCACCCGCCGGGTTTGTATGTCTTGTTTCTGACCGAGATGTGGGAGCGGTTTTCCTATTACGGCATGCGGACCTTGCTGGTGTTGTACATGATCCAGTATTTGATTCCGGCGGTGAACGACGGTGCCGATATATTCGGCTTCGCGAGCTTGCGGGCCGGGCTGGAATGGCTTTACGGCGGCTTGGACATACAGCCGCTGGCTTCGCAAATCTACGGCTTGTACACCGGCCTGGTCTATTTGACTCCACTGTTGGGCGGCTACTTGGCCGACCGTTGGTTGGGGCCGCGCAACACGGTTGCACTCGGCGCGGTGTTGATGACCGCCGGGCATTTTCTGATGGCACGGGAAGCCTGGTTCTTGCCGGCGCTGGCCTTGCTGATCGCGGGTAACGGTTGCTTCAAACCCAATATTTCGACCCAGGTCGGCAGCTTGTATCCTCCCGGCGACCCGCGCCGCGACGGCGCGTTCACGATTTTTTACCTGGGCATCAATATCGGCGGTTTTTTCGCGCCGTTGGTCTGCGGCACGCTGGGCCAGCGCTACGGTTGGCATTACGGTTTCGCGGCGGCCGGTGTCGGCATGACGATAGGCTTGTCGATTTATTTGGCCGGCCAACGCTTTCTGGGCGGCGATGCCGCCTGGCGCGGGACTCGGACGCCGATACCGGAAACGCCGATCAGCGGCGAGGAATGGCGGGCGATTTTAAGCTTGGCGGTGTTGGCGACGATCAACGTGGTGTTTTGGGCGGTCTACGAGCAGCAAGGCAATACCTTGCAATTGTTTGCCGAGCAGCGGGCCGATTGGCGGGTGTTGGGTTGGGATATGCCGTCCACCTGGTTTCAATCCTTGAATCCGGCCTTCATCTTTTTGTTGACGCCGCTGATGGGCGGCATGCTCGGCAAGCCCTCCAAGCCGCGTTCCAGCGTCGTGAAAATGGCTTGGGGTTGCGCTTGGCTGGCGGCCTCGTTTCTGGTGTTGATCGTCGCGGTGTCGCTACACGGCCCGGACCAAAAAATCAGCGGCCTGTGGCTGGCCTTGTGTACCCTGATTTACACGGTCGGCGAGCTATATCTGTCGCCGGTCGGCTTGTCGCTGGTCAGCAAGGTCGCGCCGGCCAAGGCGGTCGGCTCGGTGATGGGACTGTGGTTTTTGTCGGTGTTCTTAGGCAATTATTTGGCCGGCTATATCGGTAGCTTTTACTCGACGATGTCCCATGCCGGCTTCTTTCTGTTGTTGGCTGGGCTGGCCTGCGGCGCCGGTTTGGCGATATTTGGATTAAGAACGTTTTTGGAAAGCCGACTGGCCGGCAAGGACTGTTGATCCGGCCGGCATGGCATTGTGGCGGAATTGGCTTTATAGTCTGAACCGAAGACCCGCTGCCCGCGCGAAAAACCGCTGGACGCGCATCTATATATCAAACGTTTGGCGATGACAGGAGATTCCCGTGGCGACCACAAAACCCCAAACTTGGCATAGGATCGCCCTGACCCGACACGAATACGAGTCCGGGGAGATAGGTGTTTTGTTCGGCTCGTTTCGGGCCGCGTATATCGCCAAGAACGGGCCGGCCGGCATGGCGATGTTCGGGCATTGGACGGAAGACGGCGAGCGCTATTTCGTCTATCTCTCGCCGGCGGCGGGCCGCTATATCGTCCCGTTACTGATGGCCTATTCGGCCCATCCGACCGACGCGCCCGACCCCGCCGGCCTGACCCTGCTCTACGGCGACGAAACCAGCCGGTCGGCGTTCATGGCGGGCTTCGAAGCTTAAAGGCCTTGACTGCCGATGCCGGCGGATCGGCCGACTGACTCGTCGGAGCAAACCGGCTCCGACATTTTCGAGGCATTCAATTCGAGGCGATGCGCTGACCATAGCCGCGATTTTCACTTTTCCATACTCACTCAACATGCGCGAATTTACCGATAAAGAACTTTACTTGGGCTTGGAATATGCCAAAAGCCTGGATCAAAACGCCGGGCATACCATCCTGACCCGGTTTCAGAACGAGCAACCGGTATTGGCGCAAACGCTGTTTGGGGTGTTTCCTTCGCTAATTGCCGAGCAGGATCAAAACGTCGCCCATCTGTTCATGGATCTGGTGTTCGACGTTATTTGCGTGTTCGAAAAAACCTCCGGCACCCTGCCCAGCCAACAAACCCTGGGCATGGCCTGGCTACAGGAAAAAGCCGCGTTGGTGGACGCCGAAATGACCGCGATGATGTCCGGCAAACCGCATTCGGAAAGCGTATTCGAAACCGACGAGCAACAGGGCCTGGTGCAATTTCTCCACGACTGCATCGATGAATATCTGGCCGAACATCCGGCACCCGGCGACGCGGTGCGGATGATCAAGACCTTGATATTCGTCACCGTGCAATTGTTTTGCAGCCTGCACGACGCCGCCGGCGCCTCCAAGACGCTGCATTGAGCGGCGGGACGGCAACCGACATGACCAATCGATCAGCGCTCTCGCACCGCGCCCGCCTGCGGAATATCTTCAGCGGCTCGATCGGCAATCTGGTGGAATATTTCGACTGGGCCATTTACGCCGCTTTCGCCCTGTACTTTGCGCCGGCTTTCTTTTCGGAAACCGACCAAACCGCCCAATTGCTAAACAACGCCGCGATCTTCGCGGTCGGCTTTGTGTTTCGGCCGCTGGGCGGCTGGTGGCTGGGCGGTTTGGCGGATCGCAAGGGCCGCAAGAGCGCACTGCTCTTGTCGGTCGGCCTGATGTGCCTGGGCTCGTTAATCATCGCCTGCACGCCGGGCTATGCGGTGATCGGCGCCTGGGCGCCGGCCTTGCTATTGCTCGCCCGGATGTTGCAGGGTTTCAGTATCGGCGGCGAATACGGCAGCTCCGCCACCTACCTCAGCGAAATGGCCAGCGCCGACCGGCGCGGCTACTACTCCAGCTTTCAATACGTCACTATCGTCTTGGGCCAAATCCTGGCGCTGGGATTGCTGATGCTGTTGCAGCGCTGTTTCTTGAGCGACGCGCAACTGCACAATTGGGGATGGCGGATCGGCTTCGTGGTCGGAGGCTTGCTCGCTGTTGTCGCGGTCCGGTTGCGCGGCAATATGGCGGAAACCAGCGCTTTCGTCGAGCAACACACCGAATCGGCCAAGCAAGCCAATCCGCGCGAGTTGCTCAACTATCCCAAGCAAATCTTCACCGTCGTGGCCTTGACCGCCGGCGGCACCTTGTCGTATTACACGTTTACCGTCTACATGCAGAAGTTTTTGGTGAACACCACCGGCTTTGCAAAGGACGACGCCACGCTGATCTGCGCCATCGCGCTGTCGGTATTCATGCTGGTACAGCCGCTGTTCGGCCTGCTGTCCGACTTCGTCGGCCGCCGCTGCATGTTGATCGGCTTCGGCGTCCTTGCAACGCTGTTCACGGCACCGATCCTGAACCTTTTGTCGCAGCCGCAAAGCCTGACTTCGGCGTTGTTCTGGTACATCTGCGCGCTGCTGATCGTTTCCGGCTACTCGTCGGTCAACGCCATCGTCAAAGCCGAACTGTTCCCGGTACACATTCGGGCGCTGGGCGTGGGATTTCCGTATGCCGTGACGGTGGCCTTATTCGGCGGCAGCGCCGAATACCTGGCGCTATCGATGAAAAGCCACGGCCATCCGGAATGGTTTGGCTACTACGTCAGCGCCTGCGCCGCCTTTTCGCTGATCGTCGCGATCGCGATGAAAGAACCGATGCGGGTCTCAAGCTTGAATCGGTAAATCGCGCCGGCCGCCGACCAGGTAGGGCTTGCGAAAGCGGCGTTCTAACCCGGCGGCCAATGCATTGCTCGGCCGGCCAGCAGGTGCAGGTGCAGGTGGAAAACGGTTTGGCCCCCGTCGGCGTTGCAGTTCAACACGGTGCGATAACCGCTGTCGGCATAGCCCAGGTCCTTGGCGATTTTCGCGGCGGTTTGCAGCAGGTGTCCGCCCAACTCGGCATCGTCCAGATCGTTTAAGTTAGCAATGTGACGTTTCGGAATCACCAACACATGCAGCGGCGCTTGCGGGTGCAAATCGCGGAACGCCAACACCTTATCGTCTTCGTAAACCACGTCCGGCTTGATCTCGCCGGCGACCATCTTGCAGAACAAACAATCGCTCATCTTGCCTCCTAAAGTTCTCTACGCCCGTTAAAAGCCGCCGACAGCGTGCCGCTGTCGATGAATTCCAGCTCGCCGCCCATCGGTACGCCGTGGGCGATGCGGGTGGCTTGTATCCCATGTTTGGCGGCAACTTCGCCGATAAAATGCGCGGTGGCCTGGCCTTCCACCGTGGAATTGGTTGCCAGGATGATTTCCTTTAGCGTGCCGGAGGCCATGCGCTGCTCGAGCAAGTCGAAACCGAGCTGGTCGGGCCCGATGCCGTCCAGCGGCGACAAGCGGCCGTGCAACACAAAGTATTTGCCCTTGAACGTGGTGGCCTGATCGACGACCCAAACGTCGGCGGCGCTTTCGACGATACACAGCGTATCGTTCTCCCGGAGCGGATTGGCGCAGACTTCGCAAATCTCGGCTTCGGTCAGGGTGCGGCAGTCGCGGCAATAGCCGATTTCGGCAACGGCCTTTTCCAGCAACTGACCGAGCTGGCGGGCGCCTTCGCGGTTGCGCAGCAGCAAATGAAACGCCATCCGCTGCGCCGACTTGGGTCCGACGCCGGGCAAACAGCACAGGCTCTGGATCAGTTCCTTCAGCAGCCCCTGATTAGCCATGATTTAGAACGGCATCTGAAAACCGGGCGGAATCGGGATGCCGGCGGTGACATCGGCCATTTTTTCTTTCTTCATTTTGCCAACCTTGTGGACGGCGTCGTTGATTGCCGCCGCCACCAAATCTTCCAGCATATCCTTGTCGTCGCCGACCAGCGACGGATCGATACTGACCTTACGCACTTCGCGCTTGCCGGTCATCAGTATCGTCACCAAGCCGCCGCCGGATTCGCCCAGCACCTCCATGTTTTCGAGTTCTTCCTGGGCCTTTTTCAAGTTTTCCTGCATTTTCTGGGCTTGTTGCATGATGCCCGCGAGTGCGTTTTTCATAGTGTCTCCGAAATCAATTAATAGGCTCTATGCTGCCAGGCAACACCCTGGCGCCGAAGGTATCTTTTAAGGCCTGCACGGTAGGATCGGTCTGGATGCTCTCCACCGCCGCCTGTTGGCGATCTTCCTTGGCTTTTTGCATCTGCAGCGCCGGCGTCATCAGATCGCCGGCCCGAGCGGCGATCACCAGCTTGATCGGCCGACCGAAATACTGTTGCAGCGCGGCGCGCAGCGTGTCCTCGGCCCGAGTGCCGACTTGATGAAAACTCGGGTCCAGCAACAACCGGCAAGTGTGATCGTCGATGCCGTCCAGCACGCAGTTGTTGGCCAACTCCCTGGCTCGGCCGCCGATGTTCAATGCGGCGATAATCTCCGGCCATTGTTCCGGTCGGAGCGAGTCCGGCGAAACCGAGCGCATCTGGGGCTTCGACTCGACGGCGGCCGGTGATTCCGCCGCAACCGGCGCCGCGGCGGGTGTTACGACAGCCGCCACCGGATCAGAAGCCGGCCCAGATTCCTTGGCGGACGTTGACGGCCGGACCGTAGTTATCACCGGACCGGGCGGCGTCTCTTGCCGCTGGTCCACCGTTTTCGGCCGGAAAGCCAGCATTCTCAGCATCGTCATTTCGAAGCCGGTACGCGGATCGGGCGCCAGCGGCAGATCGCGCTGGCCGAGCAAGCCGATCTGATAATACAGTTGTACGTCCTCGGCGGTCAGCGTCCGCGCCAACAGACCGATCAATGCTTGATCGAACTCGGCGTCGACGAAATCGGGAATTTGCTGCAGCAGCGCGACGCGGTGCAGGACCCTGAGCATTTGCTGCAAGATGTCGGCGAAATCCGGCGACAGTTCGGCGATATCGCCGATCTTGACCAGCAAGCCTTTGGCGTCGCCGGCCGCCAGAGCCTGCAACAAATCGTCGACCGGCTGTTGCGCCACCGTACCCAGCATGCCGGTTACCGCCGCATGTACCACGCTGCCGCCGCCATAAACGATGGCCTGGTCCAACAGGCTCAAGCCGTCGCGCAAACTGCCGTCGGCCGCGCGAGCCAAGATTTTCAAAGCCGGGATTTCGAAGCCGATCTGTTCCTGCTCTAAAATGAACTGCATCTGCGCGGCGATTTGATCCGGCAGCAGACGCTTCAGATTGAACTGCAAGCAGCGAGACAATACCGTCACCGGAATTTTGTGGGGATCGGTGGTAGCCAGCAAAAACTTGACGTGAGGCGGCGGCTCTTCCAGCGTCTTCAATAGTGCATTGAAGCTGTGGCCGGACAGCATATGGACTTCGTCGATCAAATAGACCTTGTAGCGCCCCTGATTCGGCGCGTATTGGACGTTGTCGAGTAAGTCGCGAGTGTCTTCGACCTTGGTGCGCGATGCCGCATCCACTTCGATCATGTCCATGAAGCGGCCCTGCTCGAACGCCAGACAAACCGGGCATTCGCCGCAGGGATTGAAATCCTGGAGGTTTTCGCAGTTTATGGCCTTGGCGAGAATTCGAGCCACCGTGGTTTTACCGACGCCGCGGGTACCGGTGAACAAATAAGCGTGATGCAGGCGGTCGTGGCGCAGAGCGTGTATCAGGGAATGGCTGACATGCTCCTGGCCGACAAGCTGGGAGAAGTTGCTGGGACGCCATTTTCTGGCGAGGACCTGATAAGCCATTGGCAGCGCGGGTAGGCTAGGTTTGGGCGGCTACCGTGCCAGCCGCATCCCGGCACACGAATCCGCTGCTACCGTTGCTTCCTTCCGGACCTGGCGGGGTTTACAGCGTATCGTTGCGAGAGGACCGACACAGTAACCATAAAACATCAGCCGTGGGCTGAAGAGCTGCGCATTATCCTTAAAACCTCCGGCCAACGCAACACCCCGAACGATATTTTCCGGCAAGCCGAACCCGGCGACCGTCATTTGCAATTCGGGGACGGACGCGGTAGTGTTGGCCACCTAAACTTCGCGTTACCGCGTTCCGACCGAGGCCTCACGTGATAACACCCGCCAGCGCAGAACCCGCCACGATACTGATCGTCGACGACATGCCAGAGAACCTGCACATCCTCGGCACCTTGTTGCAGGGCGCCGGCTATCGGGTCAAGGCCGCCAATTCCGGCGCCACCGCGCTACGCTATGCCAACCAAACCCCGAGCCCGGACTTGATCCTGCTGGACGTCATGATGCCGGAAGTCGACGGCTACCAAGTATTGACCCGTTTGAAGGCCGCACCCGGCAGCGCCGACATTCCGGTGATCTTCCTGACCGCGCTCGACGACGCCCGCGACGAACAGTACGGTCTGCAACTCGGGGCCGCCGACTACATCGCCAAGCCCATCCAGCCCGCCGTGGTGCTGACCAGGGTCGCGGCCCAGCTCGAAGCCAAACGAGCGCGCGACTGGCTAGCCGATCAAAATGCCTTTCTGGAAAATGAAATCGGCAAGCGCATGGCGGAAAACGAACTGACCCAAAACGTCAGTATTCTGGCCTTGGCGCATCTGGCTGAAACCCGCGACCCGGAAACCGGCCAACATCTATTGCGCACCCAAGGCTATGTCCGAACCTTGGCCGAATGCTTGCGGGATCATCCTCGCTTCAGCCAGACGCTGACCCCGAATTATATTAAATTGTTAACGCGTTCCGCCCCGCTGCACGACATCGGCAAAGTCGGCATTCCCGACTATATTCTTACCAAACCCGGCAAGCTGACCGCCGCCGAGTGGGAAATCATGAAAACCCACGCCAAGCTCGGCAGCGACGCCATCGAACGCGCCGAACGCGACGTTCGCGCCTCTGCGGCGTTTTTGGCGCTGGCCAAGGAAATCGCCCACTGGCATCATGAAAAATGGGACGGCAGCGGCTACCCCGAAGGCCTGCAAGGCGAGGCGATACCGGTGTCGGCCCGCATTATGGCGTTGGCCGACGTCTTCGACGCGCTGATATCCCAACGCAGCTACAAACCGCCGATCGATTTCGGCGAAGCCGCCGACATCATCATGGCCGGCCGGGGTCGGCATTTCGATCCCGATATTGCCGACGGCTTCGCGCACTGTCTGGAGAACTTCAAAATGATCGCAACCGAATTCCGGGACCCGCTTTAGCGCCAACCGGCGGCCCAATCCAACCGGACAGCAGCATGCCTCCCAACGCCGCCAGACCCTTCTCGCAAACCCAACCCGCAGTGTTGAGCCGGGGCCAGATCGGCAAAATCGTCGGTTTATACGCGCTGACTGGGTTCTTATGGATACTGTTCTCGGACGAAGCCATCGTCGCGCTATTTCCGGAGCCAGCGCGATTCGCCTTCGTCAGCACGGTAAAAGGCTGGATTTTCGTGGCCTTGACCACCTTGCTACTCTACCTGCTATTGACCCGTTACGGCCGCCACGCCGACGCTTTAGCCCCCGCGCCAGCCGAGGTTCGCCCTGGAGCGCTTCGCTTAGTACTGGCCGGTTTGTTACCGGCCCTGGCGGCCGGCGTCCAATGGAGCCTATGGAGCATCGTTTCGCCCTATGTCTGGTTTCTGATGTTTCCGGCCGTTTTCTTTTCCGGCTGGCTGGGCGGCTGGCTCAGCGGTTTACTGGCGACGCTGCTCGCGATCGGCCTAGTCTGGTACATCTTCATCCCGCCGCCATTCTCGTTCGAATTGGCCGAGCCGGCCCAATTCGTATCGATGACCTTGTTTCTGACCATGGGTGTTTTATTCAGTTACTTCCACCATCGTCTACACCAGCTGATCGCCACCAACCGCCAATTGTTAAACGCCAGCGAATCCGGCTATCTGACGACCTTGCAAAGCATCGGCGACGCGGTCGTCGCGGTCGATGCGGCCGACCGAGTCGAATTGCTGAACCCCGCCGCCGAAGCCCTAACCGGCTGGCGCGCGGCCGACGCCGTCGGCAAGCCGCTGGCGGCGATCATGACCATCGTCACTGAATCCGGCCGGAGCCCGCTGAATTTGACGCCGGTGTTGACCGGCAGTGGTTTCGTCTCCGACAGCGGCGACTGGCTGCTATTCCGTCCAAACGGCGCGGATCGGCCGGTTCGCCTGTGTTGCGCACCGATTCTCGGCACGAACGGAGAACGGCTGGGCGCGGTGTTGACGTTTTCCGACCAAAGCATTCAACGCGCGGCCGAACGCGAGCGCGAAGCCAAATTACGTTCTCTGCAATTGCTGGACGCGATCGCCAACGGCTCGAGCGACGCCATCTTTGCCAAGGACTCGGACGGCCGTTACCTGCTCTTCAACCGCGCGGCGGAAATCATTACCGGCAAAAGCGCGGCGGAAGTGATCGGCCGCGACGACGCGTCGATTTTTCCCGCCGACCTGGTCGCCGAACTTAAATCCAACGACCGTTTAATTCTCGACGCCGGACAGCGGGTCACGGTTACCGAACACCTACCCACCAATGACGGCGAAGCAATTTTCATGACGACCAAGGGGCCTTTGCTGGCCGACGACGGCCGAATCGTCGGCCTGTTCGGAATTGCCAGGGACATCACCGAACTGAAGCGCAACCAGGACGAACTGCGCCAAGTACACGACCGCAACCAACGTTATTTGGATACGGTGCAAACCTTGATGCTCGCGCTGGATATGGAAGGCCGCGTCAAGATGATTAACCGGGCCGGCTGTGCGCTGCTCGGCCGCGCCGACACCGACATGGCCGGCCGCGATTGGTTTTTGGACTGCGTTCCGCAACCGCGGGGCCAGCGCGATCTTTACCCGCGCTTTCGGAAGGTATTGACCGGCGTGCAAGACGCGCGCTTGGACGACGAATACCCCATTCTGACCAAAACCGGCGAAACCCGAACGATACGCTGGCATCACAAACTATTGACCGACGCGGACGGCCGGGTAACCGGCCTGCTCAGTTCCGGCGAAGACTTAACCGAGCGCTTGCAAACTCAATCGACCCTCGACGAAAAAGAAACCTTGCTGCGCAGGCTCGGCGCGATGGCTAAAATTGGCGGCTGGCGCTATACGCCGGCTTCCGGCGCATTGACCTGGACCGACGAAGTCGCCGACATCCTGGCCTTGGCGGCCGACGCAAAGCCCGAGCTGGATACCCTGTCGAGCCGTCTGGCACCGGCCGAACGGCACATCCTCGATCAAGCGCTGCGCGACGCGGCTCGGCACGATACCGCGTTCGATTTGGAGTTGGCCGCCACCGGCACCCACGGAAACACCCAATGGTTCAGAGTTACCGGCCAAGCGCTCCGCGACGGCACGCAAATCGACGGCACCCTGCAGGACATCACCGAACGCAAACACGCCGAACTACAGCTGCTCAAACTATCGCAAGCCGTCGAACAAAGTCCGGAAAGCATCGTCATCACCGACCTCAACGCCAACATCGAATACGTCAATCAAGCTTTCGTACAGGCCACCGGCTTCGAGCGCGCAGAAGTCCTCGGCAAAAACCCCAGGATTCTGCAATCCGGCAAGACCTCGCCGGCGGTATTTGGCGACCTGTGGCAGGCCCTGCAACAGGGGCAGAGTTGGCAGGGCGAATTCATCAATACCCGCAAGGACGGCAGCGAATACGTCGAGCTCGCCAGCATTAGCCCGATTCGCGACGCCAATGGTCGGATCAGTCATTATCTGGCTATCAAGGAAGATATCAGCGACAAAAAACGCCTGTCGGAGGAATTGTCGCGCCACCGCCGCAACCTGGAAGAATTGGTCGCGGAACGCACCGCCGAACTGCGGCTGACCGGCAATTACCTGCAAGCGCTGATCGACAACATTCCGCAACTGGCTTGGCTGAAAGACATAGACGGTCATCTCCTGGCCGCCAATCGCGCGTTGGCCGACTTCAGCGGCATGTCCATCGTCGACATACTCGGAAAAACCGATGCCGAACTGTACCCTCCCGAGATTGCCGAACGCAATCGCCATATGGAACAGCGGGCCATCGAAACTCGCGCCCGCCAAACGATAGAAGAATATTTACCTTGGCAACCCGGCCGGATCCACGAAACCAGTCGAGCTCCGGTCATCGATGCCGACGGCCGGGTCCTGGGTACAGTCGGATTTTCCCGGGACATCTCGTCCCAAAAAAACCTGGAACGCGAACGCGAGCGAGCACGCCTGGCCGCCGAGGCCGCCAACCGCGCCAAAACTGCGTTCCTGGCCAACATGAGCCATGAAATCCGCACGCCGATGAACGCCATCATCGGCTTGACCCACTTGTTGCAAGCCGCCGAACCGACACCGAGCCAATCGGAACGGTTGACTAAGATCAACGCCGCCGCCGACCATCTGCTGAATATCGTTAACGACATTCTCGATCTGTCCAAGGTCGAATCCGGCCGGATGACGCTGGAACAAACCGAATTTTCGGCACACGCGCTGCTCGACCATGTCTATTCGTTGATTTACGACAAGGCCAAAACCAAGGGTTTGGCCGTTTACATCGAATGCGATCCCGTGCCGGCATCGCTGTCCGGCGACCCGACCCGGTTGCGCCAGGCCTTGCTGAACTACGCCGGCAATGCCGTCAAATTTACCGAGACCGGCCAAATTACCTTGCGTTGCCGGCTGTTGAAAACCGACGCCGACCGGGTTTTATTGCGTTTCGAAGTGGAAGACACCGGAATCGGCATCGATAGCGCCAACCCCGGCAAGCTATTCGATGCATTCGAGCAGGCGGACGCCTCGACCACGCGCCGCTTCGGCGGTACGGGTCTGGGACTGACCATTACCCGCCGCTTGGCCGAACTGATGGGTGGCGAGGTCGGGGTCGATAGCCGGCCGGGCCTGGGCAGCCGATTTTGGTTTACGGCTTGGCTGAACCTGGGGCGCGGCGTTGTTCAGCAGGAGCCCGACCAACTCAATGGCGTTCAAACCCGCCAGAAGCTCAGCCAAGTCAACGCCCGCGTATTACTGGCCGAGGACAACGCCATCAATCGCGAAGTCGCCGAGGACTTGTTGCGCGGCGCCGGACTAAGCGTCGACAGCGCGGAAGATGGCGAAGCGGTTGTCGCGAAATTCGCCGCCGCCGACTACGATTTGATCCTGATGGACATGCAAATGCCGAAAATGAACGGCCTGGAAGCCACCCGCATCATCCGCGCCAGCGACAAGGGCCGCACGGTGCCCATCGTCGCCATGACCGCCAACGCGTTCAATGAAGATCGTCACACCTGTCTCGCCGCCGGTATGAACGATTTCATCGCCAAGCCGGTCGAGCCCGACACGCTGTATGCCACGCTGTCGCGCTGGCTGCGCGCGCCGCTGCCGCTACCCGACGCGACCAACGCGGAAGCGGCAGCCGACTTAGCGGCGCTTACCGACCTTGACTGGCAACGCGGCCTGGCTCTGTTGCACGGAAACCTGGAAAAATATCGGCGACTGCTGCGATTGTTCGCGGACAACCACCGCGCCGATCCAGCGGCTTTACTGGCTTGGCTGGAGGCCGGCGAAGTCGCCAAGATCGCCGATCTTGCCCATCTGTTGAAAGGCAGCGCCGGCTCTCTGGCGCTGATCGGAATCGCCGACCCGGCGGCCGACTTGCTGCGAGCGGCCAGAGCACGCGAACCGGCCGAAGCCCTACTTGCGCGCATCGAAAGTTTGAACGCGGCCCTGCAGCGCTTCGTTGCCGAAGCCGACACTCGGTTACCGCCGCCGGCCATCGAGCCGACGCCAAGCGGTATCTCGGCCGCCGACTTGTTGCCCCGCTTGCGGTCGCTGTTAGCGTCCGGCGACATCCAAGCCAACGAACTGGCTCTGGAGCACCGCGCGGAGTTAAGAACCGCGCTCGGCGATCAGGTCTTACCGCTACTGCGCGCGATTGAAAACTTCGATTACGATGCGGCGTTGACACGGTTGGAAAGTTTCGACCAACCTCCGCGGGACCCGGATTAAATCCCGGCATGACGCTAGATGCCGCGCGATTGTCGCGAACGTATGACTATAAGCTTAGCCGGAGTAGCGTCAAGGCCGACCTCAGGTGCGGCACTTCACTTTATGAGGCGACGACGCGATAATCGATACGCTAAACGCCGGCGAATCCGCGCCATGCCCAGTGGCGCGCCGACACGCCTGAAGCAAACGCCGCGCTGAGATCAGTGATAGTCAGTCGCCATCGCCCGCCCGACGCGCAGCGATCAACGCAGTTGTCCCAACCCCAGACTGGTCGCTATCGAATGGCCGAAATAAGCGCCCATCCGGCCGGCCAAGCGGTCCAGTAAACGCTCCTGCGGCGTGAAGTTCAGCGTGTGCTCGGTATCGAGTTGATCGCGGGCAACCGAATCGACGTTGCCGAAGTCGTCCGCCAAACCCAGTCTGACGCCCTCGGCGCCGGTCCAGACCAGCCCTGAAAACATGTCCGCCGTTTCTTTCAGTCTGTCGCCCCGCCCTTTGCGGACCGCGTCGATAAATTGCTGGTGAACCTGATCCAACATCGATTGCATGTGCTTGGTTTCCTGGCTGTTGGCCGGGGAAAACGGATCGAGCAAGGCTTTGTGCTCGCCGGCGGTCAAGGTCCGCCGTTCTATCCCCAGTCGATCGAGCACATTGGTGAAGCCGAAGTTATTCATGATGACGCCGATCGAACCGATGATACTGGCTTGATTGACAAAAATCTTGTCGGCCGCGGCGGCAATGTAATAGCCGCCCGACGCGCAAACATCGCCGACCACCGCATAAATCGGCAAATCGGGATGTTCGGCCTTGATCCGGCGAATCTCGTCGTAAATGTAACCGGCTTGCACCGGGGTGCCGCCGGGCGAATTGACGTTCAAAATAATGCCCTTGGTGTTTTTGTCTTCGGCCGCATCCTGCAAGCCTTCGATGACTACGCTCGCCGAACTGGCCTCGCCGTCGGCAATCACGCCGACGATATCGACGACCGCCGCGTGCTGGCGATCGGAGCTCATTTTTTCCTCGAAGCTGGGATAGGTCGCGACCAACAATACCGCCGACAAATACACAAAGGTCAAGACCTTGAAAAAGATACCCCAACGCCGCGCGATCTTCTGCTCGTTAATCGCGGCGAACGCCAGTTTCTCCAGCGTCTGCCGTTCCCAACCGCCATCCTGGCCTTCCGGTTCCTGATTTTGATTTTGCGTGTCCAAGGACCTGCCTCCTTAAAGTAGACCGAGCAACTCGGTCGGATAATTCAAACAATACAACGGCGAATAGCGCTTAAGCGTCTCAGCCGGATGCGCGCCGCAAGTCACCGCCACCGACGCGACGCCGGCGTTCAACGCCATTTGCAAATCGTGAACCGAATCGCCGACCATCAAGGTTCTGTCCTTGGCAACGCCCAACTCGGCGACGATTTCGTCGATCATCAGCGGATTCGGCTTGGACGCGGTCTGATCGGCGCTACGGGTCGTGCAAAAGCTGGCGGTCAAACCGGTACCGGCGATCACTTCCCGCAAGCCGGCGCTTTTCTTGCCGGTGGCCACCGCCAAACGGTAACCGGCCTCTCGAAAGCATGCCAACATTTCCGGCACGCCGGGAAACAAGTCGTCCCTGCTCATTTCCCTGGAAAAAAACGTTTGGGCGTAATCGCCGGCCAAGCGCCGGCCCTTTTCTTCGTCGAGTCCTGGAAACAACCGGGCCACGGCGTTTTCAATACTGAGCCCTATGATGTCCTTGACGGCTTGAGGTTCCGGTACCGGACAGCCCTGTCTGGCGGCGGCTTGGCGGATGCAGTGCACGATCCAGTCCACCGAGTCGGCCAAGGTGCCGTCCCAGTCGAAAATAATCAAATCAAAGCGTTTCTTCATGCTCGAGCAAGGTTTGTAAATCGGCCGGCAGCGGCGCATTGAAATGCAGCGGGGCGCCGGTCAGCGGGTGTGCGAAACGCAGTTGCTCCGCGTGCAAGAATAAGCGCTTATAGCCGCGTTGCTTGAAAGCCTTGTTGACGTTGTCCTCGCCGTAGCGGTCGTCGCCGACGATGGGATGCCCGAGCCAGGCGGCATGCACCCGAATTTGATGGGTCCGGCCGGTCTTGGGCGCCGCATGCACCAGTGTCGCTTCCCGAAACGCCTTCAAGCGGGTAAACAAAGTCTCGGCCGGTTTGCCGGCCTGACTGACGACCACCATGCGTTCGCCACCTTGTGCGACGTTCTTCAGCAGCGGCACATCGACACGCTGACTTTTTCGTTTGAATTGACCGGCCAGCAGCGCCAAATAAGTCTTTTGGATGCCGTCACCGCGAAACATTTCGTGCAAAACCCGTAGCGCCGAGCGCTTCTTGGCGATCAATAAACAGCCCGAGGTTTCCTTGTCCAGCCGGTGCACCAGTTCCAGAAACTTCTGTTGCGGACGGATTTGCCGCAGCGCTTCGATGATGCCGCCGCTGACGCCGCTACCGCCGTGCACGGCAAAACCGGACGGTTTGTTAAGAACGATGAAGCCGTCGTCCTCGTACAGAATTTGATTTTCCAGGCTGAACTTCAAGGCCGGCTGCACGATGACCTCGTCGGCGGCTTCGGCCACCCTGACCGGCGGAATCCTGACGATGTCGCCAATGACCAGTTTGTAGCTGACGTCGACACGCCCCTTATTGACCCTGACTTCGCCCTTCCTAACCATCCGGTAGATGCGGGTCTTGGGCACACCCTTGAGAAAACCGATCAGGAAATTGTCCAACCGTTGTTCGCTGTTCGCGTCGGTGACTTCCAGCCATTGCACACTCGGGCGCGGCGTTTCGCTTACTTGATTCATGGCGGAAATAATAGCAACATCCAAGCCGGCCATGTTTAAAATTGCTGCCTCTGGTAAAGATTGCTATATTAGGCTAGTTTATCTATCGATAGACTGGGCGATGGAAATTGATTATCGGGCCACGCGGCCGTTTTCCTCGCTAAATTAATAACAAGAATTTTCGGGTTTTATCGCTCGACCCATGATGAGCGACTTGCATCCTAAAGCATAGAGTTCGGTATAACAGATTCCCCGCACGACAAGCGCCACCCTCGGTCCATCCGATATTCGCTGCTATAACTACTACTATTCATTGCAGTTTTCAGTCAGTCCGGCCGCTCACTTGGTAACGCATCGGGAACCCGCCGCCTTTATCCGCGACAAACCAACCTGTTTAAACTCTAGGTGGGATACACAACAATAAGGATAATTTAATGAAAAGAATGCTTATCAACGCCACGCAACCCGAAGAGTTGCGAGTGGCCTTGGTAGATGGTCAAAAACTCTATGATTTTGACATCGAAGTCCCTTCCAAAGAACAGAAAAAATCCAATATCTATAAAGGCATCATCACCCGGGTAGAGCCCAGCCTGGAAGCCGCTTTCGTCAATTACGGCGCCGAAAAGCACGGCTTTCTGCCGTTTAAGGAAATCGCCCCGGAATACCGCACCGGCGACGACGGCGAAGGCAAGTCTTCGAAGTCGAATATTCGGGAAGGTCAGGAAATCGTCGTCCAGATCGAGAAAGAGGAGCGCGGCAACAAGGGGGCCGCGCTGACCACTTACATCAGTCTGGCCGGCACCTATCTGGTGCTGATGCCGAACAATCCCAAAGCTGGCGGCATCTCCCGACGCATCGAAGGCGATAATCGCAGCGAATTGCGCGAAACCATGGCGGCGCTGGAAATTCCGGACAGCATGGGCCTGATCATTCGTACCGCCGGTTCCGATAAAAACGTCGAAGAGCTGCAATGGGACTTGAATTACCTGATGCAACTTTGGGAAGCGATCGATCGCTCCAGCCAGGAACAAGCCGCCCCCTTCCTAATCTTCCAGGAAAGCAACGTCATCATCCGCGCGTTGCGCGACCACTTGCGCGGAGACATCGACGAAATCCTGATCGATCAGGAAGGCGCCTTTAAACTGGTGCAAAACTTCCTGAAGCAAGTGATGCCGCACAACCTGCATAAGGCCAAGCAATATCAGGACACCGTTCCGCTGTTCAGCCGTTACCAAATCGAAACCCAGATCGAGATGGCCTACAAGCGCGAAGTCTCGTTGCCGTCCGGCGGCTCTATTGTCATCGACCATACCGAGGCGCTGACGTCTATCGACATCAACTCGGCGCGCGCCACCAAAGGTAGCGACATCGAAGAAACCGCGCTGAATACCAACCTGGAAGCCGCCGACGAGATTGCCCGCCAACTGCGGCTGCGCGATTTGGGCGGCCTGTTCGTGATCGACTTCATCGATATGATGTCGAACAAAAACCAACGCGAGGTCGAAAACCGCCTGCGCGATGCGTTGAAAATCGACCGCGCCCGCATCCAGACCGGCCGTATTTCGCGCTTCGGTCTAATGGAAATGTCGCGGCAACGCTTGCGGCCGTCGCTGGGCGATTCCACCCAACTGACCTGCCCCCGCTGCAAGGGCCAAGGCACGATCCGCAACGTGGAATCGGTGACCTTGTCGGTGTTGCGCCTGATCGAGGAAGAAGCGATGAAAAAAGGCACCGAGCGCGTCATCGCTCACCTGCCTATCGACTGCGCCACCTTCCTGCTCAACGAAAAACGCGCGGCGATTCAAGAAATCGAAGCCCGCCTGCATGTCGGCATCATTGTATTGCCGAGCAAACACCTGGAAACGCCGGCCTACGATATCGAGCGGATTAAAACGGTGGAAGGCGACGACAAGGCCAGCCACCTGCAATTGAAGGAAGAGGAAATCGCGGTACCGGAATTCGCCAAACAAGCCGGCCCGAAATCGGAAAAGGCGGCGATCAAGGAATTCCTGCCCGACTCGCCGGCACCGGTACAGAGCAAGAAAAATTCCGCCAGCCTGATCCAGCGCTTCTGGCAACGCTTGATCGGCAAGGACAAAATCGCCGAAACTCCGGAAGCCAGCGGCGAAGGCAAACCCGGCGAAGAAAGAAACCGGCCCAACCGCAACGTCCGCAAGGACCGCCCCGGTGCCGGCCGGAACGGTCGCCGCAACAACAACAATCGCCGCGGCGGCCCTAATCCGCAAGCGACGACGGACAACGCCATCACCCAAACCGCCAGCCCGGCCGCGGAACAACCATTGCCGGCGGCGTCAGGCGAACAGGAAGGCGAAGGCGCACCGCGCCGTAACGGTCAGGAGCGCAGCCGCCGCAACCGTAACCGTCGCCGTAACCCACGTAACTCGGCCGAGCGCAAAACCGAACAGAATTACAACGGCGAATCAGATCAGTCGTCCGCCGAGGCGCCCAGCAACCGCTACGTCAGCAACGACTCGATCGCCCCGGCGAATTCATATGCCAGCGAGTTTGCCGAGCGCAGCAGCAACCGCTCTCAAGAAAGTGCCGAGCCGCAACCTCGCCCGCAAAGCTCGGCCGAGGAATAAAAAAACGGAGGCCCGTCGCTTGCCGGGCCTCCGTTTTCAACAGGCTAGCAGACCGATCCGCCTTAAAAACGGATCGAACCTCGATCAATCGATGTAACGCCTCAAAATATCCCCGTAAGCATCGATGCGCCTATCCCGCAGAAACGGCCAAATCCGCCGCACATCCTCGCTCCGTTTGGGATCGAGTTCGGCGAACAGCAAGCAATCCTCAACGTCGTCGGCGCTCGCCAGCACTTCCCCCTGCGGTCCGGCGATGAAGCTGTTGCCCCAGAACTGAATGCCCGGCACTTGGTCCGGCGCGGCTTCGAAGCCGATCCGGTTGCAGGAAATCACCGGCAAGCCGTTGGCGACGGCGTGACCACGCTGCACAGTGATCCAAGCCTGCAGTTGACGCTGCTTTTCCGCCGCCTCATCTTCCGGGTTCCAGCCTATCGCGGTCGGATAGATCAACAGATCGGCGCCGGCCAGCGCCATCAGTCGCGCCGCTTCCGGATACCACTGGTCCCAGCAGATCAACACGCCCAATTTTCCCAGCGAAGTCTGGACAGGCTTGAAGCCTAGATCGCCGGGCGTGAAATAAAACTTCTCGTAAAAACCCGGATCGTCCGGAATATGCATTTTCCGAAACGTGCCGGCAATGCTGCCATCCTTGTCGAACACGACGGCGGTATTGTGGTAAAGGCCGGGCGCGCGCTTTTCGAATATCGTCGAGACCACGACGACCTGATTGGCTCGCGCGGCATCCGCCAAAGACTCGCAACTCGGGCCGGGGATAGCCTGAGCCAGGTCGAAACACTCGGTGTCCTCGCTTTGGCAGAAATAGTGATCCAGATGCAGTTCCGGCAACACCACCAACTCGGCGCCCTGTTGGGCGGCGGCTTGGATCCGGCTCAACGAATAGGCCAGATTGGTATCCCGGCCACGATTACAGGGCTGCTGAACGGCGCAGGCGATTATCGATTTTTTCATGGCTGGCTAGAGATCTAAGGACTGTGGACAGAGGAATCGCGACAACGGACTTGCCGCGCGGGTCGCCGAGTTTAAAAATTCAGCTTGACGAAAGCCGGCACCTGCATGCTGGCGCAGTGCAGACTGCCGTATTGGTGCACCAAGGGTCGGCAGGGCACCGCGACCGCTTTTCGATCCGGGAAACAGGCCGCCAAACGCTCCAACGCCAACGCGTCCATCGCATCGTCATAGACCGGCACCAACACCGCGCCGTTGATCAACAAGAAATTGGCATAGTTAGCCGGCAAGCGTTGGCCATCCTCGTCGTAAATCGGTTTCGGCAACGGCAACGCCACCAATTTGTAAGGCTGGCCGGCTTCGGTACGGAAAGCCTGCAATTGCATTTCCATATTTTTCAGGCTGGCGTAGTGCGGGTCTTCGCTATCGTCGCAACTGGTGTACGCAATGGTTCCGGCATCGCAAAAACGGGCCAGGGTGTCGATGTGAGCATCGGTATCGTCGCCCGCCAGATTAGTTTGTTCGACCCATAGAATTCGTTTGGCGCCCAGATAATTTTGCACCTGCCCAGCAATCGCCGTTTCGCCTAGATCGGGATTGCGGTTCGGATTGAACAAACAATTCTTGGTGGTCATCACGGTACCCTGCCCGTCCGACTCGACGCTCCCCCCCTCCAGCACCAGATCGACTGTCGCGGTCGGAAAGCCCTTGAAGATCGGGTGAGCAAACAGCGCCAGATTCAACCCGTCGTCGTCAGCATGCGGGTATTTGTTGCCCCAACCGTTAAAGCGGAAATTCACCAATTGCAATGCGGCCTTGGGGTGTTGCCATTCCAACGAGATGAACACGGTATCCCGCACCCAAATGTCGTTGTAAGCCGCTTGGACAAAATGCAAATTAGGATTGGGCGCCGTAAACTGCGCCTGAATGTGCTGCTGATGCTCGCCGTCCTTGCAAATAATCA
Organism: Methylomonas sp. MS20; assembly: GCF_050275925.1. Classification (NCBI taxonomy): domain Bacteria; kingdom Pseudomonadati; phylum Pseudomonadota; class Gammaproteobacteria; order Methylococcales; family Methylococcaceae; genus Methylomonas; species Methylomonas sp. MS20. The sequence continues at coordinate 5,037,583 of NZ_CP189962.1, forward strand.
CCAGCGGTTGATAGGCGCTGATCGTCGAAGCGATGAAGTGGTAGCTGTCCTCGACCGAAGACAAATTGCGAAAGTCGCCGCTAGCGTGCGGCCAGGCGATGATAACGGCCGATTGCGGCTCCCATTCGGCTGGAAAGCGAATCATGAAATACTCCCTGGATGTGGTAGCGATTGATAGTATAGGTATGGCTTATTGTATCAATGCTGACCGGATAAGACTTATCCGAGGGAAGATAATCCGGTACCGGCGACCCGGAACTGCCCAGACAGCCGGGCCAGGCCGGCGAACAATACAGGTCGCGGGGATAAGCGGACGCAATGGCTAAACTGGCGGCTTCCGAAAACGACTTCGCGCGCCCCGCTTGCTCGCCAAGCGGCGTTTCATCCCGTTCTATATCAAGTTTCACGAACACCGACTCTTGCATAAGGCCTCCTTCGAATCGACGAAACAGAAATGCCGGACGACCGGCACGGCCAACTCCAGACATATTCTAACCTCTAATCTGACCTTCCTCGTTCGAAAAATTCAAAACTTTTGCTTGTTTTTTCGTTAGTTTTTCAAGAAATATCAACTAACACGCATCAGGGTCGGCGTAATTTTAAAACCGTAACCCAGCCCCCGACAATGGTTCATTTTCTCCTTGCCTTGCTCGTCGAATTCGCGACATTTCCGATGATTTCCGGCTAAAAGATTGATTTTTGGAAATTCTCGTCATACTTGTTGCGTTACGCGAATCTTTAATCAACACATTCGCCAACCGCAATCGCCGAAGCGACCAGCAGCGCTGGTCAGGCCAAAAAATAACAACAACGGAAATGACCATGCCGTCCAATCGCCGGTTTCCTCTAACCGCCCGCCACGTTGTTGGCAACTTGTTCGTCCTGACGGCGCTCGCGCCGTTGCAATCGCCCCAGGCAGCCGAGCCGCCGCCCAATCTGGAAGACTTTTCGATCAACGACTTGATGCAAATGGAAGTTTCGTCGGCATCCCGCAAATCGGAAACGCTGTCCGATACCGCCGCCGCGGCCTTCATTATCAGCCAGGAAGACATACGCCGCTCCGGCGCGACCAGCATTCCCGAAGCGCTGCGGATGGCGCCCGGCATCGACGTGGCTAGAATCGACTCCAGTGCTTGGGCTATTACCGCGCGCGGCTTCAACGGACGATACGCCAACAAGCTGTTGGTCTTGATCGACGGGCGCAGTATTTACACGCCACTGTTTTCCGGCGTGTTTTGGAACCTGCAGGACACCTTGATCGAAGATATCGATCGCATTGAAGTGATCCGCGGCCCCGGCGCGGTGATGTGGGGCGCCAACGCCGTCAACGGCGTCATCAACATCATCACCAAGAAAACCAAGGACACCCAAGGCAATCTATTCGCCGCGGGCGGCGGCAATCAGGAACGCGGTTTCGCCGGTTATCGCCACGGCGGCCAGTTCGGCGACGACGGCAATTACCGGGTCTACGCCAAAACCTTCGAACGGGAAAGCTTCGTCAACTCGGCCGGCGAGCGCATTCACGACGACTGGCGTTCGGTACAAGGCGGCTTTCGGATCGACGGCCGAATCTCCAACGACAACCGCTACACGCTGCAGGGCGACGTATATCGTAAAACCGTCGGCAACACCGTCGAACCGATTACCATCGCGCCGCCCTACAACACGCGGTTTTCCAACGACGACCACGCCAACGGCGCCAATCTGCTGGCGCGCTGGGAAGGTAACTTGGCCGACGGTTCCGAATTCAAATTGCAAACCTATTACGATAGGGTCGAATTCAATGCGGCTGAGCTTTCCGATTCCCAGGACATGTTCGACATCGACTTTCAGCACCGCCTACACCCTGCGGCCGACCACGACCTGATGTGGGGCCTCAACTATCGCTTCATTCATAGCGCCGTCACCAATACCGGCGCGATTTCGTACATCGATAGCGACCTTGGCTATCATAACGGCGGCGTATTCGCCCAAGACGACATCACGCTGATCGACGACACGCTGCGCTTGACCCTAGGCACCAAACTGGAGGAAAGCCACTTCGGCAACACTCAAGTCCAACCGAATGCCCGCCTGCTGTGGACGCCTAGCGCGCATCATTCGGTTTGGGCGTCGGTGTCGCGGGCGGCGCGCACCCCGTCCAGAGGCGAAGCTCAGGCCAATATCGCGCTGGGCACGACGCCGACCGGCTTGCCCGCGCCCTACGACCGCCTCCAGGTTCGCGGCCAGTACAATTCCAACCTACGCGCCGAAAAAGTCGTCGCGGCCGAAATCGGTTACCGCGCCCAATGGACGGCACATTTCTCCACCGACGTCGCCGCGTTCAGCAACCACTACACCGACTTGATCATGTTTCGCAGAGGCAGCGTCAACCCGCTGGCCCCGCCGCCGCTGATCCTGCCGATGATCTGGTACAACAATAGCCGGGAAGTCACCACCCGCGGCATCGAGTTTTCGGCGGAATGGCAAGCGCTGGACTGGATGCGCTTTACCGGCAATTACAGCCACATCAAAATCGAAATGCCGTTCGACGCCAACAATCCGGACACGGCCGGCCTGTCCCCCCGCCATCACGGGTCTTTGCGCTGGCAGATGGATCTACCGGAAAACCTCAAACTCGATTTGACGCTACGTCATGTCAGCCGGCTAAACTCGGTCAGCCAGGCCATACCGGCCTACACCACCTTCGACGCCCGCTTGGCCTATCAGCCCGTGCCGGACATCGAACTGTCCTTTGTCGCGCAAAACCTGTTTTCGCCGCGCCACCCCGAATACCACGACTCATCGGCGATCTCGCTACCCGGCTCCGCGATGGAAATTCCCCGCTCGCTTTACGGCAAGATCGACTGGCGTTTTTGATTTTTCAAATTTTTCAACCCCATTGGAGTATCTAAGATGAGTAAACACTGGAAAAAACTGCCCTGGATCATTGCCGGGATCCTGGTGCTGATAGGCCTGCTGAATCCGCCGTTGCTGCCTTGGATATTGTTGATCCTGGTCTCGGCCGCCTACTGGTTTTTGCCGCGCCGAGGCTTGATCGGCCCGGTAACCCTGCCGGCCGACGACGCATTTTTGCCCAGCCAGCAAGTCCAGTGGTGGTATTGGACCGGTCATTTGTTCACCGACGACGGCCGCCGCTTCGGTTTCGAAGTGGTATTTTTCAGCTTCGACGCCTTCGTCATCATGCGCGACCAACTGGTGCAGGCGGCTATTACCGATGTCAACGGCCAGCGTTTCGAATTCGAGGAGTTTCTGCGCCTGCATCTGCCCAAACGGGTCAAGGACGGCTTCGATCTCAGCTCCGGCGCCGGCAACCAAGTCACCGCGGTCGGCGGCGACGGCCACGACCGCCTGCACGCGCAAATCGGCAACTACACCTTGGACTTGAAACTGGATTCGACCCAGCAGCCCGCGCTGCACTACGGCGGCGATGCCCATCCCTACCGGTTCGGCGGTTACACCTACTACTATTCGCGACCAAAAATGGCGACCACCGGCACCTTGACGATAGACGGCCAAACCTTCCAGGTCACCGGTAACAGTTGGTTCGACCGCCAATACGGCGAACTGTTTCAAGCGATTCGCCAAGGTTGGCAGTGGTTTGCGATCGAACTGGAAGACAACCGGCAGATCATGTTGTTCGATTTCAAGGGTAACGACTCCTCGGTCGAAAAATCCGGTTCGATCACAGACGCCAACGGCCTGACCACGACGTTGGCCGCCCACGAATTCGAAGTCACCGTCACCGGCGAGTGGACCAGCCCCAATACGGGCTGCACTTACCCGTCTGGCTGGGAAATCGTGGTTAAGGGCGAAAAATTCACGGTCGAACCCTTGGTCAAAGACCAGGAACTGCGCGCCAACCACGATCTGTGGATAGGCCCGGTCTATTGGGAAGGCGCGTGCGGCGTCGGCGGCGCGGTAGCCGGCCAAGCCTACGTAGAACTGAACGGCTATTGCAAATGCCTGGCCGCCAAATTACCCTAGGAAATTCGACAAGAATGGATTTGGTGCCTAGACTACACGCCGACATTCCACATTACTAATCGTTATCACCGCCGCTTGGCCGCGACGGCGCCCGGCCGACACCGGGTCCGGCGCGAGCCGGCGGACTGCGGCTTACGCCGCGTTAAACCTTACGGAACCCGCGGCCCAAACCACTCCCCAATGAAGGATCAAGGACTTAGAACCGCGACTTACCGCGCCGGCCGGCCACGGCCGTGCCGCATTTTCGCCACCGGACCTTCCGCACGCCTCGCCGGCTGCGGCCGGCGTTGCTGGACCGGCCTGAGGACCGGCCTAATCGCGCTGACATTGCTGACATTTCCGGTCGTGCCGACACCGAAGGCCGAAGGCCTATCCGAAGCCCAAATCAAGGCCGCGTATCTCTACAACTTCGCCAAGTTCATCGAATGGCCCGCCGACACCGTGGCGGCCGACGCGACGTTAACGCTGTGCGTGGTCGGCAACAACGTGTTGGAAGGGGCCTTGCAGGCCCTGGACGGACGTAAAGCCGGCGAGCACGATCTGCGCATCGAGGTCCGCGGCTTCGCCGATTTCAATCCGACCGGCTGCCACCTGCTGTTCGTCGGCGCCACCGAACAACCGCGCTTTTTGGTGACGCTGAAAGCCGTCGGCCGCGCCCCGGTATTAACCCTATCCGACATCGCCGATTTCGCCGAAAAAGGCGGCGGCATAGCCCTATTGTTCCGCGACAACAAAGTGGTATTCGAAGTGAATTTGGAATCGATCCGAAACGCCGGTCTGCGCCTGCCGGGCCAGTTGTTGAACATCGCCACTTACGTTTACGGGAGATAAACCGATGCGTGTGTTACCCGACTTCGCGAACTGGTCGCTGCGACGCAAACTGGTCACCATCATCATGTTGAGCTGCGCGGCCTGCCTGCTGGTCAGCTTGTCGGTGATGGCGGTCAGCTCGGCGGTCAGCCGATACCGAAGCGCGTTGCAGCAAGTCTCCGGCCTGGCCGACGTGCTGGCGGAAAACGGCCAGGCCGCGCTGGTTTTTTCGGACCGGACCGAAGCCAAGCGCCTGTTGGCCTCTCTCAAGGATCACACCGAAATACTGTCGGCCTGGATGATCGCCGCCGACGGTACGGTGCTGGCCAACTGGAATCCGCGCGGCGAAGTCACCGCGCCACCCGCCGACTACGGCGTCCCGACACAGGAAATGCGTACCAACTTCTGGGAGAGACGCGCCGACCTGTATATTCCCGTCGTGCGCAAAAACGAACAGATCGGCTACCTGCTGCTGCAAGCCGATTTCACCCAGCAATGGAACGAACAACTGACCGATTTGGGCAAGGGCTTGGCCGGCGCCGCCCTGGCCTTGACCGTGGTGTCGCTGTTGGCGCTTCGCCTGCAACGGGTGATTTCCCGACCGATCGAAGAGCTGGCGACCACGGCCCGATTGATCGCCCACGAAAAAAACTACAGCTTGCGCGTGCCGCGACACGGTCGCGACGACATCGGCGAGTTGGTATTGGCTTTCAACAGCATGCTGGAAGAAATCCAGTTACGCGACAAAACGCTGACCGACCATCGCGACCGCCTGGAAGAAGAAGTCGCCCAACGCACCGCCGAATTACTGCTGGCCAAGGATCAGGCGGAAGCCGCTTCGCGCTCCAAGGGACTATTCCTCGCCAATATGAGCCACGAGATCCGCACGCCGATGAACGCGATCATCGGCCTCTCCGATCTGGCCTTGAACAGCAATCCATCGACCAAACTGCGCGACTACCTGCACAAAATCCATACCTCGTCGCTGGCCCTACTCTCGATCACCAACGACATCCTCGATTATTCGAAAATCGAAGCCGGCCGGATGGAACTGGTCGTCGAACCCTTTAATATCGAGGAAGTACTGGAAAACGTCCTGAATCTGTTCATCGTCCGCGCCGAGGAAAAAGAACTGGAAGTGGTGCTGGAACTCGACCCCGCCACGCCGCCTTACCTGAACGGCGACGCGTTGCGGCTCGGCCAAGTGTTAAACAATCTGGTCGGCAACGCGGTCAAGTTCACTCAACGCGGCGAAATACACATCAAGGTCACACTGGTCAGCGCCGAACCCGGCCGGGTCATGTTGAATTTCGCGGTACGCGATACCGGCATCGGCATGACCGAAGATCAGGCCGCCAACCTATTTCAAGCCTTCACCCAGGCCGACGGCTCGATTACCCGCCGTTTCGGCGGTACCGGTCTAGGCCTGACCATCAGCAAACGCCTGGTCGAAATGATGGGCGGCGATCTGTCGGTACACAGCGAAATCGGCCGCGGCAGCCAATTCGAATTCTCGCTGTGCTTCGACTATCCGCGGGAACCCGGCGCCGCGGTGTTGTCCGGCAACCTGCACAGCATGCGGGTGTTGATCGTCGACGACCTAGACATTTCCCGGCAGATGCTCAGAGAGATTCTGCAAGCCTGGGGTTTCGAGGCCGCCGAAGCCGCCAGCGGCGACGAGGCCTTGTTGTGCCTGCGCAAAGCCAACGACAGCGGCCGCGACTTCGAACTGGTGTTGCTGGACTGGAAAATGCCGGGACTGGACGGCGTTCAAGTCACCCGCGCGATCAAGGACATGGTGAAGCGTTCCGAAATCCGCCACGCGCCGGTGGTCATCATGGTGACCGCCTTCAGCCGCGAAAGCCTGTTGAACGCGGCCGGCGACGCGATACCCGACGACATTCTGGTCAAACCGGTCATGCCTTCAATGTTGTTGGATGCCGTCACCCGCCTGCAAGGCGGCAAAGTCTTTCCGACCGCCGAGCAAGCCCGGCCGCAATTGGCGACGCTGGCCGCGCCGATCCGCGGCGCCAAGCTCCTGTTGGTCGAAGACAACGAAATCAACCAGATCGTGACCTGCGAATATTTGCAAAATGCCGGCCTGGAAGTCGACGTCGCCAACAACGGCCGCGAAGGCGTCGCCGCGCTGAGCAACAAGCGCTACGACGCGGTACTAATGGATTTGCAGATGCCGGAGATGAGCGGCATCGAAGCCACCCGGCTGATTCGCCAAAACCCGGCTTACGCCGACCTACCGATCATCGCGATGACGGCCGCGGTCCAGGAGCGCGAGCGCAACGAGTGCTACGCGGCCGGCATGAACGATCACGTCGGCAAGCCGGTGCTGCCGCAGACGCTGATCGCCGCGCTATTGCGCAATATCAAGCCATCGGCGGCATCGACGCAGCCCGACGCAAAGTCGCCGGACAACTGGCCGGACGACAACCTGGCCGCCGAATTGCCTGGTTTCGACCCGGAATACCTACACTTGGCCATCGGTAGCGACGCCAAACTGCGCCGCTTGCTGGAGCACTTCGCATCGGCATTCGCCGGTGCGGCCGGCCAGTTCGATCCGCTCTGGCAGGATGACGCGACCGCCGCCGCGAATTGGTTACACCATTTGAAGGGCGCGGCCGGCGCGGTTGGCGCGATCGAATTGAGCCGCGCCGCCGGTCGGCTGGAATCCGATTTACAACAGGAGGTCAAGAGCGCCGCCGCCAAAGCGGAGTTCGAGCAAACCTTGGCCGCCACCTTACAAACCATTGCCGACTATCTCACCGACGAAAGCGATGCAATGAACGCGAACGGCGATTACCCTACCGCCGCCACCCTGGCCGCCCGCTTGCGGGCTTTGTTGGAGGGCAGCGATTACGTGCCGCGCGATTTGATCGAACACCTGCGCTACACGGTGCCGAGCGCCGACGGCCGCAGGCTATTGAAGCAAATCGAGAAACAAATCGAACTGATAGACTACCGGCTAGCGCTCGCCGCGCTGACCGACCTAGAAACCCTGGTCCAGCGCCATTTGACCGGAGAACATCGATGAACGCCGATACGCCCAAACCGCTAATTCTGATCGTCGACGACACCCCCACCAACATCCAAGTGCTGGCCGAAAACCTGATCGGCGATTATCGGATCAAGGTGGCGGCCAGCGGCGCGGCGGCGTTGGAAGCCGTCGCCAGCCAGGGACCGCCGGACTTGATTTTGCTGGATGTCATGATGCCTGACATGGACGGCTACGAAGTCTGCCGCCATCTGAAAGCCAATCCGCAAACCAGCCGAATTCCGGTGATCTTCGTCACGGCCTTGAACGGCGCGAACGACGAGGAACGCGGCCTGAACCTGGGGGCGCTGGATTACATCACCAAGCCGTTTTATCTGCCGGTCGTCAAGGCTAGAATCCGCAACCACATCCGGTTGAAACAAGCCACCGACCTGCTGGAAACGATGGCCTGGATCGACGGCCTGACCGGCATACCCAATCGGCGCCGCTTCGATCAAGCCTTGGAAAGCGAATGGAAACGCGCCCAACGCAACCAGACCCCATTGGCCGCCGTGTTGGTGGATGTGGACTTTTTCAAGGCTTATAACGATCATCACGGCCACGGCGCCGGCGATTTGTGTCTGAAGCGGGTCGCCGGCGAACTGGCCGACGCCACCGGCCGCTCCGCCGATCTGGTCGCTCGCTACGGCGGCGAGGAATTCGTCGCGCTACTGCCGGAAACCGACGCCGACGGTGCTCGCGCCCTGGCCGAGCATTTTCGTCAGCGTATCGAAGCCCTGCACATCCCCCACGCGCAATCGGAAACCTCGCCGTGGATTACGATCAGCGCCGGCAGCGCCGCATTAATACCGCACACCGAGCAAGCCCCGTCCGAACTGTTGGACGAAGCCGACCGCAGGCTCTACCAAGCCAAGGCCGCCGGCCGCAATCGGGCCGAGGGCGGCCCAGCGGCCTGAGTGCGATCAAGCGACCGCAGCCCCACGCCGAGCCAATCCGCCCAACCAGGCTAGACCGACCAAGCACAGCCCGCCGGCCGCCGGCAACGGTACCGCGCCGACGTAGTAATCGCGGTTGTGGTATGAATAGCCATATTGGCCGTTATAGGTTGTGTTTTCTACGTACAACTCCCGCTGCATATCGTCGGCGGCAAATTGCAGCACCCAGTTCGCGCCGTCCCACGCATAATTAACACCAACCAGATGCAAGGCTTGGTAAGTTCCGCATCCCTCGGATATGCAAACCAGAAGCGGCTCGTCGGCCACCAGATCGCCAGCTTCGACGCTACCTTCCGAATTCAGCGCCACGCTGCGATAAGCCCCGCCGGCCGCCAATGCCTGATCGTTCAACTGAAAATTCAGCACATCCGGATAGGTCGTGTCGCCAAGATGCATCAACACGGACTTGTCCACGGGTGTCACGTGCTCAAAGTACAACGCCGCGCTCCCGCCGCCCGCGCCGTAGCGCGAAGCCAGCTTCAGCCAAACCGTCCCGGCCAATGGCGTGCTTTCGTTGATTTGCGCCTGGGCCGCGGCTTCTTGAAGATTCAACACCGGATAATCCGAAATATCGACCGCGGCGGACGGCGCGATCAGCGAATAGCGCAGCAAGTAACCGTCGAAGGTACCGGCCTGATAGCGAAACGCGGCGATCCCGGCCAAATCGAAATCGCTTTGGTCCACGACGCTGCAATCGGCCTCCTGCAGGCAGTCCTGGATAGCCGACGGCAGCGACTGGAGGTCGCCGAGCGTGGCCGCTTGCAGCGGCGCGTGCAGCCAGCAAAATCCGGCGACAATTGATAATTTCTTAAGCATGTTCCACTCCTGTTGATGTCCTTGTTCGAATCGGTATGCCCACCGCTGTGTTCGGCGCCCGCCGATCGCTCTAGCAGGCCAGACCAGTGTAGAGTCATTCCGGGCATTCCGCCAGCGCCCCGCGAACATCCGGTTCCATCAAGAATCGGCCACGATGAAAAACCGGGCAGGGAGGGAGTTTGGCCGGGATTATCGGCGTTCCGGCGCGGGACATCCGCGCCATGTCCGACGCCGTCCATGACAAGGGCTTAGCCGCGATAGGTGGACGCGTGATTAAAGAAGTCGAAGCAGGTTTTCAAGCCGTTAACCGCCGCCGGCGATAGCGATTCCGGGAACTTGACGCCGTAATGATGTTCGTCGTCGACGACTTTATACCAGACGATCCGGCAATCCAATTCCAGCGGCGCCTGGTGCGCGTACTGATCGATGTTGTCGTACGGAATACGCAACTGAACGGCGATGGTTTCATTCTCCCCGCACGGCAGCGGCAGCGGTAAACGCAGACAAGCACCACTCATGCTGAAATCGGCGGTAACCCCGTCCAGACTTCTATTCTTCGCATCGATATGCGCCAGTAGATAATGGCTGGTGCGAGGAAACCGGCGGTGTTCATTGGGGATGGGCGTCGTTTTCCTGTTGGCATCGAAACTGAAATGCTCCAGCATGGCCCGCAATTTTTCGGTAACCACATACAGGTCGTCGCTGACGGTCCGGGTGATATGCACTTTGGATTCGTTTTGACCCAAGGCTTCGAACAAAGCCTCGACACGGGTCTGCAACCGGGACACGTTGTCCAGTTGATTGCGGGTGACGTCGGATATTTGTTGCGCGGTCGACGCGTTTTCCTCGATCTGGCCGACAATCCGGTGTATCACCACGCTGGTCGACTCGGCTTTTTCCATGCCTTGTTGAGTGGCCTGAATGATCGACGTCATCGCTTGAGTGTTTTCTTCGATGATCTGGGTCAGTTCGGCGATAATGCCGGCGATTTCGGCGGTCGCGCCGGACGCGTTTTGGGCCAACTTCCGCACTTCGTCGGCGACGACGGCGAAACCGCGGCCGTACTCTCCGGCCCTGGCCGCTTCGATCGCGGCGTTGAGCGCCAACAGATTGGTTTGCTCGGTGATGTTGCGGATGGTCGTGGTAATGTCCTGAATTTGCCGATTAGCCTGACGCAACGCATTGGTTTTGGCCTCGGCGCTTTCCACTTCGCTGACGACCCGCCGCATCTCGTCGAGATTTTCGCTGACCGCCAATAGCCCTTGTTGCGCGGTGTCTTGGGTTTCCAAGGTGCGCTGGCGAATGGTAAGCGTAAAGCGCTCCACTTCCTCGGTGGAAGAGCGCAACGCATCGGTCGCCTGCCTTACTTCGGTGGAACGGGCCTGCTCGGAACGATTGGCGTTGGAAATATCGCCGGAGATGTTGGAAATCTGATAGGACGATTGGCCTATCTGCTTACTGGCCATGCTGATTTCCCGCATGTGACTGGCCAGGGAGGCGCCCATCATCTTCATGACCGCCAATAAACTCGCGCTATCGTGTCGCGCGGTTCGCACCTCGATATCCAAATGGCCGCCGGCAATCGTCCGGGCAATGTCCGTCGCGTAGCTGGGTTCGCCGCCCAGCACCGCGAACAGTCTGCGCATCAGCCAATAATTGGCCAGTACGATCAGCAACAAGGCCAGTCCGGCCACCGTCGCGCTGACGGCGAACATGCGGCTTTGCATGTCCCTTTGCCGTACCGATGCGGCATTGACGCTTTGTTGCAAGCGCTCAGCCAACTGGTCCAGACTCGTGGCCAAACTGGCCGAAGCGGCATCGAAGCCGTCGTTCGGCGCTTTCATGATCAGATTGCCGGCTTCGCGGCCATCGCGAAAATAGGCATTGGCCATGCGTTCGCCGGTGGCATACAGATTTTCGGCCGAGCGATCGGCATCGTCGATCGCCGCGCGCAACTCCGGCAGCATCGTCGATAACTCGGCAAGTTCGACATGCGCGGCGGATTTTTCTTCCCGCGCTACGCCGTAATCGTCTTCACCGACCACCGACGCATCGGTCAGGAATTGTTGTATTTGCACGACGTGGTAACGCACATCCTTGAACGCCAACGACGCACGCATCAAGCGCTGGTTGTCGGTTTCGGCGCTTTGCAGTCCCTCGTGGGTGATCCAGACCACGGCATTCCCAACGATTAGAATCAACGCGACGCCGGCGGTCATCGCCACCAGCAATTTGCGCAACGAAAAAGCTTCGGTCCCGGAATGGCCGTTCCCAGTCATAGTGCAGAGCCCAATTAAAATGCGTCGAGAATATCAGCGAACAAGTGTAGTCCGAGAAAGCCGAGTCGCTAAAGCGACCTGCCGACGCACTAAGGGCTTAGTCCGCCGAACCGGGCTACGCCTAGCCGATCACCGTTAACGCGGCAGCGGTTTAACGATACCGAGCCTTTCCATTCGCGAGCGCAGCGTCGTGGACGGCACGCCGAGAATTTTGGCGGCGCCCTGATTGCCGGCGATCCGCCACGAGGTAGCGTCCAGCGCGCGCAGAATATGGGCGCGCTCGGCGTCGTCCAGCGTCGCGATCGGCGCGTTGGCCTGCACCGCACCGCCGCTAGCGTGCACGCATTCGACGTTGGCCAGTTGCGAACCGTTGGTCAGGATGACCGCACGCTCGATGATGTGTTGCAATTCGCGGATATTGCCGGGCCAAATGTAGCTTTGCATATCCGACATCAAACGCTCCGGAATCGCGGTGATTTTCTTGCCGAACTTGGCCGCGTATTTGTTGATGAAATGCTTGACCAACGGCGGTATGTCTTCCTTGCGTTCGCGCAGCGGCGGCAAATGGATCGGGAACACGTTCATCCGGTAATACAAGTCGGCTCGGAATTTCCCTTCCTGGGAAAACTGGGCCAGATCGCGGTGGGTCGCGGCAATCACCCGCACATCGCACTTCAAGGTTTGAGTGCCGCCGACCCGCTCGAATTCGCCCTCCTGCAACACGCGCAGCAGTTTGGCCTGAATTTCCAGCGGCAATTCGCCGATCTCGTCCAAAAACAAGGTACCGCCGTTGGCCAGTTCGAAACGCCCCAATTTGCGGTTGATCGCGCCGGTAAACGCGCCTTTCTCATGGCCGAACAATTCGCTTTCGGCCAAATTTTCCGGGATCGTCGCGCAATTCAGTTTGACCAGCGTCTTGGATTTGCGACCGCTCAGATTATGAATGGCCCGGGCGATCAACTCCTTGCCGGTACCGGTTTCGCCGGTAATCAACACCGTCGCGTCGGTGGCGGCCACCTGCTTGACCAACGCCATCGCTTGGCGCAAGCCGACCGAATTGCCGATCAACTCCTCGCCGTCACGACTGGCCAGCACTTCTTCCTGCAAGTACAGATTAATGCCGCGCAAGGTGTTGCATTCGGCTTCGGCCTCCTCGCGGGCCTTGCGCTCGTTAATGTCGCGCAGAATCAGGATATACAACTGCTGGCCGGCGGCTTCCACCCGCGATATCGTCGCTTCGATCGGGAAATTGCCGCCATCCGCCCTGACCGCCGCCATCCCTTCGGAAAGCCAGATGGCCTGCTTGTCCGGTACGCCGTTACGAAAATTGGTCAGGGTTTTGTTCAGTTCCGGCGCTAAAAACCGGTCGACCGAGCGGCCTATCGTATCGGCGGCCTGACAGCGAAACATTTGTTCGGCGGCCGCATTGAACAGCGTGATTCGGCCCGCCTGGTCCAGCGTCAGAATCGCATCCATCGCATTTTCGAAGATGCGCGACAAGCGCTCTTCCTTTTCCTGCAACTCCAGTTTCAGCTTTTGCAGCGTCAGATGGGTTCGCACCCTCGCCAGCACTTCTTCGTGCTGAAACGGCTTGGTGATGTAATCGACCGCGCCGACGTGAAAGCCTTTGACCTTGTCGGCGGTATCGGCCAGCGCGGTCATGAACAGCACCGGAATATCCCTGGTCGCCGGAATCGCCTTCAAGTTTTCGCAGGTAGTGAAGCCGTCGATGCCTGGCATCAACACGTCCAGCAGAATCAAATCGGGGCGCTTGGCCACCGCCTGATCGACCGCCGCGTCGCCGGTTTCGGCGCTCAACACTTGGTAGCCGGCGTCCTCCAGCAATGCCGCCAATTCCACCAGATTGATCGGATTGTCGTCCACCAACAGCACGCAAGTGGCGGCCGCTAGATCGTTGTTCATGTCAATCCCCCCTGCGCCCACCGTTTACCCGCCGGGCCGGCGGCTCGCCGAGGAATCGCTCGGCGCGTTTCGATGAACGTATCTTCAAACGTAAACCTCATTGCGGATTTTCGCTCAAGTATTCCCGAATGGCGGGCTCCAAACGCGCGCCGGCCTGTTGCAGCAACGCGAATTGGGCGGCCGCGTCGGCAAACTCCGCCGCCTGACCCTGGAGTTCCAGTTGCTGAGCGATCTTACCGAAACCGAACGCACCGATGCTGTTGGCCGAGCTTTTCAAGGTATGCGCCGACATCCGCAACTTGGCGGCGTCCTGGCTGTGAATCGCGCTTTCAACGTCGGCCAACAATTGCACCGATTGTTCCTGGAACATCGTCATCATTTTGCCCAGCAAGTTCTGGCGACCGCTGACGCGCTGCAGCGCTTCCCGCCATTCCAAGGCCGGTTCGGCCATCGGCTCGGCCACGGCGACCTCGCCCTCTTGATCGGTTTGCGCCAAATCCCAACGCTCGACCGTCGCCAGCAATTCCTGCTCCTGCACCGGCTTGGAAATATAGTCGTCCATGCCGGCGGCCAGACAGCGCTCGCGGTCGCCCTTCAACGCGTGGGCGGTCATCGCCACGATGCGCAGGTGCCGGCCGCTGTCGCGTTCGGATTCGCGAATCGCCGCCGTGGCCTGAAAACCGTCCATCACCGGCATTTGTACGTCCATCAACACCAAATCGAAGGGCTTGCCGGTCGCCAGGATGTCCAGCACTTCACGGCCGTTGTTGGCGACTTCCAACTTATGACCGCGCTCTTCCAGCAGCACCACCGCCATGTATTGATTGACCGGATTGTCCTCGGCCAACAGGATGCGCAGCGGCCGGGGCGGTTGGGCCAGCGCCGGCGGCGCGCTATCGGCGAAACGGGCTTCGGTTTGACTCAGCGCGGACTGGATCGCGTTCCACAGCTCGGAATGCTTGACTGGCTTGCGCACGTATAAATTGACGCCCAAGTCGCGGCAGCGCTCAAAGTCGTCCGGCCGGTCCGCCGACGACAGCATCATGATCGTGACCGGGTCGAAGCGGTGATCCTCGCGGATGCGTTGGGCCACGGTAAAACCGTCCATCATCGGCATCATCGCGTCCAGCAGTACCATCGCGTAGCGTTGACCGCTATCGGTGGCCCGCGAGCAGCGGAGCGCATCGATCGCCGCCTGGCCGTTATCGACGGTAGTCGGCAGCATGCCCCAATGGCTCAGGGTTTCCGAGAACACCCGCAAATTGATCAGGTTGTCATCGACAATCAGCACCGGCAAGCCCTTAACGTCGATTTCCGGCACTTGGACGTCGTCAGCCGCCCGAACGTGGCGCTCGAATACCGCCGTGAAAAAGAAGGTACTGCCGCGATCCAGTTCGCTTTCCAGAGCCAGATGGCCGCCCATCAATTCCACCAGCCGCGACGAAATCGACAGCCCCAAGCCGGTGCCGCCGAATTTGCGGGTCGAGGACGCGTCGATTTGGGCGAAGGCCTCGAAAATCAGGCGCTGCTTGTCGGCCGGAATGCCAATGCCGGTATCCTGCACCGCGAAGTGCAGACAAACCCGCTCGGCGTCGTGGTGTTCGGGCTTGACCTGAACCACGATTTGGCCGTGCTGGGTAAATTTGATCGCGTTGCCGACCAAATTAATGATGACCTGGTTCAAGCGGCCGGTGTCGCCGATCAAATCGTCGGGCACTTCCGGATCGATGCGCAGCATCAACTCCAGGCCTTTTTCGTGGGCGTGGCCGGCCAGCAACTTCAAGGTATCTCCCAGACTTTCGCGCAAGCGGAACGGCGCGTGGTCCAGCTCCAGTTTGCGGGCGTCGATTTTGGAAAAGTCCAGAATGTCGTTGACGATGCGCAGCAAGGCATCGGCGGAACTGTTGGCCATCGCCAAAAACTCGCGCTGGCGGGGCGTCAAGTCGGTCCGCAGCGCCAAGCCTATCATGCCGATGATGCCGTTCATCGGCGTGCGAATTTCGTGGCTCATATTGGCCAAGAACTCGGTCTTGGCGCCGGCGGCCTGCAAGGCCGCGTCGCGGGCCGACAACAGCGCCTGGCGCATTTTTTCCAGATGTTCGGCCAAGGCCGCGACTTCGGTGATCCGGGTGCCGGTGCTGAAACTGCCGGTATGATTGCCTTCGGCGATTTGCTCGGCTTCGTCGCGCAACCGCTCCAGCGGCAGCACCAGCTTGCGGCCGAACAAACCGACCACCAGCAAGGTCAAGCCCATGTAAGCCGCGACAAAATAACCGCTACGCTGGTAAATCGTGTAAATCTCGCGACGAATCTGACTTTCGTCGAAACCCAGCCGCAAGGTCGCCGATTGGCCGCTGTCGGCGCTGACCGGCACCGCGACAAAGTAAATTCCGTCGCCGTGTTCGCCGAAGAAAAAATCCTCCTGAAACGCCTGCCGCGCGTTCAAAGCCACGTCGGCATGGACCTGCCCCTGTTCGGTGGCGATTTCGGCATAGGCCAGCCGGCCGTTCAGCAAAAATTCGCCCAGCAAGCCCTGCAATTCGCCGATGTCGCCGCGCGACAATCGCGGCGACACCAGATTGCCGAACATCAATGCGTCGGAGCGCACCTGGTTGACGAATTGGGCTTCCATGCTGGGCTTGATGACCCGATAAATACCGAACAACAAAATCGGCACCAGCAATAAATGAATGCCGACCACCGCGACGATCATTCGACCGTTAAAACTATTAAAAAAGCGGCCTACTCGAGAGATCCTTGCCATAGTACGTTAACGGATTTGATGCGTTGGTTTGCCTTCACCTGATCTTCCCACAAATAAGTCACGGTGCCGGGGTGTTGTTGCAAAGCCTCGACCAGATGCTGGTAATCGTCGTAGCGCTCCGGCCGTTTGCCGCCCAGGCGGAACACCACCGAGATGGTTTGGTTTTCGTAGGCGGTCGCCGACATGAACGCGACTTTTTGCAGAAAGACTTGATAAATCAAAGGATCGCTGGCATTGACCAGCGGCACCGGATGCTCGCCCTCTTTTTCCAGCGGCACACCCAGAAACAGTTTTCGGGCTTCCTGAACCGTCAGTGACGGTACCGCCGAATCGATGCTGGTCGCCAATACCAGGGACTGCCGGCTGATCGCGCCGGACCGCGCCGCGCCGAACAGCAGAGCCGCCGCCAAACTCGACCAAAATAAAGCGCGCCGGAGTCTCATGGAAATACCGCGCTCCACTGAAACATCACCTGGCCGTAACGGTCGTCGCGGATATGATCCTGCGAAGCTTCCACCTTCAGCGCCATATTGCTGTTGACCCGGTAGCGCAAGCCACCCAGCAGCCTGTCCCGCACGTAGCGCGGAAACAGCGCCAAATAAGGATCGTTTTGACCGCCGCGCGTGCCTTCGATCCGGCCGATCAAGGTCCAATCGTCGGCGAACGCCCATTCGGCTTGCGCGTAGGCGTTAAAGAAACTGCCGCCGTTACGCAAGCCGGCGTCGTGCTCCAGGCGGCTGTTGGCGTAGACCACTTCGCTCAACAGATGCACGCTGTCCTGTTGCCAGTTGGCATAAGCGCCGGCCACGAATTGCTTCACTTCGCGCACGTCGTTGAGGTCGGACGGAATCTCGGTATAGGCACCGGAAATACCGAACTCGTTGACGCCGAAGCTAACCGGCTGGTACCCCAATCGGAAAGTGGCGCCCGGCCGATGCGAACCGCCCGGCTCGATCACGTTGAAGGCCGACAAACCGCGCTTCAGATACGGTCCGGCGCCGGCGCCGACCGAGTAATACAGGCCGGCTTCGTCGAATTGATGCACGCCTTCCCAGAACAAACCGGTCAAATGATTGGGAATCACGCCGCCCTGAGTTTCGAAGGCCATGATACCGGGCCGGCTGGCGGTGTTCTGCAGAAAAGCGCCGTGATGGTACTGCATGTTCCAATAGCCGATCGGGTTGTGAAAGCGGCCCAGCCACAAACTGGACTCGCCCAAGTGCAAACCGAACTGAATCCGCTCCAGGTTGTGAGTCTTGGTCGACACCAGCCACTCGCCCAGAAAGCGAAATTGCTGGTAATCAGCGGTGTAAAAGAAGTTCATCTCCGGGATCACTTCGCTGTTGGCCGGTTTCTTTTTCGGGCCTTGATCGTAGCGGTCGATCACGGTCACGGCCGGGAATAACAGCATCTCGCCCCGGAAATCGCTGGAATCCGGAATCGCCAATTGTTCGGCATGACTGTGCCCGGCGGCACGGGCTGTCTGAGGAAACCCGCTCGGGCCGGCCAACAACAGTAGTCCGGTGTAACACCAGGCTAGGCGGATTCGAGTGATGAACGATCGGTTTCGCATGCGTTTTTGTTATTAGGCGGGTAATCCGGCATTCCATTGCTGGCGTTCTGTACGGCACCTGATTTTAAAGTCAATAGAATTTAGCACAATTCGCTAACAACTCGACGATATTTCGTAGCTCGCCGAGCCAATATCCTAACGAGCACGCTCTCTTTTCGTCCCGAAAAGTCAACCTCAAGGCTGAGGGAATAGTTTTAGCAGCGATAGCCGGCGTTGCGAAATCGAAGTATCGGTACCAAGTCCACCGACTTTCAGCGTAAAGTGGGCGATGGATTTCGCCGAATCGCGTTTGCCGAGGCCGAATCGCATTGGCTGAGCGGAGCTGCGTTGACTGAGCCGAACCGCGTTGGTTCAGCGGAGTCGCGTTGGTTCAGCGGAGTCGCGTTGGCTGAGCGGAGTCGAAGCCCACGCATTCGCTATCGAGCGGTTTCAGCTACCCTCAGCCCAACCCAATCGCCCCCTATTCGAACCCGACGACTTCATCGCCCAGACCAAAGCAGGTCGCCCTCCGGCGAAAATTCGGCGCAATCGGCATCGGCGGGACACGATATTTCGTATGCGTTACGAAATCCGGTAACCCTTTTCTCCGCCGACAAGCGTTTTCATCTAACCCGGCTACCCACACAAACACACAAAATACAAAAATATCAAACAGTTAAAAAATACCCAGCATTTCGGTCAAATTTGGCACTCGTCTTGCGTTAACAGTACCGACAGACTTAACCAGTCTTCCAGACTATCGACAAACTGACATCGAGAGAGAAACCGCCATGAAAACCCAAGCCAAAACCAAATGCTGCCGCCGTTGCGGCACCCGTTTATCCCGCTGCGAACAAATCTACCTGGAAGGCGATCTGTGCGCGCTGTGCGACCAAATTCTCAGCGAAGCCATGGACATCTTCACCGCGCCGCGTCCCAAAACCAAGGGCGTGCCGGTACGCCACCTGTAACGCGCCCTATCCGGCGCTCGCTGCCACCAAACCATTTTCGGAGAACAACCATGCCGCTCGACAAAATAGCCAAGACCGCCGCTCTTGCATTCAAACGCTACGGGATTACCGCCATCATGATCGTGATCGGCGTGTTTCTGGCGACGATGAACGCCCCGGCCGCCACGGCAGACCAACCGACTGGCCAGAAGAATGTGAAAACCAGCACATAAACCGGCAAAATTTAACGAATTCAAGCGAGTAGACCTAACGATTGAAACGGGTCCGGCTAGACTCTAACTCAAACGGCACGTCGCTCCGATTCGCGTCGAAGCGTCACCGGCCCGAAGCAACATCCACCGATTCATCCAAGGACGACAGCCTTAAGGCGACCTCCAAGCGGCGGCCGCCTTTTTTTTGCGCCCGGTTCGCCTGGGCCGACAACCAGCCCCATTGCACGACAGCCATTCGCCACGCGTGGTCGGAGTACAAACCTAGGTTTGTACTCCAGTGCGCCAAACCGGTCGGCGCGTCTAAACCTCGGGGCTCGCTCCGCTGGCCCAACCCGGCGATCCCGCCGGGACACTCGCTGCCTCACCGGGCCGGATGGACATCAGGCATAGCCGAAAGCCTTGATTGCTCCTAACATAGGCGGGGTGAACACCACGGAGGCCGCCTTTTTTAACGCCCGGTTTGCCTGGGCCGGTCGCCATCCCACAGCGCACGACAGCCATCCCCCACGCGTGGTCGGAGTACAAACCTAGGTTTGTACGCCAGTGCGCCAAACCGGTCGGCGCGTCTAAACCTCGGGGCTCGCTCCGCTCGCCCGGCCCGGCGATCCCGCCGGGCCACCCGCTGCCGGACCCGGCCGGATGGACCTCAGGCAAAGCCGAAAGCCCAGGCTGCTGTCGGCGTCGCCGGGCCGGACCGCGAGGCGGCTGGCCGAGCGCGACCCCCTCCCCCTGGCTCCGTTGTTCCAAGAGCCGCCGCGAATCACACGGGGTAAATCTTGGCCCGTCGGCCCGAGCGGATCGATCTGCATTGCACTGTAGTCGCGCCGCCCATCCTTACACCACTCCCATACATTGCCATGCATTTCGTACAAGCCCCACGGGTTGGCCGGCAGGCTTTTGACCGGCACGGTCCGTTGCCGGTACTCGCCTGGCTCGCCGCCGGCATACGGAAACTCTCCGTCATAGTTGGCTTGCGCCGGCGTGACGTTGGTGCCGAAGCTAAACGGCGTGGTGGTGCCGGCCCGGCAGGCGTATTCCCATTCCGCTTCGCTGGGTAAATCGGCCTGGCAACCGGGCAGTAACACTTGCAGTTTTTCCAAAAACTGTTGCACGTCCAGCCAACTGACCGACTCCACCGGCCGGTTAGGATCATCGTTGAACGCACTGGGGTTATTGCCCATCACCGCCAGCCACAAGGTCTGGGTACAAGCCGTGTCTGCAAGCCAGAAACCCTGGCTAATCGTCACTGGGTGTTGCGGGCCCTCGTCGCTAGACCGCTCCAGCTCGTAGTCCGGCGAGCCCATCCAGAAGCTGCCGGGTTCGATCCAACGCAGGATTTGCGTCAGCGCCTCGGCCCCACCATCAACCACGATGGCCGCCCAAAGCCCATAGCGATCATCCCCCCAGACATTGGCGAACGGCGGCGGAAACGGGTCGGGGAAGCGGGCGGGGTCTGTCATCGCGAATTACCGGGCTGGAAAATTGGTCGGTGACCCATGCAACGTGGAAGAGGCTTCAGTCGCCGCTAAAGCGCCTCCTACGGGGGCCGACGGCACTCGCAACGCGGAAGAGGCGCCTGCTAAAGCCGGCGGCAGCCGTTGCGGTTTGCCGGCCGGCAGCGGATAGGCAAAAACCGGGGGTGCATCGATCGCGGTTGCGCGGGGGTTAAACTCGTGTTGCGGCTGCAGGGCCGGTATCGCGAAAAAGTGCAGGGTCATGATCGGCGTTTCGGTTTAGGGTCCGGTTTGAAAATCGCGGCCAGTTTGTCGGCAAGCCAGCCCCGGCCAGTCTCACCCACCCGAGGCGCGCGGGGGCTCGCTCCGCTCGCCCGGCCCGGCGATCCCGCCGGGCCACCCGCTGCCTGACCGGGCCGGATGGACCTCAGGCAAAGCCGGAAGCCCAGGTCGTTGCTGGCGCTGTCGGGCCGGTCCGCGATGCGGTCGGCCGAGCGAGACCACCTGGCGTGGAAGTCCCAGGAGCCGCCGCGAATCACACGGGATTGATCTTGGCCTGTCGGCCCGAGCGGGTCGGTTTGCGCCTGCGCGCTGTATTCGCGCCGACCATCCTTACACCATTCGTAGACATTGCCATGCATTTCGTACAAGCCCCACGGATTGGCCGGCAGGGTTTTGACCGGCACGGTCCGTTTCCGGTACTCGCCTTGCTCGCCGCCGGCATACGGATAATGGCCGTCGTAGTTGACTTGCGCCGGCGTGATGTTGGCGCCGAAACTAAACGGCGTGGTCGTGCCGGCCCGGCAGGCGTATTCCCATTCCGCTTCGCTGGGTAAATCAGCCTGGCAGCCCGGCAGCAAGGCTTGCAGCGTTTCCAGAAACTGTTGCACGTCCAGCCAACTGACCTGTTCCACCGGATTGTTCGGGTCGCTTTTGAAATGACTGGGGTTATTACCCATCACCGCTAACCACAAGGCTTGGCTGCAGGCGGTGTCGGCCAGCCAGTAGCCCCGGCTGAGCCTCACCCAGTGTTGCGGGCCTTCATTTGCTGCGCGCTCCGGCTCGTCGTCCGGCGAGCCCATCAAAAAAGTCCCCGGCTCTATCCAGCGGAAGGATTGCGCTGCGGTGCCATGCGGGGTGACCACCAGCAACTCGGCCAATACGCCGTATTCGTCCAGATAGTAGGTCACGCCGGAGGCGTATTGGCCTTCCTGAAAGATGCGCCCTTGGTCCTTAACATGCGGGGCCAGCGATTTGCGGAGCTGCTTTTCGACCAGCACGTTTTGGCCGTTCGGGCCTTTGACCACTTTCAAGTCGTCATCCCGCCATCGCCATTCCTTACCGCAAAAGTCCGGCGCTACGACGGTCAGACAACTGGATTCCACCAACCAAGCCGCCGCCCCTCGCGGCCTGCCGACCCGCACCAGTTTCAAGGTCTCGCTGCTGGTGGTCAACGTGATTTCGTTGGCGTCGTTCAGGCTGCAAATCCGCGCGGACACCGCAGGCAACGGTAACCAGGCGCTACGCCCGGCGCAATCGATCCGCACGCCGCCGCTGTCCACGCTGAGCGGATCGCCGAATGCGGTTTGCCTGGGCGGATTCGCCAGCACGGGCTTAAGCGTGATCGCCTGTTGCCGGGCGTCGCGGACCAATCGACAAGGCACCGACCCGACGCCGCGCAAACCGGCCAGCACGGCCGGATCTAGCCAATCCGGCGCGCTCGACAGGTCGCCGGTCGCCTCGGCAATCGCCGAAACCAACGGCGTCAACAGTTGCGGGTAGGTTTCGCCCATGCGCCGGTCGGCGCGCTTAACGATGTCTTGCGCAACCTGCCACCAGACCCCGGCGGTTTCGAGCGCATTCGGCTGAGCCAGGGTTTTCGCCAGTTGTCGCATGAAGGTTTCGGCGGCTTGAGCTCTTTGCCGCGCGGCTTTCGGTAAATCCGCGTCGTCGCACGCCGTATGCGCCCGCCACAACAAGGTTTCTTCGTGATTCAACACCGCACGCAAATGGGCATGGTGCTTAAAGCGCAGTGCTTCCAGAGCCAGATGGCTATTTGCCAGGTGTTCGGAAAAGTACGCCAGGTGGCCGGCTTGGGCTTCGCTACGGATATTAGCGGCCGCGCCGGCTTCGACGTCGGCATGGCACCAAAACGCGCCTTCCAAGCCGGCGTTCAGCGGCGCACGCGGATTGAGTTGGCGCATCGCCCGCAGCAAGGGCGGATCGACGCGGCGGGTGACGGCGGCCATCGCCAGCAGCTCGGCCAAGCCGGCCGGCTCGGCCAGGCCGCCGCCGAAGGCGCGTTCCGGGTGCATCCGGGCGTCCGGACTCCAGCGCAACAGCGACAGTGCCTTGGGCAAATCGCGGTCGAGCTGGTCCGCGCCCAGCGGCAGCAAGGCCCAGGGCCGGGTTTGCGCTTGGCTCAATTGGCCGATGAAGCGCAGCCACGCGTGATGGGTGGACGACTGCGCGCCTTCCAGCAGGCCCAGGTCGCTGACCAGCAACACCGGCGTGCCGGCGGCCGGCATCCGCCAAGGCCGTTTGGCCGGCGGCGGGCCGTGGCTGCGCTGTTCTTCCAACCAGTCGCTCCAGGGATTCAGCGGCCCGTGGTTGACGATGCGCAGCGAGATGCCGCTCTCGCCGCACTGGCGAAGCAAACGCTCGGCCAGCCGGTGCATGTCCTGCCGGTAAGGCCACAGCCGCTGGCAAAAATCCAGCACCACCACCCATTGCGGATGCCAGGTTTGCAGACGCCGGCGCGGCAAATGGCGTGGCAATCGCTGCCCGGCGATTTGCCGGACCAGCGTCGAAACATCCAAACCACCCAATTGGTCGTGGGCCAGATGGCGTTTCAAGGCCGGCAGCAGGCGAGCCTTGGGCACCAGGTCTTCATAATCGACCAGTCGGCGTTCGGCCAAGGGTTTGGCGTCGTCTTCGCTAATCGGCTCGACCGCAAGTCGCGGCGTTGGGTCCGGCTCGACGGCCGGCGGCTCGCGGGTGTGCCGTTCGGCTACCACGTGCGCGAACGGCATTTGCAGCGGGAGTTTATAGGGGCTGGCCGAGATCGCGGCCGGCGGGTTGCGGTCCGGTACGACCAGGTTTTCCACAGCGAGCGCCGGCTCGGCAGGCGGTTGTTCGCGGTAGGCCAAGCCGTGTTCGCCGGCGTCGTCCAACACCAACAGCGGGCGCGGCGCGGCCGCCAACAGCCGCAGCAGATCGGCGCGGGCCACTGCGCCTTGGGCAGGCGCAAAGCCGGCAGGTTTCACTCGGCGTCCGCCGCCGGCTGGCTGGCGGCTCGCGGCGTGCGGCCTTGATCCTGTTCGGCATGCTTGACCAGCGCGTAGGCGCCCAGGCGTTGCAGCCAGTCGATTTGGCTTTGCTGGCGTTGTTGCGGGTCCGCGATGGCTTCAGTCAGTTCGTGCAACGCGGTCAGCAAGTCGATGTACTCAGCCAGACCGACTTTCGGATAGCCGGCCGATTCGGCCACTTGCCGGTCGGCCAGCACTTGCTCGGCGGCCTGCAAGCGGGCTGCGTCGGTTATCGCCAGATGGCGATGCACCCGGCCGCGCTCGATCAGCCAATCCTTGAAGGCCCCATCGGCTTTGGGCGGATTCAGGTTCAGCACCGCGCAGCGGCGGATGAAGGCCGGCGGCAGTTCGCGTTCTTCGTTGGTGGTGATGACGATCAGCGGCCAGCGCCGGTCGGGCGCGCGCACCGTCAAATCGGCCAGTGGCGGCACCTCGAAGCTGCGGTTGCCGAGCACGTCCAGCAAGGCGTTGGGCAAGTCGGCATCGGCCTTGTCGATTTCGTCGATCAGCAGTACCGGAATCGCATCGGCGTGGTCTTGCAGGCATTGCACCGCTTGCCACAAGCGGCCGGGTTTGACGTATTTTTTGTTGGTCTTGTCCAACTGTTGGATTTGCGCATCGGCCAGGCGCTCGACCACATCGACCCGGTACAGCAAGTCCAGGGCCTCGAAGCGCGGATGTATCACTTCGACCCAGGGTTCTCCTCCGTTCAAATGCCGGGCCGCCGCCCGCGCGATCTGGCTCTTGCCGCTACCGGCCTCGCCGCGCACCAACAACGGCCGCCGCGCCGCGAACGCGAAAATCAACGCATCGATTTCCGGCTGGCTCCAGTAGTGGCCGGCGGCGGGGAAGCGGTCGCTGGACGCTAATTCAACAGCGGATTTTTCCACCAAATTTAAGAAAGGGTTCGTCATTTACAATTTCCTATCGCTTGTAGGTCGGGCTAGATGTTTTCCATCAGTTCCCATAATTCGAATATATGCGCGATCAGCGTGTTGGCATCCATTGCCAGTATTTCATTGCAGATTTCTTTGGACGGTAAGAATAAAGGCAAACTGTAATTCTTAGAAACCTCAACAGCGACGCCGGATGGCGGCGAGCCGCGCACCACCAGGGCAAGGCTCAAGTTCCGTTTTTTGATGTCTTTTATTCGGTTTTTTAACAAAGCCTTTTGTTGATCAGTCAGGCCATCAGAATCCAAACACAGTTGAGGGCTGAGTTTGGAGTTTTTGAATAGTGCGTTAAATACCGCGCATTCCAGCGATCCAGTCAGGTTCTCGCCATTGGGTAAGGCGTCGGTGTCGAGCACCCATTCCGGTCTTGGTAAGCTTGGAATATCGGCAGGGTCCGGCGCCTTCAGAATTAGCGTCCCGCCGAACAGCGCATTGACGATGACCGCGCACACGATGTTCTGATCATACGGAACCTCAATGACCTCGGCACCCAGACGTTCCATATTTGCCTTGGCGACTACCGCATCCACCGCTTGACGCGCCGCGATACAGTAAAGCAAAGCAGCCGCCTCTTCCGCCGCTGTTCTGTTCAGAGTTGGCGGTTGTTCCCGTAACGCCTCCCGAACCACAAAGAAGAGCTCGCCGATTTCGTCCTCCCCGCTACGACTTGCACAAAAGAACCGAATTAAATCCGCCGGTTTTCGAAGGGTTGGAACGCTCGAAAAATATTGGGGAAGGAATTTCTGAATACTCTGGACGAAAGATTCTGCTTCTTTAGTTTCCAACTTTTTAAGGGTTGTCGCGTCATGAGCGCAGACGGTTGGAGACGGCGTTGGAGCGACTTCTGATGCAGCCTGGAAATTTAGGTCTTTGGTGTAATGATCTTTGGGCTTGCTTTCGTTGAGCGCCAAACGTCTTAAAATCTTAGTGGCGAATTGCTCGGGTGACTTATCATCAAGCTCTGTGTAACCCGCATCGTACAGTTCGGCAATTTCCGCGCGGTCAAACCGAGTCAACATAACGTCGTCGTCACGGCGCTTCTTTATCAGATCGAATATGGCGTCCCATTCCAATCCCGGCCATTCTTTCTGTAAATAATCTTGGCAAAGAACAACAACGACCAAATCAGACTCATCGTGATAAAACCTAGGTAGATAGCGCCCGAGTCTTGCCCGACTAAATTCTTCCTCATGATATTCGTCATACAGGATTTTCTCTTCGCCAAACCTCTCCGCCAAGATCCGAGCGGTCTGTTGGACAAAATCGCGCTTTTCGCCAGCGAACGAAAAAGCGATGCGAAAACGTTTGGGAGGAATGTCGGTGACCATGACGCTGAAATTTCCTGGATTCGAATGGGCCGCATTCTAGCTCAAGTCTAGCCAGCCCGATCGGTTTACAGCCCGGCCTATACTCAACCCCCTCCGCGCTTTTTTTAACAGACTACGGAGAGGTTTACGGCAGCGCTCGCTCGGCCAAAATCCAGGCATCGCCCGCCGCAACGGCCGATCGAGTGAATACTTCACAGACAACGCGGGACTTGGGCTTATACCCTAAGTTGCGAGGCTAGGCCGTCGCGTTGGCGAGTTTAGTTTCCGTTGCTCGAATCTTACCGACGCGATGCAACGCTCATCACGCCCTGAAAACCCAAATTTTGCTTTTGACGAGGTATCACGATGAACAGATTAGCTGGCGGGATATTGTCCTTACTCTTGATTAGTCCGGTGGGCATGGCCATGGAAAGCAATGGTTGGTGTGCGCCGGAATTCGCTAGCTGCGACGGCGGCGGAGACTTTGGCGGCTGGAGCAGCGGCGGTGGTGATTTCGGTGGCTGGGGCGGCGGAGGTGGCGGCGGAGGTGGCGGCTGGGGGGACGGTGGCGCTTCTTGGTTACCCGGTTGCCGCGATTCCGCCGATTACAATCTGGCTCGCGCTGCCAAGTCTGTCGCGACCCGTTGCCAAAACGACGGCGGCGAGGTGTATCTCGATGGGGCTAACGGCTGGATATACGGCGTGGAGTGCACGATCGACGGGGTGTCGGACTACACCAGCCTGGGCACGCCGGCCGAATGCTATATCTCGTGCGCCTATGACGGCAGCTGTCAATAACGAGTCTAAGCAGCCGTTCGACGCAAACCTAGGCTAGGCTAACCGCTGATCCTAAAAAAAACCGTTCGAACGCGTCAATCCGTTCGTGCCGAGTTTGTCGAAGCACGAACGGATATTAAACCTCGCCCATTTGGCGAGCATTCCAAATCCCGCCTACCCATCGGCTGGGCTCGGAACGGGGTTTGGAATGCTCGACTGATTTTTCTAGGCTGATCCACTCACTCCGCCGCCGCGTCGGCGAGCGCATCGGCGTCCGGTAACAAACCGGGAAACGAGCCTTTGCGGATGTTGAAAAACACCAGTTCGGGCAGGCTGACGGCGGCGCCCTTGAGGCCGTTGCGCAGATTTCGGCCGCTGTCCCAGGGCCAGCTCAACAAGCCGAGCGCCGCCTGTCCACCGGCGGCGGCCAGATTGAAGCCGGCTTGCAAGGGGCGGGGCCAGACCGCATCCTGGGTGAAAAACACGAAGACCGCGTCGTTGCCATGCCAAGCGTACACCGTCGAAGTCAGCGCATTGGATTCGCGTAACGCCACCCGCCAGGCCGGCTCGGTTTGGTATTGGCGGTTCAGTTGGCGTTCGCGATACGGCGGTAGGCGCTCGCTGGCAACTACCCGGTAGCTGGCGCCAACGCTGTCGTAAGCCGCGAACGGAATCCGGTTGGCGCCGCTGTCGTCCAGATAGCCGCCGAGCAGCGTCCGCGAGGCATCGGCCAGCGCCTCGGCCGATCTCGCGCCGCCGGTTCGGCCGACCGTGGCGTTGAGCATCCGAAACAGCTCGGTCACGCAATTACGGCCGAGCAGGTCGTAACGGTACAACTCGGTCAGTTGCGCGCGGTATTGGTTCAGGCGCCGTTCGGCCAGCGCCAGCTCGGCCGCCAGTTGCTCCGTTGCCAGCGGCAAGCTGAGCAATTCGGCGGCGGCGGGCTTAGCCGGCGTGGCTGTCAGTACCGCCAACGGTTTGGGCGGCGTTTGCCGCAGCGGCTCCGCCACTTGCAGCAGTGCGGTGGCGCCGCGTTCGATTTCGGCGTAACCGCGTTCGTCCAGCGCCTCGCCGTCCGTCAAACGGCGGCTGGCGGCGGCGAGCAAGGCCCGGCCGTATTGCAACGCGACCGGTAAATCCGCTTCGGCCAAGGCCGGCGCGGATTCCCGCTGAAGGCTGCGATCCAACACGCTCAGTTCGCCGGACGCGATGCTGGCATCCAGCGCGTGCAGTCTGGCCATGCCGACCAGCAGCGGATAGCCCCAATCCGGCCGCCGGCTGTCGAGCAAGGCTAATAGATCGGCAATCAAGTTTTCCCGAAAGCTCGCCAAGGTCCGAATTTGCGCCGCGTTTAAGGCCAGCTCGGGCAAACGCGCTTGCAACAGCGTCTCCGGGCGCGGCGACAGACCGGCTTGCAACACGTCGAGCGCGGCCAGATTCAGCAGTTGGTTTTCGTAACGTTGTCCGAAGCTAAGTTCGCCGACCTCGAAGCGTTCGGCGGAGATTGGCGGATTTTGCGCGGGCCGGGCCGGCGTCAGTGCATGCAGTTGTTCGCGAATCCGCCGCCGTTTGGCAGCTAAAAAGTCCGCGCCGTAACGGTCCGCCGCGAGTTGCCGCAACTCGGCCAGACGCGGACTGGGCCGATCCGCCGGCATCGCTTGGGCTGGGCGGTAGCGTTCCAGAAAATAGCCCAAGGCCTTCAACGCCAAACTCGGCCGGACCTCCTCCGGTTCGAGCAATCCTTGCAGCAAATCGCGGTCGGCCGCCAGCGCGCGCAAGCGGTCGAAATGCTGGGTCTGTATCAATTGCGTGCGGTTGAAGACTTGTTGCAAGTCCTGGAAAAACCCTTCGGATACGGCTATGCGGTGGCTGTGTATGGCGCGGTTTTCTTGAAAGCCGTAGGCAAAACGGAAGGCGGCGAAATCGTCGCGGTACAGGCGCAGCCAGCCCGGTTCGACATGCTGAAAGTGATAGACCGCGTCGTCCAGGCGAAGCGCGGCGTGGCCGCCGCTGGCGCTGCCTTCGTTGGCTTCGATGTACAGAAACTCGAACTCGCGCGCCGCTGCCGGCGCGGCGATTGCCAGGCAGATCAATGCCGCCGCCCAGCTTCGGCGGCGGCTTAAGCCAACGTCGCGGCGATTTATTTTTTCAGCCCGTCTTCGATTGCCTGCTGCTTCATCGGGTCCTTGCCGCTCAGGCTTTCGGTGAAGGCGGAGATTTGCGGCTTGCCGAGATCGGCTTTTTTCAAGCCGCGGCCTATGCCCAGATAACTATGACGGTCGGCTTCCCAGTTGCTGATGCCGTATTTGTCGGCCAGTTCGCCGACGTGGGCGCGGAAGGTATCCAGCGAGCCGGACGAGCCGACCACGAATTCGGCGGTGTAGTCGGCGACCGAGTCTTCGAACTTTTCCTGGTCGGTGCGCGACGAGTCGGAACTGGAGCTGATCGGGCTGGACGCCATATCGGATACGCTGCCGGAGCTGTCCGACGAGCTTTTCGAACTGTCGGAGAACGAACAGGCCGCCAACAGGCAGGCGGTCAGGCTGGACAAAATCAATGCTTTTACGGGTGTCATTTGCGGGTCATCCCAGATTGCCGGAGTGGCCGCCAGTATACCGGTTGGCTCGGCAGGATTTAAGCCCTCTGGTGAAAGTCGCGGGAGCCGGTGAACCTTTGGCTATTCGCGCGTTTCGATCGGTGCCAACGCCAGCGGCTGGCTGAACCATAAGCCGCTGGCTGAGCGGAGTCGAAGCCAGCCGTTCACTTCGACTCCACTCAGCGAACGGCTTAAAACTGAACGACATTGCTCCCGGAGGGGCTATTCGAACTGTTACGGCAACTAAAAAAGAGTGTCGCCGGCCTTAGTATCGGATCGTGACGCCGACGTAAGCCGAGCGGCCCAGGCCGGCCACGTTGCGGCCCCACGGCACGGTGACGTTGGATGCGGCGGTCGGGTTCATGCCGTAACGGTCTCCCAAATAGCTGCCGGCCAGCGGTTGGTAGTATTGCTTATCCAGCACGTTATCCAGACCGATGTCGAAGCGGACCTTGCCCCATTCGTAACCGGTGCGGGCGTTCAACAGGATGTAGGACGGCGTGGTGGTTTCGTTGCGGATGGCCTGCACATCGTCCTTGCCGTCGACAAACTGCATTTCGATCGCGCTTTGCCAGCTTTGCAAACGGTGATCCAGGCTCAACTTCATGTTGAACGGCATGATGTGATAGAGATTGCCGCCGTCCATGCGTTCGCCGCGCACATAACTCATCGTGGTGTGAGTAGCGAATTCGCCCACGTTATTGTCTTTATACAAGCGGGTCCGGCCTGAGACATCCACGCCCCACAAGCGAGCATCGTGGTTGGCGAACTTCAGGTAGACGAAGCTATTGGTCGCGGTTTGCGGGGCCGTACCGCAACCGGCCGCGGTACCCGGCGTGCCGGAGCAGCGGTCGGCGTCTATAAAGTTATTGACGTAGCTGATGTACGGCGTGGCGCTGATTTCCCACAAGTTATTGGCCGGTTCGTGAAAGGCGGCGGTCAGGCTGACGGTATGGGCGGTTTCCTCGGTCAGATTCAGATTGCCGGTGTAGCCGTTGCCGTCGCCGAACCAGCCTATCATTGCCATGTCCATTTTGCGCGGCCCCCAAGTGTAAAGCTCGTACATGTTCGGCATCCGGTTTTTGCGGGCGTAACCGAATTCGAACTGGCTCATATCGTTGTGGGTGTATTGCAATAGGGCCGTGATGTCGTAGGTGTCGAAATTGCGCTCCTTGTCGCGGGCATTGAAGGCATTCGCGGCGTTCAGCGCGGTGATCGCGCCGGCCCGGTCTATCGAGAACGTCGGCCCGGTATTCAACAGGTCGGGATTATAAGGGTGGACGTTTTCGGCATTCATGTTGGTGTGGTCGTAACGCAGGCCCAGCAAGCTCTTCCAATGATCGTCCCAACGCGCTTCCCATTCGCCGAAAAAACCGACTCGGTCGCGCACGCCGTTGTGAATGTTCAACATCGCTTCCGGCGCCATCATCCAGTAAGCGCTACGGGCATCGTTGTTGTTGGCCGCGATGGCGGTATCGCCATGCACCGCCGGCCAATAATCGTTGATTTTATTGCCGTGAAATTCGTTGCCGACCCGGAAGGTGTCGCGTTTGTTGAACGGAATCTCGGCCATGATTTTATAGCCCAGATTGCGACCGCGGGTTTCCATCGGCATCCGGTCGTTGGGTGGTGCGAAGGCGCCGCCGGAGACGCTGCCGTCCAGGAAGTGATTGTGCTTGTCCTCGCCAATGTCCATGCTGTGCTGGGTGCTTTCGTAGTAAAACCGGCTTTCCAACGTGCCCCAGTCGAATTCGCCCTTATGGCTGATATTGCCGAAGATGCTGTCGTTATTGGTCAAGTCCATCCGTTGATTGGGAAAGCCCTGAAACGGAATATGCTGCTGGCCGCCGCGTATCACCAGCAAATGCTTGTCGAATTTGAACGACAGCGCCGCCGAGTGGTTTTGGTTTTCGTAGGCGGTGGAACTGACGATGTTGCCGTTACCGTCGTTGTAATTCATGCTCTCGGTGTGCGAACCGGTGTATTCCAGCCGAGCGTATTGGTTGGCCACCGCGGCGGCGATGCTGCCGCCGAACGCGTCGCCGTTGCTGCGGTAAAACGCCGAGGCACTCCCTTCCAGCAGTATGTCCTTGCCCGGTTCGGCAAACACCGGGTCCGGGGTTTTCACCGAGATGGTCCCGCCCAAACTGTCGCCGCCCAGGCTGACCGGCGCAATCCCGGTCAGGATTGTGATTTTGCCGATATTGCTGCGGTCGATGTAGGACAGCGGCGGATTCATGTGGTTGGCGCAGGCGGCGGTCAAGGTCATGCCGTTGATGTCTATCTTGACCCGGTCGTCGTTCAAGCCGTGAATCGCCGGCAGGCTGGACACGCCTCCGGCACCGTACAGACTGACGCCGGGCGTGTCTTCCAACAGTTTGGCGGTATCGCTGATCGCGGCGCGCTTGCTGGTGACGATGTCGGCTTCCATTTCCGAGGCATTCAGGGCTTTGACGCTGGGAAATTTGTCGGTGACGATAACTTGTTCGAGCACGGTCTCGCCGGGCATTTCCGGCTCGGCGACGGTTTCCGCCACCGTCGCGACTAGCGGTAACCAGCCGAGTGCGATACCCCATGCGGACGGGAATAATCTCCGTGGGGTTTTACGTTGCGAATCACAATGAACGGGAGATGGATAAGCTGGAATGTTCATGATCTAGTCCTTGTCTCGGGGCCTGGAAACAGCGGCTGTCTCGTGTCAAATCGCGACGGAATCCACGTCTAATGATCAGTTTTGGATGACGCGTCCGCGTGGTTCCCAAACGATTGGCATAAAGCGGTCCCCACTTGCCGCCGGGCGGGGTGAAGACAATCGGACAGCTAAAGCTGCCTTAAACTAACGTTAGCCGATTACTGGCGAATTTCCACACGTTTTTAACGTAATTTCATTCAAAAACCTCCTCCTGCGACAATAAGACACACTAACGCTATATATAGGCCGACAGCTTGCCTAGTGTCGCGTCGCCGACGACTAGCCGCTGATAGCAATAATGCAACGGCAGGAACGTATCGCTATATTTGTATATTAATGCTTTCTAATATTAAACCAATATGCCGCATGTCGCCACCTTGAAGAAACAAAAAGTCTGGCTACCTCGTGATTGTCGGACGAAGCGCGTTGCACAACCCGAATCGACGAGACCGATGGACCGCCGACAAGCCGAAGCTAGGCTAGGCCATGCCACTTCCGCCTGGCTTCCGCCCGCTACAGCCCTTAAAATAGGTCGATCTTCAACCGCCCTGGCTATTTACCGATGAAAATCGTCTCCTGGAACGTCAACGGCATCCGTGCCGTGCAAGGCAAAGGTTTTGCCGAAACCCTGGCTCGAATCGACGCCGATTGCATATTGCTCCAAGAAACCAAGGCCCAGGAAGACCAGGTCGCCCAAGCCTTGGCCGGCATAGCCGGTTACCACGTTCACGCCAACTCGGCCGAACGCAAGGGCTATTCCGGCGTCGCGCTGCTATGCCGACGGGAGCCATTGCAGATTCTGCGCGACATCGGCCAAGCCGAACACGACCTGGAAGGCCGGGTCATCGCCGCAGAGTACGAAGGCTTTTATTTGGTCAACGTCTACGTACCCAATTCCGGCGACGGGCTGTCCCGGCTGGAATACCGGCAGACCTGGGATCGTGCCTTCGGCGATTATCTGGCCGACTTGCAAAGCCGCAAGCCGGTCATCGTCGGCGGCGACTTCAACGTCGCCCACCAAGCCATCGACATTGCCCGGCCCAAGGCCAATTACAACAAGTCGGCCGGCTACACCCAGGCCGAGATCGACGGCTTCGGCGGCATTCTGGCGCGCGGTCTGGTCGACAGCTTCCGCCATTTCCATCCTGACGAAGTAGCTTACAGTTGGTGGAGTTACCGCGCCAACGCCCGCGAAAAGAACATTGGTTGGCGGATCGATTACCTGCTGGCTAGCGAGCCGTTGCTGCCCGGCATCCAAAGTGCTTTCATCCTGCCGGAGGTTACCGGCTCCGACCACTGTCCGGTCGGCATCGACCTTCAACTGGCTTGAGCGCGCTGCACGCGCATAGGGCAGCCTTATTGGCGTGCCGGCGCTGTCCGGACATGGTCGGCCCGGTAGTTTGTTGTCAGCCGGTGATGTCGAAGGTGATGCTGATCGGCCAAGCGCCGGGCGGTAAGGAAGGCCAGTTCGGCAAACCGTTCGCCTGGACCGCCGGCAAGACGCTGTTCGGCTGGTTCGGCCGCTTGGGCCTAAACGAAGAGCAGGTTCGGCAACGGGTGTACATGGCGGCGGTGTGTCGCTGTTTCCCCGGCAAGCAGGCCGGCGGCGGCGACCGGGTGCCGAGCCCCGCCGAAATCGAAAACTGCGCGGCGTGGCTGCGTGCCGAAATCGAACTGTTGCAACCGCAATTGATTATTCCGGTCGGCAAACTGGCGATCCGGCAATGGCTGAAGGCGGACAAGCTCAGTGCGATCATCGGCGAACAATATCGGATCGAAGCCTACGGCCACGCCGCCGACCTGATCCCGCTACCGCATCCCTCCGGCGCCTCGACCTGGCACCGCACCGAGCCGGGCATCGGCCTGTTGACGAAAGCGCTGGCCGCGATCGAGCGCCATCCGGCCTGGCAAGCTATCCGACCAAACGATTGATACCGCTGACCAGCGCCTTGAGCGAGGCCGTGACCAAGTTGTCGTCGATGCCGACGCCGTAGCCAGTGCGCGAGTCCGGCCCGGCCAGTTCGACGAAGGCGCAAGCGCGGGCGTCGCCGCCGTGCCGGCTGACGCCTAGCGAACGTTCCTCGTAACTACGCACAGTGAGCGTGTAGCCCAACACCGCCACCGCCGCAACCGCCGCATCCAGAGGGCCGTTACCCTCGCCGGTCAAATGGCGATCTTCCCCGTGCCATCGTACACCCAGTTCGACCCGCTGGCCGTCGGCGGTATCGGTCAAACGATGCCCGACATATTGCAACGGTTCGCTCGCCTCTAAATACGCCTCGCGCAACAAGCGCCAAACTAACTCGTGGCCGATTTCGCCGCCGGCAACGTCGGCGTGTTGCTGTACGATTTGAGCGAATTCAACCAGCAAGCGGCGCGGCAAAACGACGCCGTAATGGCGTTCCAGTAAATGGGCGACGCCGCCCTTGCCGGACTGACTATTGACCCGGATCACCGCGTCGTAGCCACGGCCGACGTCGGCCGGATCGAACGGCAGATACGGCACGTTCCAGTAAGCATCCGCCGTTCGCGCGGCAAAGCCCTTGTTGATCGCGTCCTGATGCGAACCGGAAAACGCCGTGAACACCAAGTCGCCGGCGTAAGGCTGGCGCGGCGGCACCGTCAAACCGGTACAAGCTTCGAAACTACGCGCGACGGCGTCGATGTCGGAAAAATCCAGGCCCGGCGCGATGCCCTGAGTGTACAAATTCAAGGCCAAGGTCACCAAGTCGACGTTGCCGGTACGCTCGCCGTTGCCGAACAAGCAGCCTTCGACCCGTTCGGCGCCGGCCATCAAGGCCAGTTCGGCGGCGGCCACCGCGGTACCTCGGTCGTTGTGCGGATGCACGCTCAGCACCACGCTGTCGCGACGGGCGATGCGGCGGTGCATCCATTCGATCTGGTCGGCGTAGACGTTCGGCGTTGCGTTTTCCACTGAAGACGGCAGGTTCAAAATGATCTTGTTATCCGGCGTCGCGCCCCAGGCTTCGACGACGGCGTCGGCCACCGCCAGCGCGTAATCCAGCTCGGTGGCGGTGAACGTTTCCAGGCTGTATTGCAAGCGCCAGTCGGTACCGGGTTGTGCGGTGGTCAACTCCTTGACCAAGAGCACTGCGTCTACCGCCATCGTCAGCACTTGGGCTTTGCTCATGCCCAATACCAGCTCGCGGAACGGTTGTGAGGTGGCGTTAACGATATGCACGATGGCGCTACGAGCGCCGTGCAAGCTTTCGATGGTGCGGCGCAACAGCGGCGCGCGGGCGTGACTGAGCACTTCTATCGTCACGTCGTCCGGGATTCGGTTTTCGGTAATCAGTTGGCGGACGAAGTCGAAATCGGTCTGCGACGCCGACGGGAACGCCACTTCGATTTGCTTGAAACCGATACCGCACAAAGTCTCGAACAATCGCAGCTTACGTTCGGCGTTCATTGGCTCGAACAGGGCTTGGTTGCCGTCGCGCAAGTCAGTGCTCATCCAGATCGGCGGCCGGGTAATGACGCGGTCGGGCCATTGCCGGTCCGGCAAGACTACCGGCGGGAAGGGTCGGTACTTTAAAGAAGGGTTGCTTAGCATCGCTGGTCTCCTGTGTTTCGGTTGGCGATACGATAGGCCAAGCCGACGCGCAGGCGATTGCGTTGTTAGTCTTGACTAAACGATAAATTGGAGGAATATTGCCAATTTAGTTTCATATGTTTAAATTAATTGCGCACTTTTAATGCTGAGCGGAATTTCATGGAATTGGATCGTTACGACCGACAAATATTGACCATCCTGCAAAGCGATGGCCGGATCAGCAATCAGGAATTGGCCGACCGCATCGGCCTATCGCCGTCGCCGTGTCTGCGCCGGGTGCGGGTGCTGGAAGAAGCGGGGCTAATCCTAGGCTACCGGGCGATTTTGGACGCGAAGGCCTTGGGCTTGAGTCTGACCGTCTTGGTCCAGATTTCGATGGACCGACATACCCCGGAGCGATTCGCCACCTTCGAGGCGGCGGTCGCCGAGATCCCGGAAGTCATGGAATGCCTGCTGATTACCGGCCAGGCCGCCGATTACCAGCTCAAGGTCGCGGTCAAGGACTTGGACGCCTACCAGGAGTTGCTGCTGAAACGCATCACCGGCATTCCAGGCGTCAGCGGCGTGCATTCCAGCTTCGTGCTGCGCCGGGTAACGGACCGCACCGCATATACGTTGGCCGCGGCGGAATAAAGCCGCTGAATCAGGCTCTAATCCGCGCGTTCCGAACTCGTTGCAAGCGGATGGGCGACTATTTTCGCTTCGTAGCGGTGAGCGATGTTTTGCATCGTCAAAATCAACACTACGCCGGCCAGGATGAAGCCGATTTGCTGCAGCGATGCCTTGCTGTCGGTCTTGCGATGCAGCGACGGAATCAGATCGGCCACAGCAATGTAGATAAAACTGGAGGCCGCTAGGGTTAGGAAATACGGCAGGATGTGATGCAGATCGCCCAGGCTGAAATAGGCCAGTATCCCGCCGATCACAGTGGTCAGGCTGGCGAGCATATTGTAGAACAAGGCTTTGCGGCGGGTGTAGCCGCTGTGCAGCAGGATGGCGAAGTCGCCGACTTCCTGCGGAATTTCATGAGCGGCCACGGCCAGGCTGGTGACGATGCCCAGTTGGGGATCGGTCAGAAACGCCGCGCCGATCAGTACGCCATCGACGAAATTGTGGATGCCGTCGCCCAGGATGATGAACATCCCGGCCACCCGGCGCCCGTGGTCTTCGCCGGCCGGATGACCGTGTTCGTGGTGGTCGTGCGAATCTTCGCCGTGCGCTTCGCAGGCATGGGAATGACAGTGGCGCCACACCAACAGCTTTTCCAACGTAAAAAAGCCGAGGATGCCGGCCAGAATGGTGGCGGACAATCCGGCAATGTCTTGCCGCGCCACGTCCTCGAAGGCGTGCGGAATCAATCCGCAAAACGCGCCGGTCAGTAAAGCGCCGATCGCGAAACTGATGCCGTGCGGCAGCACTTGCTGACGCGCGCGTTCCGGCAACAGCAAGAACACGCTGGCGGCCAACACGCTGAGCACGCC
This sequence comes from Methylomonas sp. MS20, assembly GCF_050275925.1. Classification (NCBI taxonomy): domain Bacteria; kingdom Pseudomonadati; phylum Pseudomonadota; class Gammaproteobacteria; order Methylococcales; family Methylococcaceae; genus Methylomonas; species Methylomonas sp. MS20. The sequence goes on from NZ_CP189962.1 coordinate 5,075,041, forward strand.
GCCGATGGCGGTAAAAATCACGATCAACAGCAGCGTGTTCAAACTTCTCTCCAAATCAGACTGGCCATCCGGCCGGTCGCGGCGCCGTCGCGGCGGTAGGAATAAAATCTGCCTGCATCGGCGTAGGTACAATAATCGCCGCCGTAGACTCGGCCGACACCCAGCGCCGCCAGTTGCCGGCGAGCCAGTTGGTAAATATCCGCCAACCATTTGCCGGTGCCACATTCGGTAAAGGCCACGGCGCTGCCGTTGTCTTCGGCTAAAAAAGCGTCGCGGACATCGTCGCCGACCTCGAAATGCGCCGGCCCGATCGCCGGCCCCAGCCAAACCGTGACGTCCGAGCAGTCCATCGCCGCCAGCGTTTGTTTGACGACACCTGCCCGCAGACCGCGCCAGCCGGCATGGGCGGCGGCAATGACCCGTCCGCCGTCGCCGCAAAATAACACCGGCAGGCAGTCGGCGGTCAACACCGCGCAGACGGTGGCGCCACGGTTGGTGAAGCTGGCGTCGGCTTCCGGCACGCCATCGACTTGATCGGCCTTGACCACGGTCACGCCGTGAACCTGTTGCAACCAGACCGGCTCGGCCGGCAAGGCCAACATATCGCGGATGATCGCGCGATTAGCGGCGACCGCGCCCGGATCGTCGCCGACATGGCTGGCCGGATTTAGGCTGGCATAGCCGCCGACACTGACCCCGCCGCTCCGCAGCGTAACGGCGGCGCGTACGCCGACGGGCAGCGGCCAATCAGGCTTGATCCAGCTCATTCTCGGCCAATAGCTTCAGCAGATTTTGCATATCGTCCGGCATCGCCACGGACCATTCGCAATACTCGCCGGTTTCCGGATGTTCCAGACCCAGCTTGGCGGCGTGCAAGGCTTGGCGCTTGAAGCGGCGCAGCGCTTCGGCCAAGTCCGGATTGCATTCGGCCGGCATTTGGAAGCGGCCGCCGTAAATTTGGTCGCCGACCAACGGGTAATTAATGTGCGCCATGTGTACCCGAATCTGATGGGTGCGGCCGGTTTCCAGTTTGACCCGAATCAACGTGTGGCGCTTGAATCGCTGCTCGAGACGGTAATGCGTGATCGCTTCCTTGCCGTCGCGCCGCACCGCGTTGCGCTTGCGCTCGACCGGATGACGCCCGATCGGTTCGTCGACGGTGCCGCCGGCGGTCATCCAACCCTTTACCAACGCCAGATATTCGCGCTCTATGCTGCGTTCCTGCAATTGCTCGACCAGACTGTTATGGGCTTGCAAGGTTTTGGCGATCATCAGCAAGCCGCTGGTGTCCTTGTCGATGCGATGCACGATACCGGCGCGCGGCAGCACGGCCAGATTCGGTTCGTGGTGCAGCAAGGCATTGACCAGCGTGCCGCTCCAGTTGCCGACCGCCGGATGCACGACCAGTCCCGCCGGCTTGTTGACGATCAGCAACGAGTCGTCTTCGTGAACGATGTCCAACGGAATGTCTTCGGCGTTGTCTTCGATGACGATCTCGGCTTCGGCATCCAGCTCGACTTCCTCGCCGCCGTCCAGCTTTTCCCGCCCCTTCAGCACCTCGCCGTCCACCAGCACCCGGCCGGCCTTGATCCAAGTTTGCAATTTGCTGCGCGAGTAATCCGGAAAAATCTCCGCCAGACACTGGTCCAAGCGCATACCCGCCAGTTCTTCGGGAACTCTAGCCGTCAATATCGTCATAGTCGTTTTTAAGTTATACTCGCGGCATTAGGCCGCCAAAAGCTGCAAAAAACCTGCAATATTACAACGTGTTGATAAACGCATGCGACTTCTTTTAGTAAAAACCGTTTTTGTCGCCGCCCTGGTCGGTTCGCTGCCGGGCTGCGAGACGCTGGAAGCCTTCTCGAGTAACAAGGATAAATCGCAGGAAGAAGAATACGCCGGCTGGGACGATAAAACCTTCCACGAAAAAGCCAAGGAAGCGCTGGACAACAAGAATTACCAAAAAGCCGTGACCTTGTACGAGGCACTGGAAGCCCGTTATCCGTTCGGCGATTACGCCGCTCAGGCCCAGCTCAACGTCGCTTACGCCTATTACAAGAACGACGATCCGGAAGCGGCGATCGCGGCGGCGGACCGCTTCATCAAGATACACCCGCGCAATCCGCATGTCGATTACGCCTATTATCTGAAAGGCCTGATCAACTATAACCGGGGGATTGGCTTCATCGACCGCTTTTTGCCGACCGATTCGTCGCAGCGCGATCCCGGCAACGCCAAGGATGCCTACGATAATTTTCAGGAATTGATCCGCCGCTTTCCCAACAGTCAATATGTCGATGACGCCAAACTGCGGATGGTGGCCTTGCGCAACAACATGGCGATGTACGAAATTCACGTCGCCGACTTTTACATGCGCCGCAAGGCTTACGTCGCCGCGGTCAATCGCGCCAACCACGTCGTCAAGGAATTCCAACGCACGCCGGCGGTACCGTTCGCGCTGCAGATCATGCAGGACGGCTACCGGAAACTCGGCATGGACGATCTGGCCGCCGACGCCGAACGCGTGTACCAAATGAACTATCCCAACGGCACGCCGGTCGCCAATTACAAGGAGTTGAGCACGATGGAACAAGTCTGGGACTCGTTGGGCTTGGACAAGTAAGCGATTGGCCCGCTTACCGAAAACTACCCTCTCCGTTCTGCTCTGGCTCGGTTGCTGTCACACGGCCGGATTGGCCGCTCAGCCGCTGTTTCAAAACCGTTTCTTCACGCTGTCGCAGGGTAACGAGTTGCTATGCGCGACCAGCGAGCAACAATTCCTACCGATCGACCGGCTGGCCGAGGTTATTCAGTTTTACGAAGCCGGACATCCCGATTTGCGCGGCCAAGCCGTGGCGGTGTTGACCGACCACAAAAACCCGGAACGTCTGGACGATTTAAGCGACTACCGCGCGGCCTGCGCCGGCCAGCCCGGCGGCGACTTGTGCGTGTTGGAGAAGTACTGGGGCGACCATGAAGCGGCTTGGCGGGCGCTGGCACTGTTTTACGACACCAAGACCGTCGTCAAGCACGCCGAAGATCCCAATTATTTGATCAAGCCGTTTAATGCCGATCATCTGCGGATTTTCGAAAAAGCCGTCCGCAAGATTCCGGCGTTTTTGCGGCACACGATCACCAAGGCCAAACCGGTCGAAAAACTCGAACAGGAAATCGCCGATCAGCCGGCGGCGATGCAAGCCTTGATCCGCGACGCCTACCAAGAAGATTACGACACCAGCATCTGGCAAGCCGACCACACCCATCCCTTGACCTTGGTGCCGGGCATTGGCTTTCGTTCGCAAACGGTGGCGCAAGTGTTCAGCGGCCAGAATCTGATCGTATTCACGGTCAAGGCCTTCGACAACGGCAAGGAAGGCTCGGTCTACCGCGACATCGGCGTCGAATATCTGGTGGATTTTCGATTGCCTATCGTGGTCCACGAAATCGCCCATACCATCGATAATTTTCATTTCTGGAACGGCGAGGACGATCTGTATTTTTTTTATAAATACCGCAAGATTTCCAACGACGCACAAACCCTAAAAATCATCGCCGACGCCAAATTGGCGCTGTGGCCGTCGAAATGGTTCGAAGCCTTCGAATTTCTGGCCGAGGTCAACGACGGCCGTTACGACGGCAACGTCCAGGAAAAACTGGCGGAACTGGTCGCCCAATACGTGCTAATTCCGGAACGCTTGCAACAAAGCGCGCCGGACGCCTACCTATGGTTGCGCGACGACGTGTTTCGCGGCATCGAATATCAAGGCTACGATCGCTGCCCGACTCCGTTGACCAAGCCGATTTCCTGGTGGCAGCGTTATGCCAGCGGCAAGCTGCTGGGACGGTGACAGTCTGGTATGCTTGCCCCTCGACCAAGCCGGCGACTTAGGATGTACGCCTATCTCCGGGAGGCTGTTATCGGCTGTATATCGGAAAAAAGACAAACGCGACAACTATCGAAACGCTCCGACTTAGCCGGACGACTTCCGCGGCGAGTCGAGCGACGGCCAGCGATACCTGATGCCGCCGGATTTAATTAACGAAGACGCCTGACACGATGAAAAAACCGCAACTCAATCCGCTGCAAGCCCAACTGCTGAAATCCGGCCTGGCCAACGACGCCAAGGCTCGCGAGGTGAAGGCCGAGAAACGCAAGCAAGACAAACTGAAACGCAACAACGGCGTGGAAATCGTCGACGAGATCAAGCTGAGCGCCGAACAGCAACGGCAACAGCAAATCGAGCGCGATCGGGAACTGAACCGCCAACGTAAAATGGCCGAAGAACAAAAAGCGCTGGCCGCCCAGATCAGACAAATCGTCGAAATGAACCGTATCGCTCAACAAGCGGACGGCGTGGCGTACAACTTTACCGACGACGGCAAGGTGAAGTCGGTGTATGTCTCCGACAAAGTGCGGACGGCTCTGGTGAACGGCCGGGCCGGCATTGTCCGCGTGGACAATCGCTACGAGATCGTGCCGGCCGAGGTCGCGCGGAAAATACAGTCCAGAGACGCCGGCCCTATCGTGGTTTTGAACCAAGCCACTCAGGACCTGCCGGCGGAGGACGATCCTTACGCCGCGTATCAAATCCCCGACGACTTGCTGTGGTGAAACCTTAATCGCGTCTGGCGATGCGTTTGGGCGGATAACCGAAATAGCGAGTGAAAGCGGTGCTGAAATTACTGGCGTGGTGATAGCCGACCAACTCCGCAATCAAGCCGATGGGCTGACGGCCCGCCTCCAGCAAACGGTGCGCTTCGCGCATCCGAATCTCCAGTAACATGCCGTAGGGTGTCGTTTCGAAATAGCGATGGAACAATTGCTTGAGCTTGCAGGGATTGGTGGCTAGCCGACGCGCCAGCTCCTCGACGGTCGGCGGATCGACAAATTCGGCGTACAAAATATCACGCGCCTGATGGGCGATTTCCCGATCGCGCTGGCCGCCTCCCCCAACGTCTGGGGCTTCGCCAAACAAATGATCCAATTCGGCCGCGAGTATCGCCAAAGCCTGACCGTGCCGAAACATGGATTTGGCGGGCGAAGACACCGGGCAACGCAATAAGGCCTGCGCCGCGGTCAGGCCGGCGCTCGAAATCGGCCTGAAGCTGACTTGCCGGGTACGAGCGGCCGGCTCGAACAAGGTCGGCAGCTTGTCCGCGCCGAAGGCCTGAGCCAACCAAGTCATGTTAACCGCGAAACGCAATTGGGTGACCACTTGATCCGCCGCGTATTCCCTGACGCCTTCGGAGGCGTTAAAAATCGTCACCGACGTATAACCTTCGCGAAAGACAATACTTTCGCCCTGCGTGGGGGTATAGCGCGACTGCCCTTCCAGCGCCAAAGTCACCACCATGCGAGGCTCCGCCGCGTCGGTACGCGCCCAAACCGCAAGATCGCGGCTGGGCCGGTAGCGGGTTTCGATGTAATTCAACGCGGGCGCCAAGGAATAAACGCTGGAGACGCCTAGCCCGAGATTGTCCGGCAATCGGCTGAGCGCGCAATTGTCCTCCGCCGAAAAATCGGCCGGCAAATCCTGGCTATCGATACGCCAGCAAGCGGAAGAGTGGGCGTTGCGGTTCATAAGGCAATTGCACAGTGGGCTAATTCCGAGCAAAAGCAATTTATACGCCATTGCGTCCACGACCCGAGCTCGCAGAGAAATTCACCCAATGCAGCGAGGAACATATTAATATCTATGTTATATAACTCAATTTCTTATTTAAATCGCGCCATATCCCGGCTTAATTAAAGAGTTCGTTTTTAATATAAAAAAAGCCGTTTTGCATAAAATAGATTTTAATTTGCCGAATATATTGGGAGCTTGTTTTTTGTTTGGAACACGCCATGCCTACTCCCGCCATTCTTCGCAAAACCCTGTTTTTAGCACTTAGCCAATCGCTAATCAGCACGGCGACAATCGCCGATCAGAAGCCAGAGGAATTAACCGGCACCGAGGTCATCGCCGACCCCATCATCGAAGAGAATCATGTCGACGAGTTTTCCAACGTGTCGGCGGTCACTACCGAAGACCAGATTCGCGACCAGAACGCCGTCGATCTGGCTTCTGCGCTAAAGCGCACGCCGGGCGTGCAGATTTCGCGCTACAACCCGGTCGGCGCGTTCGGCGGCGATCAGGGCGGCGCGGTGGCAATCCGCGGCCAAGGCGCCGGCCGTCCCGGTAGCGAGATCAAGACCTACATCGACGACATCCCGATGTATATGGCGACCTGGAACCACCCCTTGCTGGATTTGCTGCCGGTCAACGGCATGCATTCGATCACGGTCTATAAAGGCCCGCAGCCACATATCAACGGCAACAACTTCGGCTCGATCAATCTGCGGACCAAGACTGCGGTCGAAGACGGATTGCACGGTAGCGGCCGTTTGTCGGGCGGTTTTTTCGGCACCATCATCGAACAGGCCGACGTACAGGGCAAATACGGCGACTTCGACTTTTCGGTGGCGCAAGGCTACGCCAAGTCGGACGGCAACCGCCAAAACGGCTACGGCGAATTGCGCAATGTACTGGGCAAGGCCGGCTATCAATTCAACGCCAACTGGCGCTCGGACGTGACCTTTTTGTACGCCGACAACCGCGCCGGCGATCCCGGTCAATACGGGGTGACAGCGCCGATCGGCGAATACGACACCGTGGCCGGCATGGTGGCCGCCAGCCTCAGCCATCAGCACGGCAGTTGGCAGGGCAAATTCACGCTGTACCATAACGGCGGCGACGGCAATTGGCTGAACCAGGGGGTTTACTGGGCCGGCTGGACCGGCGCGGCATTCGCGTCCGCGCCGCGCGCCCGCTCCAATTTGTTGTCGCAATACAGCATGGACGGCTTCCGCTGGAAGGAGCAATTTTCGCCTTGGCAGGGCGCTACCTTGCTGGCCGGCATCGACAACGAATGGCTGAACGGCAAGATCAATAACTTGATTCCGGGTTCGGACGAGCAAATTTATCAGTTCACGACGCCAACCTTCCGACTGACCACGCCTTACGTCGCGCTTAGCCACGATCTGGTGCTGAACAAGGAATGGACCTTGGTACCTTCGGTCGGCGTGCGCTTTTACGACCACAGCCACTATGCCTCCAAGGTTTCGCCGCATGCCGGCTTGTCGTTGATCTCCGAGAACTTGACCTTGTTCGGCAACGTATCCAACGGCGTCAATTATCCGGGCATCGACGCCGCCGCCAATTCCGGCGCGCTGGCTAACGTGCCGTTCTTCAGCTTCTCGCCGCAAGGCTGGCAAGGCTTGGCGCCGGAAAGCGTCGATCACGCCGAAGTCGGCTTGAAGGCATCGCCTTTCAAGTCCACCCAAATCGATTTGAGCTTTTTTATCGACAACATCAAAAACCGCTATGTGTTCGACGTCAGCCAAGGCGCTTATCTGAACTATGGCGCCTATTGGATGCGCGGCTTGGAAGCCTCGATCAAACAGGAATTGATCGCCGACTGGAGCTTGTTCGCCGGCTTAACCTTGCTGAACCCGAGCATCGAAAACTTACCCTACACGCCAGAGCAAGCGGTCACCGCCGGCATCAACGGCCCGATCGGACCGTTGCGCTTCTCCTTCGATTTACAATACCAATCGCGGACCTGGGCGCTGAATCGTAGCCGTAACATCAGCGACGTGAACACCCAGCGCGTCGAAGCGTTCACGGTCGCCAATACTCGGCTGGCGCTGCCCATCTCCGAGCTGGGCAAAAAGGGCGAAGTGTTCGTCAGCGTCGAAAACTTGTTCGACAAACGCTACGTCTATCGTCCCGGCTATGAAATGCCGGGCATCTGGGGCCAAGTCGGCATCGCCGCCAGCTTTTGATCGCTAAGTCGGCAAGGGCGGCCGCTCGCCGCCCTTCAGCGCGTTCCCGCCCGTCGAGCCGGATATCCGTCGATGCCTGGATTCAACCGTAATAACCACCACAACCTGATTCGATGACCGCAACCACCGGATTTTTCATACGCCCTGCTTCGCTAGCGACAGCGTTGACCCTCGCATTGACGGCGCCGAACGCCGGCGCCGATCAAGCCTTGTTGATTCGCGCCGCGCGGATTTTCGACGGCTATACCGTGCATACCCATGCGGCGGTTCGGATTGAACAAGGCCGGATCGCCAAACTGGATAGCGCGGAAGCCGTACCCGCCGACGGAGCCAAGATCCTGGACCTGGGCGAAGCCACGCTGTTGCCGGGACTGATCGAATTGCACGCCCATCTCACTTATCGGCACGTGCCGGCCGACACGGTACTGAGCCACGGCATCACCACGGTGCGCGATGTCGGTGGCCCTTTGCATCCACCATACGGTGGCGACGGTCATCTAAGACTCATGACGTCGGGGCCGATTATCACCGCGCCGGCCGGCTACCCTATCCCCAGCCTCGGCGAGGCCGACATTGCCATTCCGGTCAGCGACGAACAACAGGCCAGGGCGACGGTCCGTGAGCTGATCGCCGGCGGCGCCGTCGTGATCAAGGTGGCTCTGGAGCCCGGCGGCGAAACCGGCGCCCCCTGGTCGAACCATCATGCGCACGGACACGCTCACCAGCACGACAAGACTCACTCGGCTGCGGCGAAATCCTGGCCGATGTTGACCCCGAACATTGTCAAAGCCATCGTTACCGAAGCACACGCGCTGAATCGAAAAGTCACGGCCCATCTGGCCGAGCCGCGCGGCGCGCAAATTGCGTTGGAGGCCGGCGTCGATGAATGGGCGCACACGCCTTGCGAAGAACTGCCCGAGGCCCAACTAAGGCGCGCCGTCGCTCAGGGCGTCAAGATGGTTTCGACGATAGATACCTTGGCGCAGTGCGCCGGTGTCGCAAAAAATGCCAGCCGCTTCGCGGCGCTGGGCGGCGAATTTTTGTACGGGGCGGAAATCGCCCATCCCGACATTCCTTGGGGCATAGACGCCCAGGAATTGCTGTACTTACGGCACCTTGCCGGCATGGATGCCCTGGAAGTCCTGCGCACCGCCACCTCCAAGGCGGGTCTACATGTAAACCAAGCCTTGCTCGGCAGTTTAATGCCGGGGGCACCGGCCGATTTGATCGCGGTGCGCGGCGATCCCACCGAGAATCTGAAATTGCTGGAATATCCGGATTTGGTGATTTCCGGCGGCAAGCTCGTGGTCGACCGGTTTAGCGACGCCCGCTAAACTCAAATTTTGGTGAAAATTAAGTCCCAAACCCCGTGGCCTAACCTTAGGCCGCGGTTCTCGAACTTGGTGAGCGGACGATAGTCCGGACGCGGGCAATAGTCCCCGGTCGGGCTGGCGTTTTTCAGTCCGGCATCGGCCGATAGGGTCGCCAACATGTCTTTTGCATATTCCCGCCAATCGGTCGCGGCATGAAAGTAAGCGCCGATCGCCAATTTCCGGTTCAGCAACGCTAAAAAACTCGGCCGAACGATGCGCCGCTTGTGGTGGCGGCGTTTATGCCAGGGATCAGGAAAAAACAGATGTACGCCGGCCACGCAATGGTCCGGAATCTTCCGCTCCAAAACCTCGATCGCATCGTGGTGATAAATCCTCACATTCGCGATGCCGCGCTGCTCCAGCAACATCATCAAATGACCGACGCCGGGCCGGTGCACTTCGATACCGAGATAATTCAAGTCGGGATTGGCTTCGGCCATCGCCGCCAAACTGTCGCCATTGCCAAAACCGATTTCGACAATCAGCGACGCGGCTCGGCCAAAAGCCAGCTCGGCGTTGAATTCGGCATCGGGTGATAGACAGTATTTTTCCCAATGGCTTTCCAAGGCCAACTTTTGGCCGGCGGTAGCCCGGCCTTGACGACGAATAAAACTTTTGATGCGGGCGGGGTCGATTTTTTGAGGAACGGTCATCAGTCAAAAACCAAAGTCAGTCGCGTCGATCACGGGCTAGGTGATGTGTGGAAAGTAAAATTAGCGGCGGTAATTATCCGATTTGGCAGTGGCTTTTACTATGGAAATCTGCCTCAATGCTCAAAGACATGCTCGACTCGCAGACTAGTCCAGACTTAACTTCTCTAGTCTGACTCGCGCCGCTTTACCGAACTCGCTGTCCGCTTCATCGACGGCAATTCGTTGCAGCACGGTGCGGCTCGGGTTTTCCAACAAGGCAATCGCTCTTAACCTGACCGAGGCGTGATGCGCCCGCAACGCGGCCAGCTCGGTCAGATAGGCGTTGCCGCGGCCCACCAGTTTTAGAATCACCCGTTCGGGATCTTCGGTCATCAGGTCGCGGACCAATTCGCCGTATTGTTCCTGCAAGCGAATCAGCTCGCGGCGGTCGAGTTTTTTCGGTTCGGTCGGATCGTCGCGACAGGCCATGGGCGTCGTCTTTTGGCAAACAGGTCGAATGGATATGCAAGCGCGATTGTAGAGGGCCGACGCCGATCTGAACAGTCGCGGCTTAAGCCTGGTCGTCTCCAGCCTCGCAAGGCGGCTTGTCGGATTCGGCAAGCGTTTCCTGTTCCGTGCGGATCAACCAATCCAGCAACAAAGCATAACTGGTGGCCAATAGCGTCGGCCCCAGAAAAACGCCGATAAAGCCGAATGCCAACAAACCGCCGAAGATGCCGAACACGATCAAAACAAACGGCAGTTCGACATCTCGACTGATCAGTAGCGGCCGCAACCAGTTATCGATGGTACCGACGAAGGCCAAAAACCAGACCGCGATAAAGACCGCCCAGCCGGTTTCGCCTTCCGCCAATAGCCATAACGAGATCGGCAGCCAAACCACGGTGCCGGCGGCCGGGATGATCATCAAAAAAAACGCGAACACGCCCAACACGAAGGCATAAGGCACGCCGGCAATCACAAAGCCGAGCATCGAAGCCAGCGCTTGTACCAGCGCGGTGCCGAGTATGCCGTAGACCACGGCCAGCAAACTGGTCCTGACGATGTGCAGAATCCGTTGGGTGCGCTCGCCGGCCAAACGCTCGACCGCGATCACCACGTGGCCGGCGACATGCTCGCCGTCGCGGTAGAAGAAAAACAACACCAGGATGCTCAGACCCAGATGCATCAACTCGCCGGCCAGACCGATGCTCTGTTGCAACAGCCAGCCGCCGGCCCCAAGGGCGTATTGGCGGGCAAAATTGACGAGGCGACTGGAGTCTTCCCCAAAAGCCAGCCAGCTATCGGCCGCGCTGTCGCCGATCAGCGGTAGGCCGCGCAGCCAGACCGGCGGCGCCGGCCATTCGTGAGGGCTTTGATTAAGCCATTGCAGCATCCGATTGATGTCGTCGGTAAATGTAAAACCCGCGGCGGCAAACGGCGTCAGCAGCAGCGCCCCTATCGGCAACACCATCGCCATCGCGGCGCGGTTGGCGCTCAAATTCCAAGCCCGCAAACGGCTGTACAGCGGCCAGGTCACGTAACAGAGGATAGCCGCCCACAACAGGTCGAAGAAAAACGGCCGCAACACTTGATAGCAGGCGAACAACAACAGACAGAACGCGGCCAGACTGGCCAGTTTTTCGTAGCGGGAAGTGGGCGGAAGCATGGCGGACTCGGATGCGGCGAGGGCATGGAAGGGCCGTCAATCGGCGGAATCGACAGCATAGCCGATTTTGAGGTCCGGGCATTCGCCAAATGTACACGGGAACGTCGCTTGCAGTGCCGGCGCGGGTTTCTTAGAATGCGGGACCATTGCCAATCCGGAGCAGGCGCCGTGACCGACAGCAGAGCATTCATTCCAATCAATATCGCGATATTGACCGTGTCCGACACCCGCACCGAAGCGGACGACGTGTCCGGCAAAACCTTGGTCGACGGCTTGCTGGCCGCAGGCCACAAACTTCACGAGAAACGCATCGTCCCCGACGACATTTATCAAATCCGCGCGGCGATCAGCCACTGGATCGCGGATGCCGACGTAAACGCCGTGATTACCACCGGCGGTACCGGCATCACCGGCCGCGACGGTACGCCGGAAGCGGTCAAGCCGCTGCTGGACAAGGTCTTGGACGGTTTCGGCGAAGTGTTCCGAATGATTTCCTATCAGGACATCAAAAGCTCGACGGTACAATCGCGGGCACTGGCCGGCGTTGCCAACGCCACTTACATTTTTTGCGTACCCGGCTCGTCCGGCGCCTGCCGTACCGCTTGGGAGACACTGATCAAAGACCAACTGGATTACCGCACCAAACCCTGCAATCTGGTGCAATTGATGCCAAGGCTGTTGGAGAAATGAGCCAACGCCGGTTTTTGTTTTACGCGGCGATTTGCGGTTTCCTCGGCGTCGGCCTGGGCGCGTTCGGCGCGCACGGGCTGAAAAACGTTTTGTCCGAACACGGCTTGGACATCTACAAGACGGCGGTAAGCTATCAAATGTGGCATACGCTGGCCTTGGCGCTGGTCGGCATCATGCCGGAACACCCAGGCTTACGCTGGGCGGGCTGGTGTTTGCTGATCGGCATCGTTTTGTTTTCCGGCAGTTTGTATCTGTTGGCGATTTTTAATCTAAGCTGGTTGGGCATGATTACGCCGTTCGGCGGCGTCGCGTTTTTACTGGCTTGGGCGGCCATCGCCAAAGCAGCACTACAATACTCTGGAGGTTCCGATGGATAAACCGCCCGTTCGCCCCAGCGCGCCCGCGCCGGCATCCCCGCCCCGCCCTAGCGGCGGCCGAAATTCCCGAGATAGCGACGGCGAAGTCAAATTGCCGCCGCCGGTAGAGGACGCGATGATCAAAATCTTGCACGCGGTGATCCATTTCGCGGTGCGCATCCTCGCGGTGTTGATGGTTTTGGTGATACTTTGGGGCGTCGCCGACGTCGCCTACGTAATGTTTCAAAAACTGGTCGAAGCGCCGTTCATGATGCTGACCGTCTCCGACATTCTGGTGATTTTCGGCTCGTTCATGGCGGTGCTGATCGCGATTGAAATCTTCGTCAACATCACCGTTTACATCAAACACGACGCATTGCCGATCAAAATGGTGATCGCTACCGCGTTGATGGCCGTGGCCAGGAAGGTCATCATGCTGGACTTCAAGGAACTCGAATGGCATTACATCGTCGCGATCGCGACGGTGATCCTGGCCCTGGGCTTGACCTATTGGCTGATTTCTCCTAAACCCCAACCGGTGAAAACCGACGACCGATAAGCATGCGCGACGCCACCCCGCAAACCGTTTACCTGAAAGACTACACCCCGCCGGACTATTTGATCGATCAGGTCGAATTGGTTTTCGAGCTGGACGAACAACGCACCCTGGTTCGCGCCGGCCTCGACGTTCGGCGCAACCCAGACAGCCGGAGCGCGAGCGAGGCGCTGACGCTGTTCGGCGAAGAGCTGCTATTGGTCGGTATCTTGCTGGACGGCCAAGCGCTGGCGGCCTGCGACTACACGCTGAGCGACGAAACGCTGACGATACACCGGGTGCCCGGCGATCGGCCGTTTCGAATCAACATCGAAAACATCATCGATCCTCAAGCCAACACCGCGCTGGAAGGCTTATATCTCTCCAGCAGCATGCTGTGTACCCAATGCGAAGCGCAGGGATTCCGCAAGATCACCTGGTTTCTGGATCGACCGGACGTGATGAGTCGGTTTACCACCAAGCTGATCGCCGACCGGGCCAAATATCCGGTGCTGCTGTCCAACGGCAACAAAATCGGCGCCGGCGACGTGGACGGCGGCCGGCATTGGGTGGCGTGGGAAGACCCTTTCGCTAAACCCTGTTATTTGTTTGCACTGGTCGCCGGACAATTGGAATGCGTCGCCGACGAATTTACGACGGTGAGCGGCCGGCGCATCGCGCTGGAAATCTTCGTCGAAGCTCATAACGTCGACAAATGCGGCCATGCGATGCAATCGCTGAAAAACGCGATGCGCTGGGACGAGGAGACCTACGGCCTGGAATACGATCTGGATTTGTACATGATCGTCGCGGTCGACCATTTCAATATGGGGGCGATGGAAAACAAGGGCTTGAACGTATTCAACACCAAGTTCGTGCTGGCCCGGCCCGATACCGCCACCGACAGCGACTACGAACACATCGAGGGCGTGATCGGCCACGAGTATTTCCACAATTGGTCCGGGAACCGGGTGACCTGCCGCGACTGGTTTCAATTGAGTCTGAAGGAAGGCTTCACGGTGTTCCGCGACCAGCAATTCAGCGGCGACCGCTCGTCGCCGGCGGTCAAGCGCATCGAAGACGTCAACATGCTGCGTACCCGTCAGTTCGCCGAGGACGCCGGCCCGCTGGCCCACCCGATCCGGCCGGAAGCCTATATCGAAATCAACAATTTCTACACGCTGACCGTTTACGAAAAAGGCGCGGAAGTGGTACGGATGCTGCACACCCTGCTGGGCGCGGCCGGATTTCGGCAGGGCTGCGACCTGTATTTCAAGCGCCACGACGGCCAAGCGGTGACTTGCGAGGATTTCATCAAGGCGATGGAAGACGCCAACGGCGTCGAGCTGACCCAATTCCGCCGCTGGTATTCGCAAGCAGGCACGCCGGTATTGGAGGTCGAGCAAGCGTTCGACGCAGGTCGGTTGACGTTGACCGTCAAACAAAGCTGTCCGCCGACGCCAAATCAACCGGAAAAATTGCCGCTGCACGTGCCGATCAAACTGGGCTTCTTGGCGGCGGACGGTAGCCCGGCGCGCTTCCAGTACCGAGGCGAATTTTGCGAAGAAGCGACCGTAAGCCTGACCGAAGCCGAACAACGCTTTGTGTTCGAGAGCTTGACCGAAAAGCCGATCGTCTCGCTGCTGCGCGGCTTCTCCGCGCCGGTCACCTTGAAGATCGACCGAGACCCGGAAGAACTGGCGTTTTTGCTCAGTTACGACAGCGACACCTTCAACCGCTGGGAAGCCGGCCAGCAGTTGGTTTCGCGGATTATTTTCGGATTGATCGCCGATATTCAGGCCGGCCGGACGCTGACCGCCAACCCGGTGTTGACCGAGGCATTCCGAGCGATTCTGGCCGACGCCGGCGCCGATCTGTCCTACCGCGCCCTGTTGCTGAGTCTGCCTGACGAAGGTTATTTGGGCGGCCAGATGGCCGTGGTCGATGTCGAAGCCATCCACCAAGCCCGCGAATTCGTACGTCTGTCGCTGGCCACCGCGCTATCCGCCGAATTCCAACGCGTGTACGCCGAACACCATCAGGACGAGTCGGGCTGTTTCGATGCCTCGGCAGTCGGACGGCGTCGCCTGAAAAACGCCTGCCTGAGCTATCTGACCGCGCTGGAAAAGCCGGATAGTTACGCGCTGGCCGAAACCCAGTTCCGTAGCGCCCGCAACATGACCGACCAGATTGCGGCGCTGTCGGCGGTCGTCAACAGCCGCAATCCGGCCAAGGCCGATTGTCTGGACAGTTTTTACCGGCAATGGCAACGCGAGGCGCTGGTCGTCGACAAATGGTTTACCTTGCAAGCCACCTGTCATATGCCCGAGACCTTCGCCACCGTGCAAAGCTTGATGCAACATCCGGCCTTCGATATGAAAACGCCCAACCGGGTGCGCTCGCTGGTCGGCGCGTTCAGCCAATCCAATCCGCTGCACTTCCATGCCAGAAACGGCGACGGCTACCGGTTTTTGGCGGATCGCGTCATTGAGTTGAATACCTTGAATCCGCAAATCGCCGCGCGGATGGTCGGCGGCTTCGCCCAATGGCGGCGTTACGATACCGACAGACAGGCATTGATGACACGCGAATTACGGCGCATCGTCGAAACCGAGCATCTGTCCAAGGACGTTTACGAAATTGCCAGCAAGAGTTTGGCGTAGCGGTCTTATTCACGTAAACTAATCGGCAATTACTCACGGTTTTCAGGCATGAACCCACGCACCGCCCAGGTCGAGCGCAACACGCTCGAAACCCAGATCACAGTCGCCGTCAATCTCGACGGAAACGGCAAGACCTCATTCCGGACCGGATTGCCGTTTTTGGATCACATGCTGGATCAGGTAGCCAGACACGGCTTGATAGACCTCGACATCGCATCTCACGGCGACTTGCACATTGACGCCCATCACAGCGTCGAAGATATCGGTATCACCTTGGGCCAAGCCTTCGCCCAGGCCCTGGGCGACAAGAAAGGCATTTTCCGCTATGGCCACGCGTACTGCCCGTTGGACGAATCGCTATCGCGCGTCGTAGTCGACTTTTCCGGCCGGCCCGGCCTGTTTTACGAAGTCGAGTTCAAACGGGCGCTGATCGGCAGCTTCGATGTCGATTTGCTCAAGGAGTTTTTCCAGGGATTCGTCAATCATGCCGGTGTCACGTTGCACATCGACAACCTTAAAGGCGGCAACGCCCACCATATTGCCGAGACCGTGTTCAAGGCATTCGGCCGCGCGATCAGAATGGCGATCAGCCACGACGAGCGCATGGCCGGCATCATGCCCTCCACCAAAGGCAGTCTATAATTCCGGCTTTCTCAGTCCAACCCGACCCCAAAACCTGTATCACATTATGTCGACAGTTGCCGTTATCGACTACGGAATGGGTAATCTGCATTCCATCGCCAAAGCGCTTCAGCATGCCGAACCGGCGACCGAGATTCGGGTGACCGCCGACCCGGCGATCATTACCGATGCCGACCGCGTCGTATTTCCAGGCGTTGGAGCCATTCGCGATTGCATGCAAGCCTTGAAAACCAGCGGTCTGGCCGATGTGATAGCCAGCGCGGCGGCCGAGAAGCCTCTGCTGGGTATTTGCCTGGGTATGCAAGCTCTGCTAACCGATAGCGAGGAAAACGACGGCGTGGCCTGCTTGGATGTGATTCAGGGTCGTGTTCGCCGTTTTGCCGACCATTTAACCGACGGTGCCGGCCAAGTGCTGAAAATTCCGCATATGGGCTGGAACCGAGTCCGCCAGCAGCCGCATCCACTTTGGGAAAGCATCCCGCAAGACAGCCGGTTTTATTTCGTTCACAGCTACTTTGCCGTACCCGACGTCTCCGAGCGGACGGCGGCAACGGCCGATTATCCGACTCCGTTCGCCTGCGCGTTGGCCCAGGACCGGATATTCGCCGTGCAATTTCACCCGGAAAAAAGCCAGACCGTCGGCCTGCAATTGTTGCAAAACTTTTTGCATTGGGACGGAACCGCCTAATTTCCAGCCTCGATGTAACTACAGACCCAGTGATTTAACCTCCGAGATTGAACTATGTTGCTGATACCCGCAATTGACTTGAAAGAAGGGAAGTGTGTGCGTTTGCGTCAAGGTCGTATGGAAGACGACACCGTATTTTCGGAAGACCCGGTCGCGGTGGCCGGACGCTGGGTAGAAGCCGGCGCCAAACGCTTGCATTTGGTGGATCTGGACGGCGCCTTCGCCGGCCGCCCGAAAAATGCCGAAATCATCCACGCCATCGTCGAAGCCTATCCGGAGGTGCCGGTGCAAATCGGCGGCGGCATCCGCGACGAAGACACGATTCAAGCCTATCTGGAAGCCGGCGTGCAATACGTGATCATCGGCACCAAAGCGGTCAGCGAGCCGCACTTCGTCCGCGACGTCGCGATCGAGTTTCCGGGGCATATCATCATAGGCCTCGACGCCAAGGACGGCCGGGTCGCGATCGACGGCTGGTCGAAGCTGTCGCGGCACGATGTCATCGACCTGGCGCAAAAATTCGAAGCCAACGGTGTCTCGGCGATCATTTATACCGATATTTCCCGCGACGGCATGATGCAAGGCGTTAATGTCGAAGCCACCGCGAAACTAGCTCGCGCCGTGAATATCCCGATCATCGCCTCCGGCGGCATTACCAATCTGGACGATATTCGCGCGCTCGGCGAGGTGGCTCACGAAGGCATCATGGGTGCGATCACCGGTCGAGCGATTTACGAAGGCACGTTGGATTTCGCCGAAGGCGAGAAACTGGCCGAATCCTTCAGTGGCGCCGATCTTTAATCGAAGCAGCATGAGCCTAGCCAAACGCATCATTCCTTGCCTGGACGTCGATAACGGCCGTGTCGTCAAGGGCGTCAAATTCGTCGACATCCGCGACGCCGGCGATCCGGTGGAAATCGCCCGCCGCTACGACCGCGAGGGCGCCGACGAAATCACCTTCTTGGACATCACCGCCACCCACGACGACCGGGCGACGATGGTACACGTCGTCGAGAAAGTGGCCGGCGAGGTCTTCATCCCGCTGACTGTCGGCGGCGGCATTCGCGTCCTGGACGACATTCGCCGCATGTTGAATGCCGGCGCCGACAAAGTCGGCATTAACAGCGCGGCGGTATTCCGGCCGGAATTCGTCAAGGAAGCGGCGGACAAATTCGGCTCGCAATGCATCGTTGTGGCCATCGACGCCAAAAAAGTCAGTCAGGACGGCGCAGCGGACCGCTGGGAAATCTTCACCCACGGCGGCCGCAAACCGACCGGCATCGACGCGGTCGAATGGGCCGTCAAAATGCAAACCTACGGCGCCGGCGAAATCCTGCTGACCAGCATGGACCGCGACGGCACCAAGTCCGGCTTCGATTTACCGCTGACCCGTGCCATTAGCGAAGCGGTGCCCATTCCGGTGATCGCCTCCGGCGGCGTCGGCAATCTCGACCATTTAGCCGACGGCATCCTCGAAGGCAAGGCCGACGCGGTGCTGGCCGCCAGTATCTTCCACTTCGCCGAATACACGATAGAGCAAGCCAAGCGCCACATGCAGTCGCGCGGCATCGAGGTCAGACTGTGAGCGGCGCCTGGCTGGACGAAATCGCCTGGACCGAGGACGGCTTGGTACCGGTCATTGCCCAAGACCATCTTAGCGGCCGAATTTTGATGTTCGCCTGGATGAATCGGGAATCGCTGGCGCTTACCGAACAAGAAGGATTTGCGGTATACTGGTCGCGTTCTCGTCAGCGCTTGTGGCGCAAGGGCGAAGAATCGGGTCACCGGCAGAAAGTCCTCGATATCCAACTCGATTGCGATGCAGATGTTGTGTTGATTAAAGTCGAGCAGGAAGGCGGCATCGCCTGCCACACCGGTCGGGAAAGCTGTTTTTACCGCAGCCTGAAAGACGGCGAATGGCAAGCCGTCGATCCGATCCTGAAAGACCCGAAAACCATCTACAAATAACCCATCACACGCCGGCATAGCTCAGCAGGTAGAGCAGCGCACTCGTAACGCGAAGGTCGTAGGTTCGATTCCTATTGCCGGCACCATCTGATTTGCAAAAACCCCTTCTATAGCCTATTTTCCTGGCTTTGGCCGCTGCTTGCGGCGGATCACGGAACGCTGTCGAATTCGGATTTTCGAACATCGGCTTCCGCCAATCAATCACGGAATAACAATAATGAACGGCGAAACTCATAGCCAACTAGCCAATTTTATTTGGGCCATTTGCAATTTGCTGCGTGGTCCTTACAAGCGCAACGAATACCGTAAAGTCATTCTGCCCCTGACCGTATTACGGCGCTTCGATTGCTTATTGGCACCCACCAAAAATGCGGCATTTGAAGAGTTTCAGTCCCTGAAAACCAAGCCTGAGCGAGTGATCCAGGCCAGACTGCAATCCATTACCGGCCACCGCTTCTACAATTTGTCGCGGATGCAGTTCGATAAGAATGCCGATCATTCCCTGCTCAACGATCCTAACAACCTGGCGCCCAATCTAAATAACTACATCAACGGTTTTTCTCCAAATGTCCGCGCCATCATGGAGAAGTTCAAGTTCAGTGAACAGATTGCCCACATGGCGGAAAAGAACATTCTGTTCGAAGTGGTCAAAGCCTTTGCCGCCATCGACCTATCGCCGCAATGGGTGGATAACGTACAGATGGGTTATGTCTTTGAAGAACTAATCCGTATCGGTGCCGAGCAATCGAACGAAGAAGCCGGAGAACATTTCACCCCGCGTGAAGTCATCAAACTAATGGTCAATCTGTTGTTGGTGCCGGAGCAAGATTTAGCGCAAAGTCATGTGGTCAAAACGATTTACGACCCGGCTTGCGGGACAGGCGGCATGCTATCGGTGGCCGAAGAGTACATCCGCAAGCTCAATGCTGATGCTCAGCCAAAACTATTCGGCCAGGATTTCAATGACGAAGCTTGGGCGGTCTGTAAGTCGGACATGCTGATCAAAGGCGAAGACGCCGACAACGTCATTCTCGGCGACACATTCACCCGCGACGGCTTCGACCGCGACAGTGATGGCAACAAATGGACTTTCGATTACATGCTGGCCAATCCGCCGTTTGGCGTGGAATGGAAACAGCAACAGAAATTCATCCAACAGGAAGCCGATACCTTGGGTTTTGCCGGTCGCTTTGGAGCCGGTACACCACGCATCAACGATGGTGCATTCCTGTTCCTGCAACACATGATTGCCAAAATGCGCTCAGTCGCAGCGGGTGGCAGCAGAATCGGCATTGTGTTTAACGGTTCGCCCTTATTTACAGGTGATGCGGGCAGCGGCGAAAGCGAAATCCGCCGCTGGATTATTGAAAACGACTGGCTGGAAGCCATCGTTGCGCTGCCGGAGCAACTGTTCTACAACACTGGCATTTCCACCTATATCTGGATCATCAGCAACCGCAAGGAGCCGCAGCGTAAAGGCAAAGTGCAACTGATCGACGCCCGTAATTTTTGGGTACCGATGGAGAAATCGCTGGGCAACAAACGCCGCCGTATCGGTGACCCCAGCGATAAAGCCAAAGACCCGGATCATATCGGCGAAATTACCCGCATCTACGCCAGCTTCAACGATGGCGAAACGCGCCGTTTTACCATCGACGGCAAAGACAAAGAACTGGTTGTCAACAAGGTGTTCGACAACGAAGACTTTGGTTATCACAAGATCACCGTTGAACGCCCACTGAGGCTCAATTTTCAAGCCAGCACCGAGCGCATTGCCCGCCTGGAAGAGCAAACCGCCTTCATCAACTTGGCCAGCAGCAGTAAAAAGAACGAAACCGTCCGCCAGCAGGAAATCGAAGCCGGCCGCGCTCGCCAGCAACAAATCCGCGACTTACTGGCCGCCTTTGCCGAACAGCATGGCAACACCCTGTTTATAGACCGCAAACAGTTTTTGCTGACACTGCGAGACATCGACCGCGCCCATGACGTGCGTTTGTCTGCTCCGGAACTCAAAGCCGTGTTGGCTGCGTTGAGCGAGCGTGACGACGCCGCACAGGGAAGTGCCAGTGTCGCGGAAGGCAGGATGCCGGGAGCGACGGCAAACATCTGCACCGACAGACAAGGCAACCCGGAGCCGGATGCCGACTTACGCGATACCGAAACTGTCCCGCTCAAAGAAAGCATCGACGAATATTTTCAACGCGAAGTGCTACCGCATGTCCCCGATGCTTGGATTGACCACAGCAAAACCAAAATCGGTTACGAAATTCCGCTGAACCGGCATTTCTACCGCTATGAGCCGCCTCGTGAGCTGGAAGCCATCGAAGCCGAAATCAAGGCGCTGGAAGGTGAGATTGTTGATTTGCTGAGAGAGGTGACGGCGTGACGGATATGCAGCCAATCCAAGGACAAGGCGAAGTCATTCTTTACCAAACCGACGATGGCCAAGCCAATATCAATCTCAAGGCTATTGAAGGATCGGTTTGGCTCACACAGTTGGAAATTGCCGAGCTGTTTGCCGCGACCAAACAGAACGTCAGCTTGCATATCAAAAACATTCTTAAAGAGGGTGAGCTTTTGGAAGCTTCAGTTGTCAAGGAATCCTTGACAACTGCCGCCGATGGCAAGAACTACAAAACCAAACTATTCAGCCTCCCAATGATCCTGGCCATCGGTTACCGGGTACGCTCGCCAAGAGGTACGCAATTCCGGCAATGGGCCAGCCGCCATTTATCCGAATACTTGGTCAAAGGCTTTGTCATGGACGACGAGCGCCTGAAAAATCCCGGCGGCTGGGATTATTTCGACGAATTGCTGGCGCGCATTCGCGAAATCCGCGCCTCGGAAAAACGCTTTTACCAAAAGGTGCGCGACCTGTTTGCCCTCAGCAGCGACTATCAGGGCAACGAAACCAACGCGCAACTGTTCTTTGCCGAAGTGCAAAACAAGCTGCTGTTTGCCGTCACCCAACACACCGCCGCCGAAATCATCGTCCAGCGTGCCGATGCCAACGCGCCCAACATGAACCTGACCACCTGGAAAGGCAGCCGGGTGCGCAAAGCGGATGTGATTGTCGCCAAAAATTACCTGAGTGCCGACGAAATCGACTCGCTGAGTCGCTTGGTGGTGATCTTTCTGGAACAGGCCGAATTGCGCGTCAAGGAACGCAAGCAACTGACCCTGGATTACTGGCGCACTAATGTCGACCGTTTGCTGGAGTTCAATGACCGGCCAATTTTACGGGGTGCTGGCTCAGTCAGTAAGGCAGCGATGAAATCCATTGCCGAACAACGCTTTGACGATTTCGACGCCAAACGCCGCGCCGACGAAGCAATGGCTGCCGATGCCGAAGACTTGAAAGCTTTGGAGCAATTGGAGCAGGAACTGGAAAAAGGCGATCGGCAATGACGTATCCAGCTTATCCGCAATACAAGGACAGTGGCGTGGTTTGGTTGGGAAATGTGCCTGAGCATTGGGATGTAAAGCGGCTAAAGTTGGCTGCTCATCTTTGTGACAAAAAAGTCGAAGCGAATGAGGAAAACCCTCTGCCCTACATTGGCATGGAAAATATCGAGTCTTGGAGTGGCAAACTGCTACCAGTTGACCCCGATATTGTGCCTTCAGGTATCGCAAATTATTTCTCAATAGGAACAACCCTGTTCGGCAAATTGCGGCCCTATCTAGCAAAAGCGTGTAATCCAGACTTCGACGGACTTTGCTCAACCGAACTTTTAGTCATTCAGCCCGAAGATTTTGATCGTCGAGCGCTTTTGTATTGGCTACTTGCCGATGGGTTTATCAAGTTAGTCGATTCTTCTACGTATGGCTCTAAAATGCCAAGGGCTAATTGGGATTTTATTGGCAATTGTGAATTGCCCGTACCACCCCTAACCGAACAAACCGCCATCGCTGATTTTCTAGATCGGGAAACCGGGAGGATTGATACGCTGGTGGCGAAAAAACGCAAGCTGGTGGAATTGCTCAAGGAAAAACGCAGTGCGCTGATTTCCCGCACCGTCACCCGCGGCCTGCCCGCCGACGCCACGCGCGAATTCGGCTTGAACACCGCCAATACCGCAGTCCGTGAAACGCCCGCCATTTACGGTAGGGGTGATTTCAATCGCCCGCAGGCCGAGGCGAATAAACTCGCCCCTACCAGCGAACGCCCTTCCGTCCAAGCCTTCAAGGATTCCGGGGTGGAGTGGTTGGGAGAAATCCCTTCGCATTGGCATGTTATGCCATTATTTCGAATTACATCATTAATTCAGACAGGGCCTTTTGGAAGTCAACTCCATGCTTCCGATTATGTTGAAGGAGGCATTCCACTAATTAATCCCGCGCAAATTGTTGGCGGTAAATTGGTCCCAGATGAATTATGTTGTGTTGATGAATCAACAGCGGATCGGTTGCAACGTCATAAATTGCAAGCTGGCGATATTGTCATGGGCCGAAGAGGTGAAATTGGCCGATGCGCATTGGTAACAACTGCTGAATCAGGCTGGATTTGTGGAACAGGCTCACTGCTGATTAGATTTATAAACTCCGACGCAACTTACTTTTCAAAGGTAATTTCAAATTCTGGATTTGTTGGAGTGCTTGAGTTGAACGCCGTTGGTACAACTATGTTGAATTTGAATCCAACAATAGTTGGCCGGATGCTTGTCCCCGCTCCAACTCTCCAAGAACAAACCGCCATCGCCACCTACCTCGACCGCGAAACCGCCAAGATCGACCGGCTGGTGGCAAAAGTCGAAACCGCGATTACTCGCTTGCAGGAATACCGTAGCGCGCTAATCACCGCCGCCGTGACCGGCAAAATCGATGTGCGGGGGGCGTTATGAATAGCGATGCCATCGTCGCCAAGCTACAATCCGAACTGAATAATCTGCTGGCGGTTTATGCTTTCGGCAGCCGGATTCAGGGTACGGCCGGGCCGGACAGCGATCTGGATCTGGCCGTGCTGGTGGCGGGTTACGCCAATCCGCAAACTTTATGGGCGCTAGCAGGCGACCTGGCGGATCTGGCCGGCTGTCCGGTGGACTTGCTCGATCTGCGTGCGGCCTCGACCGTGATGCAATACCAAGTCATTACCCAGGGCCAACGCTGGTGGGCGAGCGACACGCAAGCGGCACTGTACGAAGCGGCGATTTTGAGCGAAAAAACCGAACTCGATACCGCCCGCGCCGGACTATTAAACGACATTAGCGCCCGAGGCACAGTGTATGGCCGATGACGTACTGATCAACAAAGCCGCAACTATCGAACGTTGCGTGGCGCGGGCACGCGAGGAATACGCCGCCAACCCGGATGGTTTTGCAGCCGATTTCACCCGCCAGGATGCGGCGATTTTAAACATTCAACGCGCCTGCGAGGCGGCGCTGGACATGGGCCAGCATCTGATTCGCCGCGAAAAACTGGGCGTACCGCAAAGCGCCCGCGACGTGTTCGAATTGCTGGCGCGAGGCGGCTGGATAACTGCCGATTTGGCCGCCTCGCTAAAGCACATGGTCGGTTTTCGCAATATCGCCGTCCATGATTATCAGCAATTGCATCTGCCGATTACCGTCAGCATCATCAACCGGCATCTGGACGAATTTCTGGAATACAGCCGCGCATTGCTATTGCGCGATGCTAACTCACGTTAAGGACGACCATGAGCCAGACCACTGAAAAAGCCTTCGAAAGCTATGTCGAGCAAATGCTGCTGGCCAAAGGTTGGCAAGCAGGTTCTGTAAAGGAGTGGGATAAGGATCAAGCCTTATTCCCGGCGCAAATCCTCGATTTTATTGCGGCCACCCAAGCGCCGCTTTGGGACAGCATGAGCGAGCAACATGGCGCTAATCTACAAGCCCTGTTAATCAAAGAGCTGGTTAAGGAACTGGCGATTAAAGGCTCGTTGCATGTATTGCGCCACGGCTTTAAGTTTTACGGCAAAACCTTCCGGCTGGCCTATTTCAAACCGGCGCACGGCTTGAATGCAGAGGTGCTGGGACATTATCAACAAAACCGGCTGACGGTGACGCGGCAGGTGCCATGCCATCCGGGTGATCACAGTACGTTGGACATGTTGTTTGCGGTTAATGGCTTGCCGGTGGCAACTTGCGAGCTAAAAAATCCTTGGACCGGACAAAATTGGCGGCATGCGGTTCAGCAATACCGCAACGACCGTAATCCGCGCGCACCGTTGTTCGAATTTAAACAGCGGGCGCTGGTGCATTTTGCCGCCGACCCGGATGAAATCCATATGACCACACGACTGGCGGGCAAAAAGACCTTTTTCTTGCCGTTCAATCGCGGCAGCCATCCCGGTGAAGTGGTGTGCGGAGCGGGTAACCCTCAGCACCCGTCCGGTTACCGCAGTGGTTATTTTTGGGAAGAGGTGCTTGAGCGCGAGCAGTTTCTGGACATCCTCGGTAATTTTATTTTCATCGAACGCAAGGAAGAGAAAGTCGAAGATGGCAAGGGCGGCAGTCGCTTGCTGCAGAAAGAGGCGGTAATTTTTCCGCGCTATCACCAGCTCGATGCTACCAGGCGATTGGTCAATGCGGCGCAATTGGAAGGCACTGGCCAGAATTATCTGATTCAGCATTCGGCTGGCAGCGGCAAGACCAATTCGATTTCCTGGCTGTCGCATCGCTTGGCCAGTTTGCACAATGCCGATGAGCAAAAGGTATTTGATTGCGTGATTGTGATTACCGATCGGCAAGTGCTGGACAGGCAATTACAGGACGCTATTTACCAAATCGAACACGCGCAAGGCGTGGTCAAGGCCATCGATCAGGATTCCAAGCAGTTGGCGGCGGCGCTGATCGACGGCACCAAAATCGTGATTACCACCTTGCAGAAGTTTCCGTTTGTGTTGCGCGGTTTGCTGCATGCCGCTGGCGCCGATAATCTCGATGCAGCGGACGAGCTGGCAAAAACGCAAGCCAAAGTTTGGGAGCAGGAGATTGCCAAACGCCGATATGCGGTGATTGTCGATGAAGCGCACTCGTCGCAAACCGGGGAAACGGCCCGAGAACTCAAGTCGATTTTGGGTGCGAATGCCGCCAACGCTGAAGACGACGACGCCGATTGGGAAGATCGTTTGAATCAAGTAATGGCTTCGCGTGGTCGTCAACCCAACATCAGCTTTTTTGCCTACACCGCCACACCCAAGGGCAAGACTTTGGAACTGTTCGGCCGCGTTGGCCATACCGGCAAGCCGGAACCGTTTCATCTGTACAGCATGCGTCAAGCCATCGAGGAAGGTTTTATTCTGGACGTGTTACAAAATTACACGACCTACAAAACCTATTTCAAATTGGTTAAAGCCATGCAGGACGACCCGAACCTGCCCAAGAAAAAGGCGGCACGGGCCTTGGCCAAATTTCTGGTATTGCATCCAACCAATATTTCCCAAAAAATCGAAATCATCGTCGAACATTTCCGCAACCACGTTAAACACCATTTGGGCGGTCAAGCCAAGGCTATGGTGGTAACCAGTACCCGCTTGCAGGCGGTTAAGTACATGCAGGCCTTTCAGGCTTATATTGAGCAACACGGTTACCATGATGTGCAGCCCTTGGTAGCGTTTAGCGGCACGGTACTCGATCCTGAGAGTGGACAGGAATATACCGAACCGGGCATGAACATCGACAGTGTGAGCGGTAAACCGATCAGCGAAAAACAATTGCCCGAGCGCTTTAATTCACCCGATTATCAAGTGCTGCTGGTGGCTAACAAATACCAAACCGGTTTCGATCAGCCAAAGTTGATGGCGATGTATGTCGATAAGCGTTTGGATGGTGTGCAGGCGGTGCAAACGCTGTCGCGCTTGAATCGCATGTTGCCCGGTAAGGAGGCACCGTTCGTGCTGGATTTTGTCAATGAAGCTGAAGACATTTACCGCGCATTCAAACCTTATTACGACGCCACCAGTTTGCAGGAAACTTCCGACCCGGCTTTGCTGGAACAGGTCAAGCATGACTTGGACAGTATGCAGGTTTATTACTGGAACGAAGTGGAAGCGTTTGCCCGTATTTTTTACCGATCACCCAATAAGCAAAATCCGGCCGATCACGCCCATTTGCAACGCCATTTACAACCGGCAGTCGACCGCTTCAAGGCGATGGGCGATGAAGAGCAGCGCTCGGTGTTTCGGGACAAGCTAAGCGGTTATGTGAATGTGTATGCTTTTTTGAGCCAGATCATGCCTTATGCCGATCCCGATCTGGAAATGCTCTATAGCTTTGGCCGCTTGTTATTGCCGCATTTACCGCTGGATAGAGATAACACCAACGTCAAGCTGGGTGACGAAGTCGATTTACAGTATTACCGGCTGCAACGGGTGTTTTCCGGCGCGATTGATTTGGCGGATGGGCAAGGCGAGTACACGGTAAAAAGTCCGACCGATGTCGGCACCGGTAAAGCCAAGGATGAAAAAGCCCCGCTGTCGGAAATCATCGAGATATTGAACAACCGGTTTGGCACGAACTTTACCGAAGAAGACCGCTTGTTCTTCGAACAAATCAGAGAAAAAGCTACCAATACTCCCGAGGTGATACAGCTACGGCAAGCCAATCCGTTTGATAAGTTTCAGCTAGGTCTGCGGCAAATGTTGGAGGACTTGATGATCAAACGCATGCACGAAAACGACAAGATCGTCACTCGATACATGGACGACAAAGCGTTTGAAGATGCGGCGTTTGCGGTGCTGTCCAAGGTCATTTTCGACAGTATTCCTCAAGCCAAGGGTTAGGTAGAATTTGCCATGTTCGAAACCCGCTACATCCGCGCTGCATCTTGGCTTACCCGTAACCTGTTGTGTAAGAGCTATTTCGGCGAAGTATCGTAGTTTTTCGACTATCCGTATGATACGCGCCCTAGCTCGAACTATTCGAATCCTGAAAGCTCGGTCGGCCCGTCGATATGCCGCGCCGACCTCAGTATTGGCCTGCTAGACTCCGACCAACTTCAACTCTGCTTCCCGGTACTTTTCGGCGCATTTGCGGCTGACTTCCTCGGGGAGTTTTGGGCCGGGGGCGGTTTTGTTCCAGTCGAGGGTTTCCAAGTAATCGCGCAAATATTGCTTGTCGAAGCTGGGTGGGCTAATGCCGACTTGGTATTGCTCGACCGGCCAGAAGCGCGACGAGTCTGGCGTCAGCGCTTCGTCGATCAAATAGACCTTGCCGCTGTCGTCCTGGCCGAATTCGAATTTGGTGTCGGCGATGATAATACCGCGCGCCAGCGCGTATTCGGCGGCGCTGCTGTAAAGCCGGATGCTGACGTCGCGAATCTGGTCGGCGACTTCGCGGCCGACCAGGTTAACGGTATCGGCAAAGCTGATGTTTTCGTCGTGAACGCCGACCTCGGCCTTGCTCGAGGGCGTGTAGATCGGTTCGGGCAGTTGCTGCGCTTGTTGCAAGCCGGCAGGGAGCGCGATGCCGCAAACCTGGCCGGTGCGCTGGTAGTCTTTCCAGCCGGAACCGATCAGATAGCCTCGGACGATGGCCTCGATAGGCAATGGTTTGAGCCGTTTGACTATGATCGCCCGGCCTTCGACGGGTGCCCGCAAGGCCGGGTCCGGAATCACGTCGGCCAGTGACAAATCGTCGCTCAAATGGTTGGGAATGATGTCGCGCATCCGGGCGAACCAGAAGTTGGACACCCGTGTTAAGACTTGTCCCTTGCCCGGAATCGGGTCCGGCATGATCACATCGAAGGCCGACATCCGATCGGTCGTGACGATTAGCAAATGTTCTGCGTCGATTTCGTACATATCGCGGACCTTGCCGCGACCCAGCAGTTTAAGATGAGGCAGGTAAGATTCGTAAAGTGCGGCGGGGGCGGTCGTCATTGGTTTGGCGTGGTCTGCAGTGAATATTCGAAGATTTTACCATCAAGCGACGGAGCTAGGCAGCGCCGGCTTGGAGCGGCGAATAGAGAAACCAGTGGGGAGAGTAACGAAAAAGACCCGCCGCCCCGGAGTGAGGGGCAGCGGACAAGCACAGAGCTATGGAACGAACGGCTTAAAAAACAACGAGGAGGTACAACTAAAAACTAGGCGCGAAACGAGCCGTTGAAATCGAGGTTGCTCGAGATCGTGGCGGCTCCAAACAGCATCGTGGAAATCACGAATTCGCCGGACATAAAGCCAAACACGCCGGTCGTGAAAAACAGGCCGGTCAGAATGTCACGGTAAAGGTTTTTGGATGATTTCATTTGGACTCCTAGACTGAAACAGTCGAATGCAATGAACACGACTTCACTATAAGGCCCAAGCGTTTTATTTACAATACAGCAATCCGTAGATGCTTTGTTTCAAATTTGGATACAATGTTGCCATCAAGTTGTCATCTGTGCCAGATATAAATTGAATGTTGATGATTCGCAACAGAATAAGTTAGGTTGCGACCGGTATGATTCCGGCGTCCACGCGTGGCCATTTGATTGACGGGCTAAATCCGAATCAGCGCCTGAAGCGCGGCGAGTTGGTGTTTGGGTAGCTTGACGCGCAACGTCACCGAATCGGCGAAATCTTGGTGGACAATAACGCCGTCCAGCTTTTTCAAATGGTAGTCCAGCATTTGGAGACGCGAGTAATCCAGGGATAGTTCGCACTCGGCGAATTCGATATGTTCAACGATTTGCGCGGCGTCGATGACCTGCTTGGCGAGACTGCCATAGGCGCGGGTCAAACCGCCGGCCCCCAACTTGACGCCCCCGTAATAACGCACCACCGCGACGCACAGGTTGATTAATTGCTTACCGTCCAAGTGTTGAAAAATCGGCTTGCCGGCCGTGCCGCTGGGTTCGCCGGCATCGTTGCAGCGGCCGATCAGTCCGTCCGCTCCGAGAACTCGGTAGGCAAACGCGACGTGACTGGCGCCGGAATGTTGGACGCGCAAACGCTCTATAAACAGCAGCGCATCGCGTTCCCGGGAGCAGGGGCAAACGACGCCGATGAAACGCGATTTTTTGATGAGTTCTTCGACCGCCCATTCGGCGGCTACGGTTTTCACGCTACAGCAGGTCGGCGATCTGGGGATGCCGACTATACAAAGTGCCCCGGAAGGTTTCGATTTGAACTTCGTCATTTCGGAGCGGCCGGGGAATGTCGACCACGATGTCGGCGACGATGCGCATCGGCGATGGGGATAAAAAAATCAGCCTGTCGGCCAATGCGATGGCCTCGCGCAAATCGTGGCTGACGAACAACACGGTGTGCGGGCGCTGTTGCCACAGCGTGTATAACAGGTTACGGACCTGACGGGCACTCGGCGCGTCCAGCGACACGAAGGGTTCGTCCATCAACAGCAAGTCCGGATCGATCGCGAAGGCGCGTATGATCGCGACCCGACGTTGCATGCCGAGCGACAGGCGCTCGGGAAATTCGTGCTGAACATCGCGGAGTTGCATCGCGTCCAGCAAGGCATCGATCAATTCGATCGGCGGTTTGGAGGGAAAGACCAGTTCGATGTTGCGGCGCACGTCGTACCACGGCAGCAATCTGGGACTCTGAAACACGTAGCCGATTCTCGGCCGGCTCGCGAGGCGGCCGATACGAATCTGGCCCTGGTACTGGCTGTCCAGGCCGGCGATCATGTTCAGCAGCGTGGTTTTGCCGCAGCCGGACGGTCCCAGCAGGCAGACGAACTGGTCGCGCGCCACCCGAAGCTGCAAATCGGCGATGGCCTTATGCTGGCGGTCGTCGGCATGCTCGGGTCGGTAAGTCTTGTCGAGGACGCTGATTTCTATATCGGTCATCGCCGCCACCGTCGCGCCTTGGCATCCAGCGGTCTGAGCACCAGCCATTCCAAGAGTTGAATCACCGCGACGAACGCAATCGTATAAGCCAACAAGCTGGCGACATCGAACAACTGGAAAAACAGATGCAATTGATAGCCCATGCCGTTGCCGCGGCCGAGCAACTCGACGACCAGGATGATCTTCCAGATCAGCGCCAGACCGGAGCGGGTCGCGCTCATCACGAACGGATGCAGTTGCGGCCAGACGACGTGCCGCAGGGTTTTGGCGGGACTGAAGCCGTAACTGCGGGCCATGTCCAGTAAATCCCGGTCCAACGCGCGGGTGCCCTCGCGTATCGTCACCGCCACGTTGGGCAATTTGTTGATGACGACCGCCAGGATCGCCGCGGATTCGGACAGACCGAACCAGACGTAACATAGGATGATGGTGACCAGGGCTGGGATGTTCAAAAATAACACCAACCAGTTGTCGAAAAAGGCATCCAGCTGTTTATGCCGGCCGAGTACCAAGCCCAGTCCGCAGCCCAACAACATCGCGATCGTAAAACTGATCGACAGGCGTAGTAGCGTGACGCCTAAGTGATAAGGCAATTCGCCGGAAGCTACTGCCCGGTAAAGGGTGACAGCGACACGGCTAGGCGGCGGTAGGCTGGGATTGGCCGCCGCCGTGGCGACCAGACTCCACAGCGCGATCAGGAGCGCCAGCGAGGCCAGAGGCACCGCAATGCGGGGCAAGCGAAATGGTACCGCCACGGTCAGTCGGTCGACCAGAATGTCCCGGCTTGGAGACGATCGGCGCCGCCGGTCAACTTATTGCCGCTTAAGCCGTGCAATAGCGTGAAAATGGCCCGAGCAGCGTCTTGTTGCGGAGCGCCCCAGGCTTCCACCCGGCCTTGGCAATAGCGCTGACGCAAGCGGTCTTGCTCGGTCGGCGTCGCGGCGTCGGTGAGCGGTAGTATTTTTTGCCAGGCGGCATCGGAGCTGCACAAAGTATCGCGAGCTTGCCGGCTCAAGGTCAGAAACTGCAAGAAATCGGTCTTATGCGAATCAGCCCAGTCCTGTTTGAACACGTAACCCAGGCTGGGAACGGTTTCGGTAATGCCGAGTTTGGCGATGATGTCTTCGCCGCTAAGCAAGGCTCGGTAACCGAGGCTCTCCAGATGCGCGGCGAACTGCCAATAGGTCAACAAGGCGTCCAGCCGCTTGCTCTGCAATTGCTGGCCGAGCAACGGCGGAGCGGCGTAGACTTTCTCGACGCTGGCGTTCAAGTCGAGTTGCTGTTGCTTGCCCAAGGCTTGCAGTAACAGCCAGTTCTTATCGAGCTCGCCGCCGGCCACGCCGAGTTTTTTACCGGGCAAATCGGTTAGGGTTTTGATCGGGCTATCCGCCGGGACCAACAACACGCCGGAGGTATCGGCATAGGGATAAAAACTGTAGGCGTGGCCTTCCGCGCGCATTGCGGAAGTCCAAATCCAGTCCGAGACGATGACGTCGACCGCGCCGGCTTGCAATGCCACCTTGCCGGCCTGCTGATTGGCGATCGCCACCGCTTCCAGGCTGAAGCCGGCTTTTTCCAGCAAGCCCTGGTCGCGCATCGCCGCCAATTCCCAGTTCAGGGTACCGGCCGCCATGGTACCCAGGCGAATGGGCGTCTTATCGGCATACGCCGCATTGCCAATGCATAAAAACACTACGCTGAGTAAACAATTTTTGACGTTCATCGGTTTAAGTCGTAAGTTTTGTGTCGCGCGGATTTTAGCTCAGCCGCCGCCGATTGGAGAAGGTTTGTTGCGCGGGCATGCAACAAACGCGAATTTGGAGCGCCTAACATTAAATTTCGCGCTGTTTCGGGACAGCCGTCGCCGGAGTAGCCCGGCAGCCAAATGCAATTACAACGAAACATCAGGAGAACGTATGAATAAAACTAGGATACTTTGGGCGAGCGGCTTGTTGGCGATTCTAACGATAGCCATCGCCTGGCTGCTAGTGCCACCGGAATGGGATATGTCGATCGAACAACTCAATCAAGCTTCGCCGCCTTCCGCCGGCGCGACGATCGAACCCAAAACCTCGGACGGCGCGGTTTACGGCAAATTCTTAAAAGACAGTCTTTCCTTCATTACACCGGGTATTCCACCGACCGGTAACTACTTCCTGGGACGGAACTATCAATGGAACGGCATGTTCAGCCCGCGTTGGCAATTGTATAGCGGCAAGGCCACGCGCGCCTTGTTGGCGGCCGGACGCTTGGCCGACGCCCGCAAGGCTTTCATGGCAATGAAAGTGGGAGCCGATTCAATAGGCGTGGACGGCAGCGTGCCGTTCCAGTTGCCCGAATCGATGCGAGGCTACACGATCACGCCGGGTATCGTTGCTCAAGCGGCCAGTTTTTTTCTCGGCGAGTCCTGTTTGGCGGTTAAGGCGCTGAATCAATATCCGAGCGAAACAGCGATCCAAGTCGGAAGCGATGCCGAGCGCAAGACGGTCAGCGCCGCCCTGGCCCGGTCGCTGGCCTGGTTGGAGTCTCAAGACGAATCCTTGTACAACGCCGACCTTTACGCGGCAAATCGCTTGCTGTTCGATGCCGTGGCTTATCAAGCCTGCGGCTCCCTGTTCGAAGACGAATTCGCGCTGAATTTAGTTGAAGGCTACTTGGAAACCGCTTTGGAAAAGTTCGACGGTACCGCCGGCTATTTCATCGAGAAATCCGGTTGGGATACCCACTATCAAGCCGTAGCGATCAATCAGATCAATGAGCTGCTGATGGCGGGCTATGACGGCGTTCATACTGAGACCCTGCAAGCCGACTTGAAGCTGGCCGCGCAGTGGCTGGCCGCCCGAGTCGGCGACGACGGCGTGCTGCACTCGGACGGCAATACCCGCACGTGCTGGAGCGGCGAAACTATTTTGGGCGGCGACAAATTGGTGGATGCCCGCGAAGTCTGGCGGGCCTTGGCCTATAGCGGCATGCGTTTCAAGGACGACGCCATGCAAAGCGCCGCCAATCGCCTGGCCAATTGGTTGCGGACCAAGCCGACCACGACTTGCGTCAGGTAAGCGGCGCGGCCGGATGCGTTCGCCGGCCGAAGCTGTCGGCGGACGCCGGTCTTCCGGTATAAAACCCTTGGTAGGACAAGCAGCCCTTGGCCTGTAGAAACTCGATTTGCTCCTGGGTTTCGACGCCTTCGGCAATCACGTTCAAGCCCAGATTCTTGGCCATGTTGATGATGGTTTCGACAATCACCGCGCCGTTGGGATCGACGGCGATGTCGCGGACAAAGCTTTGGTCGATTTTCAATTGGGAAATCGGCAACTTCTTCAGGTAGTACAGCGATGAATAGCCTACCCCGAAATCGTCGATCGAGGTCAGGATGCCCATGCCTTGCAGGTCGCGCATTTTCTCGACGGTATCGTCGATGTCGCTGATGACGCAACCTTCGGTCAATTCGAGGACCAAGCGGCTGGCATCTATGCCGGTTTCGGCCAGAATGTGGCGAATGCGCGCGACGAAGCCGGCATGGCGGAATTGCCGGGAGCTGACATTGACCGCGATATGGCGTACCGGCACGGCTTGTTGATCCCAGCGGCGGATTTGCCGGCAAGCCTCTTCGATTACCCATTCGCCGATCGGCAGAATCAGTTGGGTTTCCTCGGCAACCGGAATGAATTCGGCCGGCGAAATCATGCCTTTTTCCGGATGCTGCCAGCGGATCAGCGCCTCGACGCTCAACACCCGGCCCAGGTGGTCGACCTGAGGCTGGTAATGCAGCAGAAACTGGCGGGACTTCAGCGCCTGGCGCAACTCCTTTTCCAAGGTCAGGCGCCGATCGGCCGACTGCTGCATCGACGGCCGGTAAAAGCTAATACTGTTGCGGCCGTTGGCCTTGGCGCGGTACATCGCGGTGTCGGCTTGCTGGATAACCGCCTCGGGTTGGTCGGTCGCCTCCGGAAATAGCGTGACGCCGATGCTGGTCGAAAAATGGTGTTCGCCGCCAAAGACTTGAAACGGTTGATTGATGGTCTGCAGAATTTTTTCCGCCAGCATCGCGGCGTGATCGCTGACCTGTTCCATCAAGTGATAACGGCCGGGCACCATGACGATGAACTCGTCGCCCCCCAGCCGGCAGGCAGTGTCTTCTTCGCGGATAATATTCCGCAAGCGCCGGGCCACCTGGGTCAGCAAGTCGTCGCCGACATTGTGGCCGAGCGAATCGTTCAAATGCTTGAAATGATCCAAATCCAGAAAAAATAGCGCGCCATAGGTCTGCTGACGTTTGGCGGCGGCGATTTCTTGTTTCAGCCTGTCCAGTAGCAAACGGCGGTTAGGTAAGCCGGTTAACGGGTCGTAAAACGCCAGCTCGTGAATTTCCCGTTCCGCGGCTTTTTGTTCGCTGATGTCCGAAAATATGGCCACATAGTTCAACAAGCAGTTTTGGTCGTCGCGGACGCCAGTCACGGTCAGCCAGCCGGGGAAGGGCTTGCCGTCCTTATGCCGGCTCCAAAACTCGCCTTGCCATTGGTTCTTGTCCGCCAGGGCGCGAACAATCCCGCGGCCAATCTTGCGCGCCGGCGTGCCGCTCAATAATAGCCTGGCATGGCGACCGACGATTTCCTCGGCCGGATAACCGGTAATATCCGTAAAGGCGTCGTTGACCCGAACGACGGCGCCGTGGGGATCGGCAATCAGGATGGCCTCGTGGGACTGAAACGTCGTCGCGGCGACGCGCAGTTCGTTCTCCTGCTGCTTGCGCCGCTCGATCTCGATGTTCAGGGCTTGATTGCTGCGTAGCAGGTCGCGGGTCTTCAGTGCCACCAGTTCCTCTACCCTGGCGGTACGGCCGGTGATCAGCATCAGACCGAACGCGGTCAAGGCCGAGAACACGAAGCCGCCAAGCAGCAGCCAACGCGCGTCCCAGGTGTGCTGAAGCGCATAGAACTCTGGCGCCGGCCGATAAATCAAGGTCCAAAGACGGTCCGCAAAAGCGATGGTTTCTCGTTTTTCGAAAGCAGGCAAATGCAGACTGTCGAAGCGGTTCTGGGTTTGATTGTCGAATAGCGGTGTATCGCCCTCCTTGATCGCCAGAACCAGCCGACTGTCCGGTAGTAGCGCGCGCGGATGGGCGATTTCGTCGCTCAACGTGAACACGCTGGCGAGCATACCGATTAATCCGGCTCGGCGTTCGGACGCGGACCGACCGACGCCGCTGGCGTATACCGGCGTATACAGCGCCCAAGCGCGATCTCCGCGGCGGGCCAATGTCGATTCGCCGCTGCCCGCCGCCGTCAGAATCGCGGCGGCGGCCTCGGGTTCGCTCGCGGCGTCGAAGCCATCGGGCTGGCTGGTGCCGACCCGATAGAGTTGGGGGAAATAGTATGGGCGGTGTTCGGCGGCCAACCAGCCGCCGGCGGAATACTCGAGTACATCTAGGCGATACTGGGCTTCGAAACCCAGTCGATCGTCAGCGCGCACCAGCGGCAACCATTCCAGCGCTAAAAACTCGGGATGCGCCTCGAGCAGCGCTTGGCCGAACACATTGAATTGCTCGCGGCCGATGAATTTATTGCTGTCGAATAGCGCCCGCAACGTGCGATTGACTGACAGGTGATCGGCGATGTGTTGGCGCAGCGTCGCGCTCAGCAATGCGGTTTGCTTGCCGAAGCCATCCCGGAGACGTTGAATCTCTTGGTGCCGGTTAAACTCGAAGGCGGCGGCGACCAAACCGACGCATACCAGGAGCGGCATCACCACCGACACCCGCCGACGCCGCCAAACGTGGCGCGGCGCGGCAATGAAGGGTAACAACAGCGGCGTGAAAATCACCGTGCCTATCGAATCGCCGACCCACCAAACGCCCCAATTGAAGGCCAGATCGGCCGGCGCGACCAATCCTCTGCTGAACAAGTAGGTACAGCCGACCGTCGCGGAAACCAGGCAACTGAGGATGGCCAATGCAAAAAAACTGACGATGTGCCGGCTATCCATCAAGGGATTGAATTGCCCCAGCCAGCGCCGGATCGAAAAAGCGCCCAGCAGGGCTTGCCCACAGGCGCCGAGCGCGGCGGTAGCGCCCAACCACAATGGAGCCAGATTATCTTCGAATAGCGTTGGGTTTAAAAAGGCGTGGACCTGCGCGGCCAACGCGCCGAGGAACAATCCGGGCAGGATGGTTTTGCCGTAAACCAGCGTCACGGCCAGGGCGATGCCGGCCGGCGGCCACACCGGGCTGGCGTAGTTGGGCGGCGTCGTTAGCAGGCCACCCAGGTAACCGCCAACGAAATACGCCAGCGCCACCGTCAAATTCGCCAATATAAGTTTCAGTGCGGCAGGCATGATAGAGGCGCTGTTTTAGGTCGAAAGCCTCTAATCAGCGGATTCGCCGAAACGGCGGGTATCCAAATCGTAAGCCTGGCCAAAGCCGGCGATATACCGGCCGTGGATAGGGGTCAGCGCCAGCAACCGAAAATCGGGCAAGCTTCGCAGCAATGCCACGGTCGCGCCCAAGCGTTGCTGCATCGAATCCAGCACGCTGCTGTATTCACCACTATCGGCCTCGACTTCCGCGACCCGACACTCGAAACTGGCCCGGCGCCGGGCGAAGGGATTCGCGGCGTCCGCTTCCGGTTCGATCAGCAGAACGCCGGCCCGACGATGCGTCAGCAGGTTGCCGGTATGACTGGCCAAGGCGCTAACGAAAATGTGGAACGCGCCACGATCGAACAGAAACGGCGCGTAACTGGCTTCAGCGTGATGTTGTTCGGAGCGGGTCGCCAGCATCAAGCTATCCAGACGCGCGATTAAGGCCAGGCATTCGGCGTCCGGTTGCGGTGAATTCATTGAAGGGCGGGCGAAAGTTGCGAGTGGCGAAAGCAATCGACGGTGTGGTCGTTGACCATGCCGACCGCCTGCATATAAGCATAGCAGATGGTTTTGCCGACGAATTTAAAGCCGCGCTTTTGCAGATCCTTGCTCATTCGCGCCGATGCTTCAGTGTAGGCCGGAATCTCGGCGTGAGCGCGCCACCGATTTTGCACGGTCCGGCCATCGACAAAACCCCATATATAGCGGTCGAAACTGCCATAGGCTTGCTTAACCTCCAAGAAGGCGTTGGCGTTGGCGACGGCGGCCTGGATTTTCAGGCGGTTGCGGACGATGCCGGGATTTTGCAACAGGCTGTCGATTTTGCCCTGATCGTAGGCGGCGATTTTCAGCGGATCGAAGTCGTCGAAGGCGATACGATAAGCCGGCCGCTTGTCCAGTATCGTTCGCCAGCTCAAGCCGGCCTGGGCGCCTTCCAGAATCAAAAACTCGAACAGCCGCCGGTCGTCGTGTAGCGGCACGCCCCATTCGTGGTCGTGGTAATGCTCTTCGTTGGCGCTGGCCAGCGCCCAGACGCACTTGCCGGCCATCAGTCTTTGTTCATCAGCTTTTTCAGATCCGCGAAGGGGTTGAAGGTAGCGGTCGGCGACTTGCCGTCCGAGCTGCCCTTGCTACCGTAGCGCACTTGCTCCTCATAGCGTTGATGCTCGTTGTCGTGGCAATACAAGCACAGCAATTCCCAGTTGCTGCCGTCCGGCGGATTATGGTCGTGATCGTGGTTGACGTGGTGCACCGTCAATTCGCGCAAGTTCTTGTGGTCGAATTCGCGGGCGCAGCGGCCGCAAATCCACGGAAACAATTTCAGCGCTTGCTCGCGGTAGCCTTTTTCGCGCTCTTCCTTGTAACGCCGGGCCTCGGCGATGATGTGATAAGCTTTGTTGTCCGACATGTCGATACTCCTGGGTCAGCCGCCGGTCGCGCTCATGTGCCGCAGAATGACCGGCTGTTCATGGATGTTGAATTCGTGCTTTTCCGGCTTGATGCGCATCGCCGCGACGATAGCCTGTTGCAAGACCGCCAAATCGCCCGGATGCTCGCGGACCACCGCCTTCAAATCGACCGAATGTTCGTTGCCCAGACACAGTAATAGCCTGCCTTCGGCGGTCAGGCGCACCCGATTGCAAGCGGCGCAGAAATTGGCGCTAAGCGGTGAGATAAAACCCACCCGACTGGCACTGCCGGCCACCCGAAAATACGCCGACGGGCCGCCGGTCGAGTCGGCGATGGCTTCGAGTTTGAAGCGCGGCCGTAAGTCGGCGCGGATCGCCTCGCTCGGATAATAACTGTCGCCGCGCCGGTGTTGATCGACTTTGCCCAACGGCATTTCCTCGATAAAACTGATGTCCAGACCGCGATCGACCGCGAATTGCACCAGATCGCCGACTTCCGCGTGGTTGCGATCCTTCATGACGACCGCATTCAGCTTGATGCGCTCGAAACCCGCCGAGCGGGCGGCCTCGATGCCGGCCAGCACTTGGCCGAGTTCGCCGGTACGAGTCAAGGCTTTGAATTTGACCGGGTCCAGGGTGTCCAGGCTGATGTTGATGCGTTTGACGCCGGCGGCACGCAAGTCGCCGGCCATATCGGCCAGATGCGAGCCATTGCTGGTCAAGACCAATTCGTTGAGGCCAGGTATGGCGCCGATGTTGCGTAATAAATCCAACGCGCCGTTACGCACCAGCGGCTCGCCGCCGGTGACCCTAATCTTGTTCACGCCAAGGCCGACGAAGGCTTCGCAAATGAACTGGATTTCTTCCAGACTGAGAATTTGCTTGCGCGGCAGAAACGTCATGTCTTCAGCCATGCAATACACGCAACGAAAGTCGCAACGGTCGGTAATCGATACCCGAAGGTAATTGACGACCCGCCCGAAGCGGTCTGTCAGTTGGAAGGGTCTAATCGCTTGTACGGAGCCCATCGAAATCGTCCGGGAAAAGAGGCGAAAATTCTACCACAGACTCGCTCGGCGGCTATTTGCGGCGACCAAGCTCCTCTGAGAGTCCGGCGATAGACCGAGGTGGACGGGATGGGTTCAGTTATCCGCCGGTTTCGCGGCTACTTTCCGGTAAGTGCGCGAGCAGAAAATCGCCGATTCGTTGCTCCAGCCAAAATGTCGGCCGCCACGGCAGATGGCCGCCAACAAAGCCGACATGGCCGCCGCCGCCACAAACTTGCAACGTCACGCCGGACGCCAACTCGGCGGCGGCCGGTAGCACCGCCGGCGTCATGAACGGGTCGTCCTCGGCCTGCAGAATCAGGGTTGGAAC
The DNA here is from genome assembly GCF_050275925.1 of Methylomonas sp. MS20. NCBI lineage: Bacteria > Pseudomonadati > Pseudomonadota > Gammaproteobacteria > Methylococcales > Methylococcaceae > Methylomonas > Methylomonas sp. MS20. Next base: position 5,114,976 of record NZ_CP189962.1, read on the forward strand.
CTCGATTCGTCCCAGAAATTGGCGAGAACTGGAGCGTCGGTAGTAATCGTGCGCGTCGCTGAAACCGTGCAGCCGCGCCACCACCCGGTCGTCGTATTCCCAAAACGAACGGATCGGCGCCAGGTCGCCCAAGTCGTCGAGCAAGCCGGCTTGCTGGATACGGCCCAGGCGGTGCAGATGGCGGCGCTTGGCGACGATGTATTGTTTTAGCTCGCGCAATAGATAATCGCGATAGATTTTGGATAGGCCGCGATCCAAGCGGTCGGCGCACAGATTCAACATCAACGGCACGGACACCGCGACGGCGCCGAACAGCTCAATCGAATCGCGTCGTTCTCCCAGCCATTTCAACAATACGTTGCCGCCCAGCGAAAACCCGACGGCCGCCAACGCGGTGTCCGGCAGGCGCCGACGCAACGTGCGGTAGAGAAAATCCACATCCTCGGTGTCGCCGGAATGATAGCAGCGCGCCAGCCGATTCATCTCGCCGCCGCAACCGCGAAAATTCAGGGCTACGCTGCCGATGCCGAGTTGATGGAGTCGCCGCTGCACGCCGACGATATAACCCGAACGGCTACTGCCGGCTAGGCCGTGCAGCAAGATCGCCAGTGTGGGTTGCCGGTCGTAGAGCCAATCCAAATCGACGAAATCGCCGTCCGGCGACTCCAATCGCTCGCGCCGCAAGTCGATCGGTGCCACGACGCGGCGCAGCAAGGCTGGATAGATAGTTTGCAAATGGCGGTTGTTCAGCCACCAAGCTGGGCGGAATTCGTTGGACATTGACTACCGCGGCATTTCAGGCGAACCGCGAAACGGTTCGGAGGCGTCCCGAGAATCGCCAACCGAGCGGCCAAGAACCCAATCGGGACCAAGCCGCTCAACCGAGGCCGTCAGTTTGGAATGTAAGAACATCATTGAAACAGTCTTGCGGCAATCGGCCGATTCGCCGCCCGGTCGGCCTGGTGTTACCATGATCTCGTCTCAAGCTGGTTGCGTTGACCGACGAGCATAGACGATTTACCGGCCACAATGCCAGAACCCGCCACCCGATTCGCTCACGATGTCCAGACCCGTTGCCGTTAAGCCCAAGAAACTCGCCGCGCCGGCCCGCAAACCGAAGCCTGCGGGGCCATCCGCTCGCAAGTCCCGACGTAAGCCGCCGCCGGCCCCGCCATCCGACTGGCGTTTGCTGGCGGCCGAGGCCGTCGGCTTGGGCTTGGCCGCCGTGTTGGCGACAATGGTGGCGCTGGGCTATTCAGCGAGTTGGTTATCCGGCTCGGGATTTTTTAGCAGCTTGCTACCGTTTGCCGGCGGCGTCGTGGCGTTGATCGTGACAGCGGCCTTGTTGTTGGTCGGCTGGTACCAATTGCGCGTGCCATTGGCGCGGCGGTTGGCGCAGCTGCCGGCCGGCCTGGCGCTGATCCTGGCGCTGGGGATGCTGTGGTTTGTGTTTCACGACGGCTATACCCCGGTATTCGGCCACTTTCGCGCGTTGGTTGGCGGCAAGTCCGAGGCTGAGCGGGTGACGTTGGCTCACCAGGTTTACGCCGCTTACCGTCGCCACGAAATCGGCGGCCTGCAAAAACTGCTGCAACGCGCCGACGCCTACCGTTCGGCGATCCGCGAAGCCGCCGACGCCATCGGCGTCGACGAGCATCTGTTGCTAGGGGTGGCCGCCACCGAATCGTCGTTTTTACCGCGCGACAGTCATGACGGCGGTAAAGGCTTGTTTCAGATTACCGCCGTCCCCCAGTTCATCACCCGTCGAGCCGCCGATTTACTCGATGTGACGGAGCCGCAAGTGAACGATCCACGCCATAACGCTTATTTGGCGGCGGCCACGTTAAAGCACTATCTGGAGGAAATGCGAGGCGATTTGTTTCTGGGTTTGCTGGCTTACAACATCGGGCCGCGCAACGGTGGTTTGCGCTTCATCATGCAGCAATACGGCGCGACCGATTTCGTGACGATGCAGCCCTATTTGCAAACCTTGCCCCGCGATTATCCGATCCGGGTTTTATCCTACGCGCTGGCTTTCAAGCTGTGGCAACGGGACGGAAAATTGTTGGCCTACGAAGAAGGCGATAATGCGGTCAAAATCCAGCAGCTTGGCATACCGGGGTTTTGACCGCGAGGGGCTAAAACACGAGCCGCGCGAAGTCGGCGGGAATGGGGCGGCGGAAACTCCGCGGATTTGAAGATCTACGATATTCGAATTTCTCGGGTTGCCAATAACCGCTCATTGGCCGACCTTGGACATGGGTGCGGCAGGTTAGCTTGTATCACCTGTCGCCATATCCGCTGTTATTTGTCCGGGCTGGCCGTCGGCAAGCGCATCAGCACGAGCACCAACACTACCCCAGGCAGGCCGATCACGGCTGAATACACGAAAAAAGCATGGTAACCGAACTGCGCGACCACTTCGCCGGAAATACTGCCGATCAATTTGGCCGGCAAGGTCATCAACGAGCTGAACAAAGCGTATTGGGTGGCGGTGTAAGCCGTATTGGTCAGACTGGACAGATAGGCGATGAAAGCCGCCGAGGCAATGCCGCCGCTAAGGTTGTCGGCACTGATTACGCCGGCCAATAAGCGGGTATCCGGCTCGACGACCGCCAATGCGGCGAACAGCAAATTGGTGGCGGCTACAATCACGGCCCCGAGCAACAGAGGTCGCATGATGCCGAACTTCATCACCAGAACCCCGCCCAGCGAAGTACCGAGGATGGTCATGAAAAAGCCAAAAATTTTGCTGACGTCGGCAATATCCTTTTTACTGAAACCCAGTTCCAGATAAAAAGGGTTTGCCATCACGCCCATCGCGATGTCGCTCATCTTGTAAACCGCGATCAGCAGCAATATCAGCAACCCTGTTCTGCCGTTTCGATGGAAAAACTCGACAAACGGACTAAGCACCGCGTCCGACAACCAACACGCCAATCGCTTGAGCGGCGAAGACAAATCGGCGACACCCAGCGCCGATTCAAGCGATGCTTCCAACAGCCGCTCTTCAGCCGCTTGCGTGTGAGACGGCTCTTTAACCAGCAGCGTCGTGATAATGCCCAACAACATCGACGCGGCCATGACTTGGTAAGCCAATCGCCAACTGGCGAATTCGGCGATATAAAAAACACCGGCTCCGGCGGCCAATAACGACAAGCGATATCCAAATACATACATGGCGGCCATCGCGCCTTGAAAGCGGACAGCGGCCGCCTCGATTCGATAGGCATCGATGGCGATATCCTGGGTCGCCGAGCAAAAAGCCACACAGACGGCCAGCAATGCGACATCCGCCAAGTGACCTACCACATCCGCGCCGCTGATCGCCCATAGGCCGGCCGCGATGCCGAGTTGCGCGCTCAGTATCCAACTACGCCGCCGCCCTAGCCAGGAATCCAAAAGTGGTAGCGGCAAACGATCGACCACCGGCGCCCACAACACTTTGACGGAATAAGCGACGCCGACCAAGCTGAAGTAGCCGATGACCGACAAATCGACGTGTTCGTCGGCCAGCCAAGCGGAAAGTGTCGTGGAAATCAACGAAAAAGGCAGGCCGGCCGAAAATCCCAAAAAGATCATCGCCGCGACCTGGGGGCGGGTATAAACAAAAAAAGCGCTGTGCCAACTACCAGAGGTGTTTGACACGCGCTTTCCTTAGGTTTACTACGACAATCCGACCGACGGCGCTTAGCCGTTGATCAGATAATGGGTCAAAATACTAGCCGCATAGCCGGCGGCGATAACCGGCGTCCATTTCAAGTGACTGAAGAAGGTGTACTTATGATTGGACTGCCCCATCAGCGCCACACCCGCGGCCGATCCGACCGAAAACAGCGAACCGCCGACGCCAGCCGTCAATGTCACCAACAACCATTGGTACAAGTCCATGTCCAGATTCATGTTCAGCACCGCGAACATCACCGGAATGTTATCGACGACGGCGGATATCACACCGACCAGGATGTTGGCGGTGGTTTGGCCCAAGCCGTCGTACATCGCGCCGGACAGCAACTCCAGATAACCGATGTAACCCAGACCGCCGACAGCGAAAACCACGCCGAAGAAAAACAGCAACGTATCCCACTCGGCTTCTTTTACCCGATCAAAGACATCGAGACGCACTTCATCAGCCGCGGAGAAACGAACCTTCACGTAATAAATGAATAGCATCAGGATGGACAAACCCGCCATCATGCCCATGAACGGCGGCAAATGCAGAAACTGTTTGAAGCTAACCGCCAAACCGATGGTAACGCCAAACAAACCGCACACCACCCAACCACCGGGCTTCAATTCAACAGCGGCCTCGTTGGTTGCTTCAGGCTGTCCGCTTGGAACCGCTTGCGCCATGAAAAACGCCGGCACCACGAAATTCACGACCGAAGGAATGAACAACTTGAAGAAGTCGAAAAATTCGGCATAACCGGCTTGCCAAACCATCAGGGTCGTAATGTCGCCGAATGGGCAAAACGCGCCGCCGGCATTCGCGGCAATCACCAAATTGACGAAACCGACAGAGACGAATTTTTCGTTATCCGCGCCGACCGCCATGACCACGGCGCCGACCAGCAAGGCAGACGTCAGGTTGTCGGCTACCGAGGACAGGAAAAAGGTGATGATGCCGGTGATCCAGAACAGCTGTTTGTAGCCGAACTGCTTTCTGATCAACCAGGATCGTAACGCTTCGAAGACGTTGCGCTCGGCCATGGTATTGATATACGTCATCGCCACCAGCAGGAACAGCATCAATTCGGCATATTCCTTGAGGTCGTGCTCGAATGCGCTGTGCAGCTCTTCGCCGGATACGCCGGCGTCGTGAGCCAAAATCGCCACGTGCGCCCAAATGACCGCCGCCGCGAATATGACCGGTTTCGATTTGCGCAAGTGAGTAAATTCCTCGGCCATCACGAAACCGTATGCAACCAGGAAAATCAGAACGGTATAGACGCCCCGCTCGGTTCCGGTCAGCCCCAGATTCTTAAATTCTTCGGCCATGGCGAGTTCCGGTAGGAACAACAAACCGGCCAAAATCAACAATGCGCGCAACAAGATAGCCCCCTTATCCTCTATATGTTCTAGTCGTTATCAAAAGCGGAAAAATCTAACCGGGCATGGTACCACCATACAATATTCTTTGTCATTTAATCCCAGCGAGTATAATATTCAATTACCTATCAAATTAGTCAGTAAAGCGATCCGCCCACCTAAATGTATCAATACAATCAAAGAGATCAAACACTTATCGAAGAGCGAGTCCGGCAGTTCCGCGGGCAGACCGAGCGATTTTTGAACGGAGAATTGGACCCCGATCAGTTCCGCGCGCTACGCCTAATGAACGGCCTTTATATCCAAACGCACGCGCCAATGTTGCGCGTCGCGGTGCCTTACGGATTACTGTCGTCTCGACAATTACGCAAACTTGCGTCGGTGGCGCGCGACTATGATCGCGGCTATTGCCATTTTACGACACGCCAAAACGTTCAATACAACTGGCCGGAACTTTCCCGAGTACCCGATTTACTCGCAGAGCTCGCGACCGTGCAAATGCATGCGATTCAAACCAGCGGCAACTGCCTGCGCAACACCACCTCGGATCATTTGGCAGGCATATGCCGGGACGAGATAGAAGATCCGCGCCCTTATTGCGAACTTATTCGGCAATGGACAACCTTGCACCCCGAGTTCGCGTATTTACCGCGTAAATTCAAGATCGCGGTCAGCGGCGCCGGTCATGATCGCGCCGCCGTTCAATTCCACGATATCGGGGTCTACCTGATAAAAAATGAGCAGGGTGAAACCGGCTTTAGAATTTTGGCGGGTGGCGGCTTGGGCAGAACGCCGATTATCGGTCAAACCGTCAAAGGCTTTCTGGAGAAAAAGCATTTGCTGTCCTACCTGGAAGCGATTGTGCGGATTTACAACTTGTTTGGTCGGCGCGACAACAAATACAAGGCCCGCATCAAGATCCTGGTCAAGGAAACCGGATTGGAAAAATTTACGGCGATGGTCGAGGAGGAATGGCTCAGAATCCGCGATTCCTTGGTGCTCGGCGACGAGCGTATCGAGGAAATCAAGACCCAATTCGCGCCGCCACCCTACCGCGACTTTACCGGGGACGACACCGGCTTTTCGACGAAACAATCCGAGGACGGCCGTTTTGCGAAGTGGGTGAAGCACAATACCGTCGAGCACAAAATCCCTGGCTATCGCGGGGTTTACGTGTCGTTGAAAGCGCCGGATTCGCCACCCGGCGACATTACCTCGGAACAACTGGACGCACTGGCCGAGCTTGCCGATCGCTACAGCTTCGGCGAAATCAGAAGCACGCACCGGCAAAATCTGGTGCTGGCCGATGTCGAGCAAGCCAGTCTGTACCAGCTCTGGCGGCAATTGGACGCGCTTAAGCTAGCCACGCCGAATATCGGCACCGTCACAGATATGATCTGCTGCCCAGGACTGGACTTTTGCTCGCTGGCCAACGCCGGATCGATCGGCGTGGCCAAGGAAATCAACGAAGCCCTGGATGATATCGATTACATCCACGACATCGGCGACCTGAAGATCAATATGTCCGGCTGCATGAACGGCTGCGCCCATCAAAGCGTCGGCCACATCGGCATTCTAGGCGTCGACAAGCATGGCGAAGAGTGGTACCAAATCACGCTCGGCGGCTCGTCGGAAAATGACGCGGCGATCGGCGAACGCCTGGGTCCGGCAATCGCCAAAGCCCAAATCACGGCCGCGATCACAACGATACTCGATGTCTACTTGCAACTGCGTCAGGAAAACGAAGCTTTTCTGCAAACCGTCTACCGCGTTGGCCTGGAACCATTCAAAGCAAAAGTTTATGCAAATCATTAAAGACCGTACATTAACCACGGACGCCTGGCGGTTTCTCGCTGACGATGCCGAGATCCCCGGCGATAGCGACGTCACCGTGACTCTTCAACGCTGGCTGAACGACAAAGCCGTCCTTTCCGGCCGGACAGGTCAAACCGGCGTGCGCATCGAGCCTGATGACAATATCGGCGACCTCGCCGGCGACCTACCCAATTTTTCGCTGATCGAGGTGGATTTCCCAACCTTCACGGACGGCCGAGGCTTTTCCCTGGTCCGGTTGTTGCGCGATAAATACGGGTACAGGAGCGAAATCAGGGCTGTCGGCCAATTTTCGGCGGATCAGGTTTTTTACCTTTCCCGCGTGGGCGTTGACACTTTCGCGCTAGCGGATGAAGCGCAAGCCCAAGTCGCCTTGGCAGCGTTTAACGATTTTAGCGTTACCTATCAACCCTCGGCTCGTTGAAGCCACCCACACTACTACTCGGGGCGGACGTTTAAACGCCGCGCCGTAAACAAACAAAAACCCGGCGACCTCTCGGCCAGCCGGGTTTTTTATGCGACTACGCAGCCGCCTACTTCTTGATGATGGCGATGCCTTTCAGCAAATTCAGCGCCTCATGCAACGGATAGTCACGCACTTCGGTTTCAGTGTCGCTACCGTCTTTTTGCAATACGTCCTTGGCGTCTTCCTTATCGTCCTCGTCCGCTTTTTTATCCGGTTTCGCATTCCCGTTGGTCAAATGGTGGGTCAAATCAGCCTCCTTGATCGACTCCAATTTGGCCTTATCCAACGCCTCCAGCTTGAAGCGGGCCAGCGTGACGTCGGGTTCGATACCTTCCGCCTGGATGGATCGACCCGAAGGCGTGAAGTAACGGGCCGTTGTCAGCTTCACCGCCGCGCCATTGCTGGTAGGCAATATGGTTTGCACGGAACCCTTGCCGAACGATTTTTCACCCATGATGATCGCGCGCTTATGGTCTTGCAGCGCTCCTGCGACAATTTCGGATGCCGAAGCCGAGCCGCCGTTAATTAGCACGACGATGGGCGCGCCGTTAATAACGTCATCCGGCGTCGCATTAAAACGCATTTCAGAATTCTTGATTCGGCCTTCGGTATAGACGATCAGACCGGATTCTATAAAGGCATCGCTGACATCGACCGCGGCGTTCAACACGCCGCCGGGGTTATTGCGCAAATCCAACACCAAGCCTTTCAGCGGGCCTTCGTTTTCTTTCTTCAATTCGTCCAGTGCGTCCAGCAGGCCTTGGCCGGTGCCCGATTGAAAACTGCTGATCCGCAAGTAGCCGTAGTTTTTCTCCAGCAAACGGTTTTTGACGCTTTTAACCTTAATGATGTCGCGGGTCAGCGTAAATTTCAACGGTGCTTCCTCTCCTTCGCGGATGACCGTTAGCACGATGTCGGTGCCCGGTTCGCCGCGCATCACTTTCACGGCATCCGCCAACGTCATTCCCTTGACCGGCTTGTCATCCAAGCGAACGATCAAATCGCCCGCCTTGATGCCGGCCTTTTGAGCCGGCGTATCGTCGATCGGCGAAACCACTTTGACAAATCCGTTCTCCATCCCGACCTCGATGCCCAGCCCACCGAATTGACCGGTCGTGCCCTCTTGCAGCTCTTTATATTCCTCGCTGGCCAGATAAGCCGAATGCGGATCGAGGCCGGACAACATGCCGCGAATCGCATCCTCCAGTAACTTTTTATCGGATACCGGTTCGACGTAATCCTGTTTAATCCGCCCGAAAATCTCGGTAAAGGTTCTCAACTCGTCGAACGGCAACGATTGCAGGTCGTCGGCCTTGGCCGCCGCCGGCGCGGGCTTTTCCGCCCAAACGCTGCTGCACAGGCTAATCGCCGAACCTAAGATAAAGCCGACCAGTAAAATTAAAAGATTTCTGTTATTTAACATTTGTATTAAAGCTCCAACGACCTGATTCCTGTAAATAGATTAACCCTTGGCTGGCTTCCGGCACCACTGTGCTGGGTCGACTGGCCGGCCTTGCTTCCTGATCCCAAAATACAACGCCGCCTGAGAACGTCCGCCACTGCGCCCAACCGAAGCCAAGACTTCGCCGGATTTGACATGATCGCCAACACTCTTGTGCAAACTTTGGTTGAACGCGTACAAGCTTAAATAGCCGTGCCCGTGATCGATGATGATCATCAATCCGTAACCGCGCAGCCAATCGGCATAAACAACCCGGCCGGCGGTAATTGCCCGAATTTCGGCGCCTTCGGGCGCACTGATTACCACGCCATCCCAGGTGGTTTCGTACCGACGTGACCCGAAATGCTCGACGACCGCGCCTTGCACCGGCCAAGGCAACCGACCTTGCAACTCCGGGAAGGGTTGGCGCCCCGCCTCCGGTTCCTTGACGGAGCGAATCTGCTCCGGAGGTTTTCCAGGCTGTTTGAGTGGGCTTGGTGCCGGAGGTTCCGGCGCTGGCGGGGCAACTCTCTCGGCATTATCATCAGTTTTTTGCAACGATGCCACCAACGCCTGTAATTTTTTCTCGTCGCCGATTAAACGATCCAATAAATGCCGCTTTTCGGCGTGTTCTTTTTCCAGGCTCGCCAATAATTGCTCGCGCTGGACTTTCAGCGTCCGCATGGACTCGGCCTCCTCCTGTTTCTTCTCGAGCGAGACTCGCAGCAGTTGGGATTCGGTGTCGTTTCGCGCTTCTAACTGCCCGAGAATCCGGCTATCCTCCGCGATCGCGTGCAGTTTCTGTAAGCGCGCCTTGCCAATATAGTCCGAATACACCCGCATCCGCCCAGACAGAGCCGGGTCACGCTGGTTCAGCACGACTTGTAAGCCTTTACTGTCTCCGCCCATCGCGTAGACCGCACGGATCAATCCCGCCAATCCTTTTTCCTGACTACGCAGATCTCTTTGAGTGTCGGCGAGTTTGGTTCGTATCTCTTGCAGCGATTGCTCATGCGCCTTGATCTCAACGCGAATCGTGCGTAACGCATTGGCAGCCTCGCCATATTGCCGTTCCAGTTTTTGCAGTTGATCTAGCAATCGACTTTTTTCCGCTTCCAGCTCGCGTACGTCGCCGCCGACGTGTTGAATCTTGTCATGAATCTCGGCCAAATCTCGGCTATCGGTATTCTCGGCACGAACCGGAATTGCCAGGCCCAATCCTGCCAGAAGAATCGACAAACGCAGGCAAACACGCATGGTTCAGGCCATAACCCGAAAAAGATAGGACGCTCGCATCAAAACAGGCGCGCTCGGCATATGTTCCCGAATATTAGGCGCCATCCTTGCCCCTTGCCGTCCAACCGGAAGCCAAAATCCCCGCGGTTTTACACTTCACCATTCATGGACCATTTATCTGTAAGGAAAAATCGCGCCGCCATTTACCGGATTTGCACGAAGACTATATTTTGGCAGCCATGAGCCAAGGTATTGAATTCGAAGGCTCACTCTGTTAGATTTGCACGCCTTTGACTGCTGCGGTTTCTGGCGATAGGCCAAAGGCTTGTGCTTCGGCATTATACAGCACAGAGATGGTGTCATCGCTTGAAAGCACCTGACTCGCCGCCCAATTCTTAGCTCATTTCGGGATCAATGGAAGAAATAGACCACAGCAATTCCTACGACGACCAGGACATCAGTCGCGCCGCCTGCTGCTTGAAAGCGATGTCTCACCCGTTACGCCTCAAAATTCTTTGCGTGTTGGGCAGCAACTCAATTAGCGTCCAGGATATTGTGGAGCAGGTCGGCACCAGCCAGAGCAACATTTCCCAGCATTTGGCCATTTTGCGGGATAAAGGCATCCTTGATTACAAAAAGGAAGCAAACCGCGTTTACTATTTTATCGACGACGAACGCGTAATACACCTGATCCAAATGATGCGCAGCGTGTTTTGCAGCACTTGAATTTTAGTTTCCGAAACCTCAATAGAATTTAACGATGGACCAATATATCGAATTTGCCACCAACCACTATTTGCTTGCCTTTTCGCTGGTCTGCGTCATTTTTTTGCTGATCCAGGATTTGATTTCCAACTCGTTCAATAAATTCGAAAGCATCTCCCCGCTGATTGCGGTGACCAAGATGGACAATACCAACAGCGTGGTGGTGGATGTCCGGGAGTTGAACGAATTCGGCAAAAGCCACATCGAGAACGCCATTAACATCCCATTAGGCAAACTGGAGGAGAAGCTGGCCTCGCTGGAAAAACACAAACAACACCCGGTAATCGTCACCTGCCAAACCGGCGCGCGTTCGGCGGCGGCATGCAAGACGCTGACCAAGGCGGGTTTCGAACAAGTATTTAACATGACCGGCGGAATGCAATCCTGGGAAGACTATAAACTGCCGGTCAAAATCAGCAAAACTCAATCCTAACCCACAACACCGAAGGGAAACTCATGGCCGAAATCAACGCCCAGACCGACAAGCAGTTCGTCATTCAAAAGATTTATACCAAGGACATTTCTTTTGAAACCCCCAACGCGCCGAAAATCTTTACCCAAAAATGGGAACCCACGCTGGACTTGAACCTGGGCACCCATGTCAACGCGATAGACACCTCGGTTTACGAAGTGTCGCTGACCTTGACGGTTACCGTCAAAGTGGGCGAGGCCACCGCATTTTTAGTTGAAGTCAATCAGTCGGGCATTTTCATGATCGCCGGATTCACCGATCAGGAAATGGGGCCGATGCTAGGCAGCTTCTGTCCCAACATTTTGTTCCCTTACGCTCGAGAAGTCATTTCCGACTTGGTCAGCAAGGGCGGCTTCCCACAATTGATTCTGGCTCCAGTCAATTTCGACGCGCTGTATATGCAGCAATTACAACAAGCTCAGCAAGCTCCTGAAGATAAAACCTTAAACTAAGCTGTTTTAATGCCGCCCGCGATCAGCATATTCGGTGCCGGTTCATGGGGAACGGCTCTGGCGATTCAAGCCGCCAGAAACGGCAGCGCCACCATGCTGTGGGCTCACAATCCACGGCATGTGGCCGACCTAAATACCGATCGGCAAAACCGGCGCTATCTGCCGGACAAACCGTTTCCGGCCAACCTGGCCGTCACCAGTAATCTGAAACAGGCGGTTGAATTCAGCGACATTTTGCTGATATCGGTTCCCAGTCACGCGTTCCGGGACACTTTGACCGCAATCAAGCCGATGCTAGACGAGTCGCCGAAAATTGCCTGGGCGACTAAAGGCTTTGACGGCGCGGAAGGTGCGTTACTCAGCGATGTTGCCGCCGACGTTCTGGGGCATGGCGCGGCGACGGCGGTACTATCGGGCCCAACCTTCGCTCGGGAAGTCGCCGACGACCTACCCACCGCACTCACCGTTGCATCGATTTCCGAACCTTTCGCGGCGGAACTGGCCAGAATTCTCCACAATCAACGCTTTAGAGTTTATACCAGTACCGACATCGTCGGCGTGCAAGTCGGCGGCGCGTGTAAAAATGTCCTGGCGATAGCGGCCGGCATTGCCGACGGCTTGGGGTTTGGAGCGAACACGCGCTCCGCGTTAATTACCCGCGGCCTTAGCGAAATTATCCGCCTTGGCATTCGCTTGGGCGGCCAGCCGGATACCTTCATGGGTTTGGCCGGTCTGGGCGATTTAATTCTAACTTGCACCGACGACCAGTCGCGCAATCGCCGCTTCGGATTAGCCTTGGGACAGGGTAAGAGCCAAAGTCAGGCGCTGGCCGACATTAATCAGGCCGTGGAAGGTATCTCCGCCGCGCGCCTGACCCAAACTCTCGCACAAAAACATCTCGTCGAAATGCCCATCACCGAGCAGGTTTACAACGTATTATTCAATCAGCTCGCTCCGCTACAAGCCGTTCAAAATCTGCTGGGTCGTAATCCGAAGTCGGAATATTGACCTGTCGCACCGACCTCCCGGTCATCAATACGCAATTCATTTTAAAAACAGGGGCATTACGCCCCACGGATTGTGCGTTGCCTAACAAATTCCCGTTAAGGTTTTGATAAAAATCGAGTTTCACTCGTTTCCCTGGATTTCGGGGTTTTTCCCAGCCAATCCTGTCTAAGTCATTGTAGAAAAAGAAAGAATTTAATCTAAATGCCTCTTGACTAACCCACCGTTGAAAACTATAGTGGTACAAAAGTGCTATAAAGTGGTTTAAAAGGGAATTTTTTGGAAATTTGAGGCGTATCTTGTTTCGAGGCATTAGTTCAATCAGTTTGGATGCGAAAGGGCGCGTTGCGATTCCTACCCGGTACCGGGAGGAGTTACAAGAGTGCTGTGACCGCCAAATGGTTGTGACTGTCGCCGTCGACGACAAATGCATAGGCGAGCCGGGCTGCCTGTGGCTGTACCCGCTTCCCGAGTGGGAAAAACTCGAACAAACCATCAGCAAGCTGCCGACACTTAACAAGATGGCCGGCAAATTGCGCCGATTTGTGATTGGCAACGCTTCCGAATGTGAAATGGATACTCAGGGCCGCTTGTTGCTGCCGGAAAAGCTCAGAGAGTTTGCCGGCATGGAGAAACATATTGTTTTGGTCGGTCAACTGAACAAGTTCGAGATCTGGAACGACGAAGCCTGGAAGGCCAAGGAACAGGAGTGGATGGACGGCAACGACACCGAGGGCCTTGAAGAACTCGGCTCCTTGTCGTTCTGACCGGGATGTCCGGCCACCAGACTGTTTTATACGAAGAAGCCCTGCGGGAACTCCGGATAAAACCTAACGGCGTCTACCTGGACTGCACCTTCGGCAGAGGCGGCCACAGCCGCGGTATCTTGACCCGGCTTGGCGAATCCGGCCGGCTATTGGCCACGGACCGCGATTACGATGCGATTGTTAGCGCGACCGCCGACGAACTGAAAGCGGATCCGCGCTTCAGCCTTCATCACGCTTGCTTCTCGGAGCTGGCTACCGTGGCGGAGCAATCGGGCTGTCACGGCAAATTGGACGGCATCTTGATGGATTTGGGCGTTTCTTCGCCGCAACTGGATAAGGCCGAACGCGGTTTCAGTTTTCTCCGCGACGGCCCGTTGGACATGCGCATGGACTCGCAACGCGGCCCGACGGCCGCCGAATATCTGGCCAAGGTAGAAGAATCGGAACTGGCAAGAATTTTTTTCGAATACGGCGAAGAACGCTATTCGCGCAGAATAGCCAAGGCCATTGTCACCCAGCGGCAATCGCACCCGCTGACGACGACAGCGCAATTGGCCAAACTAATCGAAGACAACGTGCCGTTCCGAGACAAACACAAACACCCGGCCACACGCTGTTTCCAGGCCATCAGGATAGAAATCAATCAGGAATTGGAACAGTTACGCACCGCCCTGCGGCTGGCGTTGGAAGCGTTGGCGCCTGAGGGGCGATTAGTCGTGATTTCGTTTCATTCGCTGGAAGACCGCATTGTGAAGAACTTTATCCGCGACGAGGCCGGCGCGAAGCACGACCCAGGCAAATTACCGGTCCGGGAGCGCGATATTGAGCAAGGCCGACTGCGCAAAATCGGCAAGGCGATCCGCGCCCAGTACGACGAATTGCAAGCCAACGCCCGCGCGCGTAGTGCGGTAATGCGCGTGGCGGAGAAACGCTGATGGCTATCGCTCGAAATATTTTCCTGACGGCGTTAGTGGCGATGTTGCTGATCTCGGCGATTGCAGTGATCTACAGCAAGTACGAATCGCGACTGTTGTTCATGGAAATTCAGAAAAAGGAAAAGGAACTTGACGATTACGAAGTGGAATGGGGTCGCTTGCAACTGGAATTGACCACCTTGACCGAGGAAAACCGAGTGGAGATCGCGGCCCGGCAAAGGCTGATGTTGACGTTGCCAGCGCAGGACAAAATCATCTACATAAAACCGTAAATGCGTATTACCACGGGGGCGGTCGGGTTGCCGCAAAGTTCAGATTTTGTGATTCGACGCCGCATGTTGTTGACGTTGATGCTGGTGGCGATGTCGGCCTTGATCGGTCGTGCCGTGTATTTGCAGGTGCTGGACAAGGAGTTCCTGCAAGACAAGGGCGACATGCAGCACATCGACATCGTACCGGTGCCGGCCTATCGCGGCCAAATTCAGGATCGAAACGGCGAACCGCTGGCGATCAGCACGCCGGTGCAATCGATCTGGGTCAATCCGCGACAATTGAAAGACGCCGAACAGGACAAGCTGACGCCGATGGCGAAAATCCTCGGCTATCCGGAAAAGGAATTACGGGCGCAGTTAAAAAAAGAGAAAGACGCCAACAAACGCTTTTTGTATCTCCGCCGGCAGATCAATCCGGATGTGGCTGAAAAAGTCAAGGAACTCGATATTACCGGCGTGTATTTCGAGCGCGAGTTCAAGCGCTATTATCCGGCCGGCGCGGTTTCGGGGCATTTGTTGGGATTCACCAACATTGACGATGTCGGCCAGGAAGGTATGGAGCACGGTTACGAACATATCTTGCGCGGCCAGCCCGGCAAAAAACGGGTGATTAAGGACGGCAAGGGCCAAATTATCAAGGATGTTGAAAATATCGAAGAAGCGGTACCCGGCCGGGATTTGGTCCTGACCATAGACGAGCGCATCCAGTATCTGGCATATCGGGAATTGCAGAACGCCATGCTTCAAAACAAGGCGCATTCGGCCTCGCTGGTCGTGTTGGACGCCAAAAACGGCGACGTGCTGGCCACGGTCAGCCAACCGGCGTTCAACCCGAACAACCGTAAGGAACTGAGCAGCAACCGTTATCGCAACCGGGCGATGGTAGACAGTTTCGAGCCCGGCTCGACGGTCAAGCCTTTCGTCGTCGCGGCGGCTTTGGACGGCGGCTATATCAGCCCGAACGTGATGATAGAAACCCACGGTGCCTATCACCTGGGCCGCAACGTCGTCAAGGACGTGCATAACTACGGCACATTGGATTTGACGCATGTATTGCAAAAATCCAGCAATATCGCGGTCACCCAGATCGCGATGACGATGCCGCCGGAATATTTTTGGGGAATTTACAGCAAACTCGGCTTCGGCACCTCGGCCGGCGTCGGTTTTCCGGGCGAAGCCAGCGGCACGCTATTGGATTATCAGAATTGGCATGAATTCGACCAGGCGACGCTGTCATTCGGTTACGGCGTTTCGACCTCGGTATTGCAATTGGCCCGCGCCTATACCGCGCTGGCCGACGACGGCGTGCTGCATTCGGTCACCTTGTTGAAGCGCGACGAGGACCCGGACGCCCAACGCGTATTCAAACCGGAAACCGCCCGCCGAGTTCGGGACATGCTGGAACACGTGATCAGCAAGGAAGGCACCGCCTACCAGGCTCGCGTCGAAGGTTACCGCGTTGCCGGCAAGACCGGCACCGTCAAAAAAGCGATGGCCGGCGGCTATACCGAAGACAAATACCTGTCGGTGTTCGTCGGCATGGCGCCGGCCAGCAACCCGCGCTTCATCATCGCGATCGTCGTCGACGAGCCGACCAGCGGCCAATATTACGGCGGTTTGGTCGCCGCCCCGGCGTTTTCGCGGGTGATGGCCGGCGCATTGCGGGTTTACGGGGTCGAACCGGACGGCGTCGACACCATGCATTTACTGTTGAGCAAACGATGAAATTGACCGAGCTACTTTCAGGCTACGCCACCGCCACCGACGATATCGACATCGCCGGTCTGGCCTTGGACAGCCGGCAAGTTCGCCCCGGCGACGCCTTCATCGCGCTGAACGGCTCGAACCAACACGGACTGACTCATGCCGGCCAAGCGCTGATTAACGGTGCTATTGCTATCATTTACGACCCGGCCGGCCGGCCGGAACAAGCGGCCGTTACGCCCGGAATAACCGCCGTCGCGGTCGCCGGATTGAGCGAGAGCCTGGGCGACATCGCCGCACGGTTTTACCAAAAGCCGTCCGACCGCTTGACGGTCATCGGCGTGACCGGCACCAACGGCAAGACCACTTGCAGCCAATTGATCGCCCAAGCGCTCGAAGCTTGCGGTGTGATCGGCACGTTGGGCTGGGGCGAGGTCGATAATTTGCAGCCGACCGCGAACACCACGCCGGACGCATTGGCGGTGCAACAAATGTTGGCCGAACTGCTGCGGCGAAACAAACGCGCGGTGGCAATGGAAGTCTCATCGCACGGACTGGAACAAGGCCGAGTCAACGGCGTGACATTCGCCGGCGCGGTGTTTACCAATTTAAGCCGCGACCACTTGGATTACCACGGCACGATGGCCGACTACCTGCAAGCCAAGTTGAAGTTGTTCGGATGGCCGACGCTGCAATTCGCGGTAGTCAACCTCGACGACGCCTGCAGCGCCGAAGTTTTGGCGAGCATCGCGCCGAGCGCTACGCACTGGACTTACAGCAAATCCGGCAAAACCCTGGCGGACGCACATGGCGTGGTCGCGGAAAACATCGAGTACCACGCCGACGGCATCGCATTCGACGCGGTGTACCAAAAGCAACGCCTACGCGCCGTGACCGGCATCGCCGGCGATTTTAACTTGGAAAACCTGTTGGCGGTGTTGTGCGTATTGCTGGCGACCGGCCATGAGTTTGCAAGCGCGGTCGCCAAACTGGCCGATTTACGCGCGATTGCCGGCCGCATGGAACGCTTCGGCGGCCAGGATAAGCCGACGGTATTCGTCGATTACGCGCACAGCCCCGACGCCTTGGAAAAAGTCTTGCGCGCGGTCAAGGGCGCTCGCCGACTGAAAGTCGTGTTCGGCTGCGGCGGCGATCGCGACAAGGGTAAACGGCCGCAAATGGGGCGTATCGCCGAAACCTGGGCGGATCAGGTCATCGTTACCGACGACAACCCGCGCCACGAAGCGTCGGCCGACATTATCAAAGACATTTTAAGCGGCTGCGAAAGCCAAAAAATTACCGTAATCAACGACAGGGCCACCGCCATCGTCACCACCATTCAACAAGCCCAAGCCGACGACTGCATCGTCGTGGCCGGTAAAGGCCACGAAGACTACCAGGACATCGCCGGCGTCAAATGGCCGTTCAGCGACCAGGCCGTGGTTCGCCAAGCGCTGGCCGAATGGAGGGCGCCGTGAACCTAAACCTAATCGACATCGCGGCGGCCGTGGCCGGCAGCTTGACCGGATCGGATCGAACGATCAGCGGCATCGGCATCGACACCCGTACCTTACAGCCCGGCGATTTATATATCGCGATCAAGGGTCGCCAGTTCGACGGTCACGATTTCACCGCCAATGCGGAAGCGGCCGGCGCGGCGGCATTGTTGGTCGAGCGCCCGGTCGAATCGAGCCTGCCGCAAATCGTCGTCGCCGACAGCCATTTGGCGTTGGCCGAGTTGGCCGGCCACTGGCGCCGGCAATTACCGGTGCGGGTAGCCGGCGTCACCGGCAGCAACGGTAAAACCACGGTCAAGGAAATGCTCGCGGCCATCTTCGCCACCCAAGGCGAAACACTGGCCACCCAGGGCAATTTGAACAACGACATCGGCGTGCCGCTGACCTTGTTGAAATTACGTGAATCCCACCGGTACGCCGTCATCGAAATGGGCGCCAACCACCCCGGCGAAATTGCCTACACCAGCCGGCGTGCCCAGGCCGACGTCAGCGTCATCACCAACGTCGGCCCCGCCCATATCGAAGGTTTCGGCGATACCGACGGCGTGGCCAGAACCAAGGGTGAAATCGTCGAGAATCTAGGCGCGGCGGGCATCGCGGTTTTAAATCGCGATGACGCCTACTACGACTACTGGCTGAGCTTGGCCGGCCAGCGCAAGACCGTGTCGTTCGGCTTGACGCCAGCCGCCGATATTCGCGCCGAACGGATCGAAACCGCGTTGGACCCGGCAGGCTTCGACACCCATTTCGACCTGATCGCCGGCGCCGAGCGCCTGACCATCCACCTAAAGCTGGCCGGCGCCCATAACGTCAAAAACGCGCTGGCCGCTTCCGCCGTGGCCCTGCAATTCGGCATTCCGCTTGCCGACATTCGGCGCGGCCTGGAACAACTGCGGCCCGTGACCGGCCGCATGCAGGCCTTGCAAGGAAAGCTGGGCAATATCGTCATCGACGACACTTACAACGCCAATCCAGCCTCGTTGAAAGCCGCACTAGACGCGGTACCTGTCCGGCAGCGGCCGCTATGGCTGGCGCTGGGCGCTTTCGGCGAACTGGGGCCGGAAAGCCCGCGACTCCACCGCGAGATGGGCGAATTAATCAAAGCCGCGGGCGTGACGCGCCTGTTCGCGACCGGCGAACTGACTCGCCATACCGTCGCCGCGTTCGGCGCCGGCGGCGATTATTTCGACACACAACAACAATTAATCGACGCGCTGACGACCGCGCTGGCCGGTTCCGAAACCGTATTGGTGAAAGGTTCTCGGGCCCAGAAGATGGAAAACGTCGCGGCGGCGCTCACCCACCCCTTTAGAGCAGCCTAATGTTACTTTTACTCGCAGACTACCTCAGCAGTTTGGACAGCGGTTTCCGGGTCTTACACTATCTGACCTTCCGCGCGATTTTGGGCGTGTTGACCGCGTTGGCAATGTCGTTTTTGATCGGTCCGGCGATGATCGAGAGACTAACTCGCCGTAAAATCGGCCAAAGCGTGCGCGACGACGGCCCGCAAAGCCATTTATCTAAATCCGGCACGCCGACGATGGGCGGCACGATGATCTTGTTTTCGGTGGCGATCAGCACCTTGCTGTGCGCCGACCTAAACAACCGTTATGTCTGGGTAGTATTGGTGGTGACCTTGGCGCACGGCGTGATCGGCTTCATCGACGATTATAAAAAAGTGCTGCTCGGCAACAGCGACGGCTTGTCCGCCAGGGCCAAGTATTTCTGGCAATCGGTGGTCGCGCTGGCGGCCGGCATTTATTTGTACAACACCGCGCAAGTCCCCGCCGAAACCCAATTCATCGTACCGTTTTTCAAACACGTCACGCTGGACATGGGGTGGAGTTACGTGGTGCTGACTTATTTCGTCATCGTCGGCTCCAGCAATGCCGTCAATTTAACCGACGGCCTGGACGGCCTGGCCATCATGCCGACCGTGATGATCGCCGCCGCGCTGGCGATCTTCGCCTATTTGTCCGGCCACGCCAATTTCGCTCAATATCTGCAAATCCCGCACATTCCCCGCTCCGGCGAATTGGTGGTATTTTGCGCGGCGCTGATCGGCTCGGGCCTGGGATTTTTGTGGTTTAACGCCTATCCGGCCATGGTCTTCATGGGCGACGTCGGCGCGCTGGCCCTAGGTGCAGCGCTGGGCATCGTGGCGGTCTTGGTGCGTCAGGAAATCGTGCTGGTCATCATGGGCGGCATCTTCGTCGTCGAAACCGTGTCGGTCATCATCCAGGTTGCCTCCTATAAAACCCGCAAGAAACGGGTATTCCTGATGGCACCCATTCATCACCATTACGAACTGAAAGGCTGGCCGGAACCCCGCATCATCGTCCGCTTTTGGATCGTATCGGTCATCCTGGTGCTGATCGGCCTGGCCACCCTGAAACTGAGATAAGCATGGACATCGACGCGTTACTGGCCAAACTTGAACACCACTTCGCGCTGACCGCGGCGAACAGCAAGCTGTTGATCGTCGGACTGGGCGCGACGGGCCTGTCGGTTGCCCAATTCCTGCAAAAAACCCCGTTGAAATTCGCGGTCGTCGACAGCCGGAAAAATCCGCCGCTGATCGACGTCTTGCGCGAACAAATGCCTGACGTGCCGGTGTTCACCGGCGGTTTCGATCAATCGGCCCTGGCCGTCGCCACGCATTTGATCATCAGTCCCGGCGTATCGCTGGCCGAAACAGCGATTCGCCAAGCCATGCAGGCCGGAGTCAACGTCATCAGCGACATCGACTTGTTTGCTTGCGCGACCGACAAGCCGGTCGTCGCGATTACCGGCTCGAACGGTAAAAGCACCGTCACCACGATGCTGGGCGACATGGGCAACGCGGCCGAGATTAAAACCGCGATTGGCGGCAATCTGGGCACGCCGGCGCTGGATTTATTGCAGCAAGACGCCGATTTGTACGTACTGGAACTGTCCAGCTTTCAGTTGGAGCGAACCACCGCGCTGAACGCCACGGCCGCGACGGTGTTGAACGTGACGCCGGATCATCTGGATCGCCACGCCGGCATGGCCGACTACGCCGCCGAAAAACAACGGGTATTCAGGGGCGACGGCGCGATGGTGTTGAATCTCGACGATCCGCTGGTGATGGCGATGCGCGAAGCCGACCGCCCCTGCCTGACCTTCTCGATCCGCGACACCGCCGACTTCTATCTGCGTCGCGGCGAAACCGATTATTTGATGCAGGGCGAGCAAGCCCTGATGGCCGCCAATCGCTTGCGCCTGGAGGGCAGCCACAACCTCGCCAACGCGTTGGCGGCGCTGGCGCTGGGCCAAGCGGTCGGTTTGAGCATGACCGCGATGTGCGACGCATTACGCAAGTTCAAGGGACTGCCGCACCGAATGCAGAAAATCGCCGAAAAAGCCGGCGCGCACTGGGTCAACGATTCCAAGGCCACCAACGTCGGCGCCTGTATCGCCGCGTTGCAAGGCTACGAACGCAAAGTGATTCTAATTGCCGGCGGCGACGCCAAGGGCGCCGACATGAGCGAACTGGCACCGGCCGTTGCCGAAAAAGCCAAGGCGGTCGTCGCGATGGGCAAGGATGCCGATCTGATCGCCGCCGCGTTGCAAGAGCGCGTGCCGGTTCATTTCGCCGGCAATATGAAGGAGGCGGTCCGAATCGCCGCCGGTCTGGCCGGCGAAGGCGACACGGTCTTGCTGTCGCCGGCTTGCGCCAGTCTGGATCAATACCGCAGCTACGTGGATCGCGGCAACAAATTCGCCGAAGCGGTGATGGAACTGCCGTCATGCTGAAACCGACCCCGAAACCCCGCGCGCAAAATCGGCTCCACGTCGATCCGGTGTTAATGCTGGCTTGCTTCAGCCTGCTCGGCGTGGGCTTCATCATGGTCGTGTCCGCCTCGCTACATTTGGGCGTCAAGATGGCGGAAGACATCTCGCATTTTCCGTTTAAGCAATTGGTGCACATCGCGCTGGGCCTGGGTTTTGCCGCCGCTGTATTGAATGTGCCGATGAAAAGTTGGGAAAAAATGGGCCAGCCGCTGTTCATCGCCGGGCTGGTGCTACTGCTGGTGGTACTGGTGCCGGGCGTCGGCGTCCGCGTCAACGGTAGTATTCGCTGGCTATCGATACTCGGCCTGCGGATTCAGGTTTCCGAAGTGGTCAAATTCATTTCGGTCATTTACATGGCCGGCTATATCACTCGGCACGGCGATCATGTCCGACGCTCGATTTTCGGCCTGCTTCGACCGTTGATGCTGTTCTCGGTAGCCTGCATGTTGCTGCTGCTGGAACCGGATTTCGGTTCGGCCGTGGTCATTTTGATCATCGCCATGGGCATGATGTTTCTGGGCGGCGCGCGTTTGTCGCCTTTCGTCGTACTGGTGGCTTCGGTTTCGATGGCCGCCGCGATGCTGGCCTACACCTCGCCGTATCGCTGGAAGCGGGTGATCAGCTTTCTGGACCCGTGGGAACACGCCAGGGACAGTGGCTATCAGCTGACCCAGGCGCTGATTTCGTTCGGCCGCGGCGAGTTTGCCGGGGTTGGCCTCGGGAACGGTCTGCAAAAACTGTTTTATCTGCCCGAAGCCCACACCGACTTCTTGTTTTCGGTATTGGGCGAGGAACTCGGCTTGTTGGGCGTCATTCTGGTGGTTGGCCTGTTCACGGCGTTGTTGATCCGTGCCTTCGCGATCGGCGAGCAAGCCCAACTCGCCGGCCTGCAGTTCTCCGGCCTGGTGGCTTACGGTCTGGGCATTTGGTTCGGCTTTCAAGCCTTCGTCAACATGGGCGTCAACATGGGCATCCTGCCGACCAAGGGCTTGACCTTACCGCTGATGAGTTACGGCGGCGGTAGCATGATCGTCATGTGCGGAGCGGTGGCGGTGTTGTTTCGGATTCATTACGAGGTGACCGAACACAACAAGAACAACGTGAAAGGGCGGCCGGCATGAGCGGGCGCATTTTAATCATGGCCGGCGGCACCGGCGGCCACGTCTTCCCGGCACTGGCCGTCGCCCAAGAGTTGCGCGAACGCGGCTGGCGGGTCAGTTGGCTGGGCACCGAAAAAGGCCTGGAAGCCAAGGTGGTGCCTACTCACGGTTTCGAAATCGATTGGCTGGCCGTGGCCGGCCTACGCGGCAAGGGCTTGCTCGCTAAGCTGGCCGGCGCCTTGCGTTTACTAAAAGCTTGCGGGCAAGCGCGAACCATCTTGCGGCAACGCCATCCCGACCTGGTTTTAGGTATGGGCGGGTTCGTCGCCGGTCCGGGCGGTTTGATGGCGAAATGGTTGGGCATCCCGCTGATAATCCACGAACAAAATCGGGTGCCCGGCACGACCAACCGCTGGCTAGCCCGTTTGGCGGCCCGCGCGGTATTGGAAGCATTTCCGAATAGCTTCGAAAGTGACGTCGGCGCCATCTGTACCGGCAATCCGCTCAGACAGGCTTTCGCCGAAATCGCCGATAAATCCGAATGGACACCGAGCGCCGGCAGAAATGTCCGGATTCTGGTGTTGGGCGGCAGTCAGGGCGCGAAGGTCTTGAACGAGACGCTGCCGGACGCTCTGGCCGGCCTGGACAAACTGGACGTCAAACACCAAACCGGCGGCGCCATGCAAGCCGAGGTTGCGGCGCGTTACCGCGAGTTGGCAATGAACGCCGAAGCGCTAACCTTTATCGACGACATGGCCGGCGCCTACCAATGGGCGGATCTGATCGTTTGCCGGGCCGGCGCGATGACGGTCAGCGAAGTAGCCGCATGCGGGCTGCCGGCGATTTTCGTGCCGTTGCCGCACGCGATCGACGACCATCAGAACGCCAACGCCCGCTATTTAACCGAGACCGGCGCCGCGCTGCTGCTGCCGCAATCCGAATTGAACGCGCAAAATCTGCGCAAGGCTATCCAACAAGCGATGACCGCATTACCTGAAATGAGCCGCGCCGCCAAGGCCCTCGCCCGCCCCGACGCCACCCGAACCGTCGCCGACTTGTGCGCCGAGTTGCTTAGCCTAGAGGCCGCGTCATGAACCGCCCCAGCATTCCCGCCGCCAATCAGGCGCTCGGCGATATCGACAAAATCCATTTCGTCGGCATCGGCGGCACCGGCATGAGCGGTATCGCCGAAGTGTTGAGCAACCTGGGCTACAGCGTGTCCGGCTCCGACATCAAGGCGTCGCCGGTGACCGATCGCCTGGCAAGCCTGGGCGTCAAAGTCTATTTCGGCCATCGGGCCGAAAACGTCGCCGATGTCGATGTCGTGGTCACGTCGACCGCCGTCGACCGTAAAAACCCGGAAATCGTCACCGCTTACGAAAATCGGGTTCCGGTGATTCCCCGCGCGGAAATGCTGGCCGAACTGATGCGCTTCCGCTTCGGCATCGCCGTCGCCGGCACCCACGGCAAGACCACGACCACCAGTTTGACGACGATGATGCTGGCCGAGGGCGGCCTGGATCCAACTTTCGTGATCGGCGGGCGCTTGAACAGCGCCGGCGCCAACGCCAAGCTCGGTTTGGGAAAATATCTGGTCGCCGAAGCCGACGAAAGCGACGCCTCGTTTTTGTTCCTGCAACCGATGATGGCGATCGTCACCAACATCGACCAGGACCACATGGAAACCTACGGCGGCAGCTACGGCAAACTGAAGGAAACCTTCCTGAAGTTCTTGCACCAACTGCCGTTCTACGGGTTGGCCGTGATGTGCATCGACGACCCCGGCGTTTGCGACGTGCTGCCTAACGTGTCCAAACCGGTGAAAACTTACGGCGTCAGCAGCTACGCCGACGTACGCGCGGTTGACATCCAACAGGACGGTCTGCGCACCCACTTCACGGTACTGCGCTGGGGCAATTTGCCTCCGCTAAAAGTCACGCTGAATTTGCCCGGCTGGCACAACATGCTGAACGCGCTGGCGGCGACCACGATCGCCACCGCGCTGGGCGTGGCCGACGAGGCCATCGTCAAAAGTCTGGCCGAATTCAAGGGCGTAGGTCGGCGGTTTCAAATCAACGGCGACATCGAATTTGCCGGCGGCAAGCTGACGCTGGTCGACGACTACGGTCATCACCCGCGCGAATTGGCCGCGACCTTGGAAGCCCTGCGCCAAGCCTGGCCGACACGCCGCAAAGTGGTGGTATTTCAACCGCACCGCTATACCCGCACCCGCGATCTGTTCGAGGATTTTGTCGAAGTCTTGTCCGGCGTCGACGTGCTGATCTTGCTGGATGTCTATTCCGCCGGGGAAGCGCCGATCACGGGCGCCGACGGCAAGGCTCTGAGCCGTTCGATCCGAACCCGCGGTCAGGTCGATCCGGTGTTCGTGCAAAACCGCGAGGACTTGCCGACGATATTGGCCGGTATCGTTGCCAAGGATGATGTGATTTTGACGATGGGCGCCGGCAACGTCGGCCAGATCGCCGCCGATCTGCCGCAAAAACTGGCCGAGGCGCTGGCCTCCCAGAGGCTGGCGACATGATGGCTACCGCGACCTGGAAAGGCACTTTGCTGACCGACGAGCCGCTGGCCAAGTACACCAGTTGGCGGGTCGGCGGCCCTGCCGAACGCCTGTATGTACCAGAAAACAAAGCCGACCTGATCGCGTTCATCGCCGAGTTGCCGGTCGAAGAACCCTTGTATTGGTTGGGGCTGGGCAGCAATCTTTTGGTGCGCGACGGCGGTGTCAAAGGCACGGTTATCCACACCCGGAATCGATTGAAAGACCTGTATTTGCTCGATTCCGAACGCGTCTACGTCGAAGCCGGCGTGCCCTGTGCCCATGTCGCCCGGTTTTGCAGCGATCTGGGGCTGGTCGGCGCCGAGTTTTTGGCCGGGATTCCCGGCACGATGGGCGGTGCGTTGCGGATGAACGCCGGTGCCTTCGGCGGCGAAACCTGGCGTATCGTCGATAAAGTGGAAACGATCAACCGCGCCGGCGCCGTCGCGTTGCGCAATCACGGCGAATTCGAAGTGGCCTACCGCTCGGTGCAAGGCCTGAGAGACGAATGGTTTTTATCGGCCCAATTGCTGTTGCGTAAGGGCGATAGCGAAGCCAGTCAGCAACACATCAAGAGTTTGCTGGAAAAACGCAACGCCAGCCAGCCGACCAACAAGCCCACCTGCGGCTCGGTGTTCAAAAACCCGCCCGGCGATTACGCGGCGCGGCTGATCGAAGCCTGCGGCCTGAAAGGCTACGCGGTCGGCGGCGCGGTGGTCTCGGAGAAGCACGCCAATTTTATCGAAAACAGCGGCAAGGCCAGTTCGGCGGACATCGAAACGCTGATCGAACTGATCCAAAACCGGGTACAGGCGCAATTCGGCGTTGCGCTGGAAACCGAAGTTTGCCGGATAGGTGAGAAACAATGAAACCCTTGCAAATCAAAAACCCGAGCGAATTCGGCAAGGTCGCGGTGCTGCTGGGCGGCACCGCCGCCGAGCGGGAAGTGTCGCTGAACAGCGGTAATGCGGTTTACCAGGCGTTGAAAGCCGGCGGCGTCGACGCCGTGGCGATCGATGTCACCGCCAGCCCGATCGACGCGTTGGCGGGTCAGCGCTTCGACCGAGTTTTTAACGTGATCCACGGCCGCGGCGGCGAGGACGGCGTGTTGCAAGCGTTGCTGGAAGCATTGGGATTGCCGTATACCGGTTCCGGCGTGCTGGCCTCGGCGTTGGCGATGGACAAACTGCGCACCAAATTGTGCTGGCAAGGCGCCGGTCTACCCACGCCGCGCTGGTTTTTGCTGACCGGCGACCAGGACCTCGACACCTGCATCAATGCGCTGGGTTTTCCTGTCATCGTCAAGCCGGCCCAAGAAGGCTCCAGCATCGGCATGAGCAAGGCCCACAATCGTGAAGAACTGGCTGCCGCGCTGAAACTGGCCAGCCAATACCGTTGCGATGTGTACGCCGAACAATGGATACAAGGCCAGGAATACACGATAGGCATGCTCAACGGCGAGGCGCTGCCGGCGATCCGGCTGGAAACGCCGCACACTTTTTACGATTTCGACGCCAAATACCGTGCTAACACCACTCAATATCACTGCCCTTGCGGCTTGGACAATGAACGGGAAAAAGAACTGCAAGCCCTGGCATTGAAAGCCTGTCAGACCGTCGGCGTCAGCGGCTGGGGCCGGGTCGATGCCTTCATCGACGACAGCGGCCGGCTGCAATTGATCGAAGTCAATACCGTGCCGGGCATGACCGACCACAGCTTGGTACCGATGGCGGCCAAGGCGGTGGGCATCGATTTCCAAGAACTGGTCTGGCGAATTTTGGAAACCAGTATGGTGGCGAGCGGTGATCAGGCTTAGGACTTTATTGCTCGCGGCCTTGCTGTGCGGCGGCGGTTGGTGGGGCTGGCAAAAAGTCAGTACCGGCATGCTGCGCAACCAGCCGATCCGCTACGTGAAGATCGAGGGCGCCTTTCAATATACCGATAAGGAGCGCCTGAAACAGGTGTTGGCGCCGCAAATGAAGCTGGGTTATTACCATGCCGATATGCAGGCGGTTCATCAGGCCATTAAGGATTTGCCGCTGGTGGACAAGGTGGACGTCAAGCGGGTCTGGCCGGACGCGGTGCATATCAAAATCGTCGAGCACAAGCCGGTGGTTCGCTGGGGAAGCAATGCTTTGCTGAACAAGCAGGGCGATGTGCTGACCCCGGACAATATCGAACCGTTTCGGCATCTGCCTTTGATTACCGGTCCGTCCGGTCAAGAGAAGAAACTGCTGGAAATCATGAAGGGCGTTTATATCGTCTTGAAGGATAAATCGTTGCAGCTGGCGGAGTTTCACGTCAACGAGCGGCGCGCCTGGCGGCTCAAGTTGGCCAGCGGCTTGGAAATGCAGTTGGGCCGCAAGGCGCCGCTGGAAAACATGCAACGCTTTTTAAAAACGATGGATTTGTTGGGCGCCGAGCAAGTGGCCATGATGGCCAGCGTCGATACCCGCTATCCGAACGGATACGCGGTGACCTGGAAACCGGAAGTGGCTGCCATCGATTGGAAAGCCATTGTGGAAAAGAATAAGAACTTGATTTAAACGCTTACAGAGCAAACGAAAATGGCCAAAAAGACAGATCGAAATATTTTAGTGGGGCTGGACATCGGCACGTCCAAGGTCGCGGCCATCGTCGGCGAGTACCGGGGCGGCGATGAAATCGAAATCATCGGCATCGGCACGGCACCGTCCAAGGGCCTTAAAAAAGGCATCGTCGTCAATCTGGAATCGACCGTGCACTCGATCCAGCGCGCGGTCGAGGAAGCCGAGCTGATGGCCGGCTGCCAAATCAAATCGGTGTTCGCCGGGATTGCTGGCAGCCATATCAAAAGCCTGAATTCGCACGGCATCGTCGCGATCAAGGAAAAGGAAGTCACCCAGCACGACATCGACCGGGTGATCGATTCGGCGCGGGCGGTGGCGATTCCGGCCGATCAGAAAATCCTGCACATCCTGCCGCAGGAATTCGTGATCGATCAGCAGGAAGGCATCAAGGAGCCGATCGGCATGTCCGGCATCCGTTTGGAAGCCAAGGTACATATGGTGACCAGCAGCGTCAGCGCCGAACAAAACATCGTCAAATGCATCCGCAAATGCGGTTTGGACGTCGACGACATCGTGCTGGAACAACTGGCCTCGTGCTCGGCGGTGTTGACCGACGACGAAAAGGATTTGGGCGTGTGTTTGATCGACATCGGCGGCGGCACCACCGACCTGGCGATTTTTTCGGAAGGCGCGATCAAGCACACCGCGGTGATCCCGATCGCCGGCGACCAGGTCACCAACGACATTGCGGTCGCACTACGTACGCCGACCAAGAACGCCGAGGACATCAAGCGCCAATTCGCCTGCGCGCTGACCCAACTGGCCGATCCGCAGCAAACGATAGACGTGCCCAGCATCGGCGACCGCGAGCCGCGCAAGATCTCGGCGCAAAATCTGGCCGAGATCGTCGAGCCGCGCTACGAGGAATTGATGCTGCTGGTGCAGGCCGAACTGCGCCGCAGCGGTTACGAGGATTTGATCGCCGCCGGCATGGTCATCACCGGCGGCAGTTCGCAAGTGAAGGGTTTGACGGAGTTGGCGGAGGAGATATTCCACATGCCGGTCCGCATGGGTGTTCCGCTGCACGTGTCGGGATTGACCGATGTGGCGGAAAACCCGATTTATTCGACCGCGGTAGGCTTGCTGCTATACGGCAAGGACCATCATGGCCGGGCGTTGGGGTTGAACGAAGAAGGTCTGGATTTGTTTTCGAAAATCAAAAGCTGGTTTCAAGGTAATTTTTAATTGTTTGTCTGGAGGGCGTAAAAATGAAATATGAATTATTGGACAGTAGCGGCACGGCGGTTATCAAAGTCATCGGCGTCGGCGGCGGCGGCGGCAACGCCGTCAATCACATGGTGGAAACCGGCATCGACGGCGTGCAATTCATTTGCGCGAATACCGATGCCCAAGCCCTGAGACAAATGAGCGTGGATACCATCGTGCAACTCGGCGTGGAACTGACCAAGGGTCTGGGCGCCGGCACCCGGCCGGAAGTCGGCCGCGCCGCCGCCGAGGAAACCCGCGAGCGTATTCGCGAAGTCATGGACGGCGCCGACATGGTGTTCTTGACCGCCGGCATGGGCGGCGGCACCGGCACCGGCGCGATCTCGGTCTTCGCCGAAGTCGCCAAGGAACTGGGCGTGTTGACCGTGGCGGTGGTCTCCAAACCCTTCGACTTCGAAGGCACCAAAAAGAAAGCGGTTGCCGAGTCCGGCTTGCGCGACCTGGAAAAACTGGTCGATTCGTTGATCATTATCCCTAACCAAAAACTGCTGCCGACACTGGGCAATAACCGTTCGCTGGTCGATTCGTTCCGGGTCGCCAACGACGTGCTGCTGGACGCGGTACAAGGCATCACCGAGCTGATCACCCATCCGGGTCTGATGAACGTGGACTTCGCCGACGTCCGCACCGTAATGTCCAACATGGGTAGCGCGATCATGGGTACCGGGGTCGCCAGCGGCGAAAACCGTGCCCGTCTGGCCGCCGAAAAAGCCATCGCCTGCCCGCTCTTGGAAGACATCAACCTGCAAGGCGCGCGCGGCATTCTGGTGAACGTCACGTCCAACGGCGATCTGGGCTTGAACGAGTTCGACGAAATCGGCAGCATCATGCATGCCTTCGCGTCCGACGATGCCGACATCAAAATCGGCATGGCGGTCAATCCGGCCATGGGTACCGAAGTTAAGGTCACCGTGGTAGCGACCGGCATGGGCGAAAAAGTCAAGGCGGCCGCGCCGATCAGTCTGGTCAAGAAAGTGGCTGCCGGCGAAGTCGATTACGGTCAATTGGAAAAACCGACCGTGATCCGCCAACAAAAACAGGAATCCGCCCGCGAATCGCGATTCGGCGCTCAACCGCGCAACGATGTCGATCTGGATTACTTGGACGTGCCGGCCTTTTTGAGACGCCAGGCCGACTAAGCAACGCCGGCTTTGCCATGAGGCGACCGGACCGGGGCCAGGGGAGAGCTATCGCATAAACTGTGGTAGACTCCCCGCTTTGTTTTACCTTTTTATCGGCACTTCATGATTAAACAGCGTACCTTAAAAAACACCATCCGGGCCACCGGCGTGGGTTTGCATACCGGCGACAAGGTCTATCTGACTCTGCACCCTTCCGATCCGGACACCGGCATCCGCTTCCGCCGGGTCGATCTGGACCAACCGGTGACAATTTCCGCCCGCCCGGAGAATGTCGGCGAAACCAAATTGTCGACGACGCTGGTACGCGACGGCGTTAAAGTATCCACGGTCGAACACCTGCTGTCCGCCCTGGCCGGTCTGGGCATCGATAACGCGATCATCGACGTCAGCGCCGCCGAAGTACCGATCATGGACGGCAGCGCCGGTCCCTTCGTGTTTTTATTGCAATCCGCCGGCGTGGTCGAACAAGACGTGCCCAAGCAATACATTCGCATCAAGCGGGCGATTCGGGTCGAGGAAGGCGATAAATGGGCGGCCTTCGAACCCTTCGAAGGCTTCAAGGTGACATTCACGATCGATTTCGAGCACCCGGCGTTTTCCGAACACTTGAAAACGGCGGTGATGGATTTTTCTTCGACCACCTTCGTCAAGGAAGTCAGCCGCGCCCGTACCTTCGGCTTCATGAAGGACATCGAATTTCTGCGCGAAAACAATCTGGCGCTGGGCGGCAGTCTGGATAACGCCATCGTCGTCGACGACGATAAAGTGTTGAACGAAGACGGTCTGCGCTATGCCGACGAATTCGTCAAACACAAAATCCTCGATGCGATCGGCGACCTGTATTTGCTCGGTCACAGCCTAATTGGCGAATACCAAGGCTTCAAGTCCGGTCATGCGTTAAATAATAAATTGTTGTTGAGCTTGCTCAACGACCGGGATGCTTGGGAAATGGTGACTTTCGACAGTGTCGAGGAAGCGCCGATTTCGTTCATGCACTCCGCTCAGCCATCCGCCCGCGCGGCCGGCTAAATCTCCGCCAATCGGCGGCGGTCAGCGCTCGCGCAACCGCCGCCGCAAGGTCGCTCCCAGGCGGTTTAACGCCGCCGCCAGCTCGTCCCCTTCCGCTCCGCTTTCCGCGGCAATCCGTTCCGCCGTTTCCGGCGTCGGCAAGTTAGCTCGCCGCACGCGCTCAACCGCCTCGGCTTGCAGTATCCTGAGTTGCACGTCGTTGACCGATTGCCGACCGGCTTGCAGACCCAGCGCCAGTATCGCGTCCCGAAAAAACCGAATTTGCGATGCCCAGGCCGCGCTATCCACGTACAGCAACAAGCGGTTACCGGACAGCACGGTATGAAGGACATGCCCCGCCAAGGCTTCCGGCAACGCCGTCCTGACTTTAGCCAACAAAGCCTGCTGCTCGCCGAGCCGGGCAAGGCACATCGCCAACGGGCCGATGTCGTATTCGTGAATCGATTTAAACGCGGGTGCGGGTTTCTTCATGCCGGCGGATACATCTTGGAATCATTGGCGGAGATAATAACCGGCCCGGCGCGATCCGCCAAACCGGCGGACAGAATCGAGCTGTCCCAAGCTCGGCGTTATGATACGCTGTCAGCATGAGGGTTGGCCGCCGGTGATGGCCGACCGCCGAACCGAAACCACACGTTCAGGAGATTCGAATCATGAAGTCCGCCGTCCGTTTTTTGCTGGCCGTCTGTGTGGCGCTGGCAACGACCCAGCCGGCCGCCGCCGCCGACCTGACCCGGGCCGAAGTTCAACAGCTGTTGGCCAAGGCCGACCGGCAACACCCCGCCGACTTACGCCGCAAGGATTTGAAGGACGTCGATTTGTCCCATCTGGATTTTCGCCATGCCGACCTGTGGGGCGCCGATCTGCGCCGCGCCGATTTCAATCACAGCAATCTGGCCGGTTTGACGCTGGATTTGACCGTGATGACCGGTATTAACCTAAACGGCGCCAACCTGAGCCGTACCAGCATCTTCGGCGTCAGCCTGATGCATGCCGATCTGCGCGGCGCCGACCTGAGCGGTAGCCGGGTCGTCGCGATCATGGACGGCGCGAACTTGAGCGGCGCCAACATCAGCGGCGCCGATTGGGCCGCCGACATGAAAAATCAATCCATGGGCCTGATGCGCGCCAGCCTTAAAGGTGCCAACCTAAGCGGCGCCAATCTCAGCCAGGCCAAACTCGGCCGAGCCATGCTCAAGCACGCCAAACTGATGCAAGCCAATCTGCGCGGCGCCGATCTCTATTCGGCCGACATGGACGGCGCCGACCTGAGCGGCGCCGACCTGACCGATGCCAATTTTTCGGCGACCAAACTGCACGATGCCATTTTTACCGGCGCTGTCACCGATGGTGCCCGCTTCGACGGCGCCCAACATAAACCCGATTTCCAATAACCGACGAGCTCCGATATGCCAATTCCCGCGCAACTCACCCGGCGTAAATCCGTCGACGCCCTGACCTGCGTCGAGCATGGACTGAAGCAGACCCTGACAGCAAAGGACTTGACGCTGCTCGGCATCGGCGCGGTGATCGGTGCCGGGATTTTCGTGTTGACCGGCATCGCCGCCGCCAAATACGCCGGCCCAGCCATCGTGGTATCGTTCATCCTGGCCGGCATCGCCTGCGGGCTGGCGGCGATGTGCTACAGCGAACTGGCGGCGATGATTCCGGTGTCCGGCAGCGCCTACAGCTACGCCTACGCGACGATGGGCGAATTGATGGCTTGGATCATCGGCTGGGATTTGGTATTGGAATATGCGTTGGCCAGCAGCACGGTGGCGATAGGCTGGGCCGGTTATCTGACCAGTTTTCTGGATGCGCTGGGGTTGCATCTACCCACTTATCTGACCACGGCCTACTTGGCTAATCCCGAGGCCGGTTTCATTAACTTGCCAGCAGTCTCCGTGATCTTGCTACTGACCGGGCTGCTGGTGACCGGTATCCGCCAATCGGCGATCTTCAACTTCGTGATGGTGTTGATTAAGCTTTCGGTGATCGTGGTATTCATCATTGCCGGTTCCGGACATATTCAAACTCAGAACTGGGCCGACTTCACGCCGTTCGGTTTCGGCGGCGTACTGACCGGCGCCGGCGTGATTTTCTTCGCCTACATCGGCTTCGACGCGGTATCCACCGCCGCCCAGGAAGCCATCAACCCGCAGCGCGACGTGCCGATCGGCATCATCGGCTCGTTGGCGGTCTGCACCTTGCTTTATATTTTGGTGGCTGGGGTGTTGACCGGCATCATTCCGTACACCGAGCTGAACGTGCCGGCGCCGATTGCACTGGCGGTAGATCATGTCGGCATGAGTTGGTTGTCGCCGATTATTAAAATCGCCGCCATCGCCGGGCTGACTTCGGTGATGCTGGTGTTGTTGATGGGGCAAAGCCGAATTTTCTTCTCGATGGCCAAGGATCAACTGCTACCCCCACTGTTCGCCCAAGTACACCCTAAATTTCAAACCCCGTATTTATCGACGATTCTGGTCGGCATCGCGGTCTCCTTGCTGGCCGGCTTCATGCCGATCGAGAAACTCGGCGAATTGGTCAGTATCGGCACGCTGTTCGCGTTCGTGCTGGTGTGCGGCGGAGTCTGGATTTTGCGGAACAGTCATCCGGAAATGGAACGTCATTTTAAATGCCCGGCGGTACCGTACGTGCCGATTGCCGGTATTTTGGTGTGCTTGAGTTTGATGGCAGGCCTGCCGGTCGACACTTGGATCAGGTTGGTGGTGTGGTTGCTGATCGGGTTTTTGATTTATTTCGGTTACGGCATAAAACACAGCCAATTACGCCGCTAGGCTGGGGCGCCGGCCGTGCAATCCCGGAGGAATGTGGGCAAACGCTACGTCCACCGCCAGGAATTCCGACTATATTGTTAGTGCCGAAAGCGCTTCGGTATCGGCCGTCCGCCGCAGTCGATCGGCCGATACCGCAATGCGGGCATCCGTCAGCCCAGGAGTCGTTTATGTTGCAAAGTTTCGGCTACGCCGCCTTCGATCCCCAGTCGCCGTTGCGGCCGTTCGCCTTTCAACGCCGGGAACCGGGCCCTAGCGATGTGTTGATCGACATCGCCTACTGCGGCGTCTGCCACAGCGACTTGCACCAAGTGCGCAACGAGTGGCAAGGTACGACCTTCCCTATCGTACCCGGCCATGAGATCGTCGGCCATGTCGTCGACGTCGGAACCGAGGCCGGGGATTTTAAGCCCGGCGACCGGGTAGGCGTCGGCTGCATGGTGGACTCGTGCGGCACCTGTCCGGATTGCCTGGACCATCAAGAACAGTTTTGCAACGCGACCGTGTTTACCTATAACAGTCCGGACCCGCATACCGGCGCGATGACTTATGGCGGCTACTCGAATCGGATCGTGGTCGACCGGCGTTTTGTGTTGCGGGTGTCGGATACACTGGCGCTAGCCGGCGTTGCGCCACTGCTGTGCGCCGGCATCACCACCTATTCGCCGCTGCGGCATTGGCGGGTCGGAGCCGGCCACAAGGTCGGCATCGTCGGTTTGGGCGGGTTGGGGCATATGGGCGTTAAATTCGCGCACGCCTTCGGCGCCGAGACCGTGTTATTCACCACCACGCCGGAAAAGGCCGCCGACGCGCAACGTTTAGGCGCCCATCAGGTGGTTGTTTCCAAGGACCCGGAAGCGATGCGCCGACATCTCGGCAGCTTCGATTTCATTCTGGATACCGTCGCCGCCGCCCACGACCTGGATGCGTATCTGAGTCTTTTAAAGCGTGACGGTACCTTGTGTCTGGTCGGCGTGCCGGAGCGCCCGCATCCGTCGCCCAACGTCGGCAACCTGATTTTCAAACGCCGTTCGCTGGTCGGTTCCTTGATCGGCGGCATCCGCGAAACCCAGGAAATGCTGGATTTTTGCGCCGAACACCGTATCGTCGCCGATATCGAATTGATCGCAATGCCTGATATCGACGCGGCTTATCGGCGCATGCTGAACAACGACGTAAAATATCGCTTCGTGATCGACATGGCGACGCTGCCCGTCCAATAAGCGCGGAGACGGCCATAGCCAATCGTTGCTCCGCGGAACTTTTCGGGCCGAAAATACCGGCCACTTTTATGCCGTTTCCACTCGCGAATTGCCAATGCCGACATCGCCTCGCGCGCTAGCCGCGACCTTGTTTCGCCGTTTCGTATTGACCGCCGCGATCGCGGCCTCGGGTTGGCTTGGTCTGGTTCTGGCGGTACCGCCCGGCTACGCCAGTCCGATCTGGCCGCCGGCGGGTATCGGACTGGCGGCGCTGTTGATTTGGGGAAATCGCGATTGGCCGGCGATTTGGGTGGCGGCTCTGCTCATCAATCTCGGTCACGCCAGCGAGACCCTGGGCCATTTTTCGCCGCAGGTCGGTTACGCCGCGATATCGGTTGCCTGCGGCACCACCTTGCAAACGCTGTTGGCGGCCCAGTTATCGCGACGCTGGCTCTGCCCCGGTGTTCCGGCCTTGAACCGGGGCGGGCAAATTCTCCGCTACACCTTGTTGGCCGGACCGTTGTCTTGCTGGCTGGCACCCAGCGTGGGCGTGACCAGTCTGTGGTATTTCGGTCTGCTGACCGAACAGGCCGCGCCGGCGAGTTGGTGGAATTGGTTTGTCGGCGATTGCTTCGGCGCGGTGATTTTGTCGCCGCTGATGTTTTGCCTGTTTGCCCGGCCCCAACCGTTTTGGCGCGGCCGCTTGGTAACGATAGGACTACCGACCCTGAGTCTGTTAGCTGGGCTGGTCGTGGTTTTCTTTCAGGTGCAGCGGGTCGAGGAACAGCGGCTGCGCCAGCAATTCGAGGCGAGCGCCGCGGCAATCGGCAAAGCGCTGGCCGAACACCTCAATCAGGCCGTCACGGCTTCGTTGTCGCTACACAGTCTATTTCGGGCCTCGAGTTCGGTGGAAGCCGACGAATTCGCGATATTCGCCGATGGCGTACTGGCGCGGAATCCGGATATTCTGGCCCTAGCTTGGGCGCCGCGAGTTGGCGCGGCCAACCGCGCGGCGTTCGAAGCCAAGCTACGGCTTCGAGCGCCGGCCGCCGCCGGCATTCAGGATTTGCAAGCCGACGGCGCGTTGACGCCTGCCGGCACGCGCGATGAATATTACCCGATGTTGTACGTCGAGCCGGCAGCCCCAAATGCCGACCTGAAGGGGATGGATCTCGGCTCCGAACCGAAACGCCGGCAAACTTTGGCCCGAGCCCGGGCCAGCGGCGATCTGAGCGCCGCGACCAACGTGGGTCTGGCGCAATTCGGCGGTCAGGAAAACGGCATGCTATTGGTGATGCCTCTGTTCGAACCCGGCGAAAACGGCGAGCTGGCCGGCTATACCTACACCGTGGTGCGTACCGGCGCGCTGGTCGCGGCCGCGTTGCGGGGCCTGCAAACGCACGGTTTGAATGTGGTGCTTAATGACCCGGACGGCGACGAGGGGGCCTCGGATCTGTTTGGCGTCGCGCACCGCACGATCTCCATGCTGACCGATATTCGACAAAGCCTGACGCTCGGCGATCGCCGTCTGGAAATCGTCGTACAAGCCGACGCCGACTTTATTTCGGAACAATCGTCCTGGCTACCCTGGACCGTCTTGATGGGCGGGGTGTTGTTCGCCGGGTTGTTGAACATCTATCTACTCTCCTCGACCGGACGCGCCGAATTCGTCGAAGCCTTGGTCGAAGCCCGTACCGCCGAATTGGACATCGCCAACGCCAATCTGAAAAAAGCCTTCGCGGATCTGGCCGAACAAGAAGGTAAATTACGCGGACTTTACGAACTGTCGCCGCTGGGTATCGCGCTGCTTGACCCCGCTGGCAACTTGCGGGAGTTCAACGAAGCGTTTCGGGATATCACCGGATACACCAGCGAGGAACTTAACCGCACCGCGCTACCCATGCTGCTTCCCGCCGACCTGACGATAGGCCCCGCCGATAGCAAGCGCTTCAGCCCCTACGAAATCGGGTTTTTACGGCCGGACGGGCGCGAACGGCTATTGCGTTTGAACGGGATGCGGCTGGCGAGCCGCGACGATGCGCCCGCCCTCTGGACCATCGTCGAAGACATCACCGAGGCGCACGCCGGCGCGGAAGTCCTGAGGCAGAGCGAATTGAAGTACCGAGAGTTGTTCAACGTTTCGCACGAAGCAGTGATGGTCGTAACGCCCGCCGGATTCGTGGATTGCAATCCGGCCACGCTGGCTCTGTTTGGATACGATAACGCCGCGACCTTTTGCGGTCTGCATCCGGCCCAAGTCTCGCCGCCATTCCAGCCGGACGGTCGTCACTCCTACCCGGCCGCCAACCAGATCATGGCACAAGCCTTGACCCACGGTTTTCAAGAATTCGAATGGGAACACCTACGCGCCGACGGTACTGCGTTTCCGGCGCAAGTCACCTTGTCCGCGATCTCACTGGACGGTCAGACCGCGTTACAGGCCGTGGTCCGTGACCTTAGCGAGCGAAAGCGCGTGGAGCGCGCATTAATTGCCGCCAAGGAATCCGCCGAAGCAATGGCGCAGTCAAAATCGGCGTTTTTGGCCAATATGTCGCACGAAATCCGCACCCCGATGAATGCCATTCTCGGAATGTCGCTGCTGGCCCTGAACAAACCGGTCAGCGACGAGATTCGCGATTATCTGGAAAAAATCCACGCTTCCGCCGACAGTCTGCTCGGCATACTCAACGACATTTTGGATTTTTCCAAAATCGAAGCCGGCAAATTGGCGATACAGCCGGCACCGTTCAGCCTGCCGACCTTGGTTGAAACCTTGAGAACGCTGTTTGCCGGCAGCGCGGCCGGTAAACAATTGGGTTTCCAGGTGGACTTGGAAGCCGATCTGCCGACGATGGTGATAGGCGACGCACTGCGCGTGCAGCAAGTACTGGCCAATTTGCTCGGCAACGCCGTCAAATTCAGCTACCACGGCGACATCGCGCTACGCTTGCGCCGCGCCGGAACCGCAGGGGAATTGATTCGTTTCGAAGTCGAGGACCACGGAATCGGCATCGCCGAGCAGGATCTGGACAAATTGTTTACACCGTTTTCGCAAATCGACAATTCGATCACCCGCGATTTCGGCGGCACCGGCCTCGGACTGGCGATCAGTCGACAATTGTTAATGTTGATGGGCAGCGATTTTGACGTCCGCAGCAGGCTGGGTAGCGGCACGGTGTTCGGGTTCGAGCTGAATCTGCCTATCGCCGAGACCCTGCCGCCCCCAGCTGTCCCGGAAGCCGGCGCTCGGCATCAAACCGGTCTGGCCGCCGAAATGCGGGCGCGCGGCGCGGCGTTGCGCGGGGCGCGCATCCTGGTGGCGGAAGACAATCCGGTCAATCAACGCGTGGTGTCCGAGTTCCTGCAGCTGGCCGGGATCGCGGTGGATCTGGCCGGCAACGGCCAGCAGGCTGTCGACCTAGTGCGTCAACATCGCTACGATGCTGTTTTGATGGACATCCACATGCCCTTGGTCAGCGGCTTGGAAGCGACGGCCCGCATTCGAGCCGAATCAAACCAAGCAGACGTTCCGATCATTGCGCTGACCGCCGGCGTGACTAGGGTCGAACAGGAGCGGTGTGCCGCCGCCGGCATGAACGCCTTCATCGCCAAACCGGTCAAGCCGCTCGAGTTGATCGAACGGCTTTGCGAAGCGTTGGGGCGCACCCCAGCGCTGGAAACCGGGATGGCGTCGATCCCGGTGCCGCAAGCGCCGGAGTTGCTGGAATTGACCGCCGCCGGTTTCGATTTCGGCCCGGTATTGACCTTATTAGGCGGCGACGAATCCAGCGTGTTGGAGATGCTGCGCGCCTTTAAAACTCACGCCGAAACCGATATGGCGCGGATCGAGCGGACTGTGGAACGAGGTGATTTGGCTGAAGCTCATCGCTTGTTGCATGCGCTGAAAGGCTCTGCCGGCAATCTAGGCGCCACGGCACTTTACCAAGCGGCGGTCACCTTGGACCAGGGCTTGAGCCGTGGGCTATTGCGGGAATTCGACTATCGGCGGTATCGGCTGGCCGGGCGGGAAACGCTGACGGCTCTCGCGAGGTTGGATGCGGGACGGGACGGATAGGCGGCGCGGCTGGCGCACCGCCCAAGCCTTGCGGATTAACGGGCCTTGATCAGTTCGACATCGAAAATCAGCGCCGAATTGGGGCCGATGTCGCGACCGGCGCCGCGCTCGCCGTACGCCAGTTTAGCCGGGATGAACAAACGGTATTTGGCGCCTTCCTTCATCAATTGCAGACCTTCTGTCCAACCGGGAATCACCCGATTCAACGGGAACGAGGCCGGTGCGCCGCGTTTGTAGGAACTGTCGAATTCCTTGCCGTCTATTGTCGTGCCTTGGTAATGGACGGTGACGTTGTCGGTTGGGCCGGGTTGCGCGCCGCTGCCTTCGGTAACGACTTGATATTGCAAGCCGCTGGCCGTGGTGACAATGCCGGGCTTTTTAGCGTTTTCGGCCAAAAAGGCTTCGCCGGCGGCGAGATTTTCGGCGGGGGTAGTGGCGTTGGCCATCGAGAACATGACGAATCCTATAATAAATGCGGTTAAAGTAGCGACGACGCGCTGTTTTACGGTTTTCACGATAACTCCCTGCGGTTTGGTGAACGGTTTAGTTTATCAGTTTTCGGCGTTCAGCTCCTGTCGGCAACCGCTTAATTGCGCGTCGTAATTGAGCGCGCGACGGTGAACTTTTTGCGCGGTATTCAATAGCCAAGGTTTCTGCAAATAGCTGCTACGCCGGTATCCGCCCTGGCCTTCGTGATAAGCCAGATAAAGATGGTGGGTGTCGGACGCGGATATGCCCAGCATGTCGCGAGTGGTGGCGCAGTACCAGGCCACGAAATCGCAACTGTCGGCAAAGTCTTCGCGATCGGCCCAGCCTTTCCCGGTTTTTCTCCGATAATCGGCCCAGGTTTCGTCCTTGGCTTGCGGGTAACCGTAGGCGCTGCTGGACCGGAACCAGGGAATAAATCCTAAAATCGTCGGCCTAGGCGGTTCAGCGTCCGCGACGAAGCGGCTTTCCTGATGAATGATGGCCATTTGCACCGCGATGGGCACGCCCCAACGCCGCGCCGAATCGAGCGAGGCCTGGTACCAGTCCTCCTTTTCCCGAAAAATTTCACACAGATTTTCGGTGTTTTTCGGCGGCAGACTGGCGCAGGCCGAGAAAAGCGTTAGACTAACGAAACCGATTAGTTTATTTTTCATGCCCTAATACCCCTAAGTCACTCAGGACTCCCGACCGGAAGCCCCCGCTATCAAAAAGGACAGGCCATGCCCATCGTTGAAAACCGCGCCTACCGAAAAAACCTGACCAGCCAGGGCTTGCTCTATCTCGGGTATCAGGAACATCCGATCAAAATCGTCAATCTCTCGCTGACCGGGCTATTGGCGGAATTGGTGGATACGCCGCCGGGAAACGGCATCAAGGACATATTCAGCGCCCTGCAAGTTTCGCCTATCGTCGATATTTATTTACCGGAAATGCGCGTCGTGGGCGAAGCGGAAGTGGTTAGAGCCGAAGCGACCGAGCAGGGCTTTCAGATTGCGATCGAGTTTCGCCATTTATCCTACGATGCCGACCAGCTGCTGTATTCCCGGCGTGCCTACCGCAAGTCGATGACCGAGCCGGGGCATATTGTGCTGGACGGCGTCGATTATGCGTTTAGCACCGAAAACGTTTCGGTCGACGGTTTGATGATCAGGATGTTCGGATTGGTAAAAGTGCAACCGAACAGCATCGCCGACTTCGATTTCAAACATCTGGAACTGCAGGGCCAGGCCAAGGTGATCTGGGTGGAACACGACGAGTTTTCGACGCTGATCGGTCTGCAATACCAACATCTGGCGCGCGGCGATTTCAAGGGTATCCCGAATTTTTCCGTCGCCGGTTTACAAGCCGCGGGCTAGATCGCGCTTGCGCCAGTAGTCCTTGGCAAGCTGTTCGGCCTCCGCTTGACTGCCAGCGCGGCCGAGCAGCTTTAGCGTCACTGCCGCGGTGCCGGTGAT
The DNA here is from genome assembly GCF_050275925.1 of Methylomonas sp. MS20. Lineage (NCBI taxonomy): Bacteria > Pseudomonadati > Pseudomonadota > Gammaproteobacteria > Methylococcales > Methylococcaceae > Methylomonas > Methylomonas sp. MS20. The sequence continues at coordinate 5,156,391 of NZ_CP189962.1, forward strand.
CGAGGCCACCGCGAATTCGTCGTCAATCTCGCCGCGCCAGACTCGGGCCAATAATTGCGGGTCCAGTTCTTCGGCTTTCATATGCCGACGCTCGAACAACGCCGGCCAGACCTCGTCGCTCAGCTCGTCGCCATGCACGCTTTGCACCAAACATTCGACATCCGGGTTACGCTCGGTCTCGCCGCCTTCGCCTTTTAATACCGCCATGTGCGCTTGGTTTAACAACAACGCCGCTTTTTGATGGACCTGGCGATAGCTCGGATGAAATATGCCCTGGATACTGTGACTGGCGTCGAACGGGTTCAGCAATCTGACCAAGGTATGCACCGGCGAGCGCAAGCCCATGACCGGCCGTAGATTGATCATGTCGAACAACTTGGGGCAGATGTGTTCCAACGACAAATAGCTGAAATTACCCCGTTGCAGTTGGTCGGCGGCCTCGGCTATCGACGCCGCCGGCGGTAAGCCCAACGCGTTCAAGACGTTTTCGGTATACAGCCGGCCCTGGGTGTGACCGCCGGCACCGTGCATGAACACCTTGATGCCGTTATCGGCCAGCAGCAAGGTCGACAGCAAAAACCACGGTAAGTGTCGGCGCTTGCCGGCGTAGGACGACCAGTCCAGGTCCACGCTGACTTCGTGCCGAAATTGGAAGGTCTCCCTAGCGGCCGCGACGAAACCGGCCAGTTCCTCGCAGGTTTCTTCCTTGACCCGCATCAGCATCAAAAACGCGCCGAGCTGGATGGGCTCGACCTGACCGTCGGCCAAAATCATTTTCATCGCCCGATAGGCTTCGTCCTGAGTTAACGGCCGGGCGCCTTTCTTGCCCTTGCCGAGAATTTTGATGAATTCGGCGAACGGGTGTTCTTCGGTAGTCAGCGTCATGACAGGGAAAGCGGGAAGTAGTGGTCGATTAACAACGCGGCGAAGATCAGCATCAAGTAAACGATCGAGTAGCCGAAGGTGCGCATCGCGGTCTTATTGTCCTTCTTGCGCATCATCTGCACCGCGTAATACAAAAAGCCCAGGCCCAACAATACCGCCGACGCCAGGTAAATCAAGCCGGTCATGCCGGTCAGATAGGGCAGCAGCGTGGTGATCAGCAGCAATATCGTGTATAGCAAGATTTGCAGGCGGGTGAATTCGACGCCGTGGGTAACCGGCAGCATCGGAATGGAAACCTTGGCGTATTCTTCGCGCTTGGCGATCGCCAACGCCCAGAAGTGCGGCGGGGTCCAGACGAAAATAATCAAGAACAGCAACAGCGCGTGCGGATGTACGTTACCGGTCATCGCCGCCCAGCCCAACACCGGCGGAGCCGCGCCGGCCGCGCCGCCGATCACGATGTTCTGCGGCGTGGCTTTTTTCAGATAGATGGTATAAACAAAGGCATAACCGATTAAGGACAGAAACGTCAGGACCGCCGTCAATACGTTAACCAGTCCCGCCAACAAGCCCATTGCGAACAAACCGATCGCCGCCGCGAACAGCAGTACCTGACGGGAATTCAGCTCGCCGGTCGGCAGCGGCCGGTTGCGGGTACGGGCCATTTCGGCATCGGCCTCTTGGTCGATGAAGTGATTGATCGCCGCCGCCGACGAAGCCGCCAAGCCAATGCCAATCGTGGCATAAACGAACAAGGCCAGCGGCGGCATGCCGGGTACGGCCAGCAACATGCCGACGATCGCGGTAAACACGATCAATGCCACGACTCTGGGCTTGCAGAGTTCCAAATAGTTCTTCCAGGATAACGCGGGTTTGTCCGTCATTCGGCTGCGGATGGATTTCGGTTTCGGCAAACATATAGAATAACAGTGAACCTCTGATTATTAAAACAATCACAGGCGCTCACCATTCCAAGCAACGAGGGAACTATGAAACACAGGCTCGCAGCGTTAGCGCTGCTTTGCCCTGCCATCCTGGCGAGGGCCGAGGACAGCAAGGTACACGAACACGTATTCGGCAATGGCTTGAAACTACTGGTAAAGGAAGACCACCGCTCGCCGGTGGTGGTTTCGCAGGTGTGGTACAAGGTCGGAGCCAGTTACGAACCCGGCGGCATTACCGGCATCTCGCACATGTTGGAACACATGATGTTCAAGGGTACCGAACAATATCCGGCCGGCGAATTCTCCCGAATAATCGCCGCCAACGGCGGCAGCGAGAACGCCTTCACCGGCCAGGATTACACGGCGTATTTTCAGACCTTGGAAAAATCCCGGCTGGAAATCAGTTTTAAGCTGGAAAGCGACCGGATGCGCAACCTGAATCTGAAAGCCGACGAGTTGAAAAAGGAATTGGAAGTCGTCACCGAAGAACGCCGGATGCGCACCGACGACCAGCCGCGCGCCAAAGTCCACGAACAATTCATGGCGACCGCGTTTACCAACAGCCCCTACCAAAATCCGGTGATCGGTTGGCCGTCCGACATCGCCAATTACCAGATCGAAGACCTGCAAGCCTGGTATCAACAATGGTACGCGCCGAATAATGCCACTTTGGTGGTAGTCGGCGATGTCGATGCCAAGCAAGTCGAGCAACTGGCCGAACAATACTTCGCACCGCTAAAACCCAGCACGATCAAGCCGGTCAAGCCGCAAGCCGAATCCGAACAGCGCGGCGTGCGCCGGATCACCGTCAAGGCGCCGGCCAAATTGCCTTACGTGATGCTGGGCTACAAAGTGCCGGTCTTGAACACCGCCAAACCCGAATGGGAAGCTTACGCGCTGGAAGTGCTGTCCGGCATACTCGACGGCGGCGACAGCGCCCGCTTGCCGGCCCGTTTGATCAGGGGCAAGCAGGTCGCGGTATCGGCCGGAGCCGGTTACGACCTGACCTCGCGCTTGTCGGACTTGTTCCTGCTGGAAGGTACCCCGGCCGAAGGTAAAACCGTATACGACCTGGAGTACGCCTTGCTCGACGAGGTTTATCAACTGAAGAACGAGCTGATCGACAAAGAGGAATTACAACGCATCAAGGCTCAGGTACTGGCCAGTTCGGTCTACCAAAAAGACTCCAATTTCTATCAGGCCATGCAGCTCGGCACGCTGGAAACCGCCGGCATCGGCTGGCAAAAGTCCGACGACTACGTTGCCAAGGTCAATCAGGTCACCGCCGAACAGGTGCGCGAAGTCGCGCGTAAATATTTGATCGAAGACACGTTGACCGTCGCCTACCTCGATCCGCAGCCGATCACCGAATCGGCCAAACCGAAAAAACTGTCAGGAGCCCGTCATGCGTTTTAATTTATTCGGTCTGATTCTGCTGCTGCTCGGCCAGTCGGTTTGGGCCGCCGCCAAAATCGAACATTGGCAAACCGCGCAAGGCAGCCGGGTTTACTTCGTACACACCGGCGGCCTGCCGATGGTCGACGTCCGCGTGGTCTTCGACGCCGGCAGCGCCCGCGACGGCGCGCAATTCGGCATCGCCTCGCTGACATCGGCCTTGCTCGACAGCGGTGCGGGGAGCTTGAGCGCGGACGACATTGCCCAGCGCTTCGAATCGGTCGGCGCCCAATATGGCGCCGGCGTCAGCGAAGACATGGCCTGGCTGTCGGTGCGCACGCTGACCGACCCGGCCTTGTTCGACAAAGCCCTGGCGAATTTCGAAACCGTGCTCAGCCAACCGGCATTCAACGAAGCCGATTTTCAACGCGAAAAAGCCAGAACCCTGGCCGGTTTGAAACACCGGGAAGAATCGCCCGGCGAAATTGCCGGCATCGCGTTCAACAAGGCGGTCTTCGGCGACCACCCCTACGCGCATCCGGAAGCCGGTTTGATCGAAACGGTCGCCCCATTGACCGTGGCCGATTTGAAAGCCTTTTACCAGCGCTATTACGTCGCCACCAACGCGATGGTCGTGATCGTCGGCGATTTGAATCGGCAACAAGCCGAGCAAACCGCGAATGCGGTGCTGGCAAAGTTGCCGAAAGGCGAAAAGCCCGCCGAAATTCCGCCGGTGACGATGCCCAGCCAGACCAGCGAACAACACATCGAGTTTCCATCGACCCAAACCCACGTGTTGGTCGGCCTGCCAGGTACTTATCGCAAAGACCCGGATTACTTCGCGCTTTACGTTGGGAATCACATCCTGGGCGGCGGCAGCATGGTGTCGCGTTTGTTCGAAGAAGTCCGGGAAAAACGCGGCCTGGCCTACGGCGCCTACAGCGTGTTCGCGCCAATGTATCGGCAGGGACCGTTCATGATGAGCTTGCAAACCCGCAACGATCAGACCGGGGAGGCCTTGCAGGTGCTGCGGCAAACCTTCGCCGAGTTTTTGGCGAAAGGCCCTAGCGATGCCGAACTGACCGCCGCCAAGCAGAACATTACCGGCGGCTTCGCGCTACGCCTGGATACCAACGCCAAGCTCAGCGATTACGTGGCGATGATAGGCTTTTACCAACAACCCTTGGATTATCTGGATACTTTCCAGAGTAAGGTCGAAGCGGTGAGCGTCGAGCAGATCAAGGATGCCTTCGCGCGCCGGGTGAAACCGGAGTTGCTGCAAACCGTTACGGTCGGCGGCGCGGCCGCCAAACCCACGCCCGCGAAGCAAGCCAAAGCAACCGAGGCCGAGGCCGGCGAATAAGCATGGCGAACCGGATACGCATCATCGGCGGCCAGTGGCGCGGCCGGCAAATCCTGTTCGAGGACGCGCCGGGCTTGCGGCCGACGCCGTCCCGGATTCGGGAAACCTTGTTCAATTGGTTGCAGCTTGATGTCGCCGGCAGCCGCTGCCTGGATTTATATGCCGGTAGCGGCGCGCTGGGTTTCGAAGCGGCCTCGCGAGGCGCCAAGGAAGTCTGGCAAGTGGAAAACCATCCGAACGCCTGCCGCTGGATCAGAGACAACGCCGGCACGCTCGCGGCCAGCTCGATCAACTTGGTCGAGCGGGACGTGTCGACCTTTTTGCAAGGCCCCGCGCGGGCCTTCGATCTGGCGTTTCTCGATCCGCCATTCGGCCGTGACTTGGCCGGCCCAACTTGCGAGTTGCTGGAAACCGCCGGCTGGTTGAGCGTTTATGCAAAAATCTACGTCGAAACAGAAAGCAATCGACCGCTGCCGGTCTGGCCAGACGGTTGGCGGTTATTGAAGGCCAAGACGGCCGGCGAAGTCGCCTACAGCCTGTTGCAACGCTGCTAAGGCTTTCGCGATCCGGATGGGTTAAAATGCGCGCCTTTTTCCTATGGCCCCAAATCCATGAACATTACCGCGATTTACCCGGGTACCTTCGATCCGGTTACCAACGGCCATCTGGATCTGATCGCCAGAGCCTCCCGACTGTATCGGCAAGTCATCGTCGCGGTGGCGGTCAGCAAGGGGAAGAATCCACTATTCTCGTTGGACGAGCGGGTGGCCTTGATTCGCGAGGTCGCCAGCGAATTCCCGAACGTCACCGTGATCGGCTTCGACACCTTGTTGGTCGATTGCGCCCGTAAGCACAAAGCCAGCGTCATCATTCGCGGCTTGCGGGCCGTTTCGGACTTCGAATACGAATTTCAATTGGCGGGAATGAACCGCCGGCTGAATCCGGATATCGAAACCGTATTCCTGACCCCGGCCGAACAATACGAGTTCATCTCGTCGAGCATGATCCGCGAGATCGCCCAATTGCACGGCGACGTGTCCAGTTTCGTGCCCGAGCCGGTCAAACAACGTTTAATCGCAAAATTTAAATCGGAGTAACCATGGCACTGCTTATTAGCGATGAATGCATCAACTGCGACGTCTGCGAACCGGAATGCCCGAACGGCGCCATTTCGCAAGGCGAGGAAATCTACATCATCAACCCCAGCTTGTGTACTGAATGCGTCGGCCACCACGACAAGCCGCAATGCATGGAAGTCTGTCCGGTGGACTGCATTTCCAAGGACCCCGGCGTCGTCGAGGATCAGGACAGTCTTTACCGCAAGTATTTGAAGCTGACCCGTTAATTTCGGCCGACTCGACGTCCGCTCGCGACCACTAAGTGGACGATGCGACGTCGATACCCGCCGAATGTTGGGATTATCGAAACATGTGATTCGCACCGCCGAGCCTAAGCCGATCGCCAGCCGGTTGCACGACTATTTGGAAATCGCCCATCTTTACGGTTATTGCGTGAAAGCGGCGCCGAGAAACGGCCGAGTACTAGAGGGCAATGGCGTCGATACCGTCACAATCGCCGACAAGCGCGAGGTTTTATTGTTGGACACCGACGGCATCGAAGCCTTGACTTTGGCGAAGCTGGAAATGCCGACACCGGGTGCGACGTTTACCGACCAAGCGTTTTAGAATAACTTAATTGGCGGCCTGAGCCGCGGCCCTCGGTGTGTCTGTAAACGCCGAGGGAAAAATCTATACGATCTTAATCTTGAACGATTGCGCGGCTTAGCGTGGCGCCGGGGCGGCGCGATTACCCCGCCCCAGCGATACCGACCATTTAACGCCCGATCGCGTAATAGCCCAAACCGAACTGTTTGACCAACCGGGGTTCGTACATATTCCGGCCGTCGAAGATCACTTTGTCCTTCAATTGCTTGCTCAGATCGTCGAAATCCGGGCTGCGGAACTGTTTCCACTCGGTAACGATGATCAGCGCGTCGGCGTCGTTTAAGGTATCGGTCTGTTTAGGACAATAAACCAGTCCTGCTTTGTCGCCGTAGATACGGTGGGCTTCTTCCATCGCTTCCGGGTCGTAAGCTCGTACCGTGGCGCCAGCCGCGATCAGGGCTTCCAGCAGGACTCGGCTGGGCGCTTCGCGCATGTCGTCGGTGTTGGGCTTGAAGGCCAGTCCCCACAACGCGAAGGTTTTGCCCTTGACGCCGTCGGGATAGTACGCGGAGATTTTTTCGAACAAGCGGTGCTTTTGCCGGTCGTTGACATTTTCAACGGCGCTCAACAATTCGGCATGATAGCCGTAGTCGCGAGCGGTGCGTTCCAGCGCCTTGACGTCTTTGGGAAAGCAAGAGCCGCCGTAGCCGCAGCCGGGATAAATGAAGCTGTAACCGATCCGGCTGTCCGAGCCGATCCCGTGACGAACGTGCTCGATGTCGGCGCCCAGACGCTCGGCCAGGTTGGCTAGTTCGTTCATGAAACTGATTTTGGTGGCCAGCATCGCGTTGGCGGCGTATTTGGTCAGTTCGGCGGAGCGAATGTCCATATTGATGACCCGCTCGCGGCTACGGTTGAACGGCGCGTACAAGGCTTTCAGCAACTCGGCGGTGCGCGGATTGTCGGTGCCGATGATGATGCGGTCCGGCTTCATGAAGTCGTCCAGCGCCGAACCCTCTTTCAGGAATTCCGGATTGGATACCACGTCGAATTCCAAGGTTTCGCCGCGTTGCGCCAGGACATCGACCACGACTTGCTTGACTTTGTCGGCGGTACCGACCGGCACCGTGGACTTATCGACCACGATTTTGTAATCGGTCATGTGCTCGGCAACGCTTTTGGCCACCGCCAACACGTATTTCAAGTCGGCGGAGCCGTCTTCGTCCGGCGGCGTGCCGACCGCGATGAATTGAAATAAACCGAAATCCACGGCTTCCTTGACGTCGGTGGTGAAGCTCAAGCGGCCGGCAGCCATGTTGTCCTTAACCATTTCTTCCAGACCCGGCTCGTAAATCGGGATAATGCCTTGTTTCAAACGTTCGATTTTGCTGGCATCGACATCCATGCACATCACTTGGTTACCGACCTCGGCCAAGCAAGCACCCGTTACCAAACCTACATAACCGCTGCCAAACACTGTAATTTTCATTGTTACACCTTGTAAACTAATTGGAATTTCGCTGTTGTTTCAATCGGTACAGCGCCGAAATATCTTCGTCGCCATAACCCTTAGCCATTAACTTGGCGTAGTCCGCCAAGGTCATTACCGTCAACGGACTGGCCATGCCGGCATGCTGCGCCATCTGCTGGGCGATCTTCAAATCCTTGTGATGCAGGGCGAGTTTGAAGCCCGGCGGGAACAAGCCTTGCGTCATCGTTTTGCCCCGGTGATCCAAAAACCAGTTGCCGGCGGCGCCGCCGGCGATGACGTCGATCACTTTATCCATCGGCAAATCCTGAGCGTCGGCAAACGCCAGCGCTTCGGTCACGGCCTGATTGATGCCCGCCACCATGATTTGATTGACCGCCTTACAGGCTTGGCCGGCACCGACTCCGCCTAGGTGTTCGATGCGCTTGGTCATGGCCGCCAATAGCGGGCGAACCTGCTCCAGCACCTGGGCATCGCCTCCCACCATCATCGCCAAGCTGGCGTTACGGGCGCCTTCGACGCCGCCGGACACCGGGGCGTCGAGGAAGTCTGCGTGCCGGGCCGCTAGCCTTTGCGCGGCCTGACGCGCGGTATCACCGGACACCGTGGACATGTCGACCACCACACTCCCGGCCCGCACGGTTTTACAAATCGCGTCGACCACCGCCAATACATCTTTGTCGGCCGATACGCAGACAAACAGCACTTCGACCCGCGCCGCCATTTGCTCGATGCTCTCGCAGGCTTCGATGCCGAGTTCGGCGGCCAGCGCCGAGGCTTTGTCGCCGCTACGATTATAAACCGCCGCCAAGTGGCCGGCCCTGGCGAGGTTAATCGCCATGCCCCGCCCCATGGCGCCCAAACCGATAAAACCCGCTTTCATTCGTACTCCGTTGGCTTGCGTCGGCTAACGCCGTTATTTATCCAGATAAGTATAGGCGTTTAGTCCGACCAGCAATTCTTGCTCGAAAGCGTGCTTTTGCTCGGCGCTTAACGGGGCCTGGTCCAGTTTGCGCCGGTAGGCCGCTTTCAATGCGGTGGTATCGATATGCACGTAATCGAGCAATTCGCTGACATCCTCGCCTTCCATGAATTCGCCGAAGCGGTAACCGTCGCCGTCCAGTTCGACGTTAATCGAATGGGTGTCGCCAAACAGATTATGCATGTCGCCCAGAATTTCCTGGTAGGCGCCAACCATGAAAAAGCCGATCAAATAATCGTCGCCGGCGGCGATGGCATGCAGCGGCAGCGTGTTAGCGATGTTTTGGCAATCGACGTATTGATCGATACGGCCGTCCGAGTCGCAGGTCAAATCCTGCAACACCGCGCGCCGGGAAGGCGGCTCGCTCAAACGATGAATCGGCATGATAGGGAAAATCTGGTCGATACCCCATATGTCCGGCATCGATTGAAACAGTGAGAAATTGCAAAACACCTTGTCGGCCAGCTTCTCGTCGAGTTCCTGCAAAATTTCGCGGTGATGGTGGTTATCCAAATTCAACTGCGCCTGGATTTGTTGGCACAAACCAACATAGCGCTTTTCGGCGTCGGCCAGTTCGGCCAGACCGATGTCGCCCTGCACGAAACGGGCGCGGGCTTCGGCCATGTCGAACTGAGCGTTGTGGTAAGCCTCGCTGACGTTGCCGAAGCGCCCGACCGCGGGCGCCGCGCCGTGCAAGGTTTCGACCTCGGTGACGTTGGTAATCAGCACCGCATGGTGAGCGGTGATGGCGCGGCCGGACTCCGTGATGATGTCGGGTTGCGGCAGACCGTAGGCGCGGCTGGTTTCGGCAAAGGCGCGGACGATATTGTCGGCGTATTCGCGCATGCTGTAATTGATCGAACATTCCCTACGCGAGCCGCTGCCGTCGTAATCGACACCCAAACCGCCGCCGGCATCGACAGTGGTGATGTTGGCGCCCAAGTCGCGCAATTGTCGGTAAAACTGGCCGGCTTCCTTCAATGCCAGTTTGATGTCGTGGATGTTGGCGATTTGCGAACCCATGTGAAAATGCATCAAACGCAGGCAATCGAGCATGCCGACCTGCTCCAGACGGGCCACCAATTGCAGGACCTCGTTGGCGTGCAAACCGAATTTGGATTTTTCGCCGCCGCTGTTCTGCCATTTGCCGGCGCTGATCGTGGATAGCCGCACCCGCAGGCCGATCAGGGGCTGAACTTGCAACTTGGCGGCTTCTTCCAGAATCAGTTCCAGTTCGGACGGTTTTTCGATGACGATGAACACCGCCAAGCCCATCAATTGGCCCATTAGCGCCATCCGGATATAAAACCGATCCTTGTAGCCGTTGCAGACGATGGTGCCGTTGGGCTTGGCCAAACCCAAAATCGCCAACAACTCCGGCTTGCTGCCGGCTTCCAGGCCGATATGCTCGGCCGACACGATGCTTTCGACGACATTGCCCTGTTGATTGACCTTGATCGGATACACCGGCGTATAGCGGCCGGCATAGTCGTGATGGGCACGGGCCTGATCGAAAGCTTGTTGCAGCCGGCGGATGCGGTCCGGCAGAATATCGGTGAATCTGATCAGCACCGGTAGACTCAAGCCTTTATCCAGCAAGGCTCCGGCTACCTCGAACAAGTCGATTTCCACCTGACTAGCGCCGCTCGGTTTGACGCTGACATGCCCCCGGTCGTTAATCGAAAAATAGCCGTCGCCCCATTGTTGGATCGCGTATAGCTGTTTGGCCTGTTCAATCGACCATGCGGATGTCGGCACCTAAGCTCCCCGTGCTGTCATAAAGTGGTGGCAATTCTAAAGTATAATGCCGCGAATTTTATGACTTTTTGAGGACAACACATGCTCGACGCCACCTGGTTCAGCGAAGCGCAAGAGCCATCCGGCTCCGCCTTTTCATTGAAAATCAAACGCAAGCTGCACGAGGAGCAATCCGAGTTTCAGTTTCTGGAAATCTACGAGACCGAACAATTCGGTAATCTGATGGTCATCGACGGCTGCACGATGGTCTCGACCCGCGACAATTTTTTCTACCACGAGATGATGAGTCACCCGGTGCTCTACACCCATCCCAACCCGAAAAGAGTCTGGATCATAGGCGGAGGCGATTGCGGAACTTTGCGCGAGGTGTTGAAGCACCCGAATGTCGAGCAAGCAGTGCAAATCGACATCGACGAACGCGTTACCCGCTTGGCGGAGATTTATTTCCCGGAACTTTGCGAATCCAACCAAGACCCCCGCGCCGATTTGAAATTCATCGACGGCATTAAATGGGTCAAGGACGCCGAGCCCGGCAGCGTGGACATCATTATCGTCGATAGTACCGACCCGGTCGGTCCGGCCGAAGGCTTGTTCTGCGCCGATTTTTACAGGGATTGTTTCAGGGCCTTGAGCGAGAACGGTATTGTCGTTCAACAAAGCGAATCGGCCTTGTTGCATATGAAAATCCTGAAAGAAATGCGTGCGGAAATGCAGGCCGGCGGTTTCGGCAGTCTGCAAACCATTTTCTTTCCGCAATGTATTTATCCGTCCGGTTGGTGGAGCGCGACGATGGCCGGCAAGGGCGATCTAGCCAAGTTCCGTGAAGCGGACGCCGCCGCCAAGCCGTTCGAGACCGTATACTACAACAGCGACATCCACCAAGCCAGCCTGGCCTGCCCCGAGTTTTTCAAGAAAGCCTTGGCCTAACACCGGCCGGCATCCGCCATTCCGCGCCGGTCCCCAATGGGGCCGGCCGCTGAAATCTCCGCGAATCAACGCCCAGCACCATGACTGGATGCGAAGCTAGACCTCCCTCCCTTGCCAACCAACAAGCCGCGTCGTTTGAAACCTGCTCGTCTACCGCCAGCGGAAATTGCTTGAGTCGCGTGTCGGCCGTCGGCCGATATGTGCGTTAACGTACCGATCCACCGTAATGACCGTGTTAAGTTCTGCCATTGTTTCGGGCGGGTGACTAAAAGAGTTTGCGAGCTTTACAAACAGCTATCGCCGGACTCGCGCAAAGGGATCACGGCAATGTAGTATCTGACCCTTCTGCATTCATCTATTTCCAAGCGAGCTAAAACATGGCCGACACTCCCGGAACCAATTCAGGTGCCGATGCGTTGACGCGAGCCGTCAGCCATGGCCCGGCGCCCAAAACCCCGCCAAGTGCCGATAGCGGCGGCACGCCGCCTATCGTTGCGGTCGGTGCGTCGGCGGGGGGGCTGGAAGCCTTGGAACAATTTTTCGCTGAGGTTCCGGCCGCCTGCGGCGTGGCCTTTGTCGTCGTCCAACATCTCGATCCCCATCATCAAGGCATGCTCCCGGCATTGTTGCAGCGCGCCTCGCAGTTGACCGTCATTCAGGCCGGCGACCATATGCCCGTCAAGCCCGATTGGGTATACGTGATTCCGCCCAACAAGGATTTGTCGATCCAGCGCGGGAAACTGCGTTTGCTCGAACCTCGGGTGCTAAGGGGCTTGCGATTGCCGATCGACGCGTTTTTCAAGGCGCTGGCGGACGATCAGCACGAGCGGGCGATCGGCGTGATTTTGTCGGGCATGGGGTCGGACGGTACGCTAGGCTTACGCGCGATCAAGGAGAATGCCGGCTTGGCAGTCGCGCAGTCGCCGGAATCCGCTCAATTCGACTCGATGCCGCGTAGCGCCATCGACGCCGGTTTGGCGGATATCGTGGCGCCGCCGCGAGTACTGTGGGAAAAGATCCTGGCTTATCTAAAGCACAGTCCGCGCGGTTTGCACGCAACGCCTGAAACGGCGCCGGCCTCAAAGAGCCGCAGCTCGCTGGAACAAATCCTGATTCTGCTGCGCGATCGTACCGGTAACGATTTTTCTCTGTATAAAAAAAATACTATGTATCGCCGTATCGAACGGCGCATGGGTTTGCGCCAAATCGACGCGATCGCCGGATATGCGGACTATCTGCGCGAGAATCCTCAAGAGTTGGATTTATTGTTCAAGGAATTGCTGATCGGCGTCACCAGCTTTTTCCGCGATCCGGAGGTTTGGGCGTCGCTAAAGACCGAGGTCATTCCGGCGCTGTTGGCCGAATATCCGGCCGGCAAGGCCTTGCGGGCCTGGGTGCCGGCTTGCTCGACCGGCGAGGAAGCGTATTCGCTGGCGATGATCTTCAAGGAAGTGTTAGCGGAAAGCCAGAGCCCGCGTCCGTTCAAGCTGCAAATCTTTGCCACCGATCTGGATCAGGATGCCATCGACAAGGCGCGGCAAGGCTTCTTTCCCGCGACTATCGCCGGCGAGGTGTCCGAGGATAGGCTTAGCCGCTTCTTTAATGTGGACGGCGGCGGCTACCGCATCAAAAAGGACATTCGCGAGATGGTGATTTTCGCGCCGCACAACGTGATCATGGATCCGCCGTTTACCAAGCTGGATCTGCTTTGCTGCCGAAATCTACTGATTTACCTGAGTCAGGAATTGCAGCAAAAACTGATTTTGCTGTTCCACTATACGCTCGCCAGCCACGGGATATTGACGCTCGGCAACGCCGAAACGATCGGGAATGCCAGTCATTTGTTCAGCGCGACCGACCATAAATTAAGACTTTATCGGCGCATCGATACGCCTTTTCCGTTGAACGTCGATTTCCCGACCAAATATTTCCCCGTCGCATCCATGATCGAAGATACCGAAAAACACCCGCCTATCGCCAATTTGCAAACCTTGGCGGATCAATTGCTGTTGCAACACTTCGCTCCGGCGGCGGTCTTGGTTAACGCCGACGGCGACATTCTTTACATCAGCGGACGCACCGGAAAATATCTGGAGCCGGCCGCCGGCAAGGCCAATTGGAATATCCACGCGATGGCCCGCGACGGTTTGCGGCACGAACTGATCGGCGCGCTCAAAAAAGCCAGAACCCAAACCGACGTAGTGCAGGTCGCCGGCCTAACGGTCGCTAACGACGGCGGCGGCCAAACCGTGAATTTGTCGGTGCAGGCCATCCACAAACCCGATGCGTTAAAGGGCATGTTGATGGTGGTGTTTACCGACGTTGCCGCTGCGCCGGCCGGTAAAGTGTCGCGCAAATCGCCGAACGCGGCGCAGACCTTGCTTCAGGCGGAGCTACAGCACACCCAGGAAGATTTACAAACCCTGCGCGAGGAAATGCAGACCTCGCAGGAAGAACTGAAATCCGCCAACGAAGAACTGCAATCGACCAACGAAGAATTGCAGTCCACCAACGAGGAATTGACCACCTCCAAGGAAGAGATGCAGTCGTTAAACGAGGAGCTGCAAACGGTCAATGCCGAGTTGCAAATCAAGGTCGACGATTTGTCGCGCGCCAGCAATGACATGAACAATCTGCTAAATAGCATGGAAATCGCCACGGTGTTCCTGGACGGCACGCTGAATATCCGCCGTTTTACCAGTCACATCGGCCATTTGTTTAAGTTGATCGCCGCCGATGTGGGGCGGCCGTTGTCCGACATCGTCACCGATCTGGACTATCCCGATCTACAACAGGATGCGCGGGAAGTGTTGCGAACCTTGGTGTTCGTGGAAAAGCAGATCAGAGCGAGCGACGAACGTTGGTTCAAGGTGAGGATCATGCCGTACCGGACCCAGGACAATTTGATCGACGGCGTGGTTATTACCTTTATCGATATCTCCGAAACCAAGAAGCTGGAAGCCGAATTAAGGAACAGCCATGAAAAATCGGAATGACACGATTCGCACGAAAGTCGAGCTGCGCCAACGAGCCGAACGGCAGTTGGCCAATACCGTGCCGGCCATGCCGGTTGATCCGCAAGACCGCTCGCTGCACGAGTTACAAGTGCATCAGATCGAACTGGAAATTCAAAACGAAGCGTTGCGGGAAGCCCGCGGCCTTGCCGAACAAGCGTTGGAGCGCTACGCGGAATTGTTCGATTTCGCGCCGATCGCCTATTTTACGTTAGGCGACGACGGCGGCATCCAGCAAGCCAATTTCAAGGGCGAACAATTATTGAAGCTGCAGCGCTTCACGGTTGACGGGCGACGCTTCGCAGATTTCGTTGCCGGCGAATTTCGGTCGGCGTTCGATCAATTTCTGGAGCAGGTGTTTGCCGGAATCGCCGCGCGGCATTGCGAGATCGTTCTGGCAGCGGCCGGAACTTCCCGTTGGGTGACTATCGAGGCGATTGCCGATCGGAAAAATCGAACCTGTCTGGCGGCGGTCATCGACATCACCGAGCGCAAACGCAACGAACAAGAAGTACAGTTGGCCGCGACAATTTACCTGGCGCTCTCGGAGGCGATTATGGTGGCCGACGCCGACAATCGCATTGTCGCGATCAATCCGGCGTTTAGCTCGCTGACGGGATATTCCGCCGACGAAGCCATCGGGCAATCCACCTCATTGCTGAAATCCGGTCGCCAAGATCAGGCGTTTTTTCAGGCGATGTGGCACAGCTTGCATCAAACCGGCCAATGGCAAGGCGAGCTTTGGAACCGCCGCAAAAACGGCGAGGAATTTCTGGCGCGTTTATCGATCAGCACCGTCTACGGCGACAGCGGCCAAATCGTTCGCCGGGTGGCGATGTCGTCCGACATCACCGAACAACGCCGAGCGGAAGAAATCATTCACAGACAGGCCAACGTCGATCCTTTGACCGGCCTGCCTAACCGGCGTCTGTTTCTAGATCGCTTGCAACGCGCGATTGGAAAATCCCGCCGCGGCCACCAAAAATTGGCGCTGATGTTCCTGGATCTGGATCACTTTAAGGATATTAACGATACCTTGGGACACGACGTGGGCGACCGTTTGCTCGAGGAAACCACGCATCGTCTGATGGCCTGCATCCGCGAGACCGATACCCTGGCGCGGCCGGGCGGGGATGAATTCACGCTGATCATGGGGGAATTGCAAGACCTTAACAGCATCGATCGGGTGGCGCAGGCGATTCTGCGGACCATGACGGCGCCGTTCAAATTGAAGGATGAACGTTGCTACATCTCCGTCAGCATCGGCATCGCCCTGTATCCGGACGATGCCGACTCATTGGAGGATTTACTGAAAAAAGCCGATCAAGCCATGTATGCCGCCAAGAAGCTGGGCCGCAGCCGGTTTTGTTACTTTACGCCGGCAATGCAGGAAGCCGCCGAAATTCGCTTGCGGCTGACCAACGACCTTCGCCACGCGTTGGCCGACCAACAAATCTGGGTGGCGTATCAACCGATCGTGGATTTGGCTACCGGAGAAATCCGCAAAGCCGAAGTGCTGATCCGCTGGGAACATCCCACTCGCGGCCTCGTCAATCCCGCCGAGTTTATTCCCATCGCCGAAGACACCGGGCTGATCACCGAGATCGGCTCCTGGGTGTTTCATCAAGTGGCCGAGCAAGTCGCGGTTTGGCGCAATCGTCACAGTGCCCAATTCCAGATCAGTATCAATAAATCCCCCGCCCAGTTTCACAACAATAGCGACAAGTTGGGCGACTGGTTCGAGCATTTGCAGCGTCTGGGTTTGCCGGGCGGATGCATCGCGGTGGAAATTACCGAAGGTTTGTTGCTGGACGCCTCCAATACCGTTACCGAGAAACTGCTGGCTTTTAAAAACGCCGGGATGCAGACGTCGTTGGACGATTTCGGCACCGGCTATTCGTCGCTATCCTATCTGAAAAAATACCAGATCGATTTCTTGAAGATCGATCAGGCTTTCGTCTCCGGTTTGACCGCGCATTCCACCGATATGGCCTTGTGCGAGGCAATTATCATGCTGGCGCACGTATTGGGCATGAAAGTGATCGCCGAAGGCGTGGAAACCGAGGTGCAGCGCGATTTATTAATGCAGGCCGGCTGCGATTACGGGCAAGGTTACCTTTTCTCGAAACCGGTGCCGGCGGCGGACTTCGAAAAGCTGTTCAGCTCGACTCGGGCCGATGGTGGACCGCGATTTCAACAGCGTTGAACCTAAAAAGAGCAGTTTGGCGATGAAAAATCCCGTTCGTCCTGAGCTTGTCGAAGGGCGCGCGGGACTTTTCATTCACCCGTTTGGTGAGTGTATTGCGAGCCGTCCATGCTTCGACAGGGCTCTCCTGAGCGCAGCCGAAGGGCTCAGCACGAACGGCCCGCAATACACGCCAACTGCCCTTTTTAGGTTGAAGGACTCTCGATGACAATCTCATCGGCGTTTTCGACCCATTTTCCGGTTTCGCTAGCCCGCTGCAGGGTAGGTTGACCGGATATGGCTACTAGGCTCGCGGTGCGACGGACAATATCGCGGCGCAGTTTCAAACCGGGCGAGCGGCCAAACCGACTTTTTCAAAATGGGTGCTGCCTGTCAGTGTAAGCGTTGGCGCCAATACCCTACCCGCCATCGTGTCGGCGCGCTCGCTATCGGCGCGGCCTCCGCAGCTCCACCGTTTCAGGCAAATGCAGACACCAAACGCCGGAGGTTTTACAATATTGGCCTATGCTTGACTACACCCTTAAACACTAACGACGGAACAGGGTTACAATGCCGCCATGACCAGCACTCCCCCGGATAAGACCCAGCAAGACTCGGCGAACACGCTGGTGACCAAACTGTCGGAAGCCGGCAGGACCAGAACCGAGCTGGAGCCTTACCTGATCATGCTGTCGGGGCATCATCAAGGCAAACAGTACAAACTGGACAAGCCGCAAATCAGTTTGGGGCGGGGGGCGGATGCCGACATCTGCGTGCCGGACCCGAAAATCTCCCGCCAACATTGTGCCTTCATCCGCTATCCCGGCTACATCGTTATCGCCGACCTCAACTCCACCAACGGCACCTTCGTCAACGGAAAACGCATTCAAAAGCAACGCATCGATTTGCTGGACCGGGTCCGGGTCGGCGATTTATACCTGAAGATCGATTATAAGCGCTTCATAGAAGCCCGCTCCGAGGAGGAACTATACCAAGCCGCCAATATCGACGCGCTGACCGGCATCCTGAACCGCAATGCTTTTATGATGCGGGCTCAACAAGAATTGGCGTTTTGCAAACGTGCCGACGCTCGAATGACCATCGTCATGTGCGACGCCGATCATTTCAAACAGAAAAACGACACCTACGGCCATTTGGCTGGTGACCAGATTCTCCGTGAACTGGCGAACATCCTCGGCGCGGAAATGCGCGAGGAAGACTTGGTGGCCCGCTACGGGGGCGAGGAATTCATCATGCTGCTCCGCGAATCCAGCGTTGCAGCCTCGGTCGCCTGGGCCGAGCGTATTCGTTTAACCGTGATGAACCATAGTTTCCGTTTCCAAAACCGCTACATACCGACGACCATATCGATCGGTATCTGCAGCCGCCCCATCGATCCGTTCCTGACGCTGGAAGCCATCATCCAAGCCGCCGACGATGCGTTGTATCTCGCCAAGAAAAACGGCCGCAATCGGGTCGAAGTTGCTGGCGACTGAGCTGAAAAGAAGGCCCCCTGGCGACCGCTAAACCCTAAATATCCGCTGTCACGGATGCTTTTCCGTTGATCGCTGCTATGCTTAAGCGGCTATGCGGAATTACCTTATGCAACATAACGGGAGCACTGTCATGAAAATCCATCCATTTCTCACCACCTGCCTGCTTTCCGGTTTCCTGTTGACACCGGCGGCAAACGCACACGAAAACGGTTATTTGCACGACTTTACCGACAAAATTAATCAGGGCTTTTTTAATATGGCGCTGGGCGTCGGCGAGCTGCCGAAAAACATCGTCAATATCAGCAGCGAACAGAATATTCTGGTCGGCATGAGCTGGGGTTTGTTGCGCGGCGTTGCCCACACCGTCGGCCGAACCTTGGTCGGTACCGTCGAATTTATCAGCGCGCCGATCCCGAGCGATGAATTCATCTCCCCGGCCTACGTCTGGGAACGCTACAGCGAAGACACCCGCTATTTCGGTCTGCACCTGCCCGGCTATTGGACCCATTACGGTCCGATGGACGACGGCGAGTAACGGCGCACCACCACGACGAGGAGAACACCATGAAAACGCAATCAGTTTACTTGCCACTCGCGGTTTTAGCCGTGTCCTTGACGGCCTGTACCACACCGAAACACGATACCTCGGAATTAAAAGCACAGATCGACGCCTCCATGGCCGGCCATTACGGACAATCTATCCTGCACGAGGAAAAAGCTGCGGAAAACCTGGAAACCGCCAATCACATTCTGGACCATTGGGAGAAAGGCTACTATTGGAATATCGACGAGAAGCAACAGGCTCAAGCCGCCGCGCGAGCCGCCGCCGAGCATAAATTGCAGTCAGAGAAGGAACTGTGCGCTTGGTTGACCGAAGTTCACGGCCACAACCATCACCAGAACGAGCCGATCCACCACGTCGCAGCCTATTTCAAAACCGGCAGCGCGGTACCGTTCAAAACCGATCACGGCGGCATCGGCCATCTCGGTCACTACCTTGGCGCGCATCCGGATGCCAAGGCGGCGGTCACTGCATCGGCCGACACTGTCGGCAAACCCAACGACAACATGGCGCTGTCCAAACGCCGCGCCGATACCGTGGTCAAGTTATTGATCGATCACGGCGCCAAGGCCGAGCAATTGACCGTCAGCGCCACCGGTGAAGGCCAAGGTCCAGACAATACGCCCAACCAGGATTATCGGGTCGCCACGATTACCACCAGCCATCCCAAATACCTCGATTGTCCCAATCTGAAATAAGCCTTTGACTCTCCCGACCCGCGCCCGATGGGCGCGGGCTCGGCCTGTATCACATCTGGTCGGCCGCCTGCTTTTGGCGTTCGGCACTTTCGAAAATTTGTTTTTCCGCGTCCCTGGCTTGTTCGACCGGCTTTTGCAGCGCCTCGGCGACCGCTCGGCCATCGCCGCCGGCGCGTGGCTCGTCCGGCGGCTGATCGGCAGAACCGCAACCGGCGATAACCAGCATCAGCATCGAGCAGACCACTGTCCTAGCCGCCCGTCTCACGAGGCATCCCGGTCGCTTCGCGGCCTATCGAGCACCTGTTTAACGGCTTCGGCAATCGCCGCCTCGACGTTGGCGGTCATCCGTTGATATTGGCTGTCGTCAACGTGTATCCCCTTGTCGATCGGGTTGCGCACGTAACACGGCGTTAATCGGTTCAAGGCCAGGCAAGCCACGTCTTCCCGCAAGCCGCCCCCCTCCGGCAATTCGCCGGATTCGGCCATTTTCCATAACCGGTCGACGACCAATTGCTCGTAATAATTGACGATGTTGAACATACAAACTCCTGACTGAAAACAAATGCAGGTTAACCATAGCCCAGATTCGGACGAGCGCGGTTCATTGCACGATTTCCGCCATTCGCAACAATTTGGAACTGAGTTTCAAACCGGCATCCCTGACCGCCGGCAAATTCACCACCAACTTTAATTTATTGTCGCGCAACGTAAATTGCACCATGCCGCCGCGGCGGGCGAAATCCTCGACATCGCTGACCAGCAGTACGTGGCGGATGCGGGCATATTCGCTGACCGCCTTCGACAATACGTGGAGATCGCTTAAAAACAGGATGCGGCAATTGTCGATGTTATCGCCGAGCGACACGTGTACGACGCGGTTGTCGATTTGCCAGCCTTCCAAAACCGGTAAATAGTCGCGTAGCGGACTGTCGCCCAACAGACAAATATTGACTGGCGCCGATTCCGGCCATTCCGCCAATTCCGCGAAATGAAACAAATAGGCCGTCTTTAGCTGATACTCCTGATTGGATGGCACGCTGTCGCTGGCAGCGACCCACGAAATCGCCGCCACGGCCAACAGCGAAATCCAGCCAACGCGCCAGCGCGCCAGCGCGCCCACGACCGACCGGTTAAAACCGCCAGGATACTTGGGCAAAATAACCACGCTGCAATTGACTGACCGATTGTATGTACAGAATGTCGCTAAACTCGGGATGGTAGGCGTCCAGCAAATTTTGGCCGCTGACCGAAAACTCCAAATTCCGGTGCGGATGCCAACCCAGGCGTAAATCGAGGGTAATGTAATCCGGTATTTCGTGTTGATCCACATAAAGCCTATCGACATAGCGCGCCCAGGCGTCCAGTTCGATTTCGCTGGTCAGGTTGAATAGCGAGCGTAGCGACAACTGATGACTGGGATTGAAGTGCTGCTCGGTCAGCGGATCGCGCAGCCAGGATTGGCTGCGATCGTATTCGATATCGAATTGATTGGCGCTGTATGAGGCTTGCAGGCGCCAATCGTGGTTGACTCGATAGTTGGCCGACACTTCCAGTCCGTAGCTTTTGACTTGCCGCTCGTTGCCGACCGTGGCTTCCAAGGTGCCGGGAATGGGATCGTTGAAAACTTGGCCGGTAAATCGGGTGCCTTGCATCCGATCGTAGATGTCGTAAAACAGCGCGGTATCGATATCGATGGTGTCGGTGGCCTGCCAGCGCCAACCCAACTCGTAGGCCATCAAGTTCTCGGTCAACATGTGGGGATTGGCAATGGCTTCGAAAAACCGGTCGGTACCGGGAATCGTCTTGTACAGCCGAATGCTGTGCTGGGCTCGATTCGGCAAAACCACCGCCCGCGATATCGCCGCCCACAGACTGTGGCGGCGGTCCGGCGTCCAAATCAGACGGGCATTCGGTTCGGTTTCCCACCCGGTGTAAGTAAAATGCTCGACCCGGTTGGCTAGCGTCAATTTGACGTCTTCGCCCAAATCGATTTGATCCTGCAGAAACAGACCGACGTTGTGCTGAGTGAATTCGCCCGGCAAAAAGCTCAAGGTCAGGGTGTTATCGAAACGATCGTTGATCATTTGATAGTTCAAACCCCACAACCAATGGTGGGCGCCGTCGGACGGCAGGCTGTCCTGCCAATCCAGCACGTATTGCGATCGACTCATGCGGTTCATCGCCAACGTCCACTCGGTTTGGGTGAACGCCATGTTCAGGCGCCAATCGTGGCCGCTCTCGGCCCGGTGTCGCCAATCGCCTTGCAGACTGCCGGTCACGCCGTCGCGGCCGAAGTCGTCGGAGCGCCAAGCGGGCGGATCGATACTGGTCACACCGATGTAGTCACCCTGTAAACGGTAACGCGCCACATTGGCTTCCAGCATCCATTGATCCCGTTCGCCGGTTTGACCGTCCAGCCGAAAATTGGCGTTTTGCGCGTTCATATAGTCGGCGGTATCGCCGGCACCGTTCAGCCGCGCGCTGGCGTCGCGGTTGACCGCATTCAAGGTGCCCCGCCAATGTACGCCGTCCGCCAGTTGGCCGCCGTAGCGAACCCCGCCGAAACCGCGCTCCTCGGTGCCGCCGCCGCCGTACAACAAGCCGCCCTGGGTGTCGCGAGCCGAGCGGGTTACGATGTTGACGGTGCCGTTCACTGCGTTGGCGCCCCATAAGGTACCGCTGGGACCGCGCAGCACTTCGATACGCTCGATGTCTTGCAGCGCCGGATTCTGCTGGCCCCAATACACCCCGCTGATCAACGGGTCGTAAACGCTACGGCCGTCGATCATCACTTGAAGTTTATTGGCGTATAGATCGTTGAAGCCGCGCGCGCTGACGGCCCAATTGGATGCATTGATTTTCGCCACGTTCATGCCCGGCACCATCCGTAACACGTCCGGCAGGCTATTGGCACCGGAACGGCGTATATCTTCGCCGGTAATCACGAAGGCCGCCGCCGGACTGTCCTTGACCGATTGCTGGCGACGCGCCAGACCGGAGACATCCAGCTCAGTCAGTTCCTCCCAACTCAGCGGCAGCAGTTCGGCCGTGGAACTGATCGCATCGCTGCCATCGTCGGCAACGGCCGGTCGGCAAGCCGTGCCTAACAGGCAAAGTATCAGGATCGAATATCGGCAATCGCCAGTGTCGCGCATGACCAATCACTCTCGGTAAGCAATTTACCCGAACATTATACGTTAGCCGGCGCTTCGGCATGCCGATAGCATTGACGGCGCCAAGACCGAACAACATCATCAGCCCCGTCGCCGCGAATATTGGTAAATCGCATCGGGTTTCCAATCCTTTTCCGATACGCCGTCGATTCGACTCGCCCCAGCACTATCGGCGCGATCGAGCGCCAAGAGAATGCTTTAGCCTATCCGGTACCGGGATTCGACAATTCAAGCTTACTCGGTCCGTAACGCCCGCAACGGATTCAGGCGCGCGGCGCGGATCGCCGGCACCACGCCGGCGGCGACGCCTATCGCCAACGACAAAAAAAACGCCGAGATCAGATAACCCCAGGCCAATTCAACCGGTAAACCCGGCAACAGCGCCCGTACCGCCAGCACCACGCCGACGCCGACCGCGAGGCCGCCCAAGCCGCCGCTCATGCTCAACAGCAAGGCTTCGCTGAGAAACAGCCGGAACACCGTACCCCGCTCGGCGCCGATGGCACGCAACAAGCCGATTTCACCGACTCGCTCCGAAACCGCGATGGTCATGATCGTCAATATACCCACCGACCCGACCAACAGCGAGATTCCGCCCAGCGCGCCAACCGCCATGGTCAGCACGCCCAGCACCGAATCCATTTTTTCCAGCATCTGATTTTGGCTGACCAGCGTGAAATCCTCGCTGCCGTGCCGCGCGATCAATCGGCGCTTGATGGCCTGTTCCACGGTCGCCACGCTCACTTCGCCGCTATACAACAGGTCGATCTCCATCAGGCTCTGCCGGTCGAACATTTCCATCGCCTTGTCGGCGGCGACAAATACCGTGTCGTCCAGGTCAAAGCCCAGCATTTGGCCTTTGGCCTCCATGACGCCGACGATCCGGAACCGGTCGTTGCCGATCCGCAGCCGTTGGCCGAGCGGACTGCTGCGTCCGTACAATTCGCGATACACCTTGCTGCCCAGCACCGCGAAGGCCCGCGAGGCGTGACCGGCGGTGTCGGGCAGGAAGCGGCCGCTGGCGACCCCGAGTTGCCAGACTTGCGGTAAGGCCGCGCCTACGCCAAACACATTGGCGCGGCGCTGGCGATTGCCGGCCTCGATCCGGGCGTTGCCCTGCACCAACGGCATGGCCGCGACGACATTGTCCAGCCGGCCCAAGCTGACCGCATCGGCCACCGACAACGGCCGCACCGTACTGATCGTCGCGCCGGACAAGCCGAAGGTGGTGGTCTTGCCGGGAAACACCGCCAGCAAATGGGTGCCGAACTGGGTAAATTCCGCTAACACGAAACGGTGTATGCCTTGGCCGATCGCGGTCAGAATCACGACCGCGGCGATGCCGATGATCAGACCCAGCGCGGTCAGCAAGGAGCGCTGCTTATGGCTGAACACGCTGGTCCGCGCCAGCATTAAGGTATCTAGCCAGCTCATGATTAGCGCCGTCCCAAGGCCGTCACCGGGTTCAGACCGGCCGCCTTACGGGCCGGCAACACGCCGAAGCCCAGGCCGGTCACCAGTGCCACCGCCAGCGAAGCTGTCCAAGCCCAAGCCGGCAAATGCAGCGGGAAATTAGGATGCCACCAGCCCAGCGCGGCGATACCGGCGTTGCCCAATAGATTGCCCACTAAAGCGCCGGCCAACGACAACAAGGCGGCTTCGGTCAAGAACAGCGCTTGCAGCTCGGCGCGCCGGGCGCCCAAGGCCTTCAACAGACCGATTTCGGCGGTACGCTGGCTGACGCTGACCAGCATCACGTTCATCACCAGCACGCCGGCCACCGCCAGGCTGACTGAGGCGATGCCGGCCACCGTGTAAGTCAGTGCGCTAAGAATCTTGTCGAAAGTGTTAACCACGCTGTCTTGAGTAATCACGGTAATGTCGTCCTCGCCTTCATGGCGCGCTTGGATGATGCGGCGCACCTCGTCGACAGCTCGGTGCATCGCCGACTCGCTATGCGCCTCGATCAGTATTCGGAACAAGGAGTGACTATCGAACAAGGCCTGCGCCGAGGCCACCGGCACGATCACCAGTTCATCGAAACCGGTACCGATCGACTGGCCTTCCTCGGCCAGCACGCCAACGACCCGGAAGCGGCGGTCGTTGATTCTAAGCCATTCGCCGACCGCTCGACGTTGGCCGAACAAATCCTCGCGGATTTTCTTGCCGATGACGCAGACCGACAGTTCCCGCCCAGCGGCGGCTTCGGGCAGAAATCGGCCCTGGGCGACCGTTAAATGTCGCACCCGCAGCAAGGCATGGGTCGAACCCATGATGTTGGTTTCCCGCTCCAGGCCGGCCACCGACACCGGCGCCGAACCGATATTGACCGGCGCGATCGCGGCGATATTGCGGCTGCGGAACAGGGCTTCGGCGTCGTCCAACGTCAGATCGCGCGGCGTTTCGCCGAGCAGCGGCGGGTGGCCGCCGGTGGTTTCGCTACGGCCCGGCAATACAATCAACAAGTGGGTGCCCAGCGACTCGAATTCGTTGACCACATAGTTGCGCGCGCTGTCGCCCAACGCGGTCAGGATATTCACCGACGCCACGCCGATACTCATCGCCAGCACAATCAAACCGGCTCGTAACGCTTGGGCGGCGATGGCCTTGCCGGCCTGGCGCAGGGTGTCTCTCAAGCGCATGGGTTCACTCCGAGTGAAGAGGGAATTCAAAAAAGGCGGTTATCATTCAGCGCGAAGTAAAAAACACCGTCTCCCGACGGAGCAGGGGAATGAACACCTCAGCGTCAGCTACGCCGTTCGCTGAGCGGAGTCGAAGCGACATCGCTGGCTTCGGCTCCGCTCAGCCAACGCCTTATTTCAGCTCCGCTTTGCCAACGTCTTATTTCGGCTCCGCTTTGACAACTGCTTACATCGACTGTAACCGTTCAACTTAAAGCCAAAGGCAACCAACTTACCCCAAGCGACATCTGAACAGTTACAAAAGGCGAATGTTTGTCGCCATTCTCGCGGTAAATGCCGCCCGCGTATACCTCCAACCCGAATCGGGCCGCCGAAGCACCGTCAAAAGCAGGTAAACTAAACCTTTATCCATTCACCCGACCGTGTCCAAATCCACTTCACCGCCGGCCGCCCGGCTCGTTTCCAGCGCCGCGCGCCGTCGGCAAACCTTGGGCTTGCTGGACATGATTGCCGCCTGTTTATTGTTCTCGTTGATGAACGCCGGCGTTTACGCCAGCCAACGACTGGACCCCGGCTTGCCGGCGGTGATGGCCAGCTTCATTCGGATTCTGTGCAATCTTGCCGTACTGATCCTTCCCGCATTGGCAGGCCGTCGGCTGACGGCCTTGCTGGGCGACTGCCGGCCATCGCTATGGTTACGCGGATTGTTCGGCGCCAGCGCGCTGATGCTGTCGTTTACCTCGATCGCCTGGATCGGTCCCGGCGAAAGCACGTTTTTAACCTCCAGCAGCGGCGTGTTCGTCGCCTTGCTCAGCCCTTTCCTACTGGCGCAGAAGAACTCGTTGGCGGTCTGGCTGGCCATCGTCGGCGCCTTTAGCGGGGTCGGTTTGCTATTCGACTTTCAGCAAAGCGGCAATTTATTCGGCCAGGCCACCGCGCTCGGCGCCGGTTTGCTGTCGGCGCTGGCCTATTTGATGTTGGCGAGGGCCGGACGCAGCAACCCGGCGACCACGATAATCTTTTATTTTTGCTTGGCGGCGCTAATCCTGCACGCCGCCTATTTTACAGCGTTCGGCTTCCGCTGGCCGGCCAGTCCGGAGAGTTGGGGCTTGCTGATCGTGGTCGGTCTGCTCGGCAGCGGCGCCCAGCACTTTCTAACCCGCGCCTACCAATCGGCACCGGCGGCCTTGGTCAGCTCGGTCGGTTATCTGACGCCGGTGCTGAGTTTGAGCTGGGGCGCGATCTTCTTCGAACAAATCCCCAGCTCAACCGCGCTGCTCGGCGCGGTGTTGATTTTATTGTTTGGCGTGTTGTTGCCATTTTTGCGCTAGCGGCGGGGATTTGCTAGCCATTTGCAGCCATCTTTCGCAACTTTCGAATTGATGATTCCATTTTTGCGATCAGGAAATCCGCCATGTTGCTTAAGTTTGCTTTCGGCGCGAGACGACCATCAAAAAAAAGCATAAAAAAGCCCTCGCCAACTGAATGTCGGCGAGGGCTCGGTCGGTCCGGTTAGTTATTCAGCGTCCATTTCGTCGGCCGACAGCTTCTGGCCGGGGATGTAGTTGGGGGCCACGCTGATCAAAATGGTCAGGAAGGTCGCAATATACGGCACCGACTGCACCACCAATACCGCCACCCACAAGCGGCCGCTCAGATTGTCGAACTGCGGCTCCATCCGCATCGCGACCGCGCCTGCCAGCAGCAGGATCAGCAGTAACAGTTCCTGCCAGATAATCAGCAAACCGGCAACTAGCGGGCCTTGCTGCTCGTATTTGGGCGTCCGCATGAACGGTTTACCGGATGTAAACAAGCCTTGCAAGGTGCCGCGCGCCACGGTGTGGGTCAACGACAAACCGGCCAAGGCCGCGCCCAAGGCTTGCCAGAGCGAGCATGCCACCCTGGCCTTATACAGCCACAGCCCACGCAGGATCTTGAACGCGAACAAACCTATCGTCGGCAACAGAAAGGCGTTGACCGGCAACTCGCTATGTTTCGGATCGTAAAGCAGCAAGGCCGTCAATACCAGGCTGGTACCGGTGAACAGTAGGGCCAACGCGTCGGAAAACCAGGGCAACCAACCGGCGACGAAGTAGTAGCGCTGCGCCGACGTCAACGAGGACTTCTTATTGGGCAAGAAATGCCGCCAATGTTGCTTGATGATCTGCATCGCACCGTAGACCCACCGGAAACGTTGGGTCATGTAACCGGAAAACGTATCCGGCATCAGACCGCGACCGAAGGATTCCTTGCAATAAACCGAGTCGTAACCAGCCTCGTACAAGCGCAAACCCAGTTCGCTATCCTCGCAGATACACCATTCGCCCCACGGACCGACTTTTTCGAAAGCCGATTTGCGGATCATCGTCATCGTGCCGTGCTGAATAATCGCGTTGTACTCGTTGCGCTGCACCATGCCGATATTGAAAAAGCCGGCGTACTCCCAATAGCACATGTTTTTGAAAGAGCTTTGGTGGGAATCCCGATAGTCTTGCGGCGATTGCACAAAGCCGACGTTTTCCTGATCGAAGTAGGGCACCATGGCTTTCAGCCAATCCGGCGATAGGATGTAATCGCTGTCGATGACCGCGATGATTTCGGCGTCTTCAGCGGTGTTTTCCAGTGCGTAGTTGATCGCGCCGGCTTTATAGCCCGGCCAATTGTCCAAATGGAAGAAGCGAAATTTCGCGCCCAACCGGTCGCAATCGTCGCGGACCGGCTGCCAAACCGCTGGGTCCTTGGTGTTGTTGTCCATTACCAGGACTTCGTAGTTCGGGTAATCGACCTTGGCCAGCGCGTTCAGCGTCTTGCGGACCATTTCCGGCGGTTCGTTATGAATCGGCAAATGGA
Source organism: Methylomonas sp. MS20 (assembly GCF_050275925.1). NCBI lineage: Bacteria > Pseudomonadati > Pseudomonadota > Gammaproteobacteria > Methylococcales > Methylococcaceae > Methylomonas > Methylomonas sp. MS20. Next base: position 5,184,418 of record NZ_CP189962.1, read on the forward strand.
TGGACACTTTCGGATAGCGGAAATCCGTCGGCGGCGTTAACGGCGTAAACGTGCGGCGGCCCTTGCGGTGCCATAACACTTCGGCGATTTCCAGACTCTCGGTCAACAGCACCAAAATCGCCATCGCCTGCATCATCAACAAAATTGCCCAAAACACCACCGAAAATCCGGTCTGATATTGTGCGGCGGCGATCGACGCGGACCAAAACAGTACCGACGCCGCCAAGTTGGCGACAATGCCGAAAAACAGCTTGCCGGGCAGTTTCAAGCTCTTGCGGGTGAACAGGAACGCCGCCATCAGGATGATACTCAACAAGGCCGCGCCGCTGGCCCAGTTGCGCCAAGTCGGGTTGGCCAGCACGTCGCCTTCCATCGGAAACTTGGGTTCTCGATCGACGTTGAACACGCCCCAATACTGGCCGGCGGTCCCTTCGATCTCGATTTTCCACGGTTGGTCGAAGGCTTCGACAACGTAATAAATCAGTTTTTCCTCAGTGGCCCGGTTCAAAAATCCACGCAGAAATTTAGCCTGATTGGCCAACGAAGCGGTCGAGTGTTTGTAGGGCTGTCCGTCCGACGGCCAACCGACCTCGGAAATCACGATTTGCTTGCCGGGGTACATGGCTTGCAATTCGTGGTAGCGCATGAATACGTAATCAACCGCCTCTTCGATCGGAATGCCTTCCCAGTAGGGCAGAATATGCACGCCAATGTAATCCACTTCGGCAACCAGCTCGGGATGGGCTTCCCACACATCCCAGGTTTCGGCGGTACTGACCGGCTTCCAGGTGCGTTTTTTCACCTCGCGGATGTACTCGATCAACTCCTCGATTTCGACGTTCTTGCGGATCTGGGTCTCGTTGCCGACCAGCGTGCGAACAATGGCTTTCGGATATTGGTTGCTAAGCTGGATCAGCGCTTCGATTTCCCGGCGGTTTTTCTCGCGGTCGTCGTCTATCCAGGCGCCCATCGCCAAGTTCAAGCCGTTCTTGGCCGCCAGTTCCGGCACGACTTCCATGCCTTCCAACGCGGTATAGGTTCTGATCGAATGCGCCTTGTCCGACAGCAGGTTAATGTCTTCGGCGATTTGTTCCTGGGTCGGGTATTTGCCTTCGCGCGGGTTGGAATCTCGACGCATCGGGCTGAAGGTCAGCCCCATCATGGTTTTATTCCAGGACGGGATTTTTAGGGGATTGTTAATGTAGGACCAGATACCGAGGTTGACGGCAACCAGAAACACCAATGAAAAAAAGGTGGCAATTTTGGCTTTCATTTCGGGTGACAAACTCCGCTAGGGAAAAATTATTGTTGTTATGGCGGTTATCGAGACGCATCGGTCGCACCGACGGACGTTAACGCCGCCACGCCGGGCATTCCCGGCGGACGGCGAATCGGAGGGCACCTCCCGGATCGTCCAATACCGCGATACAGCCACCGGTATTGGAAGCGAACGCGCTTAGGCCAGTCTTAAGCGCTCCGGAGAGACAAAGGAACGATTACTTGAGAGAGACCGTTTCAACGCGGCCTTTCATTTCGATGTTGAGTTTATCTTCCTTAGCCAGCCAGCCCAAGGCCCGCTGTACCTCGTTTTTGCCCAAACCAGTCTCGGTGGTGATTTTGTTGACACTGGCCTCACCGTTGGTATTCAAAAATTGCCAGATTTTTCCGGCCGCTTCACCAATTATCTCTACCATTTCAGCTCCTCACACTTTAAGCAACAAAAAAATCGGGTATTCGGTCCGGCGCCACGCGGCAGACATACAACAAACGCTAAAGGCGCGATTAACGTTCGTCGGGCAACACAATATTGAGTTCCAATGTTTCCTGATTGCCATCCTGCTCGAAATTGACGGTAATCGCATCCTGACTGACATTGACGTATTTACGAATCACCGCGAGCAACTCCTGTTGCAATTGCGGCAGATAAGAAGGCTGATTTCGCGAGGCGCGCTCGTGGGCGACCAGAATTTGCAGCCGTTCCTTGGCCAACGATGCGCTACTGGGCTTGGATGACCGGAAATAATCTAACAGACTCATCACTTACTCCCGAACAGCTTGCTAAACAAGCCCTTCTTCTCTTCCTCTATGAATCGGTGGGGACGATCCTCGCCCAAATAACGCGCGACGATGTCGGCATAAGCCTGACCGGCGTCGCTTTGCTCGTCCAAAATCACCGGGGTGCCCGAGTTGGAGGCATTCAATACCGACTTGGACTCGGGAATCACGCCCAACAGATGCAGCGACAAAATCTCCTGCACGTCATCCACGCTCAACATTTCGCCCAGCTTGACTCGATCGGGGGAATAACGGGTCAGCAACAAATATTCCTTGATCGGCTCGTCACCCTTCTCGGCGCGGCGCGACTTGCTAGCCAGTATACCCAGCATCCGATCCGAATCGCGCACCGACGACACTTCCGGGTTGGTCACGACGAAGGCATCGTCGGCAAAGTACATGGCAAGTGTAGCACCGCGTTCGATTCCAGCGGGCGAATCGCAAACGATGTATTTAAAATCCTTGGCTAGTTCTTCGAGAATGCGCTCGACGCCTTCCAGGGTCAGCGCATCCTTATCGCGGGTTTGCGAGGCGGGCAAGATATAGAGCTGATCGCAACGCTTGTCCTTGATCAGGGCTTGGTTCAAGGTTGCTTCGTTGTTGATCACATTGACCAAATCGTAGACCACTCGCCGTTCGCACCCCATGATCAAATCCAGATTACGCAGACCGACATCGAAATCGATAACAGCGGTTTTATGGCCTTTCTTGGCCAAACCCATCGCGATCGCCGCGCTGGTGGTGGTTTTACCCACGCCGCCTTTTCCTGATGTTACTACGATAATTCTGGCCAATGTCGTTCCTCCTAGAAATCTAAAGTTCTTTGATGATCAGCTTCTGGTTCGCCAGACTGATTTGTACCGGTTTATGCGGGGCGTGCTGACTCAAATCGTCGCGGAGCTGGTAGGTGCCGGCAATCGAAATCAACTCGGCTTGCAAATCGGAACAAAAAATCCGACTCTCGGCCTTGCCTAGTACGCCAGCCAAGGCGCGTCCCCGCAACGAACCGTAGACGTGGATGTTGCCCTCCGCCATGATTTCGGCACCGGCACTGACAGTCGCGGTCACGATCAAATCGCCTTTGGCGTAAACGCGCTGTCCGGAACGTACCGGTTGAGTGATTAATTTATTTTCGACGTTCGACGCGGCGGGGGCCGATGGTGGCGGCTCCGGCGTCGGCAATGGCTGCTTGGCGGGCTCTTTGCTGATTAGCGGAGTATTGCTACCGTGCAGCGAATGCACCGGCAGATTCATCGCCAGCGCTACTTGGTTTTGTTGCTCGTTACCGCCGCGGATGCCGACCGGCATGAAACCGTGGGAACGCACGGTCGCCACGATGTCGGCGAAATCTAGCACCAGATTCTGCGCGTTGAGCTTTTGCAAATCGATCAACAACGGCGAATTGCGAAAAAACTCCGGGGCCTGGGCGACTTTTTCCTTGAGTTGCTCGTCGATGGCGGGCAAGTCGTTTCCGGACAGCAGCAGCACCGGGACGGTCAATGAGGTGCTTTTAAACTCCAAAGCTGTTTTTTGCGAGTTAATGGTGCCGGTGGACATCGATTTGGGAAAATCAGCTCATGTATGACCCCGAATGTTAGCATTTTCCGTGACAAAAAGCACAATCGCTTACAGTAAAAACAGCGTCGCCAAACCTAAAAAGGTCATAAAACCAACCACATCGGTGACCGTTGTCAACAGCACCCCGCCAGCCAACGCCGGATCGACACCGATTTTTTGTAACAAAACCGGAATCGCCACACCGGAAAAGGCCGCGCACACCAAATTGATCAGCATCGCCGCGCCGAGCAGGATACCAATGTGCGGATTGTGAAACCAAACTCCGGCCACGGCGGCGACGACGACCGCCCAAATCAGCCCGTTCAACAAGCCGACCGAAATTTCCTTGAACAACAAGCCGCGAGCGTTGCCGCCGCTGATCTGGCCCAGCGCCAAGCCTCTAACCACCAGCGTCAAGGTTTGACTTCCGGCGATACCACCCATGCTGGCGACGATCGGCATCAATACCGCCAAAACCACGATTTGCTGTATCGTATCTTCGAACAAATCGATAACCCAGGCCGCCAGAAACGCGGTCAGCAAGTTGACACCCAGCCACAAGGCCCGGCGCTTGGCGCTGGCCACGACCGGTGCGAACATGTCGTGTTCCTCGGTCAAGCCGGCCATGCTCATCAGCGAATGATCGGCTTCTTCGCGAATCACATCCAGGATGTCGTCGATCGTAATCCTACCCAACACTTTACCGTCGTCGGCCAGTACCGGTACCGACAGCAATTTGCGCCGCTCGAACAGCGCGGCCACGTCTCGGCTCGGGGTTTTGTAGGAAATCCCCGGACTCTTGGTATCCATCAACTCGGAAACCTTGGTGTGCGGATCGTGCGTCAACAACTGGCTAATCGCCAACACCCCCTGAAAACTATCCTTGCGATCGACAACGATCAGACTGTCGGTACCGGCCGGCACCCGGCCGCGCAGCCGCAAATAGCGCGACACCACATCCAAGGTAACATCCGCCCGTATCGTCAAGACGTCTTGAGACATCAAGCCGCCCGCCGTATGCTCGCGGTAACTGAGGGCTTGTTCGAACCGATTGCGGTTGTGCACTCCGATCGATTCCATAACCTGAGACAGCAAGGGTTCCGGCAAGACATGCAACAAGTCCACCATGCCGTCGGCACCCATTTGCTCGGTCGCGGCCATCAAATCCTTACGGTCGGTGATCGCCAACAACGCGGTCGCAACTTCGACATTCAACTCGATCAACACCTCGCCCATGACACCGGGCGGAATCAAACGCCACAGGCTGGCGCGCGGCTCCGGTTCCAGCGCCTCCAACACGAATGCCGCTTCGGCCGGATATAGCGAACGCACCAGATTGCGAATTTCGATCTGCGAGCCCTTGGCCAGAATCGCCGTAGCGCGCGCCAAGAGATGTTCGCCGTTTTCCGGCAGGGTGGGTGTTGTCATAAGCTGAAACCGGAAGGTTAGGAGGCCGGGAAACGTAACTCCCGATGCCTGACGATAATGTTAGGGGTAAGGGTTTTAAAGTGTTGCCCCAGCGTCTCGACCAAGTATACCGAACGGTGTTGACCGCCAGTGCAGCCGATCGCGATCGTCAGGTAGCTGCGATTGTCGGACTCGAAACGCGGCGCCCAACGGCCGACGAAATAACCGACATCGTGCAGAAATTCCTTGACGGCCGTTTCGTGCTGCAAAAATTCGACCACTTCGGCGTGTTTACCGGTCAAACCCCTTAGCTGCGGCACCCAATACGGATTCGGCAAACTGCGGGCGTCGAACACGAAATCGGCATCCAGCGGCATGCCGTATTTGAAGCCGAAAGACTGAAACAAAATGGACAGCGAACTCCTACCTTTCTCGCCCAAGCGGTTTTTCAACAAGTCCCGCAACTGATGATAATGGGTAAAACTGGTATCGATGACGATATCCGCGATCACCGCCACCGGATGCAACATTTGTCGTTCGATGTCCAGCGCCTCGCGCAACGGCAAGCTTTCGGTGGTCAACGGATGTTTGCGCCGAGTTTCGCTGTAACGCTTCAGAATGATGTTTTCGTCGGCTTCCATGTAAACCACTTCGCAATCGATACCCTTGCCGCGAATAAATGCGATGCAATCGGGGAAGTCCGCCAGTTTTTCAGTGCGATTGCGAGCGTCGATGCCGATCGCGGTCTTGGCGTACGTGGCCGGCGCCTTCGCCATCACGTCGTCGACAAACTGCTGCAACAGCACCACCGGCAGGTTATCGATGCAGTAGTAACCGCAGTCCTCCAGGGTATCCAGGGCGATACTTTTTCCGGAACCGGACAAGCCGCTGACGATGACGAGTTTCATGATGAGAATTCGAGGCGGGGACGCCAAACCGTCCCCGCGAACCGATAGGAATTAACGGTGATTTTGGTTTTTTTCTTTGTGTTTGACGATTTGTCTGTCCAGTTTATCGACCATGTTATCGATCGCGACATACATATCTTCCTGGACATCCTCGGCATACAGTTTGGCGCCGCTGATTTGCACGGCCGCTTCGGCTTTTTGCTCCAGTTTCTCGACGGTCAAAATCACGTGAACGTCCACGACGTTGTCGAAATGACGCTTGATCTTGCTGATTTTGTCTTCGACATGAGCTTTTAACGAATCGGTAACTTCTACGTGATGACCGGTGATACTAACTTGCATGGAATACTCCTGTTTTTAAAAATTATGCTTCCGTACTCAGATAAGCCTTTTCCGCTGGCTGGTTGGCGGTATCGACATCGCTTCCCGGTATTTGGCAATGGTGCGGCGGGCGACGTTGATGCCTTTTTCATTCAATAAGTCGGATATTTTACTATCGCTTAATGGCTTGGCCGGGTTTTCGGAACCGACCAATTCTTTGATCAGCGCCCGAATCGCGGTCGCCGAACATTCTCCGCCGCCATCGGTACTGACATGGCTGGAGAAGAAGTATTTGAATTCGATGACGCCGTGCGGCGTGTGCATGTATTTTTGGGTGGTGACCCTGGAAATCGTCGACTCGTGAAGTTCCAGTTCCTCGGCGATATCCCGCAACACCATCGGCTTCATCGCGATCGCGCCGTGCTCGAAAAAATCGCCCTGCTTTTCGACGATGCTGCGCGCGACCCGCAACAAGGTGTCGTTGCGGCTGTGTAGGCTTTTGATAAACCAGCGCGCTTCCTGCAGATGGTTTTTCATGCTGACGTTGTCCTGGCTGTTGTCAGCCCGCTTGATCATCCCGGAATAAAACGGATTAATCCGTAATTTCGGGGCGATTTCCGGATTCAGATTGACTTGCCACGCCCCGGCTACCTTCGCGACGAACACATCGGGAACCACGTATTCGACGCTGACTTCCTGGACTTGACCGCCAGGCTTGGGGTCCAAGGTGCGGATCAAGGCCAACACGCCCCGCAACACGTCCTCGGTCATACCGACGCGCTTGATCAAGCGGGCTTGATCGCAAGTCGCCAGTAAATCCAGATGCCGTTTCACAAAATCCAGCGCATCCACACGGTAGGGTGTCGTCGCCGGCAACTGCAGCAACTGCAAACGCAGGCAATCGGCCAAGTCCAAAGCCGCCACACCGACCGGGTCGAAATTCTGCAGCATGTGCAACACGGCCTGAACCTCGTCGATTTCCAGATTGTCGAGCTGCTCCTGCAAGCCCTGACAAATGTCGTTCAGATCGGTGGCGATGTAACCGTCGTCGTTGATGGCATCGATAATCGCCGCCGCGATCGCGTAGTCGCGGTCGGAGATGGGCAGCAACTCCAATTGCCAGAATAAATGATCGTGCAGACTTTCGGACTTGCTGCGGAAGCTTTCGAATTCCGGCGTGTCGCCGTCGTCTCCGCCACTGGGCAAACTGCTTTCGTAAACATCGTCCCAGCTGACGTCGACCGGCAATTCGTCCGGCATGTCGGTTTGCGACCCCTCGCTGGTGACTTGATCGGGGTTTTCGGCTTTCTTTTCTCGAAAATCCAAATTCAGCGACTCTTCCTCTTCCACCTCCAGCATCATATTGGATTCAAGCGCCTGCTGGATTTCCTGCTGCAAATCCAGGGTCGACATCTGCAACAATTTGATCGCCTGCTGCAATTGCGGCGTCATCGTCAGACTCTGACCGATACGGAGTTGTAAGGATTGCTTCATGTGTATTTAAAAATCTATAAGCTAAATTTATCGCCCAGATACACTCTGCGCACTTCCGCATTGTCGACCAGTTCGCGGGATACACCCTCCGCGATAACCTTGCCGTCATTCAGGATGTAGGCGCGATCGCATATCTCCAATGTTTCTCTGACCTTATGCTCGGTAATCAAAATACCGATGCCGCGCTGCTTCAGATGCGCGATGATTTTTTGCAATTCCAGCACCGAAATCGGATCGACGCCGGCAAACGGTTCGTCCAGCAAAATAAATTGCGGCTCGCTGGCCAAGGCACGGGCGATTTCAACCCGGCGCCGCTCGCCGCCGGACAAGCCCAGCGCCAGTTGCTTGCGCAAATGGTTGATATTAAATTCCGCCAGCAGTTCGTCAATCATTAGCTCGATCTGACCGTCGGTCAAGTCGTCGCGAATCTGTAACACCGCCCGCAAATTATCCGCCACGCTCAATTTGCGAAACACCGACGCTTCTTGGGCCAGATAGCCTATCCCCAAGCGAGCCCGCCGATGCATCGGCTGGTAGGTGATGCGCTGATCGTCCAGGTAAATATCGCCCTTATCCGCCCTAATCAAACCGACCAGCATGTAAAAGCTGGTGGTCTTCCCGGCGCCGTTGGGGCCGAGTAAGCCGACGACTTCGCCGGTATCGACCTGCAAACCGACACCATCAACCACGTTACGGTTGTTGTAGCGCTTGTACAACTGCTCGGCAAGCAAACGCGCCATTACGGAGCCTTTTTGGTCTTGGGTTGGATCACCGAATGCACCCGCTTGCCGTCGGTGCTCTGCTCGCCGGCCTTCAACAGCGAGTTCTTGGTATCGTACTCGATATACTCGCTGGACTGTTTGGCGTCGCCCTGCCAAACCGAGGCGTTCTTCATGAAAATCAGCAGATTTTTTTCCGGGTAGAATTCGTTGACCAAGCCTTCGCCGTGCATTTCGTCCTTGCCGACGGCGGGCAACTGTTTGAAGCGCGACGGCTTACCGGTGGCAATTAGCTTGGTGATGGCTCCGTCCTTCAGGTAAACCACCAACTGATCGGCATCGATACGAATCGTGCCTTGCGTCGCGACGACGCCGCCGGTATACGTGCTGACCTGGGTTTTCTCGTCGTAGACGGCATTGTTCGAGTCGATGTAGATCGGTTGTTCCGAATCCGACTCCAGCGCAACGACCGCCGGCGCGAGCCATAACAGGCTCCAACCCAGCATTTTACTTAATTTCATAGCGACCTTTCACTTTGGACAACAATTTCAGGTGAATCGGACTGACGAAAGTCGCTTCCATACCTATTCCCGCCGTTTTATTGGGCGGGCCGATAATTTCGGCCCAAGCCGCTGTCTCCGCATAATGGCTGGCGAGATTAACCCGCAAATCCGAAGTATTGACGGTCAGCGCCGCGTTGGTTTTGGACGCCTCCCGATTGATAAAAACCGTGCCGTTCAATTGCAAATGTTCGCCGTCGGCGGCCATCACGCCACTATCGGCTTTAATCACCCAGGGCATTTGGTTGGGGTTGTACAGCGTCATCACCGGCTTTTGCAAATGGGTGCTGCCGTCGGTTTTAAAATGCTGCATCCGCTCGGCGGACAGCTCGTTTTTAGCGATACCGTCCAGACCCATTTCCTGTTTGTAATAGACCTCGCTGAAAAAATCGGGACTGTTTTCCTCGATCTTGATCTGCTCCTGACGCAGCTCATGCATTTCCGCCAGCCACCAGGACAACGCCGCCGCCAGCGCGACGTAAGCGTACACGGCCAGATTGCGGATGCGTCCCTTCATAGATAGGCCTGCAAAACCGAATCGAAACGCCCCTGCACCTGCATGATCAGATCGCAAACCTCGCGCACCGCGCCTAATCCGCCAGCCGCTTCGGTTTGCCAGTCGGCGTAACGTTTGACCGCGAAATTGGCATCGGCAACCGCCACCGCGAAACCCACCTGGCGCATAATCGGCAAATCCAACACATCGTCGCCGACATAGCCGACCTGCTCGGCTCGCAACCCCAACAACTCCAGAATCTCGGCGAATGCGGCTCGTTTGTTCTCGTGGCCCTGGTACACGTGTTCGACGCCCAGACCGCGCATGCGCAACGTCACCGAATTCGACTTGCGGCCGGAAATGACCGCCACCTCGACGCCGGTCTGCCGCAACAACTTGATACCGTGCCCGTCGCGGGCATGAAAACATTTATATTCGCGACCCTCGTCGTCGAAAAACAGCCGGCCGTCGGTCAACACGCCGTCGACGTCCAAAATCAACAGTTTGAGGCTTTCAATGAGTTGCAGCTTTTGTCTATCCAATCCAAACATGTCGCAACGCCCTCAAACGATGCCGGCCCGCAGCAAATCGTGGGTATTGAGCGCACCCTGCAAGACCCGCTCGTGATCGACAACCAACAAGGCGTTGATTTTTTTGGTTTCCATAATGCGCATCGCCTCCGCCGCCAACATTCCGGCATCGATGACTGTGCCGGGTCGGCTCATGACTTGCGCGACTTGGGTAATGTGAACATCGAGATTTTTCTCCAGCATCCGCCGCAAATCGCCGTCGGTAAAAACTCCCACCACCTTGCGATCGGCATCGACCACCGCCGTCATGCCCAATTTCTTTTCGGTCATTTCCAGCAAGGCCCTACTAACCAACGCGTCGTCGGCCACCGCTGGCACTTCGTCGCCGCGATGCATCATATCCTCGACCCGCAACAGCAGGCGCTTGCCCAGGCTACCGCCCGGATGCGACAACGCAAAATCGTCGCGGGTAAAACCGCGGGTTTCCAATAAGGACACCGCCAACGCGTCGCCCATCACCAGGGCCACCGTCGTACTAGCGGTCGGCGCCAAGCCCAAAGGACAAGCTTCCTGTTCCACCGAGACGTCCAGATGCACGCTGGCCATGCGAGCCAGCGTCGAATCGGCATTGCCGGTCATCGCCACCAAGGGCACGCCCAGTCGCTTAATGATAGGCAAGATCGTCAAAATTTCCCCGGTCTCGCCGGAGTTGGATAATGCCAACACCACGTCCTGGCGAGTAATCATACCCAGATCGCCATGGCTCGCCTCGCCCGGATGTACGAAAAACGCCGGCGTCCCGGTGCTGGCCAGCGTCGCGGCAATCTTACCGGCAATATGCCCGGACTTGCCCATGCCGGTCACGACCACCCGTCCCTTGCAGTCCAACAACAAATGGCAGGCCCGAACGAACGCCTCGTCGATCCGTTCCGCCAGACGCGCGACGGCCTGCATTTCGGTCTGAATCACCGCCAGCGCCAAGGCCTGAATATCGTTATCGCCGCTCACCCGTTACCCTGCCCCAAAACCGCAAAATAAAAAGGAACCATTATTGCATGTAACCGCCGGTAATTTCACGCAACACTTACATCCCAGCGACGATTACACCGCAAAACCGGGCGCGCAAATTCTCAATATTAACCTAACGATCATGAAACGATTTGTCACTGCGGACAATGAATAAGGAAGGGCGTCGTAGCGGATTCAGCGGCGATCGAAGGCGTTCCGATCCAGGTATGCCGGTCCTTTGCCCAATGGCTTTCATAAACAGTCACCAAAATTGGGAAAAAATCCGCAAGCTCACGACAAATCCAACCGTCGCAAGACTTGCCAAGCGTGCAAGCTGGCGGCGAACGGCAACCCGAATTCGGCCAACATCCGGCGCCTGGAAACAGGCGCTAGACTTCTCGATCGAGAAGATCACCGCGATGACGGACCATGCAGCACATCGACAAAATCATCAAATTCCATAATCTGCGAAAACACCGGCGCACACCGATTTCCGGAAAAGAACTCGATAAACAACTGGGATGCTCAAAATCCACTCGACAACGCCTGACGAAGGAACTGCCCGACCATTTAAACGCGCCGCTGATCTGCAACCGCTCGGCGGGCGGTTATTACTACGACCGTACCGACCTGCGTTACCCGTTCGAACTGCCCGGCATTTGGCTGACCGCCGGAGAACTGTAAGCCCTCATTGCCTGCCAACACCTGCTCGGCAACCTGGCGCCGGGATTGTTACGCAACGAAATCGGCCAACTCCGCGACCATCTGCAAAAATTACTGGACCGCTCGCCGGGCATCAAAACCCAGAAACTGAGCCGGGTCAAAATCCTCAGCCACGCTTACCGCTGCCGCGACGGCGACTTGTTCCTAACGCTGGCCCAAGCCCTGTTCGAGCAACAACGGCTACTGGTTCATTACCACGCCCGTAGTGACGCCCAAACCAGCGCACGGACCATCTCGCCGCAGAACCTGGTTTTATATAAAGACAACTGGTACCTGGACGCCTACTGCCACCAACGCGACGAACCGCGCACCTTTGCGCTGGACAGGATCAAGTCCGCAACCGCCAGCGGCGAACCGGCGCTTCTGCTGGAGCCGGACACACTGCAACAACACTTCGGCTCTGCCTACGGCATCTTCGCCGGCACGCCCAAACACACCGCCATCCTGAATTTCTCCGCCAAAGCCGGCCGCTGGGTCGCCGACGAATGCTGGCACAGCCAACAAGAATCCGAGTGGCTGGCCGACGGCCGCTACCAACTGCGCATCCCCTTCAACCGCCACGAAGAATTGCTGATGGATATTCTGAAATACGGCGCCGAGATGGAAGTGGTGGAGCCAGGGTTTTTGCGGGAGTTGGTGAAGGCGGCCGCAGAGAAAATGTTAGCGATGTATCGGTCGAATATCCGCGCTGACCGTGCGAGTTTGGTCAATAAACTGATCAAATTACCCGGCATCAAGGTCTGTCTGGAAGCCACCGGTATTTACCACTTCGATCTGGCGATTGCGTTGCATGACGCCGGCATTCCGGTGATGGCGATCAATCCCAAAGCCTCGCATAATTTTGCCAAGGTCTTGATGAAAAACAGTAAAACCGATGCGGTCGATGCCAATACCCTCTCCGAATATGTCGAGCGCATGGATTTCGTCGCCTGGACACCCCCTTCGAATCAGGTGTTGGCCTTGCGTGGTTTTGCTCGCCGCATCGATGCACTGACGGGTCAAAAAGCCGCCGCGAAAAATCATCTGCATGCGCTGAGTGCGACAGAGGAAACTCCGCAGGCCTTGCTGCGCGATGCCAAATTGGCGATTAGTCAGCTGGAAAAACGTATCGATACGTTGGCTAGCGAGGCGCTGGCGTTGATCGACCAATACCAGGATCTTCAACGAATATTCGAAATGCTGACCGGCATCAAAGGCATTGCCCAAACCAGCGCCATCGCCTTGATGGGCGAGCTGCTGCTATTGCCGCCCAATCTGTCGCATCGCGAATGGGTCAAGTTTGCCGGACTCGATCCCAAGGCCTTTGAGTCGGGCAAAAGCGTACACAAGAAAATGCGGCTGTCCAAGGCCGGTAACCGGCATATTCGTTCGGCGTTGTATATGCCGGCCTTGAGTGCCAAACAGCACGATCCGCATGTGCGGGCGTACTTCCAGCAAGAAACCTTTGCAAGCCGTCTGCGCCGTCATGCGTAAATTACTGCATGCGATCCATGGCATGCTGAAGTACGATCAGCCGTTCGACAACACACGGTTTTATGCCATTCCGGTACCAAATGTCGCGCAATAAAGAAACGACGAAATTTGTTGATTTTGAACAGAGTATCTACGAGCTGAAGCGGGTGGACCGGATAATTGACAGCTTTATCGGCGGATGACGCTTCGCTTATCCGCCCTACGGCCCTGGTCGCCGAAACCTTGCCGTTCGGCAGGATAACGTTTTCCAAAAAAGCTCGACGGTTTGCTGGAGGCTCGGGCGTAGTCGAAAATTTCTTGATGATTTCCAGGGGAGCTCGAACGCTGGCGTAAATAACGCCAACGTTTGAGCTCGAAACTAGAATCGCCGAGTTCGGAACATCCGTCGTCGCGTTCCAGACCGCAAGCGGCGGCATGAACCCACCGCGCTAGCGTCGTCGCTAAAAACGAATGCCGGAACCGACCGAAATCCGCCGCTTTTGCGGATGGGCGATCAGATACCTTCGGGCAATTTCGCCGCCATCATCTCCCGCCGATCCAGTTTTATGCCGTCGGCAACGAAACTGCCGTCGCCGACTGCGTGCAGGGTGCGGCGTTCCGCGCGTTCGTCGTCCAGGTAAGCGGCCAGCCCTTCCAGCACGACGATGTTATGGCGTTCGACGATGTCGATCACCCGGCATTCGATGTTCGCTAAGCATTCTTGGATTAAAGGCGCCGCGACGTGCTGGCCGCGTAGCGCGGTCAAACCGAATTTGGCGAATTTGTCGGTATCGCTGCCCGAGCAAATGCCTATGCCGACCACCCGGTCGAGCAAGTCCAGCGTCGGAATCGCCAGCACGCAGGCCTTGGTGTCGCGAAGCGCTTGATAGGAATGGTTCCACGGCCCGGTTGCGATCGCGAATTTGGGCGAGAAGTCCAACACCATGGTCCAGGAAACCGTCATCACGTTGTCGCGCCGGCCGTCGTTGGTCGTCACCCACACCACCGGGCCGGGTTCGATCAACGTGAAGGCGTGGTTGAGGGGCAGGGTTTTCATCCGGCTAGACTCCGAAAGGGGGACGCCGGTAAAGCCGTCACAGCTTCACAAGCGGTCGTGATGCGTCGCGTACCACCGGTACCGGCATAACCTTATCACCGTAGCGAAGCCGGAAACAACGCGGTAAGTTCCTATCGGTCGGTATTACGTAGCCGCGATGCAGCGTTAACGGAATCGAGGGCGTCGGCTAGTTCTTCTGGTTATATTGTCGTTGAAGTTCATGTAGTCGCTCTAGTTCCTTTTTGGTTGCTTCTTGTTGCCTTCGAAATGATTCGTCCTGCACTTTCATATCGTTCAATATCTGCTCTACGGAACGTTGTTTATTGCTCAAAACCTCTTGGCAATCGACAGGTTCCACCTGAGCTGTTGTGATTTTTATGTTTTTTATTTGTGATTCGATGGTCGCCATCTTATAGACACCGTATTTGTCCACTACAAGCAACCCTGATTTTCTTCCATAGCTCCATACGCCGGGATATATTCCAGTTAGTCGCATGCATAGATTAGATATTTTGAAGATATTTCCAATAGTGTTCTGTGCAGGAGGCTTCTCTAATTCTTCTATTTCACCAATCTCAACTATTGCTGTTTCTTTCAATTCCTTGTGCTTGCTCAATAAATCATATTCATCGCCAAGTGCGTTTTTTGTAAGCAATAGGGAGCTAATTAGTAAAATATGGCGCATTATTGTTTTTTTATAAAAAATATAATTTCAGGGTCCATGGTTAGTTTGTTATGAGCCCGCGTAGGGCGCATTAGCGGTAGCGTAACGCGCCGAATGATTAAAGACCAACATGCGGCGCAATACGGCTACGCCTATTGACACCCTACGATTGCACTTTGCGGCCTTGGCGCAGACCAGGCTTACATGGCCTGCAGTAGCGAGTCGGGAGGTGAGCGAGGGGTTAGGCCTCAGTTTTCGGCGGCGTACGTTTTCTCAAGCTCACCAAAGCTAAAGGACACTGATTTCACCGATACCAAGCTGCATGTCCGAAGTTCGGCAGCTCCGAGGTCAAAGAGACCAAAATTCAACCCCGGGCCCAGCTTGCTCTTGTAGACGACGCCGTCGAATCCTTTGTTGCGAAATAGCTCCGCAATGATCTGCGTCGGAACATACTCCGCCGAAGAGTGTGTCGGCTCGACCGGCTCTGAGAATGCGCGGTCCACCTGCGCCCAGATGTTTTCCTCAAGTTCTTCTGGCGTCGACTCATCGAAGAGGGGCTGAAGCTGGGAGTCATGCCCCACTGAGAAATCGATTAGCCGGAGGTCCTTCACAAGCTGGAACTGACCCAGCAAGAGCGTACTTCCTATCCATGGTCTTACCTCGGCCATGGCCGTCTCGCGATCGGTTGCGACATAGAGGCACGGTATGCCTTTGGGGTTCACTCTTCCCTCGTAGGCCGAGTCCGAGAGCGGTTTCATACGCTTTGGCGGAAACGGTTCAGATTCTTGCCACTGGTTCTCCCCATCGTCGCAATCGCGAAATTGGCAACCGACCTGGGCTCGCCAAACAGCTCCGCGCTTTGTCACCAGACGATGGCGCATCGAGCTACTTGCCACGAGCGCATCGAGAAACGATGCAACATCGTCAGAGTGCAGATATCGGCGCTGATGCCTCACCGTATGAGAGAAGTTGAAGAAGTCCATCCAGGATCGGAAATGCGATTGCACAGCGAGGGTTCGTTCTCTGAGGCCTAACTAGATTATTAGATAGCTTTCGTATATCCACCAAAAAACGATCCCTGAAACAATAGTTTATTGATAAGCATGGGAGTTTTCCTTCCGTATATCATCGGAGCCAAGTAGATAGAGTAGGTCTACATCAAGTTACCGGCATTGAATCAGATTGAACGGTAGGCTGCAACCGCGTGTAGTGCCTATTCGCAGCGCCCCCAACTCACCTCTCCCCCAACAACGCATAACACGCCGGGGTCAAAATCAAGCTGGCGGCCATGCCGATCAGTAGGCCGGCGGAGAGCGACAGGGTCATCGGGATTAGGAATTGGGCTTGCGGGCTGGTTTCCAGCAGGGTCGGCAGGAAGCCGGCGAAGTTAGTCAGGAAGGCCAGCAAAATGGGCCGGAAGCGGGAGCAACAGGCTTCGGCGATTAGAGCATCCACCGGCCGCTGGTCGCCGTCGTGTTGGCGCAGATAATCCAGCAACACCAGACTGTCGTTGACGACGACGCCACTGGCGGCAATCATGCCGACCAGCGATTCCATCGACAGCGGCAGGCCGGCGGCCCAGTGCGCCAACACCGCGCCGCACCAGGCCACCGGCGCCGCTATCAGAAAGATCAGCGGTTTGGCGTAGGAGCGAAATGGCACCGCGATCAACGCGTAAATCACCAACAGCGCGATCAGCGTGTTTTTGCCGAATGCGGCCAGCAGCTCTTTCTGCTCTTGGCGTTGCTGGCCGATTTTAACGTTCAGGCCGGGAAAGCGGCTTTCCAGCGTTGGGAAGACGTCGCGTTCCAGCACCGCGTAGACTTCGTTGGCGTCGGCCACGGTTGGATCGACCCTGGCCTGGACTTTCAGTACTCGTTGCCGGTCCTCGCGGATGATGCGGGCGTAGCCTTGCAGCACTTCGACATCCGCTAAGCTCGCCAGCGGCGCGCTGGCGCCGTTGGGCAGCCGCACCGGTTGGGCTTGCAGTTGCTCCAGCGAGCGGCGCTCGCGCAGCGGAAAACGCACCATCACCTTGACTTCCTTGCGGCCGCGCATGAAGCGATGCACTTCCTCGCCGTAATAGCCGTTGCGGACCTGCTCGGCCAGTTGTTCCAGGCGCATGCCCAGCCGTTCGGCCTCGGGCTTTAGCGTTAAGTGAATTTCCGGCTTGCCGGGCTCGCCGGAATCGATTACGTCGTACGCGCCGCGAAAGCCTTTGATTTGTTGCTTGAGTTGTTCGACCGCCGGGCCGAGTTGGGCCGGATTGTCGGCGCCGACCGTCAGTTCCAGGTCGTAAGGTTCGTCGCCTTCCTTGAAAATGAAATCCACCTGGCCGATTTGAATCTCGCCGATGCGCTTGCGCCAGTCGCGGATGAAATCCTCGACCTTGATGCGTTGGCGGCCCGCCGCCGACAATTCCAACCACAGTCCGCCGCCGTGTTCCCAGACGATGGTTTCGACGCCGACGATCACGCTATGCTCGGGATCGTGACCGCGTTTGCCGGCCGTGGGCGGCACGCCGTCCAGTTCGTCGCGCAATTCAAACAAGGCGTTTTCGACGCGGGTGGCCAGGGCTTGCGCCTCGCTATACGGCGCGCTTTGCGGCAGCCGGATCGAGACCCAAAAGCTGTCCTTGGACACGTCCGGATTGATCGATTGGCGGACCCGGTCGCTGGCGACCAAACCCCAGCAAATAATCAGCAGGGCCGCGAACAGCGCGACGGTCAGATAGCGCCAGCGCAAGGCCGCCGCCAGTAGCGGCCGGTACACCCGCTCGACCAAACGGTCCAGGCCGCCGTTCAGCCGCGCGCGCAGCCGGTGCAAGGCGTTGCCCGTGGTCGGCGCCTGTACCGGCGCGACCAGATGCGAGGGCAGAATCAGCAGCGCCTCGATCAGCGAAAACACCAGCGTCAGGATCATGATCAGACAGATCGGCCGCATCATTTGTCCGGCCCAACCCGGCAAATACAAGCCCGGCAGAAACGCGACCAACACGATCAACACCGACAGGGTCACCGGCAGCGCCACCGCGCGTACGCCGTTGACGGCGGCTTGCAGCGGGGTTTCGCCGCCATCGATTTGCCGGCTGTGTACGCTTTCGCCGATGATGATGGCGTCGTCCACCAACACGCCCATCGCCAATAAAAAGCCGAACAGCGACAGCATGTTCAGCGAAATATCCAGCGCCGGCATCAGCCAGAACGCGCCCAGTACCGACGTGAAAATGCCGACGCCGGCCCACAAGGCCACCCGCGCCCGCAGGAACAGCGTCAACACCAAACACACCAGTAAAAAGCCGCTCAGGCCGTCCTCGAGCAAGGTGCCGATGCGCTCGTCGTAGGCCTGGGAATCGTCCCACCAGCTAATCAGCCGCAAACCTTCCGGCAGCCCGGCGCGGATGGCCTCGATTTCGGCCTTGACCTTGCGCGCCACCGCCACGCTGTCGCGCTCGGTGTGGATTTCCCAGCCCTGCGCGGTTTCGCCGTTGTGGCGCCAGTCGTACAAGCGTTCCTCCAGGCCGTCGCGGATCGTGGCGATTTGGTCCAGCCGTAGCCGGTTGCCGTCAGGCAGGGTCTTGACGATCAGCGCGCCGACCGCGTCGGCATCCTTGGCCCGACCAGCCACCCGCAACAACAATTCGCCGTCCGGATTGCGGATCAGGCCGCCGGGCAGATCGACCGACGCCGCCCGCACCGCTTGGGTGACTTCGTCCAGCGTCAATTGATATTTGCGCATTTGTTCCGGCGCGACTTCGATGCCGATTTCGTAAGCCCGTTCGCCGTAATTGCGCACCCGGCTGACGCCGGGGATGGTCGACAGCTGTTGCTGAATCCGGTCGCCGAACTGTTGCAATTTGAAGGCATCGGTGTCGCCGTGCAGCGCCACCCAGATCACGCCGTCGTCGTCCTTGCGGTCGGCCGGCAGTACGTCGATTTTTTCCAGTTGCTTGGGCAGACGCGGAATGGCTTGCACCCTGGCGCGCAACAAGGCCATCATTTGTTCGCGATCCCGGTCGGGGCGGATTTCGACCGACACCAGACAGGTATCGCCCTGGATTTCGCCGTGCAAATGCTTGATACCGGGCAAGTCCTGAATCGCTTCCTCGATCGGTATGCACACCGATTCCTCGACTTCGGACGGTCCGGCGCCGGGGAAGGTGGTGGCGATCTCGATCTGATGCGGACTGAAGCGCGGAAACACTTCCTTGTCGATGTCCAGCATGCCGATCACCCCGCCGGCCAGAATCAGCAGCATCAGCAAATTGGCCGCGACCGGGTTGCCGGCAAACCAAGCCAAGACCCCGCCCCGGCGGGCCGCGCCGTGCGAGCGGCTCATGGCCGTTCTGCCGAGACTTCGACCCGCATGCCGGCCACCGGCATCGGCATGTCCGAAACCACGATGCGCTCGCCGGCGTTCAGGCCGGATTTGACGATGACCCGGCCGGGCTCGCCGCGCAGAAGCTCCACGTCGCGGAAGGTCAGGCGTTGTTCGGCATCGACCAGCTTGACTTGGCCCAGATTGTTCAAGGCATTGCGCGGCAAGGCGTACAGTCCGGCCCGAGCCACCCCTTCGATCTCGGCTTGCACGAACAAGCCGCTCAATAGCGGCGCTCCGCCGTCGCGGCTGTTATCGGGTTGTTCGACCTGCGCGACCAGAAACAATTGGCCGCTGCTGCTGTCCAGCTCGGCTTCGCCGCGAACGATGCGCCCCCGCCAGGTTTGCGGCTGGCCGGCCACCTCGGCGCTCAAGGTCACCGCCGGCCATTGCCCGGTCCGGCCGGATAGGCCCAGCGGCAAATCCAGAAACGCCAGTTCGTTGATGCCGACCGGTAGCCGGATTTCGGCGATGTCGTTGGCGTAAATCCGGGCGATCGTCGCGCCGGCCGGCAGAAACTGGCCGCGGCCGACTTGCTTATTCAGCACCCGGCCGGAAAACGGCGCGCGGATTTCGCAGCGACTACGGTCCAGCTTGGCCTTGGCCAGATCGGCTTCGGCGGCCTGCAATTTGGCCTCGGCTTCGGCCAGCTGCGGTTTGCGCAAGGCCAGATCGCTGGCTTCGCCCTCACCCAGCGCCTGCCATTCGCTGCGGGCTTGCTCGGCCTGGGCGCGTTCGTTGATCAACACCCGTTTGGCTTCGGCGATCTTGGCCTGGGTCGCGACGATGGCGTAATCGTAGTCGCGCGGATCGATGCTCGCCAGCAGCTCGTCGGCCTTGAAGAAGCCGCCGGACACCAGGGCCGGGTGCATCTTCTCCACCTTGCCGGCGACTTGGGCGATCAAGTCGATGGCTTCGCGTGGCGCGACCACGCCTTGCGAATGCACGTTCAACTTCAAGGTTTGCGGTTCGGCTTTGATGACCTCGACACGCGGTACCGGCGGCTCGGCCGGGGCCGGCAGACTGCCGGGTCGCAACGCGATCATCGCCCAGGCCGCGCCGACCGCGGCGGTCAGCACCACGGCCGGCAAAATCAGTGGTAACCATCGGGAATGTTCGTTCACACCGGGCCGCCCAAGGCCAAATACAAGTTAATGCGATTGGTTAATAACTGCCGCCGCACCGCCAGATGCGCGCTTTGCGCATTCAAGGTGCTGCGATAGCTGTCCAGCAAGGTCAGAATTTCGATCAAACCTTGCTGATAGGAATATACCGCCAACTTGCGGCTGGCTTCGGTTTGCTCGACCGCCTCGCGCAGCGCGCGTTCCTGGTCTCGCAGCCTGGCCTCGGCGGCCAATGCCTGTTCGACTTCGCGAAACGCGTTCAGCGCCACGCTTTGGTATTGCTGGTAGGCGTCACGGACGCGGGCTTCGTTCAGGCGGATGTCGGCCTGCAAGCGATCGCCGGTGAACAAGGGTTGGGCCAGACCGGCCGCCAAGTTCCAGGCCGCCGAGCGCGGATCGACGATGTCGGCCAGGGCCGGCGTACTGGTGCCGCCGCTGCCGGTCAGCGTCACGCGCGGCAGCAAGGCTTTTTGCGCGCTTTCCAGCCGGGCGTCGGCGGCCGCCAAGCGCCGAAACGCGGCGGCGATATCGGGGCGGCGTGTCAGCAATTCCGCCGGCAGGCCGACCGCCAAGGCCTGGGGCGTTTCCGGCAAGGCCCGGCGGCCGGCCAATTCGCCGTCGGGGTAGCGGGCGATCAGACTCTGCAAGCGCTTGGCCAGAATCTGCACGCCGTTAAGCGCGCTGGCCGATTGCGCTTCGGCATTGGCCAGATCGGTCAGGGCCAGACGCAAGTCCAGGCCGCGGGTCAGGCCGCGATTGAAGCGGCCGCGAATCAACTCGACGATCACTCTGCGATCCTTGACCGACTGCCCGGCGACCTCGGCTTGCCATTGCGCTTCCAGCCATTCGAAGTAGGTCTGGGCGATCGCGGCGGCCAGCGACAGGCGGGCGGCGGCGTAATCGGCGCCGGTCGCGTCGGCGTCGCGTTCCTGGCCGATTTGGGCGGCCTTGATTCGGCCCCACACGTCCAGCTCCCAGCTGGCGCTGAACAGCGCGCTGAAGGCGCCGGACTCCACCGATTGGCGGCCGTCGGCGTCGCCGCGCTGGTAGCCGGGAACGAAGGACAGTTGCGGCCAGCGACCGGAGCCGGCGATCACGGCTTGTTCGCGCGCGGCATCGACCCGCGCGGCGGCGGACAGCAGGTCGAAGTTCTCGGCCAGCCCCACCCGGATCAGCGCGTTCAGTTGCTCGTCGCCGAAACCGGCCAGCCAGCCGGCTATCGGTTCCTGCACGCTCGCCGCTTCTCGCCATTGCGCGGGCACGGCCAAGGTCAACGCGGCCGGATCGCGTTCCGGCGCGGTTTCGCAAGCGCTTAGCACGCCGGCCAGACTGCCGACCAGCGCCGCGCGGCGGACATTGAATTTCGGTATTCGAATCAAGCGATGAGCGATTTAATGGGTTTTAGGACGGCTCTTTTTCAACCAAATGACCACGCCGGTGACCGACAGCATCACAATGGTCAAACCCAACAGGCACACGAAGATCCGGTAGGGCATGCCGAACACGTTGGCCATGTGCAAGGCCGCCAGCCAAGCGGTAATGGTATTGCCGTTGTATTGGCCGCTGGGCAACAACAGCATTTTTGGCGCGCCGCTGACCGCGTCGATTACCACCCGCAATTGGCCGCCCTTGTCTTGGAAATCCAGGTCGCTACGCGCGCTGTATACGTAAAAGCCTCGGCCGGCGTTATACCAGATCGCCGCGGGTTGCAATACCGCGAAGCCTTGCTCGACGCCGGCTTTGCGCGCGGCGGCGTCCGCCAACTGAAAGGCCTCGCCGATCACGACCGGCGGGTTTTGCAAGGGTTGCGGCAATTCGGGAATGTCGGTCCAGGGCTGCCGGAAATCGCTGACCGTCTGCATCACCTTGGCGTAAACCGTATCGCCCAAGTTCATGTACACGCTGGACCAGGCGAAAACCAATAGCGCGATCCACACCCACAAACCGCCGGCGCGGTGCAAGTCGTAATTGATGCGGAACGGCGAGCCACGCCATTTTACCGCCCACGCCGGCCGCCAGCGCCGCCAAAACGACGGGCCCGCCGAGCGAGCTGCTAGCGGCTTGGCCGGCAAGGTCAGATAAAAACCGACGAAGCAATCCAGGGTCCACACCAGCGCGGTGATGCCCAATGTCCAGGCGCCGATGTCGTCCAGGGCCAGGTTGTAATGCAGTTTATAGATAAAGGGCATCAAGTTGCTTATGCCTTCGGTAATCGCGCCCCAGTGCCGTCGGCCCAGTTCCGCGCCGGTGTAGGGGTCCAGAATCACTTGATCGAAATCCAATGCCAGCGGCTGGCCGGTTTGGGCATCGTTGTTGGGCGAAACGCCAATATCGACGTGGCGCGGCGACAGCCACAAGGAGGCCACCCGCGCGCGGCTGCCCAAGGCGTGTTCGGCGCTATCGAGTAACTGCGGAATCGGCAAAGTTTGCCGCCCGGCGGGTTCGGCGTATAGGTGCGGGCTGATCAGGCCGTCCAATTCCTCGTAGAAGGCCAACAGACTGCCGGTCAAACCGACCACGATCAAAAACGCCGTCATCGCCAAGCCGGCATAACGATGCACCAGCACCCAAAACGGGCGAATTTTCATAAGCTCTCCTTTTCGATTCGGACTTACCAGCCGTTAGTTTGGCACTCAATCTAATAAGACGACTGAGACCGCAAAATCCCCACCAAAACAGCCGATTATTTGGATTGATGGATGAAGATGGGAAATTTGCCTGGGTGTTTGCGGCATTCGAACCGGAGGCGATCGGCTCAATGCCGGCCGATTCACTGGTCTGGGCGCTAGGTTGACGCCGTTAGCGAAGACTGGGACGAAATTGGCGGCATGTCGCGATAACCCGGCTGAACAGGCTCGCCCGAATCTTCGCGTTACGCGTTCTCGGCTGAAAATTACTGTTCGAAGCGCCGCGGGGGGGGCATTCCCCCCCACGTCCGAAAATCGCGCCGATTTATTGCTCTCTGCGCTGGTATGTCCAATTAGGGTTATATTTTTCAGGCGACGCGAGGGGCTGGGTGTTCGCATTGAATGCGGGATCGAAAATCTTTCCAAAATTTAGGCATATGCTAGGATAGGAGTGTGTGCATATATGCTGGCAATTTTGCATGGCAATTAGAGTGGTTGTAGATACAAATGTCCTGGTTGCCGGCTTGATCGGCGGTAAAGGACCGAATCGAGAAGTTCTTCGCCGTTGCCTCCAAGGCGATTTACAGCCCTTTGTCGGCAACGCACTTTACCTTGAATATCAAGACCTTCTTAATCGGCCGAAGATTCAGGCTCTTTGCAACCAAACTTCGGTGGCTTTGCAGGAATTTCTTGATGGTTTTGCACAGGTTTGTACCGCAATCGACGCCCGCTACTTATGGCGGCCCAATTTAAAGGACGAAGCGGATAATCATTTGGTGGAACTGGCGATTGCCGCTCGTGCCGCTTACATCATCACCAACAATGTGTCGGACTTTGCCCATGCCGAGCTTAAACGGTTGGGTTACGAAGTCGTGACACCGGAGCAAATATTGAGGTTATTAAAATCATGACAACCTTATCCATTCGATTGCCCGACGATATGGCCGAAAGGCTGAAAAACATAGCCAAGGTCCGCGACATCAGCCTCAACAAGCTGATGTTCGAATTATCCATCCAAGCCTTGGCGGAAGAGGATGCCAAACAACGCTTTCTAGCCGCCCAACTGCGAGGCGACCCTAAGCGGGCTTTACGGTTGTTGGACGAATTGGATGCGCTGGGGCTTTAAGAAGCCTGTAATTTGTAGGGTACATTAGCGGCAGCGTAATGCGTCGCATGATTAAAGGCCAACATGCGGCGCAATACGGCTACGCTTATTGACGCCCTACTATTACGTCTTACGGCCTTGAGCAGACACGCCCGGATCTTCGCGTTACGCGTTCTCGGCGGAAAATGAATGTGCGAAGCGCTGCGGGGTGGTGGGCGTTCCTTGTTCGTTCCTATTAGGGGCTCGCGCTGTTTATACTCTCCGCAGATACGTTCAGTTGCTACGATTGACCGTAGCCGCTGATTACATTTGTAAACCGGCTAATTAATTTGTTAGGCTTTTGGGGCGACGAGATTGCTTGAGCAAATGGGGGTGACGCAATTCGACCCACAAGCGACATTCGCTCCAGTTTTACTAATGTCCGCAAATTGATAATAAGCTGATGTGGGGTTTGCAGTGGTAGGCTGGGTTGAATGATAATGAAACCCAGCTTAGAAGTGGTTAAGTTTTCTAATACTTAAGAGCAGTTCGAATGTAAAGAAACTAGGTTATTTCAAAGCAATTGCTGGGTTTCGCCTTGCTCTATCCAGTCTACGACCCTCAGATTTGGCATTGGTACAAGTAGGTAAAAGGAAGAATTGCCGTCTGTACGGCGGATGACGCTTCGCTTATCTGCCCTACAGCCCTGCGCGACCATAGATAGTTAGGATTCAAAATGGATGAAAGTAACGCAAACCCATTAGGTCAAGACCCTAAAAGGGAAAAATCTGGTAGTGATACTTTTCGCAAGTATAATTACCAATATCACTGGGCTTTCTGTCGCATGCTAGATGAGCACGAAAAGGGTAATGAATTTGCTCTTTTTATAGAAGAGCACGAGGACGTTACTATTGCGAGTTCTTTAGATGTTGATAAAACCACATTCGAGTTTAATCAAGTCAAAGAAACATCCAAAACCTATACTGTTGATAACCTTACAAAGAAATCGAAAAAAGAGCCTAAATCTATAATCGAAAAATTGGCAATTAGCTGCTGTGATAAGAGCTATACAGATAAAATAACGAGAGTAAACTTTGTTTCAACTGGTGGATACAGTTTTGATATTAATAAAAAAGGATATACCTTTGAAGTAATCAATTCTGGCCAATTGAGCAAAGAATAAGAAAAAAAGATTACAGACTGTATAGCGCACATCAAAGATACATCGGAGTTCTTTGAAAAGCTAGCATTCATAATACCAGACCTACCTGATAAAGGCTTCGATCATGTGGTCGAAGGAAGAATCAGCTCCTTGATAAGCAAGCTAGTACCTGGCTTAAATTACAACTCTAATTCTATATACGCATGCATTATTAGGGACTTGAGTAGAAAAGGGGAAAATAAATTTGATTATCAAAATTGGGATGAAGCACTTAGAAAAAAAGCAATAACACATAAGCAATTGACAGAAGTTATTGAGCAACATATAAGCCGAAAGCCTGACGAGAATATTGCGAATGAATTAACTTTTATTCTAACAAATGATTATTCACTAAATTCTATAGAAAGAAGAAAGGTTCGTAACGCTTTCGACCGCTATTATACAAAAAGAGCGGCAAATAGAGAGCCTTTGATAAAGTCTGTTTCAGACGACCTGATTATTAATATTAACAATATTATAGAAAGCTGCTCTAGTGCTAAAGATTTAGAGGCAAAAGTAATAACAAATCTTAATGAGAAAACATTGTTATTTTTCTCAAGCTCAGAAGATTTCACTGGTGCCTTTCTGTATGAATTTCTGGCGAACGTAAAAATATGAGGCAGGATAATTTTAGTTATAAACGATTAGTGAGAAGTCTAAGGAAAATATCTGATGAGAGAAATGTATTTCAATCGACTGACCATAATAAGCAAAACACAAAAGAAAGCAGCCCAGTTCGACTTCTCAAAGAGCTACAATTTAATACTATCAAAAGAAAAGAATAGCGTTGGCAAATCATCTCTTGTTAAGAGTATATTCTGGTGCTTTGGCTGTGAGCCTCAGTTTGATGATAATTGGAAAGCTCTTGATAGCAGAGTGATATTGGAATTTGAGATTAATGAAAAGTCATACCTTTTGGCTAGACATGGTCATAGATTTATTCTGAAGGATAATCAAAACAATTATATGGCATTTACTTCGCTAGGAGATGGTTTTTCTTCTGCGATTATGCACCTAGTTAATTTCAATGCTCTATTAGCAGTACGTGATAAAGATGAAGTTACGATACCTTCGCCAGCTTACTACTTTTTGCCTTTCTATATAGACCAAAAGCAGAGCTGGGCGAATGCCTGGGCAGGCTTTCTTAATTTAGGCCAATTCGCAAACTGGAAAAAGACAATAGTTCCTTATCACACAGGAATGATTAAAAAAGATTACTTTGATACTACTGAAGAAATTTACTCAAAAAAAGTTGAATCTACCGAAGTTAAAAAATCAATTGAGCGATTAGATACTGCAATTTCAGTAGTATGTGATATCCCATTTTTAAATGGCCTAGTCTTGAAAGAAAAGGAGCTTAATGAAGTTGAAGAACAAATCAATGTTGAAGTTATGGATTTATACTATCAACAAGAAATCCTGTTCGAAGAGTTGGCTTCCCTAAGAGCGGAAAAAGCTCATGTGGAGTCTCAGATCATTGTGGCTGAAAATTCATTTATCGAGGCTAGCGAGGATTACGAATTTGCAGAATCTCTAGATGAAGATATTGAATGCCCTACATGTGGGGTTATCCATGACAATTCTATTGTAAATAGATTTACTTTGCTGCAAGACAAAAAGCAAGCTGAAGCCATAATTCAAAGACTCAACTCAGAGTTGATTGTATTGAACGAAAACATAGAGAAAAAGGACGTTGAATTTAAAACACTTAGAGCGCACATTAGTGAGCTCGATCAAAAATATTCATCACCGGAAAACCCAAATAGTTCTTTCTCTACTATCCTTGAAGCAATTGCATCGAATTCGGTGAAAAAAAAGGTTGAAGGGAATAGATGCGTTCAAGTTGAAAAATTGCATAATCTTACTACCGATGAGCAACGTCTGATTAACGAAAGAGCCAAGGCTTCTAAAAATAGTAGAGAGCAGGTTAAAGAGGACTTCCAGGAGTTATTTCCACGCTATGTTACTAAACTCAAGGCTTTTGGGGTTAATACTAGCTCTATAAAATCCCCAGAAAATTATTCTAAAGTTGCAGCAAGCGGCGGTGCTGCAGAGTCAACGAGAGCAATGCTTGCTTATTATGTCAGCATATATAATCTGATTTATAAGTATGGGGAGCATGTTTTATGCCCTCTTGTCATTGATACTCCGAATCAGCACGAGCAAGCAGCAAAACATTACGATAGTATTGTCTCGCTACTTCTTGATGAGCTGCCTAAAAAATCGCAACTATTTGTATGCGGAATGGATTCTGAAAAGTTAAAGCCAATAAAGGATCTAGCAAAAGTAATATATTTGGATGTTGAGCACGCCCTGCTGAATAACACCACATATGACAGGGTCGAATCAGGATATTCGTATATATTTGAATCAGATTTTAATAGTGTATAACAAGTTGCCTAACGAGAGCCATGCTTGGCCAGCTTGTGGATATCTTCGCTAGCTGACTCTGCTCTACTGGACCGCTTAGCAAGGCGTTGAACGGCTGCTCTTAGGCTTTCACTTGTCGTAAACCATAAACTCCTGTTTGTCTCTTGATGGCCGTAAGCCGTCACTAAATTTTAGCGACACTCGACCGCAGCACGGGTTCAGGTCTTGCTTCAGCAGGTCATTGGCGCCGATCAGGTCTTCAGGGCTTTGATAGTTCGATATCAAGGCGTCGAGCAGGTCAGTCGGGATGGTTTTCGATGATACGGTCATGGCTTCCTCCTTATCGGAATCGGTAGTCTCCTACCTCAGGACCGTTTACACAAAAATTCTTACACTCTCCACTGCGCCCGAGTAATCAAGGCTCCGAGCCTTGCCCGCAACTCTAAAAGTCTTGTGCGCAACACTCCGAGTGATAAACGCAAGGCTCCGAGCCTTGCCCGTAACTCTAAAAGTCTCGCGCGCAACACTCCGAGTAATAAACACAAGGCTCCGAGCCTTGCTCGCAACTCTAAAAGTCTCGCGCGCAACACTCCGAGTAATAAACGCAAGGCTCCGAGCCTTGCCCGTAACTCTAAAAGTCTCGCGCGCAATTCTCCGAGTAATAAACACAAGGCTCCGAGCCTTGCTCGCAACTCTAAAAGTCTTGTGCGCAACATTCCGAGTGATAAACGCAAGGCTCCGAGCCTTGCTCGCGATTTTAAAAGCCTAGTCAGCTATTCCCGCTGCGCGACGCGCTTATTTACGCCGAATACGGGATTGGTCGGCAGGCATATTCCTGCCGGTAGTTGCTAAAAATGCGGCCCTATTGATCAGGGGAATTCCGTCGGGCCGAGTTCGTTGAAGCCCCGGCGGGTGCGCCCTTCGACAAGCGGGCGGTATTTAAGGGCCGGGCAATAACGAGCCGGAACGGATTTTTCCCGGCGTGGACAAAAAAATAGGCGCATACCGATCATGTGATTTGGGTCGGGGATAAAGCCGCTTCCGTCGGTTTGTTTGATGCGCCGGGGACAAAGTCCTGTCATGGCCGTTGGGGTAAGCGGAGTATCAAACCGCTGAGCAGGCCTGCGTTGGCCGGTAGGCGCGGCTGGCGTTTTCGGTGGGTTGGCGGCGGATTCCGGCCGAAAACGCCGACGCAAAAAAAGCCCCCGATCCGATCCCGGACGGGGGCTGTGGAAGTACAGAGCACTTAACAACGGGAGGTACTACGAACTTACAGCAACGTCGGAAAACTCGGTCTAGCTGTTTCCGACGCTCGCGCGTCCGTGCGCTCCGAGGATGCCGACTCGACCGGCACCCGAGTTAAAACCGGGACATCGCTCGCGCGGGCTTGGCTTGTTGCAGATTGCTGGCTAACGCGGCGGCGCCGAACAAGGCCATGGATAACAGCCATTGCTCCAACACCAATCCAAAAATGCCGGCTGAAAAGAACGCGCCGGTCGCGATATCTCTGTATAAAGAGTCGGCCTTTTTCATTTCTGCTCCTAGACTGCATCGAGTCGGTTAGTGAAGTTGGTTTCACTTTAGGCCTGAGCGGATTTATTTACAATACGCATTTTTACAGATTTAAAATTTCCAAATAAGAAACAAAATTCTTCCCACAAGGACAGTCGCTCTTGTTAATATCTTTAGGATTGGCTGGAAACCGTCATTAACTTGTAAAGACGGCCGGGAATGGCGTCACCGGCTGGGAGACGACAAGTACGCTTAGGCCTCGTTCTCGCGTCAATCCATGCGTCGCAAAACCGTCAGCGGCGCTTGCCGCACCACGCCGCGCACGCCCCAGAATCCCGCCAACCCCACGCCCAGCATGCCGATCAACGGCAACGCCAGCCACAGCGTCACGTTGGGCCGGTACTCGATCTGCATCACTCGGTTATACAAGGCAAACAACACCGCTTCCGACGCGATCACAGCCAATACGCCGGCCGCTCCGCCCAACACCGCGAACTCGATCCAATGGCCGCGCCGCAAGAAGCCGCGGCCGGCACCGAGCGTGCGCAACAAGGCGCTCTCGCGGATGCGCCGGTCCAGGCTGGCGTAAACCGCCGCGAACAATACGGTAAACCCGGCGGCCAACGCGAAGTACAGCAAGACGTCGATGGCGCGGGTCAGTTGGGTCAGGATGGTTTTGAACTGCTTCAACAACAGATCGACTTCCAGGATCGTCGTCGCCGGAAAGCGCTTGACCAAACCGGTCAACAGAGATTTTTGCGATTCGTCCAGATAAAAGCTGGTCATGTAGGTGGCCGGGAAGCCGGTCAACGTGCCGGGCGAGAAAATCATGTAAAAATTCGGCTGCATCGTATCCCAACGCACGCTGCGCAGATTGGCGACCGTCGCGGTCAAGCGCTCGCTACCGACCGTGAAACTCAATCGGTCGCCGGGATGAATCCCGAGATTGTCGGCCAGCTTTTGTTCGACCGATACCAGGCCGGGCGCCAAGCCCCGCCAGGCGTCGCCGGCGACGACGCGGTTATCCTCGGGCAATTGCTCGGCCCAGGTCAGGCTCAGTTCGCGTTGGGTCGCCGCTTCGCCGGTGCTGTCCTTACTAACTCGGCGCTGCACCGCTTCTTGATTGATCTCGATTAGACGTCCCCGCACCACCGGGTAGAACGGGCTGGCGGTGATGCCGAGTCCAGCGATGTCCCCACTAAAACCGCCGACCTGGTCCGGCAGAATGTTAAGCGCAAAGTGGTTGGGCGCCTGGTCCGGCAATTGCTTTTGCCACTCGGCGATCAAATCGGACCGTACGGTAAAGCTCAAGGCCATTGCCGCCAGGGTTACGCCGAAGGCCAGGATTTGACCGATGCCGGCTGGGCCGTGACTGATCAGGCCGCGCAAGGCCATGCGCCAGCCCAGATTCATGGCCGGCAGCGCGCGGCGGGCGGCCCGCAGCAGGCCGTAGAGCAACAAGCCCAGCAGCGCCAAGGTCAGCGCGCCGATGCCGAGTATCGTCGCGGTCATTTTCCAATCGCCGGTATAGCGCCAGATCAACGCGCCGACCACGCTCAGCGCCAGCCCGTAAATCAACCAGCCGCTGGCCGGCATCGGTTCCAGATCGCGGCGCAATACCCGCAGCGGCGCGACCCGGCGCAGCCGCAACAGCGGCGGCAATGCAAATCCCAGCAGAATCGCCAGCCCGGTGGCGAAGCCGAAACCGACCGCCAGCCAGCCGGGGTCGGCAACCCGCGCCGGCAATAAATCGCGCAGCATCAGGAACAAGCCGTGCTGGGCCAGCCAGCCCAGCAGCGCGCCGCTGCCGCTGGTAACGATACCCAACATTAAAAATTGCCCCAAGTACAGCGCCACGATTTCACCCTGCTTGCAACCCAGGCAGCGTAACAGCGCGGTAGCGTTGAAATGCCGCTCGGTATAGCGGCCGGCGGCCATCGCGATCGCGACGCCGGCGATTAAAATCACCACGACGCTGGACAGGCCCAGATAGCGCTCGGCCCGGCTCAACGCCGAATCCAGTTCCGGCCTGTCGTTGCGCACGTCCAGCAGGCGTTGCGACGGGTTCAACTGCGGCTTCAACCAGTCGCGGTAGGCGTTCAGCGCCGTCTCGTCGCCGCTGAATTGATACGCGAAGCGCACCCGGCTGCCTGGTTGAACCACGCCGGTCGCGGCCAGATCGGCCAGCGCCATCATCACCCGTGGCGAGAAACTGTACAGATCGCCGCGCCGATCCGGCTCGTAGCCCAGCACTCGAGTCACGGTCAGCACGGCCTCGCCGACGGTCAGCCGGGCGCCCGGTTCCAGTTTCAAAGCTTGCAGCACCCGCTTGTCGACCCAAACGGTGCCGGGTTCCGGACCGGCGTGGACTTCGCTCAACTGATCGAACGCGCCGTCGCCGGTTTTCAGATAGCCGCGCAACGGATAACCGCCGCCGGTCGCCTTGATCGAGGCCAACAACATCTCGCCGTTCTCCAGCAACATGCTTGGGAATTCGACGGTTTGCGATTGAGCCAAGCCCAGTTCGCCGGCCTTGCCCAGCCATGCCGGATCGATCGCGGCCGGGCCGGCGACGGCTAGGTCGCCGGCCAGAAATTCGGCGGCCTGCAGCGTCATCGTGCGCTGCAGTCGGTCGGCGAACAGCGCAATCGCGGTCGAACTGGTCACCGCGATCAGCAAGGCCATCACCAACAGGGTCAATTCGCCGGAACGGCCGTCGCGCCACAGCATTTTCATCGCCAAGCGAAAGCGCTTCATACGATGCTCCCGGCTTCCAGCCGTATCGTGCGCTGGCAACGCGCCGCCAAGCTCATGTCGTGGGTTACCAGAATCAGGGTCGTGTGTAACTCCTGGTTCAATTCGAATAATAATTCGACGATGTGCGCACCGGTGTTGCTGTCCAGATTGCCGGTCGGCTCGTCGGCGAACAAAATCGCCGGCCGGCCGACGAAGGCTCGCGCCAACGCGACGCGTTGCTGTTCGCCGCCGGACAGTTGCCGAGGCGTATGTTGCAGCCGCTTACCTAGGCCGACCCGCTCCAGCAAGGTTCGGGCGGCCGGTTCGGCGTTCGCGTTCCCGGCCAGCTCCAACGGCAGCATGACGTTTTCCAGCGCGGTCAAGGCCGGCAGCAATTGGAAGGACTGGAACACGAATCCGACCAACTCGTTGCGCAGCGCGGCCCGGCCGTCTTCGTTCATTTGGGTCAAATCGCGGCCGGCAACGATCACCGAGCCGCTACTCGGGGTGTCCAGCCCGGCCAGCAGACTCAACAGCGTGGACTTGCCCGATCCGGATTCGCCGACGATCGCGATGCTTTCGCCCGGCTTGATGATTAAATTCACCGATGCCAAGATATGCAAATCCCCATCCGAGGTGGGAACGGTTTTGCCGAGACCTTCGGCGACAATGACAGGTAGAGCGGCTGTGCGATTAATTGACATGACTGGAATGGTCCTTGCGATGGTATTAAGTGTGGCACCCGCCGGGGCCGTGGCTAAGACGATCGTGGTGTTGGGAGACAGTATTAGTGCCGGTTACGGCATCGAAGTTCAGCTCGGCTGGGTCGCGCTGCTGCAAAAAAAACTGGTCGACGCCGGCAGCCCCCATGCGGTATTCAACGAGAGTATCAGCGGCGACACGTCGGCCGGCGGCTTGGCGCGTTTGGAGTCGATCTTGGCGCGTCACAAGCCCGATGTCGTGGTGCTGGAGTTGGGTGCCAACGACGGTTTGCGCGGCCTGTCGCCGCAAGAAATGAAGCGTAATCTGACCGAAATCGTCAACCGCTCGCGACACATCGGCGCTGAAGTGTTGTTGCTGGCGATGAAGATTCCCCCCAATTACGGCAAACGCTATATCGAGATGTTTTACGAAGTTTACCCGCAATTAGCCGGCGAGCTACAGTTGGCATGGGTGCCGTTCATTTTGGAAGACATTGCGCTGAAACCGGAACTGATGCAGGCCGACGGCCTGCATCCCAACGCCGACGCCCAACCGCTGCTGGTCGAGAAAATTTGGCCGTCCTTGCTTCCGCTGCTGAAATAGCCGCCGTCAACCGGCGATGAACGGCGACTTCCAATCGCCGGAACGGTAGCGTTCCAGATTGTCGCGAAATACCCCGGCGCCGCGGTATTCCCAATACCCGGACAATTGGCCGAGGTTGTTGCAAAAACTGCGGACCATGACGATGACCGGCACGTAAAACCAATAGCTGGGCCGCAAGTCGGGGTTGTTGCGCTTTAAGGTGGTGATGACCGGATTGACCAGCGTGAAAAACATGAAGCTCAGTACCGCCATCGCGATCAACCAAAAACCGAAGAAACCGAAGCCCAGCAGCAGCGCCAGCATCCAGATCACGTGGTTGCGCAAGTGATAGAACACCGTTTTCAAGTCGGTTTGGCCAATCCGCCCGGTCCCCTTGCCGTACAAATAATATTGCTTGGCGAGTTTTTTCAGATTTGGGCGCGGGCGCCAGGAGATGATGGCTTCCGGCGCCACCGCCACCTTGCAGCCCAAGGCCTTGGCGCGCTGGGCGAATAAGGTGTCCTCGGCGGTATACAGCCATTCCGGATAACCGCCGGCGGCCAGCCAGACGCTTTTACGAAACGCCGAATTCCGGCCGTGAAACACCCGTTCCTCCTCGTTGGCGGCGTTGCCCGACGTGGATAGTTTGCCGGCGAAGAACTCGAAGTCGTTGATGCTTTCGACATTCCTGACCCCGGTCACGGCGCCGTAGTTCGGGTCGTTCAGCAAGGGTTGCACCAGCGCGGCCAGCCAGCCGTCCACCGGCCGGCAACCGCCGTCGGTGACGGCGACAATATCGCAATGGCTGCGGGCGATCGCGATATTGCGGCCCTGGGCAATATTGACGCCCGGCTCGACAAAGAACTTAACGTTGCGATGTTCGGCCGCGTAAGCGTTCAGCACGTCCAATGTACCGTCGCTGGAGCCGCCGTCGACGATGACGATTTCATCGGCGCGCAAGCTTTGCCGCAAGAAAGCGTCCAGCAATTGCCGAATGCTTTCGCGTTCGTTTAACACCGTGGAAATGATGGCTATAGTTGGTCTTTGCATGGGCTGCACACTTACCTTTTGGGGTTGATCGGAGCGACTCCGCCGCTACAAAGGATTGTCGAAATAGTCGCCGTCGAGTCCGCTACGATACCAAGCTTCCGTTACGGCGGCGGGTAACGGCGGCTCGCTAAAAACATGGTAACGATTGCCCTGCGACGGCAGGGCCTCGTAACCCAGGTCGCGAAACACCGACGTCAGCCAGGGCGCCGCGACTTCCAGGTTGATCCAGGTCATACCGATTTCCCGCCAGTAGGCATATAGACGATACAGCAAGGCCGGCAGGGCTTCGCTGTCGTCGAGCCGGTAAAACACATCGCGCAACACCGCCATGTCGATCCCGTCGCCGAAGGCTTGCCGGTGCCAGACGGCGTAAGCTCTCAATCGCCCGCTAGCGTCGCGCAAACCCATTAGTTTCAACGGACAAGTCGGAAAATCGAATATACGCCAATTCAAATACCGGCTGCTTCTTTCCAGACAGGAGACATAGCCGCCGCGTGCCTGGTTCCACAATACGTCGTACTCGTCGCCGCAACGGGTTTCCTCGGTCAGATTGAAGCCGGCGCGGCGCAGTTTGGCATCGCGAAGCAACAGACTCAAATCGAACAGCGAGCCGATGATTCGGCCGGCCGAAGTGCCGACCCGTTTTTGCCACGAGGCCTTGAAGCTGCTCCGCAAGCGGAAAAAATCGTTGCTGTCGCCGCCGATCGCCGCGTACCCGAGTTTCCGGTAGGCTTTTTGGGTAACGACGCCGGCCGAGGTACTGCTGGTCATCGCCGCGAAATGTCGGCATTGATCGATCAGCTCGGTCCCTATACCGCGACCGCGATAGGTCGAATCGACACTGGTGTTGGCGGCGAAGGCGATAACGGTCGATTGGCCGTCCAGCCACCACGGCTGGGCGAAGATGGCCCGAAACCCGATCAGTTTGCCCTGGTCCCGGACCCCGACGCCGATACCCGGAAATGCGGCCTGCCACGGGTTGTTGAGAATTCGGCGCTCCAACCAATCGCCGACGCATTCCGGCGTTTGCTGAAACTCGGTAAAACTGTTCAATACCACCTGAATGCAGTCCGGAATATCGGCCGGACCGATGAATGAATAGCTGAAATTGTCTGCCTGATCGGGCTTGGACATGGAGATTCTCTAAAACTGGACGGAAAACGCGGCGGCCCAAGGCTCGCGCGCTACCCGGCAATCATAGTAGAAGCCCGGCGGCTTTGCCAGCGCCGGCGCCGCCAGTCCTTAAGTCCGGCTCTCCATTCAAGCTCGCGCTAATCGCTTGCCGACGGCCGCCCGTTTTTGTAAGCCCAGTAAAGTCAGCATGCCGCTTAGAAACAGCCAGGCGGCCGACGGCAACGCGCCTTTTAGATCGATAGATCGGGTCTCCTCGACGATCGGTTGAAACACGCTATTCAGTAACAGGGGAAAGTCGATGTCGATACTGCTAGTACTGACGCTACCGATTGCCGTGATCGCGCCGCCCAAGGTTTGCTCGGCTTCGAATCGAACTTGTTCGAAAACCGCTTCCGCTAAATCCCGAGCGGCGCCGACGCTAAGCGGCGCGGCGTCGGCGGCAAGCGCGGCGCCGCCTAAACCGATGCTTTCGTTACCGTTGGCCGGCGTGAGATTGGCCGCTAAACCCGCGTCCGCCCATAATGGACAGACTAACAAAATAACAGTCGAAAACCGCGTGATGCTCTCCATATAAACTCCCTATCAATATTCCAAAACCGATGGCTCGTGTGTTTCCCCTTCGAACCCGCGCGATCGGCCGCTTCAACAAGCCGGACTCAGGCGACCGTCATCCCGATCAGTAGTTTAGCAACTAACACGCCAGATGCCAGTCTCGATGGCCCATTTTTTTCAGGCTGACCGTGGCTTCCGGCGAACTGGCTCCAGGACTCGCCGTGACGAATGCTGGATTGCCGACAAATATTGCCTGGCACTTGTTGCACATACAACAATTCGGTCGGCGCCGACATTGATCGCCGCGAAGGTCCGCCCCGGCACGTCCCGAATCTCAGGGAAATCCCTCAGGGAAATACGGTTGAAAGATCGGCGCAACTTGCTACAGTAGCCGGCAGGTCGCCAACTCAAGGACTGCCGCCATGCTACGCAAAATCCTGATCGCCAATCGCGGCGAAATCGCGGTGCGGATCATTCGCGCCTGCGCCGAAATGGGTATCCGCTCGGCGGCGGTCTATACCGAGGCCGACCGGTTTGCATTGCACGTCAAGAAGGCCGACGAGTCGTATTGCATCGGCAGCGAGCCGGTCGCCGGCTATCTCAATATCTACGGTTTGGTCGATCTGGCGCTACGCACCGGTTGCGATGCCATCCATCCCGGCTACGGATTTCTGTCGGAAAACGCGCTGTTCGCGACCGCCTGCCAGGAACGCGGCCTGGTCTTCATCGGCCCGTCCGCCGAAGTGATCCGCAAGATGGGCGACAAGACCGAAGCTCGCGCGGCGATGCGGGCCGCCGGCCTGCCGGTCACGCCCGGCAGCGACGGCAACGTGGCCGATGTGGAACAGGCGCTGCAAGTGGCGGACGCGATCGGTTATCCGGTGATGCTGAAAGCCACTTCCGGCGGCGGCGGGCGCGGCATCCGCCGCTGCGACAGCCCGGACGAACTGCGCCAACAGTATCCGCGGGTGATTTCCGAAGCCGGCAAGGCCTTCGGCAGCGCCGAAGTGTTTTTGGAAAAATGCGTCGTCGATCCGCTGCATATCGAGGTGCAAGTCCTGGCCGACCAATTCGGCAATACCATCCATCTCTACGAGCGCGATTGCTCGATTCAGCGCCGCAACCAGAAGCTGATTGAAATCGCCCCGTCGCCGCAACTCGACGAAGCCCAACGCCAGTATCTGGGCGGTCTGGCGGTGATGGCGGCCAAGGCGGTCGGCTATACCAACGCCGGCACCGTCGAATTTTTGCTGGATCCCGACGGCCGCTTCTACTTCATGGAAATGAATACCCGCGTCCAGGTCGAACACACCATCACCGAGACCATCACCGGCGTCGATATCGTCGAAGAGCAGATTCGCGTCGCCGCCGGTCTGCCGCTGCGCTTTCGCCAGGAGGAAATCGTTCGGCGCGGCTATGCGATTCAATTTCGGGTGAACGCCGAAGACCCGCAGAACAGCTTTCTACCCAGCTTCGGCCATATTTCCCGCTACTATGCGCCGGGCGGGCCGGGCGTGCGCACCGACACCGCGATTTATACCGGTTACGAAGTGCCGCCGTTTTTCGATTCGATGCTGGCCAAGGTCATCGTCAGTGCCATGACCTGGGAAGACGCGCTCAATCGCGGCGAACGGGCGTTGCGCGACATGGGCTTGTTCGGCATTAAGACCACGATCCCGTATTACCTGGAAATCCTGCGCCATCCGGATTTTCGGCGCGGCCGCTTCAATACCGGTTTCGTCGAGGCGCACCCGGAATTGGTCAACTACTCCAACAAACCCCGCCCGGAAATTCTCGCCAGCGTGCTGGCGGCGGTGGTTGCGTCCCACACCGGCCTGTAAGCCGAGGAGCTAGCGATGAAAAAAGTCTATGTTACCGACGTGATTTTGCGCGACGCTCATCAATCGCTGATCGCCACCCGCTTGCGTACCGAAGACATGTTGCCGGCCTGCGCGCTGCTGGACGACATCGGCTATTGGTCGCTGGAATGCTGGGGCGGCGCCACCTTCGACGCTTGTTTGCGTTTTCTGAAGGAAGATCCGTGGGAGCGTTTGACTAAACTGAAAGCCGCGCTGCCCAACACCCGGCTGCAAATGCTGTTGCGCGGCCAGAACTTGCTCGGTTACCGGCATTATTCCGACGACGTGGTACGTAAATTCGTCGAAACCGCTGCCCAAAACGGCATAGACGTATTCCGGGTTTTCGATGCGCTGAACGACATCCGCAATCTGGAAACCGCCGTCGCGGCCGCCAAGACCGCCGGCAAGCATGCCCAGGGCACGATTTGCTACACCACCAGCCCGGTCCACGATATCGCCAGTTTCATCGCGCTGGGCAAGGGCTTGGCCGATCTCGGCTGCGACTCGATCGCGATCAAGGACATGGCCGGCCTGTTGACCCCCTACCGCGCCGAGGCATTGGTCAAGGCCTTGAAAGATGCGGTCGATCTGCCGCTGCATCTGCATGGTCACGCCACGGCCGGATTGGCCGAAATGTGCCAGCTCAAGGCCATCGAGGCCGGCTGCGAGCACGTCGATACCGCCTTATCGTCCTGGGCCGGCGGCACCAGTCATCCGCCGACCGAAAGCCTGGTCACCGCGTTGCGGGGTAGCGAATACGACACCGGCCTGGACTTGGACAAATTGCAGGCGGTTAATCAATACTTCGCCGAAGTCCGCAAGAAATACCGGCGCTACGAAAGCGAGTTCACCGGCATTGACACCCGCGTCCACATTTTTCAGGTGCCGGGCGGGATGATTTCGAACCTAGCCAATCAACTGAAGGAACGCAACGCGCTGGACCGGATCGGCGAGGTGTACCGGGAGATTCCGGCGGTGCGCAAGGACTTGGGCTATCCGCCGCTGGTGACGCCGACTTCGCAAATCGTCGGCACCCAGGCGGTCTTGAACGTGTTGACCGGCAAGCGCTACGAGACCATCAGCAACGAGGTCAAACGCTATCTGCACGGCGGTTACGGCAAGGCGCCGGCGCCGGTCGATCCGGAACTGCTAAAGAAGGCGGTTGGTAAGGAGGAGCCGATCGAGTGCCGACCGGCCGATCTGCTGAAGCCGGAATTTGTACATCTGCGCGGCGAGATCGGCCATCTGGCGTTGAACGACGAAGACGTGCTCAGTTACGCGATGTTTCCGGAAATCGGCAAGCAATTTTTGGAATTGCGTTCGACCGGCAATTTGGTCCCGGAACCTCTGGAACTGGAGGCCCCGCCGGAGGCTGTGGACAGCAAGAAAGCGCCGACCGAATTCAACGTCGCATTACACGGCGAGTCCTATCACGTCAAAGTCACCGGCGCCGGCCCCAAAAACCAGAGCCTGCGGCATTTTTACTTCACCGTGGACGGCATGCCGGAAGAAATCGTCATCGAAACCCTGGACGAAATCGTGCTGGATGGCGGCGCCCAGGGTGCGGTGAAAAGCGCGATCGCCAGCAAGCGGCGCAGGCCGGCCGCGCCAGGCGACGTGGTCACCAGCATGCCTTGCAACATCATCGACGTATTGATCCGCGAAGGCCAAAAAGTCGTGGCCGGCCAGGCCTTGCTGGTGACCGAAGCGATGAAAATGGAGACCGAAATCACCGCCCCGCTGGCCGGCACCGTCAAGGCGATTTTCGTTGCCAAGGGTGATGCGGTGAATCCGGACGAGGTGTTGATCGAAATAATTTAACACCCAACCGCCGGCTCGGAAGGTAAAATAGGCCGTTTGCTATCGAGACCGGCATCCTCCAAACACAACCAGCCGCGCGCGGCCGGGAGGAGCAACCGGCTCCAGTCTCATCGTTTATCTAGCCGGCAAAGACATTGACTCCGACTCCCGTCACCGAACAATCGATTAATCAGGCCGCCGATTTGTTGCGGCGCGGCGAATTGGTCGCCTTTCCGACCGAAACCGTCTACGGCCTGGGCGGCGATGCCGCCAATCCGGCTGCGGTCGCCAAAATTTTCGCGGCCAAAGGCCGGCCGGCCGACCATCCGCTGATCGTGCACATCGCCTCGGCCGAGCAACTGACCGAATGGGCCGTCGAGATTCCGGACGCGGCGCTGAAACTGGCCGCGCAGTTCTGGCCAGGCCCGCTGACGATGATTTTGAACAAGCGCCCGGACGTGCCGGACGCCGTGACCGGCGGCCAAACCACGATCGCGGTGCGGGTGCCGTCCAACCCGGTCGCGTTGCAGTTATTGCAAGCCTTCGGCGGCGGGATCGCGGCGCCGTCGGCCAACCGCTTCGGCCGGATCAGCCCGACCCAGGCCGGCCACGTCGCCGAGGAATTGGGCGATCGCGTCGCCTGCATTCTGGACGGCGGCGCTTGCTCGGTCGGCGTGGAATCGACGATCATCGATCTCAGCGACGGCCAGCCGGCCATCCTGCGGCCGGGCCGGATCACCCGCAGCCAGCTCAAGGCCGCGCTGGGTACCGAAGTCCGCCTGTCGCCGCAGAGCAAAATCCGCGCGCCCGGCATGCTGGCGGTACATTACGCGCCGAATACGATGGCCTTGCTGTGTCCGGCCGATACCTTGATCGCGATGACCGACGAGCTGTGCGGCCAGGGTAAGCGCATCGGCATTCTGGCCTTCAGTCCGGCCATCGCCGAGATTCCCTGCCCGAACCTGATCAAATTGCCCGAGCAAGCCGAACACTACGAAAGCGCGCTGTACAGCGCCTTGCGCGAATTGGATAGCCGGCAACTGGACACGATTTTGATCGAGCAACCGCCCGACAGCGAAGCCTGGGCCGCCGTCAACGACCGTTTGAGCAAAGCCACGGTGTGAAATGACCGACGCCGAATGGATGCGCCACGCCATCCGCCTGGCGCAACGCGCCGAAGCGCAAGGCGAGGTGCCGGTCGGCGCGCTGTTGGTGCTGAACCAGCGCTGCATCGCCGAAGGCTGGAACCAGCCGATACAAAGCGACGATCCTACCGCCCACGCCGAAATCGTCACTCTGCGCAAGGCCGGCCGGGCGCTGCATAACTACCGCTTGATCGACACCACCTTGTACGTGACGCTGGAACCCTGCGTAATGTGCATGGGCGCCATCGCCCACGCCCGCGTCAAACGTCTGGTGTTCGGCGCTTACGATCCTAAGCGCGGCGCGGTCTGTCATGCCCTGCAACTCAGCGACGCGCCGTTTTTGAATCATCGGGTGGAATGGAGCGGCGGCGTGCTGGAGGCCGACTGCGCCGAACTACTCAGCGATTTTTTCCGAGCCCGGCGCCGTTAACGACATGCATCAGTTTCTGGGTCGAAGTAGGTCGAAATGGTGCAAACTCAGGGGGATATCGTAGACTCCCCGAAAATTGGCGCTGGTAACGCGCCGGTTTGACCGCACCGAGAATTCCGTCGGGCGCAAAGGCTGCGGCCTGCCATGCGACGGTCGTGTGGGGCTGGGGCTTGGTAGCGCCTCACCCGTTTCTGGAACCAGCCAAAGAGAGCAAGCGATGGGAAAGCGTTACACCGAATTGTCCGATAAACACATGCAATTCATCCGCGAACAAAAGCTGTTTTTCGTCGGCACCGCCACGGCCGACAGTCGGGTTAATATCTCGCCCAAGGGCATGGACTCGTTCAAGGTGCTGGGGCCGGCACGGGTGGCCTGGCTGAACGTCACCGGTAGCGGTAACGAAACCGCCGCCCACGTGCGAATCGCCCCGCGGATGACGATCATGTTTTGCGCCTTCGTCGGTTCGCCGTTGATCTTGCGCTTATACGGCAACGCCCGCGTCGTGCATCCGGGCGATGCCGACTGGCCGGACTTGTTCGGCAAATTCCGGCCGCTACCCGGCGCCCGGCAAATCTTCGATGTAGAAATCGACTTGGTGCAGACTTCCTGCGGCATGGCGGTGCCGTTTTTCGATTACGCCGGCGAACGCGAACAGTTGTCCGATTGGGCCGCTGATCAAGGCGAGGCCGGCATCCGTCGTTATTGGCACGACAAAAACCAGCTCAGCATCGACGGTCTTCCGACTTATATCGTCGAAAAAGGCCACTGAAATCGCCGAGTACAAACCGAGGTTTGCAGGCCAACCCGCCACGTCGCGGAGTACAAACCTAGGTTTGTATTCCAATCATCGGTGAATCGGCCTTTGGCGTGGCTTAGATGCTACCCGGTTTCGTTGTCTTCAAGCATTGCTCCCCCGCGTTGGCGATAACGCCAGACCGCCAAGCCACGGAGTACAAACCTAGGTTTGTACTCCTACCGGCGCCAAAACGAGATTGGCCCGGCTTAAAGCTTATCCAGTGAACAGACCGCTCTCTTTGCCATCGCCGCCGGTTTTCGCCTATGCTAAGCGGCTGATTCCACTCAATGGCTCGTTACCATGCACGTTACCCTCGTTCACGTCCACGTCAAACCCGAACATATCGACGACTTCATCGCCGCCACCCGTTTGAACCACTTGGCCTCGGTGCAAGAGGCCGGCAACCGCCGTTTCGATGTCCTGCAAACGCCAGACGACCCCAGCCAATTTATCTTGTACGAAGTCTATGCCTCAGCCGAAGACGCGGCCGCGCACAAGCAGACCGAACATTACCTGGTCTGGCGCGACACGGTCGCAGACTGGATGGCCGAACCGCGCCGGGGCGTGCCGTATAAAGCCTTGTTTCCGGAGGCTTGAGCATGCAGACTTTCAAACCGTTTTACATCGCCCGCCTGCCGCGCATTTTGTTCGGGCGCGGCCGCCTGAACGAGGCGCCGGCCTTGATCGCCGGTTACGGCCGCAAAGCCTTGCTGGTCACCGGCAAGCAGTCGTTTTTCGGCACGCCGGGATGGCAAAGCTTTATCGACGCGTTGGCCGGGCAAGGTGTGGCATGGCAACATTGCACGGTGTCCGGCGAACCCTCGCCGCAATTGATCGACGACACGGTGAGCCGATTCCGTAGCGAAAATATCGACGTCGTGGTCGCGATCGGCGGCGGCAGCGTATTGGACGCAGCCAAGGCCATCGCCGGCCTGCTGCCTAGCGGCGACTCGGTGATGGATTATCTGGAAGGCGTCGGCCGCAACCAAACCTATCGCGGCCCCAGCACGCCGTTCATTGCCGTACCGACCACCGCCGGCACCGGCAGTGAAGCCACCAAAAACGCGGTGCTCAGCGTGCAAGGCCCGGACGGCTTCAAAAAATCGTTTCGCGACGAATGTCTGGTGCCGGAATTCGCGATTCTCGATCCGGACTTGCTGGCGACCTGCTCGCCGGCATTGATCGCCGCCGACGGCATGGACGCGTTGACCCAATTGCTGGAATCCTACGTGTCGGCCAAGGCCAATCCGTTCACCGACGCGTTGGCCTGGAGCGGCATGCAAGCGGTCAAGTCCGGATTCTTCGCGGCCTGGCGCGGCGTGGAACCGGACGCCGGCGAAGGCCGCGCGGCAATGGCCTATGCGGCGCTGTTGTCCGGGATCACGCTGGCGCAAGTCGGCCTGGGTTCGGTACACGGCCTGGCGTCGCCGCTGGGCGCTTTCTTCCCAATCCCGCACGGCGTCGTGTGCGGCACACTGGTCGCCGCCGCCACCGAGGTTAACATCCGCGCGCTGCAAGCCCGCGAACCGGCCAATCCGGCCTTAGTTAAGTATGCCCAAGTCGGCCGCCTACTGACCGGCGACGATGCGCTGGACGACCAACAAGCCCGCGATGCGTTGATCGCGCTGCTGGCCGACTGGAGCGACACCTTGCAATTGGACCGCCTCGGCGCCTACGGCATCGCCGAAGCCGACTTCCCGCTGATCGTCGCCAACGCGCGAGGCAGCAGCATGCAGACCAATCCCATCGTATTGACCGACGAAGAGATTGGGGAGATTCTGGCGCGGCGGATTTGAGTCGAATGAGCCGTCCGGAATGGCGACGCCCCTGTATTGTCTCGGGATTCAATGAGCGCGAAGCGATGGATTCCGTTTTCGGAGGTTTAAGTTCCCTTCGGCTCCGCTCAGGGAACGAACGACAGGTTCTCCGGCGCAGCGGTGAGTTCCCTGGATGGATTTCGCCTTCGAGTTTTAAATTCCCTTGGGCGCCGCTCAGGGACCGAGCGACACGTTCTGCGGTACAGCGGTGAGTTTCCTGGATGGATTTCGCCTTTGAATTTTAAATTCTCTTGGGCTCCGCTCAGGGAGCGATCGACACGTTCTCTGGTACAACGGAGCGTTCCCTGAATGGATTTCGCCTTTGAATTTTAAATTCCCTTGGGTTCCGCTCAGGGAACGACCGACACGTTCATCGGCACAGCGGAGCGTTCCCTGAATGGATTTCGCCTTCGAGTTTTAAATTCCCTTGGGTTCCGCTCAGGGAGCGACCGACGCGTTCTGCGGTACAGCGGTGAGTTCCCTGAATGGATTTCGCCTTCGAGTTTTAAATTCCCTTGGGTTCTGCTCAGGGAACGACCGACACGTTCTGCGGTACAGCGTGCGTTCTACGGCACACCGCGCGTTCCCTGAGCGGAGCCGAAGGGAACATGCCGGTGGGTTCAACCCCTTACAAGCCCGATCT
The DNA here is from genome assembly GCF_050275925.1 of Methylomonas sp. MS20. NCBI lineage: Bacteria > Pseudomonadati > Pseudomonadota > Gammaproteobacteria > Methylococcales > Methylococcaceae > Methylomonas > Methylomonas sp. MS20. The sequence goes on from NZ_CP189962.1 coordinate 5,228,910, forward strand.
ATAAACCACAAAACCCAGGCATTCACCAAAAACGGGAGTACACAGTGAGTTCGAAACGATATTTTAATCATCCGCTATATGCGTTTTTTCTGATTTCGGCCTTGCTATCCGCCTGCGCCGCTAATCAGCCCGAGCCACCCGCTAAACCCATCGCCGAGACTGCCACGGTCAGCGAACCGGCGGTTTCCGAGCCGTCGTTGCCGGCCGACCAAAAAACCGGCCCGATCGACGTGTATATCCTGCCGCTGGACGATTTTTCCGACGACGCGGCGGTCGAGGTGGCGAAGATTGTCGGCCGGGAATTCGGCATCTGGGCGAAAGCCAGTTTGCCGCTCGGCGCGCTGGCAATCCAAGCCTTTCCGGGCACCCGGCAATTCGCGGCGGAAGACATTTTCGAGCAAGCCCGCGCCGTGATGCGGCGCCTGCCGGAAACCGACCCCAACACTCATTTCGTGTTTTTGACCAATCGCGACATCAACAGCCGTACCCGCAATTTCCGTTTTCAGTTCTCACATCACGATCGGGTGTGCCGCTGCTCGGTGATCTCCACCGCCCGCATGCACCAGCCGGGCGACCGCAATGCCAACCAGGCTGCCGCGACCCGGCTGTTGAAAATGACCAAGCGCGCGATCGGCGAAATGGATTTCGGCTGGACCCGCTCCGCCGACATCAAGGACCTGATGTACGCGCCGATCATGAGCCTGGACGATCTCGACGCCATCGGCGACCGCCACCCGCCGATTCCGTTGCGTTGAGATTGCGCTAATCCTGTCGCCTTAGGCGCGTTTTGCTAGCGTCAAGTCACCAATGGAGCACGCCGCGCCGGTTGTATTGGTAGCTGTAAGCGCCGTCGCTGGTGGTGTTGCCGGCGGCATCCCGTTCTCGCCGACTGTGCCAAGCGGCCGGGGCGTGCCGTGCGATTGGCGTAGCGAAATCGCACGAATGCCGGCTTTCGTTCCTCCGATTACGCTTCGCTAATCGGAGCTACGCGGGCTACATGTGCATGTTCCTGCTGTCCGGGAACGTGTGGATTATCAATCCAAACTGTTGTGCCACCACCAAGATCAATAGGTTGACCAGAACTGGCAAGACCTTCCGGATCAATAAGGTTACCGGGTTATTCTCAACATAGGTGTATATGTTTGGTCACTTCGTCGTAGGCCTATATTCTGTAGCTAGTTCCCATGCATCCGGTTCATTACAGGCATTTCTAGTCACCTTACTATCTGAGTCAACAATCTCAAATATCATGTTCCTATCTTTATTAGGCTTGCTTCGTAACTTTAATGATTTAGAAAGCTCTTTCTCTATCCCGCTTGAGCTTCGGATATAACCATAAGTGCTTGGTAACTGAATATTCAAACCAGTATCAATACCAAAGAATGTTAGTTCTTGACCTATTTTAAAGTTAAATAAATGCTCTGTATTATCAAACCATGTGCAGACTAAGCGCTTTTCATTTTTGACAACATGACCTTTATATTTCTTTATAACCTCAACTTCTAAAATGCCTATCTGTTTAGTACCTAAGCCAACGACAAGCCCTTTTTCAATCGTCTTTTCATTTAGAACTTTTCCAATAAAAATGGTATCTGATTGAGTTACAACACGATTCATTACATTTTGGAATGATTCAATAGGGTACTTAGAATACGCGTTACTAGATAGCAACAGAAAAACTATAAAAATCAATTTCATTGCTTTAAGGCCTCTTCACGTTGTTTGCTATAGTATTGAATTTGTTCTGGAGATAAGTTTGGATAATCCTTTTGGAGTTTAGCGGGCGTTGGCATAGAAGTGCCATAAGCTTTATATTCAAGAATATAAGCGTCCATTTCAGTATAATTCAGTGGTTTAGAATGCGAAACCTCGTGAAGTAAAGTGCTAGGTAGTGAACCGCATTTGCCAGGGTTAAAAGCATTTCTTAGATAAATATCCGGGTCATTATTTGCCCCGCAATAATTTTTGTTTTTCTCTGGTTTCTTACAAATGAAATTTGCAGTTTCAAGGGCTTGGGAAAAACCAGGCCCAATTCCCTGTTTATTAGCAGCGTCCTGTGCATTTGCAACTGCTTTGTCAATCAATTCACACTGAGCATCATTACAACCTGTTTTGCTATACAAGCCTAAAGGATCAGTCCATCTTAGTGGATTATTTAAAGCATAGGTGTAAGTATTAATGCCCCCCAACACCCCAATCGGATCGGAGGAGATATAGCGGCCGGTCTTGGGTTGGTAATACCGGTGCATATTGTAGTGCAGACCGGTTTCGGCGTCGTAATACTGGCCGGGGAAGCGCAGGTTGAGCTGGGTGATTTGGCCGTTGCCGTCCGGGTCTTGATTGGGCGCGGTGGCGCCGAAGGCTTCGTGGGTCCAGCGCCAGACCACGTTGCCCTGGCTGTTGCTGGCGTCGCTCGGGCTGCCCAGCGCGTCGGTGTGCAGTATCAGGCTTTCCAAGGTGCTGGCGGCGCCGGCCGCGGTGACTTGGGTTTTGAAGCGCGCCACCGGCCGCTCGCCGCGCCAGACGTAGTCGAGGGCGAGCCAGTTGCCTTGGGCATCCTTGCCGATTTCCGCCAGCAATTGGCCGCCGGGGCCGTATTGATACACGGTTTTACCGCCGCTCAAGGTTTTTAACGTGCGCTGGCCCAGGGCGTTGTAGCTGTAGTTCGCGACCGCCGCCCCGCTTTGGTAAACCCGGTACAGCAGGCCGCGGCGGTTGTATTGGTAGCTGTAAGCGCCGTCGCTGGTGATGTTGCCGGCGGCATCCACGCCAATGGCCACGCCGCCTTGCTGAGTCAGGCGGTTGCCGGCCGGCGCGTAGGCGTAGCTTTCGGTCGCACCGTTGGCTAGGACAGGCTGTGAACTCTATAGCGCCACCGAGAAGGCAATTGTGGAAGTTTAATCGACATTCGTAGCGGCGGACGTGCCCGACTAGAAGGCTTGCGCCGGCTCTGCTATGCTTGTCGCCGCTGGCGTTTTCAGTTAGACCATTCTTTCAGTCAGTTCGGAAACAGTCCTAATCACCCAGCAGTCGGTCCCGGCTTGCGATGACGAGCGAACAGTCACGCTTAGCGGGCCACTACCCGAGCGCGTGTTTCGGGTAAGGCATAACGAAATCCAATCCCTCCAGGAGTTTTTATGAATAAAAGTTGCGCGTTTGTAGCAGGAATTGTTCTGTTTTTTTCCGGTTTGACCGCCCATGCCGAAGCCGGCTTCATAGCGGACGCCAACCGCTACGACATTGCCTACGATACAGTGCGGCAAGTACTGTTTATCAGCGGCGGCACCACTGTTCGGCGGTACGACATGGTCGCTAAAAAGTTTCTAACGCCGATTACGTTGGGTGGCCAAACCGCCGGCATGGACATTTCCGCCGACGGTAAATTGCTGGCGGTCGCCAATTTGTCGCGCGGGGCCAAGCAAAACTTTATCGACGTTATCAATTTGCGCACGCTCGCGGTAAAAAGGGTCGGCTTCGATTTGAGTTTCGGCGAGGGCGGCACCTTTACCGTGGCGTTCGACGAATTGAGTAATATCCTGGTCTCCAGCAACTACGAAGGCTCGGGCTGGGTGCCGCTGCGGAAAATCAATTACTTCACCAAGGCGGTCTCGGAATTGGGTTCGGTCAGACAAAACAGCATGTTGGCCGCATCGGCGGATAGGCATACGATAGCGGTCGCCGAGTCCAATATCTCCAACGGCGCCTGGGGCGTTTACAAAGCCGGAGACGAGCAATACCAATCGAATAACGCGACCAATTGGTTTAATTTCGAGATCGGCATTTCTTATACTGGCAGCCAAATCGCTGTTCCCACCTACGGCGGCACCATCATCCTGGACAGTAAACAAGTCTTCCCGGCGGTTGGCGAATACGCCGGCGTAACGCCGATCGGCGCGGCTTACGCACCGGTAGGGAACAAGGTGTATTTCCCAATGGCAAATTCCGATTACATCTCAGTTTATAACTCGGACACAATGACTGAAGTCGCTCAGATCAAAGTGCCCGGCAATTTCGACTGGAACGGCAATTTCGCCTTCGGCGAGGGCCGCGTCAAGGTTGCCTCGGACAATTCGTTTTTGTTTTCCACGCTGGATTCCGGGGTTTATTTCGCGCCGTTGCGGACGCCGGCCCAGTAATTCGCTAGTCTTCTCACGCTCAGCGGCTTGCCTTGGCTGGCCGCTGTTTGGCGGGCATCGTCGTGCGCTTGCGCCAGTGGTCTTGTGCAAGCGCCTCCAAAGCTATCTCTTCGGAGTTCTCATGAAAACCACCACTCAGCAACGCGAACATCTGGAAGCCTTGATCGGCCGGGCCGAGCAGGAAGCCAAGCGCCGGCCGCGGCGTTATCGGGCCAAGGTCGGCTTGCTGGCGCTACTGGGTTATTTGGTGATCTTCGGCATGCTGTTTACCTTGGTGGCGATCAGTGTCGGCATCGGTTGGGCGGCGCTGGCGAGTACCACGTTCGCGATATTGCTGCTGAAGAAGAAATTGATCGTTGTCATTCTGGCGATGATTTACGTGTTGCTGCGGGCACTGTGGGTGAAGTTCGAGCCGCCGACCGGCTACCGTTTGACCGCCAAGCACTATCCGAAATTGTTCGAACGCTTGAAAACGCTCAGCCGGCAATTGCGCGCGCCCAGGATTCATCAAGTCATTTTGACCCCGGAATACAACGCCGCGATCGTGCAAACCCCGCGCTTGGGCGTGTTCGGCTTTCCGAAAAACACGCTGTTTTTGGGTTTGGAATTGTTGCTGAGCCTGTCGCCGGCCCAGGCCGAAGCGGTGATCGCCCACGAATTGGGCCACTTGTCGGCTGCCCACAGCCGATTCGCCGGCTGGATTTATCGGGTGCGCTTGAGCTGGCAACGCATCGTCGCCGGATTGGAGCGTCAACAAAACATCGGCGCCTCGCTGATGCGGCGGTTTTTCGATTGGTATGCGCCCACCTTCGCCGCCTATTCCTTCGCGCTCGCTCGCACCAACGAATTCGCGGCCGACGCGGTGGCCGCGCAACTGACCAGCCGCCACGATGCCGCGCAAGCCCTGGTCAATACCTACGTGGTCAGCGGCTTGGTCAACGAGCATTTCTGGATGCCCTTTCTGAAGCAGGCAGACACTAGCGAGCTGCCCACGGCGCCTTTCAAACCCTTGCGCGATTTCCTGCGTCAGCCGCCGTTCGAAACCGCCGATTTGCACGCCAAGGTCGCCGAAGCCTTGAAGGTCGCCACCGGCCATTACGACACTCATCCGGCGCTGAGCGACCGGTTGCAAGCCCTGCAAACCGAGGCGCCGTTGCCGAAAATGCCGGCCGACTCGGCCGCGCGGGCGTGGCTGGGCGGCGAACTGGACCGGATCTTGGCGGATTTCGACGCCGATTGGCTGAAAAACAACGACGACAAATGGCGGGAGCGCTACCGCTATTGCCAGGAAGGCCGGCAAACCTTGGCGGAATTGTCCCAACAGGCTTCCGAAACCCTCAGCGCCGCGCAACATTGGCAATTGGCGGTGTTGACCGAGGAATTCGCGCCGGACATCGATCCGCTACCGCTGTTTCAAAGCTATCGCGCCGCCCACGCCGATGCGGACGCCGATTTTGTAATCGGCCGGCTGCTGCTGAAAAGCGATGACAGCGCCGGCATCGCGGCCATCGAGGCTGCCATCGCCGCGAAGCCGGAGTTGACGCTGGAGGGTTGCCGCTGGCTGGACTATTTCTACCGGCGGCGCGGCGACGAAGCCGCCGCCGATGATTGCCTGAAACGGGCCGAGCGGCAGATGGACATCAACCGGGCGGCGGGGCTGGAGCGGGATACGCTGACCCGCAAGGATAGGTTCGTCAAACCGCGGGCGGACGAGGCCACGCTGGCGGCGATTCGCGCTGCCGCGGCCGAAGTGGCCGGCGTCAAACGCGTTTGGCTGGCCGAAAAGCCGATGCAACACTATCCCGAAGCCAAGACGTATGCCGTGGTATTCGCCAAGTCCGCTTTCGCCAACGAGAAGAAATTGACGCGACAATTGTTGGAGCGTCTGTCGTTGCCGCACACGCTATTCGTGCTGGCCAAGTCCGGGTCGCATGCCGCGATCGCCAAGCGCGCGATCAAGGCGGGTAGCGAGATATATCGGCGGTAGATGCGGCGTGTCGCGGAATGTTATCGGTCGCCCCCCCCACTGTTTCGAGAATGCCTTAGCGGCGAGTGGCGGTTGCTGGGCGGAGCTGAGGTTGCTGAGCGGAGCCGAAGCAAAGCCGCTTCAATGAGGCCCGGCGGGTGCCGGGGAATGCGACGCAGGATGGAACATACAAGGGTACGCACTGCGTACCCCACATCTATCAGATGGAATAGCCCAGTAGTCGCCGCGGCGTTATTGGGGAAGCTGATTCGGGATGAAGCGGATTTTCTAGTGTATTTCAATTGTATTCATAATAGACCGACAAAACTAACTGGTTAATGCCGTTAAAAGGCTGGCCATACTCGACTTGTCACCAATGCGTCTAACGCGACGTCCATCCTCTAACTTTGGCACGAATTGATGAAGACTTATATCGAATTGACTAGCTTTAACATACAGCCATTTTAGGAGATCAATTATGCGAGCGCTTCAATTTCCCGTAGCGATTGCGCTATTTTTTTGTTTTCTATATGCCGCAAATGCTAACGTATATCTTAATGAAATAAACGAGATTGACAATGACGAGATTGGCGTAGTCATCAATATGAAGTATTACCCGAGGGACAAACTTGTTGTATACTCATTTGAGGTCTCAAACAAAGGCAAAAACCCAATATTCTTGCCTCCCAAATATGACGCAACGACTCCACCGCACAAAGGTTTCGATCCTTTTTGCGATATCGAGCTTAAAATCAACGACCGATGGGTTCACTGGATCGATAATCGTCGAGTTCCGGGTTGGGAAAAACAGAATGGCGGCATGACTTATTCCCAATTTTATGTAGGCACACTTCGTGTGAATGCTCAACCCATACCATTAGAAACAAATAATCGGGAAATAAAATTTCGTTCAGTACCGACTTTTCCACAAGCCATTCGAGTAAGTTTTCCTTATAAAACCAAATTGCAAGATAAGGACGAAAAAATCGCAATTTTTGTTTTAGAACAAAAATCCCTGGAAGAATACCGAAAACTGTTGTCTGAATAAGCCAAGAAAATAGCCTCGATGGAATCGAGGATTCGAAGACATCCCCCTGCAAGTCGCCGATGTTAGTCTCGTGACAGAACCGCCGACACCCTCGATTCTGCTAACTTTGCATCGAGGCTACGCAATACCAACCAGTACGAACCTACCGCGTTGTTTCCGGCTTCTCTACGGTGATAAGCTTATGCCTGTACCCGTGGTACGCGATGCATCACGACCGCTTGTGAAGCTGTGACGGCTTTACCGGCGTCCCCCTTTCGGAGTCTAGCCGGATGAAAACCCTGCCCCTCAACCACGCCTTCACGTTGATCGAACCCGGCCCGGTGGTGTGGGTGACGACCAACGACGGCCGGCGCGACAACGTGATGACGGTTTCCTGGACCATGGTGCTGGACTTCTCGCCCAAATTCGCGATCGCAACCGGGCCGTGGAACCATTCCTATCAAGCGTTGCGCGACACCAAGGCCTGCGTGCTGGCGATTCCGACGCTGGACTTGCTCGACCGGGTGGTCGGCATAGGCATTTGCTCGGGCAGCGATACCGACAAATTCGCCAAATTCGGTTTGACCGCGCTACGCGGCCAGCACGTCGCGGCGCCTTTAATCCAAGAATGCTTAGCGAACATCGAATGCCGGGTGATCGACATCGTCGAACGCCATAACATCGTCGTGCTGGAAGGGCTGGCCGCTTACCTGGACGACGAACGCGCGGAACGCCGCACCCTGCACGCAGTCGGCGACGGCAGTTTCGTTGCCGACGGCATAAAACTGGATCGGCGGGAGATGATGGCGGCGAAATTGCCCGAAGGTATCTGATCGCCCATCCGCAAAAGCGGCGGATTTCGGTCGGTTCCGGCATTCGTTTTTAGCGACGACGCTAGCGCGGCGGGTTCATGCCGCCGCTTGCGGTCTGGAACGCGACGACGGATGTTCCGAACTCGGCGATTCTGGTTTCGAGCTCTCCGACAAAACCGTCGAGCTTTTTTGGAAAACGTTATCCTGCCGAACGGCAAGGTTTCGGCGACGAGTTCGAACAATCGCGTTATTTTCTAAAAACGCCGTGCTTCGAGCGGCAACGGCCGAGAAACTATCTGTAACGGGCGTGTTCCGAGGCCGAAGTCTCGGGTTCGATCACCCCGCACGCCGCTGCGACGTTCGATTGCCGCAGCTTTAAATCGTGAAATTGCACATAGCTTAGCGCGCAAAAATAGGAACCGACGCAGACAATCCATACACCATAAACCACTTCGCGAATAACGCTGGTTTGTCCATCCGCTCCCCAACCCTCGGTCAGACTGTCTGCTGCGGCACACAATAGTGCCGCAACCAAAGTCGGAGCCAGATAGATCACGGCTGCGGATATCACGTGTCCCCAAGCCAACTTGCAGCTGGCCTGCAATGAGGCATACGCGGGCAAGGCATCGATAACGACAAAATAAGGATAGAAGGCCAGTGAAACCGCTATAGCGGCAGCAAGGTACGCCCCTAATACCACACCGATGACCATTGAAATTCCCATGACGATGGAATTGTCGGCGCCTGACAGGACGGTGGAAATCAACATAGGGATGAAAGACACTGTGCCTATCATCATCATGCCGGTCAATCCAACCAGGATAGACGGCAGAAGTGTGGCAAGAAATAAAGGCCATATCTTTTTTACGCCTATCATGAATACTTGCTTAAAGCTTTCCTCTCGTCCTTTTGCGACACTATCAAAACGTTGAACCATACAGGCGTATGCCCAAAATAAACAAAGCATGGTCGGTAACCAAAGGATTGTTTGTATCGTTTCAATGATAGAGACTGCGTCTGCATTCCTGTCCAACACGCTCGGCAATAGCGCTAAACCCCATTCAACAGAAAAAATCGCCGCCAAAATCCAAAATAAGGCCAATAGTTTGGGCAGGCTTTCGATATACAACTTAATGCTGGTTTCTAAAACGGCATACTTGCCGATAGGTTGCGAAGACAATAATGGCATGACGGCTCCGAAATTAGTTATGGTGGAGTTGCAAGGTCGCCCGCAAATGACAAATACGGCGTTCGGATCGGGGCTATCAATGCTGTAAACAACCGGCACCGCATCGTTCGCGATTGATGCGGTTTACAAACACATTCGCGCCGAACGCCTGATTTCGAACGAACGCTGACCGTTGGCGAGCGGCGTTTCATCCGGCGGCGCTGGACTTTAGGTTGCGCGTCGCCATCCCAGCCGGAACGCTCCCGGCAAAGCGTAAATCGCAGGAAGCGCCCACAACCGCCACACTAGTCAATTAAAAAAGTTAGGGCGCTTTTTTCCAGCCCGCCGCAAGCGCCTGTTCGACGTTATCGAAGCAGCGTTCGCCTTTGCTGAAGTCGATGACCACGCTGGCATAGGTCGGATGGCTGGGTTCGAAGTAGAGTTTGCGATACTTGCCGGAAATATTGCCCTTGACCGGGCAGGCGTTGGCATCGCCGTTGCCGGCGTTCGTATCGCCGCCGCCGGACTGGCCGCCTGTTTGGCCTCCCGTTTGTTCGCCGGGCCTGGGACAGGCAAACGGGGCGAAGTCGCGGTCGTAGCAGATGCGCCATTCCTTGGCGTTGCGGTCGAAGTAAACGCTGTCCTCGGGCAGTTGCGGATTGTGTTGCACGAACCAAGCCTTGCCCTGAGCTTCGTTGGTCATTTGCCGACTCGGCAGATGCAATGCGTTATGCAGCGCCAGGGCTTTATCGAAATAGGCCTCCGGCGTGCGCAGGTGTTGATCGATCATGCAGGTGCCGTGGTTCTCGAATTCGTGCTGCAACAACCACACGCTGGGCGTCATGCAGAAATATTTCGCCAGCAGCGCCCGGTCGATTTTGGGCTGGTCGCCGCCGCAGGCGCGCGGGTAGTCATTGGGCTTGGCCACGCTGCCTTGCGGCCAGAGTCCGTGCAGGATGTAGCCGAAGTGGGCCTTGCCGCCGCATTGCAGATAGTCTTTTTGGCCCGGACGGCGTTGCCCGCCCTTCTGGGCACAATAGCTCGGGGCCCAGGAATAAGACAAAACATAGAACTCCGACGGCCGGTCTTGGGTTGGATCGGCGACCACATTGTAAGACTCATAAGTATCTTTCGGATCGACGCAGTCGGCATGGGCGAGGACGGCGACCAGCGCCAGGCAAACCGCGGCAAACAATTTGGTTCGGGACATGGACACTCCTCTGGGGCGTTATCAGGGTTAAGCCGGCGCGCACGGGACGACGCGCGCTAGACTGATTATGCCGCGAATACTGTGACAAAATGAAGACTTTAACCCACCAATCGGCGGATCGGCCCGGCGCGAGCGGTCGGCGTTCTATCCAAATCAAAATCTCGCGGCATACTAGCCGCTGTCAGTTTAGACCCCAGGCAGGCCATCGCGGGAAAGTTGCCGTTCGCTAGCCGGGTTAGACGACGCGAAACGGGCGGTTAGCCTTTAACACCGGCTAGCGTTACACTTCAGCTCGGCTATAACTATGGCCGCGGAGTGCCTTGGTAGTTTTTTCAGCCGATAGGGGGAGAACATGAGTAACTCTTTAAAATTTAATTTGGACGACCACATACTGGCCGAATTGGTCGAAGTCTGGTACGCCAAAATGCGCGACGATTTCCGCATTAACCGTTATTTTTACGACCGACCAATCGCCGACCAGATCGCGTCGTTGAAGAACCTGATGCGCGCATTGCTGGCAAACCAGACCGTCGATCCGGCGACCTTGTCCAGACTAGCGGACGAGGCGTTTACCGCGGCCTTTGCCCGAGGCAACGCCAAACCGAGTTTGGTCAACAATCGCGATTTCGCGTTTCTCGGCGCGCTGATGAACGGCAATATCGTCGGCGACGACGACGGCACGCCGCGCTTGACCTTGCTTTGTCCGGCGCATTCTCACTTTCTGCGATTGCAGCCGGTGGACGACGTTTACGACGTGGCTTTGGAGCTACTGCAAGCAACGCTGGAGCAATTGAAAATCGCCGATGAGACGGCCGTGCGCCTGATCAATTTCGTCGCGCTGGGCAAAAAGTCGCTGATGGGCAGAGGCGAGCCGATTTTTGACGACGAAGAACATTCCAGCCGTTTCAGTACCCATGGCTAAGCTAAGCCTTTAATACGGCGGCGCTATCCTCGGCAAACTTCAACCTTGAAGATGTTTTAGCCGCGAACCGCATCTCGATAGCCTGCCGGGTTAAGCCGGTTAGGCGAACGCGGCCCGCGTTTTTATCATCCGCGTTGGATTAGTTCACGAAGCGCGTTCCAGCAAGGCGTTGCGTGCTTCGGTAATACGAATGAATTGTTCGTGGCTGCCGCCGACATCGGGATGGGTCTTTTGGGCGAGCCGGCGAAACGCGGCTTTAATTTGCGCGGCCTCCAGCACACCTTCGAGCGGCAGGTTCAGGGTCTCCCGATGCCGCTGGTCACCGAGCGTACGGTCCTGCCCCGGATATCGAAAACGGCTCTGATTGTGACGGGCCTGGTACTCGTACAGTCTTTCCTGAGCCGCGCGGCGCAGCTTTAACGATTCCCGGCGCAACGCCACTTGATCCTCCCGCCATTTTTGCCGGGACATTACCGTACAGGCTTCGAAGTCTATCCAGCCGTTGGCCTCCAACCAGTCAAGATCAAACGGACCGACCATGTCGTACGGTTCCTCCAGCCAAGCGCTCTTACCCAGCGGACCGGCTTCGACTTGGCCGATGGTCACGGTATCCACGATGCCGAGCGAGCCATTCCAAATCACCCAAAGTTCTTCTTCCTCCGGCCACGGATTTTGATGCATGGTCTTTACCTGATTGGCGAATTAACAAGAATGTTTCGGTAAAGCTGCAAGATAAATACCAAGCCGATTGACCCTCGCTGGATGCCCGCCAAACCTGGCTTGACGGCGTTTTAACGCCAATTCGCCGGTTTCGGCATTCCGTACTTAGCCGCCTATCCGGCACCGAAATGCCGACAGACTGTGGGTTTTGAAACAAGCCGGTTGCCGAGGCAAACGGCTGGAGCGAATTCCTGGCGTCGGCACCGCTTAGCCGGCAGCGCAATCGGCGAATTCGGTCGTACGTCAAAGAACTCGCCGCATAAGACTCGGAACCGAGTTTACGGCGCTACTGATTATTCGGCGGATTACCGTTGGTGTCCTCCGCTTTCCCTTAATAATAAATCGCCAGACGGGAGTCATTCGAATGGGATTTTAGGATTACGTGCACAGCGGCAAATATACGTCGGTTATTTTTACAGTAGTTTTTTTAAGGAAGTTTTATTTAGGAAAAATTCTTTATAAAACAGCCGCCTGCAAGTCAGGCATCAACCGGATTTATTATTGCTTGCCAATTGCCGGTGAAATCCAAAATCGGCTTGATCCGCGAAAAGTTATTCCCACAGTTATTTAAGGAGAAAATCATGCGCCACGCTAATTGGTTAATCTTGGCATTATCCATTCCATGTCTGTCAAACACCGCGCTCGCGGCCTCGGCCTCCGCCGGCGCGTCGCTAGACTGGAGTACGTTTTCGGTTTCCACGATCAGTCTGGGCGCCGGCACGCCGATGCTGACCTGGATAGACAGCAGTTATTCGGCCAGTACCTCGGCCATCACCTCCGGGCCGGATCTTTCACAAACCGATTTTGTGCCTGACTGGGGGACCGGTTCGCTATCGAGCGCCGGTGACTCATCGACTCAGGCATGGGCTGAAATCGCCGCGGACGCCATTTCGGCCAACGCCAGCGACGTGAACCCGACCGGCGGCAGCAGCGCGACCGCCTCGGCGATTCGGCACGGCGAATTCACCGTGTCCGGCAACGGCTTGATTCTGTTTTCGGTCGGGTATTCGATAGCCATCGATTTTTACCCGGATGGCTACTCACCGAGCTCTAACGCGACCGCCAGCGCCACCTTGGGCGCCGCTAAAGCCACCGCATCCAGCAACAGCAACCATCTCGCCTACGAGTTACTGTTCCCGGCGTCCCCGAGTGGCCTTGCGCATTCCGAACGAAAAACCGGTACGCTCTACCTGCCGGTCGTGGTTGCCGACGGCGAGACCTACAGTTTTTACGCCCAAGCGGCTAGCAGCGCGGCAATCGCCGGTTCAACCAACGTCCCCAGCGTACCTTTGCCCGCCGCGGTATGGCCCTTTGTTTCCGGCTTGATCGGCTTGGCCGGTGCTTCGCTAAGCCGACGTCGCATCGCGTAAATCGATTGGATTACCGGAGCGCCTAACCTGTGTCGTTGGACGCTACGATCCCGGCGAGCCGGGTTATTCCGCTCCTGCCTTGGAAGTCCACCTGTACAACATGGATCGAAGAGGCTGAATGGAATATCCCAACGCCATCGTAAGCTTTACGTGTGGATAGCCATCGAACGGTGCCGGACTGCTCCGGCACTACTTGAAAACCGACGCTGTTGATTGGCGGACTACCTTGATGCCGACCGCGCTTACCCGCAATGCGTCGGCAAATAGCTGATAATGCCGAACACCGCGCCTTGCGGGTCTTGCAACATACTGAAGCGGCCCAGCTTGGGAATATCCTGCGGCGGCACGCACACGCTGGCACCCAGTGCGGTAGCCCGCGCCACGGTGGCGTCGACATCGTTCACGGTGATGTAACTCCCCCAATGCGGCGGCATGCCGGCCGCGCCGGGCGGAATGGCCATCATCCCGGCCACCGGTTCGCCGTCGAGCTTGGCAACCGAATAATCGACGCCGGGCGGTGCGTTCGGCGCCGGCTCCAGCGTCCAGTCGAACAAGTTGGCATAAAAGTCTTTCGCGGCTGCCGGATCGGTGGTTAACAATTCGCACCAGCTAAATGTGCCGTGACGTAACGTGGGATTGCTCATATTGGATTCCTGGATGATGTTTGAAAAAAGGAGGCTGAATCTGCCTGAGCCGGAAAAATTCGGCACTGATAAATTCTAGCGACAAAACTAACCCGCATTAGCAACTTTTCATGTAAGCCACCAATTGTTCGAAGGCCTTGCCCCAACCGTCCTCGAAACCCATCGCGGCGTGCTGATCGCGGCCGGCGACATCGGCGTGCAACACCGTGGCTTTGTAGAGCGTGCCTTGCGGGTGATCGCTGAGCTCGATAATGCCGGTCATCGCAAAGTCGCCGCAGGCCGCAGGCTCATCCCCGGCGCTGAACCGTTTCGGCCGAAAGCCGGGCAACAACGCATTGGTCCAAACCAAGCGGCGGTTTTCGACGATGTCCAAATAAGTACCGAGATGCGGAAATTCCTCGCCCTCCGGCGAGCGCATCGTGGTCCGAAACGCGCCGCCGGGCTTTAAATCGATTTCGCAGGCCACGGTTTTCCACGGCAGCGGGCAAAACCAGGGCAGCACATGCGCGGGCACGGTCCACGCTTGCCAGATTTTGTCCTTAGGAAGGTCGGTGATGCGTTCGAATGTCAGGTCGAGTCGCGGATCTAAATCGGTCATCGGGTTTCTCCCATTAAAAATATTAAAAAGCGAGGCACGCCGGCCGAACCCGGTTGGCGTGCCCTCAGTGACCGGCGGCGAGCGCTTCAAGCATCCGCGGCGGCGCGCTCCAGCGTGGCGATGTCGATTTTGCTCATCGTCAGCATGGCCTGCATGACTCTGGCGGCTTTGCCCGGGTCGGGGTCGCTAAGCAAGCGGCCGAGCGCGGTTGGCGCGATTTGCCAAGGTACGCCGAACCGGTCGGTCAACCAACCGCATTGGCCGGGCTGACCTTCCGCCGACAGTTTTTCCCAGTAGTCATCGACTTCCTGTTGGGATTCGCAGTTAATGACGAAGGAGATCGCCTGATTGAACGAGAACATCGGCCCGCCGTTCAACGCGACGAAAGCCAGACCGTTCAGCTCGAAGCTGGCGGTCATCAGCGTACCTTCCGGCAACGGCGCCCCGGCAGGGTAGCGGTTGACATTCAGCACCCTGGCCTCTGCAAACACGGACAAGTAGAAATTCATCGCCTGTTCGGCTTGATCGTCGAACCATAAAAACGGTGTGATCGTAGCCATCGTCGTTTCACTCACAATCGCCGTGGCCGGCGAACATCGCGTCCATGCGCGACTGGAATTCGCTAGCCTCGACGTCTTCGACGTGGGTCGCCAACATCCACTGATGGCCAAACGGATCGATCAGCACGCCCATCCGGTCGCCCCAGAACTGATCGGCCGGCGGCATGGCCGGGACGGCGCCGGCCGCGACGGCCTGGGCGAAGCTGGCATCGACATCGTCAACGTACAAATGCAGCTTGACCGCCGTACCGCCCAATTTCGTTGGAGACGTCGAACCGGCGTTCGGATATTCGTCGGAAATCATAAAATGCGAGACGCCGATCGTAAACTCGGCATGGCCGATTTTGCCGCCCGGCATCGTCAGCCGCATGAATTCCAGCGCGCCGAAGGCTTGTTGGTAAAACGTCAACGCCGCCGCGGCGTCTTCGACGGTCAGATAGGGCGTGACGCTTTGGTAACCGTCGGGAATGGGGTTGACTGGCTTGCTCATCGTATGACTCCTGGTTGGGATAAAAGGGTTTGCGTTGACTAGTCGAACCCGCTTGACGGAAATCGACAACACCCGGAAAAAATTTGCGAACGGCTCGTGTCCGACCTGTAAGCCAGGCTGGCGCTCCAAGGCTTGACAAGTCGGTGGGTTGCGGCCACTTTTCGATATCGAGATGCACTTTACGCCATACTCTAACGCGACTGCTATCTCGCCCGGTAATTTAACGATGGAAACCCTAATGACGGTGACGCGCTTGTTGGAAAGTTATTACGCCTACGGACTCAGCGACCCCGGTCTGGCGCGGGCGGCGAACGAGGATGCGATCTCGATAAATGCCGCCGCCGGCTTGTGCTTGCTGGCCGACGGCATGGGCGGGCACGGTCAGGGCGATGTCGCCAGCCGGCAAGTGATCGCCAGCGTCAACGATTTGATCGGCCGCTATTTGCCGGCCGCCGCCGAGCCATTCGCGCCGAGCTGGTTCGAACGTTGGTTCAAGCGCCGCGACGGACCGGATCGGGATAGCCTGGAACGGCAACTGGATTTGCTGGCGGACATAATTAGGGAAGCCAATCGGACCTTATATCGCGACAATCAGGCCCGAGGCGCGGCGGAGGGCTGCGGGATAGGCACCACTCTGGTCGGTTGCCGGTTGGCGCGCGGGTCGGCGAAAATGCAGGTTTTTCACGTCGGCGATAGCCGCTTGTATCGGCTGCGCGGCAACGCGTTGCAAGCATTGACCAAGGACCACTCGCTGTACCGGCAGTGGCAGGACACCGGCCGGACCGGCGAGGCGCCGCCCGCCAACCGACTTTATCAGGCCATCGGCCCCAAGCCGGCGATAGTCCCGGATGTGCAGCTGGTGGAGTTTGCCGCCGGCGACAGCTTCCTGCTGTGTTCCGACGGTCTGACCGGCATGCTGGAGGACGGCGAAATCGCGGACCTATTGGGCGGATTAACCCCCGACAATCTGCCGGCCAAGGCCGGTGCGTTGATCGATGCCGCCAACGCCAACGGCGGAACCGACAACATCTCAGTAATTTTGCTGTGCCAATGAGTCGGCGTCATTGCTCGACGAACTTCAACAACACCTGTTTGATCGCGATATTGTCGTCGTTGCTCAAGCGGACCTGATGCCCGACCGCCCGGCCATTCAACCGGATGTGCTTTTTGACGACCGGGGTCAAATAATAATGGTCGCCGAGGCGGATGATTTCGGCGATCAACTTGGGCGTAAACCAGCCGCCCACCCGAACGTTGCACTGCGTCCCCTTGCCGATCGAATAATAATCCCGGTTTAACAGCAGTTTGTTGATGTTGCGGGCCTCGCCGCGCATCAACAGCGCGTAATCGCCGGTTCTCGGCGCATTGCCGGCCGGACCGGACGCGGAATTCACCAGCAAGGTTCGGTCGAAATCGTCGGCTTGCGTCTGGCCAATACCGCTGTTGGCGGCGTTGGGTTGGGCCACGAATTTTAATTCGTGCTTGCCCAAGGTGATGACGTCGCCGAATTGAAGTCGTTGCCGGCCTTCGATCTTTTTTCCGTTCAAATAAGTGCCGTTGGTGCTGTTCATATCCTCCAACCACCAGGCGTCGCCTTGTTTGGAGATCGCGGCATGCACCAGCGAAACGCCCTTATTGCCAATCGAAACGTGGTTATAGCTGGCCCGGCCGATGCTGCAAGCCTGATCGCCGATTTCGACCACGTTTTGCAGCGAGCTGTTAAAGTAAATCTCGACAAAACTCATGCCTTCGACTCCTCGGATTGAATGACGCAAACGTCACAAGTATTGGCCGGAGTCGCGGAAAAGTCAGTTTTTATTTGTATTGCCTAATGCTTTGTTTCTGGCGAGCAGACACTATTGGTGCATGGCCCCCTAATTCAGCTTCTCCAGCAAGGCGGGCTTGATTTGATCCAGCCAATCCAGAATACGGCTCTTGGTCATTTCTGGTTGGGTATGGTGGTCCAACACCAACCCGACAAATTTACCGTTGACCACGGAGTTGGAATGGGTGAATTGATAGCCCTCCGTGCTCCAGGCACCGACCACTTCGGCACCGTAGCCCGCGACGTAGTGATACAAATGAATCAGGGAACCGGCAAAGCGGGCATAGTACTTTTGCTGATTGCCCAGGCCGAATAGCGCGACACGCTTGCCGGACAGATCGACCTCATCCAAACGGTATAAAAACTCTTCCCAGTTGCCTTCCTCGCTGCCGGTGGTCCGGCCGGGGATTTCGCCGACGCCATAACTCGGCATGCCTAAGATCAAGGCCTTATAGCCGAGCAATTGCCCGACCGTTGCCCGATTAACGTTGACCGGCTCGCTGGCAATCTCATCGCCCAGCACACGGTACATCACTTGCGCCATCATCTCCGTCATGCCTTTTTCGGTCCCGTAGAAAATTCCAATCTTGTTCATCTTCAAACCCCAATTAGCTGTCTACGTTCAGCAAAGCAAAATTTAAACCAGCCTCGGTCTTGGAAGGCTAGTCGCGCCCGCCGGAGACGTTTAAGCCCGGAGATCTTTTAGAATCAAGCGATTGGCGGAACCGGCGGCCGCTATATCTAAAGCGTCGATTTCCGCTAAGCAAGTGCTGCATGAGGCGATTGCTGGTCATTTTGACAACAATCGATCCGACAGCGGGCTCCGTTTGCGACAAACTTTCGAGAAATAACCGCATTCAAAGACTCGGAAGCAGAGGAACCATAGGAAAATCTAGTGTTCATCGTGTTCCGTCCGGCGGTAAACTATCCGCCCCCGACACCGAGCTCCGGCGTTCAGAGTATCCCCGGAGCAAGCCGCGCATGCCGCCATGACCAATAACGCAATCCTGTACTCCAGTGCCGAACTTCCCGAAAACACTCGCTTCGACGTGTGGCGGGAAACCTTTGCCAAGGAAATGGCCGGATTCGACATGCGGCATTGCGACGTCCGTCCGTTCTATACCAAGGCAAGTTTTCGCGCACTGGGCGCGGTGAGCTTGGCTACTAACCTCAGCACCGCGATGCTTTTCGATAGAAACCAACAAAATATCGCGCACGACGGATTGGATGGCTTCGCGTTGCCGCTCTGCGTGAACGGAAAACTGGAAATAAGCCAAGGTAAGACCCGAATGTCGATGCACAAGGACAGAGCGGCTTTAGTGGATTTCGGTCGGGCTTTGAACGGCGGTTTGGCACCCACTGCGCCCGGAGAGCATCAATTCCAAATGAGTTTGTGCCTACCGCGCGGCGAATTTTTGCATCGAGTCCCGAAAGCGGAATGCCTGACCATGCAACCCTTCGAAAACAAGGAAGCGCTATCGTTGTTGATCAATTATCTTCGGATGCTTGACCGACAAGAATTGGAACCGAGCGCCGACCTCGATCGATTGGTCGGCGAACACGTGTTAGACCTAGCGGCCTTTTTATGCGGTAGCTGTAGCAATGATGATGCGGCTTCGGGCGGCGTTCGAGCGGCCCGCAAAGCGGCCTTGACGGACTATATCGAAAAACATTTTCGGCAACCCGGCTTGTCGGTGGCCGATATTGCTACCGCCTTGAAAATATCCAAACGCTATTTATATGCCTTACTCAACGAAAACAATGAAAGCGTCACTCAAATTCTCAATCGTCTCCGATTGGAATGTGCCGCGAGAATGTTAACTTCGCCTATTTATCGCCAGCTGAGTATAACCGATATTGCGCTGCACTCAGGATTTAACGATGTTTCCTATTTTTACCGTCAATTTCGTCGCCGATTCGGCGAGACGCCAAACGATTTTCGATCTCGGACTCAGGCGACGCCAAGCAAATCAATCGATAAACCCCGATAAATTTAATAGGCTTTGCTGATAAAATCTTCGTTGAATTGAAATAATGGATCAATATCTACGCGATATTGAACATCCACCATTCAGCTTTACCTGATTCCGAGGAAAGGCTGACAGGATAGTTTAAATCGCATCCAATTTCAATTGAAAAATTGCAATATTATCGAGTTATTTTCCGGCGCCATAACTCTCAAAACGTTCGAACGCCATAGCTACATGAACTTCGATGTAGCGTTGGAAAGCGACATCGATTATTTTGCGTATGTGAATAGTGAAATACTCGCTATCGCCATAACAATAGCACTCGAATTTTAAATTCGCCAAAAGTATTGGTCGCGGTTAAACTTCCGGCACAGTGCTGTGATAGCTTACGAACTCAAGGCAATACTCGCTAGTCTCCCTTTCGTCTGGCGGCTCCCATAATCGGTTGGCCAGATCGAAAACCTCGTCGCTGACGACCATGAAAAAGGTGGCGCCTCTCTCGACATTTCGCTGTTGCACTCGCCGGCGTCGGATGTTTTCCGGCGTACTCAGTACAAACACCCGTAAATCAAAGCCGTTTTCGATAACGCGCCGATAAAACGCCTGCCGGTCGGCGCGCTGGATCAAACCTAACTCCAACACAACGTCGATGCCGGAAGCCAATAAGGCGCCAGCGTGCTTCCAAATCAGATTCAATACTCGGTCTTTCCGTTCGAGATACCAGGTTACAACTTCCGCGTCCGGTCTATCCGGACCGAACAGCAACGCGAACCATTCGTCCAGCGCAATATAAATACCATTCGTTTCGGCGGCCAGCAATTTGGAATATGTCGATTTCCCCGCGCCGATAGGACCCTCGATTAAATATACCTTTGCCATTTTGGCTTAAACAAGTGTTTGAGTCATCGGAATTTTATCGCCTTGGCCCGCCGTTTCACGCAATTGGTAGTTGTCCTCCAGTGTCGGATAACTATCCGACTGCGAAGTCAATTGACTGTGTTCCGATGTAAATTGTCCGGGTAGTAAAGAATTATTTCGATAAATCGGCGTAATATTCGAAAACCCTTGCGAGAAAATGATCGTATTGTCGGCTTGATTGGATTCCTCGAGCAAGCCAATATTGCTATTGGAAAAAATGCCGATTTGCTGATTTTGAAAATGATTATGGTGAATGGAAACGCCTCTAGCCGATTCGACATAAATACATTGATTAATGACATTTCCCGGCGAGCTCGCCGACTCGTCGTTGCTGTTTGCGGTATTTTTATGCAGTTTGGTCAGGAATGCATTATTGGCGATTTCGACCCCGGTCACTTCCGGACTGGCGGCGCTATACCGGGAAACTAAAATTCCGCGCGTGGCGGAGGCCAGCGAATCGCCATTGAGCGTCCCCAAATGGTCGCGGGTATACAAGAAGGTATTGTTCAGGATTTTACTCATGGCGCTGCCGAACACGACCACTGCGGCGTCTTGATGCCAGCCTGCTCGATTGGTGGCGCAATTGTGACAAGCGTTGTTGGTAAATAACAAGCCGTAATGATCGGCGTCGCCCGCCTGATCGCCGCCGTATACCAACGCCGCGCCGCAATCCAAAAAATGATTGGCGTCGATGATCGAATTGAAGACGTTATCGTGGCTGCCGCTGATCTTAATCGCCGCCTGACGAATGTTTTTAAAAGTGCAAGCCTGCCACTTACAATGACTGCGACCGGCCCATGCGTAACAAGCGGCACTGGAACCCAGCGGTCCGATTCGGTCATAGGCGGTATCGGTCGGCAATTCCCACACACAGCCAGAAAATGTGGTGCCAGGCCCCGGAATGGTTGCGTTCCTGGCACCGAACGAATAGCAATTTTCCAAAACCGTACCGAAATCGCCGGGCGCGGCATCCTGCATAAACAACGCACCGCCGTAAAAATTTTGGCAATGGGAGATTCTCGCATTGCCGCACCCGTGTAAATAAATGCCGGCGCCAATATTTTCCTCGACGACGAAATTCGTCGAATCGCCCGTAGTGCTTAATCCTACGACTTTGAGCCGCGCGCAGTTTTTAAAGTACAACGCACTACGGGCCGCTTGATTGCCGATGACGGTCTCGTTGCCGACCCGGCTAGTGTCGGCGGAATAGGCGGAATAATCCAACAGACTACCGGGCTCGGCGATGACGGTTAAATCGTCTATTCCTTCGATGACCAGCGGTGCGGTCAAGGGGTATCGGCCCGCCGGAATATACACCACCGGTCCGGCCGCTTTACTCGCTTCGGCAAACAAATGCACCAATACCGACGGGCTGGCCTGCTTGTAAATGGTATTGGCCTGGTTAGCGGTTTTAGATAAAGAAAAATAAGGGGTTATTAACATTAGCGGGACCTCGTATAACAGGGTTTCTAGTCGATGGTTCGAATGCTTAGCGCCGGTCTTCAGTTACGCGGGCCATGCGGGGTAACGGGCCGTGTAGCTGACGACAAACAAGATATCGGCGATGGACTCGTCGCCTATCAACTGACTGACTAAACGCCCGTCCGCCAGCCGATCGCTAAGATCCAAATGCCAACGTCCGACCGGCGACTTACCCTGCAACGCCAACCAACTCGCGGCATTGCCGCGCCGGCTGCTGGCGATACCGGCAACCGCCGTCGCCGCACCGCCGACCGATTCGGCATTGCCGTTATCAAGGCCAAGAAATTTGATCGGCAGTTCCGGCAAGACCAAGCCATCCTTACCCACGAAGTACAGCACCAGCTGCGATATCGACACGTCCAGCGCGTTCGCCGGAAAATCGCCTTTTGCGATATCCCACTGCACGATATTGGGTGTCGCTGCCTGATCGGCATGATTCAAGTCGTACCAAAGGTCCGGGAATTGATCGCGCAAGCCGAACGAACGGTCGGCACCGAAATCGGTAGGCAGGCTTTGAATGACCTGCTTGCGGTATTGCCAGCTATCCAACGCGGTGTAATCCAACGTGACCAACACGTCGCCGATGGTGGTGAAATCGAAGGGGTTAGCCGCCTTGGGCATGCGCAGTTCCCAAAAGGTATCGACACCGACCGATTCGAACGGCATCAAAAATTCCGGCTGTTGATTGAGTTCGAATACCCCGGTCGCATTAACCGCGCCGGTCAGCGCTACCGACTGCATGCCATGATGCACTTCGACCTGCCGGAAACCGCCGTCGTCAACGACCACCCGCGATACCCCAAAATTGGTCAGCGTGGCGTGAATACCTACTGTCGGCGGGACTAACGCGACTACGCTGGTCCGCGCTTGGCGGATCAAACGCAAATAATGGCCGGGAAAATCCCGGTCGAACAGCGCCATCGCGGTGTTGAAGCGAATCACCCCGGTATCGCGGAAGCGTTGAAATTCGATCGGCGACAGCGCCGCCAGCGAGAAGGTCTTGCTCATCTGCAACTTCCGGCTATTGCTCAGGAATGCGTACTGGTCAAGCTCGGTAATATCCTGCAACAAACGCACCGAGCTGGTCATGCCGCGCTGGTCGGAAGGCTGATTGGCAGAACCGTCGTTCGGCGCTTGCCAATAATCGGCTTGGATGAACGCCGGCATCGCTTGTTGGCGCTCGAAGATCAGTTGCGTTTCAGCTAGCCGCGCGGTCGCGGTCGCTTGTTGCAGAAAATAACCGTATGCGCGTTGTAGAACTTGAGCCATCCATTTGTAGAGTTCGGCATTGGTGAACTTTTTGGACAGGAACTGAACCATGTGCATCGCATGCTCGGCCTGAGCCTTGGCGATCGCATATTCTTGATCAACGACGGCCACCTGATCACTAGAAACTTTGATTTGCGCATTCCCAATTTCTTGATCCTTTTGCGCCAATGCCAATTGCCGCCGCCATTCCTGCTCTCTACGTTCGAAACTTGCTCTAAGTCCAGTGACCTCGGCATTGGACTTTTCCGCGGAACTTTTTATATTCAAGCCTCCGCTGATAACAGAACCTATATTTGCACCGTTTCCCAGCGCGGTCGGCAAATAACTCCATAAAGCCGACATCCCGCCGGTGAGTCCCGCGGTCACCATTGGCGAGGCCACGGCGAGCGCGGTAGATGCGACGCTCGCAATTTGGCCGAACAGCCCCCAATCGCTAGTATGTTCCAAGGCGTGAAGTTGGTCGGTCTCGTTCGCGGTTAAACCCGATTTGAGTAAATCTTGATAATGCTCGACCTGCAAATCGCTGCGGCCTTTTTGCAATTGCACGACGCTGGCGGTATCACCGACCTCCGTTTGGCGCTTTTGCTGCAACTCCTGTTGTTTTTGGGCTATATCCAGGCCCTGGCTGGCCTGTTCAAGGGTATAACTTTCAGCAAAGTACTTTTCCAACGTCGACAGAAACGCGGACTCGACTTGTTCCGCCGTCGAAGTCAGTTGTTTGGCGCGCTCGATCAAGACCTGATAACGGTATGGCGTCGGTTGGCGCATCACCATCGCGCTACCGGGCGCCACATTGATGCGCTCCATCCCGGCAATGTTCAAGCCGCCTCGCAATTTTTGCAGGTTTACCTCCGCGCGTTGCCGCAGCGCTTGTAGCAGCGCGTTTGTTAGCGGTTTTCCGCTCAATTGCGGCGGAACGCTGATGACCGGCGAATTTAACAACGCTAATACGTCGAGATAGCTTACCCTCGCTTGCGCCAAACTTTGCGGCGTTTCTTGACTGAACAGGTCATCCGCCCAGGCCAGCAAGCATTCGCTCAATGCGGCAATGGTATGGCGGGTATAGACGTTACCGCGAGTTTCGGCGAATTTATGCGGGTTGAAATCGCCAGTCAGCCAATCGTTGGTCAGCGCAAAATCCACCGGATCGTTCTCTTCCCACACCAACCCCAAATAGACTTTCGGATTGCCTGGCAAATTGTAGGCATAAACCGCTTGATACCAATCCAGCGCCGTACGATAGTCCTTGGATCTCGTCAAATGTTGCGCCAATAGCATCGGAACGAAATAAAACACTTCTTGTACCCAGGCCGGCGCGTCCCAGAAATGGGTGGCAGTCGGTGCCGTGTCATCGGTCGGTACCGTGTCATGCAGTACCGCGCTAATTTTGTTACGTAGCGCGGTCACGGCGTTCACCGATGCCGGTGCCTGTAATGTAAAAGCGTCGCCCAGTTGCTGCTTAGCTTCCGCCACTTCGTTTTTCAGTGCCGATAGATAGTCGGCGGCTAGCGTTTTTGCCGTCGTCCCGGTAACGCGGGATTTGTCGTTCAACGGTTCGACCAATTTAAATCTGAACGAGTCGGTTTGGCCGCGCGCTGCCGGTTGTAATGGACGGTGATCGGCTTGCAGAAAATTTTCCGGAAACAAAAACACATTCATAGCCGACTGCCAGGCCGCAAAATCGCTCATCCACTGCCATTCCAGGTCGAATGCCGCCAAATCGACCTGCAATTTCCAGCCGCCGGTTTGGCTAGCGCCCACGGCGGGCGTTATATTCGCCAGACGTTCCCGCCGCAGCGCCGCCAGCACGGATTGCAAGGTCTCTAGCCCCTGATCGATTCGCGATAACGTTTGTTGCCCGCCGGCTTTGAAATCGATGAACAATTCCTGGGTCAGGCGTTCCGCGACATCGGCATCCGCGTCCAGGTGGGCAGCGTGAGCGACGACGTTTATTAATTGGTCGCGCAGTAACGGCAAAACCGAAGCTTCCGTGACATCCACCGCGGCAATCAATTGTTCGCGCGCCGCAGCATCGGCATCGATGCGCGCTTTTAACCGATGCTCCCAATCCTGGCGCCGAGCAATGCTCGCCCGCCAAGCCGGCAAAGGGCTGGATTCGACGGCCGGTTCCGGAATAACGAAGTCGTCGGGACCCAAAGCTACCGCCGCATTGACTTCTTCCTGGCGCCAGTTGCCATACAAGTCGCGCAGTTTCCTAGTCTGCACCAGAACCGAGAAGATACCATCCCATTCCGCGGGTAGCGGGGTATTTCCGCCCGTCAACACGGCGTACTGGTTCAGCAAAAACAAAAACGCCGGGCTGTCGAGGAATAAGCCTTTCAGCGCTTCGCCGATGTCGTGCCCTTGTCCGTAGTCGGCAACCAAGGTTTTGAATTGCGCGAATTTACCAGCGCCCAACCCGGTTTCGATGGCCGCTTCGAATAGCGCCGCACCGCTACCGGTCAATTGCCGCAATGAGTTTTCGATCTGATCCAATTGGCTTTTCCGCGCGGTAAACCAATCTTTAACCGTCTGCGACTTCAAGTCGCCGGCCGATAATAGATCCGGATCCACAATCGGTACCGGCGTCGCGGCAAACGGTGCAATGCGAACGTTATCGTCCTGCTGGCGCCACTGGTATCTGAGATATCCTTGGTGCTTGCGTAAGTACAACGGCGGTATCGCTGTCGACGCAAACGGATCGTTGAGCGCTGTGGTGTCCGCCAAACCGAACAAATTTTCCAAAGCCGTTTCGGTCAATTGGTCGTCGGCGACGACGAAATTTTGCAAAGCATCGGCTCCGATGCCTAGCCGTCCGGCCAACGCGATGCGAACACCGGCGGGAGCGCTGGCGGCCAAGCGAATTTCGGTCACCGACGTACCCAACTGATTCAACAAGACGCCGTATGCCCGCCCTAAGTAAGCGGCATTGGCGGTCGTGCTCCCGGCCACGCCACGCGTCGCAATGTAGTCGCGCAACACCTCGATCGCGATGCGCGTTTGCCGAACGTATCGCGTCGCTATCGAACGATTGGCCGGGCTGACCAGCACGCTATAACGTTGGCAAAAAATACGGCTGAAATCGTCGGCACTCGGCAACTTGTCGTCGCCGTTGGCGTTACCGCTATCGATGCGCGACGCAGCAAAACTCAGTAAGTTACCCAGGTAAGAAACCGCGCCGGTAACGTATTCCGGATCGGCGGGTGTGTAGGGCGCAACCACGTCGACGGTCAACGATGCACTGCTTTTCAAACTGAAGACGTCGGTGGCTTCGACGGACAGAGTATGCGTTTTAACCTGATCCACAACAACGTCGGTTTGCCAGCGACCGGTAACGGCGTTCAAGCTCAGGGCGCCCATCGGCGTGCCGTCCAATGTCCAGGTCAGGCCTTGTAGACCGCGATTGTCGGAGGCAATCACTTCCAACGGTATCGTTAAGGTGCCGCCGGACAATTCGAACGTCTGATCGGGCAGCGGTTTGGTAACGGCAATGGCCGGTACCAGTTTGTCGACTGCGATGGGCAAATAATCCACACGGACTCGCGCTCTTGTATCGGGATACTCGGCAATGGCGGTAATCCAGAGTAGTTGATCGTTATGACTGGCCTTGTCGAGCGGCATATCGCCGCTGAACGACCACGTCCGGTTGCCGTCGCTCGACGCCAGCGACAATTTGCGGGCTGTGGAGTCCGTTCTGCTGTTGCCGAAAGAAACAGATAATTCCATTTCGGAGGTAACGTCTTCGGTTTCTTCGGATTCATTGTTATACGTAATGGTCACCTTTCCGTACGCATTTCCTTCGAGGTCCAAACGAGTCGCATTCGATAGGTCTATATTCGCGGCCGGAGGGAAGCCGTTGACTTTTGTAATTGAGATATTTAAAGAATACGATCTTCCGGTTTCGGTTATTTTTGGCGGTTCGTTGTCCATGCGTTTTCCCTTATGTTTTTAAGTAGTATCCAAAAGATACCCAAAATTGGTAGTTGAATAATATCGATGAATTTAGTTCGTAGTTTGGCTAGCTAATTTCTCTGGCTTTTGCAAACATTAATAAACCCCTGACTAATGAAGACTTTTCAAGAAAAACCGATACAAAACTCTTCGAATTAATGGAGTCTAAAATCCAAGAGCGAACGTATTAATCAAAGGTTTCCTAAGCGCTTGTATTCCGTCGAGTAGCCCCAGATCCTTACGATTACCCGAAGCTAGGCGCGCCTACGGGACTAGAACGGAATCTCCGGCGACGGCCGGGCTACGCCGCCACCGTAAACGTCATAGGTCACATCTGTGTTTCTGGGTACCTTGATCTGCATGCGGGCATAGCCGAGCGAGCCCAGGCCGACTTCCAGTTTCTTGTAGTCGTAGCCGTTCAGGGTTTGCTGTTGCCGGTCGAACCCGAACCAGCTGACGCCGTAGCGGACTTTAATTTGCGCGCCGTCCGGCGCCTTGAAAAAGGCCGTGCCGTTAGCGTTCCAGAACGACTCGACGGTACGCCAATCGCAGCAGGTGATGAGCTTGGTTTTGATCATGATTGCTTCCTCTTCAAGGATATGATTTTGTGATTTATGAGTGGAAAGAAATACTTGTCCGGTTTTTACTACAGATCATTCGGCGGGCCAATTTCATGGTTCCGCCTTACACGAGTTGCAAGAGCCTTACATACAACATCGGTTTGCGAAGGCTCGAAAGATGAACTGTTTGACTCAGTAGTGCCGCGGAACTATATAATTTGGAAGATTTTTCAAATAAGGTAGATTAAAAACAGCAGCAGCCTCACTGTTGGATATGCCACTATTGATTGGTCTATATTCACTAGGCGAGCGACCAAATATAGCCTGGTCCAGATGAATAGCCCGCGCGGTGTGTAGCACCGCCGTTCGAGTTGCATTTCTTGGATCGCGTGTTGTTTTGCCTGAGCGTGGGATGTCGTCGCCACCTGCAAGGCGGGAGAAAAGTTTTGTAGCTGGAACGATTCCCGCGTTAAGAGCGACTCTAAGCACAGTGAATCGCTTTTCTGGATCGAGATCATCCAAGGTTTGGGATGAAGCATCGCGCGAAAGCTTATCCCGCAGCATGTTCTCTTGCATCTTGAAATAGACTCCAAACGCCGTCACTGCCTTTTCTGACGGCAATAGACCTCTCGGCTTACTATTACCTCCGGCTTTTTCAGTGGAGGTGTCCCAAGTATCCCCAGTAGCCTTTACATCGGTAAACTTTATTCCAAGAGCCGGATGAGCTGTAATGATGGCTTTCAACCCCTTCGATAAATTTGGGTCAAACCAGTCGTCCATTCCAAGTATCTCCGATGGCACTGAGCCTGCCTTTTCAGACCAAGTGGAAGCGCCAGACTCGGCAAGTAGCGATGCACCTAGAAGCCCTGGATCTATATCGAGTTCCTTCGACACGGTTTCTACACGTGATCGAAGTGTCAGATTGTTTTGAAAAATAGTATCCAAATCTTCCCGACCAAGTACTTCCGGGCTCGTTTCTGGCAGCGATTTTCGATCAGGTGCCCCGACAGGCGGCACATATTCATTTGTAGTAGCGGAGGCGACCACACTTTTCTCATCTGTTCCTCTGGGATCGATATTTATTATCGGATTGCTGGATGAATACTGATATAGCGATGGTCCACTCACCAATCCCAACGGATCAGCACTCAGCCACCTCACTACCCACGCCGCGTAATACCTCGCCGCGTGGTAATTCAAGCCGCTTTCCTCATCCCGCTCCTTGCCGGTAAACCGGTAGCGTTTCCTGGCAAAACTGCCGAAGCTGGTTTCCCCGTATGGCGTGTATTCCTCACGGTTCAGCCAGACTCCGTCGCCGCCGATGACCACATGGCTACTGCCTAGATGATCGCCCAAGTGGTATTTGATCGCCGGAGTAGTGTCGTCTGGGAAAGGCGTGCCGACTCTGACCAGCGCGATGCGCGACTGGTCGTCCATGACGTGCAGAGTGTTGTTTTCCTGGACGGTGGCGCCTTGCACCGCGCGGTGGTATTCGAACAAGCCGCCGATGTAGACGGTAACGGTATACTCGCCGCCCTGCTTGCGAGTGAGTTTTTTCACCCGCATGCCGCCGGCGTCGTACAGATATTGCGCGTGTACCGAAGGCTCGCTACCGGCCACCTGAATTCGGAAGGCTTTTAGACGGTCGCCGTGGTCCCAATCGAACCGGCGGGTTTGATGTTCGGACAGCATGTTGCCGTTGGCATCGTAGGCGTAGCGGTAAACGCCTTGGCCTATCGTCACCGTGTCCAAGCGGTTATTGCCGGCGGCATTGGTAAACACCCGGTTGCGAGCGCCGTCGGCTAATTGGTGCTTCATTTCCAGCATATTGCCCAGCGCGTCGTAGCGGTATTGCTGGCTATAGGCGCGAGTACGGGTCAGGTCGGTGCAACGCGGCTGATCCAGCCAGGGTGGCGTTTCCGGCGCTTGGTCGCACTCGCGGCCGGTGGCGGACAGCAGCCGGTAAATCGGATCGTAGGCAAACTGGCGCAGTAGAGCATCGCCGGACGCGAGCAGTTGCTTGAGGGCATTGTCGGCGACCGAGGCGGCGGCCGGATTGTTCAAGATGCCGCTGCCCTGGGCGCGGTCTTCGATTTGCAAGATATTGCCGACCAGATCGTAGCGGTAGGCAAAGTCCTGCAAGGCTTCGCCATTCGGCTGGTAACGATCGGCTTCCGGTTGGCTGTAGCGCTCGGTTCGTAGCCGCGACAAGCGAAAGGTCCGTGGATCGTAAGCATAGCGGCTCATCACGCCGTTGCCGTAGGCTACCAACACTCGTTGGCCCTTGGCGCTATAGGCAATTTGTTGCACGAATAGCTGGCCGTTCA
This sequence comes from Methylomonas sp. MS20, assembly GCF_050275925.1. Taxonomy (NCBI): domain Bacteria; kingdom Pseudomonadati; phylum Pseudomonadota; class Gammaproteobacteria; order Methylococcales; family Methylococcaceae; genus Methylomonas; species Methylomonas sp. MS20. Next base: position 5,258,835 of record NZ_CP189962.1, read on the forward strand.
GTTTGACTTGCGCCAAGCCGCCGGCCCGGTTGTAGAGCGGCAAAAGCTCCTGGCGTTGGCCGGTCACGTCTGTGGGATATTGCGTGCGCTTGACACGGTTCAGCGCATCGAAGCTTGAGGTCGTTTCGTAGACGTTAGCATCCAACAGGGTTTGCGCATGCGCGGCCAGCGTGGTGCCTGCCGGCGCCTGCCAATCGATGCGATATGCGTCGACGGCCCAATTGCGCGCGGCGCCGTTTTGGTAAACGCTCAGCAACGTGGCGTCGCTAAGCACCTGCCGGCTTTGGCTGAGCGGATTGCCTTTGAAGTCGTAGCCCGGCACGCTGACTAATCCGGCTTCGTCGTAGTGTTGAACCAACTTGCCGAGCAGATTTTGCCGCCGCGCCGCATCCGCGCTCAAACCCGATTCTGGCCGGTCGCCGTAAATCGACACTTCGCGTAGCGTCAACGTTTGGTTGAGGCCGTCCCTGGCCCACAGCCGGTTCGGACGATTCCCTTCGTCGTAACCGTGCAGGGTTAACGCGCCCTTGCCGTCGCGTTGTTCGAGCGGATTGCCGATCGCATCCAGTACCGTGCGCCGCAGGCCGGCATCGATACTCTCCGTGCGCCAAGGCCGATTCAACAAGTCGTAGTCGTAACGGAAAGCGACTCGGTTCAATGCGTCGGTAACGCTGAGCAAATTCCCGCGAATATCGTAGTCGGACCGGGTGACATACCAATCGGCCGGACTGGCGCCGTTCCGCGCCGTGGCCTGCACGGTGCGGCCCAACGCGTCGATGAGTATACTGGCCGGCGTGTTCCAGTGGCTTTGGAAGGCTTGCGACGTCGCGGCATGGGTGCGGCCGGCGTTGTCGTTGGCGTCGTAGGTATAGGCTTCCCAAGGTGTCGGCGCGAATTGCTCGGGCTCGGCCAAGTCGGTAGGCACGCCGTAAATCACCCGTTGCTCGGAGCCGTCCGGGTTCAAGGTGCGGATTACCTGACCGCGCGGATCGTAGCTCATGATCGCCTTTTGGCCGAGCTGCGCTTCGCCGGGTGCGGCGTAAACCCAACCCCGACTATAAAACGGCTCGTATTTTTCGACCACCCGACCCTTGTTGTCGTAAATCTGCCAACCGCTGACCAGCACGTTGGGTTGGTCGGCCTCGGCGTTGCGGTCGCCGGTAAACGCCAACTTGGTGCCGGCGGCGTCGGCTTGATCGATAGGCAAAATGCCGCCGCCGAACGTGGCGTCGCCGAAGCGAATCTCTTCCGACTGCACCCTGGTTTGCAGCAAGCGACCGAAGCCGTCGGAATATTCGACGCTGTCGATAGTTTCGTCGCGTTGCGGCAGCGGTACGTCACTGTCGCTGTCGTGATATTGATAGCGGCGAGTACGCACCGAGACCGGTTGGCCGCGTTCGCCGAACGCCGTCAAGTCGTACTCCATCTCGATACTGGGCCTATCGATGTCGCCCTCGGCGGCATCCGCCTTACCTTGTATCAGTGTGGCTCGAGGCAGGCCCAGCGGCGTGAAGCGCGCTCGGCTGCGATTGCCGTTAGGGTCGGTAACGCATGCGGCTTGCAGGACGCGGTAATCGTATTCGGCTTCGACCATCAGACCCAACGGGTCTAGGACTCGAACCGGTAACAATTGGTAGACATCGTAGGCAATCGTTGTCGCGCGGCCTAGCGGGTCGCGCTGCTGTAACAACAGCCCGCGAGGTTTGCCCGACGCATTGTCGCTTTGAAAATCGTAAGCATGCGCGGCCGTCACAACGAAATAGCCCGGCGCCGACATCGCGCCGGCGCCGCTAGGACGGTAAACGTAACCGACTAAGCCGGGTAGGGTATGAAACTCGGCGGGATAGTCGTCGTTCCAGGTCGCGCCGGCCGGTTGCAGATAGGGGGGGATCGTGAGAAGGGCCAGAGACGCGGCGGATCGTCGCGATGCTTTATGGGTCATCCCTTCGGCCGCTCCCGCGTGCTTGCCGATGCCGGCCAGGGATTGATCGCCGGGAGCCGGATCGGCAATCGGGTCGGCCGCACCGTAGAGGACTTTCAATTGCGCGTCGGTGAATACCAGGTTCTCGGTCCGGGTCAGTGCGCCGAAATCGCCCAATTGCCCGAACGGCAAACCGGCGAACGCCGGCCCGTCGTAGAAATTCAAGGTTTGCGCGAACAACTGGCTGGCCGCTTTGCCGGATTGCACGGCACTCCACAGCATCGACGCCGATAGTTTTCCGTCGTTGATCACTTGGTATTGGCTGATCTTGACGGTCCGGTCGATCAGGTAGCGCCGGTCGTCGTCGCGTTTCGCGTATACGGTTTCGCTAACGGTCGCCAGATAAGGCGATACCGGGCCGGAAGCTGCCGACCGGTAATCGCGGCCGCGCGGCACGGCAATCGCCAATGCCGCGGTCGAGCGGCCGTATTGATCGGGTTCGGCCGTGAATGCCAATTGCGTCAACGGCTCGTTGCCGCGCTCCCACTGGCTGGTGCGTTCGGCCAACCCATAGGCGAAATAAATCCCCGGTCGGCCGCTATCGTTCGGCGGCGGAACTTCTTCGCGCACTCCCTGAAGGTGTTCGGTGACGGTGTAGGGCCGATTTTCCCGTTCACTACCGTCCAGCGCATACAACTCGGTGCGCAAAACGCTGCCGCGTAACGCTCTGAGAGCGTCGCGCTTACGCCGCCTGGGTAGCGAATTGAGCTTGGCGGTGACGGCCGCCGGGCGGTCCAAGGCGTTGGTATCTCCGGGCCAAAATTCGGACCGGCAGTCCAGTTCCCGCCAATCGCCGAATTCGTCCCCGACCGGTCCTTGATGAAACCAAGTGCGGGTTTCCAGCGGCGGCGAAAACTGTTCGGCGCCCACCGCTTCAAAAGCTCGCCCGCCGTGCAGTCCACTACCGTGAAAGTCGGCAAAGACTTCGCTGTCGAGCTGATCGACCCGGCCGAAGCCTCGAAATTCGCGCTCCGCACCGTCCCAATAGCCGTGGCGGTAACGGTATTCGCTGGTGAGTTTGCCTTGGGAAATTTGGTCGATGACTTCGACCTTGGCAACCACTTGCACCGGCATCGGCAGCGGGGTTTGCCAACGATAGGCCGGATGCGCTTGGTCCTCCAGATAAAAACGCGTGGACGGCGCGTAAGCGACTTGGGTCAGCGCCCCCATGTGGTTGTCCATTTGCGTCAATAAATACGGCTTGACGCCGCCGCAAAAATCCAGGAAATACATCGGCGGCCGGCCCGAGCCGTCGGCATCGCGGCTCCACAACAAGCCGCGATGGCCGCTGCCCAGTAAATCCACCAGGCGAATCGCATCGATGTCGGTAACCGCCGGGGTGCCGGTGATTTCGATGGGGTCGCTCCACCGGTTTCCGCTCTGATTAATCCAGATCAGGACTTTGCGATCGTCCACGTAGACGATGTCGGCCAGTCCGTCGCCGTCGATATCGTCGATCAAGATCCGTTTCGGGTCGTAACCGTAGGGCAATCGCGGACTATGCGCCATCGCGACGCGAGCGCCCCAATCGCCGTATCCAAGATTGGGCCAATAGCTGACGTTGCCGTCATGAATCAGTGCGATGTCTTGCAGACCGTCTCCGCTGAAATCGCCCCATTTGACGCGCGGATCCGAGAAATTGACGTTGGGGAAGCGCTCCAAGGCTTGACGTTCGACAGCCCGGCTGGCCTGCCAGCCAACATTGCGGTCGTTGAAGAAAACTTCGAGGCGGTTACTACTGCGAATGGCATCGGTCACGCCGTCGCCGGTCAGATCGACCAGTTTGACTTCTGGGTCCTGGAAGTTAAAGCTGGGGGCCACGGTATAACGGCGAAAGGCGCTTTTATCCCATAGGCCGTCGTAGCGCAACGGGAAATAGCCGGACAGATTGTCTCGGTGCACCAGCAAATCGATACGGCCGTCGCCGTCGGCATCGATCAATTGCACGCCCGCCTGACCCAAATTCAAGCCGGCCGGCGCGTCGGCCATGGGTCGCGGCTCGGCGAAACGGCCATCGCCAAGATTACGCCAATAGCGGGCGGTACCGTTCAGTTGCACGATGTCCGGCAAACCGTTACCGAACAGATCGGCCAATTCGTATTCGGGATGGGCTAGCGACGCCGCCGGCAATGGGCCTCTTACGGCAAAAAAGGTTTGCGCCTTTGGTTGAAAACGGCTGTAGTCGAAAGTCAACGGCGGCAGAAACTCCGTAGCTTGTCCGTCGCGGCCTTCGACGCGAATCCGAGCAAGTAAAGAAGCCCCGTTGGCCGGCAAATCCGCGTCACCAAGTTGATCGAGATAGTCCAAATGATAGTTGCGAGTCAGCCTTTCTTGATCGGCTTGGGTATAGATCTCGATCCGAACGCAGCGGCGCGTCGTACGTACCTCGAAGCCGGCGCGGTAGTCGGAAAAAGGGTCCGGGCGGTCTGCGTAAACAAAACGCACCCGGACCAGGAAGTGCGGATTGGCGGGATCGCCGTAGTCCGCGTAGCGCAATTCGGATAGGTAAAGTTGATCCCAACGGCGCGTAGCGCCTTCCGGCTGATGGTCGCGTTCGTAGACATAGTCGATGCGATTGCCGAAGGGATCGACGGTTTGGCTGAGTTTCCAGGCGAATATTCGCTGCCGGTCGTTCGGGTCGGCAATCGTCGCCAGTTCCGGCGCGGCGGTTGCCGCGGAACCGTAGTAACTGACCAGACCGTCCTTGCTCGAGACTTGCCAATAGTCACGTACCTTATCGCGGCGATGAACGATGCGGGCAAACAGCCCTTCCGAACGAGGGCGGTAACGGGTAATGCCGCTGGCTTCGTTGACCGGTACCAAATCTTCCGCGCCGGACAGCAAGAAGGTGTCGCTACGGTCGTCGTAGCGCGGCAGACCGCCGGACGTTTTACGCATCACGCCAGGCACGCTCAGTGCCCAGCCAAATCCGAACGGGCCGTTGCCGCTACCGGTACTGTAACCGAGCGTCAAATGCGGTTGGAAGCCGTTGCGCCCGGAAGGCAGCGCAATCGGTACGCTGAAGTTCCCGGTGCCGGTATGTAAGTCGGGAGAAAACTTTTCGCCTAAGCCATGAATTGCCCCGCCGCCTTGCGGCAAGCCGATGATTTGACTGGATGTGCCTGATTTGTTGCTCATTTAGGTACCGAAAATTTGGTCGTATCGTTGCGGTTTTCAGATTAAGGCATAGGCTAAACAGGCCTAACGCATTGACTTAGGCCATAGCGTATACAACGCAACCTTGCCCAAACATCCTCTGCAAAGGGGGTATTTGGGCAAAACTGTCCTCTAGTCGGGTCCGCGTATGCCAATTCGCTACAGCCTTAACCCGCCGGGTTCGTTAATCAATGAACAGAGTTGACGCTCAGAAGCAAAGGCAATAAATCGCCGCGCTGCCGGATATTCAGTTTTAAATATATTTTTCCGGCGTGGTCTTTCACGGTATTTTGCTTAATATGCAGTTTTCGACCAATTTGCTCGAACGATATGCCTTTGGCCAATAACATCGCGACTTCCTTTTGCGTCGGCGACAACGGAAAGTTCCGAACAGCCCTTAATAACTTTAACTCGATTGGCTCACGGTATTTCACGGTGACGCCAATCATATTGTTACTGTCTGAATCGAGATTATTTAACCAATAACCTTTAAAGCTAAAGGCGCCGTAGGGGTTTACGCGATCGAATGCCGGGATGGCGCTCTCTTTGCCGCGATGGATACTGACTAGATCATCAGCTAGTTTCTTTAGATTTTCCAGTAGCCGGTTATTCTGGCGCCTGTCAATCAATGTTCTTGGCGTATCGGCTAACTGTATTAAGCGTTTAGCTTCCGGACATTGATAAATTAACCTCCCCTCCGGATTCATAATTAACATTCCCTGGGATGCGGTGTTTCCATACTCGGTGGCTTGGTTAGGCTTTGCCTGATAGGCGTGCGAAAGATAGGCGATTAAGCTGGTTATTTGATTTCGATCGCCGCTGCTAAAATCGGCCTGTTTTTTTGACCGATATAAACCCAACACGCCAACCTGACTGTCGTTAATAGGCACTTTAATCCAGCTCGTGTAATGCATATCGAAGGCTCGATAAATAATATTGTAGACATCGGATTTGTAAAATTGATCATCCACGATACGAGGGTCGTCAAGCGTTGGCGATTGCCGAAACCAATTGGCGACCCGAACGAGTCGCTCCTTGGTATGGTGATCCCTTAATACGTTCGGAACAGCGAGCGCCAGATACCCTAAATCGAATCCCGTCAGGTGATAAATAGAGCGTAGTTGCTGATCGCATACCGAAAAAGTATTACTATTCGATTGAATAAGATTCGGAATCGCTCGCAGAAACTCAGTCGTGATTAATTCACTACTTAAATTTGAGCAACAAATTTGGCGTAAATAGGCCAATGCGTGACTTTTTCTCATACGACATTCTCTTTTACGATGTGAAAAATTAACTAATATCGCAATGCGATTTAGCTTCCGGCGTTTAATGTAAATCTCAAACTGCGGACTGTCTTGGTAAATAGCGCACAGCCTTAGTGGACACGCGTGCAGTTTCTTGCAGAACATATCCCCGAAGCAAATAAAATCGTTGAATTTAAGCGCGATGCAGAGTTCAGATTATATGCAAGGTAATATTTCACATATTAAATACCCATTCGCACGCGACATAACCACTTAAAATACGCGGGTACTCCGCTAAATTGCTTGCCTATTTCAAGCCGCTAAAATAAATGGTCTTCAAAGCGACTCGTTGTAGCTGTGTCTCGGAGGACACTTAGGCCGTTTGAGCGTTTTGGTAGCCCGGCGGCTAACTTGGAAGCTGCGAATAGCCGATATAAGCTTTTCACCGATACATTGAAATTTGTTATTGCAGAACCAGATAAGCCTTTACCCTTGTCCCACTTATTTCGCTTGATTTAATCGGGGCGGTTTCACATGGTCCAAAGGGGAGTTGATCGAAACGACGCTCCTCTGCGCTTCCCCCGTCATTGACCAACTCAGGGTAAACTTGCGACTTTTATGTGCGAGACCAACCTGGGCGCGTGCCTTAGCCCACTCCACTTTCACGCCTAACGATTCCTAGAACCCAATGCAAGCAAATGCTCAGCGCGAAGATCGATCGATGGCTCCGGCCACGACTTTCGACCGTCACAACAATGCCTCTCAAACCCGGTATCCCGGCTTGTTTTCGAGACACCATCCGATCGGCTACCCGGAAACACGGATTCTTTGGCATAGCAACGTTTCGACTGATCGAATCGACGCAGCGTCGACGATCGAACCCGCCTTGGCGGGTCCCGCCGAGGCTGTAGCGTATGCCGATTTAACCAAGCCCAACCAACGTCCGGACTTGAATCTCTGGCGACCTTACCCGGCGTTTGGGGGCCGGCGGGCACCAACGCGCTCAGGCCCCGGAGACCCGCGGTTTTGCGCGCGATGAAGGCGAAAATTTGGGCCGCGTTGCTGGCGGTCTATCTGGTGTGGGGCTCGACCTATTTGATGATCCGTTTCGTCGTCGAAACGCTGCCGCCTTTCTTATCGGCGGGCTTTCGCTTCGTCGTTTCCGGTCTGATTTTACTGGCTTGGCGGCGGCTGGCCGGCGATGCCGCGCCGACCGGACGACAGTGGCGTTCGGCCGCTATAGTCGGTACCTTGTTGTTACTCGGCGGTAATGGTTTGGTGTGTTGGGCCGAGCAAACCGTGGCGTCCGGGCTCACCGCGCTGATCATCGGCGCCGTGCCGATGTTTCTGGTGATTGCCGACGCTCTTCGGCCGAACGGCGTCCGACCGACGCCGCGCGTACTCGTTGGCTTGGTCATCGGCTTTTCCGGCATTTATCTGCTGGTCGGACCGACGGCGGATACCGAAAGCATGCCGTTAAACATCTTCGGCGTGGCGGCGTTGCTGTTGGCTAGTTTGCTGTGGGCGATCGGTTCGATCTACAGTAAGAGCGCGGATTTGCCGAAATCGGCCTTGATGACGACCGGCGCGGAAATGCTGAGCGGCGGAATGGCCTTGTTGCTGGTCAGCCTGCTCGGCCAAGAGTGGCGCGCTTTCGATCCCGCCGAGGTATCCACCGAGTCATGGCTGGCATTGGCCTACCTGATCGTGTTCGGTTCGATGATCGGTTTCGCCTCTTATGCGTGGTTGTTGCAGAACGCCTCGATCTCGCTGGTGGCGACGTATGCCTACGTCAATCCGCTGGTCGCGGTGTTTTTGGGAAATTGGTTCGCCCAAGAGCCGCTGACGCCACGTATTCTAGGCGCGTCGGCAATCATCATCGGCTCTATCCTCTTCATGAATAGCTCGCGTGCCGCGCGGCCGAAACCGCAAGCGGCCCGGCGCGGGGACGACTGATGCACCGTCGTTGGCACTGGTTTTAAAAAAACATCGCCGCAAGCTAGCGCTAGCTCGCGTGGGCTTAGCGCTTTCTGTTTACACAGCGCTATGCTGTTTTCGTCTGGACGTCGAGACAAGCGGCTTATTCGAACTGCGGCAACACCTCGGTTTCGGCGCGACCGGCCGCCAGCCATTCTTGCATGGCGGGCTCCGCCAACACGGTTTCGATGTAGTCCCGAGATTCCGGTCCGTGGGGGAGGGCGTAAGCCTGAAAGCGCAACGCGACCGGCGCGAACATCGCATCGGCGATTGTGAAGCGGCCAAACAGCCAAGGTCCACGCTCTGCGTAGCGTTGCCGGCATTCTCGCCAGATCGCGTCGATCCGCGCCGCGTCGGCCTTCGCGGCGTCTGGCAGCGCTTTGGCGGCCGGCGTCCGGCTGACGTTCATCCCGCAATGTTCGCGCAACGCCATGAAACCGCTGTGCATCTCGGCCGCCAACGCGCGCGCCAGTGCTCGTTCGGCGAAGTCTTCCGGCCAGCCTTGGGTTTGCGGAAATCGCTCGGCCAAATATTCCAAAATCGCCAGAGAATCCCAAATAGGCAGTTCTCCGTCCCATAACACCGGCACCTTGCCGGCCGCCGAGTAGCGCTGGATTTCGGCTTTCGAGCCCGCCTGGTAAAGCGGGATGCGTACTTCCTGAAATTCGATGTCATGGTGTCTCAAAAATAGCCAGGGCCGTAGCGACCAGGACGAATATTTCTTATTGCCGATGATTAAGCTCAGACTCATGTCGATTAGCTCCTGACGAACAAAAAGGATCAACGCGGAGCGCTAACGCCGATAATGCGCGTTGACGCGGGTGATTTTGGCATCCTGATCGATTTCCATGACTTCGGCGGCCAGCAAGTCGTTAACGCTACGGTAAACTAGGGTCAGGCTAGCAACGCCGGGCAATGCGTGCAATAGCGTGAAGTGCAAATCGGGATATTTGCCTAGGCCGATCCGGAAATAGTCCCGCAAGGCCGGTTTGCCGACTACCGTGCCGCTCGCTTCGCCCAGCAAAGCCTGCGCGAACGGGCTGGTAAACTCGATTGAGTCGGCATAATGGCCTAGGATACGCGCCAGGTCGCGGTCGTTCCAAGCTTGCAACCATTCTGCGGCGAAGCGGTCTGCAAATTCTTCGGTCATTGGGCGTCCCTTGAAGAGAGAGTGCTTGTCGAATCAGTCCGCGGCGCTGATGCGTTTATCAAACGTTACCGCATGGCCGCTAGCTATCGCGTCCGAAACCGTTTCCACACTGCGGGGATTGTTGGTATTCCGGGACGAAAACCGTCTTCTGCTCGGCAGGCCGGCCAGAGAGCCAAACTGCGGCGAGCGCGCATATTCTACCGATTATTTCAGGTGGCTAGAAGCTCGGGCCAGCCGGCGATACCGCGCCTAGCGAATGTCCGTCCGCCGGCGTAGGACTACCGCAGGAGGGACTTATCATACGTAATACCCTCTGAAATACCATCCGAAGATCGCCGAGCAAACACCCGACACGTCCCATTACCAACGATCCCTCGCGACGACAACTGAAGCCGCCATCCTCAGAAAAACTCGCCGGCCGTCATAGGCCCGGCTCGGACGGCATCGGGTAACTTGATCCAAGAACGCCGCGTTAACCCGCCGGGCTCAGCGCCGCCTGCATTTGCGCGACGCTTTGCGGACGGTGTTCCGGAAACACCGCCATCGCCCAATCGATGGCCTTTAGCAGATATTCCGGGTAACGGCGTTTGAAAGCCTTGACGGCCGGCGGCAAATCGTCTTGCTTGACCCGGTCGGGCGACGACATCGGAATCCGGCAATCCAAACAGGCGCGCATACTGGCGCCCACCGCATACAGGTCGGACCAAGGTCCCAGATTGCCTTGGCTATCGTATTGTTCGATCGGCGAATACCCGTTGGTCAGCACCTTGGCTCGACTGCGTTGCGGCGACAGCGAGATCTTGCGAATCGCGCCGAAATCCAGCAACAGCGGATCGTTGCCGCTACGGATCAAAATGTTGGCGGGTTTGATGTCCAAGTGTACCAATCCCTTGTGATGCACGACTTCGATACCGGTCAGCAATTGCCGAAACACGGTCAAAAGGAATTCCTCGGTGATCGGCAGCATGCGTTTATGGAGAATTTTATCGAGGGTGACGCCGTAGTCGTAGGCCATCACCATGTACACGGTATCGTTGGCCTGAAAGAAGTTGATAACGTCGACGATGTTGTGGTGCTTGAGCATCGCCAATACCTTGGCTTCCTCGAAAAACAAGGCCCTGCCGCGCATGAACAACGCCTTGGCTTCGTCGCCGTTGGGCACGACCACATTATTCCAGGTGCGGTGCGCCAGCTTGCGCGGCAGGTATTCCTTAATCGCGACTTGTACCTGATCGGCCATTTGCCTGGCCAGATACACCGAACTGAAGCCGCCGTGCGCCAATTCCCGCTCGATCATGTACTGATCTATAATGGTGCCCGATTGCAGGTAATTCCACTGCTTAGGATAGGTTTCGGGATCGTAGTATTCGGCCATGGGCAAGCAACGCGGATTGAGGCTCTGGATTATAGGTGAAAAATGATTAGAAGCATGACCGCTTTCGCGGACGGCGAGCTGAGCGCCGACAACCTGACATTATTGTGCGAGCTGCGTTCGGTCAATCACCGCTATAGCGACGTCAGCGTCAAATTGCCGGAACGCTTGCGCTTCGCCGAAGCCGAGGTTCGGCGCCTGATCTCGGAAAAACTCAAACGCGGCAAAATCGAATGCTCGCTCGGCTACAAAAAACAAATTGGCGAACAAAGCTTGCACGTCAACCACGAATTCGTGCGCAAGTTGCTGAGCGTAACCGCCGAAATCGAAACGGCCATGGTCAATCCCCAGCCATTCTCGGCACTGGAAGTCTTAAGCTTTCCCGGCGTGCAACAAGAAACCGAAATCGACAAGGAAGCGTTGCGCGAGCTTATCCTGCGGTTGCTCAACGCCACACTGGAAAAAATGCTGGATACCCGGGCTCGCGAGGGGACGCAACTGGCACAGTTGATCGACGACCGTTGCCAAAAAATCTCCTTGCTGGTCGAAGCCGCGCACAAACGCATGCCGGATGTCCTGCATAACTTGCGCGGCAAGCTGACCAGCCGGGTCGTCGAAATGGTCGCGGATCCCAACTTCGACCGTCTGGAACAGGAACTGGTCCTGCTGGCGCAAAAATTGGACGTGGCCGAGGAATTGGACCGTTTGGAAACCCACGTCGCCGAAGTCCAACGCACCCTCAAATTGCCGGAGCCGGCCGGCCGCCGCCTGGACTTCCTGATGCAGGAAATGAACCGCGAGGCCAATACGCTCGGGTCCAAGTCCGCCGACCGGGAAATGACCCAAATCTCGATAGACTTGAAAGTGCTGATCGAACAAATGCGCGAACAAATTCAAAACGTCGAATAAGCCGCCCATTCGGAATTCACATGAGTGTTAACGACACCAAAACCGGCCACGCCGATCCTACCCTGAAACTGACATTGCGCCTGATGCACTGCGGCGAAATCGCGATGGGTCCGGGCAAGGCCGATTTGCTTGAAGCCATCCAATCCACCGGTTCGATCAACGCCGCCGGCAAATCGATGAACATGAGCTACCGGCGCGCCTGGCTGCTGGTCGACGTGATGAATCGCAGCTTTATCAAACCGCTGGTTCAAGCCGCCAAGGGCGGTCGGCACGGCGGCGGCGCCAAACTGACGCCGTTCGGCCTGGAGGTGCTGGCCAACTATCGCAAAATGGATCAAGCGGCTAAATCGGCTGCCAGAGCCTACTTGCCGCTGTTCGACGGCTTGATGGCCCCGGCCGATTCCATCAGCCCAGCGGAAACGCTACCGGCGGATGCCGAGACTGAAGAATCAGGCACCTGAATGTTGTTACCCCATCTTGCCGGCCCGAGGCCAAGACCGAGTCGGTTTTAAGCTCACGGTCTGAAACGCCTCGGCCTCCGCGGCTAAAACGCAATCAGCGCGCCATTAGCCTGAGCGCTCACTCGGCCAGACGCCGCTCCAACCGACCCCGCAAGGTCTCCAGAAACGCTTCGGTCGTTTGATACTGGTCCTCGTTCAAGTTCTCACCATGAATGCACAAAGCCAAATCCTTGGTCATATAGCCTGCTTCGACGGTATCGACGCATACTTTTTCCAGCAAGTCGCAGAAATGAATGAGCTCGGTATTACCATCCAATTTGCCGCGAAACGCCAGGCCGCGCGTCCAGGCGAATATCGACGCGATCGGGTTGGTCGAGGTCGGTTTGCCCTGTTGATGCATGCGGTAATGGCGGGTGACGGTACCGTGGGCGGCTTCGGCCTCCATGATTTTGCCGTCCGGCGTGACCAAGGTCGAGGTCATTAGACCCAGCGACCCGAAGCCTTGAGCGACGGTATCGGACTGGACGTCGCCGTCGTAGTTCTTGCAAGCCCAGACGAAAGCGCCATTCCATTTCAGCGCCGAGGCGACCATGTCGTCGATCAGTTTGTGTTCGTACACAATGCCCTTAGCCTGAAACAAATCGCGGTATTCAGACTGATAAATGGCCTCGAAAATGTCTTTGAAACGACCGTCGTATTTTTTCAATATCGTGTTTTTAGTGGACAGGTACAGCGGCCAGCCGCGATCCAAGGCCACGTTAAAACAGCTGCGAGCGAATCCGACAATCGATTCGTCGGTGTTGTACATGGCCAAGGCCACGCCGTCGCCGTCGAAGTGGTAGACCTCGAAGCTCTGCTCCGGGCTGCCGTCATCCGGCGTAAAGCTGATTCTTAACTTGCCTTTGCCCTTGGTGACGAAATCGGTAGCGCGGTATTGATCGCCGAACGCGTGCCGGCCGATGCAAATCGGCTGAGTCCAGTTCGGCACCAGTCTCGGCACGTTTTTACAGATAATGGGCTCGCGGAACACGGTGCCGTCCAGAATATTGCGTATGGTGCCGTTGGGCGATTTGTACATTTTCTTCAAGCCGAATTCCTCGACTCTGGCCTCGTCGGGTGTGATCGTCGCGCATTTGATACCGACACCGTATTTTTTGACCGCCTGAGCGGCGTCGATGGTCACTTGGTCGTCGGTGGCATCGCGATGCGTGATACTCAGGTCGTAGTATTCGATCGGCAGATCCAGATAAGGCAGTACCAGTTGGTCCTTAATGAAATGCCAGATGATGCGAGTCATTTCGTCGCCGTCGATTTCGACGACCGGCTGATTGACGGTAATTTTCTGCATGGCGGCCTCCGATCGGATGGGTAGAAGCCGCCAGTATAGCCCGCCGCCTCGAGAACCGGTGCGGACAATTCGGTAACTCGAGGGAATCTGATCCGGCTATCCGCGCAAGCCACACCGCGTGCGAGTGCCTGTGTTAGAATCGAAACAATGCAGGAATTAGAGACTTTTAAGCTGATAGAGCGTATCAGCGCCATATTGCGCTCGGAAGAGCGCAAAAAATACGCGGCGATCGGCTTGCAGCCGGTGCACGGCCAAGTGCTGGACTATTTGGCCAAATGCAATCATTACAGCAACACCCACGCGGCTGTCGCGGAATATCTGGGTTTGACCAAGGGTACGGTATCCCAGACCATCCAGATTCTGGAGCGGCGGCATTACTTGGAGAAAACCACCGATGCCGTCGACGGCCGGGTAGTACACCTGACGCTGACCGAAACCGGGTACGCTCTGCTGGAAGACTTGAAACCGCTGGATGTGTTTAAGCACGCCGAAACCCAACTCAGCGAACGCGAGTTCGAGACGATAGGTCAGGCCTTGCGAGCCACGTTGAGCGTGTTGCAAAAAGTCAATAATTCCAAAAGTTTTGGGCTGTGCCGCTCTTGTCGACATTTTGCCGTCGAGGCCAACCATTATCATTGCGGCCTCACTGAACAACCGCTGGCGCGCGGCGATACCGAAAAGATTTGCCGCGATCACCAGCCATTTTCCGATCCACACCACGAAGAGTAACCGCCATGTTCGATACCAAGACCATCGATAACCTTGCCGACCGCATCTCTAGTGCTATCCCACCTGGGCTGCATAATCTGAAGGACGACATGGAGAAAAACATCCATGCCTTGTTGCAAAGCGCCCTGTCCAAGCTCGATTTGGTCAGCCGCGAGGAATTCGAAGTTCAAAAAGCCGTACTGGCCAAAACCCGCGCCAAGCTCGAAGACTTGGAAAAACGCGTTGCCGAGTTGGAGCAGCGGCTTCCCAAAGACTGAACCGATGTCGCTGGCAGTGGTGTACAGCCGGGGGCGCACCGGCATAGACGCCCCGCTGGTCACCGTCGAAGTCGATGTCGCCAACGGCTTGCCGGCCCTAAACATCGTCGGCTTGCCGGAAACCGCCGTCAAGGAAAGCAAGGATAGGGTGAGGGGCGCGATCGTCAATTCGCAATTCGAGTTTCCGATCGCGCGGATCACCGTCAATCTGGCGCCGGCCGATTTGCCCAAGGAAGGCGGCCGTTTCGATCTGGCTATCGCGCTCGGCATTCTGGCCGCCTCCGGCCAAATCCCGAAAACCGCGCTTCACCAATACGAATGTATCGGCGAACTGGCACTGGGCGGCGAGTTGCGGCCGATACCCGGCGCGCTACCAGTCGCGATTCACTGCCGCAACGCCGCCAGGCGACTGATTTTGCCGGTGTCCTGCGCCGCCGAAGCCAGTCTGATCCAAGACGCGGCATTGCTGCCTGCCCGCACTTTACTGGAAATCTGCGCCCATCTGACCGGCCGGCAAGCCATCGACTCCGCGCCATACGCATTTGGGCTGCCCACGGCCGCATTCGACATCGATTTTGCCGACGTTCACGGACAATTCCACGTCAAACGCGCGCTGGAAATAGCCGCCGCCGGCGCCCACAACTTATTGATGCTAGGCCCGCCCGGCACAGGGAAGTCGATGTTAGCGGCACGGTTGCCGACGATTTTGCCGGAACTCAGCGAACAGCAAGCGCAGGAAACGGCGGCGATCGCCTCGGTCAGCGACCAGGGACTAGACGTCGGCCGCTGGCGGCAACCGCCGTTTCGAGCGCCGCACCATACCGCATCCGCCGCGGCGCTGGTCGGCGGCGGTGTAAACCGGAACGTATTATGCGACTGAACAAGATTTCAGGGCCAATAAATGCGACTATGGCAATTTTGCAATTACTACCTTATATTATGAGCGCTTTTTGCGACTGAGTACGGATGAAATTGTCATTCACCTATTAGCTACTATGGCCGCTTACTCTTGACTCCAACAAACACAAAGCCAAGAAGCAACCTGTACCACCAAAACACAAATCCAGATATACCAATTATTTACGATTTTTAACCGATGAAGAGGACAATAAATGTCAGGATCGAATGGAAGTAGTGGCGTTGGAAGCGGCTTTTGGGAAGGTGAAGAAAGTTGTGAAACGTTAGTAATTGACACACAACTTAGCTCCCCCAAACCCGATGTTATTTCGGACATTTCAGTTGGCGATCTGCTGGATATTTCGGCACAGCCAATTGGGACTACCACAGTAGTCGTTGCATTCTATAAGGGTAAGGTTGCAGGTGGGTTGGCATCTCCGAAAACACGACGGCTGCTTGAATGTTTGGCGGGCGGCACTCGGTACGTTGCTAGAGTCACCGAAAAGAACGACGGTCAAATCCGTGTGCGTGTTAGTCCTCAATGAATTCAACTATAGATAATACTTACGCTATCGCCGTTGTCGGCGGGGTGTATCGTGAACGCTGCATGCGACCAGCGTGGCAAGAGGTATACGGATCAGCAGGACGAGCCGCATCCGCCATGGCGGCAATGGGGATCTTTGTTGAACTACATACTTATTATGATTCCATAACTGAGCCGGTATTAATTTCTCGAGCAGCCATTGAAGGGTTTAAGTTCTCAGGGGAAAGCATTCCAAAATCTACCCTTTTTGATTACGACCACGGTTTAGCCACTCCTCGCATTTATAGTTTTGGTAGTCGTCAATCTTCGCTACGCGTACAGGCTGAACAGGTTTTACGCTTCGGCATGCTGGAAGGCAGCGCATCTGTTCACGGCAAGAGAGTTGTTTACGACCCGCAGAGCCCGGCAAAGCCTGAGCCATTTCATCAAAACGGATCTACGGCAGACGAACTTGCTCTGATTCTTAATTATCGCGAGGCCCGGTTATTGAGTGGCGGGGAAAGTACATCAGCTGACTCAATTGCCAAATCATTGATTCTTGATGGTCATGCTCAAGTTGTAGTCATTAAATGCGGTCCACTGGGTGCTTTGGTTCATGATGGTAAGTCAACTAATCTAGTTCCAGCCTATCGATCGCGCTCCGTATGGAAAATAGGTTCCGGGGATAACTTTGCCGCACATTTTGCATTGCGATGGATGGAGGAAGGGAAATCGGCCGCCGAAAGTGCAGACCTTGCCTCACGAGCAACAGCATACTATTGCCAAAGCAAAGGTTTTGCCATACCTGAACTATTTGAATCATTCACTCCAGAAGCAATTGTTCCTTCTGAAGCATTCAGAAAAGGGCGCCGTCCGGTTGTCTATTTGGCAGGTCCTTTCTTTACTTTGGCTCAGCTCTGGATCGTTGAGCAAGCGCGGAAAGACCTAGCGGACATGGGGCTTGAAGTATTCTCACCGTATCACGATGTGGGTTGCGGCAGTGCAGATGATGTGGTGATGCTTGACTTGGTTGGCATCGAGAAAGCGGACATTATTTTTGCTATTGGCGACGGTATGGACTCAGGCACAATTTATGAAATTGGATACGCGCGCGCCAAAGATAAGCCTGTGATCGTTTATTGTGAGAATGAGTCCGAAGAAAACAAAAAAATGATGCAGGGTTCGTCATGCCATATGTGTGATGACTATGTTAGCGCTATCTATCATGCAGTTTGGACCGCGTGTAGTTTATGAGTGCTGCTTTATTATTATCGGGTGGAATGGATTCACTGGCCGTTGCCTGGTGGAAACGGCCAGACTACTGTATTACTATTGATTACGGACAGCTCGCCGCCGAGGCAGAGATAACTGCATCAAAGGTTATCTGTGAGAAATTGGGCATTGAGCATCATGTCGTCCGTGTCGATTGCAGGTCTCTAGGCTCGGGAGATATGGCAGGTACACCTCCAGATGGATATGCCCCTGCCAGCGATTGGTGGCCCTATCGAAATCAAATGCTACTAACCTTTGCAGCCATGAAAGCCCTACCTTTGGGCGTCAAGACGATTTGGATTGGTTCTGTGAAATCCGATAAGTCTCATCAAGATGGCACTATACAATTTCTGGAGAGCATGAATGCCTTACTGTCTCTCCAAGAAGGAGGTATGACAGTTAGAGCTCCCGCAATCGATATGACCACTCCTGAACTGATTCGATACGCAGACGTTCCTAAAAATATCCTGGGTTGGGCACACAGCTGTCATAAAGCAAACGTTGCGTGTGCAAACTGTCGAGGATGTAATAAGTATTTTGAGGTGCTTTATGAACTCGATGGCGGAATGGATGGACTTGGGTAATCCTTTTCCCCGTCCAGTGCCCAATTGCTATACACCTATCACGTGGCCTAAGGGAAACGTAATTCAATTACCCCTCACAATTACTGCCGAGGAAAAACAAGAATCTGCAATCAATATATTGCTTCGTCGTCGTACGCGACGCCAGTTTTCCGATATTAGTCTGGATTCGCTCGGCGCTTTACTTTGGATATCTTGCCATACTCGAGAATTAGGCAGTGACCACTTAGGGTTTCCTTTGTCGCGGCGCCCATGCCCATCAGGCGGCGCGATTCATCCCATCCACCTTCTTGTACTGTTACCCCAAGAAGAGTGTTGGTACCGTTACGATCCTAATCAACATGTATTACACGAAACGCCCAGTAAACTGGATGCAACAATAGTGAAGAGTTCAATGCAGAATATAGTAACTGCTCCATCAGCGACGTTGTTCATCCTTGCGGCGGAACCAGGGATGACGGCGGCAAAGTATGAGGCCTCTGCAAGCCTTGTATGGAGAGATGCCGGCGTGATGCTTGGGGTATTAGCCATCGCTGCAGAAGCCCTTGATCTCAGTTTTTGTCCTTTGGGGGTAACTGGCGAACCTTGGGTAAGTCAACTACTCGAACAACCGGGTTTGTCTGGCGTCGGAGGTGCTTTTGTTGGAACGACCCCGTCCTCTTGATGAACTGGCCGCAAAAGCATCGGACGGCGAGCGCGGACGAACTCCGGCTAGACTCCCTCCCATCAATTGAGTAATAGTCCGAGGGGAGGACATCATTTCAAACCAAATAATGGCATCCAGCTCTGAAGGACGGGTGCCGATAGCCTGAGCAAAACGTATGAATTGTTCCTCGAGCTCTAAATAGTTCCTCTCTACCGTTAGGTTTTCATCAAAGAACTTCGCCAGCGCACCCGCACGCAGTACGTGAATATCCAGAATTGCGACATCGTCCGCGTCTAACCAATTACGTGCGACCCACGACGCTGTTTTGAGTCCAATACCTGGCAATTGGATGAGCCATTGGCGTAGTGCTTTTCCACTGTCTAATGGTGGGTTTTCTGCAGACAAGCGGGATAACGCTGTACTCAAATAGCGGGCTTTCTGTTTCACAAATCGGTATCGAATCTGACGGCCATCGATTTCAAGAGGCTGGGAAAGTACGTCAAATATATCTGATTCAGTTGAAGCGTTGGCGAACATTCCCTGTGCCTGGAGTCTTCGAAACGCGGCAAGGCCGACACTTGCCGGAATTCCATGTCCGCCCAAGAGACAGGCGCCAACCTCTTCGGCAAGCGTATTTCCTAATCGATGTCGTGGCGGCATCCCGGTGATACGACGTGCCATGACTTGGTAAGTCCAATAGGCTGGAGTAGGGAATGCTTCAATTGCCCCCCAAGGAATGCCTGGCAAAACGAAGGTGTCAGAAGACGGCAGTTCGATTTGCACTACGGCGGCGCCTGTGAAAACTGCAGCGGACTGTCTCATGAGGGTCTCGACTCAGTTAAGTACTGAGCATTGAGTGCGCGCAAAACGTGCTCTCGCTCAATTGGTTCCATACGGTCAAACCGATCAAACAAACGCTGATGGCGGCGCTTGTTCGTCTGCCGATCGCGATATGTCTCTCCAAAATATGAAGCGTCATGAAGCTTGGTTGGGGGAGGGAAATTCATCCAGACACACTCTGTACGCACATCTACATGGGTCTTCGACAAAAACGTTGCTTTGCGCCAATTCCCTAGGCGTAACTCATACATCGAGTTGTCGTAACCCGAAAGCATTACCATGCAAGGCAAAGCAATTAGAACGTCCAATAGTCGGCTGTGGTCCTTGTATGAATACTCATGCCGATAAATTTTCGAATTTCTTCGAGATTCGGGCAAATATGGGGGGTCGGCGTAGACTAATTCCCCTCCTTGATAATCATACTTCTCAAGGAATGAGACGGCGTCACCGTGTATCAGAGTGCAATAGTTCGGATATCGTTGTCGCCACTTTGCGATAACCGCCCCGTCTGCGTCGATACCAAAATTGATTTGAGCGGCCTTTTTGTTTCTTAGCACAGCTCCACCACCTAAGTGAGATTCAATATAAGTTGTGTGTGCCGGCATGAGATTAATTAGCCGTTGGTAGCACTTGCCTTTTCCGCCTGGATACGTCATGGATCAATCATCGTCAATTTTGACGATGATGTCAAGTGGTGGCAAACCAATTGAACTTCCACGATTTGCTCGCTGTAAACGAGTTAACGGCATCGCCTCAATTCCTGTTTCCCTGGGGCAAGCAGCGATTCAACAGACATTGACTTTGATTATCCAGTCTTTGAATGTCTACAGTATTGTCAGTTCTGGAACCCCACAACTTTAGGATCACTTTGTAAACCGGCTCTCTTGAATTAGGGCAAATAGCGCCCCATATTGAAGGCGCGTTTGGCATTTTTACTGCCAAGTTCGCCTTTATCGCTGCAGGGAGGCCGGCCCGTTCCCGGTCGTTTAGATCAACTCCAGGACCACGGGGATAAACAATGGCTCTAACCAACACCGAGCTTCGCTACTACGACAGCAACGTACTTCGCCTACCGGCGGATAAACGCAAGGAATACCACGCCCAAGTCGATCGACTAATCGACGAACTCTGCAAGCATGTTAGGGACAAGACTGAAATCAAAATTACCAAGGTCGTGAAGGCCGGTTCCTTTGCAAAATATACAATTTTGAGGAAGACAACTTACGATCCCGTCGATGTCGATGTGGTGTTCTACATTTCCGGCCGCGACGCGAACAAGGAAACCCTCGATAGCCTTAGTGCGACGATCTACGATCTTTTGATCAAAATCTATCCGACCAAGTCAGTTGAAGATTTCGAAATCCAGCGCAAAGCTGCGACTGTGACTTTCATTGGAACGGGATTGAGCGTCGATATTGTGCCAGTGATTGAGGATGAATCCCGGCCAGGTTATGGCTGGCAATACGACATCCATGATGGCTCTAAAATTCAGACCTGCGCGCCCTGTCAAATTAAGTTCGTTCAGGAACGCAAGAACGAGGATGGCGATTTTCGCACTTTAGTCCGAATGGCGAAAAAGTGGCGCAACTACGCCGAAGTTAAACCGCTCAAATCTTTTGCCATTGAGTTGATCATGGCGCATGTGCTCGTCACGCAGGGAAAAGACGGCAGCATCGAGCAACGCTTCCGTAACTTTCTACTTTACATCGCGCAATCAGGCCTAAAGGATCAAATCAGCTTCCCCGAAAACACACCGCCGTTCGGAGTCTTTTCTGATCCGGTCGTAATCCTTGATCCGGTTTATAGCCTCAACAACGTTACAAGCCGGATTTCTGAAGCGGAGCGGCAAGAGATCGTCACAGCAGCCCAAGAGGCTTGGGAAACGGCCAACTTCGCATCGGTTGAGAACGACAATTCGGTCTGGAAAGAGATTTTCGGTCCGGGCTTTAAGGTGGAGGATTGAGATGAGCCAGACGCGAACCGTCTCTGCGACCTACACCACGACGGACATCGAAAACGTTGTCCGGCGTATGAAAGCTGACCTTGTAATGATCGCCGACAGCACGAAAGCGTGGACGCCACAGCAAGCTGCCGACTATGCTTACGATATTGAGGTACTTGCGAAGGCTGGCTATCTAGCATGGGTCGACTTAACTCTCTTGCAATATGGTATCGAATTGAAAGCAGTCCGCTTCGACGTCGATACTGATGCCGGCGCCTTGACCACGAGCCGTCCTGGTGGAGTCATGTGGCCATGTGTATCAGGTGCAAAACTACGTATCGTAATCGGCTACACCGACACCTATACGAGCGAAGCCCGTGAGGCAACGCGGAAAAAGTTGAAAATCGGCTGGACCACATCCTACGACGATACCAGTCATTCGCGCCTCAATTCCTCGGGTGGACGCAACTATGTGAGCAATGCCTATGGCATACAAAGAAAGGATTGGGCAGCATGAACCAAGTAAATATCTTTGATAGCGAAATACAGCTACCGAGTGATACTTTGGCTCGACGGGAGAAGACCTTGCTTGGTTTCGACAGCCGCTATGCCCGCGTTCACGACCAACTCCGTCTGCTGTTGAATGTCGGTGCGCTAGGCGACTGGAACCGAAAGAATCACGGTGGCAAGCTTGCAATTTGCGATCTTGTCGCTGAACAGTATCCGCTTGTCATCTTTCATGGGGATGTCGGCACCGGCAAAACTGCGATGGCGGAATGTATCGCGAACCGACTGGTGACAGAAACCAGAAGCTCAGATTCAATTCTATTCAAACTTTCCAACCGGGTTCGTGGTAGCGGCATGGTTGGCGAAATGGGAACGTTGCTCACCGAAGCGTTCCAAAGGGTTACGAAATCAGCGGGAAAAACTCGCAGGACGATCCTCATTATTGATGAGGGCGATAGCCTTGGTGCTTCGAGGACTCAAGCCCACAGCCACCATGAAGATAAGGTGGCAGTCAATACACTCATCCAGGGTGTTGACGACCTTCGGCAATATGGTGGACGGATTGTCGTCATTCTCTGCACAAATCGCCTTTCCGTTCTTGATGCCGCTTTGCGCCGCCGCGCCGCGATAATTGAAGAATTCAAGCGGCCCTCAGATGCTGAACGCCAGCAGCTTTTTCAAATGGACCTCGACGGTCTCAACCTCTCGCCGACTCAGATTGGCGAACTGGTTCGCGCAACCGGAGCACATCAGCCTCACCCATCTTGGACTTATTCTGACATTCGAACCAGACTGTATCCAGCCGCACTTGCAAAAGCTTATCCTGATCGAGCACTCCAATTTGACGACCTGCAAACAGTGGCAACAACGCTCCAAGCATCTCCTGTTATGGAGGATCGGTAATGGCAAAATCCCCTTTATTTGGACGACGCATTCACATATCTGGTAGCGTCGTGAATGACCTGATGATCGCTCCGACCACAGAGGTAGAGGCCGCGCGTACTTTCGTCGTGAGTTTGGTCAAAGAACTAGTCAAGCGAGGAGCCAACTTCGTTATTCCTGTTGATGCTGAACCGTTGCGTAAGGATGAGCTGCCTGTGTGCTTCGATTGGCTTGTCTGGCAGACCGTAAAAGAAAACCTCGCACATCGTCCACAAAACGTTCCCGGTCCATTTGTCGTAGCTGTCCAACATCATAAGACTGAAGAACAAATCCCCGACACATTTGTCGATATGTGGGATGAGTTACGCACCACCCAACTTATCAAGATCGAGAGCGCCGCGCAATGGAACATGAATAGCAAACGCATGGAGGTACAGGCGCGTTATGGCGATATTCTCATCACTTTGGGCGGTGACGAAGGGGTTCTATATCTGGCGAACCTTTATCACGATGCTGGCAAGCACATCGTACCGCTCAATCTTCCTCTTTGCTCGGAAAGCAAAGGTTCTCGGCGGCTCTATAACTTCGGTTTGGCTAGCTCCCAAACACGTCGCATGTTCCAGATCGCAGACGATGGAGACGCTCATGATTGGATTAATCGAATTAGTTTCCCTAAGCGGCAATCGATTACTGATCGTGTATCGGCGCTGGTGGAGCTACTTGAAGCGTTGGAACGCCCTAAAGCCTTTGCGGTGCGCCTGCTGAATCCCGACCATGATGATTATACTGACGTACAAAACTTCTTCGACATTGTGGCAAAGCCCGTGCTTGAAGATGAATTTGGATATCGCCTGATCGTTATCGATGGACGGCAGGCCTATGAACACGCACGAATCGATCAGGAAATCTTTGCCAAACTACATCGTAGTAGCATGGTTCTGGCCGATATCACCGGAGCTCGCCCAAATTGCTTTCTGGAATTGGGCTATGCGCTTGGGCGAGGTCTGCCCACAATGGTCACTGCACGAGATGGAGCGGACTTGCCATTTGACATCAAGACCTTCGCCGGTCATCACTGGAAAACCGACGGCAGTGCGGATGAACGCAGAAGAGCATTTAGGGAACACTGGTACGCCATTCGCAACCGCCCTACGCTTGTTCCCACGGAGCCACTGATTTTATGAGCGACAAGCGCGAGGTTTTTGTTTCAGTCGATGTTGAGACGTCCGGACCAATCCCAGGCGAGTTTAGTCTGCTTTCAATCGGTGCATGTTGCATTTTTAATCCAGAAAAGACGTTTACTTGCAAATTGAAACCCATCACTGATGCCTTCGACCCGAAGGCGTTAGAGGTGACGGGGCTCTCGATGGAAGAATTGAAGAAATGTGGATTGGAACCCCATTCGGCAATGAGTAGCTTCTCGCAATGGCTGGCTAGTTTGATTGATCGAGGTGACTCCATTGTTTTTGTCGGCTTCAACGCCCCTTTTGATTGGTCGTTCGTTAACTACTATTTTCACCGTTTTTTGGGCGAAAATCCGTTCGGTTTCGCAGCACTCGATATCAAAGCACTATACATGGGTGCGACCGGTTGTTCTTGGCGTGATACACGGTCCAGCAAGATCGCAGAACACCTCAAGCCGAGGTTATCAGGTACGCACGATGCCCTGCACGATGCCCAATACCAGGCTGAGATTTTTCAATCGATTTGGTGCGATCTTATTGCTAGTCACCGATGATGGGGCAGTTCTAGCTAACAACATAACCTGCTGTTATAACTCAGTGTAGTAACAGGGTTAGGACCAAACTCAAAATGTGCCAATTTTCCACGCCCAATTTGTTCCGGCGGAAATAAAATACTTGCCGGAAACAGAGTGAAGCCGGAATATTTTCTTAAGCTCAACTTTAACGAATTCGACAACCTCGGACTGATGCTCAAAATCATCATCGAACTTTGCTACATAGGTGTTTGAGGGAAGTCCAATGGTTCTTTCTTTTTTCCCTTTTACAACCTTAGAATAATCTAGATTGTCTAGCGCATCGGTTATCTTTGAGTAAACGTTATTACCATGTGGCGATATACTGGCATAGCTCAAATCAAACGTAATAGTAACGAAGTAGCTCACAACACCCCCCACTGAACAATGCCGTTGTTTTTTGCATCGGCATCATGGATTAGCTTGACGATATACTTTTGGAGGACATGAAGTTCTTCCGATGACTGGAATTTTTCAGTATAGGCGTAAGTCATTGGGTGTGAGCTTATTGACAGACGCAATCCTTCAGCAAGGCTATCAGAGGTTTGGACTATAACGTTCGTTAGGGGATACGCCTGATCGTTGGTAGTGTTAATGGCAAACACGATGAATTTCCCATTGATTTGCCTTTCTACTACGCGATCAAAATACATCACGTTTCGTTCTTCTGGAGTGTTTGTCATAGAGTAGTCCTAACGTTTGAATCAGGCGTCACTCTCGGGACGCTATTGGTTTTCCAAACAGGCCGGTTCAGCCTGTTTTCTAATTGGGGTAATGCAAGTTTGCAGGCAGTTTCTTGTCCAGCTGTTCGCCCGTTTTTTCGATTGCTTGCGGAATGCCTACACCAACCAAACTGGCAGCTTTATCTAGGCCAACCAAAAATTTAGGGTAAAGCGGCGCGGCCTCTACCAATTTGGTGTCTGTATAAAGATTGCGATAGGCTGGAAGTAAATATTGAGGTGCTTTGCCGGGGGGGAGTAAAACACTGAGATACTGATCATCACGAACAGCAAACTCAATGAATTGTTGGGCTGCGGTAAGTTTTGGGCCAGTAACACTTTTATCTATAGCGAAGCTATCAACCCAAAGCAAGGGAACTCCTGATTTGTCGCCTTGATTGAATAGCTTTACCGAAATTGTTCGTGGATCAACAACGGGAGTCGGATCGGTTGGTTTTGTAATTTCTTGAAGAATGTGGTGCATGCGCTCGCTATAACCAACTAAAGCACGCCCACGCCCGTGAGCAAATTCCAACGCATAATATGGTGGCCAAGCTTTGTGAGCGACATCGCTACGACCGCTACCTACGTCGGAAAGAGCGATCAGGTCACTGAGTGCTGATTTTGCGTTGGGGTTAAGCTGTTCATTTGATAAAGCCTTGACCGTATCTTCCGGCGAAACACCTAAATCGAGCAAGGAGTCTGCGTATAATTCTGTAAGAGTAATATGGCCTTTCCAATCGACTAATAGTCCACGGCCCCTTTCATGAGTGCTTCCAATAACAGAAATTAAATCTGTTCTCGTATTCGCGGCAGCCAGCCTAGTGTCATGCATAAAAAAGAATGTGAACAATGCACAACTCCAATGAGGTACGGCATAAATCGCACCATCAACTTTCGTTGCATCTGCTGCTGCTTTAATCACATCTTTGCGAATTTGCGCTTCTGTACCGTTGATAGTTTGAAGTCTTCCGGCTTTCACGAAATCGCTCAAGAAGATACCATCTAGCTCATACACGTCATATACTGGATCAAGCCCACCCGGCTCGTAGTAATTCCAATTCTGTTCGCTTAACACAAGATCCACGCCTGAATTTTCGGCTTCAAACTTTTCCTCCATGACCTTGGCTATATGCGCGTAGTCGGGTACCCAAGGGTAGAGCAGCACTGTAAGTTTTGTCTTCTCGGGCTGTTGCGCACTAACGGCAGATACTAGCCCTACGAATAGGTAAGTGGAAATGACGGCAATACGGATAAACTTCATGACCTCTTCCTCTTTACATGTGATTAAATTCTTATAGCACTTGAAGTAGCGTAGCGCATTCTGAAGTATGTTGGCTTTAAATTATTCAATGCTGGCATTTTTCCATCTGATCCCTCAAACGAATGCCGACATCGAAACGCTGATCTATGCGTAACGGCTTGCATTCAAAACACGCAAAAAGCGACGGTCGACATCTAATATTGAATGCTCGCAATATAGCCCAATTTAGGCGTTGAATATGGACTTGGCGACTGTGCGATTTTTCAAACTGGTCGGTTTAAGAACAGCACAGTTTTTTTTAAGCATTTTTTGGGGCAAACATGATGATTGACATGCCCACCAGCGCAACCGAAGAACCTACAATATCCCATAGGCTGGGTCTTATGCCATCAACCAGCCAAAGCCAAAGAATGGCGACGAATATATAGACGCCGCCATAGGCGGCGTAAATGCGGCCGGCGGCGGTAGGATGGAGAGATAAAAGCCAAGCGAAAGCAGTGAGACTGAGCGTTGCTGGAACTAAAAGCCATGGACTTTTTCCTTGGGTGAGCCATAGGTACGGTAGGTAACATCCAACAATTTCGGCTACAGCTGTTAGAAGGAATAGCAGAACGGTTCTGATTTCAAGCATTGAGAATATCTATCCTCATAAATACATGTTTATGTAACAAGCCTGCTCTGATTAGCGATAGCTGTCATCGAAGGAATATAGGCTTCGAAATGTGTTATTACGCCAGCTAATAGCATATTCTAAATGACAGCGTATTTGTTTTTTCTTGTCGGGTGATAAAATTAATGAAAACTTCCGGATTTTGCGCTATCAATTTTGAAACATTTCTCACCCTTGAGCGCCAATCAATCAAAGCCTCCGAAAGTGCATGCTGCGCCTAAGAGCCGCTAAAATAGTAGAAAACTTGTTAATATCCCCGGAGCTTTAGCATGAATAATGCGATATTTGACTTACCGAAAACAAGGCTATGTGCCGCCGTTGTTTTGGCGTGGGGTTATGCTGATCAATTAAAAGTCGAAAACGCCACAACAGCACTACAGGCCGCACTTGGTGCTGGCTGGTCTTCAACAAGTGCTTTTCAATTTATGGCCGGGAAGACGGCAAAAGCCGCTCTGGATACCGCAGACTCCGAAGAACAAATTTCACTGCTGGTCGCTTACCAGCTTGCCAAGTTAGTCAGCCATGAATTTGGCCTGGGTGCCGTCAATAAGCCTGATCATATAGACCGGGCTGAGTTGATGGCCGCAATTTCAGCTAAGCACTAACCCTATCTCTTAACAAGCTTTAACACACGTTTTTCAGGTTCTTGAATAATTGGCTGTTCTGGCGATATTGCTAGGTGAGCGGGCCGGGGCTGATCAATATCAATACCGTATTCCAAAAGTGCCGCTCGGTGCTTCTTAAGCGTTTTTTGTGAGTACAGTGTTGAAATATCCTGATCGTAAAACCAAAGCGATGCCGTAAGCATTACCGAATGCGGCTCTTTTTCCGAAATGGCTTTTAAAATCGACTTTGGATGTTCCGGAGGATAAGCCGGATCCGGTGCAACCACCCAGCATTGCACTGGGATCAGTTCGAACTTATGTGTCTTCGCATGCTTCCATAGAAAGTAAAAATCTCTTGCCTCTTTTTCAGTGGCGAATTCCGCCGCTCGCTCCCGACCGCATATCCTGTGTTTAGCTGAAAGATATTGGCCGTACTCGTATTGAAAGTGCCAAGGCCATGCGTCATCTTGAACCGGGTCGTAAATGCCTATCAAATAACTTAGTTTCAGAATATCCATACCTGTGATACACCGTCAGAAACATGAACAGCCCTATTTATTTCGCCACAAGACGTTTCAGTATTTTATAGGCCATTGTAGAGCTAGCCCAATGTATTCGATTTCGTTGCCAATAATCATAGGCCTCATCTTCGCCGCCGAGGGTTAGAAACCCCTTATGTTTTGATTTAGGTTCACTGTGCTTAGTTTTGATAAGTTCTTTTGCAATATTCGGGTATTGCTCAATTGCGACTGTCAGCACATCGATAGCATCATCCTCTTGATCGAGCTGGAGTAAAGCAATCACCTTGGAAAAGACAATATCTGGGCCCGTGTCAGTGCTGTATTGGACACTCAAATTTAACGCTGACCGCCATTCATTAAGATTGAGATAACACTGCATCAGATGGTATCGACAACCTAAGTTGTCGTTTTGATTTACTGATACAAGACGGGCAAAGATTTCGATGGCCGCAGCAGAACCTCGATTTTCTAATAACGATAAGCCTAACGCATGGTAGGCTCGCATAAATGGCCTATTGTCTAACTCCAGCCAATTCATGTGGCTCGTTTGCCAGGAAAAGTTTGATGGGATCGCTTCCAACCCAATGCGTACAGCCTCACGCCAACATAAATAGGCTTCAAGGTCTAATTCATCTTCGGAGAATATGAGAGCCAAATGGTGTAACGCGTCTATGTAATGAGGGCATACAAACAGCAGTTTACGTAGCGTTTCTTCGGCTTCAACGAGGTTCCCGGACGTATACAATTCAACTGCATCATCAAAACTGTCCTCCGCTCCTTCTGGAAGGTTATGACGAAAAACCCATGTGTTTGGTGATTCTTCAATAAGCTTTATCATGACTTTATGAATGCGAGCGCTGGCAAAAATATAGCTGATGTAAAAAGCGACGTACTTTAACCGTTTGTCATCTGTCACACCAGCACAGTTGCAAACATGCCTCTTATTCAGGTTCTAAGAACCAAATCCATTCGGATTTTTTCAATATTGGTGTCATTAGTTTTTCACTAATTTGGGACACTTTTCACTTTTTGTGGCCACCGACATTTCTTGTCATTTCAAATTAACCCCAAATTCATCAAATGCAATTATGCATGGCAAACATGTATTTATTCGTTGTTGCTTTGCGTTTTAATTGCTTCTAGTCTGCCCTACAATGCATTTGAAAGGTCTCAGATAGGGAAAACATCAAAAAGCCAGTGTGGTTGCGTTTAGTTCGAACGACTCGGAGACACCAATAAGCATCTGGAGGAAAACAATGAAAAACCTAATATTTTGGCTGGCACTACTTGCTTCTGCGCCACTTTTGGCCGATGGCGATCACCACGTTACAGGCATCGGGCAGGAAAAACTGGGTACGGCGAACTTTGCCGTTTCCTGTTCACCGGCAGCGCAGTTAGAGTTTAATCGCGCGGTCGCGATGCTACACTCGTTTTGGTACGACGAAGCCAAGAAAACCTTTGCTCACATCGCCGAACTCGATTCCGATTGTGTTATGGCGCACTGGGGCATTGCAATGAGCCTATACCGCCAGTTATGGGCAACACCGCCCACCCAGGCGGAATTACAAGAAGGACGTGAGGCGTTAACGCGGGCACAAGCTTTGCCGGTGAAGACCGACCGCGAAAGCCTGTACCTGGATGCTGTCGCCCAACTGTACCGATCAGAAGATGCGGACTATGGTCGGCGCAAACAAGCTTACACGCAAGCTATGGCAAAGGTGCAAGCGCAGTTCCCTGACGATCCTGAAGCCAATGTGTTCTATGCCTTAGCCTTGATTTCCACAACCGATCCTCATGACAAGAGTTATGCACAACCCAGAATGGCATTGACGCTCTTACAAAAGGTATTGAACCAAATTCCTGACCATCCCGGCGTAGCCCATTATATTATTCACGCCAGTGACAACCCCGATTTGGCCACACAGGGTTTGGCGGCAGCGCGCGCCTACGCACACATTGCCCCCGCAGTACCCCATGCACTGCATATGCCCTCGCATATTTTCATTCGATTGGGCTTATGGGAAGACGCGGCGGCGTCAAATCTGGCCGCCTATCTCGCGGCCAAAGACTACGCCAAGGATAACTTTCCAGGCAAGGTGTGGGACCAAGAACTTCATTTCATGGATTACTTGCTGTACGCCTATCTACAAGACGGCCAGAACGACAAGGCACAAGCGTTGTGGAAAGAAGTAGCCAAGATTAAAAAGACCCACCCTGAAAATTCGACGTCCGCCTACGCTTTAGCTGCAATACCGGCTCGTTATTTCGTCGAGCGTCACGCATGGACAGAAGCGGCCAAACTCTCAGTGCAGCCTCGCGATTTTCCCTGGGACAAGTTTGGTTGGTGTGAGGCTATTACGCAGTTCGCACGTGGTTTGGGGGCGGCCAGAAGCGGTGAGATACAAGAGGCACAGATCAGTGAGGCGCGACTGGGCGTTATAAGGGATGGGGCAAAAGCCGAGAACAATGCCTATGCTGCGGACCAAATCGAAATTCAACGCTTGGCCGTGGCGGCCTGGATAGCGCAAGCTGATCACCGGGAACAAGAGGCGGAAACGTTACTGCGTAAAGCGGCTGATCTTGAAGACGTAACTGAAAAAGACAATGTCACGCCTGGCCCCATCTTGCCAGCTCGTGAATTGCTGGGTGATTTACTTCTTGAAATGCACCGCCCGCAAGCTGCGGCAGAAGCTTATCGGCTGTCGTTACAAAAATCACCGAAACGCCGGTACGGTCTGCAAGGATTGCGGCTTGCCGAGCAACAATCGCAAGCTCAAAGTAACTGATGGCAAGTTTCTAAGCTACGCTCCATTTAGCGCGGGTTGGCGGCGGCCCGCGCTATTCTCATACAGCCTACGATCCTGTGAAGTAATGCGAGACTGGCTAATACAAGTCTCTTTTTGGTTTTCGCCCTTCCAATAGATCGATTTCGCTAGTCAAAAATTCGACCATGCGATCCCGAAAAATGCGGACTCTTGCCGTGGTGCGTAAATCGACATGACTCAATACCCAAACGTCCTGCCCCGGTTCTATATGCTCGACAGGAATGCGCTCCAATTCAGCCACCTCATCACCCAGCGAACAGGGCAGCAAGGCTAATCCCAAGCCCTCCTTACACATGTTAAACATGGCGACACCGGAGTTCGTCCGATAAGCGCGTTTGAGCTTGGGGAAATTCTTTTTAATCCAGAACGGCAAGGTGACACCGTCGCCTATCCAGGTGATGCAGGGGGGCATATCTAGTGATAAGTTTTCTATTAGCTCCGAATGTCCGTACACTTGGAATGCCATCTTGCAGATGTGTTTACCGACAACATTAGGCGGCGGTTCGTTAACGGCTTGAACCGCAATGTCTGCTTCGCGATTAGCTAGATTTAGCACATGGTCAGCCGTGATCAACTCGATATCGACTTCGGGATAATCGCGTTTGAAATCGCGGATGACCGGCATCACAAAACGCTTGGAACACACATCGGCAACATTGATTCTGATGATCCCTGAAACTTCTTCGGTGTCGATCTCGATTTTTCGATGAATGGCATTGGCTTGTATCGCCATCTCTTCGACTTGCGTGACGATTTTTTCGCCCACCGGCGTAATGACCCATCCTTTTGCCGTGCGATCAAACAGCGGTTTTCCTAACGCGCTCTCAAGGGCAGCAATGCGTCGACTGACGGTTGATTGATTGACACCAAGCCGAATGCCGGCTTCCGTGACATTGCCTGAACGTACAACCTCGATGAAGTAACGCAGATCGTCCCAATTTGTATCATGCATATTTGCAAATCCATTATGTCGGTTTTGGTAGACGCTATGCATTTTAATCGGCATCGTGCTGTCTTACAATGAATTTGAAAGGTCGCAGACCAGGAAAATCTCCGGGAGTCGATAGTGCTACCGATCACTGGTTGAAGCGCTGATTTAACCGGTTCAAATAAAAACGATGGCGTTTGCCTAAATAAACAAATTGACACTGAAAGTGTGTCTTTCAGGGGAGAGTCGAATGAAACTTAAATATTTGCGTCCGGTGCTGCTGATCGCGGCACTGGGCATTTCTGCCTGCGCCGAAACCAGTCGGTCTGTTCATACCAACCTGGCGTCAGGGAAAGCCAAAGTCACCCTCTTGTATAAGGGGCATGTACAAGAGGTTGAGGGTAAAACTTTCTTGCCGTGGTCTACCCATGACGGCGTCCGCTCCTTGTCCACCTCGGTTTTTTTAATTGAAAGTGGTGGCAAAATATTAATCGGCGACCCAGGCGAAGTGAGAAAGGGCGAATGGCCGAAAATCATGGATAAGTTAGCCGATATGGGCATCAGCCCTGAAGACGTGGATTATGTGTGGATCGACCACCACCATCCCGACCATACTATGCATTTAGGTGCATTCCCCAATGCACCGGTGGTCGACTTTTGGTCGATCTATAAAGATGAGATATGGTCGGATCATCCCGATAATTTCGAGATTCTTCCTGGTGTAACGGTCGTCAGGACCCCAGGTCACACCGAAGAAGATAGCAGCCTTTTAGTGGATACCGACGACGGTGTCATGCTCATCACCCATATGTGGTGGCATAACAATTTGACACCTGTCGTCGATCCCGTGGGCGAAGATCAGGCCAGTTTAGACAAGTATCGCAAAGCGTTGCTCCGAAAAGCCGATTTATTGTTTCCAACACACGGCGAAATTATGAAAAATCCTTTCAAGAACAAGGAATGGGATGGTAAACCTTATGTCCCCTAAGAGTTTGACACGGCCCAGACCATTCGCCTAACGCCAACCGATTGCATGAAAAAACTATCGAGAAGAGTCTAAGGCCGAGCAGTATATTTGTTAGTCCAATCCTTTCAAAATCGGTAAGCGGCCAAAGTAAAAGTGCAATGTTTCATACGTTTTACTGAATCGCTTGCCGGATTAATTCTCAACAGCGAGGCTTTTAGCTTGCGTATGCCGCGAGTGAGCTTAACGGTCGTTAGTAATGGGAGATTCGCTGCGTTTCCAGTTTTCGGCAGTGTTTCGGTTTTAACGTTGTTTTACCTAACGAAATTTCCGATTAAGCAAAATATTCGCTTGATCATGACTGACGAGTACCAATTTACCTTGGCATGCAAAGATGCATATCCATCATGCTAAATTAGAGATTGGTAATACGTTTCAGATTTGAGTTATTTTCCGTACAATTTATCTGTCTATTCTGGGGTAGGCAGTTAACTAATTGGTCTCTTCGATTTAATCTAAGGAATATGACTATGGAACAAAGCATGAACGAACTGATGAATCACACGGTCGACATGGGGCAGGCGGAAATGTTTTCCAAGGCCTGGTACAACGAATACTTCCGGCGTGCCGCAGAAAGTCCGACCCACTCACGTTTTTGCGAAGCTGTTTATGGCATCGACTTGTGCCAGCACGGCATGATGGACACCGACGAGATGGATTTTCTAGCCTCATTGCTTAAGCCCGGCGAGAAGGTGCTGGAAATCGGGTGTTCCAACGGCCACATTACAGAATACCTGCACGAAAAGTCGGGCTGCAACATTTTGGGTCTTGATTATGCCGATGCCGCCATTGCCCAGGCACAGGAAAGAACCCGGGATAAAGCCGCCGCATTGAATTTCCAGGCGGTGGACTTGATTCATGACGAATTGCCTGGCTGCGATTACGATGTCATCCTGGCCATTGATTCGATCTACTTCATGGGAGATTACAACAGGACGCTGGCCAAACTCAACGCCCGGCTGCGGCCTGGCGGTCGTATGATTATCGCAGCGTTTCAGGCCAAAGAAGAGCATGATTCCGATACGATTCTGTTGGCCGGCCATACGCGTGTGGATCAGGCTCTACAGACATTGTCATTCCGCTATGTTCAGCACGACTTCACTCCGAATATTCGCAATCACTGGATCAAAAATTACGAATTCTCCTGCAAACTTCAATCCGATTTTGCGGCAGAAGGCAACGCCTTCCTGTGCGAAGCTCGTATGGCCGAGAATGGTTGGTTCAAGGATCATGCCGAGCGTGGGACGCTGGTCAGATTCCTGTATGTGGTTGAAGATAATGCGAATATCGGGCTCTGTTAGGCGGAGATCCTCTCTGCAATAAGTCGAAGGTAAAGGGCCGCAGTGCTACTGGTTATCTTTTTAAAAATTACCGTTATTGATTGCAAAGGAAAATGACTATGTCTGGTTACGTTGATGAGGTTGTCATACCGTATGATCACGATCTTGGTCCTGTACTGTTCGAGCATTACGGCGCTGATACCGCAAGACGCATCGCCGAACAAACGCCGACCGACGTGCTGGAAATCGCTGCCGGCACTGGCATCGTCACGCGTCACTTGCGCACCTTGTTAAAGAAAGAAGCTCGCTTGACCGCCATCGACATTAGCGACTCGATGATGGATGTAGCGCGGCAAAAGTTTCAGCCCGGCGAACAAGTTGTGTTCCAAAACGCCGACGCCACGGCATTACCGTTTGATGACGAGGCCTTTGATGCTGTAATTTGCCAATTTGGCATCATGTTTTTCGACCGGGATAAAGGGTTTCGTGAGGTTTACCGAACCTTGAAGCCGGGCGGTCGATACCTATTCCGAGTGTGGGACTCCGAACGCTACAATCCCTTTGCGAGCTTGAGCTTTGAAGTGCTCAAACAATATTTTCCGTCGGATACTCCTCAGTTTTTATTCGATCCGGTTTCCTGTCATCAAATCGATCCGCTCAAGGAACAGTTGATTCAAATTGGCTTTGATCCGATTGTCATCTCTGTACAGCGTCACGTCTACGATATTCTTGATGTAACGGCCTTTGCGCGGGCTTTGGTGTACACGCCAGTGATCTTTGAAATCAGAGATCGAGGTGATGTCGATCCCGAGGAAATCGTAAAAGAACTGTCGGATGCCTTCAAAAAGGAGTTCGGTTCCAGTCCGACGCGCTATCCGATGCAAGCGATTCTTTTCGAAACAGAAAAGCCCAAGGTTTGATCTCAGCAAACAACAACATTCACTTTTGATCGATCCAGAAAAACCTATGAGACACACGTTATGAAAATAAAATCTATGAAGCTCAATCTTCGTTTCGTTGGGTTGGCGCTGCTGTTAGGACAGAGTGCATCGTATGCGATGCCCGGCATGGATATGCCATCCGGCGCAAACGCCCAAGCGCCTTCGTTGGCCAAAAGCATAGGTGCACCGATCAACTCGGACGCAGCTGAATTCGAAATGACCTACAGTGCCGACGGCAAAACGGTGTTGTTCGTTTCCACGCGTCCTGGCAGCATCGAGTCAAAAGGCAATCCTTACAGCTTTGACATCTGGATGGCGCACAACGTCAATGGTGTTTGGCAAACGCCGATTCATTTGGGGCCGGACATCGACCCCAAAGTCGGCCCGAACATTAATACTGAAGCGTGGGAACTGGAACCCAGTCTGTCCGACGACGGCAACGCGATTTATTTTACCCGCTATCAACCCGGTAATTTTTCAACTGGCGATCTGTATGTGGTACAAAAAATCAATGGGGTATGGCAACAAGCCAAAAGTTGGAATGATGTACCCGAGTTACCTCATTTAAACACTCCGACAGGTGAAGAACATTGCCCAATCATCGCCTCGGATAGTCTGATCTATTTCAGTTATCAGCAACCTGGCGTGACCCAAGACAGCGATATTTGGAAGGTCGAAAAGAAAAACGGTAAATGGCAAAAACCGCAAAGCCTGGGATCGAGAATCAACTCTCCGTACCGCGACCATTTGCATTGGACAGGGTTGTCGAAGGATGGCAAAAGCCTGATCATCACCAGCACACGCACCGACATGGGCTCGCGTGGCGGCCATGATGAATGGATTTCTCACCAAAATACCAAGGGTGAATGGCAAGAGCCATTGAATCTCGGCGATACCATCAATACCGCCGGTGAAGACATGTGCTGGTCATTCACGCCGGACGGCAAGAAGTTTTTTGGTGGCTGGGGGCCTCAAGGGTCATACAACATGGACGTGCTATGGGTCAACAAGGACGATGTCCCGTTGCTGAAAAATTTCGATCCTATTGGTCCGCCGCCAAACCTGATGGCCAAAAACAAGGCGACAGTCAGCAGTAGTAAATAGGCGCTAAGTTCTGCGAAAAGAAGCCATTTCATAATTATGGACACACCTCGGATTCTGCGAATTTGAGGTGCCTGATACTACACATCCGCAGGACAATACATGACATTGCATTTGAATGAAGTCGATACCGGCAAGTTGGAACAACTCCAAGGCAAAGTGATGAATGATGTCGCCGGTTCCATGGGGCTGTTGATGGCGTATATTGGCGACAAACTAGATTTGTACAGCGCGCTACTGGAAATTAGTCCGGCCAGCAGCCAGGAACTGGCCAACAATACCGGCATGGACGAACGCTATCTGCGTGAATGGCTTTCCGCCAATGCCGCCGCTGGCTACGTCAATTACGATGCCGCGTCCGGTAAGTTTTCACTGTCGCCGGAACAATCAGTCATTTTTGCCGCCGAAGGTCATCCAGCCTGCATGCAGGGATTTTTTCAGGCGGTGATGTCGGTGTATGTTGACGAGCCCAAGTTGACCGAGGTTTTCCGTTCCGGCAAAGGATTACCTTGGCGTGATCACAGCCCTTGTCTATTCTGCGGCACCGAGCGCTTTTTCCGGCCGATGTATGCGATGAACTTGATCGACCACTGGCTACCGGCGCTAGACGGTGTGCGAGAAAAACTCGAAGTCGGCGCTCGCGTCGCCGATGTTGGTTGCGGCCATGGCTCTTCGACAATCCTGATGGCTAAGGCGTTTCCCAACTCAACCTTCCACGGCTTCGATTTTCACGAACCCTCGATCGAACATGCCCGTGAACGAGCGCGTGACGCCGGCGTCTCAAGCAACACTATTTTTGAGGTAGTGACGGCGAAGGAATATCCGGGCAAAAACTATGACTTGGTGACCATCTTCGATGCCCTACACGACATGGGCGACCCCATCGGCGCGGCTACACATGTCGCCGGTACACTGGCTAAAGGCGGAACTTTCATGCTGGTCGAACCATTTGCTGGCGATAGTCTGGAGGAGAATCTTCATCCATTGGGGCAAATCTATTATTCGTTCTCGACCATGGTTTGCGTGCCAGCGTCCAAATCGCAAGAAGTCGGTCTTGGCTTAGGTGCCCAGGCCGGACAGAAACGGCTCACTGAAGTGCTGAACGCCGCTGGTTTCGGTCAAGTCAGACGCGCCGCTACGACGCCGACCAATCTGGTGCTAGAGGCAAAATTATAGGCGCGGTGAAGCGTGCCGTTACCGTCAGCATGGCAGGAGAGAAAATTCTTAAAACGCCGTAGAAATAATGCTCGGAAGGACTGATTAACTCCTGATTTTTTCAATACTCCTTGCCCAATCGTGAGCCGGCAAAGGATGTCGTGGATGATAGTGACAATCGGTCACTTCCGAAAAACTCCCGCATCGATATTGTAGTGCTTTAACTTCTGATGCACAGCGCGGCGGCTTATGCCAATCTCACTGGCCACTGCTGTGACATTGCCGTTATGTTTGATTAAGGCGTCCTGTAAGGTTTTGGTTTCTACCTGGCTGGCGGCGAACCGTTTTTTGCCGCGAAGATTACTTTCGTCCGTCGAAACATCGCCGTCAGGATTTACATCTACGCCGACCTTGGTGATGATTTGTCCGGGTGAAAACAGAAATGCTCGTTCCAGTACATTCTCCAACTCCCTAACGTTTCCCGGCCATTCATAGGCCATGATTTGTTGCCAGGCCTCGTTACTCAGAACCTTCGGGGGCTTGCCATAACGATGGGCAATTTGTTTCAACAGATAATTGACCAATGCAGTAATATCTTCGCGGCGTTCCCTCAAAGGCGATATGCGGATGGTCACAACGTTAAGCCGATAATACAGATCCTTGCGGAATCGCCCTTGATCGACAAGTTCCAGCAAGGGGCGGTTCGAGGCGGTTATGATACGAACGTTGCTATGTAGGACCTGCGCACCGCCAACGCGCTCGAATTCGCCTTCCTGGAGTACACGAAGAAGATTGGCTTGAGAGAGGAGCGGTAAGCTATCAATTTCGTCAAGAAAAAGGGTGCCCCCTTCTGCGCGTTCAAAAAATCCGCGCCTGAGATCGTGCGCACCGGTAAAAGCGCCTTTTTCGTGGCCGAATAAGGCGCTTTCGAGCAGGCTTTCCGGAATGGCGCCGCAATTAACCGCGACAAATTTTTGTGTGCTTCGATCACTGAGTGCGTGGATGGCCCGCGCGATGACTTCTTTGCCAACCCCCGTCTCGCCGTTAATCAGCACATTGGCCGACGTGGGAGCAACCAATTCGACTGCTTGCAACGCTTCGCGCATCACCTCGGATTCGGCGATCAGCTCCGGCCGATCCAACCCGCGCTTTTGACCCGAAACAGCCTTTGGATTCCATGTTCGAGCCATTTTTTCCGAAACGCGCGCGGCGACCTCGGCAATCGCTGAACGCGAAACAATCATGCCGCCCTCGTTGAAATATTCGTCACCTTCTTCAATCTGGGCGGCTTCACGATCAGTGTAGATCGTAACTTCGCATTTCCCGTCACCAGTGGCGATACGCTTGTTGAGCACAACCTTTGCGTAGCCGAAATTTCGGGCCGCAATGCCACCAAACACCGAAGCGGTGGTGCGACATAGCTCCGGTGCTTCCTTAACGCGCTCGCCGAATGGGCAATGGAAATTTTCCACGCATAAGCAGCCTGCCGACTCACTTGGGACCTGGGAGAAGCTCCCACCAATTTGTTTCTTGATATGTGTAATGATCGACACATATTGCTCGGGAGTGATTTTACCGGGCAGCCCCAACTGTCGGCGGGCATGGGCTTCAAGATAACTGCTGGCAGTCAACCCTAAGTCCTGGATATGATTGGCCGTCCCTCTTTCACTGTTATATTGCCCCGCCAATTTGACGCTTTGGGTAATAAACATCTGTAGGAAAGATATGGCGCTTAGCTCGGGCAATAAGGTGTCGGACATAAATTAAGCTCCTGAGTTTGTGCCTGAACAGCTAACTTAAAAGATGGCATTTTAACTTCATGGGCTCAAATGGGCTTGACCAACGCATCCATCTTTCTATGCGGAATAATCCATCAAGAACCATAGGTTTGTTTGAAATCTGTTATCTTCAGTTCTTTGATCGCGTTCTACGGACTGTTTGAGCTTCAATAATCGGTGGAGCAATTCTGCTTTTAGAAATTTTCGCCCCAAATTATGTCGTATTATCGAGCCTGCGCCTAAAACCTGATCGGTAGACGTACGAACCGCATGAAAGATCAAGGTTCCGTTCAAGTAAGGCAACGCACCTAATATATCGTGGGTAGTATTATAAGAATGACTAACATAGAATTGCCTATCAACAACGATAGACCCCAAACTGGTTTCTTGAAAAACATGATGACCCAATATAGCGGTCGGTCTATCTTCTACCGCTCGACTTAACCAGTAGTAACTTTCTTCAACGCCTAAAGAAAAATGATTAGGGTAATTGTTCAAATCATTGAATAAATCGGCAAATAAGTC
The DNA here is from genome assembly GCF_050275925.1 of Methylomonas sp. MS20. NCBI lineage: Bacteria > Pseudomonadati > Pseudomonadota > Gammaproteobacteria > Methylococcales > Methylococcaceae > Methylomonas > Methylomonas sp. MS20. Next base: position 5,298,604 of record NZ_CP189962.1, read on the forward strand.
TGATAAAACTTTGCAACTTTTCAAGGCACCTTTTAATTCCAGGCCTGGTTTGATGTTTTCATCTTCTCTGGAATATTCCGAAATACCCTCGATGCCATGATCTTTGTACTGACGCCAGCGGTTGTACAGTATTTTTTGATAGACTTTGGATACCGAAAGGAGAAGATCCCGCTGCTTAGCGTCGTGTTGCTTTTTTCGGATTTCAGATAACTCTTCTATTTCACTTGCTGACAAATTAAGGTGATCGCCAGGCTCGGCGTTTAATAAGGCCAACGCTTCGGAGGTTTGCGCTTCTTGAAAATAAAACGCTTTAAATGTATCTGTGCTCGCATTATCTGGAATGTGGCCGTGGGCCAAAACGTCGCCATGCATGACGGAAATATAATTGTTTCTAATAAATTCAGTCACCAACTGCAAAGGGTATTCTAGGTAAATTGCAGTAATGGTCGCCAATTCCTTTTCGTTTTCTTCGCTTACTTCTTGTGAGATGGGTTCTCCACTTTTTAATTTTGATAGTTGATCGCTATGCAGGCCAATGAGCTTTAAAACCTCGTCTGAAGTCGGCATGGCTGCACAAGGAGTTAAAGTTGAACAAATTAAAATCGGAAAAATAAAGAAATATTTCATTGCCATCAAATATTGTATTTTTCATTTCTGTACAGTGGAGCATGGGCTATTTTTGCTTCCAATACAGGTCCAGTTTCTAGCGGTCGTGTGGTTTTAGTCTCAACCGCCCCTTGTTGATCATGGAAAGCCTCGGCTTGTCCATGAATCCAATACACCAGAAAAATACTGAACGTGATGAGGCCAATTTGCTGAAATGCCGGTTGTTTTGCAATAGCGCTACGTTGATGGAGACTAGGGATAAGATCGGCTATGGCAACGTATAAAAAGCTTGATGCCGCCAATGCCAAAATGTAGGGTAACATTTCATGCAGGTTTGCCAGACTGAAATAGGCCAGCATTCCCCCGACCAGTGTGGATAGACTGGACATCAGGTTATAGCGTAATGCGTTGGCACGGCTGTAACCGCTTTCAATAAGAATAGCAAAGTCACCTATTTCCTGGGGGATCTCATGAGCCGTTACTGCGATGCTGGTAATGATCCCCAGATGTATATCCGTAAGGAAAGCCGCCGCGATAAGGACGCCATCGACAAAGTTGTGGATGGCGTCGCCCAAGATAATCAGGGTGCCAGCCGACCGATGGGAACGTCCCCTGTTATGAGCAACGCAATTGCCAGTATGACAGTGTCGCCATAGCAGCAATTTTTCCAACAGGAAGAAACCGATAATGCCTGCCAAAACCGTGGCCATTAAGCTTTGTGCATGTTTTTCGCCGGCAGTGCGTAGTGCATCCGGCAGGAGATCCAGAAAAGCGACGCTCAACAAGGCCCCAACGGCGAAACTAAGCCCATGAGGTAAGATTCGTGGGTGGTAGCGATTTGGAATCAGTAAAAATAAGCCTGCCGCGCCGACGCTGAGCAGGCCTCCAGTTAGGGTGAAAATGATGATCCAAACGAGTGTGCTCATGGGAGGTTGGCCTGAATTATTCTCTAACCAGTGATGCGATCCGAACGCCGCATCAAGCGGCAGATGAAGAGGATGTCGTGCTGCTAGATGCGTGATGATGGCCCCCGCAACATCCACATCCTGGGCCATGACGATGACTAGCCTCGTCGAGCGGGCGTTGAAGCGAAGCCATTGCTTGGTTTCTGCCTACAGCCATGTAACCGTGAACGGCAGGCGCCGATAAAATTCTTTTTTCCATGATGCTGCCGCACTGGGGGCATTCGGGCGCATTACTGTTGACGGAATGGCGAAATTCCAAATCAGAGCCGCAGTTTTCGCAATGGTAATCATAAGTTGGCATAGAACATTAACTCCAATGTTTAAGGCGCAAAAAAAGTACGCATGGGTTTTGATCGATCCCGGGCTTACGCCCGGGAAAGTACTCCGAGATTGAAGCAGATCAGTTGTTTTCCCGATCAGGGTTAGGCTGACCAGCGAGAAGGCTGCTTGGCGGTAACACCGAATTGAGCAGCAGTGACATCCGTGCGAGCTCGTTTTTGCGCATCAAAAGTTGGAGCACGCAGACGGCGAGTTTCGACTTCCCATACCCAACCGCTAATCAAGACATCTTTCGGAATTAATGGATGGTTACGGAATGTTTCAACAGTTTTAATGCAGGTTTCGTCAACATCATCCATCATGCCAATCCATTTAGCGAAAGCGCCTTTATCGAGTTTAAGCTCTGACAAAGTCGGGTCCAGCGTTAATGAATCAATATCGACTCCTCTAGCACGAAGCATCTTTTCCAAATCGTTCGCGTTAGCGGAAAGCATGCCGCATTGAGTGTGTTGAACGATAACAATTTCCTTGGTCCCAAAGAAATTGCATGTCAGCATCGCTGAACGAATTGCATCATCGGTAACAATCCCACCCGCATTACGGAAACAGTGAGCATCACCACCGCCGACCGGCGAATCCACCTTGATTCCGAGGGCTTCATCAACCGGTAGACGCTCGTCCATACAAGCAAGAACCCATAGACTACGGTCGTTGTGACCATCTGGCCCATATTGACGACGAGAGGCCCAATGATCATAGGCCGCGATACGGGTGGTTAGTTGGTCTTTTAACGATGACATAAACATCTCCTGAATTGGTTATTAGTTTTTGGGTACGTCCAAGTAGCCTGCCCGTACCCATTTTGTTGGCCGTGGCCGTGGTAGCCCGACGAAGATGTAAAATGCATTGAATGTGCCATGTTGATATTGATATAAATATCAATAACTTGCGCATTCTCTGTTGAGTTCAAGTGAGAACTTATAGTTCCCTATCTTCTGATCCGATAATCCCAAATAGATGGATTCTTTCTGAACCGCTTAAAGCGAGAATAAAAGATTCCCACTGGGAAGCGGTGTTACCTATCAACTATTTAAATCAAAACGGAGTGAACCAATCGTCTGGCGAGTGCTCTTTTAGGGGGTATTCAAAACTTATGGGGGGCAAAGGTGTAGCCAATGCTCACCTCAAGTCGGGGGCACTTAATATTGAATGATATTTTTGGTAATGGGATGTGCGTTGACCGACGGGTAGCATCGATTAAGACAATTCGCCTCTATTGCCATGGACATTTATGCTGCGACCCAGCACAAGCCTATTTCTGGTAAATATCTGGCATCTCAGGTTATTCAATAACTTCTTTTCCAACTTGTTTACCCCAACTAAATTCAGAATGTCTGTTTTCAGGCGTGATTCTGCCAAGTAATTGAGTCAAGATACATCTACGTTGAGAATCTGTTTTTTACTTTTATTTGGCACATTAGGTGATTCTTTCATGTTATTTCTTAATATTTTGGCATAAATACAATTTTGCCAAATTTTATCTCATAACAAATTACGGTCTATGAGCTCAAGAATCCTGACCACTACCGCATGCACCGATTGCGCCCCCATTCCGTGAACGGTATAGTCCTTAACAAAATGCGTTAGGTCGCTACCGTCTGGCCAGGTCTCATTTTTGACGGTCAACTTAAGGATTTCAATAAAGTCATCCCCTAAAACTTCCTCATATCCTATTCCGCGAAGTAGTAATATAGGCAAATCCTCTTTATATGGAGAGGATTTTTCATCCGCCGGGGGCGTATCTCTCAGCCTTCGTTGCGCTTCAAAGATATATAAATATCTTTTATCTACATTTATCTCAACACATAGAAATTTTCTACGGATAAACTTATCTTTATCCATAAATGAAAACTGTCGCATCATGCGCTTACGTTGTTTACAGGGCACTTTCGGAAAAAAGGAAAACCATTCTCCCTCTTCTTCGATTCCGTTGCCAACGCAAATAGTTTTTATCTTCCAGGTTGGCCTTATCTTTCTAAGATCATTAATAATTTTGACAAAGGTCTCCAAATCCGGGGAGACAGTCGATTGAGGCCGTTGTTGTGTTGAAAACTCTTGACCAACGGCGGAGCTATTGCCTGACACACCGCCACCTGTACTGGCATTCACTAAACTATCGTCATATTCCTGATTCTTAAATTCTGATTGGTGGGTACTATCCCGCATTTTTTCATGCTTCAGTTTTACACCACGAAGCCCCTCAAATTCTCGATAATCAAGTTCGGAGGTTATTTGAATAGCATTACTTAGTGGCGGTTCATCGCTAACACTTTCTCCATGCTGATCTTGGGGATCATCGTTGGCGGGGCCATGGACAAGCGTATTTGCCCCAGGAAAGGCTACTGGAGCATTTTCTGGCGGAGGTGCTCCTCCAGGACATATTTCGTCACTGTAGCTCAAATTTGCGAACGGAAACGGGCCAGAGCAACCGATAATCTGACACGCCAAAAAAATAAAACCATCTTGTGTTTTTAGTCTACGGCCTTTAAGTTTGAGCCGCGTTTTCCCATTAAATGGAAAATCAGTTCTTGGAAAGCCAAGCCATCCATCAGAATAATTGATCCGATCGACCGTGATCTGTTTAAAAACTCTTTGGACAGCTTTTAACGCTAATCCATTGGGTTCGAAAAGAATTCTTCCAAGTATTGGAGCATCAGCTTGTTTATATCCATGTCGGTATACAAACCGTCCTGACTTGGTGGACGTATCAAACCAAGGGTGCTCATGGATTCTATTAAAAACGCGCACGTATAACTCTTCTTTTTGAAAAGCACCATTAAAAATTTGCTTGCTGGAAAAAGCCGAATTAGTAAAATAAAATCTAATTAACTCCATATCGTGAATTATTGCCGACATTGGAGTTGGTCCATTTTTCAGAATAAATCGTGCAGCACTCTCTCTATCTGACTTAACTAGAAGACCATTAAGTAATTTGATTCCCGATCGTTTTCTAATATCGCTAAAATGGCTTGCTAGTAGTTTTGATTGATCTGCCAAATTCGCGTCATGGAGAGTAGCGTCTTTCACCGCTTCCAAATCTGATGTATCTAACTCAAAGGTAATGGTTTCTGATTGCTGCCACTGACTTAATGGCACATGCTTACCATTTCTAAAAAACTGACCTAGAAAAAGGGATGGAAGATAACCCACTGCAATACCAGCACGGATTTGACCTATATACGCTCTTTGAAAAGTACCCGGGGTGGTTGGCGTAAAAAAACATTCGATGAGTGGGTTGTCTGTTTCATCGCTATTGGGCGAAATCCCACCAAACCAATCCAAACTCAATAAATCTTCAGAATGCTTTAGGTTACGAAATTTCTTAAGATTAAGTGCAGTACCGTTCATATCCTTCTGAATTTGTCCGAAAGATCAAGATAGCTGATGCCGGATGTTTTTGTAATAAATAGCGTTGCTGATATGATTTGAACGCTTTGGCGTTTGATCTAGGCGATTGGGCGGCTTGAGATGAATGGCAATAATATTGCCCTGTTTTCAGATTAGTGTGACATCCTTCAGTGTCTACTTTTCCTGGATGCGCAGCCCCTTGATAGTGAACGGCCAGGATTAAAGCAATCATTACAAATCGAGAAATTATGCCATTGTGTTTCACGCTGCCTTCGCAGGAAATTTCGAGTAAATCAATCTAACGCTTCCAAATCCCGTAACATACATTTTTTTGATCCAAACCAGCAGAGGTTATGGCCTCTCTGAACCGAAGACCTATGGCGCTTCGACGCAATCCTCGTTTGGTTATCGAAGACGTAAATACCTGGCGAACATGATCTAACGGCTGAAGTATAGGTCTTATTTCGTTCCAATACCACTCAAGTTGCCCTCTAATTTGTGCGGGGGTAGTGGCAAATCCGTAACCGTTAAAGACATCATTTTCTGGGCTAATCCTCCGTATTTGTTCTAGTGTGAAGTTCGCTAGTTCGTCTTGACTAAGTTTAAAGATTCGGCCTGCTACGAACATCAGTTTATCTCGGATCAAACAAGCCCGGGCCGTCTCATCGAGAACGCCTTCGATTTGCTTATCTATGCTCGTCAGCACTGCCTCGTATATTTCATCTGAAATTGGTTGTGCGGGTGGCACACATAATTTTCGTCCAAATAATTTTTTGGCTTTTAATGCGCTAAACGTGCCTTGTCGAGTTGTCACAACGTCGATAATCGACTGACGCTCGTCGTGGCTAGTTGCTATGCATGCAGCCCCTGCTTCGCGCTGAATTACATTGTCATACCAGAACGATAAGTGTTCGGCATCGCCCTTCAAATCACAATACCTCAACTTACATTCGGTGATTAGAGCAACAAGCCTTTCCGGCCACTCATATAAGATTTCAGCTAACACGGCAAATACTGCTCGACGTTCTGATAAATCAGCAATTTCCAATCCATTTTTTGGCCAGCCAACCAAACTAGTCGTATCGATTAATTTCGATTTATTTAGTCGCTCCAGTGTCTGTTTTGATGTAATACCGGCAATCAAGGCTCTCAAGCCTTCAAAGTACGAAAGGGAATGCATGTTTTGATTGTCGGCCCACTGAGTAAAGCCATTTTTTATTGCATTTTCCAGTTTGGCCTGGAAAGTCACGATCGACTCTTCTGGTACTGAATGCAATAACGCTATTGGGTTTCGATAATCAAAGCCACATTTCCAGCAACAAACATTAAGCCCGGCCACTGGAAACACAGCTCTCGATTGCATGTCCGAGCGATGCGGGGCCAGTGGCGATTTGCAATTCGGGCAGGTATCCAAAAGATAGCAACGATGCTTTGTACACAAAGTCGCAAAAGCCAAGCGCCATGTCCGTCGAAAAAAGGGCTCGATATCTTCTTGGAGGCATTTGGGGCAAAACATAAGCCCAGGTCGGCGCCGGGAGCGATGAAAAATACCGATTGGAATTATCCATCGACACATGCCGTTTGGCGTGTGACGTTCGAAAAGGGTTCCCTCTAAACTTCGTAGCGTAGTTTGTTCAATACGATCTAATGATGCCCCGGAAACCGTCGATAATATTTTCAAATCTTCCAACGGTGCAAGCTGATCTAAGTCCCTATTCCAGATGTTTGTATTTTGCCCAAACAACATGGCTGACATTGTCTGGATCTTAATACCATGCGCATGTGCTAATCGAATAATCCATGAGCTGAGCAATTCGTCGTCTTTGGGCTGAAGATGTACCGGTAATAACGCACCACTGAGCCCGGATAACATGTCATAGCAACTCGATATCGATATTTCCCTTACGAGAAACATAGGGGCAGCTTGTAATAACTTCCATGCTGATGCGCTCTTCGCCATTTTTTATGGCCTGTTTCGCCGCACTGCGTAATATTTTCGCGACCTCACCGATAACGCCTTCGCTAAGACCATATAGTTTACTTGCTATTTCGCCTTTATATATTTCTGACGGCAATTTCAAGGGAAGAATATATTCAAAATTGTAAAGTAATCTTCGAAAGTCCTCGCCTTGTTGCCAGCGAGGTAACGTCCGTAAAGGAAAACGGCTTTGCAACTGAGCGTCGCTACGAATGGCGTGTTCTGCCTCCAACGTGCCCGCAGCGACAATGCAGATTTGTAATTCATTACTGATAAACTTCAACATATTGAGCATAAATCGTTGCTTTGTTGCGCTACCCGCCAGTAGCGCATTTAACTCATCGACCATCAGTATTTTTGTCTGGAGTCTGGGTAGTATTGCCAGCAACTGCAACAATTTTCGGTCGGAAGAATCATTCGGTTTGACTACTGCCCCCAATAACATCAATAAGTTATTTAGAAAAATATGCTCGCTCGGCCCCGGTGGTGATTGAATATAAATAACCGGCGCATACGCCGTGTCATATCCGCAACGATCTTCTGCCGGGTGACGCTTTAAAAACTCTCTCAAAACTTCGGTTTTGCCATTATCTGACCGGCCTACGATTAAGAAGTTAGGCATTCGGTTAACTTTGGGATGCTCTAATAAATCTTCCATCTCGGCCAATAACTCGGAGGCCCTTTGATACGGAATAAAAAAAGGCTTATCGATGTGGGTAAGTCGCTCCTCGTCAGACGAGTTCAATAATTCCACCGCCCGTTGGGACAGTCGCCTATTATTCCCGCTCATTCAGCCTCCCTGATCCCATCAAACGGGATAAACTCTTCAAACTCTGGAAAGCTTTCCGTCTGTGGAGATTCCTTGTTGGACGTTTTTGAATTTTCTGAGGAAGCTTTGGATGCCGAACCCCACTGTTTTTGTTTTTGTCGTTTCACCCTAGCCGCCTTCGTTTGCTGAGCTTCATCCGCAACCAAAGCACGCATCCTATCGACAGTTTTGAATATCAATTCCTCGTTCGTCGACGCTATGGACTCCTTCTTAAGTTGACGTTTGGCTTCTTTGAGCTCCCACAAACTAATTGGAGGGCGCGATAAATCTCTATAGGGAACCTCGATATATTTCTCAGATTTAGGGTCGAACATCCATATCTTGCTGAGGTTGCGGGGGTCATATCGGCAAACGTACCTCGCCTTGCCAGTACCTAGCTTGGAATCTTCGTCACTAATGAAATATCTAAGCGCATCACACCAATACTGGACGCTGTTGAATTGGATTCCATATCGTTGAACTGTCGGCATAGGCGTAATGATCGGCATAAAATCTAATCGCAGCCGCTCTTCATCAGGAACCCGCATAGGAATTCCTGTACCAATTCCATTGTCTGTTCCATAAATGCCCCTATCCCATTTTACAATTGGCGGCAGGCCATCATTTCCGGCGTGTGGAGATTGATGGTACACACCTAGCAGAAAAAGCGTAAACCACTTTTCAAGGGCATCGAATGTCATTACAGCTTTGCCTTCCGAGTCATATTCCAATTTCTCGTTGACGCTTGAGAACGTTGTACCGGGAAGCTCGTTATGTACCTCGTGCATAAATGTACGAAAAGCCCGTTCGACATGTCCTCCATAGTGGGGTCTTCCTCTGGGGCGTCGTTCGACGATAATGCCGTATTGCTTCGCTGCTAATCCCAGAAGATTGCCCCGAAATTCTTTTGCATTATCCGAGTGAATGCGGGTCATTACTCCCCAACACGGCCATGACATATCATCCAATCCGAGCGCCATTAACAACGACTCTTTTCCTAAGATAGCTCTGGACAGGCACATTCCAGTCGCGAGTGCGCCGGGATGGTTGAGCGACATGTAATAGCCGACGCACATTTTGCTATACACATCGGTAGCGATCGTTAGAAAGGGTCGAATAATAGGTAATCGACTCACGTCATCGACTAAGATAACGTCCATGGGCGTATGGTCAATTTGGACAACCGCCAAGGGGAAATCTGCGCCAGGAAACGAGCCCTGTATAGGATCAAAATGTTCTGCCGCCGCTTTAGAACCGCGACGGCGGCGCATCCGTTGCTCTTCGCTAATTTCCAATATCCTATTGCTTACGGTCTCAGGGTCTGGTTCTTGAAGACCTTTTTGTTTGCATCTTTTGCGTGCCTCTTTTGCAATCTTGGTGATGGTTCGGCGCTGAGGGTCCATATATAGCTCGTTGATCACCTGTTGGATAATTTCTTCCACCTGAGGGTTAAGCCGCTTGGAACCAGTATCTTTTCGGGCTTTTCTGATTAAAGATGAAAGCAGCCCCGTTGACTCGTAATCGTCGATCCAGCGATACACGGTAGCAATATTCCTATCCACTGCATCAGCAACCTTTTTTACATCTGCCCTAGTGCGCCCGTTGTTGCCTAATGCAAGTAGCGGCTCTATAGCGGAATAGATTTCAAGTGCTCTCTCCCATTTGTCAGCGCCGATTATTCCTAAATCCGGCAGGGGCGCTACTGGCTGTTTCAGATCTGGAACTACGTCGCTGGCTTTAACCGTTTTGGTTTTGCCTTCATCATTTTTAACCATTAGATAAGTGGCGCTTACTAAATCAATTACCTGGTAACGTACCGATTCAAAATAAACAACTGCACCCGGAAGAATTCGTAGTCTTGCAAGCTTACTCATCACTCACAACCCATATCACAGACTGCATTGATAAAGGAATTGTTAAATCGCATTTCACCCATAATCGAGAAATCATGCACCAAAGTGTCCATAAAGCTTCACCCCGTAGTTCTCTGGACGAATAACAAACCTCTAGTAATTTTGAAATGCTGGTTTCGCCTAACTCTTCCAAAACCTCTATTAACTTCTCATAGTGATGCTCATGGAAATAGGCGTGGCGATAAGACCATAAAAATTGAACGTTTTTTAGGTAATCAGTCCTGATCTCTCGCTCGGTGAGTACCCGGAATTCATAGTTTTGACTTTTGGCGTAAGCGCGTGCGGCTTTAAACTTTGGCTTAAGCAAGTCCTTCTGTTTCCGTAAATCACTACGATATTTAACTTCGCACAATAATGGTCTACGAGCGCCTCCCTGTTCGATTCCATGAGCACCATCAGTTCGATAAGTTACTAACAAATCTGGTGTGTAGCTCCTTCGCTCACCTAACGCATCTAGGTAATCGATTTTGACTGGCTGACTCTGGTACCAATCTACGCCGTAGTCCCAATGAACGAGCAACAGCAGGTCTCGTTCGAGAGAGGACTCGAACTCCTGTCCGTTAACGTTCCCGGTAAGGCTTCGCACATTCGTTGGAATGCGCCGAACAGCTCCGGATGATTTTTCAATTTTTAGCCATGAATTCACGAGTCGCATTTTACACCCCTATAAATCAAAATAGTCGCATAAAGCGATCTGGTTTACAGGCGGCAGCAACCCCAAACCTGGCGAAATTTCCCTGGCTCATCACGGCGCCTTGTTCCTGGACGAATTACCGGAGTTTGATCGCAAGGTGCTGGAAGTCTTACGTGAACCGTTGGAAACCGGCCATATCACGATTTCCCGCGCGAATCGCCAAGCCGATTTTCCGGCACGGTTTCAGTTGATCGCGGCCATGAACCCTTGTCCTTGCGGCTACTTGGGCGATTCGTCGGGGCGTTGCCGTTGCACCTCTGAGCAAATCGCGCGCTACCGGGCCAGAGTATCGGGCCCGCTACTGGACCGAATCGACATGCACTTGGAAGTCCCCAGGGTGCCGATCTCGGTGTTGCGCGAGGGCGCATCGGCCGGCGAGGAGCGCAGCGAGATCATTCGCGAGCGCGTGGCGGCGGCTCGAAACATCGCCGATAGCCGTTGCGGCAAGGCCAATTCGGCATTATCAGCGGCGGAAGTCAAACGCTACTGCACTCTGACGGACGCAGGCCACCGGCTGCTCGAACAAGCGATGGAAAAGTTCGGACTGTCGCACCGTGCGTATCATCGCATTCTGAAACTGGCCCGCACCATCGCCGACCTGGCCGGTTCCAATACGATCGAAATTCCGCATCTAAGCGAAGCCATCGGCTATCGAAAGCTGGATAGAACCCGAGGCGGGCCAAACTCCGGCGCATAAAAAAGGCGCGTTGCCTCGACAGCAACGCGCCTACAAGCCTAGACCGACGAAGCTTACAGTTTGTCGGCGTTTTTGCTCAAATACTCAGCCACGCCTTGCGGATTGGCGTTCATGCCGGAATCGCCTTTGTTCCAACCGGCGGGACAAACTTCACCATGCTCTTCATGGAATTGCAACGCATCGACCATGCGCAACATTTCGTCGAAGTTGCGACCCAATGGCAAATCGTTAACCACTTGATGGCGCACGACACCTGCTTTGTCGATTAGGAAACTACCGCGAAACGCTACGCCGCCAGCGGATTCAACATCGTAATCTTTGCAGATACTGTGAGTCAGGTCGGCGGCCAGGGTGTAACGAACCGGACCGATACCGCCTTGGTTAACCGGTGTGTTACGCCATGCATTGTGAGTAAAGTGCGAATCGATGGACACGCCAACGACTTCGACACCACGGCTTTTGAACTCGTCGATACGGTGATCCAAAGCGATTAGCTCGCTAGGGCAGACGAAGGTAAAGTCCAGCGGATAGAAGAAAAGTACAGCATATTTGCCGCTCGTGGCTTCAGAAAAACTATAGGAGTCGACGATCTGACCATCGCCCAGAACCGCAGGAACCGTAAAATCGGGGGCTTGCTTACCAACTAAAACACTCATTGAGTTCCTCCAAAATTTTTTAAAAACAAAAGGTTAACAGGGGGGAAACGCCTTTGGGGTAAGGCTGAAGCTTATTCTACACTAAAATACTGGGTATTCACCCAATAATCCAGGCAAATTCTACTTGCAAGATGATGCGATTCGCGCTAACTTGTAGGCAAAAGCTTACACAATTAACAGACAGTCTGCGTGTGTCTGACTTTAAAATTCACCTGCAGACCTTTTGTGAATTTTCTGGTTGGGGTATTAAGTATGGCAAAAGTAAAACACATCACAGAACCCGATGCATTCGGTTTTCAAGTTCGCATCGTTCGGCGCGGCAAGGAGAGCAGCCGTTATTTTTCGCATAAACTTTGGGGTAGCAAAACCAAGTCGCTGAAAGCCGCGATTACTTGGCGCGACCAAATGTTAGTGGTATTAAAAGGCAGCAAGACCCGATTCTTGAAGCCGCCGAAAAACAAAACCACCACCGGCGTAACCGGAGTATCCAGAACCATTAAGTTCGACCATCGCAAGGACAAAAGCTATCTGTGCTATACCGTGTTCTGGGTCAAAGACAGTAAATCCCGCAACAAAACCTTCCAAGTCGGCAACGTCGACACGGTAACCGCCGACGACGAGTTACATGCATTTCGAACCGCCAGACTATTCCGTAGCTGTTACGAACACGCCATCGACCACGATGCCTATTTCGATGACAGCAAGTTCGCGAACTGGAAAAAACTGCGTTTGTACGAAAACGAAATGCTAAACGCGGTCAGCTAAAACGGCCTAGGTTCAGTCGATGCGCATCTGAATGCGCATCGACAAATCGACGGCCTTAATGTTTTTGGTCAAGGCACCAATAGAAATAAAATCCACGCCGGTCTCGGCGACCTCTCGAATATTTTCCAGCGTGATATTACCTGACGCTTCCAATTCCAACTGTCCTTTGTTCTTCGCGACCGCAACCGCCATATCGGCTAGCGAGAAATTATCCAACATAATTCTATCCGGACTGGCTTGCCAAGCCACTTCGAATTCCGCCAGGTTTTCGACCTCCACCTCGACCGGCACACCGGCATAAACCCTAGCAGCCGCTATAGCCGCCGGAATCGATCCGGCCGCCAAGATATGGTTCTCTTTAATCAAGACAGCATCGAATAATCCGATTCGATGGTTAACGCAACCTCCGCAAGCCACGGCGTATTTCTGCGCCACTCGTAGTCCGGGTAAAGTCTTGCGGGTATCCAGCACCCGGCAACCAGTACCTTCCACCGCGTCGGCATATTGACGCGCCAGCGTCGCGGTAGCCGACAACGTCTGCAGCAAATTTAACGCGGTCCGTTCGCCGGTCAACAACGCTCTGGCCTGACCGCGAACCTGGCACAGCTCGCCGCCGGCCGGCACCCGGTCGCCGTCGCCGAATTGCCAATCCACAATCACATCCGGACTCAACTGGCGAAACACCGCATCGAACCAAGCCCTACCGCACAGCACCATGGCGTCGCGCGCGACAACGCTGGCAACCGCCTGAGTTTCCGACGGGATCAGCGCAGCGGTCAAATCCCCCGTACCGACATCTTCGGCGAGGTAAGTAGCAATTTCGGAGTCGGAAGGCCCAGTAGTCATTAGAATCGCCAATCGTTTAGACAAAGCCGTTATTATACCCGGCCAATGTGTCGAGACCGGACTACCCGATGATAACTCAACCGCCAGCCGATGAAAGCTCGCTACCGATCAACCATCACTTGCTGCTTTGCGCCAGGCAAGTTCCATCGCCGAATCACGACGCTCGCCCGAACCCGACCGACATTTCACTGGTCGTAATCCATTGCATCAGTCTACCGCCCGGCGAATTCGGCGGACCGCACATCGATCGGCTGTTTTGCAACCAATTGAATCCCGACGACCACCCATTTTTCGCCGAAATTCAAACGCTACGGGTTTCCGCGCATTTATTGATAAATCGGGAGGGCGACCTGTCTCAGTACGTTGCGTTTGACCGCCGCGCTTGGCACGCGGGGATTTCACGCTACCAAGACCGCGAACGCTGTAACGACTTTTCGATAGGCATCGAATTGGAAGGCGCGGTGGATTGCCCGTACACCGACGAACAATACTTGAGCTTAGCGACGACGATTAAAGCGCTGTTAGCCAACTACCCCGGCTTATCCCACGAACGCATCGCCGGTCATAGCGAAATTGCCCCGGACCGCAAAACCGACCCTGGGCCATTTTTCGATTGGCGACGCTTGCGGCAGTTGTTAGCAGGGGAATAGCGAAGGATTTGCGGATCGATTCACCGGTGGGATTGCAAGATCGCGCAAGCCATCAACCCGGCTTTACGTCCAAATGCATGGCCTTGATAATGGTCAACAGCTCCTTCTGCTGTTGCTCCAGCGGAGCAAGCTCCGACTCCAACTGAGCGATGCTTTCGGCGACGCTGCCTTTGGATTCGTTGATCTTGCGCAGCATGACCAAACGGCTTTCTATCTGCTTTTTATGATCCTTGATTTGGTGCATCAATGGCGTCAACACGCTGTTGCTCCAAGTCACCGCGTCTTTTTGGGCTTGCTGCAAAATGTTTCTCGCCTTGGCGATCAAGGTACTGTACAGCTTATTCACCACGATGCTTTGCTCGGTCATCGTGGTTCGGGCGCTAGTACGGAACGCTTCGCCTTCCTCGAAAATCTGCTCCAGCTCGAATTGATATTGCTTGATCGAGAACAATTGCGGCTCGATTTCCTTGAAGCCGTATTCGTCCTGGAATTTCTTATGTATGGCTTTAATCAAGCGCCGAGTTTCCTCGGTCATATCCACCGAGTCCTGTAACAAATCACGCAACTCGTCGAACAGTTTGCGCATATTTTGCTTCATACCGTAGGTCGTCAGACTTTTACTCATATCGTGACGCGTACGCTTGATGATGTCGTCGATTCTTTCCCTGGAAAACGAATCGATCAGCATCTTGGCCTGCACCGCAAACACCTTGCGACTGGCCTGGAAATTCTCGACATTCGCCATGTAGGCGTTTTGCCGGTCGCGAGTTTCCGCCATTAGCTTGCCGGTCATCTCCTGGTTTTCGAAATCCATTTGCTTGAACTCGTCCAGTTGCTTACTGGCATTACTGATTTTGGCTTCCATCAGCTTGGCCGATTCGCTAACCAAAAATCCGATTTCCTTCTCGACCACGCCTTTCAAAATATCCCGGCGCTGATCCAGAATATCGTCGGACAAATAATTTTCCAGCAAATCCAAACGACTCTTGCGCAGCAGTGCTTCGTCGCCCTTGACCTTGGCCAGCAAGGCCTGCTTGGCGGATACCGGAAACACGACATTCCGATCCAGATTCAGAATAGACGCGGAGGTTTCGATCTGCTTGCGTATCGCCGCGTCGTAGCCGACTTCGCCGATCAAATCGTCCCACATCGAGTCGATTTTGTTCATGACGACCGCCAGGCCCTGCCGGCGCGAACCCGCACGGGAACTGCAGACATGGCTCTTCCACATTTCCAGATCGCTCTTGGTGACGCCGGTGTCGGCCGCCAACACGAACACGATGGCCTGAGCGCTGGGCAACATGCTCAAGGTTAGTTCCGGCTCGGTACCCAACGCGTTCAGGCCCGGCGTATCGAGGATACACAAGCCTTCTTTCAACAAAGGATGCGGAAAACTGATCAGCGCGTGACGCCAGCAAGGCACCTCGACGCTTTCCGGATTAATGATGCCTTGTTCCGCCGCTTCGCGTTCGTTCCATAAGCCCAGCTTGTCGGCCATTTCCCGCGAAATCCGCTTGGTAGCGATCAACTCTTTGAACGCCTCCTGCATCTGGGTGGGCGAATCGCAATTCAAGTCGATCTGAGTCCAACGGTCCGGATTACGCTTGTAATCCATCAGCGAGATGTCTTCCAAACGACTTTCGATATTCAACAAACGGATATAGCTGCCGCCCTTCTCGTCCCAAAACAACTCAGTCGGCGACATCGTGGTCCGTCCCGGCGAGGACGGCAACAAACGCACGCCGGTCTCGGCAAAAAACAACGCGTTAATCAACTCGGTTTTACCGCGCGAGAATTCCGCGACGAAGGCCAATGTCACCCGATCGTTTTGCAAGCCCTGCAGAATATTTAACAAGGTGTCGGTACTTTGCGGATCGCTGAAGCGATAACGCGTACGCCAGTCCCGGTACATGTCGATAGCCTGAATCAGTTGTTCGCGCCAATGCGCGTACTCATGCAACTGTTCCCTAAATTCCAGATTTCTCATGGCTTGCCTTTGTGCTGACGGTACTCGATTTGAGGGCTGATAGTAAGGGCTAAGTGTAGACCATTCTCCGTGAGAGAGCCCGGCCGCACTTCGGCCTAAAGCCCGTATTGCTCGCGATATTCTCGGATCACCGACAACTTATCGGCATAGCCAGCTTCCCGCTCGATAAATACGACAATGTCCGCCAATGTAATAATGGGCAACACCTGAATACCGAACTGGGATTCCACCTCTTGCACCGCGGATCTCTGATTCTGGCCCTTTTCCTGACGATCCAACGCTATGACCACGCCCTCGGGTTCAGCGCCCGCCGCGCGGATGATGTCGACCGACTCCCTAACCGAGGTGCCTGCCGTGATGACATCGTCCAGAATCCAGACCCGCCCCTGCAGCGGCGCCCCTACGAGTACCCCACCTTCGCCGTGATCCTTGGCCTCCTTGCGGTTGAACGTAAACGGGATGTCGCTCTGCATCCTGGCGTAGGCGATTGCCGTCGCACTCACCAACGGAATTCCCTTGTAAGCCGGCCCGTAAAGCACATCGACCGAAACACCCGCGTCTATGATGGCCTGAGCGTAAAACTGGCCCAACCGATCGAGCATCGCTCCGGTATTGAATAATCCGGTATTGAAAAAGTAAGGGCTGCGCCGGCCGGATTTGAGTTGAAAATCGCCGAATTTAAGAACGCCGCAATCCAAGGCGTAACGGATAAACTGGTATTGATAGTCTTGCATGGGCCTATACTAGCGACATAAAACTTGGAATTATACCCGCGCCCTATTCAGGCACGAACTTTTCTAACAACACGTCCAGAAAATCCCAACCGCGCGCCGAACAACGGTAAAAGCCGTCCGCTAGCTCCAGCAAGCCTTCCGCCAGCCCATTCCGCAACGGAGCGGCTAGCGCTTCGCCGGACAAGCCGGTAGCCACCTCGAATTCGCTCAAACGGAAACCGTCCCGCAAGCGCAAACGATTCATCGCAAACTCCAGCGGTAGTTGGTCAAGCTCGATCCGGGATCGGCTGACAGTCCAAGGCTCGCGCAAGTATTGCTCGGGATTTCGCGGTTTCGCGGTGCGGACAATGTTGCTCGGTAAGGCCTGACTGATCTTACCGTGAGCCCCGGCGCCTATTCCTAAATAGTCTCCAAACTGCCAATAGTTACGGTTATGCCGACACTGATTGGCGGTGGAGGCGTAGGCGGACACCTCGTATTGGCTGTAACCGTGTTCGGCCAGCCAAGCCTGACTACGCTTCTGCGCGGCAAAGATGACCTCGTCGTCCGGCAAGCGGGGCGGAAACTTATGGAAATAAGTATTCGGTTCTAAAGTGAGCTGATAAAACGAGATATGCGCGGGCCGTAAACCGGTTGCCAACCTTACATCGTCGAAGGCTTCGGCCTCGCTCTGTCCCGGCAAGCCAAACATCAAGTCTAAATTGAAATTTTCGAAACCGGCCGCCACCGCGATTTCCGCCGCCGTGATCGCTTCCGCCGCCGAGTGAACCCGGCCGAGGGTTTGCAAATGCCGATCTTGAAAGCTTTGAATGCCTATCGACAGGCGATTGATCCCCAGCGCTCGAAATTCGCGGAATTTGCCACTTTCGAAGGTACCGGGGTTGGCCTCCAGCGTGATCTCGCAGTCGACGGCCAGCGACACTAGGCCGCGAACCCCCGCCAGCAAACGATCCAGCATCGGGGGCGAAAACAAGCTGGGAGTGCCTCCGCCCATAAAAATACTGACAACCGCCCGATCCAGGCCAAAGTATTCCAAATCCCTTGCCAAATCGCGCAACAACGCCTCGATATACTCTGCTTCAGGAATCGATTCCTTCACCGCGTGCGAGTTAAAGTCGCAATAAGGGCATTTGCGGATACACCAGGGGAAGTGAATATACAGACTAAGTGGCGGCAAACGGTTCGACCTCACCAGACGCCGGCATTCGCCATCGAAACCCAAGGCTCTTGCGGCGGTAGGGCACCGCCCTTTTGCAACAATTCTATCGATATTTGATCGGGCGAGCGAATAAACGCCATCCAACCGTCGCGTGGCGGCCGGTTGATCGTCACGCCTTGGTCCAACAAGCGCCGACAGACCTCGTATATGTCGTCAACCTCGAAGGCCAAATGGCCGAAATTACGGCCTCCAGCATACTCCTCGACATCCCAATTGTACGTCAGCTCCAACAAGGGAGCGTCTTGAGCGCTAGCACTCGCCAGATCGGCCGGGGCAGCCAGATACACCAATGTAAACCGCCCCGCTTCGCTGTCCATTCGCCTAACTTCGCTCAAGCCAAGCTTGGCGCAGTAAAAGTCCAACGACTCTTCCAGGTTGTTTACGCGGACCATCGTGTGCAAATAGCGCATAGCTAATCTCCATCGCAAAACCGCCATTATCGCCGACACCCAGCGGTCTACGACGAAGATTTTACGAGGTATCGCTAATTGGCTTTTCCGTATTGCTCAATCAACCCGGCGATGGACTCCAGCGGCAACTCTTGCTGAACCGCACCGAGTTTGACCGCTTCCTTGGGCATGCCGTAGACAACGCAAGTCTTTTCGTCCTGGCCGGCGGTACGGGCACCAGCCGCCAACATATCGCGCAAACCGCGAGCACCATCGTCGCCCATCCCGGTCATGATGATACCTAACGCGTTTTTCCCGGCGTATTTCGCCACGGACCGGAACAACACGTCGACCGATGGGCGGTGCCGGTTCACCAACGGACCGTCCTGGACCTCGGCAATGTACTGGGCGCCGCTACGGATTACTGTCATATGCTTACCGCCCGGCGCAATCAACGCCCGGCCCGGAATCACCCGATCGCCACTGACGGCCTCCTTGACTTCGATTTGGCAAATGCCGTTGAGTCTGGCCGCGAAGGCGCCGGTGAATTTCTCAGGCATGTGCTGCACAATCACAATGCCGGGGCTAACCCTCGGCAAATGTGTCAATACCACCTCCAAGGCCTGAGTACCGCCGGTCGATGTTCCTATAGCGACTAGCCTGTCGGTGGTCGCCGCCAGCGCGGAAGGCGCCGATGTCGGCTGGCTTGGTTGATGATGACTTTTAACCTCGGCGGCATGCGATGCCATCGTCATGGCTTTCATCCTCCGCATATCGGTCAACGCCGCCGCTTTGATCGCGTGAACGATATCGCCGCTATCGTCTTCGAGAAAACTCTTTAGTCCCGCTTTCGGTTTGGTAACGATACCCACGGCGCCGGCCGCTAATGCCTGCATCGTGGTTTCCGCGCCTTTTTCGGTCAAGGTTGAGCAGATCACAACCGGCGTGGGACGTACCGACATAATTTTCTTTAGAAACGTGATGCCGTCCATTCTCGGCATCTCGACGTCCAGGACTATCACGTCCGGCCAATCCTGATTCATTTTCGCCATAGCGAATATCGGGTCGGAAGCCGCCCCGATCACGTCGATCTCTTGGCAATGCCCTAAAAAAGCGGTCAGCACTTGCCTGACAACCGCCGAATCATCGACGATCAACACTCGGATTTTGGGTGATGTCATTTGTCGCGCCTGTTTGTGTTAACCTCAGCGGCCCCGCCTCAAACGACGCCGCATTCGAAACCGTGACCGTGACAACCGGGACCTAGAATTTCTCGGGTTTACGGTAAATAGATGGCCGAATCAGTTGCAATTCGGTATTCAAGCCGTTTAGGGACTCGGAATGACTGACGAAAAAATAGCCGCCCGGCTGTAGCGATTTCAGTATCCGCTCCAATAGACGTTGTTTGGTTTCAATATCGAAATAAATCATCACGTTCCGCAAAAATATCACCTCGAACCTACCCAAATCCGGCAGGTTGCCGATCAAATTGGCGTAATCGAATTTGACATTCCTCCGTAGAGCCGGGTCGATCAATAGAAAACCGTCGTACTCACCCGTGCCTTTCAGGCAATATTTTTTCAACAAGTCAGGCGGGATTTTCTCGGAAGCCTGACTAGGATAAAGGCCTCGCTTGGCTTTATCCAAGATGCGAGTGGAAATATCGGTCCCTAGAATTTCCCACTGCATGCCGCGACCGTATTCCGCTAACAACATCGCTAAAGTATAGGCTTCTTCACCGCTGGAACTCGCCGCGCTCCAAACCCGAAAGCTTCGATATGACGAGTATTGCGGCAAAATGCTGCCGGTGAAGAAATCGAAATGGGCGGGCTCGCGAAAAAAATAAGTTTCGTTGGTCGTCAACAAATCGATGGCGATCACTCGTTCGTTTTCGAAGCCCGGCTTGGTAAAAAGCTTGAAATACTCGGTATAGCTCGACAAATCGTAATAACGCAGGCGCTTTTCCAATCGCCCCATCACCATGACTTGCTTGGATTCATTTAGGACAATTCCGGCATTCTTATACAAATAGTCCTTAATCCACAGGAACTCGTGGTGTTGCAATACCGGAGCATTGCCGTAGTGATTTGCCGGTTTGTTCATTACCGTGAATTATTCAGCAAACGCATTTCCGGGGATATGATCGGCCGCTTGTCCCAGCGCCGCCATTTCATCCACCGAAAGCACTTTGTCGACGTTCAATAAAATGACGAAACGATTATCCCGCTTAGCCATCCCGTTGATAAAATCCGGCCGAATACCGGCGCCAAAGCTAGGCGGCGGCTCGATTTCATGCCCGGCAATCTCGACGACCTCGTTGACGGCATCGACGATAATGCCCAAATATTGGCGATTATCGTCGTTATCTCCGACCGAGGTTTCCACGATGACAATCCCCGTCCGCTTGGCGATCATGGTAACCCCTTTGCCGAAACGCGCCAGCAAGTCGATCACGGGCACCACGCTGCCGCGCAAGTTAATCACGCCACGAACAAATACGGGCATCATCGGTACTTCCGTTAGGTTTCCGTAATCGATAATTTCCTTGATGTTTAGTATCCCCAAGGCGTAAACCTCACCCCCTAATACAAAGGTCAGGTATTGGCCGGCCGCCGCAAGTTGTTGCCCGACGACCAAGTCCATAGACTGCGAAGATCTTGTTGCCAATGTGCCCATATGCCCTCCTAGAAGCGCTCGAATTGGTTCAAATCGAATTCAGGCTCGTAATTTCCCACGGGCTCCGAAGTTACCATGCTGTGAGTAGGCGTAGTCTTACGCGGCGTCTTGATCACGGCGCGCCTACTGCCACCCTGTTCTCGGTGACCAATTTTGAAGAAACTCATCAAACTCTGCAGTTGCTCCGCCTGCCCAGTCATTTCCTCGGAAGTGGCCGCCAATTGTTCGCTAGCCGCCGCGTTCTGTTGGGTAATCTGGTTCATTTGGTTCACGGCGTTGTTGATTTGGCCGACACCCGCGGACTGCTCGTGCGAGGCAGCCGCGATCTCTTGGACCAGGTCCGAAGTCTTAGCGATGCTGGGCACGATTTCGTCCAACAACTTGCCGGCGCTTTCCGCGGTTTTCACGCTGTTCTCAGCCAATTCGCCAATTTCCTGTGCCGCGACTTGACTGCGTTCCGCCAACTTCCGTACCTCGGCCGCCACCACGGCAAAGCCTTTGCCGTGATCGCCGGCCCTGGCCGCTTCGATCGCGGCATTCAACGCTAACATATTAGTCTGATAGGCAATATCGTCAATGATGCCGATTTTATTGGCGATCTCTTTCATCGCTTCGACAGTATGCTTGACCGCCTCACCGCCCTCCATGGCTTCTTTCGAAGCCTTACCGGCCATACCGTCGGTGACTTTGGCGTTTTCCGCGTTCTGATTGATACTGGCCGCCATTTCCTCGATGCTGGCGCTGGTTTCCTCGACGCTGGCCGCCTGCTCACTAGCGGATTGCGATAGCGCTTGCGATGTCGAGCTAATTTGCTCGGAAGCATTGCTTAGCTGGTTCGTCGCATCGACAACTTCGCTGATTGTTTGCGACAACTTGGCAATCGTGTTATTCACAGTATCCTTGAAGTCGGCCAATTGCCCCTTATAGTCGCCGTTGACGGTACGGGTCAGATCGCCTTGTTCAACCAGTGACAGCACTTCGACCGCTTCGTTGACCGGCAAAATTACTCGATCCAATGTCTCGTTTACGCCTTCAACGATTTTGCGGAAGTCTCCCTGATGTTTGCCCGCATCCGCCCGAGTCGACAACTGCCCCTCCATGGCCGCCTTCGCCAACATGTTGGCATCGGACACCAAAGCGTTAACCGCTTCAATGCAGGTATTCAGGTTGTTTTTAATCGTATTGAAATCGCCGTTGTAACTGTCGGTAATCTTAGCCGGAATGTTGCCTCGGGATATGTTGTCCACATAATCCGCCGCCACGTTCAACGGCCCAATCACCGCATCCAGGGTTTCGTTGACACCTTCGACAATCTTGCGGTAATCGCCTTGGTGCAGGGTCGCATCGGCGCGAGTCGACAGTTTGCCTTCCACCGCCGCTTGCGACAACATCACCGCGTCCGCCACTAACGCATTGACCGCGTCGATACACGTGTTCAAATTATTTTTGATCACATTGAAGTCGCCGTTGTAACTGTCGGTGATTTTCGCCGGGATGGCGCCTTTTGCAATGCGGTCTACATAGTCGGCCGCCACGTTCAACGGCCCAATCACCGCGTCCAGCGTATTGTTTACACCCTGTACGATCTTCCGATAGTCACCTTGGTACTGGCTCGCATCCGCGCGCGTCGCTAACCGACCTTCGATCGCGGCTTTTTCCAAGCTCGCCGCTTCGGCAACCATATTGCCGATTGCGTCGATACAGTTGTTCAGGTTGTTTTTAATCGTATTGAAATCGCCGTTGTAACTGTCGGTAATCTTAGCCGGAATGTTGCCTCGGGATATGTTGTCCACATAATCCGCCGCCACGTTCAACGGCCCAATCACCGCATCCAGAGTTTCGTTGACACCTTCGACGATCTTGCGGTAATCGCCTTGGTGCAGGGTCGCATCGGCGCGAGTCGACAGTTTGCCTTCCACCGCCGCTTGCGACAACATCACCGCGTCCGCCACTAACGCATTGACCGCGTCGATACACGTGTTCAAATTATTTTTGATCACATTGAAGTCGCCGTTGTAACTGTCGGTGATTTTCGCCGGGATGGCGCCTTTTGCAATGCGGTCTACATAGTCGGCCGCCACGTTCAACGGCCCAATCACCGCGTCCAGCGTATTGTTTACACCCTGTACGATCTTCCGATAGTCACCTTGGTACTGGCTCGCATCCGCGCGCGTCGCTAACCGACCTTCGATCGCGGCTTTTTCCAAGCTCGCCGCTTCGGCGACCATATTGCCGATTGCGTCGATACAGTTGTTCAGGTTGTTTTTAATCGTATTGAAATCGCCGTTGTAACTGTCGGTAATCTTAGCCGGAATGTTGCCTCGGGATATGTTGTCCACATAATCCGCCGCCACGTTCAACGGCCCAATCACCGCATCCAGAGTTTCGTTGACACCTTCGACGATCTTGCGGTAATCGCCTTGGTGCAGGGTCGCATCGGCGCGAGTCGACAGTTTGCCTTCCACCGCCGCTTGCGACAACATCACCGCGTCCGCCACTAACGCATTGACCGCGTCGATACACGTGTTCAAATTATTTTTGATCACATTGAAGTCGCCGTTGTAACTGTCGGTGATTTTCGCCGGGATGGCGCCTTTTGCAATGCGGTCTACATAGTCGGCCGCCACATTCAACGGCCCAATCACCGCGTCCAGCGTATTGTTTACACCCTGTACGATCTTCCGATAGTCACCTTGGTACTGGCTCGCATCCGCGCGCGTCGCTAACCGACCTTCGATCGCGGCTTTTTCCAAGCTCGCCGCTTCGGCGACCATATTGCCGATCGCGTCGATACAGTTGTTCAGGTTGTTTTTAATCGTGTTGAAGTCGCCGTTGTAACTGTCGGTAATCTTAGCCGGAATGTTGCCTCGGGATATGTTATCCACATAATCCGCCGCCACGTTCAACGGCCCAATCACCGCATCCAATGTCGCATTGACCCCTTCCACCAATCTCCGGAAATCGCCCTGATGCTTGCTGGCATCTGCGCGAGTTGCCAATCGCCCTTCCACAGCCGCACTTACCAAATGGTCCGCATCTTGAATGACCGCTTTCAAGTTACCACGCACCAATTCGATCGTGTCATTGATAAACGCTTTTTTACCAGGCAATTTCTCCATACTGGCGTCGAAATCTCCCTGACCGAACTTTGTAAAGACTGCCATCGCTTTCTTTTTGACCGCGATATGGCCGTTAACCATATCGTTGACGCCTTGAGCCATCGCTTTGTAATCACCCTGGAATTTCGCGATATCGACCACCACGTCGATATCGCCTTTTTCGTGCTCGCTGCTCATGCGCTCCATTTCGGCCAGCAGCGCTTTGACGTTGTCGCTCATTCGCTTCATAGCCGCCATCACACTGACGTGATCGCCGTCTTGCAACTCGATTCGAGACGAAAAGTCGCCGACGGCCACTTTCGCAGCAAATGCCGCGACAAAACCCGGTTCTCCGCCCATTTGACGCATCAGATTACGGGTAATCAGCCCTCCGATCGCACCGATGATCGTTATCCCCAACAAAGCGATCAGGCTGGAGAGGAGCGCTGCACTTCCACGTATCGCTTCCGCGGATGCGGAGGAATTTTTACCCAAATCGGCGTTGTATTCGCCGTGGCGCCTAAAATTATTTACGGTCCGGTTCATTAAGGCTTGATTGTCAAGAATCAGATTCTTAGCCTCCGATTTTTGGCCGGCACGCGATAACTCGCGCACCCTGTTCCAAAATAGTCCGTATTCGGCCAACCCGGCTTTATCCGCATCAAGAAGTTTTTTATCTTCGTCGTCGGCCAACAGCGGTTCGTAATCTTTTATTAATTTATCGATTTTGTTGTCGCTCTCGGCAAAACCTCGCTCCAGTTCATCCATTGCCGCCGGCTCGCTTTGCAGCAAGTGTTGCCAAACGTTAGTGCGCATTTTTGCCAGTTCAAAACTAATGTCGTTCAGAATAAGCACGCTCGGCAAAGTATTCTCCGTGTTGAAATTGGCTGCGGTATAGACACGGCCGATCTGAACATAATTAAATCCAGCTAGCCCCCCCAAACCCAAAACCGCCGCTAAAACCAGAAGCAGCATTCGTTGTTTAATCGTCATTTTTTCAACCCCATGCCCACGGAAACTTTCGTTTTTGCTTTCCGCAGGATAAATATTCGCAAACTTGGGTAATAGAACAAGCGATGCTTTGACGCAAGCATCCTTAAAACCGACCCAACCAACATTCATCCCTGCATTAACTGTTACGCCGCAAACCCGCGCACCATATACTGCTCGAAGGCACCCACCAATACCGGGATATCCAGTATCAATGCCACCTCGCCGCTACCGAGTATTGTGGAACCGCCCAAACCTTGAACGTGGCCGAACAATTTACCCAGTGGTTTAATAACTGTTTGAAATTCGCCCAATAATCGATCGACAACCAGCCCAGTCTTCGCACCGGCCACCTCGACCACCACCACGTTGGCACGCCGCGCCGATTCGCCAGGAACGCCGAATAATTTCTTCAAACGGATGAAAGGCAGGACTTCACCTCGCAAATCCATATAGTCGTGCTCGTCATCGTCATGGCTGAGTTCGACGCACTCTACGACCCGGTCAAGCGGAATCACAAAGGATGCCTTGCCGACGCCAACCAAGAACCCGTCGATAATCGCCAACGTCAGCGGCAAACGGATGCGCACGGTGGTGCCGACGTTCTGCGCACTATCAACCTCTATCGATCCGCGTAAATCGGTAACATTCCGCTTGACCACATCCATTCCGACTCCACGTCCGGATAGATTGGAGATTTGCTGAGCCGTGGAAAATCCCGGTTCGAAAATCAATGCATAAACCTCCTGATCAGTCAGTTTGGCATCCGGCTGAATTAAACCTTTTTCGATGGCCTTGGCCAGAATCCGCTCCCGATTCAAACCACCACCGTCGTCCTGCACTTCTATGACAATCACGCCCGACTCGTGATAGGCATTGAGCCGCAGGGTGCCTTGGGCCGACTTGCCATTCTCCCGACGGACTTCGGCTGATTCGATACCGTGATCCATCGCATTGCGGACCAAATGCATTAACGGATCGCCGATTTTTTCGACCACCGATTTGTCCACTTCGGTCTCGCCACCGGAAATCGCCAGCGCAATGTCCTTTCCCAGCTCCTTGCTGACATCGCGAACCACGCGCTGAAAACGACTGAAAGTGGTGCCTATCGGCACCATTCGCAGTTGCAAAGCACTGTCCCTGACTTCTTCGACCAAACGCATCATTTCCCCGGTCGCTTCCAGCAATGCGGTCTGTGCGGTCTGCGACGCGCGCAGGTTCACACCCGCGCTGGATATCACCAACTCACCGATTAAATCGATCAGCTTGTCCAAGCGCTCCGCATCGACACGAATACTCTGGTTTTCTCTGGCCTTGTTGTCTTTAATCTGCTTTTGTTTTTCCAGCGCGGCATTCACCAAGGGCTGCTGGACGGATTGTTGCTCGACTAAAATTTCACCGATAGGCTGAGCGGATTTGGTCGGTTCCGTAGTAGCCTGCTGTTGACTTAAACCTTCCTCAAGCTCCCGGCGCGTTAATACGCCACTTTTGACCAGAAGTTCGCCCAAATAGGTATCGTCTTCCGGCAATGCGCGGATCAACTCGATGTATTCACCTATAGCGCTTTCCAGTGGCAAAATGTGAATCAAGCTATCCTCGCGCACGAACTCGAATACATTCTCCAACGCCTCCTTGCCGGCTTCGCTCTTAATGTCGATTTCGAAGCCTAAATAATTGGTCTCGGGGTCCATCTGCTCCGCCGGAGGAATCGCTTCGCTGATCGTGGTTAGATTGACCAGGGTTCCCAAGGTGGACAAATAGCGAATGAAAGACAACGGATCCATGCCGTTCCGCAGGCTATCCGAACCGAAGCGCAAGGAAATATGCCAGTTGCCGCTTTCCATAACGCCTCCGCCTCCGATGGTCTCCACACGATCGGGGCCGGCGGCGACCACCTCTTTGGCGAAATCCGGCTGCTCCAGAAACGGGCGCAGTTTGGCCAGTAATTCGTCGCCAGCTACCGTCAAATCGGGGTCTTCGTCGGTATTGCCATCGGCAACTGCTCGAATCAACAGCGCAATCTGATCGCAACACGGCAACAAGATGGCGACCAACTCCGGTGTAACCTCCAAAACGCCGTCCCGCAAGGCATCCAACACACTCTCGACCACGTGAGTGAAACGTACAATGTGGTCCAAACCAAACAAGCCGGACGAGCCTTTTATCGTGTGCGCGGCCCGAAATATCGCGTTGATGCGTTCGGACTGATCTTCACCGTTCTCGATCGTCAGCAGGCAATCTTCCATGTCCTGCAACAATTCCAAACTTTCGATGGTGAACGTCACCAAGGCTTGCTTCATTTCGTCGTCGATACTCATCTGTCCCACCTCTTAGTTTTGTGCCAGGACGACCTGGTCGCCGAATGCGGTCGTCAGATTCGCCAATTCCAAAATATCCAGCACCGCTTTGCTGTGCATGACGAACCTTAACTGTTTGCCGGCCAGACCAGCCTCGCGCTTCGACAAGATCAATAATTGCAGGCCCGCCGTATCCATTTCCGCGACTTGCGAAAGGTTAATTTCCAAGTCATCGCCGGTACTTAGAAAATTGAGCAAATTCCGCTTTTGCTCGGCGGCCGTAAAGATGGTCAATTCATCGTCTATAGTGAGCGTTTGCATTGCGAGTTACCTCCGTTCTAACCGATCGGTCGCCGAGCTCAAAGCCAGCATTCGGATCAGGGCAATATCAATTTGGAAACAGCCGCCAACATTTGCGCCGGTTGAAACGGTTTAACAACCCAAGCTTTCGCACCGGCGGCCTGGCCTTCCTGCTTCTTGGATTCTTGCGACTCGGTGGTCAGCATGATCACCGGTGTAAACTTGTAAGCCGCTAATTGCTTGAGTTCCTTTACGAACGTAATGCCGTCCATATTCGGCATGTTGACGTCGGAAATGATCAAGTGAATCTTTTGGCCGTTCAACTTGCTCAAGCCATCCTTGCCGTCCACGGCCTCAATGACGTCATATCCAGCGCCTTTCAAAGCGATTGCGACTACTTGTCGAACGGAAGCCGAGTCATCAACGATTAAAATAGTTTTTGCCATATGTCGTTACCTTAGAAGAAAGTGATTTCGGAAGCGTGGTGTTCGTTAACCGGGGAGCCGGCGCCGTGATGCACGTGCTCCGACTCCATAGTGTAGCTGCTCGTCAGCGCATGCAAGATTTCGTCGGCCACCAGCGGCTTCAACGACAAGGTGCCGCCGGCATGACTCAATTGAACCTGACGCGGAAAATCGTTGATGCTATCGCGCACATGGACTAACACCTGGCCAATTCTGTCTTGAAACTGAAACTGCACAATCGAGCCATTGATTTCCTGCTTGATCATCTGCGCGGACTGATTCAGATTGACCGCGTTATTCTGCAAATTTTCAAACGCTTGCTGCAAACCAGCTAATACGGTCCTGATGTTTTCGCTGGAGGCCGCGACAACAGCCGCTTCTTTTTCGGTACTTTTTTCGACCGCGCTCAAGGTCCCGTGAATCGCGGTACTGACCTGATCGACCTTGGCGCCGATTAATTTACCGGTCTCGCCGGACTGATTGGACAACTTGCGGACTTCGTCAGCCACCACCGCAAACCCGCGCCCCGCTTCTCCGGCTCGCGCGGCTTCTATTGCCGCATTCAATGCAATTAAGTTGGTCTGTTCCGCAATTCTGGCCACTTCCTTGGCCATATTCTTCAATTCACCGACGAAACCGCTGAGGGAGCGAATTCTTTCCAATACCACGACATTTTCTTGTAGCGCGGCATCAAGCGCTTGAACGACTTGCTGCAAACGCGCGTTACTGGAACCGAATATATCTTGGTCGCCACTCTGCAAGGTCGCCGATGACGCGCTGAGTGCGACATCCAGGTTTCGAATGATGCCGCCGAAGCGCATCGTCAACTCTGAAACGGCCTGCTCCATTTGTTGGCGGGAAGATTCGATATGCGCCGACCAAATCGGCGTAACTTCGGTAGCAAAACGTTCGATCCCGTTGGCGTACTTCTCAACCTCGGTCAATGGCAATACCGGAGCGGGGGGGGGCAGGTTGCGCTGTTCCCGCAATAAACGCCGATAGCCAACCCTAACGCCAATCATTACACCGCCAATAAGTACCACCGCCACTAAAACTGCAATCAGATAGATAGGCACTTGCCGGACCTCCACTATTTCGACGGACCCGTTGATACCGCATCTCACCTACGGTTGCGGCGACAACCCTGAAAAAAGTATAGACAGCAATTACCTTGACAACCATGACGGAAAGAATAATTTGTCATGGCTATCGCATTGCCAACAGTAATTTTGTGGCGAAATGGGGATATTTGAAATATTGCGCGACAAGACCCCGCTATTTTTTATAGCTGTGAAACAATAACCAGATTAACTAGAATCCTTACACCTTAATCCAACAAACCTTACGTTATGAATGCTTTGCCAGAAAAAACCTGTTCGATCGATAAACTGATCCGTCACCCAAAATTGATTGCCTCCGCACTGGCCGGACATAAAACCCAGCAACGCCGAGACGGCCTATATGCCTATCCCGGAGAGAGATTTTTTTTGGAAGGGATCGAGTTCGAGATTATCGGCGTGGATCGCCAACGCCTCGGAGATATGACCGATGCCGACGCTGACGCCGAAGGCTATCCGGATTTAGCAAGCTACAAGACAGTGATTTTAAGCATGCATGCCGGCATGCAATGGAACGAGGACGGCTTGGTTTGGGTTCACCGCTTCAGCCGTCGCCTGGAATAACGATGCCTTTCTCGGCGAGTTCGGTCAACATCCTCGCGCCAAACTCCAAAACCGAGGTGCGATCGAGCTGCGGGAACTCTTCACCGAGTTTATCCAGGCAGGCTCGCCCCGGCATTGCGCCGCATTCGTCCAAGATTTGCAAGGCTCGAATTGTTAACGGCGTGGTTTTCAGAAAATGCACGTCGTCATCGATATCGCGGTAAACAATCAAACATGTCGGCTGATCGCCCGGCATTTCCGGTAGAAACGCCGGAGAAATAGCTTGTACTGGAAATTGGTAAAGCAAGGGCCAAGCCAGTGGCGACAGCCGGACGACGCGATTCAGCGAATCGGTTATAAAGTCGGCATCCCCAATCGTGGCTTGCTCTTGGGCGATCGACAACGCCATTTCCACCCATTCGTAATGAGCTAACTCCAGTAGGAAAGGGTAATCCGCTGGGTTATCCCGTTGGTTTTGCAGATAATCGAGAAACTCTTCGGCGATTTGCGAAAAGTATGGCGTTCGGCACGGGTGACGGGCATAAAAATCCTCGGCCATCTCCCGCCATTGCTGGTCGGTCAGCACGGTTTTCAAAACCGGGAAGTTGCTTGCTAAGAAGCTGTCAATATTGTTGAAGAACAATTCGCGGTACATCGCCATCCTGCCCGAATCGACGTCAGCCGGCGGCCGGTTGGCTAGGGGCGCGCGAATATAGCCGGCAAACTCGCGTTGTGTGGTCGAAAAGTCGACCACCATCAGGCAACCTGCTTACGGCTATCCATCAACCAATGCTGTTGGATTTGGCTGATCGTATCAACTTCCCCCAACAATTCGGTCAACGGCGGCAGATTGAAATCGCGTTCTAGCAGGGTCGGAAATACGCCGAACCAGTCATAGGCCTTATTCAGCAATCCCCAAACCGGGTCTACCACGGGGGCGCCGTGCGTATCGACTAGAAAATCCTCGGCTTCGACGTAGTGCCCGGCGATGTGAGCATACGCAATCCGTTCCGCCGGCATCGCCCGCAAGAATGCCTCGGGATCGTAGCCGTGGTTAACGCTGTTGACGTAGATATTGTTGATGTCGATCAACACGTCGCAATCGGCCTCGGCGACCACGGCGTTAAAGAAGTCGATCTCGGCCATTTCCTGGCCCGGCGCGGCGTAGTAGGAAATATTTTCGATGGCGATGCGCTGCTCCAGAATATCCTGAACCCTGCGAATCCGCCCCGCGACATGCCTGACCGCAGCTTCGGTGAACGGTATCGGCATCAAATCGTATAAGTGCCCGCCATCGCTACAATAACTCAGATGCTCGCTGTAAAATTTGATGCGGTGCAGACGCAAAAACCCTTTCAAATCGCGAACAAATTGCTCGTCCAAGGGATCGCTGCTACCGATCGACAGCGATAAACCGTGACAAACAAAAGGGTAGCGCTCGGTCAGCGCTCGAAATTGCTTGCCATATTTGCCGCCGATCGGCATCCAGTTTTCCGGCGCGACCTCATAAAAACCGACATTGGTCGGCGGTGCATTCAGGATTTCACCAATAAAGCCGCGCCGCAATCCCAGGCCGGCGCCATGCACGAGATTGCGAACGCTGTCCATACCTTATTCCTCCGGCTTGTGCGTGGATCGCCAAAACAACACCAATCCAATCGCCACGAGCACGCCCAGAATATACATTTCGTATTTTTTGACTTGGCCCATGATGGATTCGGCAAACTGACCAAAGGTGTAACCTAAATATCCAACCGCTATCGCCCAAATCGCCGCGCCAAGAAAATTCAGCGCGAAGAACTTCAACGGATGGATCTTGCTGGCCCCGATCACAAACGGCGTGACGTTACGCACGCCGTATAAAAACCGGAAACCCAATATGACCGGTATCTGATGCTTGTGCAGCAACTCAAACACTTTGTCGGTCTTGCTGTGCCAGAGCGGCCGCTTCTCCAGAAAGGCGATACCTTTCCAGCGCCCCAGATAGAAAAAAGTCTGGTCCCCGGCAAACGTGCCGAGAAAAGCCGTCAGCATCACCCATTGCAACTCCAAATAACCACCGTGGGCCAGAAAGCCGGCTATCACGAGAATGGTTTCCCCTTCCAAATAGGTACCGATGAATAGCGCGAGATAACCGTAGTCGATAACGAGCTGCTGTAAATCCTGAAAATCCATAATGAGGGTCTATACGGTCATACCAAGAATTAATGGCCGGCCGCTTTATCGGCGTCCACTTTGCCGCCGCAACTACCTTCGCCACCCTTCATCATCGCTCCACAGGAACCGTCTCCACCTTTACCACCTTGCATCATCGCTCCGCAACTGCCTTCGGACGACTTTTTATCCTTATCATTGTCATGATTCATGCCGCCCATCATCATGCCGCACGCCCCATCCTTGCCTTTCATCATCGCTCCGCAGGAATGTTCCATGCCGGGTTTCATTTTGCCGCCCTGCATCATCCCACCGCACATGCCTTCGCCGCAGGAACCCTCAGTTTTTTTAGGTTCGGCTTTTTTGGCACCTTTTACGACTTTTTGGCCGTTGCTATCCATCGCATTCGAACCGCAAGCACCTTCGCTGATTCTGCCGTTGGAATGGCTAGGATGAGTTTCGGCCAACTGCATGTAACCGCCATCCATTTCCGTCAGCGAAAAGGGATTGGCATCGGCTTGGACATTGACGGCCAAACTGGACAAAACGGCGGTACCCATCGCGGCGACCAGCGGAGATTTGTTGAATTTTTTCATACTGTTATCCTCTCGTTGAATTTTTATAATAATTTTGGTCGGCAACCCGAAACCGTTGCTACGACCGATGTACAACCGTATTCGTTCATTCTGATTATTGCATACTCAGGTTAAATTCTTGTCTTTAAATTCGCACAGGTCGGCGATGCAACAAGCCTCGCAACGCGGTTTTCTGGCCACGCAAATATAACGGCCATGCAAGATCAGTAAATGGTGGGCATCTTTCTTGAAAAGCTTGGGTACGGTCTTGTCCAATTGCTTCTCCACCGTCAATACATTTCCGCCCGCCGCCAAGCCGGTCCGATTAGCAACCCGGAAGATATGGGTATCCACCGCGATCGTCGGTTCACCGAAGGCCGTGTTCAAAATCACGTTCGCGGTTTTGCGGCCAACGCCGGCCAAGGCTTCCAGCGCCGCCCGGTCGCGAGGCACCTCGCCGCCGTGCTTTTCGATCAAAGTCTGACAAAGTTTTATGACATTTGCCGCCTTGCTGTTGAATAAGCCTATGGTCTTGATGTGTTCCTTCAGCCCCACTTCGCCTAACGCCAGAATCGCTTGCGGCGTATTCGCGACCGGAAATAATTTCGCGGTAGCCTTGTTGACGCCTTTGTCGGTGGCCTGAGCCGATAGCACCACCGCCACCAACAATTCGAACGGCGTCGTGTAGTTTAACTCGGTAGTGGGCTCGGGGATGGCTTCGGCCAATCGCTGAAAGATCGCCAGACGCTTGGAAGTATTCATGACAGTTGAAGATCGGTTTAAATATGAACCATTCGGTAACCTAGAGAGTCACTGCTAGGCATCCAGTTCGGATGCATTGGAACTACTTTCGGGGGATTTATGAATAAAATAATCACGTTAGCCATCAGCACCCTATTGTTCGCCGCGACCGGCGCCTTCGCCGAAGAGCATGCCGCGACAGCTTTAGAACACGCCAACCAAGCAGTGGTCCACGGTAAGGCCGGCCACGCGTCCGTCTTGGTCGAACATGCCGAAGCCGCGCTACCTCACGCCAAAAAAGGCGAAGAAGTCGCCAAGGGTGAGGCCAAAACCCACTTAAGCGCCGGCGTCAAGTCGCTGGAAAGCGCCATCGAACACGGCAAACTAGGCCACACCGATATGGCAACCAAAGCCGCCGAGGAAGCGGTCGAACACATCAAGGCCGGCAACAAATAAGCGTCAATCAAGCAAAACCAGAGCGGAAATGTCCGCTGCTTAAAACCTCGCCAAACGGCCCCGGCCTAATGCGGCCGGGGCTACTCGACTAAACCGAAACGGTTCCCGCGATATGCGGGTGCGCCCGGTAATCGACCAGCTCGAAGTCCTCGAACGCGTAATCGAAAATTGACGCCGGCCGGCGTTTAAACTTGAGCAGGGGTGGCGGCAGCGGCTCGCGGCTAAGTTGCAACGCGACCTGTTCGAAATGATTGCGATAAATATGCACGTCGCCGAAGGACATAATCAATTCGCCGAGCTGCAAATCGCACTGCTGGGCCAGCATCCCGGTCAATAACGCCACGCTGGCTTGATTGTACGGCACTCCCAAAAAGCAATCGGCGCTACGTTGCGTCATCATGCACGACAATCGGCCGTTAGCGACATAAAACTGATACAGCACATGGCAGGGCGGTAAGGCCATCCGGCCGGCGGCGGCATTTTCACGCGGACCGACCGACTCGTCGGGCAAATGGGCCACGTTCCAACCGCTGATTATATGACGGCGCGAATCCGGCTTTTGCCGCAAACCGTCGACCAATACTTGAATTTGATCGAATTCGCGGCCGTCCGGCCCCGGCCAACGCCGCCATTGCGCGCCATAAACCGGCCCAAGCTCGCCCTCGGCGGTCGCCCATTCGTCCCAAATCGTTACGCCGTGCTCGCGCAAGTAGTGGATATTGGTATCCCCGCGCAAAAACCACAGCAATTCGTAAGCGATCGATTTGAAATGCAGTTTCTTGGTGGTCAGCAACGGAAATCCATCGCTGAGATCGTAGCGGATCTGCCGACCGAATACCGAGCGGGTGCCGGTGCCGGTGCGGTCACTTTTGTCGAGGCCGTTATCCATGATATCGGCGAGCAGTTCCAGATAGGCTTTCATAGTCGGTTAACGCAAAATTGCCGGGCAGTATACCTGACGACCGGTAATCCGCGAGCGGCAACCTTTAATTCAACTTTGTAAGATTTCAGGCTCCCACTTACCGGAGGCTATCGTTCCGGTATGGATTGCCGGCCCCGTTAGAGCGCGGAGCGAATCTAGCCGCCATGGATGATTCGAAGCTCGCCATCCATGGCACTGGATACCTGCGCTTCCCGGCGGGTATGACGGAATCTGACAAATTAGAATTAAGCGTTTAGGCTTTTAACCGCCACCGCCGTCTTTGCCAAGCGCTCGCCCAACACCCAGCACAAACGCTTTTCGTGCTCGGTCAAACCGTTGTCGCTCTCGGCGCAGCGGCTCGGCCCGTAAGGCGTGCCGCCGCTGACGGTTTCGCGCAGGGCGATTTCGTTGCAAGGCATGCTCATGACCAGCATGCCGTGGTGCATCAACGGCAACATCATCGACAGTAATGTACTTTCCTGACCGCCGTGCATGCTGCCTGCCGATGTAAACACCCCGGCCGGTTTCCCCGACAACGCACCGGTAAACCAAAGCGCCGTGGTACCGTCCCAAAAATACTTGAGCGCCGCCGCCATATTGCCGAAATGGGTCGGACTGCCCAGCGCCAAGCCATCGCAGCTCTCCAAGTCTTGCTGGGTCGCGTAGGGTGCGCCGCTATCGGGAATACTGTCGGCCACTTTCTCGCACACCGCCGAAACTTCCGGCACTGTCCGTAACACGGCTTCCGCGCCGGCCACCGACTCGATGCCGCGGGCAATCTGCCTAGCCATCGCCGCGGTACCTCCGTCGCGGCTGTAATACAAAACCAGAATATTCGCCATCGCGCCGCCGTTACAATATCGCCAGTACGGCTTCCGGCGGCCGACCGATCGCCGCCTTGCCGTCTTTCAGAACGATAGGCCGTTCAATCAATTTCGGGATGCGAACCATCACCTCGATCAAGGCTTCGTCGCTCAACGACGGGTCGCCCAAACCATTATCTTTATATTCCGGCTCCTTAGTCCGCATCAAATCGCGCGGCTTGATGCCCAGTTTGCCGAGAATATCGCGCAATTCGCCGGCCGTCGGCGGCGTCTTCAAATATTCAATGACATCCGGCGCAATCCCTTTGGATTCCAACAGTTTCAAGGTGTCGCGGGACTTGCCGCAACGCGGGTTATGGTAAATCTTGACGCTCATGCTTGGCACCTTTCCGAGATCGGGTTGCGGCTATAATAGCACCCTTCGTTTTCCCGTTAAGCCCCAGATCACCATGCAATTACCCAATTATTCCGCCGCCCGCGTCCTGGTGGCCGGCGACCTGATGCTGGACCGTTACTGGCATGGCGCCACTTCGCGTATCTCTCCGGAAGCGCCGGTACCGGTGGTCCACGTCAATCTCGACGAACAGCGGGCCGGCGGCGCCGGCAACGTGGCCTTAAATGTCGCCGCGCTGGGCGCCAAAGTCTCGTTATTGGGTTTTACCGGCGAGGACGAAGCCGCCGGCGCCTTAAAGCAATTGCTGCAAGCCGCCCACGTGCTGTGCCTGTTTCAAACCGTGCCCGGCTATCCGACCATTACCAAACTGCGGGTGATGAGCCGTCATCAGCAATTGATCAGGCTGGACTTCGAAGACGGCTTTCATGCCGTCGATAGCGATCCTCTGCTCCACCTATATCACGCGGAATTGATGCAGTCGCAGGTGGCCGTGCTATCCGACTACGGTAAGGGTACGCTAAACCGGGTTCAACAATTCATCGCGTTAGCCAGACAACTGAAAAAACCGGTCTTGGTCGATCCGAAGGGCAACGACTTCTCGATCTACCGGGATGCGACGTTGATTACCCCCAACCTCGGCGAATTCGAAGCCGTGGTCGGCCGCTGCGCCGACGAAGCCCAAATCGTCGAGCGCGGCCTCAATCTGATTACCGACCTAGGCCTGGATGCCCTGCTGGTTACCCGCGGCGAGCACGGCATGAGCTTGCTTGGCAAGAACGAAGCGCCGCTGCACCTGCCCACCCACGCCCGCGAGGTGTTCGACGTCACCGGTGCCGGCGATACCGTCATCTCGGTATTGGCCGCGAGCCTGGCCGCCAAAAAACCGTTGGCCGAGGCCACGCAACTGGCCAATATCGGGGCCGGTATCGTGGTCGGCAAACTGGGCACCGCCACCGTCAATACTTCGGAATTGGCCGACGCGCTACACGGCCCGCGCGCCCACCAAAAAGGCGTACTCAGCCTGCCGGCCTTGTTGCAAGAACGGTCGGCGGCGCGGCAAAACGGCGAAAAAATCGTCGCCACCAACGGCTGCTTCGACATCCTGCATCCCGGCCACGTCCGCTACCTGCAACAAGCCAAAACCCTCGGCGACCGTTTGGTGGTATTGGTCAACAGCGACGCCTCGGTGCAACGCCTGAAAGGTCCCGAGCGTCCGGTCAACGGCCTGGCACACCGGATGGAAATGCTGGCGGCGCTGGACTGCGTTGACTGGGTCGTGGAGTTTGACCAAGACACCCCCAAGGAAGTCATCGATCAATTACTGCCCGACATCCTAGTCAAGGGCGGCGACTACACCGACATCACCAGCATCGCCGGCCACGAAAGCGTACTGGCCAACGGCGGCGAAGTGAAGATTCTGTCATTTATCGAAGGGCATTCGACGACGGGGATTATTCAGACGATTAAGGATAAAGCCGGCAGCTAGCGCATGCGGTCAATAAAATGCAATACAATGTATGTATCCAGACAAGGACATTATGATTACGTTTGGACGCGAGAAAAATGAATTGCTGAAGCAAAGCCGAGGTATCTGCTTTGAAGATATTATCGCGGCCATCAATGCCGGAAACATACTGGATGTGTTCGATCATCCCGATCAAGTACAGTATCCGCAGCAAAAAATCTATGTGGTTGAGGCGCTTGATTATGTTTATCTGGTGCCGTTTTTACAGAACGAAGACGGCATTTTTCTTAAAACCATCATTCCAAGTCGCAAAGCCAAAAAACGTTACAAAGGAGGAAACCATGTTCGATGACGAAGA
The DNA here is from genome assembly GCF_050275925.1 of Methylomonas sp. MS20. Classification (NCBI taxonomy): domain Bacteria; kingdom Pseudomonadati; phylum Pseudomonadota; class Gammaproteobacteria; order Methylococcales; family Methylococcaceae; genus Methylomonas; species Methylomonas sp. MS20. The sequence continues at coordinate 5,336,573 of NZ_CP189962.1, forward strand.
AATGTCGATATTAACCGCATTGGAAAATGACCAACTGGTACGCAGCATCAATGCGGATGAAGAAATTGCCTTGGCAAAACAGGCGGCTAAAGAATATCTGTCTAAATCGAAAAATGTCACTATTCGCCTGAGTTTGGGCGACGTGACATTGATTAAAAATCGCGCGCAAGATGTTGGTATCCCTTACCAAACGCTGATTTCTTCATTAGTCCATCAATATGCTACCGGCAAAATTCGGTTGGAAACATAACAAGTTTAGCCGGTTCCGTAATGATCCGCTCGTCAAAATCCGCGAGGTAAAAATTTTGTCGTATATAGATCAGCATTCGAATATAAAACGGCAAATTTTTCACAAGTAGCAACCGAAATTTGTTTAGAAGTCGTAACGACCTAGGAAGGCATGCTGGAAAACGTTCTGCATAACCTGATTGAGCCGCATCGTGGCGAAGATCGGAGTTAATGCGGTTGTTATACGACTTTACCCGCACCGCTAACAATCTTTTCCCATGCTTTCAGTGCATACTCTAGATATTTAAAAGCGTCACCGAGTTTTTTGCCATCCTCGCCGAGCACTATCATTTCTAAATTCACGAATTTAGGATTGGTGACCATCACATTCAAGTCATAAGCTCCGATGCACAGCGAGCCAATTGCTTTCTGTGGGACTTGATATCTTAATACTCCGAGCTGCGGTGATTTCCCTGAACGAGATGTAAATCGTGGATTTTGATCAAGACCTCCATGCTTTAGAGCATTTGCTAAATCAGCACATATACATAGATATGGATCTGCATTTACTTTATTCTCTACCCAATCCTTGCTCTTTCCGCGTTTAACAACATATTTCTTTACATAATCTTTAAGATTCCAAAGCCATATAAACATGGATGAAATATCATCTTCTAATTCTTCAGGAGACTTAACTCCATGAATAGATATGTAATGCGTTTCGCCATTTTCTAGAGTAAAAGGCCAGCCGGTTCCATCACCTTGTTTTTCGTGAAGCCTTTTTCTAAACCTATCGGCACGCCCAATTAGCTTTTCTAATTCGGAATACTCCACGAAATTTCCTTTGCCGTATAACGCATAGCTCAGCGGCGGAGCGTTAGCGGAGTCCGTTGGAGCGTTGCGTCAGGTGTGGTCGTAAAATAATTTAGAGTTCTGTTGAAGAGCGTGTAGCATTCCAGCCATGCTTGCTATTTTCTTGCCTTCAATAGCAAATGAATCATGGCAAACATTCTTTGGAATAAATAATCAAAGTGGTCGCCTGAATTAATTGGTGTTTGATTTAACTCAGTATGCCTAATATAAAAGTTGTTGCCAATATTAGTTAATTGAGCACCTTCTTTATCAAGTAGTTCTTTAAATTTAGGTTCGCTGGAAGCTTTATCAAATAAAAGTTGAATTGAATTCACCTTATTCGATGGGTTTTCCATTGTTTTAAGACGCTCCCACGCACCCCATAATTTTTCCAAAGCTTCACGCCTTAATGTTGGATTAGGGTCAGGACTTAAATATTTTTCTTTTGCTTGCTCAAGCAATTCATTAAGTTCAGCATTGCCTGTATCAAAAAATGATTGCAAAGATTCTTGAAATACAAATGGAATTAAACGAATAACCTGTCCATTTTCTTTTAATTCATAAGCAAGCCCATGCCGTTTAAAAAGCTCATTAATGTATTTACGAAACTCTTTTTGTCCTTTTTCATGATCATAAACATAATGATCGTGATTCCAACAGCTACCATTACCAGTTGATGTTGGTTTTGCAACGTATTTATAACAAAACTCAATCAGGTCTAATACCTTTAATTTTTCTTTATAGAAATTAATATAATCGTAATCTTTTGTACCTATATCTGAAATAAGAGCATTATCAAAGGCTGTTCTATTTATGCCAGATATATCCTGATGATAGCCGCACCTTGCAGGAAAGGCTTCTCCGAAAGCGTTATTTTCGATTAATTTATGTATGATTGAAACTAATCCCAGATAAGCGCGCTCTGTTATTTCTTCTTCGACTTGTGGTGGAAGCCCTGTTTCTCGTTCACTAAAATATAAATTTATTTCCATCATAAAAATCAATAATTAACTGGGTCAATTGCGAACACCTAACAAGTAATTAGATAGCTTCCGTATACCCACCGACATATGGCCTTCAAGTCGATAACTTAATGTTCGGCATATAATTTTTCTTTCTGTATATCATCGGCGGATCTCCGCTATGTCGAATATTGCTAACGTCTATGCTATTGAATCAGACAACGCAATGGCCTGCAATGCGTCGATTTGTTACCAAATTCCGACAAGCTACTCTCAGGCGCTTTATCTTGGCAAATTGCTTTAAAATGCTTGGAAAACACATCCTTTCTGACGACACCGACTACCCGGAATCATGGAAATACTGAAAGACCGCCTCCACCAATACTGGCTCCTGGCCCGCTTCGACAAACCCATCGGTATTTTTATTTTGCTGTGGCCGACACTGTGGGCCTTGTGGATTGCCGGGAACGGCAAGCCGGATTTGTTGGTGTTGATCGTATTTACGTTGGGGGTGGTGTTAATGCGCGCCGCCGGCTGCGTGATCAATGATTATGCCGACAGGGATTTCGATCCGCATGTCGATAGAACCAAGCTCAGGCCCATCGCCGCCGGCAAGGTAACCCCTAAGGAAGCGCTGATCGTGTTCGCGGTATTGTGCCTGACCGCTTTCGGCTTGGTGTTGCTAATGAACTGGTACACCATAGCCCTGTCCTTCATCGGCGCGTTTTTGGCGGCCAGTTATCCGTTCATGAAGCGCTTTACCCATTTGCCGCAGGCTTATCTGGGCGCGGCGTTCGGTTTCGCGGTGCCGATGGCGTTCGCGGCGCAGACCAACGATATTCCACTGCACGGCTGGGTACTGTACTTGGCGGTCCTACTGTGGGCCTTGGTCTACGACACCATGTACGCGATGGTCGATATCGACGACGATTTGAAAATCGGCGTCAAATCCACGGCTATCCTGTTCGGTAAACGGGTGAGGGAGATTACCGGCGGCTTGCAAATCGTCATCTTGAGTCTGCTAACCTGGATAGGCAGCGACCAAAATCTGGCTTGGCCGTATTTCGCTGGTCTAACGGTGGCTGCAGGTCTTGCGATCTATCAGCAAAAGCTGATTTTTTATTTTCACAAGCCGGACTGCTTCAAGGCGTTTTTGAACAATAATTGGTTTGGGCTGGCGGTATTTGCCGGCTTGGTTTTGGCCTATCTGGTGTAAGTGTGGCGAAGTGACGGCTATCTCGGCTTCGACTCCGCTCGGCCAACGGTTAGTTTTAAAACTCAGTCTTCCGCTACTCCTGACATCCAATGAACCCGATCTCGCCCGATATTCTGCTTTCGTATTGGTCCACGCCGCAGATCGAAGTCAACGTCGTGATTTTGATGAACATCGTCGGCGCGCTATTGCTGGGCATGGTGGTCGGTTACGAGCGCTCGTTTCACGGCCGCGCCGCCGGCATGCGCACCTACGGCTTAGTATGCATGGCGTCGGCGGCCCTGACCATCATCGTCGGCTACCCGCATTACTGGTTCGGCGGCTTGCAACCGTTGACGCCGGCCGCCGATCCGACTCGGGTGATACAAGGCATCGTCACCGGCATCGGCTTTCTGGGCGCCGGCGTGATTATGAAGGAAGGCTTGAACATCAGCGGCCTGACCACTGCGGCATCGATTTGGGCCTCGTCGGCCATCGGCATCCTGTGCGGGTCCGGCTTTTATTTTGCCGCCATCGTTCTGACGCTGATCGCCTCGGTGACGATGATCTGGGGCGGCCATATCGAAAATATCCTGCCCTCCCGGCATTCCGCGTCGGTGCAACTGACATTCCGTCCCGGCCAGATTCCCAGCGAGCAACAGGTTCGGGAGCTTGCCGCCGGTCTGGGTTACCGAATCGCCGACGGTGCCACTGCCATCGTTCACGACGGCGAGCACACCGAATGGCATTTGGTGTTTATCGCAACTTCCGAGCGGCCGGTATCGATTCCGGCGCTGTCGGCCGGCCTACAAGCCAGCTCGCTGGTCGCGGGTCACAAAGTGGCGTTTGCCCGCAACTGAGCCGCGAGCGCAACGGGTCTTATTCGACTAGACTTGCCGACTCCGTCACCCCAACTCGCCGTGGAGCCGCCGATGAATTACGCAAAGTTACTGGCCGTTGCTATGAATGAAGCCAGAATCGGATTCGAGGAAGGCGGCGTGCCGGTCGGCGCCGCGTTGTTTGCCGCCGACGGCCGCCTGCTCGGCAGCGGCCGCAATCGGCGAGTGCAGGACGGCGATCCGTCGCTACACGGCGAAACCGACGCTTTTCGCAAGGCCGGCCGCCAGACCGATTACCGCGACAAAATCCTGGTTACGACCCTGGCGCCGTGTTGGTATTGTTCGGGCCTAATCCGCCAATTCAACATCGGCACCGTCGTGATCGGCGAATCGGCCAACTTCGCCGGTCACCCGGATTGGCTGCGCGAGGCCGGCGTCAAACTCGTCGAACTAAACGACCCTGAATGCATTGCACTGATGCGCCGCTTTATCGAGCAGTCGCCAGCCATCTGGTACGAAGACATCGGCTTGCCGCCCGCCCCTTCAATGCCCTGAGCCGGGTGCGACGTTGTCCACGTTAAACCCCTGCAACTCTACCATGACGTTGCGATCCGGCGCGGCCTGTAGGAAATCGGCAATCGCCTCTTGAATATCTTGATCGATGAACAAGGCCTTGGTACCGTCGATCAGTAAATCGCTGTCGTCCGGTATGCTGCTTAAGTGCCGACGCAACAGCGCTTTATTCAAAAACGAGACGTCCTTGTGCATCCGCAACAAATAGTTCTGGCCGTGTTGTGTCAACGTAATCGCTTCGTGGAAATTGGCGCGCAACACGAAGAATATACCGGCCGCCATGCCGATCGCGATGCCTTGCAGCAAATCGGTCAACAAGATCGCCGCGACAGTGATGACGAAGGGTAAAAACTGATTCCAGCCCTTCCGATAGAATTCGATGAACAAATGCGGCTTCGCCAACTTAAAGCCGGTTTGCAGTAAGATCGCCGCCAAGCAAGCCAGCGGAATTTTGTTCAAATACTCGGCGAAAAACAACACGCTGACCAACAACAACACGCCGTGCAAAAAGCAGGATATCCGGGTTTGGCCGCCGGCGTTGATGTTGGCGGAACTGCGCACGATGACCGCGGTAAGCGGCAAGCCGCCGACCAGCCCGCTCAGCAAGTTGCCTAAGCCTTGTGCCTTCAACTCCCGGTTGGTCGGCGCAACGCGTTTATGCGGGTCCAGCTTGTCGACCGCCTCGAGGCTCAGCAAGGTTTCCAGGCTGGCGATGATCGCCAATGTGACCGCCACGCTGTAAACCTTGGGGTTGCTGACGGAACTCCAATCCGGAAAACGTAATTGGCCGATGAAATTTGACAAACTACCGAGATCCGGCAACGCGACCAAGTGGCGCTCGCTGATCGCCCAAGCCGGCGCATTCTCGACCGCCCACAGATTGAACAACACGCCCCAGACCACGGCCAACAACGGCCCCGGCACCAAGCGCAGCCAGTTTATCCGCCTGATTGCCGGCGCATCCCAAATCACCAGGATGATCAAGGCCACCCCGCTGACCAGCGTGGCACCCAACGAAATGCCTTCCAAGGCTTCCAACAGTTCGAAGAAACTGGATTCGGCGGTTTCCTGCATGTAACTCTCGTCGCCGTCGAAGCTGGCGTCGTAGCCGGTGGCATGCGGCGTTTGCTTGATAATCAGGATCAGGCCGATCGCCGCCAGCATGCCTTTAATCACGGCCGCCGGGAAAAACGCGCCGATCAAACCGGCTTGCAGAAAACCCAGCAGCATCTGCAAGCCTCCCGCCAGCACCAGGCTGAACAAGAAGCCGTTGAAGCTCCCCAGCGCTTCGATCGCGTTGAACACGATCACGGTCAGGCCGGCGGCCGGGCCGGAGACGCTGAGTTGCGACCCGCTGGCCCAGGCGACGACCAACCCGCCGATAACGCCGGCAATCACGCCGGAAAACAGCGGCGCGCCGGACGCCAGCGCGATCCCCAGACATAGCGGCAGGGCCACCAGAAACACCACGATACTGGCCGGTACGTCCTGGCCGAGATTTTTAAGATAGTAATCCATTTGCGATTTCATGCGCGTCTCTCTCGTTATGGGCGGTGGTGACTCAATCGGCGTAACGGTAAATCGGATTGATTTGGGTGTTGTGGTCGAGCTTGATCAATTCGCTGATCAAACCGTCGTGCAAACCGTAAACCCAGCCGTGCAGCGACGGCTTATGGCCGTGTTTCCAGGCCGACTGAATAATCGAGGTATGAGCGAGCCGGTAAACCTGCTCGACGATATTCAATTCGATCAAGCGATCCAGTTTTTTGTCCGGCGCGGTGAAATCCAGTTCCTCCTGGTGCAGCCGGTAGACGTCCTTGATGTGCATCAGCCATTTGTTGGCGATGACCAATCCGGCGCTTTGCGGTTGCAAGGCCGCCTTGACACCGCCGCAACCGTAATGGCCGCAGACGATGATGTGCTTGACCTTCAGCACGTCCACCGCGTATTGCAACACGCTCAGGCAATTGAAGTCGGTGGTGATGACCTGGTTGGCGATATTGCGATGGACGAAGATTTCGCCGGGCTGGGCGTTGACGATGGTATCGGCCGGTACCCGGCTGTCGGCGCAGCCTATCCACAAAAATTCGGGTTTTTGCTCCTTGGCCAGATTCTTGAAAAACTCCGGGTTCTTCGAAGAAACCTCCTGCGACCAGGCCTTGTTTTCCAACAGTAACTTCGCGGGTGTATGCATAAAACTCTTCCTTATCAGTGTCGGGTGGGAGATAGATGTTCGACCGGCGGTTTTGTTCAGTCGGTCACCCGACACGGCGGAAAACCCTCGGCATTTAATATCGAATCAAAACTATATTCCAAGCTCTTCGCTTAATCAACCCTCACCCGCCTTTTTGTTCAAACGCGAAATCGGCTTAAATCGACCGGTCCGCCGCCGGCGCCTGAAAACCCGTGACGGGCGCGAGCCTTAGCGCCGGCGGATTCACCCGCGACAGCCATGCCGTCAGCGTGGCCTCCTGGCGGGACAGCAGCCATTGCGGCGACAAACCGAGCGCCAGCACCAACAAGGCCGGGACGATCAACGCCGCCAACTCCCTGCCGCGTAAATCCCGCAATCCGGCCAATTCCGGCGCTTTTAGCGGCCCGAAAAAGCCCTTACGGATGAAGTCCAGGGTATAGGCCGCGCCGAGCACGGCTCCCAGCAAGGCCACCAAGGCCAATACCGGATAGGCTTGCAGAATCCCAAAAATCATCAGCAATTCGGCCGGAAAGCCGTTGCCGCCCGGCACGCCGATAGACGACAGCGCGAACAGAAAGAACAGCGCGGTCAGGCGCGGCAACGGCTTGGCCAGGCCGCCCAACTGCAATGCGTCGTTACTGCCCAGGCGTTGTTGCAACATGCCGGCGATCAGCATCAAACTGGCGGCGACGCTGGCGAAATTCAACAACTGCATCAGCGCGCCTTGCAAACCCGACAAGTTAAAACTGGCGATACCGAGGATCACCATGCCGACATGGCTGACCCCGGCATAGGCCAGCAAGCGGCGCAGATTGGTCTGCCGTAGCGCGACCAGCGCGCCGTAGATCAGCGTCACCGCGCCGCCTATCGCCAGCGGCCAGCGGTATTCGGACGCGGCGGCCGGCGCCAGCGGAATCGCGAAACGCACAATGCCGTAAACCCCCAGTTTCAAACCGAGCAGCAACGCGGCGATTTGCGGCGGCGCCTCCATCGCCACGGTCGGCAGCCAGGTATGAAACGGCAGCAGCGGCGCCTTGACCGCGAAACCCAGCAGCAGCAGGCCGAACACCACCGTCTGCGCCGAAGCCGGTAGCGGCGACCTGAGCAATTCCGGCAAGCCGAACACCGGCAACGCGCCTGGCTCGCCGGCGGTCGCCAGCAATATGAACGCAAACAGCAGCGGCACGCCGCCGAACAACATATACAAGGTGTATTTCATCGCCGCGTAGCGCCGATGCGGACCGACACCCCACAAACCGATCAAAAAAAACAGCGGCGGCAGGGTCAGTTCCCAAAACAAAAAAAACAACACGGTATCCAGCGCGGTAAACACGCCTATCGTCACGCTTTCCAAGGCCAGCAGCAGCGCCAGATAAAACCGGTTCAGACGCTGCACCGCATTCCAGCCGGTCAGCAGGGCCGCCAAGGTCACCAGCGCGGTCATCGGCAGAAAACCGATCGAAATGCCGTCCACGCCCAGCAAAAATCGAGCGTTCAAGCCGGGTATCCAGGGATGGTCTTCGACCAGTTGGAAATCGCCGTCCTCGGGCCGAAATGCCGCGAATGCCCACAAACAAAACAGCAGCTCCAACCCGGCCACCGCCAAGGCCCAACGCCGCGCCGATGTCCGCCCGATCGGCGCCGCCAACGGCAGCGCTCCCAACAGCGGCCAGAACAGACAAAGCGATAACAGCGGAAATCCGTTACTCATGATGCGGCGTATTGCGATGGTGGCTATGGTGCGCGGGGTAGTGTTCGCCGATTTCGCTGGCTTCCTGATCGATGAATTTCAACCACGGCGTCGTGTAAAAGCCGGTGCCGATCAACAAGCCGCAAATCACGACGGCAATGATGCGTTCCTTGATGACCGGATGATGTATGCTGCCGTAGGGCTGCACCCAACGCCGCGGGTGGGCGATGAACAGGCGTTGAAACGCCCACAGCAAAAATGCCGCGGCCAGCACGTTGCCGAGCAATATCGCGATCGCGATCAGCCAGCCGTGCTCTTCTATCGTGCCTTCGATCAACAAATGCGCGGCGTCGAAGCCGGGCGTGCCGGGCATCACCATCGTACTCAACGCCGAAATCATAAACAGCAACGCCAGCGTGGTGTTGGTCTCGAACAATCCGCCCAGGCGGGGTAGAAACGAAGTCCGGGTCCGTTCGTAAATCAGGCCGATACTGAACAGCATGCCGGCGGTCGCCAGACCGTAGGCAACCGACAACAGAATGCTGCCTTCCAACGCGAAATCGTTGAACGAAAACACCCCGATCGCCAGCATGCCGGTATGGCTGATCACCGCGAAGGCCACCAGCCGACGCATGTTGATCTGCATCAGCGCCAACAACGCGCCGTAAAATATTCCGATCAAGCCCAAGGTCAGCACGAAATGCGCCCATTGCTCGGCGGCGCCGGGTACCAGCGGCAGGATGAAGCGAATCAGCGCATAGATGCCCAGCTTGATGCCGTGCAGAAAGATCGCGGCGCTGGCGGCGGTGCCGTGCTCGGCCAACGGCGGCAGCCAGGCGTGAAACGGAAACAGCGGCATCCGCACCGCGAAACCGAACAGCAGCAGGATGAAGATCAAGGTCTCGTTGGGAATCGCCAAATCGTGGTGCTTAAGCGCCAACCAATCGAAACTGAGCGGCATGCCGTTCTGAGCCAGACCGCCGCTAAGCAGCACGAAACCGATCAGACTCATCGCCAGTCCGGACAGCCAGTATTGCAACACCGCTTTGACGACCCGGTTGCGTTGGCGGCCCGTGCCGGCAAACACGGTCAGCAGCACCACCGGCACCAGTTCCAACAGGCACCAAAACCAAAACTGCAAGGTGTTCAACGCGCTGAACGCGCCGATCAGAATGCCCTGATACGCGAGTAGGCAGGCGACGAACAAACGGTCGTCGCGGTGGCGGGTAATCAAGGTATAGACCAAGGCCAACAAGCCCAGGATGGCCGCCAGTGGGATGAATAGCACGTTGGTGCCGTCCACGCCGGTGCGGTAATGCAGACCCAGCCATTCGACGCTCTCGGCCAAGTGAATGCCGGGGGCTTCGGCATCGAACACCCACAGCATGTAAACGCTCAAGGCCACGTTCAGCAACGCGCCGGCGAAGGCCAGGCGTAGCGCGTGCGGCGGCCGTGCCGCCATCACCGCCAACGCGGTCAGCAGCGGCAACAAGGTCAGAACGCTCAAGACCGGCAACGCGGCAGCGGCTTGCCAATAAACGATATCGGTTGTCATCGGTATCCCAGAGCCACCATCAACGTAATCAGAACGAACAGCGCCAAATAGCGCGGACTCAGCAGCAATTTCTCGAAGCGGTTGGCGGCGCGTCCCAAGCGCCGGCCGAACCGAATACTGTCCCCGCCGATGCCGCGCAAAATGAAGCGATATTCGAACCAGCCCAACAGCGCCGCGCTCCATTGCGCCAGTTTGCCGGCCAGACCGCTGCCGTAAGCGAAACTGTCGCGGTCGCTGTCCAAATTCGCGCCGAGCTTGCGCTCCTCCCATTGCGCCAGCGACGAAATCGCCCGCATCGCCGGCGCCGGCGCGCCCAGGGCCGGATCGATGACGTGCTCGTCCAGATACCTTAAATCCTCGGACAAGCGCCGCACCGGCTTGACGAACAGCCGATCCAGCGCCGGTTCCAACCAGCCGCGCTGCAGCGACACCCAAAACGCCCAGCGCCGCCGCGCCAGCCAAGCCGGCACCGGCGCGGTCGGCCGGCAGGCGGTGGCTTGCAAAATCGACGGCGCCGACAGCAGCAAATAGCAGCGCACCACCGCGTGGGCCAGCAAATGCCAGGACGCCAGCGTCCACCAACCCAGCCCGCATTCGACGAACATCAAGCCCAATTGCACCGCCGCCGCGAAAATCTGCGAACTCTTGATGTCGGTCTGACTCAAGCCGACCCAATAGCCGTAGAGCGCGGTCAACGCGCCGAGCTCGGTCAACAGGGCCATCGCCTGCGGCGCCTGCTCGAACAAGGGCTGCAATTGAATCAGCAAAAATACCCCGGCGTGGGTCATCACCCCGCCGTAAAAAATCGCGCTGGACGGCGTCGGCCCTTCCATGGCTCGCCCCAGCCAGAACGTAAACGGAAATTGCGCCGACTTGACGCTGGCCGCCAACGCGAAACAAGTCGCCAACAGCAAAGCGTCGCCTTTTTCCAAATCCGCCGCGCCGTCGTTGATCGCTCGCCAGTCGCAACTTTCCAGCCAGGCCAGGCTCAGACCGATGGCCAGCACAAAACCGGCGTCGCCGATCCGATTGGTAACGAATACCCGCAACGCATTAGCGGTCGCGATCGGCCTGTCGTAGGCATAGCCGATCAGCAAATACGAACACAAGCCGGCCAGTTCCCAGCCGACGAAGGTCAGCAAGGCATTGCCGGCCAGCACCAGCAACAACATCGCCGCCGAGAACAAACTCAGCAGGAAGAAGAAGCGGTGGAAGCCGGCCTCGCGGTGCATATAATTGACCGAGAAACGTAGCGTCACCCACAGCAAAATACCGAACACCCCGGCCACTGCCAGGCGGAACCGGTCGCCGGCCAGCTCCAGACCGATACTGATCTTGCCCAGCCGCAGCCAGTCGCCGTAGGCCTGTGCGTCCAGCCCGGCCGGCCAAGCATTCCAGGCCAGCGCCAACACCAGCAGCGTCGCCGCGCCTATCCCCAGCAAAGCCAATCGGGCCGTGACTTTTTCGCCGGCATCGCCGCTCAGCGCGCCGCCGAACTGTAAAGCGCCGATCACCAGCGCCGACAACAGCGGCAACAACGGTACCAAGGCCAACCAATACGCGCTCATCGCTCGACTCCCGCTTGCCGGATCAGCATCGGCGCCACCGGCTCAACGGCATCGCGGTAGCAATCCGGCGAATTTTCCCGGATCGGCAATTCGTCCGGCAACGGCTGCCACGGCACGAAGCCGTCGCCGCGCTCGAACACGAAAATCTCCCCGCTATCGGGGTCCTGGGCGCTCAGATGCACCCAGCCGCCACCGATCAATTCCCGCAGACCGTCCTGCCGTTGGTAGATCTCGGTCAGCACGCCGATCTTGGCCTCGACCACGAGTTGCAGCCTCATCGCCTCGTGAATTTCGATCATCTGCTTGGGCAAACCGGTGCGCAAATCGCTGCCGGCGCCTTCCATGACCGCGAAGAAACCGGTCGGATTGTGCGGCACCTTGGAACCGCAACCCAGCCGCTCGTTGTTGACCGTGGAAAAGTAGTATTCCAAATTAATGCCGGCGCCGACCGGGCCGACCGCCAGCAAAATACCTTCCAGAATTTGGCCGCTCGGGTCCTGGGTCGGATCATAGGAAATCAAGAACAAGCGCCGATCGAAAAACGCGCCCTGACTAGCCGCGCGCCGACCGACGTAGGCGGCCGCGTTGGTGGCGTGGCCCAATTCCGGCCGGGCTTGCGAAAAATCGGCGGCGCGGTTCAAAAAATGCCGCAGCGCTTGAGCCGGCCTGGGCCGGCGCGGCGCCGACGCCAGCCTTCGGCAGCGTTCGTGGGCCGACATGCGTTGGGCATGGCGTAATTGCTCGTTCAGATTAAGCCAATCCGATCGGCGCTCGGCCGGCAAACCGTCCAGATCGTACCAAGCGATGTCTTCGTCGCAGGTATTGTGCTCGGCGCCAATGAAATAGGTATCGGGCGGAATGACGATGCCGCGTTCCGCCAACAGCAGCCGCACCTCGGCACGATTAGCCATCGCCGCGAACAAACGCGCGTTCGGCCCGCCGTGCCGGCCGCTGCACGCACCGCAGTCGTAAGCGGCCAGATGCGGATTGTTGCGACTCATCGAGCCGTGGCCCATCAACACCACCCATTCGGCAAAGCCGTAGGTCAGGCCGGTATTGCGCAAAAAACCGGCGACCCGCTCGGCTTGCTCAAGGTCGGTAAACCCCAGTCTCGGCTGCTCCGGCGTGGCCGGGGTCGGCTCGGTCGCGGAAAAATTCAGTCGAGTCTTCAGATCCGGCGCGACGATTTTGGCTGCGACGCCCAGCAAATTTTGTTGAGTCCTGGGAAACAGGGTCTTGCCGACCAAGCCGGCCAGCGTCAACGGCGCCATCGCGTTGATTGCCGGATAAGCCAGCCAGGGATCGCGGCGCAAGCGGTGGTGTATAAAATCCGCGAGACCGCGCACGACTCCGCCGCCGGCCCTATGCCGGCTCGCCCTAAGCGGCGCGGTGCCCGGCGCGGCTTGTTCCTCGACATCGTGGGCTGGCACGACCACCACCGGACACAACGGCGTCTTGGCCGCATCGTCCAAGCCCCGGTAATTCATCGGCACCCCGAAAAATCCGGCCGCGCCCAAGGTCTCGACGTCCGGATTCAGTTCCTCCAGATGGCGGCGGAAGCCTTCCTCTCTATCATCCATGCAAAACACGATTTGCGCGGCGGGACGGTGCTCGCGGCGCGCCCAGCGCCCGCGTCGCCGATTGGCGTGCAGTGCTTGCAACACCTGATCGCGGTAATGGCGTTCGTAGGCCCCCAACCAGACCCGGCGCCGGGCGCTGTCGTCGAACCCGTCGCTGGCGCTGAGCCAATGCAGCAACTGGGCCTTACTCAACTGCGCGATCTCGGCGGCGTTCAACCCCAAGGCCCGGCAAATCCGCCACAAGCGCCAGCCGTGATCGTAAACCGCCAAGCCGCCGCCTACCGCAGCCAGCGGGCTGCGTTGCCAAGTCCGGATCCGCTCCGCCAGCCCTTGCCAAGCCGACTTATCGCGGCCGCCGTCGGCGATCTGCACCTGACAGGCTTGCACCAGATATTCCGGCAAGCCGCCGCCGAATAAGGCATCGCGCACGAAAAATTCGTAAACGTGCTTGCCGAAATAACCCGCCAATTTGTCGTAGCGGGCATCGCAGTGCCACAGGGTCCGACAATGGGTTTGCAGAAAGGCCCGATCCAAAATCAAGCGCAGGGCCAAGTAGTCAGCCAATTCCGGGCGAGCCGCGCCGTCCCGGTAGCCGGGATGGGTCTGCCGCCAATTGATCAAGCCGGACCAACCCGGCAGTTCCAGCGCCAAGCGTTGCAGATAACCGGACCAGCGCTGTTCCGGTATCGCCAGGGCTTGCAGTTGCTGAACGACCGCATCGGCGGCATCGTCCGGCAGGGCCGCGACTATATCGTCCCAATCGTCGAGATCGTGAAAAAAACCGCTAGGATCGAAAGCCAAATTGCGCCGCCAGGCCCGATATAAACCCAATCCCTCGCGGTCGGGCAACTGCCAGGCCGCCAAACCTTCGTCCAGCCAGGAGGCGCACAGTCCGATTAATATCGGGCGCACCTGATCCAGCACATCGACACCGGTCAGCGCCGCCAGCAAACCGCGTAAGCTCAAGCCGTGACCGATCCGGGCAAAGCACTCGTCAACGACGCCAGCCGCCCGTTGCCGCAAATCGCCTTCGCCGCTCAGCCAATCTTCGGCCTGCTCGGCGCTCAAATCCAGCAAATCCTCGGCATGCAGTTGCGGTTCGCGCAATTCCAGAATCGCCAGCAGCGCCCGCCAAGCGGCAGCGGCTTCCGGCTCGGCCAATACACCCAGTTCGCCGACCTGCCAGGACCATTGCGCCGGGGACACCGGGCTGATGTCTTCCAGTAGCGCCAAGCGGTACAACGCGCGGAGCGTGACCGGCCGGCCGCCGCTACGGGCGATCACCGATTCGATGTCGTCGCCGAAATGGCGGGCGAGTTCGGCGTCCAATTCGGCGTCGGAAATCCGCCCTTGCCGGTAAAACTCGCGAAAGCGCTCGATCGGTAGATAACAATCGATACCGGTCAGTGCGGTGAATTCGGCCAAGGCCTGTTCGAACGGCAGATGTTGAAAACCGTGCAGGGTGTTGTGGTGGACGAAATCGTGGATCGGCGCCTGGCCGGGCAACACGTGATCGAGATGGGCAATGGCGTCCAGAACGATTTGGCGCGGCTCCCGGCCGGCGGCGGTGGAGGCTGACATGGCTTAAATCCGGAAAACGGCAGGGCGGCGATCCACGCGGCCGGCCGGAGAGACTATCCAATTCACGGCAGGCGCTCTCCTATCACCGCCAACATTCTATCCACCGTGACGCTGGACAACTCGATCAGCGGCGCCGGCAGCAAACCCAACGCGACGATGCCACCGACCAACACCCCGGACGCCAGCATTTCGACCGGCCGCAAATCGGCGATCTCGCGCATTTTCGGCTTGACCGGTCCGGTAAACAACAGGCCGACGGTGCGCATCGCGTAAGCGGCGCTGATCAGGATGCTCAGGCTGAAAAACACCATCAAGCCGCCCCATTGCCGGAAACCGCCGATCAGCGTGTGCAACTCGGCGACGAATCCGACCGAGCCCGGCAAGCCCATCGCCGCCAGCAAGGTCAGCGTCGTAAACACCGCGAAACGCGGCATGACCTGGACCAGCGAGCTGTAGTCCGGCAGGTGACGGGTATGGGTGCGTTCGTAGAGCAGTCCGACCAGCAGGAACAAGGCGCCGGCGATCAGGCCGTGCGCGGTCATCTGCAAAATCGCGCCGGTGAAACCGGTATGATTCAACGCCGCGATGCCCAGCAGCACCACGCCCATATGACTCAAGGACGAATAGGCCACCATCGCCTTGATGTCGGTCTGCCGCCAAGCCAGCAAGCCGCCGTAGAGCATGCCGAACAAGGCCAGGAACAGCAACGCCGGCTGCAGCAATTGGGCGGCGACCGGCAGCATCACGCACGACCGGATCAGACCGTAGGCGCCCATCTTCAGCAGGATACCGGACAGCAGAATGCTGATCGGACTGGGGGCTTCGACGTGCGCCAGCGGCAACCAGCCATGCAGAGGGAAAATCGGCATTTTGACGCCAAAGCCGATCAAGAAACCCAGCAAAACCAGAACTTGCTCGACCACCGGCATGGTTTGCGCCGCCTGACCCATTGCCGCCATCAGCGAACCCTGCTTTTCCAGGTCGTACTCGCTGATCGCCAGCAGACTAAGCAACATGAATACCGACCCACCCATCGTGTACAACACGAAGTTGAGACTGGCCGCGTGGCGGCGCTTGCCGCCCCAACGATCGATCAGGAAGTAGAGCGGAATCAGCGTGACTTCCCAGAAAATGTAAAACAGCGCCCAATCCTGCGCCATGAACACGCCCAACATACCGAATTCCAGCAGCAACACGCAGATATGATAACCCTTGACGCCGTCGCTGACCGACACCGAAGCCAGCAACGCAATCGCGGTCAGCAAGGTGGCCAAGACCAGCATCGGCAGCGACAAACCGTCGATGCCGAGCGCGTAGGCGCTGCCGAGCTTGGGATTGAGCGGATAGAATTCGCCGAATTGCATCGCGCTGTCGCCGGCGTCGAAATCCAACAACAGCTTGCCGGCCAAGGCCAGCGCGCAAAGACTCACGAGGTTGCCGAGGATGCGGATCAGCCTGACACGGTCGCCGGAAACCGGTACCAACATCAGCGCCCCTAGCGCCGGGGTCCACAGCAACGCGCTTAAAATCGCCATTTCGAGGTGGTGGTTGAAGTCCAATTCCGGCCATTCTAAAGGCAGCCGGGCCGGCTTGACCAGCCTGAATTCGCGGCTTGGGCCGTTTTCCGGGCCGGCTCGGCGCCGGAATCGGCCGTTCGGTTTAAAAATCCGGCGGCTTCGTGTACTCTAGCCGGCTGGCGTGGCCCACGGGCGACGCTACTTTTTAACCCCGCGCAGGCCGCCACCGCGTCCTCGGTGTCCGCCTCAAACCACGATGCAAATTCACCTGATAGCAGTCGGCAACAAGATGCCGGACTGGGTACAGCAAGGTTATAATGAATACGCCAAACGCCTGCCGCGCGAATGCGAACTGGTCTTGCGGGAAATCGCGCCGGATAAGCGCAAAAGCGGCGACATTGCTCGTATCGCCCGCGACGAAGGCGAGCGGATGCTGGCGGCGTTGCCGCCCAGAGCTCACGTCGTGACCCTGGATATCCCCGGCAAACCCTGGGCCACCTCGGATTTGGCGCAAGCCCTGCAACGCTGGCTGGGCAACGGCCAACCGGTAGCGTTGATGGTAGGCGGCCCGGAGGGCCTGTCGGAGCAAGTCAAAAGCGTCGCCAAGGAATCCTGGAGCCTGTCGCCGTTGACCTTTCCCCACCCGCTGGTACGCATCGTCGTGGCCGAACAAATCTACCGGGCCTGGAGTCTGCTCAACCACCATCCTTACCACCGCTGACCATGAGCCCACAAATCATTCTCGCCTCCGCCTCGCCGCGCCGTAGCGAATTGCTGAAGCAAATCGGCGTGCGCCACCGCGTCGTCTCGGTCGACATCGACGAAGCACCGCTGCCCCACGAAGCACCGGATGCTTATGTCGCCAGGGTCGCCGCCGAAAAATCCGAAGCCTGCCGGCTTGTAGACCGTTCCGGCCTGCCGATTCTGGCGGCCGATACCAGCGTGATCCTGGACGGCCGCATCCTCGGCAAGCCCGCAGACTTGCAACACGCGATCGAGATGCTGAGCCGGCTGTCCGGCCGTACCCATCAGGTTTTCAGCGCGGTGTCGCTACGCGGCGATCGGCATTGGCAAGCCATCAGCGTCAGCGAGGTGCGTTTTCGACCGCTCAGCCACCAGGAAATCGTCGCCTATTGGCAAACCGGGGAACCATGCGATAAAGCCGGCGCCTATGCCATACAGGGCTTGGCCGTCACGTTTATCGAATCGATGGCCGGCAGTTTCTCCGGCGTGATGGGTTTGCCACTGTTCGAAACCGCCCAATTACTGGCCCAACAAGGCATTACCATCCTCCCATGAGCGAAGAAATTTTAATTAATGTGACGCCGCCGGAAACCCGGGTCGCGGTCATCGAAAACGGCGTCTTGCAGGAATTGATCATCGAGCGGCTGCGCCAGAAAGGCCTGGTCGGCAATATCTACAAGGGCGAAGTTTGTCGGGTACTACCGGGCATGCAGGCCGCCTTCGTCGACATCGGCCTGGAACGGGCGGCATTTTTGCATTTGTCGGATTTCAGCAGCCAGGAATTGGCCGAGAAGGCCTCGGAAAACATCGAACACTATCTGAAGGAAGGTCAGAAACTGGTGGTCCAGGTCACCAAGGACCCGATCGGCAACAAGGGCGCCCGGCTGACCACCGATATTTCGATACCGTCGCGCTACCAGGTTTACATGCCCTACGCGGGCAACTCCGGCGTGTCGCAACGCATCGAATGTGAAGCCGAACGTGGCCGTCTGCGCGCCTGTATCGAGTCCTATCAGCAAAAACACAGCGTGCCGGGCGGCTTTATCGCCCGCACCGCCGCAGAATGCGTCGAGGAAGCCATTCTGTATTCGGACATGACTTTTTTGCACAAGCTCTGGGAATCCATCCTGGAAAAAAGTCAAAAAGCTAAGGTCAAGACCCTGATCCACGAGGACTTGCCGCTCAGCGTTCGCACCCTGCGCGATTTGTACAAGGAAGGCATCGAGAAAATCCGCGTCGATTCCAAGGAAACCTATCTGCGCATGGTCGAATTCGCCGAAACCTTCGTGCCGGAAGTGGTCACGGTCATCGAGCACTATTCCGGCGAGCGGCCGGTGTTCGACATTTACAATGTCGAGGACGAGATCAGCAAAGCATTGGATCGCAAGGTCAAACTCAAATCCGGCGGACATCTGGTATTCGACCAAACCGAATCGATGACGACGGTGGACGTGAATACCGGCGGCTACGTCGGCGGACGCAATCTGGAAGAAACCATCTTCAAGACCAATCTGGAGGCGGCGCAGACCATTTCCCGACAACTGCGCTTGCGCAATCTGGGCGGCATCATCATCATCGATTTCATCGACATGCAGAGCGACGAGCACAAAAAACAAGTGCTCCAGGCCCTACAGCGCAACCTCGACAAAGACCACGCCAAGACCAAAATCACCGAGGTCTCGGCACTGGGTCTGGTGGAAATGACCCGCAAGCGCACCCGCGAAAGCCTGGAACACATCCTCTGCGAGCCTTGCTCCACTTGCGGCGGACGCGGCGTGCTGAAAACCGCCGAATCGATTTGTCTGGAAATCTTTCGCGAGATTATCCGAGTGGTGCGCCAATATTCGGTTCAGCAAATTCTAGTGTTGGCCTCCGAGCAGGTCGTCGAAATGTTGCTCGACGAAGAGGCGGACATGCTGGCCGAACTGGAAATGTTTCTGAAGGTGGCGATCAAGATTCGCGCCGAAGCCGAATACAATCAGGAACACTACGACGTGGTGCTGTTATAGGCCGTCGCCTTGGTGATTCGACACGTCAGCCGCGCGAGTCGGCATCTGCTATTCTGGTCGCTGATAACGGCGGCGCTGGTGCTCAGCGCCTTCCGGATTTGGCTGACCGACATCGCCGACTATAAACCGGAGCTGGAACGGCGCATCCGGGAGGCGGCCGGCATCGCCGTGCATATCGGCCGGCTGGATGCGAACATGCGCGGTTTCAGCCCGGAGTTGAAACTGATCGACATTGCCGTCGATTCGGCCGACTCGGCGGCCCGGCCGGCCATCCGCCTCAGGGAAATCCGGATCGGCATCGATCTGCTGGCCTGGCTGTTCAGCCAGGACCCGATGGCCTCGGGCTGGGTCAGCTTGGTCGGCGCCAAGCTGGACATTATTCGCAACAGCGACGGCAGCCTGGCTGTCAAGGGCTTGCCGAGCAGCGACGAACAACCGCTGTGGCTGTTGCAAGGCGGAAAGTACGAGATACTGCAAAGCCAGCTGACTTGGCAAGACCTGAAACGCGGCAGCCCGAAAGTTGCCGTCGACGACTTCGATTTGCTGATTAAAAACACCGCCGACGGCGCCAATCACGAAGTCCATCTGCTGGCGAAACTGCCGGAAAGCCACGGCGACCGACTGCGGGTTTCCGCGCGGCTGACAGGCAATCCGTTCCAGCCGGACACAATAGACGGCAGCCTTTACCTCGAAGCCGACAATCTGCAAGGCCCGGCTTGGCTGAACGACGCATTTCCCGAAGGCCCGAGGCTGAACTCCGGTTCCGGCGATTTCCGAATCTGGAGCGAATGGCGCCACGCGCTACCTTACCGGATCGCCGGCTATGCGCAGGCGCAACAAATCCAGCTCAGCCGTCCGCAAGGCGCGGCGTTGCAACTCGACACGCTGGAAGGTAACTTCGTTTGGCGCGACGAGGCCGGCAGCCAACGCTGGTGCGGCTACGACGTCAATCTCGTCGCCAAGCACCAACGTTGGCCGAACGCCGAATTCTGCGTCGGCCGCAATGCCGACGGCGCGTTGTCCGGTTTAATAGAAAGGATCGACTTGCAAGCGCTGATGCACTTGGCCGCCGCCTGGACCCCGGCCGACGATAGGCAGGCCCAATGGCTGAAGATCAATCCGCACGGGATTCTGCGGCAAGTCGGCTTTTACGCCGACGCCAACTTCGACCGCTATGCCTTGCACGGCGACTTTACCGAGCTGGGCAGTGAAGCAGCCGACGTATTTCCGCAACTCCAATCCGTGAACGGCACGTTCTCGATCGCCGATGCCGGCGGCCACCTGCGACTGAACGGCCACGAAGTCTTGTTGAACGCACCGGCGCTGTTCCGCAATCCGTTGACTTTGCATAACCTCGACGGCAGTCTGAGCTGGCGACAAACCGCCGACGCCTGGCAAATCCACGGCGCCGATCTGATGATCGACGCCGATATGCGCACCGCCAGCGCATTCGACCTACTCGTGCCTAAAAACGGCGATAGCCCGACGCTGGCGATGCGTACCCGCTTCAGCGACTTTAACGACATCGGCAAAGTACCGCTGTATCTCCCGGCCAAAGTCATGAGCCAGGACGCGGTGGCCTGGCTGGACGACGCCTTCGTCGCCGGCCGGATCGAACGCGGCGAAATGGTCTTGTCCGGCCGTCTGGCGGATTTTCCGTTCGAACAAGGTAACGGCCGTTTCGAAACAGTCTTCGCGATCGACGGCGGCGAAATTCAGATCAACGAGGATTGGCCGCATCTGCAAGACGTACACGCCGACGTGCAGTTTCTCGGCGCCGACTTGCAGGTGGCCATCGACGGCGGGCACAGCGAACAGGTCGACATAAGCCAAGCGGTCGTGGCGATACCCGATTTGGCCAATAGCGAGGCGGTTTACGTGTGGGGCCGGGTCGGCGGCAAGCTGGCGGCCGGCCTGAGTTATCTGCAAAAGACGCCGTTGCACGGCAAGGTCGATCCGCTGGTCAAGGCCTTTAGCGCCGAAGGCGAGGTCCGCGTCGACCTGGATCTGAAGATCCCGTATTACGAGAACCAACCGACCGTCTCCGAGGTCGCCGCCCATTTGACCGAGGCGAAATTAACGTTGAATTCGGTGGCGCTGGCGATCTCCGACATCAACGGCGTTCTGCATTTCAGCGAAGACGGCGCTAGCGGCGAACGCCTGGACGCCCGCGCGCTAGGCCACCCGATTCGCGGTACTTTGAGTCACGACCAAAGCAGTACCCGACTGGTCTTAGACGGGACCACTGGTACCGCCGAATTGCAAAAGCAATTCGCCTTCCTGAAAAACCAAAGCGCCGCCGGGACATTCCGTTACAGGGCCGATTTGCTGATACCCTACGCCGCCGAACGCCCGTCGGTCTTGACGATCACCAGCGACTTACAAGGCGTCGCCGTCAACGGTCCCGACTGGCTGGCCAAATCGGCCGAACAGAGTCTGCCGATCGCGCTGAATTTTCGTTTGGACAGCGGCGACCGCCTGCCGCTGGACATCCGCTACGGTCAGGATCTGAGCTTGGCGCTAACGATAGACACCAAGCAGAATCGGCTATATGCCGGCCATGTCGTCTATGGTGGCAGCCAAGCCGAGCCCTATCCGGCCGCCGGTCTGAAGCTGGACATCGACCGACCGACCTTTAAATTGTCCGAAGCCCTGGCCGCCTTCGGCGACAGCGAGCAACAGCAGCGCCTGCCGCCGTTGCGGGAGATTGGTCTGACCACCGAACAATTGATCTGGCAGGGCCGCGACATCGGACCCTTTCATTGCAGTTTGACCCGTCGCGATCAAGGTTGGCAAGGCAGTATCGACAGCAAATTCGCCCGCGGTCAGCTGAATATTCCCAACCTGCGCGGCGGCGGCGAACGTTTTGTGTTGAACATGGATTATTTGAATCTGTCGGCGGCCGATCAACTGGATTTCGACGCCGCCGAAGATGTCGTCACCGAATTGCCGCTGATCGAAATCGACAGCCAGCAATTGCTCTGGCGCGGCGTCGATCTGGGCAAATTGAAATTGCGTAGCGAACGCCGTCCGCAAGGCATGCACTTCAAGCAGATCCAGCTCAACAAGGGCGGCCGGACCATGGAATTCCGCGCGGACTGGACCAAATTGGCCGGCGCCAGCGTCACCCAATTGAGCGGCCGCTTGACCACCGACGGTTTCGGCCAATTTCTGACCGAACTGGGTTACACCGATGAAATCAAGGAAACCCATGCCGACATCAGTATCAACGGCGGCTGGAGCGGCGCGCCGCATCAGTTTTCGCTGGCCGGCTTCGACGGCACCGTCCAAATCGACCTCAGCGACGGCCGGATTTCCAGCATCGAGCCTGGCTTCGGCCGACTGCTGGGCCTGATTGCGATGGAACAATGGGCCAAACGCTTGAGCCTGGATTTCAGCGACGTTTACCGCCAGGGCTTTGCCTTCGACCGGATTACCGGCCATTTCCGTTTCAGCAACGCCCAAGCCTACACCGACGATCTAGTCATCGACGGCGTGGCCGCGAAGCTTAGTTTGGCCGGCACCGCCGATCTCGCCAAAAAGACCGTGGACCATCGCGTCGCGGTAATACCCAAGAGTTCCGACGCCTTGCCCATAGCTGGTACAATCGTGGGCGGGATTGCCGCGATGATTACGCAAGTGGTTACCGACGATTATAAAGAAGGTTATTTCTTCGGCTCCCAATACAAACTCGCCGGCCCTTGGGGCAATGTTGAAGTCACACCGCTGCACGATCAAGACGGTCTGGTGAAAAAGGCCTGGCGCAGTCTGACCGGCTTCGAGTGGCTGAACGATCTGACAAAATAACGCGATACCGCCAATCTCCTCGCCAAACAATTAGAACAACAAGGACAACATGACTATCTGTGCCGCCATTCAAATGGCCTCCGGGCCGCAAGTCAGCGCCAATCTGCTCGAAGCCGACAAACTGATCGCCGAGGCCGCCAAGGCCGGCGCTAAACTGGTCGCGCTGCCGGAAAATTTCGCGATCATGGGCATGCACGAGACCGACAAGATCAAGGTCGGCGAACAAGACGGCAGCGGCCCCATTCAGGACTTCCTCGCCGCCACCGCCAAAAAATACGGGATCTGGCTGATCGGCGGCACGATACCGGTATTCGGCGAAGCCGCCAACAAGGTGCGCGCCACCTGCCTGGTGTTCGACGAGAAGGGCGAGCGAGTAGCCCGCTACGACAAGGTACACTTGTTCGACGTCAACGTGCCGGATTCGGCCGAGGTCTACCGCGAATCGGATTCCATCGAGGCCGGCGAAACCCCTTGCCTGATCGATTCACCGTTCGGCAAGATCGGCATCGCGGTCTGCTACGACCTACGCTTCCCGGAGTTTTTTCGGCCGATGGCGCGCAAGGGCATGGACATTCTGGTGTTGCCGGCCGCTTTCACCGCCAAAACCGGCGCGGCGCATTGGGAGGTTCTGCTGCGGGCGCGCGCGATCGAAAACCTATGCTACGTCTTAGCCCCCAACCAGGGCGGCTTTCATATGAACGGCCGACAAACTTACGGCCACAGCATGTTCGTCGATCCCTGGGGCGTCGTGCTGGATTGCTATAAAACCGGCCCCGGCTTCGTCAGCGGCGACGTGGACCGTGGCCGTCTGGAAAAAACCCGAGCGTCGTTTCCGGTCCTGGAACATCGCCGCTTTTTTTGCGAGTAAGCCCCATGTTGAAAACGTTGCGTTACACCCTGCCTTGTCTGCTATTGGCCGGTTGCGCCGACGCCCCGGAAAAATATCGCGACATCAAGCACCTGGAATTGCCGCCGGTACTGCCGATCGAGAATCCCCATCCGCAACCAGCCATCGCCGCCGACGATCTGACCGGCTCGAAAAGCGGGGGAAAATCCATGCTGGCGGGCTTGGTTGACTTCAAGGACGACGGTCAAAAACCGCAGCTAACGTTGATGACCCGGCTGGATCGGGCCTGGGAAATGGTGGAAACCGCGCTGACGCTGAGCGATATCGACATCGTCGACAAAAACCGCAACGACAACAAAATCCAAGTCCGCTACGACCCGGATACCGGCGGCAAAACCAAAAGCCTGTTGAACCGGCTATTTTTGGATAACGACTTCCCGGAAGCGGAATACACCATTTCATTGACCGACGCGATTTCCGGCGTCAAAGTCAATGCCGCTCTGGGCAAACCGGACGACTTCGCCGCCAACGAAGACGGCTCGGCCGCACTGATCCGCCTGCTGCACGACACCATCGATAAGAAGATCATCAACCGCGACGAGAAGGCAAAACCGGAGGAGTAAGCGCTGGGAGCCCGTTCGGCACTGTTCGGCCGTATTGAACGCGATGGCGATGGATACGTCTCGCTACGAACTCCGGTCAAACCGACTCAGCGCTCCAAAAAATTCCGCAACATGTCGTGCCCGTGCTCGGTCAAAATCGACTCGGGGTGAAACTGCACGCCTTCGATGTCCAGGGTTTTGTGGCGCACACCCATGATTTCGTCGATGTTACCGGCTTCGTCCTGGGTCCAGGCGGTGACTTCCAGGCAATCGGGAATGGTCGCCTGTTCGATGACCAGCGAGTGATAGCGGGTGGCGGTAAACGGATTGCTCAAGCCTTTGAACACACCCAAATCTTTGTGATACACCGGCGACACCTTGCCATGCATGATTTGCTTAGCATGGATGATGTTGCCGCCGAAGGCGTAGCCTATGCTTTGATGGCCCAGGCAGACGCCAAGAATCGGATACTTGCCGGCGTAGCGGTGGATGGTTTCGACCGAGATGCCGGCCTCTTTGGGGGTGCAGGGGCCGGGGGAAATCACGATTTTGTCCGGGCGCAGCCCTTCGATGTCTTCCACCGTCACTTCGTCGTTACGCACCACCGCCACCTCGGCACCCAGTTCGCCGAAATATTGCACCAGGTTGTAGGTGAACGAATCGTAGTTGTCGACCATCACCAATCTGACGCCGCTCATGCTTTGCCTCCGAGGCCGGCTTCGGCCATGCTGACGGCGCGGAACACCGCGCGGCCCTTGTTCATTGTTTCATCCCATTCGCTGCGCGGCACGGAATCGTAAACGATGCCGGCGCCGGCTTGAATGTGCAGGGTTTGATCTTTAATCACCGCCGTGCGGATGGCGATGGCGGTATCCAGATTGCCGGACCAGGAGATGTAACCGACCGCGCCGGAATAAATGCCGCGCTTAACTGGCTCCAGTTCGGCGATGATTTCCATGGCCCGAATCTTGGGCGCGCCGCTGACGGTGCCGGCCGGGAAGGTGGCCGCCAGCACGTCGAAGGCGTTTTTGCCTTCCTGCAATTCGCCGGTGACGTTGGAAACGATGTGCATCACGTGCGAATAACGCTCGACGATCATCTTGTCGGTGAGTTTGACGCTACCGATTTTCGCGACCCGACCGGTGTCGTTACGACCCAGATCGATCAGCATCAAATGCTCGGCAATTTCTTTCGGGTCGGCGAGCAGTTCTTTTTCCAGCTCCAGATCCTGCTCGTGGGTTTCGCCTCGGCGGCGGGTGCCGGCGATCGGCCTGACCGTGACTTCGTTGTCTTCCAGGCGGACCAAAATTTCCGGCGACGAGCCGACCACGTGCAAATCGCCGAGATTCATGAAAAACATGTACGGCGATGGATTCAAACAACGCAAGGCCCGGTACAAATCCAGCGGCGAGGCCTCGAACGGAATCGACATCCGTTGCGACAACACCACCTGCATGCAATCGCCGTCGGTAATGTATTGCTTGGCTTTCATGACCGCGGCTTCGAAACCTTGCTGGGTAAAGCCGGACACGAAGTCGGTTTCCCGCACATGCTTGGTCGTCGCGCTCGATTGCGGGTGGGCGTGCGGCTCGCGCAGCTTCGCAACCAAGCTATCCAGCCGGGCCTTGGCGTTGTGATAGGCATTGTCCTGGGCCGGGTCGGCGTGAGTCAGCAACAGCATTTTGCCGGACAGATTGTCGAACACCAATAAGTCCTGCGAGACCATCAACAAGATATCCGGCGCGCCGATGGGATCGGGTTTGTCGCCGGGTGTTAGGCGCGGTTCGATGTAAGCGATGGTCTCGTAGCCGAAATAGCCGACCAAACCGCCGTTAAAGCGCGGCAGACCGGGCACGTCCGGCACCTGGTATTGCCCGCGAAACTCTTCAATCCAGGCCAGTGGCCGCGCGTGTTCGAAGGTCTCGGCGGCCGCTCCGTCGCGTTCGACCGTGATCGTCAAACCGTGGATTTTGATGCGCGTGTTACACGGCAAGCCGATAATCGAATAGCGTCCCCACTGCTCCCCGCCGTGTACCGATTCGAGCAAATAGGAATAAGCGCCGTCGGCCAGCTTCAAATAAGCGCTGAGCGGCGTATCCAGGTCGGCTAAAACTTCGCGGCAAACCGGAATGCGGTTGTAGCCCTGTTGGGCATATTCGGCAAATTGGGCGGGTGTCATCAGTGTTGCTCAGAATGGGTCGTAGCGACCGTTGCGAATCAACGTGCGATTGTACCCCACAACGCGACTAGCGGGCGAACGCCCGCCGAGCGCCGCCGCCAAAACCCGGCCGATCGGCTAAAATGACCGATTTTCGGATCGAGCGATTATATGAAACTGGTAACTTTTCTAAGTAACGGCGCTTGCAAGATCGGCGCGCTGGTCGGCGATGCGATCGTCGCCGCCGACGACAGCTTGCCGAACGATATGATCGGTTTTTTGGCGGCGGGCGTCGAAGCCAGACGGGCCTTGCAAGCGCTGATCGACGGCGGCGCGCCGAGATTGGCGCTGGCCGACGTGACCTTGCTGGCGCCGATCCCCAGACCCGGCAAATTGCTCGGCATCGGCCTGAACTATGCCGACCATATCAACGAAACCGGCTGGGAAAAGCCCGAATACCCGACTTTTTTCACCAAACAAAGCACTTGTGTCATTGGCCCCGACGCCGCGATCCATATCCCGCCAATATCGGACAAGGTCGATTACGAAGGCGAATTGGCCTTCGTAATCGGCAAACGCTGCAAATATGTCGGCGTGGAGAACGCCCGCGACGTCATCGCCGGATATACCATCTGCAACGATGTCACGGTTCGGGACTGGCAGGCACGTACGCCGACCTGGACGCTGGGCAAATCCTTCGACAGCCACGGTCCGCTCGGCCCGTGGCTGGTCACCGCCGACGAAATTGCCGATCCGCACAATCTCACGTTGAAGACCTGGGTGGGCGGCGAATTGCGGCAGAACGCCAACACCGGTGAGATGATCTTCAATTGCTACGAAATGGTCGCCTATCTGACCCAGGCGATGACACTGGAGCCGGGGGACGTGATTACCACCGGCACCCCGGCCGGCGTTGGCGTAAAGATGAAGCCGCGCGGCTATTTGAAACCTGGACAGACCGTGCGCATCGAAATCGAGGGACTTGGTGCGCTAAGCAATCCGGTGATTACCGAACCGCCCGGAAATCAGGGCGCGTAAAGACCGCCGCGCTACTCGCTGGCCATCCGGCTTAGGCCGAAACGGTCGATTTTCTTGTACAGCGTGGTGCGGGTGATACCTAGCGCCTTGGCCGCCTGCGAAATGTTGCCGGCGCAGGCCCGCAACGTGGTTTTGATGCCGTAAAGCTCCCAATCCTCCAGCGTCATCGCCCGTCCCGGCTGCGACGCCCTGGGCGAGGCCTCCAACTCCGGTTCGGACTCCCGCGCGGTTTTCGCCAGTTCCGCGACAAAATCCACCGGCAGATCCTCGCGCGTGATGAAATTGCCGCCGGCGGTATACAGCGTGGCGCGTATCACGTTGATCAATTGCCGAATATTGCCTGGCCACGGATGCTGCTCGATCAAGGCAATGACGCTGGGACATATGCCGATCGCTTGCGCGTTGGGCATTTTCGCGAGTTCGCGCTGCAGAATGTGATGGATGATGGCCTGTTTGTCCTGCCGCTCGCGCAGTGGCGGCAGGTGAATTTGCGCACCGTTGAGACGGTAATACAAATCGCGCCGAAAGCGACCGGCCTCGACCGCATCCAGCAAAGGCACATTGGTAGCCGCGACGATCTGCACATCGACCCGAATCGGCTTGGCGCCGCCGACCGGCGTGAATTCGGAGGTTTCCAATACCCGGAGCAACGTGGATTGCAAATCCAGGCTCATATCGCCGATTTCATCCAAAAACAAAATGCCGCCGTCGGCCAACAAAAATTTGCCCGGTTTGCCGCCGCTGCGGGCGCCGGTGAAGCTGCCGGCTTCATAGCCAAATAACTCGCTTTCGATCAAATCGTGCGGTATCGAGGCGCAATTGATCGCGATCAAGGGTTGCTCCCGGCGTGGCCCGGCATGCTTGAGGAGATTGACGAAGTGATCCTTACCGACGCCGGATTCGCCGGTGATCAGGATGGGAATCTTGTATTGCTGCAACTTGACCGCCTTATCAACCAAGGCCGCCAATTGCTCCGACATGGCCGGTTCCTCGGTTTGCGGCGGCCTTTTCGCTAATTTGAACGGGATTTTTTCCAAGACCCTGGCCTGCGCCGCCGGACTTCGCGTTAACGGTAGATTGGTATTCAACACCACGCATAGCAGATGCAGAAAGGCGAACAAGGAATTCATACTCTCCTGGCGATCGGCAATCAGGCCGATCACCGCCAGCAATTCGCCGCTGTCGTCCAGCAACGGGTAACCGACCGTGCTGAAAGGATGTAACAAACTCAAGAAATGCTCCATGCCTTGAAAGGCGACCGGCCGTTTCAGCAAGGCCGCGCTACCGATACCATTGTTGCCCAGCACCGCTTCGCTCCAACGGCTGTTTTGTTCGTACAGGTTGCGCATGAACGGGCTGGGGAAGGGATTTTCACCTAGAGCTTGTAACAACGCGCCGTCTGCGGCGGTCAGCACCAGCATCACGCCGGCTTCTTTCAAAAACACGTGAAATTGGTGACCCAAGTCCGCCAGCGACTCGGCGATCTGGCGGGACTGCGCATCGCCGCCGACAACGCCCTGGCCCGAACGCTGCCAATTGGCGAAATTCCCTAGCGGCAATTGATAGTCCTCCAAGCAACGCCGCCAAGCTTCGGCCACTTCCGGCCGAACCCAGTCGCTCTGATCGGGGACGGAGCGGGTTTGATTCATCCATCGCCAGGCTTGAACCGGGCGGTCGACTTCGAATTCCAGCGTACGCTTGTACAGAAAGGTTTCCTGAACAATTTTGGCGGTTTCGGGTAACCGTAACGCAATATCCATTTCTTGTCTCGATGTCCGGGCGCCGATTTTGGTTTTGGCGCGAAACTAAATAAAAAACAGCGGCTTAGACTGTTTTTCGTTCGTTTTGAGTAGAACGCGCACCATAACAAAATAAAAAAAAGAGGCAATGCGACATAACGTCACATTGCCTGTTCTCGGAGTTGCAAGATTCCCGGAGCGGAGAATCCTCTAGTCGAGAGAGGAGGTTTAAGAGGTAGGTTGCATCACGCGCGCGGGTCCTCGCGAGTCGCCGCGGCCCATTCCGGCGAATAGCCGGCCATAATGGTGGGATCGGGCACATCCATCACCACTGATTCGCTGGCCATTAACGTGCCAACGATGCTCACTGCATTACGTAATCCCAAACGGACTACCTTCACCGGATCGATGATGCCGATGTCCAAGAAGGGACCCAAGCGTTGCCGCTGCGTATCGTAGGCGTAACTCTCGCCGGCGTGTCGGCGTAAGTCCGCCGCGACGATTTCCCCATTCAGACCGGCGTTGCTGAGTATTTGTCGCAACGGCGCGAATAAGGCCTGACTCAAAATCGCCACGCCGCGCTGTTGTTCGGCATTCTCGGCGATGACCTCGTCCAAGACCGCCGCGACGGCGACAAGCCCGGCACCACCGCCGGGCATGACGCCTTCCTCCAGCGCCGCTTGCACCGACTTGTAGGCGTTTTCGATGCGGACCATGCGTTCCTTGATTTCGATGTCGGTGACACCTCCGACGCTGAACACCCCGGTTTTACCGGACAGCATCGCGATGCGTTCTTCCAACTCGTCCGCTTCGTGCTGATTGCCGGTCGGGGAGCCGTCGCCCGGTTTGCGGGCGCGCACGTCCGCGAGCGCTTGACGCAAGCCGGACACAACCCGCGCGACGGCTTCGGAATCACCGGCGCCGGCCAGTATGGTAGTTGTTTCCGCGCCGACGATTGCGCGCTCCGCCTGGCCCAGTTGCGCCAACGTCAGATCTTCCAACCGAGTCCCGTGGCTTTGTAGGACCGGCGTGGCGCCTGTCAACAAGGCTAAGTCGTTCAATCTTTCCAGCCGGCGATCGCCAAAACCGGGCGGCTTGACCGCGACAGTTTTGAACACGCCCCGAATGTGGTTCAGCAGCATGCCGGTCAACGCGCTGTCGCGGACATCGTCGGCGATCACTAATAACGAACGATGCTGGTCGGCGACTTGTTCCAAGATGGGCACCAAATCCATCAAGTCGACGATTTCCCGATCGCAGAGCAGGATGTAAGGACGCTCAAGTTCCGCCGTGGCCCGATTGCGGTCGGTCACGAAATAGGGCGACAAATAGCCCTGGTCGTAGCGAATACCCTCGACAATATCCAGTTCGTCGTCCCGCCCGTTACCCAGTTGAAAAGTCAAGGGGCCATCTTGACCCAATTCGGCGAAAGCTCGGTTGAGCAATGTGCCGACGCCGGGCTCATCCTTGCTGGCGACTGCCGCTATTCGGGCGATCCATTCCGGCGTGACGTCTGTCAATGCCCGGCGCCGCAATTCAATTTCAACCAGCGTCAGCGCCAGATCCAGGCCTTTTTGCAGTTGCAGTGGATGGAAGCCGGCCGCGACGCTTTTCAAACATTCCGCGGCGATCGCTCGAGCCAATACGATCGCCGTGGTGGTGCCGTCGCCGACTTGCCGCGACACGGATCCCGCGACGTCGCGCAGCATTCGCCCACCCAGATCGGCAACCCGGTCTTCGAGAATGATCGAGTTGGCGACGGTCACCCCGTCGCGAGTAAAGATGGGCGGCATGCCATCGGTACGGTGCTGAATCAGTACCGCCGGCCCGGAACTGCCTAGCGTTGCCGCCGCGGCCCTAGCCACGGTGTCCATGCCTTGCATGATCCGTAAGCGGGCCTCGGGGTTGTAAATAATTTGTTTACTCATAAGTCTCGTATGCTGGTGACGGACCAACGCTCCCCGCCAAAATCGGCTTGCTCCCGAAGGGAGAACCGGCGAGGGCGCTAACCCAAGTTCTTAAAACCCAAACCGCCCCCTAAAAGCCATTCGTCCGGAACAGCTTTTCAGAAAGGTATCCTTTTGCCTTTGGGGAAGGTTGGGAACTAGTGCGGCAATCAAGTTCGGTTTTTCATCAACGCCTGACCGGCCCGCGCTCGCGACAATCTGGCCCGCTTCAGCCTCAGCCAAACCCAAGTCAGTTTTTTGTCGTTATGGTCCAGCGCCAGTCGAAAGGCCTCTTCGTCCTCGGGCGGCATGCGCCTTTCCCAGTACTCCAGCAACTCGGCAACGCGCTCGTCGCCGAGCTTGGCAACCAAACGGATTTCTTCGGCGGCAAGCGCCCGAATGCTGTCTTCCAATTCCATGACCATTTCGTTGATAAACGCTTGATCTTCGCTTTTCATCGGATTCAAGCGGCGCTAGGCAAAAATTTTTCCAGGTAGATTTTGTCGCGCGGGATGCCGACTTCGGCGCAGACCGCGTAAGTGGCATCGACCATGCCCGGCGGACCGCACAAATACAAATCCGGTTTGACGCCGGTACCCTGCAAGTCACGGCGTAAAATATCCACGACGCTGCCTTTCTCGCCATGCCAGCCGTCGCTGGCCTTCCAAACGCAAATACGCACCGACAAGGTCGGCATGGCTTGTTCCAGTTGCTGGAGCTGATCTCCGTAGAACACTTCCTGCTCGGTGTTGACGCCGAAATAGATCACGCAGGGCTGAGGTTCTTCCCATTCGTGCATGCGGCGTACCATTGATAGGATCGGTGCCAGTCCGGTACCGCCGGCCACGAAATAACGTGGCGTAAAACCGTTTTCCTTCAATCCGAACACGCCCAAGGGCCCAACTACGTGAATGGTCTGGCCGACATAGGCATCCTGTTGCAAATAGGAAGAAAACTTACCGTTGTCGACGATACGAATTAAAAACTCCAACTCGCCGCGATTGTTGGCGGTATTGGCCGGCGAATAAGACCGACTGATTTCCGTACCCGGAATGACCAAGTTGTAGTACTGTCCCGAATCCAGCCGAATTTGCTGATCGTCACCGAGCTTTTGCAAACGCAATTTCACAACGTTACTGGACACCTGCGCCAATTCAACAATTTCGGCGTCGAATTCCAAACCCTCCGGCGAAAACGAAATCCGGTCATAGGTATACGGCACTTCGATTTCCAGATTAGTCGTCGGGAAACAACGGCACAACAATACGAAACCCTCTTCGGCCTCGTCGGGCGGCAGGGCCTGGACACTGACCTTACCGATTTCGTAATCGCCTTCGGTACAAAATCCCTTGCAGGTCGCGCAACCGCCCTCGCGACATGAGGCCATCAGATAGATATCCTGGCGCAATCCGGCGCTGATGATATCTTCGTCGTCTCCGCAATCGAAGGCGACCGATTCACCGTCCTCGGTGATGATTTTGACATTATGCATCATGTTAAGCGTCTCCCTGGCCGACGCGCGCCGCAGAGACATTGAAAAACGCCATCACGTGCTCAACTGCCCGGCGAGAGGCGTCCAGCGTCAACGAGCACCCTTCTTGCACCAGCTTGCGGTCGCGGTAGATGGTCCAGCGCCACATGAAGTCCAAGTCTTCGCCGAATGCGGTATAGGGGGCAACATCGTATAACTTGGTCACCGGCGCGGAGGCGTCCGGAAACGGCGGTGGCGTCGCCGATTTGATATTGGCTAGTAAATCCATCGTACTGTCTATCGAGTTAGATTGAGAATAAGCCGAGACGCGATCCGGCGCCCCAACCGAAAAAACCGGGGGAAAGAAGAGCCCGCCATCCATGGCGGAACCCTAACATGCCGGAGAACGGGCCTCCCGCATACGAATAAAGGCCCGTTCGCCGACAATTCGATGCCCGACTATTGCAATGTCACGACTCTGACGCCACGCACTTTGCGTAGATCTTCGAGAGACATTTCGTAATAGTCGGTGTTACGCAACTCCATCAGCTTGGTGCCGAGAATGCGGTCGGTATCCATGAATACGTTGACCGGCATCATCGGCGGCTTGAAGGCTTGGCGGAAACCAATATGGATTTTTTCCGCCGCGAATTTATCGGTGCAGGCCGCCATTTTGGCAAGCACCGCATCCGCTTCCTTCTGGGCATCGGCGCCGTTGGCGCATTGGTTTTGGATTTGCTGATCGTTAAGCTCCTTGTGTTTCAACAAGGCTACTTTTTCCTCGAGCTTGCACTCGATCCAACCCCAATCGAGTTCAAGATCATAGCTTGCACGAAGCGGCGTGGTGTACTTGAGACGAAACTCGTTAAGCATTTCCACGCCTTTGGCCAGCGTATTGAGCGAACCGATTTTTTTGATCCATTCATCGCGAACCGGGTTGTCATGAATGTTGTAATTTGCCATGGGTAAAAACTCCTATGATTTCAGGTCTTCCAATTGACGATCCAGGCCCATCAACTCCGAAGTGATGGTGAATTTCTCGCCCAGGGTAAAGGCACGGCCGATCGTGGACGAAACGTCCACCAGGAAGTCATAGACGCTGAAGTGACGACCCAACAACTCCGAGACTTCCTCGCAATCGACTTCGATTTTGCCGGTGGCTTTCAA
The DNA here is from genome assembly GCF_050275925.1 of Methylomonas sp. MS20. NCBI lineage: Bacteria > Pseudomonadati > Pseudomonadota > Gammaproteobacteria > Methylococcales > Methylococcaceae > Methylomonas > Methylomonas sp. MS20. The sequence continues at coordinate 5,370,432 of NZ_CP189962.1, forward strand.
CCACCAGTAGCCGGCGCGGTCTTCGACCACTAAAGTCGGATTGTCGGCCTTGCGATCGCCCAGCAAGATTTCGTCGACGACGATGTTAATCTCGTCGGATTTTTTCAGCACCAGAACCACTTCGTTGCTTTCATGCACCACTTGGTTTTCTTCGGCGAAATACTCGTCGGCAAAAGCTTTGCCGGTTTTGGCCATAATGCCGGCGCCGTACGCGTTAGAACTGACTGACATGTTGCTCTCCTTATTTCAAGCCTTGCAGAATGGTTTTGATAATGGCCGCTTTGTCGAATTTGTAGCTGACTTTGTCGGCATAATCGAGTTTCCAGTCGTCGAAGACCCGCTCTAACGCAGCCTCAACGGCATCCTTGCTGGTCACACCGGGAATGGTCGGGATTTTTGTAAAAATGCCCATGAAATCCTGCAATGCTTGCACTGTTCTTGGCAACCATTTGTCGGTCCAAGCCCGCATCATCCGGCGGTTGTAGTCGCCGAACTCAGCGTCGTCACCTAGACATTCGAAGAACATGTCGGAGGTGATGCCCTTGGTTTGCGAGAAATACAACTGCATTTGGTTGATAAAAAACGGCGTCAAGGTATCACCGTAGTAGGAGGACAGGCGTTGGAAAAACTCCCGACGCACGAACTGGCCGAACAAGGGGTCGTAAACCATGTGGCAAGACCACAGGATTTCGTTCCAGTCGTACGTGGCTTGCCAGATGTCCTGAACCGTTTCGCGCGCACCTTTGTAGATGGCCCCTTGCGTCCATTCGCGTTTCGGTTCGTCGGTGGATTCAGGAAATCCAGGCACCAATTTCGCCAAAAAGGTTCTTTCCAATTGTATCATTTGCGCGTTATCGACTTTATCGAAGCCGATCATCGCGATACTCATCCGCAAGGTATCGCCCAGGCAGTCGCGGGACGCCGAGGAATGCGCGTTGAACAAACCGTACTCGTTGAAGCAAAACGCGCCGAGATAGTCGTTCAATACTTCGTCGCGCCAAATGGGGTCGATCGAGCGCACTTGACCTTCGGATGAATACGCCAGCAGGAAACGATCGGTGTAACGCCATTCCTCCGCTTTGTCTTTCACGTACGGTGCGTGCCAACGTTTAGCGGGATCGCGGTGTTTGTGCCAGTCGGTGGAATGCAGTTCAGTAGTCTCGTTACCCCAGGACGGACGGCCGCCGTGGAATTTTTGAGTCCAATCGCCCCAGTCCAACCCCCCGGGAATCCAGTCCGGGGTGGGTTGCGCATAGCAGGTCAATACTTCGTATTCGGTCAGCCGGCGACCGCGCGGCTTAACGAAGTAGTTCATCTTACGTTGTGTATCCAGCGGCTGATCGGGAATGGCTTCCAGAATTTCTTTGACCATGTCCGGATCGGTCAATCCGCGTTTTCCTTGTTGTACTTGTACAGACATTGAGCTGTCTCCTAAGATAGTGGTAAGAACGACGTTTACAGAGCGTCCAACGGGTCTTTAAACACGCAGTTCAGCTTTTTGATGTCGTCCAAGGTCCACAACTTGCCGTTTTTGTTGGTGTGCGGTTGGGCGATCAAGGTTTTACCGTCGCTACGCACGCCGTGCTGTTCGGCGATTACTTCGGACAATTCGCGTCCCGCATATTGTTCGAACATGTTTTGGCATTCGTAACGTTCCGGCTCGCTCAACCACATCCGCTCGCCCCATTCGTCGCTAAACGAATGTTTTTTGCCGTTGTACTCGTGGACTCTCAGCGTGCTGGCGCCTTTGCACAATGAAGGGCAGAACGGTACTTGCGAAACGCGGTCGATGTAGATCGGATGGTTGTTTTCGATGAACCACATCAACGGAATAAAGCCGCTGTTCGGATCTTCGCAACCGCGCGCGCGCCACTCGTCGTAGATTTTGCCGTATTGGTCGTACCAGCCTGGATAGTTGGCTTCGAACCAGTCCGCTTCTTCGGCGGTCGGCAGCGTCAAGCGGAAGAAACCGGTGGGCCACAAGGCATAGGCCAACAGGAACAGGTCGTGGTGAGCCCAATACGCGTCTTTTTTCGCATCGCGCAAACTGCGTGGCGATTCGACACCATATTTGCCTAGACGGCCGATCCAGATGCCACCCCAGTCTTCGTAAACCCAGCGGTTCCAGGTTTTGACCCAAGGCTCGACTTTGAATTTCGAGCCGTACTCAAACAACATACCCAATACCGGCGTGAAGTATTTTTGTTGGGTCCAGAACGCGTTGTTCAAATCGGTGTTCAGATATTTGGAAGCCGCCGCGTCGTTGGCGATGGACACCACGGTTTGATAACCGTTGGCCATGTGGCGCAACTCGTCGGTTTCGATCGACAGGAACACGGTCGGGGTAATTTCGTCGCCGTTGGCCGCCGCCCATTCAGTGATCGCGACGATCAACGGATTGGTGAAGCAAGCCTCGCCGACCAATTGCAGGTTAACCGAGCACTCGACGGCGTCACCGGAGATAAAGCCGTCGGAGAACACCCGCTTCATACCTTTCCACAGCGGGCCGATGGTACGAGTCCGGCGTGCATCGTTATGGCCGGCGGGATCGTGGAAATGCTTACTGAAGTAGTAGTTTACGTAACCGCATTGGTTGGTGTGGCGAATTTCATCCAACACCTGAGCCAAGTAGCCGTTTTTTTGCTCGGGCGCGGAAGCCGAATCCCACAGCATGCCGGTCGCGGCGATGGCGTTGTATTCGCCGACTTCCAAGAAGTTGGAAGCGACTTTCATGGTTTCGCCCCATTTCGGATGTACGCGATTGCCCGCATCCAAGCGAGTCAGCACGTCTTGCAAACTGCCGAACTGGCGCTCGTCCTTGACCGACTCCATTCTGGCGTATTCCTTGGCGATCAGCTTGAACTGTTCCTTGGTTTCATTCGCCATTTTGTACTTGGTAGGATACTTGGTGCGATTTTTGTCAAAGTCCCAAGTGAAACTTTGCAACCACCGATGGACTTCCTGGGCGTTGACGCTGGTTGGCGCGCGATTGACGGCCAAGGCATCGGTTGCGGCTTTTGTTGCTGCACTTATAGCCATGTTGATTCCTCATTGTACTGTTATAGGTTTGATCGAGGCCGGCGCCGATCGGCGGGGTGCTTTTCGTCGTCTTGAAGTGCTTTCATCTGCGGGGCGGCGCAGGCCTCGGTGCCTAATAGTGCAAGCAGCGTACCAACTTGAACAAAAGCAATTTTTTTGATCTGAATCAATAATTTGAAAGCCGCCGAAGCCAGCGCCAATACAGCGGAATTAGCGTCCACTTTCTGGACGTTGCTTAGAAATAAGACGTTCAATCGAAGCGACCGGTTCGCGGCGATTAAGCGGCCATTAAGGGGACGCGGCTACTCTGGAACCCACTCAAATCAATCGAGCGAACAGCCCAGAGGCACCGTATGAAAACCTTGCAAGTCACGATACTGGCGATTGCCGCGTTCACCCTGTCGGGTTGTGCGACGGGTTATTACCAACGTGGCTACACCGGTTACGGGTATGGCTCCAGTTACGGCGTGTATCAGCCCTATCAGGGTTACGGTAGCGGTTATTACTCTCCCGGCACGCAATTCAACTACGGCACCTATTACATTCAACCCGGCCACTACCGCGATCATCACGATAGGGATCGCCATGAGCACCATGAGCGACGCGAATCGAATTCCGGAAACCACGAACATCACGAGAGTAACTGGCATGGTGGGGTGGGGCACCACGAGTCGCACGGAAGCGAGGGCTGGGGGGAACGCGGCCATCGGAGCGAGACCGAGACAAGACACGATTTCAGCGGCGGGCCTACCGCCAATGCCGCCGGCAGCGAACATCATCGCCATCACGAACACGGCGAACGCCGCCATTGAAAATCATCGCTTGGGAAAGCAGCGACCCGACGTTAGCCGGGCCTCGGCCAACGGGATTTAGTCGCTTAGAGTTCTATGCGAATGCCTAACTCGATCACGCGCTCGACGGGGATTTTGAAGTACTCGATCGCACTGGTCGAGTTATGAGTCAGGAAACTGAATAAGGAACGGCGCCATTTAGGCATCGGGCTCTTGCGGCGGAACGACAAGCGCTCGCTACCAATGAAAAACGACACGGTCTTTTGGTTGATGTCCAAACCTTCATGGCAACACAGTTGCAAAGCGCGGCGCACATCCTGTTCCTCCTGAAAACCGAAATAGAGCTTCACTCGGTAAAAACTGCGGTTATGGCCGAACGCCCTGATTTTTACGCGATGAGATTCGTCGACGTAAGGCTCTTCGGTGGTCACGATCGTCAACACGATGATCTTCTCGTGTAACACCCGGTTGTGCTCCAAATTGTGCAACAAAACTTGCGGAACCCCGTGCATGCTGCGGGCCATGTAAATCGCGGTGCCGGGCACCGTCACCGGCGGCTGGGTCTTCAACCGTTCTTCCAGTTCTTCGAACAACACCCGCCGATCTTCGAGATATTTGGCCAGTAATTCGCGCCCCTTGATCCAAGTCGTCATCACCAAGAACAATATTGCGCCCACCACCAGCGGCAGCCAGCCGCCAGTCGGAATCTTCAAGCTGTTGGACGCCAAGAACAACAAATCCACCGACAGGAAAATAGACAGGAATGCGATGCTAGTAGGGCGATTCCAACGCCACAAGCCCTGAATGACGATGAAGGCCAGAACTGTATCGACGATCATGGTACCTGTCACGGCGATGCCGTAAGCGGAAGCCAACGCCGAAGCCGATTTAAAACTTAACACCAGCACGAACACGCAAACCGCCATCAAACCGTTGATGGCCGGCACGTAAACCTGGCGCATTTCATAGCCGGAGGTATGCCGCACGGTCATCCGTGGGCAATAACCGAGTTGTATCGCCTGCCGGGTCACCGAAAACGCGCCGGAAATCACGGCCTGCGAAGCGATCACCGTCGTCAGCGTCGACAAAATCAGCAGCGGATATTGCGCCCAATTCGGCGCCAACAGATAAAACGGATTGCGTATCGCCGACGGATCGCTGATCAGCAAGGCGCCCTGACCAAAATAATTCAGCATCAGCGCCGGAAACACCACGAAGAACCATGCGCAACGTATCGGCTTCAAACCGAAATGCCCCATGTCGGCATACAAGGCCTCAGCGCCGGTGATGACCAACACGATGGCTCCCATGATCAAAAAGCCCTTCCAGCCGATCTCTACCAACAAATGCAGAGCATGAAAGGGATTGATCGCCATCAGGACCTCGGGGGCGCTACCAATATTGACGATGCCCAGCAATGCCAGGGTGGCGAACCAAGCGCACATGATCGGCGAGAACAAGCGGCCGACGACGCCGGTACCCTTGACTTGCAAAATGAACAACAAGCTCAATACCGCGATCGCGGCCGGCACGACGTATTCGTGTAAACGGGGCGCGATGACCTTTAAGCCCTCCACCGCACCCAACACCGAGATTGCCGGCGTAATAATGCTATCGCCGTAAAACAACGAGGCGCCAAGCAAACCCAGCGTGACGATGAATCCCTTACGGCGCGGATCGTTTCTGGCGCCTCGCAGCGCCAGCGCCATCAAGGCCATGATGCCGCCTTCGCCGCGATTGTCGGCCCGCATGATAAACGTGGCATATTTGGTGCTGACGACCAGTGTCAGCGACCAAAAGATCAGCGACAACACCCCGAGCACATGTTCGGTATCGGTTGGCAAGCCGCCGTGAAACACCTCTTTCATCGCGTAAAGCGGACTCGTGCCGATATCGCCAAACACCACGCCGATAGCGCTTAGCGCGAGAGTAGAAAGTTTTTCCTTGGGGGGGAATGGGTGTTTCGAAGGCATGGCGAGTGTTGGATGCAAGCGAAAAGCTGTTGAAATTATGCCACATAACCCAGAATTGACCGCAATCGCAATTCTTTGGTGGGGATTTTATTTTCTGAATCGTCTTATGTTAATGAGGCTGTTTTCCAGGGAATGACTAACTCGCAGATGAAGCGAAGTTCATCCCGGACCGGCAAATAACTTACAATGTAAGATCGAATTTAGAACCTGCATACCTTCCAGCACTCATTGCATTCATGTATTTATTTAAAACCCACGAAGAGGCTTTGCAGATCAGCCCGCTAGCAAACTTTGGCGGCACGGGACCATCTCCGCGGGAGGCGAGAACTTCGATTTGGCGAACATTGCTGGGCGAGGAAAAGCCTTCCAATATGCTGAGTTTGCTGAGCGTGTTGGTACTGCTGGTTCATGTTTGGGGCTTGCGACAACTGTTGCAGCCTGTGGAAGCCTTGACGCAAGCGCAACCGCTGATGATGGAAGTGTCGATGATCGCGATCTCGGCGCCCAAACCCAGCGTGGCGCCGCCACCGCCCGCCCCGGCGCCTCCCGAGAAAAAACCGCCCGAAATCAAACCCAAGCCCAAACCCAAGCCGCTGCCCAAAAAGGCGCCACCCATCGTGCAAAAAGCACCGGAGTACGCGCCCAGCGAAGCGGCGGCCGAAACCCAGCCGACGCCAGTGACCGCACCGGCCAATCCGTCGCCGTCAGTGACGCAAACCACCAGTACCGCAACTCAGGCCGAGCCCTTTACCGAAGCCAATTTTCGGGCTAACTACGCTCATAATCCCAAGCCGGAATATCCGATGATCGCCAAAAGTCGGGGCTGGCAAGGAAAGGTCTTGCTGAAAGTGCAAGTGTCCGCCGAAGGCTTGGCCGATGCCGTGGCGCTGGAGCACAGCAGCGGTCACGAGGTTTTGGACGACTCGGCGGTCGAAGCGGTCAAACAATGGAAATTCATCCCTGCCAAACGCGGCGAAACACCGGTAGCCAGCTCGGTGATCGTCCCCATCATCTTTACATTGCGTGAATAAAAACGGAGAAATTAATGCCCTACCATATAGCCCCGGAATTGGTTATCGACGCCACGTTGTATACGTTGCTGGCGTTTTCGTTGATAACCTGGACTTTGATTTTTTTCAAAATCTGGCAGTTCGCTAAAAACAACTATTACAACAAGCAATTCAACGAAGCGTTTTGGGACTCCGCCGATCTATCCGCCGCCCAGCAATTGCCAGCCGAAAAGTTGCGCGGCCCTAAGGCGCGTGTCGCAACCTGCGGCTTTACTTGGCTGGCTGAAATGAGCCATCCCGAGACTTGCGCAAGCCTGCGATTCCGCGGCTCGCCGCAAGACTTGCTGGAGCAAACCTTGCGGCACCAAACCCAGATGGAACAGCGCAAAATGGAAAGCGGACTGACGATGCTGGCCAGTATCGGCAGCACCGCGCCGTTCGTCGGCTTATTCGGCACAGTGTTGGGCATCATGCACGCAATGCACGACATCAGCGCCAGCGGCTCGGCCAGTCTGGACGTGGTCGCCGGTCCGATCGGCGACGCGCTAATCGCCACCGCGATCGGTATCGCGGTAGCGGTTCCGGCCGTATTGGCCTACAATTTTTTCATGCGCCGGGCTAAGCATCACCGCGCCTCACTGGAAAATTTCGTGGACGGTTTCCTGCATATCGCGTTCGGCGACAACGCCAAAGACAAGGAGTAATCGATGGGCTTTAAAACCAATTCCGAAGAAGACGAAGCCGTTAGCGAAATCAACGTCACGCCGCTGGTCGACGTCATGTTGGTACTGGTGATCATCCTGCTGGTCACCGCGCCGCTGTTAACGCAATCGGTCAATGTGGCGCTACCCAAAACCGCCTCGACCACCCCTGACACCGAAAAACAGCCGATGCAACTCGGCATCGACGCGCAGGGCGGCGTCACGCTGAACAAAAACCCGATCGCCGACTTGGCTGGATTGGAGACCACGTTGCAGGGCGAATTAGCCGCCAATCCCGACATCGTGATCCACATCTACGCGGACCAAGGCGTTAACTACGGTAAAGTCGCCGAAGTGATGGCAACGGTGCAACATGCCGGTATTTCCAAACTGGCCTTCGTCACTGTCGAGCAATAAAGCGCCAAACCAAGCATTGCCTAAGGCCTAGTGCTTTAACTTGGCGAGTTCGGCCTCGAACTCATCCATCGTTAAGGCACCGCTCTTACCTGTTCGCCGATGAGCCGCATCGAAGAAATAGGTTCTAGGCAATTCCCCGAACCACGCCGGATCGATTTCATAACGCAATTTTTCCGAATTTTCGTCGGCGAACACCCAGTTATCCAGCGCCGCCAGGCGCTCATCGCCAATGATTCTGCGTATCTCCGGCAAAGCCTCGCCGTCGTCGACCGCGAGCATGACGATCTTCAGCTCCGGATGTTTTTCGTGCAGCGCCCTTAAGTTCTTCATGTCTTTCAGGCAGGACGGACAATCCACCGACCAAATCGCCAACAACAACGGCGCGTGCGCGGACTCGGCAAGAATTTGCCGATAGCTATCGATCCGAAACGGCTTGAACGCTATCTCATCGGCAACAGCCGAATGCCAGCCGGCCAGCACGCACGCAACCCAAACCAGCCATCTAAGTATTTTCATCATTTCCTCGGCAATACGGAGTAAAACTCCGTCAAATAACATAGTTTTAAAATCATTTGCCGCCACCATTTTGCGACCAAGAATCTCAAGCGTCACGGTTCGCCCGAATTGCCGAAAATTGTTTGAGCACTATCGCAGATTTGGCTTCAACGGCTTAATAACCGCCAATCTGCCGGACCCCGCCGCAGTCCATTTTCGGTGATTTCCCAGATACTGCCAGCCATTAATATTTTATATAACATAGTTTATTTAAATATTGGCTCCCTCCCGAATAAAACCATTTATTTATCATTGCCTTGAATTACAGGCTCCAAAATTGCTCGCGCAACGCTATTCCCAAAACCGGGCGAACACGCTTCCGTCCGGCCTTGGCGAGCCAATTTTATTTTCAAGGAACACTCGACATGCGAGAAACCATAAAAAAGACATCATTGCTACTGGCACTACCCACCATCCTGCATTCATCGCATAATTTGCAAGCGGCGGAATCCAAGGACAACACACTAGCCGATGTTATCGTTTCGGAAGATTCCGAAGACGGCCGCCCGGAAAAGCCCTCGAAAACCGACCTATCAACGCCTAAAACCAAAATCTCCAAGAAAGACATCGCCGAGACCAACGCCGTCACCACCTCCGATTCAATCAAATTCGAATCCGGCGTATTCGTCAGACAACGTTATATCGGCGATCCGAATGCACCGGTCGGCATGCGCGGCTCCAATCCTTACCAAGGCGGCCGGGTCATGGTATTTATGGATGGCATGCCAATCTGGAACGCCTTGCAATATTCGTTCAACGGCTCGCCGCGCTGGGGATTGATCGGTCCGGGCGAAATCAAATCGGTCGATATTCTATCGGGACCGTTCTCCGCCGAATACAGCGGCAACGCCATGGGCGGCGTGATCAACTTCAATACTCTGCTACCGCAAAAGCGCGAGGTCTATACCGAGGCAACCTATATCTTCCAACCCTATCAGTTCGAAGGCACCAGCAAAAACCTGCAAGGATTCCGGACCTTCGGCTCTTACGGCGATAAGTTCGGCGACTTCAGCAGCTACTTCTCTTACAACCATTTAGAGAACGAAGGCCAGCCGATGACCACCTATAACTACTCGAATACGTCCGGTGCCAACGGCGGCGCGCTAAGAGCCTACACCTCCGGAGCCGGATCGGTCAGCGGCGCCTATCTCGAGCGCAATCCCCGAGCCGTCGGAAATCAGGCCAACCAAGGCGGTTATGCCGGCCAGCCTCGACTATCCTATGGCGACAGCGGTGTCGTGCATTCGGTGGACGATTTGTACAAATGGAAAGGCGGCTATCAAATCAATCCGCAACTCGACGCTTTGTTCACCGTCGCTTTCGAAAATCTGGACGTCACCAGCGTTGGCCAAACTTATCTGCGCAAGGCCGACGGTACGCCGGTCTACGGTAACGGCAGCACGACTTACAACTACAACGGCTTACGGATCGTCCCGGTCGGGACCAATTTCGGCGCCAGCCAACAAAATCGGCAAACTCTAACGCTAGGTGGCGGCTTGAAAGGCCAGCTATTCGGCAATTGGAACACCGACACCCACGTCAGTTATTTTGACGTCCTGCACGACCAGACGATCTCCTCGTCCTTGAATCCCAGCGACCCCAACAATACCAATGCCGGCCAAATCAGCGATGTCGACAGCATGGGCTGGGTCAATATTTCAACGAAATTCGACAACCAAAAGTTCTTCGATCGCGAAGACCTGTCGTTTTCGACCGGCATGGAATATCAACACGCCAAAATGTTCACCAGCCAATACAGTACCAGCAACTATACGGCCACCAACCGCGATCGGCTAACCTTGCGTAGCGGCGGCGCGACCGACACCTACGGCCTGTTCGGCCAACTGTCATGGCGGTTTATCCAGGACTGGGACGCCACATTCGGTAGCCGGTTGGAACGTTGGAACGTGTCGGACGGCATTTATCTGTCCGGCAACAATAATTACTCGCCACGGGACCGTCAAGCATCGACATGGTCGCCAAAATTCTCGTTGGGCTACGAACCGGGCCGCTGGAAATTCCGCTACTCGGTCGCCAAAGCCTACCGGTTTCCGCTGGTGGGCGAATTGTTCGACAACTCGAACAGTTTGAGGGGTAGCGTCAGTCTGGCCAATTCGCTATTGAAGCCGGAAGACGGAACCCACCACAACCTGATGGGGGAGTACGATTTCAATAACGGGTATATCCGCTTGAATCTGTTCCATGAAAACGTGCGCAACGCCATTTACAGTTCGACGATCTCCAACTCGTTATTGATCGCTCAAGACCCCGCTACCTTCGGGCCGGGCGGCTTGAACCTGAACGCCAGCAACTTCAGCAGCCTGTTGGCGTCAATCGACGAAGTGGAAATTAACGGTATCGATTTGACAATCAACCAAGACCGGGTATTCGACTCGAATTTCGACATCAAACTGGATACGACGATTTTGAATTCGAAAATTCTGAAGAACGATGCCAACGTCAATTACGTCAGCAAGAGCTTTCCGCTGCTACCTGACTATCGAGCCAACCTGTTAACGACCTACCACTACGGCAAAGACTGGGACTTTTCGGTCGGTACCCGCTACCAAGGCAGAATGTACGCCCAGCTCGACAACAAGGATCTGCAATTGCCCTATTACGCGGCCTTTACCGAATCGGTCTACGTCGATCTGAAAGCCACTTACCGCTTCAACAATGCCGGACATATCTCGGCGGGGGTCGATAATATCAACGACTATCAAGCCTTCTTTAACCATCCGTTGCCGCAACGGACATTCTTTGCTCAAATCGGCTACAAGTTCTAGACGGCAAACCCGCCACCGAACAGCCGATGTCCGCTACCCAGCGGCCCGGACCCGAAACAGCGGGGCTATTGGAAACAGCCCCGCCCGACAACCGCCGCCGACTTCCGGAAGCACGACCGGAGCGCCGGCTAAACACTTCACCTCATGAAAAAAACCTTTGTTTTTGCAATCGCGGCGCTTTGGCTATTTAATGGCTGCGCCGAACAACCGCTGTCGACCGAATCGCCAACCTTGGCCGAAGCATCGCCCGCCGATCAGGCGCCGGCTTGCCCGGCACCGACACCCCATCGCGCTTGCTCGGATACCGTCACACCGACCTTCGACGCCGACGGCACGCTTTGGATCGTCTGGGCCAACGACAAGCACGTTTATTTACAATCCTCGACCGACAAAGGCCAGCACTTCTCCGAGCCATCGCGGGTCAATGCCGAACCGGAAGCCGTCGCCTCGCACGGCGAATATCGGCCTAAAATCAAAGCCGATCGACAAGGCAATTTATTCGTGACTTGGACTCAAAATCTGGAAAAACGCCATAGCGGGCACATTCGATTTTCTCGTTCCAACGATGGCGGGCGAAGTTTTAGCAAACCGGTCACGATCAACGACGATCCCAATATCACCGGCCACCGCTTCGACAGCCTTGCGGTTGGACAAAATGGCGAAGTCTTCATCGCATGGCTGGACGCTCGCGATAAGGACAAGGCCAAAGCCGAAAATCGGCCCTTCGACGGCTCGGCGGTCTATTTCACGTGGTCGCGGGACGGCGGACAAAGCTTTCAACCCAACCGGATACTGGCCCCTCACAGTTGCGAATGCTGCCGTCTGGGTACCGAGATCGACAGCGACAATCTGCCGGTAGTCCTTTGGCGGCATGTTTTCGACGGCGGCATCCGCGATCACGCCATCGACAAATTCGTAGACTGGGACACGCCTGGCCCCGTCAAGCGCGTCGAAAACGCAAACTGGAAAATCGACGCCTGTCCTCACCACGGCCCGGCGCTGTCCATCGACGACGGCGCCTATCATGTGGTCTGGTTTAGCGGCACCGAATCCCGGCCGGGCCTGTTTTATACCCGCTCGATCAATCAGGGCCGAGACTTTTCCCCGCCGTATCCATTTGGCGGCGCCGGCGCCAAACACCCCCACGTGCTAGCCAAAGACCGACAAGTTTGGGTGGTTTGGTCCGAATTCGACGGCAATCGGAATATAGTGAGGCACCTGCACTCGGGCGATTCCGGCGAAAGCTGGTCGCCGGCAGAAACCTTGGCAACCACGACAGGCAAGGCCGATGACGCCTTTCTGATCGGAGACGACCGGGACGTGTATTTGTCCTGGCAAACGGATCGCGGCTACCGCTTCGTTCCGCTGACCCAGTAAACAGCCGAACTTATGCCGGCTTTTTTTTGGCGTTTTTTTCGATATATTCGATCATCAAGCCGGCGATGTCCTTACCACAGGTTTTTTCGATACCTTCCAGCCCCGGCGAGGAATTGACTTCCATCACCAACGGTCCGCGCTTGGAACGCAGCAAATCCACGCCGCAGACATCCAAACCCATCACTTTCGCGGCGCCGACTGCGGTGGCGCGTTCTTGCGGCGTCAGCCGGACCACGCTGGCGCTGCCGCCGCGATGCAGATTGGAGCGGAACTCGCCTTCGCGGCCTTGGCGTTTCATCGCCGCCACCACCTTTTCGCCGATGACAAAACAGCGAATGTCGCTGCCGGCCGCTTCCTGGATAAATTCCTGCACCATTATGTTGGCGTTCAAACCCATAAAGGCCTGAATCACGCTATGCGCGGCGTTATGCGTTTCGGCCAGCACCACGCCGATGCCTTGCGAGCCTTCCACCAATTTAATCACCAGCGGCGCGCCGCCGACTTCGGCGATCAGGTCTTCGATGTTGTCGGGATTGTGCGCGAACGCGGTAATCGGCAGATCGATACCTTTGCGGGCCAATAATTGGCTGGATGCCAGTTTGTCGCGGGAACGGCTGATCGCCGCCGAGTTATTCAACGTGAACGTGTTCATCACCTCGAACTGGCGCAATACCGCCGTGCCGTAAAAGGTGATCGACGCGCCGATGCGCGGAATCACCGCATCGTAACTCAACAAATCCTCACCCATATAATGGATAGACGGCTTCATCGAGGTGATGTTCATATAGCAATGGGTCGGGTCGAACACCCTGGCCTGATGTCCGCGCGCCGTGGCGGCCTCGACCAGACGCACACTGGAATACAGAGTGGCGTCGCGGGACAGAATCGCAATTTTCATGGCCGCCGGCCGTGGTTAGGGTTGAACCGCGTCGAAATCGGCGACTTGCGGATGCTCAGCATCGAGATTGGGTACTTGCTCGCGCACCAGCCAGCGCGTCGCCATGCCGGCTTCGCGAGCCGCATCCAGTTCTTCGCGTATGTCCGACAGGAATAAAATCCGATCGGCCGGGAAACCCAGCGCGGCGGCGATACGCCGGTAGGAATCGGCTTCGCGCTTGCCGCCGATATGAGTGTCGAAGTAGCCGGAAAACAGCGGCGTCAAATCGCCGAAATCGCTATGGCCGAACAACAATTTTTGCGCCTGCACCGAGCCGGACGAGTACACGTACAGCTGATAGCCCTGGGCATGCCAAGCCTTAAGATTGCGTACCGCATCCTCATAAATGTGACCGGTGAAATCGCCGTTGCGGTAGCCGTCCAGCCAGATCAGGCCCTGCAAGGATTTCAAAGGCGTAATCTTTTGATCGGCGTCTATCCAGGCTCTCAATTGTTCGACAATCGCGGCCCGATCCGCCGTCCCGCCCATCAATTGAGCGGCATCGTCCAACAACGTCCGGACTTGCGGCTCGTCGGCGTGGCTGGCGACATAATCGGCCAAATGCGTCCGCGCGTAAGGAAACAACACCTCCTTGACGAAGGACAGTGACGACGTAGTGCCTTCGATGTCGGTGACGATGGCTTCGATCATAGCGTCGCCAGGTATTGATCCAGAGTCGGAAAGCGCTCGGCAATCTTGTCGCCGGTAAACTCGGCCACCCAGCCGTCCTCGGTCGTGAACAGGCGGATGCATTTGAAATGGGGATGCTCGCCCATATCGAACCAATGCCGGGTGTTGGCCGGTACGCTGATCAAATCGCCTTGCTCGCACAACACCGCGTGGACTTGGTCCTCGACATGCAGATAAAACAAACCCTTACCCTCGACGAAAAACCGCACCTCGAAATCGCTGTGGGTGTGCTCGGATAAAAACTTCTGCCGCAAAGCCTCCTTGTTCGGATGCTCGGCGTTCAGACTGATCACGTCCACCGACTGAAAACCGTATTGCCGTTTCAGTTGGTTGATCGAAGCTTGGTAAGCGCTTAAAACCGTGTCGCTATCGGCATCGGCGCCGAACGCTTGCTCGGCTTGCCAGCGCTCGAATTGCACGCCTAAATCGCGCAAACGATCGGCGATGTCGGCAAACTCGCGGAAGGTGCGGCCTTGATCGGGTTGGCCGGCGGGAAAAATCGTTAAAGCGCTCATAAGCGTGTTACTCCATGTAGGCGAATTTCAATATCGAATAAAAACTCCAGGGCTTCCAAATGGCGCAAGGCATCGTCCACCGACGCGCCCCACGTGTAAAACCCGTGGCCGGCGATGATGTAGCCGTGGACATCGCCGTGGGCATCCATATAGGCCTCGACCCTGGCCGCCAAGCGCGGAATATCCTGATCGTTGGCGAAAATCGGCACGACGATCCGGGTTTCGTGGGTGGCGATGCCGGGCAAGGCCTTCAACAATTCGTAGTCTTCCAGCACGATTTCGTGTTGAAACAGGCGCGCCGTCAGCGTGGCGTTGACCGAATGCGGATGCAACACCGCTTGCACTTGCGGAAAACGTTGGTAAATCGAGGTATGCAGCAAGGTCTCCGCTGACGGCTTCTTACCGTCCAGCGACTGGCCGCGACTGTCGATCAACATAATGTCGTCCGGTTCCAGCCGGCCCTTGTGGCGGCCGGAGACGGTAATCGCGATATTGCCGTCGGAAAGTCTGGCCGAAAAATTGCCGCTGGTCGCCGGCACCCAGCCCTTGCTGTCGATGAAACGGCCGGCGGCAATCAATTGCTCCGCCTTCCGGAAAAATTCGTCGGTCTTGGATGTCATGGAATATTTTGCGGATTGCAAAAGAAGGGAAAGAGTTGGCCTGTAAGCCGGGTTCTGTCGTGAACAGCCATTCATCTAGGCGCTTGATCACCCAAGCGCTCAAGCAATCTACCCAGGAACAGCGCGGGCCACGCCAATGCTCCTCTATTTGATCTTGCTCCGGGTGGGGTTTACCCTGCCACACCTGTTACCAGTTGCGCGGTGCGCTCTTACCGCACCATTTCACCCTTACCGGGTTCGATTCGAACCAGGCGGTATATTTTCTGCGGCACTTTCCGTAGGCTCGCGCCTCCCAGGCATTACCTGGCACCCTGCCCTATGGAGCCCGGACTTTCCTCCCTCCCGCTTGCGCGGAACGGCGACTGTTCGGCCAACTCTGGCGGCGATTATACAGACAAAGCCAAAAAATTGGGCGGGACGAACGCGAAAGGCCGCCAAAACTCAAGCGACCCACTCGGCAATCCGCACGGCGGCGGCGCTGTCGCCCTTTAGATTCGAACGGACGCCGGCTTCCGAGCACCCACGACGGAGAAACTTGCACGCATGGCTTTTTGCGTTACTGGCAAAACGATCAGAATCTAGCGCTTGCCACTCGAATCCCTTCGGCTCCGCTCAGGGAACGCGGGGCGTGTTCCTGGAGCACCTCAGCGCCGCACGTGCCCGAAAGCCGGAGTCCAGCAGAGCCGAAGGGAACAACGGCTAATTTCCCCCGAGCAGCTCACGCGTTCCCAACCATCCGAAACATTCCCCGCTCAGCTGGAGTGCGCTCCCTGAGCGGAGCCGAAGGGAACAACGGCTAATTTCCCCCCGAGCAGCTCACGCGTTCCCAACCATCCGAAACATTCCTCGCGCAGCCGGAGCCCGTTCCCTGAGCAGAGCCGAAGGGAACAACGGCTAATTTCCCCCCAAGCGGCTCACGCGTTCCCAATCACCCGGAACATTCCCCGCTCAGCTGGAGTCCGCTCCCTGAGCGGAGCCGAAGGGAACATCAGTAACGAGCCCCCAAGCGCCAGCAACAAAGCCGGCAAATCGCGGTCTATTCGGTCGGTGTGGCGTGGTGCTGGCTGTGCTCCGGCAACGCCGCGCTACCGTGCTCGGCGATCTGCGCGTCGAACCAATGGTGTAGGGCCGTCAGCAGCGGCGCGTATTCGGTCGAGAAATGGATTTGGCCGCCGTCGGGCAATCGCTTAAAGTCGTAACGAATCTCGCCGGGCTGGGCCGCTTTCATCTGCGCCAAACCGGGCATGTCCGGGCCGTGATAGCGTTCCGTCGACGAAAAGTCGCCTTTCTGGAATTCGGCGGCGGTTTGCCGCAAATAGTCTTGTATCCGCCGAACCTGCTCGGCGTTGCTCGCCGATTTCGCCACGATATGCAGGATGCCGCCGTGGACGGTTTTCGAGAAGGACTCCAAGGCCTGAGCCCTGTCATAAGGCACCGATGGACTATGCGCCGCCGACGGCGGCTCGGCCGTTGGTTTCGCTGCCGCCCCGCCCGCGAACAGGGCAACGATCAATAATAGGATGGTTTTCATGGCCTCCCCCTTGTCGATTCGACATTGCGAACGTTTAAAACAAGAAGACCCGGACTGGCGGCGGTAGTTCAGCCGAACACCAGGGTATCGCCGGCATCCTCGCTTTCATCGAGACTTACGCTTAAAGCCATTTGCTGGCGGCGAGGACCGTTTCGGTTCAATCGAGCAGCACACAGGTCCAAGCTTGCGGCGACTTGGCTTGACCGAGTAGCAAATCGGCCCAAGCACGCGCTTATCCAGCCCTACTTTTGAACCACGTTGGTGCAACGGATGCCCTATTTGGCTTGCGCGAGAACCGCTATCGGTTGACGATTAAAGCGATGTGCCGCAATCGAGCACCGGATTGGCCGGCGCCTCGGCCGATTCGGCTTGGCCTTGCAGCTATTTGGCTTAAGCGACCGCCGATTCGGTCATCGAGCTGGCTTTTCCGCCGGGACATTTGCGCCAATAGGTTGACCGGGATCGCGAATGACAGAGCGCGACCGGCGCTTAGGTTTAGCGGGTTTCCGGAAAGCGGGGCGGTTACGCTAAACAGGCCGACGCTTGCTGCCAAACGCCCACCCCGAATAGCGTTTATTATCGGCGGCTGAAAATGGCGGCCAGCCCGTCACCCGTGGCTCAATACCGTTAAGTTAATCCGGTCGCAGAGCAAAGCCGAAACGAAATGACGGGCTTCGACTCCGTTCGCTGGCTGAGCGGAGTCGAAGCCCCTCGAGCGGCTTACATGGGCTGTCACCGCTTCACTTAACGGCATGGTCCCGAGTCCGGCCGCGGATTCCACCGCGATCCTTAGCGGGCGGGTGGTTCGACTTTAGCCTTGGCGCCGCGATTGATGCGCGCCGCCATTGCCTGGCGCAGCGTTTCCAATGCCGCACCCTTACCGGCAATTTTCAGCGAGGCATAGGCATCCAGACAAAATCTGTAGATGTCGCTGCCCAAGGCCATATCGGTATCGTCGCCCCGCGCCAGCAAATCCCGCAGCCGATGCAAGCGGGGCCGGATTTGATCCAGGCAGTTGAAATCGGCTTGGGCTTCGGACATATTCAGACTGGGCGGCAACGCCTGACTATTCTGCGCGGCCAGCAGCATGGTCTGCCGACAAAAGGCTTCGGTCTTATCGCCCATTTTCAAAATATTGCGGCGCTGCTCGGGCGACAACGACGATAAGTCGGCGAAGTGGCGCTCCAAGGTACTCAAAGCCGCGTCGATCTCCGCCAACGCCACGTCGCTGAAAGTTAACGAAACCAAATTTTGATTCATCTCGATCTCCTACAAAGTTGCCGAATACGCGCACCGACCGCGCCGGTCCGCACAGCAAAAGCGCAGGCTATTTTTCTAAAAGCAAATGGTTTTATATGTTAGATATTGGCGTTTTTTGGGTAAGTCGCGTGGGCTAAGCGAACCTAACCCAATATTGGGAATTAAACTCCCAATGATTACCTTATGGCTTAAAGCGGACATTTGCCGATCACCGCGCTTCGGCTTTAGTAACCGCTATCGAATGGAGAACCGGCTGGTAGCGTATAGGATTGCAATCGGGGCGTGTCTTGTGCGTCGATAAAGAGTTAGCGGAACGAGGAGGTTGGCCCTTGCTGAATCTGAAATTGACGATCTACTGAAGACAAGCTACCCGCTAGCAGCCTGCGCCCGTTTGCTCCATTCGCTACAAAGCTTTCTAAACGAGCGACTACGGTCAAACGCTAGCTGCAAGTCTATTTGCGCGGAAAATGCCGGTTGATCGGTAGTTTCGCCATACGAACGGTTGGTCATGCAAGCCTTAATCCACCCCTTGGCATCGCGCGGCTGTTCAGGATCGACAAGCTTTGCCGAATCATAAGTAAAGCCTCGATATCCCTGCAGCGATTCGGCGGCTGCGATAAACCAGGCCTCGTACTCTCTGTTTGCCAACACCACGGAAATTTTCCGGTGCGGGACGATACTTTCAGCGCGGTGTAAAATCTCTTGACCCAGTTCTGCGGGGCAGTCATCATCCGCGTCGAAAAGAATCAATATCCAGCCCTCGTCCCCGCATTTGTTAGCGGCAAGACTTAAGTGGCGGCGAAATTCGTCCTCTCTGTTTAAAAAGCGGTCGCGACGAACTCGAATCGGATACCCCACATTGACGTATATGTCCGGGGTTAACCACTGGTTGAGTCGCCGTAACAGAATGGGTAAAGCGATGACTTCGCCATCGCCTTCCACAATCGTGGTTACATTGATCACGGCCGACTATCTCCAAATAAATCAGTTTGCTTTTGTTCTTCCAATTCCAGTTGTTTGCGGTCGGGAACCAGTTGATTGAGGCGCAGCAATTCGCCGGCAGAGAACAGCGAGTCTCGAATCATTTGCCGAGAGGCTTCGTCGATGGGACCTATCCGGGTTTCGCCTTTTTCGGAAACCACCGACAATACTGAATCGGCGCTTAACTGCAAATCGTCGAGCAGGTCTGGACTATGGCTGGTAACAATGATCTGAGTTTCTTGCGACGCCCGATTCAGCGCTTCTCGCAAAGCCGAACTTGCCGCCGGATGCAAAGCCGTTTCCGGCTCTTCGATACCAATCAAGGTGGGGGCATAATCCCGGTTACCCTGAAATAGCGCAGCCAATATTCCCAGTGCCCTTAACGTGCCGTCCGACATGTTTTGCGCCAGGAAACGCCAGGGATGCTTAGCGCCGGCCATGTCCTGCCGAAATTCCAAAGTCTCCATCGGGCCAATGGACTTACGCTCCACGCCATGAACCATAGGTACGACGGTTTGCAAATAGTCCTGGATGATGGTCATGCGTTCCGGAGAAACTCTTTCTAAATGACCTATGACACTAGCGATGTTTTCTCCAACCGGCTTTAATAACCTGCCCTCTTGCGGTTTTTGCAGCTCGCGCATTAGCTTGGGATTCAAATTGTAAAATCCCATGGTGGAGAGCAAATCGAAAACCGGACGAAATTCGGTCAAGCCGGAAGCAGCGACCAAGGCCAAGCGGTCGGAGGTCACAGAGGGGAACGTCGACTCGCTAGTGTTGCGCAGTTTACCTTTATCGATCTGGAAAAAAGGGCCTCTACCGATACTTTCCAATACGCATTCCTCGGTCTGCACTTTGTAGCCTTGGCCGGAAAGCGCGCCAACATTGAATGCATAATGTCCTTTTTGCCCGTTAGCAAGCGAGAATTCCAGACGAATGCCGAAATGGTTTGGGTGGCCGCTCGAATATCTGCGCACTTCCGACAGGCCGCCGCGTTCGTTTAAGGCGTTGTCCAACGAACTGGTTAAGGCATCTCGCACCAAGTGTAAGGCGTCGAGGAAATTGCTTTTACCGGAACCGTTTGCCCCAACCAAATAAGTCAGCTGGTCCAATTTTACGTTGCAATAACCGATGCTTTTGTAGTTCCGTAATACGACGCGAGTGATATGGGCATGGGCCATGGGGCTAGGCTCTCTAGAGTGGATATACAACAACAGCGGTCAAACAATTCCGTCATTACGCATATAGCTTTTGGTTGCCGCACAATTGGAGTAACGTTGATTTCAACCTGAAATGCGCAATCTAATCTCAACACTTATTCGAATAACAACTAAATTGTTCTTTCTTGTCCTTGGAAATTATTATACGGACGGGAATTGGATGTGCATCAAGCTTCACTTGATCCCATAAACACACACGATTACGAGTCTGCACATAAATAACAGGCCGAGAATCAATGCAAAGGGCTTGCCGAACATTGATTCGACAAGCCCTTAACTTACAATCGCAACCCCTCGGAATCCGTTCCGTCTAAA
Organism: Methylomonas sp. MS20; assembly: GCF_050275925.1. NCBI lineage: Bacteria > Pseudomonadati > Pseudomonadota > Gammaproteobacteria > Methylococcales > Methylococcaceae > Methylomonas > Methylomonas sp. MS20. The sequence continues at coordinate 5,391,150 of NZ_CP189962.1, forward strand.
TCGCCGCTATTCCACCGTCACCGACTTGGCCAGGTTTCTGGGTTGATCGACGTCGGTGCCTTTCAGCACGGCGACGTGGTAGGACAGCAGTTGCAGCGGTATCGTGTAGATGATCGGCGAGATGGCGTTGGCGACGCTGGGCATTTTGACGATTTGCACGTTCTCGTCGGCGGCGTCGCTTTCGGCCAAGTCCTCGTCCATGAACACGATCAACTGCCCGCCGCGAGCGCTGACTTCCTGGATGTTGGATTTGAGCTTTTCCAGCAGGTTGTTGTTGGGCGCGACCGTGACCACCGGCATTTCGGCGTCGATCAAGGCCAGCGGGCCGTGCTTCAATTCGCCGGCCGGATAGGCCTCGGCATGGATGTAGGAAATCTCCTTCAGCTTCAACGCGCCTTCCATCGCGATCGGGTAATGGGTACCGCGACCGAGGAATAGCGCGTTGTGCTTGTCGGCGAAACGCTGCGACAACAGTTCGATGGCGTTATCCAGCTTCAGCACTTTTTCGATGTTGCCGGGCAGGGCGAACAGTTGCGAGACGATGTGTTCCTCTTTCTCGGCACTGAGTTCGAAACGGCGGCCGACCGCGATAATCAGCATCAACAAGGCCACCAACTGGGTGGTGAAGGCCTTGGTCGAAGCGACGCCGATTTCCGGGCCGGCGCGGGTCATCAACACCAATTCGGATTCGCGCACCAGCGAGCTTTCCGGCGCGTTGCAGATCACCAGCGAGTGCTTGACGCCGAGCTTTTTGGCTTCCTGTAACGCGGCCAGCGTGTCGGCGGTTTCGCCGGACTGGGAAATGGTCACGACCAAGGTATCCGGCGCCACGACCGGATTGCGGTAGCGGAATTCGCTGGCGATTTCAATAGCGCAGGGCACGCGGGCGTATTTTTCGAACCAGTAGCGGGCAACCAAGCCGGAATGGTAGCTTGTGCCGCACGCCAGAATCAGCACCGATTTAATTTGGTCGAACACGTCGGCGGCATTGTGGCCGAAAGCGTTATCCTGCAGGCGGTTGTCGATAAAGCGGCCTTCCAGGGTTTCGGAAACCGCCCAAGCTTGCTCGTAGATTTCCTTGAGCATGTAGTGGCGGTATTTGCCTTTGTCGACCGAGTCGGCTTTCAGCTGGCTTTCGATGACCGGACGGACCACACGGCGGCCGGCTTCGTCGAATATCGTGACGCCGTTGATGGTCAATTCGGCCACGTCACCGTCTTCCAGAAAGATGAAGCGCTGAGTGACCGGCAGTAAGGCGGCGATGTCGGAGGCGATGAAGTATTCGCCGATGCCGATGCCGATCACCAATGGGCTGCCTTTGCGGCAGGCGACTAGCACGTCCGGTTGCTCGCAGTCGATCACGCCCAGCGCATAGGCGCCGCGCAGGCTTTTGACGGTTTTACCGACCGCGTCGAGCAAATTGCCGGCAGCTTTCAGCTCTTCGGCAACCTTGTGGACGATGACTTCGGTATCGGTCTCGGAAGTGAATACGTAGCCGTTTTCCTGCAACGCGGCGCGCAGGTGGTCGTGATTTTCGATGATGCCGTTATGTACCACCGCCACTCTGTCCTTGCTGACGTGCGGGTGAGCGTTGCGGGTACTCGGCTTGCCGTGGGTGGCCCAGCGAGTGTGAGCGATGCCGATTCGGCCTTCGATCGGGTCGGCGCCGATTAGCGCTTCCAGGCCCTTAACCTTGCCCAGTTCGCGCTTGCGGAAGATTTCGCCACCGTTAATGACGGCCAGGCCGGCCGAATCATAACCCCGGTACTCCAGACGCTTTAAACCTTCAATCAAAATCGGAACCACGTTGCGTTGGGCAACGCCCGCGACTATGCCGCACATATTATTTCTCCGGCCGACTGCTTTGTTGGGAGTGCGGAGCACTGTCTGTTTCAGGGCCCGCTTGTTTAACCGGTCTTTGCCAACCGGCGATACTGACTTGCTTGACGCGGCTTAGGGTCAATTGCTCGGCGGGGGTGTCCTTGGTAATCGTCGAACCCGCGCCTATCGTGGCGTTTTTGCCGATCCTGACCGGTGCCACCAATTGCGAGTCGGAGCCGATGAAGGCGCCGTCTTCGATGACGGTTTTGAATTTATTCACCCCGTCGTAATTACAGGTAATGGTGCCGGCGCCGACGTTGACCTTGCTGCCGATTTCGCTGTCGCCAATATAGCTCAAATGGTTAATCTTGCTGCCGACGCCGACGTCGGCTTTCTTGATTTCGACGAAATTGCCGATGTGGACCTGCTCGGCCAAGCGGGTTTGCGGTCGCAGACGGGCGAACGGGCCGATCCGGCTGCCGGCGCCGATTTCGGCATCCTCGATGACGCTGTTAGGCAGAATTTCCACGCCTTCGCCGATAGTGGCGTTCTTGATCATGCAATGGGCGCCGATCTTGACGTTGGAGGCGATGCGGTTCACGCCTTCGAAGATCACGTTGATGTCGATGTCGATGTCTTGACCAAGCTCGGCGAAAACGCCGCGCACGTCTAGGCGGGCCGGATCCCGCAAGGTCACACCCTTCTCCATCAGCGCCTGGGCTTGTTCGCGTTGGTAAACCCTTTCCAAATGGGCCAATTGCGCGCGATTATTGACACCCAGCACTTCGTCGGCACTGGCGGCCTGACTGGTTTCTATCGTCAAACCGTCGTCTACCGCCATTTCGATAATGTCGGTCAGATAGTATTCGTTCTGGGCGTTGTTGTTGGACAGCCGTGCCAGCCACTGCTTGAGCTGGCTGCCCTTGCAAGCCAGGATGCCGGTATTGCCTTCGTTGATTTGCGCCTCTGCCTCGTTGGCGTCTTTTTGTTCGACGATCTTGATGACCGCATGATCCTTGTCGCGGACGATGCGGCCGTAGCCGGTAGGATCGTCCAAAGTCACGGTCAGCAACGCCAATGAAGTCAGACTGGCTTTGCGCAACAGGGTTTGTATCGTCTGCGTTTTCAGCAACGGTACGTCGCCGTATAGGATCAAGACGGTATCGCCGTCTTCGACATGGTCGATGGCTTGCTGTACCGCGTGACCGGTGCCAAGTTGCTGCTTTTGCTCTATCCAGGTGGCGTCCAACGCACTCAGGGTTTGTTTAACCGCCTCGCCACCGTGGCCGTAGACGATAAAGATTTGATTGTCCTCTAGCCCGCGGCTAGTTTGGTATACGTGCTCCAGCAATGCCCGGTTGGCGATTTCATGTAGCACTTTGGGCCGAGCCGAACGCATCCGCGTACCTTGGCCGGCGGCGAGTATTATGGTTTTTATCGACATCGTGATTCCTAAAACAAAAAAGCCCGATGACGTCTAGCGCCATCGGGCTGTATTTTTACGCGATTCCGAGCTTACGCGCCACGTTTTCTTAATCTATCCAGAGTCCGTAGCTTCATAACCGCGTCGGCCAATTCGGCCTGCGCGAGGGCGTAGTCGATTTTACCGCTCTTGTCGGACAGCATTTCCTCGGCTTTGGCCTTGGCTTGCAAGGCGGCGGCTTCGTCAATGTCCTTGGCCCTAATCGCGGTGTCGGCCAATACCGTGGCGACATGCGGCTGCACTTCCAGGAAGCCGCCGGTAATGTAAAACGCGTGCTGCTCCTTGTCGCTGATCTTGACCCTGACTTCGCCAGGTTTCAATTTAGTGATCAGCGGTGCGTGCCGCGCCGCGATACCGACATCGCCCATTTCGGCCGGCGCGAACAACATTTCCGCCAAACCGGAATAGATTTCCTGCTCGGCGCTGACTATGTCAACATGGATGGTCATTACCATGATCGAACCCTCCTATGCCGAGTTACATGTTTTTGGCTTTTTCGATGGCTTCGTCGATTGTTCCCACCATATAAAAAGCTTGTTCGGGCAAGCTGTCGTACTCGCCGCTGATAATGCCTTTGAAGCCGGCGATGGTGTCTTTCAAGGACACGTATTTGCCGGGCGAACCGGTAAATACCTCGGCCACGAAGAACGGTTGCGACAGGAAGCGTTGCACTTTACGCGCGCGAGCCACCGTCAGCTTATCTTCTTCGGACAATTCGTCCATGCCCAAGATGGCGATGATATCGCGCAACTCTTTATAGCGTTGCAAGATACCTTGCACGGTTCGGGCGGTTTCGTAATGTTCCTGGCCGATCACCAGCGGGTCCAACTGACGGCTGGTGGAATCCAACGGATCGATCGCCGGGTAAATACCCAACTCGGCAATTTGACGGGACAATACCACGGTCGCGTCCAAGTGAGCGAACGTAGTGGCTGGCGACGGGTCGGTCAAGTCGTCGGCTGGTACGTAAACCGCTTGGATAGACGTTATAGAACCGGTTTTGGTCGAGGTAATCCGTTCTTGCAGAACACCCATTTCCTCCGCCAGGGTCGGCTGGTAACCTACTGCGGAAGGCATACGGCCCAACAACGCCGATACTTCGGTACCGGCTAGGGTATAACGATAAATGTTATCGACGAAGAACAACACGTCACGGCCTTCATCACGGAAAAACTCCGCCATGGTCAGACCGGTCAACGCAACGCGCAAACGGTTTCCCGGCGGCTCGTTCATCTGTCCGTAAACCAACGATACTTTGTCGATAACGTTGGAATCGGTCATTTCGTGATAGAAGTCGTTACCTTCGCGGGTCCGCTCACCAACGCCGGCAAATACCGAATAACCGCTGTGCTCGATCGCGATGTTACGGATCAATTCCATCATGTTCACGGTCTTGCCTACGCCCGCGCCGCCGAACAGGCCGACTTTACCGCCTTTGGCGAACGGGCAAACCAAGTCGATCACCTTGATGCCGGTTTCCAGCAACTCATTGGCTGGCGCTTGATCGGCGTAAGAGGGCGCGTCGCGGTGGATAACCCATTTTTCTTTCTCGCCGATAGGCCCTTTTTCGTCGATGGCGTCGCCGAGGACGTTCATGATACGGCCCAGCGTGGCTTGGCCGACCGGTACCTTGATCGCTTCACCGGTGTTGCTGACGCCGGCGCCGCGTTTCAGACCGTCGGTAGAACCCATCGCAATCGTGCGAACCACGCCGTCGCCCAATTGTTGCTGGACTTCCAGAACCAGACCGCCGTCAACATTCAACGCGTCGTATACTTTCGGCAGGTTTTCGCGCGGAAATTCCACGTCGACGACCGCTCCGATGATCTGAACGATTTTACCCAAACTCATTATGTCGTCCTCTTTAAAAATCTATCTAAACTTGTCTTGAAAGGCCTAAACGGCGGATGCACCGGCAACGATCTCGGAAATTTCCTGGGTGATGGCGGCCTGTCTGGCTTTGTTGTACACCAGTTGCAATTCCTTGATGATGTTTCCGGCATTGTCGGAAGCACTCTTCATCGCCACCATCCGGGCGGCCTGCTCGCAAGCGTTGTTTTCCACCAAACCTTGAAACACCGTGGATTCGACGTAACGAATCAGTAAACTGTCCAGAACGTCCTTGGCACTGGGCTCGTACAAATAGTCCCAATGGCCGGACAAAGCCGGCTCCAACTCGCCAACTTGCACCGGCAACAACTGTTGCAGAACCGGCTTCTGCGTCATCGTGTTGACGAAGTCGTTGCTGATCAGAAACACTTGGTCGATCCGGCCCGCTTCGTAGGCATCCAGCATTATTTTCACGGTCCCGATGATGTCGGTTTGGTGCGGCGTGTCGCCGAGCTTGGTCGCCTGACCGAGCAGGTTGGCATTCAGCAGGTTGAAAAACACGGCCGCCTTGCCGCCGATCGCGCACACATCGATTTCGATGCCGTTAGCGCGCCATTGCTGCATTTCGACCAATATCTTCCTAAACAGGTTGGCGTTCAGGCCGCCGCACAAGCCGCGGTCGGAACTAACCACGATAATGCCCACCCGCTTAACCTCGCGTTCGATCAGGAACGGATGTTTATATTCCGGATTGGCATAGGCCAGATGCCGAATGATCTGACCTATTTTTTTTGCGTAAGGCCGGGTTGCTTGCATGCGGTCCTTGGTTTTCCGCATCTTGCTCGCCGCCACCATTTCCATGGCTCGGGTGATCTTCTGAGTATTTTTGATACTCGCGATCTTGGTACGTATCTCTTTGCCAACAGCCATGTGCGGACCCTTTACCAGCTACCGGTCTTGACGAAACGCTCGATGGCGCTGTGAATGCCTTTTTGAATTTCGTCGTTGTAGTCGCCTTTCTCGTTGATTTTAGCCATCAGCGCGGATTCTTCGTTGCGCATGAAATCCAGCAGCGCCGCTTCGAACGCACGGACTTGCTTGACTTCCAAGCTATCCAGGAAACCGGAGTTCGCCGCGTATAACGAAACACCCATTTCGGCAACCGACATCGGCGCGTATTGGTTTTGCTTCATCAACTCGGTCACGCGTTGTCCGCGTTCGATTTGCTTGCGGGTGCTTTCGTCCAAATCGGATGCGAACTGCGCGAAGGCCGCCAACTCGCGGAACTGCGCCAAGTCCAGACGAATACCGCCGCCCAGTTTTTTGATGATCTTGGTTTGCGCCGCGCCGCCAACCCGCGATACCGACAGACCCGCGTTGACCGCCGGACGAATACCTGAGTTGAACAGACCGGTCTCCAGGAAGATCTGGCCGTCGGTGATCGAAATCACGTTGGTCGGAACGAAGGCCGAAACGTCGCCGCCTTGGGTTTCGATGATCGGCAGAGCGGTCAACGAACCGGTTTTACCTTGCACTTTACCGCCGGTTAGCTTCTCGACTTCGGCTGCATTAATACGGGCCGCGCGCTCTAACAAACGAGAGTGAATGTAGAATACGTCGCCTGGGTAAGCTTCGCGTCCCGGAGGACGGCGCAACAGCAGCGAAATCTGACGATACGCCCAAGCCTGCTTGGTCAAGTCGTCATAAATGATCAGCGCGTCTTCGCCTTTATCGCGGAAGTACTCGCCCATCGAGCAGCCGGTGTACGGCGCGATGAATTGCAGCGCGGCGGATTCCGAGGCTGACGCCACGACGATAATGGTGTGATCCATCGCGCCGTGTTCTTCCAGTTTGCGGACCACGTTGGCGATAGACGAGCGTTTTTGCCCGATCGCAACGTAGATGCATTTAATACCGGTACCTTTTTGATTGATGATCGCGTCGACGGCAATTGCTGTCTTACCGGTTTGACGGTCGCCGATGATCAGCTCCCGTTGGCCGCGGCCGACCGGAATCATCGAGTCGATCGCTTTCAAGCCGATTTGGACCGGTTGATCAACCGATTGACGGGCAATAACGCCTGGAGCGATTTTTTCGATCGGCGAGCTCAAGGCGGTATCGATCGGACCCTTGCCGTCGATCGGATTACCCAACGCGTCGACCACGCGACCCAGCAGCGCGTCCCCAACCGGCACTTCCAAAATCCGGCCGGTGCATTTGACGGTGTCGCCTTCGGTGATGTCTTGATAACCGCCCAACATGACCACACCGACGGAATCGCGTTCCAAGTTCAATGCCATGCCATAAGAGCCGCCGGGAAACTCCAGCATTTCGCCTTGCATTACTTCCGACAATCCGTGAACCCTAACGATACCGTCGGTCACACTGACCACGGTACCTTCCGTATGGGCTTCAAGGTGGGCGTCGAAATTTTCGATCTTCTTCTTGATCAGATCACTGATTTCTGATGGATTTAATTGCATGTTATTTTCCCGCTCTAACTCTTAAAGTCTTTTGGCTAATTGATGAAGCTGGCCTCTGACGGAACCGTCGATGACTTTATCGCCGGCTCTGGCGAGTATGCCCCCAATTAACGATTTATCGACAGAAACGGCAGCGTTGACTTTTTTGTTCAAGACTTTTTCAAGCATGGCGACATATTTGCCTTGCTCGGCCTTGCTCAACGCGTATGCACTGTACAAGTCGACATTGATATAGCCTTCGTCGTCGGCTTTGTGCTGTTCGAACATTGTCGCAATTTGCGGCAACAGCGACAGCTTGTCGTTGTCTATCAGTATCTTGATCAGATTTTTCGCTTCATCCAGAACATGGTCTCCGCAAATGTCGAAAACCAAGTTCGTAATGTTCTGTTTACCCACTCTAGGGTTATTCAAAATGTCGGACAGGGCCGGTTCCCGCAGCGCCAAAGACAAAAAAGCCAACGAATCGGACCATGCGGCGACAGCGTCGCCCTCCTTGGCACGCTTGAACACAGCTTCGGCATAAGGTCTTGCTAGTGTCGCTAACTCAGCCATGGCCTAACCCAATTGGTCCGCTGCTTTGCTGAGAATATCCTGATGCTTGGCCTTGTCGATTTCTTCTTTCAATATCTGTTCGGCCGCGCGCAACGCCAACGAGGAAACTTCCTTACGCAGACTTTCCCTGGCTTGCAGCAATTCTTGCTCGATTTGGGCCTTGGCCGCTTCCAATAACCGTTCGCCTTCTTTTTTGGCTTGGTCCTTGGCATCCTCGACTAACAGGTTGGCGCGCTTTTGAGCGGCACCGACAATCTCGGAAGATTGCTCCTTGGCTTCCTTCAAGATGGATTTGGCTTTTTTCTCGGCCAATTTGATTTCTTCTTGGCCTCTCTCGGCCGCCGCCAATCCTTCGGCGATCTTTTTTCTGCGCTCTTCCAAAACGCCCAATAGGTATGACCAGACGTACTTCTCGGTGAACCACACCAGAAGCGCGAAGGTAATCATCTGCCCGATTAGGGTTAGATTGATACTCATGAATGTTCCTCGTTATACCGTTGCCCGATTGATTATTGAGGTAAGGCTATGCCGTAACCCCGATCGACAATCTTGCAATTAGCCAGCAACCGCTTGAACAGCCGCCAGGAACGGGTTTGCAAACGCCAACATCAACGCCAGACCCACACCGATCATCGCTACCGCGTCCAACAGACCGGCGATCAAAAACATTTTGCCTTGCAGCATCGGCACCAATTCAGGTTGGCGAGCGGCGGCTTCCAGGAATTTACCGCCCAACAGACCGAAACCAATCGCGGTGCCAATGGCGGCCAAGCCGAGGATAATGCCCACTGCGATTGCGGTAGAGGCTTGAACATTGGCAATTAATGATGCGATTTCCATAGTGTCTCCTAATAAAAGGTAAGTAGTTATAAAGTGAATGAATTAGTGGTCTTCGTGGGCCAAACTCAAATAAACGATAGTCAGGACCATGAAGATGAAGGCTTGCAGCGTGATAACCAGAATGTGAAATATCGCCCAAGGAAAACCCAAGATCGGTTGTATCGCTGGCGGCAGCAACGCGATCAGAATAAAGATCAATTCGCCGGCATACAAGTTACCGAACAACCGCAAACCCAGAGAAATCGGCTTGGCCAGCTCTTCCACGGTTTTCAGGATCAGGTTGAACGGAATCATGACCGGATGATGGAAAGGCGTCAGCGTGAATTCCTTGATGAAACCCAATACGCCCTTAATCTTGATGCTGTAAAAGAAGATCAGCACGAATACGCTCAGCGACAACGCGAAAGTCCCGTTCAAATCGGTACTCGGTACCACGCGCAAATAGGGGATTCCCATCCAGCCGCCCAACATCGGCAACAGGTCCACCGGCAACATGTCCATCGCATTCCACAGGAATACCCAACAGAAAATCGTCAACGCCAGTGGAGCAATCAATTTGCTACGGCCGTGAAACGTGTCCTTCACCTGGGTATCGACGAACTCGATCAACAGCTCGGCGAAATTCTGCGCCAAGCCCGGCACTCCGGTGGTTGCCTTGCCGACGACGGTCTTAAAAAAGCCCAGAAATAAACCACCCAATACGGCCGAAAAAAACAGAGTATCCAGATGTAGAGCCCAAAAACCCTCGCCAACCGACAGCGGAGTCAAGTGATGGACTATATAACCTGTCGCGCCACCTTCACTAGCCATTTTTCCTCGCAAAAATCTAAATGCGCTACGTCAACAGCGCAAACCAAAATACCGATAATACTGCGGCGTAACCCAACAGCAACATCAAAAAATCGATGGCGGGAATCTGTAACGCCAAGATGAACAGAGCCGCGGTCAAAGCCAATTTAATCGTTTCACCCGAATAAAAGGCATTCACGACTTTTCTGGCGCCGCCATGTCTGACCAGATGCAGCCGGTAAGCAAAATACAGATTCGGTATCAATGCCACCAAACCGCCCAGCAACGCTGACAGCGCGGATTTCCAAGCGCCCATCAATAAAAATCCCGATGCCACCAACGCGGCCATCAGGACCTGTCCAAGCAAGACTTTTCCGACAGTAGAAAACGCATTTCCAACTGCCATCCGCTTCCCCTTTTCTTTTAAGCCGAGGGATTATATCCAGCCCCACCTGCTAAAGCAAGGTAAGGGCTTGGGAAGCCCCGTCCCAACCGCCCCCAGAAACCACAACAATCATCTGTGATTTTAGGTTTTCGGAGTATAAGCAACTGCCATGCCAGCACAAAAAACCCGATTTTCCTGTCAATTTCGACGCCTTCCTTGTTGCGAACCTTACAATTCCGCCGGATCGATGGCGTAAGCCCGACACTGCAAGCATCCTGCCCGAGAAATTTATCGGAATGGAGATAGCCAAGCATCGCTTGGGCCGCCAAACCGATCGCTCACGCCACCCGCTAATCAGCCTGGCTAAAAACCCGCTGTCAGCCTATTCGGCCGATAATCCCCTCCAGCTCCTCCAAACTACTGTAATTGATGACCAGCTTGCCCTTACCGTTGCTTTGGTGATTGATCTCGACCTTTGCCCCGGTGCGTTCGGACAATTCGCGCTGCAATCTCAAGGTGTCCGGGTCGAGCTTCTTGGCGACGGCCGGCTTTTCGTCGTGCAGTTCGCGCACCAGCTTTTCGACGGCGCGCACGGTCAGATGCTGTTTCACGGCCTTGTTGGCGATTTCGACTTGCTTGGCCTCATCCAAGCCCAGCATGGCGCGGGCATGGCCCATTTCCAATTGTCCGCGCGCCAGCATGGTTTTAACCTCGCCGGCGAGATCCAGCAAGCGCAACAAATTCGTCACTGTGGTCCGCGACTTGCCGACCGACTCGGCAATCTGCTGATGCGTCAATTCGAATTCGTCGAGCAAGCGGTGCAAGGCCTCGGCCTCTTCGAGCGCATTCAAATCCTCGCGCTGGATGTTCTCGATCAAAGCCACCGCCATCACCGAGCGGTCGTCGATGTCCTTGACGATGACCGGCACTTCGGCCAGCTCCGCCAACTGAGCGGCGCGCCAACGACGCTCGCCGGCAATTATCTCGTATTTATCGCCATCGGTCTTGCGCACGACGATCGGCTGAATGATGCCCTGCGCGGCAATCGAATCCGACAGTTCCTTCAGTTTTTCCGGGTCCATGTCTCGGCGCGGCTGGTATTTGCCGCGCTGCAGAAATTCGATGGGGAGTTTCTGCACGTCTTGCGGCTTCTCGGCGCTGGCCGGTGGCGATACCACGTCGCCAAGCAGCTCGCTCAATCCCCGGCCTAATCCGCGTTTTTTTTGCATCATGATTTGGCAGCCTTGTGTTTTCGTATCAGTTCGCCGGCCAACGCGATATAGGCCACCGCGCCGCGCGAAGCCTTATCGTAGGTCAGCACCGGTACGCCGTGACTCGGCGCTTCGGCCAGCCGAATGTTTCGGGGTATCGTGGTCCTGAACACCTTGTCACCGAAATACTCGATCAATTGGTCGGACACATCCTTGCCGAGGCGACTGCGATTGTCGACCATGGTGCGCAGGATGCCTTCCAGATGCAGGCCGGGGTTGACGCTGTCGCGGATATTACGCAACGTGGACATCAGCGACGACAAGCCTTCCAGCGAGTAATACTCGCACTGCATCGGAATCAGTACGCTCTGGGCGGCCACCATGGCGTTCAGCGTCAACATGTTCAAGGACGGCGGGCAGTCGATCAGAATGTAATCGTATTGCTCCCTGACCGGCAGCAATGCGTCGGCCAGCCGCCGCTCGCGGTGCTGGGCACCCATTAATTTGACTTCGGCGGCGGTCAGATCGGCGTTGCCGGGAATCAGGTCGAAACCCAACTCGCGATTTTTCAGAATGATGCCGGAGACCGGCACCTCTTCCAGCAGCAATTCGCAACTGGAATATTCCAGCTCATCCTTGTTCACGCCGCAGCCCATCGCCGCGTTGCCTTGCGGATCGAGGTCGATCAATAACACCTTACGCTTGGTGGCGGCCAAGGCCGCCGCCAGATTGACGCTGGTCGTGGTTTTGCCGACCCCGCCCTTTTGATTGGTGATCGCGATAATCTTAGCCATGCTTGATTCCTTGTACCCGAATCAGACAACGCTCGGCGTCTATGCCGGGCACCGTCAGCGGTATCAGTTGAGTTTCGGCGTCGATTCCCGCCAGTTCGTCGCGCGGATTTTGGCCCTTCATCGCCAGCAGGATACCGTCTTCGGCCAGTAAATGGCCGGTCAGCGCGATGATGTCGGGCAACGAAGCGAAAGCGCGAGTCAACACCGCATCGAATCCGGCATCCGGCGCCCACTGTTCGACTCGCGCATGCACGACGTCGACATTGCCCAGCTTTAGTTCCAGCGCGGCCTGTCGCACGAAACGAGTTTTCTTGGAATTGGAGTCGACCAGCGTAAAACGGCAATCCGGCCGGCAAATCGCCAGAGGAATACCCGGCAAACCGGCACCGGTACCGATGTCGGCGATTCGGGTCGGTTTCAAATGCGGCAGAATCGCCAAACTGTCGAGCAAATGCAGACTGACCATCTCCAACGGATCGCGCACGGCGGTCAGATTATAAGCCTTGTTCCACTTAACCATCAGCTGGATGAAGCGCAGCAGTGCGTCGATCTCACTGTCGCTGGTCGGCAAAGCCAAGGCCGTCAAGCCTTGCAGCAGTTTTTCCCGGCAAGCATCCATCAGGCGCTTTTCTTTTTAAGATGCACCAATAACAGCGAAATTGCCGCCGGGGTGATGCCGGGAATCCGCGACGCCTGGCCCAGTGTTTCCGGCCTTTGTTTTTTCAGCTTCTCGCTGACTTCGTTGGACAGTCCAGATACCAGACTGTAATCGACGTTTTCCGGTAGCTTCAAATGCTCGTAGCGCTGAGTTCGGTTGATCTCGGTTTGTTGGCGGTCGATGTAGCCGGCGTATTTGGCCTGGATCGCCACTTGCTCGGCGACTTGTTCGTCGATGTCGCCTTCGTCGCTGAAATGCTGCAATAAATTGTCGACGTCCACTTCCGGCCGGCGCAGCATCTCCATCAGACTGGCTTCCTTCAACAGCTTTTTGCCCCACAACTCTTCGGCCAACGCCGCTTCGTCGGATTCGGTGCGTATCCATTTTTTAGCCAGCTTGCCCTGTAGATTAGCGATAGCTTCGCGCTTTTCCTCGAAGCGGCGCCAGCGTTCGTCGTCGACCAAACCCAATTCTCGGCCTTGTTCGGTCAGGCGCAAATCGGCATTGTCCTCGCGCAACTGCAAGCGGTATTCGGCGCGGCTGGTGAACATCCGGTAGGGTTCGGCGGTGCCGCGCGTGATCAAATCGTCGATCATCACGCCGATGTAGGCTTCCTCGCGGCCGGGGCACCAACTTTCCAAACCTTTCGCCAATCTTGCCGCGTTCAAGCCGGCGATCAAACCTTGAGCGGCGGCTTCTTCGTAGCCGGTGGTGCCGTTGATCTGGCCGGCAAAGAACAGCGCATTCATATGCTTGGTTTCCAGCGAGGTTTTCAAATCGCGCGGGTCGAAGAAATCGTATTCGATCGCATAGCCGGGCCTGACGATTTCGGCGTTTTCGAAGCCGAGCATGGTGCGGATAAACCGATACTGAATGTCGAACGGCAGGCTGGTGGAGATGCCGTTGGGATAGACCTCGTTGGTGGTCAGACCTTCCGGTTCGACGAAAATTTGATGCGAATCGCGCTCGGCAAAGCGCACCACCTTATCTTCTATCGACGGGCAATAACGCGGGCCGACGCCTTCGATGATGCCGGAATACATCGGCGATCTATCCAGACCGGAGCGGATAATGTCGTGGGTTTGCTGGTTGGTGCGGGTGATATGACAGCAGATTTGCCTTGGATGCTGTTCGCGGCTGCCCATGAACGAAAATACCGGCAGCGGCGTGTCGCCGTGCTGCTCTTGCAATTTGCCGTAGTCGATGGTCCGGCCGTCGATCCGGGCCGGCGTACCGGTTTTCAAGCGACCGATGCGAAACGGGAGTTCGCGCAGGCGCTGCGCCAAATCGATCGAAGCCGCATCGCCGGCGCGGCCGCCACTATAATTTTCCAGCCCGATGTGGATGCGGCCGGCCAGAAAGGTACCGGCGGTCAACACCACGGCTTTGGCGCTAAATTCCAAGCCCATCTGGGTTTTAACGCCGGTCACCCGGTCGCCCTGCACGATCAAGTCCGAAACGGTTTGCTGAAACAAGGCCAGATTCGGCTGATTTTCCAACGCGGAACGCACCGCCTGTTTATACAGCATCCGATCCGCCTGCGCGCGGGTCGCGCGCACCGCCGGACCCTTGCTGGCGTTCAGAATCCGAAACTGGATGCCGCCTTTATCGATGGCTTTGGCCATGACGCCGCCAAGCGCATCGACCTCTTTCACCAAATGGCCCTTGCCGATGCCGCCGATGGCTGGATTGCAGCTCATTTGCCCCAAGGTTTCGATGTTTTGGGTCAACAGCAGGGTTTGCGCGCCGGTGCGAGCCGCCGCCAGCGCCGCCTCGGTGCCGGCATGGCCGCCGCCGACCACGATCACATCAAAGTCTTTCTGGAATTTCACAGGCAATTCACGCTCGAATAGGGTTAAAATAACACGCTATTTTAATGGCTTACGGAGAAAAAAGCATGAAAAAACAAAAGCAGGGCAAGGGTTTGCATGAACCGCCCACCCATAACCCGGTCGCGAAATTCGCCCACCGTTACAACAAACACCAAATTTTCGCCGATAAACGCGCCTACCAACGCAAAGGCAAACACCGCGGGCAGGAGCCCTTTGCCATCGTTTCGGCCGAGCCGATGGCAAAGGGCTTAGCCGAACTAAACCAGCGTGTTCCGACCCGCCTCGGGCCGGTCGGTTCCGCCAGACTACGCTAACCGCCCATCGAGACGATTCCGGCCGCCCCCTGGCCGTACTTTGAGGATTTCCCGCGCAGTGAAAGCAAGCATAGAAGACAAAGTTCAAACCCGAATTCCCACCAAACACGGCGAATTCATCCTGCACTACTACAGCAACAGTCTGGACGACAAGGAACACGTCGCCTTCGTCAAGGGCGAGGTCGCCGGCAAGGACAACGTACCGGTACGCATACACTCCGAATGCTTCACCGGCGACGTATTGGGTTCGCGGCGTTGCGACTGCGGCGCTCAACTGGACATGGCGCTGGGCTTGATCGAGCAGGCCGGCTGCGGCGTGTTGATTTACCTGCGCCAGGAAGGCCGCGGCATCGGCCTGCTGAAAAAGCTGCAAGCTTACAATTTGCAGGATCAGGGGCTGGACACCGTCGATGCTAATATCAAACTGGGACATCTGGCCGACGAACGCCAATACGACATTGCCGCGCTGATTCTCAGCGCCTTACAAGTACGCTCGATCAATTTGATCACCAACAATCCGCAAAAAATCGACGAACTGACCAAACTGGGCGTAAAGGTCCACGACCGGATCGCCATCGAAACCCGGGTTCACGACGACAACGTCGATTATCTGAAAACCAAGGCTGAACGCATGCGCCACATGCTGAACATGCCCGACAGCGAATAAATCTATGCTGGACCATCTGAAACTGCCCGCGTCCGCGCTGAAGCTGACGTTAGACCTGCCGCACCCAACGGCCCCAAACCCGGCGCCCGGCATCCTCGGCCAACAACGCGCCCAATCGGCGCTGGCCTTCGGCATCGCGATGAAGGCACCGGGCTACAATATTTTCGTGATGGGCGAACCCGGCACCGGCCGACTGTCGATGGTCAGTCAATATCTCGGCGAACAGGCCGAACGCCAGGAATCGCCGCTGTCCTACGCCTATGTCGAGAATTTCGACAACCCGCGCGAACCGGTCGCCATCGAGCTACCGTCCGGCGAAGGCCATAACTTCGCCAAGGACATCGAAAAATTGATAGACGGCGTCCTGGCCACCTTTCCGGCCTCGTTCGAAAGTCCCAGTTACCAGCAAAAAAAAACCGCGATCGAGCGCCGTTTCAGCCAACGCTATAACAGCGCGATCGATCTGGTCGACAAAAAGGCCCGCGAGATGGATGTCGCGCTGTACCGCGACAACGACGCCATCACCTTTTTGCCGATCCAAAACAACAAAGCGCTGGACGAGGAACAATTCACACTGCTGCCGCAAGCAGAGCGCGACGCCTTCCATCAACACACCGAGGAACTGGAAGAATATCTGAGCGAAGTGTTGCTGGAGCTGCCGCA
Source organism: Methylomonas sp. MS20 (assembly GCF_050275925.1). NCBI lineage: Bacteria > Pseudomonadati > Pseudomonadota > Gammaproteobacteria > Methylococcales > Methylococcaceae > Methylomonas > Methylomonas sp. MS20. The sequence goes on from NZ_CP189962.1 coordinate 5,407,472, forward strand.
GTGGCGGCGGGCGCTGGTCGAGGAAATGCGCCAGCTCGACAACGACACCATCAAGCTGGCCTTGGAGCCGCTGTTGGCCGAATTGACAGGCACCTATCAGAACGTCGACGACGTCATCACCTATCTGGCCGAAGTCGAGAAAAACCTGAGCCTGACCATCGGCGACCTACTGATGCCCAGCCGCAGCGGCGAAGGCCGCGAATTCGTCAGCAAACGCCAAATCCTGATCGAGCAATATCTGCCGAATATTCTGGTCGATTGCAAACACGACGGCGTCGGCGCGCCGGTAATTTACGAACCGCATCCGATTTACCAAAATCTGTTCGGCCGCATCGAGTACGTCAGCGACCAAGGCACATTAGTCACCAACTATCGACGCATCTGTCCCGGTTCGCTGCACCGCGCCAACGGCGGCTATCTGATCCTCGACGCCGAAAAAGTGTTGACCTACCCCTTTGTCTGGGAAGGCCTGAAACGGGCGCTGAAAGCGGGCAAAATCGAAATCGAATCGCCGTACTCGGAATTGGGCATCAACACCATCACGTTAAAACCGGAAGTGATTCCGCTCAACGTCAAGGTCGTTCTGGTCGGCGATCGCGACATCTACTACCTGCTGGAAGAGCTGGATAGCGAATTCAACGAGATGTTCCGGGTGCTGGCCGATTTCGACGACCACATCAAACGCACGCCCGACAACGTCGGCCAGTTCGTGCAACTACTGACCCGCCACGCCGCCGACTCCGGCGCCAAAGCCTTGACCGACCAGGCCTTGCTGCGGCTAATCGAACACAGTTGCCGCTTGGCGGAGGATCAAGGCCGCTTGTCGGCCCACGTCAATCAATGCCTGGAAATCATCGCCGAGGCCAATTTACTCGCCGGACAATCTGGCGCCGACGATATCGGCAAACCGGAAATCGAACTGGCGCTGAGCGCCCGCGAGCAGCGCAACGGCCGTATCGCCGAGGCGATACTCGAGGAAATGCTGGACGGCACGATTTTGATCGATACCGACGGCCAAGCCATCGGCAAGGTCAACGGGCTGACCGTAATGGACATCGGCGGCAGCAGCTTCGGCGCGCCGGCCCGAATCACCGCGACGGTACATCCCGGCTCGCGAGGCATCGTCGACATCGAACGCGAAGTCGAACTCGGCCAGCCCATCCATTCCAAGGGCGTGATGATCTTGACCGGCTATCTGGGCCATTGTTACGCCCAGCAATTTCCGCTGGCGATCTCGGCCAGCATCGCGATGGAGCAATCTTACGGCCACATCGACGGCGACAGCGCCTCGCTGGCCGAATTGTGCTGCTTGATCTCCGCGCTGACCCGCACCCCGATCCGACAAGACTTGGCGATGACCGGATCGATCAATCAATACGGGGAAGTGCAGGCCATCGGCGGCGTCAACGAAAAAATCGAAGGCTTCTTCGCGCTGTGCCAGGCGCGCGGCCTGACCGGTACCCAGGGCGTGATCATACCAACCTCCAATAAACGCCATTTGATGTTGAAACAGGATGTCATCGACGCGGTGGAAAAAGGCCTGTTCGAAATTTACGCGGTATCCAAGGCCGACGAAGCGCTCAGTCTGTTAACCGGCCAGGACGCCGGCGCGATGAACGAAGCCGGGCAATATCCGGAAGGCAGCGTGAATTTCAAGGCCGTGGCCCGCTTGAAGGAAATTTCCGATCTGGCCTCCGACGACGACAAGGAAACCGAAACCGGTTAACCCTGCCAAGGCAGCCGCCCAAACTTAGCTTAGGGCGGCAAGCTCCTTCCCCGGCTCGGCTTGCTCGGCGACGGGGAAGAATCAAGTTTGCTAGGCCGAACGCCTTCCGCCAAGTAAGCGCAGCATCGCGATACCGGACAGCATCAATGGTAACGCGGCCGGTACCGGGACCGTCGCGATACCTTCCCGGAACCACAGATCGAACGGCGCCTCAATGCCCGCGTAAACGGCGCCCCCGAAATACGGCTCGCCTTGCGCATAGGCATCGATTTTAAACCCGGTACCGAAGATGCCCAGGTCCGAGGACTCGGCACCGTTGCGGAAAACTTCCCACACGTAAGTATTGCCGGCCGTCAAACCGACCGGCGCGGCGAAATTGAAACGCACCATTTCCGGCGCATGAAAAGGCCGCGACTCCGGTTGATCGGCAAAAAACACCGTCTCGCTGACGCCCAGAATCGTGCCGCTAATGTCGGCTTCGCGAATTCTGAGCGCAATGTCGTCGCCGGCTCCGAAATCCGGATTTTGGTCGTTGATCATCAACTCTACGAAATCCAGCGACGCCAGACCGGGCCGGAAGCTTTGCCCGATCGGGCCGGCGTTGAGGGTAAAACCGCCGGAAACGATGCTGTCGTTGGCTTGATCGACAATATCGGCCAACGCCGCCCGACTCGACAAACCCAGCGTTAATGCCAATCCCAGCGTAAACAAACCGGCCTTGCAAGCCGGCGCTATCCAGCGCCCCGCGCCGGTGTCGGAATAGAGGTAATCCATGGTATTTCTCCCGTCAATTCTAAGAACCGGCCGTCGCGGCCGACATGAGTTCACGCCAACGCGACCATCACCGAAACGGGCTTAGGCGAGACACCGGCGAACCACGTAAACCGTGTATTCCATCGTCTCGAATCGTTAGCGTTGGGAAGTGTAAAAAAGACGGGGCCGGTTGGCGGTGAACTATTTCACCGCCAACCGGCGAATACTGCACTTTGCCGCCGCGACGACACTACAACGGAGAGCGAAAGTCCTTGAATAGCGACGTCCGCCTGACCAATAGTCGGCGGCTCTTTCCGCTTTAAACTATCCGGCGTTTGCGGTTGCCCGCCAAAAACCCTAACAAACCGCTTGCAAACAACCCGGCCGCCGCCGGCAAAGGAACCGCGGCCGGCGCGCCGTACAAGTATTGCGCGCCGGCGATGTCGTCGGCGTCCAATTCGCGATTGATCCTGAACCAACAAGCCGAATCGTCGACCTGCATCACCGGACAACCGCCGCCGACCGGCGGGTGAGCCAAGCCTAATGCGTGTCCCATTTCATGCAGCAACAAACTCTCGAAATCGTTGGGCGCGGTGGAGTCACTGGGGAATAAATCGCCGTCGTTACCCGGTTGGAAAGCATAAAACGAGTTTGCCGCGAAGATGATGTCGCCGCTACCGGTGCCGCCGTTGGGCGGTGGCGCGTAGCCGACCGCGCCGCCGCCGGAACTGAAATCGAAAGCGCCGATGCGAATGTCCGGCGTGCCGGCGCCGGCGTGATTGATCGGCAAACCGGAGTCGGACAGCGGCCCGACAAAGCTGATGTTGGCAACGCCGGCCCATTTGTCGAAAGCCGCCTGGATGTAGCCGATTAAATCGGTCAGCGGCGTCAGCGTATAACCGGTACCGGGTGAGTTTTCGATCCAAATCGACGTTTTCGCGGTACCGGAGCACGCGCTATCGCAATATGCCGAACCGGCCGTGCCTTCCGGAATAAAGCCCCAAGTCACGCTGCCGCCGGGGGTACCGGGCGTATTGTCGCCACCCCATTTCAAAACGCCGCCGTTCCCATCGGGAAATGTCGCGTAAGCCTGGGCGGCCCCGGACAATACCGCCAAACCTAAACCGACCACCATTGCATACGATCGATAACTCATAAATACCCCCTCCACACGAGAGTCAATGAAGACGCCGGCCAGACCGGCACAGAAAATCAGCCGAGCGCGGACCGCTCGGCAACAGATACTCCGGTTCCAGGGCGGGCATCGACGCGGGCCAGACCGGTTTTTTACTTGACGCGCATCACAAAATTTGCCGCGCCAGTGCGCTCTATAGCACGTTTTTTAAAAAAATCAAAAATTTTGCTTGACCGTGCCTAGCGTTTGGCGTCAGACCGGCTTTTCCAGTCGCTCCAAGCTCAAGTCGGTCACCTTAGGCTGCCAAAGCATTGGATTTTCCGGGAATGGGAGCAGAACGCCCGTGCGCCGATAACCGCGGCGCTGGTAATACGCTAGCAATTCGGCGCGGCGTGGAATCACGAACATCGCGAAACGTTCGATCGGCCAAGTTCGCGCCGCCAAGTCTTCGGCGGCGCCCAACAAGCGCCGGCCCACGCCCCGGTTCTGCCGCGCCGGATCGACCGTAAGCATGCCTATCTGGGCTTCGCGATCGGCCAGGCGCACTTGCACGCAAGCCACCAGCCGGTCGGCTTCGAAACCGGCAACCATTAATACAGCGGGGTCCGTCAGCGCGGCCGTCAGCTCCTCGGCATCGGTGCGCTTGCCGTCCAGCAAATCGGCCTCGGTGGTCCAACCCAAACGGCTGGCCTCGCCGCGATAGGCTGAATTGACTAAATCCGCCAAGGCTGGGGCATCGTGAAGTTGAGCACGCAGGAAGGTCAGTGGGAACATACGGTGATCTGGCGTTGAGAAATTGCCGGCACTCGGGCCGGGTCGGGAATTGCTGCTAGGCTAGACGATAACCAGACCGCGCTCAAGCGCATGTTTTCGGGAGCCCGCCGTGGACACCTGCCCTAAATGCCAACACGCCCTAGCACAACCCGCCCCGACCATCTGCCCCCACTGCGGCGTGGTGTTCGAAAAGTATTTGCGCTATCACGCGGATCCAAACCGGCCAGCCCCGATGCCAACCACTCGGGTCGAATTTGCGCCAACGCCCTCGGCCGATTGGCTCTCGGATACCTATGCCGACAGCGAGTTCGCCTTCTGGGGCCGAGCGCTATTGCTCGCGTTGTTCGCGCTATGGAGTTGGATATTGATCGTTCCGCCGATCGCCGCTAACGCCGCCGGCTCGTCGTTTTTGCATTTGGTCAATCTGCCTTTCCACGAAGCCGGCCATCTCATTTTCCGACCCTTCGGCGCCTTTGTCACATCGCTGGGCGGCACATTGGGCCAGTTACTGATGCCGACGATTTGCATGGCAACCCTGTTCATAAAAACCCGCGACCCGTTTGGTGCCGCGCTGTGTTTGTGGTGGCTGGGCGAAAATTTTTTGGACATCGCCCCCTACATCGACGACGCTCGGGCCGGGCAACTACCATTGCTGGGCGGCAACTTTGGCCACTCCGCACCTTACGGTTTTCACGACTGGGAATATTTGCTGACCGAATCCGGCCTGCTGGCCCACGATCACGCCATCGCCAAATTTTCCAAATTCGTCGGGTCGCTGACGATGCTGGCGGCACTGGCCGGCGGAAGTGCTATTCTGGTTCGGCAGCGCGCCATCCTGGCGGCGCGGCGCTAACCGAGCCGGACTGTTAACGCTTCAGCCAGGTTTTCACCCGGTCCTTAACTCGCTGTTTGGCGAGTCTGGACCAACGGTACAAGGCCGTCTCGGCGATTTTGGCGTGCGCCCAGCGTAACCAGCCGGTAATCGTGCCGTACAGCCAGGCCAATACCGCAAAACTCAGCAATTGCGGCTTGGTCAGAGTGAACACGCGCGCCACCAACAACGTACCCAACAATTTGGCGACGATTTCCAGTACCAAACCTTGCAGCAACAAACCGTGCAGCAGCAACCACAGCGCCGCCAGATTCAACGGCGTAACCAGTAAAATCGGTACGGTAATGGCTATTAGCGCGACACCCGGCGAGCAGCGGCTTAGCCAGCGTTCGATGCGTTCCAGGCCCAGCGCCAGCGCCAGATAGTGGCCGCAAGCGGACAGAAAATCCCACAACCATTCCTCGACGATCAGCGCGACGGCCAACAAGGTCAGCAATAATCTGTTCATGATTTCCTCGGGATGCCGGTATCGCCGACCACTATAACCGATCGCGGCCCAAGCCGTCCGCAGTCTGCAATCGTACCGGGCGGTAGCCGTGGCGGCTCAACTATGCGAGGATAATGCCGCCTCTTTAGCGCAGGAACCACCGATGATTGAAAACGCCTATTTGGAATCCGCGTCCGGCGTGCGCATGCCGCCACTCATTTACGGCACCGCCTGGAAACAGGAACGCACCGCCGAGTGGGTCGAGCTCGCTCTCACCCAAGGATTTCGCGGTATAGATACCGCCTGTCAACCCAAACATTACCATGAAGCCGGCGTCGGGGCCGGTCTGGCGACCGCGCTGACTCGCTTGAACCTGGATCGCGCCGCGATTTATCTACAAACCAAATTCACGCCGCTCAACGGCCATGATCCGCTACGCATACCCTACGACCCGAACGCCAGCCTGGAACAGCAAGTCGCCCAGTCGTTCGCGGTGTCGCTACAAAATCTGCGCACCGACTATTTGGACTGCTTGGTATTGCACTCGCCGCTAGCCGACCGCCAGCAGCTGTTAACCGTGTGGCAAGCCATGCAGACCATTCAGCGCAACGGCGGCACCCGGCAACTGGGCATCAGCAATTGCTACGATCCGGAGCTCTTCGAATTCCTGTACCAACAAGCCGAAGTCAAACCCGCCGTGCTGCAAAACCGCTTTTACGCCGACACCGGTTACGACAAGGCGCTGCGGGTGTTCTGCCGGACTAACCGCGTGGTTTACCAAAGTTTCTGGACCTTGACGGCCAACCCCAAAATATTGACCGGCAGCGTCGTCGCCAATCTGGCCGAGCGCTTGGGCCGCCGCCCGGCACAAGTGTTTTTCCGATTTTTGACCCAAATCGGCATCGTACCGTTGACCGGCACCACCTCGGCCGATCACATGCGCGAGGATTTGGCGATTTTCGATTTCGAACTCAGCGAAGCCGAATGCGCCGAGTTGGCGGCACTATTGGACTAGCGCCAACCGCCGCCGTCCCGCGCCGGCTAAGCTACAATAGTTCATTGGTTTGTTGTTAATCCGGCCACCACGTATTCGAACCGCCGAATTCTCCACCGTTTCGGCCTTTTATTCCGGAACCGCCCGGCGCAAGCCGGGCGGGTTTAATCGTATCCCGACTATTCGTGCTTACCCGCCTGCTTAAATCCGCGCTGCTCAGCGCCAGCGTTTGGCTGAGCGAGCCGGCTTTTGCCCTGGATAACCCCAGCCGGGAATTCCAACTGAAATCCGCCTATCTGTTTCATTTCGCCGAATTAACGCAGTGGCCGGCCATGGGCCCGATCACGATTTGTCTGAGGGGCGACAGTCCGATACGGCATTTTCTACCGGCGCTGGAAGGTCAAAAAATCGAAGGCAATATAGTCCATGTTTTGCTGGAGCCGCCGGCCACGCTGGAGGCTTGCAACATCCTGTTTGTCGGCGATATCGACGAACTGAAGCCCCGCCTGTTCGAACAAGCCCGCGCCGCCCACATCCTGTTGGTCGGCGACGTGGACGGTTTCGCCGCCCAAGGCGGCATGGTGCAATTCACATTGCGCGACAACAAGTTGAAACTAGTGGTAAATTTAGGTTCGGTAAAATCGGCGGATTTAAAATTGAGCTCCAAATTGCTGCGGATGGCGGAGATTATCGAATGACATCGTCACCCCCCCCACGTATTTCGATCAGCCGCAAGTTGGGCAACAATCTGCGGCTGATGGTGGTACTGAGTCTGGCCGTCGCGACCTTCTCACTGTCGATCCGCGAATATTCCGCGTTGCAAGACGCCATCGACAACAAGTTGAAGCTGACCGCCAACCTGATCGGCCAAAACAGCAGCGTGGCCCTGGTATTCGACGACACCCAAACCGCCCAGGAAATTCTGGACGCCTTGGTCTACGATCCGGACATCATCGCCGGCTCAATCCGACTGCCAACCGGCCAGGCTCTGGTCAGCCACCAAAAGGAAGCGCCGCGCTGGCCGGCGTGGTGGCCGGACTGGTTACCGAAAACCCAACAATACACGCAACCGATCTTGCACAAAAACCAACGCATCGTCGGTCATATTTCGCTGATCGCCAGCATGGTCCAACCGTATCGGACGATGCTTTGGAATGCGTCGATCAATGCCGGCATCGTGATGATTGCATTGAGTCTGGCCGCCTTGTATGTGCGCCGCTTGCAACGCATTTTCCTGCGGCCGCTGCTGAATTTGGCCGACACCGCCCATCAAATTGAAAAAGATCACGACTACAGCCGGCGTTCGCGCTACGACGGCAACGACGAAATCAGCGATTTGGCCGAAGCCTTCAACAACATGCTGGCACAGATCGAGGCCAACGAAGCGGATCTGGAAACCCAGGTGCAAACCCGCACCCGCGAGCTGGAAATCGCCACCCGCGACGCGGAATCCGCCAATCGCGCCAAAAGTCAGTTCCTGGCCAACATGAGCCACGAAATCCGCACGCCGATGAACGCCATCGTCGGTCTGGTGGAACTGAGTCTGAATACCCAGTTGACCTACAAACAACGTGAATATCTGCAACGCGTGGAATCCTCGGCCCATTCGTTGATGACCTTGATCGACGACATTCTGGACTTTTCCAAAATGGAAGCCGGCAAGATGCAGATCGAGACCATTCCCTTCCTGCTCGAGGAGATGTTGGAGCACGTGTTTTCGACGATGTCGCAACTCAGCGCCGACAAAGGCATCCGCCTGATTCTCCCCGACTGCGGCCCGCAATATCACGCGGTAGTCGGCGACCCGCAGCGTTTGCGGCAAGTGCTGATCAATCTGATCGGAAACGCGATCAAATTTACCGAGCGCGGCCACGTCGCCATCGCTTTCAACGAACTCAGCCGCGACGATAACCGCATCGTGTTGCAATTTTCGATTCAGGACACCGGCATCGGTATCAAACCCGAACAGCAACCCAAGTTGTTTCAAGCCTTTAGTCAGGGAGACAGTAGCGTGACCCGCAATTACGGCGGCACCGGCCTGGGTTTGATTATCTCCAAGCAATTGGTCGAGCAAATGGGCGGCAGCATCGGCGTGACCAGCCAAGCCAATATCGGCTCGACCTTTACCTTCAGTGTCGCGCTGGGTTTGAGCGACTTGGCGACGATACGCCACTTCCAACTCCGCCGACACCGTGCCAGCATGGATTCGTTGCGCTTGGAGCCCTTGCACGACAGCCGGGTCCTGCTGGTCGAGGATAACGAGATTAACCGGATGGTGGCGATCGAATTACTGGAACAAGCCCGCATCCGGGTCGATGTCGCCGAGAACGGCGAAATCGCGCTGGCCAAATTGCGGGAAAATCGATACCAATGCGTGCTGATGGACGTGCAAATGCCGGTCATGGACGGCTACCAAGCCACCCGCGAACTGCGCAAGCTGCCCGCCTGTCAAGCGCTACCGGTGATTGCGATGACCGCCAACGTGATGAGTGCCGACCACCAGCTATGTCTGGACGCCGGCATGAACGACTTTATCGGCAAACCCATTCTGCCCGCCAAGCTTTATGAGGTGTTGTTGAAATGGATCAACGCCGAACAGACTCTGGAAAACCGCAAGCAACTGGGCGTCTAAGCCCGGATCATTTGCCCCAGGGCATCACCGGCACGGTCGAAACGCTGTTGGCCGGCGCGCCTTCGATGACTTTCCGGCTGATCGCCAGATACACCAGTGTATTGTGCTTGGCATCCCATAGCCGGGTGATATTGGTGGATTTGAACAACAACGACGTGCCTTCGCTGAACACCAGTTCCTCTTCCGGCAATTTGGCCGGCAAATTGATCGGGCCGATCTGCCGACAAGCCAGCGAAAACTGCGACGGATCTTCCGCCAAACCCAACCCGCCGGCGATGCCGCCGGTCCGGGCCTGACTGATGTGACAGATCACGTTGGAAATCTTCGGGTCCTCGAAGGCATCGACGCAGACCTTATGATTGGCGCCGATCAGTTTCCACGCCGTGGTCACGCAGCCAACTTCCTCGGCGCGGACCGCGCCGGCCAACAAGCCCAAACCGCAAAACAGCCAAGCCGATCTCTTCGAAAACGCGCGCATCGCATACTCCCAACCCTGATTGAACACAGACCGTCAGCCTAACAAGCTTGCGGGATTCTCGCAAACCCGCCCGCATCGTCGCTTCACCGGTAAATTACCAAGCCGGCCGCCGGCGCCGTTAGCCGCACAGCCAAACCGTTTTTCGGTTGTATGTCGGCGGTCGTGCCGATCTGGGCCGAATCGGTGGAGTACAAACAGGTCAGTTTTTCGCCCGGCCTATGCAACGCCGCATCTATCGTCACCCAGGCCGTTTTGGCGGCATTGGGGTCGGTATTGATCGCCACGACGACTTCATGATCGGCCAGAATCCGCGACCACGGCACCAGCGACAGCAATTTGCCGCCCAACATCGTCGGCAAACCGAAATTTTGGCCATCGCCGGAAATTGGCCGCAAATACTGCCGCCCCCGCCGCAGGGCCGGATGGGCGGCGCGGATCGCCATCAATTTGGCGAATTCGAGATAAACCGGATGACCTTCGTCGAAAAAGTGCACGCCTCTGGACTCGAACGCGCCGAATTCACCGCCGAACATCGCCTCGCGGATATAGCGGTCCGAATCGCCGCCGTGACCGTCGAAACCCTGCTCGGTGCCGTAATACACGCAAGGGATCCCCAAGGTCAGCGCGTTGACCGCCAGCGCGTTCAACACCAGTTTGGCCTTATCGGCATCGGCGCAAAACCGCGCCTTGGCCCGGCCGACCTGATCATGGTCGTTAAACATCGTCACCACTTTGTTGCGGAACCACGTGTGGCTATCCTTGCCGATCAACAGCGAATTGCGGAACAGACTGAAATAGTCGTTGGGATTACTACCGCCCTTGACCATCAACTCCAATTTGCTCGGAATATCGTCGATGCCCAATGCCGCGTCCAGACCGGTCGTTTCCAGGGTATCGAAGGCCCGGTAGCGGCCACCGGTAATTTCGCCGACCAGCAGAAAATTGTCCTTGCCGATGCTTTGCGCGAATTCGTGAATCGCCGAGCCGAATATCCGGGTCGCGCCGTCCTGCATGTGCTTGACGGTATCGATCCGAAAGCCGTCCAGATCGGCGTACGCGATCCAATACTTGTAAACGTCGATCAGGGACAGCAAGCCCGGAGCCGGCGCAAAGTCGTCGGTGCCGCCGAAGCCGTGATGCAAATCCTTGAGATCGAAGAAATCGCCCTCGCGAAATTCCGGGTCGTAATCGAAGCTGGCAATACGGCCCTTCTGGGTAAAGTATTCCGGATTCTGAAATTCGACCGGCCAGATCGCCCCGTCCTTGGCCGGCCAGCTCGCCGGCGCCGCCGGATTGGCGGTGACGAACGGAATATTGGCGTGGCCGGCCGCGTCGTTAAAGCCGGTCACCGGATAGTGGCCGCCGTCCCAGCGCGGGTCGAAATGGCCGCTACCGTCTTTATAGTTGGGCTGGCGGTTGGGATCGTAACTAAACACGTTGCCGGAATGATTCAAGATGATGTCCAGGATCACCAAAATCCCCTGCTGGTGTGCGGCGGCCACCAAGTCCTTCAATGCCTGATTGGTGCCGAAGCGCGGATTGACCTGCAAAAAATCCTGGATGCCGTAGCCGTGGTAAGTTTCCTGAAACGCCACCTGCTTGAAGATCGGGCTGATCCAGATCGCGGTCACGCCCAGACGCTTCAAATAACCCAGCTTGCTTTTCAAGCCGGCCAGGGTACCGCCGACGTACTTGCCGCCGGCGTCGCTCCATTTCGCGGCGGCGGCCGGGGTTTGAATCGCGTTGCGCTTGTCGGCGGCCTGGCCCAAGGGCGTGGCGCCACCGGCGACCGGCTTGCCGTCGATATCGCGGAATCCGCCGCTTTCGTTACCGTCGGAAAACCGGTCCAGCATCAAAAAGTACAATACCTTATCCTCCCACGCGGTAGGGGAAGGGGTGTAGGAAACGTTGGAAGTAAGTTGACTCAAATCGACATCGGCTAAACGGGATTCGGACATGGCGGCACTCCGGCAGGAAATGGGAAGGCGATAGACAGCGGCGAACGCGGCCATGGGTAAGCCGCATCGCTGTTAGACTTTCTAACAAAGACATTCCGCGAAAGCAAGTGAAGTTAGGCGCTCAGGCAAGCGGCAATCCGAGTGCGCCATCGAGCGGTTTACGTGAAATTTCTTAGCGGCACGGCTGCTGGAAGATTGATCTTCGACTCTTGGCCTTGAAAGAATCGCGGTGGATTTTAACAGCGCGGGTGGCGGCGGGTTTGCAATAGCCGTTTGTTGAAGTGATCAGGGGCGGGATACAATCGGAACAGTTAACCTCAGGACAGGACGGCGATATGGCATTGGCGGAAAAATTAAACCTCAGCGTGGCGGATTACCTGCAAGGCGAACTGATCAGCGAAGTTAAATACGAATATATCAATGGTGAAGTGTATGCGATGGTGGGCGTAAAACGTGCTCACGATACCGTGACCACCAATTTGATTGCGTTTTTGCACGCTCATTTACGTGGCACATCCTGCCGAGTCCACTCCGGCGAAATGAAAGTCCGCGTGCAAACCGCCGCCACCGACTGCTTTTTCTACCCCGACCTGCATGTCACCTGCTCGGCCAGCGATACCGAAGAGCTGTTCAACAGCCAGCCCAAGTTGATCGTCGAAGTGCTGTCCGATGCCACCGAACGCTACGACAGAGCCGAAAAATTCCACCATTACCGCAAACTGGCCAGTCTGGAAGAATACGTGTTAATTGCCCAAGACACTCCCCGTGTTGAATGCTACCGGCGCGGCGATGCTTGGGATCTTCAGATTTATCAACAAGGCGAGCAGGCGGTTTTCCAATCGTTAGGTTTTGAACTGGCGGTAGCGGATATCTATGAAGGGGTATTCGCGGGATAATCCGAGGTTTTTCCGGTTCCCAAACTCCGGTTTGGGAACCGGCGCAACGAATACCGGACAGCCAATATGCTTGAGCAAATTAAATTATTTTTTGAAAAACACCTGTCCTTACCGTCACCCGAGGTTGCAACAGAAACGCTGCTTCAAGAGGCGTTGACGGCCTTAATGACGGAAATGATGACCATGGACGATGTCTGTCAGGATGTCGAACGAACCAAGATTCTGTCCTTGGTCAAACAGTGTTTTTCGCTCTCCACTGAACAGGCTGAGACCTTGATGGCTAATGCGGAACAAAAGCGTCGGCAGGCGGTTGATTATTACGAATTCACGTCGACGATCAACCAATGTTTTAGCCCTGAGGACAAGACAAAGTTTGTTAAATCTCTCTGGCAAATCGCCTATGCCGACGGCAATATCGACCCGCAAGAGGAGTATATGGTGCGGAAGATTGCCGACCTTCTTGGCGTCTCGCACACCGATTTTATTCTGGCCAAATTGCGCGCGAATCCCAATCCCTGAATATCGCCGGACCAACACCGTTTAAAACGAATCGCTGATGAAAAAAATCAAGAAAAATAAAAATCTGTGGCTAAAAGAAGCTGAAATCGAGGTCGGTGATTTGTACTTCACCACCGCCCGGCAATACCGTGCGGTCCTGGCGATCAACGGCGATTTCTTGATTTACGCACCCAGCTCTGAAGGCATGCAGCCGTTAACGACCGATAGCCAAATGCCGTTTGCAAATTCGCCCGCTAAAAAATGTCAGATCGCCACATTTGCGCAAAAAGAATATCAAGCATTCGATTGGCACGGTACGGCAGCCGTTAAACATAAACTCACTCAGTCGCAGCGGGACGAGGCTATTAGCCAATGTAATGCCAAGGCCCAAATCGCGGGGTTGATGGCTGAATAATTCTAGTTTGTCGGATTGGTTCAAGACTGTCACACATAAGGCCTTATTCAAGTTTTCACCTTTTAAAAAGCTGCTTGAGGATGCTGGCTGCGAAAATGCTGGTCAGAAAATTCATTTTTCAAATATACCGCTTCGTTAAATCATCAATTTGATTTATAGCTTCGACCGCACTCACTTCAAAAGATCTGCATTTGATGACCTCACCCAAAAAATAGACCCCTCCAAAATTCGCAGCTTCATCCGTCGCCAGGGTCGCGCCACCGCCGGCCAGAAGCTGGCGCTAGAAAGCCATTGGGATAAGCCCGGTAGGGTACGCACTGCGTACCTTCTGGCTTTTGGTACCATGATGGCTCCGATGGTACGCAGTGCGTACCCTACATCTGATATGCAATTAGCATTTGACCGAACGTTATAGGCTCCGGACCAGACTACAGAAAGGAAACCCAACAGTTCACTTCTAGCTCCGTCCCTTTGATCAGCCGGTCGGTTTGGCGGCGGCAAACGTAAAGGCTTTCGCCTTGTGCGCAACTCTAAATGCCTTGCGAGGCAACCTGGGGGCGATAGTAAGCCTCAGGTAAAAGACCTCACTTAGGGCATTCTGCTCCGCGCCCCGTCCCGCGACCGCCCGGCCGGGTCCGGCTTATTCCACGCTGCCCTGCAAACGGGTAATCCAAGATTCCCTGGCCGCCGGATCGACGTGGAAGGCCAGCGCCGCCGGTTTGTGCAGCAGGCCGTCCTCGCCGGAGGCGTTGGGGTTGAGTTGGCGCTTTTGCACGAAATCCACCAAGCGGCGCAGGTGGTAAATCGCCAGTACCCGGTTGGTCTCGCTGCCGGCGTAGATCAGATAGCCGACGTTGTCCTCGTTCAGCGCCGGGTTGCGGGCGATTAACGCGTCCAAAGCGGCGTTGTCGGCGGCCAGATTTTTCAACACCGAATCGGGCCGCTGGCAGACCAACGTCCGCCAATGTAGGGCCAGACTACCGTTGAGCTGGTGACGCTGCATCGCCCGCACCTCGTCGTCGCCGCACACGAAACTTTCCGCGACCAGATAATGGCGATCGCGCTCGCCGTCGTTGGCGAACAACGCCAACTTGTCCAGCGCGGTATCGGCCAAGGCCAGCAAAAAGGCGTGCGGGGAGCGGATGTGTTTGTCTATCGTCACCACCCAGGGCAGGGCGCGGCCGGTGGTTTCGAAGCGGGCCGTGACACTGCCGATCACCCCGGCTCGCGATAATTCCTGCTCGCGGCCGGCCGGCTTCACCAAAAATGCATCGACTGCCGCGATCTGGGTGTTGAAGCCGGCGGCGTGGTATTGCTGGACGATCGTCGAATAGCGCGGCTGATAAGGAATGGCGGTGCCGTCGTAGAGGATGTTGATGCGCCGCAAGCGAGCTTGCTCGGCGACCAAATCGCGCAAGCGGTTGGCGAAGGGTTCGACGTAGACATAGTCGTCGCTGTGGTGGTCGGCGGCGGTCAATAGACGGTACAAATCGCTGAGTTTGCGAAATTCGTCGAGCGAGGCAATCACGAAATTATCGCCGCATCGCGCCTTGGCGATTTCCTCGACCGCGGTTTTGCCGGCGCCGGCCCCACCCATGCACATGAACAAGGTCGGCCGCTCGACCGGCGCCTTGCCGGCGAAAATCGCCTCGAGGATAGCCGATAAAATCCCGTCGATTTTGGTCAGCCGCTGATAGGCGATCTCCACGGTGCGCATCAAGCGGTTTTCGCCGTGGCTGGCGGCCAGCATCTTGTTTTTCAACGGCTCGTTGCCGGCCAGCGTAAACAAACTGGCCTGCTCGCCGGCGCATTGCTTCAACAAGTCCAACAGCTCGGCGTGGCTGGGCGGCCTTAGCGATGTCAGGATGTTGATGTCCAGGCAAAACAGCGGCGCCACGCCGTCGGCGCGGATTGGAATCGCGTCGATCTCGGTCTTGCCGGGCTGGCGCAAGTCCTCGGTACCCGGCAAATAGCCGAGAATGTACTCGGACACGCCGAGCGGATTGTCGACGAAATGCTGACCGGTGATGAATTCCTCGGCCCGGATACTGTGCAAGGGCACCAGACCGCCGGTCACGGTGACCAGGCATTTGACGCCGTCCGCCGTGGTATAGGACAAAAACGGCAAGCCTTGCAGAAAATACTTGTTCTCCGGCCACTTACCGTAGCGGTTGGCCTGATTGCTCAGGCTTTGGGTGCGCGCCGGGTCCAGCGCGTGCTCGAAAGCCCGACGCAACGCGGCGTGATCGGCGGCAGGATCGTGCAGGGCGCGAGCGTCGTCGCAGCTCAGTCGGCGAAAATCGATGCCCTGTTCGTAAACCGCCTTGAAGGCCGGTAAATTGCCGAGCGCGGTGATGAAAAAATCCAGCGTGATCCGGTTGCCGTAGCCGTAGGGCCGAATGCCGCGCAAGGCTTGATACAGCTTGGCCAGCCGGTCGGCGATATCGGCGCTGCACACCACGAAACCGTTGTTGTCGAACAAGGCGGTTTCGAGATTGTCGTCGCCGTCGAGCACCAGGCTTTCAATCGCGATCCGAAACCGCGTGCGGCAATCGGCTTCCGGCATCGTGCCCGGCCGGTGGTGTACCGTCACCTGTTCCTTCCAGTCGCTGAACATTTCCCGGTGTATCCGGGTGAACAGGCTGGTTAGATAGGTCACCCGCTTGGTTTGATCGTGCGACACCGTGGCTTCCAGCTCCTGAGCCAATTTGGCCTGCAAGCGCACGCCCTGCGCCACCGCCAACGCGGTACGCAAGCGCTTGAGCTGCCGATAGGCCGGGATGTTTCGGCCGGGATTTGAATTCATGCGCTCCCCCAGTGCACCGCTCGTTCCCCGGTCTTTCCGGTTGGGCGGCTTTATCGTTATTATTATTTCGAGCCGACTCGCGGCGGGGGCATGATAGCGCGAGATGGGGTCGGGTAGCGATATGACCGGCGCTGCCGGCGCGAAATGCGCCGGCGGTTCGGTATTGGAACGGCTAAGAATCAGGATTCGGCCAAAGCCGTCCGGCTCAACTCGGCCAGCGTTTCGCCGCGAGCGATCACCAGATGGACCGATGCGCTGACGAAGCGGGCGCCGGGGGCTATTTTCAGCATGAAGCGGTCGGCTGGATGATTGGCGATTTCGTCGACAAGCGCCATGCCGGCGTGGTCGTCGACCATATCTTCGATCGGCTCGCCGTTCTTGGTTAAACCTGCCGGAAAAAACTGCGAAATCACGGTATGGATTTTGTCGATCGAGTGTTCGTCGAATACCAGTCGAGTCGCCCGGTCGAAACTGAACCGGCCATGCACGTAGTCGCGAATCCTCACCTGGATATGAGCGGTCTCCGGGTCGTGCCAGCCGGGATAGACGCTGAAAAACTTGGCCTCGCCGCAATGATCGGTTGCCTGGTAACCCCGCAAGAAGTCCTCGTCGGCCAGATTCGCTCCGCCCGGATTGGTCATCCCGGAATAATGGCCGTCGCCATCGCTATGCCACAGATCGACGCAGGCGCCCGGTAGTGGGGCGATGTTGCCATCGCCGTCGAGCTCGGAAATCGTCAACTTCAGCACTAACGGAAAGCCAGTGGCAGCCGTACCGGTTGCGCTGCTGACCCGGATATCGGCGCGAGGTTGGTCGTGTGTAACGCTATCGAGGCGAAACGGCCAGGCCGCCACGGTCGGTGCCAGCGTATGCTTGGTCAATACCGCCCGGTTAAGTCTACCGGAGGTGGCGGCGTCGCAGATCGCCATCGATCCCTTGACGGTCATGATTAAACTCTCCGGATAACCCGGCATTTTGGAGGTTTGAATATTGTTCATGGCAAATGTTGTCGGCGTAGTTGAGTGTGATGAATATCAAGCCATCGAACACGTCATTCCGGCCTACCCTCTAAAGAGAAAACCGGGGCTTTCGGCGACAGTCGCGCAATCTCAAAACAGCAAAAGCGAATGCGAAACTCAGCCGAAAGTCCAATCCTATGGCTGCGAACACTAGCGTTTTGACTGCCGCGAGTGAAGGTGCTTCGAACAAGTCGTATTCTTTCCGAATTCGCCAAGCGCGTTACGAACGGAAAAGCGCTTTCAGTACGTGACAGCCTGCCGAAACACTTATTCGTGGCACCCTTAGCCTGGTCGAAGCCGGAACCGTTCGCTACTCGCCGCCGCTCGGCAGACGATTCCATAACTTTCGAACCAACCATTCGGATTGGAGGATGACGCGTCATCCCTGCATGGCGGCTGTGTCCGGTGCAAAGCGTGGGTCGAATATCTTTGCTGACCGCGGACAGGGTATAGCCGCTCATACCGTTATGTTAGTACGTTTAGGATTAGTTTAGTTCCTCTATTTTGTCGGATTCTTTTACAGCCTTGTGGAAGCCCTTGATCGCTTCGCCCAAATCAGCGCCGACCCCTTGCAATCGTTTAGTGCCAAACACCAACATAACAATCGCCAGCACCACCAACAAATGCGGTACGCTTAAGCCCATACTGCCTCCTAAAATAGGTAATCGATATCGCGAACGCGTCTTTGCGCCGCTCTGGAAAAAACCGCCGCGCGCATCCGGCGCACGGCGAGTCACGCTGGCTCAAGGCC
Organism: Methylomonas sp. MS20; assembly: GCF_050275925.1. Classification (NCBI taxonomy): domain Bacteria; kingdom Pseudomonadati; phylum Pseudomonadota; class Gammaproteobacteria; order Methylococcales; family Methylococcaceae; genus Methylomonas; species Methylomonas sp. MS20. Next base: position 5,425,626 of record NZ_CP189962.1, read on the forward strand.
GGACTAACCGCCGGGGCGTGTTGGCGGTGTGCCGGTGGGAGGTGTACCGGTAGGTGGTGTGCCGCCACCCGACGTGCTGCCGGAGGTATCGGCAACCGTCGGACAACTCAAGCTGGCCACACCTTCGCTGGTCGCAATGACCAAATTGATCGACGCAGTCACATAGTTGCCGTTGTTGGCCAAAGTCAGCATCAGATGGTCGCCGGAATCGCTGGTGATGCCGTCGGTGGCCGATTGATTGGAACCGCCGGTGAATACCGAGTCGGTTGCGTTGGCGGTATCTTTCAAACCGTGGGAAAGGTATTGGCTGATCGTGGTGTAGATCTGTTCGGTTAGCGATTCGTCGAAAAAAAACTGAGTCGCCTGATCGTAGACAGCAGTGCTGCCCGAGAAAGTACGGATGCGGACGTGGATGTGTGTAGTGCGCGAGGTGTACCAACCGGGATAAATGCTGATGAACTTCACTGCTCCGCGCGCATTGGTGATTTGGTAGCCACGCAAATAATCCTCGGCGGTCAGGTCGGCAGCGCCCATATTGGTCTCGCCCGAATAGTTACCGTCGGCGTCGCAGTGCCAGATGTCGACGTAAGCGCCGTTGATCGGCGAAATCGTGCCGTTGGCGTTCAGTTTGGATACCGTGACCGTCAGAACCAGCGGGAAGCCGGTCGCAATCTTACCGGTTACGCTGCTGGTGCGAATATCGGAGCGCAGCAAGTTGTTGGCAACGCTGTCCAGGCAAAACGGCCCTTCGGTAACGGTGGGCGCCAAGGAGTAGGCTGCCAGTGCCGAACGGCTGACGCCACCCAGCATGGTGGCGGCGACCAAGCCGGCGGCACCCTTGGCGGTCATCAGCAACATATCCCGGCGAGCCGGCATTGTTAAGTCTTTTGAATTTTCCATAACTATGTCCTTAATCAAGCGCCAATAACGCCGAGGCGTGGGCCGCGAGCGAATCCGACAATGCCAGCCAGACCGGTCAGCATCAACGGTAGCGACATCGGCACGGGTACCGCGGCCGGCGTCACGCTGACGCTCATCTGAAAGGGATAGCTGGTGGAGGAGGACCAATAGCTGCCGTCCCACTCGGCCCAAGCATTGGCGCTGCCGTCGTCGGTAGCCTGGAAAGACCAGTCGGTAGCGCCGGTGACATTGCTTAGTACCACCCAATAGGTGGTGTTGGCGGTAAGGGAGAAATCGCCCGCCAAAAACGTCGTGGCTGCCAGACTGGACGAATAGGCACCGCTCAGCGTTAAGGTAGCCAGCGCTTGAGACGGCGCCGAATAAGCGTCGGAATAGAGGCTAACCGAAGTTCCCTGATCGAGACTGGAAATCAGCAAACTTATCGAATCCAGCAAGTAAGCCTGATTGTCGGTGCTAAAACTTTGCGCTTCCCAAGTACTACCGCTGACGGTTATTGTTCCGCCGGAATCGGCTGCCAAATTTTCGCCGAATCCAGAGGCCTGCACCGGCGCCGCACCCGAAATCCAGAACGCGGCCGCAACCGGCAACACCCATGTCGTATTTGTTCCAACCATTTGATTATCCTATTATTTAATATTAAAAAATCCGCTTTCCCTTTGTTGCGGACTGATAATAGGCGTATCAAAGGTTAATAGACGTAAACCGGCGTAAAATATTGTAAATCTTTATAAAACGCCCAATTTCAGGCCGGAGTCGCCAGGCGCGAGCCAATAACTCTTGAATCACGCCAGCCAATCCCAGTCGCTGAAACACGCCGCCTGTCCGTAAGGCCGGCCGTCGCCGTCCAGTACGTTCCAAACCACCGCACCGCGTATCATGAAACGCCGGCCGGATTTGGCGATGCGCACGCCGGCATAATCGTCGATATAGCCTTGCCGGGCGACTTTGGCCAGCAAGCGCTCGCGTTCCTCGCGATTGACCGGTTCGGCGGAAAACCGCGACGGCATGCCGACCAGTTCTTGCCAGGTCAATTCGAACAATCCCAAGGCTTTGCGGTTGGCGTAGTTGAACAGCGGATCGGGATCGGTGTTGTGCGACAGCAAGGCGAAGTCGGCTTCGTAAACCACCCGTCCAAAATCGTCGCCTACCGCGTCCAGCAACGGCTCGCCAAGCAAGCGCCGATAGCTATCCAACAGCAAATTGACGTGGGCTTGGTGATAACGATTGTCGGGGCCGGGCGGTTGCAAATCGAGCATGATTAACGTTCCGATACGCTGGGGTTATTGACAGAAACGAGTTCTTTTTTGTACACGGCCTTGATGCGCTCGCCATCCCATACATAGCAAAAATGCGCGCCCTGTTTGACCGGTTTCAGCAACCGGGGTTTGAACACCGCGACGCAGTCGCCGCCGGGATTGCGGACGCTGGCATAGGCGAGGCCATTGCCGCAGGCGTCCTGCACTTGTTTTGCCAACCGCTGGGCGGCGGCGTAAGCACTGGTATCGGCGGCGTAGATTTCCGGCCACTCGGCCTGACGGCCGCGAATGTCGTGTAAGTCCGCATCCAAATCCGAGGCATAGCTACGCATGTCGATTTCGATCGGCGGTTGCCGGGTCGCGCTCAGAAAGCGAGCCCGGTGGAAACAGGTTTCGGCGATCGCGGTGTCCAGGTCGTAGGCGGCATAGTAAACGCCGTAGCTGCCGTCGCTAAACCGGCTGCCTTCCGGATTCAGATGGGTGAAAGCCGCCATGATCGGCGTCGTGCCGGGGCCGGCGATCCTGTCCTCCGGCGCCACCAGCCGAATGTCGCCGGCTTGTTCGCGCAAGCGGTCGTTGGTCAGGGCTTCGATCGCGAACACGATATCCAGATCGGCCGGCGCGGCAACCCGATCGAACAAACCGTCCGGCGGAAACCGGCTGGGCACCAGCCGCCAGCAGGGCAGCCAGGTAATGCGGTTGACCGCGATCGTCGCCAGATCGATCACGATTAGCCGCGCTGGCCGTCCAGATATTGGCGGACCACGTACAAATCGGCCACCCGCCCGGACAGCATGCGTTGCAAGGCCGACTGGCCGGCGAACGGCGCGGCCTGATTGGCTTGGTGCAGCCACTGATCGGCCGCCTCGGCGCGCGGCAGTAAAATTTGCAGGGCCTTGTAAATGCCGAAAATGTAAGACAAACGCTCCAGCTTGTCGGCGTTCAAACTGGCCGACTCCGGCTGCTTCTTCCACTTAAAGTACGTACTGCGCGAGTCCAGACCCAACAACACCATCGCCTGTTCGGCATTGAGTTTCCAAGCCTCGGCAATATTGAAAAAGGTCCGCAACGCCGCACCGGCCACGGCGGCGCTATCGGCGGATAAGAGATTTTGCGCTGGGGCCAACATCAGCCCTCCCGGTTTCGAATAAACTTGAATTGAAAATAAGTCTATATATGGACTTTGTCAAGCGACTGCCGCCGAACGAAAAAGATCGCGTGGAAAAGACCGAAGGCAGAGCGATTCCGTAGCCCAAGTCGGAAACCGCGATACCGTATTCCGAATACGGAGGGATGATCAAAAAGCGGTCATGCCGCGCGCGTTAACTAACGGCGGCAAACCAGCCATATGCCGCCAATGATTGGGTATTTCTGATACCGGATGTAGGGTACGCATCGCGTACCCTTTAAATTTTGATCGTGCGGTTAAGTGCTTTTACCAGATGTAGGGTGGGCAAATTTGCCCACCATTGCAACCCGCGTGGGCACAAAAAGCCGTGCCCGCGCTTGGCTAGACTTGACTTGAGTCTGTCAAATTTGTTTGGGTTCGGACCTCAACTCAACCTACCGTGCTGGCGCCTGCGACTCATCTCGATCGCAGCTTCTGTCGTGATAAATACATACACTTCCTTGTTGGTTTCCGTATTCTGCAGCCTACTAATATGCATTGGCTGAGCGACAACCGAACCAAACAAGTCTCCTTTGGAAAAGACGTCCTGGTACGGGACTAGCTTCTCAAGGTCGCCCCACGTGACTTGGACCAGCATAAAGCTCATGTTCTCTGGCACCCCGGAACCGGCGAATTTTGTCTCAATCTTGGTCTTTGCTTTCCCCCAAATCAGTTCAACCACCTTGTCCCGAGAAGGAGTAGGCCAGCCGGAGATATCTACATTCGAGACTTCAACCAGATGTTGTCGCTCCCCGTCCGAAAGCAGATAGTCAATGCTATTACCATTTGAAAGTCTGTATTCTACCTTGAGCAACCTATAGACGTTACTACTCAACAATTTCGCCAGGACGCAAAGTTCACCGACGTAGCTCTGGATTCTCGACTCGTTGTCGTCAAAGTTGAGAAACAAGTTTTTCATCGTCGAGCGAAACTCACGGCAGAGTGCTGGATCAATGTTCTTCATGATGACGGCGCATTGCGCCTCAATGAATGCTAGATAGTCTACTGCAAAAGGAACACCCTCTTCGGCTTTCCAAATTAGGTCTACCAAGCTGTTCTCGATGTAAAAACTCTCGGAAACAGCTAGTTGTTTTTCATAGAAGGCATATCGAGTTTCAAAACGATTGAATACAAGAGAGATATCTGCTGGAGTTGGATCGAAAAGTTTCATCACGTTTGGAAGAAATTGTTTGAGGTATCTGGAGAAGTCTTCAACGTCAAACTTCGCTTGTCTCTTCTTAGTCATAATTTCCTGGTCAATCTAAGGCGCACCCCAGCGGCCGGAGGTTGCGAACTTGAACGCAGCTCGTGGGTGGTAGAGGCGCTAGCCGAAACCCTTCAAAAATACCATCGATTACGCCAAATCCAATTCAGGATAGATGTCGCCCGCCCAATCTTCCGGGAGAATGCCGCGTTTGACGAAGTCTTCCGCGCTTCTAATTCGATGCCCCCAAAACCGTCTTTGCCGCTTGTGCCCGTTGGGTAAATACCGCGTTCCTGTTTGTGTTCACGGCTTTTGGAAATTCGTTCGCCTTTTTCAACCTATTTGGCTTCGATTGATGGGTTTCGCTTCGCACTAACCATCCTACTGTCGGCAATCGGCTCACCCCCGGTCATTGGGTAACTCCTATCGGTCGATTGCTAGCATTCACCACCCACTATTCCGACGCAAGAGGCCGTGAGTAATACCGCGCGCCTCCTCATCAGCACTCGATCAAATTCACCGCCAAGCCGCCGCGCGAGGTTTCCTTGTATTTGGTTTTCATGTCGGCGCCGGTTTCGCGCATGGTTTTGATGACCTTGTCCAGCGACACAAAATGTTTGCCGTCGCCGCGTAGCGCGATCCGCGCGGCGTTGATGGCCTTGACCGAGCCCATCGCGTTGCGTTCGATGCAAGGCACTTGCACCAGGCCGCCGACCGGATCGCAGGTCAGGCCCAGATTGTGTTCCATCCCGATTTCGGCGGCGTTTTCGACTTGCTCCGGGGTGCCGCCCAGGACTTCGGCCAAGGCGCCGGCCGCCATCGAACAGGCCACGCCGATCTCGCCCTGGCAACCGACTTCGGCGCCGGACAGCGAGGCGTTTTCCTTGTACAAAATCGCGATGGCCGCCGCCGTCAGCAGGAAGCGGATGACGCCGTCTTCGCTGGCGTCCGGGCAAAACCGCCAGTAATAATGCAGCACCGCTGGGATAATGCCGGCCGCGCCGTTGGTCGGGGCGGTGACGACTCGGCCGCCGGCGGCGTTCTCCTCGCTAACCGCCAACGCGAATAGATTGACCCATTCCATCGTGCCGACCGGTAGGTTCGGCGTCTGGCTGGGAATTTCGCCGGTCAATTGCCGGTGCAGATTGGCGGCGCGGCGCTTGACCTTCATGCCGCCCGGCAAAATGCCTTCCTCGTGCAAGCCGCGTTCGACGCAAGCCTGCATCACGTGCCAGATGTTCAACAATTTGGCGCGGATTTGCTCCTCGCTTTGCCAGGCTTTTTCGTTGCTCAGCATCAGCTCGCTGATCGGCTTGCGGTGGGTGTGGCAAAGCTTCAGCAGCGCGGCGCCGGTGCGAAACGGGTAGGGCAAGCGGGTATCGTCGTGGGTCAGTTGGTCCAGCGCCGCCGCCGCGTCGGTGACGACGAAGCCGCCGCCGACCGAATAAAAATCCGCTTGGGCCAATTCGGCGGCGTCCGCGTCGAACACGCTGAAGCGCATGCCGTTGGCGTGATAGGGCAGCGCCTTGCGGTGAAACAGCAAGTCGGCTTTTTCGTTAAACGGCAACGGATAACGTTGCAGCAGGTTCAACAGGCCGGTATCGCGGATTGCCGCCAAGCGGGTCGGGATAATCGCCGGATCGATCAAGTCCGGCGCTTCGCCTTCCAGGCCCAGCATCACCGCCTTGTCGCTGCCGTGCCCCTTGCCGGTGGCGCCCAACGAGCCGAACAGCTCGATTTTGACCCGGCGTATCGCCGGCGCGATACCGCGTTGCTCCATGTTGGCGGCAAAGGTCGCCGCCGCCCGCATCGGCCCGACCGTATGCGAACTGGACGGGCCTATGCCGATTTTAAAAATGTCGAAAACGCTGATTGCCATGAAGGTTGCCCGAAATTCGAAAGTAATATCGGCAGTTTACCAATTGCAGCGCAAAACACCTCGTCGATCGGCATTCTCGGCGGCACCCGGCCGGCAAACGGCGGCGAACGGTTTCTCGCTTAGCCGCGAACATCGCACAGACCCCAGACGAATGCGATAATCGTGCCCACCCTTTACCAAGCATTCGAAGTCCGCGATGACCAACCCAACCGACCCCGCAGCCTTCCTGGCCGCCAGCGAATACATCGACTGGCGGCATCCGGCCGTTTTGGCCCAAGCCGCCGTTTTGGCGGCCGGCGCGGACGGCGATGAAGACATCGCCAAACGCTGCTTCGAATTCGTCCGCGACCGCATCCAACACAGTTGGGATTACCGCAAAAACCCGGTGACCTGCCGCGCCTCCGAGGTTTTAAGCCACGCCACCGGCTATTGTTACGCCAAGAGCCATTTGCTGGCCGCGTTGCTGCGCGCCAACCGAATTCCGGCCGGCTTGTGCTACCAGCGCCTATCTCTAGACGGCGACATTCCGCCGTATTGTCTGCACGGCTTGAACGCGGTGTATTTAACCGACCACGGTTGGTACCGGCTCGACGCGCGCGGCAACAAAGCCGGCGTCGCCGCCGAGTTTTGCCCGCCGACCGAACGCTTGGCCTTCGAACCGCGCGCGCCAGGCGAAACCGACATCGCCGGTATTTGGGCCGAACCGCTGCCGCCGGTAATCCGGGCCTTGACCGCGCACGCCGACATCGAACAGGTTTACCGCCATTTACCCGATTTCGAGCCTGGCGATTTTGGCCCGGCCTTGCTCCCGTTCCACGGCCAACGCAATGGCGCGCATCAAGTGCCATAGCCCGGCTTCCCAACGCATCCTCCCAACCATCGCCGCTGAGCCCCATGTACAGTCCCGAACAGTTCGCCGAACCCCGCATAGAAGTCATGCAAGACCTAATCCGCCAATATCCGTTGGCGACACTGGTGACGCTGGCCGGCGACGGTCTGAACGCCAACCACATTCCGCTGCATTTATGCGGCGACGACGGCTCGGCTTACGGCTGCTTGCGCGGTCACGTCGCCAGAGCCAACCCGCTGTGGCGCGCCGACGAGTCGTCCACGGAACTACTGGCGATTTTCCAAGCCCCGAATGCCTATATTTCGCCAAGCTGGTACGCCAGCAAACGCGAAACCGGCCGGGTGGTGCCGACTTGGAATTACGCCGCCGTCCACGCCTACGGCCGTTTGCGAGCCTTGGACGATCCGGTCTGGATACGCGAACAAATCGCCGCTATGACGGCGGCACAGGAGGCGGCGTTCGCCGAGCCTTGGGCCGTCGCCGACGCCCCGGCGGATTTTACCGAGCGCCTGCTGACCCAAATCGTCGGCATCGAAATCCGGATAACGCGCTTGCTGGGCAAATGGAAAGTCAGTCAAAATCAACCGGCGGCGAACCGGAGCAGCGTGATCGCCGGCTTACGGGAAGCCGGGCACGACGACATGGCCGACTTGGTTGCGGAACGCTCCGAATCCGCCGCCCGCAACCCACCCGAAACTTGAACGACGGACCTCATATGGCCAGAAATATCGAAATCAAAGCCCGAATCGCCAGCGTCGCCGCGCTGCTGCCGCTGGTCGCCGGTATCGCCGATCAGGGACCGTTCACGCTGACACAGGACGACACCTTTTTTCAGTGTCCGAACGGCCGCCTCAAGTTGCGGGCGTTTTCCGACAACAGCGGCGAACTGATTTTCTACCAGCGTCCGGATCAAGCCGGACCGAAAACTTCGTTTTATCGAATCTCGCCCACCGACGCGCCGGCCAGCCTGCGCGACGCGCTGACGCTGGCCTACGGCACCATCGGCCGGGTCCGCAAGCAACGCACCTTGTTCTTGGTCGGCCGCACCCGCATCCATTTGGATCAGGTCGAAGGCTTGGGCGATTTTCTGGAGTTGGAAGTGGTGTTGAACGACGCCGAAAGCGAAGCCGCCGGCCGAGCGGTCGCCGACGGCTTGATCGCGGCGTTGGACATACGCCCGGAACAGTTGCTGGCCACCGCTTACCTGGATTTGCTAGCCGAGGCTAGGCCTTCCGAGGATTCGGTAGCAAACTCGAATCGCGACGATGAAACGCCATCTGCTTAGCGCCGCGCTGCTGCTGACCGCGCTAGCCTGCTATTGGGCCGGCTATGCCGGCGCCGGCACGATAGCCTTCGCGGTCGGCGGCGTTTTCGAGGCCGGGTTTTGGTACCGGATTTTGTTCGGGCCGATGGCGGACAAAGAAAAAGAGTAGGCGATTATCTTAGGCAGGGATGGACATTAGCCGGTTTTGATCTAACTTCAGATGTCGGAAATCGGAAATCGCAAGCCGAATCGACCATTACCCAAACGGCGGCGCGCGAACCGCCGTCGCCCCTCCACACCCGCCAATCCAACCAGCCTATCGCCTAGGAGGCATCATGCCATCGAAAACTCTCCCCCAACAAAACGGCAATTCTTGCGCGGCGCATTGCACGGTCATTGCGATCGCCGAACTTTCTAACAATCAGCTGTGTTTGGACCAGACATTTGCCGAAAAAACCGTCTGGCCGGCCATCCAATTCGTATCCACGGGCGGTTTGGCGCCCGGAATCGACCAGCTCGCCGCCGCCAAAAATAGCGACCCGCGCAAAATCATCACCGAAACCGACAAAATCTCGAACAAGACGGTAAAGGCCGAGTTGGTTTGCGACGATAGCCAAAAGACCGGCGCGCTGGTTTACGTAACCGACCTCGCAACAAAACAAGGGCTGGGTTCGCTGTTTAATTTGATTAAAGGCGGCGGGACAAGCACCAGCCTTACGCTAACCGACGGCGTTTTCTATAACGCCAGCTACTTGATGTTTAACGGCGCCAAAGCAGCCACCGGCACCTTTACCGGTATGCACAATATCTTGGTGACCCGCGAAGGCGGCAAGGATTACTACTACAACCCCAACGAAAACAAACCCGGCTGGAGTTTAACTTCGGATTGGAAAGTACTCGACAACCAAAACGGCGGAAACCACAGCTACGTGTTCACGGGCGTTTGCGTGGAGATGAAAAAGTAGGGCAAGTTGACGATCAAAAAAAGGATTTCGCGCTGAGTATGAAACACGTCCTTCCGGGAGAGGCTTTAACTGCGATTACCGGTGTGTCGGCCGGATAATACCTAGGCTCAACGGTCGGTCGGGCACTCCGCCGCCGATGGCAATAGCCCGTCCGTTTTGGCTTGGCGCAATGCCTTGAGCGAGTTCGGCCAAAAATAAATTTCGTCGACCGGGCCGTCGTAGACCGAAACCCGCAGATCGTCGGCACTCGAGTCCAAAGCCTCACCGAATTCGTGGTCGCTTACCCAGACCCATTGCTTGCGCTCGACGTGCAAGCATTCTCGCTGCATCGCCAGCACGTTGGCCGGCACGAACGGCACTTTCGCGACGAAGGTTAGAAACGCTGAGTCCGGCGACCGGGACGGCCCGCGGATATTCGCATCGGTAAGCGCCGCCAATCGATAGACGCAGTTCGACTCCTCGAAAAACTCCCTGGCGGCCGTCTCAATTGGCGATTCGCTACCTTCCCGCGTGCCGCCGAAATGCGCCCAACCTTGCCGTCCCGGCGCGTCGTCGAACGCCAACAGATGAAGAATCTGCCCATTCCGGCACGCATACGCCGCAATGCCGGCCGGCGGCCCCGGTTCGGCAACGGATGAGCCGACGAGAAACCATAAAAATAAGGCAATAGGCACCGAAAGAATGAAGCGCATGGTTCGAACTCCCCGAAGGCAATGTATCGATCGGCCAATACTATACGGCGACTTCTCGATGGCAAATAGCGATTTTCCGCCGCGTTAAAAATTCGCGACCGGCTGGTGTCCATGGCAATTGCCGAGTTATACGTCATAAGCTTTCGAACCATGCCGTATCAATGCTGACGCGTTCCACGAGTTCCGTTTTTACCCCGAGCGCCAACTCTTTCAATTTCTCCGCTAACTCGTCGCCATCAACCAGATCGATTGGCGGCGCACCATCTCTGGTGACTTCTTTTACGGGGAAACGTGAAAACTCATGAAACCATGGATACGGGCAATGCCTTCGCTTCAATTCCGCAATCCAGACGGCACGAACGAATCGAAGCTTGCCATCATCCGTGGCACTGGATGCCCGTTTCCCGGCGGGCATGACGGCGTTGCTTAAATCCGAAAACCTTATTTCAGTCAGGCGCTTTTCTTGAAATGATGAAAATCCTGAATGCTATCTAACTCAGCCTGTTCAAATTGCTGGGTTTGATAAAGATCCCAACGAATTTGTATATTCAGCCAAAAATCGGCGGACATGCCAAAAAAACGGGCGAGCCGTAAAGCAAGGCTGGAGTTAACGCTATCATTTTGCTGAATCAAATCCTCGATTTTTTGCAGAGGCACATGAATCGCTTCGGCCAATTGCTGACCCGTGAATTGCATCGGCTTTAAAAACTCTTCTTCCAACATTTCGCCCGGATGAGTGGGTTTTCTATGGGTTGGTATGCGTACCATGGGTCACCTCTAGTGGTAATCGACGATTTCGACCTCGTCCGGCCCTGACTCCGACCACTTGAAACAAATTCTAAACTGATCGTTAATGCGAATACTGTATTGCCCTTTTCTGTCCCCCGATAACGCTTCAAGACGATTCCCCGGCGGAACCCTTAATTCCTCCAGAAAAATGGCCGAATCCAACTGATCGAGCTTTCTAGCGACGATTCGCCAAATGGCTTGCGGGCAAGCTTTTCTGGCGATCGCCGAAGATACGCCGTTGAAAATATCTTCGGTAGCCTAATCTTTGAATGCAACGATCATGAACACAGCTTAACAAGCATCGTTTAGTCCATTCGCCAATGGATTCCCGGTAAACTCATCCGAAGCTTGGGGCGGCGAGCCTTACCTCATTCGAATCGTAGCACGGCCTCGCCCGTTTTAACCAGATAAACGCCGATACAACGCCAGCATCCGCTCCGCGATCCCGCCGTCGCTGCAATACAACACGCCGCAATGGTTTAGATAAGTCGAGCCTTCCGGATTCAAGGCCAGCGGCCGGCCGCGCATGTCGCTAAACGGCGCGCCGGCTTCGCGAAACAGGCAGGCGGTGGCGGCATAGTCCCAGATGCTGCCGCCGCCGACTTGGGGTTTGGGGTATTTGAAGTAGCAAGCCGGGGTTTGCAGCGCCAGGCAGGCGTTCAGGGCCGCGCCGCCTTGCAGTTTCAATTCGGTCTTTGCGTAGCCCAGTTCGGCGGCGATGCGCTCGAGCTCGGGCAAGGTCGCGGCGTAAAGCGGGTCGTCGGCGAAGCTTTTATCGGTGACGAAGGTCAGGATCGGGCTGCTCGGACGCGCCGGCAACCGTTGCCGATTGCGCCAAGCGCCCCGGCCGGCAACGGCGCTATACAAGGTTTGGCTCAACGGGTCGTAGACCACGCCGATCGCCGGCGTGCCGTCGCGAGCCACCAGCGCGATGGCCACCGAATAGCCCGGCACGCCTTCGATAAACGGCAAGGTGCCGTCCAGCGGGTCTATGCACCAGAAATAATCCCGGTCCAGCCGCGCCCTATCGTCCGGGCTTTCCTCGGACAACAGCGCCAAGTCGTAATGCGCGCAGGTCGGCAGCAACACTTGCAAAATCACATCCTGGCTGAGATGGTCGACTTCGGTGACCACTTGCGCGGCCAGGCTGGCGCCACCGGCCTTGGTGTTGACCGCTACCTCGCGCGCGGCGTGGCGGGCGATCAGTTGGCCGGCCTGGTAGGCGGCCGAGATCGCGGCTTGGCCGAGCAGGTGCAAGTCCAGGTCGCTCAATCGCATTGGACCTCCTTCAGTTGGGTTATCACTTGCCGCGCCAGCCGTTCGCTGTAGCTGTCGCGCGGCCAATGGCCTGGACTCCAGCCTTTTAAAAAGCGGTGAAAATCGGTCCAGGCCAGCGGATACAAGGCCCGCCAGTCGCGTTCCAGCGCGTCGGCATCGATATCCGGGCGCTTGACGCTTAAGGCCCGGCGCAGTTCGGCGAAATACACCGCCAACAATTCGGCCTCGCGCCGTTCGCATTCCGGCAAGGGCAAGCAACTGTCGATGAAATAGGCCACGTCCTTGACGCCGGGCCCGCCGCCGACGTATTGAAAATCCACCGCCGCGACTGGGCCGCACTCGGCGAAGCAAAAGTTGTCCAGCTTGGCATCGCCGTGGACCAGGGTTTGAAACGGGCTGGCGCTCAGCGCCCGGTCGATCGCGGCGGCGGCCTGTTGTAACGGCGGATCGTTCAACGCCTGCAACTCGTCGGGCCGGGTCGCCAGATGCCAGTAAGTGCCGGTCGGCCACAAGCCCTCCGGCTTATCGCCAAGAAAAGTCGCGTGAAAATTCGCCAGCCAGGCCAAACAGGCGCTTAAATCGTCCTCCGTAATCCGCGAGCGGCGCCGGCCGAAACCGGCGGCATCCAGGTCTTCCAGGATCAGCACCACTTCGTCGCCGAACCTGGCCGAAGCCAAGCTCGCCGGCACCCGGCAAGCATGATCGCAACGCGAACTCCAATCGCTATACCAGACGGTTTCGACTTGATAGGAGCGCAATTTGCGCCGGTGCGAGAGGTCGCCGTGCCCGATGCGCGGCGGCTTGACGTGCTTGACCACGACGCCGGCGCGGTCGGCGCCGTGCAAGCGGTAGCGGACGATCCGGCCGTAGCCGCTCCACAGCCGTTGCACGACTTGGTGCGGCTCGGTCTGGACGGCGCCGGTGGCTTGGCAAATCAGGGCGGCGATGTCGGGCGGCATAAGCAGTCGGGCTGAGAAAATCGTCATTATACAAAGCGGCGATCTGGGTTAAGGTAGAGCGACCTTTGCACTCAGGATTTGCGATGAACTTTGCCTCCGACAACTGGGCCGGCGCTCACCCGGCCATCGCCCAACATTTGCTGGCCGCATCGGCCGGTTTCGCCGCGCCTTACGGTGCCAGCGAGCTGGACAAAGCGATCGAATGGCGCTTTAACGAACTGTTCGAACGCGAGGTGGCGGTGTACTTCGTCGGCACCGGCACCGCCGCCAACTCGCTGGCGCTGGCCGCGATCAACCGGCCCGGCGGCGTGACCTTCTGCCATCGCGAAGCCCACATGCTGGAAGACGAATGCGGCGCGCCGGAATTTTTCACCCACGGCGCCCGGCTGGCGGCGGTCGACGGCGAGTTGGGCAAGCTCGATCCGGCCAAGCTGGCCGCCGAAATTCGCCGCTTTCCGGCCGATTTCATCCACGCCGGCCAGCCGATGGCGGTGTCCATCACCCAAGCCAGCGAAATCGGCACCGTTTACCGTCCCGACGAAATCGCCGCGATCGCCGAGGTGGCGCAAACCCACGGGCTGCCGCTGCACATGGACGGCGCCCGCTTCGCCAACGCCTTGATCGCGCTGGACCTGACGCCGGCCGACATGACCTGGAAACTCGGCGTGGACATCGTATCGTTCGGCGCCACCAAAAACGGTTGCTGGTGCGCCGAGGCGCTGGTGTTCATGAACCCGGCCGCGGCCAAGGATCTGCCCTTCATCCGCAAGCGCGCGGCGCAGTTGTTTTCCAAAAGCCGCTTTATCGCCGCGCAATTCCAGGCCTATCTGCACGACGGCCTGTGGCTGGCATTGGCCGGCCACGCCAACGCGATGGCCGCGCAACTGCAACAAGGCATCGCCGCCTCCGGCCGCGCCCGGCTGGCCTGGCCGGCCGAAGCCAACGAGGTGTTCGCGATTTTGACCCAGGCCGACGCCGCCCGGCTGCGCGCGGCCGGCGCGGTGTTTTATCCGTGGAATCCGCCGCACGCCGCGCCGGGTCTACTCGCCGAGCACGAAACCCTGGTCCGCCTGGTCGCCAGCTTCGCCACTAAGCCGGACGACGTGGAGAGGTTTATCGATGTGTTGGGTTAATTGATACGGCGGAACCGCCGACGCGTTCCGCCGAGTTTTCACCGACCAAAAAACGCAAAAACCCCAAGGTCTGGGGATTCTAGGGTTACCGGCATGAATAAAAATGAATCATGGAGACTAGCGCCACGCCCGATGATTCAAGCATTTCGCTGATTACAAAGCCGTCCCACCCTTGGCTAAGCTCCAGCGACATGCGGTGTCGAGTATTTTTGCCCGGCCGACTACCAGCGATACTCGGCGCCGAATGTTTTTTGCTCGGCCGACCACCAGCGATACGAACCCACCTTTCCCGCCAGCCGGAGTCGCCCAAACAACTCGGCCGGAGTACAAACCTAGGTTTGTACTCCAATGCAACTATCCCCTGGCGCCAAGCTCCGCAGCGAGAAATCGAGTGGATAGGCTTAACAACATCTCGGCCAGAACTTGCCCCGCCTAATCGAGCAAAACGCGGTTTATTTAGGCTCAGGGAAGTCCATCAAACGCCCCGCCGGAATCGCGGGACAGTGGTTGGGGATTGAGGTCAGGTAGGGCGGAAGCCATCAGGCGTTCCACCTTACGGGTTTGATCCACCAGCTGGAAGGAGAGCACTGTTGGCGCCGAACTGAAACCGCCTGTCGATAGCGCAACGACGACAGCAAGAGACAGGAGCACCGAGGCGAGACGGAGCATGACGGCTAACGTAGAGCTAACCGGGCGCGGCACGAAAAGCTGAAAAAATAAGACTGCATCACAACCCCGCTCCGGTTGAGCGCCAGGTTAGGCTCTCGCATGCCAAATGGCGGGATCTCTGCTGCAATGAAATACCGCCAAGACAACGATGCGATGATCTTCTGCGCGAAAATAAACGTTGTACGGGAAACGATTGGCAACAACACGTCGTATGTCCGCACGAACAATGGCAAACTGGAGCGGCTGTTTAGATGCCAGCGATACGCAACGTTCAATTTCAGCCATGAACTCAAGTGCAAGACCAATTCGCTTGGCCTCATACCACGCACTTGCCTCGATGAACTCTGCACTGGCGGCACGATGAAACGTGACGCGCAGACTCATTGCCTGATTTTGGCAAGAGCAGCGGCTTTTACTTCACTCCAGGGAACTACATCATCGGGGTTGGCAAGGTGGTCCGCGAGGCGGCGGTCAAGTTCCGTTTTTTGCGCTTCGGTCAACGATGGCGTGGCGCCACGACTAACAATACCATCCCATATAGCTTCAACCAGTTCGATCTGCTCATCAATGCCAAGTACACGAGCTTGCTGTAAGAGTTGTGTATTCATGATCTGGCCCCCGTTCAAAGCTAACTAAGAATTCTACCGAGCTTTGCTGCCAATGTCGAACAGAGGGCTAACGTGAAAGTGAGCTGACCTGCGCGGCTTTTCGCGCAGGTCGCCTCGAACGCAGGGTTAGGGTTAGGTTTCATGGATGAATTCCCTGCTTACTCGGTAGTGCCGTCGTGCTCGATCTTGCGAAGCACGACATGAATGGTGGCAAGGTAGCGGAAATAGAACATCCAACTTAACCAAAGAACCTGGTAGGGTACGCACCGCGTACCTTCTTCATCGGAAACCTCGAAAATGGCATGCGGCGCATGCATGGCTGTTGTTTACGATTTGAAAACCCGCCAATCAGGAATTTCCAATACCTAACGCTCATGAAACAGTTGCGTCGCCCCGGCAAATGAAAGTCCCTGGCGTGGGAGCGGCTCTAGCCGCGATTGACAACGCTACGACACCGAATTGAGTGACCGCTTCGGGTGACTTTCAGAGTAATGAATCGGTAACAGCGTGTCGCGTGGGCACAAACACCGTGCCCACCCTACCTGGCTGTAGGGTGGGCAAGTTTGCCCACCGGTAGCGTTTGATTCCGCGTGGGCACTAAATCGTGCCGACCTTACATTACTACCCGCCAACAATTCTACTCGCGGCGGGGTTAATCCCCTGATGCCGCGCCGAGCACCGAAGGGTTCGAGCGGAAATTGCCCGGCAGGGGCGCGGCAGGGATGCCGCGCGTTTTTGGAGGGCTATGGATAGCCCTTCCAAAAACCCCGCTCAAACCCGCAGGAGCGCAGGATACAAGCGGCATGGGGTGTCCTTTCTTTTGGATACTTTTCTTTGGACAAGCAAAGAAAAGTATCTCGGCTGTCGGGCCGAAACCCGACATTAAATCAGCTTCACGTTAGCGAAACACAAAATAAATTTGCTTTCAATCCGCGTGGGCACAAACACCGTGCCCACCCAGGCTGTTGGTTTGGCGGAACCGCTAACGCGTTCCGCCTTACGGGTTACCCGATTAACTTAGCGCTTCACTGCACTGACAAGCGATGCAAAAAACGCCGGCACCATAAAGAGCAGACCCGGTGCCGCGAAAAGAAGCGCGAAGAACCAATGCCAGTCCCAGATGTTCTTGGCGAAAAGGAATGCGCCAAGAACTATTGGAATGGTGAATCGGAAAAAAATTGCAGCAACCGCTGCCGCACACCCCCAGCCCCAGCCAAACGAATCCTCGATTCCGGCCCAGCCAGCGCCAAGCTGCAGGATGCCGAAACCAAATAAGAGGATTGCGAACCCGCAACCGAATGTGCTCTCAAGCTTCTCCCCCATGTTGGTTCCCCTTGTTGAGTCGTAACACTTTATGGCCATACCAAGCCACAACCCCAATCGTCACGACATTGACGATAGACCAAATCTCCCGATTGGCATGCACGGGAAAGATTGGGTTGTAGATACCAGCGATCACTCCCCAGCACCAAGCCCACTCCTCGCACTCATTGCGGTATGACGTGAGTGCAAGCCGCGCGCATGACGCACAGACAACCCAGCGCATTACGGAGTAGTAGCCATACGGTAGTGACGGAATGAGGGCCACAACAACCGCGATACCAACAACCCATAGGATGCCGTTTGTGCGCATGCCGTGATTCCTACGTTCAGGTCAAAGGCGTTGCGCGGCATTATCGCGCAGCGTCCCATGGACCGCAGGGTTGGGTGTCGGCGTCAAAGAGCACCTTCCTGATCTGCCAAATACATGACTCTCGCAATCTTTTTCAATTCGGCCAAATATGCCGATTCGAAGATGGGAATGTATGAGGCAACGGAGAGTTGGAGTGGCAAACTGGTAGAGATACCTACAGGGGATTTAACGGTGGGCGAACCACTCTGGAAGGATGAAATCAGGAAGTTGGCAAATTTCTCCTCTGGGGGAACGTCTTTGTATTTTTCATCGTATGAATAAGCCATGCTGCGTTTTAGGAGTAGCTCCGTTGGCAAGTCGAAGTTCGTTTTGCTTTCCAGTAGCGAACTAGTGATATTGGCGGAAACCTTCAAGCACTCGAAATACGCGTCATCCTCGGGTTCTTCATCATCAGCGTTGAGGATCTCGCGCATCAACCAGTAGTGGCAGAACGCGGCGGCCTCGAAAGTAACTGCGTCATAAGCGAATGGACTGTTGGTGCCCCTAGTCTTTGCCAGAGATGTCAGCATTTCGCGCAACCCAGTTGAGAACCGATGAGCGAGGTATAGAACCCAGGTCGATAGGGCAGCAGGAAGACGGAGACTCTCATCTTTCACAGATCGGTAGGTTGCTTGGGACTGCTCCGGCGTTACTAAACTTACAAACGCTTCAAGTGGCGTTTGCACCGCGTGTTTCTGGAATAGCTTGGAGAAGATGCCCATCTAAGTAGCCCTGTGGATTTAAGACGCCTAACTATTGATCATCAGGCAAATCCGCCCGTATAAGCCAATATTAACCGCCTTTTCAGGCAATCCTGCCTGCGCATTAATTTGCCGCCGACTCTATCAGGTAGGCACTCTATGTCAAGCGAGATTCCCGTAGCCACAAGCACCCAACGAATACCCAACCCATCAATCGTCCTCACGTCTCCCGTCTCTTCCGTTTATTGAGCAACACACCCGCGCCCAGCAATCCCGCCAGCCCAGCCCATAACAATCCCGGCATCAGATAGAAATGGGTCTGATAGAAAGTGGCGGGCGGTTCGGCCACGAAGGGTACGTGATAAGACTCGGCCCAGCGGGTATGAAAGGGCGAAAACGCCAACACGTCGCCGTTGGCCAGCGACACGGTGGAAATGCCGGTATTGGTGACCCGCAACACCGGACGGCGGAATTCGATGCCGCGCGCCAAGGTCATGTACAGGTGCTGGTAGGGTTCCTGCCAGGTGCCGTACCAGGAATCGTTGGTGACGTTGACGATGAATTGCGCGCCCAAGTCGGCCAGGCCCTTGGAAAACTCCGGAAACAAACTTTCGTAACAGACTTGCGGCCCCATTTTGAAGCCGTTCATCTCCAGCAGTACCGTCGGCCCCGGCCCGCGGCCGAACTGGCCGACCATCGGCAACAGTTGTTTCAGCCAGGGGAAGGTTTCCGCGCCGGGCAGGTATTCGCCCAGCGCCAGCAGAATGGTTTTGCTGTAGTGCGGCTCCAGCACCTTGCCGGTCTGATCGACCGCGAACAGCGAATTGGTGATGTCGCCGTTGCGGTCCCGGCCGTAGGCGCCGGTCAGCAGCGGCAATTGGCGGTTGCGCAGGTATTCGCTCAGCAATGCGGCGTAAGGCGATTGGTTGAATTCGCCGCCGAGCAGCGACGGGAACGCGGTTTCCGACCACATCGCAAAATGCACGTTTG
Source organism: Methylomonas sp. MS20 (assembly GCF_050275925.1). Lineage (NCBI taxonomy): Bacteria > Pseudomonadati > Pseudomonadota > Gammaproteobacteria > Methylococcales > Methylococcaceae > Methylomonas > Methylomonas sp. MS20. The sequence continues at coordinate 5,444,624 of NZ_CP189962.1, forward strand.
GCGATTTTTCCAGGCCAAGGTCGGTGGCTCGGAAATATTCGGTCAGGATTTCGGCCCGGTAACCCTTGCCGCCCTCCATCGCCCGCTTTTGGCCGTTGTCGATATTGGCTTGCACCAGCAACACGTCCAACGCGGCGTCCGGCTCCGGCAAGCGCTGTTTCAGCCACAGGCCACCGCCGTTGGCGCCGGCGAAGGCCAGCAAAAAAACCAGCAAGGCCAGTTTGCCGGCCCGTTGCCGGCGGCGCTGCCAGACGAACAGCAGCCACAGATTGGCGAGTATCGTCAGCATGCTGAGGCCGGCGAAGCCGACGAACTCGGCCCACTGGTAAAGCGGCAGGCCGGCGCCGTACCAGCTATAGCCGAAATTCCATTTGAACAGCATCGGCACGTACAACTCGGCCAGGGCGGTGGTTACCGCCATCAGTCCGTAGGACAGCCCGGCGCGGCCAGCCGCGAACCGGCGCAGCCCAAACCAGGCAATTCCGGCAAGCGGCGCGAACACATGGCCGAACATCGCGAAAATCAGCATGCCGATCCCGGCGACCAACCAATTCACCTGGGCGAATTCGTGCAGCGTATACGTCACCCAATTGAAGCCGATCAGGGTGTAGACGGTGCTGGTCAGCACACCGCCGTAAACGACCGGCTTCAACGCGGTTTGCCGCTGCCAGAACAGCCACAACGGCACGAAGCCGAACAGCGAGGCCCAGGGCGGAAACGGAATGTAACTGGTGCCGATGAATAGGCCGGACAGAACCGGCAGCCACCACTCGGAAAGGTTGCGCGCCCGGTCCGCCGGCGCCGTCGAAATGCTTGTCATGAGTCGTTGTTCCGGCCCGGCCGGATTCGGTTGAGGAAAGAGGATGGTCCGGCGCCGGCTTATTCCGGCAAGACCTCGAGCACACCCGGCCGGGCCGGGCCGAACAGCGCCGCCGGTTGGCCATTTTGCCAGAAGGCTTGCTGGTCGCGGTAATGGGCCGATAGAAAATGGCCGGACTGACCGCCCGGCATTTGCAGAATCGCGTCTTCCGGATGCGCAGGCGACAGCACCAGACGTTCGCTGGCGCCGTGGGCGTTGTCCATGACCCGCACGCAAACGCTGGCGCAACCTGGGCTGGCGAAGGCGGGCAGATTCAATACGGCGGCCAGTTGCGGCATCGCTTTGGTGAACGGGTGTTGCAGGCCGATGGCGTGGGCTTCGCCCCAAGTCAGCCGATCCGGCTCGGTCCGCGGATATTGTTGCCGCAGTGCCCGCACGGTTTCGCGCAGGGTATCGGAGATCATCGCCGACCAATCGTCGCGGTAGGACTCGGCCAGCAAGCCTGGCGGGCGTTCGGTCAGCAGTTGGCGTAGCGGGGTTTCCATGGCCCGCCAGGCATAACGAAACTCCGGATCGTAAACCCGGCAAGCCGCGACGATCTTGGCGAACACGGTTTCCGCCAGGCGTTTGCGAAATTCGTTGACCACGGCTGCGCCGACGCTATCGGCGTTCATGCGGCCGTCCCAGGCCTGCAACGCGCGTTCGGCGCTTTGCAAATCGCCGTCCTTGTTGGATAGGTTTCGCAGTTCGTCCAGCGCCAGTTGCTGGTAAAAGTCCAGCGCGCCGGCCCGGCTATCGAGCTGAATCGCCAACATGGCCGATTCGTCGATCTTGTCCTTGCCGCGCAATAATTCGGCGATCCGAAACGCGCGGTAGCCCAGGGCCCAGTTGTGGCCGATCACGTACGGATAGTCGGCGCCCAGCGTGCGATTGTTGGCGGTGGCGATAAAGCCCTCGGCCGGGTCCACCAATCTCGGCAATTGCTCCGGCGGGATGAAGCCTTGCCAGCCGATGTCGCCGTCCGCCCAGGAACGGCTAATCAAGCCGTCGAAGCCGCTCCGTTTTGGGAAACGGCCCATGTAGGTCCAGCCGATGCGCCCGTCCCGGTCGGCAACGACCACGTTTTGCGGCGGACCGGCGGCTTGATTGATCAGCGTCAATGCCTGATCGACGTTGGCGGCGCCGTCCAGATCGAGCAAGCCCAAATCGACGCCGTAGCGTTCCAGCGCGGTCCATTTGATCGCGACCGGCTTACCCAGCAAGGGCTGGTCGGATACCGGTCCCCAAATCGTGTCGCGCAATTCGATGTCGACGTCCGGCTGGCCTTTGACCTTGATGGTTTCGCGCCGGCTGGCGAAGGGTTGCCAACCTTGCGGGGTGCGGTAGGCGCCGGGATGGTCGGCGTCGGTTTCCAAGCTCACCAAGTCGAACAGGTCGGCGGTGACGTTGGTAAAACCCCAGGCTACCCGACCGTTGCCGCCGACGATGACGCCCGGTACGCCGGGCAGCGTAACGCCGGCGACCTGCCGGTCCCGGTATTGCAACTCGGCGCGGTACCAGATGTTGGGCAGGCCCAGCGCCAAGTGCATGTCATTGGCGACGATGGCCCGGCCGTCGGCGGTCTTGCGCCCGGATACCGCCCAATTGTTGGAACCGGCGACCGCGTTGTCGGCATCGACGCGGTTGACCGCCAGTTGCCGGCCGGCTTCCGGCAATGCCGCCAGCGCATCGCGGGGCAGGTTTGGACTGTAGCGGCGCGGTCGGTCGCCGCCGGTCAGTACGGTCGCGTAGGGATCGGTGTCGGGGGTTAGGAAGGTCAGCAAATCGGCCGGCAACGCCTTGGCCATCACGCTGGCCATGCGCTCGTCCTGCTCGTAGCCGTTCAGAGTTTGGAACATCGCCAACACCACCAGCAGGCTGTCTTCCGGCCGCCACGGCTCAGGGCGCAAGTGCAGCGCCAGAAATTCCGGCGCCAATATCGTGGTTCGAGTCAGATACGCGTTGACGCCGGCGGCGTAAGCCTGCAAAGCCGAACGCTGGGTTTCCGGCATATCCGCAAAGATTTGCCCGGCGACCCGCTCGAAACCGAAAATCCGCTGCTTGCGGTCCAGGGCCAGCGCCGAATCGCCGAACAACTCGGCCAGGCGGCCGGCGCTCTTGCGCCGCATCAATTCCATTTGAAACAACCGGTCGCGGGCGTGCAGAAAGCCCAGCACCCGAAAGGCGTCGTCCCGATTCCGCGCCGCGATCGTCGGAATCGCCAAGTCGTCGCTCCGCACCGTCGCTTCCGCCGACAAGCCCGACAAACGGATCTCGCCGTCTTGGTTCGGCAACGATGCCGCGAGCAGTCCGTAAACTACGGCGGCGATCGCGAGAATCAGTCCGAATATCGAAAAACCGGCGGTTTTCATGGCGGCAATTGGTTCGCTGTTGAATGGATGGAACGGATCGAAGCCTCGCGCCGGACCTCGACGATCGGGATTGCGGATAGGCTTGGGCTAGCCTTCACGCGGGATCGCCGGCACTATCCGGCGCTTTCAAGCGCTCGCTTCGGACGAAAATCCAAACCATTCGTCCAACACCTGGTGTACGTCGTCGATGCCGGTTTTATTCAAGGCCGAAAACAATTGCAGGCTGACGACGATTTCGGCCCGGCTCAAATCGCGCTGCACTTGCAACAACGTGGTTTTGGCGGCGCCGAATTTCAATTTGTCGGCTTTGGTCAGCAGGATGTGCAGCGGCAACTTGCTGACCTCGCACCATTCGACCATTTGCCAATCGAAATCGGTTAGCGGATGGCGAATGTCCATCACCAACACGATGCCGGATAGCGCTTTGCGATTCTTCAGATAGGTTTCCATCATTTGCTGCCATTCCCGTTTCATCGCCTCCGGCACCTTGGCGTAGCCGTAGCCGGGCAAATCGACCAACTTGCGGTCGTCGTCGATGCGAAAGAAATTCAACAGTTGGGTGCGGCCGGGGGTTTTACTGACCCTGGCCAACGCATTTTGCTGCACCAGCGTATTGATCGCGCTGGATTTGCCGGCATTGGAACGGCCGGCAAAGGCGATTTCCATCCCTTGATCCGGCGGCGCATCTTGCAATCTCGGCGCGCTGGCGACGAATGAGGCCTGATGATAAAGGGGGTTCATGACGATCTCGCTTAGTCAAATTAAATCGGTTAGAATCCCGGCATTATAACGTCTATAGGCAAGTGTCCATTTGCTTATGTCGATCCATCATCCTGAACAGGGGCTTCAAATAATGATAAAAAAACTGCTGACTGTTTCCGTCACCCTGGCGCTGGCCTTTACCGGCCACGCGTACGCGCAGGGGAATAGCGCGGGCAAAACCAAGGCTGCGGCTTGCGCCGGTTGCCACGGCGAAGACGGCAACAGCATGATGCCTAGCTTTCCCAAACTGGCCGGCCAACACCAAAATTATCTGGCCAAACAGTTGCAAGCGTTTAAATCCGGCACCCGCAATTCGCCGATGATGGCGCCGTTGGCGGCCGGCCTGGACGAACAAGCGATACAAGAAATCGCCACCTATTATTCGGCTAACCGCATCGCCGGCAACCCGGCTCCGAAACTACCGGACAATGACGACGACGAGGCGCCCGCCAAAACCGACGAACAGAAAAAGGCCGAATTGACCGCGCTGATCGCTCAAGGCAGCGACCTGTACCGTAACGGCGACTTGAGCCGCGAGGTTTCCGCTTGCGTGGCCTGCCACGGCCCCTTCGGCGAAGGCAACAAACCGGCCGCGTTCCCAGCCCTGCACTCTCAGCATGCCGATTATTTGATCAAATCGCTGACCGACTTTAAATCCGGTGCGCGTAGCAACAACCCGGAAAACATGATGCACATGATTGCCGGGAAAATGACCGATCAGCAAATCCAGGCCGTTGCGTACTACATCTCCACGATGAAGTAGCCTAATCCGCCGCCGGCCTTTTCGGACCGGCGGCGCCATCTGTCGCTGTTTCGCCAAACAAGCCGGTTGAATCGGCTCACCGCCTCCCTCCGCATTGTCGGCCCGCAACGGGCGACATCCGACCTCCTCCTAAAACAGCCGGATGCGGAGCTTGCCGAATCGGCGTCCAGCGTAACGCCAACCGTCGCGCCAACCCGTCTTCATCCGCCCGGATTTTGCGTTTTTCGTAGTGCCCGCTATAGTGTCGGCACTTTATCGGGACAGCCGAGTCTAAACCGACAATGCCGGATTCGGCGGCCATGTATCCTGTTCCATTCATGTCGACCGGGATAACGTTTTTGTTGGGATTTCATTCTTACGGAGAACTATAGATGTTGAAAAAAATCGCGATATTAGGCCTGTTCTGCTTCACCGCGCTGGCGCGCGCGGAAGGCGGCTACGAAACCTTGACCCCCGCTCAGCCGGTGCAAAATCCGGAGAAAGTCGAAGTCATCGAATTCTTTTGGTACGGCTGCCCGCATTGCTACAGCTTGGAACCGTCGATGGCGGAATGGTTGAAAACCAAGCCGGCCAACGTCGAGTTCATCCGCCAACCCGCGGTTTTTAGCGACATCTGGGGCAAGCACGCCAAGGCATATTTTACGGCGGAGGCCCTCGGCGTCCTTGAAAAGGTCCACGCCGACTTTTTCGACACCATTCAGAACAAAAAACAAAAACTGATCAGCGAAGACGAACTGGCTAAATTCTTCGCCGAACACGGTGTCAAGGACGAAGATTTTCGCAATGCTTACAATTCTTTCCTGGTGGACGCCAAATTGCGTCAGGCCGAAGCGATGGGGCCGCGCTACGGCATCACCGGCGTACCGGCCTTGATTATTAACGGCAAATATAAAGTGACCGGGCAATCCGCCAAATCCCAAGCCAATATGATTAGCGTGACCAACGAACTGATCGCGCAAGAATCCCAAAAGAAATAACCAGCCCCAGCGCGTTTTTCGGCCGGGCCAAGGTCCGGCCGCCGCGCGACTTATATTGAATAGTCTATAATTCTCCGTCGGCGAATTGTAAATTTTGGGGCATGTTTCATGGTTTTTTTCAGGAACAAGGATGACGGGCAGGAACAGTGGAAGGAAAAGTACTTCCACCTGCTTGAAGACCAGGAAAAAACCGAAAAACAGTACAAGGCCAACGAAGATCTGCTTTGTAAAACCATCGTCCGTTTCGCGTTGGCGGTTAAGGGTCTCAATCGCCAATTGGACCCCCACTTAAACCGGATACGCAACCTACTGAAAAATGGCTTGCAAAGCCAGTTGCTGCAAAAGGAACTGACCGCGTTCTCCAGTGCCTTGATCATGCTGGAAGACGATGGCGCCAATCATCCGCTCGATTCCACATTGCTGTTCGAATTTCTGGGCAAGCTGTATCCGCAATGGCCAGACCAGTTCGAAGATATACAGCAACGCTACCAAAACCGGCAATTCGCCAATAATCAAGCGCTGTACATGGCGCTGCTGGAGTTGATCGACCAGGACAAATCGGCCAACAGTATCGATTTGGCGCTGGATTTCGCCGAGATCGACAAGAAGGCCATCAATCTGCAGTTAATGAGACTGCTTGAAAGCATCGATATTCCAACCCAATTCGCCGAGAAATCGGCGCAACTCAAGCACCGTCTGAACGAAAACCAGTCATTGGGACCCATTTTCGACGACACCGTGGCGTTATTGCTCACCATCAAAAAATACATGGAAGCCGAGCAATTGGAAATGGCGGCGTTTCTGTCGAAATTGACCGAACAATTGACCGAGCTGGGCATCAAGGCCATCGGCGTCAATCTGGCTAACGAATCTTCGGCCAAAAAACGTAACCTGCTGGATCGCACGGTCTCGGATCAACTGGTGGATTTGCAAACGCAATCGGCCAACGCCACCCAGCTCGAACCCCTCAAACAGTTGATCAATAGCCGCTTGCAGACCATTAGCCAACAAATCCAAGCTCACAATCAACTGGAACAGCAGGAACGCGAAAAAGTCGACCGCGAATTGCGCGTGTTAACGGAAAAATTGAAAGACATGGAAGCGGAATCCGGCGAATTGCGGGAACGCTTGGACCAAGCGCAACACCGCGCCACGCGGGATCCGTTGACCGGTTTGGCAAACCGGCTTGCGTTCGAAGAACGGATTGACCTCGAAATCGCGCGTTATCGCCGCACTCTTCAGGCGTTCTCGTTGATCGTCTGGGACGTGGACTTTTTCAAGGCCATCAACGACACCTACGGCCACAAATCCGGCGATAAGGCCTTGGTAGCCATCGCCAAACTGTTATCCAAACACTGTCGGCAAAGCGACTTCGTTGCCCGCTTCGGCGGCGAGGAATTCGTGATGCTGTTGCCGGACACCGATGCCCAAGCGGCATTGTCGGTCGCCGAAAAATTGCGGGCCATCGTCGGCAACAGCGGCTTCGTAGCGAACGGTAACCGTTTGGCGATCACGATTTCCGGAGGCATCAGTCAATTTGCCGCCAACGACACCCAAGAAACCATCTTCGACAGGGCCGATAAAGGTTTATATCAAGCCAAACAGAACGGCCGAAATCGTTGCATAGTCGCATAATCGGGATTTATTAAATGGAAGTCATGTCCCCGTACGCCAAACCGGCCGACATCGAAAAGTTTTTGTACAAATTGGTGTTGCAACTGCTGATATTTAGCCAGGGCAGCCACAAATTATTGGAACCCCATTTGGTGACGATAGGCGGCAAGCTCAGAAACGGCGCCAATTTGAACGATTTGGTCGGCGACTTACACTCGGTTTCCAAAACCCTGCTACATATTTCCAAAACCAAACAGGACGTCAAACCGGAAACGCAAACCTACCCAGCCGCCCAGGACGATTATCTATTAAACCGCCTGGACGAACTGCTCGCCGAATCCGAAGTACCGCTACGCTTCCAGCAACATACCACGTCATTGCGGCAACGCATTCGAGAACGCGACGGCGAACAATCCTATCGAAAAGTCATCGATTCGGCCTTCAGCCTGTTGTTGAACGTTCGGGATTTTACCGTCTCCGAACAATCCGGCGTTGATGCGTTCTTATCCGATTTGAGCAATCAATTGATCGAGATCGAGCAACAAGCTGAAATCGCCAGCGAAGCAAATCGACTGTCGATCGATAGTCGCGACTCGTTGAATCATTCGATACAACGCCAAGTTCACGATTTTCAGGATACGATGCGTTCTGTCGACGAATTGAGCAGCGTCAAAAGCAAGACCGGCGAACATCTGGATAGGCTGTTACTACAACTGTTGGAACACAAACAGCAAGAAGATGCCAGACAACAAGAAGCCCAGCTGAAGATTGAGACGATGGCACTCAAGCTGATGGAACTGGAATCGGAAACCGAATCGCTGCGGACCAAACTGAAAATTGAACACGACCGCGCCTTGGGCGATCCGTTGACCGGGCTACCGAACCGCGCCGCCTACAATAACCGGGCCGAAATGGAGCAAAACCGGTGGCGCCGCTATCGTTCGCCGTTGTCTCTGGTGATTTGGGATATCGATTATTTCAAGCGCATCAACGATACTTACGGACACAAAGCCGGCGACAAAACCCTGACCCTGGTTGGTCAATTGCTGGCTAACAATTGTCGCGAAACCGATTTCGTGGCGCGCTATGGCGGCGAAGAGTTCGTGATGTTGATGCCCAACACCAGCGCGCTGCAAGCACTGGAAGTCGCCGAGCATTTGCGGAAAATGATTCAAGGATGCGGCTTTAATTCCAACGGCGAGCAAATCGATCTGACGTTAAGCTGCGGTATTAGCGCATTCGACAACGACGATACGCACGACGATGTCTTTGTCCGAGCCGACAAGGCCTTGTACCATTCAAAACGCTTGGGCCGCAACCGATGCACGGTGTATGCGGCCGAGATTGACAACTAACCGAATCGACTTGTTTGTTTCGACAAAACGGCTAAATTCGGTGGCAATAACGATTACGCGTAACTTACCGTTCTCGTAAACTTTTGAAATAGAGCCACCGGCTCCAAGCAACGATCGAAAATACCGATTGCCTCGTCACAGGAAATGACTTCCTGCTGACTATCCAGGATAAAATTCGCCAAACTTAATATACATTGCCAATGGCAGGAGTTTTCGACGAAACGGAAAGCCTGTTCCAGCAATTCCTGCATTTTTTCTTCGCGCTGAGCTTTGGAAGCGATGAAACATTCCAAATACCCTTCGGCTTTTTCCAAGTCGCTGTAACCGCCGTAATTATGTAGGGCTTCAAAACTCATTAGACCCAGGTTGAAAACCTCGTCGTCTCGAATAGCCACATATTTAGCTTCGGCCAAAGGCCCGACCAATAAGTTGACGACATCGGCTTCGTAAGCCCTTTGACAACTATGCTGATAGGGTTCGTCGGAAAATGTGGCGAAACTTTCCAGCACCGCTATCGGCAAATTTTGAATTAAATTGCCATCGACGACTTTGGCGGTAAAGTATCGACTATCGAGGCTGGGACGTTTAAGTTGGATTTCGAAAAATACTGGGGGTAATTGTTTTTGGCGGTTGCCTAAATGTATCGCAGCGGCATGCCCCGCTTCATGGAAAGCCGTCCGCCGATTTAACTCGTTGGGATGAACAAACGCGGACTTAGTAGAGCAAAAGTTCCGTTCCATAAGTAACCTCGTCCAAAAAAAGATGCGGCACAGAGGCCGCATTGAGGAAGGATATTAAACTCTTTACCCTTTAGGAGAGGGAGCGCATACAAGAGTTGCACATAGTTTATTGGCATCCGCTCGATTTGAAAATGTGACAAATTGCCGCGCGGCAAACTGTCACTCAATCCGCGACAAAAGAAACTCAAGCATGGAGCCGCGCCGGAATCAATTTCGTTCCGCGCTGTTACGATTAGTCCAGAACGGCAACGACAACGTCACCAAGCAACCCAACCAACTCAAGAGTTGCCAGTTATATAAGGTATATTCCAGCGCCACAGGTAAACCGGCGGACAATCCAGGATGGGCCTGGATAAAATCTCGGCCGCCCAAGAAGGCCATAGCTTCTCCGAAGACCATCGCCAAACAGGCTAACGTCAGGAAATACGCAATCAGCGGATCGCGCCGACGACCTAAATTCCAACCGATTAATTGATCGAAAGACAACAGCTGACCATTGATCTTCCCGTGCGCCAGCCACTGACAAGCCATCAAGCCCAGGATACCGAGCGCGGGTATTGCAAACTGTTCGATTGGAAAACTCAAATATCGGCCGTGAAAAGCCAAACCGTATGTTTTATAGAACGCCAAACCGATAAACAGCATATACGCGGTGCGCAAGATATTGGCCATTCCGAAATCGCCGGCTTTATCGCGTAAAATCGCCGAACAACGATGTAACAACGCGGCCGCCAAACCGGTATTGGCAAGCGTGATAACCACGGTATAGGCGCGTTGCCAAACGCTATAACTGGTATACCAAAGAAAATCAGCCAAACCCACCAAACAGGCGGCAAACACTTGGGCCAACGCCAAAAACAAAATCAAGCGACTAATAGGCAACGTCGCCAGTGAATTTCGAAAAAGCCCAGCCGCCAACAGCAGCAATAACGAGGCGAGCGCATAAGTAATCGGCCAATCCGGGTTTTCGTAAACCGGTCCGGTCAACGGAAACACCGGCTCCCTATCGACCGACAACAAACCCCAATTGGCGCCGACCACGCCTTCCAGCTCGCTTTTCCAGGGTTGGTTGAAGGCTTCCACGATGTTGTAGTCGAAGCCGTGCCGATTGGCGACCTGTATCATGCCGCGAATGAACTTGGCTTCGTTGACCACGCCGGGTACCGCCATGCCCCGTTGCCGCCCGGCGCTGGGCCAGCCCGACTCGCCAATTAATATCGGCTTGCCCGGTGCCACGCCGCGCGCTTCGTTTTCGACTTGGCGAACGATCTTTTCCAAATGCTGGGAGGCGTTATCGACCGAAATCGGCTCGTCCTCCCAATAGGGCAAAATATGGATGGTGATGAAATCCACCTCGGCGAACAACTTGGGATGCTTCATATACATCGACCACACATCGGCGTAAGACACCGGTTGCTTGACCGCCCGCTTCACCTCGCGGATGTAGCCGATCAGCCGATCCACGTCCAACTCGCCGCGCAGCAGCACCTCGTTACCGACAATCACCCGTTTCACCACATCCGGATTGGCGTTGGCGGATTGGATCAAAGCATCGACTTCCTTGCGGTTATCCTTATAACCTCCGCCTATCCAGGCGCCTTGTATCATTTTCAAGCCGGATTTGCGGGCCAAATCCGGCGTCGGCTGCAAACCGCCCAGACTCGAATAGGTGCGGATGGTTTCGGTCTTATCGGCCACCACCTGCAAATCTTCTTCGACGTGTTCGGCGAGCGGATAAATCTCCTCGAGTGGACTATAGCCCTCGCGGAATGGCGCGAACGACAAACTGCGCAGTTTGCCGGAAGGCACGTCGATACCCGCGTCTTGCGGGCGATTGGACAACCAGTCGTAACCGCCGTGAACGGCAAGTATCAACAATAGGAACAGCAGGATTCTGGAGCTGGGCATGATAGCGATGAAATCAGTGAAGAAGGCCGGATCGGCTAGTAATTTGCTAGCGTCGTGGAATTATAAAGGGCATTGTTTGGTTTGCGAAAACCGCATCTATCCAAGCGGCTCCGGTAATAAAGAATTGCTGTACTTTGCCTATGGGTTCTGGTTACAGTATCGCGCTTTTCTAATGTTCTTGGCCGCCACCCGGGTGGCTAGATAGTCGTCTGCTTTATGAGGTTTTTCTATGCATAAAAAGGTTATCCCCATGCTGTGTGGGGCTCTGCTGCTGCCGTTGTCTCCGCTTGCCCTAGCGGTCGCCGACAAGCTGCCGAGCTCGACCAGCGTTAAATTGGGTGCGGCAGAGGAAGTTTGTTCGGAATTTACCGATGCCAAATGGCGTGACGCGCAAGTGATCGACGGTGTGGAAATACAAGAATCACGGATGTGTAACCCAGATAATCCCGCCGAGGTCGCGGCCTTCGTCAAAGGCACCAACAATATATCGATGGCGACGCTGATGGAAACACAGTTGGCCGCCGACGCGCTGACTGTCAGCAACGATATGGACGGCGACGGCGATCCCGACCATTACATCATCAAGCTGGAAATCGCCGAACTGAACGGCCATTCGCCCGACATGCGCGAACCGACCACCACTTTCGACATCGCGCCCGGCATTCAACCGACCTTCTGGGTATTCGCGCCGAAAACTCGCGACATGTCGACGCTGAGTCTTTACGAACCCATCGCCAACCCTTTGCTCAGAGCACCCTCGCCAACCATAAGGGTCGAGCAGGGCGACATTGTCTGGATCGTACTGGAAAACAATCATTACTTTCCGCACTCCATCCATTTGCACGGCATCGACCATCCCTACATGGATCATAGCGGCGAAGGCAACGACGGCGTCGGTCAAACCAGCCAAATGGACGTGCTGCCCGGCCAAAGCAAAACTTACGTGATCAAGCCGCGCCAACCCGGCACGATGTATTACCACTGCCACGTCCAGCCGCATGTCCACATTCCGATGGGCTTGCAAGGCATTTTCGTCGTCGAGGAAAACCGGCCGAACAACTGGGTGCAAGTTTTCAACGTCGGCAACGGCCAGGTTCGCCATCCTTCGGTCGCCGTCAAGGAAAAGTACGCGGCCGAATACGACTTACACTACCAGTCCGCCGACAAGGAATTGCACGAAATGGCTCGGTCGGCCAATGATCCGCGCCTATTGGCGCGCCGCTTGAATCAGGAATACGACATCACCGATGCCAAGCCGGATTACTTCATGCTGAACGGCCGCTCGTTTCCGTACACCTTGCGGGAATCGTTGATTCTGATGGAAGAAAACAAAAAGGTGAAACTGCGGGTTCTCAACGGTCATGAAGAAGCCTTCGCGCTGCACATACACGGCCACAAGCCGATGGTGACGCACTACGACGGCGTCGATAACGGCCCGTCTTCCTACATCAAACGCGACGTACACGGCATGGTGCCGGCGCAGCGTCTGGATTTGGAACTGAACGGCGTCGACGACGGCCTGAATAGCTTCGGTCAAGGCGTGTGGATGTTCCACGACCACGTCGAAAAATCGTTCACGACCAACGGCATGGGCGAGGGCGGCGACATCAGCTTGGTCGTCTACAAAGGGTTCATGGACGAACGGGGCATACCCAAAGTTCACGGCATGAGTCTGGCGCCTTATTTCACCAAGGAATTCTGGCAAGGCAAATTTCCGGCCTGGCAAGATTACGACGCCTGGAAAAGTTTAGGCTTGCCGGAAATCACCACTAAAAAGCAGGCCGCTTTCGTGCCGCCCCCGCCGGTAGCGCCGAAAACCGACGCAACGGCGCAACCGACCGGCTCGGACACGTCGTTCTTCGGTCAACTGTTTAACGGTATTCTGCTTGGCGGCTTGCTGTACGCGGCTTACATCAACCGCGAACGCATCCTGTCGATGTTCGCCAAAAAATAATGCTGCACGGCTCCGAGCGCCTCGCTCGGAGCCGCTCCCGCTTCAATAAACGTAAAACTGCCGCATCATCCCCAAATCCTCGTGCTCGAGGTTATGGCAGTGGTAAAGAAACAAGCCTTTATAATCCTGAAACGGTTTGGCGATTTCCACGACTTCTCCCGGCATCACCAGCACCGTATCTTTCCAACCGCTGTCGATAAATCCGTCCTTGACGCTGGCGTAGCCATCGGTATCGGCGGCATGTCGGGACAGAATCTGATATTGCTGGCCGTGTAGATGAATCGGATGGGCCATATTCATCATCGCTCCTCCCATTCCCCCCATATCATGCTCGGGGTTCGGGTCTGCGTCGCCTCCATGCCGCATACCGCCCATCATACCCATGCCGCCACGGTGACCGCCGCGGGAATGGTCGTGAAAAATCCGGATCTTCTTGATCGATCCCAACGGTACTTTCTCGGCTTCCACGACCCTGTCCATCGCAAACGACATGCCGTTCAATAGCGGCCGCATCGGCTGCATCGAAAGCGCGATCGGCAGCGGGCTATCGGCATTGTCGGTGTCGGCGGCGGTCAAGCGCCGGAACGGCACCAGTTTTTCCGGCAATTTCGGCGAATCGGAGACTTTTTCGGTAACTTCAAATACCGCGATTGGAAATTTAGCGCCTTGGTGTATACCGCCGTGCATCATGCCTCCGTGCCCCATCCGTTCGTACATCGCCGGCATCGCCCCGCTGTACGGCAGACTATATAGCGTCAATTTCGATCCGACCGCGCGGCCGCTGAAGTCCAGCCACAAATCGATACGCTCGCCCGGCGCCAACATCAGATAAGGCCGGGTTTCCGGCCGGGCCAGTAAACCGGCGTCGGTAGCGATGGCGGTCAGCGGCGTGCCGTCGTCCCAGCCCAGCTTATAAATTCGGGAATTGGACCCGTTCAAGGCCCTGAACCGATAGGCCCTGGATTTGACTTGAAACCCGGCGTTCGGCTTGCCGTTGACTAGAATCGTATCGCCGAGAAAGCCCATCATCCGTTGCGGCATGCCGTGTACATAACGGAGCTGGTTGCGGTTGTCGAAGCTTCGATCTTGTATCACCAGCGGTAGGTCGTAGTCTCCGTCCGGCAAATCCAGCTTGGCTTCCTCGACGTCCCGGACCACGATCAACCCCGACAATCCCCGATAGACCTGCTCGGCGGTCAGATTATGCGCGTGCGAGTGGTAAAAACTGGTGCCGGCCGGGTTACGTACTTCGAACTCGTACACATACTGCTCGCCCGGCGCTATCGTATACATCGGGTGGCCGTCGCTGCTTTGCGGAACATGCAAGCCGTGCCAATGTATGATTGTGGCCTCGCTAAGCTGATTGGTGAAATAAACCCGTACTTTCTGGCCCTGCTGGAGGTTCAAAATCGGCCCAAGGTAGTTGTTGGGCAATTGCACGAGGCTATTCGCCGGGCCCTTGCGCACAGTGCCGAAAAATTTCTGTACCGCCGTCGCCGGTCCTTGGTTCAATATCTCGACCCGAGCGAGCTTGGCCGTGAAGTCCAGCTCGACGTCCGGATGGAAACCGGCCGTCGGGGCATTTCGAAGCGTCTCGGCACTCACCCATCGCGGACAAGCCGCCCACGCACCGCCCAGGGCGGAATACTTTAAAAACCGGCGTCTGCCGGCGTCGATAGACATGGATGTACCCATGAGTTCCCCCCTTCCTCGTTGTGATTGGCTTAATCGATAAGCTCTCGTTATTGACGCCGACCATACTCTTTTTCCTACCCCTAAACAACGCCCTATTACGCCAACCGAGTCCCTTACCGCGAAAGGTCACAATCCGGATTTGGGTGTTAGAATGCTCGGCTGGGGGCGATCTCTAATCACCGGCCGCGCGGCAAAGCGCCCATCGCGGCGGTGCCGGAATCTAAGCAAAGAGGAAATTATGCGTAACTGGAAACTGTTACCCGCGTTCGTGGCGGCGACCTTGGTCGCCGTTGTCGTGTCATACGTCGCGTTTTACTTCGTGTTTCTCGATTTTTTTGTCGATTTGTGGTGGTTTCGTTCGCTGGAATTCGAACCCTATTTTTGGCTGAGATTACTTTATCGCTTCATCTTCTCCGGTGCCGTGACGGTATTCTTCTTCGCCGTCTTCATGTTCCATTTCTGGATCGCCTCCCGCTACCTGGGCCTAAATCCACCCGACGAGGTGCTGCTCGACGACGGCAAACGTAAGCGCTTCCAACGCTTCGCCGAGATCTTCATGAGCGGCTCGACCAAGATCTACACGCCGGTATCCCTGCTACTGGCGATCGCGATCGCCGTACCGTTCTATCTGCAATGGGAACAAGCCCTGCTGTTTTTTTTCGGCAACGCGTCGGGCGTCATCGATCCGGTTTACGGCAACGACGTCAGCTTTTACATGTTTGCCTACCCGATCTACATACTGATTCAGAAAGAGTTGCTGATCACCGCCACTCTAGTGTTGGCGGCCACCGGCGTGCTCTATTGGCTGGAGCACATCTTCGTTCCCAACCAGAGCAAGGAATTCCCGCTTGGCGCGAAAATCCATCTGGGCGCACTGTTCCTGTTCGTCGTTGCTTTCGTGATCTGGGGATATTTGCTGGAGCGTTTCTCGCTACTGTACGTGGACAGCAACGAACCGGTGTTTTTCGGCCCCGGCTTCGTTGAGTTGCACTATCAGCTGCCGCTGATCTGGCTGGAAATCTTCTTCGTGGTAGCGATCGCCGCGGCCGCGCTGTTCTACGTGTTTTCCGAACGCCATCGCAGCAAGGTGCCGGCGGTGCTGGCGACCTTGGGTTTACTGAGCGTGGGCGGATTGAAACACACGCATTCTATTCCCGAGATGATCGAGAAATTCATCGTCAAGCCCAATTTTACGCGTACCGAAAGCGAATCGATGTTGAGTAACATCGACGCCACGTTGGCGGCATACGACCTGAACAATATCAAAACTATCGATTTTCAGGTCAATCTGGACGCCACCAAGGACATCGAAGAGTGGTCGACCAAAAAACATTTCGAAAATATTCCGGTTTGGGACCGCGAATTTTTGATCGACAGTTACATGCAATTGCAAGGCATACGGCCGTATTACGTGTTTCCGACCGTTGACGAGGATCGATATTTCATCAACGGCCATCATCAACAAGTCAATCTGGCCGCACGCGAGGTCAATATCGAACGCCTGCCCAAGGAAGCGCAAAACTGGGAAAACAAACACTTGCGCTATACGCACGGTTATGGCGCGGTGATTTCGCCGGCCGCTCAAGATGCCGGCATCCCTATCGTTTGGTATTTGCGCGACCTGAACATGAGTTCCGAAGTTGGCTTCTCGGTCACGCACCCGGATATTTACTACGGTCAGGAAAAGTATCAATACGCGATCGTACCGAACAATTTAACGGTCAAGGACATTTCCAGCTCGCGCGACAGCAGCAACTACGAAGGCAAATCCGGCATCCCGATTCCATCGTATTTTCGGAAAATGTTGCTGGCGTTTTATTTGCGGGACGAAAAGATCTTTTTCTCGCCGAACATTTCCAACCAAAGCAAGGTGTTGATCCGCCGCAATATCGACGAGCGGATTACCGCGCTGACACCGTTCCTGCATCTGGATAAAGATCCCTATCTGGTCGTCGACAAAGACCGGCTCTATTGGATTCAGGACGCTTACACGCTATCCAATTACTATCCGGTCTCCAAGCCGGCCGCCGACGATTATTTGGACGGCAAGCATAAATTCAATTACATTCGCAATTCGGTGAAAATCGTTGTCGACGCCTATGACGGCGACGTCGATTACTACATCTCCGATCCCAAAGATCCGATTATCGCCGCCTATAATCGGGCATATCCAGGGCTATTCAAAAAGCTCAAGGATATGCCGGACCAACTGCTGCAACATTTGCGTTATCCGCGCGATCTGTACTACATGCAGATGAAGATCTACGCAAAGTATCATCAGCGCAGCCCGGAGCTTTTCTACGAGCAGGCCGAAACCTGGGAATACGCTAGCGTGGACGGCCAATCGGTGTTGCCTTATTTCATTACGATGGACTTCGACCGCTGTAACGACGAAGAAGAATTCGTCATGATCAATCCAATGACGCCGGTGCACAGAGACAATTTGAGCATGGTAGGCGTTGCCGGCACGATGGACCCGATCAATTGCGATCACAGCTACCAACCCGGCTTGACGATATTCAAGTTTCCCAAAGCGGTCCAGGTCAACGGTCCATCCCAGGTCAATGCGCTGATCGACCAAAATCCGGAAATCGCCGCCCAATTCACGCTATGGAACCAACAAGGCTCCGAAGTTCGGAAAGGCCGTATGGTGATATTGCCGATGGGCAATTCGATATTGTATGTGCAGCCGATTTATATGTTGGCGACCAAAACCCGGATACCGGAACTGGCCAGGGTCATCGTTTCGATCGGCAATCAAGTGGTAATGGATAAAACTCTGCTGGCGGCCTTCAGCCGAATGAAAGACTTGTTCGTCAAAGGTGCCAGCGGTTCGGCTTCCGGCACCTCGGGCGATGAACCGAAATAGCTTGCCGCCGGCGTTGGATCGGCGGTAGCGAAGATCGGTCAATGCAGCAACATAGAACAAAGCCGGTCTTCAAGTTCCATCCGCTCGGCTAGATGTTCGCCGAGTTTGGACAGGTCGCTGGCTAAATCGTCGGTCTTGAAATTGCGCCGACCGTCATCGTAGCGTTCGCTGAACGTCACCGCCGACTCGGTGGTATTCGAGTACACCGGATAAATCTTACCTGCGTAAGACAGCAATTCCGACGCACCTTCAGCGTCGCTCAATACGTGCTCGTAGATCCCAAAATGACCGAGCGACACGTAATCGATCAGCAGTTGCGAAAATTGGGATAGCATCGGCCTAACCTGACCAGCGTCGCTGAAAGGTTTCATTTCCGCGATTTGGCAATACAGGGACCAAAGCGCGCTACGTTCCTCGCGCAGGGCTTCAACCCAGTGCAGATGGGTGGATGTGGTTTCGGTCACTGACGAATGGGATGCGATCACGGTACGTCTCCTTTTCAAATTGACGAAGTCTAAATTTAAGTGAGTTATTAATAAGCTTCAACAATCTGTTAATTAATAAAGATAATTTTCTCGAAAAATGTGACCCACTCTGCACCTTACCGCTTTGTTTTTACCGCGCTCGCCTGCGAAGCCAAACCGCTGATCCGCGCCTGGAGTCTGAAAAAGACTTCCGACAGTTCGGCATTTTCGATGTACAGCGGCCCTGCCGGCACCGTGGTCGTCAGCGGTATCGGCAAAACGGCGATGGCCGGCGCGGTGGCGTATGCCTTAGCCCTGCGGCCGGTAACTAATCCGGTATTGCTTAATCTCGGCGTCGCCGGTCATCCGGAATATCCGATCGGCCACGTCTGTTTGGCCGACAAGGTCGTCGACGCCGACACCGGCCGCTGTTTCTTTCCGCAGTTGCCGTTCGACGTTCTCTGCCCGACCGCCAGCCTGATCACCTCGTCGAAACCGAACACGGCATACCTCCAAGACGCCTTATATGACATGGAAGCGTCGGCGTTTTACGAAACCGCCGTCCGCTTCGGCAGCAGCGAATTGATCCATTGCTTGAAAATCGTCTCCGACAACCCCGGTCGATCGATAGCGGCGATTAGCGAAATTCAAGTCGAAAGCTGGATAGGCACTCAAGTGCCGATGATCGAGAACGTACTCGGACAATTACAGGGCTTACGTCGGCAAATCGCCGTGGGTGGCGGAAACGATTGGTATGACGCTTGTCTGGCTCGTTGGCATTTCAGCGTCAGCAATGCCGGCAAACTGAAGAACCTGCTGGCTCGGTGGGACCTACTGACAAAACACGCCGAACCCGACTGGGACCCTTCTACGTTGAGAAGCGCCGCCGATGCGTTGAATTGGCTGGAAAATAAATTGGCGGAGATGCCGTTTTCGTTGCGCGAAACCGACGGGGGATAAAAAACAGGGTGCCGAAGGCACCCTGTTAAAAAACATTACAGCAATTTTTTCAGACCTTCGGTACCGGCTTTAGCTTTTGCCAAATGCTCTTTCGCTTCTTGCAGGTTCGCGGATTTCGCGGAAGTGATGGCTGCTTTCAGGTGACCCCTGACTTTGGAGTTTTCTCTGGAAACTTTGTCGTTGGCGTTGATTTCTTCTGAGAAATCAGCGGCTTTTTTGATCAGAGCCGCAACTTCGGCGTCTTCCGCGCCGTTGTTGATTGCAGCTTCGGCTGCACTGATGCGCTCGATCACGATGTTGACCGCGTCGATTGGCTTATAACTAACCCGGCCTTTGTCGGACTCGGCGCTGGCCGAAGTCGAAAAAGAACCCATCGCGACAGCCAAGGAGAAAGCGACAACAGCACTTTTGAAAATTTTCATGTAATAAACCTCACAGTTGTTTTTATTAAGAACATAGACCGGTTAATAGACCGCGTTAACCGCCATATGTCGGGCCGGGATAATAGCATAGATCATGCGGTTTGCGACCCGTTTATTACCCCTAAATGACCTCGAAAACGGCCATTTCCTTTAAAATACCAATGTTATTCGACGCTGACCAGCAAGCGGTCCAGCCAAGCCGTCGGCAACAGCCGTTTCAACCAGGCGAACACATAGGTCGGCAGCGTGACCGGATAACGGCTGCGCGGCTTTTCAGACTCCAACGCATGGCGGACTTTTTCGGCCACCGCCGTCGCCGGCAATGTAAACGGCGAAGCCGGACCTTGTTTTTGCAGTCGGGCTTCCATCGCCAGATAAGTGTCTCGATGCGCGCTGTGTTCCGGATCGATGTATTTTTGGTAAAGCGCGAAAGCGTTCTGCCGGAAATTGCTCTTGATCGGACCGGGCTCTATCAGCACGATGTGAATGCCGCTGCCGCGCAACTCCAATCTCAAGGTATCGGCCAAACCTTCCAACGCGTATTTGCTGGCGTTGTACGCGCCGCGAAATTTCATCGCCACAAAACCCAGCACCGAACTGTTGTAAATGATCCGGCCATGGCCTTGCTTGCGCATCAGCGGCAAGATCAGATTGGTCAATTCGTGAGTACCGAATAAATTGGTTTCGAACTGATGCCGCAACACCTCGCGGCTCAAATCCTCGACCGCGCCGGGCTGGCCAAACGCGCCGTTGTTGAACAAGGCGTCGATTCGACCGCCGGTCAGTTCTATCAAGGCCGCGACGGCCACCTGGATGCTGGCCGAATCGGCCAGATCCAGTTGCAGGCATTCGTATCCCTCCGACCGCAAGCGTTCGACATCTTCGGGTTTACGCGCCGAGCAGATTACCCGGTGACCGCGCTCGCGTAAGTAATAGGCGGTGCTGTAGCCGATACCCGACGAACAGCCGGTGATCAGCACGATTTTGCTGGAGGTCATGGTGGACTTAATTCCGATTCAGTGAAAGTAAAGGTCTTACCGCTGCTGCAATTGATCAAAAACACCAATTGTTCCAGCTTGCTCTTGGCGGTCAATTCGTCGGCTTCGACCCGTTGACACTCGCCGCTACTCAAGGCTTTTTGCGCGGCTAGCCGACGGAATTTCTCGACATCCGGCAATCGGCTTTCGAAGGGCTTGACCTGAGCCGGCAATTTTTCGGGATCGTAAGGCGGAATCGCAAACGCCGAAAACTGCAATGGATTCTGCTTGATCAGCGCCTGCGTCAATTCGGCTTGCGCCTTGGCGTCTTGCTTACGCTGGACGATCGCGTCCAGCTTGGCCTGTTGTTCGGCCTGTTCCTGCAAGGATTGCTGTTTCTTCCGTTCGGCTTCCTCGGCCTGCAAACGCTCGCTGGCGGTCAAATCAACCTTGCCGCCGGTGATGGTATTGACCTGCTCGGCCTTGTGTTCCTCGTTGCAGGGCGAGGATTGGTAATTGGTATGGCCGGAAGCATCGGTGCATTTATAAACGCCGGCCCAGCTCTCGGCGGCCAGACACAGGGTTAGAAGGCAGAAAAGTTTTCTCATTGTATTCCTGTCGGTTAAACGCTACTGTAAAACTATTACCCAGCTTACGCCGCCTGTAAATCATTTTTTCCACCGCCGATGTTCGTTCTACACAGCTCCAACAAAACTGAAAACCTGCTGGAGCATTTGGCGACCGTCATCGGCGCGGCACCGCTGGCGTCGCCGTTCGCTCCGGAAATTTTCCTGATTCAAAGCCAAGGCATGGAACGCTGGCTGTCGCAACAACTGGCCGAACGATTTCAGGTCTGGGGCCATTTTCGCTATCTGTTTCCAGCCAAGTTTTTCGGGGAACTGGCGGCTCGGCTGCACGAGCAACTACCGGATGCAGATTTCGACCGCCAACGCCTGCTGTGGCGTTTCGAAGCCTTGCTGCGCGATCTCGACGACGAAGTCTATCAGGCTCCACGCCAATATCTAGCCGGCGACAACGTCGATTTGAAACGCTACCAACTCGCACTGCAACTGGCCCGGCTATTCGACCAATACCAGATGCTCAGACCCGACCTACTGAGCGCCTGGCAAAGTCGGCAAACGTTGTACGACAACGATAATGAGCGTTGGCAAGCCGCACTGTGGCGCCGCCTCTCGGCTGCCGGCGGCAAACATCGCGGCCAGCACTGGTTGGAAACGATCGCCAAATTGAACACCGCTCCGCCCGGCACCTGGCAGCATGATTTACCGGAACGAGTCTCGGTGTTCGGCGTCAACAGCCTGCCGCCGTTGCTACTGACCTATTTGCAAGCCTTGTCGCGCCATTGCGACGTGCATCTCTACCTGCTGAATCCGGTGCAAGGCTACTGGGCCGACCTGCCCGGCAAGCGGCTGTTGGCGCAACTTCAAGAATTCGACGGTCACCCTTTATTGGTCAGGCTGGGGCAGCAAGGCCGCGAATTTCAACAAATGCTGTTGGAACAAGTCGAGTTCGCCTTCGAACCCAGCAGCTTCGAAAGCGCCGACACCGCCGGCTTGTTGGGCAGCCTGCAAAACGACATCCTCGCCAATGCCGGCGCCGCCGGCCCACAAGCGGCCGACGCCAGCTTGAGCATACACGCCTGCCACTCGCGGCTGCGCGAGGTCCAGGTTCTAAAAAATCTATTGCTGGACGCGCTGGAAAGCGACGCCGATCTGGCCTTGCGCGACATTGTCGTGATGGCGCCGGACATTCAGCTGTACGCCCCCTTCATCAGCGCGGTTTTCGACGATATTCAGCACGCCGTCGCCGATCGTAGCCTGAAAATCAGCAACGCCGCGCTGGATGCCTTCGTCCGCTTTCTGGCCTTATCGCAAAGCCGGCTGGGCTGGCAAACCGTACTGGATTTACTGGAACAACCATTGATCGCCGCCGGTTTCGATCTGGACGGCAATGATTTGGAGCTGATTCGCCACTGGCTGCTCGACACCCGAGTCCGGTGGGGGCGCTCGGCCGAGGCCAAACGGAGCCAAGGTTTGCCGGCGATTGCCCAAAACACTTGGCAGGCCAGTCTGGAGCGGCTGTTTGTCGGTTACGCGGCCGCCGACACCGAGTTCATCGACGGCATTCTGCCTTACCCGGACATCGAAGGCGCTTCTGCCGCCGCGCTGGGCGGACTGGCCGACTTCCTGAAACTGCTGTTTAGGGCAGGGGACGAACTGACCGCCGCCAAGTCGCTGGCCGAATGGTGCAAAACCCTGGATTATTACGCCGGCCGCCTGCTGGCCGGCGCCGATCCGGCCGACCGCCAGCCCTTGCAGGATCTGCTGGCCGAACTCGCCGAACTGGCCGACATTCACGACCAACCGGTAGCCTTGAGCGTCGTCGTCGCCTGGTTGAGCGGACGCCTCGACGAAACCAAGTCCGGTAACGGCTTTTTACGCGGCCAGCTGACGTTCTGCTCGATGCTGCCGATGCGTTCGATTCCGTGTCAAGTCATCGCCTTACTGGGCATGAACGACGGCGAATTTCCCAAACTCGACCGCCAACCCACTTTCGATCTGCTGGCCGAACATCCCCGCCTCGGCGACCGCTCCCGGCGCGCCGACGACCGCTACCAGTTTCTGGAAATCCTGCTGTCGGCGCGGCGCCGGCTGATTCTGACTTACGTTGGCCAATCGCAACGCGACAACAGCGAAATCCCTCCGTCGCCGATCGTCAGCGAATTGCTGGACGTGTTGCGCGACCATTACGGCTTGGCCGATCCGGTCGTCCGTCATCCGCTGCATGCCTTCAGTCCGCGCTATTTCAACGGTGCCGAACCGACCTTGTTCAGCTACGCCGGCCACGATTGCGCAACCGCCGCGCAATTGCGCGGCGAGCGCCGCCCGACCGAAGCCTGGTGGCGGGGCGAATTGGAAGCCGAACCGTTGACCGTCGTCGAAATTTCCGAATTACTGAATTTTTTCCAGCATCCGCAACGCTATTTTCTGCGCCGGCAACTGGACGTAAGGCTGCCGGTGTTGATTGCCGATGCCGAAGAACGCGAGCCGTTCGCGGTGGACGGCCTGGACGACTATCAAATCGCTCAGGACTGGGTGGCCGCCGAGTTGGCCGGCCGGCCGTTTTCGCTGGCCAAGCTGCAAGCCCGGGGCCTCTGGCCGGCGGCAGGTCCCGGCGAACTCGCTTGGCGGCGCCGCGAGCCGGGCGTTGCCGAATTCGCCGAGCGGATTCGGGCACTGGCCTTGGGTGCCGCGCTGCCGGCAGAGCATTTGGAGTTGAGCGTCGGCGATTTACGCTTGGTCGGCAAATTGGGCAATCTCTACGAAAACGGCGGATTATTGTACCGTTACAGCAAACTGAAAGGCCGCGACCTGCTGGCCGCCTGGTTGCATCATCTGCTGATCAATCGCCGGCAGCCGCAATCGACTTATCTATTGGCCGCCGACGCCGAATTGCATTTTCCCCCTGACCTGGCCGATCCCGCCCAACTACCCTATTGGCTCGGGCTGTTCGAGCAAGGCCGGCGTCGGCCGGATGCGTTTTTCAGCGAAGCCGCGTTGGCCTACTTGCCGCACGACGAACCCGAGCGAGCGCGCAAGGCCGCGCTGGACCAAATCGTCAACGCGGTCGCGCTGGGTTACGAGCCGGAGATTGCTCAGTTGCTGGCTTACCGCGACCTGGACAGCTTAATCGACGCCGACTTCGAAACCGCCTGCCGGGACTGGCTGCAACCGATCTGGAGGGCCGCGCATGGCGCATGAAGCCTTCGATGCGATCGCCACGCCGTTGAAAACCGGCATCAATCTGCTGGAGGCCAGCGCCGGCACCGGCAAGACCTACACGATCGCGATGCTGGTATTGCGTTTCGTGGTCGAACGCGAACTGGACATCAAGCAGTTACTGGTGGTGACCTTCACCAAAGCGGCCACCGAAGAGCTCAAGGAGCGTATTCGCGCCCGTCTGACCGAAGCCCGCCAGGCCGTACTGAACCCAACCGCCGCCGATTCGACGATAGCCGCTTGGCTGGCCGGCTTGGGGCTAGCGCCGGACATCGTCTGCCAACGCCTGGACGCCGCGTTGCTGGACATCGATCAGGCGGCGATCTTCACGATCCACGGCTTCTGCCAGCGCGCCCTAGCCGAGCACGCGCTGGCCAGCGGCCAGTTGTTCGATTGCGAATTAAGCGGCGATATCGCCGAACTGCAACAGCAATGCGCCGACGATTTCTGGCGCCGCCGGGTCGCCGACCGGCCTGCCTGGCAAATCGCGGTGCTGACCCGTGCTTTTCCGACGCCGGATAGCCTACTGGCCAGCGTCGTCCGGGTCGGCGGTCAGCAAGCCTTTCAACCGGCCGACACCGATCTGGATAGACAACTAGCCGAACTGGACAATGCGATTGCCGCCGCCAGCAGCGGTTTGGCGACGCTGGCCGCCACGCTGCAAACCGCCTTCCCGGAGGGCCTGTTCAGCGCCAGCTTCGTCCGCGATTTTCCGGCCCGCTTTGAGGCCTGGAAAACCTGGCTGGCCGACCGCGCGGCCGAACTGCCGAGTCTGGACGGCCTAACCCGCGAAGCCCTGCTCGGCGGTTTGAACGGCGTCAAGTTCAAGACCGGCAAGGCCAAACCGCAAACGCCGGCCGAACAGAAACAAGCTTATCTGGACGGTCTCGGCGTCGATACGACGGCTTTCGATGGCTTGGCCGCGGCAGCCGGCCAGCTGCAAACCGGACTGCGCGCCGCGCTGTTGGCAGATTTACGCGCCACGCTGGACGGCTTGCTGCAACAGCGCAATTTGATGTCTTTCGACGATTTGATCGTCCGGCTGGCCGGCGCGCTGACCGGCGCCAACGGCGAATTGTTGATCGCCGAATTGCGCCGGCGTTTCGCGGCGGCGTTGATCGACGAATTTCAAGACACAGACCTGCACCAATGGCAAATCTTCTCGACCCTGTTTGGCGCGCCGGATCTGTATTTGTATTTGATCGGCGATCCTAAACAGGCCATCTATAAATTTCGCGGCGCAGACATCTTTTCCTATTTCGCCGCCCAGCGCCAAGCCGCGCAACATTACACACTATCCCACAACTGGCGCTCGCATCCCGATCTGGTCGGCGCCGTCAACCGGCTGTTTCAACGGCCAAGACCGTTTTTATTCGAGCAACTGGACTTTCACCCAGTCCAGGCCGGCCGAGGTAGCGCCGACGGCAAGCTCGCCGACGGCGCGCCGCTGGTGTTGTGGCAGTTGGATAAACATTCGGACAAACAGGCACACTGGACCGCGCGGCAGGGCAGTTCCAGCGAAGTGGCCGAACGGCTGCGCGCCGCGACCGTCGCCGAAATCGGTCGGCTGCTGGCGGACGGTACCATCGTCGAAAACAACCAAACTCGCCCATTAGCGGCCGGCGACATCGCGGTGCTGGTCCGCAGCAACCGCGCGGCAGCCGATTACCAAACCGCGCTGCAAAGCGCCGGCATCGCCGCCGTATTGAACAGCAAACAGTCGGTATTTGCTTCCGAACAAGCACTGGAATTACATGCCGTGCTGCAAGCCGTGGCGCAAGCCGGCCAGCTGGAAGCCTTGAAATCGGCGCTGACCGTATCCTGGTTCGGTTTGACCGGTCAGGCGCTTTACCGCTTGTTGCAAGACGAAACCGCGCTGGACGGCTGGATGAATCGCTTTCAGGATTATCTGCAATGCTGGCAACGCCACGGGCTGCTGGCGATGCTGCAGCAACTGCTACGGCGCGAGGGCGTCGAAACCCGCTTGTCCGGACAAATCCAGGCCGAGCGAGCGTTGACCAATATTCACCACCTGGCCGAACGTCTGCAACAGGCCGCGCTGGACGAGCATCTGGCGCTCCACAAAACCCTGGATTGGCTGCGGCGCGCGATCTTGCAAGCCGAGCGCGACAACGGCGACGATCGGCAATTGCGGCTGGAAAGCGATGCCGACGCGGTCAAGATCGTCACCACTCACAGCGCCAAGGGTCTGGAATATCCGGTAGTGTTTTGCCCTGACTTGTGGCGGCGTAGCGACCGGCTGAAAAACGAGCGCTGGCTGGTGCAATGCCACGAAGACGGCGCGATGATGGCGGATTTGGGTTCCGCCGAGTTCGAGCGGCGCCGGGAACTCGCCTTGCGGGAAGAACTGGCCGAAGACCTGCGCTTGTTTTATGTCGCCGTCACCCGTGCCAAATACCGCTGCTATTTGTTTTGGGCCGACGTACGCGGCAAGGAGCGGCCCAACGAGTCGGCGATGGCTTACTTATTCGAGTTCGCCGATCTGGATTTCGCCGGTCAACGGCAAGTCTTGGCCGGTCTGGCCCAAGCCGAGCCGGCCAGCTTCGAACACCGCCTGTTGGCAAGCGATGCCGGCGCGACTTTGATTCCGGCGGCCAGACCGCAACGGCCGAGCGCCGTTGCCGCACTGGAATACCGTCGGCAAACCCGGGACCTACGTAGCCTGTGGCAAATGAGCAGCTATACCGCGTTGGCCGAATCCGGCCACGATACCGCTCCGGAACTGCCGGCCGACAAGGCCGCCGAACCGGCCGACGCCTACGTCGAAGCCGGCGGCCTGCCCAAGGGCGCCGCCACCGGCAACGTCGTACACAGTTTGTTGGAGACGCTGAGCTTTCAAGCCTTGGCCGCCGGCGCGGATTTGGGCCGGCCGCGCGACATGGCTTGTCTGCGCCACGGACTACACCTGACTCAACCGGAGTTGCTTGACCAACTGCTGGCGGCGACAGTCAGCACGCCGTTAGCCGCGAACGGCGGGTTTCGGCTAGCGGATTTACCGGCCGAGCGCTGCATCAAGGAAATGCCGTTTTATCTGTCGCTAGCCTATCCTATCGATACCGCCCGCATCAACCGGCTGTTGGCCGGGTGTCCGACCTATCAAGCCCTGGCTCCAAAACGTCTGAACGGCTATCTAACCGGCTTCATCGACTTGGTTTGCGAATACGGCGGCCAATATTTTCTGATGGATTACAAGACCAACACCTTGGCCGATTACGGCCACGACTCGCTCACGTTGGCGATGCGCGAACACAACTACGGTTTGCAATATTGGTTGTACAGCGTGGTGCTGGATCGTTATTTACGACTACGCCTGCCGGATTACGACTATCAACGCCATTTCGGCGGCATCAAATATTTGTTCGTGCGCGGCATGCGCCCGGATCAACCCGACCATGCGGTCTACGCCGACCGACCCGACCGGGAAACCTTGAACGGCTTGGCGGCAATTTTCTTCCCCGCCGGCTGAAACCCGGCCGGATTGAATTTGGGTAACCCTCAAGTTTTCGGCCCATCGTCCGCTAACCAGACAGGCCGGCTATCGCCGGCCCCAACTCAACGAGGTATCGCCATGCTGGATTCCGTCCCGTCCATCGCCGCGTTCGCGACGCAATTGTCCAACCAAAAAACCGGCCAACAACTCGAAGTCGCCGTG
The DNA here is from genome assembly GCF_050275925.1 of Methylomonas sp. MS20. Taxonomy (NCBI): domain Bacteria; kingdom Pseudomonadati; phylum Pseudomonadota; class Gammaproteobacteria; order Methylococcales; family Methylococcaceae; genus Methylomonas; species Methylomonas sp. MS20. Next base: position 5,472,788 of record NZ_CP189962.1, read on the forward strand.
CTGAACAAAGCCAAGGAATTGCAAGAGCAACAAGGCCAGGCCGCGCTGAAACTGCTGGAATCGGCTGCCGCGCCTACCGGGGGCATCGACGTCAGAGTCTAAGCACGGCCCAAGCCGGTTCCGCCACGGCGAAACCGGCGTTCATTTCTTGGCCTTTTTACTGTAACGGCGGCCGGACTGCACCGCATAATGCTTGGCCTTGTCCTTGCTCGGTTCCTTGAAGTAGTTCTGATAAGTGTCGCTGCCGCGATTGGCGATCGCCTGAGCGAAATCCTTGAATAAATAGGTGTCGTCCAGCACCGCGCGCGGACTGACGCCGTGCTGTTTAGTCAGATAAAACGACACGCTCATCAAATAAGCCTTTTCCCGGCCGTTCAATTTCAACAGACTATGCTTGGCCTTGACGTAAACGAAATACGACGTCAGCGCCAGAATGCTAAGCCCGAAAAACTTGGTCCACAGCAGGATGTAGTCATCGTCTTCGTACAAGGTTTTACCCTTACGCAAGATCGCCTCGGTTAAATTCATAAAACTCCCCGGTTGGTTGAGGCCGGCATGTTAATGCATTGTCGGAGGATTTTGGCGGGGAATCTGCGTCCGGAACACTTAGCCGAATTGGTCGGTCTGCGATTAGAATTCAGCGTGAATAAGCCGCGCGCTCGGCGAAAATCACTCCCGCTTGACAAACCCAGTGTTTCAAGAGAAATAATCGCCCGCCCGCCGTACCGAAATCCGACGAGACCCCCCTGTTGAAAATCCTAGCTTCGAGGAGGCCACATGGAGCTGAACCTGACCCGCGTCGAATTCACCGACGAAAGCACGATAGGCGAATTAAGTATTAACGGAACCTTCGAATGTTACACCTTGGAGGACAAGGTCCGGCCGGTCAAAGTCAAGGGCATGACCGCGATTCCGGCCGGCTCCTACGAAATCATCATCAATTTTTCCGAGCGCTTTAAAAAACCGTTGCCGCTACTGCTAAACGTGCCGAATTTCGACGGCGTCCGGATACATCCCGGCAATAGCGCCAAGGATACCGAGGGCTGCATTCTGGTCGGGAAATCGAAATCGGCCGATTTCGTCGGCTCCAGCCGGGCGGCTTTCGAAACGCTGTTCGAGAAACTCAAACGCGCCGCCGAAAACGAGAAAATCTTTATCCATATCGTTTGAAATTGCCCGGCGCTTGGGAAAACTTTTGCCGCTTTGAATGCCGGGTTCCGCTTCATCCTGGCTAGGTTTCCGCTTGGAGCCGCGTCAGCAACGCGCCGAGCGCGGCAAAACCGACATACTCCTGCTCCAACCTCAGGTTTTGGCCGAAACGGTTATCGCGCAACGCGTCGTACAGCGCGCTTTCCTCAAAGGTTAAACCGGATAAATCGGCGCGGCCCGGAGCGGTTTCCGCAACCCAGGACTCGCGGTGCGCCAACAAGGTCGCTTGGTCCATCAGCAATGAGCTGGTTTGCGGAAAGTATTGGCGGAACTGGCTCAAAATCGCGAAGCCGTGGGTGTCGATGTCGCCCCAGTAGTGAATTTCCTTATCCTTCAACCATTCGACTTGCGCCAAGGCATCGAAGCCGTAGCCTCTGCCGAAAATCACCATGCCGCCCTGAACGTTCGGAAATGCCAGGCCGTTGATGTCGTTTTCGGTGACGAATACCCGCTTGACCTGCAAATTCAAAGTCGCGAATTCGCCGGCGGTCACCGTCAGATCGCTCAAGCCGGCGATGCGCAGCCGACTATCCAGCAAGCGGAAGCGAATCGTCGCCGGCTTCGCCAAAAAGCCGTAGCGCGCTTCGAAGCCGGCGACACCGGTTTGCGCGGTATCGATCGCCACGGCCGGTAACAGCAAGTCCAGCCATTCGCCGAGCAACTTCTTGCGGCTTTCGATGAATTTGCTGTCGATACTGGGCAAGCTGATTTGGCGTAGATAAATGCCTGGCCGAGGATGTTTTACGACCCAGCCGGCCACGCTCAACAATTTTTGCCATTCGTCGGCGTGCTCCAAGACGCGTAACGGATATTTCAATAACCAAGGCCGCAGGGCGGCGAAATCGTCAACCAGCGATGCCGCCAATTGCCCGAAAACCGCCAATTCCTTGGCTTTTTTCAAATACGCCGCCGCGTCGTCCGGCTTGTCGAAAACCACCGCCGCCGGCAAACGGTTGCGCCCCGACAGCCGATGATTAATGTCGCGCCATTCGACGGCAAAATGCTTGGCCTCAACGGCCAACCAAGGCTCCACCCAAGCCTGCACGGCAGAAAAATCGGCGGCCAGTTGCGTCGGACTGGGTGGCTTTAAAGGAATACGCAGCGGAAACAAGCCGCTGGGCACGAGACTTTCCGTCAAAATTTGCCCGCGCTGCCAGCGCTTGTCCAGTTCGGCGCGCAACTCGGCCGGCAAGGTCCAGACCGGCTTGCTCATCCGCCGCGCGCCGCACGTTCGGCGTGGTACTCTTCGATGCTCAGATTGCGCAGCTTGGACGCACGTCCTTCCTCGTTATGCACGAAGCCGACCGCTGCGACGTAGGGCTCGATGATGTGAATTTTCTGCAGCGGCGTGACGATCAACAGTTGCAGATTGAGTTTTTCGAACAGCCGTAAGCCGTATTGCGCCGATTCGTCGGAGCCGCGGCCGAAGGCCTCGTCGATCACCACGAAGCGGAACGAACGCGAGCGCACCGCGCCCCATTCCAAACCGAATTGATAGGCCAAGCTGGCGGCCAGGATCGTGTAAGCCAGTTTTTCCTTCTGGCCACCGGATTTGCCGCCGGAGTCGGAATAATGCTCGTGCTCGCTGTTGTCCTCGCGCCAACGCTCGCTGGCGCCGAAGCTGAACCAGTTGCGCACGTCGGTAACCTTGGCTGTCCAGCGCCGGTCTTGCTCGGCCTGGCCCTCGCGGCCGCGAAAACGCTCGATGATTTTTTTGACTTCCAGAAACTTGTTTTCCGAATATTGCTCGTCGTCGGAACCGGTCAGCGCGCCCTCGGTGCAGGCGCGTAACTCGCTTTGAAAGTCGCGCACGTCGGCGTCCGGCGTCGGTTGCGCTTCCAGCACGATGAAGCGGTTGGTGTTGTAGTCGATCTGAGTCAAGGACTCGTTGATCAGGGCGATGCGCTCCTTGATGGTTTCCCGCTCGCGGGCCAGTTGCGACTGGAAGTTAGCGACCTCGCGGATGGTATTTTCGTTGAGCAATTCCTTGAAGCGAGCCTCGAAGCGCGGGAAGGCCGCGCAATAGCCGCTCATCGCGTCGATGATCTTGTCGCGCAGATAATTGAGCTTTTTGGTCTCGTTTTCGATTTTGGTCTGCAACCAATCGCGCATCTCGCGTTCGCGGTTGTCGCAGGACTCCACCGTGACTTGCCGTTCGGCCAGCACTTCGCCGCGTAGCGCTTCCAAAGCAGGATATTGCGCGCCGTGTGCGTCACCGGCTTCGTTCAGGATGTCGGAAGTCTGCGTCAGCAACGCTTCGGCGGCCTGTTTGCGTTGCTCGGTGGCGCCGATTTCCTTGATTTTGTCGTTCAGCGCGTGCTCGGTATCGGCCAAAGCATGTTGCAGCGCTTCCAGCCGCTCCGTCAGTTGCTTGAGCAGATCGGACGCCGCTTCCAGCTCGCGCTTCTCGTGTTCCAGCCGAGCAATCTCCGCAGCCAAAGGCTGCCAGTCCAGTTCGCGGAAATCGCGGTATTCGCCCAGCTTGCTTAAGGTTTCCAATTGCGCCTTGACCGTGGCTTGTGCTTTGGCGATGTCGGCCAAGCGACCGGCCAGATCGGCTAGCTGATTTTCCAATAGCTTGGCCTTGGCTTCCAGCGCGGCTATCTTGGCGGCATTGGACCAGCCCAACACATAGCGGCTGCGGTCGTCCAGGCGGTGGCGGTCGTCTTTTTCGTGGCGTTCGCCGGGTGCCTTGATCTGGCCGGCGCGGGTGATGGCTTTTTGCTCGCGGCGGAATTGCTCCTGGGTCGCGCAGCAAGCTACGTCGAAGCGGTGACCGATCTCGCGCTCCAGCCAATCGTAAAACGCCGAATCGGGTTTAATCGCCAATTTGCGCGCCAACGAATCGCGGTGCGGCTCCGGCAGCTCGGCGCGCTGGCCGGGCCTGACCCGGAAGTAGACCAGCCGGCCGCGCAAATGGGTTTGATCCACCCAATCGGCTACCGCCGAATAATGCGCATCCGGCACCAGCAGCGATAGGCCGAAATTGCGCAACATGCGTTCGGCGGCGCCTTCCCAATCCTTGTCTTCATCGCGCACCTGGATCAATTCGCCGGCGAACGGCATCCGGTCCTCGGCCAGATTCAGCGCTTCACAAAGCGCCTGGCGCATTTTGATTTGCGCATCGTCGATATTGCTACGCCGGGCCTTCAGGCTGGTCAATTCGGCTTGCAGGAGTTGATGTTCGTTGCGACCTTGCGCAAACGCCACGCCGATTTCGCTAGCTTGGTTTTGCAGATCGGCTTCGCGCGCGGACGCACTGTCCCGTAACTCCAGAAAACGGACTTGCTGCGCCAGAAAGGCTTCGGCGTCTACCGGTGCCGGCAAATCCAAGCTTTGCAGCAGTTTTTCATAGCGGGCGGATTTATCGCGGCGGCGCGCCATATCATCTTGCAGACGCTCGATTTCCAATCCCAATTGAGCGATGCGGTCGCCGCCGTTGGCGGCAATATGGCGTTGCAGTTCGCCCGCCTGCATTTGCAGTTGTCGCTTGCGTTCGCTCAGCCGCTCGAGCTGGGCGTTTTGCCGGGCAAGCTCTTCATCCAATGTTGCCAGACGCTTTTCCAGCAAACCTTGCTTTAGGCCCGCGAAAAACGGCCGCAAGGCTTCGCGGCAGGCGCGCAGGGTTTCGGTTTGCTCGTTGAGTTGAGTGTGACGCTGGCAATCGGCGACCAGAGGCGTTAACAGGCTCATCTGCCGCTTGGCCTTCAAAACCGCGTCGTGGGCGCGGTTCAGGTCGTCGAAATGGTTGATCAAAGCGGTGATGCGCGGCGCGACTTCCGAGGGTTCCAGCATGTGGCTGCGCACAAAATCGGTCAGATTGCCGACCGACTTCATCGATACGGTTTGATGGAACAATTCCAGCGCTTGCTCGTTGTCGATGCCGAAACGACGGCGGAACCAGGCGCCATAAGGCGGAAAGCTGTCATGCAACTCCGCGCCCAAGCCGCGCAGCTTCTTGCGCAGTTGACCGATGTCGCTGCCGAAGTCGGAAAAATCGCGAGCTATGCTCAAGTCCCGTTCGGCACCGACGAACAGCCGCGCCGGCTGGCCCTGGCGGTCGCTGATCCAGAACACTTGGGCCAGCGTCACGGTCTGATCGTAGCCAGCGTTGTGGAAAACGCCCAAGATCACCGAATAACTGTTGTCGCCGCGCAAGGCCACTGGCTTGGCGCTGCCGCTGACCTCATTGCGCTCGGACTTGTAATGGCCCAGCACATAGGATCGCAGGCTGCGCTCTTTGGCGTCGGCGCCGGCCGCCTTGTTATAGGCGATACGATGGGCCGGCACCAATAAGGTCGTGACCGCATCGACCAGGGTCGATTTGCCGGAACCGATGTCGCCGGTCAACAAAGCGTTGCGGCCATTCAAGTTCAAGACCCAAACCCGGCCGTCGAAGGTTCCCCAATTATAGACTTCCAGACGTTGCAGCCGGAAGCCGGACAGGGTGTCGTCGTCGACGAAATCCAGCGACAGTTGCAGGTTGTTATTGGTGATCATCACGCGGTGGATTTTGGTTGATAAACGCCCTGAGCCTTTTTCCAAAGCAAGGCGTCGTAAAACGGGCTGGAAGTCCCCCTCTCCCTGAGGGAGAGGGCTAGGGTGAGGGGAATCAAGCTTAAAACCAATCATTCGCCACCCTCCGCACCGCCGGCCAGTTGCGTCTGATACTCCGCCAGCCGCGAATCCAATTCCGACAACCATTGCGCATCGACAAAAGCCTTGAGTATCCGCCTGACCTCGTAACTGGCGGCTTGATTGGTGCTGGTCTTGAGCTTGCGCAAAAAACCCAGTTCGACCACCTTGTTGATATGGGTTTCGATCTGATCGATCAGCCTAGCCTCGTTGCTACGCTGCGGCAAAAACACCCGGATCAATTCGACGATGTCCTCGCGCGACAACACCAGCCGAGTCTCGCCGCCGCCCTTGTCAAACTCGGCCAAGCGCTTGCGCAACAAGGCCAGCAACAAACTGACCGGAAACGACAACGGCCGACGCGCGATCAAACGCGGCAACTTGGGTGCCGCATCGTCGTCTTCGACGTCCGTCTGGCGCGAACGCAAGAACGCATAACCCTCGGCCTCGTCCAACACCAATTCCAAACCCAGCACCGAGATGTAGTCCCGCACCCTGGCCTGTAGATTCAGCAAGGCATTCCACAAACCGCCGTCGCTTTCCTGATAGACCACACCTTTCAATAATGGAATGACCACGGCCGACAGGTCGTATTGGGGTGCGGCTTCGAGCTCGGTTTCTGTCATCGCGTTTGGGATCGCTGGGATAAAGTCGGGGATTTTACGGGGAAGAGACGGAGAAATCGAACCTACTTGCTTTACACGCGCAAGCATTGCCTCAGAACTTTTTAAAGACTATATTAAGTCCTTTCTAAAAAGTTCGAGGCAGTCATGCGTTACTCATCTCAAGTCAAACCGATCAGTTACCTGAAAGCCAACGCCGCCGAAGTGTTGTTAAAACTGGCCGAATGCCGCGAACCTTTGGTCATTACCCAAAACGGCGAAGCCAAGGCCGTATTGCAGGACGTGGCCTCCTACGAGGAAACCCAGGAAACCCTGGCCTTATTGAAAATATTGGCCTTGGGCAACCGGGAAATCGAGAGCGGCAACGTCAAACCCGTGGCCGAAGTCGCCGCCCGACTGCGCGCGAAAAAGACTAGCAGCTAATGCCCGAAGCATCTTATCAAGTCTTGTTGACTCGCGGTGCCGAGCAGGATTTGGAAAGCCTGTACCATTACATCGCCGAATTCGATTCGCCGGCCAATGCCGATGCCGTCTTGGACAAGTTGTTGCAAACGCTGGACGATTTGGCGAGTTTCCCGGAACGCGGCAACTTCCCGAAAGAGCTTGCCGCCTTAGGCATACAGGAATACCGCCAAGTCTTCTTCAAACCCTACCGCATCGTCTATCGCATCATAGCCCGACAAGTCTATGTTTATCTGATCGCCGACGGCCGGCGGGACATGCAAGCTTTGTTGACGAGGCGGTTGCTGGGTGGATAAGGCGGATTAGATCATGGATACTTTATGGGGCCTACCCCGGCCGACCGGTAGCCGATATTCTTCCCATTACGGATGACTGTGTTTCTTCCGTAACTGACGGTGGTTGAAAGTCTGCCTGTCCGACGCTTGATTGCAAGAGCAGACCTCGATTTATTCGTAGGATGTGGTGAGTTTACGAACCGCACCAATCGCGAACGATGCGGTGCACGTCGTTTACCGCATCCTACTCCCCTGGAAAACGGAGCAGCCTTGGTGTGAAAAACATCGGAAAGCCGTGTGCGTTAATAGCGTATGCACGGTTTGATGTGGGAGGGTAGGCGTAAGCCTGTTCTCTACTCTACCCGATTTTGTTTAACGTTCAAAGACCCAATATATAATTGTATTGCCCGGCAGTAGTCCGATGTCACATGAAAATTTGTTACTACCTTTGTTATTAATTTTAGAATTGTGTTCGAGGACTTGCCCGCTAATTAAGTTAGCATATAGAATAAATTGATGATTTTGCTTTGGTGGGGTGTCGAAAGCGATTTCAACTGTAAGATTATTGATAGAACCATAGTAACAAGCCTGAGGAACAAATACTAAATCCCAATGTGGTAACATTACATCATCCCAATCATCCGAAAAAGAAATATCAATCACTGTACCTTTTTGCCAGCCAATACGTAGAGGAATATTTATACAGGCTATTCGATCCATATAGGTATGTGAAGCGGATTGAACTTCTACCCACTTTCTACCTTCCTTTACTTTTACCTTATATTTATAGCTTCCGTCATTCGGTATTCCAGCTCCAACTTGAAATATTTTTATTCCTGTTTTATTCGGAGATTCAATGAATCTGAATTTGTAATCTTCATTTGTAATAATTTTCTTACCAGATATCTTGAATTTTCGTTTAAGCTCTAACACCTCTAAATGGTCGCATTCAAGGCTTTTCGGATTAAGAAAATCTCCGTTTAATAGGGCGTTATTCAAGAATGATGATAGCGAGTTATAAGTGTCTTGAGGAATTCTTGTTCTTAATGGGGAAAGAAAATCCATATGACTCCTTGTCTTTTTTATAGAAAGTTTTTTGGCTGAAAAACAAATAAACTTGCCTATGATAGGTTTAAGGTTTTGTAAAAATCGCCATAATATGATAAACAGTACAGGAATAACTACAACGAAAAAGACATTGCTTGGATTAGTGAAAATGGTTTTAAGAAGCTCTTTAATTGTATCTGATGTGATCGATAATAGTAAATCTTTTCCAAGCTCCATAAATCCTGAAATCCACATAATATCTAGCAATGATAGTTAAAGTCGCCTGTTTTATAATAAAGTCAGCGTATGATAAAACTTGCGGGATCATTGCTTAGATAAAGACCAGACCAACAATTTGGTTGTAATCTGGTTACAACATTATGAACGAAGTAATAGCCTGTTGCGTATGTCGGAAAATATAGTTTCCACTTTATAGCGAACAACAAGGCGGTCTCTGCTTTTTCTTTTGAACACCATGTATTTCTTACGAGTTCTTCAGAGGCTTCTTCTTTTGTCATTGTGCCTGATAAAATCTTAATTGCTAAATTATGACGAACATCAGTAAAAACTTTGTCATAGACAAAGCCCATATAATCACTAACTGTTAAGGATGTTTTAAAGTATTCTAGTGAATAATCAGCAAGACCCTCAGATAAAAGGTTACGTGGAGTGTTTAAAAGCTGGAGAGTATAAAACGAACTTATTTCATTTTTTCGATACAAATATTCCCGAATAGCCGCTTCCGCAACATGGCCAGGAAAAACTTCATGGAAAGCGAATAGGGCGCATTGATCTTGATAGAGTGGATACTTTCCATTGATTTCTATCGTATATTTAAATTCATCTTCATAGATACAATATGCTTGCCAATTGTCTTTAGTATCTACTATTTTATATTTTCCTTTCAAACTCCCAATAATTGAGTTTATATCGTGTTTGTCTAAAAAACTCGGAAGAATTTCTGTAGAGGCTAACTGAGTACCTAGTTGAACAAAAGCAGATAATCTATTAAGGTATTCGTCTGCTGAAACAATGTTGTCTTCTCTCCATTGTTCAAAAGCAGATTTCAAGCTACGGGCTGGATAGGCGGTATGTAAAAAATCATGGAGTTCTTTGAAACGCGCTAGAATTTTTCCTTGATCAATTTCTTCAATTTTTACCTGATAGATGTCTTCTAAATTATTTACGTAAGAATTTTGATTAAAGTTATCCGAACTTTGCAAAACTGTAACTAAAGCACTTATTGCTAGCCCCATGTCACGTTTCAATTGATGGGAGATGGTTGATTTAGTTGCTTCTTGGCTGAGTTGCGACAAATTAGCTATAGCATCATCAACGCTTTGTAGTATTTTTGGCGGATTGGCTGGCCTGGGACCTCTATCAACAATAGATCCTGCACCAAGTAGCTCATCAATCGAAAAACATAGTGATATGAATTTTGAGACGCAAGGGTGTTCGTTATTCATTTGTTGAGCTTCCATTTGCTGAGGGGTTGGCAGGTGTGGGTTGAGAAATATGACGCCCGAGATATTAAACTTTTTTTTAATTACAGCATTGTTTTCAGTCCGCGTAGCTCCGATTGGCGATAGCGTAATCGGAGGAATGTTGGCTTCGAAATGTGCGATTACGCAAGCTAATCGCACATTTCGAAGGACAGCTTCATTGCCATTTGTTGCCCCTGCTAATTAAATCTTATTCGGCAGCAAAGGGATCGCCTATCGACAACCTGAATACTATTTTCTGATCTCCATTCACCAAATCCGTCTAACCCCATAACTATCGAACAACACTTCATTGCTGATCAAGGCAATATTCTCGGCCTGAGCCTGGGCGATCAACATTCGGTCGAAAGGGTCGCGGTGCGGACCAGGCAGGCTGCCGGCTCTCAACGCGTGGTCGGTTGTGATAGCCAGCGGGGTAAAACCTTGTTCCTTTAGGCAATCCTGGTAGCTATCGACCACGGCTTCGGCACCCGGCAATTTGCCGATACGTACCTTGGTGGCGATCTCCCAGGCCGAAGCGGCGCTGATCAGCACGACGTGGCTGGGCTCGGCAATCCATTCTTTTGCAATCGGAGACAGCTTCTCGTCGCCGTCCAACCACCACAACAAAGTATGGGTATCCAACAGCACTTTCATCTATTGCGCCCAGGCATCCAATTCGTCGTCCGGTAATGGTTCGAAGAAGGCTTCGGTCACCGGAGCTTGACCTTTCATGGCGCCGAATCGCCGTTGCGGACGACTTTCGGTGATCGGCACCAGCTTGACCAACGGCACCTTGCCCTTGGCGATGATCACTTCCTCACCGGCGAATGCTTGTTCGACCAAGCTGGATAAATGGGTTTTGGCGTTATAAAGCGTATAAGTGCTCACAAGCATACTCCTTGACCAAGTAATTTGACTAACCCAGTATAGCAAACCCCCGCATCGTGGCAACGCAACCTTTTATTGAGCAGTCACCTAACAAAAATCACCCTAGGCAACCGTGCCTGTTTGCTCAACTCCCGGCCTTCGCCATCCACAGCCTGCCAAACGATCACATCCTCCACGCCTTCATCGACCGTGGTTTTAAAGCTGTCGCCGCCGAGTTGCAGATAGGCGACCAGTTCCGCCAGGCCGTGTTGCAGCGGGCGGGCGCGGCAGAGTTCCGCCAGCGTGATTTGCGGTTTGTCTTGCAGGGCGTGGCGGATGTGGCGGGCCAGTTGCGTCTTGTCGATGACGATTTGCGAGAACAGCGCGGCGGCGTCCAGGTCTTCGTCGCCGGTTTGCGGGATGATGCTTTCGATGCGCGGTTTGACCGGTGGCGTGTGTAGCGGCCGTTCCATCGGCAGCTCGATGTCGGCGGCGGCTTCGGCGACGATCATGACTTCACCGGCGGGTTGTTTTTCGCGTAAGGCCAGGGCCTTGGCTTCGATGCCGTGCAGGATTTCCATGATCCGGCGATTTTCCAGCCAGGCCTGGTCGTCGAGAAAACGGCGCAATTGCCGGCTCAGTTCGGCGACGGTGCGCTGGGTATGCTCGCCGGCTTCCAACCAATCGTAATGCACCCGGCGAATGCGGGCGTCGGGCTTGAGTTCGGCGACAGGCTCCAAAGCCAACACCCGTTCCAGCAAGGCCGACAATTCTTCCTGGCGGCGGCTGGACATTAGAAAATCCCAGAAGGCGCGGAAACTGCGGCCTTGGTCGGAGTCGGCTATGGCGTCGCGTTCGCCCATGATGTCTTGCAGCAGTTCGCCCTTGCCGCCTTCCCACAAGGCGATGCGCTCCCGCACTCGCCGGTCCAGGCCGCGAAAGTTATGTTCAACTTCGCGAAAGTCGCCCAGCAGTTCGCGGGCCAGCCCGGTGAATTGCTGGAAGCGGTCCTTCAACGCGGTGTCGTCCAGCACTTGCAGGTCGCCGGCGCGGATGCGGGCGATTTCGGCATCGAGATCGGCACGGCGTTTTTCCAGTTCGACGATGCGGGTTTCCGGGTCGGTCTCGCTGCCTTCGCTGATTTGTTTGAGCAGCTCGAATAAGGTCAACAGTCTGGACTCGGTGCCGACGAAGGCGCGTTCGGTCAGGCTATCCAACCAAGCGATGGCTTTTTCGGTGGCTGGCGTCAGGTCGAAAAACGGCTCGTCGGAACCTTGCCGGTAAAACTTGCGCAACCAAGCCTTGTCGTTGCCGGCCCAGTCGTTCAGATAGTCCAGCGCGGGCTTAGGGAAAGCATCGTTACCCAGCCGTTCGCGTAACGCAAACAACTCATCTTCCAGCGCTTCGGCCAGATCGGCCTGACCGATCAGACGCTGATTGGGGGCGACGAAGACCCGGTGCAGGAAGCTGGCGATCAGCGGCGCATGGTCGGAGCGCAATAACCGCCAGGCCGGGTGGTTTTGTTTCAGCAGCTCCAGCGTGGCGTAGTCCAGGCTCATTCGGCGGCGTCCGCATCCATTTGTTCGGTCAGGCTCTTGGGTAGTTTCTTTTTCACTTTCACGCCCAGTTCTTCGAGTGCGCCGGCTTGGCGCAACAGATTGCCCTGGCCACTGCTGAGTTTGTTGACGATGCCGTCGTAGGTTTTTTGCACGGTGCCGAGTTGGTGGCCGAGTTTTTCGATGTCTTCGACGAAGCCGCGGATCTTGTCGTACAGTGCGCCGGCCTTGTCGGCAATCAACCGGGCGTTTTCGTTTTGCTGCTCGTAACGCCAGATGTTTTGGATGGTTCTTAGCGTCGCGAGCAAGGTGGTCGGCGTAACGACGACGATTTTGTGTTCGAAGGCGTCGTTGAATAATTTCTCGTCGCCTTGGAAGGCGGCCATGAAGGCGGCTTCGATCGGCATGAATAGCAGCACGAAGTCCAGCGAACGCAGGCCTTTCAGGCTGGAATAATCCTTGCCGCTGAGGCCTTTGATGTGGGCGCGCACCGCTTCGACGTGTTGTTTCAGCGCTTCCGCGCGTTCAGCATCGTCTTCGCTGGAACAGTAGCGCTCGTAAGCGTTCAACGAGACTTTGGAATCGATCACCACATCCTTGTTGTCCGGCAAGCGGACGATCACGTCGGGTTTGAACAGTCGGTTGTCTTCGTCGCGGAAAGCGCCCTGGGTTTCGTATTCGATGCCCTTGCGCAGGCCGGATTGTTCCAGCACCTTTTCCAGAATCATCTCGCCCCAGTTGCCTTGCGCCTTGTGGTCGCCTTTCAACGCCCGGGTCAAATTCAGCGCTTCCTGGTTCATCTTCTGAGTATCGCGGCGCAACGAGACGATTTCCTCGCGTAGCGAGATGCGATCCTTGGTTTCGTTGTCGTAGACGCTTTCGACGCGACTTTTGAATTCGCCGAGTTGCTGTTTCAACGGCGCCACCAAGCCTTCGATACTGACTTTATTATGCTCGACAAACTGCTTGCCGCGTTCTTCGAAAATCCTGTGCGCCAGATTCTCGAACTGGGTTTTTAACTGATTTTCCGCATCTTGCAGTAGGCGGATTTTCTCTTCGTTGTGTTTATGCTGCTCCTGCTGGCGGGTATTAAGTTCGGCGTTTTCGGTTTTCAATGCCAAAAGCTGTTGTTGCAAGGCTTGCAACTCGGATTCGCGCCGATTCAATAGGCTTAGCCTTTCCTCGGCCACCGCCAGCTTTACGGTTTGTTGCTGTAAAACCTGTTGTTGCAGATCGATTTCCGCTTGCAGGGTCTGGCGCCGCGCGCCCATCAGACGGGCGCCGATAAAGTAGCCAAGCGATGCGGCAACGGCGAGACTCGCTGGCCAAAGCCACGGAGTGATTTCCAAGAATGTCATTTTCGATGCAACGCCGACGCGTGCTTGAGGGGTGAATTGAACCGGATTGGACGAATCGGTCAATTGTAAGGGAAGTCAGCACCGACAGTCTGGAAAAACCGGCACGACGACGGCAAGCCGGAATACGGCCTGCCGTCGGGCTTGCTAGAAAGAACGCCGGTTAGGCTGATTTACGGCGAACCGCGAGGATACCGGCCAAGGCCGAACCGAACAACCACAACGCGCCCGGTAACGGAACCGCGGTCGGCGTCAGCACGAACAAGCGCGAGTTGGGGTAGGCGCTGCCGTTGTTCTCGGCAACCAAGTAGATGTTGCCTAGCGTATCCACGGTGACGCCTTCGATGGCTTGCTGGGTAACGGAGGACAGATCGAAGCTGCTGACTATTTGACCGGCCGTCGTCAATTCCACCAACATTTTTGAATCCAGACTCAGAATCAGCAAGTTGTCGGCCCCCGCGCCGCCGGCCAGACTATCGACGGCGGACAAGGTTTGCACGTCGGACAGACTGTTCAAGCCAAACAACGAACCGCTACCGGAAAACAGCGTCGTCGTCGATGCGGTGCCGTAGCCGATCGCAAAGTCCAGCGTACTTTTACGCAACTGCGCCGGATTGTCTTGCTTGACCGAGTAAAAGCTGCCGTCGCGCGGATCGACGCTGATGCCTTCGGTTCCGACATTGCCGACACTGGCCGTGCTGCCGGTAATCGCCACTTTCGGCTGATTGTTTAGCGCCACGCTGCCGCCGGCACTGTAGGTAAATTGATAAGCCACTTGCGGACGTTCGTCGACAACGACCAGCCGGCCATTACCCAAATAGGTCAGGCCTTCGGCATCGTTATTGCTGCTCCCGGTTCCCGCCCAATTGAACGCCATGGAACCCAGGGTTTGCCCGGTCAACGACACTTCGACGACGCCGAGGCCTTCGTCGCCGACGAAGAACAGCGTGTTGCGGTCGCTGGCGTAAGTCACCGCCGAGGCTTCCAGACCGATACCACCCAAGGTATCCAGCGCGTAGTTGCCGGTTAATTGGTAGTTGGCCAAATTCAAAGAGCTTGCCGCTTGGACGCCGCCGGCACTGACCGCCAGCGCAATCGCGCCGATCAAGGATTGGAGTTTCATAGTCTAAATTCCTGAAAAAAGATAAATAACAAAACGGGATAGCTGAAGCCTATGCGCGTTTCTTACGACCTATCGAGGACAGAGCCAATCCGCTCAACATTAACGGAAACGCCGCCGGAACCGGCACGGCCGCCGGCGCCAACGCGAATCTGCCGGGGTTGGCGACAAATTCGCCGGACACGCTGGCTATGGAGCCGAAACTGTCGCCTACGCTAGACAATACCCAGTCCGAAGTTACGTTGTCTTGATCCAAGACGGCCAAGTTGCCAGGATTGCCGCTGATATTTTGAGTACGGATCGTGCCGGGAAGATTGCCGTCGCCGTAACTCAGCCGGTCGATCAGCATGTTGGCGGCGTTATAAAGATTGATTTCGTCGTTGCGGCCGAGATTTACCGTGTTACCGCCAATGATTTTGACCGACGCCGACAAATTCCAGTGGCTCCTGAACGTAGCGGCATCGTTTTCCGCCAGAATCACTGACTCGCCAGCCGCGACTAAGCCGAAAGCCGAGAGGCTGACCGTGCCGGGAGAACGTGAATCGTCGTCGTAGCTCCAGCCGCTGAAATCGACGGCCGCGTTGGTCAGGTTGGTGAATTCGATAAACTCGTCACCGTTATACATCCATTCGGTAACGGCCACGGTGGACGCCGAAGCGGTCGCGGCGAACAGCGAGGAAGCGGCGAATATGCCGAAAGCCGCGGCGCGGCGGAATTTTTTGACTGACATGGTACCTTCCGAAATTGTTGAATTGGGGGAACAAGGGACGGATCGGCCGCTTGCGCGGCGAAAGCCGATCCCCGCCGGAAGGTACAAAAAAAATGTGACGCGGTTATTACTTTTGCAGCGTCTTGAATAGCATTGCGCGAATCATCGCAGCGGCAATCGATGTCGTTCGCAATGTCCGCCGATCGCAAAAATATAAATATAGTGGTCGTCGAACTTATAAATCAGCCAGATAAACACAGCGTATGTTCAAGCCAAAAGCTTGGCAAGCAGCGGCATGACTTCGGCGGCACATACCAAGCCGAGCATCCATTTGACAATCAATAAATCCGATTTGACCGGCGCAAGCTCGATTTGCACATCCTTTTTGGTGAGCGGATCGGCTTCAGTTTGGGCGTCGCGAAAAGCTTTCCCACCTGTTTTTCGTCAAAACCGGCTTCTTTCAACTTACACACAAATTTGTGAGTATCAAAAGTCACAGTAGCCGTTGCTTATCTCTTTTCAATATACCTATCAGCGTACAAGAATTAAATGAGTTTTCAGGGATTGAAACCATACGCTACATTCAATTCCGCAGGTATTTAAATACCTCGGCCGCCGCCTCCACCGTTGCCTGCAAATCCCCATCCGTATGAGCCGCAGAGACAAACCCCGCCTCGAACGCCGACGGCGCCAGATAAACTCCGTGTTCCAACATCGCATGGAAGAAATGTTTGAAGCTCTCGACGTCACAGGCCATCACTTGCGCGAAACGGCTGACGGTTTTTTCTTCAGTGAAAAACAATCCGAACATCGCCCCGACCTGATTGGTGGTGAAAGCGATGCCAGCCTGATCGGCGGCGTTCTGCAAGCCGGCCAGCAATTGCGTGGTTTTGGCGGTCAAGGCCTCGTAGAAACCGGATACGGAAATCAATTCCAGGGTTTTCAATCCGGCGGCCATCGCCACAGGACACCCGGACAGCGTGCCGGCTTGATAAACCGGGCCCAGCGGTGCCAGATATTCCATGATCTTGCGGCTGCCGCCGAAAGCGCCGACTGGCAGGCCGCCGCCGATGATTTTACCCAGCGTGGTCAAATCCGGCTTAATGCAGTACAGACCTTGAGCGCCTTGCAAGCCGACGCGGAAGCCGGTCATCACTTCATCGAATATCAGCACGCTGCCGTACTGGTCGCAGACTTCCCGCAAGGTTTGCAGGAAACCGGGTTCCGGTGGAATGCAGTTCATGTTGCCGGCTACCGGTTCGACGATGATGCAGGCGATTTTATCGCCGACTTCGGCAAAGGTCTGCTTCACCGCGTCGCTGTCATTGTAAGCCAGCGTGATGGTATCGGCGGCCAGCGCGGCCGGCACGCCGGGCGAGCTGGGTACTCCCAGCGTCAATGCGCCGGAACCGGCTTTTACTAATAAGGAATCGGAATGGCCGTGATAGCAGCCTTCGAATTTGACGATCTTGTCGCGGCCGGTGTAACCGCGCGCCAAGCGCAACGCGCTCATGGTGGCTTCAGTGCCGGAGCTAACCATGCGGATCATTTCTATCGAAGGCAGCAACTCGCAAACCGTTTGCGCCATCAGCGTTTCGATCTCGGTCGGCGCGCCGAAACTCAGACCTTTTTCCGCGCTGAGTTTGACTGCATCGATCACGGCCGGATGGGCGTGGCCGACAATCATCGGCCCCCAGGAGCCGACGTAATCGATATAGCGTTTGCCTTCGGCGTCCCAAACGTAAGCGCCTTGAGCGCGATCGAAATACACTGGCGTGCCACCGACGCCCTTGAAGGCCCGCACCGGCGAGTTGACGCCGCCGGGAATGACTTGTTGAGCTTGAGAAAAAAGTTCGCTGGATGAGGTCATGATGAAAAAATCCGTTGGCAAATCGCTATCGCTAATCGAGGGAAAGGGCATTTCCGGCCATTCTCCGGCAGACTAGTTTTCAAGCGGTTGACTGTGAAATAAAGTTAAAACCCGAGGAGACTCCGGACAATATAATTGGTTTAGGGTTTTTCTACCTCGCCAAAAACGGAATCCACCGTTTTCCGTGAATCCCGAACTCATTGCTCCGGCTAGAAATTGTCAGGGCTATTCGCATTGAGCCGTTCGACCAGGCGGGGAAAGACTTGTCGAAACACCAGCCGCCCTCACTATATAAAGTCACCGGACGCCGCCACCCAATCCGGTGTCGGAATGCTGTCAATCGCGGCTAAAGCCGCTCCCACAGGTCTTATGTTTCGGCGGCGAATGCTGGTTTATTGTTGACCAGCATCAGCCTAAACCGGTTTGGGTTTACTAAGGTTTGCCGTAACTATTCAGCGCGAAGTAAAAACGCCTTCTCCCAACGGAGCAGGGGAATGAACACCTCAACCTCAACCTCAGCTACGCCGCTCGCTGAGCGGAGTCGAAGCGAAATCGCTGGCTTCGGCTCCGCTCAGCCAACGCCTTATTTCTACTCCGCTTAGCCAACTGCTTACATCGACTGTAACCATTCAACTTAACGCCAATGGTAACCAACTTACCCAAGCGCCCTCTGAACAGTTACGGCTTGCCGAACAAATGCGGACCTTTAGGTACCGGTTTGTTTTGCAGGCAAAAATAGGCCGCCGCATCGAACTTGATTTGCAGCGAGTGGGTATCTTCGTGTTCTTTCAAATACTTTTCGGCTTCGGTATCTGCCAAGTCTTCGGACATATGCCGAGCGATACAGCCGCAGCTTTCTTCCAAGCGCGGTTTATCCACATCAGGATTGTTCGAGTTACGCAATTCGCGTTCAGTACATTTTTGTGCGAATTCCTTTTCGAATCGAAACTTGGCGGTGTCGGTGGCTTCGCCGTGCTCGACGTGTTTTTTCTCCGGCGCCTTGGCCTTGGCAGCGGATTTTTCCGAACCGGCCGGCTGCGACTTATCGTCCGAACAAGCGGTGATCGTCAAGGCCGCCACGGATAGCAGAACCGCGCCGATAAGTTTTGATTTGGGATGGATGGTCTTCATGTGGCTTATCTATAGTTAGTTGAGTAAGTTTTCCAGCAAACCGGCAATTTGTTGCTGTTGTCGCCGCTGAGCGACCCGGTTGGCGATCACGATGCTTTTTAATTGGTTTAGCGCGGTTTCGAAGTCGTCGTTGACCACCAGATAATCGAATTCCGGATAGTGGCTGATTTCGGTGACGGCGTCTTGCATCCGGCGGGCGATGGTTTCCTCGGTATCTTGGCCGCGCCCGCGCAAGCGCTGTTTTAAAATCTCGATCGACGGCGGCAAGACAAAGATCGACTCGCTGTCCGGCAGCATATTCCTAACCTGTTGAGCGCCTTGCCAGTCGATTTCCAAAATCACATCGGTACCGTCCGCCAACGCCAATTCGACGGTCCGTTGGGCCGTGCCATAGAAATTGTCGAATACCTGAGCGTGTTCGAGAAAGGCCTGCCGTTCTATCATGGCTTCGAATTCGTCAAGCGACACGAAAAAATAATCGACGCCGTTTTGTTCGCCGACCCGCATCGGCCGCGTCGTATGCGAAATCGATACGGTCAGACCGTCCAGTTCGGCGGTCAAACGTTTGACCAAACTGGTTTTCCCTGCGCCGGAAGGCGCGGAAACGATGTAAAGTTTGCCGGTAGTCATTGTAAAAAGCTGGAAATCGATGCGGCCGCCATTCTTTTCTGATAACGACCAAGAGTCAAGCCCTATCCCGCCGCTGTGCTATCATTTGCCGTCTTTTTTAGACGTCTTAGACACCCCCA